>NZ_LMJW01000001.1:0-36231 GCF_001429505.1 Allobosea sp. Root483D1
CGCACCCATGTTGATCTCGCGGGCCGCGACCCCGACATCGGCCGCAGTCGCCTGGATCGTCGACACCGTCTCGGAGAGGCGCGTGATCGTCTCGTTGACGGCGTCCTTGAGCTCGGCGAAACGGCCGCGATAGGCCGATGGAACCTGGCGGGTCAGATCGCCCGCCGCCAGCGCCTGCAGCACCTCGACGAACTCGGTCGTCGCCGAATCGACCACGGCGTTGATCTCGTTGATGCCGGCGACCAGCCTCTGCATCTGCTGGTCGGCGCCTTCGACCTGAAGCCGCGCCGAGAAATCACCCGCAGCCGCAGCCGCGACGACCTCGCCGACATCGGAGACGACAACCGACATCGCGTCGGCGGAGCGAATCCGTTCCGCTGCGGCGGCACGCTCCTGTTCCTGCAGCAGCGCGACCTGCTCGGTGCTCTGGCGCAGCACTGCGACGGCCCGCGCCATGTCGCCGATCTCGTCCTGCCGCTTGGTGTGCGGAATCGTGATCGCGGTCTCGCCGGCGGTGAGGCTGCTCATGCTAGCGCTGAGATCGGTCAGCGGGCGCGTGATCGAGCGCTGCGCGAACAGGATCGCCGCCGCGATCGAGGCGAGCAGCGCCGCGAGCAGCACCGATGGCAGAATCCACTGGACCTGGCGCGTGAAGGCAGCCGCCTCGTCGGCGAGCCGATTGCCGACGTCCTCGTTGCGCTTGCCGAAGGCGACGAGCTGATCATTCAGCGCCTTGCGATTGACGCGGTTCTGGTCGTTGTTGCCCTGCTGGTTGGCGGCCGCGGTCGAGACCTCGCGGCCGAGCCGGATCAGCTCGGCGCGGAAGGTGATGAACTCCTCGACCGATTTCTGCAGCTTGAGCGCGGTCTCGCGCTCCTGTGTCGGCACCAGGGCGACCAGATCGGCGGCGAGCTTGCGCATCACCGGGAAGCGCGCCTCCTTCGGCTTGGCGAAGGCCTCCGCCTCCTTGGCGTCCTTCGACATGTAGATGCCGCGCGAATCCATCACCACGGCGAAGACCTGGGTGTTGATCCGCTCGGTGACCAGCGCGATCTCGCCCTGGACATCGGAGCGCGCGTTGAGATCGCTGGAGCGCGACAAGGCGTAGAGGCTCAATGCCGCCGAGAGCACCGCGCCGGCGACGATGATCCCCAGCATCGCCAGGACTTTGAAACGGATCGACTTCATGGCGTGACGTCCACTTGTCTTGCCCCGCACCCTTGCGAGGATTCTTGAACTGCGACGGAGCCCAAAACCTGCTCCGGCTAACCAAGAGTCATGGTAGATAAACCCCTAAGGGCAGCTTAAGGCCCGCAAGCGCTGCCGCTGTTCGATCCGAGCTTGCGAGCTGGAGGGCGCTCCCGCTGCCGAGCGCCACTTACGGCATGCAACGGCGACATGGCGGACTGTGGCATTCCGGCCACGCTCTGCGTCGGCCATTATTTCGCCACATCCTTTTCACCCCGGCGCCATGTCGGGCCTTGAAGTGGAAGGGGTCGACCGACAAGAACTCGTTGGAACTTGTCGGCAATTCGCATGTTTCCGCTGCCAGCCGCACCCACAAGAGCCGAGTTTATGTCCGCCCAGCCTGACGCTTCCGCCACCTGTTCCCGCCGCCGCTTCCTGACGATGGCCTCGGCCTTCGTCCCCGTCGGCCTGGCCGGTTGTGTCACCGGCCCGCAGCAGCCCTTCGAGGCCCGCGCGCCGGTTCATCAGAACGCCGCCTTCCTGTCGATGTATGACGAGCGGCCGGACGAGCGCCATCCGCTGCCGGCGACCGACATCGACGAAGTCGACCAGCGTTTCCTGCGCCAGGAAGTCGACTATCGGACCCCGGAGAGGCCCGGAACGATCGTGGTCGATACCTCGGCCCGCTTCCTCTATCTGGTGCGCGAGAATGGCCGGGCCATCCGCTACGGCATCGGCGTCGGCAAGCAGGGCATGTCCTGGCGCGGTCGCGCCACCGTCGCCCGCAAGGCCGAATGGCCGCGCTGGACGCCGACCGCCGCCATGATCGCCCGCGAGCCGGCGCGGAACGCGCGCTGGGCCGGCGGCATGGCCGGCGGGATCGAGAACCCGCTCGGCGCACGCGCCCTCTACCTCTACCAGGGCAGCCAGGACACGCTCTACCGCATCCACGGCACGAGCGAGCCTTGGTCGATCGGCAAGGCCGTGTCCTCCGGCTGCATCCGCCTGTTCAACCAGGACATCATCGACCTTCACAGCCGCGTCCCGACCGGCACGCCCGTGGTCGTGCTGAACCGCAACCCGATCGGCGAACCGGAGCTCGAAGAGACCGACGCGCCGCTGCCGCCGGACGACATCTGAGGCGTCCTGTCTACCTCTTTCGAGAAGGGCGGCCCGCAGCCGCCCTTTTTTCTTGGCGTCACGGCACCGTCAAGCGCCCTAGCCATTTCGGTGGAGATTTGCGTGGGCTCGGTTTTGCGGTACGCCCTGCCGGTCGGCAGCCCGCCGGCGAGACGATGAGAACGCCAGATGCGCGTGACGATGATCGGTTCGGGCTATGTCGGCCTGGTCTCGGGAGCCTGCTTCGCCGATTTCGGCCATGAGGTGACCTGCGTCGACACCGACGCCGGCAAGATCGCGGCGCTGAAGCGCGGCGAGATCCCGATCTACGAGCCCGGGCTCGACGACCTCGTCGCCAGCAATGTCCGCGCCGGACGGCTCTCCTTCACCACGGAGCTCGCCGGACCTGTGGCGGCGGCGGATGCCGTCTTCATCGCGGTCGGCACGCCCTCGCGCCGCGGCGACGGCCATGCCGACCTGTCCTATGTCCACCAGGCGGCGCGTGACGTGGTCGCGGCCATCGACGGCTTCACCGTCGTCGTGACCAAGTCGACCGTGCCGGTCGGCACCGGCGACGAGGTCGAGCGGATCATGCGCGAGACCCGGCCCGACGCCGATTTCGCGGTGGTCTCCAATCCCGAGTTCCTGCGCGAAGGCGCCGCGATCGCCGATTTCAAGCGACCGGACCGGATCGTCATCGGCACGGAGGACGATCGCGCCCGCAAGGTCATGGAGGATATCTATCGGCCGCTCTATCTCAATGCGGCTCCGCTCCTGTTCACGGCGCGCCGGACGTCGGAGCTGATCAAATACGCCGGCAATGCCTTCCTCGCGACCAAGATCACCTTCATCAACGAGATCGCGGAGCTGTGCGAGCGGGTCGGCGCCAATGTCCAGGAGGTGGCGCGCGGCATCGGCCTCGACAACCGCATCGGCGGCAAGTTCCTGCATGCCGGCCCCGGCTATGGCGGCTCCTGCTTCCCGAAGGACACGCTCGCCCTGATCAAGACGGCGCAGGACATGGAAAGCCCCCTGCGCCTTGTCGAGACGGTGGTCGCGGTCAACGACCAGCGCAAGCGGGCGATGGCGCGCAAGGTCATCGCCGCCTGCGGCGGCTCGGTCCGGGGCAAGCGCATCGCCATCCTCGGCCTCGCCTTCAAGCCCAATACCGACGACATGCGCGAGGCGCCTTCGCTCGCGATCGTGACGGCGCTGCTCGACGCCGGCGCCGAGATCACCGCCTATGATCCCGAGGCGATGGCGAGCGCCAAGACGCTGATGCCCGAGATCGCCTACGCACCCGACGCCTATTCTTGTCTCGAGGGGGCAGATGCGCTGGTGATCGTCACCGAGTGGGACGCCTTCCGGGCGCTCGACCTCGGCCGCGTCAAGGCGGCGCTGCGCCACCCCGTCGTGGTCGACCTGCGCAACATCTACCGCTCCGGCGAGATGCGCGAGCGCGGCTTCACCTATGTCAATGTCGGCAATGCCTGACGAAGCGCCGGTGCCGACGCGACAGAAAGGCGCCGGGCCGTCGCCTTGATAGCGTCATAAGCCGTCACCACCTTTCGAGGCGACGGGGCGACCGCCTTGTCCACCATGAGAGGAGATGACGATGACGCCGCAAGAACGCGACGTGATCGCCGGGATTTTCGACCGCCTGCGCCAGGCGGCTAACCAGCCCCGCGACCCCCAGGCTGAACGTTTCATCGCCGATCGCCTCCGCGAGCAACCGTATGCCGTCTATGCGATGGCGCAGTCGGTCTATGTGCAGGAGCAGGCGCTCACCAGCATGCAGGGCCAGATCGAGCAGTTGCAGGCAGAGGTCGAGCAGTTGCGCAATCAGCCCCAGCCAGCACCCGCCCCGGCCCAGCAGTCCGGCGGCTTCCTGTCGGGCATCTTCGGCGGCGGCGCGAGCCAGCCGGCACGCTCAGGCTCGGTGCCGTCCTTCCCGCAGCGCGGCCAGCCGCAACCGGCCTCACCGCCCTGGGGCGGCCAGCCGGGCGCTCAGGGCATGGCGCCTCAACAGGGCGCAGCGCCCCCCGGCCCCTGGCAGAACCAGGCGGCGCAGCCTCCTGCGCGTGGTGGCGGCGGCTTCATGGCGACTGCGCTGACCACGGCAGCCGGCGTCGCCGGCGGCATGGTCGCCGGCAACATGCTGATGAACGCGCTTGGTGGCGGCAACAAGAGCGCAGCGAGCGAGGCCAAGCCGGCCGAGGCGAGCACTGCCGAGAACAAGGAGGCCTCGCAGAGCAGCGACACGGCCAAGGACACCCAGACGGCAGCCGACCAGCAACCTGCGCCTGAGCCGCAGCAGCAGGAGCCGAGCTATCAGGACGCCAGCTACGACGATGGCAGTTATGACGACGGCTCTGGCGGCGGCGACGACGACTGGGCCTGAGACCCACGCCACCTCTTGAAACGACGAGGCCCGCCTGTCGCCAGGCGGGCCTTTTCTTTTGGAGAGCGGTCGTCACGACGCCGGATTGCCACTGACGCCTGAGACGGGTCGGAAGCGGTATGCGCTTAACCTCGCGAGAGATAGACCACAGTGCCGAAATAGGCCCCGAACCACAGGAACTGCCCTACACCAATTGCCACCATGAACGATACGATCAGCTGCCTGCCGCGACGCCAGAAAAGCTTGAAGGGTCTTTGATTGTAGTACCCATATTCGCTGACTTCTAAGCTGCCGAGCGATAGGGCTCGTATTGTAGCACGCCCTGTCCAATAGCCGAGCAATTGGGTTATCGAGAACCAAATCAGCCGGCCGAAGAAGCCCAATATCGCTTCGAGCACGTTTGGCTCCTAGCTGAATAAACGTGCTGCATTTAGCTTATCGCGCCTGCCGACCCTTGAACGGCAAGGCCCGTTCAGGGTCGAGAGCCGACGCCCTCCGCGGCAGCATCTCAGCCTTCTTCAGATCACGAGAACCTTCGCGCCAACCCGCACCCGCTCGTAGAGGTCGACCACGTCCTGGTTGTTCATCCGGATGCAGCCGGAGGAGACCGCCTGGCCGATCGTGTTCGGCTCGTTGGTGCCGTGGATGCGGTAGAGCGAGGAGCCGAGATAGAGCGCGCGCGCACCCATCGGGTTCTCCGGACCGCCGGCCATGAAGCGCGGCAGGTCGGGCCGGCGCTTCAGCATCTCGGACGGCGGCGTCCAGCTCGGCCATTCCGCCTTGCGGGTGATGGCCTTCATGCCGGCCCATTCGAAGCCGGGACGGCCGACGCCGATGCCGTAGCGCAGCGCCCGCCCACCCGGCTGGACCAGGAAGAGAAACTTGCGCGGCGTATCGATGACGATGGTGCCCGGCTTGTGCGGGCCGTCATAGGCGACTTCCTGCTTCTGGAAGCGCGGATCGAGGGTGCGCGCGATCGGCCGCTCCGCCGGGATCGGCTCGCCGAGCGCGGCAGAACGGCGCTCGCGGCGCATCTCCATCGGGTCGCCCTGAATCGGGACCGGCGCCTCGTAGTCGGAAAGGCGGCGCGTCGCCGGCTGCTGGCCATAGGCGCCGCGCTGCGGCCGGTTGTAGACCGCCCCGCCCCGGCCATAGTCGGTCGGATCCTGGCCGGTCATCAGCATCTCGATGAAGCCACCGCCATATTGGCCGCGGCCGGCCGAATGCGTGACCATCGGATCGGCCGGGCGCCAATAGCTCTGGGCGCCGGCCCGGTCAGGCAGGGAGGTGAGCCCCGCGAGCAGGGCAAGGGGGACGAAACGGATCGCACGCATGACGCAACTCTCTCAACGCAACTGGCTGGAAGCGTGAGGCGATGCGTTGAAATGAACGGTGAATCGTTGACTCTATCGGCTCCGAAACCGGCTTAATCGCTCGAATTCCCGGGATTAACCTTAGCGATCCGCGAGCAAACGCAGTAAATGCTCCGTTCACACGGATCGCTTGCGCATCACAAGCCACAGCCGCAGCAGCGTCCGGCAGCGGGCCACGTCGAAGGCCAGCATCAGCCCGCCATAGACGACGATGCCGAGCGCCCCCTGCAACAGCAGCTCGGGCAAAGGGGCGAGCCGGCCGGAGAGCGGCCACACCGCCGCCGCCATGACGACGACCGCCGCAACGACGATGCCGATCTCCCGCCAGTTCGGACTTACCGGGAGCGAGCGTAAGCCCACCCAGCCGGTGATTGCGAGAACGACGAGGAAGCTGACGGTCTGGCCCAGCGCATAGCGTTCCGGGCCGATCGCCCCGGCGGCGAACACCAAGGCGAGATTGGCGAGGAGGCCGGCGCAGGCAGCCAGCGTCACCAGGCCGGTGCGCTTGCCCAGCAGGAAGACCGGGTAGATCCCGGCGGCGAAGATCGCGAGGGCGACGAGACCCGGCAGCAGCAACCGGAAATAGCCGGCGAAGTGCCCGCGGAACTGTGCTGGCACCAGCAGCGCCTCGAAGGCCGGCAGCACCAGGAAGAGGCCTACGGCCACCGGCAGCGACACCATCAGCACGATGACGAAATTGCTGGCGATGCGCTTCTCTGCCGCCCGCCGGCCCTTGGTCTCGTCGAGCCGCAGCACCTCGCGCAGCATGACGATCTCCAGCGTCGAGGCGAGCATGCCGAACAGGCGCAGGCCCATATCGGCGGCGAGCGAGAAATAACCAGCCTCGGCGAAGCCGTTGCGGTCGGCGAGCAGCGAGCGGTTGAGCAGCGGGATCAGCGAATAGATCGCATTCGCGCCGACGATCGGCAGCGCGTAGCGGGCGAAGTCGAGCGCGAGATCGCGCCGCGCCGCCGCCCAGGCGAACGGCGCATCGGCGAGCGCCCGCCGCACCGCCAGCAGCGCCGCGATGGCGCTGACGACGCCGCCGAACATCACGACCGTCGCATCGCGCATCCACCAGGCGCCGCCAACCATCAGCAGCAGCGCCAGCACGTTCTTGATGATGATCAGGCGGGCATAGGCCGCATCGAGGAAGCGGGCCCGGGCGATGGCGCCGTGATAGTCGAACAGGCCGGCGCAGATGCCGCCCAGCACCGAGGCCGCGACCAGCATCGCCGGCAGGCCGAAATCGACGCCGGCGACGACAGCCGCGACCAGGAGGCCGCAGAGCGCGATCGTGATGCCGGCGCTCAGCACGTCGAGCGTCGCCCGGATCTCTGGCTGTTCCTCCCGGCTCTTCTGCGAGTAGAAACGAACCGCCGAGAGCCTGATCCAGTCGAGCAGCGCGGTGTTGAGCAAGACGAGCATCGCCGCGCCGATGGCGTAGCGGCCGAATTCGGCGGGGCCGAGGAAATAGGCGATAAGCAGCCCGAGAACGAAGTTCAGCCCGGCATTGATCACGAAGGGCAGGAGAACGGTCATGACGCCATCGGGAAGGGGCCTGCCAGCTCGACGCCGGTCGCGCATGACTGCGCTGATTCCGCCTAACCGCCAAACCGCGCATGTCCAAGCGGAAACTGGCGCGACCTCGCCCTCAGCCATCACGATAGGCCGCGCCGATGCCTAGCGATCCGCTGTTCTACCTCGTCGGCTGGGCCACGACTCTGCTCGTCGGCATCGGCAAGGGCGCCTTCGGCGGCGGGCTCGCCATTCTCGGCGTGCCGCTGCTGGCGCTCGTCGTCGATCCCCTGCAGGCCGCGATCATGGTGGCGCTGCTGGTTGCGGCGATGGACCTCTTCGCCATCGGCAGCTTCGGCGTCTCGACCTGGTCGAAGAAGGACCTCGCCTGGCTGATCCCCGGACTGATCGTCGGCATCGCCATCGGCTATGCGGTCTTCCTCATCGTCGACGCGCGCATCGTCACGCTGACCATCGGCCTCGTCACCCTTGCCTTCACGGCGCACTGGTTCCTGCGCGGCCGGACCGCGCCCGCCGGCCAGCTTCCGGTATCGCCACCATTGGCATTGCTGGCTGGCACCGCCTCGGGCTTCACCACCTTCGTCGCCCATGCCGGCGGCCCGCCGGTCGCGATGTACCTCTTGGCGCGCGGGCTTTCCAAGACCGCCTTCGTCGGCACGACCATCGCCTTCTTCATGCTCGGCAACCTCCTGAAGCTGCCGCCCTATATCGCGCTGGGCTTAAAGCAGCCGCAGGCGCTCTGGGCTGCTCTCGCGCTGCTGCCGGCCGCGCCGCTCGGCGTCTGGCTGGGGCGCTGGCTGCACGAGCGGCTCGACCAGAAGCGGCTGTTCTTCGCCTGCTATCTCCTGCTCGCCGTGGCCGCGCTCAAGCTGACCACCGACGCCGCATTGGCCTTGCTGCGATAACGGCATGGCAGGAGCGCGAGCGAGCCATCTTTGCAGCGGGCCGCATTGGCCCTAAGCGATCCATCATGATCGCCCTGCCCGCCCTTCGCGACGCCACCGACGCCGATTCGGAGCCGCTCGCCGCCCTGATCGCGGCGACCTTCGCCGAGTATCCGAACTGCTTCTTCGACTGGTCGGAATTCCCGGAGCTGCGCCGCCCCGCCAGCTACTATGCCGGGAAGCGCGGCAGGCACTGGGTCGCCGATGGGCCGGATGGGCGCATCGTTGGCTCGATCGCCGTCGTGCCGGTGCCCGACCAGAACGCGGTCGAGCTGTTCAAGGTCTATGCCGATCCGAGCCAGCGCGGCAGCGGCCTGGCGCAGGCGCTGTTCGCGCAGACGCTCGCTTTCGCCGAGGCCGGCGGCTATGGCGAGATGATGCTGTGGTCGGACAGCAAGTTCACCCGCGGCCATCGCTTCTACGAGAAGCTCGGCTTTGTGCGCTGGCCGGGCGAGCGCTATCTCGCCGACATCTCCTCCACCTGGGAATATCATTTCCGCAAGCCGCTCGCCGCGGCGCGGCCATGAACCCCAATACCGCGCTGCGGGCCGCGTTCGGCATTGCGCTGCTCACTGCGATGGACGCGGTGATCAAGGCGCAGATGCAGCAGCATCCGTTCCTGCTGGCGCTGTTCATGCGCTTCGCCATGGGCGGCCTGTGGGCAGTCGTGGTGCTGGCCTTCCTGCGCCCTGCCTTTCCGACGCGCGCCAGCCTGATCGGCAATACGCTGCGCGTGCCGGTGGTGATCCTGACTGCCGGCAGCTTCTTCTATTCGGTCTCGGTGCTGCCGCTCGCCGAGGCGCTGACGCTGTCCTTCCTCGCGCCGGTCTTCGTCGCCCTGCTCGGGGCGCTGATCCTGAAGGAGCGGCTCGACGGACGCATCTTGCAGGCGCTCGGCTTCGGCCTCGCCGGCATGCTGGTGATGGTCTGGCCACGTCTGCAGGGCGGCGTCACCGGCGCCGAGCTCGGCGTCGCCGCCGCATTGTTCTCGGCAATCTCCTATGCCTTCAACCTGATCCTGCTGCGCCGGATCGCGGTGAAGGAGCATCCGGCGATCATCGTGCTGTTCCAGAATGCCGGGCCGGCACTGTGCCTTGCCTGGCCGGCCTATTTCGTCCTCCAGCCGATGAGTAGCGGCGATCTCCTCGCCTATCTCGGCGCCGGCGCGCTCGGCGTCGCCGGGCATTTCTCGCTGACCTCGGCCTTCGCCCGCGCACCCGCCTCGCGGCTGGCACCGATCGAATATACGGCGCTGATCTGGGCGAGCCTGCTCGGCTGGTTCGTCTTCGGTGAAGTGCCACTGTGGACCACTCTGGCAGGCGCCGTGCTGATCGTCGCGGGTGCCTTCGCGGTCAGCCGGCGCTGACGCCCGCCGCAAATTCGCCTGCTTGGTCAGCTTCTGCACGGTACGAGACAAGGGGAGCGATCCGACCGCGCATGCCCGCCTTCCGTTCCAACCGCGACTGAGCCGGCCGTGCCGCGCCCGGGCACCGCTGTTCGCACCCTTCGCGAACCCGGCCTCGCCGTCGCGCTCTGCTTCCATATCCTGCTCGGCGTCCTGCTCGCGATCCGGACTGTCAGCAGCTTCGCGCCGGCGAATGAGACGAGTATCGACGTCGAACTGGTGAGCCCGGAAGCGCTGACGCCACCTGCCCTGGCGCCCGCGCCGGCTCAGGCGCCTGCTCCTCAGCCAGCGGCCGAGATCGTGCCGCCTCCACAGCCGCCCCCCGCCCTCCCACCACCGGACAAGCCTGTCGTTCCATCACCACCCGAACCACCGGCGATGATCACGGCCCGGACGCTGCATTCCGAAAGCGTGCTGGCCAACCCGCGCAGCCGCGGGGCTCGCGAGGCGCTGAAGACGCTCGACGCGACCGAGCGCATCGAGCAGCTCTGCAATCTCGAGGCGATGGGCCAGATCCACGCCTGGAAGGCGGAGTTCGAGCCGGACCGCGTCGTCGCCTTCGCCATGGCCGGCACGAAGCTGACGAAGAGCGCCCTGGAAGCGGAGGGCGCCGCCTTCCGCAGCCGCAAGCAATGGTACGGCCTGCGCTTTCGCTGCGAGATGGCGGCGAACGGCAAGGTCGCCAGCTTCCAGTTCCGCGTCGGCGAGGCGATCCCGCGCCGCGAATGGGCGGCGCATGACCTGCCGCCCGAGCACTAGCGCTGCCGCAACCGCCTCAGGCCGGTTTGCTGCAATAGGCCTCAAGCCGGTAGCCGTCGGGATCGACGACGAAGGCGGCGTAATAGTCGGGGCCGTAGGATTCGCGCAGGCCCGGCTTGCCATTGTCGGTGCCGCCGGCCGCCAGCGCCGCGGCATGGAAGGCGTCGACGCTGTCGCGCGTCGGCGCGACAAAGCAGAAATGCAGGTTTGACTCGCGATCCGGTGGCACCGGCGCCGAGACCGCGCCGATCCAGAGACCGACACTCCCCTTGCCATAGCCGAGTGAGCCTTCGTCGGCACTGAGACAATCATAGCCGAGAGCGCCGAGCGCGGTGTCGTAGAAGCGCTTGGTACGGGCGATCTCGCGAACGCCGATGGAAACGTGATCGAACATGATGGTCGTCCTCCTTGTCGCTGGCCTTGCTGCACGTCGCCGGTCAGCGGCGTTGGCGCTGCTGTCATGATCCGGCGCCGCTTGGATCAAGTTGGTGCCCAGCTAGACCCGGAACCTCGGGTCGCGCTTGGGAAAAACTGCTAAACTCGCAAGCATGACCGCAACCGCACATCTCCTGGCATCGGGCCCCGGCTGGCGCGTCAGCGACATCGTCTGTACGGCCGGCCCGGACGACCGCGTCTTCGAGGAAGAGCACCCGCAGCACTGCATTGCCATCGTCCGCAGCGGCTCGTTCCGGTATCGCTCGACGCAAGGTAGCGCCGTGCTGGCTCCGGGCTCGCTGCTGCTCGGCAATCGCGGCGCCTGCTTCGAATGCGGCCATGAGCATGCGGCGGGCGACCGCTGCCTCGCCTTCCAGTTCGAGCCGGCCTATCTCGAAGGCATCGTCGCGGCTGTGCCGGGCGCCCGTCGGACGGGTTTCGCGCGGGCGCATCTGCCGCCTCTCTCCGCGCTCGCCGGTCTCGTCGCCGAGGCCGAGATCGTCGCGGACTACCCCGAGAGGCTGGAAGAGACCGCGCTGCGGCTCGCCGGCGCCGTGGCGAGCCTGCTGTCAGGCGCAAAGCCCGGGGTCGAGACGCCCGGCGCCCGCGACCAGTGCCGGATCACGCGGGCGCTGCGCCATGTCGAGGCTCATTGCGAGGAGGTGCTTCCGCTCGGCGCGCTGGCGCGGCAGGCGGCGATGAGCCCCTACCATTTCCTGCGCACCTTCCGGGCGCTGGTCGGGATGACGCCGCACCAATATGTGCTGCGGACCCGCCTGCACAGGGCGGCATTGCTGCTGCGCCGGACCGGCCTCCCAGTCGCCAGCATCGCCTTCGATTGCGGCTTCGGCGACCTCTCGACCTTCAACCGGCGCTTCAAGCGGGTGATGGGCGAAAGCCCCAGCGACTACCGCGGCGCCTGAGCGGGCATCAGCTTTGCCCAGCGGTGATAGGTCAGCGCGAGCGCGATGCAATGCTCCAGCGGCGCGGCCGGCGGCTCGAGTCCGATCGAGAAGATCAAGGCCCGGTTACCGTCATAACTGAACTGCTCGGGGTAATGGCGCCGATACGTCTCGATCAGGCTCGTCTGGCAATGGACGTAGAGCGCATAATGCGTCGCCGAGCCTTTCAGCGCGTTCGCCCGAATGGTCGTTCCCGTCCTCGCCCGTTTGGGCAACCAGGCCGGCTCGTCCCATTTCAGCGTCTCCGCCAGGGGACCGATCTCGAGGCTCGCGGCCGCAACGTCGAGGATCGTCTGGCGCAGGCGCAGCATGGGCAGCCGAAGCGGCTCCGGCAGCGACTGGTATTTCGCCTCGACGGCCGTGTCGGTGAATGGCGCAAATGTCACAAGCCGCTCCTGCCAACCAGCAAGTGCGGCTGCTCCGATCAGCGCCCCGCTCCCGCCTTCGCGCCGAAGATCATGCAGGTCTCCGTCCCGTGCGCCAGCAATTTGCCTGCTGCGTCGACCAGCTTTCCCTCGCTGGTGGCGACCGAGCCGCCGCGATGGATCAGCCTGCCCTCGCAGCGCACCGGCCCGTTGCCGGGCATGACCGGGCGGACATAGTTCAGCTTCATCTCCAGCGTGGTGTAGCCCTCGCCGACCCGCAGCGTCGAATGCACGGCGCAGGCCATGGCGGAATCGAGGATCGTCGCGGTCCAGCCACCATGGATTGTTCCGAGCGGGTTGAAGAAGCGCTGCGAGGGCGTGCCGACGAAGACTACCCTGCCCTCCTCGACTTCGGCGATATCGAAATCCATCGCGTCGGCGAAGGGCGGGCCGGGATGGCGCCCCTCGATCATCCCGCGCAGGAACGACGCGCCATCCTCCGCGAGCAGGACATCACGGCTGACGACACCGACCTGACGGGACATGCGCAAACTCCATCACTATCGTGTAGATGCACGATAGTGATGCCTGAGCGTTCCGGTCAAGCGTTCGGCTCGTAACGATGGCTCAGCCGACGTTCCGCGCCGCCCGCCTGATCGTCTTGAGATTGTCGCGCGTCTCGCTCCAGCGCTCCTGGCCGAGCCCGTTCTCGATCCTGTCCTGCGCCGCGCGCCAATAGGGGATCGCCGCCTCGATCGCGGCGCGGCCCTTGTCGGTCACGGCATAGGTCAGCGCCCTGCCCTTGCAGTCGACCGGCTCGATCAGCTTCTCGGCCGCGAGCAGCTGCAGGTTGCGGGTCAGCGAGGTCCGCTCCAGCGCGAAGCGGTCGGCGAGCTCGGTGACCGAGCGCCAAGCGCCGGTCGAAAGCGCCGAGAGCAGCACGAACTGGGTGATCTTCAAGCCGCTCGGCCGCATCGCCTCGTCATAGGCGCGCGTCACTGCCCGTGCCGTCATGCGCACATGCAGCACCACGCAGGAGCGGGCGATGTCGTCGAGATGGAGATCGGGCACTGGCGTCGTCATCTCGCCACGATAGCCGGTTTAACCTGCCGCCGCAGCAGCGCAGATCGGCGGCCGGTCGCCGCATTCACCTTTTGCGCAGCGGATTCCTTGACTCCTGCAGGCCCCGCGCCTATCTCCGCGACGTCCGTTAGCACTCACTTGGTGAGACTGCTAACAGATCCCTTTCACGGGCCAAACTCGAGCCCGTCCAGAATAAGACCGAGAGGAAGACAGAACCATGAAGTTCCGTCCGCTGCATGACCGCGTTGTGGTCCGTCGCCTTGATGGCGAAGAGAAGACCAAGGGTGGCATCATCATCCCCGATACCGCCAAGGAAAAGCCCCAAGAGGGCGAGATCGTCGCCGTGGGCCCCGGCGCCCGCGACGAGGCCGGCAAGCTGGTTGCGCTCGATGTCAAGAAGGGCGATCGCGTCCTCTTCGGCAAGTGGAGCGGCACCGAGGTCAAGATCGACGGCCAGGATCTCCTGATCATGAAGGAATCCGACATCATGGGCATCGTCGGCTGAGCAGCCTGACGCCCGCCCTTCCGTAGAGTCAAATCAGGAGTAGTCTCATGGCTGCCAAAGAAGTCCGCTTTTCTACCGATGCCCGCGACAAGATGCTGCGCGGCGTCGAGATCCTGAACAACGCCGTCAAGGTCACGCTCGGCCCCAAGGGCCGCAACGTCGTGATCGAGAAGTCGTTCGGCGCGCCGCGCATCACCAAGGACGGCGTCACCGTCGCCAAGGAGATTGAGCTTTCCGACAAGTTCGAGAACATGGGCGCCCAGATGGTGCGCGAAGTGGCCTCGAAGCAGAACGACCACGCCGGCGACGGCACCACGACCGCCACCGTTCTCGCCGCCGCCATCATGCGCGAAGGCCTGAAGTCGGTTGCGGCCGGCATGAACCCGATGGACCTGAAGCGCGGCATCGACCTTGCGGTCGAGGCGATCGTTGCGGACCTGAAGAAGAACTCGAAGAAGGTCACGACCAACGCGGAAGTCGCGCAGGTCGGCACCATCTCGGCGAACGGCGACGAGTCGGTCGGCAAGATGATCGCCACCGCCATGCAGAAGGTCGGCAACGAGGGTGTCATCACCGTCGAGGAAGCCAAGACCGCCGAGACCGAGCTCGACGTCGTCGAGGGCATGCAGTTCGACCGCGGCTACCTCTCGCCGTACTTCATCACCAACGCCGAGAAGATGGTCGCCGAGCTCGATGACCCCTACATCCTGATCTTCGAGAAGAAGCTGTCGTCGCTGCAGGCGATGCTGCCGATCCTCGAGGCCGTGGTGCAGACCGGCAAGCCGCTGCTGATCATCGCCGAGGACGTCGAGGGCGAGGCCCTGGCCACGCTCGTCGTCAACAAGCTCCGTGGCGGCCTGAAGGTCGCGGCCGTCAAGGCTCCGGGCTTCGGTGATCGCCGCAAGGCCATGCTCGAGGACATCTCGATCCTGACCGCCGGCCAGATGATCTCGGAAGACCTCGGCATCAAGCTCGAGACCGTGACGCTCACCATGCTCGGCCGCGCCAAGAAGGTGCGCATCGAGAAGGAGAATACCACGATCATCGACGGCGCCGGCAAGAAGAAGGACATCGAGGGCCGCGTCCAGCAGATCAAGGCGCAGATCGAGGAGACCTCCTCGGACTACGACCGCGAGAAGCTCCAGGAGCGTCTGGCCAAGCTCGCCGGTGGCGTCGCGGTCATCCGCGTCGGCGGCTCGACCGAAGTCGAGGTCAAGGAGAAGAAGGACCGCGTCGACGACGCCCTGAACGCGACCCGCGCGGCCGTGGAAGAAGGCGTTCTGCCGGGTGGCGGCGTCGCCCTCCTGCGCGCTCTGTCGACCGTCAAGGCGATCAAGACCGCCAATGACGATCAGAAGACCGGCGTCGAGATCGTCCGCAAGGCGATCATGGCCCCGGCCAGGCAGATCGTCGACAACGCCGGCGATGACGGCGCTGTCGTGATCGGCAAGCTGCTGGAGTCGAAGGAATACGCCTTCGGCTACAACGCCCAGACCGGCGTGTACGGCGATCTGGTCAAGGCCGGCATCATCGACCCGACCAAGGTCGTGCGCACGGCGATCCAGGATGCGGCTTCGATCGCCGGCCTGCTGATCACCACCGAGGCGATGATCGCCGAGGCGCCGAAGAAGGACTCGCCGATGCCCCCGATGGGCGGCGGCGGCATGGGCGGCATGGACTTCTGAGGAAGTCCTGACGCCCAAAGCGTCGACTGCTAAAATCAGGAAGGCCCGGCGCAAGCCGGGCCTTTTTCGTCACACCGCACAAGATCTTGACCGTGACGGCCCGGAGAATCTTGCCAGCTGCCGCAACGTTCCCGCAACTATGAACACCGCACGAAGTACCCGGCTCTGTACCATGAGTCGGAACGGCCATTCGCCAGCGCGCGCGACCACGAGGCCATGCCCGCACAGCGGGCGGAGCGGAGATCATCCATGGTTCGGCGATCTGCCGTGATTGTCGGCGTCTACGCCTCGATCGCGTTCCTGGCGGTGGCGGCGGCAGTGGCCAGCGGCTGGTACGCCTTCCGGGATATCCCACCCACCACCCTGTCGGTCGCGGTTGGCGGCAAGGGCGGCAATGTCGATCAATTGATGGGGGAAGTCCGCGATCTCGTCGCAACGCAGTCGAAGACCATTCGTCTCGAAATCATGCACACGGATGGATCGGCGACGAATGCGCGCCTGGTTGCCGAAGGCAAGGCGGCCCTCGCCTCCGTCCAGGCCGACATCATGACGGCGCCGACAGTCAGAGCCGTCGCGGTCGTCGCGCGCGAACATTTCCAGCTGATCGCACGCCGCTCGTCCGGCATCAGGAACCTGCGGGATCTGGCGGGCAAGCGCCTCGCCCTTCCGCCGGAAGGCACATCCGGCAACCAGAACTTCTTCGCCCTCGCGCAGCATCACGATCTGCCGTTAGCCGAGATTCAGGTCAGCGCCGGCCCGGTCAACGACAACTTCGCGGCGCTGGAGCGCGGCGAGATCGATGCGATCGCTTTCGTCAGAGCGTTGCGCGATCCGGCCACGGTCGAAGTCATGCGGCGCCTGCAGCAACGCGGTGACGGGCTGTTCTTCGTGCCGGTCGAGCAGGCCTCGGCGATCAGGCTGGTGAAGCCCTATGTCAGCGAAAGCATCATCAGCCAGGGGACCTATCAGGGATATCCCCCCGTACCGGAGCAGGACACCCCGACGCTGGCGATCGGCATCAATCTGGTCGCAGGCGTCAAGGTTCCTGACGCCGCGGTCGAGGAGCTGACGCGCATCCTTTTCGACGAGCAGTTGCGCCTCGCCTTCCGGACACCGCTCGCCGCAGGTGTCGCAAGGCCGGCGCAGAACGGCCCTTCCTTGGCGATCCACGCCGGCGCGAAAGCCTATTACGACGGTGCCAGGCCGTTTCTCCTGGTGCGCTATCGCGACGAGATCACCTTCATGATCTCGATGATGACCATCGCCTATTCCGGCCTGATGATGCTGCGGCTGCAAATCCGCAATCGCCGGAAGATCCGGGTCAGCGCCTATAACGACAAGCTGATCGAGATCGCCTCGCGAGCGCAGGAGGCGGACGACCTTGCGACACTGCATGGCTGCCGCAAGGACCTCAATCTGCTGATCCAACGGGTGATGAAGGACTTTTCGGAGGAACGCATCTCCGACCAGGGCTTCCACGTGTTCTCCTTGAGCTGGGAAGCCGTTCGCGCCTCGATCGCCGAAGCGATCGGTGAGGCTCGCTCGCTGGAGCAGGTGAAGCGGGCGGCGTGAGAGTGCGCGCGCGGTAGCTTTGCACAGGCATATGCGGCCGTGCGCTTGCATCGACTTTGGTTGTAAGCCCTAAATCCTGCAGGTGCGGCATCCTGCCGCGCCCGTGCTTTCGGGGGTCTTTCCCATGAACAACCCTGCCTTGGGCGATGCCGCCAAGCTGGTCGGTCGCATTTTGCTCGCCCTGATGTTCGTGCTCGGCGGCTGGTCCAAGATCAGCGGCTATGCCGGAACGCAAGCCTATATGGGCTCGGCCGGCGTTCCGGCCATCCTGCTGCCGCTGGTGATCATCGTCGAGCTGATCGGCGGCCTGATGATCGTCGTCGGCTACAAGACCCGGCTCACGGCGCTGGCCCTGTTCGCCTTCACCATCGCCGCCTCGGTGCTGTTCCACATGAACTGGGCCCAGCCGATGCAGCAATTGCTGTTCATGAAGAACCTCTCCGTCGCCGGCGGCTTCCTCGTGCTGTTCGCAGCCGGCGCCGGCGCCTATTCGGTCGACAAGGACTGAAAATCGGATGGCGCGCTTCCCGACGTTCAGCCAGTTCCGGCCGAACGGAAAGCGCGCCACATCACAAAACGCTGAAAATGCGCGGCCCGGTCTTGAGCCGGGCCTTTTTTGTGCGCACGGCTGATCTACAACGCTCTCTCCGACGCAGCGCGGCTCCCGCGCTGATTCCCCGACAAGGACGACGCCATGCGCCTGTTGAGTTTCGCCATCGCCGCGCTTGCCGTGATCGCGCTCGTGGTCGGCCAGCAGAGTGGCAGCGCGGGCATCATCGGCCTCGGCGCCATCGGTCTGCCGCTGGCGTTCGCCACCTTCCGCGCTACGGCGATCAGCACCTTCCTGAAGATCTTCTCGATCATCTTCGCGGTGGAGTATGTCGTGACCGGCGCGGGCGCCGTGCTGGCGCAGGCAGGTTTCTGGCCATCCGACTGGCAGGCGATCGCGCCGCCGGCGAGCCTTCCGACGACCATCGCCGTCTTCGGCGTCCTCGTCTATGCGATCTCGTTCATCCCGGCGATCCGGCGCATCGCCAGGCTGGCCTCGCCCTATTTCGAGGCACCCGAGTCGACCGACGCCAAGATCTGGCCGATGCGACCCTTCCGGATCAGCACCGGCCATCTTGGCATCGCGCTGCTGGCCTTCCTCGTCGTGCTCAACCAGATCCAGGTCGGCATTTCTCTGCGCCTCTCCTTCTTCAACCGCGACTTCTACAACGCGATCCAGGAGAAGGACGCGCCGAGCTTCTGGTACCAGCTCATCTACGTCTTCAGCGTCTGGGCGGCGATCTCGGTGATCTCCAACCTGATCGAGATGTTCGCGAACTATACGTTGCTGATCCGCTGGCGGCGCTGGATGGCGGAGAAATTCAGCTCCGCCTGGCTGCGCAACGCCAACCACTACCGGGTCTCGCTATCCGGCACGGCCGACAACCCCGACCAGCGCATCGCGGAAGACACGCGCGCCTTCGTCAACCAGACCTACAGCTTCGCCCTGCCGCTACTGACGCAGGTTTCAACACTGGTCTCTTTCTCGATCATCCTCTGGTCGATCCCGGTCGCGAGCGTCGTCCCCGGGACGGAGATCAGCATCCCCGGCTTCATCTTCTGGATGGCGCTGATCTATTCGGTCGCCGCGACCTGGGTCGCGCATCTCATCGGCCGGCCGCTGATCGGACTGGAATTCGAGCAGGAGAAGCGCGAGGCGAACTTCCGCTACACTCTGGCGCGCCTGCGTGAATATTCCGAGCAGATCGCGCTGATGCGCGGCGAAAGCACCGAGCAGCGCCATATCAGCGAGCGCTTCGGCGACATCGTCACGAACTTCTACCGCCTGGTCTGGGCTCGGGTGAAGCTGACGACGTTCACCCTGTCCTTCGGGCAGGCCAATGTCGTGGTGCCCTACATCCTGCTCGCTCCCCATTACTTTTCGGGCAGGATCACCTTGGGCATCATGACCCAGGTCGCGTCGGCCTTCGACCGCGTCCAGACCGCGATGTCGTTCTTCATCGACCGCTACCAGTCGATCGCCTCCTATGTCGCCTCGATCAACCGCCTGACCACCTTCGAGGCCGCGATCGCCCAGGCGGAAGCCCAGGCCGCCGGCGCCGAAGGCGCGGCGATCGGCATCGCGGAGAATCCCGGCAAGGACGCGACCATCGAAACGCTGTCGCTCCACCTGCCGACCGGCAAGCCGATCGTGCAGGTGTCCGGCCTGACGCTGCCGGCCGGCCGCTCGACGCTGGTCGTCGGCCCCTCGGGCTCCGGCAAGTCGACCCTGTTCCGGGCGCTCGCCGGCATCTGGCCCTTCGGCGAAGGCAAGATCGCGACCCCGGCGGGCCAGCGCATGCTGCTCCTGCCGCAGCGCCCCTATCTGCCGCAAGGCTCCTTGCGGGCGGCGCTCGCCTACCCGGCCGAGCCCAACGCCTTCAGCGACGCCGAAATCCAGGCGGCGATGGAAAAGGTCCGGCTCGGCCATCTCGCCGACCGCCTCGACGAGGTCGACCTGTGGGGCCAGCGGCTCTCCGGCGGCGAGCAGCAGCGCCTCGCCGTGGCCCGTGCGCTGCTGACCAAACCAGACTGGCTCTTCCTCGACGAGGCGACCGCCTCGCTCGACGAGACGCTCGAAGGTGAGATCTACGCGGTGATCCGGCGCGAGCTGCCGCAGACCAGCATCGTCTCGATCGGCCACCGCTCGACGCTGCGCGCCATGCATGACGAGTTGGTCACGATGGAGAAGAATCCCGACGGCACCTTCAGCCCGAAGGCGAAGGCCATGGCGGAGGCGGGGTAACGGACAGAGAGCGCTCAGGCTCCGCCGAAGGTGCGAGCCGGGCTGCTACACCGTCATGGTCGGGCTTGTTCCGACCATCCTCCTCTTCACGTCACGGATCGAACGCGCGCTCAAGACGTGGATGCTCGCCACGAGGGCGAGCATGACGAGCTGGATCAGCGTGGTGGCCACGAACACTGGGCTCAGGCCGCCAAGCCTGCCCCGGAACCGCGTGAAAATCTCGCCCGTCAGATTCCGCGGTCGAAGCGGATTTCGCCGGCGCCCGTCTTGATGACGAGACGGCCCTCGACCAGGTCCCATTGCCGGGCGGTGCGCAGCGCCATCAGGAAGCCGCGCTCGAAATCCGAGGCGCCCTTGTCGCAGGCCGTCTTGGTGACGGCGATCGGGCCGACGGCGAAAGCCTGCTGGCGCAGCGGATACGCCGAGGCCGAGAAGGTGTTGCAGCCGGCGAAGCCGGTGCCACGCAGATTGGAGTCGACCTTCAGCGTGGCACGGTAGCCGGTGATCGGCTTGCCATTCATCTGGATCGCCGTCCAGGAGGCGTCGAGCGGGAAATTCTTCTCCTGCTTCGTTGGCGGAGCCTGCTGCGGCTGCTCACCACGAGGAGGCATCTGCTGACGCCCCTGGGCAAGCGCATCGGCCACCAGCATGGGCGACAGGGAGAGAGCGAGGGCGGCCAGGAGGCCAAGGCGCGACTGCGTATTCAACTGGTCCAGACCCCGATTGGAAAGAGCGCGACGGCCCGAAGGAGAACCTGACACTCCCCACTGCACCGATCGCGGTGGCGAGCGCAAGTCTCGATCGCACCACTCTTGGTGAGACTTGCACCGAAATCGCCTCACATGGGCGACTTACCCCGACATTGCGTCGGGAATCGGACAAGTCAGATGCGCGCCAGCAGCCGCTCGATCAGAGGATTGGAGCGGCGGAAGACATAATCGAGCGTCCGCACGGTGATGTCGTCCGCACCCGCCTTGCTCAGTTCCTCGACCAGCGGGAACACCGCCTTGCGCGGGCAATGCAGGGTGACGACGCCGTCGCTGCCGGCCGCGCCGAAGGGCAGCCGCGCACCGAGCCGATGGGCGATCTCGCCGAGCCGCTGCGGCGAGACGGCGTTGAGCACGGCGCGGACCTCGCGCAGCGAACGCGCCTCCTCTTCCGCCGCGATGCGCGACAGGATGGCGGCCGCGGCATCCCGCGCCTGCGTACCCCAGGGCGCGCGCACGGAGGCGACGAGATTGGCCTCCGAGGCCAGGATCACGCCGTCGTCGAGCACCTTGAGTGCGTTCGCCGCCAGCGTCGCGCCGGTGGTCGTGATGTCGACGACGATCTCGGCGGTGCCGGCAGCCGGAGCACCCTCGGTTGCGCCCAGGCTCTCGACGATACGGTAATCGGCGAGGCCGTGATTGGCGAAGAAGCGCCGGGTCAGGTTCACGTATTTTGTGGCGACGCGCAGCTTGCGGCCGTTGCGGGCGCGCATGGTCGCGGCGACGTCGTCGAGATCGGCCATGGTGCGGACATCGATCCAGGCCTGCGGCACGGCGACGACGACATTGGCCTGGCCGAAGCCGAGCGGCGCCAGCATCACCATGCTCGCATCGGCATCGGCGACCTGCTCGCGCACCAGATCCTCGCCGGTGATGCCGAGATGGGCGGCGCCCGAAGAGAGCTGCGCGACGATCTCGGAGGCCGAGAGATAGGCGACCTCGGCCCCGCCGAGCCCGGCGATCTGCCCGCGATACTCGCGCTGGCCCCGCGCCTGCACGAAGGAGAGGCCGGCACGGCCGAAGAAGGCGGTGGCATTCTCCTGCAGGCGCCCCTTGGAGGGAACGGCGAGGACCAGCGGCGCGTCGGTGATTGGGTTCTGCGTCATTGTCTCCGCCCCGCTCATGCCTTGCCTCCCGCCAGGCGGTCGAGCCAGAGCGAGGCACCGACGGCCGGCACTGCCGCTGGCGCACCGAGGCGCTGCAGCACACCGTCATAGCGGCCGCCGCCCGCGATCGGCTTCAGATCCGGCCGGGCCGGGTCGTGCAATTCAAAGATGAAGCCGGTGTAGTAGTCGAGATTGCGGGCAAAGCCGGCCGAGAAGGAGATCGCGGCGACATCGACGCCGCGCGCAGCGAGGAAGCCGGTGCGCTCGTCGAAGGCGTCGAGCGCGGCGGCAAGATCGAGCCCGGCCTCACCGGCGAGCTTGCGCCAGGCGGTGGAGGCGCCGTCCGGATCGCCGGCGATTGCCAGCGCATGCGCGATCACGCCGCTCGCCTCGCCATTGACCGGATTATCGCGCTCGGCCGCCCGCGCCAGGAAGCGCTCGGCGATGTCGCCGGCCGAGCGGCCGCCGACGGTCGAGATACCGGCGATCGAGAGCACGTCCTCGACGAAAGCGCGCGCCGCCTTGGGGTCCTGCCCCTCCAGCGCCTTGAGCAGGCCGGCATGGGCGTGCTCGACCTCGTTCAGCGGCGGCTCGAGCGCGGCGACGGCATCGGCCCCCTTGCCCTGCGCGACGGCGCGCATCAGCCGGCGGCGAGCGGCCTGCGGCACGCCGAGCCGGTCGAGCAGCGCGGTGAGCAGCGCGACATCGCCCATCAGCAGGCGCGGCCGGCTCAGGCCGAGCGCAGCGGCGGATTCGACCGTCAGCGCCATGATCTCGGCGTCGGCGGCGGCGAAATCGCTGCGGCCGAAGGATTCAAGGCCAGCCTGGGCGAACTCGTTCGGCTCGTTCGCGCGCATGCGAAAGACCGGGCCGGCATAGGCATAGGACGCCGGCTCGCTGGCATGGGCAGCGATATGGGCCAGCGCCACCGGGATGGTGTATTCCGGCCGCAGGCACCATTCACGCCCGTCATCGTCCTGCGTCAGGAAGATGCGGCGGCGGATATCCTCGCCGGAGAGATCGAGGAAGGGCTCGACCGGCTGCAGGATCGCCGGCTCGGCACGCCGATAGCCCTCGCGCTCGAACGGCGCGATCACGGTCTCGAGCTTTGAGCGCATGGCCGGCACTTTTCAAACACCCTGTTGCGGCGCCGTCCTAGCAGGGGTGCGCGCGATTTTCGACGGTTTTTAGGGAATTGGGTGAACGGGAATCGGAAGAGCGCGTGAACCGCCACACTTCCTTCCCTTCTCCCGGATGGGAGAAGGTGGCCCGGAGGGCCGGATGAGGGACCGCCGGTGCTTCAGCTTGCGGCGGCNNNNGGTTCCCCGCGCCTCAGGCGTAGCGTGCGAGCACGTCCCTCACCGCCTGGACCAAATCCTCGATCTTTGCCACGATCTGCGCCTGCGCCTGTCGCTCCTTGTGCTCGGCGGAATCCTTCACGTCGCGGCTCGCGGCGGCGAGCTCGGCGCCGAGGATCAGGTCCTTGATCACGACCGTGCCGGCCTCGCGCTCCGAGGAGCCCTGGATCACCGCGCAAACCGCGCCGCGGCGGTCGGCATATTTCATCTGGGCGTTGAAGCCGGACGAGCCGAGATAGAGGTCGGCCCGGCAGAGCGGCTTATCATTCTCATCCTTCGCCTGCCGAAGCTGCGCGACGAATGCCTGATAGGCCGGCGTGAACTCCGGCGACTTGTTGTCCATCGCGGTGACGACGACGAGCGGCAACTCGTTCTTCTGGTCGACGATCGGCGACTTCACCGCCTTCAGCGCGGAATAGAGCCGCGAGACGCCGATCGAGAAGCCGGTCGCCGGCACGGGCTCGGGCCGGAAGCGGCCGACGAGCCCGTCATAGCGCCCGCCGCCGGCAACCGAGCCGAAGCGCACGACCTGGCCGTCCTCATTGGTGACCGGGAAGGTCAGCTCCACCTCGTAGACCGGGCCGGTATAGTATTCGAGGCCGCGGACGATCGATGGGTCGATGATGACCCGACCGAGATAGCCGGCGGCCGTCACAAGCTCCCGGATCTGTTCGAGTTCCTCGATGCCAGACTTGCCGTTCTCCGCGCCTTCGACCAGTTTGCCCAGCTCCGCGACGGCCTCCGCGGACAGCTCGGCAGACCGGGCGCTGTCAGATGCAGTCGACTTGCCGAGATCCGCCAGACGCTGGCCGACGGCGAGATAACGCAGGATCGTCTCGGCCTGCGCCTCGGACAAGCCTGCGCCCTTGGTGAAGTCGCCGCTCTCGTCCTTGCGCCCGTCGCGCAGGAGCTTGCGGATCTCGTCGAGCGGGAACTTGTCGGCCTTGTCGATCGCGCGCAGGACCGTCAGGCGCGTGCCCTGCTCGATGCCGGCGGCATCCATCACCCCGTCGAGCACCTTGCGGTTGTTGACCTTGACGACGTAGTCGCCGCGCTTGATGCCGAGCTTCTCCATCGTGTCGGCCGCCAACATGCAGATCTCGGCATCGGCCGCGACGCTGCCGGAGCCGACGATGTCGGCGTCGAACTGCATGAACTGACGGAAGCGTCCCGGGCCCGGCTTCTCGTTGCGGAAGACGTAGCCGGCGCGGTAGCTGCGATAGGGCTTCGGCAGCGCATCGAAATTCTCGGCGACATAGCGGGCGAGCGGCGCCGTCAGGTCATAGCGCAGCGAGAGCCACTGCTCGTCATCGTCCTGGAAGGAGAAGACGCCCTCGTTGGGCCGGTCCTGATCCGGCAGGAACTTGCCGAGCGCATCGGTGTACTCGACGAAGGGCGTCTCGACCGGATCGAAACCGTAGAGCGAGAAGCTCTCGCGGATCACGCCGAGCATGCGCTCGGTGGCGGCGACGTCGGCCGGGCCGCGGTCGACGAAACCACGCGGCTGGCGGGCCTTCAGCTTGGCAGGAGCGGACATGGATGGCGCGTCTCGAACGTTGGAATGCGGGAATTGACTTTGGCGAGCGGGTTAGCCCGCTGAGCCGCCAGGGGCAAGGCGCAGCACGTCATTCCGGGACTTCGCGCAGCGAAGGGCCCGGAACCCAGAACGGATATCCTATCCCGAGAAGCTGACCGATCGCCTCATTTCAACGAGGAATCGTATCGGTTCTGGATTCCGGGCTCAGGCCTTCGGCCTGCCCCGGAATGACGGACGGCTCTGCAGTTGGCTCACAATGTCAGGCCGTCATCCCAATACGGCGTCGCGCCATAGAGCTCGGCGAGATAGTCGACGAAGGCGCGCACCTTCTGCTCCATGTGCCGGCGGCTCGGATAGACCGCGTAGACGGCGACGCGCTTGCCGACGGAATAAGCCGGCAGCACCCTGACGAGCGCCCCCGATTTCAGCTCCGGACCGACATCCCAGGTCGAGCGCAGGGCGATGCCGACACCCGCCAGCAGCGCCTCGCGCACCACCTCGCTGGAGTTCGTGCGCAGCGGCCCGGCGATCCGGACCGCCACCTGACCCTCCGGCCCGTCGAGACGCCATTGGTCGGCATTATGGGCGATCAGGGTGTGGCGCGACAGGTCCGCGATCGCCTCGGGGGTGCCATGGGCGGAGAGATAGCCCGGCGTCGCGCAGAGCACGCGGTGGTTCGGCGCCAGTCGCTTGGCCACCAGACTGGAATCGCGCAAATCGGCGATCCGTATCGCCAGGTCGAAGCCGTCGGCGACGATATCGACGAAGGCGTCGCTCAGGATCAGCTCGACATTCACCGCCGGATTGGCGTCGAGGAAGGGCTTGAGATGCGGCGCGACATGCATGCGCCCGAACGAGGTCGGCGCCGAGACGCGCAAGGTTCCGCGCGCCTGGCCGGCGCCACTGGCGACCCAGGCCTCCGCCTCCTCGATCGAGCCGAGGATCGAGACGACCCGCTCATAGAAGCCCTGGCCGGCCTCGGTCAGCGCGAGCTGGCGCGTGGTGCGCTGGAGCAGTCGCACGCCGAGCCGGTCCTCCAGGCGGCGAATCCGCTTGGAGATGACCGCCGGCGAGAGGTTGAGCTCGCGAGCCGCGGCGGACATGCTCTTGGCCGTGACGACATGGGCGAAGACGTCGAGGTCGCCGAACCGATCCATCCACCCTCCATCTTTTCTCTTTTGGAAACAATCATGCACGTTACTCGCGCTGCGCCCCATGTGGAAGTATTCTAGAGTCGCCCGGATGCGTGTAGCTCCCATCCTTCCAGGCGCGGCCCGCGGCCGCTGCTCGGGATGGGCGCTGGAGAGGACGGAGGACGGAATTTCATGAGTGCGATTGCCTTTCCGACGCCCGATGCCGGCATCCTCGCCCGCCGCGACGCGATTCTCGCCGGGCTCAGCCTGCTGGTCGCGCCCGATGCGCTGATCACCTCCGAGGATGAGCGCCGTCCCTACGAGACCGATGCGCTGACCGCCTATCGCCGCATGCCGCTCGCCGTCGTGCTGCCCTCGACCACGCGGGAGGTCGCGGCGGTGCTGCGCTATTGCGGCGAGCAGGGCGTGCCGGTGGTGCCGCGCGGCGCCGGCACCTCGCTCGCCGGCGGGGCGATCCCGCAGGAGGATGCGGTGGTGATCGGCGTCTCCAAGATGAACCGCATCCTCGAGATCGACTACGCCAACCGCGTCGCCAGGGTGCAGGCCGGCGTCACCAATCTCGCCGTCACCGGCGCGGTCTCGGACGACGGCTTCTTCTACGCGCCCGACCCGTCCTCGCAGCTCGCCTGCTCGATCGGCGGCAATATCGGGATGAACTCCGGCGGCGCGCATTGCCTGAAATACGGCGTCACCACCAATAATGTGCTCGGCGTCACTTTGGTCATGCTTGACGGGAGCATTGTCGAGATCGGCGGCGGCCATCTCGATGCGCCCGGCTACGACCTGCTCGGCCTGATCGTCGGCTCGGAAGGCCAGCTCGGCATCGTCACCGAGGCAACGGTGCGCATCCTGCGGCAGGCTGAGGGCGCGCGCCCCGTGCTGTTCGGCTTCCCGACCAGCGTCGAGGCCGGCGCAGCGGTCGCCGCCATCATCGGCGCCGGGATCATCCCGGTCGCGATGGAATTCATGGACAAGCCGGCGATCGAGATCTGCGAGGCCTTCGCCCATGCCGGCTACCCGATGGATTGCGGCGCGCTGCTGATCATCGAGGTCGAGGGCTCGGAGGCCGAGATGGACGCCCAGCTCGCCCGCATCGTCTCGATCGCCCGCGAACATGGCGTCGGCACGGTCAAGGAGAGCAAGTCGGCGATGGAGACGGCGGCGATCTGGAAAGGCCGTAAATCCGCCTTCGGCGCGACCGGCCGCATCGCCGACTATATCTGCATGGACGGGACGATCCCGACCGGGCAACTACCCTTCGTGCTCGAGCGCATGGATGAGATCGTCAAGGGCTATGGCCTGCGCGTCGCCAATGTCTTCCATGCCGGCGACGGCAATCTCCACCCGCTGATCCTCTACAACTGCAACGATCCGGTCGAGGCGCAGAAGGCGGAGGACGCCGGTAACGACATCCTCAAGCTCTGCGTCGAGGTCGGCGGCTGCCTGACCGGCGAGCACGGGGTCGGTATCGAGAAGCGTGATCTGATGACCGTGCAGTTCAACGAGGCCGACCTGCATCAGCAGATGCGGGTCAGGGCGGTGTTCGATCCGCACTGGCTGATGAACCCGGCGAAGGTCTTCCCGCTCGAAGGCCGGATTGCCGCGTGATGCTCCACACTCCCACCACCGAAGCGCAGGCCTGCGCCGTCGTCGCCTCGATCGTCGAGGCGCGCGTTCCGCTCGCCATCCGCGGCGGCGGCACCCGCACCGGCCTTGGCCGCCCTGACAACGCCGTCAGCACCATCTCCAGTGCCGGGCTCTCCGGCATCACCCTCTACGAGCCGGCCGAGATGGTGATCGGCGCCAAAGCCGGCACGCCCCTGCAGTTGATCGAGGAGACGCTGGCCGCGCGCGGCCAGATGCTGACTTTCGAGCCGATGGACCACCGCACTCTGTTCGGCACGGAAGGCGAGCCGACGATCGGCGCCGTCGCGGCCGGCAACATCTCCGGTCCGCGCCGGATCAACGCCGGCGCCGCCCGCGACTCCCTGATCGGCATCAAGCTGATCAATGGCCGCGGCGAGCTGGTGAAATCCGGCGGGCGGGTGATGAAGAACGTCACCGGGCTCGACCTCGTCAAGCTCGTCGCCGGCAGCTTCGGCACGCTCGGCTTCCTCACCGAGGTGACCTTCCGCGTGCTGCCGCGACCGGAGCGCGTCGTCACGCTGATCTGGGAGGATCTCGCCGACGAGACGGCGGTGGCGCTGCTCTCCGCCGCGCTCGGCTCGCCCTTCGAGCCGATGGCCGCAGCCCATCTGCCGGCCGGGATCGGCGCGGAGCAGGCACGCACGCTGCTCAGGCTGGAGAATTTCTCCGCCTCGATCAGCTATCGCGCCGCCGAGCTCGCCCGCCTACTGAAGGCCCATGGCCGGCCCGAGCTGGTCGAGGGCCGCGCCTCTGAGGCGCTCTGGCGCGAGGTCAGGGATGCCGCCTTCTTCGCCGGCACACAGGACGCCGTCTGGCGGCTCTCGCTCGCGCCGACGAACGGGCCGAAGGCGACCGCCGCGATCGCACGCACCGTGCCGGGCGCGCGCTGGTTCTATGATTGGGGCGGCGGCCTCGTCTGGCTCGCGGTGCCGGCGGATGGCGATGCCGGGGCCGCCGCGATCCGCGCGACCCTGAAGCCGCTCGGCGGCCATGCGACGCTGGTGCGGGCGGCCGATGCGGTGCGCGCCGTCGTCCCCGTGTTCGAGCCGCTGTCCGAGCCGCTGATGCGGGTGACCGCCGGCATCAAGAAGAGCTTCGATCCGGAGGGCGTGTTCGAGCCCGGCCGGATGTATGCGGGCATTTGAGAGCCGACCATGCAGACCAACTTCACGCCCGAGCTTCTTGCCTCCGATCCGCGTCTTCCGGCCTCCGAGAAGATCCTGCGCACCTGCGTGCATTGCGGCTTCTGCACCGCGACCTGCCCGACCTATCTCCTGCTCGGCGACGAGCTCGATTCCCCGCGCGGACGCATCTACCAGATCAAGGACATGCTGGAGAACGACCGGCCGGCGACACCGGAGGTGGTCAAGCATATCGACCGCTGTCTCTCCTGCCTGTCCTGCATGACCACCTGCCCCTCCGGCGTGCACTACATGCACCTGGTCGACCATGCCCGCGCCCATATCGAGGAAACCTATCAGCGCCCGGCCGCCGACCGGACGCTGCGGGCCATCCTCTCGGCGGTCCTGCCCTATCCCGGCCGCTTCCGCTTCGCCATGCTGGCGGCCCGCCTCGGCAAGCCGCTCGCCGGGGCGCTCGGGACGCTGCCCGTCATCGGCGCCAGGCTGAAGGCGATGCTGGCGCTCGCGCCCTGGAGCCTGCCCGACCGCTCGACGATGGAGGGACCGGCCTCCTTCCCGGCGGAGGGTGAGCGGCGCAGGCGCGTCGCCATGCTTTCGGGCTGCGCCCAGCCGGTGCTCGACCCCGGCATCAACGAGGCGACGATCCGCCTGCTCACCCGCCACGGCGTCGAGGTGGTGCTGCCCAAGGGCGAAGGCTGCTGCGGCGCTCTCGTCCACCATATGGGCCGCGAGGATGACGCGCTCGCCTTCGCCCGCACCAATATCGACGCCTGGATGGCCGAGATCGAAGGCGAGGGACTGGATGCCATCCTGATCACGGCCTCGGGCTGCGGCACGACGATCAAGGATTACGGCTTCATGTTCCGCAACGAGCCGGCCTATGCCGAGAAGGCGGCGAAGGTTTCGGCGCTGGCCAAGGACGTGACCGAGTTCGTCGAGACGCTGGAGCTCGCGCCGGTCCGAAGCTTCGACCTTACGGTAGCCTATCACTCCGCCTGCTCGATGCAGCACGGCCAGCAGCTCAAGGACGGGCCGAAGCGCCTGCTGACGCGCGCCGGGTTCCGCGTGAAGGAGGTGCCGGAAGGCCATATCTGCTGCGGCTCGGCTGGCGTCTACAACATCCTCCAGCCCGAGATCGCCGGGCAGTTGCGCGAGCGCAAGGTCGGCAACATCCAACGTACGAAGCCGGACCTTGTCGCCACCGGCAATATCGGCTGCATCACCCAGATCGCGAAGGGTTTCGCCGACCGCGGCGCGACCACGCCGATCCTGCACACCGCCGAACTGCTCGACTGGGCGACCGGTGGGCCGCTGCCTGCAAGACTGGCGAAGGCCGGGATTGAGGAGGCGATTCCACCCGGAGTCGTCGCGGCGGAGTGACCGGCCGCGTGCCGCGTCACATTCATCCCTGAGAGAAGGAAGCCGTGGGCAGGCCGCCACCTCACAAGAAAGCCCCGTCTCAGGCCCAAGAATGACGCCCGGACATGCTGCCCCTGTGCTTCACGCGATTGCCTCGGCCACTTCAATCGCCGATCTTGCCGCTCCGCCAGGGAGGACAGGCATGACGTTCGGCTTCATCGAGGGTTTTCGCGTCGAGGTGCTCGACCCGCGCTTCCATCGGATCGTGCCCGGCTCGGCCCGGATGGAGAGGCTATGGACCGGGGCGCGCTGGTCGGAAGGCCCCGCGTGGTTCCCTGCGCACCAGACGCTGGTCTGGTCGGACATCCCGAACGACCGGATGCTGCGCTTCGACGCGCTCACCGGCCAGGTCGGCGTCTTCCGCCAGCCGGCGCGCAATTCGAACGGCAACACCGTCGACAGGCAAGGTCGGCTCGTGACCTGCGAGCATGGCGGACGGCAGGTGACGCGTACCGAGCATGACGGCTCGGTCACCGTGCTGGCGAGCCATTACCAGGGCAAGCGCCTGAACTCGCCCAATGATGTGGTGGTGAAGTCGGATGGCTCGATCTGGTTCACCGATCCTGATTACGGCATCCTCACCGACTATGAGGGCGACAAGGCGCAGAGCGAGATCGGCCGCTGCAATGTCTACCGCATCGATCCGCAAAGCGGTGAGGTGACCATCGCCGCCGACGATTTCGTCAAGCCGAACGGGCTCGCCTTCTCGCCCGACGAGAGCGCGCTCTACATCGCCGACACCGGCGCGAGCCACGATCCGGAGAACGGGCCGCGCCATATCCGCAAGCTCGCGGTGACCGGCGACGGCAAGACGCTCGGAGCCTCTTCGATCTTCGCCACCTGCACGAACGGGCTGTTCGACGGCTTCCGCTTCGACGTCGCCGGCCGGCTCTGGAGCAGCGCCGCCGACGGCATCCATGTCTACGATCCGGACGGCACGCTGATCGGCAAGGTGCTCGTGCCGGAGGTGGTCGCCAATCTCTGCTTCGGCGGGCCGAAGCGGAACCGGCTGTTCATCTGCGGCACGACCTCGCTCTACGCGCTGATGACGCACACCAACGGCGCGGCCTGAGCCTCAGCCGCCGTCCACCGGCTTCTCCGGCTTTATCCAGCCGACGAGGAAGGGCATCAGCAGCCCGAGCAGCATGAAGCGCGTCAGATGGTGCGCGCCGACATAGAGCGGATCGAGCCCCATGGCGAAGGCGAGCATCGCCATCGCCTCGAGCCCGCCCGGGGCGAAGGCCGCCATGGCGCTGGCATAAGGCACGCCGGCGAGCCAGGCGGCCGGCCAGGCGAAAGCGAAGGCGACCGCCATCGAGACGACGAAGCCGCCGATCGCGAGCGGGAACAGCGCCGCGACCTCGCCGCGCTTGAGATTGGAGACGCGCCCGCCCATGGCGGCGCCGAGCATCACCATCACCGCGATCGCGATCTCCGGCGGCATGGTGCCGTGGACGATGCCGGCACCGTGCAGCACCGCGCTCGCCAGGGTCGCCCCGAGGATGAAGGGCGCGGTGACCCCGATCCGCTCGAAGACCAGCCCGGTGACCAGCCCGCTGCCGAGCAGCAGCGCCATGTCGCCGACGCTCGCGATCACAACAGGCGGCGGCAAAGCGAGCGGAACGCCGCCGCTGCTCAGCTTCATGATGCTGGGCAGCACCGCGACCAGGACGAGGATGCGGAAGAGCTGGATCGCCGCGATGCGACCGATATTGGCGCCCTTGTCCTGCGCCACCGAGATCACGGCCGATAGCGCGCCGGGCGCCGCCGCCAGTAGTGAATCGATCCAGCTCCAGCGTGCGACGAAGCGCAGATAGGCGCCGGTCGCCGCCATGATCGCGAGCAGGCCGACGACCAGCACGAGCAGCGAGCCAGGATAGCGCGCCGTCGCGGCGAGTGCTTCCGGCGTCGCGGCCGAGCCGATCAGCGCGCCCGACATCACCATGGTCGAATCGAACCAGGGCCGGCGCAGATCGGGCAGCGGGCGGGTGATGCCGAGGATGGAGACCAGCAGCATCGAGCCCGAGAGCCAGGCCGCCGGAACGTCGAGCAGGGCGAAGATCGTGCCGCCGACCGTCGCGCAAGCGATCACCGCCGCTTCACGCGACAGGGTGCGCAGATGATAGGGGACGTAGCTCGGGACGGCCATGACGCTCGCGATGCGCCATGCGTGCGCAATGTCGCATCAATGCCGGCCGCCGGCCCTCAGGTCAAACGCCCCCAGCGCAAGCGGGCCATGACACTGGCGGTCAGACCGCAAGTGCCTTCTGCAAACGCGCCACCGCCTCGTGGAGGTCCGAAGCCTTGCGGGCGAAGCAGAATCTGAGACCGGTCTCGCCGCCGGGGCCGAAGGCGGTGCCCGGCGCCAGGCCGACATTGGCCTTGTCGACCAGCTCGAGCGCCAACTTGCGGGAATCGGTCCAGCCATCGACGCTGAAGAACTGGTAGAAGGCGCCGTCCGGTGCCTGCAAGGCCACGCGGTTGGTCGCCTTCAACCCCTCGGCGACGATGCGCCGGCCTTCGGTGGCGCGGGCGATCTGCTCGGCGACAAAAGGCTCGCCCTCCTCCAGCGCTGCAATCGCGGCGCGCTGGACGAAGACCGGGGAGCCGGAGGTCGAGTACTGGATCAGGTTCTCGACGATCTGGCCGAAGGCCGGCGGCACCTCGATCCAGCCGACGCGCCAGCCGGTCATCGCCCAGTTCTTCGAGAAGGTCTGGACGAAGAGGACGCGGTCCTCCTGCTCCATCACGTCGTGGAAGGAAGCTGCGCGGGCTGAGCCGTCATAGACGAAGCGGGCATAGATCTCGTCGGCGATGATCCAGATGCCGTGTTTGCGGGCGATGGCGAGGATCGCGGCGAGCTCGTCGCGTGTCGCTGTCCAGCCGGTCGGGTTAGCCGGCGAGTTGATGACGAAGGCGCGGGTGCGCGGCGAAATCGCCGCTTCGAGCTTCTCAAGGTCGAGCGTGAAGCGCCCGTCCTTGAACTGCATCGGCACGCAGACCGGATTGGCGCCGGCGATGCCCATGGCGGCGGCGAAATTCGGCCAGGCCGGGGTCGGGATGATCAGTTCGTCGCCGACGCCGGCGATAAGCCGAACCGCGATCTGGACCGACTGCATGCCGGAACCGGTGACGTAGAAGCGGTCCATGGCGAAGGGGCGGCCATAGAGCGCGGTGTGATAGCGCGCCAGCGCCTCGCGCAGCTCCGGGATGCCGCGCTGCCAGGTGTAGAAGGTCTCGCCCTCGGCCAGCGACTTGTTGGCGGCGCGGACGATGAACTCGGGCGTCGGAAGATCGCCCTCGCCGACCCAGAGCGGGATCAGCCCGGGCTTGAGCCGGCCGTGGTTGACGACCTCGACGATGCCGCTCTCGGGCGCGTTGCGCGCCTCGGGGCGCAGGTCGGCGATCAGGCTGGTGCCGGCCGGTGCGTGCATGTTCATAGGCGATCCTTCGGGCGATCATTCGCAAGAAAACATGCAGGCCAATCTAACGCAGATCGCGCCGGGGCGGCATGAATTGACGAGATCGACCCGATCGGTCGCAGTGATGGATCGCAGGGCGCGACCGACGGCCAGGCGCGCCCCGCGAAGGCGTCAGGCCTTCTGCTTCAGCAGGTCGCGGATCTCGGCTAGCAGGGCAATGTCCTGCGGCGGAGCCACCGGCTCGGCCGGCTTGGCCGCTTCCCTGCGCCGGAGCGTGTTGATTCCCTTGACGACCAGGAACAGCACGAAGGCGATGATCAGGAAGTTGACCGCAATGGTGAGGAAGTTGCCATAGGCGAGGACGGCGCCCTGCTTCTTGGCATCGACGAGGACCGGCGAATTGACGGCCTTGTTGAGGCCGAGGAAATAGTTGGAGAAATCGACGCTGCCGATCGCGCCGATCAGCGGCATGATGATGTCGCCGACGAGCGATTCGACGATCCTGCCGAAGGCGGCGCCGATGATCACGCCGATGGCGAGGTCGACGACATTGCCCTTCAGGGCAAACTCCTTGAATTCCTTGATCATAGCGCGCCTTTCCGAATGTTTGGCCAGTCTTCGGCATCACGCTGCGCAATGCCGCCCCTGCCCGTACGCTAGACTACCGGCACTGGCGGTGGAAACAGCTTTCCGGCCGTTTTCCTCGGCCTTTCTCTCGGAAAAGACGGATTCCAGGCTGCGATCATCCACTATGCGAAGGTCGAGCGACGACGAACGCTGCGGCAGCGATCCCAGCCCTGCCGCAGCGCCCCGCCCTGCTCAGTGCCCGATCCGGCCGGGTGCCAGAGGCTTGAAGCGGAAGATGTAATAGGGCGCCTTGTTCGAACCCTTGCTGTCGTTGAACAGGGCGGCCTGGGCGAGCTGCGCAGCCGAGACATACATGAAGCCGTCCGGCGAATAGCTGACGCCGTCGGGCCAATGTAGTGCCTCGTGCACGGCGAAGCGCCGGTACTGGCGGCCCTCGGCCGGGATGACGCCGACCGCCCTCGCCTCCACTTCGGTCAAATAGAGATTGCCCTTGGCGTCGAGCGAAAAGCCGCCATTGTTCGGCTTGGCGGCATAGCGCTCGACCTTGCCGCCAAGCTCGGCATCGCTCAGCCGCTCGTCGATGAGATCGGCGATCCGCAGGCGATAGACGCTCGTGCCGCTGAGCGGGGCGTAATAGAGCCAGCGGAACTCCTTATCCGCCGCGATGCCGTCGGCACCGACCTTGATCACGGCCGGCTTGCCGTCCTTGCCCGGCACGGTCAGGTCCTTGCCCTCGACCGTGATCGGCCGATCCTCCGGCTTCGTGGTAGCATGGCCCTGGAGCACCCGGCGCGCTCCCCCGGTATCCATGTCGACCACGACCAGCGCCGCCTTGCTGCCGTCACCGCCCGGCCCGATGCCCTCGTCGGCGATGTAGAATTTGCGATTCTTCAGGTCGACGACGAAGTCGTTGTGCTGCGATTCCGGCAGCGAGGCCGGCGCCGGGATGTAGTAAATCCGGTGCAGGCGGTTGCGCTTGCTGTCCCAACCGACGAGCTTCGGCGTCAGGGGCGTGCGCTGACCCATATCCATCATCCAGATGATGCCGTTCTCGTCGCCGCGCAGGCCAAGCACGCTGTCGAGATAGCGGTCGGTGCCCCGCCGCGGCGTGTTCCAGCTCGCATCCGGGAACGGCTTGAACGATTTGCGGTCCGGATTGAGCTCGGCGACGCGGATATCCGGCGCGAAGAAGGGGTGATGACTGAAGATCACACGCTTGTCGGGCGTGAAGGTGATGTTGCCGACCGCCTGGGGCAGCTCGGCGAAGATCTCGGCCTTCACCGGCTCCGTGGGTTGTTGGGCTCGCGCGGCTTGAGGCGCCGCGAGGAGGCCAGCCGCGATCGCGACTTTCAGAACATTGTGCATGGTTGCCTCCTCTCAGAAGCCTTCGAGGACGATCTTGCCCCTGGCCTTGCCGCTTTCGAGCAAGGCGTGGGCGCGCTTGAGATTGGCGGCATCGATCCTGCCGAAATGCTCGCCGAGCGTGGTCCTGAGCTTGCCGGCATCGACCATGGCGCTGACCTCGTTCAGCAGCTCGTGCTGCGCGATCATGTCGGCGGTACCGAACAGCGAGCGCGTGAACATCAGCTCCCAGTGCAGCGAGACGCTCTTGCGCTTAAGCTTCATCACGTCGATCGGCTCGGGATCGTCGATCAGCCCGAAGCGGCCTTGCGGCGCGATCAGCTCGACGATCTCGTCGAAATGCCGGTCGGTCTGGGTCGTGGAGAAAACGAAGGCCGGCGCGCCGATGCCGAGCGCGGCGATCTGGGCAGCGAGCGGCCTGGTATGGTCGACGACATGGTCGGCGCCGAGCTCCTTGACCCAGGCCTGTGTTTCCGGCCGCGAGGCGGTGGCGATCACCGTGACGTCGCTGAGTTGCTTGGCGAGCTGGATCGCTATCGAGCCGACGCCGCCGGCCCCGCCGATGATGAGGAGCGCGTTCGCAGCCCCCGGAACCGGCTT
>NZ_LMJW01000001.1:36240-358741 GCF_001429505.1 Allobosea sp. Root483D1
GTCGAACAGCGCCTCCCAGGCGGTGATCGCCGTCAATGGCATCGCCGCCGCTTCCGCAACCGAGAGCGAAGTCGGCCGGCGTCCGACGATGCGCTCGTCGACCAGATGATATTCGGCATTCGTGCCCGAACGGCCGATCGCACCGGCGTAGAAGACCTTGTCGCCCGGCTTGAACAATGTGGCGTCGGGACCGACCGCCTCGACCGTGCCGGCGGCGTCCCAGCCGAGCACCTTCACACCGCCCGGGTCGGGCTGCGAGCGCAGGCGCATCTTGGTGTCGACCGGATTGACCGAGATCGCCTCGACCCTGACCAGCAGGTCGCGGCCGGCTGCGTCCGGCTTGTCGAGCGTGAGGTCGAGGAGTGCTTCGGGATGCTCGATCGGATGGGATGCGCGGTAGCCAACGGCCTTCATCGGAAAATCTCCTGTTGCAGGCCGAGAAATACTGTTACGCTTCGATCCTGCAATACGCACAAAACGGACCAGTAGTATCAAGATGGATACTGTCGGATGCTGAAGACCAAGAAGCGCTATGACTGCGCTGCCGGCTGCCCGGTCGAGGTGACGCTCGACCTGATCGACGGCAAGTGGAAGGGCGTGATCGTCTACCACCTGCTCTCCGGCACGCTGCGCTTCAACGAGATCCGCCGGAAGTTGCCGAGCGCGACGCAGCGCATGGTCACCCGGCAATTGCGCGAACTGGAGGAGAGCGGGCTCGTCACCCGCACGGTCTACCCGCAGGTTCCGCCGCGGGTGGACTATGCCCTGACCGAGGAAGGCCGTTCGCTCGAGCAGATCGTCCGCGCCATGCACGCCTGGGGACAGCAGCGGCTGGAGCGGCTGGCTCAGCTCGCGGCGGCCGCCTGAACACCGCCAAAAGGCCGATGGCGGCGACGGCTCCGCAGCGATAGATTTGCCGGCGATCGCCGTTGCAAGGAGACGCGATGCTACCGGCCTGGTCCGTCGTCCTGAGCGCGCTCGGCTATCTCTGCGTTCTGTTCGCGATCGCCCATCTCGCGGACACTACCGGACGTCGCCTGATGACCGGGCGGGCGCGCACGACGATCTATGCGCTGGCGCTCGGAGTCTACTGTACGTCCTGGACCTTCTACGGCTCGGTCGGCTTCGCAAACCGCGCCGGCTTCGACTTTCTCGGCATCTATGTCGGCCCGGCGCTGGTGATCGGACTGGGGCACCGCTTCGTCGCCCGCATCGTCAGCATCGCCAAGTCGCAGAACATCACCTCGATCGCCGACTTCGTCGGCGCGCGCTACGGCAAGAGCGAGCGCGTCGCGGCGCTGGTCTGCATTGTCGCGGTGGTCGGCGCCCTGCCCTATATCGCCCTGCAATTGAAGGCGGTGGCGAACTCGCTCTCGGTGTTCTTCGCCGCCGCCGGCGGCCCTCCGCCGATGACCGACATCCCGATCCTGAGCGACCTCGCCTTCCTGGTCGCACTGGTGCTGGCCGGCTTCGCCTGCGCCTTCGGCACCCGCCATATCGACGCGACGGAGCACCAGGACGGGCTGGTGCTGGCGATCGCGGCCGAGTCGCTGGTCAAGCTCGTCGCTTTCCTGGCTCTCGGCGTCTTCGTCGTCTACGGGCTGTTCGACGGCGCCGGCGACCTCTTCGTCCAGGCGGCGCGGGCGGCTGCGGCTGCGGACAAGCCGCCGATCTGGGACCGGACGTCGAGCTGGCCGATGTTCCTGACCCTGACGGCGCTATCCTCATGCGCCGCGCTGCTGCTGGCCCGGCAGTTCCACATGGCGATCGTCGAGAACCGCGATGTCCGCGACGTGCGCCGCGCCGCCTGGATGTTCCCGCTCTATCTCGTGCTGATCAACCTGTTCGTGCTGCCTTTGGCGGCGGCGGGCGAGGTCCTCCTGCCCGGCTCGGGCATCGATCGCGACATGACCGTGCTGCTGCTGCCGCTGGAGAAGCAGGCGGGCTTCATCGCGCTCTTCGTCTTCATCGGCGGGCTGTCGGCGGGCACCGCCATGGTCATCGTCGCCTCGGTCGCACTCGCGATCATGATCTCGAACCATCTCGTCACGCCGCTGCTGCTGCGCGGGCGCGGCGTCAGCGTCGATCCCGAGCGCGCGGCCGCGCTGATCGAGCGCAAAGGCCGCAGCGGCCCGACCGGCGGCGACCTCGGCTCGCAGGTCGTGCATATAAGGCGCGGCGCCATCGTCGTCGTCATCCTGCTCGGCTACGCCTATTACCGGGCCGCGGGCGAGGCGGCGCTGGTCTCGATTGGCCTGCTCTCCTTCGCCGCGACCGCACAGATCGCACCGGCCTTCTTCGGCGGACTGATCTGGCGGCGCGGCACGGCGCTCGGCGCCGCCGCCGGCCTGTCCGCCGGCCTGCTGACCTGGCTCTACACACTTCTGATACCGAGCCTGGCGCTGCCCGGCGGGTACTGGGCGGGAATCGTCGAGCATGGGCCGCTCGGCATCGCCCTGCTAAGACCTGAGGCACTGTTCGGCCTGTCATTGCCGCCGTTGCCTCATGGCGTGCTCTGGAGCCTCGGCATCAACCTCGCCTGCTATCTCGGTTTCTCCATGCTGCGGCCGGCAAGCGCGATGGAACGGCTTCAGGCCAACGCCTTCGTCGAGTCCGACCGGGCGACCATGGCCCAGTCCTTCTCGCTCTGGCGCTCCAGCGTCACCGAGGCGGAGCTGCAGTCGACCATCGGCCGCTACCTCGGCCAGGAGCGGACACAGCGCGCATTCGAGGGCTTTGCCCATTCGCGCGGCGAGGTGCTGAACGGGGCGCGCGAGGCGGACATCCATATGCTGCGCTTCGGCGAGCATCTGCTCTCCTCGGCGATCGGCGCCGCCTCGTCACGCCTGGTGCTGTCGCTGCTTCTGAAGCGGCGCAATCTCTCGACCGAAGCCGCCTTCAAGCTGCTCGACGACGCCTCGGCCGCGCTGCAATACAATCGCGATATCCTGCAGAACGGCCTCGACCACGCCGGCCAGGGCATCACCGTGCTCGACCGAGACCTGCGCCTGCTCGCCTGGAACAAGGCCTTCATCCAGCTTTACGATCTGCCGCCCTCGCTGGTGCGCTTCGGCACCGGGCTCGACGAGATCGTGCGCTACAATGCGCAGCGCGGCGCCTATGGCGCCGGCCCACTCGACGAGCTCATGGCGGCGCGACTGGAGAGCTTCATCCACGACCGCGAACCGGTCCGGCTCAAGCTCTTCCCTTCCAAGAACGTGATCGAGATCCGCTCGAACCCGCTGCCCGACGGCGGCATCGTCACCACCTATACCGACATCACCGTTTCGGTCGCCGCCGAGGAGGAACTGGAGCGGACCAACGAAACGCTGGAGAGGCGCGTCGCCGAGCGCACCGAGGAGATCCGGCACGTCAACACCGAATTGCAGCGGGCCAAGGCCGAGGCCGACGAGGCCAACGCCTCGAAGACGCGCTTCCTCGCCGCCGCCAGCCACGACATCCTGCAGCCTCTGAACGCTGCCCGGCTTTACGCCTCGGCCCTGGTCGAGCGCGACCGCACCAGCGCACAGCCCGACCTCGCCGAGAACATCGACGCCTCGCTCGACGCGGTCGAGGAAATCCTGACCGCGCTGCTCGAAATCTCGCGGCTCGACGGCGGCGCGCTCAAGCCCGAGATCAGCAGCTTCCGCCTCGACGAATTGATGCGCCAGCTCCAGCGCGAATTCGAGCCGAGCGCCCAGGAAAAGGGGCTCCAGCTCGTCTTCGCGGCGACCTCGACGACGGTCCGTTCGGACCGGCGCCTGTTGCGCCGCCTGCTGCAGAATCTCGTCTCGAACGCGATCAAGTACACGCCGAACGGCAAGGTGCTGGTCGGCTGCCGCCGGCGCGACGGACAGGTCGCGATCGAGGTGCTCGACACCGGGCTCGGCATCCCGGCGAGCAAACAGAAGACCGTGTTCCGCGAGTTCCAGCGCCTAGACCAGGGCGCCAAGGTGGCGCGTGGCCTCGGCCTCGGGCTCTCGATCGTCGAGCGGATCGCGCGCACGCTCGACCACAAGCTCGTGCTCGCCTCGACACCGGGACGCGGCACGCGCTTCTCGATCGCGGTGCCGCGCGCCGCGCCTCTCCCGGCGATGGCGACGAATGCGGCCGCACGCAGCACGCCGTCGAGCAGCCAGCTCGCCGGCCTCAAGCTGCTCGCCATCGACAACGAGCCGACGATCCTCGACGGCATGCGCCTCCTGCTCGGCGGCTGGGGCTGCAAGGTCGAGACCGGGCGCGACCTCGACGAAGCCGTAGCGGTCATCGCCTCGAATGGGGCTCCGGACGTGCTGATCGCCGACTACCATCTCGACCATGGCGAGAACGGCATCGCGCTGATCTCGGCGCTGCGGCAGCACGTCGGCGGGCTACCGGCGATCCTGCTGACGGCAGACCGCTCGCCCGAGGTTCGGGAGGAGGCCGCGGCGCTCGATATCCATGTGCTGAACAAGCCACTGAAGCCAGGAGCGCTACGGGCTCTCTTGGCGCAATGGCGGGCGACGAGGCTGGCGGCGGAGTGAGAAAGCACGTCATGCTCGGGCTTGCCCGAGCATCTCAGGCCGGATGAGGTGTCGGTAGATGCTCCATCGTTATGAGATTCTCGGGTCTGCGCTTCGCTCCGCCCGAGAATGACGGCGCTGAAGCGCTACGTCCCCGCCGCCCCAGCCTGCCGCAACGCCTCCTCGGCCGCGAGGAAGGCTGAGACCTCTGGGCTGGGCACCGGGCTTTCCACTGCGACGCCCATTTCGGCGAAAAGGCGGGCAGCCGGCACATAGGCCCGGCCCTTGCGGTCGTAGAGCGCGGCGCGCACCAGCGCGACCGCGGCGACGATCTCCTGGCCGTCGCGCCCTGCCGCCAGGATGCGGTGCTGGATCACGACCCAGCCCTCGCTCCAGCAGAGCAGCCGCGTCTCCAGCCTGAGCGCGCGGAACAGGCGGACCTCGCGACGGAAGCGGATCGTGCCGCAATTGACCACCGGAACCCAGCCATGGCGCAGGATCGCGCGCCAGAGACCGCTGCGCAGCATCAGATCGGCGCGGCCGAGATCCATCAGCCCCCAGTAGCGGGCATTGTTCATGTGCAGGCTGGTGTCGAGATCGTGGGGCCAGACCCGGAAGGGCAGGACCGAGGCCTCGAAGGGAGGCTTCAGCTTCGGCTGGAACGGCCGCGTCAGCAGCAGCCAGATGAGGCGGAACCAGAGATTCATCGGCAGCGTCCCGGATAGAATAGTTTAGTTGTAAACGTTTTTACGGGCGCGGCCAGACCTGCCTAGCGGATGCCGTTGAGAGCAAGCCCTCCCGCCTCGCTCGACTGGAATAATCCTAATGCTGCGCTGCACGATCCTGCGGCGCAGGACGCCGCGACAGCGCCGCCATGCGGATAATGCGGGATCGTGCGCAAGATCATGCTTGCCAAGCGCAGTTTTTGCGCAGAAACATCTGCGCTTTCCGGCGACCGCGCCAGCCGCCGCCGGCCCACGGGACGACGCTCCAGCGATGCAGATCGAACTCGACTCGCGCGACAAGACGATCCTGAGGATCCTCCAGAAGGACGGCCGGATCACCAATTCGGACCTGGCCGAGAAGGTGCATCTCTCGCCTTCGGCCTGCCTGCGCCGCGTGCGCCAGCTGGAGGAGAGCGGGCTGATCCGCGGCTATGTGATGATGCTCGACGAGCGCATCGCCGGCTTCCCCGGCACCGCCTTCGTCTTCGTCACGCTCGACCAGCAGGGCCGCGCCTCGCTGGAGAGCTTCGAGAAGGCGGTGCAGGACCTGCCGGAAATCCTCGAATGCCATCTGCTCGCTGGCGCGCATGACTACCTGATGCGGGTGATTTACCGCGACAGTGCCGATTTCGAGCGCATCCACACCGACATCATCACGCAATTGCCGGGCGTCACGCGGGTGCAGTCGACCCTGACGCTGCGCACGATCAAGAAGACTTCGGCCCTGCCGATGTGAGGCTCGGGGTTGCGGCGAAAGGGACCAGAGCCGATAACGGGCCGCCAACAGGATTCGCGCCCGTGACCGACGCCAAGACCAATGCCGATGTCGCCGGCCTGCCCTTCGAGGCGGCCCTGAAGGAGCTCGAGGGCATCGTCGCCCGGCTCGAGCGCGGCGATGTCGCGCTGGAAGAATCGATCGATATCTACACCCGCGGCGAGGCGCTGAAGGCACGCTGCGATGCGCTGCTGAAGCAGGCCGAGGCCCGGATCGAGAAGATCACGCTCGGCGCCGATGGCAAGCCGACCGGCACCCAGCCGCTCGACGTCGGGAACTGACTGGCAATCCAACCAGCATCAGGCCGGTGGACTGACCGCCGCTGCTTCGCCGAGTACGGCCTCGATCAGGCGCGCGACATGCTGGACCGCGGGATCGCGCTCGCTGCGGCGATGCCAGGCGAGGTGCAGCGGGAAGCCATCGACCACGACCGGCGGCTCGAAAGTGGCGAAGCGACCGGCTTCCTCCGGCGGCAGAGTCCGGCTCGGCAGGAGCGCAATCAGGTCCGAGGTCAGCAGCAAGGGCGGCACGCTGAGGAAGCTCGGCACGACCAGGCCGATATGGCGCTTGCGACCGAGCCGGGCGAGCGCTTCGTCGAGCGGGCCATGGCTCTCGCCGCGACCCGAGACCAGGACATGCGGGAATGCGAGCCAGCGATCGAGGTCGAAGCCCGCTTGCGCTGGATGGCCTTGCCGCATCGCAACGACATAGCGCTCGCGCAACAATTCCCGTCGGGTGAAATCGGCGTCGATCATCGGGAAGACCGAGATGGCGAGATCGGCCTGCCCCTGCGCCAACGCGTCGAGCGTCGCCTGCGCCCCCTGCCAGGGCAGGATGGCGAGCGTCAGTCCGGGTGCCGTCCGCATCAGCTGCTCATAGGCCCGGCCCGTCACCAATTCCGGCGGCAGTTCGGCCGTCATCACCCTGACAGTCTGCTTCAGGCTCGTGAGGTCCGGCTCCGGCGCATCGAGCAGCACGGCCACCTGGGCGAGGATGTCACGCAGCGGCTGCTGCAGCGCCTGCGCCTTTGTTGTCAGTCGCATCCGTCCCCTGCCCCGTAGCAGCAGCGGGTCGCCAAAGAGGTACCGGCAGCGTTCGAGCGCGCTGGAAGCGGCCGGCTGCGACAGGCCGATCCGCTCCGCCGCGCGCGAGACATGCGCCTCGTCGAGCAGGGCGTCGAGGATGACGAGCAGGTTGAGGTCGATCGCCCGCAAATTCATAAGATCAATAATACGATATATCGATCATCCATTGGAGTAATTTCTTGGGCACCAACATCCTCCTGTCGAACCCAAGGAGGTCGCCATGATGAACACGCTCATCCTGCTCTTCCACCCCGATTATCAGAACTCGCGCGCCAACAAGGCCCTAGCCGAGGCAGCCTGCAGCCGGCCCGGCACGACCGTCGTCGATATGCAGGCGCTCTATCCGGATGGGCGGATCGATGGCGATGTGGAGGTTGCGCGGCTGCTCACGGCCGAGCGCATCGTCCTGCAGTTCCCGGTGCAATGGTATTCGACGCCGCCGCTGCTCAAGGCCTGGCAGGACGCGGTGCTGACCCGGATGTTCTACATCCACTACGCAGCGGAGGGCGCAAAGCTCGCCGGCCGCCCCCTCCTGATCGCCGCCACCGCCGGCAACGTCCTCGAGGCCTATATGCCGAGCGGGGCCAATTTGTTCTCGCTGCGCGACCTGCTGAAGCCATTGCAGGCGACGGCGCATCGCTGCGGCCTCGCCTGGCAGGAACCGTTCCTGGTCTATGACGTGCGCCGGACCGGCGCCGACGCGCTGGAGGCCGCCGCTGACCACTACGTCGCGCGGCTCGCCCAGCTCGAAACCCGGCAGGCCGCCTGACCGGCCGGGAGAGCGTGAGCGAGGCCGACGAAAAACGCCGGCCCGCTTGGACTTAGGCCTGTTCGGTGTTGCTCGTGCGGCGCACGAGCGCCATCAGGACCGCAGCGCCCAGCCCCGATTTCACCAACGTGCCGAGCAGGAAGGGCACGACACCGGCGAGCATGGCCTTCTCCGGACCGATCAGCGTTGCAAGCCAGAGCCCGCCGAACATCAGGCAGAGCGCATGGCCAAGCAGCATTGATGCGAAAGCCAAAGCCGGCCGGCTGCCATTCCAGCCGCGCTCGGCGAGCCAACCGACCAGCATTGCGACAAACGGGAAAGAGGCCAGATAACCAGCGGTCGGGCCCATGAAGGGCGCCGGTCCGCCGGTCCCGTTGGCGAGCACGGGCAGGCCGAGCGCCGCCTCCCCGAGCCAGGCTATGACGGTGATCGCGCCGAGCCGCCAGCCGTAGAGCGCGCCGATCAGGATCACCGCCAGCGTCTGCATGGTCATCGGCACCGGCAGCATCGGCACGCTGATCTGCGAGGCGATCGCCAGGACCAGGGTGCCGAGCACGACGGCCCCGAGCTGGACGAAAGCCGGGCGCGCCTGCAGATCGAGCGGACTGAAGCGGGCTGGCGTGGCGTAGCTGAGGTCGCTCATGGGTCAATCTCCATCGATTTCAGAATTATAGATAATTCTTTGACTTGATCTATCGTAGAGTCCACAGGCGCGAGCAGATTGCAAGCGAGCAGTACGCGGCTGCCTGCGAGCGCAAAAAAGCACGGCCACGCCGCGACCTTGCGCATGCTCCGGGCTTCAGCCCTGGATGGCGAAGACGTCCCGCGTCCCGCCCGCAGCCGTCCGCACCGGCTTGGAGCCGATCCATTGAACATGGCGGGCGAGGATCGCCGCCGCTTCTTCCACCTGTCCGGTGCGCAGCGCGGCGAGGATAGCGCGGTGGTCGTGATCGGTGCGCGCCTCCCAGTCCGAGCGCCAGGCCGAGAACAGGAAGCGGGCGCTGGCGGCATGGAGATCGTCGATCGCGGCGAGCAGGCGCGGCATGGCGCAGGGCGTGACGATCAGGCGATGGAAACGCCGATTCGCGTCCTCCCAGGCGCGGACATCCGGCGAATTGTCGCCGGCGCGGGTGGCTTCCTCGGCTTCGTCGAGGATGGCGCGCGTCAGATGCGGGCCGGCATGGCGCAAGGCGAGCACCTCCAGCGCCGCGCGCATCTCGGCGACCTCGCGGACCTCGCGCAGGTCGAAGGCAGCGACGCGCACGCCACGGCGCGGCTCGCTGACGGCGAGCCCCTGCGCCTCCAGCCGCTGGAAGGCTTCGCGCACCGGGACATGGCTCGCGCCGAACTCGACCGCGACATGGTCCTGTCGCAGACGAGCGCCCGGCTCGAGCTGCCCGGAAATGATCCGCTCGGCGAGGATGCGGCTGATGCGGACCGGCAGGGTCTCGGATGTCTCATTGGCCATGAATTATCGATAATTTCTCCGAGCGCCGACGTCGAGCCCGCTGCGGCCGGTTGTACCCTTGTCGTGCGCGGCGTCCGGGGCCAGTCTTCCCGGGCTCACAGGAGGACATCGCCATGTCGCAGCTGCCCGACCACGATCCGATCGCGGGCGACACCCGCTCCTGCGAGGCGCTCGAGCAGGTGATCGTGCCGCGCGCGCATGATCTCGGCGGCTTCTCGGTCCGCCGCGCTTTGCCCTCGATCGGCCGCAAGATGGTCGGCCCCTTCATCTTCTTCGACCAGATGGGCCCGGCCGAGTTCCTGCTCGGTGAGGGCATCGATGTGCGCCCGCACCCGCATATCGGGCTCTCCACCGTCACCTATCTCTTCGACGGCGAGATCATGCATCGCGATTCGCTCGGCACGGCGCTGCCGATCCGGCCCGGCGCGGTCAACCTGATGACGGCCGGGCGCGGCATCGTCCATTCCGAGCGCACCGCGCCGGAAGAGCGGCTGAAGGCGCCCAAGCTCTATGGCATCCAGACCTGGCTCGCGCTGCCGAAGACGCATGAGGAGGTCGCACCGGAATTCATCCATCATGCCGCGCCGGAACTGCCGCGCATCGTCGGCGAAGGCAAGCGCGTCAGCCTGATCATGGGCTCGGCCTTCGGCGAGACCTCGCCGGTGAAATTCCCCTGGGACACGCTCTATGCCGAAGCCGTGCTGGCGCCGGGCGCGATCCTGCCGCTCGACCCGGACTATCATGAGCGTGCCGTCTACATCGTCACCGGCAAGATCGACATTGCCGGCGACGAGTTCGGCGCCGGCCAGCTCCTGGTCTTCAAGCCGGGCGACCGCATCTCGATCCTCGCCGTCGACCAGAGCCGGCTAATGCTGATCGGCGGCGAGCCGATGGACGGCCCGCGCCATATCTGGTGGAACTTCGTGTCGTCGTCGAAGGAGCGGATCGACCAGGCCAAGCAGGAATGGAAGACCGGCCGCTTCGACACCGTCCCCGGCGACGCGGAAGAGTTCATCCCGCTGCCGGAGCGCTGAAGCCGCAGCCATGCCTGCCGACAGACCCGACCATCCAGCCTCCGCCGAGCCGGATGCGGCAGGCAGCGCGCGCTCCTCGCGCAAGCGGCTGAGCGGCTTCATCTGGGCGACGTTGACGGTCTCGATCTTCGCCGGCTGGTTCGTGGTCACGCGCTTCAGCGTGACCCGCATCCTCAATGTCTGGGACCTGACCGCGCTGCGCTACGGCATCGGCGCGATCCTGCTGGCGCCGGTATTGCTGCGCGATCTGCCGCCGCGAGCCTGGCGCAACGGCTTCGTCTTCGCCGCGCTCTGGGGCGCGCCCTTCGCGATCCTGGTCGCGCTCGGCGTGCAGATGACCTCCGCCGGACGGGCCGCCTCGGTGACGCCGACATTGATGCCGGTCTTCGCCGGCCTGCTGGGCTGGCTGCTGCTGCACCAGCCTCCCGGCAAGATCAGGCTCGCCGGATACGCCGCCATCGCCGCCGGGCTCTGCGGCCTCATCCTGACCGCGACCGGCGAACAGGGCGCGCCGAGCCTGCTCGGGCTCGGGCTGCTCGCCTTGGCGGCGGTGATGTGGGCTGGCTACACGCTGCTCCTGCGTGGCAGCGGCCTCAACCCGATGCAGTCGGCGGCGCTGATCTGCTTCTGGTCGGGCGTGATCTTCCTTCCCCTCTATGTCGCTCTCGACATCGGCCATCTCGGCCAGGCTCCACGGGCCGAGATCGCGATCCAGGGTGTCTACCAGGGCGTACTGATGAGCATCGCCGCGCTGATCGGCTTCAACCGCGCCGTGGCCCTGCTGGGCCCGTCGGCCGCAGCGGCGATGATCGCGCTCGTGCCGGTCGTCGCCTCGTTGCTCGCCATCGTCTTCCTGGGCGAGGTCCCGACAGTGGCCGAGGGCATCTCGATCGCGTTCATCGTCGGCGGCGTCCTGCTGGCGGCCCGGCCGGAGCGCCCCGCCCCCCAAGCAGCCTAGCCTGGGCTGAGCTCCGCCACCGGCATCACCTTCAGCCGCGGCATCTGCGAGGCGAGGATCGCCAGGGTCGAGAGGGCGAAGAGACCCACCGGCAACCACATGGCCATCTCGACGCCGAACCATTCGCCGGCAAGGCCGCCAGCGAGCGCTCCCACCGGACGCATGCCGTACATGGCGGTGGTAATCGTCGCGCTGACCCGGCCGAGCAAGGGCTGCGGCGTCACCGCCTGGCGTAGGGTCGTCTGGGTGATGAACCAGAGAATCGGGCCGAAGCCGAACAGGAAGAAGGCGAGTGCCAGCGCCGGCCAGCCGAGCGCAGGTGGCGCAAGCGCCAGCGCGGCTGCCCCGAAGAGCGAGACTGCCGGACCGAAGACGAGCAGCACCCCGGTCGGCAGGCGCGCGATCAACCAGGCGCCGGTGAGCGCCGCCGCAATCGCGCCGGCGCCATAGACGGACGAGGCCAGGCCGACGGTCGCCGGGTCGAGCGCCAGCACGCGCAGCGCATAGGGCGCGAGCAGCGCCATGAAAGCGAAGAAGGCGAGGTTCCAGCCGATGGCGCAGAGCGCGATCGGCCTCAGATAAGGATGGCGCGCGACGAAGGCTCCGCCCTCGGCAATGGCGCGATGCAAGGGCTGGCGCGGCTGCGCCGGCGGCCGCTCGGCCGGCAGGCGAGAGGCGGCCATGATCACGACGACGCCGCAGGCGGCACAGAGGCCAAGGCCGAGCCAACCAGAAGCCCGCGCCACGGCCCAGCCGGCGATCAGCGGCGCGACGAGGCTGAGGGCGGCGCGGCCGAGCTCGAGGCGGCTATTGGCCCGCGGCAATTCGGCCAGTGTCACCGCCTTGGGCATCAGCACGAAAATCGAGAGCGCGATGGTGACTGGCCCGGCCGCCGCGATGAAGGTCGAGAGCGCCAGTCCCGGCCCGATCGCGCCGCCGGCGAGCAGAAGCGCACCGAGGCCGGAGCCCAGGGTCATCAGTGCTCCACCCGCGAGGATCAGCGTGCGTGGCGCCATGCGATCGGCGAGCACACCGGCCGGCAGCGAGATCAGGAGCCACGCTGCCGATTGCGCCGCGACGAGGAAACCGACGAAGCGCGGGTTCGCACCGCCCTGTGTCGCCGCGAGCGTGATCGTATCGAGCGCGAGCTTGTCGGCGAACTGCGCCGTGACGCCTGCCAGCAGCAAGGCGATGAAAAAGGGCGAGGTCATGGGAGGCGTCCAGCGAAGAGGATGACCCGATTTTCCAGATCGGGCCTGCCGCTCCCACCCGTTTCCTGTCGACCTGCGACGACGAGCCGGTTTGCCAGCACCGCCGCGAAGGACTATTTCGAAGGCACGATCCAGCAAGCTTCGGCCAGCCCTTGCCTCGCCCCCACACTCCCCTCCTCGACCAGGTACCCGATCCGGCGGCTTTGCGCCGGCTCGACGACGCGCAGTTGCGCCAGCTCGCCGATGAGCTCCGGGCCGAGACGATCGACGCCGTCTCGGTCACCGGCGGCCATCTCGGCGCCGGCCTCGGCGTGGTCGAGCTCACCGTCGCCCTGCACCATGTCTTCGACACGCCGCGCGACCGCGTGATCTGGGATGTCGGCCACCAGGCCTATCCGCACAAGATCCTGACCGGCCGCCGCGCCGAGATCCGCACATTGCGCCAGCCCGGCGGGCTCTCGGGCTTCACCAGGCGCGCCGAGAGCGAATACGACCCGTTCGGCGCCGCCCATTCCTCGACCTCGATCTCGGCTGGTCTCGGCATGGCGGTCGGGCGCGATCTCGCCGGCAAGGCCAACAACGTCATCGCCGTGATCGGCGACGGCGCGATGTCGGCCGGCATGGCCTATGAAGCCATGAACAATGCCGGCGCGACCGGTTCGCGGCTGATCGTCATCCTCAACGACAACGACATGTCGATCGCTCCGCCGGTCGGCGCTATGTCGGCCTATCTCGCCCGCCTCGTCTCCGGCCGGACCTACCGCTCGCTGCGCGAGATCGCCAAGTACCTGGCCGAGAGGCTGCCGCGCTTCTTCCACGAGAAGGCGAAGCGGACCGAGGAATATGCCCGCGGCTTCTGGACAGGCGGGACTCTGTTCGAGGAACTCGGCTTCTACTATGTCGGCCCGATCGACGGGCATAATCTCGACCATCTGCTGCCGGTGCTGCGCAATGTCCGCGACGCCGAGACCGGACCGATCCTCGTCCATGTCGTGACGCAGAAGGGCAAGGGCTACGCCCCGGCCGAGGCCAGCGCCGACAAATACCATGGCGTGGTCAAGTTCGACCCGGTCACCGGCCTGCAGGCCAAGGCGCCGGCGAATGCGCCGAGCTACACCAATGTCTTCGCCAACGCCCTGATCAAGGCGGCGCGCGAGGACGAGAAGATCGTGGCGGTCACCGCGGCCATGCCGTCCGGCACCGGGCTCGATGCCTTCGGCAAGGAATTCCCGGGCCGGACCTTCGATGTCGGCATCGCCGAGCAGCACGCGGTGACCTTTGCGGCGGGCCTGGCGACCGAAGGCTTCAAGCCGTTCTGCGCGATCTACTCGACCTTCCTGCAGCGCGCCTACGACCAGGTCGTGCACGACGTCGCGATCCAGAAGCTGCCGGTGCGCTTTGCGCTCGACCGGGCCGGCCTCGTCGGTGCCGACGGGGCGACCCATGCCGGCGCCTTCGACGTCGCCTATCTCGCCTGCCTGCCCGACATGGTGGTGATGGCGGCGGCCGACGAAGCCGAGCTCACCCATATGGTCGCGACCGCGGCGGCCTATGACGCTGGCCCGATCGCCTTCCGCTATCCGCGCGGCGAAGGCGTCGGCGTCGAGATGCCCCAGCACGGCGTGCCGCTCGAAATCGGCAAGGGTCGGATCGTCAAGCAGGGCACGCAGGTCGCCCTGCTCTCGCTCGGCACGCGGCTGGCCGAATGCCTCACCGCCGCCGAGCAGCTCGGCCAGCGCGGGCTTTCGACCACGGTCGCCGACGCCCGCTTCGCCAAACCGCTCGACGAAGAGATGATTCTGCGCCTCGCCCGTGAGCACGAGGTGCTGATCACGGTCGAGGAAGGCTCGGTCGGCGGCTTCGGCAGCCATGTGCTGCACTTGCTGGCGCGCGAAGGCGCGCTCGATCGCGGGCTGAAGATCCGCAGCCTCGTCCTGCCCGACGTCTTCCAGGAGCACAACAAGCCCGAGGTGATGTATGCGCAGGCCGGGCTCGACGCCGCCGGCATCGTGCGCAGCGTCGAGACCGCGCTCGGCCCCGCCAGCGCCATCCGCCGCGCCTGACGCATGACCGCCGGCCTGCCGCGCCGGGTGCGCGCCGACCTGCTCCTGCTTGAGCGCGGCCTGTTCGAAAGCCGGGCGCGAGCGCAGGCGGCGATCGTCGCCGGCCTCGTCAGCGCCGATGGCGTCGTGCTGCGCAAGGCGTCGGAGACGGTTCTCGCTGCGGCGGTGATCGAGGCGCAGGCGGCGCATCCTTACGTCTCGCGCGGTGGGGTGAAGCTCGCCGCGGCGCTCGATACCTTCGGCTTCGACCCCAAGGGGCTGACCTGCCTCGACGTCGGCGCCTCGACCGGCGGCTTCAGCGATGTCCTGCTCCGGCGTGGCGCGATGCGTGTCTACGCCATCGATGTCGGCCAGGCGCAGTTGCATGAGAGCCTGCACGGCCATCCCCGCCTGACCAGCCTGGAGCGCCAGGACATCCGCACGCTCGATCCCGGCCTGTTTGCTGAGGTGCCGACGCTCGCCGTGATCGACGTCAGCTTCATCTCGCTGAAGCTGGTGCTGCCGGCAGTGGCGAAGCTGCTGGCGCCGCAAGCCCGCCTGGTCGCGCTGGTGAAGCCGCAATTCGAGACCAAGCGCTCGGCGCTGAAGAAGGGCGTGCTGCGCGACGAAGTGCTTCAGCAGCAGATCTGCGCGGAGATCGCGGAGGTCACCGCCGGCCTCGGCTTCGCGATCAGCGGGCTCGTCCCCTCCCCGATCGAGGGCGGCGACGGCAACCGCGAATTCCTGCTCGGCGGCGAGCGGGTTGCCTAGAGAATTTCCGCGTTTCTCCGAATCGCGGAAATTCTCCAGCTCTTTGTTTTATCGCATTTTCTTCACGCGAACCGGTGTCCACTTCGCTCGAAAATGCTCTAGCCCGCCATCACGGCGTCGATATCGGCCTGCACCGCGCCGGCATCGATATAGGCCGCCTCGCCCCGGCCGTTGGCGTTGATGAAGGCGTTGGCGCGCGCGATCAGGCGGCGCAACGACAGGCTGGCGACATCGACGATCAGGCCCGGGTCTTCTTCCGCCGCCATTTCGTCGAGCAGTGCCGTCGCCGTGTAGATCAACCGGTCCATGGCGGCGCAGAGCTGCTCGAACCCCTCCGCCTCGCGCCGGCCGAGCGCACGATAGGCGGCCATGGCATCGCCGGCACAGCGCAGCGGGGAAGCCGCGAAATGCTCGACATAGCCGAGCGCGCGCCAAGCCTTGAGATCACTGAGAATCTCGCGGTCGAGAGGCACCATCTCCAGCAGCATCAGCGCCTCGCTGTGCCGATTGAGATAGTCGGTCGAGAGTTGCGGAGTGGTTCCGCCCGCCGCGGTCGGTGATGTCTCGGTCGCGGAAGCAGACATGAAGAGGCCCCGGAAGCGGCGCGACTATGCTGTGCCAACCGCAAACAAAGTCTTGATCCGGTCACGATAAGGCGAAAGTGATCTCGGCATGTGTGGTCGCTATGCCATTACCTTGCCGCCGGAGGCGATGCGCGAGGCCTTCGCCTATCGGGAGCAGCCGAATTTCCCGCCGCGCTACAATATCGCGCCGACGCAGCCGGTGCCGGTGGTGCGCCTCGACGAGGGTCGGCGCCAGTTCATCCTGATGCGCTGGGGCTTCATCCCGGGCTGGGTCAAGGATCCCAAGACCTTTCCCTTGGTCATCAATGTCCGCAGCGAGAGCGCCGGCGAGAAGCCGTCCTTCCGCGCCGCCCTCGCCCGCCGGCGCTGCCTGATGCCGGCGGATGGCTTCTACGAATGGCATCGCCTCGGCGAAGGCCGCCAGCAGGAGAACAGGCCCTATCTCTTCCGCCGGCCGGATCATGGCCTCTTCGCTTTCGCAGCGTTGTGGGAGACCTGGCACAGTCCCGATGGTTCCGAGATCGACACCGTCGCGATGGTCACCGGCCCGGCGAACGGGCAGATGGCGGCGATCCACCACCGCTCCCCCGTCATCGTGCCGCCCGAGGCTTTCGACGCCTGGCTCGATCCCTCGGCAGAGCCCGCCACTGTGCGGACGCTGATGCGGCCGCCGCCCGACGATCTGCTGGAGATGTTCCGGCTCGGTGCAGGCGTGAACAAGGTCGCCAATGATGGCCCTGAGGTGCAGGAGCCATTCAATCCCGCCTCGGAACCGGCGCCCGCAGCCAAGCCCGTCATGCGTTCTCGTCGGGGCAGCCCGGACGATGCACAGGGCAGCCTGTTCTAGCGCAGACCATGACGGCGCGCTTACTCTGGTCCCAAACGAGACCAACAGAGGAAACGCCCGAGATGGATGGCCGCCGCCCGACGATGAGCTCCCTGCACGGCATGGTCGCCGCCGCCCACCCGCTGGCGGCGCAGGCCGGCGCGCGCATCCTCAGCCAGGGCGGCAATGTCTTCGACGCGGTCGGCGCGGTCGCGGCGGCGCTCAACGTGGTCGAGCCGTTCATGTCGAGCCTTGCCGGCATGGGCTCGGCGACGATGTGGGTCGCGGCCGAGAAGCGCGTTCGCGTCCTCGACTTCGTGCCGCGTGTGCCAGAAAGCTTCCCGATCGAGCGCTTCAACCAGCGTTCCGATCTCGAGCGTGGGGCGCTCGCCGTCGCCCCTCCCGGCAACCTCGCCGGCTGGTGCGAGCTCAACCGGGCCTATGGCCGCCTTTCCCTGGCGCAGATCTTCGCGCCGGCGATCGCGCTCGCCGAGGACGGCTTCCCGATCGCCGAGTTCGGCGTGACCGAATTCAATGAACAGGCGCCGCTGCTGCGCGAGCGGCCGGAGCTCTACGAAAACTGGGCGCGCAACTACCTGCGTGAAGGCGGGACAAGCGTCACGCTCGGGCAGATCCTGCGCCAGCCGGAGCTGGCGACGACCCTGCGCGACATCGCCTCCAAGGGACCTGGCCATCTCTATCAGGGCCCGCTCGGCGAGACGATCATCAACCATCTCAAGGCGCAGGGCGGCACGCTGACCATGGCCGACCTCGCCAAGGTCGCGCCCGATTGGCGCGAGCCGCTCGCCGTCGCCTATCGCGACCGCCAAGTGCACGTGCCGCCGCCGGCCTGCGAAGGCTTCCAGTTCCTGCTGACGCTGCGCATTCTCGACGGCTTCGACCTCGGCAAGCTCGAGCGCAACGGCGCCGAGCATCTCGACATCGTCTACCGCGCCATCCGCCTCGCAGCCGGCGTCCGGATCTCCAACAACAATCCCAAGCCCGAGAAGCTCGCCGAGATCCTCGCCGACGCCTTCGTCGAGCAGCTGCGGGCACGGGTCCGCGACGGCAAGCCGATCGACGGCCCGACCGAGCAATGGATGCCGCAGGCGCCAGCGGGCGAGGACCCCGGCCACACCACCTCGTTCTCGATCGCCGATCGCGACGGCAATCTGATCTGCGTGACGCAGAGCATCGGCAGCCCGTTCGGCAGCGGCGTCGTGGTGCCGGGGACGGGGCTGTGCCTTAACAACTTCCTCTACTGGGCCGACGTCCAGCCCGGCAGCCCGAACCGCTCGCTACCGGGCTCGGAACTGCCGATGTGCATGTCGCCGACACTCTCGACCCGGGATGGCGCGCCGGTGCTCGCCCTCGGCACGCCCGGCAGCTACGGCATCCTGCAGACGCAGGTGCAGGCCATGGTCCAGCATGTCGATTTCGGGCAGCCCCTGCAGGACGCGATCGAGGCCCCGCGCGCCCGGCTCTGGGACGGCCGCTCCATCGAGGTCGAGAACCGCATTCCGGCCGGAACGGTCACAGAGCTGGCCGCGCGCGGCCATGCGATCGTTCCGTTCGATACCGGCTGGACGATGCGGGTCGGCGGCATGCAGGCGGTGTCGCGCGATCCGGCGAGCGGGCGGCTGACGGGCGCCTGCGATCCGCGCCGCGACGGCTATGTCGCGACGCCGTAACGGGCACGCCTAGCCTTCCGCTACAGCCGATCCGGGCGCCTCCTCCGGAAGCGAGAACACCCCGCTGTAGCGGAAGAGCTCGCCGAAGAGCGGATGCCTCAGCGTCATCCGCATGCTGAAGCTGCGATCATCGATCGGCCGCTCCTCGATATAGCCGGTGCCGAGGAGAAGCCCGACCGGCAAGGGCAGATCGTAGCCGAAGAGCCGCCAGACATAGCCCACGTCGCGGAAGACCATCGCCCCCTCCTCCGCCGTCACCTTGAGGCGCATGCCGACGCCGAAGCGGACGAATTCGATGACCTGGTTCGGGCCGGTCTGCTGCATGCGCGAGCGGAAATGGAACGGCTTGCGCCCGGCGAAGTGGAATACCCGGTCCCAGTGCAGCGTCCCGTCTTCTGGTCGGGCGGTGTAGTGCACCTCGATCGGCACGTCGCGGCCGCGATAGGGCACCAGCGCCCCGACGATCCGGGCGAAGGGCAGCAGCACCTTGGCGAAGGCACTGTGCTCGACCTCGTGCATTACGCCCTTGACGCAGATGTAATCGTCGCTGAACGAGCGCAGGAAGTAGTGGCGCCGTATGACCTCGCCGAGCTTCGCCCAGTCCTCGCCAAGCACCTCCTGGAAGACCGGCCGGCGTTCGGGCATGCGCTACAGCACCGAACCGGGATTGAGCACACCCCTGGGATCGAGCGCCGCCTTCACCGTCCGCATCAGGTCGAGTTCGACCGGGTCCTTGACCCCCGGCAGAAGCGAGCGCTTGAGACGGCCGATGCCGTGCTCGGCCGAGATCGAGCCCTTGAGCTCGGTGACGATGGCGTGCACCGCCTCGTTCATCGCGCCCCAGCCGGCGAGATAGGCGGCCTTGTCGGCCCCGACCGGCTGGCTGACGTTGAAATGGATGTTGCCGTCGCCGAGATGGCCGAAGGGCACCGGCCGGCAGCCCGGCACCATCGCCTCGACCCTGGCGATGGCGCGCTTCAGGAATTCCGGCGTCGCATGGAGCGGCACGGAAATGTCGTGCTTGATCGAGCCGCCCTCATGGGTCTGAACCTCCGACAGCATCTCGCGCAGCTTCCAGAGATCGGCGCGCTGGCCGAGCGAACCGGCGAGCACGGCATCGGTGACCAGCCCCTCCTCCAGCGCCTCGCCGAGGAAGGCTTCGACCGCATCGCTCAGTCCGGCCTCGGCCTGGGCCGAAACCTCCATCAGCACGTACCAGGGCGACGGCTCGGAGAGTGGATCGCGGGCACCGCTGGCGTGGCGGACGACGAAGTCGAGGCCGATGCGCGGCATGATCTCGAAGGTGGTGAGCGTGCCGCCGGCGCTGGCCTTGGCCTTGTTGAGCAGGGACAGCGCCGCTTCCGGGTCGGGCACGGCGAGGAAGGCGGTGGCGCGCGCCGCCGGCAGCGGGAAGAGCTTCAGCACGGCGGCGGTGATGATGCCGAGCGTGCCTTCCGAGCCGATGAAGAGGTTCTTGAGGTCGTAGCCGGTATTGTCCTTGCGCAATTGGCGCAGGCCGTTCCAGACGCGGCCATCGGCGAGGACGACCTCGAGGCCGAGGCAGAGCTCGCGCGCATTGCCATAGGCGATCACCGCCGTGCCGCCGGCATTGCTCGAGAGATTGCCGCCGACGGTGCAGGAGCCTTCCGAAGCGAGCGAAAGCGGGAAGAGCCGCCCGGCGGCCTCGGCCGCTTCCTGCGCCTTCTGCAGGATGACACCGGCCTCGACGGTCATGGTGTCGCCATCGACATCGACCGAGCGGATCTTGTCGAGCCGCTGCAGCGACAGGATGATCTCCCGGCCCTCGGCGACCGGGACCTGGCCACCGACCATGCCGGTATTGCCGCCTTGCGGCACGACCGTCGCGCCAGTCTCGCTCGCCCACTTCATCAGGGCCGAAACCTCGGCGACGGAGCCCGGCCGGACCACCGCTTGCGCCTTGCCGTGGAAGAGACCGCGCGGCTCCTTGAGATAGGGCACCATCGCATCGGCGTCGGTGATCACGTTCTTCGCGCCGACGATGCCGGCCAGAGCTTCGATAACGGGCGCGCTCATCCTGCCTCCAAGGCGATCTTATCTGCGGCTGCCGACGGCCTTGCGAAAGACGCCGACGAGTTCGATGTGGGCGGAATAGCGGAACTGGTCGACCGGCGTCACGCGCTCCAGCGCATAGCCGCCTGCGACCAAAAGCGCTGCGTCGCGAGCGAAGCTACCGACATCGCACGAGACATAGGCCACAACGGGCACCTTGGAGGCCGCGAGGCGCTTGACCTGCGCTTCCGCACCAGCGCGTGGCGGGTCGAGCACCACGGCGTCGAACACACCGAGCTCATGCTCCAATAGCGGCCGGCGGAAGAGGTCGCGGGCCTCGGCTGCAACCGGCCTCAGGCCCTGCGTATGATTGGCGGCCCGGCTCAGGGCCTGGACCGCGACCTTGTCGCTCTCGAAGGCCGAAACCTGTGCCTTTTCGGCGAGCCGGACGCTGAACGGACCGCAGCCGGCGAAGAGGTCGGCGACGCGCTTCGCCTTCGGGATCGCATCGAGCACGAGGCGCGACAGGATCGCCTCTCCCTCCGCCGTCGCCTGCAGGAAGCCGCCGGGCGCCGGCGTCACCGCGGCCTTGCCCATCAACTGGAAGGGCGCGCGCCGCTCGACGATGATCTCGCCATGCATGGCGAGGCGGGCAAGATCGAGCCGTTCGGCCGCCTCGGTGAGCTGTCGGCGTAAGGCATCGCCAGCCGGGCCATGGCCGCGAATATCGACATCGAGCCCGGCTTGCGAAGCGGTGAGCTGGATATCGAGTGGCTTGTTCGAGGACCGCAGCCGGTTGGCAAGAAGCTGCGCCACAGCAGGCGCCCGCTCCAGTCCCGGCGCCAGCACCGGGCAGGCTTCGACCTCGATCAGATCGTGGCTCCTGGCCGCCATGAAGCCGACGCGCATGCCATCGTCCTCGCGGCGGGCATGGAAGGTGACGCGCCTGCGGCCTTCGCCATGGGCATCGAACACGGCAGCGACCTCGGTTTCCAGCCCGGCGCGGGAGAGCGCGGTCACCACCTGCTGGCGCTTCCATTCGGCATAGAGCCCCTCGCCCATATGCTGCGCTGCGCAGCCGCCGCAACGGGTGAAGAGCGGGCAGATCGCGGCAATGCGCGAGGCAGATGGCGCGAGAATCTCGATCAGCTGCCCGCGATCGCCGTCGCGCACCACCCGAACGCTCTCGCCCGGCAGCGCGAACGGCACGAAGACCTGCCCCTCGGCCGTCTCGGCGACGCCGTCGCCGCGCTGGCCGAGCCGCGCGATCGTGAGCGTTTCATTCATGGCGAGGGCGGACATGTGCTTCCAGATCGTGACGTGATTGCGGGTTTGGCCTATCAGGTGCCGACCGACAGGGAAATGGCTGGAGTTGCCTAACATGACCATCCGCAACGGCGTCGTCGAAGCGATCGGCAACACACCCCTGATCAAACTGAAGCGCGCCTCGCAGGAAACCGGCTGCGAGATCCTCGGCAAGGCCGAGTTCATGAACCCCGGCCAGTCGGTCAAGGACCGAGCCGCGCTCGCCATCATCCGCGACGCTGAAAGGAGCGGCGCGCTCAAGCCGGGCGGCGTCATCGTCGAGGGCACCGCGGGCAATACCGGCATCGGCCTCGCTCTGGTCGGCAATGCGCTCGGCTATCGCTCGGTGATCGTGATCCCGGAGACGCAGAGCCAGGAAAAGAAGGACATGCTGCGGCTCGCCGGCGCGACCCTGGTCGAGGTGCCGGCTGTCGGCTACGTCAATCCGAATAATTACGTGAAGGTCTCAGGCCGCCTCGCCGAGGAACTGGCCAGAACCGAGCCCAACGGCGCGATCTGGGCCAACCAGTTCGACAACGTCGCCAATCGCCAGGGCCATATCGAGACGACCGGCCCGGAGATATGGCAGCAGACCGACGGCAAGGTCGACGGCTTCGTCAGCGCCGTCGGCACCGGCGGGACGCTCGCCGGCGTCGCCATCGCGCTCAAGAGCTTCAATCCAAAGATCCGCATCGCCCTCGCCGACCCGATGGGCGCGGCGCTGTATTCTTATTACACCACGGGCGAGCTCAAGGCCGAGGGCTCCTCGATCACCGAGGGCATCGGCCAGGGCCGGATCACCAAGAATATCGAGGGCGCACCGATCGACGTCGCCTTCCAGATTCCGGACGAGGAGGCGATCCCGCTCTGCTTCCAGCTGCTGGAGGAAGAGGGCCTCTGCCTCGGCGGCTCCTCGGGTATCAATGTCGCCGGCGCGATCCGGCTGGCGAAGGAGATGGGGCCCGGCCACACCATCGTGACCATCCTCTGCGACTACGGCACGCGCTACCAGTCGAAGCTGTTCAATCCGGAATTCCTGCGCTCGAAGAACCTGCCGGTACCCGGCTGGCTCGAACGCGATGGCGGGCTGGAGGATGTGCTGGCCAAGGTGATGGCCTAAACACCATGCTGCTCGACCGGCGCACGCTTCAGGGCATCGCCGAGGGCCGCATCACTGTCGTCCTGCGGCGCTGGCGCCGGCCGAGCGTCAAGAGCGGCGGCACACAGCTGACGGCGATCGGCCAACTCGCCATCGAGGCGGTCGAGCCGATCACGGAAGACCAGATCGACGCAGCCGATGCGACCGCCGCAGGCTTCGACACCCGCGACGACGCGTTGGCCGCGCTGTCGGGCCGCGAAGGCGACCTCTATCGCATCCGCATTCGTCTCACCGGCGCTGACCCGCGCGAAGCCTTGCGGGAAGCCGACGCAGTGACTGAGGCGGACATTGAGGAGTTGATGGGGCGTCTCGATCGGCTGGATTCCCGCCAGCCCTGGACACGCGCCACGCTTGAGCTGATCGCGGCGTATCCGGCACGGCGCGCCGCCGACCTCGCTGGCCTGCTCGAGCGCGAGACGCTCCCGTTCAAGCAGGACGTGCGAAAGCTCAAGGCTCTCGGCCTCACCAAGAGCCTCGACGTCGGCTACAGGCTGTCGCCGCGTGGCATGGCGCTGCTGGCGAAGCTTCCGCCGCGCTGACGAGCCTGACGCCGCCAGTCTGCTTGGCGACCGCTGTCAACGCCGGGGCCGGCCGGCGCCGCGGTGATCAGGGCCATCGTCGATGGCGAGCAGCATGTTTTCCCGCCGCCTTTGCAATTCCTCAATCATGCCCGACTGACGCTTCTCTATGGAAGCGAATCGATTAAGGCGGCGACGATGAGCGACAGGGTGCGGGTGGCGATTCTCCTCGGCGGCAGGTCTTCCGAGCACGAGGTCTCGCTGATGTCCGCCGCCAATGTGGTCAAGGCGATCGACAAGGCGAGATACGACGTCGTGCCGATCCTGATCACCAAGGCCGGTGAGTGGCGCGAGCTCGAACTGCAGAACGGCGTCCTGCCCGATCCGATCCCGCAGGACGGCGCCGAGCTCTGCCTGCTGCCCGGCGGCGGCGGGCGCCTCCTGCGCCTGCAGGACGACGCCGCTCCGCAAATGCTCCAGAAGATCGACGTGCTCTTCCCGGTGCTGCACGGCCTCGACGGCGAGGACGGCTCGGTCCAGGGGCTGGCCGCGGTCGCCGGCATCCCGCTCGCCGGCTGCGGCATCGCCGGCTCGGCCAATGCGCTCGACAAGGACCTTGCCAAGCGGCTGCTGCGCGAGGCCGGCCTTGGCGTCGCTCGTTCGCTCACCGTCCGCCGGGGCGAGACGCTGAGCTTCGAGCAGGCCAACGCTGCGCTCGGCCTGCCGCTCTTCGTCAAGCCGGCCCGGCAGGGCTCCTCGGTCGGCGTCAGCAAGGCGACGAATGCCGAGAGCTTTACCGCAGCCCTCGCCGAAGCCTTCCGGCACGACAGCGTGGTCCTGGTCGAGGAGTTCATCGACGGCCGCGAGATCGAGCTCAGCGTGCTGGAGCAGGCCGATGGCGAGACCATCGTCTCGCTGCCGGGCGAGATCGTCGCGGCCGCGAGCCATGGCTTCTACACCTACGAGGCCAAGTATCTCGACGAGGACGGCGCCCGCGTCGAGGTGCCGGCCAATCTGCCCGAGGAGACGATCGCAAATCTGCAGGTGCTGGCGAAGCGCGCCTTCTACGCCCTCGGCTGCGACGGCATGGCCCGCGTCGATTTCTTCCTGCGACCGGACGGCAGCGCGCTGGTCAACGAGATCAACACCATTCCCGGCTTCACCGACATCAGCATGTTCCCGAAGGCGCTCGCCGCCAGCGGCATCGCCTATCCCGACCTGATCGACCGGGTGATCCGGCACGGCATCTCGCGTGGTGTCTAAGGCAAGCGGCTAGGGGGCGAATAGCTTCCCCAGGGTTCTTGGTCATCCCGGACGCAGCGAAGCGGAGATCCGGGATCCATTCCGGAGCTTCTCCGATATGGGTTCCGGAATGGATCCCGGATCTCCCTGCGGTCGCCCGGGACGACCCGTGAGGAGATTGGCAGGTGATCAGCAAGCCTGCCAACCGCACGAAATTCCCGCACCTTCCACCAAACGCCTCTGGCGCTTTGCCGGCATGCGTCCTACCTTGTCTCGGCGGGGCTGCCTGGTGCGTGCGAGTTATGTATTCCCGGGCCCATACGACTCCCTAGGGAGCTGTCCCTGACCGGGTCCCTGGACCCGGACACACGGCGCCCACCTACTTTGTAGGTGTCCCGGGATCGAAATCTCCACGGCCAAGGTGGCTCCGCACTTCAGATGACCGATGCCGTCTCTCACACTCCCTCTCCCCGCAAGGCGGCGTTGCGAGCCGAGGCGCTGGCCCGGCGCGACGCCCTCGAACTCGACGACCGCCTGCTCTGGGACGAGGCTATCGTCGCGCGCGTGCTGGCGCTCCCAGTGTTCAAGGAAGGGTCGGTCTCGGCCTATTGGCCGATGCGGTCGGAGGCCGATCCGCGCCCGATCCTGGAAGCCCTGCACGAGCGCGGCCTGCCGCTCTGCCTGCCGGCGATCGTCGAGAAGCACATGCACTTCCGGCGCTGGGCGCCCTGGGAGCCCATCGTCCCCGGCGGTTTCGGCACCCTGGTGCCGGCTCCCGAGCAGCCGGAGGTCAGGCCGGCGATCCTGATCGTGCCGCTCGCCGCCTTCGACCGGCGCGGCTACCGCATCGGCTACGGCAAGGGCTATTACGACCGCGCCATCACCGAGCTCGAACCGATCGCCACCATCGGCATCGCCTATGCCGCGCAGGAGATCGAGGCCGTCCCCGCCGAGGCGCATGATCGCCGTCTCGACTGGGTCGTCACGCAGGACGAGACGATCCGCTGCGGTTGATTTCGCTGCGGCGATCACGTCATTAGCAGGCGCGCCTTTCATTCAAGACGCAGTTGTCCCACCGTGTTTTCTTCCAACCCGCAAAGTCGTACCGCGCGGCCTGGGGAAAGCCGGGACCAGCGTCTGTGAAAGTGCGACAAGACGGGCCGCGATATGGCGGTCCAATCGTTGGATAGTGACATGCGTCTACTCTTTCTCGGCGACATCGTCGGGCGCGCCGGCCGCCTCGCCGTCCAGGATCGCCTGCCCGGCCTGCGCGAGCGCTGGAAGCTCGATTGCGTCGTGATCAACGGCGAGAACGCCGCCGGCGGCTTCGGCATCACCGAGGCGATCTGCGACGAGACCCTTGCCGCCGGCGCCGATGTCGTCACCCTCGGCAACCACTCCTGGGACCAGCGCGAGGCGCTGGTCTTCATCGAGCGCCAGCCGCGCCTGATCCGTCCGGCGAACTACCCGCCCGGCACGCCCGGCCGTGGCGCGACCGTGATCGAGGCGCGTAACGGCGCTCGCGTCCTCGTCGTCAACGTCATGGGCCGGCTGTTCATGGACGCGCTCGACGATCCCTTCGCGGCGCTCGATCGCGAGCTCGCCGCCTGCCCGCTGCGCGAGGCGGCCGACGCAGTCATCGTCGATGTCCATGCCGAGGCGACCAGCGAGAAGCTCGCCATGGCCTATTATCTCGATGGCCGCGCCAGCCTCGTCGTCGGCACCCATACCCATGTCCCGACTTCGGATACGCGCGTACTGCCGGCCGGCACCGCCTACCAGAGCGATGCCGGCATGTGCGGCGACTATGACTCGATCCTCGGCATGCAGAAGGAAGAGTCGATCCGCCGCTTCCTGCAGAAGACGCCGGGCTCGCGGCTCGAGCCGGCGCTCGGCGAGGGCACGCTGTCGGGCATCGCCGTCGAGACCGACGACAGGACCGGGCTCGCCAAGGCGGCCTGGCCGGTGCGTCTCGGCGCGACGCTGGCGGAAACCTGGCCGACCGCCTGGGATCAGCAGGGCGGCTGATGTCGCAGCTCTTCTCCGCTTTCGTCGCCGTCTTCGTCGGCTACGCGGCCTCGGTCGCAGTAATCCTCGCCGCGGCGCAGGCGCTTGGTGCGACGCCGGGGCAGACCGTCTCGATGCTTGCCGGGCTCGCCTTTGCCAAGGGGCTCGCCAGCCTCATCCTGTCCTGGCGGCACCGCATGCCGATCATCTGCGCCTGGTCGACGCCGGGCGCGGCGCTGATCGCGGCTGCGAGCGGCGTCGACATGGCCTCGGCCGTCGGTGCCTTCCTCGCTGCCGCCGCGCTGATGATGGCGACGGCAGCCTTCCGCCCGCTCGGCGCGTTGGTCGAGCGCATCCCGATGAGCATCGCCGCGGCTATGCTCGCCGGCGTGATCTTCCGCTTCGTCGTCGCCGTCTTCGACGAGACGAAGCTCCAGCCGGCCTTGGTGCTGACGCTGCTCGTCGTCTTCCTGCTGGCGCGACTGTGGAATCCCTTCCTTGGCGTCATCGCGGCACTGGGTGCAGGTCTCGCGCTCGCCTTCGCCACCGGCACCGCGACGTTGCCGGCCGGGCCGGTGGCGCTGACCCATATCGAGCTGATCGTCCCGCATCTCGACCTGACCGCGATCGTCGGCATCGGCATCCCGCTCTATCTCGTCACCATGGCGGCGCAGAACCTGCCGGGCTTTGCCGTGCTGCGCGCCGCAGGCTATCAGCCGCCGACGCCCTCCTGCCTGTTCGTCACCGGGCTGATGTCCCTTCTGACGGCCCCGACCGGTGCGCATATGGTCAACATGGCGGCGATCAGCGCGTCGATCTGTACCGGCGCCGACACCCATCCCGATCCCAAGCAGCGCTGGAAGGCCGGAATCTGGTACGGCTTCTTCTGGCTCGCCATTGCGGCGACTGCCGGCCTCCTGCTCGCACTGATCCTCGCCATGCCCAAGGCGCTAATCGTTGCGGTCGCCGGCCTTGGCCTCGTCGGCTCACTGACAGGCGCGCTCGGCCAGGCGATGGGGAGCGACAAGGATCGCTTTGCCGCGGTCGTCACCTTCGCGGTTGCGGCTTCCAGCCTGTCGCTGTTCGGCGTCGGCTCTGCCTTCTGGAGCTTGGTCGCGGGGCTTATGGTCTTGACATTGGATCACGCCGCAGGCCGTTTGCGCGCCAGATCATGACTACGAACCCGCCCCGCACCCGCCTGATGCTCGTCACGCCGCCGATCTCGGATCCCGGCGCGATCACCTTTCGCCTGATGCAGGCCTTCGCCGGCGGCGATGTCGCCGCCGTGCTGCTGCGGCTCGCGCCCGGCGACGAGCGCAGCCTGACCGAACGGGTCAAGGCTCTGGCTGCGCCGGTGCAGGCACAGAACGTCGCTTTGGTGGTCGAGGCCTCGGCCCAGGTCGCCAGCCGCGGCGGCGCCGACGGCGTCCATTTGACCCAGGGGGCCGATGTGATCGCCGATGCGCGGTCCAGCCTGAAGCAGGAGCGCATCATCGGGGTAGGGGGCCTGCGCTCGCGCCATGACGCGATGGATATGGGCGAGGCCGGTGTCGACTATGTCATGTTCGGCGAGCCGCGGCCGGACGGCTCGCTGCCGCCCTTGCCGGCGGTGATCGAACGCGCATCCTGGTGGGCCGAGATCTTCGAGACGCCCTGCATCGCCTATTGCCCGGATGCTGAGTCGGTTCCGGCCCTGATCGAGACAGGTGCCGAATTCGTCGCGCTCGGCGAATGGGTCTTCGCCGACGGCGTCGACATCCGCGCCGCGGTCGCCGCGGCCGATGCCGCGATCGCCGCGCAGCACGCCCGCAGGACGACGCGATGAGGCTTGCGCTCGCCGCGCTTGCCCTGACGTTCGCCCTCCCCGCCGCCGCGGTGGAGCCGGACGTCGCCTATGGCGCCTATCAGGCCGGGCATTATCGGCGCGCCCAGTCGGAAGCGCTGAAGCGGCTCGAGGCCGATCCCAAGGACGCCGCCGCGATGACGCTGCTCGGCGAGATCTATCGGCAGGGGCTCGGCGTCCGCATCGACCCCAAGGCAGCTGCCGACTGGTACCGCCTTGCGGCCGACAAAGGCGACGTCAACGCGATCTTCGCCCTCGGCATGGCGCTGCTGGAAGGCCGCGGCGTGACGCGCGATCCGAAGGCCGGCGGCGCCCTGCTGGAGAAGGCCGCCGCCGCCGGCCACCCCGCCGCCAACTACAACCTCGCCCTCGCCTTGCTCGCGACCGGGCGGCCGCCGGACGACCAGCGCGCTATCGCCGACCTTCGGATCGCCGCCGCCGCCGATCTCGGCGATGCCCAGCATGCGCTCGCCGTGCTCTACAAGATCGGCCGCGGCGTGGCGCAGGATGACGGCATGGCGGCCGAATGGATGGGCAAGGCTGCAGCCAGCGGGCTGATCGCCGGCGAGGTCGAATACGCGATCATGCTGTTCAACGGCGATGGCATCGCCAAGGACGAACGCGCCGCGGCCAGGCTCTTCATCCGCGCCGCCAACAAGGGCAACGCCATCGCCCAGAACCGGCTGGCCAAGCTCTACCAGTTCGGCCGCGCCGTCCCGCCCGACCTGTCGGAGGCGGCAGCCTGGCATCTGGCGGCCCGTGCCCAAGGGCTCGGCGACGCCACGCTCGACCAGATCCTGGAGCGGTTGTCGCCAGAGCAGCGCACCCGCGCCGCCCGCCTCGCGGCCGACCGGATCGAGGCCACGGCCTTGACGACGCCGAGCCAACCGAGCAAGTGACGACCGAATTCGCGCCGCGCAACCGGCGCCGCTCTTTGATAGTCTGTTCCATTCTGCCGCGCTCCTGGCGCCCGAGGTTTCGACAATGATCCGCTCCCCCCTGATGACCGTGATGACCGATGCCGTGATGAAGGCGTCGCGTTCGCTGAAGCGCGATTTCGGCGAGGTCGAGAACCTGCAGGTCCTGGCCAAGGGTCCGGGCGATTTCGTTTCCAAGGCCGACCACAAGGCCGAGGAGATCCTGCGCGCGGCGCTGGAGAAGGCGCGGCCGGGCTACGGCTTCGTCATGGAAGAGAGCGGCGTCGTCGTCGGGACCGACGAGAGCAATCGCTGGCATATCGACCCGCTCGACGGCACCCACAACTTCCTGCGCGGCATCCCGCACTGGAACATCTCGGTGGCGCTGGAGCGCGACAACCAGTTCATCGCCGGCGTGATCTACGACGCCGCCAAGGACGAGCTCTTCATCGCCGAGAAGGGCAAGGGCGCCTATGCCAACAACCGCCGCCTGCGCGTTTCCGGCCGGCGCGAATCGGCCGATATGCTGATCGGCATGGGCGTGCCCCATATCGGCAAGGGCGGCCACCCGCTCTTCCTGAAGGAGCTGGGCGCGGTGATGAGCCGCTTCGCCAATGTCCGGCGCATGGGCTCGGCCGCGCTCGACATCGCCTATGTCGCCGCCGGCCGCATGGACGCCTATTGGGAACGCGGCCTCAACACCTGGGATTTCGGCGCCGGCGCGGTGATGGTGCGCGAGGCGGGCGGCACATTCGGCACGCTCGACGGCAAGCAGCCAACCTCGGCCAAGGACGTGATCTGCGGCAACGAAGCCGGCGAGCCGGCGTTGCGCGCAGTCCTCAAGACCGTTCTTTGACGAAACCGAGGCCGTTTTCGGCTTGATCCCAGCGTGGCGGGAGGCGACAGTCGCCGCCGCGACGAAACCGGATCGGATGAGCAGGCATGGCCAATGACGAGGCGGCCCCCGAGGTCCCGCCGCTGGAGCCCCCAGCGACGGCACCCCATAGGCCGCAGGCGTTCCGTTTCTCCCGCCCGCTGCGCTATTTTCTCCGCGCGCTGGTCTTCCTTGCGCTGATCGGCTTCCTGATCTTCATCCTGCAGGACGGGCTGCGCACCGCCTTCATGACCAATCCGGGCCTCAACGGCCTGATCGTCGGGGCGCTCGCAGTCGGCGTGCTGCTGGCGCTGCGCGAGATCTGGCGCGTCGACAGCGAGGCTCGCTCCGCCAACCGCATGGCCGCCGATCCGTCCGGGACGACGATCCGGCGCAACCAGGTGATCAGCCCGCTGGCACCCGTGCTGCCGGCGCTGGACCAGCGCAACCTCGCCCCCAGCCAGGCGGCAAGCCTGCTCGAATCGGTCGCGGTCAGGCTCGACGACGGCCGCGAGGTTCTGCGCTATCTCGCCGGCCTCCTCGTCTTCCTCGGCCTGCTCGGCACCTTCTGGGGCCTGCTGGAAACCGTCTCCTCGGTCGGCAATGTCATCAAGAGCCTGCGCACCGGCGCGGAAGCCGGCGTGCTCTTCGACGAGCTCAAGGCCGGCCTCGCCGCCCCGCTCGCCGGCATGGGCCTGTCGTTCTCGTCCTCGCTGTTCGGCATCGCCGGCTCGCTGATCCTCGGCTTCCTCGACCTGCAGGTGGGCCAGGGCCAGCGCCGCTTCCGTAACGAGATCGAGGGCTATCTCGGCACCGCCACCGCGAATTCCGCGACCATCCCGCTGGCGATGCCGGTTTCCGGCCCGTCCGGCGACGTCCTGGTCGAGCGCCTCGACAAGCTCCAGGCGGCGATGCAGGACGGCTCCAACAACCGCGCGGCGACGCAGGCGCTGGCCAATCTCGCCGAGGGCATCCAGGGCCTCGTCCAGCACATGCGCTCCGAGCAGCAACTGATCCGCGACTGGGTCGAGGCGCAGGCGGTGCGCGAGAAGGATTTGAAACGCCTGATCGAGCGCCTCGCCGCCGAGCGGGTGGGCGAGTCATGACGCTGCCATGCTGCTGCGGCATCGCTGACGCTGATCGCTGGAAAGGCTGAGCATGGCCCTGTCGCGCGCGCATCGCCGGGAAGAGGTCAATTTCTGGCCGGGCTTCGTCGATGCGCTCTCGACGATGCTGATCGGCATCGTCTTCCTGCTGTCGGTCTTCGTCCTCGGCCAGTTCTTCCTGTCGCAGGAGATCAGTGGCAGGGACACGGTGCTTGACCGGCTGAACCGCCAGCTTTCCGAGCTCACCGACCTGCTCGCGCTCGAACGGTCGACCGGCAAGGAAGCGAAGGACTCGCTCGCTTTGCTGCAGTCCTCCCTCGCCAGCGAGCAGGCCGAGCGCAGCCGGGTCCAGGGGTTGCTCGACGGTGCCGTCAACAACAATGCCTCGGCCCAGCTCGCCGATACGCAGAAGGCGCTCGACGCCGAAAAACAGCTTTCGACCAAGGCGCAGGCGACCGTCGAGATGGTCAACCAGCAGATCGTTGCCATGCGCCGCCAGCTTGCGGCGCTGGAGGAGGCGATCGGCGCGGCCGAGGCCAAGGACAAGGAATCGCAGACGCGCATTTCCGAGCTCGGCTCGCGCCTCAACGTCGCGCTGGCACAGCGCGTGCAGGAGCTGGCGCGCTACCGCTCCGACTTCTTCGGACGCCTGCGCCAGGTGCTCGGCACCCGCCCCGACATCCGCGTCGTCGGCGACCGCTTCGTCTTCCAGTCCGAGGTGTTCTTCGATGCCGGCCAGGCCGTGCTGAAGCCGGAAGGCCGCGGCGAGCTCGACAAGCTCGGCGGCATCATCGCCGATCTCGGCCGCGAGATGCCGCCTGACCTGCCCTGGATCCTGCGCGTCGACGGCCACACCGACAACCGGCCGATCCGCTCGCCGCAATTCCCCTCGAACTGGAGCCTGTCGACCGCGCGCGCCGTCGCCGTGGTCGAATACCTGGTCAGCAAGGGTATTCCCGCCGACCGCATCGCCGCGACCGGCTTCGGCGAGTTCCAGCCGCTCGATGTCGCCAACAACGACGAGGCCTGGCGCCGCAACCGCAGGATCGAGTTCAAGATCACCGAGCGGTGACGGAGCCGAAACGCTGCCTCAATGCCGCTGGGCGATCTGGATCAGGTTGCCGCAGGTGTCGTCGAAGACCGCGGTCGTGACCGGGCCGAGATGGACCGGCGGTTGGGTGAAGGCGACGCCGAGCGCCGATAGCCGCGCATGCTCGGCATGGACGTCCTCGACCCCGAAGGAGGTCGCCGGGATGCCGTCGGCGACGAGTGCGCTCTTCAATGGCTTCGCGGCGGGATGCTCGTCCGGCTCGAGCAGGAGCTCGACGCCGTCGGGATCGCCCGGCGAGGTCAGGGTCAGCCAGCGATGCTGGCCCATCGGGATGTCGTGCTTGAGCTCGAAGCCGAGAATGTCGCGGTAGAAGCGCAGTGCCTTCTCCTGGTCATCGACCAGCACGCTCGTCACGACGATCTTGATCGGCATCGTTTGTCTCCTTCTCCGGCGGCTCGGCCAGCGGCCGCATCCACACATCCCACATCTGCCGCAGCGGCGAGCGCTCGAGGAAATGATGCTTGCTGCGCCAGCGCCATTCAGTACGGAGCAGCCCCGCATCCTCCAGTACCTGCAGATGCTTCGACAGCGCCTGCCGCGAGAGGCTCACGCCGTGCCAGCTGATCAGGCGGACATGCAATTCGAACAGCGTCTGCCCGTCCCGCTCCGTCAGCTCGTCCAGCATGCGGCGCCGCGTCGGATCGGCCAGCGCCCGGAAGAGGCGATCGAAGTCCATAAGCCGTTGCTAGCACGCAGGCTCTCATCATGCAATTATCTGGTTGCATGATGAGAGCATGGCGTCACCGGCCGGCGGACCTTGCCTCCTGTCACGTTCGGGGGGCGTTGGAGCTATCCTCAAGCTGCATTGGAGATTTTGCAGCATGGCGAAACTCGTCTTCGGAATGAACCTATCACTGGACGGCTATGTCGACCTCCAGGCATCCGCGCCTGATGCCGCGCTCTTCTGTCACTGGACCGAGCATGTGCGCGATCTGGCCGGCAGCGTGTACGGCCGCCGCATGTATGAGACCATGCGCTATTGGGACGAAGACCGCCCCGAATGGACGAAGGAGCAGCGCGAATTCGCTGCGGCCTGGCGGCATCAGCCGAAATGGGTGGCGTCGCGCTCGTTGAAGTCGGTCGGACCGAACGCCACGCTCGTTGCCGATGGTGTCGAGGCCGTGGTCCGTGAACTGAAAGCCCGGCTCGTTGGCGAGATCGCCGTTTCAGGGCCGGAGCTGGCGCAAAGCCTGACCGACATTGGTCTCATCGACGAGTATCGGCTCTACCTCCACCCCATCGTGCTCGGACGCGGCATGCCGTTCTTCGCCGGCCCACGCCCGCCGCTCCGCCTCGTCGCCGACGATCGGATTGGCGGAGACGTGATCAGGTTGACCTACGTTCCCGCCTGATCGCGCAACTCCCTCGATAGGTCCGGGAGGCAGCGAAACCTCTACGAGCAAACCCCTGCGAAAAGCAGCGGCGTGCCATGCCACTTCAACAGGTGCGCTGCCGCCCGCTCGTGCTAGGCTGACATCTGGTATGGTAGTATACCAACGCCGCAGCCGAGCCCGGCAGGAGCAGCATGATCGATATCCGCATCACCCCTGACAAGAACGAGCTCGGCCGGCAAGCCGCGGCGCTCGGAGCCGAGACGATCCGTGCTGCGATCGCCCGCCATGGCGAGGCGACGATCATCGTCGCCACCGGCGCGAGCCAGTTCGAAATGCTGCAGAACCTCGTCGTCGCCGAGGGCATCGACTGGTCGAAGGTCACCGCCTTCCATCTCGACGAATATGTCGGCCTGCCCGAGAGCCATCCGGCGAGCTTCCGTGGCTATCTCAGGGAGCGCTTCCTCGCCCCGCTCGCAGTCAAGCCGGCCTTCAACTTCGTCAATGGCGAGGGGGGCCCCGCCGCCGAAACGAAACGCCTCAATGGCCTGATCGCTGGCCGGCGCGTCGATCTCTGCTTCGCCGGCTTCGGCGAGAACTGCCATCTCGCCTTCAACGATCCGCCGGCCGATTTCGACACCAACGAGCCCTATATCGTCGTCACCCTCGACGAGGCCTGCCGGAACCAGCAATTCGGCGAGGGCTGGTTCGAGAGCTTTGCCGCGGTGCCGGAGCAGGCGATCTCGATGAGCATCCGCCAGATCCTGAAGAGCGAGTTGATCATCCTGTCGGTGCCGGACGCCCGCAAGGCGCAAGCGGTGAAGGATGCGCTCGAAGGCGAGATCACGCCGCTGCATCCGGCCTCGATCCTGCAGCGCCACCCCAATACGGTTCTGTTCCTCGATCCGCCGGCCGCCTCGCTGCTGAAGAAGGGCTGAGGCGAAGATGCCCGTCTCGCCCGGCCTCGTCGATCTCCAGATCAACGGCTTCGCCGGCGTCGACTTCAACGACCCGGCGATCACGGCGGCCGATCTCGACCGGGCGCTGGAGGCGATGCTCAAGACCGGCGTCACGCACTGCCTGCCGACGATCATCACCGCCCACCCGCATGAATTGATCGAGCGCTTCGGCGCGCTCGACAAAGCCGTGGCCGGTAGCAGGCTCGGGCCGCTGATGTGCCCGGGCTATCATCTCGAAGGCCCGTTCCTGAACCCGGCTCCGGGCTATCATGGCTGCCATCCACCGCAGGCGATGACGGCGGCGCGGCCGGAGCTGATCGCGGAGGCCGAACGCGGCCTGTCGCGGCCGATCCTGATGGTGACGCTCGCCGCCGAGCGCGAGGGCGCCGTCGCGTTGACGAGGACATTGGCCGAAGCCGGCAAGATCGTCGCCATCGGTCATTCGGCCGCCGATTTCGATCAGGTCTCGGCAGCAGCCGATGCGGGCTTGTCGCTCTCGACCCATCTCGGCAACGGCCTGCCGCAGACGCTGCACAAGCTCGCCAATCCGCTCTTCGCCCAGCTCGCGGAGGACCGGCTGATGGCCGGCTTCATCGCCGATGGCATCCATATCCACCCTAGGGCGCTCGCCGCGCTGATCCGGGCCAAGGGCTTCGAGCGCTCGATCCTGGTCACCGATGCGGTGGTGGCCGCCGCCGCGCCGGTTGGCCGCTACCATTTTGCCGGCATGGCCGTCGATCGCATGCCTGACGGTTCGGTGCGGCAGGGCGAAGGTCTGCTCGCCGGCTCGGCGCTCTGCCTCGACGAGTCCATCAGGAATGTCGTCGCCTGGGGCATCGCGACGCCGCAGCAGGCGTTCGCCATGGCATCCGGCCACGCGCTCGCCGCGATCCGGCCAGCCCTGAAGGCTTACGGCATCGCGCTTGCGGAGGGCGAGGTCGAGTGGTCGGATGATCTTTTCGTCCGGCGGGTTCGCCTCGCCGGTCAGGAACGCCGTTACGACGCATGACCGCCGGCTGACCGGCGGCATAATAAGGGGAAGGCAATGACCAAGCATCTCAAGGGCATCGACCGCCGCACCGTGCTCGGCGGCTTAGGGGCGCTCGCCGCCGGCGGGCCGGCGCTCGCCGCCTCGCCGCCGCTGCCGACCAGTCCCGTCGTGATCAGCGTCATGGATGTCGGTGGCGCGCTCGCCTTGATGCAGAGGGCGTTCGAGGATTACCGCACCGCCAATCCCAAGCTGGTCTCGCGCATCGCCTTCGTGAAGGCCCCTGCCCCCGAACTCGCCAGCAAGCTCAAGGCGCAGCAGGATGCCGGCAAGGTCGATCTCGACCTGATCCTGACCGGCAGCGACGGTCTCGCCGCAGGCCTCGACCAGAAGCTCTGGCAGAAAATCTTGCCCGACTTCGCCGACAAATTCCCGAACATCGAGGCGAATTACGAGCCGGCGGCGCTCAACCTGCACAAGGTCCAGGGCGACGGCTTCGGCGTCGTCGTCAACTACTACCCGTCCGGCCCGCTGCTCGAATACATGCCCGACCGGGTCAAGAGCCCGCCGACCACGGCCGAGGAATTGCTCGCCTGGGCCAAGGCCAATCCGAACAAGTTCATGTATGCCCGCCCGACCAATTCCGGCCCGGGCCGCACCTTCATGATGGGCCTGCCCTACATCCTCGGCGACAAGGACCCGCAGGACCCGGTCGGCGGCTGGGACAAGACCTGGGCCTATCTGCAGGAACTCGGCCAGTACATCGAGTACTACCCGGCCGGCACCGGCGCGACGATGAAGGAGTTCGGCGACGGCTCGCGCGACATCATCATCTCGACCACCGGCTGGGACATCAATCCGCGGGCGCTCGGCATCGTCCCGAAGGAAGCCAAGATCCAGACGCTGAAGGGCTTCCACTGGGTCTCGGACGCGTTCTTCATGTGCGTGCCCAAGGGCCTGCCCAATGACCGTCTCGCCGTGGTGCTCGACATCATGGCGCATGTGCTGACGCCGAAGATGCAGGCTTATTCCTATGACGAGGGCTATCTCTATCCGGGTCCGGCGGTGAAGAACGTGCCGCTCTCGCTGGCTCCGGAGGCGAGCCAGAAGGTGATCGCCGAGTTCGGCCGACCGGAATATGCCGACCTCATCGCCAACAACCCGATCGAGCTGCCGCTGAAGCCCGACAAGATGGTCGTCGCGTTCAGGAAGTGGGACGAGTTGGTCGGCGCCAAGCGGGCGAAGTGATCTCGCGCCTATAGAGAACACATGATCCGATCAGATTGCCGCGCAATCTGATCGGATCATGCTCGTGCATCAGAACCGACGCACGCCCGCCTCAGGCGGTTTGCGCGCCGGCGTCGATCGCCTCGATGTCGCCGGCGCGGTCGTATTGCGCCTGATCGAGAATACCTTGCCGCTTGGCGACGATGGTCGGCACCAGGGCCTGGCCGGCGACGTTCACGGCGGTGCGGCCCATGTCGAGGATCGGGTCGATGGCGAGCAGCAGGCCGACGCCGGCGAGTGGCAGGCCGAGCGTCGACAAGGTCAGCGTCAGCATCACCGTCGCGCCTGTGAGTCCCGCGGTCGCGGCCGAGCCGATCACCGAGACGAAGGCGATCAGCACATATTCCTGCAGGCCGAGCGGGACGCCGTAGAACTGCGCCACGAAGATCGCCGAGATCGCCGGATAGATTGCGGCGCAGCCATCCATCTTGGTGGTCGCGCCGAGCGGCACGGCGAAGGCGGCGTATTCCCGGGGGACGCCGAGGCTCTTCTCGGTCACGGCCTCGGTCACCGGCAAGGTGCCGACCGAGGAGCGCGAGACGAAGGCGAGCTGGATCGCCGGCCAGGCGCCGGCGAAGAAGCGCAGCGGCGAAAGCCCGTGCAGGATGAGCAGCGCCGGGTAGACGATCAGCAACACGATGGCGAGGCCGAGATAGATCGCGAAGGCGTACCAGGAGAGCTGCTGCAGGGTCTGCCAGCCATATTGCGTCACCGCGTTGCCGAGCAGGCCGATGGTGCCGATCGGCGTCAGCCGGATCACCCACCACAGGATCTTGCGGACGATCGCCAGCAGCGACTCGTTGAAGGCGAGGAAGCTGTTGGCGCGCTCGCCGACCTTCAGCGCCGCAACGCCGATGACGATCGAGATGACGAGGAGCTGCAGCACGTTGAAGCCGAGCCGCGTGGTCGCCGCCCCGCCGTCGATCCGGGTCGACGCCTGCAGGCCGAGCATGTTGGCGGGAACCAGGCCCTTGAGGAAGTCGAGCCAGGAGCCGACCGAGCCGGGCGCCTTGGCGCTGGCGGCGATCGCGCCTGAATTGATGCCGGGCTGGATGACGAGACCGAGCGCGATGCCGATCAGCACGGCGATGAAGGCGGTGAGCGCGAACCAGAGCAGCGTCTGCCAGACCAAAGCGGCCGCATTGGAGAGCTGCCGGAGGTTGCTGATCGAGGCGACGATCGCCGTGAAGATCAGCGGCGGCACCAGCGCCTGCAACAGCTGTACGAAGATCGAGCCGGTCGTCTGGAGCGCGACAGTCAGCCCGTTCGGCTGCCCGGCCGCATCCGGCCCGATATTGCGCGCGATCCAGCCGAGCACGAGCCCGACGACCATCGCCGCCAGAACCTGGAAGCCGAAATTGGCGTAAAACGGCTTGGTGCCGGCGGCCGCCGCGCCGGCTCGGGATGTCACTGTGGTCATGATAGGAACTCGTCGATCGCCGCCACGCGGCTGAATATGTCTGCCGCTTATATAAGCGCCACGGGAACTTGCCGGAAGCCAAGCACATCCATTTTGCGCCATCCCGACAGCAAGGATGTTCTAAACGGAACCGCTCTGAGGAGAATTATTTTCTCCAAACCGGATTGGGCATCCGCATATGCCTCCGTTCAGCGCAGCGGCCAGACCCAGAGGATCAACGGCACCGCGAGCAGGATCACCAGCAGCGACAATGGCGCGCCGAGCCTGGAATAGTCGCCGAAGCGATAGCCGCCCGGCCCCATCACCAGCGTGTTGCACTGGTGGCCGATCGGGGTGAGGAAGTCGCAGGCCGCGCCGATCGCCACCGCCATCAGGAAGGCGTCGGGATTGTAGCCGAGCGTCTTGGCGAAACCGGCGCCGATCGGCGCCATCACCAGCACGGTCGCGGCATTGTTGAGGAAGGGCGTCACCGCCATGGCGGCGACGAGCATCAGCCCGACCGCGCCCCAGCCCGGCAGGCCGGAGCCGATCTGCGCCAGAAGTCCGGCGAAGACATCGGTCGCGCCGGTGACCCGCAGGCTGTCGCTGACCGGGATCAGTGCCGCCAGCATGATCAGGATCGGCGCCTCGACCGAATCATAGGCATCGCGCAGCGTCAGCGCGCGCGTCACCAGCAGGAGCACCGCAGCGGCGAAGAAGGCGATCGCCACCGGCAGCAGGCCGAGTGCGACGACGATCACCGTCGCGGCGACGATCGTCCCTGTGACGAGGCGGCGACGCGTGCTGCCGAGCTGAAGGCTGCGCGCCGCCAAGGGCAGCAGGCCGAGCTCGCGCAGGCGCTCGGGCAGCAGATCCTCGTCGCCCTGCAGCAGCACGACGTCACCGGCGCGCAGGCGGATGTCGCGCAGGCGCTCGGTGATGCGCTCGCCGGCTCGGCTGATGCCGAGCAGGTTGATGTGGAAGCGGGCATGCAGGTCGATCTCGGCGGCGCTGAGGCCTTCGAGCAGCGAGCCCTGCGTGACGATCGCCTCGCCGGTGCGGGCCGGGTCGAGCGAGCCCTCGCGCTGCGTGGACCGGTGCTGGCCGACAAGCTCGAGCTCGCCCGCCGCAATGACGCGCTCCAGCGCCTTGGGCTCGCCGCGCAGGAGCAGGATGTCGCCAGTGTGCAGGCTGGCATCGGGCAGCGGCGCACGGCGGCGCTCGCCATCGCGCAGGATCGCCACGACCTCGACCTCGCCATCGCCCGGCTTCCGGAGGTCGGCGACGGTCTTGCCGGCGAGCGGCCCCTTCTCGGGAAGGCGCGCCTCGGTCACGTAATCCTTGATGTCTACAGCCTGATCGAGCGAGCGCGAGCCCTGGCGATCCTTCGGCAACAGACGGTAGGCGACGCTCAGGAAAGCGCAGCCGATGACCGCAATGCCGATACCGACCGGGGTGAAGTCGAACATCGCGAAAGGCTCGCCACCGAGTTCCTGCCGCACGCGCGAGACGATGACGTTGGGCGAAGTGCCGACCAGGGTGACGATACCGCCGAGCAGCGAGGCGAAGGCCATCGGCATCAGGAAGATCGAGGGCGACTTCCCGTCCTTGCGGGCGAGCTGGTAGGCGATCGGCAGCATCATGGCGAGCGCGCCGATGTTCTTGATGATCGCCGACATGCCGGCTACGACGAAGACGAGCACAGCGACCTGCGCCTGCGTCGAGCGCAGCGCCGGCGCGATGCGCGCCAGCGCCGTTTCGACGAGGCCCGAGCGTGCCACGGCGGCGCTGACGATCAGGGCGCTGGCGACGATAATGACGATGTCGTCAGAGAAGCCCTTGAAGGCCTCCTTGGCCGGGACGACGCCGATCGCGACACCCGCGAGCAGGGCCAGAAGTGCGACGACGTCATAGCGCAGCTTGCCCCAGACGAAGGCCACCATCATCGCGGCGACCAGGGAGCAGGACAGAATCTGCGGCAGTGTCATCATGCGCCTTTACGTAAGGCGCGAGGCGCCGGCCAGGTCAGAGCCACTTCTTCCAGCGGAAGAACAGGTAGGGCAGGATCGCCGCGACCACCATGATGCCGAGCGACATCGGATAGCCGAGCTCCCACTTCAACTCCGGCATCTTCTCGAAGTTCATGCCGTAGATCGAGGCGACGAGCGTGGGCGGCATGAAGACCACGGCGACGACCGAGAACAGCTTGATGATCTTGTTCTGCTCGATGCTGACCAGGCCGAGCGTCGCGTTCAGCATGAACTGCAGCTTGTTCGACAGGAAGGTGGCGTGCTCCTCGATCGCCTGGACGTCGCGGATCGCGGCCCGCCATTCCGGGGTGAAGCCACTCGCCGCCTTCTTGGTGCGCTTGAAGTTGGCGGATAGGTAGAGCAGCACGCGCTCGACCGAGACCATGCTCTCGCGCACATTCGAGATGATGTGCTCGTACTGGCCGATCTTGCGCACCACCGCCTGATAGACACGGCCCTGCTCGACGGTGGCGCTGTTGCCATCGAAGATCTGGCGCGAACGCATGTCGATTCGGTCGCCGACGCCACGCAGCACCTCGGCAGCCCGGTCGACGATCGCCTCGATCAAGCCCTCGATCACACCGGCCGGTTCCAGCTCGCAACCGCCTGGCTTGGTGACGCGGTTCATGAAGATATTGAAGGCGCCGGGCTCGTCATAACGCACCGTGACCAGCGCCTTCTCGGTCAGGATGAAGGTGACGTCGGCGAGCCGGGGGACATTGGTGTCCGACTGGCAGATGACGCGCAGCGTCATGTAATGCGCGCCGTCCTCGGCATAGATCGTCTCGGAAGGCTCGAGATCGTGCATCTCCTCCCGCGTCGGGATCGAGATCCCCAGATGCTGCTCGACCTTGGCGTCTTCGGCCGGCGTCGGGTTGAGCAGGTCGATCCAGATCGCGCCGGGCGGAATCTCCTCCTCGACGGCAAGGGTCCGATGCGCGAGCTTGTCGCCATGCGTCTGGCAGATACCGTGGATCAGGAGCATGGCCGGTCATCCGGAATCAGGCGCAGCGGGGCGCGGATTTGCACTGCACCAACTCCAAACGTCCGGCAGTGTCAAACCGATGACGGGTCCCGGGCGATGGCCGATCCCGACGCGCTATTCACGTGCCCCGGCAAGCGGATCCAGAGCGCGGCGGCGTGGTTAGCATAAAATAAATGGCGGGATGAGACACAGAACGGATCAGTCGCCCCTCCGGATTTGCCATGCTCAACGCCGCGAAGAACCTCAGCATCAAGACCATGCTCCTGACCGTCCTCGGTCTTGCCAGCGCGGCGATCGTAACGCTCTCGACGCAATCGCTCTGGCAGGCCTGGACGCGCTACAACACGGCCGTCGAGGTTTCGGTTCTCGCCGATCTGAACAAGGCTTATTTCGCCGCGCTGCAGAACCTCCGTTACGAACGTGGCAACGGCGCGAGCGCCATGACCATGCCCACCGACAAGAACGGCGGGATGATCGAGGACGTGCTGACGCGGCGCAAGCGTTTGGACGATGCGATCGCCACGGCGCAGGCGATCGTCCGGAAGAACGGCTACAGCGTTGCGACAACCGTTTCGACCGAGATCGACAGCCATGTCGCGGCGCTGAAGCCCTTGCGGGCGAAGGTCGACGGCAACTGGAAGCTGCCGCTGGAGTCGCGTGAGAAGGAACTCGTCGGGACCAGCATGGCCCAGACCGGCAAGTTCCTGACAGCGCTCGAAAGCGCCTCGGCGACACTCGAAGAACGCATCCTCGTCCTCGATGCCAACTTCGCGAACCTTACCACCATCCGCGCGATGGCCTGGGCGGCACGCTCGCTCAGCGGATCTTCGACGATCGTGCTCAACAACGCTGTCGCCCAGGACCGGCCGCTCGATGCCAAGGAGAGCAATGCCGTCATCGTCAACGATGCGCGCATGGAATTCGCCTGGGGCGTGGTGAAGCAGCTCATCGGCCAGGCGAGCACCCCGCAGGCGCTGAAGGATGCGCTCGCGACGGCCGAGAACACCTATTTCGGCGGTACCTTCAAGGCGACGCGGGCCGACCTGGTCGCCAATGCGACGGGCGGCCGCAAGCCCGCGATCAATCCGGACCAATGGCGTGACCAGATCGTCGCCGCCTCCGAAACCGTCGGCGCCGTGGCGAGCCGCGCCATCGATGTCGTATCGGATGCCGCGGACGCGAAGGCAGCCGCAGCGATGCGCTCGCTCGTGATGTACGGCCTCGTCCTCCTGGCCGCGCTCGCGCTGGCGCTCGTCGGGCTCTGGCTGGTGCAGCGCCGCGTGACGCGCCCGATCACCGCGCTGACCGCCTCGATGACGCAGCTGGCAGAGGGCGACTTCACCGCCGAGGTCATGGATACTGGCAGGAACGACGAAATCGGTGGGATGGCGGCCGCCGTCCGGGTGTTCAAGGAGAACGGGCTGCGCGTGCAGGCCCTGGAGGCGCAGGAGCGCGTCGCTGCGGCCGAACGCGCTGCGCGGACGGAATCGATGATCGCCGTGGTCAACGATGTCGGGACGGTCGTCGCCGCAGCGGCGGCGGGCGATTTCAGCGCGCGGTTGCAGCTGGAGAACGCCGACGCGCAGATGCAGCAGCTGGTCAACGGGATCAACCAGATCAACGCTGTCGTCGATGGCGCGACGACGGAATTCGCCGACATCCTGGCATCCGTCTCGCAGGGCGATCTGACCCGCAGGATCGCTACCAGCTATCAGGGCCGTTTCGCCGAGCTGAAGCACTCGGTCAACGAGACGGTCGAGAGGCTCTCGGAGACGATCGGCGGCATCCAGGCGACGACCTCGCAGGTCTCGGCCTCAGCCCGTGAGATCAAGGCGGGCGCCGACGATCTCGCCAAACGGACCGAGGAGCAGGCCGCCTCGCTGGAGGAGACCGCGGCCACGACCGAGGAGCTCGCAGCCTCGGTCAAGGCGAGCGCCGGTTCCTCGAAGGTTGCGGCGTCGGCCTCCGACGAGGCCACGACCGTGGCGCAGCAGGGCGGCACGATCGTCCAGAACGCCGTCGCGGCGATGGAGCGGATCGAGGCGGCCTCGCGCAAGATCACCGACATCACCTCGGTGATCGATGGCATCGCCTTCCAGACCAATCTGCTGGCGCTGAACGCCGCGGTCGAAGCAGCCCGCGCCGGCGATGCCGGCAAGGGCTTCGCGGTGGTGGCTTCGGAGGTCCGGACACTGGCGCAACGCTCGGCCGAGGCGTCGAAGGACATCACGACCTTGATCCAGTCCTCGACCGTCGAGATCGAGGAAGGGGTCAAGCTGGTCCGCTCTGCCGGTACGGCTCTGGACAAGATCGTCTCGGCCTCCCTGCAGGTCGCCGCGACGGTGGTCGAGATTTCAGCAGCGGCGGGCGAACAGGCCAACGGCATCGAGGAGATGAGCCAGACGGTCGCCCATATGGACGAGATGACCCAGCAGAACGCCGCGCTCGCCGAGGAAAGCGCCGCTTCCGCGGCCTCGCTCGCCGACCAGATCCACAGCCTGGATCAGCTCGTCGCGGCCTTCCGCATCGCCGATGGCGGTGCGCGGTCGACCAATGAGCCGGAGCGCCTGCGCAATCTCGCCGCAGCCGCGATGTCGGAACCCCGCTCTGCCCCGCGCGCACCGGCACGAAAGGCGCAACCCGCCCCCGCAGCTCCGATGCCCGCCCGCAAGGTCGCGGGCGGGGGAGCGCGCGACAACCATAGCTGGGAGGAGTTCTGAGCCCTACTCGGGCTCAGACGCCGCCCTTCACCCCTTGCGGCGGCGCGATCTCCTCGGGCACGAAGAAGTCCGGCATCAGCGGCACCGACGGATCAACTCGGTAGGGCGTGAAGTCGGTGACGCCCTCGCCCGCCATGAAGTTGTCGTCGATCAGGAAGTTGCCCGAGAAGCTGCGCGAGGGCTTGCTGAAGACCATGTAGGCCGCATCGGCCAGCATCTCGGGCGTGCGGCTCGCCTGCACCATCTTGTCGCCGCCGAGCAGGTTCTGGACCGCGGCTGTCGCGATCGTCGTCCGCGGCCAAAGCGCGTTGACGGCGATGCCCTTCGGCGCAAGCTCGCCGGCAAGGCCGAGCACGCACATGCTCATCCCGTATTTCGCCATGGTGTAGGCCAGATGCGGGGCGAACCAACGCATCTTCATGTCGAGCGGCGGCGACAGCATCAGAATGTGCGGATTCTCCGCCTTCTCCAGATGCGGAATCGCGTATTTCGAGACCATGAAGGTGCCGCGCGTATTGATCTGGTGCATCAGATCGTAGCGCTTCATGTCGGTCATCTGGGTGTTGCTCAGCGAGATCGCGCTGGCATTGTTCACGACGATGTCGATGCCGCCGAAGGTCTGCGCGGTCTTCGCGATCGCCTCGGCGACGCTCGCCTCGTCGCGGACATCGACCATCAGCGGCAGGCACTTGCCGCCGGCAGCCTCGATCTCGGCGGCGGCGGTGTAGATCGTGCCCTCGAGCTTCGGATGCGGCTCGGCCGTCTTGGCGGCGATGGTGACATTGGCGCCGTCGCGGGCAGCCTTGATGGCGATGGCGAGCCCGATGCCGCGCGATCCGCCGGTGATGAAGAGCGTCTTGCCCTTGAGCGACATGGTGTCCTCCCTCGTTAAGTCTGCAAACTGAACCGGTCCGGCTGGCTGCCGTCCGCATCAGTGAAACCGTAGGTGCGCGCCAGGTCGGCGACGTGGAGCACTTGCCCGGCATGGCGGGCAGCGTCCGGGTCGGCTGCAAGCGCGGCGACGGCGCGGCCGGCATAGAGCGGCGTCTCGGTGGTCTCGTCCGCCATGCCGGCGTCGCGCACGCGTTCGGTCAAGACATGGCCGGGCGAGAGGCCGAGCGCGGTCACGCCAAAAGGCCTGAGCTCCTGCGCCATCGCCAGCGTCAGCCGGTTCATCGCCGCCTTGGCGAGGTCGTAGAAGACATCGCCGAGATAGCCGCCGGCGGTGTCGAAGCTGACCGTGACAATCAGGCCCTGGCGCATCTGCACCATGGCCGGTGCCACCGCACGCGCCAGCAGCAATTGCGCATAGACGCCGCTCTCGAAGCTCTGGCCGAGCCGCGCGACCGGGCGGCGCCAGAACGGCGCACCGAAGGCGGAACCATCAGGATAGCGCTCGCCGTCATAGCCTTCATTGCCGCCCCAGACCGCATCGACGACGCAATCGAGCCGGCCGAAGCGGCGCAGCGACCAGGCGACGAGTTGGTCGACCTCGCGCTCATTGGTGTGGTCGCAGCGATAGGGCTCGCCACGCCCGCCGGCAGCCTCGACCTCGCGAGCGGTGTCCTCGAAGGTTTCCGAGCGCTGGTCGGTGCGCGGTCCGGCTTCGCTGGAGCGGCCGGTGACGATCACGCTCGCGCCGGCCTGGCCGAGCGCCCGGGCGATGCCGCGCCCGAGCCCGCGCGAGGCGCCGGCGACGAGGCAGACCTTACCGGCGAGCGGCTTAAGCGGGCTGTCATCGGTCATGGCGATACCGCTGGCGCAATGCGAGCGGCTCCGCTAGAAGCCCCCTCCCCCGAACGGCGAGGACGATCATGGAAGCGAGCGAAGTCGCGGCCTGCTGGGAGGCCAATGCCGAAACCTGGACCCGGCACGCGCGCGCCGGCTACGATCTCTATCGGGACGCCCAGAACACCCCGGCCTTCTTCGCGCACCTCCCCGATGTCGACGGGCTGGATGGCCTCGACATCGGCTGCGGCGAGGGCTCGAACACCCGCAAGCTCGCTGAGATCGGCGCGAGCGTCACCGCGATCGACATCGCTCCGACCTTCATCCGCCACGCGCAGGAGGCTGAAGCCGCGAACCCGCTGGGGATCACCTATCGCGTCGCCGACGGCATGGCCCTGCCCTTCGCCGATGCCTCGTTCGATTTCGCTACCGCCTTCATGTCGCTGATGGACATGCCGCACCAGGACCGCGTGCTCGCCGAAGCCAAGCGCGTGCTGAAGCCCAGCGGCTTCCTGCAGTTCTCGATCCTGCATCCCTGCTTCGCCACGCCCGGCCGCAAGGTCATGCGCGATGAGGCCGGCACTGTGCTCGGCATCGAGGTCCGCGAGTATTTCCGCGTCAGCGACGGCGAGATCGAGAGCTGGCGCTTCGGCGCCGCTCCGGCCGAGGAGAAGGCCAAGGTCGAGCCGTTCCGCGTGCCGCGCTTTCACCGCACGCTCAGCGACTGGATCAACCTCCTGGTCGCCACCGGCTTCCGGATCGAGCACATGCACGAGCCGGGCGTGGATGCGGAAACGGCCAAGGCCGTGCCCTATCTCGCCGACACCTATATCGCGCCGCTCTTCCTGCACATGCGCGTGAGGAAGCCGGTCCGATAGGCCAGGCGCGGCCAGCGGCGTCACGCCGCGAAGACCGCAGCCGAATCCTCGACGGCGCCGGCACCCTCCGTCACGGCAAGTTCCAGCGCGGTGGCTTCGCCGACATGGTGCTCGGCATAGAAGCGGGCGGTGGCGAGCGCCGCGGCGCCCTGATCCTCGCCCTGCATCGCCAGCGCCTTCTTCGCCAGGCCAGTACCGCCCTGGGCGAGCGCGAAGAGCTTGAGATAGGGCGTCGCGCCGGCGAGCGCGCTCGCCTGGTCGATGCCCATGGTCGCCAGCATCCACTCGGTCGCCCGCTCGAGCGAGTCGACGGCCGCACCGAGCCGCGCCGCGCTGTGGCCGAAGCCGGGTGCGTTGGCCTCGCGCACCTGCGCGACGACGCCGCGCATCTCGCCGATCAGCGCCTTGACGGCATCGCCATTCGAGAGCGGCAGCTTGCGCAGCACGAGGTCGATCGCCTGGATGCCATTGGTGCCCTCATAGATCGTGGCGATGCGGGCATCGCGCAGATGCTGGGCCGCGCCGGTCTCCTCGACATAGCCCATGCCGCCATGGACCTGGACACCGGTGGAGGCGACCTCGACGCCGATATCGGTGGCATAGGCCTTGGCGACCGGCGTGATGATCGCAGCGCGTTCGGCCGCGGCCTTGCGCTTGCCCTCATCGGTCTCGCGATGCGAACGGTCGAGCAAGGCGGCTAGCAGCAGCGAGAGCGAGCGCGCGGCCTGCGTCTTGGAGCGCATCTCCATCAGCATGCGGCGGATGTCGGGGTGGACGATGATCGGGCTCATCGGGGCGCCCTTCGGCGCATCGAGCGCCGTGCCCTGCTTGCGCTCCTGCGCGAAGGAAAGTGCCTGCTGATAGGCGCGCTCGGCGATGGCGACGCCCTGCACCGCGACGTTGAGGCGGGCATTGTTCATCATCGTGAACATGCAGGCGAGGCCGCGATTCTCCTCGCCGATCAGCCAGCCGATGGCGCCGCCCTCGTCGCCATAGCTCATGGCGCAGGTCGGCGAGGCATGGATGCCGAGCTTGTGCTCGACGCCGGTGCAGCGGACATCATTGCGCGAGCCGAGCGAGCCGTCGGCGTTGACCAGGTATTTGGGCACGAGGAAGAGCGAGATGCCGCGCGTGCCGGGAGGGGCGTCGGGCAGGCGGGCGAGGACGAGATGGACGATATTGTCCGTCATCTCGTGATCGCCATAGGTGATGAAGATCTTCTGGCCGCTGATGCGGTAGGTGCCGTCGCCGGCGCGCTCGGCCTTGGAGCGCAGGGCGTTGAGATCCGAACCGGCCTGCGGCTCGGTCAGGTTCATCGTGCCCATCCACTCGCCGGAAACGAGCTTGGCGAGGTAGGTCTCCTTCAGATAGTCGGAACCATGGGCGTGCAGCGCCTCGATCGCGCCGACCGTAAGCAGCGGGCCAAGCGCAAAGGCGAAGGCGGCCGAATTCCACATCTCGGTGCAGGCCGACTGCACCAGCGTCGGCAGGGCCTGGCCACCATAGGCCTCCGGCCCCGGCAACGCATTCCAGCCTCCTTTAGCCCAGGCGTGATAGGCCTCCTTCCAGCCCGGCGGGGTGACGACGATGCCGTCCTTGAGCCTGGAGCCGTGCCGGTCGCCGACGATGTTCAACGGAGCCAGGACATCGCCGGCGAACTTCGCGGCCTCCTCCAGCACCGCCTCGGTGACGCCGTCGGCGAGTTCCGGTGCCAGCCCCTCATTGATCAGGGCGTCGAGCCCGGCGACATGGCGCATCGTCGCCAGGATATCCTCGACCGGAGCACGGTACGACATCGTTTGCCTCCCTCGGCGCCCGCGCATTCCCGGCGGGCATTCTGCATCGTTGCGTTTGACGGCCATGCTAGCCGCGAACTATTCGCTTGCCCACGCGTCAGCCGGCGCGCCTACACGCATGCCATCCCGGCATTGTTATAGTTTACATATGAACTTTCAAGAGTGCCCGTGACAGGATCTCGCCAGACCCAGCGCCTTTCCGCCGATGAGGCCGGCATCGCCGCCGCCGCGGAGCTGTTGCGCGCCGGCAGGCTGGTCGCGTTGCCGACCGAGACGGTCTATGGGCTCGCCGCCGATGCGACCGACGATCGAGCCGTCGCCTCGATTTACGCCGCCAAGGAGCGCCCGAGCTTCAATCCGCTGATCTCGCATTTGCCGGACATCGACGCCGCAAGGCGCCAGGGCCTTTTCGACGCCCCTGCGCTGGCGCTGGCGAAGGCGTTCTGGCCGGGGCCGCTGACGCTGGTCGTACCGGCCTCCTCTGCCTGCACGGTCTGCAGCCTCGCCCGCGCCGGGCTCGACAGCGTCGCGCTCCGCGTGCCGTCGCATCAGGTGGCGCACGCCGTGCTGCAGGCGGCGGGCCGGCCGATCGCCGCGCCCTCGGCCAATCGCTCTGGCAGGGTCAGCCCGACGCAGGCCGATCACGTATTCGCCGATCTCGACGGCCGCATCGACGCTGTGCTCGATGCCGGGCCGACGGCAGTCGGCGTCGAATCCAGCATCGTCGCCTGCCTCGGCGGCGTGCCGCGCCTGCTGCGGCCGGGCGGCGTACCGCGGGCGGCGCTGGAAGCGGCGATCGGGCAAGCCCTCGTCATCGTCGAGGAAGGCGGCTCGGCGCCGCTCGCGCCCGGACTGCTCGCCTCGCACTATGCGCCGCGGGCGGCCGTCAGGCTCGACGCGGAAGCGGCGCGTCCCGGCGAAGCCTGGCTCGGCTTCGGGCCGGAGCCGAACGGCGCCCTGCCCGCGCTCGCCTTCAACCTCAGCTCGACCGGCGATCTGACCGAGGCGGCCGCCAACCTCTTTGCAGCCTTGCGCCGGCTCGACGATCGCGGTCCAAAGACGATCGCCGTCGCGCCAATCCCGATGCATGGGCTTGGCGAGGCGATCAACGACCGACTAAAGCGCGCCGCCGCGCCACGCTGAGGCCCGGCGGGATCGCTTGCATTTCCGCAAGATCTGGCAATGCTGCACGCCGAATTGCCGGAGTGTGGCCATTGTCGATCTCCAAGCTCGCCTGGGATGATTTCCGCCTGATCAAGGCGATCGCCGATGCCGGCGGGCTGACCGGAGCGGCCGCGGCGCTCAACGTCAATCACTCGACGGTGTTCCGCCGGCTCGGGCAGATCGAGGAGCAGCTCGGCCACGCCCTCTTCGAGCGGCGCAAGACCGGTTATGTCGCGACCTCGGCCGGCGAGGAGATGACGACGCTGGCCTCGCGCATCGACGACGACGTCACCGCCTTCGGACGCAGGCTGGCAGGGCGCGACCTCGCGCCCTCAGGCGACTTGCGCGTGACCACCACCGATACGCTCTATCTGCACGTGCTGCTGCCGATCTTCGCGGTGTTCCGGGCCGCGCACCCCTTGATCCGGCTCGACATCGTCATGGCGAGCCAAACCCTCAATCTCTCGCGCCGCGACGCCGACGTCGCCATCCGCGCCAGCGATTCCCCCGGCGAGACGCTGGTCGGCCGCCGCCTCGCCAATCTGAACTGGGCCGTCTATGCCCGCGCCGATGCGCCGACCACGGAGGCGGAGGCGCACGAGCCGAAGCTGCTATTCCGGCGCGACTGGGTCGCGCTCGGCGACCCGCTCGGCTACGTCAAGGCGGCCCGCTATGTCCGCGACCATGTTCCGGCGGACCGGATCGCGCTGCGCTCCTCCGCCGTGCTCGGACTGACGGAAGCGGTCGAGCAGGGCATCGGCATCGGCCCGCTGCCCTGCTTCATCGCCGACCAGCGGCCGGGGCTCGTCCGTTTGCTGCCGCCGGATCCGGACTTCGCCACCGGCCTGTGGATCCTGACCCATCCCGACATCAGACACGCGCCGCGGGTGCGTGCCTTCATGGATTTCGTCGGCGGCGAACTCGCCAAACGCAAGGCGCAGCTCGAAGGCGCGGGCTGAGCATTCAGCCGATCTCGACGACGACCCGGCCGCGCACCTTGCCGTCGAGCAGCGCCCGGCCGGTCTCGACGACGTCATCGAGCGGGATCGTCGTGGTCATCGCCGCGAGCCTGTCGCGGTCGAGGTCGCGCGCAAGCCGGGCCCAGGCTTCGAGCCGGCGCGGCTTCGGGCACATCACCGAATCGACGCCCAGCAGCGCGACGCCGCGCAGGATGAAGGGCGCCACGGAAGCCGGCAGGTCCATGCCCTGCGCCAGCCCGCAGGCGGCGACGGCGCCCCCATATTTCGTCATCGAGAGCACGTTCGCCAGCGTGTGCGAGCCGACCGCGTCGACGCCGGCGATCCAGCGCTCCTTGCCGAGCGGGCGGCCGGGGTTGGAAAGTTCGTTACGGTCGATGATCTCGGCGGCACCTAGGCTCTTGAGATAGTCCGCTTCCTCGGGCCGGCCGGTCGAGGCGATCACATGCCAGCCGGCCTTGGCGAGCAGCGCGGTCGCGACCGAGCCGACACCGCCGGCAGCGCCGGTGACGACGACCGGCCCGTCGGCAGGCTTCAGGCCATGGCGCTCGAGCGCGAGCAGGCAGAGCATGGCGGTGTAGCCGGCGGTGCCAATCGCCATCGCCTCGGCCGGCGTCATGCCGTCGGGCAGCGGCACCAGCCAGTCGCCCTTGACCCGGCTCTTCTGGGCATAGGCGCCCAGATGCGTCTCGCCCGTGCCCCAGCCATTGAGGATGACGAGGTCGCCGGGCTTGAAATCGGGGTGATCAGAAACTTCGACCCGGCCGGCGAAGTCGATGCCGGGGATCATTGGCCAGCGCCGCACCACGGGGGCGCGGCCGGTGATGGCGAGGCCGTCCTTGTAGTTCAGCGTCGAATGGGTGACGCGGACGGTGACGTCGCCTTCCATCAGGTCCGCTTCGGCGAACTCGCCGAATGCGACGTTGGTGCCGGCTTCGCCCTTGCTGGCGATGAGGGCCTTGAAGGTCGACATGAACTCACTCCTGGGAAGCCATGGAACAGGCCCCTAGGAGTGGCCCGCCCGGCTGCCACCCGCAAGCGGCAAGCCGGTGCGTCTTTGGTCAGGCTGGCTGCGGCACCGCGCGCGCGACCGGCTTTTCGACGATCGGCAGGTTGATCAGCGCCGAGGCGACGCCGAGCGCGACCGAGAGCCACCAGACGATCGTATAAGAGCCGAACTGCTCATAGAGGATGCCGCCGAGCAGCACGCCGAGGAAGCCGCCGACCTGGTGCGAGAAGAAGGCGAAGCCGTAGAGCATCGCCATGTACTTGGTGCCGAACATCAGCATGACCAGCGCCGAGGTCGGCGGCACGGTCGAGAGCCAGAACACGCCGATGACGATGCCGAAGGCGATCGCGGTCATCGGGCTCGGCGGCAGCAGGATGAAGACGGCGATGGCGACGGCCCGGCCGAGATAGATCCAGGCGAGCAGATGGCGCTTGGGCATGCGCGCCGTCAGCCAGCCCGAGCCGAGCGAGCCGACTGCATTGGCGAGGCCGATCGCGGCCAGCGTCCAGCCGCCGACCCAGGCCGGCAGGCCGGTGTCCTTGAGATAGGCCGGCATGTGCACGGTGATGAAGGCGAGCTGGAAACCGCAGGTGAAGAACCCCAGCACGAGCAGGACGTAGCTCCGGTGCTTGAAGGCCTCGGCCAGCGCCTGCGCGATGCTCTGGTTGGGGGCGGCAACCGCGCCGGGCGCAGCGGCAGGCTGCTTTGAACCCCGCATCGCCAGCATCACCGAGAGCGGCAGCACAGGCAGCAGGGTGAAGGCGAAGACGATCAGCGCCTGCTGCCAGCCCAGCGTCTCGATCAGGATGTTGCCGATCGGCGGGAACAGGAACTGGCCGAAGGAGCCGGCGGCGGTGCCGGCGCCGAAGGCGAGCGGCCGCCATTGCTCCGGCAGAAGCTTGCCGAAGGCGGCGAGGATCAGGTTGAAGGAGCAGGCGGAGAGGCCGAAGCCGATCAGCACACCGGCACCCAGATGGAGTTGCAGCGGCGTCGTGGCATAGGACATCGTCACGAGGCCGGCGGCATAGAGCAACGCGCCGACGCAGAGCACCCGCACCATGCCGAAGCGGTCGGCGATCGCGCCGGCGAAGGGCGCGCCCAGGCCCCAGAGCAGGTTCTGGATCGCCAGCGCGAGGCTGAACGTGTCGCGACCCCAGCCGAACTGGGAGATCATCGGGAGCTGAAACAGGCCGGCGCTGGCACGCGGACCGAAGCTGATCAGCGCGATCAGGCAGCCGGCGGCAACGATGATCTCCGGCGCGTAGCCGCGCTTGGCGGTTGCGGTCATGACGAGCTCCGGAGCAGGAAACGTGTGTCTGCACGATAGAGTGTGCAAACAGAGCATGCCAACGCGATTTCGTTACGTGGCGCATCACAGGATTGCATGGGGATCCGCGCTCCGAACACTCCGAAGAAGTGAAAAATCCGGTTGGCCACGATACACGACACGTCCTCGGTCATTGCTGCCAGGAGCCGACCGCGCCGGCGCCATGATGCCTGGGTAGAATGACCTCGGAAGACCGCAAGGAGACTGCCCGTGCCGCCGAGCAACGACCGCCGCATCGACTATATCGAGTTCGTCGTCACCGACATCCCGCGCGCCCGCGCCTTCTACGAGAAGGCCTTCGACTGGACGATGACGGAGTACGGCCCGGAATACTGCGCTTTCGCCGATGGCCGGCTTGAGGGTGGCTTCACCACGATCGGCACGGTGAGACCAGGCGGGCCGCTGGTGATCCTCTATGCCGACGATCTCGCCGCAGCGCAGGCGGCAGTCGAAGCGGCCGGCGGCCAGGTCGTCAAGCCGGCCTTCGACTTCCCCGGCGGCCGACGCTTCCACTTCACCGATCCGGATGGTTACGAGCTCGCGGTCTGGACCAAGGCCTGAGGCGAAAGAATTCGCCGGCAACCAGCGTGTTTTTCTGCTATGGTCGTCCCTGCAATCTTGGAGGCGACCATGCGTGCCGTCATAGCGTTGCTAGCTGCCTACAGCTCCTGGCTGTCCCGGATGCTTCTGGTGACGCCGGAGTTCATCACCAAAGATCGACGGGGCAACATGCCGCCGCCTTCCGGCGGCATCGGAGCCTATTGATCGACGCTGCCCGCCTTCAGGACGGGCAGCATCAGCGCCTGGGTTACTTGCCCCAGCGCAGCGCCAGCGGATCGAGTTCGCGCGCGAGCTCGAGCAAGCCTTCGCGTGTCTTCGGATGCAGCGGCGTCAGCGGATGACGGACGGCGTCCGACTTGATCACGCCACCGGCCTGCATCACCGCCTTGGCCGAGCGCAGGCCGCATTGCCGGTTCTCGTAGTTGATGATCGGCAGCACGCGGGCATAGAGCGCCGCCGCCTGCTTGCGGTCGCCGGACGCATGCGCCGCCAGGATCGGCTTGATCAGGTCGGGGATCATCGCCGATGTCATCGTGCCGGTGGCGCCGGCGTCGAGATCGGCCATCAGCGTGATCGCCTCCTCGCCGTCGAACGGCCCGACGATGGCGTCGCCCCCGGCCTCGATCAGCGAGCGCAGCTTGCCCGCCGTACCCGGTACCTCGATCTTGAAGTAGCGGACGAGCGGCACCTCCTTGTTGAGCCTGATCATGAAGGGCACGGTCATGGTCACGCCGGAGAGCGGCGCGTCCTGCAGGATGATCGGGATACCGCAGGCGTCGGCGACGATCTTGAAGTGCTCGATCATGCCCTGCTCGTCGGCCTTGAGCAGCGCGCCGTGATAAGGCGGCATCATCATCAGCATCTTGGCACCGGCATCGGCCGCCGCCTTGGCGCGCTGGGCAGCGATGCGGGTCGAGAAATGCGAGGTGGTGACGCAGACAGGCACCCGGCCCGCGACCTGCTCGATCGAGAGCCGCATGACCTCGTCACGCTCGGCATCGGTCAAGAGGAACTGCTCGGAGAAATTGGCGAGGATGCAGATGCCGTCGACACCCTGGTCGACCATCAGGTCCATGACCCGGCAGTTGCCCTCGTGGTCGACGTCGCCGTTCTCGTGGAAGATGGTCGGCGCGATCGGGATGATGCCCTTGTAGGGTTCGCTCATGGCAAGGCCTCGGCTGCTCGTGGTTGGGAAAGGGTTGCGCTCATTGCGCCCGCAGGTCGCCGGCCTCGACGAGCTCGCGCTGGTAGATGGCGAGGTCCTCGGGCGAGAAGCAGCAGAAGGTGATCTCGTCGAAATCGGGCCTGGCTTTCAGCGCTGCAGCGACCGTCGCCACGGCGATCTTCGCCGCAGCTGCGATCGGATAGCCATAGACACCGGTGCTGATGCTGGGAAAGGCGATGGTTCGCGCGCCCGCTCCAGCCGCAACCACCAGGGAGCGGCGATAGCAGGAAGCGAGCAGTTCCGCCTCGCTCTGGCCGCCGCCCTGCCAGACCGGCCCGACCGTGTGGATCACGAAGCGCGCCCGCAGCCGGTAACCCTGGGTCAGCTTGGCGTCGCCGGTCTGGCAGCCGCCGAGCCTGCGGCATTCCTGCAGGAGCTCCGGCCCCGCCGCGCGATGGATCGCACCGTCGACCCCGCCCCCGCCCAGCAGCGAATTGTTGGCCGCATTGACGATGGCGTCGACGGGAAGCGTCGTGATGTCGGCCTGGATGGCGCGCAGCCTTGCATCCGTCATCGGCGATCCGTCCTCGGCTCGGTTCTGGACGGTTCACCATAGCGTCGGTAGTCAGCCTCCGGCAGTGCGTCTGGATCAAGCCTTGGCTGCGCGGGCGGTCACCAGTTTGCGGATGCCGCGGCGGGTCGAGCCGATCAGCGGGAAGAGCAGCAGCGCGAGGCCGATCGCCATCAGGCTCGCCACCAGCGCATTCGACCAGAAGATCGAGAGCGAGCCCTGGCTGAAAATCATCGACTGGCGGAAGGCGTCCTCCGCCTTGTCGCCGATGACCATGGCCAGCACCAGCGGTGCGATCGGATAGTCGAGCTTCTTGAAGAGATAGCCGACGATGCCGAAGGCGAGCGCCAGCCAGATGTCGAACTGCTTGTTGCCGACCGTATAGGCGCCGATGAAGCAGACCACGACGATCGCCGGCCCGATGATCGAGAACGGGATGCGCAGGATCGAGGCGAAGAGCGGTACCGTTGCCAGCACGACGATGACGGCGACGACGTTGCCAAGATACATCGAGGCGATCAGGCCCCAGACGAAATCGGGCCGCTCGACGAAGAGCATCGGGCCGGGGTTCAGACCCCAGATCATCAGGCCGCCCATCATCACCGCAGCGGTCGCGGAACCCGGGATACCAAGCGCCAGCATCGGCAGCATGGCGGCGGAGCCGGCGGCATGGTCGGCCGTCTCGGGCGAGATCACGCCTTCGGGCTCGCCCTTGCCGAACTTCTCCGGATTGCGCGAGGAGCGCTTGGCCATGGCGTAGCTCATGAAGGAGGCCGCGGTCGGGCCGCCCGGCGTGATGCCCATCCAGATGCCGATGATGCTAGAGCGCAGCAGCGCCAGCCAGTAGCGCGGCAGCTTCAGCGCCGTCGCGAGCACGTCGCGCGGACGCACCTTGGCCTTCACCCCGTCGAAACGAAGCCCCTCCTCCATGGTCTGCAGCAGTTCGCCGATGCCGAACAGGCCGATCACCGCGATGAGGAAGCTGACGCCGGCAAGCAGCGCATCGAATTCATAGGTCAGGCGGACATTGCCCGAGACAGAATCCATGCCGATCGTGGCGAAGGCGAAGCCCATCGCCATCGAGACGATGGTCTTCAGCGGCGAGGCGCCCCCAAGGCCGACGAAGCTGGCGAAGGTCATGAAGTAGACCGCGAAATATTCCGGCGAGGAGAATTTCAGTGCAAAGCGAGCGACCCAGCCCGAGAGCAGCGTGATCAGGATGACGCCGGCCATGGCGCCGATGCCGGCCGAAAGGAAGGCGAAGGAGAGCGCTTCAGTCGCCCTGCCCTGCTTGGCCATCGGGTGGCCGTCGAAGGTGGTGGCGACAGAGGACGGCTCGCCCGGGATGTTGAACAGGATCGAGGTGGTCGAGCCGCCGAAGAGCGCGCCCCAGTAGAGCGAGGTCAGCAGGATGATCGCCGAAACCGGGTCCATGCTGAAGGTCAGCGGCAGCATCAGCGAAACACCGTTGGGCGCGCCGAGGCCCGGCAGCACGCCGACGAGGATGCCGAGCAGCACACCGGCGAACATCAGCGCGATGTGATGGGTCGTCAGCGCGACTTCGAAGCCGTGGAGGAGCGAGGCGAAGTTTTCCATGGAAGGCTCCGGCGCGCTGGATCAGAGGCCGAGCATCGCTTCGACCGGCCCCTTGAGGAGGCCGACCTGGGCGAATTTCTCGAGGCCGAAATAGAAGAAGGCGGCAGTGCCGAAGGCCGTCGCGAGCGAGGGCAGCCAGCCATAGCGGCCCTGGAAGCGCATCGTGAAGACGAGATAGAGCAGCATCGCGACGTACATGCCGAGCGTAACGCTGAGCACGACGAAGGCCAGCATCGGCACGAAGAAGGCGAGGACGCGCTTGCCCTGCTCCTTGTCGAGGAAGATCCCGGCGAGCGCCGCCGAGCCGCCCATCCGCCGGCCGATCGTCGTCACGATCGTGCCCGCGCTGGCGAGCGCGATCAGCAGGCCGCAATAGAATGGGAAGGCGCCGGGCTGCGGGCCGGACGAATCCCAGCCGAGACCGAACTCGCGGGCGCCGTTGACGATGATGAGGCCGAACGCGAGCGTCGCCAGCGCTGTGGCGATCTCGGCCTGGAAGCGGCTGATCATCGGCGCTCTCCCGAATTCTATTGGTGTTCCGGACAATCATCCCGGACCGGGCTGCGCCCGTCCGGGATGATCCAAGCGTGGTCTGGCGAGGTCAGTTGATGACCCAGCCTTCGTTCTTGAAGACCTTGGCGTTGGCGGCCTCGTCCTTGGCGACGAAGTCGGTGAGTTCCTTGCCCTTCATGAAGCGGGCGGTCTGCGCGGTGCGGGCAATGAACTCGGCCCATTCCGGCGTCTTGCTGACCTTCTCCATCACGTCGGCGTAGTAGGCGACGGCGTCGGCGGGAACCTCGGCCGGCAGCCAGACGGTGCGCGGCATCTGGAAGGCTTCTAGCGGCAGGCCCGCTTCCTTGCAGGTCGGGATGTCGCCCCAGCCCTTGCCGTCATGGATCGGATCGCTCTTGGCGAGGCGCACCGGCGAGAAGACGCAGAGCGGCTTCACCTGACCGGCCTTCCACTGGCCGATGTTCTCGTTCGGGTTGTTGGTGTTGGAGTCGACATGGCCGCCGGCGAGCTGGGTCGCAGCCGCGCCACCGCCCTGGAAGGGTACGTAGATCCATTTGGCGCCGGTCGCCTCCTGGATCATCGCGGTCAGCGTCTGGTCGGTGTCCTTGGACTGGCTGCCGGCCATCTTGAAGCTGCCGGGCTTGGCCTTGGCGGCCTCGACATAGGCCTTGGCGTCGTTGAAGGGCGCGTCGCCCTTCACCCAGATCAGGAACTCGTCGAGCGCCAGCGCCGAGACGGGCGTCAGGTCGGAGAGCTTGTAGCCGAGCTTGGCGACGTAAGGCAGCAGATAGGCGTTGTTGGTGCCGAAGACGACCTTGTGGGCATCACCCTTGGCACCCTTGCCATAGATATAGCCCTCGGCGCCGCTGCCGCCGCCCTTGTTGAGCACGACGACCGGCTGCTCGACCAGTTTGTGCTTGGCGATGATCGACTGGACGATGCGGGCGAAATTATCGGTGCCGCCGCCGGGACCCGAGGTCACGACGAACTCGATCGGCTTGGTCGGCTGCCAGGCCACGGCCGGAGCCACCGCGGCAATGACGGAGGCAAGGGCAGCGCCCGCTGCGATACAGAAACGTTTCATGCTGTTTCTCCCTGGATAATCGTTGAAATGAGGTGCGGCTCTTCGCGACCGCTGTACCGGGACATGACTCAGGCGGCCTTGCGGGCTGCCTTGCCTTCGCTCGCCATCTTGATCGCGAGCGACAGCGCCGCGCGGGTCGCGCCGAGATTGGCGACGCCCTTGCCAGCGATCTCGTAGGCGGTGCCGTGGGCCGGCGTGCAGATCGGAAACGGAAAGCCGCCGATCAGCGTGACGCCGCGGTCAAAGCCCATCAGCTTCATCGCGATCTGGCCCTGGTCGTGATACATCGTCAGCACGGCGTCGAAATCGCCGTTCTTGGCGCGCAGGAACACCGTGTCGGACGGGAACGGCCCTTCGACCACATAGCCCTTGGCTTTGGCCGTCTTCACCGCCGGCTCGATCGTCTCGATCTCGTCGCGGCCGAAATTGCCGCCGTCGCCGGCGTGCGGGTTGATGCCGGCCACCGCGATGCGCGGCGGGTTGAAGCCGGCGGCGCGCAGGTTCCGGTCGGCAAGGTCGAGCGCCCGCAGGATGCGCTCCTGCGTGATGTTCTGGGCGACTTCGGAGAGTGGGATATGCGAGGTGACGCGCGCGTTCCAGAGCTTGTCCAGCACGTTGAACTCGCTGGCCGGCCCCTCGAACGCGATCGCGTCGCGCACGAAGCGGATCTCGTCGTCATAGCCGGGATAGGCAAAGCGCATCGCCGCCTTGTTGAAAGGGGTGAAGAACACCGCATCGGCCTTGCCGGAGGCGGCAAGGCGCAGCGCGCGGCGGAAATTGTCGGTCGCCGCCTTGCCGCCGGCAAGCGTCGCCGTGCCGCGCTTGAGGTCAGCCGGATCGTGGTTCTTCAGGTCGACGAAAACAGGCTTGCCGGCATCGGCCGGCATGGCGTCGCCCTCGCCGATAACATGCAGGTCGGGCGTGAGGCCGGCATCGTCGGCGCCAAGCTGGAACAGGCGCAGATCGCCGAAGACGATGTAGCGGGCAGCGTTGCGCAGATCGGATTCGGCCAGGATGCGGGCGGTGAGTTCGGGGCTGATGCCGGAAGGGTCGCCCATCGCGACCGCAATCACCGGCAAGGAAGCCTGCGCCTTGATGTCCATCTCGTCCTCCCGAGGCCGGCCGCGGCCGGTTGCTTGCCTCCGGCCTATCATGCCGGCGCCTGCGTAGGCAAGTATGCTGTATGCAGCATAACATTACTGCACTACTCTGCCGCGAGTCCGGCAGCGGCTTCGCCTGTCCACAGGCCAGGCTGCATCCGGTCGGGAGGTCGCCGTCAGAGCCGGGCCGGTCGCGTTGACAGCGCGAAAGCGCCATGCCGTACAGAAGACAAAGGAGAGCCGCGATGACGAACGAGGCCGGCATGTCGAACGAGGCGCAGGAGCTCTATCCACGCATCACGCGGCGCACCTTGCACGAGGAGGTGCTGGAGCGACTGCGCGACATGATCATCGAGGGCCGGCTCACGCCCGGACAGCGCATCAACGAAGGCGCCGTCGGCGCGCAGCTCGGCGTTTCCCGCACTCCCTTGCGCGAAGCGATCAAGACGCTGGCGAGCGAGGGCCTGGTCGAGATCCAGCCGGCCAAGGGCGCGATCGTCCGCAAATTCTCGGCGCACGACCTGCTGCAGATCCTCGAAGTGCTGAAGACGCTGGAGCAGCTCGGCGGTCGGATGACCTGCGCCCAGGCGAGCGACGAGACGATCGCCGCGATCAAGGCGATGCACGACGAGATGATGGCGCTATACGAGACCCGCAACCGGCTCGACTATTTCAAGCTCAACCAGGCGATCCACAGCGCCATCGTCGTCGCCTCCGGCAACGACGTGCTGGTCGAGATGCACACCACCCTGCAAGCCCGGATCAAGCGCCTGCGCTTCGTCGGCAATGAAGGCCCGGAGAAGTGGGCCGGGGCCGTGGCCGAGCACGAGGAGATGATCGAGGCGCTGCTGAAGCGCGACGGCGAGGCGCTGGCGGCGATCATCGGCAAGCACATGGATTCGACGCTGATACGCGTGCGCGACGTGCTGTGAGTCCGGCGCGGACTTTACAACTGCAAGGCGTATCGACGGGCGCCGCCGCTGCCTGACATATCGGTGCATGCCCCGTCAGCGGATGAACACGCTGGACATCGTCCGCGACAGTTGCGTACTATGTATATATTCAATCAGAACGAATATAAATTAAGTCAATAACAGCACAGCAGACGACCTTGGTTTCCGAAGACTTCAATGTCGAGGGACGCGCTCATGTCCTGGCTCCATGCCGTATTGAACCAGTCGCCCGAGATCGCGCTGTTCCTCTCGCTGGCGGTCGGCTACTGGATCGGCAAGTTTCAGTTCGGCAAGTTCCAGCTCGGCGGGGTCGCCGGCTCGCTCCTGGCCGCAGTGATCATCAGCCAGGTCGGCGTCTCGATCGACAACGGCATCAAATCCGTCCTCTTCGCCCTGTTCATCTATGCGGTCGGCTTCGAGAGCGGGCCGCAATTCTTCCGCTCGCTTGGGCGCCAATCACTGCGCGAGATCGCGATGGCGACCGTGCTGGCGGTGAGCGGGCTCCTGACCGTCATCGTGCTGGCGCGCGCCTTCGGTCTCGACAAGGGCCTCGCGGCCGGCATCGCGGCCGGCGGCCTGACGCAATCGGCGATCATCGGCACCGCCAGCGCCGCGATCGGCAAGCTCGGACTCGCCGCGGACGAGACCCAGCGCCTGCAGGCCAATGTCGCGATCGGCTATGCCGTCACCTACATTTTCGGCTCGTTCGGCGCGATCATCGTTTGCGTCAACATCCTGCCCTGGTTCATGCGGCGGAGCATTCGCGACGACGCGATCAAGGCCGAGGCGGAGATGCTGGCCGGGGCGCGCAGCTACGGTGTCGGCGAGTACGCGGCAGCGCCTGATCTCGTCGGACGCATCTATCGCATCGAGACCGCGGCCGGCCGCAGCGTCGCCGAGATCGAAGGCGCCAGTGCGCAGCCGATCAGCATCGAGCGCATCAAGCGCGGCGGCTCGCTGATCGGCGCGGAACCGTCGCTCAAGCTCCAGGCCGGCGACATCGTCCTGCTGGTCGGGCGTCGCTCCGGTGTGGTCGGCCTGTCGCAGCAGCTCGGGCCGGAACTCGAATCGTCTGAGGGCATGGATGTGGTCGTCGTCACCCGCGACGTCGCGATCACCGCGGCCACCTTCGTCAAGCGTACCGTCGCGGAGATCCGCGCATCGACGGCTGCGGATCTGCGCCATGGCGTTTACGTGGTCGCGGTCAAGCGGGCCGGCAATCCGTTGCCGCTCGAGGGCGAGACCGTCATCGAGCCGGGCGACGTCGCCACGCTCTACGGCACCGCCGATGACGTGCAGCGCGTGGCGCGGCAGGTCGGCAGCATCATCATCCCGAGCGACAAGACCGATTTCGTCTTCCACGGCTTCGGCCTGGTCGTCGGCCTGCTCATCGGCCTCCTGGTGGTCCGGTTCGGCGATATTCCGCTGACCCTGGGCAGCGGTGGTGGCGCGCTTCTCTCCGGCCTTGCCTTCGGCTGGTATCGCAGCCGCAACATGGCACTCGGAAACATGCCGACAGCCGCCTCGACGCTGCTGCGCGACCTCGGCCTCGCCGGCTTCGTCGCGGTGGTCGGCCTGCAATCCGGGCTGCAAGCCGTCAGCACGATCGCCGAGAAGGGCCTGTCGATTTTCATGATCGGCGTCGTGGTGACCCTGCTGCCGCTGCTGATCACCATGCTCTTCGGGCGCTATGTCCTGCGCTACGACAACACCGCGATCTTCGCTGGCGCGCTCTCGGGGTCGCGCAGCGCCAACCCGGCCTTCGGCGAGATCCTCGACAAGGCCGGGAACTCGATCCCGACCACGCCCTTCGCCATCACCTACGCGCTCGCCAACGTCTTCCTGACCCTGCTGGGGCCGCTCGTCGTCGCCTTTGCCTGAACCGATCGGAGTTTGCCATGACCGCCGATTACGCAAAATACGCCAAGCTGAGCCCGTTCGAGCTGAAGGACGAGTTGATCAAACTGGCATCGGGCAAGGCGAACCGCACGATGCTCAATGCCGGCCGCGGCAATCCCAATTTCCTGGCCACCCTGCCCCGCCGCGCCTTCTTCCGGCTCGGCCTGTTCGCCGTGGCCGAGGCCGAGCTTTCCTATTCCTACATGGAGAACGGCGTCGGCGGCCTGCCGAAGATCGAGGGCATCGAAGGCCGGTTCGAGCGCTTCACTGCCGAGAATCGCGACCAGCAGGGCGTCGTCTTCCTTGGCCGGGCGCTGAGCTATGTCCGCGACCAGCTCGGCCTGCCGCCTTCCGACTTCCTGCACGAGATGGTCGAGGGCATCCTCGGCAGCAACTACCCCGTGCCGCCGCGGATGCTCAGGATCAGCGAGGAGATCGTCAAGCAGTACATCGTCAAGGAGATGATCGGCGGCTTCCTGCCGGCCGGCAGCATCGACCTCTTCGCCGTCGAGGGCGGCACGGCGGCGATGGCCTATATCTTCAACACGATGAAGCAGAACGGCCTGCTCAAGCGCGGCGACAAGGTCGCGATCGGCCTGCCGGTATTCACGCCCTATATCGAGATCCCCGAACTCGAGGAATACGGGCTCGTCGAGGTCGCGATCAATGCCGACCCCGCGATGGAGTGGCAGTACCCGGACAGCGAGCTCGACAAGCTCAAGGATCCGGCGATCAAGATCTTCTTCTGCGTCAACCCGAGCAATCCGCCTTCGGTCAAGATGGACGATCGCAGCCTCGACCGCGTCGCCGCGATCGTGCGCGAGCACCGGCCGGACCTGTTCATCCTCACCGACGACGTCTACGGCACCTTCGCCGACGGGTTCCGCTCGCTGTTCGCGACCTGCCCGCAGAACACCATGCTGGTCTATTCGTTCTCGAAATATTTCGGCGCGACCGGCTGGCGCCTCGGCGTGATCGCCACGCACAAGCAGAACGTCTTCGACGGAGCTCTCGACGCCCTGCCCGAAAAGGCCAAGAAAGGTCTCGACCACCGCTACGGCTCGCTCCTGCCCGATGTGAGGTCACTGCGCTTCATCGACCGCATCGTCGCCGACAGCCGGGCGGTGGCGCTCAACCACACCGCCGGCCTGTCGACCCCGCAGCAGGTCCAGATGGTGCTGTTCTCGCTGTTCGCACTGATGGACGAGAGCGACAGCTACAAGGCCGAGCTGAAGAAGCTGATCCGCCGGCGCGAGGCTGCGCTTTATCGCGAGCTCGGCATCGAGCAGGACACCGATCCGAACGCCGTCGACTACTACACCCTGCTCGACCTCGAGGAGATCTCACGCAAGCTCTATGGCGACGCCTTCGCCAAATGGGTCACGAAGCGCTCGGCCACCGGCGATTTCCTGTTCCGCATCGCCGACGAGACCGGGATCGTGTTGCTGCCGGGGCGTGGCTTCGGCACGAAGCAAGCGGCGGGCCGCGCCTCGCTCGCCAATCTCAACGAGTATGAATACGCCAATATCGGCCGGGCGCTACGTGCCATGGCCGACCAACTCTACGCCGAGTACGAGAAGAAGGGCCGGGGATGAGGCGCCCAAGGCGCCGCGAATCTCCTCACCTGACGACTATGGAGAACGCGGATGATCGCAAGGGTCACCGCCGGCGCGCTCGCCGCGTCGGCCATCATCGCCTTGTCTGCAAGCCTGCCCGCTGGTCCCGCCGCGGCCTGCAATCGGATGGATGGCTGCATCCACGACACCCAGCTTGAGAACTACGGCATGATGCATGACGGCCGCATGGGCGCGGCGATGCGGAGCGGCGAGGCGAACATCGAAGCGTTCCGATCGATGGACACAGCGGCCCGCCCGCAGGCGCAGCCCCGACGGACCTCACCACCGGGCCCGGCCGGCCGACGCTTCTGACCCTCCCGGGACCAGTTGATCGGCCCAGCGGGCTTTAGTGCCCGCTGAGGACGAGGGTCTTGATCGGCAGCACTTGCGCCTGGATGCGCAGCAGCAGGGCATGAACCAGCCCGACCGCGTCGACCGCATGCAGGACGATGCGCCGGAAGGTGCTGGTATCCTTCGCAGCAATCACGTCGTGGTTGCTGGTATAGGCATTGGCGATGCAGCTCGAACCCGGCGTCACGCCGTCCATCCCGCCCGGGTGGAGGGGCTCGAGATAAGCCAGAAGCGTTCCGGGGCGCACCACCTGCTGCACGTCGATCAATTGCTCGCCGCTGCGAAGCTGGCCGGCGGCGATGAAATCCTGCACGCCGGTCACCACCATCGGGATCACCGTCCACGGCTTCGAGACGCACGTGGCCTCGGCGACCATGCCGACCTTGATCACCTGGGCCTCGATCTGGCCGAAGCCGGCCTGCAGTCCGACCCGGCCGGCCTCTGCCGGAATGATGGTCCCGGCGGGGCGCATGAAGGGGTTGACGATATCGCCAACCCTCAGCGTGAACTGCTCGACATGCCCGGTGAAGCCGGCCCGCACCACGGTCTTGCCCAACTCCACCTCGGCCTGCGCCAATGCTGCCTCGGCGCTGGCGCGCTCGGCCGGCAGCAGCGTCACGATCTTGGTCTGGGCAGCCGCCTGCGAGGCTGTCGCGGACGCAACCGCGGCCTCGCGGCCGGCCACGATGTTCTCGAGCCGCTCGATCTCGCGGGTCGCGACGACGTTTTCATTGCGCTGCCTTAGCTCGCGCTTGGTCTGCAATTCGTCGAGCCCCTGCTGCAGCGCGCTCCTCGCCTCCTGGATCTTGCCGTCAAAAGCGAGGATATCGGACTTCGCGACCACCAGTGTCGCGTCGACCTCGGCGATCTTGCGCCGCGCCGTCTCGACGGCTGCCTCCTGGCTCTTGCTGTCGAGTGTGAAGATCGGTGCGCCCTTTTCGACCTTCGCGCTGTAGCCGACGTGGACCTGCGCGACGCGGCCATTGATCTCCGGCACGATCGGCACGCTCCGGAAGAACACCGTGGCTGATGTCGTCGAGGGATGATTGTAGAAGATCACCGTGATCAGGCCGACCGTCAGCATCACGCAGGTGACGATGCCCCAGCGCAGTTCGAACCAGACCGAATAGAACGTGATCTCCTTGCCCAGCCGCTTGCCCTGGCCGTAACGGCGGTAGAGGTAATCCGGGACGATGGTGAAGAGCGCGCAGACGAGAAGCTCAAGCATCGCTCACCCCTCGATGCTGGCCGGTCGGCGCGGCCGCGGTCGATACTTGCACCGGCTTGTCGTCTGGCGGAGCGATGCCATGCTCCACGTCCGAAGCGGCCTCCCCGCCATGGCCGGGCGCGATGCCGGCGATCTTCTCGAGCGCGCCCGCCATCCGGCCGAACATCCCGGGAATGTCGGGGATGTCGATCAAGGCGAGGAACAGGCCGATCACCCAGAAGAGATGGACATGGGTGAACAATGCGAGCAGCCCGAGCACGGCAACGATCTCGAATTGCAGCTTGTGGGTCTTGTGCGCGATGCGTTCCGGCAAGGTGTGCAGGCGCAGGAAAAGCACGCCGATGCCCAATACGGCACCGATCAGGATGACCGCCGCGACGACCATCAGATAATCCGTCCCGCCCGGACTGGTGATGAACGCCGGCAGGTGATCCGGCGCCGCGGGATGAAGTTGTTCCGCCATGCCATCCCCCCGGATCGATCGACGACCTAACGGGAGGTGACCGGCAAATCATGCGCAAGTCAACTCGGTCCCATCGGGCTGGCGCGCGCCCGTCTTGACAGGCAAGCGGCCGTCCCTTCCGCTGCCGGCAAGAAGCGGACAGAGGGAACACGCAGCCATGCTGACGCTGCGCCAGATCGAGGTGGTCCGGGCGATCATGATCACCGGCACGATCGCCGGCGCGGCGAAGCTCCTCAACGTCTCGGCGCCCGGTATCAGCCGATTGATGAAGCACACCGAGCGCACGCTGCGGCTCAAGCTGTTCGAGCGCAGGCACGGCCGCTATGTGCCGACGCCGGAGGCCAAGGACATCTTCGAGCAGATCAACGGCGTCTACCGCAAGGTCGACGACCTGCACTCGATGCTGGCCCGAATCGAGCGCGGCGGCGATGTCGAGTTCAAGCTCGGCTCGGTGCCGAGCATCTGCCATGTCATGGTGCCGCGCGCGATCGAGCGCCTCAGGCGCAAGCATCCGGACCTGCGCATCGACATCAACATCCTGAAGATCGAGGAGGCGCTCGACTATCTCCTGCTCGGCAAGGGCGAGATCGTGGCGATGAGCTACAAGCTGGATCATCCCGGCCTCGACTTCATGCCATTGGCGATGGGCGAACTGCTCTGCATCGTCCCGCAGAACCACGCGCTCGCCGGGCGCACCAGCATCTCGGCCCGCGAGATCGTCAGCCATGAGCTGATCGGCATCGACCCGACCGACCCCTATGGCCGGATCATGAGCGAGATCTTCCAGCGCCAGGGCCTGCACTACGACATGGCGATCAAGGCACGTTTCGGCACCACGGTCTGCTCGCTGGTCCGGGCCGGGCTCGGCATCGCCATCATCGACCAGTTCACCGTCGCCCATGGCTCGATGCAGGGCATCGCCACGATCCCGATCGAGGAGCCGACCCATTTCCAGACCTATATGGCGATGAAGAACGACAAGGCGCTCTCGCTCTATGCAGAAACCTTCGTGAAGCTGCTGCGCGAGGAGATGAATGCGGTGGTCGGACCACGGCTCGCGCGCTCGTCGTGAAAGATAACATCAAGTTAGGCATTCGCGACAAATTGGTTATCGCGTTAGCAGTTCAAATCGGTTTATCTCGAAGCCACTGATGAAGCCTGCCGAGACGGGCGCCAAGGGACCGGAATGTCGACCATCGTCACCGCCAGGAAGAGCAAGCGGGTGTTGCTTGGGCTGATCGGCTCGCCGATCGCGCATTCAGCGACACCGGCGGCGCAGGAAGCGGCGGCGCGCGCGGCCGGCATCGAAGCGCATTACCATCTGATCGAGGTCGCCGGCGCCGGGCGAGATGATCTCGCCGCCATGCTCGACGGCATCCGCCGCCTCGGCTTTTCCGGCATCAACGTCACCTTCCCCTACAAGGAAGCGGTCGTGCCGCTCCTCGACGGGCTGTCCGAGCAGGCTGCCGCGATGGGCGCGGTCAACACCATCGTCGTCGACGATGGCAGATTGATCGGCCACAACACCGACACCTCGGGCTTCGCCACCGCCTATCGCCGGCTCGGCCGGCAGGATGGCGACGGGCCGGTCGCGATCATCGGCGCGGGCGGCGTCGGCAAGGCGATCGCCTTTGCGCTGGCGGGCTGTGGCGTGCGCCATCTGACACTCTACGATGTCGAGCGCGGCAGGGCCGAGGCCCTGGTCACGCTCCTCGGCGAGCGGGCGCGCGTCGTGATCGCGGCCAACGCCGAGGACGCGGCGAAGGGCGCCGCCGGCATCGTCAACGGCACGCCGATCGGCATGCTGCCGAACCGCGACATCCCAATCCGGGCCGGCGCGATCCGGCCCTCGCAATGGGTGGCGGACGCGGTCTATCACCCGCTCTGGACACCGCTGCTGAAAGCGGCGCAAAAGACCGGCGCGACGGTGATGACCGGGCGGGAGCTCGCGATTCACCAGGGCGTCGACGCCTTCCGGCTGTTCACTGGGCTGGAGGCGTCGGAAGCAGTCATCGGCGCCGCCTTCGACGCCGTGGTCGCGGCGCAAGAAGGTGGCGAACGCGCCGCCTGAGCAAGACGACCCGGACAGCACCGGGCGGGGATCAGAAACGTAAGAATAAGTGGAGGAACGAACATGAATAGGCACTGGATCATCGCTGCCGCGCTCGGCATGGCCGTCAGCCTGCCGGCTCTGGCGCAGGACAAGGTCAAGCTGGTCGACGTCGTCGAGCTCTCGGGCGCGGGCGCGACCGCCGGCACCAACTGGAAGAACGGCATCGACCTCGCCGTCGCCGACATCAACGCCAAGGGCGGCATCCTCGGCAAGCAGATCGAGATCGTCCACTACGACACCCAGACCAATCCGGGGAACACCCGCGCCGCCGTGCAGCGCGCCATCGACGAGGGCACCTATGCCGTGCTCGGCCCGGTCTTCTCCGGCCCGATCGGCGCCTCCATGCAGATCGCCCAGCGCGCCGAGATCGCCCAGCTCGTCGGCGGCGAGGCTGCCGGCCTGACCAAGCAGGGCAACCAGTACCTGTTCCGGACCTCGCTGAGCCAGACCGCGGCGATGCCGAAGATCGCCAAATACCTCAAGGACACGGTCAAGGCCGGCTCGGTCGCTGTCGTCTGGGTCAACAACGACTTCGGCAAGGGCGGCCGCGACGCGATCATCCCCGAGCTCGAGAAGGCCGGCATCAAGCTCGCCGTCGACGTCGCCACCGAGCAGGGCCAGGCCGACTTCGCCGCCGACGCGATCAAGGTCAAGAACTCCAATGCCGACGCGGTCTTCGTCTATCTGAACGAGGAAGAGAGCGCCCGCTTCCTGCGCGCCGCCAAGCAGCAGGGCATCACCAAGCCGATGGTCGGCGAAACGACGCTGCTCGGCGCCAAGGTGATCGAGCTCGCCGGCGATGCCGCCAACGGCGTCAAGGGCCATGTCGGCCTGTCGATCGACGCACCGATCCCGGCCTTCCAGGAGTTCGGCAAGAAGTTCCAGGCCAAGTACAACTACGTCTCGGACCATAACGGCATGAAGGGCTACATGGCCGTCTACATGGTGAAGTGGGCGACCGAGAAGCAGAAGAAGTTCGACAAGAAGGGCGTCGCCGACACGCTGCGCGGCGCCACGATCAAGACCTCGGAGGAGCCGGGCATCCTGATCGAGACCACGATCGAGACGAACGGCGACCTCGACCGCGAGAGCTTCCTCGCCGAGGTCAAGGACGGCAAGCAGGTGATCACGGCGACGTTGCCGAAGATCAACCCGTAAGAGCGACGAACGCCGTCTCACTGTGAACGGCAGACAGGACAAGCGCGGGGGAAACCCTCTCCCGGATGGGAGAGGGGCAGGGGTGAGGGACCGCCGCTGATTGTTGAAGTGCGACGGCCCCGCTGCGCCTTCTACGGATAGGGCACTCCCTCATCCCTACCCTTCTCCCACACGGGAGAAGGGTTCCGCGGATGTCCCACCCGTCGGCATCTTCTGGAAGGTCTTGGCGACAACAAGCTTTTCAGCCCACGGCCCAACACTAAGCGAGAACCGCCATGGCCGAATTCCTCGCCTACCTCATCGCCGGCATCGCCACGGGCGCGATCTATGCCCTCGCGGCGATCGGTTTCACCCTGGTCTGGCAGACCTCGCAGACGATCAATTTCGCCCAGGGCGAGTTCGTCATGCTGCCGGCGGTGCTGGTGCTGCTCGCGATCAAGCTGTTCGGCGCGCCGATCTGGCTCGGAGCCCTGATCGGCATCGCCGCCTTCATCCTGATCTTCGGCGTCGGCTTCAAGCTGACGATCGTCGACCCTATGATCCGGCACGGCGTACTGCCGCTCGCCATCGCCACCATGGCGCTGTCGATCATCATGAAGGAAGGCGCCAAGGACGGCTTCTCGGCCGAGGCGCAGAAATTTCCCTCCTTCGTGCCGACCGAGACGATCTCGGTGTTCGGCGCGGCGATCTCGCTGCAGCACGTCGCGATCATCGTTGTCGCCTTCGGCGTGATCGGCCTGCTGCAATGGTTCGTCGGCGGGACGAAGCTCGGCCGCCAGATGCAGGCGACCGCGCAGAACCCAACGGTGGCGCGCATCCTCGGCATACCCGTCGAGCGCATGGTACTGCTGACCTTCGTGATCAACGCGGCCCTCGCCGTGGTCGCCTCGGTGCTGATCTCGCCGATCTATCTGGCAAAGTTCTCGAATGGCGAGGTGATCGGCCTGTTCGCCTTCATCGCGGCGATCGTCGGCGGCTTCAACCAGGTCCGCGGCGCCCTTGTCGGCGGGCTGATCGTCGGCATCGTCGACAGCATGGCGGCGGCCTACATCTCGACCTCATACCGGCTCGCCGTACCGCTCCTGCTGCTCGTCGTCATCATCCTCGTCAAGCCGGAAGGCCTGATGGGCCGCAAAGAGGAGCGCCGGGTATGACCGCGCCCGCAACCCATGGCGCCACCGCCCCGGTGGCGCGCCGCCTGCCCCTCCCTGCCTTCGTCGACGGCACGCTGCTGACGCTGGTCGCAGCTGCAGTGATCCTCTGGTTCGCTCCATCAGGCATGGGCCGCTACGGCACCTATGTGCTCTCGCTCTGGCTGGTGATGAGCGTCGCGGTGATGGGCCTCAACCTGACCCTCGGCTATGCCGGCCTGAAGTCGCTGGCCCAGGCCGCCTTCATGGGCATCGGCGCCTATGCGACGGCGCTTTTGACCAGCAAGGTTGGGCTCAACTGGTACGCCTCCTTCGCGATCTCCGGTCTCCTGACCTTTGCAGTCGGGCTGGTGCTCGGCTTCCCGGCGCTGCGGGTCAAGGCGCACTACCTCGCCTTCGTCACGCTGGCTTTTTCGACGCTGATCTGGCTCGTCCTGCGCAACGAGCAATGGCTGACCGGCGGCGTCTTCGGCCTCTCCAACATCCCGCGCCCGAGCTTCTTCGGGCTCAAGCTCGACGGGGCGCTCGCCTTCCACCGCTTTGTCGTCGTGGTCACCTTCCTGCTCGCGGTCGTGCTCTGGTGGATGATCCGCTCGCCCTGGGGCCGGGCCTTCACGGCGCTGCGCGAGAACCCGATCCGCGCCGCCAGCCTCGGCATCGACACCCGCATGTATACCCTGCTCGCCTTCGCTATCGGCTCGGCCTATGCCGGCTTCGCCGGCGCGCTCTATGCGCCGCTGGTCGAGTTCATCGACCCTTCGCCCTTCTCGCTGTCGCAGAGCTTCTTCCTGCTGCTGATGGTGGTCGCCGGCGGCGCCGGCTACCTGCTCGGGCCGTTCATCGGCGCGCTGCTCGGCGTGGTGCTGCCGGAATGGCTGCGCTTTGCCGGCTCGCTCTACCTGATCATCTTCGCGGCGATCGTCATGCTGCTGCTGATCGCCTGCCCGCAGGGCATGAGCGGCCTGCTGGAACGCGGCTGGACGAAGCTCACCGGCAAAAAGGAGGGCGCGCGATGAACCAGGTCCTCGAAGTCTCGAACCTCCACAAGGCCTTCGGCGGCATCAAGGCGGTGAACGGCGTCTCCTTCAAGGTCAACGAGGGCGAGATCCTCGGCATCATCGGCCCGAACGGTTGCGGCAAGTCGACCCTGTTCAACTGCATCCTCGGCCAGCTCGAGCCGACCGAGGGCGCGGTGAAGCTCGACGGGCGCGACGTCACCAATATGCGCCCCTCCGAGCTCAACAAGCTCGGCGTCAGCCGCACCTTCCAGCTGCTGCAGGTCTTCCCCGAGCTCTCGGTCCGCGAGAACCTGATCCTCGCCGGCCAGGAGCACGAAGGCACGATGCTCTCGCGCTTCTTCGGACCGCGCGACGCCGGGCTGACGGCCAAGGCCGAGCAGATGATCGGCTTCTTCAAGCTCGGCCATCTCGCAGAGGCCAAGGCCGGCGGCCTCTCCTATGGCCAGCAGAAGCTGCTCGACGCCGCCATGGCCTTCATGGCCGGCCCGCGCCTCGTCCTGCTCGACGAGCCGGCCGGCGGCGTCAACCTGACCATGCTCGGAGACCTGAAGGAACGCCTGCGCGCCATCAATGCCGAGCAGGGCGCGACCTTCGTGGTGATCGAGCACAACATGGATTTCGTGATGTCGCTATGCTCGCGCGTCATCGTGCTGGCCGAAGGCAAGGTGCTGGCCGAGGGTACGCCTGCCGAGGTCCGCGCCAATCCCGCCGTGATCGAAGCTTATCTCGGGCATTGAGGAGCGATCCAATGACCACTCCCATCCTCGAACTCGACGGCGTGGTCGGCGGCTACGGCGCCATGACCATCCTCAACGGCACGACCTTCAAGGTGCCGCGCGCCGCGATCACCACGGTGATCGGCCCGAACGGCGCCGGCAAGTCGACCGTGTTCAAGGCCATCTTCGGCCTGCTCAAGGTCCGCGAGGGCCATATCCGGCTGGAAGGCCAGGAGATCACCAACTGGAACCAGCGCAAGCTGCTCGAAGCCGGCATCTGCTATGTGCCGCAGGGCCGCAACATCTTCCCCGAGCTCTCGGTACGCCACAATATCGAGCTCGGCGCGGTCGCGGCCGGCAGCCAGATCACCGATATGCCCAAACGCATCGAGGCGGCGCTTGATCGCTTCCCGTCGCTGCGGGCGAAGGCGGATGTGCAAGCGTCGACGCTGTCCGGCGGCCAGCAGAAGCAGCTCGAGATCGTGCGCGGGCTGCTGCTCGATCCCAAGCTGGTGCTGATCGACGAACCGTCGATCGGGCTCTCGCCGATGCTGGTGCAGGAGACCTTCGACATCCTGAAGGAGCTGCGCGCCAAGGGCGTCACCATCCTGATGATCGAGCAGAACGCCCGCTCGGCGCTGGAAATATCCGACGAAGGCCTGGTGCTGGAACTTGGCCAGACCCGCATGCAGGGCCCGGCAGCGGACATTCTCGCCGACCCCCGCGTCGCCCAACTCTTCCTCGGCGGGGCGATGACGGAAGCGGCGTGATAGCCTCACCGTCATTGCGAGCGCAGCGAAGCAATCCAGAGCGGAAGTACTCTACGTCCCCCTGGATTGCTTCGTCGCTGACGCTCCTCGCAATGACGGATAATGCGATCTGACTACGGAGCCTCCATGAACCCGACCTCGATCGCCACCGTCTCGCTCTCCGGCGACCTCGCCGACAAGCTCCGCGCCATCGCCGCCGCCGGCTTCGACGGGGTCGAGGTCTTCGAGAACGACTTCCTGACCTTCGACGGCAATCCGCGCGATGTCGGCAAGATGATCACCGATCTCGGCCTTGCCATCGTCGCCTTCCAGCCCTTCCGCGATTTCGAGGGCATGCCGGAGCCGCTGCGCGCGCGCACCTTCGAACGGGCGCGGCGCAAGTTCGAATTGATGAACGAGCTCGGCGCCGGGCTGATGCTGATCTGCTCCAACGTCTCGCCGCAATCGCTGGGGGGGATCGACCGCGCCGCCCATGACCTCGCCGAGCTTGGCGACCTCGCCAGCAAGCACGATGTGCGCGTCGGCTTCGAGGCCCTCGCCTGGGGCAAGCACGTCAACGACTATCGCGACGCCTGGGAGATCGTGCGCCGGGCGAACCATGAGCGCATCGGCCTCATCCTCGATTCCTTCCACACGCTGGCGCGGCGCTCGCCACTGGAGCCGATCGCCTCGATCCCCGGCGACCGGATCGAGCTGGTCCAGCTCGCCGACGCACCGCTGCTCGACATGGACGTGCTGAGCTGGAGCCGGCACTTCCGCAACTTCCCCGGCCAGGGCGACCTCGCCGTCGCCGATTTCCTTCGGGCGGTCGAGGCGACCGGTTATTCCGGCCCGCTCTCGCTTGAGATTTTCAACGACCAGTTCCGCGCCGGCTCGGCCAAGCGCGTCGCGGTCGATGGTTTACGCTCGCTGATCCAGCTCGCCGACCAGGTGGCCCGCCTGAACGATCCCGCCAAGGCGGAGATGCCGGACCGCGCGCCGCTGCTCGGCGTCGAGTTCCTCGAATTCGCGCTCGACGAGGAGCCGGCGCAGGCACTGTCCAGCCTGTTCAACGCGCTCGGCTTCCACAAGAGCGGCGAGCATCGCAGCAAGGCGGTGACGCGCTGGAGCCAGGGCGGCATCAACCTGATCGTCAACACCGAGAAGGACGGCTTCGCCCAGTCGCATGCGATCATGCACGGGCCCGGGGTGTGCGCACTGGCGCTGCGCGTCGCCAATGTCGAGGCGACGATGGCGCGCGCCCGGGCACTGAAGGACACGACCTTCGAGCAGTCGGTCGGGCCGGACGAGATGGAAATCCCGGCGATCCGGGGCGTCGGCGGCAGCCTGATCTACTTCACCGAGCCGCGCCCGGACGGCGCGCAGAGCTGGCACGACGACTTCATCGCCACTGACGCCGGCAGCAGCGCCCCTGCCCTGCTCACCGATGTCGACCACATCTCGCAGTCGATGGACTATGACGAGATGCTGTCCTGGCTGCTGTTCTACACCTCGCTGTTCGCGCTCGACCGCGTCCCCCAGCTTGCCATCGCCGATCCGGCCGGGCTGGTGCAGAGCCGGCCGCTGGTCAGTGCGAATGGCTCCGTCCGCCTCATCCTCAACGGTTCACAGGCGACGCGGACGCTGTCCTCGCGCTTCGTCTCCGAACATTTCGGCTCGGGCGTGCAGCACATCGCCTTCACCTCGCCGGACATCTTCGCAGCCGTGGCGGCGATGCGCGCCGCCGGGCTCGATTTCCTCGATATCCCCGCGAACTATTACGACGATCTGGAAGCCCGCTACGGGCTGGAGCCGGCCTTCCTCGACCGGCTGCGCGAGCACCACATCCTCTACGATCGCGACGGCGAGGCCGAGTTCCTGCAGGTCTACACCCACGTCTTCGCCCAGCGCTTCTTCTTCGAGATCGTCGAGCGGCGTGGCGGCTATGCCGGCTTCGGCGCGGTCAACGCGCCGGTGAGGCTGGCGGCGCAGGCGCGCGAGGCGCGGCCCGTGACGGTGCCGCGCCCGCTGCACGAGGATTAGTTCGTCCCGCGCAGATATGGCGCCGGCTGCCCGGCATCATGGTGTCGAAAGGGATGTGGCCATGGGTGCCCGGGGCCGCGCCCAGGCACCCATGGCCGCCGCACAAGCTGAGCCTGGGGGAGGGCCGGCTCAGCCGCGCAGCATCTGCATCGGCGCTGGATAGTATCGGAAACCGTCGCCGGCCTTGGCGAGGTTGCCGAAGCCGGGCCAGGCGAAGTGATAGGACATCACCGGCGTCTTCTGCTCGGCCAGCATGGTGAGCAGCTTCACCCGCGACTGCACCGACATTTTCGGGTCCCAGTCATAGGCGAATTCGACGCGCGGATTCTCGGTCAGCAGCACCGGGTGATGGGTCAGGTCGCCGAGGAAGGTGAAGGACTTTCCGCCCGAGGAAACGTTGAAGATGGTGTGGCCGGGGCTGTGGCCCGGTGCCGAGATCGCCGTGATACCCGGCAGGAATTCCTGCCCGTCCTTGAAGAAGACGATGCGGTCGCGCACCGGCCGCAAATTGGCGCGGGCATGATCGCCGAAAGCCTTGAACGGCGTGCCCAGCCGGGCGTCGTCGAGCCAGTAGTCATGGTCGACCTGGCTGATATAGATTTGCGCGTTCGGGAAATTGGGCTTGCCCTCGGCCGAGCAGAGGCCGCCGGTATGGTCGATATGGGCGTGGCTGCAGACGATCGCGTCAATCGAAGCCGGGTCGATGCCGGCTTCCTGCATGCTCTTGAGCAGCCGGCCGGTGGTCGGCCCGAAGGCCTTGGAGAAGCCCATGCCGGTGTCGAACATCACCAGCCGGTCGCCGAAATTGACGATCGGGATGTTCTGCTCGAGCACGACATTATCCTTGGCCAGGAAATTCGTTTCGAGCAGGCCGTAGACCTGCTCCTTCGGCAGGCCGAGGAAGCTGGAGCCGGGATCGCCGAGCGGCAACGGCCCGTCGGAGACCACCGTGATCTCGGCCTGGCCGAGCATGAAGCGGTAGTAATACGGCACCTGGCTGTTCGCGAGCGGAGCCTTGGCAAGGACGCCGCTGGGCAAGGCGGCCCCGGCGGCGAGCGCGGCCGCGCCCGAGAGGAAACCGCGGCGGCTGGTGAGCGGGACGAGCAGGTTCGACATGGCGTTCCTCCGGGACAAAAGGGAGCGGCGTCGGGCGCCGTCTTCTTCGCGCGAAAGACCTGGCATCGCGTCAGGCCTTGCCGGAGAGGAAGGATGCACGCCTGCGGAGTGGACGGCCAATAAGGCTTCGCTCTAGTCTGCATAAGCGAAAGCTGCCGCTCCATATGGCGGCAGCGCAACAGAACCATTGGGGGATTACGCGGCGATGGATCTGCGCCAGTTGCGCTATTTCACGGCCATCGTCGAACAGGGCTCGTTTTCCAAGGCGGCAGTCAAGCTAAGGGTGGCGCAGCCGGCGCTGAGCCAGCATCTGCGCCATATGGAGGACGAGCTCGGCGTCGCCCTGCTGCATCGCGGCACCCGCGGCGTGCAGGCGACGGAGGCCGGCGAACGCTTGCTCGCCAAGGCCCGCATCATTCTCGCCGAGTTCGCCGATTTGCGCGACAGCGTCCGCGGCGAGCAGGCGGCGCCGGCGGGCGAGGTCCGCATCGGCCTGCCCGGCACTGTCAGCGAGCAATTCAGCGTCCCGCTGATCGAGGCGGCGCAGGAGCGCTATCCGGATGTGCGCATCCGCATCGCCGAGGCGATGAGCGGCTTCGTGCTCGACTGGCTGCGCAAGGGCGAGGTCGACCTCGCGGTGATCTACTCGACCTCCGACCCGAAGGGGCTCGGGATCCACCATATCCTGACCGAGGAGCTCTGCCTGTTCGGCGTGCCGGCGCTGAAGGCGCTCAAGACCTCGCCCGGCAAGGCGGTTACGCTGAGCGAGGCGGCCGGACTCGACCTGATCCTGCCCGGGCCGGGCCACGGCTTGCGCGACCAGATCGACGAAGCCGCGGCGGGGATCAACGCCACCGTCCATGCCGCGGTCGAGATCGAATCCTATGCGCAGATCAAGCGCCTGGCCGAGCGCGGCCTCGGCTACGGCATCCTGCCGCGCATGGCTGTGAGGGCGCAGGAGAAGGCCGGCATCTTCCGGACCTGGCCGATCGAAGAGCCCTCGCTCTATCGCAAGGTCTATCTCGCCTATTCGACCGAGCGGCCGATGACGGCCGCCGCCCGCGCCATCGGCCAGCTCTCCTGGGAGATCCTGCGCGGCCTCGTCACCGAGGAGAGCTGGACCGCGACGCTCGGCGACGAGAGCGATCCGCCGGCCTTATACGGCTGATCGGGATTTCGTCTTTGACAGGCGAGGGCTGCACAACCCACTCTCGCAGCTATCCTCAGCCCTCATCCTGAGGAGCCGCGCAGCGGCGTCTCGAAGGATGCTCCAGGAGGCTCCGGAGACAACTGGAGCATCCTTCGAGACGCGATCTACGATCGCTCCTCAGGATGAGGGCTGAGATGAAAAATCGAAGCCACGAGGATACGCCTTGAAGACCCGCGCCGCCGTCCTGCACGCCAGCCCCGTCGCCGCGCCCTATGCGCAGTCGAAGCCGCTCCGGATGGAGGAGGTCGAGCTCGCCCCGCCTGGCATGGGCGAGGTGCTGGTCAGGGTCCGCGCCGCAGGTCTCTGCCATTCCGATCTCTCGGTGATCGACGGCAATCGGACGCGCCCGGTACCGATGGTGCTCGGCCATGAGGCTGCCGGCGAAGTCGAGGAGGTCGGGCCCGGCGTCACCGACCTCAGGAAGGGCGACCGTGTCGTCATGGTCTTCGTACCCTCCTGCGGCCATTGTGCGCCGTGCAGCGAGGGGCGCCCTGCTTTGTGCGAGCCCGGCAATGCCGCCAATGGCGTCGGCGAGTTGATGGCCGGCGGACGCCGCCTCTCGCAGGACGGCAAGCCGGTGCACCATCATGTCGGCGTCTCCGCCTTCGCCGAGCATGCGGTGATGTCGCGCCATTCCCTGGTGAAGATCGAGGCCGACATCCCGCATGAGATCGCGGCGCTGTTCGGCTGCGCCGTGCTGACCGGTGTCGGGGCCGCGGTGAACACCGCCAAGGTCCGCGCTGGCGAGACGGTCGCGGTCGTCGGCCTCGGCGGCGTCGGCCTTTCGGCCCTGCTCGGCGCCGTCGCCTGCGGTGCCTCGCGTGTCATCGCCGTCGATCTCTCGGACGAGAAACTCAGAATCGCCCGCGAGCTCGGCGCGACCGACACCTTCAATGCCGGCGCGCCCGACGTGGTCGAGGCGATCCGGGCCACGACCAGAGGCGGCGTCGACCACGGACTGGAGATGGCCGGCTCGGTGAAGGCGCTGGAGCTCGCCTACCAGGTCACCCGGCGCGGCGGCACGACGACGACGGCCGGTCTCGCCAATCCCACGCACACGATGGCGCTGGCGCCGGTTCGCCTCGTCGGCGAGGAACGGACGCTGAAGGGCTCCTATGTCGGCTCCTGCATCCCGGTGCGCGACATCCCGCGCTTTATCGATCTGTATTTGCGCGGCAAGCTGCCAGTCGACAAGCTCTGGACCAGTTCGAGCCCGCTCGAGGGCATCAATGAAGGCTTCGACGCACTGAACGAAGGCCGGACGATCCGGCACGTCATCCAGATGTAGGACTCAGGCTGCGGGCTGGTCGCTCGCCGTTGCGGCGCGGGGCGCGAGCGTGGCGGCAAGGGCCGCGACCAGCATCAGCGCGACTGCGAGCCCAGCCAGTGCCGGAAAGCCGGCGCGAGCATAGAGCGGCCCGAACCCTGTCGTGCCGGCGAAGAGCGCGAGATAGGTCACGCTGCTGTTGAGCCCCATGATCGCGCCGCGACGGGAGGGATCGAGCGCACCCAGCCGGAGGATCAGCACGTTAAGCCCGGCGTGGTTGGCCATGCCCCAGAAGAACACCACGGCGAGCAGCGCTGGATAGGACGCAGCGACCAGGCTCATCACCAGGTAGACGCAGCCGACCACTGCAAAGAACAGCGGCAGCAGCCGGGCCGGGCCGATCCGATCGATCCAGCGGTCGAGGAAGGTCGTCGCCCCGAAGCCGAGCCCATAACACAGGGCGAGCAGGCCGCCGGCGCTGACCGGCAGGCCGAGCACGCGGTGCAGATGATCGCCGACATAGGCGTAGACGCCATAGAACGAGGCCATGAAGGCGGCGCAGGCGAGCAGCAGTGGCACGATGCCGGGAACCCGCAGGGCCGAGAGCGGCGACGGCGCAGCGCGTCCGATCGCGTTGCCCCCTGCGGTCAGCTTGGTGGTTCCGGCGATGGCCGCGAGCCCCGCGATGACGACGATGGCGTAGACCATGCGCCAGCCGAACAAGTCGGCGATCACGGCCGAGAGCGAGACGCCCGCGACCATGCTGAGCGTCCAGCCGAACAGGACGACGCCGAGCGTGTCGCTCTCGCGGCCGGCAGGCGCCGCCAGCGCTGCGAGCGTGTAGATCGACGGCAAGGCGAGACCCGCTGCAATCCCCGCCAGCAACTGCGCGCCGACGAAGGCCGGCAGAGCCGGCGCCGCCCCGCTCGCCGCGAGCGCGGCCAGGAAAGCGAGCAGGGCATAGCGCAGCACGCGCCCCGCGCCGAAGCGGTCGATCAAGCCGGCGAGCAGCAAGGCGCTCGCTGCCGTGCCGATGCCGAAGGCGGCCGAGGCCATCATCACCGCCGGCACGCCGCTGGCGAAGCTTTCGGCCACCCGCGGCGCGATCGGCCCCAGCGCCAGTGAGTTGGCGCCGACCAGCCCGATGCACAGGCAGAGCGCATAAGCTGCCGGGGGGATCCGAGGCGTTCCCGAAGCTGTTTGATTTTTGTTCGTCATTTTTGCAGAATGGCCGAATGAAATTCTGGATCAATCGGAGATCGCCGAATGCTTGAAAAAACAGATGGCGTTCGGCGGAGCCGGGGAGCCGAGCGCGAACTCGATGCCATGGACCGAAAGCTGTTAGGCGTTCTCGTCGAGGATGCGACGATCAGCTACGCCGATCTCGGCGAGCGCGTCGGCCTGTCGCCGCCGGCGGCGCATGAGCGGGTGAAGCGATTGCGGCGCTCCGGCGTGATCAGGCGGGTTGCGGCGCTGATCGAGCCGGAGGCGACGGGCAAGACGCTGCTCGCCTTCGTCCATGTCGACACCACCGGCTGGGGCAAGACGACGACGCTCTTGGCGATCGAAGCCCATCCCGAGGTCGAGGAGATCCATTCGGTTGCCGGCGACACTTGCATGATGCTCAAGGTCCGCACCGAGAGCACCCATGCGCTCGAAGGCCTGCTGGCGAAGATCTACGACGTGCCCGGGGTCACCGCGACCCGCAGCTATGTCGTGCTCTCGACTTATCTGGAGCGGCCGGTCCAGCCGGGCATCACTGGCGAATGGCCCGGACGCGTCAAGAATCCGCGCGGCGTCGGCACCGCTTGAGCCTCAGCCGAACATCGCAGAGTTGCCTGACGGCCTAGGCGTGAACGGCACCTTGAGATGATGCAGCCGCAGCGGCTGGTGCAGGACATAGCCGCCCTTGTCGTGATCCGAGAGCGCCTCGAAGCGCGCGAGCAGCTTGCCGCGCGCCGCCTGCGCCCGCTCCTCGCGCGACGGATCGGCCACGACGGCACGCTCGAGGAAGGCCTCGGCATCGGGAAACGTTTCGATGCGGTCGTACTCGATCCGCCTGATCTCGCTGATGATGCCGCGGCGCCTCGCCCTGACGATAGCGTCCTGCGCCGCCTGCCGGACGTCGGTCTCGTCCTCGATCAATCGCAGCGCATCGAAGAACGATCCTTCCGACAGGGATTCGACGACGATGACGCTGCCACCCTTGCCGACGACGCGGGCGGCCTCCTCCAGTGCCAGCAGCATGTCGGGGACGGGGATATGATGCAGGCTGTTGAGGAAGATCGCGGCGTGCATGCTGGTGTCGCCCCAGGGCAGGAGCTGGGCGCAGCCCTGCTTCAGCACGGCCTTCGGCACGAGCGTCTGCGCGACCTCCAGCATCGCCTCGTCCGGATCGAGCCCAGCAACGCTGGCGCCTCGCTCAGCCAGCGCCTGCAGCAGATTGCCCCGGCCGCAGCCGATATCGAGGATGCGCCGGCCCTGCAGGGGCGCAAGTAGTCCTCCCAGGATATCGACGGTATCGCCTGCCGGCAGCATCCACATGGGTCAATCAATGCTTGCGCCCGCAAGGGGGCGCAAGACCTGTGCGCTTGCGATCCCAAGCTACTCCTTACGGATGAACAACCTGGCCGCGATCCACTCGTTCCGCCTCACCCGTGCTTGTGCACGATCGTCTTGGTGACGGCGAACTCCTCCAGCGCCATGAAGCCCTTCTCGCGGCCATGGCCGCTCTTGCCGGTGCCGCCGAAGGGCAGTTCGATGCCGCCGCCGGCGCCGTAGCCGTTGATGAAGACCTGCCCGGCCCGGACCCGCTTGGCGACACGCTGCTGACGCCCGCCATTATTGGTCCAGACACCGGCGACGAGGCCGTAGGCGGTGGAGTTGGCGAGCTTCACGGCATCTTCCTCGTCGTCGAAGGAGAAGGCGGCAAGGACGGGACCGAAGACCTCTTCCTGCTCCAGCCGGTTGCCGCGCGGGACCTGGCCGAACAGGGTCGGGGTCACGTAGAAGCCGCCATTGGGCACGCCCTGGGCGATCGCGCCCTCGGCGAGCACCGGAATGCCCTGCTCGCGGGCCTGGTCGACGAAGCTCTGCACCCGGCCGCGCTGCTTGGCGTTGACCACCGGGCCGCAATCGAGGTCCATTTCGGGCGTGCCGGCGCGCAGTTTCGAGAACTGCTTGGCGACAGCGCCGACGAAGTCGTGATAGACGGTCTTCTGCACCAGCACGCGGCTGCCGGCCGAGCAGGTCTGGCCGGTGTTCTGGACGATCGCCTTGCAGACGATCGGCACCGCCGCGTCGAAATCGGCATCGTCGAAGACGATCTGGGGTGATTTGCCGCCCAGCTCGAGCGTGCAGGTGATGAAGTTATCGGCGCAGGCCTTCTGGATGATCTGGCCGACCTGCGGCGAGCCTGTGAACGAGATGAAGCCGACGCCGGGATTGCGGCAGAGTGCCTCGCCCGCCTCATGGCCGCGGCCGGTGACGATGTTGATCGCGCCGTCGGGGAAGCCGACCTCGGTGGCAAGCTCAGCGAGGCGGAGTGCCGTCTGGCAGGCATCCTCGGCGGGCTTCAGCACCACGGCATTGCCCATGGCGAGCGAGGCGGTCAGCGAGCGGCCGAACATCTGCGCCGGATAATTCCAGGGCAGGATATGGCCGGTGACGCCATAGGGCTCGTGCACGACGTTGACGCTGTAGCCGTTGAGGAACGGGATGATGTGGCCGTGGACCTTGTCGGCAGCGCCGCCATAGAACTCGAAATAGCGCACCGTCGCCTCGATATCGGCCCTGGCCTGCGCCATCGGCTTGCCGGTGTCCTGCGCCTCGATCCTCGCCAGCTCCTCGAAATGATCCTGGACCTTGAAGGCCAGCTTCGCGATCAGCCGGCCGCGCTCGGCGGCGGTGAGCTTGCCCCAGGCGCCCTCATAAGCGGCACGCGCCGCCTTCACGGCGTCGTCGATGTCATCGGCGTTGCCGCAGGCGATGCGGGTGAATTCCTCGCCGGTCGCCGGCGCAAGCACCGCCATGGTCTCGCCGGTGCGCCCGGCGACATGCCGGCCGTTGATGAAGTGCTGGGTCATGGTGGTCTCCGTCTACGGCAATGCCGTCTCGTATCGTCTCAATGCAGCCCGGCCGCGGCGAGCGAGCTTTGCGCCAGCACTGTCTCGCTGACCTCGCCGCGCTCGATTGCATAAGCCCGGCCCGCGAAGTTGCGCAGCAGACTGGGGTTGGATTCGGTGATCAGCAAGGCGATGTCGGGATGGCTGTCGCGCAAGGCGCGCAGGGCAGCGGCATAGCGGTTCGCCAGCACCGGGGCGAGGCCCTGGAAGGGCTCGTCGAGCAGGATGACGCGGCTGCCGACCATCAGCGCGCGGGCAAGCGCCGCCATCTTGCCCTGCCCGCCGGAGAGCCCCGCGGCCGGGCGCTGGCGCAGGTCGGCGAGTTCCGGCAGCACCGCGTAAATGCGCTCCAGCCGCCTGATGATCTCGGCCTCGCCGAGCTTCATCACCTCGGCCGGCAAGCGGATGTTCTCCTCGATGGTGAAGGTCGAGAATAGCCGGCGATCCTCGGGCGCATAGCCGATACCGAGCCGCGGCCGCTCATGCGCCTTCACCGTATCGAGCGGCTTGCCGTCGAAACTGATCGCGCCGCCAGTCACCTTCATGAAGCCCATGATGGCGCGCAGCAGGCTGGTCTTGCCGGCGCCGTTGCGGCCGATGAGGGCGACGGTCGCGCCCTCCTCCAGCGACAGCGTGGCGCGGCGCAGCACCTGCACGCCTTCGATCTCGGCCGAGAGCTCCCTGATCTCCAGCATCTCAGACCCCCACCCCGATCACGGTCTCGCGAACCTCCGGATGGCTGAGGATCTCCTCCGGCGTGCCCTGATGGGCGATGCGCCCGCCGGTCCAGACTGCGACACGATTGGCGTAGCGGGCGACGACGTCCATGTCGTGCTCGACGAAGACCGCCGTGGTGGCGCGGGCGTCGAGGACGCGGGTCAGCGTGTCCATCACCTGGAATTTCTCCGTGGAGGAGACGCCGCTGGTCGGCTCGTCCATGAAGATCAGCCTGGGTTCGAGCGCGAGCGCAACGGCGATGTCGATCAGCTTGCGCATGCCTTCCGGCAATTCGCGGACGATGCGGTTGCCGGTTTCCTTCAGGCCGACGAGGTCGAGCAGCGCCCACATCTCCTCGGCCTTCGGATGCCGCAGCATGGGCAGGAAAGGCGACCATGAGCCTTCGCGCGCCGACAACGCCAGCAGCAGGTTCTCGATCACGGTGTTGTCGAGGAAGAGCTGCGGGATCTGGAAGGAGCGGCCGACACCGAGCCGGGTGATCGCGCGCGGCGACAGGCGCGTCACGTCCTGTCCGGCGAAGAGAACTCTGCCGGATTGCGGCTTGAGATAGCCGGTGCAGAGGTTGATGAAGGTGGTCTTGCCGGCCCCGTTCGGGCCGATGATGGCGATGCGTTCGTTCGCAGCGACCTTGAGCGAGGCGCCGTTCGCCGCCTGCACGCCGCCGAAGCGCAAATGCAGGTCGTCCGCCTCGAGGATGACGCCGCTCATCGCCCGCCCTCCCCGCGCTGTGCTTTGCCAGCCTTGCCGGCGACGATGCCGTAGAGGCCCGCCGGCGCGAAGAAGATGATGACGAGCAGCATCACGCCAAGCACGGCATGCCAGGTTTCGGGCGCATACACCGCCGCATAGCCGCGGATGATCTGGAACATCAGCGCGCCGAGGAAGGGCCCGGCGACGCCGCCGATGCCGCCCAGGATCGCGATGAAGACGAATTCGCCGGAGCGCACCCAATAGGCCAGCTCCGGTGTGACGTGGCCGGAGACCAGCGCAATGATCGCACCACCCAGTCCTGCCAGCAGGCCGGAGAGCAGATAGGCGCCGTAGAGCACCTTGCGCGGGGAGACGCCGAGATATTCGAGCCGCGTCTCGTTCGACTTGATCGCCTCCAGCGCCTTGCCGCCAGGCGAGGTGAGATAGCGCGCAACGAAGAGCGCGGCGAGGATGCAGAGCACCAGCGTGACGTAGAAGGTCGCGAGCTCGAACTGCTCGCGGCCGAATTCGATGCCGGCGAAGGTCGGGCGCGGGACGCGCTTGCCGTCGGCGCCGCCGGTGATCGAGAACAGCTTTTCGAGAAGCGAGAAGAACACCATCGAGATGGCGAGGTTGAGCATGCCGAAGAAGATTGCCCGATAGCGCACCACGAAGAGCCCGACGATCGCCGCAAGCAGGCCGGAGGCCGCCATGCCGACCGGGATCAGGATCAGGGCCTCGTGTCCGACCTTGGCCGCCGCCATGAAGGCGACTGCATAGGCGCTGAAGGCGAAGAACAGGCCATGGCCGAAGGAGACCTGGCCGGCGCGCAGCAGCACCATGATGCCGAGCGCCGCCAAACCTTCGCACAGAGCCACTGTGAGGATCACCGTCGACCAGGGCGAGAACAGCGGGAAGACGGCGAGCGCTGCGATCAGTGCGCCGCCGAGAACGAGCTGGCGCGTCATCACACCTTCCTCGTCTGCACGGTCGAGAACAGGCCCTGCGGGCGGACCAGCAGCACGAGCATCATGATGAGATAGGGGATCAGCACGTCGAATTCCGGCGCGAAATAGACCGCGACCGAGCGCCCGAGCCCGATCAGCAGCGCCGCCACGGCCGCGCCCTCGATCCGGCCGAGCCCCGCGGTCGCGGCGACCGCAAAGGAGAGGACGAGCGTGCCGGCGCCGATGCCGGGCGTCAGCGATGTTGTGGCCGAGGCAAGCGCGCCGCCGAGCGCCGCCAGCGACGCGCCGATGATGAAAGTGATCAGGTAGACCCGGGCCGCATCGATGCCCATGGCGGTCGCGGCCTCGCGGTCCTGCGTCACCGCGACGATGGCGCGGCCGAAGCTGGTGCGGCGCAGGAAGAAGCGCAGGCCGAGGAGGACCGCGAGAGCGACCAGCGGCATCAGGATGAGCTGGTAGGTGGTGTAGAAGATGCCGAAGACCTCGACCGTGCCGAGCCAGTTCATCGGCGCGTTGGCGAAATAGGGCTGCACGCCGAAAACGACCTTCTGCGCATCCTCCAGGATCATGAAGACGGCGAAGGTGACGATCAGCTGCAGCACCTCCTCCTTGCCGTAGACGCGGCGCAGCAGCGCGATTTCGACGAGGCCGCCAACGAGGATGCCGACCAGCGCCGCCGCGATCAGCAACGTTGGAAAGGCGAGCCAGGTCGGCAGCCCGGCCGCGCCGATGGCGAGCACGCCGGCCGCCGCGACATAGGCGCCGATCGCATAGAACGAGCCATGGGCGACGTTGACGATGCCAAGCACGCCAAAAATCAGCGACAGCCCGACCGCGACCAGGAAGATCAGCGAGCCATAGGCGAGGCCGTCGAGCGCGGCGAGAAGGAGCATTTCAGGGGGCATGCGTTCCGTTCTTCAGGTTCTGACTCAGCTGCTCGCCCTCAATGCGAGTCGTCCCGGGCGGAGCGAAGTGCAGACCCGGGACCCATGCCGGAACGGTTCAGGCGTGGGTCCCGGACCGGCGCCGCTGACGCGGCTTGTCCGGGACAACTGGCGAGGAAAACCGCCTCACTTCGCGTAGTCGAAGGTCTCGATCGACTTGTCGGTGACGAGGTCGGGTTTCACCTTGGCGAACCAGTCGAGCGACTTCTCGCCGAGCGGCGTGGTCACCAGCTTGCCGGGATAGAGCGCCATCTTGTCGTAGACCGCGAAGGGATAGTCCGGCACGCGCTTGGTCGTGCCGAGCAACTGATCCTCCAGCCCCTGATGATCCCCGCGGATGGTGATCATGCCGGTGAGCGACTTGAATTCCAGCCCCTCGAAGGCGGCGATGACCTCCTCCTTGCTCGGCCATTTGCCACCGGCGCCCGCCTTCTCATAAGCCTTCACCAGCCCGGTCAGGGCCTGCTGCATGTGGAAGGTCGGATAGATCGGGTAAACCCCGGTCTTGTCCTTGTATGCCTTGACGAAGCTCTGCATCTCCGGGGTGTTCTTGTGCTTCGGGTGCAGCCAGTAATGGTCGCCGCGCGAGCCGACGATGACGCCCTCCGGCAGCACGGCGCCGAGCCGCTCCAGCGAACTTTCGGCCAGCGGCAGCACGAAGGTCGACTGCTTCAGCAAACCGCGCGCCGCCGCCTGCTGGACGAAGGTGTCGAGATCGCCGCCCCAGGAGGTCGAGATCACGACATCGGGCCGCAGCGCCGAGAGCCTTGTGATCTCGGTCGAGAAATCGGGCGCGCCGAACTTCGGGAAGAGCTCGGCGACGACCTTGACGTCGGGCTTCAGCGCCTTGAGGCCGGCCTGCAGCAGGGCCCAGGATTCACGGCCCCAGGCATAGTCCTGGTTGACCACCGCGACCGTCTTGAAGTCGGGCTTCACCTTCATCAGGTAGAGCAGCGTCGCCATCATCTCGGCGCCGGCATGGGCCTGGGTCCGGACCGAGTATTTCCACTTGCCGTCCTCGAAGATGGTCTGCGTGCCGCAATCCCACATCACGTTGACGACCTTGAGGTCCTCGGCGACCGGAGCGAGCGCGTTGCAGGAGCCGGACGAGATCGCGCCGAGCATCACCTGCGCGCCTTGCTCCTGCACGACGCGGCGGTATTCGGAGAGCAGCTGGTTGGTGCCGGCGCCCTCGTCAACATAGACCGGCTTCAGCGGCACGCCGAGCACGCCGCCCTTGGCGTTGATCTCCGCGATCAGGAGGTCGGCGGCGTTGCGGCCGGGCACGCCGAAGACCGAGGCCGGGCCCGAGAGGAAGGTCGCGATCCCGACCACCAGCTCCTTGGGCTTGTCCTGCGCCAGGGCCGAGCCCGCGAGCAGCGCGCTGGCCAATGCAGCCACGGCCAGTTTCATCGTATTCATGAGTGTCCTCCCTGAACCTCGCACGACGGCTGGGCGCTCTTGAACGGCGCCTCGTCCTGATCGAAAGGGGCGCATAGCCGCCCCGGCCGGACAAGTAGGATAAAGCGATGAAGGCCAGACGCTTTTTCTATGGAGCCGCATCGGCTTAGCGAGCCGGCGGCGCTATGGCGGCCATCGCAAAACGCTATTTGACTTCGAGGGCGCGACATCGGTGTCTCGCGCAAAATAAACGGCGCGTGGCGATCTGATGGTGAATGCTCTCGACGGAATCCTGGTGGTGGCGCTGGAGCAGGCGGTGGCCGCTCCAATGGCTAGCTGCCGCCTCGCCGATGCCGGCGCGCGCGTCATCAAGCTGGAGCGGCAGGAAGGCGATTTCTCGCGCGGCTATGACGACTACGCGCAGGGCCTGTCGTCCTATTTCGTCTGGATCAACCGAGGCAAGGAATCCTGCCGGGTCGACCTCAAGGACCCCAAGGACCTCGCTTTGGTCGAGGCGATGCTGGCCGAGGCCGACGTCTTCATCCAGAACTTCGCCCCCGGCGCGACCGACCGTCTCGGCATCGGCAGCGAGGCGCTGCGCCAGCGTCATCCCAGGCTGATCACCTGCGACATCTCCGGCTATGCGCCGGGCACCCCGCACTACACCCGCAAGGCCTACGACCTGCTCATCCAGGCGGAAGCCGGCCTTGCCGCCGTCACCGGCAGCGCCGATTCCGGCCCGACACGTATCGGTGTCTCGATCGCCGACATCGCCACCGGCAACGCCGCCTATGCCGCGATCCTGGAGGCGTTGATCCGGCGCGGACGCACCGGCGAGGGCTCGCGCATCCAGCTCTCGCTGTTCGATACAATAGCCGACCTGATGAACGTGCCCTACCTCACCCGGCGCTACGGCGGGATCGAACCGCCGCGGCTCGGCCTCGCCCATCCCTCGATCGCGCCGTATGGCGTCTTCCGCCTCGCCGATGCCGAGGTGCTGATCTCGATCCAGAGCGAGCGCGAATGGCAGATACTTGCCCGCGACGTGCTTCGCGATGCCGGGCTCGCTGGGGATGCGCGCTTCGCCAGCAATGTGCTGCGCGTACGCAACCGCCCTGCCCTCGATGCGGCGATCCAGGCGATCCTCGCCACTCGCACCTATGCCGAGACGGCGGCTGGGCTCGATGCGGCCCGCATCGCCTTTGGCACGGTCTCGACGGTCGCCGACCTGATCGACCACCCGGCTGTGACGGCGCTGCCGGTTCCGACGCCGAACGGAGATGTCGAGGTACTGGCGCCGCCGGTGCTGGTCGATGGCAAGCGCGTGTCGATGCGCGCGATCCCGGGCCTCGGCGAGCATGACGAAAAGCTGCGCCGCGAATTCACGGCGAAGGCGACGCGATCAGCCTGAGATGAGCATGACGACACTCAACGACCATACCGACATCCGCGAGGCGGTGGCGCGGCTCTGCGCGGATTATCCGGGCGAGTACTGGCGCAAGCTCGACCGCGAGATGGCCTATCCGAGCGAGTTTGTGACGGCCCTGACCGAAAGCGGCTTCCTTTCGGCGCTGATCCCGGAGGAATACGGCGGCGCAGGCCTTCCCCTCTCGGCCGCCGCGGCGATCATGGAGGAGATCCAGCGCCAGGGCTGCAATGGCGGCGCCTGCCACGCCCAGATGTATGTGATGGGCACGCTGCTCCGCCATGGCAGCGCCGACCAGAAGCAGCGCTATCTGCCGAAGATCGCCTCGGGCGAGCTGCGCCTGCAGGCCTTCGGCGTCACCGAGCCGACCAGTGGTACCGACACCACCGCGCTCAGGACGACCGCACGACGCGAAGGCGACAATTATGTCGTCAACGGCCAGAAGATCTGGACCAGCCGCGCGGCGCAGTCCGACCTGATGCTGCTGCTCGCCCGCACCACGCCGCGCGACCAGGTCACGAAACGCACCGACGGGCTCTCGGTCTTCATCCTCGACATGCGCGAGGCGTTGAAGGACGGCCTGACCATCCGGCCAATCCGCACGATGATGAACCACGCCACCACCGAGGTCTTCTTCGATAACGTCAAGGTTCCCGCCGCGAATCTCGTCGGCGAGGAGGGCAAGGGCTTCCGCTACATCCTCGCGGGCATGAACGCCGAGCGCATCCTGATCGCCGCCGAATGCGTCGGCGACGCGAAGTGGTTCATCGACAAGGCCTCGAGCTACGCCAAAGAGCGGCAGGTCTTCGGCCGGCCGATCGGCCAGAACCAGGGCATCCAGTTCCCGATCGCCCGCGCCTACGCCAATATGCGCGCCGCCGAACTGATGGTGCGCGAGGCGATCCGCCTCTACGAGGCTGGTGAAAACCCCGGCGCGGAAGCCAACATGGCCAAGCTGCTGGCGGCGGATGCCTCGTTCGAGGCGGCCAACGCCTGTATCCAGACCCATGGCGGCTTCGGCTTCGCCGAGGAATACGACATCGAGCGCAAATTCCGCGAGACGCGGCTCTATCAGGTCGCGCCGATCTCGACCAACCTGATCCTGTCCTATCTCGCCGAGCACGTGCTCGGCATGCCACGCAGCTATTGAGCCCGATGAACATCGACCAACTGAAATCCTGGATCGGCAAGAGCGAAGCGGCCTCCGACCTGATCACGCCGCGGCTCGTCGCCAGCTATGAGGCGACATTCTCCCCTCACCTGGCGCCATACCAGCAAGGCGAGGCGCCGCTCGCTCTGCACTGGTGTCTCGCCCCGCCGATCTCGCCGATGGCCGCGCTCGGCCAGGATGGGCATGCCGCCAAGGGCGAATTCCTGCCCCCGGTTGCGCTGCCGCGGCGGATGTGGGCCGGCGGGCGGATCGAGACGATCGCTCCTTTACGAACCGGCGACGAGGTTACGCGCCGCTCGACCATAGGCGACGTCACCTGGAAGGAAGGCCGCACCGGCCCGCTCTGCTTCGTCGCGGTCGACCATGAACTGGTGACTGAGCGCGGCGTCGCGCTGCGCGAGCGCCACAACATCGTCTATCGCGAGGCGGCGAAGCCGGGCGCCGAGCCGCCGCCCGCCACCGCCCCGGCAGAGCCGCGGGCGGCCGACCTGACCTGGACGGTCGAGGCCTCGCCGGTGCTGCTGTTCCGCTATTCGGCGATCACCTTCAACAGCCACCGCATCCATTACGATCAGCCTTATGTCACAGGCGTCGAGGGCTATGATGGGCTCGTCGTGCACGGGCCGATCCAGGCGACCCTGATCATGAACATCATCGCGACGCTGTCGGGTGGCAAGCCGATCCGGCTCGACTATCGCGGGCTCGCGCCGCTGATCGCGGGCGAGGCTTTCCAGGTGAAGGCGAAGCGGCTGGAAGACGGCGCCATCGCCGCCTGGACCGAAGGCGCCGACGGGCGGGTGCGGATGGAGGGCGTCAGCCGGTAAGCGCCAACCGTCATTCTCGAGCGGAGCGAAGCGCAGACCCGAGAATCTCGCGCAGGATAAGGCGCCTCGCGTCATGAGATGCTCGGGTCAAGCCCGAGCATGACGTCGCGCGTCATCTTCCCCCGTGTCACGGTCCTGCCATGGTGCTAGCGTCTGTCGCAGCACCTCGCCTCAGGAGCCGACGATGGACCGCGCCCCCCGTTTCAGCCGCCGCGACACGCTCAAGGCCGGGGCCGCCATCGCCGCGGCCGGCGCGTTTTCCACCCCGCTCGCGGCGCAGGCTCCGGCCAAGCTCAAGCTGCGGCTGCTGGAGACCAGCGATCTCCACGTCAATGTCGTGCCTTACGATTATTTCCGCGACGCGCCCGACGACACGGTCGGCCTCGCCAAGACGGCGAACCTGATCAAGGCGGCGCAGGCGGAAACGAAGAACAGCCTGCTCTTCGACAATGGCGACTTCCTGCAGGGCTCCTCGCTCGGCGATTTCGTCGCCTACAAGAAGTGGCTGAAGGCCGGCGAGACCCATCCGATGATCGCCGCGATGAACGCCCTGCCCTATCAATGCGGCACGCTCGGCAATCACGAGTTCAATTACGGGCTCGACTTCCTCGAGCACGGCCTCGCCCGCGCCGAATTCCCGATCATCTGCGCCAATGTCGACCGTGTCGGCGGTGGCACGCTGGTCGAGCCCTGGCGCATCTTCGAGCAGAGCTTCGAGGACGAGGCCGGTACGAAGCACGTCCTCAACATCGCGGTGATCGGCTTCGTGCCGCCGCAGATCATGCAATGGGACAAGGGCAATCTCGACCGGAAGGTGACCGCGACCGACATCGTGGAGGCCGCGCAAAAGTATCTGCCGGAGATCGCGCAGGCCCATCCCGACCTCACCATCGCGCTCTGCCATTCCGGCATCGCCGGCGGCGAGCGCAAGGGTGGCGAGGAGAATGCGGCGCTGCACCTCGCCAAGCTCGACGGCATCGACGTCGTCCTGACCGGCCACCAGCATCTCGTCTTCCCCGGCGGCAAGGCCTTCGACGGCATTCCCGGCGTCGACAACAAGAAGGGCTCGCTGCACGGCAAGCCGGCCTGTCAGCCCGGCTTCTGGGGCTCGCATGTCGGCATCGTCGACCTGGAGCTTGAGAAACGCGACGGGCGCTGGCGCATTGCCGACTTCAAGGTCGATCCCAAGCCGATCTATGAGCGCACGCCCGACCGCAAGATCGTGCCGAAGGCGGAGGTCGAAGCTGCCGTGCTCGCCACCGTCAAGGCCGACCACGAGGCGACACTGAGCTATATGCGCGAGCCGGTCGGCACGACGAGCGCCCCGATCAACAGCTACTTCGCCCTCGTCGCCGACGACCCTTCCGTGCAGATCGTGGCGGAAGCGCAGATCGCCTATGCCAAGCCGCTGATGGCGCAGACGCCGCACAAGGACCTGCCCGTCCTCTCGGCCGCCGCGCCGTTCAAATCGGGCGGTCGCGCCGGCCCCGCCTTCTTCACCGACATCCCGGCCGGGCCGATCGCGATCAAGAACGTCGCGGATATCTATCTCTACCCGAACACGGTGCAGGTCGTGAAAGTCACCGGCGGCCAGCTGCGAGAATGGCTGGAGCGCTCAGCCGGCATCTTCAACCATATCGACGTCGCCAAGACCGAGGAGCAGCCGCTGATCAACCCCGGCTTCCCGGCCTTCAATTTTGACGTGATCGACGGCGTCACCTACCAGATCGATGTGACGCAAGGCTCGCGCTATGACGGCGACGGCAAGCTGGTGGCTCCCGACGCGCACCGCATCGTCGACCTCGCCTACCAGGGCAAGCCGGTGGACGAAAAAGCCGAGTTCATCGTCGTCACCAATAACTACCGCGCCTCCGGCGGCGGCAATTTCCCCGGCACCAAGACGACGGTGGTGCTGGAGGCGCCCGACCTCAACCGCGACGTGATCGTACGCTTCATCATCGGGAAGAAGACGATCAACCCGGCCGCCGACAACAACTGGTCGCTGAAGCCCCTGCCGGCCAACCTCAACGTCACCTTCCCGACCTCGCCGGCAGCCGTCAGCAAGAAGCCGGAGACGCTGAAGGCGCAGCCGGTCGGCGATGCCGGCGAAGGTTTTGTGAAGTATAGGCTGGGCGGCTGAGCTCTTCGCCCCTTTCAGAAGCGCATCTCGACGCGGCCTTTGAGGGCGTGGTCGCGTGAGCGTTCGCCGATGGCGGCGGAGTAGGTCAGGCCGAGCGCGGTGGAAGAGGAGATGCGCCAGTCGAGGCCGGCTTCCGCCACGAGGGCCTCGCGATCGATCGGCGCGGCGAAGACCTGGGCTGGCGTCGTGCCGAGCGCGAACGCCGTCTTCGCCACCGGGGTGAGCTCGCCGAAACCGTGACGCCAGCCGATCAGGCCGCGGGCGNGCGCAGGCCGAGGGTGGTGAAGCCCAGCGTCTGCTCAGAGGAGAGAACCCGGAGCGCCGCGGCCCCGCCCTGCTCGGTTCCCGCATCCGTGCTGACCCGGATCAAGGCGAGCTGTGCGAAGGGCTCGAGCGCAAAGCCGCTGAAGGCAAAGCCATAGCCGAGTTCGGCGAAGCCCTGCGCCACTGCTCCCGGACGCTGCAGCCGCAAGCTGTCGCCGAAGCCACGGATCTGGACCTGCCGGCGGATATCGCTCTCGGACCATGAGTAGGCCAGGCCCGCGTCGAGCCTGAGATTACCGAAGCGGGCCCCGGCATAGAGCGCGGCATGACCGCTATCGAGTTTGCCCGAGGAGCGCCTGGCATCGAGATCGAAGCGCGACTGGCTGTAGCCGCCGGCGACGCCGACCCTGAGCGACGAGCCGGGCGCGTCATAGAGCAGCATGTCCGCCCCGAGCAGGGCGCCGCCGCTGCGGCGCGACAGTCCCGCCGCGTTACCGTCCGCGTTGGTGTTGCCTGCTCCGCCAAAAGCCTCGCTCCAGATGGCGTAGCGCGGCTGAGGGACTGGCGCGTTCATCGGCACCGCGCCCTTGCGGCCGGGCAGATCGGCAGAAAAGCTCGCCGCGACTTGGCTAGCCGGCGCGGTCAGCAGCGGCCCGCGCAAATGGCTGAGGATCGTCTCGCGCACCAGCCGGCTCTCGTCGATCATCACGCGGACCGCCTGCGCATGCGCCTCGCCGGAAAGCGAATCGAAGCCGGCACGGGCCTCGGCCGCCGTGCCCGAAAGCAGCGTGTTGTAGACTGGGTTGCCGACACCGAGACGCTCGGCGGCATACCCGATCAAGGCCTGATTGCGCGTTCCCGCCACATCCACGAAGCTCGTGGCAGTTCGAGTCATGGTCAGGGTTACATTGTTGCTGTCATAGGCCAGCGACGGCGTCAGGAAGACGAGGTTCGAGGTCACGCTGGCGAAACGGCCGCTGACGCCGCCCGCTGCGGTCAGGATGGTGTAGTTGGTGCTCGCGGCGTAATTGCCGGCCTCGGCCAGGACCTGGACCGTGCCGCCCGACAGCGCCGCAGTGCCCGAGGTGGCGATCCTGTCGCTCTGCCCGGCGGCGTTGATCTCGACCTGATAGGTCGAGCCCGCCGCGAAGGCGACATTGCCGGTGATGTTGAGTGTGCCGATCGAATTGCCGGGCGCAATGGTGGCTCCGGCACCGGCCGTCACTCCGCCAATGGTGCCCGAGCCGCCGAGCGTGCCGCCGTCGAGCGTCACGCGGCTCGCCAGCGAGCCGTTGACCACCAGCTTGCCGCTGGAGACCCTGGTCGAACCGGTGTAGGTGTTGGTCCCGGTCAGCGTTAGCGTGCCCGTGCCGGTCTTGGTGACACCGCCCGTGCCGCTAATCGTGCCGGAGAAGCTCGTCGACGTATTGTCCGAGCCGGCGGTCAGCGAAGCGCTGCCGAGCGTGATCGTGCCCGCGCCAGCGAGCGAGCCAATCGTCTGATTGAAGCCGGCGAAATCGAGCCGCGCACCGCTCGCAACCATGAAAGCCGAGTTCGCCGAGAACGCGCCGGCGACGCCGGCCTGCAAGGTGCCGCCCGACACCGTGGTCGCGCCGGAATAGCTGTTCGTACCGTTGAGGACCAGCGTGCCGGCACCGGCCTTCGAGAGCGAGCCCGTGCCGGAGAAGGACTGCGAGACCGAGAAGGTGTTGGCGGCCTCGACGATGTCGAAACCGCCGCCATTGCTGCCGAAAATGATGTTGCGGGTCAGCTCGTGCAGCAGCGTGTCGGTCACCTGCAGCACGCCGCCATCCAGCGTCAACGCTCCCGAGGTCGCGCCGAGCCTGGACTCCTTGGAGATGCTGATCGCCCCGCCCGCGATCGTGGTGCCGCCGGAGTAGGTGTTCTCCTGCGTCAGCGTCAGCGTGCCCGTGCCGACCTTCCGCAGCCCGCCGGCGTCGTAGATCATGCCGATGAAGGTCGTCGAGGTGTTGGTCGCGCCCGTCTCAAGCGTCGAGGCGAGCCCGATCCGGATCTGGCCAGCGCCGGCGATCGAACCGGCCGTGACCGTGCCGAACCCATCGTTCACATTGAGCGATGCGCCCGCCGCGACGGTGTAGCCCGAGGCCGCCGACATGGCCTGCGCGCCATCGATGAGGAGCTCGCCTGCCGCAATCGTGGTCGCGCCCGAATAGGTGCTGGTGCCGGACAGGACCAACTGGCCGTCCCCGCTCTTGGTCAGCCCGCCCGTGCCCGAAATCGTGCCGGACAGCGCCAAGGTATAGCCGCTATCGACCTCGATGCCGCCACTGGCGTTGCCCAGTGTCACCGTGCGCGCGGAGGAGAAGCTGTTTGTCACCATCAAGGTGCCGCCATCCAGCGTCAGCCCGCCCGAGGCAGCGCCGAGATTGGCGTCCGACGAGACCGAGAGCTTGCCGCCGGACACCCTCGTCCCGCCGCTATAGGTGTTGCTCCCGGTCAGCGTCAGCGTGCCGGCGCCCTGCTTGGTCAGCCCGCCCGTGCCGCCGAGAGCGGCCGAAGCCCTGATGTCGTAGCCGTTGCTGTCGAAGACCACGCCATTGGCGCCAAGGGTCAGCGCGGTGAAGCCGGAGAGGTAGTCGGCCTCGTTGCGCGTCGCGCGCAGGATGCCGCCGTCGAGGTTGAGCGTCGCCGTGCCGGCGCCCTTGATCACCTGCCCGGTCTCGAGCACGCCGCGGCCGTTCACGGCGTCGCCGAGCAGGTTCAGCGTGCCGCTGGAGCCCGAGCGGGTCGCCAAGGTCGTCGTCAGCGCACTGACCTTGCCGCCATTGCTCACGGTCAGCGTGCCGGTGCCTTCCCAGCCGACAGAAAGCTCCTCGCTGTTGGTCCAGGTCGAACCGGCGCCTGTCACCGTCACCGTGCCGGTGCCGCCGGGACTTACGCCGAGAGAGCTATTACTGCCCGTGACGGTACCACCATTCTCGACGATCAGCGTCCCGGAGCCTGAAATGCCGACCGAGAACCCGAAGTAACTACTCCAGGTCGAGCCCGCGCCGGTCACCGTCACCGTGCCGGTGCCGAAGCCAGCGCCGATGGAGGTGCGGCCGCTGGTGACCGTGCCGCCATTCTCGATTCTCAGCGCGCCAGTGCCGCCGTAACCGACGACGATCGCGTCGTCACTGCTCCAGCGCGAGCCGGCGCCAGTGACCGTCACGGTGCCCGTGCTACCGGCAGAAGAGCCGACATAGGCGTAACTGGTGCTCGTGACCGTGCCGCCATCCGAGATGGTCAGCGTACCGGTGCCCGAAGCGCCGACATGGAGTTCGCCGCTATTGGTCCAGGTCGAGCCGGCGCCTGTCACCTTCACCGTGCCGGTGCTGCCGGCATTGAAGCCGATCACGCCGTTGGAATCGGTGAGCTTGCCGCCGTTCTCGATAGTCAGCGTGCCAGTGCCGGAGTAGCCGACAAAGAGTTCGCCGCTATTGGTCCAGGTCGAGCCGGCGCCCCTCACCGTCACCGTGCCGGTGCTCCCGGCGCTGAAGCCGATATGGCCAGCGGTGTTCGAGACCTTGCCGCCGTTCTCGACGGTGAGCGTGCCCGTGCCGAAATAGCCGACATAGAGGTCGCTGCTATTGGTCCAGGTCGAGCTCGCGCCGGCCACCGTCACCGTGCCGCTTGCAAGATAGCCGATAGCGCCCATGGTGTTCGAGACCATGCCGCCATCCGCGACGGTCAGCGTCCCGGTGCCCATGTGGCCGACCAGGAAGTCGGCGCTGTTGGTCCAGGTCGAGCCGGCGCCCGTCACCGTCACCGTACCGATGCTGCCGGCCTGACGGCCGACAGAAGCAATAATGGTGTTCGAGACCTTGCCACCATTCTCGATCGTCAGCGTGCCGGTACCGGCGTCGCCGACATAGAGCTCGCCGCTATTGGTCCAAGTCGAGCCGGCGCCCGTCACCGTCACCGTGCCGGTTGAGCCGGCCTCGCGGCCGATCGTGGCATTGGTGTTCGAGACCGTGCCGCCATTCTCGATCGTCAGCGTGCCGGCGCCTGAGTTGCCGACGATCAGCTGGCCGCTATTGGTCCAAATCGAGCCGGCGCCGGTCACCGTCACCGTGCCCCGGGCGATGGAGACGTCGCCGAGAACAGCAGTGGCGTTGGAAACCTTGCCGCCATTCGCGATGATCAGCGTCCCGATGCCGTAACTGCCGACAATGAGCTGGGAACTATTGGTCCAGGTCGAGCCGGCGCCGGTCACCCTGGCCGTGCCGGTGTTGGTGCCGGCGTAGCCGACGAACCCGACACTGCTGGTGACGGTGCCACCGTTCTCGATGGTCAGCGCGCCGGTGCCGAAATAGCCGACATAAAGATCGCCGGCATTGGTCCAGGTCGAGCCGGCACCGGTCACCGACACCGTACCGGTGCTGCCGTTATTGTAGCCGAGATCGGCGCGGCCATTGCTGACCGTTCCGCCGCCTGCGATAGTCAGCGTTCCCGTGCCAAAGTCGCCGACGAAGAGTTGCCCGCCGGCGAGGTCCCAGTTGGTCAGCGGCGGCGCGGGTATCCCTGGATTGACGTCGCCGGTGCCGGTCACCGACTGGGCGAGAGCCGCGGGCGCGGCTAGCATAGCAAGGCCGAGCGCGAGCATCGAAACGGACTGACATAGCTGCGCCGGCTGCCGGCCACGCGCCGGCAGCGGCCGTGCAAGCTTCAGATCGTTCGACATCAACAAATCAGGCCCCAACCGCAGCCCGAGGCTCAGGCCAAAGGGAGCGACAAGGCAATGAACAGCCGTTCACACCCGGCAAAATCGCTCCGCTGTGGCAAATCTGCCGCCGGCGCCGGCTCCGCCCCTGCCCCGCCTCCAGCTCATGGCTCCCCATCGCGGCGCGTGCTACAGCCCCGCCCGCCATGCTCAAGCGCTTCTTCGCCTATTACCGCCCGCATCGCGGCCTGTTCCTGCTCGACTTCGGCTGCGCCGTCGCGTCAGGGCTGCTCGAGCTCGGCTTTCCCATCGCGGTGAAACTCTTCGTCGACCAGCTGCTGCCAAGCGGGAACTGGAGCCTGATCGTGCTGGCCTCGCTCGGCCTGCTGGTGATCTATCTGGTCAATGCCGGCTTGATGGTGGTGGTGACCTATTGGGGTCACATGCTCGGCATCAACATCGAGACCGAGATGCGCCGCAAGGCGTTCGACCATCTGCAGAAGCTCTCCTTCGGCTGGTTCGACAACCAGAAGACCGGCCATCTCGTCGGGCGGCTGACCAAGGACCTCGAAGAGATCGGCGAGGTCGCCCATCACGGGCCGGAGGATTTGTTCATCGCGGTGATGACCTTCATCGGCGCCTTCGCGCTGATGCTGAGCGTGCATCCGCATTTGGCACTGATCACCGCGACGATCGTACCGCTGATCGCCTGGTTGACCAGCCGCTATGGCAGCCGGATGACGGCAAACTGGCAGAAGCTGTTCGGCAGCGTCGGCTCGTTCAATGCCCGGATCGAAGAGAACGTCGGCGGCATCCGCGTCGTCCAGGCCTTCGCCAACGAGGAGCACGAGCGCAACCTGTTCGCGGTCGACAACCAGCGCTATCGGCGGACCAAGCTCGACGCCTACCGGCTGATGGCCGCCTCGACCTCGCTCTCCTATTTCGGCATGCGGCTGACGCAGATGGCGGTGATGATCGCCGGCGCCTATTACGTGCTGATCGGCGACCTCAGCGCCGGCGGCTTCGTCGGCTTCCTGCTGCTGGTGACGGTGTTCTTCCGGCCGATCGAGAAGATCAATTCGGTGATCGAGACCTATCCGAAGGGGATCGCCGGCTTTCGGCGCTACACCGAATTCCTCGACACGCGGCCCGACATCGCCGACCTGCCCGGCGCCATCGCCGTCTCGGATCTCAAGGGCGACATCGCCTATGAGAGCGTGAGCTTCGGCTACACGCCGGACCGCACGATCCTCAGGGGTATCGACCTCTCGATCAGCGCCGGCGAGACCATCGCCTTCGTCGGCCCGTCAGGAGCCGGCAAGACGACGATCTGCTCGCTCTTGCCGCGCTTCTACGATGTCGAGGGCGGGCGCATCACGATCGACGGCATCGACATCCGCCAGATGACGCTGGCCTCGCTGCGCGGCCAGATCGGCATCGTCCAGCAGGACGTCTTCCTCTTCGCCGGCACGCTTCGCGAGAACATCGCCTATGGCAAGCTGACGGCGAGCGAAGACGAGATCATCGAGGCTGCCAGGCGTGCCAGGCTCGACGAGATGATCGCGCGTTTGCCCGATGGCCTCGACACGGTGATCGGCGAGCGCGGCGTCAAGCTCTCGGGCGGGCAGAAGCAGCGCCTCGCCATCGCCCGGATGTTCCTGAAGAACCCGCCGATCCTGATCTTGGACGAGGCGACCTCGGCGCTCGATACCGAGACCGAGCGCGCCATCCAGGCCTCGCTCGCCGAATTGTCGAAGGGTCGCACCACGCTGGTGATCGCGCACCGGCTCGCGACGATCCAGGACGCCGACCGCATCATCGTCATCGACGAGAGCGGTGTCGCCGAGCAGGGAAGGCATCAGGAACTGGTGCAGCGAGCGGGCATCTATCGGCGGCTGCACGAGGCGCAGTATGGCGGGGTGCGAGGGTAAAGGCAGGCGCGGGATCCCTCTCCTGGAAGGAGAGGAGTAGGGGTGAGGTGTTCGGGAGAGGAATCGTTGGCCTGAACCGAACTGCGCCGTGAGCGCTCGCGGAACTGGTCGCAGGACCTACACCTCACCCTGCCCTCTCCTTACAGGAGAGGGTTCCCCGAGCCCTTCACATACGTCTCACCCCCGCGCTTCGAGCGCCTTGACGATGGCGTCGCCCATCTCGGTGGTCGAGACGGCGTTGGCGCCGGGCGCGGCGATGTCCTTGGTCCGGGTGCCGGCGCCGAGCACGTCGGCGATCGCGCCTTCGAGCCGGTCGGCCGCCTCGATCGCGCCGAAGGAATAGCGCAGCGCCATGGCGAAGGAGCCGATCATCGCGATCGGATTGGCCAGGCCCTTGCCGGCGATATCGGGCGCCGAACCGTGCACCGGCTCGTAAAGCGCCTTGCGCTTGCCGGTAGCCGGGTCTTCCGCGCCGAGCGAGGCGGAGGGCAGCATGCCGAGCGAGCCGGTCAGCATCGCCGCGACGTCGGAGAGGATGTCGCCGAACAGGTTGTCGCAGACGATGACGTCGTATTGCTTCGGCCAGCGCACGAGCTGCATGGCGCAGTTGTCGGCCAGGACATGCTCGAGCTCGACGTCCTTGTAGCTCTTGGCGTGCAGGGCGGTGACCGTCTGCTTCCAGAGCACGCCGGTCTTCATGACGTTGTGCTTCTCGGCCGAGGAGACCTTGTTGTTGCGGGTGCGGGCCAGCTCGAAGGCGACGGCGCAGATGCGCTCGATCTCGCCGGTGGTGTAGATTTGGGTGTCGACGCCACGCTTGGAGCCGTCCTCCAGCGTGACGATCTCCTTGGGCTCGCCGAAATAGACGCCGCCGGTCAGCTCGCGCACGATCAGGATGTCGAGCCCCTCGACCACTTCGGGCTTCAGCGACGAGGCTGAGGCCAACGCCGGATAGCAGATTGCCGGGCGCAGGTTGGCGAACAGACCGAGATCCTTGCGCAGGCGCAGCAAGCCGGCTTCGGGACGGTGCTGATAGGGCACATCGGCCCATTTCGGCCCGCCGACCGCGCCGAAGAGCACGGCATCGGCCTCCTGGGCGAGCTTCATGTCGCCTTCGGAGATCGCCGCCTTGTGCGTGTCGTAGGCGATGCCGCCGACGAGGCCGCGCTCGAGCGAGAACGAGCCGAGGCCCTGCTTCTCGAACCAGGAGACGATCTTCTCGACCTGTCCCATCACCTCGGGGCCGATGCCGTCGCCGGGGAGCAGCAGGAGCTTGTGGTTCGCCATCGATTGAGCCTCGCGTCACGAAATGCGTCGCCGGCTGATTAGGGGCGCAAGGCGTAGGGCGCAAGCGCGCCGTTGCAGGACCGCCACCCGTTCACGGCGCGATGATCGCCCTCCGGATGCAATCGCCGAACAGGCCATGCTCGCCAGCATGTGCCGCCGTGGAAGCCGCCATCCATTCATCCCTGACGATCCGGCGCAGGTCGAGCGGATGGCCGGCCTCGCGCGCGAGATGCTCAAGATAGAGCGCCTGCGTCCGGCCATTCCCCTCGCGAAAGGGGTGGACATAATTGATGTCGCCGATGATCTCGCCGGCGCGAGCCGCAAAGTCGCCAGGCGCGAGATTTTTCAGATAGCCGCCCGCGACGATCCGCCGATGAACATCGGCCATGCCGGTGCTGATGTATTGCCGGAACTGGAACTGGTTGCCGCCCTTGGCGATCTCAACTGTGCGCAGCTCTCCGGCCCATTCATAAACGTCCTGGAAGAGATGACGATGGATGGCGCGCAGATGGGCGAGATCGAACTGGCCGGAGGGAATGCCTTGGGCGGTCCGTTGAGTGACGAATTCGCGCTCGACGTAGTCGAGCTGCGTGGCAACGCGCAGATCGAGCTTGTTCCTGAGAACAACATGGTCAGGCGGATAGCAATAGACCGGGTCGCTCATTCCGCCGCGGAGGCAACTCGTAATGCGAACGCCCGGGCACGAATGTAGTTCAACCGCTGCTCGTGCGACCACGCTTCTCGTTCAAACATCTCAAACATGGCGACCTGTTCGGCATCGAGCGGATTGTCCTCGATACTTTGCAGATGCATCGCGACGAACCTGCGCTCGACCACGTCGTCGGCTATTTCGGTCGGGGCTCTGTCTGGCTTGCGAACCATGTTGGGATTTTACCCCAACAGTCACCCGACCGCCAGAGCGCCGCACTGCGCCCGGAATGGACATGACGATGCCCGGCCGGGGAGGATGGCCGGGCATCGCATCCGGGCGGCGCGGCGAAACCAGCCGCCGCGCCCTCGGACATGAGCGAGACCTCAGACGGCCTTCTGTGCCATCTGCTTCTCGATGTAGTCGGCCTGGCGCAGCGCCAGCGCCACGATGGTCAAGGTCGGGTTCTCGGCCCCGCCGCTGGTGAACTGGCTGCCGTCCGAGACGAACAGGTTCTTGATGTCGTGGCTCTGGCCGAACTTGTTGACGACGCCGTCCCGCGGCTTCTCGGACATGCGGTTGGTGCCGAGGTTGTGGGTCGAGGGATAGGGCGTCGTCGGGAAGGTCCGCGTCGCCCCGACAGCGCCGTAGATCGCCGCGCCCTGCTTGTAGGCGTGGGCCCGCATCGCGAGATCGTTGGGATGGTCGTCGAAATGGACGTTGGCGACCGGCATGCCGCCCTTGTCCTTCTTGTCGGAGAGGGTGATGCGGTTGCTCTCCTGCGGCATGTCCTCGCCGACGATCCACATCCCCGCCATGTTCTCATAGGAATCGAGCGCCGTGGTGAACTCACGGCCCCAGGAGCCGGGATCGAGGAAGGCGGCCATGAACGGCAGGCCGATCGACAGCGTCTCCAGCTCGTAGCCGCCGACGAAGCCGCGCTTGGTGTCGTGATGTGCCTCGTCCTGGACGATGCCGGCCATGGTCGTGCCGCGCCACATCCTGACCGGCTTGTCGAAGACACCATAGACCGAGCCGGTCATGTGCCGCATGTAGTTGCGGCCGACCTGACCCGAGGAATTGGCGAGCCCGTCCTTGAACAGGTTCGAGGCCGAGTTGAGCAGCAGGCGCGGGCTCTCGATCGAGTTGCCGGCGACCGCGACGATCCGCGCCTTCTGGCGCTGCTGCACGCCCTTGCCGTCGAGATAGACGACGCCAGTGACCTTGCCCGAAGCATCGTGCTCGATTTTCTGGACGAAGGATTCCGGCCTGACCTCGAGCTTGCCGGTGGCCTCGCCCTTCGGCAGCTCGGCATAGAGCGTCGACCATTTCGCACCGGACTTGCAGCCCTGGAAGCAGAAGCCGATCTGCTGGCAGGCGCCGCGGCCGTCGCGAGGCTCGGAGTTGATCGCCATCCGGCCGGTGTGGACCTGCTTGTAGCCGAGCTTCCTCGCCCCCTTCTCCAGCACCTTGAAGTTGTTGTTGCCGGGCAGGCCGGGGATGCCGTTGGTCAGCGTCACCCCCATCCGGTCCTCGGCCTTGGCGTACCAGGGCGCCATCTCGGCGAGGTCGACCGGCCAATCGAGCAGGTTCGCGCCCTTGAGTGCGCCATAGGTGGTGCGCGCCTTGAACTCATGCGGCTGGAAGCGCAGCGAGGCGCCGGCCCAGTGCGTGGTCGAGCCGCCGACCGCCTTGACGATCCAGGCCGGCAGGTTGGCGAAGTCGCGTGCGACGCGCCAGGAGCCCGAGGTCGTGCGCATATCGGTCCAGGCGAGCTGCGCGAAGGAACCCCATTCGTCGTTGAGGAAATCCTCCATCTCGTGGCGCTTGCCGGCTTCTAGGCAGACCACCTTGATGCCCTTCAGCGCGAGCTCGGTCGCGAGCGTGCCGCCGCCGGCGCCGGAGCCGACGACCACCACGACCGTATCGTCGTTCAGATCGAATGTTGCAGCCATGGCTGCCTCCTCCCGATTTTATGGTTGTCAGAGCCAGGTGATGTCGCCGAAGCCGCGCGCGATGTAGCCGCCCTTGGAGGCGCTCTCGCCCTCGTAACCGAACAGCGGCCAGATCTCGGACTGGTTGTAGAGCGAGACGACGAGGCCGCCGCGTACGCCCTGGAAGAACTTGCCCTTCTGGATGGCGCGCAGCAGGTTCACCCGCTGGCTCTCCCAGCCGACCTGCGCATAGGGCAGCTTGTGCTGCTTCTGGGCGAGCGCATCGAGCTCGGCGACATTGCGCTCGGTATCGGCCCTGGCGGCTGCGTCCTTCGCCGCCTTCTCGTCATAGGGCTTCATCGCGACCGCGTAGAAGCGGTCGGCCAGCCGGTCGTGCGGGTAGATGTCGCGCGCCAGCTTGATCAGCGTCAGCATGGTCTCAGGCTTCAGCGCCTTGACCTCGAGTCCCCAGGCCTCGCCGGCATGGATCAGCGCGCCGCCGGAAATCGCGATCGCGGCGGCGCCTGTCCCGGCGATGAAGCGGCGACGGTCCATCGTCGCCGCCGGCGCGGCTTCGTGCAGTCTGGCCATGGTGTCCTCCCGTTTTTCCGGCGCGTTTCTCCGCTGCGCCGGTTAGGTGCCTGCGCTAGCGGTAGCGGCCGTGTTTCTGGAGGACCTCGATCTTGTAGCCGTCGGGGTCCTGGATGAAGAAGAAGCGGGCAAGCAGCGCGCCGTCGCGCTGGAATTCCTTGATCGGATTGGGCGAGAGACCGGCCTGGACGAGGCGTGCATGCTCGGCGTCGAGATCCTCGACCGCGAAGGCCACGTGGCCATAGCCGTCGCCGAGCGCGTAGGGCTCCTTGCGATCGTGGTTGATCGTCAGCTCGACCTCGAAATCGGCCGCGGCACTGCGCAGATAGACCAGCGTGAAGCCGTCGAAGGCGAAGCGGTCGGCGACCGTCAGTCCGAAGGCCGTCTCGTAGAAGGCCAGCGAGCGCTGCTCTTCCAGCACGCGGATCATCATGTGAATGGCTTTGGCCACGAGAGCGGGCTCCTATTTCGGCTCTGTCAGGGTCTTGAGATAGGCGATGACGAGCTTGCGCCGTTCGGCGTCGCGCTGGCGGTAGGCCATGCTCGTGCCCGGCCGCATCGCCGCCGCATCCTCGATCCAGCGGTCGAGCGTCGCCTCGTCCCAGACCAGGCTGGAGGTCTTCAGCGCTTCCGAGAACTTGAAATCGGTGCGTCCCGCCGCCGACTTGCCGACGACGTCATGCAGGTTCGGGCCCTGGCGATTGGCCCCGCCTTTCTCGGCGGTGTGGCAGACGCCGCAGCTCGACAGGAACTGCGCCCTGGCCTTGGCCGGATCGATCTCCTGCGCGGAAAGGGGCGCATGGGCGGCAAAGCCGCAAAGTCCCAGCACCGCGATGGCGGCCAGTTGGCAGGCAGGTGCGCGACGCCAAATAGGGGCGCGGTCGACGAACGCTGAAGGCAAGGCTCTCGACCTCTTCGGTTAAGGTCGAGAGAGCTTAAGAGTGCCCCGGAGCGCGCGGGTAGTATAGGACTACTACAATTCGAAAGAGTGCGAGGTAGTCCTTCCCTACTCGGCGGCAGTGTGGAAAGCCTGCACCGCATCACGCCTCACCCGCTCGCAATCCTCCTCCTGGCCGCGCACGTCGGAGAGATAGGTCAGGCAGGCGCAGCGCAGCAGCGAGGTGAAGTTCATCGTCTCCTCCTGGAACTCCAGCACCTCGTCATGGAGCTTGCTCAGGAAGCGCCCGAGGGTAACGCCCTGCAGCAGCGCGATCTCTTCGAGGATGTCCCAGAAGGCGGCTTCGAGCCTGATCGAGGTCGCATGCCCGCCCAGGCGGATCGAGCGCGTCTGATAGGCATAGCGATCGGCGGTCTGGGCCGAGAAAATCCGGCACATGGTCACCTCCCTGATGGCGTTTCGTCGCCTTGGGGACAGGATGGCCTTGGCGAGGAGCGCTGTAAACCGTCGGATGAGAGGTTGAAGACCGAGAACCGGACGGTGTGACGAAACACGTCATGCGCAAACCGCAGCGTTCAGACCGTCTGCCTGCCTTCCGAGATAGGCGGCGGCTCTATTGCCCGAGCCCGATGTTCTTGGGTGGATACTTCTTGAAGGTCGCCGCATGCCCCTTCATTTCGGCCGCCATCGAGGCCAGGAACGCGTTCATCCGGTGGCCGACCGGGTATTGCTCCTTGGGATCGATGTAGAGATTAAAGAGCCAAGGCGCGAGACCGACATCGCTGATGGTCGTCATGTCGATGTTCAGCCACTGCGCGTGCTCTTGAACCACTTTCACATGGATTTTGTACTCGTACATGCGCATCGCCATCAGATCGCGCTCGGCCCAGATATAGACCTTTTCGCGGTTTGAACGGCCCTTGTCGCCGAGCAGGAACGATGTTTGATCGATGCCGTCGATGTAGCGATCGGAAGGGATCTTCTTCTCGAGACCGGCCAGCCGCACCGACGTGTTGAAAAGATCCATGAGGTCGAAGAGGTCATCGCTCTCCCGGCCCGGGGCGATCATGCCCCTCCAATAAGCGATACCCGGAACGCGCACGCCGCCCTCCCAGGCTGAAGCCTTGGCGCCGCGGAAGGGCGTATACCCGGCATCCGGCCAGCTATCCAACTGCGGTCCATTGTCGGAGGTGATGAAGATGAAGGTGTTGTCCAGCACTCCGGCATCCTCGAGCGCCTTGGTGATTTCGCCGATATAGGCATCAACCTCTACGACATCGTCCTTGTACGGGTACTTGCTGGCACTTTTCCCCTCGAACGCCTTGCTGGCGAAGTTGTCGGCGTGCACCTTCATGAAGGCATGTTCGAGAAAGAAGGGTTGGTTGCCCGCCGCCAGTTCCTTGATCTTGGCGACACTGAATTCCTTCGTCATACGGTCGCCTTCCGCCATTGCAGCGGTGCTATCGATCTTTACGACGTCGGTCGTCTGGCCGCCCTTGAAGCCGTGAACGAGGGCATCGCTGGCGCCGGTCTTGCGCAACATCGCGAGGCGCTCCGGATTCAAGACCAGATCAGGATAGCGACGCTTGTCGACGGCCTGGCTGATCTCCTTCTCGGCTTCATAGAAGCCGTAAAACTCGTCGAAGCCGATGTCGTGTGGACGCATGCCCTGGGCTGCACCGACATGCCATTTCCCGGACAGAACGGTTCTGTAACCGGCCTCGCCAAGCAGCCGGGGCAATGAAATTTCGTCCGCCCACGGGTTCCGGGTGATGGTGTCCCCCGCAAGAATCGGCCGGGTCAGGCCAGTTCTCACCGGCAACCGCCCGGTCAGAATTGCGGATCGGGTCGGCGTGCAGGTCGGTTGCGAGTAGGCCGAGGTCAACTTCAGGCCCTCACGGGCGAGCCGGTCCATGTTGGGTGTGGCCGCCCCGATGGCGGCTCCTCCGCCGAAGGCGCCGGGATCGCCATAGCCCATGTCGTCGACCACGAGCCAGACGATGTTGGGTTGCTTGCCCATCCGCGCCCGCAGCGCCTCGAGCTTGGCTCGGGCTTGCGCATCCTGATCAGGGTGCCTGAGCGCGGGCTCCATGCTCTCGCTGGCTCGCTCCGCCTTGCTCAGAACGGATTGCGCCGATGCCTCGGGGAAGCCCGCGCTGAGCATGAGTGCCGCCGCGACAGCAATGGCACTGGAATGGCGCTTGAAGGCATACATGGGAAGTCCCCCGGCCACGACGCTTGCATGACGTTAGGACGTCGCGTTGCTCGACAGCAAGCGCCGCGAGATTACGATTGATCCGACGGAGGCTTCGCCCTCTGGCGCTGGCATCCTTCGCGTCCGCATTGGGTCGAAAGCAGCCGCACCAGCTAGGAACCCACCCTAAACCCGCCCGCCCTTCAGGGCGCGCAGCACCTTCTCGCCCGGGCGGCCGGTCTGCGGCATGCCGATCTTGGCCTCGATCTCCTTGATCGCCGCCCGCGTCAGCGCGCCGACGGCGCCGTCTGGCTCGCCGACATTGTAGCCGCGCTGGGTCAGCAGGCGCTGCAGTTCGCGGCGCTGCTCGCGCGACAGCGGCAGGTCGTCGGTCGGCCAGTCGCCCTGCACGCCCGCCCGGCCGCGCAGGCGGTCGGAAAGGAGTGAGATGGCCAAAGCGTATGAATCTGCGCCGTTATAGCTGTAGGCGGCGTCGTAGTTCTTGAAGACGAGGAAGGCCGGGCCGTTGCGGCCGGCCGGCATCAGCAGGCCGGCATTGCCTAAGCCGGAGAGAGCCGAGCCGTCGAACTTGACGATGCCGCGCGCCGCCCAGGACGAGACTGGCTGCTTGGGATTGCGCCCGGTCGGGCCAGAATAGCCTGATGGCACGCGGACCTCGTAGCCCCAGCCCGCGCCGGTGACCCAGCCGGCCTTGGCCATGAAGTTCGCAGTCGAATGCAGCGCATCGGGGATCGAGTCGACGAGGTCGCGCCTGCCATCGCCATCGCCGTCGACAGCGAGCCTGAGATAGGTCGAGGGGATGAACTGGGTGTGGCCGAAGGCGCCGGCCCAGGAGCCGAACAGCCGGTCGGCCCTGACGTCGCCGCGCTGGATGATCTGCAGGGTAGCCAACAGCTCGCCCTTGAAGAAGGCGTTGCGGCGCGGCGCCAGGCAGGCGCCGGTCGAGAGCGCCTGGACCAGCGGCATCTTGCCCCGTGCCTTGCCGAAATCGCTCTCGACGCCCCAGACCGCCGCGATGGTATGGCGGTCGACGCCGAAGCGCTGTTCGGCGGCGGCCAGCGTCGAGGCGTGCTGGCGCATCATCGAGCGCCCTTCCGCGACCTTCTCATCGTCGACCAGCGTGCCGAGATAGTCCCAGATCGGGGTCTTGAACTCGGGCTGGTTGTTCATCGCCTCGATCACCTTCATGTCGGGCGTAACGCCCGCCATGGCACGATCGAAGGTGGCGCCGGAGACGCCCTTGGCGGCGGCGGCCGAGCGCAGCCCGGCGACGCAGGAATCGAAATCGGCTCGGGCCGCGGTCGCGGCGGCGAGGACGAGAGGCAAGGCCAGGATCAATGTGCGCATAAGTCCACCGAATCGCAGGATTGGCGCGAATCTAGGGCGCGGCGGTTAACGGAGGTTAACCATGCGACGCTTGCCGAGCGCGGAACGCCGAAACCGGCTATGTCTGCTCGACCTTCCGTTCCGCGCGAATCGCCGACAGACCGCTATGTCCACCGCCGCCATCGAAGCGCTCGGCTTCTGCGCCGCCCTGCTGACAACCTTCTGCTGGCTGCCGCAGGCCTGGCAGACGATCAAGACGCGCGACACCAGCGGCATCTCGCTATGGACACAGGCACTCTTCGCCACCGGCATCGTGCTCTGGCTGGTCTACGGCGTGCTGATCGCCTCCTGGCCGCTGATCGGCGCCAACACGGTCACTTTGGCGCTGGTCCTGGTTATCCTGACGATGAAGCTGCGCTACGGCTAAGCTCGACACCTCGCCGCCAACCGCCCCCTCCGGAAGCCCCATGCCAGCCCTCAGCACCGCCCATCTCTTGCCGATCGGCATGTTGATCGGCTCGAACATCTTCATGACCTTCGCCTGGTACGGCCATCTCTCCTACAAGAGCACGGCGATCTGGCTGGCGATCCTGGCGAGCTGGATGATCGCTTTGCCGGAATACATGCTCGCCGTCCCGGCCAATCGCATCGGGTCGGCCGTCTATTCGGCAGCCGAGCTGAAGACGATGCAGGAGGTGATCACGCTCTGCGTCTTCGCTGGCTTCTCGGTGTTCTGGCTCAAGGAGCAGCTGACCTGGAATCACGCCATCGGCTTTGCGCTGATCGCGGCCGGCGCCTTCTTCATCTTCCACGCCAAGGCCTGAGCGATGGCGCCGATCCCGCATTCCGGCCATCCCGCCGTCGAATCCTATCTCGCCGATGGCTATGAGCGCGTCGTCGGCATGTCCTCGCGTTTTGCCGCCGCGATCTGTGCCCGGTTGCTGCGATTGCAGACGGAAGAGGGAGTCAGCGGGCCGATCGCCGAGATCGGCGCCTTCGAGGGCCGCTTCTTCATCGCCCTGGCGCATGCGCTCGAACCCGGCGAGATCGCCCTCGGCATCGACATCTTCGAATGGCCGAACCCGCAGGTGCAGGATCGCTTCGAGGCGAACTGCCTGAAGCACGGCATCGCGCCGGAGCGCCGCGTCACCATCAAGGCCGATGCCGGCACGATGTTGCCGGCCGAGCTGATCGGCCATGCCCGTGGCGAGAAGCTGCGCTTCATCCATATCGATGGCGAGCATTCGCGCACAGCCTTGAGCAAGGACCTTGCGCTCGCCACCGCCTGCCTCGCCGAAGGCGGGCTGATCGTGCTCGACGACATGCTGCACCCCGGCTACCCGACGCTGATGGTCGCGGTGCAGGACTATCTTTCGGCCAATCCCGGCATCGTTCCGCTGTGCATCATCGATCGGGAGACCATTGTCGGCGCGACCAAGTTCGTGCTTTGCCAACGCGACTGGTTCGAGCGCTACCAGGCGGCCATGCTCGGGATCTTCGAAGAGCAGATCTGGCCGCTCGGAGCCGACTTCGAGCCACATTGGTGCCTCGTTTTGTCGCTCGATACGCGGCTCGCCGAGATCACCTGATTCTGCCCAGCCTGAGGACACCTGCCTTGCTAAAGCCGATGACGCTCGCCCTTTGCCTCGCTGCCCTCTCCGGCCCCGCCCTTGCCGGACCGACCTGCTCGCCGAGCGACGAGCGCGCCCGCATCCTCGCCTCGGCCTCGACCGGCAATCTCCATCGCGATTGGAAGGGCGGGAACCATGTCGGCTATGGCTGGTCGCTGCAGGTCGAGCGCAGCATGCGCGACGGATCCGGCACGGAATACTATGTCGGCGATCTCTACGACACACGCGGGCAGCTTTCGACCCGCAAGGTCTTCGTCGTCGAGCGCGAATGGGATTGCGGGCCATAAGGCTCAGCGCGCCGGCCTGACCCGCAGCACCTTGCCGTTCGAGTCGTCGATCAGCAGGTAAAGATAACCGTCCGGCCCCTGCCTGACATCGCGGATGCGCTCGCCGAGAGTGGTCAGCAGACGCTCCTCGCCGGTGACCTTCTCGCCATCGGTCGAGAGCCGCGACAGCAATTGGCCGGCGAGCGCCCCGACGAAGAGCGAGTTCTTCCAGGCCGGCCAGCGATCGCCGGTGTAGAAGGCCGCGCCCGAGGGCGCGATCGACGGGTCCCAGTAGAACAGCGGCTGCTCCATCCCGGACTTGTTCGTGCCGTCGCCGATCTTCACGCCGGAATAGTCGATGCCATAGGTGATGACCGGCCAGCCATAGTTCAGGCCGGCCTTCGGCGTATTGATCTCGTCGCCACCGCGCGCGCCGTGCTCGGCCGTCCAGAGCTGGCCGGCCTGGGGGTGGAGCGCTGCCCCCTGCACGTTGCGGTGGCCGATCGACCAGATCTCCGGCGCCCAGCCCGGCTTCTTCGGGTTGCCTTCCGCCGCGCCGCCCTCGGGACGGATGCGCAGGACCTTTCCGATATGGTTCTCCGGATTCTGCGCCTGGTCGCGCTGGCTGTAGCGGTCGCCGACGGTGACGAAGAGCGCCCCGGTCCGGTCGAAGACCAGTCGCGAGCCGAAATGCATGTTGCTGGCGATCGTCGGCATCTGCCGGAAGATCACGCTCATGCCCTCCAGCGCATTGCCATTGGCGCTCAGCCGGGCGCGGGCGACGCTGGTGCCGTTGCCGTTGGCGCGCGGCTCGGCGAAGGAGAGATAGATGTAGCGGTTCTGCGCGAAGTTCGGGTCGAGCACGACATCGAGCAAGCCGCCCTGCCCGCGCGCCACGACATTGGGCACGCCTGAGATCGGCGCCGAGAGCTTGCCGTCGCTGCCGACCAGCCGCAAGCGCCCCGGCCGCTCGGTCACCAGCATGCGCCCGTCCGGCAGGAAGGCGAGGCCCCAAGGGTTCTCCAGCCCGCTCGCCACCGTCTCGACCACGAGCTCGCCGGCACTCGACGGATAGCGCTGCTGCGCCGCGGCGGGCGCTGTCGCAAGGGCCATGGCAAGGGCGGCAGCAAGAACGGGACGCATCGGCTTCTCCTGATAGCGGTTAGGCTTTGACACCAATTCGGTGTCGTCCCGGACAAGCCGCGCAGCGGCGCTGATCCGGGACCCATGCCTGAGCCTCTATCGGTGAGGCTCAGGCATGGGTCCCGGGTCTCCCTCCAGTCGCCCGGGACGACCAACTCGGGAGCAAGAACAATCCGCTCAGGAAGAATGCACGATTCAGCCGCCGGTTGCTTCGAGCTCACGCCGAAGTGAGACGATCTGCGAGGTTTCATCCAGCACGACGTCGGCGCTGGTGACCACCGCGCCCGCGGCAACGTCACGCTTCAATGTCACGCCATGGGCAAGCCCGATCGGCAGCGCCTTCGCGGCGCGGCTGGCGGCGGCCGGCATCAGCTTGCCGTAGACGGTGTAGCCGCCCTCCCCGTCCAGCATCTCGCCGGCCTTGAGATCGCGCTTGGCGGTCGCGACCGCATCGCCGCGCCAGCTGCGGGTCGCGCCGGTGGCCTCGCCACGCAATGCCGCGTTCAGCACCGAGATCGAGAGTTCGAGCCCGATCAGGTGGAAGGGCTTGTACATCGCCGCATAGAGGCCGGTGGAATCGGTCGGCAGGCCATATTGCTTGAAGCAGGCGGCGGCATAGGGGTTCGGCGCCTTCAGCACGACATAGACGCCCCAGCGCAGGTCGCGGAAGACCGGCCGGCCGTCGCGCTCCAGCGAGGAGACGACCTCGACCATGCCGTCGCGCTCGAGCTGGCCGCCGGCTGCCTTCGGCCGCAGCACATGGGCGAGATCGTCGACGCCACAGGGTGGGAACGAGAGCCCGTCCTCCGGTACGTCGAGCCCGGAGGCATTGGCGATCGCCGCCATCTCGATCGCCGACTTGGTGCCGTCGAGGAAGGAGTTGAACATTTGCGGGTTCATGCCGGCGGCCTTGGCCGCTTCCGGCGTCAGCCCGTATTGGCTCCAGACCTCGTCGGGCGTGACGCGGTGATAGGCTGGCAGGTATTTGGTGCCCTTGCCGGCGGCCGCGACGGCAAAGCCCGCCGCGCGGGCCCAGTCGACCATCTCGGAAACGAGCGCCGGCTGGTCGCCATAGGCCATCGAATAGACAACGCCCGCCGCCCTGGCCTTGGCCGCCAGCACCGGGCCGACCAGCACATCGGCCTCGACATTGACCATGACGACATGGCGGCCGGCCGCGATCGCGGCGAGCGCATGGCGGGCGCCCGCAGCCGGATGGCCGGTCGCCTCGATCACCACCTCGACGCCGTCCATCTCGGCCGCGGTGACGCCGCTATCGACGAAGCGTGTGGCGGCGATGCGGGCCTCGTCCCAGCCGACGGTGCGGCAGGCATTTCTCGCCCGCTCGGGGTCCAGATCAGCGATCGCCGCGACTTCCAGGCCCTCGATATGCGGAACCTGGGCGAGGAACATGGAACCGAACTTGCCGGCACCGATCAGGGCGCAGCGGACGGGGCGACCGGCCTCGCGGCGGGCGGCGAGCTTGGGCATGAGGTTCATGGGCAGGCTCCGGCATGTAAGGTCGTCATGGTCGGCCTTGAGCCGACCATCTCAGGACAAGAAGGCGCCCTTCTGGCGAGAGATTCTCAGGTCTGCGCTTCGCTTCGCCCGAGAATGACGGGGCGTCCTACTCCGGCTTGACGCCGGCTTCCTTGATGATCTTCTCCCAGGTCGCGATTTCCTGCTGGTGATAGGGTCGGAAGGCGGCAGGGTCGCGGACCTTGAGGGTGAAGCCGAGCTTCAGGATCTGCTCGGCGATCGCCGGCTTGGCGAGCGAGGCCAGCACGGCTTTCGACAGCGTCTCCAGGACCGGCGCCGGCGTCGCGGCCGGAGCGAAGAAGGCGGCCCAGCTATCGGCGTCGGCATCGGTCACGCCCTGCTCACGCAGCGTCGGGATGTCCTTGGCGCGCGGATTGCGCTCAGGGCTCGCCAGCGCGATGGCGCGGAGCGTGCCGGCGTTGATCTGCTCCAACACCGAAGGCAGCGTCGAATTGGCAATGTCGATGCGCCCGCCGATGATCTCCTGCACCAGCGGCGCGGCCCCCCTGAACGGCACATGCGTCATCTTGATGCCGGTGCGCTGCATGAACAGCTCCATGGCGAGATGCGAGCCGGAGCCGACGCCGGTCGAGCCGTAGTTGAGCTTGCCCGGATCAGCCTTGGCAAGCGCCACCAGCTCCTTGATGTTCTTGGCCGGCAGGTCGTTACGCACCACGAAGGCGTGCTCGAAGGCGCCGACGCCGGCGACCGGCGCGAAATCCTTGACCGCATCATAGCCGGGGTCCTTCAGCAGGAACATGTTGTTCCCGTGCGTCTGGTTGTTGCCGAAGATGAAGGTGTGGCCGTCGGCGGCGCCATGCGCGACGGCGCGAGTGCCGACCGCGCCCGAGGCGCCGGCGCGGTTGTCGACGAGGACATTCTGGCCGATCGAGGTCGAGAGGTCCTGCGCGACGAAGCGCGCGATCGCATCGGTCGGCCCGCCGGCTGGGTATGGCACGACCAGGGTGATCGGCTTCGACGGGAAGCTCTGCGCCCGGACGATGGCCGGAGCGAAGACGGCGCCGGCAACGAGGCCGAGCGTGGAACGGCGGGTCAGCAACATGAATTTCCTCCCGGGAGCCCGATTGGGAGACGAGCTTTCGCGGCAGGATTAGGGGCAACGTCCCAATTCGTCCAGCCGCCCGCAGCCTACCACACGCACGGCTTGGCGATGTTGCACCGCTGCTGCTACGCTGGCGCCGATAGCCGTGCCTCGAGCGAGACTTCTTCCGCTCCAATCTGCTCCCAAAGTGCAGGTGACCAAATGGCGATCCGGCCCTTCATCCTCGAGCCAAACTATGACTCGTTTTTCGACCGCGCACGCACAGGGCAACCTGCGCAGCTTCGCATCAGGTTGAAAGTGACGCTTGTCCCTCTCGACCCCTCCACGGCGTGGGCAAGAAGCTCCCATACCGCCAAACTTCCGGGATCGCGTCCGGGGCCGCTCCCCCCGTCCCATCTGGCCGCGAGCGAGGCCGACTTCAAACGCGGCAGTGTCGTTGACGCCAGCGGCCAACCCGTCCCCTGCCGCAGCTGGCTCGCCAGCGAATGGCAGGATTTCACCCGGCGCTTCAAGAACATCGTCGAGACCGTCTGGAACAACCAGATGGTGTTCCTCCCGACCGAAAGCGGAGACAGCTTGAGCGACGCCGACTTCCGGCAATTGATCGGCAATCCAAAAGTGCCGGCCCATGTCGTCGGTGTGCTCGAAATCGATCTGCAGCCTGCCGGTGCGGATAGCCATGCCCTCATCGAGGTCGCGCATCTGGCCAATCCAGGCGCAACCTTCCGAGACCGGATGACCCGCATCACAGATGAAAGCGTCCAATACGGAGAGCACAACTTCACCGCAGGCCGAGCCCGCGGGATCGGTGGAAAAACCGGTCAATTCGCTGCCGCGCACGAGGTCGGCCACTGGCTCCGCGATCCCGGATCGAAAGTGTTCGACCACATCGATCGCTCCTACGCGGTCACCCTTCCCAGAGCGCAGCAAGACAACGCGCAATATGGTCGAACGCTCGGGCGATACTATTCGATCATGGGGGGCGGAACCGTGGTGACGGATCATGATGCCACGCCGTGGATTTCGCGCCTACGCCGGCAGACGCCCATGAAACTCGGGTGGATGTATGTGCACAGGATCGATTTCCGCCGCAGCCTGGGCGACGTGTCTGCGCGTCAGAAGCGGCTGCTGCTGGCTGCTGGATTCCTGCCCCAGATTCTTCAACCGGGGCAAAAATTCCCTAGCTAGGCTGGGCGGAGAACCCTGCCCGCTTCAGGCGCTGCACCGCGACGTCCAGCGCCTGCAGGAAGGCCGACCGGTCCTTCTGCGAGAACGGCTTCGGCCCACCGCTGACGCTGCCCATGGCGCGCAGGTCTTCCATCATGTCGCGGGTGGCCAGCGCCATGCCGATCGAGGCTTCGGTGAACGGCTTGCCGGTCGGGCCGATCACATCGGCGCCGGCCTTGATGCAGCGGTCGGCGAGCGGGATGTCGGCGGTGATGACGACCGCGCCGCGGCCGGCGCGCTCGGCGATCCAGTCATCAGCGGCATCGAAATTGCCGGGCACGACGACGCGCTCGATCCAGGGCTCGCGTGGCACCTGCATGAAGCTGTTGGCGACGACGAAGACCTTGAGCTTGTGGCGCTCGGCGACGCGATAGACCTCCGGTTTCACCGGACAGGCATCGGCGTCGATATAGATCGCGATCGTCGTGGAAGCATCCATGGCGCCGGCATCGCAGCCGCAAGGACGCTGCGCAAGCCTTTATGCCGGCCTTATGCGCCGCAACACCTTCCGCATGGCGGCCTTATCGGGGGCGGACCTACATCATCGGCATCGATGGAGGTCGATATGTCGATGAACAACGCCTTGTTTCGCACCAGCCAGCAGCGCCGTGCCCGCGCCGTCTATGACAGCGTCGCCAGCCGCCGCCCGGTCGTCGGGATCCTCTGCGCCGAGATGGTCGCGCTCGCCGTGTTCGCACTGGCAGCCGCCGCCTTCATCGGCCTGCGCGCCTGGTTCGCTTTGCCGAACTGAGAGCGCCAGCATGGGACAATTCAAGCCACTACAGCCGCTCACCGGCGAGAGCCACCTCTTCCTGGTCGGCCAATCGAGCCACGGCTTCTGGGTCGCGCGCGACCTCGAAGGCCGCAGCGAAGGCATCTTCCGCAACCAGAAAGAGGCGGTCCGCTTCGCCCTCTCCGAGGGCGGTCACCTCAATGCCGTGCTGATCTCGCCGAACGAGGTCGAGCCGAGCTATGGCCTGGGCATCCATTGACGGGATGCCCACGGCTGGCAAGGCGAGCCGCGCCCTCGACAGGGCGCTGCTCGCCATCTTCCTTGAGGCAGCCGGCGCGCTGATCGATCAGCTCGTCGAGGCCGGCATCAGCGATCCCGCCGACATCGCCCGCCGCCTCAACCGCCGCGGCTTTCCCTGCTTCGGCCGCCCGCGCTGGGGTGCAAGCACCGTCTCCATGGTCAGGCGCCGTCGGTCGCTCCGCGACAGCGTTGATGAAGCGCTGCCGCGCCAAGAAAGCGCGTGCTCTGGCCGCGACTCTGTCTTACGCTCCGCATCTGCTTCGGCTTGACGGCCCGGTTTCCGCGGGCCGGCCGTGGCAGTCGGAAGCCGGCCGCCATGACCTAAGCTCGCAGCCGTCCCGACCAGCGTCAGGTTCGANGCGGCGATGCCTGTCATTCCGACCGAAGGAGACGAGACATGGCAAAAGGCGAGCAGCGCAGCAACCGCGAGGCCAAGAAGCCCAAGAAGGACAAGCCGAAGGCGAGCGCGACCCCTCCGGCAGGCTTCGCCTCGGCCGTCGCCAAGGCAGCGGCGGGACCGAAGAAGAAGTGATCCGCTTCCGCACGATCGACCCGGCCCAGCCCGAAAAGCCGGCGCCGCAGCCAGCCCTCGCGCAATCTGTCGCCAGCGCACTGGCAAAACCGGAGCCGGAGGGCGCGAGCGCCGCTCCGGCAACCCCCAAGGGCCTGACCCGCAAGACGCCGTTGCGAGCGAAGAAAATGGCTGAGGCCGTCCCGCTCTTCGAGAAGTAGACGGCCTCGGCCGGGCGGTCTCAAGCCGCCTCGCCGACCTCGTCCGTCCAGACCCTGAAGCCGGTCAGCGTGTTCGGTCCGAAGGTGGTGGCGATCGCGACATCAGCGGCATCGCGTCCACGTGCAATCAGCACCCGGCCGATGCGAGGGACATTGTTGCGCGGGTCGAACATCTGCCAGCCGCCATCCAGGAAAGCCTCGAAGGAGGCAGCGAAATCGCCCGGCGGCCAGGGCGGCGCCGTGCCGACATCACCGAGATAGCAGGTGCAATAGCGCGCCGGGATGTTCATCGCCCGGCAGAAGGCGATGGCGAGATGGGCATAGTCGCGGCAGACGCCGCGCCCTTCGCGATAGGCCTCGGAGGCGCTGCGGGTCACGCTGGCGTCCATGTAGTCGAAGGCGATGCGCTGGTTGACGAAGTCGCAGATCGCCTGCACCCGCGCCGCGCCCGGCGGCGTATGGCCGAAGAGTTCCCAGGCGAGGTCGAGCAGGCGATCGCTGTCACAGAACCGACTGGCGAGCAGGAAAACCAGGCACTCTTCCGGCAAGCGCTCCACCGGCACCTGCCCGGCCGTCCTGTCGAACGCCTCGGGCAGGCCGCTGTCGCTGATCATCGCATCGGCGGAAATGCGTATCGTGCCCTGCGGCGCCACCAGGCGGCTGCACCAGTTGCCGAAGCCATCGCGATAGGCCGTGACCGGTGTCGGCGGCTGGATGCGCATATGGTCCGGCGCCGCGAGATCCGAAACCCGGCTGAAATGCACGTGCAGCATCAAGATCATCGGGGTCGGCTGTGGAAAGACGTAGTCGAGCTCGTAGCCGATCCGGAGTTTCATGCATGAACCTTCTGCGCGTCAGCGCGCTGTGTTCTTTCGGCTCCCCAGCTTCCTCTTACCAAGCATGTTTCAGGCCACGACGATACGGCTTCGGTCACCAGCCGGGACCATGCCGTTCTCGCCCCGGAGGCACAGGCACGCCCTGCCGCCATTCCTGTCGTTTCTGGCGGGTATCAAGCACTGTCGCTTGCAGTGCCCGCGCGAGGGTCCTAAACCACGCCCGCGCCCGAAGGCGCGCCCTGCAAGCTCCCGGAGATCTGGATCATGGCTTTCCTTGCCGACGCCCTGAAGCGCGTGAAGCCCTCTGCGACCATCACCATCACGCAGAAGGCGCGCGATCTGAAAGCGCAGGGCAAGGACGTGATCTCGCTCTCGGTCGGCGAGCCCGACTTCGATACGCCTGACAATATCAAGGAGGCGGCGATCGCCGCCATCCGCCGCGGCGAGACGAAGTACACGCCGGTCTCCGGCATTCCGCAGCTGCGCGAGGCGATCACGCGAAAGCTCAAGCGCGAGAACGGCCTCGACTACAAGCCGAGCCAGACCATTGTCTCGACCGGCGGCAAGCACGTCATCTACAACGCCCTGCTCGCCACGTTGAACCCGGGCGACGAGGTGATCTGCGTCTCGCCCTACTGGGTCAGCTATCCCGAGATGGTGGCGCTGTGCGGGGGAACGCCGACCTTCGCCGAGACGAAGATCGAGAACGAGTTCAAGTTGCAGCCGCAGGAGCTGGAGCGCGCGATCACGCCCCAGACCAAATGGGTCATCCTGAACTCGCCGTCGAACCCGTCGGGCGCCGCCTACAGCCATGCCGAGATGAAGGCGCTGACCGATGTGCTGATGCGCCACCCCCATGTCTGGGTGCTGACCGACGACATGTACGAGCATCTGGTCTATGGCGACTTCCAGTTCGTCACCCCGGCCCAGGTCGAGCCCGGCCTCTACGAGCGCACGCTGACGATGAACGGCGTCTCGAAGTCCTACGCCATGACCGGCTGGCGCATCGGCTACGCAGCGGGTCCGCAGCATCTGATGAACGCCATGGACCTGGTCCAGGGCCAGCAGACCTCGGGCACCTCGGCGATCTCGCAATGGGCGGCCGTGGAAGCGCTCGACGGCACGCAGGAGCACATCCCGGTGTTCCGCAAGGCGTTCGAGCGCCGGCGCGACCTCGTCGTCTCGATGCTGAACCAGACGCGCGGCCTGGTCTGCCCCAAGCCCGAGGGCGCCTTCTACGTCTATCCCGACTGCTCGGCCCTGATCGGCAAGACCATGCCCAACGGCAAAAAGATCGAGACCGACGAGGATCTCGTGATGGGGTTGCTGGAGACCGAGGCGGTCGCGGCCGTGCATGGCTCATCCTTCGGCCTCGGCCCGAATTTCCGCATCTCCTACGCCACCTCGGACGAGAAGCTGGAAGAGGCCTGCCGCCGCATCCAGCGCTTCTGCGCCGAATTGCGCTGAGACGAGAACGGGGCGCGATGACTCTCGAGGATCAGCGCGCCCTGATGCTGTCGGGGCGCATGTATGACGACCTCACGCCCGAGCTGATCGCAGCCCGGGCGCGGGCCGTTGGCCTGACCGACGCCTACAACCGCAGCTTCGGCCAGCCGCAGGCCGAGCGAGAGGCGCTGCTGCGCGCTTTCCTGCGCGATGTCGGCCCCGGCGCCTATTTCGAACCGAATTTCCGCTGCGAACTCGGTTTCAACATCAGCATCGGCCGCAGTTTCTACGCCAATTTCGACTGCGTCATGCTGGATGGCGCCGAGATCACCATCGGCGACCACGTCCTGCTCGGACCGCGCGTCGGCATCTATACCGCGAACCACGCCTTCGACCCGGCCGAGCGGGTGGCAGGCGGCTGCTATGTCAAACCCGTGACGATCGGCAATCGGGTCTGGGTCGGTGGCGGCGTCCAGATCACGCAGGGTGTGACCATCGGCGACGATGCGATCATCGGCGCCGGTAGCGTCGTGACGCGCGATATTCCGGCCGGCGTGATTGCTGCCGGCGTCCCCTGCAAGGTGCTGCGCGAGATCACCGAAGCGGACAGGACCGGATTTTGCTCAACCCGTCCCTGAGCTGGCCGCGCTGCCGCTTGCCGCACCGGGCTTCGTGAATTGCTCTCATCACCGCCTTTGGATAACGCTCCGGCATGAACCGCCGCGCATTCCTGCTGCTCGCCGCCACCTGCTCGCTCCCGCGGCACGCCGAGGCTCAGACACCCCTACCCTCGCTCTCCGTCCGCGAGACGCATGAGGCGGTGAAGGCCGGCAAGCTCGTCCTCGTCGACATCCGCACATCCGAGGAATGGGCCGATACCGGCGTGCCGGAAGGCGCGATCAAGCTCGACATGACCGGCAGCGCCTTCGAGGTCCGCCTCGCCGCGCTGAAGCTCGATCATCCCGGCAAGCCGATCGCGCTGATCTGCCGGACCGGCAATCGAACCTCGACCCTGCAGAAGAAGCTCGCGGGGCGCGGCTGGACGAATTTGATCGACGTCCGCGGCGGCCTGCTCGGCAACCCGAAGGACAAGGGCTGGCTGGCGGAAGGCCTGCCGGTGACGACTTATCCCTAGCTCAAAGCTCCAGGAAACACTGAGTCGTCCCGGGCGAAGCGAAGCGTAGGCCCGGGACCCATGCCTGAACCTCTTTCGGAGAAGCTCAGGCATGGGTCCCGGATCGGCGCCGCTATCGCGGCTTGTCCAGGACGACCTATCCTCCCTCGCGATCGGCAAGCAGATCCGGCCGCCGCTCCCGCGTGATCGCCTCCGCCTGCTCGCGGCGCCAGCGGGCGATGCGGGCATGGTCGCCGGAGAGCAGGGCCTCGGGCAGGCCCCTGCCCTCCCATTCGCGCGGGCGGGTGTAGTGCGGATATTCGAGCAGGCCGTTCTCAAAACTCTCCTCGGTGCCGGAGGCTTGCTTGCCCATCACGCCGGGGATCAGCCGCACACAGGCGTCGAGGAGCACCATCGCCGCCATCTCGCCACCTGAGAGAATGTAGTCGCCGACCGAGACCTCGGTCAGGTTCCGCCCCTCGATCACGCGCTCGTCGACGCCTTCGAAGCGGCCGCAGACGATGACGACGCCCTCGCCCGCGACGAAATCGCGGACCATGAGCTGGCTGAGCGGTCGGCCGCGCGGCGACATCAGCAGGCGCGGCCGGGTATCGTCAGCCGGAACCGCCGCATCGATCGCCGCCGCCAGCACGTCGCAGCGCAAGACCATGCCGGCGCCACCGCCGGCCGGGTTGTCGTCGACATTGCGGTGACGGCCGATGCCGTGCTCGCGGATCTGATGCGTCTCCAGCGACCAGAGACCGGTGCGCAGGCCCTCGCCCGCCAGCGAAGCGCCCAGCGGGCCGGGAAACATCTCGGGATAGAGGGTGAGAATGCTGGCGCGGAAGGTCATGCTTGCTGGATCGCCATCAGTTGATCTGTGGTCATCCCGGCCGGAGCGCAGCGAAGAGCCGGGATCCATGCCTGAAGCTGCACGGAATAGCGTTCTGGCATGGATCCCGGATCAGCGCAGCTACGCTGCTAGTCCGGGATGACAAGCCCTTTTGTTCGGACGCCGAGATTTCAGGCGAAGCGCAGCGCCGGATTGCCGTTCAGATCGGCGTAGTCGCTCACGCTGGCGATGACGTTGTCGAAGGCCGCGAAAGCCTCGGCCGGCAGCATGGTCAGCATCGCCACCGCGCGCATGCCGGCGCGGCGGGCCGCCTCGACGCCGTTCGGCGCATCCTCGAAGACGATGCAGTCGGCCGGCGCGATGCCCATGCGCTCGGCGGCGGCGAGGAACATGTCGGGATGCGGCTTACCGCGAAAGCCCTGGCTCGGCGAGACGATGGTGGCAAAGCGCTCGCGCAGGACGAGCGTGTCGAGGATCAGCGCGATATTCGGCGGAGCGGCGGCAGTACCGACCGCCATTGGTACGGCATGAGCGCGAGCCCGGTCGAGCAGGCCGAGCAATCCCGGAAGCGCCGCGACATGCGGGAGATAGGTCTCGCGATAGGCGCCCTCCTTCTCCTCGGCCAGGCGATCGAGCTCGGCCGCGTCGGCGCCGGGGAAATGCGGGCCGATGATGTCGGAGATCGCCATGCCCGCGGTGCGCGCCGAGAAGGTCGCGCGCTCGAAGGGCAGGCCGTATTTGCGATACCAGACCTCCCAGGCATCGTCATGGTAGCGCATGTTGTCGACGATGGTGCCGTCCATGTCGAAGATCAGGGCCTTGGCCGGCGTCTCAGGCAGCATCGTCATCCTCGAACAGACCGGCCGGAGGCAGGGCCTCGATGCGCTTGGCCGCGATGTCGATGCGGGGCGCATAGGCCTTGGTGAAGGGCATCAGCACCGAGCGGCCATCCGGCGTCTCGATGTCGATGAGGTCGCCGGCGCCATAGTTGGCGACGGCGGTGACGGTCCCGAGGATGGCGCCATCAGGGCCAATAACTGAGCAGCCGACGAGAGCGGCCTGCAGGAACTCGTCCTCGTCCTCGGGCGCAGGCAGGCGCGAGCGTTCGACATGGAGTTTCACACCGTTGAGGAGCTCGGCTCCCTCGCGGCTGGTCACGCCCTTGAGTCGGGCGACGACCACTTCCTTGGCGGGCCTGATATCGGCGATCTCGAAACGCCGGCCCTGCTCATCGACGAGCGGGCCGTATTCGGCGAGCGCCATCGGATCGGCGGTGAAGGCCTTGATCCGGACCTCACCGCGCACGCCATGCGGCGCGCCGATGATGCCGAGCACCACGAGATCGCTGTCAGCCATCACGCTTCCTTTTAGGCGGCGCGCGTCATGCTCGGGCTTGACCCGAGAATGACGGCAGTCCGCTCACTCAGCCGCAGCTTCAGCCGGGGCAGCGCTCTTGGCGGCCTTCTTCTCGGCACGCTCCTTGGCCTTCTCGCCGGGGACGGCCTTGTCCGGGTTGTTGCGGGCCGGACGCTTCAGCACGCCGGCAGCGTCGAGGAAGCGCAGCACGCGGTCGGTCGGCTGGGCGCCCTTGGCGAGCCAGGCCTTGGCCTTCTCGAGGTCGAGCACGACGCGCTCCGGCGAATCCTTGGCCTTCATCGGGTCATAAGCGCCGATCTTCTCGATGAAGCGGCCATCGCGCGGCGAGCGGGCGTCGGCGACGACGATGCGATAGTACGGGCGCTTCTTGGCGCCGCCACGGGTCAGGCGGATCTTGAGGGACATTGCTCTTCTTCCTTTGGGTTGAGCGGTAAAAACTACTTCTTCTTGAAAGGGTTGTTGCCGAGGCCGGGCATGCCGCCGAGGCCGGGTAGCTTGGGCATCATGCCGGCGGGCGGGGTGACGCCCTTGGGCAGACCGGGGAAGCCGCCCGGAGGCAGCGAGGGCATGCCGCCGCCTGCACCGAGCTGCTTCTGCAGTTCGGCGAGCTGCGCCGGATCCATCTTGGAGGGGTCGGGCATGCCGGCCGGCATGCCGCCGCCGCCGAGCCCGAACATGGTGCCGAGCTTTCCGAGCATGCCGCCCTTCTGGCGGGCCATCTGCTTCATCATGTCCGCCATCTGGCGGTGCATCTTGAGCAGCTTGTTGATCGCCTCGGGCGAGGTGCCGGAACCGGCGGCGATGCGCTTCTTGCGGCTGTTCTTGAGCAGGTCGGGATTCCTGCGCTCGGCCGCCGTCATCGAGTTGATGATCGCGATCTGCCGGGCGAGCACCTTGTCGTCCATCTTCGAGCTGGCGATCTGGTTCTTCATCTGCGCCATGCCGGGCAGCATGCCCATCAGCCCGCCGAGGCCGCCCATCTTCTCCATCTGCTGGAGCTGGGTGCGCAGGTCACCGAGATCGAAATTGCCCTTGGCGAGACGCTGCGCCAGTTCCTGCGCCTTGTCGGCATCGACGGTTGCGGCGGCCTTCTCGACCAGGCCGACGATGTCGCCCATGCCGAGGATGCGGTTGGCGACGCGCGAGGGATGGAAGTCCTCGAGCGCATCGGTCTTCTCGCCGGTGCCGACGAGCTTGATCGGCTTGCCGGTGACAGCGCGCATCGAGAGCGCCGCGCCGCCGCGGCCATCGCCGTCCATACGCGTCAACACGATGCCGGTGAGCCCGACGCGCTGGTCGAAGGCGCGGGCGGTGTTGACCGCGTCCTGGCCGGTCAGCGCGTCGGCGACGAGCAGGACTTCATGGGGATTGGTCGCCGCCTTGACCTCGGCGACCTCGGCCATCAGCACTTCGTCGAGCGTGACGCGGCCGGCGGTGTCGAGCATGACGACGTCGTAGCCGCCGAGCTTGCCGGCCTCGATCGCGCGCCTGGCGATCTGCACGGCGCTCTGGCCGGCGACGATCGGCAACGTCTCGACGCCGACTTGCTTGCCGAGGATGGCGAGCTGCTCCATCGCGGCTGGGCGCCGCGTATCGAGCGACGCCATCAGGACCTTCTTCTTGTCCCGATCGGTCAGGCGCCTGGCGATCTTCGCGGTCGAGGTCGTCTTGCCCGAGCCCTGGAGACCCACCATCAGGATCGGCACCGGCGGCACGGCGTCGAAGGTGATGCCCTCGCCCTCGCCGCCGAGCGTGTCGATCAGGACGTCGTTGACGATCTTGATGACCTGCTGGCCGGGCGTGACCGACTTCAGCACCTCGGCGCCGATGGCGCGTTCGCGCACCTTGTCGGTGAAGCTGCGCACGACCTCGAGCGCGACGTCGGCCTCGAGCAGCGCACGGCGCACCTCGCGCAGCGCGGCGTTGACGTCGTCCTCGGTCAGCGCGCCCCTGCGGGTCAAGCCCGAGAGGATGCCGGAAAGTCTGTCGCTCAGCGTGCCGAACATGCGGTCCTGCTTTGCCTGGCCTCAACAAGTGAGAGACGGATTCACTGATCAGGTTGAACCAACCCGATCAGATCCGGCTCTGGGACCGACATCACCCAAGCCATTCGCCAAACGGTTTCGCGCCCGAGGGCGCAGACGCGCTGTCGGGCGTTGACCTCCGGGCTCTCGGCGGTTCCATGGGAACGGCCCGGTCGGCGGATGTGGTTTCGGCGATGTCGGCGAAACGAATGCGGGCGTTTAAGCGGACAAATGCGGCGAAAGTCAAGCTGAAGCGCGCAACAGCGCCGGGTGCTCGCCGGCGATTGCGTATCGCGCGGCAGCCCGCCTATGTCCTGAAACCGGTTCCGACCGGCCTTCACCACGGAGATGACATGAAGCTTCCGGTTCTCGCCGCCGCGCTGTTCGCACTCGGCCTCACCCAGGCGCAGGCCCAGTCCTGCGAAGGCAATTTCTCCGTCGTCGGCACGCCGATGCTGACCGGCCTGAGCTACAAGACCTGGGACATGGTGCCCAAGCGTGCCCCGGCGCGGGTGCTGAAGGACCTCGGCGCCGCTGTCTCCGCCGAAGGCTTCGCCGACATGCGCATCGACAACGCCACGAGCTCGGTCCTGGCTATCCAGGAGACCTCGGGTTCCGGCCGGCCACAGACCCTGCGCATCACCGCCCGCAAGAGCGGCAGCGGCACGCGAGTCGATGCGGTCTTCGTCGTCCAGCAGGGCCAGGTCGCCCCAGAAGGCTATGTCCGCGACGCGCTCTGCCGCGTGATCTCCGGCGCACAGGGCTGAGGCCTCACGCCTGTGTCGTCAGCAGATTGGCGTCGCGGGAAAGCCGCCAACGCCCGTCCGCGCCCTTGCGCAGGATCGTCAGCGTGTAGCCGGAGCGGCGGATGGTCTTGCCGTCCGCCGTGGTCGCGGTCATGTCGATGTGATTGCGCAGCCAGGCGATGTCGCCGAGCACTTCGAGCTCGCGAATGTCGCTGCGGCCTTCGATCGTCATAGTCCCCAGCCCCTTCAGCGCGGCGGCGAAAGCCTCTTTGCCGAAGGGCTCGGCGCCGGGAACCATGAAGACCACGTCGTCGCTCATCAGGCCCAGCACGGTCGCGACGTCGCCCGCCTTCGTCGCGCTCATCCAGCTTTCGACGAGATCGCGGATCGCCTGTTCGTCATCGCTCATGGGCTGTTCTCCCGGATCGGCTTGCGATAATCGCGCCGTATTCCTCGCCTAGGTCCGGCCCTGCTTCGTCGGCGTGGCGCAGCAGAAGCCGAGATCGATGCGATGACAAGACATGTGGGCGCAGCCCTCCTGACCGCCCTGCTCCTGGCCGGCTGTGCCGGGGCACAACGCGAAACCACGGCGCCGAGCCCGCGGAAGCAGGAGCGTCTCGCCGCCGTGAAAGCCGATCCGGCCGAGGCGGTGCGCATCCTCAACGCCTATCGCTCCGGCAAGGGCCTCGGCCCGGTTCGGCTCGATTCGACCCTGACCGCGATGGCGCAGCGCCAGTCCGATGCGATGGCAGCCGGCGACAACCTCTCCCATGACGCAGCCGGCAGCTTCACCTCCCGGGTTCACGGCGCCGGCCTCGATGCGGTGCGCGCCGCGGAGAATCTCGGCGCCGGCTACTACTCGACGCAAGAAGCCTTCGACGGCTGGAAGAAGTCCTCCGGCCATGAAGCCAACCTCTCCATGCCGCAGGCGACACGCATCGGCATCGCGCTGGCAAAGAACCCGCAGACCCGCTACGGCGCCTGGTGGACGCTGATGCTGGCGGGCGATCCGGAGAAGCGACAGGAGATGTCGGCAGGGCCCCTCGTTCCCGTACGCGGCAGCGGGACGACGACCTTCCGCTGGGGCGCCCCGCTCTAGGCGCGTGGCAGCGCAGCGATCACCATCGAAAAATGCCTCTTTACAAGCGCCCCGGTCTGGTGATGGCTCTGGTTTTTAGCGGAGCCTCTACACAATGACCTTTGAAAGCTGGGCTGCCTTCGCCGCCGCAACCGCCGTCCTCCTCGTCATCCCCGGCCCGACGATCCTGCTGGTGATCTCTTATGCGCTCGGTCAGGGCTGGCGTACCGCCTTGCCGATGGCGGTCGGCGTCGCGCTCGGCGACTTCACCGCGATGACCCTGTCCATGCTCGGCGTCGGCGCGCTGCTCGCGACTTCGGCGACGATCTTCACCGCATTGAAATGGGCGGGCGCCGCCTACCTGATCTATCTCGGCGTCAAGCTCGTCCGCGCCGGCGGCAGCCTCAACGCCGAGCCACACCGGGACGCGAGCTCGGCGCTGAAGATGCTCGGCCATGCCTGGCTGGTGACGGCTCTGAACCCGAAGAGCATCACCTTCTTCGTCGCCTTCCTGCCTCAGTTCCTCGACCCCAAGGCCGATTTCTGGACGCAGATGCTGATCTTCGAGGCGACCTTCATCACCCTCGCCTTCGCCAACGCCTTCGGCTACGCGCTGATCGCCTCGCGCGCCCGCACCCTCGTCGGCAATCCCCGCGCGATCGGCCTGTTCAACAAGGCCGGCGGCACGCTGCTGATCGGCGCCGGCATCGCCACCGTCGCGGTGCGTTCGGGCAGCAATTGAGGCCTCGCGAATGAGCGGACGCGACGCGGACACGCTCGGCTTCTATGCGGCCGAGGCAGAAATCTATGCCGGGCGTGCCCGCGAGCTCGGCGAGGCGCGGCTGCGACGCTTCGCCGAACTGCTGCCCGCCGGCGGGCAGGTGCTCGAGCTCGGCTGCGGCGGCGGACAGGACAGCGAAGCCCTGCTCGCGCTCGGCCTCGACGTCACGCCGACCGACGGCTCACCCGAGCTTGCCGCAGAGGCGCAAAAGCGGCTCGGCCGGCCGGTCTCGGTGCTGCTGTTCGAGCACCTCGCGGCCGAAGCCGCCTTCGACGGCGTCTGGGCCAATGCCTGCCTGCTGCATGTCCCACGTCCGGCCCTGCCCGGCATCCTCACGCGGGTGCACCGGGCGCTGCGGCCGGGCGGAGCCTTCTATGCCAGCTTCAAGGCCGGCGAGGCGGAAGGGCGCGACCGCTTAGGCCGCTATTACAACTACCCGGATGCCGGCTGGCTGCGCATGGCCTACGGCGATCTCGGGTGGAACCGCATCGATATCGAAGAGAATCTTGGCGGCGGCTACGACCGGGAGCCAACGCGCTGGCTGCACGCAATGGCTATCAAGTTGTCTTGAAGCTGATGGCCCGGCCTTGACGCTGCGCGATCCGCGCACAAGTTGACGGACCATGACACGCCGCAAGCTCCTGCGCCTTCTCGGTATCCCCGCTCTGCTCGGCTCGACCGGATTCGCCTGGGCCTCCTATGCGCGTTCGCGCAATCCCTACTATCAGGGCCCGGTCAGCGACCACTTCAACGGGCTCGTCTTCAGCGACGGCCGGCCCGTCACGAAGGGCCTCTCCGATGTGCTGCGCTGGCAGTTCTCGCAGCGCGAGCGCGAGGTCTTCCCGGCGCAGTACGAGGCCCCGCCGCAGGACAAGCCGCCGGCACGCGTCGAGGGCCTGCGCGTCGTCCATCTCGGCCACGCCTCGTTTCTGTATCAGGTCGCCGGCCTCAACATCCTGATCGACCCGGTCTTCTCCGAGCGCGCCAGCCCATTCTCCTTCTTCGGGCCGAAGCGGGTGAACGCGCCGGGCGTCGCCTTCGCCGATCTGCCGAAGATCGATGTCGTGCTGGTCACCCATAACCATTACGACCATCTCGACGTCGAGACGCTGGCAGCGATCCATGCGCGCGACAATCCGCGGATGATCATGCCGCTCGGCAACGACGTGATCGCCAAGGCGCGCGATGGTTCGATCCGGGCCGAGGCGCATGACTGGGGCACGCGGCTGGACCTGTCGGACAAGGTCGCTGCCACGCTGGTGCCGAGCTATCACTGGTCGGCGCGCGGCGCTTTCGACCGGCGCATGGCGCTGTGGTGCTCCTTCGTCATCGAGACGCCTTCCGGCAAGCTCTTCCACATCGGCGACACCGGCTACCATGACGGCTCGCTCTATGAGCGGCTCGGCCAGGAGCACGGCCCGTTCCGCCTCGCGGCGCTGCCGATCGGCGCCTATGAGCCGCGCTGGTTCATGAGCGACAACCACATGAACCCGGAAGAGGCGGTGGCGGTGATGCGCTCACTGCGAGCCGAGCAGGCGCTCGGCCACCATTGGGGCACGTTCCAGCTCACCGACGAAGGCGTAAGCCGGCCGCCTGAAGCGCTCACCGTCGCGCTCGACAAAGCCGGGCTGCCGCAAGAGCGTTTCCGGCCGATGCGGCCGGGGCTGGTCTGGGAAGCTTAGACCGCAGCGCCGTCATGCTCGCCCTTATGGCGAGCATCCACGTCTTGAACACCGCGCTCGACCAGAGAAGACGTAGATGGTCCGGACAAGCCCGATCATGACGAGGAAAGCGCTGCGTTACTTCGGCTGGACGTAGACGTTGATCTCGAGATTCGGGTCGCCGGGATCCTTGAGGTCGCCGACATACTCCTCGAGGAAGGCGTCCTTCACGACGATGTTCTTGGCCTCGAGATAGGCCGTGATCGTCTCATAGGTCGAATCGATGTCGTCATAGGGCGCGGTGTGGACGAAGCGCAGCGAGCGCCCGGCCGGCGACTGGCTGTTGCGCACGCCGGTCGCCAGCGGCTTCGCCGCATCTGCCGGACGGTCGACCGGCAGCATCGCCTCGAATTTGAAGCCGTTGTCGTCGGTCTCGACGAACAGGCTCAGGGGTCGGCCGGCAACCTTGAGCCCGGCCTTGTCAGCCTCGGTCCGCAGGAGCGTGATGGCCTCCGAGAGTTTCTGGAAGCCCTGGTCCCAGCTCGCCTGACCGGCGAGCAGCAGCACGGGCTTGGCCGTCAGCTGAATCTCGTCGACATCGGAAGGGTCGCCCTGTTTGCCGGCGAGTGTCGCATTCGGATTGGGCGCGCCGGTCTGCTGTTGCTGCACGGGAGGCGCCGGCTGCGGATTGGGCAGGGTCGGCGGCGGCTGGACGGGCTGCGGCTCGACCGGCGTCTGCGGCGCGGGTGCGGGCTGGACCGGCTGCGGCACGATCTGCCCCTGTGGAGCCGGCGGCGGCTGCACAGGCTGCGGCTCGGCCGGGACGGGCGGATTGGCCTGGCTTTGCGCCGGAGCCTGCTGCGCGGGTTGCGCGTTCTGCGCCGGCACTGCCGCGCCGGGCGGTGCGGCGAGCGGGGCGCTCTCCACGGCCGTCGGCGGCGCCACGCGCGTCTGCGCGGCGGCCGGATAGGCAAAGGCGAGCGCAAGGAGAAGCGCGCTGAATCTCGACTGCCGCATACCCGAACATCCCGAGCTGACACGATCGATTCGCGCCGTGCCGCACGCTACGACGATCCCGTTACGGCAGGAAGATCGCGAAGGGTGGCATTTTTTCGACGTAGCGCTCATATACCCGCTTCATCATTGAGATGTGACGATATGAACGCCCTCGCCCACCGCCGGTTCCTCAAGATGAACGGACTCGGCAACGAGATCACCGTGCTCGACCTGCGCGGAACCAAGCACATCGTCACGGAAACCGAGGCACGCGCCATCGCGAGCCAGGAACGGACCCGCTTCGACCAGCTCATGGTCCTGCACGACGCGAAGGTGCCCGGCACCGACGCCTATGTCCGGATCTACAACACCGACGGTTCGGAGGCCGGCGCCTGCGGCAACGGCACGCGTTGCGTCGCCTGGGCGATGACCGCCGACCCTGAGATGGGACAAGCCGGCCGGGATGGCCTGCTGCTGCAGACCAAGGCCGGGCTCCTGCCGGTCGCGCGTCTGTCGCCGGCCGTCTTCACCGTCGACATGGGCGCGCCGCGCCTCGCCTGGGACGAGATCCCGCTGGCCGAGCCGTTCGAGGACACCAGCCGTTTCGAACTGCAGATCGGCCCGATCGACGATCCGATCCTGCACACGCCCTGCGCCGTCAGCATGGGCAATCCGCACGCCGTCTTCTTCGTCGACGATCCTTATCGCTTCAACCTGGAGCAGATCGGCCCACTGCTGGAGAACCACCCGATCTTCCCGGATCGCGCCAATATCGGCCTCGCTGCCGTGACGGCGCCGGACCATATCGTGCTGCGGGTCTGGGAACGCGGCGCCGGCATCACTCGCGCCTGTGGCTCCGGCGCCTGCGCGGCGCTGGTCGCGGCCGTGCGCCGTGAGCTGTCCAATCGCAAGGCGACCGTCAGCCTGCCGGGCGGTGATCTCGTCATCGAATGGCGCGAGAGCGACGGCCATGTGCTGATGACAGGCCCGGCCGCGCTCGACTGGGAAGGCGTGCTGGAGCCCGAGCTCTTCGCCGCCGTCGCCTGATGGCGGTCGAACTCGTCACCTTCGGCTGCCGGCTCAACCTGGTCGAGAGCGAGACGATCGAGCGGCAGGCGCGGGCCGCCGGCCTTGCCGATGTCGCGGTCATCAATACCTGCGCCGTGACGGCGGAAGCCGTGCGCCAGGCTGGCCAGGCGATCCGCCGGCTCGCCCGCGAGAAGCCGGAGCGCCCGATCATCGTCACCGGTTGCGCCGCGCAGATCGAGCCGGAGCGCTTCGCCGCGATGCCGGAGGTGACGCGGGTGCTCGGCAATGCCGAGAAGCTCGACATCTCCCGCTGGCGAAGCCTCGCCAACTCGAACAGCCTGCGCGCGCGGAGCCCGCAGGACGATCCTGCCAGCAAGATCGTCGTCGGCGACATCATGCAGGCCCGCGATGCCGCCCCTCAACGCACGCAGGCGCTCGGCCAGCACACGCGCGGCTTCCTCCAGGTGCAGAACGGCTGCGACCATCGCTGCACTTTCTGCGTCATCCCGCTCGGGCGCGGCAATGCCCGCTCGGCCGAGGTCGACGAGGTCGTGGTGCAGGCGCGCCGCCTCGCCGCGGACGGCGCCAGCGAGATCGTGCTGACCGGGGTCGACCTGACGAGCTATGGCAGGGAGCGGCCTGAGGGGCCTACGCTCGGTGCGCTCGTCGGCGCGATCCTCGCGGCGCTGCCCGAGCTGAAGCGCCTGCGCCTGTCCTCGCTCGACGCGGTCGAGGTCGATGATGATCTGCGCGCCCTGATCGCCGGGGAGCCGCGGCTGATGCCGCATCTGCATCTGTCGCTGCAATCGGGCGACGACCTTGTGCTGAAGCGGATGAAGCGCCGACACAGCCGCACAGAGGCGGTGGATTTCTGTGCTGAGATGCGCGACTTACGCCCCGACATCGTCTTCGGCGCCGACCTGATCGCGGGCTTCCCAACCGAGGACGAGGCGATGTTCTCCCGCACGCTCGCCCTGATCGAGGAGTGCGGCCTGTCCTATGTCCACGGCTTTCCGTTCTCACCGCGGCCCGGCACGCCGGCGGCGCGCATGCCGCAGGTCGCAGGCGGTGAGATCAAGGAACGGGCGGCCCGTCTGCGCGAGGCGGCGGAAGCGGCGCATGCCCGGCACCTTGCGGACCGCATCGGCCGGTCGCTCTCCGTTCTGACCGAGCGCGGCGATACCGGCCGGGCCGAGGATTTCACCCTTGTGCGCTTTGGTCGCAGCATCGAGCCCGGCCAGATCCTGCCGGTGACCGCCCATGCCCAGACCGGCAAATCGCTGCTGGCGGCTTGACCGATCAGCCCATGCCGGCCCAATAGCCGCAGCAATTCGCCCGTCTCGTTACCGTCGCAATCCGGAATTAGCCCGTGACCATGACCAGATCGCTTCGCCTGTCCGCCGCCCTCGCCGCCATCCTGTTCGCCGGAGGCGCCGCCGCGCAGTCCTATGGCGATTCCGCGAGCGGCCTGTCGGTCTCGCCACCCGCCGGTTTCAAGGCGGAAGCCGGCAAGCCGCATCCGCAATTCGAGGTGACGATCGACATCAGCTCGAAGACGGGCACGCCCAAGGCGGTCAACAGCACCGGCCAGCTCTGCACGCTCGGCTTCAAGAGCGCGACCCAGAACGGCCAGCTCAGCCGCGAGGCGATCAACGAGCAGATGGCCAAGCCGGAATGGCAGCAGCTCTATCGCGAGATGTTCGAGACGATCGGCACCGTGTCCGACTTCAAGCTGTTCGAGCACCAGGGCTTCGCCGGCGTCGAGCTGATCGTGACGCCCAAGACCGGGCCGAGCCCGCAGAATGTGCGCATGTTCACCTCGACCCTCGAGACAGCCAAGGGCCGCACCGCGCTGATCTGCGCCACCGACCAGGCCGGCCTCGCCGCCGCCCTGCCGCAGTTCAAGGCGCTGCGCGCGACGATCCACGCGCCGGAATAGGGCCCGCGCGCGCCGCTCAGCCCGTCTGCGCGGCGACCTCCTCGCGCAACGCCCGCCGCAGCACCTTGCCGACATTGGTCTTCGGCAGCGTCTCGCGGAAGACGATGTGCTTTGGCACCTTGTAGCCGGTGAGATTCTCCTTGCAGAAGGCGCGCAGCTCCTCGGCCGTGACGCCCGGATTGCGCTTGACCACGAAGGCGGTCACCGCCTCGCCGGAGTGCTCGTCGGGCAGGCCGATGACGGCCGATTCCAGCACGCCGGGATGCTTGGCGAGCACGTCCTCGACCTCGTTGGGATAGACGTTGAAGCCGGAGACGATGACCATGTCCTTCATCCGGTCGACGACCTTGACCTGCCCGTCCGGCAGGAGGACGCCGACATCGCCGGTCCGGAAAAAGCCGTCCGCCGTCATCACCTTGGCGGTCTCGTCCGGCCGGTTCCAATAGCCGACCATCACCTGCGGCCCGCGAATGCAGATCTCACCGGGCTGGCCAGCCGGCACGTCGTTGCCCTCGGCGTCGCGAATGGCGAAATCGGTCGAAGACAGCGGATATCCGATCGTGCCGGTGAACTCGGTGATGTCGGTGCGGTTGACCGAGGCGACCGGTGACGTCTCCGACAGGCCATAACCTTCGATGATCGGCCGGCCGGTGGCATCCTTCCAGCGCTTGGCGACGGCGGCCTGTGTCGCCATGCCGCCGGCGATGGCGAAGCGCAGTTCCGAGAAATCCACATCCTTGATCTCGGGATGGCTGGCGAGCGCATTGTAGAGCGTGTTGACGCCGGAGAAGAGCGTGAACCGACTCCCTTTCAGGATCTTCACGAAACCGGCGATGTCACGCGGATTGGCGATCAGCAGGCTCTTGGCACCGATCCGCAACATGAACATGCAGCAGCAGGTCAAAGCGAAGATGTGATAGAGCGGCAGCGCCGTCACCATGACGTGCTGATAGTCGCTGCGGCCATGGGGCGGCTCGAGCTGCCAGCCGAGCCAGAGCGCGCATTGCGCGACATTGGAGGCGACGTTGCGATGGGTCAGAGTCGCGCCTTTTGCGATGCCGGTCGTGCCGCCGGTATATTGCAGGAAGGCGACATCCTCCGGCGTGATCGTGACCGGGCTCATCGTCCCCGGTTGTGCGAAGATCGTCTTAAGCGACACCGCCCCTGGCAGGTTGTAGGGCTTGACCACCTTCTTGATCTTGCGAGCGACGAAATTGACGATCGTCCCCTTGAATCCCATCAGATCGCCGGCCGTGGCGATGACGATCGATTCCAGCTTGAGATTGGGCCGCGCCTCCTCGACGACATGGGCGAAGTTCTCGATCACCACCAGCGCACGCGCGCCGGAGTCGTTGAGCTGGTGGGTCAGCTCGCGTGCAGTGTAGAGCGGGTTGACGTTGACCACGGTGTAGCCGCCGAGCAGCGTGCCGAAGATCGTAGCCGGATTGGCCAGGATGTTCGGCATCATCAGCGCGATGCGGTCACCCTTCTTGAAGCCTTGGGCCTGCAGCCAGGCGGTGAAGGCGCGCGCCGCGCGACCGACCTCGGAAAAGGTGATCGACTTGCCGAAGCTCTCGAAGGCCGCACGATCCGGATAGGTCTCGTAGGCCCCGCGGATCAGATCGGCGAGCGTACCGACTCCAGCCTCGTCGATGGTCGGCGGCACGGCCGGCGGATAATGCGCCAGCCAGGGGCGCGTATCCGATGTCGCCTGAACCGCGGAAAGAGCCGTCATCCTCATCCTCCCCTCTGCGGCCCACCCTGTTACCGGGCGTGAGCACCGCGCGGCGGACGCTCGGCTGCTGCCGGTCACGTTCCGCACCTTCTGATTGTCCTGCGCTACACTGCGCAAGCCTAGCGGCGGGCGCAAGCACCCGCCATTAGAAAGTTTACATATAAACCTTCTTGCTGCAACAGACCTCATCGGGCGCCGCGCCAGATCGCAAGCACGGCGCCGAACCAAAGCCAGAGCCGAATCCGGTCAGATCGGGCCAACCTGACCGGCAAATCTGCCCTTCTCTTTTAGTTCATAGACTTTAGTCTGAACTGCTCCCCTCGCCGATTTGCCGCGCAAGCAGGCTGGAATGGGCCCTAACGGGCCTGCGCCATCGCCTGAGCCGCGACCACCGCATCGGCCGGCTTGCCGGCGAGCTCGGCGAGATGGTCGAAGCGGGCGCTGAAGGAGCCGACGCCCGCCGTCGCCGAGCGCAACTCGACGATCAGCCCGGCCATCTCGGCCTCCGGCATCAGCGCGTTGATCTGGTCCCAGCCGCGCCAGCCGGGCCGCGCATCATAGCCGAGGATCTGGCCGCGCCTTGCCGAGACGATCGCCGAGGCCCGCGACATCGCATCCGAGGGGATCACGATCTCGACCGCCAGGATCGGCTCCAGCAGCACGGGCCTGGCCTGCGGACAAGCCTCGCCCATCGCGATCCGGGCCGCCTGGCGGAAAGCCATGTCGGAGGAATCGACCGTATGGTAGGAGCCGTCGGTCAGGGCCACCTCGATGTCGACCAGCGGAAAGCCGAGCGGGCCGCGCTGGCAATAGTCGCGCATGCCGGCCTCGACCGAGGAGATATACTGCCTCGGCACGACGCCGCCGGTGATGCGGTCGACGAAGCGGATTCCCTCGCCGCGCTGGAGCGGCGCGATCTCCAGCACGACATCGCCGAACTGGCCGTGGCCGCCGCTCTGCTTGCGGTGCCGGCCGCGGGCGCTGGCCTTGCCGCGCAGGGTCTCGCGATAGCCGATCTGCGTGGCGCCGCTGTCGACACTGACGCCGTAGCGCCCGGCGAGCCGCTCGAGCGCGACGCGCAAGTGCATCTCGCCCTGGCCGGACAGACGCATCTCGCCGAACTCGGCGCGATGATCGAGCGCGAGCGCCGGATCCTCCTCGATCAGCTTGGCGAGGCCGGTGGTCAGCCTGACGTCGTCCTTGCGATCCTTGACGCCGACCGAGAGCGCGTGGACCGGCTCAGGCGGCGCGACGGCGCTGACGATATCGGGCCGGGCCTTGCCGACCGCGACCGCATCGCCGGTGCGGACGCCTTCGAGCCGGGCGAAGGCGACGACCTCGCCTTCCTCGGCCGCCGGGCGGCGCTGCTGCTCGGAGCCCTTGAGCTCGAGCACGCCAGCGATACGGGCCTCGATGCCGCCGGACGAAGTGATCACATCGCCTTCCGTCATCCGCCCGCGCAGCACGCGGGCCAGCGAAACCTTGCCGCCCTGGCCGGACTGCCAGGTCTTCAGCACGAGGGCGAGCGGCGCTCCGCTGTCGACGACGCCGATCCGCCCACGCGTCACCTCCAGGGACGGCGCCTCGTGCCTCAGCGCCTTGAGCAGCCGGGTGACGCCGTTGCCGCGCTCGGCCGCACCGATCAGCACCGGCACGACATGGCGCTCCTTCAACTCGCGGGCGAGGTCGTCGAAAACGAGGTCCCGCGGCGGTTCGATGTCGCCGAGCAGCCCCTCCATCAGTTCGTCGTCGTAGTCGGCGAGCTTCTCCAGCATCGAGAATCGGGCGTCGCGCTCGCGCTCGACCTCTTCGGGCGCCAGCGGCACGACCTCGCTCGGGGCATGCTCGCGATAGATGAAGGCCCGCTCCAGCGCGAGATCGATGAAGCCGACGGCGATGCCGTTCTGCCAGATCGGGATCTGCCGAAGCAGCAGCGGGGTACGCGAGGCGCGCTGCAGCAAGCCAAGCGTCTCGCGCACGCGCCGCGAGGCGGAATCGATCTTGTTGAGGAAGAGGAAGCGCGGGATGTCGGCCTCTTCGAGCTCGCGCAGGACGAGCTCCAGTGCCGGCGCCTTGCGGTCATCGGCCTCGCAGACCACCACCGCGGCGTCGACCGCCGGCAGGACATGGCGCATTTCCTGGAGGAACTCGACCGAACCCGGGCAGTCGATGAAAGTGTAGCGTTCGCCCATGAAGTCGACGCTGGCGACATTGGGCTCGGTGCTCATCTGATGGGAGCGCGCCTCGGGCGAGGCATCGCCGACGCTGTTCTTGGTCTTGACGGAGCCGGCACGCGAGACGGCGCCGCAGCGCTCCAGAATGCTCTCGAACAGGCTGGTCTTGCCACTCTGGAAGGGACCGACGAGCGCGATGCATCGCGGCCCCCTGCCTCTGACGCCGGACGGGTTTCCTCCATTGCTGGAAGTCGCAGCCATGTCGTCCTCCTTCGGTTCTGGCCGCGCGGACGGTGGCCTTGAAGCCTTGCGTACGATGCGGCGGTTGACCGGCGGGAACGAGAATGGAGCGCCCACGCCGGAAAGGCGGCGGTCGCTCGGGCCCGACGGGGTCGGGCGGCCGTCGAAGAGGGATGTCAGAAGACAGGTTCGCGCCGTTCCGGAGACGGCGCAAGCGGAATATTGCCGCGCTCCGAAACTCGTCTGACGGTCCAATAGCCCTCATCCTGAGGAGCCGCGGAGCGGCGTCTCGAAGGATGTTCCAGTCTCCGGAGCCTCCTGGAAGATCCCTCGAGACGCGGGCTTGCGCCCGCTCCCCAGGTGAGGGCTCGCGAGGGACAGGTTCTGCCGAGCTTTCCCGCCCGCATGCCGGCGGCCGCATCGTCAACCTGAAGGGGCCGGCGGAATATTCGCCTGAAGAGGCAGCACAGGCGCTCAGCGAACTGCTCGGCAAGCCGATCGCGGCGGTTCCGACGCTGCGCGAGGACTGGGAGCCCGCGCTCGTCGCCGCGGGCTTGAGCCCGAGCCACGCCCGCGAACTGGCCGGTCTCTACGACGCGATGAATGCCGGCCGCGCCGCTTTCGAGGATGTCGGCGAGACGCGCCGTGGCAGCGTCACGCTGAAGGCGGCGCTGGCCGGGCTATTGGGCTAGCGGTTGCGCCTTTGCCCGCGCAATGTCGGCAGGCCGATGCCGACCGCGTCGAAGCCGCCGTCGACGGCGAGGACCTGGCCGGTGATGTAGCTCGACCGGTCGCTGCACAGGAAGAAGATCGCCTCGGCGAGCTCTTCTTCCGCGCCGTAGCGCGCGAGCGGGATGGCGTCGTGATAGTCGGCACGGATCTCGGGCGAGTGCACGGCCTTGGCCATGGCGGTCTCGACCGGCCCGGGCGCGACGGCGTTGACGCGGATGCCAAGGCCCGCAAGTTCGGCCGCCTGCTGCTTGGTGAGGTGAGCAAGAGCCGCCTTGCTGGTGCCGTAGGCGACGCGCAGCGTCGAGGCGCGCAGGCCCGAGATCGAGGTGATGTTGACGATGGCACCGCCGCCATTGTCGGCCATCACCGGTGCGACCGCCTGCGTCGTCAGGAACGGCCCGTCGAGATTGACGGCGAGGACACGCTGCCATTCGGCGTAAGTGGTTTCGAGCAATGGCTTGAACACGGCAGTGCCGGCATTGTTGACGAGGGCATCGAGCCGGCCGAAGCGCTCGACCACCGCATCGACCGCCTCCGTGACCTGCTTGGGAATCGCGACGTCGCAGCCGATCGACATCGTCGCGGTGGGCGCGTCGAGCTCGGCCATCGCCCTTGCGAGTTCCGGCTCGTCGATGTCGAGCAAAGCGACCCGCCAGTTGTCGGCGAGGAAACGCTTCGCCGTCGCCAGCCCGATTCCGCGCGCTGCCCCGGTGACGAGGGCGGTCTTGATCGAACTCTCGGACATGGCGCTGCTCCGTCATCTCGGGACTGGCGCCTGCATACAGCCCGGCGCGGCCAGCCGGAAGTGTTCAGCGAAAGGCGGCCAGCAGCAGGAACAGTCCGGAGAGCAGCATCATTCCGTCGAGCAGGAGCTGGAAGGTGCGCTCATCCATGCGCCGCACCAGCGCCTTGCCGATGAAGGCGCCGAACATCAGCGAAGAGCCGACGATGACGCCCTTGGCGAAGATCGCCAGCGGCATCGCGCCGAAGCTGCGAAAAGTCCCGACCTTGGTCAGGTAGATGAACAGCGAGGTGGCGGCTTCCGTCGAGAGCAGCGCGCCCTTGGTCAGGCCGTATGCGGCGAAGGCGGGAACGCTCAGCGGTCCGGTCGAGAGTACCAGCCCCGTCAGGAAACCGATCGCCGCGCCGGCCAACGCGAGTTGCCAGAGACCGAGCCTGATCCGGCGCGCCGCGAGCCAGTGCCGCCCGGGGATCATCAGCAGGAAGAACAGGCCGAGCCCGATATCGATCGCCGCGGCCGGTAATTGCAAGAGCGTGCGCGCGCCAAGCATCGCCGCCGGGATGCCGGGTAGCGCATAGGCGAGGAAGGCGCGCCAATCGACCTCGCGCCACCAGGCCGCGAGCCGCGCCAGATTCGCCATCACCGCGGCAACGGCCATGATCGGCACCGCCTGCTTCGGTCCGAACGACCAGACCAGCACCGGCAGCAGCATGATCGAGGAACCGGTGCCAACCACGCCGCCGACAGTGCCGGCGATCAGCCCGACGAGCAGGGTGAACAGCGTCGCGTAGGTCAGGATCTCAGCCGGCATGCAGCATCTCGTCGCCTTGCCGGCGAAATTGTGCAAGATGATCGAACACCGGCCGGGCCCAGCCGCTGCGGCGTCTCGACAAACGCCCCGCGCTCCTGTATGGCGACGGCCTCAACTTAAAACAGCGAGCCGAAAGCCCGCGCTTCCGCGCGAACACGGCCATGGAGAGACCCATGAACATCATCGAGCAGATCGACCAAGAGCAGATCGCCAAGCTCGCCGACGGCAAGGAAATCCCGCATTTCCAGCCCGGCGACACCGTGCAGGTCAACGTCAAGGTCAAGGAAGGCGAGCGCAGCCGCGTCCAGGCCTATGAGGGCGTCTGCATCGCCCGCAATGGCGGCGGGCTGAACCAGAGCTTCACCGTCCGCAAGATTTCCTATGGCGAGGGCGTCGAGCGCGTCTTCCCGCTGTATTCGCCGAACCTCGACTCGATCAAGGTCGTCCGCAAGGGCAAGGTTCGCCGCGCCAAGCTGTATTACCTGCGCGATCGTCGCGGCAAGTCGGCCCGGATCGCCGAGCGCGTCGAGGCCAGGCCGGCCAAGGGCGAGGGCAAAGGCAAGGGCAAGTAAGCCGCTCTTCCTTTTGTGGATTTCAGGAACGCGGCCTTCGGGCCGCGTTTTTTGTTGCCTGCACCGACGCAAGTCACCAGAATCGTCATTCTCCACACGCATATCGAGGGCATTGATCGGCGATTGAAGTGCGCTTCTAGCATTGCTAAGTGAGCATATCATTAGCAAGCTACTTATGTGAACGCTATGGACTCCGCAGAGCTTCAGGCCGCCTTCACCGCCGAGTTGGCTGCGGCCAACCGCAAGCTCAGGGCACTGGTCGACGAGCGCGCCCGCGACATGGGGCTGACGCTCTCGCGGGCCCGCCTTTTGATGCAGCTCGCCAAGGTCGACGGGCCGATTCAATCCGATCTCGCAGGGCTGCTCGACATCGAACAGCCAACGCTGGTGCGCCTGCTCGACGGGCTCGAACGCACCGGCATGATCGAACGCCGCGCCGCCCCGGGCGATCGGCGCGCCCGGCGGGTTTTCCTGACGCCGGCGGCGCGGGCCCAGGCCGAGGATATTCTGGCTTTCCTGACCGAGCTGCGCGCCGATATTCTCGACGGGGTCGGCCGGGAGGAACTCGAAATCGCTCTGCGCGTCCTCACCAGGATGTCGAAGAACATCGCCGCCAATCGCGGGGCGGCCGGATGAACGCGCCCTCCCCCAACCCGCAAGCTGCACCGCCGCCACCAGCCGCGGCCGGCATGAGCCGCGCCCGCGCGCTCGGCTATATGCTGGCGTCGACGGTGCTGGCGATGACGCAGCAGGTCGGCGCCAACCTGATCACGACCAATGTCTACCAGATCCAGGGCGATCTCGCCGCCACAGTCGCCGAGACCAACTGGCTGATCGCCGCCTATATGGCGCCGAACGTCTCGCTCTCGATCGCGCTGATCAAGATCAGGATGCAGTACGGTCTGCGCAACTTCGCCGAGATCAGCATTGCTGGCTTCGTGATCGCCGCCCTGCTCAATTTCTTCGTGCACGACCTGCAATCGGCCCTGGTCGTGCGCTTCATGAGCGGCATCGCCGCCGCACCGCTGTCCTCGCTCGCCTTCCTCTACATGATCGAGCCGCTGCAACCGCGCCAAAAGCTCACGGTCGGCCTGTCGCTGGCGGTGACCAACACCACGCTCGGCATCCCGGTGACGCGGCTCATTTCACCGACGCTGCTCGAGATCGGCGGCTTCCACGGGCTGACCCTGTTCGAGACGGGGCTGGCACTGGTCGCCTTCGGCCTGGTCTATGCGTTGCCGCTGACGCCGCCGCCGCGGGTCAAGGTGATCGGGCCGCTCGATGGGGTCAGCTATCTCCTGATCGCGCTCGGCTTCGGCGCCATCGCCGTCGCGCTCTCGCTCGGTCGCATCTATTGGTGGCTGGAGACGCCCTGGCTCGGCTGGCTCTTCGCCGGAGCGATCATCTGCCTGACCCTGGCGGCGATCATCGAGCTGCACCGGCAGAGCCCGCTGATCGACATACGCTGGCTGACCAGCCCGGCGACGCTGCACTACGCTACCGTGCTGCTGCTCTTCCGCGTCGTGCTGGCGGAGCAGACGGTCGGCGCCTCCAATTTCTTCCAGGCGCTCGGCTTCCAGAACGAGCAGACCCTGTCGCTCTACGGCGTGATCCTGGCGGCGATCCTGGCCGGCGGCTTCACCTGCGTGGCGCTGCTGCGACCCGGGCGGGAGAGCGCCTTCTACGCGGTGGCGCTGATCTGCATCATGACCGGCGCGATGCTCGACAGCAACGCCACCAGCCTGACCCGCCCGGACGACATCCATCTCAGCCAGGCGCTGGTGGCCTATGGCTCCGCCCTCTTCCTGCCGGCCGCCATGGCTCAGGGCCTCGCCCCGGCGCTGGCGCGCGGGCCTGTCTACATCCTGAGCTTCTTCGTGATCTTCCTGTTCACCCAGAGCATTGGCGGGCTGCTCGGCTCGGCGCTGTTCGGCAGTTTCATCATGCTCAGGACCAGCTTCCACTACAGCCAGCTCGCCGAGCATTTCTCGCTGGCTGATCCGCTCGTCGCCGAGCGCGTTCAGCAGCTCGGCGCCGCCTATGGTCATGTCCTGACCGATCTTGGACTGACCCGGGCCGAAGGCGTCACCCTGCTCGCCTCGCAGGCGACGCGGGAAGCGACCGTGCTCGCCTATAACGACGCCTTTCTGCTGATCGCCCTGATCGCCGGCAGCGCTCTCACCGGCCTCCTCGCCCACCTCGCCATTCTGCACTGGCGCGAGCGTTCCGCCGCTCCGGCCACCTCTCCTGCTCCCGCGCCCCAGCCATGACCCGCATCTTCCGCTCCGCCGCGACTTATGTCGCCCTCGCCATCGGCCTCGCCGGGCTCGCAGTCGTCCTCTACGCATGGCGGCTGCCGCCCTTTGCCAGCGCGATCGAGACCACCGAGAACGCCTATGTCCGCGGGCAGGTGACAGTGATCGCGCCGCAGCTCGCCGGCTACATCGCAGAGGTCGCGGTGCAGGATTTCGCAACGGTGAGGCAGGGCCAGCTGCTCGTTCGCATCGACGAGCGCATCTTCCAGCAGCGGCTGGAGCAGGCTCGCGCCAGCCTCGCCGCCCAGCACGCCGCACTCGCCAATTCCGAGCAGGCCCGCCACGCCGCCCAGGCGCGCCTGCGCGCCAGCGAGGCCAATGTCGCCAGCGCCGAAGCGGCCCTGCGCACGGCGGAAGCCAATTGGGGCCGGATCGAGCCGCTGCGCGAGCGCGGCGTCGTCAACCAGACCAATGCCGACCAGAGCCTGCAGGCGCTCGACCAGGCCCGCGCCGGGCTGACGGCGAGCAACGCCGCAGTCGACGTCTCCCGGCAGGACGTGCAGAGCGCCATCGTCAACAAGGTTTCGCTGGAGGCCTCGGTCCAGGGCGCCGAGGCGGCTGTCCATCTCGCCGAGATCGACCTGCAGAACACCCGCATCGTCGCCCCGCAGGACGGGCGCCTCGGCGAGGTCTCGGCCCGGCTCGGCCAGTACGTCTCGGCCGGCACGCAATTGATGGCGCTGGTGCCGAGCCAGGTCTGGGTGATCGCCAATTTCAAGGAGACCCAGCTCTCCGGCATGCGCATCGGCCAGAGCGTCAGCTTCACCGTCGATGCTCTGCGCCACGCCCGGCTGACCGGAAAGATCGAACGCTTCTCGCCGGCCGCCGGCTCGGAGTTCAGCGTGATCCGGCCGGAGAACGCCACCGGCAACTTCATCAAGATCGCCCAGCGCGTGCCGGTGCGGATCGGGATCGATCCCGGCCAGGATCTGGCCGAGCGTCTTTCACCCGGCATGTCGGTGGTGGTCAGCGTCGATACGGCACAGCGCTGACGACTGTCCGGTTCTGCCGCTCAGTCGGCGACATCGACATCTGTGAGCAAGAACCCGGTCGGCCCCTTCGTGAAGGTGAAGACATCCCCACCGCAGACGATGGCGTAGATTTCGTTCTTGTTGCCGTCGCGATCGTAGACCGGCTTGTTGCGCTGGAGGCAGGCGCGGTTCTTCGCGGTAAAGTCGCGCGGATAGGCTTTTGCGCGGAACTGTGCGGCGTCCTGCACCGAAGCGTCGCCCATGAACGGTAACCGCGTCATGGCGGCGACCGCCAGCGGATCATTGGCTTTCAATGCCGCGCGGAATTTTCCGATGAAGCCATCGAACTCCTTCTGCACGGCTGGAGGCGCGGTGGCCGGCTTAGGAGCCTGAGCGAAGGCAGGAGCGAGAGCGGCGAGTGCGGCGGCGATCGCGAGGCCCGGCAGAGTCTTCATGCATCAGCTCCGTCCGATCGATCAGCGCGGGGTGCAAGCTGACCGGGCCAGAGCCTACCGCAACGTCATCAACCGCTCCAGCAGCAGCTTCACGTCGCTTTCGGTCTGGTAAAGCCCGAAGCCGACACGCAGGCGGTCGCCGCGCAGGTCGACGGTGATGCCCGCCTGCTTCAGCTTCTCATGCCAGAGCGCCGCGTCGGCATGGCGGAAGGTCAGGAAATTGCCGCGCGCCGGCTCGCTCAGCGGCACGACCAGGTTCTCCAGAGCGAGCACGCCGCAAGGCTGCCGCGCCAGTCCCTCGGCAAAGATCGCCTGCAGGGCATGCGCATGGGCATGGATCGCCGCGGCGTCGAGCCCCCTGGCACCCAGCCAGTCGAACATCGCGCCCATGCGGTAGAGCCCGGACGGGTCGAAGGTCGCGCCCATGAAGCGCCAGCCATTCGCGGCATAGCCGATGCTGTCTTGCGGGCCAGCGAGCGCGCCGAAGGAGGCATACCAGCCGGTGTCGCGCGGGCGCATGGCGAAGCCGGGCGGGCAGTGCATGAAGCAGGCGCCCTCGCCCGACATCGCGTATTTATAGCCGCCGGCGATGTAGAAGGCCTTGTCAGCGATGGCAGAGAGGTCGGTCGGCCGGGCCAGGAAGCCGTGATAGCCGTCGATGACGACGAGCCGGCCAGGTGCCGAGACTCCGTCGACCAGCGCCTCGAGATCGGTCAGCGCATAGCCGGAGTTGAAGTGGACCTGGCTGACGAAGACCATGTCGGGGCCGGGGCCGTCCTTCGCCGCTGCGGCCAGCCGCTCGGCCAGACCTGCGAAAGGCTCGGCTGGCACGACGGTGAGCTCGATCAATCCGTCCTCGGCGAGCCGCTCGATCTGGCGCCGGAAGGAGTGGAACTCGGCATCGCTGGTCAGGATGCGTGGCTTTCGCTCGCGCGGCAGGCAGGAGAGCAGCCGGTTGACGAATTCATGGGTGTTGTTGGCCGGGACGAGCCCGTCGATCCCGGGCAGGTTGAGGTGCCGCGCCACGCCCTGCGCCAGCTTCTGCCAGACCGGGCCGAGCACCTCCTGCCATTTGCCGTCGACGAGGCGGGCGGCATCGTCCCAGGCGCGTAAGTGCGCCTCGCGGGTCGCATCCGGCCAGAAATGATGGCTGTGGGCGGCGAAATGCAGCTTGGCCGGCCAGTTCTGGCGGAAGCGCGAAAAGTCCGCGGCGAGGTCGAAGGGCGGGCGGCCGAGCGTTGCGGGAGCAGTGGTCATCTGGTCCATCATCAGGCTCCCCTGGCTTGCCGATCCGGCAAAATACTTTAAGCTTAAAATATCTTGCGCCTGTCCTCAGTCAAGGCGCGAGTCCAGCGAGGACGGCACGATGACCACCGGGACAGGCGATCACAAGAGCCGGATCGAACCCGGCATCCAGACCGATTTCAAGGAGCGGATGGACTACGGCTCCTATCTCGGGCTCGACCTGCTGCTCGCGGCGCAAAAGCCGCTGAGCGATGCGCCCGACGAACTCTTGTTCATCACCATCCACCAGGTCCAGGAACTCTGGCTGAAGCTCGCCGCGCATGAGCTCGACGGCGCCATCGCCGCGATCAGGGCCGACGAATTGCAGCCAGCGTTCAAGTCGCTCGCTCGCGTCTCGCGCATCCAGGCGCAGCTGATCAGCGCCTGGGACGTGCTCTCGACCATGACCCCGGCCGACTACCTCGCCTTCCGCGACGCACTCGGCCAGTCCTCCGGCTTCCAGTCCCACCAGTATCGCGCCTTCGAATTCCGCCTCGGCGCCAAGGACCCGCGCATGCTGGCGATACACAAGCATCATCCCGAGCATCACGCCCATCTCAAGGAATTGCTGGAGGCACCGAGCCTCTATGACGAGGCCTTGCGCCTGCTGGCGCGACGCGGCCTGCCGGTCCCGGCGGACTGCATCGAGCGCGACTGGAGCCAGCCGCATGTCACGAACGAGGGCGTGAAGGCGGTGTGGCTGACGATCTATCGCGACACGCACAGCTATTTCGATCTCTACGAGTTCGCCGAGGAGCTGGTCGATGTCGAGGACCAATTCCAGCAATGGCGCTTCCGCCACATGAAGACGGTCGAGCGCATCATCGGCTTCAAGCAGGGCACCGGCGGCTCCAGCGGCGTGAAGTTCCTGCGAACGGCGCTGGAGCGCTCGTTCTTCCCGGAGCTGTGGCAGCTGCGGAGTGAGTTGTGACCCTCTCCAGCCCTCATCCCGACGAGCAGCCATCAGGCTGCGTCTCGAAGGATGCTCCAGGAGGCTCCGGAGGCAGCTGAACCATCCTTCGAGACGCCGCTGCGCAGCTCCTCAGGATGAGGGCTTTGGATTGGAGCGCCGCTTCTTACTCGCTGTTCCCTAAGGTCATATCCCGCCGCGCGGTCAGGATGCTGATCGAGTAGCCGGCGATGACATCGACCAGCGCCATCAGCGTGATGATCACGAAGGTGCCGGTGCCGAAGCCGGGCACGAACAGGAAGATCAGACCGCAGGCGATGAACACCACCATGGAGAGGCCGTGGTTCAGGATCGAGCTCGACTTGGCGCTGGTCGCGTTCATGATCTCGAAGAACAGCACGACCGTCGAGATCGCGAGCAGGAGCTCGCTGACCGTCAGCACGAAGGCCGTCCCGGACGGCAGGCCGATATTGAGAAGCTCGCGCGAGAGCGGCACGCCCAACGCCGCGACGGTGACGCCATAGGCGATGACCGCCAGCAGCATGAAGGGAAAGAAGCGCGCCATCGCATCACCGTTCCGTTTGCCGGCGCAGCCGCTCTTTCGCGGCGCGCCCGGAGCCGCTAGATAACAGCCCTGCACTGAACGCGCTACGCGGCTGCCGCTGCGACAGGCGTACCGCGTTGCCCGTGCAGTTTGGAACTGGTAGAAGCGGGTCATGACGACGAAACGGCAGAACAGGGGCGAAGTCCGGCGCGTAGTGCGCCGCACGCTGAACCTGCGCCGTTTTCCGACCACCCAGGGCTTCGCCGCGCTGCATGACCATGCACGCCTGCCCTGGCGCTTCTTCGGCCGCTTCACGGCCTCGCTCGCAGCCGGACTTACCTGCGCCTGAGACCGGCCTCTGGCCGGCGACAGGCCGTTGCGATGCGTGCTGGCCCCAAAATTGGGCCGCTACCCGATTTCCATACCAAAGGCGATTGAAGCCATGACTGCGACCAAGGCCCCCACCACCCTCTACGACAAGATCTTCGAGGACCACGTCGTCGACCGCCAGGACGACGGCACCTGCCTGCTCTATATCGACCGCCACCTCGTGCACGAAGTCACCAGCCCGCAGGCCTTCGAGGGCCTGCGCATGACCGGCCGCAAGGTTCACGCCCCCGGCAAGACGCTCGCCGTCGTCGACCACAACATCCCGACGACCGACCGCAGCAAGGGCATCGCCGAGGAAGAGAGCCGGATCCAGGTCGAGGCGCTGGCCAAGAACGCGAAAGAGTTCGGCGTCGAGTATTTCGACGAGCTCGATATCCGCCAGGGCATCGTCCACATCGTCGGCCCGGAGCAGGGCTTCACCCTGCCCGGCACCACGATCGTCTGCGGCGACAGCCACACCTCGACCCATGGCGCCTTCGGCGCGCTGGCCCACGGCATCGGCACCTCGGAGGTCGAGCATGTGCTCGCCACCCAGACGCTGATCCAGAAGAAGGCCAAAAACATGCTGGTCCAGGTCGACGGCAAGCCCGCTCCGGGCGTCGGCGCCAAGGACATCACGCTCGCCATCATCGGCGAGATCGGCACCGCCGGCGGCACCGGCTCGGTGATCGAATATGCCGGCGAGGCCATTCGCGGCCTCTCGATGGAAGGCCGGATGACGGTCTGCAACATGTCGATCGAGGGCGGTGCCCGCGCCGGCATGGTCGCGCCGGACGAGAAGGCCTACGCCTATCTGAAAGGCCGCCCGAAGGCGCCGCAGGGCGCCGCCTGGGACGAGGCCGTGCGTTACTGGGAGACGCTGCGCACCGACGAGGGCGCGCATTTCGACCGGATCGTCAGGCTCGACGCCGCCAACCTGCCGCCGATCGTCTCCTGGGGCACGAGCCCCGAGGACGTGATCTCGGTGACCGGCGCGGTGCCCGATCCCGAGCAGATCGCGGACGAGGTCAAGCGTGCCTCGAAGAAGCGGGCGCTCGAGTATATGGGCCTGACCGCCGGCACCAAGATGACCGAGATCCCGCTCGACGTGATCTGGATCGGCTCCTGCACCAATGGCCGGATCGAGGACCTGCGCACGGTCGCCAAGATCGTCGAGGGCAAGAAGATCCATGAGAGCCTGGACTACGCCATGATCGTGCCGGGCTCCGGCCTGGTGAAGCAGCAAGCCGAGGCCGAGGGGCTCGACAAGGTCTTCCTCGCCGCCGGCTTCGAATGGCGCGAGCCGGGCTGCTCGATGTGCCTCGGCATGAACCCGGACCAGCTCAAGCCTGGCCAGCGCGCCGCCTCGACCTCGAACCGCAATTTCGAGGGCCGTCAAGGCTTCAAGGGCCGCACCCACCTGGTCTCGCCGGCCATGGCGGCGGCAGCGGCCCTGATCGGCCACTTCGTCGACGTGCGCACGCTGGGCTGAAGCGGATCGTTTCGCGGGAGGACGTCATGAGCACCGATCCCCGCGAAGCCGCTCGTGCCAAGGAGGCCAAGGAAGCGCTCGCGCGCGTCAAGCGCGACGATGAGAGCTTCCTCGGTTCGTCCATGGGGCGCGCATCCGATCACTTCTCCGGCAAGGACGCGCCGGAAGGCGACAACATCGAGCTCTGGGGCCGCAGAATCGGCCGCGGCCTCTCGCTGATCGCCTTCATCGGCCTGTCCTGGTGGCTCGGGCATCAATTGAAGATCTGGTGATGGGTAGCGTTCCGTCGATCAAGGCAGCCGCTTCGTCCGAGGCCTCGCAGGGCCTCGACTGGGACGGCGTGCGCGCGCCCTCAAGCGCCGAGTTCGAAGTGCTGGCGCAGGTGGCCTATGACCGCCTGCCCGAGGATTTCCGCAAGCTCTGCGCCGACCTCGTCATCAACGTCACCGAGTTCCCTGAGGACGACGTGCTGAAGGAGCTCGAAGCCGAGAGCCCCTTCGACCTGCTCGGCCTGTTCTCGGGGGTCGGCCTGCCGCAGCAGGGCTATGCCCCGCAGACCGGGCAGATGCCCAACACCATCCATCTCTACCGCCGGCCGATCCTCGACTACTGGGCCGAGCATGACGAGAGCCTGGGCGCCATCGTCAGCCATGTGCTCGTCCACGAGATCGGCCACCATTTCGGCTTCGACGACGACGACATGGACGCGATCGAGAAGGCGGCGGGATAGCGACATGCTGGACGAACTGATCCGCCACCTGCCCGATCTGGCCCTGGTCTTCTCGGCCTTCTTCATCGCCGTCGCCAGCCCCGGACCGAGCAATCTCCAGGTGATGGCGACCTCGATGGAGCATGGCCGGAAGGCCGGGATGACGCTGGCGTTCGGCGTCACCACGGGATCGCTGACCTGGGGCATCCTCGCCGCCATCGGCGTCACCGCGCTGATCGTCGCCCATCCCGGCGCGCTCTACGCCATCAAGATCGTCGGCGGACTCTATCTGCTCTTCCTGGCCTGGCGCTCGGCGCGCTCGGCCATGCAGGCGGAGATGCCGCCGCCGAAAGCCAGTGGTTCGGGGCGTCGCCTCTATCTGCGCGGCTACCTGATGCACCTCACCAACCCGAAGGCGATCCTGAGCTGGACGGCGATCATCGCGCTCGGCCTCAGGCCCGAGACGCCGGCGGTCGTGCTCTACGCCATCATCCTCGGCTGCCTGACGATCTCGCTCGCGATCAACCAGAGCTATGCCTACCTGTTCTCGACGGCGTCGATGGTCGCGGGTTACCGCAGGATCCGCCGCCGGGCGGAAGCCTGCCTCGCCGCCTTCTTCACCTTCGCCAGCTTCAAGCTCCTGACGGCGCAGCTCTGACGCAGCGCCTCACCCATCCTGACCAGAACGACCTGCCGGAGTATCCGCCATGCAGCCTTTCACCACCCTGACCTCGACCCCCGCCCCACTGAAGGTGATCAATGTCGACACCGACATGATCATCCCCAAGCAGTACCTGAAGACGATCAAGCGTACCGGTCTCGGCACCGCACTGTTCTCGGAGATGCGCTACAAGGAGGACGGCTCGGAGAACCCGGATTTCGTCCTCAACCAGCCCGCCTATCGCAAATCGGAGATCCTGGTCGCCGGCGATAATTTCGGCTGCGGCTCGTCGCGCGAGCACGCGCCCTGGGCGCTACTCGACTTCGGCATCCGCTGCGTGATCTCCACCAGCTTTGCCGACATCTTCTACAATAACTGCTTCAAGAACGGCATCCTGCCGATCGTAGTCAGCCAGGAGGATCTGGACAAGCTCTTCGACGACGCCGATCGCGGCTCGAACGCGACGCTGACCGTCGACCTTGAGAACCAGAGCATCAAGGGGCCGGACGGCGGCGAGGTCCGCTTCGAGATCGACCCGTTCCGCAAGCACTGCCTGCTCAACGGCCTCGACGATATCGGCCTGACCATGGAGAAGTCGACCAAGATCGACGCCTATGAGGAGAAGTTGAAGGGCCGCGCCTGGGCTTGACCTAGGGGCATTCTAAGCCGCCAACGATCAACAGCCCGCATCCTGAGGAGCCGCGTCAGCGGCGTCTCGAAGGACGGGGGCTGTGGGTTTCCGCTTCGACAAGAGCGAGAGGCGTTCGAAATCACCCGCGATGAACGCTTCCTTCTTGGCGCGTGACCAACCCTTGATACGCCGCTCCATGGCAATCGCATCCGTGATGGCTTGAAAATGCTCGGCAAAGACCAGCGTTACCGGGATGCGCTTAGAGGTAAAACTGTCGGGATGAACACAATTGTTGTGCTCCGCGACGCGGATCTCGATGGTCGAGCGCTGAGCCAGTATAAAAAGCTCCATCGGCACATCTGAGAATGTAGACCCAACATCCATCGGTATCGCGCATTGCGATCACTCGGATTCCGGCTTCTCGTGTATAAACCATCGGCGGCCATTCTGGACCATCCTTCGAGACGCCGCTACGCGGCTCCTCAGGATGAGGGCTGTGGTGAAACTACGCCAACTAGATCACCAACCCCTGCATGGGCTTGAGATCGGCGGTACCAGGAAAAACCTTCTCGGCCAGCACCGGCCCCGACAGCCCGAAGAGGTCGGCGACGACCCCCTTCGCGACGGCGCGGATGTCGGTGGTCGGCCTGAGGTCACGCTGCTCGTGCAGCTGCTCCGGCCTGAGGCCGGGCCAGTCGGCGATCATCCGCTTGCCCTTGATCGCCCCGCCCACGAGAAAAGCGACCGTACCGGTGCCATGATCGGTGCCGACCGTGCCGTTGACGCGGGCGGTGCGGCCGAACTCGGTGACGACCATCACCACCGTATCCTTCCAGACCGGCTTGAGACCGCTCTCGAAGGTCGCGAGCGCGCCATCGAGCCCGCCGAGCAGGCTGGCGAGTCTTCCCTTGGCACCGCCCTCGTTCGCGTGCGTGTCCCAACCTTCAAAGGCGAGCGCAGCGATGCGCGGGCCGTCCTCGGCGCCGACCAGGCGGGCTGCCCCCTCGGCGATGCGCTTCATGCCCTCGGCACTGTCCGGCCCGCCGCCGCCACGCGGCTGCTCGGCGCCCTGCCGGGTCGCGATCAATTCGGTCTCGATCGCCCGTTTCAGCACCAGCGCGAGAGCGGGATCGCGCTCGCCATAGAGATCGCCGAGACGCTGGACGAGGTCGGCGCCGGCCCGCGCCATGCGCGGCGGCGCCCAGCCGAGCACCGGCGCCTCGCCGCGCACCACCAGAGGCGGCACCACGCCGACACCGAGCGCGCCATGGCGCGACACTGCCTCGCCCGGCGGCAGGCTGGCGATCAAACGGTTGAGCCAGCCGGAATCAGTCTTGCCGGGACCGCCCTGCCCGCTTTCCAGCACATCCTGCCCGTCGAAATGCGAGCGCTCGCGATAGCCAGTCGCGCTGGCATGGACGATCGCCGCCTGCCCGCTGGCATAGAGACGCGCCAGGTTCGGCATCGCCGGATGCAGATAGAAGAAGCCGTCGAGCGGCAGCGCCGCCTCCGGACCGTCCTTGGCCAGCGCGATGCCTTCGCGCAGATCGGCGTAAGCAGGGTCGCCGAGCGGCGGCACGGCCGAGAGCCCGTCGAGCGCGCCGCGCAGCACCACCAGCAGGAAACGGGAATCGCGCGCGCCGGCCGCCGCATGCGCGAATGTCGGCATGTATGACCAGGCGAAGAGCGCACCGGCCGCCCCAAGCACGGCGCGGCGTGAGGGCGTCATCCGTTCGCAATCATCATCGGCGGCCATGCTCACCTCCGCTGGAATTCAGGCGACATCAACAGCAACGCGATCGCCTGCTGCTTGCTTTCGGCGCGCGCCACCGCCTGCCGCGTCTGCGGCGAAGCGAGCGGGCCGAGCACCTCCTCGACCAGCGCGCGCGGATCGGCGACCGAACCCGCCGCCTGACGGCCGAGCTGGGCAGCGACGTCGATGCGGGTCTTGATCCCCTCCGGCGTCGACCAGGCCGCGTTCGTATCGGGATAGCCGTCCGGGCCGGAGGGCTGCCAGAGCGGCTGGCCCATCACCCCGAGCGGTCCGGCGATCTGGCCGAAATCCGGCTTGCGGCCGAGCGCCCTGAAGGCGGCAACCAGGAATTCCTGCGGCGTGCGCAGCTTGGTCGCCGGGGCGCCCCAGGCGAGTTCCGAGGTCACCAGTGCCCGCGACAGCGCGGCGAGGTCACCACCCGTCTCACGGAAGACGCGGGCGAGCTCAGCGACCAGCGCCTGCGCCGGATCGTCGGCGACAAAATGGCGGGCGAGCTTGCGGGCGATGAAATTGGCGGTGCTCGGATGGCGGGCGAGATCGGCGAGCGCCGCCATCCCCATCTCCTTGCCCTCCTGCCGATAGACCTTGCCGAGCAGCTTCTGGCCGCCGGGATCGTGCAGGCCAGGATTGAAGGCGAAGGAGCCGGGGAAGCCGAGACGGGCATCGCGCCCCACCACCGTCCAGCCGGTGATGATCCGCGCCAGGCTGGTGACGTCTGCCTGCGTATAGCCGCCGGAGACGCCGAGCGTGTGCAGTTCCATGATCTCGCGGGCGAGGTTCTCGTTGAGGCCGCGGCCACGGCGCTTGCCGGCACGCGAATCCGGACCGATCGAGAGCTGGTTGTCGAGAAAATTGAGCATGGCCGGATGGCTCTCGACCGCGATCAAAAGGTCCTCGAAACGGCCGAAGATGTTGGGACGGATCGCCTCGCGCTCGAAGGCGCCGGCCATGGCACGCACGAAATTGCCCTTGGCGACCGAGACGCAGAAATGGTTCGACCAGAACTGCACCAGCCGCTCGGCGAAACCGGTCTCGGCCTCGAGCGCGTTCTGGACGCGAGCGACGACCTCCTCGCGATAGATTGCCTGCGGAAACTGCGGAACCGGCTGCGCCGGCGCCGCCATCTGGCCTTGCGGCTGTCCCGGCATAGGTGGCGCGGCCGCAACCTGCACGCCTTGCGCCATGCCTTGCTGTCCGGCCACCCGACGCGCTTCACGCGCCGCGCGCTCCTCATCCTCGAAGGCGTAAAGCGCCCGGCCGATCGGCGCTGCGCCGGAGAAGCTGACGCGTGGCTGGGCAGCGCCTTCGCTGCGACTCTCGGCGAGCAGGCGCTCGCGGACATCCGCCAAGCCAGCAGCCTGTCCCGGTTTCAGGCCGAGGCCAAAACGCTGTAGTGCCAGCACTGTCTGACTTGGCTCGGAGCGATCTGCCATGTCCGCGCCTTCCGCCGTTCGGGTCGCCGAGTGCAGGCTCCACTGCAACTATGGCGAAAGCCCGACTGCAATATCGTCGTTCAGAACATGAGAAAGGCCGCCGTTCCTCGCAGAACGGCGGCCTCGCCCCGGTCGGAATATCCGCTCGGCTTACATCGCCGGCAACGCCGCGACATCACGTACCGGCGCGGAGAGCCCGCTGATCTTGCCGACCATCGCGGCCTTGCCCGTGGCCATATCGAGCTTGTAGAGGCCGCCATCGGCGACGAGCCAGCCGGTGTTCGTGCCGTCGGCCGCCGTCTCAATGTCGAAAGCAATCGCCTTCGGCGTGATGCCGAGCTTGCCGATCGCGCCGAGCACGCCGTCATTCGGCGGTGCCTGCTTCAAGAGCCCGCCAATCTTGCCGTCGATGTCGTAGAGCGCCGTCTCCTTGGTGCCCTTGACCGAATTGCTGTAGGCGCCGGCGACGACCATCGGCGTCTCGCCCTTGTGCATGTCGGTCTCGGCGAACTTCAGCTTGCCATCGACCGTGGTCTTGCCGTCATCGACATTGACGCGGAGGTTGGTGCCGTCCGCGCCGATGACGCGCAGGCGGTCGGCCGCCGGGTTGAAGTCCACCGTCGCCATCGTGCTGGCAGACAGCACCGTGTCCATCTTCGACTTCATCGTCGCCTTGCCGGCCTTGTCGATCGTGTAGATCGTGCCGTCGACCGCCAGGGCATAGAGCATGCCGTCGGCGGGGCGGACGTCGATGCCGGCGATCTTGCCGTTGATGCCGCTGACCTTCATCGACTTGCCGGCCTTCTGGGTCGCGGTGTCGACCATGGTGAGCGTATCGTCGCCGGTCAGCACGGCGACCATGCCGGCATGAGCAGCGCTGGCGGCAAAGGCCGTGGCGAGAATGGTGGATGCGAGAAACAGGTTGCGAGCCTTGGTCATTGGGGATGTCCTCCGGTTCGTGTCGCGATCTCAAAAGGGGCTGGCCGACGCCTCCTGCGACGCGGCACCCATGGCGGATAGCGGCGGCGCTCCAAGGCGGATGCGAATGAAAAAATAAAAGCTGCGGCCTGCATCCAAGGCGGCGCGCGTCGCGTAACAATTGGCCGCTGTTCTTGCGACGGCGGTTGGATACCGGGGAGACGGATGGCGACTGACGCTACGCAGCCGCGACAGACCGGCGAGATCGAAACCGCGCTGCTCGCCTGTGCCGCCGGCGATAAATCAGCACTCCGGCGCATCTACGAGGTGGAGTCGCCGCGTATGCTCGGCGTGGCGCAGCGTCTGCTGAAGCGCCGCGCCCTGGCGGAGGAAGCGGTGCAGGATGCGTTCGTACTGGTCTGGCGACATGCCGCCCGCTTCGATCCGGAGCGCGGCGCGGGCCTGAGCTGGATCTACGCGATCCTGCGCAACCGCTCGCTCTCGATCCTGCGCGACGAGAAGCGGACGGAGACGAGCGATACACCGATCGCCGAGGAAACGGCGAGCGAGGAGGACGACCCGGAGACGGTGATGGCGAAACTGTCGGACGCAACGGCGCTGCGCGCCTGCCTGGAGATGCTGCCGCCGCAGCGGCGCGGCCTCGTGCTGCTCGCCTTCGTCCAGGGGCTGACCCATGGCGAGATCGCCGGGCGCCTGAAGCTGCCGCTCGGCACGGTGAAATCCTGGATCCGCCGCTCGCTGCTCTCGCTGAAGGAGTGCCTCGGATGAGCCCCGTCGCCGACGCAGCCTCGCCCGAAGCCATCGCTCTCGCGGGCGAATATGTCCTCGGCCTGCTCGAAGGCCAGGACCGCCATGCCGCTGAACATCGCCTGGAGCAGGACAGCGCCTTCGCCGCCGCAGTCGAGCGCTGGCGCCATCATTTCGCCGCCCTCGACGCTACGGCCACTCCGATCACGCCCCCCACCGATCTCTGGTCGCGGATCGAGGCCGGGATAGTGGGTCTCATCCAGCCGGCGGCCTCAGCAGCGGCGGCGCGCCCGGCCATGGCCGGCTCCAGCCGCCTTGCCGACTGGTGGAACAGCCTTTTCGTCTGGCGCGGCGCGGCCTTTGCCGGCGCACTGGCAACCGTGCTGCTGGCGGTCGGCCTCGTCGGCGCCCTCGATCGCGCCAAGCGTCAACCGCTGATGGTCGCTGTGCTGCTGACCGACAACAACGCCGCTGCCGCGGTGGTGCACACCTTCGCCGACGGGCGTGTCGAGATGCTGCCCTTGCAGAGCATCGACGTGCCGGCCGGCAAGGCGCTGGAGATCTGGACATTGTGGGACCGCGCCGTCGGCCCGCGCTCGGTCGGCCTGATCGACCGAGCCCGCTCGACACCCTTGCGCCTCGACAACCTGCCGCTCGGCAAGGACCAGCTCTTCGAGATCACGCTGGAACCGGCAAGCGGCTCGCCGACGGGACGCCCAACCGGCCCGATCATCGCCAAGGGGACGACCTCGCAGCGGCTGTGAGGCAGTAACAGGCGGCGAGCCTCACAGCTCGCCGCAAGCCCCTTACTGCATATCAGCGAACGCCTGCTTCAGGCGCTCGGCCGCCTCGATCACGACGGAGCGCTGGGTCGCGAGGTTGAAGCGCAGGAAGCTGTCGCCGCCGGCGCCGAAGCTGGTGCCGTGGTTCACCGCGATCTTAGCCTGCTTCTCGACACGGGCGATGAACTCCTTGGCGTCCATGCCGGTGCCGGCGAAGTCGACCCAGGCGAGATAGGTCGCCTCCAGCGGCATCGAGCGCAAGCCGGGAATGGCGTTGATCGCCGCGTCGAAGAGCCGGCGGTTGCCGTCGAGATAGGCCGCGAGCGCATCGACCCAGGCCGCGCCTTCCTTGCTGTAAGCGGCGGTCGACATCTCCATGCCGAAGGAGTTCGGGGAGATGCCGAGCGCGTTCATCCGGGTGCGGAAGGGCGCACGCAGCGCCTCGTCGGGGATGATGACGTTGCCGACATGGGCGCCGGCGATGTTGAAGGTCTTGGTCGTCGCGGTCATCATCACCAGGCGATCGATGATCTCGGGCGCGGCGACGGGCATGACCGTGTGCTTGTAGCCGGGCATGACCAGATCGTGGTGGATCTCGTCCGAGACGAGGATCAGGTCGTGGCGGACGCAGAAATCGGCGATCTGGCGGAGTTCGCCCTGGCTCCAGACCCGGCCGCCCGGATTATGCGGTGAGCACAGGATCAGCATGCGCTCCTTGCCGGTCATCTGCGCATCCCAGGCGGGGATGTCGAGGACGTAGCGGCCGTCCTCCTGCGCGAGCCGGCATTCGAGGACCTCGCGGCCGGCAGCTTTGATGACGCGGGCGAAGGCGTGATAGACCGGGGTCATCAGCACGACACCGTCGCCTGGCTTGGTATAGGCGTCGACGCAGAGCGCGGTGCCGTTCACCAGCCCGTGCGTGGTGAAGATGGCCTGTGGCTCCACCACCCAGCCATGGCGCTCCTGCATCCACCAGCGGATGGCGTCGCTGTTGGTGCGCTCGTCGCCGAAATAGCCGTAGACGCCATGGCCAGCCATCGCCTCGATCGCGGCCTGGACGCAAGCCGGCGGGCGGAAGTCCATGTCGGCGACCCACATGGCGATGCCGTCGGAAACCGGCACGCCGTAGATGGCCTCCATCTTGTCCCATTTGGCGCAGTTGCTGCCGCGGCGGTCGATGTGCAAGTCAAAGGTCGAAGCTGCGATCATCTCGGGTTCCGATGCATTGCCGGGCCAGCACGAGCCCATCGCATACCAAGAAAATTCTTCTCCGCCAGCAGCGCTACGCGCAATTCCAATCTACCGTGGCGGTCTGGCTTGGCCTCGCCGCATGAGCGGCGCCGTCGTTCGCCAGACATGGCAAGGCCGCTCTGGAAGCTGCTATAGGCCGGCCATGAGCCTGCCAGCGCCCCTGATCGAAACCCTCGGTTCCGTCGCTGCGATCACGGAGAACGCCCGCGAGCCTTGGTGGATCATCGCCAGCGCCGCGGCCGCCCTTCACGGCGCCAGCCCGATCTCCGTCGCCGATGTCGACGTGCTGCTGAGCCTCGAGGATATCAACCGCATCCTGCCGGCTCTCGGCATCGAACCCCATCGAGGGCCGCCAAACCCGTTGTTCCGCTCGACGGTCCTCGCCAAATGGCCGGAGCCACCCGTGCCCGTCGATCTTATGGCCGGATTCGAGCATCGCGTCGGCGATAGCTGGCGCGCGGTCCAGCCGGCGACGCGACAGGCAATCACAATCGGTGCGACAACCGTCTATGTCCCCGAGCGGGACGAGCTCAGGCGCATCATCAAAAGTTTCGGCCGCCCCAAGGACTTCGAGCGCGCCCGCCTGCTCGCGGGCCCTACATCACCACCGTGATCGTCTCGGCCGCGCGGGTCAGGCCGGTGTAGAGCCAGCGCGCCCGGTGCTCGCGGAAGGCGAAAGCCTCGTCGAAGAGCACGACATTGTCCCATTGCGAGCCCTGCGCCTTGTGGACGGTAAGGGCGTAGCCGAAGGTGAACTCGTCGGTGTGGCGGCGCAGCTCCCAGGGCACCTCGTCCTCGGTGCCGTCGAAGAAGTTCGGCATGACCGAGACCTTGACCGGCTTTCCACCGGTGTCGTCCTCAGGCGTCACCCGCATGGTGATGAGGCCCTTCTTCGAGGTCTTCAGCTCCTGCACGATCCAGGCGCCGCCATTAAGCAGACCCTTGCTCTTGTCGTTGCGCAGGCAGACCAGCTTCTCGCCAACCGCCGGCACATTGGCGACATGGCCCATGAGCTGGCGCATGCGGGCATTGTATTGCCGGCGCGTCTTGTTCATGCCGACCAGCACCTGGTCGGCCGACAACACGATCTCGGGCGTGATCTCAGCGCGGCGAATGATCCGGCTCGCGCCATACTCGCCGATCTCGAGCCGCCCGCCCTCGCGCACGATCATCGACATGCGCACGATCGGGTTGTCCGCAGCCTGGCGGTGGACCTCGGTCAGCATCACGTCGGGCTCGGCTTCGGTGAAGAAACCGCCGCCCTTGACCGGCGGCAGCTGCGCGGGATCGCCCAGCACCAGCACCGGGGTGCCGAAGGAGAGCAGGTCGCGGCCGAGATCCTCGTCGACCATCGAGCATTCGTCGATGATGATCAGCTTGGCCTTCGCGGCCGTGCTCTCGCGGTTGAGCACGAAGGTCGGGCTCTCCTCGTCGACGCCGCGCGAACGGTAGATCAGCGAGTGGATGGTCTGCGCGCCCTCGCAGCCCTTGTTGCGCAGCACGAGCGCCGCCTTGCCGGTGAAGGCGGCGAAGACGACGGTGCCGTCGACACCCTCGGCGAGGTGGCGGGCGAGCGTGGTCTTGCCCGTGCCGGCATAGCCGAACAGACGGAAGAGCTGCGGCGAGCCGACTTTCAGCCAATCGGCCACGGCGGCGAGCGCCGCGTCCTGCTGCGGTGACCAGCTCATGAGGGGATGCACAGGCTTTTTGGCATGGCGCACATGGCCGCGAGTCGGCCGGCCATGGCAAGCCGGTTCAGGCGGCGCGCAGGCGCCGGGCGAACTCGTCGGCCTCCGCCTGCAGGGCTGAGATGCGCTCGTCAAGCTGGCGGGCACCGCTCGCGCCCTGCTCGGCATGGGACGCTGTCTGGACACCAGCGCCGGCGATCGTCGTCACCGCGGCGGCCGCCTGTCCGGTGACCACCGAGATGCGCGCGATGGTCTCGCCGAGCCCCTGCAGCAGGCCGGTATGGGAGGCGACCATGGTCGAGATTTCCGTGCTCGCCTGCTCGACCGCACCGGCGCGGCTGGCGATGCCGATGATCGCCTGAGCGGCCTGCGACAGCGCCGCGTCCACGGTCGCGATCCGGGCGGAGATCTGCGCCGTCGCGTCGGCGGTCTGCGTCGCCAGGGTTTTCACTTCGCTGGCGACGACGGCAAAGCCGCGGCCATGCGCGCCTGCCCGCGCCGCCTCGATCGTGGCATTGAGCGCGAGCAGGTTGGTCTGGCGCGCGATCGCCTGGATCAGCTGGACGACGTCGCGGATCTTGCCGGCGTTCTCGGTCAACCGGCCGACGAGGCCGACCGTGCCGGCAGCTTCGCGGGTCGCCAGGCTCGCGGTTTCGGAGACCCGCCTGACCTCGCGATTGATCTGCTCGACGACCTCCTCCAGCCGCACCGCGGCGTCGGCGATGCGCTCCGCCTCGTCGCCAGCTCCGGCGACGGCCTGGGCCGCAGCGCTACCGCTATGCGAAATCTGCCCGGCCCGGGTCGCCGACGCGGCCAATGCAGCGCGAAGGCCCTCGCTCAGCCGGCCGATATCGGCGAGCAGACGGCCGATGCGGGCCTCGAACTCCTGGGCGATCCGGTGCAGTTCGTCTGTCCGGTGCTGCCGGAGCTGCTGCGCCAGATCGGCCTCGGCATCGCGGGTGACCAATGTGGCGCGGACCTCGCTCAGCGTCCGCACTGTGCGGGCGAGCTCGCCGATCTCGTCGCGGCGCTTGCGATGCGGCACCTCGACGATCCGGTCCGACGATGTCGCCAGCTTGATCGTATCCATCAACTCGCGCAGCGGCCGGGTCAGATGCGCCCGCAACATCAAGATCGCCAGCAACCCACCGGCGAGCGGCAGGCCGGCGGCGATCATGATGACCCGCAATCGCACTTGCGAGGCGAGGTCCTGCGCGCGCGCCGCAGCAATCCCGGCCTGCCGGTCGAGTTCGTCACGCATGACCGAGGTCACCAGCATGATCTGGCGGACATTCTCCTTCGCCGCTTCGGCGGAAGCCTCGATCAAAGCCGCCTTCGGCGAGACCTTGCGGCCGATCTCGACGATATCGCGCTGGAAATCGATGAAGGTCCGGATACGCGCATCCAGCGTCGCATTGGCTTGCAGGACGCTTGCCGGCAAGGAAGACGTCAGGCTGGCGCGTGCCGCGTCCACGAGCTCCACCGCGGCATCGAGCTGGTCGAGCGCCTGTTCGACAGCCCGAGCCTCGGTGACGTCGTCGAACCGGCTGAGCAGCGAAGCCTGCGCGACCCGGCTGGAGAGCAATGCGGCCTTGTTGGCGAGTTGCTGTCCGCCGAAAGCCTCGCGGTCGATTTGGTGGACGGAGTCGAGACCGCTCACCGCGCTGGCGAGACCCAGCGCGGCCGCGATGCCGAAGATCGCGAAAAGCGCCGTGATCTTCGCCGTCAACCCGAACCGCCGCATCGTGTCCCACCGCCAAAGCCGACGGCCGACTTCTCGCAGTTGCGAAGCAAACAGATACTTAACGGAGCCAGCTAACTACCTCAAATATTTGAAATTTTCAGCTTGACAGCCTTTTTTTGCGTATCGACCTTCGCCGTCAGCGGGAAGACCAGAATCCCGTGTTGGCACGCGCCCTCCCTCTCGACAGCTCATGGCAAACAGAGGAGGAATGACGCTCCGCCCGCGAGGCGGCCGCCAAGCCTCCGGAGGCTGCCCCCATGTCACTCGAACTCTTCGCCGCCTACCTCGTCGCCTGCCTGGTGATCATCATCGTACCCGGCCCGACGGTGACGCTGATCATCGCCAACAGCCTGAGGCATGGTAGCCGCGCCGGGCTTCTCAACATGGCAGGAACGCAGGCGGGCCTCGCGATCATGATCGCGATCGTCGGCATCGGCCTGAGCTCGGTGATCGCCGCGATGGGCCACTGGTTCGACTGGGTCAGGCTCGCCGGCGCCGCCTATCTGATCTGGCTGGGATGGAAGATGTATCGCAGCGCCGGCGCAACCGCCGAGGGTGCAGGCGAGGCGCGCCCGCCGCGCGGCGGCTTCTTCCTGCAGGGCCTGCTGGTGGCGCTGAGCAACCCGAAGACACTGGTCTTCTTCGGCGCCTTCTTCCCGCAATTCCTCGATCCGGCGCGCGACTACGCCACCCAGATCGCGATCATGGGCGCGACCACGATGCTGTTCGCTGCGCTCAGCGACGGCGCCTATGCGGTTCTCTCCGGCCGGGCCGGCCGCTTCCTCTCGCAAAGGCGCGTCCGGCTGATGTCGAAGGTCAGCGGCGGCTTCCTGATCGGCGGCGGGCTCTGGCTCGCCTCGACCCGCGGCAACTGAGGCTCAGCGTGAGACGATCACCACGGGATCGCCTCACCCTTCCAGTTTCGGAAGCTGTTGGTCTGGGCCATGCCGGAGGCGTCGATCGTCGCGATCAATCCTGCGGCGCTCTCGGTCGGCGGGATATCGGCGCCGCCGCCACCCATGTCGGTGCGGACCCAGCCGGGATGGAAGAGCAGCACCGCGACCTCGCTGTCGCGCACGGCATTGCCGAAGGCGACCATGACCATGTTCACCGCCGTCTTCGAAGAGCGATAGGCGACGGCCCCGGACGGGTTGGAGCCGATCGAGCCCATGCGGCTCGAGATCGTCACGACCTTGCGGCCTGAGCCCGCCTCGACATTCGGCAGGAAGGCCTGCGCGACGCGTAACGGGGCGTAGACATTGACCTCGAAGACCTCTCGCCAGGCCTTGAAATCCATGTCGAGTGCCGTTTGCCGGTCGCGCGGGCCGTAAACGCCGGCATTGTTGACGAGCACGTCGATCGGCCGGCCATCGAGCGCCTGCTTGGCCGCGGCGACGCTCCTGTCGGAGGTGACGTCGAGTTCGAGCGGAGTCAGCGTGCCGGCCTGCCCGCCGGCGACCTCCGCCAGGGCCCCGCCCCAGGGATCGCGCGCCGCGGCGACGACATGGTCCCCCCGCCGCAGCAATTCCATCGTCAGCGCCAAGCCGATGCCGCGATTGGCGCCGGTGATCATCCAGGTCTGGGGCATGGTCAGGTCTCCGTCTCAGAGACTTCAGATAGGCATCCCCTGCGGGCGCGTCATCAGGCCAGGAACCGTAAGCCCGCGCACAGCTTGCATGAATATTCATATCATCTTATTTGAATATCCATCAGGAGACATTTCATGCCGCTTTATATTCGCGACGATGCCGTGGACGCCCTGGCCGAACGCGTGCAGCGGGCGACGGGAGCGCGCACCAAGACTGATGCCGTGAAGGCCGCGCTTGAGAACGAGCTGACTCGCATCGAGGCCGACAAGCCGCTGCGGGAACGACTTGCGCGCAGCCTTGCAATCGCCGACGCCATGGGCGAGGCGCCGGGCGATTTCGACATGAAGCGCTTCACCGACGAGATGTGGGGCGAACGCTGATGTATCTCGATGCGTCCGCGATCGTCGCAATCCTGGGCCGCGAATCCGATGTGGAATCGCTGATCACGCGGCTGGAGGCAGCCGCCACGCCGCTGGTGGTTTCTCCACCGGGGTTGTTCGAGGCGGTGCTCGGCCTCGCCGCGAAGAAGGCACGGGCGGCAGGCCGCGAGCCCGATGCGGAGATGATCACTCGCGCCGAAGCCAGCGTCCGGCAATTCGTCGTCGATCTCGGCGCCGAGGAGATCTCCGTGACGCCGGAGATCGGTCGCGCCGCGATCGAGGTCGCCAAGCGCTACAGCCGTGCGGTCGGCAGCCCGGCCGCACTCAACTTCGGTGACTGCTTCGCCTATGCCTGCGCCCGCAGCCGCGATTTGCCCCTGCTCTACAAGGGCAACGATTTCGCGCAGACCGATCTGGCTTGAGCCTCAACTCTTGCGCTTTCCATAGCCCCCGGCCGTCGGCGTGATCACGGTGACTGCTTCGCCGGCCTGGAGCAGCGTCTGGTCTGATGGCTTGAGCTCCTCGACTGCGCCCGACAAACGCCGGACCAGCGTCCTGCCGAGTTCGCCGGACTCGCCGCCCTTCATGCCGAAGGGCCTGACCTTGCGATGCGAGGCGAGGATGGCGCAGTCCATCGTCTTGAGGAAACGGATGGTGCGGCTGGTGCCGTCGCCGGCGTTCCACTCGCCCTTGCCACCCGAACCCAGCCGGATGTGGAAATCCTCCAGCACGACCGGGAAGCGCGTCTCCAGGATCTCCGGATCGGTCAGGCGCGAATTGGTCATGTGGACGTGCACACCGGAGGTGCCGTTGAAGCCCGGCCCGGCCGGCGATCCCGAGCAGATCGTCTCGTAATACTGATACTGATCGTTGCCGAAGGTCAGGTTGTTCATCGTGCCCTGCGAGGACGACATCGCCTCCAGCGCGCCGAACAGCGTGTTGGTGACGGCCTGGCTGACCTCGACATTGCCGGCGACGACGGCGGCCGGGTAGCGCGGTGCCAGCATCGAGCCTTCCGGCACGATGATCTTGATCGGCCGCAGGCAGCCGGCATTCATCGGGATCGCATCGTCGACCATGACGCGGAAGACATAGAGCACGGCGGCGCGGGTGACGGGTGCCGGCGCGTTGAAATTGTCCGGCCGCTGCGGCGAGGTTCCGGTGAAGTCGACGGTGGCCTCGCGCCTGTCGCGGTCGATGGTGATCTTCACCTTGATCGCGCAGCCCTGGTCCATCGGATAGGTGAACTCGGCGTCGTGCAGCTTGGTCAGCAGGCGCGCGACACTCTCGGCTGCGTTGTCCTGGACATGGCCCATATAGGCCTGGACGACATCGAGGCCGAAGGAGCGGATCATCTTCTTCAGCTCGGCCACGCCCTTTTCGTTGGCGGCGATCTGGGCTTTCAGGTCGTTGACGTTCTGCACGACGTTGCGGACCGGATAGCGCGCGCCGGTCAGCAGCTTGACCAGATCCTCCTCGCAGAAGCGGCCTTGATCGACGATCTTGAAGTTGTCGATATAGACGCCTTCCTCCTCGATATTCGTCGCGAGCGGCGACATCGAGCCCGGCGCGGTGCCGCCAACATCGGCGTGGTGGCCGCGGCTGGCTACCCAGAACAGGATGTCCCTGTCCTCGGCATCGAAGACCGGCGTGCAGACCGTGATGTCGGGCAGATGCGTGCCGCCATTATAGGGCGCGTTCAGGCAGTAGACGTCGCCGGGCTTGATCACCGGGTTGTTCTTGATGACGGTCTCGACCGACTTGTCCATCGAGCCGAGATGGACCGGCATATGCGGCGCATTGGCGACCAGCGAGGCGTCGGAGGCGAAGACGGCGCAAGAGAAGTCGAGCCGCTCCTTGATGTTCACCGAATAGGCGGTGTTCTGCAGCGTAACGCCCATCTGCTCGGCGATCGACATGAAGAGGTTGTTGAAGATCTCGAGCATGACGGGATCGGCCTTGGTGCCGATTGCGGCGTTCTGAACCAGCGCCTTGCTGCGGGTCAGGACGAGATGGTCCTTGGCCGTCAGCTTTGCGGTCCAGCCATCCTCGACCACGACGGTCTGGTTCGGCTCGATCACGATGGCCGGACCGGCAATGCCCTGGCCTCGTGCCATCGCCTCGCGCCGGACGATCGCCGCCTCGTGCCATTGCCCCTTCGAGAAGAAGCGGGTGCGCTCGGCGATTCCGGGCTCGCCGGCGTTCTCGGCCGCTGCGGCCTCCTCAAAGCGGGCCCCGCCGCCGACCGCCTCGACCTCGACGGCTTCGACGACCAGCGCCTTGGTCTCGTCCATGAAGCCGAAGCGCGCCTTGTGCGCGGCCTGGAAAGCCTCCTGCATCTCGGCGCGCGAGCCGAAAGCGACAGCAATCGCCGTATCGGTGCCGGCATAGCGGATATGGGCGCGGACATGGATGGCGATGTCGCCTTCCGGTACGCCCTGCCCGGCGACCTCGGCGCGGGTCTCGGCGCCAAGCCTGTCGCCGATTCCGGCGATCGCCGCCTTCGCCTCGCCATCGAGCGGCACGTCGAGCGCCGCCGTCCGCGTCGCACGGATCTCGGCGAGGCCCATGCCATAGGCCGAAAGCAGGCCGGAGAACGGGTGCAGCAGCACGGTCTTGATGCCGAGCGCATCGGCGACGAGGCAGGCATGCTGGCCGCCGGCGCCGCCGAAGGAGTTCAGCGCATAGCGGGTGATGTCGTAGCCACGCTGCACCGAGATCTTCTTGATCGCCTCGGCCATGTTCGCGACGGCGATCTGGACGAAGCCGTCGGCGACCTCCTCGGGCGAGCGACCATCGCCAACCTCGGCCGCAAGCGTCGCGAATTTTTCGCGGACGGTCCCGACATCGAGCGGCTGGTCCTGGCCGGGGCCGAAGATCGGCGGGAAATAGGACGGGATCAGCTTGCCGACCATGACGTTGGCGTCGGTCACGGCAAGCGGGCCGCCGCGGCGATAGGCGGCCGGGCCCGGATTGGCACCGGCGGAATCGGGACCGACGCGGAAGCGCGAGCCGTCATAATGGAGAATGGATCCTCCACCTGCAGCAACGGTGTGGATCAGCATCATCGGCGCCCGCATGCGCACGCCGGCAACCTCGGTCTCGAAGGCGCGCTCATACTCGCCATCGAAATGAGCGACGTCGGTCGAGGTACCGCCCATGTCGAAGCCGATGACCTTGTCGAAGCCGGCTGAGCGGCCGGTCTCGGCAAGACCGACGACGCCGCCGGCCGGGCCGGACAGGATCGCGTCCTTGCCCTGGAACAGCTCGGCAGCGGTAAGACCTCCCGAGGACATCATGAACATCAGCCGCGCGCCGGTTCGGGCGATGTCGAGCTCCTCCGAGACCTGTGCGACATAGCGGGCGAGGATCGGCGAGAGATAGGCGTCGACCACGGCGGTGTCGCCACGGCCGACCAGCTTGATCAGCGGCGAGACCTCGTGGCTGACCGATACCTGCGGGAAACCGATCTCGCGGGCGATCCTGGCGGCGAGCTGCTCATGGGCCGGGTAGCGATAGCCGTGCATGAAGGCGATCGCGACGGCGCGAAAACCGGCATCGTACTGCGCCTGCAGTGCGGCGCGGATCGCGACCTCGTTCGGCGCCTGCTCGACGCTGCCGTCGGCCAGAATGCGCTCCTCGACCTCGACGACCGCGTCATAGAGCTGCTCGGGTTTGATGATCTCCTTGGCGAAGATGTCGGGCCGGGCCTGGTAGCCGATGCGCAGCGCATCGCGGAAACCCTTGGTGATGACGAGCAGCGTGCGGTCGCCCTTTCGCTCGAGCAGCGCATTGGTCGCGACCGTCGTGCCCATGCGGACCTCGCCGACCGTGCCGGCCGGGATCGGCTCGCCGGTCTTGAGGCCGAGATGGTCGCGGATGCCCTGGACGGCAGCGTCGCGATAGGCGCCGGGATTCTCGGAGAGCAGCTTGCGGGCATGCAACTTGCCTGCAGGATCGCGGCCGATCACGTCGGTGAAGGTGCCACCACGGTCGATCCAGAAGTCCCAACGGCCGCTCATGATCCGATCCCCCGATTATTGGCCCATAAGGCTCGGCGCGCTTTCCGTTCAGCCGGTTCCGGCTGAACGACAAGAATTCGCGCCAGATAAAAAGCCGAGCATGTTCTCATGGTGCCCACTTTTGCGGAACATGCTCACTGACGTTTCATCGATAAATCGTCGATGAAACGTTGACAAGCTCATTTCGCCGATTAGGATCGGCTTTGCGATCGGGACATGGCTGAGGGGCCGGACCGATCTTAGGGGAGGCTTTCATGACGGGACCGGTCCTGGCAACCGCTGCTTTGTGCATGGCGCAATCGGCTGGCATGGCGACACGCCGTCCGGAGGCGCGCGCATGATCCGCCGCTTCCTCGACGCGCTCTATCTGGTCTCCGGCTGGCTCGCCGGCGCCAGCCTCGTCGCCATCTTCTTGCTGATGATGTTCCTGTCCATCGGCCGCGAGATCAATTTCAACATTCCATCGGGCGACGACTTCGCGTCATGGGCCCTGGTCGCGATGGCCTTTCTCGGGCTCGCCCACACTTTCAAGCGCGGCGAGATGATCCGGGTCGGCCTGCTGATCGAGCGCCTTCAGGGCCGCCCCCGGCAGGCGGCGGAACTCATTTCCCTGACAGTCGCATCTGGCTTCATCGGCTACTTCGCCTTCCAGGCCGGGCGCCTCGCGCATGATTCCTGGCGCTTCAACGACATGTCGACCGGCGTCGTCTCGGTGCCGCTATGGATCCCGCAGCTCGGCATGGTGATCGGCCTCGCGATTCTGCTGATCGCCATGCTGGACGAGTTCGTCATCGTGGCGCGCGGCGGGAAGCCTACCTACCAGCCGGAACCGCCGAAAACCGTCGAGGAACTGGTCGAGCGCGTCGCGCAGGGCGGAGGCGTCTGATGGCCCTGCCCGAACTTGCGCTGGTCCTGCTGCTCTTCCTCGTCCTCATCCTGGCAAGCGGCATCTGGATCTCGGTCGGCCTTGGCCTGGTCGGCCTGCTCGCGATGACCCTCGTCACCGACGTGCCTATCGGCCAGGTGATGGCGACGACGGTGTGGAGCGCGACTGCGTCATGGACCCTCGCCGCGCTGCCACTGTTCATCTGGATGGGCGAGATCCTGTTCAGGACGCGGCTCTCCGAGCAGATGTTCCAGGGCCTGTCGCCCTGGCTGCAATGGCTGCCCGGCCGCCTGATCCACACCAACATCGTCGGCTGCGGCATCTTCGCGGCGGTCTCCGGCTCGTCCGCCGCAACCGTCGCCACCATCGGCAAGATCGCCCTGCCGGAGCTGAAGAAGCGCGGCTATGACGAACGTCTGAGCCTCGGCACGCTCGCCGGTTCCGGCACGCTCGGCCTCTTGATCCCGCCGTCGATCCCGATGGTGGTCTATGCGGTCACCGCCAACGTCTCGGTGCTCCAGGTCTTCCTCGGCGGCTTCCTGCCCGGCCTGCTCGTGATGGCGCTCTATATGGGCTACGTCATCATCTGGTCGCTGCTCAACCCGGACAAGACGCCGCCGCGCGACCCCATCATGCCGCTGCGCGCGAAACTGCGCCAATCAGCCAAGCTAGCGCCCTGTCTGCTGCTGATCGCCGCGGTCTTCCTGTCGCTGGTCCTCGGCTTCGCCACCGCGACCGAATGTGCCGCCTTCGGCGTCACCGGCGCGCTCTTCCTCGCCTGGTGGAGCGGCACGCTGACCTGGCCGACGCTGCTCGAAAGCATCATGAGCGCGACGCGGCTGACCTGCATGATCATGCTGATCCTGGCAGGCGCAGCCTTCTGCACCGCGGCGATGGGCTTCACGGGCATCCCGGCGGCGCTGGCGGACTGGGTCAAGGGCCAGCAGCTTTCGCCGCACATGCTCGTCCTGGCGCTGACCGTGATGTACATCATCCTGGGCTGCCTGATCGACGGCATCTCGATGATCGTGCTGACGGCAGTGATCGTGCTGCCGATGGTGAAGGAGGCCGGCTTCGACTTAGTCTGGTTCGGCGTCTACCTCGTCATCCATGTCGAGATGGCGCAGATCACCCCGCCGGTCGGCTTCAACCTGTTCGTGCTGCAGAACATGAGCGGCAAGGACACCTGGACGGTTGCGAGAGCGGCCTTTCCGTTCTTCATTCTGCTCAACGTCGCCGTGCTGATCATCACGACCTTCCCGCAGATCGTGCTCTATTTGCCAAAGCTCGCCTTCCCAGATTGAGATCAAGACCGAGCTACCAAGACCAAGCAACAGAGAGGGACAACGACATGCTCAACCGCAGAACCGCGATCGCCGCCTTTGCGCTCGGCTGCAGCGCCTTCGCGCTCGCCGCCCCGGCCTCAGCGCAAACCAAGTGGAACCTGCCGGCCGCCTATCCGTCCGACAACCCGCATTCGGAAAACCTTGTCCTCTTCGCCAAGGACGTCGAGACCGCGACATCAGGCAAGCTGCAGATCACCGTCCATCCCGGCGCCGCCTTGTTCAAGGCCCCCGAGATCAAGCGCGCGGTGGCCAGCGGCCAGGCCCAGATGGGCGAGGTGCTGATGTCGCTGCACGAGAACGAGGACCCGGTCTTCGGGATCGACGTCGTGCCGTTCCTGGCGACCTCGTTTGCCGACTCGCTGAAGCTCTACAAGGCGTCGAAGGCGGCGGTCGAGAAGAAGCTCGACAGCCAGGGCGTCAAGCTCCTGTTCATGGTCCCGTGGGCGCCGCAGGGCGTCTACACCAAGAAGGAGCTCAGCACGATCGACGACATGAAGGGCCTGAAATGGCGGGCCTATAATGTCGGCACGGCGCGCCTCGGCGAGCTCCTCGGCATGCAGTCGGTGACGATCCAGGCGGCCGAGCTGCCGCAGGCCCTGGCAACCGGCGTGGTCAACTCCTTCATGTCGTCGGGCGGTACCGGCTATGACTCGAAGGCTTGGGAGACCCTGACGCATTTCTACGACGTGCAGGCCTGGATCCCGAAGGACGCCACCTTCGTCAACAAGGCCGCTTTTGACGCCCTCGACAAGCCGACGCAGGAGGCGATCCTGAAGGCTTCCGCCGCCGCCGAAGCCCGCGGCTGGAAGATGTGGGAAGAGAAGACCAACTGGTATCTCGACCAGCTCAAGGCCAAGGGCATGAAGGTGCAGGCCCCCTCCGCCGCGCTCGCCGCCGGCTTCAAGAAGGCCGGCGAGACGCTGACCGCCGACTGGCTGAAGAAGGCTGGCGCCGACGGCCAGGCGATCGTCGACGCCTACAAGAAGATGTGAGGCATTACGGCCAACACGGGCGAACCGCCTCTTCCCTTCTCCCGAATGGGAGAAGGTGGCGCGGAGCGCCGGATGAGGGCCTGCCGCTTCCGCAAAAGGCGCGGCGGCAAAGCTGTCATCCGAACTTGAGAGGGCAGTCCCTCACCCCTACCCCTCTCCCATCCGGGAGAGGGGATCCCGCGCTCCATCCGGCACCGCATGATGCAATCGCCTGACGACCTCGGCCCGATCGTTTCCTCCGGCCATCTCGCCTCCGGCGCGATGCCGGCGCTGTCGGAGTTCGAGTTCGCGATGAACATGACGGTGCACGCCTTCCAGCGCTGGATGCTGCGCTGCATGACGGCGGCAGGCATTCCCGACCTGACGCCGATGGACGTGCTCGTCCTGCACAACGTCAATCATCGCGGCAAGGCCAAGCGCCTCGCCGACATCTGCCTCGTCCTCAACATCGAGGACACGCATCTGGTGAACTATTCGCTGAAGAAGCTCGAGCGCCTGAAGCTCTTGAAGAGCGGGCGCAAGGGCAAGGAGAAGACCGTCGCCATCACCCCGGCCGGCGAAGAGGCCTGCAAGCGCTACGCCCAGATCCGCGAGCAGCTCCTGGTGAAATCGGTGCTGGCGACCGGCATCGACCCGGCTCGCCTGTCGGAGATCGCCGCCGCGATGCGCTCGCTCTCCGGCCAGTACGACCAGGCGGCGCGGGCGGCGGCGAGCCTCTAAGAGCCCCGCTCACCCCTCGACCAGCCGCCGCGCGATCACCTGCGCCTGGATCTCGGCTGCGCCCTCGAAGATGTTGAGGATGCGGGCGTCGCAGAGCACGCGGCTGACCGGGTATTCCAGCGCAAAGCCGTTGCCGCCATGGATCTGCAGCGCATTGTCGGCCGCCGCCCAGGCAACGCGGGCGCCCAACAATTTGGCCATACCGGCCTCGAGATCGCAGCGCCGACCGGCATCCTTCTCGCGCGCGGCGAAATAGGTGAGCTGGCGGGCGATGACGAGCTCGGCCGCCATCATCGCGAGCTTGTCGGCGACGCGCGGGAAGGCGATCAGCGGCTTGCCGAACTGGAGGCGCTCCTGAGCGTAGCGCAGACCGAGATCGAAGGCGCATTGCGCGACGCCGAGCGCGCGCGCCGCGGTCTGGATGCGTGCCGCCTCGAAAGTCTGCATCAACTGCTTGAAGCCCTGACCCTCGACGCCGCCGAGCAGGTTCTCCCCCTTGACCTCGAAACCGTCGAAGGCGAGCTCGTATTCCTTCATGCCGCGATAGCCGAGCACCTCGATCTCGCCGCCGGTCAGGCCCTCGACCGGGAACGGATCGGCATCGGTTCCGCGCGGCTTTTCGGCGATCAGCATGGAGAGGCCACGATAGCCCGGCGCGTCGGGATCTGTGCGCACCAGCAGCGTCATGATGTCGGCACGGACCGGATGGGTGATCCAGGTCTTGTTGCCATGGACCTTCCAGCTGGCGCCGTCCTTCACCGCCTTGGTGCGCAGCGAGGCGAGATCGGAGCCGGTATTGGGCTCGGTGAAGACGGCGGTCGGCAGGATCTCGCCGGAGGCGATCTTCGGCAGCCAATGGGCCTTCTGCTCGTCGGTGCCGCCGTTGAGGATCAACTCGGCGGCGATCTCGGAGCGGGTGCCGAGCGAGCCGACGCCGATATAGCCGCGCGAAAGCTCCTCGGAAACGACGCACATCGAGACCTTCGACAGGCCCATGCCGCCGAACTCCTCGGGGATGGTCAGGCCGAAGACGCCGAGCTCGGCCATCTGCTCGACCACCGGCATCGGGATGTATTCGTTCTGCAGGTGCCATTCATGCGCATGCGGCGTGACCTGCTGCTCGCAGAAGCGGCGCATCTCGGAGCGGATCGCTTCCAGCGTCTCGTCGAGACCGGGATCGCCGACGCTGGCGAGCCCCTGGCTCTGGCTGAACAGCGCAACGAAGCGGGCGCGGTTCTCGGGCGTGTTGCCCTCGGCGATCAGCGCTTCGGCCGCATCCGAGCAGGCGGCGGCGACGGCCTTGGCCGTGAGGCCGAGCGACGGCAGACGGACGATCTCGCCTTGGCTCATCGGGATGCCGCCGAAGATCTGCGCGGCATATTCGCCGGCGCCGATCCGGATGGCGTAATCCTCGATCGCGCCGTAGCGATCCTCGGCCTGGAGCCGCTCGCCATAGGCTTTCAGCTCGCGCAGCGCCATCACATAGGTCGCGAGCCAGGAGAGGCCGTGGGCGGCGTGCTGCTCCTGCTCCAGCTTCGACGAGGAGATCCGGCCGTCGGCCAGCACCTTCTGCCTGACGGCGGCGATTGCCTCCTCCAGCAAAGCCTCGAAACCGGGCAAGGCGGCAGCGATCAACGCGACGGCATTGGCTTCGGAATCGGCCTTGAAGGCGGTGGCATTCATGTCTCTCTCCCTTTGTTGCGGCGCAGCATAAGGGAAGACTGGCGGATCGCGAAAGCCGTCTTTTGGCGAAGGCCCGAGGTGGCGGGCGCCGGGCGTTAACCCCCCTTCAACCCTGACAAGGGATTATCCGAGTGTCGCGAATTTGCATCATCGGATTCGCGGTCACTCAACTTTCGTCTTTCGGCAACGAGGGCCAGGGTCAGTTGCGTCTGCGTCGGCGATCGAAGCGAATGGGCTGGCAGAAGCTGCGCTGGGCGCTGGCGACCGTCGCCCCCTGGGCGCTCTCGGCCGGCATGCTGGTCTCCTTCACCGCCTCGGCCGGGCAGAAGCCCGATACGCTCGGCCCGCCGGGCTCGCTGATCCCTCGCACCGCGCCCGGCGCGCTCTCCGATCTCGCGGAAGGCCCGTCCCTGCTTGTTGCCGCCAGCGCCTTCCACATGCCGGAGCGCGCCTATGCCCGCCTGATCCAGCCGGCGCGCCTCTCCTTCGAGACGCCCGAGCGGACCTTCGCGATCGATCCGCGCCAGCCGCGCGAGGACATGAAGCGCACCGCCAATGCCTTCCCGCAGGTCGACCGCAGCAGCAAGGGCGACCCGCTCGTCGGCCTGCGCCCCACTCTCAGCCGCAACGGCCCGCCCGGCGAGTTCGAACGCGTCGTCTTCGGCGACACCGAGCCGGGGCTGATCTCGGCCGGCTTCTCGCTCGACGCGCTGGAAAGCCCGGAGGAGCCGCCGCTCGGCTTCGAGCCCTTCCTGCGCGACGAGGGCGTCACCGACCCGGCTCTGTCCGATTCCTCGCCGACGGCGGTGCCGAAGAGCATCGGCTCGCCGCGCCATGGCGAACTCGCCCCGGAAAGCCTCGACGGCGCGACACCGAACGTTCCCGCCGCGCTCGGCCAGTCCTCCAGCACGCCGGCGGCCACCGGCATGGCGGGCACGACCTCGGCGACGCCGATGCAGATGGCGCCCGTCGCCGGCGAACCGAAATCGCGCAGCCGCGTCGCCAAGTCGGAGCGCGGGGCAACCACGGACCTGCGCACCGTCGATCCCGCCGAGAAGCAGATCTACACCAGCCTGATCGCGCCCGAGAACATGGCCAAGGAGCAGCGCTGCCTGGCCGAAGCCGTCTATTTCGAGGCGCGCTCGGAGGGCGAGCAGGGCCGCGCCGCGGTAGCGCAGGTGGTGCTCAACCGGGTCAAGAGCGGGCTCTACCCGAACACGGTCTGCGGCGCGGTCTATCAGAACGCCAGCCGCCACCTCGCCTGCCAGTTCACTTTCGCCTGCGAAGGCAAGTCGCTGCGCATCACCGAGCCCGGCCCCTGGCGCGACGCCACCCGCATCGCCCGCGAGGTCTATGACGGAACGACCTATCTGGCGGAAGTCGGCGCCTCGACGCATTACCACGCCGACTATGTCCGGCCGTACTGGGCGCGCAAGCTGAAGAAGATGGACACGATCGGCCGGCATGTCTTCTACAAGCTCAGGCCGGGGCAGACGTAGTCGTGCGAAACGAATAATTACATGGCGACGGCAGGCGTTGCGCGAGACTAAACCATGCGTTGGCGATCACTTCTTTGCGGTTACTGAAGCGGGGATTCTTTGCTCGATTGCACCTTCGATCGGCGCCGAGCCAGAGCCGTATTTGTGACGTTTCAGCTCAACCAATTGCGCAGGCCCGTCGCTGAGCATGATGCCAATTTCGTAGATCAGATGTTTGCCAATAGGAACTTGAACATACTCGTACATCGAGAACGCTTCATGTTCCTCGACATGTCGAACGGAAATGACCACACCGCCTTCCATAAATTTGGGCTGCAGCAGTGTCATGCGATCGGATTTTTGAGCGGTCGCATTGCCTAAGAGCACACCAAAGAAGCGCTCCCTCGCCTTCAGATCAGAAGATTTCACCATGCGCCGCGCAAGGTGGCGAATAATCGACCACACCGATCCATCGGCTTCTTTGAAGTGCGCCAAATCAGAAATAGTTATCGGAATGTGCGCGCTATTGATCCCCAAAGCGAGTTGCCGGTCTGTGAGCGTCAGATGCACACTTATCCCGTAAACCTTGGCAAGATCAGGTGCCGGTTCACCAGAGAGCAACGATTCCGAAAGATCTACATCGAGCGTGGCCAGGCGTCCTACAATGCCCAAATCATCAGATCGCGGCCGTTCGGAAACGCTCCAGCCATTGTCGACAAGCTGCTTTCGCACGCCTAACTTGAACATTTCCGCCGAAGCCTGGTCGGTTTCCGGTACAAATAGAACGGCCGCCCCATTGCGGCGCAGAATGCGTCGACTGCTTTCGTCGCTGATACTGTTGAGGCCTTGAAAAACAGTGTCTTCGAAGCCTTTTGCTGTGCCGTGGGCGCCAAAACGCCACCCGAGACGCGGAAACGAATGGAGTTCGCGGGCGCGCTCGAAAATCTTTGCCCAGGCTGCAGATGGATTCCCCCTGCCAGCCGATCGTAAGAAGACCGTGGCACCCATTTTCCGAACATGTGGGCTGAGCCACGTCCAGTTGAGCCCCAACAACAATAGCAGATCGCGAGCGGCTGACCCTGGTTCGCGCGCCCAACCAAGTTCCGGAACAATAATCGTCGGCCGATCATCCGCCATCAGATCGAGTAAAGCTGGCGTTCGCCGTAAGCGGGTTTCAGCAATAGACACAACACGAATCGCGTGACCGGGCACAGGCAGCGATGCCATGCCTGCCTCCAGAACGAAGGCAGGTCGATCTGGGTCCGCAAGCTGAGCGTGAAACTCGTTCGTCTCGCCGTGGTGGTAGACCGCTACATCGCAAAGCTGCAAGAGGTCTGGCAACCAGCGGGGACTTTCCAAATCTGGCGCGAGCAAGATGTGAAGCTCGGCTCTTGGCGGCTGGACCGGATGATCTCGGATGACATCGTCGAAAAGGGTCCTATTGTCCCGCTTAATTTTGCTGATGTCCAAAGGGCTGAAGAGCATACCACGAAGGTCTTGCCCCCTTACATCTGCACCGTCGATGCTGGTTCCGATGTAGAATGTAGCAGGATCGAAACCCGCGACCTTCGCCAGTTCGCGAAGGTCAATCGTGGGCGCGTCAACAATTGCATCGATCGCCGCGAGCCAGTGCTTGCGCTCTTTCACGCCTGGCTCTCCGCTATGATGGCCGACAAGGTGATCGTGGCGTAAGGATCGTCAATCGGCCCGTTGAGTAAGCCAGCTTCCATAAGTCGATTACGGATCACCGCTTCCGCTGCAATTCGCTTGTTCGTGACCCACGGGACACCGGATTTTCGGTGAATAACTGGAAAATCGAGGTCTTCTCGTCTGCATCTGAGCTCAACGCGTATGCTCGGCTCAATACCCTTGGAGCGGTCGGGTCGCTCATCACGAACGGATAGCAGGCTGCTTCGCATCGCATTCCATGGGTGACCTGACAGCGCATCGCTTGAAGCTGGAGAGATTGCCCAGGCGTATTCGCCATCGCGAGTCTTAATCTGCGATACCGCCATGCTCTTGGACGCGGACACTATCCGGGTTGTGTCTTCACTGGCCTTCGAAGCCGACATGCCAACAGCCGCCTTGAAGCGGGCCTTCAATCCGTTTTCCGCAAGGCTTGTTGAAGCTTCGACACCTGCTTGAGCTTTGAGGCGTGTGGAGATCGTTCGCGCACGCGTTACTTTTGTATTGTCGGTGTCGCGACGAACGGACGAAATGACGACGCTGGCAGGTTCTGAAGAAGGCACAATTACCACCACCTCCACCCTTCTGAGCCGAAGTTCGAAGCGAACTGGGGACTCCGCCTCTTCTCCAATTCGGCCGGTTGCAAATGACACGTCGACGTGGAGTTCGGATACCTCCTGCGCAACAGAAAATTGCTTATGCCAGGAATCAAGACTTGCGACCTCAGCGAGCGCCCTTTTTCGGTTGTCCATGCTGCCCTCCCAGCCCATGTCGATGTGATATCACGACCCGCCGTCGGGTCGTGTTGAAATGCGCGCGCGCGACATTATCCGCGCTATGGCCGACTTCCTCGACGCCGCGCTGATTTTCGATCCGGATACCCGCACGGCTGACGTCGAGCTGGGTGAGGACGGCGATCTGCTGCTCGACGAGACGGCGCTCACCCCCCATGCTGATCTGGCTCGGCTCGGATCGGCGAACCACCGGCGGCCGAATAATCCACGGCCATAGTAATGGTCGGTGCCCCAATACGGCAGTCGAGATAGAGCAGAGTGCCCCGCCGATCCAAGCGCCGGATTCGTTCAAAGACCAGCGCCAGAAGGCGGGCGCATCCAAATTGCCCTAACTCTCGTAATTGCCCCAACCAGCCGCAGCGTTTTCCGCCCTGACGGCCGCAAGCAGCACAACGATCTGCTGTGTTGGAGCGCCCCTCATGGACCACGACAGAATTCGACAGGCTCAGGTCTTGCGTGTGAAAGCCTTGAAGTGCCGCCGCTGGGCCGCCACGGCCTGCGACCGCGAGATAGAGGCCCGCCTGACGGCGATGGCGAGCGCCTATGAGGGGCAGGCGGACGCCCTCGAACAGGACGCTGCCGCACCCGGCTGGACGCAGCAGGGACGATAGGCGCGCAACGCGGCTATGGCCGGTCTCGAGGCGCCGTCGGTGCCTGCGCTGGTGGGCCCGCGCATGGCAAAACCGCCCTGAGGCGATCTTGGCCAGATGCCTCGCCAGAACGCCTCTATTCGCCGTAGAGCACCGAGTGCCGCGCCGCTGCGAGGCTGTCGACCTGGCCCTTCCCGATCTTCTCGGGGTCGTAGAGCCAGCAGATCTCCTCGCCCTCGTTCGTCATCCGGCCCTGGGCGAGCTCTGCACCGGCATAGCCTGCTTCGCGCAGGTCGCGCCTGAGCCGGCGAGAGTCCCATCTGATCGCGGCATAGCCGAAGGCGTCATTATCGAGGACGAACCCGTCCTCCTTGATCCGCAGGAGGGCGTTCGTGATGTCTTGCGCTGAGTATGTCATGGCCTGTTCTGGGCTGTGATGACGCTCCTCTAGCCCGCTGGCTCTTGGCCAACCGATACGGATTTAGCTCGCATTTTAGCGACCGGCCGATTTCGCGCCTCGGTTGATCCGGTCCTTCGGCGAGCCTGCCCTACCGGACCCTGCACTGATGATCGAGCGCTGTCGCCGGCTGCGGCAACGCTGGTGCAATCAACCATCTTTACAGCGAAAAGATGGTGCGAGACGCCCGGCATCTGCGCGCAACCGTGACCGTATTGCCTAGCTGGGGAAAGCCAACCGAACCTCAGCCAGAGCAGACCGAGTTCATCGCCAACAGGCGGTGCGCATACAGCGAATAAGAGCCCCTTTCAGAATCCTGCGGACCCGGAGCCTTGAATGCTTTCTTGCAGCAGAACCGAGAAACTGGTCACGGCATCACGCGGAAACGGCCGTGGCTGCTTGTCAATTCACGCTTTCCCGAACGAGGCGGTCGATCACATGCCGGCCAAACCTGCCGGCAGGGTGAAGCGGCGACGGGTCGGGAACCGGGTTCGGATGGCGGGCTTTGCGATCGTGTTCCCGATGTCGGCTGCTGCCGCCGCCGCGGAGCTGGTGCGGCCTGCTGCTTCGACCATCCCCAAGACCGCAGCGAAAAAGCCGGACTGGACGGTCGAGCTCGGCGCGTTTGGCCTGTTCTCGCCGAAGTTCTTCGGCGCCAAGGACTCCAAATTCTCGGCGCTGCCCTATGTATCGATCAAATACAAAGACATCGCCTTCGCATCGATCGACAGGGGCATCGGGGTCAATGTCTTCTCGACGAACGGCTTCACGGCGGGAGCGTTCGTGAACTATCGGCCTGGGCGCGAGGTGAAGGAGAGCAGGCGATATCTGACCGGGCTCGGCGACGTCGACCCGACCCTCAGCGCCGGTGCGTTCCTCAAATATGATTATGGACGGTTCTTCTCCACGCAGATCACGCTCAGCAAGGGCATCGCGTCGATTGGCGACAACAAGACCAAGATCAACGCCATGGGGTTTCTGGAGAAAAGCAAGGGCGATCTCGGCACGCGCATAGACTGGAGTGCCGATGTACGGATGCCGCTGCTCGACAACCGGCTTCACCTGTCCGTAGGCCCCCGCGTCAGCTTCTTCGACAAGGAATACGCGGAAGCCGCGTATGGGATCACGGTCAATCAGGCGCTCGCATCCGGCTACCGAGCCTACAAGGCGAAAGGCGGCATCGGCGGAGTCGGCGTCGGCGGCAGCGCGCGCTATCGCCTGACAGACAACATCTCCGCGACCGCTTTCGGCAGCTATACCAGAATCGTCGGTGACGCCGCCAAGTCGCCGCTCGTGACCGGGCCAGGCGGCTCCAAGGACCAGTTCAAGGCAGGCGTTGGGCTGACTTACCAATTTGGCCTGTAAGATCGGCTTGTCCCGGGGTTCGAGGCTCCTGCGTGACCCTGCCGTACGGCAAGCGGCGATCGAAATCGGGCTCATCTCGCGAACAATTCAGCCGCCTGCGCGTTTCCTCATCACACCCATTACGAATATGAGGAGCGTCCGATGGACTGGAACCGCGTCGAAGGAAACTGGAAGCAGCTCAAGGGCAAGGTCAAGGAGCAGTGGGGCAAGCTGACCGATGACGATCTCGATGTCATCGCCGGCAAGCGCGACCAGCTCGAAGGCAAGATCCAGGAGCGTTACGGCATCGAGAAGGACAAGGTCCGCACCGATGTCGACGACTGGTACGGCCGTCAGACCTGGCACTGACCGTTCACGGTCGGTGCACGCTGCTAAACGGGCATGACCGTTGAAGGAAGGCCCCGCCGGCTCGCACCGGCGGGGCCTTTCGTTTGCCTGGACCATACCCGTCATCGCAACGTCACCGCCCCGCCCTAGCGTCGCCTTTGTCCATCATGGCCCGCTGGCGGCCTCGATACGGGTGAGAGACGATATGAAGCTCCTGGCCAGACTGGCTGTCGCCACCGCCCTCCTCGCCTCCTCCGCCATGCCCGGCACTGCGGAGCCGATCACCGGGGCCGGTTCGAGCTTCGCCTTCCCCGTCATCGGCAAATGGGCGCAGAATTATCGCATCGCCAAGTCGGATGGCGCCGAGATGACCCCGCTCGACATCGGCGTCGATTACGAGCCGATCGGCTCGCTCGGCGGCGAGGTCCGCGTCACCCAGCGCGCCGCCGATTTCGGGGCGACCGACCGGCCGCTCTCCTCGGAGGAACTGCAGCGCTCGGCCCTGATCCAGTTCCCGATCGTGATGGGCGGCATCGTCCCGGTGGTGAACCTCGAGGGCGTCGGCCCCGGCCAGATCCGCTTCACCGGCGCCCTCCTCGGCGACATCTATCTCGGCAAGATCAAGCTCTGGTCCGATCCGGCGATCAAGGCGGCCAATCCCGAGCTCAAGCTGCCCGACGCGCCGATCAGCGTGATCTACCGCGCCGACGGCTCCGGCACGAGCTTCAACTGGACCGACTATCTCGCCAAGGCGAGCCCGGAATGGCGCGACAAGGTCGGCGTCAACACGCAGGTTCCGTGGCCGGTCGGCGCCGGCGCCGAGCGCAGCCAGGGCATGACCGAGGCGGTGAAGCGGACGAAGAACGCGATCGGCTATGTCGAGTTCGGCCAGGTCGTGCGCGCCGGCCTCGCCTACGCCCAGGTGCAGAACAGGGCCGGTAACTTCGTGAAGCCGGATCCGGCGAGCTTCACTGCCGCGGCCGCCAGCGCCGAATGGGCGAAGGCCAAGGATTTCGGGCTGATGCTGACCGATGCGCCGGGCGCCGAGGCCTATCCGATCGTCGCCACGACCTTCGCCCTGATGCCGAAGCCGCGGACGCGCCAGACGCAGGAGGTACTCGACTTCTTCCGCCTCTCCTTCGAGAGCGGCGCAGCGGACGCCACCACGCTCGGCTATGTGCCGCTGCCGGAGACGCTGGTGAAGCAGGTCGAGGACTACTGGGCCGCCAGCATGAAGGCGGGCAGCTGACTTGCCGGCAGCGACGCGACGAACATCCTGTCAAATGACTTTGCATCCGTGACGGAGCTGCCTTAGTCCTGCGGTCACGGCGGGTAGCGAGGCGGCTGGCATGGATCGGGATGCGTCCTCGGACGCTCAATATCGGCTTGCGGCACGCGAGGCCGAGCTCGCCCGTGTCCAGAAGATCGGCCAGATCGGCGGCCTGACCGTCGATCTGCGCGGCGGCCAGTTCCGCAACACCCGCTCACCCGAATATCTCGTCGTCCACGGCCTGCCGCCCGAGGCGGTCCACGAGGCGCATGAAGACTGGGTCCGGCGCATTCACCCGGACGACCGCGACCGCGTTCTCGGCCATTTTCTAGCGACCGTCGACAGCCGCTCGACCGACTACGAGGTCGAATACCGCATCATCCGGCCAAGCGACGGGCAGACACGCTGGATTCTGGCCAAGGCCGAGATCGAGCGGGACGAGAACGGAACGCCGGTCCTGCTCCAGGGCGCGCATATCGACGTCACGGCCCGCAAGCAGGCAGAAGAGCAGTATGAGCTCGTCGCCCGCGAATTGTCGCATCGCATCGCCAACATCTTCGCGGTCGTGAGCAGCCTTGTTCGGATGGCGGCGCGGGCCGAGCCGGAAAGCCGCGCCTTCGCCGCGAAACTCGAGGAGAGATTGGCGGCGCTGCATCGCGCGCATGCATTTGTCGGCCGAGGCCGGGCCGAAAGCGAGGGAGGCCTGGTCGACCTGCTGTCGCGTCTTCTCGCCCCTTACGGCGAAGGCTCGGCGGGACGCGTCCGGATTGAGGGGCAGGACGGGCCGATCGGCCCGCAGGCAGCGACCTGCATCGCGCTGATCGTCCATGAGCTGGCGACGAACGCGGTGAAGTACGGCGCGCTCTCGTCGCAGACCGGGACCGTGACGGTCTCGGTCCATCGTGACGAGCGCGCCGGCCGCGTCGAATGGCGCGAAACGGGAGGACCTGCGATCGAGGCCCAGCCCACACGCGGCGGCTTTGGCTCCACCATGATCGAACGCACCATCAGAGCTCATCGGGGGCTCGAGTTGCGATACGAATGGGAACCAGCCGGCCTGTTCGTCACGATCGACGCAAGCACTGACGCGCTGAGCCGCTAGCCGCTCAGCCCCCGTTCATCGGTGCGTTCCTAGTCTGCTTGTGATCATCTGTCCCAGGCCCGGGCCTGGGAAGACCAGGAGGACAGCCATGATGTTGAAGACGCTCGCCATCGCGGCCGTCATCGGCGCTGCCATTTCGTCGACGACCAGCGCGAACGCCCAGTACTACGACCCCTATTACCGGCCGGCTCCGCGCTATGATTACGACAGGCCGCCCCCGCCCTATGGCTATGACCGCCCGCGCTATGGCTATGAGCGGCCTTACCGCCGGCGCATCAACGATGTCTGCGTAACCTCGCGCGGCTCGTGCGAGGCAAGGCCCGCGCCATCCAACACGCCCTGCAGCTGCTATATCGAAGGCTTCGGCATGAAGCGGGGCGCAATCGAGTGAAGCGAGCCGGAAGCGCCCTACCCTCGGGCGGGGCCTGCCCTTGGCCGGCCGCACACCGGCGGCCCGAAGGACTTTGAATACAGGACAACCCGGCCGACAGATCAGTCGCCGACGGAGCGCGTCCAGCTGAACGGAACTGGTTAATTTTACCTTGTTTTGCAGTTAACCTTGTCTTCATAGATCGTCTCAGGCTTTCTTACCTCAACGACGCAGCGGCAGCGTTGCGCAACGCAGGGTTGGGGTCAGCTATGACGTTCAGACTTCTTTCGCTTTCGGCTCTCGCCGCCACGGCCTTGATGGGCCTCGCCGCTCCGGCAGTCGCCGGCGGCTGCACCGCTTCCTCCTGCTACCGGGCCCCGGTCAGCAATTGCGGCGGTGGCTCCTGCTACAAGCTGGTCACGGCGCCGCCGGTCTACGACACCGTCAACGAGAGCTATGTCGTGCGCCCGGAGCGCACCTTCTCCAAGGTCATCCCGGCGGAGTACGAGGCCGTCATCGAGAAGGTGGTGGTCCAGCCGGAACGCCGCATCGCCCGCCAGATCCCGGCCCAGTACCGGACCGTCTCCGAGAAGGTGCTGATCTCGCCGGCCACCCGGCGCTGGGAAGTCAGCCGTGACGCTTACGGCCAGACCACCGGCTGCTGGGTCGATGTCCCCGCGCGATACGGCTATCAGCAGCGCACCGTCGAGGTTTCGCCCGCTTCGGTCGATTACGACGTCGTTCCGGCCGTCTATGGCGAGCGCAGCCGCCGCGTCATGGTCAGCGCCTCGCGGGTCGTCCACGAGACCGTGCCGGCCGAGTATGCGACGCGCCAGCGTCAGGTCATGGTCAGCCCCGGCTCGCAATACTGGGCCAAGGGCGGCTACTGAGTTTTTCGAGTTTTCTTCGTAGTACCTGTCACCACGTAACAAGCACCTCACGCCCCGGCTTCGGCCGGGGCTTTTTTTTATTGAGCGGTGGAATTGCAAGTCATGCTCGGGCTTGACCCGAGCATCTCAGGCCGGATGAGGCTCGGGCCTGCGCCTTCTCGTCCTGAGATTCTAAGCCTGCGCTCCGCTCCGCCCGAGAATGACGGCGGAGGGTTCAGGCGAGCCCGCCGGTCAGCAGGATCAGCACGCCGATGCCGAGCGCGAAGGCGAGGATGCGGGCCGGCATCGTGAACAGGGCGCCGGGCGGCTGCTTCATCGCAATGCCGGCGACGACCTCGACCAGCGCCAACGCCAGCAGCACGTAGACGAAGGGCGGGAAGGTGCCGCCCTTGGCGATCCAGCCGGTGTTGACCGCAAGCGAGGCGAGCGCGCCGAGCCCGATACCGGCCGCGATGAAGAATTGCTCGGGCCGGCTGAAGCGCACGGCGTCAGCGCCGGCGGAAGTTCTGCGGCCGCGGCGGCATCGGTCCGGGGCTGGCGGTCTTCTGGCGGAAGTTGATCCGGCCGCGATCGAGATCGTAGGGCGACATCTCGACGACGACGCGGTCGCCGGCGATGGTGCGGATGCGGTTCTTCTTCATCTTCCCGGCCGCATAGGCCAGGATGACGTGATCGTTGTCGAGCTTGACCCGATAGTTGCCGTCGGGGAGCACCTCGACCACGGTGCCGTCGAATTCGAGCAGTTCTTCTTTCGCCATTCGCTGATCCTTCGTCTTGTCCTCGGCGTGGGGCTAGGCCGGATAGGCCTGGCCCCAGCGATTGCGGTGCCTGTCAGTTCGGGCGCCGTCCGCCGCCGGTGCGTCGTTGACCCGTTCTTTGCTGCAAGAACGCGACGCCGCCAAGTCCTTCCTTGCCGGAAGCCGCTTCTTTTCGCGCTCCGGCCGCCTCATGGCGCGGGGCGGGACGCTCTTGGCGCGGCTGCTCCGGACGGGCCTGCTGCGGCCGCGACTGGTTCTGTCGTGGCTGCTCGCGGCGCTGCTCCTGACGCTCGCCCTGCTCGGGCCGCTGGGCGTTGCGGCCCTGTCCGCCCCTGCCGTCGCGGCGCTGGCCATTCTGCGGCTGCGGTCGGCCCTGTCCCTGACTGCGACCGCCGCGGTTCTGCGGCGGCTTCTTCGGGGTACGACCATCCCAATGCGGCACGTCGCCGATCGGGGTGAGCGCGATCTTGGTCAGCTTCTCGATCGCGGCAAGATCGCCGCGCTCTTCCGGCGTGCAGAAGGCGATGGCGACGCCGGACGCGCCGGCGCGCGCCGTGCGGCCGATGCGGTGGACATAGGTCTCGGGCACGTTCGGCAGATCGAAATTGACGACATGGCTGATGCCGTCGACATCGATGCCGCGCGCGGCGATGTCGGTCGCGACCAGGATGCGCAACTCGCCATCACGGAAGGCGCCGAGCGCACGCTCGCGCTGACCCTGGCTCTTGTTGCCGTGGATCGCGGCGGACTTGATGCCGGCCAGCTCGAGCTGACGCACGACCTTGTCGGCGCCGTGCTTGGTGCGGGTGAAGACGATGGCGCGCTCCATCTCGGGAACGCTCAAGGTCTTCGCCAGCAAGGCCGGCTTCTGGCCGGCTTCCGTGAAGATGACGCGCTGGTCGACCTTCTCGGCGGTGGTCGCGACGGGCGCGACCGCAACCTCGACCGGATCAGTCAGATAGGCGGAGGCGATCTCGCGGATCGCCTTCGGCATCGTCGCCGAGAACAGCAGGGTCTGGCGCTGCTTCGGGATCAGCGTCGCGATCTTGCGCAGCGCGTGGATGAAGCCGAGGTCGAGCATCTGGTCGGCCTCGTCCAGCACCAGGAACTCGATCTCGCGAAGCGAGACGGCGCGCTGGTCGACGAGGTCGAGCAGGCGGCCGGGCGTGGCGACGAGGATGTCGATATGCTGGCCGAGCGCGCGGATCTGCTTGCCGACCGGCACGCCGCCGAAGATCACCGTCGACTTCAGCGAGGTGAACTGGGCGTAGGTGCGGATGCTCGCCTCGATCTGGGCTGCGAGCTCACGGGTCGGCGACAGGATCAGGGCGCGCACGGACCGCGGCTGCATGCGCCGCGGCTGGTTCATCAGCCGGTGCAACATGGGCAGCGAGAAGGCTGCCGTCTTGCCGGTGCCGGTCTGGGCGGCGCCGAGCAGGTCACGACCGTCGCGAATGGAAGGGATCGCCTGCGCCTGGATCGGCGTCGGCGTCTCATAACCTTCGGCGGCGAGCGCTTTCAGAAGCGGCTCGGCCAGGCCGAGGTCGGTAAATTTGGTCAAATCAGGTCTTTCTGAGCCGAACAGCGTGGGGCGCACGTGGTGAACGGAAGCGCCTCGGCATGCCATCTCGGTCTACGCATGGTCTCTTTCCGCCCGGCGAACCGCTAGCCACTGCGCCGGGGGATATTGGTGCAACGGGCCTGGCACGCCTTGTCGTTCAGCCATTACGGCCGAAGACAGGCGTGCCAACCCGATCTGGGAACGGACGGACCGTCGCGGTCCGTCCGGATCGTATCGTCAGCCGACGGCGAGATTGCCAGCCGAGGACTTGCCGGTCTTGCGATCGGCGATCAGCTCGTAAGAGACGACCTGGCCCTCCTGCAGCTCGCGCAGGCCGGCCCGCTCGACTGCGGAGATGTGGACGAAGATGTCCTGACCGCCGTTCTCAGGGGTAATGAAGCCATAGCCCTTGGTGGCGTTGAACCACTTGACGGTGCCCTTGTTCATATCGGGACTAATCCTTGCACTTCAGATCCGCGTATTGGTGGAATCCAGAGCCGGACGCGCGGACGCCTCGCCATGGTCGTGTAGCGACGTGTGGTGGATCTGAAGTGGCCCGCCGACCGGAATACCCGCGCGGAGGATTGGCCAGAACCGGCCGCATCTCGTCTTACATCGGTGGAGCTAGCACAAATTGCAAGGTCGGTCCAGTTTGGGCGGGATGCGTCTCCGTCGCAACGGGTTGAACAAGCCTGCGTCCAGCTGGTTGTCGTCTGAAGGATAGTCGGGACGCGCACGATGCCGATCACACTGAAAGGTTCCTGTCGCTGCGGCAAGGTCCGCTTCACGGCAGACAGTCATACGCCGGTGCCCTACCAGCTCTGCTACTGCTCGATCTGCCGCAAGACCGCAGGCGGCGGAGGATTCGCCATCAACATCATGGCGGATGCAGCCACTCTTGCGATCGAAGGCGAAGACGCGATCGGCGTCTTCCAGGCCGAGATCCGTGACGACACCGGCCGCTGCGAGACCTCGCGCGGCGAACGGCGCTTCTGCAAGAGCTGCGGAACGGCGCTATGGGTGTTCGATCCGGCCTGGCCGGAACTCATTCATCCCTTTGCCTCCGTCATTGACAGCGACCTGCCGAAAGCCAGCGAAAAGACCCACTTGCTGCTCCGTTTCAAAGCAGACTGGGTCGAACCCGCTTTCGGGCCCCATGATCAACGCTTCGACGACTACCCCGCGGAATCGATCGAGGATTGGCATCGCAAGCGCGGACTGTGGGTCGACTAGCGCTGGCGCGCGCTCAATCGATCTCGCGGACCAGATCGACCAGCCCGCCGAGATCGACGAGCTTGCGGAAGCGCACCTCGCCGGCCGGCTCCTCGGCATGCTCCAATGCCCAGGTCAGTTCATGCGGCACATGCGCCGCCCAGGCGCCGGCGACGAGCGCCGGGACGATGTCTGATTTCAGCGAGTTGCCGACCATCAGCGCCCGCCCCGGCCCGTCGCCATGGCGGGCGAAGAGCCTCTCATAGGTCGCGGCGCTCTTGTCGCTGACGATCTCGACCGCGTCGAAGAAATCGCCGAGACCGGACTGCGCGAGCTTGCGCTCCTGGTCGAACAGGTCGCCCTTGGTGATCAGCACCAGCCGGTAACGGCCGGCGAGCGCGGCAAGTGTCTCCTGCGCATGCGGCAGCGTCTCGACCGGATGGCTCAGCATCTCGCGGCCGGCGGCGAGGATCTCGCCGATCACCGCCGGCGGCACCTGGCCGCGCGTGATCTCGAGCGCGGTCTCGATCATCGAGAGGGTGAAGCCCTTGATGCCGAAACCGTAGAAGGAAAGGTTGCGCTTCTCGGCCTCGAGCAGCTTGCCGGAGATCTCGGCCGCCTCGCCATGCTCGCCGAGCAGTGCGACGAAACGGTCCTCCGTCAGCCGGAAGAACTGCTCGTTCTGCCAGAGCGTGTCGTCGGCATCGAAGCCGATGGTGGTGAGCTGGCTCATCCCGCCCTCCATTACCCCTACAGCCCTCATCCTGAGGAGCGATCGCAGATCGCGTCTCCTCAGGATGAGGGCTGCTGGAGTTACAAAGCGCCTCGCTCAGGCGTCCTTGGCCTTGATCGCCCCCAACGCCGCCTGGGCGGCGGCAAGCCGCGCGATCGGCACGCGGAAGGGCGAGCAGGAGACATAGTCGAGGCCGACGCTCTCGCAGAAGCCGATCGAGGCGGGATCGCCGCCATGTTCGCCGCAAATGCCAAGCTTGATGTCCGGTCGCGCCTTGCGGCCACGCTCGACGGCGATCCTGACGAGTTCGCCGACGCCGTCCTGGTCGATCGTCACGAAGGGATCGGATTCGAGCAGGCCCCGCGCCGTATAAGCGCCGAGGAAGGAGCCGGCATCGTCGCGGCTGATGCCGAGCGCGGTCTGCGTCAGGTCGTTGGTGCCGAAGGAGAAGAACTCGGCGCTCCTTGCGATCTCCTCCGCCCGCAGCGCGGCGCGTGGCAATTCGATCATGGTACCGACCTGATAGGCGAACTCGCTGCCACTCTCCTCCTTCACGGCAGCCGCCATCGCATCGATCCGGCCCTTGACCAGGTCGAGCTCGGGCGCGCCCATGACGAGCGGTACCATCACCTCGGGAATGACCGGATGGCCGGTCTCCTTAGCTGCGATCACGGCGGCCTCGAAGATCGCCCTGGCCTGCATCTCAGCGATCTCGGGATAGGCGACCGCGAGGCGCACGCCGCGGAAGCCGAGCATCGGATTGATCTCGTGCAACTCGCCGGCGCGGCGCTTCAGCTTGTCGACGGTCGTGCCCATGGCTGAGGCGACCTCGGCGATCTCGTCGTCGGTGTGCGGCAGGAACTCGTGCAATGGCGGATCGAGCAGGCGGATCGTCACCGGCAACCCCTGCATGATGGTGAAGAGCTCGACGAAGTCCTGGCGCTGCATCGGCAGGAGCTTGGCGAGCGCAACGCGCCTGCCCTTCTCGTCCTCGGCCAGGATCATCTCACGCACGGCAAGGATGCGGCCGGCATCGAAGAACATGTGCTCGGTGCGGCAGAGCCCGATGCCCTCGGCGCCGAACTCGCGCGCCGCCTTGGCATCGCGCGGGGTTTCGGCATTGGCGCGGACCTTGAGGCGCCGCACCTTGTCAGCCCAGCCCATCAACGTCCTGAAATCACCGGAGAGTTCCGGCTGCTGCATCTTGACCTCACCGAGCAGCACCTGGCCGTTGCTGCCGTCGATGGTGATGAAATCGCCGGCCTTGAGCGTGGTCTGTCCGACGGTCATCGTGCCCTTGGCGTAGTCGACGCGGATCTGGCCGGCGCCGGAAACGCAGGGCTTGCCCATGCCCCGCGCCACGACCGCCGCATGCGAGGTCATGCCGCCGCGCGTGGTCAGGATGCCCTCGGCGGCGTGCATGCCGTGAATGTCCTCGGGGCTCGTCTCGACGCGCACGAGGATGACCTTCTTGCCGCCCTTCTTGGCGGCCTCGGCTGCCTCGGAAGTGAAGACGATCTCGCCGGCAGCGGCGCCGGGCGAGGCCGGCAGGCCGCCGGTCAGCACGCGCCGCTCGGCCTTGGTGTCGATGGTCGGATGCAGCAGCTGGTCGAGCGCACCGGGCTCGACGCGGCCGACCGCTTCCTGCTCGGTGATCAGGCCTTCGTGGGCGAGTTCGACCGCGATCCTGAGCGCCGCCTTGGCGGTGCGCTTGCCGGAACGGGTCTGCAGCATCCAGAGCTTGCCCTCCTGGATGGTGAACTCCATGTCCTGCATGTCGCGGTAGTGCTTTTCGAGGATGCCGTAGATGCGGCAGAGCTCGGCATAGGCCTCCGGCATCGCCTTCTCCATCGAAGGCTTGTCGGATTTGGCGGCCGCCTTGGCCACCTCGGTAATGTCCTGCGGCGTGCGGATGCCGGCGACGACGTCCTCGCCCTGGGCGTTGATCAGGAACTCGCCATAGAGCGCATTCTCGCCGGTCGAGGGGTTGCGGGTAAAGGCGACGCCGGTCGCCGAGGTCTCGCCCATATTGCCGAAGACCATCGACTGGACGTTGACCGCCGTGCCCCAGGAGGCCGGGATGCTGTTGAGCTCGCGGTACTTGATGGCGCGAGCGTTCATCCACGAGGAGAACACGGCGCCGACCGCCCCCCAGAGCTGCTCATTCGGATCCTGCGGGAAGTCGGAGCCGAGCTCCTTCCTGACGATATCCTTGTACTTGCCGACCAGCACCTTCCAGTCATCGGCCGAGAGATCGGTGTCGAGGTTGAGGCCCTTGCGCTCCTTGTAGTCTTCGAGCGCCTCCTCGAAATGGTCGTGATCGATGTCGAGCACGACGTTCGAGTACATGGTGATGAAGCGGCGATAGCTGTCGAAGGCGAAGCGGGCATCGCCTGAAGCCTTGGCGACGGCTTCGACGGTGACGTCGTTGAGGCCGAGGTTGAGGACCGTGTCCATCATGCCCGGCATCGAGGCGCGCGCGCCGGACCGAACCGAGACGAGCAGCGGATTGGCTGGATCGCCGAAGGTCTTGGCCGTCAGCTTGGCCATGCCCGCCAACGCCGCCTTGACCTCAGTCTCGAGCGCAGCCGGGAAGTTCTTGCCGTTGTCGTAGTACCAGGTGCAGACCTCGGTGGTGATAGTAAAGCCTGGAGGCACCGGAAGTCCCAGATTGCTCATCTCGGCCAGGTTCGCGCCCTTGCCGCCGAGCAGGTTCTTCATGCCCGCCTCGCCTTCGGCCTTGCCGTCGCCGAAGGTGTAGACCCACTTCTCGCCTGCCATAGCCTGCCTTTCCCAACGTTGGTGACCGGCATTGAACGCCGGCGCGCCCGCATGGTTTCGCATTTGCGGCAGCACCTGCTGCGGCGCACCCGCGCGGCGTGGTCATGCCGAAAAGCGCATGAACAATCAATGAGCATGCGCAATGCCATCTCGCCGCCCGGCAATATCAGGCCGACGGCGACACGCGGCGCAATATGGTCAAGGCCGGTGCCGCGCGATAGGGTGCCGTCCCGCCTTGAGAAGCGGCAGCGGCCGCCGATCCAATGGTTGCCAGCGCCGCCTCACCTACCCAGAACGACGCCGAAGCGAACGATGCGCCTGAACGACTGCCACAATTTCCACGACTTCCGCAGGCTCGCCAAAAAGCGGCTGCCGGAGCCCATCTTCAACTACATCGACGGGGGCGCCGATGACGAGGTCACTCTCCGGCGGAACTCCGAGAGCTTCGAGCGTTGCGATCTCATTCCGAGTGTCCTGCGCGGCGTGAGCAGCCTCGACACCTCCGTCACCGTGATGGGGCAGAAGCTCGCCGTGCCGTTCTACTGCTCGCCGACGGCTCTGCAGCGGCTCTTCCATCATCAGGGCGAGCGCGCGGTCGCCGCCGCGGCGGCTCGCCACGGCACCATGTTCGGCGTCTCCTCGCTCGGCACCGTCAGCCTCGAGGAGTTGCGCAAGACCCATAGCGGCCCGCAGGTCTACCAATTCTACTTCCACAAGGACCGCGGCCTGAACCGCGCGATGATGGAGCGCGCCAAGGCGGCCGGCGTCAACGTGATGATGCTGACCGTCGACAGCATCACCGGCGGCAACCGCGAGCGCGACCTGCGCACCGGCTTCTCGATTCCGTTCAGGCTCAACCTCGCCGGCATCACCCAGTTCGCGATCAAGCCGCAATGGGCGCTGAACTATCTCACCCACGAGAAATTCAGCCTGCCGCAGCTCGACAGCCACGTCGACATGGGCGGCGGCGCGATGTCGATCAGCCGCTACTTCACCGAGATGCTCGACCCCGCGATGACCTGGGACGACGTCGCCGAGATGGTCAGGCTCTGGTCAGGGCAGTTCTGCCTGAAGGGGATCATGTCTGTCGCCGACGCGAAACGCGCGGTCGAGATCGGCTGCACCGGCATCATCCTGTCCAACCATGGCGGCCGGCAGCTCGACGGCTCGCGCGCGGCCTTCGACCAGCTCGCCGAGATCGTCGATGCCGTCGGCGACCGCATCGACGTGATCATGGATGGCGGCATCCAGCGCGGCACACATGTGCTGAAGGCCCTGTCGCTCGGCGCCAAGGCCGTCGGCGTCGGGCGCTATTACCTCTATCCGCTCGCGGCGGCCGGGCAGCCGGGAGTCGAACGGGCCCTCGATCGGCTCAAGACGGAAGTCGAACGCGGCATGAAGCTGATGGGTGTCACCAGGCTCGATCAGCTGTCGCGCGAGAATCTGCGCTTCCGGTAGCCTCCCGGCGCTTCAGCCGGCCTTCTTGCCGCGCGCCGCCTTCGGCCAGCGCAGCGGCCAATTGACGATGCGCTCGACGATCTCCTCCTCGGCGACCTCGTCCTCATTGGCGTAGACGCGGTTTCTGACAGACACGCCTGCGGCAACCACCGTCTGCGGGTCGCCCGAGACGAGCGGATGCCACCAGGGCAGGTCCCTGCCCTCGCCGACGAGCTTGTAGGCGCAGGTGGGCGGCAACCAGGACAGCGTGCGCACAGCCTCCGGCGTGAGCGTCACGCAATCGGGAACGGTCTTCGAGCGGTTGGCGTAGTCGTGGCAGCGGCAGGTCGCCGCATCGAACAGGCGGCAGCCGATATCGGTGGCATGGATGCGGCCGGTATCGTCGTCCTCGAGCTTGACCAGGCAGCAGCGCCCGCAGCCGTCACAGAGCGATTCCCACTCCGCCTCGGTCATCTCGTCGAGCGTCTTGATCCGCCAGAAAGGCGGGTTCTCGGTCATCCCATCGGCCATGGCCGCTTATGCCTCGGCGCGGCGGCAGAGGGAAGCGCGCTACCGTCGCAACGCGCCGGACTCGGCCACACAGCTTATATCCGTTCTAATCTCTATTTAGAGAAATTATAATCTACGAAAATTGACCGAATACTCGGATCGGCCTAACGGGAGGAAGAATTCCCTCGTTCACGAGCTCCCCCGATGCTGACCCGTCGACATCTGCTGCGCGCCTTTACCGTGACCGCGGGCCTGGCGATCACGGCCCTGCCCGCACTGGCCGACAAGGTGACGGTCACCGATATCGTCGGGCGCAAGGTCGAGGTCGAGGCGCCGGTCAAGCGTATCATCCTCGGCGAAGGCCGGCAGATGTACTTCGTCGGCGCGCTCGACAAGGACGAGCCGTTCAAGCGCGTCGTCGGCTGGCGCGACGATCTCGGCAAGGCCGATCCCGAGACCTACCGCGCCTATGAGAAGCGCTATCCGCAGATCGCCAAGCTGCCGACCTTCGGCGGCATGAAGGAAGGCGCCTTCGACATCGAGCAGGCGATCGCGCTCAAGCCCGACGTGCTGTTCCTCAACATCGAGGCCAAGATCGCCAGCGACGAGGCCAAGCTGGTCGAGAAGCTCGCCTCGGTCGGCATCCCCGTCGTCTATGTCGATTTCCGCGAGAAGCCGTTCGAGCATACCGAGCCGTCGATGCGGCTGATCGGAAAGCTCTTCGGCAAGGAGCAGGTGGCGGAGGACTTCATCACGTTCCGCGCCGAGCAGATCAAGGTCGTGACCGATCGCCTCGCCAAGGCGACCGATCTCAAGCGCCCCCTCGTGATGGTCGAGCGCGCCGGCGGCTATTCCGACGATTGCTGCATGTCCTTCGGCAACGAGAACTTCGGCAAGATGGTCGACTTCGCCGGCGGCCGGAACCTGGCAACGCCTTTGATCCCCGGCACCTTCGGCACGGTCAATCCCGAGCGCATCGTCGCCGACAATCCTGATGTCGTGATCGTCACCGGCAGCAACTGGGACGGCTACGTGCCGGGCGGCGCCTGGGTCGGCCTCGGCTATGGCGCCGACATGACAGAGGCGCGCCGCAAGCTCGCCAACCTGATGAAGCGCCCCGCCTTCGCGCAGACCACGGCGGTGAAGACCGGCCGCGCCTACGGCATCTGGCACCAGTTCTACAACAGCCCTTATCAGTTCGTGGCGATCCAGCAGATCGGCAAATGGCTGCATCCCGAGCTGTTCAAGGACGTCGATCCCGACGCGACCATGAAGACGCTGCACGAGCGCTTCCTGCCGCTGCCCTATTCGCCGGGCCTGTGGGTCTCGCTCGAGGCCGGCAAGTGAGCCTGGCCCCCGCCAGCGCGGAGGAGATCGTGGCCCAGCCGGCGGAAGCCGCGGTGCGCGCCGCGCAGGGGCGGGACGCCTACCGGGCGCTGGCGCTGCGCCGCAAGCTGATCCTCGCCGGCTTTGCGGCCGTGCTGCTGGCCTGCCTGATCGTCGACCTGATGCTCGGGCCGGCGCGCTACAGCGTCGCCGAAGTCGTCAACGCGCTGATCTCGCCTTCGACCGCGCCGGCCGCGGTCCGTGTCGTGATCTGGGACATCCGCCTGCCGGTCGCGCTGATGGCGGTCGTCACCGGCGCCGCGCTCGCCATCGCCGGCGCGCAGATGCAGACCGTGCTGAACAACCCGCTCGCCAGCCCTTTCACGCTCGGCATCTCGGCGGCGGCGAGCTTCGGCGCGGCGCTGGCGCTGGTCTTCGGCGTCTCCATCGTCCCGCTCGCGATCGACTATGTCGTGCCGCTCAACGCCTTCATCATGGCGATGGGCGCCTCGCTGCTGATCCATCTCCTGAGCCAACGTCGCGGCGTCACCACCGAAACGGTCGTGCTGCTCGGCATCGCACTGGTCTTCACCTTCAACGCCCTGCTGTCGCTGCTGCAGTTCTTCGCCTCCGAGCAGGCGCTGGGGGCGGTCGTCTTCTGGATGATGGGCTCGCTGACCAAGGCTAACTGGCACAAGCTCGCCATCACCTCGGCCGTTCTGCTCGTCTGCATTCCGCTGTTCGCCCGCCAGGCCTGGGCCCTGACGACGTTGCGCCTCGGCGACGAGAAGGCGGCGAGCTTCGGCATCAACGTCAAGCGGCTGCGGCTCGAGACCATGCTGCTCGTCGCCCTGCTCGCCTCGGTGCCGGTCGCCTTCGTCGGCACGATCGGCTTCATCGGCCTGGTCGGCCCGCACATCGCCCGCATGGTGATCGGCGAGGACCAGCGCTTCTTCATGCCGGCCTCGGCGCTGGCCGGCGCCGCCGTGCTCTCGGCCTCGTCGGTGGTCAGCAAGTCGCTGATCCCCGGCCTGATCTTCCCGATCAGCATCGTCACCGCATTGGTCGGCGTGCCCTTCTTCTTCAGCCTGATCCTGACCAGCCGGAAACGCTCATGGTGAAGCGCCTGACGCTCAACGATGTCGGCGTCGCCTATGGCAAGCGCCAGATTCTCTCGGGGATCACCACGCCGGCGATGACGGGCGGCGAAATCATCGCCGTGATCGGCCCCAACGCCGCCGGCAAGTCGAGCCTGTTTCGCCGCATCGCCGGCCTGCTCGGAGGCGCCGGCTCGGTCCAGATCGACAGTTCGTCCGGCAAGTCGCCCTGCTACCTGCCGCAGGACACTGCGGTGAACGCGGTGCTGACCGTCTACGAATCGATCCTGCTCGCCCGCAAGCAGGGCGGCTCCTGGGGCGTCGGCGACGACGAACTCGCCGCGATCGACGAGGCCCTGCATGCGCTCGACATCGCCGACCTCGCCTTCCGCGGCCTCGGCGAACTCTCCGGCGGCCAACGCCAGCTCGTCTCGATCGCGCAGACGCTGGTGCGCCGGCCCGAGATCATGCTGCTTGACGAGCCGACCAGCGCGCTCGACCTGCACCGCCAGTTCGAGGTCCTGAGCCTCGTCAGCCGCCTGGCGCGCGAACGGCAGATCTGCGTGCTGATCGCGATCCACGATCTCAACCAGGCGCTGCGCATCGCCGACAAGGTGATGGTGCTGTCGCAGGGGCGGCTCGCCGCCTTCGGCGATCCGCGCGAGATCATCACGCCGGCCCTGCTGGAAGAGGTCTACGGCGTCGTCGCCCGCGTCGAGGCGAACGACGGCGAAACGCCCTTCGTCGTGGTGCATGGTTCCGCCCGCAGGCGCAGCCGCGGCGATACGGAGCTTGCACACGCCCGGGCAGCGGAATAATTCCATCCCAGTTCAGCTTGGCGAACGCCGATGTCAGACAGCAGCCTCCCCACCGGTCGTTCCACCCCTGGCGCCAACTTCTCCCTCAAGGAGGAGATCCGGTCCTATTGGTCCGGGCGCGCCGCCACCTTCGACAGCCAAGTCGGCCACGCCATCAAGTCGGATGCCGAGCTCGCCGCCTTCCAGTCGCTGCTGCGCCAGTCCTTCGGCACGGCGCCGCGCGAGGTGCTCGACCTCGCCTGCGGCACCGGCGAGATCACCCGCGCGCTGCTCTCGCTCGGGCACAAGGTCACGGGAATCGACTTCTCCGACGAGATGCTGACGCGCGCCCGGGCCAAGCACGGCGACAAGGCCCGCATCCTGGCCGGCGATGCCGAGCGCCTGCTCGACGACGATGGAACCTACGAAGCGCTGGTGACGCGCCATCTGGTCTGGACGCTGACCGATCCGGAAGCGGCTTTCGCCGAATGGTTCCGGGTGCTGAAGCCCGGCGGCAAGCTGCTCGTCATCGACGGCGACTGGATCAACCGCTCCTGGCTGCAGGGCCTGCTCAACCGCGCGGCGACTTTCCTGCGCGAGCGTGCCGGCGCCAGCCCGCACGGCTCAGATCGCGAGGCCTTCGACTCGATCACCAGCCGCTTCTTCTTCCGCGAGGGCCTGAGCTTCGAGCGGCTCGGCACGATGCTGCGCCAGGCCGGCTTTGCCCGCATCGAAGCGGCCGACTATGCGCAGGTGGTCAAGGCGCAGCAGCGACATGCGGCCCTGCACGATGCTCTTCGGCTGGCGTCCTCGACCCGCTTCGCGCTGCTGGCCACCAAGGGCTGACCACACAGCGGCACATCCTTTTTGCCGTGCGGCCACACCATCGCCCTCTTCCGTTGCCGGCCCCGAGCCCTTACCTTCTGAGATCGGGCCAGGTCTTCGCCGACCGGTCCGGGATACCGCGGACGTGCGCCCGCGGCAGGCTCAGGATGCCCGACCGCCGTGATGGAGTTCAGGAAAGCGAGCTGGACGACCCGTCTCAAGCGCTTCGCGCTGAGTGTGGATTCGTGGATCGACGCTTCGCTTTATTCCGCGGGTCATCGCGCCGGCGATATCTATGAACGCATCCGCAGCATCACCGACCGGCTGACCGTCAGCGGCCCGAAGCGGCTCGCGGCTGAGTTCGCCAGCGAGGGGCTCAATGTCGGCATCGCCGGCGCGATCGTGATGCTGATGCTGGCGATCCCCGCCTTTCGCGAGGGGCGCGAGGAAGCACTGAAGAACCAGGTCTTCGCCGTCACCTTCCTCGACCGCTACGGCTCCGAGATCGGCCATCGCGGCGCCCGCCATGACGACTCGCTGAAGCTCGAGGAATTCCCCGACCACCTGCTCAAGGCGGTGCTGGCGACCGAGGACCGACGCTTCTACGACCACTTCGGCATCGACGTGATCGGCACCTTCCGGGCGCTCACTGTCAACGCCCGCGCCTCCGGCGTGGTCCAGGGCGGCTCCTCGATCACCCAGCAATTGGCCAAGAACCTCTTCCTCAACAACGAGCGCTCGCTCGACCGCAAGATCAAGGAAGCCTTCCTCTCGCTCTGGCTGGAATACCGGCTGACCAAGAACGAGATCCTCAAGCTCTATCTCGACCGCGCCTATATGGGCGGCGGCACCTTCGGCGTCGCGGCGGCGGCCGAGTACTATTTCGGCAAGTCGGTGAAGAACGTGACGCTGGCGGAAGCGGCGATGCTCGCCGGCCTGTTCAAGGCCCCGTCCAAGTTCGCGCCGCATGTCAACCTGCCGGCGGCGCGGGCGCGCGCCAACGACGTGCTCGGCGCGATGGTCGATGCCGGCTTCATGACCGCCGGCCAGGTCGATTCCGCCCGCCGCAACCCGGCGACGCCGATCGACCGCAGGCGCGATGCCAGCCCCGACTACTATCTCGACTGGGCGTTCGACGAGATCCGCAAGCTCGCCGAGGACGGCAAGCTCGGGCCGGAGCGGGTGCTGACGGTCAAGACCCCGCACGATCCGGCGATCCAGAAGCGCGCCGACGAGGCGGTCGAGTCGATCCTGCGCCAGCACGGGCCGGCCTATCGCGCCCGGCAGGCGGCGGCGGTGATCATGGACCCGGACGGGGCGGTGCGCGCCATCGTCGGCGGGCGCGACTATGGCGCGAGCCAGTTCAACCGCGCCACGGCGAGCCTGCGCCAGCCCGGCTCCTCCTTCAAACCTTACGTCTACGCGGCCGCAATGAGCGCCGGGCTCTACAAGCCGACCACGATCGTCACCGACCGGCCGGTCTGCATCGGCAACTGGTGCCCGAACAATTACGGGCGCTCCTATTCCGGCTCGATGCCGCTGACGGTGGCGCTGGCGAAGTCGATCAATACGATCCCGGTGCAGATGTCGATCGCGATCGGCAAGGCGACCGGCGAGACGCACGAGGCCCGCGCCGCGCGCATCGGCCGGATGAAGATCGTCGAGACCTGCCGCGCCATGGGCCTGACCACGCCGCTGACGGACACGGTCTCGCTGCCGATCGGCGCCGCCGAGGTCACCGTCCTCGAACAGGCCGCCGGCTATGCCGTCTTCGCCAGCGGCGGCAAGCGCGCCAAGCCCTATGCCGCCTTCGACATCCGCAATTCGGCCGGCGAAGAGATCTACCGCCATGATCGCGACGAGCCGCCGCCGCCGCAGGTGCTGAGCACGCAGGTCGCCTTCGAGATGAACCAGATGCTGTCGACTGTCCCGACCGCCGGCACCGGCCGGCGCGCTGCGCTCGATGGCGTCGTCAGCGCCGGCAAGACCGGCACGACCAACGGCTACAAGGATGCCTGGTATGTCGGCTACACCGGCAACCTCGTCGGAGCGATCTGGTTCGGCAACGACGATTCCTCCGAGACCAACAACATGACCGGCGGCTCGCTGCCGGCGATGACCTGGAAGGAGATCATGGCCTTCGCCCATCAGGGCATCGAGCTGAAGCCGATCCCGGGCGTGGCGCCGCAGCCGGGCGACGCCAAGATCGCCGCGGCGAAGGCTGCCGACCCGGCGGCGACGGCCGGCGCCAGCGCCGGCCACATGCCGCGCAGGTCCTTCGAGGTGCTTTCCTCGGTCGGCGCGATGTTCAAGGCCGTCGAGGCGCCGCGGGCCGCCCGCGCCTCCGTCCAGGCCGGGGTCCGGGACGTCCCCGCCGGCCGCTCCGTCATTCGTTAGGATCCCAAGCTGATACGGACCGAGATCGTTCCATGCGCGTCCTCCCGCTGGCCTATGTGATCGCGCTCGGCGCCGGGCTCGGCCTCGTCTCCGCGCGCTATGCGGTGGCGGAGCGGCCCTGGTTCGGCCGAGCCCAGGTCGGCGCCTGGACGAGCTGGCCGAACAGCGGTGCGCGCGACATCGACCCCTATATGCGGGCCTATCTGGCGCGCGGCGTGCACCTGCCGCTCGGCGCCGGCGAAGGCCTGGAGCTGATCGCCAAGGAGGACGACGCCGGACAGGGCCTCGACGCGCGCTGCCGCTATCTCGTCAGCGGGGCGACACCGCCGGCGCGCGGCTGGTCGCTCGGCGTCACCGACCCCAGCGGACGCTCCCTGCAGCTGCCGATCGAGCGCGAGAGCTTCACCGATGCCGAGATCGTCCGCGGCGAGCGCGGCGGCATGCGCATCGCGCTGGCGACCACGCCCGAGACCGGCAATTGGCTGCCCTTGCCAGCGGGGGGGCGCTTCCAGCTGCGCCTGCGTCTCTACGATACGCCGATCTCGAGCCATGCCGGCGAGCTCAGGCCAGATGCCCTGCCCCGCATCACCAGGACCGACTGCCGGTGAGCGCGATCGACGATAGCCTGATGGTGCCGGCCGCGGAGCAACCCGCCGCCCGCGCGCGGGCATTGCCGCGCCGCCTCCTGTCGCGGCTGGGGAGCGGCCTGCTGCGGCTCGTGCTGCTGACCCTGGCAGGCCTGCTGCTAGCCGGAATCGTCCACATCGTCACCGTGCTCCGCATCCCCGTCCTCGCCACGCACGATGCGGCCACGGTCTACGCGGCGCTGGGCGCGAACGGCCATGCCGACCTTGCGACGCCACCGCCAGCGGGACTGCCCGCCATCCTCGACGGCGCCCCCAACAGCGTCGCGGCGGTCTGCAGCTACGACCTCGCGGCCGGGCCGCTGCGCGTGGTGGCCCGCACCGGCTCCCTGCCGCTCGGCCTCACCGTCCACCGTCGCGGCGGCGGCGTCGCCTATGCGATCACCGACCGCGCCGCGATCCGCGGCGTCCTCGAATTCGTGGTGATGACGCAGGAACAGCTCGACGAGCGCCTTGCCAATGACGAGGAAGGCGAGACGTCGCGGGAGCTGCGGGTCATCTCGCCCTCGCTGCAGGGGCTGGTCGTCGCCAGGGTGGTGGTCAGCCGCGCCTTCGACCGCAGCGAGGCGGAGGCGCTTGCGACCGGCGTCGCCTGCGGGATGGCGGATTAGGCGCTCCGGCGCTTTGTTCTATCGCATCTTCTTCGCGCGAACCGGCGTCCACTTCGCTCGGAAATGCTCTACAGCCAGCCGTTGCGCTTGAAGCGCCAGAAGAGCGTGAGGCAGGTGGTGACGATCACCACCAGGACGACATAGTAGCCGTAATGAGTCTCCAACTCGGGCATGTTCTTGAAGTTCATGCCATAGATGCCGGCGACCGCCGTCGGCACCGCGAGAATGGCCGCCCAGGAGGCGAGCCGCTTGGTTATGGAGTTCTCCAGGCTCTGGCCGACGAGCAGGCTCGCCTCGAAGGCGAAGGCGAGCACCTCGCGCAGGCTGTCGATCTTCTCCTGCACGGTGCGGATATGGTCGGTCACGTCGCGGAACATCGCGGCGAGCGTCGGGCGCACCTGCGGCACGCTGCCATTGGTCAGGCGCTGGCAGACCTCGACGAGCGGGCCGACCGCATTGCGCAGGCGTAAAAGGTCGCGCCTGAGCATGTAGAGCCGCTCGATATCGGCGCGCGCCATCGGCTTGGCGAGGACCTTGTCCTCGATCTGCTCGACCTCGTCATGGATCGATTCGAGCACCGGCATGTAGTTGTCGACGATGAAATCGAGGATGGCATAGAGGATGAAGTCCTCGCCCTTGGCCAGCGAGGTCGGGCAGGTCTCCCAATGCTGCCGGACCGATGTGTACGACGTCGAGGCGCCGTGCCGGACGCTGACGATATAGCCGTGCCCGATGAAGATGTGGGTCTCGCCGAAGGCGATGCGCTTGTCGATCATCTGCGCGGTGCGGGCGACGACAAACAGGGCGTCGCCATATTGTTCGAGCTTGGGCCGCTGATGGGCGTTGGTCGCGTCCTCGACCGCCAGGGGATGCAGGTTGAACTGCTGCTGCACGCATTTGAGCAGCGCCGCCTCGGGCTCGAGCAGCCCGATCCAGACGACATGGCCGTCCTTGCGGGACCACTCGCCGGCTTCCTCGATCGGGATGTCGGCGATGCGCACGCCATGGGCGTAGACGCTCGAGGCGACGACGCCGGCCTCATGGCGATGGCCCTGATCGACCGCGGGGTCGGCGGGCGCTTCCGCCGCCGAGGACGCCGTGAACCTGACGTGTGCGACTGACATGGGGTCACTCCACTGATCGCCAGCTCATCGGCAGGCTAGACCCAATCTGGCGGGGATGGGAACCATTTTTCGCAGTGCAGCTTCGCCGTGGCTTCGGCTTGCCGGGAAGCGCGTTCTCGCGGGAGCGTCCCTACCCCTTGTAGACCACGGGCCCGCGCCCTGCCGGAGCGCCTGTTCCGCCGAAGACGCCGATCAGCGGCAGGTTGCAGGCCGTGCCGAGCTCGCTCTCCAGCCCCATGATGGCGCGCTCGGCCCGGACCGCCTCGCGCGACGGCATCTCGACGACCAGATTGTCCAGCGAGAAGCGATAGCTCTTCAGCCTGAAGCGGGCGCGCTCGCAGACCCAGAGCATCAGCCCCTCGTTCTCGGCGACGCGCTGGGAGGCCGGATCGCGCTGTTCGGGCAGCACAAGCTGCGAGGCATCGAGGGCCCGCAGGCGCGCGCGGTCGGCATTGATGACTCGCAGGGCGTTGGCGCGGAACTGGGCCAGCAGCAGCCGGTCGCCATTGGCGTCCTCGCTCAGCCGGTTGTAGCGCGATGCCTGCGAGGCGAAGGAGCCCGAAATCAGGGCGCGATGATAGGCGGCGACGTCGTTCGACTGGGCCTCGACCGGCAGGATGCGGGCATGGGCGAGCTTGGAGACTTCCCGGTCGAAATCGCTGCGCTCATGCGCGGGCAGGACGAGCCGCCAGGCGCGGGCCCGCAATTGCTCTTCGTCGTCGGTCAGGTGGAACCAGGACGAGGCCTCGCCGCGAAAGCGGGCGCTCCAGTCGCCGATGGCCGGCGCGATCTGGTCGGCGAAGATGTTGGGGCGGGGCCGGCCGAGATCGCCGGTGGTCGAGCAGCCAGCGAGGAGAAGACAGGACAGGGCCGCGGTTGCGACCGAGTGGGATGCGAAAGAGTGGGAACCGGTTTTTCGCATGAATCCCACTCGAACTCTCAAGGCCGGATCGTGGTTGCTCTGGATCGATCCAGATCATCGCGATCTGACGGCTCTCACCCCGGGCGCCTGCGCCGCGTCTCGCGTTCGCCGCGACCGGCGGGCCGCGGCCGACGTGGCGGCTTGCTCGCGGCCGGCTCGTGCTGGCGCTCGTAGCGCACGCCGGTGAAGAACAGGATTTGGCCGAACGGCCCCTCTGCCAGAGGAGCCTGGCTGGCGAAGCGCCTGCGCGGCGCGAAAGGAATGACGTCTGCCATGATGCGCCTCCCTTGCTGGCGCCTGCACCCAATTCGCAAAAAACGCGGAAGCCCGGACAGCCTTTGCACAAACTGCGCCGCTCATCCTCAAGACCATCAAGGGCCATCATGGTTAACGCCGTGCTAACGCATCGGGGATAAATTTCTGAAAAATGCACTCCGCCTGATGAGAATCGCCCATGCCGTCCCGCATCGCCGCAGACCTTGCCGAACTCGCCAGGCTGGCCAGCGATGGCGGGCTCGACCTGCGCCAGGTCGCCCTGCGGGTGAAGACCGATCTGCTTCTGGCGACGCCGAGCCCCTCGCATGAGGACATGGAGGCCTTCCGCGCCATGGCGGAGGCCCTGGTCCCGGTGATCGACGAGACGACGGCGACGATTCTCGCGCGCAAGCTCGCGAACTGGCCGCATGCCCCGCGCGAGGTGCTCGCAGACTTGCGCGCCCGCGGGGGCGAAGTCCTGGCCGCCCTGATCAGCCATGGCATGCCGCTCGGCGCGACGGAGATCGAGGAGATCGCGGCCGAAGGAGAGGATGAAGCGCGACTTGCCCTCGCCGGCCGGCATGACCTCACCGGCAGCGCCAGCATCGCGCTCGCCGGCTGCAACGACATTAAGATCGACGCGGCGCTGGCTGCGAATGCGGCGGCGCCGCTGCCGCACGCCGCGCTCGACCTGCTGCTGCCGCGCGCGGTCCAGAGGCCCGCCCTCGGCGCGAGCCTGCTGGCGCGGTCCGACCTGCCGGTGTCGGAGCTGACGCCGCTCTTCCTGCAGGCCAGCCTGGAAAAGCGTCTCGCCATGATCGATGCGGCCAAGGCGCATGAGGCGCTGGCGCCTTCGCCGCGACCAACGACGCTCGACGGCGACCAGATCTCCGGCCTGGTCGCGACGGCCCTTTCCGACCGGCAAGGCGCCTTCGCGGCACTGGCGGGTGCCTTCGGCGGCGATGCCCGCCTCGCCACGGCGATGGCGAACGATCCGTCGCGCCAGCTCGCGGCGCTGGCGCTGATCGGCTGCGGGGCGAGCCCGGAGGATGCGACGCGCTTCCTGATCGGGCTCGGCGACGACGCGGCCCGCTCGGTCGAGCGCATCTTCGCTTTAGTCGAACTGATGCGCTCGCTGCAGCCGGCGGTGGCGCGGCGACTGGCGCAGCAGATCGGCGGGATCGCGCCGCGCAGCAGCCGTCCGGGCACGCTGCAGCCCGCCATGGACCCGAGCGGCACGCCGGCTCGCCCCGGCGCCGAGCGGGCGCCAATGCGCGGCATCGTCCAGGAGGTCAGGCGCAGACTCGGCGGCGGCAGCAGCGACTGAGAGCTAGCTCTCGACGACGTCCAGGCTGGGATCGCCGGCGCGGTTCTCGATCTCGACCAGCCAGAGATCGCTGTCGAAGCGGACCTCGCGTTCGACCCGGTCCTCGATCGCGAGCGGATCGGCGTCGAGTACGAGCTGGAAGCGCCGCTCGCCGGTCTCGTCGGCCAGCGCCTGCGGCGCCGGGCCGTAGAGCGCGGCGGTGCCGTCGAGGCGATCGAGCTTGACGAAGATGGCGCCGGCCTCGCGTGCGCCACGCCGGCGCAGCACCGCGACGAGCCCGTCATGCGCGGTCCGGCGCAGATAGGCCGAAACCCAGAAATCGCTGGTCAGGCGCGGCAAGGTCAGCGCTTGCGTGGCGCGGGCTTCAACGCCGCACTCCGCGGATATCCGCCGGGGGGCGAATGTCGGAACCGTTGATCAGGTCAGCGATCGGATCGCGCGCCGCCGGCGGGGCAGCCGGAGCCGGGCGGGCCGGAGCCGCCTGCGCCTGGCGCGGCTGTGCAGGCGCGACCGGAGCCGGCGGGCGCGGCGCGGTGTCACGGGCAGCCGGCGCCAGCGTGCCGGGGCGCGACGGCGGCATGACCGCCTGCTGGGCGGCCGAATTCGCTGGCTCGGCGACCACCGGGGTCTCGGCCCGGCGCGGCTCGGCCGTCCGCGCTGCCGATTGCGACGGCGGCGACAGCATCGGCGCCGGATGGCGGCCCTTCTGGAACAGCACGGCGTTCAGCACGATCAGCACCGACACGGCCGCGAAGAGCAGCACGAGGAGGCCGCGGCCCGGCCGGCGGGTGAGCCAGCGCAGCATCCGAGCCGGCATGGACGGTGCGGCGCGTCGGCCGGCAGGGCGGCGCACGGGCATAGACAGCGTCGCATCGGAACGGGCACGGGCGGCGAGCGTAGCTGACATGGGTCTTGAACTCTCGGGTCAGGCGGTCAGGCGAACGGGTTGCTTGGTCTCGAGGCCGCGGCGCGGGGCGCGGGCAAAGGTCGCGATGCGGGCCGGCTCGCTCGAGGCGGCGACGCCGCCGATCGGCAGACGGACGCCGACGCGGGTGCCGACACCGGGCGCGCTCTCGATGGTGAGCGTGCCGCCATGCAGGCCGACCAGCCCGCGCACCACCGATAGGCCGAGCCCGGTTCCGTCATGGGCGCGATCATAGGACGACTTGGCCTGGAAGAAGGGATCGCCCAGCCGCGGCAGATCGGCGGCGGCGATGCCGATGCCGGTATCGGAGACCGACAGGTCGATCATCCCGCCATCACGCACCAGAGCGAGCATGACGCGCCCGCCCGGCGGCGTGAACTTGATCGCGTTCGAGAGCAGGTTAAGCATGACCTGCTTCAGCGCGCGCCGGTCGCCGAGCAGCTGCGGCAGATCCGGACCGACGATGCGTTCGAGTGCGACCGTGCCGCTGCTGGCCTTGAGCGCGACGACGTTGCAGCAATCCTCGGCAAGCTCGGCCAGGTCGAGCGGGTCCTGCTCGATCGTCATCGCCCCGCTCTCGATCTTCGAGACGTCGAGCAGCGTGTTGACCACATCGAGCAGATGATGGCCGGAATCATGGATGATCCTGGCGTATTCCTGGCGCTGCGCCGGGCTGAAGGAGGTCCCGAGCTCGCCGCTCAGCATCTCGGAGAAGCCGATGATCGCGTTGAGCGGCGTGCGCAGCTCATGGCTGACCGTCGCCAGGAACTGGCCCTTGACGTCGCTCGCCTTGACCGCCTCGACGCGGCCGCGCTCGCGCTCCTCGTCGATCGCGTGCCGGTCGGTGACGTCGCGGCTGACGCAGACGACGGCTGCGCCGGCGCGCGGGCCGGTCTGCTCGATGCGCCGGGCGCTGAGATCGAGCCAGCGTACCACCGGGCTCGCGCTGGCGTGGCCATCGGCGCCCGCCGGAACGAAGAGGACGCGGAAGCAGGCGCTGGCCCGGCCGCCGCCATGCGCGGCATCGCTCAACGCCTTGAGAAAGAGCGGCCTGTCGGCGATGTGGACGCGCTCGAACAGCCCCCGGCCGAAAAGCTGGGCCGGCTCGGCCCCGGTCAGGCCGCGAGCGGCCTCGTTGGCGAAGACGACGGAACCGGCCGCGTCATGCCAGGTGACGAGATCGCCGACATGCTCGAGCATCAACTGGGCCCGCGCATCGGAGGCGCGGTGCTCGCGCAATTCGTCGTCGCGGCGATAGAGGAAGCCGATCGTGATCAGCGCGGCATGCAGGATCGCGACCGCCGCGAATGCCGGCATCGCCTGCCAGGTCCATGACGCCGGCTCCAGGATCGCGCCCGTTCCCTGCAGGGCGACGACAGCGCCAAGACCGATCACCGCGAGCGCGCTGGCGCGCGCCACATAAGGCCGCGAGCCGAAAAACATCGCCTCGGCCGGGACCGCGGCAAGCCAGATGAGCAGCGGCGAAGACGCCCCACCGGTCAGGCAGGCGAGCGTGGTGATCAGCAAGGTCAGGGCAGCGCCGGAAATGCAGTGCGCGAGATCGAGCCGGCCGGTGCGGGAGAGCAGGAACACCGCGAGCAGCGGCAATGTCAGCGCGACGAGCACGAGCAGTTCGAGCGCACCGATGCGGCCGCGCCAGGCAATATAGGCCGGCATCAGGCTGAGCGCCGCGATCGAAGCGGCGAGCCTGCTCAGCATGAAGCGCTCATGACGCATGCGCTCGAGCGAGTCGGCCAGCGCCGATGGATGGACCATCGCCGCGACCTGCGCCCTCACCGCCGTCATCAAACTGGAAAACCGCAAACGCGCACCTCTGCCGGCCTCGGCGCTTTCGCCTCGCCTTGTTGTCACGATCCTCGCGGCTGCCGTTTAAGCGGGGCTTAAAGCGACGAGATCCGAAAATGGGCACCTCCTCGGTGCATGGCAAAATAACTCTTGTTTTTCAATAAATTGCACCGACCGCGGCGCTCTGCGCCAAGCCAAGTGGTTGTTGGCAGCAAGGTGAATGGAAGCTGAAGACGATGCGCCGTCTTTGATTCAAATCGAGGCTTTCCGCGACACGCGATCTTTCGACCCACGCGCTATCGTCACGTCATTCACGGGCTGGGGAGCCTGGAACCGGACGGGGACGACAGATGGCCTATCTTCTGCGCAGCCTGGCGATCGTCGGCGTGATCGCGCTGAACTCGCCCGTGCATGGCACGAAGAGCGAGCCCGATCCGCTCGCGGTCGATGCCAAGGCGGCGATCGCGATCCTCGCCAAGATCGACCCCAAGGCGGCGCTGCAAGGCGCGACCAGCCTGCGCGAGGCCGCCGAGGTCCTGGCCGGACTGGAGCCCGAGACCCGCGCCCGGGTCCTTGCCCTGGCGGCAAGTGCTGCAACCCGTGCCACCGAAAGCCAGCCGCGACAGCGCTGAGACTTGACCTCTCCGCGCGGGAGGCCGAAGACGCTCGCCATCGCCGCCGCCCGTCAGCGGCGGGATGAGCCGGAGGCCGACTGCGGAGTCCATGAGCGAGAGCCTCGACGAGATCGTCGCCAATTTCGAGCTGCTCGACGACTGGGACGATCGCTACCGCTATCTGATCGAACTCGGCCGCACGCTCGCGCCCCTGCCCGAGGCGGCGCATAACGACGCCAACAAGGTGCGCGGCTGCGCCAGCCAGGTCTGGCTCGAGACCCGCGCCGAGGGCGGCCCCGGCGAAACCACGCGCCTGTTCTTCCACGGCGACAGCGACGCTCATATCGTGCGCGGGCTGGTCGCGCTCGCCATCGCCATCCATTCCGGCCATACGGCGCAGGAGATCCTGACGACCGACGCCTTCGCGATCTACGAGCGGCTCGGCTTGGCGGCCCATCTGACGCCGCAACGCTCGAACGGCGTGCGCGCCATGATGGAGCGGATCAAGAACGACGCCCGCGCCGCGCTCGCCTAATCCGGACGTTCCGACTGTGGAATCGACGGGCGCGCATCGGGCGCGCGCCAGGCGGATCGGCCTGCTGGCAGACACTGCTTCCCACCCAGCCCGTAGTGCTCGACAAGCGCCGCCAGTGCGAGCCGGAGCACGACCTTGGCCGAACGCGCCGGCCATCTGCGCTCGCGCTCGATCAGGTCGAGTCCTTTGAGGAAGCCGCAGACATCGATCGCCAGGCCCGATAGTTCGGGGCCGAGACGTTTGCAGGCGAGGCGCACGCGCTGGCGCGCCGCCAGGCTGGCATCGGAGGCTTCGGCCGGCCCGCGCATCGCAGCGTGGGTGCCGGCAGCGAGGGCGGCATCCCAGTTAACCGTCGTCCGCGGCAGCATCTGCGCCAGCGTCAGATCGGCGCGGAAGCGCTCGCCGGCGGCGAACTCGACGGCAGAGATCTGTGGCGCCCCGTCCTTGCCCGGGCGACGATGGAGCCAGAGCAGTGGGCTTTCGCGCTCATCAAGCACGACCTGCTGGGCCTCGCCAGCGACCATGACCGTCGTCGTCGCGCGCGGCCTTTCGGCCTCGGTCTCGGCAAGACCCAGCCGCCGCTTGCCCCTTTCCATGAACCATGCGGCGAAACCGGCAGCGACCATCGCATCCGCTTCGCCGGCGGGGACATAGCCTGCCCCGAGCGTGGCACCTCCGGCACCGCGACGGTAGAGCGCGATCCGGCCACAGCCGAGCGGCGAGTCGACCGCATAGGCGCCGGGTTCGCTCAGATGTCGCAGCAGGCGGGACGACGATTGGGGGCGCTCGTCACCGACGCTCATCGTGCAGCCTCCGGCCCGAAGCCGAGTTGCAAGCCGAACGCCAGATGCGCCAGACCGGTCTCCAGTGCCGAGACGGCGAGGTCGAAGGCCGGCTGCTCGCGCCGATCCTCGACCAGGGCGCAGGCGTGACGCACGGTCGTGCGGTCACGCTCGAAGCAAGCGCCGACCTCCGTCAGCGTCAAGCCGAAGCCGACATGCGTCAGATACATCGCAAGCTGGCGGGCGAAGGCGATCCTGCGGGGTCCGCGGCCGGTACGCAGGGCTCCGGCCGGCAATTGCAGTGCGCCGCAGACGGCCGCCTCGGCGAGCCGCGCCGGAGCGCTCCACGGCATCGAATCTGACCGCTTGGCGATCAGTATGTTCATGATATGTTCCATTGCGAGCATCGCCTCCGCGAACTCAACCGCGATGCTTAAAGGTATATATTCCTATGTCATCTCGCTGCAAGCGCAGAAGCGGCCGTCCCGACAGGCTCCTGACAGTTTCCGGTTCCGGCCGGCGGGCCTGGAGCGGCGACGAACTCACCAGCGCGACGACTTGCTGGACGGCGCACCCTCCAGTCCCGCGCCGTGAAAAGAAGCGATCCCAAAGAAAAAGCCGCCGGGCGAACCGGCGGCTTCACTGCATGGGCTATGATGCAGCTTGGTCGGGATAGATCAGCGGCGCTTGCGGCGCTGCTGGCCGAGACCCATCTTCTTGGCGAGCTGCGAGCGCGCCTCGGCATAGTTCGGCGCGACCATCGGGTAATCGGGCGGCAGGCCCCACTTCTCGCGATACTGCTCCGGCGACATGTTGTACTGGGTGCGCAGATGGCGCTTCAGCGACTTGAACTTCTTTCCATCCTCCAGGCAGATCAGATAATCGGCCGTGATCGACTTCTTCACCGCGATAGCAGGCTTGGGCGCCTCGACCGGAACAACCGGTGCAACGCCGCCAACGACGCGACTGAGAGCGGCGTGAACGTCGCTGATCAGCGCCGGCAGTTCGGAGGCAGGAACAGAATTGTTCGACACGTAGGCGGAAACGATATCTGCCGTGAGCTCGATGAAATCGGAACCGTCTTGGTCAGCCATGATGGCGTTGCTCCATTGTTATCTTTGACCGGTCGTAGCGGTGACTGCGCCCAGATCTGTTTCCAGGCGCGAGCGCCTTCTCTGACCTCCGCCGACGAACGGTCGAATTCCCGCCGGAATAGAATCATGCAAAACGGACCAGCCGGCACTCGTCTAAGCCATGCAGATCAATATCGCAAGTGGCCTAACAAGGATTCGAATACATTCGCTGAGACATATTATTGCTTATTTTAAGAGCGCAAACCGTAACCATCGCGCTTTGCGCTGCAGCATTTGCGCCAAAAGGTTGTCCTTGTCAGTGTCTGCATCGACCTCTACCTGTCGGCAAAAGACAAAATGATCCTGATCCGGATCCCCTCCTCGGAGGTGGTCTAACCGACACTGGAGACCAAGCATGACTAGCCCGCGCAAGGTCGCCTCGCCGCCGACTGCCGCCATCCGTGCGCAGAACCTTACCGTCCACGGCGTTGCATTGAGCGACGACTATGCCTGGCTCAGGGCCGAGAACTGGCGCGATGTGCTGCGCGACCCGGACACCCTACCGGCCGAAATCCGAACGCATCTCGAGGCGGAGAACGCCTGGTGCGACACGCTGATGGCGCCAACGCAGGCGCTGCAGCGCGCGCTGATCAAGGAAATGCGCGGCCGCATCAAGGAAGATGACAGCGAGCCGCCCCAACCTGACGGCCCCTTCCTCTATTACAGCCGTTATCGGCGCGGCGGCGAGCATCCGCTGATCTGCCGCAAGCCGCGCGCGGATGAGCGTGACAAGGCTGGCCGCGAGCAGGTCATGCTCGACGCCGACGCGCTCGCCGAGGGCAAGGAGTTCTTCGATCTCGGCGATGCCGAACACAGCCCCGATCATCGCCTGCTCGCCTGGAGCGCCGACGAGGCGGGCTCCGAGCTCTTTCTGATCCGGATTCGCGACCTAGCAACCGGCAAGGACCTGCCGGACGCGATCGCCGACACCTCCGGCGAGATGATCTGGGCCGCCGATTCCAGCGCTTTCGTCTATGTCGCGCTCGATGACGACCATCGCCCGACGCGCGTGCTGCGCCACCGGCTCGGCACGCCGCAGAGCGAGGACGAATTGCTCTACGAAGAGGCCGATCCCGGCCTGTTCGCCGATATCGACCAGACCCAGTCGCGCCGTTTCCTGCTGATCTCCAGCAGCGATCACGAGACCTCGGAGGTCAGCCTGGTCGACCTGGCCGAAACGGCCGGCACGCCCAGGCTGATCGCGCCGCGACTGGTGGGACGGCAGTATAGTGTCGAGCATCATGGCGACGAGTTGCTGATCCTGACCAATGCCGACGGCGCCGAAGACTTCAAGATCGTGCGCGCGCCGCTGGCCGATCCTTCGCCGTCGAACTGGATCGATCTCGTGCCGCACAAGCGCGGCCGGCTGGTCCTGAGCCATATCTGCCTCGCCGACCGGCTGATCCGCCTGGAGCGCGAGGACGGGCTGCCGCGCATCGTCATCCGCGACCTCAAGAGCGGGACGGAAAGCAGCGTTGCCTTCGACGAGGAAGCCTATGGGCTCGGCGTCGATGCCGGCTACGAATTCGACACCGACACCCTGCGCTTCATCTACGCCTCGATGGCGCGCCCGGCCGAGACCTATGACTACGACCTCGCGACCGGCGAACGCAGGCTGGTGAAGCGCCAGGAGGTGCCGTCCGGCCACGATGCCGAGGCTTATGTCGTGCGCCGCATCTTCGCGACGGCCAAGGACGGCGCGCGGGTGCCGGTCTCGCTGCTGCACCGGCGCGACCTCGTGCTCGACGGCTCGGCTCCCTGCCTGCTTTATGGCTACGGCTCCTATGGCGCGGCGATGTCCGCCTCCTTCCGGACGCGGCCGCTCAGCCTGGTCGACCGCGGCTTCGTCTACGCCATCGCCCATATCCGCGGCGGCACCGACAAGGGCTGGGGCTGGTATCTCGACGGCAAGCGCCAGAACAAGCCCAACAGCTTCACCGACTTCATCGCTGCCGGCGAAATGCTCGCGGATGAGGGCTTCACCAGCCGTGGCCGCATCGTCGCCGAAGGCGGCAGCGCCGGCGGCATGCTGATGGGCGCCGTCGCCAATCTCGCGCCGGAGCTGTTCGCCGGCATCATCGCCGAGGTGCCCTTCGTCGATGTGCTCAACACCATCCTCGACGAGAGCCTGCCGCTGACCCCGATGGAGTGGCCGGAATGGGGCGATCCGATCCGGGACGTCGCCGCCTTCAAGACGATCCTGGGCTACTCGCCCTATGACAACGTCAAGGCGCAGGCCTATCCGCCGATCCTGGCCACGGGCGGGCTGGCCGATCCGCGCGTCACCTATTGGGAGCCGGCTAAATGGGTGGCGCGCCTGCGCGCAACCATGACCGGCGGCGGCCCGATCATGCTGCACACCAACATGGACGCCGGCCATGCCGGCGCCGCCGGGCGCTTCGATTCGCTGAAGGAAACCGCCCTCGCCTACGCCTTTGCCATCACGGCAGCCGGCGACGGCTGGGATGCGGCGAGGGCAGGATCGGATCAGACTGAAGCAAGCTGACCGGTCCGTCTCACTTTTTGATCGAGACCGCTTTTCTGATCAGCTTGCAATGCAGGCTGATCAGAAAGGGCTATAGCGAACCGGGTCAGTTCGCGCTGGATTCCAGCTTGTCCTTCTCGCTGGCGAGGTAGGTCTTGAGCTCGTCCATTGAGGCGAAGACATAGTCGCCGTCCGGCGTACGGGCATGGATCGAGCCGTCAGCGAACATGGTGAACTGCGTCTCGCCGACCTGGTAGGCGCCGATCACGCCTTCTTCCGACGCCGCCGGCTCTTCGCCAGGCTTGGTTTCGGCTGCCAGCGTTCCGGCATTCTCCGCAAGTGGTGTTTCCGCTGGCGGTGTTTCCGCCATGGTGGAAGCCGCGTCCTGAGCTTCCTCGTCCTGACGCGCGGACTCGGGCTCCGCTGCGGTGGGCTCGTCCTGCTGCGTGGGAGCCGGCTCGGCCTTCGCGTCCTCCGACGAGGCCTTGTCGGCGGCTTCGGCCTCGCCCTCGCTCAAGGCGCCGGGATCGCGTGGCTGCGTCACCGGCGGCCAGGGCCGCGGCGCTATCCAGCTCTCCGCTGTGTCGAGGGTATCGCGGTCGCGTCGCGGCGGCTCGACCTCGGGCGCATTGACGACACCGGAAAGCTGGTCGCGCAGCGCATTGAACTCGTCGTCGACCGAGGCAGATTGCTCGCGCGCCGGGCGGTCGATGCGCGGCCACCAAAGCTGATCGTCGTGCACCAAGACAGGCGCGGATTCCTGCTTCACCGTGGCCGACTCGTCGTCCGCTGGCTTGGCTTCAGGCTCATCGACGGCGGCGGCAGCGGGTCCGTCCTCGCCGCCCTTTTCGTCAGCTGGTTGCGGAACCTCTTCGGCGTCGACAGAAACCGGCAATTCCGGCTCGTCTTTCGACGTGTCGGCCTTCTCACCGGCTTCTCCGCTCTCGCCCCGCTCATCCGGATGGACGTCAGAGGGCGCCGCATCGAGCACCGGGGAGACCGGGGGTAGCAGCCAGTCGTCGATTTCGCCGGCCGTGGCCGAGGGCGCTTGCGAGGGCTCGGCGGCGGCGGTCTCGGGGCGATCGGAGTGGACGCTGCCGTCCTCCTCCGTCTTATCGGCTTCATCCGCCTCGTCGGCCGCCTTCACGAGCGGCTCTTCCTCGGTCTTCGCCAGGCCGAGGAGCGCCCCAGTGGCGGCGGTAGCGCCTGCACCGGCCGCCAGCGCGGTCGCGATGCCGATGGAACTCGCCTCTGGTGTAGGCGCCCTCTCGACCACCGGCTCCGCCCGCGCAGGCGCCTCGCTCGGCAGCGGTCGTTCGGCGGGACGCGGTTCGGACAGCGCCACCACTGCCATGGCGCCGCTGACCAGGCTCTTGAGCCGGCGGATTTCGGCGAGCACGGCCGCGAGCGCGAGCAGGATCAAGCCGCCCACCACCGACAGTCCTCCAAGGATGACTTCTGTGAAGCCACGTTCCAGGACACGATATGGCCAGCCATCGACGATGGCATAAGCGCCGCCCGCCAGCAGAGCGAACCCGAGAACCACGAAAAGCCTGACCAACGCTTGCTCCTTTGAGGCCGGACGAGCTGCGACAGCTTGCCACCTCGGCGGTTAACCTATCGATACCGTCCGGTATTGCCAACCAAACGGCCTGTGCGAGCCCTCCCGCCGAGACCCAAGGCGGCCGTGCCGGATTTCTGCGGCCCCGGCGGTTGCCGCTGCCGGCCGAGGGGCTTAACTAACAGGCGAATGGCGGGGTGATCCGCCGGGCAATCATTGCCCAAGCGTTGCGTCATCGCAGCCATTCTCACGTCGCGATTTCGACAGCCCAAGGAGAGGCCCCATGTCCTTTACCCTGCCCGATCTTCCTTATGCGCATGACGCCCTCCAGCCCTATATGTCGAAGGAGACGCTGGAGTTCCACCACGACAAGCACCACCTCGCCTACGTCAACAACGGCAACAACGCGATCAAGGGCACGGAATTCGAGGGCAAATCGCTCGAGGAGATCGTCAAGGGCTCCTACGGCAAGAACCCGGCCGTGTTCAACAATGCCGGCCAGCACTACAACCACCTCCACTTCTGGAAGTGGATGAAGCCGAATGGCGGCGGCAAGCTGCCGGGCGCGCTGGAGAAGGCGATCACCGATTCCTTCGGTTCGGTCGACAAGTTCAAGGAAGACTTCGTCGCCGCCGGCGTCGGCCAGTTCGGCTCCGGCTGGGCCTGGCTCGAGGTCAAGGGCGGCAAGCTCGCCGTCAGCAAGACCCCGAACGGCGAGAGCCCGCTGGTCCATGGCGGCACGCCGATCCTCGGCGTCGACGTCTGGGAGCACTCCTACTACATCGATTACCGCAATCGCCGCCCGGACTATCTCAAGGCCTTCCTCGAGAGCATGGTCAACTGGGACTACGTCGCCGAGCTCTACGACGGCGCCAAGGCCTGATCGCTGCGCTCGAATCGATGAGTATGGACAGGGCCCGAAAGGGCCCTGTTTCGTTTATGGGAGATGTCAGGCGGCGACGCGCTTGAGGAACTGATCGACGGTCGAATCGAGTCGCATCGCCTGAGCCGAGACCTCGCCGGCGGCATGACGGACCTGCTCGGCCGAGCGACCGGTCTCCTCGACACTGTCGGCCAGCACGCTGAGGTCGCTCGAGACCGAGAGCGCCGAGGTGCTCGCCATGGCAACGCCGCTGGCGATCTCGCCGGTCGCGATCGCCTGCTGCTCGATCGAGGTCGCGACCGAATTGGCGAAGCTCTCGATCGCGCCCATGCGGCTGGCGATGTTCTGGATCGCGGCGACGACCTCGGTCGTCGCGCCCTGGATGGCGCCGACCTGGCTGACGATCCGGTCGGTCGCGTCGGCCGTCTGGGACGCCAGGCTCTTCACCTCGGCTGCGACGACGGCAAAGCCACGCCCGGCCTCGCCGGCGCGTGCCGCCTCGATGGTCGCGTTCAGCGCCAGCAGATTGGTCTGTGCGGCGATGTCGCGGATCAGGTTCACCACCTCGCCGATCGCCCGCGCTGTCTCGTCCAGTGCCTGGACGGAGCCCGCCGTGTCACGGGAGGCGGAGGCCGCCTCGACGATCTCGCTGCGAACGCGGCGGATCTGGAACTCGACCTCGCGGATCGCCGCTCCCATCTCCTCGGCCGCCTGGGCGGCGCTCTCGACATTGGCCGAGGCGCCATGGGAGTTCTGCGCGGCGCGGGCCGCCCGCTCCGAGGATTCCGCCGCGACCCGGGCAAGCCCGTCCGACGCTTCGCCCATCCGGTCGGCATTGCTCTTGAAGGCCTCGAGCGCGACACCGACCTCACCGCGGAAGAGGGCAATCGCCTCCTCGACACGCTTTTGATGGCTATGGCGCTCCGCCTCGGTCACGAGCTGCCGCTGCTGCAGCGTCGCGCGCTCGGCGAGGCGCAGCTTCAGGACGCCGAGCGCCCTGGCGATCGCCCCGATCTCGTCCTGCCTGCCGGCCGCGTCGATCGGCGTGTCGAGCTTGCCGTCGGAGATGCCGACGATCGCCCGGGTCATGCTCTTCAGCGGCCGCATCGTCCGCGACAGCGAGATCCAGAGCAGCGGCCCGAGGACGACGAGCAGGGCGATGCCGATCCCGATCGTCAGGAACTGCTCCCAGGCCGAGCGCGCGATCAGCCGGGTCTTGTCGAAGCGCAGGGCGACATAGCCGATCTGCTTCTTGAAGCCGCCGACCTTCACCGACAGCAGCTGCGTCACATAGGTCTTATCCTCGAGCCGCAGCGTGTCCTGCTCGCCAAGCACATCCCAAGCCTCCCGCCCGAGCAGCCGGGCGAGCTTGTTCGGGGTCAGGGACAGCCGCGCCTCATCAGTGCGGCCGGCCGTGGCCAGAGCGACGAGATCGTCGGCGACGAAACCGGCGTCGAAATCGGGATCGCGCTTCAGCGATTCCAGGATGTAGCTCAGGGTGACGGTGTCGCGCGCCAGGATCAGCGGCGGCGAGGCATGGGCGATCATCGCGGTCAGCGACATCATCTTCTGTTCGAGATCGCCGCGCGTCTTGGCCTCGTTGTAGCGGGCAGCCGCGATGACGACGAAGACGATCGCGATGGCGACGATGGCGACCGCTGCGCCCGCGATCTGGCTGCTGAGCGAGCGCATCACCCGCTCGACCTGGCCGATCTGCGGCGTGGCCGTCTGCGATCGCTGCGCCCGCGACTGAAACCAGGCCATCACGCTCATATCCCGCGGACTCCAGACACCGACATCCCAGACGTCGGGACTGCCACCCCACAGAGTGAACGAACGAGGTAAATTTTCGATTGCGTACGAACGGGTTTGCACGCAGGACGACAAGCCAAAACTAAGCAGCAGCCGCGAAACGGGCGATCCGAAGCCCCTGCGGCGCGAAAGCCATCAGCGCCGCATGTTCGAGCGGACGCGTCGCGACGACCGGGTCGAGCGCGATCAGCTCGTCGTCGACATGGCCGGGATGGCACATCACCAGATGCGCCGGCCCCGGCTGGATGAGGAAAGCCGTGAGATCGTCGGTGAAATCGCGCCGGGGATCGAAGGGCGAGAAGCCCGAGAAACCACGATTGGTCGGGATGCCGCGCCGGGCCGCGGCGCGGCGCAGGCCGGTGGCGAGCCCGGCCACCGTCAACGCTTTGCCCATAGCGACACCGCGTGCCCGGATCGCGGCGAATGAATCGGACGGGTCGCGCAGATAGACCGAGCCGGCCGGGTAGCGCGCCGCCAGCGCATCGAGCACCGCCCGACGGATACCGGGGAGGACATGGACATGCTGGTGGCCGTCGACGAAATCGGGCGCCCGGCCGAGATGCTGCTCGAATGCGTCGAGCTGGCGGGCGATCTCGCCGGCGATCTCGGCGCGCGCGATGCCCGAGCGCAGCGCCAGCGGCGCGAGCTCGCCGAGCTTCGGCAAGCTACCGGACGCCGCGACGGTGGGCATGGCCGAGAGCGGCGCGGCGCAGGTCAGGTTGAGATGGAGGCCGAGATCGGCCTTGCCGGAGAAGGCGGCGAGCTCGCCGGCCAGACGCGGCCAGTGCGGTCGGTTGGTCATCGCCCCCGTGGCCGAGAGCCTGCCCGCCGCGAGCAGCTCCAGGATCGAACGGCTAACGCCCTCGGTCATGGCGAAATCATCGGCGCAGAGCACGAAGCTGCGGGTCATGCTGGCCGTTACCCCCTATTCATCTGCTCTGGTGTATGGAGCCTGCGGCTGGTTCCACGGACACAGCCCTAACTGAGCAACGAAGGTCCCGAAAGTCTTGTCCGCGATTGCGCCCAGTTCCGCCTCCGCCACGACGCAGGCGTCCGCTCCACGGCCGCAGCTCTCGATCGTGGTGCCCGTCTACAACGAGGCTGACAATCTCGCGCCGCTGATCGCCCGGCTCGAGCCGATCCTCCACGCCCATGCCGCGTCCTGGGAGATCATCTGCGTCGATGACGGCAGCCGCGACGGGACGCTGGCCGCGCTGCGCGCCCTGCACGCGCAGGACAGCCGCATCAACGCCATCTCATTCAGCCGCAATTTCGGCAAGGAGGTCGCGATCGCCGCCGGGCTCGACCATGCCAACGGCGACGCCGTCGTGATCATGGACGCCGATCTGCAGCATCCGCCGGAGGTGATCCCCGCCTTCCTGGCGAAATGGCGCGAGGGCTTCCTCAACGTCTACGGCCAGCGCACCGACCGCGAAGGCGAGAGCCCGCTGAAGCGCAATTTCGCCAAGGCGTTCTACAAGCTCTTCGCCAGCTTCGGCGAGACCGAATTGCCGGAGGGCGCCGGCGATTTCCGCCTGCTCGACCGGCGCGCGGTCGAGGCGCTGCGCGCCCTGCCCGAGCGGGCGCGCTTCTCGAAAGGCCTCTATGCCTGGGTCGGCTTCCGGGCGACGGGCGTTCCCTTCGAGGTCGGCGAGCGCGCCCATGGCGAGAGCAAGTTCCGCTTCAGCAGGCTGTTCAGCTTCGCCTTCGACGGACTGTCCTCCTTCTCGACCGTGCCGCTCAAGATCGCGACCTGGCTTGGCGTGCTGATCGCGATCGTGGCCACCCTGACGGGCCTGTATTTCATGGTCCGGACGCTGCTGTTCGGCACCGACCTGCCCGGCTTTCCCTCGCTGATCGTCTCGATCATGTTCTTCTCCGGCATCCAGCTGATCTCGCTCGGAATGATCGGCGAATATGTCGGGCGCATCTTCGCCGAGGTGAAGCGCCGGCCGCTCTATCTGGTCGGCGAGCGCGTCGGCTTCGACACGAATGACGGCATCACGCCACGCGGCGATGTGCTGCCGCCAGTGATCGGGTAGGTCGACGCTGGACATTCTCCATCAGCGGCGGCATCGCTTCCGACATGATTCCGACGTCATTCCGGCCGAAGCGCAGGAAAGTGCCGGAATCCATCATAGGGCTCGGCGCTCTACGATGGATTCCGGATCAGCGCCGCTTCGCGGCTTGTCCGGAGTGACGGGGCGGACATGACGCACTCTTGCGGACGATGCTGAGAAAGATCCTCTCCGTCAGCGGCTTCACGCTGCTCTCGCGACTGTCCGGCTTCCTCCGCGACATCGTGCTCGCGGCTGCGCTGGGCGCCAGCGGGCTGATGGACGCCTTCTCGGTGGCGCTGCGCCTGCCCAATCATTTCCGCGCCATCTTCGGCGAGGGCGCTTTCAACCAGGCCTATATCCCGGCCTATAGCCGCATTCGCGAGCAATCGGGCGAAGCCGCCGCAGCACAGTTCTCGAATCGCGTCTTCTCGCTGAACCTCGCCGTCCAGCTCGTGCTGCTGGCGCTCGCCATCCCGTTCATGCCGGAGCTGGTACGGCTGCTCGCGCCCGGCTTCGTCAACGACCCCGTCCGCTTCGACCTCGCCGTCACGCTGACGCGGATCACCTTCCCCTATCTGCTCTTCATCACGCTGGTGACGCTGCTCTCGGCCAATCTCAACGCGGTCGACCGCTTCGCCGCCGCGGCGGCAGCGCCGATCCTTCTGAATATCTGCCTGATCGGCGCGCTCTTCACCGCCTTCCTGTTCCCGAGCGCAGCGCATGCCGCCGCCTGGGGCGTCGCCGTCGCCGGCGTGCTCGAATGGCTGCTGCTCTGGATCGCGGCGCGGCGGACGGGCGTTTCGGCGGCGCTGACCCGGCCGCGCCTCGATGGCGAGGTGAAGGGCTTCCTCAAGGCTTTCGGGCCGGCCGTGATCGGCTCGGCCGGAGTGCAGATCGCTCTCTTCGCCGACACCATCATCGCCTCGCTGCTGCCGGCCGGCGCCTATTCAGCCCTCTACTATGCCGAGCGTCTCTACCAATTGCCGCTCGGCGTGATCGCGATCGGCGTCGGCACAGTGCTGCTGCCGACGATGAGCCGCGCCATCGCCACCGGCAACGAGGCAAAGGCGGAAGCAGCACAGAACCGCGCGATCGCGCTGACCCTTGTGGCGGCAGCACCCTTTGCCGCCGCCTTCCTCGCCATCCCCGAACTGATCGTCGGAGCGCTGTTCGAGCGCGGCCGCTTCGACGATGCGGCGACGCAGGCCGCAGGCGCGGTGCTGTTCGCCTATGCAGTCGGGCTGCCTGCGATTCTGCTGATCCGCGCGCAGGTCTCCAGTTTCCAGGCGCGTGGCGACACGACCACGCCGATGCTGGTCTCGCTCGCCGCCATCGCCGCCAATGTCGGGCTGAAGCTGCTGCTCTGGAAGAGCCATGGCGCGCCGGGCCTCGCTTTCGCCACCGCCGTCGGCGCCTGGATCAATCTCGGTGCGCTCTATGTACTGGCGCTGAAGCGCGGCTGGACCAATCCTGATCGCCGCCTGCCGCTGCTGATCCTGATCGTCGGCGTCGCCGCCGGTTTCGCCGCGCTGGTCGCGCGGCTATTGGCCGAGCCGCTTTACGGCCTGCTGATCTCATTCCCTTACGAGCCGCGCCTGATCGCGCTCGGTATCCTCAGCCTCGTCGCCGCCGGTATCTACGGCGTGGTCGCGCTCGGGGGCCTGCGATCGGCCGGGCTCTGGCGGCTGCTGCGGTAAGCTCAGTCGTCATTCCGGGGCAGGCCGAAGGGCTGAGCCCGGAACCCAGAACCGATGTCCTGGTCGAAGGAGCACGTCGCCCACCACATCATTGTTCCGACCGGCATCGGTTCTGGATTCCGGGCCCTTCGCTGCGCGAAGTCCCGGAATGACGATGTGTTTCAGCCGCCAACCAGCCGAGCGCCGGCCTTCAGCTGGCTGGCCGCCTCATCCACCATCCGCACCACGATCTCGCCGGCAGTGGGAATGTCCGAGATCAGGCCGGCGGCTTCACCGAAGACCACCGCCGCCCTGTCCGGGTCGCCGGCCATGAAGGCCTCGCGATAGGCAGGAGCCTCTTCTTCGATCGCCGCCCGCAAATCGGCATCGCGGCCACGCCATCTGGCGATGAAGTCATTGTCGCTGACGCGGATGTCGAAGGGCTGCGGCCAGTCGAGCCGGCGGGCGATGTCCGGAAGCGGAGAACGCACCGTCTGGTCGCCCGTCGCAGCGACGGCCGCGGCATGATGGTTGGGATGGACCAGCGCCTCGCGGCTCGCCCAGAAGCGGGTGCCGACCAGGACGCCGTCGGCGCCGAGCATCAGCGCCGCGGCGAGGCCGCGCCCATCGGCAATGCCGCCGGCGGCGAGCAGGAGTGTATCCGGGCTTTCGCGTGAAAGCAGGTCGGCAACCTCGGGCACGAGGGGAAAGGTGCCACGGTTCTGCCCGTGGCCACCCGCCTCGGCGCCCTGCGCAACGATGATCGCGGCCCCTGCCTCCAGCGCCGTCCGGACATGGCCGAGGTTCTGGCACTGGCAGATCAGCGGCACGCCGGCCGCGGCGACCTCGCTCGCAAAGGGCATGGGATCGCCGAAGGAGAGCATCAGCGCCGCCGGCTGGCGCGCCAGGACCTCGCCGAGCAGATGCGGCTGCTTCGCCAGCGACCAGGTGATGAAGCCGCAGCCGGTACGGGTGTTGCCGGCGGCAGCATATTGCGTGGTGAGCCAGGCGCCGTCGCCATAGCCGCCGCCGATCAGGCCGAGCCCGCCGGCGCGGGTCACCGCGGCAGCGAGCGCCCCGCCGCCCGCCAGAGCCATCGGCGCCGACAGGATCGGATGCTCGATCCCGAGGCGCTCGGTCAGGCGGGTGGCGAGGCGGGCCATAATGGGCCTCAGGCGCCCTTGCTGCGGGCGAAGTCCATGTAGAGCTCGCGCGCCTTGCGGAACATCGGACCGGGCTGGAGCTGCCGGCCGTCGATGCGCGAGATCGGCATGACCTTGGAGTAGTTGCCGGAGGAGAAGATCTCGTCGGCCTGCTCGAAATCGGCGTAGCCGAGCGTCGTCTCCTCGACCGGCACGCCGGCCTGGCGCAGCAGGCCGATGGTGCGCTGACGGGTGATGCCATTGAGGAAGGTGCCGTTCACGGCCGGTGTCTTCACCACGCCGTCCTTGGCGAGGAAGACGTTGGAGGTGCCGGTCTCGGCGACATTGCCGAGCATGTCGAGGACGAGCGCGTTGTCGAAGCCCCTGCCCTTGGCTTCACGCAGGATGCGGGCATTGTTGGGATAGAGGCAGCCGGCCTTGGCATCGGTCGGCATGGTCTCGAAGGTCGGGCGGCGAAAGGCGCCCTTGGTCACCGAGAAGCCGGTGCCGGGGTCGCCCATCGGCGCCTCGAACAGGCAGAGCGCGAACTGGGTCGATTCGGGATCGCCGATGATGGTCGACGGGCCATCGGCCTCGGCCCAATACATCGGCTTGATGTAGAGCGCGGCGCCGCTGCCGAATTTCTTCACCCCTTCGGCGGTCTTGGCGATGATCTCCTCGGCCGACACGGTCGACTTCAGGCCCATCGCCACGGCGGACCGGTTCACGCGGGCGGCGTGCCGGTCGAGATCGGGCGAGACGCCATCGAAATAGCGGGCCCCGTCGAAGACTTGGGAGGCCTGCCAGGCGGCATGGGTGCGCGGCCCCATGATGCCGGGATTGCCCTCGCGCCACTCGCCGTCGAACCAGGTCCATGTCTGCGAATACCAGGCCATCATGCGCTCCGATCGTCAGTGCTTCTGGCCGGCACCGTCTGCCGCAGGCAGGGCGACGTCAACATGTCGCCCGCATGCCGGCGAACGATTGCTGTGATGGGTGCGATCGTAGCCGGTGATGGATCGCCGTGGCGGGCGGAAGGGCCCAACTGACCCATGGCCTGGCGCCCGGGGCGTCAGAAGCCGGCGGCGCGCATCAGCGAGACCACGCCCATGCCGACAAGGAGCGCGAGCAGCTCGCTGCGCCGGATCACCATGCTGGCGATCGCAGCCAGCAGAGCCAGGCCAGCGGCGAGGCCGAGCCGCTCGATCAGCGGCAACACGGTCGCGACCACGATCGAGCCCGGCAGGGCCGCGAGCCCGCGCCGCACCCGCGGCGTCAGCGGGATGAAGCTCATCAGCACGACGCCGGAGATGCGGCAGAGATAGGTCACCAGCGCCATGCCGAGGATGGCGAGATAAGGCCCCCAGCTCCCGGGCTCAGGCAGGGTCATCGAGCAAGGCTCCTGCCACTGCGCCGGACAACGCGCCGACGATGATGAAGGCATAGCCGTCGACGAGGCGCACGGTGATCAGCGCGACAATGCCGGAGACGATCCAGGGCAGCGCCGCGCGCTTGCCGCGCCAGAGCGGCACGATCATCGCCGCGAAGAAGATCGGCATGACCATGTCGATGCCGTATTTGCGGGGATCGGCGATCAGGGCTCCGAGCAAATGGCCGGGGATGGTCATGAGCACCCAGACCACCCAGAGCCCCAGACCGGCGCCAAGAACGACACCGACGTCGCGTCCGCCTTCGCCGTGATAGCGCGTGCCGACCAGCCAGTTGGCGTCGGTGAAGAAGGAGAGCTGGAAGGCGGTCACGAACCAGTGATAGCGCGAGAACCAGGGCTGCAGAGACGCGGCCTGCAGGACGGTGCGGGCGTTGACCGTCGCAGTAACGAAGGCGAGCGCGACGATCGCTCCCCAGGTCCACTCCGGGCGCCAGAGCTCCATCGCGACGAGCTGCGAGACGCCGGCATAGACCAGCGCGCTCATCATAACCGCCTCGAACAGGCTGAGGCCCTTGGCCGAGGCGGCGGCACCGAAGGCGACGGCGAAGATGATTACGCCCGGCATCAGCACGGAGACGCGGCGCAGGCCGAGCAGCATCCCGGCAAGGGTGAGCTGGGCCGCGGGGTGTGGTTCGGATTTCGCTTCGGAAGCCATGTGTCCTCGAACCGGTTTCCTGATGTTGCGTCAACGCCTTGCAAGCTCCGGGCCTGCATGAGCGTGGCGCAGGGCGGACCGGTCAGTCTCCTTCCGATGAGAGGCATGCTGCACTAGAACCACGGCATGCTCTGGCTCTCCTCCATCGATCAGACCGCCCCTGCCCTGCCCGCGGTGTGGCTGATCGCAACAGAGACGCAACCGACAAACCTGCCGGAGCGCTCGGAGCTGCGGCGATCATTGGCCCGCGAGACGCTGGCGCGCCAGTTCGGTCTAACGGAAGATGCTGTCGAGATCGGGCATGAGCCGGCAGGACGCCCACTGATCGTCCGCCCGCGTGGCAGCGGTCTGCACCTGTCGCTGGCTACGCGCTCCGGCCTCGTCGCGATCGCCCTGGCGCATCGGCCGGTCGGCGTCGATGTCGAGCGGGTCGCGCTCGCAAGCGAGCCGCCGCTTGCCGCTCTGCATCCCGGCGAGCGACGCTGGCTGGAGAGCCTGCCGGCCGCTGCCCGGCCATTGGCCTTCGCCCAGCTCTGGAGTGCGAAGGAGGCCTATGTGAAGGCGCTCGGGGCCGGCTTTATGCGGGCGCCCGAGAGCTTTTCGGTGCGACTCGACAGCGCCGAACGTTTCGCCATCGTCGACGAAGCAAACGGGGGGCGGTCCAGCGGCTTCCTTACGCTCACGAAAAACGGCGGCCATGAGACCATGGCCGCCGCGTTCGTCACGCTCGATTGAGCCTGGTTTTTCAGCCGGGCTGATCGACCGGCTTCTTCTTGAGGAGATAGCCGGCGACGACGACGACCAGTGCGCCGAGCACCGCCGCCGTATAGAACGGCGTCTTCGCAGGCAGGAGGCCGATCGGGTTGACGTCGGAAACCGGCGTGCTGACGACCCAGTTCGGCATGTTCGCCTGCAGCCACTGCAGCACCGCCATGTCGCTCAGCAGCATCTCGCCGGCGATCCAGCCGAGCAGGGCCGCACCGAGCCAGATCAGGATCGGGAAGCGCTCGAGGACGGTCGAGAGCATCCGGGCGCCGAAGATGATCAGCGGGATGGTCAGCAGCAGGCCGAAGATGAAGAGCTCGAAGTGTCCGCGCGCCGCAGCGGCGATGGCGAGCACGTTGTCGAGGCTCATCACCGCGTCGGCGATGGCGATGGTGCGCACCGCCTTCCAGAGATTGTCGCTGGCTGCGACGTCGCTATGCGCTTCCTCCTCACCCTTGGCGAGCTTGATCGCGATCCAGAACAGCAGGAGCGCGCCGACGACCTTCAGGAAGGGGACGGCGAGCAGATAGGTGACGACCACCGCGAAGATGATGCGCAGGCCGACGGCAGCGCCGGCGCCAAGCCAGATGCCGACCTTGCGCTGCTTTTCCGGCAGCGAGCGAACGGCAAGCGCGATCACGACCGCGTTGTCACCGGAGAGCAGGAGGTCGATCCAGATGATCTGGAGTAGCGACGTCCAGAAGGCGGAAGATGCGAAGTCCATAGGTCGATCGGCCCCTTGTTTTTAGTGTGCCGGATCTGGCCGGCGATGCTTGAGGAAATAGCCGAGGCCGAGCACGAGCAGGGCCCCGAAGATGGCAGCGGGGTATTCGAGCTGATGGGCCAGCGTCTCGCCGAGCTTGCCGATCAGCCAAGGGTCGGTCTCGAACATCTCGCCTGCGACCCAGCCGAGCAGGCCAGCGCCGGCCCAAACCAGGATCGGGAAGCGGGTCAGGAGCGAGGTGATCAGCGATGCCCCGAGCACGATCAGCGGGATCGAGATGATCAGACCGCCGACCAGCAGCGGGATCGAATCCTTGGCGACGGCGGCGATGGCGAGCACGTTGTCGAGGCTCATGACGATGTCGGCGATCGCCACCGTCTGCACCGCCTTCCAGAGCTTGCTGCTGGCGGCGACCGCATTCTCGTCGCTCTCGCCATCCTCGAGGATCAGCTTGACCGCGATCCAGACGAGCAGAAGCGCACCGACGATGTGCAGGAAAGGCATGTTCAGGAGGGAGGCGATCAGCACCGTGAAGACGACGCGCAGCAGCACCGCCACGCCGGCGCCGAGCGCGATGCCCTTGGCGCGCTGCTCGGGCGCGAGCGCCCGGCAGGCGAGCGCAATCACCACCGCATTGTCACCCGACAGCACGATGTTGAGCGCGATGATCTCGAAGAGCTTGCCCCAGAGCGCCGGGTCGAGCAGTGAGAATGTCAGATCGGGCACCTTATCCCCCTCCTTAAGTCTTACGTCTTTTTCGGCGCCGACCACTGCTTGTGGTCAGCGCCGGCGTCGTCGTCAACCCAGCGCCTGCTCGATCGCCTTGCCCGCAGCCTCAGTATTCAGGCTACCGCCGAGATCGCGCGTGCGGGTGCGGGCATCGCCGAGCGCACGCTCGATCGCTGCCTCGATCGCCTTGGCCGCTTCGTGCTCGCCGAGATGATCGAGCATCATCGCCCCCGACCAGATCTGGCCGACGGGATTGGCGATGCCCTGCCCGGCAATATCGGGCGCCGAGCCGTGCACCGGCTCGAACAAGGACGGGAATTCGCCGGTCGGGTTGATGTTGCCGGAGGGCGCGATACCGATCGTACCGGTGCAGGCCGGGCCGAGATCGGAGAGGATGTCGCCGAACAGGTTCGAGGCGACGACCACGTCGAAACGGTCCGGATTCAGCACGAAATGCGCGGTCAGGATGTCGATATGGTACTGATCGACCGCGATGTCGGGATAGTTTTTGGCCATCTCCTTCACGCGCTCATCCCAATACGGCATGGTGATGGAGATGCCGTTCGACTTGGTCGCCGAGGTCAGCTTCTTGCGCGGCCGGCGCTGCGCCAACTCGAAGGCGTATTTCAGCACGCGGTCGACGCCGACGCGGCTCATGATCGTCTCCTGGATGACGATCTCGCGCTCGGTGCCGGCATACATGCGCCCGCCGACCGAGGAGTACTCGCCCTCGGTGTTCTCGCGCACGACGAAGAAGTCGATATCGCCCGGCTTGCGGCCGACCAGCGGCCCCGGCACGCCCGGCATCAGGCGCACGGGACGCAGATTGACGTACTGGTCGAACTCGCGTCGGAACAGCAGGAGCGAGCCCCAGAGCGAGATATGGTCGGGCACCTGCGCAGGCATGCCGACCGCGCCGAAGAAGATCGCGTCATGGCCGCCGATCTTCTCTTTCCAGTCGTCCGGCAGCATCTTGCCGTGCTTGGCGTAGTAGTCGCAGGAGGAGAAATCGAACTCGTCGAGTTGGAGTTCGAAACCGTATTTCTTCGAGGCTGCCTCGAGCACACGCAGTCCCTCGGGCATGACCTCCTTGCCAATGCCGTCACCGGCGATGGCAGCGATACGGTAGACGCGGTTGGTGCGGCTCATATGTCTTCTCCGAAGAAGGCCGAGAATTCGGCGGCGACGAGATCGGGGATCTCCTCCGCCAGATAATGCCCGCCCGGCAGGGCTCGGCCTTGGACGTTTTCCGCGCGCTCGCGCCAGAGCGCGAGCACATCGAAGCATTTCCCGACGGCGCCGCGCTCGCCCCATAGCGCCAGCAGCGGACATGCGAGCTTCTTGCCGCCATCGGCATCATCATGGGCAATGTCGATCGTCGCCGCGGCGCGATAGTCCTCGCAGCTGGCATGGATCATCGCCGGATCGCGGAAGCAGCGGAGATACTCATTGAGCGCGGCCGGCTCGAACAGCCGCATGTCCGAGGCGCGCCGGCTCGTCCAGTAGAACTCCGGATCGGCGCCGATCATCCGCTCCGGCATCGGGGCCGGCTGGATCAGGAAGAACCAGTGCCAGTAGGCGCGGGCGAAGGCGTCGGTGGTGTCGCGATACATCTCGCGCGTCGGCGCGATGTCTAGGGTCGCGAGCTTCAAAACTCGCTCGCCATGATCGAGCGCCAGCCGATGGCCGACGCGGGCGCCGCGATCATGCGAGCCGACGCAGAAGCGCTCGTGCCCGAGCGCGCTCATCACCTCGGCCATATCCTGCGCCATGGCGCGCTTCGCGTAAGGCGCGTGATCGGCCGCGCTCGGCGGCTTCCCGGAATCGCCGTAGCCGCGCAGGTCGGGGCAGACCAGGGTGAAGCGCTGCGCCAGCTGCGGAGCGACCCGCCGCCACATGATGTGCGTCTGCGGATAACCGTGGAGCAGGAGCAGCGGCGGCCCCTCCCCGCCGGTGCGGACGCGAATGCGCCCCCCCGTCGTCGCAACGTCGAGCAACCGGAAGCCGGGAAACAGATCGTCCGCGACGGGGAGCTCGGTCAGCAACATCAGGCCTCTCGGATTGCAACAATCAGAGCCGATACCCGGATTTTCAAACGATTTCGTGCGCCGATTATTTCATAATCCTGATCAATAACGGTGACGTGGCAAAAGGCACGCGCCGTCATTCTCGGGCGGAGCGAAGCGCAGACCCGAGAATCTCAGGACCAGAAGGCGCTGGATGGAGTCTTTTCCGGCCTGAGATGGTCGGCTCAAGGCCGACCATGACGTCCTTTATCCGCGCAGCACAGCCCCATAGCGCTTGGTCATCTCGGCGACGATCTTGGCCGCGACGGCCTCGATCTCGGTGTCGGTCAGCGTCTTCTGGGTCGGCTGCAGCGTCACCGCCAGCGCCACCGACTTCTTGCCCGGCTCGACGCCCGTGCCCTCGTATATATCGAACACACTCGTCTCGGCGACCAAAGCCCGATCGGCATTCTGGGCGCTCCTGGCCATCTCGCCGGCCGCCACCGCCTTGTCGACGATGAAGGCGAAGTCGCGCGTCACCGGCTGGAAGTCTGAGAGGGCGAGCTTCGGCTTGACCTTGGTCGGCTTGTATTTGGGCGGCGGCAGCGCATCGAGATGGATCTCGAAGGCGACCAGCGGGCCCTTGACATCGAGCGCCTTCAGCACGCGCGGATGGACCTCGCCGAAGGCACCGATCACGTTTTTCGGGCCGAACTGGAGCGTCGCGGAACGGCCGGGATGGGCCCAGGCCGGGCCACCGGCGATGACCTGCAGACCACCGACCGGCACGCCGAGCCCGGAGAGCAGGCCGAACACATCAGCCTTGGCGTCGAAAGCGTCGACCGGCTTGGCGCCGCCGTCCCAATGACGGCCGGCGCCTTCGAGCCTGGCCGTGCCGCGGCGCAGGCCAGCGGCGGCGATGAGCTGGCCTTCCGGCTCGTCGCTCTGGAAGACCTGGCCGACCTCGAACAGGGCGACGTCGCCGAAGCCGCGATCGGCATTGGCCTGCGCCGAGCGGATCAGCCCCGGCAGCAAGGACGGCCGCATGTCGGAGAGATCGGCGGCGATCGGGTTGGCGAGCACGAGCTTGCGCGAGCCGCCGCCGAAGAGCTTGGCCGCGGCATGCGAGATGAAGGACCAGGTCACCGCCTCGACCAGGCCGCGGCTGGCGAGCAGGCGCTTGGCCTGGCGCGTGCGCTTCTGCAGCACGGTCAGAACCGGCTTGATCACCTCGCCCTTGATGCGCGGCAGCGGCGCCGCAGCGACGCGATCGAGCCCGGCGATGCGCAGGATTTCCTCGACGAGATCGGCCTTGCCCTCGACATCGGCGCGCCAGGACGGCGGCGCGACCTTGACGCGGTCGCCGGCACCGGAGACGTGGAAGCCGAGCGAGGTCAGCGCCAGCTTCATCTCGACTTGAGGCAGGTCGAGCCCGGTCAGGCGCTTGACCTCCGACCAGGGGAAGTCGATGGCGCGCGGACTCTCCGGCAGGTCGCCGGCGAAGACGACCTCGGACGGCTCGCCGCCGCAGAGCGTCATGATCATCTGCGTCGCCATGTCGAGGCCGGGCCGGGTGAAATCCGGGTCGATACCGCGCTCGTTGCGGTAGCGGGCATCGGAGTTGATGCCGAGGGTCCGGCCGGTGCGGGCAATGTTGAGCGTGTTCCAGAGCGCGCTCTCGACGAGCACGTCGGTGGTGCTCTCATCGCAACCGGAATGCTCGCCGCCCATCACGCCGGCGATCGATTCGACGCCGTTGTCGTCGGTGATCACGACCATGTCGGAGGTCAGCGCATAAGTCCGGCCGTCGAGCGCCAAAACCTCCTCGCCCTCCTTGGCGCGGCGGACGACGAGATCGCCCTTGACCTTGGCGGCGTCGAAGACGTGCAGCGGCCGGTTGCGGTCGAAGGTCATGAAATTGGTGATGTCGACCAGCGCGTTGATCGGGCGAAGGCCGATGGCGCGCAGCCGCGCCTGCAGCCACTCCGGCGACGGGCCGTTCTTGACGCCGCGCACCAGCCGCAGCGCGAAGGCCGGGCAGAGATTGCGGTCCTCCTCGGCGAAATCGAGCTTGAGCGCGACCGGGCACGGGAAGGCGCCGCGCACCGGCTGGACCGGCGGCGTCTTGATCGTGCCGAGGTCGGCAGCAGCGAGGTCGCGGGCGATGCCGGAAACCCCGAGCGCATCGGCCCGGTTCGGCGTGACCGCGATCTCGATGACGGCATCGTCGAGGCCGGCATAGGTCGCGTAGGGCTGGCCGACCGGTGCATCCTCCGGCAGGTCGAGGATGCCGTCATGGTCCTCGGAGATCTGCAATTCGGCGGCCGAGCAGAGCATGCCGTTCGACTCGACGCCGCGGATCACGCCCTTGCCGAGCGTGATGTCCTTGCCCGGGATGTAGGTGCCCGGCGGAGAGAACACGCTCTTCATGCCGGTACGGGCATTGGGCGCGCCGCAGACGACCTGGACCGGCTCGCCCGAGCCGGTATCGACCATGCAGACGCGCAGGCGATCGGCGTTCGGATGCTGCTTCGCCTCGATGACATAGGCGATGGTGAAGGCGCTGAGCGCCTTGGACTTGTCCTGGACGCCCTCGACCTCGAGACCGACGCGGGTCAGCGTCTCGGTGATGGTGTCGAGCGAATCGGTGGTGTCGAGATGCTCTTTGAGCCAGGAAAGCGTGAATTTCATGGTGTTCCGTCGCTACGCATATTGACCGCCGACAGCGCCGGGGCGGCTTGATTCAGCTCGTCCTCGCCATCGGCCTTGATCTTCATGGCATTGCCGCGCCAGCTCACCTCGCGCGCGACGAAGGCATAGGCCCAGATGCCGGGGAAAGCGAGGTCGCGCGCCAGATAGGCAAGCGGCGTACGCCAGTTCACGAACCAGCCGACGCCCTTCGCCAGCACGATCTCGCCCGCATACCAGATCGCCAGCACGGCGAGCACGCCCTGCCAGGCGGAAAAGCCGAAGGCCGGCGCAGCGAAGGCGGCAAGCAGCGCCGGTACCAGCGGCCCGACCAGGATCTCCGGCGCGAAGAAGGGCAGGAAGGTGACCCGGCGCAGGCGGGCCCAGCGGAACTGGCGCTGGACGACATCGCGCAGGTGGCGCGGCCCGAGCGGCTGCTCGAAGGGCTGGCCGACGAGATGGACGTGCTTGCCGGCCTTGCGCACCAGCTTGGTCGCCGCCGCATCCTCGGCGATCTCGGCGGCGAGCGCGGCGATGCCGCCATTGGCATCGAGGAAGGGTTTGTTCCAGAGCATCGACTTGCCCTGGGCGAAGCCGAAACCGAGCGCCTCAGCGGCATATTGCCAGCGCGCCTGAAAGGTATTGAGGAAAGCGCACTCGACCTCGGCGCCGAAGCAGCCCGGCCGCGAGCCGGCCGGCGTCGAGCAGACGAGCCCGGTGTCCTCGCGCCAGGAGGCCATCAGCCGCTGGATATAGTCCTTGGGCATCAGCACGTTGGAATCGGCGAGGACCACCCAGTCATGGCGTGCCGCCTCCCAGCCCTTGACGCAGTTATTGAGCTTGGGATTGGCGCTGACGGCGACGTCGCCGACGATCAGGCGGACGCGGTCGGCTCCGTAAGTGTCGATCAGTTCCTCGATCAGCGGCACGATCGGATCATGACCGTCGGCGACGCAGAAGATCGTCTCGTATTGGGGATAGTCGAGCTCGAGCCCCGAGGTCAGCGTCTCCCGGCTGAAGGTCTCGATGCCGCGCACCGGCCGCACGACCGTCACCGGCGGCGCGAGCTTCTGCAGGCGCGACGGCGCCGACCGGCGGCGCAGGCGCATGAAGGCGATGGCGAGGCAGAGCAGATTGGCGGCGACCATCAGCGCCGCGATCAACCCTGCCCATTGCGCCGCGTTCATGCGTCTCCCCTCTCGGTGAGGTTACGAGGTCAGCCCGCCGGTCAGGGTCGGCAGGTCGAGCGGACGGAAGCCGTAATGCGACAGCCAGCGGACATCGGCCTCGAAGAAGGGCCGCAGATCCGGCATGCCGTATTTCAGCATGGCAATGCGATCGATGCCCATGCCCCAGGCGAAGCCCTGATAGACATCGGGATCGAGCCCGCAATTCTTCAGCACATTCGGGTGGACCATGCCGCAGCCGAGAATCTCGAGCCAGTCGTCGCCCTCGCCGAAGCGGATCTCGCCGTCCTTGCGCGAGCACTGGATGTCGACCTCGGCCGAAGGCTCGGTGAACGGGAAGAAGGAGGGGCGGAAGCGCATCTTGACGCCTTCGACCTCGAAGAACGCCTTGCAGAACTCCTCCAGCACCCATTTCATGTGGCCGAAATGGGTCTTCTTGTCGATGACGAGACCCTCGACTTGATGGAACATCGGGGTGTGGGTCTGGTCGGAATCCATGCGGTAGGTCCGGCCCGGGCAGATCACCCGGATCGGCGGCTCCTGCGACATCATCGTGCGCACCTGGACCGGCGAGGTGTGGGTGCGCAAGAGCTTGCGCTCGCCATTGGCATCCGGCGCGAAGAAGAAGGTGTCGTGCATCTCCCGCGCCGGGTGTCCGACCGGGAAGTTGAGCTTGGTGAAGTTGAGGTCGTCGGTCTCGACATCCGGGCCTTCGGCGACCGCAAAGCCCATGTCGCCGAAGATCGCGGTGATCTCATCGATGACCTGGCTGATCGGGTGGATGCGCCCGCGCGCCTCCGGCCCCTCGCGCACCGGCAGCGAGATGTCGAGCCGCTCGGCCGAAAGCCTGGTTTCCAGCGCCGCCTCACCGAGCGCTTCCTTGCGGGCGCCGAGCGCCTGCTGGACGGTGTCGCGCAGGCCGTTGATGCGCGGGCCCTGCTCCTTGCGTTCGTCCGGCGTCATCGTGCCGAGCGTCTTCAGCAGGCCCGAGACCGAGCCGGACTTGCCGAGCGCCGCGATGCGCAGCTGCTCCAACGCCGCCTCGTCGCCGGCCGACTCGATCTCGCCGATCAGGGAGTCGCGAAGGGTATCGATGTCGTTCATGCCAATTCAGCCTGTTTGCGAGCCACCTTCTAGGGGGTCGAGCAAGCGGATGCCAGCCTGAATCGCGCTGGCAAAGCATCCTGCTCACGCGGTTTTCGGCAACGGCGCCACTCTAGCCATCGGATCATGACAATCCCGTCGCAATCATCGTTGCGCTGGAGGCAAGGGGCGACAGGACCGACCCAGCACAGCTATGCAGTGCGGACGACGGAGACCACAGACATGCCCGACAACACCGCCCAGAAGACTTCGCCCTCCTACCGGGTCGCCGCACTCGACCAGGATTTTCTCCTCGGCGATTCGACGCGCGGGGCGCGCTTCATGCTCGAATACCAGAAGGCCGAAGACGCCCTGCGCGCCCGCGGCATCGTCTCGACCATCGTCGTCTTCGGCTCGGCAAGGGTGCGCGAGGGCAATCCCTGGTACGAGGCGGCGCGACAGTTCGGCAAGATCGCCTCGGAACGCGGCGGTGCGCTCGACGGCAAGGAGAGCGGCCGTCACCATGTCATCGCTACCGGCGGCGGGCCGGGCATCATGGAGGCGGCCAATCGCGGTGCCACCGAGGCCGGCGCGGTCTCGATCGGCTTCAACATCACCCTGCCGCACGAGCAGGAGCCGAACGCCTGGTCGACGCCCGACCTGACCTTCCGCTTCCACTATTTCGCGATGCGCAAGATGCACCTTGCCATGCGGGCGGCAGCGCTGGTCGTCTTCCCCGGCGGCTTCGGCACGCTCGACGAATTGTTCGAGATCATGACGCTGGTGCAGACCGGCAAGATGCCGCCGGTGCCGATCGTGCTCTACGACAGCGCCTACTGGCAGGGGCTGATCAACCTCGACCGGATGGCCGAGGCCGGCTTCATCCGGCCGGAAGACCTGAAGCTGTTCTGCTATGCCGATACGCCCGAGGAGGCCTATCAGCGCATCGTCGACGGCGCCGGCGAGAGCTGGACGCCAAAGGCGGTGGAGACCGTGCAGACATAGGCCCTTCGCTTCCGCTCCACCTTTCCGGTCGTCCCGGGCGCAGCGAAGCGAAGACCCGGGACCCATTCCGGAACGGTTTAGGCATGGGTCCCGGATCGGCGCCGCTTCGCGGCTTGTCCGGGACGAGCAAACTCTCGGCGGCGTGCGAAATCGACAAACAAAAAAGGCCGGCGTTTCCGCCGGCCTTTCGTATTCCAATCGAGGCAGACCGCTCAGGCGGCCTTGGCCTCGGCGCCGAGCGCGCCCTTGACCGTCTCGACCACCGCGGCGAAGGCAGCAGCGTCGTCGATCGCGAGGGCCGACAGGGTCTTGCGGTCGAGCTCGAGGCCCGCCTTGGCGAGGCCGCCGATGAACAGCGAGTAGGTCAGGCCATGCTCGCGGACCGCAGCGTTCAGGCGCTGGATCCAAAGGGCGCGGAACGTGCGCTTCTTGTTCTTGCGATCACGATAGGCGTACTGCATCGACCGATCGACGGCCGCCTTGGCGGCGCGGATCGTGTTCTTGCGGCGGCCATAGAAACCCTTGGCGGCCTTGAATGTCTTCTTGTGCTTGGCGTGGGACGTTACGCCCCGTTTCACGCGAGCCATGTTTGATCTCCGGAAAAGTTAGGGGGCGTCAGCCGTTCGGCAGGAAGTACTTCTTCACGTTGGCGGCATCGCCTTCGAAAAGAACGTTCGTCCCACGGTGATTGCGGAGCTGCTTGTTGGTCCGCTTGATCATGCCGTGACGCTTGCCGGCCTGGGCGTAGAGTACCTTGCCGGTTCCGGTGATCTTGAAGCGCTTTTTGGCGCTCGCCTTCGTCTTCATCTTGGGCATTTCAGCTCCTCATAGGTCGCGAGCGCGAACAATGCGCCGCTTCAATTTTGCTTTGGGAAGCAAAGAACGACCGCCACGGCAGCCCTTATCAGCCGGGCGATCGAAGGCGCGGCTTATGGCAGAAAGGCCGGAACCTGGCAAGAGCCTGCGACTAGGGCACAATCCATCGCGAGCGCGATGCTTCGCGCCGGCGGACATCGCAGCCGTTTGGAATTCGTCATATCACTGTAATTGTTTCGAACCATCGCAGCTGCATCCCCGCCCCGGAGACGATCACCGTGAAGTCAGCCCTCCTCAGTCTGGCAGCGGGCCTTGCGCTCGTCGCCGCCTCCACCGCGTCCGCCTTCGCCCAGAGCGGCAGCCCGTCCACCCTCGACCGGATCAAGGCGCGCGGCCATATCGTCTGCGGCACCAGCGAAGGCGTGCCGGGCTTCTCGCTGCAGGACGGCAAGGGCGTCTGGAACGGCTTCGACACCGATCTCTGCCGCGCGCTCGCAGCCGCGATCTTCAACGACCAGGACAAGGCGCAGTATCTGTCGCTGTCGAGCAAGAACCGGCTCGTGGCCTTGCAGTCCGGCGAGATCGACGTCCTGGCGCGCACCACGACCTGGACGCTGAGCCGCGATATCGGCCAGGGCCTCAGCTTCACGGCGGTTAACTATTATGACGGCCAGGGCTTCATCCTGCGCAAGAAGCTCAACGTGAACACAGTCAAGGAGCTCAACGGCGCCTCGGTCTGCGTCGCGCAGGGCACAACCACCGAGCTCAACCTCGCCGACTATGGCCGCACCAACAACCTCAAGTTCGAGACCGTCGCCTTCGCCACGCTCGAGGAGACGGTCGCGGCCTATGAGGCCGGACGTTGCGACGCCTACACCACCGACCTCTCCTCGCTCGCCGGCACGCGCAACAAATTGCAGAAGCCGGACGAGCACATCCTGCTCCAGGAGGTGATCTCCAAGGAGCCGCTCGGCCCCTGGGTCCGCAAGAGCGACCAGGCCTGGTTCGACATCGTGCGCTGGACCGTGTTCGCCATGATCAACGCCGAGGAACTCGGCGTCACCCAGGCCAATGTCGACGAGATGGCGAAGAGCTCGCAGAACCCGGAAGTCCGCCGCATGCTCGGCGCCGAGAGCAAGTTCGGCGAGTCGCTCGGCCTTAGCAACGACTGGGTGGTGCGGGTCGTCAAGGCGGTCGGCAATTACGGCGAAAGCTTCGAGCGGCATTTCGGCGCCCAGAGCCGCAACCCGCTACCGCGCGGCGTCAACAAGCTCTGGTCCCAGGGCGGGCTGCAATACGCACCGCCGATCCGCTGAGCGGTTTGCAAATAGATCGGGCGGCCTCCTTCGGGAGGCCGCCCTTTTTTGTGAGACAGGCTTTAGGCGCAGTTCGCCTTCAGTCCGTCGATGTCTTCGCCAACGGGCCGCCGCGGCTCGGCGAGCAGGCAGAACCCGACCGCGACGATCGCCAGCGCCGAGAAGCCGCCACCGACCGAGACGTAGAAGCCGGTGCTCGCGCCATAGGCGTCGATCAGCCAGCCCGAGGCTGCCGAGCCCGCCGCCATGCCGATGCCCATGCCGGTCATCACCCAGGTGATGCCCTCGGTCAGCTTCGCGGCCGGCACATGCCGCTCGACCAGCGCCATGGCGACGATCACGGTCGGCGAGATCGAGGCCCCGGCGATGAAGAGCACGATGCCCAGCATCCAGAGCGACGAGACGATCAGCAGCGGCAGCGTCGTCGCCGCGGCAAGCGCGATCGAGAGCAGCAATTGCGTGGCGAGCGGCATACGCAGGCGGAGCGCGCCAAAAACGAGGCCGGTGATGAAGGAGCCAGCAGCATAGGCCGCGAGCGCCAGACTCGCCGCCGCCTTGTTGCCCTGCGCCTCGGCAAAGGCGACCGCTGTGACCTCGGCCGTGCCGAAGACCGTACCGAGCGCGACCATCAGCAATGCGATGATCTGCACCGGCACCAGCCGGATCGCGGAACCACCTCCCACGCCATGTTGATGCACCGGAGGCTCGGTCTCGCGCTGCGCCACGAACAGGGCCATGCCGATGGCGAGCAGAATCGTCGCCGCGAGCGGACCCGCCTCCGGGAACCAGACGACGCTTAGGCCGATCGCGATCACCGGGCCGACCATGAAGACCATCTCGTCAACCACCGATTCGAAGGCGAAGGCGGTGCGCAGCTGCGGCGTGTCGCGATAGATCTCGGTCCAGCGGGCGCGCACCATCGCCATCATGCTCGGCTCCATTCCGGCGAGCGCGGCGAAAAGGAAGAGCACCCAGATCGGCGCGTCGAAGCGCGTGGCCAGCATCAGCCCGATCAGCGCGACGACGGTCGCGAACGTGGCGGGAACCAGCACCTTGCTCTGGCCATGGCGGTCGACCAGCCGCGAGATCTGCGGCGCGATCAACGCGTTGGATAGCGCAAAGGTCGCGGCGACAGCACCGGCGAGCCAGTACTGGCCGCGCGCCTGCGACAGCATGGTGACGATGCCGATGGTGACCATCGACAGCGGCAGGCGGGCGACGAAGCCGGCGGCAGAGAAGCCGATCGAGCCGGGGGCCCGGAAAATCTCGCGATAGGGGTTAGGCATGGACGTCTCCGTCACATCGAGGCGCAGCTTGGAAGCGCAATTGACATACGTTGCGTATGTGACATGAGTAATTACATACGAGACGTATGTCAATTCACATACGCGCCGTATACGAAGGGGGTATGGACGATGCGCAAGCCGCGCACCCAGATGATCGCCGAGACGCGGGCCAAGCTGATCCGCGCAGCACGCGCCGCCTTCGGCACGATCGGCTATGCCGAGACCTCGATGGACGAACTCACCGCCTCGGCCGGGCTGACGCGCGGGGCGCTCTACCATCACTTCGGCGATAAGAAGGGCCTGCTGGTGGCGGTCATCGTAGAGATCGACGGTGAGATGAACGCCTATATGCAGGCCGCCACTGCAAAGGCGGGCGATCCCTGGACCGGTTTCCGCAATGAATGCACCGCCTATATCGAGCTGGCGCTCGACCCGGAGATCCAGCGCATCATGCTGCGCGACGGACCGGCCGTCCTGGGCGATCCCTGGGACTGGCCGACCTTGAGCGAATGCATCCGCTCGATGACGGAGAGCCTGACCAAGCTGGCCGAGACCGGCGTTACCGCGCCGATCGATGGCGAAGCGGCGGCACGGCTGATCGCCGGAGCGACGCAATACGCAGCGCAGTGGATCGCGCATGCGCCCGATCCACAGGCGACCTCGCGCAAGGCGATCGATGCCTTCAACCTGATGCTCGACGGGTTGCTCGTGCGGAACTGACCAGGCTCGGGATCCCCGACAAGTGGCAAGTAAACATGAAACGAATGTTTCATGTTGTATCAATCAAAGAATCTGTTTCACAGCATACCCCACCCTGCTAAAGTCCGGCGCATGGACAAATCCGGCCTGACGGCGAGCCTCACCGAGAGCTTCGAGCAGTTGCCGCAGCAATTGCAGGCCGCGGCGCGCTGGGTGCTCGACCACCCGGCCGATGTCGCATTGCTGACGACGCGCGAGCAGGCCAAGCGCGCCGGGCTATCGCCGGCCACCCTCACCCGACTGGCCCAGCGCTTCGGCCTCAAGGGCTATGACGAGCTCCGGGCCGCCCATGCCGCGGCGCTGCGGCGGCGGCCGGAAGATTTTGCCGGCCGCGCCGGCGAGCTCCTGCAGCGCCATGGCGAGGAGGGCCCGAGCGCGATCGCGCAGGACATGTTCGCGGCGCTGGCCGAGCATCTGAAAGCGCTGTGCGAGCCGCAGGCGCTGGCTCGTTTCGAGCAGGCTGCAGACTTGCTGAGCGAGGCTGGGACCGTGTTCTGCTTCGGGCTGCGCTCGGCCTTCCCGGCGGCCTTCATGCTCGACTATATCCGCGACCTGATCGGCGCAAACTCTGTCCTTGCAGACGGCGCCGGCGGGCGCGGCATCGATGCGCTGCGCCGGATCGGGCCGGGCGATGCACTCTTCGCCGTCTCGGTCGCGCCCTATACCCGCCTCACGGTGCAGGCGGCCGAGATCGCCCGGGAGCGCGGCGCGACAGTCGTGGCGCTGACCGACAGTGCGCTTTCCCCCCTCGCGGCCATCGCCGACGTGGCTTTGCTGGTCCGGACCGAGACGCCCTCCTTCTTCCACACGATGACGCCGGCCTTCGCCGCGGTCGAATGCCTGGCGGCGCTGATGACGGCCCGCAAGGGTGAGGCCGCGCTTGCCGCGATCGCCCGCCACGAAGCCGCGCTCGACGGGGCCGGCACCTTCCTCAATCCCAGACCGTCCAGGCGAGGCCATCGATGAGCCACATCCTGCATCGCATGCTGAGCGAGACCTACCCGACCGCAACCAGCGGCGAAGGCATGCTGCTGCGCGACCAGAACGGGCGCGAGCATATCGACGCCTCGGGCGGCGCCGCCGTCTCCTGCCTCGGCCATGGCCATCCCGATGTGCTGGCTGCGATGCATGCCCAGATCGACAAGCTCGCCTATGCCCATACCAGCTTCTTCACCACCGACGTCGCCGAGGAACTCGCCGACCATCTGATCGCGCGGGCGCCGGCCGGGATGGAAAGCGCCTACTTCTGCAGCTCGGGCTCGGAGGCGATCGAGGCCTGCCTGAAGCTGGCGCGGCACTATTTCGTCGAAAAGGGTGAGCAAGCCCGCGTCAACTTCATCTCGCGCCAGCAGAGCTATCACGGCATCACGCTGGGTGCGCTCTCGGTCGGCGGCCGGATGAAGGACCGTGCGCCCTTCGCTGAGATGCTGATGCAGGGCCACCACATCTCGCCCTGCTACGAGTATCGCGGCCGCCGCGCTGACGAAACCAGCGAGGAATACGGGCTTCGCGTCGCCGAGGAGCTCGAGACGAAGATCCTGGAACTCGGGCCGGAGACGGTCTGCGCCTTCGTCGCCGAGACGGTGGTCGGCGCGACGCTCGGCGCGGTGCCGGCCGCGCCCGGCTATTTCAAGCGCATCCGCGAGATCTGCGACCGCCATGGCGTGCTCCTGATCCTCGACGAGGTGATGAGCGGCATGGGCCGCACCGGCACGCTGCATGCCTGCGAGCACGAAGGCATCGCGCCGGACCTGATGGCGATCGCCAAGGGGCTGGGCGGCGGCTATGCGCCGATCGGCGCGATGCTGGCTTCGAAACGGGTCGTCGAAGCCGTCAGGCAGGGCTCGGGCATCTTCCCGCACAGCCAAACTTACGTGGGCCATCCCCTCGCCTGCGCCACCGCGCTCGCGGTGCAGAAGGTGATCGAGCGCGACGACCTCCTCGCCAATGTCCGCAAGCAGGGCGCCAGGCTGGAACAGCGCCTGCGCGAGCGCTTCGGTAATCACCATCATGTCGGCGACATTCGCGGGCGCGGCCATTTCTGGGGTGTCGAGATCGTCGCCGACCGCTCGACCAAAGCGCCGTTCGATCCGGCCCTGAAGCTCAATGCCAGGATCAAGCAGGCGGCGCAGGAACGCGGCCTGCTGATCTATCCGATGGGCGGCACCGCCGATGGCACCGCCGGCGACCATGTCCTGCTCGCGCCGCCCTTCATCATCGATGCCGCAACCGTCGATACCATCGTCGAACGGCTGGGCGACGCCATCGACGCGAGCCTGGCCTCGGCCCGACCGGCCTAAAGGCTCTACCCGACCCGGGCCATCAAGAGCCCGTAGCGACCACCACAGGGGAACTGCCATGAAAACCAAGCAGCTGAAACATCTGCTCTTCGCCGGACTTGCCACGCTCGGTCTTGCCGGCGTGGCCAACGCCCAGACCGGCACGCTCGACCGCGTCAAGGCGCGCGGCGAGCTGACCTGCGGCAACCACATCGCCTTGCCCGGCTTCGGCATGCAGGGGCCGGACGGGCGCTGGGACGGGCTCGACATCGATCTTTGCCGCGCCGTCGCCTCGGCGGTCTTCAACGACCCGAACAAGATCAAGTTCGTCCCGACGACACCACAGATGCGCTTCGTCGTGGTGCAGACCGGCGAGGTCGACATGCTCGCCCGCAACGCCACCTACACCATGTCCCGCGACACCTCGGCCGGCATGTCCTGGCCGATCATCAACTATTTCGACGGGCAGGGTTTCATGGTGCGCAAGTCGCTCGGGGTCACCGAAGCGAAGGGGCTGAACGGCGCCTCGATCTGCGTGACGCAGGGCACGACGACCGAGCTCAACCTCGCCGACTTCTTCCGCGCCAACAAACTCAAATACGAGATCATTGGCTTTTCCACCAATGAGGAGGGTGTGAAGGCGCTGGAGGCTGGGCGCTGCGACGCCTTCACCACCGACACCTCCGGCCTTGCCGCCGAGCGGCTCAAATTCTCCAAGCCGGACGATTTCGTCATCCTGCCGACGCTGATCTCGCGCGAGCCGCTCGGCCCGGCGGTGAAGCGCGGCGACGAGAGCTGGTTCAACCTGGTCAAGTGGACGCATTACGCCATGCTCAACGCTGAGGAGCTCGGCGTGACCAAGGCTAATGTCGACGAGATGCTGAAATCGGGCAATCCGGAGATCAAGCGCCTGCTGGGCACCGAGGGCAAATTCGGCGAGGGCCTCGGCCTGAGCAATGACTGGGCCTATCGCGTGATCAAGCATGTCGGCAATTACGGCGAGAGCTTCGAGCGCAATGTCGGCGCGGGCTCCAAGCTGCAGTTGAAGCGCGGGCTCAACGACCTCGCCTCCAGGGGTGGGCTGCAATACCCGCATCCCATTCGCTGATGCGGATCGCTCTGATCCACGCCCTGCGCCATTCGCCGCCTCCGATCGAGGCGGCGTTCGCGCGGCTGTGGCCTGAGGCCACGCTGATGAACCTGCTCGACGACAGCCTCTCGGCCGATCTCGCCCGCGACGGACAGATCACCGAGGCGATGACCGGGCGCTTCCTGAGCCTTGCCGGCTATGCGCGGGCGACCGGCGCCGACGGCATCCTCTTCACCTGCTCGGCCTTCGGCCCCTGCATCGAGGCGGTGCAGCACGCCCTTGCCCCGCTGCCGGTGCTGAAGCCGAACGAGGCGATGATCGAGGAAGCCATGGCGATCGGCGGCCGGATCGGGCTCCTCGCCAGCTTCGCGCCGACGCTGCAATCGATGCCGCCGGAGTTTCCGGGATCGCTGACGGTCACCCCGAAGCTTGCGGGAGGCGCGCTCGCCGCCCTCGACCGTAGCGACGGGCCCGAGCATGACCGGCTGGCAGCGCTGGCCGCAGCCGACCTGGCCGATTGCGACGCGATCGCTCTGGCGCAGTTCAGCCTCGCCCGAGCGGAACCAGCGGTCGCCGCCGCGACAGGCAAGCCGGTGCTGACGACGCCGGACAGCGCCGTGCGCAAGCTCAAGCGCCTGCTGAGCTGAACGAAAAAGGGCGCACCTGACAGTGCGCCCTTTTTTCATCGTTGCGATACCCGCGCTTACCTGGGCGCGAGCACCATGACCATCTGACGACCTTCGAGCTGCCAGTCGCTCTCGACCTTGGCGACTTCGGCCGTATCGACCTTGACGCGTTCCAGCACCTTCACACCGAGATCCTGGTGCGCCATCTCGCGGCCACGGAAGCGCAGGGTGACCTTCACCTTGTCGCCTTCCTCGAAGAAGCCGTGCATCGCCTTCATCTTCACTTCGTAATCGTGCTTGTCGATGCCCGGACGAAGCTTGATTTCCTTGATCTCGATGGTGCGCTGCTTCTTGCGCGCCTCGGACGCCTTCTTCTGCTCGAGAAAGCGGAAGCGGCCGTAATCGAGGATCTTGCAGACGGGAGGCACAGAATTGGGGGCGATCTCGACCAGGTCGAGACCGGCATCCTCGGCAATCTTGAGCGCGTCGAAGAACGAGACCACGCCACGGTTGGCGCCGGTATCGTCGATGAGCTGGACGTCGCGGACGCCACGAATGTCACGGTTGGCGCGGGGACCGTCCTTGACGGGAGCTGGTGCGGCACGGAAGGGACGACGAATGGCTGTATTCTCCTGTGACTGGCGCATCGCGCCGTTGGTGAGACACATTGCACAACGCGAAGCGTTGTCAATGGATCAGGCGGGTTCAGCGCCCGAGCAGGGCGCAATAGACGTCGAGTGTGTCGTTGACCATCGAAGCCAGCGAGAAATGGCGCTCGACATGCAGCCGGGCGCGCCGCGCCAGCGCGTCGCGGGCGGAGGGCCGCAGCGCCAGCGCCTCGCGCAGGGCCTCGGCGAGCCCCGCCGCATCGTCGGGCGGCACATGCCAGCCGCTACGCTCCTGCGGCGTGACCTGCGGCGGCGCCAGCACCGTCTCCGGTACGGCGCCGAGATTGGAGACGACGACCGGCGTGCCCATGGCCTGCGCCTCGACGGCGACGCGGCCGAACGCCTCCGGCTCGGTCGAGGGCACGGCGACCACGGCAGCCGCCAGGAAGGCGGCAGGCATGTCCGAGCAATGGCCGACGCGGCGGACCCGGCCCTCGAGTCCGGCCCTGGCGATGGCGTCGTCGAGCTCGCGGACATAGCCGTCGCGGCCCTGCGCATCACCGGCGAGGATGAAAGCGGTGTCCACGTCGCCGGCATCGCGCAACTGGCGCGCCGCCTCGATCAGCACCTTCTGCCCCTTCCAGCCGGTGAGCCGGCCGGGCAACAGCACGATGCGCTGATGCGGCTCGACGCCCCAGGCGCTGCGCAGGGCGCTGATCCGTTCGGGACTCACGGCCGACGGCGCGAAGGCCGAGAAATCGGTGCCGCGATGGACGACGCGGATGCGCTCGCGGGCAAAGGGGTGGCGGGCACGGATCAGGTCGGCGGTGTAGCCGGAATTGGCGATGACGACGTCGCTGCGCGCCATCACCGAATTGTAGAGGTTCTTCACCGTCGAGCGGGCGTTGTAGGAGCCGTGATAGGTCGTGACGAAGGGCAGCTTCAGGGCCCGTGTCGCCGCGAGCGCGACCCAGGCCGGCGCCCGCGAGCGGGCATGGACGAGGTCGACCCGTTCGCGCTTGCAGAGCAGCGCGAAGGTGCGCACGTTGAGCAGCATCGAGAGCGGGTTCTTGGCCGCCGCCGGAAAGGGCAGCCAGATGCCGCCCTTGGCCTGCAATTCGGCGACGAGCCGTCCGCCCTCCGTCGCGACCAGCGCCCGCGCACCGACCTCGGTCAGCCCCGCGGCAATGTCGACGGCGGTGCGCTCGGCACCCCCCGCTTCCAGATCCGGGATGATCTGCAGCACGGTGCGCCCGGCGAGCGGATGCGTCTCGGTCGAAGGCAGGGATAATTGCGCGCCGGAACGCAGGGAGGTGCTCACTGCTTGAAAAGGCCTTCTGCTTGGCGACTCGCGGGTGCTATCGGGTTCAGATGATGACCAAATCGGGCGGTATTGCAGCAGGGACGCGCCTGCTTTCACCCGGTTCACCACAGGAGAGCATAGGGTGACGAGGCCTGAGCCGCAATTTTTGAGCGTCGGCACTGATGCGGAGCGCCGCGAGATCGCAGTGCTGACGCAGGCAGGCAACGGCCCGCCGGTGGTCTGGCTCGGCGGTTTGCGCTCGGACATGCGGGCGACCAAGGCCGAAGCGCTCGCCGCTTGGGCCGAGCGCACGGGGCGCGCCTTCATCCGCTTCGACTATGCCGGCCATGGCGAATCGAGCGGCGACTTCGCCCAGTGGACCATGTCGCATTGGCTCGAGGATGCGCAGGCGGTTCTCGCCGCCCATACGCAGGACCCCGCCATCCTGGTCGGCTCGTCGATGGGCGGCTGGGTTGCGCTGCTGGCGACGCTGCGCCTTCGTCAAGCAGAACCGCGGCTGCGGCCGACTGGCCTGGTACTGATCGCGCCGGCCGTCGATTTCACCGAGGAATTGATGTGGGCGCAGATGCCGGAGGCGATCCGCCAGACGATCGTCAATGAAGGTGTCTGGCAGCGGCCGTCGGAATATTCGCCCGAACCTATGCCGATTACGCGGGCACTGATCGAGGACGGGCGGCGCCATCTCCTCTTCGGGCAGCCGCTCGAGACCGGCTGCCCCATCCATATCCTGCAGGGCATGAAGGATCCCGACGTGCCCTATGGCCAGGCGCTCAAGCTGGTGGAGCATCTGCCGCACGATCCGGTCGTGCTGACGATGATCAAGGATGGCAATCATCGCCTGTCGACACCCGAGGACATCGCGCGCCTGATCGCCGCCGTCGAGGGCATCGCCCCCGCGGCGGCGTAAACGCGGCGCGTCAGTGCAGGCTGACCATCCTGAGATCGTGCTCCCAGGCGTTGGCCGTCGCGGCCTCGCGGGAATCGGTCACTAGGATCGGTGCGCCATCGGCCGAGAGCAGCGCGAACAGCTGCAGTCCGGGCTCGATCTCCGGCGCCTGCGGGAAGATGCGAGCCAACTCATCCGACATGATCGGCTTGAGATAGGCGACCTGGCCATTGCCGAGGGCGGCGAATTCGGCCGTGGTCAGGGGGGTCTCTCTGGTCTCAGTCATCGCGCCCTCCTTCAGAGCAGTGCGAGGCGGTTTGATTGTGCATCCTTGATCATGAACGGAAGGCAAACCGCATGCCTCCTCGAACTGACGTCTACGAAGCGCCTTCTCCAGGCCCCTAGTCGCGGCTCATGATATCGATACGCCGGACGAGCCGTTCCGGTTCCGGACGGGCCAGGTCGATGGCGAGCAGCCCGTTCGAGAGATCCGCGCCTAGAACATGCATGCCATCGGCAAGCAGGAAGGAGCGCTGGAACTGCCGCGCGGCGATGCCGCGATGCAGGAAATGCCGCGTCTTGTCGTCGACCTGACGGCCGCGGATGGTCAGCTGGTTTTCCTCCAGCGTGATCTCGAGCTGTTCGCGCGAGAATCCGGCCACCGCGAGCGTGATCCTGAGCTTGTCGGGCTCATCCTCGGTGCGCGGCATGCGCTCGATATTATAGGGCGGATAGCCATCGCCGGCGCCTTTGGCGACCCGGTCGAGAGCCCGCTCGATATCGTCGAACCCGAGCAGGAAGGGATGCGACAGGCTAGGCGGACGCGTCATCACGAAGCCCTTGAAAGGCGCCTCTGGAACAACCGGAGCCCGCTTGCGCAGCGCCCCGAACGCGAAAGGCGAACCCAACCGCGTGAACCGGATATGGCGAGCGGCGCGCCCCGTCGCAAGTCCCGCCCGGCCGGCGCTCAATCCAGCGCGGCGATCGCCTCGATCTCGATGAGGAGGCGCGGATCGACCAGCGCCGTGACCCCGACCATGGTGCTCGCAGGATAAGGGCCGTCGCCGAGATACTTCATCCGCACCTTGCGCACGGCGACAGCCTTCTCGGTCGAGAGATCGACGACATAGGTCACCAGCTTGAACACCTTGGTGAAGTCTGTCCCGGCAGCAGCCAGCGCCGCGGCGAGATTGGCATAGACCTGCTCGGCCTGGGCGGCGATGTCGCCCTCTCCCACCACCTTGCCCATCGGGTCGTAAGCGACCTGGCCGGAGACATGAACCTGCCGCTCCGCCTTGACGATGGCGAGGTGCGAATAGCCGGTCGGCGGCGAGAGCGAGGCCGGGTTGAGAAGATCGATCTTGCTGGGCATGGCGTGCTCCCGAGGCTTGCGGCTCGAAGCCGCGCGGCAAGCTAGGCCAGCGCAGGGCACACGCGCAATCTCGGGAAGGATCGGTACAGAAGAGAAAGATGGTACAGCCACCCCGGCTTGAACGGGGGACCTCTAGATCCACAATCTAGCGCTCTAACCAACTGAGCTATGGCTGCACGGCTTGCGCCTGATGTCGCGGCGCTTGGAAGCAGTCCGGCGACGGCGCGGAACCTAGTGCCACGCCTCACCGAATGCAACGGCGAAATGCGAGCCGGCGCGCGGAAAACCGCGCCGGCTTTCGAAATCAGCGACGCGGCAGCTCCTGGCGCGCCGTCGCGGCGAGATCGCCGAGATGAGCGGCAAAGGATTCATAGCTGCGGCGGAAGGCCTTGGCCTGGAGCGCGACCGCATCCGCGGTACTCTGCGTGCGGGCCAGGGTCTCGACCTCGCCCAGCGTCGCCTTCAGCTCGGCGCAGGCATGGTCGAGCACCTTGGCCTGGACGGCGCCGAAGGCACGCGTCAGCGCCAGGGTCGGCTCCAGCCAGGCGGCAGCCGAGAAGGGAGCGACCGCAACCGGCTTCGGCGCTTCGACCGGCTTGACAGCGACAGGCGAGGCAACGGCAGGCGCAGCAGCCGGCTCGGGAGCCTCGACGAGCTTGACCGGGGCGGGCGTGGGCTTGGCCACAACAGGAGCCACCGGCTTCGCCGCAACCAGCTCGACCTTGGCGGGCTCGACCTTGGCGGGAGCGGGCTGCACCTTGATCGGCTCGGCGGAGAGCTTGGCCGGTGCAGGCACGGACGCCGGCTTGGCGGGCGCGAGCTTGGCGGGCGCGGCCTTGGCGGCTTCAATCTTCACCGCGGGAGCGGCGACCTTGGCGGCCGGCTTCGCGATCTTGATCTTCAGCGGGGCGGTGCGCTTGGCGGGCTCGGCAGCAGGCTTCGCGACGGGCTTCGTTGCGGACGCGGCGATAGCAACGGCAGCAGGCTTCACCACCGGCTGGGCGGCGGGTTGCGGGGCCGTCGGCACGGGAGCGGCAACCTTGGGAGCAGCGGACACCGGAGCAGCAGACACCGGAGCAGCAGACTTGGCCTCGACCTTGGCGACCGGCGCAGGCGTGAGCGGTGCGGCGACAGGCTTCACCGCCAGCGTGGACTTGGTGTCCACGGGCTTGGTGTCCACCGGCTTGGCTTCCAGGGGCCTGGCTTCCACGAGCTTCGCCTCGGGGGCCTTGACGGGCGCGGCCGGTGCGAGCGGCGTCGGCTCGCTCAGCGCCTTGACCGGCGCGAGGCTGATCGGCGCCTTGCCGGGGGTAGTCTGCTTAGCCATCGGATCTCTCCTTCACGGTTCCGGCAGGCGAACCTGCGCGATCGACGAAACCGGGCCCAGGCAGGCCCCGCGGGATGTCTCATCCCGATCGAGTACGCCTGCGCCGGCGCCCGGCCGCTTCGTCGTGAAAGCCCGCTCCGCACCCGCGGCGCTCAAGGCTTCACTTCAGCTTGGTCGCCTTGGCGGCGGTCTCGGCTGCCTTCTTGGCGGCGTCCTGCACGCTCGTGCCGACATCCTTGAGCTGCGTCTGCAGCGCGGCCATCTGGGCCTTGAGGAACTCGGACTGGTGCTGGAGCACCTCGTTCATGTCCTTCGACTTGACGAGCTTGTTAGCAAGGTCGAAGGCGGCCGCGATGTTGTTCTCGGCGTAGGACATCGCCTTCTTGGTCATGTCCTGGACGTTGACGCGAGTCGACTCGGCCGAGCCATGAGCGCTGTCGACGGCCTTCTGGGCGGCGCCGATGAAACCGTCGAAAGCCTTGCGGGCCTGATCGACGCTCTTCTCGGCGAAATCGCGCATTTCGGCGGGGACTTCGTAGGGGTTCTTGCCGTCCATGGTGGTCCTCCTGCGACTGAGCCCAGCGTCTTCGCCGTCGCCGACGTCACGCCGCTATTGTGCACTGCAATATCATTATTGCAGTGCAATGACAACGCCGCCCCTGCAAGGGCAACGCAAGCCATATTAACGCTGTTTGGAAACGTCAGGGGAGAGGCAGGGTTCCCGCATGGATTCGCCCCGCTCGCGCGGTTATTAAAGATTTGTTAGGCATATTCGCGCGGGCTGGAGTCGTCAGCAGGTTGAGCGGAGCGGGATGAGCGAATCCGGACGGGATTGGAACGGCGTTGCCGGCGCGCTGGCGCAGGATCCCGCACTCGCGGGCTTCGCCGGCGAAGGCGCGCTGCTGCTCTGGCCGGCCGGCAGCGATGCGCCGGCCTTCGCCAACGGCGGCGGCCGGGCCCTGCTCGACGCCTTCGGCGGCGCGGCTAAGCTGCCCATGGCGACACGCGAACGCCTGCGCCTGCTTGCCGGCGGGCTCGCCTCGCCGACTGCGCTCAGGCTCGAAAGATTGCGGCTCGGCGCGTCGCTGACCGGGCTCGTGACCTGCGGCTGCAAGCGAATCGAGACCGATTCCGGTCCAGTGCTGGCCGTCGGCGTCACCGCCTCCGAGCTGCGGCGCCTCGGCATCACCGTGCCGAAGGAAGAGCCGCGCACTCCCATCGCTCCGGCGGTTGGGCCCGCCACTGCGGACGCAGGTGGCCAGGCCGAATCAGTCGAGCAACCGCGCCGCGCCAATCTGCGCTTCCTGTGGGAGAGCGATCTCGGCGGGACGCTGATCAGCCTGTCGCAGGATTTCGCGGAGCTCGTCGGCCTGGAGGCGGCAGGCGCGACGCAGGGGCGCAACTGGTCCGCCTTGCTCGCGAGCGATGTCGTCGATCTCGATGGCGACCTGGCCGCACGTCTCGCGACCTCCTCGACCTGGAGCGGCCGCGCCGTGCTCTGGCGTGTCGGCGCCGGCGAAGGTGCCCGGATCGAGCTCTCCGGCTTCCCGCTGTTCGACGGCGAGCGCAACCCCGCCGGCTTCCGCGGTTTCGGCCTGGCCCGCTCGCCCGCCAACGAGGTTTTTCCGGACCGGGAGGCTCTCGAAGAAGAGGCCGTTTCGGTCTCTCCGGAGGTCGATGCCCCCGAGGCGCCCCCTGCCGAGGCAACGGCCGCGGAAGAGCTGCCTGAGCCCGCGCTGAGCGACATTGCCGAGGCCGGGTCGGTTGAACCGACAGAGGCACGCTCGGAAGACGACGACGCCGAAGCGGATGCGCCGGTAGAGGCCCCGGACGCTGAAGCCGAGCTCGCAGCTTCGGACGACGAGTCTCCGACGACGCGAGCCGACGACGGCGACGCTGCCCCGGAGGCCAGCGAGCCGCGGCAGCCGGTCCCCACGCCGCCACCGGCCAATGTCGTGCCGCTGCGCAATGGCCATCTGACCGCCGTGCGCCCGGTGCTGGAGCCCTCCAAGACCCTGCTCTCCTCGGCCGAGCGCAACGCCTTCCGTGAGATCGCCAAGGCGCTCGGCGCCCGCATCGCCGGCGAGGAAGACGAGCCCGGCGAACCGCGCCTGCCCGCAGCGACGCCGCTGCGCATGCCCGACGAGGAAGCGGGCAGCGCGAAGGAGAAGGTCTCCGCCGAGGCTCCGGCGAGCGCTGCGTCGCCCTCTGCCGCGGCGCCCGAACCACGCCCGCGCGTTGCCAACGCCCATGCAGAGATTCTCGACCGGCTGCCGATCGCGGTGATGGTCAATCGCGACGAGACGGCGCTCTACGCCAACCGGACCCTGCTCGATCTGCTGGACTATGCCGATCTCGACGATCTCACCTCGGCCGGTGGCGTCAGCAAACTCATCAAGGGCGCGAGCCGCGGCAGCGACGGCGCGATGATCCTGGTCGGCCGCAAGGGCGGGCTGACCAGTGTCGACGGCCGGCTCTCCAGCGTGAGCTGGCAGGGCGAGCCCGCGACGCTGATGGCCTTCCGCAACAGCGTGCCGGGCGGCGCCCTCAAGCTGCTGTCGCCGGAGGAGGCGGAGGAGCAGGAGCTCGCGGCCGAATTCGAGGCGGAGGAGGAAGAGGCCTCCGCTCGCGTCGAGCAGCTCCGGCTGGAGGGGCAGGCGAACGACGCTCGCGTCTCCGAGCTCTCCGCCATGCTCGACACCGCGACCGACGGCGTCGTCACCGTGGACGGGCGTGGGCGCATCCTCGCGCTCAACAAGAGCGCCGAAGCGTTGTTCGGCTACGACCAGCGCGAGGTCGCCGGTGAGCTCTTCACCCTGCTCTTCGCGCCGGAGAGCCATTCGCCGGCGCTCGACTATCTCGACGGGCTGATCGGCGGCGGCGTCGCCTCGCTGATGAACGATGGCCGCGAGGTCATCGGGCGCGTGCGCCAGGGCGGGCGCATCCCGCTGTTCATGACCATGGGCCGCATCGCCGAGGGACCGGACAGCAAGTTCTGCGCGGTGCTGCGCGACATCACCGCCTGGAAGAAGACCGAGGGCGAGTTGGTCGAGGCGCGCAAGGCGGCCGAGAAGGCGAGCGCGCAGAAATCCGATGTGCTCGCCAAGATCAGCCACGAGATCAGGACCCCGCTCAACGCCATCATCGGCTTCGCCGAGGTGATGGCCGAGGAACGCTTCGGGCCGATCGAAAACGAGCGCTACAAGGAATACCTGCGCGACATCCACCTGTCGGGCGGCTATGTCATCAGCCTGGTCAACGACCTGCTCGACCTCGCCAAGATCGAGGCCGGCAAGCTCGACCTCGACTTCGTCAGCGTCAACCTGAACGAGATCGCGTTGTCGGCAGTCAATCTGCTGCAGCCGGAGGCGCAGCGCGGCCGCGTCGTGCTGCGCTCCGGCCTGGCGCCGAAGCTGCCGCCGGTCGTCGCCGACGAGCGCTCGCTGCGCCAGATCGTGATCAACCTGCTCTCCAATGCGGTGAAGTTCACCGATGCCGGCGGGCAGGTGATCGTCTCGACCGCGCTGGGCGACCAGGGCGAGGCGATCCTGCGGGTGCGCGACACCGGCATCGGCATGGACGATGACGAGATCAAGCTGGCGCTGGAGCCGTTCCGGCAGGTGCCGACCACGCGCAAAGCCGGCGGCACCGGCCTCGGCCTGCCCCTGACCAAGGCGCTGGTCGAAGCCAACCGCGCCGCCCTGACCATCACCAGCGCCAAGAAGGAAGGCACACTGGTCGAGGTCATCTTCCCGCCGCAGCGCGTGCTGGCGAGCTGACGGGCGCGGCGGGACCGCCGCGATACGCACGATGCGGAAGGCGGAGCCGCGCATTGGCGCGCGGCACGGCCCGCTCTACAATTCGAGCCTCCTGCCCTCGACCGGCGAGCATCCGCATGCAGTTCGCGCTCAGCGAAGAAGAAGAACTCATCCGCGACAGCGCCCGCAAGCTCGCGACGGACCGGCTGGCGCCGCTGGCCGAGCGGCTCGACCGTGGCGAGGGGCGGCCGGAATTCCTCGCCAATCTAAGGCTGCTCGCGCAGAACGGCTTCATGGCGCTCAACGTCAAGGGGCTGTTCGGCGGAACCGAAGCCGGCACCGTCGCCTTCGCCCTGGCGCTGGAGGAGCTCGCCGCCGCCTGCGCCTCGACGGCCGTGACGACCTCGGTGACCAACATGGTCGGCGAAGTCATCCAGGCCGTGGGCAACGAGGATCAGAAAGCGATCTACCTGCCGAAGCTGGCTGACGGCACCTACCCGGCCGGCGCCTTCTGCCTGACCGAGGCCGGGGCGGGTTCTGACCCTGCCGGCATGAAGCTGCGCGCCCGGCGCGACGGCGAGACCTACGTGCTCGACGGCGAGAAGATCTTCATCACCTCCGGCGAATATGCCGGGCTCTTCGTGGTCTGGGGCGTGACCAACCCCGAGGCGGCGAAAGGCAAGGGCATCTCGGTCTTCCTGGTGCCGGCCGACACGCCGGGCGTCAGCGTCGGCAAGGCCGAGACGAAGATGGGCCAGACCGGTTCGGCCACCAACACCATCCATTTCGACGGCGCCCGCATCCCTGCCGCCAGTTTGATGGGCAAGGAGAATGACGGCTTCCGCGTCGCGGTCGGAGAGCTCGCCGGCGGACGCATCGGCGTCGCCTCCGTCTCGCTCGGCATCGCCCGCGCCGCGATGGACGCCGCCAAGTCCTATGCCCGCGAGCGCAAGCAGTTCGGCCAGGCGATCTCGGAGTTCCAGGGCCTGCAGTGGATGATCGCCGATCGTGAGGTCGACCTGCATGCATCGCGGTTGCTGATCCTCGATGCGGCCGCGAAGAAGGATCGCGGCGAGCCTTTCGCCAGAGAAGCCTCGATGGCGAAGCTCTTCGCCTCGGAGGCGGCGCATCGCTGCACCGACGCGGCGATCCAGATCCATGGCGGCGCCGGCTATTGCCGCGATTTCCCGGTCGAGCGCTATGCGCGCGATGCCCGCATCACCCGGATCTACGAGGGCACATCGGAGATCCAGCGGCTGATCATCGCCCGCGAGACCTTGCGTCAGCTCGGCTGAGCTTCGTAGAATTTTCTTCTCCGCATCCGCCGGATTCGGAGCCCCTTCCCGCTCGCCGGAACCCTGCCCATGTCCCTGACCATCTATGGCTGCTATCGCTCGCGCGCGACGCGCAATGTCTGGCTCGCCAACGAGCTCGGCATCGCCTTCAAGCATGTGCCGGTGATCCAGGCCTATCGCCTGCCCGACCCCAACGCGCCGGACGCACCTGTCCACACGCGCAGCGCCGAGTTCCTCGAGGTGAATCCGAACGGTCATATCCCCTCGATCGACGATGACGGTTTCGTCCTGCACGAGTCGCTGGCGATCAATCTCTATCTCGCCCGCAAGCATGGCGGCCCCGTTGCGCCGAAGGATGTGCAGGAAGAGGGGCTCGCGGCGATGTGGTCGCTCTGGGCCGCGACCGAATGCGAGACGCATGCGCTCAACCTGACCTACCATCTCGCCGCCTACCCGCCCGAGAAGCGCGATCCCGCCCTCGTCAGCGCGGCGCTGGCGGCCCTCGCCACGCCGTTCGCGGTGCTCGACAAGGCGCTGGCCGAAGGTGGCGGCCACATCATGGGCGGACGCTTCACCGTCGCCGACATCAATGTCGGCGAGGTCATCCGCTACGCCAAGCCGGCGACGCAGCTCTTCGACGCCGCTCCGAACGTCAAGGGCTGGCTCGACGCGCTGCATCAGCGGCCCGCCTTCAAGGCGATGTGGGCGGCGCGCGACGCCGAGCCGGCCTGAGCGGCTCCACGGAAATCGGGTGGCCGGGGCTCCCCCCGGCTGCCTACTGACGCAGGATGACCCGCCCTGCGAGGACAGCTTCCGTCATGACACAAACGACCTCCGCTCCCTCGCTGCGCATGGGCCCGACCGAGTGGCTCCTGCTCATCGTCCTCTCGGTCCTGTGGGGCGGCTCTTTCTTCTTCAACAAGCTCACCGTGGCGGAGTGGCCGCCCTTCGCCGTCGTGCAGGTCCGCGTCGGGCTGGCGGCACTGTCGCTGCTGCTGGTGGTGCGGATCACAGGCCAGTCCATGGCGGTAGGGCGCAGCATCTGGCTCGCCTTCTTCGGCATGGGCATCCTCAACAACCTGATCCCGTTCAGCCTGTTCCTCTGGGGCCAGCAGCAGATCGCCAGCGGCCTCGCCTCGATCCTGAACGCGACCACGCCGGTCTTTGCCGTGCTGGTGATGCACTGCTTCGCCGGCGAGAAGGCGACCGGACTGAAGCTCGGCGGCGTCCTCGCCGGTCTTGTCGGCGTCGGCATCCTGATGGGTCCCGATGTGCTCGGCGGGCTCGGCTCCAACCTGGCGGCGCAGCTCGCCTGTGTCCTCGCGGCGATTTCCTATGCCTTTTCCGGCCTGTTCGGCCGGCGCTTCCGCGGCCTGCCGCCGCTCGTCGCTGCCACGGGACAGCTTACCGCCTCGACGATCATGATCGTCCCGATCGTCTTCTTCCTGCATCCGCCCTGGACGCTGCCGATGCCCTCGCAGCAGGCTGTCCTCGCGGCGATCGGCCTGGCGCTGATCTCGACGGCGCTGGCCTACATCATCTTCTTCCGGATCATGCGCGCTGCCGGGCCGAGCAATGTCATGCTGGTGACCTTCCTGATCCCGGTCAGCGCCATCCTGCTCGGCTCCGGCCTCTTGGGCGAAGAGCTGCTGCCGCGCCACTTTGCCGGCATGGCCGCGATCTTCGTCGGGCTCGCCTTGATCGACGGCCGGGTTGCCGGGCTGTGGAATGCGAGGCGAGCCGGCGCCCCGACCGCTTGACCGGGCTCCGCGGGCGTCCACAAACTCAGAAGAATCAATCCACTACAGTATTGCCCGACCGCTGGAGCGGCGTTCACCCTGTGGATGCCGCTCCAGCGGCAACGAGCTTTGTTGCCAATAAATTATGAATTGCTCTAGGGTCGCAAAACTGGCGACAGGCGCTAAAGGGCATAACCGAAACAACTGGCAGATATCACAAAAAGCGATACGCCAGAGGGGAGCGCGACAACCATGGACCTGAGGCAACTGCGATGTTTCATCGCGGTGGCGGAAGAGCTGCACTTCGGCCGGGCGGCCGAGCGGCTCGGCCTTGCACCGCCAGCGCTTTCGCGCCAGATCAGCGCGCTCGAAGACGAGCTCGGCGTCAGCCTCCTGACCCGCACCACGCGTCAGGTCGCCCTCACCCGCGCCGGTTTGATCATGCTGGAAGAGGCCAAGGCCATCCTGGTCAGGATGGAGCGCGCCTCCCGCTCCGTGCGCGAGGCCTCGCTGGCCTCGAGCAAGGTACTGCGCGTCGGCGCGATCGACGCGGCATCGTCGAGCTTCGTGCCAGAGGCGCTCGTCACCTTCCGCTCCCGCCATCCCGGCATCGAGATCAAGTTCGTCGAGGCGATGACGGCGCCGCTGGTGCAGATGCTGGAGGCCGGCAAGCTCGACCTCGCGCTGCTGCGTCCGCCGCGCAAGCCGACCGACTGCGCCTTCGAGATCCTGCGCGTCGAGCGGCCGATCGTGGTGCTGAGCGAGAGCCACCCGCTCGCCGCGCGCGAGCATCTGACCATGCAGGATCTCGTCGGCGAGCCCTTCGTGGTGCCCTCCAAGCGCATCCGCCCCTTCGCCTACGACCTCGTCATGGCCTATTTCGAGAGCGTCGGCGCGGTCCCCAACGTCACCATCGAGGCGACCGAGAAGCCGGCGATGATGTCGGCTGTCGCGGCCGGGCTCGGGATGGCGCTGGCGCCGGACTGGGTCTCGCGGTTGAGCTTCCCGGGCGTCACCATGCGGCGCCTGCGCGGAGCGCTGCTCGATCCGCCGCCTCCCGGCGCGCTGGTCGGTGTCGCCTGGCGGCCGCATCAGAAGCTGGCCGCGCGCGACGACTTCCTCGCCATCCTGCGCGAGAGCGTGACACTGATCGACGACGGCAACGTTCTGCCGTTCAGCGTAACCGGGCGCGGCAGGAAGCCTGCTCCGCGCACTGCAACCACCCGAGCCGGAGGACATTGATGAGTCTGAACAAGATCGAGGCTGCGCAAGGCTGGCGCATCCGCTCGACGCAGGATTTCGCGGGCGGCCTGTTCATGATCGGGCTGGCGGCCCTTGCGCTGTTCCTGGCGCGCGACCTGCCGCTCGGCACGTTGCGCCAGATCGGCCCGGGCATGCTGCCCAAGTCGATCGCAGTGATCTGCGCCGCGCTCGGTGCGCTGCTCAGCCTGAACGCGATGCGCTACAAGGGCGAAAAGCTCAGTGGCTGGTCCTGGCGCGGCGTCTTCTTCGTGCTGGGTGCGGCAGTGGTCTTCGGCCTGACGATCCGCGGCTTCGAGATCGGCCCGCTCAAGGTGCCCCAGCTCGGCATGCTGGTGTCCGGACCCCTGGTCGTGTTCATCGCCGGCCTCGCCGCCGAGGATGTCAGGCTCAAGGAACTCGCCATCTTCGCCGTGGCGATGACGACTGCCTGCGCCCTCCTGTTCAAATACGCGCTGAGCCTGCCTATCCCGCTGGCGCCCTGGCTGCTGGGAATCTGACCGATGTCTGAAATGTTCGCCAATCTTGGGCTCGGCTTCTCGGTCGCGCTCAGCTTTCAGAACATCGCGCTGGCCTTCGTCGGCTGCCTGGTCGGTACGCTGGTCGGCGTCCTGCCGGGCGTCGGGCCGATCGCCACCATCGCCATGCTGCTGCCGATCACCTTCGGGCTCGATCCGGTCGGCGCGCTGATCATGCTGGCCGGCATCTATTACGGCGCCCAGTACGGCGGTTCGACCACCGCCATCCTCGTCAACATTCCCGGCGAGGCCACCTCCGTGGTGACGACGCTCGACGGGCACCAGATGGCCAGGCAGGGCCGCGCCGGCGTCGCGCTCGGCACCGCCGCGCTCGCCTCGTTCTTCGCCGGCTGCGTTGCCACCGTCGTGATCGCGGCGCTGGGCGCGCCGCTGACCAAGCTGGCGCTGTTGTTCGGGCCGGCCGAGTATTTCTCGCTGATGGTGATGGGCCTGTGCTTTGCCGTCGTGCTGGCGCGCGGCTCGATCCTCAAGGCCTTCTGCATGATCATGCTGGGCCTGCTGCTCTCGACGGTCGGCACCGACCTCGAGACCGGCCAGGAGCGCATGACCTTCGGCTTCCCGCCGCTCTCCGACGGCATCGACTTCGCTGTGCTGGCGATGGGCGTATTCGGCTTCGCGGAGGTGCTGCGCAACCTGGAGAACCCGGAGGCGCGCGACGTCGTCCGCGCCAAGATCGGCCGGCTCCTGCCGGGCTGGAGCGATATCAAGCAGGCGGCCATGCCTGTCGTTCGCGGCACCGGCATCGGCGCGATCCTCGGCATCCTGCCCGGCAACGGCGCGGTGCTCGGCCCCTTCGCCAGCTATACGGTGGAGAAGAAGATAGCCAAGGACCCGTCGCGCTTCGGCAAGGGCGCGATCGAAGGCGTCGCCGGACCGGAGGCGGCCAACAACGCCGGAGCCCAGACCGCCTTCATCCCGCTGCTCACGCTCGGCATCCCGCCGAACGCGGTGATGGCGCTGATGGTCGGCGCGATGACCATCCACGGCATCATCCCCGGCCCGCAGGTCATGACCAAGAACCCCGACCTGTTCTGGGGCATGATCGCCTCGATGTGGATCGGCAACCTGATGCTGCTGGTGATCAACCTGCCGTTGGTCGGGCTGTGGGTGAAGCTGCTGCAGGTGCCCTACCGCCTGATGTTCCCGGCGATCCTGATCTTCTGCTCGATCGGCATCTACTCGGTGAACAACCAGCCGGTCGACGTCGCCTTCACCGCGCTGTTCGGCCTGTTCGGCTACCTCCTGATCAAGCTCGGCTTCGAGCCCGCCCCGATGCTGCTCGGCTTCGTGCTCGGCAAGCTGATGGAAGAGAAGCTGCGCCAGGCGCTGATCATCTCGCGCGGCTCGTTCATGACCTTCATCGAGCGGCCGATCTCGGCCGGGCTGCTGCTGGTCGCCGTCGCGATCCTCGTCATCGCGCTGATGCCGGCGATGTCGAAGAAGCGCGAAGAGGTCTTCACCGAATGACGGGGTTGTCACCCAACCCCGTTCCACCATCTTCAGGATATCGCGTCAGGGAGGACTACCAATGAAGAAACTCGCCCTCAGTCTCACCGCAGCGCTCGCCTTGGCGCTGCCGGCTCAGGCCCAGTCCAAGTACCCCGAGCGGCCGATCACCATGATCGTGCCCTTCGCCGCCGGCGGGCCGACCGACATCATCGCCCGCATCGTCGGCGAGAACATGTCGAAGACGCTCGGCCAGCAGGTCGTGGTCGAAAACGTCGCCGGCGCCGGCGGCACCACCGGCATCACCCGCGCGGTAACGGCGACGCCGGACGGCTACACCATTGCGATGGGCCATCTCGGCACCTTCTCGGCGGCGCCCGCCACCTATCCCGGCCTGAAATACGACCCGATCAACGGCATGCAGACGATCGGGCTCGCCGGCGGCACGCCGATCCTGATCGTCGCCAAGAAGGCCTTCGCGCCGAAGGACCTCAAGGAGTTCGTCACCTATGTGAAGGCGAACACCGACAAGGTGAACGAGGCCCATGCCGGCGTCGGCTCGGTTTCGTGGACGACCTGCACCCTGCTCAAAGGCCAGCTCGGCGTGCCCAAGCTGAACTCGGTCGCCTATCGCGGCACGGGCCCGGCATTGAACGACCTCGTCTCCGGCCAGGTCGACTTCATGTGCGACCAGATCGTCAGCGTCGCCGAGCAGATCAAGGCCGGCACGATCAAGGCCTATGCGATCGCCTCGGCGGAGCGCTCGCCGGCCCTGCCGGACGTCCCGACCACCAAGGAAGCCGGGCTGCCCGAGTACCAGATCGAAGCCTGGAACGGCATCGCCGCGCCGAAGGGCCTGCCCAAGGACGTCGTCGACAAGCTGGTCGACGCGCTCGACAAGGCGCTGAACGACGAGACCGTCAAGAAGCGCCTGCTCGACCTCGGCACCGTGCTGCCGACCAAGGAAGAGCGTACGCCCGCCGGCTTCGCCGCCCTGATCAAGCGCGACGCCGACAAGCTCTCGCCGGTGCTGTCCGCCGCGCCGAAGCAGTGAGCGGCTGATCCAGGCATCAATGGACGGCGGGCCGCGAGGCCCGCCGTTTTCTTTTGGCCACAGCGCATTACGATGCCGGCATGCGCCGCATCGCCCTGCCCGTCGCCCCGCTCTCCGCCGAAGCCTTCGCTCCCTACGGCCGCGTCCTGTCGCCTGCGAGCGCGCGTGACACCGGCCGCGAGGGCTACGACATCTGGATCCAGCCCTTCGCCGCCGAAAGCCGGCCACGGCTGCAGATCGTCCGCTATCATGCCCGGCCCTTCGTGGTCGCACTGGTCGAGCGGCATCTCCACGTCACCGAGGCGCGCCAGCCGCTGGGCGGACCGCCGGCCGTCATCGTGGTCGCCGAACCGTCCGAAACGCCGCCCGGGCCAGAAGCGCTCCGTGCCTTCCGACTCGATGGCGAGGGCGTGCTGTTCCACCGCGGCACCTGGCATGCGATCGACGCCTATCCCGAGCGCGGCGACCATGCCGATTTCCTGTTCCTGTCGGAGGAAGCGACGGTCAGCGAATTGTTCGACAATCCCGGGCGCGCTCCAGAACGGACCCAGGTTTTCGATTTTCTTGCTGCAGGAATCGAGCTCGTGATCGACACTAACTCGCCGGAAAATCAAAAGAATCGGTAGGTCCGGTTACGATCGTACACAGCTCGTGACTCTTGAAGCGGAACCCTATCGGGCACTTTTCCGTTTCCTCCTCCGAGGTTTCCCCTCTGTAAGGAGAACGGTCATGTTCAAGAAGCTTGCTCTGGTTACGGCCCTTGCCATCGTCCCGGCTGCGGCCTTCGCCCAGAATCCCGAAGGCGCCCAGGGCGGTGCGGCCAGCGGCATCGTCGGTGGTGCGACAGCAGGTGCTGTCGGCGGTGCCGTCGTCGGTGGGCCGGTCGGCGCGGTGGTCGGCGGTGTCGGCGGCGCAGTGGTCGGCGGCGTAACCGGCGGGATCATCGGCGACAACACCCCGCGCTTCCGCACCTATGTGGTCGAGCAGCGCGTGCCGTCCTACACCTATGCCGAGCCGGTCGTGGTCGGCACCGTGCTGCCGCAGCAGGGCGTGGTCTATCGCGAGGTGCCGGCCGAATATGGCGAGCGCGCCAGCGGCTATCGCTACACCGTGGTGAACAATCGCGCCGTGCTGGTCGAGCCGCAGACCCGCCGCGTAGTCCAGATCATCGAGTGATCCCAGTTGATCCGCTTGCCGCTTGCGCCATCAAGGCCTGAGTGACCATCCGGATCACAAGGCCCGCCCCGGCAACGGGGCGGGTTTTTGTGGTGTCAGCTGGTCAGCGGCAACCACAACCGCCGGTCGAAATTGAAGGGTTGCGTCGTGAGGACCTTGATCCCGACCGCATCCGGATGGCGCGGATTGACCAGGACGTTGAAGCTCCGCGGTGCGATGAAGGACGGCACCTTCAGGAGCGCGGTCGCACCCGCAGCCAGCCAGGCATCGCCCAGCGCCTGCGGCTCCAGCGCCGCCGGATCGCCTTCGCCGATCGACGCAGGCCCCGTCTCGATCTCGATCAGGACGTAGTCGTCCGGAATCAGCTCCGGCGTGAGGTCGAGATGGACTCGCACCTCAAGGATGGCGAGGGCGGGATTCTCGGCGGTGTAGACGACAGGCCATCCGGGCGAATTCCAACGACCGCCATAGAGCCGCGCGCCCTCGCCGCTCAGGTCGGCGAAGGCGGCGCGGGCGACGCGCCAGACCTTCATCAGGCGGCGATGCCGTGCGCGATCCTGCCGAGCAGTGCCTCGACTTGCGCCGCGCCTTCACCGGTGTCGAGCAGCGCCAGCGGCTTCTCGCCATCGAGCGCGAGGGTCGCGCGGCGCAGCCAGGCTGCCGCCTTGTCCTGCGAGCCGAAGGTGACCTCGGCCTCGGCGATGACGCGCGCAGCGCGCATCAGCCGGTCGGACTGCTCCGTGGTCAGCGTTCCGATCTTGCGGCGATGGCTCAGCGTCTTGCGCGGCAGCACGAGCTCGTCGATCTCGGTCAGCGTCATCCGGCCGCTTTCGATGACATGCTCGATCGTCCGCACCGGAAAGCCGCGGCGGACGGCAGCGATGAGATCGCGGCTGCTGGCGGCAGGGCCACCCAGCGCCGCCTGGCCACCGACGACATCCAATGCAGTCAGGGCAACCATGGCAATACTCCTTGGCGATATGCCCATAAGATAGGGGCATATCGCCAAGACTTCAATGGGAACGCGTCAGCGCGTGCCGAACATCCGGTCGCCGGCATCGCCGAGGCCGGGGACGATGTAGCCGTGATCGTTGAGACGCTCGTCGATCGCCGCAGTCCAGATGCGCACATCCGGATGGGCATCGCGCATGCGGGCGATCCCTTCAGGCGCAGCGAGCAGGCAGACGAAGCGCAGATCCTTGGCGCCGCGCTCCTTCAGCCGATCGACCGCCGCGACCGCCGAGTTCGCCGTCGCCAGCATCGGATCCATCACCACGATCATGCGGTCGGCAATATCGGAGGGCGCCTTGAAATAGTATTCGACCGCCTGCAGCGTCTGCGGGTCGCGATAGAGGCCGATATGGGCGACGCGGGCGGCGGGAACCAGCTCCAGCATGCCGTCGAGAAAGCCGACACCGGCGCGCAGGATCGGCGCGAAGACCAGCTTCTTGCCGGAAATCACCGGCTGCATCGACTTCTGCAGCGGCGTCTCGATCTCGATCATCTCGGTCGGCAGGTCGCGCGTGACCTCGTAGCAGAGCAGCATACCGATCTCGTTCAGGAGCTGGCGGAAGCTCTTGGTCGAGCGGTCCTTCTCGCGCATCAGCGTCAGCTTGTGCTGCACCAGCGGGTGGTCGACGATGGTGACGCCGTTTACGCTCGTGGTCATGCAGTCCTGATCCCCTTCGTCTTCTTGGCTTTATCTAGAATACCGTGCCGTCGCTGACGATGGTCAAGGGCGGGCCGCCACCCTCGCGCTTCTCGCGGGCGATGCGGCGGCCGGCGGCCCAGGTGCCACCCTCCAGCACCTTGGCGAGCGGCAGCTGCTCGGCGCTCAGGCCGAGCTCAGCCCGCACCAGTTCGCCGATCCTGTCGAGCAGCGCAACCGTCAGCGCCCGCCATTCGACCACGAGCTGCGAGCCGACCTCGTGGCCGCGCACCGCATCGGCCGGGTCCTTGAGCGCGAGCACGCCGAGATCGAGCAGGAGCCCGCCATTGCGGTATTCCGGCAGGCCGGTGAGCTCGTCGATGTCGACGACCTGGATGCCGGCCCATTGTAGCGGCTCGATCAGCGAATAGCTCAGCCATTGCGAGAGCTTGTGGAACGGCACGATTCCGGCGGTCACCTCGCCCGGCGCGATCAGCGGATGCTTCCAGCTGTCGCCGAGCGCGATGCCGGCATAGCTCAAACGCGACGGCCAGATGCCACCGAGCACCTCCAGCACCTGCGAGAGGATATAGGCAGCGCGGATCGAGCGGCCTTCGGCCGCCTCCATCAGCCGGTCGAACAGGTCGCCGGGCCGGGTCAGCCCATGCTTCTCCAGCTCCTCACCGAGACGGTTGAGCAGTGCCGCGCGGCCTTCGACAGCAACGAGCGGATTGCTGTCCGAGACCTGGAAGCCATCGACCAGCGCCGCGGCGTCGAGATGCCTGAGCGCCTCGCTGTCGACGCGCAGCGGCTGCGCCGGATCGCTGGAGAAGGCCCCTGCAGCAAACATGTCGAGCGAGGCCAGCGCCAGCCCTTCCGAGCGGCCGATGTTCTGGCCGCTCACCGCGTCGCGATAGTGCCAGCCGGCGCCGGCGCCAGCATCGAGCAGGACGCTGACGACGGCGAGATCGTAGGCCGCGCGCGCCCGCGCCCGCACATCGGCGAACTGGGCTCCGGCATCCAGCACCTTCCAGCGGTCCATGCCGGCGATGACGAAATGGCGCCAGCGGGCATGGAAGGGGATGTCGAGCGCCGGATAGTTCTGGCGGATCGTCTCGACCACATAGGCCGCGCAGGCAGGCAGGCGCTCGGGATGGACGCTGAAATGCGTCAGCCTGCCGGCAAGGCCGAGCTGCAGCATCTCATGGGCGCGCTCGCGGACAGCGGCCGGCTTGAGCAGCTGGCGGACGGCTTCGGGATTGGAGTCAGGCATAGGCGGGTTCAGAACTTTTCGAGGTCGCGGCCGACGGTGGCCTTGAGTGCATTATCGCCGGGCGCGCCGTCGGGCGAATAATAGCCCGCCGCCTTCTTGGCTTCGATTTCGACGGACGCATCCGGCGGGACGAGTTCGGGCGGGATGGCGACGCGCTCGCCGATCTCGATGCCGCTCTCGACCATGGCGTCGTATTTCATGTTCGACATCGACATCAGCCGGTCGATGCGCTTGACGCCGAGCCAGTGCAGAACATCCGGCATCAATTGCTGGAAGCGGGCATCCTGCACGCCGGCGACGCATTCGGTGCGCTCGAAATAGGTCGCGGCGGAATCGCCGCCCTCCTGGCGCTTGCGGGCATTGTAGACGAGGAACTTGGTGACCTCGCCGAGCGCCCTGCCCTCCTTGCGGTTGTAGACGATCAGGCCGACGCCGCCTCCTTGCGCTTCCTTCACCGCTTCCTCGATGCCGTGAACGAGATAGGGCCGGCAGGTGCAGATGTCGGAGCCAAACACGTCCGAGCCGTTGCACTCGTCATGGACGCGGCAGGCGAGCGTCTTCTTGGGATCGCAAATCGCCGAGACCTCGCCGATGACATAGGCGGTGATCGAGCCGATCGGCGGCAGGAAGACCTTGAGGTCGGGCCGCGTCACCAGCTCGGGATACATGCCGCCGGTCTGTTCGAACAGCGTGCGGCGCAATTCGTTCTCGCTGGTGGCGAAGCGCTCGGCGATCCCCGGCAGATGCCAGACCGGATCGACTGCGATCTTGGTGACGCTGATGTCGCCAGAGCCATGAAGGATATGGCCATCGGCCGCCAGCCGATGGCCGGCCATGGCCGCGAGGATCTCGGGCAGGTTGAGCCGCGCCTTGGTGACCGCGATGGTCGGGCGGATGTCGATGCCCTCGCCGATCCACTTGCCGAAATCCTGCGCGACGCGATGGCCGAACGGATCGAGCGAGACGATCCGGCTGGGCTCGAACCATTGCGGCTGCGGCAGGATGTCGGAGGTCGGATGGGTGTTGGTCAGGTCCGGCCGCTGCGCCGGGTTCATGGCGCGGGCGGAGATGGCGAGAGCGCGATAGACCGAATAGGAACCGCCATGGGCGCCGATGACGTTGCGGTCGGCCGGGTTGGTCGTGGAGGCGATGACCGGCCCGCGCTCCTGCGGCGTGTCGGCACCCCACTGGATCGGGAAGCGGGTCGAGGCGTTGCCGGGCTCGGGATGCGAGGTCAGGCGGATATGGCTGGTGCGGTTCTGCGAAGTCATCGCGGCGATCGCTCGATCTCGAACGGGAAAGGGCCCGGGACGGGTCACGTCCGGGGCCCTCTGGACCAATGAGAGTCTGGATCAGCGCGGGATTTTCGTCAATCAGCGGATGGAGACGTCACCACCGCCACGGCCGGGCCTTGTCCCGACCATCCATGGGCTCGCCGGTCACGGGCGATGTTCGCATGGATGCCCGCCACGGGGCGAGCATGACGGCGGCCCCTTTGGCTAGAAGACCGCGAGATAGCGCAGCAGCGAGATGATGCCGATGATGATGACGATGATCTGGACGATGTTCTTGATGTTGCCGTCGATCGGCAGCATCCGCACCAGATAAAGCACGAGAGCGATCACGAGAATGGTGATCAAAAGCGAAATCAGAATGCTCATGGCTCAAATCCTCTTATCGCGGCCGAAAGCCGGCCCCCCGAAGCGCCAGCTGCGATGCATTCGCAGGCAGCGGCCTCGGGCTAGAGAACGTCGAGCCCTGGGAAAAAGTTCCGGAAGGGTAGCTGGCTGAGGTGTTGGGACAGTGCTTTCCCGCCATCGTTAGGCGCCCGTAGAAGACTGCGGGATGGGGAGCCAACGGCAATGAAGGGCGCGGGGAACCCTTCTCCCGTGTGGGAGAAGGGCAGGGATGAGGGCCTGCCCTATCCGATTGAGGTCGCAGCGGCGCCGTTGCACTCAAGTAATCAGCGGCGGNACCCCTGCCCCTCTCCCATCCGGGAGAGGGGTTCTGTGTCGCGCTCCCCGCGCTAGTCAGCCGGCAATCCGCGAGAAATCCGCGACCGCGCGGGTCGCCTCGCGCAGCTGGTTGAGCAGCTTGAGGCGGTTGGCGCGCAGGGCCGGATCGGGATCGTTGACCGTGACCTTGTCGAAGAACGCGTCGACCGCGGGCCTGAGCTCGGCGAGCGCCGACATGGCGCCCTCATAGTCCTCGGCAGCGACCGCCGCTTCCGCCTTCGGCGTCGCTTGCGCCAGCGCGACCGCGAGCGCCTTCTCCTCGATCAGCCCGGCAGCGGCGATGAGCTGGAGATCGGCGGCATCAGCGAAGGCGCCCTCGCCGTCCTTCTTCTCCTCGGCCTTGAGGATATTGGCGGCGCGCTTGTAGCCGGCCAGCAGGCTCTTGCCGTCCTCGGTTTCGAGGAAGCGGCCGAGCGCGGCGACGCGGCGGGTAATGAGCAGGAGATCGTCATTGCCCGACGCGCCCTCTCCCAGCACCGCATCGACCAGATCATGCCGCGCGCCCTGGTCGCGCAGCATGACCTTCAGCCGATCGTGGAAGAAGGAGAGGAGGTCATTGTCCCTGGCGAACTTGGAGAGTTCCAGCCGCACCCCGTTCTCGACCACCAGCCGGATCACGCCCAACGCCGCACGGCGCAGCGCATAGGGGTCCTTGCTCCCGGTCGGCTTCTCGTCGATCGCCCAGAAGCCGACCAGCGTATCGAGCTTGTCGGCGAGCGCGACAGCGACCGAGACCGGGTCGGTCGGGACGCGGTCGGAGGGGCCGAGCGGCTTGTAATGCTCCTCGATCGCCGCGGCGACCGAGGGATTCTCGCCCTGCAGCTCGGCATACTTCCGACCCATCAACCCCTGAAGCTCGGGGAATTCGCCGACCATCTCGGTCGGCAGGTCGGCCTTGGCGAGCTTGGCCGCGCGCTCGGCCAGCGCCGGATCGGCGCCGACGATCGGCGCCAGCTCCTTCGCCAACGCCGCGATACGCTGGACGCGCTCGCCCTGCGTGCCGAGCTTGGCGTGGAAGACGACGCCGAGCCGGTCGAGCTTGGCCATGCGCTGATCGAGCGGCTTGGCAAGATCGAGCCCGAGCTTCTCGGCGCTCTCCTTGAGCGTGTCGAGATCTGGCAGCGGGCCGCGATCGGTCTGCCAGAAATAGGCGGCATCCGAGAGGCGGGCACGCACGACCCGGCCATTGCCGGCGGTGATCGCCAGGCCGCCATCGCTGGCCATCAGGTTCGAGACCGGGATGAAGCGATTGGCCAGCTCGCCGGAATTGGGATCGCGCAGCACGAAGCATTTCTGGTTGGCGCGGATGGTGGCGCGGATCGCCTCGCCGGGGATATCGAGGAAGCGCTCCTCGAAATCGCCCATCAGCACGACCGGCCATTCGACGAGGCCGGCGACCTCCTCCAGCAGGCCCTCGTCCTCGATCAGCTCCAGCCCCGCGGCGAAGGCGAGGTTCTTGGCATCGGCCGCGATGATCTGCTTGCGGCGGTCGGCATCGAGCACGACCTTGGCCCGCTCCAGGCTCGGGACGTAATCGTCGAAGCGCTTGACCGTGATCGGCCCCGGCGCATGGAAGCGATGGCCATAGGTGATGTTGGAGGAGTGGATGCCGTCGACCTCGAACGGCACGACCTCGGGATCCTCGGTCTCGGCGCCGAAGGTGCAGAGGATCGAATGCAGCGGGCGGACCCAGCGCAGCGAGCCGCTCTGCGCCGAGGCTTTGCCCCAGCGCATCGATTTCGGCCAGGGGAAGGCGCGGATCACGGCCGGCACGATCTCGGCGATCGCGGCGACAGTCTCCTGCCCCGGCTTCTCGATCACGGCGACGTAGGAATCACCCTTTTTCGGATCGCTGACGATGGTCGCCTGGTCGAGCGAAGACAGCCCCGCCGCCTTGAGGAAGCCCTGCACGGCGGCGTCCGGCGCGCCGACGCGCGGCCCCTTGCGCTCCTCGCGGACATCGCGGCCACGCACCGGCAGACCGGCGATGGTCAGCGCGAGCCGGCGCGGCGTCGCGAAGGCCTTGGCGCCCTCATAGGTCAGGCCGCGCTCGACCAGCGCATCGGTGACGAGCTTCTTCAGGTCCTCGGCGGCCTTGCGCTGCATGCGCGCCGGGATTTCCTCGGAGAAGAGTTCGAGCAGGAGATCGGGCATCAGTTTGCTCCCCCGCCGGCGGTCTTCAGCCAGGCCGCACCGCAGGCCTTGGCGAGCTCGCGCACGCGCAGGATGTAGCTCTGGCGCTCGGTGACCGAGATCACGCCGCGCGCATCGAGCAGGTTGAAGACATGGCTCGCCTTGATGCACTGGTCATAGGCCGGCAGAGCGAGCTTGTGGCTGGGATCGTTGCCGCCGATATCGGCCTCGCCGGCGGCGAGCAGTGCCTTGCACTCGGCCTCGGCATCGCTGAAGTGCCGGAAGAGTACCTCGGTATTGGCGTGCTCGAAATTATGCCGCGAGAACTCCTGCTCGGCCTGCAGGAAGACGTCGCCATAGCTGATGCGGTCCTCGCCTTCGAGGCCGTTGAAGTTGAGGTCGTAGACGTTCTCGACGCCCTGGACATACATGGCGAGGCGCTCGAGCCCATAGGTGAGCTCGCCCGCGACCGGGGCGCATTCGACGCCGGCGACCTGCTGGAAATAGGTGAACTGGCTGACTTCCATGCCGTCGCACCAGCACTCCCAGCCGAGACCCCAGGCGCCGAGCGTCGGGCTCTCCCAATCGTCCTCGACGAAACGGACATCGTGCAGGGCAAGGTCGACGCCGATCGCCCTGAGCGAGTCGAGATAGAGCTGCTGCAGATCAGGCGGCGACGGCTTCAGGATGACCTGGAACTGGTAATAGTGCTGCAGCCGGTTCGGGTTCTCGCCATAGCGGCCGTCCTTGGGGCGGCGAGAGGGCTGGACATAGGCCGCCTTCCAGGGCTTGGGACCGAGCGCGCGCAGCGTCGTCGCCGGATGGAAGGTGCCGGCACCGACCTCCATGTCGTAGGGCTGGAGGATGACGCAGCCGCGCTCGGCCCAGAAGCGCTGCAAGGTCAGCAGCAGCCCCTGGAAGGAGCGGGTCGGGTTCAGCGGATCGGAGGACGCGGCCAAGGGCATCAGCCTTTTAAACTGTCGAGAAACTTGCGGCGTGATTAGGGGCTGGCGACGCTCATGGTCAAGCGCTGGGCCATGAATGGCGCATGAACCCTTCGGCAAGGATCGCATTCATATAGCGGTGGCTATCGTCGCATCATCGAACGGTCCGCGGCATTCGGGGCGAGTGCTTGAGACGGGCCGACGCGACACGCAGGAGTATGCACATGCTGTCGAACCGTATCGCCGCCGCCCTGTTCGGCGCCGGCGCCCTCCTCTTCACCGGCCTTGCCGTCGCCCCGGCCAACGCCGCGCCGTTCGCGGCCGGCAGCGCCCCTGCCGCCTCGACCGGAGCCGGACTGATCGAGCAGGTCCAGTACTACGGCCGGCCCTATTATGGTCCGCGCCGCTATTATGGCCGCCCGGTCTACCGTCCGCGCTGCTATTTCGTCGATCGGCGCGTCTGGAACGGCTATCGCTGGGTGATCCGCCCGGTGCGCGTCTGCCGCTGATCCAGCCCTAGGCGAGCAACGCCTCGCCGCGATGGAGCGCCTCGCTGAAGGCGGTGAAGCGCCCATCGCCGCCATTGAGAACGAGAGCCGGCAGCAAAGCTGCCGGCTTTTTGCTGCCGAGACGGGCCGAGACGATCACCCGGATCGCCGGCCGCTCCGCCTGGCCGTGGACCGGACGGATCTCGACCCCGCCGAACCCCGTTTCCAGGCCGGCGAGAACCGCTCCCAGCGCCTCGGCGCGGTGGATGATGCTGACGCCCCCGCCCGGCTTCAGGACGCGACGCGCCTCCTTCAGCCAGTCCCCGAGCGATTGCCCCGCGACATGCGCCACGCGCCGGTTGGCGACCGGGGAGGCGCGCACCTCGCCAGCCTCGAAGAAGGGCGGGTTCATCGCGATCCAGGCCATCGACGCCGTCGTCAAACCCTGGTGAGCGAGGCCCCCGCCCCGCTCGCCGATCGCACAAACGACAGTGCGCACCCGCTCCTCCAGGCCGTTGAGCCCGGCATTGCGGGCCGCGAGCGCGGCGAGTTCCGGATCACACTCGACCAGGACGACATCGAGCGCCGGCTGCCGTAGCGCGACGGCGAGCCCGATTGTGCCGACGCCAGCGCCGAAATCGGCGAGCGACCCTTCGCCGAGCTCGGGAACCGCCGCAGCCAGCAGGACGGCATCCGAGCCGGCGCGATGCCCTTTCACCGGCTGCAGCAGGCGCAGGCGCCCGCCGAGCAGCCGATCCTCGCCGATCTCGCCGAGGCCGGGCGCCTCAGCGCTCATGGCGGAGTTCGTCGCCATAGCCCGCCTCGATCAAGAGTGCGCGAGCGCGCTTGCTGTCCTGCTCACGTACCAGCAGGCGGCGCGGAAAGGCACCGATCATGCCTTCGAGGGCGCTGATGTGCTGGTCGGCGATCAGGCAATCGAGATTGGCCGAAGCCAGCAGGGCTTCGATGGCGCCGAGCAGGACGATATCGTTGGAGCGGACGAGTTCATGCATGCGGTCATGGAGCCCACGAGGCGCGCCGGGCGCAACAGGAAAGATCGCCTTGAGCCCGTTCCGATCAGCTTGCACCGCAAGCCGATCGGAAAAACGGTCTCTAAACTCAAAGCGAGAGACGGATTCACCGATCAGGTTGAGCCAACCTGATCGGATCCGGCTCTAGCCCGGGCCAGAACGGCAGCGCAGCGTCAATCTGCTGCGCCGCGAAGGATTGCCGGGGGCTGGCCACGCATGCGACGTTTGTGGCAAGGGCATATGCGCGGATGCGCGAGAACCGGCCGGAGTTTGCGAGTGGGCGTCGTCGTAGCTTTCGAAGACAAGGACACCGGCCAAAGCGGGATCGAACCGCTGGTCGGATTGACGCGCGCCGACATGGAGCGGGTCAACGCGATGATCCTGTCGCGCACCGGATCCGAAGTGACGATGATCCCGGAGGTCGCGAACCACCTGATCTCGTCCGGCGGCAAGCGCCTGCGGCCGATGCTGACGCTGGCGACGGCGGCGCTCTGCGGCTATCGCGGCGAGGGCCATGTCAAGCTCGCGGCTTCGGTCGAGTTCATGCACACGGCGACGCTGCTGCACGACGATGTCGTAGACCAGAGCGACATGCGCCGTGGCAGGCTCGCCGCCCGCATGCTCTGGGGCAACGAGGCGAGCGTGCTGGTCGGCGATTTCCTGCTCGGCCAGGCCTTCAAGATGATGGTCGAGGTCGGCTCGCTGCGCGCGCTCGACATCCTCTCCACCGCCGCGGCCGTGATCGCCGAGGGCGAGGTCATGCAGCTCGCCGCCGCCAAGAACACCGAGACCACCGAGGACGAGTACCTCGCCGTGATCCGCGGCAAGACGGCCGAACTTTTCGCCGCGGCCTGCGAGGTCGGGCCGGTGATCGCCGGATCCTCGAAGGGCGAGGCGGCCGCCTGCCGCAGCTACGGGCTCAATCTCGGCATCGCCTTCCAGCTCGTCGACGACGCGCTGGACTATGGCGGCTCCGCGGGCCAGCTCGGCAAGAATGTCGGCGACGATTTCCGCGAGGGCAAGATCACGCTGCCGGTGGTGCTCTCCTTCCGCCGCGGCAACGAAGAGGAGCGTGCCTTCTGGCGCCGCACCCTGCAGCAGGGCGAGGTCCGCGACGGCGATCTCGAAGCAGCGCAGGCGCTGATGCGCAAGCACGGCACGCTCGCCGACACGATCGAGCGCGCCCGCCACTACGCCAAGATGGCGAAAGACGCGCTCGGCCTGTTCCCGTCATCGCCAATGAAGCAAGCGCTCAACGACGCCGTCGATTTCTGCGTGGCGCGGGCGCACTGAAGCCCGCTCGGCAAGCACCTCGCATGACATCCGATCCGAAAGCGGAAATCCGGACGCTGTCGTCGCGGCTCGTCTACGAAAACCGCTGGATGAAGGTCCGGGAAGACGAGATTCTCCGCCAGGACGGATCGAAGGGCATCTACGGCGTCGTCGAGAAGACCGATTTCGCGGCGATCGTCGCGATTGAGAAGAACGGCGACTTTCACCTGGTCGAACAGTACCGTTATCCGGTTGGCCGGCGCTTCTGGGAGATACCGCAAGGCTCCTGGGAAACCACGCCGGAGGCCGACCCGCTCGACGTCGCCCGCGGCGAGTTGCGTGAGGAGACCGGGCTCGAAGCCGGCGAGATCATCCGCGTCGGCTACCTGTACGAATGCTACGGCTATTCGAATCAGGGCTGCCACGTCTTCCTGGCGCGAAACCTCACCGCGACGACGCAGCGGCTCGACCACGAAGAGCAAGGACTCGTTACCCGCCGCTTCTCGGCGGCCGAGGTGGCAATGATGATCGAAAGTGGCGCCATCCGCGACGCGACGACAGTCGCGACAATCGGCTTGCTGATGCTCAAGGGCCTATTGCCGCAAGTCGCGAGCCCAACGCCTTAAGGCGCCGTACCCGCCTCACCTCAACACGGTCGGCTTCACCCACCAATCCGGCTGGCCATGCGCCAGGAGCTTGCCCGCCTCGGCGCTGGCACGGCAGTCGTCGAACAGCGCAAAGCAGGTCGCGCCGGAGCCCGACATGCGTGCCAACCGGCAGTCGGGCAGCGCAGACAATATCGACAGCACCTCACTAATGACGGGCGCGACTGCGCGGGCCGGCCCTTCGAGATCGTTGCCGGAGGCGGCCAGCGCGGCGATCAGCGACGCCGAGGTCGCTGGCGATGGCTCACCCGCCTTGACCGCCTCGACGCCGCCTGCATGCCCCTGCCCCGACTGGAGCCCGAGCGCGCGGAACACCGGCGCGGTCTCGACCGCGACGCCGGGATTGACCAGGAGCGCAAACAGGCGCGGCAGCCGCAGCGCCGGGCCGAGTTGCTCGCCGATGCCGCGCATGACGCGAGCGCGCGCCTCCAGGCAGACCGGGACATCGGCGCCGATCCGGCCGGCGGCGGCGAGCAGCGCCGGGTGCGACAGCGGCAGGCCGTTGAGCCGGGCCAGCAAGCGCAGCGCCGCGGCCGCATCGGCCGAGCCGCCGCCGATGCCCGAGGCGACCGGCAGGCGCTTGACGAGATGGAAGCGGCCCGAGCGCAGGCCGGCAATCTCCTCGCGCAGGACGCGCTCGGCCTTGAGGACGAGATTGTCCGGCTCGCTCGAGAGGCCTGCGGCGAACGGGCCGGAGAGCTGAAGGCCGCCGGGTTCACCGGGCATAAGGCTCAGCTCGTCGCCGACGCCGGCGAAGGCGACGAGGCTGTCGAGCTCATGATAGCCGTCGGCCCGGCGTCCAAGGACGCGCAGGCTCAGATTGACCTTGGCCGGGGCGCGGGTCGCCAGCTTGGCAGGCAAGGATCAGCCGCCATCCTTCTTCGGCTCGGCCGCATTGGCCGAGGGCGCCTGATCGTCGAGCCCCTTCTCGATCTTGCGCTGGATCCGGGTCAGGTCCTCCGGCTCGGGCCCGAGATCACGGGCGTAGTTCCACTGGTAGCGCGCCTCGAGATAGCGCCCGGTCTTCCAGTAGACGTCACCGAGATGGTCGTTGATCACCGGATCGGAAGGGCGCAGCTCCATCGCCTTCTCGAGTTCGGCTGCCGCCTCATCATAGCGGCCGAGCCGGTAATGCGCCCAGCCGAGCGAATCGATGATGTAGCCGTCGCGCGGCCTGAGCTCGACGGCACGGCGCAGCATGCCGAGCGCCTCTTCGAGCTTGAGGTTCTGGTCGACCAGTGAATAGCCGAGATAGTTGAGCACGAGGGCACGCTCGCGGCCGAGCGCCTCCGGCATCAGCTCCAGCGCCTTGCGCAGATCGGCTTCGGCCTGCGGCCATTTCTTGGTGCGCTCATAGGCGATGCCGCGCGAGTAGAACAGGTCCCAGTTGGAGCGGCTGGCCGTGCCGAGCTTGGCGACCGCCTTGTCATAGGTCGCGGCCGCCTCCTCGAAGCGCTTGCGCGAGCGATAGATGTTGCCGAGCGCAGAGGTGGCGTCGATATCATCGGGCCGCGCCGCGATGATCGTCTCGAGATACTTGACCGCCTCGTCGGTCTTGCCGAGCTGTTCGAGGCCGAGCCCGATCTGGATGTCGGCGACGGGCCGCAGCGGCGAGTTCTCCGGCATGCGGCGGTAGACCTGGACCGCATCCTCGGTCTGCTTGGCGCGCTCCAGGATGTCGGCCAGCGTCAGCACGGCGAGATCGTGGCCGGGATCGAGATAGACCGCGAAGCGCAGGTAAAGGAGCGCGGTGGCTTCGTCTCCTTGCAAGATGCCCGCGCTGGCGAGGCCGTAGAGCACTTCGGCCGCACCCTGCTGGGTGTTGCCGACGATGCGCTGCAGCGGCTCCTTGCTGCTGATCTTGGCGATGGCATCGCGCACCACCGGATGGTTCGGGCGCACGCGCTGCTCGAAATCGTTCAACGTCGCCAGGGCCGCCTCGCTGTCGCCGGCGCGCGCCTGCTGGCGGGCCCAGAGATCGACGAGGCGCAAATTGGTCTTCTCGGCGTCATAGGCCGCCTTGAGCCGGCGGCTCGCGTCGTTGCGGCGGCCGGCAATGTCGAGGATCAGCCCGGCATGGAAATCGCGGAAACGGTCGAAGGTCGCTTCACCCTTGAGGCGCTCCAGCGTGTCGAGCGCGCGGTTGGTCTCGCCCGAGCCGGAATAGGCCCAGGCCGCAAGCAGTGTCGCGGTGATGTCGGCGGAACGGCCGCGGCCGCCGCGCTGCAGCTGGGTGCGGGCCGCGCCATAGTTCTTCTGCTTCAGCGCACGCACGCCGAGCGCCAGCTGGGCGAGGCCGTTGGTGGCGTCGCGCTGGATCAGTTTCTCGGCGGCGCGGAAGGTCTCGTTCATCGCGCCGTCGGCGAGGAAGGCGACGAAGCCGCGCTCGAGCAGCTCGCTGTTCTGGGGATCGTTCCTGATCGCCTCGCGCAGGTAGATCGAGGCCGCGCCGAGGTCGCGGGCAGAGCCAGCCACGACGGCCGCCAGGTAATTGCCTTCGAGGCTCTCGGCCGGCTCGAACTTCTCGACCGGGCGCGCCTGCGCGAGCGCGGGCATGCCGACATGCAAACCTGCGACAAACGCCAGCACTAAAGCGGCGCTACGGCCGTTGATCTGAAACGTCACGTTCAACTTTCTCCCTCGGTCCGCCCCGGCGCCGGGGACTGGTCCGTGGACGGGACCGTGACCTGAACGATTAGGCCGCCAACATGGCCGTTTCCGGGCCTGCCGACAAGCCCGGTGTCGCCGCTGCAACGCCACCGTCACGCTGACGTGAAAAGCACGCTCAACTGCTTGGAGCAGCAGTTGAAACATTAGCGTTCCGCAAAGCAAATCGGCATAGAATTCCGCTGTCGCGGATATTCGCGACGATTCGTTTAGGACACTTCAAATGAAGAAGGTCTCGCTCGCTCTCGCTGCGGTCCTGACGCTCGCCGGCATCGCCGGCGGCTGCGCCACCAAGGAGCCGGAGAAGCCCGCTCCGATCGTCCGCAAGGGCTGATTCGCCGCCCCGCCCAGCTGAAAAGAACAAGGCCGCGCGGGGTGCATCCAGCGCGGCCTTAATCTTGGATAAGCGGCTCGAAGACTATCACATGTTCGAGTAGTTTGGACCGCCTGACCCTTCCGGCACCGTCCAGGTGATGTTCTGGGCCGGGTCCTTAATGTCGCAGGTCTTGCAGTGCACGCAGTTCTGGGCGTTGATCACGAAACGCGGCAGCGACTGCTTCTCCGGATCGGCATAGACCACCTCGTAGACGCCGGCCGGGCAATAGAGCCGCGCCGGCTCGCCATAGAGCGGCAGGTTCTGCAGCACCGGCACGTTCGGGTCGGTCAGCTTCAGATGCGCCGGCTGGTCCTCCTCGTGATTCGTCGCCGAAAGGAAGACCGAGGAGAGCTTGTCGAAGGAGATCTTGCCGTCGGGCTTGGGGTAGCCGATCGGCGTGACCATGCCGATCGGCTTCAGCGTGGCATGGTCGGGCTTGCCGTGCTTCAGCGTGCCGAAGGGCGACCAGCCGAAGAGCTGGTTCAGCCACATGTCGATGCCGCCGAGCATGACGCCGCCGAGCGTGCCGAGCTTCGACCAGAGCGGCTTGACGTTGCGCACCAGCTTGAGGTCGCGGCCGATCTCGGAGTCGCGCCAGCTCTCCTCGATCCCGTCGACCATGTCGTGGGAGCGGCCTGCCGCCAGCGCCGGCACGAGGTGCTCAGCCGCCAGCATGCCCGACAGGATGGCGTTGTGGCTGCCCTTGATGCGCGGCACGTTGACGAAGCCGGCCGAGCAGCCGATCAGCGCCCCGCCCGGGAAGGTCAGCTTCGGCACCGATTGCCAGCCGCCCTCGGTGATGGCGCGCGAGCCATAGGAGAGGCGCTTGGCCCCCTCGAAGACGTCGCGGATCATCGGGTGGGTCTTGAAGCGCTGGAACTCGTCGAAGGGCGAGAGCGTCGGGTTCGTGTAGTTGAGGTGGACGACGAAGCCGACCGAAACCAGGTTGTCGTCGAAATGGTAGAGGAAGGAGCCGCCGCCGGTCGACATGTCGAGCGGCCAGCCGAAGGAGTGCTGGACCAGCCCCTTCTTGAACTTCTCCGGCTTGACCTGCCAGATTTCCTTGAGGCCGATGCCGTATTTCTGCGGCTCGCGGCCTTCGTCCAGAGCAAAGCGCTTGATCGCGATCTTGGAGAGCGAGCCGCGCGCGCCCTCGCCGAGCAGGGTGTAGCGGCCGCGCAGTTCCATGCCGCGGGTGAATCGTTCCGAGACCGTGCCGTCCTTGGCGATGCCCATGTCACCGGTGGCGATGCCGGCGACCGAGCCGTCCTCGTTGTAGAGCAGCTCGGCGGCGGCGAAGCCCGGATAGATCTCGACGCCGAGCGCCTCGGCGCGGGCCGCGAGATACTTTGCCACCAAGCCGAGCGAGCCGACGAAATTGCCGTGATTGTTCATCAGCTTCGGCATGGCGAAATTCGGCAGGCGCGCCCCGCCGGCCGGGCCGAGGAAATAGAAGACGTCCTCGCTGACTTCGGTATGGAGCGGACGCGCCTCGTCCTGGCGCCAGTCGGGTAGCAGCTTGTCGAGACCGATCGGATCGATGACCGCACCGGAGAGGATATGCGCGCCGACCTCAGAGCCCTTCTCGACCACGACGACAGAGATCGCCTCGTCGAGCTGCTTCAGCCGGATCGCAGCGGCGAGCCCGGCGGGACCAGCGCCAACGATAACGACGTCATAGTCCATGCTCTCGCGCGGCGTGCTTTGCGCTTCCTTCAGATCCATGCTGCCCTCCACCCGCGCCGCTTATATGTCGTTAGATAGTTTATATATGAACTATCTCGATCGCCCCGCCAAGCCGCGGGGCTGATTGGAATTCCTCTATCCGGGGCTCCCGCTTATTTTGCAACAGCGAACGGGCTCGCTTCGTTCCGTGCGCCGCTGTATTCTGCCGCTCATGTCCCTTGATGCCGTCTCCGCAGCCGAACTGATCGCCTGGTACGCCGAAATGGGCGTCACCGAAGCGCTCGACGAGACGCCGCACGACCATTTCGCAGCTGCACCCGAGCCGGCGCGACAGCCTGTCGCACGTCTCGTCCCTGCGCCACAGCAGGCCGCGCGACGCCCCGTCGATGCGGCTGCCGCTACCTCCCCCGACGAGGCGGCGCTGTCGGCGCGGGCCCTGGCGCGAGCGGCGACGACGCTGGACGAGCTCAAGGTGGCACTCGCGAGCTTCGAAGGCTGCCCGCTCAAGGCGACCGCCAAGAACCTTGTCTTCGCCGACGGCAATCCGGCGGGGAAGGTGATGGTCGTCGGCGAGGCGCCGGGGGCCGACGAGGACCGTGCCGGCCTGCCCTTCGTCGGGCGCTCGGGACAATTGCTCGACCGGATGCTCGGCGCGATCGGCCTCACCCGGCAGGAGCATGTCTACATCGCCAACACCGTGCCCTGGCGCCCGCCCGGCAACCGCACGCCGACGCTGCAGGAGGTGGCGATCTGCCTGCCCTTCATCCAGCGCCAGATCGAATTGGTCGATCCCGACATCCTGGTCTGCATCGGCGCTCCCTCGGCGCAAGCGCTGCTCGGCGTCACCGGCATCCTGGCCTCGCGCGGCCGCTGGATGGAGTACGACACCGGCAAGCGCATGATCCGGGCGATCCCGACGCTGCACCCGGCCTATCTCCTGCGCCAGCCGCTGCAGAAGCGTCTCGCCTGGCGCGACCTGCGGGCTCTCAAGGCCGCCCTCGACGCGCTTTGACGCAGCGGCGCGATGCCACTGCGTCACCACCGACGGCTGCCCTGCCGCATCCGCTTGATTATTCCGTGTGCAAAGTAGAACCTGCAACCAGCAGGGTCTTTTCGGCCATGACGTTCGTGGCCGGCACGCCGGAGCGATGCGATGGAAATCGACGCCTTTCTGCTGTCACGTATCCAGTTCGCCTTCACGGTCTCGTTCCACATCGTCTTCCCGGCCTTCACGATCGGGCTCTCGGCCTATATCGCGACGCTGCTGGGCCTGTGGCTGAAGACCGGCGACCAGAAATTCCATCTGCTCGCCCGGTTCTGGACCAAGATCTTCGCGGTCTCCTTCGCCATGGGCGTGGTTTCCGGCATCGTGCTCTCCTACCAGTTCGGCACCAATTGGAGCCGGTTCTCGGCGGTGACCGGCAATGTGATCGGCCCGCTGATCGGCTACGAGGTGCTGAGTGCCTTCTTCCTCGAGGCGTCCTTCCTGGGCGTGCTGCTGTTCGGCTGGAAGCGGGTGCCGCCCTGGCTGCACTTCCTCTCAGCCATCATCGTCGCCGGCGGCACGGCGCTGTCCGGCTTCTGGATCCTCTCCGCCAACAGCTGGATGCAGTATCCGGCCGGGCACGAGGTCCGCGACGGCATCGCCTATCCGGTCGACTGGCTGAAGATCGTCTTCAACCCGACCTTCCCCTTGCGCTTCGCGCATATGATGACGGCCGCCTATCTCACCACCGCCTTCGTCGTGCTGGCGACAGGCGCGCGCCATCTGCTCGCCGGCCACCGCACCGAATCGGCCAGGACGATGGTGCGCATGGCGATCCTGATGATCGCGCTGACCGCGCCGCTGCAGGCTGTCATCGGAGACTTCCACGGCAAGCAAACCGCGATCTACCAGCCGGCCAAGCTCGCCGCGATCGAGGCGCATTGGGATTCGTCGAAGCCCGGCGCGCTCGTCCTGTTCGCCTGGCCGGACGAGAAGGCCGAGCTCAACCGCTTCGAAATCTCGATCCCCGGCGTCGCCAGCCTGCTCACCCATGGCAGCATGGATGCGTTGTTCCCGAGCCTGAAGGACTTCGCCGTCCAGGATCGTCCGCCGGTCCTCATCCCCTTCTTCGGCTTCCGGCTGATGGTTGGGCTCGGCACGCTGATGATCCTGTTCGGCTGGGTCGGGGCCTGGCTCTGGTGGCGCGGCCGCATCTTCGAGTCGCGGCGCTGGCTCTGGATCGCCCAGTACACCTGGCCGGCCGGCTTCATCGCCATTCTCGCCGGCTGGTTCGTCACCGAGGTCGGGCGCCAGCCCTGGCTCGCCACCGGCATCCTGCGGTCCAAGGATGCAGTCTCGCCGATCACCACCGCCGAGGTCGCGATCTCGCTGGCGCTGTTCGTCTTCGTCTATTGCGTGGTGTTCGCAGCCGGCATCGCGCTGATCAACCGCCTGGTCGCCAAGGGGCCGGACGAGATCAGCTCCGAGGATCCGCCCGAGCAGCCGTCGAAGCGGCCGCTCAAGGCAGCGCAGGCGCCGGCCTCCGCCATCTTCGGCGACGGCCATCCCGGCGACAACAAAATCCAGCCGGCGAGCTGAGGAGAGCTACTATGGAATGGTATCTCCCCGTGATCTGGGCCGGGCTGATCGGCACCGCCGTGATCTTCTATGTCGTGCTGGATGGTTTCGACCTCGGCATCGCCATCCTGTTCCCGACGACCGGCGACGAAAGCGAGCGCGACCAGATGATGAACTCGGTCGCGCCGTTCTGGGACGGCAACGAGACCTGGCTGGTGCTCGGCGGCGCCGGCCTCCTGGTCGCCTTCCCGGTCGCCTATGCGGTGATCATGCCGGCCCTGTACCTGCCGGTGACGCTGATGCTGTTGTCGCTGATCTTCCGCGGCGTCGCCTTCGAGTTCCGCTGGGTGGCGAAACCGAAGCACCGGATCTGGGACCTCGCCTTCTGGCTCGGCTCGACCTGCGCGGCCTTCGCGCAAGGCGTCATCCTCGGCGGGCTGCTGCAGGGCATCAAGGTCGTCGACAAGCAGTTCGCCGGCGGTCCCTTCGACTGGCTGACCCCGTTCACGCTGATGTGCGGCGTCGGCGTCGTCATCGGCTATGCCACGCTCGGAGCGACCTGGCTGGTCTACAAGACCGAAGGGCCGGTGGCCGAGCGCGCCCGCCGGCAGGCGAAGACGCTGCTCATCGGCCTGCTCGCCTTCGCCGTGCTGGTCTCGCTGTGGACGCCCTATGCGCATCCGCGCATCGCCGAGCGCTGGTTCACCCCCTCGAACCTGATGCTGCTCTGGCCCTTCCCGGTGCTCACCGCCTTCTGCGGCTACATGGCCTGGAAGCGGCTGCACGGAAACCACGAGTTCACGCCCTTCGCCTTCACCATCGCGATCTTCGTGCTCTGCTTCCTCGGCCTCGCGATCTCGAACTTTCCCTATCTCGTGCCGCCGGGCCTGACGATCTGGGACACGGCGGCGGCACCGAGCTCGCACATCTTCGTGCTGATCGGCGTCAGCTTCCTCCTGCCGATGATCCTGTTCTACACCGCCTTCGTCTACTGGACCTTCCGCGGCAAGGTGAAGGCCGATAGCGGCTATCATTGAGGCGGCCTGCGCGACGGGGCTTGAGTTCCAGCGCCGCCTCGCGGACATTGGCGGCGCTGCAACAAGGGTTCGCGCATGCGTTGGGAAGATTACCGCCAGTCCGACAATCTCGAGGATCGGCGTGGCGGGGGCGGTGGCGAATATGCCGGCCTTCCCGGCGGACGCGGCGGCATCGGCATCGGCACCATGGTCGTGCTCGGCCTGCTCGGCTGGGCGCTCGGCATCGATCCGCGCCTCTTGATCGGCGGCGCCGAGATGATCGGCGGCATCGGCGGGCGCAGCGCACCGACACAGGACCAGCGCAAATCGGCCGGCCCGCCGCAGGACGAGATGGGCCGCTTCGTCTCGGCCGTGCTGGCGCAGAACGAGGACATCTGGGGCAAGGTGCTGCCGCAGCAGGCCAACCGCAAATACGTGCCACCGAAGCTGGTGCTGTTCAGCGGCGTCGACCGCTCGGGCTGCGGCACGGCCCAGGCGGCGATGGGGCCGTTCTATTGCCCCAACGACCAGCGGGTCTATCTCGACCTCTCCTTCTTCCAGGAGATGCAGCGTAAGCTCGGCGGCGGCGGCGACTTCGCCTATGCCTATGTCGTCGGCCACGAGGTCGGCCATCACATCCAGAACCTGCTCGGCATCCTGCCCAAGGTGAACGAGCTGCGCCAAAGGGTCTCCGAGCGCGAATCGAACCAACTCTCGGTGCGGACAGAACTGCAGGCAGACTGCTTCGCCGGCGTCTGGGCCTACAACATCCAGGCGATGGACCGCATTCAGCCCGGCGACATCGACGAAGCGCTGCGCTCGGCCTCCGCGATCGGCGACGACAAGCTGCAGCAACAGGGGCGCGGCGTCGTCGTGCCTGATTCCTTCACGCACGGCTCTTCGGCGCAGCGCACACGCTGGTTCAACACGGGCTTCAAGTCCGGCAACATGCAGAGCTGCGACACCTTCCGCACCAACCAGCTCTGAAACGTCAGAGCGCGGCGCGCTCGCGGCGGACGGCGAGCCGGCGCGGCGCGCGCGCCAGCCGGCCGGACAGAATCTGCGTCTTCGGCGCCAGCAGCCCTGCCCTGACGCCGCGCGAGCGCAGCGAGACCGCACCCCATTCGCACAGCGCCGCGGCCATGCCGCGCAGCGGCATCAAGGCCGGCCGCATCGCCATCGTCAGCAAATGCCGCTCGATGCTCGGCGTCCATTGTGGCTCGGGCAGATCGCCGGCTTCGAGCAGGATGACCCAGTCGCCGCGCGCCTGGGCGACCCCACTGGACCAGGCCTCGCCGTTCTTGGCCAAATTCTTGGCCCTCACATAGCTGGCGCCGGTCTCGTCGGCGAGACGTTCGATCGCGGCATCATCCGCTTCGTCGATCACCACGGCATGGCCGATCACGCCCTGCGCGACCGCGGGAATCAGCACGGACAAGGTCGCTGCAAGCGCTTCGACGTCGCGATTGGCCCGGATGACGGCGGTGATCATGGGCGATCAGCTTATGACGCAGTGCAACATGTCGCAATCCTGTCACTTGCATTCTGTTCCTGTTATGTTCACATTCCTTGGTCTGGGAACAACCGATTCCGCCGGGAGACGAAGCCATGTTGCAGGCCAGGCCCTCAGCCAGGGCGCAACCGCTCAAGCGCCGCGACACCGAGCCCGGAAGCGTTTCGGCGCCGGCACGGCCCCTGCCGGTCGATCCGCTCGCCCATGTCGGCAGCCAGATCGACCCCGAGCGGCGGCGCGGACGCGGCGCGACGATCAATCCCGGCGGCCGCTACGAGGCCGAGACACGCATCAGCGAGGATGACGGCTGGGGCTCGCTCGGCGAGCTGCCGCCGTTCAAGACCGAGGTCTCGGTCGAGAAGCCGCGGACGATCATCACCAGGAATGACTCGCCGGATATCTCGTTCGACCGCTCGATCAACCCCTATCGCGGCTGCGAGCATGGCTGCGTCTACTGCTTCGCCCGGCCGAGCCACGCCTATCTCGGGCTGTCGCCGGGGCTCGACTTCGAAAGCAAGCTGACCGCCAAGCCGGACGCGGCACAACTGCTGGAGAAGGAACTGTCATCACCGAGCTACCAGCCGCGCACCATCGCGATCGGCACCAACACCGACGCCTACCAGCCGATCGAGAAGAAGCTGCGGATCATGCGCGGGATCCTGGAGGTGCTGGCGAAGTTCAACCATCCGGTCGGCATCGTCACCAAATCGGCGCTGGTGCAGCGCGACATCGATATCCTTGCGCCAATGGCCGCGAAGGGGCTGGTCAAGGTCGCGCTTTCGGTGACGACGCTCGACCCCAAGCTTGCCCGCAACATGGAGCCGCGCGCCGCTTCACCCGCCAGACGGATCGAGACGATCCGCAAGCTGACGGAAGCCGGCATTCCTGTGACAGTGCTGGTCGCCCCGATCGTGCCGGCGATCAACGAGCACGAGATCGAGCGCATCCTCGATGCCGCGAAGGCCGCGGGAGCGCGCGAGGCCGGCTATGTGCTGCTGCGCCTGCCGCTCGAGGTGAAGGACATCGTGCAGGACTGGCTGGTGACGCACCATCCCGACAAGATGCGCCATGTCGTCTCGCTGATCCGCTCGACCCGCGGCGGCAAGGATTACGACGCCGCCTGGGGCCAGCGCCAGGTCGGCTCCGGCCCCTATGCCTGGATGATCGGTCGGCGCTTCGAGATGGCGGCCGAGCGGCTCGGCTTCAACAGCGCGCGGCTGCGCCTGCGCACCGACCTCTTCGTCAAGCCGGAGAAGGAGAAGGCGCAGCTCAGCCTGTTCTGAGCGCTCAGCCTCGGCACCGATCGGACTGCCATGCGTTTCCGCCTATGAAGCGGAGGCCGTCATGGACGATTTCAGCAGCGAGATCATTGCAACGGAAGACGCCGAGATCTTCCTGCGGAGAAAGGGTTCCGGCCCGCCACTCCTGCTGTTGCACGGCTTTCCGCAGACGCATCTGATGTGGCGGGACGTGGCTCCGTTGCTGGCGGATGAGCTCACCGTCATCTGTGCCGATCTGCGCGGCTATGGCGCGAGTTCTTGCCCATCCTCGACCGCTGACCACGCGCCCTATAGCAAGCGTGCCCTCGCCGCCGACATGGTCGCGGTCATGGCGAAGCTGGGCTTCACGCGCTTCGCCGTGGCCGGGCACGACCGCGGTGGTCGCGTCGCCTATCGCCTGGCGCTCGACCATCCCGAGACGATCACCAAGCTCGCCGTGCTCGACATCGTACCGACAGCCGAAGCCTGGGATCGGGCCGATGCCCGCTTTGCCCTCGGCTTCTGGCCGTGGACGCTGCTCGCCCAACCCGAGCCCCTGCCCGAGCGCCTGATCGCAGCAGCTCCGGACGCGATCATCGACAGCGCGCTTAATGGCTGGGGCAGCCCGGCCTCGACCTTCTCATCTGCCGTGCGTGCAGCCTACATCGAAGCCCTTCGCTCTCCCGGCCACATCCATGCGATCTGCGAGGAGTACCGGGCGGCCGCCGCAATCGATCGCGAGCACGATGCCGAGGACCAGCGAGACGGACGGCGGATCGCCTGTCCCGTGCTCGCCCTGTGGAGTGCGGAGGGCGCTCTGGCGCAATGGTATCAAGCGGATGGCGGGCCGCTCGCGATCTGGCGTCGCTGGGCTGTCGCGGTCGAGGGCGGCGCGGTGGCGGGTGGGCATTTCTTCCCGGAAGAGCGCCCGATGGCGACCGTGGACGCCTTGCACATGTTCTTCATGGCTCCGGCCTGAGTTGTGGATGTGATCCAGCCGGCGGCAGACCTTCGCATCCCGATCTGGCATAGCGAGGCCATGACCGCCGATTTCAGCCGCGAGCAGGCCGCGATGATTGCCGGGCGCGCCCGCGTCGCCGGCGTGGACGAGGTTGGGCGCGGGCCCCTCGCCGGCCCGGTCGTCGCGGCCTCCGTCATTCTCGATCCCCTCGCGATCCCGGAGGGGCTGGCGGATTCCAAGGAACTTTCAGCCGCCCGCCGCGAGGAACTCGCCGTCCTGATCCTGGCCAGCGCGCTGGCCATCGGCATCGGCAGCGCCTCGGCGACCGAGATCGACACGATCAACATCCGGCAGGCGACCCTGCTCGCCATGCGGCGTGCGGTTGCAGCGCTGCCGCTGTCGCCCGATCTCGTGCTGGTCGATGGCAATGACCCGCCGGCGCTGGCCTGCGGTTGCGAGTCGATCATCGGCGGTGACGGGCTGATCGCCTCGATCGCCGCGGCCTCGATCGTCGCCAAGGTGATGCGCGACCGGATGATGGCGCGGCTTTCGCTGACCTACCCTGCCTATGGCTTCGCCAACCATGCCGGCTACGGGACCGCTGCGCATCGTGCCGCGCTGAAGACGCATGGCCCCTGCCCCGCGCACCGCTATTCCTTCTCCCCGATCAAAGGTGTCTGGTCGCGCTCGCTTGGCTGAGCTTGCCGGAGGCACCATGACCATTTTGACGATGCATCAGGTCGACGCCTTCACCGACCGAGTGTTCGCCGGCAATCCGGCCGCCGTCCTCATCCTGGACGACTGGCTGCCGGAAGCGACGATGCAGGCCATCGCCAACGAGAACAATCTCGCCGAGACCGCTTTCGCGCGCCCAAACGGCAACGGCTGGGACCTGCGCTGGTTTACCCCGGCCCATGAAGTCAACTTCTGCGGTCATGCCACGCTCGCGACCGCGCATGTCCTCGCCAGCGTCCATCGTGTCCGCGGCGATATGGAATTCGTCACCCGCGTCGGCCCGATCCGCGTTTCGCAGCTCGGGAATGGCTACCGGCTCGATCTGCCGGCCTTCGCTCCGGAGCCGGTCGAGGCACTGCCTCCCGCGATCGCCGCGCTCTTTCCGGTTCCGCCGCGCGCGCTCTTCCGCAATTTCGAGAACGTCTTCGCCGTTCTCGCGGACGAAGAGGCCGTACGGGCATTCATGCCCGATGCCGCTGCGATCGCGACCCTCGCCCCGCTCTGCTTCGGCATCACGGCGCGAGGCGAGAACCATGATTTCGTCTCGCGCTATTTCGCCCCCAGCGCCGGGATCCCGGAAGATCCGGTCACCGGCTCGATCCACGCGACTCTGGTCCCATACTGGGCCCGCGAGCTCGGCAAGACCCGCCTCGAAGCCTTCCAGGCCTCAGCGCGCGGCGGGCATCTCGGCTGCGAACTGGCGGGAGAGCGCGTGCTCGTCACCGGGCAGGCTGCGACCTTCATGAAGGCCGAAATCTACCTGCCAGAGTGACGCTCCGGAGCCCCGCGCAGAGCCCCAAACTGCCGCAACGGCAGCTGCAGGCCCCTTACCCTTCCTTAACTTCCGTTACGAATTTCATAACATATTCAAAGGGCTAGGCAAAATCTGCAGCCCCAGAATGGGACGCATTTTTTTCAACGCGGAAACCCGACCTTTACCCTGACCGGCCAGGATCGCGAGCATTGAAGTTGCGTAACGGTCTTGGCGTCATGAGTACCTCGCGTACCGGGACCGCCAGCGCTCCCGTCCGGATTCAGGTTTCGCGTACCGGACGGCCTGCGCTGGGGGCCCGGATGAAGGCCAAGAGCCTTCTCCACACCCAGATTCTCCCTCGGGAGCTGCCGCTCGATCAGGTGATCGTCGGCGATTGCGTCGCCGCGATCGAGGCCCTGCCGCCAGGCAGCGTCGACCTCGTCTTCGCCGATCCGCCTTATAACTTGCAGCTCGGTGGCGATCTGCGCCGCCCCGACGACAGCCTCGTCGACGCCGTCGACGACGACTGGGACAAGTTCGCCTCCTTCGCCGATTACGACGCCTTCACCCGCGCCTGGCTCACCGCCTGCCGCCGGGCGCTGAAGCCCGACGGCGCGCTCTGGGTGATCGGCTCCTATCACAACATCTTCCGGGTCGGCTCGATCCTGCAGGATCTCGGCTTCTGGATGCTGAACGACATCGTCTGGCGCAAGGCCAACCCGATGCCGAATTTCCGCGGCAGGCGCTTCACCAATGCGCATGAGACGCTGATCTGGGCGGCGCGCGGCGAAGCCTCGAAGTACACCTTCCATTACGAGGCGCTGAAGGGCGGCAATGACGACCTGCAGATGCGCTCGGACTGGTATCTGCCGCTGTGCACCGGCGATGAGCGCCTGAAGGACGAGAAGGGCACCAAGGTCCATCCGACCCAGAAGCCCGAATCGCTGCTTGCCCGCGTGCTGCTCTCGGCCAGCAATCCCGGCGACGTCGTGCTCGACCCCTTCTTCGGCACCGGCACGACCGGCGCCGTCGCCAAGGCGCTCGGCCGCCATTTCATCGGCATCGAGCGCGAGCAGGTCTACGCCAAGGCGGCGCGCGAGCGCATCGCTGCGGTTCAGCCGCTGCCCCCGGAAGCCTTCGCCACGGCGCCGTCGAAACGCACCGAGCCGCGCGTGCCCTTCCTCAGCCTGGTCGAGGCCGGGCTGGTGAAGGCAGGTGAGCGCGTCTTCGACGAGAAGCGCCGCCACAGCGCCACGATCCGCGCCGACGGCACCCTCGTGCTCGGCCCGGCCGTCGGCTCGATCCACAAGGTCGGCGCGCTGGCGCAGGGGCTCCCGGCCTGCAATGGCTGGACCTTCTGGCATGTCGAGCGCGAGGGCAAAGCCCTGCTGCTCGACGCGCTGCGCGGCGAGATCAGGACGCAGATGGCGGCGGCCTAAGGCCGCTGCAGATCTTCCAGCCCGGCCTCGAGCGCCTTCAGGAAGACATTGGGAAACGCTTCCTCCTTCAGCCGATTGAACGGCGTGAAGCGCATGCCCTCCGGCGCCTGCGTCTCCAGCGGCACGCGCCCGGCGAAGATCGTCAGCTCCAGCGAGAAATGCGTGAAGACGTGGCGGACCGGCAGCATCAGCCGGCGCCATTTCGCCGACACCGGCGCATCGCGCAGGGCATCATCCACCTCGTAATCCGCCCGCCAGTCGCCACCGGGCACTTCGACCATGCCGCCGAGCAAACCTTTGGCCGGCCGGGTGCGGACCAGCACGGCACCATCCTCGCGCATCGCGACGAAGGCCGCGCCATAGCGCGTCTTGCCGGTCTTCTTCGCCGCCTTGCGCGGAAAGCTCTCTTGCGTGCCGGCGATGCGCGCCCGGCAGGGCTCGCGCCAGGGGCAGAGCCCGCAGGCCGGCGAACGCGGCGTGCAGATGGTCGCGCCGAGATCCATCAGCGCCTGCGCGAAATCTCCGGGCCGGCCGTGCGACAGCAATGCCAGCACCCGCTCGCGGATCAGCGGCTTGGCGCCCGGCATCACGTCCTCGATCGCGAAGAGCCGGGTGATCACCCGCTCGACATTGCCGTCGACCGCGACCGCCGGCCGGTCGAAGGCGATCGCCGCGACGGCGCCTGCCGTATAGGCGCCGATGCCCGGCAAGACGCGCAGGCCCTCCTCGGTATCGGGGAATCGGCCGCCATGTGTGGCCGCGACCGCCTGTGCACAGGCATGGAGATTGCGGGCGCGGGAATAGTAGCCGAGCCCAGCCCAGGCCTGCATGACGTTCTCGGACGGCGCGGCGGCCAAGGCCTCGACGCTCGGGAAGCGTGCCATGAAGCGCTCGAAATAGGGCTTCACCGCTGCGATCGTGGTCTGCTGCAGCATGATCTCGGAGACCCAGACCCGGTAGGGATCGGCCCGCTCGCCCGGCAGCGCACGCCAGGGCAGGACGCGGCGATGGCGGTCATACCAGGTGAGGAGATCGGCAGCGCGGGCCTGGGGAGCGGAAGCGTCCATGGCTTCCGATGTAGCGCGGCAGCCAAGCTAAGCAAGCATCCCTTCGGCAGCGCAACGGGCTGTCTATCGGGAGCAGCAGTTGTAAGGTAGCGGCATGGTCGCAAAACCCCTCGCCGAACTGATCGACGACTGCCTCGCCCCCGCGCTCGCCGCGCAGGGCTTCGCCGGGCGCTCTGTCGTGGCGTTCTGGCCGGAGATCGTCGGCGAGCGGCTGGCGCAGCGCACGCGGCCGCTCAAGATCGACTGGCCGCGGCGGCGTGGCGCGCCGGGTGAGCTCTCGGACCCGGCGACGCTGGTGGTACGCGTCGAGGGCGCCTTCGCGCTGGAGATGCAGCAGCTCGGCCCCCTCGTGCTGGAGCGGGTCAACAGCCATCTCGGCTGGCGCGCCGTCGGCAAGCTGGTGCTGAAGCAGGGACCGGTCGCGCTGCCGGACGCGCCGAAGCCCGCCCCGCCGCCGGACCCGGCCGCTCTGGCCCGGATCGAGGCGCAGGTCGCAGGCGTCGAGAGCATCGAGTTGCGTGAGGCACTGGCGCGGCTCGGGCGCGGCATCGCGCAGCGGCGCCAGGCCGCGGCCGACGACACGGCTTCGTGAGCAGGAAGCGGCGAACCGATCTTGCCACAATCCTGCTGGTGACTATGGTCCGCAGCAATTACGTCGCATCAGGGATTGTCTCATGACCAGCCGCCGCCAGGTGTTGATCGGCTCCGCCGCCTTGGCCCTCTCGCCGCTTCTCGCCGGCCAGGGCGCCTCGGCCCAGACGCTTCCCGGTGTCGCCAACCCGCTCGGCGACGTCTGGCTCGGCAGCCCCGACGCCAAGGTCTCGATCATCGAGTACGCCTCGCTGACCTGCAGCCACTGCGCCACCTTCCACAAGGACACCTGGCCGGCGCTGAAGGCGAAGTACATCGACACCGGCAAAGTGCGCTTCGTGCTGCGCGAATTCCCGCTCGATCCGCTCGCCACGGCCGGCTTCATGCTGGCGCGCTGCAACGGCACCGACAAGTACTACCCGTTGACCGACCTGCTGTTCGCGCAGCAGCGCAACTGGGCCTTCACTGAAAAGCCGGTCGATGCGCTCTCCAGCCTGGTCAAGCAGGCCGGTTTCACACAGGAATCTTTCGAGGCCTGCCTGAAACGGCAGGACATTTACGACGCTGTCACGCAGGTTAAGGAAGGTGGGGCCAAGGCTGGCGTGGACTCCACCCCGACCTTCTTTATCAATGGGCAGAAGCGCTCCGGTGCACTCAGCCTCGCCGAGTTCGACAAGATCATCGAGCCGCTGCTCGGCAGCTGAGCCGGCCGATAGCGTGATGGCGCGTCGATGCATCTGACGCGCCTCAAGCTCGCCGGCTTCAAGACCTTCGTCGAACCGGCCGAGTTCCAGATCGAGCCGGGGTTGACCGGCATTGTCGGGCCCAATGGCTGCGGCAAATCCAATCTTGTCGAAGCCCTGCGCTGGGTGATGGGCGAAAGCTCGTTCAAGAACATGCGCGGCTCGGGCATGGACGACGTCATCTTTGGCGGCTCGTCCGAGCGCCCGGCCCGCAACATGGCCGAGGTCGCGCTCACGCTCGACAATAGCGACCGCAAAGCGCCAGCCGCCTTCAACGATGCCGAGGTTCTCGAGGTCACGCGCCGGATCGAGCGCGAGGAAGGCTCGACCTACCGCATCAACGGCAAGGAGGTGCGCGCCCGCGACGTACAGCTCCTCTTCGCGGACGCCGCGACCGGAGCGCGCTCGCCGGCGCTGGTGCGCCAAGGCCAGATCAGCGAGATCATCTCCGCCAAGCCACAATCGCGCCGGCGTATCCTGGAAGACGCCGCCGGCATCGCCGGGCTGCACAGCCGCCGGCACGAGGCGGAGCTGCGCCTCAAGGGCGCCGAGGACAATCTCAACCGGCTCGAGGACGTGCTCGCCGAGATCGACGGGCAGGTCGAGGCACTGCAGCGCCAGGCGCGCCAAGCGACGCGCTATCGCAACCTCGCCTCGGACATCCGCAAGGCCGAGGCCGTGCTGGCGCTGATCGCCCATCACGAGGCGCGCACGCAGGAGGCGGTGGCCGAGCGGGCCCTCGAAGCGGCGGTGCGCGAGGTCGCCGACAAGACCGGCGTGCAGGCGGAAGCGGCGCGGCTGCAGGCGATCGCGGCGCATGCGCTGCCGGCACTGCGCGAGAGCGAGGCGGCCGCGGCTGCGGCACTCGTGCGACTGAAGCGCGGCCTCGACGAGATCGAGGCCGAGAACCGGCGCGCCAAGCAACGCACCGAAGAATTGGCGAAGCGGCTCGCCGAGCTGCGGAGCGATCTCGCCCGGCAGGACAGCCTCGGCAAGGATGCGAGCGACAGCCTGTCGCGGCTGACGGCCGAGGATGAGGGCCTGCGACTGGAGGCCGAGGCTGCGGCCGGCGGCAGCCAGATTGCGGCGACCGAGCTCGCCGAGGCCGAGAAGGCGCTGGCAGCGGCGGAAGCCGAGCATGCCGCGGTGCAGGCCCGGCTGTCCGAGCTCGCCGCCCGGCGCGGCGCGCTCGAACGCGCCCTGCGCGAGGCCAGGGAACGCGAAGCCCGCCATGCCGGCGAGCGCGAACGACTGCAGCGCGACCAGGCGGCACTCGATGCCGACGGAACCGCCGCCTCGCTCGACGGCTTGCGCACCACGGTCGCGACTGCCGAGATGGCGATGCAAAGCGCAGATGCGGCCGCCGGCGCAGCGCGCAGTTCCCTCGCCGCGGCTCGTGAACACGAAACGCAATTGCGCGGGCCGGTCGCGGAAGCCGATCGCAAGGCGCAGCGCCTCGAAACCGAGGTCCGCACCTTGCAGAAGCTGCTCGCTCCGGCAGCGGGCGGACGCTGGCCAGCCGTGCTCGACGCGATCGCGGCCGCCAAGGGCTATGAGACGGCGCTCGGCGCAGCCCTCGGCGACGATCTCGACGCCTCGGCCGATCCGGCGGCGCCGGCGCATTGGTCCGAGAGCGGCGGCGGCGAGAACGACCCCGCCCTTCCCGATGGCGTCGAACCGCTCGCTCAGCATGTCCGCGGGCCGGCGGCGCTCGCCCGACGGCTCCGCCAGATCGGCGTCGTCGCCCGGGCGGATGGCGCTGCCTTGCGGCCGAAGCTGCTGCCGGGCCAGCGCCTGGTCTCGCGCGAAGGCGATATCTGGCGCTGGGACGGCTTCACCAGCGCGGCCGAGGCGCCCTCGCCCGCCGCCCGCCGGCTCGCCGAAAAGAACCGGCTCGGCGATCTCGAACGCGAAGCGCAAGCGGCGCGTGAGGCGTCCGAAGCGGCGCGTGATGGCCTCGACCAGGCGAGCGAGCACACCAAGGCTGCGGCACAGTCCGAGACGAAAGCACTGGAGGCGGCACGCGAGACGCGTCGCAATCTCGACCAAGCCCGCGAGCGGCTGGCCCAGGCCGAGCGCAAGGCCGGCGAGACCGCGGCCCGCCGCTCGGCCCTGACCGAGGCGATCGGCCGGCTCGGCCAAAACATCGCCGATGCGCAGGCACAGACTGAGGCCGCGAATCAGGATCTCGCCGGCTTGGCCGCGGCACCCGAATTGGAGAGCGCCCTGCTCGCCGCGCGGGCCGAACTGGGCGAGCGGCGCGCGGCAGCGTCCGAAGCCCGGGCGCGGGTGCAGACGCAGGGGCGCGAGGCCGAGTTGCGCGGCCGCCGGCGCGAGGCGATCGCAGGGGATCTGCGGGCCTGGCGCGAGCGGGCAGCGACGAGCGAGCAGAGCGCGACCGATACGCGCCGGCGAATCGAGACGGCAGCGGCCGAGCACAGGGCGCTGTTGGAGGCACCCGACACCTTCCTGGTCGAGCGCCGCCGGCTCCTGGCCGAGATCGAGACTGCCGAGGGCGCCCGCCGCACCGCCGCCGACAAGCTCGCCGCCGGCGAGGCCACGCAGGCCGAGGCCGACCGGCAGGCGCGCGCGGCGCTGGAAGGTCTGGCGGCGGCGCGCGAAGGCAGGGCGAGCGCCGAGGCGCGGCTCGATGCGGGGCGGCAACGCCTTGCCGATGTCGTGCGCCAGATCGTCGACGGGCTGGAGACCGAGGTCGCCGGCCTGCATCAGATCGCCGGGCTGAAGGTCGGAGACACGCCGCCGGATGCCGAGGATGTCGAGCGCCGGCTCGGCGGGCTCAAGGCCGAGCGCGAACGGCTGGGCGCCGTCAACCTGCGCGCCGACGACGAACTGACCGAGGTCCAGGGCAAGCGCACCGGCCTCGCGACCGAGCGCGACGACCTGACCGAGGCGATTCGGCGCCTGCGCCAGGCGATCGGTGCACTCAACCGCGAAGGCAGGGAGCGGCTTCTTGCCGCATTCGAGATCGTCAACGGCCATTTCCAGCATCTGTTCGGGGTGCTGTTCGGCGGCGGCACGGCAGAGCTCTCGCTGGTCGATTCGGAAGATCCGCTCGAAGCGGGTCTCGAAATCATCGCGCGGCCCCCGGGCAAAAAGCCGCAGGTGATGACGCTGCTCTCCGGCGGCGAGCAGGCTCTGACCGCGACCGCGCTGATCTTCGCCGTGTTCCTGACCAATCCCTCGCCGATCTGCGTGCTCGACGAGGTCGACGCGCCGCTCGACGACGCCAATGTCGAGCGCTACTGCGACCTGCTCGAGGAGATGGCGCGTAACACCGCGACGCGCTTCATCCTGATCACCCACAACCCGATCACCATGGCGCGCATGGACAGGCTCTTCGGCGTCACCATGGCGGAGCGCGGGGTGAGCCAGATGGTCTCGGTCGATCTCGATACCGCGGAGCGTATTCGCGAAGCCGTCTGACGCAGTTGCCGCATCGCACAAGAATCGTTCCGAACGCTTTGCCGCACTCTAAAATCATTTTATTTTTCAATGCATTAATCGCCACCCGCTCAGCTTGACACCACTTGGACCCGTCAATATGGTGCGCCCGATTTTACCGAGCGGTGGGGCTTTTTCATCGCTTGGAACGATCGGCACTCCGATGAGCGCCCGCCATGGCGATCCGGCAATGGATCGGCCGGCTCAGGCAGCGCAAATCAGCGACAAATCCGGTATTGTCCGGTTCTTTCGCGAACCGAGCACGGAAGGGTCGTGTCATGATGGCGGTCTATCTGAGATGACGGGCCAGGACGAAAAAGGTCCGGGCCCGCGAGAGCCTGCCGAAACGGATGCGAGCCTGGAGAGCCGGCTCAAATCGCTTGATGCGGGTTTGAAGCGTGTGTCCAGCCAGGCGGAGGCCGAAAGCCGGCGCGAAAGCGCCAAGGCCGATTCCAGTGGAATCGGTCAGGCGATGCGGCTTTCCACCGAATTCATCGCCGGCATCATCGTCGGTGGCGGGCTCGGCTGGGCCGTAGACAAATGGTTTGGGACGGCGCCCTTCGGGATGATCGTCCTGCTGATGCTCGGTTTCGGCGCTGGCGTGATGAACGTCGTGCGCGCAGCGGGCTTGATGAAATCGCGCGCTGACGATAAGTCGAGCGCGCAGAACTGAGGCGCGGCTCCGAAAGGGGCCGTCTTATGGCAGGAACAAGGGCGACAGATGGCTAGTCCGATCGAACAATTCGAGATCAAGCCGATCGTGTCGTTCGGCAAGATCGGCGGAAGCGAGATCGCTTTCACCAACTCCGGCCTCTTCATGGCCATCGCCGTCGCCATCATCGGGCTGCTCTTCGTCTACGGCACGCGCAACCGCTCGCTGGTCCCGGGCCGGCTGCAGGCTCTGGCGGAGATGGGCTACGAGTTCGTCGCCAGCACGGTAAAGGACTCTGCCGGCCATGACGGCATGAAGTTCGTGCCGCTGGTGTTCTCGCTCTTCATGTTCGTGCTGGTCTGCAACCTGCTCGGCCTGATCCCCGGCGCCTTCACCGTGACCAGCCATCTGGTCGTCACCGCCGCTCTCGCCGCGATCGTGATCCTCACCGTCATCATCTACGGCATCGCCAAGCATGGCGCGCATTTCTTCGGCCTGTTCGTGCCCAAGGGCGTGCATCCGCTGATGCTGATCATCCTGGTGCCGATCGAGGTGATCTCCTTCGTGTCGCGCCCGATCAGCCTGTCGGTCCGCCTCTTCGCCAACCTGCTCGCCGGCCACATCGCGCTGAAGATCTTCGCCGGCTTCGTGGCGACGCTGGTCTTCGCCGGCGGCTGGATCGTCCTGTCGCCGCTGCCGCTCCTGCTCACTGTCGCGATCGTCGCGCTCGAGTTCCTGGTGGCGGTGCTGCAGGCCTATGTCTTCGCCGTGCTGACCTGCATCTACCTGCACGACGCCTTGCATCCGGGCCACTGAGCGGCCCTGATCCCAAGTTCACCCCTCGACTGTCACAACCATCCCCCTAAGGAGCACTTCCATGGATCCCCAAGCTGCCAAGTACATCGGCGCTGGTCTCGCTTGCCTCGGCATGGCCGGCGCGGGCATCGGTCTCGGCAACCTGTTCGGCCAGTTCCTCTCGGGCGCCCTGCGCAACCCGTCGGCGGCCGATGGCCAGCGCGGCACCCTGCTGCTCGGCTTCGCGCTGACCGAAGCGCTCGGCATCTTCTCGCTGCTGATCGCGCTTCTGCTGCTCTTCGCGGTCTGATCGCGAACGCTACCCGAGCCTGCCGCAAGCGACTCCCTGCGGGGCGTCACACGGCGGGCTCCCGCCTCCCTTCCCTATCGCCGTGCGAACCGTTCGGGCTCGTGCGGCCGGATGAGGTTCAGTGATGGCAGCGCCAGCCACGACCACCGGAACGACCGCCCATGGCGGCGCCGCTCCCGCCCATGGCGGCAGCTTCCCGCCGTTCCAGGGCGATACCTTCGCCTCGCAGCTGCTCTGGCTCGCGATCACCTTCGGCGCCCTCTATTGGCTCTCCGCAAAGGTCATCGTGCCGCGCCTCGGCAACATTCTCGAGGATCGCGCCAACAAGATCGGCAACGATCTCGACGAGGCGGCCGCGATGAAGACGAAGGCCGAAGAGGCCGGCCAGGCCTATGAGAAGTCACTTGCCGAAGCCCGCGCCAAGTCGCAGGCGATCGCGCAGGAGACCCGCGAGAAGGTCAACGCCGACAGCGCCGCGCGGCGCAAGACGGTCGAAGCCGATCTTGCCGCCAAGCTCGCCGATGCCGAGGCCAAGATCGTCGCCACCAAGACCGAGGCGATGAGCCATGTCGACGCGATCGCCGCCGATGCGGCCGGCGCGATCGTCGGCCATCTGACCGGCACGGCCCCGGCTCCCGCCGAGGCTGCCAAGGCGGTCAAGACCGCGCTGGGAGGCTGATGACATGACCCTGCTCGCCAATCCAACCTTCTGGGTCTTCGTCGGAACCGTCATCTTCCTCGCCATGGCGGCGAAGATGGGTGCGTTCAAGAGCCTCGTCGGCGCGCTCGACGCGCGCGGCGAGCTCGTCGCCCGCGAACTCGCGGAAGCGAGGCGCCTGCGTCACGAGGCCGAGCTGCTGCTCGCCGAGTACGAGGGCAAGCGCAAGGCGGCCGAGGCCGAGGCCGAGGCGATCGTCGCCAACGCCAAGGACGAGGCCCAGCGCCTCGCCAAGGATGCCGAGGAGAAGCTGGCTGAGTTCGTCACCCGGCGGACCAAGTCGGCCGAGGACAAGATCGCCCAGGCCGAGACGCAGGCTACCGCCGAGGTCCGTGCCGCCGCCGCCGAGGCCGCGGCCCGCGCCGCCGAGGTCATCCTGCGCGGCCAGGTCGCCGGCAAGGCCGGCGCCGACCTGATCGCCGCCGGTCTCAAGGACGTGCGCGCCAAGCTCAACTGAGCTCCTGCGCCTCAGGCAAGAAAACAAGAACGCCGCGGTCTTTGGACCGCGGCGTTTTCATTTGCATTGCGGATCGAGGCGTAAGAGCGCCGGCCCTACTGGATGGCGACAGCCGTCCCAGGCGGCGGGAGCGGCATCGGGACCGGAGCGGCCGCAGACTTCGACATGGCTGGTCTGACGACAGGCTGAGGCAGCTTCGCCGTGGCGGGCGCTGCCGTCGGCGCGACTACCGGCTTGGGCTTCGGCCGGCGCGGCTGGATTGTCGAGGTGACGATGCCTTGCGGCGTATCGAGCCCGTAGATGTCGTCGCGGAACTGCACCAGCCCTTCGGCATCCTGCCAGCCGGTCATGTAGACCCAGGCGACCGGCACCGCCTTCTTCAGCGTGATGTTCTTGCGCTCGCCCTTGGCGATCTCGGCCTCGATCGCCGGTTGAGTCCACTCGGTGCCCTCGAGCAACCAGGCTGCGAGGTCGCGCACGCCCTCGATGCGGGCGCAGCCCGAGGAGTTGAAACGGATATCGTTGCGGAAGAGCGACTTCTTCGGCGTGTCATGCATGTAGACCGCCTCGCTGTTCGGCATATCGATCTTGAGCTGGCCGAGCGAGTTGGTCGGTCCCGGCTCCTGCCGGACGTAGAAATACGGGTTGGTCAGGCTCGCCCAGTTCACGCTGGCCGGATCGATCTCGCGGTTCTCGGCGCCGAGCAGCTTCATGTTGGACTTGGCGATGAAGTCCGGTTCCTTGCGCATCTTCGGGATGATGTCGGCCTTCACGATCGACATCGGCACCGTCCAATAGGGATTGAGGTTGACCGAAGTGATACTGGCCTGCAGCACTGGCGAGGCCCGGTCGGGCCGGCCGACAATGGCTAGATGCCGGCGCTGCACCGCGCCCTTCTCCACCGCCTCGACGCTGGCGCCGGGGATGTTCACCACGACGTAGCGCTCGGTGAAGCTGAAGCCGTTGCCCTTCAGCCGCTCCAGCGTCGCAGTGAGCTGGTTGAGGCGAATCTCAACCGGGACGTTGAGGGATTTCAAGGTCAGGCGGCCGACGGTGCCGAGCTCGGACAGGCCGTGACGGCGCTGGAAACGCTTCACCGCGGCAATGACGGTCGCGTCGTAGATGTCTCCCGGCAAGGCGTCCGGCGACAGGTCGCCGCTCAGCATCAGGCGCTGCTTCAGCAGCGCGACGTCCGGTCCCTGCGAATCGGGCTTCAGCGCAGCTGCGGCACCCGGCACCTTCGGCCAGCCACCGCGGCCAGCAATGTCCTCATGCGTGATCAGCGCCTCGAGCGTGCGGTCATAGGTCTTGGGGCCATAGCCCGGCTCCTCGGCACGGGAGGCCGAGAGCATCGCCGCGAAGGAGACCGCGGCTGCGAGCACATGGCGAAGGCGAACGCGATACATGGGCGAGCTTCCAAGGCGCGAGGATACACGCCGTCGGAAGCTTCCCTCGCATATGGTCAAGGAAGCCTTAAGGCAAGCCAGGACGCTGACCATAAGTCAGCTCGCCTTGCCGGCGAGAAGGAATGACCCATATAGTCATCATGGTCATTTCGAACGGAGGCCGCGCATGACATCGGCATCGAAGACGAGCTGGAGCGTCGCCACCGCCAAGGCACGCTTCTCCGAACTCATCGACAAGGCGAAATCCGAAGGCCCGCAGACGGTGACCCGCAACGGCAAGCCGGCGGCGGTGCTGGTGTCGGTGGAGGAATGGGAGAAGAAGACGGAGCGGAAAGGCACGCTCGTCGAGTTCTTCCAGAACTCGCCGCTGTATGACAGCGGGATCGAGATTGAACGCTTCAGGGGCGGCTTTCGAAAGGTCGACCTTTGAGCTTCCTGCTCGACACCAACGTGGTGTCCGAACTCGCCAAACGGGACCTGTCGCCGAATGTAGCTCAATTCATTCGGACGAAGCCCCAGAACGAGTTCTTCATCAGCGTGATCACCCTTGCAGAGATACGCTGCGGTGTCGCATTGCTGGCAACTGGTAAGCGGCGCGATGCGCTGGAAACCTGGCTCGGCGCCGACCTGCCACAGCGTTTCGACGGTCGCATCATCGAGGTCGCACACGACATCGCATTGGCCTGGGGCGACCTCATGGCGTGGTCGCGCCGAAGCGGCGCGAATCTCGAACCCATGGACGGGTTGATTGCGGCGACGAGCCGGATGCGCGATCTGACGCTCGTCACGCGCAACATCCGCGACTTCGATCGCCTCGGCCTGCGGCTGGTCGATCCCTGGATCGACCAGCCGTAAGTCCCCTACTCCGCGGCGTCCTTCGCTGGCGCGGGCTTCTCCCATTTCAGCACCGGCTGGCGCGCGGCTCTCGTCTCATCGAGGCGGCGCAGCGGGGCGTGGTGCGGAGCTGCGGTAAAGCGGCTCTTGTCGTTGCCCTTGGCGGCGATGGCCAGGTCGCGCAGCGTCGCGACGAACAGATCGAGCGAGGCCTTCGATTCGGACTCGGTCGGCTCGATCAGCATGGCGCCGTGGACGACCAGCGGGAAATATACCGTCATCGGGTGATAGCCCTCGTCGATCATCGCCTTGGCGAAGTCGAGCGTGGTGACCCCGGTGCCCTTCAGCCATTCGTCGTCGAACAACGCCTCGTGCATCGAGGGGTGGTCAGGGAAGGGCAGCGACATCAGGTCGGCGAGGCCGGCGCGGATATAGTTGGCGTTGAGCACCGCGTCTTCCGAAGCCTGCTTCATGCCGTCGGCGCCATGGCTGAGCATGTAGGCGAGTGCGCGGACATACATGCCCATCTGGCCGTGGAAGGCGGTCATGCGGCCGAAGGGAGCGTTACCCGCAGGCGCATCAGCCTTGTGCTCGACGAGGCGCGACTTGCCGCCTTCAATATGGATGAACGGCACCGGCGCGAAGGGCGCCAGCCGCTCCGACAGCACGACCGGGCCGGCGCCCGGGCCACCGCCCCCATGCGGGGTCGAGAAAGTCTTGTGCAGGTTGATGTGCATGGCGTCGACGCCGAGATCGCCCGGCCGCGCCTTGCCGACGATCGCGTTGAAGTTGGCGCCATCGCAGTAGAAATAGGCGCCGGCCTCGTGCATCGCCGCGGCGATCTCGACGATCTGAGGCTCGAAGATGCCGCAGGTATTGGGGTTGGTCAGCATGATCGCGGCGACGTCGGGGCCGAGCAGCGCCTTGACGTCCTCGACCGCGACCGTGCCGTCGGCGCGCGCCGGCACCGACTTCACGGAAAAGCCGATCAGCGCCGCGGTCGCCGGGTTGGTGCCATGGGCCGATTCAGGCACCAGCACGACATTGCGGGTCGCACCTTCGCCCTTGGCGGCAATCGCGGCCTTGATCGCCATCATGCCGCAGGCTTCGCCATGGGCGCCGGCCTTGGGCGAGAGCGCCACAGCCGGCATGCCGGTCAGGGTCATCAGATAGCGGGCGAGCTCGAGCATGACATCGAGCGCGCCCGGCACAGTCGAGACCGGCTGCAGCGGATGCACGTCGGAGAAGCCCGGCAGGCGCGCCACCTTCTCGTTGAGGCGGGCATTATGCTTCATCGTGCAGGAGCCGAGCGGGAAGAGCCCGGTGTCGATGCCGTAGTTCTTCTGGCTCAGGCGCACATAATGGCGCATCGCCTCGGGCTCGGAGAGGCCGGGCAGGCCGATCTCACCCTGGCGGGCATGCTTGCCGAGGCGGCTCTTGAACGGCGCCGGCTTGTCGATGTCGACACCAGTCGTCTCGTGATGGCCGATCTCGAAGATCAGCGGCTCGATCTGCTGGAGCGCGCGGTTGCCGGTGAAGGTCTCGTGGCGCTCGGCCCCGGCCTCGCCGGCCTGGCTGGGACGTCCCTGACGGTTCAGCATCACAGCACCTCCGCGAGCACCGCCACGAAGGCCGCCCGATCTTCATCTGTGTTCACTTCGGTATTGGCGACGATCAGCAGATCGTCGAGGCCCGCGCCCGGCAGCAGGCGCGAGGCCGGCACCCCGGCGAGAATGCCCTTGGCAGCGAGCGCCTCGGCCACCTCGGCCGCCGGCTTGGCGAGCTTCACGGTGAACTCGTTGAAGAAGCTCTCGTTCAGGACCTCGGCACCCTTCACGCCGGAAAGCGCGTCGGCGAGCTTGACCGCATTGGCATGGTTGACCTCGGCAAGCCGGGTCAGGCCGGCCTGGCCGAGCAGCGTCATATGGATGGTGAAGGCCAGCACGCAGAGGCCGGAATTGGTGCAGATGTTCGAGGTCGCCTTGTCGCGGCGGATATGCTGCTCGCGCGTCGAGAGCGTCAGCACGAAGCCGCGGCGGCCATCGGCATCGACCGTCTCGCCGCAGAGCCGGCCCGGCATCTGGCGGATATATTTCGACTTGGCGGCGAAGAGGCCGACATAGGGGCCGCCGAAGTTCAGGGCATTGCCGATCGACTGGCCCTCGCCGACGACGATGTCGGCGTCCTGCGCACCCGGTGGGATCACGGCGCCGAGCGAGACAACCTCGGTGAAGACCGCGATGAGGAGTGCACCATGGGCGTGCGCCTTGTCGGCGATCGGCTTGAGATCACGCAGATTGCCGAAGACGTCCGGCGACTGCACGACGACACAGGAGACGCTGTCGTCGATCTGGCTGAGGATATCCTCGGTGGCGCGGACGTCGGGCTTCAACGCCACGACCTCGTCATTGGCCATCTCGGAGAGCGTCTCGACGACCTGGGTGTAATGCGGGTGCAGGCCGCCGGACAGCACCGCCTTGCGCCGCCTGGTGACGCGATGCGCCATCAGCACCGCCTCGGCCGTGCCGGTCGAGCCATCATACATCGAGGCGTTGGCGACCTCCATGCCGGTCAGGCCTGCGACCTGGGTCTGGAACTCGAAGAGATATTGCAGCGTGCCCTGGGCGATCTCGGGCTGGTAGGGGGTGTAGCTGGTCAGGAATTCCGAGCGCTGGATCAGATGATCGACCGTCGCCGGGACATGGTGCTTGTAGGCCCCTGCCCCGACGAAGAACGGCACCGAGCCGGCCGCCATGTTCTTCGCCGACATCCGCCCGAGGATACGCTCGACCTCGAGCTCGCCCTTGGCGCGCGGCAAATCAAGCGGCTCTTTCAGCAACTTGCCGTCCGGCACGTCGGAAAACAGCGCGTCGACGTCGGGTACGCCGATGCGCGCGAGCATGTCCTCGCGATCGGTCTCGGTCAGGGGGAGATAGCGCATGGAGGTTCCTTGAATGGCGTCATGTTCGGGCCTGACCCGAGCATCTCTTCAACCAGTGCCCTCTCGTCCGGAGATTCTCGGATCTCCGGACGAGAATGACGGTTTCAGAGCGTCTTGACGTAGTCCTGGTACTCGGCCTCGCTCAGCAGGCCGTCGAGCTCGCCGGTGTTCGTGAGCTTGAGCTTGACGAACCAGCCCTTGCCCGCCGGGTCCTCGTTGACCGTGCCGGGCGCAGCCTCGAGATCGCTGTTGACGGCGACGACCTCGCCGGAGACCGGCGCGTAGACCTCGGAGGCCGCCTTGACGCTCTCGACGACGGCGGCCTCGCCGCCCTTGGCGAGCGCCTTGCCGACGGCAGGCAGTTCGACGAAGACGACGTCGCCGAGCTGGCCCTGGGCATAGTCGGTGATGCCGACCGTGCCGGTATCGCCCTCGATGCGGATGTATTCGTGGTCCTTGGTGTAGCGGGTCTCGGCCATGGTTTCCTCCGACGAAACAGGTGGGTTCAGCGCTTGTAGCGGTTGGGGACGAAAGGCATCGCGGCGATGGTCGCCGGCAGCGGCTTGCCGCGCACGATCAGGTCGAGCTTGGTGCCGGGAGCGGCATGCTCCCTGGCGACGTAGCCCATGGCGCAGGGGCCGTTCAGCGTCGGGCCGAAGCCGCCCGAGGTGACCTTGCCGACGATGGTGCCGTCGGCGGTCGCGATATCGGCCCCTTCACGCGCCGGGGCACGGCCTTCCGGCAGCAGGCCGACGCGGATGCGGGCCGGCTTCTCGGCGAATTCGCGCTGGATACGAGCTGCACCCGGGAAGCCGCCTTCCTCGCGCCGGCGCTTCTGGATCGACCAGTTGAGCCCCGCCTCGACCGGCGAGGTCGTGGTGTCGATGTCATGGCCGTAAAGGCAAAGCCCGGCTTCGAGCCGCAGCGAATCGCGGGCGCCGAGGCCGATCGGCTTGACGCGAGAATCGAGCAGGAGCGCGTCCCAGATCTCGCCGATGCGGTCGGCCGCGGCGGAGATCTCGTAGCCATCCTCGCCGGTGTAGCCGGAGCGGCTGACATTGGCCTTGACGCCGCCAAGCTTCAGCGTGCGCAGGGTCATGAAGCCCATCTCGGCGGCTTCGGGATTGAGCGCCGCGAGCGCCTCCTCGGCCTTCGGACCCTGCAGGGCGATCAGGCCGCGATGCTCCGCCTTAACCAGCTTCACATTGGCCGGCAGCCGCGCCTCGATATGGGCGTAGTCTTCAGTCTTGCAGGCGGCGTTGACGATCAGAAGCAGCGCGCCGTCCTCGTCCGGGTCGGCCGAGCGCGTCACCATCAGATCGTCGAGGATGCCGCCCTCCTCGTTGAGCAGCTGCGAGTAGCGCTGCTTGCCGGGCGGCAGGTTGACGATATCGGCCGGGATCAGTGCTTCCAGCGCACGGGCCGTGGTCTCGTGGTCGGGACCAACGAGGAAGGCCTGGCCCATATGGGAAACGTCGAACAGGCCGGCGCTTTCGCGCGTCCAGTTGTGCTCGGCCATGATGCCGGCGGGATACTGCACCGGCATGTCGTAGCCGGCGAACGGCACCATGCGCGCGCCCAGCGTGACATGGCGGGCGTGAAGCGGCGTCTCGAGCAGCGGTTCGGTGCTTGCAGTCTCGGCTTCGGCAGCCATGGCATCCCTTCCAGAGTCGAGCGCGAGCCCCGGACAGAATCGTCCGGAGCGCGCCCCCTCTGTCTCGGGACCTGAGAGATTTCCCCGCCGGGCTTAAAGCCTTGAGCGAGTTACCCCCGTCGGTGGGCGAACCTCAAAGGCCCGCCACTTTCCAGAGCGCCAATTCCCACGCGGTCCGTTTGCCTGAGCGTTTCCGGGGCGGTTGCGCCTTCGGCGCCGGCGCCGGACAAGTCCGGCTCCGGTCTCTCCCGCGGGGATGATGCGGCTTCGCCAGCAATAGACGAGCGAGGGGCCGAGTCAATCGGCCTCCCGCCTCACTTCACGGCTGCGTGCCGCTTATCGGCGTTTGCGCCGCGCCGGTTCACCGCCGCCCGGGTTCAGGCCAACGACGATCTCCACTTCGCCGGAGCCCGGCGGCACGACGATATTGCTCTCGACATGCGAGAAATCGGCGCCGGTCTGGCCACTCGGGATCGCTCCGCCGACGCGGGCGCTGCGCCGCGCGATGACTTGGTTGTTGCGCATCACCTGGGTGTACAGCGTCGCGCCATAATTGCCGGGGCTGCCGGCCGGGCCGATCAGGATACGGCCCTCGATGCCGACCTTGAGGTTGAAACCACCCTCCTTGGTCGCCTGCGTGCATTCGCGCGCGACGGTGTTGATCGAGACCTGGCTGCGCAGACTGCCGCTATCTGGCCCCGACTGAGCGCGGATCGCGGCGCCGCCATCGGAGATGACCACCTGCGGGCAGATGAAATTGACCTCGTCATCGGTCGGCAACTGATTGGGCGCCGGCGGCGTGCTCGACTGGAACATCAGAATATTGCCGAGCTTCTGCGTGGTGCTGGGCTCGCCGGTGCTCGACGAACCGGAGGAACCGCAACCAGCGAGCGCAAGCGCCAGGCCGGCGGGCAGAATGAACCGGCCGAAGCGGCCAGCAAAGCGATCAATCACGGCAAAGCCTCCACGCCGGGGCCGAATCCGTTGAGCGAAACCGGAATACCGACCCCTTCCTCCGGCGTCTGAAACACGATGAATGTGGCGCTCTTACCAGTCTTGAGCTGGCCGAGCAGGGTATCGTCCATCACCACCTCGGCGACGCAGCCGGTGGTCAGGCAGCGCACGAAGCCGGCGCGGCCGATATCCTTGTCGTCGATCTTGAGCCCGAGGCCGGAGGGCAGCAGCACGCCGAGCGGGGCGACGACGCGCAGCAGCCGGCTCTTCTGATCGGCCGTTTTCAGCACGATGACGAGCAGCGTCAGATTCGGACGATCCTCGGCCGCGACGTTCTGCACGAGGGCGCATTGCTCGGCCTTGGCGCCCGGCGGCGTCTCGCAGCGCATCTGCCAGTCGCCATGGGTGGAGCGCACCGCACCTTGCGCATGGGCCGGCGTGGCCGAAAGCCAGCCGCAGCCGAGGACGGCGAGCGCCGCGGCCACGGGACCGATGATTGAGCGCATCCCTGTCCTCCTCTTCCAGGCGTGGGAATGCGCGCATACCCACGCCGAACGGCGCCCCCGCCATTACGAGAGTGCGTTCCGACCATGCGTCCCGATTCCTGTCAAGGCGAAGCATCACCTACGCTCGCGCGACGGACTCGTGCCGGGAAGCACCGACCGGCCGCCCGGCAGCCATGCGCATGTCGCGTACTTATGCCGCACGGGCTGCGTCACAGCCTGTCATTGCCCCACTGGCGCAAGCGTGATCTTTGATTTATCGCAATGCCGAAGAACCGGGGTGGCCAGACGTGGCGGTCCCGGCGCGCGCCTGTCTTAAGCTGACGAAGGCGGGCCGCGCGGCACCAAAGGAGCTATGTCGGACCGATGCGATTTGTGACCACTCCTCTCAGGAACGCGCTGGCGGCCTTTGCCGCGGCTCTGGTGGCGTTTTCGCCGGCCATCGCATCAGCTCAGAACGGCATGCCCCAGCCCTGGCAGCTGAACCTGCAGCCCGCCAATTCCGAGGTGATGACGTTCATCCACTGGTTCCATGACTGGGTGAACGTCCTGATCTTCGTCATCACGCTGTTCGTGCTGGCGCTGCTGATCTATGTCGCCTGGCGCTTCAACGAGAAGCGCAACCCGGTCGCCTCCAAGACGACGCACCACGCGCTGCTCGAGGTCGCCTGGACGATCGTCCCGGTCCTGATCCTGGTCGTGATCGCGATCCCCTCCTTCCGCCTGCTCAAGCTGCAGCTCGAGATCCCGCAGGCCGACATGACTGTGAAGGTCACCGGCAAGCAGTGGTACTGGTCCTATGAATATCCGCAGGACGGCGCCGCCTTCGGCTTCGATTCGCTGATGCTCGACGAGAAGCAGCGCGCCGAGGCGATCCAGTCCAAGAAGATCGCCGAGTCCGAGGCTCCCCGTCTGCTCGCGGTTGATAACGAGGCGGTCGTCCCGGTCGGCAAGATCGTGCGCCTGCAGGTCACCGGCGCCGACGTCATCCACAAGTTCGCACTGCCGGCCTTCGGCGTGAAGATCGACGCCATCCCCGGCCGCCTGAACGAGACTTGGTTCAAGGCCGACCGCGAAGGCATCTTCTACGGCCAGTGCTCGTTCATCTGCGGCCAGAACCACGCCTTCATGCCGATCGCCATCCGCGTCGTCAGCCAGGAGCGCTACACGGCCTGGCTCGCGGAAGCGAAGCAGAAATTCGCCAACGCAGCCGACGCCACCAGCAAGGTCGCCGAAGCGGCCCGCTGAACCCGACATTCTAAAAGAACTCACGCGAACCGTATTCGCAGGAGGAGACGAATTCCATGGCTACCGCGGCTCCCCACGCCCACGGGCATGACGACGCCCACGCCCACGAGCACCACACCCCGACGGGCTGGCGCCGCTGGCTGCTATCGACCAACCACAAGGATATCGGCACGCTCTATCTGATCTTCTCGATCGTCGCGGGCCTGATCGGCGGCTTCCTGTCGATCATGATGCGCATCGAGTTGCAGCAGCCGGGCCTGCAGATCTTCGCCAACGGCCAGAGCTACAACGTCTTCGTCACCGGCCACGGCCTGATCATGATCTTCTTCATGGTCATGCCCGCGGTGATCGGCGGCTTCGGCAACTGGTTCGTGCCGCTGATGATCGGCGCGCCGGACATGGCCTTCCCGCGGATGAACAACATCTCGTTCTGGCTGACGGTCGCGGGTCTGATCCTGCTGCTGATCTCGATGTTCGTCGAGGGCGCCCCCGGCGCACACGGCGTCGGCACCGGCTGGACGATCTATCCGCCATTCTCCTCGACAGGCCACCCCGGCCCGTCGGTCGATTTCGGCATCCTGTCGCTCCACCTTGCCGGTGCGGCCTCGATCCTGGGCGCGATCAACTTCATCACGACCATCCTGAACATGCGCGCGCCTGGCATGACCATGCACAAGATGCCGCTGTTCGCCTGGGGCGTGCTGGTCACCGCCTTCCTGCTGCTGCTGGCGCTGCCGGTCCTGGCCGGTGCGATCACCATGCTGCTGACCGACCGCAACTTCGGCACGACCTTCTATGATCCGGCCGGCGGCGGCGATCCGGTGCTCTACCAGCACCTGTTCTGGTTCTTCGGCCACCCCGAAGTGTACATCATGATCCTGCCGGCCTTCGGCATCGTCAGCCACATCATCTCGACCTTCTCGAAGAAGCCGATTTTCGGCTATCTCGGCATGGCCTACGCCATGGTCGCGATCGGCGTGGTCGGGTTCATCGTCTGGGCCCACCACATGTACACGGTCGGCCTGTCGCTCAACACGCAGCGCTACTTCGTCTTCGCGACGATGGTGATCGCGGTGCCCACGGGCGTGAAGATCTTCTCCTGGATCGCGACGATGTGGGGCGGCAGCTTGCGCTTCACCGCGCCGATGCTCTGGGCGGTCGGCTTCATCTTCCTGTTCACCGTCGGCGGCGTCACCGGCGTGGTGCTGGCCAATGCCGGCCTCGACCGCTCGCTGCACGCGACCTACTACGTGGTGGCGCACTTCCACTACGTGCTGTCGCTCGGCGCGGTGTTCGGCATCTTCGCGGGCTTCTACTACTGGTTCCCGAAGATGAGCGGCTACATCATCCCGGACTGGATCGGCAGCCTGCACTTCTGGGTCGCCTTCATCGGCGCGAACCTGCTGTTCTTCCCGCAGCACTTCCTCGGCCTCGCTGGCATGCCGCGGCACTATGTCGACTATCCCGATGCCTTCGCCGGCTGGCACTTCTGGTCGTCGATCGGCTCCTATATCTTCGCGGCCGGCCTCCTGATCTGGCTCTACGGCATCGTCGTCGCCTTCACGAAGAAGGAACTCGCCGGCAACAATCCGTGGGGCGAAGGCGCGACCACGCTGGAGTGGACCCTGTCCTCGCCGCCGCCCTTCCACCAGTTCGAGACGCTGCCGCGCATCACCGGCTCGGACCACTGAATACTTCGGCGGCGGGCCCAACAGCCCGCCGCCGCCCCTCCCCCGAGCGCCTGATACGAGGCGTTCCGGGGACGGGCGGATCCCGCAAACGGTGTCCTCGGGCACCACGAAAATTGAAGTGAACGAGTTTCGATGTCTGCTGCCTTCGATCAGATCAACCAGGCTGACGACGGTGTCGCGCTGAGTTCCACCGGCGAGGCGCGCGACTTCTTCGCGCTGCTCAAGCCCCGGGTGATGTTCCTCGTGATCGTGACGGCGCTCGGCGGCATGGTCGCAGCGCCCGGCATGGTCAATCCGGTGATCGGCTTTGCCGCTCTCTTGGCGATTGCAGTCGGGGCCGGCGCCTCGGGCTGCCTCAACATGTGGTGGGACGCCGACATCGACGCGGTGATGACGCGCACTGCCGACCGTCCCATTCCCGCCGGACGCATCCTGCCCTCCGAAGCGCTCGCCTTCGGCCTGACGCTCTCGATCGGCTCCGTGCTGGTGCTCGGCCTTGTCGCCAATCTGCTCTCGGCGGCGATGCTGGCCTTCACCATCTTCTTCTACGCCGTCGTCTATTCGATGTGGCTGAAGCGAGCGACCCCGCAGAACATCGTCATCGGCGGCGCCGCCGGCGCCTTCCCGCCGATGATCGGCGAAGCGGTGGTCACCGGCGATTTCGGCCTGACCTCGATCGTGCTGTTCGCGATCATCTTCCTGTGGACGCCGCCGCATTTCTGGGCGCTCGCTCTGGTGAAGTCGGCTGACTACGCCCGCGCCGGCATCCCGATGCTGCCGAACGTCGCCGGCCCGGCCGCGACGCGCCGCCAGATCGTCGCCTATACGCTGGTGCTCGCCCCCGTCGCGGTGCTGCCGGCGCTGATGGGCTTCGGCGGGCTGATCTACCTGATCGTCTCGGTGGTGACGGGGCTCGCCATGATCGGCCTGTCGCTGCGCGTGCTGAAGGTCACCGAAGGCGAAGCAGCCAACAAGGCCGCCTATGCCCTGTTCGGCTTCTCGATCCTCTATCTCTTCCTGCTCTTCGCCGTGCTGCTGGCCGAGAACGGCCTCGGCTTGATGTGGGCACTGCCCAAGGTGCTGGGATGAGCCAGGACCCGCAGGACAAGAAGCAGCCACCGGCTCCCTTCTCGCCGGAGGACATGGCGAGGCGCAATCGCCGCTCGGTCGCGCTCGCGCTCGTGCTCGGCGGCCTCGTGCTGTTCTTCTTCATCGTGACGCTGGCCAAGACCGGGCCGGCGATCCTCAACCGGCCGCTGTGACGCGATGAACACCGCTTCCCGCAACCGCCGCACCGTTCTTGCCTGCAGCGCCGCCGTGCTCGCCATGACCGGGCTCTCCTTCGCCGCGGTGCCACTCTACAACCTGTTCTGCAAGGTCACCGGCTTTGCCGGCACGCCGATGGTCGGCACCGCCGCCACCGGCAAGACCAGCGACCGCATCGTCTCGGTCGCCTTCGACGCCAATGTCGCGCCGGCCCTGGGCTGGCGCTTCGAGGCGGAGAGGACGGAGATCAAGGCGCAGGTCGGCGTGACGCAGACGGTGTTCTACAAGATTACCAACACGTCCTCGCGGCCGATGACCGGCATCGCGACCTACAATGTCCAGCCGAACCAGTCGGGCGCCTATTTCGTCAAGATCCAGTGCTTCTGCTTCACAGAGACGACGCTGCAGCCTGGCGAGACCCTGGAAGCGCCGGTGGTGTTCTACATCGATCCCGAGATCGAGTTGAATCGCGAGCTCGCCAGCCTGAAAGCGATCACCCTGTCCTACACCTACTTCCCGTCGAAGAACGGGCAGCCGGTGGCGGAAAGCAAGGGTGACGGCAACCAATCGAAACTATAAAGCTGCGCGACAAGCGCTGCACTTCTATGGACGCGGAGACTTGAGCACGATGGCCGGGGCCCATACCAAGAACCACGACTACCATCTCGTCGACCCGAGCCCGTGGCCGATCGTAGGCGCCGCCAGCGCGACCATCATGGCGATCGGCGCGGTGATGTGGATGAAGGCGTTGCCGGTCGCCGGCATGCACATCGGCCCGCTGGTCTTCGGCGCCGGCCTGCTCGGCGTGCTCTACACCATGCTCGCCTGGTGGATGGACGTGATCCGTGAAGCCGAGCGCGAGGGTCATCATACCCGCGTGGTGCAGCTGCACCATCGCTACGGCATGATCATGTTCATCGCCTCCGAGGTGATGTTCTTCGTCGCCTGGTTCTGGGCCTTCTTCGACGCCAGCCTGTTCACCGGCGAGCCTATCCAGTACGCCCGCGCCGAGTTCACCGGCGGGCATTGGCCGCCGAAGGGCATCGAGACCTTCGACCCCTGGCACCTGCCGCTGCTCAACACGCTGATCCTCCTGACCTCCGGCACGACTGTGACCTGGGCGCACTACGCCCTGATCCAGGGCGACCGGAAGGGCCTGAAGCAGGCCCTGTGGCTGACCGTGATCCTCGGCATCCTGTTCACGATCACCCAAGGCTACGAGTACGCGCACGCCGCTTTCGCCTTCAAGGGCAACATCTACGGCGCGACCTTCTTCATGGCGACCGGCTTCCACGGTTTCCACGTCATCATCGGCACGATCTTCCTGGCGATCTGCCTGTGGCGCGTCTATCTCGGCCATTTCAAGCCGGACCAGCATCTCGGCTTCGAGTTTGCCGCCTGGTACTGGCACTTCGTCGACGTGGTCTGGCTGTTCCTGTTCGCCTCGATCTATGTCTGGGGTGCCGGGGTCCCGGCAGCACACTAGGCCCGGGCCGAAAGCGGCCGCGAACCTCGAGAGGGGCGGCCGCAAGGCCGCCCTTTCCATTTGAGGAGGCCGCGATGGCGCAGCCGAAGATAACACCGCCCTCACCCTTTTCGACGGGCCTCGCCGGCCGTTGCCCGCGCTGCGGCGAGGGCAAGCTGTTCGACGGCTATCTCAAGCTGAAGCCGCGCTGCTCCGCCTGCGGCCTCGACTTCGCTTTCGCCGATTCGGCCGACGGACCGGCGGTGTTCATCATGCTGATCGCCGGCTTCTTCGTGCTCGGCCTCGCGCTCTATGTCGAGATCGCCTACACCCCGCCGATCTGGCTGCATCTCCTGCTCTGGCTGCCGCTGGCGCTCGTCACCTGCCTCGGGCTGCTGCGGCCGATGAAGGGGCTGGCGGTCGCGCTGCAATATGCCAACAAGGCCGAGGAAGGCAGGCTGAAGAAGTGAGCGAACAGATTGCTTCCGCGAGCCGGCCAAAGCTGCTGCTGCCGGCCGCGCTGACCGTCATCGGCGTCGGCGTGCTCTTCTACCTCGGTGCCTGGCAATGGCAGCGCATGGACGAGAAGCGCGCCTTCATCACGCGGCTGGAGACGCAAGCGCAAGGTCCCGCCGTGGGGCTGCCGCCAGCAGGCGAGTGGCCGCGGCTCGATCCTTCCGCCCTCGACCTGACCCGCTCCGTTGCCAAGGGCAGCTATCTCGACGGCATCGCCGGCGTGCGCACCACCATCGCCGCCGGGCCGCCCGGCTCGCGCCAGCTCTCCGGCTTCGGCCGTTGGGTCTTCCAGGGCTTCCGGCTCGAGGACGGCGCGACGATCCTGGTCAATCGCGGCTTCGTGCCGGAAAGCCGCTTTGCGGTGATCGCCCCGGCAACCGGAGCAGCGACCATCACCGGTTATCTGCGCGCACCGGAGGCCCGCAACAACTTCACTCCTGCCGATCTGCCGCAGCAGCGCGAGTTCTATACGCGCGATCCCGCTGGTATCGCCGCAGCGCTCGGCTTGTCGGGGGCCGCTCCGTTCTATCTCGAAGCGGAACGCCAGGGCGACGGGTTGACGCCGCCGGCCGGCGTCGACGTCAAGGAATTGATCGGCCGCATCCCCGACAACCACCTGCAATATGCGCTGACATGGTGGGGGCTGGCGGCGACGCTGATCGGCGTGTTCGGCGCCTATGGCTGGCAGGCACGCAGGAAGCCGGCTGATACGCCTTGAGGGCTTTGCGAATCCTACAGCCCTCATCCTGAGAAGCGCTCTGCCGGAGCCCGTCTCGAAGGATGCTCCAGGAGGTTCCGGAGAGAGCTGGAGCCTCCTTCGAGACGCAAGCTACGCTTGCCCCTCCGGATGGGGCTCAGGGCGGTTAGCCGGTCTGCATAGCCGGGCTTTGCCCTCCTTTGCCAACGGGCCTATAGGATCAGCACGACATCAGAGATCATCACCGTGCTGCATATTTCGACCCGTGGCGAAGCGCCGACGCTCTCCTTTGCCGACGCGCTGCTCGCCGGACTTGCCCGTGACGGCGGCCTCTATCTGCCGCAAGCTCTGCCGCGCTTCAGCGCGCAGGAGATCGCCGGCTTCGCAGGCAAGCCCTATGCCGACGTCGCCGAGCGCATCCTCGGTGCGCTCGCCGATGGCGACATCGCGCCTGGCGCACTGAAAGCCATGATCGGCGAGGCCTATGGCAGCTTCCGCCATCCGGCCGTCTGCCCGCTCGTCCAGCTCGGCGACAACCTGTTCTCGCTCGAACTCTTCCACGGCCCGACGCTCGCCTTCAAGGACGTGGCGATGCAGCTGCTCGGGCGATTGATGGACCATGTGCTGGCGCAGCGCGGCGAGCGCGCCACCATCGTCGGCGCGACCTCGGGCGACACCGGCGGTGCCGCGATCGATGCCTTCAAGGGGCGGAGCTGCGTCGACGTCTTCATCCTCTACCCGCATGGCCGCGTCTCCGACGTCCAGCGCCGGCAGATGACCACGCCCCTGGCCGACAACGTCCACGCCATCGCGGTCGAGGGCACGTTCGACGACTGCCAGAACCTGGTGAAGGCGCTGTTCAACCACCACGCCTTCCGCGACGAACTGCGCCTCTCCGGCGTCAACTCGATCAACTGGGCGAGGATCGCGGCACAGGTGGTCTACTACTTCACCGCGGCGGTCGCACTCGGCTCGCCGCACCGGCCGGTCTCCTTTGCGGTGCCGACCGGCAATTTCGGCGACATCCTCGCCGGCTGGATCGCCAAGCAGATGGGCCTGCCGATCGGCCGGCTGATGGTCGGCACCAACAGCAACGACATCCTGGCGCGTACGCTGGAGACCGGCGTCTATGAGATGCGCGGCGTCGCGGCAACGACCTCGCCCTCGATGGACATCCAGATCTCCTCGAATTTCGAACGGCTGCTGTTCGAGGCGCATGGCCGCGACGGTGCAGCCGTGCGCCGGCTGATGCAGTCGCTGGCGCAGTCCGGCCGTTTCGAGATCGCCCCGGAGCCCCTCGCCCGCATCCGCGCCGATTTCGACGCGGTCTCGCAGGACGAGGCCTCGATCGCCAACGAAATCGGCACGGTCTGGCGCGAGGCCGGCTATCTGCTCGATCCGCACAGCGCGATCGGCGTCGCCGCGGCGCGCAAGCTGCTCGCGAGCGACCCGGCAACGCCGGTGGTCGCGCTCGGCACCGCCCACCCCGCCAAGTTCCCGGCGGCCGTCGCCGCGGCGAGCGGCGTCACGCCCGCCCTCCCTGCGCACCTCGCCGACCTGATGGAGCGCAAGGAGCGGTTCAGCCAGTTGCCGAACGACCAGGGCGAGCTCGAACGCTTCATCGCCGAGCGGGCCCGGGCCGTCAGGAGTGCCGCGGCATGACGGCGGCGAAGACCTTCAAGGCCAAGACCGAGAAGTCCCAGGCCGCGAAGCAGGGCGAGGCAGCAGGCCACGACCCTGCCGTCAGCCTGACGACGCTGCCATCGGGCCTGCGCATCGTCTCCGAGCGCATGGACCATGCCTCGACCGTCTCGCTCGGCATCTGGATCGGCGCCGGTGCGCGCGACGAGCTGCCGCATGAGCATGGCCTCGCCCATCTGCTCGAGCACATGGCGTTCAAGGGCACGGCCCGGCGCTCCGCCTTGCAGATCGCCGAAGAAATCGAGAGCGTCGGCGGCGACCTCAACGCCGCGACATCAGTCGAATACACCTGCTACACCGCCCGCGTGCTCGGCCAGGACCTGCCGCTGGCGGTCGACATCCTCGCCGACATCCTGACGCACCCCTCGCTGACCGAGGAGGAGCTGGCGCGCGAGAAGGGCGTGATTCTGCAGGAGATCGGCGCCGTGCAGGATACGCCGGACGATCTCGTCTATGACCGTTTCCTGCAGGCCGCCTTCCCGGAGCAGCCGCTCGGCCGGCCGATCCTCGGCACGGCGGAGACAGTGAAGAGCTTCACGCCGGACGCGATCCGCGCCTATCTCGGCCGGCACTACCATGCCGGCAACATGGTGCTGGCCGCCGCCGGCGCGGTCGATCACGCCGAGCTCGTCGCTTTGGCGGAACAGGCTCTCACCGGCCTGCCGGCGCAGCCCGCGAGCGCTCCCGAGGCGCGCTCGCCGGCAGTCTACCAGGGCGGCGAAGCCCGCATCGACGGCGACGAGGAGCAGGTCCACATCGTCCTCGGGTTCCCCGGCAAGCCGTTCAGCAATGGCGCGCATTATCCGCTGCAGATCTTCTCGGCGGTGCTCGGCGGCGGCCTGTCGTCGCGCCTGTTCCAGGAGGTGCGCGAGCGCCGCGGTCTCGCCTATGCGATCGACGCCTTCCACTGGCCCTTCTCCGATTGCGGCGTCTTCGGCATCAGTGCCGGGACCGCGCCGGAGGATGTCGGCGAGCTGGTCGAAGTCGCGCTCGACTGCCTCAGCCAGGCGGCCCGCGACGTCAGCGAGGTCGAGGTCGCCCGCGCCCGGGCGCAGATGAAGGTCGGTCTCCTGGCCTCGCTGGAGAGCCCCGGCGGCAAGCTCGAGCAGATGGCACGGCAGGTGCTGGTCTTCGGCCGAGCGATCCCGCGCGAGGAACTGGCGCGCCGGCTCGATGCGGTCAGCCTCGCCGATGTGCGCGCCGCCGGCCAGGCCCTGCTCGACGGCGTGGTCACGGTCGCCGCCGTCGGCCCGCTCGACGATCTCGCCCCGGCGAGCGCCGTGCGCGCCATGCTGGCGCGGGCCGCCTGACGACGATGGCCCTCTTCCGCTTCGCCACCGACCCGCCGGCGCGGCCCCTGATCAGGACCCAGAACCTGATCCTGCGTGCCCCGATCGCCGGCGACTATTCGGCCTGGGCGAGCTTGCGGATGGAGAGCCGCGACTTCCTCACCCCCTGGGAGCCGGTCTGGACCGAGGACGACCTGACCCGCGCCTCGTTCCGCCTGCGGGTCAAACGCGCCGCCCGCGAGATCGCGACGGACGAAGCCTACTCCCTGTTCATCCTCGACAGCCGCTCGGAGGCCATGCTCGGCGGGCTCACCCTCGGCCTCGTCAGACGCGGCGTCGCCCAGGCCTGCACGCTCGGCTACTGGATGGGCCAGCGCCATGCCGGCAAGGGCCACATGACCGAGGCGGTGCGCGGCGCGCTCGACTTCGCCTTCTCCGAACTCGCTTTGCACCGCGTCGAAGCCGCCTGCCTGCCGCATAACGAGCCCTCGCGCCGGCTGCTGGCGCGCGTCGGCTTCAAGCACGAGGGTGAGGCGCGCGGCTATCTGCGCATCAACGGCGTCTGGGCCGACCATCTGCTCTATGGCATCCTGGCCTCGGAGCTGCGTCGCCCCGCCGAAACCGATCGCAAGCTGTGAACAGGCCGGCATTGCCTTGCCCTCGCCACGTCCCACCGATACCACTGACCATCACGCCTGAAGAGTTCCCCGCAGAGCCCATCTTGTCATCGACACTCCGCTTCCTCCGGTCCGGCATCGCCGTTTTCGGCCTCCTGATGCTGGTGCTGCTCTCACTCCTGCGGCCGGCGCTGGCGGTCGATGCGCAGCGCGTGCCGCTCGACGTGCCGGTGCTCGACCTGACGGACGTGGTCGAACGCAACAAATCGGACGGCGACGTCATCCAGATCTCGACCGCGCCCGGTGCCGACGGCATCGTCCGGCGCATCGCTGTCAGGGCGCGCGAATCGGGGGCGCGGCCGGACTGGATCGTCTTCGCGCTGACCAATGATTCCGACGAGCAGATCGACCGATTGCTGGTCGCGCCGTTCCACCGGCTGATCGGTTCGGGCGTGATCTGGCCCGATCTCGGCGACCGCCGCATCGAGGCGGTCACCGCGAGCCAGGGCCTGCGACCCGAGCGCGAGGAAGCTCCCGACGCCGACATCTTCCAGATCACGCTCGACCCCGGCACCACCGTCACCTTCGTGGCGGAGCTGAAATCGCCGAACCTGCCGCAGCTCTATCTGTTCGAGCCGGAGGCCTACCGCCAGAAGACCAACGGCCTGACGCTCTACAAGGGCATCATCATCGGCATCGCTGGCCTGCTCGCGCTGTTCCTGACCATCATCTTCGTGGTCAAGGGCGCGGTGATCTTCCCGGCCGCCGCGGCGCTGGCCTGGGCGGTGCTGGCCTATGCCGGGCTCGATTTCGGCTTCTTCCAGCGCATCTTCCCGCTGACCCCGGCGATCGAGCGAATATACCGGGCCGGCGCCGAGGTGGTGCTGGCGGCAACGCTGCTCGTCTTCCTCTTCGCCTATCTCAACCTGTCGCGCTGGCATGTGCGCTACAGTCACATCACCATTGTCTGGATTCTCGGCCTCGCCGGCCTCGTCGGCCTTGCGGTGTTCGATGCGCCGATGGCGGCCGGCATCGCCCGCATCTCGATCGCCGCCGTCGCGACGGTCGGCTTCGTGCTGATCCTGCATCTTGCCACCCATGGCTATGAGCGGGCGGTGATGCTGATCCCGACCTGGTTCCTGCTGCTGGTCTGGGTGACGGCAGCGGGTTTCACCGTGGTCGGCCACGTCACGCGCGACCTCGTGCCACCGGCCCTGATCGGCGGCCTCATCCTGATCGTGCTGCTGATCGGCTTCACCGTGGTGCAGCACGCCTTCGCCGGCGGCGCCCTGGGTCAGGGGTTGGTCTCCGACACCGAGCGGCAGGCTCTCGCGCTCGCGGGCTCCGGCGATCTCGTCTTCGACTGGGACGTCTCCGCCGACAAGATCTTCGTCTCGCCTCAGACCGAGACGCTGCTCGGCTTGTCCAAGGGCGCACTCGAGACCTCCGCCGCGCGCTGGCTCGAGCACATGCACATCGCCGACCGCGACCGGTATCGCGTCTCGCTCGACGCGGTGATCGAGCAGCGCCGCGGCAAGCTCCAGCTCGACTTCCGGCTGCGTGCCGCCAATGGCGCCTATCACTGGTTCAGCCTGAGGGCGCGGCCGGTGATCGGCTCGGACGGCGAGGTCATCCGGGTCATAGGCACCCTCGCCGACGTCACCGAGCAGCGCACCGCACAGGAGCGCATGCTGCACGACGCCGTGCACGACAACCTGACCGGACTGCCCAATCGCGAGTTGTTCCAGGACCGGCTCACCGCCGTGTTCGGCTTCTGCCGCGCCGACGACGCCATCCGCCCGACCGTGATCGTCATCGACATCGACCGCTTCAAGCAGGTCAACGAATCGGTCGGCTTCTCGGCCGGCGATTCGATCCTGCTGACGCTGGCGCGCCGGCTCGGCCGCCTGCTCCGGACGCAGGACACGCTCGCACGGATCGGCGGCGACATCTTCGCGATGATCATCGTCTCGGAGAGCGATCCCGAGCGCATCCTGGCACTGGCCGAATTGATCCGCCGCGCCGTCTCGACGCCGATCACCTTCGCCGAACGCGAGATCGTGCTGACGCCCTCGATCGGCCTCACGCTCTTCGACGGCACGCCGACGGCACGCAAGGACGATGCGCTGAAGAACGCCGAGCTCGCCATGGCGCATGCCAAGAACCAGGGCGGCAACCTCGTCGAGGTCTTCGTCCCGGCGATGCGCACCGACCGCAACGACCGGCTCGCGCTCGAAAGCGACCTGCGCCGGGCGATCGAGCGCGGCGAGATCCAGGTGATGTACCAGCCGATCGTCAGGCTGGAGGACCGGACCATCGCCGGCTTCGAGGCGCTGATGCGCTGGGACCACCCGCGCGAGGGCCGGCTGCTGCCGCAGGACTTCCTCTCCATCGCCGAGGAGAGCGGGCTGATCGTCGATCTCGGCGTCTATGTGATGGACCGGACCGCGCGCGAGCTCGCCGCCTGGCAGGCCGCGCTCGAGGTCGAGCCGCCGATCTTCGCCAGCGTCAACGTCTCCAGCCGGCAGCTCCTCCGCCACGACCTCCTGCGCGACGTGAAGGCCGTGCTGTCGCGCCGGCGCGTGCTGCCGGGCACGCTCAAGCTCGAAATCACCGAGAGCCTGGTGATGGAGAACCCGGAATATGCGGCGCAGATGCTGTCGCGCATCCGCGATCTCGGCGCCGGCCTGTCGCTCGACGATTTCGGCACCGGCTATTCCTCGCTGTCCTATTTGCAGCGCTTCCCCTTCGACACGATCAAGATCGACCAGAGCTTCGTGCGCCAGATGGGCAACGGCAAGCCGCCGGTGATCCTGCGCTCGATCGTCCAGCTCGCGGCCGATCTGCAGATGGACGTGGTCGCCGAGGGCGCCGAGACCGAGTCGGACGCGATCGAGCTCTACCAGCTCGGCTGCCAGTACGCGCAGGGCTACACCTTCGGCCAGCCGATGACGGCGGCGGAAGCGCGGCGGCTGGTGGGCGCGTCGAGCTCGTCCTTCGAGGCGGCGTGAGAATAGGCCGTCATTCTTGGGCTTGACCCGAGAAACTCATGACGAGAAAGCTCTGTCCGATGCCTCGTCCGGCCTGAGATGCTCGGGTCAAGCCCGAGCATGACGAGCCTCCCTTCAGGCGTGACCGGCGTCCTTCGACAGGAAGGCCTGGTCGATGCCGAGCTTGTTGAGCGCCCGCGTATATTTGGTGTCGAGCGCGTCGTCGAAGAGCAGCGCCTCATCCGCGGCGCAATGCAGCCAGCCATTGGACTGGATCTCGGATTCGAGCTGCCCAGCGCCCCAGCCGGCATAGCCGAGCGCCAGAACCGCATTCTCCGGCCCGGTCCCGACGGCGATGGCGCGCAGGATGTCGAGCGTCGCGGTCAGGCAGATGCCGTCGTCGATCGGCAGCGTCGCCGATTCCAGGAAGAAATCGGCGCTGTGCAGGACAAAGCCACGCTTGGTCTCGACCGGCCCGCCGCGTAGCACCTTCATCTTCTCGGCCTGGCTCGGCAGGCGGATCGCCTGATCGGGCGGGATCACGTCGAGCTGAACGAGCAGCTCCGGAAAATGCGTGTCGGCAGCAGGCTTGTTGACGATGATCCCCATCGCGCCATCCTCGGAATGGGCACAGAGATAGACGACGCTGCGGGCGAAGCGCTGATCGCTCATGCCCGGCATGGCGATCAGGCACTGCCCGTCGAGATAGCTGCGACCGCTGATGCGCTGGTTCGACCCGAGATTCATGCTGCCATGCTAGAGCATGATGGGCTGGTGTGGGAACCATTTTGGCTCAGGAGCGATCTCGGAATTTCCGGCGCAGCCCGAAGCGCAGGCTCGGCCCCTGCCGCAATGCTGGCGCAAAGCTGGGGATGCTTGGCGCTCTCCCGAAGCCGGATCACAGCACCGGCATTGTCCTCGCAAAATCCGGCTGGATCGCCTAAATCAGACGCGTGAAAACAATCACGGCCCTTACTCTCTTCGCCGCGCTGGCGCTCGGCTCACCGGCTTCCGCCCAGGACGCCGCGGTTTCGCCGTGGTCGAAGGCCGCCTATTCGTCGATGCGCCTGATCGCGGGTGCGACCGCCCCGTCGGGCAAGCAGCGCGTCGGCGTCGAGATCACGATGTCGCCGGGCTTCAAGACCTATTGGCGCAGCCCCGGCGATGCCGGCGTGCCGCCGGTCTTCGACTGGAGCGGCTCGGAGAATGTCGGCGGGCTCGATGTGCGCTGGCCGACGCCTGAGCGCTTCGAGGACGGCGCCGGCTCCGGCATCGGCTATGTCGGCGAGGTGGTGGTGCCGGTCTCGATCCAGCCGGTCGATCCGGCGCGGCCGGTGACCGTGGTGCTGAAGCTCGACTATGCGGTCTGCGACAAGATCTGCGTTCCCGCGAAGGGCGAGGCGCGGCTCTGGCTCGAGCCCGGCGTCACCTCGGTGACCTCGCCGCGACTGGAGCAGTTCGAGGCGCGGATTCCGCATGCGGTCAAGCTGGGGGCGACCAGCGACCGCCTCTCGATCCTCGAAGTCACGCATAGTGACGCCGCGGTGAAGCTGTCGCTGAAAGCGCCCGAGGGCGGCTCGGTCGACGACGTCTTCGTCGAGGGTGCCGGCATGTGGTCCTTCGGCCGGCCGATGCTGATGCCCCAGCCGGACGGCACGGTCTCCGCGAAGCTGAAGATCGTCGAGCGTCCCAAGGGCGCGACCGGCCAGACGCCGCTCATCATCACCGTGCGCGGAAAGCCGCAATCGGTCGAGACGCGGCTCGAACTCGACATCGGCACGGCGAAGCCGTAACCCTGCCTTCGAAGCGGCGCGCTGCCGCATGCAGGAGATACGGACATGGCGATCAAGGTCGGTGACAAGCTTCCGCAGGCGACGTTTCGCGTGATGACGGCCGACGGGCCGGCGGCCAAGACCTCGGACGAGCTGTTCAAGGGCCGCAAGATCGTGCTCTTCGCGGTGCCGGGCGCGTTCACGCCGACCTGCCACAAGAACCACCTGCCCGGCTATGTGAACAAGGCGGCCGAGATCAAGGGCAAGGGCGTCGAGGAAATCTTCGTCACCGGCGTCAACGACGTCTTCGTCATGGACGCCTGGTCGAAGGCAACCGGCGGCGTCGGCGTGATCACCTTCCTCTCCGACGGCAATGCCGATTTCGCCAAGGAGATCGGCCTGTCGATGGACGGCTCGGGCTTCGGCCTCGGCACGCGCTCGCAGCGCTATTCGATGGTCGTCGAGGACGGCGTCGTGACCGCGCTCAACGTCGAAGACGCGCCGGGCAAGGCCGATGTCTCCGGCGCCGAGGCCCTGCTCAACCAGCTCTGAGCCTGCAACGTCATTTTCGGGCGAAGCGCAGCGCAGACCCGAGAATCTCCTGACGAGAAGGCGCTTGCTGGCGCCTCATCCGGCGAGAGATGCTCGGGTCGAGCCCGAGCATGACGCCTGCTGAATTCCAGCACCGAATCCGATCGATCCGATCTGCGCTTGTCATGAGACAGCGCCGAAGACCGCCGCTAGCCTCCTCGGAATAGCGAGGAGACGCCAAGCCCATGTCAGAGATCAACATCCGCCCGCTCACGGCCGATGACCGCGCCGCCTGGGAGCCGCTCTGGCAGGGCTACCTTACCTTCTACAAATCGTCGCTGACGCCGGAGACGACGGACACCACCTTCGCGCGATTGACGGGCGGGCAGGAGCCGATGGGCGGCTTCATCGCCGAGCGCGACGGCCGGGCGATCGGCATCGTCAACTATGTGCTCCACCGCACGACCTGGAGCCAGAAGGAGATCTGCTACCTGCAGGACCTCTTCACCAGCGAAGAAGCGCGCGGCCACGGCGTCGGCCGCAAGCTGATCGAAGCCGTCAGGCAGATGGCCGAGGCCAAGGGCCTGTTCCGCGTCTACTGGCAGACGCATGAGAGCAACCTGCAGGCGCAGGAGCTCTACGACAAGGTCGCGCAGAAATCCGGCTTCATCGTCTACCGGCAGCCGCTGGGCTGAGCGGCGGGCCGCCCTGCGCTCCATCGGTTTGAACGCTCGCTTCCGCAGCGAAACCTGCAGCAAATTCGCCACACTTTATCGATTTGGCGGGATGTGAACGGCTGTTCATTGCCTCCTGCCCGCCCCGGCCTAAGCCTGCGTCCACGGTAGGGTTGGGCAATCTCATGATATCCGTCATCACTCCTGCGAACAGCGGGACATCTCGTACGCGGCTCGCCTCGCGGCTGCTCGCGGGCACGGCACTCATGCTGCTTTTGTCCGCCGGCCATGCGCTCGCAAATGGCGGGCGCGGCGGCGACCGAAGCAGCGCGCAACCCGGCTCCGGCGGCCCGGGTGGCATCGACAACCCGACGGGCGCCGGCGGTGCGGGCGTCCGGGGCCAAACAACCCCAGGAGGCAACGCGGGCGGTGGCGGCGGCGGCGCCGGCGCTGTCAGCGGCGGAGCTGGCGGGCTCCCCGGCACCGGCATCACTGGCGAAGGCCAGGGCGGCGATGGTGGCGTGCATGGTAGTGTCGGCGCGGCGCTGCCTGTCGGCGCCAAGACCGGCAGCAATGGCGGCGACGGTAACTCCGGCTACAACTATTCCGGCGGCGGCGGCGGCGCTGGTGGTTATGGTGCCGTGGTCACGGGCACGGGCGCGACGGGAGCAATCGCCGGCACGCTCACCGGCGGCAATGGCGGCCATGGCGGTGGTAGCTTTTATGGTTTCGGCGGCGGTGGCGGCTCCGGCGGCATCGGCCTGCTCTTCACCGATGGCAGTGCTACGCAGACCCTGACCATCGACGGCACGATCCAGGGCGGCAAGGGCGGAAACGGCGGCTCGTATGTGTCGGACGGCACTGGCGCCGCCGGCGCGGCCGGCGTTGGCGGCGCCGGCCTGGTCTTCACCAATGGCGGCGCGACGACGACCCTGACCGTCAACGGCACGATCCGGGGTGGCGATGGCGGGCGCGGCGGCTCGAATTTGCCGACGTCTTTTGGTCGGACCCCTAATCCAGGCGAAGAGGCGAACGGCGTCGGCGCTGCCGGCGGCGCGGCCATCATCGGTGCCGGCCTTTCGATCACCAACAACGGTACGATCGTGGGCGGCCTCTCAGGCGACGGCTCGGAGCGCGCCGCGGCGATCCACTTCACCGGCGGCAGCAACAGGCTAACGATGGGCAACGCCATTGCCACCATCATCGGCGGCATCGTCATCGACACGGGCACGCTGACCTTCGACCAGACGACGAACATCACGATCAGCAACGTCATCAGCGGCGGCGGCGGCGTGGGCAAGGATGGGGCGGGCACCGTCGTGCTCTCAGGTGCCAACACCTACACCGGCGGGACGACGCTCATCCAAGGCAAGCTCTCGGTTTCGCAGGACGCCAATCTCGGCGCATCCTCCGGCGGACTCACCTTCAGCGGCGCCAGCACCTTGCTGGTTACGGCGAGCTTCACGACAGCGCGGGCAGTGGTGCTCAACGCCAACGGCACCGTCGAGGTGGCCGCGGGCCAGGGCCTCACGATGGATGGCGCCATCGCGGGCACGGGCGGCCTCTTCAAAACCGGCAGTGGGACGCTGATCCTGACCGGCACCAACACCTATACCGGCGGCACCACGGTCACCGGCGGCGGGCTCTCGATTTCGAGCGAGGCTAATCTCGGCAATGTCTCGGCAGGGCTGACGCTGGACGGCGGCACACTGATCGTCACCGCCGATATCGTCTCCGGACGGGCTGTGACGCTGGGAGCCGGCGACGGCACCATCGAGACGACCACCGGCAACCTGACGGTGAATGCCATTGTCGGCGGCAGCGGCGGGCTGACCAAGAGCGGCACGGGGACGCTGACGCTGAGCGGCGTCAACACCTATGCCGGCGGGACGACGATCTCGGGCGGCAAGCTCTCGATCTCGTCCGATGCCAATCTCGGCAATGTCTCGGGCGGCCTGACGCTGGCTGGCGGCACGCTGCAGGTGACGAACAACGTCACCCTGGCGCGCGCAGTGACATTGTCGGGCACTGGCGGCGGCATCGAGATCGATGCCGGCCGCGCCGTGCTCCTGACCGGCGCCATCACCGGCACGGGCGGCCTGACCAAGACCGGTGGCGGCACGCTCGCCCTGCAGAACAACAGCAGCTATTCCGGCGCCACGCTGGTCCAGGCCGGAACGCTGGTCGGCAGCTCGTCGACGGCCTTCTCGGCGAACTCGAACTTCACCGTTTCGGCCGGCGCGACGCTCGAAGTCAGCGATGTCCCGGGCCTCGTCGCCACGGTCGGCTCGCTCGCCGGCGCGGGCGCCGTCCAGCTCGGCTCGGGCTCAACGCTGAAGGCGGGCAGCAGCAACGCCTCGACGACGTTCTCGGGCATGATCTCGGGCAATGGCGCGCTCGACAAGACCGGCACCGGCACGCTGACGCTGACTGGCGCCAACACCTATGGTGGCGGCACGACGGTGTCGGGCGGCAAGCTCGTGGTCAACGGCTCGATCAAGGGCGCGGTGACGCTGAGCGGCGGCGCGCTCGGCGGCTCCGGCACGATCGGCGCGCTCGCGGTCGCGAGCGGCGGCACGGTGGCGCCGGGCAACTCGATCGGGACGCTCACCATCAACGGCAACGTCGCCTTCGCGAGCGGCTCGACCTATCAGGTCGAGATCAACGCCGCCGGGCAAAGCGACAGGATTGCCGCCACGGGCTCGGCCACGATCACGGGCGGCACGGTCCAGGTCCTGGCCGAGGCCGGCAACTACGCGGCGAGCACGACCTACACCATCCTGACCGCGACCGGTGGCGTCACCGGCCGCTTCAGCACCGTCACCTCGAACCTCGCCTTCCTGACGCCCTCGCTGAGCTATGGCGCCCAGAACGTGACGCTGACCATGACCCGCAACGCCACCGGCTTCGGGCCGGGCGCGGGCACGACCTTCGTCGCCTCGACCCGCAACCAGGGCTTCATCGCCAATGCGGCCGAGGCGCTCGGCGCCGGCAATGCGGTCTATGACGCGCTGCTCTCGGGCACCGCCGCCGAGGCCCGCGCCGGCTTCGACATGCTGTCCGGCGAGGCGCATGCACAGGGCGTCAGCGTCCTGATCGACGAGAGCCGTCTGGTGCGCGACACCATCCTGTCGCATCTGCGTGGGCCGCTGCTGACGCAAGCTCCCGGACAGGTCGCGGCGAGCTTTTCCGCCGACCTGCCCGGCCGCAAAGGCGCGGTGCTGATGGCCGCACCGCTTCCGCAGCCGCGCTACAGCTTCTGGGGCGAGGCCTTTGGCGGCACCGGCAACAGCGATGCCGACGGCAATGCCGCGAGCCAGTCGCGTCGCACCGGCGGCGCCCTGCTCGGCGCCGATCTGATGCTCTACGACGCCCCCGGTTCCTCGCTGAAGCTC
>NZ_LMJW01000001.1:358751-358889 GCF_001429505.1 Allobosea sp. Root483D1
CGGCAAGCTGGAGAGCGGCCATGCCGCGCTCTATGCCGGGGCCCGTTTCGGCAATCTGCGCTTCGATGCCGGCGCGGCCTACTCATGGTCGGAGAGTGATATCCGCCGCCAGGTCCAGGTCCGCGGCTTCGGCGACAG
>NZ_LMJW01000001.1:358897-359119 GCF_001429505.1 Allobosea sp. Root483D1
ACTGGCTTTGCGCTCGAGCCCTTCGCCCAGCTCGCGCTGATCCGGGTCTCGACCGAGGCCGGCACGGAGCGCGGTGGCATTGCGGCACTGCGCGTCCTCTCCTCCGAGCAGACGCTGGGCTTCACGACGCTCGGCCTCAGAGCCGAGGCGCAGATCGGCGCGATGCCCTTGTTCGCCCGCGGCCTGATCGGCTGGCGTCACGGTTTCGGCGAGCTCACCCCG
>NZ_LMJW01000001.1:359138-359208 GCF_001429505.1 Allobosea sp. Root483D1
CTTCGTTGCCGGCATCACGCCGTCCCGCGTCTTCGCCGCCCCGATCGACCGCGAGGCCCTCGTCGCCGAG
>NZ_LMJW01000001.1:359247-560594 GCF_001429505.1 Allobosea sp. Root483D1
AGGCAGGGTCGAAATGCGGTTCTGAGGGAGACGGCGGCGCCTACCGGCAGCCACCGGCGCGAGCCGGCAGGCAGCCACGCAAGAGCCCGGAGATTGCATCGCGGCATTGGCGTCTGTGCATGAACGCCACGGCGCGACCGTGAATCCTGCCTATATGCCGGTGGCACACGCCCGGCGGCGATGGCCGCTCGGGCGTTTCCTTGCCGCGGAACAGCTCCGCACTCTCGGTCGTTCACAGGCGTCACGCGATGAAAAAGATCGGCTTCCTGTCCTTCGGACATTGGACCCCCTCGCCGCAATCCCAGACCCACTCGGCGAGCGACACGCTGCTGCAGTCGATCGATCTTGCCGTCGCGGCCGAAGAACTGGGGGCTGATGGCGCCTATTTCAGGGTGCACCACTTCGCCCGCCAGCTCGCCTCGCCCTTCCCGCTGCTGGCCGCGATCGGCGCCAGGACCAAGCGCATCGAGATCGGCACCGCCGTGATCGACATGCGCTATGAGAACCCGCTCTACATGGCCGAGGATGCGGGCTCGGCCGACCTGATCGCCGGCGGGCGGCTGCAGCTCGGCATCAGCCGTGGCTCGCCCGAGCAGGTCATCGATGGCTGGCGCCATTTCGGCTACCAGCCGGCGGAGGGGCAGAGCGATGCCGACATGGCGCGCCGCCACACCGAGGTCTTCCTCGACGTCCTGCGCGGCGAGGGTTTCGCGCGCCCCAATCCGCGCCCGATGTTTCCGAACCCGCCCGGCCTGCTGCGGCTGGAGCCGCATTCGGAAGGGCTGCGCGAGCGCATCTGGTGGGGCGCCTCCTCCGACGCGACCGCCGTCTGGGCGGCGAAGGCCGGCATGAACCTGCAGAGCTCGACGCTGAAGACCGACGAGAGCGGCGAGCCCTTCCACATCCAGCAGGCCAAGCAGATCCGTCTCTTCAGGCAGGCCTGGAAGGAGGCCGGTCACACGCGCGAACCGCGCGTCTCGGTCAGCCGCAGCATCTTCGCTTTGGTCGACGACCGCGACCGCGCCTATTTCGGCCAAGGCAACCAGGGCGACGATTCGATCGGCTACATCGACGACAACACGCGCGCGATCTTCGGGCGCAGCTACGCGGCCGAACCCGACAAGCTGATCGAGGAGCTGAAACGGGACGAGGCGATCGCCGAAGCCGACACACTGCTGCTGACGGTGCCGAACCAATTGGGCGTCGACTACAACGCCCATGTCATCGAGGCGATCCTGAAGCATGTCGCGCCTGGACTCGGCTGGCGCTGAGGGGGCGGCGCTGCGGCGCCGGAGAGAACGGGATACCGGTCTGATGGTTCCACTTCCGACCCAACTCGGACAGTCAGCGCGTCCGCTTGCGGCCATTACCAGGGGTTATTTGCCCTCTGACGCTGCGGCATAGACGTCATGCCTTCTGCGATTACATTCACGGCTGACTCTCGGAGGCATCTCCGATAGCATCGCGGCGTCACGCAAACGAGGAATAGCAGATCGATATTGATAAATTTATCCAAATTCGGAGGGAATAATGAGCATCCGTCACTCCCTAGCCGTATTCGGACTATCGATCGGTATACTTAGCGCGACGGCAGTCGCACAACAGCCGCAGCCAACAGCGCCCAAGCCCGCAACGGAAGCCACCAAAGCCGCCAACCGCGCGCTTCAGCAGAGCCTCAACTTCAACGACAGACAAGATTTTGAAGATGCGACGCGGGGGTTGATCGCAAAACCCGATACCCTCACGATCAAGAACGACAAAGGCGCCGTCGTTTGGGACCTTGAGCAGTACAAGGCGTTCATCGCCGTCGATAAGCCGGCGCCGGACAGCGTGAATCCCAGCCTCTGGCGCAATGCCCAGCTCAACATGCAGTACGGGCTGTTCCGCGTCACCGACAACATCTTCCAGGTCAGGGGCTATGACCTCTCCAACATCACGTTCATCAAGGGCGATACCGGCTGGATCGTCTTCGACCCGCTGATCTCGGCCGAAACGGCCAAGGCGGCGTATCAGCTCGTCACGCAGCACCTCGGCAATCGACCGATCCATGCGGTCATCTACAGCCATTCGCACGTCGACCATTACGGCGGTGTCCGCGGTATCATCGACGAGGCCGATGTGAAGGCCGGCAAGGTCCAGGTTCTGGCGCCGGAGCACTTCAGCGAACACGCGATCAGTGAAAACGTCATCGCCGGCAACGCGATGAGCCGTCGCGCCGTCTACATGTATGGCGCGGTCCTGCCGCGCAACGACAAGGGCGGCGTGAACGGTGGCCTCGGTCAAACGACTTCCGTCGGAACCTCGACGCTGATCGAGCCCAGCCGGGAGATCAAGAAGACCGGCGAAGAGGTGACAATCGATGGCGTGAAGATGGTGTTCCAGATGACTCCCGGAACGGAAGCTCCGGCGGAGATGAACACGTACTTCCCGCAGTTCCGGGCCATGTGGATGGCCGAGAACTCAACCAACACCCTGCACAACTTCCTGACGCTCCGAGGCGCCCAGGTCCGTGACCCGCTCAAATGGGCGAGTTACCTGAACGAGACCATCGAGCTCTATGGCGACAAGGTCGACGTCAAATTCCAGGCTCACCACTGGCCGATCTGGGGCAATGACAGGATCATCCCGTACTGGAAAAACTACCGCGACCTCTACAAGTACCTGCACGACCAGTCGGTGCGCTTGATGAACATGGGCTACACCGGGGTCGAGATCTCCAACATGGTCAAGCCGCCACCGGAGCTGGAGAAGCAGTGGTACAACCGCGGCTATTACGGCTCCTATAAGCACAACACCCGCGCCGTCTATCAGCGCTACATGGGCTTCTACGACGGCAACCCGACGACGCTCGATCAATTGCCTCCGGAGGAAGCTGCCAAGAAGTACGTCGAGTATATGGGCGGCGCGGCCGCCATCCTGCAAAAAGCCAAGGCCGACTACGACAAGGGCGAGTATCGCTGGGTTGCCGAAGCGTTGAAGCAGATCGTCTTCACCGATCCGAATAATAGGGACGCCAAGGAACTGCTGGCGGATTCCTATGAGCAGATGGGCTACCAGTCCGAGTCTGGGCCTTGGCGGGCGATCTACCTCCAGGGCGCCCTAGAGCTGCGCAATGGCGTGCCCAACCTTCAGGTCGCGGTGACCGCCAGCCCCGACACCATCCGTGCCATGCCGCCCGAGATGCTGTTCGACTATCTCGGCGTCCGGCTCAACGGCGAGCGCGCCTCCGGGAAGAACTTCACTTTGCATCTCGATTTCACCGACCTAAAGCAGCACTACGTGTTGACGGTCGCAAACGGGACTCTCAACTACTCGACAAAGGTTCCGGCGCAGACCGATTCCAAGCTGACGCTGACCAAGGCCACGCTCGACAAGATCCAGCTCAAGGAAACGACCCTGGAGCAGGCCATCGCCGCGGGCGACCTGAAGGTCGAAGGCAAGCGCGAAACGCTCGGGGAGTTCATCGGTTTGCTCGATAACTTCCCGTTCTGGTTCAACATCGTCACTCCGTGACGGCGTGGCGGGGCGTTAGGGTGGTCAGCCCTGCGCCCCGTTCGCCTTTTGATGGGAGGCTTCCATGACGAAACGGACCAACCCCTTCATTGCGCTCGGCTTTGCCACGGTTATCGTCGGAGGTAGCGTGGGATCGGCGACGGCTTGCGGCTTCGACGGGATATTGCTGAACGGCTTCGACGCCCTGCATCCCAAGTCGATCGATGTCTCAATCGCGATCCGAAACGCCTACGAGGCGGGCATTGTCGATAAGAGCGCAATTCAGCCGATTACGCCCGGCTCCGCTGGTTACTGGCGTGCCGTCGGTCACCTGACCGATCTTCAACGCTGGCTGAGCTTCGACGAACTGAGCCGGGAGCGACCTACCATTTCGGTGCTTTTGGTCGATTCCGGCCTTTGGTCACGGATCACCGGCACGGGCCCCCAAAGCCTTCAGGTCCATACCGCAGGCGCTCAAGACAACGACGTTATCCTCCTCACAAACGAGGCTGTCCTCGTCGCGATCCTAGAGCGGCGTCTGTCGCCCGACCTGGCGCTCGAGCAAGGACTGCTCCGCATCGAGGGGAGCGCTCCCACTGCCGAAAGCGTTCGACAGGCGATCCGCAGGACGGCAGGGACCTCGGACAGCGCGGCAACGGGCGCAGCTGCTCGGATCGCGCCGTTCTTCAAAGTAACGAAGCAATGACAAGTTTTTGACGGCAGGGGGCGAAATCAAGTCGATCATTGAAGGAGAAGAACCATGAGATCGATCCGTATCCTGACCGCCGCACTTGGCATCGGCCTGTTCGCATCAGTTGAGGTTTCCGCAGGAGTGTTTGTGACGCCCACGCTAAAGCTCGCTGCCCCCGAACTGATCGAAACAGTCCAGTTCCGACGGGGAGGAGCCGTCAGGGGGGGCCGGGCGATCGGAGCAAGGGGCGGTTTCGCTCATCGGGGTTTCGCAGCCCGTGGACCGCGCGGTGCCATTGCCGGAAGAGGTTACGTCGCGCGAGGTCCCCGCGGCGCAATCGCCGGTCGCGGATACGTGGCCCGGGGCCCGAGGGGGAATGTGGTCGCGCGACGCGGCGTCGTCGCCCGGCCGGGTTATCGTCCGGTTGGGCCATGGGTCCGCCCCGCAAACTACTGGTGGCATCCCGGCATGGCCGTTGTCTCGGGCGCGGCGATCGGCTTCGTCACCGCTGCTGCGGCCAACGCCTACGTCAATTCGCAACCGCCGGCGCCGGGCTATTGCTGGTACTACACGAACTCGCAACGCACCCAAGGGTTCTGGGACGTTTGCCCCTAAGCGACCGTGCGCTTGTTGAACCCCTCGTGTTCCTCGACTGCGTGAAGAGGGTAAGGGCAAAAATCGAAGAAGAAGCAAGCGTCCGCTTTCGGGCATGGACGTTATGTCCCGAAACCACTCTCAGCTGCCGCTGAGACAGCAGCCCGCCGCCTCCTCACCGCCCTGGCTTGAACGGCGCCATGCCGGCGCGCGCCAGGGCGTCGGCGCGCTCGTTCATCTCGTCGCCGGCATGGCCCTTGACCCATTTCCACTCGATCTTGTGCTGCTTCAGCGCGGCATCGAGGCGCTTCCAGAGCTCCTCGTTCTTGACCGGCTTGCGGTCGGCGGTCTTCCAGCCGTTCTTCTTCCAGCCATGGATCCAGCTGGTGATGCCCTGGCGCAGATACTGGCTGTCGGTGTGGAGCGCGACGGTGCAGGGCCGGGTCAGCGTCTCCAGCGCCGCGATCGCCCCCATGAGCTCCATGCGGTTGTTGGTGGTCTGCGCCTCGCCGCCGGAGAGCTCGCGGTCCGTGCCCTTGTAGCTGAGGATCGCGCCCCAGCCGCCCGGGCCGGGATTTCCCGAGCAGGCGCCGTCCGTCCAGACTTCAACAGTGTCACTCATCGTCTCAATCCGTATTCGCGTGCATCCGAAACCCGCTGATGGAAAGCGAGCTTGCGGTCGTATTCGAGCGGATCGAGCGGCTTGACGAACGCACCCGGCGGCACGTTCAGCCAGTCGACCAACCGGGTCAGCAGGAAACGCAGCGCGGAGCCGCGGCAGAGCGCCGGCAGCGCCGCGACCTCGGCGTCCTCCAGCCGGCGCACGCTCTCATAGCCGGCGAGCATCGCCTGGCCCTTGGTCAGGTTGAACGAGGCATCGGCCTCGAAGCACCAGGAATTCAGGCAGATGGCGAGGTCGTAGGCGAAAGCGTCGGTGCAGGCGAAATAGAAGTCGATCAGCCCCGACAGCCTGTCCTTGATGAAGAAGACATTGTTCGGAAACAGGTCGGCATGGATCACGCCGCGCGGCAAATCCTTCGGCCATGAGCGTTCATGGATGTCGATCTCGGCCATGATGCGCCTGGCGAGGCCGGGCGAGACGGTGTCGGCGGCGGCACCGGCGCGTTCGGCCAGCGGCCGCCAGTCGGGCACCGACAGGGAATTGGCCCGTTCCATCGGGAAATCGGCACCCGCCTGATGCAGCAGCGCCAGGCCGCGCCCGAGCTCGGCGCAATGCGTCGCATTCGGACGCCGCACCGACAGCCCGTCCAGGAAGGTCACGATCGCAGCCGGGCGGCCGGCAAGGCGGCCCACAGCCGAACCGTTCAGTGCCTTGACGGGCTGCGGGCAGATCAGCCCGCGCGCCGCCAGATGCTCCATCAGGCCGATGAAGAAAGGCAGGTCGGCGAGATCGACCCGCTCCTCGTACAGCGTCAGGATATAGAAGGCCTTGCTGGTGTGGAGCAGGAAGTTGGAGTTCGAGACACCCTCGGCGATGCCCTTCACCGCGAGGAGGTCGCCGATGCCATAGCTCGCCACGAAGGCAGCCATCTCGTCATCAGGCACTTCGGTATAGACGGCCACGCTGGACTTACTCTGCTGCGGTCGGGGTCGGCTCGCGCAGCTCGCGCGGCAGCGGGAAGAAGACGCTCTCGTCTGCGGTCGAGACCGTCTCGACCGTGACCTCATAGCGCTCGGCGAAGGCGTCGATGATCTCCTCGACCAGCACTTCGGGCGCGCTGGCGCCGGCTGTGATGCCGAGGCGGCGGATATCGCCGAAGAGCGACCAGTCGATCTCGTCGGTGCGCAGGACGAGGCGCGAGATCGGGCAGCCGGCGCGCTCGGCGACCTCGCGCAGGCGCTGCGAGTTCGAGGAATTGGGCGAGCCGACCACGATCAGCCCGTCGACCAAAGGCGCGACGCGCTTGACCGCCTCCTGGCGGTTGGTGGTGGCGTAGCAGATGTCTTCCTTGTGCGGGGCGATCAGCGCCGGAAACCGCGCCTGAAGCGCCTGCACGATCTCACGGGTGTCATCGACCGAGAGCGTGGTCTGCGTGACATAGGCGAGCTCCCTGCCCTCGGGCGGGGTCAGCCGTGCCACATCCTCGCGCGTCTCGATCAGCGTGATCGCGCCTTCCGGCAGCTGCCCCATCGTCCCGATCACCTCGGGATGACCGGCATGGCCGACCAGGAGGATGTGCCGGCCGCGCTTGTGATGGACCTCGGCCTCGCGATGCACCTTGGTGACCAACGGGCAGGTCGCATCGATGGCGAAGAAGTGGCGCGCCTGCGCTTCGGCCGGCACCGATTTCGGCACGCCATGGGCCGAGAAGATCACCGGCCGCGTCGCATCGGGAACCTCGGAGAGCTCGGCGACGAAGACCGCGCCCTTCCGCTTCAGCGACTCGACCACGTATTTGTTGTGCACGATCTCGTGGCGCACGAAGACCGGCGCGCCGTGCAGGGCGAGCGCCTTCTCGACGGCGTCGATCGCCCTGACCACGCCGGCGCAGAAGCCGCGCGGGGCACAGAGCAGGATGTCGAGCGGTGGCTTGGCGGTCACTGGGTGCTGGTTCCGAGATGGTCGCGCCTTCTTTCGATCTGGCGGCTGCGATGTCAAGAAAGCCCGGCGCCGCAGCGCATGGCCGCCGATGCAATGCGCCTCTCGCAGGATGCGGCGACAGGCCCTACATTGCACGCGACCGGCCAGCGCCTCCGCGCGGCCCATCTTCGCTTCAGCACGAGTTCTTGCATGGCCGATGCCGCCTCGCATGCCAGCTATCTGCCGCCGATCCTGACTTTCTGCGCCGGAGCGGTCATAGCAGTGCCGTTGTTCCGCCGTTTCGGCCTCTCGGCGGTGCTCGGTTATCTCGCCGCCGGCGTCGCGATCGGTCCCTCGGTGCTCGCCGTGATCAAGGACCCGGATACGATCCGCAGCACCGCGGAGATTGGCGTCGTGCTGCTGCTCTTCCTGGTCGGACTCGAATTGCAGCCGGCGCGACTCTATTCGATGCGCAAGGACATCCTCGGCGCCGGCTTCGCGCAGATGCTGCTGAGCGCGGCGGTAATCGGCGCCGTCGCCTGGAAGCTCGGGCTCAGCCCCGGCGGCGCGCTGGCGGTCGGGCTGGCGCTCGCCCTCTCCGCCACCTCGATCGCGCTGCAACTGCTCGAGGAGCGCGGCGACGGCGCCGAGCCCTATGGCAGGCGCTGCTTCTCCGTCCTGCTGTTCCAGGACATCTCGATCGCCCCGATGCTGGCCCTGCTGCCGCTGCTGGCGACGACCGAGGCCGCCCATGGCGGCGGCTCGGCCAAGGCGCTGACGGGCTTAGGACTTGCCCTGCTCGCCATCGCGGCCGTCGTGCTCGCTGGCCGCTATGCGCTCAATCCCTTCTTCCGCCTGCTGGCCAAGACCGGCGCCAAGGAGGTGATGACGGCGGCCGCCCTGCTGGTCGTTCTCGGCGCGGCGCTGCTGATGGAGCAGGTCGGCCTCTCCATGGCGATGGGCGCCTTCCTCGCCGGCGTGCTGCTGGCGGATTCGCATTTCCGGCATGAGCTCGAAGCCGATATCGAGCCCTTCCGCGGCGTGCTGCTCGGCCTGTTCTTCATGGCGGTCGGCATGTCGATCGACCTCAAGCTGGTCGCCGAGAACGCGCTGCTGCTGGCGCTGGCGGCCCCGCTCCTGGTGCTGTTCAAGATCGCGGCCGCGGCAGCGATCTTGCGCGCTTCCTGTTCCTCGACGAGCGAGGCCATCCGCGCCGGCGCCCTGCTCTCTCCGGCCGGCGAGTTCGCCTTCGTGCTGCTGCCGCTCGGGGCCTCGCTCGGCCTGCTCGACGAGAAACAGGGCGCACTCGCGACGGCGATCGCCGCGCTCAGCATGCTGATCGGCCCGATCGCCGCCAAATTGATCGACCTCTGGCTTGCCGCCAACGCACCGCCTCCGGAGGAGATCGAGGAGACCTTCGACGGCGTCACGCCCTCGGTGCTGGTCATCGGCTTCGGCCGCTTCGGCCAGGTGGTGACGCAGGCGCTGCTGCTGCAGCATCTCGACGTCACCATCATCGATTCCGACATCGAGCGGATTCGGTCCGCCGCCAAGTTCGGCTTCAAGATCTACTATGGCGACGGCACCAGGCTCGACGTCCTGCGTGCCGCCGGCGCCGGCAAGGCCAAGGTGGTCTGCGTCTGCATCGACGACCGGCAGGCGGCGCTGCGCATCGTCGAGATGGCCAAGGTCGAATTCCCGGCCGTTCGCATCCATGCCCGCGCCTATGACCGCGTCCATGCGATGGACCTGATGCGCGCCGATGTCGACTACCAGATGCGCGAGACCTTCGAATCGGCCCTCGGCTTCGGCCGGGTGACGCTGGAGGCGCTCGGCCTGAGCTATGAGGAAGCGAGCTTCGTGATCGAGCATGTGCGCGACCGCGATGCGCAACGCATGGAGATCCAGTTCAACGAGGGCGTCGCCGCAGGCATCGAGAAGGTGCCGCGCGTCACGCCCGAGCCTCTGGTCGCGCCGAAGGGCAAGTCGAAGGCGCTCACCAAGGAGACCCAGGACGTCATCGAGGATGGCGGCGCCGAGGTCGCGGTCGGCGGGGTCGGGGAGCCGGCCGAGTGAACGCACCGCCAAAGCCACAGCAGGCCGTCTTCCTCAGCGGCTCGACCCTGCGCCATGTCGCAGTGATGACATCGACCGCCTCGGTCGGCCTGATCGCGATCTTCGTCGTCGACTTCCTGTCGCTGCTCTACGTCTCGCGCCTCGGCCGGCCCGAGGCGACGGCGGGTGTCGGCTACGCGACGATCGTGCTCTACTTGATGGTCTCCTTCAATGTCGGGCTGATGATCGCAGTGACCGCGCTGACGGCGCGGGCGCTCGGCGCCGGCGATCGCGACGGCGCACGCCGCATGGCCGGCTCGACATTGACGGCCATGACCATCTGCGGCCTGGCCCTGAGCCTCCTGATGCTGCCGCTGCTGCCCTGGCTCTTGCCTAAGCTCGGCGCGCACGGAGAGTCGCTTTCGGTCGCGACCTCCTTCCTGTGGATCACCCTGCCCTCGAATGCCCTGATGGCCCTCGGCATGGGCCTCTCCGGCGTCCTGCGCGCCGTCGGCGACGCCAAGCGGGCGATGTATGTCACCCTGGCCGGCGGCATCGTCACGGCCGGGCTCGACCCCCTGCTGATCTTCGGTCTCGGCCTCGGCCCCGACGGCGCCGCCTGGGCGACCGTGTTCTCGCGCGTCGTCTTCCTCGCCGTCGGCTTCCAGGGCGCGCTTCGCGTGCACAAGATGATCGCGCGCCCGAGCTTTGCCGCGCTCCGCCGTGATGTCAGGCCGACCTTCGCGATCGCGGCCCCGGCGATCCTGACCAATCTCGCCAATCCGATCGCCAATGCCTGCTTCTTCGGCATCATCGCCCGCTTCGGCGACCAGGTGATCGCGGCGAGCGCGATCATCGACCGGCTGGTGCCGGTCGCCTTCGGCGTGCTGTTCGCGCTGTCGGGCGCAGTCGGGCCGATCCTGGCGCAGAACTGGGGGGCACAGCGTTATGACCGCATGCGCCGGGCATTGACCGATTCCGTCGGCTTCGCCGCAGCCTATGTCGCGGTCGCCGGCGTCCTGCTGGCGCTGCTCCGCCACCAGATCAGCGCGCTCTTCGGCACCGGCGGCGAGACAGCCGAGCTCGTCGCCTTCTTCTGCCTGATCGCCGGGCCGATGTGGCTCTTCGTCGGTGCGCTGTTCGTCGCCAATGCCGCCTTCAACAATCTCGGCATGCCGTTCTACTCGACCCTGTTCAGCTGGGGCCGCGCCACGCTCGGCACGGTGCCGCTCGCCTGGCTGGGCGCGCAATATGCCGGGCCCAAGGGCGCGCTCGCCGGGGCGGCACTGGGCGCCGTGCTGTTCGGCATCGCCGCGCTGGTCACCGCCTATCGCGGCATCAGCCGGCTGGAAAGCGCGGCACAGGCCGCTGCCAGGTCGTCGCTTGCCTGACGGCACGCGGCTGCTATCGTTTCCCGGTGGATGAGCGGGCTGGCCCCGCTATAGCATCGGACCGAAAAGTGGAATCCACTTTTCGGAATAATCCGATGCGATAACAATGTGATAGATCATCGTGACCGCGTCCGGTCGGACGCGCGATGATCTCGGGAGCGCGCCATGATGAATCTCTTCGAGATGATGCAATCGGCCCAGAACGGCCAGGCCATGCAGAACCTGGCGCGGCAATACGGTCTCTCGATGCAGCAGACCCAGGCCGCGCTCGATGCGCTGCTGCCGGCCTTCTCGATGGGGCTGCAGCGCCAGACCCAGAACCCCTACGCCTTCGGCAATCTCGCCCAGATGATGACGGCGACGCCGTTCGGCCAGATGTACGACAGCGATGGCGACGGCATCCCCGACCGGGCGATGCCGCTCGGGCAGGACGTGATGAGCCAGCTCTTCGGCTCGAAGGAGGTCGCCAACGCCGTCGCGGCGCAGGCGGCAGCGACCAGCGGCGTCGGCCAGGCGATCCTGAAACAGATGCTGCCGGTGATCGCCTCGATCGTGATGGGCGGCCTGTTCAAATCGGTGAACAATCAGGGCCTCGGCGGCATTCTCGGTCAGTTCGCCGAGATGATGCGCGGCCAGATGCCAGGCATGCAGCCTTCCCCGCAGGCGACCCCCGCCAACCCCTGGGAACAGATCCTTGGCGGCATGTTCGGCGGGCAGAAGCCCCAAGCCGGCCAGGCACAGGGCGGCGGCGGGATGCCCGGCATGCCGACCGACATGGGCGCCATCTTCGGCCAGATCCTCGGCGGCATGTTCGGCGGGACACAGGGGCAAGCCCCGCAGAGCAGCCCGCAGCCGGCGCCGCAATCGCGCCGGCCTGCGCCGGAACCCGAACCGGCCGCGGACGAGGCGCCGCCATCGGGTGAGGCGAGCCCGGGCTCGATCGGGCTCGATGCGCTGAACCAGATGTTCGAGCACGGCCGCCAGGTCCAGGCGGGCCAGCAGGACGCACTGCGCTCGATCTTCGAGACGATGCTCGGCGGCGGCCAGCGCAAAGGCTGATCCATGACAAACGGCCGCCCAGAGGCGGCCGTCCATCAATTCCAGTGATGCCGCTTATGCTCAGGCCCGGCGGCGTTCATCCCATTCGTAAGCGTCGTCTGCGAGCGGCGCACTGGTCTGCGCGAGCGCATCGCCGCTGGTGCGGAAGCTGGCGACCAACTCGTTGAGACGATGGATCTGACCGCTGAGCGAGGTCGCCGAAGCGGCGCTCTCCTCGGCCAGCGCCGCGTTCGCTTGCGTCATCTCATCCATATGGGCCACCGTCTGGCTCATCTCGTCGATGCCGTTCGCCTGCTCGGCCGCCGCGGCCGAGATGTCGGAGACCGTGGCCGAGACCTTCTTCGAAGCCTCGACGATCCGGCTCAGCGCCTCGCCGGCGGCCCGGACCAGCCCGACGCCCTGCTCGACCTCGGTGCCCGACTCGCTGATCAGCCCCTTGATGTCCTTGGCGGCGTCGGCCGAGCGTTGCGCCAGCGTCCTGACCTCGCTGGCGACCACGGCGAAGCCCTTTCCGGCATCGCCGGCACGGGCGGCTTCCACGGCGGCGTTGAGCGCCAGCAGATTTGTCTGGAAGGCGATCTCGTCGATCACCGAGGTGATGTCGGAGATCTTGCGCGAGGTCTGCTCGATCCGCGCCATGGCGTCGACGGCCTGGCTGGCGACGGCCCCGCCATTGACCGCGACGTCCGTCGCCTCGTTGGCGAGCTGGACAGCCTGCCGCGAGGCCTGCGCCGAGGCCTTGACCGAAGCGGCGAGCTGCTCGGTGGTGGCGGCCGTCTGCTCGAGCGAAGACGCCTGCTCCTCGGTGCGCTTCGACAGGTCGTCGGCCCCGGAATTGATCTCGCGCGCGGCGCTGCCAACATCGACCGAGGTTGCCTGGATGGTCGCGATCGTCTGCGCCAGATGGCTGACGGCGGCGTTGAAATCCTGCTTCAGCGCGGCATAGTCCGCGGCTACCTCGTCCTCGACGCGCGCGCTGAGATCGCCTTGGGAGAGACGGGTCAACCCTTCGGCCAAAGCCCTGACCACGACCGCCTGCTCCGCCGCAAGGCGCTGCTGAGCCGCTGCGGCGCTCGTGCGCTCGGTTTCGGCCGCCAGGCGCTGGCGCTCGGCAGCGGCGCGCCCGGCTTCCGTCTCGCTTTCGAGGCGCCGGACGGCTAGGCCGTTTTCCTTGAACACCTGGACTGCCCGGGCCATCTCGCCGACCTCGTCCTTGCGGTCCTGGCCCTCGACCTCGCCGGCATAGTCGCCCTGAGCAATCTGGCCCATGCGAAGCTTGAGCCGCTCCAGCGGCCGCGTAATGGCTGCACCGGTCAGCAGTGCGCCACCGATCAGGCCGAGCAGCGTCCCGGCCAGGCTCAGGCCAATCGCGATCAGCGTGACGTGCTTGGCATCGACGGCGAGCGCCTCCGAGGTCGCCTCGGTATCCTTCTTGATGTCGCCATTCAGCTTGGCCGCCGTATCGACAATCCCGCTGATCGTCTTATCAAGCTGCGACATGATCGAGAGTGCCGGCAGGTCTTCGTCGCGCCCTGCCTGGGCGATGATCTGGTCGATGTCGGACTTGGTCGCCTGCAGGCGGCGGCTGAGTTCGTCGAAACTCTCGGCCCGCTGCGGGAAGCTGATCTTCGCCTCGACCAGCGCCTGGAGCGAAGCCGCATAAGCGGTCTTCACCTCCTCGATGCTGGTCGCATTTTGCTTCATGAACTCGGGATAGGCGATCGCCTGGTAGAGATTGCCAACGATCTCGCCCATCGCAGCCGTGGCGCGAGCCGAGTCGACGATTGCCGTCGCGCGCTGGGAGACCAGATCGGCATAGGTCTTCTCGATCTTGCCGAACTCGAACGCGCCATAGGCGGCCGAACCTATACCGATCGCTCCCATGACCAGCATCGGGATGGCGATCTTAGTCCTGATCCGCAGATCCTGAAAGCGAAGACGACGCATGAAAAACCCCGGGGCGAGGGATCGGGGCGCCGGTCCTGGCGCAATGCGGCGCAAATGTGGTCGAACTTGCTGAATGAAGTGTTACGTTGCGCGCTCAGCGGTCAACTATCGCGGCCAGGTTGCATGTCCGGCACAAAAAAAGGGCGGCAGCCGAAGCCACCGCCCGCAGGGACGCGTCACGCCAAGGGGTCAGGCGTTGCACGCGATCTTGATGTCCTTCGCGCCGGGCCGCGTCGCGGCCTGGATCACCACAGGCCGTCGAAGCCCGGCCTCTCGCCGGCTCGCGGCAGCCGACTGCTGTTGATCCGAGCGGGCCTGCAGCACGCTCGACGGGTCGTTCAGCCAGGACACCGAGAGCGCGCCGTCGATGTCGGAGCGGATGAGGCCGATGTCCTTCAACCCGCGCTCGTCGAGCTCGCTGAGACGCATCACTTCGCGGCGGTGCACGAAGGCGCGCACCAGATTTTTCGTGCCCGTGACCGAATGGGCGGCAGCACGCGCCGCGCCGCCGGAAACGGCTGACAAGGTCTTCGTGACGAAGGTCATGATCAACATGACGGCCTCCTCGGGTTGGACTGGAAACTCGCTCCCCCGCCGCCCCGACGCTGACCGGTATGTGCGGGAGAATGCCCAAACGATAACTCCGCGCTGGTCATCAGCCAAACGAATGGTTATGATGTTTAACACAACCGATCTTGATGACCCTCTGGGAGGAGGCCGGCCATGGCCCATGTGCTCGACGCCGATCAGCTCAAGACCTTCGTCGCCATTTCCGATACCGGCTCCTTCACCCGCGCCGCCGAGATCGTCTTCAAGACGCAATCGGCCGTTTCGATGCAGATGAAGCGGCTGGAGGAACGTGTCGGCCGGCCGCTTTTCGGCCGCGACGGGCGCCATGCCAAGCTGACCGAGGACGGCGAGCGCCTGCTCGACTATGCCCGTCGCATCGTCAGGCTCAACCTCGAATGCGTCGCCAGCTTCACCGAGGCCGATCTCAAGGGCCGCATCCGACTCGGCGTGCCCGACGACTATGCCGACCGCTATTTGCCGGAGATCCTGGCGCGCTTCGCCCGCTCCAATCCGCGCACCGAGGTCACCGTGGTCTGCGAGCCGACGCCGATGCTGGCAGAGCGGATCGGCAGCGGCGATATCGACCTCGCCATCATCACCCATGTCGAGGGGCGCGGCCAGGGCGAGATCATCCGGATCGAGCCGCTGCTCTGGGTGACCTCGGCCCGCCATTGCGTGCACGAGGAGGATCCGCTGCCTCTGGCGCTGGGACGGCCGACCTGCAACTGGCGCCAGGCGGCAGTCGAGGCGCTGGAGAGCAAGGGCCGGCGTTTCCGCGTGCTCTATGCCAGCTGGAACTCGACCGCGGTCGGCGCCGCAGTAGTGGCGGGGCTCGCGGTCTCGGTGCTGCCGGAAAGCGCGGTCAGGCCCGGCATGCGCATCCTGGGGCCGGCCGAAGGCTTCTCGACCCTGCCCTCCTGCAAGATCGGCCTGCTGCGCACAAGGCACGACCCGTCGATCCTGTCGAACGCGCTCGCCGAGCACATCATCCAGAGCCTGGACAACCTGCAGAGCTTCAAGGTGGCGGCGGAGTGAACGGAAGCCGGCGCTTACGGTGCCGGGGGGCGATAACTGAGAACGACTCTGGGCGCGCGAAAATTCTTGGTCGTGAAACCCCAGTCGTTGGCCAGGCCGAGGATGATCGGCTGGTGGGTGTAGGTCGCGAGAACTGCTACGCCCTTATCCTTATTCTCCAGCCTCGCCATCGCGTCGGCATTCATGTCGGACGGTAGATAAGTCATGAATCCGCCGATTTCTTCGACACGATTATTATCCTTGGTGAAGTAAGCCATACCGAGTTGTATCGTCCCGAGATTCGGCGCGATATTCGCGCGGCGCGCATTGATCGCCTCCATGACAGGAATGGCGCAACCAGGCGCGCCTTTGCAAGCAGCCAAAACCTGCGCGACCTCGGCCGCCACTCGGTTTAGATCGCGTTGGATCGTGATCGCCTGAGTGATGTCGACAGCGCCCGAGAGCATCGTGAACATACCCATGCCGATGAGGGCGAACTCAACGGCCGCGACGCCATTCTGATCGCTGATCAGATCACGCTGCTTTGTACGTCGGAACATTCTGACGAACCGTTTCATCACGGCCTCGTATATAGCGCGGCTGCACTGACATGAAGCGTCGGCAGGCCCGGGACGAAGGTCATCACTGGGACCCGTGCCCGGATCAGCATCACCGTCCCGGACGCGCCGGCGACAAAGACCGTTCCTGTGACAGACTGAGCAGCCGCTGAATAACTCGTCAACGGCTGGGTCTCCAATTGAAGATTAGCAGCGCAGTTGTCGAGCGCGATCATCCGCCCGCAGATCTGTGCCGCCACCTGGGAGCGGTTGCCCGCATAGGTCCCCGCCGTTCGGCCGGTCGCAGCCTCCGACACGGCGTCATGGAGATACATCTTTGCCATGAAGGCGAGAGCGAATTGGACGATGCCGAGCATCGAGACAATAAAGATGAGACCTATGAAGGCGAACTCGACTGCGGTCGAGCCAGCAGCATCATTGCGGAATCGCCCAAATCGAGCCGCCAGCCGGTTGTGGCAGGTTCGCGGGGAGCCGTTCCTGGCCATATCGGCGCTCGTCACGGACATGCACTGCTGCAGAAGCGGATGTAGTCGATCAGACCGCCATAGGTATCCTCGCGGCCGGCAGCCTGGAAGAAGATGCGATAGGTCCCCTTGCTCGTGACTTTCAAGGGAATTTTACGCTCTGTCCACCTGTCGGTATGCACGCAGACATCGACCTGATCGGTGCCCTTGTCCACGTCTTTAGAGGGCGTGGTATAACTACTCGACTTCTTCTGGAAAAATACCTCGATCCGGTTGGTCTGAGCTTCCCATTTTGCCGCAGCAAGCTTGGTCCAGACCGAGGTCGCGTCAGTCTTATAGGCGCACAGGGTCTGACCAGCATAATCAGGATTACGGACTCGCGAGATATACCAATAACTTAATTCGTAATTACCAACCTCAAGGTTGGTGAATTCGCGCCACATGTTCGAATTAGTCTTGCAGTTCGTTACGTAACAATGAGAGTCCAACTCAGCGAAGAAATTTCCGAACCGGATTGTATTGGCTGCGAGTTCGGGAATACCGTTGATCTCGATACCGCCTTTGCCGCTTTGTGTCGTCCAGCCATTCCAGTTATTCAGCACAGTCCAGCTGTTAGAGGCGACATTGTGCCCGGTTTCGAAGGATTCCATGAAGAGAACCGTGCCAGGACTACCCCCACCTCCACCTGGCGTACCAAGCACATAATCGCAGCGCCGTTCGACGCGAAGCGCGATTGTATCGTAGCCCACTATACCGCCGAAGGAGTTCGTGCTGGTGGCAGTTGCGACTGCGGTGATGACATTGTTGGCCAATGTGCTCGTCACAGTGACGCCGCTGACGCCAGACTGCGAGACGCCGGTGACCCGGCTTTTGATCTCGGTATTGGCGACCGAAGTGTAGTCCTTCTTCGGATCGGCACCTGTCTTCTGCGACTGCGAGTTAATTTTGAGAGCGGCTTCCCGACAGCCGATCTCGACCTCGCTGGCGATGCGCTGACGGCGCGCCGCCGCCTGGCTGAAATCGATGCCGCCGGCGACCGAGAGCGCGATCACCGGCAAGGACATGCCGAACATCAACGCGCTGACGCCGCGGACATCCTTCAGGAAAGATCGAAACAGGCCGGGCATCGGAGGGCCTCGCAAACGCTACAGGCGAGCAACAGGACGATTGCCCGAACGGTAGGCGCGACGCGATTGAGAAAACCTTTCCAGGACCTGTGAATGTCACCGGTATCGCTGGCAAAACCCGCCTGATCGCTCAGTCTTCGAGCGGTATGGTAAAATGCAGTTAAAAGTGAATGGAGAATGAGAGCGCGGACACATTGAGCCGGCGCTCCGCTGAATCGCGGCGATCACTGCGATCAGGCATAGAAAAGGCGACGAAGCCGTCGTCGAGCACGGCCGAGCCGTGGTGATCGCGTTGAGTATCGCGGACGGGAATGCGCTCCATACGCCTCTACGAATGCGAAACTCCGGGCCGATCGGTTAATCCGACGCGTGAAAGGCGCCGCCGCCAGCCGAAACCGGCTTCGGCCGGCGATTAGAAGGAGAGCTCCGGGAAGACCGGCTCGACCTTGCCGCCCCAGGCGCCCTGCTCGCGCACGGCCAGGCGCTCGGCGAGCGTGCGGCCGCTCTGGGCGATGGCGACGATCGGCTCGAGGTAGACCGTCTCGTCGCGCCCCTGCTCGTCGAGCCGGGCCCGGCGAGCCAGCCCGGCGCGCGACAACTCGATCACTTCGCGGGCCAGCTCGCGCAGCGGACGGTTCCCGATCCGGCTGTTGAGCCCGGCTTTCGGGACCGTATCACGCAGCTCCTGTCGCTCCTGCGCGCTCCAGCCCTTGACCAGGTCCCAGGCGGCCGCGAGCACGGCGTCGTCGTAGAGCAGGCCCACCCAGAAAGCCGGCAGCGCGTTCAGCATCTCGACCGGGCCTGCATCGGCGCCGCGCATCTCGATGTAACGCTTCAGCCGTGCCTCCGGGAACAGGGTTCCAAGGTGATTGACCCAGTCCGACATGGTGGCGCGCTCGCCGGGCAATTGCTGGAGCTTGCCCGCCAGCAGATCGCGGAAGGAAGCGCCGGCGACGTCGTGATAGGTGTCGCCGCGCTTGACGAAATACAGGGGGACGTCGAGCGCCCAGTCGACATAGGCCTCGTAGGACATGCCCGCGTCGAAGGCGAAGGGCAGCATGCCGGAGCGGGCGTTGTCGGTGTCGCGCCAGATCTCGGAGCGCATCGACTGGAAGCCGTTGAGCCGCCCTTCACTGAAGGGCGAGGCGGCGAAGAGTGCCGACGCCAGCGGCTGCAGCGCGAGCGAGACCCGCAGCTTGCGCACCATGTCGGCCTCGCTGGCGAAGTCGAGATTGACCTGGACGGTGCAGGTCCGGAACATCATGTCGAGGCCGCGCGTGCCGACCTTCGGCATGTAGTTCTTCATGATCTCATAGCGCCGCTTCGGCATCATCGGCGTTTCCCCGCGCGTCCAGAGCGGCGAGTGCCCAAGCGAGAGGAAACCGATGCCATGCGGCTCGGCCACTGCCTTCAGGTCGGCGAGGTGCTGGTCGAGCTCGCGGGCGGTCTCATGCACATTTGCAAGCGGCGCGCCGGAGAGCTCGAACTGTCCGCCGGGCTCCAGCGAGATCGCGCCGCCGCCATCGGGACCGGCGAGACCGATGACATGGCCGGCATCCAGGATCGGCTCCCAGCCGAGACGCTCCTGCATGCCTTCGAGCAATTGCCGGATGCCGCCGCTGCGGCCGGCTGTGGCGACCTCATAGGGAACCGGGCTGAGATCGTCGCGATAGAACGGGAACTTCTCGTGCTCGGTGCCGAGCCTGAATTCGGAAGCCGGCTTTTCGCCCTGCGCGATCCAGCCGACGAGTTCGGCCTTCGAGCTGATCGGAGTCGAATCGGATACGTCGCGGGCCATGGGCGCTCCGGAATGCATGCACCGGCGCGCTGCCAGCCAATCTGGCCAGACGGGAAATGCGCCGGATCGAACGGTGCGACACAACAAGCGGGAGCGAACGCCCCGCCGCGCCATGCGCTGAGGAGCGACAGCATTAGGCGAGCGGCGAGCATCCCACAACGACCGCAAACGCGTGCAAGCACACGCCGACCTTGCATCAATGCATGATCGCGGCAGTTCTCATGCGGCGCCGCGCAGCAGATTCTCACCCTTCGGCACGAGTCCGCCATCCTGATCTTCATCCGCGCGCGTCTGCGCGGCGATCCAGTCGGTGACGGCGACGAGTCCGGCGTTCTGGCCGCCAGTCCCGGCGCGCGCCTCCTCGAAGATCGCGAGCTGCATGTCGGCGCTGGTGCCGCCGGCGACGATAGTGCGGCCATGGGCGAGATCGAGGCCGCAGCCGAGCGCGGCCGCGTCCTCGTCGAGGACGTCGAGCACCTCGTCGAGCACCTGTCCGACCGGGATCATGGCGCGGCGCTTCTCGCAGACGAAGCCGCCATGCAGGCCGTAGCGTTGGGCCCGCCAGATGTTCTCACCGGCGAGGGCGCGCGAGGCCGCGGTCAAGTCGGCGTTGAGATCGGGATTGCGGGCGAGATGGCGCACCAGGCAGCGATAGAGTGCGACGATGGCGAGCGTGTCGTCGAGGCGCGTGCAACTGTCGGCGACGCGCAGTTCCAATGTCGGATGCTGGTGCGAGGGCCGGATCGCCCACCAGATGAAGCTGGAATCGCGCATGGCGCCCGATGCGACCATGGTGTCGACATAGGTGCGGTAGTCCGCAGCATCGGTGAAGAGCTCGGGCAGGCCAGTGCGCGGCAGTTCGGCATAGGCGCAGAGCCGGTAGCCCATCAGCCCGGTCCGCCGCCCCTGCCAGAAGGGCGAGGAGGTCGAGAGCGCGAGCAGCAGCGGCAGATAGGGCAACATCCTGACCATGATCGAGATGCGCTGTTCCTCGTCCGGCACCTCGACGTGGACGTGCAGGCCGCAGAGCTGGTTGCGGCTGCCGAGCATCTGCAGGTCGCGCATGATGCCATCATAGCGCTTGGCCTCGGTGGCGCGCTGGCGGGCCCAGACGGCGCTCGGATGCGTGCCGCAGGCAAGCAGGAGCATGTCGTGCTCGCGCGCAATGGTCGCGAGCCCCGAACGCAGCCGCTGCAGCGAATGGCGGGCCTGGGTCATGCTCTCGCAGACCGGCGTCGCCACCTCGATCTGGGATTGCAGCATCTCGCGCTGCAGTTCGTTCGGAAAGGCGGCCTGCGCCGCTTCGATGAAACGCGGTGCGATCTTGCGCACGGCGCCGCGGCTTTCGGCATCGGACAGGAAATACTCCTCCTCGACGCCGAAGCGGTAGGCGCTGCTCACCATGATGTCTCTCCCCCGTGGCGGGCCGCTCCGAAGCGAAGCGGCGGCGCCAGACTGCCAGTCAATGAGTCGGAACTGCGACCGGTGGCGCAGTTTCCACGCCTAAACGCGGAAGCCGCCATGGCGTTCCAACCGGCAGGGAAGAGGCCGGTCTGGCGCAAGCCCCGGAGCTAATTGGCGGACCAGTCGCCGAGCGTCGCCTGGACGAGGGCGAGCGCCGCGACCGCCGCGGTGTCGGCCCGCAGGATGCGCGGACCGAGCGACAGGCGCAGCACCCGCTCGCGCTGGAGAATCAGGGCGCGCTCCGATTCGTCGAAGCCGCCTTCCGGGCCGATCAGCACGGCGAGCGGTCCACGCGCCGCCCCTTGCAGAGCGGTGATCGGACTTCCGGCGTCCTGCGCCTCATCGCAGAAGAAAAGCAGCCGCTCCGGCTCGAGCCCGGCAAGCACCGCAGCGAGCGGCCGTTCGGCCCTGATCTCCGGCAGAGCGAGGATGCCGCATTGCTCGGCCGCTTCGACGGCATTGGCGGCGAGCCGGTCGAGATTGAGCCGCGAAACCTGGGTGAAGCGGGTCAGCACCGGCTGGAGCACGCCCGCCCCCATCTCGACCGCCTTCTGGGCCATGTAATCCAGCCGGGCATGCTTCAGCGGTGCGAAGAGATAGATGAGGTCCGGCGCCGGCGGTTGCGGGCGGGTCTGCTCCAGCGCCTCCAGGCTCGCCTGCTTGCGCCCCTCCGCCCGGATCGCGCAGAGCCATTCGCCGTCGCGGCCATTGAAGACGAGGATCGTGTCGCCGCTGCGCAGCCGGAGCACGTTGAGCAGATAGTTGGCCTGGTCCCGCGCGAGGTCCAGCACGACGCCGGCCGCCAGCGGCGCCTCGTTGTACAGCCGGTGTTTGGTGAAATCCCGCATGCGAACCCAATCCGATATCCACAAGAATGGCGCGAAAGTCGCCACAATCCCACGCTATCGGCAAGTCGGTCCTGGCAAAATACAAGCCGGCGCTTGTTGGCGCACGGCTCTGGCTGTTATGGAAAGGCCCGCGACGCTGGGGCGGGCGTGGTTAACGGGACAAGAGCGGAGCGGATGATGCGGCGATACGCGACCCTGAAGCTGGCTGCAGCGCTGGCTGGCCTTGGCTGGGCCGCGCCGGCATTGGCGCAAGTGCCCTCGGGCTGCGAGAACCTGCAGAAGCTGATGCAGGAACGTCAGTCGATCGTGGGGCAGCTCAATGCCAACGCGAAAGCCAAGCGCAAGATGACGCCGCAGGCGGCCTGCGGCGTCCTGGGCCGGCTGGTCGGCAACGGCAATTCGCTGATCAAGTTCGCCACCGCCAATCAGGATTGGTGCCAGATTCCGGCGACTTTCGTCGACGGCATGAAGGCCGACAACGAAAAGGCCGGCACCATCCGCGGCCAGGCCTGCAATGCGGTGAAGCAGCAGGCGCAGATGCAGCGCCGCGCCCAGCAGCAGGCACAGCAGCAGCAGGGCGCCAACCCGTTCGGCGGCTCCGATTCCGTCACCGGCGGCCCGATGCGCGTGCCGCAGGGCGCACTCTGAAAGACGGCGTCGAGATGGCGTCGTCCCCCAACGCCACCGACACGCCCCTTCCCGACGCGCTCAAGGGCCACTGGGTCGATACGCGTGCGCCCAAGCGCCTGCGGCCCTATCTCAAGCTCGCCCGGATCGAGCGCCCGATCGGCTGGCAGCTGCTGCTGCTGCCGTGCTGGTGGGCGGCCGGCCTGGCAGCGATCGCGTCCGGCCAGGCCTTTCCCGATCTCTGGCAGTGCCTGCTCTTCCTGATCGGTGCGATCGTGATGCGTGGCGCAGGCTCGACCTTCAACGACATCGTCGACCGCAAGCTCGACGCCCAGGTGGCGCGCACGCGCGGTCGCCCCCTGCCCTCCGGCCAGGTCAGCCCGAAGGAAGCCGCCGCCTTCATGGTCGGGCTCTCCCTGGTCGGCCTCGTCGTCCTGCTGCAGTTCAACCGCTTCACGGTGATCGCCGGCATCGCCTCGCTGGCGATCGTCGCGATCTATCCGTTCATGAAGCGGATCACCAACATGCCGCAGTTCGTGCTCGGCCTCGCCTTCTCATGGGGCGGGCTCGTCGGCTGGAGCGCGGTGTTCGGACGCTTCGATGCGCCGGCCTATCTGATCTACGCCGCCGCGGTGTTCTGGACGATCGGCTACGACACGATCTACGCGATGCAGGACATCGAGGACGACGTGATCGCCGGGATCAAGTCGAGCGCACGCTATTTCGGCGCCTTCACCCAGCAGGCGGTGGGGTTGTGCTACGGCGCGACGATCGCCCTCGCCGCCGCCGCCGCCTGGCTCGCGAGCGCCGGCTTCGTCGCCTTCATCGGGCTCGGGCTGTTCGCGCTGCACCTGGGCTGGCAGGTCCACAGCATCGCCGGAGCCGACGGGCCCACGGCGTTGAAGCTGTTCCGGTCCAACTGGCATGCCGGACTGCTGCTCGCAGCTGGCTTCGCGCTCGATGCGCTGGTGAAGTTCGCGTTCTAGGACAGGATCTCGCCTTTGATCACCACCGGCCGCTCCGGCAGGCGGCCGGTCTTGCGCCGGGTCAGGAAGCGCGGCCGGCGGCCGGCGAGCAGAGCATGCCGGCGGCGGATGCGGGTCGTGCCGAGCGCGACCCGGCCGACCTGCGGATAGGGTTCGGTGATCGCGCCGTCGCTGGTCTCGAGCAGGAGCGGCAGGCCGCTGGTCCGGCCGGCGTCGCGCCAGACGGCGATGGCATCGTCCTGGTCGAGCACGGCGACGATGACGGAACGGCCGTCACCGGCGGTCAGGGCAAGCTGGAAACGGTCATCATCGGCGATCGCACCGCCCGCGAGGCGCAGGGCGATGCCGCGCCAGCCGGCGCCGCCGCGCAGGATGCGCACCGGCCCGACACGTTCGATGCGGGGGCTGTCGGACTGCTGCGGCGCATGCGCCGGCTGCGAGGGCTGTCCGCTCTGGTTATGTGCGCTGCCGGGGAAAACGGGCACGTAGCCAGCCTCCCCGGCAGCCGGCGTGACGCTGGCCATCGGTTTTAACGCCTCTCTTTTAATCCCTGCTGCCCGGAACCCTCTGTCGATGCGGGGTTCTCGTGCTTTGCAGGGAGGAGATTGGCGGGAAGGATTGTCCGAGCGCTTAAGCTTGAGGGTTAAACAAAGGTGATGAGGCGGTTTTCCGCCTCTCTCCGGTTGGTTTCCCGGCTGATGCTTGACGGAATCTTTCTGGTGATGGTGGCTTTTTCCTTGTTCCACCATCCCGCAAAGCCGTAACGAAGTCCGATGACATCAACACCATTGCCAATCGCCCGCGATCTGCTGCCCGCCGTCGAAGCCGCTTGCCGCGAGGCCGGCCAGCTCGCGCTCGACCTGTTCCGCCCCGGCGCGCAGACCGCGGCGAAGACCTGGTCCAAGGCCGGCGGCGCGCCGGTGACGGAAGCCGATATCGGCGTCGACACGTTCCTGAATGTGCGCCTGTCGGCATTGCTGCCGGACGCGGCCTGGCTCTCGGAGGAGACGGCCGACGATACGATCCGCCTGTCGCGACGCTTCGTCTGGGTGGTCGATCCGATCGACGGCACCCGTGCCTTCATGGCCGGCTCGCCCGATTGGGCGGTCTGTGTCGCCCTGCTCGACGCGGGCAAGCCCATCCTCGGCGTGGTGCATGCGCCTGCGGGAGCCACGACCTATACGGCGACCAGCGGCGGCGGGGCGATGAGCAACGGCAGGCCGATCCGAACGACAGACCTCACCTCGCTCACCGGCGCGCGCATCGCCGGCCCCAAGCCGATGCTCGACGCGCTGGCGCGCCAGGAGAGCTTCACGGCCGCCGACAAGATTCCGTCGCTGGCGCTGCGGCTGACCCGCATCGCCGACGGCACGATCGATGCCGGGCTGGTCTCGCCCGATGCCCGCGACTGGGATCTCGCCGCCGCCGACCTCGTGCTCAGCGAAGCGGGCGGGCAAGTGACGACGGCCGATAGCGAGCCGCTGCGCTACAACCGCGAGATGCCGGTTCACGGCATGCTGATGGCATCCGGAAACAGCCTCGCCGCCCCGCTCGCCCTCGCGCTGAGCCGCCTGCGCGAAAGCCAACCGCAGCGCAGCTAGAGCGCGGCGCAACGCCGCTGCCGCCGCGTCAGGACGAAAACTGCCGGAAATAACCGCAATTTGTTGGCAATCGGCCCTCGCGCGCGAGCAGCGGATGCCTTATCTGATCGCACGGCAAAAGCGCAGATGGGGCAAGTCGGAGCGAATCCGGCAGCGCTTCGGCCTGCTTGCGACAGAGATTTCAAGACACCGGTCGGAGACGGACGATGAGCACGAGCCACGACACCAAGCAGCTGCTGCACCTCGTGATCGGCGGCGAGCTGAGCTCGCTCGACGGAGTCGAGTTCAAGGATCTCTCCAAGCTCGACATCGTCGGCGTCTATCCCAACTACGCCGCCGCTCACACCGCCTGGAAGGCGAAGGCGCAGCAGACCGTCGACCAGGCCCAGACCCGCTATTTCGTCGTCCATCTGCACCGCCTGCTCGATCCCTCGACGGCGCAGAACTGATTCCAGGGTCACGGCCAGTCCGGTTCGATGGGATTTTCGCTGCTCAAGACGAAATTCGCGCAGGAGGTGCTCGGGCGCAGCCTCGCCTTCTATCTGCGCCTGGTCAGGCGTACGAACCGCTTCGTCGTCGAGCCGGCCGATGTCTATGAGCATGTGCGCGGCGAGCTGCCGCTGATCATCGCGATGTGGCACGGTCAGCACATCATGATCCCGTTCGCCCGACCGGAATGGATGCCGTCCTGCTCGCTGGTCTCGCGCCATGGCGATGGCGGCTTCAACGCCGTGGCCCTGCGCGAGCTCGGCATCGGCGCGATCCGCGGCTCGGGCGCCTCCGGCAAGAAGGTCCGCGAGAAGGGCGGCGCACCGGCCTTCCTCGCCATGGTCCGCCGGCTCGCCGCCGGCGACACCATGGTGCTGACCGCCGATATCCCCAAGCGCGCCCGTGTCTGCGGCCCCGGCATCGTCCAGCTGGCACGGGCCTCGGGCCGGCCGATCCATCCGATCGCGGTGGTGACCAGCCGGCGGATCGACTTCAACAGCTGGGACCGCGCCTCGATCGGCCTGCCCTTCGGGCGCGGCGCCATCGTCGTCGGCGATCCCGTGCGGGTCGCGCGCGACGCCGACGAAGCGACCTGCGAGGCGGCGCGGCTCGCCGTCCAGGCCGGGCTCGATGCCGTGCATGAGCGCGCCTATGCGCTGATCGGCGCGCGCGATCCCGGGGCAGGATTGCGCGAAGCCCAGGCCGCCAAGATCGCAGCGAAGGCCAGCGCCGCATGATCGGCCGCAGCTTCGTCATACGCGCCTATCGGACGCTCACCGCCCTGCTCGAGCCGGTTGCGGCCGGGCTGCTGCTCTGGCGGCGCCGGCGCGGCAAGGAAGACCCGGCGCGGCTCTCCGAGCGGCGCGGCTATCCCAGCGTCGAGCGGCCGCAAAAGACCCTGGTCTGGCTGCACGGCGCCAGCGTCGGCGAGACGGTGACGCTCTTGCCGCTGATCGAGCGCCTGCAGCGGCGCGGGCTCGCCGTGCTGGTGACCTCGGGCACGGTGACCTCGGCGCGGTTGCTGGCGCAGCGTCTGCCGGCCGGGGCGATCCATCAATTCCTGCCGCTCGACGTGCCACGCTATATGCGCCGCTTCCTCGACCATTGGCGCCCCGATCTCGGCCTGATCTGCGAATCCGAGATCTGGCCGAACCTGATGATCGAAGCCGGCAAGCGCGACATCCCGCTCGTGCTGGTCAATGCGCGCATGTCGGAGCGCTCCTTCCGGCGGTGGTACAAATTCCCCAAGACCTCGCGCTATCTGCTCTCCGGCTTCGACCGCTGCCTGGCGCAATCGCAGGAAGATGGGCAGCGCCTCGCCCAGCTCGGCGCCCCGCGCGTCAGCATCGCCGGCAACCTGAAGTTCGACGTTCCCGCGCCGCCGGCCGATCCCAACACGCTCGCCTTGCTTGACGGCCTCGCCGCCGGCCGGCCGGTCTGGGTCGCCGCCTCGACCCATCCCGGCGAGGAGGAGGACGTGCTCGCCGCCCATCTCGGCGTCAGGCAGCACCTGCCCAAGCTCCTCACCATCGTCGTGCCGCGCCATCCCGACCGCGGCGGCGAGGTCGAGGCACTGGCCCAGGCCAATGGCGTCGCCAGCGCCCGCCGCTCGCTGGGGAACCTGCCGGAGCGCGACATCGACTTCTACATCGCCGACACGCTTGGCGATCTCGGCCTGTTCTACCGGCTGGCGCCGGTCGCGTTCATCGGCGGCTCGCTCGCGCCGATCGGCGGCCACAACCCGATCGAGCCGGCCAAGCTCGGCTGCGCCCTGCTGCACGGCCCGCTGGTCCACAAATCCGCCGACCTCTTCGCCGCCTTCGACGCTGGCGGCGGCGCGATTCAAGTCGCCGACCGGCAGGAGCTCGCCCAAGGCGTGCATCGCTGGCTCAGCGACCCCGCCGCTGCGCGCCAGGCCGCCCGGGCCGCAGCCCGCACCAGCACGGAGCTCAGCGGCGCGCTCGAGCGCACGGTCCAGGCGATCGAGCCGCTCCTGCTGCGCGCGGCCATCGGCCAGCGCGAGGCGACGGGCTGATGCGGGCCCCGGGCTTCTGGTGGCGCTCGCCGCCATCCGCCCTCGCCCGGCTGCTGCAACCGCTCGGGGCGCTCTACGGCGGGATCACGCTGAAACGGATGCGCCAACCGGGCGCGCGAGCCGGCATCCCGGTGATCTGCATCGGCAATTTCGTCGCCGGCGGCGCCGGCAAGACGCCGACCACGCTGGCCCTCGCAGCGAAGCTCTCCACGATGGGTGAGACAGCCTTCGCCCTGACGCGCGGCTATGGCGGCAAGCTGCCCGGCCCGCTCCGCGTCGACCCGGCCCGGCACAATGCGATCGATGTCGGCGACGAGCCTCTGCTGCTGGCGGCCCGCCTGCCGACGATCGTGGCGCGCGAGCGGCCGGCCGGCGCGACGCTCGCGCGCGAGGCCGGCGCCAGCCTCGTCCTGATGGATGACGGGCTGCAGAACCCCTCACTGCACAAGGACCTGCGCCTCGCGATCGTCGACGGTGCTGTCGGTGTCGGCAACGGCCTCTGCCTGCCGGCAGGGCCGCTGCGCGCGCCACTCGCCGGCCAGCTTGGACAGGTCGACGCCCTCGTCATCATCGGCGAGGGAGCGACAGGCGACAATGTCGCCGTGCAGGCGCTCGCCGTGGGCAAGCGCGTGCTGCGGGCGCGGCTGGCACCGCCGGTCGAGATCCAGGCCGAGCTCGCCGGGCTATCGGTGCTGGCGGTCTCCGGGATCGGCCGACCGGAGAAATTCGCGGCGACGCTACGTGATGCCGGAGCGCGGCTTGCCGGCGAGCGCGCCTATGGCGACCATCACGCCTATTCAGCGGGCGACGTCGCGACGCTGATCGCCGAGGCGAAGGCGAAAGCCTGCCGCATCGCCGTCACCGAGAAGGACATGGTCAAGCTCGCGCCGCTCTGGCCGACGGCCGAGCGCTCGCTCCTGATCTGTGTGCCGGTCACGCTCGCCTTCGACGATGAAGAGGCGCTCGACGCGCTCCTGCGCGGCTGCCTCGCGAAGGCTCGTTCAGCTGCGGCCGGCGCGGCGCACGCGCAATAGCACGGCCTCGGGCGAGGCATAGGCCTCCTGCCAATCCACCGACCAGTAGCGCAGATCCTCGAGCCGGATCGGGGCGCCGGTGATGGCGCAGCGGACGAAGGCGCCAGGACGCACGACCCGGAACTCGCCATGGCCGTAATCGACCAGCGCTTCCGTTCCGGAGGGGGGCAGACGTTCGTTGATGTTCATCACGGGGCCGGGCGGTCGAGCGGCAGAAAGCTAGCGTACAGGTTGCAGTAGGACGCAACCATCTCTGAATCAACGCATTGTTCCAGAATGGTCTTTCTGTGATAGCGTCAGTTGCGATGATGTCCAGCCTGACCCGCGCCAAGGCACTGGCGATTGGTCTACTTTCCCTGCTCGCGGCGCCCGCGATCGCGGGCGGCTATGAGCGCGTCCGCATCCCGCATGACGATTATCAGCTCGATGCGGTGCTGTTCCGCCCGGCGGGTCCGGGACCGTTCCCCGCGGTCGTCGCGTTGCATGGCTGCGGCGGCCTCTGGCGCGAGCCCGACAAGCTCTCGACGCGGCATAGCGACTGGGGCGAGCGTCTGGCCGCAACCGGGCTCGTCGTACTGATGCCGGACAGCTACGGCTCGCGCAGCCTCGGCTCGCAATGCGGCGTCAAGGAAGTCACCATCCGCGCCAGCCGCGAGCGCGTCGGCGACGCGATGGCGGCGCGGCGCTGGCTGCAGGAACGTCCCGAGGTCCGCCGGGACGCGATCGCACTGCTCGGCTGGTCGGGCGGCGGCTCCACCATTCTCGCCGCGATCCGGAAGGACCGCAGGCCGGCCGACCGTCAGCCCGATTTCGTCCGTGCGGTCGCCTTCTATCCGGGCTGCCGGACGCAATCGGAATCGGGCAGCTTCGAAGCGCGGCTTCCAACCCTGATCCTGATGGGCGACGCCGACGACTGGACGCCGCCCGCCCCTTGCAACTTCCTCGCCAAGGCCGCCCAAGCCCGTGGCGAGCCGGTCGAGATCGTGCTCTATCCCGGCGCTGTGCATGATTTCGATCATCCGCGCCTCGACCGGCGCGAGAAGGAAGGCATCGCCTATTCCGCCTCCGGAACCGGGAAGGTCACCGTCGGCACCGATCCGGCGGCGCGCGACGATGCGATCCGGCGGGTAAAAGCCTTCCTGCTGGGCAAGTGAGCAGCAGGTAGAACGCCGGCTCTGGACCGTCGCGCTATCGGACCGAGGCTGCGAGCGTCACTGCAGGCTTGTCGCCCAGCAACGAGCGGGCGATGTCCTGAGCCAGGCAGCCATAGCCGGCATCGCTCATGTGGAAACGGTCGCCGGCGAGCGCGGCCATGAAGCCGTCCGCGTCGCGCTGATACCAGCCCAGCATCGCCTGATAGCGCGACAGGACGGGCACGGCCTGCGCCCTGGCGACCTCGGCGATGGCTTCGACATAGGCGCGGTAGCGCGCCGTTTCCTTGATGCCGGGGTAGAATTGCGGATCGAGGATCACGAGCCGGGTATGGCTCTGCTTGGCGGCGGCTATGCCGTCGGCGACGAGGTTGCGGAATGTGCCAAGGTCGCCGCCGGTCACGGCGTCGTTGGTGCCGACCTGCCAGATCACCAGATCGTAACGGCCTTGCGCCAGCGCGCCCTTGAGACGCGATAGCGTCTGCGGCGCGGTTTCGCCGCCAATGCCGGCATTGACCATCTCGATGGAGCGACCGGACAGCCCTTCGCGCAACAGCGAGCCAAGCCGCGCCGGATAGGTCTTGTCCTTGCCGCTGGCGCCGATGCCCTCGGTCGAGGACGAGCCGATGGCGAGGATGCGCAAGGGGGTGCTGCCGTTGCTCCAGACCGAAGCCAGAGCGGCGGCATCACGCGTCAGCGTCGACGGCTTGCAGATGAACTCGGATGCGCTCGCCTGCTGGGAATGCAGGCCCGCGAACGCAAGCATGGCAAAGGCGCAAGCAAGGCCTGTCCGGAAACCGGCGAGCATCAAGGATGAATCCCCCAACCGCTATCAAGCAGCGATTATCCAGAGCTAGCTGAACGCTGTCTGAACGAAGCCGGGTTCATCCAAAACCGTGGTGAATCGCAGGTTTTCGGGTTCGTCAGAACAGATCCCCCTGCCCCGCCCCTCCGCTCGCCTTGCGCCCGGGTTGCCGCGGCGTCTGCGGCGGGGAGGCTCCGCCCGGCACCACGGCGCCGAAACTGCCATCGGCGAGCGTGACCTGGAGAGCAAGTCCCGGGCGGGCTGCTGCCGCGCTGCGCAGCAGATTGCCATCCTCGTCGCGAACCAGCGCATAGCCCCGCGCCAGCACGGCCTGCGGCCCGAGCGAGGCGGCGAGAGACCAGACGCTCTCCAGCCGGTCGCGGCGACGCTGGAGCTGGCGCGAGAACGCCGCGACCGCGCGCGCGGCAACAGCATCGAGCCGGTCTCCGGCGCGGGCGATACGGTCGCGCTCGGTGCGAAGAAGTGCGCCGCGCGCTGCTGCGAGCCGCTTGCCGAGCCCGTCGAGGCGGGCGGCATGGGTTTTCAGTCGCGCCGCCGGCGACTGCGTGTGAAGGCGGCGGTCGAGCTGGGCGAGGCGCTGCTCGTAAGCGCGGGCGTTACGCGCCAGCGCCGGGCCAAGTCTCGTCGCAGCCAGATCGAGCCGCTGGCGCGGCGCGGCCAGCAGGTTCTCTGGCGTCGGTAGGGCCCGGGCGAGCGCGCGCAGATCGCTGCGGCGGCGCTCGGACAGGCGCAGCGTCGCGCCCGACAGCCGGCGCGACAGGTCGGTGACTTGCCCCAGCAGTTCGGCGCGCACCGGCACGACCTTCTCGGCTGCGCCGGTCGGCGTCGGGCTGCGCAGATCGGCGGCGTGGTCGATCAGGGTCACGTCGGTCTCGTGGCCGACGGCCGAGACCAGCGGGATCAGCGAGGCCGCGGCGGCGCGCACCACCACCTCCTCGTTGAAGCCCATCAGGTCCTCGAGCGAGCCGCCGCCGCGCGCGACGATGATCACGTCCGGGCGCGGGATGCGGCCGCCTTCGGGCAATGCGTTGAAGCCCGCGATCGCGTTGGCGACCTCGGCCGCGCTGCTCTCACCCTGGACGCGCACCGGCCAGACCAGGACATGGCGCGGAAAGCGTTCCTCCAGCCGGTGCAGGATGTCACGGATGACAGCGCCGGTCGGCGAGGTGATGACGCCGACGACGCGCGGCAGGAAGGGGATGAGCTGTTTGCGGCCTGCATCGAACAGGCCTTCGGCGGCGAGCTTCTTGCGCCGCTCCTCTAGCAGCGCCATCAACGCGCCGATGCCGGCCGGCTCGAGCGAATCGATGATGATCTGGTAGCTCGACTTGCCGGCGAAGGTGGTGATCTTGCCGGTGGCGATGACCTCCAACCCCTCCTGGGGCTTGGTCTTCAGCCGGCCGAAGACCCCCTTCCAGATCACCGCGTCGATCTTGGCGTTGGCGTCCTTCAGCGAGAAGTAGACATGGCCGGAGCCGACCGGGCCGCGATAGCCGGAGATTTCGCCGCGCACGCGCACGAAGCCGAAGGCATCCTCCAGCGTGCGCTTGAGCGCGCCGGAGAGATCGGAGACCGACCATTCGGGGGCATTGCCGGGGGCTTGAGGCGATTCGCTGTCCATGGCGCGAACTTAGCGGCACGAGGACACAAGCAGAAGCGTTGCCCTGTCAGAGGATGGCGGCTATTGCGCGCCTTGTGGACTTCTTGCTGGAACCCACCATGTCGTCCCGGGCGATCGGAGGAAGACCCGGGACCCATTCCGGAACCTCTTTCGGGAAGGCTCAGGAATGGATCCCGGATCGGCGCGGCTCCGCCGCTTGTCCGGGATGACCGATGAGGTTGGTGTGCCAGCGACTGCGACCTGAACGAGGCGGTGCGATGAACATTCTTCTGATCGGGTCCGGCGGACGCGAACATGCCCTGGCCTGGGCGATCTCGGCCTCGCCGCTCTGCGACAAGCTCTTCATCGCCCCCGGCAATCCCGGCACCGGCCAATGCGGCACGAATATCGTGCTGGATATCGCCGACCACCGCGCCGTGGCCGATTTCTGCAAGGTGATGGGCGTCGGCCTCGCCGTGATCGGGCCTGAGGGGCCGCTGGTCGACGGCATCGCCGACGATCTCGAAGCCGCCGGGATCAAGACCTTCGGCCCGTCGAAGGCAGCAGCACAGCTCGAGGGCTCGAAGGCCTTCACCAAGGAGCTCTGCGCCGAGTTCGATATCCCGACCGCAGCCTTCGCCCGCTTCACCGACGAAGCCGCAGCCAGGGCTTACGTCGCCAAGACTGGTGCGCCTTTGGTGATCAAGGCCGACGGGCTCGCCGCCGGCAAGGGCGTGGTCATGGCCGAGACCATCGAACAGGCCAATGAGGCCTTGGCGATGATGTTCTCCGGCGGGCTCGGCGCGGCCGGCGCCGAGGTCGTGATCGAGGAGTGGATGATCGGCGAGGAAGCCAGTTTCTTCGCGCTCTGCGACGGCACGCATGCGCTCGCGCTCGCTTCGGCCCAGGACCACAAGCGCGTGGGTGATGGCGACACCGGCCCGAACACCGGCGGCATGGGCGCCTATTCGCCGGCCCCGGTCATGACCAAGGCACTGGAAGATCAGGTCATGGCCGAGATCATCGCGCCGACGCTCGCCGGCATGGCAAAGCGAGGCACGCCGTTCAAGGGCATCCTCTACGCCGGGCTGATGATCACGGCACAGGGTCCCAAGCTGATCGAATACAACACGCGCTTCGGCGATCCTGAATGCGAGGTGCTGATGCCGCGCCTCAAAAGCGACATCGTGCCGGCGCTGCTCGCCGCCTGCGATGGCGTGCTGAACGCGGTCGATCTGCGCTGGTCGGACCAGGCGGCGCTGACGGTGGTGATGGCTGCGAACGGCTACCCAGCCACGCCCGAGAAGGGCAGCGTCATCAAGGGCATCGAGAAGGCTGCCGCCGAAAAGGACGTGCTGGTCTTCCATGCCGGCACACAGGCGAAGGGCGACGACATCATCGCCAATGGCGGGCGCGTGCTTAACATCGTCGCGCTCGGCAAGACTGTCTCTGAAGCGCAAGCCAAAGCCTATGCTGCAGTCGACCTGATCGACTGGCCGGGCGGCTTCTGCCGACGCGATATCGGCTGGCAGGCGGTGAAGCGCGAGCGTGAAGGCTGACAAGGCGACTACCAGGTCGTATATATCGAGACAGGATCGATATATACGCGAGGATGCCATGGCCATCCTGATCAAGGACCCCGAAACGGACCGGATCGTCCGCGAGCTCGCGGCACGCACGGGCAGGACGATCACCGACGCGGTCAAGACAGCAGCGGAGCGCGAGCTTGCCGAGTTGCCGCCGCGCAAGGGCCGGATCGACATGGAGAAGCTTGAGAAGCTGCTCGCCGAGATCGACGCCATGCCGAAGATCAACAGTGATCTCAGCGATGATGAGATCATCGGCTATGACGAGAATGGCGTCCCATCGTGACGGCCTCGCCGATTGTCGTCGACAGCTCGGCGATCATCGCGGTCCTGCTCAAGGAGCCGGAGCGTGCCCTCTTCGTTTCCGTTCTGGACGACAGCGCCGACGCCTGCTGTTCGGCAGTCACCTTCGTGGAAACCTTCATGGTGGCGATGGGCCGTGTGCCGAACTTCACGTTCGAGCGTTACATCGCATTGATGGACGGTTTCGGAATCCGTCGTGTTCCGGTCGATGACGAGCAGAGTACGCTGTCAGCCCAGGCCTTCCTGCGTTTCGGCAAGGGGCGCCATGCTGCCCGCCTCAACCTCGGCGACTGCTTCTCTTATGCTCTTGCCAAATCCTTGAACGCGCCTCTGCTCTACAAGGGCGGGGATTTCGGCCGGACCGACATCGTTTCGGCGATCACGACGGGAGCACGGCCATGACCAATATCGACAGCCTCTTCCCCGGTTTTGAGGCGCGCTGGGTCGACGGGCCGGTCGGCAAGATCTTCGCCCGCGTCGGCGGCGAGGGACCACCTGTGGTGCTGATCCACGGCTTCCCGCAAACCCATGCCGAATGGCACGAGATGGCGGGCGAACTGGCGAAGAAGCATACCGTCGTCTGCCCTGATCTGCGCGGCTATGGCTGGTCTGCTGCCCCGCACGGCGATGGCGGCAAGGCACTCTATACCAAGCGCGGCATGGGCGAGGACATCGTCGCCCTGATGAGCGCGCTCGGCTTCAACCGTTTCGCGGTGATCGGCCATGACCGCGGCGCTCGCGTCGCCTATCGCCTCGCGCTCGACCATCCCGGCCGGGTCGAGCGGCTCGTCCTGCTCGACATCCTGCCGACCGTGTCGATGTGGGAAGGCATGAACGCGGCGCGCGCCATGCAGGTCTATCACTGGACCTTCCTGGCCCAGCCCGAGCCGGTGCCGGAGAAGCTGATCCAGGCCGACCCTGCCGGCTGGCTCGACCATACGATCGCGAGCTGGACGCGGGCCAAGGAGCTGAAGGCCTTCCACCCGCTGGCGCTGGCCGCCTACGCCGATTCCTTCAACGATCCGTCGCGCATCCATGCCGCCTGCGAGGATTATCGCGCCGGTGCGACGACCGATGTCGAGCACGACAAGGCCGATCTCGGGGCGGGCAAAAAGATCCTCTGCCCGGTGCTGGTGCTCTGGGGCGAGGCCGGCATTCCCGCCAAGGGCGCGAGCCCGCTCGAAATCTGGCGCGAGACCTTCGCGCCACAGGCGGAAGGGCTGGCGATCGCCAGCGGCCATTTCCTGCCGGAGGAGAATCCGCAGGACACCCTCGCGGCAGTGAAACCTTTCCTCGCCAGACCGCTTTCATAAATACGCGGGTCATCCCGGACGGAGCGAGGCGGAGATCCGGGACGACTATGAAAGGGCTCGCCTCGATGTGCCCTGAAACGGATCGCCTCTCGCTATGACCTTGCTCCAGCCTGCAACGAATCGAGCCCCCTCCCAGCCCGAGCTCGTCCTCGTGCTCGGCTCGGGCGGCGCGCGGGGGCTCAGCCATATCCCGGTGCTGGAGGCGCTCGACGAGCTCGGGCTGAAGCCGGCGCTGATCGCCGGCTCGTCGATGGGCGCGATCGTCGGCGCGGCCTATGCCGCCGGCCTCTCCGGCCGCGATCTCCGCGCCCATGTCGAGGCCAGTTTCCGCGACCGCGCGCGGGTGATCGCCCGGCTGCTCGAAGCGCGCGTCGGCAAGATCGCCGATCTCTGGCGCGGCGGGCTCGGCAATCCCGTCCTGATCGACGGCGAGCGCCTGCTCGACCTGTTCTGGCCGCAGGCCGTGCCTGATCGCTTCGAGGAACTCGGCATCCCCTTCCTCTGCGTTGCGACCGACTACCACCTGCATGACGAGGTCATCATCGGCAGCGGCCCGTTGACGCCGGCTGTCGCCGCCTCACTGGCGATCCCGGGCCTGATCCGGCCGGTAACGATCGGCGGGCGGGTGCTGATCGACGGCGGCGCGATCAACCCCCTGCCCTATGACCGCCTGCTGGCGCCAGGACGCCTCGTGCTCGCGGTCGACACCAGCGCCCCCGCTACCATTAGCGACAGCCGCGTGCCGGAGCCGCTGGAGGCGATGGTCGGCGTCTCGCAGATCCTGACGCGGGCGCTGGTCCAGCGCATGATCGAGCGTCAGCCGCCGGACATCCTGATCCGCGCCGGCGGCGAAGGCTTCGGCGGGCTCGACTTCTTCCGCTGGCAGGCGATCTTCGAGGCCGCCCAGCCGGCCAAGGAGGAGGTCAAGCGGAGGCTGTCAGAGGCGCTGGAGAAGGCGGCGGTGGCGTGAGACGTCATGCTCGGGCTTGACCCGAGCATCTCGGAAACCAGTGCCAGCTGGTCATGAGGTTCTCGGGTCTGCGCTCCGCGCCGCCCGAGAATGACGAGCAGCCATCTCCGGTTCATCGCACCGGAAGCCTGGCAACCCGGCCTCCAGCGCTGCGCGTCCCTCGTCCGTCAGCAGCACGGCGCGGCTGTCCCTGATCCGCGTCACCCAGCCCGCTTCGAAGCAACGGCAGGCCAGCGCCGCCGCGAGCGAGCCGGCGAGATGCGGGCGGCGCTCGCTCCAGTCGAGACAGGGGCGGAGCGCAGCGCGCTTGCCCTTGCTTGCGGTGGCGGGATCGACCTCGAGCCCGGCGAAGAGCGTGACGCCTGAGCGGGTCAGCCCATAGCCGCCGTCGGCAACGGTGAGATGCCCGCCGGCGACGAGCGCATCATGGATCGCGATGCCCAAGCGGCCAGCGAAATGGTCGTAGCAGGTGCGGGCCTGAGCGAGATCGGCACCGACTCGGGAAGGCAGCCGGCGCCCGTTCGCCTGCCCGCCGGAAAGTACCATCAATCCTTCGAGTGCGGCAGCGACTTCCGGCCCCGCGAGCCGGTAATAGCGATGGCGGCCCTGCACGGCGACGCCGAGCAGGCCGCCCTGCATCAGCTTGGCGAGATGGCCGCTCGCGGTCTGCGGCGCGACGCCGGCGAGGAAGGCGAGCTCCTTCGCCGTCAGCGCGCGCCCGTCCATCAGCGCATGCAGCATGTTGGCCCGGGCAGGGTCGCCCATCAGATGCGCGATCTCGGCTAGATAGGGTCCGTGCATGGCCATGGCTCAACGCCCTCCATTGTGGCTGCCATGATGACGCCCGCGCCCGTCCAGGCAAGCAAGGACGCTACGGCCGAGACCGTAGTATCCGCTCGCGACAGGCGCGGTCAGGACTGCGACAAGCGATCCGACGCAATCGACCGACAGGGCCGGCACGATCATGGACCAGACGACGCTCCTCATCTTCATTGCCGCGACCTTCGTGCTCGCCGGCTTCGTCAAGGGCGTGATCGGACTCGGCCTGCCGACGATCGCGGTCGGCATCCTCGGCGTGGTGATGGCGCCGGCGCAGGCCGCGGCGCTGCTGGTCATTCCCAATCTCGTCACCAATAGCTGGCAGCTGACCGGGTCGAAGCTGAAGGCGATCGCCATCCGGCTCTGGCCGATGCTGGCCGGCATCTGCGTCGGCACCTGGGCTGGGGCCGGGCTCCTGGAGAAGGCCAAGGACGGCTCGGCGACGCTCTGGCTCGGCATCGCGCTGGTGCTCTATGCGCTGGTCGGGCTGAAGGCGGCGAAGCTGCGCGTGCCGGCCAGACATGAGGGCTGGGCCGGCCCGGTCGTCGGCGTGCTCACCGGCATCTCGACTGCTGCGACCGGTGTCTTCGTGCTACCGGCGGTGCCCTATCTGCAGGCGCTCGGCTTCGACAAGGACGAACTGGTGCAGGCGCTCGGCCTCTCCTTCATCGTTTCGACGATCGCCCTGTCGTTCGGACTGGTCGGCGCCGGCGCGCTCGACCTCAAGGTCGCCGGCGCCTCGCTGCTGGCGCTGCTGCCGGCACTCGGCGGAATGTGGTTCGGCCAGGCGATCCGGCAGCGCATTTCGGCAGCGACCTTCAAGCTCAGCTTCTTCGCCGGACTCCTGGCGCTGGGCGGCTACCTCGTCGCCCGGGCGATGCTCTGAGCTAGCGCCCGCGCCCGGCATAGGCCAGGCGGCGGCTGCGCTTCTTGCCGTACCAGGCGATCTCGCGATCACCGACATCGACATGGACGAGGCCGTTCGAATAGGAGCCGACGCCGCCGACAGCTTCGATTTTCTTGGCAACGGCTGCGGCATTGCGCGGCGAGGTGGCGAGCGGGCGAAAATCGATGGCGTTGCCGCGATAGTGCTGGGAGTTGCGGGCGTGGCGGCCACCGCAGGTCGAGGTGATCTGGACCGGACCGATCTTCGCGGTGAGTTCCTTGATCATGCCAAGGGTTTCCGGCTTGAGGCAGCCGAGGCCCTTCACCTGTGGCTGGAAGGAGATCTTCGCGAGCGCGGTATCCGCGGCGAAGGAAGAGGACACAGGCCAACAGGCTGCGAACAGCGCAGCCAACGCAACTTTACGCATAATGGAGGTGAACCAGTTTTCTTGGGGAATGGAAGGCTCAAGCCACCATTCCTTGGTCTGGCTGAGCAGTGCATCAGCGACCTACTGACGATACAAGGCCAAAACATGGCAGGCTGCACCAGCAACGCCAAAACGGATCAACTCACGACTTGCCTAGCCAAATCGAGTTAGGTCGATTGAACTAGAATCCGACAGCCATTTGATTGTTGAATCAATACTTGCATATCACAAATTCAATTTCATTCGCGTGGGTATTTACTGGAAACTCAAGTGCTGGCGCAGACCCTTGAAGAATTCGCCCGGCAGCTCGCCCTGCCCCGCTTTCAGCGAAGCCCCTTTTCGGCGCCTGAGCCGCCAGCGAGGCAGAAACCTGACTGAGGCCGTGGGCCGAAGCGGGCGGCTACAGCCCGAACGCGGCCGGATAGGCAACCGAACCTTGCTGCCCAGCCAGGGCTCCCGGCACGAGCTCCAGCGCCATGAAGGCCTCGCCGGTGAAAGGAGAGGCGAGGTTCCGCGCCAGTGCCGCCGAGAAGCCGAAGCGCGGGTAATAATCGGGATGGCCGAGCACGATGACAGCCTCTGCGCCGGCAGCCCTCGCCTCGTCCAGCGCCGCCGCGATCAGGCGGCCGCCGATACCCTGCTTTTGGAATCCCGGCAGGACGGCTATCGGCGCAAGCGCCAGGGCCTTCACGGCGCGCCCGTCCATCATCGTCGGCAGCCAGCTCAGCAGGATATAGCCACCGATCGCGCCGCCCTGTTCGGCGACGAGCTCGACCGCGACCAGGCCATCACGGCTCAGGCGCTCGATGATGCCGACCTCGCCCTCGCCGCCAAAGGCCGCGTGGTTGAGATCGGCGATGGCTTTCGCGTCGGCCGGGCTCGCGGCGCGGATGATCTGCGCCATCAGCGCTTCCCGCGGAAGAAATCGCGCAGCAGCTCAGCCGCCTCGCGCTCGCTCAGGCCGCCATAGACCTCCGGCGCATGATGGCAGCTCGGGCTGCTATAGAGCCGGACGCCGTTCTCGACCGCCCCGCCCTTCGGGTCGAAGGCACCGAAATAGAGCCGCCTGATCCGGGCGAAGGAGATCGCCGCCGCGCACATCGGGCAGGGCTCGAGCGTGACATAGAGATCGCAGTCGATCAGCCGTTCCGAGCCGATCGCCTCGCAGGCCAGCCGGATCGCCAGCGTCTCGGCATGCGCCGTCGGATCCTTCAGCTCGAGCGTGCGGTTGCTGGCGATGGCCAGCACCTGGCTGTCACGGACGATCACCGCCCCGACCGGCACCTCGCCACGCTCCGCCGCGGCGCGCGCCTCGGCGAGTGCGAGCGCCATCGGCGCCACCTCGAGCTGCTTTGCGTCGATCGATCCCATCGAACCTTCATCTTTGCCGTCGCAGCGCACGAAAGCGCCTGCTACAAGCGCCGGCTAATACCAGATTCAAAAGCCGCTGCCGTCCCGGATCGCTTCGCAACCCGGTCCGCGATGATCCGGCTTCAGGAGCCACCATGAGCGACGACAACAACCAGAAAAGCCGCGGCCCGCGCAAGGGCGGCGGAACCGGCGGCCGCGGCGGCGGACGCGATGGCGGCCCCGGCCGCGGTGGACCGGGCGGCCGGCCGCCCGGGCGCGGCGGCCCTGGCAAGCCGCCCTTCCGCTCGCGCGATGGCGAGGATCGGCCCCGGCGCGCACCCGCCGAAGGTGCCGAGCGTCGCCGCAGCGAAGGCGAGCGCCCGGCGGCGCCGCGCTTCGAGAAGAAGCCGTTCCGCGAGCGCCCGAGCGGCGAGCGGCCGCCACGCGAGGGCGGTGAACGCCCGTTCCGCGACCGTGGCAGTGACGAACGCCGTGCCAGCCGCCCGCCTCGCGACGGCGAACGGCCACGCAGTGACCGGACTGGCGGCGACCGGCCCGGCGGCTTCGGGCGTCCTTCCCGCGACGGCGCACCGTCACGCCCACCCCGCGAGGGTGGCGAGCGGCCATTTCGCGAGCGCGGCGGTGATGAGAGCCGCGCCGGCCGTCCTCCGCGAGGGGGCGAGCGGCCAAGCCGCGACAGGACCGGCGGCGATAGGCCCGGCGGCTTCGGACGCCCTTCTCGCGACGGCGCACCGTCACGCCCGCCGCGCGAAGGCGGCGAGCGGTCGTTCCGTCCGCGTGACGGCGAGGAGCGCCGGCCGCCGCGGGACCGCGGCGATCAACCTGGCCGCAGCGAGCGCCCCTTCCGCGAGCGTAGCGGCAGCGGTGAGCGCCCTGCCCGGCCGCCGCGCCGCGACGACCGCGGTGAAGGTCGCAGCTTCGGCGGCGCCAAGCGTTTCGACGCGCCGCGTGGCAGCAATCCGACGCGCGGCCGGCCTGACCGCGCGCATCGTAACGCCGCCGAGATCGCCGAGGCAGTCTCGGTCCCGGCCGCGCCGCAGGAGCCCGAGCGCATCGCCAAGGTGATGGCCCGCGCCGGCGTCGCCTCGCGCCGCGATTCCGAGGCGATCATCGCGGAAGGCCGCGTCAGTGTGAACGGCAAGATCATCGAGAGCCCGGCGCTCGATATCGGCCCTAACGATGTCGTTCTGGTCGACGGCGAGGCGTTGCCGGCACGCGAGCGCACGCGGCTCTGGTTCTACCACAAGCCGCGCGGCCTGGTGACGACCAACCATGATCCGGAAGGGCGCCCGACCGTGTTCGACGCGCTGCCGGAGGATCTGCCGCGCGTGCTCTCGGTCGGCCGGCTCGACATCAACACCGAAGGCCTGCTGCTGCTCACCAATGATGGCGGGCTGGCGCGGATGCTGGAGCTCCCCGAGACCGGCTGGCTCCGGCGCTATCGCGTGCGTGCCTTCGGCCAGGTCAATCAGGGCCAGCTCGATACCCTGAAGGGCGGCGTCACCATCGACGGCGTCCAGTACGGACCGGTCATCGCCCAGTTCGAGCGCGAGCAGGGCTCGAACACCTGGCTCACCGTCGACCTGCGCGAGGGCAAGAACCGCGAGGTCAAGACGCTGCTGGAGCATCTCGGCCTGCAGGTGAACCGCCTGATCCGGGTCTCCTTCGGCCCGTTCCAGCTCGGCGACCTGCCCGAGGGCGAGGCCGAGGAGGTGCGCTCCAAGGTGCTCAAGGACCAGCTCGGCACCGAATTGATGGCCAAGGCAGGGGTCGATTTCGACTCGCCGCGGCGCGACGAGGGCCCAGCAGCGGAACGACCCGCGCGCGGCAGGCCCGCACCTGCCGGCGACGACCGGCCACGCCGCCGTCCTCGCGCCGAGCAGGACGAGCGGGGCGAGGATGGGAGCCTGATGCGCGGCGACAAGCCGTGGACGCGCGGCGTCTGGCGCGATGCCGAAGCCGAGCCGCAGCGCGATCGCAAGGCGGCACCGCGACGCGGCCTCGATCCCAAAGAGGAGCGGCAGGCACGCGAGGCGGCCGGCACCGTCAAGCGCATGCGCGACAAGGCGATCGCCGATCCGAAGGGGCGGCGCGTCAAGGTCGAACGCATCAGCGCCAAACCGAAGGACGAGTCACGCGAGGAGCGCCCGGCGCGCGCGCCGCGCAGCGAACGTCCGGAGCGGGCACCACGCGAGGAGAGCTTCGGGCACGATCGCAGCGGCGAGTCGCCTTGGCGTGGCGCCGGCGACTGGGCCGACAAGCCGCCACGCGGCAAGCGTCCGCCCAGCGGCGGCGCTGGCGAGGCCCGGCCCGAGCGTCCGTTCCGCGACAGGCCTGCCGGTGACCGCCCGGGCGGCGATCGGCCCGGCGGACGCGGCGGCCCGCGCCCCGGCGGCGACAAGCGCCCACCGCGCTCCGGTCCTCCGCGTTCCGGCGGTGGACGCGACCGCCGCGGCTGAGGTCTGACCGATGCGCATCGTCGGAGGCCGCTTCGGCGGCCGTCCTCTCGCCAGCCCGAAGCCGGGCATCGGCGCGATCCGGCCGACTTCGGATCGGCTGCGGGAATCGCTGTTCAACGTGCTGGCGCATGGCCATGGCGATGCGGCCGATGGTGCGCGCGTGCTCGACCTCTTTGCCGGCACCGGCGCGATGGCGTTCGAAGCGCTGTCGCGCGGCGCCGCCTTTGCGCTCTTGGTCGATGACGGGGCCGAAGCGCGCGGGCTGATCCGCGAGAACCAGATGGCGCTCGGGCTCGCCGGCTATAGCCGCATCTTCCGCCGCGACGCGACCAAGCTCGGCCCGATCACCGGCATGGCCCCGTTCGACCTCGTCTTCTGCGACCCGCCCTATCGCAAGGGCCTGGGCGAAAAGTCTCTCGCCTCGGCCCGCGAGGGTGGCTGGCTGGCGAAGGACGCGCTCATCCTGCTGGAGGAAGCTGCGGACGTTGAGATCGCGCTGCCAGGTGGCTTCGAGGAGTTGGACCGGCGGGACTATGGCGAGACGCAGGTAAGGTTTCTGCGGGCGGTTTAGACCTCTCCGTCATTGCGAGGAGCGAAGCGACGAAGCAATCTAGGAGGGCGTAGAGCAAGTCCCCCTGGATTGCTTCGCTTCGCTCGCAATGACGGGGGCGTCAGCCGGCCAAATTCTCATACAGATCGCGCCAACCTGGATTCATTGCCTCGATCAACGCCAGCTTGTTGGCGCGTGAGCCGCCCTTGAGCTGCTTCTCACGGCTAATAGCTTCGTCCATTCGCTCGTGATGCTCGTACCAGACGAGGAGCTTGCAGCCATATCTCTTGGTGAACCCTGGTACTACGCCCTCTCTATGCTGCCATACCCGCTCGGCGATGTTCGACGTCACGCCGACATAGAGCGTTCCGTTACGCTGGCTCGCCATGATGTAGACAGCCGGCTCGCGCATGCTCGCTCCCGCAGATTTCGCGCCACCGAAAAACGATAGCCGTCGTTGCGAGCGTAGCGAAGCAATCCAGCAGGTCTCGCTCTGCTGCCCCTAGATTGCTTCGTCGGCTTCGCCTCCTCGCAATGACGGGCGAGCCCTGCCCTCACCGTCTCCCGAACAGCTTCTCGATATCGCTGAGCTTCAGTTCGACATAGGTCGGGCGGCCGTGATTGCACTGGCCGGAATTCGGCGTCGCCTCCATTTCGCGCAAGAGCGCATCCATCTCCTCGGGGCGCAGGCGCCGGCCGGCGCGGACCGAGTTGTGGCAGGCCATGGTCGCCAGCACATGGTCGAGCCTTCGCTCCAGCGAGCCGGCGTCGCCATGCTCGGCGAGCGCATCGGCAACGTCGCGGACGATGCCCTGCAGGTTGCCGCCGGCGATGGCGGACGGCGCCTCGCGCACCAGCACGGCACCGGGGCCGAAGCTCTCGATGACGAGGCCGAGCGAGGCGAGATCGGCGGCGGCGGCGTTGAGCCGGTCGGCATCGACGGGATCGAGCTCGACCACCTCGGGCAGCAGCAAGGGCTGGCGGGCGATCCCGGCCTTGGCGCGCTCGGCCTTGAGCCGTTCATAGACCAGGCGCTCATGCGCGGCGTGCTGGTCGACGATGACCATCCCGTCGCGGGTCTGGGCGACGATATAGGTGCCATGGACCTGGGCGCGCGCCGCGCCGAGCGGCCGGTCGAGCGCATCCTGCGGCGGCTCGGCAAGATGCGCGCGAGCATCGGCCGAGGGCATGGCGAGGTCGGAAAAGCCCGCCTGCATCGGCTGAGCATGAGCCTCGGGCACGCGCCAATCGGCGGTGCTGCCGAAGTTCGGGCGCTGGATCGTGGCTGGCCCACCGCCTAGTCCCCCGCCTGAGAAGACCGCACGGAAGGCGTCGAGCGTGCGGGCGCCGCCGGTGGTGGTGGCGCGGTGGCCGGCGCCGGCGAGCGCCGCCTTGAGGCTGGACACGACGAGCCCGCGTACCAGAGCCGGATCGCGGAAGCGGACCTCGCTCTTGGCCGGGTGGACGTTGACGTCGACCACGGCGGGATCGCAGAGCACGTCGAGATAGAGCACCGGATGCCGGTCGGACGGCACGACGTCGGCATAGGCCCCGCGCACGGCCGAAAGCAGCAATTTATCGCGCACCGGGCGGCCATTGACCGCCATGTGGATGCCGGCCGAGGTGCCGCGATGGAAGGTCGGCAGGCCGGCGAAGCCCGAAAGCCTGACGCCCTCGCGCTCGGTTTCGACCGGCAGCGCGTTCTCGGGGAAGTCGCGCCCGAGCGCGCGGCCGAGACGACGCAGCCGGCCGTCCTCGCTGAACGGTTCGGCCGGCCAGTCGAAGGCCGAGACATGCTCGCCCTCGAGCGAGAAGCGGACCTCGTGATGGGCGATGGCGAGCCGCCGCAGCATGTCGGAAACGGCCTGCGCCTCGGCCCGGTCACTCTTCAGGAATTTGAGGCGGGCGGGCGTGAAGATGAAGAGGTCGCTGACCTCGATGCGGGTCCCGGGGGCGGCTGCCGCCGGCCTCACCGCTCCCTTTGCGCCGGCCTCGACCACCAGGGCGGAGCCCTGCGCCGCATCGCGCTGGCGCGTGGTGATCGAGAGCCGCGCCACCGAACCGATCGAGGGCAAGGCCTCGCCGCGGAAGCCGAGCGAGCGGATGGCGAAGAGGTCGCCGTCCGGGAGCTTCGAGGTCGCGTGGCGCTCGACGCAGAGGGCAAGGTCCCCCGGGCTCATGCCGCTGCCGTCATCGACGACGCGGATCAGTTCGCACCCGCCAGCCGCGATGGTGACGGCGATGGTGCGGGCGCCGGCATCGATCGCGTTCTCGACCAGCTCCTTCACTGCCGCGGCCGGCCGCTCGATCACCTCGCCGGCGGCGATGCGATCGACCAGGACGGGATCGAGACGGCGGACGGTCATGACGGGCGGCCGAGCCTTGCTCCGATCAAACCAGCCCGACCGGCCGGCCGACGGCTTGGACGAGCAGCTTGCCCTCGCCAAACAGGCGCTGGGCGACGCGCCGGACATCGGCAAGCGTCACCGCGGCGAAGCGCTGGTTGCGGGTCTCGACGAAGTCCGGCTGCTCACCGCGGATCGCGAGGCCGAGCAGTTCGCCCGCGATCTTCGGCGAGGTGTCGAAGCGCAGCGAATAGGAGCCGATCAGATAGCGCTTGGCCTCCTCGACCTCGTGCTCGCTCGGCCCTTCGCTGACGAGCTTGGCGATCTCCTCGCGGATCACGCTCATGGATTCGGCGACGCGGTCATTGCGGGTCGAGGTGCCGCCGACGAAGAAGCCGCTCTGGCGCAAGGGGACCAGGCTGGACGAGACGCCGTAAGCGAGGCCGCGCTTCTCGCGCACCTCCAGGAACATGCGCGAGGTGAAGGCCGAGCCGCCGAGGATGTGGTTCAGCACGGTCGCGGCGATGAAATCGGGATCGTCCCACATTAGGCCGGGGCCGATGAAGCGCAGCACGGTCTGCGGCACGTCGAGATCGACGACATGGGTCTGGCCGAGATCGGCGATCGGCAGCGGGGCCGCCGGCTCGATGCGCGGGGCGCCGGCCGGCAAGGCGCCGAACAGGGCATCGAGCCGCGAGGCCAGCTCGCTCGCGCTGATGTCGCCGACCGCGACGACCTTGAGACCGCCGCGGGTGAAGAGGCCCTGCGTCAGTGCCTTCAACGCTGCGGGCTCGACCCCGCCGACGCTGGCGACATCGCCGCGTTCGGGCCGGCCATAGGCGTGGCCGGGGAAGGCCGCGGCGAAGAGCGCATTGCGGCAGACCACATCCGGATTCTGCGCCTGGCGTTGCAGGCCGGCGATCACCTGCGCCTTGACGCGCGCCACCGCATCGGCGTCGAAGCGCGGGGCGTTGAGCGCGAGGCCGAGCAGTTCGAAGGCAACATCGCGATGCTGCGACAGGGTCTGAAGCTGACCGTGGAAATCGTCGCGGCGCGCATCGAAGGAGAGGTTGATGGCGTGGTCGGCCAGGCGACCCTGGAAGGCCTCGGCATCGAGATCGCCGGCGCCCTCGTCGAGCAGGCCAGAGACCAGATTGGCGCTGCCGGCGGCATTGGCCGGGTCGCGGTTGGCGCCGCCGTCGAAGGCGAAGTCGAGCGCGAGCAGCGGCAGGCTGTGCTCCTCGACCAGCCAGGCCTCGACGCCGCAGGCGGCGGTGACGCGCTGGACGGCGAGCGAAGGACCGGGAGAAGCGGAGGCGGGAGCAAGCGAAGCGTTCATCGGCAATCCTCGACGGCGGACCGGAGCCCGCCCGTAATGGCTTTAAGCGCAGTATCAGGCAGCGGCCGGCAGCAGCAGGCCGGTGACCGAGCGGTCGGGCTTGAGATAGCGCCGGACTGCCTCGGTGACCTGCTCGCGCGTCACCGCCTCGATCCGCTGCGGCCAGAGCAGCACGTCCTCAACGGTCTCGCCGACGGCGAGCGCCGAGCCGAAGATGCGGGCGAGCGAGGACTGGCTGTCGCGGGCGAAGACCGTTTCGGCCACGAGGCGGGTACGGGCGCGGGCGAGCTCGAGCTCGGTCGGTCCCTCGGCGATGAAGGCTGCGAGCGCGGCATCAAGCCCTGCTTCGAGCGCCGTCATCGCGACACCCGGGCGCGGGCTGACCGAGAGCTGGAAGGTCGAGCGGTCGACCATCGAGCCCATGAAATAGGCGCCGGCGCCGGCAGCGAGCTCCTGCTCGACGCAGAGCTTGCGATAGAGCCGCGAGGTCGTGCCGCCGCCGAGGATCTCGGCCGCCAGCTCGAGCGCGAAGGCCTCGTCGCGCTGTGCCGAGACATAGGTCGGCGCCAGCCAGGCCCGGCGCAGCGAAGGCTGCTGGACGCGCGGATCGTTGAGGGTGACGCGGCGCGCGGCGCGCGGCTCGGGCTCGGCAGGACGCTTGCGGCGAGGGGCCTCGCCGTGGGCCGGGATCACGCCATAGGTCTCCTGCGCGAGGCGCAGCACCTCACCCGGCTCGACATCGCCGGCGACGACCAGGATGGCGTTCTCGGGCGTGTAGAAGCGCTGGTAATAGGCGAAAGCGTCGTCGCGCGAGAGTTCCTCGATCTCGTGCTCCCAGCCGATGATCGGCGTGCCATAGGGGTGGTGAGCGTAGAGGGCGCTGGAGAACTCCTCGCCGAGCTGGGCGGCCGGATCGGCGTCGACGCGCATGCGCCGCTCCTCCAGCACCACGTCGCGCTCGGGCGCGACCACGCTCTCGTCGAAGGCGAGGCCGGTCATCCGGTCGGCCTCGTAATCCATCATCGCGCGCAGATGCTCCTTCGGCACGCGCTGGAAATAGGCGGTGTAGTCATAGGAGGTGAAGGCGTTCTCCTGGCCGCCATAGCCCGCGACGATCTTCGAGAACTCGCCGGCCGGCCATTTCGCCGTGCCCTTGAACATCAGGTGCTCGAGGAAATGGGCGATGCCGGACTTGCCCGCCGGATCGTCACCGGAGCCGTTACGGTACCAGACCATATGCGTGACGACAGGCGCGCGGTGGTCGGGCGCGACCACGATCTCGAGCCCATTGGCGAGCTTGTAGGATTCGATCTGGCTGGCTGCTTCGGCGGGAGCGATGTGCACCGTCATGACCTTAAAGCTCCTGCGGATCGCGAGGTCTAGAAACGAACCGGCTCGGGCCCGCATGGACCCGAGCCGGAAAAAGGGCTCGTTCTTAGATAGGCCGGCTGCGCCGGAAAACCAACGCAGCAAGATCCGATCGCTGACGCCTATTCGTAGACCTTCTGGCCGGTGAGGAATTCGCGCTGGCCGACCGCCTGCTTGTCCTCGCGCGGGCCAACCGCGCCCGGGCCGAGCGCGGCGGTGCCGGCCGGGCGGCGATAGCCGGTCGGCGGCTCGTGCAGATAGCGACGGGACGGCTCGGTGCCATAGGCGAGGTTGGAGGTATCCGTCGACGCCTGGCGGGCCGCCATCTCGCGGCCGATGCGGATCGGGCCGATCTGGTTGTTGCCAGTGTTGTGATCCTCGGCGACCCCTTCCGGGCCGTTGCCGCGCCCGGTCACGCGGCCGCGGCGCAGCTCTTCCTGCGACAGCAGCGGCCTGGTGTTGGCGCGATAGGACTCGGTGTTCTGGAACAGGATGTTGGAGCTGTCGCGCTCGGCCTTGCGGCGGGCGACGTCCGGGTCATCAGGCCAGGCGGCGCTGCGGTTGGCGCCGGCTTCCTGCGGCTTGGGCAGAGCCGAGGACGGCGGCACGACCAGCGGGGCCCGCTGCTTGTAATCGATGTCCGCCTTGTCGCGGCCGAACAGACCCATGCCCTCAACCAAATTCTTGAAGAGCATGCCTTCCTGGGCGAAAGCAGGGGTCGTCGCCAGCAGCAGGCCGCCAGCGAGCAGCACGTGCGAAGCGCGAATCCGATAAGCCATCTACCTCTCCATCCCGATACCGGCCACGTCATTGAACGAACGACGCGGCGAAAGCATGGCGGGCCTTTTAACCCATATCCGGCAAAACGGGGAGCCCTTTTGCCGAATTGCCGTAAATGACCTGTGGCCGGCCGGTACTCTGGAGGCCCATGAATGCCCCTCAGCCCTCATCCTGAGGAGCCGCGCAGCGGCGTCTCGAAGGATGAGGCCCAAGAGCCGAATAAGCGTTTGATCTTCAAGTCGCCTTGGAGCGGTCCGCGCTTGGCCTCAGCGACTCCCAGAGCAACCCGAGCACGCCGAAGACGATCGCCGCGTCGGCGATGTTGAAGATGTACCAGCTGAACGTGCCGACATGGACATGCACGAAGTCGACGACAGCGCCGTAGACGATACGATCGAGCCCGTTGCCGAGCGCGCCGCCGATGATCAGCGCCAGGCTCACCACGGTCAGCCTGTCGTCGGAGCGCCACATCCAACGCCAGAGCCAGATCGCCGCGACAATCGAGAGCACGACCAGCGCCCAGCGGCCGATATCGGTCGACTGCTGGAACAGGCCATAGGAGATGCCGCGGTTCCAGGCGAGCACGATCTCCAGGAAGGAGGCGAGCTGGAACGGCCCCTCCTCGGCCAGCCTGAGGCCGAAGAGCAGCCAGAGCTTCAGCGCCTGGTCGAGCACGAAAACGAGCGCGACGATCAGGGCGCCGAGGCGGCGCGTCGGTGTCATGCTGCGCGCCCGAGCTCGCGCAGCGCCTTGGCGTCGCGCGGCGTCACCTCGGGGAAGCCGGGCTCGGCCGTCGCCGGATCGAAATACTTCCAGGAGCGGGCGCATTTGATGCCGGAGGCGCGCGCCGGGACAACCGCGACACCGGGCACGTCCGGCAGGCGGAAGGCGTCGGCCGGCCCCTCACCGTCCGCGATCTTCGCACCGGAGATGATGCAGATCTCGGCGAGGTCGAGCCCGCTCAGCGCCGCGCGCAGGTCGGGATCGGCGATGTGGACGATCGGCGCCGCTTCCAGCGAGGAGCCGATGCGCTTGGCGGCACGCTCCAGTTCGAGCGCACCGGTGACGACGCGGCGCACGCGGCGGACCTTGGCCCAGCGCTCGGCCAATTCGGGAGCGAGCCAGGCGTCATCCGCCTTGGCGAAGAGCTCGAGATGGACGGAAGCCTCGCCGGCCTTGGCGTCCGGATAGCGCTCGAGCCAGGCCTCCTCGGCGGTGAAGACCAGGATCGGCGCGAGCCAGGTCGTCAGGCAGCGGAAGAGATGGTCGACGACGGTGAGCGCGCTCTTGCGGACATGGCTGGAGCGCGGATCGCAATAGAGCGCGTCCTTGCGGACGTCGAAATAGAAGGCCGAGAGCTCGGTGTTCATGAACTGCGAGAGCAGGGTCACGACCTTCTTGTAGTCATAGGTGCGATAGGCTTCCTCGACCTGCGGGCCGAGCTCGGCGAGACGGTGCAGCATCAGCCGCTCCAGCTCCGGCATCGAGGCCGGATCGGAGACGCGGATCTTCTCGTCGAAATGAGCGAGCGTGCCGAGCATCCAGCGCATGGTGTTGCGCAGCTTGCGATAGGTCTCGACGAAGGTCTTCAGGATCTCCTTGCCGATGCGCAGATCGTCGGAATAGTCGGCAGCCGCGACCCAGAGGCGCAGGATGTCGGCGCCGCTGTCCTTGATGATGTCCTGCGGGGCGGTGACGTTGCCCTTCGACTTCGACATCTTCTCGCCCTTCTCGTCGAGGCAGAAGCCGTGGGTCAGCACCACGTCGAAGGGCGCGCGGCCGCGCGTGCCGCAGCTTTCGAGCAGGCTCGAATGGAACCAGCCGCGATGCTGGTCCGAGCCTTCGAGGTACATCACCTTGTCGCGGCCGCCGTCGACGACGCGATGAGTCTTGAGGTCGGCGCGCTTCTCCAAGGTGAAGGCGTGGGTCGAGCCTGAGTCGAACCAGACGTCGAGCACGTCGGTGACGCGCTCGTACTTGGCCGGGTCGTAGCCCTGGGACTTCAGGAAGCGAGCCCCATCGTGGTCGGTGAACCAGGCGTCGGCCCCCTCCTGCTCGAAGGCCTCGGCGATCGCGGCGTTGACCTTCTCGTCGACCAGGATCTCCTTGCTCTCCTTGTCGACGAAGACGGTGATCGGCACGCCCCAGGCGCGCTGGCGCGAGACCACCCAGTCCGGCCGGTTGGCGATCATGCCGTTGATCCTGTTCTCGCCGGCGGCGGGAACCCATTCGGTCTGCTTGATCGCCTTGAGCGCGCGGTTGCGCAGCGTGTCGGCATTGCCGCCGGCGGTCGGCGCCGGTGCTGCCGGATCGGGCGCACCGGCATCGCCATAGGACTTGTCCATGGCGATGAACCATTGCGGCGTGTTGCGGAAGATCACCGGCTTCTTCGAGCGCCAGCTATGGGGATACTGGTGCTTGAGGCGGCCGCGCGCGACGAGGTTGCCGGAGGCTGCGAGCGCCTTGATCACGACCTCGTTGGCATTGCCCTTCTCGCCCTTGTCGGTGATGACCTGCGCGCCCTCGAAGCTAGGCGCCTCCTTGGTAAAGCGGCCATCGGCGTCGACGGTGTAAGGGATCCTCGTCTCGATGCCGCGTTCGGCGAGCATCCGGCCATTGGCCGTCCAGACGTCGAAGTCCTCGCGGCCGTGGCCCGGCGCGGTATGGACGAAGCCGGTACCGGCATCGTCGGTGACATGGTCGCCGTCGAGCAGCGGCACGTCGAAATCGTAGCCCTGGCCGCGCAGGGGATGGGCAGCGGTCAAGCCGGCGAGATCGCCGGCAGCAACGTCGCGCACCAGCTCGTAAGCCTCGACCTTGGCGCTCTTGAACACCGACTCGGCAAGGTTCTTGGCCAGCACATAGCTCGCGCCGACCTTGGCCCAGTTGCCTTCGGGAGCGGCAGTAATCCGGTAGAGGCCGTAGGCGATCTTGTTATGGAACGAGATCGCGCGGTTGCCCGGGATCGTCCAGGGCGTCGTCGTCCAGATGAGCACCGCTGCGCCGGAGAGCGGGCCGGAACCGAGCACTGGGAACGCCGCGAAGATCGTGTCGCTGGTGTGCTCCTCGTATTCGACCTCGGCCTCGGCCAGCGCCGTCTTCTCGACCACCGACCACATCACTGGTTTGGAGCCGCGATAAAGCTGGCCGTTCTGCGCGAATTTCATGATTTCGCGGGCGATCTGCGCCTCGGCGCCATAGGCCATGGTGAGATAAGGATCGTCCCAGTCGCCCTCGACGCCGAGGCGCTTGAACTCGTTGCGCTGGATGTCGACCCACTTCTCGGCAAAGACGCGGCATTCCTTGCGGAACTCGACGACCGGCACGTCGTCCTTGTTCAGCCCCTTGGCGCGGTACTGCTCCTCGATCTTCCACTCGATCGGCAGGCCGTGGCAGTCCCAGCCCGGCACGTAGTTGGAATCGTAGCCGAGCATCTGCTGCGAGCGCGTCACCAGGTCCTTCAGCACCTTGTTGAGCGCGTGGCCGATATGGATGTTGCCGTTGGCGTAGGGCGGGCCGTCATGCAGGACGAAGCGGTCGCGGCCTTGGCCGGCTTCGCGCAGCTTGCGGTAGAGGTCCATCTTGGCCCAGCGGGCGAGCAATTCGGGCTCGCGTTGCGGCAAGCCGGCGCGCATCGGGAATTCCGTCTGCGGCAGGAACAGCGTCTGCGAATAGTCGGTGGTTTCGGGTTTTTCGGTCATTGATCCGGCTCGGGCAAATGCGACAGGCGGGCCAGCTCGGCTGGCGCGGCGCCTCTCGGCGAAAAGATCAGGGAAAGCGACGCAACCCCGGACTGCGCAAGCGCCCGCGCATCAGCGCGGGGCGGCAGCCGGGCCGGTAATTCGCCGAGGCGGGACGAGATGCGGAGCGGACATCAGCGGCTTCTAGCAAAGGGGGCTCAGGGAAGGAAGGCCGGTGTCTTCGCCAGGATGTCGCGTGCACTCGCGCTGTCGGCATCCATCTGGGCAATCAGTGCTTCAAGAGAGTCGAATTTCGCCTCGCCGCGCAGGAAGGCGGCGAAGGCGACATCGACGGTCTTGCCATAGAGATCGCCGGAAAAGTCGAAGACGAAGGTTTCGAGCTTGGGCGCACCATCGTCGAAGGTCGGACGGCTGCCGAAGCTGGCGACACCGTCGCGCCAGGCGCCATCGATCTTGATCCTGACGGCATAGATGCCGAAGCGCAGGCGGCAATCGCGGGGAAGGTGCATGTTCGCGGTCGGGTAGCCGAGATCGCGGCCGCGCTTGTCGCCATGAGCGATCTCGCCGCGCACGAACCAGGGCCGGCCAAGCAAAGCGGCAGCGTGGTCGACATCGCCGGCTTCGAGCGCTGTGCGCACCAGCGTCGAGGAGACGGGTTCGCCCTGGAAGGCGAAGGGCGGCACCACAGTAACGGGGATGCCGGCATGACCGGCGCGCGCCTGCAGCATTTCGGGAGAGCCGGTGCGGCCCTTGCCGAAATGGAAATCGTAGCCGCAGACGAGGCCGGCGGCGCCGAGCTGGCCGAGCAGCAGCTCGTCGACGAAGGCCTCGGCCGGAATGCCGGCAACCGCGCGGTCGAACGGCACGATGAAGCTGAGGGTGAGCCCGAGTTCGGCGAGGAGCGCGACCTTGATCGGCTCCGGCGTCAGCCGGAACACAGGCTGCTCGGGCCGAAACAGGGTGCGCGGATGCGGCTCGAAGGTCAGCGCCGCGGCCTGCGTTCCCTGCGCTATCGCCATCTCGCCGGCGACACGCGCGAGCTCGGCATGGCCGCGATGGACGCCGTCGAAATTGCCGAGCGTCAGCACCCGGCCGCGCAGATCGGCCGGCACCGGCTTGCCGGGTTCGAGGACGAAGGCAGACCGCGCATCGGATCGCGCCGCCTCGGGGGATGAGGTCATGGAATGCAAGGTCGACGCCGGGAAGCCCCGGCCAGCGCCGTGTTTGGCCCCAAGCGGCAGGGAGCGTCAAGGGAGCAAGCACTCCCCCCGCTTGCGGTGGGGAGGGAATTCAGGCCGGCGCCGCCGCGCGTGGCAGTGCCACCCAGGCCTCGCCTTCCAGCACCGCCTTGCCGTCGACCAGGCATTCGCAGAACAGCCGGGCCCGCCGGCGCTCCGCCACGAGCTCGACCACCTCGACACGAGCGGTGACGACATCGCCGATCTTCACCGGCGCGAGAAAGTTGAGCGTCTGCGAGAGATAGACCGCGCCCGGCCCCGGCAGGCGCGTGCCGAGCAGGGCCGAGACCAGGCTCGCGGTCAGCATGCCATGGGCGATGCGCTGGCCGAACTTGGTCGAGGCGGCGTAGCGGTCGCAGAGATGGATCGGGTTGGCGTCGCCCGACAGGTCGGCGAAGAGCGAGATGTCACGCTCCATCACCGTGCGCATCAGGCTCTCGCGCTGGCCGATGACAAGGTCCTCGAAGGCATGAACTTGATAGAGCGTGCTCGCCATCATCGGTCAGCTCTCGCAACTGCAGCACGGTGGAGCACCGCCTGCATCCGGAAACGAGCGGAGAGCGTCCCATAGTTCGCTGCATCGCACCATTGAACTTTGGTGCCTGTTGCCCTGTTCACCCTTCCGCCAAAGGTAGTATGCCGTTAGGTCACTTCTGGACCGGGTTAACGGCTTTGAAACGCCGAGCGCCTATCAGAATTGACCTAAGGTCGCTGCTCTGCGAGAGCGGCGCGCGTCGGCGCCGCAAGCGCCGCGGACTACTGGCTTTGGAGCGCCGTCATGGCTGTCGACCCGTCAATGCCGATTCTGGTGGTGGACGACTATCAGACGATGGTGCGGATCATCCGGACCCTCCTGAAGCAGCTCGGCTTCGAGAATGTCGACGACGCCTCCGACGGCAATGCCGCGATCGCCAAGATGCGCGACAAGAAATACGGGCTGGTGATCTCGGACTGGAACATGGAGCCGATGACCGGCTACGAGCTGCTGCGCCAGGTCCGCAACGAGGCTGAGATCGCCGAGACGCCGTTCATCATGGTGACGGCGGAATCGAAGACCGAAAACGTCATCGCCGCCAAGAAGGCCGGCGTGAACAACTACATCGTCAAGCCGTTCAGCGCGCAGACGCTGAAAACCAAGATCGAGGCGGCCTGCGCCGCCTGAGGCGTCTCGCCTCCGCTACAACCCAACGCGCGAAGTCATCCCGGCCGAAGCGAAGCGTAGCGCCGGGTTTCATTCCAGAGCCGCACCCCGAAGCTTCTCACCAGGCCAGATGCGGCATGGCGTAGTCGGGCCGGTGGCTCTGCCGGCCGAACCAGCCCTGCAGCGCTTCATTCGTCATGCCCGCCATCTCGCCGGCATGGATACCGGCCACGCACATCAGCGACGCCAGGCCATATTGGGCCGCACCGGCGATGTCGGTGCGGATGGCGTCGCCGACCGCCAGGATGCGTGCCTTCTCGACCGTCTCGCCGCGCAGCTCCTGGCCGAGGCGAATGGCGAGATCGTAGATCGGCGCATGCGGCTTGCCCGCATAGATCGCCTTGCCGCCGATCTGCTCGTAGGCCAGGGCAAGCGAACCGGCGCAGGGCACGATGCGCCCCCCACGGTCGACGACCAGGTCCGGATTGGCGCAGATCAGCGTCAGGCCGCGACGGGCGAAATCCGCGAGCTGCTCGGCATAGCTCTCGGCCGTCTCGGTCTCGTCATCGAAGAGGCCGGTGCAAACAATGTAGTGCGCCTCGGCAGAGCCGACGCGCGGCGCATCGAGCCCGGCCATCAGCGGCAGGTCGCGCGGCGGGCCGAGATGGTAGAGCGGCTCGCCGGCGCGCTGGGCGATCAGGTCGCGCGCGACGTCGCCCGAAGTGACGATCGCGTCGAAGGCGTCACCGGGGACGCCGAGCTTGCCGAGCTGGACCGCGATCTCCGAGCGCGGGCGCGGCGCGTTCGAGACGAGCACGACGGTGACGCCACCGGCCCGCATCCGGGCCAGTGCATCACAGGCCGCTGCGAAGGGGGCGACACCATTGTGGACGACGCCCCAGATGTCGCAGAGGCAGAGCTCGTACTGGTCGATGATGGCGGAAACACTGGACAGAAGACGGGTCGAGAACGGCACGAGCTTAACTCCAGCGAACAGGCGCGGCCTGTCTACGCGCCTTCGCCGGCGCAGGCCAGCGCTTCCGTCCTATGGGAATTCTTCAGGCGGTGGCGCGGCGCAGGATATCGCGGAAGGGCACGCGCTTCACTGCCGGCGGCGGCGCCATGGCGGGATGGTCGACCACTTCGGCCAAGGCGGGCGGCGCCGCAATGGCGGCGGGCGCCGGAGCCGGAGCGGTTTCCGGCTGCGGCTCGGCGAAGACTTCGGGCCTCACCGGCCGAGGCGGCGAGAAGATGATGCCCTGGCCGAACGCAATGCCGAGATCGAGCATGTCGGCGACCATCGGGTCGTCCTCGACCTCTTCCGCGACGAGCTGGATCGAGCCGCGGGCGAGCTGGACCGCGATGTCGCCCGCCGCGATATCGGCCAGCGTGCTGCCGCGCGCTTCGGCCAGCAGCAGCGCGGCCGAGACCTTGACGAAGCGCACGCCGCGATCATGCAGCGAGATCGGATCGAAGCGCAGATCGGAAACATGGTCGAGCGCGAAGCGCACGCCATTGGCCGACATGGCGCCGAGCAGGCCGAGGCTCGCCGGCTCCAGCGCCCGGAAGACGCGCTGCGGCACCTCGATGACGAGATTGCCGATATGCTCGTGATACTTTTCCAGGATGCGCGACAGCGCGGCCAGGGCGCGTGACGATCCCCAGGTCGCCGCGCTGAAATTGCAGGAGACGAAGAGCTCTCCCGGCTTGCTGCCGAGATGGCGGGCGATGGCGAGCGCACGCGTCAGGACGAGCGCGTCGAGCGTCGGGCCGAAGCCGCGCTCCTCGACCGTGGTCAGGAATTCGGAGGGCAGCAGCAGCGTCGTCTCGTCGAGCCGCAGCCTGACGAGCGCTTCATAACCACGCGTCCGGCGCTGCGGCAGGCTGACGATTGGCTGGAGATGGACCTCGACCTGGCCCTTCGCCAGAGCTTCGCTGATCAGGACAGCGCGCTCCTCGGCGGCGCGGCGCTGTGCCGCCTCGGCCGGATCGTGCCGGGTCGCGATCAGAGGCTCCGGAGCACGGGGCTCGGTGCGCTCGGGAAGCAACGCGGCGATCCGTGCGGGCTGCGGCGGCGGCGGAGTGGCGAGCCGCCCCTCGATCCGGCTGAGCTGGTCGTCATGCTCGCCCAATGTCGTCGCGACCTGCTGCAGGAGATCCCCGAGCAGGCCAACCTCGGCGGTCAGCTCGTGCAGCATCGCCTTGGCCGGGGCGGCATCGGCCTCGCCCATCGGCGATTGGTCGAGGCGCTTCGCCATCGAATCGACGCGGATGGCGTTGGTGGCGAGGCGAACCTTGACCTCGCCGATCGCCGCGAGCAGTTGCTCGCGCTCGCGCGCCTGGCTCCGACGGGCCAGAGCCGCAGCCCCGGCAAGACCGAGCCCGGCGCTCAGCAGGCCGAGTGCATTGGCGAGGCTTCCCGGCAGAAGCAGGATCGCGACGGCGCCGAGCGAAAAGCCGGCGACGCCGCTGGCGGCCGGGGAGAGAGCGCTGAGGCGGATGCGAGCCAAGGGCTGAAATCGCGCAAGGGGTTGAGGGGCAACGCAACGCTACGAATCAGCTGCGACAAACACAGAATAGCGGCCTGATTCCGCAACTGCGAGGCCTATCGGCAAATCTCGCCGCTTCGCACAGAGAAGATCCGGGGCGCGCGCTATTGCGGCCGCAACCCGGCCTGTCCGATCGCGGCAAGAATGCGATCGCTGACCGACGAGGAGAAGCCCTTGCGGGCCAGATAGAGCCGCGCATCGAGAGCAAAGAGCGGCTCGGCCTGGCCCAGCAGCCGCAAGGCCGCTTCGAGATCGACGCGGTCCCCGCCGGCAGCACTCGCCACGGCGCGCGCGATCAGGGCGAGCGGGGTTTCTTCCGCCTTGAGCAGGGCGGCCTGGGTGTCCGCGAGCTTGGTCGCGCCGGTCAGATAGGCGGCGAAATAGAGAAAGACATCGTACCAGGAGGGACGGCCATTGCTCAGCGCGGCGGCGCGCTGGAGCAGAGGCAGCCCTTCCGCCGCCCGGTCGAGCTGGACATAGCGCGCTCCGAGATCGGCCATGATGTCGGGGTCGAAGGGGTTCCGCGTCAGGGCTTCCCGGCCGGATTTGAGCGCTTCCTCGGTCATGCCGCGCAGGAACTGCGCCTCCATCAATGCCTGGTGCGCCCGTGCGCTCGCGGGCGCCAACCGCACCGCAGTGATCGCAGCTGCGAGGGCCCGGTCGAGCGGCGAGCCGGGCCGGGCGTTCAGGCCGGAGGCGTATTCGTCCGCCGTGAGCAGCGCCAGATGCGACCAGGCCGGATGGAAATCGGGATCGCGCGCGACAAGAGTGTCGAGGCAGTTGCGCGCGGCAAGATGGTCGTCCGCCTTCATATGCCGGCGGACGTTGAGCGCCTGGTAGATGCAGGCGATCCCGGGCGGGAGCGTCGCCAGCCTGAGATCGGCGTGCAGGATGCCGAAGGGCTGGGCCAGCCGGATCGCCACCATTTGCGCCAGCTCGCGCAGCTCCGTGCCGTCGCTGACGGCCTCGAGGCTCCGTGCGCCGGAGGTGGTCCAGACGACGCGCCCGTCCTTCGCAGCGCTCAGCCGCACGAAGCCTTCGACCTTGTCGCCCGCCCGCGAGGTGTTGAGGCTCAGGACGTAATCGGCCCCCTCCTCCGGCCGCAGCGCCGTGCCCGGCGTCTTGACCACGAGCAGGTCGTCGAACCGGGCCATGGTGTCGACGAGATGGCGCATGAACAGCCGGGCGGCGTCATCAACGGCGGGATCGACGATATCCCCGGCGATCACGACGGCAATGACGGGCAGGCTCGCAGGCGCAGCGACCGGCTCGGCGGGTTGCGGCGAAGCGGGCTGATCGGGCGCGACAGCGGCTGCGGGCCGTGGCGCCTGCGTGTCCCCGCTCGACATGGCGATGCCCGGTTCCGGTCCGGTCCCGGTCCAATGCCAGGCGACGAGCGCGATCGCGGCGGTCAGAACCAGCGCGACAGCTGTGTAAGCCCAGACGCGCCAGGACCTTGCAGCGCCCGGAGCAGGCTGTGCCGACTCGGCGGCCAGGACGGCCGCCTCGGGTTCCGGGAAACCGGGCCGCGTGAAGCAAGGCACATAGGCGCCGACGGGAATCGCGATCCGTACGGGATCGCGTACGCCGTCAGCCGCAAAATAGAGATTGAGCGCCTTGCGCAGGCGGCCGGCCTCGACGCGCACGATCGGGTCCGATTGCGGATCGAAATCAGCGGAGCGACCAAACGCCTCGACGGCGATGTTGTAGCCTTTCAGCTCGCCGGCACGGCCGGCCAGCGCCTGCTCGACGACATAGCTCAGGAAGGCGGTCAACTGCGGTGCGCTGCGGAAGATGTCGGATGCGAGCACGCGATCGAGCTGCGCGCGGATTTCCTCCGCCGCGATAGGCGCGTTTCCGTCCGGACCAGCGACATCCTCAGCCATCGGGGCGTAGTCCAGTGTTAACCCCATTGGTTAGCCTACGCCACAAACGACGTTACGTCATCTTGCGCCAGCAGACAGGCTGCCGCTCGCCGGACGCAGGCATGCCCCGAGCCGACGCGGATTTACAGCCCCGACCGCGCTGCTAGGTTGAGGAAGCTTTAAAAAACTAAATGGGACCGGATCATGACCTCTGCGCCGCGCGCCATCAGCTCGCCGAACGATCTCGAAGCCTATTGGATGCCGTTCACGCCGAACCGGTCGTTCAAGCAGAATCCGCGCATGGTCGCCCGGGCCGAGGGCATGTTCTACTACACGCCCGAGGGCAAGCCGGTGATGGACGGCACGGCTGGCCTCTGGTGCTGCAATGCCGGGCATGCCCGTGAGCCGATCATCGAGGCGATCCAGGCGCAGGCGCGCGAGCTCGACTACGCTCCGTCCTTCCAGTACGGCCATCCCAAGGTCTTCGCCGCCGCCGCCCGCATCGCGGCGCTGGCGCCGGGCGATCTCGACCATGTCTTCTTCGCCGGGTCCGGCTCGGAAGCGGCGGATTCGGCGCTGAAGATCGCGCTCGCCTACTGGAATGTTTCGGGCAAGGGCTCGAAGACCCGCCTTATCGGCCGCGAGCGCGGCTATCACGGCGTCGGCTTCGGCGGCATCTCGGTCGGCGGCATGGTCAACAACCGCAAGTTCTTCGGCGGGCTGCTGACCGGCACCGACCACATCTCCCACACCTATGACCGCGAGAAGCAGGCCTTCAGCAAGGGCGAGCCGGACTACGGCGCGCACTTCGCCGATGACCTCGAGCGCGTCGTCGCGTTGCACGACGCCTCGACCATCGCCGCCGTGATCGTCGAGCCGATGGCGGGCTCGACCGGGGCGCTGCCGCCGCCGAAGGGCTATCTCAAGCGCCTGCGCGAGATCTGCGACAAGCACGGCATCCTGCTGATCTTCGACGAGGTCATCACCGGCTTCGGCCGCCTCGGCTTCGCCTTCGCCGCCGAGCGCTACGGCGTCATCCCCGACATGATCACCTTCGCCAAGGGCGTGACCTCGGGCACGGTGCCGATGGGCGGCGTGATCGTGCGCAAGCACATCTACGACGCCTTCATGGGCGGACCGGACAACGTCATCGAGCTGTTCCACGGCTACACCTATTCCGGCCACCCGCTGGCCGCCGCCGCCGCGCTGGCGACGCTCGACATCTATCGCGAGGAGGGCCTGTTCGAGCGCGTCCGGGCGATGGAGGATAGCTGGGCAGATGCGGTGATGAGCCTGAAGGGGGAGCCGAACGTGGTCGATATCCGCACGCTCGGCCTGGTCGGCGCGGTCGACCTCGCACCGCGGGCGGAAGGCGTCGGCAAGCGTGCCTACGAGGCGATGGATCGCCTGTTCCGCGAGGAAGGGCTGATGGTCCGTACCGCCGCCGACACGATCGCCTTCTCGCCGCCGCTGATCATCACGGAAGCCCAAGTCGAGGAGCTGATCGGCAAGCTGCGGCGGGTGATCAGGGCCGTGGCGAACTGACGGCTCCGAGCTATGGCGCGTATCGAAAAACTTGAGATCGGGCCTAGCGAAGGGAGCGTGCATCCCAGCAAAGTGCACGCTCGTGTCAAAGTTTTTGGCGATGAGCCAAACGGGCCAATCGACACCTTTGGTTCGGCCGATCGGGAAATACCTGGCAAGCTGAGCCAAACGACCCAGCTGGCCAAGACTACCGGACAAGAGCTTTTGGCGATTCTGCAGCGCGCTTACGGCTAATGTAACGCACCTTTCAGGGCGCTCACCCGCGCCCTAGCTTGTTGTAGCGGGCGATCAGCCGGTCGCGCTTCAGACGCGACAGGCGGTCGATCCAGAAGACGCCGTCGAGCTGGTCGATCTCGTGCTGATGGCAGACGGCGAGCAGGCCGTCCGCATCCTCGCTCTGCTCCGTCCCGTCGAGATCCTGATAGCGCACGCGGATGCGGGCGTGGCGTTCGAGCTCATCGGTCACGCCCGGCATCGAGACGCTGCCCTCGGTATGACGGATGGTTTCTCGCGAGACCTGGTCCAGCTCCGGATTGACATAGGTACGAACCTCCCCGGGCGTCAGCTCCAGGACGACGAGACGCGAGAGCACGCCGATATGCGGCGCGGTGATGCCGATTCCCGGCGCCGCCCGCATCGTGTCGAGCAAGTCTTCGGCAAGCGCGCGGAGGTCGGCGTCGAAGCGGGTGACCGGTGCCGCAGGTAAGCGCAGGCGCGGATCGGGGAAGCTCAGGATCGGTCGAACGGGCATGATGTCGTGATGGTCCTCGCAGCTCAGTGTTCCGGCCGAAGCACGGCCGCCGCCCGTCAGCGCGCGACGCGCCAGGCGACGAGAACCGCGAGCGCGGCCGGCACCAGGAAGACCACGGCCAGGATGGGCAATTCCTCGCGCACGGAATAGCCGGCCCTCGTGACGCCGACCCACATGTTGACCAGCGCGATCGCGAGCCAGGCCGGCACGAACAGCTTCGCCGCCGTGGCGAAGGCCGGCTCGGCCCCGCCCCAGAGCTTGCCGAAGAGCAGGAACAGGCCGAGCAGGACGCCCCCGCCGCCGATCACCATTGCCATATGCATGCTGTCTCTCCGCGCGGGAAACGCATTCCGTATCGTCTCGATATCCTCGCCAGGGTGAGTGGGAGCTGAACAAACGCACCCGCCCCGGGCGTGGCCGATGGCCGGCCGCCCTCAGCGAGAGCGGCCGGCCGGCTCACTCACTTCGTCGTGTAGCCGCCATTCACCAGGATGGTCTGGCCGGTCATCCACCAGCCGTCCGAGACGAGGAAGCGGATGAAGGGGACGATGTCCTCGATATCGGTCAGGCCGGTCCTGGAGAACTTCGACAGCGCAGCCGCGGTCTTGTGATAGGCGACCGCATCCGCCCCTTCCGCCGGATAGAAGAACGGCGTGTCCATCGGGCCGGGGCCGATCGCGGTGACCGAGATGCCGCGCTCGCCGAACTCCTTGGAGGCGGCGCGGGTGAAATGCTCGACCGGGGCTTTCATCCCGGCATAGGCCGCATAGAACGGGGTGAAGGCGCCGAGCAGCGAAGTCACCAGCGTGCAGATCTTGCCGTCGTCATTGACCGCCTTGCCGGCCTCCTTGAGGAAGAAGAAGGCGGATTTGGAGTTCACCGCGGCCATCTCGTCGTATTCGGCCTCGCTGATCTCGGCCATCGGCTTCTTCAGCACCTTGCCGACAGTGTTGATCGCGATGTCCGGCCGGCCGAGCGCGGCGTCCGCATCGGCAAAGAGCTTCTCGACCGCACCAGCGGTGGTCAGGTCGGCCTGGAAGGCGGCGGCCTCCGCGCCCGCGGCCTTCACCGCGGCGACGGTCGCATCGGCCTCCGCTTTGGTCGCGGCGCTGTTGTAATGAACAGCCACCGCCCTGGCGCCATGGGCGGCGAGGTCGCGGGCCAGAAGACCGCCGAGATTCTTGGCGCCACCGGCGATGATGACGGTCTTGCCCTTGATTGCGTGGTCGGCCATGGCCCTGTCTCCTGCTGTCGCTGCGAACTCTGTTCACCCTGTCAGCAAGGTAGTCGGCCGATTGTCCCGATAAAGCTGGATAAGTTGACATGACTTGTCAGCTGTAGCGAACAATCGCATCGTCCCGGCAATGGACCGGATCGATCTCTTCGCCACCTTCGCCCGCGTCGTCGAATGCGCCAGCTTCACGCGCGCCGCGGCGACGCTCGGCCAACCGCGTTCCTCGGTGTCGGCGGCGATCCGCCTGCTGGAGGACAGGCTCGGGACACGATTGCTCCACCGCACGACCCGCCATGTCGCACCGACGCAGGACGGCCTCGCCTTCTATGAGCGCTGCCTTCGGCTGATCGCCGATGTCGAAGACGCAGAGGCCTTGTTCCGCAGCTCCACCGATGGGCCGGCCGGCAAGCTCCGGATCGACGTGCCGGGCCGGATCGGCCGGCTGATCATCGCGCCGGCCCTGCCCGATTTCCTGGCGCGCTATCCGGATATCGCCATCGAGCTCGGCGTCACCGACCGAGCCGTCAATCTGATCGAGGACAGTGTCGACTGCGTGCTTCGTGTCGGGCCGCTCAGCGATTCCAGCCTGATCGCGCGCAATCTCGGCGAGCTCCGGCTGATCAATGTCGCGAGCCCGGCCTATCTCGCCCGGCATGGGGTTCCGGAGAGCCCGGAGGACCTCTCACGGCACGAGGCGGTGCACTACGCCTCGCCATCGACCGGCGCAGTCGAGGACTGGCAATGGCTGGATGGCGAGCGGCTGCACAGCCGGGCGATGGCCGGCCGCGTCACCGTCAACAGCGCCGAGGCCTATATCGCCTGCTGCCGGGCCGGGCTCGGACTGATCCAGATCCCGGCCTATGACGTCGCCGCGCATCTGGCCGCGGGCGAGCTGGTCGAGGTCATGCCCGACTACAGGGCCGAGCCGATGCCGGTCGCCCTGCTCTATCCGCACCGGCAGCATCTGTCGCGCCGCCTCAAGGTCTTCGCCGACTGGCTGGAGCCGCTCCTGAAGGAGCGGCTCTTCGCCTGATCAGGCCGCGGCCTTCTTCTCGGCGCTGCCGTAGAAGCTCTCGCCGGTCTTGGCCATGCGCTTCAAAAGCCGGTTCGGCTTGAAGCGCTCGCCATGCTTCTTCGCCAGCCCTTCGCAGAGCTTCACGAAGGCAGCCGCACCCATATTGTCGATGTAGCTCAGCGTGCCACCCGAATACGGCGCGAAACCGAAGCCGATGATCGAGCCGACATCGGCCTCGCGCGGATCGGTGACGACGCCTTCCTCATAGGTCCTGGCGGCTTCGAGCGCCTGGGTGACCAGGAGCCGGTGCTTCAGCTCCTCCATGTCGATCAGCTCGGGCTCGAGCTTGTTCTTGGTGAGCTCAGCAAGGCCGGGCCAGAGCCGCTTCGGCCCGGCTTCCGGATAATCGTAGAAGCCCTTCTTGTTCTTGCGGCCGAGGCGGCCATGCTTCTCGACCATCTCGGCAAGGAGCTTCTCCTGCGCCGGATCGACGGAGGCTTCGCCGAGCTGCGCCTTGGTCGCCTTCAATACCTTGTAGGCGAGATCGACCGCGACCTCGTCATTGAGCGAGAGCGGGCCGACCGGCATGCCGGCCTGCTTGCCGGCGGCCTCGATCATCGCCGGCGGCACGCCTTCCATCAGCATGAGGTGGCCCTCACGGATGTAATTGCCGACGCAGCGGTTGGCGTAGAAGCCGCGGGTGTCGTTGACGACGATCGGCGTCTTCTTGATGGCGCGGACGAAGTCGAGCGCCATGGCGAGCGCCTTCTTGCCGGTCTTCTTGGCCATGATGATCTCGACCAGCAGCATCTTCTCGACCGGCGAGAAGAAATGGATGCCGATGAAGTTCTTCGGGCGCTCGCTGTGCTCGGCGAGGCCGGTGATCGGCAGCGTCGAGGTGTTGGAGCCGAAGATGGTCTTGGGGCCGACCACGGCCTCGACCTTGGCGATGACCTCGGCCTTGACCTTGGGGTCCTCGAACACGGCCTCGACGATCAGGTCGCAGCCCTTGAGATCGGCATAATCGGCCGAGGCCTTGATGCGGCCCAGGAGCGCGTCGCGATCGGCGGTCTTGGCGCGGCCCTTGGTGATCTGGTCGGTGATCAGCTTGTGCGAATAGGCCTTGCCCTTCTCGGCCGCCTCGAGATCGCGATCGACGAGGACGACCTCGATGCCGGCATTGGCGGTGACATAGGCGATGCCGGCGCCCATGAAGCCGGCGCCGATGACACCGACCTTCTTCAGCTTCGAAGCCGGGACGTCGGCCGGACGGCGGGCACCCTTGTTCAGCTCCTGCATCGAGACGAAGAGCGAGCGGATCATCGAGGCCGCCTCCTTCGTCCGCAGGATCTTGGCGAAGTAGCGGCTCTCGACCTTGAGGGCGAGGTCGATAGGCAGCTGCAGGCCCTCATAGACCGCGCTCAGGATGGCGCGGGCGGCCGGGTAGTTGTCGTTGGTCTCGCGGCGATAGATCGCGCTGGCTGGCGGCCAGATCTGCATGCCGGCTGGCGAATGCACCTTGTTGGACGGGAGCTTGAACTTCGGGTCGTCCCAAAGCGCCTTGGCCTGCGGATTGGCTTTCAGCCATTCCTTGGCGGCGGCGACGATCTGATCACGCGGCACGACCGCATGGACGAGGCCGGAATTGCGGGCTGGCAGCGCCTTGATCTGCTCGCCCTTGAACATCATCTGCAGCGCGTCGCCGGTCTGCATCAGGCGCGAGACGCGCTGGGTGCCGCCGGCGCCGGGGAACAGTCCAACCTTGATCTCGGGCAGGCCGACGCGGGTCGAGGCATCGTCAGAGACGACGCGGAGCTGGCAGGAGAGCGCGAGCTCGAAGGCACCGCCGAGGCAGACGCCATGGATCGCGGCTGCGAACGGCTTCCCGCAGGTTTCGAGCTTGCGATAGAGCAGCGAGAGTTTGCGGCTCTCGTCGAAGAAGCGCTGCATCGCGATCTGCTCGCCCTGCTCCTTGGCGAGCCTGACGTAGAGGTCGCGCAGGCCCTGCAGCATGGTGAGGTCGGCGCCGCCGGAGAACGAATCCTTGCCGGAGACGATGACGCAACCCTTGATCGCCTCATCCGAGGCGACCTTGTCGACGACCTCATTGAGCTCGGCCATCACCTCGGGGGTGATCACGTTCATCGAGCGGCCGGGCATGTCCCAGGTCAGGGTGGCGATGCCATCGGCGTCGGTTTCGAAGCGGAAGCTGGTGAGGTTCATGGTGTCTCTCCTCAAACCCGTTCGATGATGGTGGCAACGCCCATGCCGACGGCGACGCAGAGGGTGACCAGCGCGACCTGCTTGTTCGTCCGCTCGAGCTCGTCGAGCACGGTGCCCAGGATCATCGCGCCGGTGGCGCCGAGCGGATGGCCCATGGCGATGGCGCCACCGTTGACGTTGAGCACCGCGTCGTCGATGTCGAAGGCCTGCTGGTAGCGCAGCACGACCGAGGAGAAAGCCTCGTTCAGCTCGAACAGGTCGATGTCCTTCACGCTCATCCCGGCCTTTTTCAGCACGAGCTCAGTGACGTCGACCGGGCCGGTCAGCATCAGCCCGAGATCGGAGCCGGTGGTGGCGAAGGCGCGTATACGGGCGCGGGGCTTCAGGCCCGACGCCTTGCCGGCCTTCTTCGAGCCGACGAGCACGGCCGCGGCGCCGTCGACGATGCCGGAGGAATTGCCGGCGTGATGGACGTGATTGACGAACTCGACATCCGGGTGAGCGGCTGTCGCGACCGCATCGAAGCCGCCCATCTCGCCCATCTGGACGAAGGAGGCCTTGAGCGAGGCGAGCGTCTGCATGTCGGTGTTCGGGCGAATGGTCTCGTCGCGGTCGAGCAGGATCAAGCCGTTGACGTCGGTGACCGGGATCACCGAGTTCTTGAAGCGGCCGTCAGCCCAGGCAGCGGCGGCGCGCTTGTGCGAGCGCACGGCATAGGCGTCGACGTCGTCGCGCGAGAAGCCGTATTTGGTCGCGATCAGGTCGGCCGAGACGCCCTGCGGCATGAAATAGGTGTCGATCGCGACGGACGGGTCGACCGCGATGCCGAAGCCCGAGGCGCCCATACCGATGCGGGACATGCTCTCGACGCCGCCGCCGATCGCCATCTCCTTCTGGCCGGACATGACCTGCGCCGCGGCAAGGTTCACCGCATCGAGGCCGGATGCGCAGAAGCGGTTGATCTGCACGCCCGGCACTTCCTTGCCGTAGCCGGCTTTCAGCGCGACGGTGCGGGCGATATCGGCACCGGCCTCGCCGACCGGATCGACGCAGCCAAAGACGACGTCCTCGACCAGCTTGGTGTCGAGATTGTTGCGCTCCTTGATGGCGCGCAGCGTCTGCGTGCCCAGTTCGATCGCGGTGACTTCGTGGAGCGAACCGTCGGCCTTGCCCTTGCCGCGCGGCGTCCGGACGTGATCGTAGATGAAGGCGTCAGCCATCAAGGCCTCCCATGTGGACTTTTGCGTTGAGCCTAGCCGTCATTGCGAGCGAAGCGAAGCAATCCAGCGGTCTGCGTGAGGCTTCTGGATTGCTTCGTCGGCCTTGCGGCCTTCTCGCAATGACGGTCGGTCAGAATAGTTCCGGCGCGAGCGCCATGGTCGAATCCGCGCCCGTGGTGATCCGCGCCAGATGGGCGGCGGTCTCGGGCAGCGAGCGCTCCATGAAGAAGCGGGCAGTGACGAGCTTGGCATTCATGCGCTCGGCCTGGCCATTGGCGCCGGCCTTGAGCTTGTCCTGCGCGACCTTGGCCATCTTCGCCCACATATAGCCGAGCGAGACCAGGCCGAGAAGGTGCATGTAGTCATGCGCGCCGGCGCCGGCATTGTCCGGCTTGGCCAGCGCGTTCTGCATGAACCACATCGTCGCCTGCTGGAGATGGCCGAGCGAGGTTGCGAGCGAAACCAGGAGCGGCTTCAGCGCCTCGTCAGCCTCGTTCTCCTTCACGAAAGCGCCGACCTCGTTGAAGAAGGCCATGATGGCGCGGCCACCGTCGCGGCCGAGCTTGCGGCCAACCAGGTCCATCGCCTGCACGCCATTGGCGCCCTCGTAGATCATGGCGATGCGGGCATCGCGGACGAACTGCTCCATGCCCCATTCGGCGATGTAGCCATGGCCGCCATACATCTGCTGGGCCTTCACCGCATTGTCGAAGCCGACATCGGTGAGCACGCCCTTGAGCACCGGCGTCATCAGGCCGAGCTGGTCGTCGGCGGCCTGGCGTTCGGCGGCGTCGGTCGAGCGGTGGGCGACGTCCGACTTGATCGCATTCCAGAGCACGAAGGCGCGTGCCGCCTCGTTGAAGGCCTTGATCGACATCAGCGTGCGGCGCACGTCCGGATGGACGATAATCGGGTCGGCGGCCTTGTCGGGGTTCTTGGCGCCGGTCAGCGCGCGGCCCTGCAGGCGGTCCTTGGCGTAGACGACGGCGTTCTGGTAGGCGACCTCGGACTGGGCCAGCCCCTGGATCGCGACGCCGAGGCGGGCCTCGTTCATCATCACGAACATGGCGTTGAGACCCTTGTTCTCGGTCCCGACCAGCCAGCCCTTCGCCCCGTCATAGTTCATGACGCAGGTCGAATTGGCGTGGATGCCCATCTTGTGCTCGATCGAGCCACAGGAGACCTTGTTGTTCTCTCCGACAGCACCGTCCGCGCCGATCGCATTGCGCGGCACGACGAAGAGCGAGATGCCCTTGACGCCCTGGGGCGCGCCCTCGATGCGGGCGAGCACAAGGTGGATGATGTTCTCGGTGATGTCCTGCTCGCCGGCCGAGATGAAGATCTTGGTGCCGGTGATGGAGTAGGAGCCGTCGCCGTTCGGCACGGCCTTGGTCTTGATCAGGCCGAGATCGGTGCCGCAATGCGGCTCGGTCAGGTTCATCGTGCCCGACCAGGTGCCTTCGGCCATCTTCGGCAGATAGGTGCGCTTCACCTCGTCGGAGCCATGGACATAGAGCGCAGCCATCGCACCCATGGTCAGGCCCGGATACATCGAGAAGGCCATGTTCGCCGACGATGAGAACTCGTTCATGATGGCGCCGAGCGTATAGGGCAGGCCCTGGCCGCCATATTCGGGATCCATGGCGAGCCCGACCCAACCGCCGGCGGCATAGGCCTCATAGGCTTGCTTGAAGCCCTTCGGCGTCGTCACCGAGCCGTCGTCGTTGCGCTTGCAGCCTTCCTTGTCACCGGAATGGTTGAGCGGCTGCAGCACCTCCTCGCAGAGCTTGGCGCCCTCACCGAGCACGGCCTCGACCAGGTCCGGCGTCGCCTCGGCGAAACCCGGGAGGTTGTTGTAGCGCTCGAACTGGAAGACGTCGTTGAGCAGGAACAGCGTGTCTTCGACGGGTGCCTTGTAGACCGGCATCGCATCCCTCCCTGGCGTTTCGTGCAGCCATCATGGCGAAGCTTGCCGGCTTGATATGACAGCGGCGCTTCGAGATAGTTCACATATAAACTATCTGGTCGCGACTTGCCAAGGGGCCACGTCAACTTTTTCGCCTGGACAGCGTCGTTGCGAGAGATTGGCGCGGCACACGCGGTGCTTGCAAACGAAAAATGCCCTGAACCGGAGAGGGTTCAGGGCATCGTGATTTTCCAAGGACGCCGGTCGGGCGACCGGGCCGTATCAGGCGTCGAGGCGCGCCAGGGTCGCCTCGAGCTCGGCGATGGCGGCTTCGATCTCGGCGCGCTGGCTGCGCAGCAAATCGAGCTGCTCGGCGATCTGGCTGCGGCTGAGCTGGAGGCCGCCGACCGAGGCGGACGGTTCCTTGCCCTTGATCTCCTTGCCTTCCTCGTTGGCGAGCATGGCGCGGATTTCGACCAGCGTGAAGCCGAGCTGCTTGCCCTTGAGGATGAGAGCGAGGCGGGCGCGGTCGCGGCTGGAATAGATCCGGGTCAGACCAGAGCGAGCCGGAGCGAGCAGGCCACGCGATTCATAGAAGCGCAGCGTGCGCAGCGTGACGCCGAATTCGCGGGCGAGATCGCTGATGGTGAAGCCATCGGCTTCGCTGGCATTCGTCGTCAGAGGGGAGGCGGAGCGGCCGTCGTGACTTGGTGTGGCCGCCAGAGCCGAGCTTTGGCGCGACATGTTCATTCCTTAGAGGTTGCGGGCGGGGCAGCGACCCGTTGGAGGCACCCCTGCGTTGCCGGCAATGTAGGCGCTGCGGCTCCCTTACGTCACGTCATTCTCCACCGGCCGGGGGTAAGTTACCGTTATGCCCGCCCCGGGCAACCTGCCGCGACAGGTGTTTCCGGAAAATTAACGCCCGGGCGCTCGATCTTAACGCTCTGTTTACCGTGACAGCGAAAAGTCGGTGCCGCGATCTCCAGCGTCAGCCGCATCAACCCGATGTTCATGATTGCCGAGATCGCAAGGGCGCCGCCGCCTGAGGGGGCAGCGAGTGCTCTTTGGTCAAGACTGCCCCTCGAGGCGAGCGTAACATGGCGACCAGCCTGCCCTGGAGCGTCAAGGGCGTCGATCCGCGCACACGTGACGCGGCGAAAACCGCCGCGCGTCGCGCCGGGATGACGCTCGGCGAGTGGCTCGACAGCAAGATTCGTGAAGAGGCAGGGGAGTCCGAGACCGTCACGCACGAGGCCGAGGAGCAGGACATCGTCGCCCTGTCGGAACGCCTCGCCCGCCTTTCCCAAGGCGGGATGCAGACGGCTGCGCCCCCCCAGGCCGCCCGGCCCGATCCGACGCGCGAGCGCATCGACGCCTTCATCACCCAGGCCGCCATGGCCGAGCGCCTGACCCGCGACAGCAACGCCCGCACGGCGAACGCACTCGATTCGATCGCGCAATGGATGGAGCGCACCGAGAGCCGCCTGTCGCAGGGCGAACGCGCCACGGTCGAGCGCCAGGAGCGCACCACCAGCGTGATCGCCGATTCCATCAAGGCGATGGGCGAGCGCCTCAGCGAGATCGAGCGCCGGGCCACGGAGGCCAACCGCCGGCCGGTGGTGCAGCCGGCGCGCCCGGCCTTGAGCCGTGATGGCCTCGCCGCTGCGGTTTCCGACATCCGCTCGCGCCAGCGCGCCCTGGACGAGGGGCCGAGGACGCCGGCTATCGAGCGTTCGAGCCACGCGCCGACGCTGGCGAACCTGCGCGACGATCTGCGCCAGCTGAGCGACCGGATCGCCCCGGCCCAGCCGGCGATGCGGGCCGAGGAGCAGCGCGCCGCCTACAAGCCGCTCGAACGGGCGATCGGCGAGATCGGGACCCGGCTCGACCGCCTCGACGGACGCGAACGGCTCGACCCCGTCCTGAAGCCGTTGGCCCGGATCGAGGCCGAGATCGGCCGCCTGTCGGAGACGCGCCCGCAGGAGAGCTACAGCCGCTTCGAGCTGGAGGTCGCCCATCTCGCTGCCAAGGTCGACGCCCTCGCTACGCGCGGCGGCGACCGCCAGGTGATCGCCCCGATCCTGAACGAGCTGGCCGAGCTGCGCGAGATCGTCTCCGCCCCGGACGGCCGGCGCTTCGACGATCTGTCGCTGCAGCTCAATGCCCTGACCTCGGATGTCGGCCGCCTGCGCGACGACACGCGCGACCTGCGCAGCCTGTCCCTGGCGATCGAGGACGTGCGCGAGAGCCTGCACAGCGACCGCGAGCGCTCCAGCGAAAGCGGGCCCATGCTCGCTTTGTCGCGCCAGGTCGAGTCGCTCGCCCATAAGATCGACTCGCTGCCGTCGATGAAGACGTCGGTCATCGATGGGCAGGTCGACCAGCTGGTCGCCCGCATCAGTGAGCTCGACGCCATCGGCCGCCCCGCCTCCAACGAACTCGCCGGGCGCATCGAAGCGCTGGTGATCAAGCTCGAGCATCTGGCCGAGCGGCCACCGAGCCGGCTCGAGGACCGGATCGAGGTCCTGACCGACCGCGTCGAGCAACTCGCAGCCTCGAGCACTCTCGCCCAGATGGTCGACGATGGCGGGGCTCCCCTCGCGCGGGTCGACATGCGCCCGGTCGAGGACATGCTGCGCGGCCTCGCCGCGAAGATCGACGAAGCCGGCCGGCCCGGCGCCGGCTCCGAGTCCTTCGACGCGCTCGAGCGCCAGATCGAGGGCCTGACCCAGCGGCTCGACCAGCAGGCCGCGACGCGCTCGGCCGAGCACGGCATCGAGCGGACGCTGCAGGACCTGGTCGTCCACCTCCAGAGCATGCGCGAGGACACCACCGCCGCCGCGGAACGCGCAGCGCGCGCCGCCATGGCCGACCTGCCCTCGTCGCGCGGCGCGAGCCTGTCCGAGCTCAGCGACCTGATGAGCGGCCTGCGCGAGAGCCATGTCTCGACCGGGCGCGAGACCCAGGATGCGATCGGCGCCGTGCATCGGACGCTGGAGACCATCATCGGCCGTCTCGGCGATCTCGAAGCCGAGCTGGGCGGCGAGCGCGAGCGCTACAGTGCCGAACCCGCCCCCGCACCGCGTGTCAGGGCGCCCGCCCCGGCCGAAGAGATCAAGGTGGCGACTCCCGCCATGCCGATGGCCGAGCGCTTCGCGGCCGAGCAGCGCCCGCCACGGATCGGCGGGCNGACATGCCGCTGGAGCCCGGCTCCGGCCGGCCGCGTCCCGATGCCCCGGCCCCGCAGGGCAACGATCCCCAGGCCGTGCGCCAGAGCCTGATCGCTGCGGCGCGCCGCTCGGCCAAGGCCGCCAGCGAGGCCGCCGCCGCCAACCCGGCCGCAGCGTCCGAGACTGCCAAGCCCGGCAAGCCCGCCTCCGGCGGACGCCTCAAGGCGATCCTCGAAAAGCGCCGGCGGCCGCTGCTGCTCGGCCTCGCCGCGCTGGTTCTCGCGATCGGCGCCGCGCAGGTGTTCTCCGGCGGCCAGAAGGGCAGCGCCGAGAAGCAGGTGGCGAACGAGAGCAGCGGGGCCAAGCCGACCGCTGCTGCTCCCGTCGAGGCCCCTGCGGCCAAGCCGGCGCCGCAGAGCGCCCCGGCCGAGCCGGCGACCCCGCCGGCCAAGGACCAAAGCTCGGCGCTGCAGATCGGCACGACACCGGCGCAGGCCGCCGCGCCCGCCCCGGCCCAGGCGGCGAGCGCCGAGCTCCCGCCGATCGCCTCGGTGCCATCGATGGTCGCCTCGCTGCCGCTGCAGAGCCCGTCCGAGGCGGTCGAGAGCGTCACCGGAATCGGCGAGTTGCCGGGCACTGCCGGCAGTGCCGGCATGCGCAAGGCGGCGCTCGCGGGCGATGCCCGCGCCGTCTACCAGATCGCCGCCCAGGCGGCCGACGGCCCGGGCAACCGCGATCCGAAGCTGGCGCTTCGCCTGTTCGAGCGCGCCGCCGTCGCCGGCCTTACGCCGGCGCAGTTCCGGCTCGGCAACATGTTCGAGAAGGGCATCGGCACCAATCGCGACCCGGCGCTCGCCAAGGTCTGGTACGGGCGCGCCGCCGAACGCGGCAACGCCAAGGCGATGCACAATCTCGCCGTGCTCTACGCCGAAGGCGCCGGCGGCAAGCCGGACTATACGACGGCGACCGAATGGTTCCGCCGCGCCGCCGAGCATGGCGTGCGCGACAGCCAGTACAATCTCGCCATCCTGCTCGGCCGAGGCCTCGGCGCGCCGGCCGATCTTAGCCAATCCTATCGCTGGTTCGCGATCGCTGCCGCCCAGGGCGACGAGGATGCGGGCCGCAAGCGCGACGAAGTGGCGGGCCGGCTTTCCGCGAGTGATCTCGCAGCGGCCAAGGCGACAGCGGAGAGCTGGAAGCCGAAGGCACTCGAGGCGAACGCCAACGAGGTCACGCCGCCGGCCAAGGGCTGGGACGAGGCGCCGGTTGCCGCCAAGAAGCCAGCCAAGCCCGGCCGCGGCTGAGCCCGACGGTGCAGGCCGAGGCCTGTACCCGAGATCGGTTCAAAGCTGCACAAATTGAAAAGGTTTCCGCTGTAGCGTCACGGCTACGGCGCGTTTTTCGTTCGGCCGGCTCCGGCCGAGCCAGAAATTCATGCCGGCTCAGCCGGTTGGGCATGTTCTCGTCGCAAAAGTCGTATCCACTTTTGCGAGACCATGCCCGACATGGGAAGGCACCGACGGCCGACGGGGTTTTGGAAGAGTGCAGATCTATCTCCCGATCGCGGAACTGCCGATCAGCATTTTCCTCGTCCTCGGGCTGAGCGGCGCGGTCGGCTTCATCTCGGGCCTGTTCGGCGTCGGCGGCGGCTTCCTGCTGACGCCGCTGCTGATCTTCCTCGACATTCCCCCCGCCGTCGCGGTCGCGACCGTCGCTGCGCAGGTCGCCGGCTCGTCGATGACCGGCGTGCTGACCTATTGGCGACGCAACGCGCTCGACTTCAAGCTCGGCGGCATCCTGGTCTCGGGCGGCATCTTCGGCACGATCATGGGCGTGCTGTTCTTCAACTCGATGCGGCGCCTCGGCCAGCTCGAGCTGGTCATCACCCTCTCTTACGTCACGCTCTTCACCTTGATCGGTGGGCTGATGCTGTTCGACGCGGTGCGCGCCGCGCTGCGCGACCGCCGCGGCAAGCCGGCCCGCCGGCTGCGCGAGGCCGGCTCGCACCCGCCCTGGATGGGCCTGCCGCTGCGCATGCGCTTCCCGCGTTCACAACTCTATGCCAGCGTGATCCCGATCGTCGGCCTTGCCGTCATCATCGGCTTCATCGGCGCGGTACTTGGCGTCGGCGGCGGCTTCATGCTCGTGCCGGCGCTGATCTACTTCTTCCGGATTCCGCCGGCAGTGGTGGTCGGCACCTCGCTGTTCCAGATCCTGGTCACCATGACCGGCGCGACGGTGCTGCACGCCGTCACCAACCAGTCGGTCGATATCATCCTCGCCATGCTGCTGCTGGTCGGCGGCGTCATCGGCGCGCAATTCGGCGGCCGGGCGGCGCGCAATCTCAACGTCTCATCGTTCCGGCTGCTGCTGGCGCTGCTGATCCTCGCGGTCGGCCTGCGCTTCGCGGTCGAGCTCTTCCTGCCGCCGAACGAGCCCTATTCGGTGGTCGTGCCGGAAGGAGCGCAGCGATGAGACGCGCGGCCCTCGCCCTCGCTGCGACCTGCCTCGCGGCACTCGCCAGCGTTCCGGCGAAGGCCGAGGCGCTGATTGCGGCACTGTCGACCCACCGGATCGCGATCGCCTCCAACTTTACCGGCGACCAGCTCGCCGTGTTCGGCCTGGTCGAGCGCGACGGGCGCTCGGTGGCGCGCGCCGACCCCTACGACATCGTCGTCACGGTGCGCGGGCCGCAGCGCATGCTGATCGTGCGCGAGAAGGAACGCGTCGGTCCGATCTGGATCAACCGCACCCAGCGGCGCTTTCCGGATCGCTCGATCTATCTGTCGGTCGCGACCAATCGGCCGATCAAGGAGATCCTGTCCGAGGAGGCGGCGCGGCGCGACCGCATCGGCCTCGCCAATGCGCAACGGCCGCAGGGGGGCTTCGACTTCGAGTTCGACATCGCCCGCTTCCGCGACGCGCTGATCCGGACGCTCGAAGGCAAGCAGCTCTATACGCTCGACGAGCGTGGCGTCACCTTCCTGTCGCCGGCGCTGTTCAGCTCGCAGATCAAGATCCCGGCGATCGCGCCGACCGGCCCCTATGAGGTCGAGGTGCTGCTCTATGCCGGCGGCTCGATCCTGGCGCGCCAGACCACCAATTTCGAGGTGGTGAAGACCGGCGCGGAACAGCGCATGACCTCGGCCGCGCATGACCGGCCGCTCCTCTACGGCCTGGCGACGGTCGCGGTGGCGCTGCTGCTGGGCTGGCTGGCGACGGTGATCTTCCGGCGCGACTGAGCTTTGGATTGCGCATCAGATTGTTCCGAAAAGTGGATTCCACTTTTCGGTCCGATGCTTCAGCCCGTCAGCATCTCATAAGCGAGGAAGGGCGCGATCGTACCTTCCGCGACGCTGGTCAGCTCGTCGGAGAGCTCGACCAGCCCGTCGGTCTCGGTCAGCGAGGTCAGCACGCCGGCCCCGTCGCGCGGATGCTTTCGCGCCACCGCGATGCCGTCGGGACCGGGCGCCAGCGAGACACGAACATATTCGCGCCGGCCCGCCTTCTTCTTGTAGGCAAAGCCGAGCCTGACGGGCAGCCCGGGCAGCCGCACGGGCTGCGTGCCCGAGAGAAGCGCGATCACGGTGCGGGCGACGAAGGCGAAGGTGACGAAGACCGCGACCGGATTGCCGGGCAGGCCGATGAAGGGGGTGCCAGCGACGAGCCCCATCGCCACCGGTCGGCCGGGCTTGATCGCGACGCGCCAGAAGGCGAGCTCGCCGGCGCGCTCGACCGCGGCCTTGACGTGATCCTCCTCCCCGGTCGAGACGCCGCCGGAGGTCAGGATCAAATCGCAGTCCGCAGCCGCCTCGCGCAGCCTCCGCACGAGGCTCTCGCGCTCATCTTTGAGAATGCCGAGATCGACGACCTCCGCGCCAGCATGGGTCACGAGCGCTCGCAGCAGGCTGCGATTGGCATCGTAGATGCCGGCTGGCGGCAGGGCCGTGCCGGGCTCGTTGAGTTCGTCGCCGGTCGAGAAGATCGCCACCCGGACGCGGCGGCGCACCGCGACCTTCGTCAGGCCGAGCGCAGCGAGCAGCGCCAGGTCCTGCGGACGCAGGCGCCGGCCCGCAGCGAGCGCCGTATCGCCCCGCGGCAGGTCCTCGCCCGCCGGCCGTGCGTTGGCGCCGCGCTTCAGCCCGGCCGGCAGGATGACCGCGCCGGCGTCCAGCCCAACGTCCTCCTGCATGAAGACCGTATCGGCGCCTGCTGGCATCGGCGCGCCGGTGAAGACGCGCACTGCGCGGTTCTCGGTCGTGACGTCGGCCGCATCCGCGCCTGCCGCGACGCGGCCGGAGAGCAGCAGGCGGGTTTCCCCCGCTGCCGCCAGATCGGCGAAGCGGACCGCATAGCCATCGACCGCCGAGTTGGCGAAGGGCGGCAGGTCGACCGGCGCGACGATGTCCGCGGCCAACACGCGCCCGTCCGCCGCGGCAAGCGGCACGGTCTCGGAGCCCGCCACTGCCGTGATGTGCTCGGCGGCGCGCTCGGCCGCCTGCTCGATCGTCAGCATCGGCCCGAAGGCGTCGGCATCCGCGCTGAGCTGCGCCATCGTCAGAAATCTCCTTTCGCCCGGGCCAGCACCGCGTCGAGCGGCTGCGCCTTGGCGAAGAGACAATCGGCGATGGCGGGGACGTCGTCGAGCCCGATCACCGGCCGCCCGGCGTCCGGAAGGGGTGTGTCGCTGGCGATCGCAACGATACTGGGATCATCCGGATGCAAGGGCGGCTTGCCGTTGGCGGCGCGATAGACCTCGAGCTTGGCGTGCCGATCGCGCTTGAAGCCCTCGACGATGACGAGGTCGACCGGCGACAGGCGCGCCAGCAGATCCGGCAGGGCCAATTCGGGCTCGTCGCGCAATTCGTGCAGCAGCGCCCAGCGCTTCGCCGACGAGATCAGCACCTCGGAGGCGCCGGCCTGCCGATGGGCCCATGAATCCTTGCCGGGGGTATCGAGATCGAAGGCGTGATGGGCGTGCTTGATCGTCGAGACCCGGACGCCGCGGCGGTTGAACTCCGGGATCAGCTTTGTGAGGAGGGTCGTCTTGCCGGCCCCGCTCCAGCCCGCCAGTCCGATCACGCGCATCGACAACGACATCCTCAAAAAGACAAAGCCGGGCGCAAGACGCGCCCGGCTGTCATCGTGCAAATGCCGTCAGCGGGTCAAGCGCGGCAAAAATTCACTCCGCCGGCTGCAGCTTGCCGCTCCCGGCATGTCCTTTGCGCATCTCTTCGGCGACCCAGAGCGAATGATGCTCCCTGGCCCAGTTGAGATCGACCTCGCCGCAGCCCATCGCATCGAAGGCGCCCTCCATGCCGATCGTGCCGATATAGATGTGGGCGAGGATGGCGGCGACCATCAGCACGCCGACGATGCCGTGGACCACGTTCCAGAACTGAAGGTTGAGCACACCGCCCGCGGTTGCCGGGAAGAGCAGATAGATGCCGGAGACGCTAAGCGCCGCGCCGCCGAGCACCACCGTCCAGAACACGATCTTCTGGCCGCCATTGAAGCGCTTTGCCGGCGGGTGCCCCTTGCCGACGATGCCGCCGCCGGCCGCGAACCAGCGGACGTCGATCATGCTGGGTATATTGTCCTTGATCCAGACCAGGAACATCAGGGCGATGCCGAGCATGAACGGCCAGGCGAGATAGTTGTGGGCCCATTTCGCCACGATCGAGATATTGGTGAACGCCTCCGGGCCGATCAGCGGCAGCAGCAGCGCCTTGCCGAAAGTGACGTTGAGCCCGGACAGCGCCAGCACGATGAAGCAGGCGGCGGTGAGCCAGTGCATGAAGCGCTCGAAGCCGTTGAAGCGCGTCAGGGTCTGCCCGGACGGGCCGCTCTCGATCCGGATGCGGCCGCGAATGAGATAGAAGGCGATCAGCACGATCAGCATGCCGAGCACGGAAACCGCGCCGATCTTGGTCATGGTGTTCTGGTGGAAGGCGCGCCACTCGCGCCCTGCCGGCCGCTCCAGCGTCGCCGCCTTGGTGTCGGGAATCGTGATGCGGCCCTGCAGCTCGGCGGAAGGATTGCCCTTCAGCGCGTCGAGGAACTGCTTCTCCTTGACCGAGTCAGCCGTCGGGTTGATCTGCTGAGCCGCGCCGGGCTGGGCGAAGCCGACCGCCGCAGCCAGAAGCAGGGCCGTGACCAGGAGATGGAGATGGGCGCGGAGCGACATGGCGGCATCCTTTCGCGAAGGCGTAGCGATCCGGGGAGGAACGCACCCGACCCTTTCGAGCCGTGATGCGCCCCCCTCCCCCAGCTCAGATCGTGATGGTTTCCCGGTAGGCCGTCTGCCAGCCCCAGGCTCCCGAGCCGTAGCCGCGCTTGACCACCCGTTCCTTGTAGATCTGCGCGATCACCTCGCCGTCGCCGGCGAGGAGCGACTTGGTCGAGCACATCTCGGCGCAGAGCGGCAGCTTGCCCTCGGCCAGGCGGTTCGAGCCGTATTTCTGGTACTCGGCCGGCGAGAGATCGACTTCCGGGCCGCCGGAGCAGTAGGTGCACTTGTCCATCTTGCCGCGCGAACCGAAGTTGCTGACCTTCGGATATTGCGGGGCGCCGAACGGGCAGGCGTAGAAGCAGTAGCCGCAGCCGATGCAGAGGTCCTTGCTGTGCAGCACCACGGCATCCGCCGTGGTGTAGAAGCAGTCGACCGGGCAGACCGCGGCGCAGGGCGCGTCGGTGCAATGCATGCAGGCCATCGAGACCGAGCGCTCGCCGGGCTTGCCGTCATTGATGGTGACGACGCGCCGGCGGTTGATGCCCCAGGGTACGTCGTTCTCGTTCTTGCAGGCAGTGACGCAGGCGTTGCACTCGATGCAGCGGTCGGCGTCGCAGAGGAATTTCATCCGGGCCATGATTCAGCTCCTCCTCACGCCGCTGCGATCTGGCAAAGCGTGGCCTTGCCTTCGTGCATGGCCGTCACCGGGTCGTAGCCATAGGTGGTTATGGTGTTGACGGACTCGCCGAGCACGATCGGATCCAGCCCCTTGGGGTAGTTGCCGCGCTGGTCGACGCCCTGGAAGACGCCGCCAAAATGGAAGGGCATGAAGGCCGCGCCCTTGCCGACGCGGTCGGTGACCAGCGCCTTCACCCTGGCCTTCGAGTTGTTCTCCGGGCCGGTGACCCAGACCATGGCTCCGTCCCTGATGCCGCGCTCGGCCGCGTCCGCCGTGTTGATCTCGACGAACATGTCCTGCTGCAGTTCGGCCAGCCACTTGTTCGAGCGCGTCTCCTCGCCACCGCCCTCGTACTCGACGAGACGGCCGGAGGTCAGGACGATCGGGAACGACTTGGCGATGCCCTTCTCGACCGCCGCCTTCTGCACGGAGGTGTGCAGGTTCGGGATGCGCAGCGTGCGCTCGTCGGGCCGGGCCGGCCATTTCGCCACGAGGTCGACGCGCGGCGAGTAGATCGGCTCGCGATGGACCGGCACCGGGTCCGGCAGGTTCCAGGCATTCGCCCTGGCCTTGCCATTGCCATAGGGCACGCAGCCATGATCCATCGCGACGCGCTGGATGCCGCCCGACAGGTCGGTCGACCAGGAGACGTTGTCGATCGTGTTGCCGCCGATCCAGGAGATGGTGGCCAGTTCCGCCGGCGTCAGGTCCTTGTCCCAGCCGAGCTTCTTCAGCACGCCCATGGTGAACTCGGGATAGCCGTCCTTGATGTCCGAGTTCAGCGAGTAGGAGCCGCCCTCGGCGAGCAGGGTATCCTCGACCTTGCTGCCGTCGGGCAGCGTGCGCTCGCGGGTCAGGCCGAAGCGCGGCCGGAACGTGCCGCCGCCATCCTTCGCGGCGAGCGAGGTGTTGTAGAGGATGTGCGTGCCGGGGTGCTTGTATTCGGGCGTGCCCCAGCACGGCCAAGGCAGCCCGTAGAAGTCGTTCTCGACCGGCGAGCCCTTGGCGCCGCGCAGCGTCACGATGTCGAACTTGTCCTGGTTCGCCATGTGCAGCTTCAGGCGCTCGGGCGACTGGCCGGTATAGCCGGTCGACCAGCCGCCGCGGTTGATCTCCTTGAGGATCGATTCCGCCGTCGGCTCCAGGCCGATCTTGCCCTGGACCATCTCGTAGGGCCGGAACATCTCGGTGGCGAAGCCGAGCTTCTGCGAGAATTTGTAGATGGCCGCGTAGTCGCTGGCGGATTCGAAGATCGGCTCGACGACCTTCTCGCCCCATTGCACCGAGCGGTTCGAGCAGGTGCGCGAGCCTGAGGTCTCGAACTGGGTGCAGATCGGCAGGATATAAGTGCCGTTCTTGCGCCCGCCGAGCGAGACGAAGTTGGTCGGGTGCGGATCGCAGACGACGAGCAGCTCGAGCTTCTCGAGGCCCTTCACGGCATCGGGCATGCGCGGGATGGTGTTGCCGCCATGGCCCATGACGAACATGGCCTTGAGGTTGTCCTTCTGGTCGACCTGCTCGGCCGGCAGGTTCGCCGCGTCGAACCAGCGGGTCGAGGTGTGGCCCGAGGTCTCCATGTTCTGCTTGCGGGTGCGGGCGGCGCGGCCGCCCTTGGCCGGGACTTCGTCGAAGCGCGAGACGAAATAGTCGTAGTCGACGCCCCAGACGCGGGCCCAATGGCGCCAGGCGCCTTCGACCAGGCCGTAATAGCAAGGCAGGTTCGAGATATCCAAGCCGAAGTCGGTCGCGCCCTGGACGTTGCAGTGGCCGCGGAAGATGTTGGCGCCGGTGCCGCGTGCGCCGACATTGCCGGTCGCCAGCAGCAAAGTGCAGATGGCGCGGACGTTCGCCGTGCCGACCGAGTGCTGGGTCACGCCCATGCACCAGACGAAGGTCGCCGGCTTCACCGTGGCGAAGGTCTGGGCGACGCGCTTCATCTGCTCGCCGGGGACGCCGGTGATGTCCTCGACCGTCTTGGGATCGTATTTCTCGACCTCCTTGCGGACGTCGTCCATGCCGTGGACGCGCGCGGCGATAAAGGCCTTGTCCTCCCAGCCGTTCTTGAAGATGTGCCACATCAGGCCCCAGATCACCGCGATGTCGGTGCCGGAACGGAAGCGGACATAGTCGGTAGCGTGCGCCGCAGTGCGGGTCAGGCGCGGATCGAAGACGATGACGTTGGCGCGCTGCTCCTCCTTGCCCGTCAGGATGTGTTGCATCGAGACCGGGTGCGCCTCAGCCGCGTTCGAGCCCATGAACAGCACGGTCTTCGAATTGCGGATGTCGTTGTAGGAATTGGTCATGGCGCCGTAGCCCCAGACGTTCGCGACGCCCGCGACCGTGGTCGAGTGGCAGATGCGCGCCTGGTGGTCGACGTTGTTGGTGCCCCAGAAGGCCGCGAACTTGCGGAACAGATAGGAGCCTTCGTTGGAGAACTTGGCCGAGCCGAGCAGGTAGACCGAATCCGCGCCGGACTTGGCCCGGATCTCCATCATCTTGTCGCCGATCTCGTTGACCGCCTGGTCCCAGGACAGGCGCTGCCACTGCCCGTCGACCAGCTTCATCGGATACTTGATGCGGCGATCGCCGTGGACGAGTTCGCGAACCGAGGCGCCCTTGGCGCAATGGCTGCCACGGTTGATCGGGCTCTCCCACGCCGGCTCCTGGCCGACCCAGACGCCGTTGTTGACCTCGGCGCGGACCGTGCAGCCCACCGAGCAGTGCGTGCAGATGTTCTTGATGACCTTGGTGCCGGTGGCCGGCCCGAAATCGGCGGCCTCGGCCTTGCGGACGGCGCCGATCTGCAGGGCGCCGGCGGCCGCGACGCCACCGGCGACGAGGCCAGAGCGGCGCAGGAAGGAGCGGCGGTCCATCACACCGGAGGCGAGGCCCCCGAGGGCACTCTGCAGGCGGCCGCGCTGGACGTCGGCGGATTTGCGCTTGATCAGCATGACGCCGGCCTCCTCAGTAACGGTTGACGCGGTAGAAGTCCTTGACGTGCTCGCTCTCGCGATAGCGCGCCTTCGTCTCCTCCTTGCCGGGGTCGACGGCGGCGGCAGGCGAGATCGCGACGGGGGCGACGGCCACGGTCGCGCCGGCGCCGAGCGCCTTGAAGAAGTTGCGGCGGTCGAGCCCCGCATCCTTGCTCTTTTGCGACATCGTCGTCTCCTCCGTGCCGGACATCATGCGGGCAGGCTCGCGGCCTGCGTCTCGATCGAAAGGTAAAGGCTGCCGACCCGTCCGACGGCGCGATAGAAGCGCGCCGCCTCGGCGGTTTCGAGATCGGCGAAGAAGCGGTCTGCCCAGGGCCGGATATGGCGGGCGAAGAAGGAGGCCTCGTCGACGCCCTCGCCTGAAACTTCGCCGCGGATCAGCTTCGCCTCGATATCCATCAGCACAGCGATGTGGTCCTCGGGCTCGCCGACGCGCTCGGCCCGGGCGAGAGCGAGCTTGCCCATGTCCTCGCGCACCAGAGCGAGCGGGCGCTCATGCAGGAAGCCGGTGAGATAATAGGAGGCGTAAGGCAGGAGCTCGCCGCGGCCGACGCCGATGAAGAGCTGGAAGAATTCGTCGCGGACCTGCTCGGGGCTCGCCTCGGCGGCCGCTTCCGCCAGCGCCAGATGGGCCATACCGAGCGGCGAGGCATCGCCGCGCAGGCCTTGCAGCGCGGCCAGCGTCTCGGCTGTCGGAGCGCGCCAGAGCAAGGCGCCGATCAGCTCGAACTCCTCGGCGCGGGCAGCGTCGATCTCGTCGATCGCGGGCGCGGCAGCCTCGACGATGATCGGCTCTTGCGGGTAGAGGTCGGGCCGCAGATCGCCACGCGAGACACCGGTCAAGGCTTCCACCGACAGGACGCGATCAGCCGGGACGCGCTTCCAGGTCGAGATCGCCGGCTGCGAGACACCGACCGCCCGCGCCAGCGCACGCACGCCGCCGGCCGCTTCGATCGCCCTTTCCAGAGCCTGGTCCCGCATGAACGAAGGCGTCTCCTAATTCCGCACCCGCGCACTCGAACGCGCCGGGGCACGCGGTGATAATGAGGCCTTATCGCCCTAGATTGCAATTGTTCTGAACTGGAACTCAGAGCGGCGTCGCGCCACCGCCGCGTCGCCTCTGGCGTGGGATTTCGGTGCGATTTTGCGGCGCAGCGGAAGACGCCTGGAGCAAAGACGCGGTTTCAGCGGCAATTTCGCTGGATTTTGCCGAGGCTTCCCGCCCACTCAGGCGGACCGGCGACGCCTCGGCCGCAACCTCCCGCTGCGGTGCAGCAGGATCATCATCCTCCGTCTCATTAGACGAAGGTTGAACAACTGCGACGTCGTTACGCACCGCCTCGGTCGGCTCGGCGGCCGGTTCCGGCGGCTTGCCGAAGATATTGGCCAGCATCTCCTCGACATTGTCCGACTCGCTGAGCGGCCCGTAGCCCGGCGCACCGCCCGGCGTGTTCCAGTCGAGCGCGTAATCGCGGGCGGGATCGAGATAGCCCGAGATCGCCGGATCGCTCTCCCAGGCGCGGCGCAGCGCCTTGAGCTTCCACTCCTCCGGCACGTTCTGCTTCAGCCAGTGGGCGAGGTCGAAATCCTTGTCGATGAGATCGAGCGAAGGCGGCTCGACCATCTCGGGTTCTGGTTGGGCGGGGGAGCCCTCCCCCCCTGTGGGCGAGGGTTGGGAGGGGGGTATCGCACCCGCAGTCCCCTCCGTGCCCGGCGCAACCTCTGTCGAGGGTGGCATACCCCCCTCTCCAACTCTCCCCCGCAAGGGGTGAGAGAGCAGGTCGTGGTTCTGAGCCTCTTTCTTGCGGCGCGCCCAGCGGCCGAGGAAGCCTTCGTCACGATCCTCGTCGTCGGAGCGCGACATCAGTCTTCTCCGCGATCGACGCCCGGCCGCGGCCGCAGCCCGCCCTTGCGCGGATCATGCTCGGTGCGCTTGCGCTTGATGAATTCGCGCTCGACATGGTGCGTCTCGAAGAAGGCGAGCACGGCCTCGGCGATCGCTGCCGGCATCGGCACGGCCTCGACGATGTCGTCGACATTCTCCAGGAAGACCTCGCCCTCGGACGGGTCGGCGGTGACGCCGACGAGCTCCAGCGCCGGCTCGATCCCGGTCGGCCTGACGGAGACCCAGAGCCTGGCCCGGCCGGTCGCAAAATTCTCGCGGAAATGGGCGGTGTCGACCGAGTGCAGCGTCAGCACGACCGAGCCGAGATAGAACTGTTCGCGCCTGTCATCGCCAGCGAGCCTGCTCCAGGGCGCCAGCGGCGGTGGCTCGGGGAGGACAGCGATCGGCATCCAGGCATGGTCGGCCCAGGGCGAATCGAGCTTGCGCCGCTCGACCACGACACCGACCTCGTGATGCTGCTGGGCCATCGCGCGGCTCCTCCTAGTTCGCCATCTCATGCGTCGCGAGGGGCAGGCCGGTCACCAGATTCTGCGGCTTCATTCTGACCAGCCGGTCGCCATCCATCGCCAGCATCAGATAGATAGGTGCTCCCTTGGCCGCCGGTAGCACCGGCACCTCCGGCGGCAGCGTCAGCCGATAAAGCGCGATCAGCTGCGAGGCCTTGTCCGCGTCGAGCGTCTCGCCCTTCCAGAGCGCATTGCCGATTGCCGTCGCCCGCGCGTCGAGGCCGACGAACCAGCGCCAATCGGCATCGCGCACGTTCTCGACGGCTTCGATCTCGGCCGAAAAGCCGTGAACCTGCCGGATCCAATGGGCAATCGCCTTGCCGAGTGCGGCACGGCCCGAGGGCTTGCCGCCGAGATCGAGCACCATGTCGAAGGCATCCGAGCGCTGCCAGTAGCGGTCGGCATCGGCGGGCTTGAGGATGTCGAGCGAGGTTACGGCCGGGCCGCCGAGCATGGCGAGCAAAGGCGAGGCATGCCGATCGGCCTCGTGCCCCTCGATCATCTCGGCATCGGCGAGCAGGGTCGTGTTCTCGTGCAGGGTTACGCGCTGCGGCCGGAACAGGCACTCGGCGGCGCGCACCACGAAGGGGTCGCTCTCCTCGTCGAGCCCGGCGCGCAGGATGACGTGGACGAGCTGGTCGAGGAAGACAGGCGGGATGCCGGAGACGCCGCCGCGGATGATGCCGGCATAGGCGCCCTGCAAGGTCGGCGCGCCCAGAAGCCGCTCGCGCCAGCCGAGCAGGAAACGCCAGTTCTCGCGCGCATCGGCATCGGCAATGGCCGCGATCTCGCGATCGGCGACCTCAGCCTGCGGCTCTGCCATCAGCTTCGCGTGCAGCGCCCTTTCGGCCGCGCAGGCCTCCTCCGGCGGCAGCACTTCCGGCCGCGCCAGATAGGCCTTCAGGAAATCGTCTGTGACGACGAGGCCGCCGCCCGGCTCGCGGTCGAGCAGGAGATGGCCGGAGCTCGCCCAGAAATGGGTCATCGCGGTTCCCTTGCCAGCTTCATCAGGTCGACCTGCTCCTGCGGCTCGTCCTCGCCATCGACCTCGACGAACTCGAAGGCGCGGAAGGCATCCTTCGGCGCGTCGCCGCGCGGCATCAGGCTGCGGAAGCGCTCGCGGATCTCGCCCTCCTCCAGCGTGCGGTGCAGAGCGAGCAAGGTCTGCGCCGGATGATCGCAGAGCGAGGCGGCAAAGGCGATCTCCTCCTCGGCAGCCGCGCGTGCGGCCACGAGATCAGGCGCGCCGAGCTTGTCGACGAGTTGCGCCGCAAGCTGCGCCGCCGCCTGTTCAAGTTCCTCCACCGTCACCTCGGTGACGACTGCGAGCGTGCTCCAGCCGAAGCTGCCGATGCCGAGGAAACCGGAGCGAAAGGCGACGCGCCCCTTGGTATCGAGCTCGGTGACACTCTCCGGCGTGAACAGGAAGGAGCCGGTGACCAGCCATTCGCCGGGTTCCGCGGCCTTGCGGAAGACGAAGCTGTCCGACGGATCGAGCCGGATCGCGCGTGGGAGCTTGGGGGCGCTCACAGCTTCGGCGCTCCGCTCTCCCGGTCGAGCCAGTCGACCTCGGCCAGCGCCTCGACCATGTTCCTGCGCTCGGTGCCGTGCTGCGAGGTCGCGATCAAATCGCCATTCGGCTCGATGCCGTGGCGCACGCCGACGACCTTCTCCAACCGGTCGAGCCAACGCCGCGCCGCCGCCCTGGCGCCCTCCGCCTGCCAGTGGCTGACGCCGAGCATGAGATGGCGGCAGAACGCCTCGATCAGATCGACCGCATCGACCTCCTCGAAGCCCTCCTCTGCCATGCCGACGCCGGTCTGGCCGAGCTCGAAGGGCGACATCGTCGTCGCCCGGACCATCGCGCCGAAGACGAGCCACTCCGGCACCTGGTTCTCCGGGCAATCCGCCGGCCAGCCGAGGCGCCCGCCGCCGATCAGACCGAGATCATAGGTCAGCGCATCCGGCCAGCGGAACAGCACCGGCCGCTCCGGCGGGGAATGCACGGCGAGCGCATCGGCGAGCGCGTTCATGGCGAGATAATGGGCGAGCCGGGCCTCGGCGAGGATCGCGTCGGGCTCGAGTACCACCGCGAACTCGACGATGTCGAAACGTCGCACCCAGACCAAAGTCGCAGCCCCGACTTCGGCAGCGATCGCCTGCGCATGGGCGAAGGCGTCGCCTGATTCGCGCAGGGTGACGAGCGAAAACCCCGGCGGCAGCACCGGCTCGCGCCTGAGATCGTCCTGCCTGACCGGCCCTGCCGCCATCGTCCCTGCCCTGCGCCTCAACTCAACGGAGAGGCTTGCTTCTTTGGAGCCATTCCAATTCCATATAAGATGAGATTATCGCAAGCGCGACCAAAGACGCTGCCGCGATCATGAGGATGCCTGCTCGATGACCGATGTCGCCCGCACGCTGATGGTCTGCTCGTGCGAGGACACGATGCCGCTCGACGGCGCGGCGCTCAGGCGCGGCTGCAGCGGTGCCGAGATCAGCGAGCATCGCCATCTCTGCCGCAGTCAGATCGAGCGCTTCCACGCCATGCTGGCAAAGAGCGAGGCGATCACCGTCGCCTGCACGCAGGAGGCACCGCTGTTCGAGGAGGTCGCCGCCGACCTCGATTATGCGGGTGACCTCACCTTCACCAACATCCGCGAGACGGCCGGCTGGTCGGATGACGCGAAAGCCGCCGGCCCTAAGATGGCCGCCCTGCTCGCCGCCGCGAGCGAGCCGCTGCCGCCGGCCTCCTTCACCACGCTGACCAGCAAGGGCGTCGCGCTGATCTATGGCCGCGACGAGGTCGCGATCTCATTGGCACACCGGCTCGCCGAGCATCTCGACGTCACCGTGCTGCTGTCGCGTCCCGGCGAGATCGCGCCGCCGCGTACCGACGAGTTCCCCGTGCTGAAGGGCACGATCGCGCAGGCGAGCGGCTGGCTCGGCGCTTTCGAGATCACCGTCAACGACTACGCGTCGCCCGCTCCCTCCTCGCGCGGCAAGCTCGTCTTCGATCTCCCGCGCAACGGCGCGGTCTCGCAATGCGATGTCGTCATCGATGTCTCCGGCGGCACGCCGCTCTTCCCGGCCGGCGATCTGCGTGCCGGCTATCTGCGCGCCGATCCGCGCGATGCAGCCGCGGTCGAGCGGCTCGCCTTCCAGGCGAGCGGGCTTATCGGTGAGTTCGACAAGCCGGCCTATGTCGCGCTGAACGAAGGGCTCTGCGCCCATGCGCGTTCCAAAAAGACCGGCTGCACGCGCTGCCTCGAGCTCTGCCCGACCGGCGCGATCACCCCCGCTGGTGACCATGTCGCGATCTCCGCCGAGATCTGCGCCGGCTGCGGCGCCTGCGCCGCCGTCTGCCCGACCGGCGCGGTGACCTACACGCTGCCGCCGGCCGACGCGCTGCTGCGGAAGCTGCGGACCCTGCTCGCCACCTATGCCGAGGCCGGCGGGCGCGAGCCGGTCGTGCTGCTGCACGACGGCGACCATGGCGAACCCCTGATCGAGGCGCTCGCCCGGCACGGCGCCGGCCTGCCGGCGCGGGTGCTGCCTTTGCGCGTCAACGAGATCACGCAGCTCGGCTTGGAAGCCTTCGCGGCCGCACTCGCCTTCGGCGCCTCCGCCATCCGCGTGCTCGGCCGAGCCAAGCCCAAGCACGATATCTCCGGCCTCACGCGCAATCTCGACTATGCAAACGCCCTTGCCGGCGCTCTCGGCTATGGCGAAGCCCGCGCCGCCCTGATCGAGACCGATGATCCCGATCTGCTGGGCGTCGCCCTCGCGAGGGTCGCGCCCGGCACGAGCACTTTGCAGCCCGCCCGCTTCCGGCCGATGGGAAGCGGACGCCCGCTGCTGCGCCAGACGATCGGCGAACTGCACGCCGCCGCACCGGCTCCGGTCGCAGCGATCCCGATGCCGCCGCTCGCGCCCTTCGGCACGGTCCATGTCGACATAGATGGCTGCACGCTTTGCCTCGCCTGCGTCTCGGCCTGCCCGGTCAGCGCGCTCGGCGATAATCCCGAGCGGCCGACGCTCACCTTCCAGGAGGACCTTTGCGTGCAGTGCGGGCTCTGCGCCGCGACCTGCCCGGAGAAGGTGATCACGCTGGAGCCGCGCATCGATTTCGACGCCTGGAACGGTGGTCGGCGGATCGTCAAGCAGGAGGAGCCGTTCCACTGCATTGCCTGCGCCAAGCCCTTCGGCGTCCGCAGCACGATCGAGAAGATCGCGGCCAAGCTCGAGAACAAGCACTGGATGTTCGCCGGCGAAGGGGCAAAGCGCGCCTCGATCCTGCGCATGTGTGAGGATTGCCGGGTCGAGGCCGTGGTCAACGAAAGCTTCGACCCGCACCTCTCGCCGCAGCGCCCACCGGTGCGCACCACCGACGATTATCTGCGCGAGCGGGCGGAGCGGGGCGAGGACCCGTTGGGCTAACCGACAATGGAATAGATGACCGGTATCTGCAGGATTCTCGCTATCGAAGGCGGATCAGACCCGCGTCGGTGGGCGTAAACTTGCAGGCCTCGAAATAGAAATCGCGCAGCTCGCGATCGAAATCCACGTGGAGCCATTCGCAGCCGGAAGGTTTCGCCTGCGTCACAGCCTCTTCTACCAGGCGGGTGGCATGTCCTTGGCGCCGCCAGGGTGTCGCAACCATGGTATCGAGCAGGAAAGCGTGAACGCCGCCATCCCAGGCGACATTGACGAAGCCGGTCAGCTGTCCTGCGACACGCATGCAGACCCAGCCGAGGCTGAAGGTATTGACCTGCTTCCACCAATCGTCGTCGAATAGCCGGTGCTCGAAGCACTCGGCATGCAAAGCGTTCAGTTCGTCGTTCGAGAAGGTCCCGCGCCATTCAAAGCGCGGATCGCCATCAGCTGTCCGGGTCGTCATGACGCTTTGTCAGCTGCGGCAGGGAAGCGGTCAAGGCAGGTTCGGATTCGCGACGCAACCATCGCGCCGGGTCTGTTGCCTCGCGGCCCGCTCAAGCTACCGCGTCACCTTTTCCAGCCAATCAACCAGCGCCTGCCGGTCTTCGGCCGAGCCGATCGTCTGCTCCGGCATCTTGGTGCCGGGCGTGTAGGTGTTCGGGCCGACCTCGAACAGCTTTGCCACGCTCTCCTTGCTCCAGACGATGTCCATGCCCTTGAGCGCGTCGGAATAGGCGTAAGCTGGTGCGGTGGCGATGCGACGGCCGAAGATGCCGTGCAGGGTCGGGCCGGCGCGATTGCCATCCGCCGGTGTCAATGTGTGACAAGCCGCGCAGGCGCGGAAGATCTGAGCGCCCCGCTCGCCCTGGAAGGCGGCAAGCGCATCCTCGCCGGCACGCGGCACCACCGCCCCGACATGCTCGCCGGTGACGGCATTCCAGCGCCGCACCAGCCGGTCGGCGCCGCCGGAGAGCAATTGCCTGCCATCCGGGAGGAAGGCGAGCGACCAGACCGGCAGTCCCGGCCCGACCAAAGTGGCGCGGATGGTTCGCGCCTTGCGGTCGACCAGCGCGACCTGGCCGCGCAGCCCGCCGGCGGCGATGGTCGCGCCATCGGGCGAGATGGCGAGTGCGATCAATGGGGTGTCGCCGACCGCAATCTCGGCACGCTGGGTGCCATCCGGCCCGAACAGGCGCAGGCGGCCATCGGCAGCGGCGACCGCGATCTCGCCATCGGGCGCAACGACCACGCCATTGAGCGGCGCAGGCGTGGTGACGATCAGCGGTGCGCCACCATCCGCCGGCCAGAGCCGCAAGGTCGCGTCATAGCCGGAGGAAACGACCATGCCGCCAGGCGCGAAAGCAACGCCGTTGACCGGCCCCTGATGGCCTTCGAGTACCCGCGCCGCGCCATCGGCGAGCGCAGTAACCCGGACCGTCCCGTCCCAGGAGGCGGAGGCGAGGTGTTGTCCTTCCGGCGAGACTGCCAGCCCCGCGACCGGCCCCTTATGGCCCTCCATCACCTTCACCGGCTCTGCCGCATCGCCGCGCCAGAGCGCGATCCTGCCATCCTCGCCGCCCGTGGCGAAGCCGAGGCGATTGACCGCGACGGCGGCGTTGACCGCGCGCTGATGGAAACGCAGGACCCTGATCGCGCTGCCGCGAGAAAGGTCCCAGAGGATCGCCGACTGGTCGAAGGAGCCGGTCAGGGCCACCGCGCCATCGGCCGAGACCGCAGCGGCGCGCACCGGCCCGCCATGGCCGCGCAGTTCCTGGGCAGGGGCAGGCAATGCAGCAACGACGAGCGCCAGAAGCGCAGCGCCTATCCTTCTCCCCTCGAGGGAGAAGGTGGCAGCGCGAAGCGCTGACGGATGAGGGAATGAAAGACGTCGGCGCATGACTTCCCTCATCCGTCGCCTGCGGCGACACCTTCTTCCCCGGGGGGAGAAGGATAGGTGCTGTTGCTCCCGCGTGAAAAGCCATCATATGAAGCGCAACAGTGTTCGATCGGCCTTCGCCTATGACGTCCATCCCGCTCAATCTGCGCGGCCTGAAATGCCCTCTTCCCGCTTTGCGCGTGCGCAAGGCGCTGAAAGGCGCAGCGCCCGGCGCTCTGTTCCTGGTTGAATGCACCGATCCGATGGCGGCGATCGACATCCCGAACCTGATGCGCGAGACCGGCGATGCGATCGAACTCAGCAGCAGCGAGGGCGAGCTGCTGGTCTTCCACATCCGCAAGGCCGCGGCCTAGCGTCGCGCAAACACTGGAACCCAGATCGTGGCCCTTTCGCAAAACGACATCCTGCGCGCGCTCGAGCTGGTGAAGCTGCCGGCGAGCGGGCAATCGCTGGCGGCGTCCGGCCGCATCGGCGACATCCTGATCAACGACGGCAAGGTCATCTTCGCGATCGGCATCGACGCCACTGAAGCCAGCGCGATGGAGCCGGTGCGCAAGGCGGCCGAAAGCGCAGTCGGCGGCATTCCCGGCGTGACCCAGGTGCTGGTCGGCCTCACCGCCGACAAGGCGCCGGGGCGTCCGGCGCCATCGCAAGCGGCGGAGGCACGCCGGCAGGCGCATGGCCAGCCTGGCCCTGGTGGGCCGGTGCCGAAGGCGGCCGGCATTCCCGGCGTCAAGCAGATCATCGCGGTGGCGAGCGGCAAGGGCGGCGTCGGCAAGTCTACCACCACGGCAAACCTCGCCGTGGCCCTCGCGACGCTCGGCCTCAAGGTCGGCGTGCTCGATGCCGACATCTACGGGCCGTCCGTGCCGAAGATCTTCGGCATCACCGGCAAGCCACGGCTGGTCTCGGGTCGCACGCTCGCGCCGATGGAGGCCTATGGCCTCAAGATCATGTCGATCGGCTTCCTGATCGACGAGGAAACGCCGATGATCTGGCGCGGGCCGATGGTGATCTCGGCGATCACCCAGATGCTGCGCGAGGTCGCCTGGGGCGAGCTCGACGTGCTCGTCGTCGACATGCCGCCGGGCACCGGCGACGCCCAGCTCACCATGGCCCAGCAGACGCCGCTCGCCGGCGCCGTCATCGTCTCGACGCCGCAGGACCTGGCCCTGCTCGATGCCCGCCGCGGCGTCGCCATGTTCAGGAAGGTCGAGGTGCCGATCCTCGGCATCGTCGAGAACATGAGCTATTTCATCTGCCCGGAATGCGGCCACCGCTCCGACATCTTCGCCCATGGCGGCGCCAGGCACGAGGCGGAGCGGCAGGGTGTGCCTTTCCTCGGCGAGATCCCGCTCGCCATGACGATCCGCGAGACCTCCGATGGCGGCCGCCCGATCGTGGCGAGCGACCCGGACAGCCCCCATGCCAAGGCCTATGTCGCCCTGGCGCGGCAGGTGAAGGCCGGCCTCGCCGGGCCGGCCCGGGCAGCGCCACGGATCGTGATCGAGTAAGACCAACCGGCTTCGAAGCTAGGCCCGGAGCGCCGAAACACCGGGCCTGTCGGCCTGCGCCACGAACTGGTCGGAAGACGCTCTCTCCGCTTCCGTCTGTCGCTCCGTCAGCATCCAGATATGGCCGAACGGATCGAAGAGCGAGGCGACCCGCCTGCCTTCGGTGTCGGTCTGGACGCGGTCACGCAGCGCGGCGCCAGCAACGATCGCTTGCGCGAAACAGGTCTCGATATCGGGAACCGTCAGCAGGATCGTCATGCTGACCGCCCCCGCCGCCTTGGGAAAGAACGGGCCACCATAGGACGGCTCCTCCTCGCGGCGCGGATTGGAACCGGCGACGGAAACACGGGTTCCACCGATGAGCATCTCGACCCCGGCAAGCTCGCCGTCGATCCTGTGTGTCTTGAATTGCCGCGCCTCGAAGGCCTCGCTGTAGAAATCCGCGGCCTGCTGCTCACGCCCGTGCTGCACGAAAATCGCCAGGCCCAAGCCGATGGTCTGCTTCATGTCGAATCTCCTGATCCGTCGCCGCTGGAATAGAGGGCGGGCGAAACCGGCGGATTCTTGATCGATCCGCGGCGAGCTCGCGCACGGCCCATCACCGATCCGCGATGACAAAGAATTTTGTTCATGTTATGTTCTAAGCGAAAATTACGGAGACGCGATCATGCCCGTCCTGCCAGCGCGCCATATCAGCATCTCGATCACCCGGCCGATCGAGGAGGTCTACGGCTTCCTCGCCGAACCCATGAACTTCCCGAAATGGGCGGAGGGACTTGGCGGCGAGTTCAGCCATGTCGAGGGCATGACCTATCGCGCCATGACCCCGATGGGGCCGATGCGCGTGATGTTCAGCGAGCCTAACCCCTACGGGATCCTCGACCACGCCGTCGTGCCCGACAGCGGCGCCACCATGCACAACCCGATGCGTGCGCTCGTAAATGGTAGCGGCAGCGAGGTGGTGTTCACGCTGTTCAGGCGGCCGGGAATGACCGACGACGATTTCGCCCGCGACGCCGAATGGGTCGCGACCGATCTTGCTCGCCTGAAGACGCTGCTGGAGGGCTAGAGCCGCACGCTGCTGGTCGCATAGGCGACGTCGACCGGGCGCTGATAGGTCGCCAGCACCAGGCTCGCCCCGTAGGCGGCAATGGCGGCGAAGGCGACGGCGATGGCAAAGGACTTCATGCGGCTTCCCCCAGGCAGGCGAATAAGCTTCGCTTATCAGCCCGAATCTAGGGGCGGCGCGGCGGCCGATCAAGCGTCGCCGAGCGCGGCATGGAGCCGCTCGGCCTCGGCGAGATCGTCCGGCCGGTTGGCGTTGAAGAAGGGATCGACCGGCACCGCCGGCCATTCGACCGAAACGACGCCATGGCGTGCCGTCCAGCGGTCGATCTTGCGCTCGTCCTCGACGGTGAGGGCATGGCGCAATTCCTCGCGTAGCGCGACCGGCCAGAGCCCGATCACCGGATGCGTCCAGCCGCCCGAGGCGGCGCAGGCGAGCGGGACATTCGCCGCCACACGCGCATCATGCAGCCGCGCCACCAGATCGCGCGGGATGAAGGGCGTGTCGGCAGCGACGCTGACCAGCCATTGCGCGCCCGGCCGGTTCGCGGCGAGCCAGTCGAGCCCGGCGAGGATGCCGGCGAGCGGCCCGGCGAAATTCGGGACACTGTCGGCGACGACCGGCAGACCATAGTCGGCGAAGCGTGCGGGATCGCCATTGGCGTTGAGCAGGAGCCCGTCGCATTGGGGGCTGAGCCGCTCGATCACATGGGCGAGGATGGTCCGACCGGCGATGGTGCGCAGCGGCTTGTCGCCGCCTCCCATGCGGCGAGCGAGCCCGCCGGCGAGCAGGAGACCGAGGGTTGCCGGACTGATATCAGTCATCGCCGCCCGATCCCTTGCGGCGATGCTTGCCGCCCTCGTCCTCGACACTGTCCGGGTCCTGGTCGAAGACGATGCGATCCTCGCCGGCGAGCGCCAGGAAGCGCTTGCCGCGGGCGCGGCCGATCAAAGTGAGCCCCGCCTTGCGGGCGAGCTCGACGCCCCATTCGGTAAAGCCCGAACGCGAGACCAGGATCGGAATGCCCATGCGCACCGTCTTGATCACCATCTCCGAGGTCAGCCGGCCGGTGGTGTAGAAGATCATCTTGCCGGGATCGACTTCGTGGCGGAAGAGCCAGCCGGCGACCTTGTCGACGGCGTTGTGGCGGCCGACATCCTCCATATAGACCAAGGGCTTGTCGCGCTCGCAGAGCACGCAGCCATGGATCGCGCCGGCCTCCAGATAAAGCGAGGGCGTGGTGTTGATCTTGCGGGTCAGCGCATAGAGCCAGCTCGTCCGCAACTCAGCCCTGGGCAGGACGATCTCGTCGATCGCCTCCATCAGGTCGCCGAAGGCGGTGCCTTGCGCGCATCCCGAGGTCAGCGTCTTCTTCTTCAGCTTCTGCTCGAAATCGGTGCGCTCGGGCGTGCGGACGACCACGACCTCGAGCTCCTCGTCATAATCGACCGCCTCGACCGGGTCGCCACGCCTGAGCATGTTCTGGTTGAGCAGATAACCGAGTGCGAGGTACTCGGGATGGTCGCCGATCGTCATCATCGTGACGATCTCCTGGCTGTTCAGATAGAGCGTCAACGCCCGCTCGGTGACGACGCGGGTCTCGACGCGGGCGCCGCTATGGTCGATGCCGGCGACGGTCGCGCCGAGCCGCGCGGCAGCCGGATCGGGCCGGACCAGATAGTCGTCGAGAAAATCACTGCCAACAGGCACGGAACGACTCCTTGCGGGCGTCAGGCCGGCTGGCGCAAAGCCGCCATCGCCCAGCCCGTCACCGCGGCGGGTTCGGGCGGCAGGCGCTGCCAGTCCTCGCCAGCGAACTCCGACCAGGCGGCGAGCATGTCGTCGCGCACCGCCGTCAGCAGCGGCAAGCCGGCGACGACGCCGGCGGCGATCTCGGCCCGCAGGCCCTGGCCGAGGACCTCCTGCTTGCCGAACTTGTTGACGATGACGAGATCGACCGGGCCGGAGAGCGCGCCGGAGACAGCGGCTCCGGCCGCGGCGAGCCCGGCTGCGTCGAGGCGGCAGCCGGCCGAGCCGGCACCGCGATCCTCGCTGATCGGAAAGAGCTGGCCGGAGGCCAGGTCCTCGAGCGCCATGCTGGCGCAGCCGCTCATGCAGTCGCCATTATTGTGCTGGACGACGCCGCCAAGCCGAACAGCCTCACGCTTCAGCGTATCGGCGACCTCCGCCATCAGTTCGTCGATGGGGAAGCCCGAAGAATAGACGATCGCGGCGAGCGGAGCAGTCATTGCCCTTTCATCTCACGGAACGGTCGGCGCAGCCAGTGAACTTTAGGTGTTCCAAACTGCATGAGATGCTTTGCCAGTGTTGCAGCGCACCTACAGTCGAAGCCTGCAACGAGCGCTAGGGTGAAATGGGCTGTTCCCGGCATCCCGGCCGGGCGTGGCTCGCCGAGTCCCTGCTTGCCCATGATCCGTCCGAACTCTCAGACGCCCCTCGATCCCGCGACCGACGCCGCGCTGCTCCTGCGCCGCATCGGTTTCGCGACGCTGGCACTCGCCTTGCCGCTGGCCTCGCTGGTCTCGCGCCGCGCCGCCGTCGTGCTGGTGCCGATCGGTGTGATCCTTCTTGCTATCGCCGCGCTGATCGAGGCGCCGCGCTGGTTCGCCGGCAATATCCGGGCTTCGATCTTCAGCCGCGCCGGGCTGACGCTGTGGGCGCTGGTCGGCTGGGCCGTGCTCTCGCTGGTCTGGAGTCCCTATACCGGCTCCGCCACCGAGAAGGCGGCCAATCTCTTCCTCGCCGTGGCGCTGGGCTTTGCCGGCGCGGCCGCGCTGCCCGAGCGCATGCGCGCCTCGAACCTCAACCTTGCGGCGCTCGGCGCCGGCATCGCCGCGATCTTCGCGCTGGGCCTGCTGCTGACCGAGGCGCTCGGCCCGGTCGATTCGCGCGCCGCCGATGCCGCCGGCAGTGTCGAGCGCGGCGTCAGCGTCGTGCTGATCATGGCCTGGCCGGCGCTCGCCTGGCTGCTCTCGCGCGAGCGTGGACTGACGGCGCTGGGGCTGGCGCTCGTCGTCGGCCTGCTCGCCCTCTCGCGCATCGAGGATGGCGAGGCGATGGCGATGCTCTGCGGCGCGATCGCTTTCGGCGCGGTCAGTGCCAACCGCATCGTCGGCGCCAGACTGATGGGCGGGATCATGGCGGGGCTGATGCTGCTCGCCCCGCTGCTGCCTTTCCTGCTGCTGCCCTTCTTCCGGCTCTCGCCGGCGGTGTTCAGCACGGTCGGCGCCGGTCTCGACATCTGGGCCGACATCATCTCCAGCCGCCCGCTGCAGCTCATCACCGGCCATGGGCTCGACACCGTGCTGCGCGGGCGTACCACCGGGGCACTGCCGATCGAGGTGCCGACCACCATCCTGTTCGAGACCTGGTACGAGCTCGGCCTGGTCGGCGCGGCGACGGCGGGGCTCTGCCTCTATTTCGCGGTCAGCGCCGCCGGCCGCATGCCGGGCGCGCTCGCGGCCGGCGGCGTCGCGGCCTATGTCACAGCCTTCGCGCTGGCGGCGCTCGGCTTCGCCTCGTTCCAGACCTGGTGGCTGATGACGCTGACCGCGGTCGCGCTGCTGTTCACCGCGATCGCGCGCGGCCAATACCGCACCGAACGGCCGGTGGCGCCGCTCGGCCGGCGACCGAAGGCGCCGAGCCTGCCAGCCGGGAAGTAGCGAGCGGCATCCGTCATGCTCGGGCTTGCCCCGAGCATCTCCGGCCAAAAGAGCCTCCGATCGGCGCCTTCTCGTCGGGAGATTCTCGGGTCTGCACTTCGCTTCGCCCGAGAATGACGCCGGTGGCTACGCTGCTACCCGACCCGCATTCACCGCGTGGCAGGCGACGCCGTCGACCACCGGCGGATTCTCGACGCGGCAACGATCGAAGACCAGCGGGCAGCGCGGGTGGAAGGTGCAGCCCGAGGGCGGATTGATCGGGTTCGGGATCTCGCCCTTCACGCCCTCGTGCGCCTTGCCGACCATGGCGAGGTCGGGCACCGCATCGAGCAGCATCCTGGTATAGGGATGGCGCGGGGCGGCGAAGAGCTGCTTGCCGTCGGAGACCTCGACGAGCCGGCCGAGGTACATCACGCCGATGCGCGTCGCCATGTGCCGGACGACCGCGAGATTGTGGCTGATGAAGAGATAGGTCAGCCCGAATTTCTGCTGCAGGTCGCGCATCAGGTTGAGGATCTGCGCCTGCACGGAGACGTCGAGCGCCGAGGTCGGCTCGTCGCAGACGATGAACTCGGCATTGGAGGCGAGCGCGCGGGCGATGGCGATGCGCTGGCGCTGGCCGCCGGAGAATTCGTGCGGGAACTTCTTGCCGTCATCCGGATGCAGGCCGACCAACGAGAGCAGTTCGCCGACGCGCTCCGTGATCGCTGCATCGCCCTGGATGATGCTGAAGGCACGGATCGGCTCGGCGATGATCCGCCCGACGCGCCAGCGCGGATTGAGCGAGGCGTAAGGGTCCTGGAAGATCATCTGGATGCGCCGGCGCAGGCGCTGGCGCTCCGCGGAAGCCGCCTGATCGGACATCGAGACGCCGTCGATCGAGACCGTGCCGCCGGAGGGATGCAGCAGGCCGACGACCATGCGCGCCACGGTCGACTTGCCCGAGCCGGACTCGCCGACGAGCGCGAAGGTCTCGCCCTTGCGGATGTCGAAGGAGACGCCGTCGACGGCCTTGAGATATTGCTTCGGGGCGCTCTCCAGCACCCGGTTGAGCCAGGGCTTGGAGACGTCGAAGACGCGCTTCAGGTCACGGACCTGGACGAAGGCTTTCTCGCTCACGCCGCGATCTCCGTCTTGCCGCTCGGCACCTTCGCCTGATCGTAGAGATGGCAGGCGACCTGGTGGCCGCCGACATCGATGAGCTCGGGCCGGTCGATATGGCACCGAGCGAAGACCTTGGAACAGCGCGGGTTGAAGGCGCAGCCCCTGGGGATGCTGGAGAGCCGCGGCATCGAGCCCGGGATCTGCACGAGACGCTCGGCATCGCCAGTGATCGAGGGGATCGCGCCCATCAGCCCCTGGGTGTAAGGGTGGAGCGGCTGCTTGATGACCTCGCGCACCGGGCCGATCTCGGCGACGCGCCCGGCATACATCACCGCGACGCGGTCGGCCGTCTCGGCGATCACACCCATATCGTGCGTGACCAGCATCACCGACGTCCCGCGCTCCTTGCAGAGCCGCTTGATCAGGCTGATGATCTGCGCTTGCACGGAGACGTCGAGCGCGGTCGTCGGCTCGTCGGCGATGATGAATTCCGGCTCGGCACAGAGCGCGAGCGCGATGACGACGCGCTGGCGCATGCCGCCGGAGAATTCGTGCGGATAGCCGTCGATGCGCCGATCAGGTGCGGGAATGCCGACCTCGTCGAGCAAAGCGATGGCGCGCTTGCGGGCATCCGCCGCGTTGAGATCGGTATGGGTCTGGATCGTCTCGATCAGCTGCTCGCCGACCCGGTAGAGCGGGTTGAGGCTGGTCAGCGGGTCCTGGAAGATCATGCCGATGCGCTTGCCGCGGACGCGGCGCATCTCCTCGGGCGAAAGGTTGTCGACGCGCTCGCCCGAGAGCACGACCTTGCCGCCCGCGATGCGGCCCGGCGGATCGATCAGGCCGATGATGGCCGAGCCGGTGACCGACTTGCCGGCACCGGATTCGCCGACGACGCCGAGCACCTCGCCGCGGGCGATGTCGAAGGAAATCTTGTCGAGCGCGCGCAGCGTGGCACGCCGCGTGACGAACTCGACGGTGAGGTCCTGAACCGAGAGGACGGGTTGGGTCATCGCAGCTCCACGGACACGAATGAAGACGAGAAACGTATCATCGTCACCTCAATTTCGGATTGAGCGCATCGCGCAGCCAGTCGCCGAACAGATTGATCGAGAGCGCGAACAGGATCAGCACGAGCGAAGGGAAGAGCAGGATCCACCACTCGCCGGAGAACAGGTATTGCTGGCCGAAGCGGATCAGCGTGCCGAGCGAAGGCTGGGTCGGTGGCATGCCGACGCCGAGGAAGGAAAGCGTTGCCTCCTCGATCACCGCCAGCGCGAGGTTGATCGTGGCGATGACCAGGACGGGACCGGCGACATTGGGCAGGACGTGCTTCAGCATCACCGGCCAGGCCTTGAGGCCGATCAGGCGGGCGGCGTCGACATAGACCTTGTTCTTCTCGACCAGGGTCGAGCCGCGTACGGTGCGGGCATATTGCGCCCAGTTCGACAGGCCGATGGCGATGACGAGGACGAGCAGCGTCATCTGCTCCTGCGCAGCCGGCGGGATCAGCCCGCGCGCCACGCCAAAGACGAGCAGCGCCACCAGGATCGCGGGAAAGGAGAGCTGGATGTCGGCGACGCGCATAATCAGCGCCTCGGTGCGGCCGCCGACATAGCCGGCGACGAGGCCAAGGCCGACGCCGAGCACCAGCGAGAACAGCACCGAGGCCGCGCCGACGATCAGCGAGACGCGCGAGCCGTAGAGGATCGCCGAGAAGATGTCGCGGCCCTGCCCGTCGGAGCCGAGCCAGAAGACCTTGCCGGTGATCTCGTTTGGCTGCATCGGCCGCGAGAAGCCGTCGGACAGATCGAGCGAGGCCGGATCGAACGGATCGTAGGGCGCGATCAGCGGCGCGAAGACGGCAGCCAACACCAGGAGCAGCGCCATGATGCTCGCAACCACCGTGATCGGCGAGGAGCGGAAGGAATAGACGAGATCGGAATCCCAGAGCTGCGCCAGACGGCTCGGCGGCAGGACGGGGAGCGGCTTGTCGGTCATCGCCGCCTCACTTCGCCAGAGCCGGGGTGCCGGTCCGCAGGCGCGGATCGAGCGCGACATAGACCAGATCGACCAGCAGCGAGGTCAGCACGAAGACGAAGGCGACGAAGAGCAGATAGGCCGACATCACGGGAACGTCGACGAACTGCACCGCGTTGACGAAGAGCGCGCCCAGCCCCGGCCACTGGAACACCGTCTCGGTGACGATGGCGAAGGCGATGACGCCGCCGAGCTGGACGCCGGCGATGGTGATCACCGGGATCATGGTGTTGCGCAGGGCATGGCGGAATTCGATCTTGCGCTCGGGAATGCCGCGGGCACGGGCGAAGCGGATGAAGTCGGCGCGCATCACCTCGAGCATCTCCGAGCGGACGAGCCGCATGATCAGGGTGAGCTGCAGGAAGCCGAGCGTCAGCACCGGCATGACCAGCGACTTCAGACCGCTCACAGTCAGCAGCCCGGTCGACCACCAGCCGATCTGCACGGTGTCGCCGCGCCCGAAGGAGGGCAGCCAGCGCAATTCGACGGCGAAGATGTAGATCAGCCCGATGCCGATCAGGAAGGTCGGCAGGCTGACCCCGATCAGGGAGACCGACATGACGAGATTGGCGATCCAGCCGTCGCGGCGGATCGCGGCGTAGACGCCGAAGGCGATGCCGGTGACGAAGGCGAAGATCGCCGAGAGCACGGCGAGCTCGACCGTCGCCGGCAGGCGCTCGAGAATCAGCGACGAGACCTTGCGGCCCTGGCGATAGGAGATGCCGAAATCGCCCCGCGCCGCATCGGCGACGAAGCGGGCGAACTGCAGCGGCACGGGATCGTTGAGGCCGAGCCGCTGCGTCAGCTCGGCCCGGTCCTGCAGCGTCGCCTCCTGGCCGAGCATGTTGACGACCGGGTCGCCGACGAAGCGGAACATCGAGAAGGCGATGAAGGCGACGGCGAGCATCACCACCAGCCCCTGCATCAGCGAGCGCAGGATATAGGCGAGCATCGCGTCGATAACCCCTCTACACGAACGACGTCGCGGGGCCGTCTTGGCGCGGCCCCTGCGACTGATGCCGGCTCTACGAGCCCTTGAACGAAACCATCTTCAGCTTCGGGTTGTTCGAAACGTCGACAGGTATGTCGAGCGTCGACTTCATGCCGTAGCTGAGGGACTGATGGTGGATCGGCAGGTAGATCGTCTCGTCCTTCACCTTCGCCCAGATCTTGGCGATGGTGGCATCGCGCTTGGCGATGTCGATCTCCTTGGAGAGCGTCTGGATCTGCGCGTCGACATCCTTGTCGGCATAGCCGGTCGCGTTCCAGCTACCCTGCGAGCCGGTGCGGCTGTGGTACATGTAGGAGAAGACGTAATCGCTGTCGAAGGTCGGGACGCCCCAGCCGACGAGGTAGAATTCGGTTTCCGGCGGGTTCTTCTGGATCAGGTTGAAGTGGATCGACTTCGACTGCGAGACCAGGTTCACCTTGACGCCGATCTGCCCGAACATGCCGACCGCCGACTGGCAGATGCCCTCGTCGTTGATGTAGCGGTCGTTCGAGCAGTGCAGCGTCACTGAGAAGCCGTTCTCATAGCCGGCCTCCTTCAGCAGCGCCTTCGCCTTGGCGACATCGACCGCGGGCGCTGCATCGAGCTCCTTGGTCCAGCCATTGGCGAAGGGCGGCAGGATGACGCCGGTCGGGATCGACTCGCCGCGCATCACGACGCGCTTGATGGCGTCGCGGTTGATCGCCATGTTCATCGCCTGGCGGACGCGCTTGTCGGCGAAGGGGTTCTTGCCCTCGACATTGTCGCTCTTCAGGTCCTTGGACGCGACATCCATGCCGAAGAAGATGGTGCGGTTCTCGGGACCGGAGGTGACGCGGAGCTTGGTATCGCCCTTCAGCCGGGCGATGTCCTGCACCGGCACGTCCTGGACGAAATCGACCTCGCCGGAGAGCAGCGCCGCGATACGCGTCGCGTCCTGCTTGATCGGCACATAGGTCAGCTCGGTGATCTCGAGCGGCACCTTCGCCTTGGCCCAGTAATTCTCGTTGCGCTTCATCACCGTCTTCACGTCGGCTTCGCGCGAGACGAGGACGAAGGGGCCGGTGCCGTTGGCATTGCGGACGGCGTAATTCTCTTCCTTGTTCTTGAAGTCCTGCGCCTTGGTGGCGTTGTTCTTCTCCGCCCAGGCCTTGCTCATGATGCGGATGGACGAGGTGTTGTTGACCAGCAGCGGGTTCGGCCCCTTGGTCTTGATCCGGACCGTCAGGTCGTCGGCCTTCGTAACCTTCTCGACCGAGGTCAGATAGCCCTTGAAGTCCGAGGTCGGCTGCATGGCGCGCTCATAGGAGAACACCACGTCGTCTGCAGTGAGGGGCGCGCCGTCATGGAACTTGACGCCCTCCTGCAGCTTGAATTCCCAGGTGGTCGGATCGTCCGGCAGCACCTTCCAGGACGAAGCCAGCAGCGGGTGGAGCTTGCCGGTATGATCGCGCTCGGTCAGGCTCTCATACATGTGCTGGTTGACCGAGGTCGTCAGGCCCTCGTTCTGACCGTGCGGATCGATCGTCAGCGCATCGCCCGCCGAGGCCCATTTCAGCGGCTTCGCCTCGACGGCGCCGAGCGCCAGCACGGAGACGCCGAACAGCGCAGCGGCAAACGCGAGATTACGCGGTTTCATCGGAATTGACCTCCCAGTCGCGGCCCGATTGCGGGCCAGCCGAAGCGCCGGATGTTAGGACCCGCCCCTTTGTCTGTCACGGGTCTAATCTGCGTAAAACACATGACTGCAGCAGGCATTTGCTGCGCAAAAAGGCAGCTTGCGCAGCAAATCCTGCTCATCGCAGCCTCGGATTGAGGGCATCGCGCAGCCAGTCGCCGAGCAGGTTCACCGCCAGCACCAGTATCGCCAGCGTCACGCCCGGGAAGGTGACGATCCACCAGTCACCCGAAAACAGATAGCGGTTGCCGATCGAGATCAGCGTGCCGAGCGAGGGCTGGGTCGCCGGCAGGCCGACCCCAAGAAACGAGAGCGTCGCCTCGGTGATGACGGCGAGCGCGAGATTGATGGTCAGGATGACCAGCACCGGGCCGATCACGTTGGGCAGGACATGGCGCAGCATGATCAGCGGCGCCGGCAGGCCGACGAGTCTGGCCGCCTGGACATAGTCCTTGTTGCGCTCGACCAGGGTCGAGCCGCGGATGGTGCGGGCGTACTGCACCCAGAAGGAAAGCCCGATCGAGATCACCAGCACGTAGAGAGCGGTGTCCTCGCGGTTTGCGCCCTTGAAGACGCCGCGGACGACGCCGTCGATCAGAAGCGCGATCAGGATCGCCGGGAAGGTCAATTGGACGTCGGCGATGCGCATGATCAGCGAATCGACCCTGCCGCCGAGATAGCCGGCGAGCAGGCCGAGCGTGATGCCGATCGTCGCCGCCAGCGCAACGCCGAGCAGACCGACGACCAGCGAGACGCGCAGGCCGTAGAGGATCGCCGAATAGAGGTCGCGGCCCTGGTCGTCGGTGCCGAGGATGAACTTGGGGTCGCCGCCATCCTGCCAGGCCGGCGGGATGTTGGCGTCGGCGAGGAAGACGGTCGCCGGATCGAACGGGTTGGTCGGGGCGATCCACGGCGAGAAGAAGGCGCCGATGAACAGCACCAGCACGATCACGGCCGCGACCATCGTCACCTTCGAGCGCAGGAAGCTCGCCAGGATGTCGCTGTCGAGGATGCGGGCCCAGAGCGAGGGCGGCTTCTTCGAGGGGGAAGCGGGTTGCGCGCTCATGACCGACCTCAATGCGCCCCGATCGTCGCGCGCAGGCGCGGATCGACCAATGCGTAGAGCAGGTCGACGATCAGGTTGATGCTGACGAACAGGAAGGAGATCAACATGAGATAGGCCGCCATGATCGGGATATCGACCTGCTGCACCGCCTTGAGGAAGAGCAGGCCCATGCCCGGCCACTGAAACACCGTCTCGGTGATGATGGCGAAAGCGATGATCGAGCCGAGCTGCAGGCCGGCGATGGTGATGACCGGCACCAGCGTGTTCTTCAGCGCATGACCGAAATGGATGGCGCGCGTCTTGAGGCCGCGGGCACGGGCGAACTTGATGTAGTCGGTGCGCAGCACCTCGAGCATCTCGGCCCGCACGAGGCGCATGATCAGCGTCATCTGGAACAGGCCGAGCGTGATCGACGGCAGGATCAGCGCCTTCCAGCCGGAGGCGGTCAAAAGCCCCGTCGTCCACCAGTTGCCGATCTTGACCACCTCGCCGCGCCCGAAGGAAGGCAGCCAGCCGAGCGTCACCGAGAACAGGTAGATCAGGAGGATGCCGATCAGGAAGGTCGGCAGGCTGATGCCGACGAGCGAGACCGTCTGGAAGATCTTCGCCAGCCAGCTGTCACGGCGAAGCGCCGTGTAGACGCCCATGGGTATGCCGACCAGCAGCGAGAACAGCGCCGACATGAAGGCGAGTTCCAGCGTCGCCGGCGCGCGTTCGCCGAGCAGCGAGATCACCGGCAGGCGGAACTGGTAGGAGACGCCGAATTCGAGCCGCGCCGCGTTGTAGATGTAGCGCGCGAACTGGACGACGACCGGCTCGTCGAGGCCGAGCGTCTGGCGCAGCTGCGCGACCTGCTCCTGCGGCGTGTCGACGCCGACCATCTGGTTCACCGGGTCGCCGACGAAGCGGAACATGGCGAAGGCGATGAGCGCGACCGCGAGCATCACGATCAGCGACTGGAACAGCCGACGCAGAACAAATGCGAGCATGTTCGCCCTTACAAGGAAACCGAAGCCGTCCCGCGCGGAACGGCGTTCTGAGCCGGACCCGATCGGATCGACTCGATCCGATCGATAGGCCCGTCTCTCACTGCAGATAGAGAAAGGGCGCGTGGGCTCGTCGCCCGCGCGCCCTTCAGGCCCTTACTGCTCCTTGGTGGCGTAGTAGAGCAGCACCGAATTGTCGGCGCGCTGGGCGAGCTTCACCTTCTTCGACACTCCCCAGGCCAAGGCCTGCTGATGCAGCGGGATGTAGGAGAACTCGTCGACGGTCATCTTGTAGGCCTCGCCAATCATCGCATTGCGCTTGGCGGTGTCCGACTCGACCAGGATCTTGTCGGTCAGCTCGTCGACCTTCTTGTTGCAGTAATTGCCGAGATTCGACTCACCGCGCGAGGAGCCGGCGACATCGCGGCAGCCGAGGATGTCATAGAGGACATTGTGGCTGTCGAAGGTGCCGGGGGTCCAGCCGAGCAGGTAGAACGAGGTCTTGTAGCCGCCGGGCTTCAGCACCTTGGCGAAGTACTGCGCCTTGGGCTGTGCGTTGAGGTTCACCTTGACGCCGATGCGGGCGAGCATGCCGACCACGGCCTGGCAGATCTGGCCGTCATTGACGTAGCGGTCGTTCGGGCAGTCCATGCCGAGCTCGAAGCCGTTCGGATAGCCGGCCTCGGCGAGCAGCTTCTTGGAGGCCTCGGCGTCGAACTTGGCGCGGGTGAAGCCGGCGGTCGGGAACAGCTCCGGCGCGATCATCAGCGGCGACGGGGTCGACAGCCCGCGCATGACGCGGCTCTTGATCGTCTCGATGTCGACGGCCTGGTAGAAGGCCTGACGGACCTTGACGTCCTTGAAGGGGTTCTTGCCCTTGACGCTCGACTCGAGCAGTTCGTCGCGGGTCTGATCGAAGCCGAGGAAGATGGTACGCAGCTCAGGACCGGTCAGGACCTGGGCGTTGCCCGAGGCGTTGACGCGCTGGATGTCCTGGATCGGAACCGGCTCGATCACGTCGACTTCGCCCGAAAGCAGCGCGGCGACGCGGGTCGCGTCCGAGGAGATCGGCGTGAAGATGATCTCCTTGATATTGCCGTCGATCTTCTTCCAGTAGTTCTCGTTGAACTTGAAGACGGTCTTCACGCCCGGCTGATGGCTCTCGATCTTGTAGGGGCCGGTGCCGTTCGCGTTGAGCGAGGCATGGCTCGGGGAGGTCGCGGCCGCCGGGGTCGGAGCGACGGCGTTGTTCGCCTCCGCCCACTTCTTCGACATGATGTACCAGGTGTCCCACTGCGCGTTCAGGATCGGGTTCGGCGCGGTCAGGACGACATCGACCGTGTGGTCGTCGACCTTGACGAACTTGGCGCTGGTCGGGATGCGGGTGGTGAAGTTCGAGCCCGTGGCGCGAACACGGTCAGCCGAGAAGAGCACGTCATCGGCGGTGAAATCCGAGCCGTCATGGAACTTGACGCCCTTGCGCAGGAAGAAGCGCCATTTCAGGCCGTCGTCGGAAACTTCCCACTTCTCGGCGAGCGCCGGCTCGATCTTGAGGTCCTTGCCGCGCGCCGTCAGGCCTTCATAGGGATGGCCGAGATGGGCGTTCGTGGTGGTTTCGTTGACGGTGTAGGGGTCGAGCGACTTGAGCTCGCCCTGGTTGGCGTATCGCAAGGTCTGGGCTTGCGCAGCCCCGCACATCAAGGCCAGGGCCGCTACGGCTGCCAGGCAATGGGTCTTGAACGACATGTGAGACTGCTCCCGATTGGTTAGAACCACTCCTCCCCAGGAGCGGTGCCGGCTGCCAGCTTATTTTGGCGGCACGCCGACGAAGGCGGCAGATTAATGACGGTTCGAAGCCCGCGTCCAGTGCGGCCGATCGACTTCGTTCCAGATCGAACTTTGTTGCGAATCTTACTAATACGACGCACGAAGCTGCGAAGGGCGGGTAGAAGCCTCGCAAGGAAGCGCCCCGCCCTGCATCCTCAGCGGGCCAGCTCCACGATCAGCGCACGGACGAAGGCCGTGCCGGCATCCAGCTGAGCCACCGTGAGGAACTCATCCGGCTGGTGCGCCTGGGCGATATCGCCGGGGCCGCAGACCACGGTCGACCAGCCTGCCGCCTGGAACAAGCCACCCTCGGTGCCGTAGGCAACGACATGGCTGGCGTTGTCGCCCGTGATACGGCGCGACAGCGTCTCGGCCATGCCCTCTTTCTCCGGCGCCAGCGGCGGCGTCTGCGAGGTGATCTCCATGATGATGCCGGTTTCGGGTGCGATCGCCTTCATCGGCGCCTCCAGCTCGGCGATCTTCGCCCGGTAGCGCGCGACGTAGTCGGTATCGTCGCCGGGCATGACCCGGACCTCGTGGCTGAAGCTGGCATGCTCGGCGGTGATGTTGACCGCCGTGCCGCCGGCGACGACGCCGACATGCAGCGTCGAGTAAGGCGGCTCGAACGCGATGCCGGGCTGCGCCTTCGCCTTGTTCTCCTGCATGACGTCGTCGTGCCAGGCGATCAGCTTGCCGGCGACCATCACGGCGGGAACGCCGATGTCGACGCGGCTCGAATGCACGGCGTGTCCGCGCACCGTCGTCTTCATGCGCGTACCGCCCTTATGGCCGGTGACGACCTGCATCATCGAGGGCTCGCCGACGATCACCGCGGACGGCGTCAATCCAGCCGCCGCCATGGCGTCGATCATGATCGCGGCACCGATGCAGCCGACCTCTTCGTCATAGGAGAGCGCGATGTGGAAGGGACGCTTCAGCCCGGCTTCGAGCATCTCCGGCACCAGAGCCAGTGCGATCGCGTCGAAACCCTTCATGTCGCAGCTGCCGCGGCCATAGAGCTTGCCGTCGCGCTCGGTCAGCGTCCATGGATCGGAACTCCAGTCCTGGCCTTCGACCGGCACCACGTCGGTATGGCCGGAGAGGACGACACCGCCGGCGACCTGCGGGCCGACCGTCGCGTAGAGATTGGCCTTCTCCCCGTCCGGGCTCGGCACGATCGTGCTCGCGACACCATGCGCGGCGAGGTAGTCGCGGCAGAAATTGATCAGCTCGAGATTGCTGCGCCAGGATTCGGTGTTGAACGACACCAGCTTGGCCAGCATCTCTTTCGGGGAATAACGCACGGGTGAAAATCTCCAGAAACTGGCCGACAGGCATGAACCGTGCCGGCAGGCTACGCTGGCATTGCCTGTCGTCAATCGGTTCTCGGCGCTTGACCGGGCTGCGCCCGACGCGCTGTTGTGCCGGCCAAGCACGGAGCCCTGTGAGTCCGCCATGAACTTCGACGTCACCCTCGCCGACATCCAGGCAGCCGCTACCCGCATCGCCGGCAAGGTCCGGCGCACACCGACCTTCATGAGCGCCGGCCTCTCGGCCAGGCTCGGGGTCGAGACCGTGGTCAAGGTCGAGAGCCTGCAGCTCGCCGGCTCTTTCAAGGTCCGCGGCTGCTACAACAAGCTGCTCGGCCTGTCCGAGGCCGAGAGGGCGCGCGGCGTCGTCACCGTCTCCGGCGGCAACCACGCCATCGCCGTCTCGCTGGTCGCCAGCATGCTCGGCATCAAGGCTCTGGTGCTGATGCCGAAGAATGTCGCCCCGCTGAACATCCGCCTGACGCAGGAGGCCGGCGGCGAGGTCGAGCTCTGCGAGGACGCGCTCGCCGCCTTCTCCAAAGCGGAGGAGTATGAGGGCAAGGGCAAGACCCATGTCCACTCCTATGACGATCCGGCGATCATCGCCGGGCACGGCACGGTCGGCCTCGAACTCGCGGCCGATGCCGGCGGGCGGATCGACCACGTCTTCATCTCGATCGGCGGCGGCGGCTTCTCGGCCGGCGTCGGCGCGGCGCTGAAAGGGCTCGATCCGGCCGTGCGCATCCACGGCGTCGAGACCGAGGGCGCCACCACTATGACGCAGGCGCTCGAAGCCGGAAAGCCGGTGCCGATCCGCCCGACCTCGATCGCCCGCACGCTCGGCGCTCCCTTCGCGACCGAGCGCACCATGGCGGCGGCGCGCCAGTTCCTCGAGGAGATCGTGGTCGTGCCCGACGCTGAAGCCGTGCGCGAGCTGGTCTGGGTGCTGCAGAACGGCCGCGTCCTGCTCGAACCGGCCGCCTCCTGCACGGTCGCCGCAGCGATGGCGCGCAAGGACCAGTTCAAGCCAGGCGAGCGCATCGCGCTGGTGCTGTGCGGCTCGAACGTGGCGCTCGACGACATCGAGCGCTGGCGGCAGGAATTCGGGGTCTGAACCGGCCCGAAGGCGCGCCGGCTACCGGCGTGCCTTCGATTTCATACGCCGTCCGGTCTCAAGGAATAACCGCCCCGCGAGCCCGCCCACCGGCAACGCGGCAGGAGCAGCCGGCGCCGAGATCGGACGGGTTGATCAGCTTGCAGGTGCGCACAGGCGTCTGACAATAGTCGCCGATGCCCGAGGACATCGGTGCGGCGTAGTAAGGCTCGGCATAATACTGCCGGCGGGGATAGTAGGGCGCGTCGTAATAGCCGGAGTCGCCGTAATAGTAGGGATACGCCGCCGCCGCGCCGAGGACCGTGCCGGCCGCCAGAGCTCCGGCGCCCCACCCCCAGCCGCCGCCGTAATAGCCGCGCCGCCCGTAATAACCACCACCACCATACCAGCGATTGGGCCGATAGCCCCAAGCCGCGCCGCCGCGATAGAAGCCGCCGCGATAACCATAGCCTCCGAGGCCCGCGCGGTATCCGCCAAAGCTTCGTCCGCCCAGACCGAAGCGATGCCCGCCGCCGAACGCACCGCCACCGGCGCGGATCCCCCCGCCGTGGAAGCCTCTGCCACCAAATCCTTGGGCCGAAGCGTCATTGGCGGCGAAGACGAACAAGGGAACGAGCGAAGCGGCAAGAACAATCAGGCGGCGCATGGCGGCCTCCCATTCGAGGCGAGGATGGTCGACCCTCAACGCGCGAGCGCCGCCGCGGTTCCCAGGCCCTCGCGGTGCGTCTCAGAAATAACGCGCCAGGTTCCGCCGGATGCGCTCCAGGGGCGGAACATCCGCAGCGGGTGGCACGAATGCCTGGCCAGTGATCGTCTCGAACGCCTTGATATAGACCTGCGAGGTCTGCTCGATCAGTTCGTCCGGAATCTCCGGGATCGGCTCGTTATAGGGGTCGCAGCGGGCCGCGACCCAGTTGCGGACGAAATCCTTGTCGAAGCTCTCGGGCTTTTCGCCTTTCGCGAAACGCCCGGGATAGCTGCCGGCGAACCAGTAACGGCTCGAATCGGGGGTGTGGATTTCGTCGGCCAGGATGATCCTGCCCTCGGCATCGGTGCCGAACTCGTATTTGGTGTCGGCGAGGATGAGGCCACGTTCGGTCGCGAGCTTCTGTCCGCGAGCGAACAGCGCCAGCGCATAGGCCGACAGCGTCTCCCACTGCGCCTTGGTCAGCAGGCCCTGCTCCAGGATCTCAGTCGGCGAGAGCGGCTCGTCATGACCCCCGTCGAAAGCCTTGCTGGTCGGCGTGATGATCGCCTGCGGCAAGGCCTCGTTGTCGCGCAACCCGTCAGGGAAGCTTGCGCCGTACATCTGCCGCTGGCCCTGCTTGTACATGGTCAGGATCGAGGTGCCGGTGGTGCCGGCGAGATAGCCGCGCACCACGATCTCGACCGGCAGGATGTCGAGCCGCTGTCCGACCACGACATTCGGGTCGGGATAGTCGAGCACGTGGTTCGGGCAGATGTCCGCCGTCTGCTCGAAGCAGAAGCGCGCCGTCTGCGTCAGCACCTGGCCCTTGAACGGGATGCAGGCGATGGCGCGGTCGAAGGCGCTGAGCCGGTCGGTCGCAATGATGATCCGGCGCCCGTCCGGCAGGTCGTAATTCTCGCGGACCTTGCCACGGTAGTGGTTGGGCAGCTCCGGGATGGTGACATCGCGGATGGTGTTCGCCTCGGACATGGCAGCACTCGTCAGGTCGGAATCGCGTCCGGAGCGACAATCTCCGGTCTTGCGGCTCTTAGCTCTTTCGCTGCGATGTGGACAGCGGTCCATGACGCATTCGCCAGCCTCCCACCCCTCATGCCGCAATCGGCTTGGACAGGACGCGCCCGGCCGCGCTAGCTTGCGGGCTGGCAACCCGTTTCCTGCCAACTAATTTCTGCAAAGCCGCGACCTGTCGAGGACACAATGCCCAAATCCGATCTCATCGCCGCGATCGAACCCGAGATCAGCGCGATCCGCCGCGACTTTCACCGCCATCCCGAGCTGCTCTTCGACGTCGAGCGCACCGCCGGCATCGTTGCCGACAAGCTGAAGGAGTGGGGCGTCGACGAGGTGGTGACCGGGATCGGGCGCACCGGTGTCGTCGGCGTCATCAAGGGCAAGGGCCAGGGTTCGGGCAAGGTCATCGGCCTGCGCGCCGACATGGACGCGCTGCCGATCCACGAGGAGACCAATCTCGAGCACCGCTCGACCGTGCCCGGCAAGATGCACGCCTGCGGCCATGACGGGCACACCGCGATGCTGCTCGGCGCCGCAAAGTATCTGGCCGACACTCGCGACTTCGACGGCACCGCGATCGTGATTTTCCAGCCGGCCGAAGAAGGCGGCGGCGGCGGCAAGGAGATGTGCAAGGACGGGCTGATGGAGCGCTTCGGTGTGCAGGAGGTCTATGGCCTGCACAATATGCCGGGCCTGCCGATCGGCCAGTTCGCCATCCGCAAGGGGCCGATGATGGCGGCCGCCGACAAGTTCCTGCTGAAGCTCGAGGGCCGCGGCGGCCATGCCGCCAAGCCGAACGAGACGATCGACCCGCTGGTCGCCGCCTGCCAGCTCGTCACGGCGCTGCAGACCATCGCCTCGCGCAATGCCGACCCGCTCGATTCCCTCGTGGTCTCGGTGACGGCGCTGCAGGCGGGCACGGCCTTCAACGTCATCCCGCAGCATGTCGAGATCAAGGGCACGGTGCGCACGCTCTCGACCGAGATGCGCGACCTCGCCGAGAAGCGGCTGCGCGAGATCGTCGCCGGCACGACCCAGGCTTTCGGCCTGACCTATACGCTCGAATATGACCGCGGCTACCCGGTCACTTTCAACCATGCCGGCCAGACCGACTTCGTCACCAGCGCGACCAAGAGCGCCTTTGGCAAGGACGCGATCGACACCTCCGTGCCGCCGACCATGGGCTCGGAGGACTTCTCCTTCATGCTCGAGGAGCGGCCGGGTGCCTACATCTTCATGGGCAATGGCGAGTCCGCCGGGCTGCACCNCGAAATGGCGATGCCGCAGCGCGCGGCATGAGCGACATAGACTGCCTCGTCATCGGGGCCGGCGTCGTCGGCCTCGCGACGGCGCGTGCGCTTGCGCTCGCCGGCCGCGAGGTCGTGATCGCCGAGGCTGCCGACGGGATCGGCACGCAGACCTCGGCACGCAACAGCGAGGTCATCCATGCCGGCATCTATTATCCGCCGGGCTCGCTGAAAGCGCAGGTTTGCGTCGAGGGGCGCAAGCTCCTCTACGCCTATCTCCGCGAGCGCGGCCTGCCGCACAAGGCCTGCGGCAAGCTGATCGTCGGCACTCATGCCGGCCAGCGGCCGGCGCTGGAGACGATCGCGAGCCGAGCGCAGGCCTCAGGCGTGGCTTCACTGCGCTGGCTCGATGGTGCGCAGGCGAAGGCGCTGGAGCCGGAGGTGACCTGCGAGGTCGCCCTGCTCTCGCCCGAGACCGGCGTCGTCGACAGCCACGCGCTGATGCTGTCGCTGCTCGGCGAATGCGAGGCGGCCGGCGGCGCGCTGGCCCTCAACACGCCGATCCTGGCCTGGCGGCGCGAAGCCGACGGCTTCAACGTCGATTTCGGCGGCGAGGATCCGGCGACCTATACCGTTAACACCGTGGTGAACTCGGCCGGCCATGGCGCACCGCGCCTGCTCGGCAAGCTGGGCGGCTTTCCGGCCGAGCATGTGCCGAAGCAGTCCTTCGCCAAGGGCAACTACTTCTCGCTGCTCGGCAAGCAGCCCTTCAGCCATCTGGTCTACCCCGTACCGGAAGCGGCGGGTCTCGGCATCCACGCCACCATCGACATGGCTGGCCGCGTCAAGTTCGGCCCCGATGTCGAATGGGTCGAGCACGACCAGGACCTGATCGTCGATCCCGCCCGCGCCGAAAAATTCTATGCGGCGATCCGAACCTATTGGCCCGCTTTGCCGGACAACGCACTCGTCGCCGACTATGCCGGCATCCGGCCCAAGCTGCACGGGCCGACCGAGCCGATGCCGGATTTCCGCATCGACGGGCCGGCGGTCCATGGTGTGCCGGGACTGGTCAACCTGCTCGGCATCGAGAGCCCCGGCCTGACGAGCTCGCTTGCGATCGCGGATTTGGTGGTGGAGCGGTTGGCCTAAAACCCTGTTGCGACGAGTGGGCGCGGGATCCCCTCTCCTGGAAGGAGAGGGGTAGGGGTGAGGTGTTCGGACTGGAAACGTTCGCTTGAACCCAACCGCGCGGTGAGCGCTCACGCCACTGGTCAAGCGGCCTACACCTCACCCTGCCCTCTCCTTCCAGGAGAGGGTTCCCCGCGCCCTTACAATCCCTCCGCCCCCAACTCCACGCACCAATGCGCCAGCCGCGCCTTCATGACGCGCTCGCGGCCGGCCTCCAGCGCCTTCTCGTCGAGCCGCTCGATCTCCTCGAAGGCGAAGGCGCCTTCACCATGCGCGCTCCAGGCCGCCTGCAGCTTTCGCCCGCGATGGCTGCCATGGCGCAGCGTGAACCAGACGCGATTCTGGATCGTCGAAAGATCCGGCGCCTGCCCGGCCCAGCGCTCGCCTGTCGCGAGGCAGCGCACCAGATAGATGCCGGCGATGACCTTGCGCTCCTTGTAGGCCGCGACGGCGACTTTCCGGTTCTCGTGACGCATCGCGTCCTCCTTTCATGAGGCTGCGGTGAATATCACCCGGGCGATATTGACTCAAGTATTTTCATCCGGGTATTTTATTGCTCCACTGGGAACCGACCATGTCCGACGCTGACCGCCTTTCGACCGCCTTCGACGGCAACACCATCCTGGCCCGCGGCCCACTGGCCGAGATCGCCCTCGCCGTGCGGCAGCGCCTGAACGAACGCCCCGAAACGGCGTTGCTGACCTTCGACGACGCGACCGGCCGGGTAATCGATCTCGACCTGCGCGGCACGCCTGCGGAGATTGTGGCCAGGCTGAGCGATGAGCCCCGCGGGCGAGGGCGGCCGAAGCTCGGCGTGGTGGCGCGCGAGGTAACCTTGCTGCCGCGGCACTGGGAGTGGCTGTCGGCGCAGCCGGGCGGCGCATCGCAGGCGCTGCGGCGCCTGATCGACGAAGCCCGGCGCGGCGATCGCGGCGAGACGCAAGGCCGTATCGCCCGCGAGACGGCCTATCGCTTCATGAGCGCGCTCGCCGGCAATCTGTCCGGTTTCGAGGAGGCAACGCGCGCGCTCTTCGCCAATGACGAGATCGGCTTCTTCCGGCAGGCGGCGGGCTGGCCGGCCGACATCCGAACCTATGCCCAGGAACTGGCCTGGAGCGGGGTTCGGAGCGAGGACTAGCCGCGCAGCTCGGCCACTCTCGCGCGCGCTTCCTTCGACAGCTTTGTCACCTGTGCCCAATCGCGGTTCTTCACCGCATCGGCCGGGACGAGCCAGGAGCCGCCGACGCAGATCACTTGCGGCAAAGCGAGGTAGCTGCCGAGATTGGCGAGCGACACGCCGCCGGTCGGGCAGAACTGCATCTGCGGGAACGGACCGGAGAGCGCCTTGAGACCGGCGACGCCACCGGCCTGCTCGGCCGGAAAGAACTTGCAGGTGAAGCGGCCAGCCGAGACGGCGCGCATGCATTCGGAGGCCGTGGCGACGCCCGGCAGCCAAGGCAGGCCGGTCTTCTTCATCGCCTCGTCGACAGCCTCGGTGAAGCCCGGGCTGACGACGGCAAGGGCGCCGGCATTGTGGACCTCGGCGGCCTGAGCCGGCGTCACCACCGTGCCGGCGACGGGCAGGATGCCGGATACCTTCTTCGCGACCATTTCCAGCGCCGCCATCGCGGCGGGGCGGCGCAGCGTGATCTCGATCACGTCGATGCCGCCGGCGAGCAGGGCTTCCGCCAGCGGCACGGCGATCTCGACCTCGTCGATGACGACGACGGGGACAACGCCGCAGGCCTTGAGGCGGGCGATTTCGGGGGCAATCGACATCGGCAGAACTTCCTTTCGCGCCTTCCGCTTACGCCTTGGCCCAGTAGACGTCGAGCCCCTGCGGGCGGGCGAGCAGCAGGCCGACCGGGAAGGCCGCCGGCAATTCGACCGCCGAGGCCAGCACCCGGTCCTTCTCCTGCCCTGATATCAACAGGGCGACATGGCCGGCGCTCTGCAGCCGGGCCGGCGAGAGCGAGAGCCGTGGCGGCAAATCGGGCGGGCTTGCAGCGACAGCATGCACAGAGGCCGGCGCGGTCAGTGCCGCCGTATCGCCGGGAAAGAGCGAGGCGACGTGCCCGTCCGCGCCCATGCCGCTGACGACGATATCGAGTGCCGGCAGGCCCTTCAGCACGCGGTCGAGGCTGGCGGCGGCCATGGCAAGGTCGTCGCCGGCATTGTGGAAGGAGACGAACGGGCTCCGCCCCTCGCGCAGGGGGGCGAATGCCGCGCGGATCATGCGCTCGTTGGAAGCCGGATCGCCCGGCGCGACGAAGCGCTCATCGGTCGGCATCAGCGTGATGCTCTCCCAGGGCAGGTCATGCGCGCCGAGCGCCGCGAGAAAGCGCGCCGGCGTGGTACCGCCCGGCACGGCGACGAGCGCCCTGCCCTGCGCCGTGACGAGCGCACGCAGCCTGACCGCGACGGCCTCGGCCAGGGCCTCGGAGGCGTCGGCCAGCGTCTCGAAACGGTGGCGGACCAGCGGGCCGGCCGCACTCATTCCGTGAACTCCGGATCGGCCCAGGAGCGGCTCTCGCGCTCGATCAACCCGATCGCCTGCGACGGCCCCCAGGAACCGGCAGCGTAGCGATGCGGCTGGGGATAGTATTCCTGCCAGCCGGCGAGGATCGGGTCGATCCAGCTCCAGGCCTGCTCGACCTCGTCGCGGCGCATGAACAGGGTCTGGTCGCCGCGGATCACATCGGTCAGCAGCCGCTCATAGGCATCGGGCGTGCGCACGTCGAATGCGGTCTCGTAACGCAGGTCGAGCTGGCGCGGCACGACCTTGAGCTTGCCGGAGCCCGGCACCTTCATCATCAGCTGCAACTGCACGCCATCATTGGGCTGAAGCCTGATGACCAGGCGGTTGGCGTAGAGTTCCTCGCAACCGGGAGCGCGGCCGAAGATCGAATGCGGCACCGGCTTGAAGGTGACGGCGATCTCGGAATAGCGCTGCGCCATGCGCTTGCCGGTGCGCAGATAGATCGGCACGCCAGCCCAGCGCCAGGTATCGAGCTCGCAGCGGATCGCGACGAAGGTCTCGGTGCCGCTGCCATGGCCGAGTTCCTCGGAATAGCCCTTGACGCGCTGGCCGTCGATGACGCCCGGCCCGTACTGGCCGCGCACGGTGTGACGTTGCACGTCGGGCCCGACGATCGGCCGGAGCGCCTTCAGCACCCTGACCTTCTCGTCGCGGACGGCGTCGGCCTCGAGCTGGTTCGGCGGCTCGATCGCGAACAGGCAGAGCAGTTGCAGCACATGGTTCTGGACCATGTCGCGCAGATGCCCGGCCTTGTCGTAATAACCGGCGCGGGATTCGAGCCCGACCGTTTCCGCCACCGTGATCTGGACATTGTCGATGTCGCGGCTCGACCAGGAGCGCTCGAACAGCGTGTTGGCGAAGCGCAGGACGAGCAGGTTCTGAACCGTCTCCTTGCCAAGATAATGGTCGATCCGGTAGGTGCGGCTCTCCGGCAGGATGCGGGCGACGGCGTCGTTGATCTCGCGGGCCGAGGCCAAGTCGCGGCCGAGCGGCTTCTCCAGGATAACGCGGCAGGTCGGCGTCAGGATGCCTGCATTCGCCAGGTTCTCGCAAATCGGGATGAACAAGTCGGGCGGCGTCGAGAGATAGAAGGAGCGCACCCGCTGGGAGTCGCCGAGCGCCTTTTTCAAGGCTCCGTAAGTCTCGGGCCTCACGGCGTCGAGCAGCACCATGGTGAGGCGGCGACGGAAGGCGGCAATGCGCTCCTGCGACAGGCCGGCGGCGGCGAGCTTGGCGGCGATCTCGTTGGGGATGCCCTCGACATCCTCCTGCTTGCGGACGATGCCGATGATGCGGCTCTCCTGCGGCAGCACGCCCTCCTCATTGCGCTGGGCCAGTGCCGGAAAGAGCTTTCGCAAAGCGAGGTCGCCGCCGGCACCGAAGATCACCAGATCGAAGGGTGGGACCGGCGTGCGCTCCGGCGCAGCCTCCGGCTTCAGCAGGCGTTCAGCGATCGCGTCCATGGCGGCATGCTCCTGACCGGGCCGACGTGAGGTCGGCGCGAAATCTCGTCGATCGATCCGTTCCGGGTCGATCGGAAAGCGCGCGCCAGTCGAACCGAATCCTGCGACGACAATGCGACCAAGCCGGCAGCTTGCCAAACGGTTTAGGTGAAGAAATGGCGCACGCGCCATCATTCTCGGGCGGCGCGAAGCGCAGACCCGAGGATCTCATGACGAGCAGGCACCCAAAGGAGCCCCCTCCGGCCTGGGATGCTCGGGCCAAGCCCGAGCATGACGTGCTGACCCGCTACCCCGCCCGCCGGAAGCCCTCGCTCGCAGTCAGCAATTGCTGGGCATAGGCCGTCTGCGGGGCGCGCGCGGCGAGCGTTGCGGCGGTCATTTCCTCGACGCCGCGGCCGAACTGCATGACCAGCAGCCGCTCGCACATATGGCCGACCACGGCGAGGTCGTGGCTGACCAGGATATAGGTGAGCTTGCGCTCATGGCGCAGCGCCTGGAGCAGGTTCAGCACCTCGGCCTGGATCGAGACGTCGAGCGCCGAGGTCGGCTCGTCGAGCAGCAGGATGGTCGGCTCCAGCACGAGAGCACGGGCAATCGCGACGCGCTGGCGCTGGCCGCCGGAGAGCTGGTGCGGGTAGCGGAAGCGGAAGGAAGTCGGCAGGCCGACATCCTGCATGGCGCGGCTGATCTTCGCCTCGGCGTCGCTGATGCCGTGGATGGCGAGCGGCTCGGCCAGCGTGTCGTCGACGGTCTTCTTCGGGTGCAGCGACCCGAAAGGGTCCTGGAAGACCATCTGGGCGGCGCGGTAGAAGGCCTTGTCGCGGAGCTTGGGCTGGCGCTTGCCGAGGATGTCGACCTCGCCGCTCCAGTCGCGGTTGAGGCCGGCGAGCACGCGCAGCACGGTCGATTTGCCCGAGCCGGACTCACCGACGATGCCGTAGCTCTCGCCCGGCGCGACCGCGAAGGAGAGATCCTTCACGACATGCGAGTCGCCGAAGGAGACGTTGAGCTTGTCGACGGAGATGGCGGAGTTCGTGCTCATGCCAGCCATGCCGGGTCGCGGGTGAGGGTCGCGAGCTTCTCGCGCGGATGGTCGAGATCGGGCAGGCAGCCGAGCAGGCCGCGGGTATAGGGATGCTGCGCCCGGTCGAGTTCGCCAGCCGGCAGCGTCTCCAGCGCCTTGCCGCCATACATGACGATGACGCGGTCACAGAATGACCTCACCAGATGCAGATCGTGGCTGATGAAGATCAGCCCCATGCCGCGGCTGGTGACGAGGTCGTCGAGGATCTTCAGCACCTGCAATTGCACGGTGACGTCGAGCGCCGAGGTCGGCTCGTCGGCGATCAGGATCTCCGGCTCGGCGATCAGCATCATCGCGATCATCACGCGCTGCCCCATGCCGCCCGAGACCTCGTGCGGATAGAGATCGTAGACTCGCCCCGGCTCGCGGATCTGCACCGCTTCGAGCATGGAAAGGCTGCGCTCCTTCGCCTCGCGCGCGCTCGCCTTGTGGTGGACGCGATAGGCCTCGGCGATCTGGTCGCCGACGGCCTGAACCGGGTTCAGCGAGAATTTCGGATCCTGCATCACCATCGAGATGTGGCGGCCGCGCAATTTGCGGCGGCTCGCCTTGTCCATCGTCGTCAGATCCTTGCCGCGGAACTCCATGCGCTTGGCGTTGACCACGCCGGGATGCGGGATCAGATCGAGGATGGCGCGGCCGGTCATCGACTTGCCGGAGCCGGATTCCCCGACGATGCCGAGCCGTTCGCGGCCGAGCGTGAAGGAGAGCCCGCGCACCGTATTGACGATGCCGGTCGGGGTGTGGAAGTCGACGCGAAGATCGTCGAGCGTGAGCAGGGGCGCTTCAGACGTTGCATTCATCTCGGCGCTCACCTCGCATCCAGCACGTCGCGCAGGCCATCGCCGAGCAGGTTGAAGCCGAGCGCGACGACGCAGATGGCAAGGCCCGGGAAGGTCGCGACCCACCACTGGTCGAAAATCTGCTCGCGCCCGGCCGAGATCATTGCGCCCCATTCCGGAATCGGCGGCTGGGCGCCGAGGCCGAGGAAGCCGAGACCGGCAGCGATGATGATGATGCCGGCCATGTCGTAGGTGGTGCGCACGATCAGCGAGGGCACGCACATCGGCACGACATGCTTCAGCACGATCCGCATCTGGCTCGCGCCCTGCAGGCGCATCGCCGAGATGTAATCGGCGTTGCGGATGATCATCGTCTCGGCGCGGGCGACGCGGGCATAGGGCGGCCAGGCCGTGAAGGCGATGGCGATGACGGCGTTCTCCAGTCCGGGGCCCAGCGCCGCGACGAAGGCGAGCGCCAGCACCAGCCGCGGGAAGGCGAGGAAGACGTCGGTGATGCGCATCAGCACGGTGTCGATCCAGCCGCCGAAATAGCCGGCGGCACAGCCGATCAACAGGCCGAGCGGCCCGACCGTGATGACCACGAGCATGACGATCACCAGCGTGACGCGGGTGCCGTAGACGATGCGGCTGAAGATGTCGCGGCCGAGCGCATCGGTGCCGAACCAGTGCTTGGCCGAAGGCGCCAGCAGGCGCTGGTCGAGTGCCTGGGCGAGCGGATCGTATTGGGCGATCAGCGGCGCGAAGGCCGCGAGCAGCAGCAGGGCCAGCACGATCACGAGGCCGACCACGGCGGCCGGGTTCTTCCTGAAGGCGAGCCATTGCCGGTAGAGCTGGCCAAGCTTGGCCTGCCGGCGCGATTCCGGCGAGGTCGTGGTCAGCCAGGCATGCCAGGTAACGGGAGGGGCGGTGTGGTCGGTCATGGCCATCTCCTTCAGCGCGCCCGCGGGTCGGCCAGCCGGCCGAGAATGTCGGAGAACAGGTTGATGGCGATGAAGACGGTGCCAACCACCAGCGTGGCGCCGAGCACCGCGTTCATGTCGGCATTGAGCAGCGCGTTGGTAAGATAGCGGCCGAGGCCGGGCCAGGCGAAGATCGTCTCTGTCAGCACCGCGCCCTCAAGCAGGTGCATGTAGGAAAGCGCGATCACGGTGACGAGCGGCACGAGGGCATTGCCCAGCGCATGGCCGCAGACGACACGCCATTCCGACAGCCCCTTCACCCGCGCGGCCACGACATATTGCTGCTGCAGCTCGGTGATCATGAAACTGCGGGTCATGCGGCTGATATAGGCGACCGAGAGCAGGCCGAGCACGGAGGCCGGCAGGATCAGATGCCAGAATGCATCCAGGACCGCCTCCCATTCGCCCTGCATCGCAGCATCGAGCATGACGATGCCGGTCATCGGAGTGACGAAATCCTCGAAGGCGACCGAGAGCCGCCCGGGGCCGGCGACCCAGCCGAGCTTGGCATAGAAGAGCAGGAGCCCCATCAGCCCGAGCCAGAACACCGGGATCGAGTAGCCGATCAGCCCGATCACCCGGGCGATCTGGTCGATCCAGCGGCCCTGGTTGACGGCGGCGAGGATGCCAAGCGGAACACCGAGCGCGACACCGATCAGGGTGCCGAGCGTCGCGAGTTCCAGCGTCGCCGGGAATACCGTCTTGATGTCGTCGGTGACCTTCTGCGCAGTCAGCACCGAGGTACCGAGATCGCCGGTGAAGACCTTGCCGATATAGACCGCGAATTGCTGCCAGTACGGCTTGTCGAGACCGAGCGCGAGCCGCGCCTTGTCGTAGACGTCGGCAGGAGCGCGATCGCCGACGACGGCCAGCACCGGATCGATCGGCATGACGCGCGCGATCAGGAAGGTGACCAGCAGCAGGCCGAAGATCGTGATCGCGACCGTGGTCAGCTCGCGGCCTAGGATCTTGGCCCAGCGGGCGGCGCGGCTCTTGGCGCGCGGCGGGGCGGGTGGCGTCGGTGCGCTGATGGCGACCATCGTCGGCTCCGTCCTTCTTGTTCTTGGAGGGCATCGCCCGCCCGTGCGGGGGGCGGTAAAGCAAGAACCCGCCGCAGCCTGGTGATGGGCTACGGCGGGTTCTGCTGGCGGATGCCTCAGTTCTTGGTGATCGGAGCGTAGAAATTGGTGTCGGAGGTCGGACCGATCACCCAGTTGCCGACGTTCTTGCGCTGGGCCGAGACTTCGACCTGCTGGAACATGATGACGAAGGGCGAGACCTTCTGGTGGTCGCGCTGCAGCTCGCCATAGACGTTAGCGCGCTTGGTCGCATCACTCTCCAGGACGTTGGCCTGCGTGACCTTGGTCATGTCCGGGATATCCCAGGCATTACGCCAGGCCAGCGTCTTCGACTTGGCCTCCTCGCCATTATCCTCGTTGATGGCGAAGGTCTCGGCATTGGTGTGCGGGTCGAGATAGTCCGGGCCCCACTGGCCGATATAGATGTCGTGGGTGCGGGCGCGGTACTTGGTCAGCGTCTGCTTGCCGTCGCCCGGAAGGATCTCGAGCTTGATGCCGGCCTGGGCCCAGGTCGACTGGACCGCCTGGGCGATGTCCGTGATCGGATTGACCGAGCGGGTGTCCATGGTGACCGTGAAGCCGTTCGGCAGGCCGGCCTTGGCGAGCAGTTCCTTGGCCTTGGCGACGTCGAGCTTGTAGGGCCGGTCGGCGATCGCGCCGAGGAAGCCCTTGGGCAGGAAGCTCTCATGGCCCTTATAGGTGCCTTCGACGATGTTGCGCTCGATCGAGTCGTAATCGACCAGCCACTTCAGCGCTTCGCGTACCTCGGGCTTGGCGAGATTCGGGTTCTTCTGGTTCAGGCCGAGATAGAGAATGTAGCCCTTGTCGCCCTGGACGATCTCGACATTGGCATTGCTCTTGACCGCGGCGAGCTGGTCCTTGGAGAGATTGCGGGCGATGTCGATATCGCCCTTTTCCAGCAGCAGGCGCTGCGAGGCCGGCTCCGCAACGTGGCGGACGATGACGCGCTTGGTTTTCGGCGCGCCCTTGTACCAGCCTTCATTGGCGTCGAGCGCATATTGCTCGTTCGGCCGGTAGGTGCGGACCTTGTAGGCGCCCGAGCCGGCCGAGGCGAGCTTGAGCCAGCCATTGCCCCAGTCGCCATCCTTCTCATTGGCCTTGACCAGCTTGGAATCGACGATCGAGGCGACGCCCGAGGTCAGGCAGTTGAGGAAGAAGGTCGGCGCGAAGGGCTTGGAGACGGTCACCGTGACAGTGTTGTCGTCGGTCGCCTTGACCTTCTCCAGCACGGTGTCCTTGGTCAGGCCGAACTGGGTCAGGATGAAGCCCGGCGACTTGTTCAGCGTGACCGCGCGCTGGAAGGAGTAGACCACGTCGGCAGCGGTGAGCGGATTGCCGGAGTGAAACTTGACGCCCGGCCGGAGCTTGAAGGTATAGGTCAGATTGTCGGGGCTGACGGTCCAGCTCTGGGCGAGTTCGCCGACGAGTGCGTTGTTGTTCTTGAGATCGACGCCGATCAGCTTGTCATAGAGATTGGCGCCGACCTCGACGCCGGAGAACTCGAAGGCCTCGGCCGGATCGAGCGTGATGATGTCGTCGATCTGCTTGGCCATGACGATGGTGTCTTTGGGCGTCTGGGCCTGGGCGGTCGTCGCCAGCAGAGCAGCGAAGGCGGACGCCGCCATCAATTTCGCAACATGACGCATGGAAAATCCCCATTGTGCTGTCTGCGAGCGCTCCCGGGCGCCCGTTGGCGCGCACTCTGTGGCCAGATCGCGCCCGATGTCCAGCAGGGCCAAAGCAGAGTTCGGCGGATGGCGCGCAGCATGCACGCTTCTTGCGCAACGGCCTGAATTGCCGGCGCATTCCTGCGCACGAAGCTGCTTGCTCCGGCGTCTTCTGCAGTTATCGTGACGGATCGTGGCCGCTCCCGGTCCGCACTTTAGCAAGCAGGGGCCCAGCTCTTGGCCATCATCGCTGCACTGCATCACGTTACCCATTACCGCTATGACCGGCCGGTCACGCTCGGGCCGCAGATCATCCGCCTGCGACCGGCGCCGCATTGCCGCTCGGCGGTGAAGAGCTATTCGCTCAAGGTCACGCCGGCGCAGCATTTCGTGAACTGGCAGCAGGACCCGAACGGCAACTGGCTGGCGCGCTACGTCTTCCCCGAGCCGGTCACCGAATTCCGCATCGAGGTCGACCTCGTCACCGAGCTCTCGATCATCAACCCGTTCGACTTCTTCGTCGCGGCCGAGGCCGAGCAGTTCCCTTTCGCCTATCCCGAGGAACTGCACGACGAGCTCGCGCCCTATCTGGTCACGGAGCCGGCCGGGCCGCTGCTGAGCGAGTTCATGGCGACCGTCCCGCGCGAGAAAACCAACACCGTCAACTTCGTCGTCGACCTCAATGCCCGGCTCCAGAGCCTGATCGCCTATGGCATCCGCATGGAACCGGGCGTGCAAGAGCCCGAGCAGACCCTGGCGATCAAGTCCGGCTCCTGCCGCGACACGAGCTGGTTGCTGGTCCAGATTCTGCGCCATCTCGGCCTCGCCGCCCGCTTCGTCTCCGGCTACCTGATCCAGATGAAGGCGGACGTCGATCCGCTCGAAGGCCCGCGCGGCACCGACAAGGACTTCACCGACCTGCATGCCTGGGCCGAGGTCTATCTCCCCGGTGCCGGCTGGATCGGGATGGACCCGACCTCGGGCCTGCTCACCGGCGAGGGCCATCTGCCGCTGGCGGCGACGCCGCATTATCGCTCGGCCGCGCCGGTCAGCGGCGTCGCCAGCTATGCCGAGACGCAGTTCGCCTTCGAGATGAGCGTCGCGCGCGTTCACGAGGTGCCGCGCATCACCCTGCCCTTCTCGGACGCCTCCTGGCACGAGCTCGATGCGCTCGGCGAAAAGGTCGAGGCCGATCTCCAGGTGCAGGATGTCCGGCTGACCATGGGCGGCGAGCCGACCTTCGTCTCGATCGACGACCAGACCGGCGAGGAATGGAACACCGCCGCTGTCGGCCCGACCAAGCGCGAGCGCGCCGACGTGCTGATCCGGCGCCTGCGCGAGCGCTTCGCGCCCGGCGGCATGCTGCATTACGGCCAGGGCAAATGGTATCCGGGCGAGAGCCTGCCGCGCTGGGCCTTCGCGCTCTACTGGCGCGAGGACGGCGAGCCGATCTGGCGCAATGCCGCGCTGATCGCGCGCGAGCCCGGCGCCAGGACCGGAGGCGACCGCGAGCATGAGGTCGTGCCGACCTCGGCTGCGGTCGAGACGCTTGCTGCCGGCCTGTCCGAGCGGCTTGGCCTCGGCGCCGACTATGTGCTGCCGGCCTATGAGGACACCGGGCACTGGCTGGTGAAGGAAGGCCAGCTGCCGGAGAATGTCGATCCTCTCGACCCGAAGCTGTCGGATCCGGAGGAGCGCGCCCGCATGCTGCGCGTCTTCGAGCGCGGGCTCGGCAAGCCGAGCGGCTATGTCATCCCGGTGCAGCGCTGGCAGGCGGCGGCGGACGACCGGCGCTGGCGCTCGGAGAAGTGGAAGCTCCGGCGCGGAAAACTCTTCCTGGTGCCGGGCGATTCCCCGGTCGGCTATCGACTGCCGCTCGGATCGCTGCCGCATCTTCCGGAAAAGGCCTACCCGCATATCCACCCGCAAGATCCGCTGGAACCGCGCGGGCCGCTGCCGCCGGCGCAGGCCGGCGCCCGGGGAGCGCCGCTGGCGGCCGACCCGCCGCCCTCCTTCGCCGGCTCGATCCAGCCGACGCGGCCGGCCGGCAGCAGCGAGCCGCAGACCCCGCGCCAGGACATCGTCGAGCAGGAGCTCGGCGCCGAGTCGGTACGCACGGCGCTCAGCATCGAGGTGCGCGACGGCGTGCTCTGCGTCTTCCTGCCGCCGGTCGAGCGGCTTGAGGATTATCTCGACCTGATCGCCAGCATCGAGGCGACAGCGGAAGAGAGCGGCCAACCGGTCCATATCGAGGGCTATTCGCCGCCGCAGGACTCGCGCCTCAACGTCATCAAGGTCACGCCCGACCCCGGCGTGATCGAGGTCAACATCCACCCAGCGAAGAACTGGGCGGAAGCCGTGGCGATCACGCGCGGCGTCTATGAGGAGGCTCGGCAAACCCGGCTCTGCGCCGAGAAGTTCATGGTCGATGGCCGCCACACCGGTACGGGCGGCGGCAACCATGTCGTGCTCGGCGGCATGACGCCGGCCGACAGTCCGTTCCTGCGCCGGCCCGACCTGCTCAAGAGCATCGTGCTCTACTGGCAGCGGCACCCGTCGCTGTCCTATCTATTCTCCGGCCTGTTCATCGGTCCGACCAGCCAGGCGCCTCGCATCGACGAGGCCCGGCACGACCAGCTCTACGAGCTCGAGATCGCGGTGGCCCAGACACCCGGGCCGAACGCCCCGGCGATCCCGCTCTGGCTGGTCGACCGGCTCTACCGCAACCTCTTGGTCGACGTCTCCGGCAACACCCACCGCACCGAGATCTGCATCGACAAGCTCTATTCTCCGGATGGCCCGACCGGGCGGCTCGGACTGATCGAGTTCCGCTCCTTCGAGATGCCGCCGGACGCCCGCATGTCGCTGGCGCAGCAATTGCTGATCCGGGCATTGATCGCCTGGTTCTGGCGCGAGCCGCAGGTCGGCAAGCTCATCCGCTGGGGCACGAGCCTGCACGACCGCTTCATGCTGCCCGAGTTGGTCTGGCAGGATTTCCGCGATGTGCTCGCCGATCTGGAGCGGGCCGGCTACCGCTTCGATCCGGCCTGGTTCGCCGCGCAGCACGAGTTCCGCTTCCCCTTCTTCGGCAGGATCAACCAGGGCGGCGTCGAGCTGGAACTGCGCCAGGCTCTCGAGCCTTGGCATGTGATGGGCGAAGAAGGCGCGATCGGCGGCACGGTGCGCTATGTCGATTCCTCGGTCGAACGCCTGCAGGTCAAGGCGAGCGGGCTGACGCCCGGCCGGCATGTGATCACCTGCAATGGCCGGGCGCTGCCGCTGACCGAGATCGCCGCCGGGGTCAGCGTCGCCGGGCTGCGTTTCAAGGCCTGGCAGCCGGCCTCGGGGCTGCATCCGACGATACCGGTGCACGCGCCGCTGACCTTCGACATCGTCGACAGCTGGGCGGGCCGCTCGCTCGGCGGCTGCGTCTACCATGTCGCCCATCCCGGCGGCCGCAATTACGAGACACCGCCTGTGAATTCCTACGAGGCGGAAGCCAGGAGGCTGGCCCGCTTCGAAGCGATCGGCCATAGTCCGGGGCCGCTGGCGATTCCCGCAGAAGAGCGTAGTCCGGAGTTCCCGATGACCCTCGACCTGCGCCGCCCGCTGGGGGTTTGAGGTCAAGGATGGCTCTGCAGCGCCGACCGAGTTCGACGCGGACGCGCAACGAGCGCCGCAACGCCCTGCTCGCGGGCTATCGGCCGCTGCCCGGCGCCTATGACGAGCTGATGGCGCCGGATGGCTCGATCCGGCCGCATTGGGAGCCGTTCCTGGCCGAATGGTCGGCGCTCTCGGGCGACGAACTGCAGCGCCGCTTCGGCCTGGCCGACCGGCATGTCCGCGATACCGGCGTCTCCTATCGCGTCCATGGCGATCTCGACGAGAGCGACCCCCTCGCCAGCGAGCGCGCCTGGCCGCTCAGCCACGCCCCGCTCGTGCTCACCGGGCAGGAGTGGAAGACGATCGCGGCCGGCGTCGCCCAGCGCGCGCAACTGCTCGACACCGTGCTCGGCGACATCTACGGGCCCGGCCGCTTGATCGCCAAGGGTGCGCTGCCGGCCGCCGCGATCACCGGCAGCCCCGATTACCTGCGCCCCGTGCAGGGCACGGCCGGTGCCGGGCAACTTCAGATCTACGCTGCCGATCTCGGCCGCGGGCCGGATGGGCGCTGGTGGGTGCTGAACGACCGCACCCAGGCGCCGTCCGGCGCGGGCTATGCGCTGGAGAACCGGCTCGCCATCGGCCGCGCCTTCCCGGACCTGTTCCGGACGATGAATGTCGAGCGGCTTGCTGCCTTCTTCCAGGGCTTCCGCGCCGGCCTCGTCTCGCGCGCCAAAAGGGTCGAGCCGCGCATTTGCCTGCTGACACCGGGCCAGATGCACGAAAGCTATTTCGAGCAGGCCTATCTCGCCCGCTATCTCGGTTTCCTGCTGGTCGAGGGCGGCGATCTCGTGATGCGCGACGGGCTGGTGCATGTGCGCACCATCGCCGGCTTCAAGCGCGCGGATATCATCTGGCGGCGCATCGACGGCGATTTCGCCGATCCGCTCGAGCTCAACGCCCGTTCTGCGCTCGGTGTGCCCGGCCTGGTCGAGGCGGTTCGCGGCGAGAACGTCGTCGTCGCCAACGGGCTCGGCTCCGGCGTGGTCGAGGCGCGGGCGCTGATGGGCTTTATGCCCCGGCTGGCGAAGGACGTCCTCGGCGAGGAGCTGATCCTGCCGAACATCGCGACCTGGTGGTGCGGCCAGCCGCGCGAGCGTGGGATCGTGCTCGATCGGCTGGACGAGATGAGCGTATCCGCCGCGTTCCGCGCGCCCGGCGACGGGCTCGACGGCGGCACCGTGCTGGCCGCCGATCTCGGCCAGATGGAACGTGAAGCGCTGCGCGCCCGAATCGCCGAGCGCGGGCTCGACTATGTCGGCCAGGAGGTGGTCAGCCTCTCGACCATGCCGGTGATGCAGGGTGGGCGGCTGGAGCCCCGGCCAATGACGCTGCGTGTCTTCGCCGCCGCGACGCCCGATGGCTGGCAGGTGATGCCGGGTGGCTTCTGCCGCATCTCCGAGGAAAGCGATGCGCGCGCCGTGACGATGCGCTCCGGCGTGCGCTCCAGCGATGTCTGGATCACCTCCGACCAGCCGGTCGAGCAGGTGACGCTGCTGCCGAGCCCGGACCGGATCGCGATCCGCCGCATCGTCGGCATCCTGCCGAGCCGCGCCGCCGACAACCTGTTCTGGCTCGGGCGCTATCTCGAACGCAGCGAGGCGACGCTGCGGCTGGTGCGCGCTTTGCTCGGACGCCTGATCAACGCCGACGATCAGGCGCCGGGCCATGCCGAGACGATCAAGCGGCTCGCCAACCTGCTCGTCGCCTGGGGCGCTGCCCCGGCCACGCCCAAGAATCGTCCCGTCGCGGCGCAGGCGCGGGCTGCATTGCACGAACTCGATCAGTACGGCTCGGCGGCCGCCTCGGTGCGCGAGGCACGGCGCACCGCTTCCGTCATTCGCGAGCGACTCTCGGTCGATGCCTGGCGGCTGTTCGGCGACCTGCAGCGCCAGCTCACTCCGCCGGGCAAGCCGGAGAGCGAGGGCGAGGCCTTCGAGATCGCCGACACCGCGCTGAAATCGCTCGCCGCCTTTTCGGGCCTCTCCCAGGAGAACATGGTGCGCGGCGCCGGCTGGCGCTTCCTCGACATCGGCCGGCGGATCGAGCGCGGCGTCACCACCTGCCGCTTCGCCCGCCATTTCATCGAGAACGACGCGCCCGGCAATTGCCTCGACGCCCTGCTCGACCTGACGGACTCGCAGATCACCTACCGCTCGCGCTACATGCTCGGCGCCTCGCTGCAGCCGGTGCTCGATCTCGTCATGCTCGATCCCTACAATCCGCGCTCGGTCGCCTTCCAGGTCGAACGGCTCGATGCCGAGATCGCGGCGCTGCCCTGCCTCAACGATGACGGCATGCTGGAGGAACCGCGGCGGCTCGCGCTCAAGCTCGCCGCCGAAAACCGCACCGCCGAGGCGAGCCGTCTCGACCGCACCGGCATCCTGTTTTTCGAGCAATTGCTGATGGGGCTCTCCAGCGCGGTGGCCGAGCGCTATTTCCTGCAGAACTCCAGGCCGGAAGGTTCGCGGGCGACGCGACTCGCGTAAGGGAGAGGGCGTGATCTACGATATCCGCCATCTCACCACCTATGCCTACAGCCGGCCGGTCCCGTTCGCGCGCTGCGTCCTGCGCGTGCTGCCGCGCGAGGGGGCGGGCCAGCGCGTCTTGACGAGCACGCTAGCCGTCGCGCCGCGCGGGGCGGAGCGGCGGGATGGCGTGTGCTTCTTCGGCAACCGCACGACGACATTGACGATCGCCAAGCCACATCGCGAATTGCGGATCGAGATGACCTCGCGGGTCGAGGTGATGCGGACCGCCGCCCCCTTCCCCGCCATGACCCGAAACTGGGAAGAGGTCTCCGGGCTCGCGCTCGCGGCGCAGAGCCTCGCGCCGGATTCTCCGGCCCAGTACCTCTACCCGAGCCGCCTGGCGCCGACCGTGCCCGAGATCACCGACTATGCCCGCAAGAGTTTCCGGGCGAAGCGGCCGATCTTCGAGGCGGGATGCGATCTGATGGCCCGCATCCGCAAGGACTTCATCTACGATCCCGAGGCCACCGAGGTCTCGACGCCGATCCGCGAGGCTTTCGCAAATCGCCACGGGGTCTGCCAGGACTTCGCCCACATCATGATCGCCGGCCTCAGGGGCCTCGGCCTGCCGGCCGCCTATGTCAGCGGCTATCTGCGCACCATCCCGCCGGCGGGCCAGCCGAGGTTAGAGGGCGCCGATGCGACCCATGCCTGGGTGATGCTCTGGTGCGGGCCCGAGACCGGCTGGATCGGACTAGACCCGACCAACGATCTCGTCGTCGCCGACGACCACATCGTCACCGCGACGGGGCGCGACTATGCCGACGTCTCGCCGCTAGACGGCGTGCTGGTCGGTCCCGGCAGCCAGAAGCTCGACGTCAAGGTCGACGTCATCCCCGTCACATGATTGCCGGTGACCTCATGAGCCGGCCAGCCATAAGCGGCATCCTGTTCGACAAGGACGGCACGCTGATCGACTACCAGGCGAGCTGGGCCCCGACCAACCTCAAGGCCGGCCGGCTCGCGGCCAGGGGCGATATCGAACTGGCGGCGCGTCTACTGACCGTAGCCGGCGTCGACCCCGCAACCGGCTATGCCACCTCCGACGGACTGCTCGCCTCGGGCAATACCGAGGACGTGGCGCAGGCCTGGGCGGAGGCCGGCGCGCCGTTCGATGCGGCGGAGCTGACCGATCGGCTCGACACCCTGTTCCAATCCGCGGTCGTAGCGGCGGTGCCGGTGTGCGATCTCGCAGCCCTGTTCGCCAGCCTCGCAGGCCGCGGACTTGTCCTCGGCATCGCCTCAAGTGATAGCGAGACCGCGGTCGCCGCGACCGCCGAGCGCTTCGGCCTCGAACCGCATCTTTCTTTCCTGTGTGGCTATGATTCCGGCCATGGCGCCAAGCCGGGGCGCGGCATGGTCGACGGGTTCTGCCATGCGACGGGACTGCTGGCGGTTGCTGTCGCCGTCATCGGCGATTCCACCCATGACATGCATATGGCGGCGGCGGCCGGGGCTGGCCTGCGCATCGCGGTCCTGACCGGCGCCGGCAGCGCCGAGACGCTGCGCCCGCTCAGCCACCTGTTGCTGCCGAGCATCGCGACGCTGGAGCAGGCGCTGTTCGATTGAGAGCGCGGCTCAGGCCGGGTTCGGAAACTCCTCGCCCTGCCATTCGGCCGGAACGTGGAAGCGGCCAGCGACGATCTCGGCCGCCGTCGCCTCGATCCTGATCCGCACATCGTTCGGCACGGAGGGCGCCATGGTCAGGCGCACGGCTTCCGGCGACTCCAGTCCGATCTGCCTGATCTGCCCAGCGGCGAAACGCCCCTGAACCAGATCCTGCGCGGCGTTGAACAGAGCCCGCCCCGCATCGGCGAAGGCCGAGGCGACGAAGACCTCCGGCACGACCAGCGTCCAGTCGCGGACGTTGCCGATCTGCTTGGCGCTGCCCTCGCGGCAGGCCTCGATCGCGCCCGTCCGGCCAGCATTGAGCATGGTGAAGATGATGTCCGCCTTTGTCGCGATCATCGCGGCGGCGACTTTCTTCGACAGCCCATTGTCATCCTGGTTGCCGGAGAAATTGGTCAGCACCTTCACGGCCGGGTCGGCGTGGCGGACGCCGTTGAGGTAAGCCGCCCGCCCCTTCAGCCCGGGCGTCACCCTGATGCCCGACATATGGCCGACGACGCCGGTCCTGGTGGTCAGGCCGGCGAGCATGCCGGCGAGGAAGGCCGAGTGTTCCTGCAGCACCTCGTAGCTGGCGAGGTTGGAGCTGGTGACATTGCCCTGCGTGACCGCGAAGCGAATGTCGGGGAACTCCGCGGCGACCGCCTTGGCCGCTGCATTGTTCTGACCGCCATGGGCGATGACGAGATCCGGCCGGTCGCCCGCCAGCTTGCGCAGTGCCGCGGCCAGCTCCTCCGGCCTGGGCGCAACGCCCTGCTCGAAGGCGCCCGCGACGCCGAGCTGGCTTTCCGCCAGCTTCAACCCTTCATGACCGGCTTGCATGAAGCCGCCATCGTCGACCCTGCCGGCGAAAAGCGCCGCGATCTTATGCGTCGGCGCAGCTCCCAACGAGGTCGGCAGCACGGCTGCCGCGAGAGCGAGGAATCCGCGGCGATGAAGCGATCCTGGCATGGTCCCGTCTCCCGAAAAGCCGATCGGCCAGCCCAGCAAGACATATACCAGCGCAGCTGCCACCACGAGCGGAAGCCATGAAAAAGGGCCGCGCCTCGCGGCACGGCCCCCATGATCGTGCCGCCTGAACCTCAGGCGAGCGTGTAGGAGGTCTTCACCGTGGTGTAGAACTCGCGGGCATACGCGCCCTGCTCGCGCGGGCCGTAGCTCGAGCCCTTCCGGCCGCCGAACGGCACATGGTAGTCGACGCCCGCCGTGGCGAGATTGACCATCACCATGCCGGCCTCGGCATTGCGCTTGAAGTGCGTCGCGTACTTCAGCGAGGTAGTGCAGATGCCCGAGGACAGGCCGAACTCGGTGTCGTTGGCGACGGCAAGCGCCTCCTCGTAATCCTTGACGCGGACGACGTTGGCGACCGGACCGAAGACCTCCTCGCGCGAGATGCGCATGGCGTTGGTCGTCTCGGTGAACAGCGCCGGCTGCAGATAGAAGCCGGGGGTTTCGCGGTTGAGCAGTTCGCCGCCCCAGGCGAGCTTGCCGCCCTCGTCGCGGGCGATCTGGATGTATTTCAGGTTCTGGTCGAGCTGGCTCTGGTCGACGACCGGGCCGATCGTGGTGCCGGCCTTCAGCGCGTCGTCGACGGTGACGCCCTTCAGCCGCTCGATGCAAGCCTCGACGAACTTGTCATGGATGCCGGCCTGGACGATCAGGCGCGAGGACGCCGTGCAGCGCTGACCGGTCGAGAAGAAGGCGCCCTGAACCGCGGCCTCGACCGCGGTCTTGAGGTCTGCGTCATCCAGCACGACGAGCGGGTTCTTGCCGCCCATCTCGAGCTGGACCTTTTTCATCGGGTTACCGGCGATGCAGGCGGTCGCGACCTTGCGCCCGGTCGAGACCGAGCCGGTGAAGGAGATCGCGTGCACATCCTTGTGCTCGAGCAGCGCCTGGCCGACAACCGAGCCGCGGCCCATCACCAGGTTGAGCGCGCCCTTGGGCAGGCCGGCGCGCTGGATGATGTCGACCAGCGCCCAGGCCGAGCCGGGCACGAGATCGGCCGGCTTGATCACGACGCAATTGCCGTAGGCCAGAGCCGGGGCGATCTTCCAGGCCGGGATCGCGATCGGGAAGTTCCAGGGCGTGATCATGCCGATGATGCCGACGGGCTCGCGGGTGACCTCGACGCCGACGCCGGGACGCACGGAAGGGATGCTCTCGCCACCCAGGCGCAGGCACTCACCGGCGAAGAAGGCGAAGATCTGGCCGGCGCGGGTCGCCTCGCCGATGCCTTCCGGCAGGGTCTTGCCCTCTTCGCGCGAGAGCAGCTTTCCGAGCTCCTCCCTACGGGCGAGGATCTCGTCCGAGGCCTTCTTCAGGATTTCGTAACGCTCCTGCGGGGTGGTGCGGCTCCAGGCCGGGAAGGCGGCCTTGGCGGCGGCAACCGCGTTGTTCAGGTCCTCGACCGATCCTTGCGCGTACTCGCCAACGACGTCGTTGGTGTTGGACGGGTTGATGTTGCGCGAAGCGTTCTGCGAGCTGGCCCATTCGCCGGCGATCAGATTCTTGAAGGGAGCATTCATCGCAAAACCTCGTGCGTAACCGAAAGAGGAGCCGGTCTTAACCGTTTTACATCAGCAAAGCCATGCGAGCGGTCCGATGAAAGGCGATGCGCGTCCCGCCATGAGCGCATGCGGCGGCCCCGACAGCAGGCGGTCCGCCGCAGTTTATGGTCGCCATTTCAGCTTGCTTTCACCTTTGTCTGGTTTGCTCCGATGGCAATGAAGCTTGCTCGCGATCTCCTTTCCCGACGCGCCCGCAATCAGGAGCAGGTCGCCCCGTTTCGCCTGCCGCCATGGCGTGCAGCGGCGCTGGTCGCGAGCATCGTCTTCGCCGCCGCATTATTCGGTCATCTCACCCGGCCGCTCGGCTTTCTTTCGACTTTCTGGCCAGCCAACGCCCTGCTGATGGGCGTGATGGTGCGCAATCCCGGCTGGGCCGGGCCGCGCGGCTGGGCCGGTGCAGCCATCGGATATCTCGCCGCCGATTTCGCCATGGGCGGCAGCCCCGGCATCACCTTCTGGCTGACGGCCGGCAACCTGACCGACGCCGGCGTCGGCTATCTGCTGTTCCAGCGCGTCGCCGATGCGGATCGGCGGCTCGAGCGGCCGCAGGCCCTGCTGTTCCTGTTGTTGATCGCCTTTGGTGCGGGTGTTTCGGCCGCCATCGTCGGCAGTGGCTGCCTCATGGTCTATTTCGGCCAGGCGCCGCTGCAGGCCTTCGAATTCTACCTGACCAGCGAGTTCTCCAGCAATCTCGTCGTCCTGCCGATGGTGCTCACGGCGCCGCGTCTCGCCGATCTGGCAAAGCAGCTCGGTGCGCATGTCGCACCCAGCACCTGGCGGTTCAAGACGGCGCTTCCGGGCATCGCCCTGCTGGCCTCGATCCTCGTCGCCACCGCGATCGGCGGTTCCAGCGCGATCGCGGTCCCGGTTCCGGCGATCCTCTGGTGCGCGCTGAGCTACGGCGTCTTCCCGACCGCGCTCCTGACCTTCGGGCTCGGCCTCTGGCAATGCACGGTCTTGCTTGCCAAGTTGACGCCGGGTACCGGCGAATATGCGGCGGCACTCACTTCCCATCGCTTCGGCGTCGCCCTGTTCTCGCTGGGGCCGATCATGGTGGCGGCGATCAATACCGCCCGCTCGCGCCTGCTGGACGAACTCGACCTCGCCGCCAATCAGGACGTCCTGACCCGGACCCTGTCGCGCCGTGCCTTTCTCGCGCGCGGCGAGGCCGCGCTGGCAGACAGCTACGCCGCGAACCGGCCGCTGGCACTGCTGATGCTCGATGTCGACCGCTTCAAGCTGATCAATGACGAACACGGCCACGCGACCGGCGACGAGGTGCTCGTCATCCTGGCCGAGCACCTCGCGGCGATGCTGCGGCGGGACGATCTGTTCGGGCGGATCGGCGGCGAGGAATTCGCGGTTCTCCTCCCGGATCTGACGCGACGAGAGGCGCTCGCACTGGCGGAGCGGATGCGGGATGGCTGCACGCAGCTGCGTATCCCCGTGGACGGTGGGGCGTCGCTCGAGATCACCGTCAGCATCGGCCTGGTCTGGGGTCTGGCAGAGCCGAGCAGTTCCCTGCAGCTGTTGCTGAAACAGGCCGACGCGGCGCTCTACCAAGCCAAGCGCGCCGGCCGCGACCGCGTCGTCGATACGGCGCTCCGGGCGGCCTGAAGCGACTTTCGTATCCGACGCGCCGCCCCGGCAAAGCGCTCACTTCTCCTTGATAGACAGGCCGTTCTTGCCAACCGAGATTTCGACGCCCTCGGGCTGCTTCTTCTCCTGATAGAGCGCGTAGCTGACGGCCCCGAGGCCGACGACGAGCAGGCCGATCAAGAGAACAAGCGTATTGCGGGACAGCGTCATCAGGAGCTCCGTTGGTGGCCACGCCGAAACGGCGCCCCCATCAACGCCGGCACTGGCGCCCGGTTCCGGCCGGTCTCAGCCGGCAAGTTTGCCGTCTGCCGCCACGGCTTGTGCGAGATTCGCATCGGCCCTGGCCGCGATACGGCCGATCAGGAAGGTCGCGAGGCTCGACCAGGCGACGCCGAGGCACCAGCCGCCGAGCACGTCGCTCGGCCAGTGCACGCCGAGATAGATCCGGCTGAGCCCGATCGCGATCATCAGGGCCCAGGCCGTCCACAGGCAGAGCCGGGCGATGTCGGCGCGGCGCGAGGCGATGCCGACGAGGCTCGCGATGCTGAGCAGCACCACCGCAGCAAGAAAGGCATGGCCGCTCGGAAAGCTCGCGGTAAAGGTCAGCGCGGCATGCTCGACGATATCAGGCCGCTCGCGGCCGAAGGCCAGTTTCAGCAGCGTACTTGCCACAGTCGCCAGCAAGACATTGGCCAAGAGGCCGATCGCCAGTGGACGGTGACCGCAGAGCCGCAAGGTCATGGCCGCGATCACCGTCGCGATCCCCAGCCCGATGAAGCTGCCGAGCGCGGTCAGGTCGCGCATCATCTCCCGGAACCAGGCCGGACCGATCGGCAAGGAGGGATTGGCCGGGTCGCGGAACAGCATCACCAAGGCGCTGTCGATCGCGGAAGTGCTGTCCGAGACGACATAGAAGGCTAGGCCGATGAAACCGAAGATCGCCGCGACGGGCAGAAGGAAGCGCGGCTGGAGCAGGAACATCGAACGCCTCATGACGGGAACTGGTACTCGGCCGGATAGGGCAGAGGCTCCGGCGGGCGAGCGGCGATCACCTGCAGCGCATCCGGTAGCAGGCGATAGACCAGCGGCCCGGTGCGGCGCTCGACCTCGCCGTCGAAGGTAACATGGCCGCGGCGCTTGTCGCGGCGGGTCAAAGTGACGGCGGTGCCGGTCAGCGAGACCAGATGCTGGGAGTTGCGCCAGCCGCCGGTCAGCATCGAGAAGGCAGCCTTGGCGCGCGACAGCGGCCCGCCGGTGTCGAGGATATGGATCTCGAACTCGCCGCCATCGAGCCGCTTGCGGCGCCATTCGGCGCCGTCGAAGCGATTGACGGTGACGAGCACGGCATCAGCCTCGACCTGGCGCCGCTCACCGCCGATCTCCATCTCGACGCGGATCGGCCGCGTGAACAGGATCGAGCGCGTCGCGGCGAAGAGGAAGGCGGCGAGGCGGCTGAACGGGAAGCGGCGGCGGGCGTATTCGCGCTGGCGCGCCATCAGACTGAAGAAGCCCATGCCCGAGATCGAGTGGAACAGGCGGCCGTTGATGCTGCCGAGGTCCATCGCGATCGGCTCGCCCTCGCAGATCGCGGCGATCTGCTGCTCCACCGTGCCGGTGAGACCAAGATCGCGGCCGAGCACATTGACCGTGCCGAGCGGCAACACGCCGACCGGCCGCTCGCAGCCGACAAGGACCGGAAGGGCGCCGTTGATGCTGCCGTCACCGCCGGCGATGACTGGAGTCACGGTCTCGTCGGCGACCGCAGCCCGCAGGCGCTCCTGCAATTGGCGTGGCGGCACCAGCTCGACTTCGGCGCGGCAACCAGCGGCTTCGAACCCTGCAGCGATGCGCCGCGCGAATTGGTCGGCCCCGGCCTCCAACACCGCACCGGCGCGCGCATTGGCGATCACGCGGAAGCAGCGCATTGGCGCCGGCGTTTCGATCTCGGGCGATGGTTCCGACAATTTCGCCATGTCAGGCGGCGATATGGGCGTCCCTCTTGGCGGGAACAAGGCGGACCGCTGTCGGCGAAAGCCGTATCGGCTCCTCCTCGACCTCTTCGGTGATCACTTCGAAGCGCCGCAGCTCGTGCGGGCCGAAAGAGGTGATCATCGGCACGTCGGTCGCGTCGCGACCGCGGGCGAGAACGATGCGGCCGATGCGGCGCTGGTTATGGCGGGCGTCAAATGTATGCCAGCGTCCGCCCAGCCAGACCTCGAACCAGGCATTGAAGTCCATCGGCGCCGGGTTGGGAACGACGCCGATATCGCCGAGATAGCCGTTGCAATAGCGCGCCGGGATGTTGAGGCAACGGCACAGCGCAATCGCGAGATGGGCGAAGTCCCGGCAGACCCCGATACGCTCCGCGAAAGCCTCGGCCGCGGTCCGCGTGCTGCGTGCGAAGGCATAACCGAAGCTGATATGGTTATGAACGAACTGGGTCACGGCCTGAACGCGGGCCCAGCCGGGCTCGACCTGGCCGAACAGGCTCCAGGCGGTGCCGGCCAGGCGGTCCGTCTCGCAATAGCGGCTGCCAAGCAGATAGGGCAGGACCTCGTCCGGCAGATCGGCCGGCGCGACTTCCTGGGCTGCGGGCTCGGCAACATCGGGCTCGCCGCTATCGTAGATGAGGCCGTCGCATGCGATCACGGCGCCACCCGCCGGCACGGTGAAGCGGCGGCAGATGTTGCCGAACGGATCGAGATGCTCGCTGATCTTGATCGTCGCAGGCTGAGCCGTCACCGGCATGACTCGCATCTCGTCCGGACGGATCAGACCGTGCCGGCGCGAGGGGTGAATATCGAGCAGCGTGAGCAGCGCTGTCGGCTGCTCGCAGATAACCTCGATCCGGTAGCCATAGCGGATCTGCATGATGACCTCGACAATGCGTGAAGGGATTGCCTGCAGCCGCGGGAACAACGCCCAGCCGGCACTCAAACGACGCGCAGCTTCAGCTGAAGTTCCCTGCAGGCCTCGCCGATCCGCGCATAAAAAAAAGGTGCGGGCCTTTCGGCCCGCACCACGCAATCACGACGATCCGGCTGGGGGGATAGCGACCGCCGCGAGTTGCGCCTTTGTGTGGAACGCCGCCCTGAGGCGCGCTCTCACATCATCCAGTAGGGCATCGTGCCGTAGTAATCGTGCACCCGCTTGCCGTACTCCTTGTCGTGCCAGTCAGGCTCGCCATCGGAGCCGTACATCGGAGCGGCTTCGAGCTTCTCGCGGGTCAGCGGAACGACATAACCACCCTTCTCGACGTCGTAGTCGAGCATGCTCCACGGGATCGGGTGGTACTTCTCGCCGAGACCAAGGAACCCACCGAAGGACATGATCGCGTAGGCGACCTTGCCGGTCGCCTTGTCGAGCATGACGTCGTAGATCGAGCCGAGATGCTCAGCGGCGGTGTTGTAGACATCCGTTCCGGCGACGCGCGCGCCGGCGATCAACGGGTTGGCGGCGTGAGAGGCTGCGGTCATCGTAGCGCTCATCGGTCCCTCCATGCATATCTGACTGGTCGGCGCTGGGCCGGCACGTCTCATCAACCCGGCGAAGACGGTCTGGTTCCCTACGGACCGACAAAATCCCAGGCTCGGAACCACAGCTCGAACGGCCCGCCGAAGCCTGGCGGACACGCCCGCTGACCGGCCTCACCGTCATGATCGGGAACAAATGCCAGCCAGCACGGTTTGAGGGTGGATCGAGCGAACGGCATCAGCCGGCGCAAATAAAAGGCGGCGAGGGAGCGCCAAGCGGCGCTGTCGAGCATTGTGTACTCGCGGCATATCAAGACATCGCTCTTCAATGTCGCGTCGCGAAGCCGTCGGCTCTCAAGGGAAGGAAACATCCGATGATCAGGAAGCTTCTATTGGTAACCGCCGCGGTGGCCGCGCTCGGCGCCTGCACGCCGCGTGAGGAAAGAACGGCCACCGGTGCGCTGATCGGCGCAGGTGCGGGCGCGATCATCGGCGGCGCCGCGACAGGCCGGGCCGGCGGCGCGTTGGCGGGCGCTGCGATCGGCGGCGCCGGCGGCGCCATCATCGGCAATGCGACCTCGCCGGACCAGATCTGCTATGGCCGCGACGAATGGGGCCGCAGAGTCCGCTACGCCTGCTGAAGCTGCGTCATTGCGAAGAGCGCGTGCGACGAAGCAGCCCAGGACCCAGAGCGCCTTGGGCTGCTTCGCTCTGCTCGCAATGACAACGGTGGCGCTCAGACGGCGCCATACGGCCCGAAGCGGCCGACGAAGCGGTGACGGCCTCCGGGATAGAGCAGCCGCACGGCGGTGATCGGTTCGGCCTGATTCCAGGTCCGGCGCTCCACCAGCAGGCAGGGCGCAGCCGCATCGATCTTCAGGAGCTCCGCCTCGTGCGGCTCGGCCGCGATGGCGCTGATCGCATGCTCCGCCTGTGTCCACAGGCTGTTCTGGAGCAGCCAATCACCAGGCGGGGTCTCGGCGAAGCTTTCGTCCGCAGCCTGCGGGATGGTCGCAAGATGGATCACCCGATCCTCCAGCACATGCGGCGCGCCACCGGCGAAATGCAACAAGGTGAGGTGCGCGATAGTGGCCGAGCGCCCGAGCTCGAAGCGGTCGGAAAGCTCGCGCGGCGCCTTGCCGTCACGCCGCTGCAGGATGCGATAGCTGTAAGCTTGCCCGAGCTCGCGGACCTCCTGCGGGATCGAGAGGATGTCGAGCATGGCGTGGCTCGCCGGCGGGCTCGCGACGATCGTGCCCGAGCGGCGCCGGCGCAGGATCAGCCCTTCGCGGGCGAGCTGCGCCAGAGCCCGGTGCACGGTCATGCGCGAGGCGCCGAGCTTCTCCATCAGCGCATGCTCGGGCGGCACGGCCGTCCCCGGCGGCCAGGTGCCGGCCAGGATCAGATCGCGGACGGCGCGACGGATCTGGTCATAGAGCGGCCCCGCTCCGTCCAGCGTCACGGCGTCGATCTGGGTGGCTGACATGGCTCCCTGACTTAGGCGAGAAGGTTGCGGATCACCTGGCCATAGCGGGCAGCGATGCGGGCGCGGTCAATGTGCCGGCCGCCGCTGACCACAGGCTTTCCACCGGCGATCACCTCCGCGACCGGCAGGGCCGGAGCGGCGAAGATCGCGCTGTCGAGGGCGAAGTCACCGGCCTTGCCGACGATCGCGGGATGCTCGACATCGAGCGTGACGAGATCAGCGCGATGGCCGACAGCGATCGCGCCGATGCTGCGGCCGCAGGCCTGGGCGCCGCCGGCGCAGGCATCCGTCCAGAGCCTGAGCCCGGCCGAGACACCTGCTTCGGCCCAGAGCGCGCGGCGGCGGTCGCGCAGGCGCTGCGAGTATTCGAGCACGCGCAGTTCGCCGCCGGCGCCGATCTCGACATTGGAATCGCTGCCGACGCCGATGCGCCCGCCCTTCTCGCGGTAGCGCACGCCATCGAAGATGCCGTCGCCGAGATTGGCTTCGGTGATCGGGCAGAGGCCCGCGACCGCCCCGGAGAGCGCCATGGCGTCGCGCTCGGCGTCGCTGAGATGGGTGGCGTGGATCAGGCACCAGCGCTCGTTCACCGCGACGTTCTGCATGAGAAGCTCGACCGGGCGGCGACCGATGATGGCGAGGCTGTCCTCGACCTCGCGGGTCTGCTCGGCGACATGGATGTGCAGCGGCACGCCCGGCCGCAGCTCGGCGACCCAGGTGAGGTCTTCCAGCGCCACTGCCCGCAGCGAATGCGGCGCGAGGCCGACGCGGGCATCGGGGAGGCCGGAGACCGCCTTCTCGCTGCCCTCGATCAGGCGCGCATAGGCGTCGCGGTCGTTGAGGAAGCGGCGCTGGCCCGGCGCGACCGGCGCGCCGCCGAAATTGCCGTAGCGATAGAGCACCGGCAGCAGCGTCAGGCCGATGCCGGTCTCCGCAGCCGCCGCCGCGATCGCCCCGCCCATCGCGGCGATATCCGCATAGGCGGCGCCATCCTTGTCGTGATGGAGATAATGGAACTCGGCGAGCGCGGTGAAACCGCCCTCCAGCATCTCGACCATGGCCTGCGCCGCGATCGCCTGGACATCGTCGGGGCTGAGCCGGTCGAGGAAGCGGTACATCACCTCGCGCCAGGTCCAGAACGAATCCTCGGAGGCGCCGCGCCGTTCGGCCAGGCCCGCCATGCCGCGCTGGAAGGTGTGGCTGTGCAGGTTGGGCAGGCCGGGCAGCGCGAGACCTGCCAGCCTGATCGCGCCCGCAGGCGCCGCCTGCCCTGCCGTGACCGACGTGATGGTGCCGTTGTCGAGCGTCAGCGTGACATTCTCGGCAAAGCCCTCGGGCAGCAGCGCCTGGGCAAGATGCAGTGTCGTATGTCCGGTCACGCTGGCTCCCTTTTTATTTGCATATGCAAATCTCGCTTGCTATTTGCATATGCAAATGTCTAGCATAATCATAACGAAGACGAAGTCGAGAGGAGGGGACGTGGCGGCGACCCATTCACCCAACAACCGAGTGTGGACCAATGCCCGGCTCGCGACCATGGCGGTCGATACGGGCACACCCTATGGCGCGATCGAGGACGGCGTCGTCGTCGCCCGCAATGGCCGCATCGTCTTCGCCGGCCCGCGTGCCGAGGTCTCGAACTTCGGCCAGGCCGAGGTGATCGACTGCGAAGGCCGCTGGATCACCCCGGGGCTGATCGATTGCCACACCCATCTGGTCTATGGCGGCAACCGCGCCCACGAATTCGAGCTGCGCCTGAAGGGCGCGAGCTATGAGGAGATCGCCCGCGCCGGCGGCGGCATCGTCTCCAGCGTCAAGGCGACGCGCGCGGCGAGCGAGGACGAGCTCTTCGCCAGCGCCGACAAGCGCCTCGCCGCGTTAACCGCCGAGGGCGTCACCACGGTCGAGATCAAGTCGGGTTACGGGCTCGATACCGACAGCGAGGTCAAGGTGCTCGCGGTCGCTCGCCGGCTCGGACGCGAGCGCCCGGTCGGAGTGCAAACCACCTTCCTCGGCGCCCACGCCGTGCCGGCCGAATTCAAGGGTCGTTCCGGCGACTATATCGACCTCGTCTGCGGCCCGATGCTCGATGCGATCGTGGAACAGAAGCTCGCCGACGCGGTCGACGTGTTCTGCGAGGGCATCGCCTTTTCGCCGGAAGAGACGGCCCGCGTCTTCACCGCCGCCAAGGCGAAGGGCCTGGCCGTCAAGATCCACGCCGAGCAGCTCTCCAATCTCGGCGGCGCAGCGCTGGCGGCCGGCTTCGGCGCGCTCTCGGCCGACCATCTCGAACATCTCGATGAGGCCGGCGTGATCGCGATGGCCAAGGCCGGCACCGTCGCCGTCGTCCTGCCCGGCGCCTTCTATTTCCTGCGCGAGACGGTGAAGCCGCCGATCGAATTGCTCAGGAAGCACGGCGTGCCGATCGCGCTCGCCACCGACGCCAACCCCGGCACCTCGCCGCTGACCTCGCCGCTGCTGACCATGAACATGGGCTGCACCCTGTTCCGGCTGACGCCGGAGGAGGCGCTGGCCGGGATGACCCGAAACGCCGCCCGCGCCCTCGGACTTCAGGACGAGATCGGCACGCTGGAGGCCGGCAAGGCCTGCGATCTCGCGATCTGGGAGATCGGGCGCCCGGCCGAACTCGCCTACCGCATCGGCTTCAACCCGCTTCACACCCGCATCCGGAACGGACAATGACCACGCTATCGCTCACCCCCGGCGAGGCCCGCCTCGCCGATTGGCGCCATGTCATCGACGGCGCCACCGTCACTCTTTCCGACACCGGCGCGATCGCCGCCGCGCAGGCGATCGTCGACGAGATCGTCGCGGCCGGCACCGTGACCTATGGCGTCAACACCGGCTTCGGCAAGCTCGCCAGCGTGCGCATCGCCGACAACGACCTCGCCAAGCTTCAGCGCAACCTCATCCTCTCGCATGCGGTCGGCACCGGCCCCGCTCTGCCGGATGAAGTCGTCGCGCTGATCCTCGCCATGAAGGCGGCGAGCCTGGCGCGCGGCGCCTCCGGTATCCGGCCCGTGGTGGTCGAGGCGCTCGTCGGCGCGCTCAAGGCCGGCGCCCTGCCGGTCGTGCCGGCCAAGGGCTCGGTCGGCGCCTCCGGCGATCTTGCCCCGCTCGCGCATCTCACAGCCGCGCTGATGGGCGTCGGCGAGATCAGGCTGAAGGGCGAAGTGCTGCCGGCGGCCGAGGCGCTCAAGCGCATCGGCCAGGCGCCGCTGACGCTCGGCGCCAAGGAAGGCCTCGCGCTGATCAACGGCACGCAGGTCTCGGCCTCGCTGGCGCTGACGGGGCTCGCCAGCATCGCCCGCGTCTTCGATGCCGCGCTGATCGCCGGCGCGCTCTCGGTCGATGCGCTGAAGGGTTCGGACACGCCGTTCGACCCGCGTATCCAGCAGCTGCGCGGCCAGCCCGGGCAGATCAAGGTCGCAGCATTGCTGCTCGACCTCATCGCCAAGAGCGAGATCCGCGAGAGCCATCGCTTCGGCGATTCCAAGGTCCAGGACCCCTACTCGCTGCGCTGCCAGCCTCAGGTGATGGGCGCGGTGCGCGACCTGCTCGCCAATGTCGCGGCCACGCTCGCGATCGAGGCCAATGCGGTCACCGACAATCCGCTGGTGCTTGCACCGGGTGAGATCGTTTCGGGCGGCAATTTCCACGCCGAGCCGGTCGCCTTCGCCGCCGACATGCTGGCGATCGGCGTCTGCGAGATCGGCAATCTCTCCGAGCGCCGGATCGCGCTGCTGGTCGATCCCGTGATGAGCGGCCTGCCGCCCTTCCTCGCCCGCGATGCCGGTCTCAACTCCGGCTTCATGATCGCGCAGGTAACCGCCGCGGCGCTGGCCTCAGAGAACAAGCAGCGGGCTTATCCGGCGTCGGTCGACACCATCCCGACCTCGGCCAATCAGGAAGACCATGTCTCGATGGCGACGCATGGCGCCTTCCGCCTGATCGAGATGGCGAAGAACGCGGCGAGCATCGTCGCGGTCGAATTGATGGCTGCCGCCGAGGCGATCGAGCATCACCGGCCGATGAAGACCTCGCCGCGGCTGGAGCCGGTGCTGGCGCTGATCCGCGAGAGGATCGCGCCGCTGACCGAAGACCGCTATCTCGCGCCCGACCTTGCGGCAGCGACGGAGCTCGTGCTCTCGGGCGCCCTCGGCAAGGCGGCGGGGGTCGACAGCTTCGCGGAGCTCTCCGCATGAGCAGCCCCACCGTCAGCGTTAGCCGCGGCTCGTCGCCGCTCGTCCTGTCGATGCCGCATCCCGGCACCGGCCTGCCGGCCGAGGTCGCGGCGCAGCTCAATGCGCGCGGAAAGCTGGTCGAGGACACCGACTGGCATATGCGCCAGCTCTACGCCTTCGCCGAGCGCTTCCAGCCGACGATCGTAGAAGCGCAATTGTCGCGCTTCGTCATCGACCTCAATCGCGATCCCGCCGGCGTCTCGCTCTATCCCGGCCAGGCGACGACCGAGCTCGCGCCGACCACGACCTTCGACGGCGCGCCGATCTGGGAGACGGCGCCCGACGAGGCCGAGATCGCTCGCCGGCGTGAGGCTTACTTTCAGCCCTATCACGAGGCGCTTGCGGCCGAGATAGCGCACGCCAAGGCGCAGCACGGCTTCTGCCTGCTCTGGGACTGCCATTCGATCAAGTCGGTGATCCCCCGCCTCTTCCCGGATACCCTGCCGACGCTCAATCTCGGCACCAACTCCGGCGCCAGTGCAGCGCCTTCCGTCGAGGCCGCCGCAGCCGCTGCGATGGCCGGCGGCGCCTTCACGCAGGTGGTCAATGGCCGCTTCAAGGGCGGCTGGATCACCCGCCATTACGGCCGCCCGGCTGACCGCGTGCACGCGCTCCAGATGGAGATCGCGCTCTTGGCCTATCTCGACGACGAAGCCGCGCCCTGGGCTTTCGCCCCGGCCAAGGCCGCCAGCCTGCAAGCCACCCTCTCCACCATGATCGAGGCCGCGCTCGCCGCCGCCACCAAGCTCGAACGGAGCAAGCCATGACCCGCATCGACAACAGCCGCGTCATCCGCGCGCCCCACGGCAACGAGCGCAGCGCCAAGTCCTGGCTGACCGAAGCTGCGCTGCGCATGCTGATGAACAATCTCGACCCGGATGTCGCCGAGAAGCCGGGCGAGCTCGTGGTCTATGGCGGCATCGGCCGCGCCGCCCGGACCTGGGAGGATTTCGACCGGATCTGCGCCTCGCTCCGTTCGCTTGAGGCCGACGAGACCCTGCTGGTCCAGTCCGGCAAGCCGGTCGGCATCTTCAAGACCCATGCGGATGCGCCGCGCGTGCTGATCGCGAATTCCAATCTCGTCCCGGCCTATGCCAACTGGGAGCATTTCCATCATCTCGATAAGCTCGGACTGATGATGTACGGCCAGATGACAGCCGGCTCCTGGATCTATATCGGCACGCAGGGCATCGTTCAGGGCACCTACGAGACCTTCGTCGAGGTCGGCCGCCAGCATTTCGGCGGCTCGCTCAAGGGCAAATGGATCCTGACCGGCGGGCTCGGCGGCATGGGCGGCGCCCAGCCGCTGGCCGCGACGATGGCCGGCGCCTCGATGATCGCGGTCGAGTGCAAGCCGTCCTCGATCGATTTCCGCCTGCGCACCGGCTATCTCGACGAGAAGGCGGGCAGCGTTGACGAAGCGCTGAAGATCATCGAAGCCGCCCACGCCAAGGGCAAGGCCGTCTCGGTCGGCGTGCTCGGCAACGCCGCCGAGATCTTCCCCGACATGGTCCGCCGCGGCATCCGCCCGGACGTCGTCACCGACCAGACTTCGGCACACGACCCGCTGAACGGCTACCTGCCGGCCGGCTGGACGCTGGAAGAGTGGGAGGAGCGCCGCGAGCGCGACCCGGCCGGCACGATCCTGGCCGCCAAGACGTCGATGGCCGAGCATGTCAAGGCGATGCTCGACTTCCACAAGATGGGTGTGCCGACACTCGACTACGGCAACAACATCCGCCAGGTGGCCAAGGATATGGGCGTCGACAACGCCTTCGATTTCCCGGGCTTCGTGCCGGCCTATATCCGCCCGCTGTTCTGCCGCGGCATCGGCCCGTTCCGCTGGGCCGCGCTCTCGGGCGATCCGGAGGACATCTACCGCACCGACCAGCGCGTCAAGGAGCTGCTGCCGGACGACAAGCACCTGCACAACTGGCTCGACATGGCGCGCGAGCGCATCCAGTTCCAGGGCCTGCCGGCGCGCATTTGCTGGGTCGGCCTCGGCGACCGCCACCGGCTCGGCCTCGCCTTCAACGAGATGGTGGCCAAGGGCGAGCTCAAGGCCCCGGTCGTGATCGGGCGCGACCATCTCGATTCCGGCTCGGTCGCCTCCCCCAACCGCGAGACCGAGGCGATGAAGGACGGCTCGGACGCGGTCTCCGACTGGCCGCTGCTCAACGCCCTGCTCAACACGGCAGGTGGCGCGACCTGGGTCTCGCTGCATCATGGCGGCGGCGTCGGCATGGGCTATTCGCAGCATTCGGGCGTGGTGATCGTCGCCGACGGCACACCGGAAGCCGCCAAGCGCCTGGAGCGCGTGCTCTGGAACGATCCCGCCACCGGCGTGATGCGCCATGCCGATGCTGGCTACGACATCGCGCTCGACTGCGCCCGGGAGAAGGGCCTGAAGCTGCCCGGCATCCTGGGCTGAGATGGACGCCATGCGCATCATCCGCGCCGCCGACTGCCTGGTCATGCCGTGGAAGAACGGCGGCGGGACAACGACCGAGATCGCGGTGGCGCCGGACGGCGCCTCGCTTGATGATTTCGACTGGCGCATCAGCATGGCCCATGTCGGGCAGGATGGGCCGTTCTCGTCCTTCCCCGGCATCGACCGGACGCTGTCGGTGCTGACCGGGGCTGGCATCACGCTGGCCTTCGGCGGTGGCGAGCGCGTCAGGCTCGACCGCACCAGCGCGCCCTACCCCTTCGCCGCCGACCGGGCGGTCAACGGGCTGCTGGTCGACGGGGCAATCGACGATCTCAATGTAATGAGCCGGAGGGGCCGCTGGCAGCACAGGGTCGAGCGGGTGTCGGGCGCCGGCTCGCTCGCTGCGACCGAAGGCCTGCTGGTGCTGGTCGCCCGCAAGGGCGACTGGCTGGTGAACGGTGAGACGCTCGCCGCCGGCGACAGCGCGGTTCTCGATGCGCCGGGACGCGTCGGGCTGATCGTCAGTGGTGGTGAGGCTGAGCTCTACGCGGTTTGGCTGACAGCAATATAGGCAAGCGCGGGATCCCCTCTCCCGGATGGGAGAGGGGTAGGGGTGAGGGACCGCCGCTGATTATTGGAATGCGAGCGGGCCGCTACGCCTTCTACGGATAGGGCAGNTCCCTGCCCTTCTCCCACTCGGGAGAAGGGTTCCCCGCGCTCTGCCGAAACCTCACGCCGCCTGACGCGGCTGCGGGCCGACATAGACCGATTGCGGCCGAATCAAGCGTCCGGTCTCGATCTGCTCGCGGGCATGGGCGAGCCAGCCGGTGGTGCGGCCGAGCGCGAAGACGCAGGTAAAGGCTTCGGGCGGGAAGCCAAGCGCCTCCAGCAGCAGCGCCGTATAGAACTCGACATTAGTCTCGAGCGACCGGCCGGGCTTGCGCTCGCGCAGGATGGCCAGCGCCGCCTGCTCGACCGCCTCGGCATGGCGCAGGCGCCCGGCATCGGCGCCGAGCCTCGCGATCGCCTGCTTCAGCGCGTCGGCACGCGGATCGCGGACGCGATAGATGCGGTGGCCGAAGCCCATCAATCGTTCGCCGCGACCCAGCGCGTCTTCGAGCCAGGGCCGGGCATTGGACGGTTCGCCGATGGCGTCGAGCATCTCGATCACCGGCCCCGGCGCGCCGCCATGCAGCGGCCCCTTCAGCGCGCTGATCCCGGCCAGAACGGCCGAGACCAGCCCGGCCCGCGTCGAGGCGACGACGCGGGCGGCGAAGGTCGAGGCATTGAGGCCGTGATCGGCGACGGTGACGAGATAGGTGTCGAGCGCCGCGGCCTGGGCCGCGGTCGGGGTATCGCCACGCAGCATGCGCAGCGTGTCGGCTGCCTGGGACAGCTCCGGATCGGGAGCGATCGGGGCAAGGCCACGCTGCTTGCGGACTGCGGCAGCGGTGAAGACGGCCGGCGCGGCGAGCAGCTTCAGCGCCGTCTCGGGCCCCTCCCCGTCCGCCATCTGCGCGGCCCAGGCGCGAACCGCCTCGACCGGTCCAAGACCATCCGAAAGCGTGGTGCGCTCGACGATGCCGAAAAGACCGGCGCGAGCCTTGCCGAGCGCCGCCGGCAATTCGCGGCCCTGCGGCAAGCCGGGCAGCAAACCGTCGAGCATCAGCGCCGCCATCTCCTCGAAGCTGGTTCGGCCGGCGAGTTCGGCAAGGCTATGGCCGCGGATCACCAGGCGGCCGGCAGCGCCGTCGACCTCGGAGAGCACGGTATGGGCGGCGACGACGTCATCGAGACCATCGGACATGACAGGAACTCCTCAATAGGTTTCGGCTTGAAGATCGACCTCGGCATCGCTAGAATCAATCTTGAGCAATATAATCAACATACAGAAGTGAATGGGCGATGCAGGACTGGCTGACGGCGCAGGAGGCGATGACGCGGCTGGGCCTGAAGCCGCAGACGCTCTACGCCTATGTCAGCCGCGGGCTGATCGAGGCGCGTGGCGACGAAGGCGATTCCCGCCGCAGCCTCTACCGGACCGAGGACGTCGCCCGGCTGGAGCACCGCAAGGCGCGTGGCCGGCGCCCGGCCGCGATCGCCGAGGATGCGATCGCCTATGGCGAGCCGGTGCTCGCCTCCGGCATCACCACGATCGAGCGTGGCGGCCTCTGGTATCGCGGGCAGGATGCAACACGCCTTTCCGAGGCTGCCAGGCTGGAGGACATCGCGCGCCTGCTCTGGAATTGCGGCACCCAGCGCTTCCCGCCACTGGCGACGATCGTCCCGCCGGGCGAGCCGCTCGCCCGCATCTTCGCGGTGATCGCGGCGCGGGCCGCGACCGACCGGCCGATGGCGGGTCGCGCCAAGAAGGCGCTCTACCTCGAAGCCGCCGCCGTGCTCGACGCGCTGGTCGACGCCATCGCCGGCGGGCCGGGCGAAGGGCCGATCCATGCACGGCTGGCGCGGGCCTGGGGCTGCGAAGCCGAGGGCGCCGAGCCGATCCGGCGGGCGCTGGTGCTGCTCGCCGACCATGAGCTCAACGCCTCGACCGTCGCGGCGCGCGTCACCGCCTCGACGGGCGCCTCGCTCGCCGCCTGCGCTATGGCCGGGCTCGCGGCCCTCTCCGGTCCGCTACATGGCGGTGTCGCGCCGCGCGTGCTCGCCCTGATGCGAGAGATCGAGCGCGACGGGCTGGAGACGGCGCTGGCGGCGAGGCTGGAGACCGGCGCCAAGCTGCCCGGCTTCGGCCACCCGCTCTATCCCGATGGCGATCCCCGGGCGCGGGCGCTGTTTGCGGCCTTCGAGCTGCCGCCGGCCTATGCGCAGGCGCAGGCCGCGATCGGGGCGCTGACCGGCGAGGAGCCGAACATCGACTTCGCCCTCAGCGCGCTGGCGGCGCGGCTCGCGTTGCCGGAGACCGCGCCGTTCCAGATCTTCGCGGCCGCGCGCTGCACCGGCTGGCTCGCCCATGCGCTGGAGCAGAACGAGACCGGCCAACTGATCCGGCCACGCGCCCGCTATATCGGGCCGGCACCCGCCTGAGCAGAAAGCGCCAACAGCCCAACCGCGCTATTGCGCCTGCGCGCGCAGCGCCTCGAAATCCTTATCGAGCCTGCCAAGCGAGGTCGCGATCCGCTCGCGCCGCTCCTTGATCCAGGCGCCCTGCTCCGCGATCCGGCCCTTGGCCGCGGCCAGCATCCGCTCCATCTCGGCCGGCTGCGGGCCGCCGACGGTCGCGCGATTGCGCACGATCGCGACGGGGTCGAGCGTCGCACGGAACTCGGCCTCGCTGATCGGCAGCTCGGCCGGATAGTCCGTGCCCTTGACCGCTGCCGCATAGATCCGCCTCGCCTCGGCATAGGGGAAATCGAGCGGCCTGATGTCGTGATCCTTGGCGTGCGTGACGACCTCGGAGGCGAAATGGTGGCCGACGCGGAAGGGCAGCCTGTATTTGCGCATCAGGAGATCGGCCAGTTCCTGCGAGGCGGTCCAGTCGCTGTTCAGCTCCTCCAGCGCCCGCTCGGGGCTGATCACCAGCCCCTTGAGGATACGATCCCAGTTGGCGAGCACGGTGACCGCGCTCTTCACCATCGCGCTGTTGGGCCTGACGTCCTTGGGATCGCTCATCCCCGGCGTGATGTTATGGGCCTGGATCGCGGCTCCCATCGCGAGCGTGATCGCGGTCGAAGCCTGCTGGCGCGCGGTGTTGAGCAGGCCGGGATTGCGCTTCTGCGGCATCGCGCTGGAGACATAGGTGTTGCCATCGCCCTCCTGCAGCAGCATCCAGGGCCGCGCGAAGGCGTATTGCGTCATCACATCCTCGACGAAGGCGCCGGCATGGAGGGCGATGCTGGTGACGATCGCGCCCGCCTCGACCGGGTGCTCGGCCGAGGAGATCTGGCCGGCGTCATAGGCGTTGTCGACGATGGCCGCGAAGCCGAGATAATCGGCCATGCGCTTGCGGTTGAGCGGCCAGCTCGTGCCGTTGAGCACGGTCGTGCCCATCGCCGAGCGGTCGATCCGGACATAGGCCTCGCGGATGCGCTGGGCATCGCGCTCGAGGCCAGCGGCATGGCCGAGCAGGGTGTGGCCGAGGCTGTTCGGCTGGGCGGCGACGCCGTTGGTGTAGTTCGGCACGATGGTCGCGGTATGCTTCTCCGCCAGCCCGACCAGCGTCGCCGTAGTGCGATTGAGCTGGTCGGCGAGCGCCAACATGTCGTCGCGCAGGATCGCGGCGCGATAGGTCGCATGCATGTCCTGGCTCGATCGGCCGGCATGCAGCAGCGTCACTTCCTGCCCGGCGGCCGCGATCAGCAGCGGCTCGAAGCTGATCACGGTCGAAGGCCGCTTCGCGCCGGGCTTGGCCCCCTCCTGCAGCACCTTGCCGAGACCTCCCGCGATGCGCGGCGCCAGCGTCTTGTCCAGCAGGCCCTCTTCCATGTTGATCACGGCCGTGGCCTTGTTGATCTCGCCCAGCCAGAAGAACTCGTCGCGAGGCTGGCGTTCCTGGGCAAGGGCTGGAAGAGCTGACATCTGCGCTGCCAGTGCTAGCGCAATCATCGATGACCGCATGCTTGACCTCCGCTGCCCCCCGCCGGGGCTCGGAGCCTAGCGGGGGGATCGCGGCAGCTCAATCGCAAGCGGTCAGGCTGCCCGTTCGACCGGCTCGGCAGCCCTGCCCTTCTCGCTCATATAGTCGCGCGTCATCGGCAGCGTATCCAGCCGCTTGGCGAGCTGGAGCTGGAAGACGACGAGGCCGTCATAACGGAAGCTCGCTTCGGAGGCGGCGAGATAGAACTCCCACATCCTGGCGAAGCGCTCGTCATACATCGCGACCGCCTCCTGACGATGGGCGAGGAAACGCTCGCGCCAGGCCTTCAGCGTCTCGGCATAGTGCAGGCGCAGCACCTCGACATCGGTGATGATCAAACCTTCCTGCTCGACCGCCGCAGTGATCTCCGACAGGGCCGGGATATAGCCGCCGGGGAAGATGTACTTGGCGATGAACGGGTTGGTCGCGCCGGGCGGCGTGCTGCGGCCGATCGTATGGATCAGGGCGACGCCGTCATCCTCGAGCAGCTCCCTGATCTTGCGGAAGTAGTCGCGGTAGTAGCCGACGCCGACATGCTCGAACATGCCGACCGAGACGACGCGATCGAAGCGCTCGGGCACGGCGCGGTAGTCCTGCAGACGGAACTCGACCGGCAAGCCCGACTCCTCGGCCCGCTTGCTCGCAGCGGCGAACTGCTCCTCGGACAGCGTGATGCCGGTGACTCTCGCTCCGGTCTCGCGCGCGATCGAAAGCCCGAGCCCGCCCCAGCCGGAGCCGATGTCGAGCACGCGCTGGCCCGGCTTCAACGCCAGCTTCGCGGTGATGCGGCGCTTCTTGGCGGCCTGGGCTTCCTCCAGCGTCGCGCCCGGATGCTCGAAGAAAGCGCAGGAATACTGCCGGTCGGCATCGAGGAAGAGCCGGAAGAACTCGCTCTTCAGGTCATAATGGTGCTGGACGTTGCGCTTCGCCCAGGTCGGGGTGTTGTGCTGCTTCAGACGCCTGACCGCCGTGCGCAGCTTCGTCAGCGTGCCGGCGAAGGCCGAGGCCGGCTGACGCGACAGCCCGCAGACCAAGGTCTCCAGCAACTGGTAGATCGTGCCGCGCTCGACGATGACGCGGCCATCCATCACGGCCTCGCCGAGCGCGAGCTCCGGATCGAGCGCCAGTTTGAACTCGGTTTCGCGATCAGCGATACGCAGCTTGATCGCCGGCACAGCACCTTGACCGGCCGAATGGAGCGATCCATCGGCAAATACGACGTCAATCCTGGGTTCCCGGACCAACCGGGACAACATCTTCGCAATCAGCGCCCGCATGGCTCCACCTCGCGGCAGTGCCCCTTCGCCATCAAAGATGGCAATCACCTGCGGCAGCGTAACAGTGGGTTCTGCGCAAAGCTGATCCCCGCCTGCCGCATGCCGCAGCCATCAGTCTCCTGACAAAAAAGATGGGGAGGCAGCCTGTTTTTGCCAGCCCCGCCCTCGTTACGCGCCTTATCTGATCATACCCATGGTGCGCGGCAGCCAGAGCGTCAGCTCGGGGATGAAGGTGATCGCGAACAGCGCCGCGAAGAGCGGGATCAGCCACGGCAGGATCGCCATGGTGGTGCGCTCGACCGAGAGCTTGGCGACGCGCGAGAGCACGAACAGCACCATGCCAAGCGGCGGGTGCAGCAACCCGATCATCAGGTTGAGCGTCATGATCAGGCCGAAATGGATCGGATCGACGCCGAGCTTGAGCGCGATCGGCAAGAGGATCGGCACGACGATGGTGATCGCCGCGATGGTGTCGAGGAAGCAGCCGATGAAGAGCAGCAGCAGGTTGACCAGGATCAGGAACACCCATTTGTTCTGGGTGAAGCCGAGGATCAGGTCGGAGAGCAGCTGTGCCGTCTGCGACACCGTCAGAAGCCAGGCGAAGATCGAGGCGGCGGTGACGATGAAGAGCACCGAAGCGGTGGTCTCGATCGTGTCGAAGGTCGCCTTGGTCAGGCTGCGCATGGTCATCGAGCGATAGCGCACCAGGCCGAGGAAGAGCGACCAGATCACCGCCGCGGCGGCGGCCTCGGTCGGCGTGAACCAGCCCATGGTCATGCCGCCGATCAGGATGACCGGCGTCATCAGCGCCATCACCGCCGAGAAGTCGAAATAGTAGTCGACCGCCAGCAGCACGGCGAGCGCGATGCCGATGGCGAGATTGGGATCGAGCCCGGCGAAGACCAGCCCATAGGCGAGGACCGGGAAGCCGAGGACGACGAGGACCTCGATGCCGGCCGAGCCGAGCTCGCGCAGCGAGAACTTGGTGTCCGCGCCCCATTTGTAGATGCGGGCGAAGATTGCGACCGTGAGCATCATGAACAGGGTCATGATCACGCCTGGAATGACGCCACCGAGGAAGAGCGCGCCGATCGAGGTGTTCGCCATCATGCCGTAGATGACGAAGGGTAGGGATGGCGGGATGATCGGCCCGAGCGTGGCGGACGCCGCGGTGACGCCGACTGCGACCTCGGCCGAGTAGCCGTGGTCCTTCATCGCCTTGATCTCGATCGTGCCGATGCCGGCGGCGTCCGCGATCGCGGTGCCCGACATGCCGGAGAAGATCACCGAGCCGATGATGTTGACCTGGGCGAGGCCGCCGCGCATCCAGCCGACGAGCGCGACCGCGAAGGAGTAGATGCGGCCGGTGACGCCGGCGATGTTCATCAGGTTGCCGGCAAGGATGAAGAACGGCACCGCCAGCAGCGGGAAGCTCTCGACGCCGGCGATCATGCGCTGGGCCAGGATCACGTCCGGGACGGTGCCGGAGACGATGATGAAGGCGAGCGAGGCGACGGCCATCGAGATGGCCACCGGCACGCCGAGGATCATCAGGCCAAGGAAGCTTCCGAGCAGGATCAGCATGGGTCAGGCCTCCGAGCCGTCGAAGGCCGCGGGACGCTCCAGCACGGAGTAGCCGCGCCGCCAGTTCTGCCAGGCGACCTGGATCGCGCGCAGCGTCATCAGGGCGAAAGCGATCACGACCGCATAGAACACGATCGATTTCGGGAACTGGATAGTCGTCATCATCTCGTCCGGGATGAGCTCGGCATAGCGATGCGTCAGTACCGTCCCATAGGCGAAGAAGCCGATGCGCACGATGTCGACGGCGGTCGAGAGCGCCCGGCCTGCGCCGTGCGACAGGTAGCGATAGAGGAAGTCGACCTGGATGTGGCGCGAGGCCCGCACGCAGAGCGAAGATCCCAAGAAGACGACGACGATCAGCGCGTAGATCGCGATCTCCTCGGTCCAGGCGAAGCTGTCGTTGAGGACATAGCGGGTGAAGAACTGCGCCACGACGCAGGCGACCATCAGCCAGAAGGCGGCGAGCGTCACCCAATCCTCGAGGCCGTAGCCGGAGAGATCGGCCGGCGGCGGCGCCTCGTCGAAGACGTGGGCGATTTCCTCGCTGGTGACTTGGGTATGGACTTCCGGCGTGGTGGTCATGGCATGTCTTTTTTAACGAAGGCGGCGTGCCAGGCGTCATTCTCGGGCGTAGCGAAACGCAGACCCGAGAATCTCCTGAAAGAGATGCTCGGGTCGAGCCCGAGCATGACGAGCCCTGCGGATCAGCTCACTTGATCGCCTGGATGCGCTCCCAGTCGGCCTTGCGATAGCCGTACTGCTCGAAGCTGACATTCTTCTCCACGGCGGCGAGGAAGTCGGCCTTGTCGATCTCGGTGACCGAGAGGCCCTTGTCCTTGAAGACCTGGACGAGCTTCACCTCGTCGTCCTGGATCTTCTTGGTGGCGCGCGTCGCCGCCTCCTGGGCGACATCGGTGAAGAGCTTGCGATCCTCGGGCGACAGCTTGGCCCAGAGCTGCTTCGAGACCACCGTGTTGAGGTGGTCGACGATGTGGCCGGTGAGCACGATGTTCTTCTGGACCTCGTAGAATTTCTTGGCGTCGATGGTGTTGAGCGGGTTCTCCTGCGCCTCGACCGTGCCGTTCTGGAGCGCGAGATAGACCTCGGCGAAAGCGATCGGCGTGGTGTTGGCGCCGCAGGCGCGCGGCATGGCGAGATAGGCCGGCACGTCGGGCACGCGGATCTTCAGGCCCTTCATATCGGCGCAGGTCTTGATCGGCTTGTTCGAGGTGGTGTGACGCGTGCCGTAATAGGTCACCGCCAGGATCTGGTGGCCACTCTTCTCCTCATAGCCCTTGGCCATCTCCTTGAAGACGTCGCTCTTCACATAGGCGAGCAGATGGTCGGGGCCGCGGAAGATGAAGGGATAATAGGTCACGCCGATCGGCGGATAGGCGCGGGCGGCGAAGCTCGAGCCGGAGATGATCATGTCGACCGTCCCCAGCGTCAGGCCCTGGTTGATGTCGGTCTCCTTGCCGAGCTGCGAGGCCGGGTAGACCGTGATCTCGTATTTGCCGTTGGAGCGCTTCTTGATCTCCTCGGCGGCCCAGACCGACTCGGTGTGGAACGGCTCGGAGGTCTCGTAGACATGGGCCCATTTCAGCTTGGTCTGGGCCTGCGCGGGTGCGCCGGCGAAAAGAGCGCCGGCGGCGAGCGCGGCGAGGGCGTAATGCAACTTCATCTCATGTCCTCCCTGGACTTAACGATGCGATTGGGCCTTGCGTCATTTGATCGGGCGTGGCCGGCGTTGACGCTCGCCTGCCCGCTTGAGGTCGGTCTCGCCGAAGCTCTGCGAAAAGCGCTCCTGCGAAGCCTGGAGATGAGCGCACATCGCCGCGCGCGCCGCCTCGCAGTCGCCGCGCGCAAGCGCTGCATGGATGGCGCGGTGCTCGCGCGCCGCCGCCTGCCAGGACTCTTCGTTCTCGAAATACTGCGCGAGCTGGCGGAAATACGGGCTCATGCGCTGGTCGAAGAGCTCGCCGACGCAGCGCACCAGCACGGTGTTGCCAAGCGCCTGAGCGATCTCGACATGGAAGGCGCGGTCGAGCGCGATCAGCCGCTCGGCCGGCAGCCCGGGCTCCTCCATCTGGTCGAGAATGCCGGCGAGCCCTGCCAATTGCGCCGGCGTCGCCTGCGCTGCGGCCTCGGTCGCGACTGCGCCCTCAATCAGCCTGCGCGCGGCGAGCACTTCGAATGGCCCCTCGACGGGAAAGCCGGCCCCGGCGAGCTGCACAGCGGCCTGGGTGGGATCAAGGACATAGACGCCCGAGCCCATGCGGATGCGCACGCGCCCCTCGACTTCCAGTGCAATCAGGGCCTCGCGCACCGAAGGGCGGGAGACACCGAGCTTCTCCGCGAGCTCGCGCTCGGGCGGCAGGCGGCTGCCGACCGGGAACTCGTGCTGGTCGATGAGATGGCGCAATTGATCGGCGATCTGCCGATAAAGACGCGGCGACTCGACGACTGCGAGCGGCATCAGCTCCCTGGACCCTTCCCTGCGCCGCCCATTTTGAGCGGCATCGATTTGGCCATGTGGTCAGGCCAATTTCGAAAGGAAGGAACCACCATACCGGAGAGGAGTCAACCGGTATGGTGGATGGTGCTCAGTGCCCCTCAGCCGCCAGCACGGCCTCGACGCGGATCTCCTCGACCAGCCGCTCCTTCAGGGCGACGAACTCCGGTGAGGTCTTGATCGTGTAGGGCCTGGGATGGGGCAGCTCGACCGGGATGTCGGCCTTGATCCGGCCGGGCCGCGCGCTCATCACCACGACGCGCGAGCCGACGAAGATCGCCTCCTCGATATCGTGAGTGACGAAGAGGACGGTCTTCTGCTCGCGCTCCCAGATGCCGAGCAGCATCTCCTGCATCAGCGCGCGGGTCTGGTTGTCGAGCGCGCCGAAGGGCTCGTCGAGCAGCAGGATTTTTGGATCGTTGGCGAGCGCACGCGCGATCGCAGTGCGCTGCTGCATGCCGCCGGAGAGCTGCTTCGGGAAATGGTCGACGAAGCCTGAGAGCCCGACACGCTCGGCCCATTTGCGGGCAATGCCGAGCCGCTCGCGCTCCGGCACGCCTTTCTCGCGCAGGCCGAAGGCGATGTTCTGGGCGACATTCAGCCAGGGGAAGAGCGTGTAGCTCTGGAAGACGAAGCCGCGATCGGCGCCCGGCCCGGTGACGGGCGCACCGTCGAGCAGGATCCTGCCCTCGCTCGCCGTCTCCAGCCCGCCGATGATGCGCAGAAGCGTCGACTTCCCGCAGCCCGAGGGACCAAGGATCGTGATGAAGTCGTTGTCGGCGACGCTGAGCGAGGTCGGCATCAGCGCGCGCGTCGGCTGGCCCTTGCCTCTGGCCGGGAAGACCTTGCCGACCTGGTCGATGAGGAGCTTGCTCATGCCTGCGCCCACGGGAAGAGGCGCTGGTTGACCGCCTTGAAGAGGAAATCGGAGATCAGGCCGATCAGGCCGATGATGATGATGCCGAAAATGATCTGCCCGGTGTTGAGCAGCGCCTGGCTGTCGGTAATCATGTGGCCGATGCCGGAGGACGAGCCGATCAATTCCGCGACGATGACATAGGTCCAGGCCCAGCCGAGGACGAGGCGGAAGATCTCGGCGATCTCCGGCGCGGCATTGGGCAGCAGCACGCGGCGCACCACCGAGGAATCGCTCGCGCCCAGCGTATAGGCGGCGTCGACCAGATCGCGCCTGATGCCGCCGACGGCGACCGCGATCATCAGCACGAGCTGGAAGAACGAGCCGATGAAGATGACGAGCAGCTTCTGCGTCTCGCCGATGCCGGCCCAGAGGATCAGCAGCGGGATGAAGGCCGAGGCCGGCAGATAGCGCGCGAAGGAGACGAAGGGCTCGAGGAAAGCCTCGACCGGCTTGTAGGCGCCCATCAGGATGCCGAACGGCAGCGCCAGGACCACAGCCAGGACGAAGCCGCCCAGCACCCGCCAGATCGTCATGCCGATGTCGAACAGGAAGCCGTGATTGACGAGCAGATTCCAGCCCTCGGCGACCATGGTCAGGGGATCGGCGAGGAAGAGCTTCTGCACATAGCCGCCGAAGGTCGCGATCGACCAGACGACGACGAAGAGCGCGAAGAAGGCGATGCCGTAGCCGACGCGGGCGCCGGCGGAGACGGGCTGGAGTGGTTTCATCGTCAGAGGCTCGCTTCCTTGGCGAGAGCGGCGAGTTCACGCCAGGGTTCGATCGACCAGTAGCCCGAGGCGGCACCGGATGTGGAGGGAAGAACGACGACGCGAATGTCGTCGATAGTGTCGGGTTGCAGGCCGTAGGCGAGCCCGCGACCGATTTGGGGCAGAACAGCCTGGGCAGCACGCTTGCCGTTGAAGGCGACGATGGCGGGCCGATGCACCCGCATCTTGCCGAGGAAGCCCGCGACGTCGAAGTGATCCCGCGCCAGCGCGGTATCCGGCCCGGAGGTCCACTTGGCGACATCGGTGCAGCCGATGCCGTAGCGCGGGAGCTCGCGGAAATCGGCCGGACCGAGCTGCAGCGGGATCAGCCCGGTCTCGAACAGCGTCGGCCAGAACCTGTTGCCGGGGCCGGCATAATAGGCGCCCCGCCGGGCCGAGACGGAACCGGCCTGCGTGCCGCAGAAGACGACGCGCAAGCCCGGCCCCAGCACGTCCGGCAGGACGTGATCAATCACTTGCCGGCGACGTACTTCGTGTCGACCAGCGTGGTGATGTCGGGCTTGGCCTTGATCAGGCCGATCTCCAGCAGCAGCTCGGCCGCCTTGGTGGTGAAGGCCTGCCATTCGCCCGCGAAGAAGGCCTTGTTGCCGGCAGCATCCGACCAGCGCAGATAGCCGGCCGACTTGCCGAACTGCTCGCCGGTCTGCTTCACATCGGCGCCCATGATGCCGTAGGCCTTGGCCTGATCGGCCTTGATCAGCGCGAGCGCCTCGAAATAGCTCTTGGTCAGCGCCACGGCGGCCGCATCGTTCTCGGCGAGGAATTTCGGCGTGCAGCCGAAGGTGTCCATCACCATCGGGTAGTCGAGGGTGGTGGCGATGATCTTGCCGGCGTCGGGCTTCTCGCGCACGGCCGAGAGATAGGGTTCATAGGTCATGGCGGCGTCGTTCTGGCCGGCGATGAAGGCCTGCGCGGCCGGGCCGGGCTCCATGTTGACGACGCTGACGTCCTTCACCGACATGCCGTTCTCCTTGAGGATCCAGGCGAGGGCGAAATAGGGCGAGGTGCCGGGCGCGGAGGNGGCGCCATAGCTCTTGTCGAGCTGGAAGATCTGCTTGGTCTTGATGCCGGCGGCGTCCCAGACGATCCAGGTCTCGACCGTGGTCGCGGCGCACTGGATGTCGCCGGAGGCGATGGCGAGGTGGCGGTCCTTCTGCGGGATCTTCTTGATCGAGACGTCAAGGCCGTTCTTGGCGAAGATCCCGGCCTCCTTGGCGAGCACCAGCGGCGCGAAGCCGGTCCAGCCGGAAATGCCGATATTGACCTTGGTCTGCGCCTGCGCGGCACCAGCGGCGATGAGAGCCGCAAGGCCGGCTCCGGCCAGCATCCCGATACGCTTCACACCTGTCATGACGAACCTTCTCCCCTCTTGTTTCCGCTTGCGGCAGCCCCCGGCCAACGCAGCCCGATCGCGCCCGATAAAGCAAGCTTCGTTCCAATTCACGTTAAATGCATATGCAAAGCGGTCAAGGCGGCATCACCCGTACTTGGGGAAGCAATGACATTCTCTTGTTTGACACCGCAGTAGCGATCCCTTCCCCTCGCAGGCATCGGCGCAAAGCGCCTTTGGCTATCAAGAGGTTCTCAGGGATGAATGGCGCCGACCGCCTGTGCGACACGCTGCTGGTCAACGATGTCGATGTCTGCTTCGCCAATCCCGGCACCTCGGAAATGCACTTCGTCGCGGCGCTCGACCGCAAGCCGCAGATGCGCTGCGTGCTCGGCCTGTTCGAGGGCGTGGTCACCGGCGCGGCAGACGGCTATGCCCGCATGGCCGACAAGCCGGCGGCGACGCTGCTGCACTGCGGCCCCGGCATGGCGAACGCGCTCGCCAACATGCACAATGCCAGGCGCGCCTGGACACCGATGATCAACGTGGTCGGCGACCATGCGACCTACCATCTCCAGCATGACGCGCCGCTGACCAGCGACATCGAGAGCCTGGCCCGGCCGATGTCGCAGTTCGTACGCCGCATCGCCTCGCCGGAGGATGTCGGCCCGGCGATCGGCGAAGCCTATGCCGCCTCGCTGTCGCTGCCCGGCGTCACCACCGTGATCCTGCCGGCCGACTGCGCCTGGGGCAGCGTCGAGCCGGCGGAACTGAAGCCGACTTCGGTGCTGGCGGCGAAGCCGGTCGATGCGGCACAGATCCGCGAGACCGCCGCGCTGCTGCGCAAACACGGCTCGCGCGCTGCGCTGATGCTGACCGGGTCGGCACTGCGCGAGGGGCCGATGAACATGGCGGCGCGCGTTTGCGCCGCGACCGGCGCCCAGATCTTCGCGCAGATGTCGAACGGCCGGATCGAGCGCGGTGCCGGCCGCGTCGCCATCCCGAAGGTGTTCTATCCGATCGACATGGCGCTGCAGCAGCTCAAGGACATCGACCTGCTTGTCCTGATCGGCGCCCAGGTTCCGGTCGGCTTCTTCGCCTATCCGGGCAAGCCGGGGCGGCTCGTGCATGAGAACTGCCATATCGAGCAGCTCGCCGTGCCGGGCGACGATCTGCCGGGCACGATCGAGGCGCTCGCCGACGAACTCTCCGCCAGGGCGACGCCGCCAGCCTTCATCGCCGCGCCGCAGAAAACGGACGGCGCATTGCCGACCGGCACACTCGATGCCGACAAGGTCTGCGCAATCGTTTCGCGCCTCCTGCCGGAGAACGCGATCATCTGCGATGAATCCGTCTCGTCGGGCCGCAGCTTCTACTATGACTGCCATGGCGCGCCGCAGCACGACTACATCCAGCTCACCGGCGGCGCGATCGGCGAAGGCATCCCGCTCTGCGTCGGCGCGGCCGTCGCCTGCCCCGACCGCAAGGTCATCGGCATGCAGGCCGACGGCTCGGGCATGTACACGGTGCAGGGCCTGTGGACACAGGCGCGCGAGAACCTCGACGTCGTCACCGTCGTCTTCGCCAACCGCACCTATGCCATCCTGCACGGCGAGATGCGCAATGTCGGCGTCAACGATTTCGGCCGCAACGCCAAGCTGATGCTCAATATCGACGAGCCGGCGCTCGACTGGGTTTCGATGGCGAAGGGCATGGGCGTCGAAGCCGGTCGCGCCACGACGGCCGAGGAATTCGCCAGGCTGTTCAAGGGCGCGCTCGGCCGCAAGGGGCCGTTCCTGATCGAGGCGGTGATTTGAGCGGCGCACTGCCTCGTCCCGCCGGCGTTGCCAGCTGTAACCTGGCGCGCCGACATGGCGAACTCAGGCTTCGATGCTTATCTCGCCGGGATCAAGGAGGTTTGACATGACGGAACGTGCTGTACTCGCAGGCGGTTGCTTCTGGGGCATGCAGGACCTGGTCCGCAAGCTCCCCGGCGTCGAGACGACCCGGGTCGGCTATACCGGCGGCGACGTGAAGAATGCGACCTATCGCAATCACGGGAGCCATGCCGAGGGCATCGAGATCAGCTTCGACCCCGCCAAGATCGGTTACCGGCAGCTGGTCGAGTTCTTCTTCCAGATCCACGACCCGACCACGATGAACCGCCAGGGCAACGACCTTGGCACCAGCTACCGCTCGGGCATCTATTATGTCGACGAGGCGCAGAAGCAGATCGCCGAGGAGGTGATCGCCGAGGTGAACGCGTCGGGCCGCTGGCCGGGCAAGGTGGTCACCGAGGTGAAGCCCGAGGGCGATTTCTGGGAGGCGGAGCCGGAGCACCAGGATTATCTGGAGCGCTACCCGGCCGGCTATACCTGCCATTGGGTCCGCCCGGATTGGGTGCTGCCGCGTCGCGAGGCCGCGGAATAGCAGCAGGAACCAAAGGAAGAGGGGGCCCGGCGCCCCCTCTCTCGGACGAGGCACCAACGTCAGCGCGCCGGCTCGATCAGGTCCCAGCGATTGCCGTAGAGATCCTCGAAGACGGCGACGGTGCCGTAGCTTTCGCGGCGCGGCATCTCCAGGAAACGAACGCCGCGCGCCAGCATGCGGGCATGGTCGCGCGCAAAATCGTCGGTCTCGAGGAACAGAAAGACGCGGCCGCCCGACTGGTTGCCTATCTGCGTCCGTTGCTCGGCGGTCGCAGCCCGTGCCAACAGCAAGGTAGCGCCCTTGCCTCCGGCTGGCGCGACCCTCACCCAGCGCTTCTCCGGGTCGAGTGGCGTGTCCTCAAGGACCTCGAAACCGAGCTTCCCGACAAAGAAGGCGATCGCCTCGTCATAGTCCCGCACCAGCAAAGCGAGATGGGCGATCGCCTGCGGCACGGCCCCTAGTCCTTGAACCCGCCCAGGAACGCATCGAGGCAATCGCCGATCGCCTCGATCGCGTAGCCGCCTTCCTGCACCACCAGGGTCGGCAGGCCGAGCGCCTTCACGCGCTCGCCGATCGTGCCGAAATCGGCAGCCTCGAGCTTGAGCACACCGATCGGATCGTCCTTGTGAGCGTCGTAGCCGAGCGCGATGACGAGCGCCTCGGCGCCGAACTCACGGATGGCGCGGCCGGCGCGGTCGACCGCCGCTTCCATCTCGGCGCCGCCGGCGCCGGGGGCAAGCGCCAGGTTGAGGTTGAAGCCCTCGCCCGGCCCATTGCCGCGCTCGTCCTCATAGCCGGTGAAGAAGGGATAGTAGTTCGCGGGGTCGGCATGGACCGAGATCGTCAGCACATCGTCGCGGCGATAGAAGATCTGCTGGGTGCCGTCGCCATGGTGGGCGTCGACATCGAGGATCGCGACCCTGCCGAACCTGGAACGCAGGCGCTGCGCCGCGATCGCGGTGTTGTTGAGATAGCAAAAGCCGGTAGCGCGGTCGGCGCGGGCATGGTGCCCCGACGGACGGCAGAGCGAATAGACCGCCCGCTCGCCGGCGAGGATCGCATCGGCGCCGGACACCGCCGTCTCGGCCGAACGCAAGGTCGAGAGCCAGCAATGCTCGCCGACCGGGACCGAGAGATCGCCGAGATACCAGCCGAGCTGGCCCATGATCCCGGTCGGCCGGCAGGGCGGGCGGACATCCTCGTCGGTGCGGCCGCTCCAATAGGGGAAGGTATTGGGCCAGGCTTCCGGGCCACGTTCGGGCAGAACGAGCCAGCGCTCCCACAGCCCTTCGAGGAAGCGGACAAAGCCCTCGTCATGAACCGCCAGGATCGGCCCCGTGCCGTGTTCGGCCGGGCGCTCCGGCGTGACGCCGTGCTTGGCGAGCGCCCCGAGCAACCGCTCGGTCCGCTCCGGCAAGTCCTTCGGCGCGACGATCCGGCCGAAGCGCATGTATTGCTGCGGATCGTGCTTGGACTGGTCGGGGTGATAAAAGGCGCGCATGCAGGGCTCCGGTCTTTAAGGCCGGCATAGCGCCACGAAAACCGCGTCACGACCAGTGCGCCTGATCAGGCGGCGGCACTATCCCCGTGCATGGCGTCGCCCTTGGGCAGCAGGTCGGGCAGTTGTAGCAGCCAGGGCACGCGGCCAGCGGGAGCCGGCTTGGCGTAGCGATAGCCCTGGGCGAAACGGCAGCCCTGCGCCTGCAGAAAAGCTTCCTGCTCAGCGGTCTCGACGCCTTCGGCGATGACGTCGAGGCGCAGATCGGCCGCGAGTTGGATCAAGGCGCGCACGATCGCCGCATCGCCGCCCTCTTCGGCGACATGGCTGACGAAACCGCGGTCGATCTTGAGGGCGTCGACCGGGAAGCGTTTGAGATGGGTGAGCGAGGCGTAGCCGGTGCCGAAATCGTCGAGCGCGACGCGCAGGCCCGCGGCGCGCAGCGTCTTCAGCGTACGTTCTGCCTCGTCGGCATTGCGGGTCAGCAGCACCGTCTCGGTGACCTCGACGCCGAAATGGCTCGCCGGCACACCAGCTGCGGCGAGCTGACCGAGGAGGCGCTCCGGCAAGGCCGGGTCGCGGAAGACGCTGGCCGCGAGGTTGACGCAGACATGGCCGACATCGAGCCCGTCATCGAGCCAGCGACGCAGATCGCCGATCACCGCGCCGATGATCGCGTCGCTGATCCCGTTGGCGATCTCGGCGTCCTGGAAGCCCTCCTGGAAAGCAGCGGCCGGAACGATGCCCCGCTCGGAATGGCGCCAGCGCGCCAGCGCCTCGAAGCCTGCGATCCGGCCGGTGTCGAGCGCCACTTGCGGCTGGTAGTAAGGCAGGATGCGCTCTTCCTTCAGCGCACCGGCCAGCCCCTTGCAGACGGCGACGCGGCGCGCCATCGCGGCTCGCATCGCCGGCTCGTAGACGATCGCCATGTTGCGGCCGTTCGCCTTGGCCCGGTAGAGCGCGAGATCGGCGTCCTTCATCAGTTCGACGCCGTCACGGTCATGCTCGGGCGACAGCGCAATGCCGAGGCTCGCCCGCGTCGCGATCATCTGCCCGGCATGCTCGCAGGGCTGGCGCAGCACCTCGATCAGCGCCTCGCCCCGCGTCAGCGCCTGCAACGCCGTCAGCCGCTGCGTCGAGAGCACGATGAACTCGTCGCCGCCGAGGCGCGCGACGAGTTCATCGGGCCCGATCGCCGCGGCAAGCCTTGCCGCCACCTGGATCAGCAGCGCATCGCCAGCGTCATGGCCGAGCGTGTCGTTGATCGATTTGAAGTCATCGAGATCGATCAGGAAAAGCGCGACGGCCCCGCCCTTGCTCGCCATCCGCCCCAGGGCCTGCTGCATTCGCTCGCCGAACAGCAAACGGTTCGGCAGATCGGTCAGCGCATCATGCGTCGCCTGTCTACGCGTGCGGACCTCGGCCGCCTTGCGGTCGGTAATGTCGACGATGCCGGCGACGACAGCCGGATTCTCGCCGACCGGCAAGGTCGTCGCGGTGATCAGCACGTCGCGAACCGCGCCGCTGCCGTCGCGCACCTGCGCCTCATGGCTCTGGATCTGCTCGCGCTCGTTGAGCAGGCGGGCGATGATGCGGCGATTGCCGCCGTCGAGCAGGACGTCCTGGACCTGCGCCTGCGCGACCTCATCGCCGAAATAACGCTTCGCCGCATCGTTGCCGCGCAGGAAACGGCCCTCCCCGCGCGAGGTGACGACGAGCGGGATCGGCACCGCCATGAAGATGCGCTCGATCATCGCCTGGCTGGCGCCGAGCTCATCCTTGGCCTGGCGCTCGGCCTGGGTCGCCGCCCATTCGAGCCGGCGCAGGCGATTGCCGTGCACGACCACCAGCCCGAGCGCAAAGTTGAGCATGACCATGACCAGGATCAGGCCAGGCAGCGTCGACGGCATCGGACCGCGGCCGAGATAGCCGGCGAGCATCAGGGCGCTGCAGCCCACGCCCAGCGCCATCGTCCAGCGGAATGCTGTCGGCGCCACCAGATAGAAGATCGAGGGCAGCATCAGCACGACGAAGAGGGCGAGATCGCTGCGCGACGAGACCAGCAGCGCGACCATCAGCCCGGTCGTGACCTCCCAGCCGATCAGCACGCCCTGCGCCTGCGAGAAGCGCGTCGCCCTGCGCACCAGCACAAAGCACATGAGCGAGGCAAAAACGACCGCCAGGCGCGCCGGCACGGCGACGAAGAAATGCGGCGTGCCGTGGAAGCGCCAGTCGCTGGCGAGGAAGAGCGTGTTAAGGACGGCCGAGATCAGGAAGATCAGCCGGCACTGCCGCAGCGTCTCGCCGAAGCGCGCATCACGGAACGCCGCCTCGCGGGCGAAATCCCGGAATTCGCCGCCAAATCGAAACAGGCCATCGCGCGTCATGCCGTAGCTTCGTCCGGCAGCGGTCAAGGGCAGGTTAAAGCGAAGCGGCTAGCTGTCCTGGCCCGCACCGACAGATGCGACCAGCGTCGCAAGTTCGCCCGCCAGTTGCAGACCGTCGAAGCGCCCCTCGCGATACCAGTCGACCGAGCCGTTCATGGCGCCGAGCAGGAAGAGCCGTAGCCGCTCGGGCGCGATGCCGGGAGTGAGCGCGCTTGTGCCGGCGAGCTCGTCCATCAGCCCACGCCAGACATCCTCATAATCGCGGCGGATGCGCCTTACGCTCTCCGGTGTCGGGTTCTCGCCGAAGCTGAAGACCTTGATGCTGGCGCAGGTGTAGTCGGAATGGCCGTGCAGTGCCGACAGATGCGCGGCGATCGCGGCTTCGAGCCGGCGGCGCGGACCCGCTCCGCCGGCAGCCTCCAAAGCGGCGAGAACCGCCTCATGGACAAAGCGGACGCCGTCATTGACGACCGCCTCGACAATCTCCTCCTTCGAGCGGAAGTGATGATAGAGGCTGGCCTTGCGGATGCCGACCGCCTCGGCGATCTCGCGCAGGCTGGTCTGGTGATAGCCATTGCTGCGCAGCAGGCGCGCGGCATGGTCGAGGATCAGGCGACGCGCGCCACCCTCCAGCTCCGCCCGTTCGGCCCGCCCCGTCACGATCGTCACAGCCGCTTCGCCACCTCTTCGAGCATGACTTCGGTGGCGCCGCCGCCAATCGCCTGGACGCGGGCATCGCGGGCCATGCGCTCGATCGCGCTCTCGCGCATGAAGCCCATGCCGCCATGGAACTGGACGCAGGCGTACATGACTTCGTTGACCAGCTCGCCGCAATAGGCCTTGACCATCGAGACCTCGCGCGTCGCGTCGAAGCCCCTGGCATCGAGCCAGGCGGCGTGATGGACGAGCTGGCGACCGGCCTCGACTTTGCCCGCGAGCATGGCGAGCTTCTGGCGGATCGCCTGCTTGTCCCAGAGCGGGGCACCGAAGGCCGTGCGCGTGCGGACATAATCGACCGTCAGTTCGATTGCGGCCTGCGCCTCGCCCATCGCCATGGCGCCGATCACGGTGCGCTCGTTCTGGAAATTGCGCATGATCGCGTAGAAGCCGCGCCCCTCGCCGCCGAGCAGGTTCTCGGCCGGAATCCGGCACTCCTCGAAGACCAGCTCGGCGGTGTCGGAGGAACGCCAGCCATGCTTGTCGAGGGCGCGGCTGACACGGAAGCCCGGCGTGCCCTTCTCGACCAGGAACATCGAGACCGATTGCGAGGGCTTGGCCGAAGCATCGGTCTTGACGGCGACGCAATAGAGATCGGCATGGACGCCGTTGGTGATGAACATCTTCGCGCCGTTCAGCACATAAGCGTCGCCCTCGCGCCGGGCTGTGGTGCGGATGCCCTTCACGTCGGAGCCGGCGTCGGGCTCGGTGACCGCAATCGCGCAGATCACCTTGCCGGCGACGATATGGGGCATCCAGCGGTCGCGCTGCGCCTTGCTGCCGGCATTGAAGACATGGACCGAGGCCATGTCGGTGTGGACCAGCGCGGTGATGGCGAAGCCCGAGAAAGTCGAGCGGCCGAGTTCCTCGGCGAGTACCACGGTCGCCAGCGTATCGAGTTCGGAGCCGCCATAATCGGCGGGGTAGCGGATGCCGAGGAAGCCGAGCTCGCCCATGCGGGCCAGCACCTCGCGCGGCACCATGCCGGCCTCTTCCCAAGCGAGCCCGTTCGGCTTGACCTCGTTCGTGACGAAGCGGCGCAGCTGGTCGCGCAGCGCCTCGTGCTCTTCGGTGAAATAGGGCGAGCGGAGCGTTCCGCCGCCAGCCGCATCGAAACTGTTCATCGCCGCCATCATGCTCCGCTGTCTCCCTGGGAGCTTAACCTACCGATCGGCAGGTAGACAACTCTCGATACCAGCTGTGACGAGAGGGGCGACGAACACCCCTCTCTGCCGCATCGATGTGGTCGTGTTCGGCCAGGCCCTCCTCAGAGATCAGTTGCAGCCGCAGCCATGCCCGCCATTGCCGATGCCGCCGCGGCCGACGCTGACCCGGTTGCCGTTCAGGATGCCATTGCCGCTGAGGACCGCGACGTTGTTGAGCACCTTGACGTTCGAGACGGCGGTCGTGACCGAGGCCACCGAGGCGAAGACACCGCCGAGAAGGCCGCCGCCACGGCCGCCCTTGCTGCCAGCGAAGGCGGGGGTGACGGAAAAGGCGGCGATCGAGGCAAGAACAATTGCGTATTTCATCTTTCTCTCCCTGCGCTCGCTCCGGGGATCGAAGCGATATACACGTTTTGGTTGTATTTCATTTTTTTCGCAACCTATACACATCGTTAACCATACTTGCTAGCCTTAACCGGGCGCCGGCCGAATACATCTACCCAATTGCCAAAGAAGATAATCTATTACATGAAATCTATTTTTAAGTTTACGATCGAATTCTTGACTGTATTAACCACGCATTAGGCATGATCATCTACTCTCGACTGAGAGGGGTGATGTCCATGCGTCCTGTCCGATCAGTCTTCGTGCTGTTTTGCGTCGTGTTCAGTGCCTTGCCTGCTGCGGCCGGAGAGGACGCGGCCGAGACCCTGGCCTCGACGGCAGTGATCGGATTGCGTGGCGGCTTCGACTCGAGCCCGACCAACAGCAAGGGCGAGAAGGGCAGCCCGACTCTGACCGGCTTCGCCAGCTGGAACTATCTGCGCGGCACGCTGCAGGACGGCTACGGGCTCGACCTCCTGCTGGTCGACACCCAGTACGATCCACGCGAGCTTGCGGCCAGCCGGCTGCATACGCTGACACTGAAGCACGCAACCGCAATCGGCGAGAACCTCTCGCTGCAGTCCTCGCTGGCGATCGAGAACGAGCAGACCTGGTCGCGCCGCCGCAATGCGTTGACCTGGCGCGAGCGGCTCAATCTCAGCCTCGGCTCCTTTCGCCTTTTCGCCAATGCCGAGGCGCGGCTCGCCGCGCTGAACGAACGCAACGTCTTCGCCAATGGCGATTTCCTGCCGCAGGACGAGAATCTCGCCACCCTCGGCATCACGCCCGGTATCGCCTGGCGTCAGGGTGAGACCGAGATCGGCGTCTCGTTCACGGCGTCGCGCACCCGCTTCACCAACGGCACGGACTATATCGGCATGCGCCGCGACAATTACCGGCTGCAGCCCAATCTCTTCGTCTCGACGGCGCTGAAAGGGGTAAGCTTCGAGGCATCGCTCTCACCACTCAGCATCATCTTTCCGGACAAGGAATTCGAGAACGAGAAGACGTTGCTCTACACAGCCAAGCTGCGCGTTCCCTATGAATGGCTGACGCTCGACCTGTCGTCGGGGCGCACCGTCGAGGACACCACCCTGCCCTTCGCCGTGGTCAACCTCGTCACCCAGCATGAGGGCAAGCTCACCGCGCGTTTCAACGACACGAATGCGCTGAGCCTCATCGTCCGGCAGAAGCTGGAGGATTATCTCGGACTCGACTCGACGACGCGGACCTCCAGCATCGGCCTCGACTATGCACGCGGCCTGGGCAACGGCATGACCGCGACCGCCTCGGCCGCCTGGCGCAAGACCAAGGATACGGGACTGGAGGCGGTGCCGGCCTTCGTCGTCCAGCTCGGCCTGCAGAAGCAGCTCGATTTCAGTGAGCCAGGCAAGGCGGCAAAGAAGGGTGGTTGAAACGCTTGCGGCGCGCCCGAGGCGCGCCGCAATGACTAATCGAGACCGTTCTCGTGATCAGGCCAGCTTGCCGCCGACCGCCTTCTCCAGGATCGCCCAGGCCTCGTCGCCGTACTTGCCCTTCCACTCGCCGTAGAAGCCGGCCTTCTGCAGCGCGGCGCGGAATTCGTCGGCCTTGGTCTGGTTGATCGTCATGCCCTTCGAGGTCAGCTCGGCCTGCAGGCCGGCATTGAGCTTGGCAACGTCGGCGCGCTCCAGCAAAGCGGCGGCGTCGATGTTCTTGGCGACGATGGTGCGCAGATCCTGCGGCAGCCGGTCCCAGGCGCGACGGTTGGCCAGGAACCAGAAGCCGTCCCACATATGGTTGGTCAGCGAGAGATACTTCTGCACCTCGAACAGCTTGGCGGTCGCGATGATCGCCAGCGGGTTCTCCTGGCCGTCGACGATCTTGGTCTGCAGCGCGGTGTAGACCTCGGCGAAGTTGATGCTGGCCGGGGCCGAGTCGAAGGCCTTGAACATCGAGGTCCAGAGCGGCGAGACCGGCACGCGGATCTTGAAGCCCTTGAGGTCGGCCGGGGAGTTGATCGGGCCCTTCGACGAGGTCATCTGGCGGAAGCCGTTGTCCCAGATCTTGTCGAGGACGTGCAGGTTCGCCTTGGCGATCTGGCCGCGGACGTAAGTCCCGAGCTCGCCATCCATCGCCTTCCAGACGGAGTCATAGTCCGGGAAGGCGAAGCCGATGCCGCTGACCGAGGCGTTCGGCACCAGGGTGGAGAGGATCAGCGGCGACAACGTGAAGAACTCGACGCCGCCGGAGCGGACCTGGTTCAGCATGTCGGTGTCGGAGCCGAGCTGGTTGTTCGGGAAGATCTGGATGACGACCCGGCCATTGGTCTCGGCCTTGATCTTCTCCATCGCCTCGGCGGCGCGGACGTTCATCGGATGCGCCAGCGGCAGGTTGTTGGCGTATTTATAGGTGAATTCCGGCGTCTGGGCGCGGGCGATCGAGAAGGTCCCGACCGTGGCCGCGGCGGTGGCGCCCTGCAGGATCGTGCGGCGTGAGATGGACATGGTGTTTCCTCCCTGAAGGTTCTTCATGTGTCAGCGCGTCTTCGTTCGGATGCGCAAAGGCGTTTTGGTCATGCTGGCGCGGGTTTTCGCCATCCGGCAATCGACGGGCGCGACGGGGGGCCATGATGGAGCGACATGGCGCGCCTCACAGGAACATCGTCGAGAAGGACGGCACATAGGCGATGATGGCGAGGCCGGCGAGCAGGGCCAGCAGATAGGGCCAGATCGCGCCCATCGCCTCGTCCGGTTCAACATTGCCGATCTTGCAGGCGATGTAGAAGCCGATGCCGACCGGCGGCGTCATGAGGCCGATGTTCATCGCGGTGACGACGACCATCGAATAATGGATGTCGTTGATGCCGAGGCTCTTGGCGATCGGGAACATCAGCGGCGCCATCAGCACGATCGCCGGCAGACCCTCGAGCACGCAGCCGAGGATCATGAAGACCACGATCGTCACCGCCATGAAGCTGATCCAGCCGCCGGGCAGATGCGACATCGCGGTCGCAAGATCGCGGGCGAAGCCAGTCTGGGTCAGCGCCCAGGCCATCGCCGAGGCGGTGCCGAGGATCATCAGGATCGCGCCGGAGAGCGCCGCGGTCTCGACCAGCATGCCGTAGAAGGTGCGCCAGCTGATGCCGCCATAGAGGACGATGCCGACGATCAGCGCGTAGAGCACGGCGATGGTCGAGACCTCGGTCGCGGTGGCGACGCCGCCGCCGACGGCGCTGCGGATCAGGAAAGGCAGAACAAGCGCGGGGGCGGCGACCAGCGCCGTCTTCCAGATCACCGCGAAGGGCGCGCGGCGCACGCCCTTCAGCATCTCGCCCCGCGCCTTCCAGCGCGCCAGCACGGCGAGCACGATCAGGAGCACGCTCGCGACGACGAGGCCGTTGGTGAAGAGCCCGGCAATCGAGACGCCGGCGACCGAGCCGAGCACGATCAGCACGATCGAGGGCGGCACGGTCTCGGCCATGGCGGCACCGGTCGAAAGCAGCGCGATCAGCTCCTTGGGCTGGTAGCCGCGTCGCTTCATCTCCGGGAACAGCGCCGGCGCCACCGTCGCCATGTCGGAGACTTTTGAGCCGGAGATGCCGGAGACCAGGAAAAGCGAGCCGAGCAGCACATAGGACATGCCGGCGCGGACATGGCCCAGCAGCGAGGCGAGGAAATCGACGATCGCCTTGCCCATGCCGGTGGCGTCGAGCACGCAGCCGAGCAGCACGAAGATCGGCACCGACAGCAGGATCAGGCTCGACATGCCCTCGTCCATGCGCCCGATCATCACGAAGATCGGCACCGTGGTGCTGAAGGACAGGAAGCAGAGCGCGCCCAACCCGAAGCAGAAGGCGATCGGGATGCCGGCGACGAGGCAGAGGCCGACGACGCCGAGCAGGAAGATGGCGATGTTGGCGTAGCCCAGCGTCTTGAACACCGGCGTCAGCAGGAAGAAGGCCGCCGCGACGACGCCGATCACCGCCGCCGAAATCAGCAGGTCGCGCAACGTGCAGGTTCTGACGGCATAGGTCAGCACCAACGCCAGCATGGCGATGATGCCGAAGGCGATGGCGGAGACGCGGTAGCTCGAGGGTATGTTGAGCGCCGCCGAGGTGACGTAGGATTCCTCGATGACATAGTCGATCGCCGGCCAGGTCATTACCGCGAGGAAGGTCGCGACCGCGAGCAGGCCGAAGGCGTGGACGAGACCGCGCAGGCGCTCCGGCAGCATGCCGACGAACAAGGTCAGGCGCAGATGCTCGTTGCGGTCGATCGCGATGGCGGCGCCCAGCATGGCGAGCCAGAGGAAGCAGATCGAGGCGGCTTCGTCGATCCAGACCACCGGAATCGAGAGCACATAGCGCGAGGTCACGCCTGCGAGCAGCAGGGCGACGATGGCGACGAGCAGAAGCGCGGCGACGACCTCGAGCGGGCGAACCAGCGCCGAGCCGACGCGCTTCGGGGTGTGATCGAGGCTTTCCAGAACCGCGGCGACGCCATCGCTGGCTTGCGGGCCGACGGCTGCGCTCGTCCTTGCTTCGGCCATTCGGGCCGCTCCTCCCACCCCGCCCGTCATGCCGGCTTCGCCGATCCAACAGGTCCATATTATGGCGAGTAAACTCGCGCGTTCCGGCTGGAACATACACGGATCGGCTGTTGTTGCAATCGCCAGCCCAGGCATCTACACCTTTAAAGCAGATAGAGAGGTCCGCATCATGGACCCAATACGGCGGAGGAAATGCAGCCCGATTCCGTGCCGACGCCCGATCTGTCAGGCTCGCAAAGCGTCGACCGCGCTTTGCGATTGCTGGCGCTCGTCGGACGTGAGAGCGCGTCGGGCCTGCCGCTCAGCGAACTCGTCGAGGACAGCGGGCTGAACAAGCCGACCGTTCGGCGCCTGCTGCTGGCGCTGATGCGGGCCGGGCTGGTCGAGCAGGAGGAGCGCAGCCGGCGCTACCATCTCGGCGAGGAGGCTTTCGTGCTCGGCTTGCTTTCCGGCCAGCGCCACGGGCTGCTCGACCTTGCCATGGAGAGCCTGCGCACCCTCTCCGACACGACGCAGGACAGCAGCTTCTTCTCGATCCGGCGCGACCGCTTCGTCATCTGCCTGCACCGCGAGGAAGGGACCTGGCCGGTGCGAACCCATGCCTTGCAGGCCGGCGACCAGCACCCGCTCGGGGTCGGCGCGGGCTCGCTCGCCATGCTGGCAGCCCTGCCCGATGCGGAAGCCGCATCGATGATCGAAGCCAATCGCGCCATCCTCGACGCGCGCTACCCGGCCTATGCGCCGGCGCAGCTCAAGGCCGAGATCGCCCTCACCCGGCGCCAGGGCTTTGCCCTCAATCCTGGCCACATCGTCGCCAGTTCCTGGGGCGTTGGCGTGCCCGTGCATTATCCCGACGGGCGCGTCGCGGGCGCGCTCAGCATTGCCGCGATCGATTCGCGCATGCAGCCGCAGCGGCAAGAGGAACTCGCCGAGCTGCTGCGCCATGAGGCGCGGCAGGTCGAGCACAGGATCGCCGCCATGCTCGACCGGCGGCAGGCGCAGCCGAAGCCGCTAGTGCAACACGAGATCAGGACAGCGGAGACGACGCCATGACGACGAGCGCAGCGGGCGCCGGCCCGGTGGGCGGGCTGAAACCCGTGACGACGCGGGTGATGAACCTCGCGCATTTCCTGACGCGCAATGCGCGCCGCTTCGGCGACAGGCCCGGGCTGATCTGGGGCGAGCGGCAATGGACGTGGAGCGAGCTCGACGCCGCCGCGCACGCGCTCTCCGCCGCGCTCGCTGCCCGCGGCATCGGCAAGGGCGACCGCATCCTCGTCCACTCGAAGAACTGCGACGAGATGTTCGTCTCGATGTTCGCCGCCTTCCGGCTGGGCGCGGTCTGGGTGCCGACCAATTTCCGGCTGATGCCGGACGAGGTCGCCTATCTCGCGACCTCCTCGGGCGCCAAGGCCTTCCTCTGCCATGGCCACTTCCCCGATCATGCGCAGGCGGTCGCCGGGGAGAGCGAGACGCTGCAGTTCACCTGGCGGATCGGCGCGGGCAGCTTCGGCGAGACGACGCTGACCGAGGCGATCGCCGCGCATCAGGGCAGCCACGTCCCGGACGCCGTCGTCGATCGTGACGATCCCTGCTGGTTCTTCTTCACCTCCGGCACGACCGGGCGCTCCAAGGCGGCGGTGCTGACCCATGGCCAGATGGGCTTTGTGGTGACCAACCATCTCGCCGACCTCGTACCGGGCTCGACCGAGCAGGACGCTTCGCTCGTGGTCGCGCCGCTCTCGCATGGCGCCGGCGTGCATCAGCTCGTGCTGTCGGCCCGCGGCGCGCCGACGATCCTGCTGCCGACCGAGCGCTTCGACATCGACGAGGCCTTCCGGCTGATCGAAAAGCACCGCGTCACCAACATCTTCACCGTGCCGACCATCCTGAAGATGCTGGTCGAGCACCCGGCCGTCGACCAGCACGATCATTCCAGCCTGCGCCATGTCATCTATGCCGGCGCGCCGATGTATCGCGAGGACCAGAAGACGGCGCTCGCCAAGCTCGGCAAGGTGCTGGTGCAGTATTTCGGCCTCGGCGAGGTCACCGGCAACATCACCGTGCTGCCGACCTATCTGCACGCGGAAGAGGACGGGCCGGCGGCCCGCATCGGCAGCTGCGGCGTCGAGCGCACCGGCATCCAGGTTGCGATCCAGAACGATGACGGCGAGGAACTCAAGCCCTTCGAGACCGGCGAGATCTGCGTGATCGGCCCGGCCGTCTTCGTCGGCTATTACGAGAACCCGGAGGCCAATGCGAAATCCTTCCGCGATGGCTGGTTCCGCACCGGCGATCTTGGCCATATGGACGAGCAAGGCTTCGTCTACATCACCGGCCGCGCCTCCGACATGTACATCTCCGGCGGCTCGAACATCTATCCGCGCGAGATCGAGGAGAAAATCCTGACCCATCCGGCGATCGCGGAAGCCGCCGTGCTCGGCGTGCCCGATGCGGTCTGGGGCGAGATCGGCGTCGCCGTCTGCGTCGCGCGCGGTCATGTCGATGAAAATGAGCTGGCAAACTATCTTGCCGAGAAGATCCCGCGCTACAAGATGCCCAAGCGCTTCTTCTTCTTCGAGGAGTTGCCGAAATCGGGCTATGGCAAGGTGCCGAAGCGCCTCGTCCGCGACGAACTGGAGAAGCGCGGTCTGCTCGATTTCGTCCGCGCCCCGGGAGGCTCAGCGTGAGGACGATTCAGCAGCCGGGACCGGCCGAGCCCGAGCGCATCCAATGGCGCGAAGCGCGCGGCCGCAAGCTCACGCTGGAGCTGAAGCCCGGCCTGCTGCTCGATGCGATCGCAAGCGCCTTCGCCGCGCAGGGCTTCTCCAGCGGCGTGCTGCGGCTGCCGGTCGGGCTTCCGCTCGCGCCCTTCGCCTATGTCATGCCGGCGCTGTCGGCGACGCCGGAGCATGCAGCCTTCTACAGCGAGACCTTCCGGCCGGAGGGCGTGAGCCGGATCGAGACCGGAGCGCTGACCTTCGGCGCGCGCGACGGGGCGCCGTTCTTCCATGGCCATGCGCTCTGGCGCGAGGCGGACGGCCGGCACAATGGCGGGCATATCCTGCCGGACCAGAGCTTCCTGGCAGAACCGCTCAGCGTCGATGCGGTCGGATTGGAGGGCGCCGGCTTCGTCGCCGGTCATGACCCGGAGACCAATTTCAAGCTGTTCATGCCGGCCGAGCGGCCAAGTGGCGGTGCGGACGCCGGCGGCCGCTTCTTCGTGCTGCGGCTGCGGCCGAACCGCGATGTATTCACTGCGCTGGAAGCGTTCTGCGCCGAGCGCGGCATCGCGCAGGCGATCATCCATGGCGGCGTCGGCTCGACGATCGGCGCCCGCTTTGCCGACGGACGCGTCATCGAGCCCTTCGCTACCGAAATCGCGATCACCGCCGGCCACGTCGCCCCCGGCGCCGACGGCAAGCCGGAAGCGGCGCTCGCGATCGCGCTGGTCGACTATACCGGCGACATGGCGCAAGGCGCGCTCGCACGCGGCGACAATCCGGTGCTGATGACGCTGGAGCTGGTGCTGGAGGCGAGCTAGAGCATTTGCGAACGAAGCGGACACCGGTTCGCGTGAAGAAAATGTGATAAAACAAAGAGCTAGAGCATTTCCACTATTCGAAGAAACGCGGAAATGCTCTAGCGGCCGCGCCGTCACTGTGCGGCGGTCAGGATGATCTCGACCTTGATCCCAGGATCGGCCATCTCGACCACGCCGCAGCAGCGGGCCGGAGCGTGGTCGGGATCGATCCAGCGGTCCCAGACCGCGTTCATCCCGGCATAATCGGCAATGTCCTTGAGCCAGATCGTGGCGCTGAGGACCTTGCGGCGCTCGCTGCCGCCCTCGGCCAAGAGCTTGTCGATGCGGGCCAGTGCTTCCTGCGTCTGCTGGCCGATGTCGCCGCTGAAATCGTCGGCGACCTGGCCTGCGAAATGCAGCGTGCCGTTATGGACGACGACGCGGCTGCGGCGGCCATTGGAATCGATGCGGCGGATCTCGGTCGTCGGCACGGCCATCCTCATTCAGGGTTCTTCACGCCCGCCGGCAGGATTGCCGGCGGCGCATAGCTGGTGATCTCGGGCAGCGGCCCGCGATGCGCTTCGATCTCGACGAGGCAGGAATGGGCGCTCGGCCCCTGCCCCAGGCGCGAGGTGCCGCGATCGGGCGTCAGCACGTTCGGGTTGCCGTGCTTGTCGAGCGTGCCCGGCCTGCCAGGCTCGAGCGGATCGAACCAGGCGCCAGTCGAGAGCTGCACCACGCCGGGGCGCAGCGCGTCCGAAACGCGCAAGCCGGCGAGGCAGGCGCCGCGCTCGTTGAAGATCCGGACGACGTCGCCATCGTTCAGGCCTCGGCTTGCCGCGTCCCGCGGGTGCATGCGCACCGGCTCGCGCCCGGCGATCTTGCTGTCGCGGGCGTGGCTGCCATGGTCGTACTGGCTGTGCAGCTTGGTGACGGGCTGGTTCGAGATCAGATGCAGCGGAAAACGCTCCGCCGCGGCTGCGCCCAGCCATTCCTGCGAGGGCAGCCAGGCCGCATGGCCCAGGCAATCCGCGTAGTCGAAACTCGCGATCCGCTCGGAGAAGAGCTCGATCAGCCCGGATGGCGTCGCGAGCCGATGTGCCAGCGGATCGGCCCGAAAATCGGCCAGCAGCGGCTCCACGTTTTCCGGCTCCGGCAGCAGGGTCACGCCCTGGCGCCAGAAGCTGTCGAAATCGGGAATGTCGAGATTGGCCGCGGCGATGCGCTGGCGCGCCAGCCCGTAGAGCTGGCGCAGCCAGCTCTCCTCGTCGCGTCCCTCAGTGAAGGCCTCCTCGACGCTGAGCCGCGCTGCGAGACCGGAGAAGATCGTGTAGTCGTCGCGCGCCTCGCCGGCCGGCTCCACCGCCTTGTGCGAAGCCGCCAGCATCAGGTCGCGATTGGCGCAGACGATGTCGTTGCGCTCGAGCTGGGTGGTGACGGGCAGGACGATGTCGGCATGGCGGGCGGTCGCCGTCCACCAGGGCTCATGCACGATGATCGTCTGCGGCCTCTGCCAGGCACCGACCAGGCGGTTCAGGTCCTGATGGTGGTGAAACGGATTGCCGCCGGCCCAGTAGACCAGCTTGATGTCGGGGTAGACCCGGCGCTCGCCGTTGAAGTCGTAGGCGCCGCCGGGATCGAGCAGCATGTCGGCGATGCGCGCGACGGGAATGAAGTCGGCGATCGGATTGTCGCCCTGCGACAGCGATGGCCAAGTGATCTCCTGCGCGGCGTTGCCGACACCGTTGACCGAGCCGTAGCCGAAGCCGAACCCGCCGCCCGGCAGGCCGATCTGCCCGAGCATGGAGGCGAGCGTGATCGCCATCCAGTAGGGCTGTTCGCCATGGTCGGCGCGCTGCAGCGACCAGGACATCATGATGAAGGTCCGCTTCGCCGCCATCTTGCGTGCGAGCGTGCGGATGTCGTCGGCCGGGATCTCGCAGAGCGCTGCTGCCCAGTCCGCCGTCTTGGGCGTGCCGTCGGCAGCGCCGGTCAGATAGGCCTCGACCTTGTCGAAGCCGGTGGTGCAGCGCGCCAGGAAGCGGTGATCGTGCAGGCCTTCGCTGAGCAGCGTGTGGCAGAGGCCGAGCATGAGCGCGACATCCGATTGCGGACGCGGCGCCCACCATTGCGCGCCGGCTTCCAGTGCGGTGTCATCGCGGATCGGGCTGATCGAGACCAGTTCAGCGCCCTCATTGCGGCAGGCGAAGATGCTCTCGCGCAGCGCGTGGCGGCTGAGCCCGCCGGAGGAGACCTGCGCATTCTTCGGCGAGGCACCGCCGAACATCACGATCAGTTCGGCGTGGCCCGCCAACAACCGCCAGGGCGTATGGCCGCTGGCGAGGCCCCGGCGATCTCCGATCACATGCGGCAGGATCGTGTCGGCGGCGGCGAAGGAGTAGTTCTGGACCGAGCGCGTATAGCCGCCGATCGTGTTGAGGAAGCGGTGGACCTGGCTCTGCGCATGGTGGAAGCGCCCGGCGCTGGCCCAGCCATAGGAACCGCCATAGATCGCGCCGTTGCCATGGCTGCTGCGTACCCTGTCAAGCTCGCCTGCGACCAGCGCCAGCGCCTCGTCCCAACCGATCTCGACGAAGGGCTCGCTGCCGCGTCCCTCCCCACCTGCGGCATGGCCCCGCTCCAGAAAAGAGCGCCGCACCGCCGGTCGCAGGATGCGCGCCGGAGCCGTACGCGCCTCCAGCATCACTGACGCGATCGGCGATGGATCGGGATCGGCCTCGAAAGGGTCGAGCGCGACCGGGCGCCCCGCCTCCATCCGTACCCGATAGGTGCCCCAATGCGTCGCCAGCGTCGGTCGGTCGGGCTGCGGCAGCATCGTCGTCCTCCCGCGCCCTAGAGGGCTGCCGGGGCGGGCGCAGCGACTGCGCTCACCTGCCGGGCCTCGAGCATGTCAAGCGCCCGCCAGGCGCTGGAGAAATGCTCGACCAGCAACCGGCCGAGCAGCGCACCATCGCGCTTGTCGAGCGCCTCGATGATCGCCTCGTGCTGGTTGCTGACGAAGGTCCAGTCCTTCTGCTGCATGATCGCGAGATAGCGCACGCGATGCAGGCGCAGATTGAGCTGGCCGTGCACCTCGATCAGCGAGGCGTTGCGCGACGCCCCGATGATGCCGAGGTGAAAGGCCTGGTTGGCGCGAAAATAGGCCAGCTTGTCGCGCCGCTCGAAGGCCCCGACCATCTCCTGGTGCCAGCGGTGGGCGGCATCGATATCATCCTGCACGGCACGCTCGCAGGCCATCTGGCCGCCAAGGCCCTCCATGGTCGAGTAGACCCGCAGCAGATCGCGCAGCTCTTCCACGCCCGGATTGGCGACTGTCGCGCCGCGGTTCGGGTGAAGGTCGACGAGCCGCTCGACCGCGAGGATCTTCAGGGCGTCGCGCAAGGGCGTCCGCGACACGGCGAGCTCCACCGACAGAGGCTGCTCGCGGACGCGCTCGCCCGGCTTCAGCTCGTCATGGATGATGAGTTCGCGCAGATGGGCTGCGATCTGCTGGGGCAGCGGCTGGGCCGCGACACGTCGCACCGAAGCTTCCAGCATCGGCAGGCTGAACGGCACCGTCACGCTTCCGCCTCCATTCCCGCGTCGCTCCCGGCATCCGCGATTCCCTGCAAGATCATACTCACTCTCCAGGCAACCGGGAGTTGTCCGCCTGAACGGACGATCCGTTCGGTGCGGAGAAATTTTTTCCGAAAATTGCGCGTCAAAGAGAATTGACGACACGAAACTTAGCTGTCTTGATTATTGCATGCAATCGACAAAAGCGGGGACACGTCAAGTCCGACGTTCCGCCCCAGGCTCCGGTCGACGCATATCCGGCATAGCGGCTGCGCTCGGGGGCAACGAACGATGCGGCGGATAGACGGAATTCCAGGTGTCCTTCTCGGCCTGTGGTCGGTGGCCGCGGTGCTGGTCCATCTCTACTTCGCCGGCACCGGCTATCCCGAGCCGTTGGAGCTCGCGGCGATCCATCTGGCGCTGTTCGTGCCGCCGGTCTTCCTGCTCTTCCCCGCAAGCGAGCATTCGCCGAAGAACCGACCGAGCGCCCTCGACCTCGTGCTGGCGATCTGCGCCTTCGTGCCGAACGTCTACATCTACCTGAACCAGGAACAGATCTACGAGCGCACCAGCTTCATCGATCCGTTGACGCCGGTGCAGTACGTGCTCGGCACGATCATGGTCGCGACCGTGGTCGAGGCGACGCGCCGCTCGATCTCCTACACGCTCGCCAGCCTCGTCGTCGCGGTGATCGGCTACATGGCGATCTGCCATCTCCTGCCGGGCGCCTGGTATTATCGCGAGCTGCCCTTCGCCCACATCACCGAGATCAATTTCCTCTCGGTCGGCAGCGGCCTCTACGGCTCGCTGACGGTGATGAGTGCGACCATCGTCGCCTCCTTCCTGATCTTCGGCTCGCTGATGCAGGCGAGTGGCATGAGCCGGCTCTTCGGCAATTTCGGCGCCCTCACCGGCGGGCGCTTCACTGGCGGGCCGGCAAAGGTCGCGGTGATCTCCTCGGCGCTGTTCGGCACGATGAGCGGCTCGTCGGTGGCCAATGTCGTGGTCACCGGCTCGATGTCGATCCCGCTGATGAAGCGGCTCGGCTTCCGGCCGGTCTTCGCCGCCGGCATCGAGGCGGCGGCGAGCGTCGGCGGGCCGCTGGTGCCACCGGTGATGGGCGCGGCCGCCTTCATCATGTCGGAGATGATCGCCGTGCCCTATTCGGCGATCATCGTCGCGGCGGCGATGGGCGCGGCGCTCTACTACGTCAACATCCTCGCGGCGGTTCACTACGAGTCGAAGAAGCTCGGCATCGGCGCGATCCCGCGCCACATGCTGCCCAGCCTGTCGGACCTCGGGCGCGACGCCCATCTCGTCCTGCCGCTCGCCGTGCTGGTGACGCTGATGATGATGCGCTTTTCGCCCTATCTCGCCGCCTTCTGGGGCACGATCGCGACGGTCGTGGTTGCCGCCCTGCGCAGTCATACCCGCCTGGGGCCGCGCGAGCTCTTCATCGCGCTGCGCGATGGCGGCTACCTGATCTCGATGATCGCGGTCGCGGTGACCTCGGCCGGCATCATCACGGCGGCACTGACCGCGACCGGCCTGCTGCTCGCCTTCACCGGCATGATCAAGGCGGCGGCCGGCGGCTCGCTGCTGCTGCTGGCGCTATTGATCGCCGGCACCTGCCTGTTCCTCGGCGTCGGCATCCCGACGACGCCCGCCTACATCATCACCGCCGCGATCGGCGCACCGCTCATCGCCGAGCACGGCGTGCCGCTGATCGCGATCCACCTGTTCATCTTCTACTTCGCCGTCCTCGCCGACGCCTCGCCGCCGGTCGCGCCGGTGGCCGATGCGGCGGCGACCATCGCCGGCGCCCCGCCGATGACGACCGGCTGGTATGCCTGCCGCTTCGCCCTCGGCGGCTTCGTCACCGGCATGGCCTATATCTACGAGCCGGGCCTGATCCTCGAGGGCTCGCTGTTCAATATCGTCGCGACGGCCAGCGCGCTCGCGACCGGGCTGGTGCTGATCTCGGCCGGCCTCGTCGGCTACACCTGGGGGCCGCTGCCCGCCTGGCTGCGCCTGGCCTATGTCACCGCCGGCAGCCTGTGCTCGCTCGCTTACGTCGTGCCGGTCTGGCAGCGCGGGCTCGCCGGCATCGCCCTGGTCGGCGCCACCATCCTGATGAGCCGCATCGCGATCGCGCGCGGCACTGCGCCCGCGCTCAAGCCGGCGCTGGTCAGCCCTGCCGAAGGAGAACTGCGTTGAACGAGCGGAAGAAGACCTATTACGGGGTGAGCGTCGGCATCCTGATGGTGCGCTCCTATTTCGAGCGCTTCCTCGGCGATATCGGTCATGCCGGCACCTGGGACTTCCCGGTGCAATACCGCATCGTCCATGACGCGATCCCGGCGCGGATGACCGACCTGCACAATGTCGACCTGCTCGACAAGTTCAAGGCGGCGGCGCAGGAGCTGATCGACGCCGGCGTCGACGGCATCACCACCACCTGCGGCTTCCTCTCGATCTACCAGCGCGAGCTCGCCGAGTTCTGCTCCGTGCCGGTCGCGACCAGCGCTTTGCTGCAGGTGCCGATGGTCGAGCGCCTGATCCCGGCCTCGAAGCGCGTCGGCGTCCTGACCTACAACGCGGCCTCGCTGAGCGGGCGCTATTTCGAAGGCGTCGGCGTCGCCGCCGATACCCCGGTCGTCGGCATGCCCCAGGATAGCGAGTTCGTCCGTTCCATCCGCGACGGCGACAACAGCGTGCCCTTCGACACCTTGCGCGCCGAGGTGCTGGAGGCGGCCGGCCGCCTGCTGCGCGAGAACCCGAATATCGGCGCGATCGTCTCCGAATGCACCAATCTAACACCGTACAGCGCCGACATCGCCGATAAGTTCGGCGTGCCGGTCTACGACGCGGTCTCGCTGGTGAACTGGTTCCACGCCGGGTTGCGGCCACGCCGCTTCCGGCAGGACGAGCGCTGAGACGCGCCATGGCAGCGGGAACCGAGATCGCGATCGTCGGAGGCGGGCTGGTTGGCGCCGCGATCGGGCTCGGTCTCGTGCGCGGCGGGGCTAGCGTCGCACTCTATGACGAAGGCGATGTCGCGCACCGCGCCGCCCGCGGCAATCTCGGCAATGTCTGGGTGCAGGGCAAAGGGCTGGCGAGCCCGCCCTATGCCGAGCTGACCCGTCGTGCCGCCTTGGCCTGGCGCGACTTCGCCGCCGAGCTGACCGACGAGACCGGCATCGACCTGCGCTTCCGGCAGGACGGCGCCTTCTTCTGCTGCTTCACGCCCGAGGAACTCGACAAGCGCGCCGGCCAGCTCGAGGCGGCCGAGGCACGCTCGCAGATTCCGAGCGGGTATTCGCGCGCGCGCCTCGCCGATATGCGGGCCGATTTCCCGATGATCGGCTCCGGCGTCGCCGGCGCGACCTTCTGCAGACTCGACGGCATGGTCGATCCGCTGCGCCTGCTGCGCGCCCTGCTCGCCGCCTTCCAGAAGCGCGGCGGGCGCTACCTGCCGCGCGCCCGCGTCGAAACCATCGCGCCGGAGGCCGGAGGTTTTCGTATTCTCAGCGCCTCCGGCGCAAGCCATGCCGACCGCCTCGTGCTCGCGGCCGGACTCGGCAATGCGCGATTGGCGCCGCAGCTCGGGCTGGAGGCGCCGGTGCGGCCGGTGCGCGGCCAGATCCTGATCACCGAGAAGCTGCGCCCCTTCATGCCGCGCGGCATCAGCTTCATCCGCCAGACCGCCGATGGCGGGCTGATCTGCGGCGAATCCTCCGAGGAAGCCGGCTTCGAGGAAGCGACGACGCGCAACGTGCTGCAGGACACGGCGCGGCGCGCCACCACCGTCTTCCCCTTCCTGCGCGATGTCCGCGCCGTGCGGGCCTGGGGCGCACTCCGGGTAATGAGCCCGGACGGGCAGCCGATCTACCAGCGCTCGGCCAGCCATCCGCAGGCCTTCCTGACCTCGGTCCATAGCGGGGTCACGCTCGCCCCGTTCCATGCCGGCCCGCTCGCCGACGCCATCCGCGCCGGTGCCTTGCCTGATGATATCGCCCTGCCCTTTTCCCCGGCCCGCTTCCATGTTCAAGCAACTCGCGCAGCCTGACCGGCCTCTGGTCGGTATCGTCCTCTCCGGTCGCGCCGTCAGCGCGCCCGAGGGCGAGATGCTGGCCGCCGTGCTGCTGAGGGAGGGCTTCGGACCGTTCCGCACCACGCCGGTGGGCGGGCGCGAACGCGCCGCCTATTGCATGATGGGCGTCTGCTTCGACTGCCTCGTCACCATCGACGGCCGGCCGAACCGCCAGGCCTGCCAGGAGCGCGTCCGCGCCGGCATCTCAGTCGAAGCGCAGCAGGGCGCGGCCCTTCTCCCCGTCGGCGGGAGCAAGGCATGAGCGCGAGCGTCGATCTCGCCATCATCGGCGCGGGGCCGGCCGGCATGGCCGCCGCCATCACCGCCCGCCGGCATGGGCTTGTGGTCGCGGTGATCGACGAGCAGCCGGCTCCGGGCGGGCAGATCTTCCGAGCCGTCACCGATCCGGCCCCCCTCCCTGCTTCCGTGCTCGGCCCCGACTACCATGCCGGACGGACGCTGGCGGAGCGCTTCCTCGCCTGCGGCGCCGATTACCGGCCGGGCTCGCTGGTCTGGCAGGAGGAAAAGGGCACGCTCGACCTCACCGGACCCGACGGCCAGCAGAGTCTCACAGCGAAGCGGATCATCGTCGCGGGCGGGGCGATGGAACGCCCCTTCCCTATTCCCGGCTGGACGCTGCCCGGCGTGATGACGGCCGGTGCGGCTCAGATTCTGCTCAAGACCGCGGCCAGCGCCGCGCCCGGCGCCGTCTTCGCCGGCAGCGGGCCGCTGATCTATCTCATCGTCGCGCAATATGCGCGCGCCGGCGTCCCCGTCGCCGCGCTTCTCGACACGACGCCGCGTGGTGCGCGGCTGAAGGCGCTGCGCCATCTGCCGGGCGCGCTGATGGCGCCGTCCTATCTGCGCAAGGGCTTTAGCCTGCTGGCGGAGATCAGACGCGCCGGCATCCGCGTCATCAGCCATGTCGAAGCGCTGCGGCTCGAGGGCGAGAGCGCCGTCCGCAGCGTGCGTTGGCAGGCTGGCGCCGCGCGCGGCGAGATCGCAACCGGGACGGTCTTCCTGCACCAGGGCGTGATCCCCAACGTCAATCTCGCCATGGCGCTCGGCTGCCGCCATGTTTTCGACGAGAGCCAGCGCTGCTGGCGACCGGAGCGTGATCGCTGGGGCCGCTCAAGCCGCAACGACATCCTGATCGCCGGCGATGCCGGCGGCATTCTCGGCGCATCCTGCGCAGAGCTTACCGGCGAGATCGCGGCGCTCGCGACTTGCGCCGATCTCGGCTGCCTATCGCAGGACGCCGCGGAGCGTGCCGCCGCGCCGGTTTTCCACAAGCTGCGCCACGAAAGCGCGATCCGCCCCTTCCTCGAAGCGCTCTATCGGCCAGCGCCGCAATTCCTCGCCCCAAGCGACGACGACACGCTCGTCTGCCGCTGCGAGGAGGTGACGCGTGGGGCGGTCGCGGCGGCCGTCGCCGAGCAATGCCCGGGGCCGAACCAGCTCAAGGCCTTCACGCGCGCAGGCATGGGTCCCTGCCAGGGACGCATGTGCGGCCACAGCCTCGGCGAGACGATGGCGGCCCTGACCGGCCGCTCGCCAGCCGAGCTCGGCTATCTGCGCATCCGCATGCCGGTGAAACCGGTGACGCTCGGCGACATGGCCGGGCCAACCGAAGAAGAGAGGAACGCAGCATGAGCAGCAGGCCGAAGCCGGTCTCCTATGAGGAGGCCTCGCCCGAAGCGCGCGCCGTGATCGACGACATCAAGCGCAGCCGCAACCTGCCCGATGTCAACGATTTCTGGAAATACCTTGCTCGCGATCCCAAGACGCTGAAGCGGACCTGGGAGAGCATCAAGGAGGTGATGGCGCCGGGCGCGCTCGATCCGCTGACCAAGGAGCTGGTCTATCTCGCGGTCAGCGTCACCAACAACTGCACCTATTGCATCGCCAGCCACACAGCCGCCGCCCGCAAAGCCGGGATGAGCGAGGAGATGTTCGCCGAGCTCGTCGCGGTGATCGGCATGGCCAACGAGACCAATCGGCTGGTCACCGCCTATCGCGTGCCGGTCGACCCGGCCTTCGACTGAGCCCGGCCATGACCAGCGACATCCAGGCCCGCCTCGCCGCGATCGGCACGCCGACCCTGTCGAGCCGATTGATCAAGCATGGCTTGCGTCAGAGCTATCTTACCGGCCCGCGCCGGCTGGTCGGCGGCGGCGCGCTCTGCGGCCCGGCCTTCACCCTGCGCTTCGTGCCAGCGCGCGACGACAAGGCGGTGCCGGCGAGCTATGGCTGGCCCGGGGCGTTGCCGGCTGCGATCGACGCGGCGCCGCCCGGCAGCATCGTCGTCATCGATGCGCGCGGCCATCCAGCCGCCGGCACCGTCGGCGACATCTTCGCCGACCGGCTCAGGCTCAACGGCGTCAAGGCGATCGTCAGCGACGGCGTCGTGCGCGACCTACCGGGTCTGCGCCAGGTCGGCTTGCCGGTCTGGGCCAGCGGCACCGCCTCGCCGCCCTCGATCGGCGGGCTGAGCTTTGCCGGCTGGGGCGAGCCGATCGGCTGCGGCGACGCCGCGATCTGGCCGGGAGACCTGATTGTCGCCGATGAGGACGGCGTCCTCGTCGTGCCGCCCGAACTCGCCAACGAGATCGCCGTCGACGGCGAGAAGCAGAACCGGTTCGAACTCTGGGTGCAGAAGCGCGTCGCCGCCGGCGCGCAGCTCGTCGGCCTCTACCCCGCCGACGAGAAGACGCTCGCCGAGTTCGAAGCAGACGACGCCGCCCGAACCGCCTGAACCTGTAACCTCAACCTTGATCGGAGCCTCACGGATGTCACGCTTCCTCCCGCGTCTCTCGCTGCTGGCGCTCATCGGCGCCGCCCTCGCTGCCCCGTTGCCGGCGACCGCCCAGAGCAAGAACCTCGAATGGACCTCCGGCTCGCCGGGCGGAGCCTGGTTCACCCAGACCACCGGCGTCTCGACCCTGGTCATGGAGGCGACGCCGGGGGTCAACATCCGCATCGTCCCCGGCGGCGGCAAGGACAATCCCAGCCGCATCCAGGCCGGACTCAGCCAGATCGGCATGGGTATCGACTTCCTCAGCGCCGCCGCCCTGAAGGGCGAGGAGCCCTACAAGCAGAAGCACAACAAGCTGCGCACGCTCGGCTCGACCGGCGTCGACGTCTATTTCATGGTCTATGTGCCGGTGGAGGAGAAGCGCTCGCTCGCCGAGATCCTGGCCGATCCCAAGCTCACCATCGGCGTCACCTCGGCGGCCACCTCCGAGCATCTGTCGCTGCAACGGGCGCTCGAGCACTACGGCAATTCCTTCGCCAAGATCCGCGCGGGCGGCGGCAAGGTGGTGATCTCGGCCTATGGCGAGCTGATCCAGGGCTTCAACGACAACCAGTTCAGCGTGCTCTGGACGGCAGGCGAAATTCCCTCGGGCCTCGCCAGCCAGATCGTCGATGGCCGGCGCAAGGTGAAGTTCGCCCCATTCCCGACGGAGCTGCAGAACGCCCTGACCGAGAAGTTCGGCTACTCGAAGGGCACCATCCCGGCCGGCTCCTTCCCGGAGCTGCAGAGCGGAGACATCTCCGTCTCCTCCATGGGCAACATCTATCTCGTCTCTTCGGAGCTCCCGGACGATTTCGTCTATGCGATGACCAAGGCGATCATCGCCAACAAGCCGCGCCTGGCGAACATCTACCAGGCGATGGGCCGCTACGACCCCGCCACCGCCTGGAAGACGCAGCCGGTGCCGCTGCATCCGGGTGCCGAGAAGGCCTTCCGCGAGGCCGGCGTCCTGAAATAACGGGACCATCGCCGGCGCCTTCGTCCGTTCCGGAGCGTCACATGATCGGGCTCGCGCACCCCTGCGCGGGCCCGATCAAATTATCGCCTCATGCGCCTGCTCGACTTCCTCCTTTGAAAGGAGGGTCATCATGCGCACCGTACTCGCAGCGATCGCCATCGCTCTCGCCGGCTGCAGCGGCACCGACAGCTCGCACAGCGTCGCCAGGAATCTGACTGTCGGTACCGAGCAGTGCTCGAAATTCAAATGGGGCACGCCGGAGATGGCGGCTTGCCTCGACCGCGCGGCGGAACGGCAATCGGCGACCGTGGCCAGCCCGAAGGACGCCGACAGCAGCTGACCTTGCTCCGGCGTTCGATCCCGCCCTGCACAGCCGATCATCCCGCACCTGCTCAGAAAACTTGTGCAACGCAGCAATAGTTCATATCTAACTCGTGCCTGAAGCAACCTCCCCACGTTTCGAAAGGAGCGATCCATGCTGGAACGGCACGATTGTGAGTGTGTGCTCGAGACCGAGCACGACCACGAAGACAACCACGAAGCGCAGCAGCAGGACGTCGCAGAAACGTTCTCTCCGCGCGACCACCAGGCAGGCTTCTGGAGCTAGCCGATCAAGGCAGAGCGGAGGGCGTGAAGCCCTCCGCGAGCCTCCGTCAGCGCGACGCGCGGCGCACGGAGCGCGTCACAGCGGGACCGGAGATTGCGCCCACAGTGCCGCCCACGACAGCCCCGACCGGGCCGGCGACTACGGCGCCAGTGCCGGCACCGACGGCCGCGCCGCCAATCCGCTGTTCGACGGTATTGCCGCATCCGGCGAGCAAAAGACAGGTTGCGGCCAATGCCAGCGTCGACTTGAGCATATTGACGTTCTCCAGAGATGAGTCGGCTGCGGAGCGCTCCGCTTCACCGGCTTCAAGGCAGGCCGAGTCGGGCTTTTCCATGGCAACGGCTACGCATCACGACGCCAGAGGATCGCCGGCACTCGATCCCGGCTGCCTTCTCCACATGTCACAGCATCGATTGCTGCAGCCGTGGCACGATTCCTGATTGGCCGGTCCCGGAGCGCCCCACGGGAACGACTGAAAGGCACGATGGCAAATCTGCGGATTCTCATCGTCGACGCGAACCAGGTTCGGGCCACGATCATCGAGGAAGGCCTGCGGGAAGCTGGCTATGAGCAGCTCATCCGCATCTCGGCCACGACCGGTCTGGTCGCCGCCATCGAAGCCAATGATCCCGATGTCGTGGTCATCGACCTCGAAGATCCGAGCCGCGACGCGCTGGCGGACATGTTTCTCGTCAGCCGGCATGTGCGGCGGCCGATCACGATGTTCGTCGACCAGTCGGACTCCGCCTCGATCGAGGCCGCGGTCGAGGCCGGCGTCTCCGCCTACATCGTCGACGGGCTGAAGAAGGAGCGGATGCAGGCCATCCTGCAGACCTGCATCAGCCGCTTCAACGCCTTCCGCAAGCTACGCGAAGAGCTCGACGAAGCGCGCTCCCAACTCGATGACCGCAAGACTATCGACCGCGCCAAGGGCATCGTCATGCGCTTGAAGGGCCTCTCCGAAGACGAGGCCTATGCCCTGATGCGCCGCACCGCGATGAACGAGAAGCGCAAGCTCGTCGACATCGCCCGCTCCCTCATCACCGCCGCGGAGATGCTGAAATGACGACGCTGCACTTGCGGGTCGGCTTCATGCCGCTGGTCGATGCGGCGTTGCTGGTCGCGGCCGCCGATAGCGGCATCGCCCAGGCGCACGGGCTTTCGCTCGAACTGGTGCGCGAGGTGTCCTGGTCGAACCTGCGCGACCGTCTGCATGTGCGCCTGCTCGACGCCGCGCACATGCTGGCGCCGGCGGCGATTGCCTCGACGCTCGGCATCGGCGGCGTCACTGCACCGATGGCGGCGCCGATCCTGCTGAATCTCAACGGCAATGCGCTCACCGTCTCGGCTCGCCGTTTCGAGGAGATGGCCCGTGTCGCGAACGGTGATCTGGCGGATCCAGTAGTGTCCGCGCAGGCCCTCGCGACGCTTGTCTCGGCGCGCAAGGCCTCCGGCCTGCCGCCGCTCGCCTTCGCCGCGGTCTTCGGCTTCTCCTGCCATACCTATCTGCTGCGCGACTGGATGGCGCTCGGCGGCGTTCGTCTTGGTGAGGACGTCCGGCTCGAGATCGTGCCGCCGGTCCGCACGGTCGAGGCCCTGGCAAGCGGCGAGGTCGACGGCTTCTGCGCCGGCGCGCCCTGGAACACCCTGGCGGTGGAGGCCGGCGTCGGCGCGATCCTGCATTGCGGCGTCGATCTGATGCCGGATTGCCTGGAAAAGGTGCTGGCCTGGCGCGCTGACGATGTCGAGCGCCGCAGCGAGGCGGTCGCGCGCCTGAATGCAGCCCTGATCGAAGCGAGCCACTGGGCCTCGGATGAAGCGAACTGGCCGAGCCTCGCCCGCTTGCTCGCGGCGCCCGATCGCCTTGCGGCTCCCGCTGCCCTGATCGAAGCGATCCTGCGCGGCGAGATCGTCCAGGGCGGCGGGCGGCCGATCCGTCGCGTACCGTCCTATATCCGCTTCGATGCCGCCGCGATCCACCCTGATCCCGCTCATGCCGATCTTTTGCTCGCCGCGATGGCGCGCGCCGGGCAGGTCGTAGTCACGCCGAATTTGATCGAGCGGGCACGGGCAGTCTTCGTGCCGCTCGCCCTGGAAGCGGCCACAGGGTGAAATTCTAGGCACGCCTCAAATTTGTGCAAATGCAACTGGATTGTGCGGCGCACAAAAACAGCGGGAGCACGCCGATCGCGGCGAACTGCCCAGGCAAATTGAAACAATTCAAATGCTTGCTGCTCGCCCGGGAGTTGGCACGGTCCTTGTAACGCTCGTCTCGACCGCGGCCAATGCTGCCCGCGAGCAAGTTCGAAATCGGAACGCACAGCAACGCCGCTGTCGAAGGAGCCCGGCAGGGCGCTTTCGCGCGGCGTTTTCGTTTTCGCGGACACCAAACCGTTCACGAGGAAAAGCGATCGATGACCGAGACCGTCAAGACCAAGGTGGCTGCTCTCCAGGCCGGCCCGAGCCGTCGCGATTTCCTGAACCTGACCGGGGCGGCTGCCGTGGCCGCCGCTGCCAAGCTGAGCTTTCCGAGTGGGGCTTTCGCGCAAGCCGCGGGCCCCGAGATCAAGGGCACGCGCCTCGGCTACATCGCGCTGACCGATGCGGCGCCGCTGGTGATCGCAAAGGAGAAGGGTCTCTTCGCCAAATACGGCCTGCCCGACATGGACATCGCCAAGCAGGCTTCCTGGGGCGCGACGCGCGACAACATGGCGCTCGGCTTCAAGAGCAACGGCATCGACGGCGGCCACATCCTGCGGCCCAAGACGCATCTCTACTCGACCGGCAAGGTCATGCAGAACGGCCAGCCGCTGCCGATGTACACCCTGCTCAACCTGAACCAGGACGGTCAGGCGATCTCGGTCTCCAACGAATACAAGGATCTCAACGTCCAGAAGGACGCCTCGCCGCTGAAGCAGGCCTTCGAGCGCAAGAAGGCTGCCGGCAAGGAACTGACCGCCGCCATGACCTTCCCGGGCGGCACCCACGATCTCTGGATCCGCTACTGGCTCGCCGCCGGCGGCATCGACCCCGACAGCGACATCAAGGTGATCGTCGTGCCGCCGCCGCAGATGGTGGCGAACATGAAGGTCGGCACGATGGACTGCTTCTGCGTCGGCGAGCCGTGGAACGAGCAACTCGTCAACCAGAACATCGGCTACACCGCGCTGACCACCGGCGAACTCTGGTTCAAGCACCCCGAGAAAATCCTCGGCATGCGTGCCGATTTCGTCGACGCCAATCCCAAGGCGACGCAGGCCATCCTGATGGCGGTGATGGAGGCCCAGATGTGGGCCGACAAGATGGAGAACCGCCAGGAACTCGCCGAGATCGTCGGCAAGCGGCAATGGTTCAACGTCCCGGTCAACGACATCAACAAGCGCCTGCAGGGCGACATCAACTACGGCAATGGCCGCGAGGCCAAGGGTACCAACCTCTACATGAAGTTCTGGGGTGAAGGCGGCACCGTCTCCTATCCCTGGAAGAGCCACGACACCTGGTTCGTCACCGAGAACATCCGCTGGGGCAAGTTCGACACCAACACCGACATCAAGGCGCTGGTCGACAAGACCAATCGCTCGGACCTTTGGTCGGAAGCCGCCAAGACGCTCGGTGTCGCCAATGCCGCCAGCGGCGACTCGCGGGGCGTCGAGACCTTCTTCGACGGCGTGAAGTTCGATCCGACAGCGCCGATGGACTACCTCAAGGCGCTCAAGATCAAGCGGGTCGCCTGAGCCATGGCCGAGCCGCTCGTCATCGTCGGCAAGGGCATGGCGGCGACCAAGCTGGTCGACGAGCTCAGCCAGCGCGCGCTCGGCCGCTATTCCATCGCGGTGATCGGGGCCGAGCCACGGCTCGCCTATAACCGGGTGCTGCTCTCGCCGCTGCTCGCCGGCGAGATCGGCGAGCCGGAGATCGAGCTGAAGCCCGCCGCCTGGTGGCAGGCGCGCGGCGTCTCGATGCTCTACGGCACGCCGGTCACGGCCATCGACCGGGCGGCGAAGACGGTGGCGCTGGCCGATGGCCTGACCCTGCCCTATGGCAAGCTCGTCCTCGCTACCGGCTCGCGTCCCCTGATGCCGCCGGTGCCGGGGTTCGAACTGCCGGGGGTCGCGACCTTCCGGGATGTCGCCGATGTCGCGCTGTTCCGCGCGGTTGCCGCAACCGGCGCGCGCGTCGTGGTGATCGGCGGTGGTCTGCTCGGGTTGGAGGCGGCTTACGGGCTCGCCAGGATCGGCGCCAGGGTCACGGTTCTGCACCTGGCCGACCGGTTGATGGAGCGCCAGCTCGATCGCGAGGGTGCCGGCCTGCTCGCGGCCGAGATCGCTGCGCGCGGTATCGACATAAGGTTGAACTGCACGGCCGAGCGCTTCGTCGGCACGGAGCGGGTCGAGGCCGTCGAATTGACCGACGGCAGCACCATTCCGGCCGATCTGGTCGTCGTCGCCATCGGTGTGCGTCCGCGCGTCGATCTTGCGGTCGCGGCGGGCCTCGACGTCAATCGCGGCGTCGATGTCGACGACGGCCTTGCCAGCAGCGATCCTTCGATCTTCGCCATCGGCGAATGCGCCGAGCATCGTGGCCTGGTCTATGGCCTGGTCGAGCCGGCCTATGAGCAGGCCCGTGTGCTCGCAACAAGACTTGCTAGCGGGACGGCGCGCTACACCGGCTCGCTACTGGCGACCAATCTCAAGGTCAGCGGCGTCAGCGTCTTCTCCGCCGGTTCCGTCGAACCGGCAGAGGGTGACGAAGTCCTGCTGCTGCGCGACCCCGCCATGGCGGTCTATCGCAAATTCGTGCTGCGGGACGGCCGGCTCGCCGGCTGCGTCCTCGTCGGCGACACCACCGGCGCGTTGTTCTATCTCGGCCTGATCCGCTCGCAGCAGGACATCTCGCCGATCCGCGCCGACCTGCCCTTCGGCGAAGCCTATTGCGCGAGGGCGGCCTGACCATGCGCCACGACGCCCCGCTCGCCGGCCCCGTCCCGACACGCACGACCTGCCCCTATTGCGGGGTCGGCTGCGGCGTGCTCGCGACGCCGGACGGCAAGGGCGGTGCGACAATCGCCGGCGATCCGGATCATCCGGCCAATCGCGGCCGGCTCTGCTCGAAGGGCTCGGCGCTCGGCGAGACGCTCGGCCTCGGCACGCGTGTGCTCCATCCGCTGAAGCGCAATGCCCGCGGCGCCTATGACCGGGTGTCCTGGGACGAGGCGCTCGATGCGGTCGCTGATGGGCTGAAGACGATCATCGCGCGCGACGGCCCCGAGGCCGTCGCCCTCTATCTCTCGGGCCAGCTGCTGACCGAGGATTATTACGTCGCCAACAAGCTGATGAAGGGCTTCATCGGCTCGCAGCATGTCGACACCAATTCGCGGCTCTGCATGGCCTCGACCGTCGCCGGCCATCGCCGCGTGCTCGGCTCCGACACCGTGCCCGGCTGCTATGAGGACCTCGACAGCGCCGACCTGATGGTGCTGGTCGGCTCCAACACGGCCTGGTGCCACCCGATCCTGTTCCGGCGCATCCAGCAGAACCGAGCTGAGCGCGGCGCCAGGGTCGTCGTGATCGACCCGCGCGTCACTGCGACAGCCGAGGATGCCGATCTCGTCTTAGCCCTGAAGCCGGGTTCCGACAGTGCGCTCTTCGCCGGATTGCTGGTGCATCTTGCCGATGCCGGCCTCATCGATCGCGCCTATATCGAGCACCACGTCGCCGGCTTCGATGCCGCGCTCGCCAATGCCCGCGAGATCGCGCCGGACATCGCGGCAGTCGTCGCCCGAACCGGCCTGTCCGAGGCCGACATTGCCGCGTTCTACGCGCTCTGGGCCGGCACGCCTGCCGTCGTCACCGCCTGGAGCCAGGGCGTCAATCAGTCGGCACAGGGCACCGACAAGGTTGCGGCGATCCTGCACTGCCATCTCGCCACCGGCCGCATCGGCCGCCCTGGCGGTGGCCCGTTCTCGCTGACCGGCCAGCCCAATGCCATGGGCGGGCGCGAAGTCGGCGGCCTCGCCAACATGCTCGCCGCTCATATGGGCTACAGCCCGGCCGAAATCGACCGCGTCCGCCGCTTTTGGCGCGCGCCGCGCATGGCCGGGCGCGAGGGCTTCAAGGCCGTCGACATGATGGACGCCGTCGCAGACGGCCGGCTGAAAGCGATGTGGGTAATGGCGACCAATCCTGCCGTGTCGCTGCCGCGGGCCGACGCGGTTCAGGCGGCGCTACGCGGGCTCGATCTCTTCGTCGTCTCCGAGAACGTCCTCTCAAACGACACGCTCGCCGCCGGGCCGCACTACATCCTGCCGGCTGCTGCCTGGGGCGAGAAGGACGGCACCGTCACCAACTCCGAGCGCCGCATCTCGCGCCAGCGTGGATTCTTGGCCCTGCCGGGAGAGGTGAAGCCGGACTGGTGGATCATCTGCGAGGTCGCCGAACGCCTCGGTTTCGAGGAGGCCTTCGATTATGCCGGCCCGCACGAGATCTATGCCGAGCACGCAGCGCTTTCGGCCTTCGAAAACGCGGGCAGCCGCGACTTCGACATCGGCGCCCATGGCGACCTGACCCGCCACGCCTATGACGGGCTCGCGCCAGTGCAGTGGCCGGTTCCTGTGGGCCAAGCGGAGGGTACGGCCCGGCTCTTCGCCGAAGGCGGTTTCTTCACCGCGAACCGCAAGGCGACAATGCGGCCGCTCGCCCTGCCCGCGCTTGCCGCCGCGACCACTGAAGCCTTCCCGCTGCTGCTCAACACCGGCCGCGTCCGCGACCACTGGCACACCATGACGCGCACCGGCCTGAGCGCTCGGCTCTCGGCTCATGTCGCGGAGCCAACGGTGCTGGTGCATCCGGATGATGCAGCCCGCTTCGGACTTGCCGCGAAGGGCTTTGCCTGCATCGCGACGGCTCACGGTACAGTCGTGCTCAAGATCGCGCTCGATCCCGGCGCGCAGAAGGGCTCGCTCTTCGCTCCGATCCACTGGTCGGGCGAGAACGCCTCCAACGCCCGTATCGGCGCCGCCGTCCATCCGCTGGTCGATCCGTTCTCGGGCCAGCCGGAGATGAAGGCGACGCCGGCTGCGATTGCGCCAGTCTCGTTCCGTTCGCGTGGTTTCCTGCTCGGCGCCGACGACTTCGCCCTGCCGGAAGGAAGCTGGTGGACCCGCGTCGCCGTCGAAGGCGGACTGGGTCGGCTCTTCGCGACGCAGGCCGATGCTGCCGAGCTTATGCAACTCGCCCGCGAGGCCTTCGGCGCCGAGGGCTTGATCGAGATGGTCGATGCCGAACGCGGGCTCTATCGCTGCTCTCTGATCCGCGATGGCCGGCTCGCAGCCGCCCTGTTCCTCGGGCCGGACCATGACGCGCCCGTCTGGGATGCGGTCAAGCTCGCCTTTGCCAGCGGCGAGGTTGATCCGCGCCAGCGCCTCGCGCTGCTCTCCGGCCGCAGCTTGGACGGCGCCGCCGACCAGGGCCCGACGGTTTGCGCCTGTTTCGGCGTCGGCCTGAACGCGATCCGCGCCGCCTTTGCGGAGGGCGCGAGCGTCACGGTCGAGGAGATCGGCCGCAAGCTGAAAGCCGGCACGAATTGCGGTTCGTGCCTCCCCGAAATCCGCCGCATCGGCGCGCAGCAGCGCGTTGAGGTGCCGGCATGAACGCACCGATCGATCACAGGAGTGACGGAATGGGTCAGGCTGTCTTGAAGGACGCCGGCGCGGGCGCAAAGGTCGTGGCCTTGCCGGCGGCGAGTGCGGGCGTGGTGGCGTTGCCTCAGGCGACCGGCCAGCCGCTGCGCGAGAGACTGGCGCCGCTGGCGAAGTCGGTGCTGGTCAGCGTCATACCGCCGCTGATCACGGTCGCGCTGATCCTGCTGTTCTGGCAGATCGCCGCCTCCGGCCCGCAATCCTCGCTGCCGCCGCCGACCAAGATCTGGGAAGAGGCCAAGGACCTGATCACCGAGCCGTTCTATTGGGCCGGTACCCAGGATATCGGGCTCGGCTGGCGCATCCTGGTCTCGCTCCAGCGTGTCGCCATCGGCTTTTCCCTTGCCGCGGTCGTCGGCATCCTGCTCGGCGCGCTTGTCGGCCAGTCAGTCTGGGCGATGCGGGGGCTCGATCCGGTCTTCCAGGTGCTGCGCACCGTGCCGCCGCTGGCCTGGCTGCCGCTCTCGCTGGCGGCGTTTCGCGACAGCCAGCCCTCGGCGATCTTCGTGATCTTCATCACCGCGATCTGGCCGGTGATCATTAATACCGCCGTCGGCATCCGCAATATCCCGCAGGATTATCGCAATGTCGCCAAGGTGCTGCGGCTGAACCAGGTCGAGTTTTTCTTCAAGGTGATGGTGCCCTCGGCGGCGCCCTACATCTTCACCGGCCTTCGGATCGGCGTCGGCCTGTCCTGGCTCGCCATCGTCGCGGCCGAGATGCTGACCGGCGGCGTCGGCATCGGCTTCTTCATCTGGGACGCGTGGAACTCCTCGCGCCTGTCCGACATCATCGTGGCGCTCGTCTACATCGGCGTGGTCGGCTTCGTGCTCGACCGGCTGGTCGCCTTCGTCGGCACGATCGTCACCCGTGGCACAGTCGTGAACTGAGGAGCCGGATCATGAGCAGCCCCTATCTCAAGATCGATCATGTCGAGAAGACCTTCCAGCGCGGCACGGCCTCGACCAATGTGCTGAAGGACATCAGCCTCGTCATCGACAAGGGTGAGTACGTCTCGATCATTGGCCATTCCGGCTGTGGAAAGTCGACCCTGCTCAACATCGTAGCCGGGCTGACGCCGGTGAGCGCCGGCGCCGTGCTGCTCGAAGGCAAAGAGGTCAACGCGCCCGGCCCCGAGCGGGCGGTGGTCTTCCAGAACCACTCGCTGCTGCCCTGGCTTTCCGTCTACGACAATGTCGCGCTCGCCGTGAACAAGGTCTTCCGCGGCGTAAAGTCAAAGGCGCAGCGGCATGACTGGATCATGCACAACCTCGACCTCGTCCAAATGGCTCATGCCAGGGACAAGCGCCCAGCCGAGATTTCCGGCGGCATGAAGCAGCGGGTCGGCATCGCCCGCGGCCTCGCCATGGAGCCGAAGATCCTGCTGCTCGACGAGCCCTTCGGTGCGCTCGACGCGCTGACCCGGGCCCATCTGCAGGACTCGATCATGCAGATCCACGCCGCGCTCGGGAACACGATGATCATGATCACCCATGACGTCGACGAGGCCGTGCTGCTCTCCGACCGGATCGTGATGATGACCAACGGCCCCTCCGCCCGCATCGGCGAGGTGCTCGATGTCCGGCTGGAGCGCCCGCGCAAACGCCTCGAACTGGTCTCCGACCGCACCTACATCGCCGCGCGCGAGGCCGTGCTGAAATTCCTCTACGAGCGCCACCGCTTCGTCGAGGCGGCGTGACGGCGGCGGCCATGAGCAACGACTTCTCCCCCGACCAGAAGCGCTATCTCGAAGGCTTCATGAGCGGCATGCAGTCGGCGCGCGCGGCGCGCGGGCTCGGACCGCTCGGTGGTGCGGGCGAGCAGGGCAACGCCACGCCGTCAGGCCCCGACAGGGAGCATGCCGAGGCGCAGGCGAAGACCGTCGCCGGAGGCGGCAAGCTGGTCGACCAGGAGAAGTGGAAGGCGGCCGAGCATCCCTTCGACGCCTATGCCCGCTTCAAGGACCAGGCGTCGTCAGGCACCTACCCGAAGCCGGAAGACAATTTCCGCTGGCGTTACCACGGCCTGTTCTATGTGGCCCCGGCGCAGGACAGCTATATGTGCCGGCTGCGCATCCCGAACGGTATCCTCAAGGCCTGGCAGTTCGAGGGTGTCGCCGATCTCGCCGAGCGGCTTTGCGGCCCCTACGCCCATGTCACCACCCGCGCCAATCTGCAGGTCCGCGAGATCAGCGCGCAGAACGCGCCGCTCCTGCTCGAAGGCCTCGCCGATCTCGGCCTCACCGCCAAGGGCTCCGGCGCCGACAACATCCGCAACGTCACGGGCTCGGCGACGGCCGGCATCGACCCGCTCGAACTGCTCGATACGCGCCCGCACGCCCGCGCCTGGCACCACCATATCCTCAACGACCGCTCGCTCTACGGCCTGCCGCGCAAGTTCAATGTTGCCTTCGACGGCGCCAGCTCGATCGCGACGCTGGAGGACACCAACGATATCGGTTTCCAGGCGATTGAGATTGGGGAAGGGGCGACGTTCGAAGGCGCTGCTGTCGGGCCCGGCATCTGGTATCGGCTCGCGCTCGGCGGCATCACCGGTCATCACGACCTCGCTCGCGACACCGGCATCGTTGTCGCGCCGTCCGATACGGTCGCGGTCTCCGACGCGATCGTGCGCGTCTTCGTCGCCAATGGCAACCGTACCAACCGCAACAAGGCGCGCCTGAAATACGTGCTCGACGCCTGGGGTTTCGACAAGTTTCTGGCGGCAGTGGAAGAGAAACTCGGCCGCCGGCTAATCCGGGTCGATGCATCCTTCGTGAAGCCGCGCCCGATCTATGACCGGCTCGCCCATATCGGCGTGCACAAGCAGCTTCAGCCTGGACTGAACTGGGTCGGCGTGGCGCTGCCGGTCGGCAAGCTCACCGCCCGGCAGATGCGGACGATCGCGGCGATTTCACAAGCATGCGGCGATGGCGATATCCGCCTGACGGTCTGGCAGAATCTGCTGATCTCGGGAGTGCCCGATGCGAAGGTCGACGACGTCATCGCCAATCTGCTGGCGTGCGGCCTTTCCGCGGAGACCTCCGTGCTGCGCGCCGGGCTGATCGCCTGCACCGGCGCCACCGGCTGCAAGTTCGCCGCCGCCCACACCAAGGAAGATGCGCTCGCCATCGCCGCCCATTGCGAGCCGCGCATCACGCTGGACCAGCCGGTCAACATCCACCTGACCGGCTGCCACCATTCCTGCGCCCAGCACTATATCGGCGATCTCGGCCTGATCGGCGCCAAGGTGCCAGTCAACGAGGACGGCGACACCGTGCCCGGCTACGACCTCCTCGTCGGCGGCGGCTACGGCGTCGACGGCGGCATGGCCCGGCCGTTCCGCGAGAAGGTCAGGGCCGAGGAGGCGCCGGCTTTGGTCGAGGCGATCCTGCGGACCTGGCAGGTCCATCGCGTCTCAGCCGAAGAGAGCTTCGTCGCCTTCGCCCGCCGCCATGAGATCGAGGCGCTGCAGGTGCTGGTTGCGCAGACGGGAGAGGCGGCATGACCGTGCAGGCGCCGAATCCGCTCGTCCAGGTCCTGCCCGAGACGGCGCCCTTCAGCGAGGAGCAGCGCTCCTGGCTCAACGGCTTCTTCGCCGGCCTGCTCTCGCTCGACAATGCCGGCGTCACCGCGCTGTCGCCGGCGGAGAACGCTGCGATGATGGGCGAGGCCGATGACGGCGCGCCCTGGCACGATCCGGCCATGGCGATCATCGACCGCATGCAGCTCGCCGAGGGCAGGCCGCTGCCGCGCAAGCTCTTCGCCGCCATGGCGCAGCAGGATTGCGGTCAGTGCGGCTATGTCTGCGAGACGTATTCGTCGGCGATCGCCGAGGGCAAGGAAGGCCGGCTCAATCTCTGCGCGCCCGGCGGCAAGGAGACGCTGCGCCAGCTCAAGGCGCTGATGGAAGAAGACGGTGCGCCGGCCGCTGCACTGGTCGAGGCTATGCCGGTCACGCCGGCGGGCCCGATTGGGCGCTCTCGCGAGAACCCGGCGCTCGCCACCTTCCTGTCGCGTCGCAAACTCAACAGTGAAGGCTCGGAGAAGGAGACCTGGCATGTCGAGTTCGATCTCTCCGAGAGCGGGCTCGACTATATCGTCGGCGACGCCTTCGGCATCGTCGCGCAGAACGATCCGCGCTTGGTCGATGCGGTAATCGCCCTGCTCGGTGCACGGCCCGATGCCGATATTGGCGGCCGGACGCTGCGCGAGAAGCTTGTGGCCGCTTGCGCGCTCGGCGCTGCACCGGATGCGCTGTTCCAGCTGATTTCCTATGTCACCGGGGGCGAGACCCGCCAGAAGGCCAAGCGGCTCGCGGCAGGCGAGGATCCCGATGGCGATCTCGACCGGCTCGACGTGCTCGGCACGCTGCACAAGTTTTCTTCGGCGCGGCTTTCGCCCGAGGCTTTCGTCGAGGCGCTCGATCCGCTGCAGCCCCGGCTCTATTCGATCTCGTCCTCGTTCAATGCGACGCCGGGCCTGATATCGCTGACGGTCGATACGGTGCGTTACAAGATCGGCTCGCGCCCGCGCTGGGGCGTCGCCTCGACCTTTCTGGGCGAGCGCGTCCAGCCCGGCGACAAGGTGCCGGTCTATGTCCAGCGCGCCCATGGTTTTGGCCTGCCGGCGAACCCGGAGACGCCGGTGATCATGTGCGGCCCCGGCACCGGCGTCGCGCCCTTCCGCGCCTTTCTGCACGATCGCAAGGCGACAGGCGCCAACGGGAAGAACTGGCTGTTCTTCGGCCATCAGCGCCGGGCATCCGACTTCTTCTACGAGGACGAGCTCAACGCGATGAAGCAGGAGGGCGTGCTCACCGGCCTGACCCTGGCCTGGTCCCGCGACGGCAAGGACAAGATCTATGTCCAGGACCGCATGCGAGAGCGCGGCGCCGAGCTCTTCGCCTGGCTGGAGCAGGGCGCGCATTTCTATGTCTGCGGCGACGCCAAGCGCATGGCCAAGGACGTCGAGCGCGCCATGGTCGATGTCGTCGCCGAACACGGCAAGCGCTCGATCGACGAAGCCGTCGCCTATGTCGCGGCGTTGAAGAAAGCGGGGCGCTATCAGGCTGATGTCTACTAGAGATGCGGCCGGGCGCGAACGTCAGGGAACGCCAAACACACAAAAAACCGGCCGTTTTGGCCGGTTTATGAAGTGTCCGTCGTCAGATGATTTGAGACCGTTTTGGTTTCTCAGGAACGGAGGCTCTGGCTCATCTGGGTTTGAGGCTATGCGGCCTTCAGGTGATGCTGCAAGCGTCTCTGGTGGATGGTCTGGCGCTTGATCCTTTCGCGTTCGGTGAGGATGGCCTGCCCGCGGCCGAGGTAGACGTCGGCGGGCGTGAGATTGCCGAGGCTCTCGTGAGATCGGGCATGGTTGTAGTGCTCGACGAAGGCGGCGACCTGCCGTTCGAGATCGCCGGGCAGGTAGTCGTTTTCGAGCAGGATGCGGTTCCTGAGGGTCT
>NZ_LMJW01000001.1:560605-1314330 GCF_001429505.1 Allobosea sp. Root483D1
GGTGCCAACGCTCGATCTTGCCCTGCGTCTGCGGATGGTACCTCATGTGTCGTCCTCCCCATCCGCCAGCATGCTTTTTTTGAGCAGGCGGCTTTCCAGGGTCAGATCGGCCACGGCCTCCTTCAGCGCCTGTGCCTCACGGCGCAGGTCCCTCACCTCGTCGGACGTCGCCGCGCGCGCCGTGTCACCGGCGAGCCGGCGCTTGTCGGCATCGAGGAACTCCTTCGACCAGCCGTAATACATCGACGCGGCGATCCCCCCCGCGCCGGCACAGCTCGGCGATGCTCTGCGCGCGGCCGCTCCTGATGCGCCCGCACCATCAGCGGCGATCGGCCAAGCGCCTCGCAGGCGTTTGGCGCGTTGGCCGAGACGCGTTGAACTTTCGGATCAGGTGACGAGCAGGCTTGCGCTGAGTGAGGAGCTTGCCCTGAGTCGAGGCGGCCCTTCCGGGACGCTCTTTTCGCTCAGGGCGAGCGCCCGATCAGCCGATCCTCGACGTTCTGAAGATGCCGGCGCATCGCGTCGGCGGCCCCCGCGGGTTCCCGGTGAGCGATGGCGTCGACGATCCGGTCGTGGTCGTCGAAACTATGGTGATCGGCGGGCGGGCTGCTGTGGCTCGGCCGCGGCCGCCCCCAGGTAACGGCGCGGCGCACGGCGTTCAGCGTTTCGAGCAGTGCGAGCAGGATCGGATTATGCGCAGCCTCGGCGATCTGATGGTGGAAGCGCGCGTCGTAAGCCTCGTACTCACGCCAGGTCGTCGAAGCGCGGCAAGCGCTGTTCAGTTCGGCGAGCGTGGTGACCTCGCCAGCAGTGGCGTTGACCGCGGCGAGGCGGGCGAGTTCAGGCTCGAGGCCGATGCGCGCCTTCATCACCTGAATCGGATTGCTGCGCTGCGCCAGGTCCGAGACGTCCAGCAATTGCGGCGGCCGCTGCCCGACGAAGGTGCCCTTGCCGACACGGCGCCAAAGCTGGCCCTCGCGCTCAAGCACTGCCAGGCCCTTGCGCAGTTCGGCGCGTTTGACCCCGAGGAGTTCGGCGAGTTCTCGCTCCGGCGGCAGACGCCCGTCATCCGGCAGTCTCGCGGCAGCGAGAAAACCATAGAGCTGCGTCATGACGCCCGAGACGGCGGTATCGGGTGAAGAATTGACCGTCTGATCCATCATGCGGCGTCCGGCAGTGAATGACAGCACCTTGATTTCACGAATGGGCGACGATTTCAACCATTTTGAGATTGGTTGAAACAATCCGGCTTTTTAAGCCGGATTTCTTACCCGTTAGGAGATTATCTCGGCCTTGACAGGATCAATCCGCACCATGACACTGCCCAAAATAAAATTGGTTGCGACCAGATCGCGCAAAAAGACCAAACAGAACTCTGGGAGGAGTCGTCATGAAGCTCTTGGGAAGAAGGCTGCCCGCCGTGCTCGCCGCCGCCGTCGCGGCCGCCTTGACGATCGGGAGCGTGGCCGCGCAGGCGCAAGGCAAGGTCCGGGTGGCGCTCGGAGACGTGCTGTCGACCGAGACGCTTGCGATGATCATCGCGCTCGAGCGCGCCAAGGAGAAGGGCGTCGACTATCAGGTGACGCATTTCTCGAAGGAGGATCTCGCCATCCAGGCCGTGATCAATGGCCAGGCTGACCTGGGCATCGGCACGCCCTATGCGGTCGTGCAGAAGAGCAAGGCGCCGCTGCGCGTGCTCTTCCAGGGCACGCGCCTCGTCTTTTTCCCGGTCGCCGACAAGTCCTACAAATCGTGGAAGGACATGGCCGGCCAGCCGATCACGTTCCATGCCCGTGCGACGGGGACGGAAGCCATCGGCAACATCATCGCCAAGCGCGAAGGCATCCAGTTCGGCGAGCGCAGCTATGTGCCCGGTTCCGAGAACCGGATCATCGGCATGATGAAAGGCCAGATCAAAGCCACCATCGTCGATCTCGCCAACAAGAACCTGCTGCTCGAGAAGGCGGGCGACCGCTTCCACGTTCTTCCCGGCGTCAGCGAACCCGCTTCCGACGAGACATTGTTCGGGCAGATCGACTGGATCAAGAAGAACGAAAAGCAGGTGGACGTCATCGTCACCGAGTTCCTGCGGCTCTGGCAGGAAATGGCGGCCAATCCCGGAATCGTCGAGCAGGAGCGCACCAAACGCAAGCTGATGGCCGACCAACCCAAGGAGGTGCTGGAGGGCATCACCAAATTCTACACGATGGCGACCAAGGAAGGCGTCTATGCACCGACCGGCGGCAGCGCCGAAATCGCGAGGGCCGATTTCGAGTTTTACGCCGAGGCCGGACAGATGCAGGGGCCGGCTGCGGAGCTGAAGGTCGAGGACTTCTGGTATCTCGCGCCGCTCGAGCGGGCACGCAAGGCATTGGGCAGCTAGGCCGAGTTCGCGCCTGCCCAGCCGATCGGCATGCCGGGCGATGACGGCCCGACATGCCCCTCCTTGCGGCTCTCACAAGCGGAGGGACCTCCCTTGCAGATTTCCGACCTTGCCACCGCCCTCCCGACACGCCGTGAACCTCCGGCCAGCTACTGGCGCGATGCGCTGATCCACCCGCTCGTACTGCGTCTGGTTTCCTTCGCGGCGGTGTTGGCGCTCTGGGAATATGCCGGGCGGATTCCGCTGAGCCCGGCCTTCCCGACCTTTCTGGAGACGCTGGGCGGGCTTGGCGCGATCATCGCCGACGGAACCCTGTTCAAGGCCTTCCTGATCACGCTCCATCCGCTTGTCATCGGTCTCGCCGCCTCGGTCCTGCTCGGCGTGGCGCTCGGCGTCCTGATGGGTCTGCACGAGCCTTCAGAATGGCTGATCGCGCCGATCTTCGTGATCGCCCAAGCGGCGCCGCTGGCCGCGCTCATCCCGGTCCTGACCTTCGCCTATGGCATCGGGCTCACCGCCAAGATCATGACTGTCTGCATCATGGCGATGCCGGTCATCGTGCTGAACACGCTAGGCGCGGTGCGCAACACGCCAAAATCGCTACTGGAAATGGGCCGGTCCTTTCTCGCCACGCGCAGCCAGAGCATCCGCCTCGTCATCCTGCCCGCGGCGAGCCCGATGATCTTCGCCGGTCTCCGGCTCGGCTGCGCGGCCGCCTTCATCGGCGTGATCCTCGCCGAGTTGCTGATCACGCCGACCGGCATCGGTGACGTGATCTCCTACAACCAGTCGGTCGCCGACTATCCGAAGATGTACGCGGCCATTCTCGCCATCATCGTGTTCTCGGTCCTGTTCATCGAGCTGCTGGAGCGGATCGAGCTCACCCTGTTCCGACCGGAGAGCCGCGCATGACGCCGACCATCGCTCCTGCCGAACCACGGCAGCTGTCCGGCTCCGCGCCGATCCCGTCCCTCGCCGCGCGGCCGATCGTCGAGGTCAAGAGCGTCTCGAAGACCTATCCGGGCGGCCTCGAGGCGCTCAGCGGTATCTCGCTGGATTTTCCGGAAGGGCGGCTGACGACCCTGCTCGGACCATCGGGCTGCGGCAAGACCACGCTCCTGAAGATCATCGCCGGCCTGATACCGGCCAGCGGCGGCCAGGTCTTCGTCGACGGCGCCGAGGTGAAGGGACCCGGCCCCGAACGCGCCTTCGTCTTCCAGGATTTCGCGCTGATGCCTTGGGCGAGCGTCATCCGCAATGTCGCCTTCGGGCTCGAATTGCGCGGCGTCGCCCATAGCGAGCGCGAGGCGATCGCCGAACGCCACATCGCGCGCGTCGGCCTCAAGGGCTTCGAGCAGAAATACCCGCATGAGCTCTCGGGCGGCATGCGCCAGCGCGTCGGTCTTGCCCGTGCGCTCGCGGTCGACGCCAAGGTCGTCCTGATGGACGAGCCGTTCTCGGCCGTTGATGAGCAGACGCGCCGCAAGTTCCAGGAGGAGTTGCTCGAACTCGTCGCCAACGAAGGCAAGTCGTTCATTTTCGTGACGCACAGCATCGAGGAGGCGGTCTATGTCTCGGACCGGATCGCGTTGCTATCGCGCCGGCCGAGCCGCGTCTCGGCAATCATCGAGCCGAAGATCGTGCGCGGCGGCGACCCGGAGAAGATCAGGCGCGACAGCGCCTATCTCGATGTCGTCGAGGATATCTGGCAGCAGCTCAAGCACTATCTGGATTAGGAGGCGGCCATGGTCATTTCCGGCATCCGCCTTCCCATGATGACGTCACTCATCGTCTGGGCCGTGATCTGGGAGATCGTCGGCCATACCGACGCCGGCTTCATCCTGCCCCCGCTGTCGCGCATCATCTGGCGCGTCGTCGAGATCGTCCCGACCGCTTCATTCCTCGACGCGCTCTTGATCACCGGCCGCGCCTTCCTGCTCGGCAATGCCATCGCGATCAGCGTCGGCGTCCCGCTCGGGATCGTGATGGGCCGCTCGGTCATCGCCGACCGGCTGCTCCTGCCCTGGGTGAACCTCTTCCTCTCGGCACCGCTCAGCGCGCTGGTCCCGGTGATCATGGTGCTGTTCGGGCTCGGTGAGACCACGATCGTCCTCGTCGTCGTGCTGTTTTCGATGTGGATCATCGTCCTCAACACCCGCGCCGGCATCCGCGCGATTTCGCCCTCGCTGGTCGAGATGGCGCGCAGCTTCGGCGCCAATCGCTGGCAGGCTTTCAGCCGGATCTATCTCTGGGCGGCGCTGCCCGAAATCCTGGCCGGCATCCGGCTGGGCATGATCCGCGCCGTCAAAGGCGTGGTCATCGGGCAACTCCTCGTCTCCGTCGTCGGCTTCGGCACGCTCTTCGAGATCTACCAGTCGCATTTCCTGATGGAGCATTTCTGGGCGCTGCTGCTCGTGCTCTTCAGCTTCGCCTTCACCCTCAACGAGTTGCTGGCCCGGCTCGAACTTCGGTTCGGCTATTACGCCGCCTCGCGCTGACCACCCCTCTTGCCAACCAAGGATCCCGCAAGATGAACATCGCCACGCCTCAGAACCATGTCGTCCAGGCCCCGGCGCCGGTTTCGCTTCCCGTGCGCGGGACGCAAAGCCGCTTCCCGGTTCACCGCATCTATTGCGTCGGCCGCAACTACGCCGCCCACACGATCGAGATGGGTGGAGACCCGACCCGCGAGGCGCCCTTCTTCTTCCAGAAGAACCCCGACAACGTCGTCCTCGATGGCGGCGACTTCCCCTATCCGCCCCGCAGCAGCAATGTTCACCACGAAATCGAGATGATCGTTGCCCTCGCCAAGGGCGGCAAGGACATTGCCGTTGAGGACGCCCTCGACCATGTCTACGGCTATGCCGTCGGCCTCGACATGACCCGGCGCGACCTGCAGGACGAGTGCAAGAAGGCGAGCCGGCCCTGGGAGATCGGCAAGGCCTTCGAGCATTCAGCGCCGATGGGCGAGATCGTTCCGGCGAGCACGATCGGCCATCCCGAGAACGGGGCGATCTGGCTGAAGGTCAACGGCGAGATCCGCCAGCAGGGCGACCTCAACCACATGATCTGGAAGGTGCCGGAGATGATCTCCTATCTCTCCGGCCTATTCGAGCTGCAGCCGGGCGACCTGATCATGTCGGGCACTCCCTCCGGCGTCGGCGCGATCTTGCGCGGCGATGTGATGGAAGGTCATATCGAGGGCATCGGCACCTTGCACACCAAGGTGGTCTGAGCAGCGACGAATCCAGCAATATCACGCCGAGGGCTGCGTGATCAGGCCCTCGGCCGGCGAGCCGCATCTGCTCGACCATACCGGCCTGCTCTCGTCTTCGACAACCATGCGCAGAGAAGGCTGAGATCTAGATTCCGCTTCGTACGAGGCGGGATCTAGAAGCGCCCGCCAATTGCGGAATGTGCGGAACGGAAGACCCCGGCCCCGTCAGCGATCAAGTGAGCTGCTCATCATCACAAAACCTGCCAAGCAGTTCCAGCCTCCGGCTGCGCTCCCTTATCGCCAAACTGAGCCGCCGGGAATCGGACGTTCCAGACGTCCAGAAAGGGCCATTTCAGCGGTTGGGCTGCTATTAGCCTCGGGTCCTGCGGGTCAACCGGAGGAGTTCGCTGGGCTCAACACCCAAAGCGTCTGCGATCAGGCCAAGGACCGTAACGCTCGCAGAAACATCTGCCCGCTCAACAGCTCCGACGTAGCGGCTATTGATCCCCGCCCGTTCGGCGAGTCCCTCCTGCGTCAGCTGACGTTCACGCAACAGGCGGTGCAGATTTGCGGCCAGGACATCCTTGAGATCCATGGGCGCCACAAGCGGCACATGAGAACGATCGACCCCGGAATGATCGTTCCGCCGAACGCGGCGCCGGCAGCCGCGATGTTCAAAACTGGGAAAATTAGCGCGTTTGATGCGAACACCTGCGCCAGTCCGCAGCCCGGGAATCGACCGTGCGCAAGGGGGTGGGCAGTGGCTGAAACTCGAAACTTCGTGATTCGCTATCAGCGCCGAAAAGCCCGGCGCTGCCGGCTCTCGTGTCCTGAACCCGACCGGGCAGAGACTAAAAATCGAGCTAAGCGATGGTGCCGCAAGAGGGATTCGAACCCCCGACCCCCTCATTACGAATGAGGTGCTCTACCAGCTGAGCTATTGCGGCGACGGGTGGGGCTGTATCAGTCCGACCCCGTTTTGACAAGGCAGGCAGGCGCCGCCTCGCACCAGAATTCACGCCTGACTGCGCAATACCGTGGGATCGTGCGAGCCCCTGCCCTCACCCCTTCTTCAGCTTCTCCGTCTCGGCCTTCTCCTGGCCGAGCGCGACGATGCCGCGGCGGATGGTGCGGGTGCGGGTGAAGTGCTTGTGCAGGGTCTCGCCGTCGCCATAGCGGATGGCGCGGGTGAGCAGTGCCAGATCCTCGTTGAAGCGGCCGAGCATCTCCAGCACCGCCTCCTTGTTGGCAAGGAAGACGTCGCGCCACATGGTCGGGTCGCTCGCCGCGATGCGGGTGAAGTCGCGGAAGCCGCCGGCGGAGAACTTGATCACCTCCGATTGCGTCACCGCCGCCAGATCCTCGGCGGTGCCGACGATGTTGTAGGCGATCAGATGCGGCAGATGGCTGGTGATGGCGAGGACGAGGTCATGATGCTGCGAGCCCATCACCTCGACGATCGCCGCCATGCCCTCCCAGAACTGGCGGGTGCGGGCGATCGCGGCCTCATCCGTGCCGGGCGGCGGCGTCAGGATGCACCAGCGGTTGAGGAAGAGGCTGGGGAAGCCGGCATCGGGCCCGGAATTCTCGGTGCCGGCGACCGGATGGGCCGGGACGAAATGCACGCCCTCGGGCAGATGTGGGCTCACCGCCTCGACGACGGCATGCTTGACCGAGCCAACGTCGGAGAGGATCGCACCGGTTTTCAGCACGCTGGCGATCTCGGCCGCGACCGCGCCGCAGGCGCCGACCGGCACGCAGAGCACGATATGGTCGGCATCGCGGGCCGCCTCGGCTGCGCTCTCGGCAACCTCATGGCCGAGATCGAGCTCGCGCGCCCTGCGCCGGACATCGGCGTCGGCGTCGCTCAGCACGATATGGCCGGCGAGATTGAGCTCCCTGGCCGCATGCGCGATCGATGAGCCGATCAGGCCGATGCCGATGATGGCGAGCCGCCCGAACAGCGGCTCGTCGCGGCGCGGCGCGAAGCTTTCCGGCGCGCTCACGCGGCCTTGCCCAGGAACTCGGCCAGGGCCGCCACGACGAGGCGGTTGGCCTCCTCGCTGCCGATGGTCATGCGCAGCGCACCGGGCAGGCCATAGGACGCGACCGAGCGGAGGATCAGCCCGCGCTGGCTCAGGAAGGCATCGGCCTCCTGAGCGCTCGTGCCGGCGGCCGCCGGGAAATGGATCAGGATGAAGTTGCCGACCGAGGGCGTCACGGTGAGGCCGAGCTTCTCCAGCTCGGCCGTGGTCCAGGCCAGCCATTTGTCGTTGTGCTCGATCGCGGCGGCGATGTGGGCCTCGTCGGCGATCGCGGCGACGCCGGCTTCGATCGCGGCGCCGTTGACGTTGAAGGGTCCGCGGGCGCGGTTCAGAGCGTCAATGATGTCGGCCGGCCCATAGAGCCAGCCGAGGCGCAGATTGGCGAGGCCATAGATCTTCGAGAAGGTGCGCGTCATCACGACGTTCTCGCTGGTCGCGACCAGTTCGAGGCCCGAGGCGTAGTCGTTGCGGCGGACATATTCGGCATAGGCCGCGTCGAGCACGAGCAGCACATGCGGCGGCAGCCCGGCCTGCAGGCGCTTGACCTCGTCGAAGGGCAGATAGGTGCCGGTCGGATTGTTGGGGTTGGCGAGGAAGACGATCTTGGTCCGCGGCGTCACCGCCGCGAGGATCGCGTCGATATCCGCGGTAAGGTTCTTCTCGGGCACGACCACCGGCTTGCCGCCGGCGGCGAGGATGGCGATCTTGTAGACGAGGAAGCCGTGCTGCGTGAACACGCCCTCGTCGCCATCGCCGAGATAGACCTTGGTGATCAGCTGCAGCAATTCGTCCGAGCCGGTGCCGCAGACGATGCGGTTCGGATCGAGGCCATAGCGGCCAGCGATCGCCTCGCGCAGCTTCGTCGCCGAGCCGTCCGGGTAGAGTTCGAGCTTGCCGGCGAGGCCGCCATAGGCTGCGATCGCCTTCGGGCTCGGCCCGAGCGGTGTCTCGTTCGAGGAGAGCTTGTGCAGCTTGACGCCGGCCGGGGCCGAGGACTTGCCGGGGACATAGGCCTCGATGTCGAGGACGCCGGGACGCGGGACGGGGCGGGGAGCGGGCAGAGCCATGGGGCTGGACCTTGAGAGCAGCGTGAATTGATCAGCGAGCGGATTTGAAGGCGAAGCGAGCGGCGTGGCTGCCGATCTCGGTCAGTTCCTTGAGGCCGGCCGGTTCGAGCGCGCTGCGAATGGCCGTGGCCGGCGTCTCGCCGGAGGCGGCAACCAACAGCGCCAGATGCGAACCGTCGGCGGCGCTGGCCGAGACCTCGGCGAGATGGTGGGCAAGGCCAGCGCGCAACGGCTCCGACCAGCGCTCGACGCGGGCGGCATAGAGCACGATCTCGCGCACCGCGGCGTCGGTGAGCGGCTTGGCGATGCAGTAGACCGGCGTGCCGGCGGGATGGTCGGGCCGCTCGATGAAGGGCAGGCGCGCGATGATCTTGGGCTGGGCGGCACCGATCAGGTCGCGCCACCAGACGCCGGCGCTGGCGCCGAGGTCCATGCGGAAGATGCCGAGATCGCCGGCCGATTCCGCCACCGCCGCGATCACGGCGCGCGCGTCCTCATGCGTGACGAAGGGCACGGTAAAGCCGAAATGGAAGCGGGCGCTGTCGCGCATCGGCGCATCGCCGCCCGAGATGTCGGCATGGACCGAGTAATTCGCCTGCACGAAGGTGAAGGTCGCGATGATGATGCGCCAGATGCTCTCGACGGTATCGAGCGGCAGCAGGCCCTGATGGCGCAAGGCGAGGCGTTTCATCATGTCGGCCTCGCGGCCGGGGCGGAAGGCCGAGCCGGAAACCTGCGTCTTCTTGATCGCGATCAGCGTCTCGATGATCTGCGAACGCTCCATCAGGAGGCCGTGCATCGCGGAATCGATGCGGTCGATCTCGCTTCGCAGATCGGCGAGCGTGGTCGGTGCGGCTTGCGTCATGATAGCCAGACTTCTTTAATCGTGCCGGTCTCTTAGCGGTCGTTGCCGAGCTTGGCAAAGCCATCGCAACGCATCGCCGCGTTGACAGGCGGGAAGAGCCGCGCCATCGGTAAAGTCCGCTATTACGAACGGACCGGGCGACAAGACAAATCCGAATGCCGAACCGGACGCAAGCTCCCGAACTTCTGGCCGACCCGCTGGCCGAAGCCAACCAGCCGTCGAGCCTGTTCGCCCGGTTCGGGCCGGACAAGGCGCTGCAGCTCGATTCCGGCGCGACGCTGGAGCACTGGCAGATCGCCTATCAAACCTATGGCGAGCTCAATGCGGCGCGCTCGAACGCAGTGCTGGTCTGCCATGCGCTGACCGGCGACCAGTATGTCGCGAGCCGCAACCCGGTCACCGGCAAGGGCGGCTGGTGGACGGCGATGATCGGGCCGGGCAAGCCTGTAGACACCGACCGCTTCTTCGTGATCTGCGCCAATGTGCTCGGCGGCTGCATGGGCACGACCGGCCCGGCCTCGACCAACCCTGAGACGGGCAAGCCCTGGGGCCTGTCCTTCCCGATGGTGACGATCCGCGACATGGTGCGGGCGCAGGCGCATCTCATGGACTCACTCGGCATCGACAGCCTGTTCTGCGTCGCCGGCGGCTCGATGGGCGGGATGCAGGTGCTGCAATGGGCGGCGAGCTATCCGACGCGGGTGTTCTCGGCGCTGCCGCTGGCGACCGCCGCCAAGCACTCGGCCCAGAACATCGCCTTCCACGAGGTCGGCCGGCAGGCGGTGATGGCCGATCCGGACTGGCGCCAGGGGCGCTATCTCGACGAGGGCACGCGGCCTTCGAAAGGGCTTTCGGTGGCGCGCATGGGCGCACACATCACCTATCTCTCGGAGCCGGCGCTGCACCGCAAGTTCGGCCGCAAGCTGCAGGAACGCAGCGCCCCGACCTTCACCTTCGACGCGGATTTTCAGGTCGAGAGCTACCTCCGCTATCAGGGCATCAGCTTCGTCGAGCGCTTCGACGCCAATTCCTATCTCTATGTGACGCGGGCGATGGATTACTTCGACCTCGCGGCCGATCATGACGGCGTGCTGGCCAAGGCCTTCGCCGGGACGCGGACGCGGTTCTGCGTCGCGTCCTTCACCTCGGACTGGCTGTTCCCGACCACCGACTCGCGCGCCATCGTGCACGCGCTCAACGCCGCCGGTGCCTCGGTCTCCTTCGTCGAGCTCGAAAGTGACAAGGGCCACGACGCCTTCCTGCTGGAGGAGCCCAATTTGTTCGCGACGACGCGCGGCTTCATCGGCGCCGCGGCGCGGGCGAGAGGGATCTGAGCATGGCGCTGGCGGAGAACCAGACCAACCGCATCGACCTGCGCCTCGTCGCCGAGATGGTGACGCCGGGTTCGCGCGTGCTCGATGTCGGCTGCGGCGACGGGGAATTGCTGTCGCTGCTCGCCGAGACCCGCGGCGTCGACGGGCGCGGCATCGAGCTCTCGCGTGAAGGCGTCGCCGGCTGCGTGGCGCGTGGGCTCTCGGTGATCCAGGGCGACGCCGACACCGACCTCGCCGACTACCCGGACGACAGCTTCGACTACGTCATCCTGTCGCAGACCATCCAGGCGACGCGCAATCCGCGCCATGTGCTGGAGCACATGCTGCGCATCGGAAGGCGCGCCATCGTCTCCTTTCCAAATTTCGGGCATTGGCGGATGCGCACCCAGGTCTTCTTCCTCGGTCGCATGCCAGTGACCGACTCCCTGCCCTATGCCTGGTGGGATACGCCCAACATCCATTTCTGCACGATCCGCGACTTCGTGGCGCTCTGCGACACGATCGGCGCGGAAAAGGAGCGCGCCGTTGCGCTCGACGTCGCCGGCGGCAGGGTCGGCGTCAGCGCGCCCTGGTGGTTCTGGAACCTCTTCGGCGCGCAGGCAGTGTTTCTGCTGAAGCGGGGCTAGAGCAGCTCCGCCCGGTCGACCGCGATTACTCGGGAACCGCGACCCAACCTTCTCCCGGATGGGAGAAGGTGGCGCGGAGCGCCGGATGAGGGCCTGCCTCATCCGCAGAAGGCGCAGCGGCGCCGCATCGCCTTAATTATTCGCGGCAGTCCCTCACCCCTGCCCCTCTCCCATCCGGGAGAGGGGTTCCCCGCGCCTCGCTAAACGTACGTACCCGCCCGAGAATGACGACGCCGCTCAAAACGCCTCTTCCCAATTCCGGCTCAGCCGCATCGCCGAGTTGATCAGCCCGACCATCGAATAGGTCTGCGGGAAGTTGCCCCAGAGCTCGCCGGTCGTAAGGTCGGCGTCCTCCGAGAGCAGGCCGAAGCTGTTGCGGCGCTGCAGGATGCGGCCGAACAGCTCCTTGGCCTCGTCCTTGCGGCCGATCGCATGCAGCGCGTCGACATACCAGAAGGCGCAGATCAGGAAGCCGGTGTGCATGAAGCCGAAATCATCCTCGGTGCCGTAGCGCAGGATGAGATCGCCGCGGCCGAGATCGCGACCGATCGCCTCGACCGTCGCGATGTAGCGGGGATCGTCGGGCTTGACGAAGCCGAGCTCGGCGATGAGCAGCAAGGTGGCGTCGAGATCGGCCCCGTCGAAGGTCGAGACGAAATGGCCTTTCTCCTGGTTCCAGATCCGGTCGGAGATGATGCCCTTGAGCCGCTTGGCCTCACCGCGCCAGTACTCCTTGCGATCGGAGCGGCCGAGCGTGCCGGCGATGCGGGCGAGCCGGTCGCAGGCAGCCCAGCACATCACGCTGGAGAAGGAATGCACGACCTCCTTTTCGCGCAGCTCCCAGGGGCCAGCATCCGGCTTGTCGAAGAGCTCGATGGCGCGCTCGCCCATGCGCTCGAGCTGGGCGAAGAGCGCCTCCTTGCCGGGCTGAATCAGGCGGCGATCGAAGAAGGACTGGGTCGCGGCGAGTACGACCGCGCCATAGCCGTCGTTCTGGATTTGGGTCGCCGCGCCATTACCGACGCGAACTGGCTGATGGCCGCGATAGCCGGCAAGGTTCGGCACTTCGAACTCGCGCATTTCGCCACCGCGCGTAATCGGATAGAGCGGCGGCAGATGCTCGGCACCGCTCTCCGAATAGGTGTCGACGACGTTGGTGATGAAGCCAAGATAATCCTCCATCGTCCGGGTCGTACCGAGGCGGTTGAGCGCATGAACGACGAAATAGGCGTCGCGCAGCCAGCAGAAGCGATAGTCCCAGTTGCGCTGCGTGCCCGGCGCCTCGGGGATCGAGGTGGTCAGCGCGGCGACGATGGCGCCGCTCTCCTCGAAGGAGCAGAGCTTCAGCGTGATCGCGGCCCGGATGACCTCGCGCTGCCATTCGAACGGGATCGAGAGCGAGCGGACCCAGTCGCGCCAGTAGTCGGTGGTCTTGTCGAGGAATTCGCGGGAGGTCGTCTCGATCTCGGCGCGCAGCGCCTCATCCGAGCCGATGAAGAAGGAAAACGGCTTCTCGACCGCGAAGGGAATGCTCTCCAGCACATAGGAGACCGGCGCGTCCGTGGTCAGCCGGATCGTCTGGTCGGCGCCGACGAAGCGGACATGGTTGGAGCCGCGGGTGATCTCGTCCGGCTCCTCGCCGAGGCCGAGACAAGGCTTGACCACGACGCGGATGCGCGGCCGGCCAGAGATGCGGCGGACGCGGCGCACCAGCTGCGGCGGCCGGAAGAAGCGCTCGAAGCGGACGAAGCGCGGCGCGAAGTCGAGGATCTCCAGCGCATTGCCCTGGTCGTCGGAGAGCACCGAGGAGAGGATAGCCGTGTTGTCGAGATAGCTCTGCTCACAGCGCGTCATCCCGACCATCTCGATGGCGAAGACGCCCTTCTTTGGCATGGCGTCGCCGTCGTCGATCTGGTTGTCGATCAGCGAGCAAAAGACCGGGTCGCGGTCGAAGCGCGGGAAGCAGCTCCAGACGATGCGCGCCTGCCGGTCGATCAGCGCGGCGATCGTGCAATTGCCGATGACGCCGAGATCGAGCGAGGCCACTCTCGGCGAGGCGGTGGTCGTCACAGTCATGCCTGTTCCTGAAGTCAGTTCTGGAGAAAGGTTTCGAGCGTGAGGTCGCCGCCTTCGGCAGCCGCAAGAAGAACATTGTGCAACGCCGTCGGCGAAGCCAGGCGATGGCGGGCGCAGGTCTGGCCATCGCCGATCCGGATTGACAAACCATCTGCAGCATTGACCGCGGAGAAGCCGTCCTCGTCGGTGATGTCGTCGCCGATGAACACCGGCGTGCGGCCGACATAACCGTCCTGCTGCAGCAACCAGCTGATCGCGCCGCCCTTGCTCGCAGTCGCCGGAACCAGCTCGGCGACGGCCTTGCCACGCTGCAGGCGCATGGACGGTCCGATCTCGAGGGCGACGGCTTCCATCAACGCCAGCGCGTCATCGGCGAGCGCCGGCGCCAGTCGCCAGTGCAGCGCCACGGACTGGCGCTTGTCCTCGACGATGATGCCGACATGAGCGTTGGCGAAGCGGACCATCTTGCGCGTCGCCGCATGCAGCGCCTCCGAGGGCGCGGCGAGCGGCGCGTCGACTCCTCCGAGGCGGATCTGGGCACCGTGCAGGCCGGCAGCGTCGAAGCGATAGGGCGTCATCATCTCGTCGAGAAACGCAACCGGGCGGCCCGAGACGAGGGCCAGGGCGCCGCCCAGCCGCTTGCGCAACGCCTCGAGGGCGCCAGGCAGGCGACGATCGATGCGGACATCGCTCGGCGACGGCGCGATCTCGACGAGGGTTCCGTCGAAATCCAGGAACAAAGCGACCTGCCCGGTGATGGCAGCGGCTTTTGCGGGAGGCTCGGCGATTGCGGGACTCAGCATCTCTGACATGGCGTTCTGGTTAGAAGGCGAAACGGGCGAAAGGACGACAATCGGGGATGGTCCCCTCATCGCCACATTCAAGGTTCAGTTTGGCTCACGGTCGCCATGATCCGGTCACGGCGACGACGCGATCCGGCCGGGGAGCCGGCCTGCACACGAAACATTACGCCTGCCCGCGCGTTCTGTTCCCGCGCCTTTGTGGCAAGCGTCAGCAAAAAAGTGAGGCATCATGCGTCTTGTCGTCGTGTCCAACCGCGTCACCATGCCCGAGCGGGGCGAAAAGGTGGCGGCAGGGGGATTGGCGGTCGCATTGCGCTCGGCGCTCGAACAGCATGGCGGTCTTTGGTTCGGCTGGAGCGGCGCGACCAGAGCGGATCCAGCGGCCAGTGTGGAGCCGGTGCGACATGGCAAGGTCAGCTATGCCGTCACCGACCTCACCGAGGCCGAGCGCCAGAGCTATTATCTCGGCTTCGCCAACCGGGCGCTCTGGCCACTGATGCATTACCGGCTCGGCCTGACCGAGTTCACCCGGGCCGACTATGCCGGCTATCTCGGCGTCAACCGCCGCTTCGCGCGATTGCTGATCCCGCTGCTCAAGCCCGACGACATCATCTGGATCCACGATTACCATCTGATCCCGCTTGCGGCGGAGCTGCGCCGGCGCGGCGTCACCAACCGGATCGGCTATTTCCACCACATTCCTTGGCCGCCGGCCGATGTGTTCAGTGCCCTGCCCTTCTCGTCGACGCTGATCAGCACGATGACCGCCTATGACCTCATCGGCATGCAGACCCCGAACGACGTGGCGAATCTGATCGGCGGACTGGTCGCGCTCTGCGGGGCGCGCCGCGAGGGCAACCGGGTCAAGGCCGGCCAGCGCGAGGCCGTGATCCAGGCCTTCCCTATCGGCATCGATGTCGAGGGCTTCCGCAAGCTCGCAGTCGCTTCGGTCCGGGCAGCGACCCAGCCGGTCCGGGCCACGACCGCACCGCTCGGCGACCGCAAGCTGGTGATCGGCGTCGACCGGCTCGATTATTCCAAGGGCATCGTCCAACGGCTCGAAGCCTTCGGTACCTTCCTTCGCAACCATCCGGAACACCGCAGCAAGATCGGCCTCCTGCAGATCGCACCGCCCTCGCGCAGCGACGTGCCCGAATATGCCGAGCTCGACCGGATGTCGGACGAGGTCGCAGGCCGACTCAACGCCGCGCTCGGCGAGTTCGACTGGACGCCGATCCGCGTGGTGAAGAAGGCCTATTCGCGCAGCGCCCTCGCCGGCCTCTACCGGCGCGCCCAGGTCGGGCTGGTGACGCCGATGCGCGACGGCATGAACCTCGTCGCCAAGGAATATATCGCCGCGCAGAATCCCGACGATCCCGGCGTGCTGGTCCTGTCGCGCTTCGCCGGCGCGGCGCAGCAGCTCGGCGAGGCGCTGATCGTCAACCCGTTCGACACCCATGAGGTGGCCGAAGCGATCAGGACGGCGCTCGCCATGCCGTTGTCGGAGCGCCTGCGCCGCTTCGAGCGGCTCTATGCGACGATCTCCTCGACCGACATCGACTGGTGGACGTCGCGCTACCTCGCCGCGCTCTCCGGCCTCGATATCCCCAGCGGCGACATCGTGCCGCCTGGACGCCCCAAACCGCTGCGCAGCACACGCAAATCAGGCGTAGGCGCCAAGCCTGCACGCACCAATACGCACCCTCAAGTCTCCCGAACGGCGCCGCGCAAGGGCGAGCCGATGCGCGCGAAGGTCTTGCCGAACGCTCCCTCAGCTGGCTAGAAGCTCCTCGCCGACTGAAACTGAGAGACGGATTCACCGATCAGGTAGCTTCAACCTGATCGGATCCGGCTCTTGGGCAGCAGAGCCCGGCTTTCGCTTGCGACTCAGCCGTTGCGATGTCAGGTCTGCTGAGGGTATTCGGCTGAAATGGCCGTGGAGGCGGGCGGAGGGCTTTGTTGATGCGAGGCGCACTCGGGGGATCGGGCGTGCTGCTGCGCCGTCTCCGCGAGGTGATGGCGGCGCCGGTCAGCCCGCAGGAGCGGCTCGACAGGCTCGTCGTCGTGATCGCAGGCAACCTCGTGGCCGAGGTCTGCTCGGTCTATGTCCTGCGCGAAGACAGCTCGCTCGAACTCTACGCCACCGAAGGCCTCAACCGCGAGGCGGTCCACCTCACCACCATGCGGGCGGGCGAGGGCCTGGTCGGCCTGATCGCCAGCGAGGCGGAGCCGCTCGCGCTCTCCGACGCTCAGTCGCACCCGTCCTTCTCCTACCGGCCGGAGACGGGCGAAGAGATCTACCGCTCCTTCCTCGGCGTGCCGATCCTGCGTGGCGGCGCGGTGATGGGCGTGCTCGTGGTGCAGAACCGCGCCTCGCGCCTCTACAGCGAGGACGAGGTCGAGTCGCTGCAGACCACGGCCATGATCATGGCCGAGATGATCGCGGCCGGTGGCTTGAAGGCACTGTCGAAGCCCGGCGCGACCATCGGCCTCGACCGTCCGATCCACAGCATCGGCACAACGCTCGCCGACGGCGTCGGCCTCGGCCATGCCGTCCTGCACGAGCCGCGCGTCGCGATCACCAACCTGATCGCCGAGGATCCGGGCCGCGAGGTGCAGCGGCTGGAGGCCGCGATCGCGACGATGCGGCTCGCCATCGACGAGCTGATCGAGCGCGGCGACGTCGCCCATACCGGCGAGCACCGCGACGTGCTCGAGACCTTCCGCATGTTCGCGCATGACCAGGGCTGGCTCAGGCGCATGCGCGAGGTGGTGATGACCGGCCTCACCGCCGAGGCCGCGGTCGAGCGCGTGCAGTCGGATACCCGCGCCAAGATGCTGCGCCAGACCGACCCCTATCTGCGCGAGCGCCTGCACGATCTCGACGACCTCGCCAACCGGCTGCTGCGCACGCTGGTCGGCAAGGCCAATGGCGTCACCCGCGAGGAACTGCCGGAGAATGCGATCCTGATCGCGCGCTCGATGGGGCCGGCAGCGCTGCTCGACTATGATCGCGGGCATCTGCGTGGCCTCATCCTTGAGGAAGGCGGCCCGACCAGCCATATCGCCATCGTGGCGCGGGCGCTCGGCATCCCCGCCGTCGGCGAGATCGCCAATGCGACGGCGCTGATCGAGGCCGGCGACGCGGTCATCGTCGACGGGCAGGCCGGCGAGGTGCAGATTCGGCCGCAGCCGGACGTCGAGAACGCCTACAAGGACAAGGCGCGCCTGCGCGCCCGCAAGCAGGAGCAGTACCGCAAGCTCAAGACGCAGCCGGCGGTGACCAAGGACGGCGTCGACATCACCCTGCAGATCAATGCCGGACTCCTGGTCGACATGCCCAATCTCGACGAGACCGGCGCCGGCGGCATCGGCCTGTTCCGGACCGAGCTGCAGTTCATGGTGGCGCAGCACATGCCGACCACCGCCGAGCAACAGGCCCTTTACGGCGCCGTGCTGGAGGCTGCGAACGGACGACCGGTGACCTTCCGCACGCTCGATATCGGCGGCGACAAAGTGCTGCCCTATATGGAGCGCGTCGAGGAGGAGAACCCGGCGCTGGGCTGGCGCGCGATCCGCATCGGCCTCGATAAGCCGCGGCTGCTGCGGGCCCAGGTCAGGGCGCTGCTGCGCGCTGGCGCCGGCCACGATATGAAGATCATGCTGCCCATGGTCGCGACGGTGAACGAGTTCCTGCGGGCGCGATTGATCGTCCGCCGCGAACTCGCCGTGCTGGAGCGCGACGAGCGGCCGGCACCGACGAGCCTGCAGCTCGGCGTCATGGTCGAGGTTCCCTCGCTCCTGTTCGAGTTGCCCGAGATCGCCCGCGAAGCCGACTTCCTCTCGATCGGCACCAACGACCTGATGCAGTTCCTGTTCGCGGCCGACCGCGAGAACAAGCGCGTCTCCGATCGCTTCGACCCGCTCTGCGCCGCCGGCCTGCGGGCACTGCGTTCGATCATCGAAGAGGCCGGAAAGGCGGGCTGCCCGGTCACCGTCTGTGGCGAGATGGGAGGCAAACCGATCGAGACGCTGGCCCTGATCGCGCTCGGCTACCGCTCGTTCTCGATGTCATCAGCCTCGATCGGCCCGGTGAAGGCGATGCTGCGCGCGCTCGACGCCGGCAAGGCGCAACAGCGTCTCGAGGCCTGGCTCGCCGCGTCCGACGGTGCTGCCAGCCTGCGCCCGCTGCTCGCCGCACTCGCCGCCGAAATGAAGGTGCCGGTCTAGCGACGCTTCCGTCCTCGCCCGCGCACACCTCCGTTCCGCTCAGATTGTTTTCGCATCATGTCGCTCCCCCTTCCGCAAGACCGCCTCGACGGCATCGTCGCTCGCCACGCTGCGGCGAGCGACGCCATCAACCATGCGACCGAGGCGACGCGCGTCGTCGAGCTGGCGAAAGAGCTCGCCGAACTCGACCCCGTGGTTGCGGCGATCGCGGCCTGGCGACGGGCGCAGACCGGGTTGGCGGAAGCGCTCGCGCTCATCGACGATCCGGCGACCGATGCCGAGATGCGCGACCTCGCCTATGAGGAGCGCGATGTCTCCCGGGCCGAGATCGAGGCGCACGCCCGCGAGATCCTGATCGCGCTGCTGCCGAAGGATGCTGCCGACGAGCGCGGCGTCATCCTCGAAGTCCGCGCCGGCACTGGCGGCGATGAGGCTTCGCTCTTCGCCGGGGACCTCTTGCGGATGTACCAGCGCTACGCCGCCGGCAAGGGCTGGAGCGTCGACATCCTGACCGAGAGCGAGGGCACGGTCGGCGGCTTCAAGGAGGTCATCGCCGAGATCGCCGGCAAGGGCGTCTATGCCAGGCTGAAATACGAATCCGGCGTGCACCGGGTGCAGCGCGTGCCAGACACCGAGACGAGCGGGCGCATCCACACCTCGGCGGCGACTGTCGCCATGCTGCCGCTCGCCGGCGAGGTCGATGTCACGCTCGAGGAGAAAGATCTGCGCATCGACACGATGCGAGCCCAGGGCGCCGGCGGCCAGCACGTCAACAAGACCGAGTCGGCGGTGCGCCTCACCCATATTCCGACCGGCATCGTCGTCCTCGTCCAGGACGAGCGCTCGCAGCACAAGAACAAGGCTCGCGCCTACGAGCTGATGCGGGCCAAGCTCTACGACATGGAGCGCAGTCGTGCCGACGCCGAGCGCTCGGCCGACCGGCGCTCGCAGGTCGGCTCCGGCGACCGCTCCGAGCGCATCCGCACCTACAACTTCCCACAGGGGCGCGTCACCGACCACCGCATCAACCTGACGCTCTACAAGCTCGACGAGATGATGCAGGGGCTCGTGCTCGACGAGATCATCGACGCGCTGACGGCACAGCGACAGGCCGAGCTGCTGGCCGAGCAAGGCAGCGTATGAAACTTTCGTCTCCCTCGCGCGTTCTGGACGCATCAACCGTTCTTTTTGGGGAGGATAGAGAGATGAAAGCCCTGTTCAGCGCCATCGCCCTTGCTGCGGCCGTCGCCCTCGTGCCAGCCTCCGTGGGCGCGCAGGAGCAGACCGCGAAGAAGGTCCTCAGCGGCCAGCCGGCGACACTGCACAACGCCAAGACCGAGTCGCAGGCACGGCGCGATTGCCAGCAACAGTATCGCGGCGCTAGGGAGAGCAAGTCCGCGCTGCGGATCAAGATGAAGGAATGCGTCCGAGAGGGGATGCAGGGCAACTGACCGGCCGCGTGCCGGGCCAAGGACACACTTGACCGGCGCAGCCAGACCGACCGACGAGATCGCGCCCGTTGCCGTGCCGGCAGCGGGCGGAACTGTATCCGCGACCCGGAAGGCGATCGCGCTGGTGCTGAAGCGGGCCGGCATCGCCGATTTCACCTTCGAGGCCCGTATCCTGATCGAAGACCTCGCCGGCGCCAGCGATCCGATCGACGAGGCCGCTGCCATCAGGCTGAACGATGCGCTCGCACGGCGTCTTGCCGGCGAGCCGCTCTGGCGTATCCTTGGCGCGCGCGAATTCTGGGGCCTGAGCTTTTCGCTTTCGCCGGGCACATTGGAGCCGCGGCCGGACAGCGAGACCTTGATCGAGACGGCCCTCGGTCATCTCGATCAGCGCCGGCATGAGCCCCTGCGCCTGCTCGACCTCGGTACCGGTACCGGCTGCCTTCTGATCGCGACTTTGCGCGAGTTTCCGCAGGCGACCGGGCTCGGCATCGACCTGTCGCCCGATGCGGTCGCGACGGCAACCGGTAATGCCGCGCGCAATGGCGTCGCCGAGCGCGCCGCTTTTCGCCAGGGCGATTGGACCGATGGCATCGCGGAGCGCTTCGACCTCATCCTGTCGAACCCGCCCTATATCGGCAGCGACGAGATCGCCGGCCTCGACCATAACGTGCGCGAACACGACCCGCTTCTCGCCCTCGACGGCGGGCCGGACGGGCTCGATGCCTATCGCGCCCTCGCCGCCGCCCTGCCCGGTCATCTGAAGCCCGGCGGCCTTGCCATCCTGGAGATCGGTGCCGGACAGGAAGAAGCGGTCGTCGCGCTGATGAGGCGGGCCGGCCTGCATCACCGCGAGTCCCGGCGCGATCTCGGCGGCCATATTCGCGCCCTCGTTTTCGGGCATAACCTCTGAACGATGCACAGCAAGTTGCGCGAATTTGCTTGGAAGAAGCCGCAAAACCAGCTATGCACGCGTGGTCTTGAAGACAGTGTCGACAGCATATAACCTTTGGCTAGGGTTCGCAGAGCGGACCGGGTCCTCGGATCACTGCCAGAATCGACGTTACTGACATAGCGAGACCGAGACTCCGAATGCGCGAGACAGCCGTTCGGAGGGGGAGCCGGTAAGGCTCCATTGGAAAGAGCGCGTGAAGACCCATATCGGCGCAGAGCCCTGTCAGGTCGGATTTTTTACGCACGGCGTCGCAACCCGCCGCGCGTCACGACGCGCATGACGACCTCAAGGTTGCTTTGAATGAACAGAACGCGAGACAGACGCGAATGAGACCAGGTCAGAACCGGCGCATGCGCGGCCGTAACAGCAACAACAGCAATAACAATAACAATAGCAACAACGGCAACCGGAAATCTCCTAACCCGCTTCAGCGGAGTTACGAGTCGAATGGCCCGGACGTCAAAGTCCGGGGCACTGCGCAAAATGTCGCCGAGAAATACCTGCAGCTCGCCCGCGACGCCCAGTCTTCGGGCGATCCGGTTGCGGCCGAGAACTATTTCCAGCACGCCGAGCACTACTATCGTATCCTGCTCGCGGGACAGGAGCAGATGACCCAGCAGTTCGGGCACACGTTCCAGCTGAACCGCGCCTTCGTCGAAGATGCCGATGAGCACGAGGAAGAGGGCGACGAGGACACCAATTTCCAGGGCGGCCAGCCGCAAGGTGAGCGCCAGCATGTCAACGGCAATGGCCCGAACGGCCATGGCGCGCCGCGGCATGAGGGTGAGGACGTCGAAGGCGGCCAGAACAACGGCCAGCGCTTCGATCGGCCGCCTCGCCCGGACCGGCAGGACCGCAATTTCGATCGCAACGGCCAGCGCCGTTTCGATCGCCCAGATCGTAACGACCGCCAGGACCGCGGCGATCGGCCGGATCGGGGCGAGCGTCGCTTCGAGCGGAACGACGGCCAGAACGGCTCCTATGCCCCGCGCCCCGAGGCTCAGCCCGGCGCCGAGCAGCCCGATATCGCGGCGCCGGTCCAGGGCCAAAGCGAGCCCCGTTTCGAGCGGCCAGAACGCCAGGAGCGGCCGGAGCGCCAGGAACGGCCCGAGCGCGCGCCGCGCGGCGAGCGTCCTTCGCGCCGTGACCGCAACGAGGCCCGCGCCGGCAACGAGGAGCAGGAAGCCCCGGCTGGGCTGCCGGCCTTCCTGACCACGCCGACCCGCGTGCCGATCGCGATCTCGGAAGAGCCCGCGGCTCCGGTCACCGCTTCACCCGCTGCAGCCGCTGCAGCCGCTTCGGCAGACCTCGCAGAGGGCGCGCCCGAGGCCGGCGAGAAGCCCAAGCGCCGGGCGCCCCGGCGGCGTTCGCCGCGCGAGGTCATGGACGCGCTCGGCAACGATGGCGGCGAGACGCCGGCGGAGTGATCCTGCCGGGTAAGATTATGAACACGAAAGAGGGCCCGAAAGGGCCCTCTTTCTGTTTCAGGCGACGCCGAGCGTGGCCGGCGCGCTCGCCTCGACCAAAGTCAGCCGCTCGCCTTCGCCGAGCGTTCCGCCAGTGATGATCCGGCAATAGATGCCGCAATCGACATGGCCGTAGCCCTGCATCAGCGCCTTCGGGATCTGCAGGTCGCGAATACCGGTCGCCGGGGCGACATTGGTGGCGGCGCAGCGTTCGATCCGCTTGATCACCAGGAGGCGCAGGCCCGACGGAGCGGTAAGCTCGCGCCCGACCAGATCAAGCTCCGCCCAGGCCGCCAGATCCTCGACCATGACATTGCCGCGGAAGCGCAACGGGTCGACCGCCACGCCGAGCCGCGTTTCCAGATCGGCGACGCTGGCGAGGTTGATGATCGAGACGAAGCCCGAGCGCGAATCGGTGAAACGATAGCCCTCCAGCGCTGTCAGCAAGCGTGGCTCGCCACGCAACTCATCCGGCATGTAACCCTTGAAGAACGCGGTCAGCCCTTCCCGGCCCGCTTCCGTTTCGGTGGCAACGCGGGTCTCCGCGCCATCGTGACCGATGACAAGATCGCCACTGCCATCGTCATAGCGGGTGCGCAGGCGCGCCAAGGACTCGTTGCGCATCAGCATCAGGTATTTGATCTTCGGCTGGTGCACTGGCTCGGCCGGATCGAAACCGGACGGCCCGTTCTCGACGGCGAAGAGCCGGTCCCCTGGGAAATAGCCGCCCGTCGGCAGCTCCGCGCGGTTCAAGCGCTCGGGCGACAGGCCTTTGACCGGGTAGCGATACAGTGAAGCGACACGCATGGGCTCGGCCCTTTCGATAGCGAGGCGGCGGAAACTGCCACGCAAAGAACCGAGGCGCCACAGCGAGGGCAGTCACGGCCGATGAAAGGATTGCATCGATCCGATCAATGCGGCTGCTCGGCCCCCTCCTCCACCTCAGCTTCGTCAAGGATCGAGCGCTGGCAGCCCCAGCCGGAAAGCACGTCGTCGATCGCGTCGGCGACGAAGAAGCGGGCGGCGTCACGCTCATAGCCTTCAGCGAGCAGGTGATCATAATCGGTATGGCTGTGGCGAACATGACTGCCGAGCGCGAGCCAGAGCGCGGTCGAGGGCGGCAGCGCCTTCATCTGCGCCCGTCCGGCCAGCGCCAGCACCGTCTCGGCGTCGAGCAAGGGGATGCCGGGTACGAGCGCCCGCAGCGCCTTGCGAATCGCCTGCTGCCGTTTGGTGCCGATCATGGTGACAGGCTGGGCGAGGCTCGCGGTGGAGGTCAATGCGAAAGCACCGCCCGCCCCCTTCCGTTGCGCGAAAGCAACACTATCTTCTGAGGCGAAGGGCTGCCCATCAGGGGGCCCTATCCCTTTGAAAGGCAGCCGGCTCCGCCGCTTCGGGGCGCGACCGGCGGGCGGAGGTAACCGAATGAACATCGAGAAATATACGGACCGGGCGAAGGGCTTCCTGCAGGCTGCGCAGACGATCGCGATGCGCGAGGGCCATCAGCAGTTCACGCCCGAGCACGTGCTGAAGGCGCTGCTCGACGACAGCGAAGGCATGGCGGCTGGGCTGATCGACCGGTCCGGCGGGCAGGCAAAGCAGGCCAGGCAGCTCGTCGACGCGGCCATTGCCAAGCTCCCCAAGGTGAGCGGCGCCGGCGCGGGCGGCCTGCACCTGACGCCGCCGCTGGCGCGCGTCTTCGATACGGCCGAGAAGGCTGCCGACAAGGCCGGCGACAGCTTCGTCACGGTCGAGCGGCTGCTGCTTGCGCTGGCGATCGAGAAGGATAGCGAGGCCGGCAAGATCCTGGCCAAGGCCGGCGTCACGCCGCAGGGTCTCAACGCCGCCATCGAGGCGATCCGCAAGGGACGTACTGCCGACTCGGCCTCCGCCGAGCAGAGCTATGACGCGCTGAAGAAATATGCACGCGACCTCACCGAGGCGGCGCGCGAGGGCAAGCTCGACCCGGTGATCGGCCGCGACGAGGAGATTCGCCGCACCATCCAGGTTCTGAGCCGGCGTACCAAGAACAATCCCGTGCTGATCGGCGAGCCCGGCGTCGGCAAGACCGCGATCGCCGAGGGCCTCGCCTTGCGCATCGTCAATGGCGACGTGCCCGAGAGCCTGAAGGACAAGGAGTTGCTCTCCCTCGACATGGGTTCGCTGATCGCCGGCGCGAAATATCGCGGCGAGTTCGAGGAGCGGCTGAAGGCCGTGCTTTCCGAGGTCTCGGCCGCGGCCGGCGGCGTCATCCTGTTCATCGACGAGATGCACACCCTGGTCGGTGCCGGCAAGACCGACGGTGCGATGGATGCCTCGAACTTGCTGAAGCCCGCTTTGTCCCGCGGTGAATTGCACTGCGTCGGCGCGACCACGCTCGACGAGTACCGCAAATATGTCGAGAAGGACGCGGCGCTGGCGCGGCGCTTCCAGCCCGTCTTCGTCGACGAGCCGACGGTCGAGGACACGGTCTCGATCCTGCGCGGTCTGAAGGAGAAGTACGAGCAGCACCACCGCGTGCGCATCACCGACTCGGCGCTGGTCTCGGCCGCGACGCTGTCGAACCGCTACATCACCGACCGCTTCCTACCGGACAAGGCGATCGACCTCGTCGACGAAGCGTCGGCGCGGTTGCGCATGCAGGTCGATTCCAAGCCCGAGGAACTCGATTCGATCGACCGCGAGATCGTGCGCCTGAAGATCGAGCAGGAGGCGTTGAAGAAGGAGAGCGATGCCGGCTCGAAGGAGCGGTTGAAGCGGCTCGAATCCGAGCTCGTCGAGCTCGAGGCGCGCTCGGCCGCGATCACCGCGGCCTGGAAGGCCGAGAAGGACAAGCTCGGCCAGGCGGCGGAGATCAAGACCAAGCTCGACAACGCCCGCAACGAGCTCGCCCAGGCACAGCGCAAGGGCGAGTACCAGCGCGCCGGCGAGCTCGCCTATGGCGAGATTCCGCAGCTCGAGAAGCAGCTCTCCGAGATCGAGGCGAGAGGCGATGCACCCGGCATGGTCGAGGAAGCCGTGACGCCGGACCATGTCGCGCAGGTGGTCAGTCGCTGGACCGGCGTGCCGGTCGACAGGATGCTGGAGGGCGAGAAGGAGAAGCTCCTGCATATGGAGCAGAGCCTCGGCACCCGTGTCATCGGCCAAGCGGAGGCGGTCGAGGCGGTCTCCAAGGCGGTCAGGCGTGCCCGCGCCGGCCTGCAGGATCCGAACCGGCCGATCGGCTCGTTCATGTTCCTCGGCCCCACCGGCGTCGGCAAGACCGAGCTGACCAAGGCGCTGGCGTCGTTCCTGTTCGACGACGACACGGCGATGGTCCGGCTCGACATGTCCGAATACATGGAGAAGCACTCGGTCAGCCGGCTGATCGGCGCTCCTCCCGGCTATGTCGGCTATGAGGAAGGCGGCGCGCTGACGGAAGCGGTCCGGCGCCGGCCCTATCAGGTCGTGCTGTTCGACGAGGTCGAGAAGGCGCATCCGGACGTGTTCAACGTCCTCTTGCAGGTGCTCGACGACGGGCGACTGACCGACGGCCAGGGCCGCACGGTCGACTTCCGCAACGTGCTGATCATCATGACCTCGAATCTCGGTTCGGAGTACTTGGTGAACCAGCCGGAAGGCCAGGACAGCGACGCCGTGCGCGACGAGGTGATGGGCGTTGTCCGTCACGCCTTCCGGCCGGAGTTCCTGAACCGGATCGACGACATCATCCTGTTCCACCGCCTGCGGCGGGCCGACATGGGCGCAATCGTCGATATCCAGATGGCGCGGCTCGCCAAGCTCTTGGTCGACCGCAAGATCACGCTCGACCTCTCGCAGGAAGGGCGCGACTGGCTGGCGGAGAAGGGCTACGACCCGGCCTATGGCGCGCGCCCGCTGAAGCGCGTGATCCAGAAGTCGGTGCAGGACCCGCTCGCCGAGCTGCTGCTCTCGGGCGCGATCCGCGACGGCGAGACCGTGCCGCTGACCGTGGGCCCGGCTGGGCTGATGCTTGGCGAATTTCCCGCCGCGCGCGAGAGCCGGCCGGCAGGGATCGCGCTGAACTGAAGGTCGGTCTGCTAAGAACAAAGGGCACCGCGCAAGCGGTGCCCTTTTTCATGCCGTCATTCTCGGGCGGCGCGAAGCGCAGGCCCGAGAATCTCATGACGATAAGGGCGCAGATCAGCTCCTCATCCGGCCTGAGATGCTCGGGTCAAGCCCGAGCATGACGCGCGTCACTCCATCCGCGCCGCGGTCCGCATCACCGCCAGCGCCAATGTCTGCGCCGCAGGCACGATGCTCTCGACCTCGAGGAACTCATCCGGCGTATGGGCCATGCCGCCGACGGGTCCGACGCTGCACAGGGTCGGGCAGCCCTGCGCCGCGGTGAAGCCGGAATCAGCGCAGCCGCCGGTGTACTCGGCCGTGACGGCGATACCGAGCCCGGCCGCCGCCTCGCGATAGGTGTCGTAGAGCAGGAGCGAATCCGGCGTCTGCTCCAGCGGGTAGAACTCGCCCTTGATGATCAGCTTGGCCGAGGTGCCCTCGACCACCGGCGTCTCGACGATGTCGCGGATCGCCTCGACCAGCTCCTCGCGTTGCGTCGGCGTCTTGTAGCGCAGGTCGATCTCGCACCAGGCCGAGGGAGCAACCGTGTTGACGGTCTGGCCGCCGCCGATCAGTCCGACATTGACGGTGACGCCGGCTTGAAGATCGGTCAGCCCCTGCAGGCGCGGGATCTTGTGGCCGAGATCGACGATGGCCGAGACGCCCTTCTCGTAGTTGGCGCCGGAATGCGCCGCCTTGCCGACGAACTCGGCGCGCATGAAGACGCCGCCCTTGCGGCCCGATGTGATCGACTGCCTATGGTCGCGGCCATAGTCGGTGCCGGCCGGCAGGCGGCTCGGCTCGGCATTGAAGACGCAGCGCGACTCGCGCGCCGCCGCCTCGATCACCGGCCGCGAGGAAGGCGAGGCGATCTCCTCGTCGCTGGTGGTCAGCATCGTCAGCGGCGCCTTCAGGCCGCCATTGGCGGCGAAGGCGGCAGCGACGAAGGCCTCGATGACGAGCCCGGCCTTCATGTCGGCGACCCCCGGCCCATAGGCGCGTCCGCCCTGGATGGTGAAGGGCCGGCGCGTCGGCTCGCCCTCGGGGAAGACGGTATCACGGTGACCGAGCAGCAGGACGGGCCGCTGATCGTTCGCGGTGGGATTGGGCAGGCGCGCCTTGACCGCGTCGCCATAGCGGGCATCCGGCACGATCTCGATAGAAAGCCCGTTCGCCTCGTGGAAACGGGCCAGTACCTGCCCGGCCCGGTCGACACCCGCCTTGTCGTAGGAACCTGAATCGGTGTCGACCATCTCGCGCAGCAGATCGATCATCGCCTGCTTGCGCTCGCCCAGCCAGGCGAGAATGCGGGCTTCTTCCTGCGTCGTGTCGGTCATGGTCGGCTTTCCCGTGTCCTGGTGCGGCGGCGAGCTTAGCCAAGCCGCTCCGGCGACGATAGGAGACGCACGCAAATCCGTCAGACCTCCGGCGCGGTCCGGCGCTGCGAAATCCCGGCTATGGCGTAAATGGTTAAGCGAAAATTCAGCGAGAGGAGCGAGGCTGCCAGAGGGGGATTGGCCTGCCGACAGCTATCGGCCATCTCCGAACAGCGCTCACAGGCCAACGCCCGCATGCAAACCGATTCCGCCGCGACCTATCTGACGCAGCTGCGGCTGCGCGTCGGCGGCGCCCTCACCTTGCTGCTCTGGCTCTTCGTGCCGGCGACGATGCTGGCCTGGTTCGCGAGCGGCAGCGTTGGGACATTCACGCCCCCGCTCATCACGATCGGCCTGGCAGCCTTCGCGACCCTGACCTGTCGGCGCGACCCGATCGGCATGGCGACGCAGATCATCCTCTCGCTGGCCGCGACCGGCAGCGCGCTCGCCTTCACCTATGGGCTCAAAGGCGCGAGCTGGCACGAGGCGAGCGATTCCGTGCTGCTTATCATGCTGACTCTGTCGGCCGGCTGGTGCGCCTGGCAGCCGCTCGTCGCCACGGCGATCATGGCGCTCGGCCATGCCAGCCTCATCGGGGCGATGCTCTCCCGTGCAGGCACCCCTTTGCAGGGCGACGCGCTCTTCCTCGCCGGCGTCGTCATTCAGCTCGGCCTGCTGCTCTGGATCATCAAGCAACAGAGCCGGACGCTCGCGGCCGCGGGCGACATGGCGGCGCAGGCGCGGGACGACGCCACGGCGCAGGCCGAGGAGCTGCATCAGGCGCAGCTGCGCGACATGGAGCGCGAGGCCGCCCGCCGCCAGACCACCAAGGACATCGTCGCCGGCTTCAATACGCAGTTCCTCGCCACGCTCGACACGGTGCTGCAGGATATCCGCAATCTGAAGGGGCGCGCCGCCTCCCTGAACGAGATCGCCGACATCGCCAATGGCGAGGTCACCGCCGTGGCCTCGACCTCGGAAGAATCCTCACGCAACGTCTCCGACGTCGCCGCGGCGACGGAGCAGCTCTCGACCGCGATCACGTCGATCGACCGCCAGCTCGCCACCACCCAGGCACTGGTCGCCGACATGAACGGCAGCGCCCGCACCACCGCAGGCTCGGTCGACCTGCTCGACCGGGCGGTGCGGCGCATCGACGGCATCGTCGCCCTGATCCGAGGGATCGCCGGGCAGACCAATCTCCTGGCGCTCAACGCGACGATCGAGGCCGCCCGGGCCGGGGATGCCGGCAAGGGCTTCGCCGTCGTCGCCGGCGAGGTGAAGAGCCTGTCGCACCAGACCGCGATCGCGACGCAGGACATCGCCGGGCAAATCGCCGAGATCAAGCAGGCGACGGCCGGCGTGGTCGAGACCATCGCCAAGCTGACCGCCGGCATGGCCGACATGGACGAGCGCACGCTCTCGATCACCGCCGCGCTGGAGGAGCAGGGGCAGATGACCCATGTCATCAGCCGCAGCATCGCCGAGGTCGCGACCGGCACGGAATATCTGGCGCAGACCACCAACAACATCCGCGGCTCGGCCCATCAGACCCACGAGGTCGCCAGTGCGGTGCTCGCCTCGACCACGGCGCTGGAAGGCAAGGCCGAGGAGCTCGGAACGGCGGTGCACCAGTTCCTGCAGCGCGTCTCCGCCGCCTAAGGCGCGTCCCGGCAATCCGCTTCAATACGGCTGCCGGCGCTCGCCCGATCGATGCTAGGCAGCGACCTCGCGCGCATTGGCGCCGAGATAGGCGATGGCAGCCGCGACGCCGCCGCTGCCATGCGGGATGCCTTTCGCCTGCAGCGCCATCTCGACCGCGCTCAGGCTGCCCAGCACCATCGGCGCATTGACATGGCCCATATGGGCGATGCGGAAAGCCTTGCCGGAGAGATCGCCGATGGCGATCCCGAGCGTCACACCGCAGACCTGCTGTGCGTAATCGGTGATCGCAGCCGGGTCACCGTCGACAAGGATCGTGGTGACCGAGGGCGCGCGCTGCGACGGCTCGACGACATTGAAGCTCAGCGTCTGGCCCTCCGCCCATTTCGACATCGCTGCCTGCGTCGCAGCCGCCAGCAAGGCATGGCGCCGCCAGACGGCTTCGAGTCCCTCAGTGAAGATCATGTCGAGGGCGGCGCGCAGGCCGAACATCAGATGCTCAGGCGGCGTGCCGCAATGCTTCATGTAGAGCAGCGGGTCCATGCGCGCGGTCCAGTCCCAATAAGGCGTGCGCATCGTCGCCTGCCGGTGCGCCTGCAGCGCCTTGCCGTTTGCGGCGACGAAGGCGAGGCCAGGCGGCGTCATCAGGCCCTTTTGCGAGGCCGACATCGCGACATCGACGCCGAAGGCATCCATCTCGAACGGCATGCAGCCGAGCGCGGCGACACCGTCGACCATGTAGAGCGCGGGATGGCCGGCCGCATCGATGGCGCGGCGGATCGCCTGGATATCGTTGACCACGCCGGACGCGGTATCGACCTGGACCGTCAGGACCGCCTTGATCGCTTGGTCCCTGTCCTGCCGCAGGCGCTCTTCCACCGCAGCCGGATCGACCGCCGCACGCCAGGAGCCGGCGAGCACTTCGACATCGGCGCCCATGAACCGGGCCATCTCGCCCCAGCCGATGGCGAAGCGGCCGCTGGCGAGCACCAGCACCTTGTCGCCGCGCGAGAGCACATTGGTGAGCGCCGCCTCCCAGCCGCCATGGCCGTTGGCGGCGTAGAGGAAGGTCTCGCCCGTCGTGCGGAAGATCGCCTTGAGGTCTGCCAGCAGGGTTTGCGTCAGGTCGACGATCGTCTTCGAGGCGAGTTCCTCGGCGGGACGCATCATCGCCTGGAGCACGCGGTCGGGAATATTGGTCGGACCCGGCATCGCGAGCAAAGCGCGGCCGTTGGCAACACTCATCTAGAACTCCTGCCTGATGTACTGCGCCGAGCGCGATGAGCCGGCAGCGGCCCGACGGCGCGATGCATAAGCCTTGGTAACGGTGCAGAAATCGTTGCCGACAGCCGATCAGCGACGTGCTTCGGCCGCCATGCGCACGGCGAAGCCCGCGAGCATCGTGGCCATCAGCCAGCGCTGCACCAGCGCCCAGAACGGACGCGTGCGCAGGAAGATGGCAATGCCGCCGGCAGCGAAGGTGATCAGCGTGTTGACGCTGACCGAGACGATGATCTGGATGAAGCCGAGGACGATCGACTGCGTCAGCACGCTGCCGGCGGCGGGATCGATGAACTGCGGCAGCAGCGCCAGATAGAACATCGCGATCTTCGGATTGAGCAGGCTGGTCAGGAAGCCCATCGCAAAGAGCTTGCGCGGCCCGTCATGCTTGAGTTCGCGGACATTGAAGGGCGAACTGGCTCCCGGCCGAACCGCCTGCCAGGCGAGCCAGAGCAGATAGGCGGCGCCCGCCAGCCGCAGCGCGTCATAGGCGTAAGGCACCGCGAAGAGCAGCGCGGTGATGCCGAAGGCGGCACAGACAACATAGAAGACGAAGCCGAGCGCGATGCCGCCGAGCGAGATCAGCCCGGAGGCCGGCCCCTGCGAGATCGAGCGCGAGATCAGGTAGATCATGTTCGGCCCGGGCGTCAGCACCATGCCGAAGGCGAGCAGGATGAAGGCGATCAGATTGGTGGTGTCGATCATGGCGCGCTCCGGCTCTAGGTGGCCGACCATGGCATTGCCGGCGAAACGACCGCAAGACGCAGCTCATGCAGCCGCCGCATCGCCGCCATCCCAGGCCCGGCGGGCTCTGACAGGAGCTGGCGGGAACGAGTCGCCGTCTGCCGGGTTACATGGCGCACGGTCTCCGGGGGGAGTTGCACCAATGACCTTGTTCAGTCGCCTGCTCTATTCCGGCATCGCCGGCGTCCTACTGCTGGCCGCAGTCCTGCTGATGGCGGTCGCGATCTCGCAGACTTTCACCGGCTTCCGGACAGGGGAAGGCGCGCTCGACACCATGCTCGACGGCATCGGCCTGGTGATCATCGCGGTCGCCGTCGCCGATGTCGGCAAGTTCCTGTTCGAGGAGGAGGTCATCGCCGACCGGGAATTGCGGCGACCGGCCGAGGCGCGCGGCTCGCTCACCAAATTCATGACCATCATCATCGTCGCGCTCAGCCTGGAGTCGTTGGTGCTGATCACCAAGGCTTCGCGCGACAAGCCGGCCGACATCCTGTTCCCGGCCCTGCTGATGCTTGTCGCGGTCGCGGCCCTCGTGGGCCTCGGGCTGTTCCAGAAGCTGAGCCAGCATGCGACGGCCGCGATTCCCGACGATGTCGGCGACTCCAGCGGCGACGAAAACGAGACCGGCGAGGATGCGCCGAAGCGGTTGGCAACCAGGTCACGCAAACCGAGGACCGTTGGCTAGGGCAGTTCAATCTTAGGCGCCGACCAGCATCAGGTCGGTGTCGTCCGGCTTTGCGCCGGATGCGGTCAGCATGGCGTGAATTTGCCCGCGATGATGGGTCTGGTGATTGAAGAAATGCATGACCAGCAAGGCCTTCGGCCTGGTCAATTCGCGACGGGAGATACCCGACACCCAGGTCAGATCGCCAGCGAGCCATTCGGGCGTGAGTCCGGCCGCCCAGTCGCCGATCAGCGTGTCGGTGACCTGCCGTTCGGCGACGAGTTCCTCCCATGCCCCGATCATCCGGGCGGATTCGCTGCCGGGGACGCTGGGCTTCGGCGTTCCAGCGAAACGCGAGAGCCACATCCTGTCGGCCCATAGAAGATGACAGAACGTGCCGTGGATCGAACGGAAGAAGGCGCCACGGTCGAGCCGGCGCGCCTCGTCGCTCAGGCTGTCGGCCGCCTCGTAAAGACTGCGGTTCTGCCAGCGATTATAGCGCGCCATGGTCGCGACATAGGCCGTGTCGATCATGGTGTTTCTCCCCAGCTCCGGTCCAGCTTACCCGACGCCCCTCATCCTGGGGAGCCGTGAAGCGGCGTCTCGAAGGATGTTTCAGGAGACCCCGGATCAATCTGGATCATCCTTCGAGACGCGATCCTTCGGATCGCTCCTCAGGATGAGGACTGAGGACCGACTTCAGATGATGTTCGCCTCGCGCAAAGGCGTGCCGGAGACGATGCGCTCATGGCCGAGATCGGCGAGATCGAGCGAAACGTAGCGACCGTTGACGATGTGCTCGGCGAGGCCGCGGCCGACCGCGGGCGACTGCTGCAGGCCATGGCCGGAGAAGCCGTTGGCGAGATAGAGGTTCGGCAGGCCGACCGCCGGGCCGAGGATGGCATTGCCGTCGAGGCCGTTCATGTCATAGGGGCCGGCCCAGGCGCGGCCGGGCTTGATCGCCTCGAAGGCGGGCACGCGATGGGCAAGCGGCGCCCAGACATATTCCTCGAAGAAGGACCAGTCGACATCCTCGACATCGGCGTCGGTCTCGATCCATTCGCGGTCGAGTTCGGCCGGCGGCGAGGAGCCGCAGATGAACATCTGGCCCTCGTTGCCGCGCTTGCCCTCGGGGCGGACATAGGCGCCGGAAGTGTCGATTAGCAGCGGGCAGTTGTCGACCTCGCCCTTGCAGGTGAAGCTGTAGACATAGCGCTTCATCGACTTGACGGGGATCTCGACGCCCGCAGTCGCCGCCAGCCTCGCGCCGTGCGTGCCCGCTGCGTTGACCGCGGCGGCGCAGGCGATGCGACTGCCATCGGCCAATTCGACACCGGTGACGCGGCCGCCCTCGACGGCATAGCCGACGACCTCGCCCTGGCGATATTCGACACCGAGCGAGCGCGCCTTCTTGCGGAAGGCCTGCAGCAGGGCCCAGCCGTCGAACCAGCCCTCGCCGCTGACGCCATAGGTGCCGCAGGCGAGATCTGAAGTATTTAGCCAGCTGAATTTGCTGCGCAGCATTTCTGCAGCATAGAGCGCAACATCGGCGCCTTCCTGCTGCTGAAGCGCTTGATTCTGCTGGAGAACCTTACGTCCCTCGTCACCGGCGACGTAGAGATAGCCACCCTCGTGCAGGTCGATCGAGGGCGTCTCGCCATCGACTGCAAGGTACTGTCCGATGTTGCGCAAAAATTCGATGCCGAAGAGCGAGACGCGGATGTTCACCGCGCTGGAGAATTGCTGGCGGATCGAGGCGGCCGAGAGCGCCGAGGCCGAGAGCCGATAGGTCGGATCCTTCTCGACGACGATCACCTTGCCGTTGAAGCCGGGATCGCTGGCGAGATGATAGGCGACGGAGGAGCCAATCGCAGCGCCCCCCACAATGACGATGTCGGCCGAGCCTGGAGCGGAAGACATGAGTGACCTGCGCAAGCGGTGGTTCGTGATCTCAGCGCATGAATGACGCCTCGACCGGCGCTTGTCGAGAGGCTAGCTCGTCTCTCCGCATTCGCCGAGCAGCCAATCGCGGAAGGCGATCACCGCCGGCAGGCTTGCCTTGGCCTCGGGATAGACGAGGTAATAGCCTTCGGGACCGCGCACCGGCCGATCGACCGGAATGACCAGCGCGCCAGAGCGCAATTCCTCCTCGATCAGGAAGCGCGGCACGATGGCGACGCCGAGCCCCGCCACCGCCGCCTGCGCCACCATGGCGAACTGCTCGAAGCGCGGGCCCATCAGCGCCCGCTCCGGCGGCAGGCCCTGCTGCTCCAGCCAGTTGGCCCAGGCGCGTGGGCGGGTCGATTGCTGCAGCAAGGGCTGGCGCAGCAGATCGGCCGCCTCGCGAATGCCGGCCCGCGCAACCAGCGCCGGCGCCGCGACCGGCACGACCTCCTCGCCCATCAGTCGATGCAGGCGGGCGCCCGGCCAGACGGGATGGCCGAAATGGATGGCGGCATCGGCCGGGTCATGGGCGAAGTCGAAGGGCACCAGCTTGGTCGAGAAATTGATGGTGACGCCGGGATGCGCCTCGGTGAAGCGCGGCAGACGCGGGATCAGCCAGCGCGTGCCGAAGGTCGGCAGGATGGCGAGATGGAGCAGGCCGGCACCGCCACGGAAAGCCATGGCAGAGAGCGTCGCCGCGGCGAGCCGCGAGAGCCCGTCGCGTACCTCGGCGGCATAGGCGCCGCCGGCCGGCGTCAGGCTGACGCGTTTCTTGACGCGCTCGAACAGTTTCAGGCCGAGACTCTGCTCGAGCAGCGCAATCTGGCGGCTGACCGCACCTTGCGTCAGGTTGAGTTCCTCGGCGGCGCGGGTGAAGCTGCCATGGCGTGCCGCCGCCTCGAAGGCGGCGAGCGCCGACAGCGACGGCACCGAAAGACGGCCGGGGACGATCTCCGAGTTCATGATCTACCCTCATCAAGTCGTGAGAACATATCGATTGCGGAGAGCGGCCGGAAGAGGGCATTGTGCAGCCGAACTGGCAGGCTTCCGGCAAGCCGCCATCCCTGGATGATCCGGCATCCGGGTTCATTTGCGTTGCTGATGCTGCGCGATGGCCCGATGGCGGCAGGAGCATAAGCGAACGATGACGACATCCCTCCCGAAAGACGCTCTTGCCCTCCTGAAGCGCCTCGGCGTCTCCGAGAGCGCCTATGCCAGCGCCGGCCTCTCGGCTTCCTCACCGATCACCGGCGAGACGGTCGCGACACTGCGTGAGACTTCTCCGGCCGAGGCCGAGGCCGCGATCGGCCGGGCACAGGCCGCCTTCCTCGCCTGGCGCAAGGTTCCGGCGCCGCGGCGCGGCGAGTTCGTCCGCCTGCTCGGCGAGGAGCTTCGCACGCACAAGGCCGATCTCGGCCTGCTGGTGACGCTGGAGGCCGGCAAGGTCACCTCAGAGGGCCTCGGCGAGGTCCAGGAGATGATCGACATCTGCGACTTCGCCGTCGGTCTGTCGCGCCAGCTCTACGGTCTCACCATCGCAACCGAACGCCCGAACCATCGCATGATGGAGACCTGGCACCCACTCGGCGTCTGCGGCGTGATCTCGGCCTTCAATTTCCCGGTTGCGGTCTGGTCGTGGAACGCGGCGCTGGCCTTCGTCTGCGGCGACAGCGTCGTCTGGAAGCCGTCGGAGAAGACCCCGCTGACCGGCATCGCCGTGCAAGCGATCGTCGAGAAGACGATGAAGCGCTTCGGCCCCGAGGCGCCGATCGGCCTGTCGGAAATCCTGATCGGCGGCCGCGAGATCGGCGATATCCTGGTGCAGGACCATCGCGTCCCCATCCTCTCCGCCACCGGCTCGACCCGGATGGGCAAGGAGGTCGGCCAGAAGCTCGCCGCCCGCTTCGCCCGCGCCATCCTCGAGCTCGGCGGCAACAACGCCGCGATCGTCGCGCCCTCTGCCGATCTCGATCTCGCCTTGCGCGGCATCGCGTTTGCGGCGATGGGCACCGCCGGCCAGCGCTGCACCACGCTACGCCGCCTGATCGTGCATGAGAGCGTCTACGACAAGCTCGTGCCGAAGCTCGCCAAGGTCTACGGCTCGGTGAAGATCGGCGACCCGCGCGAAGCCGGCGTGCTGGTCGGCCCGCTGGTCGACGAGGCTGCCTATCAGGGCATGCAGAAGGCGCTCTCCGAGGCCAAGGCCGAAGGCGGCAAGGTCCATGGCGGCGAAAAGGTCGACGTTGGCTCCGGCGGCTTCTATGTCCGTCCGGCGCTGGTCGAGATGCCCAGGCAGTGCGGCCCGGTCGAGCGCGAGACCTTCGCGCCGATCCTCTATGTGATGAAGTACAAGACGCTGGCCGAGGCGATCTCGCTGCAGAACGCGGTCGGAGCCGGCCTGTCTTCCTCGATCTTCACCCTCGACATGCGCGAGGCCGAGAACTTCGTCTCGGCCGAAGGCTCGGATTGCGGCATCGCCAACGTCAATATCGGCCCGTCCGGCGCCGAGATCGGCGGCGCCTTCGGCGGCGAAAAGGAGACCGGCGGTGGCCGCGAGGCCGGCTCCGACGCCTGGAAGGCCTATATGCGCCGCGCCACGAATACGGTGAATTACGGCACCACGCTGCCGCTGGCGCAGGGCGTCAGCTTCGATGTGGATGCGTGATCGATAAGCCGTCATTCTCGGGCGAAGCGAAGCGCAGAGCCTGAGAATCTCAGGACCAGCCAGCTGGTTTCCGAGATGGTCGGGTCAAGCCCGACCATGACGATCAAACGAACAGGGGAGTTGAGATCATGGCCGAAGCCGCGCGCAAGACCGCCCAGAGCCACAAGCTGGCCGAGTTCAACTGGCAGGACCCCTTCCTGCTCGATGACCAGCTCAACGAGGACGAGCGGCTGATCCGCGACACTGCGCGCGACTATGCGCAGGAGAAGCTGATGCCGCGCGTGGCCGATGCCTATCTCGAGGAGAAGACCGAGCGCGGCATTTTCAACGAGATGGGCGAGCTCGGCCTGCTCGGCGTCACCGTTCCCGAAGAGTATGGCTGCGCCGGCGCCAACTACGTCTCCTACGGGCTGGTTGCCCGCGAGGTCGAACGCATCGACTCCGGCTATCGCTCGATGATGTCGGTGCAGTCCTCGCTGGTGATGTACCCGATCTACGCCTATGGCGACGAGAACCAGCGCAAGAAGTACCTGCCCAAGCTCGCCTCGGGCGAATGGGTCGGCTGCTTCGGCCTGACCGAGCCGGATGCCGGCTCCGATCCCGGTGGCATGAAGACCCGGGCCGAGAAGGTCGCCGACGGCTACAAGCTCAGCGGCTCGAAGATGTGGATCTCGAACTCGCCGATCGCCGATGTCTTCGTCATCTGGGCGAAGTCGGCCGCGCATGACAACCAGATCCGCGGCTTCATTCTCGAAAAGGGCATGAAGGGCCTGTCCGCCCCGAAGATCGGCGGAAAGCTTTCGCTTCGCGCCTCGATCACCGGCGAAGTCGTCATGGACGGCGTGATCGTGCCGGAAGAGAACCTGCTGCCGAACGTCTCCGGCCTGAAGGGCCCGTTCGGCTGCCTCAACCGCGCCCGCTACGGTATCTCCTGGGGCGCGATGGGCGCCGCCGAGGATTGCTTCCACCGCGCCCGCCAATACGGGCTCGACCGCAAGCAGTTCAACAAGCCCCTCGCCCAGACGCAGCTCTACCAGAAGAAGCTCGCCGACATGGTGACCGAGATCACGCTCGGCCTGCAGGGCTCGCTGCGCGTCGGCCGCCTGCTCGACGCCGGTCAAATGGCGCCGGAGATGATCAGCCTCGTCAAGCGCAACAATTGCGGCAAGGCGCTCGACATCGCCCGCCAGGCCCGCGACATGCACGGCGGCAACGGCATCTCGATCGAGTACCATGTCATGCGCCACGCCGCGAACCTCGAGACGGTCAACACCTACGAAGGTACGCACGACGTCCACGCGCTGATCCTCGGCCGGGCAGTGACCGGGCTGCAGGCGTTCTTCTGATCATCCCTCTCGGGTCGTCCCGGGCGAGCGCAGCTCGACCCGGGACCCATGCCTGGACCGTTCCGGCATGGGTCCCGGCTCTCCGCTTCGCTCCGGCCGGGACGACGGCGCGGATTTCGACATGACTTCAGCCCCTCCCCTCGCCGGCCTGCGCGTCCTTGAACTGGCGCGCATCCTCGCAGGCCCGTGGATCGGGCAGCTCCTCGCCGATCTCGGCGCCGATGTCGTCAAGGTCGAGGCGCCGGAGGGCGACGACACCCGCAAATGGGGACCGCCCTTCGTCGAAGGCGTCGGCGACGAGCATCTCTCGGCTGCCTATTTCCATTCGGCCAATCGCGGCAAGCGCTCGATCACAGCCGATTTCCGCACGGCCGAGGGCCAGGCGCTGGTGCATCGCCTCGCCGCCCATGCCGATGTGGTGATCGAGAACTTCAAGGTCGGCGGCCTCGTCAAATACGGGCTCGACGTGGCGTCGATGCGCAAGGCCTATCCTCGCCTGATCTACTGCTCGGTCACGGGCTTTGGCCAGGACGGCCCTTACGCGCCGCGCGCCGGCTACGACTTCCTCGTCCAGGGCATGGGCGGGCCGATGTCGGTCACCGGCGAACCGCAAGGCGCGCCGATGAAGGCCGGCTATGCCGTCGCCGACATCTATACCGGCCTTTATGCCACGACCGGCATCCTCGCAGCGCTGCGTCGGCGCGATGCCACCGGCGAAGGCGCGATGCTCGACATGGCGCTGCTCGATGCCCAGGTTGCCGTGCTCGGCAACCAGGCGATGAACTACCTCACCTCCGGCAAGGCACCACAGCGCCTCGGCAACGCCCATCCCAACATCGTGCCCTATGACGTCTTCCCGGTGGCGGACGGGCACATCATCATCGCCACCGGCAATGACGGGCAATGGCGCAAGCTCTGCGAGGCCATCGGCGACGCCGGTTTCGCAGCTGAGCCCGATTACATCGACAACCGCTCGCGCGTCGCCAACCGCGTCGCACTGACGGCCCGCCTCAATGCGCTGACCAGCCGCTTTGCCAAGCTCGATCTGCTCGCCAAGCTGGAAGCCGTCGGTGTGCCGGCCGGCCCGATCAACACGATCGAGGAGGTCTTCGCCGACCCGCAGGTCAAGGCCCGCGGCGTGCGCGTCGACCTGCCGAGCCCGGCGGCCAAGGCCGGCGCCATCCCGACCATCGCCTCGCCGATCGTGCTCGACGGTATCAGGCAGGTCGCGAGCCGGCCGAGCCCGCGCCTCGGCGAGCACGAAGACGAGATCCTGAACGACCCGGCCTGGGGCGGAGGCGGCTGAATGGCCGGCTCACCACAAGCGGCGGGCGCCGAGCGCATCGAAGGCTGTATCCGACGAGACCAGCAGCAGGTCCTCGAGAATCGCCTGCGCGGCCAGCATGCGATCGAAGGGATCGCGCGGCTCGGCCTTGATGGAGCCGGCGAAGAGGCCATGGCGGTGAGACAGCGGCAGCAGGCCGAAGCCCTCATCGGCGCATCGGACCTCGAATTCCTCGACCAGCAACCGTGCGTCGGGAAGCTTGCCGATGCGCAGCTTCGTCGACAGCTCCATCGCCGTGATCGCGCTGACGAAAACGGCGTCGGCGGCACTGATGCCGTTCCGCGCGGTAAGAGTCAGTTGCGGGCTGTCATTGGCCCACCAGATCAACGCCGAGGTATCGAGCATAAGCCTCAATCGTCGCGACCTTCCCAGAGCCGCAGCTCCTCTTCTGGAAGGGGCTCGAAGAATTCCGGCCCGATATCAATCAGCCCCTTCATCCGCCCCGGCTTGCGCTCCGGCCGCGCCGTCTCGATCGGCACCAGGCGCGCCACCGGCTTGTCGCGGCGCGAGATCACGACCTCGCCCCCCTTCTCGACCTGCTCGATCAGGCGCGAGAGATGTGTCTTGGCTTCATGGATGGTGACGCGCGTCATCGCCGTCTCCTCGTTCAACCTGACCAACTTAGCTAACTAGGGCGGATGTTTCAATGACCGGACCTCGCACAGGCGGGCAGATCCTCGTCGACCAACTCCTGATCCATGGCGCGACCGACGCCTTCTGCGTGCCGGGCGAGAGCTATCTTGCCGTGCTCGACGCGCTGCACGACGCCGAGATGAAGGTCACCATCTGCCGGGCCGAGGGCGGCGCGGCGATGATGGCGGAGGCCGCCGGCAAGCTCACCGGCAAGCCCGGCATCTGCTTCGTGACGCGCGGTCCCGGCGCCACCAACGCCTCGCCCGGCATCCATATCGCCGACCAGGACTCGACCCCGATGATCCTGTTCGTCGGCCAGATCGAGCGCGGCATGCGCGAGCGCGAGGCCTTCCAGGAGCTCGACTACCGCGCCGTCTTCGGCACCATGACCAAATGGGCGACCGAGATCGACGATGCCGCGCGCATCCCCGAAATCATCAGCCGCGCCTTCCATGTCGCGACCGCCGGCCGCCCCGGCCCAGTGGTGATCGCGCTGCCTGAGGATGTGCTGACCGACCTCGCCGACGTGGCCGACGCGCAGCCCTATCAGGTGACCGAGACCCATCCCTCGCTCTTGCAGACGATCGACCTGCAGAAGCGGCTCTGGGCGGCGAAGGCGCCGATCGCGATCCTCGGCGGCTCGCGCTGGGACCCACAGGCGATCGCGCGCTTCCAGCGCTTCGCCGAGCGTTTCGACCTGCCGGTGGCGGTCTCGTTCCGCCGGCAGATGATCTTCCCGGCCGATCATCCGAACTTCGCCGGGGATCTCGGCATCGGCCCCAATCCGAAGCTGTTGAAGCGCATCCAGGACAGCGATCTCGTGCTGCTGGTCGGCGGGCGGCTCTCGGAGATGCCGAGCCAGTCCTACACGCTGTTCGGCATCCCCAATCCGGGCCGGCCACTGGTGCATGTCCATCCCGACGCGGAAGAGCTCGGCCGTGTCTACCGGCCGGAGCTGGCGATCAACGCCTCGCCGACCGCCTTCTGCGCCGCGCTCGAGACGGTGCATCCGCCACAGGTGATCCCGTGGGCCGGTGCGGCGGCCGAAGCACATGAATCCTATCTCGGCTGGAGCGAGCAGCCGGCGCCGGTGCCGGGCAAGTTCCATCCCGGCGAGATGGTGACCTGGCTGCGCCGCAACCTCCCGGCCGATGCGATCATGTGCAACGGCGCCGGCAATTACGCGACCTGGGTCCACCGCTTCCACCGCTTCACCAAATTCGCGACGCAGCTCGCGCCGACCTCGGGCTCGATGGGCTATGGCGTGCCGGCCGCGATCGGCGCCAAGCGCTTGTTCCCCGAGAGAACGGTGATCGCCTTTGCCGGCGATGGCTGCTTCCTGATGAACGGCCAGGATTTCGCGACGGCGGTGCAATACGAGCTGCCGGTGATCGTCATCGTCGTCGACAACGGCATGTACGGCACCATCCGCATGCACCAGGAGAAGCACTATCCCGGCCGCGTCTCGGCGACGACGCTGAAGAACCCCGACTTCGCCGCCTATGCCAAGGCCTTCGGCGGCCATGGCGAGCGGGTCGAGACGACCGAGGAGTTTGCGCCGGCCTTCGAGCGGGCGCTGAGCAGCGGCAAGCCGGCGATCATCCACTGCCTGCTCGATCCCGAGGCGATCACTCCTGCGAAGTCGCTCTCGACCATCCGTGCCGAGGCGCTGGCGTCTCAAGGCAAGGGCTGATCGCGACCGAACCAGATCCGGCGCACCAGCCCGTCCTTCAGCACGAACTGGTGGAGCAGGGCCGCGCCGGCATGGATCATTGCGAGCGCGGCCAACGTGGCGAAGAGCACCTCGTGCAAGCGCAGCATCGCCTCGTAGACCGCCTTGTCCGGGCCGATCGGGTGCGGCACCGGAATCCAGCCGAAGAGCAGTGTCGGAATCTGGATCGGCGCGGCCGAGACCATCAGCAGCCCGGACAGCGGTAGCGCCAGCAGGCAGAGATAGAGCCCAGCCTGGACGCTTGTCGCGGCGAGGCGCTGCCAGGCCGGCATGACGAGCGGCTGCGGCGCCGGTAAGGCCAGCCGCAGCGCGAGGCGCATAAGGACGAGCGCCGCGACGGTGAGCCCGACGGATTTGTGCCATTGATAAAGCTGGAAGCGGCTGATGAGGTCGCGCGTCTCGTCGCGCATCATCTGTGCGAGCCCGAACTGCACGAGGATCAGCGCCAGCGTCAGCCAGTGTAGGGCGATGATCAGGGGATGCCAGCGTCTCAGGCGCATCGCGAACGTCCCGCCCCTGCCTGCAACGAAACGCGCCGTTCAGCGCAAGATCTCGCCCCGGATAGCCAGGTCGACCTGATCGTCCACGACGTTGACGTCACGCCCGATGTCGAAGGCGTTGCGCGAGAAGGCTGCCGTCGCGCGGAAAGGCAGTCGCTCGCCAGGGCGCATCGTCGCCGGGTCGCGCTCGGCAATCGCGCTGACACTCACCTGCTGCGTGGTGGCGCGGATCGTCAGCCGGCCGCGGATGACGAGGCTGCGACCGTCGACTCGGCTGATCTGCTCGGACACGAAGGTCGCCGTCGGGTAGTGACCGACATCGAGCATGCTCTCCCCCTTGACGAAGCCGTCGACAAGGGCGGTGCCGGTATGGAGGGAGGCCGTTTCGATCGTCATCCTGATGCGACTGCGCTCGGGATGATCGAAATCGAGCGAGATGGCGCCGTCGACATGGCCGAAGATGCCCGAGGCGGTCGATACGCCGAAGCGCTTGGCGGTGAAGGAGACTTCACCGGACCCCGGCCGAAGCACGCTTGACGGCTCGGCGGATACCGCAGTCGCAAGGGCGGCGGAGAGAAGCAGTGCGAGGAAGGAACGGATCGTCATGACAGCCGGCCCGGCCTGTTGGACGAGAGCTCATCTCTAAGCTTCTGCCCCGGTGCCCGCCAGAGCACGCGCGCAATCGTGTACGAAGCGGCCGCAGTCGCCGGAACGAGGCGGGTGCAATGAACATGCAACGAACCGATCGAACTTTCCCGCCCGTACCTCGTTTGAGAGGAACGGGCGCCTTCGATTGCGGCGCTGACACGAACAAGCGCGACGCAACCGGGCAAGGCAGGATGGGAGGTTCGGCCATGACACGACGGATGATCCTGGCGATCGGCGTAGCCGGCGGCATCGGCCTCGCCATGGCGCCGCGGGCCGAGGCCGCGGGCTTCCTCGACGATCTCACCCGGGCGATCTTCGGCAATCCGACCCCGCCGGCTGCGATCGGCGGCCTTGACGGGCCGGTGATCAGGCCGAAGCCCAGCAAGCCGCGGCAGGTCAGCACGAAACCGGCGGAACCCGCGCTCAAGCTCGATCCGGCCAGCGATGCCTATTGGTATCTGCGCGACCCCACGCTGCGGAAGGGCGACATCGTCGTCACCCGCAGCGGTATCGTGGTGTTTGACGGCCAGAAATCATCGGAACATGCGAGCAGCGCGTTCACGGCCCTTGAGGACACCAAGCGCCTGCCGAAGGCCCAGCAACAGACACTGGAAGCCGCGGCCGCGCGGGGACGGGCCAATTTTACGCCGTCCACCACCGCTCCGGTCATTCCTGTGATGCAGACGAAGGCAGAGATCGGCGCGACCGCGCAGGCTCAGTAAGTCGCCCGGCCACCCGAAAATTCGACGACGGCGAGCTTCGGCGAAGCAGCCGTGCTCACGCCGCCTTGGCCTCGTCGAGCTTGGCGGCGACGAGCTTGCGCAGGCTGCGCAGGTCCTTGACGAAGCCACGAATGCCTTCCGCGAGCTTCTCGGTCGCCATCGGATCCTCGTTCATGGCGAAGCGGAAAGCCTTCTCGTCGAGATCGAGCTTTTCAGGCGCCTTGCCGGAGGCCTCGGGCGAGAGCTTGCGCGGGAGGTCACCGGTCGCAGCCGCCAGATCGTCGAGCAGGCCGGGGCCGATGGTCAGCCGGTCGCAGCCGGCCAGCGCCTCGATCTCGCCGGTGTTGCGGAAGGAGGCGCCCATCACCACGGTCTTGATCCCGAACGCCTTGTAATAGGCGTAGATGCTCTTCACCGAGACGACGCCCGGGTCGGTCTCCGCCGTATACGGGCCTCCGCCAGCCTTGACGTGCCAGTCGAGGATCCGGCCGACGAAGGGCGAGATCAGGAAGGCCTTGGCATCGGCTGCCGCGACCGCCTGCGGCAGGGCGAAGAGCAGGGTCAGGTTGCAGTCGATGCCCTCGGCCTGCAGGACGCGGGCGGCCTGGATGCCTTCCCAGGTCGAGGCGATCTTGATCAGGATGCGCTCGCGCCCGACGCCGCGCTCCTTGTAGGCGGCAATGATGGCGCGCGCCTTGGCGATCGAGGCCTGCGTATCGAAGGAGAGATCGGCATCGACCTCGGTCGAAACCCGGCCGGGAACGATCCTGGTCAATTCGGTGCCGAAGGTGACGGCGAGCCGGTCGCAGACCGCCTCGACCGCGGCTGCACCGCCCTGGCGCTTGCCCCAGGCGATCGCCTCTTCGACGAGGCCGGCATAGGCCGGCGTCTCCACCGCCTTGAGCAGCAGCGTCGGATTGGTGGTGCAGTCGACCGGCTTCAGCCGACGCACGGCCTCGATGTCGCCGGTGTCGGCGACGACGGTGGTCATGGCGCGGAGCTGGTCGAGCTTGGAGGCGGTCATCACGTCATCCATAGGGGTTGTTGCGGCGTCCAACGCCAATATGCGGCTTGCCGTCCGTCATTGCGAGCGAAAGCGAAGCAACCCGGCTCTGCATCAGCTAGGGCCGGGTCGCTTCGACGACGCTTTCGTCAGCTCTTCACCGCCCCGGCGGTCAGGCCAGTGACCATGTTCTTGCGGAAGCCGTAATAGATCACCGCCGGCGGGATGGCGTAGATCAGGCCGGCCGTCATCAGGAGGTTCCAGGGCGCGTCGTCAGCCGAGAGGAAGAGGCCGAGGCCGACGGCGAGCGGCACCGCCTTCTCGCTGGAGAGCAGCAAGAACGCGTAGAGATACTCGTTCCAGGCAAGCAGCAGCGCGTAGATGCCGATCACCACCATCGAAGGCTTCATCAGCGGCAGGTAGACCAGCCTGAAGAGCTGCAGCGAGTTGGCGCCGTCCATGATCGCGGCTTCGTCGAGTTCCTTCGGCAGCTTGTCGGAGGCCTGCTTCAGCACCCAGATCGCATAAGGCGAAGCCAGCGCCACCATGGCGAGGATCAGCGCGATGCGCGTGTTGAGCAGCCCGAAGGTGCCCATCGCCTTGTACATGGGGATGGCAAGGAATGCGGCCGGGATCAGATAGGTCGCGAGCGCGAAGTTCATGATCGAGCGGCCGCCCGGCGCCTTCAGCCGCGAGATGGCGAAGGCAGCGCAGGTCGCGATGAACAAAGTGAGCAGCCCGGTCGTGATCGCGATCAGGAAGCTGTTGAACAGCTGCAGCCAGAAATTCGTCAGGTAGTAGTGCTGCTGGTTGAAGACGATCTGGAAGTTCTGCAGCGTCGGCTTCTCAGGCCAGAGCCTGCCGGCGAGCATCGATTCCTGCGTCGAGATCGACAGCACGAAGAGGTGGTAGATCGGCAGCAGCGTCCAGATCAGCACCGGGATGGCGATCAGGATCAGCTTACCCTCGTCGAGAACCTTCTTCATCATTCGGCTCCCTTCGAGAGACGCTTCACCATGAACCAGACCATGGGCAGGATCAGCGGCATCGCGCAGATGATCGAGGCGATGCCGAGGTCGAGATTGTTGTTGCGCATATAGCGGATGCCGAGCGTCGCCAGCACGTGGTTGAGATCGCCCGGGCCACCGCCGGTGAGCAGGTAGACGCTGTTGAAGTCGCCCAGCGTCCAGATCATCGAAAGCAGCGTCGAGGTGACGTAGAGCGTCGCCAGCGAGGGCCAGGTGATGAAGCGGAACTGCTGCCATTTATTGGCGCCGTCGACGCTGGCGGCCTCGTAGAGGTCCTGCGCGATGGCGAGCCGGCCGGTGACGAGGATCAGCGTCCAGAACGGCAGCGACTTCCAGATGTGGACCATGATCGAGGAGGCGAAGGCGAGCGTCGGATCGGTCAGCCAGCCCGGGCCCTCGACGATGCCGAACCAGTGGAAGAGCTGCTGGTTGATCATGCCGTTCTCGGGATTGAGCATCACCCGGAAGGACAGGATGGTCGGGATCGAGGGCACCGCCCAAGGCAGGATGAACAGCACCAGCATGAAGCGCACCCAGGCGCGCTGCTGGATGAAGAAGCCCGAGAGGAACAGCGCCATCAGGAACTTCAGGTTCACCGCGATGAACAGGAAGACGACGGTGTTGACCAGCGTGCGAACGAAGATCGGATCGGCGAAGAGCGCCTTGTAGGACTGCCAGTTGAGACCGAGCCAGAGGCCGTAGGCGACCGGGTAGACCACCATCACAGCGAAGACGAGGAGATAGGGGGCGAGCATGAGCACGCCCCAGAACACGCGGTCGCGCGCCTGCCCGGAGGTCGCATCGCTCGAAGCAGTTGCTGGGGGAGCCATCGCTGCCGTGGTCATTTTGTCGTTCTCCCTCGAGACGCGCCCGTCGCCGAAGACGGGTCGGCATCCCGCAGCGAGGTCGCGCTGCGGGATGCCGTGTTTGTCGGCTTGCCTTATGCCGGCGTCAGCCGGCGATCTGCTTGATGCGGGCGATCATCTCGTCGGTCGCCTGCTCGGGCGAGACCTTGTCGACCAGCACGCGGTTGACGGCCTTGGCCCAGACGTTCTCAGCATTCACAGCCGTGAACTTGTAGTTGTAGACGAACTGGAACGGCACCGTGCCGTCCTTGTACTGCTTGTAGACCACGGCCCGGTGCGGGTCCTTGCCGTCGGACCAGAACGGAGCCTCGATGCCCGCAAGCGTCGTCGAGACCCAGCGGCCGGCCGAGCCCTCGACGAAGGGACGCAGGTTCTCGTCCTTCATCAGGAAGGCCATGAACTCCTTGCCGCGCTTCTTGTTCTTGCCGTCGGCGAAGACGACCGCCGTCTTGACCGCCGCGAGGTTGGTCATGGCGCTGCCGTCAGGCTTCTTCGGGAACTCGGCGGTGCGGATGTTGTCGTAATAGTTCTTCTTGGCCGTGTCGCGCTGCTCCTGCGTCAGCGCGGGATTGTTCATGTCGTCCATATGCTTGCCCGCGATCGAGATCGTCGCGTTGTGCGTTGCGACGGTCGTGCGGTTGTGGAAGGCAACGTTGTTGTCGGGATCGAGCCAGTTCACCGACGACGGCGGCGTGCAGCCGCGCTGCATGATGTTGGCATAGGACTTCACCGCCTCGATCATGGCGGCGCGGTTCTTCGGCTCGTCGAGCACGATCTTGCCGGTCTCGTCGACGACCTTCGCGTCATAGGCGTTGGCGAAGGTCAGGAAGGAGTAGAAGGTATCGGAGGCGGCGACGCCAAGCGGATGACCGATGGCGTAGACGCGCTTGCCCTTGGCGCGCATCGCGCCCTGGACCTTGTCGCACCAGAAGTCCCAGTAGCCGTTCCAGGTCTTCGGGATGTCGCTTTCCTTGAAGCCGGCCTCCTCCAGCATGTCCTTCCAGTAGGTGATGTGCATCATCTGCTGCTCGACCGGGAAGGCGTAGTAGGCCTTCTTCTTGGTCTTGTCGTTCATCAGGAAGGTCGTCGCCAGCGCCTGCGGCTGGAATTCGGCCTTCATCGGCTCCAGAACATCGGTGACGTCCTCGAGCTTGCCCTCGAAGGCCCACTGGCCGGTGGTACGGAAGTCATAGGTCGTGCAGAAGCCGACATCCGGCGGCGTGCCTGCCTGGACGGCGCCGACCGACTTGGTGACGCAGTCCTCGGTCGCGTAAAGCGAGAGATCGACCTTGACGCCCGTCGCCTTCTGGAACTTATCGACGACGGCAAGCAGCGCATCGTCCTCGCCCTTGTAGAAGCCCTTGGTGAACCAGACCGTCACCGTCTCCTGGGCGAACGCTGCTCCGGACCAGCCCGCAGTGATCGCGGCCAAGGCTGCACCGGCAGCAAGAGAACGCACGAATTTCATGAAAACCTCCCATTTAAAACGTTTAGATTGAGCTTTTTTGCCCTGCTCCTCCTAAACACTAGTCGAAGAGCCCTGCAAGAAACAAGCGGCAGGTCTGCACCAATTTCATGGGAGGCTGGGCAGGCCGCTGCCGCCATCCTCTTCGCCGGAGCCTTGAGAATCGGCTTTGACGGCGCAGCCGGGCCGCGTCAAAGAGAGGCTGTCACGGATGTGTCATCGGCACGGCTTACCTCGCGCCGCACGATCATGTCTCGATGCTCGCGAAGCCTCGCTGGTTTTGCGGCAGACCCAACCGGAGTTTCCCATGCGCGCCCTTGCAACTGCCGCCCTCGCGCTCGGCCTCGTTGTGCCGGCGATCGACGCCGCCCTCGCGGTCGAAGGCAAACTGGTACTCTACACCAGCCAGCCCAATACCGACGCCCAGCAGACGATCGACGCCTTCAAGGCGAAGTATCCCAAGGTCGAGATCAGCTTCGTCCGCGACGGCACGCCGCGCGTGATGGCCAAGCTCCGGGCCGAGATCGAGGCCGGCGCGCCGCAGGCCGACGTGCTTTTGATCGCCGACGCCGTGACCATGGAAGGTCTGAAGAAGGAAGGCCGCCTGCTCGCCCATGACAAGGCCGATGTCTCGGCCTTTCCGGCCGGCGTCCACGATCCCGCGAAGATGTGGTTCGCGACCAAGCTGATCACCACCGGCATCGTCTACAACACCAAGGCGGCGCTGAAGCCGGAGAGCTGGCTCGATCTCGCCAAGCCCGAGGTCAAGAACCAGCTCGCCATGCCGAGCCCGCTGAACTCCGGCGCTGCGATGATCCACACCATCACGCTGACCGGCAACCTGCCGGGCGGCTGGAGCTTCTATGAAGAGCTGAAGAAGAACGGCACGCTCGCGGCCGGCGCCAATGGCGACATCCTGCGCCAGGTCGCGACCGGCGAGAAGCTCTACGGCATGATCGTCGACTTCATGCCGATCCGCGAGAAGGCCAAGGGCGCGCCGGTCGAGTTCGTCTTCCCGAAGGAAGGCGTCTCGGCGGTGAGCGAGCCGGTCGCGATCCTGAAGAGCAGCAAGAATCCCGAGGCCGCCAAGGCCCTGGTCGATTTCCTGATCTCGAAGGACGGCCAGGAACTGGCGCTGAAGCAGGGCTATGTCTCGGCCCATCCCGACGTCGCCCTGCCGGCCGGCTATCCGGCCCGCGGCGCGATCAAGCTGATGCCGTTCGACGCCGCCAAGGCGCTGGCCGACGAGCCGGCCGCCCGCAAGCGCTTCAGCGCCATCTTCGAAGGCTGAGCCCAGTCAGACCGGTCCAGGCACCGACACGATGACGCTCGCAGCACCCGCAGAGCTCCGGCAGGCCGGCATCCGCCCGGCCCTGCCGGGGTTTGCCTTGCCGGCCGGTCTCGGCTTGCCGGCACTGCTGCTGCTTTGCGCAACGCTGTTCGGCGCCCTGCCCTTCCTGCGGTTGCTCATTGCCGCCTTCGCCCCGGGCTGGCAGTTCGCGCCCGAGGGCGCGCTGGCCGAGATCACCAGTCGCGCCGCGGTCAAGGCGACCCTGCATACCTTCGAGACGGCGGGCCTTTCGGCGCTCGGCGCGCTCGCGATCGGCGGCGCGGCGGCGATCCTGCTCGCCGTCACCGATGTGCGCGGCAAGCGGCCGCTCGCCTTCGCGCTGGTGTTCTCGATGATGATCGCGCCGCAGGTGGCGGCGCTCGCTTTCCTCAGCCTGTTCGCGCCGAGCTCGGCTCTGCTCGGCATGGTCGGGCTCGCGCCGGAACCAGGCACGCCCAATCCGCTGCTCGGGCGCGGTGGCATCATCCTGGTGATGGCGCTGCATCATGCGCCGCTGGTGGCGATCACGCTCTGGACCGGCCTGCGCAGTGTGCCGCATACGCTGGTCGAGGCGGCGCAGATGGAGGGCGCGGCGCCCGCTACCATCGTCGGACGCATCCTCTTGCCGGTGCTGCGGCCGCAGATCATCGCCGCGGCGCTGCTCGCCTTCGTCGCCGGCATCGGCAATTTCGGCATTCCGGCCCTGCTCGGCCTGCCGGTGAACTATCTCACGCTCCCGACGCTGATCTATCGCCGGCTGTCGAGCTTCGGCCCGTCAGGCCTGCCCGATGCGGCGGCGCTCTCGCTCCTGGTCGCGCTCGTCGCCGGCCTCGGCATCGTCGCCGGCCTGCTCGCGACGCGTCGCGGCGGCGGCAAGGTCGAGATCGAGCGGCCGCTGCAGCCATTCTGGCAACTCGGTGCCGCTCGCCCCTTCGTCGCCGCCGGGCTCTGGCTGCTGATCGCGGTCAAGCTCGGCCTGCCGCTGCTGGCGCTGATCGGCGAGGCGTTGACGCCGGCGCTCGGAGTTGCCCTCACCTGGCAGAATCTCACCTTCGACAAGTTCGCCGAGGTGCTGCTGCGACAGGATGTGACGGTGCGCGCCTTCCGCAACTCCTTCCTCTTCGCCGGTACCGCGGCCGTGCTGCTGGCCTTCCTCTCGATCGCCTTCGCCTACGCGCTGGAGCGGCGCATGGGCAAGCTCAGGCGCGTCGTCGACGTGGTGATCGAGCTGCCCTACGCGCTGCCGGGCGTCGTGCTCGCCATCGCCTGCATCCTGATGTTCCTGAAGCCGCTGCCGCTGATCGGCGTCAGCATCTACGCCACGCCCTTCATCATCCTCTTCGCCTATATGGCCCGTTTCCTGCCGCTGGCGCTGAAGGCCCCGGTCGCGGCGATGGCCCAGATCGAGGCGCATCACGAGGAAGCCGCCAAGCTCGACGGCGTCACGCTCTGGCAAATGCTGCGCTTCATCGTCGCGCCGATCCTGGCGCCGGCGGCAGCCGTCAGCGGGCTGATGGTCTTCCTCGTCGCCTTCAACGAGCTCACCGTCTCGGCCCTGCTCTGGTCGTCCGGCACCGAGACGCTCGGCGTCGTGCTGTTCAGCCTGAAGGAAGCCGGGCTCGCCGGCGAAGCCGCCGCGGTAGCGATCAGCGCCTGCGCGGTCATCCTTGCCGTGATGCTCGGGCTCGACGCGCTCGGCCGCAAGCTGCCGGCCAACATCCTGCCCTGGCGGATCTGAGCGGCCCCTCCCGCCGTACCGATAAGCCCGCCTTATCGGCCGTGGACGGCAGGGGCTTAAGTTAAGCCCAATTTAACGTTACGGCAGGATGGTCTGCCACATGGAGTTCGCCCTTCCATCGCGAAGCAGAGCTTGCAACCTGCCGTATACCCCGCCGGCGCCGATCCGGGACTTGTGAGTTCAATGGCCTATCGCGCAAACGGACGCCGCCAGAGCGAACCCACCTCCAAGCAGCTCAAGGTCCTCCTTGTCGAGGATTCGCGCACCTATGCGCTGGCGCTGTCGCGCCGCCTCGAAGCCGAGCTGCGCCTGCCCATCGTCGTCTGCCAGTCGCTCAACGAGCTCCACGAGGTGGTCACCGAGGACCGCGCCGCCTACACCATGGCCGTGGTCGACCTGAACCTGCCTGACGCACCGCGCGGCGAAGCGATCGACTTCACCGTGCAGCGCGGCATACCGACCATCGTCCACACCGCGAGCTACGACCTCGAGACGCGCGACCGGATCATGGAGCGCGATGTCATCGACTATGTCCCGAAGGACAGCGCCTTCACACTAGAGACCGTCGTCGCCACTGCCAGGCGCGCGCTCGCCAACCGGCAGACCCGCATCCTGGTGGTCGACGACACGTCGGCGACCCGCAAGCTGCTCGCCCATATGCTGAAGGTCCAGCAATACCAGGTGATCGAAGTCGGTTCGGGAGACGAAGCGCTGTCGCTTCTCCATGACAATCCCGACATCCGGCTTGTCGTGAGTGACTATTACATGCCGGCGATGGACGGCTACGAACTGACGCGGCGCCTGCGCCGGCAATTCGCCTCGAACCGGTTGCGGGTCATCGGCGTCTCATCCTCCAACGACCGCATGGTCTCGGTCGGGTTCCTCAAGGCAGGCGCGAACGACTTCATTTCCATGCCCTTCATCCCCGAAGAGCTGCAATGCCGGATCGCCAGCAATGTCGAGACCCTGGAACAGATCGAGCTGCTCCATAACCTCGCCTCGCGCGATGCTTTGACGGGCCTGTTCAATCGCCGCCATTTCTTCGAGAGCGCCGGCAGACTGGTCGAGGAAGCCCAGGCGAAGAACCTGACGAGCGCCGTCGCGATCCTCGACATCGACGACTTCAAGCAGTTGAACGACAGCCACGGCCATGATTTCGGCGATCAGGCACTGGCGAAGGTGGCGCGTTACCTCGCCCAATCGGTCGAGGGCAGCGGCCATCTGCTGGCGCGGATCGGCGGCGAGGAATTCGCGATCCTGTTCCCGGGCCTGAACGCCAAGGAGGCGATGCGCCTGAGCGATCACATCCGACTCGACCTCTCCCATGAGACATTGCTGGTCGACGACCGGCAGATCACGCTGACGGTCTCGATCGGGGTCGCGGAGATCGGCGGGCAAGGCAGCCTCGACCAATATCTCGTCGCCGCCGATCGCGCGCTCTATGCAGCCAAGCACGAAGGCCGCAACTGCGTCCGCATCGCGCCGTAAGCGCGCCGATTTTCAGCCCGCCGCGGCAAGGCGCGGGCTGCCGGCCGCCGCCAGCTCGCCCATCAGCAGCGCGCGGTTGGCCTTCGACTCGCGCACGACGAAGTCGACGACCGCGCGCACCCGCGCCACGTCCTTGAGATCGGCGTGAACGAGCAGCCAGAAGGAGCGGGTGATCGAGACGCTCTCCGGCAGCACCGGCACGAGCCTGGGCTCGTCGACCGCCATGAAATGGTGGATGACCCCGATGCCGGCGCCGGCGGCGACCGCGTTCATCTGCGCCAGGACGCTCGAGCTCTGGATGTGGGCGCGCAGGCCCTTGGCGACCTCGTCGAGATAGTCGAGCTCAGGCGTGAAGATCAGGTCGTCGATGTAGCCGACGACGCGATGGTCGAAGAGATCCTCCGGCACCGTGATCGGCGGCATCGCGTCGAGATAGTCCTGCGAGGCGTAAAGCCCGAGCCGATAGTCGCAGAGCTTGCGCGCGACGACCTTGCCTTCCTTGGGTGGGGCGAGCGTGATCGCGACATCGGCCTCGCGCTTCGACAGCGAGAGCAGGCGCGGCATGGCGATGAGCTGCAGCTCCAACCCGGGGTAGGCCTTGGTGAGCGCAGCGAAACGGGACGCCAGGAAGGTCGAGCCGAAACCGTCCGGCGCGCCGATCCGAACCGTGCCGGAGAGGGCCATGTCGGCCCCGCCGATCTCGCTCTGGATCGCCAGCGCCTCGGTCTCCATGCTCTCGGCCTTGGCCAACAACTGCTCGCCATGGCCGGTCAGCGCGTAACCTTGCGGACGGCGCTCGAACAATTTGGCCTTGAGCGATTCCTCCAGCGAGGTGATGCGGCGCGAGACGGTGGCATGGTCGGCGCCGAGGCGGCGCGCCGCCGCGGTCAGCCGGCCCGAACGGGCCACGGCAAGGAAGAAGCGCAGGTCGTCCCAGTCGAACCGTTCCATGACGCTTCTCCCGTATCTGTGTTTTCGCACGACGCTGGTCGATATCCGCCTATAGTCGTGCGCAAACGATAATGATAGGGGTAGCGCCAATCAGCAGCACACGACTTTAGGGGAGGACGTCATGCGTCAGATCGGTCACTTCATCGGCGGCAAGCACGTCGCAGGCACCTCGGGCCGCACGGCCGACGTCTACCAGCCGATGGACGGCTCGGTGATCGGCAAGGTCGCGCTCGCCTCCGCCGCCGAAATGCGGGCTGCGGTCGAGAACGCCGCCGAAGCCCAGCCGAAATGGGCGGCGGTCAACCCGCAGCGCCGCGCCCGCGTGCTGATGAAGTTCCTCGACCTGATCGCGCAGAACAATGACGAGCTCGCCGAGTTGCTCGCCCGCGAGCACGGCAAGACCATTCCCGACGCCAAGGGCGACATCCAGCGCGGCGTCGAGGTCGTCGAGTTCTCGCTCGGCGTGCCCAACCTGATGAAGGGCGAGTTCACCGACGGCGCCGGCCCGGGCATCGACATTTATTCGCTGCGCCAGCCGCTCGGCGTCGTCGCCGGCATCACCCCGTTCAACTTCCCGGCGATGATCCCGCTCTGGAAGCTCGGCCCCGCCATCGCCTGCGGCAATGCCTTCATCCTGAAGCCGTCCGAGCGCGACCCCGGCGTGCCGATGCGCCTGGCCGAGCTGTTCATCGAGGCCGGTGGCCCTCCCGGCATCCTCAACGTCGTCAACGGCGACAAGGAGGCGGTGGACGCCATCCTCGAAGACCACGACATCAAGGCGATCGGCTTCGTCGGCTCGACCCCGATCGCCGAATACATCTATGCCCGCGGCTGCGCGAACGGTAAGCGCGTGCAGTGCTTCGGCGGCGCCAAGAACCACATGATCATCATGCCCGACGCCGACATGGACCAGGCGGTCGACGCCCTGATCGGTGCCGGCTACGGCTCGGCCGGCGAGCGCTGCATGGCGATCTCGGTCGCGGTGCCGGTCGGCAAGGCCACTGCCGACGAACTGGTGAAGCGCCTGATCCCGCGCGTCGAGAGCCTGAAGATCGGTCCTTCGACCGATACCTCAGCCGATTACGGCCCGGTCGTCACCAAGGCGGCGATGGAGAAGATCAAGTCCTATGTCGATATCGGCATCGGCGAAGGCGCCAAGCTCCTCGTCGACGGCCGCGACTTCAAGATGCAGGGCTATGAGAACGGCTTCTATGTCGGTGGCTGCCTGTTCGACAACGTCACCAAGGACATGCGAATCTACAAGGAGGAGATCTTCGGGCCCGTGCTCTCCGTGCTGCGCGCCGAGAGCTATGACGAGGCGCTGAAGCTGACCAACGACCACGAATACGGCAATGGCACCGCGATCTACACTCGCGACGGCGACGCTGCCCGCGACTTCGCCTCGAAGGTCCAGGTCGGCATGGTCGGCATCAACGTGCCGATCCCGGTGCCGCTCGCCTATTACACCTTCGGCGGCTGGAAGCGCTCGGTCTTCGGTGATCTCAACCAGCACGGCCCGGATTCGATCCGCTTCTACACCAAGACCAAGACGGTGACGGCGCGCTGGCCGTCTGGCATCAAGGACGGCGCCAGCTTCGTCATCCCGACGATGGGCTGAGGCCGGCGGCGAAGGAGATCAGGGCATGTTCTCCCTCACCGAAGACCAGATCGCCATCCGCGACATGGCCCAGGGTTTCGCAGCCGAAACCCTGGCGCCGCATGCCGTGCGCTGGGACGAGGAAAAGCATTTCCCGGTCGAGGAAATGCGCCAGGCGGCAGCGCTCGGCATGGGCGGCATCTACATCCGCGACGATGTCGGCGGCTCCGGCCTGTCGCGCCTCGACGCGGCTGTGATTTTCGAGGCGCTCTCGACCGGCTGCCCGACGGTCGCCGCCTATATCTCGATCCACAACATGTGCGCCTGGATGATCGACCGCTACGGCGCGGACGAGCAGCGCCAGAAGTACCTGCCGAAGCTCTGCAGCATGGAGCATCTGGCGAGCTATTGCCTGACCGAGCCGGGCGCCGGCTCGGATGCCGCCGCGCTGAAGACCAAGGCCGTGCTCGACGGCGATCATTACGTCCTCGACGGCCAGAAGCAGTTCATCTCCGGCGCCGGTGTCTCCGACGTCTATGTCGTGATGGTCCGCACCGGCGAGGCCGGCTCGTCAGGGATCTCGACCATCGTTGTCGAGAAGGGCACGCCCGGCCTCTCCTTCGGTGTCAATGAGAAGAAGATGGGCTGGAACGCCCAGCCGACGCGCGCCGTGATCTTCGAGAACTGCCGCGTGCCGGTCGCCAACCGGATCGGCCCGGAAGGCATCGGCTTCAAGATCGCCATGGCCGGGCTCGATGGCGGGCGGCTCAATATCGGCGCCTGCTCGATCGGCGGGGCGCAGGGCGCGCTCGACAAGGCGATCGGCTATGCCCAGGAGCGCAAGGCCTTCGGCAATCGCATCGCCGATTTCCAGGCGCTGCAGTTCAAGCTCGCCGACATGGCGACCGAACTGGAGGCGGCCCGCACCTTCCTCTGGCGCGCCGCAGCGGCGCTCGACGAGAAGACGCCCGATGCGACCAAGCTCTGCGCCATGGCCAAGCGGGTCGCGACCGATACCGGCTTCGAGGTCGCCAACCAGGCCCTGCAGATCCATGGCGGCTACGGCTATCTCGCCGATTACGGCATCGAGAAGATCGTCCGCGACCTCCGCGTCCACCAGATCCTCGAGGGGACCAACGAGGTGATGCGGATGATCGTGGCGCGCTCGCTGGTCGGGCGGGCCAAGGGGAATTGACGACGCACCGTCATTCTCGGGCGAGACGAAGCGCAGACCCGAGAATCTCCTGAAAGAGATGCTCGGGTCAGGCCCGAGCATGACGCCAACGATAGCGGGAAGGACACGACCATGAGCACCATCGCCTTCATCGGGCTCGGCAATATGGGCGGGCCGATGGCCGGCAACCTGGTCAAGGCCGGGCACAAGGTCTTCGCCTTCGACCTCTCGCAGCCTTCCAAGGACTCGGCCGCCGCGCTCGGCGTCGGCATCGCCGGCTCGGCGAAGGAAGCCGTCGCCGAGGCCGAGATCGTCGTCACCATGCTGCCGGCCGGCAAGCATGTGCTGGGCGTCTGGGCCGACATCCTGCCCGCAGTGAAGCCGGGCACGCTGCTGATCGATTCCTCGACCATCGACGTCGAGAGCGCCCGCAAGGCGCATGCGCTGGCCACCGAGCGCGGCTGCCTCTCGCTCGACGCGCCGGTCTCCGGCGGCGTCGGCGGCGCGCAGGGCGCGACCTTGACCTTCATGGTCGGCGGCAGCGCCGACGCCTTCAAGCGCGGTGAGCCGATCCTGTCGGCGATGGGCAAGAAGGTCGTGCATTGCGGCGACGCCGGCAACGGCCAGGCGGCGAAGATCTGCAACAACATGATTCTCGGCATCTCGATGATCGCCGTCTCGGAAGCCTTCGTGCTGGCCGAGAAGCTCGGCCTGTCGCACCAGGCGCTGTTCGACGTCGCCTCGACCTCGTCCGGCCAGTGCTGGTCGCTGACGACCTATTGCCCGGTGCCGGGGCCGGTGCCGACCTCGCCGGCCAATAACGACTACAAGCCCGGCTTCGCCTCGGCGCTGATGCTGAAGGATTTGAAGCTCGCGCAGGAAGCGGCCCAGGCGGCCGGCGCCTCGACGCCGCTCGGCGCCGCGGCAGCGCAGGTCTACGGGATGCACAACGCCTGGGGCGAAGGCGGCACCGACTTCTCCGGCATCATCCATCTGCTGCGCGGGCGCGGAAACACCTGAACGGATGCACCGCCGCCGGCGAACGTTCGCATACGTATAATTCTGCTTTCGACCCCGTTCCGATCGGAACGAAAGCGGAGTAGGACGGGAGGCATGAACGACGCCTCCCGCCGCAAAGAACGCTCAGCCCAGACCGGCTTCGCCACCAGCCCGCTCGACCGTCGTGCCGATCTGCGCGACCGGCCGGACGAGGTCGCCGAATTGCGGGCGCGCAGCGATGCGCGCTTCACGGTCGTCGCCGGAGAGACGCCGATCCTCTTGCGCAGCGGCGCCGAAACCCAGACCGTCTGGTTCGACGAGAGCGGCGCCGACGGCCTCGGCCCGGCACTGGACGAGGTCTTCCTCGGGCTCGATCCCGATGGGGCGCCGCGCTTTGGCCGGCTGATCGACCGCGAGCTGCTGGAAGGCCTGCGCGAGCAGGCGGTGCTCGTCACCGCCGATTTGCGCAGCGTCGCGCTTAAGCGGCTGGTGCCGAAGGAGGAGCTCGGCCCGCTCGGCGAGGCCAAGGCCCTGCTCGACTGGCATGCGCGCCATCGCTGCTGCGCCCAATGCGGCGCGCCGACGAAGCTCGGTTCGGCCGGCTGGAAGCGGCAATGCGAGGCCTGCGGCGCCCAGCATTTTCCGCGCACCGACCCCGTCGTGATCATGCTCGCCGTGCGCGGCGACAACTGCCTGCTGGCGCGCCAGTCCCGCTTCGCACCCGGAATGTATTCCTGCATCGCCGGCTTCGTCGAGCCGGGCGAGACCTTCGAGGATGCGGTGCGGCGCGAGACCTGGGAGGAAGCGGGCCTGCGTACCGGCACGGTACGCTACATCGCCTCGCAGCCCTGGCCCTTCCCGGGATCGCTGATGATCGGCTGCATCGCCGAGGCGCTGAACGACGACATCGTCCTCGACGGCACCGAGCTCGAGGCCGGCCGCTGGTTCAGCCGCGAGGAAGCCCTTCAGATGCTGGAGGGCAAGCACCCAGACAATCTGTTCTGCCCGCCGCACATGGCGATCGCCAACACGATCCTGAAGGCGTGGGCGGTGGACGGCGAAGAGCCATAAGGTTCAGGGCTGCGTCATTCTCGGGCGAAGCGTAGCGCAGACCCGAGCATGACGCGGGTACCTACTCCCCAGGCTCGGGGAAGCTGTCGCGGAATGCGTGGGCGGGGTAGACGCCGAGGATCTTCAGCTCCTTCGAGAAGAAGGCGAGCTCGTCGAGCGCCCGCTTCAGCGCCGGATCGTCGGGATGGCCCTCGACGTCGCTGTAGAACATCGTCGCCGAGAAATGGCCGTCGACCATGTAGCTTTCCAGCTTGGTCATGTTGACGCCATTGGTGGCGAAACCGCCGAGCGCCTTGTAGAGCGCCGCCGGCAGGTTGCGGACCTGGAAGATCAGGGTCGTCACCGTCTTGCCAGCGCCCTGACGGGCGAATTCGGGGTATTTCGAGAGCACGACGAAGCGCGTGGTGTTGTGCTTCTCGTCCTCGATGTCCTCCATCAGGATGTTGAGGCCGTAGACTTCGGCGGCGATGTGCGGCGCGATCGCGGCACGCGTCGGATCGCCCGCTTCGGCTACCTGCCTCGCGGAACCGGCGGTGTCGGCCGCGACCTCGGCCTTCAGGCCGAGCTTGCGGATGATCTTGCGGCACTGGCCGAGCGCATGGATGTGGCTCTGCACCGTCTGCAGCGTCGCCAGCGTCGCGCCCTCGACCGCCATCAGATGGAAGCGGATCGGCAGGAAGTGCTCGCCGATGATGTGCAGGCCGGAACGCGGCAGCAGATGGTGGATGTCGGCGACGCGGCCGGCGATCGAGTTGTCGATCGGGATCATGCCATAGCGGGCGGCACCATCGGAGACCGCGGCGAGCGCGTCCTCGAAGGTGCGACAGGGCAGCAGCTCGCAATCCGGGAAGACCTGAAGCGCGGCCTGCGAGGAGAAGGCCCCGGGCTCACCCTGGTAGGAAACGACGACTGACATTGGGGTCTTCAGGCTCCGGCGCTGGACTTCAGGAACGTGCGGGCACGCTCCAGGTCGGGAGGGGTATCGACGCCTCGCGGGACGTGATCGATGATCATCGCATCGATGCGCATGCCGTCCTCGAGCGCGCGGAGCTGCTCGAGCTTCTCACGCAGTTCGAGCGGCGACTGCGGCAGCGAGACGAAACGGTCGAGCGCGCGGCGGCGATAAGCGTAGAGGCCGACATGATGGTAGAGCGGGCCCTCGCCATGAGGCGCGGTCGCACGGGTGAAGTAGAGCGCCCGCATCCGGCCGGGGGAAACCTCGCTGCCGATCAGCTTGACCACACTCGGCGCGGTCTTCTCCTCTTCGTCGGTGATCTCGCCGGCCAGGGTCGCGATGTCGACGGCCGAATCGGCCAGCGGCTCGACCGCGGCCGCGATCGCGGTTGGCGCCAGGGTAGGGAAATCGCCCTGGACGTTGACGATGATGTCGTGCTCACCCTTCGGATCGATGATATCGGCGGCTTCCTTGATCCGGTCGGAGCCGGTCTGGTGCGCGGGGCTGGTCATCACCGCCCGGCCGCCGGCCTGCTCGATCGCCGCCAGGATGCGCTCGTCATCGGTCGCGACCACGACATCGCCGACGCGCGCTTCGATGGCACGGCGCCAGACGCGGACGATCATCGGCTCGCCCAGGATGTCGGCCAGCGGCTTGCCCGGCAGGCGCGTCGCCTGCATGCGGGCGGGGATCAGGATCAGCGGATTGGGCATTGGCGGGGGAAAGCTCGCGGGGCGGCAAAAGGTCTCAAAGCGGAGCGTGCTTATACGAGTTGCAATGCAGCGCGCAAAGCGGTTAAGCAGCGCTGACGTGCCGGTGCCCGTAAGGGTGCGGCCGCAGCGCTATCTTGACTTCGCCGACGGGCGGGCCGGGGGTTGTGAGAGACGATGAACATCGAACTGAACAAGATCGCTGGCGCGGGCCTTTCGACCCTGCTCGTCGTGATGGCCCTAAACATGACCGCCGGCATCGTCTTCGCCCCGAAGAAGCCGGCCGTGCCGGGCTTCGACCTGCCGAGCCTCGAGCCGGCGGCAGCCGGCGGCGCCGGCGCCCCGGCAGCAGCTGTCGAGGAGCCGATCGCGGTCCGCCTCGCCAAGGCCGATCCGGCCAAGGGCGAGAAGGCCGTCGGCGCCTGCAAGGCCTGCCACACCTTCGAGAAGGGCGGCGCCAACAAGGTCGGCCCGCATCTCTACGACGTCTATGGCCGCAACGAGGGCTCGGTCGCAGGGTTCGGCTATTCCGCCGCGATGAAGGGCCGCGCCGACAAGAACTGGGACGCCGACGCGCTCGACCATTTCCTGAAGAACCCGAAGGCTTACGTTCCCGGCACCATCATGGCCTTCGCCGGCCTGAGCAAGCCCGAGCAGCGTGCCGACGTCATCGCCTATCTGAATACGCTGGCCGAGGCGCCGAAGCCCCTGCCTAAGCCCTGATTTGGCCGCGCCTTTCGCGCCAAGGTGACCACATGAGCCGGGCCCTAAGCCCGGCTTTTGCTTGTCCGCGCCATGCAATTGCCGTCAGCATGACGGGAAATGCGCGCAAGGCTGGCGTTAGCTCGGCGTGACGACATAATTAGGCAACGAATCGCAAGGGGTTACGCATGGCGATCCGGATCACCCGCCGCAGGCTGCTCGAAGGCGGCGGCGCGCTCGCGGGCGCGGCCGCGCTGCCAGGCCCGCTCACGACGGCGCTGGCGCAGGAGAACGAGGCCCATGGCCTCTCGACCTTCGGCGAGCTGGCACTGCCGGCGGACTTCCCGCATTTCGCCTATGTCAATCCGAAGGCGCCGAAGGGCGGCTCGATCACCATCCAGATCAAGCGCGGCGGCGGCAATCAGAGCTTCGACACTTTCAACACGCTGAACACCTATGTGCTGCAGGGCGACGGCGCCGCCGGCATGGATGCCTGCTTCGACAGCCTGATGGCCGGCTCCGGCGACGAGCCCGGCTCGCTCTACGGCCTGCTGGCGAAGAGCGTCGTGGTCTCCCAGGACAAGCTGACCTATCGCTTCCGCCTGCGGCCGGAAGCGAAGTTCCATGATGGCTCGCGTGTCACCGCGCGCGATGTCGCCTTCTCGCTCAACCTGCTTAAGAGCAAGGGCCACCCGACCTACCGGCTGATCCTCACCGAGATGGAATCGGCGGTCGCCGAGAGCGACGACCTCATCGTCGTCAAGCTCACACCGAAGCGCAGCCGCGACCTGCATCTCGTCGTCGCCGGCCTGCCGGTGTTCTCCGAGACATTCTGGTCGACGCGCAATTTCGAGGCCTCGACGCTGGAGCCGCCGCTTGGCTCGGGCGGCTACAAGGTCGGCCGCCTCGAGCAGGGCCGCTTCATCGAGTTCGACCGGGTGCCGGATTACTGGGCCAAGGATCTGCCGGTGAATGTCGGCCAGAATAATTTCGACCGCGTGCGCTGGGAGTATTTCCGCGACCGGCAGGTGGCGTTCGAGGCCTTCAAGAGCGGCGTGATCACCTTCCAGGAGGAGTTCACCTCGCGCATCTGGGCGACGGGCTACGATTTCCCCGCCATCCACGAAGGCAAGGTCAGGAAGGAGGCCCTGCCGAAGACCGAGCCGATTGGCTCGCAGGGCTGGATCTACAATCTGCGCCGCGAGAAATTCGCCGATCCGCGCATCCGCGAAGCGCTCGGCTTCGCCTTCGACTTCGAATGGACCAACAAGAACATCATGTTCTCGTCCTTCTCGCGGGCGACCTCCTATTTCGAGAATTCGGATTCGAAGGCGGTCGGCCTGCCCTCGCCGGAGGAGCTCAAGCTGCTGGAGCCCTTCCGCGGAAAGGTGCCCGACGAGGTCTTCGGCGAGCCCTATTTGCCACCGGTCAGCGACGGCTCCGGCAGTGACCGTGCCCTGCTACGCCGCGCCGACGAGATGCTGCGCGCCGCCGGCTGCAAGCGTGACGGCAATGTGATGAAGTTGCCGAACGGCCAGCCCTTCGAGATCGAGTTCCTGGATTCGACACCGTCACTGCAGCCGCACACCCAGCCCTTCCAGGCCAATCTCAAGCGGCTCGGCATCAACGCGACCTCGCGCATCGTCGACGGCGCGCAATACCAGCGCCGGCTCGACGAGTTCGACTTCGATGTCATCAGCCGGGCGATGTCCGGCAGCTCGATCCCGAGCGACACGATGCGCGTGATCTACGGCTCGGAAGCGGCCAAGACGCGCGGCTCGCGCAATGTCGGCGGCATCGCCCATCCGGCGATCGACGCGATGATCGACAAGATCGGCCAGGCCGACAGCTATGCCGAGGTGGTCGTCGCCGCGAAATGCCTCGACAGGCTGCTACGCGCCGGGCGTTACTGGATCCCGATGTGGTGGAACGCCAGCGAGTGGCTGGCCTATTGGGACATGTATGAGCGGCCGCAGACCAAGCCAAAATTCAGCTCCGGCGCGCCGGGCACATGGTGGTACGATCCGGAGAAAGCAAAGCGGATCGGGAAGGCATAAGCGGGCATGCTGAGCTACATCGCCCGGCGTCTGGCGCTGATGGTGCCGACCCTGTTCGGCATTCTCCTGATCTCCTTCGTCATCGTGCAATTCGCGCCGGGCGGACCGGTCGAGCGGGTAATCTCGCAATTACAGAACCCGAACAGCGGCGGCGCGGCCGACCGCGTCGGCGGCGGTTCGGGCGGTGATGCCGGCGCGCAGGCGATTGATTCAGGTTCGGCCTATCGCGGCGCGCAGGGGCTCGACCCCGCCTTCATCAAGGAGCTCGAGAAGCAGTTCGGCTTCGACAAGCCGGCGCATGAGCGCTTCCTCAAGATGCTGAAGGACTATGCGACCTTCGATTTCGGCCGCAGCTATTTCCGCGATGCGCCGGTGCTGCAGCTGATCAAGGAGAAGCTGCCGGTCTCGATCACGCTCGGCCTGTGGATGACCTTGCTCTCCTATGCGATCTCGATCCCGCTCGGCATCCGCAAGGCGGTCAAGGACGGCTCGCGCTTCGACACCTGGACCAGCGCGGTCGTCATCGTCGGCTACGCAATCCCGGGCTTCCTATTCGCGATCCTGCTGATCGTGCTCTTCGCCGGCGGCTCGTTCTGGCAGATCTTCCCGCTCAGGGGGCTGACCTCGGAGAACTGGGCGCAACTCAGCCTCATCGGCAAGATCGGCGATTATTTTTGGCATATCGCCTTGCCCGTGCTGGCGATGGCGCTCGGCGCCTTCGCAACCTCGACGCTGCTGACCAAGAACTCCTTCCTCGACGAGATCAGGAAGCAATACGTCCTGACGGCGCGGATGAAGGGGCTGTCGGAGCGCAGCGTGCTCTATGGTCACGTCTTCCGCAACGCGATGCTGATCGTCATCGCCGGCTTTCCCGGCGCCTTCGTGCACGCGCTCTTCGCCGGCTCGCTCCTGATCGAGACGATCTTCTCGCTCGACGGGCTCGGGCTCCTGTCCTTCGAGGCGATCGTCAACCGCGACTATCCGGTCGTCTTCGCCAACCTCTTCATCTTCTCGCTGATCGGCCTTTTCGTGCACCTGATCACCGACCTGACCTATGCCTGGGTCGACCCGCGCATCGATTTCGAATCGCGGGAGGCCTGAGATGAGCGACACGCTTCTCGACGCCCCGCCGCCGGCCCTGCGCTCTGCCGAGCCCGCCCGCGCCCCAGCCACAGCGAAACAGGGCTGGCTCAAGCTCTCGCCGATCAACCGGCGCCGCCTCGGCAGCTTCAAGGCCAACAAGCGCGGCTGGTGGTCGTTCTGGATCTTCCTGACGCTGTTCGTGCTCTCGCTCTTCGCCGAGTTCATCGCCAACGACCGGCCGCTGATCGTCCGCTACAAGGGCGAGACGCTTTTTCCGGTCGCGGTGAACTATCCGGAGGAGAAGTTCGGCGGCTTCCTCGCCACCACCGACTATCGTGACCCGACCATCGCCAAGGAGATCGCGGCCAATGGCTGGGCACTGTGGCCGCTGATCCGCTACTCCTACCGCACCCATAATCTCGACCTGCCGGTGCCCGCCCCTGCCCCGCCGACCTGGCTGCTGAAGGACGAGCAGTGCCGCCCGATCGCCGAGCGCACCGGCGGCATGACCTGCCGCGAGCTCGAATGGAACTGGCTCGGCACCGACGACCAGGGCCGCGACGTCGTCGCACGGCTGATCTACGGCTTCCGCATCTCGATCCTGTTCGGGCTGATCCTGGCCTCGATCTCCTCGGTGATCGGCATCGCCGCCGGCGCGATCCAGGGCTATTTCGGTGGCTGGACCGACCTGATCTTCCAGCGCGTCATCGAGATCTGGACCTCGATCCCGGCGCTTTATCTCCTGATCATCGTCGCGGCGATCATCACGCCGAGCTTCTTCGTCCTGCTCGGCATCCTCCTCTTGTTCTCCTGGGTGGCGCTGGTCGGCGTGGTCCGCGCCGAATTCCTGCGGGCGCGTAATTTCGAGTATGTTCGCGCCGCGCGGGCGCTTGGGCTCTCCAATCGGGCGATCATGGTCAAGCACCTGCTCCCCAACGCCATGGTGGCGACGCTGACCTTCCTGCCCTTCATCCTCAACGGCTCGATCACGACGCTGACCTCGCTCGACTTCCTCGGCTTTGGCCTTCCACCAGGCTCACCCTCGCTCGGTGAATTGCTGGCGCAGGGCAAGGCCAACCTGCAGGCGCCCTGGCTCGGCCTCTCCGGCTTCGTGGTGATCGCACTGATGCTGTCGCTGCTGATCTTCATCGGCGAGGCCGTCCGCGACGCCTTCGACCCGCGGAAGACGTTCGCATGAGTGCCCCTCTCCTCTCCGTCCAGGACCTTTCCGTCGCCTTCCGCCAGGGCGGGCAGGAGACGCTCGCCGTCGACAAGGTCTCGTTCGAGGTCGCCAAGGGCGAGACGCTGGCGATCGTCGGCGAGTCCGGCTCGGGCAAATCGGTTTCGGCGCTATCGATCCTGAAGCTGCTGAACTATCCGGCGGCGTATCATCCCTCCGGCAAGGTGCTGTTCAACGGCCAGGACCTGATTGCGGCCGATGAGGACGCGATGCGCAAGGTCCGCGGCAACGACATCACCATGGTGTTCCAAGAGCCGATGACCTCGCTCAACCCGCTGCACACCATTGCGCGGCAGATCGGCGAGATCCTCGAACTGCACAAGGGCCTGCGCGGCGAGAAGGCGCGGACCCGGACGCTTGAGCTACTTGGCCTCGTCGGCATCCGCGATGCGGCGAGCCGGCTCGACGCCTATCCGCACCAGCTCTCGGGCGGCCAGCGCCAGCGCGTGATGATCGCGATGGCGCTCGCCAACGAGCCCGACCTTTTGATCGCCGACGAGCCGACCACCGCGCTCGACGTCACGGTGCAGGCGCAGATCCTGACGCTGCTGAAGGAACTGCAGGGCCGGCTCGGCATGGCGATCCTGTTCATCACCCATGATCTCGGCATCGTCCGACGCATCGCCGACCGGGTCTGCGTCATGCTGAAGGGCAGAATCGTCGAGCAGGGTCCGGTCGCCGAGATCTTCGGCAAGCCGCAGCATGCCTATACGCAGCGCCTGCTCGCCGCCGAGCCGAAGGGCCGGCCGGAGCCTGTTCCGGAAGGCGCGCCGATCCTGCTCGAAGCGGGGCCGATGAAGATCTGGTTCCCGATCAAGACCGGCCTGCTGCGGCGGACCACCAGCCATGTGAAGGCTGTCGACGGCATCACGATCAAGGTGCGCGAGGGCGAGACGCTCGGCGTCGTCGGGGAATCCGGCTCGGGCAAGACGACGCTCGGCCTCGCCATCCTGCGCCTGATCTCCTCCGAGGGACCGATCGTCTTCCTCGGCGACCGCATCGACGGACTGAGCAGCGCCGCGGTGCGGCCGAAGCGCAAGGATTTGCAGGTCGTCTTCCAGGACCCTTACGGCTCACTGTCGCCGCGCATGTCGGTCGCCGACATCGTCGCGGAGGGGCTGACGGTCCAGCAGAAAGGGCTGAGTTATCAGCGCCAGCGCGAGATCGTGGCGCAGGCGCTCGCCGATGTCGGGCTCGATCCAGCGACGATGGATCGCTATCCGCATGAATTCTCCGGCGGCCAGCGCCAGCGCATCGCCATCGCCCGCGCCATGGCACTCGACCCGAAATTCGTAGTGCTCGACGAACCGACCTCGGCGCTCGACATGTCCGTTCAGGCGCAGATCGTCGAGCTGTTGCGGGGGCTGCAGGCGAGGCGCAAGCTCGGCTACCTCTTCATCAGCCACGACCTCAAGGTGGTCAGGGCGCTGTCGCACCGGGTGGTGGTGATGCAGAACGGCAAGGTGGTCGAGGAGGGGCCGGCGGAGGAGATCTTCCAGCGTCCGCGCGAGGCCTATACGCAGGCGCTGCTTGCCGCCGCCCTCAACCTCGAGCCGGCGACCAACGCCGCGGTGCGCGACTGATGGCGCGCGCCATCCTGATCGTGCTCGATTCCGTCGGCTGCGGCGGCGCCGAGGATGCCACCTCCTATGGCGATGAGGGGTCCGACACGCTCGGTCATATCGCGCAGGCCTGTGCCGAGGGGCGCGGCGACCGCGAGGGCCTGCGCAGCGGGCCGCTGCATATCCCCAACCTCGCCCGGCTGGGCCTCAGCCATGCCTGCGAGGCCTCCACCGGAAAGCCACTGGCCGGCGTGACGCGGCCAGAGGCCCCGCAAGGGCAATACGGCTACGGTGTCGAGGTCAGCCAGGGCAAGGATACCCCGTCCGGCCACTGGGAGATCGCCGGCTGCCCGGTCCCGTTCAAATGGGGCTATTTCACTGCGCTGGAGAACACGTTCCCGCCGGACCTCGCCGCCGAAATCATCCGCGAAGGCGCCCTGCCCGGCATCCTCGGCAACAAGCACGCCTCGGGCACGGCGGTGATCGACGAACTCGCCGAGGAGCATATCCGGACCGGCAAGCCGATCTGCTACACCTCCGTGGACTCGGTGCTCCAGATTGCGGCGCATGAGGAGCATTTCGGCCTGGAGCGGCTTTATGCTCTCTGCAAGAAGGTTCGGGTGCTGGTCGACCCGCTCAGGATCGGCCGCGTCATCGCCCGGCCTTTCGTGGGAACGACGGAGACCGGCTTCACCCGCACCGGCAACCGCAAGGACTTTTCCATCCCGCCGCCGGACGAAACCATCCTCGACCGCCTCGCGACCAAGGGCCGCCCGGTGGTCACCGTCGGCAAGATCGGCGACATCTTCGCCCACCGGAATACGGCTGAGGAGATCAAGCCGTTCGGCAATGCCGCCATGTGGACAGCGGCGCTGGAGGCGTTCGCGACGTTGCCGGATGGCGGCTTCTGCTTCGTCAACCTCGTCGACTTCGACACCGAATATGGTCATCGCCGCGACATCCCCGGCTATGCGGCAGCGCTCGAAGCCTTCGATCGCGACCTGCCGAAGCTCGAGGCCCTGCTCCAGCCCGGCGATCTCGCGGTCATCACCGCCGACCATGGCAATGATCCGAGCTGGCCCGGCTCCGACCATACGCGCGAGCATGTGCCGATCCTGGCCTTCGGGCCGGGCGTGACGGCCGGGCCGATCGGCGGCCGCGAGAGCTTCGCCGACATCGCCGCGACGCTCGGAGACTGGCTGAAGGTTGGCGCGATCGGCCCCGGCCGCGCCTGGTAGATCAGCGCTTTTGGTTTTGTCGCATTTCCTTCACGCGAACCGGTCCCCACTTCGCTTGAAAATGCTCCAGAGAATTTCTGCGTTTCTCCGAATCGCGGAAATTCTCCAGCTCTTTGTTTTATCGCATTTTCTTCACGCGAACTGGTCCCCCACTTCGCTTGAAAATGCTTCAAGCGGCGGCGACGCGCTCGCAGAACTCGGCAACCTCGCGGCGGATGCGCTGGGCCTGCGTCGCCAGATCGTTTGAGGAGCTCTGCAGGCTGCCGGCCGCAGCGTAGGTGCGCTCGGTCACCGCCTCGAAGCTCTGCAGGGTCTGGGCACTGCGGCTGGCGCCGTCGGAGGAAACCTGGACCTCCTTGGCGATCTCGGCGGTGGCGCGATCCTGCTCGCCGACCGCATAGGCAATCGCGACTGAGACGGTCTCGACCTCGCCGATCGCCTCGACGATCTCGCGGATCGACTTGAGCGAGCGCTGCGAGGCGGTCTGGATCGCCTCGATCGAGCGCGAAACTTCCGCAGTCGCGCTCGCGGTCTGCGCCGAGAGCGTCTTCACCTCGCTGGCGACGACGGCGAAGCCCTTGCCCATGGAGCCGGCACGCGCTGCCTCGATCGTCGCGTTCAGCGCCAGCATGCTGGTCTGCGCCGCGATGCCGCGGATGATCTCGACCACGGCACCGACGCTTTCACCGGTGTGCGCCAACGCCTCGATCTCGGTGCTGGCGGCCCGCGCGAGCTTTGCAGCCGACTGCGAGCTGTCGGCGGTCTGCGTGACATTGCGGCCGATCTCGGCGATCGAAGAGGCCAGTTCCTGGCTGGCAGCCGCAGTCTGCTCGATGCTGGTCGTCACTTCGGTCGAGCTGCGCGAGACCAGCGCGATCTGCTGGCGCGCCCGGTCGGAGGCGCCGGTCAAGCCGCGGGCGTCGATCTGCATCGCGTCGGAGGCCTTGTCGAGCACCGTCATGGCGCCGTCCATCTCGTCGCGGAAATGCTCGACCATGGCGCGCAGGCGCTGGGCGCGGGCCTCGGCATCGTCGGCGAGCGACCGTTCGCGCTCGCCCGCCAGCCGCTCGCGCTCGGCGACCTCCTCGGCGCGGCGCAGATTGGCCTCGGTCTGCGCGAAGATGCGCGCGGTCATCACCGCGATCACCGCGAGGAAGGCGGTCTCGACCACCACGATGACCGCGTGCAGCAGGACCCGGAGCAGATTGCCGCCCTGGTAGAAGACGGCCGCAGGCAGGAAGAACTGCAGCACCAGATGGTGGATCGCCGTGAGCGTTGCACCCAGAATGATCGGCCGCCAGTCGCAGAAGCCGGCGAGCAGCGCCAGCACGGCGAAGTAGTACATGTGCATGTCGGGCTGCCAGGGGTGCCCGGAGAAGACAGCGACCAGGATCGAGACCTGGCCGATCAGGGTGACCGCGATCGCGCATTGCGCCAGCAGCGTCGCGCCGACGCTGCGATAGGCAATCAGTGCCGCGAGCGCGAGCATCGGGGCGCTGATCGCAGGTATCAGCCCCTCCCCGGCCTGGGCCAGAGATGCCAGCGCGAGCAGCGGGACATGGATGAAGGCGAGACCGATGAGACAGCGCGCGACCAGGTCGCGAAGGCCAGGCAAAGTCAACGTCATAGGCGGCTCGCTTCGGTCTCGGGGGAGATGATGCATCCGGCAAGGCCGTCGAGGCGCAACATCAGCAGGGCACCGGAGGGCCTTGTTGCGGTTTCCGGGGCGAGCACGACGACGAACGGCACCGCCCCTTGCCGCAGGATCCTGGCACCTGTCGCCAGGCTGCGCGCCACGGCCTCATCGCCGGAGACCCAGGGCGGGAAGATCGCCGCCAACGGAGGCGATGCTCCCACCGCCGGGCCGGGCAGGCTCGCGAGGGTCAGGAGACCGGAGCAGAGCGCCAAGCCCGCAATCAAGCCGATGTCGCGCCATTGCCGAAATCGCCGAGAGCGGGAGGCGGGCGACATCGCGACGGGGATCATCCTCAGCTCGGCTCTCGACTTGGCTAACGCAACGTTGCCTTCAGTAACTTTCCTGATCCGGGCTCATTAAATTTCTATTAAGCGCTTCTGGCACCGCCACCATTTGGAATAGCTCCAAAATACAACTTTTACGTTTCATCAATGACCCGCTTATACACCTTATGATTGTATAAATGGAAAGCAGCACGCCATGCGCTCACTCCTCCTCGGACTCAGAACCGACCGGTCGGCGAGCACGGCCGTCGAATTCGCCTTCATCGCACCGATCCTGCTGATGCTGCTGTTCGGGATCATCGGCTACGGCCACGCCTTTGGCGTGTATCACGGCGTGCAGCAGCTCGCTGCGGAAGCAGCACGCGCCTCCGTCGCCGGCCTCGACGATGCCGAGCGCGAGCGGCTGGCGCGCTCGTTCATCACACGCAATATCGGCTCATACGCCTTCCTCGAGCCGAGCAAGCTAACGGTCCGGACAACCGCCCTTGGCGCGCCGGCGCCCAGCTTCGAGGTCGCGATCGTCTACGACTACTCCGGCAGCGCCTTCAACCGGCTCAGCTCGATGGTCGCGCTGCCGATGCCGGTCGTCGAACGCCGCGCCGTCGTTCAGCGCGGCGGCTACTGACGCAATCCCCGTATCGGCCGGACAAGGAGGCCATCATGATCCATGCGCTCCGGAAGCTCCTCGCCGACCGCCGCGGCATCTCGTCGATCGTCTTCGCCGGCTCCTCACTGATGCTCTTCGGCTTCGGCTCGATGGCGGTCGATGTCGGGAGCTTCTTCTACCAGAAGCGCCGGCAGCAGACGGCGACGGACCTCGCCGCACTCGCCGCTGCGGCCGACCTCGAACGCGCCGTGAACGCAGCCCGGGCGAGCGCGAGCCGCAACGGCTTTTCGGCGAGTGCCGTCGAGACGGTGCAGACCGGCACCTATACGCCCGATGCGCGACTGGCGCCCGATGCGCGCTTCCGGCAGGGTTCGGGGCCAGCGGCCAATGCGGTCCGGATCGAGATGCGCGCGACCACGCCGATGATCCTCGGCCGTGTCCTGGCCGTAGGCCTGGGCGGCGACACCGGCGACGTCGCCATCGTGACGCGGGCGACCGCCGCACAGGAGGCGCAGGCCGCCTTTGCCATCGGCTCGCGGCTGGCGCGCATCGAAGGCGGCGCCCTCAACGGCCTGCTCAGCGGCCTGCTCGGCACGAGCATATCGCTCTCGGTGATGGACTATGAGGGGCTGGCGCGGGCGCGGATCGACCTCTTCGGCTTTGCGCGCCGGCTGGCGACGCGCGCCACGATCTCCGCCTTGACCTTCGACGAGGTCGTCCGCGCCAACGTCCGCATCGGCGACGTCATCCTGGCGGCCCAGGACGCGGCACGCGACCAGGGCGCAGGCAGCGACGCGATCGCAGCGCTGGGACGCCTGGCGGCAGCGGCGGCCAGCACGGGCCAGCGGATCAACCTGCAGAGCCTCGTCTCGTTCGGCAGCTATGGCAGCCGGCAACTGAGCGAGGAGGTGCCGCTCAAGGCTTCGCTATCGGCGCTCGATCTCGTCTCGGCCACAGCCCAGATCGCCAATGGCGCGCGCCAGCTCGATCTCGGCCTTGCGGTCAACGTGCCCGGCCTCGCCGCGGTATCGCTCAAGCTCGGCATCGGCGAGCGGCCCGTGGGCACCAGCCTCGTGCGTGTCGACCGCGCCGGGGCGAGCGTGCACACTGCCCAGACGCGCCTGCTGCTGACGCTGACCCTCGTCGGCAGCGGCCAGGCCTCTTTGGTCAAGCTGCCGCTCTATCTGGAGCTCGCCGCCGCGACCGCCCGCCTGACCTCCGTCTCCTGCGGGGCTGGCGACATCACCAGCTCGCGGGTGACGCTCGGCGTGACGCCGGCAGTGGTGGATGCCTGGATCGGGCAAGTCTCCAATGCCGAGTTCAGCAATTTCAGCACGCGACCCAACCCGCCGGCGGCAACGCTGCTCGATCTGCTCGGCCTCGCCAAGGTGACGGGCCGGGCCCATGTCACGATCAGCAACACCAGCGAGACCCCGGTCAGCTTCAGCTATGCCGAGATCCAGCGTGCCGACAAGAAGACGACCTCGACCCAGAACTTCGTTGCGAGCCTGCTGTCGCGGCTGGTTTCAGATCTCGATCTGCGCGTCGAGCTGCTAGGGCTCGGGCTCCCCATCCCCGGGTTGGGTGGCGCCGTCTCCGGCGTCATCGCGGGCGCCGCGGCCCCGCTCGACCAGGTGCTGACGAGCCTGCTCAACACGCTCGGGGTCGGGCTTGGACAAGCGGATAGCTGGGTCAGCGGCGTGCGCTGCGGCGGGGCCGTGCTGATCCAGTAGGGTTCAGGACCTCAACCGCTTCGTGATCTTCTGCATCAGCCCGTCACGGACGGCGCGATAGGCGTCGAGCACCTGCTCGCGTGAGCCTTGGATGATGGTCGGGTCCGGCGTCGGCCAATACTCGACCTCGGCGGCAACGGTGCGGGTCAGCTCGAGCGCCTTGTGGTGCGCCTCGGGCGAGAGCGAGACGATCAGGTCGAAGTTGAGGCCCTCCCACTCCTCCAGTTCCTCGACCGTCTTCGGCTTGTGCTTGTGCGCGTCGATGCCGATCTCGTCGAGCACCGACAGCGCGAAGGGATCGAGCTCGCCCTTGCGCTTGCCGGCGGCGGACTGGACATAGATCGACTTGCCGAAGAAGTGCTTGGCCAGCGCCTCCGCCATCGGCGAGCGCACCGCATTGTAGGCGCACATGAACAGCACGCTTTGGAGCTTGCGCGGGGCGGACGGCTCCAAACGGTCAGCCCTTCCAGTGCAGCGCGTAGATCAGGGTGAAGAGGCGGCGTGCGGTCTCGTTGTCGATCTCGACCTTGTTCGACAGTCGCTCGACCAGCAGAACCGCCGCCTCGTCGTGCAGGCCACGGCGGCCCATGTCGATCGCCTCGATCTGCGCGGGCGTGGCGGTGCGGATGGCAGCGTAATAGCTGTCGCAGACCAGCTCGTAATCCTTGATGATGCGCTTGAACGGCGTCAGCGAGAGATGATGGGTGACGAGTGCCGCCCCCTCGGCGCTCTTGACCTCGAAGGCGAGCCGCCGTTCGACCAGAGCAAGATGGACCGCGTAGGGGCCGCCGTCGAATTCCGGCAGGGCGAAGTGGTTGCGCTCGATCAGGTCGTAGATCGCGACCGCGCGCTCATGCTCCTGGTCGGCACTGCCGCGCCCGAGCGAGGCCTCGTCGAGCGTGACGGCGAGCAGTTGGTTGCGTTCCGACATGTCCCCTCCGCCCAGCTCCGTGCAGGCGTAGAATCGCCAGCCTGCCGTCAGCCGTTGAGTCGGATCGTCACGGAACGCGCATGAGCCTGCAAGCCCTCAGCTTCGGCGAGCTCGGTCGCGGCCCCGGCGAGCGCACGCAGCGCCTCGGGATCGCATTTCAGCAGCGAGGTGCGCTTCATGAAGTCGGGCACGCCGAGCCCGGAGGAGAAGCGGGCCGAGCGGGCCGTCGGCAGGACATGGTTCGAGCCGCCGACATAGTCGCCGATCGCCTCTGGCGTATGTCCGCCCAGGAAGATCGCGCCGGCATTGCGGATGCGCGCCGCCAGCCCATCGGCATCGGCAGCGATGATCTCGAGATGCTCCGGCGCGAGCCGGTTGACCAGCGGGATCGCCTTGTCGAGCGCTTCGACCAGGATGACAGCGCCGAACTCGCGCCAGCTCGCCCCGGCGATTTCGGCCCGCGGCAGCGTCCTGAGCTGGCCCTCGACAGCGCGCTCAACGGCGTCGGCCAACGCGGCATCGTTTGTGATCAGGATCGACTGGGCGGCGGTGTCGTGCTCGGCCTGGGCGAGCAAGTCGGCGGCGATCCAGTCGGCATTGGCGCTGACATCGGCCAGGACCAGCACCTCGGAGGGGCCGGCGATCATGTCGATGCCGACCGTGCCGAAGACACGGCGCTTGGCGGCGGCGACATAGGCGTTGCCGGGACCGACGATCTTGGCGACCGGGATGATCGTCTGCGTGCCATGGGCGAGCGCGGCGACGGCCTGCGCCCCACCGATCTTGTAGATCTCGTCGATGCCGGCGAGCTTCGCCGCAGCGAGCACGAGCGGATTGGTTTCGCCGCGCGGCGTTGGCGCGACCATGACCAGGCGCTCGACCCCAGCGACCTTGGCCGGGATCGCGTTCATCAGCACCGAGGAAGGATAGCTTGCCGTGCCGCCCGGCACATAGAGGCCGACCGCCTCGACCGCGCTCCAGCGCCAACCGCTCTCGACGCCGAGCGCGTCGCGCGACCAGGAATCGGTCGGCTTCTGGCGCAAATGATAGGCTTCGATCCGGGTGCGGGCCGTCTCGAGCGCAGCGAGCTGCGCGCGCGTGCAGGCGGCAAACGCCGCCTCGATCTCGCTCTCGGTGACACGCAGTGTCTGCGGCGTCAGGGAAAGCTTGTCGAAGCGTTCGGTATAGTCGATCAGCGCGGCATCGCCGCGGGCGCGGACATCGGCGATGATCGCCGCCGCGACCTGGTCGACATCCTCGGAAACCTCGCGCTTCATCGCGAGCAGAGCCGTGAACTCCCGCTCGAAACCGGCATCGCGTGCGTCAAGCCTGATCGGCATCGGAGATCCTGACCGGAAGAGGTTCAGCCGGCGTCCGGGTGAGCCGGCGTCGCGACGGCTTCCCAGATCGGACCGAGATCCTTCATCTGCGCCTCGATGCACTCGACATCGAGGCGGATGGCGGCACCATCAGAGAAATGCAGGGTCACCTGCCCGGCCGGATCGTCGCTCTGTGCGAAGGTGACCGCAAGCAGGCTGAGTATGGCATCGCCGGCCGCGACCTTGGTGCTGCGCGCCGCCGTGACGCGCTCGAAATGCAAGGCGGAGAGCCGGCGGCGCTTCTGGCCTTGCGCCGCGCCTTCCCAGTCGAAGCGGCGCAGCGCCAGCGCAAAGCGCTTCTCGGCCGGCAGATAGGCGATGTCGCCGCGCTTCAGCACCGCATCCTGCAAATGCGCCGAGATCACCGACAAGTCGTCGGCGTCCAGGGCGATCAGCTTCAGCGGCTCGGCGGCAGGATCGGACATGGGTCCTATCTGGCTGGGGCAGTGCCTTGCGTCAACCGCTGATGCGTTCGACCTGGGCGCCGCAACGGCTGAGCTTGGCCTCCAGCGCCTCGAAACCACGGTCGAGATGGTAGACGCGGTTGATCATCGTCTCGCCCTCGGCGACGAGGCCGCCGATGACCAGCGAGACCGAAGCGCGCAGATCGGTCGCCATCACCGGCGCGCCGGTGAGCTTCTCGACGCCGTCGACATAGGCCGCATCGCCGTCGAGCCGGATCTTGGCGCCGAGCCGGGCCAACTCCTGCACGTGCATGAAACGGTTCTCGAAGATGGTCTCGCGGATGCGCGAGGTGCCTTTGGCCATGGTCATCAGCGCCATGAGCTGAGCCTGGAGATCGGTCGGGAAACCCGGGAACGGATCGGTGGTGACGTCGACCGGCGCGAGCGCGGCGCCGTTGCGACGGACGCGAACGCCTTCATTGGTCTCGGAGATGTCGACGCCGGCCTGGCTCAGCACATCGAGCGCCGCCTGCAGCAGATCGGCGCGCGCGCCTTCGAGCAGGACGTCGCCGCCGGTCATCGCCACCGCCATCGCATAGGTGCCGGTCTCGATCCGGTCCGGCAGCACGGCGTGGTGCGCGCCACCAAGGCGCGAGACGCCGCGGATGGTGATGGTGGAGGTACCGGCGCCCTCGATCTTGGCGCCCATCTTCTCCAGGCAGGCGGCAAGGTCGACGACCTCGGGCTCGCGTGCGGCGTTCTCGATCACCGTAGTGCCATCGGCGAGGACGGCGGCCATCAACGCGGTATGGGTACCGCCGACCGTGACCTTCGGGAAGACGATCTCGCCGCCCTTCAATCCCTTCGGGGCGCGAGCCAGCGCATAGCCGCCCTCGATGGTGATGGTGGCGCCGAGGCGCTCCAGCGCCATCAGCAGGAGGTCGACAGGGCGGGTGCCGATGGCGCAGCCGCCGGGCAGCGAGACCTTGGCCTCGCCCATGCGGGCCAGGATCGGCGCGATCACCCAGAAGCTCGCCCGCATCGTCGAGACCAGCTCATAGGGCGCGCAAGTATCGACGATCTGGCGCGCGGTCAGGGCGACCGTCTGGCCAGTCTCGGCGCTCTGGCCGATGCGCTTGCCGGCGACCGAACGGTCGACGCCTTGGTTGGAGAGGATGCGCGACAGCGCGCTGACGTCGGAGAGCCGCGGCACATTGGTCAGCGTCAGCGTCTCGTCGGTGAGGAGGCTCGCGATCATCAGCGGCAGCGCCGCGTTCTTCGCGCCGGAGATAGGGATCACGCCATTGAGGCGCTGACCGCCGGTGATGCGGATACGGTCCATCGGGCTCGTCCTGCAGGGCGGCGGGCGGGAGGGCCGGCCGGAAAAAGGGGGATCAGGACCGGGTGGGGTCGGCCTGGGTGGGCGGAGGCGTGTCCTCGGCCGTCGTTTCCGAGGCACGCCTGGCCCTTGCCTGCGCCTTGCGGCGCTTCAGATTCTCGCGGAGGGCGGCGGCGAGGCGCGCCCTTCTCTCATCCTCGGCTTCGGTCTGGCGGCTCAAAGCGTCAGCTCGTCGTGATGCCCGCAACCTTGCGGCGGCGGACGTTGGTTCATGGTTAGCCGCTCGACCACGCCGGGACAAGGCCGGCCTGCGGCACGTCATTCCTTGCACGACCGATTGCGGCACAACTGCGGCGTGGCCGGTTCTCTCGATGAAACAGCCTTGCCTCATGCCGACCGGCGCCCCCGCCGCCCACCTGATCGGCACATCGCCGCCGGCCATGCCGGACACGCCACAAGGCGCTGCTCCGATTGGTAAATTTTTCGTTATCACGGCAACCCTGACCGACGAGTGATATGCTGGCACGCCCATTGCGTGCATCGACTGCGACGCTAGCGGCGACAGCGAGACAACCGAGGGATGCGGTTTCAGGTGGTGAGCCAGCTTTTGCGTTAACGAATAAAACTTAACGAAATTAACCATTTCGGACAGTTTGCGTTTACAGATTATTAACTTTCACTACCCTCGGCGGCGTCGAGGGGTGCGATACGAGGCGGAGACGGGACGATGTTTCAGAGCTATGCACCGACAGCAGCCGGCCAGGCCGTTGCCGAGCTCGTCGATGGAGAGGTGATCGAGGCTATCCGCCAGCGGGCCGGCTTCCTGCCGGAGATCAAGCTCGCCTACGAGCAGGAGCTGCGCCTGCTCTGGGTCACCATCAAGCCGGAGCTGAAGCCGGTCTTCACGCTGCAGTTGCTCGAGAGCCTCGGCAAGGTGCAGCAGGCGATCATCGACCTCTGGGGCGCGCCGGAGCAGTATCACGCCGCGCCGGTGCGCTTCCTCGCCTTCCGCGGCACCGGACCGTTCTTCACCCTCGGCGGCGACCTCGACTTCTATCTCGACTGCCTGGCCAAGAACGATCGTCCTGCTCTGGCGGAATACGCCCGGCTTTCGGTCGAGGATGCCTTGCGCAACGCCAGCGGCCTCAACGGCATGGTCGTCACCCTGTCGACGATCCATGCCAAGGCGATCGGCGGCGGCATCGACGCACCGCGCTCATGCAACGTCATGATCGCCGAGGAGCAGGCCTCGTTCGTCTACCCGGAGATCAAGTTCAACCATTTCCCGATCACCGCCGTCGGCCTCCTGTCGCGCCGGATGGGCCCGCGCGCGGCCGAGCATATGCTGCAGTCCGGCGAGGAGATGAGCGCGACCGAGTTCCTGGCGGCGGGCGGGCTGGAAGCTGTGGTGCCGACCGGCACCGGCGACGACTGGATCCGCAAATACGCCGCCGACTCGCTGCCGATCCATGCGGCCCGCACCGCCCTGTTCTCGGCCTTCAACCGCCGCGCCGGCAATCTGCGCGAGGAGCTCGAATATCTCGGCCAGCTCTGGACCGACTGCATGCTGCGCCTGCATCCGAGCGCGATCTCCAAGCTGCAGCGCATCGCCCAGACGCAGGACCGTATGCTGGCGCGCGTCTACCAGCGCGGCCCAGAGGATGCGTTCGCCGGCGCCGCCTGAGCAAACTGCAGAAAACCCCGGCGCGGTCGGCGTTTGCGCCGATCGCGCAACTCCGCCGCGTAACTCTCATGAAACTTTTACCTTTCCCTCTTATAGCCGTTAGGTGATGCGGCAAAGGATGGGCCCGTTCAGCCGCCTCGCCCGAGACCGTCAAAAGGCAGGAGTGGATGGCGGGAGTGCCGAACCGGTTGCATAGCGCCAGCGCCGACAGAGCGATCGCAGAGCAGCCAGCCGGCCACGACGGCCGGAGCGCGGTCGACCTCGCCGATTATCGCCTGCTGGTCTCATCGCTGTTCTCCTCGCCGGGCTCGATCATCCCCGGCGGCATTGCCGGCATCCTGACGCCCTTCCTGTGCTGGGTGGCGACCAGGGCCGAGCTGTTCATGGCGCTGACGCTTGGCGTCGCGCTGGTCGTCGTCATGCGGATCATCACGGTGGTCCGCTATCGCCGGCTCGACCATTCCGAGGATACGCTCGCGCAGACCAGGCGCTGGGACCGGGAGTATTTCTTCGGCGCGACCGTGTTCAGCGCGGTGCTCGGCTTCAGCTGCTATGCGGCGCTGGCCTGGACGGACGATGCCGCCGCCCACATCACCTCGGTGTCATCGACGATCGCGCTCGCCTCCGGCTATGTCGCGCGCAACGCCGGACGGCCGAAATTCGTCGCGGTGCAGCTGCTGACCTTCTGCGTGCCAATGGCGGTCGGCCTGATCCAGGCGCACAACCCCTACTACCAGTACATCGGCTATTTTGCCTTCCTCTATGTCGTAGCCAACATCGCGATCACCAACTCGCTGCACCGCAACCTGCTGGCACTGAGCGACGCGACCAAGCAATCCAAGGCACTGGCGACGGCGCTGCGTTCGCAGAACCTGACGCTCGACGCCGCGCTCAACACGATGATCCACGGGTTGGCGATGTTCGACCGCAAGCTCGACCTCGCGGTCTCGAACGCGCCGCATGCCGCTCTCTACGGGATTCCCGAGACGCTGGCGCTGCCGGGCACACCGATCAGCGCGATCGCACGTTTCCTGGTCGAGCGGCAGGTGATGAACCCCGAGCAGGTCCGCGACATCAAGGCGGCGCTCGACGGCGTGCAGGCGACGCAGCAGGCCGCCATCTACGAATTGCAGTCGCGCAACGGGCGGATGCTCGTCGTCACCATCGCGCCCGCGGCCGAGGGCGGCGTGCTGATGCTGACCGAGGATGCGACCGAGCGGAAGGCGACCGAAGCGCGGATCGAGCAGATGGCGCGCTTCGACGAATTGACCGGCCTCGCCAATCGCTTCGAGTTCAACACGCAGCTCGCCGACGCTTTCCGCCGGCAGGAGCGGACCGGCGAGACCTTCGCCCTGCTCTATATCGATCTCGACGGCTTCAAGCAGGTCAACGACAATCTCGGCCACGACATCGGCGACCGGGTGCTGATCCAGACGGCGGCGCGGCTGAAGAGCGCGATCCGCCACAACGACCTGCTGGCGCGCTTCGGCGGCGACGAATTCGTGCTGATCCTGCCGGCGACCGATGTCGCCACGGTCCGGATGATCGCGCAGCGCATGATCGAGACGATGGACCGCGCCTTCGAGCTCGACACCAAGACCGTCTACGTCACCGCCAGCGTCGGCATCGCACTCGCGCCCGTGGACGGCGCAACGCCGGCCGACCTGCTGCGCCATGCCGACACCGCGCTCTACAAGGCCAAGGGCGCCGGCCGCAACACCGCGACCTTCTTCGACCCGGCGATGGCGGAGGAGATGCTCGAGCGCCACGAGATCGAGGTCGATCTGCGCCAGGCCAGCGCCGAAGGCGCGCTCCAGCTGCACTACCAGCCGATCATCGACCTGCGCACGCAGGAGATCGTGACGCGCGAGGCGCTGATGCGCTGGCGGCACCCGACGCGCGGCATGGTGCCGCCCGGCGTGTTCATCCCGATCGCCGAGCAGTCCGGGCTGATCGCCGGCATGGGCGACTGGGCGATCCGCCAGGCCTGCCGCGACGCGGCAAAATGGCCCGATGGCATCGGCGTCTCCGTCAACATCTCGCCACTGCAGTTCCGCGAGCCGCGCCGCATCGTCGAAACCGTCAAGAACGCCCTGCTGCTCGCCCATCTCGCGCCCGCCCGCCTGACGCTCGAGGTGACGGAATCGCTGCTGATCGAGGACAACAAGACGACGCTCGAGGTCATCAACGAATTGCGCGGAATCGGGATCAAGTTCGCCCTCGACGATTTCGGGACGGGCTATTCCTCCCTCGCCTATCTCTCGACCTACCCGTTCTCGCAGGTAAAGATCGACCAGAGCTTCAGCCGCGACGTCAACAGCGACGAGGCCTCCAAGGCGGTGATCGAGGCGGTCTGCCAGCTCGCCCGGCGCCTGTCGATGAATGTCGTGGTCGAGGGCATCGAGACCGAGGCGCAGCGCATGGCGGTGCAATTGCTCGGCGCCCAGCGGGCGCAAGGCTATCTGTTCGGCCGGCCACAGCCCGTGTCGGCGTTCAGCAAGGGCGACGAGCCACGCAAGATCGCCTGAGGGCGAGCTTCACCGTCATCTCGCCGGAATTCACCGCTTCCACCCTGCGATCGCAGGACTGAACTTGATTCTGCCGCAACGGCACCGCATCTGCACCAGCGGGACAGTGACCGGGAGACGCGGCGTGAGCGAAACCGCCAGCCCAGCAGCCAGCAAGGATCCGCTGACACCGGACATCTGCGTCGTCGGCGATGGTCCGGGCGGGCTCGCGGTGGCGAGCGCGGCCGCGCTGTTCGGCGTCCGGGTCGTGCTGGTCAGGCAGAGCGGGAGCGCGCTGTCGCTCAACCGGGGAGCGCGCGGTCAGGCTTTGCGCGCCGTCGCCGGGCAGGCGCGGGCTGTCGCGGATGCGGCAACGTTCGGCCTCATCCAGGGTGCGGGTGAAATCGATTATGGGCGCGTCCGGGCTCATCTGGATCAGGTTGCCGCCAGATCGGCCGCAAACGATTCGGATGAGCGCCTCGCCGCCCTCGGCGTCATCGTGCTCAAGGGCGAGGCGCGCTTCCAGAACCGTCATCAGATCGCGATCGGCGAGACGGTGATCAAGGCGCGGCGCTTCGTCGTCGCGACCGGTTCGCTGCCGGTCATGCCATCGGTCCCCGGCCTCGCCGACCTGCCCTGCCTGACCGAGGACAGCGTCTTCGAGCTGGCGAAGCGGCCAGACCGGCTGATCGTGCTCGGCGACACGGCTGCGGCCGTCGAACTGGCGCACGCGATGCGTGCGCTCGGCAGCGAGGTCGTCCTGATCGCGCGCGAAGGCCTCTTGCCCGATGAGGACCCCGAGGCGGTCGGCGTGCTCAGGCGCGCCTTGCTCGGAGACGGCATCGGCTTGCACGAGGGCCGACCGATCCTGCGCGCCGAGAGCCATCGGCAGCGACCACGCCTGACGCTCGACGGCGAGATTAGGATCGACGGCACGCATCTCCTGGTCGCGAGCGGACGCAAGCCGAACATCGCCGGCCTCGAACTCGATCTCGCCGGCGTCCGCAGCGACGATACCGGCGTCATCGTCGATGCCTCGCTGCGCACCGCCAACCGCAGCATCTACGCCGTCGGCGATTGTGCCGGCGGCGCGGCCGCTGGAACAACCTCGAGCCATGCCGCCCAGCATCAGGCCGGGCTCGTGCTCCGCAACGCCCTCTTCCGTCAGCCGGTCCGCTTCAGGCGCGAACAGGTACCGCGCACTATCCATGGCCGGCCGGAGCTGGCAAGCGTCGGCCTGAGCGAAGCGCAGGCGCGGGCGCAAGGCGAGATCCGGGTGCTGCGCTGGCCTTATGCCGAGAGCGGCCGGGCTCAGGCCGAACGGCAGAGCGAAGGGCTGATCAAGTTGATGACCGACCGCAAGGGCGGCATTATCGGCGTCGTCATCGCCGGTGCGCAGGCGGCCGAGCTGATCGTGCCCTGGGGCCTTGCCGTCCAGAAGCGGATGAACGTCAGGGAGATGGCCGGGCTGATCCCACCGTCCCAGAGCCTGTCGGAGCTGTCGCAGAAGGCGGCGCTCTCCTTCCAGGCGCCGCTCGCGGCAAAGCCAGGCCTCCGCCGATTGATCGGCTTCCTGCGCCGTTTCGGATAGACTGGCTCTCGATGTCAGTGAGACGGTTCGATCCCAATACCCTGTCGATCAGCGTCGCGCGCGGGCCGACCCAGCTCGGCCTGTCGGCCAAGCTGCTCGTGCTCACCATCCTGTTCGTGATGCTGGCCGAGGTGCTGATCTATCTGCCCTCGGTTGCGAATTTCCGGCGCAACTGGCTGAACGACCGGCTCGCCGCGGCGCAGATCGCCGTGCTCGTGCTCGAAGGATCCCCGGCCGAAGGTATGCCGGAAGGCAGCGAGGAGCGGCTGCTCGCCGGCGTCGGCGCCTCCGCCATCGCCGCCCGTGTGGGCGGGGCGCGCCGCCTGCTCAGCCTCGATTCGATGCCGCACGAGGTCGCCAAGACCGTCGACCTGCGCGACCAGAGCTGGATGCAGTCGATCGTCGAATCGGTCGCGACGCTGGTCAGCCCCTCGCATGAGATGCCGATCCGGGTGGTCGGACAGGCGGTCGGCGCCGCCGACTTCGTCGAGATGGTCATCGACGAGCGGCCGCTGCGGCGGGCCATGCTGAAGTTCTCGGTCAACCTGACTCTGGTCACGCTGATCATTTCGATCCTGACGGCAGGGCTGGTCTATCTCTCGCTCAACTGGCTGATCGTGCAGCCGATCCGGCACCTCGCCGCCAATGTAATGGAATTCGAGCACGACCCGGAGAATCCGCGCCGGATCATCGAGCCGACGCAGCGCGCCGACGAGATCGGCGAGGCACAGCGGGCGCTGGCGCGCATGCAGGCGACGCTCGCCGACGACCTTCGCGCCAAGAAGCACCTCGCGGAACTCGGGCTCGCCGTCAGCAAGATCAACCACGACCTGCGCAACATGCTGGCCGCGGCGCAATTGATGTCCGACCGGCTGACCGAGACGCGCGATCCGAAGATAAGGCGTTTCGCGCCGCGGTTGATCGCGACGCTCGGGCGCGCCATCGATTTCTGCCAGGCGACGCTCGCCTATGGCCGGGCGACCGAGGCTAACCCGACGCTGCGGGATGTGGCGCTGCGCCAGCTCGTCGCCGAACAGGCCGAGCTGCTCGGCCTCGGCGAGAACGGCGCGATCCATTTCGCCAACGAGGTGCCGGCCGAGGTGATCGCCCCTTGCGACCCCGACCAGATGGCGCGCGTGCTGTCCAACCTGATGCGCAACGCGATCCAGGCGCTCGACGGCATCGCCGAAACGGGGGAGCGGGCCCCGGCGCTCAGGATCAGTGCCGGCCGGCGCCATGGCGAGGTCGTCCTGCGGATCGCCGACAACGGGCCGGGCGTTCCGGCGCGGGCGCGGGACAACCTGTTCCAGGCCTTCCGCGGCTCGGTCAATCCCGGCGGCACTGGCCTTGGCCTCGCCATCGCCGCCGAGCTGGTGCGGCTGCACGGCGGCATGATCGCGCTCGAACCGTCCGAGGTCGGCGCGGTGTTCACGGTGTCGCTGCCGGCGCAGCGCGTATTGGCCTGATCTTTTAGGCCTCATCCTGAGGAGCAGCCTTTGGGCTGCGTCTCGAAGGATGCTTCAGTTGGTTCCTGAGCCTCCTGGAGCATCCTTCGAGACGCCGCCTACGCGGCTCCTCAGGACGAGGACTGTGGAAAGAGCGGCTTCGGCGTTGCTCTACTGGCTGGCCCAGATCACCCGCGCCATGAAAGCGATCTCGGAGAGCGCCAGCACCCGGTCGGCATGCTCGGGGTTGAGCGAGGCAAGTTCGACCGTCTTGGCGGTCTGGCGCCTGAGCTGCTTGGCCAGCACCTCCCCGTCGACGGTCTTGACCACGACGCGGTCGCCACGGCGGATCGCTGCACCCGGCGAGACGATGATGGTGTCGCCGTCGCGATAGAGCGGCAGCATCGAATCGCCGGCGATCTCGAGCGCATAGGCCTTCTCGTCCTGCAGGCCCGGAAAGGCGACCTCGTCCCAGCCGGAACCGACCGGAAAGCCGCCATCGCCGAAGAAGCCGCCGGACCCCGCCTGGGCAAAGCCGATCACCGGGATCGTGTGCGCCGGTGGCGCGCCGCGCCGGACGACGTTCATGAACTCGTCGAAGGAGGCGCCGGTGGCGGCGAGGATCTTGGCGATCGACTCGGTCGAGGGCCAGCGTTCGCGTCCGTCGGCGCCGGTGCGCTTCGAGCGGTTGAAGGTGGTGGCGTCGAGCCCGGCCCTGCGGGCGAGGCCCGAAGGCGTCAGGCCATAGCGCTGGGCGAGCGTGTCGATCGCGCTCCAGATCTGGTCATGAGACAGCATCGCCGGGAGGCCTCGTTCCTGATGGTGCCGAGCGGGGACAGAAATAGGAAATATCCCCTATTCGATAAGAATTCAATCTGATTTCTGCGTCTGCCGGGCCGAGTCATCCGGGGCGACCGCCGGGAAACCGGGGACGACCAGGACCGCGGCCAAATGGAAAATCGGGAACGCAGCTCGGTGCGGCATGGTTTCCGCTTTTGCCGACGGCCCTCAGGCGATATGTCCGGCACCATGCCGCTCATCTACAAGATCTGTCCCAAGGCGCTTTGGCGCGAAGCCGAGGCCGCAGGCCTCTTCGAGGGAGCGCCGGTCGACCTCGCCGACGGCTTCATCCATTTCTCGACAGGCGCGCAGGTTCGCGAGACCGCAGCCAGGCATTTCGCCGGCCAGGACGGCCTGCTGCTGGTCGCCATCGACGATGCCCGGCTCGGCGACGCCCTGCGCTACGAGCCATCGCGAGGCGGGGCAATGTTCCCGCATCTTTATGCCCCACTCGATCCGAAGCAGGCGCGCTGGATCGTGCCGTTGCCCCGCGGTGAAGGCGGCCATGTCTTTGCGGAGGATGTCGCGTGATCGGAGCGCTGTTCGGCCTGGCACGGCCGCTGATCCACAAGCTCGACGCCGAGCAGGCGCACCGGCTGACGATCGCGGCACTGGCCGCCGCGCCGTCCTTGCGGCCGGCAGCCGATCCGCCGTCTCTGGCGGTCGAGGCCTTCGGCCTGCGCTTTGCCAATCCGGTCGGCCTCGCCGCCGGGTTCGACAAGCATGCCGAGGCGGTCGATGGCGCGCTCGGGCTCGGCTTCGGCTTCGTCGAGGTCGGCGGGGTGACGCCGCTGCCGCAGCCGGGCAACCCGCGCCCGCGCGTCTTCCGCCTGCCGGAGGACGAGGCGGTTATCAACCGCTACGGCCTCAACAGCGAAGGCATGGAAGCGGTCGCCGCGCGACTGTCGGCCCGCCGGAAGAAGGGCGGCCTCGTCGGCGTCAATCTTGGCGCCAACAAGGATTCGGCAGACCGCAGCGCCGACTATGCGGTGCTGGCAGGGAGGCTGGCGCCGCTCGCCGATTTCCTCACCGTCAACGTCTCCTCGCCGAACACGCCAGGCCTGCGCGACCTGCAGGTCGAGGACGCGCTCGACGACCTGATCGCGCGCACGCTCGCTGCCCGCGACGAGGCCGCCGCCGGGGGCAACCCGACGCCGGTGCTGATCAAGATCGCGCCGGACCTCTCCATGCCCGAGCTCGACGGCATGGTCGCGGTCGCCCGCCGCCGCAAGGTCGACGGCATGATCGTCTCGAACACGACGGTCGTGCGGCCCGACAGCCTGCGCAGCGCCAGCAGAGCCGAGACCGGCGGCCTATCCGGCAAGCCGCTCTTCGTGGCCTCGACGCGCATCCTCGCCGAGACCTTCCTGCGCGTGGAGCGCCAGTTCCCGCTGATCGGCGTCGGCGGCATCGATTCGGCGCAGACCGCCTTCGCCAAGATCCGGGCCGGTGCGAGCCTGTTGCAGTTCTATTCGGCGATGGTGTTCAAGGGTCCGGGGCTGGTCGGCGAGGTCAAGCGCGGGCTCGACATGCAGATGCGCAAGGCCGGATTGCCGCGGCTCGACGTCTTGGTCGGGCGCGATGCTGAGGCGATCGCGCGGGGGGAGATGATCTAAAGCCCGAGTACGGTTGTCTACTATGGGTGGCTAGCGAACCATCGGCCCCGCCATGAACACTTCCACCGCGCCGTCTTTTGTGCGGGCCCAAAGCGAGCAGTTCTCGCCTGAGATTTTGAACTCTTCCCCTAATTCGAATGCCTGAGTCAGGCGCGATTTGACGTTCTGATTCGGGGAGCTATCGGCCAGATGGCTGATAAAAATCCCGGCAAGAACCTCCTTGTCCGCCCTTTCGCGGGCAGACGCGCTGAGCACGGCCAAGTACCCAGGCATATACCCAGGCACCGCAAACGAATTGGTTTCCAGAGACCGCTCCTTTATGAGGCATTGGACGCCTTCGTTCTCGTGGCGGCACCTTTCCTTGTAAGGCTCGAATACTTTTCTGATCGCGGCCATCGCAGCCTTGGCATCTCTGACCGCAATTTCGCAAGCTACTAGATGGTTAGGAAGAAAGATCAAAGCCGATGCGGCAGCGAATCTAATCCAGCACACCGACATGTCTCCTACGAGTGATACAACTCACGGTAGGCAGCTTCTGTCGGGTCCGCAATGAATCGCAAACCGACTCCGTTCCTCGCCTCCGCTCCTACCGCTTCGAGGCGAACAGCCGGCTGATCAGCCAGAGCGGCACGACGACCAGCGCGCCGGCAATCGCCCAGCCGCCAACTTCGCGGACCGCGTCGAAGCCGAGATCAGTGATCGAGCGGAAGAAGCGCAGCACTGAGTCGAAGAGGCCGCGCGGCGACAGGCCGAGAAAGGCCATGGCCGCACCGACCAGCAGTGAGATGAAGAACAGGCGCACGAGGACGCTGAGGACGGAACCGCCCAGAAAGCGCTCGGTGCCACCGCCATTGGCCATGGAAATCCCCTTCGGATCGACGTGCGAAACAAATCAGACCCTGCTTGAACCGGGCCTGAACGCAGCCGTCAACCGCCGTGCGCCTCAGCTCGTCGCCGAAGCGCCCTGCGCCGCCCAGCCGGCGCCGGCGATCTTGGCGGCGGCAATCACGGCCTGGGTCCGGCTGTCGACGTTGAGCTTGGTCAGGATCGCCGAGACATGCGCCTTGACCGTCGCCTCGGAGACGCCGAGCTCATAGGCGATCTGCTTGTTGAGCAGCCCCTCCGACAACATCATCAGCACGCGCACCTGCTGCGGCGTCAGCGTCGCCAGGCGACGGACCATGTCGGCGGTCTCATGATCGACCGGGGCGGAGAGATCGACGCCGGGCGGGGTCCAGACGCCGCCGTCGAGCACGGCCTGGATCGCCTCGCCCATCTGCGCGACCTCGGCGGTCTTGGGCAGGAAGCCGAGCGCGCCGAATTCGATGCAGCGGCGGATCACGGCGGGGTCGTCATTGGCCGAGACGACGATCACCGGAATCTCGGGATGGGCGGCACGCAGGAAGAGCAGGCCGGAAAAACCCTGGACGCCGGGCATGCTGAGATCGAGCAGGATGAGATCGGTGTCGGCAGCCTCGGCGAGGGCCTGGCCGAGCGCATCGAGCGAGCCGACCTCGCTGACCTCCGAGCCGGAAAGCGCATGCGAGACCGCCTGGCGCAATGCGCCACGAAAGAGCGGATGATCGTCCGCGATCACGATCCGTGTCATCATGCCCTCCACACGCCGCAGCTCCGGCAAGATGCCGCGCGATTCCCCCTTAAAGTTCAAGCGCCGGGCATCTCACGCTGTCAATGCTTCAATCGTCAGGAGACACAGGCGATCGCTGGAGTATCTCCGCACATCTTCGACACGCGGAGATACTCCAGGCTTTTGGTTTGGCGCATTTTCTTCCCGCGAACCGGTACCCACTTCGCTCGAAAATGCTTCAGTTCGCCGGCAGCAGCGCCTCCAGCGTCTCGATCCGGTCGGCCTCGCCCGGCGGCTTGTCCCAGCGGATGCGGTTGATCCGAGGAAAGCGCATGGCGACTCCGGATTTGTGCCGCGTCGAGCGCTGTAGGCCCTCGAAAGCCACTTCAAAGACGAGGCCGCTGGATAGCGTATGCGTCACCTCGCGCACCGGCCCGAAGCGATTCAGCGTATTCTTGCGGACATAGCGGTCGATCTCGATCAGCTCCTCGTCAGTAAAGCCGAAATAGGCCTTGCCGACCGGCACAAGCTCGTCGGTGCCTTCTTCGCCCACCCGCCAGACGCCAAAAGTGTAGTCGGAATAAAAGGAGGAGCGCTTGCCGTGGCCGCGCTGGGCATACATCAGCACGCAATCGACCAGCCGGGCATCGCGCTTCCACTTGTACCAGTAGCCCTTGGGCCGTCCAGGCAGGTAGGGCGAGTCGAGCCGCTTCAGCATGCAGCCCTCGACCGCCTCGGCATCGGCACCCGCCCCGGCCGAGGCCGGATCAGCGCGAGCCGCGGTCAGTTCGTCCCAGCTTGCAAACGGAATGCGCGGCGAGAGGTCGAAACGGGCGCTGTCGAGCCTGCCGAGGAAAGCTTCGAGCCTGGCGCGCCGCTCGGTATAGGGATGGGCGCGCAGATCATCGTCGGCCTCGGCCATCAGGTCGTAGGCGCGGATATGGGCCGGGAACTCGGCCAGCATCTTCGCCGTCACCTGCTTGCGGTTGAGCCGCTGCTGCAGCGTGTTGAAGCTCTGGACGACGCCATCGCGCATCACCAGCAATTCGCCGTCGATCGCGCCGTCCTGCGTCAGCGCCTCGGTGACATCCGGGAAGGCGCCGCCGATCTCCTCGCCGGTGCGCGAATAGAGCCTGACGACGCGGCCGCCGTCGGGGCGCGTACCGGCAACGGCCTGGACGCGGATGCCATCCCATTTCCATTCGGCGGCCAACTCGCCGGCCTCGAGCTTGTCGAAGTCGCCCTCCTCGATCGCATGCGAGAGCATCACCGGGCGGAAGGGTGCCGGATCGGTCGCCTCGGGGCGCGCGCCTGAGCCCTCCAGCCAGGCAAACAGCGCGGTGTAGGGCGGCTCCAGCCCATGCCAGACCTGCTCGACCTCATCGGCCGGAATGCCGCCGAGGCTCGCCGCTGCGGTCTTGGCCAAGCGGGCGGAGACGCCGATGCGCAGGGCTCCGGTGATCAGCTTGAGCAGGGCCCAGCGCCCGGTCTCGTCGAGCGCATCGAGCCAGGAGGCGATCAGGCGCGGCAGTTCGGTCTTGCCCGAATTGCGCAGGCCGGCGACGACATCGGGCAGATGCGGCACGTCGTTCACGCCGTGCCGCGCCGGCCACATCAGCGCGACGGTTTCGGAGAGATCGCCGACATAATCATAGGACAGCGCGAACAGCACCGGGTCGGTGCGCTCGGCGATCAGCGCTCGGATCAGGCCGGGCTTGGCGTTCTGGAAGACCAGCCCGCCGGTCATGGCCGCGAGCGCATAGCCGCGATCGGGGTCGGGCGTGGTGCGCAGGTAATCGGCGATCAGCGCGAGCTTGCCGTTGCGGCGCGGCTCATAGGCGAGGCGGTCCAGCAGCCAGGCGAAGCGGTTCATGGTGACGCCTCCGCCGGTTTGGCCTCCGCCGGCTTGGCGTCCGGCTCGGCTTCGCCCTCGTCGCCATAGCCGACGAGGTGCAGCGGCGTGCCCTTGAGGCCGACCGTGCCGCACCAATGCGCCAGCGCCTCGGCCTCGCCATGGGTGATCCAGATCTCTCCGGCCTGGACCTCGCGGATCGTTGCCTGGAGATCGTCCCAATCGGCATGGTCAGAGATGATCAGGGGCAGCTCGACGCCCTTCTGGCGAGCCCGTGCCCTGACCCGCATCCAGCCCGAGGCGAAGGCGGTGACCGGGTCGGGGAAGCGCCGCGACCACAGGTCCTGGATCGCGCTCGGCGGGCAGATGACGATCTCGCCGGCAAATGCCTTGCGTTCCTCGGCCTTGCGCTCGCCAGGATCGACCTTGCGGATATCACCGAGCGGGATGCCCTCGGCCCGGTAGAACTCGGTGATCTTCTCGACCGCGCCGTGGATATAGATCGGGCGCTCGTAGCCGGCCTCGCGGATCAGCGCCATGACACGCTGGGCCTTACCAAGTGAATAGGCGCCGACGATATGCGTGCGCTCCGGGAAAAGCCGGACGGAATCGAGCAGCTTTCCGGTCTCGGCATGGGCCGGCGGATGGCGGAAGACCGGCAGGCCGAAGGTCGCCTCGGTGATGAAGACGTCGCAGGGAACGGGCTCGAAGGGCGCGCAGGTCGGATCGCGTTCACGCTTGTAGTCACCGGAGACGACGATGCGCAGGCCCCTGTGCTCGACCACGATCTGGGCGGAGCCGAGGACATGGCCGGCCGGGACGAAGCGGAAATCGACTGCGCCGATACGGACAGTTTCGCCGGGCACCGCCAGCTGCTGCGAGCCGGTGAACGCCTCGCCATAGCGCAGTGCCATGATCGCCAGCGTCTCGCGTGTCGCCAGCACGGCGCCATGACCGGCGCGGGCATGGTCGGAATGGCCATGGCTGATCAGTGCCCGCGCCACCGGACGGACCGGATCGATGTAGATATCGGCCGGCGGGCAATAGAGCCCGGCTGGCGTGGGCGTCAGCAGATCGGAAGGCTTCATCGTCTGGCCAGTGTCATTTGGCTCGGTTAAACCCGCAGCATGATCGAAAAGGGCAGCAGCGTGTACTCCGCCAGTTCCGGCGACGAGCGTCTCGACCGTCGTTACGCCTGGGCCGAGGCGGCGCTCAAGGATGGTGATGCGCAGGCGGCGATCGACATCCTCGATCAAACGCTCGCCGAGCATTACGGTTTCACCGCCGCCTGGCATCTTTACGGGCTGGCGCAGGAAGCGCTCGGGCACAATGAGGAGGCCGCCACCGCCTGGCGGCAATGCCTCGACCTCGATCCGAACGACCATGTCGGCGCCAAGCTCGACCTCGCCCGCATCGGCGCCCTGCCCGCCGAGCAGGCGACCTCGGAGAACTTCTCCGGCGCATTGTTCGACGGCTATGCCGAGCGCTTCGACAGCCACCTCGTTGGCACATTGCAATACCAGGCGCCGGCGCTGCTGAAGGACGCGCTGGCGCGCCATTGCGCAGAAGCCGGCCGCCCCTTCCAGTTCGAGGCGACCTACGATCTCGGTTGCGGCACCGGGCTGATGGGCGAGGCGATCCGCGCCAAGGTGGGGTTCCTCGCAGGCTGCGACCTCTCACCGCGGATGATAGCCAAGGCGCAGGCCAAGACGCGCGAGGGCGGCGGCCCGCTCTACGACAAGCTCGCCACGGCCGGCCTCGTCGCCTTCCTGGCGAGCCGGCCCGACGCCTCGGCCGATCTCGTTATCGCCGCCGACGTCTTCGTCTACCTCGGCGATCTTACTGCGAGCTTCCATCAGAGCGCGCGCGTGCTCAAGGCGGGTGGGCTCCTTGCCTTCACCGTGCAGAATCATGAGGGCGAGGGCGTCGCCGTCGGCCAGGACCGGCGCTTCGTCCATGCCGAGCGCTGGCTCAGGGAGAAGCTCGGCGAGGCAAGACTGGAGCCGGTGCTGGTCGAGCCGCAGAGCACCCGGATCGACCGCGGCCAGCCGGTACCGGGGTTGCTGGTGATCGCGCAGCGCTGAGACCGGGGTCATGCTCGGGCTTGACCCGAGCATCTCCGGCCGAATGAGGTGTTGATCGGTGTCTTCTGGTCCTGAGATTCTCGGCTCTGCGCTTCGCTCCGGCCGAGAATGACGCAAGCCCGCCGTTCCCTTTTCGTTCGGCAGCGCCTATCTCTGTCCTCCGATGGATGCGCCCTCGCCTCTTCCCCTCGCCTTCTCCGCCTGGTTCGCCAGCCGCGGCTGGAATGTGCGAGCGCACCAGCTCGCTCTGCTGGAGGAGGCCCGGGCCGGACGCTCGACCCTGCTGGTCGCGCCGACTGGCGCCGGCAAGACGCTCGCCGGCTTCCTGCCCTCGCTGGTCGAACTGACCCAGCGCGGCGGAAACCGCGATGGTCTGCACACGCTCTATGTCTCGCCGCTGAAGGCGCTCGCGGTCGATATCGCCCGCAATCTCGAGACGCCGATCCGCGAGATGGGGCTCAGCGTGAAGGTCGAGACCCGCACTGGCGATACCTCGCCGGCCAAGCGCGCCCGCCAGATCGAGCGCCCGCCCGACATCCTGCTGACGACGCCCGAGCAGCTCGCGCTGCTGGTCTCGCATCGTGATGCGAAACCATTCTTCGCGAATTTGCGCCGCGTCGTGCTCGACGAGCTGCACGCGCTCGTCACCTCCAAGCGCGGCGACTTGCTCTCGCTCGACCTCGCCCGGCTGCGTGGGCTGGCACCTGAGATGAGCGCGGTCGGCCTGTCGGCGACGGTGCGCGAGCCAGCCGACCTGCAGGCCTATCTCGGTGGCGCCGCCACGCCGTCGGGCCTCGTCACCGTCAAGGGCGGCGCGACGGCCGAGATCGGCATCATGCATACGAGCCGCCGGCTGCCGCTGGCGGGCCATGTCACCGCCCATGCCGTCGGCGACATCTACGCCGCGATCCAGCAGCACAAGCTGACGCTGGTCTTCGTCAATACCCGCATGCAGGCCGAGTTCATGTTCCAGGCGCTGTGGAGCGTGAACGAGGAGACGCTGCCGATCGCGCTGCATCACGGCTCGCTCGATGTCGGCCAGCGCCGCAAGGTCGAGGCGGCGATGGCGGCCGGCAAGCTGAAAGCCGTGGTCTGCACCGCAACGCTCGATCTCGGCATCGACTGGGGCGATGTCGACCTCGTCATCAATGTCGGTGCGCCCAAGGGCGCGAGCCGACTGATGCAGCGCATCGGCCGCTCCAATCACCGCATGGACGAGCCCTCGCAGGCGCTGCTGGTGCCGTCGAACCGTTTCGAGCTGCTTGAATGCCGCGCCGCGCTCGATGCGGTGGCGGAAGCGGCGCAGGACACGCCGCCCCCCCGCATCGGCGCGCTCGACGTCCTCGCCCAGCATGTGCTGGGGGTCGCCTGCTCCGACGGGTTCGAGCCCGACGCGCTCTATGAGGAGATCCTGACAGCCTCGCCCTATGCCGATCTCGACCGCGGGGATTTCGACGCGGTGGTCGATTTCGTCGCGACCGGCGGCTATGCGCTGAAGAGCTATGAGCGCTTCGCCAAGCTCCGGCAGAGCAAGGACGGGCTCTATCGCGCCAGCAATGCCCGCATCATCCAGCAATACCGGATGAATGTCGGCACCATCGTCGAAGCGACCATGCTCAAGGTCCGGCTCGGGCGCTCGCGGCCAGCCCGTCCCGGCGGCCAGAAGATGCTCAGCCGCGGCGGACGCATGCTCGGCGAATTGGAAGAATATTTCGCCGAGACGATGACACCCGGCGACACCTTCATCTTCGCCGGCGAGGTGCTGCGCTTCGAGGGCATCGTCGAGAACGAGGTGGTCTGCTCGCGCACCGCCGCCGGCACCGACTCGAAGATTCCCTCCTATGCCGGCGGCAAGTTCCCGCTCTCGACCTTCCTCGCCGCCCGCGTCCGCGCCATCCTGGCCTCGCCGAAGGAATGGACGAAGCTGCCGGACGAGGTCTCGTCCTGGCTGCATGCGCAGCGCCTGAAATCGCGCCTGCCGAAGCCGGGCGAGCTTCTGGTCGAGACCTTTCCGCGCGCAGGCCGCTTCTTCCTCGTCGCCTACCCGTTCGAGGGCCGCCTCGCCCACCAGACCCTCGGCATGCTGCTGACGCGCCGGCTGGAACGGGCACGATTGAAGCCGCTCGGCTTCGTCTGCAATGATTACGGCATCGCGGTGTGGACGCTTGGCGACATGGCCGCGGCGATCGCGCGCGGGGCGCTCTCGCTCGACGAGCTCTTTTCACAGGACATGCTTGGCGACGATCTCGAGGAATGGCTGGCGGAATCGGCGCTGATGAAACGGACCTTCCGCGCCTGCGCCGTGATCGGCGGGTTGATCGAGCGCCGTTTCCCCGGCCAGGAGAAGAGCGGCCGGCAGGTGACGATCTCGACCGATCTCGTCTACGACGTGCTGCGCCGGCATCAGCCCGACCATGTGCTGCTGCGCGCCGCACGTGCCGACGCCGCGACAGGCTTGCTCGACATCGGCCGCCTGGGTCAGATGCTGACACGGATCAGCGGGCGAATCGTGCATCAGCCGCTCGATCACGTCTCGCCGCTCTCGGTCTCGGTGATGCTTGAGATTGGACGCGAGGCGGTCCATGGCGAGGCGGCCGACGAAATCCTGGCGGAAGCCGAAGCGCAGATGCTCGAAGAGGCGATGGCGTGAACCTGGCGGCGAAGCAAGCGACAGAAGCGGCGTCCGAGGCTTTCATGCTCGGCCGGCTGGCGCTCGTGCCCGATCTGTCCGGTGCGCTCTACCTGCCGGACGAGCGCACGCTGGTCGTCGCCGACCTGCATCTGGAGAAGGGCTCGGCCTATGCGGCGCGCGGCGTGCTGCTGCCGCCCTATGATTCCGCTGCGACGCTGCGGCTGCTCGGCGCCGCGATCCTGCGCCATCAGCCCGCACGCGTGATCGCACTCGGCGATTCCTTCCATGACCGCGGCGCCGAAGCGCGGATCGACGAGAGCTGCCTTGCGACCCTGCGTGCCCATCAGGCCGGCCGCGACTGGCTCTGGATCAGCGGCAACCACGACCCTTCGATCTCGGCCGCGATGGGCGGCACGGTGCTGGACGAGCTCGAGCTGCGCGGCGTCAGGCTGCGACACGAGCCGAGCCCTGCCGGCGCACTGCCGGAGATCGCCGGCCATCTGCACCCCGCCGCCAAGGTCCGCATGCGCGGCCGGGCGCTGCGTCGGCGCTGCTTTGCGCTGTCACCAACGCGCTGCATCATGCCGGCGATGGGTGCCTATGCCGGCGGGCTCAATGTCCGCGACGCCGCCTTCCGGCCGCTCTTCGGCCTGGGCTTTTGCGCCCATCTCCTCGGCGACGGCCGGCTGTTCCGCATCGACCAGCGCCTGCTGTTGCCGGATTGAAGGCGAGCGGTTCAGCGAGGTAGAGCACACCATCGGGAATGGAGAGGTCGAGCGCCCTTCATTTTCAGATGCGGAGATATGTGCGTAACAGGTTGCGTCGACGCGGGGCTTGTGGCATCAGGACGCCGCTTCGGAACGGCGCGGCGCCTTTCAGGGTCCTCGATCGACCCGAAACGCCAGCACATGCACGGTCCTGCTGCGGTAGCTCAGTGGTAGAGCACTCCATTGGTAATGGAGAGGTCGAGAGTTCAATCCTCTCTCGCAGCACCAGCCTTCCGGCGATCGTCCCCTATTGTCAGAACACGTAGCCTTGGCAGGCACGCCGCCTCGTCGGGCCGCTTGAGGCCGGCTGCCCGCCCTGCGGTCGCAAGACGGCCCTCAGCCCAACTCGGCCTTGCTACGCCGCCGCGCGGCGGCCGGCTGCGAGCGCGACGGTCGCGATGAGCAGGGGCGCGAAGGACAGCCACAGCACCATGTCCCAGCCGAAGGCGGAGAGCAGCCCTCCCGAGAGGAAAGAGCCGATCGCCATCGTGCCGAACACCGCGAAATCGTTGAAGGACTGCACCCGCGCCTTCTCTTCCGGACGATGGCACTCCAGGACCATGGCCGAAGCGCCGACGAAGCCGAAATTCCAGCCCAGGCCGAGCAGGATCAGCGTCGCCCAGAAATGCGCGATGTCGATGCCGAACAGACCGACCATCGACGCAGCGCCGGTCAGGAACAGGCCGACCGCGACGACCTTCGCCGCGCCGAAACGCGTGATCAGATGCCCCGTCCAGAAGCTCGGGCCGTACATGGCGATGACGTGCCATTGCAGCCCGAGATTGGCGGATTCCTGGGACAGCCCGCAGAGCTTCATCGCCAGCGGCGCGGCGGTCATCAGGAAGTTCATCAAGAGGTAGGAGACGACCCCGCAGATCACCGCGAGGATGAAGCGGGGCTGGCGCACGATCACGCCAAGAGGGCGGCCGCCGCCTGCCTGTTCCGCAGCTGTCGGCATCGGCAGCTTGACGCCGAGCAGGATGAGCGCGGACAACGCCGCGACCGCTGCCTGGCCGATATAGGTCGCCGCGAAAAGATAGGGCGGCCACAGATTCATCGTATGAGTCACCAGTTGCGCACCGATGATCCCCGCGAAGACGCCGCCCGCCATCACCAACGACAAGGCGCGCGGGCGCCGCGCCGGCGCGGCGCAATCGGCGGCGGCGAAGCGGAAGGACAGGACGACCGCGGCATAGACGCCGGCGCAGAAGGTGGCGAAGCAGAACAGCCAGAACGAGGCGGCGAGCATCGCGAGACATGCCAGGAGCCCCGCCAGGACACCGCAGCCGGTGCCGAGCATGAACACCATGCGCCGGCCACGGCGCTGCGCGATGGCGCCGGCCGGGAGTGTACAGAGCGCCATGCCGACGACGAAGATGGAGACCGGCAGCGTCGCGAGGGCCTTGCTGGGCGCGAGCATGTCGCCGACGACCGCGCCCGTGGCGAAGACGACGGTGGCGTTGGCGCCGGCAAGCGCCTGACAGATCGCCAGGCGCAGGACATTGCTGCGCTCCCGGCGAAGCGAGCCCGCGGCTTCATTGTCCGGAAGAGTGGATATCGTGGTCATGCGGCGACCTGAGCTCTCCAGAGCGCCCCGTGGCGAAGGGCGGCGATGCAGCGGCCCACTCTCGGCGTGTGCGAGCAACGAACCGATTCCAGCGAGCGCGTCGGCCCTCGCCAGCCATCCGCTTCGCCTACCAGAAAGTCGGCTGACCTACTTTCGACGCTTTGCCAAAAAATATAGAATATCCGACAAACTGTGAGCGTCATGAGCTGGTCGATCATCACCGCGCCGCCGGATGCCCTGCCGCCACGCCCCCTGACGATGCGGGCCCAATCGATTCCGCCCCGGCATCATTTCCTCGAACACGCCCATGACTGGCACCAGCTGGTCTATGCGATCGATGGCGTGCTGACCGTCTCCACGATCGGGCAGACCTTCATCACCTCGCCGGACCAGGCGGCATGGCTGCCGACCGGGGTGCCGCATCGCGTCGGCTCGCTGCTCGGTGCGGAATTCCGGAGTCTTTGGATCGCGACCGAAGCCGGAAGCGGGCTTCCGCTTGCGCCGACGGTGCTGGCAGTGTCACCGCTGCTCAAGGCCCTGATCGTCGAAGCCGCGGCGATCGAGGGCCAGGACGACGGCGACGGCTATGACAGCCGGGTCGCCACCCTCATTCTCGATCAGTTGCGCCGGGCTCCTCCCCTGCCGACAGTCCTGCCATGGCCGCGCGATGGCCGCCTCGCAGCGCTCTGCGAGGCCTTGTATCTCGATCCGGCCGACGAACGCAGCGCGGATGACTGGGCCAGGGAACTCGGGCTGTCCGGCAGAACCTTGACCCGCCGGTTCGAGGCCGAGATCGGCGCTCCGCTGCGCTCATGGAAGCGCCGCCTGCGCTTGTTCCGAGCCATCGAGCTGCTCAGCGGCGGGATGTCGGTCACGCAGACCGCGATGGAGCTGGGCTACAGCTCGGCCTCGGCGTTCATCTTCGCGTTCAAGGCGGAGATGGGCGCCAGCCCCCATGCCTATGGCCACCAGCCCAGGCGCGGAAAGCCGGCGAGCCATTTTCCGGTGCACCCGGCCGCGGCAATCGCGCATACTCGGCGCGATCCAGAATCGTGATCCAGAAACTGCCCCCTTGGCAAGGCGACAATGGCGATACCAATGGCCGGCAAGCCGGACACAGCAGGGCTTCCAAGTCCGGCGTCAGGCGGCAAGCTCGGCATCGGCGACAAGCTCTACGATGCCCTGACCAGCGCGATCGTGACGGGGGAGATCGCTCCCGGCGAGAAACTGAGCGAGCCGGTGATCGCGCGCCGCTACGGCGTCAGCCGCGCCCCGGTCCGCGAGGCGATCCGCCGCCTGCAGGAGCGCGGGCTGGTCAGCTATGTCACCAATCAGGGCGCGCGCGTCGCCGAGCCCACCGCGGCCGAATTCCTGGCGCTGCTCGATGTGCGCGAGGCGACCGAGGGCATGGCCGCGCGGCTCGCGGCGGAGAGCATGAACGACGAGGAGATTGCGGCGCTGGAAGCGCTGGTCCAGGGACATCGCGGCGAGATCGAGCGCAACCCGACGGGCGCCTATCTGCAGGACGAGCCCGAAGCCGACTTCCACCGCCGGATCGCCAAGGGCAGCGGCAACCCCATCCTGGCGGAGCTGCTCTGCGAACAGTTCTATCCGCGGCTGAGGCTGTGCCGGCGGCTGCATTCGACCGTTCCCGGCCGTGGCCGCGAAGCCTGGCACGAGCATATCAGGATCACCGAGGCGATCAGCCATCGCGACGGCGAATTGGCCGAGATCCTGATGCGGCGCCATATCCGTGCCGCCCGCGCCGCGTTGCAGGCGGCGCTCACCAGCGCCGAGAGCGCCAGGCCGGCGGCGCGGCGGCGCGGCGGCCGGTCAGCCGGCTGAGGCGGGCTGCACCTCTGCCGACCCGGCGCGCCGGCGGCGCCAGGCGAGCAAAGGCGGCAGGGTGAGCAGCAGCGCGGCGATGGCGAGCAGCGAGGCGGAGATCGGCGTGCCGACCAGCACGCTCCAATCGTCCTGGCTGACGGCGAGCGCCCGCCGCAGCTGGATTTCAGCCTGTGGCCCGAGGATCAGGCCTATCAGTACGGGCGCGATCGGGAAATCATAGACGCGGGCGACATAGCCGATCAGCCCCAGCCCGCACATCAAGGCGAGATCGATCCACGAGGTCGACAGCCCCCAGACGCCGACCAGCGCGAAGACGACGATGCCGCCATAGATGTAGTGGCGCGGAATCAGCAGCAGCCTGACCCAGATGCCGACCAGCGGCAGGTTGAGGATGAGCAGGATCAGATTGCCGATATAGAGCGAGGCGATCAGGCCCCAGAGCAGATCGGGATTGGTCGCGAACAGCATCGGTCCGGGCTGCAGCCCATAGTTCTGGAAGGCGGCGAGCAGGACTGCCGCCGTCGCGGTCGAGGGCAGGCCGAGTGTCAGCAGCGGCACGAGGATGCCGGCGGCTGCGGCGTTGTTGGCGGCTTCGGGGCCCGCGACGCCTTCGATCGCGCCATGACCGAACTCCTCCGGATGCTTCGATAGGCGGCGTTCCAGCGCATATGACAGGAAGGTCGGGATCTCGGTGCCGCCGGCCGGCAGCGCACCAATCGGGAAGCCGATGACGCTGCCGCGCAACCATGGCTTCCAGGAGCGCGCCCAGTCCTGCCGCGTCATCCAGTGGCCGCCGGAAAGCGGATTGATCGCCGCCGGCGCCGAAGCAGGGCGGCTGGCGACATAGAGCGTCTCGCCGATGGCAAAGAGCGCGACCAGCACCACGGTGAAGGAGACGCCGTCGAGCAATTCGAGCATGCCGAAGACCATGCGCGTCTGGCCGGTCTGGGTGTCGATCCCGATCGTCCCGAGCGCCAGGCCGAAGAACAGCGCCGCAAAGCCCCGCACCAGCGAGCGCCCCATCACCACCGCGACCGAGGTGAAGGAGAGCACCATCAGCGCGAAATAGTCCTCGGGCCCGAAGACGAAGGCGAGCTCGGCGATAGCGGGCGCGAGGAAGGTGAGAGCGAGCGTGCCGATCGTTCCGGCGACGAAGGAGCCGATCGCCGCCGTCGCCAGTGCCGCGGCGCCGCGGCCCTTGCGCGCCATCCGGTTGCCTTCGATCGCGGTCATCACCGAACCGCTTTCGCCCGGCGTGTTGAGCAGGATCGAGGTCGTCGATCCGCCATAGAGCGCGCCGTAGAGGACGCCGGCGAACATGATGAAGGCCGAGGCCGGGTTGACCTGCGCCGTCACCGGCAGCAGCAGGGCGATGGTCAGGGCCGGCCCGATGCCGGGCAGGACGCCGACCGCAGTACCGAGCGCGCAGCCGATGAAGGCCCAGAACAGGTTCATCGGCTGGAGGGCGACCGCAAAGCCGCCGATGAGCTGGTTCAGGATATCCATCATCTCACCCGATCAGCGGCAGGAAGCCGCCGAGGCTGATCCCCAGGCGGGAGAAGCCGAACCAGGCAGTGCTGCCGAGCGCGAAGCCGATCGCCAGATCGAGGGCGCTGCGACGCGAGCCGAAGGCGTGGGTGACGAGAGCGAAGGCCAGCATCGCCGTGAGCGGGAAGCCGAGCCAGCGCATCGTCAGCAGCGGCACAGCCACGCCCGCCAGCGCCAGCAGGAAGGCGGAGCGGGAGGGCGGCGCCTCCGCCTCGTCATCGACGGCGCGGAAATCGCCACGCAGCGCCTGCAGGATCAGCAGGACGCCCAGAATCGTCAGGCCGAGGCCGACCGCGAGCACGATCGCCGCCGGCCCGAGGCCGATGTAATTGGTCGTCGAGGAGATGCCGCGCGCGCCGTTGAGCCAGAGCGCGCCCATGATCGCGAGCGCGAGCCCGAGCCACCAGGGCCTGGACTGCCGCCCCCGAGACTGCGTCTCTTCTGCGCCTGGCATGATCGCGCTCCCGAGCTGGTTGGACGGCGCGGCCTCTCGCCGCGCTGCCAGAAGGCTTATTTCAGGATGCCGACTTCCTTGAGCGCGCTCGTCCAGTTCGCTTCCTCCTCCTTGAGGAAGGCATTGAACTTGTCGCCGGGCAGATAGGCGTCCTCCCAACCCTGGGTCTTCAGGGTCTCCTTCCAGGCCGGCGTCTCATGCAGCTTGGCGAAGCGTTCGAGCCAGAGCTTCTTGGCGCCCTCGCTCATGCCGGGCGCGCCGACGAAACCGCGCCAGTTGCCGATCTCGACCGGGATGCCTGATTCCTTCAGCGTCGGCGCGTTGATGCCGTCGACGCGGGCCGGCCCGGAGACGGCGATGATCCGGATGCGTCCCGATTCCGCGAACTGCCGGAACTCGGAAGCGCCGGAGATCGCGGCCTTGATCTTGCCGCCGCCGAGCGCGGCCAAAATCTCGCCGCCCGAGAAGGAGACGAAGTTGATCTTGCTGACAGGCGCGCCGGCCTGCTTGGCGAGCAGCGCCAGCATGACGTGATCGGCGCCGCCGGCGGAGCCGCCGCCGACCGAGAGCGCGCTCGGATCGGCCTTGAGCGCGGCGATGAAATCCTGCGGCGTCTTGATCGGCGAGTTCGCGGGAACGGCGATGGCGTTGTACTCGTTGGTCAGGCGCAGCAGCGGCGTCGTATCGGCCAGCGACACCGGCGTCTTGTTGGTGATGACACCGCCAACCATGATCACGCCGGTCACCAGCAGGGCGTTGTCGTCGCCCTTCGCGGTGCGGACGAACTCGGCCAGGCCGATCGTGCCCGCCGCGCCCCCCTTGTTGGTGAAGGACGCGCCGTCCGTGAAGATCTTGCTCTGGGCGAAGGCCGCCATGGTATGACGGCCGGCACCGTCCCAGCCGCCGCCGGGATTGGCGGGGATCATCACCTTCGCCGGGTCGGCCGAGGCCGCTGCCACTCCCAACCCGAACACCAGCACACTCGTCATCGTCAGACGCTTCAGCATCGTTTCGTCCTCCCGTTGTCGGTTACGCCGCCTTGTCCGGTCGGTCGTTTCTTGCCGCGCCCTGCGCGGATGCCGGCGGCGAGAGCGCTCCGGCGGTCGTCGTCATCTGCCGCGCTCGCGCTGCGGCATGCCCTCGGGAATGATCGTCGCCACGATCGAGGCATCGAGCGCCTCGTAATCGGCGAGCCCGATCATCTGGTAGAGCTCAGCGCGCGTCTGCATCTCGTCGACCGCGGCGTGGGTGCCGCCATCGCGGGCCAGCGCCGCATAGAGCCGCTGCTGCGCCTTGTTGGCGACGCGCAGCGAGGAGACCGGCCAGATCACCATGCGATAGCCCATCGCCTCGAACTCGGAGGCGGTGAAGAAGGGCGTGCGGCCGAACTCTGTCATGTTGGCGAGCAGCGGCACGCCGGGCACGCGCCGGGCGAATTCGCGGAACATCTCGGCCGTGTTCAGCGCCTCCGGGAAGATCGCATCGGCTCCGGCCTCGAGATAGAGCCTGGCGCGAGCGACCGCCCCATCCATGCCCTCGCTCGCCGCCGCATCGGTGCGGGCAATCACATAGAGGTGCCGGCGCGCCTTGGCGGCGGCGGCGACCTTGGCCGCCATGTCATGGGCATCGGCGAGCTTCTTGTCGTTGAGATGGCCGCATTTCTTCGGCAGCAGCTGGTCCTCGATATGGACGGCACCGGCACCGGCCTCCTCGAAGACGCGGACCATGTGCATGACGTTGAGCGCCTCGCCATAGCCGGTGTCGCCGTCGACCAGCAGCGGCAGGCCGCTGGAGCGGGCGATCTGGCGGATGAAGAAGGCGACCTCGTCGACGGTGATGATGCCGAGATCGGGCAGGCCCATCGATGCCGTCATCGCCGCGCCGGAAAGATACAGGCCCTCGAAGCCGGCCGCCTTGGCCTGGAGCGCGGCCATGCCGTTATGGGCGCCGGGCAGGCGCAGGATGCCGCCACGCTCGACCAGCGCCCGGAAGCGCTGGCCGGCCGGCTCGGAAGGCTGTTCGGAGGCGACGAGATAGGGCATGGGCACTCAGCTGCAGTAGAGATCGACGTAGTCGTGGACCGGCATCGCCTCGAGCGTCGCCTGGTCCAGGGAGACGTCGAGAATCAGGCGCTGGCGCTTCTCGACGAAACGGCGGGCGAGATTGGTGCGGAACTTCGCCTCGAGCAGCGGGATGCCGTCGGCCCGGCGGCGCTTGTGGCCGATCGGGTACTCGACCACGAGCTCGGGCAGGACCGTGCCGTCCTTCAAGGTGACCGTCATGCCGTTGGCGATCGAGCGCTTGTCCGGGTCGTGGTAATCGCGCGTGAAGGCGGGGTCCTCGACGCATTCGATCTTGTCGCGCAGCACATCGATCCGCGGATCGGCGGCGACGTCGTCCTCGTAGTCTGCGGCAGTGAGACGGCCGAAGATCAGCGGCACGGCGACCATGTACTGGATGGTGTGATCGCGATCGGCAGGATTGTGCAGCGGGCCGCGCTTGTCGATGATGCGGATGCAGGCCTCGTGCGTCCTGATCCTGATCGAGGCGATATCGTCGCTGCTGCGCCCCAGCTCATGCAGGCGCTGATGCAGGCTCATCGCCGCCTCGACCGCGGTCTGCGAATGGAACTCGGCCGGGTAGGCGATCTTGAACAGCACGTGCTCCATCACATAGGAGCCATAGGGGCGCTGGAACTTGAAGCTCTGGCCACGGAACGAGGCGTCGTAGAAGCCCCAGGTCTTGGCCGTCAGCGCCGACGGGTAGCCCATCTCGCCGGTCGCGGCGATCAAAGCGAGCTTCACGGCCCGGCTGGTGGCGTCGCCCGCCGCCCAGCTCTTGCGCGAGCCGGCATTGGGCGCATGCCGATAGGTCCTGAGCGCCTGGCCGTCGACGAAGGCGAGCGAGAGCGCATTGACGATCTCGTCGCGATCGAGCCCCAGCATTCCGGCCACGACGGCAGTCGAGGCGATCTTGACCAGGACGACGTGGTCGATGCCGACCTTGTTGAAGGCATTCTCCAGCGCCAGGCAGCCCTGGATTTCGTGCGCCTTGATCATCGCCGTCAGCACGTCGCGCATCGTCAGCGGCGGCCGGCCGGCCGCAACCGCGGTCCGCGACAGCCAATCGGCCACGGCGAGGATGCCGCCGAGATTGTCGGATGGATGGCCCCATTCGGCCGCCAGCCAGCAATCGTTGAAATCGAGCCAGCGGATCATCGTGCCGAGGTTGAAGGCGGCCTGGACCGGATCGAGCTGATAGGGCGTCCCGGGCACGCGCGCGCCGTTCGGAACCACGGTGCCGGGCACCACCGGACCGAGCAGCTTGGTACAAGCCGGATACTCCAGCGCCTCCAGCCCGCAGCCGAGCGTGTCGATCAGGCAGTTGCGCGCGGTCTCGTAAGCGAGCGCGCTGTCGACGCGATAGCCGAGCACATAGTCGGCGATGTCGACGAGGACGCCATCCGGAGCCGGCCGGTCGTTGTTGTTGAAGCTCGCCATCGTCCGGCCATTCCTCGCATTGCGCCGCTCGCTTCCCGCGTTCGGCATTTATTGTCGACATAAATTGCATCTGACTCGGTGTTTGACAAGCGCGGCGAGATCATTAATCTAAAAATTGTCGACAATAACTTGAGCCGGGTCGCATCCCCGGCTTCGGCGCGCACCCGGCACAACGGGTGGCGACGACAAGAACAAGAGCTGGAGGAACGTCATGAGGACATCGATCGCCATCTGCTGCGCCGTCATGCTGTCGGCAGCTGCGCACGCACAGGATTTCAAGCCCCAGAATCCCGAATGCATCGCGCCGGCAGCGCCGGGCGGAGGCTTCGACCTCACCTGCCGGCTGACCAGCCGCGTGCTGAACGAGACCGGGCTCGTCGGCCCCTCGATCCGCACTACCAACATGCCGGGCGGTATCGGCGCGGTCGCCTACAACGCCATCCAGGCGCAGCGCTCGGCCGATGCGAACGTCATCGTCGCGGTCTCGACCGGCTCCTGGGTCAATCTCGCCCAGGGCAAGTTCGGCCGCTTCAGCGAATCCGACGTGCGCTGGCTCGGCGCGATCGGCGCCGATTATGGCGTGCTCGCGGTGCGCAAGGACAGCCGGTTCAGGTCGCTCGCCGATGTCGTCGAGGCGCTGAAGAAGGACCCCGCTTCGGTCAAGGTCGGAGCAGGCGGCACGGTCGGCAGCCAGGACTGGATGAAGCCGGCACTCGTCCTGAAGGCTGCCGGCGTCGATCCGCGCAAGATGCGCTACCTGTCCTATGAGGGCGGCGGCGAGGCGATGGGCGCCCTGATCGGGGGCCATATCGACCTCTTCCCCGGCGATGCCTCGGAGGTGCGCGGCCAGCTTGAGGCCGGCGAGATCCGGCTGCTCGCGACCTTCTCCGACAAGCGCCTGCCTGGCGCCTTCGCGCAGGCGCCGACCGCCAAGGAGCAGGGCTACGACGTGCAGTGGCCGATCGTGCGCGGCTTCTATGCGCCGCCGAAGGCGCCGGAAGCGTCCTATGCCTACTGGACCGGCGTCCTCAGCAAGCTCAATGCCGATCCGCGCTGGCACAAGGCCCGCACCGAGCAGGGACTGTTCGAGTTCGACATGGTCGGGCCGGCCTTCGATGCCTTCGCCAAGAAGCGGACGGCCGATTTCCGCTCGCTGGCGGCCGAAGTCGGCCTCGCCAAGTAGCTCGCCTTGCCAGGGAAGCGGAGGCAATGACGCCATGATCGACCGTCTGGTCGGATTGATCTGCATCCTGCTCGGAAGCGGGGCGATCTGGCACGCGCAGACACTGCACGTGCCGTTCGCCGCCGATCCGGTCGGCCCGCGGCTCTTCCCCACGATCATCGGCGCCATCCTGGCGCTCGGCGGCTGTGCTCTCGTCGCCCGCCCCGGCCGGGTGGAACTGGAGTTCGGCACCTGGCCGCGCGCGCTCGCGGTGCTTGTCGCCAGCCTGATCTATCCGCTCCTGCTCCTGCCGCTCGGCTTCATCCTCGCCACCGCGCTGCTGTGCTTTGCAGGGTCGCTGGCCTTCCACGCCCGGCCTTTGCCAGCGGCCGTGTCCGCAGTGGCGACGGCCGTTGTCTTCTTCGTGCTGCTCGACACAGTGCTCGACCTGCCACTGCCGCGCGGGCCGCTGGGGATCTAGATGGACGCGTTTTCCGCCCTTCTGACCGGGTTCCAGGTCGCGCTGACACCGCTCAATCTGGCGGTCGCCTTCGCCGGCGTCGCGCTCGGCACGGCGATCGGCGCCTTGCCGGGCATCGGGCCGATCAATGCGGTGGCGCTGCTGCTGCCGCTCTGCTTCGCCCTGAAGCTGCCACCGGAGACGGCGCTGATCCTGCTCGCCGGACTTTACTACGGCAGCGGCTATGGCGGGCGGATTTCCTCGATCCTGCTCAACATCCCCGGCGATCCCGGGCTGGTGATGACGACGCTCGACGGCTATCCGCTCGCCAAGTCCGGACGCGGCGCGGCGGCGCTGGCGATCAGCGGCATCGGCAGCTTCGTCGGCGGCACCAGCGCCGTCATCCTGATGACCTTCCTCGCCGTGCCGCTGGCGCGCCTGGCGATGTCGTTCGGTCCGGCCGACTACGTGGCGCTGATGGTGCTGTCCTTCGCCCTGCTCGGCACGATGAGCGAGGGCAAGGCGGTGAAGACCTGGATCGCCGTCGCGCTCGGCCTGTTGCTCGCCATGGTCGGCATCGACGGCGGCAGTGGCGTCGAGCGCTTCACCTTCGGCTCGCTGGAGCTACTCGGCGGCATCGACTTCACCAGCCTGACCATCGGGCTTTTCGCCGTCGCCGAGATCCTCGTCCTGGCGGAGGGGATGATCAGCGGCGTGGTCTCGCGCACGGGTGACGGAGCGCGGCTGACGCTGAAGGAGATCGTCTTCTGCCTGCCGGCGATGCTGCGTGCGACCGGCCTTGGATTCTTTCTCGGCGTATTGCCCGGCACTGGCGCCTCGGTTGCCTCGGCCATGGCCTACACCGCCGAGAAACGCATCTCCGACAAGGGCACGTTCGGCAAGGGCGACATGCGCGGCCTCGCCGCGCCGGAAACCGCCGACAACGCGGCGCAGACAGGCTCGATGGTGCCGATGCTGGCGCTGGGCATTCCCGGCTCGGGCACGACGGCGGTGATGCTCGGCGCCTTCATGATGTACTCGATCACGCCCGGCCCGCTGCTGTTCACGCAGCGGCCGGAGGTCGCCTGGGGCCTGATCGCCTCGATGTATATTGGCAACCTGATGCTGCTGGTGCTCAACCTGCCGCTGGTCGGGCTGTTCGCCCGGCTGCTCTTGGTGCCGGCCTGGATCCTCTATCCCGGCATCCTCGCTTTGTCCTATGCCGGCGTCTATGCCGTCTCGAACTCCCCCTTCGAGCTCCTGATCACGACCGCGATCGGTATCCTGGCCTATCTCATGCGCAAGGTCGGCATCCCACTGATCCCATTGATGCTGGCATTCGTGCTCGCCCGGCTGCTGGAGGATAATTTCCGGCGCGCGCTCTCCCTGTCGGATGGCGGCTACGAGATCCTGTTCTCGACGCCGACGAGCATCATCCTCTGGATTCTGGCCCTGCTCGCCATAGGTTGGCCGCTGGTCAGGCAAATGCAGGGAGCCCGCGCTCCGGCGCCCGGAGAAGCTTGAATCTCCCCCCGCCCCGGCCGATCGGCGAGAGGCCTCAGCCCTTGCTTGCCGTCAGCACGAACATCGGCACGTCGCCGGGATAGGGCGAGGCCGGGAACAGATGCTGCCAGCTGCGCGCCAGCCCGAACCCGGCGTCGCTCAGCATCAGCCGCGCCTCATCCTCCGTCAGCCCGTCATGACGCGGCAGGCTGGCGGCAAGCGCGCCGGGATAGGTCGAGCGATACTGCGCCGCGACAGACCAGAGCCCGTCCGAGACGAGCACCAGCCCGCCCGCGCGCAGGAGGAGATAAGCCTTGCGCAGCGCCGCCATCGGTTCTGGAAGGGTCCAGAGGACATTGCGCAGCGTCGCGATGTCGGCGGAACCCGGCGCGAACGAGACCTCCTCGATCAGGGCATGTTCGAAGGTGACGTCGAGCCCTGATGCCTCGGCCGCCCACCGGGCCGCGGCGAGCATCCCCTCGGAACCGTCGCAGGCGCGGACACGATGCCCGAGCGAGGCGGCAATGAGCGCACAGGCGCCGGTGCCGGTGCCGAGATCGACGACGTCCTTCGCCTCCTGCGCCTCGAAGGCTGCGGCAAGGACATCGCGCCAGAGCGAGGCCTGCGCGACATGGGAGGCGACGCCATCGAAAGCCGGCGCGCGCCGGGTCCAGTAATCGGAAACCTGGGTCTGCGCCTCGGCCGCTTTCATGACTGCCTCCGTTCGGCTTCGATCAGGTATTCGATGTGCCGGCGCCCCGACGCTCCCGTGCGGATCGAGACCGCGACGCCGAAGATGCGCTGGATCGCCTCGGCGGTGAGGACCTCGTCCGGCGGCCCCGCCGCCTGCAACCGCCCCTCGTGCAGCAGTGCGATCTCGTCGCAGAACATGGCGGCGAGGTTGAGATCGTGCAGCGCCATGATGCAGGTGATGCCGAGGCGGCGGACCAGGCCCAGGATCGAGAGCTGGTGCTGGATATCGAGGTGGTTGGTCGGCTCGTCGAGGATGAGCTCGCTCGGCTGCTGCGCGAGCGCGCGCGCGATGTGGACGCGCTGGCGCTCTCCCCCTGAGAGCGTGTGCCAGAACTGGTCGTGCCGCTCCGTGAGTCCGACCCGTGCCAGCGCCTCGTTCACCGCCGCCTCGTCGGCATCGTTCCACGATGCCAGCGCGGCGCGATGCGGCGTGCGTCCCAAGCGAACGACGTCGCAGACGGAGAGCTGGATCTCGGTGGTCGCCTGCTGCTCGACGAAGGCGAGCCGACGGGCGAGCTCGCGCCGGGACACGGCGGCGATGTCGCGCCCGTCGAGCATGACGACGCCGCTCGCGACATTGCGCAAACGGCAGAGCAGCCGCAGCAGGCTCGACTTGCCCGAGCCGTTCGGGCCGATCAGGCCGAGCACCCGGCCCGGAGCCGCCTGCAGCGTCACCCCGTCGACGATCATCCGGCCGCCGGCGCCCCAGCGCACCTCGCGGGCTGCGAGCGTCATGTCGCTCGCCTCGCGCGGTAGAGGATCAGCGCGAAGACCGGCGCCCCGAACAGCGCGGTCACCACGCCGATCGGCAGGATCTGCTGCGGGATCAGGATACGCGACAGGATGTCGGCGAGGATCATGAAGATCGCGCCAATGACCAGGCAGGCCGGCAGCAGGCGCGCATGGCCGGAGCCGACGAGGAAACGGGCGGCATGGGGAATGATCAACCCGACGAAGCCGACCGTGCCGACGATCGAGACCATCACCGCTGTCATCACGGCAGTGGTGGCGAACAGCACGACCTTCACCCTGATAACCGCGACCCCGAGCGAGGCGGCGGCATCGACGCCGAAGGCGAAGGCATCGAGCACCTTGGCGTGCAGCATGCAGATGGCGAAGCCGATCAAGGCGACCGGCGCGGCGATCCAGAGATCGGGCCAGCGCACGCCGCCGAAATTGCCGAGCAGCCAGAACATCACGCCGCGCGCCTGCTCAGCGCTGGCCAATGTCGTGACGATCGTCGCGGTCGCCGCATTGAAGAGCTGCGAGGTCGCGACGCCGGCGAGAATGACGCGGTCGCTCGCCCCGCCTGCCCCGGTCGCCAAGAGCGCGACGACGGCGAGCGCAGCGCAGGAGCCGATGAAGGCGCCGGCGGAAACCGTCAGCGCCGTGCCGCCGATGCCGACGCCAAGGATCAGCACCGCGACGGCACCAGTCGAGGCGCCGGCGGAGATGCCGAGGACGTAAGGCTCCGCCAGCGGGTTGCGCAGCAGCGCCTGCAGGATCGCGCCCGAAAGCGCCAGCGCACCACCGCACAAGCCGGCCATCAGCGCCCGGCTCAGGCGATAGTCGAAGATCACGCCCTGCTGGATCGCGCTCACCGGGAAACCAAGATCAAACAGCCCGTTGCCGAGCGCCCGCAGCGCGGTGTCGATCGGGATGCGCATCTCGCCGATCGTCACCGCCAGCGCCACCGAGAAGGTGAGCGCCAGCAGGGACGCCAGCGCGATGACGATCCGGGCCGGCCAGTCGGGACCGTGGACGGCGTGGCTCAAGGAGACAGGCCGAAACCGGAGATCGCCTTGGCGAGCGTCTCGATGCCGTCGACCGTGTCGAGCCCGGCGCGGGTGGCGCCGACATCCAGGATGACGACGCGGCTGTTCTTCACCGCATCGAGCTTGCTGGCGACGGGATCGGTCTTCAGGAAGTCGAGCTTCTTCTCGATGTCATCGGCGGGAAAGCGGCGGCGGTCCATCTTCACCGTGACGATCACCGCGGGATTGGCGGCGGCGATGCTCTCCCAACCGACCAGCGGCCATTCCTCATTGGTGCTGATGATGTTGCGCGCGCCGAGCTTCGACAGGATGTAGGCGGGCACGCCGTTCTTGCCGGCCATGAAGCCGTCGCCCTTGATATCCTTGCTGGAGAACCAGACGACGACCGGCACGTCCCTGGCCTTGAGGCTGGCGACAGCCGCGACAGCCTTATCCTCGCGCGCCTTCAGCTCGGCGACGAGCGTCTCGGCCTTGTCGGCAACGTCGAAGATCTGCCCGAACTCGCGGATGTTGCGATAGACCAGCTCCATCGTGAACATCTGGGTGCGGACGCCGTCGCCGGCGCCGGAATTGTCCTTGCCGACGCAATCGGTCGGCGAGACATAGGTCGGCACCTTGACCTTGGCGAACTGGTCGCGCTTGCCGACGATGCCGTTCGGCCCGACATGCCATTCGAACATCGCGGTGACGAGGTCGGGCTCCTGGGCGAGCACCGCCTCGAAACTCGGGTCATTGTCGGCGAGGCGCTTCGCCTTGGCGTTGACGGCTTCATAGGGCTTGGCGACGGGCGAGAACCAGACGGCCGTGCCGACGACGCGATCACCGAGGCCGAGTGCGTAGAGAATCTCCGTCTGCGTCTGGCCGATCGCGACGACGCGTTTTGGCGCCGCCGTGAAGGTCACGCTCTCGCGGCAGTTCTCCAGCGTCAGCGGATATTGCGTCGGTGCGGCTTGGGCAGCCCCCGCGGCCAAAGTGCCGAGCAACGCCGCGACAGGCCATCGCAGCAGGCGGGTGAGATGACGCGTAGCCGGCACGGCGGAAGCCTCAAATGTAACAATGTTGCATTTCTGATAGGATGGACGGCGCGCAGCCGTCAAGCTCTGCGCGGCAGCGCGGGCGGCGGTCTTCATAAACATGGATTTCATCGCTCCCCGAGATGACGGGCGGGAAGCTGCGCAGGGGCGTGAATGGATGGAGGGCATGGCCGCCATCGACACACACCTCCGGAACACCCCGTCCGAAAGACGTCTTCGACGATCGGGGCAGGTCTCCTGGCTCGCGGGTCGACGCCGGTTCCGCCCGGCCTTCCCGGCGCAACGCGCCAGTGGACGATGGACGGAGAGCTCGCCGCTTACAGTTGCGGGGGCAGCCTCGGCTTCGGCCATAGATCGCCATGTGCCCTATCGGACGCAGTGCGGCGATCTATCTCTTTTGTCGAAGCATCGGATTCACCCGAAAAGTGGATTCCACTTTTCGGTCCGATGCCCCAGCGCCTCACCGAATTCCCTCTTAGCTCCGGGAGCAACCCGGAGAACCTCGATCGCGGCCACCCTATAAGGCCGGGCAGCGCGGTCAAGCCTATACAGGCTCAGGACAGCCAGCCGGGCAGGCCTGCGGGGGCGGCCCCCGTCAGGGCGGCCTCGATGCAGTCGTCAAGCGTCCCCAGCCTGACGGTGCAACCGGAGAGCCCCGGCCCGTAATGGGCATATTTTCCGGAGTTGGTCAGGACCACCTTCGCCCGCTCCGGGAAGACCGGGCGGGTGATCGAGCACCAGCAGAGATCGGGAATGACCTCGACGCCGCTGCGCCGAAGCCTCGCCATCGTGCCATCGGCCTGCGCTGCGCCGACGACCTCCCGTCCGGCCGTGATGATGACGGAAAGCGTCGCAGCGACGGGCCGACCGTCGAGCCGCTCGGCCAGTGCCCGACATTCGTCGAGCGAGGCGTGCGGGCTGCCGATCGCGACGAGATCGACTTGCGACGGCCCTTCGCTGAGCTTGCGCCAGCCGGCGGCGAGGTCGTCGCGCGTGATGACGACGTCGTCCTCGGGGGAGCCACCGAGGCCCCCAGCCTCCGGCGTGATGCCTTCGACATGCAGCATGGCCGCGGCGGAGGTCGTGCCGAAGGCGGCGCAGAGCGCCTTGAGATCGTCCCGCGTCGGCCTGGTCTTCGCAAGGCCCGTGATCAGCGGGATCCGGTCGGGCGAGGCGAGGCCCACGAGATAGCCGATCAGGGGCCAGGCCGAAGAGTCCGCGCCCTCCGGCAGCTCGATCCGGACCGTACGGCGCGCCCGCCTGCCCTCGTCGAGGAAGGCTCCAGCGAGCGGCGCGCGGCCGGTGACGGCGATACAGAAATCCAGGAAATCCGGATGCTTGGCGGTCCGGGCGCCGAGTACGGAGTTGGCGAAGATCACCGCGTTCGATTCAGACCAGCCGATCGCCTCGCCGAAACCCGGCGGATCGGGCAGCGCATAGGGCGCGCAGGTGAAGCTCGCCTGGCAGCCCATGCGGACATAGGCGTCGGCAAGGCGCGCAGCAGGCTCGCCGAACGCTGGTGCGACGCCCTGGCGGCGCCAGTTGGCGTGATCGACCGAGATCGCATTCATCGTCGTCGGGATGCGAACGCGTGCGCCGAGCGCCTCCATCTTCTCGGCGAAGACGAGGTTCGCCGGGCCGGCATAGATGCAGCCGTCGACATGCGCCCGCGTCACGTCGATGAGCGTCCGAGCACCTTGCTGGCTCGCCATGGCGATGAGGATACGCATGGCCTGCTGCGCGGCGATCCCTTCGCCGCCGCCGAGCATGCGGTGGTCGGCGGCGGACAGCTGCAATTCGCCATGGGCTGCCGCGGCAAGCGGCATCCGGACGCGCCCGCCATCGGCCGATAGGCCGTCCGGCGCGAGTGTCGCGTGCTTCGCCGAGGCCAGGGCGGCGAAGCCCCCCGCGGAGAGACGGATGACCGGGATGCGGCGCCCGAACATCTCCGAGGCGACGATCGCTCCGAGCGTCAGCGTATCCTCGGGACCGGCGAAGATCAGGGCGGCGGGATTGCGGCCGGAAAGCGCGAGTTCCAGCAGCACGCCAGAGCCGGAGCAGGAGCCTCGGCTGGTCGACATCAGCACGACCGCGCCGGCAAGCGAGGCGCCATGGGCGGGATGGTGCACGTCGATCACCGTGCCCGTGGCGGGATCGATGCCGCCCCAGAAGCTCAAGGGCTCGTCGAGGACGACGATCGGCCCGGCGGCGGCCCCGGGGGCGACGATAATGCCGTGGTCCTGTCCCGAGGTGGAGTTCATGGCGCTGATCGACGAAGCCAAATGCGGAACGGGGCGGAGCGCGAAGCCCCTCCCCGCGCAGGTGATATCATCGAATGACAGGCGCGAAAGACTCCGGCCTCGGGGCGACCTATAGCTTGAACACCTCCCGCGCCGTCTCATGGGCGCGGATATAGTCCCAGTCATAGGTCACGCCGAGGCCGGGCGCGGTCGGGACCGGGAAGCAGCCATCCTTGTCGACGCCGTCGAGTTGGTCGCTGTAGCCGCAGGCATAGACCGGCGGCACCGCATTCGGGCAATCGGGCCCGACGAGAGCGAGCTCGTAGAAGTTGGTGTTGCGGGTCGCCGCCATGCAGTGGCGGTGGGCCGGCCCGCAGGCGTGGATCTCGACATCGACGCCGAAGGCTTCGGCGAGATGGGCGATCTTCATCGCGCCGGTGATGCCGAGGTCGTATTCCGGATCGGAGCGCAGCGCGTCGGTGCCGCCATTGATCAGGAAATCGGCCTTGGGCTCGAAGCCGCGCAGATATTCGGTCTGCAGGATCGGCGTCTTCAGCATTTCGCGCAGCTTCTTGTGGGCGAAGGCCGAGACGCCGCAATCGCGCATCGGGTCTTCGTACCAGAAGTAGTTGCCCTCGTCGCAGGCGCGCCCGACATAGAGTGCGTCGGCGAAGGTCCGAAGCTCGTTGGCCGGGTCGAGCATCAGCGTCATGCGATGGCCGACCATCTTCGCGACATGCAGGACGTTGGCCGCCTCCTCGCGCGCATCACCATCGTGCCAGCCATGGACCTTGAAGGCGCGGTAGCCGAGATCGTAGCAATGTTCGGCGAAATCGACGAAGGCCTGCGGCGAGTCGAGCCCGCCATTGCGGTCGCCGTGATAGGTCGAGGCGTAGGTCTTGAGCTTGCTGCGGAAGCCTCCCAATAGCTGCGAGACCGAGGCGCCGAAGCGCTTGCCGGCGAGGTCCCAGAGCGCGATGTCGATCGGCCCGATGCCCATGCCGTCATGCTGGCGGAGTTCCCGCTTCATGTCGTTCCAGATCTCCTCGCGGTGATCGGGATTGCGGCCGAGAATGTTGGGCGCGAGCGAGAGCGTCTGGGCCATGGTGGCGCGGGTGCCGCCCCAGTGCATGACATACTGCCCCTCGGCGCCGTCCTCGCTGCGGATGATCACGGCGAACTTGGTCAGTTGCAGCTCGGAATTCGGCTTGTAGCCGATGTTGTAGATGGCGCGGGCGTTCTCGGCCGACGGCCCTAGATTCTTGGCCTTGAACGAGAACTCGACGATCTCGACTTCGCTGATCCTGGTCATGTGAATTCCCTTAGAAGCCAGCCACATGCGGCAGCCACAGGCTGAGCGCGGGCACATAGGTGATGATGGCGAGCGCGACGATGAGAGCGATCAGGAAGGGCCAGAGCTCGCGAAAGAGCGGACCGAGCCTGACTTTCGTGATCGCCATGGCGACAAAGCAGAGCACCCCGACCGGCGGGTGGACCTGGCCGATGACGAGGTTGACCAGGAGCACGATGCCGAAATGCACGAGGTCGATCTGCAGCGACATCAGCAGCGGCAGCAGGATCGGCACCAGGATGATCATGATCGCGATCGTCTCCATGAACATGCCGGCGATCAGCAGGGCGATGTTCAGGATCAGCAGCACGACCAGCGGATCGGTCGAGATCGAGCTCATATAGGCGGTGACGAGCTGCGGCGTCTGGCCGACGGCGAGGATCCAGCTGAACGGCGAGGCCGCCGCGACGATGGCGAGGATCACCGCCGTCTCGCGCGCCGTGCCGACCAGGATCGCCGGCAGATCGGCGAGCTTGATCGAGCGGTAGACGAACATGCCGACGATCAGCGAATAAGCGGCGGCGACGCCGGCGATCTCGGTCGCGGTAAAGAGCCCGGCGCGGAAACCGACGATGATCAGCACCGGCATCAGCAGCGCCAGAGAAGCGTATTTGAACTCCTTCCAGAGATTGCCGAGCGAGAAGGCGCCCGCTGGCCGGAAGTCGCGCTTCAGCGCCAGGATCGCGATCGTGGCCATGATGCAGCCGGCCATGACCAGGCCGGGGATGATGCCGGCGACGAAGAGCTTGCCGAGCGAGACATTGGCCTGCCAGGCATAGACCACCATCAGGATCGAGGGCGGGATGATCGGCCCGAGCGTGCCGGCGACGGCCGAGAGCGCCGCGCCGAAGGCGCGCGGATAGCCCATCTTCTCGAGCTGCGGCACGAAGACCCGCGCCGCCGCGGCGGTGTCGGCGACCGAGGAGCCGGAAATGCCGGAGAGGAAGACCTCGCCGACGACCAGCGTATGGGCCGGGCCGCCGCGGATATGGCCGACCAGCGCCTTGGTGAAGCTGAACAGCCGCTCGGAGATGCCGGACGCGTTCATCAGCGAGCCGGCGAGCGTGAACAGCGGGATCGCCAGCAGCGGGAAGGACTGCACGCCGGCAACGATACGCTGCGCCGCCACGGTGAGCGGGATGCCCTCCATTGAGATCGCGAGCAGGGCCGAGCCCGCCATGGCGATCCAGATCGGCGTGCCGACCACGAGCATGACGGCAAAGGAGACGAGGAGAATGGTCACCATGGCCGCTAGTCCCGCGTCGTGATGTCGGACCAGAGGACGCCGGTGACGCCTTCGTCGATCAGGTTGCGCAGGAGATGCAGCAGCGAGAGCACGCTGCCGAGGAAGAGCGGCGCGATCGCCCAGCCGGCGGATATGCCGAGCATCGGCGTCAGGTTCGGCATTTCGCGCTGGAGATAGCGCCAGGAGAAGAAGGTCAGGGTTCCCAGCACCACCGCAGTGGCCGTGAAGGCGAGCAGGCCGAAGGCGAAGCAGAGCCAGCGCGGCGCGAACAGCACGATCACGTCGATGATGATGTGCGTGCGGGCGTGGAAGGCGTTGGCGATGCCAAGGAAGATCATCCAGCCGAACAGGATGAGGATGAGCTCCTCCGACCAGGTCAGCGGGTCGCTTAGCACGTAGCGGAAGACCACGGCGGCGCAGACCAGCGCGGCGATGGCGCCGTGCAGCAGCGCGAGGGCGAGGCTCTCCACGCGGCTCGACCAATCGTCGAGCCGCCGGATCAGGGTGATGGCTGTCATCGCCGGGACTAGCGCTTGCGCTGCGTCTCGATCGCCGCGAGCACACGATCGAGATGGGCCTTGCCCCAGCGCCCTTCCATCGCGGTCGCGACGACCTTGGACTTGGCGGCGAAGGCGTCCCGATCGACGTCCTCGATGATCTTGGAGCGGCCGGACTTGCGGATATCCTCCAGCATCGAGGCTTCGCGCTTCTGCTGGAGATAGGTGTTCATCGCCGAGGCGCGGGCTGCTTCGGCGAACAGGACCTCGCGATGCTCGGGCTTCAGCCGCGCCAGGCTGTCCTTGTTGATGACGATCATGTTGTTCTGGAGCATGTGCCGGGTCATCGCGACATAGCCCTGCACCTCGTAGAACTTGCGCGAGAAGATCGTCGGGATCGGGTTCTCCTGGCCGTCGACCGTCTTCTGCTGGAGCGCGGTATAGACCTCGCCGAACGGCACCGGCGTCGGGGCCGCGCTATAGGCCTTGATCATCTCGACCCAGACCGGGCTCTCCGGCACACGGATCTTGAGGCCGTGCATGTCCTCGGGCTTCTTCACGGCGCGGTCGAGCGTCGTCATATTGCGCCAGCCCCAGTACCAGATGCGGGTGACCGGCACGATGTTGTGCTTGTCGCGCAGCTCGTCGAAGACCGGATCGAAGGCGTCGGAGCGAATGATCGCCTCGGCCTCGCCCCAGTCCTTCCAGAGGAAGGGTGCGCTCGGGATCTCCAGGGCCGGCACCAGCGAGGATGCAGCTGCCATCGAGGGGGCGGACAGGTCGAGCGCGCCTTCCTTGACCTGCTTGAAGAGATCGACCTCCTTGCCGAGCTGCTCGGCCGGGAAGACGTTGATGGTGACCGCGCCGCCCGTGCCCTTCTTCACCCGGTCGGCGAACTCCTGGAAGAGCTCGCCGGCGATCTCGGCGGTGGTGTTGGCGTGGCCGAAGCGCAGGGTCTGCGCCTGCGCCGCGCTGGCGAGGAAGCCGCCGGCGATCAAGGCCGCGGCGGCAATGCGTCTCAATATCATGCGTCTTCTCCCTGATGTTGGACCGGGCCGTTTTCGGCCTCGGGGCGTTCCGGCTATTTGATCAGCCGCTCGTAAGAGCCTTCGAGATGCAGGCGCATGGCTCGCGCCGCTGCATCGGGATCGCCCGCCTCGAGCGCGTCGACGATGCGGAAATGCTCCTGATGGGTCAGGCCGACATCCTGCTCGCGCGTCAGGTAGAGCCGCGAGATGTGCAGGTGGAAGCGCAGGTCGTCATAGCTCTTGAGCGCGACCTGGTTGCCGGCAGCCTGCAGGATGATGCGGTGGAAGCGGTCGTCGCCCTCGGTGAAGCCGCGATGGCTGCGATACTCGCGCGCTGGCTCACCCGCCATCATCGCCGCGACCTCGTCGCGCAGCGCCTGGATGACATCCGGGCCGGGCCTGCGCCGTGCCGCCTGCGCTGCCGCCCAGGGCTCGATCACGCCGCGGAAGCTGTAGACATCCTCGTAATAGCGCTGGTCCGGCAGCGGCGCCGTGGCGAAGCCGATGAAGGGCTCGGCCCTGACCAGTCCTTCGGCGACGAGCCGCGCCAGAGCCTCGCGGATCGGCGTCGAAGAGACCTGAAGCTCGCGGGCCAACCCGTCGACATTGAGCTTCTCGCCCGGCGCATAGGCCTGGTCGAGGATGCGCTCCTTGATCGCCTCGTAGACCTGGTCGCCGAGCACGACCCGTTCGATCCTGCGCGCACCGCTCAAAGCTCTATATCCTATATCTTGGATCGTGCACGATCCTGAGACGAGCCCTCGCTGGAGTCAACCCATTCGTGGGACAGGCTGGTGCGCGCTGGATCGCTGGCCTGAGCACCCGCGCTGATCGAATCGCACGATTCGGTCAGCTCACCCCTCACCGGATCATGGCCGGGAACGGTCCATGCGCCGGACAAAACGCCGCATTCACAAGGGCCGTCGGCCCTGGTCAGGGCATGGGAGCCGCAGCCACACGCGCCTGCGTGCCCTTGCGGCCGGAAGCGCCGCCACACCGGCCCACCCCGCTACCCCCAGCTTCGTACCCCAGCGCGGCCAGCATTCCACCCCTTTGATAATCAAAGCTTATTCTTACTGACCTCGGCATCCGGCACGGACTTCTCCCCGGAAAGCGGCCGAGTGATTTACCGCTCGTTAACCATTCGCTTCCTACATCTGGGCAACCGAAAATTTACCAAGATGACCGCCGTGTTAACCAAACCCCGGCCGATCCGCCTCAAGGGGCGATCCTACCTTGCGCTGACGCTGACACCCGAGCTGCCCTTCGAGGACTGGCTGGTGCGGCTCGACGATCTCGCCGGCCGTTCCGCCGGTTTCTTCCTGCGGCGGCCAGTGGTGCTCGATGTCGAGGGCCTGGAGATCGACCGTGCGCAATTGCGCGACCTCGTCGGCAAGCTCGGCGCCCGCAATGTCCGGATCATGGGGATTGAGGGCGCACGCCCCTCAATGCTCGGCAACGATCTGCCGCCCGCCATGTCGGGCGGAAAGACGACCGGGGATATCGAGGAACCGACGGCCGAGCCGGCCAAGGAAACCCCTGTCGCCGAAAGCGTGGTGGTGACACCTGCCGCCCCGCTGCCCGCGAAAGCCGTAGCTTCGATCATCGTGACCCAGCCGGTACGCTCGGGGCAGTCGATCTTCGCCGAAGGCGACGTGACCATCATCGGCTCGGTCGCCTCCGGCGCCGAAGTCATCGCCGGCGGCTCGATCCACATCTACGGGACGCTGCGGGGGCGGGCGATGGCCGGCACCATGGGCGACGCCAGCGCGCGCATCTTCTGCCGCAAGCTCGAGGCCGAGCTGGTCGGAATCGACGGCTACTACAAGACGGCCGAGGACCTGGAGCCTGGCCTGCGCGGCAAGCCCGTCCAGTTCTGGCTCGAGGGCGAAATCTTCACGGCCGGGTCACTGGCCTAGCGCGCTTTCCGTTCGATCGGAGCCGGTCGGGCGACAGGAATTCGCGCAACTCAGAATGTCGACCAAACAACGCGTCCACCGGAACTAGGAGAGGTCAATGGGCAAGGTCATCGTGGTCACATCGGGCAAGGGCGGCGTCGGCAAGACGACCTCCTCCGCCGCCCTGGGCGCAGCTTTGGCGCAGAGCGGCGACAAGGTCGTGGTCGTCGACTTCGATGTCGGCCTGCGCAATCTCGACCTGATCATGGGTGCCGAGCGGCGGGTGGTCTACGACCTCGTCAACGTCATCCAGGGCGAAGCCAAGCTGACGCAGGCGCTGATCCGCGACAAACGGGTCGAGACGCTCTATCTGCTGCCGGCCTCGCAGACCCGAGACAAGGACAACCTCACCTCCGAGGGCGTCGAGAAGGTCATCAGCGCGCTGAAGAGCCATTTCGACTGGGTGATCTGCGACAGCCCGGCGGGCATCGAGCGCGGTGCCACTCTCGCCATGCGCCATGCCGACATCGCGATCGTCGTGACCAATCCGGAGGTCTCTTCGGTGCGCGATTCCGACCGCATCATCGGCCTGCTCGATTCGAAGACGCTGAAGGCCGAGAACGGCGAGCGCATGGAGAAGCACCTGCTCCTCACCCGCTACGACCCTGCCCGCGCCGAGCGCGGCGACATGCTGAAGGTGGACGACGTCCTCGAGATTCTGTCGATCCCGCTGCTCGGCATCATCCCGGAGAGCATGGATGTGCTGCGCGCCTCCAATATCGGCTCGCCCGTCACCCTGGCGGATGAGCGCAGCGCCCCCGCGCTCGCCTATTTCGATGCCGTGCGCCGCCTCAAGGGCGAGAACCTGCCGATGACCATCCCCGGCGAGAAGCGCGGCTTCTTCGGCAAGATCTTCGGAAGGAAAGCGGCATGAACCTGCGTCGTCTCTTCTTCCGGCCCCAGTCGGCTCCCGCCGCGCGCGAGCGCCTGCAGGTCCTGCTCGCCCATGAGCGCCTGTCGGCCGATGGCTCCGACCTCGTGACCAAATTGCGCGACGAGATCCTGCGCGTGATCGCCAAGCATGTGCAGGTCGACGACGACAAGGTCACCGTCCGGATGGAGCGCGGGCCCCAGGTCTCGACGCTCGCCGTCGACATCGAGATTCCGTTCGATGCGGGCAAGAAGGCGGCCTGAGGGCCGCCTTCTCATCGTCCAAGGCGTTGTAGCCTCACATCACGGCCGGCCCTCGGCCGTCATATTCGGCGTCCGAGACCTTATCGAGCCAGTCGACGACCTTGCCGTCCAGGGCTTCCTGCACGGCGATATGGGTCATCGCCGTCTCCGGCCCGGCGCCATGCCAGTGCTTCTCGCCCGGCGGAAACCAGACCACGTCGCCCGGCCTGATCTCCTCGACCGGGCCACCCCAGCGCTGCACCCTGCCGAAGCCCGCAGTGACGATCAGCGTCTGGCCGAGCGGATGGGTATGCCAGGCCGTGCGCGCGCCAGGCTCGAAGGTGACGCTGGCGCCCTGCACGCGCTCTGCTGCATGCGGATTGAACAGCGGATCGATGCGGACGGTGCCGCTGAACCAGTCGCTTGGGCCTTTCGCCGACGGCCGGGTTCCGGCGCGGATGATGTTCATGGTGTCTCCTTAGGCCTGCGTGCGCGAGTAAATTCGATGCCGGTACTCTAGGGCGCTTTCGCTCAAGGCTGCACCGTCATTGCGAGCGCAGCGAAGCAATCCAGGGGCGGCAGCGCTCTAGGTCTTCCTGGATTGCTTCGTCGCTTTCGCTCCTCGCAATGACGACAAACCTCCTTTTCAATGGAAATCGCGCGACTTCGGCAGGATCCGGACATTCCGCGGATGGCGCGCCCGCGGAATCTGCGGATGCTGGAACTCGTCGGCGCGGGTGAGCACGATCTCGGCGCGGTGGGTATCGGACAGGCTGAGCAGGTCGGCCGAACGGTCGACGACCCGCTTCGCCATCAGGTGGATCACGCCCTCGGGGCTCTTCTGCACCCTGCCCTCGACGAGGAGCAGCCGCGCCGCCATGACCTCGCGACGGAAGCGCTCGAAATCGCGGGCCCAGAGCACGACATTGGCGATGCCGGTCTCGTCTTCCAGCGTGATGAAGATGGCATTGCCCTTGCCGGGGCGCTGGCGCACCAGCACGACGCCGGCGACGCTGGCCCATGTCCCGTCGCGCATCGCTGACATCTGCTCGCAACTGGCGACGCGCTCACGGACGAAGCGGGGCCGCAGCAGGCCCATCGGATGCCCCTTCAGCGAGAGCCGCGCCGTCTGGTAGTCGGCGACGACATGCTCGGCGAGCGGCATCACAGGCAATGCAGCGGCCTGCTCGGCGCCGAGCTCGCGCGCCTGCGCGGCCTCGAACAGCGGCAGCGCCTCGTCATCCGGCAGGCGGCGCACCGCCCAGAGCGCTTCGCGCCGGTCGAGCCCGAGCGAACGAAAGGCATCGGCATCGGCGAGCATGCGCATGGCGCGAGCGGGCAAACGGGCACGGCGGGCGAGGTCCTCGACATCGCGATAGGGTTCGCCGCGGGCCTCGACGAGGCGCTTCGCCCAGTCCTCCTTGAAGCCATCGAGCTGGCACAGGCCGAGGCGTAGCGCCCAGGGGCTTTTCCAACCCGGCGCTCCCGGCTCCAGCAGATTGTCCCAGGCACTGGAATTCACGTCGATCGGGCGTGGCTCGACGCCGCCATTCTCCTGCGCTTCCCGCACGATCTGGGCCGGGGCGTAGAAGCCCATGGGCTGCGAGTTCAGCAGCGCCGCGGCGAAGATCGCCGGGTGATGGCATTTCAGCCAGGAGGAGACATAGACCAGCTTTGCGAAGGAGGCGGCGTGGCTCTCGGGAAAGCCGTAGCTGCCGAAGCCCTTGATCTGCTCGAAGCAGCGCTGGGCGAAGTCGCGCTCATAGCCGCGCCCGACCATGCGCTCGACCATCAGCCCCTCGAAATGGCCGATGGTGCCGACATTGCGGAAGGTCGCCATGGCGCGACGCAGGCCATTGGCCTCGGGGTCGGTGAATTTCGCCGCCGTCATGGCGAGCTGCATCGCCTGCTCCTGGAAGAGCGGCACCCCGAGGGTCCGCTTGAGAACCTGGAAAAGCTCGTCCGCTTCTCCATGAGCCGGCGACGGCGAAGGGTAGCTAACCTCCTCGATCCCTGCCCGCCGCTTCAGATAGGGATGGACCATATTGCCCTGGATCGGACCGGGGCGAACGATCGCGACCTGGATGACGAGATCGTAGAACTCCCTCGGCTTCAGCCGCGGCAGCATGTTGATCTGCGCCCGGCTCTCGACCTGGAAGACGCCGATGGACTTGCCCTCGCAAAGCATGTCGTAGGTCGCTTCGTCCTTTTGCGGGATCTCGGCGAGGCCGTAATCCTTGCTCTCGTGCTCGCGCAGCAGATCGAAAGCCTTGCGGATGCAGGTCAGCATTCCGAGCGCCAGCACATCGACCTTCATCAGGCGCAGCGCGTCGATGTCGTCGCGGTCCCATTCGATGAAAGTGCGATCCGCCATTGCGGCGTTGCCGATCGGCACGGTCTCGTCGAGGCGCCCGCGCATCAGGACGAAGCCGCCGACATGCTGCGAGAGATGGCGCGGAAAACCGAGCAGGCGCACGGCGAACTGCACGGCTTGCGCGATCACCGGATTGTCGGGGTCGAGCCCGGCCTGGCGAATCTGGTTGCGGGTGATGTCGGAGCCCCAGCTGCCCCATTGCGTCGAGGCAAGGCGGGCCGTGACGTCCTCAGTCAATCCCAGCGCCTTGCCGGCCTCGCGCATGGCACTGCGCGGCCGGTAATGGATCACGGTGGCGGCGATGCCGGCGCGGTGGCGGCCGTACTTTTGGTAGATCCACTGGATCACCTCCTCGCGCCGCTCATGCTCGAAATCGACGTCGATATCGGGCGGCTCGCGCCGTTCTTCCGAGATGAAGCGGGCAAAAAGCAGCGTGTGCTCGTCCGGATCGACCGCGGTGATGCCGAGCGCGTAGCAGACGGCCGAATTGGCGGCCGAGCCCCGGCCCTGGCAGAGGATGCCGCGGCTCTCGGCGAACTCGACGATCTGGCGGATGGTCAGGAAATAGCGGGCATAGTCGAGCTTGCAGATCAGGACGAGTTCGTCGTCGACCTGCTTTTGAACTTTCTCAGGGATACCAGCGGGATAGCGCATCGGCAGGCGCCGGCGCACCAGCTCCTCCAGCCAGCCCTGCGGTGTCCAGCCGGGCGGCACCGGTTCGTCGGGGTATTCGTATCTGAGCTCGCCGAGATCGAACGCGATGCGGCCGAGCAGGTGCTGCGTCTCGGCGATCGCCTCCGGCGCCTCCTTGAAGAGCCGGGCCATCTCCTGCGGCGCCTTGAGATGGCGTTCGGCATTGGCCTCGAGCAGGCGGCCGGCCTTGTCGATCGTCATGCCCTCGCGGATGCAGGTCAGCAGGTCCTGCAGGTCGCGCTGCTCCGGCGCGTCGTAGAGCACGTCGTTGGTGGCGATCAGCGGCGTGCGGGTCGGCGCTGCGATCGCCTTCAGCCGGGCGAGGCGGCGGCGATCGTCACCGCCACGCGACATGCTGGCCGCGAGCCAGACCGCGCCGGGCGCGGCGGCCTCGAGCCGGGACAGCAGTGCAGGCAAGCCATCGAGGCGGCGCTCCGGCATGACGATCAGCAGGAGGTCGCGGGTGTCGTTCAGGAGATCATCGAGATTGAGGATGCACTCACCCTTGCCACCGCGCAGATTGCCTGTCGTCAGCAAACGGCAGAGCCGGCCCCAGCCGGCGCGATTGGCGGGGTAGGCGACGATGTCGGGCGAGCCATCGGCGAAGACGAGGCGGCTGCCGGTGACGAGCTTGAAGGCTTGCGCCAGCGCTCGCATCTGCTCCTCCGTGAAGGGCAAATCGGCGAAGGCCGGGTTCTCGACCCAGATGTATTCGCCTGGGCTGCCGCCCTCGCGCACCTTCTCCGGAGACGGCATGCCGAGCTCGCGCAGATCACGGAGCGCGATCCAGGCCCGCACTACGCCGGCAACGGTGTTGCGGTCGGCGATGCCGAGGCCGGTCTGGCCGAGCAGCAGCGCGGTCATCACCAGGTTCGGCCCGGGCGAGGCGCCCCGCAGGAAGGAGAAATTGGTCGCGGCGACGGGCTCGGCATAGGCGGTCATGCGAACAGCCCGTGCAGGTACCAGCGCGGCGCGGTCGTCTCGCGACCATAGAGACCGGCACGGAAGAGCCAGAAGCGGCGCCCTTGCGCATCCTCGACGCGGTAATAGTCGCGCGTGTGTTCGCCCGGCCCATCGCGCCACCAGTCCGGCGCGATCCGCTCCGGTCCTTCGGCGCGAGCGATCTCGTGCAGCACGCGACGCCAGCGAAAGCGCAAGGGCGGACCATCCGGCACCTCGGCCAGGGTCTCGACCGGCTGCGGCGGTTCGAAGAGCTGGAGCGGGCGGGCCGGCGGCTCATCCGGCTGGGAGATGGGCCAGGGTGCCTCGTTCGGGCTGCCGGCGGCGGCCGGAACCAGCGCAGCTCCGCGCTCGGGCTGATGGCTGTCCTGCGCGACAAAGCGCAGCACGCGCTCGCGGCCGAAACGGGCGACCAGCCGGTCGATCAGATCGGCCACCGCCTCCTCCTCGACGGCGCGCCCGTCGAGGCTCGCCTGCGGCGTCCCGAGCGGCTCGCAGACCAGCACCCCGAGCCTGATCGCGTCGAAGCCGAAGCCGGGATCGAGCGGATCGGCCAGGCTATCGATGCGTTCGCGATAGAGTCGCAGGATCGCGGCGGTATCGCGCGAAGGCCGGCCGGTCTCCAGCGCCAGCCGGCGCACCGCGCCATCGCTGCGGAAGAAGCTGATCTCGAAGGCGCGCCCGCCCTCGCCCCGTGCCTCGAGCAGGCGCCCGGCTTCGCCGAGCAAATGGGTGACGATCGCCTCCAGCCCGTCGGTATCCTGCAGTGGATCGGGAAAATGCCGCTCGACCACGCAATCGGGCGGCGGCCGCAAGGGCGTGATGCGGGCATCCTCATGGCCGAGGATGCGGCGTAAGCGCGTGACGAGCGATTCGCCGAAGCGGGCGGCGAGCGTGTGCGAGGGCCGGCCGGCGAGATCGCCCAGCGTCTTCAGCCCGGCGCGCGACAGGGCGATCACCGTCTCGGAGGAAGCCTCCAATGCCGAGACCGGCAGCGGCAGTGTCCGCAGCTCATCCTCGCCCGGAAGCGAAATGGCGCAGCGACCGAAGCGAGAGAGAGCACGCGCCGCCTGCGGCGTGCCGGCGATGCTTGCGAAGAGGGTCAGGCCCATCCGATGCATGCCCATGCCGAGCCGCTGGCGCAGGGCCGCCTCGCCGCCGAAGAGATGGGCGCAGCCGGTGATGTCGAGCACCAGCCCATGCGGCGGATCGAGCGCGACGAGCGGGGTGAAGCGGTCGCAGAGCGCGGCAACCCATTCGATCAGGCGCTGATCAGCGGCAGGATCGGCCTCGACAACGGTCAGTTCCGGGATACGAGCGCGGGCGTCGGCCAGGGTCAGGCCGCGCGTCAGGCCAAGCCCAACGGCGCGCTCGTCACAATCGGCGAGGCGCAGCGCGCCGCGATCCTTCTCGACCAGGACGAGCGGACGCTCACCCGGCCCGGCGGAGCCCCGCCGGCGCAGGCGCTCGCTCGCCAGATAGGGAAACCAGAGGGCGAGATAGCGGCGCTGCATCCCCCGCTCCATTTTTGCTGCCTCCCTCTCTCCCGATCCTGTCCTGGAAACATCGTTCGTCACGGTTCCACTCCACACGCCACTCACGCTCACCAAGGCCGCCGCGATGACGCAGCAGCCGCAATCCGAAGGCGGGATCGCCCGGCGCCTCCGCCTCACGCGCCCGTGACGGCAGAGCGCGCACCTGCCAGCGCGTGCTGGCGGCGCTGGGCTCAGGCTGCGCCGCCACCCGCAACAGCAGGGTCAGGACGCCGGAGGCCTCCGCCGCCAGCGCCAGACGGCGACTTGCGGTCAGGTCGAACTGGCGCGGTGCGCCCCAGGGCTCGATCAGGGTCGCCCCGAGCGCGGCGCAACGCGCCGCTTCCGCCCCTGCCCGCAGCGCCCCCTCGCCGTCCCTGACCCTGACCAGCAGGATCTGCGAGGGATCGAGACCAAGCTCGGCCAGGCCCGGCGGATGCAAGCGCCCGGCCTCCGCATCGAGAAAATCCTGCCGGACCCAGAGCACGGGCCGCGATCCGGCGGCGCGCAGGGCCAGAGCCGCAGCGAAGCCCGCCGCGGCGGGAAGGTCGGCCCCGGCCGGGGCGTAGACCTCATGCAGGGCGGCGCGCGCAATCCCCCCACCCAACGGCTCATCCAGCGAGGGCGCCCCGAAGGCGACGCGCTCCACCGGCGAAAGCTCGCGCGCCAGCCCCACCAGAGCGAGGCTCTGCCGCAGGGCAGCCAGGGATCGGGTTGAAGCATCGGCCATTGGTATTTATGTTCACTTTTTGTTCTGTCTATAAAGCGACTCCAAACCGCGCCGGAGTCAAGCCCGCATCCGCTTGCGCTTGCCTGCGGGCGCCTCGCTGCTGTCATATCAGGGCAAATCGGATCGCTTATCAGCTACGTGCCGCCCGACCCGCGGCCTCGCCTGGAGACCGCCATGAGTTCGGGACTGTTCGCCCTTCTCGACGACGTCGCAGCCCTGGCCAAGGTCGCAGCAGCCGCGCTCGACGATGCCGCCGCGCAAGCGACCAAGGCCGGCGCCAAGGCGGCCGGCATCGTCATCGACGATGCCGCGGTGACGCCGCGCTACGCCGTCGGCTTCGCGGCGGAACGCGAATTGCCGATCATCGGCAAGATCGCGCTCGGCTCGCTGAAGAACAAGCTGCTCTTTCTGCTGCCCGCAGCGCTGGTGCTCAGCCTGGTCGCGCCCTGGGCGATCACGCCGCTCCTGATGGCGGGCGGTGCCTATCTCTGCTTCGAGGGCTTCGAGAAGGTCTATGAGCTCGTCGTACCGCATGCGGATCACGACGAGGCCGCCGGCGAAGGCGGCGCCGACATCCTCGACGCCAGGCAGCTCGAGGATCAGAAGATCGCCGGCGCGATCAAGACCGACTTCATCCTCTCGGCCGAGATCATGGCGATCACGCTGGCCGGCATCACCGCCTCTTCCTTCTGGATGCAGGCGCTAGTGCTGGCCGTGGTCGGGCTCGGCATGACCGTGCTGGTCTATGGCGTCGTCGCCCTGATCGTGAAGGCGGACGATGCCGGCGTCGCGCTGGCGCGCAGCAGCCTTCTGCCGATCCGGCTCATCGGCCGCGGCCTCGTCAACGGCATGCCGCCCTTCCTCAAGGTGCTGAGCGCGGTCGGCACGGCGGCGATGCTCTGGGTCGGTGGCGGCATCATCATCCACGGCCTCGCCGGCTACGGGCTCGCCGGGATCGAGCATGCCATCCATGGCGTCGCCGTCGCGGTCGGGCAAGTCTGGCCGGCGCTTACCGGCGTGCTCGAATGGCTGACCACCGCCGCCGCCTCGGCGGTGTTCGGGCTCGTCGTCGGCGGGCTCTGCCTCGTCGGCATGCACTTCATCGTCGAGCCGGTGCTGAAGGCGCGGCGCGGCGATGCGGCCAAGGTGGCAGGGGCGGCGGCTAAGCGGCATTAACGCCGCCCAAGCGCAGACCCCATGCGTCTGTGGCAGCCGCGGTAGCCGTCAAAATCTGCTAGCGCGGTCTCATGAGGCCCGCCGCGCGGGCGACCGGTCCGCCCATGCTGCAATTCCTCGCCACCAGCACGCCCTTCTTCGCGGTGATCGCGCTCGGCGCCTTCACCGCCTGGCGCGGGCTATTTACCGCCGATGCGGTCAGGGTGTTCAACACCTTCGCCTTCATGGTGGCGACACCGGCGATGGTGCTGCGGGTGATGTCGCGCCAGCCGATCGCCGAGTTGTGGAACGGCGTCTTCTTCGCCGCGCTCGCGCTGATCGGGGTTGGAGTGCTCGCCCTCGCCATCGCGCTGCAGCGGCGCCTGCTCGGCCTGCCCTTCCCCAACGCCGTGTCACGGGCGCAGGCGCTGGTCGGCGGCAATTTCGCCTTCCTCGGCATCCCGCTGATGCTCGCTTTCCTCGGCGACAGCGCCGCGGCGCCGATCGCAATCGGCCTGATCTGCGACACGGCCCTGATCGTGCCGCTCTCGATCGGGCTGATCGAGGCCGGGCGCGGCCAGGGTTCGCCGCTTGCGATCACGCTCAGGCTTGTCCGCGGCACGCTCGTCAACCCGTTCATGCTCTCGATCCTGGCCGGGATCGCCCTGTCGCTGAGCGGGGTCGCGCTGCCGGAGCTGGTCGACCGTTTCCTGCTCTTCCTCGGCGCGTCGGCGGCGCCGGTCGGTGTCTTCGCGCTCGGCATCGCCGCCTTCCAGTGGAGCCGCGAAGGCAGGCTGCCTTTGCGCGGCGTCCTGCCGCTGGTTGTCGGCAAGCTCATCCTGCACCCCTTGCTGACCTGGGTGGTGTTGGCGCTGGTCCTCAAGCTCGATCCGTTCTGGGTCCAGGCCGGCGTGCTTTATGCGGCGCTGCCGATCGCGGCCAATGTCTTCGTCATCTCCGAGCGCTTCGACACCGGCAGCCGCCCGATCGCGGCTGCGATCGTGATCTCGACCGTAGCGGCAGCCCTCACCTTCCCGCTAGCGATCTGGCTGATCTCGCCCTGAACCGCCATCATACGCGCCCAAAACCGCCTGTCCGGAGACGTTCATGCCCAGCCAGCTCTTCCAGCCCTTCGACCTTGGCGGCCTTCATCTGGCGAACCGAATCGTGATCGCGCCGATGTGCCAGTACTCAGCTGAAGAGGGCTCGGCCACGGACTGGCACCTGATCCATCTCGGCAATCTTGCTCTATCGGGCGCCGGGCTCCTGATCATCGAGGCGACCGCGGTCGAGCCCGACGGGCGGATCAGCCCGGATGATCTCGGCCTGTGGAGTGATGCGAACGAAGCGGCGCTGGGGCGCGTGCTCGAAGCGGTCCGCCGCCATTCCGACATGCCGATCGGCATCCAGCTCGGCCATGCCGGCCGCAAGGCCTCGGTCCATTCACCCTGGACCGGCGGTGGGCAACGCCCGCTCGAGGATCGTGGCTGGCAGACGCTCGCCCCCTCGGCGCTGCCGATGCAAGCCAATGACCGGCCGCCGCTGCCGCTCGACGCTGCCGGGCTGAAGCGGATCCGCGAGGCCTTCGTCGCCACGGCGCGCCGGGCCGTGCGGCTCGGCCTGCGGGCGATCGAGCTGCACTGCGCCCATGGCTATCTGCTGCACCAATTCCTGTCGCCGTTGGCGAACCAGCGCGACGACGCCTATGGCGGCTCCCTGGAGAACCGCATGCGCTTCCCCCTCGAGGTCTTCGACGCAGTCCGAGAGGCGGTTCCGGCAGCGATCCCGGTCGGCGTGCGCGTCTCCGGGACCGACTGGGCCGAGGCCGGCTGGGACATCGCGCAAACCATCGCCTTCTGCGAGGCGCTGAAGGCGCGCGGCGTCAGCTTCATCCATGTCTCCAGCGGCGGCGTCTCGGCCGCGCAGAAGATCGCGCTTTCACCGGGCTATCAGGTGCCATTGGCGCGGGCGGTGAAGGCGGCGACAAGCGTGCCGACCATCGCCGTCGGGCTGATCACGGATTACGAGCATGCCGAGGCGGTGATCGCCGGCGGTGATGCTGACATGGTCGCGCTGGCGCGCGGCATCCTCTACGAGCCGCGCTGGCCCTGGCATGCCGCCGCCCATCTCGGCGCCAGCGTCAAGGCGCCGAAACAGTATCTGCGCTCGCAGCCGAACCGGTTCCGGACGCTGTTCGAGAGCTGAGCAGTCTTCCCGTTACGACAAAAGGGATCATCCCGGACAAGCGGCGAAGCCGCGCCGATCCGGGATGACTTGAGGGAGGTCTGACGAATGCGAGAGCCGGGCTCAATCGCCCGGCTGCGCGCCCTCATAGCCTTCGATGATGACGAGATCGATCGGGCCTACCTTGGCGAGGTGCTGCACGGCCGCCTGATACTCCGGCGATTCGTAGCAGGCGCGCGCCGTCTCGATGTCCTTGAACTCGATCACGACGTTGTGCTTGCGGCCCTCGCCGCGAGCCAGCTTGTACTCGCCGCCGCGGACGACGAACTTGGCGCCGTATTTGGCGAAGGCGATGGCATTGAGCGAGCGGTAGGTCGCGTATTCCGACTCGTTCTGCACGTCGAGGCGGGCGATCCAGTAGCCTTTCGCCATGGTCAGGCCCCTTCGACCGCGATCAGGTCGATCTCGCCGGCGCCCTCGCGCAACTTGCGCGCCTCGCCATACTCGACCGAAAACAGATAGGCCTTGGCCGCTGCGTAATCGGAGAATTCGAGGACGACGTTGCGGGCCCGGCCCTCGCCTTCGCCGACCGACATCTGGCCGCCGCGCACCAAAGGCGTGCCGCCATATTGCTTGATCACCTCGGACGCCTTCGCGGCGTAGACCGCCCATTGCGTCGCATTGGTCACCTTGGCGCGACCGATCACATATCCCTTGGGCATTTACCGCTTCCGTATCCGGTGGAAAGGAGCGGCAGACTAAGCGGCGCCCGCGATCTCGTCCATGACCGCGGCGGCCGCTGCGCGCGGGTCTGCCGCGCGGATGATGGGACGCCCGACGACGAGATGATCGGCGCCGGCGCGGATCGCCTCGGCGGGGGTCAGCGTGCGCTTCTGGTCGCCGACAGCGCTGCCGGCCGGGCGGATGCCGGGCGTGACGATAGCCATGTCGGGGCCGATCACACCGCGGACGATCTCGGTCTCGGCGGCGGAGCAGACGATGCCGTCGACGCCCGCCGTGCGAGCCTGCTGGGCGCGCATGCGCACGAGATCGCGTACCGCGAGCCCATAGCCGGCATCCTTCAGGTCGCCATCGTCATAGGAGGTCAGGGCGGTGACCGCGAGCAGCTTCAGCGCCGCATCGCCGCGCCCCTCGACCGCGCCGCGCATGGTCTGCGGGTAGGCGTGCACGGTGAGGAAGGTGACGCCGAGCTTGGTCAGCGAGTCCACGCCTTCGGTCACGGTGTTGCCGATGTCGTGCAGCTTGAGGTCGAGGAAGACCTTCTTGCCCTCGGTCACGAGCTGGCGGGCGAGGTCGAGCCCGCCGGCGAAGGCGAGCCGGTAGCCGATCTTGTAGAAGCTCGCCCCGTCACCCAGCGTCGAGACGATGCGGTAGGCGTCCCAGACCGTCGGCACATCGAGCGCGACGATCATGCGGTCCCGGAGATCGTTGATCTTCTGCGTCATCGCCCTGCCCTCCGCCTGTTACCGGGTGAAAGGCACGATTCGAGCGGCAGCGCAAGGATTTCTCATTTTTGAGACAGATCTTTTTTAAGATCTGTCAGCAGCTTGCTCGCGATTGGCCGCCAGGACCTGCGCAAAGACCTGTGTCCAGACCTCCGGCGGCTGCGCGCCGGAGACCGCGAGCTTGCCGTCGACGATGAAGAAGGGCACGCCGGTGACGCCGACCTTCTGGGCATGCGCTTCAAGCCCGATCACAGTCTCGCGCAGCTCGTCATTGGACAGCTCGTCGCGCGCCGCCTGCTCGTCGAAGCCCTGCTCGCCGGCGATCGCCACCAGCGTCTCGAGATCGCCGATATCGCGCCCGTCCTGCCAATAGGCCTTGAACAGCGCCGCGGTCATCTCGCTGCCGCGCATGACAGTTGCGGCGGCGGCGACGAGCATATGCGCCATGCGGGTGTTGACGCTCTTCGTCACCTTCGCCCAGTTGAAGGTGACGCCGCTCTCCAGCGCCGCCTCGGACAGGCGCAGTTCGATCTCGCGGCGCTTGCCGGGGCCGAACTTGCCGTCGAGATAGGCGGTGCGGTCCATGCCGTCCGCCGGCATCTCCGGGTTGAGCTCATAGGGCAGCCAGGTGATGGCGACGCGCTCGGTCAGGTTATGATTGGCGAGCGCCGTCTCGAGCCGGGTCTTGCCGATGAAGCACCAGGGGCAGGCGATATCGGAGACGATCGCGAGCGGCAATTTGTCGGATGCGGCGGGGTTCAGCATGGCTCAGTCCTTCGCGGATCGCCGCGACAAGGGCCTCTTCAGACCGGCGGATAGGCATGGAGGTCGCCATGGCGATCCTCCGCGAAGCCTTGCGCGCCGGGCATCTCGCAGCCCGAAAGGAAGGCGGGACCGACCGGGATCTTGCCGGCCCCACCGGGGATGTCGAGGATATAGGTCGGCTGGCACAGTCCGGAAAGGTTGCCGCGCAGGCTTTTGACCAGCGCTTGCCCCTCGGACAGCGAGAGCCGGAAATAGCTGGTGCCCGGCGCGAGATCGGGATGGTGCAGATAATACGGCTTGACCCGGTTCTCGACGAAGGCGCGCATCAGCGCCGACAATGTCGCGATATCGGCGTTGACGCCCTTGAGCAGCACGCTCTGGCTGACGAGGACATGGCCGGCGTCGACGAGGCGCGCCAGCGCCGCCTTCGCGTCCTCGGTGAACTCGCGCGGATGGTTGGCATGGACGGCGATGTAGCTCGCCTTGCCGGGGATGCGCAGCGCGCGGGCATAGTCCTCGGTGATCCGCTCCGGCTGCACCATCGGCACGCGCGTATGCCAGCGCGCCACCTTGATATGCGGGATCACGGCGAGACGCCTGGCGACCTCGCGCACCCGCCGGGCGGAAAGGATCAGCGGGTCGCCGCCGGTCATGATCACCTCCCAGATCTCCGGCCGGGAGGCGAGATAGGCGAGCGCGGCGTCGAGCTTGTCACCGGTGAGCGCATCGCCGCCGGGGCCGACCATCTCGCGGCGGAAGCAGAAGCGGCAATAGACCGGGCAGGCATGGACCAGCTTGAGCAGGGCCCGGTCCGGATAGCGATGGACCACGCCCTCGACCGGCGAATGCGCCTCGTCGCCGATCGGGTCGGCGAGCTCCTCCGGCAGTGTTTCCAGCTCGGCCGGGGCGGGAATGAACTGGCGGGCGATCGGGTCGGCATCGTCGGCCGGATCGATCAGCGCCGCGATCGCCGGCGTCACCGAGACGGCATAGCGCCTGGCGACCTCGGCCAGCGCCTGCCGCCGCTCGGGCGCGACGAGACCACGTTCGACGAGGGCGTCGACCGTCCTGAGCGGCTGGCCGGGCAACTGGTGGATCGTCATCGCCCTCCCCTGCCCGGTTCCGCGACCGGCGTCCAGAGCACATCCTCGATCCGGCGCGCGCCGGTCGCCAGCATGACCAGCCGGTCGAAGCCGAGCGCGATACCGGAAGCCTGTGGCATCAGGCTAAGCGCAGCGAGGAAATCCTCGTCGATCGGATAGCGCTCGCCATAGATGCGCTGCTTCTCATCCATATCAGCCTCGAAGCGCCGGCGCTGCTCGTCCGGGTCGGTCAATTCGCCGAAGGCATTGGCGAGCTCGACGCCGCAGGCATAGAGCTCGAAGCGCTCGGCGACGCGGAGGTCGCCCGGCTTCGGCCGGGCGAGCGCCGCCTCCGAGATCGGGTATTCGCACAGGATGGTGGCGCGGCCGCGGCCGAGCTGCGGCTCGATCTTCTCGGACAGGACGCGGCTGAAGATGTCGGACCAGCTGTCATCCTCGGCGAGACGGATGCTGGCGGCCCGCGCCTGTGCGGCCAATGCCTCTCGATCCGTCGCGCCGTCCCCCGCGATCGTGGCCATCAGGTCGATGCCGGCATGGCGGGCGAAGGCCTCGTGCAGCGTCAGCCGCTCGGGCTCGGCGAAGGGATCGGCTTCGCTGCCGCGCCAGCGCAAGGTCGTGACGCCGGCAGCGCGAGCGGCCTCGGCCAGCAGCGCCGCGCAGTCCTGCATCAGCGCCTCGTAATCCTCCCCGGCGCGATACCATTCCAGCATGGTGAATTCGGGATGGTGCAGCGCGGTGCGCTCGCGATTGCGGAAGACGCGAGCGAAATCGAAGATGCGCGGCTCGCCGGCCGCCAGCAGCTTCTTGGCGGCGAATTCCGGTGAGGTGTGCAGATAATAGGGATGGCCGGCGCCCGCATCGTCGATCAGCGTGGTGGCAAAGCCGTGCAGATGCGTCTCGTTGCCGGGTGACAACTGCAGGATCGCGGCCTCGATCTCGACGAAGCCGCGTGCCTCGAACCAGCGCCGCAGCGCCGTCTTGATCCGCCCCCGCGCCAGCAAAGCGGGGCGCCTATCGGCATGGATGTCCGGCCGCCAGAAGGGCGGGTGGGTCTGGCTCATCACATCTCTCTGCGGCGAAAGCCGTGCGAACCGGCCTGCGCGCTTCCGTTTACGTCCTGAATGCGGTAGTGGCGCGGCACAGGAATTCGCATAGCGCGCGGATGCAGCCCGCGCCAGCCAGGGAAAATCCACGTGGTCAAGGTCATCGCCTCCTCCGTCCGCAAGGGCAACGTCCTCGAGCTCGACGGGCATCTCTGCACGGTCATCTCGGCCGAGAGCTTCTTCCCGGGCAAGGGCACCCCGACGACGCAGATCGACATGCGCCGCATCGCCGACGGCGTGAAGATGACCCAGCGCTACAAGACGACCGAGCAGGTCGAGCGCGCCTATGTCGAGGACCGCGACTTCACCTATCTCTACCAGGACGGCGAGCAATACGTCTTCATGAACCCCGAGACCTTCGACCAGATCCCCGTCGACGGCGGCGTCGTCGGCGACATGGCACCCTACCTCCAGGAAGGCATGAAGGTCTCGCTCTCGGTGTTCGACGATCGGGCCGTCGCGATCGAGCTGCCGCAGCGCGTGACCTGCGAAGTCGCCGAGACCGAGCCGGTCACCAAGGGCCAGACGGCCTCTTCCTCCTACAAGCCGGCGATCCTGACCAATGGCGTGCGCACCTCCGTGCCGCCGCATATCGGCCCCGGCACGCGCATCGTCGTGATGACCGAGACCGGCGCCTATGTCGAGCGCGCCAAGGACTGAAGCCGGCGCCCGCTGACATCGGCGGGGAAAGGCTTATATCACGAACGCAGCGGGCCCTTTCCGGGCCCGTTTTTCGTTTGCTGAGGAACACGTCATGCCGCTTTCCGCCTATGCCGCCGTCTTCCCGGGCTTCATCCAGACCCTCAAGGCGCTCGACGCTATCCTCGACAAGGCAGGGGCTGAGGCGTCCGAACGCAAGATCCAGGCAGAGGTGCTGCTGTCGAGCCGGCTCGCCCCGGATATGCTGTCCTTCACCCGGCAGATCCAGCTGATGTCGGACTTCGCCAAGAACGCTGCTGCACGGGTCAGCGGAGCCGAGAATCCGCGCTTTCCCGACGAGGAGAAGAGCTTCGAGGAGCTGAAGGCGCGGATCGCGAAAACTCTCGACTTCATCGCCTCGGTCGACAAGGCGGCCCTCGATGCCGGGCTCGACAAGGACGTCACCTTCCCGCGCGGTCCCTCGGCGACCGTGACGATGAAGGGCGTCGACTACCTCACCCGTTTCGCCGTGCCGAACTTCTATTTCCACGCCACGACGGCCTACGACATCCTGCGCGAGAACGGCTTCCAGGTCGGCAAGCAGGACTTCCTCAAGGGCGTGTTCGACGCCTGAGAGCCGCCCCTCACAGATAAGGCGAGCAGAGCCAGAGCATCCGGTCGAGCAGCCGCAGGGGAAAGGGCCGCGAGCGCAGCTCCTTCAGCGTGACCGGGCGCGCTCTGGCGATCGCGGCATCGATGCGCTGCTCGATACCGACGGCGAAATCGGCGTCGAGCACTTCGAGGTCGATCTCGAAGTTCAGCCTGAGCGAGCGCGCATCGAGGTTGGATGAGCCGACATAGGCCCAGGCCCCATCGATCGCGAGCAGCTTGGAGTGATCGAAGGAGCCGGTGGCGCGCCAGATCTTGCAGCCATCCCTCAGCACCTGGTCGAACTGCGCCCGCATGGCGCGATCGACCAGGACGAGGTTGTTGACATCGGGCACAACGATATCGATGGCGACACCGCGCCGCGCCGCGGTGACCAGCGCGCTGATCAGCTCGCGATCCGGCAGGAAATAGGGCGACATGATCCGGATCGAGGTCCGCGCCACCGAGAAGGCGCCAATCAACAGCTTGTGGTTGGTCTCGAGACTCGCATCCGGCCCCGAGGCGACGGCGCGCATCAGCACGGTCGGGCCCTGCGCTGCGGCCTGCGGCGTGACCGCCCAGACATCGCCAGTGAGGTCCTCCCCCGAGGCGAAGCGCCAATCCTCGGCCGCGACCCCGAACAGATCCTCGACGACCGGTCCCTCGATACGGAAATGCGTATCGTGCCCTGCGGCCTCACCGGCGAACTCGGTGGTGAAGCCCTGGCGGATGTTCATGCCGCCGGCGAAAGCGATCCGCCCGTCGACGATCAGCAGCTTGCGGTGGGTCCGCAGGTTCGCATAGGGCAATCTCAGGCCGATGATGATGTTGCCGTTGAAGACGTCGACCGGGACGCCGCCCTTCTGCAGGTAGCCGACGATGCTCGGCACCGAGTAGCGCGCGCCGACGGCGTCGATCAGCACCCGCACCGCGATGCCGCGCCTGACAGCCGCGATCAGCGCATCGGCGACGCGCAGGCCGAGCGGGTCGCGATCGAAGATATAGGTCTCCAGGATGATCGAGCGCTCGGCCGCTGCGATCGCCGCGATCATCGCGGCATAGGCCTCGTCGCCGGTCCTGAGCACCGCGATGGCGTTATCGGTCTTGAGATGGCGGCGCGTCGCCTTGTCGCCCAGCGTCTTCAACGCGGCGAAGCGCCGGCCGACATCGCCGGCGACCTCCGCATCCGAGACCTCGAATGTCTGCGCGAGCGGGCCGCTACCCAACTTCTGCTTGCGCTGCGAGACGATCGAGGCGCGGCGGATGCGGTTGATCCCGCCGACCGCGTAGATCAGCGGCCCGACGATCGGCGAGAGCACGATGACGCCGACCCAGCCGATGGCGGCGCGGACCTCGTCCTTGGTCATCGCAGCATGGCTGGCCGCGACGACGGTCAGCACCAGCGAGGCAAAGCCGAGGATATGCGGCCAATAGGCGGACAGAATCTCCCACATAGGCTGCAACTATCGCATGGGCAGCGAAACCAGCAATGCGAGCAGCCGCCAGAGGGGCATTCAGACTTTCACGCCGCCGCCCCTTGCAATCGCAGGACCATAGTCCCATATCCGGTTCACGCGGATGTCGAGGGCGTTCCACGGCCCTCCGTCCCGTTGAAGACGGCCATGAACCCGAAGACAGCGACGCCGGATGTACGCGCGCCCTTCCGGACATGGCCGTTGGCGTTTCTGGAGCCTTTCAACTCACGTCATGCTCGGGCTCGCCCCGAGCATCTCAGGCTGAAAGAGGCTCCGATCAGCACCTTCTCGTCATGAGATTCTCGGGTCTGCGCTTCGCTTCGCCCGAGAATGACGGCCCCGGCGCTCCCTCACCCCTGCAGGAACGGATTGGTCTGGCGCTCTTCGCCGAGAGTGCTGGCGGGGCCATGGCCGGGCAGGAACTGGACGTCGTCGCCAAGCGGCAGCAGCTTGCCCTTGATGCCGCCGATCAGGTCCTTGTGGTTGCCATAGGGAAAATCGGTGCGGCCAACCGAGCCGGCGAAGATCGTGTCGCCGGCAAGCAGGAAACGCAGATCGTTCTGGAAGAGCGTGACGTGGCCGGGCGTATGTCCCGGCACGTGCTGGACGGAGAAGCCGATATCGCCGACCGAAACGGTCTCGCCTTCGGCGAGCCAGCGCGTCGGGGTCACGGCTTGCACACCGCGCATCTCGAACATCAGGCCCTGCTGCGGCAAGGCGTCGAGCAGGAACTTGTCGGCCTCGTGCGGGCCGATGATCGGCAGGTTCAGCACGCCGGCGAGTTCGGTCGCGCCGCCGGCATGGTCGATATGGCCATGGGTCAGCCAGATCGCGACCGGCGTGACGCCGAGTTCCGTCAGCGCGCCGCGGATGCGCTCGACATCGCCACCGGGATCGACGATCGCCGCCTCCTTGGTGCGCGTGCACCAGACGATCGAGCAGTTCTGCTGGAAGGGCGTCACCGGTACGACGGCGATGCCGAGCGGGCTTTCTGTCTGGTCGGTCATCGCATGCCTTTCGTCAGGAGAGCCGGAGCTGTCTACCGGCCCCCGCAGCGATTGGCGAGCAGCACGCGGTAGTCGGCGAGCGACTGGTCCATCTGGCCGACATTCTCCTCGCGCTGGCGGCCGGTCTGGCAGGTGGCGAAGACGGAGCGGGCCTTCTGCATGAAGGCGACATGGTCGCGCCAGGCAGCGCATTGCGTCGCCTGGTCGGCCGTGGCGACCTGCTGCATGCGGTATTGCCGCTGGCGCATCGCCGCCTCGTTCTGGAACAGGTCGCGCGTGCACGTCGCCGGAACGGGACGCGGCTGTGCCAGTGCGAGAGTCGGAACCAGGGTCAGCAGGGCGGCGATGGCAACGCGGGCGGTCATCCGAGATTCAGCTCCTTGAAGAAGTCGTTGCCCTTGTCGTCGATGACGATGAAAGCCGGGAAATCCTCGACCTCGATGCGCCAGACCGCTTCCATGCCGAGCTCGGGATATTCGAGCACCTCGACCTTGCGGATGCAGTCCTGGGCGAGACGCGCCGCCGGGCCACCGATCGAGCCGAGATAGAAGCCGCCATGGGCCTTGCAGGCTTCGCGGACCTGGGCGGACCGGTTGCCCTTGGCGAGCATCACCATCGAGCCGCCGAAGGACTGGAACTGGTCGACGAAGGAATCCATGCGGCCGGCCGTGGTCGGACCGAAGGAGCCCGAGGCCATGCCCTCCGGCGTCTTGGCCGGGCCGGCATAATAGACCGGGTGGTTCTTCAGGTAGTCCGGCATGCCCTGGCCGTTCTCCAGCCGCTCGCGGATCTTGGCATGGGCCGAGTCGCGCGCGACGATGATCGTTCCGGTCAGCGAGAGCCGGGTCTTCACCGGGTATTGCGTCAATGTGGCGAGAATCTCGCTCATCGGCCGGTTGAGGTCGACCTTGACGACGTCGCCGCCGAGCCCGGCCTCGTCGATCTCCGGCAGGTATTTCGACGGATCGGTCTCCAGCGCCTCAAGGAAGATGCCGTCTTTGGTGATCTTGCCCTTGGCTTGGCGGTCGGCCGAGCAGGACACGCCGAGCCCGATCGGCAGCGAGGCGCCGTGCCGCGGCAGGCGGATGACGCGCACGTCATGGCAGAAATACTTGCCGCCGAACTGGGCGCCGACGCCGAGCGCCTGCGTCAGCTTGTGGACCTCCTCCTCCATCTCGAGATCGCGGAAGGCGTGACCGGAGGGTGAGCCCTCAGTCGGCAGCGCGTCGAGATATTTGGTCGAGGCGAGCTTGACGGTCTTGAGGTTCTGCTCGGCCGAGGTGCCGCCGATGACGATGGCGAGGTGATAGGGCGGACAGGCGGCGGTGCCGAGCGTCAGGATCTTCTCCTTCAGGAACGCCATCATCCGGTCCCTGGTCAGGAGCGAGGGCGTCGCCTGGAAGAGGAAGGTCTTGTTGGCCGAGCCGCCGCCCTTGGCGACGAAGAGGAATTTGTAGGCGTCCTCACCCTCGGCATAGATGTCGATCTGCGCCGGCAGGTTGGTCGCGGTGTTCTTCTCCTCGAACATGGAGAGCGGCGCGACCTGCGAATAGCGCAGATTGCGCTTGAGATAGGCGTCGTAGACGCCCTCGCCCAGTGCGGACTCGTCATCGCCCTCGGTCCAGACCTTGCGGCCCTTCTTGCCCATGATGATCGCCGTGCCGGTATCCTGGCACATCGGCAGCACGCCGCCGGCGGCGATCCCTGCGTTCTTGAGCAGGTCGTAGGCGACGAAGCGGTCGTTTGAGGTCGCCTCCGGATCGTCGAGGATCTTGGCGAGTTGGGCGAGGTGACCGGGCCGCAGCAGATGGTTGATGTCGATGAAGGCCTGCTCGGAGAGCTTCCGGATCGCCTCGCGCGAGACGCTCAGGACCTCGCGCCCGCTGAGCGTCTCGACCGTGACGCCGTCGCTGCCGAGCGAGCGGTAGGGCGTCTTGTCCTCGCCGAGGGGGAAGAGATCGACATGGGTATAGGCCATCGGCGGCACTCCGCGGTTCGACGGCGCCGCGCACGGCGCCTCTTTCGCCGCGTCATAGCCCCTCGGGGCAAGGCCTCCAAGTCCAGACTGAAATCATTCCAAGTCGAGCGACGCCGTGCCGCGTCAGGCCGCCTTGGCGGCGGTCTCCGCCAGGATGGCGTAGATCGCGGCCGGATCATGCGCATGGCGCACCTGCTCCAGCACCGCCTGGTTGCGCAATACGCGAGCGACGCGGGCCAGCGCCTTGAGATGGTCGGCCCCCGCCCCTTCCGGAGCGATCAGCACGAAGATGATGTCGACCGGCTGGCCGTCCAGCGCCTCGAAATCGATCGGCTTCTCGGCGCGGGCGAACAGACCGACGAGCCGGTCGATCCCGGCCATGCGGCCGTGCGGAATCGCGATGCCGTCGCCGATCCCGGTCGAGCCGAGGCGTTCGCGCTGGAGCAGGGCTTCGAACAATTCGCGCTCGGGCAGGCCGGTCAGCAGGGCAGCATGCTGCGCCAGCTCCTGCAGGGCCTGCTTTTTGCTGTTGGCGCGCAGCGGCGAGATCACCGCATCGGGCCGGAGAAGATCGGTCAGCGTCATAACCCAATCCATGCATGTCCCGTGCCGGAATGCGGGCGCCACCGGCATCCCGGCAGGCACCCGAATTCCATCAGCGGCGAGACTTCAAGAAAGAGAAGCCGGCGGATCGATCCAGCCGATATTGCCGTCGCGGCGGCGGTATACGACGTTCATGCGGCCATTGCCAGCATGGCGGAAGATAACCACAGGCGCGCCGGTCAGATCGAGTTCGGCGACCGCGTCGCTAACCGTCATCTGGTGCAGGGATTTGGTCGATTCGGCCACGATCACCGGGTTCTCGCCAGCGTGATCGGCCTCGTGCTCCTCGACGTCGTCATCGGGGGCGGCGATCACATAGCTGGGGATTTCCATCAGCGGCTCGCGCCCGTTCGCCGTGGCGGAGCGATCCTTCAGCCGGCGCTTGTAGCGGCGCAGCCGCTTCTCGATGCGCTCGGCCATCTTGTCGAGGCTGGCATAAGGGTCGTGCGCGGTGGCGGAGGCTTCGAGGGTGATGCCGGAAGACAGATGCAGGACACCGTCGGTCTTGAAGGCGGTGCCGTCCTTGCCGACGGTGATGTGACCCTGATAGCCGCCCTCGTAGTACTTGCCCAACGCCGCGGCGACCCTGGTTTCGGCCTGCCCGCGCAGGGCCGCGCCGACATCGAGATTCTTGCCGGAGATTCGCAAGCTCATGGAGTGCTTCCCCTTCTTGCCGCCATGGTCAGTAGCCGACCATCCCAAGGAGGTAAGAACGCCCTCATGGGGTTGTCAATGTGCGGAACGGCGCAGTTGCCCGAGCGGCAGGACGAGGCTGCGGGCTGCTCATGACGTGACGAGCGCTTTACGCTGCGGCGCAAAATCGACCTGTCGGGGCGCGTCCGTCAGCGCCCGGCGAGCGCCATCGCCGCCTTTTCGCGCCGCCGCTCCATCGATGAGGGAATGCGTAGCGATTCCCGGTACTTCGCCACGGTGCGCCGGGCGATGTCGATCCCGTTCGCCTTCAGCTTCACGACGATCGCGTCGTCGGAAAGCACGTCGCGGGGAGCCTCCTCGTCGATCATCTGCCTGATGCGGTGGCGCACCGCCTCGGCCGAATGCGCCTCGCCATAACCGGTCGCGGCGATCGCGGCGGAAAAGAAGTATTTCATCTCGAAGACCCCGCGCGAGCAGGCGAGATACTTGTTCGAGGTGACGCGGGAGACCGTCGATTCGTGCATGCCGATCGCATCGGCGACGGTCTTGAGGTTGAGCGGGCGCAAATGCTCGACGCCATGGGCGAAGAAGCCGTCCTGCTGGCGCACGATCTCGCTGGCGACCTTGAGGATGGTGCGGGCGCGCTGCTCGAGCGAACGTGTCAGCCAGTTCGCCGTCTGCAGGCATTCGGCGATGAAGGCCTTGTCCGCATCGTTACGCGCCGATTTCGAGACGCGGGCATGGTAGGTCTGGTTGACCAGCACGCGTGGCAAGGTGTCGGGGTTGAGATCGACCAGCCAGGAGCCGTCCGGCGCGGCGCGGATGAAGACATCCGGCACCACCGTCTCGGCCGCCGAGCCGCCGAAGGCGCGTCCCGGCTTGGGATCGAGCCGCCGGATCTCGGCGACCATGTCAGCGATATCCTCGTCATCGACCGCGCATATCCGCTTGAGGGCGGCATAGTCGCGCTTGGCGAGCAGCGGCAGGTTGGCGACGAGGGCCTGCATGGCCGGATCGTAGCGACTGCGGTCACGCAGCTGGATCGCCAGGCACTCGCAGACATCGCGAGCGGCGACTCCGCTGGGATCGAATCCCTGGACGATGGCGAGGACCTGCTCGACCTTGGCGAGATCGACGCCGAGACGCTCGGCGATGTCGGCCAGCGGCTCGATCAGGTAGCCGGAATCGTCGACGCCATCGATGATGTGGCGGCCGATCAGCCGCTCGGCCGGCGCAGTGACGGCGAGGTCGAGCTGGGCGCTGAGATGCTCGTGCAGCGAGATCTCGCTGGTCAGCCCGCTTTCGAAGCCTTCCGGCCCCTCCTCGAAGGAGCCGCCGGAGCCGCCATAGGCGCCGCCGATGATCGGCAGGCTGTCGGTCCCTTGCGTCTCCAGCCGCGCCGCCTTGGGCTGCTCGTTCTGGAAGACGTTGTCGAGCCCGGTGCCGAGCCGGCCCTCGATCCCCTCCTGGGTGTTGAGGCTCTCGGCGCGGGCGTAAGCCTCGGCGTCGGCGGCGTGCGGGCTCTCGCCGGAACCGTTGAGCGCGGCCGCCTCGGGCGCCTCGTCGCTGCGCTCGAGCAGCGGATTGCGCTCCAGCTCGCCTTCAACGAAGCTCTGCAATTCGAGATGGGAGAGCTGGAGCAGCTTGATCGCCTGCAGCAATTGCGGCGTCATCACCAGGGACTGGCCCTGGCGCAGCTCCATGCGTGGCATCATCGCCATCGCGATCCCGACTCCTTAGCCTGCGGCAATTCGGCACGGTTCTTGCCTGTCGAACAGACTAGCTGTGCGGTGCAGCGGCGTCAAAGCCCGATCCGGGCTTTTGCGTCGGGGAGTTAATGCACTGCAACACCCGCAATCCGGATAGTCGCAGCACCAGCCCGCTCAGAGACGGAAATCCTCGCCGAGATAGACGCGGCGGACATCGGCGTTGGCGATGATCTCGGCCGGCGAGCCCTCGGTCAGCACCCGGCCGGAATGGATGATGTAGGCGCGATCGACCAGACCCAGCGTCTCGCGGACATTGTGGTCGGTGATCAGCACGCCGATGCCGCGGTCGGTCAATTGCCGCACCAGCTCCTGGATGTCACCGACCGCGATCGGGTCGATGCCGGCGAAGGGCTCGTCGAGCAGGATGAAGGAGGGGCGGCCGGCGAGCGCGCGGGCGATCTCGCAGCGACGGCGCTCGCCGCCCGAAAGCGCGATCGACGGCGCCTTGCGCAGGCGGCTGATATTGAACTCGTCGAGCAGCTTGTCGAGCTCGCGCTCGCGCTTCTTGCGGTTCGGCTCGACCACCTCGAGCACGGCCCGGATATTGTCCTCGACCGAGAGGCCGCGGAAGATCGAGGCCTCCTGCGGCAGGTAGCCGATGCCGAGCCGGGCGCGCTGGTACATCGGCAGGTTGGTGATGTCGTTCCCTTCGAGCGAGATCACGCCCATATCGGCGCTGACCAGGCCGGTGATCATGTAGAAGATCGTGGTCTTGCCGGCGCCGTTCGGCCCGAGCAGGCCGACAGCCTCGCCATTGCGGACGTAGAGCGAGGCCTCGCTCACGACATTGCGGGCGCCATAGGTCTTGCGCAGGCCGCTGACCGCCAGGATGCCAGCGCCGCCGACAGCGGCACTCGCGATGGGACCGGACGACGCGTCGTCCTCAGCCGTGAGGCTGTCCTTGCCGTTTTTCTTGCCTTTGCCGAAGAGCCTCGCGAACACGCCTGCGCGCGCCGCCGGCGCCTTGGCCGGTCGCGTCGCAGTGGACTGCGCCGGCTGGGCAGCCTCGGGAGGGGGAGAAAGAGACACCGTCACAGGAGAAAGCGCGAGCTGCTAGCGTTCGACATGGGTCCGCTCTGGTATGCGAGGCGAGCCGGACTGGCAACGCCTTCCTGCGGCGTCACAGTCGCCAGGGGCATCAGTTGGTCGGCGTGGCGGCCGGCTTGGCGCCTGCCTTGTCCTTCTTGTCTTTGCCTTCCTCGCCCTGGTTCGGCACGAAGAAGCCCTGGACGCGCCCCTTCGAGGTCACGTTGGCGACGCCGGTCTGGGTATCGTAGACGAGTTGATCGCCGCGGGTGATGTTCGGGCCGTCGTTCAGCGCGACGTTGCCGGTCATGATCACTTTGTTGTTGGCGCGGTCGAAGACGGCGTTGTCCGAGGTCGCGGCCTGGGTCTTGGAGACGACGGTGACCGGGCCGGCGCATTCGATGCGCTTGATCGCACCGTCACCCTGCCCCTGCGCCGCTGGCTGGGCCGGCTTCGGCGTGCCGCCCTGGCCGCGGCCCTCGTAGAACACCGTCATCACCGAGCAGCGCACAGTCGTCTCGCCCTGCACGGCGACGACGTTGCCCGAGAAGATCGCCTTGTTGTCCTTGTCGAGCACGTCGAGCTTGTTCGCGTCGATCTTGATCGGCTCCTTGCTGTCGCCGCCCATGCCGCCGAAGGGCGAGCCCGGCGCGCCGCCGCGCGGCTTGGCCGGCTTGGCCGGCGTTGCGCTCGCTGCAGCCGGCGCAGCCGCCGGAGCCGAGCCGGAGCGTGCCGGCGGCTGTTGAGCGAGGGCCGCGGCGGACAAAGCCGGCGCGATCAGGGCGGCGAGAGCGAGAGCGAGAGGTTTCATCGGCGATCCGTCACTGGTCTCTTCTGGCGCGATGCGGCGGCCTCACGGCTTCGCCGCCCGGCTGAGTGCTTCGAGGTTGGGTGTGCTGCCCTCGCGCTCGGGCCCGGCCAGGCTGCGCGCCGGCGCGTTCTCGATCAGGACGTGCACACGTCCCTCGAAGGTAATGAGCGCACCGTTGTCCTTCACGTCGAGCGTGTCGGCATCGACCGTGGTCGTGCCGAGATTGACCTTCACCGGCTCGCGCGAGTTGACGGTCCCGCCCTTGAAGTCGACATCGGCCGTGCGCATGCGGATATCATAGCCCGAATCGGTGCGGATCTTCACATCGTCGACCAGCTTCAGCTTTTCCTTCTGCTGGTCGAAATGGCCGCTCTGGGCATTGATGTTGATCCAGCCCTCCGACTTCATCAGCACGCGGGCCGTCATCTTGACCAGCTCGATCTGCGTGGGATTGCGCACGTCCTGCAGGGCCGAATCCGCCGTGACCTCGTAGGGGCTGTTGTCCTTGCGATAGCCGGCGAGCTTCGGCGCCTCCATCACGACCTTGCCGCCGGACATGCTGATCCCGCCGAGCGAAAGATTGCCGACATGGCGCAGCGGATTGAGGAAGGGAACGACGATCAGTCCGACCACCGCGACCACGGCCCCGACCGGGATCAGCCGCCGCAGCAGACGCACGAGCGCAGAATGCCGGCGCGCCGCCCGGAAGGCGCTCTGCCGCATCTGCGCCCGAATCGCCGCCGGGCTGCGCGTCTCAGGGGATGTGATCGCCAAGGTCATGCCCGCCCATTGCCAGTCACCAGCGGCTTTTTCATGTCAAACCGGCGCGCGCCGACGGACGCCCGCGGCCGATCCGACGACCGTCCGGCACATGGCCTAGCTCAAATACATCAACTTTACGTATGCGCGAAGATATCGACCTCCGGCCAGCCGGCAAGATCGAGCGCGGCCCGCGTCGGCAGGAAGTCGAAGCAGGCCTTGGCGAGGTGGGTCCGTCCCTCGCGCTCCAGCAGCACGTCGAGCCTGGCCTTCAGGGCGTGCAGGTGCAGCACATCGGAGGCGGCGTAGCCGAGCTGCGCCTCGGTCAGCGTATCGGCGCCCCAGTCCGAGGATTGCTGCTGCTTCGACAATTCGACACCGAGCAACTCGCGGACGAGGTCCTTCAGCCCGTGCCGATCGGTATAGGTGCGCACCAGCTTGGAGGCGATCTTGGTGCAGTAGACCGGGGCGGTGACGACGCCGAAGGCCTTTTCCAGTGCGGCAATGTCGAAACGGGCGAAGTGGAACAGCTTCACCACGCCGGGGTCGGTGAGAACGCGGCATAGGTTGGCCGGCGCCGGGGCGCCCTTCGGGATCTGCACGACATCGGCGGTGCCGTCGCCGCGCGAAAGCTGCACCACGCAAAGCCGGTCGCGCTGAGGATTCAGGCCCAGCGTCTCGGTGTCGATCGCCAGGACCGGCCCCGGCTCAAACCCGTCCGGCAGATCGCCGCGATGCAGACGAATGGTCATGCCCAAAACCTCGCTTGGCAGCGCGACGGCGCCGCTCAGTCAACCCGCCATCGGCCAGCCAGGCCGAATGGCCTCCTCAAAAATCCGGAGAACGTTTCGCAGCTAGCGGCGCGGCGCGCCGCATTCAAGCTTTTTCTCTGCCAGAACAATCGGTTCGCGCGCATTAACCTTTTATTCACCATAAGCTTCATTCGAGCACCCAGGCATGCGAGGATGCGGAATCGGAGCTTGACCCATGTCCGCAATCCGCCTGTTCACCGATCTCGACGGCCGAATCGGCCTGCGCCAGTTCTGGCTCGGCAGTATCGCGCTCGCTTTCTGCCTGCTGGCGATCCAGTGGGGCGCGCCGCAGATCACGGACAAGCACAGCGCGGCGCAGATCGTCGGCTTCGCCAACGCCTTCGCCCTCTTCCCCTGGGCTGCGCTGGCCGCCAAGCGCGCCACCGACCGGGGCGGCTCGTCGCTTTTCGGCATCCTGCTGGTCTGCACCATCGTGCTGCCGCGGGAATTGCAGCCGCTGCTCGGCTATGCCTGGGCGCCCTCGCTGATCGCGATCTCGACGATGGCCTGGCTGGTCGCGCTGGTCGATCTTGGACTGATGCCGGGTGCGGGCCGCGATGCGCCGCTTGCAGAGCAATCGCGGACTGCTAAACCGGCTCGATGAGCCAGACTGCACCCGCCGCCCTCGATTTCGACCCCACCGATCCGGTCGCCCTCACCCAAGCCCTGGTGCGCTGCCCCTCGGTGACGCCGGCGGAAGGCGGCGCGCTCGCGCTGCTCGGCGCCGTGCTGAGCGCCGAGGGCTTCGGCGTCGAGCGACCGGTGTTCTCCGAACCCGGCATGCCCGATGTCGAGAACCTCTATGCCCGCATCGGCAGCGAGGGGCCGGTCTTCGTCATCGCCGGCCACACCGACGTCGTTCCGCCCGGCGACCTCGCCGCCTGGACGCGTGATCCATTCTCAGCCGAGATCGAAGGCGGCGTGCTCTATGGCCGCGGCGCCTGCGACATGAAGGGCGGGCTCGCCGCCATGGTCGCAGCCGCGATCCGCTACCGCCGCGAAAACCCGGATGCGCCGGGCTCGATCGCCTTCCTGGTCACCGGCGACGAGGAGGGCCCTGCCGTCAACGGCACGGTCAAGCTGCTGGCCTGGGCCGATCAGCGCGGCGAGCGCTTCGACCATTGCCTGCTCGGCGAGCCGACCAATCCGGCTGCGATGAGCGACATGATCAAGATCGGCCGGCGCGGCTCACTGACCGGCAAGCTCACCGTCCAGGGCGTGCAGGGCCATGTCGGCTATCCGCATCTGGCCCAGAACCCGATCCGCGGCATGGTCCGGCTGCTGGCCGGGCTCGAGGCGACGCCGCTCGATGCCGGCACCGAGCATTTCGACCCGAGCAATCTCGAACTGACGACGCTCGATGTCGGCAATCCCGCGACCAACGTGATCCCGGCGCAGGCCAAAGCCGTGTTCAACATCCGCTTCAACGACCTCTGGACGCCGGAGACGCTCGCCGCCGAGATCGAGCGGCGGCTGCATGAGGCGGCCGGCAATGCCGTACGCTACGAGCTCAGCTTCGAGCCGACCAATGCGGCCGCCTTCCTGACCCAGCCGGGGCCGTTCGTCGCGATGGTCGCGGACGCAGTCGCGGCCGAGACCGGCAAGCGCCCTGCCCTGTCGACGACCGGCGGCACTTCGGATGCGCGCTTCATCAAGGACTACTGCCCGGTGGTCGAATACGGCGTCGTCGGCCAGACCATGCACAAGATCGACGAACGGGTCGCGATCGCCGATCTCGCGACGCTGGAGCGGATCACGCATCGTTTGCTGGCGACGTATTTTGCCGCAGCGCAGCGCGCTTGACGGAACCGACCCTGACGCCCACAGTTAGACGAAAGTCTAATATCGTGACGTCCGGAGGGTTGGGCCATGAGGCTTGCTGCCGACGATGTGACGCGAGCGCTCGCCGCCTCCTGGCGCCTGCTGCGGGCCGATGCGAAAGCCCTGCCTGATCTCGACCTCAGTCGCGACGGGTTCTGGCGCTCCTATCTCGCGCTGGTACTGGTCGTGCCGTCGATGATTCCGGCGCTGGCGGCCGAGCGGACGCTCGCGGGCCTGCCGAACAGCGGCGGGCTGTTCGATGCGCCCGGCCTGATTGCCGCGATCGTCACCGCCGAGATTCTGGCGATCCTTGCGGTTCCGGCGCTGCTGGTCGGGATAGCGCCCGGCCTTACCCGCAATCCGCGCTTCACAAGCTTTGTCATCGCCTGGAACTGGGCCGGCATCCTCTCGGCGGCGCTGATGGCGGTGCCGGCGACGGTGTTTGCGCTGGGCTGGTCGAATCCGGGCATCGCCGGCTTCCAGAGCCTCGCCTTCGCGGCGATCGTGCTGCGGCTGCGCTATTGCGTCGCCAAGGCCGCCTTCGGCTCGCACAGCAGCGTTGCGGGCGCGATCGCCTGCGCCAGCGTGCTCGCCGATTATACGGTGCTGAAGAGCTTCGGGCTGGCCGGGTTCTGATCCCACGCCGTCATTCCGGGGCATGGCGAAGCCATGAGCCCGGAACCCAGAACCGATGAAGCTGATCGTGAAGGCCCGGGGCCCGACCATCCCTTTTTTGAAATGGCATCGGCTCTGGATTCCGGGCTCGCCGCTTCGCGGCGCCCGGAAAAGACGAGGTGATTCTCAGTAATCCACGCCCGCCAGATAGAGCCCTCTGGAAGGCGCCAGCGCCGCGCATTGCGAGCGATCGCGCGCCGCCAGCACCTTGCCGACCTTGTTCTCCGGCCAGCGCCCCATGCCGACCATCTTCAGGCAGCCGACCATGGAGCGGACCTGATGATGCAGGAAGGAGCGAGCGTGGACGTAAGCGACGATCTCGGCTCCCTCGCGCCGGCAATCGAACCGGTCCAGCGTGCGCATCGGGCCATTGGCCTGGCATTCGGCGGCGCGGAAGGTGGTGAAGTCGTGATGGCCGATCAGGGCCTTGGCGGCGCGATCCATCGCCTCGTGATCGAGCCTGACCGGGACATGCCAGACGCGGTTCGCATCGAGGGCCGGCTGCGCCCGCCGGTCGAGGATGCGATAAATGTAATAGCGGCGCAGCGCCGAGATGCGGGCGTCAAACGTATCCGGCACCGCCTCGGCGCTCAGCACCGCCACCGGCAGACGCTTCAGCCTGGCATTACTGGCGTCACGGACCACGTCCGTGCGCCAGTCCTTGTCGAGATCGACATGCGCGACCTGATGGGTGGCGTGGACGCCGGCATCGGTACGGCCGGCGCAATGCAGGCGGACGGCGTGGCCGCAGAAAGCCTCGATCGCCTCCTCGACGCTCTGCTGCACCGACGGCCCGTTGAGCTGGCGCTGCCAGCCTGAGAAGGGCGTGCCGTCATATTCGATGACGAGCTTGTAGCGCGGCATCTCTAGAGCTTCGCGCCCGCCGAGAGCCGCGCCCCGCGCAGGAACTCCTGGGCGCTCATCGGGCCCTTGCCGGCGCGCTGGACCTGGAGGAGCTTCACCGCCCCGATCGCACAGGCGACCGTACCCTCGTCGTCAAGCAGCGTGCCCGGCTCAGCCGCGCCGCCGGCGCGGGCGGTGCGCAGCAGCTTCAGCCGCTCCAGTCCCTTGCCGAGATCGACCTCGATGAAGGCGCCCGGGAAGGGCGAGAGGCCGCGCACGATATCGTGGACCTGCTGCGCCGGCCGGTTCCAGCTCAGCTTCGCCTCGTCATTGCCGATCTTGCTGGCATAGGTGACGCCCTCTTCGGGCTGCGGCGTGAAGCGCAGGCCGCCGCGGCCAAGCGCCGGAAGCGCCCGGACCATCAGATCGGCACCGAGACCGGCAAGCCGGTCATGCATCTCGCCCGCCGTGGCGTTGCCGTCGATCGCCAACGTCTCGACCATGGCGACGGGACCGGTATCGAGCCCCTCCTCCATCTTCATCACGCAGACGCCGGTTTCGGCATCGCCAGCCATGATGGCGCGCTGGATCGGCGCCGCGCCGCGCCAGCGCGGCAGCAACGAAGCGTGCAGATTGAGGCAGCCGAGCTCCGGCACCTCGAGGATCGCCTTGGGCAGGATCAGGCCATAGGCGACGACGACGGCGACATCGGCCTGGTGCGAGGCCATGATCTCCGCCGCCTCGGCGTTCTTCAGCGTCTTCGGCGAGAACACCGGGATGCCGAAGCGCTCGGCCGTGACCTGGACCGGCGAGGGCCGCAGCTCCATGCCACGCCCGGCCGGCGCCGGGGCGCGGGTGTAGACGGAAACGACCTCGTGGCCCTGGCCGATGATCTCGGTCAAGGTCGGCACGGAAAAATCCGGCGTGCCCATGAAGATGACGCGCAAGCTCATGATCTGACGCTACCCATAGCCTTTGACTTAGCCGCTCAGGCCGCGCTGTCCCGTTTCGCCGCCTTGGCGAAGCGCTTGTTCACCCGCTCGCGCTTCAGCCGGGACAGGTAATCGATGAAGAGCACGCCGTTGAGATGGTCGATCTCGTGCTGCAGGCAGGTCGCGAGCAGGCCGTCGGCCTCGATCTCCTGCGCCTTGCCGTCGAGATCGCGATAGCTGACCTTGACCCGCGCCGGCCGCTCGACCTCCTCGTAATATTCGGGGATCGAGAGGCAGCCCTCCTCATAGGAGCTGAGCTCCTCCGAGCGCCAGGTCACCTCGGGATTGATGAAGACCATCGGCTCGTGCTTCTGCTCCTCGCCTTCCTCCGCCTTCTTCGAGACGTCGAGGGTGACGAGGCGGACCGGTTCGCCGATCTGGATGGCGGCGAGGCCGATTCCCGGCGCGTCGTACATCGTCTCCAGCATGTCATCCGCCAGCTTGCGGATCTCCGGCGTGATGTCGCCGATCGGCGCGGAAACCTTGCGCAGCATCGAGTCGGGCAGGATGACGAGGGGGCGGATAGCCATAGGACGCTCTGGAACGGTTTTCAGGAGTTGCGGCGACATAAGCTGTTGTGGGGAAGCGGTCAAACTGTTCCGCTTTCGTTCTAGAATTGCCGCTCGAATCGTGTAGGCTTGCGGCATGAACCAGATCGCCTTCGTCCTGCTGGAGCGCCCCGTGAGCTGGGCCGAAGCCGCCTTCGGCTTTGCCGGGCTGACGCTCGTCCTATTGGTGCTGGCGCTGTTCTCGTCCTGGCGCGGCCAGCGCCGACGCGAGATGGAGGCGGCGATAGCGGCCGAGCGCGCCCGCGAGATGGACGACAAGGTCGGCGAGATGAACCGGCAGCAGGCTGAACTCAACGGCCGCCTGCAGACGATGGCCGAGATCCTTTCGACCCGGCAGGGCGACCTCGCCCGTATCATGGCCGACCGGATGGACGGGTTGCGCCAGCAGGTCGGCGTCGGGCTGGAGCAGAATGTGCGCCAGACCACTGAGAGCCTCGGCAAGCTGCAGGAGCGGCTCGCCGTCATCGACAGCGCCCAGAAGAACCTGACCGAGCTCACCGGCGAGGTGGTGACGCTGAAGGACGTGCTTTCCAACAAGCAGGCGCGCGGCGCCTATGGCCAGGGCCGGATGGAGGCGATCATCCGCGACGGGCTGCCCGCCGCGTTTTTTTCGTTTCAGCCCACACTCTCGAGTGGCAAGCGGCCGGATTGCCTGGTCACCTTGCCGGGCGACGGGCGCGGCCTCGTGATCGACGCCAAGTTCCCGCTGGAGAGCTTCACCATGCTGCGCGAGGCGCGCGGCGACGAGGCCAAGAAGCAGGCCTCGGCACGGGTGCGCGGCGATGTCGGCCAGCACGTCAAGGATATCGCCGAGCGCTATTTCCTGCCGGGCGAGACGCAGGACATGGCGCTGCTCTTCGTGCCGTCGGAATCGATCTATGCCGACCTGCACGAGCATTTCGACGACGTCATCCAGAAGGCGCACCGGGCCCGGGTGATGATCGTCTCGCCCTCTCTGCTGGCCTTGGCGATCCAGCTGATGCAGTCGCTGGTGCGCGATGCCCGCATGCGCGAGGAAGCGCAGGTGATCCAGTCGGAGGTCGGCAAGCTGCTCGACGATGTCCGCCGCCTCGGCGAGCGTGTCGACAAGCTCGACAACCATTTCCGCCAGGCGCAGGACGACGTCAGCCAGATCAAGACCTCGGCTGGCAAGGTCACTGGCCGGGCCGAGAGGATCGGGGCACTCGAATTCGACGATGCCCGCCCGAACGAGCCAGCGCTACCTTTCGCCAAAGAGGTGAAGCTGAAGGCGGCGGAGTAAGAGGCGTATCGGACTTCAGCGGAGCCGGGGCAGTTGCCGCTCGGCCTCGCCGATCAGGCTATCCTGGCCATCGGTCGGGCCGCCATGAAGCGCTGCAACCCGGCGCAGCATCCCGAAGAGTTCCTCGAATTCCGCCCGGGTGAGACGAGGCCTCAGCAGGTCGCGCAAATCCATCAGCGCGATCGTCTTCGAGGGAGATGCCTTGACGGCGTGACGCGCAAGGACGAGGCGCTCCTCGATATCGGCGCCGTATTCCAGCATGACGCGCATCTCGCTGCGGATCAGATCGAGCTGCTCGGTGGTCGCCTCCCCGCGTTCATTGGCGACGAGGAACATCAGCGCGACGGCGCCGTCCCGGCTCTCGGGCAGCGTCTTCAATGCCGTGCGGCGTGCTTCGGCTTCCGACTCGGCACGGCGGCCGCTCAACAATTCGCGGCGCTTCTGCTCGCTGCCGGCGCTGAGCCGCTGACTGACATATTCCATGCCGCCGCCCCAGATCATCCAGTAGATCACCCCGGTGGTGATGGCGCCGACGATGGCTGCGAGAACCGGCATGCAAACCTCCTGTGCCAGCGCCTGCGATCGGGGCGAGCAATGCAAGACGGGTCTGTCTTGGTCAGATCAGGCCTGATATCGCAGTCGCGGGACCACTCTTGTGACGAAATCCGGCCCTCCTTCGTATCGGCGCAGGCGCGGCCTATTGTCCGAACCGGGCCGCATGCCATGGCGAGATCACATTCCGGCGTTGAGTTGCAGGCTTTCCCAGACTGCGCCGGAGGCCGCCAACCTTGCTCGTCCAGATCGGAACGCTCATCGCCGCAACGAGCCTCGTCCAGCTCGCCAACGGCTTCTTCAACACGTTCCTGTCGCTGCGGCTGACGACCGAGGGCTTCGGGGCGGCGCTGACCGGCATCGTGCTCAGCGCCTATTTCGTCGGCTTCACCATCGGCGCGGTCGGCTGCGGGCGGGTGATCCAGCGCATCGGCCATATCCGGGCCTATGCCGCCTTCGCCGGCATGGTCGTGGTCGGAACCGCGGCGATGCCGCTCTTCGTCTCGCCGACGGGCTGGATCCTGTGCCGGATGGCGATCGGCGTCGGCTGCGTCGGCCTGTTCATCACGACCGAAAGCTGGCTCAACGCCAAGGCACCGGCCGAGCAGCGCGGCCGCATCTTCTCGATCTACATGGTCGGCACCTTCCTGGCGCTCGCCGCTGGCCAATTGCTGATCGGCAAGCTCCCGGTCGAAACCGCCATCCCGTTCAACATCATCGTCGCGCTGTTCGCGTTGGCACTGGTGATGGTCAGCACCACGCGCGCAGAAGCTCCGGCGCTCCCGCCGGAAGCCTCTCTGCCCTATGGCGAGCTGACGCGGCAGGCGCCGATCTCCGTGATCGGCTGCGTGATCGCCGGCATGATCAGCAGCGCGTTCTACGCGCTGTTCCCGGCCTGGATGTCCAGGAACGCCATTCCCCAGGAGACGATCGCCCTGTTCATGCTGGTCGCGGTGCTCGGCGGCTTCGCCTTCCAGGTGCCGGTCGGCCGGTTCTCGGATCGTGGTGATCGCCGAATCGTACTGGCGGGGCTGGCGCTCGGCTTCTCGATCGCAGCCGTCGCGCTCGACCTCGTGCCGCGCCATCTCGGTGCGGTGCTGCCGGTCGCGGCTCTGCTCGGCGGTTTCATGTCGACGCTCTATCCGGTCTGCGTCGCGCATGCGCTCGACCGCATGCCGCAGGACCGCGTCGTCGCCGTCAGCGGCCGGCTGATCCTGGTCAGCGGTTTCGGCTCGGCGCTCGGCCCGATCCTCGGGGCGCAGGTAATGGCGCTGCTCGACATCAACGGCCTGCTCTACTTCATGGCCGCGATCAGCGCCCTGTTGGCCGCCCTCGCTGCGCTGCGCATCCGCCAGCGCGCCGCGCCGGAACAGATGGCGGAACGCCCCTTCGCAGTCCTCGACCCGATGACGGCACCGATCTCGCAGGAACCGGAAGCGACGGACGCGGACGGAACGCCGCGCCCGCTGCCGGCCTGATCAAGCCCGTGCGAGATTGGCCGAGAGTTCCGGCTTCACGTTCAGCGTCTGGAACACGACGCAATAGCGCTCGGTCAGCTTGAGCAAGGTATCGAGCTTCTCCTGCGGCGCGTCGGTCTCGACATCGAAGGAGAGGCGGATCGCCTTGAAGCCGACCGCGGCATCCTTGGCGACGCCGAGCGTGCCGCGGAAATCGAGATCGCCCTCGGCGCGGACCGTGCCATTCTTCAGCTCGATCTCGAGCGCGGTCGCAACCGCCTTCAGCGTCACGCCGGCGCAGGCGACGAGCGCCTCGAGCAGCATGTCGCCGGAGCAGAGCTCGGCGCCGGAGCCGCCGGTCGCCGGGTGCAGGCCCGCGAGCGCGATCGCCCGGCCGGTCTCGACCTTGCAGGCGATGTGCTGGTCGTCGAGCTCGCCCCTGGCCTGGAGCGTGATCACCGCCGCATCGGGCGCGTCACGATACTTGTCCTTGAGCGGGGCCTGGAGGGCGCGCAGCGCGGTTACGTCCATGATCGTGATCCTCGGCAGAACTGGGTCGCGGCTTGTCTAGCTGGTTCAGGCCGCCGCCTCCACCTCCGGCACGACATGCCGGCTTTCCTTTTCGAGCGCCCGCCGCAGCTCTCGGCGCAGGGCGACGAAGCCGACCGAGCGCTCGTCGCGCGGGCGGCTCAGCAGGTTGTCGAGACTGAAGGCGATCGGCCCCGCTCCTTGCGGCAGGACGAGGATGCGGTCGGCCAGGCGTACGGCCTCGTCGACGGAGCTGGTCGCAAAGACGACAGCGGGGCGCCCCTGCGTGCAGAGATCCGGCAGGAAGGCGGCCAGCCGCTCGCGCGCCTCGGCATCAAGCGCCGCGAAAGGCTCGTCGATCAGGAGCAAACGCGGCCTGACCAGCAGGAGACGGGCAATGGCGAGCCGCAGCAGTTCCTCGGGCGAGAGTGTGTCCGGCCGCTGCGTCGCCTGCGCAGCGAGGCCGACGCGGACCAGCACATTGGCGATCAGGCCCTCGCGCTCGAACGGCGTTGCCTTCGGCAAGGCAAAGGCGAGGTTCTCGGTGAGGTCGAGCCAGGGAAAGAAGCGCGGCCGGGCGCAGAGCAGGTCGATTTCGGGGGTCGGAACCGCCCCATCATTGGATGCAAGATCTGCAAACCCACGCAGCGCCGCCGTCCGCACCTCGGAGGCACCGAGCAGGGCGACGACTTCGCCCGCCACCGGGCGCGGCAGAGCGATATCAAGAGAGCGGGAGAGGCTGTGCAGAACGACCGACATCAACTGGCTCCATCCATGACAAAGCGGAAGGAGCGTCGACGGCCTCAGGCCGTCCCGTCGTCCCGCGCTTTAGCTGCATTTGTTTCGCGCCCGCAAGCTGAGGCTCAAATCGGCGCGTATGTCCTTTCATACGGTCTAGGCGTCCGTTTTGTCAAACAGCCAATCTCACTCGACGAACTCGTCGCGCGTCAGTCGGTAGCGGCATTGCAGCACGGTTTCACCGCGCGAGCGTGAGTGGCGCTCGACCTTATCGAGCAGCCGGAAACCCAATCCGGCCAGAACCCGCCCCGATACCGCATTGTCGGCTGCATGCGCCGAACGGAGTGCCGATAGTTCGAGCTCCGTGAAGGCGAAGCGAACCATCGCGCGGGCGGCTTCGGACGCGAAGCCCTGCCCCCAGGCCGTGCGTTCGAACCAGTAGCCGAGTTCGCCCTCGCCGCCGGCGATCTCGTCGATGTCGACGAGGCCGATCATCCGGCCCTCGTGCTCGACAGCGAAACGATAGGCCTCGCCTGCTACCCATTCGCGCGGATGATCGGCGAACCAACCCTCGACCTCCGCCCGGTCCGGCGGAAACGAGGCCATGCGCAGCATGCGCGTGACGTCCCAGTCGGACTGGATCTCGAAGGCGCGTTGCGCATCCGCCGCCGTCGACGGTCGCAAGTTAAGATGTTTGGTGGTGATCATCTCGAGGCCGGACAACTGCAAATCTCGCGCAGGCTGGCACGAAGCGCGCGCCCGCGGAACCGCCAGTCATCGAGCCGCGACGCCGCGCACGCAAGCCTCGATATTGTTGCCGTCGGGGTCGAGCACGAAGGCGCCGTAATAGTCGACGGCGCCCTCGCGCGGGCCAGGCGGCCCGTTGTCCCGGCCACCGGCCGAAAGCGCGGCTTCGTAGAAGGCATCCACCGCCGCCTTGTCCGGTGCGATGAAGGCGATATGGGCCTGGTTCAGCCCGGCGCGCGAACCTTCCACCCAATAGGACGGGCGGATCGTGCCGATCCAGAGATAGGGGATCGGCTCCTGCGCACTGCGGCCGAACAAGAACGATTCTTGACTGTTGGAGGCCGTGGCGAGGCCGAGCGGCCGAGCGATCGCGTCATAGAAGCGGCGCGCCTTGGCGAGGTCGGTGACGACGATGCCGGTGTGATCGATCATCTCGGTTGAACTGCGCCCCGCCGCGCTTGTTCCGTCGCGGCGCCTACCACCACATGCCGGCGCTCTCGGCCGCTTTGTGCTGGCGCGGCTCGCTATCGGTGAGCGAGCGGTCGAGCGTGCGCAACGCCTCGCGCTTGATCGCTTCGAAGGCCGGTGAGAGCCGGTCGCGCGGGCGGGTCAGGGGATTGTCGAGCTCGTCGAAGATGCGGCCGGGCCGCGGCTGCATCACCACGATACGATCGGCCAGCGTCACGGCTTCCTCGACATCATGGGTGACCATCACCACGGTCGGCCGGCTCTCCTCCCAGAGCGCCAGGAGATGGCCGTGCAGGCTGGCGCGCGTGGTCGCATCGAGCGCCGAGAAGGGCTCGTCCATCAGCAGCAGCTTCGGCCGGGTGACGAGGGCGCGGGCAATGGCGACGCGCTGCTGCTGGCCGCCGGAGAGTTCACGCGGCCAGCGCGCCTCATAGCCGGCGAGGCCGACGCGGGCGAGCGCGCCGGTGACGAGGCGGTTGCGCTCCGCCGCGGGCAGATGGCTGAGGCCGAAGCCGGCATTGTCGGCGACGGAGAGCCAGGGCAGCAGGCGCGGCTCCTGGAAGATCACGCCGACATCGGCGCGTGGCTCGATGATGGCGGCGCCGTCCAGCAGGATGCGCCCCTCGCTCGGCCGATCGAGCCCGGCGACAAGGCGCAGCAATGTGGTCTTGCCGCAGCCGGAGCCGCCGACCAGCGCCAGGATTTCGCCGGCGGCGACGGAGAGGTCGATGCCGGCAAGCGCGCGGGTGCCGTCGGCATAGGTCTTGGAAAGGCTGTCGAAGACCAGCATGGCGCGCCCCTCAGAGCCTGTCCCTGGCAGTGTCTTGCCAGGCGAGGAAGGGGCGGGTGAGGGCGAGCAGCAGTCCGTCGGCGAGCTTGCCGAGCACGGCGAAGGCGATGATCGCGGCGATGATGGTGTCTGGCCGGCCGAGCTGCTGGCCATCGACCAGGAGATAGCCGAGGCCCTCGCTGGCGCCCATGATCTCGGCGGCGACGACGAACATGAAGCCGAGCCCGAGGCCGCCGCGCAGCGCTGTGAACCAATCGGGCAGGATCGCCGGCAGCAGCACGCGCCTGGTCATGGCGAGCCGGCCGAGGCGGAAGACGCGGCCGACCTCGACGATCTTGCGGTCGATCGAGAGGATCGCGGCGGCGACGCCGAGATAGACCGGAAAGAAGACGCCGACGGCGATCAGCGCGACTTTCGACGCTTCGAAGATGCCGAACCAGAGGATGAAGAGCGGCACCCAGGCGATCGAGGGAATGGCGCGCAGGGCCTGCAGGGTCGGGTCGAGCAGGCCCCGCGCCAGCGGCAGGGCGCCGGTCAGGGCACCGAGCGCGGTGCCGACGGCAGCGCCGATGCCGAAGCCCGCGGCGACGCGCCAGAGCGTCGCCAGCGCATGGGTCCAGAGCTCGCCGCTGGCTGCGAGCTGCCAGAGCGTTTTGCCGACCACGCTGGGCGGCGGCATCAAGCGGCCATTGGCGAGGCCGGCCCGAACCAGGATTTCCCAGATGATCGCGAGGACGACGGGCAGCAGGAAGCCGGCGAGCCGCGAGCCGACACGAGAAGCCGGCCGCGCAGGAGGCGCGGCCGGCTTCTCGTCGATGGCTTCTGCGATCTCGATCGAACTCATTGCGACGGGATCATGCCCGCTCAGTTGGTCGCGGCAAAGCGCTTGTCTATCAGCGCATCGACCGTCGCCTTGACGTCAGCGTTCGCCGGCAGGACGCCAGCCTGCTGCAGGGCCAGGCCCGCGGCGAGGATGGTTTCGGCCTGCGCCGGGCCGATCGTGCTGTGGGTCAGTTCGGTGCGGGTAAGCTGGCGCTCGATGACCGCGTCGGAGAGCTTGGTCGCCTCGACCAGGGCCTTCCTGACCTCGGCCGGATTGGCGAGTGCGATGGCGCGCGCCTCCTCATAGGCCTTGAGCACCTTGCGGACGAGCGCCGGATTCTTTTCGGCGAACTCCTCGCGGACATTGAGGACGCCCCAGGTGTTGTCGGCGGCCTTGCGGTGGAAGAGCTTGGCGCCGGCCTCGACCTCGGCGGCGGCCATCATCGGGTCGAGCCCGGCCCAGGCCTCGACATCGCCGCGTTCGAGTGCGAGCCGGCCGTCGGCGTGCTGCAGAAGCACGAGCTTGACGTCCTTCTCGGTCAGGCCGGCCTCGGCCAGCGAGCGGACCAGGAAGATGTGCGGATCGGTGCCGCGGGTGACGGCGACGCGCTTGCCCTTGAGGTCCGCGACCTTGGTGACCTCGCTCTTGGCGCCGGTGACCAGAGCCGTCCATTCGGGGCGCGAATAGACATAGATCGACTTGATCGGGTTGCCGTTGATCTTGGCGATCAGCGCGGCGGCGCCGGCGGTCGAGCCGAAATCGAGCGAGCCGGCATTGAGGAATTCGAGCGCCTTGTTCGAGCCGGCCGAGAGCACCCAGCGCACCTTGATGCCGTCGGCTTCCAGCGCCTTCTCGAGGATGCCGCGATCCTTCAGCACCAGGCTGACGGGGTTGTAGGTCGCGTAGTCGACGCGGATCTCCTTCGGCGCCTGTGCCTGCGCACTGCCGAAGGCGAGCGAGGCTGCGGCAAGGCCGGTGAGCACGGCGCGGCGGGTCAAAGTTGAGATGAGCGGCATGGCGTTCCCCTTCGAAGACTTTGCGCGAAGGGGTGGAGGCAGATGCCTCCGGCGCCCCCGCTTTAGCTGCACTTGTTTCGCGCCCGCAAGCTGCTGGCTCAAATCGGCGCGTGTCCGATTTTTAGGTGCGCACGTTCTGTTTGTCAAACAAAACAGCCATCCATGTGAGATCGATATTTTCACATCTATACCATGTTGAATTAGAATTCCGCGCCTCGTCGCAATCGTGCTAGGAATCGCTGACAGCCGCCTCTGCCGAAAGCCTCGAAGAGCCTCGTTCAGTGCCGCCCTCCCCCGACAAGCCAGCACCCCGCCTCGCCGAGTTCATCGACAATCCCATGGCCGCGGTCGGCAAACTGGCGCGGCAGTTCGCCCAGGGCGATCGCGATAGCTTGCGCAGCGCCCTGGTCGATGCCCTGCGTGACAATCTCGATGAAGGGCGCCAGTCCGCCCGGGAAATCCTGGCGCGCACCCGCAACGGCCTGTCCTGCGCCAAGCGGCTGTCAGGTGTGATGGACAGCGTGGTCGCCAGCCTGCATGCGGCAGCGACGCGGCACTTCTACCCGGTCGACAATCCCTCCGCCGGCGAGCGCATCGCCGTCGTTGCGGTCGGCGGCTATGGCCGCGGCACGCTGGCGCCGGGCTCCGACGTCGACCTGCTCTTCCTCTTCCCCGACAAGCAGACGGCCTGGGGCGAGAGCGTGGTCGAGGCGATGCTCTACCCGCTCTGGGACCTGAAGCTGAAGGTTGGGCACTCCGTACGCTCGGTCGACGACTGCATCCGCGAGGGTCGGGCCGACATGACGATCCGGACCGCGCTGCTGGAGGCGCGGCTGATCTGCGGCGACGCGGCGCTGTTCGCCGATCTCGTCAAGCGTTACGGCGCCGAGATCGCCGAGGGCACCGCGCCCGCCTTCACCGAGGCCAAGCTCGCCGAGCGCGAGACCCGCGTCGCCCGCGCCGGCTCGTCGCGCTATCTGGTCGAGCCCAATGTCAAGGACGGCAAGGGCGGCCTGCGCGATCTCAACACGCTGTTCTGGATCGCGAAATACTCCTACCGCGTCGACGATTCCGCCGAGCTGGTCGAGGCGGGACTCTTCGACGCACGCGAATTCGCGATGTTCCAGCGCTCGGAGGAGTTCCTCTGGCGGGTACGCTGCTGGATGCATTTCATCACCGGCCGGGCCGAGGAGCGGCTCTCCTTCGACCTGCAGCGCCAGATCGCCGCCGCCATCGGCTATGCCGGCCGCAGCGGCCAGGCGCCGGTCGAGCGCTTCATGAAGGCCTACTTCCTGATCGCCAAGGATGTCGGCGACCTCACTGCGATCGTCTGCGCCGCGCTGGAGGCGCGCCAGCAGAAGCCGCGCGCCAGCCTGACCAGCCTGATCGGCACCTTCACCAAGCGCCGGCGGGTGCGCGCGCTCGGCCATCCCGATTTCACTTTGCGAGGCCAGCGCCTCGCCGTCATCGACGACGAGGCCTTCAAGCGCGACCCGGTCAATCTTCTCAGGCTCTACGAGATCGCCAGCCGCGACGATCTCGCGATCCACCCGGACACCAGCCGGCTGGTGACGCAGTCGCTCCGGCTGGTCACTCCGCAATTGCGGCAGGACCGCGAGGCCAACCGCATCTTCTTGGAGATCCTGACGGCGCGGCGCTCGCCGGAAGCGGTTCTGCGGCGGATGAACGAATCGGGGCTGCTCGGCCGTTTCATTCCGGATTTCGGCCGCATCGTCGCGATGATGCAGTTCAACATGTATCATCACTATACGGTCGACGAGCATCTGCTGCGCTCGATCGGCATCCTCGCCGAGATCGACGCCGGCAAGCTCGAAGCCGAGCATCCCCTGGCGAACTCGATCTTCGCGACGATCACCAACCGGCGCGCCCTCTATGTCGCACTGTTCCTGCACGACATCGCCAAGGGCCGGCCGGAGGACCACTCGGTCGCCGGCGCCCGCATCGCCCGCAAGCTCTGTCCGCGGCTCGGCCTGACCGACGCCCAGACCGAAACGGTTGTCTGGTTGATCGAGAACCATCTGGTAATGTCGACCGTGGCCCAGAGCCGCGACCTCGGCGACCCAAAGACGATCGAGAGCTTCGCGGCAATCGTGCAGACGCTGGAGCGGCTGAAGCTCTTGCTGGTGCTGACCGTCGCCGACATCAAGGCGGTCGGCCCCGGAGTCTGGAATGGCTGGAAGGGCCAGCTCCTGCGCACGCTCTATTACGAGACCGAGGTGGTGCTCGCCGGCGGCCATTCCGGCATCGAGCGCAAGGCCAGGGTCGAACGCAAGCAGCAGGCGCTGGAGGCCCGCCTCGCCGACTGGACGGAAGAGGAGCGCGCCGCCTATCTCGCCCGGCACTATCCGGCTTACTGGCTCAAGGTCGAGCCCGAGCGGCAGGAGCAGCATGCCCGCTTCCTGCGGGAGGCGGAGATCGCTGGCCGGACCACTGCGACCAAGGTCGAGACTGACCAGTTCCGCGGCGTGACGGAACTGACCGTGCTGGCTCCGGACCATCCCCGCCTGCTCGCCATCGTCACCGGCGCCTGCGCCGCGGCCGGCGGCAACATCGTCGACGCGCAGATCTTCACCACCACCGACGGGCTGGTGCTCGACACGATCTTCGTCTCCCGCGCCTTCGAACGAGACGACGACGAACTGCGCCGGGCCGAGCGGATCGCGGCTGCGATCGAGCGCGCGCTCAAGGGCGAGATCAAGATCGCCGACCTCGTCGCCCAGCGCCGCGCGCCGCCGCCACGCGGCGGAACCTTCCAGGTCGCGCCCGAGGTCATCATCGACAACGTCCTGTCGTCGCGGCACACGGTGCTGGAGGTTTCGGGCCTCGACCGGCCCGGCCTGCTCTACGATCTCACCACCGCGATCGGTAAGCTCAACCTCAACATCGCCTCGGCCCATATTGCGACCTTCGGCGAGAAGGCGGTCGACGTCTTCTACGTCACCGACCTCACCGGGGCGAAGATCACCTCGACCGGGCGGCAGCTCGTAATCCGCCAGGCGCTGCTCGCCGTGTTCGCCCTGGAGCTCGACAAGCAGGCCTCCGGCAAGGCCAAGACCATGGCCCGCGCTTGATTTCGCCCGGCCGAAGCCCGATATCGGCTGCGAAGCCGGTGTGCCCCCGAGGTTACGCCGCAACGATGCATGACGATCAACGATTGGGATGATGGAATGACGCAGAACCCTGCGAAGGACGATCCGAAGCCGGAAACCGAGAATCAGGACGCGGCCGAGACGAAGACGAGCGATACGCAGACGCCCGATCCGCTCGCCACGGCCGAAGCCGAGCGCGACGACTTCAAGGACAAGCTGCTGCGCACCCTCGCCGAGATGGAGAACCTGCGCCGGCGCACCGAGCGCGAGATCGCCGACGCCAAGGCCTATGCGGTGACCAGCTTCGCCCGCGACCTGCTCGGCTCGGCCGACAACCTGCGCCGCGCGCTCGAAAGCGTCCCGGAGACGGCCCGCACTGCCGCTGACAGCACGCTGTCGGCCGTGGTCGAAGGCGTCGAATTGACCGAGCGCGAGCTGCTGAAGACGCTCGAGCGCCATGGCGTGCGCAAGATCGACCCGCAAGGCGAGAAGTTCGACCCGAACCTGCACCAGGCGATGTTTGAGGCGCCCGATGCCGCGATCGCCAAGGGCCTCGTCTCGAAGGTGGTGCAGACCGGCTACAAGATCGGCGAGCGCGTGCTGCGCCCGGCTCTGGTCGGCGTCTCGGCCGGCGCGCCCAAGCCTGCGGCAAACGGCTCGGACAGCCCGGCCGCGGATGCTGGCGACAAGCCGGCGAACTGACAGGTGCTCGAAGCTGCGGGCGTCGTCGTCTTCGCCCTGACCGGGGCGCTGGTCGCCGCCCGCAAGCGGATGGACCCGTTCGGCTTCATCCTGCTCGCGATCGTCACCGGCGTCGGTGGCGGCACCTTGCGTGATCTCCTGCTCGACCGGCGTGTCTTCTGGATCGAGGCACCGTCCGACGTGATGCTGTGCACGGCCGTCGCCGTGGCGGCCTGGGCGATCGCCTATGCCAAGCCCGGCATGCTTGATGGCTGGGGCGCCAAGCGCCTGCTGATCTGGGCCGATGCCGCCGGGCTTGCACTCTTCGCCGTCGTCGGGGCCCAAAAGGGCCTCGCAGCGGGCGTTCCGATCGCCTCCGCCATCGCCTTCGGTGCGATGACCGCGACCTTCGGCGGCATCATCCGCGATCTCCTCGCCGGCGACCGGCCGATGGTGCTGTGGAGTCGCGACTTCTACGTCACCGCCGCGGCGGCCGGTGCTGGCGCGACGGTCGGCCTCGCACAGATGGGCTTCGCCCCGATGCTCGTCATGCTCGGCGGAATTGCCGCCGGCTTCGGCCTGCGCGCCGGCTCGATCCTATTCGGCTGGTCGTTCCCGAGCCTGCCGGGCGACGACGCGCCAACGCCCTCAGCCTAACGGCTTCGTCACCCGCCTCAGGGTCAGGTTGATCCGGCCGGCCTGCGGCAGCAGGCTCGACGAGCCCGCGAGGATGCGGTCGATGCCGTGAAAAGCGAGCCGCGCCTCGCCGCCGAAGGCGAGCGCATCGCCCGAGGCCAGCTTCAGCGAAACCGTCTTGCCGCCGCGGCTGGTGCCGCCGATGCGGAAGACGGCGGTGTCGCCGAGCGAGAGCGACAGCACCGGCGCGTCGAAATCCTGCTCGTCGCGATCCTGATGCAGGCCCATCTTCGCGGTCGGCTCGTAGAAATTGACCAGGCAGGCCTCTGGCAGATGCGGGTAGCCCGCGAGTTCCTCCCAGGCGCGCAGCAGCCGGTCCGGGATCGGGGGCCAGGTCGCGCCGGTCTCGGGATGCAATGGCTGGTAGCGGTAGCCGCGCTCATCCGAGACCCAGCCGAGCGAGCCGCAATTGGTCATTCTGACCGAGAATGGTTTTCCGGTCTTCGGCATGCGCGGCACGTAGAACGGCGCCTGCCGCGCCGCCTCGCGCAAGTCGGCGACCAGCGCCGCCTGCTCGGCCGGATCGAGATAACCCGGCCAATGCGTCACGCCCGGCGCAACGACGAGGGCGGTCATCCCGGCACTCAGATTTTATCGAGGCCGAGCACGTCGGCCATCGAATAGAGCCCGGGCTTGCGGCCGCGCCCCCAGAGCGCAGCCTTGACCGCGCCCTGTGCGAACAGGCTGCGATCCTCGGCGACATGGGCGAACTCGAGCCGCTCGCCGGCCCCGGCGAAGATCACCTTGTGGTCGCCGATGACGGTGCCGCCGCGCAACGCTGCAAAACCGATCGTGCCGGGCTGGCGGGCGCCGACCTGACCATCGCGCGCCGCGACGCGAGACTCGGCGAGATCGACGGCACGCCCCTGCGCCGCCGCTTCGCCGAGCAGGACGGCGGTGCCCGAAGGCGCGTCGACCTTCATGCGATGGTGCATCTCGACGATCTCGATGTCCCAGTCGGTGCCGAGCGTCGCCGCGACCTTGCGCACCAGCGCCGCCAGCAGGTTGACGCCGAGGCTCATATTGCCGGAGCGGATGATCGCGGCATGGCGCGAGGCCGCCTCCAGCTTCGCCAGATGCTGCGGCTCCATGCCGGTGGTGCCAGCGACATGGACGATGCGGGCCTGGGCGGCGAGGCCGGCGAAGGCGACACTGGCCTCGGGTGTGGTGAAATCGAGCACGCCCTCTGCTTCGACGAAAGCGGCGAGCGCGTCGTCGCTGACTTTGACGCCACTGGCGGGCAGACCGGCCAGCACCGCGGCATCCTGGCCGAGCGCGGGCGAACCCGGACGCTCGATAGCAGCCGAGAGCACACAGCCTTGCGTGTCATGGATCGCTTTGACCAGCGTGCGGCCCATCCGGCCGGCAGCGCCGACGACGACGAGACGCATGTCGCTCATGGTGATCGCTCCAGTCAGTATCCAGACCGGCGCAAGCCGGGCAGCGCATGCCTATAAGCCGCTTCGCTTCACGCTGAAACGAAAAACGGCCGGGCAAAGCCCGGCCGCGCAGATTTCGGGTGCCGCTACCGGCTTAGTCGACCGGCTGGATCGCCGCGACCTTCCACTCGCCGCCGCGCGAGCGCGTGAAGGTCCAGTGCTCGGTGACCTCGCGCGGGATCGTGGCATGGCCCTCGACGACCTTGCCGCCATTGCGCTCGACCATGGCGGTGAGCAGGCTGAAGCGCATCGCGACGGTGGCGTAGTCATAGCCGTCCTCGCGCCAGGACTCGGCGAGGTCGCCCTGCAGCAGCTTGACCTCGGCAGCGCGCTCGACCAGCCCCTTGCGGGCGTTCTCGGCGAACTCCTCCTCCAGCGCACCGGAGATCTCCGGCGTCGTGATCTGGCGCAGGCGCACGACGTTCTCATCGGAGATCGCGGCCTGCACCTCGGAGAGCAGGCGCTCGAAGTTGCCGTAGTCGGCGCCAACGAGCTCGAACTCGACCGGCTTGGCGGCAGCAGCCGCGGCAGCGCCGCCGCCGAGACCACCCATCGCCGGAGCCGCCGGCTGCGGCTCATAGGCCTGGCGGCCGAGCGGCCCACCGGCGCTGGCGAGCTGCGGCTCGCTGCGGCGGCGGAAGAAGCGCAGCGCCAGCCAGATCAGGCCACCGATCAGCGCGACCTGGAAGAGCATGCCGAGCATGCCGGCAAGACCGCCGAAGCCGGCGCCCGAGAGCAGGCCGAACAGGCCGGCGCCGAGCAGGCCGCCAGCGACGCCCATCATCAGGCTGCGCGCCATGGACGGGCGGGCCGCCTGCGCAGCAGCGCCTGCGGCCGGAGCCGCAGCCGACGGGCCTGCCTGCGTCTGGTTGCGCTGGAACGAAGAGCCGGGCGCAGTCGGCGTCGGCGCGACCTGCGACTGGGCGCGCGAGCCACGGCTGCCGAAGCTGCGGCCGCCCGGGGCGGCCTCGGCGATGATCGGCACCAGCAGGAGAGCGCCGGCGATAAGGGCGATTGCACGTCCACGACGGGCGAGCGAAATCAGTGACATGGTTCCTCCCGGAGCCGGGATCGGCTCACTGGACCCGAAATATGGTCGGGTCGTACGACTTTCGCAAGGAGGGGGTGGCCTGCAACCTTCGACGGAGGGCCAGGAGAACGTTGGGTTGCCGGCTTCACTATGCTATCGTTTCCGTCTCGTTACGCTGATCCAGCGAATGACGGGAGCGAGCCATGGTCCGATCCCCTCGGAGGCTACCGCGCTCTGGTGCCGCAGCGCTGCTGTTGTCGGCTCTTTCTGCGACGATTCTGCTACTATTTCCGCTTCCTGTCACAGCACAGGAGAAAGCCGTCGCCCTCGACCGGCCGCGCCTGGCGCAGGCGCCCGAGCCCCTTTGCTTCTGCTGGAGTGACGGAAAGAAGATCGCGGAAGGCAACATGGCCTGCATCCGCACCACCCTGGGCCGCCGCCTCGCCACCTGCGGCCGGGTCATCAACATGATGTCCTGGGAATTGACCGAGAACCCCTGCCCGGAAAGCTGAGCCGCCCCGCCGGGCCGTCACCCCTCTGACGAGCGCTCAAAGGAAAAGCGCCGCGGGGCCTCTCCCGCGACGCTTCCAATTGGCTTGTGGTCCTTCGACTTGAGACTGACTTCCTCGTCAGAACGCTCCGATCACGATCGCCAGAACCAGCGCAAATGCCGCACCCATGGCCAACCGGTCGAGACTTAGCGCGAGGTTCATGAGAACCCTCCTTTGTCATTGACCTGACATGGAAGCTAGCAGAAACGACGGCCTCCGCAAGTGCCTGCATGGCCGCAGCCGACGTCGCACCAGAGAAACGTTCTTAATCAGCGGTTAAATCATTGAACTGCTTTGTGGATAGTCCCGAACAAGACCTTCTCGACAGAAGCTTTTAGTATTTCCAAGTGCAGCATAAATCCTCAACGCCACAATCAAACCAAAGTTGTTGCAGCGCAATATTGTCCCACACGGAACGAGCGCCCAGGTCTCGCCGAGAAATCGTCATGCCGGCAGCAGGATCAGGCGCTCGAGCGCACGCGCCACGGCAATGACTTTCGCATCGTCACCGAAGCGTCCGACAAGCTGGAAGGAGACCGGCAGGCCTCGCGGACCGCGCATCAGCGGCACGGTCAGGCAAGGCGTGCCGAGCAGGGTCCAGAGCCGGTTGAACTTGGAATCACCGGTCGAGGCCAGGGTCTCCGGCGCCTCGCCCGGCGCGGCATAGGTCAGCACCAGGTCGACCTCATTGAGCCAGCGCTCGGCCGCATGCCGACCGCGCCGGGAGGTGGCGCGCGCCGCGTCGTATTCCTGCGGCGTCGTCGCGCGAGCCTCGTCGAGATAGGCGCGCAGCTTCGGCGGCAGCTCCTCGCGATGGTTGGCGTATTCCCAGGCGAGTGCCTGCGTCGCCTCCCAATTCTGCAGCGGGCCGTGGGCATGGAAGGTCTCGGCGAGCTCGATCGGCGTTGCGATGTCCATCACGGTCGCGCCGCCTTTACGGGCGAAATCGGCGATGCGCTGCAGCGCACCCTCGCAGGAGGGTTCCGGCTTATCGGTGAACTCCTGCCGGCAGAGGCCAAGTTTCAGCCCGTCCAGCGTGGCCTCGGGCGCATCGAGATCCGGGCGGCCGGTCAACGCCGCCAGGGCGAAGCCAAGATCGTCGGCGCTGGCCGCCATCAGGCCGAGCGTATCGAGCGACCAGGAGAAGGGCTTCACCCCGACCGTCGGCAGAAGTCCATAGGACGGCTTGATCGCGGCGACGCCGCAATAAGCGGCGGGGCGGATCACCGAGCCGCCGGTCTGGGTGCCGATGGCGAGCGGGATGAGGCTGGCAGCGACTGCCGCAGCCGAGCCGGCCGAAGAGCCACCGGGACTGGCCGATGGGTCATGCGGATTGCGGGTCGGGGCGGGATCGAGGAAGGCGAAGGCCGTTGTCTGGGTCTTGCCGGCGACGGTCGCGCCGGCCGCCTTCAGCGCCATCACGATCGGCGCATCCGCCTTGGGCCGGTGGCCGTCATAGATCGGCGAGCCCATGCCGGTCGGCAGATCGGCGGTGTCGATGATGTCCTTGATGCCGACGGCGATGCCGGCCAACGGCCCCTCGCCGGCCGGGAGACTCTCGGGGCGGGCCGCGAAGGCGCGCAGATCGGCGTCCCGCTCGTCGATTCGCCGCTCGCTGTCGGCGAGAGCGGCCTGGGCAGATATCTCGCCATTGGCGACGCGGCGAGCGATATCGCGAACCGAAAGCATGAGCTTGTCCCTGGAATGCCTGACCGAGCGGCCGATGCGGCCATGCTGGCACGAGGCCGACGCCGGAAGGAAGCCGGGAACGGGCTCTTGCAGACAGGGTATGCAGCCGGCGCGCCGCGACGGGGCGCGACTCAATAGGTCGCGCGTCCGCCCGAAAGATCGAAGATGCCGCCGGTCGAGAAGGAACAGTCGTCGCAGGAGAGCCAGAGTACCAGCCGCGCCACCTCCGGCACCTCGACGAAACGCCCCATCGGGATGCGCGACATGATGTCGGCTCGCCGCTCGGCCGAGATCTCCCTGGCCATCGCGGTCTCGGCGGCGGCCGGCGTCACCGCCGTGACGATGATGCCCTCCTTGGCCGTCTCCTTGGCGACGCTCTTGGTCAAGGCGATCAGCCCCGCCTTCGAGGCGGAATAGGCGGCGGCCAGCGCCATGCCCTCCTTGCCCTGGATCGAGGCGATGTTGACGACATGGCCGCGCAATGGATGGCCGTCCGGCGAGCGCCGCGGCTCCTGGCGCAGCATCCGGCCGACGACGGCGCGGGTGACCAGATAGGCGCCGAACAGGTTGACCTGCAGCACGCGCTGGAAATTCTCCGGCGTGGTCTCCCAGATCGGCTTCACTTCGCCGAGCACGCCGGCATTGTTGATCAGGATGTCGATGCGGCCATGGGCGGAGACAGCAGCATCGGCGGCAGCATCGACCGCGTTGACGTCGCGGATGTCGAGCTGGCGCTGGCTCGCCCGGCGCCCAAGATCGGCCACGGCCTGCGCCAGGCTGTTCGCATCCTGGTCCCAGAGCTCGACGCTGGCGCCGGCCTCGATCAGCGCCCGGGCGATGCCGCGGCCGAGCCCGCCTGCCCCCCCGGTGACGATCGCATGCCGGCCGGAGAGATCATGACGCACGCTCATCAGCCGGCGCTCCAGGCGGTCTTGGTCCGAGTGATCTGGTGGCGGTAGAGGCCGAGCGAGAACGGCCCCTCGCCGCCGAGCGCCTGCAGCGCCTCCGCCGCGAGCTGATCGCGCGCCAGCGCAGCGAATTCGGCCTCGTCGCCCCAGCCTTCGACCAGCAGCACCCAGCGCGGCACGGCATTGGCGACGCCGCGCGCCTTCTGCTCGGCGGTGGCGACACCGCTCGCTGCGCCATCCGCCGCCAGCAGGTGGACACCGGCGACGCCGCGGGTGGCGAGGAGATCCGGCACCAACCCGCGCAGCAGCGCCGCCTTATGGGCCGATGCGATGTTGTCAGGCACGTCGTAGCGCAGGGTCGCGATGAGCCCGCCCTGGGCCGGCCCGCTGGTATGGGCGACACGGCAGATGGCGCGCGACACGGACCGAAAATGCTTCACCGCCGAGAGCGTCCAAGGCGTCGGCGCGTTGACCCTCGCCGTATAGTCCTGCCCCTTCAACACCTCGACCGTCTGTGCCTCGTAGAGGTTGAAGAATTCGAGGTCGGCGTCGATCGCGACATAGCGGCGTCCGCGCAGGAAGCCGGGGATACCGACCCGCTCCGGCATGTGCTCCTCGCCATGCCAGGCATAGAACTCCGCCCTGCCCTCCGGCGCGATGTCGTGCCAGATCGCGACCGCCCCCTCACCTGCCAGGCTCATCGTTCTCTCCACCGACTCACTCTGCGGGCCGCGTTGACTCGGCCTCGCCCCATCTCTATACGAAAACGAAATCCAAATTGGAAATGATTTCCAATTCTAATCGAAACAGGGCGGGAACGGGTGACGATCGCGGCGGTCGAACGTGCATTCAAGCTGCTGGAAGCGCTGGCGGACGAGGCCGACGGCGCCGATCTCACCGTGCTCGCCGAGCGGCTCGACCTGCCGGTCAGCGCGACCCACAGGCTCCTGGCGAGCCTGGCCGAGCGCGGCTTCGTCACGCAGGATCCGCAATCGGGCGCCTATGGACTGACGCTGAAGCTGTCGCAGCTCGCCTTCCGCAATCTCGACCTGCGCGGCCTGCCCGATGCCGGCCAGATCGTGCTCGACGAACTCGCCCGCGCCACCCGCGAATATTGCCGCCTCGCCGTGGTCGAGGGCGAGAACCTGACCTGGATCGCCCGCGCCCAGGGCGCGACCGCCGGCCTGCGCTACGAACCCCCGATGGGGATGGGCATCGTCCTGCACGCCACCGCCACCGGCAAGGCCTGGCTCGCCTCGCTGCCGGAGCAGGAGGCGCTGCGCATCGTCTGTGCACGCGGCTTCGATGCCGACGGGCGCACCGGCCCGAACGCGCTCGGCGATGTCGACGCCCTGCGCCGGCATCTCGGCGAGACACGCCAGCGCGGCTTCGCACTTGCCATCGAGGAAGGGGAGATCGGCACCGTCGCGATGGCGACGACCTTCCGCGCCGGCCCCGATGCGGGCGCACCGATCGCCGGCACGCTCAGCGTCGCCGGGCCGTTGCCACGCATGCACGAGCCGCGGCGCGGCGAGATCGCGGCGGCGCTCGCCGCCGCCGCACGGGACATGGCGGCGATCTGGCCGCTCAGGCGGCGACAGATCGGCGCCGTCCCCACCGTTTCGACAGAGGCAGCGCTGCGCGCGCTGCCGACAGAGACATCAGCATGAGCAGCGACACCGCGACCACAGGGGCCACTCCTCAGACCGCCGGCAAGGCGGCCGCCTGGGCCTCGGCCATCGCCTGGCCACTGGCGAGCTTCGCCGTGCTTCTGGTCGCCTGGCAGCTCCTGGTGCCGATGGCGGGCATACCCGAATACATCCTGCCGGTACCGAGCGCCTTCTTCGAGCGGCTCTGGATCGACCGTGCCCTGATCTTCCAGCACACGCTGGTGACGGCCAACGAGATCGTGCTCGGCTTCCTGATGGCGGCGGTGATCTCGATCCCGCTCGGCTACACCATCGTCTCGGTGAAGCTCTTGGAGAAGGCGATCTATCCGCTGATCGTCTTCTTCCAGCTCGTGCCGAAGATCGCGATCGCGCCGCTCTTCGTCGTCTGGTTCGGCTTCGGCCTGTTCCCGAAGGTGCTGCTGACCTTCCTGCTCTGCTTCTTCCCGACGCTGGTCGCGAGCATGACGGGCTTTCGGGCGCTGGACGAGCGCGTGCTCTATCTGACGCGCTCGATGGGCGCCTCGGCCTGGCAGACCTTCCGCTATGTCCGGGTGCCGGCGGCGCTGACTTACATCTTCTCCGGCCTCAAGGTCTCGGCCGTGTTCGCGGCGACGGGCGCGATCGTCGGCGAGTTCGTCGGCGCCAATGCCGGCCTCGGCTACCTCTTGCTGCGCGGCACGAGCTTCCTCGACATGCCGCTGATCTTCGCCTGCCTGGTGGCGCTCAGCGTCGTCGGCATCCTGTTCAGCTATCTCGTCGACGGGCTCGAAGTGCTGCTGATGCCCTGGCAGCGCAAGGGCTGATCCGATCGCATCTCGCCGGAGCCAACCGGCAACACTGGGAGGAGACAAAGATGAAACGCAGGATCTTGCTGACGAGCGCCGCCATCCTCGCCCTGAGCAGCGGCATGGCCTTCGCCCAAGGCGCCAAGCCGATGAAGATCACGCTGAACTTCCTCGCCGCGGCGCCCAATGCCGGCTTCATGATGGCCAAGCAGATGGGCCTCTACGAGAAGGCCGGCATCAACCTGACGATCGAGGAAGGCAAGGGCTCGGGCACCACCGCGCAAATGGTCGCGACCGGGCAGACCGATGTCGGCTTCGCCGACGCGCCTGCCGCGATGCAGCTGCGCACCAAGGGCGCGCCGGTGAAGATCATCGCGCCGGTGCTGCAGACCAATGGCTTTGCCATCATCGCGCTGGAAGACAGCGGCATCGCCTCGCCCAAGGACCTCGTCGGCAAGAAGCTCGCGGTCCAGCCCGGCACGGCCCAGACGACGTTGCTCGACGCGATCCTCGCCAGCAACGGCATCGACAAGGGTAAGGTCGACGTCATCAACATCGACCCCGGCGCCTTCGTCGGCGCGCTCCTGGAGAAGAAGGTCGACGCCATCCTCGGCGGCGCCGACTTCCATTCGGTGCAGATCCGCGAGCGCGGCTTCAAGGTCCGCGACATCTTCTATCGCGATGTCGGCGTGCCGACGGTCGGCCTCTCGATCATCGCCCGTGACGACAAGATCAAGGCCGATGCCGAGCTCTACAAGAAGTTCATCGAGGCGAGCCTGCAGGGCTGGGACGCCGCCCGCAAGAACCCTGACGCAGCCGCCGACGCAGTCGTCGCGCAGTTTCCCTCGGTGAAGAAGGCGCAGGTGCTGGCGCAGTTCGACGTCGTCAACAAGCTGCTCTGCGCCCCCGGCGCCGCCTCGCTCGGCAAGGTGCCGGAGAAGAACTGGAGCGTGAGCTTCGACCTGCTGACGCAGTATCTCGGCCTGCCCAAGGACAAGCCGATCACCGACTACTACACGACCGAGCTGCTCCCGGCCTCCGCACCGGCCTGCTCGTAGTCGACGAGGACAGGGTATGACTGCAGCAGCCGCCTCTCCCGCCGCCTCCATCACCGGGCGCGGGATCGTCAAGAGCTTCGGCGGCTTCACTGCCGTCGACGATCTTACGCTCGACATCAGGAGCGGCGAATTCGTCAGCCTGATCGGCCCGTCCGGCTGCGGCAAGAGCACCTTCATGCTCATGGCGGCCGGGCTGATCCCGACCAGCGGCGGCGAACTGCTGGTCAACGGCAAGCCGTTGAGCGAGCCGCTGACCGATATCGGCATCGTCTTCCAGGATCATCTTCTGCTGGAATTCCGGACGGCGCTGGAGAACGTCATGCTGCAGGCCGAAATCCGCGGGCTGCCGCTCGCTCCGGCCAAGGAGCGGGCGCTCGAGCTCTTCGCCAAGCTCGGCATCAGCCATGCGGCCGATCGCTATCCGAAACAGCTCTCCGGCGGCATGCGCCAGCGCGTCTCGATCGCTCGCGCGCTGATCCACAACCCATCGGTGCTGATGATGGACGAGCCCTTCGGCGCGCTCGACGCGATCACCCGCACGCAGATCCGGCATGACCTCGAACTGCTCTGGCTGGAGACGGCCAAGACCGTCGTCTTCATCACCCATTCGATCGAGGAGGCGATCGGCCTCTCCGATCGGGTGCTGGTGATGTCGCCGACGCCAGGCCGGGTCGTCGACGAGATCAAGATCGAGCTGCCGCGGCCCCGCCCGGCGCATCTCGGCGACTATCCGAGCTTCAACGCCTATGCCGACCGCATCCATGATGCGTTCCGGCGGTTCGGGGTGATCAAGTACTAGTGGGCGTCATTCTCGGGCGAAGCGAAGCGCAGACCCGAGAATCTCGTAACGAGAAGGCGCTTTTCGGCGCCTCTTCCGGCCTGAGATGCTCGGGCCAAGCCCGAGCATGACGTGCCCCGCTCCCTCAGCCCGGCCGCTTCGGGATCTCCAGACCGCGCTGCACGGCGGGACGCGCCAGACCACGCTCCAGCCACGCCGGGACGAGCTTCAGCTTGTCGTATTCGACCAGCTCGCCAGCGCCGTAGAAGCCGACGAGGTTGCGGACCCAGCCGAGCGTCGCGATGTCGGCGATGGTATACTCGTCGCCCATCAGCCAGTCGCGGCCGGAAAGCCTGGTCTCGAGCACGCCTAGCAGGCGCTTGCTCTCATTGGCGTAGCGGTCGCGCGGGCGCTTGTCCTCGTATTCGCGGCCGGCGAACTTATGGAAAAAGCCGAGCTGGCCGAACATCGGGCCGATCGCCGCCATCTGGAAAAACACCCATTGCAGGGTCTCGTAGCGGCGGGCCGGGTCGGTGGGGAGGAACTTGCCGGCCTTGTCGGCGAGATAGACCAGAATCGCACCCGATTCGAAAAGCGCGAAGGGCTTGCCGCCCGGACCATCCGGATCGAGGATCGACGGGATCTTGCCGTTCGGGTTGAGCGAGAGGAATTCCGGCGTCCAGGTCTCGTTCTTGCCGATGTCGATGGTGTGCGGCTCATAGGGGATGCCGGTCTCCTCCAGCATGATCGAGACCTTCACGCCATTGGGCGTCGGCAGCGAATAGAGCTGCAGCCGGTCGGGATGCTTGGCAGGCCAGCGCTGCGTGATCGGAAAAGCGGAAAGATCGGACATCGAGATTTCCTGGGGTAGCGGGCTAGGCGCCGGCATTGCCTGGCGCGCCCTGTAGGCGGGACGCCGATGGCGCGTGCCATGACGTTGCAGCGTAGCTTGGAGCGGCCCGTCGGACGACGCAACCGCACGGAGCTTGCAGCGCTGCCGAACCACCACGGCAAATCAGAAATCAGGGGGTTAACAGCACACCGGCCGGAAAGCGCAGCGTTAACCGCCGCTTAACGCCATCGGCAAAGTTAATCCGCCCGTGGCTTCCAGGACGCAGCCGGTCAACAAACCGTTCACCCAACGCCTCGCATTTGATCAGTCATGCGTCGCGTTCATCTCACCCTCATCGCGCTCGGCGTCATCGGCGTCGGCCTTGCCGGCTGCGGCAAGTTCCAGAAGCCGCAGCGCGCCGCCTGGCGTGACCAGGCCGAAGCCCAGTGCCTGGCCTCGCGCCAGGTACCGCTCTCGGCCTATGTCAGCCTGCGCGAGAAGGCCATAGACGGGCCGGGCACCTGCGGCATGGAAAAACCCCTCAAGGTCGCCGCCTTCGCCAATGGCAGCGTTGCCCTGACTAGCAATGCGACGCTCGCCTGCCCCGTCGTCGCGACCACCGACAAATGGTTCACCGAAGTGGTGCAGCCGGCGGCGATGAACGTGCTCGGTGCGCAGGTGATCGAAATCCGTGCCGGCTCCTATTCCTGCCGCGCCATGAACAACGGCACCGGCACCAGCCGCACCTCCGAGCACGCCTTCGGCAACGCCGTCGACGTCTTCTCCTTCCGGCTGAACGACAACCGTGTCGTCACCGTCAAGGATGGCTGGCGCGGCTCACCGGAGGAGCAGGCCTTCCTGCGCGAGATCTTCGTCGGCGCTTGCGAGCACTTCTCGACGGTGCTCGGCCCCGGCGCCGACGCCTTCCACTACGACCATTTCCACATCGACCTGGCGCGGCATTCCAAGGGCCGGCACATCTGCAAGCCGGTGATCAAATACGAGCCCAACTACAACCTGCCGCCGCCGGACCCGGCGCGGCCTGACCGGATGGCGCTGCAACAGCAGCAGCCCGGGATGCGCGATACCTTGCCGCCGCCGATGGTGGCTAGCAATTCCGGCGGCCTGCTGCGTCAGCCGAGCGGCGGCCTGCGCCCGCCCGGCGCGGTCAACGGCGGCTATCCGGTCGCACATCAGCAACATGGCGGCCTCGAAGGGCAGCGGCGCTATATCGAGGAGGCGCCGCAGCCGCAGATGACGCAGCGCTATCAGCCGCAGCCGGTGCCGAGCGAGATGCGCGGGCCATTGCAGCTGCCGGGCTCTACGCCACCGACCGAGGAGCTGATCGTCGGCGACGACGAGGGCAACGGCATCCTCGACGGGGCGGGCGAGAGCGAGCCGCCGATCAGCCCACGCAACGACCCGTTTGCCTATCGGCCGCAAGGCCAGCAGACCGGGACGATCCGACGGTGAGAGCGTAGCGGCGGCCTGTCATGCAGGTCGCCGCTACCATCCTCAGGCTTTGGCGACCTCCCGGGCAGCCTCGTCGATCAGCCCAGCCACCTCCCCCGCCCGCGAAGCCAGGGAGGCATGGCTCGCATCCAGCGTGAGGATGCGGCGCGGCTTCATCCGCTCGGCCATGCGATACTGGTTGTCCGGATGGATCATCCGGTCATCGGTGGAGAGCTGGTACCAGACCGGCTTCTTCTTCCAGGCCGGCGCCGTGATCGTATCGCCGAAGGTCGATGCCAGCGGCGCCTTCTGCGCGACCGCCATGGCGAGCGCCTCGTCGGCGCTAAGATCCGGGCAGAAGCTCTCATGATACTTGTCGTATTTGATCCAGAGATAGCCATCGCTGTCGGGAGCGAGATTGGCGAAGGCCGCCGGCGGAGCCGCCTGGCTGATGCCGCCGGGGCTTTCGCCGGCATCCGGCGCGAAGGCGGCGATGTAGACGAGGCCGACGACATTCGGCAGGTCGCCAGCCTCGGTGATGACGGCGCCGCCATAGGAGTGGCCGACGAGCAGCACCGGACCGGCCAGCTGCTTCACCATCTTGCGGGTGCGCTCGGCGTCTTCGGCGAGCGAGGTCAGCGGCATCTCGACGGCCCGCAGGTCGGCATGGCCCATGCGGGCCAGCTCGACGATGACCTTGCTCCAATGAGCGGCCCCGCCCCAGAAGCCGTGAACGAGAACGATGGTCGGATTGGCACTCATCATGCTCTCCTCTGATCGACAGCATAGCCACACGGGCGGGACGCCCCGCGCCCAGCCAGGCTGGGCCGCCACTATGACAGAGGAAAGGTGGGCCCGACTACTTTGCTAGCGCGACACCAGAACCTGCCGGCACTCGGCCGGCAATGCCTCGATCGACATCGGCGGCTTGGGCTTCGGCCGAGGCCCCGGAGGGGGCTTGGGCTTTGGTCCGAAGATCGCCTTGTGCTGGCGCTCGACCCAACCCGTGAGCTCCTCGCCGCAGCCATCGCCGAAATTGGGCGGCTCCTGGCCGTCGCAGCCCTCGACGCCCGGCGGGCAGCTCAGCCTGATGTGGAAATGATAATTATGCCCCCAGATCGGCCTGACCTTGTTCAGCCAGCTCTTGTCCGCGCCGGCCTCGCGGCAGAGCGCGACCTTGAGCGCCGGATTGACGAAGATGCGCTCGACCCTGGGCTCGCTGGCGGCCGCCTTGATCAGGCGGGTATGCGCCGGGGTCCAGTTCTTCGGGTCGATATCGCGCCAGTCGGAACGGGCCATATTGATCGCCGACATGTTCTCGCGGTCGTCGCTGTCGAGCCGCTTCCGCGGCATCGGCGTCAACCAGATGTCGGCGTCGAGCCCGATCTGGTGCGAGGCATGGCCGGTCAGCATCGGCCCGCCGCGCACCTGCGAGATGTCGCCGACCAGCAGGCCGGACCAGCCGGTGATCTTGGGCACCTCGCGGGCAAAGCGCTCGAGGAAGGAGATCAGCTCCGGGTGGCCCCAGTTGCGACTGCGGGCGAGACGCATGACCTGCCAGTTCTCGCCGTCGACCGGCAGCGCGGTCGCACCGGCAAGACAGCCGCGGGCATAGGAACCGATGGCGCGCGCCCTCATCGCGGCAGGGGTAGTCTTCTGGCCGAACAGAGCACGAGCCGCGTCGGGGTAGGCTGCGATATTGGCGGCGCGCGTTTTCGCCTCCGCCTCGGCGGTGGACTGCGCGTGGACGGTCCCGGCCGTTGCCAGCATCGGCAGGAGAATCAGGAGGGCGAAGCGGCGAAGCAGCTGCATGTCGGGAGAATCGCAGGCCACTCGCACCGAGGTCAAGCCGCAGCTCGATCAATGGGCTGGACAGGGCGCACGGGAGCCGGCAGCGTCTGCGCTGCCGAAGAACGGGCGGCAAGCCCTCCGGCGAACGCAGCTGGAGGAGAAACCCGACGATGAACTGCTTTTCTCTCGATCGCCGTATGCTGCTCGGCGGCCTCGGCGCCTCGCTCGCTCTGCCCACGGCTGGCCATGCGCAAAACCCCTGGCCGCAGGGACGCACGCCGAAGCTGGTCGTGCCGTTCACGCCCGGCGGCGCCACCGACATCCTCGGCCGGCTGGTCGCCGACAAGGTCGGGCAAGCGCTCGGGGCGACCTTCGTAGTCGAGAACCGCGCCGGCGCCGGCGGCAATATCGGCGTCGAGGCGGTGGCGCGCTCCGAGCCGAACGGCGACACGCTGCTGATCGTCTCGGTCGGCCTCGTCGCCAACCCGGCGCTCTACGCCAAGGTCAACTACGACCCGCTCACCGATTTTGCGCCGATCACCATGGTGGCGCTGGTGCCGAACCTGCTCGTCGTCAGCCCCGATCTCAAGGTCAAGGACACGGCTGAGCTGATCGCCTACGGCAAGGCCAATCCGGGCAAGCTGACCTATGCCTCCTCCGGCGTCGGCACCTCGATCCACCTCGCCGGCGAGCTTTTCCAGAAGCTGACCGGCATCAAGATGGTGCATGTGCCCTATCGCGGCTCGGCCCAGGCGATGCAGGACCTGATCGGCGGACGCGTCGACCTGATGTTCGACAACATCACCGCCGCGCTGCCCCAGGTCCGCGCCGGCACGGTGCGCGGTTTTGGCGTCACCACGGCGCAGCGCGCGCCGACCGCCGCCGAATTTGCACCGATCAATGATCTCGTGCCGGGCTTCGACGTCTCCTCATGGTTCGCCCTGTTCGCGCCGGCGAAGACGCCGCAGGCGATCATCGACCGGCTCCAGGCCGAGACCAAGGCCGCGATCGCCGACCCGGCCGTGCGCGGCAAGATGGACCAGCTCGCGGCCCAGCCGGTCGGCAACACGCCGGCGGAACTCGCCGCCTTCGTCCGCGCCGAGCAGGCGAAATGGGTCAGCCTGATCCGCGAGGTCGGCATCAAGGCGGAGTGATACTCCGGGAACCTACCGTTCGCGCCCGACGTTCTTTGGACGCACGCCCGTCGATCGGCGACGAGGCAAGCGGACGGAAGAAGGGGCGCGAGCCATGTCCACACTTCTCATCATCATCCTGCTCATCGTCCTGCTCGGCGGCGGCGGATATTATGGACATCGCAGCTATGGCGGCGCCGGGCTCGGCGGCGTGGTCGGCCTCGTGCTGATGATCGTGATCGTGCTGTGGCTGCTCGGGGCGCTCGGTGGTCCGGTCGTCAGGGTCTGATGTTGCGACAAGCGCAGGGCTGGGCCCTGCGCTTCAGTTCGCCAGCTTCCAGACCAGCATGGCGGCGGCGAGATCCTCGAGCGCAGTGCCGACCGATTTGAACAAGGTCACGTCGTCGCGCTCGGCCGCGGGGTCATATTCGCCGCGGCAAAGGCCGGCCAACGTTCCGGAGACCTGCTCCGCTCCATAGGCGCCCGCCTTGATCGCGACGGCGACGTCGCCGCCCTCATGCAACGCCGCTTCGGTATCGACGAAGACATGGGCGCGCTGCAGCGCCTCGTCATCGGCTTCCCGCATCGACAGATTGAAGGCGCCGACCAGGTCGAGATGGGCAGTGCGCTTCAGCCAGCGGCCGTGGATCAACGGCTCCCGCGACAGGGTCGCACAGGAGATGAGATCGGCCTGGCGCGCCTCGGCCTCCAGGTTCTCCGCGACGCGTGCTTCGATGCCGTCGCGCGCCAGCTCGGCGACGACCTCGGCCGCGGCCTCCGGGCGACGCGCCCAGATCGCGATTTCCTCGAAATTGCGGACGCTGCGATGCGCCTTGACCAGGAAGGTCGAGAGCGCGCCGGCTCCGACCATCAGCATCCGCTTGGTATCCGGGCGCTCCAGCATGCGCGAGGCGAGCGCCGAGGCTGCCGCGGTGCGCCACAACGTCAGGCGCGCCCCGTCCAGCGCGGCCAGCGGCGCGCCGGTCGCACCGTCCATCAGGAGGTAAGAACCCATCACGCTCGGCAGGCTGACCGTAGCGTTGCCGGGAAACACCGTGACGACCTTGGTGCCGAGGAAGGCGGGCTTTTCCTCCGACGCGGTCCAGGCCGGCATCAGCAACAAGGTCGCGGCGGCACCGGGCCGCTCGATCTCATGATGATGGCGCACCGGCGTGACGATGTCGCCGCGGAAGGCCGCGGAAAGCGCATCGATCAGCGCGGGGAAGTTGAGCAGGCCATCGATCTCGGCCGCGGAAAAGAAGCGCATGGTCGCAGCGTCAGACGCGGTTGGTCAGTGCGGGCAGTGCCGAATCCGGCACGGCGGCGCGCAGCGACTGCGCCTCGCCACGCAGCTTGTCGGCTTCGCGGCGGTTGACCCTCGCGGCCTTGCGGTGCTTGCCCTGCGCCAGCCAGGAGGCGAAGCCCCCGATCAGGATGCCGATGGCGATGGCGGCGAGGACCACGGCGAACAGCGGCAGGTCGAGGGCGAATGCCGGCGCATCGCGGCTGATCGGGTCGAGCGAGACCCGGACCGGGGCGCGGTTCGCCACCGAAAACAGCACCACGATCAATGCGACCGGGACAAGCACCAGCGCCTTGAAGAAAGCCTTCATCCCGCTCCTCCGGTCCGCTCAGGCCTTGCCGTTCAGCCGCATGCGCAGCTCCTTGCCGGTCTTGAAGACCGGCACGAACTTCTGATCGACCTTGACGGAATCGCCGGTACGCGGGTTGCGGCCGACGCGGGCGGCACGCTCCTTGGTCGAGAAGGCGCCGAAGCCGCGCAGCTCGACCCGATCGCCGCGCGAGAGCGCCTTGACGACCTCGTCGAGGATCGAGCCGACGATGTTCTCGATATCCCGCTGGTAGAGATGGGTGTTGCGCTCGGCAATGCGCTGGACGAGTTCTGATTTTATCATGGGTCCAATATAACCGCTTGTAACATCGTCACTTTTCGACGGCAGGCTGCCAGAGCGCCAAGGGCGCGTCAAGCCGCAGTCCGATGGGAGTTTCCGCAGCGCGCGAGATCAGCGCCGCAAGCTCCTCCAGGCCGGCGGCGCGCGCCATCGCCTCACTCGCGCTCCACAGCCCGTAGGAGGAAGATTCGCTCCGGCGGCGCCAGTCGCGCACCGGCAGGTCCTTGCCGACCCCCTTCTCGCGCTCGAGCCAGGCGATCGCCTCCTGCTCGCTGCCGACTTCGTCGATGAGCTTGAGCTTGACCGCCTGGCGGCCGGAATGGACACGGCCATCGGATACGGCGGCGACCTCGGGGTCGGCGAGCTTGCGGCGCTCGCCGACCAGCCGCTTGAACCAGTCGTAATTGTCGGCGATGACGCGCGCGGTTTCGGTCGCTGCCTCGGGCGAGGTCGGCTCGAGGCCGCTCGGAGCCGCTTTGAGCGGGCTCGAGCGGGTGATCTCGAACTTGACGCCGATCGTGTCGAGCAGCCTTGCTACATTGGGAATCTGGGCGATCACGCCGATCGAGCCGACCATCGAGGTCTGGCGCGCGACGATGCGTTCGCTGCCGAGCGCGACGATGTAACCGCCGGAGGCGGCGATACCGTCGACCACCGCAATGACCGGTTTCTTCGCGGCGAGACGACGAACCGCGTCGTACACCGCTTCCGAGCCAGTCACCGTGCCGCCAGGGCTGTCGATGCTGAGCAGCACGGCGCTGGCGCGGCTGTTCTCGAGCGACTTGATCAGCTCGAGCGTGCGGCGGTCGCCGGAGATGAAGCCGGAAATGGTGACGCGGGCGATATGGGCCTGGCTGGTGCTGCCCGGCAGGCGCCCGCTCCAGGTGAGCGCGCCGGCGACGATCAGGGCGACCACGCCGACCAGGGCAAGCAGCCGCCAGAGCGAGAGCTTGCGCCTCAGGCTGCGACGATCGGCGAGCAGATCGGCATCGGACGACATGTCTGCGGCTCCGGCTCTCACTTTGCGACAGAGGCCACGCTCCGATCACTTGCAGCGCAAGCTGGTCGGCGCAGGCTCCAGGGGCCCTGTGATGTAGCCCCACGGTGCGGGAGGGGCAAGGCAACAATGGCCGCGACAGGATGCCCGGCTCAGGCCTCGGCCAGCGCCCGCTGACGATCGAGCGCGAGCAAGGCGAGCCCGCTCGCCACCGAGCGGAAAGCGTCGCCGATATGAATACGCTCCGGGCTGAAGCGCCGGTCGAACAGCGCGCGCACCGCTGGCACATAGGAGGTGCCGCCGGTCATGAACACCGCCTCGATCTTGTCGCCATCGACACCGGCGGCGGCCAGCGCGTCGTCGAGCGCGCCCTCGATCGCCGCGACATCGTCGGCGATCCAGCGTTCGAACAGGGTCCGCGTCACGGTGCGGTCAATACGCACGCCCATCTGATCGAAGGCGAGTTGGGCCTCTTCCTGCGAGGAGAGCGCGATCTTGGTCGCCGAGACCGCGCGGTAGAGTTCGTAGCCGAGATCGTATTCGATCACCGTCATCAGATCTTCGAGCCGCTCGGGCTCGACCGCATCGCGGATCAGCGCCTTGAGCTCGGTCATGGTTTCGCGGCTCTTCATCAGCGAGAGCCGGTGCCATTGCGCGAAGGCGGCGTGGTAATGCGCCGGGATCGGCAGGCGCTTGCCGAAGGACAGATAGTCCGAGCCCTTGCCGAGCAGCGGCGAGACCGCATGCTCGATGATGCGGTAGTCGAAGCTGTCGCCGGCGATGCCGACACCGGCATGGGAGAGCGGAACCGCCTGTAGCCGACCCGCGCCACCGGGTTCGAAACGCATCACCGAGAAATCGCTGGTGCCGCCGCCGAAATCGGCGACCAGCATGGTCTGCGGGGTCTTGAGCTCGCGGGCGTACCAGTAGGCGGCGCCGAGCGGCTCATAGGCGAAGTCCACCGTCGGCATGCCGGCCTTGCCATAGGCTGCCGAGAGGCGCGAGAGCGCCAGCACCTCGTCGGGCCGATCGCCGGCGAAGACGACTGGGCGGCCGGAGAGAACGGCGCGTTCGCCGAGATCGTCGAGACCGGCGGAAAGATCCTTCAGGAAGACCGCGATCAGGTCCTCAAGCCGGAAGAGCTTGCCGAACAGGCGGGTCTCCTGGAAGGCGCGGCTCGACAGATACGTCTTCAGCGATTGCAGGAAGCGGTGCTCGGTGGTCATGCCGAGCGCCATGTCGAGCGCATCGGGGCCGCTGACATGGGTGACATGGGAATTGGGCGGCCGGCCCTCGCGCCAGAACATCAGGGCCGAGCGGTAAGCGTCGACGGCGCCCTGCCTGGTCGCGAAGCTGCGGGTCGTCACCGAACCATCGGGACGCGCGAGCGCGACCACGCTGTTGGTGGTGCCGAAATCGATCCCGATCGCCGCGTCCTGCATGTCCGTCTCCACTCATCTCGTCATGGTCGGGCTTCACCCGACCATCTCGGAAACCAGTGCCCTCTGGTCCCGAGCTTCTCGGATCTACGCTTCGCTCCGTCCGAGAACGACGACCTCGGCCGAAACAAAAGCCCGCGCGGATTTCTCCGCGCGGGCCGGTGGTCTGGTCGGGCCGCGAGACGCGGCCCGAAGATCACTTCTTCTCGGTCGTCGCCTTCTTGAGAGCCGCGCCGAGGATGTCGCCGAGCGAAGCACCGGAGTCGGCGGAGCCGTACTGGGCCATCGCCTCCTTCTCTTCGGCCATTTCCAGAGCCTTGATCGAGACCTGGATCTTGCGAGCCTTCTTGTCGAAGAGGATGACGCGGGCATCGACCTTCTCGCCGGCCGCGAAGCGCTCGGGGCGCTGCTCGGAGCGTTCACGCGCGATTTCGGCGCGCTTGATGAAGGTGGTCATGTCCGTGCCGGCGATCTTGACGTCGAGACCGCCTTCCTTGACCTCGACGATCTCGCAGGTCACGACCTGGCCCTTCTTGAACTCGCCGGCATCCACGAAGGGATCGCCGCCGAGCTGCTTCAGGCCGAGCGAGATGCGCTCCTTCTCGACGTCGACATCGAGAACGACCGCCTGGAGCATGTCGCCCTTCTTGTACTCCTCGATCACCTGCTCGCCCGGACGGTTCCAGTCCAGGTCCGACAGATGGATCATACCGTCGATATCGCCTTCCAGGCCGAGGAACAGACCGAACTCGGTCTTGTTCTTGACCTCGCCCTCGACCACGGCACCCGACGGATGCTGCTCGGCGAAGACCTCCCACGGATTGCGGAGGGTCTGCTTGAGACCGAGCGAGATGCGGCGCTTGACCTGATCGACCTCGAGGATCGCGACGTCGACTTCCTGCGAGGTCGAGACGATCTTGCCGGGGTGGACGTTCTTCTTGGTCCAGGACATCTCGGAGACGTGGATCAGGCCTTCGATGCCCGGCTCCACTTCGACGAACGCGCCGTAGTCCGTGATGTTGGTGACGCGGCCCTTAAGGCGCGTACCGACCGGATAACGGGCGGCGATGCCATCCCACGGATCGGCCAGCAGCTGCTTGATGCCGAGCGAGATGCGGTGCGTCTCCTGGTTGATCTTGATGATCTTGACCTGGACCGTCTGGCCGATGGTGACGACCTCGGACGGATGGTTGACGCGGCGCCAGGCCATGTCGGTGACGTGCAGCAGGCCGTCGATACCGCCGAGATCGACGAAGGCGCCGTACTCGGTGATGTTCTTGACGACGCCGTCGATGACCTGGCCCTCTTCGAGCGAGGCGACGAGCTCGGAGCGCGCCTCGGCGCGGGTCTCTTCGAGCACGGTACGGCGCGAGACGACGATGTTGCCGCGGCGACGATCCATCTTGAGGATCTCGAAGGGCTGCGGCTGACCCATCAGCGGGCCGACATCGCGGATCGGGCGGATGTCCACCTGCGAACGCGGCAGGAAGGCGACGGCGCCGTCGAGATCGACGGTGTAGCCACCCTTAACCGTGTTGAAGATGTTGCCCATGACCTTTTCGCGGGCCTCGAACGCCTTCTCGAGCTTGACCCAGCTCTCTTCGCGGCGGGCCTTGTCGCGCGAGATCACGGCTTCGCCGAGCGCGTTCTCGATCCGCTCGAGATAGACCTCGACCTCGTCGCCGACCTTCAGTTCGCCTTCCCGGCCCGGGCCGGTGAATTCCTTAAGCGCGACGCGACCTTCGGTCTTCAGACCGACGTCGATGATCGCCATGTCCTTCTCAATGGCAACGACCTTGCCCTTGATGACGGTACCTTCGAGGGCTTCGTTACGGGTGAACGATTCCTCGAGCAGGGCGGCGAAATCCTCGCGGCCCGCGTGATAGCTTTCGACAGCTGACATAAATGCTCCTGAACGCCGGCCGCGTATCCCGCGGATGTCCGGCATGGCGCCGCTTGGGTTGGTGTTGCACGCCGGATCGATCCGCGCGGGGCTCCGGTTACGGAGCTTGCCGTCCCTCAGGACGGCGGCGCCTGGCCGCAGGGGCCGATCCGCATCCGACAGGCCGTTTTCCAAACACCAAACGGGAGCCGGCCATTTCGGCCGCCCCCGGCTGTGATCGATCACGGCCCTTCGGACGAGGTTGACCTAGCGATTTCCGCCGCCAGTTGCAAGTTGCGCAACCAGAATCCTGCTATCGCCCCGGACGACAACGGCGAGCACACCGAACAGCGCCTCGCCAAATGCCGGTCGCACATGCGTGGAGCGGCCTTGCGAGGCGCCGGAAGGCTGCCGATCTTTCGCGGCGAAGCCCGGCCGCGAGCCGGCGCGATGCAAGGGAAAAGCCCAATGTTCCCGCTTTCCATCCTCGACCTCGCCTTCATCGCCGAAGGCGCGACCGCGGCAGACGCCCTCCACAACAGCCGCGACCTCGCCCGCCATGCCGAAAAGCTCGGCTACACCCGCTTCTGGCTGGCCGAGCACCACAACATGACCGGCATCGCCAGCGCCGCGACCTCGGTCGCGATCGGCTATGTCGCCGAAGGCACCAAGACGATCCGCGTCGGCGCCGGCGGGATCATGCTGCCGAACCATTCGCCAATCGTGATCGCCGAGCAGTTCGGCACGCTGGAGACGCTCTATCCCGGCCGAATCGACCTCGGGCTCGGCCGCGCGCCCGGCACCGACCAGCGGACATGGCGGGCGCTGCGGCGCGAGGCCGACGCGTCCGAACGCTTCCCGCAGGACGTGCTCGAGCTGCAGGCGCTGCTCGGGCCGCTGCAGCCGGACCAGGTGATCCAGGCCGTGCCGGGCACCAACACCAATGTCCCGCTCTGGATCCTCGGCTCCAGCCTGTTCGGCTCGCAGCTCGCCGCGGTGCTCGGCCTGCCCTATGCCTTCGCCTCGCATTTCTCGCCGGACGCGCTGATGGACGCGCTTTCCGTCTATCGCGAGCGCTTCCAGCCTTCGGCGCAGCGCGACAAGCCCTATGCCATGGTCGGCTGCAATGTCATCGCGGCCGAGACCGATGCCGAGGCGCAGTACCTCTTCACCTCGGTGCAGCAGCGCTTCGCCGACATGCTGCGCGGCCGGCGCGGCCTCCTGCCGAGGCCTATCGACGACATCGAGGACTATTGGTCCGGCCCGGAGAAGGCGCAGGCGCAGCGCATGCTGGCCTGCTCCTTCGTCGGCTCGCGCGAGAGCGTGCGGTCGCAATTGCAGGCCTTCATCGAGAAGACCAAGGCCGACGAGTTGATCGTCGCCTCGGCGATCTTCGACCACGCCGCGCGCAAGCGCTCCTATGAGATCCTGGCGGAGATCCAGCCGGCGCTGGGACTGGCGGCGGTCGCCGCCTGAGCGAGCGGTCGTTCAGGACCGGCCTTCGTGCTCGGCTGCGGTGAGGTTTCGCCGCAGCCGCACCATCTCCTCGCGCAGATGGCGCTGCTCCTCGGGGGCCAGGCCGGCCGAGCGCTGCATGCTGACCCGGACCGCCCTGCCCCGCTCGCGGAGCGCCCGGCCTTGCGCCGTCAGATTGAGGCGCACCTGGCGCTCGTCCTGCGGGTCACGGCGACGGGTGAGCACGCCCATCGCCTCCAATCGCTTGAGCAGCGGCGTCAGCGTGCTCGAATCCAGGAAGAGCTTATCGCCGAGCCCGCCGACAGTCTGGTCGGCTTCCTCATAGAGCGCGACCAGCGCGATGTATTGCGGATAGGTCAGCCCGAGCTCGTCGAGGAGCGGCTTGTAGACGCGGTTGAAGGCAAGATTGGTCGAATAGACCGCGAAGCAGAGGAATTCGTCGAGCCCTGGCAGCCGCTCGGCGCCGGCCTGCTCCTGTCCTGAATCGTCCGCCAATGCGTCTCTCCGGAAATTGATCGCTCACAGATATTTGATGCGCGATTTATTTTCAAGCGGTTGAACGGCCTCGCTCCATCATTTAATTGTCGAGAGATTAGATCGCTCGACAAGTAAATGATGGAGCACGAGATGACCCGCATCGCTCCCTTAACCGTCACGGCGCCCAACCCGGGCCGACCAGAAACCGCTCCTGCTCCGCGTCGCCTGCTGCTGGCGGCGATGCTGGCGGCGGCTACGAGCTTCGCCATGGCCTGCAGCGCCTTCACCGGCCCGCGCAGTTACGGGGCCGCCCCGGTCGCGTCATCAAACCCGCCGCCGCGGCGCGGCGCAACCCGCCCCTGACGCCCCGAGGAGACGTTCCATGAACCTCGCTCTCGCCTATCTCACCGGCGTCCTGACCATCGCCAGTCCCTGCATCCTGCCGGTCCTGCCCTTCGTGCTGACGCGTGCCGGTCAGCCTTTCCGCAGCAGCACCTTGCCGATGCTGCTCGGCATGGCGCTGGCTTTCGCTGCCGTGGCAAGCCTCGCCGCCGTCGCCGGCAGCTGGGCGATCGCGCTCAACAGTCATGGCCGCAGCATCGCCCTCGGCCTCGTCGCCCTGTTCGGGCTCGCCTTGCTGTTCCCGGCTCTGGCGATGCGTCTCGCCGCCCCGCTGACCGCTCTCGGCGAAAGGCTGACGCGCAGCACCGGTGCGGACGGTCGCACCGATCTGCGGCCAGCCTCGTCCGCCCTGCTCGGCGTCGCCACCGGCCTGCTCTGGACGCCCTGCGCCGGACCGGTGCTCGGCTTGATCCTGGCGGGAGCCGCGCTTGGCGGGCCGAGCCTCAGCACTGCTTTCCTGCTCTTCGCCTATGCCGCCGGCGCGGCGACGGCGCTGGCCGCCGTACTGCTGTTGGGCAACCGGCTGCTGGCGCGGGCTCGGCGACCCGCAGCTCTACTCGAACCTATCAGACGTGGCCTCGGCCTCGCCGTGGTCGCGAGCACGATCGCGATCGGCTTGGGCTTCGACACCAGTGTCCTCACCCGCCTGTCGGCCCCTACCACGGCCGCGATCGAGCAGCGCCTCCTCGACATCGCCATGCCAGCGGCACCTGGCCTCGTCACCACGGCGCAGGCGCAGCCCGCCTCCAAGCCACTGTTCGGCGCGAGGCAATGGCTCGACCGCGAGCCACTCACTGCCGAGAGCGTGCGCGGCAAGGTCGTGCTGGTGAATTTTTGGACCTATTCCTGCATCAACTGCCTGCGCACGCTGCCTTATGTCCGGGCCTGGGCCGAGAAGTACAAAGATCGCGGCCTCGTCGTGGTTGGCGTGCACACACCGGAATTCGCTTTCGAGAAGGACATAGGCAATGTCCGCAAGGCGGTCGCGGCGCTCGGCGTGAGCTATCCGGTCGCGATCGACAACGACTATGCGGTCTGGCACGCCTTCAGCAACCAGGCCTGGCCGGCGCGCTATTTCATCGACGCGCAGGGCCGGACCCGGCATCACGAGTTCGGCGAGGGCGACTATGCCGCCTCCGAGCGGGTGATCCAGTCGCTGCTCGCCGAGGCCGGTGGCAAGGTCGAGCCCGGCATCGCCAAGGTCTCGGGTGAAGGCGCGCAAGGAGCGCCCGATTTCGCCAATCTGCGCTCGCCCGAGACCTATCTCGGCCATGCCCGCAGCAACGGCTTCGCCTCGCCGGGTGGGATCAGGGCCGATGCGCCGGCCACCTATGAAGCCGCCACCTCGCCGCGCCTCAACCAGTGGAGCCTCTCCGGCAATTGGACCGTCGCCGGCGAGTTCGCCACGTCGCAGCAGGCGGGCGGGCGGATCACCCATCGCTTCCATGCCCGCGACCTGCATCTGGTGATGGGTCGTGCGCCCGGCAGCTCGCCGGTCCGCTTCCGCGTCACCATAGACGGCGCCGCGCCCGGCAGCGCCCATGGCGCCGATATCGACGCCGACGGCTATGGCACAATCAGCGGCGAGCGCCTCTATCAGCTCGTCCGCCAGGACGGGGCGGTGAAGCCCCGCGACTTCTCCATAGAGTTCCTCGATGTCGGCGCCCGCGCCTACGCCTTCACCTTCGGCTGACGGAACGCCTCAGCCCGTCCTGACCTGCGAGGGCGAGCGGCCGAAGCGCTTGCGGAAGCTGCGGTTGAAATAGGAAAGGTCGCCGAAGCCGCACTCGAATGCGACACTGCTGATCGAGATGGCGTCGTCCTCGGCTGACGTCAGCTTGAGCCAGGCGCGCTCGAGCCGGCGCTCCATCACATAGTCCGAGAAGGTGCGCCCCTCGGCGCCGAACGCCTTCTGGATGGCGCGCGGGGTCACGCCGTAAAGCCCCGCGATCATGTCGACCGAGAGTTCGCGCCGCTCCAGCCTGGTCTCGATATCGGCCTTGATCGCGGCGAGCCGGCCGCCGCGCCGGGGCGTGGCCGTAACCGGCGGCGCGCTGCGATCGGCCAGCATCACGCCGATCAGATCGTGGACGTGGCCGATGGCGAGATCGCGCAGCGGCGCCGAATTGAGCGGGAACAGGCCGCGCAGCAGCAACGCCCCGTAATGCGCCAGCACCTGCAGGCCGCGATTGCCGCGCGGGATGGCCCGCATCAATTCGTCAGAGGCAAGCTGAGCAAGCGGTGGGAGGCGCGCCGGATCGAGCGCGATCAAGTCGATGCGGCCAAGCTCGACCAGGGTGAAACGCGTCTCCTGCGCGAGGTCGAGGACTGCGGCATCGCGGGCCCGGAGCGAGACGCGGCGGCCCTCCTGCTCGATCACGCAGCGGCCATCGGACGGGCGAACGAGGATATAGCGTGCCTCCCGCCCGTTCCGGCGCGCCGGCCAGGTCCAGGGCGTCACCGGGGCAAAGCAGGACATCAGCCCGATATCGGGCCGCGTGGTCAGCACGCTGCGGGCGGCGAAAGGGAGGACGGCATCGGCGCGGATATCGTCGCCACCGGGAACATGGCCAAAAATCCTGAGTGCCATCGTCCGGATCTCATCCGGGGCCGCCTCGCCCGAGACCAGCCAGAACGGCGCGAAGGTCTCGGCCTCGATCGCCTCGGCGTTCACAGACCGTGACATCGCTGCCACAGGCGCTTCGTCCCGCATTGGAGTTCGCTTTTGTCCCATAGCGCGTTCGCGCAAGTCCAAGATGATGCTTTAGATATAACTTTAGAGATCACAAGAACACAACGCAGTGCGATCCCTTCGCCGCATAGATCAATGAATAAAACTAGTTTATTCTAGTTCTAAACTAAGATCGACACGGCACCACAACTTCAGATCGAGCGCCCGCGAGCGATACTCTCGCGCACAGACGCCGATCCGGACCGACGACGACAGGTGTCTTCATGAGCAAGCGCGCTTCCCTCTCCATCAGCCTGCCGGCTCTGCTTTGCGCTTCCGCAGCGGTGGCGCAGTCGCCCCAGTCCCGATCCAATGTGATCGACCTCGACACGATCACCGTTACGGCGGCGCGCACCGAGCGCAGCACGGCCGAGACGCCGCAATCGATCCAGGTGCTCGACCGGGCGCAGATCGAGGAGCAGCTTAAGTTCAGCCCGAATGCGGCGGCCGCGCTCGGCAAGCTGGTGCCCGGCTATTCGATGGCGACGCAGACCGTCTCGAGCGCATCGGAGAATTATCGCGGCCGCGACCTGCTCGTGCTGATAGACGGCGTGCCGATGAACACGCCGCTGCGCGACGTCTCGCGCATCCTCTCGCTGATCGACCTCAATACGGTCGAGCGCATCGAGATGGTCGCCGGCGCCTCCAGCCTCTACGGCGCCGGCGCAACCGGCGGCACGGTCAACTTCATCACGAAGAAGGCTGCGGACGGCAAGCCGAGGGTGACAGTCAACACCGCCGTACGCGGCTTCACCCAGGCTCTGGGCCGCTCGCTGGCGCCGGAAGCCTCGGTGACCGTCTCCGGCAAGATTCCTGATGGCTTCGACTACCTGATTTCCGGCAGCGGCCGCGGCGCGGGCCGTACCTATGACGGCGCAGGGCGCGAGCTGCCCTCGGATGGCCTGCTCGGCCAGGGTGGCGGCGACCGCTACAAGGCCGGCAACCTGCTCGCCAAGCTCGGCTATGATTTCGACGCCAGCAAGCGCATCGAACTGCAGGGCTCGCTGATCGCTTTCGACCAGGATCCGAAATACCTGACCAACTACGCCGCGCCCTTCGCCCGGCCGGACCGGACCAAGCTCTATACCGGCGAGAACGTCATCGAAGACACCAAGTCGGTCTCGCTGCGTTACAGCGACAGCGACTTCGCCCTCGGCAAGCTCAGCATCCTCGGCTACTACAACGACATCAAGAAGCGCTTCAATTTCTCGACCTTCTCCTACCCCTACAACAGCCAAGTCTACTACTCCTTCAACCCGGCCTCGCCGACGAGCCCGGACAACCAGACCACGCTCTATTCGCAGCGCGGCGGCGTGAACCTGACGATCGACACCCCGCTCGACCGGCTGCTGCCCGGCGCCAAGTTCACCTGGGGCGGCGACCTCAGCCATGAGAAGACCTGGCAGACCCTGACCAGCGGCCAGGACGTGTTCACGCCGCTGAAGCAGACCACCAGCGCGGCCTTCGGCCAGCTGCAGATCCCGATCGGCGAACGCATCACCCTGCGCGGCGGCTTGCGCTACGAGTACTTCTCGCTCGCGGTCAGCGACTATGTCCGCCCGGCCGCGTTTGCGGCGGTGGCCGCCAACAACGCGCAGGGCTTCCAGAGCTTCGTGCTGCCGGCCCTCAACGTCACCGGTGGCAACTTCGACTACAAGGCCTGGACCGGCAATCTCGGCGCGACGGTCAAGCTTTCCGAGAGCAGCGAGATTTTCGGCGGCTTCTCGCAGGGCTTCGCGCTGCCCGATGTCGGCGCCTTCACCCGGCGGGCCGGCATCTCCACCGCCTTCGCCTGCCCGGTCGCAAACCCGAACTGCCTGCCTGCCAACCGGCGCAATGTCAGCTACAGCACCATCGCGCCGGAAGCGCAGATCGTGAACAATTACGAACTCGGCATCCGCGGCAGCCATGGCATCTTCAAGGGCTCGCTGACCGGCTTCATCAGCACCTCCGGAAAGGGCGTGACCTTTGACCAGGCGAGCAACACGATCTCGCAGCAGAAGGAGCGGATCTGGGGCGTCGAGGCGACCGGCGATGTCGCCGTCACCGAGCAGTTCACCCTCGGCACCGTGCTGGCCTATCGCGAGGGTCGCTACGACACCAATGGCGACCGCAAGCTCGACAGCGCCCTGCCGAACAACCGCATCGGCTCGCCCTATCGCGGCATGCTCTATGGCAGCTACCGCTTCACCAACGGCATGCAGCTGCGGGTCGAGGGCGAGGCGTTCTCCGATCGCGACGTTGCGACCGATCTGCGTGGCACCCGCAACAAGCTGAAGGGCGCCGCGACGATGAACGTCGCCTTCACCGCGCCGGTGCTCGAGGGCGAGGCCTATGTCGCGGTCAACAACCTGTTCGACCGGAACTACCAGAATCCGACCGCGACCTCGGTGCGCAACCTCGCCAACTATGCCTGGGGCCGGACCGTGACGCTCGGCTTCCGCAAGACCTTCTGACGATGGTCAGCCTCGACAGCGATGCGGACGGCATCGTGACGCTGCGCTTCACGCCGCCCTATGCCGACAATGATGAGCGCGCCTATCTCGACGCGCTCGCCGAGCTCGGCCGGCGCGAGGAGCCTTTCCTGCTGCTGACCATCTTCGGCGGCGGCGGCAAGCTGTCCCAGGCCGGCGAGCGCGAGCAGGCGCTCTGGTTCAAGCGGACACGGGCGCAGTTCGGCGCTCTCTGCGGCGCCTGCGCCATCGTACGTCCCGGTGCGACCGAGGCGATGGCCGATGTTTTCCGCCGGCTCTGGCCCTTCCCGATCAGCCTGGAAGCCGACGAGTCCGCGGCGCGGCTCTTCCTGCTGAAGCACAGGAGAGCGGCATGAGCACGAGCGAGGCGACCATCGACGCTGCGCCGACCAGCAATGCCGCGCGCTACCGGCTTTTCGCCGTGCTCGGCGGGCTCTATCTCGCGCAGGCGATCCCGTCCTATCTCTTCGTCGCGGCGCTGCCGCCGATCATGCGCGAGGCCGGCGTTTCGCGCACCGCCATCGGTTCGATGAGCATCCTGCTGCTGCCGCTGGTGCTCAAATTCATCTGGGCGCCGTGGATCGACCGAATCAGGCCGTTCGCACGGGCGCACCGGGCCGGCTGGGTCTTCATCACCCAGACCGGCACGATCCTATGCATGCTGGCGTTGATCGCAGTCGGGCCGCTCGATGTCGGCAAGATCATCGCGATCGGCTTTGTCGCCTCACTGCTGATCTCGACCCAGGACATCGCCACCGACGGCTATGCCGCGAAATACCTGCCGGAGGCCGACCGCGCCATCGGCAACGCCATCCAGGGCGGCTCGATCGCCTTCGGCGTCGTCATCGGCGGCACGCTCGGCCTCGTCCTGCACCATTACATCGGCTGGACCGGCATGCTGGTCACCATCGCCGCGATCTCGTTACTGCCGCTCGTCGCGGCGGCGATGATGCGCGAGGGCGACCCGACGCCGGCCGAGAAAGCGAAACGCCCCTCGATCCGCGCCTTCCTGCGCCGGCCCGAGGCACGCCAGATCCTCTGGATCGCGCTGATCTATCGGGCGAGCGAGGGCCTGGTGAAGGCGATGGAAGGCTCTTACCTGGTCGACGCCGGCGTGCCGCTGAACCAGATCGGCTATCTCTCCGGGATATCGGCGACGACGGCCGGCCTCGCCGGCTCGGCGATCGCCGCCTGGCTGGTCAAGCGCCGGGGCATCGCCTTCGTGCTCGCCTTGCTCGGCGGCATGCGCACGCTCTGCTTCCTGCTCTTCGCCTGCCATGCGCTCGGGGTCGTCGTCGGCGCCTGGCCGCTGTTCGGCGCCGCCGGCTTCCAGACCCTGATCCGCTATATGGAGATCGTCGCGCTCTATTCGCTGTTCATGGCGGTGACGACGTCGGACCAGCCCGGCACCGACTTCACCATCCTCGCCTGCGCGCAATTGCTGGTCTATCTCGCCGGCTCGATGCTGGCCGGCAAGCTCGCCGATACGCTGGGCTATGGCGCGCTGTTTTCGCTGGCGACCGCGATCTCTGCGGTAGCGGTCATCGCCACGGTCAGGATGATCGCGCGCAGCAGCGTTGGAAAGCCGGCCTGACCGGCGCAAAGCGCTCGCGGCAAGCGGCGGCAGCTTCCCTAGCGTCGCCCTTCATGCGAGGTTGCCGGCGAGATCGCCTGTGCCGCAAGATCGCCTGTGCCGAAGGAGAACACCATGGGTTGGGTCGTCCTTGGACTGATCGTCGTCGTCGTGGTCTGGTTGATCATGACCTATAACGGCCTGGTCGCGATGCGCCAGCGCGTCAACCAGGCTTTCGCCGACATCGACGTGCAATTGAAGCAGCGCCACGACCTGATCCCGAACCTGGTCGAGACCGTGAAGGGCTACGCCAGCCACGAGAAGGAAACCTTCGACGCGGTGATCAAGGCGCGCAACCAGGCGCAGGCTGCATCCGGTCCGCACGACCAGGCGGCGGCCGAGCAGCAGCTCACCGGCGCGGTCGGTCGCCTGCTGGCACTGGGCGAGGCCTATCCGGACCTGAAGGCGAGCGCGAACTTCCAGCAGCTCCAGCAGGACCTCGGCAATGTCGAGGACAAGCTCGCAGCGGCACGGCGCTTCTTCAACAACGCGGTCAGCGAGTTCAACGCAGCGATCCAGGCCTTCCCGGCCGTGTTCTTCGCGCCGCAGATGGGCTTCTCGCCGCGCGAATTCTTCGATGTCGGCGATGAGACGCGCAAGCAGATCGAAGTCGCGCCGACCGTGAAGTTCTGAGTGGCGCGGTAGCCTCACAGCGGAGCTGCGGCGATGCCGGGGGAAGCCTTCGGGCTCTACACCCATCAGCGCAACAACCGGACCCGGTCGATCGCCCTGATCATCGGGCTCTTCCTGATGGTCTATCTCGCCGTCTGGGGCGTGATGCTGGTCGGCTACGGCTATGTCGGGGTGCCGCGCGGGCGCACGGTGCTGAACTTCGTCGGCCAGCGCTTCTGGGCCTGGCTGCCTTTCATCACGCTCGGCACCGCCGCCTGGGTCCTCATCGGCTTCCGGATCAATGTCGCGCTGATCGAGGCTGTCTCGGGCGCCGAGGGCGTGACGCGGGAAGCGCAACCCAAGCTCTACCGGATGCTGGAGAACCTCTGCATCTCGCGCGGCATGGTGACGCCGAAGCTCGCCATCCTGCAGAGCGATGCGCTCAACGCCTTCGCCAGCGGCGTCAACGACAAGCAGTTCACGGTGACGCTGACCACCGGGCTGATCGAGCAGCTCAACGACGCCGAGATCGAAGCGGTGATCGCGCATGAACTGACCCATATCCGCAATGGCGACGTCAGGCTGATGGTGATCGCCGTGGTGATCGCCGGCATCATCTCCTTCGTCGGCGAGGTCGTGTTCCGCAATCTCGGGCGGGTTCGGATCTCCTCGGACGGCGACAAGAAGGGCAGCGGCTTTGCGATCATCCTCGGCTTTGCGGTGATCGCCGTCGCCTGGCTGCTCGCGGTGGTGATCCGGCTGTCGCTGTCGCGGGCTCGCGAATACCTCGCCGATGCCGGGGCGGTCGAACTGACCAAGAATCCTGACGCGATGATCTCGGCCCTGCTGAAGATTTCCGGCCGTGCCGACATCGACAATGTGCCGTCCGGTGTGATGGACATGTGCTTTGAGAACGACCCCGACGATTTCGCCGACCTGTTCTCGACCCACCCCTCCGTCACCAAACGCGTGCAGGCGCTGGTGCAGACCGCCGGCGGACGCCTGCCGCCGCAGGCACCGCCCGGCCCGCCGAAGATCAGCGAGCGCCAGACGCTGCCGGAGATCGCCCAGACCTCGGCCACGCATGGGCCATGGTCGCGGTCGGCGCCGCCGGCTTCAGGAGCCTAGCGACCGTCCTTGGCCCAGGCGAGCGCTTCCTCGAGCCTGTCATCGCCCCAGAACAGCTCGCCATCGCCGGTGACGAAGGTCGGCGCGCCAAAGATGCCGAGCGACTTGGCGAGTTCGATCTCGGCCTTGAGCCGGCCCTTGACCTCCTCGCTGCGCGAGGCGGAAACGGCGGTGGAGGGATCGACGCCCGCCTCACGAAGGGCTGCGCTCAGCACCGCTTCCTCGGCGATGTTGCGGCCTTCGCAGAATTCGGAGCGGAACAGCGCCTTGGAAAAGACAGGCAACCAGCCGGCCTCGCGTCCCGCGAGCGCGAGCCGCGCCGCGACGAGAGAGTTCTGCGGGAAGGTCTCGGGCCGCTTGATGGTCAGCCCGTAGCGGGCGGCGCGGCGCGCGGTGTCGCGCCACATATAGCGGCCCTTGTTCGGGTAGAGATTGAAGGGCGAGGTCGCCCAGCCCTGCGTCGCAAAGATTGGCCCGAGCAGGAAGGGACGCCAACGCACCTCGACACCGGCCGCCTCGGCCAGCTCTTCGATCCGCAAGGCGCTGAGACAGGAATAGGTCGACGCGAACTCGTACCAGAAATCCAGAACAGGACGATTCGGCATCAAACCTCCACGCGAGAGCGGCTGGGAAATTGAGCCGACTCTCCGCCCCCGCGAGTCAGCCCGCAAGCCAGAAGCCGCAAACGCGCCAACGGACAGCGATCCATCAAACGATGGCGCGCAATCGATCAGAAGGTTCCGATTGCGTCGCCCCGAACCCTGCGATAGTGCCCGGTTACGTCCGAAATGCGGCCGGCTAAGCCGCATTCTCACACTGTGCACGATCCTTCGTGCCGCCACTGCAGGAAGACTACGTCCATGGCAGACAAGCGCGTCAACAAGGTCGTACTCGCCTATTCCGGCGGGCTCGACACCTCGATCATCCTGAAATGGCTGCAGACCACCTATAATTGCGAGGTCGTGACCTTCACCGCCGATCTCGGCCAGGGCGAGGAGCTGGAGCCGGCCCGCCAGAAGGCGCTGCTGCTCGGCATCAAGCCCGAGAACATTCATATTGAGGACCTGCGCGAGGAGTTCGTCCGCGACTATGTCTTCCCGATGTTTCGGGCCAATGCTGCTTATGAGGGCGTCTACCTGCTGGGCACCTCGATCGCCCGGCCGCTGATCGCCCAGAAGCTGATCGAGATCGCCGAGCGCGTCGGCGCCGACGCGATCTCGCATGGCGCCACCGGCAAGGGCAACGACCAGGTCCGTTTCGAGCTGACCGCTTACGCGCTGAAGCCCGATGTCCATGTGATCGCACCCTGGCGCGAATGGGATCTGCGCTCGCGCGAGCAGCTGATCGCCTTCGCCGAACAGCACCAGATCCCGATCGCCAAGGACAAGCGCGGAGAGGCCCCGTTCTCGGTCGACGCCAACCTCCTGCACGCCTCCTCGGAAGGCAAGGTGCTCGAGGACCCGGCCCAGGAAGTGCCGGACTACGTCTATTCGCGCACGATCTCGCCCGAGGAAGCGCCCGACAAGCCGACCGTGATCTCGATCGACTTCGCCAAGGGCGATGCGGTTGCGATCGACGGCGTCCAGCTCTCGCCGGCGACGCTGCTGGCCAAGCTCAATGAACTCGGCCGCGACAACGGCATCGGCCGGCTCGACCTGGTCGAGAACCGCTTCGTCGGCATGAAGAGCCGCGGCATGTACGAGACGCCCGGCGGCACGATCCTCGCGGTCGCGCACCGCGCCATCGAGTCGATCACGCTCGACCGCGGCGCCGCCCATCTCAAGGACCAGCTCATGCCGCAATATGCCGAGCTGATCTATAACGGCTTCTGGTTCTCGCCGGAGCGCGAGATGCTGCAGGCGCTGATCGACAAGAGCCAGGAGTTCGTGGCGGGCCAGGTGCGGCTGAAGCTCTACAAGGGCGGCGTCCACGTCATCGGCCGCTCCAGCCCGTACTCGCTCTACGACCAGGACCTCGTCACCTTCGAGGAAGGCGCGGTCGCCTACGACCACCGCGACGCCGCCGGCTTCATCAAGCTCAACGCCTTGCGCCTGCGCACGCTCGGTCAGCGGAAGAAGAAGCTGGGCCTGTAAATGATTTAAGGCAGCAACCTGAGCTTGCTGCGAAATCCCAATGAAAAGGCCGGCGAGCATTGCTCGCCGGCCTTTTCATTTTGACGAGGCTTACTTCGCCAGCTTGCCGAAGGCGAAGAACTGGGTCTCGCCGGAGGAATCGTCGACGCCGTCATTGTCGGTGACGACGAAGAGGCTGCCTTCCTTGTCGACCGCCATGCCCTCGACCTTGTCGAGCCCATAGCCGCCGAGCTTCATCAGGTCCGGCGTCAGGTCGCGCAGCAGCTTTTTCTCGACCGTCGGGATCTCCGAGGCGCCGAACGGGGCCGGCTTCAGGCCCTTGACCGAGAAGGTCGCCAGCGTCTTCACCGCCTTGGCGCCGAAGAGATTGTCGCGCTCGATCACGGCGAAGCTGTCGTCACCGAGATAGGTCAGCTCGGAGAGGCCCATCCAGGCGCCGGCAGCCGGAGCGGTCAGCGGATAGTAGAGGATGCCCCAGCTCTTGGTCGAAGGCTTGTAGGTCAGGAGCTTGACCTTGCCCTTGGGGTCATCCTTCCACTCGCGCTGGACTGCGATCCAGATTGTCTCGTCCTGGCCGGTGCCGGTGACGGCGACGCCCTCATAGCCCTGATTGATCGCCTTGGCGGCGAACTCCTCCGGCAGGGCGATCTCCTCCTCGACCTCGCCCTTGGCCGAGACGCGCAGAAGCAGGTTCCCGGTCGGCTTCTCCTTGCGCTCGGGCGCGCCTTCCGAGGCCAGCCAGAAACCGCCGCCGGGACGGGTGGCGATCCCCTCGAGATCATAGGAAGCGGGCTTGCCGTCCTTGGTCACGGTGATCGCGCCGGTGATCGTCGCCGGCTTCTTCGTCGCGTCGATCTCGAGGATGCGCGAGGGCGTATAGGCGCTGTCGGTGACGCTGAAGAGCCGGCCCGGCAGTTCGGGATGGGCGGCGAGACCAGACAATGCGCCCCAGCCGAGCGGCACGCCGTCGACATCGGCCGAGACGATGGTGGGATAGGTAACCGGAGCTTCGCTACGCTCGTAGATCGTCACCGCCGAGCGGGCGCCGCCCTTCTCGCCGAGATCGGCCTCGGAAGCACTGACGAAGAGATTGCGCTGCGGAATGGCGAGCAGACCTTCCGGCGCGATGCCGCCCGGCAAGGCCTGCAGGAAGCGCGGCGCACGGCCCGCTCCCTCGTCCTTGAAGACCAGTACGAGCGAGGCGCGCTCCAGACCGACGAAGATCAGACGGTCATTCCCGTAAGTGCCGACCTCGATGCCCTCCGGCTCACTGCCCTTGGCGGCCGAGCGGCGCTCGGGATAATGGCCGAGGCGAATGGCGATGTGGTCGACTGTGCTACCGGAGTCGAACTCGACCGTGCCATCCTTGCGGAAGATGGTGAAGCCGCGCGAGCCGCCCTTCCAGTCGCCCTCATTGGCAGTAACGAAGCGGTCATTGTCGATCCAGCGCACCGCGTCCGGCTCGCGCGGGACGCCCTTTAGTTCTTCGACCGGCTTGATCTGGCCGTCGCGGGTCTTGTCGATGTTCTTGAGATCGACGGTGCCGGCCGAAAAATGCGTGACGAGCTTGCCGGTCCTGGTGTCGACCACGGCAAGGTGGTTGTTCTCCTGCATCGTCACGACGGCAAGGCCATCCTGGTTGACGTCGACGAATTCCGGCTCCGGATCGGTCGGCTCGACAGCGGCAATGCCGGTGAGATCGACAACGTGCTTCGAAGCACAATCGGCCTCGCCGCCCTTGATGCCGATCAGCGTCAGATTGCCGGCGGGAAGCTGCGGCAAGTCGCCCTTGTTCAGCTTCTCGTCGCGCTCGTTCTCGATGACGATGGCGAGCTTGCCCTTGTCCTTGGTCAGCGTGATCGAGTCCGGCTGGCCGCCGAGCTCGCACTTCGCCGAAACCTGCTTCGTCTTGAGATCGATCGTGGCGAGATGACCGGCCGGCTCCTTGAAGTTGTCGCCAGACGAGACGACGACCGCGAAGGCACGCTCGCCGAGGATGACGACCGAGGTCGGCTCGCCGCCGACCGGGATGAAGCCGGCGGGCTTGGGAGCGTTGGCGGTGCTGATGTCGATCAGGCCGATCGCCTTATGCTCGGCGTCGGTATAGGCGAGCAGTGTTCCGGCCTCGTTGGCGGTGATGATCTCCGAGACCGTTTTCTTTTTCGCGTCGCGGTCGGCCGGCAGGTTCAGCGGCACCTGGAAGGTGGCGATTCGGTTGAAATTCGGCTCGGCGAGCGCGGTGCCGGCGAGCAGGAAGGTCGCGAGGGCGGCGAGGGCGAAGGGCTTGCGCATGGGATGATCCTGTCCCGCAATGGATGTCGAGGCGGCGGATCATCCGGCTAGTCAGCGCATACGACAGTTGCGTGACAGGCTGTCGCAAACAAAGGCCGCCACGGCACGAGCCGTGGCGGCCTGGCTTTTTTTAAGTGAATGCGCGATCAGTGCAGCGCGGCCTCGGCTCCGGCAGCTTCCGTGACCGACTTCTTCAGGCCAATCACCTCGAGCTCGGTGACGACCGCCACCGCCGCCGCCTGGGCCAGGACGAAGGCGATGCCGAGCGTGGTGGGCGTAAACCAGCCGGCAACCAGGATCAGCACGCTGTCGGCGATCCAGAGGATGTTGACGCCGATCACTGCATAGATGGCGAGCCGCGGCAGGCGTGTCCGGCTGGCGAAGAAAGCCAGCAGGGCGGCACAAGGCAGAAGCACTAGGCCGGGGCCGCGCAGGAACTCCGCGGGGAAGCCGAGCAGATTGGCAAGCGAGCCCGCGCCGAAGCTGAGCAGCAGGCCGGTCGCGGCGCAGGCGGCGGCGTCGAGAGCGAGAGCGTTACGCAGGAAACGCGAGGACTGGATGAAGGCCATGGCTGTTCTCCGATTGGGGCCCTTTCGTCCGGGCCGTTGCTGATGGAAGCCATGCTGACGAAGCCTGAGCGGCCCGTCGATTAAGCGCGAGGTAATTGGACGGCGGCCCGGCTGCGGCTAGCTTGCCTGCCATGAACAAGCACCAGCAGCCCGCGATCGGGCATCTCATCCGCGACTGGCGCCAGTTGCGCCGTCTCAGCCAGCTCGATCTCGCGCTCGAAGCCGAGATCTCGCAGAAGCATCTCAGCTTCGTCGAGAGCGGCCGCTCGGTCCCGAGCCGCGACATGGTCCTGCTGCTCGCCGAGCATCTCGGCGTGCCGCTGCGCGAGCGCAACGCGCTCCTGCTCGCCGCCGGCTATGCGCCAGTCTATCTCGAACGCTCGCTGGAGGATCCGAGCCTGCAGGCGGCGCGCAGCGCGATTGAGCTCCTGCTCAAAGGGCATGAGCCCTATCCGGCGGTCGCGGTCGACCGGCATTGGACCCTGCTCGCAGCGAACGCCATGATCGCGCCGCTATTGACGCTGGTCGAGGACGCCGACCTTCTGCGCCCACCGGTCAATGTGCTCCGGCTCAGCCTGCATCCGCGCGGGCTCGCCCCGGCGATCCTCAACCTCACCGAATGGCGCGGCCATCTGATCGCTCGGCTGCGCCAGCAGATCCGCGCCACCGCCGACCCGCTGCTGGCCGAGCTGCTGATCGAACTGCTGAGCTATCCCGTGCCGGCTGCGTCGGCCGGCAAGGGCAAAGGCAAGGCGCAAGAGGAGGCGGAGCCGCCGATCGTGGTGCCGCTACAGTTGCGGCTGGGCGAAAGCGTGCTCTCGCTGATCTCGACCACGACCGTGTTCGGCACGCCGGTTGACGTCACCCTGTCCGAGCTGGCGCTGGAGACCTTCTTCCCGGCCGACGAGGCGACGGGGCAAACATTGCGGGCGATCGCCAAGGCCAATGCATCTGCCTGAAAGGCGGAACCAAAGCCGGCCGATGACGTTCTCCCTGCGGACCGGCGCCAACGCGCCGATCATGCATCATTCGAGAAGGAACACGTCCATGGGCAGCACCGCCGACAAGATCAAGGGCATGGCCAACGAGGCCGCCGGCAACGTCAAGCAGGCCGCCGGCAAGGCGATGAACAAGCCTGGGCTTCAGGCCGAGGGCATCGCGCAGGAACGCAAGGGCGAAGCCCAGCAGGCGATCGGCAAGACCAAGGACGCGGTCAAGAAGGTGATCGACAAGGCCTGACCGCAAAGTCAGCTTCGATCGAAGAAAGACGGGCGCCGCAAGGCGCCCGTTTTTTTGTTCTCAGGCTGCGCCGCCGAGGCCGCCGAGGAAATCCTTGACCCGGCCGAAGAAGCCGGCGGTCTCGGGATGGGTGGCGCCCGAGCTTTCGCGCTCGAACTCCATCAGCAATTCGCGCTGGCGGGCGGTGAGCTTCTGCGGCGTCTCGACCAGGACCTGGATGTAGAGATCGCCCATCTCGCGCGAGCGCAGCACGCTCATGCCCTTGGCCTTGAGCCGGAACTGCTTGCCGGTCTGGGTGCCCTCGGGAACCTTCACACGGGCCTTTTCACCGTTCAGCGTCGGCACCTCGATCTCGCCGCCGAGTGCGGCCGAGGTCAAGCCGATCGGCACGCGGCAGAACAGGTCGGAGCCGTCGCGCTGGAATATGGCGTGCGGCTTGATCGAGAGGAAGATGTAGAGATCGCCCGCCGGGCCGCCGCGCAGGCCGGCCTCGCCCTCGCCGGCGAGGCGGATGCGGGTGCCGTCCTCGACGCCGGCGGGGATGTTGACCGAGAGCGTGCGCTCGCGGGTGACACGGCCGGCGCCCTGGCAACCGGCGCAGGGGTCGTCGATGATCTCGCCGCGGCCATTGCAGGTCGGGCATGTCCGCTCGACCGAGAAGAAGCCCTGGCTGGCGCGGACGCGACCATGTCCGCCGCAGGTCGGGCATTGGCGCGACTTCGAGCCCGTCTTGGCGCCGGTGCCGGAGCAGACCTCGCAGGTCACCGAGGTCGGGACGCGGATCGTCTCGTTCTTGCCGGCATAGGCGTCCTCGAGGCCGATCTCGAGATTGTAGCGCAGATCGGCGCCGCGCTCGCGGGAATTGGCGCCGCGAGGACCACGCCCGCGGCCCTCGCCGAAGAAGGATTCGAAGATGTCGGACATGAAGTCCGACATGTCGGCCGGACCGCCTCCGCCGCCGCCATTGTCGAAGGCCTGGTGGCCATAGCGGTCATAGGCCGCGCGCTTCTGGCCATCGGAGAGGATCTGGTAGGCCTCGTTGATTTCCTTGAACTTGATCTCGGCCTGCTTGTCGCCCGGGTTCTTGTCCGGGTGATGCTGCATGGCGAGCTTGCGGAACGAGCCCTTGAGCTCGATCTCCGTCACGGTCTTGGTGACCCCGAGAATCTCGTAATAATCGCGCTTCGACATTCAACCAGCTGCCCCTGCGCCGTCCTGCACATCCTGCGAGGCCAGCGAGTCATGTCCTGCCGACGCCATCACCGTAACGCAATGGCCGGGTCAAGCCCCGGCCATGACGTCGTTCCGGAAAAAGAGCGAAATCAGGCGCTCTTCTTCTTATCGCCCTTGTCGTCGCTGACATCCTTGAAGTCCGCGTCGATGACGTCGTCCTTCTTCGGCTCCTCGGCAGCGGCGCCCTCGGGAGCGTTCGCCTCGGCCTGGCTGGCGGCATACATCGCCTCGCCGAGCTTCATCGACGCCTGCATCAGCTCGTTGGTGCGCGAGGAGATCGCCTCGACATCCTCACCCGTGAGCGCAGTCCTGAGAGCTTCGAGCGCCGTCTCGATCGCGCCCTTGTCGGCGGCCGAAACCTTGTCGCCATAGTCCGCCAGCGACTTCTCGGTCGAGTGCACGAGGCCCTCGCCCTGGTTCTTGGCCTCGACAAGCTCGCGACGCTTCTTGTCCTCGGCGGCATTCGCCTCGGCGTCCTTGACCATCTTCTGGATCTCGGCCTCGGAGAGACCGCCGGAAGCCTGGATCTTGATCTGCTGCTCCTTGTTGGTGGCCTTGTCCTTCGCCGTCACCGAAACGATGCCGTTGGCGTCGATGTCGAAGGTCACCTCGATCTGCGGCATGCCGCGCGGCGCCGGCGGAATGCCCATCAGGTCGAACTGGCCGAGCGCCTTGTTGTCGGACGCCATCTCGCGCTCGCCTTGGAAGACCCGGATCGTTACCGCGCCCTGGTTATCCTCGGCGGTGGAGAAGACCTGGCTCTTCTTGGTCGGGATCGTGGTGTTGCGGTCGATCAGGCGGGTGAAGACGCCGCCCAGCGTCTCGATGCCGAGCGAGAGCGGGGTCACGTCGAGCAGCAGAACGTCCTTGACGTCGCCCTGCAGCACGCCTGCCTGGATCGCGGCGCCAATGGCGACGACCTCGTCAGGGTTGACACCCTTGTGCGGCTCCTTGCCGAAGAACTGCTTCACCACCTCCTGGACCTTCGGCATGCGGGTCATGCCGCCGACCAGGACGACCTCGTCGATCTGGCCCGCGGACAGGCCGGCATCCTTGAGCGCCTTGCGGCAGGGCTCGATGGTGCGCTGGATCAGGTCGTCGACCAGGCTCTCGAACTTGGCGCGCGAAAGCTTGATGGCGAGATGCTTCGGGCCCGAGGCATCCGCCGTGATGTAGGGCAGGTTGATCTCGGTCTGCGCGGTGGTCGAGAGCTCGATCTTGGCCTTCTCGGCAGCCTCCTTCAGGCGCTGCAGAGCGAGCTTGTCCTTCTTCAGGTCGATGCCCTGCTCGCGCTTGAACTCGTCCGCCAGGTACTCGACCAGGCGCATGTCGAAGTCCTCGCCGCCGAGGAAGGTGTCGCCATTGGTCGACTTCACCTCGAAGACGCCGTCGCCGATCTCGAGGACCGAGACGTCGAAGGTGCCGCCGCCGAGGTCATAGACCGCGATCGTACCGGCCTGCTTCTTGTCGAGACCATAGGCGAGCGCCGCCGCGGTCGGCTCGTTGATGATGCGCAGCACTTCGAGGCCGGCGATGCGGCCGGCATCCTTGGTCGCCTGGCGCTGGGCGTCGTTGAAATAGGCCGGGACGGTGATGACCGCCTGCGTGACCGGCTGGCCGAGATAGGCCTCCGCGGTCTCCTTCATCTTCGTCAGCGTGAAGGCGGAGATCTGCGAGGGCGAGTAATCCTTGCCGTCGGCCTCGACCCAGGCGTCGCCCGAGGGGGCCTTCTTGATCTTGTAGGGAACGAGATCGATGTCCTTCTTGGTCATCGGATCTTCGAAGGTGCGCCCGATCAGGCGCTTGATGGCGAAGAAGGTGCGCTCCGGATTGGTGACCGCCTGGCGCTTCGCCGGCTGGCCGACCAGACGCTCGCCGTCATCCGTGATGGCGACGATCGAAGGCGTGGTGCGGGCGCCCTCGGAATTCTCGATGACCTTGGGCGTCGACCCTTCCATCACTGCAACGCAGGAATTGGTCGTTCCAAGGTCGATACCGATTACTTTACCCATGGATGGGATCCCTTTCGATTTAGCAGATCGCCGGAAGGCCGCGTCCAGGACGCCGTCCTCCGGCCCATGGCCCCGGATCGCCCCCACCAGCTGCGGCGAACGAACCCGAGATATCCACGTCTGGCGGAGAAGTGACGGAACGGAGCCTTGAACCCCGAGCCGGCTTCACCCGCCGGTTACAACAAATCGACCGGCCCTGCGTTTCGACGCTCGCATGTGAATGCTGGCGTCTGGCGCAATCCGGCCCCGATGGCCTTCAAAAGGCACCGCTTCGCGGCGTATATAGGGAGGGTGACGCCCTGCTTGCAAGGCACGGAGCCGGATTAAGAATCGGCTTTGTGCAGTATCCTGTACAGAATTCGCGGGCCTGACCATTCCGGATAAGTGTTGCCCGCATGCTCTTGCGCAACGGTCGTAGCCAATCCATTCAGAATGGACCTTGCGCCAACAGGAAACAGCCGTGACGACGCTCCGCCGCCCGACTGCCTCTCGCCTCGCTGCCGGTGCAGCGCTGGCTTGGCTCGGCCTCGCAGGCGTGGCGCAGGCGCAGCCGCTGCAGCTTCCCGGTGCGCAGCCCTTCAACCAGCCGGGTGCGCAACAATCGGCGCCGGCCTCGATGGGCGGCCCGGCGACGCCGCGCCCGCGAACCATGCCGGCCATCAAGATCCCGAGCGAGGATTCGATCCTCGGCAAGACCTTGCGGCGCAATGGCGGCTTCGGCGAAGCAACGCTGGAGAAGACCGGCAGTGGCTATGGCCTGAAGCTGCGCGCCGAAGGCTTCCAGCCCAGCAACCTCACCGAGCCCTGCGCGATTTCCCTCGGCGACGCGCCCGTGCCGGTGACCTCGCTCGGCAAACCGGCAGGACTGCCGCGCTACAAGCTCGAGGCGCCGGCCTGCCCGATCGTCTTCGACGTGCTCGAGGGCGCCTTCCTGGTGATCGAGCCGGAACAGCCCTGCGTGATCGAGGCTGCCGCCTGCCGCATCGACGCGCGCGGTGTCTGGGGCCCGGACGTACGCACCCTGCCCGCCCACGCCAAGGAGATCGAAGCCGAGCGCGGCAAGGCGGAGACGGCGGTCCGCGAGGGCTTCCGGACGCTCTCGGCCAAGGCCGACCTGCCGGAGCAGCGTTCGATCGCCCGCGAGCAGGCGGGCTTCTCCTCGGAGCGCGAGCAGATCTGCCGCGACTTCCAGCGGGAGGGATCGCACGGCTTCTGCGGCGCCCGCATCACCGAGGCACGCGCCGCCTCGATCCGTTCCCGCCTCGGCCTGCCCGAACCGAAGCCCGAGACGGCGAAGCCGCGCCCGGCCACGGCGAAGCGGACGCCTCCGCCCGCGGCGACGCCCGCTCCAACCATCCAGTAAGATTTCGGCTCAGGCGGCCTCGCCGCCCGTGACCTGCCCGGCCTCCCAACCGAGGATGGCGCGCTTGCGCGTCAGCCCCCAATGATAGCCGGTGAGCGCGCCCGACTTGCCGATGACGCGATGGCAGGGAACCACGAAGGAGATCGGGTTCTTGCCGACCGCCGCACCGACCGCGCGCGCCGCCGAGGGCTTGCCGATATGGCCGGCGACGTCGCCATAGGTGGTGGCGCAGCCGACCGGGATGCGCAGCAGCGTCTCCCAGACGCGGACCTCGAAATCGGTGCCAATCAGCACGACGCGCAGCGGCGTCTGCGGCGACCAGCTTCCCGGCTCGAAGACCCGGCTGGCATAAGGCGCCGTCATCTGCGGATCGAAGCGATAATCCGCATGCGGCCAGCGCCGCATCATGTCGGCCAGCGCCTCGGCCCGGCCGCCGATGACCTTGCCACCGTCGAGATTGTTCGAGACCCAGCCGAGGCCGGCAAGGCCGCGCTCGGTCACCACGATCAAGGCTTCGCCGAAGGGCGAGGTATGGAAACCGTAGGACATGCGCAGCCCCTCGCCGCCGGTCTTCCATTCGCCCGGCGACATCGCCTCATGGGTGACGAAGAGGTCGTGCAGACGGCCTGGACCGGAGAGCCCGACCTCGAAGCTGGTGTCGAGGATGCTGGCGGAAGAGGCCAGCAGGCCCTTGGCGTTGTCGAGCGTGATCGCCTGCAGAAAGGCTTTCGGCGTCAGCCCGCACCAGCGCCGGAAGAGATGGTGCACGTCGGTCGGCGTCGCGCCGGCCGCCTCGGCGATCGCCTCGATCGTCGGCTGCTGGCGCCAGTTGTTGGTGATGTAGGCCAGGATGCGGCGGACCGTGTCGTAGTCCGAGCCGGGGGCGACCGCCGGAAAATCGGCTTCCGAGGGGATGGCCTCGGCGGCGCGGGCGAGCACGGCATTGGAGACTATGATCGGTTTCATCGCCGTCCTGAGACTGGAATGGGCGTTCATTGTCCTGTCCTCGCGACCTGATCTCTCATGCTCACGAAACTAGTGACGGCAGCATGCGTATCCCACCCGAAAGCTGGCAAGCTCGTCTTCGTCGCCCAGGGCGCGTAGAAATCCGTGGATGACCAGCTCGGCCGATACCATCGTCTCGCTCTACGCCCGCCACGCCGCCGCCTATGACCGCCAGCGTGGGAGATCGCTGATGGAAGCCGCCTGGCTCGATCGCCTCCTTTCGCTGCTGCCGGCGACGCCATCGGTCCTCGACATTGGCTGCGGCATGGGCGAGCCGATCGCGCGGCATCTGATCGAGCGAGGCTGCTCTGTCACCGGCATCGATTCGTCGCAGCCGCTGATCTCGCTCTGCCGCGAACGCTTTCCGCAGCAGAGCTGGCAAGTCGCCGACATGCGCGAACTCGCGCTCGGCCGGCGCTTTGACGGGCTGATCGCCTGGGACAGCTTCTTCCATCTCAGCCCGGACGATCAGCGGCGGATGTTCCCTCTCTTCAAGGACCATGCGGCCAAGGGAGCGGCGCTGCTTTTCACCAGCGGGCCGGGCCATGGCGAAGCCATCGGCAGCTTCGAAGGCGAGCCGCTCTACCATGCCAGCCTCGATCCGGCCGAGTACCGGAGCCTCCTCGATGAGAACGGCTTTGCCGTCATCGAGCACGTCGTCGAGGATCCCGAGTGCGGCGGCCATACGATCTGGCTGGCGCAGCAGCAGTGACGTTCCTCTTCAGAGGAAGCGGCGCAGCTTCTCCCGCGTCAGCCGCTGGTTGTTGCGATGCCATTCATCGTCGGTGAAGAAGACCGGCGAGCTCTCGTCCCAGCCGCTGCAGCTATAGCCCGACTGCTCGGCGAAGAAGGCGACGAACTCATCGCGCGAGCGCCACTCGGCGATGGCCTCGCCGGGATGATGGCCGTCGAGGATATCGCAGAGCTTGACGCCCGCTTCCGTGCGGATCAGCCCATGGCCGCAGAAATCGCGATGGAATTCGTGGATCAGCCCCTCCCCGACCGGGCAGTTCATCAGGCGATCCCAGACCTGCCCTGCCAGCATCGGGCCGAACAGGGCGTGATCGAGCCTGTCGCGCAGGACGAGTCCGTAGGCCCGGACCGCTTCCTCACCGCCGTTCTGGCTGGGCAGCGGGCCGCGAGGGCCACGATTGGCGCGCACCGCCGCGACAATGACGAAGATGATCACCGCCCATGCGATCAGGGGGATGATCGTAGCGGCCATGCTCAGGCGGGTTCGAAGTCTGGGCCACGCTTGGCCTTGGCGAGTGCCGTGCCGAGCGCTTGCGCGAAGCCCTCGCGCTCCTGCGGCGAGAGCGCGGAGGCGACCACGGTGCGCTGCCCGCGCGAAACCAGCGAAAGTTCGAGCAGGCCGTAATCCTCGTCATCGTCGCGTTCGAGCTTGGTCCAGGCGGGATTGGAGCGCCAGATCTTCTCGCGGCCATGATGCGAGACCTTGCGCAGCAGCACTTCGAGCGGCGTCACGACGATGCGCTCGAAGGCGCGCGCCGCGTTGAAGTTGGCCTTGAAGGCGATGAAGATCGCGACGATGTCGAGCCCGAAGAAGCCGGCGACCGGCCAGGCGCCGAGCACCATGAAGGGGATCGAGGCAGCGACGCTGATCACGCAGACCAGGGTCATCACGATGCGGAAGCCACCCTGACCGAGCGAGCGATGCGGCGTGATCGTCGCGTCGAAGACCGGCCGCTCGGCCGCCTCGCCTGCACGCTCTGAATTGGGCTTGCCCAAGGTCATCCGCCAATTATAACGCCGCGATGCCCGTGCCGAACAGTCCGAAACGCCGCAGCCCGCCACTGAGTCGGATCACGAGTCCGAAGCCACGCAACGCTGCCGAGGTCTACGAGATCTTCAGCCGCTTCCGGGAGCAAAGACCCGAGCCGAAGGGTGAGCTCGACTATGTCAACGCCTTCACGCTGCTGGTCGCCGTGGTGCTCTCGGCGCAGGCGACCGATGCCGGCGTCAACAAGGCGACGAAGAAGCTGTTCGAGCTCGCCGATACGCCACAGGCAATGCTTGCCCTCGGCGAGGACCGGGTGCGCGAGCTGATCAAGACGATCGGGCTCTACCGCAACAAGGCGAAAAACGTGATCGCGCTCTCGGAGAAGCTGATCGCAGAGTTCGGCAGCGAGGTCCCGACTGCGCGCGAGGCGCTGGAGAGCCTGCCCGGCGTCGGCCGCAAGACCGCGAATGTCGTGCTCAACATCGCCTTCGGCGAGATCACCCATGCAGTCGACACCCATGTCTTCCGCGTCGCCAACCGCTTGCGCATCGCGCCCGGCAAGAATGTGCTGCAGGTCGAGCTCGGGCTGGAAAAGGCGGTGCCGGCCGAGTTCGGCCGGCACGCGCATCACTGGCTGATCCTGCACGGGCGCTACACCTGCAAGGCGCTGCGCCCTGTCTGCGAGACCTGCGTCGTCGCCGATCTCTGCGATTCCGCCGACAAGCGGATCGCGTGACGCACCTCAATTGATGGCGAGGCGGGCCTGCTTGATGATCCCGGCCCAACGGCGCGACTCCGCCTCCATCATCGCCGCGAACTCCTCGGGCCTGTTGCCGATCGGCTCGGCGCCCTCGTTCTGCAGGCGCTCGCGGATGAGCGGGCTATTGATGGTCTCGACCGTCGCCGCGCGCAGCTTCGCCGCGACCTCCTTCGGCGTGCCCTTGGGCACGACGAAGCCGTACCAGGCCGTCGCCTCGTAATCCGCCCAGCCGCTCTCGGCGACCGTGGGAACCTCCGGGAAGAGCTTGGCGCGCGCCTTGCTGGTCACCGCCAGCACCTTGACCTTGCGGCCCTCGATCAGGCCGAGCACGGAGGGCACGGTGGTGATCATGAAGTCGCTGTTGCCGGCGAGCAGGTCGGTCAGCGCCGGCCCGGCGCCGCGATAAGGCACATGTACGGCCTCGAACCGCGCGGTCTGCGCCAGCAGCACGGTCGCCAGATGACTGGCGGAGCCGTTGCCGGCCGAGCCATAGGTCAGCTTGCCCGGATTCTTCTGGCCGTGGCCGACGAGCTCGGCAAGCGTCTTGTGCGGCGAATTCGGCGAGACGACAACGACGAGCGGCGCGGCGGAGATCAGCGTCAGCGGGTCGAAGGCGGTGAGCGGGTCGACTTTCACGTTCTTGAAGAGGTGCGGGTTGACCACCATCGGGCCCTGATTGGCCATCAGCACGGTGTAGCCGTCAGGCGAGGCTGCAGCCGCCTGGGCGGTGGCGAGGTTACCGCCAGCCGAGCCGTTGTTCTCGACCACCAGCGACTGGCCGAGCCGCTCGCCGACGCCCTGCGCGACGAGGCGCGCGATCGCATCCGTGCCGCCGCCGGCGGCATAGGGCACGAGCAGCTTCATCGGCTTGTCCGGAAAGGCGGCCTGGGCGAGCGCGAGCTCAGGCAGGCAGGCGCTGGCCGCGGCGGCCGTGATCAGGCTGCAGAGATGGCGGCGGGTGATCGTCATGGGTCAGTTCTCCTCCCGTTTCCGTCCTCTCTGCAAGCGCGAGGATCGTGCTTGCGGGGACGATGACGTGTCCTTCGAAAATGCGGCGCGCGGTGCGCACCAGGCTCGCGCGGGTCACCTGACCGGCTGCATCGAGCGAAAGATCGACCTGGATCGCGCCGCTCGGATGCTCGACGCTGACCAGTGAACCGTTGCCGGGCGAGAGCATCTCGGCAGCGACGCTGCCGGCAATCCGGCTCGCGGCGGCGACGCAGAGCGCGCCGGTGACGGCATGGCTGCGATGGCAGCGATCCGGCGTGAAATAGCGCGAGGTCAGGCTGCCGCCGCGGCGGGCGGGCGAGAGCACGCCGACCTTGGGAATGACACGGCCGGTGACATCGCCAAGCCCCATGCGGCGCCCGGCCTCGCGGCGCAGCCGCTCCAGCCGCGCCAGCAGGGCTGCGTTGGCATCGAGTTCGGCCGGTGTCTCGTCGCCAGCGAGGCCGAGATCGGCGGCCCGCAGCAGCAGCATGGGCGTGGCGTAGTCGACCAGCGTCACCGGGACGCCATCGATCTCTTCGCGAGCGAAACCGGTCGGCAGCAGCGCGCCGGTCTTCGATCCGATCGCTTCGAGAAAGCCGAGCTTGATCGGGGCGGCCGTTCCGGCGACGCCGTCGATCGCGGTCGCCCCGTCATAGGCGACGACACCGCCCGGTGTCTGCACGGCGGCCTCGATCAGTGCGCCGGTGTTGCGGTTGTGGATGCGGACGATCGTCTCGCCATCGACCGCCGACACAAGACCGGCCTCGATCGCGAAGGGGCCGACGGCGGAGAGCATGTTGCCGCAATTCGGACTGAGATCGACATGGGCGCGCTCGACCGCGACCTGGGCGAAGAGATAGTCGACATCGGCACCCTGCCGGCTGGAGCGGCTGACGATCGCCACCTTGCTGGTCAGCGAATTACCGCCGCCGAGCCCGTCGAGCTGGAGCATGTGCGGCGAGCCCATCGCAGCGAGCAGGACGCGATCGCGCGCCGCCGGATCAGACGGAAGGTCGCGCTCCAGGAAGAACGGGCCGCGCGAGGTGCCGCCGCGCATCAGCACGCAGGGGATGCGCAGGGCCTGAGCGTGCGGGAGTTGGAAAGGAGCGGACAAGGGCGTGACCCGGCGATTGGCGATGCCCTGTCATCCCAGATCGAATAATCGCTGTGAAATGCAGAGATCGGCGCTATTAATGCGTCATGAGCATCAATTTCGAAGCCCTCGACCTGCGCGCCTTCATCTCGGTGGTCGACCTCGGTGGCTTCCACCGCGCCGCGGAGGCGCTCAACATGTCCCAGCCGGCGCTGAGCCGGCGCATCCAGCGCCTGGAAAGCGCGGTCGGGGCGGCGCTGCTGGAGCGGACGACGCGCCGGGTTGGGCTCACCATGGTCGGACGCGAAATGCTGCCTTTGGTCCGGCGCATGCTCGACGAGTTCGACACCTCGATCTTCGCGATGCGCGATCTCGGCAGCCGCCGTGCGGGGCTGATCGCGCTCGCCTGCGTGCCGACCGCCGCCTTCTACTTCCTGCCCTCGGTGATCGCGCGCTTCCAGACGCAGTATCCCAACATCCGCTTCCGCATCCTCGACCTCTCGGCCAATGACGGGCTGGAAGCGGTGGCGCGCGGCGAGGTCGAATTCGGCATCAACCTCCTCGGCGGCTCCGATGCCGAGCTGACCTTCGAGCCGCTGATGGACGATCCCTTCGTGCTCGCCTGCCGGCACGACCATGCGCTGGCGGGAAAATCGTCATTGGACTGGAGCGATCTCGAAGGCCACCCGCTGGTTACCGTCAGCCGCAGCAGCGGCAACCGCGCCATCCTCGACGCGGCGCTGGTCAAGGTCGGCGTCCGGCTCGACTGGTCGTTCGAGGTGACGCACCTCTCGACTTCGCTCGGCCTGGTCGAGGCGGGTCTCGGCATCTCGGTCCTGCCGAAGCTGGCGACGCCGGGCGAGGATCATCCGATCATCGTGACGCGGCCGATCCGCGATCCCGAGGTCTCGCGCACCATCGGCGTGGTCAGGCGCCGCGGAGTCAAGCTGGCACCGGCAGCGGAGCGCTTCCTTGAGATGCTGCTCGGTACCTGGCGCGGGCCGTTGCCTGCGCGCGAGTGAGGATCAGCCGAAAACCCAGAGCCCGGCGAGGCCGGCCGAGCCGACGATGATCCGCCACCAGGCGAAGGGCGTGAAGCCGCGCTTCGAGACGAAATCCAGGAAGCTCCGGACCACGATCAGCGCCGAGATGAAGGCAGTGACGAAACCGATTCCGATCAGGGTGAGATCGTTGGCCGTCAGCTCCTTGTAGTTCTTGAGGAGGTCATAGGCGAAGGCCCCGGCCATGGTCGGCATCGCCAGGAAGAAGGAGAACTCGGCCGCGGCCCGCTTGTCGGCGCCGAGCAGCATCGCGCCGACGATGGTCGAGCCCGAGCGCGAAACGCCGGGCACCATGGCGAGACACTGGATGAAGCCGATCTTGAGGTACATCAGCAGCGGGAACTTGGTGGCATCGTGGTGTTTAACCTCCAGCTCCAGCTCGTCGACGACGAGCAGGACGAGGCCGCCGGCGATCAGCGTGGTGCAGACCAGGAACGGATTGAACAGCACGCCCTTAATGAAGCCGTGCGCCAGCGCGCCGATCACCGCCGCCGGCAGGAAGGCGACGAGCACGCCAAGGACGAAGCGCCTCGCGGAAGGATCGGTCGGCAAGCGCAGCGCGATGTCGAGCAGCCGGCGGAAATAGACCAGCAGGATCGCCAGGATCGCTCCCAACTGCACCAGGATCTCGAAGGCCTTGCCCTTGGATTCGAAGCCGAGGAAATGCCCGAGCAGCAGCAGATGACCCGTCGAGGACACCGGGAGGAACTCGGTCAGCCCCTCGACCACGCCGAGCACGGCAGCGACAAGAAGGTCATGCATGGGAGGGTCCTTCCAAGCCTTGCGAGTGCGACGCAACAAAAGCGCACCGGACGCGTTAAAGCTATGGCGCACGGTCTTTGCAAATTGGTTACCAGATCGGCAAGGATTCCCGCGCAACCCGCCCCTTTTCCCGGTCTCGGGTTGTGAGGCTTAGCCGGCAGGCCTATACGGGGGCGCTCTATCGCGCTGCATCAGGCGCCTGCCTACCCCACCCAAACCCTCCTCAGTTCCAGCAATCGATGGCCACGCTTCACCATTATCCGCTTTGCCCGCATTCGCGTTTCATCCGGCTCGCGCTCGGCGAGTTCGGCCTCGACGCCACGCTGGTCGAAGAGCGCGTCTGGGAACGGCGGCGCGAGTTCCTCGAGCTCAATCCGGCCGGGACGACGCCGGTCCTGCGTGAGGATAGCGGGCTCGTCGTGCCCGGCCCGGGGCCCATCGCTGAATATCTCGACGAGACCCGCGGGCTGGCGCTGGCCGAACGCCGCCTCCTCCCGGAAGGCCCGGGCGGACGGATCGAGGTGCGCCGGTTGCTCGACTGGTTCAACATCAAGTTCAACGAGGAGATCACCGCCCCGCTCGTGCTGGAAAAGGTGATGAAGCGCTTCATGAGCCGGGACGAGGGCGGCGGCCCGCCGGAAATGAGCGCGATCCGCGCGGCGCGCGGCAATGTGCGCTATCATCTGCGCTACATCGCCTGGCTGACGGCGAAACGGAACTGGCTCGCCGGCGACAATCTGAGCTATGCCGATCTCGCCGCGGCGGCGCATCTCTCCTGCGTCGACTATCTCGGCGACGTGCCCTGGGACGAGGATGAGGCTGCCCGCGCATGGTATGCGAGGATCAAGTCCAGACCGAGCTTCCGGCCGCTGCTGAGCGACCGGATTCCCGGCATGGCGCCCTCAGCCCATTACGACGACCTGGACTTCTGAGCGGCGACAAGCTCAAGGCCGCGATCGCCGCTCGCGCTGAAGCCGAGGGCTTCGCGGTCATGCGCGTCGCCAGCGTCGATGCGATTCCCGAGGCGCCGGGGCGCCTCGCCAGCTGGCTGGATGCCGGCCATCACGGCGACATGGCCTGGCTGACCGAGCGCACGGCGGAGCGCGCGGATCCTGCGACCCTGTGGCCGGCGGCGCGCTCGGTCATCATGCTCGGCATGAGCTATGGCGGCGAAGGCGATCCGCTCGCCGTCCTGGAGCAGCGCGACCGCGGCGCGATCTCGCTCTATGCCCGCCGCCGCGACTATCACGACGTGATCAAGGGCAAGCTCAAGAGCGTCGCCTCGTTGCTGGCGGCGCGCGGCGACGCCGAGGTCAAGGTCTTCGTCGACACCGCCCCGGTGATGGAAAAGCCGTTGGCGCAGGCGGCAGGCCTCGGCTGGCAGGGCAAGCAGACCGTGCTGGTCTCGCGCCAGCATGGCGCCTGGCTCTTCCTCGGGGCGATCTACACCTCGGCCGAAATGCCGCCGGACGAGCCCGAGCGCGACCATTGCGGCTCCTGCACGCGCTGCCTCGACATCTGCCCGACCAAGGCCTTCCCGGCACCCTATCAGCTCGATTCGCGCCGCTGCATCGCCTATCTCACGATCGAGCATGCCGGGCATATCGACACCCAATTCCGCGAAGGCATCGGCAACCGCGTCTTCGGCTGCGACGACTGCCTCGCCGTCTGCCCCTGGAACAAGTTCGCCGAGGCCTCGCACGAGACGCGCCTAGCGCTGAAAGGCGAACTCGACGCACTGCCGCTTGCCGATCTCGCCGGACTCGACGACGCCGCCTTCCGCTCGCTCTTCGCCGGCACGCCGGTCAAGCGCACCGGCCGCGACCGCTTCGTCCGCAATGTGCTGATCGCGATCGGCAACAGCGGCGTTCCGGCCCTGGCCGCGAGCGCCGAAGCCCTGCTAGACGACGCTTCGCCGCTGGTCAGGGCGATGGCAGCCTGGGCACTTTGGCAGCTCGTGCCCAGCCGCGCGGCTGAGCTCGCGCCGGCACGCCTCGCGCGGGAAACCGACCCCGAGGTCAGGGCCGAATGGGCTCAGCCTTCTCCGAACCAATTGGAACCCGCATGAAGCTCGTCATCTTCGGCCTCGGCTATTCCGCCGGGTTCTTCGCGCGCGCCGCTCTGGCGAAGGGCTGGGAGGTCACCGGCACGGTCCGCTCGGCCGAGAAGGCGGGCGAGCTCAGCAAGCAAGGGCTGCATACGCTGGTCTTCGGCGGCTTTGCGGTGTCGACGCCGCTCGCCAAGACGCTCGCCGAGGCGGATGCCGTCCTGATCTCGGCCCAGCCGGACGAGAACGGCGATCCGGTGCTCGGCGCGCTCGCTCAAAAGCTCGCGGCGGCCGAGAATCTGCGCTGGATCGGCTATCTCTCGACCATCGGCGTCTATGGCGACCATGGCGGGGCCTGGATCGACGAAACCGCTGAATGCCGGCCGACCAGCCGGCGCTCGCGCCAACGGCTGGAGATCGAGCAGGAGTGGGTCGCCTTCGGAGCAAAGAACGGCAAGCCGGTCCAGATCTTCCGCCTCTCCGGCATCTACGGCCCCGGCCGCAATCCGATCACCAAATTGCAGGCCGGCACCGCCAACAGGCTGGTCAAGCCCGGCCAGGTCTTCAACCGCATCCATGTCGATGACATCGCCGGCGTGCTGATGGCCTCGATCGAGGCTCCGCGCGCCGGGGCGGTCTACAACGTCACCGATGACGAGCCGGCACCGCCGCAGGATGTCGTCAGCTTCGCAGCGGAGGTTGCGGGGCTAGCGCCACCGCCGGAGACACCGTTCGATCCGGCGAAACTCTCGCCGATGGCCGCGAGCTTCTACAGCGAGAACAAGCGGGTCTCGAACGCGCTGGTGAAGCGCGAACTCGGCTATGCGTTCCGTTATCCGGATTACCGGCAGGCGCTGCGCGACCTCGCCACGGCAGGCGAGTGAGTTCACTCAGGCGGCGTAGCGTCCGGCATCGCCGTCGAGATACTCGATATAGCGCCGGTCGATCGCAGCGACCGGCAGGATGACCAGCACATCGGTGGTGCCGAACTGCTTGTCGATCACGGCGCCCGCACCGAAGCGAGCGCCGACGCGCATATAGCCCTTCACCAGCGGCGGCAGGCATTTCAACGCGAGCTTGGCGTCGATCATGCCGGAAGGCAGGCGATCCATCGCCACGAGCCGCCCCGGCTGCGCCGCGACCCGCCAATCGCCTTGGGCGGTGGCGTGGTGGTGGATGAAGCTGAGTGGCAACGCCAGCATGTCGGGATCGACGCCGTCGAAGCTGGCGCAGCCGAACATCGCGTCGATGCGGTGATGCCGGCAATAGGCCCAGATGCCATGCCAGAGCAGCTCGACCGTCTTCTTGGTGCGGTAGGGCTTCAGCACGCAGGAGCGGCCGAGCTCGAGGAAGCGCAGATCGGGATGGCGCGCCAGCAGCGGCGCGATGTCGAATTCGGACTGGGTGTAGAAGCCGCCGAGCTTGGCCACGGCCTGCTCGCGCATCAGCCGGTAGGTGCCGACCACCTTCGGCTTGATCCCGCCGAACCGGCCGCGCGCGGCATGGTCGATGACGAGGAGATGGTCGCAGACGGCGTCGAAGCGATCGGCATCGCGACGAAACATGCGGGAGACCACGTCCGGCTTGGCCGACATCTCCTGGTAGAAGACGCGGTAGCGCAGGCGCTGCGCCCGCCAGATCTCACGCGGGCCGCGGGCCAGCCTGACTTCGAGCGTGCCGGAGCGGCCGAGCGTGCCGGAGAGGGCGTCGGCTCCGGGAAAACCGAAGCCGCCGAGCTGCTTGCCGGCAGCCAGCAGGTTCGAGGGCGAGAAACGCTGCAACAGGGCCTGGCCGGCGAGCTTCTGCTTTGCCGGCTGACGAGAACCCTGAAAAACGTCGTGCGTCATAGACGGTCTGGCCCTTGCGATCTCGGATCGGCGCACGACAGCTCTGCGCCGACCGTCTTACGGGATCGCGACAAAACTACGTCACTGCGATGACGAAGCCAACCGCCCGTCGGTCGAAGTCGGCTCAGGCCGACAGAAACTCGACCGTTCGCGACTGCGAAAGGCGGCCGATCAAGCCGCGCAACTGCTCGCGCGAGAGCGGCTTAGCCAGGCAATCGTCCATGCCGGCGGCGAGCGCCTCGCGCCTGTCGTCCTCGGCCGTATTGGCGGTCACGGCAACGATGGGCAGCCGGTCCGAACCGAGCGCCTTCTCGGCGGAGCGTATCCGCCGGGCGACGGCGAGCCCGTCCAGCACCGGCATGCGGACATCGAGCAGGGCGAGATCGAAGCTATGCGCCTTGCCCGAGCGCGCCTCCTCGATCAGGCGGACAGCCTCGCCGCCATCGCGCGCCCAGACCGCGCTGCAACCGAATCGCTCCAGGGTGCGGGTCAGCAGCAGCGCGTTGATCTCGTTATCCTCGGCGACGAGGACCCGCAGGCCGGCGTCAGGCGGCAGCGCCGATGCGGCGGTGGCCGGTGCCGCAACGGCGCCCTGCGAACGCCCGACCGGATCGAGACGCACCTGCAGCGAGCGGGCTCGGACCGGCTTGACGAGGAAGCCGGTGAAGCCGGCTGCATAGGGCGAGCCAAAGCTGCGGCGCTCGGCCGGCGCGAGCATGATCACGATGTCGGCGACGCCGGCGCCCCGTGCCGCAGCGGCCAGCGCCTCGACCTCGCCGCCCGGAAGATTGCGATCGACCAGCACAGCGGACAAGCGCGAATCGGCGGCGAGAAGGGCCAGGGCTTGCGCATGATCGCCGGCGTGCAGGACCTGCGTGCCCGTGCGTTCGAGACAGGCGGCGATATGGGCGGCGCTGAACGGCGCCGAGGACGCGACCAGGATGCGCCGGCCCTGCCAGTCAGGTGAAGCGGGAGATGCGCCTGCGCCTGCATCGGCTTGCAGAGGCAAGGTCAGCCGGAACAGCGCGCCGCCGTCCTCGCGATTGCTCGCTTCGATCTCCCCGCCCATGGCGCGGGCGAGCCGACGCGCAATGGCGAGGCCGAGGCCGGTGCCGACATGGTCGCGATGGCCGCTCATCTCGCCCTGTTCGAACTCCTCGAAGATCGACGCCAGGCGTTCCGCCGGGATGCCTGGACCGGTATCGGCGATGGTGACGACGAACGCGCCCGCGGCGCTGTCCGCCTCGATGCCGACGCCGCCAGCTTGCGTGAATTTCACGGCATTGCCGACGAGATTGAGCAGGATCTGGCGCAGGCGCTCGGCATCGCCGACGAGCCTCCCCGGCAGATCAGGGCCGAGGAGAGCGGAGATCTCGATACCCTTCGCCTGGGCGCGGGGCGCCATCAGTTCGGTGACGTCCTCGATCAAGCCGAGTGGATCGAACGGCGCCCGCGCAAGCTCGAGCTTGCCGGCCTCGACCTTGGCGAAGTCGAGAATGTCGTCGACTAGGCCGAGCAACGCCTCGCCCGAGCTCCGCAGCGCCTTGACGTAAGTGCTCTGCTCCGGATCGAGCCTGGTGTCGCCGAGCAGGTCGGCCATCCCCAGGATGCCGTTGAGCGGCGTGCGGAACTCGTGGCTGACGGTCGCGAGGAAGCGCGACTTGGCGGCGCTTGCCTCCTCGGCCCGGCTGCGTGCCTCCTCCAGAGCGGTTTCGGTCGCAATGCGCCCGCTGATCTCGCGGCCGACACGTTGCAGCACGGTCTGCCCCGCGGCGACCGGAACGATCGTCTCGACCCAGGACAGCCAGCGCTCGCCCTCTTGCGTCTCGATGCACTCGTCGACGACGCGGGCACCACCTGGCAGCGCCTGCACCGGCCGCGCGATGCGAACGCGCGGCTGCTCGACGCTGCCCACGGCCTCGGCCTCGCTCTTGCCGAAGAGCGCCGCATAGGCGGCGTTGGCATAGATGATCCGGCCCTCGCTGCGGCGCACGATCAGATCGCCCTGCGCCTCGATCAGGCTGCGATAGCGCTCTTCGCTGTCGGCAAGTTCCCAGAGCCGATCGCTCAGCTTCTCGACATCGGCCGTCAGCACCCGCGCCTGCTGCGTAACCTCTCGCCGCTCCCGCAGCAGGCGGATCGCGACGACGGCACAGGCGATCGCCATGGCGACGGCGGCGCCTGACAGCAGGACGAGGAAGGACGGCAGCTCGATCATACAATCTCATCTAGCATCCACCCTCTTGAGAAAGGGTTCGCCTCAGCTGCGAGGATGCCGAATGGTTTGAATGGTTTCGTTAACCTTTCATCAGGCGGCAATCCTTCATCAGGCGGCTTGGGCCGCCTGGTCGATGCGCGAGCGATAGGACAGCGCCTCGGCGAGATGGATGCGTCCGAGCCTGTCCTCGCCGTCGAGGTCGGCGAGGGTGCGGGCGACCTTGAGCACGCGATGATAGCCGCGCGCCGTCAATCGCATGGCATCGGCGGCATTGCGCAGCAGCGCGAGCCCGGCCGCATCCGGCCGCGCGACATCATCGAGCAAGGAAGCGGGGCAGCGAGCATTGGTCGTGCCCCCCGGCAGACCGAGCGCGGCATAGCGCGCCGATTGGCGGGCCCGGGCCGCCGCGACACGAGCAGCGACTTCGGCCGAGCCTTCGGCCGCAGCGGGCAGGATGAGATCGGCGGCCGTCAACGCGGGAACGTCGATGGTGATGTCGATCCGGTCGAGCATCGGGCCGGAGATTCTGGCCTGATAACCGGCCATGCAGCGCTCGTTCGGCCGGGTGCGGCAGGCATAGCCCGGCTCGGTCGCCTTGCCGCAGCGGCAGGGATTCATCGCGGCGATGAGCTGGAACTTTGCCGGATAGACGCTGCGGTGATTGGCACGCGAGATCAGCACCTCGCCGGTCTCCATCGGCTGGCGCAAAGCATCGAGTACCTGCGCCTGGAACTCCGGCAATTCGTCGAGGAAGAGCACGCCGTGATGGGCGAGCGAGATCTCGCCGGGCCTGGCCTGCTGGCCGCCGCCGACCAAAGCCGCCATCGAAGCCGAATGATGCGGCGCGCGGAAAGGGCGCCGGTCGGTCAACTCGCCCTCGGCGAGATGGCCGGCGACCGAGAGCACCATCGAAACCTCGAGCAGCTCGCGCGGATCGAGCGGCGGCAGGATCGAGGGCAGACGGCTTGCCAGCATCGACTTGCCGGCACCGGGCGGCCCGTTCATCAGGAGATTATGGCCGCCGGCAGCAGCGATCTCGAGCACGCGCTTGGCGCTCTCCTGGCCCTTGATGTCGCGCAAATCCGGCAGCGGCCCGCTCTGGCGGGCGACGGCGGGCTGCGGCCGCGCCATCACCTGCGTGCCCTTGAAATGATTGGCGAGCTGGATCAGCGAGCGCGGCGCGAGGATGTCGAGATCGTGCGCCGCCCAGGCCGCTTCCGGCCCGCTCGCGGCCGGGCAGATCAGTCCCTGCCCTCGGCCATAGGCCGCGATCGCCGCCGGCAGCACGCCGGCGACCGGCGTGATCGAGCCGTCGAGGGCGAGCTCGCCGAGCACGGTGTAGCCGGCCAGCGCATCGGCCGGGATCGCGCCGATCGCCGCCATCACACCGAGTGCGATCGGCAGATCGTAATGGCTGCCTTCCTTGGGCAGATCGGCCGGGGCGAGATTGACGGTGATGCGCTTGGCCGGCAGCGCCAGCCCCGAGGCGATCAGCGCCGCGCGCACCCGCTCCTTGCTCTCGCCGACCGCCTTGTCTGGAAGCCCGACCAGGATGAAGGCGACGCCGCCCGGCGTGACCTGGACCTGGACATCGACGGCGCGCGCCTCGATGCCTTCGAACGCCACAGTCGCGACCCGCGTCACCATCCCAGCGCACCCCGTCCCCGCGCAGTGACGCTAGCGGAAGCGCGCCAAGGTTGCAAGAACATATAGGGAACTTCTATGCGGGGGCGACAACGGCCTTGCGGGCGATGATCTGCCTCAGCAGCACCGGCGCCGCGATGACGAGACCGATTGCGACGCTCATCGGCGTCGCCAGGATCAGCGGCAGGGCTGCGATGCCGAGCACCACCCGCTCCCACATCGCCAGCGGCGCCAGCAGCCACCCTGCGAAGCTCGCCGACAGCAGGGCGATGCTGGTGATGCATGCAGCCGTCGAGCCGATCAGCTCAGTCCAGGTGAAGCCCGGCACCATGATCAGCATGGAGGGCGAGAACACGAAGACGAATGGCACCAGCACCTTGCCGAGCGCCAGCCGGAAGGCGGTGTTGCCGGTCCTGAATGGATCGGCGCCGGCCATGCTCGCCCCGGCATAGGCCGCGATCGCCACCGGCGGCGTCACGTCGGCGAGGACGCCGTAATAGAAGACGAAGAAATGGGCGACGAGCGGATTGACGCCGAGCATGCCGAGCGCCGGCGCTGCCACCGTCACCATGATGATGTAGTTCGCAGTGGTCGGCACGCCGCAACCGAGCAGGATGCAGACGATGCCGGTCAGGACGAGGGTGAAGAACAAGGTCGCGCTCTTCAGGTCGAAGGGCAGGAAGGGTGCGATCGCGAGCACGCCATTGGCCCATTGGTCGGCGAGCGAGGTGACGATCCAGGAGATCTTGAAGCCGACGCCGGTCAGGGTGACGACGCCGACGATGACGCCGACCGTCGCGGCCGCGGCGCCGACGCCGATCGCGTATTTGGCGCCGAGGATGAAGGCGTCGATCATCTCGGCAATGCGCTTGCGCCCGTCCGCCCAGCGGATCAGCACGCCATGAGCCATGGCAGCGAAGGCGGCGAGGGTCAGCGCCGCATTGACGCCGGGCATGCGCAGAATCTCGCTCGGCGCGGCGATGCCGAGTGCGACCGCGAGTACCAGCGCCGAGGCCGCGCGGTAATGCGCCAGGCCGACCAGCATGCAGCCGGTGATGCCCCAGAAGGCGGCGAGATAGGGCGTGTAGCCGGTGAACAGGACGAGAATCAGCACGAAGAGCGGCGCGATCGTCGGCCAGTCGCGGGCGAAGACCTCGGAGAGCTTCGGAATCTCGGCGTCGGTCAGGCCGCGCATACCGGAGCGCTTCGCCTCGAAATGGACCTGCATCAGCACGCCGAAGAAGTGCATGAAGGCAGGAATGATCGCGGCGACGACGATGGTCGCATAGGGCAGATTGAGGAACTCGACCATCAGGAAGGCGGCGGCGCCCATGATCGGCGGCGTGATCTGCCCTCCCGTCGCGGCCGTCGATTCGACGGCGGCTGCAAAGTGCCGCTGGTAGCCGAGCCGGATCATCATCGGGATGGTCAGCGAGCCGACGGTGACGGTGTTCGCCACCGAGGAGCCCGAGATCATGCCGAACAGGGCCGAGCCGAAGATCGAGATCTTGGCCGGGCCCCCAGCGAAGCGCCCGGCCACCGCCGCGGCGACGCCGAGGAAGAGGCGGCCGAGTCCGACCCTGGTCGCCAGCACGCCGAACAGCACGAAGTGGAAGACATAAGTCGCGACCACGCCGAGCGCGACGCCGTAGATGCCCTGGCTGGTCAAATAGAGATGGTTGACCAGCGTCGACCAGGTCGCGCCCGGATGCAGGAAGATGCCGGGGAACCAGTTGCCGTAAAGTGCATAGACCATGGCAAAGAGCGCGATCACCGGCAGGCCCCAGCCGATCGCCCGGCGCGTCGCCTCGATCATCAGGATGATGGTGATCGAGCCCATGACGACGTCGAGCGTCGAGGGATTGCCGACGCGGAAGACCAGGTCCTCGAAGATATAGGGCACGTAGAGGCTGGAGACCGCGACGGCGACGGCGCAGATCCAGTCATAGAGCGGCACGCCGCCGGGCCGCCAGAGCGTCGAGGCGTGGACCTTGGCGGCCTCGCTCTTGCGCGCGGCGAAAACCAGGAAGATCAGCCCGAGCACGAAGGCGAGGTGGATGCCGCGATGCGTCGTCTCGCGCAGCAGGCCGAAGCCGGCGGTGTAGTAGTGGAAGGCCGAGAGCGCGAGCAGCAGCGCCCCGATCAGGACCGCGGTGCGTGGCGGCACCTTGCGGAACTGCATCTCCGGGTCGAGTTCTTCCTCGAGCCTGGCGAGTTCGGCGACGGAGGGCTGGGTTGTCATCTCTGGCTTTCGGCGAGACGCGGCATTAGATGCGGACGGTACCGTCATTCTCGGGCGGCGCATGGCTCCGACCCGAGAATCTCCGGCAAGAGATGCTCGGGACAAGCCCGAGCATGACGCCTATCGCGTCACTTCAGCAGTCCGGCTTCCTTGTAGAACTTCTCGGCGCCGGGATGCAGCGGCACGCCCTGCAGGCCGGTGAGCGCGCTCGCCTTCTGGATCGCCTTGCCCTTGGCATGGCCGGCGTCGAGCGCGGCACGGGTCTTGTCGCTCCAGAGGCCCTTGGTCACGGCATAGACCGTGTCGTTCGAGACCTTGGCCGAGGTCACCCAATGGGCGCCGACGGCGATGGTCTTGACCGCGCCGACATCCTTGTAGGTGCCGGCCGGGATTTCGTCCGCAGCGAAGAAGGGCGAATCCTTCGCCAGTTTCTCGGCGGCTGCGCCGGTGATCGGCAGGATGTCGATGCCCGAGCCGGTCGAGGCCAGTTCCGAGATCGCCGCGGCGGGAAAACCGCCGGTGAAGAAGAAGGCATCGACCGAGCCGTCCTTCATCTTCTCAGCCGCCTGGTTCGGCTTGAGATATTCGGCCGAGATGTCCTTCTCGGAGACGCCGAAGGCGGCGAGGATCGCCTTGGCGTTGAGCAGCGTGCCCGAGCCCGGCTCGTCGAGCGAGACCTTCTTGCCCTTGAGGTCGGCGACGCTCTTGACGTTCGAGGCCTTGCGAACGACGAGATGGACGCTCTCCGGGTAGAGATTGGCGATCGAGCGCAGCTCGGCGACCTTGGGCTTGCCGTCATAGACACCGGTGCCGGAATAGGCCCAGAAGGCGACATCGGCCTGGACGAGGCCGGACTCCGCCGCGCCGCCGACGATGGCGTTGACATTGGCGACCGAGCCGTTGCTGGCGACCGCCGTCGAGACCAGTTGCGGCGGCGCCGAGATCGCATTCGCGATCAACCCGCCGATCGGATAATAGGTGCCGGCGGTGCCCCCGGTGCCGATGCGGAAGAAGGCCGGAGCCTGGGCGAGCGCGATGCCGGCCAGTGCGAGCGCGCCGGACCCCAGCACGACTGCGAGGCCGCGGCGCGTGATCTTGGACTGCATGAAAACCTCCCGTTGAAACGGGAAGTGTCGGAAGCTTTGCCGCGGCAATCAAGCGGCTAACAGGCAAATCCCGTGCGTTTGTCGCGCCGTCCGCGCAAGATTGTGTTTAAAATACGGCAAACCAGCCCGCTCGCCCGCTTCACCGTCGCGTGACGATGCCGATCTCGGGCCTCGGCGCCGCGCCCAGCCAGAGCAGCAGGAAGCCGAGCAGCAGCCCAGCCGCGGCGGTCGGGACCTGCAGCATCTGGACGAGCACCGGATCCCAGAGCATGGGATGGAGATTGCGCTCGACAGCGGGCTGGAGCTGCCGGAAGCGCTCGCCGACGAAGGTGAGCGCGGTCTCGCCGAGCGGTGTGAAACGCAGGGCCGAGTTGGCGATCGAGCGCGCCCCGTCGGTGAGCAGCGCAACAAAGCCGCCGGCGACGAGGAGATAACCCAGCATCCTGACGAGAAAGCGCAATTCGTCCCCCGATCCCCGCAATGGCCGGCCAGGCGCGGTCCTCGGAACCGCCTCCCCGCCGGGACACCGCATGTGTCCCCTCGCCCGCGGTAATGCAACGGCAAAGGACAATTGCGCACAACCCCGACAGGCTGCGGCTTTAGCGCTTGAAAGTCGCGCGCTTGGACGCCATAAGCAGCGCGCCGGACAGGTGGCCGAGTGGTTGAAGGCGCACGCCTGGAAAGTGTGTATACGGGAAACCGTATCGAGGGTTCGAATCCCTCCCTGTCCGCCACTTCTTTTATCTCACGCCAGTTCGCTTCGCTCACGGCTCCGATGGGGCGGCCTTCCGGCCGGTCGCGCAGTCGCGCTCCAGGCTCCGAGTTCGAACTTGCGTCCGAACTCTCCGCCATCGATCCCGTAAGGGGTTGATTTTCCAGAGAACTTAGGCAAATCAAGTCGTAGCTGTCGTAGTGATAGCGCTTGACGGTCGCGTCCTTGATCGTCCGGTTCATCCGTTCGACCTGCCCGTTGCTCCGGGGATGGTTGATCCCGGTGAAGCGATGCTCGATCCCGTCTTCTCGGCAGACCAGGACAGCGTGACAGCGTGAGGCTCTGCGCCACCAACACGCTCCGCATCAGCGCCGATCTCAGGCCGACTTTTTCAACGCTATCCGCCAGTTGCCGACATTGACCGGAAGCGGTCAAGCAAAGCCAGGACCAGACTGCCCGAAACCTATGGTTCCGCAGCCAGGCGCGACGTCGCCCGGCGCATCAGGTCGAGGAGGTGCAGCGTGGCGGGCGTCAGGGGCAGGTCGGAGCGCCGGACGAGAACCAGCGGTGGCGCGGTGAGCTCTTCGCCAACCCTGATCGTGGTCAGCGCCTTTCCGGTCATCTCGAAGCGCTCCCATTGCGCCGGGACCATCGCCAGCAGGTCGCTGTTGGCGAGGCAGGTCAGCAAGGTCAGCGCCGACTGGCTTCGCACCGCCAGCCGCGGCGGCGGCAGGCCGTGGCGGGCGAAGAAGGCGTTGATCTCGTCGCTCGCATCGGCGGTGATCGAGGTCGTGACCCAGTCCTGGCCGACGAGTTCGCGCAATGAGGTCGCCGCCGCCAATGGGTGGCCTGCGCGGCACAGCACGATGCGGCGGTTGTGGAACAGCACCTCCCGGCTGAGTTGGGGGACGGGCTGCGCACCGCCATCGGGGCCGATGTAGAAGTCGACCGTGCCGTCGCGCAGGCGTTCTTCGAGAGTGGGGTAAAAGCCCTCGATGATATGCAGCCTGATATCGGGATAGCGCGTGCGGAACGGCCGCAGGCTCGGCGGCAGCAGAGCGAGATGGGCCGCGATGGAAAGCCCGACCGTGACCGTACCGGTGCCCGCCCCGCGCAATTGCTCGACTTCTTCGCGGGTCCGCCTGATCTCGGTCAGAATCGACCTGGCGCGGGCGACGAAGGCTTCCCCCAGCGGCGTCGCGACCACGCCGCGCGCGCGGCGTTCGAACAGGGGTGCGCCGAGCTCGCGCTCCAGCAAGGCGAGGCTGCGGGTCAGGGCGGGCTGGGCGATCTGCAGATGCCGGGCCGCGGCGCGCATGCTGCCACGCTCGGCAATTGCCACCACCTCCTCGAAATGATCCAGCTTCATCGGCTCAGCCTCGCAACGCAGCTTATCGATACCGATTTGCTATCGCTCCTGCAATTTTGACATCTGTTCAGGTATCTGTGCCGGCGTTAGCCATTCCTCACGAACAAGGCAGCGGCCGCCTCGGAGAACCGGGAGACGGCCCTTTCGGGAGGAAGGCATGGAGATCATCAAGCCCGTATTCCATCACGTCACCTTCAAGACGAGCCGGCTCGACGAGATGGTGGCGTGGTACGGCACGGTCGTCGGCGCCAGGCCGAACTTCCAGGATGCCAACAATGCCTGGACGACCAATGACGAAGCCAATCACCGCGTCGCCTTCCTCTCGGCGCCCGGGCTCGGCGACGACCCCGACAAGCGCAGCCATAACGGCATGCACCACAGCGCCTTCGAGTATGAGAGCTTCGCCGACCTGATGTCGTCCTATGCCCGCTTGCGCGACGAGGGCATCCAGCCCGCCTTCAGCCTCGACCACGGCATGACGATCTCGATCTACTACAAGGATCCCGAAGGCAATTTCGTCGAGCTCCAGTCCGATACTTATGGCGACTGGAAGCAGTCGAGCGAGTGGATGCGCTCGTCGCCGGATTTCGCCGAGAATCCGATCGGCACCTTCTTCGATCCGGAGCGGGTCTATCAGGACCACAAGGCCGGCCAGAGCTTCGACGCCCTGCACGTCGCGATGCGCCGGGGCGACTACCAGCCGCCCAGTACGCCCGATCTCGGATTGCCGGCGTGACCAACACCGTGCTCGCTCCGCAGGATCGTCTCGCGATCGAGCAGTTGATCCAGCGCCATGCCTGGCTGATCGACCACGGCGAGGCGGACAACGTCGGCGAGCTCTTCTGCCAGGATGCGGCGCTCTATGGCATCGGCCCCGACAAGATCGGCCGTGCCGCGATCGCCGAATGGGGCCGCCAGCGCGCCGCTTTGACCGAGCGCCGTTCGCGTCATCTGCAGAACAACATCTTGATCGAGCCCGCCGGGCCCGATGCGGCCCGCGGCTGGGTCGCGCTGACGCTCTACCGCCATGACGGACCCGGCCAGGGCTCGGCTTCGCCGATGCTCATCGCTGAATATGCCGATCGCTATGCGAGGGAGCCGGATGGTTCCTGGCTCTTCACCGAACGGCGGCTGAGCGTGCTGTTCGGCACCGCCTGACGACCCCGACATTCATCGCCTCGCCGCCACGGCTGGAGGCATCCAAGAAGGAGGACACCATGCGTCTCGCCACCATCCTGAACGGCGGCAAGCCGAGCCTCGCCGCCTATCGCGGCCAGGATCTGATCGATCTCGCCAAGGCTGGCCCGGGCCTGCCGGGCGATATGCTCGCCTTCCTCGCCGGCAGCGAGGCCGCCCGCTCCGCCATCGCCAGTGCGCTCGCCAATGCGCCAGCCTCTGCCGTGCTCGATCCCGAGCTTGCGACCTTCCTGCCGGTCGTACCGCGTCCCGGCAAGATCATCTGCGTCGGGCTGAACTATGCCGACCATTCGGCCGAGAGCGGCTTCAAGCAGCCCGATTATCCGACATTGTTCGGCCGTTTCTCGACCAGCCTGATCGGCCATAAGGCGTCGATGATCCGCCCCAATCTCTCGGACCAGCTCGATTACGAAGGCGAGATCGCGGCCGTGATCGGCCGGGGCGGCAAGCACATCGCGAAGGCGACCGCGCTCGATCATGTCGCCGGCTATGCCGTCTTCAACGAAGGCTCTGTGCGCGAGTATCAGTTCAAGGCGCCGCAATGGACCGTCGGCAAGAACTTCGACGGCACCGGTGCCTTCGGCCCGGCGCTGGTCACATCAGACGAGCTCCCTCCCGGCGCGCGCGGCCTCCGGATCGCGACCCGCCTCAACGGCGAGACCATGCAGAGCGCCAGCACCGACGACATGGTCTTCGATGTGGCGACCCTGATTTCGATCATCAGCGAGGCGATCACGCTGCAGCCCGGCGACGTCATCGTCACCGGCACGCCCGCCGGCGTCGGCGTGGCGCGCAAGCCGCAGCTCTTCATGAAGCCCGGCGATGTCTGCGAGGTCGAGGTCGAAGGCATCGGCCTGCTCGTCAACCCGATTGCGCAGGAAGAGGCCAGGCGGGCCGCGGCCTGACCCCGGCACCTGGTGGAGCGAGAATCGTGAGCAAGAGCGGCAACGATATCGATGTGCTGATCGCCGGCGCCGGGCCGGTCGGCCTTTCGGCCGCGATCGAGCTCGGCCAGCGCGGCATCAGCTGCCTCGTGGTCGAGCGTAACGACCGCGTCGGTTATTCGCCGCGCGCCAAGACGACCAATGTCCGTACCCGCGAGCATCTGCGGCGCTGGGGCATTGCCGATGCCCTGCGTGCGGCCTCGCCGATTCCGCCGGACTATCCCTCCAACGTCGTCTTCGCGACGCGGATGAACGGTCCCGAGCTCGCCCGCTTCAGCAATGCGCTGAACGGCAGCCGTGCCCGCAACGACCTCTATTCGGAAGAGGCCCAATGGGTGCCCCAATATGTGCTCGAGGAGGTGCTGCGCCGGCACGCCTCGTCCCTGCCGGGCGTCACCGTCGCCTTCAACACCGAGCTGGCCTCCTTCACCGATGACGGCCGCGGCGTCGTCTCGCAACTGAAGGACGTCGCGAGCGGCGCGGTGCGCGAGATCGCCAGCGCCTATCTGATTGGTGCCGACGGCGCCCGCAGCGCGGTGCGCCAGGCCATCGGCGCGAAGATGCAGGGCGAAGGCGCCTTCTCGAAGAACTACAACATCATCTTCCGGGCGCCCGCGCTGGCAACCAGCCATGCCCATGGTCCGGCGATCATGTACTGGATGGTCAACGAGGAGGTGCCGTCGCTGCTCGGACCGATGGACAGCGAGGGCCTCTGGTTCTTCATGGCAACCAAGCTCCCCAACGACGTCGATCCGGCGAGCGTCGATCCGGTCGAGCTGATCCGCGCCGGTACCGGGCTCGCCGATCTCGAGATCGAGATCGTCGGCCTCGACCCCTGGGTGGCACATCGCCTCGTCGCCGATCGCTACGAGAAGGGCCGGGTCTTCCTCGCCGGCGATGCTTGTCATCTGCATCCGCCCTTCGGCGGCTTCGGCATGAACATGGGCATCGGCGACGCCGTCGACCTCGGCTGGAAGCTGGCTGCGGTGCTGCGGGGCTGGGGCGGGCCGGAGCTGCTGGCGAGCTACACGGCCGAGCGGCGCAAGGTGCATGAGCGCACCATCGCCGAAGCCGTCATCAATTACGGCGCCGTCGGCAACCAGCTGGTCCGCCCGGGTCTCGAGCAGCCCGGCCCGCTCGGTGAGGCGACGCGGCGCGAGGTCGGCGAGATCATCGAGGCGACCAAATTGCGCGAGTTCCGCACGCTCGGCATCGTGCTCGGCTCGCGCTACGAGGATTCAGCCATCATCGTATCCGATGGCAGCGAGCCGCCGGTCGAGCACTTCATGCTCTATGTGCCCTCGGCCCATCCCGGCTGCCTCGCGCCGCATCTCTGGCTCGCCGATGGCTCGTCGCTCTACGATCATTTCGGGCAGGGCTTCACTTTGCTCGCGACCTCGGGCGACGGCGCGGACGCTGCGCCGCTGACCGCCGCTGCTACCCGTCTCGGCCTGCCGCTGAAGCTTTTGCTGCCGGGCGACCAGCGCCTGCCGGCGCGCTATGGCGCTCGCTTCGCACTGATCCGGCCGGACCAGCACGTCGCCTGGCGCGGGGATGTGATCCCGGCCGATTGCGAGGCGCTGCTCGCCATCGTCACGGGGCGAATGAAGTCGGAAGCTGCGCTCGGAATACCGGCCACGGCCGCCTAGAAACCAAGCACAAAAACAAAACTCGGATCGGGGAGGACAAGATGAAACGGGGAATGATCGGCACCTTGCTCGGCGCAGCGCTGGCGGTCTCGCTGGCAAGCGTCGGCGCGATGGCGCAGACGGTCGAGCTCAAGGTCTCGCACTACTTGCCGCCCAACCACCAGATGCACAAGCAGCTGGAAGCCTGGAGCGCGGAGCTCGCGCAGCGCTCCAATGGCCGGCTCAAGCTCGCCATCTTCCCGGCGGCGCAGATGGGGCCGATGCCGCGGCAATACGACCTCGCCCGCACCGGCGTCGCCGACATCGCCTTCTTCCTGCACGGCGCACTGCCCGGCCGCTTCCCGCTGACCGAGATCTCGCACCTTCCTTACGCCTTCAATCGCGGCGAGGGTGCTGCCGCCAAGGCGCTCTCGACGGCCGAGGCCTCCGGCATCCTGACCGAGCTCTCCGACAAGCTCGCGGCCGAGCACGAAGGCACCAAGCCGCTCTACTTCATCGCGACGCCGACGCTGAGCCTGTTCTTCAACAGGCCGGCGGTGAGAAGCCCCGCCGGCATGCGCGGGCTGCGCATGCGCCATAACGGCCCGGTCGCCTCGGCGATTCTCGAAGCCTGGGGCGCGACACCGGCTGCCGTGCCGCCGGCGGAACTGTCCGACTCGCTTGCCAAGGGCACGATCGCCGGCATGTTCTTCAACTACGAGGCGGCGAAATCCTTCCAGATGGCCGAGAGCGTCAAGTCGGTGACGCAGCTCGATGCGGCGGCCGGCACCTTCGCGCTGGTGATGAACGCCGAGAAGTACAAGTCGCTGCCCGACGACCTGCGCAAGCTGATCGATGAGACGACGGGGCCGGCCGCGGCCCGCGAGGTCGGCGCGATCTACGACCAGGCCGAGGATGATGGACGAAAGTACCTGCAGGCGGTGAACGTCGAGATCCTCGAGCTGACCGGGCCGGAGCGCGCTGCCTTCGAGGAGTTGGCCAAGCCGGTCACCGCCAGCTTCATCGCCAGGGCCGAGGCCAAGGGCGCCAAGGCGAAGCAGTTCTATGACGAGCTGCGCGCTGCTGTCAGCGGTGCGAAATGAGCGGCGGCAAGCTTCGCCGCTTCGACCCGGCGCGGCTGCTCACTGCCTCCGGCGCGCTGGCGCTAGCGGTGATGCTGCTCTGGACGATGGTCGATATCGGCGCCCGGCTCGCCTTCAACAAGCCGCTGCACGGCACGCTCGATCTCGTCGAGGTCACGCTGGTGCTCGTCGCCTTCCTCGCCCTGCCGGAATGCTTCCGGCGCGACGAGCAGATCAAGGTCGATCTCTTCGACACCATGGTTCGTCCGCGGACGCTGGCGCTGATGCGGCTCGCCGGCGAGATCGCGACGCTCGCCTTCCTCGCCTTGCTGGCTGTGACCCTGGTCCAGCCGCTCGCCGACGCCTACCGCTTCGGCGACCAGAAACCTGACCTGCCGGTGCCGGTCTTCCTGCTGCTGTTGGCGATCGAGCTTGCACTGGTCGTCTCGGTCTTCGTCGTGCTCGGCCGTGCGATCGGGCAAGTGCGCGCCTTTCCGCGCGCTAACGACGCTGTCGCCTCTCCTCCTTCGGCTCTCCACGGCAACAACGGAGCCGCGTCATGAGTGCGACCTCCATCGGCCTGATCGGCATGGCGACGCTTGTCGGCATGATCATGGTGCGCATTCCGGTTGCCGTGGCGCTCGGCCTGGTCGGCTTCGTCGGTTATGCCGCGATCGACGGCTTCGCCAAGGCGCGCCTGGTCTTCGGCGCAGTGCCACTCGAGCTCTCTTCGGCCTACACGCTCTCGGTGCTGCCATTGTTCACGCTGATGGGCGCACTCGCGACCATGGCCGGCCTCTCGGGCGACCTGTTCCGGGCGAGCAACGCCGTCTTCGCCGGCATGCGCGGTTCGCTCGCCATGGCGGCCGTCGGGGCCTCGGCCGCCTTCGGCGCGGTCTGCGGCTCCTCGCTGGCGACCGCCGCGACGATGAGCCGGATCTCGATCCCGGAAATGCTGAAGGCCGGCTATTCGCCGGCGCTGGCGGCCGGCGTGGTCGCGGCCGGCGGCACGCTTGGCATCCTGATCCCGCCCTCGCTGATCCTGATGATCTACGGCATCATCGCCCAGCTCTCGATCATCAAGCTCTTCGCCGCCGCGCTGATCCCCGGCCTCGTCCTGACCGGGCTTTATCTGCTGACGGTCTGGATCTGGGTGCGCCTGCGGCCGCAGGCGGCGCCGAAACTGCCGAGCCAGAGCAAAACGCAAGCGCTGCGGCTCGTCCTGAACGTCTGGGACGTGGCGGTGCTCTTCCTCGTCACCTTCGGTGGCATCTATCTCGGCTGGTTCAGCCCGACGGAAGCCGCCGCCGTCGGGGCGTTCGGAGCCTTGCTCCTTGGCTTGCTGCGCAAGGGCTTCGCACGCGGCGATATCGCCACCGCCTTCACCGAGACGACGCGGATCACCGCCAACCTCGTGCTCATCGTCCTGGGATCGACGATCTTCGCGTATTTCGTCGTGCAGACCGGAATGGCGCAATCGGTGGTCAAGTCGATCGCCGCGATTGGCCTGTCGCCGCTGGCGGTGATGCTCCTGCTGATTGCCTTCTACGTCTTCCTCGGCTGCTTCCTTGAAGGCATCGGCATGGTGCTGGTCACGGTCCCCGTGCTGCTGCCGCTCGTCCTGTCGACCGGGTACGATCCGATCTGGTTCGGCGTACTGCTCGTCATCGTCGTCGAGATCGGGCTGATCCACCCGCCCGTCGGGATGAACCTCTTCGTGATCCGGACCCAGGCGCCGGAGATCAGCCTGGGCGCGATGTATCGTGGCGTGCTGCCTTTCCTGGTCGCACCGTTCGCGCTGATCGCCATGCTGCTGGCGTGGCCAGATCTGGCGCTGTGGCTGCCGCGGTCGATGTCACTCAACTAGCCCCATTGCGACTGATCGCGAGGCCGGCTCGCGCCATGAGCTGACCTTGTCATGGTTCCCGATAGCGAACATTCCGGAGAAGCGCTTCAGGTGGTGTGGAGCTGCGACCAACGCCTTCTCTTCACTCCCCGGACCAATGGCACGTCCGTTGCTAGCCCCTGCTCGATCCGTGCGAACCAACGCCGGGCCTCGAGGGGAGCTCCGTCATGTCATCCACATCCGCTAAGCGCGCCGTCATGCTGGCGCTCGGCTTCTCAACCACGCTCGCGGGCGCCTCGCTCGCGCAGGAGAAAGTGCTGCGCATCGGCATGACCGCCGCGGATATCCCGCGCACTCATGGCCAGCCCGACCAGGGTTTTGAAGGCAACCGCTTCACCGGCATCCCGATGTATGACGGGCTGACCAACTGGGACCTGTCCTCGGCCGAGAAGGCGAGCGTCGTCATCCCCGGCCTCGCCACCGAATGGGCGGTCGACGCCAGCGACAAGACGAAATGGGTCTTCAAGCTCCGGCCGGGCGTCAAATTCCAGGACGGTTCGGCCTTCGATGCCGCCGCCGTCGTCTGGAATGTCGACAAGGTGCTCAACAAAGAGGCGGCGCAGTTCGCCCCGGACCAGATCGGCGTCACCGTCTCGCGCATGCCGACCCTCAAGGTGGCAAAGGTCGTCGACCCGCTGACGGTCGAGCTCACCACCTCGGAACCAGACGCCTTCCTGCCGATCAACCTGACCAATCTCTACATGGCGTCGCCTGCGCATTGGGCAGCAAAGCTCGCGGCGGTGCCGGCTTCGGTGACCGAGCCGGCCGAGCGCGCCAAGCAGGCCTGGGCTGCCTTCTCGGCCGACCCGTCCGGCACCGGTCCGTTCAAGGGCGTCAAGCTCTCGCCGCGCGAGCGCTTCGAGATGGTCGCCAACAAGAGCTATTGGGACCCCAAGCGGGTGCCAAAGATCGATCGCGTTGTGCTGTTGCCGCTGCCGGAGGCGAATGCCCGCACCGCGGCGCTGCTCTCGGGCCAGGTCGACTGGATCGAGGCGCCCTCGCCCGACGCCGTACCGCAGATCAAGCAGCGCGGCTTCTCGATCTACAGCAACGCCCAGCCGCATGTCTGGCCCTGGCAACTCTCCTTCGCCGAAGGCTCGGTCTGGCTCGACAAGAAGGTGCGCCACGCCGCCAATCTCTGCGTCAACCGCGAGGAGCTGAAGACCCTGCTCGGCGGGCTGATGGAAGTGCCGAAGGGCACGGTGCCGCCCGGCCATCCCTGGTGGGGCAATCCGAAATTCGAGATCAAATACGACCTCGAAGCCGCCAAGAAGCTGATGACCGAAGCCGGTTTCTCGGCCGCCAAGCCGGCGAAGGTCAAGGTGCTGACCTCGGCCTCGGGCTCCGGCCAGATGCAGCCCCTGCCGATGAACGAGTTCATGCAGCAGGCGCTGAAGGACTGCTATTTCGACGTCGCGCTCGAGGTCGGCGAGTGGAACGCCGTCTTCACCAACTGGCGCGAGGGCGCCAAGCACGCCAATGCCCGCGGCGCGAACGCAACCAACGTCACCTATGCCGCGATGGACCCGTTCTTCGCGATGGTCCGCTTCGTCTCGACCAAGACCTTCCCGCCGGTCTCCAACAACTGGGGCTATTTCGGCAATGACGAGTTCGACAAGCTGATCGCCGACGCCCGCACCTCCTTCGATGGCACGGCCCGCGACGCGGCGCTGGCCAAGCTCCACGCCCGCATCGTCGAGGAGGCGCCCTTCGTCTGGGTGGCGCACGATGTCGGCCCGCGCGCGATGAGCGCCAAGGTCAAGGGCGTGGTCCAGCCGAAGAGCTGGTTCATCGACCTCGCGCCGATGTCGATGGAGTGACGAGGCCGTAGGCCTCGTCATCCTCGGGCGGCCGCAGGTCGACCCGAGGACCTCCTGCCGGAGATGCCCGGGTCAGGCCCGGGCATGACGCGGGGGCGATGGCACGGCGCTTGCTGAGCCGATTTCAGAACACGTCCAGATCAAAGGTGGCCGATGATCCGTTCCGCTCTCGCCTTGTCATTCGCCGCCGGCGTCGCGCTGTTCGCACCGCAGGTTTCCGCCCAGGGCATCCTGCGCATCGGCATGACCGCCTCTGACATCCCGCTGACCACCGGCCAGACCGACCAGGGCGGCGAGGGCATGCGCTTCATGGGCTATACGGTCTATGACGCGCTGATCAACTGGGACCTGAGCAAGGCCGACAAGGCCTCCGACCTGATGCCGGGCCTTGCCACCGCCTGGGCGGTCGACGCTGCCGACAAGACGAAATGGACGTTTGTCCTGCGCGAGGGCGTGAAGTTCCATGACGGTTCGGAATTCACCGCCGAGGCCGTGGTCTGGAACCTCGACAAGCTGCTCAAGACCGAGGCGGCCCAGTTCGACCAGCGCCAGGCCGCGCAAGGCCGCTCGCGCATCCCGGCCGTCGCCGACTACAAGGTGATCGACAAATACAAGGTCGAGATCACCACGAAGGCGCCGGACGCGACGCTGCCCTACCAGATCGCCTGGGTGATGATGTCTTCGCCGGCGCAGTGGGAGAAGCTCGGCAAGAGCTGGGAAGCCTTCGCCAAGACCCCGTCCGGCACCGGCCCCTGGCAGCTCACCGCCTTCCAGCCGCGCGAGCGGGCCGAACTGACGCCGTTCAAGGACTACTGGGACAAAGCGCGCGTGCCCAAGCTCGACAAGCTCGTGCTGCTGCCGCTGCCCGAGGCCAACGCTCGCGCCGCGGCGCTGCGAGGCGGACAGGTCGACTGGATCGAGGCGCCGTCGCCGGACCTGATCCCCTCGTTGAAGGGCGCCGGCTACAAGATCGTCACCAACGCCTATCCGCATAACTGGACCTGGCACCTGTCGCGGGCGGAAGGCTCGCCCTGGAACGACATCCGCGTGCGCAAGGCCGCCAATCTCGCCGTCGATCGCGAGGGACTGAAGGAGCTGCTCGGCGGCATGATGATCCCGGCCGAGGGCTTCTATCCGCCCGGCCATCAATGGTTCGGCAACCCGAAGTTCAAGCTCAGGCTCGACCAGGCCGAGGCGAAGAAGCTGCTCGCCGAAGCCGGCTATTCGCCGGCCAAGCCCCTCCAGACCCGCATCCTGATCGCGCCCTCGGGCTCGGGCCAGATGCAGCCGCTGCCGATGAACGAGTTCGTGCAGCAGAACCTCGCCGAGGTCGGCATCAAGGTCGATTTCGAGGTTGTCGAGTGGAACACGCTGATCAACATCTGGCGCGCCGGTGCCAACCATGAATCCTCGCGCAAGGCGACGGGGATGAACTACACCTATTTCATCCAGGACCCCTTCACCGGGCTGATCCGGCACCTGCAATGCGATCTGAAGCCGCCGGCGGGCACCAATTGGGGCCTCTATTGTGATCCGGAGATGGACGCGCTCTTCGCGCAGATCCGCACCACCTTCGATCCCGCAGAGCAGCTGAAGATCCTGCAGAAGACGCATGAGAAATACGTCGACGACGCGCTCTTCCTGATGGTGACGCACGACGTCAACCCGCGGGCGCTGTCACCCAAGGTCAAGGGCTTCGTCCAGGCGCAGAACTGGTTCCAGGACTTCTCGCCGATCTCCATGGACAAGTGAGGCGGCGATGAAAGCGCGGCGCCGGCCATGCTGATCTATCTCGCCAAGCGCATCCTCTACGTGCTGCCGGTGGCGCTCGGGGTCAGCGTGTTCTGCTTCCTCCTCGTCCATATCGCGCCGGGCGATCCGCTAACCTCGGTGCTGCCGCCCGACGCCTCGCAAGCGATGCAGGACGAGCTGCGCAAGATCTACGGCTTCGACCGGCCGCTGCCGGTGCAGTTCGGGCTCTGGCTGTGGAAGGCGCTGCAGGGCGATCTCGGCACCTCGATCGCGACCGGGCGGCCTGTCGCGCCCGAGGTCTGGCGCGCCGTCGGCAACACCTTGCTGATCGCCTGTCTCGCCACCGTGATCGGCTTCGTGCTCGGCTGCTTCTTCGGCTTCGTCGCCGGCTATTTCCGTGGCTCCTTCCTCGACAAGTTCGCCTCGATGCTGGCGGTGCTCGGCGTCAGCGTGCCGCATTACTGGCTCGGCATGGTGCTGGTCATCGTCTTCTCGGTGCAGCTCGGCTGGCTGCCGCCGGGCGGCGCCGGGCCAGGCGGCTCGGCCGCCTGGAAATGGGACTGGGAGCATGTCAGCCACATGATCCTGCCTGCGGTCACCATGTCGGTGATCCCGATGGGCATCATCTCGCGGACGGTGCGGGCGCTGGTCGCCGACATCCTGAATCAGGAGTTCGTCCCGGCGCTGCGGGCCAAGGGCCTGATGGATTTCGGCGTGTTCAGGCATGTCGTCAAGAACGCGGCGCCGACTGCGCTCGCGGTGATGGGCCTGCAGCTCGGCTACCTGCTCGGCGGCTCGATCCTGATCGAGACGGTGTTCTCCTGGCCGGGCACCGGCTTCCTGCTCGGCAACGCCATCTTCCAGCGCGACCTGCCCTTGCTGCAAGGCACGATCCTGGTGCTGGCGATGTTCTTCGTCGGGCTCAACGTCCTGGTCGACATCGTCCAGGGCCTGCTCGACCCACGCGTCCGGAGGCGCTGAGATGAGCGCTGTCGCCACCGATGCCGTCCCGGTTGCGATCACGCAGCCGCTGCGCTCGCCGGGCTACTGGGCCGGCGTCTTCAGGCGCTTCAAGCGCGACAAGGTCGCGGTCGGAGCCGGCATCGTCGTGCTGGCGATCATCCTGATGGCGGTCTTCGCCGACTATATCGCCCCGGCCGACCCGACGCGCTCCTCGATGCTGCGGCGCCTGCGGCCGATCGGCACGCCAGGCTATCCGCTCGGTGCCGACGAACTCGGCCGCGACATGCTCTCGCGCCTGATCCACGGCGCCAGGCTGTCGCTGTTCATGGGGGTGGTGCCGGTGTTCATCGCCTTTGCCGTCGGCTTGGTGATCGGCGTCTCGGCCGGCTTCTTCGGCGGCAAGTTCAATACGATCACGATGCGCACCGTCGACATCTTCTACGCCTTCCCCTCGGTTCTGCTGGCGATCGCGCTCTCGGGCGCGCTCGGCGCCGGCGTCTTCAACTCGCTGCTCTCGCTGACCATCGTCTTCATCCCGCCGATCGCGCGCATCGCGGAGAGCGTGACGACGCAGGTGCGCTCGATGGACTATGTCGAGGCGGCACGTGCCTCGGGCGCGGGCTCCGGCACGATCATCCGCGTCCATGTTCTCGGCAATGTGCTCGGGCCGATCTTCGTCTACGCGACGAGCCTGATCTCGGTCTCGATGATCCTGGCCTCCGGCCTGTCCTTCCTCGGCCTCGGCACCAAGCCGCCGACGCCGGAATGGGGGCTCATGCTGAACACCCTGCGCACCGCGATCTATGTCCAGCCCTGGGTCGCGGCGCTGCCCGGCGCCGCGATCTTCATCACCTCGATCTCGTTCAACCTGCTCTCGGACGGGCTGCGCTCGGCCATGGATGTGAAGGGCTGACCGGCATGTCGCTTGAAACGTCGATCGAAGATCGTGACCGCGGCGGGGCCGGCACGCCGCTGCTCGAGGCCCGCACCCTGACCAAGCATTTCCCGCTCGGGCGCGGCGCGGTGGTGCGGGCGGTCGACGGCGTCGATTTCCAGGTCCTGAAGGGCGAGACGCTCGGCGTCGTCGGCGAATCCGGCTGCGGCAAGTCGACCACGGCGCGCGTCGTCATGCAGCTCATCCTGCAGGACAAGGGCGAAATGCTGTTCGACGGCGAGGCCGTCGGCAGCGCAGCGCTGTCGCTGAAGGAATACCGCCGCCAGGCGCAGATGGTCTTCCAGGACAGCTACGCCTCGCTCAATCCGCGGCTGACCATCGAGGATTCGATCGCCTTTGGCCCCACCGTGCACGGCGTCCCGAAATCCGGGGCGATCCTGCGCGCCCGCGACCTGCTCACCCGTGTCGGTCTCGACCCTGCCCGATTCGCGGCGCGCTATCCGCATGAGCTCTCCGGCGGCCAGCGCCAGCGCGTCAACATCGCTCGCGCGCTCGCGCTCGGGCCACGCCTCGTCATCCTCGACGAGGCGGTCTCGGCGCTCGACAAATCGGTTGAGGCGCAGGTGCTCAACCTGCTGATGGACCTGCGCGAGGAATTCGGGCTGACCTACATCTTCATCTCGCATGACCTCAACGTCGTCCGCTTCATCAGCGACCGCGTCATGGTGATGTATCTCGGCGAGGTCGTGGAGATCGGCCCGGTCGACGAGCTCTACGACGATCCGCGCCATCCCTATACGCGGGCGCTGCTCTCGGCGATGCCCTCGATGGACCCGGACAACCGGACGATGGAGGCGCCGCTCGCCGGCGATCCGCCGAACCCGATCAACCCGCCCGAGGGCTGCCGCTTCCACCCGCGCTGCCCGCAGGCGCAGACCGTCTGCGCCAAGGTGAAGCCGGCGCTGACCCGGACCGGCGCCGGGGCGCGGCTCGCCGCCTGCCATATGGAAATCGCAGGTTCCGGCCATAGCCGCGCGCCGGCACTGGAGGACGCCGCATGAATCCGGCTTCGACCAGCCCGCCGCTCGTCGCGATGGAGAACGTCACCGTGCGCTTTCGTGGCGCGCAGAATGTCCATGCCGTCAACGGTGTCTCGCTGACGCTGGAGCCGGGCAAGGTGCTCGGCATCCTCGGCGAATCCGGTTCCGGCAAGAGCGTGACGCTGAAGACCCTGCTCAGGCTTTTGCCCGAGAGCCGCACCGAGATCGGCGGCACGGTCATGGTCGACGGCCGGGATGTGCTGGCGCTCGGGGCCCAAGAGCTCTCAGATTATCGCGGCGCCGTCACCTCGATGATCTTCCAGGATCCTGCCCTGGCGCTCGATCCCGTCTACACCGTCGGCGAGCAGATCGCCGAGGCCATCGTCCGCCACGAGAAGATCGGCAGGAAGGCTGCGATGCAGCGCGCGCTCGAACTGCTCCAGCTCGTGCGCATTCCGTCACCCGAGCGCCGGCTGAAGGCGTATCCGCACGAGATGTCGGGCGGCATGCGCCAGCGCGCCATGATCGCGCTGGCATTGGCGGCGCGGCCCAAGCTGCTGCTCGCCGACGAGCCGACGACGGCGCTCGACGCCACCGTGCAGATCCAGATCCTGCTCTTGCTGCGCCAGCTCCAGCAGGATCTCGGCATGGGCGTGATCTTCGTCACCCACGATATCGGCGTCGCCGTCGAGGTCTCGGACCGGCTCGCGGTGATGTATGCCGGCCAGATCGTCGAGACCGGCACAGTGCGCGAGCTGATCAGCGACCCGCAGCACCCCTATACGCGCGGCCTGCTCGCCGCGAACCTGCATGGTGCGAAGAAGGGCGAGCGGCTCGAGGCCATTCCCGGTGCACCGCCGGCGCTGAACGAGCCGCCATCCTCCTGCTCCTTCGCGCCGCGCTGCCGGCAGGCGGAGGAAGCCTGCCGGGCGGGCCTGCCGCCAGCCGTCACGCTGGGCGCAGGCCGGATCGTGCGCTGCACCAGGGTCGAAGCCGCGCTCGCGCCGGCCTGACGATCGCTCCCGCCACAATTGCGGTTCCTTCACAGCACGGTGCACCAGCGTGCAAGCGCGATAAACTTCCCGGTGATGCGGCAGGCTTGGCAGCACAGGACGGCGCGATGTTTCTTTTCGCTGGTCCGAGCACGCCAGAGTTGCCATCTCGCGCGGCTCCAGGCGCGATCGCTGCGGGTGCTGCCGAAGCCTGCGCGTAGCGGCAATCGCCGTTCTACGAAATCTCGGTCAGCAGCCCGTGCTCCCCGGAGGTCCGCAGGAAATGCAGCAGGTCCGACAGTCCCTCGCCGAGCAGGGTGACATGGGCGCGCATCATCTGCGCCGCCTGGGCACCATCGCCCCGCAGGATCGCTTCCATCACCCGCTCATGCTCGGGGATTGACGAATGCATCCGTCCGGGCTGGTAGGTGATGGTGCGCCGATACGCCGAAATCTTCAGCGTCAGCCGGCGCAGTTCGTCCTGCAGGATGCGGTTGTGGCTCGCGTTGGCGATCACCTCGTGGAAATCGAGATTGGCCGCATAGAATGCCTCCGCATCCTCGGCCGCTGCGGCTTCGGCACAGGCACGATGCGTTGCCTGGAGACGCGCCCGCTGCTCCGGCTGGATGCGACGGGCGGCCTGTGAGGATGCGAACGCCTCCAGCTCTGCGACGACACCGAACGCGTCCAGCAGGTCCGCGAGCGACATCTGCGAGACCTGCAGACCCTGGCGGCCGCGCGACACCACGAGGCCACTGGCGGCCAGCCGCTGCAGCGCCTCGCGCACCGGCGTGCGCGACATGCCGAACTGCTCTGCGAGCTGGCGCTCATCCAGCCTGTCGCCTGGTCGCCGAATCCCCTTGAGGATCTCTTCCTCGAGGCGGGTGACCACGCCGGCCGAAAGCGATTCCGGCTCGTCCGGCGCCGTTGATCCGTTAACTCGCGCCATCACGCTCAGCGCCTCACCGGCTGTCTGCCGAATAAAATCTGTTCGCGACCGTCTCCGCGAGTGCCACCAGCCCATAGAGGAGCAGGCCGCAGATGCAAAGCACCACGATGGCCGCCATCGACACTTCCGTGTCAGCGCGCGCCGTCGCGAAGATGATCAGATAGCCGAGGCCGGCTTGCGCCGTGATGAACTCGCCGATGATCACCCCGATGATGGCCAGCGTGATCGCGATCTTCATGCCGCTGAAGATATGGGGCAGCGCCATCGGGAAGCGCACGCTGGTGAAGACCTGCCATTCCGTCGCGGTCAGTGAGCGACACAGTCTCAGGATGCCGCGGTCTACGCTCAGGAAGCCGGCGGTCGTGGCGATGACGACCGGAAAGAAAGCGATGAACACCGAAAACGCGATGCGCGATTGCGAGCCGACCCCGAGCCAGATGATGAAGAGCGGCGCGAGCGCGATCTTCGGAATGAGCTGGAAGAAGATCAGGTTTGGATAAAGTGCCTCGCGCGCCATGTCCGAATAGGTGATGACGATGGCGATCGCGACGCCGAGCAGGAGTGCGAACAGGAACCCAGCCGCCGATTCCAACGTGGTCGGCACCGCATGCATCAGCAGGATGTCGTAGCGGGCGACGATATATTTCGCGATCGAAACCGGCGAAGGCAAGATGACCGAGGGAACCTGCCAGATCGTGACGTAAAGCTGCCAGGCAGCCAATACGATGAAGGCCAGGCCAAGCGGCAGAACGATGCTGCTCAGGCTGGCGGCACCCTGGAATCGACTGGCTCCGGAAGCCGGAAGGGCGGCACCGGTCTCGGTACCGATGGTGGCCTTTGCCATGCTGGACCTCACTCGATGATGCTGACGGCGGCGCTGGTTGCCTTGCCGGGATCTTGCTTGACGGGTTCTCGGTCGGAGTTCTGGCCGTGTCCGTGCGCGGCCTCGATGGTCAGGCGCAATTGCCGGCAAACCTGCGCGAATTCCTGGGTTTCCTCGACCTCAAAACGACGCGGCCGCGGGAATGGCATCTTCATGTCGAGGATAATGGTCGACGGTCGCCCACCCATCACCACCACCCGATCGGAGAGGAACGCGGCCTCGCGGATCGAATGGGTCACGAAGATCACGGTCTTGCGATAGGTCTCGAGAATCTCCGACAGCGCGACGTTCATCTGATCGCGGGTGATGGCGTCGAGCGCGCTGAAGGGCTCGTCCATCAGCAGGATCTCGGGATCGTGAATCAGCGCCCGGCAGATCGCGACGCGCTGGCGCATGCCGCCCGAGAGTTCGCCCGGCTTCTTGTGCTCGAAGCCGGCAAGGCCGACCATCTTGATCAGGCTATGAGCCCGGTCACGGTATTTCTCGATCGGCAGGCGCAGGATGCGGATCGGGAAGAGCACGTTCTCCAGCGTGCTCTTCCACGGCAGCAGCGTCGCGTCCTGGAAGATGATGCCGATGTCGCGGCGTGGTGCTGCGACGGGCTTGCCGGCAAGCATAATCGAGCCCGCCGTCGGCCGCTCCAGTCCGGCAATCATCATCAGCAGCGTCGACTTTCCGCAACCCGACGGGCCGAGCAGCGAAACGAATTCGCCCCTCGCTACGTCGAGAGATGCGGAGGCGACCGCATGGATCGGCGACTGCCGCGTGAAGTAGGTCTTCTGGACATCCGCGGCCGATACGAGAGGTGTCTCGGCTGCGGAAACATCCGCGTTGGGTGCCAAACTCAGCATCAGATGGTCGCCTCGTGCGATTGCCGGTCAGGAGCCGACATATTTGCGGAACGGCGCCGCGCTCTTCTCGGCTGCTGCCAGCTCTTCAGGCGACAGCCTGAGCTTGCCGACGAAGTCATTGGTGAACAGCGCGCCGACATCCGGCTTCACTGCTCCCTCGCCGGCTGCATATTTCATCACGAGATCGGCCATCATGGCGACCTTGGCCGGGTCGGCCCAGCCAAAGCCGTTCTGCTTCACCTCGGGCACGAGATTGGTGAGGTTCGTCAGCCCGAGCCCGATCCGGGCATATTCCTTGCCGGTCGAGGAAATGGCGACCTCGCTATTGGCTTTCAGGAAGATGTCTACGGCTTCGTCGAAATTCGTCATCGTGAACTTGATGGCGTCCATGGCTCCCTGGACGAAAGCCTCGCACAGCGCCTTGTCCTGTTGCAGGCGGGCTGGCTGGGTCGTCAGGGACTGGCCGTAGAACTCGATCCCAACCGCCGAGAACAGCATGAAGCGGACATCTGTGCCGAGCGGCGCCAGCGACGGCACCGTGCTGGTGGCGAAAGCGGAAACCGCATCGACCTGCTTCTCGACCAGCGTGCGCTCGCGCACCTTGCCATCGACCTGCAGGATCTGGAGCTTCGAGAGGTCGATGCCGGCCTTCTCGGCATAGAGCGGCAGGAACGGATATTCGCCGGAGGTCACGCTGGCGCCCAGCTTCTTGCCCTCGAGATCCTTCGGCGCGCGGATCGGCGAGCCGGACAGCACGCCGACCCCCATCAGCGCGTCATAATTGATCTGGCCGATGCAGGTGATCGGCAGCTTCTTCGCCGCCTGAACGATCACGGTCGGCGTCGCCGCCATGCCGAAATCGAAAGTGCCGGCGCTGACTGCTTGCGCCGCCGCTCCCGAACCCGAGCCGCGTGCCACCGAGACGTCGAGGCCATGGCGCTTCCAGAAGCCCTTGTCGCGCGCGACATAGGCGAAAAGGTTCGGGCCTTCCGGGATCCAGGAGGTCGTGAAGGAGACTTTCTTCAAGCCCTGCGAGAGCGCTGGCATGGCGATAGAGCTCGCTGTTGCCGCGGCTGCTGCGGCCCCGAAGCCCTTGAGGGCACTGCGACGTGAAATAAGCATCCGATGTCTCCCCTTCGATCATCGCGAGCCGGCCGTTCGGCGGCGCTGAGACAACAATCACCGTGATCCCCTCCAGGCGCAAGCGTCATTATGCAGAAAACGCAATCCTGCATACTTTTTTACCGTGTCGGCATAATTTTGAGCTGTCCGGCATACGAATTTTGTGCAAACACTCGCGAGGTCCAACCAGAATCCCTGTTTCATTATACCAAACTGACGATATGGCGCGGAGATGTCATGAAATCCTTCGAGGTTCGCAATGCCCATTTCGACCGGCTCGTGAACACGGCCGGCCTGCGCTGGATGGGACAGAACACCAATCATGCGACGCCGCATTCCGCCGTGCTGGCGGCGATGGAGAAGTGCATCCGCGACGAGGAGTTCCACATCTACGCACCACCAGCGGGACTTGAGGAGCTGCGGCACGGCATCGTCGCCGATCTCGGCCTTGAGGGGCAGGCCGCGCTGGTTTCCGACGGCGCGGTCGCCTCGCTCTACCATGTCTGCCACAGCCTGCTCGGGCCGGGAGACGAGTTCATCACCACCGACCCGACCTGGAACTGGCCGATGGCCTTCGCGCGGGCCGTGGGCGCGAAAGTCACGCAGATTCCGATCTATGGCGAGGAATACGGCTACCGCCTCGCGCCGGAGCGGCTGAAGGCGGCGATCACGCCGAAGACCAAGGTCATCTACATCGTCGATCCGAACAACCCGCTCGGCTCAGCCTGCACGGCAGCCGAGATCGAAGGCATCGTTGCGGCCGCGCGCGAGGCCGGGGCCTACCTGATCCACGACTGCACCTATCGCCATTTCGCCCATGAGCACACGCTGGCGGCGACGCGCTATCCCGAGCGGACGCTGACGATCTACAGCTTCTCGAAATGGCTGGGCCTGGCCGGCATGCGCGTCGGCGCGGTCGTCGCCCATCCCGACATCATCGAGAAACTCTCGGCGGCACCGCCGAACAATCTCGGCTCGAACATCCTGTCCCAGCGCGCGGCGCTGGCCGGCCTCGGCATCAAGGCGGAGTGGTTTCCCGGCGTCCTGTCGCAGCAGCGTGCCAACCAGAAGCTGATCAAGGACGCGGCCGACAAGATTCCCGGCCTGTCGATGCCAGTCTTCCCGTCGAACGGCAATTTCGTCGTGCTCGAATGCGAGCGGGCCGGCGTGAAGCCGGAGGCGCTCGTCGCAGCCTATCAGAAGCACGACATCATGATCCGCCAGGGCGCCTATCACACGCCCAATTTCGGCGACCGGTTCGTCAAGATCAGCACCACCGTCCCGACAGCCTGGGTGGAGGAGTTCGTCGACCTGCTGCCGACCATGGTCGAGCAGGCGCGTGGCCAAAACGAAGACGTGAAACTGTTCTGAGCCGGCCTGCTTCGTCGCGGGGCTCATAGAAGGAGAAATCGAAGATGGATCTTAAGCTGAAGAGCAAGATGGTCCTGATCACGGGTGCATCCCAGGGCATCGGCGAGGGGCTGGCGCGCTCATTCGCCGAGGAGGGCTGCAACCTCCATGTCGTGGCGCGCTCCGGCGACAGGCTCGAGGCGCTCAAGCGCGAACTGGAAGCCGCGCATGGCATCTCCGTTACGACACATGCGCTCGACCTGACCGAAGACGGCGCGGCGGCGCGTCTCGTCGATTCCGTCGGCGATATCGACATTCTGGTCAACAATGCCGGGGTCATCCCCAGCGGCACATTGTGGGACGTTGACGAGGCGAAATGGCGCGCCGGCTGGGAGCTCAAGGTCTTCGGCTACATCAACCTCACGCGCGCGCTCTATCCGCGCATGAAGGCGCGCGGCGGCGGCGTCATCATCAACAATATCGGTAATGGCGGCGAGGTGTTCGACCCCGCCTATGTCGCGGGCACGACCGGCAATGCCAGCCTCATGGCCTTCACCCGCGCCATCGGCGGCCACTCGCTCGACGACAATATCCGGGTTGTGGGCGTCAACCCCGGCCCCGTCGATACGGACCGCATCTACAACATGCTGAAGAAGCGTGCCGCCGACTGGCTGGGTGATGCCGGCCGCTACGAGGAGCTGCAGCAGCGCTATCCGCTGAAGCGCCCGGCCCATATCCACGAGGTCACCGATCTGATCGTGTTCCTCGCCTCCTATCGCTCCGGCTATACCTCCGGCGCGATCTTCACCGTCGATGGCGGCATCGCCTCGCGCCGTTCCGTGATCTGAGGAGACGCGACATGGCTTTTGCCACTGCCAGCGACGGCGTGAAGCTTTTCTACGAGGAGGCAGGCACCGGCACGCCGATCATCTTCGTGCACGAGTTCGGCGGCAGCCACTGGAGCTGGGAGCCGCAGCTCAATTTCTTCGCGCGCCGGCATCGCTGCATCACATTCGCGGCGCGCGGCTATGCGCCGTCCGACGTGCCGGAGAGCGTCGACAGCTATTCGCAGGCCCGGGCGGCCGACGACATCGTCGAGGTGCTGACCGCGGCCGGCATCGAGAGGGCTCATGTCGTCGGGCTCTCCATGGGCGGGTTCGCCTCGCTGCATGCGGCGCTGCGCCATCCAGGCCGCGTGCTGTCGGTCGCCGCCGCCGGTGCCGGCTATGGCGCCGAGAAGGCCCATGAGGATTACTTCAAGGGCATCTCCGAGCAGGTCGCCCGGAATTTTCAGGAGCGTGGAGCCAAGGACTTCGCACCGACCTATGCCGAGGGCGCCTCGCGCGTGCAGTTCCAGGACAAGGACCCTCGCGGCTGGGCGCTCTTCGCCGAGCGGCTGGGCCAGCACCATTCGCTCGGCGCGGCGAACACCATGCGCGGTGTGCAGATGCGCCGGCCCTCGCTCTACGATCTCGAGGCCGAGTTCCGCGCCATGCAGGCGCCTCTGCTGGTCATGACAGGCGACGAGGACGACCACTGCATCCAGCCGGGGCTCTATCTGAAACGGGTCGTGCCGCGCTGCGGCCTCGCCGTCTTTCCAAAATCCGGCCATACGCTGAATCTTGAGGAGCCCGAACTCTTCAACCGGCTCCTTGCCGAGTTCATTGCGCAGGTCGAGGCCGGGCGCTGGGGACCGCGCGATCCGCGAGCTAACCCAGCGCAGATCATGCGGACCGACTGAGCATGGCCAGCTCGGAACGCCTTTCCGATTTCGTTGACGGACACCGTCTCTGGGCGCGCCACATGGAACTCGCCCGGTTCGGCGCCCGCCCCGATGGTGGGGTCGACCGCCCGACCCTGTCGCCGCAGGAAGGACAGGCGCGCGCGCAGGTGATCGCATGGGGCCGTGCGCTCGGCCTGGAAGCCTTCACCGACAAGGCCGCGAACCTGTTCCTCCGCCTGGAAGGACGCGATCCTTCGCTCTCGCCCGTCGTGGCGGGGTCACACATCGATTCTCAGCCGACCGGCGGTAAGTTCGATGGTGTCTTCGGCGTCCTCGCGGCGCTGGAAGCGGCGGAGGCGATCGTGGCGCGCGGCGAGCAACCGCTCCGCCCGGTCGAGATCGTGGCCTGGACCAACGAGGAGGGCTCGCGTTTCGCACCGGGCATGACGGGCTCCGACCTCTTCACAGGAACCAAGGCCCTGGAGGCAGTGCTACCCATCCGCGACGCGGACGGCATCAGCATTGGCGAGGCGGTGGCATCCATTCTTGAGGCCGACGACGGCGTCCCGCTGCGAGAATTCGGCCTACCGATCGCCGCCTATGTCGAACCGCACATCGAACAGGCGTCCGTGCTCGAACAGGCGGGCGTTCCGCTCGGCGTCGTCACCGGAATCCAGGGCACGCGGCGCTACCGGATCCGCGTCACGGGCGAGGCTGCCCATGCCGGCACGGCCTTGCGCAAGGATCGGCGCGACGCGCTGATGGCTGCCGTCCGCATGATCCGCGCCATGGACGAAGCCGCCATGGAGCCGGCCGACACCTTGCTGACGGTCGGCATGCTGCAGGTGACGCCGAACGCCCCTTCCGTCGTGCCGGCGGAAGCCTTCTTTTCCATCGATCTTCGGCACCCGGACAATGCCGTGGTCGACCGGGTCGATGCCGATATCCGCCGCGTCGTCGAGGAGATGAAGGGGGATTGCAGCGTCGAGCTGAAACAGATCCAGCATTCGCCCTCGTTGAATTTCGCGCCCGCCATTCGCAGCGCAATAGCCGAAGCAGCCGCTGCGCGTGATATTCGTGCGATGGATGTCTATTCGGCGGCCGGTCACGATGCGCGCCAGTTGCACTATGTCTGTCCCGCCGGGATGATCTTCGTGCCGTGCCGGGGCGGGATATCGCATAATCCCGACGAATGGGCCGAGCCGGAGCATCTGACCGCGGGAGCGCAAGTCCTCGCCGACGTCGTCTGGAACCTGGCCAATCGTGGTTGATTGGGTTGCAGCCCGCAAGTGGACATTCACATGCGGTGGAGCAGCGGCCATGCGATCCGATTCAAATCGGCGCAAACAGACTGGCGTTAGCGAGTTCAGTTTTACAACTTCCCGCGAGCGCCATGCAGTTTTTGGCGAGGGTGGTGCTGCGCTCGCTGCCGAGCATGGCGGCAAAGGAGCTGAACTTCGAGAGCATGTCCGCATCAGACAAGGGGTCCCCCCGATCGCCGCGAGCGGTTGTGGCCTCGGAGGCGGCAATCTGACCTGACTTCAGGACAATACGCAGGCGTGCCAGTCGCTCCACTGGAAAGCGTCGAGAGAATTCGGGGCTTTCGACGAGCCGAATACGGCCCAGCATGTCGCGGATCGCGGAATCACCCAAGCCGTCGGCGCCGATCTCGTCGGCACCGAGCCGCCCACGGACGAGATAGGCGGCGAGCGGGAAGCCGATCGCATACTGTGCCGCCTCCGTCGTCGCCGGCAATTGCGCGCCGAGACGCACCGCCTCGTGGAAGGTCTCGACCTCGACGCGTTCGATGTCGGAGGCCGCGAGAGCATGCTCGGAGAGGAGGCGGCTCGCGGCCTCGATCGCCGGCTGGGCCCAGCGGCAGACCGGCCAGGGCTTGAAATACTGGTCGAGGATCAGCCAGCGCTCACCGAGATCGACCCAGATCGCCGCCTGCTCCGGCGCTTCCAGGGTGATCGCCGGCGCGCCGGTGAAACCGTCCTTGGCCAGGTAGGCGGCGCTGATGCCGGCGAGCGCGCCCCAGCCCGAGCCGTCCTTGACCATGGTCGGATGGTCGATGCAGCGCATCATCTGGCTGCGCGGGCCGTGATATTCGGCGATGCCGAGCGCGTGGCGGGTGCGCTCGCGATCGAGGCGGAGCAGGCGGGCGGCGACGGCGGCGCAGCCGAGCGCGTTCCAGGCGCCGGAGGTGTGGTAGTCGCAAGCGCTGGCGTGCAGGGCGATGCCAGTGCGCGTCGCGATCTCGTAGCCGAGGACGAGGCAGGTCAGCAGCGCTTCGCCGTCGAACGCGCCATCATCGAGCAGCCCCTCGGCATCGGCGACCGCGAGCAGCGCCGGCAGGATCGCGACGCCGGCATGGCCCTTGGTCAAAGCGTGGCCGTCATGGGCGTCGAAGGAATCGATCGTCGTGGCCCCAGCGAAGGCTGCGCCGGCAGCGCTCGCCCGGCGGCCGTCGAAGAGCAGGCGCGCGCCTTTGCGGCCAGCACCGAGGTGGTCGACCGCAAAATCATGCGCGATGCGCGAGAGCTCAGTCTGCCGGCCGCTGATGGCGACGCCGACGAGATCGAGCAGGCAGCGACGGGCCTGGTGGACGACCTCGGCCGGCAGGCTGGAGAAGGTCAGGCGATGGATGAAGTCGATCGTAGCAGTCATGACCGCGCGCTTTCGATGTTCGAGATCAGGTTGCGCAGCAAGGTGCCGACCAGAGCGGGATCGCTGTCGCGAGCGGTCGGCAGGCGGCGCCGGGCCGCTTCGCCATCAGCTTGCGAGAGCTCCGCCATGATGAGTCCGGGCGCAGTCCCCGCCCGCGCGAGTTCGTGGCCGGATGCATCGAGGATGCGCGATCCGCCCCAGAAGGCCGCGCCGCCGCGCATGCCGCAATGATTGGCGAAGAGGGTCGGCAGGCCGTAGGTCATCGCGGTATGGGCGAGGTTGATCTCCCAGCCACGCGGATTGTCGAACTCCCCGCCGACCGCATTGAGCGCAGAGGCCGCCGGCAGCAGCAGCAGGCTGGCGCCGCCGAGCGCGGCGAGCCAGGGCAGTGCCGGATTCCAGGCATCGGCGCAGATCAGCGTGGCGGCATGCCAGCCTGGCGCCAGCTCGACCGACGCGATATCCCTGCCGCGGGTATAGACGCGGTCTTCCCGCAACGCGCCATAACCCGGCAGGTTGAGCTTGCGGTGGATCGCGAGCAGCTCGCCGTTGCGGAAGAGGCCCTGGCTGTTGAAAAAACGGCCCTGTTCACCGCGCTCGATGAAGCCGGCCGAGACCGTAATGCCTTCGGACGCTTCGGCGAGACGTGCGAGCAAGTCCGCATCCTGCAGCAAGGCCAAAGCTGCGCAATCGGGTGCGGCGAGATAATCGGTCAGCGAGAGTTCGGGAAACAACAGCAGCTCGACGCCCTGGCTGCGCGCCTTCGCGATGGCGTCAAGATGCGCAGCGAGGTTTGCGGTGAGATCGGCCGGCTCGCACAGGATCTGGGCGACCGCGACCTTCAGCGACGACATGGGCCCCTCGCAGGACAGCCGGAGGCGCACCGCACCTCCAGCTTGGGCAAAGAATGATCAGACCAGCGACTGCGCCTTGAGGAAGCCGGCCGCGACCTCCTCGATGCTCTTCTTGTCGACATCGACCGAGGCGTTGAGCCTGGCCATCGTCGCATCGTCGAGCTTGGCGGAGAGCCCGTTCAGGAGCTCGGCGAGCTTGGGGTTCTTGTCGAGCGTCTCCTTGCGGACGACGGGCGTCATCGCATAGGTCGGGAAATAGCCCTTGGTGTCGGTCAGGATCACGAAATCGAAGGCCGGGACGCGTCCATCGGTGGCGAAGACCAGGCCGACATCGACTTGGGCATCGCGCAGCGCCTGGTAGATCAGGCCGGTATCCATGCGCACGACATTCTCGCGGCCGAAATCGAAGCCATAGGTCTTCTGCAGCGGGGCAAGCCCGTCGGGACGCGCGTAGAACTCGGCATTGCAGCCCAGCTTCAGGGCCTGGCCGCCCTTCAGCTTGGCAGCGAGATCGTCGAGCGTCTTGACGCCCTTGGCGTCGGCGTCCTTCTTGCGCATGGCGAGCGCATAGGTGTTGTTCGCCTTGGACGGGTTGAGCCAGACGAGGCCCTTGGCGGCATCGAGTTCCTTGACCCTGGCATAGGTCGCGGCCGCATCCATCTTGTCGCTGACCTTGTTGAAGGTGATCAGCGAGGTGCCGGTGTACTCCCAATAGAGGTCGATCTGCCCGGCTTCCTGGGCCTGGCGCAGCGGCGCGGTGCCTAAGCCCGCGCGCTTGTCGACCGTGAAGCCCTTGGCCTTGAGCAGCTGCGTCGTCATCTCCGCCATGATCTGCTGCTCGGTGAAGTTCTTGCCGCCGACGACGATGGTCTGCGCCTGCGCCGCCAGCGGCAGGGCAGCGAAGGCCAGGGCGGCGGAAGCGAGCCTTAGGAAACTGCGCTTGTGCATGGTCGTACTCCCCTTTTCTGGTTGAATGGGCCGCTGCTCAGCGCAGCGGGTTGACGCCTTTCGGGACCAGCCAGAACTGGATCTGACCGATCAGGAAATCGACAAGCACGGCGAGCAGCGCCGTCGGGATCGCGCCCGCCAGCAGCATGCTCGGCTCCATCAGGTCGATGCCGGTGAAAATCAGCTCGCCGAGGCCGCCGCCGCCGATCAGGAAGGCCAAAGGCACCGTGCCGATATTGATGGCGAAGGCGGTGCGCACGCCGGCGAGGATGACGAAGACGGCGTTGGGCAATTCGACCCGCCGCAGGATCTGGCCGGGCGTCATACCCATGCCGCGCGCCGCCTCGATCAGATGCTGGGGCACGGAGCTCAGGCCAGCGATGGTGTTGAGCACGATCGGCAACAGCGTCAGCACGAACAGCGCGAAGATCGCCGGCGGCGAGCCGATGCCGAGGAACGACATCGAGATCGCGAGCAAAGCGAGCGTCGGGATCGTGGTGCCGAGATTGACGATCTGCGTCACCGCATCGGCGAACATCTCGAAGCGCGGGCGCGTCAGCAGGATGCCGAGCGGGATGCCGACGACGAGCGCGAGCGCGCCCGACATCGCTGCGAGCGCGAGATGCTGGCGGATGAGATAGGTGACATCCTGCGCATGGCCGAGAATGGCCGGGATGGTGCCGCGCGCCTGCAGCCAGGCGCCGACCGCGAAGGCGCCGAAGACGACGAGCCAGCGAAGCGTCCCTGCCAGGCCCGCGAGCGCCATCTCAGCTCTCCCGATAGGTCGCGCCGAGCACCTGGGTGATGCTCTTCTGAGTGACATAGCCCTTGTAGAAGCCGTCATCGTCGACGCAGGCGAGCCAGGTCACGCCATGGGTGAACATCTGCGAGACGGCGGTGCGCAGATCGTCGCGGATGTTGACGACGCCGGGCAACGGCTCCTGATGCTCGCCGACCGTGCCCTTGCGCTCGCGCACCTCCTCCAGCCGCACCACGCCGCGGGCCCGGCCGCGCGGCCCGACCATCACGATCGAGACATGGCCGTGCTCCTCCATCAGCTTCACGGCGGTGTCGAGCGTATCTTCGGCGCGCACGCGCGGCGGGTCGGCCATCATCGCATCGGTGACCTTGATCAGCCGCAGCCGCTTCAGGGTCCGGTCGGAGCCGACGAATTCCGAGACGAAGGCGTCGATCGGATGCGCAAGGATGTTGTCGGGCGTGTCGTACTGGATCAGCTTGCCGTCGCGGAAGATCGCGATGCGGCTCGCCATCTTCACGGCTTCGTCGATGTCGTGGCTGACGAAGACGATGGTCTTTTTCAGCTCCGCCTGGAGCTTCATGAACTCGTCCTGGATCACCTCGCGGTTGATCGGGTCGATCGCGCCGAAGGGCTCGTCCATAAGCAGCACCGGCGGGTCGGCGGCGAGTGCGCGCACCACGCCGACGCGCTGCTGCTGGCCGCCGGAAAGCTGCTTTGGATAGCGTTTCAGGAAGACCGACGGGTCGAGATTGACCATGTCGAGCAATTCGGCGGCGCGCTTGCGCGATTTCGACGCCGGCCAGCCGAGCAGGTCCGGCACGACACAGATGTTCTCCTCGATCGTCATGTTGGGGAACAGGCCGATCTGCTGGATGACGTAGCCGATCGAGCGCCGCAGCGTCACCTCGTCGACACCGGCCGTGTCCTTGCCGTCGACATAGATCCTGCCGGACGTCGGCGGGATCAGCCGGTTGATCATCTTCATCGTCGTGGTCTTGCCGCAGCCCGAGGGGCCGAGCAGGACGCAGACGGCGCCGGCCGGCACCTCCATGTCGATGCGGTCGACGGCGATCATCGTCCCGAAATGCTTGGAGACCTGATCGAGACGGATCATTTCAGCTTCAATCCCGGCGAGGTGAGCAGGCGCTGCGCGAAGAGCAGGCCGAAATCGGCGAGGATCGCGAGCAGGCTGACGGCGAAGGCGCCGGTCAGGAGCTGGCGGATGTCGGTCTGCGAGATGCCGCGCGAGATGAAGGTGCCGAGCCCGCCGGCGCCGATATAGGTCGCGATGGCGGCGATCGCGATGTTCAGCACCACGGCGCTGCGGACCCCGTTCAGGATCACCGGCAGCGCCAGCGGCAGCTCGACCCGGCGCAGCCGCTCCAGCGTGGTCATGCCCATGCCGCGCGCCGCCTCGCGCAGCGCCGGGTCGACATTCATGATCGCCGTATAGGTGTTCCGGATGATCGGGAGCTGCGCGTAGAGGATCAGCGCGATCACCGCCGGGAGGTAGCCGATGCCGTGGCCGATGGTCGAGAGCAGCGGGATCAGGATGCCGAACAGCGCGATCGAGGGGATCGTGATGATGATCGAGGCGATGTAGAGGACGAGGTCGGCGGCGCGCTTGCTCTGGGTGATCGCGATGCCGGTCGGGACGCCGGTCAGGATCGCGACGCCGACCGAGACGGCGACAAGCGAGACATGCTCGAGCATGCGCTGCCCGATCACCGGAAGATTCGCCATGATGAAGGCGATCGTCTCCACTTTCGTCCCCTCGCAGCGGCTTTCCGCCTTTTCGAGGGAAAGTGTCGATCAGAACCGTTCCAGCCTCGGGCCGGGGAAGCGACATCGAATGTCGCGCATGCGACCTGCCGCGCGCCTGCAGTGGGCGCTGTTCAGGCGGTCGAGGCCGCCGCTGCCTCATCGCTCACCGGCCGCCCGCGCAGCTGGCTCGGCCGCACGCCCTGCAGCCTCTTGAACCAGTGGGCGAAATGCGAGGTCGAGGTGAAGCCGGCCGCGATCGCGACCTCCAGGACAGGGCGATCGGAATAGAGCAGCAGCTCGCGCGCCCGGTCGATACGCAGCGAGAGGTAATAGCGCGCCGGCGAAGTCTGCAGATAGCGCAGGAACAGCCGCTCGAGCTGGCGCGGGCTCATGCCGACCTTTTCGGCGATCTCGGCGATCGAGATCGTGTCCTCGACATGGCGCTGCATCAGCCTGACAGCGCTGCGCACGGCCGGCGGCAGGCTCGACATCCGTTCCAGCCGGCCACCGCTCTGGTTGTCGCGCTCGTCGCGGATGCGGTCATGGTGGAACTGGTTGGCGACGCGGCGCGCGAGATCGGCGCCATGACGTTCGGTGATGAGATGCAGCATCAGGTCCATCGCTGCCGTACCGCCCGAGCAGGTCATCCGGTCGCGGTCGATCTCGTAGAGCTTGTCGGTGCAGACGAGATGGGGAAACTCCTCCTGGAAGGCGGGGCGGTTCTCCCAGTGGATCGTCGAGCGGTAGCCGTCGAGCAGGCCGGCGCGGGCCAACAGATAGGTGCCGGTCGAGAGCGAGCCGACGCGCACGCCGCTGCGCACCGCCTTGCGCAGGACCGCGAGATAGCGCCGCTCGTCGACCGACTGGATGCGCAGGCCGCCGCAGACGAGGAAGTAATGCGAACCGGGCAAGGCGGTCTCGGCCGCCTCCGCCGGGATCGGGATGCCGTTCGAGGCGGCGAGGACGCCGCCGTCGAGGCTCGCCAGCCGCCAGCGCCAGGCCTCCCGGTCGACCAGCCGATTGAGCGAGCGCAAGGGTTCGATGGCCGAGGCCACGCTCATCATCGAGAAGCCCTCGACGAGCAAGAGCGTGACGATCTGGGTGCCGGCTGGTGCCTCGTTCATGTCTTGGCCTCCTCCTCCGATGATCAGAGCTGGAACCAATCCAAGGAAAGCGGATTTCCGACATTGTTGCAATGAAAGCGACATGCACCCGTCGCAAAGCTTGCCGGCCAGGTCGGAATGCTCCGGCCTCCCTCCCCTCCGGCGGCGCAAGATCGCGGCTATCCACACGCAGGGTCTTCAGCCGATGATCGATCGCGACCGCATCCGCCAGCTCCTCGCCGAGCGCCGCGAGGGCTTCAGCCTGCCGCAGGCCTTCTATGTCGATCCGGCGATGCACGAGACCGACATCAAGGCGGTATTCGAGACCGACTGGCTGTTCGCCTGCAATGCCTGCGAGATCAGGAAGCCGGGCGATTATCTGACCCTGACCGTCGGCGAGAACCCGGTCGTGGTGCTGCGTGACCGGGACGGGCAGGTCCGCGCCTTCCACAACAGCTGCCGCCATCGCGGCTCGCGCATCTGCGGCCAGGAGAAGGGCCGCGCCAACCGGCTCGTCTGCCCCTATCACCAATGGGTCTACGAGCTCGATGGCTCGCTGCTCAACGCCCGCCAGATGCCGGCCGATTTCGACCGCTCGGCCCAAGGGCTGAAGCGCGTCCATGTCGAGGTGATCTGCGGCATGGTCTATATCTGCCTCGCCGACGATCCACCCGACCTGACACGCTATCGCGAGGCAGTGACGCCCTATATCGCGCCGCATATGCCGGAGCGCACCAAGGTCGCCTTCGAGATGACCTTGATCGAGGATGCGAACTGGAAGCTCGTCATCGAGAACAACCGCGAATGCTACCACTGCGCCGGCAACCATCCGGAGCTGCTGGTGACGCTGGTCGAGTTCGCGCTGCCGGACGATCCGCGCGGGCCGGCCGAGTTCAAGGGGCTGATGGACCGCAAGACGGCGAAATGGGAGGCGCTCGGCCTGCCGCATCAGCCGGTCGATGGCGGGCAGGAGTTCCGCTGCATCCGCCTGCCGTTCCATGAGGGAGCGCTGTCGTTCACCATGGATGGCGGCCCGGCCTGTAACAAGCTGCTCGCCGATTTCACCGAGCCCGATCTCGGCTCGGTCCGGATGTTCCGGGTTCCGAACAACTGGAACCACTTCCTCGCCGATCATATCCTGCATTTCAGGGTACTGCCGCTCTCCCAGGACAAGACAGCGGTACGCACGACCTGGCTGGTGCATGAGGATGCGGTCGAAGGCGTCGATTACGACATCCAGCGACTGACCGAGGTCTGGATCGCGACCAATGCGCAGGACGCCGAGCTCGCGGCCGTGAACCATGCCGGCATCCGCTCGATGGGCTACCAGCCCGGCCCCTACGCCCCGTCCGAGTTCATGCTGACCAATTTCACCAACTGGTATGCCGGCAAGATGGCGGCCTATGCCGGCGAGCCCGCGCCGTTCAGGATGGCGGCCGAATGAGCCTGGACAGCCTCGAAGCTCCGGTCGCTGCCCCGGCAGCCGATCTGCTGCAGCTCATCGTCGCCGAGATCCGCGACGAGACGCATGACGTGAAGACCTTCGTCTTCCGGCCTGAAGGCGGCACACCGCGCTACGCGGCCGGCCAGTCGATGACGCTGAAGCTTTCGATCGGCGGCGAGACGCTGTTCCGCACCTTCTCGCTGGCCTCGGCACCGGACGCGTCAGGCACGATCGCGATGACGATCAAGGCCCATGCGAGGGGGGGCGTCACCCGCTGGCTGCACGATGAACTGGCGGTGGGAGCGCGGCTTGAAGGCCGACCGCCGAAGGGCCGCTTCACCATCGAAGCTCGTACGACCGACAGGCTCGCTCTGGTCTCGGCCGGCTCCGGCGCAAGCCCGCTGATGGCGATGCTGCGCCATCTCGCGGCGACCAGGCCTGATAGCGATGTGCACTGGCTCCATGCCGCACGCACACCACGCGACATCCTCTTCGCCCACGAGCTCGCCGAGCTGCAGGCGCGGATGCCGCACCTCAAGGTCGCGATGCTCGCCAGCCGGCCAGAGCCCGGCTGGTTCGGCTTCGCCGGCCGCCTCGGCCGGCGGCTGGTCTCGGTTGCGCTGCCGGATTACGGCCGCCGCGAGGTCTTCTGCTGCGGCCCCGCCGGTTTCATGGAGGAAGCCCGGCTGATCCATGCCGCTGAGGGCGGCGTGCGCGAGCTCTTCCATATCGAGCATTTCGGCGCCGTCGCTCCCGTCGCGCCACCGCCGGTACCGGTGGATGCGCCTGCCGATGGCTATGCGGTCAGGCTCGGCGACAAGCATTTCACCGCCCGGCCGGGCGAGACGCTGCTGCAGGCTGCAACGCGCCAGACCATTATCATCCCTTGCGGCTGCGCCTCGGGAATGTGCGGCACCTGCCGGGTCAGCCTTGTCGAGGGCTCGGTCGAGATGCGGCACGAAGGCGGAATCTCGCCCGAGGAGGAGGCGCAAGGCTATATCCTCGCCTGCTCCTCGCAGCCACGCTCGAATGTGACGATCGCGCTGTGAGACCTAGAGGCTGTCAGAGGGCTGCGGATTTGCGTTGCTGCGCACGCGACATCGCCAGCACCCAATCTCGGAACTCGGCGCCGAATGGCTTCTCCAATGCGGCCCGGTCCCAGGCCAGGAAATAGCTTTCGCCGAGCTGAAGGCGCCTGTCGATCGGCACGATGAGCCGCCCCGAGGCGAGATCCTCGCGGATCATCGCGATCTGGGCGAGCACGAAACCACGGCCGTTGACGGCGGCATCCAGGGCCGTGCTCGACAACGAGAAGGCGAGCTCCGTCGAGACACTGCCCACGGAGACCCCGACGCTGCGTGCCCACTCGTCCCAGCTCGGCGGAGGCTTGTGCGATCCCTCCCACTCGATCCCGATCAGGGGGCAGGCGAAGATGTCTTCCGGTGCCGCGATGGCCTTGCCGGCGATCAAGCCGGGCGCGCAGGCCGGCACGACACAGTCCGTGAAGAGCGGTGCGTAGTGGTCGAAGGATTGGCTCTTCGAACCGTATGACAACCTGAAATCGACCCCATCCTCGAACAGCCGCGGCTCGGATTCGGCCCCGATCAGGCGGATCTTCGAAGCGGGGTTCAACACCTGCCAGTCGAAGAGCTGCGGGCCGAGCCAGCGGCTGGCCACCGTGGCGAGGCAACTGACGACGAGGCCGGCCCCGGCGCGCTTTCGGTGCAGGACGGCATGGGCCTGGCGGAGCGCCGCGAAGGGGCCGACGATGTCGAGGTGGTAGGCCGCCCCCCACGACGTCAGTTCCACGCCGCGCCCATTGCGCTCGACGAGCCGGATGCCGAGGCTGCTCTCCAGCTTCTTGATCTGCTGGCTGATCGCACCGGGCGTGACGAACAGCTCGGCTGCCGCATCGGACACGCTCCCCAGCCGCGCGACCGCCTCGAATGCCTGAAGAGCCTTGAGCGGCGGCAATCCCAAACCCGTCTCCCTTCCCGTTTTCACATTTTAGCAAATCTAAAATGTAACGCAATTCTTCGGACTCAAGCCGGCGTCGCATCGCTGCCTATCATCACCTCGGATGGCGATTGATGGGAGAGCGTCGATGTTCCTGAAAAATGCCTGGTATGTCGCAGCCTGGGACCATGAGGTCCGGGATCAGCTCCACCCGGTTACGATGCTGTCCGAGAATGTCGTGCTCTACCGTCGGCGCGACGGAAAGCTGGCCGCGCTCGAGGATGCCTGCCCGCATCGCAAGCTGCCGCTCTCGATGGGGCGCATCAAGGGCGACGACATCGAATGCGGCTATCACGGCCTGACCTTCGACTGCACGGGCACCTGCACAAGGGTTCCCGGCGCCGAGCGGATTCCGCATGTCGCCCGTGTCCGTTCCTACCCCGTCGAGGAGCGCTATGGCCTCGTCTGGGTCTGGATGGGCGACCCGGCGCTGGCCGACCCCGCGCTGATCTTCGCCGTCGACCACTGGGGCGATCCCGATTGGGGCGTCAATCAGGGCGACGGCATGACGATCGCCTGCAACTACCTCTACATGACCGACAACCTGCTCGACCCCTCCCATGTCGCCTGGGTGCACCAGAGCTCCTTCGCCGGAGCCGGGACCGAGGAAACGCCGCTCGAGACGACCTTGGGCGAGGACGGCGTCACCGTCTGGCGCTGGATGATGGATACCGCGCCTGCGCCATTCTACGCGCCGTTCCTGAACTTCAAGGGCCCTTGCGATCGCAAGCAGCACTATGAAGTGCGCTATCCGAGCCATGCGATCATCAGGGCGATCTTCACGCCGGCCGGAAGCGGCGGGGTAGGCCAGCCGCTTCACCCGGACGTGTTCCTGATGGACAGCTACAACTTCATGACGCCGGTCGACGAGAACAGCACCCGCTACTTCTGGTTCCAGATGCGCAACTTCGCGCCGAACGATCCGGAGATCTCGGCGCAGTTCGCCCATTCGGTGCGCGGCGCCTTCGAGGAGGATCGGGCGGTTCTCACCGCCGTGCATCAGGGCATGGCCAACAAGCGCACCCCCAATCTCGACCTCAAGATCGATGTCGGCCCCTTGCGGTTCCGCCGCCGCCTGGCACAGATGATCGAGGCCGAGACCGCCGCCAGCGCCCAGCAGGCGGCGGAATAGGCGGCGCCGTGGCGGACGCTGCGCAACCTGCGTCCCAATTCCGGCCGTTCCGCGTCGTCTCGCGGACGCCGGAGAGCCGGACGATCACATCCTTCGCACTGGAGCCGCTCGCCCCCGGAGACTGGCAAGCCTTCGAGCCCGGCCAATACCTGCCGATCCGCATCCCCGGCACGGACGGGCAGGCAGCGGCGCTGCGGACCTACAGCATCTCGTCGGCGCCATCCGACAGGGCGCGCTACCGGATCACGGTGAAGCGCGAGGGCGCGCCGGCGCCGGGCCTGCCGGACGGCGTTGGTTCGTGCTTCCTGCACGACCGGATCGCCATCGGCGATCTCGTCGAGATCGCGCCGCCGCGCGGAGAGTTCGTGCTGGCCAAGGAAACGAAGCGGCCCGTCATCCTCGCCAGCGGCGGTGTCGGCCTCACGCCGCTCGTCTCCATGCTCCACGCCCTGAAGGGCGAGCCGGAGCGGGAGGTGCACTTCCTGCACGCCTGCGACGATGGCGAGGTCCATGCCTTGCGCGAGGAGGTCGATGCGCTGATCCGCAGCCGCCCGGGCCTCACGGCGCGCTATTGCTACCGTGTCCCTTCTCCTGCGGATGCCGCGACCGGGCGGCATCATGCCGAGGGGCTCATGACCAGGGCATTGCTGCGCAGCTGGCTGCCGCTCGGCGATTACGACGTCTATCTCTGCGGACCGCCGCCTTTCATGGCCAATGTCTACGCCGCCTTTCGTGAGCTCGGCGTGCGCAAGGAACGGATCCGCTACGAGTTCTTCGGCCCGGCGACCGTGCTCGAAGCCGGGGAGGCGGATCCGCCAGCGGCGCCCCCGATCGAGGTGGCGCCATCCCGCGACGGGCCCGCGCATGCCCATAGCCGGAACGTGGCCGGAACAAGCGGCCCGCAGATCGGCTTCGCGCGATCGCAACGCTCGGCAAGTTGGGATGAAGCCGTCGACACCAGCCTGCTCGCCTTCGCCGAGCGGCTCGGCCTCGATCCGCCCTTCTCCTGCCGCGCCGGCATCTGCAGCACCTGCCGCACCGGCCTGCTGCAGGGCGAGGTCGACTATGTCGAGGAACCGCTCGATCCGCCCGGGCCCGGCGAGGTGCTGCTGTGCTGCGCCAGGCCGCGCGGCCCGCTCGTCCTGGATCTGTGAGGAAGGCCTTACCGATGACCGAAGCGACGCTCCGCACTGCCAACGAAGCCGGACGGACCGGCGGTTCGCTCGTCCTCAACCCGCATGTCGCTGCGCTGCCGCCCTACAATGCCGGGCTGAGCATCGCGGTGGCGCGGGCAGTGAGTGGGCGGTCCGATATCGCGCGGCTCGCCAGCAACGAAAACCCCGATGGCTGCTCGCTCGCCGTGCTGGAAGCGCTGCGCTCGCCGCAATTCGAGCCCTGGCGCTATGCCGACCCGGCCTGCACGGAACTGAGGAGCGCGCTTGCGGAGAAACTTACGGCCGCGCCCGACCTGATCGTCGTCGGCAACGGCTCGGAGGAGATGATCGCAGCGATAGCGCGGGCTGCGCTGACGCCAGGCTGCGAGGTCGTCACCGTGACGCCGAGCTTCGGTCTGCACGAGATCGAGCCGCTGGCAGCCGGCGCCCGGGTGGTGAAGGTTCCGATGGCCGATGACCTCGGCTTCGATATCGAGGCCATCGCCGCAGCGCTCGCAGCCGAGCCGCGAATCCTGTTCCTGTCGTCGCCGTCGAATCCGGTCGGGCCCGCCCTCGACCAGGCGCAGCTCGAACGGCTCGCGCGAGCCGCATCGCCGCGCACGCTCTTCGTGCTCGACGAAGCCTATTACGAATATGCCGACGAAGGCGCCCCCGATGCACGCGCGATCCTGAATGCCGGTGGCCTGCCTCATATCGTGCTGCGGACCTTCTCGAAGGCCTATGGCCTCGCCGGCCTCAGGGTCGGCTATGCGATCTGTTCCGATGCCGGGCTCGCCCGCGCCGTCGCGGCGGCGAAGACGCCGTTCAACGTCAACGGCGCCGCCCAGATCGCCGCCATGGCCGCATTGCGGGACGACGCCTGGATGAAGGCCTCCACCGCAAGGCTGCGGACCGAGCGCGGGCGGGTGCGGGCGGCATTGCACCGGCTCGGTCTCAGGCCTGCGCCGTCGCAGACCAATTTCCTGTTCTTCGATACCGGCGCCGACAGCGACGGCATCGCCGCCGCGCTCTTGCGCGAGGGGATCATCGTCAAGCCTTGGCGCGAGGCCGGGTACCGCAGCTACCTGCGCGTCACCATCGGCCATGCCGCGGACAATGACCGGCTGATCGCCGGGCTCGCCGCCTGCCTCGGCGCACATCGGCCACCAGCATTCAACGAGAGCGAAAACCGCTCCGACAACACAGAGGGAAACTGCAATGACCAACCACGGACATCCGGATAGGCGAAGCCTTCTTCTCGGCGCCGGCGCGCTCGGCGCAGCGCAACTCCTGCCGTCTAGCGCCATCGCGCAGACCCCGAAGCGCGGCGGCGCCTTCAGGGTCGGCATTTCCGACTTCGCGACCTCGGACTCGCTCGACCCGACGCTGGTCGAGACGCAGTTCTCGCAGCATCTGCAATGGCAGCTGCGCAACAATCTCGTCGAGGCCGGGCCGGGCGGAAAGCTCGTCCCCGAGCTCGCGGAAAGTTGGGAAGGCTCGAAGGACGCAAAAACCTGGACCTTCAAGCTGCGCAAGGGCGTCACCTTCCATGACGGCAAAAGCCTGACCCCGGCCGACGTCGTCCATTCCTTCAACACCCATCGCCGCGACGGCTCGAAGTCGATGACCAAGCCGATCCTGGCCCAGATCGCGACGGTCAAGGCCGACGGCCCCGATACGGTCGTGTTCGAGCTGATCGACGGCAATGTCGGATTTCCGGCCCTGACGAGCTCGGTCGGCCTCGTCATCATCCCCGACGGCGACACCGACTATCGCCGCGGCATGGGCACCGGCGGCTACATTCTGGAGCAGTTCGAGCCGGGGGTGCGCTCACGCGTGAAGCGCAATCCGAACTACTGGAAAGCCGGCAGGGGCAATTTCGACACGGTCGAGATGATCTGCATCAAAGATGCGACCGCCCGTGCCAACGCGCTGCTGACCGGGCAGCTCGACGCCTATAACGCCGTCGATCCGCGCACCGTGGCGCTGCTCGAGCGCAATGCCGCGGTCCGCATCAACCGGGTCAAGAGCAAGGCGCACTTCGCCTTCCCGATGATGGTCGACCAGGCGCCGTTCGCCTCCAACGATGTGCGCCTCGCCATGAAATACGCGATCGATCGCGAGGAGATCGTGAAGCGGGTGCTCGGCGGCTTCGGCTCTCCGGGCAACGACCATCCGCTCTCGGCGGCCTACGAATTCTATGACGGCTCGATCCCGCAGCGCGCCTACGATCCGGACAAGGCGAAGTTCCACCTCGCCAAGGCGGGCGAGGCTAGTCTGCGCGTCCAGCTCCATGTGTCCGAGACTCCGTTCTCCGGCGCGACCGATGCAGCGGTGCTGTTCAAGGCCCACGCAGCCAAGGCCGGCATCACCGTCGACGTCGTCAAGGAGCCGGAGGACGGCTACTGGTCTTCCGTCTGGAACAAGCGGCCCTTGTGCACCTCGCGCTGGAGCGGGCGCATCAACGACGACGTGCTGCTGACGCTGGGCTACTCCGAGACCGGCACCAAGGCCGGCTGGAACGAGACGCGCATCAACAGTCCGCGCCTCAACACCATCGTCGCCGAAGCCCGCAAGGAGTTCGACACCGGCAAGCGCCGCGCGCTCTACAGCGAGGCGCAGCGCATCATCCACGACGATGGCGGCTCGAACATCTTCGCCTTCGCCGATTTCCTCGATGCGACCAGCCGCAAGCTGGCCTTCGGCGAACTCGCCGGCGACTGGATGCTCGACGGCTGCCGCGCCTCCGAGCGCTGGTGGTTCGCCTGAAGCACGTCTTCCTTCTCGATTTGGCCGCCTGACCTGCCCCCGCCGGGAGCTGGTCAGGCCAGCAAGGATCGTTCGATGCACGGCGTCTCCGCCATGATAGCCCAGCGGATCGCGCTCGGGATCGCGACCCTGTTCGTGATCTCGATGCTGGTCTTCCTCGCCGTCGACATGCTGCCGGGTGATCCGGCCGAGGCGATCCTCGGCCAGAGCGCGACGCCCGCCTCGGTCGCGGCGCTGCGGCAGGAGCTCGGCCTGAACAAGCCGCTGGTCGTGCGCTATGCCGACTGGGCGGCAGGCATGCTGCGCGGCGATTTCGGGCGTTCCCTTGCCAATGACCGCCCGATCTCGGAGCTCGTTGCGCCCCGGCTTGGCGCAACCTTGTCGCTTGCGGCGCTGGCGGCCGCGATCGCGCTGCCGCTCGGGGTACTGCTCGGCATCCTCTCGACCGTGCATCGCGACCGGGCGCTCGACCGGGTCGCCTCCACAGCCTCCCTGCTCGTGATCTCGTTTCCCGAGTTCTTCACGGCCTACATGCTGGTGGCCTGTTTCTCCGTCGGCCTCGGCTGGCTGCCGGCGATCTCCCTGCCGAACCAGGGCGGTTTCCTCGAAACCCTCACGATGCTGGCGCTGCCGGCCCTGACATTGTCGCTCGCCGTGATCGGCTACGTCCTGCGGATGACGCGGGCGGCCATCATGGGCGTCATGGGCTCTCCTTACGTCGAGATGGCCCGGCTCAAGGGCGTGGGACCTTTCGGGGTCGTCGTCCGCCACGCGCTGCCCAATGCGCTGTCGCCGATCATCAACGTCGTCATCATCAACCTCGCCTATCTCGTCGTCGGCGTCGTCGTGATCGAGGTCGTGTTCGTCTATCCCTGCCTCGGCCAATTGCTGGTCGACTCGGTCGCGAAGCGGGACATCCCCGTCGTCCAGGCCTGCTGCATGCTGTTCGCCGGCACCTATATCGGCCTCAACCTGCTCGCCGACATCCTGGCCTTGCTGGCCAATCCGCGCCTGCGGCGGCCGCGTCATCGGGAGGCGCGGGCATGACCGGCATCGCAGCGCTCCGCACCGCTCCGCTCTCGGCCCGGATCGGGCTGGCGATCGTCGCCACCTATCTGTTCTGCCTGCTCTTTGCCCCTCTCGTCGCGCCCTATGGCGAAACCGAGATCGTCGGCGGGCCCTGGGCCGGGGGCTTCTGGGACCCGGCGGCGGAGGGGCCGGCAACACTGCTGGGCACCGATCATCTCGGGCGGGACGTGCTTTCGCGCCTGATCTACGGCGCCCGCAATTCGATCATGCTGGCGCTGCTGACCACGACTCTCTCCTTCCTCACCGGTACGACGCTGGGGCTGCTCGCAGCCGTGCGTGGCGGGTTGATCGACCAAGCCCTCAGCCGGCTCGTCGATCTCGTGATGGCTTTCCCGACACTGATCTTCGCCTTGCTGGTGCTCGCCGTCGCCGGTTCGACGCTGCCCGTGCTGATCGGCGTCATCGCGCTGCTCGATGCGACGCGGGTCTTCCGGATCGCGCGCGCCGTCGCGATGGACGTCGCGGCCCAGGATTTCGTCGAGGTCGCACGCTTACGCGGCGAGGGAACCGGCTGGATCATGCGCCGGGAAATCCTCCCCAACATCGTCGTGCCGCTCGCCACCGAATTCGGCCTGCGCTTCTGCTTCGTCTTCCTGTTCATCGCGACGCTGAGCTTCATCGGCCTCGGCATCCAGCCGCCCACCGCCGACTGGGGCTCGATGGTGCGCGAGAACGCCGCCGCGATCTCGTTCGGCATCCTGATGCCGCTGTTTCCGGCGGGCGCGATCGCGCTGCTCACCATCGGCATCAATCTGGTCATCGACTGGGCCGCGGCCGGCAACCATGGGCTGAGCGATGAACGCTGAAACCGCGGGCCTCGCCGAAGAGGCACAACGCATGCTGACTGAGACGGGTGGCGTGCCGCTCCTTGTCATGCGCGATCTCGTGATCGAGGCGAGCGGGGCCGGCCGGCCGCAGCGGATCGTCGACGGCATCGATCTGGAGCTGCACGCCGGTGAGGTGCTCGGTCTGATCGGCGAATCCGGTGCCGGCAAGTCGACGATCGGCCTCGCTGCGCTCGGCTATGTTCGGCCCGGCTGCCGCTTCGCGGGAGGCACCATCCACTTCAATGGGCAGAACCTGCTCGATTTGCCGCCGCAGCACCGCCGGGCGCTGCGCGGCACCCGCATCGCCTATGTCGCCCAGAGCGCCACCGCATCCTTCAACCCGGCGCATCGCCTGATCGACCAGGCGGTCGAGACCGCCACAAGGCAGGCCGGCATGGGCAGACGACAGGCGGAGCAGGAGGCACGCGAGCTGTTCGCGCGCCTCGCCCTGCCGGATCCCGACCGCATCGGCGAGCGCTTCCCGCACGAGCTTTCGGGCGGCCAGCTCCAGCGCGTGATGATCGCGATGGCGATGATCTGCCGGCCGGATCTCATCGTCTTCGACGAGCCGACCACGGCCCTCGACGTCACCACGCAGGTCGAGATCCTCGCCTGCGTCCGCGATGTCGTCGAAGCCTTCGGGACCGCTGCGATCTACATCACCCATGATCTCGCGGTGGTGACACAGCTCGCCCATCGCATCGTCGTGCTGCGCCATGGCCGCATCGTCGAGGAAGCTCCGACGCGTGCCATGCTCGCCGCTCCGCGCGAGACGTATACCCGCTCGCTCTGGGCCGTGCGCAAGATCAGGAAGGCGCCGGAGCCGGACCATGGCGCGGCGCTGCTGGAACTGGCCGGGGTCGGCGCCTCCTATGGCTCCGTCCCTGTGCTCAGGGATGTCTCGCTGACGGTCGGAAAGGGCCGCACGGTCGCCCTCGTCGGCGAATCCGGCTCCGGCAAGTCGACCCTGGCGCGCGTCGTGGCCGGGTTGCTGCCGCCCACGGCCGGACGGGTCCTGCTGCAAGGAGGCGGCTTGCCGGGGCGCCTGCGGGATCGCTCGCGTGACGAGCTTCGCCGCGTCCAGCTCATCCACCAGAGTCCGGATGCGGCACTCAATCCCCACCACAGCATCCGCGAGACGATCGGCCGGCCGCTGCAGCTCTATAACGGCCTCAAGGGGGCTGCGCGCGCGGCCCGCCTGTACGAGCTGATGGCGCTGGTCGAGCTCAAGCCCGAACTGCTCGACCGGCTGCCCAACGCGCTCTCGGGCGGGCAGAAGCAGCGCGTCTGCATCGCCCGGGCGCTCGCAGCCGACCCCGAGCTGCTGATCTGCGACGAGGTGACCTCGGCCCTCGATCAGGTCGTCCAGGCCGACATCCTGGCGATGCTGCAGCGATTGCAGAAGGAGCTCGGCCTGTCTTGCCTCTTCATCACCCATGACATCGCGACGGTGCGCGCCATCGCGGACGAAGTCGTCGTGATGCGCCACGGCGCCGTGGTCGAGAGCGGACCACGCGACACGGTGCTGGAGGCGCCGTCCGACGCCTATACGCGATTGCTGCTCTCCTGCGTGCCCGATGTCGATCCGGACTGGCTCACCCGGCTCCTGCAACAGCGGGCCATCCCCGGAGACATGCATGATGCGTTGTGAGGAACAGCTGGCCGAGCCTGAGCTGGACAAGGTCGCTTCTTTGCGCAGCCAGTTGCCGGAAAGCCAGGTGCTCGATCGCAGCGTGCTCGCCGCGCGCGATCCAGGCTGGGACGCGGGCAACCTGAACGCCTTCGCGCTCGTTCGCCCCGGCTCTGTCGCGGACGTCGTAGAGCTGGTGTCGTGGTGCCGGGCGCAGCGCTGTGCCTTCGTGCCGCAAGGCGGGCGGACAGGTCTCGTCGGCGGCGCCGTCACCACGCCCGACCAGCTGATCTGCGATCTCGGCGCGCTCGACAAGATCGAGGAGATCGACCCCGACAGCGGCATCGCCGTGGTCCAGGCCGGGGTCACGCTCGGGGCCTTGCAAGAGGCCGCGGCAGCCTTCGGACTCCATCCTGGCCTCGACCTTGCCGCGCGCGGCTCGGCCACGATCGGCGGGCTGATCGCGACCAATGCCGGTGGTATCACGGCCTTCCGCACCGGCGTCATGCGCCACCGCGTGCTCGGCCTGGAGGCCGTGCTGCCCGATGGCCGCCTCGTCGACGACATGACCCGCGTCCTGAAGACGAGTGCCGGCTATGATGTGAAGCAGCTCCTGATCGGCGCGGAGGGAACGCTCGGAATCGTCACGCGTGCAGTGATCCGGCTCGATCCCTTGCCGAACGGCCGCGCGACCGCGTTGCTCGGCCTCAACGGTGCGGCGCAGGCGCTCGACATCGTCCGGCATTTGCGTGGCGGGTCGTCGCCACTGCTCGCGGCGGAGATCATGTGGTCCGGCTTTGCCGCCGTGACCTGTGCCGCGATCGGCCTCGACCCGGCGCAATTGCCGTTGCGCTCACCCTGCCTGCTGCTGGTCGAACTCGGTGGTGCGAGCTTCGAGGCTGCGCGCACCGCCCTGGAAGAAGCGCTCGCAGCGCTCGCCGAGACAGAGCCGGACCTCGATGGCGTCGTCTGCACCTCGATGGCCCAGTCGGCGCAGCTCTGGCGGCTGCGCGAGGACACGGACGTGCTCTATCGGCTGCATCCTCAGGCGCCTTCCTACGACATCTCGTTACCGGCGCGCGAGTTCGACGCTTATGTAGCGCGCCTGCGGCCGGCTCTGAAGGCGATCGATCCGGCCATCGAACCTTATCTGTTCGGCCATCTCGCCGACGGCAATCTCCACATCGTCCTGAACCTGTCCGGCCCGCTCCGGCCGGATATCAGGGCAGCCGTGGACACTGCGATCTATGGTGAGTTGCGCGGGCTCGGCGGCTCGTTCTCCGCCGAGCATGGCATCGGCAACAAGCGGATCGCGGCCCTGCAACGCCACGCCGACCCCGTGAAGGTGGCGCTGATGGCCCAGATCAAGACGCTGTTCGATCCCGACAATCTCTGCAATCCCGGCAAGATCATCGCTTGAAGTTTCAGGCTGAGGCAGGCCGCCATGCCTGCAGCTCATTCCTCTGCACCCGCGCCGCTCACGCAAAGCGCGAGGAGCCGACATTGGGCGATCGCTTTGGAAGCGGACATTCATATGGAGAGACCGGCGGGCTATCGGCCGCAGCTCAAGTAAACCGGCATTCCATTCCCTAGCCGGATTGCTATGGCCGTGAATGCGCCTCGGCGAGTGGAATGCCCTTGATCACGCCGGCCGCGTCCATCCGGCGCAGCCGCTCCCAGCAGGCGGCTGGCGACAGCGCCACCGTTTCGGCGAGCTTGAGCTTGGTCATGCGGCGGTCGCACTGCAGGGCCGCGACGATCTTGAGGTCGATGGGATCGAGCTTCATCTTCGGTGACCGCCCGTGCATAATGTCCTGAACGATGCGTCCTTAGAACGAGACAATCCCATGTTCCGTCAAGCCGAACGGCCTTCCGGCAACAGGCTTTCCCCGATGGTGGAGAAGGCCGTCGAGTGGCATCCGGTCCTGACGAAGCAGAAGGGCGCGACCAAGCATGCCGCGCTGACCGAGCGCATCATCGCCGATATCGACGCCGGCATCCTGAAGCCGATGGACCGGATGCCGACCCATCGCGACCTTGCCCGCGAGCTCGGCATCTCCGTCCAGACCGTCAGCCTGAGCTACAAGGAGGCCGAGCGCCTCGGCTATCTCAGCGGCGAGGTTGGGCGCGGAACCTTCGTGAAGAGCCGCGTCACCGAGCAGGCCGGGCGGCTGATGCTCGACCGCAGCCCGACCGAGGTCGTCGACCTCTCGATCGTGCGCGGGGTCTATCTCGACGCGCATGAGACGGCCTCGCGCCAGGCGCTGGCGGCCTTGGCCGAGGATGACAACGGCGCCTTCATGCGGCCGTGCCGGCCGATCGCCGGTCTCGACCGCCACCGTGAAGCCGCGCGGCTTTGGCTTGGGCCACTGGGCGTCGAGACGGCCGTCGAGCGCGTGCTGATCACGAACGGGGCTGCCCATGCGCTCTTCCTGGCGCTGACTTGCGTGGTCCGGGCCGGCGACCTCGTGCTGACCGAGAACCTGACCGATCACGGCGTCATCGGCCTCGCCAATATCCTCGGCTTCAGCCTCAAGGGCCTGCCGACCGACGAGGAAGGCATTCGCCCCGACGCGTTCGAGGCCGCCTGCCGCGCAGGCGGCGTGCGGGCGCTGGTCCTGATCCCGACGCTCAACAATCCGACGAGCCATGTCGCCGGCCCCGAGCGCCGCCGCGCCATTGCCGAGATCGCGCAGCGCCATGGCGTCTTCGTCGTCGAGGACGAGGTCTACAAGCCGCTCATCCCTGAGCCACTGCCGTCGATCACCGCGCTGTTGCCCGACCTCGGCTTCTTCCTCACCAGCTTCACCAAGACGGTGCTGACCGGCCTGCGTGTCGGCTATCTCGTGGTGCCGCCGCAGTACTCGATCCGCGCCGCCTCGATCCTGCGTGTGACCAGCTGGAGCGGCACCTATCTGCCGGCCGAGATCGCGACGCGCTGGGTCGAGGACGGCACCGCGCAAAGGCTGCTCGCCGTCCAGCGCGCGGAGGCGCAGGCCCGCCAACGCATCGTCGCGGAGACACTTGGGGCGCATGTCGCCTCGAGCCATCCGCTCTCGCTCTGCGCCTGGCTCAAGGTCCCCGCGCATTGGACCGAGGACAGCCTGGTGCGCTCGCTCGCCGACAGGCGCATCGCCGTGACGCCGTCCGATCCCTTCGTCGCCGGTCCCGGCCATGGCGGCGGCATCCGCATCTGCCTTGGCGGACGGATGAGTCATGAGCTTCTGGCCCGGACGCTGACGACGGTCAGGCAGACCTTCGAGCAACTCCCGCCGGTCTTCGACATCGGCGCGATCGGTTGACAGCAGCGGCGTTTGACGGGCGCGGCTTTTTCGCGACCGCCACTTCAGCACGCGCGTCATAATTGAATCATGACAATATAGTAATTGACATGAAATTTTCTCCCTCGCAGCATGACAAGCGAGAGGGGAATGACGGTGACCAAACCGCATCTTGCCGCTGCAGAAGCAGAGCGGCCGGCCACGCAGCCGGCCTCCCTGGTTCTGTCCGACATCGAAGCCGCCGCAGCGCGCATCGCCGGCCGGGTGGTTCGCACACCGCTCGTCGCCTCGCCCTCCTTGAGCCGCCTCTGCGGCCACCCTATCCATCTCAAGCTCGAAACCCGCCAGCCGATCGGCGCCTTCAAGCTTCGTGGTGCGATGAACGCGGTGCTGGCATTGGACGGCGACCATAGCCGGCGCGGGCTCGTGACCGCGTCAACCGGCAATCATGGCCGCGCCGTCGCCTACGCCGCCCGGGAGCTCGGCCTTCACGCCACGATCTGCATGTCGGCGCTGGTGCCGGCCAACAAGGTCGAGGCGATCCGCTCGCTCGGCGCAGAGGTCCGTATCGTCGGCCGCTCTCAGGACGACGCACAGGCCGAGGTCGAGCGGCTGGTCGCCGAGCATGGGCTCGCCCCGATCCAGCCCTTCGACCATCCGGATGTCGTCGCAGGCCAGGGCACGATCGGTCTCGAACTGGTCGAGGATATGCCTGATCTCGCCTGCGCGCTGATCCCACTCTCGGGCGGCGGTCTCGCGGCCGGGATTGCGGTCGCGGTCAAGGCGCTGCGGCCCTCGGCAAGGATCGTCGGCATCTCGATGGAGCGCGGCGCCGCCATGGCCGCGGCGCTTGCAGCCGGCCATCCCGTCGCGATGGTCGAAGAGGAAACACTGGCGGATTCGCTCGGCGGTGGCATCGGCCTTTCCAACCGCGTCACCTTCGCGCTGTGCCGCGACCTTCTCGACGAAGTCGTATTGCTGAGCGAGACGGAGATCGCCGCAGGCATCCGCCATGCAGCGCGCGATGAGGGCGAGATTGTCGAGGGCGCCGGTGCGGTCGGTATCGCGGCCTTGCTTGCCGGCAAGGCCAATCCGCTGGGGCCGACAGCGCTCATCGTCTCCGGCCGCAATATCGACGAGGCCGTGCACCGGCGCATCGTCTCCGGGGCCGCCGCATGAGCCGCATGCTTGTCCTCACTGAAGCGGAACTGCGCCGCGTCGTCAGGCTCGATCAGAGCGCGGTTGCCTGTGTCGAGGAAGCCTTCGCGGCGCTCGCGACCAAGCCCGTCGCCATGCCGCCGATCCTGCGGCTCGACATCCCCGAATATCGCGGTGAGGTCGATGTGAAGACGGCCTATGTGCCGGGCCTCGACGGCTTCGCGATCAAGGTCAGCCCCGGCTTCTTCGACAATCCCAAGCTCGGCCTGCCCAGCCTGAACGGGCTGATGATCCTGTTCAGCGCCAGGACCGGGCTGGTCGAGGCGCTGCTCCTGGACAATGGCTATCTCACCGATGTCAGGACGGCCGCGGCCGGAGCCGTCGCGGCACGCCACCTCGCCCGGCCGGATGCGGCGGTCGCCGCCGTCTTCGGCGCCGGCATGCAGGCAAGGCTCCAGCTCGAAGCGCTGGCGCTGGTGCGGCCGATACGGGAGGCGCGGATCTGGGCGCGTGACCAGGAGAAGGCCGGTAAGGTCGCGAGCGACCTCTCCCGGAAGCTTGGTATTTCCGTCACGGCGATTACCGATCCTCGGGCGGCCGTAAGGGGCGCCGACATCATCGTCACCACGACGCCGAGCGAACAGCCCATCCTGAGGGCAGACTGGCTCGAGCCCGGCCAGCACGTCACCGCGATGGGCTCCGACAGCGAGCACAAGAACGAGATCGACCCGGCCGTCTTCGCTCGCGCGACCTATGTCGCCGACCGCCTCAGCCAGACCCGGCGCCTCGGCGAACTCGCCTCCGCGATCCGCGCCGGCCTCACCACGGCCGACCAGTCTTTCGCTGAACTGGGCGAGGTCATCGCGGGCAAGCGCACCGGCCGGACGCGTGCTGACGAGATCACCCTGGCGGACCTGACCGGCACCGGCGTGCAGGACACGGCGATCGCCAATCTTGCCGCCGCCCGCGCCCTCAGTGCCGGCGCCGGGCAGACCATCGACACCAAAGCCGAAGCGGGAGACGCCGCGTGACCGTGACCCTGAATTTCACGCGCGAGGAGTATGCCGAGCGCCTCGCCAAGACCCGTACCGCGATGGAGCGGGCCGGCGTCGAGCTGATGATCGTCACCGATCCCTCAAACATGCACTGGCTCACCGGCTATGATGGCTGGTCGTTCTACGTCCACCAATGCGTGCTGGTGCCGCCGACGGGCGAGCCGATCTGGTACGGTCGCAAGCAGGATGCGAACGGCGCAAAGCGCACCGCCTATCTCGGCCATGACAACATCATCGGCTATCCCGACCACTATGTTCAGTCGACCGAGCGCCATCCGATGGATCTGCTCGCTGAGATCATCGCCGAGCGCGGCTGGGGCACGCTCTCGATCGCGGTCGAGATGGACAATTACTACTTCTCGGCGGCGGCCTTCGCCTCGCTGCAGAAGCACCTGCCCAATGCCCGCTTCAAGGATGCCGGCGGACTGGTGAACTGGCAGCGCGCGGTCAAGAGCACGACCGAACTCGACTACATGCGCAAGGCCGGCCGCATCGTCGAGCTGATGCATAAGCGCATCGTCGAGGTCGCCCGACCCGGCATGCGCAAATGCGATCTCGTCGCCGAGATCTATGATGCCGGCATCCGCGGCACGCCCGAGTTCGGCGGCGACTATCCGGCGATCGTGCCGCTGCTGCCCTCGGGCGCCGACGCCTCCGCGCCGCATCTGACCTGGGACGACAAGCCGATGCGATCAGGTGAAGGCACGTTCTTCGAGATTGCCGGTGCCTACAAACGCTATCATTGCCCGCTCTCGCGCACCGTCTTCCTGGGCAAACCGACGCAGGCCTTCCTCGATGCCGAGAAGGCGACGCTCGAAGGCATGGAAGCCGGCCTCGCCGCGGCAAAGCCCGGCAACACCTGCGAGGACATCGCCAACGCCTTCTTCGCGGTGCTGAAGCGGTACGGGATCATCAAGGACAACCGCACCGGCTACCCGATCGGCCTGTCCTATCCGCCCGATTGGGGCGAGCGCACCATGAGCCTCAGGCCCGGCGACCGGACCGAGCTCAAGCCCGGCATGACCTTCCATTTCATGACCGGCCTCTGGCTCGAGGATATGGGCCTCGAGATCACCGAAAGCATCGCGATCACTGAGAGCGGCGTCGAATGCCTGTCGAACGTGCCGCGCCAGCTCTTCGTCAAGGCTTGACGCGATGTTGACCGCCTCACCCCGTCCCTCGCCGGTGACACCCACGATCGACCTGTCGGCGCAGGGCGTCCAGCACGGCCACTTACGCCTGCCCTATAGCCGCGACGACAGCGCCTGGGGTTCGGTGATGATCCCGATCTGCGTGATCGCGAACGGCGAAGGGCCGACCGCGCTCCTGATCGGCGCCAACCACGGTGACGAATACGAAGGGCCGGCGGCGCTGTTCGAGCTGGCGCGCACGCTCGATCGGGCCGAGGTTTCGGGTCGCGTCATCATCCTGCCGGCGCTGAACTATCCGGCCTTCCTAGCCGGCACGCGCACCTCGCCGATCGACAAGGGCAATCTCAACCGCAGCTTTCCCGGCCGACCGGATGGAGGCGTGACCGAGAAGATCGCCGACTACGTCACGCGCCATCTCGTGCCGCTCGCCGATATCGTCCTCGACTTCCACTCCGGTGGAAAGACGCTCGACTTCTTGCCCTATGCCGCCGCGCATGAATTGCCGGACAAGGCGCAGGAGGCGCGCTGCTTTGCAGCGGTCGCCGCCTTCTCCGCGCCCTACTCGATGAAGATGCTGGAGATCGACGCCGTCGGCATGCTCGACACCACCGTCGAGGAGATGGGCAAGGTCTTCGTCACGACCGAGCTCGGCGGCGCCGGAACGGCAAGTGCACGCAGCATCGGCATCGCCCGGCGTGGTGCCGCCAACCTGCTCAGGCACTCCGGTATCCTGGCAGGTACGCCCGAGACCGCGCCGAGCAGCTGGCTCGACATGCCCTCGGGCGACTGCTTCATCTTCGCCCAGGATGACGGGCTGATCGTCTTCGAGCACGACCTCGGCGAACCCGTGCGCGCCGGCGAGGTGATCGCCCGGGTCTATCCCGTCGGCAAGACCGGGCTCGCCCCTGCCGAGTACCAGGCCGCCATGGACGGCATCCTGGCCGCGCGCCACGTCCCCGGGCTGATCAAGGCCGGCGACTGCCTCTCGGTGCTTGCCGTGCTGACGGAGGCGCCCTGACCCGTTCGGCCGGGAGACCGGTCCAAGCCAATCCGCCGGCGCAAAGACGCCAGAGAAGCCGAAGCAATCGGCAAGCGGAGAAACATCAACCAGAGGAGAATTGCACATGCCGTTTCTGAAAATCGCCGGGGTATCCGCTTTCGCTGTCGCCATCGGCCTCTCCGCCGCCGGCGCCACCACGCTCAAGGACGTCAAGGACCAGGGTTATATCCGCGTCGCGACCGCCAATGAGGTGCCCTATTCCTACATGAAGGATGACGGCACCTCGGCCGGCATCGGCCCCGACGTCGCCAACGCCGTGCTGAAGAAGCTCGGCGTCGCCGAGGCCAACTGGTCGGTCACGCCCTTCGGCACGCTGATCCCCGGCCTCAAGGCCAAGCGCTTCGACTTCGTCGCCGCCGAGCAGAACATCTCGCCGGAGCGCTGCAAGCAGGTCTCGTTCTCCGAGCCGAACTCCTCCTATGGCGAGGGCCTGCTGGTGAAGAAGGGCAATCCGAAGAAGCTCACGACCTATGCCGACATCGCCAAGGACCCGTCGCTGAAGGTCGCGGTCGTCTCCGGGGCGAACAATATCGACTTCCTGCGCGCCGTCGGCGTCAAGGACAGCCAGGTGATCTTCATCACCGCCAATGCCGATGCGCTCGCCACCGTGCAGAGCCGCGCCGACGCCTATGCCGCGACCGAGCTCACCGTCGCCTCGCTCGCCAAGGGCCAGGCCAATGTCGAGCAGGTCGCGCCCTTCACCGATCCGGTGGTCAACGGCAAGCCGGTCCGCAATTTCGGCGGCTTCGCCTTCCGGCCCGAGGACAAGGAGTTGCGCGACGCCTTCAATGTCGCCCTCGTCGAGTTCCGCAAGAGCGACGAGTACAAGAAGACCCTTGGCAATTACGGGCTGTCCGAGGCCAGCATCAAGGCGGCGGCGGAGCGTAAGGTCGAGGACCTTTGCGCCGGCAAATAGGGCGCTAGCCGAACACGTTTCCGCCCGCCCAAGTGGCGGGCGGGACTCTGCGCCCATATTCGACGCTCTCGCGGGAGTTTACCGGATGGAGTGGCTGTCCTATCTGCCTGCGCTCTCGCGCGGCGCACTCGTCACCGCGGCGATCACGCTGTCGGCAATCGCGATCGGCGCCGTCGCCGCCTTCGTGGCCGGCATCGCCCGCGTCGAGGGCGGGCGCGTGCTGTCGACGATCGCGCTCTGTTACACGGAGCTCTTCCGCGGGACGTCGCTGCTCGTCCAGTTGTTCTGGTTCTACTATGCCCTGCCGCTCGTCGGCGTCAGCTTCGAGCCCGTCGCCACCGGCATTCTCGTGCTCTCCCTGCATGTCGGCGCCTATGGCTCCGAGATCGTGCGCGGCGCGCTGCAATCGGTCTCCGTGCAGCAGCGTGAGGCGGCGCGGGCGCTGAATTTCGGCCGCGCCCAGACGCTTCTCCGTATCAGCCTGCCGCAGGCGCTGGTCGAGATGATGCCGGCCTTCGGCAATCTCGCCATCGAGACTCTGAAGCTGTCCTCGCTGGTTTCGCTGATCTCGATCGCCGACCTGACCTTCCGGGCGCAGTCGATCCGCAACCTCACCCTCGACAGCGCCGGCGTCTACAGCCTGACGCTCGTCGGCTACTTCGCGATGTCGCTGGTGCTGATGCTGATCATGCGGCTGATCGAGCGGTGGGTCCGGCGCGGCGCGGCCTTCCCGCGCGCGGCGCATTCGTGAGGCCGATGGCATGATGTACGGCTTCGAATGGGATACGACGACGCCGCTGACCTACGCGGCCTCGATCCTGCCGATCATCCTGATCGGGCTCACCGTGACGCTGCAGGCGGCGGCGGCCGGCTTTGCGATCGCGCTGGTGCTCGGTCTCGTCTTCGCGCTGCTACGCCGCAGCCGGCTCGCGGCCGTGTCCTGGACCACGGCCGTGGTCGTCGAATTCCTGCGCGACACGCCGCTCCTGGTGCAGCTCTTCTTCCTCTATTACGTGCTGCCGGATTACGGCATCACGCTGCCGGCTTTCCTGACCGGAGCGCTCGCGCTCGGGCTGCAATATTCGGCCTATACCTCCGAGGTCTATCGCGGTGGCATCGAGGCTGTGCCGCGTGGGCAATGGGAAGCGGCGACCGCGCTGAACCTCAGCCGGCTGCAGACTTATCGCGACATCGTCGTGCCGCAGATCGTGCCGCGCATCCTGCCGGCGATGGGCAACTACCTCGTCGCCATGATCAAGGAGACGCCAGTGCTCTCCATCGTCACCGTGCTCGAGATGATGGGGCTCGCCAACATGATCGGCGAGCGCACCTTCGAATATCTCGTGCCGCTGACGCTGGTCGGCCTGATCTTCCTTCTCCTCACGCTGATCTGCTCGGCCGGGCTGCACCGGCTGCAGAAGGCGCTGCCGAAAGCAGGGATTCCGTTGCGATGACCGACACCGCCCAGCCTGCCGTCGATCCACAGCCGCCCATCATCGAGTTCGCCGGCGTGACCAAGCGGTTCGGCGCCTTGACCGTGCTCGACGATTTCAACTTCAGCGTCGCCCGCGGCGAGAAGGTCACGCTGATCGGCCCGTCGGGCTCGGGCAAGTCGACGGTGCTGCGCATCCTGATGACCCTGGAGCCGTTCCAGGAGGGACGGTTGACGCTCGCCGGCATGTCCTATCACGAGCCGAATGCCGGCGGACCGTTCAAGGCGTCGGATAGTCATCTGCGCCAGATCCGCAGCCATGTCGGCATGGTCTTCCAGAGCTTCAACCTGTTCCCGCACATGACTGTGCTGCGCAATGTCGTCGAGGCACCGCTACGGGTGCTCGGCCTGCCGCGCGGCGAGGCCGAATGCCGGGCGGTCGACCTGCTCGCCATGGTCGGGCTCGCCGACAAGAAGGACCACTATCCGGCGCAGCTTTCCGGCGGTCAGCAGCAGCGCGTCGCGATTGCCCGTGCGCTCGCCATGCGCCCGCGCGTGCTGCTGTTCGACGAGCCGACCTCGGCGCTCGATCCGCAACTCGTCGGCGAGGTGCTCTCGGTCATCCGCGGCCTCGCCAGCGAGCATGATCTCACCATGCTTCTCGTCACCCACGAGATGCGCTTCGCCCGCGAGGTCTCCGACCGGGTCTGCTTTTTCGACAAGGGCCGCATCTGCGAACAGGGCGAGCCGGAGCGCATCTTCAGCGCGCCCGAGCAGCCTCGTACCCGCGAATTCCTGGCCTCGGTGCTAGGCTGAACCGGCGCCGCTTCAACTGCGGAAATTCACAGTTCGATTGGCAAGGAAAACCCTGCCTTCACGCGGTCCATGACCACCAAGGTCTTGAAGCCCTTGATGTCGGGGTTCTCGTAAAAGAACCGTCGCGTGAACTGCTCGTAGTCCTCCATGTCGCGTGCGGTCACCACGAGTACAAAGTCAGCGTCGCCCGTCACATAGAAGCCGATCATCACTTCGGTGGTCGACCTGATGGCAGCCTTGAAGCGATCGACGATGTCCGCGCGCTCCCGTTCGAGAGAGACGAGCACGAGCATCGAAACCGGGCGCCCGACCGCCTTCGGGGACACGATCGAGACGTCCCCCTCGATAACGCCCGCCGCGCGCAGTCTTTTCATGCGGCGCTGGCAGGCGGTTGGCGACAGGTTCGCCAGTTCGGCGAGCTCTTCCGATGTGAGGCGGTTGTTCGCCTGCACTGCCCTCAGGAGCTTGATGTCGATCTGATCTAGCGTCATTGCGCACGAATCCTGCGTGAAGCCGATAAATACGCAGAAAGCCATCCATTGAGAGCATGTGAACGCCGCCAACCTGCGCCTTGGCTCTATATAACGTTATCAATGGTCAGGACACCAAATCCGGCGGTTGGCGGTCACGCCCGCTGACAATCGCTCGCGGTGGAGCGCGGAGACTTCTCCGGCGCTCTCGACTGAACATTCGATGACAGAAGGAGCCACGCAATGACGGTCAACGTCGCCGAGATCAGCAGGCTGGACCGCGCCAGCGTCCTCCATCCCTTCACGCAGCTCGCCGACTTCGCGAGCGGCAAGATCGGTGATCCGACCATCGTGGAGACAGGCAAGGGCATCCGGATTCAGGATGCGACCGGCAAGGAGTTCATCGACGGCTTCGCCGGACTCTACTGCATGAACATCGGCTACGGTCGGACAGAGGTGGCGGAGGCGATTTCCCGTCAGGCCTATCGGCTCGCCTACTACCATACCTACGCTGCGCACACGACCGACGAGCTGGCGATCCTGTCCGATCGCCTGGTGCGGATGGCCCCGGGCAAGATGAGCAAGGTTTTCTATGGCATGTCGGGCTCCGACGCCAACGAGACGAATGTCAAACTCGTCTGGTACTACAACAACCTCCGCGGCAAGCTGAAAAAGAAGAAGATCATCTCACGTCTGCGGGGTTACCACGGTTGCAGCGTGGTGTCGGGGTCGCTGACCGGCATGAGCTTCTATCATGACCATATGGACCTGCCGGTTTCCGGGATCATCCACACTGGCGCGCCACACCACTATTGGGGCGCAGAAGCCGGCGAGACGGAGCTTGCCTTCTCGGCGCGCCGGGCCGCTGAACTCGACGCGCTGATCCAGCGCGAGGGAGCCGATACCGTTGCGGCGTTCATCGCGGAGCCGGTCCTTGGCACGGGTGGCATCACGCCGCCCCCGGAAGGCTATTGGGCCGCCATCCAGGAGGTCCTCAGGAAGCACGACGTGCTCCTCATCGCCGACGAAGTGATCACGGGCTTCGGGCGGACGGGCTCAATGTTCGGCTCCCATCACTACGGAATCGAGCCCGATCTGATCACCATCGCCAAGGGCCTGACCTCGGCATACTTCCCGCTTTCCGGCTCCATCGTGGGCGAGAAGATCTACGCGGTGATGGAAGAAGGCGCGGCAAAGGTCGGGGCATTCTCCCACGGTTACACCTATTCGGGACATCCCATCGGTGCCGCCGCCGCGAACGCGGTCCTCGACATCGTCGAGAAGGAAGACCTGCCTGGCAATGCGCGCGTCGTCGGCGAGCACTTCCAGCAACGGCTCACCGCCACATTCGCTCAGCTCCCGATCGTCGGCGAGGTTCGCGGCGTTGGATTGATGGGCGCGATCGAATTCGTCGCTGATCGGGAGCGCAAGACCCGCTTCGACGCCGGATTGAAGGTTGGCGCCCGTGTCTCGAAGGCGGCACGCGACCGCGGCCTGATCGCTCGCGCGATGCCACACGGCGACATCCTCGGCTTTGCTCCGCCGCTGGTGACGACCAAGGGAGAGATCGACGAGATCATTTCGATCGCCGAGGCCGCGGTACGAGAGGTCATGGACGAGCTGTCACGCGAAAACGCGATCGCCTGATCGGGCACAGCCTGCCGCACTGCTTGGATATCGTCATGGCGTCTCCAGACTCCCACTTGGATGTGGTGCCGGCCGCATCCGAGGATTGCACCACCATCGATGTCGAGAACCCATTCGACGGCTCGGTCGTCGGGAGGGTTCCCTCGACCGGCACGGAAGCTCTTGACGATCTGCTCGCCCGCGCCCGGCGTGGAGCGGCTGTGTCTCGCCAATTGCCGCGTCACAAGCGGGCCGACATCCTCGAAGGCGCTGCCGCCCGCATAACCGATCGCTGCGATAGTTTCGCGAACACGATCGTCGCCGAGGCCGGGAAGACGATCGTTCAGGCACGCAAGGAGGTCATGCGTTGTGCCAACACGTTGAAGCTCTCGGCGGAAGAGGCAAAGCGCAACACGGGTGAGGTCATTCCCTTCGACGCCTATCCGGGATCAGAGCAGCGCCAGGGCTGGTTCACACGCGAGCCACTCGGGATCATCACCGCGATTACGCCCTACAACGACCCGCTCAATCTCGTGGCGCACAAACTCGGGCCGGCAATCGCCGGCGGGAACGCGCTCCTCCTCAAGCCGTCCGAACTGACTCCGCTCTCCGCAATGAAGCTGGTCGAGGTTCTCATCGAAGCTGGCTTGCCCGAAGAGATCATCACGGTCGCAATCGGCGGCGTCGATCTCGGCAAGGCACTCGTCTCCGCCCGAGATGTTCGTATGGTATCGTTCACCGGTGGTTTCGCCGCTGGGGAAGCGATCACGCGCTCTGCTGGGTTGAAGAAGCTCGCGATGGAGCTCGGCGGCAACGCGCCGGTCATCGTCATGGCCGACTGCGACTTCGACATGGCGGTCGAAAGCTGCGTCTCGGGTGCGTTTTGGGCTGCGGGGCAGAACTGTATCGGCACGCAGCGCATTCTCATCCAGGCGCAGCTGTATCAGCGCTTCCGTGACGCCTTCGTGCTGGCCACGCAAGAGCTCACAGCAGGCGACCCGTCACGGGAAGACACAGATGTCGGACCGATGATCTCGGAGACGGTCGCGAAGCGAGCCGAAGCCGCCGTGAACGATGCAATCGCGGCTGGCGCGACCTTGCTCTGCGGCAATCTTCGCAAAGGTTCGCTCTACAATCCGACCGTGCTGGAGGGCACTCCTCCGACCTGCTCGCTATGGCACGATGAGGTTTTTGCCCCGGTGGTGATGCTGTCGCCATTCGAGACCTTGGATCAGGCGATCGATATGGCCAACGATCCTGACTACAGCCTGCATGCCGGCATCTTCACGAACAGTCTCTCGGTTGCGCTGGAAGCCTCCCGGCGGCTCGACGCCGGCGGCGTCATGATCAATGATTCCTCCGATTATCGGTTCGATGCCATGCCGTTCGGCGGGTTCAAGCACGGCAGCATCGGGCGGGAGGGCGTTCGTTTTGCCGTCGAGGAGATGACCCAACCAAAGGTCGTTTGCATCAATCGCAGGTAACAGCCTTCACGTGCCACGCCATCTGCCGACCTGGGCCACGCCAGTTGCGGTCGCTGGGCCAAAAGGAAAGCCGGCCCTCCGGGCCGGCTTTCCCATTGCGTTCCTGCTCAGACAGCGTCCCTGCCGCTCTTCACCCAGCCATCGAAGATCGCCTTGTTCTGGCTGATCCACTCTTCCGCCATGCGGTTGACGTTGGCGCTGCTCGCTCCGTTCTTGTTGATATTGAACTCCCAGGCCGACCAGATCGGCAGCGGGAACTTCATCTGCTCGATCAGCGCCTTGACCGCCGGGTTGGCCGCGACGAACTGCTTGTTGGCAACGGAAGCCCAGTTCCACGACGCCATCGCCATGCGGCAGGGATCGGCCCCGCCGGCACAGCCCTTGACGCCGGCGACCTGGGCCGAGCCGCGATTGGGCACGTTTGGCGGCAGCGCGTCCTCCGGTGTCGGCAGCCAGACGACCTCCTCGCCCGGGATCAACGCGTTGTTCACCCAGGACGGGCTCCAGGCGTAGAAGAAGGCCGGCTCGCCGCGCTTCACCCGCGCCACGGCCTCGACCATCAGCGTCTCGTACTTGCCGCGTACCGAGCGCACCGTGTCCTTCAGCCCGAACTTGTCGATCTGGAAGTCGACGACGTCGCCGCAGCTCCAGCCGGGATCGCAATTGATCAGATCGGCCCGCCCGTCCTTGCCAAACAGGGCGGCGAGCTTGGGGTCCTTCATCTGGGCGAGGCTGGTGATGCTGTGTGCCGTCGCCGTCTTCTTGTCGATCAGGTAGCCGTTGACGCCGCCGCCGACGATCATGCCGCTGCCGATGAGCTCGGCCTGCTTCTCGACGGCGCGGAAGGCCGGCTCGCGCTGGGGCATGTTGACGTCGGTCGCCAGATCGAGGTCGCCCTGCGCCGCGGCCTGGAAGAACAGCGTCGTATTGAGTGTCGAGATCTTCACCTCGTAGCCGAGTTCCTTCAGCGCCCGGTTGACGATCTGGGCGGTGACATAGTTGGCGCCGAGGCTGTCGCTCTGGGCGTAGCGCACGGTCTTGCCCTTGCCCGGCAGCGCCTGGGCGAGGGCGGTGCCTTGCAGTGTGGCCACGGCGAGCGCCGCCGCGGCGAATGTCTTGACGAAGGTCTTGGCTGACGGGCTGATCATCGCGTTCTCCTCTTTGATTGTCGCTTCTTGTTGTCCCCACCCGCCTGACCGGCGGGATGTCTTGCGCCGCTGGCTGCGGCGTCTATGCGCCTTGCCGGGTGGCCTCGCCCGGCGGCAGGGCGGCGATCTCCTCGCGCCGCCCGCCGCGCAGGAAGCGCAGTGCGAGCTGGAACAGCGACGGGCGCTGGCCGCTCTTGGCCTCGGCGAGCTTCTGCGTGATCCGGTCGAGCATCATCGCCAGCAGCACGATGGCGATGCCGCCGACAGCGGCGCGGCCGACATCGAGCCGCCCCAGCCCCTGGAGCACGACGAGGCCGAGCCCCTCGGCGCCGATCATCGCGACGACGACCGACATCACCATCGCGGTCAGCACCGTCTGGTTGAGGCCGCCGAGAATGGTCGGGATCGCGAGCGGCAGCTGGATTTCCCAGAGCAGTTGGCGCCGGTCGGCACCGAAGGCGAGGCCGGCCTCGACGATCTCGTGCTCAACCATGCGGATGCCGAGATTGGTGAAGCGGATCAGGGGCGGAGCGGCCGCCGTGACGACCGCAACCTCGCCCGGCACCGTCCCGACGCCGAAGAGCATGACCACCGGCACGAGATAGACGAAGGTCGGCGTGGTCTGCATGATGTCGAGGATCGGACGGACCACGTTCCAGACCCGGTCGCTGCGCGCGCAGAGAATGCCGATCGGAATGCCGATCACGGCGCAGAAGACGATCGCCGTCGCGATCAGCGACAGGGTCGTCATCGCTTCGGCCCAGACGCCGAGCATGGCGATCGCGACCAGCGAGACGACGCTGAAGATCGCGACGCCCGCGCCGGCACTGCGCCAGGCGACGAGGCCGATCAGCAGCAGCATCGCCGGAAACGGGATGGCGTGCAGCACCCAGTCGTTGAAGCCGAGCAGGCTCTCGACCGGCCATTTGATCGCCTGGAAGAACGGGCGCAGGTTCAGCGCCAGCCAGCGCACCCCGTCCTGGATCCACTGGTCGATCGGGAAGATGGCAAGATCATCGGCCTTGATCATGACTCGAACTCCCGAGCCGGCAGGTTGGCGATGCGGGCGAGTATCTGCTCGGCGCCGAGCAGGCCGACGAGCCGGCCGGCATCGTCGACCACGCCGACGCTCCGGTCGGCGCGGTAGCAGCGGGCGACATCGATGAGCTTGGCGGCCGCCGGCACGCAGATCGGGGCAGCGTGCTCGGCCGGCAGCATCCCGGTCTGCTGCAGGCAGGCGATCTCGGCGCCGTCCAGCCCGGCAACGACCTGCTCCTGCTGATCGAGCAGGAAGCCCCCCTCCGGCCCGCCGACGACGATGCCGGCCGGCCCGCGCCAGAGCTCCGCGGGCACCTTCATCACCGAGCGCGCGTCGAACAGGCGCGCCCGATCGACCTCGCGCGTGAAGGCCGCGACATAGTCGCTGCCCGGCTCGAGCACGATCGACTGCGGCGTGCCCTCGCGCACCAGCCGCCCCTCGGACATGATCGCGATGCGGGTGCCGAGCTTCAGCGCCTCCTGGAAATCATGGGTGATGAACAGGATGGTCTTGTTGAACGTGCGCTGCAGGCGCAGCAGCTCGTCCTGCATCTCGGTGCGGATCAGCGGATCGAGCGCGCTGAAGGCCTCGTCCATGATCAGGATGTCTGCATCGGTCGCCAGTGCCCTCGCCAGGCCGACACGCTGGCGCATGCCGCCCGAGAGCTGGTGCGGCAGATGATAGCCCCAGCGCCCGAGCCCGACGACGGAAAGGACCTCCTCGGCACGGCGGCGTCGCGCGGCCGGCGGAACGCCACGCAGCTTCAGCCCGAATTCGACATTGTCGATCACGCGCTTGTTCGGCAGCAGCGCGAAATGCTGGAACACCATCGAGATGCGCGTGCGCCTGACCTCGCGCAGCGCCTTCTCGTCGAGTGGCACGAGATCCTGCCCGTCGAGCAGGATACGGCCGGCGCTGGGTTCGTTCAGGCGGTTGATGCAGCGCGCCAGGGTGGATTTGCCGGAGCCCGACAGCCCCATCACCATGTACATGGCGCCGGACGGCACCGCGAGCGAGACGTCGTCCAGGCCGACGACATGGCCGAGCGTCTCGAAGACGCTGTCCTTCGTGCCACCCTTGCGCAGGACCTGCAGGGCAGGTCCGGGATCCTTGGCGAAAACCTTGTAGAGGTTCTCGATACGCAGCCTCTCGCTCACTGCAACTCCCCTCCTGTGATCGTGCGGGGCGGCGATTGCGCCTTGTCACCCGCGCATGCTGCGCTCAGCGCAGCGGCGAAAAATCCGTAGGCAGCAGAATGCGGTTCTCGGCCTGCTCGATATTCTCAACCAGCTTGGGCAGAAAGGCCTGCCAGCGCGGATCGTCGGCGAGCTGCTGGCGCCGCCTGCGGCGGTCTTCGAGATCGGTATAGGCCCATAGATGCGTGACCTGGCTCAGCACCCCGATCTCGGTGGTGAAATAGCCGACGAGATGCCCGAGGATCGGCTGCTGGATAGCGAGCCCCTCCTCGCGCACGAGCTGGAGATAGCGGCCCATCCGTCCGTTGCGGATGCGGTAGATGCGTTCCTCGACGATCACGCTGCGTCCTCCGCACCCGTTTCCATGAGAAAGTCGCCCATCAACATCGCGACGCGGTCGGGCGCCTCGTTCAGCAGGGAATGGCGCAGCCCCGGCAGGATATGCAGGCGGGAGCCGGCGATGCGCTCGTGCATGAAGCGCGACATGCGCGGATTCGAGCCCAGGTCGTGCTCGCCGGTGGCGATCAGGGTCGGGAGGCGGATCTGGTCGATCAGCCCGCCGAAATCGGTTTCCGCCAGGACGCGGTAGGCGGCGGCATAGCAATCGGGATCATTCTCGGCATTGCGGCGGCGCAGTTCCGCGATCAGCTCCGGATTCCGCTCCTGGAAATCCTCGGTCAGCCAACGCGACAGCGATGCATCGTAATGCGAGCCGCGGTCGCCGGCCTTGAGCGCCGCAAGCCTGGCGAGCACGCGCTCGCGCTCCTCCGGCGTCCGGCCGGACACGGTCGAGAGCAGGACGAGCCGTCGCAGCCGCTCGGGATGCGTGAGGGCGAGGCGCTGCGCGATTAGCCCGCCGAGCGAAAATCCCGCGATATCGAAGCTGGCGAAACCGACATGGTCGGCGAGACCGAGCACGTCCCCGGTGAAATCGTCAATCTCGTAGCGCCCCCTTACCCGCTCGGAGCGGCCATGGCCGCGCAGGTCGAAGCTCAGTATCCGGAAGCGGTCGGAGAGCCGCGCGATCACCCCGTCCCAGGCCTCGCGATAGGAGCCGACGCCGTGGACCAGCACGAGCGGCCGAGGCCCCTGCCCGCTCAGCCGATAGTTCAGCGCGACGCCCTCGCGGACGAAGGTTCCGGCGATATCCGGATCGATCGCTGCGGCGGCGAGGCCAGCCATCTCCGTCAGGCCCCGACTGCGGCGAAACGAGGCTTGGCCACGTCGCGCTCACGGGCGGCGAAATGCGGCATCACCTCGTCGATGAACAGCCTGAGCGTCTTCATCTGCAGTTCGAAGGGCAGGTTGTAGGAGAGGCCGAGGCAGAACTGGTCGACGCCGGCAGCCTCATAGACCTCGAGCTTCGGGATGACCTCCTCAGGCGTGCCGAAGACGAGGTTGTCGCGGATCGTGCGGGGGTCGTAACTGCCGCGATTGGCGACGGTCTCGAACGGTACGGCCTCGGGGAAACCGTTCGTCACCGCGCCGATGTTCTGCATCAGGTTTTCGAAATAGCGCCCGTAATCGACGCTGTGACGGACGATCTGCTCCCAATCCTGCGAGCGCTCATAGACGCAGGAGCGGCGCTGCATCATGAATTTCGGCCGCGGGCGCTCGGGATGGTCGGCACAGGCCTTGCGGAACTTCTCCGCGAGAACGCCGATCTCGGCGACCGGTGCGGAAAGGGGCGTCGAGAGGATGTTGGCGCCGATGCCGACCGCCCAGTCGAAGGTGCCGGGATCGCGCGCCGCCACCCAGATGCGCGGATGGGGACGCTGCAGCGGCTTCGGCACGGAGGTGGCGAGCGGAAACTGCCAGTACTGGCCCTCATGCGCATAGTCGCCGGCCCAGAGCTTCTGCACGGCCGGCACGAGCTCCTTCATATAGGCGACGCCCTCCTGCTGAGGCATGCCGCCCGCCATGCGATCGAACTCGTACTGATAGGCGCCGCGCGCGATGCCGAATTCAAGGCGGCCGCCAGTCAGGTGGTCGCAGAGCGCCGCCTCGCCGGCCAGCCGGATCGGCGACCAGTACGGCGCCACAAGCGTCGCCGTGCCGAGCCTGATGCGGTCGGTATGCTGGGCCAGCCAGGTCAGGGTCTGGAAGGGGTTGGGCGAGACCGTGCACTCGATCGTGTGATGCTCGGCCGTCCAAAGCGTCTCGAAGCCGCCCTCATCCGCCACGCGGGCGAGCGCCAGCATCTGGGTCATGGCGTCCTTCATCGACGCCTCGGGCGAAAAGCGCTCCATATTGATCGAGAGAGCGAACTTCATGGGTGCCTCCGTGGAGCGAGCGGGACAGCGCGTCAGCGCAGCCGGATGACGAACGGGTCCTGCATGGCGCCCGAGTAGTCGATGACGACGTTCTTCAGCCGCGAGAATTCGCGCATGACCTCGAAGCCGCCGCGGCGGCCGTAGCCGCTCTTCTTCGTGCCGCCATTGGCGGACATGAAGGCGGCCGAGCGGTAGGTGTTGATCCAGACAGTGCCGGCCTCGACATTGCGGGCGAAGCGCATCGCGCGGTCGATGTCGCGCGTCCAGATGCCGGAGGCGAGGCCGTATTCGGTGTCGTTGGCCAGCGCGATCATCTCGTCCTCGCTGGAGAAGGGCATGACCCCGACCACCGGCCCGAAGATCTCGTGGCGCATGAAGCTCATCTCGTTGCGCGCTTCGGCGAGTACCGTCGGCTCGTAGTACCAGCCGCGCGCCAAAGCCTCGTCCTGCGGCTTGCGCCCGCCGACGGCGACCCGCGCACCTTCGCGCACGCCGGAGCCGACGAAGTGCTCGACCTTCTCGAGCTGTGCCGCCAGCGCCAGTGGCCCGATATCGGTGTCCTCCGCCAGCGGATGGCCGACCTTGACCCGCCTGGTGCGCTCGACCAGCGCCTCGACGAAGCGCTCGTAGACCGGAGCCTCGACGAAGCAGCGCGAGCCCGCGACGCAGGTCTGGCCCGCTGCGGCGAAGATGCCGGAGACCACGCCGTTGACCGCACGCTCGATATCGACGTCGGAGAAGACGACATGGGGCGACTTGCCGCCGAGCTCCATCTGGCAGGGCACGAGGTTGCCGGCGGCATTGCCGGCGATCTTGCGGCCAGTGTCGGTCGAGCCGGTGAAGACGTATTTGGCGATACCGGGATGGCGTGTCAGCGCGTCGCCCGTGGTCGCGCCATCACCGGTGACGACATTGACGACACCAGCCGGGATGCCGGCCTCGATGACGAGTTCCGCCAGCGCCAGGGCCGAGGCTGTCGCGTGCTCGGACGGCTTGACCACCACCGTGTTGCCGATGGCGAGGCACGGCGCCAGCGTCCCCGTCAGCATCATCAGCGGCGAATTCCACGGGATGATCATGCCGACCACGCCGATCGGCTCGCGCAGGTTGAAGTTGAGCGTGTCGAGCTTGTTGACCGGGATCGTGTCGCCCTGGAGCTTGTCGGCCATGCCGGCGAAGTAGCCGTAAGAATCCGGGATCGCCCGCATCTGGGCGCGCATTTCCTTGATCAGCTTGCCGTTGTCGCGGCATTCGAGCTGCGCGAGGTCCTCGGCATGGGCGAGCACGAGTTCGCCGAGCCGGCGCACCAGCTTGCCGCGATCGGTCTGCGTCATCCGCCGCCAGGCCGGGTCGAGCAGCGCTGCCTTCGCCGAGCGCACCGCCGCATCGACGTCACCAGCATCGCCCTGGGCGAACTCGTACCAGGGCTCGGCCGTGGTCGGGTCGTAGCTCGGCGCATAGACGCCGGCACGGGGCGCGACGAACGCCCCGTCGATGAAATGCCCGATACGCGAGCCCTGCAGGGTCTGGACCGTCGTCTTCATGCCGCGCCACCGCGCTCCCATTGTTGCGGGACGCCGTCCCAGGGCTGGGTGTCCTCGACCATCGCGAAACGCCCGCCATCATGGGAATCGACATAGATTCCGAAGCGCCGCCGGCTGCTTTCGCTGACATAGCGGCGCAGCATCGTGCGGGTTTCGCGGGTGAGGATCTGCTCGTAGGGCAGTTCGTCGAAGCCGAAGAAGCGCACCCCGTCCGGCAGCGTCAGGCCGGCGGCATCGCCCGCCAGCCGCGCCCGGTAGACCAGATGGCCGGGATCGCCGTCGGCGATATCGAAGACCGAATAGAGGAAGGTCGTCTCCGGCAGCAACGGCAGCCCCTCGCCGCCGGGCACCGGCAGCCGGCCATCGACGATCCGGCGCGCGGCATGGGGCAGAGCCCAGCCGCCATCCTCGTTGCGGCAAAGCAATAGCCGGCCGTCGCTCTCGACCAGGTAGTTGACGATCATGCTGCTGGAGGCGAGCCAGCCGGGCGGCAGCGGGTCCTTCACGGCCGCATAGCGCCCGCGACAGAAGGCCAGCGGTGCGGAAGGGCTCGTGCCGAAGGCCCGGACGCGGCCGATCAGGATGAGGTGGTCGCCGGCCTCGACGCGGTCGTGCACCGTGCAGTCGAACCAGCTCAGGCTGTCGCTCAGCACCGGCGCGCCGGTATGGACGCTGTCATGCGGCGTGTCGGTGAACTTGTCGGCCGCCTTCGACGCGAACAGGCCGGAGACCGCCTTCTGCCCTTCATGGAGCAGGTTGACGGCGAAGGCCTGTCCTTCCGCGAAGGCCGGATAGCTCGCGGCGCCCTTGCCGACGCAGACCAGGAGCAGCGGCGGATCGAGCGAGACCGAGGTGAAGGAGTTCGCCGTCATCCCGCGCGGCCGGCCTTCGGAATCGCGCGTGGTGATCACGGTGACGCCGGTCGGGAAGGTGCCGAAGGCCCGGCGCAATGCGACGGGGTCGATCGAAACCGGCTCCTGGGGTGCTGTCGCCAGCATGGCTGGTCCTCCAATGGCCTACGCCATTGGGAAACAGGCTATGGAGACCGCAGCCGGCGTTCTTCCTATGAAACAACGGAACCGCTTCGGAAATTTTCCGCGATTTCATTCAGGTGCGGGTGCAGCTCCCTCGATAAGGCCGTGCATCTTGAGCGCCAGTTCCAGAGCGAAGCGTGTATCGGGCGGTTCGGGATCGATGCCGAACAGCTCCTGTATCCGCGTCAGCCGATAGCGCAATGTGGTGACGTGCAGTCCCATGGCGTCGGCGCAGGCCTGGTTGCGGCAGCCATGGCGCAGATAGGTCGCGAGCGTGTCGAGATAGGGCGTGCCGTGCTGCCAGTCATGGGCCGCGACGCGCCCGATGCTGCCGTCGACGAACCGGCGCACCTCGGCCGCATCGGCAGCGCCGATCAGCATCGGCAACGGCCCGAAATCGAGCGCCGACAGCACGCCGGTCCGCTTGAAGCCGCGGGCGATGCGCACCATGCGCCAGACCCGCTCCCACTCGCCGGCATAGTCGTCCAGCTCCTGGCACAGCCCGCCGATCACCACGATCGGCTCGCCCTGCAGGTCATGGCGCAGGACTTCGGTGATGCGCCTGGCAAACCGTTCGGAGGCTTCGCGCCGCGGGCCCTCTTGTTCCGGTTCGAGGCAGACGAGCCCGGCGCCGACGGCAATGATGTGGCAGCCCAGGCCGAGCTGGCCGGCGAGGCGCGCGACGCTCTGATGCGCCTGTTGGGTGCGGTCGCGCTCGCCATGAGCGGCGGCAGGCAGGTCGACCACGATCATCCGCAGCGGCCGCGAGAGCGAGACGCCGAGATGGCGCGCCCGGCGCAGGATGTCGTCGGGGTCGCGCCAGCGCCGCTCGACGATCTCGAAGAATAGTTCCGTCAGCGTCCGCGTCTCGAAGCGGAAGCGGATCACGCTGCGCATCATCTGCACGCTCAAGGCAAATTTCGCGCTGTCAATCGTCAGCCGCCGCAGATCGCCGCCCTGCTCTTCGCCGAACAGCACGAGCGCACCAACCTTCTCCGCCTCGACGGCGAGCGGCTCGACCGCCCCTGCGAGCCGCAGCATGCGCCCGCCATGCGCGATCGGCAGCTCGACCCGGCCTGCCTCCTCGCGCGTGACGCTCTGCCTGAGCTGCGCGATCAGAAGTTCGGCCTCACCATCGGCGAGCAGCTTGTACCAGGCCGCTGCGTCGAGCGCGTCCGGCGTGGGGGAACCGTGGGCAACGAGCGTGTTGTCGGAGAAATCGATCACCAGCACGGCACATTGCAGGAATTCGCCGAGTCGTTCCGCCAGGGCCTCGATCAAGCCTCCGGCCAGCACCTCCTGCAGCAGGTCGCTTTGCGCCACCAGTGCATGTCGAAGGTCTTCAGCGACCCCGCGCGCGGCCCGCAGGCGATGCTCGCGCTCGACCGCGATCGTGCCGAGATGCGCGATCATCGCCATGAAGGCGAGATCTTCGGAGGGCACGGGCTTCACGGCCCGGCTAACCAGGCTCAGCACCATCGGGCGGCCCTCGGCATCGGCGCTGCCGAGCGGCAGGACGATGACAGACCGGTAGTCGCGCTCGAACGCCTCGCGCCGATAGCCGGGAAACTCCTCGGATGTCCGAGCGTCTTCGATATACACCGGCTCGCCCGTGCGGAGGGCGAGGAACGCCGGACTCGTCGCGAGTTCCCAGCGATCCTCGAGCCGTCGGCGCAGCAAGGTGGGATCGTGCCTCGCGACCACATTGGCGTGGCCATGCGTCAGATCGACCGCCATGATCGAACCCATCGTCCAGCCGCCATGCTCGCAGGCGACCTTGACCAGGTCGAGCAGCAGCCCATCGAGATCCGAGCCGGAATTGATCCGGCTGGCGACGTCGCGCAGCGAGGCGATCTGGGCAACCGGGTCGAGCATCGCGTCCTGTTCCTGGCTGGCAATCTGCGTAGTCTCACAGCATTGCCTCGGCGGTTCTTCCTAGCAACCGGAGGAAGACAGGCGCCCCCTCGCAGCTAGCTTTGCGAGCGACGACATTTCAAACGCCGGAGGCGAGCATGGATATTGGGCTGCGCAAGATCGCGACCTTCGTGGAAGAGACCATGCTAGAGGGCGGCAAGGCCGCGCCCCGGCCGACCACCATGGTGGTGGTCGCCGCCGTCGTGAAGAATCCCTGGGCCGGTCAGGGCTTCGTCGAGAACCTGCGGCCGGAGATCCTGCGGATCGCTCGCCCGCTCGGCCTGGAGATGACGCGCCGGCTCGTAGCCGCGATGCCGGGAGAGCGTGTCGAAGCCTATGGCAAGGCGGCCATCGTCGGCATCAGCGGCGAGATCGAGCATGCGTCCGCGCTGATCCATACGCTGCGCTTCGGCAACGTCTTCAGGGAAGCGGTCTCGGGCACCGCCTTCCTGAGCTTCACCAACACCCGCACGGCGCCGGGGGCGCTGATCTCCCTGCCGATGATCCACAAGAGCGAAACCGGCAAGCGCTCGCACTTCATTACCGCGACCTTCCAGATCGCCGACGCCCCGGGGCCGGATGAAATCCTGGTCGCGATCGGCGCATCAGATGGCGGTCGCATCCATCCGCGCATCGCCGATCGGTTCGAGGACATGAAGGACATGGACAGCGAGAAGGCGCCGGGCGAGACAGTGCCTGCCTAACACCCACGCGCCGGCAGTGATGATCGCCGAGAAGGCGGCGCAATTCATCGCCGCTGCTGCGTAGTGCCTCGATCCGGTTGATCTCAGCCGAAGCCGGTGGTGGAGCGTCGCACCACCAGCTCGACCGGCAGCATCGTCGTCGCCGCCGGACGCCCTGACACAAGCGCCATCAGCGTCTCCGCCGCCAGCGTCCCGATCCGACCGATCGGAAGATGGACGGTGGTCAGCGAGGGCGAGACATGGGCCGACATGTCGAGGCCGTCGATCCCGACCACCGAGAGGCCGGAGGGAACCGCGATGCCGCGCGCATGCGCCTCCTCCATGCAGCCGATGGCGAGGAGATCGATGCCGCCGATCAATGCGGTCGGCGGATCGTCGAGCTCGAGCAGCGTCGCGCAGCCGGCACGCCCGCCGGCGAGAGTGACCGCCTGTTCGGAATGGAGCTGGTCGGGAAGGCCGAGGCCGGCTTCGACCAGGGCCGCTCGCGCCCCGGCCAGCCTCGCCCGCTGGCGGTCGTTGAAGCGTAGCTGGCCGGTGACCATGCCGATCCGGCGATGGCCGAGGCCGATCAGATGCTCGGCAGCAAGGCGCCCGGCGAGCGTATTGTCGATGGTGACGGCGGTGAAATTGCCGTCGCCGCACCAGGTCAGGACGATCGGCACCCGGGCCTCCTTCAGCATGGCGACGGTCTCGGGCGAACGCTCGGCGCCGACCAGCATCAGCCCGTCGACACCGCGCCCAAGCAGCGAGCGCACGGCCTGGGCTTCGGCCGCGGCATGCCCTTCATGCGAGGCGACGAGAAGCAGGAAGCCCTCCTGCGCCAATGTCGACTGCATCGCCTGCAAGGCCCGTGCGAAGATCGCGCTGTCGAGCGTGGGGACGATCGCCCCGATCGTCATCGAACGGCCCGAGGCCAAAGCGCGCGCCGCGCCATCCGGGAGATAGCCGAGCCGTAGCGCGCTCGCCCTGACCCTGGCGAGGGTCTCCTCCGAGAGCAGATGCGGCTGGGCGATCGCGCGCGACACCGTCGCCGGAGAGACCCCGGCGTCGCGCGCCACATCGCTCAGCTTGATGCGACCACCCTGCCTCATGCCATGTCCTGAAAACTCTTTCATAAGAGATATCGCTGTCATCGCGCGATCTCAAACGAAAAGCGCGTCAGCACCGGTAGATTAGCGCTTGACAGGCGGGAGCGTCTTTGGAAACTTGAATGAAAGCGCTTTCAATAGATGCGCAACGGGAAACGCCATGATTGGACGAAGGGGATTGGCCGGCCTGACCTCCGTGGCCGCAGCCCTATTGCTCTGGTTCGTATTGACGACGCTGACCGGGCTGGTCTTGCCGGGCCGCTTTCCGGCGCCGGCGGAGTTCTGGCAGTCGCTGGTCCAGATCGCGACGCGCGGCTATGCCGGGGCGCCGCTGCTCGCCCATGCCGTCCAGAGTCTCAAGCTCGTGCTGCTCGGCTTTGCCGTGGCGGTCGCGACCGGCGTGCCGCTCGGCCTGTGGATGGGCTGGAGCCGGCGGGCGGAGGCGGCGATCAATCCCGTCTTCCTGCTGATCCGTCCGATCCCCCCGCTGGCCTGGATCCCGCTCGCCATCCTCTGGCTCGGCCTTGGCGATGCCGCGAAGATCATGGTGATCTGGTTCGCCGCCTTCGTGCCCTCGGTGATCAACGCCTTCGCCGGCGTGCGGGCGATCGACCGCCCGATGATCGAGGCGGCGCGCATGCTCGGCACGCCGCGCTGGCGGCTGGTGCGCGAGGTCATCGCGCCGGCGGCCTCGCCGATGATCTTCACCGGCCTGCGCCTGTCGCTGCAGGCCTCCTGGACGACATTGGTCGCAGCCGAGCTGGTCGGAGCCCTGCTCGGCATCGGCTTCGTGCTCAACGTCGCCCAGCAGGACATCTATCCCGGCATGATCCTCGTCGGCATGGTCACGGTCGGCTTGCTCGGCTGGGCCACGACCTGGCTGCTCGCCATGGCCGAGCAGCGGGCGCTGGCCTGGAACATGGCGGCGCGGGACTAGGAACCGATGCGCGATACGCCTCTCTCCTTCGCGGAACGGATCGGCTGGGGCGCGCTCGGCTTGGCGGTGCTGCTCGGCAGCTGGACGCTGCTCACCGCGTCGGGCCTCGTGCCACGCCCGTTCCTGCCGACGCCGCTCGATGTGCTCGGCCGCATGATCGAGCTGACGAACGCGCCCTTCGCCGGCGCGACCCTGCCGCAGCACCTGGCCTCGAGTTTCGAGCGCTATGCCTATGGCGTGCTGCTCGCGGCTCTGATCGGCGTGCCGCTCGGCCTGCTGATGGGATGGTTCCGCTGGCTCGATGACGTCGTCACGCCGCTGTTCGACGGCCTGCGCTTCATCGCGCCGATCGCCTGGGTCCCATTCGCGGCGCTGTGGTTCGGCACCGGCATGGGCGGCCCGGTGCTGATCATCTTCGCCGGCGCCTTCCCGCCCTGCCTGATCAACGCCTATCGCGGCGCGCGCTTCGTCGAGCCCCGGCTGATCGAGGCGGCGCGCATGCTCGGCACCGGCAATCTGCGCACCATCCTGGAGATCCTGCTGCCGGCGGCGACACCCTCGATCGTCGCCGGCCTGCGCGTCGCCGCCGGGCTCGGCTGGCAGTCGCTGGTCGGTGCCGAGCTCATCGTCGCCGCGGCTGGCGTTGGATTCATGATGGTGCAGGCGCAGGCGAACGTGGCGACCCCGACGGTGATGGCCGGCATGGTCGCCATCGGCATCGTCGGCATGCTGATCGATATCGCCCTGCGCCAGGGCGAGGCATGGCTGCGCCGTCGGCGCGGCCTGGAGGCTTGAGGCAAGATGGGTTCGATACGCTTCGACAAGGTCGACAAGGTCTTCGGTCCGCAGACGGGCGGCGTGAAGGCGCTGGATTCGATCGACCTGGAGATCGCCGAGAAGGAGTTCGTGGCGATCGTCGGCCCTTCGGGCTGCGGCAAGACCACCTGCCTGCGCATGGTCGCCGGCTTCGAGGCGCCGAGCGCCGGCGTGGTCAGCGTCAACGGCAAGCCGGTGACGGCACCAGGGCCGGATCGCGCCGTTGTCTTCCAGCAGTTCGCGCTGTTCCCGTGGAAGACGGTGCGCGAGAACATCGATCTCGGCCTGCGCAACAAGGGCCTGCCGAAATCCGAGCGCGGCGAGCGCATCGCCGGCGCGCTCAGGCTGATGAACCTCGAAAGCCATGCCGACGCCTTCCCGCACCAGCTCTCGGGCGGGATGCAGCAGCGCGTCGCCATCGCGCGCGCCTATGTGCTCGATCCCGAGGTCTTGCTGATGGACGAGCCGTTCGGCGCGCTCGACGCCCAGACCCGCGTCGTGATGCAGGAGGAACTCGTGCGCCTCGCACGGGTCAATCCGCGCACGGTGCTGTTCATCACCCACGCCGTCGAGGAAGCGGTCTATCTCGCCGACAGGGTCGCGGTGATGACCCGCCGGCCCGGCCGCATCAAGGAGATCCTCGATATCCGCTCGGTGCGCGAGGCGGAAAACTGGGATCGCCACCAGAGAATAGAGGACGTGATGGATCTGGAATCCTTCGTCCATCTGCGCACCCAGATCTGGAAGTCGCTGCGCGAGGAAAAGGGGCCGCTCGGCGTCTGATCTCGCAGGCCAACACGGCACGGCCGAAGGCCGGCCGAACGACAGGGAGAGCAACAATGAAACGGATCATCGCGGGAGTTGGCCTGGCCTTAAGCTTGAGCCTGGCTGTCCCCGGCAGCGCACAGGCGCAGACCAAGATCGGCGTCAGCTACCAGCCTTCGCTCTACTGGGCGTTGCCCTGGCACTATGCCACGGTCAAGGGCTGGTGGAAGGAGGTCGGCCTTGCGCCTGAATTCTCGACCTTCCCGGCCGGCGCGCCGCAGATCGCCGCCTCGGCGGCGAAGTCCTGGGATGTCGGCGGCACCGGGTCGGTGCCGGCCGTGCTCGGTGCGGTGCGGTTCAATATCCTGACCATCGGCATCACCAACGACGAGTCGAAGGCGAACGCGATGATGGTGCGCGGCGACAAGTTCGACGCGATCAAGGCCGATCCCAAGAGCCTGAAGGGTCAGCGCCTGCTGCTGACCACCAATTCGACCGCCGATTTCGCCGCTCGCAAATGCCTGGCGAAATTCGGCCTCGCCTCGAACGACATGCAGTTCGTCAATCTCGGCCAGGCCCAGATCGTCACGGCGATCACCTCCAACAATGGCGATGTCGCCGGCGTCTGGGCTCCGAACACCTATACGCTCGAGGACCGCGCCAACGCGAAATATCTCTGCTCCGGCGCCGATGCCGGCGCGATCGTCCCCGGCGCGTTGATCGTCCGGGCCGACTTCGCCAAGGAGCGCCCGGAGGACGTCGCCAAATTCCTCGCCGTCTATCTGCGCGGCTGGTCCTGGGCCAAGGCGAATATGGCCGAGGCGCAAAAGCTCGCGCTCGACTTCTACAAGCAGGGCGGGCTCGAGGCGACACCGAAGGCGATGGAGCAGGAGTTCGCCCTGCGCCCGACCTTCGCCCTCGACGAGCAGTTGAAGCTGATGGCGCGCAATGGCGGCGCCTCACAGGTCGATGGCTGGTTCTCGGAAATCGGCAAGTTCATGGCCGAGGTCGGGACCATCCCGACCATCCCCGAGGCGAAATCCTATCTGACGGACGACTTCCTCAAGCGGGTCGCCGCCGATCCGAAGCTCAAGGCCTTCGCTACCGAATTCGACAAGAAGTGACATCGCCGCGGGTGGCCTCAAGGCCACCCGCCCACCCCGTATGCGCGCCGGATCCCAACCATGGCCATCACCTATCTCAAGACAGCGTCCAAGACCCCGGAGACGGAGACCGATGCGGCGCGCACGGTCGTGAGCGAGATGCTCGCGGCGATCGAAGCCGGCGGCGAAGCGGCCGTGCGCGACTACGCCCTCAAGCTCGACCGCTGGAACGGCCCGATCGTCCTGGACCAGGAAACGATCGCGGCGCGCATCCGCGACATCCCACAGGCGGTGAAGGACGATATCGATTTCGCCGCCCGGCAGGTCCGCCGCTTCGCCGAGGCGCAGCGGGATTCGGTCAGGGATTTCTCGCTCGAACTCTCGCCCGGGCTCCGGCTCGGCCAGAAGCTGGTGCCGGTGAACACCGCCGGCTGCTATGTGCCGACCGGGCGCTACGCCCATATCGCCTCGGCCTATATGTCGATCGCGACCGCCAAGGCCGCCGGCGTCAAGACCGTGGTCGCCTGCTCGGCTCCCTATCGCGGCGACAACATCCACCCGCATGTGCTCTACGCCATGACCATCGCCGGCGCCGACGTGATCATGTGCCTCGGCGGCGTGCAGGCGATCGCGGCGATGACCTACGGGCTCTTCACCGGCAAGCCGGCCGACATCATCGTCGGCCCGGGCAACAAGTTCGTCGCCGAGGCCAAGCGCATGCTGTTCGGCAAGGTCGGCATCGATGTCTTCGCCGGCCCGTCCGAGGTCGCGGTCATCGCCGACGACAGCGCCGATGCGCTGATCGTCGCGAGCGATCTGGTCGGGCAGGCCGAGCATGGCCATGAGAGCCCGGCCTGGCTGATCACCAGTTCCCGGCGCCTCGCCGACGAGGTCGCCCGGCTGATGCCTGAGCTGATCGCCACCCTGCCCGCCACCGCCCGCGACGCAGCCGGCGCCGCCTGGCGCGACTATGGCGAGATCGTCCTCTGCGACACGCGCGAGGAGATCGTCGAGGTCTCCGATCGCTATGCCAGCGAGCATCTCGAAGTGCATTGCGCCGAGCTCGGCTGGTGGCATGAGCGCTTGAGCAATTACGGCTCGCTCTTCCTCGGCGAGGAGACCAATGTCGCCTTCGGCGACAAGGTCTCCGGCCCCAACCATATCCTGCCGACCAAGTTCGCGGCGCGTTATTCGGCCGGGCTCTCGGTGCACAAGTTCCTGAAGCCGCTGACCTGGCAGCGCATGGACCGCGACGCCTGCCAGCGCATCGCCCCGGTTTCGGCCCGCATCTCGCGGCTGGAGGGCATGGAGGCCCATGCCCGCACCAGCGATGTGCGCATGGAGAAGTACGCTCCCGGCTCGAACGCCGATCTCGGCCGCCCGGTCGAGGCGTGAGCATGTTCCGCCTCGCCTCCCTGTTCGACCTGACCGGCCGCACCGCGCTCGTCACCGGCGGCAATAGCGGCATCGGGCTCGCCATGGCGCGCGGGCTCGGCCTCGCCGGCGCCCGCCTCGTGCTGGTGGCGCGGCGCGAGGGCGAGCTGATCCAGGCGGCTGCGCAACTCCAAGCCGATGGCATCGACGCGCGCTGGTTCACCGCCGACCTCGCCCTGCCGGAGGTGGCGGCTGAGCTCGCGGAAGCCTGTGCGCGTGAGAAGCTCGACATCGACATCCTCGTCAACGCGGCCGGGATCAATCTGCGCCAGGCCTTCGATGCGGTCAGCGCCGAGGCGTTCGACCTACACATGGCCGTGCATTTGCGCGCGCCCTTCCTGCTGACGCAGCGCTTCGCCCCCGCCATGGCAGAGCGCGGTCATGGCCGGATCATCAACATCGCCTCGCTGCAGAGCTGGCGCGCCTTTGCCGACAGCGCGCCCTATGGCGCCGCCAAGGGCGGCGTGCTCCAGCTCACGCGGGCGACCGCGGAAGCCTGGTCGCGCCATGGCGTCACCTGCAATGCGATCGCGCCCGGTTTCTTTCCGACGCCGCTGACAGCGCCGGTCTTCGGCGATCCCGAGCGTGCGGCGCGGAACGCCGCACAGACGGCGATCGGCCGCAATGGCGAGCTCGATGACCTCATTGGCGCGACCGTGTTCCTGGCCTCGCCAGCTTCAGCCTATATCACCGGCCAGACGCTTGCCGTCGATGGCGGCTTCACCGCGAAATGAGGATGCCGCCGCGATGAAGGCGCTCGTCTATACCGGCCCGAACCAGCTCGTCTTTCGCGACGAGCCGAGCCCCGAGCCCCAGTCGGGCGAACTGCTCGTCCGCGTCGAGGCGGTCGGCATCTGCGGCTCCGACATGCACGCCTATCACGGCTTCGATGCGCGTCGCCCGCCGCCGCTGATCCTTGGTCACGAGGCGGCCGGCCGTATCGTCGGCGGGCAGCGCAACGCCGAGCGGGTAACGATCAACCCGCTGGTGGTCGATCCGGCCTGCCCCTATGCGGTCGAGGGGCGCTGGCATCTCTCGCCGACGCGCCAGATCATCTCGATGCCGCCCCGGCCGGGCGCCTTCGCCGAATTGGTGCGCATCCCCGAGCGCAATGTCGTGCCGATCCCGGATTCGCTCCCGATCGAGCATGCCGCGCTGGCGGAACCCATCGCCGTCGCCTGGCATGCCGTGCGGATCGGCTTGGAGAAGCTGCACCGCCCGCTGGCCTCGGCCCGCGTCGTGGTGCTCGGCGGCGGCGCGATCGGCCTCGCCTGTGCGCTGGTGGCGCGGCGCTTCGGCGCCGGCGAGATCATGGTCGCGGAAACCAACCCGCTCCGGCGCAGGACGCTGGATGCCGAGCCGGGGATCGGCGTTTACACCCCGGGCGACACGGCCGAACCCGCCGAGAGCAGCATCGACCTCGTCCTCGATGCCGTCGGCGCCGACGCCACCCGCGCCGCCGCCTGCCGCATCGTCCGTCCTGGCGGCGTGATCGTCCATATCGGCCTGCTGCCCGGAACCGAGGGGCTCGACATCCGCAAGATCACGCTGCAGGAGATCACCCTGAGCGGCTCCTATTGCTACACTCCGACGGATTTCACCGACACGGTCGGCGCCCTGGTCGCCGGCCGCCTCGGCGCCCTCGCCTGGACCGAGGAGCGCGCACTGTCCGAGGGCGATGATGCCTTCCGCGCGCTCGATTCCGGCGCGACCGCCGCCGCCAAGATCGTGCTGCGGACCTGAGGCGCGGAGATCGTCAGGCATCTCGAGAACGTCAGGCAGGTGCTGCTCGCTAATTCCGGCAGCGGTAGCAGGTAGACGGGATCGGCCCGCCCGGGGTCGCTTTGACGGCCCCGCACCGCGCGCCAAGACTCAAACCCAGCCGCCGTCAACGACGTAGTGCTGATTGGTGCAGGCGCCGGCCTCCTCCGAGGCAAAGAACAAGGTCGCGCGCGCGACGTCTTCGGGCACCAGCCGCCGCTTCAGGCATTGGCGGCGCATCAGTTCGGCCTCGCTCTCGGGCGTGAGCCAAAGGTCGATCTGGCGCTGGGTCATGATCCAGCCCGGCGCGATGGCATTGACACGGATGTTGTGCTCGCCGAAATCGCGGGCCAGCGAGCGCGTCAGCCCGAGCACCGCCGATTTCGCCGCCGTATAGGCCACCATGCCGCCCTGGCCGATCATCCACGAGGTCGAGCCGAAATTGATGATCGCGCCGTGCTTGCTGGCGATCATGTCGGGCAGCACGGCTTGTGCCGCGAAGAACTGGTGCTTCAGGTTCACCGCCATGCGCTCGTCCCAGTATTCGGGGGTGACCTCGAGCGCATCATGGCGCTGGTCGTGCGCGGCGTTGTTGATGAGGACATCGACCGGCCCGAGCGCAGCGCGTATCGCGGCGATCGCCTGGCGCAGCGCGGCGATGTCGGTCAGGTCGGCATGCTCGAAATGCACGCTCGCCCCACCTGCAGCGACTTCCGCCGCGATCGCGCGGGACTCCGCGTCCTTCAGGTCGATGAAGCCGACCTTTGCGCCCTGCCGGACAAAGGCACGGACGATCGCCTCGCCGATCCCCGAGCCACCGCCCGTGACCAGCACCACCTTGCCCGCGAGATCGGGATAAATCGCCCCCGCCAAGATCGCCTCCCTCATCATGCCGCGCATCCGTCGCGGCCTTCGCAGATTCGAATAGCATCAGAATTTGAGTTGCGCACCTCAAATTCTGAGGTTAGCGTTCAGGCAATCAACGGCCCGTCAGCGGCCGAAACTCGGGAGGAACTCCAATGGCTCGCTTCAAGCGCCTGCTCGCCGGTGTCGCCGCTCTCGCCCTCAGCAGCGGCGCCGCCATGGCCCAGACCACGGTCAAATGGCTGCATATCGAGGCCAATCCCGTCGTGGTGAAGATCTGGGACGAGGTTGTACGCGACTTCGAGGCGAAGAATCCCGGCGTGAAGGTCGAGATGCAGTATCTGGAAAACGAGGCCTACAAGGCCAAAGCGCCGACGCTGCTGCAGTCGAAGGATCGACCGCACATCATCTACAGCTGGGCCGGCGGCGTGCTGAAGTCACAGGTCGAGGCCGGCGTTCTCGAAGACATCACCCCGGCCATGCAGGGTTACAAGGACAATCTCTCCGCCAGCGCGGTCGACGCCTTCACAGTCAATGGCAAGATCCACGGCGTGCCCTATGGTGTGTCGCAGGTCGGCTTCATGGCCAACAAGGACCTCTTGGGCAAGGCCGGCGTCGATGCCGCCAAGATCGCGAGCTATGACGACCTCCTCGACGCAGTGAAGAAGCTCAAGGCCGCCGGCATCACGCCGCTCGCGGTCGGCGGCGCCGACAAGTGGCCGGTCCATTTCTACTGGACTCACCTGGCCGTGCGCCTCGGCGGCAAGGCGGCGATGCAGGCGGCGCTGAAGGGACAGGATGGCGGCTTCGAGGGTGAAACCTTCCAGAAATCGGGCGAGCTCTTCAAGCAGCTCGTCGACCTCCAGCCCTTCCAGAACGGCTTCCTCGGCTTCAAGAGCCAGCAGGCGATCGGCCATTTCGGTGACGGCAAGGCGGCGATGCTGCTCGCCATCTCAAGCTTCTACCACACCCAGAAGGTCTTCGCGGTCGACAAGACCGGGATCCCCGACGACAAGCTGGCCTGGATCAACTTCCCGGCTGTGTCCGGCGGAAAGGGCCTGCCAAACGACACGCTCGGCGGGATCAATGGCTGGCTCGTCACCAAGGGCGCGCCGAAAGAGGCGGTCGCCTTCCTCAAATACTTCGTCAACGCCGAGCCGCAGAAGCGCCTCGCCGCCGGCAACTTCATCGTGCCCGTCTACAAGGGCGCCGAGGCCGGCCTCGGCAGCGCCTTCATGCGCAACATCGCCCAGAACATCGCCAACTCGACCTATCACCAGAACTTCTACGACCAGGATCTCGGCCCGTCGGTCGGCCGTGTCGTGAACGACGCGACCACCGAGATCGCCGCCGGCACGATGACGCCGAAACAAGCCGCCAAGGCCATCCAGGACGCTTTCCGCCAGGGCAATTGACGGCGAGCGACAATCCAAGGGGCAAGACACGCACCCCTTGCCAATGGAAGCGTCAGGCGGCGGGCACCTCCCGCCGGCCGACCTCCCCTGCCCGTCCCGTCATCGCGCGAGGTGAACATGGCTGCTCTCGCCGGGCGCAGAGGCGCCGATATCGGCAAGCTCTCGACCATCCTGCTGTTCCTGCCGCCGGCGCTGCTGCTGTTCACGCTGTTCGTGGTGCTGCCGGTCGGCGAAGCGGCCTGGTATTCGGGCTTCAACTGGAACGGCTTCGGCTCGCCGACCAACTGGATCGGCCTCGACAACTACCGCTTCGTCTTCGACAACCGCGCCTTCGGCACCGCCTTCAAAAACAATCTCTTGATCATCGTCGTCTCGCTGGTGATCCAGCTGCCGCTGGCCCTGTCGCTCGCGATCATCCTGGCCGACCGGTTCCGCGGCGCGGTGGTGCTGCGGATGGTGTTCTTCCTGCCCTATATCCTGGCGGAGATCGCCACCGGCCTGATCTTCAGCTTCGTCTATGACGGCGATTACGGCCTGCTGGCGGCGATCTACAAGAGCTTCGGAGCGCAGGCGCCGCATCTGCTGGCCAGCCCGCAGACGGCCTTCGCCGCCATCCTCGTGGTCGTCGTGTGGAAGTATTTCGGCTTCCACATGATGCTGTTCATCGCGGCGCTCCAGAGCCTCGATCGCTCGATGCTGGAGGCGGCCCGGATCGATGGCGCCAGCCGCTGGCAGAGCCTGCGCTATGTCGTCATCCCGGCTCTGTCGCCGACCATCAGGCTTTCGGCCTTCTTCGCCATCGTCGGCTCGCTTCAGCTCTTCGACCTGGTGATGCCGCTGACGCGCGGCGGGCCCTCGGACTCGTCCCATACCATGGTGAGCTTCCTCTACACCTTCGGGATCACGCGCATGCGCGTCGGCTTCGGCAGTGCCGTCGGCGTTATCCTGTTCCTGATCTGCGTGGTGTTCGCGTTCACCTACAAGCGCTGGATCATGCGCGATGAGTGAGCCCGCCACGTCCGCCCCCTTCAGCGATGACGGCTTCAGCCCGGCCGCGATCAGCAAGGCGCTCTATCTGCTCGCTGTTGTCCTGTTCGTGACGACACCGCTGATTGCGACGGTCCTTGGCGGCTTCAAGTCGCTGGGCGAGCTGCGAACCAACCCGTTCGGGCTGCCCAGCGTCTGGGAATGGAGCAACTACACCGACATCCTGCTCTCCCGGCGCTACTGGCAGCTGCTGGGCAACTCCTTCGTCATCGCCACGCTGACCGTGGTGCTGACGCTGATCGCCGCTGCGATGGCCGCCTTCGTCTTCGCCCATCTGCACTTCTTCGGCCGTGACATGCTGCTGAACTACCTGACGATGGGGCTGCTCTTTCCGGCGGCGACGGCGATCCTGCCGATGTTCATCAAGGTTCGCGATCTCGGCCTGCTCGACAGCTATCTCGGCGTCGTCCTGCCCCAGGTCGCCTTCGCGCTGGCGATGAGCATCCTGCTGCTGCGGCGCTTCTTCAAGGACCTGCCGACGGAGCTGCTGGAGGCCGCACTGGTCGACGGCTGCTCCTATCCCAAGTTCTTCCGCTACGTGACGCTGCCGCTGTCGCGCCCGATCCTGGCGACGGTCGGCACCATCACCTTCGTGCACAGCTGGAATTCGTATCTGATCCCTTTGGTGATGCTCAACAGCGACAGCCTCTACCCCTGGCCGCTCGGCATCATGGTCTACCAGGGCGAATACTCGACCGAGTGGCACCTGATCCTCGCCTTCATCACCCTGACCATCCTGCCCACCGTCCTCCTCTTCCTCGTCGCCCAGAAGCACATCGTCGCCGGCCTGACCGCTGGCGCGGTGAAAGGCTGAGCGGCTGCCCATCCCAGCTATCAAGGAGCGTTCAATGCGAAAGATCGGCGTCGGCATCATCGGATGCGGCAATATCTCGACGAAATACATGACGGCGATGAAGCAGTTCTCGACCATCGAGCTGCGTGCCGTCGCCGACATGCGTTCCGCTCCGGCCGAAGCGCGCGGCGCCGAGTTCGGCGTGCCGGCGATGCGGGTCGACCAGTTGCTCAAGCGCGACGACGTCGAGATCGTCGTCAACCTGACCGTGCCGCTGGCCCACACCGATGTCAGCCTCGCGGTCCTGCGGGCCGGCAAGCATGTCCATTCGGAGAAGCCGCTCGGCGTCAACGTCGCCGAGGCCCGCAAGGTCATGGACCTCGCGCAGGAGAAGGGCCTGCGCGTCGGCTCGGCCCCCGACACCTTCCTCGGCGGCGGGCACCAGAGCGCGCGCAAGCTGATCGACGACGGCGCCATCGGCAGGCCTGTCGCCGGCAACGCCTTCTTCGGCTGCCCCGGCCATGAGCGCTGGCACCCGGCACCCGGCTTCTACTACCTGCGCGGCGGCGGGCCGATGCTCGACATGGGTCCCTATTACATCACCGACCTGGTCAACCTGCTCGGCCCGATCGCCTCCGTCGTCGGCTTCGCGACCCGGCCGAAGGCCGAGCGCCTCGTCACCAGCCAGCCGATGAACGGCACGCTGATCCCGGTCGAGGTCGCGACCCATGTCACCGGTGTGCTCGAATTCGTCTCGGGCGCGGTCGTCTCGATCACCATGAGCTTCGACGTTCCCAAGCACCGCCACAGCCCGATCGAGATCTATGGCTCGGAAGGCAGCCTTTCCGTGCCCGACCCGAACCGCTTCGGCGGCGAGGTCCTGGTCGCCAAGGCCGGCGGTGACTGGCAGGGCCAAGCCCTCAGCCACGGCAACAGCGAGGGCGAGTTCCGCTCGATCGGCGTTGCCGACATGGCGGCGGGCCTGATCTCCGGCCGGCCGCACCGGGCCAGCGGCGCCCTGGCGCTGCATGTGCTTGAAGCGATGGAAGCCTTCCAGACCGCCTCCGACGAAGGACGGCGCGTCACGCTTGAAACCACGGTCGAGCGGCCGGCGATGCTGCCGCCCGGCCTGCCCACCGGCACTCTGGATTGAACGGGGATCGACATGACAAAGACTGCGCTGATCGTCTGGGGCGGCTGGAGCGGCCACGACCCCGACCTCTGCAGCTCGATGATCCGGGGCTGGCTGAAGGCGGAGGGCTTCGACGTGCGGGTGGAGACCGCGACCTCCGTCTTCCTCGATCCGGAGATCCGCGACTACTCGCTGATCGTTCCGATCTACACCATGTCGAAGATCGAGAAGCCGGAGGCGGCCGCCCTGTGCGAGGCGGTCGCCGGCGGCGTCGGCCTCGCCGGCCACCACGGCGGCATGGGCGACGCGTTCCGCGACGCGGTCGACTACCAGTTCATGTGCGGCGGCCAATGGGTGGCGCATCCCGGCGGCATCATCGACTACAAGGTCGACATCACCCGGCCCGACGATCCGCTTATGCAGGGCATCGCCAGCTTCGAGCACCGCTCGGAGCAGTATTACATGCATGTCGACCCGGCCAACGAGGTGCTGGCGACCACGACCTTCACCGGCGAGCACGCCTCCTGGATCGACGGGGTGGTGATGCCGGTGGTCTGGCGCAAGCGCTACGGGGCGGGGCGGGTGTTCTATTCCTCGCTCGGGCACCGGGCCTATGAGCTCGACGTGCCGGAGATCCGCACCATCATGACGCGCGGCCTGCTCTGGGCCGCGCGCTAGCACTTGCCGTACCCGGCTTGGTCTGAACGGCTGGACTCGGCGCATCAGCCAATGCCAAGGCCTGCTTTGCTGGTGAAGGTGGAATCCGATCCGGCAGGGCAGGCTCGAGGAGAGTTCGTGGAGAGCAAGGTGGATCAGAGCCGGGCCTCGATCAGGAGGGCGACACTGGAGGATGTGGCGCGCGAGGCCGGCGTCTCGCTCGCCACGGCCGACCGGGTCGTGAACCAGCGCGAAGGGGTCCGCGCCAAGACCGTCGAAAGCGTCAGGCGGGCGATCGCCAAGCTCGACTACCGGGCCAATCCGGCGGCGGCGCGGCTGGCGCGCGGCCAGTCCTTCCGCTTCGCCTTCATCCTGCCCTCCAGCACCAACGCCTTCATGGCCGGCCTGATGCAGCAGGTGCGCCGCATCTCGGATTGGCTGGAACCCCAGAACGCCTTCATCGACGTGCTGCAACTCGACGTCTTCGATCCCGAGGCGCTGGCGAGCGGGCTGTCCGGCCTCGCCGACCATTTTCACGGCGTCGCCACGGTGGCGCTCGATCATCCCAAGGTCCGCGCCGCCATCGACGACCTGGTGGCGCGCGGCGTGCCCGTCGTCACGCTGGTCTCGGACGCTCCGACCTCCCGCCGCGCCCATTATGTCGGCATCGACAACCCGGCGGCGGGCCGCACCAGCGCCTCGCTGATGGGGCGTTTTCTTGGTGGCCGCAGCGGCCCGGTTGGCGTCATCCTCGGCTCGATGTCGCTGCGCGACCATGTCGAGCGGCTCTTCGGCTTCCAGCAGGTGCTGTCCGGCGAATACCCAGGGCTGACCCTGCTGCCCGTGCTGGAGGAGCGTGACCAGAGCGAGCGCAACGCGGCGGCGGTGACCCGGCTCCTCGCCAAGCACCCCGATCTGATCGGGCTCTACAATATCGGGGCCGGCAATGAGGGCATCGTCGCGGCGCTCGAGGCCGCCGGCAGGCCACTCGTCTTCATCGCGCATGAATTGACCGAGGCGACGCGGCGCGGCCTCCTCTCCGGCACCGTCGCCGCGGTGATCAACCAGGATCCGGGCCATGAGGCGCGCTCCGCGGCGCGCGTGCTGATGGCAGAGGTCTCAGGCGAACCGATCCTGCCCGACCAGGAGCGCATCCGCATCGAGATCTTCCTGCGCGACAACATGAACTGAGCCGGCAGATACCGGAGAACCTCCGCTTCCGTCTCGCCAGCAAGCTGGTGAGCCGCCTGGTCGGCGCGAAGCGACATTGCAGCACCAATACCCGGGAGACCGCAGCTCTACACCGGGGCCGATCTCTGGCATCGTTCCGCCGGAGCGGGTGGTCGCCGATGTCCGGTCTTCCGATGTGCGGCCGATCAAAGCCGGTGAGTCATGCAGAGCGAATACCGCGTCGCCATCGTCGTATTGCCGAACTTCACCTTGCTGGCCTTGTCCTGCATCGTGGATACGTTGCGGCTGGCGAACCGGGCGCTCGGACGCGAGGCCTATCGCTGGACCGTCTACGGGCTGCACGAAACGGTCGCGGCCTCGAGCCATGTCAGTATCCTGCCCGACGAGACGCTGGCCGGCGCGCATGATGGCGAAGTCGACATCGCCATCGTCTGCGGCGGGATCGGCGGCCATCTCTATAATGAGCGCCCTTTGCGGGCCTGGCTGCGGGATCTCGACAGCCGTGGCGCGATCATCGGCGCGATCTCGACCGGCATCTGGCAACTGGCCCGCGCCGGACTGCTCGATTCCTATCGCTGCGCCGTCCACTGGGACGACCTGCCATCGTTCTCCGCGACCTTTCCGCTGGTGGAGGTCCGCTCCGAGATCTTCGTGCACGACCGGCGCCGGCTCACCTGCTCGGGCGGCGTCGCTGTCGTCGACATGATCCTCTATCTCGTGGCGGTGCAATTCGGCATCGCCCAGGCCGACAGCGTCGCCGACCTGCTAATCCATGCCCGGATCCGCTCTTCCGACGAGAAGCAGCGCGGCACCGCCGGCAGTCCGCAGGCGACACCGAGGACCGTCCGGAGGGCCGTGACCCTGATGGAGCGCAATATCGAGGTAACGGTCCCGATCACCGAAATCGCCCGCGACATCGGCTGCTCCACCCGCCAGCTCGAACGCCTTTTCACTGAGGCGTTCGGCATGTCGCCCAAGCGCTATTATGACGGCGTGCGCCTGCGCCACGCCCGCAAGCTTCTCGTCGAAACCGACGTTCCGCTCTCGGACGTCGCCGTGCAATGCGGCTACCCGTCCCAGGCGCAGTTCGCGACGCGCTTCCGGACCGCCTTCGGCAAGGCTCCGCTGCGTTACCGGCTCCATGCCCACCGGTGACAGATCCGCTCCTGCGGATGTTGCAGTGCCGCGAAAGCTCTGTCGCTTATCGGAAAAAGATGTCGCTTTTTTGAAAGTCACGACTCCGGCCCTTCCTTAGCCTCCTTTCAAACGCCGCCCGTCGAGAGGGCGCCGGGAGACTGCCAGAATGACCCGCCTGGATGAGCGGTCGACGGCCGGCAAGCCGTTGCCCGTCCGTGAGCACGCACGTCTGTTGGTCATCGGTGCCGGCCCTGCCGGGCTGTCGGCAGCGCTCGAAGTCGCCCGGCGCGGTGTCGAGGTCGTGCTGGTCGATGAGCACCCTGTCGATCACGCGCTCATGGGCCTCGATGTGCCCTATCATTTCGGCCAGCGCATGGGCGGCTCCACCCGCAACAAGGCGCGCATGATCGAGACCATCGCCGCGGCCGACGGGCGGATCGCCGAAGCCTTCGAGGCAGGCGTCGACGTCAGGCTCGGCATTGCCGTCTGGGGCCTGTTCTCGCAGCGTCCCGGCCTGCGCTGGCTGCGCGGCCATGTCGCTGGCCTCAGCGATGGCGAGAGCTGCTGGTTCCTCTCCTTCGATGCGGCGATCGTCGCGACCGGACGCCGCGATGTCGGGCTCGCCTTTCCCGGCTGGGAGCTGCCCGGTGTGATGGGAGTGACGGCCGCGAGCGCGCTGCTGCAACGCTACGATGCGTTCGATGGCCGGGCGCTGGCGATCCTCGGCTCTGGCGTGGAAGCGACCCGGTTCGCGCAGGCGGCTCTCGCAGCCGGGCGCAAGATCGTCGCGCTGATCGAGGCGGGAGAAGTGCTGCGCGACCCCGCCGGCTGCGCGGACCTCGTCCAAAGAGGAGTGCCCGTACTCACCGGGACGATGATCTCGCATGCCGTCGGCGGGCCTGACGGCGTCGAGCATGTGCTCGTGCGGACGCTGGGGAACGACAGCGCGGATACGGGCAAGCTTGCCTGCGATACCGTCGTCCTCGCCACAGGTGCAGCCCCCGTAATCGAGCTGCTCGATGTGGCGGGCGCTGAGATCACCTTCGCCTCGCATCGCGGCGGCTATGTCCCGCTCCTCAACGCCGACGGCAGGACCTCCATTCCCGGCCTCTTCGCCGCTGGGGATTGTGCCGGCCTCTTCGCCGGCAAGACCAGCGACGCCACCATCGCCGCGATGGAAGGTGTTCGCGCCGCGGCTGCAGCCTGCGACGAGCTTGCCGGCAGCACCGCCAAGGCATGGCTGCCGACGCCGGAGGCCGAGCCGGGCCCGGCCGACGAGGACGTCGAAGCAGTGCGCTCCGCCTGGGTCGCCGCGTCGATGGCGGTCGCCGATGCCGACACGCATCTGTGCCAATGCGAGGAGGTCAACCTGGCGGACCTGCTCGGCGTTCGCCCGCCGCGCTATCTGTCAGGCAAGGATGGCGAGCTGAAGTCGCACGATCTCGCAGCACTCGCCGCAGATGGACAGATCAGCCAGGACCAGATCAAGCGGTTGACCCGCGCCGGCATGGGCCCCTGCCAGGGCCGCCGCTGCCGCGAGCAGGTCGGCGCGGTGCTGGCCAGGGCCAGCGGCACGCCCCTCGCCCGGATGCCCCTGCCGAGCCATCGCGCGCCGGTCCGGCCCTTGCCGCTCTCGGCCTTTGCCGAGGATCACGAGCCCGATGTCCTCACGCAGAACTGGGAAGGCTGGTTCGGCATCGCCAGCCAGTGGGAGCCGTTCTGGACCTTGTCGTCGGATGCCGCCGGCACGGAGGAGCGGCCATGACCGTCGGCGATGGTCGCAAGGGCGCCGATGTCATCATCGTCGGCGGCGGCGTGACCGGGCTGAGCACGGCCTGGTGGCTGGCGCGAGCCGGGGTCGATGTGCTGCTGATCGAGAAGGGCATCGTCGGCTGGGGCGCCTCGGGCCGCAATGGCGGCGGAGCGACACACCATCAGAGCCCGCTCTTCGCCGAGGAGCAGCGGCTCTGGCCGCTGATGGACGAATTGCTCGGCTATCCGACCGAGTACCAGCCGAAGCGCATCCGCATGGCCTTGAGCGATGCGCAGATGGAAGAGTTCAAGATCGGCGTCGACAACACGCGCGGCCAGGGCTTTCCGGCCGAATGGCTCGATGCGAGCCAGGTGCGTGCGCTGGCGCCGCTCGCCGGCGACAATGTCTGCGGCGGCGTCTATTTCGAGCGCGGCGGCCACGCCAATCCGCAGCGGACAGTGCAGGCCTATGCCTGGGCGCTGCAGGATCTCGGCGGACGCATCCTGCAGCATACGGCGGTGACCGGGTTCGAGCGGCGTGGCGACAAGGTCGTCGCGGTCGAGACCAGCGCCGGGAGCTTTTCCTGCAACACGCTGGTGCTGGCGGCCGGACCGCAGACCGGGGCATTGTCGGCCCTGCTCGACAGCGAGGTGCCGGTGACGCCGGCGCGCGCCGAGATGATCGTAACCGAGCCGCTGCCGCTGATGCCGATCGGCGGCGTCGACGGCAACCATCTCTATGGCCGCCAGACGCTGCGCGGCAACCTCGCCTATGGCGGCGGCCCGCATGAATGGCTGAGGCCGCAGGACGATGCCATCGCGGCGCGCCCGTCGAGCCCGCTCGCCCGCAATGTCGCCAAGCGCCTGGCCGAACTCTTCCCCAAAGCCGCGCATATCCGCGTCATCCGCAGCTGGGCCGGCGTGATCGAGAACACGCCGGACGGACGGCCGGTGATCGACTGGCTGCCGACCGCCGGAAATGTCATTGCCGCGACGATGTCTAGCGTCGGCTTCGGCCTGTCGCCGGCGACCGGCCGCGCCATCTCGCAGCTCGTGCTCGACGGGCACTGCGACTTCGCCGACCTGTCGAGCTTCCGCCTGTCGCGCTTCGGCAATCTCGGCCCGGACTGGCGCGAGGAGCGCGGCTGGCTGCCCCCGCAAACGGATGGTGACGATGCCTGCGCGGCCTGAACCTATCGCCGACCGCTATTCGGCCTGGCGGCTGCTGACGGAGAGCTTCTCCGGCAATCGCGGCTGGAAGCCGGCCTGGCGCAAGCCGGAGCCGAAGCCGGCCTATGACGTCATCATCGTCGGCGGTGGCGGCCATGGGCTGGCGACCGCCCACTACCTCGCCAGCGTGCACGGGATCACCAATGTGGCGGTGATCGAGAAGGGGCCGATCGGCCTCGGCAATGCCGGCCGCAACACCACGATCGTGCGCTCGAATTACAGTTTGCCGAGCAATACGCGCTTCTACGAATGGTCGCTGAAGCTGTGGGAGGGGCTCGAGCAGGACCTCAACTACAACGTCATGATGAGCCAGCGCGGCGTGCTCAACCTGTTCCATTCGGATTCGCAGCGCGACGCCACCGCCAGGCGCGGCAACTCGATGCGCCTGCAGGGCGTCGATGCCGAGCTGCTCGACCGCGAGCAGGTCAGGGCGATGGCGCCGTTCATGGCGATGGACAATCCGATGTTCCCGATCTTCGGCGGGCTCCTGCAGCGGCGCGGCGGCACGGCCCGGCACGACGCCGTGGTCTGGGGCTTCGCCCGCGCCGCCGACCGGCGCGGCGTCGACATCATCGAGCATTGCGAGGTCACCGGCATCCGCCGCGAAGGCGGCCGCGTCACCGGCGTCGAGACGACGCGCGGCTTCATCGGCGCCAAGAAGGTCGGCGTCGCCGTCGCCGGCAACACCTCGCGGCTGGCGACGATGGCGGGCCTCAAGCTGCCGGTCGAGTCGCATCTGCTGCAGGCCTTCGTCTCCGAGGCGATCAAGCCGATGATCGACTGCGTCGTCACCTTCGGCGCCGGGCATTTCTACATCAGCCAGTCGGACAAGGGCGGCCTCGTCTTCGGCGGCGACCTCGACGGCTACAACTCCTATTCGCAGCGCGGGAACCTGCCGCTGGTCGAGCACCTGATGGGTGCCGCCGTATCGATGATCCCGGCGATGTCGCGGCTGCGGGTGCTCCGGCAATGGGCCGGGATCATGGACATGACGATGGATTCCTCGCCCTTCATCTGCAAGACGCCGGTCGACGGGCTCTATTTCAACGGTGGCTGGTGCTATGGCGGCTTCAAGGCCACGCCCGGCTCGGGCTGGTGCTTCGCCCACACCATCGCCAACGACGCGCCACACGCCTTCAACGCCGACCTGACGATCGAGCGCTTCCGCGACGGGCGCATGATCGACGAGCGGGGCGCCGGCCCCAATCCCTGGGCGCAGTGAGACGGCGGCGATGCACCTGATCCCCTGCCCCTATTGCGGCGAACGCCCCCAGGACGAGTTCCACTATCGCGGCGACGCCACCGTGACGCGGCCGGCACCGGATGCCGGCGAGCAGGCCTTCTACGATTACGTCTACACGCGGGCCAATCCGCGCGGCTGGCATGACGAGTGGTGGCACCACTATGCCGGCTGCCGGCAGTGGCTGAAGGTCCGGCGCAACACGCTGACCCATGCGGTCGCGGCGTCTGTCGGACCTGCCGATGCGCTGCCGGAGGCGACGCCATGACCTCGCGGCGCCTTCCCAGCGGCGGCCTGATCGACCGCAGCAAGACCATCCGCTTCAGCTTCGACGGGCGCGAGCTCTCCGGCCATCCCGGCGATACACTCGCCTCGGCCCTCCTCGCCAATGGCGTGCGCCTGGTCGGCCGCAGCTTCAAATACCACCGACCGCGCGGGATCATGACCGCCGGCCCCGACGAGCCGAACGCGCTGGTCGAGCTGCGCGAGGGCGCAAGGCGCGAGCCGAACAGCAAGGCTACCGAGATCGAACTGCATGACGGCCTCGTCAGCCGCAGTCAGAACCGCTGGCCCTCGCTCGCCTTCGACGTGTTGGCGCTCAATGCGCTGGCCGGCAAGGCGCTCTCGGCCGGCTTCTACTACAAGACCTTCATGTGGCCGAAGCGCTTCTGGGAGAAGCTCTACGAGCCGCTGATCCGCCGCGCCGCCGGCCTCGGCCGAGCTGCGACAGAAGCCGACCCGGACCACTACGAGGCGATGCACGCCCATTGCGACGTGCTGGTGGTCGGTTCGGGCCCCGCGGGCCTGGCGGCGGCCCGCGCTGCTGGCGAGGCCGGGGCGCGCGTCATCCTGTGCGAGCGCGACGTCCTGATCGGCGGCGGGCTGCTGCTTTGCCCCGACCATCAGGCCTGGCACGCCGACATGCTCGCCGCGCTCAGGGCGCTGCCGAATGTCGAGATCCTGCCGCGCACCAATGTCTTCGGCTATTACGACCACAATTTGCTCGGCGCGCTGGAGCAGGTCGCCGACCACCGGCGAGAGCCCGGCGAGCACGAGGTCCGCCAGCGCTACCGGACCTTCCGAGCAAGGCAGGTCGTGCTGGCGACCGGCGCAAGCGAGCGATTGATCGCCCTGCCCGGCAATGACCGGCCGGGCGTGATGATGGCCGGCGCGGTGCTGGCCTATCTGCGCCGCTTCGGCGTCGCGCCGGGCGAGAACGCCGTCGTCTTCACCAATAATGACAGCGCCTATGACACCGCCCTCGCCTTGGCCGAGGCGGGCCTTGGCCGGGTGACGCTCGCCGATGCGAGGCCGCAAAGCGAGCTTGCCGGCGTGGTGGCGGCGCGCGGCGTTGAGGTCCGGCTCGGAACCGAGGTCGCCGGCTTCGACGGCAAGAGCGTGATGCTGCGCCAGCGCGGCAGCTCGATCGGGGAGCCGATCGTCGCCGACCTGCTCTGCCTGTCGGGCGGCTGGAACCCGAACGTCCAGCTCGCCAGCCAGTCCGGTGCGAAGACGCAATGGAACGCCGAACTCGCGAGCCATGTGCCAGGCGAGCCGGTGCAGGCGGAACGCTCAGCCGGCGCGGCGCGCGGCATCTTCGGCATCGGCGCTGCGGCGCATGACGGCGCCCGGGCGGGTGAGGCCGCGGCCAGCGCGTCAGGCTTCGAGGGCAAGCCCGGCTTCGCTTTGCCCCATATCGGTCGGAGCGAGCAGCCGCTCGTGCCATTCTGGGAGGTCAAGGCGGACGGCAAGAGCTTCGTCGACCTGCAGCACGACGTCACCACCGAAGACATCCGCCTCGCCCATCGCGAGGGCTACGCCCATATCGAGCACGCCAAGCGCTATACGACGCATGCCATGGCGACCGACCAGGGCAAGCTCGGCAGCCTCGTCGGCGCGGCGATCCTGGCCGAAGCACGCGGCGAGCCGGTCGAGGCGGTCGGCGTGCCGACGCATCGGCCCTACACCATGCCGGTCGCGGTCGGCGCCCTCGCCGGCCATGCCTCCGGCGCGCATTTCCAGCCGATCCGGCGCACCGCGCTGCATGACTGGCACCTGCGCAACGGTGCGGCGATGCAGCCGACCGGGGCCTGGCTGCGGCCCTTCTTCTATCCCAAGCCGGGCGAGACCGGCTGGGAACCGATCTTCCGCGAAGCGCGGGCGGTGCGCTCGGCCGTCGGCATCTGCGACGTCTCGACGCTCGGCAAGATCGACGTGCAGGGACCGGACGCCGCGACCTTCCTCGACCGCCTCTACATCAACAATTTCTCGACGCTCGCGGTCGGCAAGTGCCGCTATGGCGTGATGCTGCGCGAGGACGGCATCGTCTTCGATGACGGCACGACGTCGCGGCTCGGCGAGGACCATTTCGTGGTGACGACGACGACCGGCAATGCCGCGCCGGTGCTGGAGCATATGGAGTTCCATGCCCAGACGGTCTGGCCCGAGCTCGACGTGCAGTTCTGCTCGATCTCGGACCAATGGGCGCAGATGGCGGTCGCCGGGCCGAAATCGCGCGAGACGCTCGCCGCTGCGGTCGAGGGGCTAGAACTCGCCAACGAGGCCTTTCCGTTCATGGCGGTCGGCGAGGGCAGGATTGCCGGCGTGCCGGTCCGCCTGTTCCGCATCAGCTTCTCGGGCGAGCTCGCCTATGAGGTTGCCGTGCCGTCCAGTCAGGCCGAGACGGTCTGGGAGGCGATCCTTGCGGCGGGCAAGCCCTTCGGCATTGTGCCCTACGGCTTGGAGGCGATGAGCCTGATGCGGGTCGAGAAGGGGCATGCCGCCGGTCCCGAGCTGAACGGCCAGACCACTGCGGCCGATCTCGGCATGGGCCGAATGATGAAGAAGGCAGGCGATGTGATCGGCCGCGTCCTCGCCGGTCGCCCCGGCCTCGCCGATCCCGGCCGGCCGCGCCTTGTCGGCATTCGCCCGGTCGATGCCGCGCAGCGCCTGCGCGGCGGCGCCCATATCGTCGGCGAGCCCGGCTCGGGCACGAGCCTCGGCTGGATCAGCAGCGTCACACAGTCGATCGAGCACAAGTGCTGGATCGGCCTCGCTTTGGTCGAGAACGGCGAGAGCCTGAAGGGGCAGCGCCTCTTCGCGGTGTCGCCGCTGCACGAGGAGAGCGTCGCGGTGACGATCACCAGCCCGCACCATGTCGATCCGGAGAACGCCCGTGTCCGCGCCTGACCGCCGCTCGCGCTTTCCGGCCTCGCAGCCGCGCCAGGGCGGACGCAGTGGCGACGCGCCGCTCACGATCGTCGAGCGGCCGGCGACGCTGGTGCAGGTGAACGCACGCAAGGGCCGGCAGGCCGAGCTTGTTGCCGCCATCGCCAAGACGCTGGCACTCGCCCTCCCCGACGCCGGCCGGACCGCGACCGCGGCGGACATGGCCGCACTCTGGCTCCAGCCCGGAAGCTGGCTGATCGAGGCGCCGGCCGGGCGACGCGGCGAGCTGCCGGGCACTCTCGCGCAAACGCTGAACGGCATCGCGGCGGTGGTCGACCAGAGCCATGGCCGCTGCGTGATCGAGATCTCCGGCGCCGAGGCGCGGGCAGTGCTCGCCAGGCTCTGCCGGCTCGACCTGCACGAGCGGGCCTTCGCGGCGGGCGACAGCGCCGCGACGCTGGTCGGCCATGTCTCCTGCCTGATCCATCGCACGGGCGGCGAAGCACCATGCTTCCGGCTGGTCGTCGGCTCGACCTTCGCGGAGTGGCTGCTCCACGAGCTCACCGCCGCAGCCGCCTCCTATGGCTGGCGCTTCACCCCGGCCGGCGAGGCCGCCGCATGACGATCTCCGACGCCAGCACCGGAACCCCAGCGCCATGACCATCCACCGGCCCAACCGCCAGCTCGGCTTCCAGACGCGCTCGATCCACCAGGGTTACGATCCGCTGCTGGAGCGCGGCTCCGTCTCGCCGCCGATCTATATGACCTCGACCTTCGCATTCCCGAATGTGGCCGCCGCGGACGCGGTGGTCGCGGACGAGGTCGAAGGCTTCCTCTACGGCCGCGAGCACAATCCGACGCAAGCCTTGCTGGAGCAGCGCGTCGCCTCGCTGGAAGGCGCGGAAGCCGGCGTCGCCGCCGCCTCGGGCATGGCCGCGATCAGCTCGCTCTTCTTCTCGCTGCTATCGCCCGGCGACGAAATCATCGTCCACGAGACGCTCTACAACAACACCACGGCGCTCACCGGCGAGGGCCTGCCGCGCTTCGGCATCAAGGTCGTCAAGGTCGACCTCTCGGAGCCCGGCAACCTGACGGCCGCGGTGACGGATAAGACGCGGCTCGTCTATTTCGAGTCGCCGATCAACCCGACCGGCGAAGTGCTCGACATCGCCGCGATCGCCGAACTCGCGCACCGGGCCGGCCTGCGCGTCGTGGTCGATTCCACCTTCGCCTCGCCGGCCCTGCAGCGGCCGCTGGAGCACGGCGCCGACATCGTCGTGCATTCGCTGACCAAATACATCAACGGCCATGGCGACCTGCTCGGCGGCATCGTGCTCGGCGATGCGCAGACCATGCACAAGGTGCGCGGGCTCGGCCTGCGCTATCTCACCGGGGCGACGCTCTCGCCGATGGCCTGCTTCCTCGTGCTGCGCGGGCTCAAGACGCTCAAGGTCAGGATGCGCCAGCATAGCGAGAACGCGCTCGCCGTGGCGCAGATGCTCGACGCTCATCCCGCGGTCCGGATCGTGCGCTATCCCTTCCTCGAGAGCTATCCGCGTAACGCCATCGCCCGCAAGCAGATGAGCAATGGCAGCGGCATGATGTCGTTCGAGCTGCATGCCGGCTATGACGGCGCCATGGCGATGATGGACAAGCTCAAGCTGATCGCGCGCGCCGTCAGCCTGGGCGATGTCGAATCCCTGATCATGCATCCCGGCGGCCTGCTGCAGGCGCGCCGCAAGGTCTTCCCCGAGGCCAAGCTCGGCACCGGGGTGACCATGGACCTGATGCGCCTGTCGATCGGCCTGGAAGACGCCGAGGACCTGATCGACGATCTCAAACAGGCACTCGACGGAGGCTGATGCGATGCGCGGGGACGTCCTGAGCTATGTCGTCTGGCGGATCATCCACTCGATCCCGCTCGTCATCGGCGTCTCCATCATCGGCTTCGGCATCATGCACCTGGCGCCGGGCGGACCGCTGGCGGTCTATACGCTGAACCCGACCATCACCGTCACCGATATCGAGCGCATCCGCGTCGCGCTCGGCCTCGACCAGCCGGTCCACATCCAATACCTGACCTGGGCCAAGTCGATGCTGACCGGCACCTGGGGCTTCACCTTCTTCGGCGGGCGGCCGGTGCTGGAGGTGATCGTCGAGCGGCTGCCGGCGACGATGATCCTGATGGGCACGTCGCTCGCGCTCGCCATGCTGATCGGCACGCTGATCGGCATGCTCGGCGCGATCAGGCGCGGTTCGATCTTCGACTACCTCTCGACCACCGGCGCCATGCTGGCGCTGTCCTTCCCGACCTTCTGGTTCGGGCTGATGGCGATCTACATCTTCGCCATCGAGCTGCGCTGGCTACCCTCCGGCGGCATGTACGAGCTCGGCGAGGAAGGCAATCCCTGGGATCTGCTGCGCCATCTCGTCCTGCCGGCGATGGTGCTCACCCTCGTGCTGGTCGCGCAATGGAGCCGCTACGCCCGCTCCAGCTTCCTCGACGTGATCCAGCAGGACTATATCCGCACCGCGCGCTCTAAGGGGCTGAGCACCCGCGCCGTCCTGTTCGGCCATGCCTTCCGCAATGCGGTGATCCCGCTTGTCGCCCTGTTCGGCGTGCAGTTGCCGACACTGTTCTCGGGCGCGCTCGTCGCCGAGACGATCTTCAGCTGGCCCGGCATGGGCCGCCTCTTCGTCGATGCGCTCAACATGAAGGAATACCCGATCCTGATGGGGATGATCATGTTCACGGCGCTCTTCGTCGTGGTCGGCAACCTGATCGCAGACATCGCCATCGCGCTGATCGATCCACGCGTGAAGCTGGGATGAGGACGTGGCCATGACCGACATCCCCGTCTCGACCTCCACCCCGGCCACAGCGCCGAACCGCACTTACGCGCAGATGATCGCGCGGCGCTTCGTCAGCCATCGCATGGCGGTCGCCGGCGCCGTGCTGGTGGTGCTGCTCTGCTCGTCGGCCCTGTTCGCGCAGTTCGTCGCGCCGCACGACCCGACGACGATCGACACGGCGAAGCGCTTCCTGCCGCCGCTCGCCTCCTGGAGCTACCCGCTCGGCACCGACGATCTCGGCCGCGACACGCTCAGCCGGCTGCTCTATGGCGGCCAGGTCTCGCTCATGGTCGGCATCGTCGCGATGCTGACGACGATGCTGACCGGCACCCTGGTCGGACTCGCCGCCGGCTATTACGGCGGCATCATCGACAACCTGCTGATGCGTTTCGTCGACACGCTGCTGTGCTTTCCGCAGGTCTTCCTGCTGCTGGTCGTCGCCGCCTTCGTGCCGCCGACCATCCTGTCGATCTCGCTGATCATCGGCCTGACCTCCTGGATGGAGGTCTCGCGTATCGTGCGGGCCCAGGTCTCAACGCTGAAGGAGATGGACTTCGTCCAGGCCTCGCGCGGCTTCGGTGCCTCGAACTGGCGCATCATGCTGGTCGAGCTCTTGCCGAACATCGCAGCGCCGGTGCTGGTCGCGGCGACGCTCAAGGTCGCGACCGCCGTGCTGATGGAATCCTATATCAGCTTCCTCGGCTATGGCGTGCAGCCGCCGATGGCGAGCTGGGGCAACATGCTGACCAACGCCCAGGGCTATTTCGACACCGTGCCCTTCCTGGCGATCCTGCCAGGCATCCTGATCACCTTCACTGTCATGGGCTTCAACTTCCTGGGCGACGGCCTGCGGGACGCCGTCGACGCCAGGCTCAAGATCGACCCGTAGTCCAACGCCGAACAACCAAGAGGGGAGACCAGCATGTCCACGACATCGTCACCGACCCGGCGCTCGCTGCTCAAGACCGCAGCGGCATCGAGCCTGATCCTGCCCGCCGGCGCGATCTTCAGCCCGGCGATCGCACAGCGCCGCGACCGCCTCATCCTCGGCACCACCCAGGAGCCGGTGCAGTTCAATCCGCTGCTCTATGTCAACGCCGGCGCCGAGAACATTCCCGAGGCCTGCCTGTTCGACGCGCTCTGGGACGTCAACGAGAAGGGCGAGTTCGTGCCCAACCTCGCGGCGCGCATCCCGACCCGCGAGAACGGCGACATCTCCGCCGACGGCAAGACCTGGCGCATCAACCTGAAGCGCGACGTGAAATGGAGCGACGGCCAGCCCTTCACCGCCCGCGACGTCGAGTTCACCTACCAGACCATCGTCAATCCCAAGGTCGCGGTGCGCTCGCGCAGCGGCTTCGACCTGATCGAGAGCTTCAAGCGGGTCGACGACCACACCGTCGAAATCGTGCTGTCGCGCCCCTTCGTGCCCTTCATGTGGGCCTGGCAGAACATGCACATCGTTCCGCACCACCTGCTCTCCAAGGAGGAGAACATCAACACCTCGGGCTTCAACGCCCAGCCGGTCGGCACCGGTCCCTATCTCTTGAAGTCACGCACGGCCGGCAGCCACATGGTCTACGAGGCGAACCCGAACTACCATCGCGGCGCCGCCAAGATCAGGCAGTTCATCCATAAGTTCGTGCCCGACCAGCTCGTCGCCTACAGCCAGGCGCGCACCGGCGAGATCGACTATCTCGGCGTCTCCGGCGTACCCTTCGACCGCTGGGGCGAGGCGGCGAAGCTGCCGGATCGTACTTTCTTCCCGCTGGCGCAGCCCTGGGTGCAGTTCGTCTACTTCAATTGCGGCAAGCCGCAGTTCAAGGACCCGAAGGTACGCCGGGCGCTCTATATCGCGCTCGAAATGCAGAAGACGATCGATGACGTCTTCTTCGGCGCCTACAAGCGCACGCTGTCCTATCTGCACACCAGCCACTGGGCCTACAATCACGACCTCAAGGACACCGGCCCCAATCCGCAGCTCGCCGCCAAGATGCTCGACGAGGCCGGCTGGAAGGTCGGCGCCGACGGCGTCCGCGAAAAGGACGGCGTCAAGATGAAGTTCTCGATGTCGACGACGGCCGGTTTCCCGGCCCGCCAGGCGACGCAGGCGATCTTCCAGCAGAACTGGAAGGCGATCGGCGTCGAGATGGAGATCAAGAACATGCCGGCCTCGGTGGTCTGGGGCGAGTACACCACCAAGTCGCAGTTCGACACGCTGCTGGTCTCCTGGGAGCCGACCGTCGGCATGGATCCCGACTACACCGCGCGGGCCCATTCCAAGATGATCCCGGTGAAGACCGGCAGCGGCTCGAACTACACCCAGTACGAGAATGCCGAGGTCGACCGGCTGCTCGAGGACGGCGTCAAGCAGACCGACCAGGCCGAACGCAAGAAGATCTATGCCCGCATCCAGGAGATCCTGCTGGAAGAGGTGCCGTTCGGGCCGCAGGGCGGCGTCTTCCAGGGCCAGATCGCCCACAAGTCCCTGCAAGGCATCAAGCCGAACCAGTACGTGGTCGACGCCGCCTGGAATGTCCACGAGTGGTCGTGGGGCTGAGCGCCGCCCTCGCCCCGTCACCGGAACGCCCGGCGACGGGGCAGGCCTTCCCCGCCGGCGCCGGCGGATCAGCACAGTCTGATCGCGCCGGCCGTGGTCGATCTCGTGTTGCGATGCTGCTTTCCGCGCATATCTACGATCGATGATCCCGATCGCTTTCGATAATTCCTATGTGCGCCTGCCGCAGCGCTTCTACGCAGCGGTCGCCCCGACCACCGTTTCCGCGCCTCGGCTGATCCGGTTGAACGCCCCGCTCGCATCGGAGCTTGGGCTGGACCTGGACTGGCTGAAAGATCCGGAGGGCGTGGCGATGCTGTCCGGCAATGGCGTGCCGGCGGGAGCCGCTCCGATCGCGACCGCCTATGCCGGCCACCAGTTCGGCGGCTTCAGCCCCCAGCTCGGCGACGGGCGCGCCATCCTGCTCGGCGAGCTCGTCGACCGGCACGGCCGGCGTCAGGATCTCCAACTCAAGGGCGCCGGCCCGACGCCGTTCTCGCGCCGGGGCGATGGCCGTGCCGCCCTGGGGCCGGTCCTGCGCGAATACATCGTCAGCGAGGCGATGGCGGCGCTGGGTGTGCCGACGACACGCGCCCTCGCCGCGGTCCTGACCGGCGAGGCCGTCAGGCGCGAGACGCTGCTGCCCGGCGCGGTCCTGACCCGCGTCGCCTCCAGCCATATCCGGATCGGCACCTTCCAGTTCTTCGCCGCGCGCGGCGACGCCGAGGCCTTGCGCCTGCTCGCCGACCACGTGATTGCGCGCCACTACCCGGCTTGCACCGGCGATGGTCGCTATCTCGCCTTGCTGGAGGCCGTGATCGCCGCGCAAGCCGCGCTCGTCGCGCAATGGATGACGATCGGCTTCATCCACGGCGTGATGAACACCGACAACATGTCGGTCGCCGGCGAGACCATCGACTATGGACCCTGCGCCTTCATGGACACCTATCATCCGACGACGGTGTTCAGCGCGATCGACGAGCATGGCCGCTACGCCTTCGGCAACCAGCCCCCGATCGCCCGCTGGAATCTCGCGCGCTTCGCCGAGGCGCTGCTGCCGCTGCTGGCCGACGACCAGGACGAGGCGGTGTCGATCGCGCAGCACGCGCTGAGCCAGTTCGACCCACAGTTCCAGGCAGGGTTGACCGCGGGGTTCCGCCGGAAGCTCGGCCTCGCCACGGAAGAAGCGGAGGATGTCGAGCTCATCAAGGCGCTGCTCGAGACGATGCAGCGCGGCGAGGCCGATTTCACGCTGGTCTTCCGGCGCCTGAGCGAGGCGGCCGGGCAAGCGGACAGCGCCGCGGCCTGTCGCAGCCTCTTCGCCAACCCGGCCGAGTTCGATGCCTGGGAAGGCCGCTGGCGCCAGCGCCTGTCGCGGGAGCCCGCATCGGCGAAAGCGCGCCAGGATGCGATGCTGCGCGCCAACCCGCTGTTCATCCCGCGCAACCACCTGGTCGAAGCGGCGATCCAGGCTGCCGTCGAGCGCGATGACTTCACCCCGTTCGAGACCCTCCTCGGGGTCCTCGCCAAGCCGTTCGAGGCGCAGCCGGGCCGTGAGGATCATGCGCGACCGCCGGCTGCGCATGAGCGCGTGATGGCGACGTTCTGCGGGACCTAGATCATCGCGCGTCCTATCGGGCGCTATCACGATGATCTATCACATTGTTATCGCATCGGATTATTCCAAAAAAGTGGATTCCACTTTTCGGTCCGATGCTATAGATGGCCGCGCGTCCTATCGGGCGCGGCAAAGGCGCTCTAGGCTGCTGAACGGAGGCGGTCCGGAACCGGGACACCCGGCTCGCCGAGACAAGGCAGCGCGATGTTTCTTTTCGACGGTCCCGACAAGGCTGATGTGACCATCCTCCTGGCGCATGGGGCCGGAGCGGCGATGGACTCGCCATCGATGACCGCGGCCGCAGAGGCGCTGGCCGGAGCGGGCTTCCGCGTTGCCCGCTTCGAGTTCGACTATATGGCGGCACGGCGGACCGGAGCTGGCCGCACGCCGCCGCCACGCGCCGAAAAGCTCAACCCGCACTATCTCGCCGCCGTCGACGCGCTCGGCGCCGAGGGAGCCCTGGTCATCGGCGGCAAGTCGATGGGGGGCCGCGTCGCGAGCATGGTGGCGGACACGCTGTTCGAGGCGGGCCGGATTTGCGGCCTTCTGTGCCTCGGCTATCCCTTCCATCCGCCCGACAAGCCGGAGCAGCTACGAACCGGCCACCTCGCCGACCTGCGGACCCCAACGCTCATCGTGCAGGGAACGCGGGATGAGTTCGGCACCCGGGAGGAGGTATCGACCTATCGGCTGTCGCCGCGCATCGACGTCCTCTGGCTGGAAGATGGCGACCACGATCTGAAGCCCCGCAAGCGGATCTCCGGCTTTTCAGCCGCCGACCATCTCGGCACCATGGCCGAGACGACTTCCGCCTGGGCCGGGCGCCTTCATTCGGCCGGCCGGTAACCTGTCGCAAGTTTGGCAAAGATCATGCGCGGATCGGGCCGCGCCAACGTTCGCCGCAACCATCAGCCTTTCAAATCCGCTCCACGACGTCCTGCTTGAACAGCAGCGACAGCTCGGGCGTCATGCCGTCGAAGACCGGCAGCGTCGCGGCGCCCAGCGCCGGCGTGTCCGGGCCCATCTCGGCGGCGATCAGGCGCGGCGTGTCGGCCGCCTTGTTGAGGCTGACGCTGCGCGGCAGCGGCTCGATCCGGGCGATGAGCGCCTCCAACACGGGGCGGGGGAGCACGCCGCCGAGGATCACGGTCTGCGGGTCGAGCATGTTCTCGATCATCACCACGGCCTGGCGCAGGCTGGCTGCGGCCTCATCCAGCCAGGCGAGCAGACGGACGTCACCGTCGTCGAGCGCCTTGGCGATACGATCGAGATCACCGTGCCGGACAGTCGCCGCCTGGACGTCGCCAAGCGCCTTCAGCGCAAGCGAGACCGAGGCGTAGCGTTCAAGGCAGCCGCGATTGCCACATGGGCAAGGCCGCCCGTTGGTGTCGACGACGAGATGGCCGATCTCGCCCGACTTGCCGTAGCCGCCGCGATAAGGCTGGCCGCGCAGGAAGAGCCCGCCGCCGATGCCGGCGCCGATATAGATGTAAGCGAAGTCGGTCAGCGCACGGCCGGCGCCGTAGAGCCGCTCGCCGATCGCGGCCGCCGTGGCGTCGTTCTCGAGCAGCACGGGCAGGCCGAGCTTGTCCTGCAGCGACCGGCGCAGTGAGAAATCCTTCCAGCCAGGCAGCGCGACCTCGCCGAGCACCACGAGCCGGTCGTCCTGGAAAAGAGCCGGGATGACGAGGCCGACGCCCCAGACGCGCTGGCGCGCCACCTGCTGGCGTTCGAGCATCGCCGAGATCGTCGCCGCGATCTGGTCGAGCACCGCCTCGGGGGCGTCGGAGGCGAGGTCGAGCTCGGCGCGATCGCGCACTCCGCCGGCGACGTCGGTCAGTATGACCAGCAGCACGCCATGGCCGAAGGACACGCCCAAGGTGAAGCCGCCGTCCGGATTGATGTCGAGGTCGACGGCCGGCTGACCACGTCCGCCGCTGCGTCGGCTGACGCTGCGCACCAGCCCGGCCTCGGTGAGCTCGCCGATGATGTTGGAAATGGTCTGAGGCGCCAGGCCGGTGGCGCGCGTGATCTCCGCACGTGAAAGCGGCGCCTGCAGCCGCACCGTCTCTAGCACGACCCGCCGGTTGAACCGGCGGGCATGGTCCATGTTGGCGCCGAACAGCTTCATTTTTGCCTCTGCCTCATCGCTCCTGCCTACACCCGGGCGCTTGCCAGTCGAAATGGTCTCTGATTAAATCACTTCATTGGAATAAATCGGGCGGCGGCGAAAGACCGCCCGGAAACAGCGGGGAACAGACCATGACGCAGCAGCGCGAATCCAAGAGTGGCTTGTCCCGCCGGACGGTTCTGGGCGCGGCAGGCACGATGGCGGCGACGGCCTGCGGCTTCGGCGCACGGGCGCAGGAGATGAACGTCCGCTTCGTCGGCGAGCGCTATCCGGCGCTGGAATTCTACGTGAAGAAGCTCCAGAGCGCGCTGCCGAACGTGAAGGTCACCGCCGACCTGATGCCGAACGCGCCGTTGAAGGAGTTGCAGACGATCACGCTGTCGTCCGGCGCCGACTCGATCGACATCATGCTGGGCAACGACCTGACGATCGCCAATTTCGCGCAGAACGGCTGGCTCGAGCCGCTCGACGAGTACATCGCCAAGCACAAGGACGAGTACAAGCTCGACGACTTCGCCAAGACCGCGATGAGCTCGGCCTCGTTCGGCGGCAAGGTCTATGGGCTGCCGGTGCTGACCAACACCCAGCTCATGGCCTATCGGCAGGACCTGTTCGAGGCAAAGGGCCTGAAGCCGCCGACCTCGTTCGAGGAGTACATCGCCGCCGCCGGCGCGCTGAGCTCGCCCTCCGTCGCCGGCACGGTGATGACGCTCAAGGGCGACGGCGTCCTCAACGAGGGCCACTGGTATCTGAATGCGCTCGGCGACGGCTGGTTCGACGCCAACAAGAAGCCGGTCTTCAACAGCCCCAAGGGCATCGCCGCGATCGAGACGATGAAGTCGCTGACGCGCTTTGCGCCGCGCGGCTACACCGCCAACGGCAACGACGAATCGACCATCCTGTTCCAGCAGGGCGCCGCCGCCATGGGCATGCAGTGGCTGACCCGCACCGCCGCGATGGACCGCCAGGACCAGTCCAAGGTGATCGGCAAGATCAATTGGGCGCCGCCGCCGCGGGGTGGTCAGGTCGTCGTCGCCGACACTTTCGCCATTTCGAAGTTCACCTCGCGCAACAAGGACACGCTGTTCCGCCTGCTCGCCGCGACGCTGTCGCCGGCGAACCAGCGCGAGGGCGCGAGCCTCGCCTGTCCGACGCGCGTCTCGGTGCTGGAGGATCCGGAGCTGCGCCAGCGCTTCCGCTATTACAACGTGCTGGTGCCGGCACTGGACAAGGGCGCGACCTTCCCGAAATTCGCCGAGTTCAAGGAAGTCAGCGAGACGGTGACGCGGCGCGTCCTGCAGGCCGTCACCGGCGAGATGCCGGTCAAGGAGGCGCTCGACACCGGCGCCAAGGAGGCCGAGGAATTCCTGACGCGCCGCGGCGTCTACAAGTGAGCATTCTCGCTTCCGGAACGGTCCGGGCCTGAACCGGGCCGCTCCAGCGCAAGGCACAGATTTATGGCGTCGTCGTCGGCGCGGGCCTATCCCCGCGAAATATCGCTCTGGCTGTTCGTGGTGCCGAGCGCACTCGTCGTGCTCGGCATCCAGCTCTACCCGGTGCTCTACGCCGTCTATCTCAGCTTTTTCGACTACCATATCGGCCAGTCGCAGCCCCGTTTCGTCGGGCCCGACAACTACCTCGCTTTGCTTGGCCAGGACCGTGTCTGGGCCTCGCTCAGGACGACGGTGATCCTGGTTGCCTGCTCGCTTGCGGTCGAGTTCGCGCTCGGCCTGCTGCTCGCGCTCGGGCTCTACAAGCTGACGCGCGGCGCGCGCCTCTTCTCGACACTGATCTTCGTGCCCTATCTGATCACGCCGGTGGTCGCTGCGCTGTTCCTGCGCTGGATCTTCGCGGCGCGCTGGGGTCTCGCCGACGCCGTCATCGCCTCCTTCGACATCTTCCCGCCGGACTGGCTGGGCTCGCCGGTCTGGGCCTTCGTCACCATCATCGTCGCCGATGTCTGGCAATTCACGCCCTTCGTCATGCTGATCCTCTATGCCGGCCTGCAGGGCATGGATGAGGCGCTGCTCGAAGCCGGCAGGATCGACGGTGCCTCCGGCCCGCGCCTGGTCTGGCACATCATCCTGCCGTGCCTACGGCCGCAGATCCTGTTCGTGCTGGCGATCCGGCTGATGGATTCCTTCCGCACCTTCGACAGCATCTATGTGCTGACCGGTGGCGGCCCCGGCACCGCGACCGAGACGCTGACGATGTACACCTACGCTTTGGCCTTCAAGCAGCTCGACCTCGGCCGCGCCTCGACGCTGGGCGTGCTGACCATGCTGATCGTGACCGGACTGACGCTGATGATCATCTCGCTGATGTACCGGCGCGAGAAGGGAGCGTTCTGATGCGTCGCCTGCTCGGTCAGCCGCTGGTCGTCTTCCTGTTGTCGTTGTTCGCGCTCTTCAGCCTGACGCCGATCATCTGGGCGGTGCTGATCTCGATCAAGCAGCCGGCCGATGCCTTCGCGATCCCGCCGAAGCTGTTCTTCGAGCCGACCTTCCGCTTCCATTACGAAATCTGGGTCGAGCGCCGCTTCGTCGAGTTCTTCCTGAACAGTTCGATCATCGCACTCGGCACCGTCTTCATCTCGGTGCCGCTCGGCACGCTTGCCGCCTATGGCCTGTCGCGGCTGGAGAGCAAGATGGCGCGCTCCTATCTGATGGGGCTCCTGGTGATCCGGATGTTCCCGCACATCCTGCTGCTGATCCCGTTCTTCATCGTGGCGCGCTCGCTCTCGATGATCGACACCTATCCGGCGATGATCGCGGCGATGGTGGCGATCAACCAGCCCTTCACCGTCTGGCTGATGCGCAGCTTCTTCCTGGAGATCCCGCGCGAGCTCGACGAAGCCGCCACGATCGACGGCTGCAATGCCTGGACGACCTTCACCAAGGTGATCCTGCCGCTGGCCAAGCCCGGCATCGTCGTCACCTCGCTGTTCAGCCTGCTGCTCGCCTATAACGAGTTCCTGTTTGCGCTGATCCTGACCGGCAGCAACACCAAGACGCTGCCCGTCGCCATCGCCGAATATGGCGGCGAGGACCTGAACTACTGGTCGCTCTCCGCGGCCGGCGCGATCGGGATCATGCTGCCGATCCTGCTGTTCATGCTGTTCTTCCAGCGCCATCTCGTGCGGGGCCTGACCATCGGCGCGGTGAAGGGATGACCATGGTCGACCAGAGCATCATCGACGGCTTCATTCGGGCGCAGGCGCAGATCGTGCCGGCGACGATCGCGGCCGTGCGCCAGCGGCTGCGCGAGCTCACGCTTCCGCGGGCCGGGCACATCGTCCTCGTCGGTTCCGGCACTTCGCTCAACGCGCTGATGGTGGCAAAGCCGGCACTGGAGGCCGGGGGCGCTTTCGTCGAGGTGGTGAACCCGGGCGCCTTCCTGCAACGCGAACCGGTGCTCGGTCGTGAGGCGTTGGTCGTCGCGCTGTCGCAGACCGGGACCAGCGAGACCACTGTTGCAGCTGTCCGCCGCGCGCAGGACAGCGGGCTGACCTGCCTCACCATCACCGCCGAGGCCGACAGCCCGATCGGGCAGGTGGCGACCACGAAGATCGTGATGCCGGTCGGGCCCGAGCCGGTCGGCCCGAAGACCAAAGGCTATGGCGGATCGCTCGCGGCGCTCGCCGAGCTGGTGGCCGCGCTCTCCGGTCATGTCGGCCAGAACGTCGCCGAAGCGGAGATCGCCGCGCTGATCGAGGCGGCGACGCCGCCGGCCTTCGCGCTGGCGACGGAACTCGATGCGGTCGATGGGCTGCTCTTCACCGGCGAGGGCCGCCACTTCGGCACGGCGCTCGAAGCCTCGCTCAAGCTCGCGGAGATGACCGGCGTGCCGGCGGCGGCCTTCCCGACCGAGGAGGCCATGCATGGCCGCCTCCATGGGCTGACCACGCGGAGCCTCTGCGTCATGATCGCGGCGGACGCGGCCGAACGCCGGCTCGCGGCTCATGCCGCCGAGGTGATGGCCGGGCTCGGTGTCCGCATCCTGATCCTCAACCTGACCAATGAGCCGACCCCGCTCGACTGGCTGCGGCCGGGCGGACTGGCACCGCCCTATGACGCACTCGCGGCGATCGTGCCGGTGCAGCGGCTGGCGCAGGCCATGGCGGCTCGGCGCGGGATCCCGCCGCATCTGATGCGCTTCCCGGGATTGTCCAAGAAGCTCGGCATCAAGATCGACCGCCTGCCATGAAGACCGTCTTCGCCTTCGATATCGGCGGCACCGCCGTCAAGTTCGGGCTGGTGGCCGAGGGCGGCCGCCTGCTGAAACAAGGCGAGGTGCCGTTCGAGCGCGACCTGTCCTTCGCAGCGCTCGGCGAGCGGTTGGCCCGGCTCTATGAAGACGTGATGGCGGGCGCCCGGGCCGATGCCTTGGCGGTCGCGATGCCGGGCTTCGCAGCGCCGGAGAGCGGCGTCGTCATCGATGGCGGCGGCAATGTTCCGGCGCTGCGCGACGGCTCGATCGCGGGGGCGCTCGAACAGCGCCTTAGCCTGCCGGTCTGGTTCGGCAATGATGGCGTTGCCGCTGCATTGGGCGAAGTCAGGTACGGCGCCGGCCGGGCGCTGAGCCGCTTCCTGCTGATCACCATAGGGACGGGCGTGGGCGGCGCCGTCGTGCTCGATGGAAGGCCGATCATCAGCCCGAACGGCCATCCTCCGGAGCTGGGCGCCATCATCGTCGGCCTCGACGATGTGGGTGAGCCGCTCTCGCTTGAAGCACAATCGTCAGCGCCAGCCATGTTGCAGGCTTACGCACGCCGGACGGGGAACATGGCCGTAACGGCGCGAGGACTGTTCGAGCAGGCCGAGGCCGGCGATGCGGCAGCGGAAGCGGCCATCGATGCGGCGTGCCGGGGCATCGCCCAGGCGGCAGGGGCCCTCACCAACGCACTCATGTTCGAAGCGATCGTCCTCGGCGGCGGCGTGTCGGGCGCGGGCGAAGCTCTGGCGCGCCGGCTTCGCCGGCTTATGCCCGCTTATGTGTGGCCGGCACTGGCGGCGAAGGTCGACATCCGTATCGCCGAACTCGGCAACACGGCCGGGCTGCTCGGCGTCGCCTCGCTCGCCTTCGATGGGCTCTCCACGCCGTCCCGGCGCCGCGACGTTCGGCGGGACGTCAAATCCTGAGCAAGACGATCCGGCAAAGTCAGCCGGCCGGGACCTGCTTGTTCATGCCTTGGGCCACAGGGCTGAACTGGATCATCGCCCCAAAAGAACCACTCGGCCGATCCTGTGCCGAAAGCTGATTCAGGTTCATGTATCGCTCTAAATTTCGCGTTTTAGCGAGCGCTGGAACTTGGGCACACTCTGCTCTCCGGACATTGGATCGCAAGAGGCAGAGCTTGAACATTTCACAATGGCGCGCGCCCGCTGGATCACGCCCAGCCGCACTTGCCGACATGGCCCACGCAATCCGGTTCCTCTCGGTCGATGCTATTCTTGCCGCGGGCGAAGGCCATCAAGGCGTGCCACTCGGCATGGCAGAGATCGCCACCACCCTCTACGCCCGGCATCTGAAGTTCGATCCGGCTGATCCGACCTGGCCTGACCGCGACCGCGTCGTGCTCTCGAACGGCCATGGTTCGATGCTGCTCTATTCCCTGCTGCACCTGACCGGCTACCACCACATCTCGCTGGACGCGGTGAAGCGCTTTCGTGAGCTCGGCTCACCTTGCGCCGGACATCCCGAGTGCGAGCCGGCCGCCGGCATCGAGACCACCACGGGCCCGCTCGGCCAGGGCATCGCCAATGCGCTGGGGATGGCGATCGCGGAAGCTTCGCTCAATGCCCGCTTCGGCGATGCACTCGTCGACCACCGGACCTGGGCCTTCGTCGGCGATGGCTGCCTGCAGGAGGGCGTCGGACAGGAGGTCATCCAGCTCGCCGGGTATCTGCGGCTGGGCAAGCTCACTGTCTTCTGGGACGACAACGCCATCACCGATGACGGTGCGACCGAGCTGTCGATCTCCGAGGATGTCGCCGAGCGCTTCCGCGTGGCGGGCTGGCACGTCGAGGAGATCGACGGGCATGACATCGCTGCGATCGATGCGGCGATCGCCGCAGCCAAATCCGACCCACGTCCCTCGATGATTGCCTGCCGCACGACGATCGCGCGCGGCATTCCGCGCCTGGAAGGGCAGCGCGGCGGCCATTCCGGCAAACTCTTCCCCGAGGATCGCGCCGAGATGGCCGAGCGTTTCAGCTGGACGGGCGGACCGTTCGAGACGCCCGAGCAGATCGCGACGGCCTGGCGCACGACCGCAGCGCGCGGGGCACAGGAACGCGCGGCCTGGGGTGCACGGCTTGCGGAGACGAGCAATGCCGTGCGCGACGAATTCCTGCGTATAGACGGATGCACCCTGAAAGCGGGCTGGCGCGAGGCCATTCACGCCTTCAAGGCGCGCGCTGCTCAGGACGGCAAGGCCGAGTTCTCGATCGCGTCCTCGGGCGAGATCGCAGCGGCGCTCTACGAGGTGCTGCCGGAGATGATGACGGCTTGCGCCGATCTGGAGGCGCCGACCAACCACAAGCGCCAGCTTGCCGCCTTCAACGCGAGCGACCGGACGGGCCGCTATCTCCATTGCGGCGTGCGCGAGCATGCGATGGGCGCGCTCGCCAACGGCATGGTCGCGCATGGCGGCGTGATCCCGCTCGCCGTCACCTACCTGCCCTTCTCCGACTATGAGCGGCCGGCGATGCGGATGGCCGCGCTGATGGGCCTGCCGACGCTGTTCGTCTTCAGCCACGACTCGATCGGCATCGGCAAGAACGGGCCGACGCACCAGCCGGTCGAGATCATCGCCTCGCTGCGGGCGATGCCCAACATGCTGGTGCTGCGCCCTTGCGACGCGGTCGAGGCGGCCGAGGCCTGGGAGATCGCGCTCGCACATCGCAGCGGGCCGACCTCCCTCGTCTTCGCCCGCCAGAGCCTGCCGCAGCTGCGGCGCGACGGCGGCCCCGAGAACCGCTCGGCGCTCGGCGCCTATGTGCTCGCCGAAGCCGAGGGCGGGGCCCGCAAGGTGACGCTGCTCTCGACCGGCTCGGAGGTGCAGCTCGCGCTCGCCGCCCGCGAGCTGCTGCAGCGCGACGGAATTCCCACCGCCGTCGTCTCGATGCCGTGCTGGAGCCTGTTCGAGGCGCAGGGTCGCGCCTATCGCCGGGACGTGCTCGGCGAGGGCTGCGTGCGGGTGGCCGTCGAGGCCGCGGTGAAATTCGGCTGGGAGCGCTGGATCGGCGAGGATGGCGGCTTCGTCGGCATGAACGGCTTCGGCGCCTCCGGGCCGGCTGACGAACTCTACAGGCATTTCGGCATCACCGCCGAGGCCGTGGCGGCCGAGGCGCGTGCGCGCCTGTGACGGGAGGCAACCATGCACAGGATCGTCTTTCTCGATCGCGACACCGTCGCCCCGGCGGTGACCATCCGGCGCCCGTCCTTCCCGCATGAATGGGTCGAATACGGACAGACGCGGGCCGACGAGGTGGCAGCCTGCGCAGCGGACGCGACCATCATCGTCAACAACAAGGTCGATCTGCGCGCCGGGACGCTGGCGAGCCTGCCGCGCCTGCAGCTCATCGCGATCGCCGCAACCGGGACCGACTGCGTCGACAAACAGGCCGCCGCCGAGCGCGGAATCCCCACCGTCAATATTCGCGGCTATGCCAAGGCGACGGTTCCGGAGCACAGCTTCGCCTTGCTGCTGGCACTCGCGCGCTCGATCGTTCCCTATCGCCAGGAGGTCCTGGCCGGCGCCTGGCAGGAAGCCGGCCAGTTCTGCTTCTTCAGCAATCCGATCGTCGATCTCAGTGGCAAGCGGCTGGGCCTTGTCGGGGCAGGCGTGCTCGGCAATCAGGTCGCCGGGATCGCACGCGCCTTCGGCATGGAGGTCGTGTTCCACGATCCCGCCGCGGCACCGGGGCAGGCGGGCATCGTCAGCCTCGACGAGCTGATCGAGACCTCGGACGTGATCAGCTTGCACTGTCCACTCACCAGCGAGACGCGCGGCATGCTCGATCTCGCCGCCTTCCGCCGGATGAAGCGCCGGCCGATCATCGTCAACACCGCCCGCGGCGGCCTGATCGTCGAGGAGGATCTCGAAATCGCGCTGGACGAAGGCCTGGTGTCCGCCGCCGGACTGGACGTGACGCTGCCCGAACCGCCGCCCTCCGACAGCGCCTTCATGCGCCTCGCCCGCCGCAGCAACGTGATCTGCACCCCGCATGTCGCGTGGGCCTCGACCGAAGCCCAGCAGGCGCTGGTCGACCAGCTCATCGACAACATCGAGAACTTCGTCGCGGGCAATTCGACCAACGTGGTCGCGCCCGACTGAGCAGGCCATCAGGAGGCTGTGCCGATCAGCTTGCGGCAGGTCGCGGCGGGCGCAGCATCGGCGTCAGGACCGGCGACGATCCGATCTGGATGGTTCCGAGGATTTCGAAGCCATGCCGTTGATAAAGCGGGATGTTCCGCGGATTCGACGATTCCAGATAGGCTGCGACGCCGTCGTGGTCGCAGCGTGCGAGGGCGTGATGCATGAGCGCGCTGCCGATCCCCTGGCCCTGCCGCATCGGATCGGTGCCGATCAGCGGCAGATACCAGTGCGGGATCTCCGGATGATAGCGCGCCATGGCATCGAACATCGCATCGACGTCGGGCAGGATCGCCGGATCGGCATTCGCCTTGATGAGACGATCCAGCGTCTCGATGTCGGGCTCCACGCCGGGGGGCAGCCACATCGCGGCGCCACCGAAACCGTCGCTCACATAGGTGCTGTCGCTGTCATAGGCGGCAGCGCCGAACGCGCGGATCAGATCAGGCATCACGGCGAGATAGACCTGCGCGTCGCTCAGTGACCAGCGTGCCATCGGATCGGTCGCGAAGGCCAGCGTGATCAGCGCGGAGACGGAGCTCGCCTCGTCGCGGGAGGCGGAACGGACGGCAATGGACGTCATGGCATGGTCCGGATGTTTGCGGTCGGCCCCAGCCGATATGGGATCGCCGGCCCGCTTGTGCCATGACGGCGCGCCCGCAAGCGTCAGGATGCGGACGGGTGCCGGCAGTCCGGCACCCGCGCGACAGGTCGCCTCGACCGGCTCAGTAGATCGTCAGAGCCGGCACATAGCTCACCAGCAGCAGCACGATCATCGCGACGCCGAAGAACGGCCAGAGCTCGCGCGTCGTCTCACCGAGCGTGGTCCGGGCAATCGAGGTCGAGATGAACAATGTCGTGCCGATCGGCGGCGTGTAGAGGCCGATGCCGAGGTTCAGCACCATGATGATGCCGAGCTGGACCGGGTCGAGCCCGATCGAGGCCGCGAGCGGCACGAAGATCGGCCCCAGCAGCAGGATCGCCGGCGGCAGGTCGATCGGCATGCCGACGAGCAACAGCAGGACGTTCATCGCCAGGATGACGAAATAGGGGTTCGAGATCGTCGCCGAGACCCATTCGGCGAAGCGCTGCGGCACCTGGTCGAAGGTCAGGATCCACCCGACGATGGCGCTGCCCATGATGACGAGCATGACCACGCCGGTCGCGACGCCGGCCTCGACCATGCTGGTGCGGAACCGGCTCCAGCTCATGTCGCGGTAGAGCACGACGCTGAGGACCATCGCATAGAGCACGGCGAGAACCGCGATCTCCGTCGGCGTCGCGATGCCGAAGCGCAGGCCGAGCAGGATGAAGACAGGCATCAGCAGCGCCGGCATGCTGCGCCAGGCCAGCCGCGCCAGCTCCGCCTTGGAGACCGGCGCCTCCGGCGAGACATAGCCGCGGCGCCGCGCGATCCAGCTGCAGAGCACGATGAAGCCACCGGCCATCAGCAGCCCGGGCAGGATGCCGGCGGTGAAGAGGTCGGCGATCGAGACGTTCGAGACCAGGGAATAGAGGATCAGCGGGATCGAGGGCGGGATCAGGATGTCGATGATCGCCGAGGTCGCATTGTTGGCGGCACAGAGCGGAGCCGGATAGCCCTGCCGCTTCTGCCAGGGGATCAGCACCGAGCCGAGCGCGCTGGCATTGGCGACGGCGCTGCCGGAGACGCCGCCGAACACCACCGAAGCGACCACCGTCGTCGAGAGCGGCCCGCCGCGCCAGCGCTGCATCGCCTTGGAGGCGAAGGCGAGAAGCTCGTTGCCCAAAGCCCCGCCGAGCATGAGCGAGCCCGCCAGCATGAAGAAGGGCAGCGCCAGCATCGGGAAGGACTGGGTCTGCTGGTACATCTGCTGGGCGATGATCGTCAGCGGGATCTGGCCCTGCACCAGCAGGGCCGTGCCCGCCGCGACGATCAGCGCATGGCCGACCGGGATGGCGAGCAACATCAGGACGGTGAAGGAGACGATGAGGGTGATGCTCATGCGACCTGCTCCTCTGGCGCCGGGACAGGCATGGCTTCGGGGCCCATCAGGGCGACGCGCACGGCCTGCGTCGTCGTGACGACGATGACGAGCGCGAGCCCGATGGCGAGCGTGTAGTAGCCATAGCTCGCCGGGATCCCCATCACCGGGGAACGGTCGATCCAAAGCATGTCCGCGAGGAGCAGGATGTCCCTGCTGAGCAGGATGTAGCTGCCGATCACGATCGCATGCCCGACCAGCAGCATGATCCGCGCGCCTTGCCGGCCGAGCATGGCGAGCACGGTCTCGACCGCCATGTGCCCGCCCTTCTGCACGCCGAGCACGACGCCCGCCATGATGAAGACCGGGAAGAGCCGCTCCGGCAGCTCCTGCGCGAAGCGGAAGCCGCCGGACTCGAGCGCATAGCGGGCGCCGACATTGGCGGTGAGCATGGCGAGCAGCGCCGAGCCGACAGCGATGACGACCGCCTCGCAGAACCTGGCGGCGACGCGATCCACGCCGTCCACCAGGGCGATGGCGCCTGCGCGCCACCCCGTCCCGGGCTGCTGTGCCATAGCCTTCAGCCCCTCGCCGCTTTGGCGAGCCGGTCGACGAAATCGCCGAACGGCTTGGTCTTCCAGGCGTCATAGACCTTGGCGGAGGCCTCGCGGAAGGCGGCCATGTCGGCATCGTTGACCTGCAACTTCGCATTCGCCTTGAACTCGGCCGCGAACCTGGTCTCGGCGTCGAGGAAGAGCTTGCGCTGCAACTCGCCCGCCTCCTTGGCAGTCGCCTTGACCACCTCGCGATCGGCTGGCGACAGCCGCATCCAGGTGATCTGCGACATCAGGAAGGGCGAGCACTCCCATTTATGGGCCGAGAGCGAGATGAAGCGATTGACCTCGAAGAGCTTTGACGAGGCGATGTTGACGAGCGGGTTTTCCTGGCCGTCGACGACGCCCTGCTGGAGCGCGACATAGAGCTCGCCGAAGGAGATCTGCTCGGTGCCGGCGCCAAGCGCCTGGAAGATGTCGATCGTCATCGGATCCGGCGGCGTGCGGATCTTCAGCCCCTTGAGGTCGGCCGGCTTCACGATCGGGCGCTTGCTGTTGGTTATGTGGCGGATGCCATTGTCCCACCAGCCGAGCGGCACCATCCCGATCTTGGCGAAGCGCTGGTCGAACTCGGCACCGATCGGGCCTTCGAGGACCTTGAAGGCGGCTGCGGAATTCGGGAACAGGAAGGGCAGGCCGAGCGCCGCGAGCTCCGGCAGCAGCGCCGAGGTCGAGCCCTGGCTGTTGACGGTCATGTCGACCGCACCAGTGCGCAGGCTGGTCAGGAGCGACTGCTCGTTGCCGAGCTGCTCGGCGCCGGCGACGCGCACGGCGAGCCGTCCATTGCTGCGCTCCTTGATCAGCTCGCCGAACTTGTCGGCCGCGACCCAGCGCGGATTGCCGGCAGCGGCGTTATGGCCGAGCGTCATGGTGACCTGAGCCTGCGCACCGCGCGGGAAGCTCAGCACGGCCGGCATCGCCAGCCCCGCGGTGAGCAGGCTCCGGCGGCTGAGGCCGCCGGTCGGCAGATCGGTCTTCGTCATGTCATCCTCCCATTGTCGCCGTTTTGACGGCTCTTGCTGCTTGTTCCGGATCAGGTCGCGTCACGCCCCTGCAAGGCGCGGTAGGCCGCGATCACCTGGCTGTCGTCGTGGGCGCCAAGGCCGCGCCCCGAGACCGACAGGAAGAGCTGATGGGCCAGCGCGGCCATCGGCAGCGCCGCCTTCGCGTCGCGCCCCGCTTCGAGGACGATGCCGAGATCCTTGACGAAGATGTCGACCGCGCTGGTCACGCGCGGCTCGCGCTCCAGCATGCGGGCGCCGCGATCCCTCAGCATCCAGCTCGACGCGGCCGAGCCCGAGACGATGTCGAGCATGGCCTGCGTATCGACGCCGAGCTTTTCGGCCAGCGACAGCGCCTCCGCCGCGATGGCGAGATGAGCGCCGCAGAGCAACTGGTTGACCGCCTTCGCCGTCGCCCCCTGCCCCGGCTCCTCGCCCATGAAGACGACCTTCGAGCCCATGGCGTCGAGCACCGGCTTCACCGCGTCGAAGACGGGCCGGCGCGCCGCCGCCATGATGGTCAGGCTGCCAGCCTCGGCGCCGACGACGCCGCCGGAGACCGGCGCATCGACCAGCATATGCCCGGCAGCCTCGACACGGGCGGCGAGCGCCGCGACGGCGGCCGGCGGGCAGGTCGCCATCAGGATGGCGATGCCGCCGGGAGCAAGCTGCGCCAGCGCGGCCTGACCGAACAGGATGTCCTCGGCCTGCCCGGCGTTCACGACCATGAGAACGACAGCGTCGCGGCCGGAGAATGCCTCGGCGAGCGAACCGGCCGCTTCACCGCCGGCGGCCTGCAAGGCGCCGCGGGCCTCGGCGCGCAGGTCGAAGCCCGTCACGGCAAAGCCGGCCTTGCCCAGGTTGATCGCCATGGGCAGGCCCATCGAGCCGAGCCCCACGAAACCGATCGTCTTCATCATCCCTATCCGATCCCCTGCCCGTCCCGCGCTCCCCTTGGCGGAAGCTGCAGCGTGCTCAGGCTATTTCAGCCAGTCCTTGACCTTGCCGCAGAGGGCGGTGGTCGAGATGCCGTAGCGGTCATGCAGCGTCGGCAGCGCCCCGGCTGCGAGGAACTCGTCAGGCAGGCCGATCATACGGAAAGCGGGATGCACGCCCTCGCGCATCAGCAGGCCGGCGACGGCCTCGCCCAGCCCGCCATTGACCGTGTGGTTTTCGGCCACGACGACGAGCCGTCCCGGCTTGGCGCAGGCTTCGAGAATCGTCGCGGTGTCGAGCGGCTTGATCGTCGGCACGTGCAGCACGCCGACATCGATGCGGTCCTTCTCCAGCGCCTTGGCCGCTTCGAGCGCACGCATCGTCATGATGCCGGAGGAGATGAACAGGACCTCGTAGCCGTCGCGCAGGAGCTTGGCCTTGCCGAGCTCGAAGGAATATCCGTACTCGTCGAGCACGAGCGGTACCTGCCCGCGCAGCAGGCGCATGTAGACCGGCCCCTTGTGCCGCGCCATCGCGGGCACGACCTGCTCGATCTCGTGCGCGTCGCAGGGGTCGATCACCACCATGTTCGGCATGGCGCGGAACAGCGCCAGGTCCTCGGTCGCCTGGTGCGACGGCCCATAGCCCGAGGTCAGGCCCGGCAGCGCGCAGGCGATCTTCACATTGCGGTCTTCCTCCGCGATCGTCTGGTGGATGAAGTCATAGGCGCGGCGCGAGGCGAAGACGGCATAGGTCGTCGCAAACGGCGTGAAGCCTTCTGATGCAAGCCCCGAGGCGGCGCCGAACAATAGCTGCTCGGCCATGCCCATCTGGTAATGCCGGTCGGGAAAGGCCTGCGCGAAGATGTGCAGGTCGGTGTATTTGCCAAGATCGGCGGTCATGCCGACGACCGAGGGATCCTGCTTCGCCAATTCGACCAGCGCATGGCCGAAGGGCGCGGGCTTGGTGCGCTGTCCGTCGCCGGCGATCGAGGCGATCATCGCCGAGGTGGTCAGGCGCGGCTTGCCGGAGCCGGTTTTGGCGGCGGCGGGCTTCATGACGGCTTCCTCTCGTCGAGCGCCTGGAGCGCGAGCTGCCACTCATGCGCTTCCACCCGGATGAAATGGTTCTTCTCGCGCGCCTCGAGGAAGGGCACGCCCTTGCCCATCAGCGTGTCGGCGATGATCATGCTGGGCCTGCCCACCTGAGCCTTGGCGGCATCGAAGGCGGCGCGGACGGCGGCCAGATCGTTGCCGTCGACGCGCTGGGTGAACCAGCCGAAGGCGTCGAGCTTCTCCGTCAGCGGCTCGAAGCCCATGACCTTGGTCGAGGGCCCGTCGGCCTGCTGGTTATTGACGTCGACGACGGCGATCAGGTTGTCGAGACTGTAATGGGCGGCGGACATGATCGCCTCCCAGACCGAGCCCTCGTCGAGCTCGCCATCGGAGAACAGGGTGTAGACGCTGGCGTCGGAGCCCTTGCGCTTCAGCCCGAGGCATTTGCCGACCGCGATCGAGAGGCCGAGGCCGAGCGAGCCGCCGGACATCTCCATGCCGGGGGTGTAGCTCGCCATGCCGGACATCGGCAGGCGGCTTTCATCCGAGCCATAGGTTTCGAGCTCGTCCTCGGGGATGATCCCGGCCTCGATCAGCGCCGCGTAGAGCGCGATCGCATAATGGCCGTTCGAGAGCAGGAAGCGGTCGCGCCCCTCCCAGTCCGGATCATCCGGCCGGTAACGCATCGCGTGGAAATAGGCGACGGCGAGAACATCGGCGATGTCGAGCGCCTGCGCGATATAGCCCTGGCCCTGCACCTCGCCCATCAGGATGGCGTGGCGGCGGATGTTCCAGGCGCGGCGTTCGAGCGAGACGTTATGGCCGAGTGGCGCAGTGCTCATGGCGATGCTCTTGGCTCAACCGTGGATCAGCATGCCGCCATTGACGTCGATGACGGCGCCGGTGACGTAGGCCGAGAGATCGGAGGCGAGAAACAGGTAGATGCCCGCGACATCGCTGGCGTCGCCGAGCCGGCCGAGCGGGATGCCCTTGATGATGTCCTTGCGCATCTCGTCGGTCAGCTTGCCGCCGGTGATATCGGTCTGGATCAGGCCGGGGGTGACGCAGTTGACGCGGATGCCATCCGGGCCGAATTCGCGCGCCATCGCCTTGGCGAGGCCGAGCACGCCCGCTTTGGCCGAGGAATAGTGCGGGCCGCCGAAGATGCCGCCGCCGCGCTGGGCCGAGACGGAGGACATGCAGGCGATCGCGCCCTGCTTCCTCGCCTGCATATGCGGGATGAAGACCTGGCTCAGGAACAGCACGCCCTTGCAGTTGATGTCCTGGACCCGGTCCCAGCTCGCCTCGTCGATCTCCAGAGTCTTCACCGGCTGGGTGACGCCGGCATTGTTGATCAGGATGTCGAGATGGCCGAAGGCGGCGATGACCTCATCCGCCGCCTTCTGGCAGGAGGCCTTGTCGGCAACGTCGCAACCGAGGCCGATATGCTGCGGGCCGAGCGCGGCCGCAGCCTGCTTCGCGGCGGTTTCGTCGATGTCGAGGATGGCGATGCGGGCGCCATGGGCGGCGAACAGCTTGGCGGTGGCGAGGCCGATGCCGCGCGCGCTGGCCGCACCCGAAATCGCGGCGGTCTTGTTCTGCAGGAGCATTCCATCCCTCGATCGGCAAGTTCTTGTTGCCTGAGGGTGGCTCATGCTTCCGCGCATGAAAAACGCAAAGATTGCGCTATGACATGAACTGCATTCACCTGTCCGAGATCCGGCCCAGGTGCATCCGAGGGAAAGAACCATGCGACGCTTGCCGCTTTCCGCGCTCCAGGCTTTCGAGGCCGCGGCCCGGACAGGCTCGTTTCGCGCAGCCGGCGAGGAACTCAGCATTTCCCCGAGCGCGATCAGCCACGCAGTCCGCAAGCTCGAAATCCTGATGGGCGCCGCGCTGTTCGAGCGACAGAGCCGGGCCGTCCATCTCAACGTCGCGGGCGAGGCGCTGCTGCGCCATGTCGCGGCCGGCTTCGACGAGATGCGGCAGGGCATCGAGACCGTCGGCGCCCGCTCTGGCAACCTGCTGCGGCTGCATTGCGCTCCGTCGATGGCGGCGCAATGGCTGCTGCCGCGCCTGCGCGATCTCCTCGCCAAGCAGCCCGGGCTCGAAGTGCGGCTGGCGGCGGGGGTCGACTATCCGCAATTCGAGCATGACGAGTTCGACGCCGATATCTGCTACGGGCCACCGCGGCAGGAAGGTCTGATCGTCATCCCGCTCGGCGAGGAGACCGTGACCCCGCTCTGCGCGCCGGAGCTCGCCGCCGGGATCAACTCACCCAAGGACCTCCTCGGCGCGAAGCTGATCGAGAGCGACAACAAGCGGGTGCGCTGGACCAGCTGGTTCGGCGCCAACGACATCAGCCCGCCGGCTCCGCGCGGCTCGCGTTTCGATCGCTCGTTCATGGCGATCGCTGCAGCGGTTGACGGCCTCGGTGTCGCACTTGAGTCGACGCGACTCGCCGAGCGCGAGATCGCCGACGGCCGGCTGGTGATGCCTCTCGCAGGACGGGCGCAGGACGTCCGCTATGTCGGCCACTATCTGGTCTTTCCGCGCGCGGCGAAGGCGCGCCGCTCGGTGCGCATGTTCACGCAATGGCTGACACAGGAATTGAACCTGCCGCCACCGAAGCTCTGATGCATGCTTCCGGCGTGCCGTTAGCAGTAAATGATCGCTCCACGCGCGATCACCACGTTCGGGACCTGGCGTTCGACGACGACTTGCGGAAGATGCGTCGCCTCGAAGGCGATCAGATCGGCGCGCGCGCCTTCCCTGATCGCGCCGTCGCCGAGCCCTGCGAGCCGTGCCGGGATCGTCGTCACATGATCGAGCAGGGCCGCGATGTCCTCGTCGCGCCGCAGCCCGAAGCGATAGGTCGCGAGCATGGCCCGGTCGATCATGCCGATGACGGATGACGGGTTCCAGCAGTCGCGAATATTGTCGGAGCCGAAGAACACATCCACACCCAACTCACGCAGCTTGGGGATGGGCGGGCAGCGGTCGCCACCCGGAATGCTCGACAGGATCGAGACTTTTGCCTCGCGCAAGGCTGTCGCGGTGGCATCCAGCCGGGCGGGGGCGGCATCGGCAAGGGCAAAGGCGTGGCTGATCGTCGTGCGCCCCTCAAGGCCGGCAGCGCTGGTCCGGGCCACGATATCGTCGATCTCGGCCAGGCCGATCTCTCCGCCATCGTGCAGATGGATGTCGAGGCCGCGGCCATAGCGCTCCGCCAGGCCGAAGATGATGTCCAGCTGGCCCTTCTGGTCGCCATCGATGCCGACCGGATCGAGCCCGCCGATGAAATCCGCGCCCATGCGCAGAGCTTCCTGCAGGTACTCGGCGGCGACCGGGCAGGTCACGACACCGCTCTGTGGAAAGGCGACGATCTGGATCTGAACCCTGTCGGCCCAACGCTCGCGCAGCTCCAGCAGCTCCTTCAGCGTATCGAGCTTGGTCACCTCGTCGATGTCGACATGGGTCCGAAGACTGGTCGTGCCGAGGCGGAGCGCGGTTTCGAGCAGCATCTGTGCGCCTCGCTCCTCCAGCGAAGCGGGGTTGTCGCGGCGATGTTTCTTCTCGTCATCGATGCGCGCCCGGATCGATGGGGCCGAGCGATGCGGGCGCCAGGGCATGGCCATCAGGGTCTTGTCGAGATGGACATGCCCGTCAGTCAGGCCCGGCAGCACGAGCTGGCCGTTCAGGTCCAATTCCCGGCCGCGCTGCACCGGATCGCCCGCGGGCCGCACTGCGGCGATCCGGCCGCCAAAGATATCGATGGACACCAGACGGCCATCGGCAAGCCTGGCCCGGTTGAGGGTCAGATCGGCGGTCGCGGTCATCACCGTCTCGCATTGAAGCTGCGGAAGCCCGCTTCGGGCTCGGGCATCGGCCAGTCCTGGTAGAAGGCCCGCAGATAGGGGTGGAGGGCCTTCGCGAGGAGGCGCCGTGCGGTTTCCGCCTCGGTCGGCGGACGCTGCAGTGACGTCTCGAGTTCGGCGAGCACGGCCTCCTTGTCGATGGAGGTCATCCTGCCGCTGCGAAGCACCGGCCGGCCATCGATCAGCACATCGCGGATCATGCCGCACTTGGCTCTCTGGACGAGGGCGGAGACGATGTCGGTGTCGCCGTCGAGATAGGGCCGCGTCAGCAAGGCGCCGTCGACGACGACGATGTCGGCTGCCCTGCCGAGCTCGAGACGGCCGATCAGCTGGCCGAACCCGGTCGTGGCCGCGCCGTTCTCGGTCGCCATCCTGAAGATCTGGCGCTCGGAGAGCGGTTCGAAATCATGCCCGGGCGAGCGCTGGAGGTTCCAGGCGACACGCATCTCCTGCAGCATGTCGCGGTCATCGTTGATGCCCGCCTGGTCGATCCCCAGCGCGACCCTGATACCGGCCTGATGGAACTCCTTCACCGGCGCCACGCCGCTGCGAAGGCGCAGGCCCGAACTGGCATTGTGGCAGACGCAGGTTCCCGTGCTCGCGAGCAGATCGATGTCGGATTCGGTGCACCAGATGCCGTGGCCGATCGTCATGTTCGGCCCGAGCAGGCCGAGATCGGACAGATGCCGGACCGCGGTGCCCCCGGTGTCCTTCTGGGCGAAATGCCGCTGATAGGGCGTCTCCAGCAGATGCATGTGGAGGCCGACGCCGTAGCGCTCGGCCAGCTTTCGCTGCGCGACGAGACTCTCGACCGTGCACCATTGCAGGTTCGCCGGCGCCAGCTGCACGCAGTTCAGTCCGTCTTTGGCCGCGCCGAAGCTGTCATGCAGGGCCTCGAAATGCGCGGTGAGCTCCCCGATAGAGCTGGGCGATCCGGAGATCATGCCTTCGAGAGGCTCGCGAAGCTCGGAAGGTAGCGACGCCAGAAAAGCCTCCTGCGCGCCGTAGACGAACCTGTTCCGGTCGCGCCACATGAAGGAGTAGGAGGCGCGCATGCCGATGTCGCGATAGGCGCGCATGATCGCCTCGGGCGCGGCGAGCCAGCCCTCACGCGGCCCTGTCGGTCCGCCATGGATGTGCTGGACGGTGGTGACGCCCGATTCTACCATCTCGATGGCCGAGTAGAGCGTGTCGAGATACGGGTCGACCGTCCGCCAGCCGATGAAGCGCGGCAGCCAGAGTTCGAGCGGCAGGAAAGGCGTGCCGTGCTGGAGCGGGGTGAGCCCGGTGTGGTGATGGGCGTTCACCAGCCCGGGCATGATGATGTCGCCAGCCGATCCGAAGACCTGCGCGCCGGGATGCGCCAGCGAGAGCTGCTCGAAGGAGCCGAATTCGGCAATGCGGCCGCCCGAGACCAGCAGCGCGCCGCCTGCATGCAGCTCTGCCCGATCGTCGCTGTCGACACCGCACAGGATGTGCCGCCCACGCACGATCACCGGGCTGGCGCGATCCGCCAATTCTCGCGACGGCACCGTCGTCATTCCTTCCGAAAGGCGCGGCAGTCCGCGGTTCGCCATCCCACGGTCACCGAAGCGCCACGGGCGATGCTGACCGGCACCTTCATCGGGTCGCCCTTCGCGATCAGTTCCTGGCCGCCGAGGCTGAAGACGACGCGCGTGGCTTCGCCGAGATAGACCAGCCGCTCAACCTCGAGCGTGAAGGCATTTTCCGCCGCCCCGGGAGCAAGGCTGATGCGCTCGGGCCGCAGGCAGAGTACCGCCTGATCGCCGACCGCGAGCGGGTCGATGGCTGTCGCCGTCACGGCGATGTCCGGGGCCAGGCGAACGGTGACTGCATGCGGCGCGCTCGCGACGACCTCGCCTTCGAGCGTGTTGTTCTCGCCGATGAAACCCGCCACGAAGGCGTTCGCGGGGCTTTCGTACAGCTCCTCGGGAGGCGCAAGCTGCTGGATCCGGCCCTGATCGAACACCGCGATCCTGTCGGACATGGTCAGGGCCTCTTCCTGATCATGCGTCACATAGACCATGGTGACGCCGAGACGCTCATGGATCTGCTTGAGCTCGTACTGCATGCGCTCGCGCAATTGCTTGTCGAGCGCGCCCAGAGGCTCGTCGAGCAGGATCAGCTCCGGCTCGAAGACGAGCGCGCGCGCCAGCGCGACCCGCTGCTGCTGGCCGCCGGAGAGCTGGGCCGGCATCCTCGCGCCGAACGGCCCGAGCTTGACCATGTCGAGCGCCGCGGTGACCCGTTGCGCGATCTCGGGCTCGGCCATCTTCCGCGCGCGAAGCGGATAGGCGACATTGTCGAAGACCGTCATGTGCGGGAAGAGCGCATAGTTCTGGAAGACCATGCCGATGCCCCGCTTGTAGGGCGGCAGGGCTGTGATCTCGCGTCCCTGCAAGGTGATCCGGCCGCTCGTCGGGGCTTCGAAGCCGGCGAGCATCATCAGGCTCGTGGTCTTTCCCGATCCCGACGGCCCCAGCAGCGTCAGGAATTCACCGCGGGCGATGTCGAGGTTGAGGTCCTTCACGACGAGCGACTGCCCATCATAGCTCTTCTGGACCCGCGAGAAGCGAACCAGCGGCTCGCCGGCCGGCGCGGCGTCGGCCGCCATGGCTTGAATGCTCATGAGTTACTCCGCCCAGAGGGGCAAGGAAGGGGAGAAGCGCTCGGACACGGTCCGGCCGAGGCTGTCGTGCCTGGGATGAGCGTCCCAGACCGCCTGGCTCGATGCAGCGACCTCGGCGAGAATCTCGTCCTCATCCGCGACGAGCAGGCGCCCGTCTTCGACCAGGACGTTGCCACCGACGATGACGGTGCTGACGCGATCGGGGCCTGCCAGGTGGACCAGCGCCCTGATCGGGTCCGGATTGGCCCCGAACGAAAGGGATCGGGGATCGACCAGGACGATGTCCGCCTTTGCCCCAGGCGCCAGGCGGCCGAGATCGGGACGGCCCAGCGCCGAAGCTCCGGCCAGGTTGCTGGCCCGGAAGACATCGGCGGCCGCGCCGGCCTCGAAGTTGCCGTCGGCGAGCTTGTTCATCAGCGATGCCATCCGCATCTCCGCGAACATGTCGAGCGGGTAGGTGTCGGTTGCGAGCGCGACGTTCACGCCGGCGCGGCGGAAGCGGTCGAAGCTTTCGAGCGCAATGCCGCGGCGCGCAAATGCGACCGGCGAATGCGCCACGTTCACGCCGGCCGAGCCGAGGATTTCGATGTCGTTCTCGACGGGATAGCCGATGGCGCTGTGGGTGGAGATATAGACGCAGTGCGCGAGGATCGTCTCGGCGTCGAGAACGCCCTCCTGCGCCAGGCATTGCACCGGCGTCAGGCCGGTCTGGATCATCGTCTCGTAGAATTCGCGGTGCTGTTCCACGAAATGCAAGGTGAATGGAACGCCGAGCGATCTGGCGACCGCCTTGGCCTCCCGGCGCAGCTCCGGCGTGGAGAGATAGTACTCGTCGAGCGCAATCAGCCCGGTGACCAGGCCGTCGGTCGATGCCTGGAGCCGTTCGGCAAACCGGGCAGTCGCCTCAAGCGACTGGAAGCCTGCTTTCGCATCCAGTTCGCTCGAGACCTTGCCGTCCTCCTCGAGCCAGTAGCGTCCGCCTGTGACGACGGGGCTCCAGACCAGCCGGATGCCGAATTCCCGGGCGGTTTCGAGCATCAGTTCGCCGTCGCGCGGACCTACCGGGGCGAAGGCGACCACGGTCGTCACGCCGTTGCGCAGCAGCGAGGCGAAGCCGTAGCGCAGCGAGGCCCGTGCATCCTGCGGGGCGAGGAAGCCGGGGCGGCCGGCGCGGTTCTGCGGCAGGAAGTGCAGGAAGCTCGATCTGACGAATTCCCTGCGCCCGCCATCGACCAGAAGCCGCGGACCTTCATGCGCGCCGATATGGGCGTGCGTGCTGATCTGTCCTGGTATCGCGATCAGTCCGCGTGCATCGATCCGGCGCTTGGCCTGGCCCGGGAAGTCCTTGCCGACCGCGACGATCCGATCGCCGGTGATGGCGATGGCGCCGCCTTCCAGATAGCGATGCTGCTCGCCGTCGAAGGCAATGATCAGGCCTCCGGAGATGACGAGGTCGGCGATCTGCTCGGTCATTGCTCTGCTCCTACGGGACGCCGCATCCGCTCCGAGCGTGCGCGCAGCCACTCCATCACCAGCATCAGGACGACGGACACCATCAGCAGCACGACGGCGGCGGCGGTGATCGTGGGCGAGATGTTCTCGCTCACGCCGCTGAAGATCTGCCGCGGCAAGGTGCGCTGCTGCGGACTGGTGATGAACAGGGCGATGACGAGCTCGTCGAAGGATGTGACGAAGGCGAAGACGCTGCCCGACGCCACGCCGGGCGCGATCATCGGCAAGGTGACGGTCCGGAGCGTGCGCAGCGGCGAGGCGCCCAGGCTCGCCGCGGCCCGGGGAAGGTTCGGATCGAAGCCCTGCAGCGTTGCCGAGACGGTGATCACCACGAACGGCAAGGCCAGCGCGACATGGGCCAGGATCAGGCCGATATAGGTGCCGACGAGATTGACCGCAGCGAAGAAGTAGAAGGCCGAGACCGCGATGATGACGACTGGCACGGCGATCGGCGTGACCAGCAAGGCCATGATGAAGGGCTTGAGCCGGAACCGCGCGCCGTGAAGCCCGAGCGCGGCCATCGTCCCCAGGACCGTCGCGACGATCGTCGTCACGATGCCGACGAACAGGCTGTTGAGCAGCGCTCCGGTCCATAGCGGGCTCGTGAAGAACTCCCGATACCATTGCAGCGACCAGCCCGGGAGCGGGAACACCAGGAGCTGGCCCGCCGTGAACGACAGCGGAAACACGACGAAGATCGGCGCGACCAGGAAAACGAGGACCGCGTAAGTGAACGCGCGCCCCCCGCTAAGAGCGAGCCGTTCAATGAGGGGGGTGGAAGATCCGGATCTCATCTCAACGCACCCGCAGGCGGTTGAAGCCGACGAGTTTGCCCAGGGCCAGGTAGATTGCCGCAACGACGATCAGCAGGAAGGCGCCGAGCGCCGAGGCCAGGCCCCAGTTCACCGCCGAATTGGTGAAATACGCGATGAAATAGCCGATCATTTGGTCGCCCGGGCCGCCGACGAGCGCCGGAGTGACGTAGAAGCCGACCGAGAGGACGAAGACCAGCGTCCCGCCGGCCGCCACGCCCGGCAGGGTCAGGGGGAGGTAGACCGTCCGAAAGACGCGCAGCGGCGAGGCGCCGAGCGACGCGGCCGCGCGCAGATGGTTGCCGGAGACCCCCTTCATCACGCTGTAGATCGGCAGGATCGCATAGGGGAGCAGGACGTGGACCATGGCGATGATCACGCCCGCCCGGTTGAACACCAGCGGCAAGGGCGAGCTGATGATACCCAGGGCCATCAGCGCCTTGTTCACGAGGCCCTCGTTCTGGAGGAGGATCACCCAGGCGGTGCTGCGCACCAGCAGCGATGTCCAGAACGGCACCAGGACGAGCATCAGCATCCAGCTGGCCGCCCGCTTGCCGGCCCTCGCCATCACTGCGGCGACCGGAAAGCCGATCAGCAGGCACAGGGCAGTGACGGTCAGGCTCACGGACAGGGTTCGTCCGTAGAGATCGATGAAAATGCGCTGCTCCGGCGCGACGCGGCGCAGCTCTCCCTCGGGCGATTTGTGGAGGTCCAGCGCCGTGAGGAGATAGAAGTCCGTCAGGCGCCCGGACTGCTGGTGAAGCACGCCCCAGAGGGCCGGATCCGCCCATTGCTTGTCGATCGCGATCAGTGCGTCTTTTGCGGACGCCCCTTCCGCGATCGGCAGGCGCCGCGCCGTCTTGGTGAGAAGGCCACGCGCCCCGGGCAGGGCGTAGTTGAGCCGCCTCCCGATCAGCCCAAGCGAAGGCTGGCCGCGGATCGCGTTCAGGTCCGCCGCGATCGCGGCGAAAGCCGCTTCATCGGGCTCGCCCTGGCCCGACCAGCTCTGCATGACCTCCGCGGTGCGCGGCAGGTAGGTCTGGATCTCGGGATTGTCGACGCTCCTGAACATGAAGAGAGCGAGCGGAAGGACGAAGAACAGCGCGGTGAAGATCACGCTCGGAGCAAGCAGCGCCAGCATCTTGATGAGATGCTTCCGCTCCGAAGCGCTCACCTGGGCGGCGAGGCCCGGGTTCTCGACCGCGACGGAGACCGATCGGGGTGAAGCGGATGCCATGGCCGTCATTGCGCGACGAAGGTCGCGAAGCGTTGACGGATGGCGTCGCCGTTATCGAGCCAGAAATTGATGTATTGCTGGCCCGCCTGCATCATGCCGTTGCGTGATTTCGGATCCGGGAGGCTGGCGCGGCGCGCCTCGCTGAGGAGCGGGCTGGCGTCGGCATTGGCCGGAGGATTGCCTAGCGCCTCCATGTGCCGGGCCTGTACGGGCGCCGAAAGCTGATAGGCGATCAGGCGGATCGCCGCCTCCTTCCGCGGTGAGCCCTTCATGACACCCAGGAAGATGAGGGCGTTGGTGTAGCCGGCATCCCAGACGATGCGCAGCTTGCGGTTGTTGGAACTGTTGGCTGCGTTGACACGGCCGAGCCAACCGTAACCCATCGAGACCTCGCCGGTGAGCAGCAACTGCATCGACTCGTCACCGCTCTTCCACCATTTGATGTGAGGCTTGAGCTCGGCGAGCTTCTTGAAAGCGCGGTCGACACCGCCTGGCGCCGTGAGGACCTTGACGACATCGGATGGCGGCACGCCGTCCGCCATGAGCGCGATCTCGAGCGTCTGGTCCGGCTGGTACATCAAAGCGCGCTTGCCGGGAACCTTGGCGACGTTCCAGAAATCGGCCCAGCTCTTGGGTGCCGCATCACCCTTCAACCTGTCGGAGTCGAAGACGAGAGCGCCTGGGGAGGCGAGGTAAGGCGCACCGCATTCGCCGAAGCCGCCCACGGCCTCGAACGCCTCGGGCCTGGCGTATTTCGACCAGTCGATCTTTTCGAGGAGACCTTCTTCGCAGCCGGCGACCTCGTTGATGGGATTGAGGCTCACCGCGTCCCAGACGAGATTGCCCGTCTCGACCTGCGTGCGCAGCCGCGCCAGCTCCTGATTGAACGTGTCGACCCTGATCTGGACCCCGGTCTCGGCCGTGAAGGGTTCGAAGACCGTTTTCCGCTGGACGTCGCCTGGCTGGCCGCCCTGGGTGACGATCGTCACCGTTTCGGCGCCGAGCGCTTGCTGCTGTGCGAAGGTGAGGACGATCGCAGTCGCGATCGCAGCATGAACCGGCCGCATTGGTAGCCTCCCTGGAATTGTGAGTGCTATTGCGCGGCGAAGGTGATGAAGCGCTGGAGCAGCGCGTCGCCGTTGTTGAGCCAGAAATCGAGATACACCGTCCCGCTCTGCAGCGAGGCTAGCTTCATGTGCCCGGCGGGCAGCGTGGCGCGCTCCGCTTCGGTCAGGAAGGCGTAGGCCTTCGCGTTCACCGGCGCATAGTCGATGGCGCGTGCGAAGTTCGCCTGCGGCTCCGGCGACGATGCGAGCTTGATGAAGTCGATCGCCAGATCCCTCTTCTTGGTGCCCTTCATGACCGCGATCATCTGGCTGCCGGAAACGTGCCCCGCGCCGAACTCGATCTTGAGCTGCCGGTTATTGGCGCGGTTCGCCATCCCGACCCGGCCATTCCAGGCGAAGGTCATGACGACCTCGCCTGTGAGAATGGCCTGCATGGATTCGTCGCCACTCTTCCACCATTTGATGTGCGGCTTGAGCTCAGCGAGCTTCTTGAAGGCCCGGTCGACGCCTCCTGGCGCCGAGAGAACCTTCATCACGTCAGCCGGGGGCACGCCGTCCGCCATGAGCGCGACCTCCAGGGTCTGCTCGGCGCGATAGAGGAGGCCCCGCTTGCCGGGAAACTTCTTCACATCCCAGAAATCGGCCCATGTCTTCGGTGTTTCGCCGCCACCGTAGCGCTTCGAGTCGTAGACAAGGCCGCCAGAGACGAAATTGTTCGGCAGGCCGCATTGGCCGAAGCCGCCGACATCGGCGTAGTCCTTCGGATCGAGATGTTTCGACCAGTCGATGCGTTCGAGCAGACCCTCGTCGCAGGCCGTGGCCTCGTTGATCGCCGTGACGCTGACGACGTCCCAGACGAGATTGCCGGTCTCGACCTGAGAGCGAATCTTCGCGAGTTCCTGGCTGAACTGATCGTCGACGACCGTATGCCCGGTCCTGGCGGTGAACGGCTTGTAGTAGGCCTCACGATAGCCGGCGCCGGCAGCGCCGCCATTGTTGGCGACCGTGATGGAATCCGCGGACGCGACTTGCGGCGCGATCAGCCCGATCAGCGCCACGCTCAGGCTGAGCAGCTTCCGGTTCGCCATGATGACAACCTCCGTTCCCCGTTGGATTGGTTGCATATTTGGTTGCGATTGAGCTCGCACGCTGGTTGTTGGGCATACTTCAATATCCGTTCATGTCGCATGTCAATTGCCAATTTCGACGAAATTGCTTGACTTGAGAGATAGATTTTAGGCAACTGAACTCAACCAAATCAGAAATTGGTTGCAATTATGACTCGCCAGCGCATCACGAACGAGATTAGATCGGCCCTGGAAGAGGGCATCGAGGCGATGATGAGCGAGGCGGCAGATCGGACGGAGGCAAGGCTGCCGACGGAACGGGAGCTCGCCGAGCGCTTTCAGGTCAGCCGGCACGCGATCCGACAGGCCCTGGAACGGCTTGAAGCGAAGGGATCGCTTTGGCGCCATGTCGGGCGCGGCACCTTCCGCGGCCGTCGCAGCGAGGCCGAGCCGACCACGGCCGACGTCGCGGCCTTCTGCAGTCCCCGGCACATCTACGACGCGCGCCGGATGCTCGAGCCGTCGCTCGCCTCACTCGCGGCCCTGAACGCCACCCCCGCGCAGATCGCCGAGATCCAGGCGATCTGCCGGCGCTGCGCCGCCGCGCGGAACATGGATGACTACGAGGTCTTCGACGAGGCCTTCCATCGAGCGATCGCGCAGGCCTGCGGCAACCCGCTCGCGGCGGAGCTGTTCGAGACCGTCAATCAGGCCCGCAAGAAGATCATCTGGGGGGCGATGCGCCGCGCCGTGCTTCGGCCCGAGCGCCGGGCCTTCTTCAGCGAGCAGCACCGCGAGATCGTGGACGCGATCGCCAAGCGCGATGCGCATGCCGCCTGGCAGGCGGTGATGTCCCACATGGAAACGGTCGCGCAGACCTACGAGGCCTTGCGGCCGGGTGAACCGTTCATCGTCTAGGGTAAAGAGGACTGGAAAAGTGGAGCTAGAGAACGTCGACCTCGCCGTGCGCGGTCGCATCGTCACCATGGACAAGGACAGGACCGTCATCGATGACGGCATGGTCGTCTCGCGGGCCGGCCGGATCCTGGCTGTCGGTCCGCGGCAGGAGATCGCCTCGCGCTTTCGGTGCGACCATGTCGCAGGCGACGCCCACTCGATCATCATGCCGGGCTTCATCGACGCCCATACGCATTGCACCCAGTGCTTCGTCCGCTCGCTCACCAGCGGCGAGCTGCCGATGATCCCGCGCATCTACAGCCCGGCACAGCGCTCGCTGAACCCGGAGCAGGCCGCCACGACCGTCCGGCTCATCGCCGCCCAGCTGCTGCGCTCGGGCATCACCACGATGTGCGAAGGCACGTTGAACCCGGCGCACGAGCCGGCGATCGTCCAGGCGATCGAGGAGACCGGAATCCGTTGCGTGATGGCGCGCGGTGCGGCGGATCAGGACTTCCACCATGCCGCGCTCTACAGCCAGATCACCGATCGCTCCTGGTACAAGGCGCGGGAGGGCCAGGCGGAAAAGGAACTCCTCGCGACCGAGGCGTTCCTGCAGCGGCATCCGGCGCGCGGCGACGGGCTCATCCGGGGCGCCGTCAATGTCTCGGCGCTCCTGAACTTCTCCGAAGCCTACTTCAAGGGCGGTGCCGAGCTGGCCCGCCGGCACGATACGACCATGCAGGTCCATATCGGCCGGGATCGCGAGGAGGTCGAGTTCTGTCTCTCCGCGTTCGGCCGCCGCCCGGTGGAGCGGCTCGCCGATCTCGGCGTCATCGACGAGCATCTGGTCGCGGTCCATGCCGTGCTGGCGAGCGAAAAGGAGATCGAGCTCCTGGCCCGCGGCGGAGCCGGCCTCGCGCATTCCCCGGTGGAATGCGTCGCCAATCTCAACGCCATTCCCAACCTGCCGCGCTTCAGGGCGTCCGGTATCCGCGTCGCGCTCGGATGCGACAACCAGGCCAACGACATCTTCGTGAACATGCGGGCCGCCTGGCTCATCCACGGCGCCAAATGGGGGATGTCGGCCTATGATGCGGAGTTCCTGTCCGCTGGCGAGATCATCGACATGGCGACCATCGAGGCCGCCTCGGTGCTGAGATGCGACGACCTGATCGGCTCGCTGGAAGCCGGCAAGGCGGCCGACATCGTCGTGCTCGACGGGAGCGGGCCGCACATGATGTCTTCGCAGCATCTGTCGAGCGAGCTGCTTCGCTACGCCTCGCGGGCCGAGGTCAAGACGACCATCGTCGCCGGCAGGGTCCTGTATTCCGACGGGGAGTTCGCGACGATCGACATCGAAAGGCTGCGCGAGGAAGCCACGGCCGGCGCCAGCTTCGTCAGCGATCTCGTCGCCGAGCGTCGTTATCGCCCGCTGCCAGCCTGGTAGTCCATCCGTGCGAGCCATGCGACCGTCGCCCCTCCAGTGATCGCATGGCCGGCCTCGGGAGCTGCAATGTATCTTGCGGTCGTGCTGATCGGCCTGAATCTCAGGCCCTTCCTCACCGGTGTGGCTCCCCTGGCTTCGGACATCCACGCGGCGACGGGCCTCAGCGATCAGGGCATGTCCCTGTTCGCCAGCCTGTCCATGGCCGCAATGGGCTTATGCGCCTTCCTCGGCCCCGTCATTCAAAGGCGGATCGCCGAAGATCGCTGGATCATCATCGGGGCTCTCTCCGCTCTCAGCCTCTTTTCCGGCTGGCGGATGCTGACCGACAGCGGCAGCGTCCTGATCGCCAGCACGACGCTTTGCGCCTTGTGCGTCGCACTCATCCAGGCGGTTTTTCCGCGGCGCATCAAGGCGCATTTCCTGGGCAGGACACCCTTCGCCATGGGGCTGTTCTCGGCCTGCCTGATGGGTGGCGGCGCGGTAGGCGCGCAATTGTCGCCGCTGATCGCCGAAGCGAGCGGCAACTGGCGGCTCGGTCTCGGCTGGATGGCGCCCTTTGCCGCCATGGCGGCAGCCGTGTCCGTCTTCCACCTGCCGGCCAACGGCGGAGGTCCTGGCGGCACCCTGGGACTTCGGGACCTGGTGTCGAGGCCGCGAGCCTGGTTGCTCATGGTTGGCTTCGGGATCGTCAACGGCAGCTATGCCTCGATCGTCGCCTGGCTCGCGCCCTATTATCAGCGGATGGGATGGGGCAGCACCGATAGCGGTGGCCTCCTCGCCGTCCTGGCCGCCTGCCAGGCGATCGCTGCCCTTGCGATCCCCATGCTGGCCTCCCGGGGGCTGGATCGACGGCCCTGGATCGTCCTCTCGCTCGGTCTCCAGATCCTCGGGTTCTGCGGCCTCGCATTTGCTCCCGATCTCCACCCCGCCCTCTGGGCGATCGTGATCGGCATCGGAATGGGAGGCGCGTTCGCGCTGTTCATGATCGTCGCGCTGGATCACCTGGAGAACCCGGTCGACGCGGGCGCCCTTTCGGCCTTCATGCAGGGCGGCGGCTTCCTGATCGCCGGCCTGTTTCCGTGGATCGTCGCCGCCCTGGGCGAACGGGCCGGCGATCTTTCCTCTGGCTGGCTCGTCCATGTCGGGGCGATTGGCCTGGTCGCCGTCATGGCCTGCCGCTTCCGGCCCGAGGGCTATGCGCTCGCGCTGCGCGGCATCCGCCGCCAATAGCGACCAGAACGCGGGCTGGGCCGTTTCGCGGCTCACAATAGGCGCTATCCGGATCTGGAATTCAGGCTTTCGATCCGCAGGAAGCGAATGAACTCTTCGACGAGCCTGGTGCGCTGGCTGTGCGAGGGGAACAGCACGCCGAAATTATAGGGCACGTCGGGCTCGAACCGGCGCCAAACAAGACCCTTTGCGGTGAAGGCATTGGCGGTGAAGCGGTCGGTGATCGTGACGCCCACACCATTTGCCACCAGTTCGCAAGCCACCGCGGCGATGGGCGTGTCGACGCGGATGTCCGGCACGGAGCCGGCATCGTCCAGAGCCCGCTGCAGCGGCAAGTGGGCGAAGCTGTCCCGCCCCTTGCCGACGAATGCCAACCCATGCAGGTCGCGGGGCGTTATCACCTCACGCGCCGCGAGCGGATGGTCCGGCAACATCACGCAAACCCCGATCGCAGGATCGAAAAGCTCGATGTCGACGCCCGGCTTTTCCATCGGGAGCATCGCGAAGCCGATGTCGAACTGCCGCGTCGAAACCCAGGAGGCGATCGTCTCGGAGCGCTGGACCTGGAGCGCGGCAGCGACCCCACGGTGCTCCTTCAGGAAGCGAGCGAGCGCCATCGGCAGGAACTGGTGAGCCAGCGCCGGCATGCTGACGATCCTGAGCTGCTCGACGCGCCGCTCCTTGATCTGGGCGGCCCGCTGGGCGATGCGCTCCAGCCCGACGAAGCTGCGCTCGACCTCGTCCTGCAGGGCGAGCGCCTCCGCCGTCGGCCAGCTCCGCCCGTCCGCACGCGTGAACAGCGCGAAGCCCAGGCGCTCCTGCAATTCCTTCAGCAGCCGGGAGATCGATGGCTGCGAGGTGCGCAGGAGGCGCGCGGCCTGGGTGAAGCTGCCGACATGCAGCACGGCATTGAAGGCTTCCCAGTGCTTGTGACCGATCTGCGTCAAATCAAGGCACTCCGGGACCGGAAGCTTCAGAGTTCGGGCGAAGCGTACCCCGGCGGGCAGCAATGCTCGCCGGGCGCCTGGCCATGCTCATATCAAATCCGGATCGATCAATCCATATTTCGTCAATTGACAGATACCCTCTCCGCCTGAACCCTGACGGCAATCAGAAAGAAGGAGGGGTTGCCGGCATGAAGTCTCCGCGTCACGGAATCTGTTCGATCGCGCTCGGATTGGCGCTGTCGGCCACGGGCTGGGTGTCGTCCGACGCCCTCGCCCAGGACACCATGTATGTCGCCGGTTATGGCGGCTCGTTCGAGCGCCTGATGCGGGACTCGGTGATCCCGCCCTTCGAGAAGGCCAACAACGTCAAGATCGAGTATGTCGCGGGGCAGTCGACCGCCACGCTGGCGAAGCTGCAGGCACAGCGCAGCAAGCAGGAGATCGACATCGCGATCGTCGATGACGGCCCGATGTACCAGGCGGTGCAGTTCGGCTTCTGCGCGCCGATCCAGAAGGCGCCGGTCCTGGACGACATCTATCCGATCGCGAAACTGGCCGACCAGGCGATCGCCTTCGGCATCGGCGTCACGGCGCCGGTCTACAACACCAAGATCTTCAAGGAGAAGGGCCTGCCCGTTCCGACCTCCTGGGGCGACCTCGGCAACAGCGCCTATAAGGGCCAGCTCGCCCTGCTGGGCGCCGCGAGCACGACCGGCCTGCACGGCCTGATCATGGTGGCACGCGCCAAGGGCGGCGGCGAAGCCAATATCGATCCCGGCTTCAAGACCTTCAAGGACGAGATCCGGCCGAACATCGTGACCTTCGCTCCGTCGGCACCGAAGCTGGAAGAGCTGCTGCAGAGCGGCGAAATCGCGATGACGGTGGTCGCGCGGTCGCGCGCCGTCGCGCTGAAGAAGGAAGGGCTGCCGCTGCAGGCCGTCGAACCCAAGGAAGGCGCAGCGGCGCTGATGGTGACGATGTGCCCGGTCGTCGACAGCGATATGTCCGCGCAGGCGCAGAAGTTCATCCAGCACATGCTCTCGCCCGAACTCCAGAAGGTCTTCGCCAAGGCGGGCTACGGCCCGGTCAATCGCAAGACGCAACTGACAGAGGAAGAGAAGGAGGGGCTCGCCGTCGGTGACGAGGCCGTCGGCAAGCTCGCCAAGATCGACTGGCCGGTCGTCAACCAGAACCGTGCCGCCTGGACGCAGCGCTGGAACCGCGAAGTCGAACGCTGAGCCCTCCCGGTCCGGCCGGCCCTGCCCGGCCGGACCCTTCCCGAACGAGCCTTCCAAACACATGGCCAAGATCGCGCTCGAGGCGCTGACCAAGCGCTTCGCCAATTTCACCGCGCTCGCCGGCATCGACCTGGCGATCGAGCCGGGCGAATTCGTCGGGCTGCTCGGCCCCTCCGGCTGCGGCAAGACCACGACCCTCAACATCGTCGCCGGCTTCGAAGAACCGAGCAGCGGACGCGTCCTGCTCGATGGCCGCGATCTTTCGGGCGTGCCGGCGAACCGGCGCGGCATGGGCATCGTCTTCCAGAGCTATGCGCTGTTTCCGCACATGACCGTGGCCGAAAACATCTCCTTCGGGCTGGAGATGCGGGCGATCGGCCGTGCCGACCGGGACCAGAAGATCCGCCAGGCGCTCGACCTCGTGCATCTCTCGGCCTTGAGCGAGCGCTATCCGCGCCAGCTCTCCGGCGGCCAGCAGCAACGCGTCGCCCTGGCGCGGGCGCTCGCCATCGAGCCTGCTCTGCTCCTGCTCGACGAGCCCTTGTCCAATCTCGACGCCAAGCTGCGCGAGGAGATGCAGGTCGAGATCCGCGCGATCCAGCGCCGCGTCGGCACGACAACGATCATGGTCACGCACGACCAGGCCGAAGCGCTCGCCACTTGCGACAAGATCGCAGTGATGGATGCCGGCCGCATCGTCCAGCTCGCGGACCCGCTGACGCTCTACGATGCCCCCGCAAGCCGCTTTGCCGCGTCCTTCGTCGGGCGCTCCTCGCAATTGCCGGCTACGGTCACCGCAGTCGACGGGCCGATCGCGCGCCTGCGCATCGACGGTCTGGCGGCCGAGGTCGGCGGGCGGCTGCATCACCCCGTGCTGGTGGGCGAAGCGGTGCTGATCGCACTGCGGCCGGAGAAGGTCCAGCTCGGAGCTCCCGGGGCCGGTGCGGTCGATGGCCGCCTGCAATCGCAGGTGTTCCAGGGCAGCTCCTGGCTGTTCGCGGTTCAGACCGAGGTCGGGAGCGTACTGGTCTCGGAGCCGCATCGCGGCGCCCCGCGCTTCCGCGAAGGAGATGCCGTCTCGATCGCCTGGACGCCCGAGGACGCCGCCGTGGTGCCGGAGGCGGCCCGTGACTAGCGCGAAGCCCCGCCGCGCACCCTATTGGCTGAGCCTGCCGGCACTGCTTGTCTTCGCGGCGCTGCTGGTGACGCCGCTCGCCATGATCGCGGGCCTGAGCTTCCAGGCTTTCGATCTGAATACGGGCCAAATCGGCGGCCTGACCCTCGGCAACTACGCCGATACGCTGGGCGATCCCTATTATCACACGATCTTCCTGCGCACCGTCGGCATCGCGCTGGCGACGACGGTGATCTGCATCCTGATCGGTGCGCCGGAGGCCTATTTCCTGTCGCGCATGCGCGCGCCATGGCGCTCGATCTTCCTGATCGTGACGCTGAGCCCGCTGCTGATCTCGGTGGTGGTGCGCACGCTGGGCTGGGCGCTGCTGTTCGGCCGGAACGGCGTGATCAATCAGGTCCTCGCCGCGCTCGGTCTCGCCTCCGGCCCGATCCCGATGCTCTACACCGTCCAGGGTGTGGTCATCGCGCTGGTCCATGTCGCGGTGCCGTTCATGGTGATCTCCGTCTGGGCCGCCCTCCAGCGCCTCGACCCCAAGGTGATCCGCGCCGCGAGCTCGCTCGGGGCGAGCGAGTTCACGATCTTCAGGCGGATCGTGCTGCCGCAGGTCATCCCCGGCATCCTGTCGGGCTCGCTGATCGTCTTCGCCCTCGCCGCCAGCGCCTTCGCGACGCCCGCGATCATCGGCGGGCGCCAGCTCAAGGTGGTCGCGACCGCGACCTATGACGAGTTCCTGGGCACGCTGAACTGGCCGCTGGGCGCCGCCATCGCGATCGTCCTGCTGATCGTCAACGCCACCATCATGCTGACCTACAACCGCATCGTGGAACGGCGCTATGCGAGGTTCACCCAATGAGCCGAAACGGAGCCTTCGCGGTCACGTTCCACACGCTGTTCGTCGCCTTCATGCTGGCGCCGCTCGTGGTGGTGATGTGGATGTCGCTGACGCCCTCGAACCTGCTGTCGCTGCCGACGACCTCGTTCTCGCTGCGCTGGTTCTGGGCGATCCTGCGCCACAGCCAGTTCATCGACGCCTTCTGGTTCAGCATCCTGCTCGGCTTCCTCTCGGCGAGCCTGGCGATGGTGCTGGCTGTGCCGGCCGCGCTCGCCTTGGCGCGCCATCGTTTCCCGGGGCGGGACGGCTTCGTCGCGCTTTTCCTGTCGCCGCTGATCATCCCCCATGTCGTGCTCGGCGTGGCCTTCCTGCGCTTCTTCACGCAGATCGGCACGACCGGAACCTTCATCGGGCTGCTCGGCGCCCATGTGCTGGTGATCTTCCCCTATGGGCTACGCCTGGTGCTGGCGGCGCTGACGACGAGCGACCCGGCGATCGAGCGGGCGGCGATCTCGCTCGGGGCCTCGCAATGGACGGTGTTCCGGCGGGTACTCTTCCCGCTGATGATCCCCGGCGTCGCCGGCGGCTGGGTCATCTCCTTCATCCAGAGCTTCGATGAGGTGACGATGACCGTGTTCGTCGCGACCCCGTCCTCGATGACGCTGCCGGTGCGGATGTACCACTACATCGAGGAGTCGATCGATCCGCTGGTGGCCTCGGTCTCGACCGTCGTCATCCTCCTCACCTTCCTGCTCATGGCCATCGTGGACCGCATCTACGGGCTGGACCGCATCCTGGTCGGCAAGGGCTGAGCGCCCGCCGGCCAATCCTGACCTTTCGAGGATTGGACAATGAAAGCGATCGTTGTGGGAGCCGGCGTCGTCGGCTCATCGGTGGCCTATCGCCTGGCGCAGGCCGGGGCCGACGTCACCATCATAGAGGAGCGGCGGCCAGGCGGCGGCACCTCCAGCGTCACCTATGCCTGGGTCAACGCTTGCGAGAAGCTGACCTCGGAGGCCTATTTCCGGCTGAACTTTGCCGGCCGCCAGGCGCATGAGGACATTCTCGCCGAGTTTCCGGGCGCGGACTGGTATCACCGCCCCGGCGTGCTGCAATGGCAGGATGCCGAAGCGGAAGCCGGCGGCCGCGACGGCACCGATCCGCTCGCCAAGCTGCAGCAGCTGATCGCATGGGGCTATCCGGCCGAGGTCCTCAGCCTCGATGAGGTCCGCAAGCTCGAACCGGAGATCAATCCCGATGCGATCGGGAACGCCCCGGTCATCCACTACCCCCGGGATGGCTGGCTCGACCCCGTGCCCTATTCCGGCGCCCTGGTGGCCGCCGCCCAGGAGCGTCACGATGCAACGCTCATCGAAGGCCATGTCGATCGTCTGGTTCTGACCGGCGAGCGGTGCACAGGCGTCGTGCTCGGCGATGGCCGGACCATCGAAGCCGATGTGGTGGTGAATTGCGCCGGCCGCTGGCTCAACGACATCGTCCAGACGCCCGAGCATCGCGTCCCGCTGGCGCCGACGCTCGGCATCGTCGCGTATACGCCGCCCGCCGGCACGCCGCTGAGAAGCGCGCTGCGCACGCCCCTGGTCAATATGCGCCCCGACGGCGGCGGGCGCTTCCTGCTGCGCTCGAACGAGCTCGATCGCCTGCTGGCGACCGAGGAAGGCGCCGTGCCAGCCCACCCGCAGGCGCAGGAATTGATGCGCCGTGCCATCAGGACCGTGCCGGCGCTGAAGAGCGTTGCCGTCGAGGCGGTCCGGATCGCAACGCGGCCGATTCCGCAAGACTCCTATTCGGCCGTCGGCCCGGTGCCCGGCCTGTCCAACTACTATGCGGTGGTCACCCATAGCGGCGTGACGCTCGGTGCCTTCCTGGGCGAGCTCGTCGCCGATGAACTCGTCCACGGGCACCAGCGGGACGAGCTCGCCGAGTTCCGCCCGAACCGCTTCTTCAACTGAGGACCGTCCGATGCGTGTCGCCATCCTGGGAGCGGGCGCAGCCGCTTTCGCCGCCGCAGCCTTTCTCGCCGAGCGCGGGCATGACGCCGTCCTCTGGTCGCCCTCGGGCCAGAGCACGGAAGCGCTCGCCGCGGGCCAACCGCTGATCAGCGAGGGAAAGATCGCAGGGGAGTTCCGAGCTGGCGTAGCACCAAGTTGCCAGGCCGCCCTCGATGGCGCCGATGCCGTGCTGATCGCCCTGCCGGCGAACGGGCACAAGCGCGTCATGGACGAGATGGCGCCGCTGCTGTCGCCGGGGCAGCCGGTCATCATCTCCTCGCACGCCTCGCTGGGCGCCTTCTATCTGTCGCGGCTGCTCGCCGCGCACGGCATCGAGGTGCCGATCATCGCGCTCAGCACCACGATCCTGCGCTCACGCCGCACCGGGCCGAATACGGTCAAGATCGCGACCATCCGCAGCAAGGTCGACATCGCCACCTTGCCGCGGCGGCTCGCCGAGGAAGGACTCGACCTTTGCCGCAAGCTATTCGGCGACCGCTTCCGCGCCGTCGACGGCCTGCTCGCGGTGTCGCTGAGCAACGTCAACCCGCAAAGCCACATGGCGCTGGCGCTGGCCAACTTCACCCGGATGGAGAAGGGCGAGGCCTGGGGCCAGAGCGAGAACCTGACGATGGCGGTCGGCCGTTTGCTCGAAGCCATCGATGCCGAGCGGCTCGCCTTGGCCGCTGCGTTCGGCCTGAAGGTCCGGACGATGCGCGAGCATTACTCGCTGACCTATGGCGTGCCTGACGCCCCGCTGGGCGAGACCTCCCGGATGCTGGCGACGACGCAGCCGACGACGCTCGGGCCGGCCACCGTCGACACCCGCTACACGCTGGAAGACGTCCCGTTCGGACTTCTGCCGCTCGCGGAGCTCGGACGCCTGGCCGGCGTGCCGATGCCGCTGCACCAGGCGGGCCTTGCCATCTTTTCCGCCCTCTATGGACGGGATCTCGCGCAGGACAACGATATTCTGCCCGAGCTCATGAGGAACGGCCTGTCGCGCGAGCAATTGCTGGCCTGAGCCCGGTGACGATGGGGGCGGCGGTCGATCATCCTCGGAGGAAGGTTAAGAGCGTCGCAGACCGTCCACTGTTGCAGCTCCCGCTGTCAAAGCCTCATGCCGCCATCGACCGCGATCTCCGCGCCGTTGATGTAGGCGCCTTCGGGGGAGCAGAGCAGCAGAGCCAGGCCCGCGCAGTCCTCGGCCCGGCCGAGCCTGCCGAGCGGAATGCGTGCCAGCACCTGCTCCTCCCGGCCGGGCTGAGCCAGAACGGTGCGATTGCGATCGGTCAGGATCGCGCCGGGCTGGATGATGTTGCAGGTGACGTCTGGCGCACGCAGGGTGCGCGCCAGATTGACGATCATGTTGGTCTGCGCAGCCTTGGTGGCGGCGTAATAGAAATGCGTCGGATTGGGGCGCGCCTCCTGCACGCTGCCGATCGCGATGACCCGGCCAAAGCCGCGCGCCATCATGCCCGGCAGGAAGGCCTGCAGCAGCCGCACCGTGGCGTGGAGATTGATCTGCGTCTGGGCGGCCATCGCAGCTTCGGAGACCGCATCCCAGGTCTCGAGGGTTTCGACCGAAGCGCAGAGCACGAGAATGTCGGGTTCGGTCCCGTTCGCCTTCAGCTCCGCTGCCATGGCGGCCGGGGCCGCAACCTCGGCGAGATCGGCGATCAGGGGCGATGCCACTAGGTTCGATGTTCGCAGATCCAGAGCCGCCGCAGTCGCGGCCGCTGCATCCCGATCATGAATGACCGCATGCGCGCCGGCCTCGGCGAGCCTTGTGGCGATCGCGAGTCCGATCCCGCGTGCCGCGCCGGTGACGAGCGCGGTCCGTCCAGCCAGAACGCCCGCCATCAGAGCAGCGGCTTCACGCGGGCGACGGCATCGTCCATCGCCTGCTGCGGCGGCTTGCGGCCGAGCACGGCGGCCTGCGTTTCCTCGATGAAGATGTCATGGGCGCGGGCCTGCTCGTCGAAAGCGGGCAGATGGATGCGCGAGGCTTTCAGCGCCGCAGCCTCGTCGGCGGCATAAGGCATCGCCGCCTTCAACTTGTCGTCGGCATAGGTCGAGATGCGGGTCGGCCCGTTGCCGTTGAGCGCCATCGCCGTCGTGCCTGCCTTCGAGGAGAGCGCGCGGATCAGCTCCCAGCTGAGCGGCTTTTGCTTGGCGTTCTTCGGGATCATCAGCGACCAGAACTCGACCGTCGGCGCGAACGCCATCTTGCCGGCGAGATCGGCCGCCATCGGCGGCAGCAGCGACTTGAAGCGCCCGCCATATTTGCCCTTGGCCGGATCGTTGTAGGAGACCAGCCGGGCGAAGGGATTGATCGTCATCGCCGCCCGGCCCTGCTGCATCCAGGTGGTGATCTCCTCATTGTTCACCGTGGCGAAGTTCCGCGGCAGCACGCCGGTCTTGTAGAGATCGGCGAGGATCGTCAGCGCCTTGACCATCGCCGGTTCGTTGGCGGTGAGCTTGCCATCGGCCGTCATGTAGTCGCCGCCGAGACAGCGGGAGAAGGTGAGGAAGTTCGAGGCGAAGACTGCGGTGAAGGCGAGGCCGTGGACCTGCGTGCCGTCCTCGCGCTTGAAGGTGAGCTTGCGCGCGGCCTCGATCAGATCCTCGAAGGTCGCCGGCGGTTTGCTGATACCGCGCTCTTCCAGAAGCGCCTCGTTGTAGATCAGCGCATTGGTGGCGTGGCGGACAGGGATGCCGTGCAGCGCGCCATCGACCTTGAGCGGTGCGATCAGCCCCGGTGCGAAATCGTCGAAGGCCTCGATCGGCGCCTCCTTCAGAGCTGCGTCGAGCGGCTCGAACAGCCTGAGATTGCGCGGCACGGCGCGACCGTTGACGAGATAGGCGACGTCGATCGAGGTCTCGGCCAGCGATGCCTCGCGCAAGAGCCGCTCATGCACGGCGTTGACGTCGCCAAAGGTGACCCAGTTCAGGTTCGCCCCGCTCGCCTTGCGGAAAGCCTCGGTCGCATCGCCGCCCGGTCCGGTCGTGGCTGCGGTCTGGTGGACGCGATGGCCGAGCGCGGTCAGCGCCTTCGCCTGCGCGAAGGCACCCTTCGGTAGAACTGCCGACACGGCGGTCGCGCCGGCGAGAGCGCCGAACCGGCGGCGCGAGATCGATTGTGACATGGACTTCCTCCACAAGCTTGTCGGGCGCTGTCGTGGCGCCTTGTCGTGTGGGCCTCAGGCCGGCAGCAGCGGCTGCACGCGCTTGACCAGCGAGGCCATCGCCTCCTCCGGCGTCTTCATGCCGAGCACGGCGGCCTCCGCCTCTTCCTTGAAGAGGTCGCCGGCGCGGGCCGCCTCGTCGAAGGCCGGCAGCGGCACGCGTGCCACCTTCAGCACCTTCAGCTCCTCGGCTGCATAAGGCACGGTTCCGGCGAAGCTCTGGTCGGCATAGGTCGAAGCGCGCACCGGCCCATTGCCGTTGAGCGCCGCCTTCAGCGTCGCCTCCTTCGAGGCCATCGCCTTGATGAAGTTCCAGGCGAGGTCCTTGCGCTTGGCATTCTTCGGGATGACCATGCCCCAGAACTCGACCTTGGCCGGAGCGGCATCGTACTTGCCCGCCAGCGTCTTCGAGGCCGGTACGGCGATCGTCTTGATCTTGCCGGAGAATTTCGACTTCTGCGGATCGTTGTAGATGCGGTTGCGGCCCATGCTCTGCAGGCTCATCGCCGCCCGGCCCTGCTGCATCCAGACATTGACGTCCTCGGGCGAGAGCGTCGCGAAATTGCGCGGGAAGGCATTGGCCTGGAAGAGCTCTCGCAAGGTCCTGATCGCGTTCAGCATCGGCGGCTGGTCGGCGGCGCATTTGAAGTCGGGCGTGATGAACTCGCCATCCCAGGCGCGGGCGAGGTCGATCACGTTGGGATAGGTCACGCCCGGCATGCACAGCCCGACGACCTGCGTGCCGTCGGAGCGGCGATAGCTGCAGGCCTTGGCGATCTCGATCATCTCCTCGATCGTCGCCGGCGGCTTGGAGAAGCCCTTCTCGGCCAGGATCTCCTCATTGTAGTGCAGGCCGGACGAGGCATGCCGGAACGGCACGGCGAGCTGCTTGCCGCCGACAGTCATGCCCTGCATCAACCCCGGGAAGATGTCGGCGGGGTCCTCGAGCGGATCGCGCTTGAGATAGTCGTCGAGCGCCTCGAACAGGTTTGCGGCGCGCGGCACGACCTGTGTGTTGAGGACGAAGCCGACATCGACCGAGCTCTCTCCGAGGCTCGCCTCGCGAAACAGCCGCTCCTGCAACGGGCCGGTGTCGAAGGTCGTCCACTGGACGGTTACGCCATTCTTCGCGGCCCAGTCCCTGGTGATGTCGCCGCCCTGCGCGCCGGTCGAGACCGTCTGCATGACCCGATGGGCGAAGACGTTGAACGGCCCGCTCTGCTGAGCACGGGCAGTACCGGCGCCCAGCGTCGCGAAGCTCAGCCCGAGAATGCCGGCGCCGAACTGCCTACGGTTCAGTCCTGTCTCCGTGGTCATGCCTGTCCTCCCGATGGTTCGCGAGCTCCGCGATGGCGGCTTCTGCCGCTTCGAAATGCTTGTTCATGGCGGCGAAAGCCGCGGCCGGATCGCCGACTCGGATCGCCTCGACGACGCGCACATGCCGTTCGAAGGTGCGGCGCCAGTCGTCTTTGGTGCGCTTCTCGCGCGAATTGAAGATCTCCATGACCTCGCGGATCACCGGCCGCAGGCCCCTGATCTGGAAGTCGAGCAGGCGGTTGCCTGAGGATGCCGCGATAGCCTCGTGAAAATCGAGATCGGCCTCGATCCAGCGCGGCACATGCCCGAGCGCATCCTCCATGCGGGCGAGGATCAGGTCGAGCTTCTCGACATCTTCAGGCGAACGGCGCGCAGCACTGTGGGCCGCGATCGGCGGCTCGAGGATGCGACGCAGTTCCACCGCCTCGGTCAGGCCGCTCGGGCGGCCACGCACGGCGAAGCGATAGAAGCGATCGAGCGGAGCGGCATCGAGCGCCTGAATGCGGGTCGGCTTGCCCTGCTGGATATGCACGACGCCCATCGCCGCGAGCTGGCGGATGGCCTCACGGGCGATCGGCTTGCTGACGCCGAAGGAGGCGGCGATCCGCGCTTCCGATGGCAAGGTGTCGCCCGGCTTCAGGCGGCCGTCCTGGATCGCCTGGGTGATGCGCTGGATCACGGCATCGCCCAGCCGCATGGGCACGACGTCGCCACCGGCGAATGGGTCGTCGCCGCCCAGCAGGGATGAAGCGGCATCGCTCATCGATCACCTCCGTTCGATGATCATTGACAGATGCCGCTGAGCTTGGCAACTGTTCAACCTATCAGATAAGTTAAGCACTCAAGAGGACGCCGCCGCATGCCGGCCAGCCGCATCTCAAAGGTCATCGCACATCCCTTGCGGGCGACGCTGCCCAAGGTCCAGCGCACGTCGCAGGGCGATTATCCGGCGATCGAGATCGTCGTGGTCGAGGTCGAGACCGAAGATGGCACCGTCGGCTTCGGCGAAGGCCTCTGCCGCCGCGGCGCGGCCGGCTATGCCCGCTTCATCGAGGAGGCGCTGGTGCCGCGCCTGCTCGGGCGCGATGCAGCCGACCGGCGCGCGCTCTGGAAGGTGATGCGGGCTGCCCTGTCCGGACGCCCGGGCGGCCAGATCATCGAGGCGATCGCGGCGGTCGACATCGCGCTCTGGGATATCGCGGGAAAACAGGCCGGCCAGCCGATCCACAAACTGCTCGGCGGCATGGGGCGCAAGGAGGTCGCGGCCTATGCCTCCTCGATCAACTGGCTCGACGATGCCACCGTCGAGGCCGAGGTCGCCGCCGTGCTCAAGGCCGGTTTCCGCGAGATCAAGGTCAAGCTCGGCCATCCGCTGAAGGATGCCATCGCCCGCGCGAAATTCGTCCGCAAGCTCGCGGGCGACGACATCGCGCTCTATGTCGACGCGAACTGGGCCTATGACGTCGATGATGCATTGATCGTCGGGCGGGCGCTGGCCGATCTCGGTTATGGCTTCTTCGAGGAGCCGATCGCGCCGCAGGATCGCGAAGGCTATCGCCGCCTCGCCCAGCATCTGCCGGTCAGGCTCGCGGCCGGCGAGAGCGATTTCGTCGCCTCGGACGCGCTGATCTCGCTGCAGGACCGCTCGCTCGGGCTGATCCAGCCGGATGTGACGCGCTCAGGCGGCATCAGCGAGACCTGGCGCATCTGCGAGCTCGCCGCCGCCTTCAACACCGCTTACGCCCCGCATGTCGGCTGGTCGGGCGCGATCTGCGTCGCCGCCAGCCTGCAGCTCGCCGCGGCGGCCGAAACCTTCCGCACCTTCGAGTGCATGGTCTACCAGAACCCGCTGCGCGACGCCTTCACCCAGCCGATCGTCGGCGAGGGATCGCAACTGATAGACGGCAAGCTCGCCGTACCGCAGGGGCCGGGACTCGGCATCGAGATCGACCGCGATGCGCTGGCGCGCTTCAGGATCGCCTGATGAGCGCCCGCACACCACTCTCCGCCATAGCGCTGGTCTCGCCGGTCCAATTGATGATCGGCGGCATCATCTTCCTGCCGGCGATCTATGTCTTCTGGCTCAGCCTCAACCAGTCCTCCTTCGGCCAGGCGGCGAGCTTCGTCGGCTTCGCCAATTACGCGAAGGTGCTGGGCGATGCCTATTTCTGGAAGGCGCTCCTCAACACGGTGATCGTCGTCGCCGTCGTGGTGCATGTCGAATTGCTCGTCGGCCTCGGCATGGCGCTGTTCTTCGCCTCCGGCGTGCCGTTTCGGGCGCTGCTGCTTGCGATCGTGCTCGCGCCTTATGCCGTCAGCGAAGTCTCGGCGGTGGTGATGTGGCGCTTCCTGTTCGAGCCGGATGTCGGGATGATGAGCCGGCTTCTGATGTCCCTCGACCTGCCGCCGATCGAATGGGCAGTGAACCCGAGCCACGGGCTCGCCATGGTCAGCCTGCTCTCGATCTGGCTGCATCTGCCGTTCAGCTTCATCATCCTCTACGCAGCCCGGCTCTCGATACCCAGCGATCTCTATGAGGCCGCCGCGATCGACGGCGCCTCGCCCTGGACTTCGTTTCGCCGGATCACGCTGCCGCTCTTGATGCCGGCGCTGCTGATCGCGGCCCTGTTCCGCTACATCTTCGCCTTCCGCCTGTTCTCCGAGGTCTGGCTGATGACCGGCGGCGGCCCGGCACGCTCGACCGAGGTGATGGCGGTCTATCTCTATCTCGAGGCCTTCCGTTACAACGCCTTCGGCCCGGCCGCCGCCACCGGCTGGCTGCTGGTGCTCGCCTCGCTCCTGCTCGCGCTGTTCTACCTGCGTGGGCTCTACAGGGAGATGTTCGGCAAGCATGCCTAAGCTCTCCTTGCCCAAGCTCCTGCGTTGTCTCCTCAAGCTCGTCGGCGTCGCCGCGATCGTCGCCTGGTCGCTCGTCCCGATCGGCTTGATCGCGATGTCGTCCTTCAAGGCCGACCGCGACATCTTCTCGACCGGCAGCACGTTCTCCTTTGCTCCGACCCTGGCGAACTACCAGGCGCTCTGGAGCCGCTGGGGCGATTTCTTCTTCGGCCTGTGGAACAGCTTCCTCGTCACGGTCGGTGCGACCGTTCTCGCCGTCGGCGTGTCCTTGCTCGCCGGCTTCGCCTATTCGCGCTTCGCCTCTCGCGGCCTGCAGGCCTCGGCCTTCTTCCTGATCTTCATCCGGCTGATCCCGCCGATCGTGATCACGCTGCCGCTCTTTCCGGTGGTGAACTGGCTCGGCCTCAACGACACGCATTTCGTGCTGATCGTGCTCTACGCCACCTTCTTCGTTTCGCTGGGGACGGTGGTGATGCGCACCTTCATCGATCAGATCCCGCGCGAGCTGGATGAGGCCGCGATGATGGACGGCGCCTCGCAGTTCCAGATCATCATGCGCGTGATCCTGCCGATGGCGGCGCAGGGCATGCTCGCGGTCTCGGTCTTCGTCATCGTCTACGCCTGGAACGAGTTCCTCTTCGCCTTCATCTTCACCACGACCAAGGCGAAGACCGCGCCGCTGGTGATCTCCGAGATGATCGGCGCCGTCGAAGGCGTCGAATGGGGCGTGCTCTTCGCCGCCTCGACCGTGCAGCTCGTGCCGGTGCTCGCCTTCGTCATCCTCATGCAAAAGCATCTCGTGGCGGGCCTGACCGCCGGCGCGGTGAAGGGGTAATCGCCATGACCGACATCGACGCCCTGCGCCGCGCCATCCGCGAGGCCGACCCGCAGCTCAGCCGTTTCGACCCCCTGCCCCGCATCATCTGCCTCGACGATTTCGACCGCGGCATGTGCGGTTGGACCCAGCTCGTTGGCAATTACGAGGACAGTCTCGACGCCATGCTGCCGGGCTATGCTCAGCACAGCCACGCCATGCTCTCGACCCTGCCGAACTGGGATTTCGGCTCTCATGGCGGCGTCGACGGCTCCTATGCGCTGAAGATCGCGACGCGGCCGAAGAAGGGCGCGCAGAACGTCGCGATCAAGCGCTTGACCTTCCGCAAGCCGGGTCCGATCCGGCTCGAGGCCTATTTCACCTTCAAGCCCGAGGCGACCGATCTGCAGCTCTCGGAGACCGATATCCGCTCCTTCGGCTTCCTCTACGATCTCCAGATCGGCGACAGCTCAGGACCGGGCGATCGCGTCATGCCGCATTTGCGCTTCCTCAATGCCCAGGACGGCGAGCACCTGCAGAAATGGCAGTTCAAGCGCAAGACGACGCCGATCAAGCCGATCGGCCATGCCGGCAAGACGATCACGCATTATCACCTCGCGCCCGACGACTGGGAGGACCTGCCCGGCGGTGAGCAGCGCCTCTGCTACAACGAGATCCCGACCAAGGTGAACTGGCATTATCTGCGCTTCGATTTCGACCTCGCCTCGATGCAGGCGACGCGCTTTCAGGTCAACGACCGGGTGTTCGCCATGGAGGGCTTCGAGAGCATCCGAATCCCCGCGATGAAGAACCTCTGGTGCATGCTCAACCTCGCCTTCTTCGCCGAAACCGACACCGACAAGCGCGCCTTCGCCTATCTCGATTCCGTCTGCCTGTCGGGAGAGTTCTGATGCTGCCCGAGAACCTGACCGCCGTCGTCGCCCGCAACGAGAGCTGGACCGGAACGAGCGCGACCGAGCCCTACGAGGCCGGCTGGGCCAAGGAAGCGATCGTTTTCGTGCGCGCGCTGAAGGCGCCGAAGGGACCCTTGCCGAAAGCCAGAGTCGAAATTTCCGCCGACGGCATGCACTGGTGCGCCGAGGGCTCGGAGTTTCCGCTGCCGGCAGAGAAAGACGCCGTCACGTTCCAGCGCATCAGCCATTTCGGCAATTTCCTGCGCGTCGCCGCATCGCTGCCGAACGATTCAGAGATCACGGTGCTCGTGACGTTTCATCTGAAGGCTTGAAGAAGGGCCGGCGCCTGGCCGGCAAACGCCTGATTGCGGCTGGCCGGGAAATCGAGGCAAGAAGGGGAGCCGAATCGTCGGAGCGTGTTCGCCCGCCGTGCTGACGACAAGGCGGGCAACCGGACGGACGTAAATGGTGACACGGGCCGAGCTCACCTCACGACTGGAACGGGCGTTCCTCGACCATGGCTACGAGCAGCTGACCATGACCGGCCTCGCCAAGGCCGTCGATGTCACCCGGCGCACGCTCTACAACTACTTCAGCAGCAAGGAAGCAGCGTTTCGCTTTCTGATCGAGAACGTGAACGCGCAGGCGGTCGAGATCGGCATGGCCGCGGGGCGGGCCGCTTTGGCCGCCGGGCGTGATCCGACCGAGATCCTGGCGACCATACTCGATACGCGCTACGGCAATACGCGCCGGCGCCTGGCGACCTCGCCCCATGCCATTGAGCTCAACGACCAGGCCTTCCGGCGCTGCCGCGACATCATGATCGCATCCGCGGTCGGCTTTCAGTCCAAGCTCGCCGGCTTCATCGCCGAGCTGGAGTCGGACCGTGTCCTGCGGGTCAAGGCGGATCTCGGCCCCGCTGCCCTGGCGCAACTGCTCGCCGATGGCGCACGCGGCACCAATCAGAGCCTGCCTCCGGTCGATCCGGCCAAGCTTCACCTGCGCTATCGCAGCATGGTCGGCGCTCTGCTTCATGGTGCGACGGAGCGCCCGATCTGACGGGTTGGGCCGACCGGCGACCCGTTGCGGCAAAGACACGCTTGCGCGTGAAACGGCCGTCACCCCACCGTTTGTGAACGGCTGTTCAAAACCAGCGGGGCGGCAAGGCATTCCGAGCCGTCCGCCCGGCTGTACCGCGATGCGCCGGGCGAACGATAATCACCGGGCGCGTGTGAACGCTGCTGGCGGGGGGCCGGATGCAGAGGCTGGAAGCGGAGATCGAGCGGCTGCTCGCCCATCCGCATTTCGATCACGCCGCGCATCGCTTGGCTCAAGGTTTCCTGGCGGTGCAGGCGGTCGCGCCCCGGCTCGCCTCGCAATTCTCGACGCAGCAACGCTGGCTGATGTCGCACGCGGCGCTGTCTCTCTATTTCCGCGCGCTCGCCGTCGGTCGGCCGGGATTGTCCCGGCGGGAGTTCGTCGAAGAGGTGCTCGCGCATGGGCTGGCGAGCCGCAACACGGCTGCCGCCTTCTTTGCAGAGACGCTGCAATACGGCCTGACCCAGCCGACGACGGTGCATGCCGGTCTGGTGCGGCCCGCTCCGGCCACGCTGCAGGCGCTGATGCAATGGTATGCCATCCATCTGGCCGCACGCGATTCACTCGATGGCGGCGCCAGCGCGGCGCGCCTGCAGGACACCGGCGAGTCCATCCTGCTCCGGCTGGAACCAGCCACGGCGGACGCGCTCTTGTCCTGCGAGACGATCCGCGTCCCGCCGCCGAGCTATGCGGTGTTCGCCTCGGTGGATGAGGGCGGCAGCCTGATGGACCACCTGATCGCCGGCATCGACCTCTCCACGGCACGCGAAGCGGAGAGAACGCTGACGAACGTCACTTCGATCTCGGCGCTGGCCCGTCCGCTCAATCTCTCCCGGACGCATGCCGGCCGGACGCTGGCAGAGGCCGAGGCGATGGGCGGCATCGGCTGGAGCGGGGCGCGTGGACGTTCGCCGATCTGGCTGTCGCGCCGCTTCCGCGACGAATACGCACGTTTCCAGGCCGCGAAGCTCGCCATCATCGGCGCTGCTTTCGCGCAAGCCATGGTCGCCATCGAGCCGGATGGTCCCGGCAAGACCACCGCCATTCGAGCCGTTCGCGAGATTGCGGAGAGCCCGGCGTGCTGAGCAGGACGGAACCTGCCAGCGCTCCGGTCAGCACGATCGCCGAGCGCCTCGATGCCTTGCCGCTCTGCCGCCTGCGGCTCGCGCTGTTTTGCGTCCTGACGCTGGCGCTCTTTGCCGATATCGCCGAGGTCGCGCTCGGCAACGCGCTCGGGGCGGTGTTCCAGGCGCCGCCGCGCACCATGACGCAGACCGAGCTGTCGCTGTTCCTCGCGGCGATCTTCGCCGGCGGCGCCGTCGGGGCTCCGATCTTCGGCATGCTCGGCGACCGGCTCGGTCGTCGCCTCGCGCTGCAGGCGGCGCTGGCCGTGATCGCTTTCGGCTCGCTCGGCGCTGCGGCGAGCCATGATCCTGTCGCCCTGATCGGCTTCCGCTTCCTGTCGGGTCTCGGCATAGGGGCCTGCCCGCCGCTGATCGCGGCCTATATGGCCGATGTCATGCCGCCGCGCTGGCGCGGGACGCTGTCCTGCCTCTGCGCCGGCCTCGCCTTCCTGGGGGCGCCGGCGATCATCTTCCTGATGCGCGCCACCTCGCCTACAGCTTGGGGCCTTGAAGGCTGGCGTTGGGCGCTCGGATCCGGAGCGCTCCTCGCCATCGTCGCCGCGGCCCTGCTCGGCCTTCTGCCTGAATCGCCACGCTGGCTCGCTGCCGCCGGCCGTCTTGCCGAAGCCGAAACGGCCTTGCGACGCATCGGTGGGCAAGGCCACCACCCGGCCGAGCCCCTTGCGCCTACGTTTGACAGGGCCGGGCAGGCAGCGCCGGCATCGCTCGATATGGGGCGCCGGCTGCTCCTGCTCTGCTGTCTCTATGCGCTCGCTCCCTGGGCGACGATCGGCTTTCCGCTGATGAGCGGCGCCGTGATGGTGGCGAAGCAGTTCAGCATCGGAGATTCCGTAGTGGCGGCCGGCCTGATCATGTTCGGCCCGGCGCTCGGCAACCTGCTCGTCGCGCCGGTGATCGACAGGATCGGCCGCAAGGCCAGCCTGGTCTGCGCCGCAGGGGCCATGGCCGCCCTCGGCCTGACCTTCGCGGCCGCCACCGCTTTCCTGCCCCTGGTCTGCATCGGCATCGCCTTCGCATTGGCCAGCGCCGTCTATGCCAGCGTCCTCGCCATCTACGCCGCCGAGATCATCCCGACGGAGCTGCGGGCGTCGCGGACAGCCATGGCGTGGGGGCTGGGCCGCTTCGTCTCGATCTTCGTGCCGTTGGTCTTCTTCGCGCTCATCCAGCAGGTCGGGGTCTGGAGCATGTTCGGACTGATCGCCGCCGCCTTGAGTCTCAGCGCGCTCCTGGTCGCTATCGCCGGACCGCAGGGTCGATCGCGGCAGGCGGTCGCCTGAGCGGGCGAATGTCGGCTGCGATGCGGCGCGGACGTGAACGGCTGTTCGCATCCGGCCTGAAGGGCCTTGATCAAAAGGGTTAATCCAGCAGGATCAATGTGACCATTTTTGACTCTCATATTGCGCAGTTACGAGCAATTTGAGAAATTTCAGCATTCCAAGCGCGGCGATCTCTCGCCGGGCGGTGGATTGTCGTAGGTGCGAGACGCCGGCGACGTGATTGGACTGGGGGCGTAACGGCAGTGCGAACGATACTCGGCCCAGTAGTCCTGGGCGCAGCTCTTGCCATGGGCGCGGCGTCCGCCGCCGCGCAGCCGGCGGCCCCGAAGCCCGCCAACCCATCCGCCCCGGCGGCCACGCCTGCCATCCAGCCGGTCTCGACCGAGCCCAGCAGCACCACCGCGAGCTTCGCCGACTGGGTGCTGCGTTGCCAGCGTGTTTCCGAAAACGCGAAAGCGGGCCGCGTCTGCGAGGTCGCGCAGATCCTGCAGAGCCAGGGTCAGCAGGCGCCGATCGCCCAGATCGCCATCGGGCGCGCTACCGCGGGCGAACCGCTGCGCGTCACCGCCGTGATGCCGGTCAGCGTCACCTTCCCCAGCGTCGTGCAGATCACCATCGGCGAGAAGGATGCAAAGCCGCTCGAGCTCGGCTGGCGGCGCTGCATTCCGAGCGGCTGCTTCGCCGACGCGCCGCTCGGCGACGATCTCGTCAAGCAGTGGCGCAAGGCGGCCGAAGCCGGCCGGATCGTCTTCAGGGACGCCGCAGGGCGCGACCTCGCCTTGCCATTGTCCGTCCGTGGCCTTGACCAGGCCATCGAAGCGCTCGCCAAGGAACGGCTCTGACCATGGCCCGGCGCCGCACAGCCCGCTCGCAGATCGCCACACAAGCCGGTGGATCGGTGCTGCGTTACGTGGCGGCGCCGAGCGAGCGTCGCTCCGTTCTCGCATCCCTGCGCCAGCGTTGCCTCGTCGGACAGGCGATGGCGCTCGCGCTCTGGAACGCGCCGGCCTTCGCGCAGAACGTCATCACGCCGGACGGGCGCACGCAGACCAATGTCGCGGTCAGCGGCAGCACGACGACGATCACGACCAAGACGATTTCCGGCGGGGCGGGCTACAACTCGTTCTCGCGCTTCGAGCAAGGCGCCGGCTCGACCGTCAACATGCATCTGCCGCAAGGCACCGGCGCGCTGGTCAACATCGTCCGCGACGGGCCGGTGGTCATCAACGGCATCCTGAATTCCTACCGGAACGGCCAAATCGGCGGCCATGTCTACTTCTCGGATTCAGCTGGCTTCATGGTGGGGCCGAGCGGCGTCATCAACACCGGGCGGCTGACGGTCAACACGCCGACACGCGAATTCCTCGATCAGGTGATCGGCCCGGACGGCACCATCAACGAGACGATGGCCGCAAGGCTCAGGGCGAACGACGTGCCGATCTCGCCCGACGGCAAGATCACCATCGACGGCACGATCAATGCGCGACGCGGCGTTTCGCTAAACGGCCATTCCGTCAGCGTCGCCGGGCAAATCAAGGCGAATGCCGCCCCCATCGACATCGCCGAGCGCCGCGAGCGGCATCGCACAGCCTTCTCGCAGAGCGTCAACACAGCCGGCATCCGGCACGGCGCCGCCATGATCGCCCGCAAGGGCGGCGGCATCGAAATCCTCGCGTCCGGGACCGTCAGCGTGTCCGGCCAGCTCAGTGCCAACGCCACGGCACGGCGCGCCGCCGGGACCGTCACTGTCCGCTCGGGCAAGGGGACCACGATCGCGTCCACGGCGAAGATCACCGCCACGGGCACGGCACCGGCACCTCTTCCGGCCGGTACGGCTCCATCGGCCGTTGTAAACACGGCGGATGGCGGCAAGGTCTCGATCACCTCCGACGCCGCGATCACGATCGCCCGCGGCGCGTCGATCGATGTCAGCGCCGCCCGCGACGTGGCCGGCAAGGCCGGTTCGGCGATCGTTTTTGCCGGCACCAATCTCGATGTCGCGTCTGGCGCCGTTTTCCGCGGCAAAGCGGGCACGAGCGGCGATGGTGGCTTCCTCGAGCTCAGCGCCAGGCAGACCGTCACGCTCGGTGCCGTCGATGTCGACCTCTCGGCTCGAAACGGCAAGGCCGGGCTGCTCTTTATCGATCCGACCGACATCGTGATCGGGAACGGCGGCAGCGCCAACATGATCACCAACGGCACGAACGTGTCGTTGCAGGCGACCAACAGCATCAGCATCCTCGGCGACGGGATCATCGATACCCGCAACTTCAACCGCTCCGCCAATGGCGGTGTGCTTGCGGCTGGAAATCCCAGCCTCGGGAACTCCGGCAGCATCACGCTGGAGGCGCGGGAGATCACCGTCGCCGGTCAGTTGCTCGCCGGCGTCAGCGCCGGCAGCGGTTACACGGCCGGCGACGTCACGCTGACCGCGAGCGCCACCGACAGGCGAAATTCCGGCAAGGCGACGGCCGAGGCGACGATCGATGTCAGCGGCACGATCACCGGCCGCGACGTCAAGCTCATGGCGGACGCGACCGGCGTTTCCTCCTTCCTCAACCCCGGCGCCGGCATTGCGCTCTTCGCCGGGTTGACCAACCTCTCCATCTTGACCGGCCTCAACGGCGGCTATGTCGCCGGCGACATCACTGCCCGCGTCTCGGTCAAGAACGGGGCGTCGATCACCGCGACGCGCGACATCGTCATCAGCGCGACCGGGACGCAGGAAGCGACCCTGCCGTCACTTGCGGTCACGGCGCTGTCCCCGGTGGCGATGGCGGTGACCTATGCCGAGCTGAAGGCGCGGGTGACCGCTGAAGTCGAGTCGGGGGCGTCGCTGACGATCGGGCGCAACCTGACGGTCGAGGCGAAGAACGAGGCGACGCTGGGCGCGACGGCGCTAGCGATGTCTGCCGGGCAGACCCTTGCCGATCTGGCGCTGGCAGTCGGCACCGCGGATATCGAAACCAAGGCGATCGTCAGCTCCGGAGCGACTGTCACCGTCTCCTCTTCGACGAGCAATGTCCGGGTCTCGGCGATCAACGAGAACGCGTTCTCGACCTCGGCCACGGCAATGTCGGTCAGCGGCGGCGTGGTCGGCCTGTCTCTCGCCTATTCCGACATCAAGTCGAGCGCCGAGGCGAGGCTTGGGGCCTCGCTCGGCGGCAGCGGCAGCCGTATCGGCACCGTCACGGTCGAAGCCCTGTCGGACACCAGCAAGAACTCGACCTCTTCGGCGGTGACGCTCGGCGAAAACCTCCTGCTCAACACCATTGGCGTCGCCGGCGGTGCCGAAGAGGTGTTCGGGCCCCTGATGTCCCGCCTCGGCTCGAAGCAGGTCGGCAAGTTCGGCAGCACCATCACCCTGGCGAACAGCGATCTCTCGGCGGTCGCCTCGATCGCGGCCGATGCCGGCGGCACCGCCCCGACGATCTATGCGACCAAGACGGCGGTGGTCAGCGACGTCCGCGACTTTGCCGTACGCGTCGCCGCCGATGCCGGCCTCAGCTCGAATTCGAAGGATCCGAGCTCCGTCAGTCCGGAAGCGCTGGTCGCGATATCCGCCGCCGTGGTCTATGGCGATTTCCGCCACACCTCGCGCGCCTTCATCGGCGCCGGCGTCACCGTCGACTCCGATCGCATCGGCGTCTCCGCGACGAGCGCCTTGCCGATCGCCAACACCTGGACCAACTGGGCCGGCTTCGGCGAGACGCTCTCGCATCTGAACGGCACCTTCGGCGTCGCCTCCAACATCCTGACGAGCTACGCCAGCGCAACCTCGGAATCGAGCCAGCTCGGCCTTGCCGGCGCGGTCAACTATTACAAGGTCGCCAACGAGACCGAGGCTTATGTCGGCCCCGGCGCGCGGCTGCGCCAGAACAACGGGCTCGGCTCCTGGAACGTCGCGCTCGGCACCGGTGCGTTGCAGAGCTTCGACAAGGTCGTCACCATCGCGGCCAGCACCAAAACGGAAACGATCGACGTCGCCGGCAACTACGCCATCTTCTCGGGCACCGGCACCTCCGGCGGCGCCGGCTCGGCGGTCGGTGGCTCCTATATGGACCTGCAGCGGGAGAGCCGTACCGTTGCCGCGGTCGGCGCGGGGGTCACGATCACCGCGCTTGAACTCGCGGTCACGGCGAAGACCGAGGACAAGATCTTCGCGCTGGCCCCGACCTCGGGCAAGGCCGCCGGCGCCTTTGCCGCGAACGGCATGGTCGCGCTGGTCGGCATCGACAATCACACGCTCGCTTCGATCAGCAACCAGGCGACGATCGACGTCACCTCGATCGATGTCACCGCCCGCCAGTTCGTCTCGCTCTTCGCGCTGACCGGCGCCGTCACCTATGGCGGCGCCAACTCCATCGGCATTTCGGTTGCCGCACTCGATACGGCCGCCGTCACGCGGGCCTATATCGGCGACAATTCCGCCGATCTGTCGGATAACCGACTCGGCAGCGGCTACGCACGCGGGCTGATCACGGTCCGCTCGCTCGATGTCGAGGCCGTGACGGACGGGCGGATGCTGGTCGCCTCGATCGCTGCGGCGATCTCCGATCCCAACGCCTCGAAGCTCAGCTTCTTCAAGGGCATTGCCGCAGAAGGCAAGGCCGATGCGGCGGTGTTGCGCTCCGGCGCGGGCAGCAGCATCAGCCTCACTGCGGCGGGCAGCGCCGCCGTCGCCACGACGACGCTGGGCACCTCCACCTGGGTCGATGGCGCGGTCGTCGTCGCCAAGGCTGGCGGCACCGTCAACACCGATGTCGCGGCGACGAACGCCACCATCGCCGACGTCGCTTCCGGTTCGGCAGCGCTCAACCTGACCGGCGCCTCGAGCCCGCTCAGCGGCGCGCTCTCGGGCGCGATTTCGGTCGGCGTCTTCGACAACAGCACTGATGCCCGCGTCACCGGCACGACGATTACCGGCGCGGGCGATACCACCGTCCAGGCGCTTGCCGGCGGGCGCCAGACCGTGATCGGCGTCAGCATCGCCGCCGCTCGGGCCAATAGTGGCGCTGCCGCCGTTTCGGCCGCGATCGGCATCATCACCGACAGCGTCACCGCCCAGATCCGCAATTCGGCGATCAACGGCATCTCCGGCGCCTCCTCCGGCAACGACGTGCTGGTCAACGCCTACCGGACGACCGATATCGGCATCGGCGGCGGCGCTGCTTATGCCGGCGCGCAGGCCGGCCTCGGCGTGGCACTTACCTATGTCTCGATCGCCGACCCTTCCGGCCGCGACGCGGTTTCCGCGCTGATCACGGATACATCCCTTACGGCGGTCGACAAGCTGACCGTGGCGGCCCGAACCTCGAGCCGCATCGTGTCGGGCGCCATCGCCGGCGGCGGCGGGCCGGATTCGAACGGGCTCGCCGGCGCCATCGTCATCACCGAGATCGGCCCGACGACGCGGGCGGCCATCACGGATAGTTCGGGCGCCCCGTCGCGCATCGCGATGGACGGCGATGTCCTCGTCATCGCCGATAGCGGCAAGGACGGCACCCTCGATGCCGCGCTTGATAGCCGGCTCGCCAATACCGATCCGGGGCAGATCGACTTCACCGGCAGCGCCACCAACGCGAACCAGGCCGCCAATCCCGTCGGCGCCTCGATCATCGCCGTCGCTGGCGCGATCCAGGCCGGCAAGAACAACATCGGCTCCTCATTCCTCAGCAACACGATCAGCCAGTCGCACATCGCGCTGATCGAGAACGTCGACCTGACGAGCTCGACCGGCGTCACCGTGCGCGCGCAGGACGGTTCGCTGATCACGGCCGTCGCGGTCGGCATCGGCGTCGCGACCGGCCAGTTCGCCGGCGTCGCCTCGGTCGCGCAGCAGACGATCGACAGCGTCGTTAGCGCGCGGATCAGCGGCGGCAGCATCGCGAGCCGCGACGTTGCCGTCCAGGCGCAGGCCTCCTCGACGATCCGCGGCAGCGCCGGCTCGCTCGGCATCGGCCTCGGCGCCGCCGCCGTCGGCCTTTCGATCGTCGAGAGCAGCATCGCCAACGATGTCGCCGCGGAGATCGACGGGACGCAGATCCGAGCCACCCGCGACGTCGTGCTGACTGCCGGCTCGACCGCGACGATCGACACGATCGCCATCGGCGTTGCCATGTCGCGCAGTGTCGGCCTCGCCGGCTCGGTCGCCAACAACAGCGTCGCCACCGATGTCGGTGCGACGATCACCGGCGCCGACATCATCGCGGGCAACAATCTCGGCGTCTTCGCCGCCAACACCGACCGGATCACGGTTTCGGCCGGCGCGCTCGGCGCCACGGTGGCGGCGCCCAGCGTTGCGGGCGGTGTCTCCGTCGTCAACAACACGATCGGTGGCGAAACCACGGCCAAAATCGAAGGCAGCAGCGTCGATGCGCGTGCCGGCGGCACCGGGTCGCTGAGCTATGACGCCGGACAGCTTCTCACGGCCTTCGATTTGAGCACGGCCAACGGCCCGAGCGCGGCGCAGCCGTCGCTGGCGATGACGGCGCGCAGTATCCATGGGCTTGGCGTCATCGCGACCTCGCAGCAATCCGTGCTGGCGAATGCGGTCACCGGCGGCGTCGCCGCCTACCCGCTCAGCGGCGCGGTCGCGATCGTGCCGATCCGTAACGTGCTCGGCGGTAGCACGAGCGCCACGATCGACTCGAGCCAGGTCGACACCCGCCTGACCGGCACGGGCAGCACTGCGGTCGCGATCGAGGCCGCCAGCCACTCCTATGCCGCGACCTTCATCACGGTCGGTGCGATCGGCGGCATCGCCGCCAGCGGCGCCAATGCCGGCACTGTGATGGAGCGCAGCACGAAGGCCGCGCTGACGCGTTCGACCACCGGCACGACCACCCCCGGCTACACCGGCCCCGGCATCAGCGCGCTCGACATCGCCGCGGCCTCCTCGCAATCGGCGGCGAGCAATGTGATCGGCTTCGCGCTTGGCCTCGGCGGCGCCGCGGCGATGGGCGTCGTCAACAGCTTCGAGGCGCTGACGAGCGCTTCGCTGGATCAGGGCCTGGTCACGGCCGGACGGGTCGGCGTCACCGCCGATAGCCGCAACGGCTTCTACGCCCGGACGGTCGCCGCCGTGGCCGGCGGTGTCGGTGTCGGCAGCGCCTTCATCGTCGGCACCAGCCGCAACGCGACGCTGGCGACGATCGGCGGCGGCTCCGGCCAGACCGTGCTCAACCTTGCTGGCAGCCTCGCTGTCGCCGCGACGAGCCGCAATGCCTTTACGACGCTCGCTTCGGGCGGCGCGGCGGGCGGCTTCGCCGGTGTCGCCGGCATGGTCAGCTTCGTCGACATCGACAACCAGACGCGCGCAGGACTTTACGGTGCGCGGGTCACGATTCAGCCGGGCGCGACTCAGACCGTCGGCGGCGTCACCAGCGCGGCCGGCGTCAGCGTCACCGCTTTTGAGGCGACCAGCATCACGCCGACGACGGCCGCGGGTGCAACCGGCAGCATCGGTGCCGGCGCCGGCGCCAATATCGCAAGCCTCGACGGCCTCGTTCAGGCCGATATCCAGGGCTCGACCCTGGTTGCGCCGGGTGCGGTTTCGGCCTCCGCCACCTCCGAGCGCGATGTCAGCGCGCTGACCGTGACCTATGGTGTCGGCGGTTCGGCCGGCATCGGCGCGGCAGTCGCGCTGATCTCGGTGGGTACTGGCGCGCCCTCGGGCGCGTCAGGCGAGCTCACTGCCGGCGGCAACGGCACGCTCTCCCGCATCGGCCAGCTCACCGCCGGCAATGCCGATCTCGTCCTGAGCGCTGCCGGGCTCGCCAGCTATCGAAGCTATCGCGGCGCCGCCGGCGTGGCGATGAGCGAGGGCGAGCTGCGCGAAGCCGCGCGGTCAGATTACAATCTGCTGCTGGCCAATGGCACGGTCTCCGGCGGCGCGTATACGTTGACCGATGCGGGCGTTGTTGCGCTGCGCAGCAACGCGGCGACTGCGCTCGGCATCGCCACTCCCTCGGACGCCCAGGTTCGCAGCTGGGCCGCGACGCGTTATGCGGCCTTCAGCAGCGGTGCGGTCAGCTATCTCCTCAGCGACACCGGGCTCAGCACGTACCGCGCGAGCGTGACCGCGACGACGCCGGGCGCCAGCGACGACCAGGTCCGCAGCGCCGCCAACGACGCCTATGCCCGCCTGCTCGCCAACGGTACCGTCAGCGGCGGTGTCCTGACCTTGTCCACGGCCGGTCTCGAAACCTATCGGGCCCAAGCCAACGCCAGCCTTGGCCGTACGGCGACCGATGCAGAGATACGGAACTACGCCGCGCAGCAATACGGCTTCTTCACCGGCAATCGCAGCCGCATCGTCGCTCCGGCGGCGCAGAGCGCTGCCGCCCTGCTCGAAAGTGCCGGCTCCGCGACCACCGCCAGCGTCAGCGGCGGCAGCATCACGAGCGGCGCCGTCGCCGTTTCGGCGCTATCGAGGACGACGACGAGCAACACCGCAAGCGGTGTTGGTGTAGGCGGCGGCGGCGTCGGCGCGGCGACCGCCTATACCGATATCGGCGACAAGGTCTCGGCGCGTCTCGACCAGATCAGCGTGAGCACCGGCTCGATCGCCGTGACCGCGAACTCGACCGACGGGACGGGCGCCGCCGCCCGGGTCGAAGCGACTGCGGGGGCCGGCGGTCTTGCCGCTGCGGCCGGCGCCGCCGTGGCTGACGGTGCGATCTCCAATCAGGTCACGGCGACGCTCGGCGGCACGCTGACGGTGACCGGCGCGACGAGCGTCAACGCGAACAACAGCCAGACCAGCCGGTCGGACGCATTCGGCGCCACGGTGGCGGGCGGCCTGGCGCTCGGTGTCTCGCTCGCGACGAGCAGCGCCGAGAGCACTGTCGCGGCGCGGTACGCCGGCGGCTCGAGCCTGACCGGAACCGGCCTCACCATCGGCGCGCAAAGCACCGGCGCGGCCCACGCCGCGGCCGTTGCCGGCGTCGGCGGCCTGCTCGTCGCCGGCTCGGGCGCGGCGGCGAATGCAACCGACAGCTCCAATGTCTCCGCAGTGATCGGCGCCGGGGCCAGGGCGAATGTCGGAACAGGCACGATCAGCGTCACGGCGACGGCATCGCCCGATGCCAAGGCAGCAGCCTTCGGCGTCGCGGTCGCCGGCGGCCTTGCGGTCGGCGTCGCTGTCGCCAACGCCACCGTCGGCACGCAGGTGCTCGCTGCGATCGAGGGCAATGCCAGCCTGATCGCGAACCAGTTCGCCGCGGGCCTCCTCTCGGTCACAGCGACCGGCTCGGTGTTCGGTACGGCTGCAGGCGATGCCGTCAGGCTGGCGGATGAGACCTCCGGCTTCGCGCGCGGCGGCTATTCGGCCGCGGCCTCGGCGGTTGCCGGCTCGGGCTCCTATTATGTCAGCGCCACCGGCACCGATGCGCGGGCGCGCAACACCAGCTCGGTGACGGCTTCGGTCGGCGACTATGTTCGCCTGCCGTCCGGCACGGTGACCATCACCGCGACGAACACCACGCTCCAGGCGGCCAAGGCGACTGGCATCACCGTCGGCGGGACGGGGGCCGTCGGCGCCGTCAACGCCCAGGCCGATGCCGCAACGACGACGACGGCCTCGCTTGGCGCCTCGTCCACCATGGCCGGGAGCGGCACCGGCAGGTTCACCCTGACAGCAGCCGGCGAGGATACGCAGATCGTGCATACGGAGGCCGCCACCGGCGGCGGGCTCTATGCGGGCTCCGGCGCGACCGGCTCGACCTCAAACACCTCGGATGTGACCGCCTCGATCGGCGCCAATGCGGTGATCCAGACCGGGATCGCGACGATCGGCGCCAGCCACGTCACGCAATATGCCGCGCTCGTCGACAGCCTGCAGGCCACGGCGCTGGGCGCCAGCGCTGCGCTCGCACGCAACAGCGCCAATGTCGATGTGCTGGTTTCGCTGGGCGCCAGCAGCCGGATCACCGCTGCGGGGCCAGGCACGGCCGGTTGCTATCTGACGAGCTGCCTGCAGGCGATCTCGCTGACGAGCCGCAACGCGTACACCCAGCTCGACCTTGGCGATTCCGTGCGCGCTGCGGCCGGTGGCGGCATCAACGGTGCCGGCGCGACCGCGCGAACGGAGATCGACGGCACCTCGCAGGTGACGCTCGGCAACAGCACGACCCTGCTCGCCGGCACGAGCCCGACCGGGGCGCCCGGGCCGATCCTAGTGCAGGCCTGGAGCGAGTTGGTCGGTGACGACACCGCGACGCTGACGACCGGCGGCCTGCTGCAGGGCGCCGGTGTGTCGGCGCGCTATCGCGCCGATGTCGACAACTCTGTTACGCTCGGCAACAACGTCGTCCTGAACTCCTTCGGCGTCATCAATCTCGGCACCTATACGATCGCCGATGTCACGGCGAACGCCTATGTCAGCACATACGGGCTCGCCAGCGTCGGCCTCGCCGATGCCGACGTCACCATCCGCACCGACAACACGATAAAGATCGGCACGAACTCCGAGCTGCTCGGCCTCTACGACGTCAATGTCACCGCCGGCCGCGACGGCGCGGGCCTGCGCACGAACAGGCTGTCGGGTACGGCGAATGCGCTGGGCTATGTCCGCGGCCTGATCGCCGTGCCCGATGCCGACGCCTCGACCAATCTGCAGCATCATGCCCGCGTCGAGGTCGGCAGTGGCACGAATATCTCCAGCGCCCAGAACGTCACGCTCGGCGCCTATGACGGCGTGCTCGACGCCGATGCCGACGGCACCGGCCATGGCTATCAGCTCTATTTCATCCCGGTCACGTCCGGTTCGAGCAGCCCGGGCAGGTCGTCGTCCTCGACCCTGGTGATGAACGGCACCGCGACGGCCGGCATCTACAACACCCAGCGCATCGAGATCGGCTGCGGCGTCAATGCCTCGGTCCAGTGCGAGCTGAACGAGACCCCGACGATCCGCTTCATCAGCGGCGCGCCGGTGACCGGAAGCTACACGACAGCCTTCGATCCCGTCGCCTACATCAATGCGCGCTACGATGCCGCGGTCGCTAACACGCTGCTCTCCGGCGTCAGCACGAGCCCGGTCAAGGCGGTGCGGCTCAGTCAGCTCTATGCTGCGGGCGGCAACGTCTTCGTCAATGCCAGCACCGTCCAGGGCAATGGTTCGCTCGTCGCCAATGGCGGTCCGTCGATCACCGTGATCAACCGCAGCGCCGCCTATCTCGTGCTCGACGGCGGCGCCTATATCCCGGAATCGACCGGCGGCCAGATCGTCGGCTCCACCGGCTCCCTGACACGCCACAGCAATCCGGACGCGACGCCGAGGATCATCATCGACAATGCCTATGCTGGCGAGCTCGATGCCAGCGGCAACGGGCCGGCGCTGCTGATCGCGAGCGATCTCACCAATCTCGGCGGCCTCGTCTCGATCAACAACACGCTGGGCTCGTTCGGCTTCTCCGGTCAGCGCATCGACGCGCTGCAGTTCAATGCCACCGTGCCGAACGGCGCGGTCGCGGTCTCGTCGAACGGGCCGAACGGCATGTACACGCCCGGCGCCTCGCCGCAGGCGGAGTATGGCCATGCGATCTACTATCCCGGTGGCCGGCCAGGCTCGAGCAGCTTCAACGCCGACGAGGCGGTCATTGCCGCCGCCAACGCGCTCGCTGCGGGACAGGGCGCGACTGACCTGAACTACTTCCTCTATGGCAGGCAGGACGAGGGGACGGTCCGCAACTTCTCGATGCAGTTCTACGGCAACTGCGTTGGATACATCGGCGACGCTGGCTACAACTGTACCGGCGGCTATGACATGGGCAACAACATCCGCTTCATGGTCATCCCGACGGTTCCGACCTACCGGCAGAGCAATCCGGTCGCGCAGGGCGGCGGCACGCAGATCTACGGCGCCCAGGTCGCGATCAAGGCGACCACGATCAATGTCAACGCCTCGATCGAAGCGGGGCGCGTCACCGACTGGTCCGGCAATATCGGCGGGAACGTCGCCGGCATCCTGCGCAATAGCCGCCAGGACTGGCTCAGGGACGGCCATACGGAGGTGAGCTTCGCCAGCGTCTTCGGCGGAGGCTGGGAAGCTGCGGGCGCCGCGCCGATCTCCTATGACGTCGTCAATGACCGGCTGATCATGGCCGACGTCAACGCCTCTTCGGGCGGTGGCTCGGTGCTGCTCGACGGCCAGATCATCAGCACCAACACGCTCGGCCGCATCAAGATCAATGGCGGTTTTGGCGATGTCAGCGTCAACAACCAGTCCGGGCTCGATCTCATCGTCAACCGGATCAATACCGGCACGCAGGCCGGGGTGAACGCCAGCGTCAGCAAGATCACCATCGTCGACCGGCTCGTCACCTCCGGCCCGAACACGACGGTCTACGCCTACACGCCCGGCTCCGGCATCGCGGTCTACAAGACCCATAATGGCGCGCAGCCGACCCTGAGCGGCACCGGCGCCTCGACCCCTGTCGCCTTCATCTCCGGTGACGCGACGAGCTACAACCCCGTCGCCGGCACCCGCTATGAGTGGACACAGCAGGCCCTGCTGCAGAAGGAAGGCCTGACCGAGGCGAACCGCAACCAGCGGGACGTCCAGGGCGTCTACTGGCGCTTCGATTCAGGCACGTCGAGCAATCCCTGGGTCTATGTCGATGCCCAGTCGCCGAGCACCAATCCGGGTCAGAACTGGATGAACTGGTGGTCACGCAACGCACAGGCCCCAAGCGCAACGGCCGTGTCGGGCCGCGTGACGAACAACACCAACCTGACCAATGTCGGTATGACGGAGGAGATCACCGGCGGTCAGCTCGACTTCATCTACAACGAGGCACGCTACGGCGGTTGCAACGGCCAGGCGATCAACCATTGCGATCGCGACTTCGTCGCCCAGCCAGGCGCGACACAGGCGGTGTGGGCCTATAACTATGTGACCCGCGCCTTCATTCAGGTCACGACATCGGTGAAGGCCGACAATCCGTTCGCCATCAGCTTCGCCGGCAATGCGGCGGGCCGCGTCAACATCACCTCGAACAGCTCGGTCATCCAGCAGGGCAACATCGTCAACCCCAGCGGCACGACGACGATCATCGCCTCGGGCGGCAGCTTCACCCAGACGCCGAACGCCACGATCCTCAGCAACAACCTGACGCTGACCACGCGCGATTCGATCGGCACGGCGACGGCGGCGATCAAGGCGACGCTCACCTCGGGCGCCCAACTCAACGCCACGACCGGCAGCGGCGGCATCAATCTCAACATCACCGGCAGTGCCCGCGTGATCGCGCTGCGCGCCGACCAGACTGCGGGCGCCTACGGCAACATCAATGTGCGCGCCACCGGCAGCCTCGAGGCCGTCGCCACCGGTTCGACGAATGTCGTCGGCCGCAACATCACGCTGGTGAGCGACGAGGGCAGCATCGGCTCGCTCTCGAACCTCATGACGATGCGTGCGGTCGCGACGCAATTGCCGAACGGCAGTCAGGTCGACGGCGTCGTCAATCTCACGGCCCGCGGCGACATCGGCGTCGCGCAGGTCGCCGGTGATCTGCGCGTCGGGCAGATCGAGAGCAAGACCGGCGATGTCCGCATCGATGTCGCCGCCGGTCGGCTCGTCTCGGCCTCCGGGCAAACCGCGGCGCAGGCGCTGAGCGCCGAGCAGCTCTCGCAGGTCTCGCGCGCCTTGAAGCTCACGGCGGCGGACGGCGCCGACGCCGCGGCCCTGGCCAGCATCACCACGTTCGAGAAACAGGTCACGCAGAGCTATGCGCAGTATTCCTCGCTGATCCGCAACGGCAGCGTCGTCCTTGAAGACACCAACAATGACGGCGTCATGGAGCGCGTCTTCAAGCTCGATACCGCCGCCATTGCGCTTTACCAGATTTTTGCCGATCAGGAGCTCAAGAGCATGGCGGCGCCCGGCGCAACCGTGCCCGCGGCTACTACGGATCAAGTCAAAGCCTACGCTGCCAGGCGCTATGCCGCTTACAGCAGCGTCTTCGAATCCGCCTATGGCAGCGGCTGGACCGATCAGACCCGCTTCAAGCCGGCAACGCTCGAGAGCAATTACAGCTTCAGCGTGAACGGCGCGGGCGTCGCTCCCGGCCTTGCCAACCGCATCGCGGGCGATGCGGTCTGGACCGAGCGCCAGCTCGTCTCGGCGATCAACACCTCCGCGCTGCAGCCGGATCCCGGCGTCGTCGGCAATGGCCGAGCGCTGGTCATCGGCCACGACGTCACGCTCAACACCGCCGGCAGCATCGGCTCGCTCGCCCCGGATGTGCAGGTCGCGCTGGGGGACATCCGCAGCGGTGCGGTCTCCAACACCCAGCTCGCCGCGCTCGCGGTCGCGACCACTCCGGGAACGGTCAAGCTCGTCGGGCAAAGGCAGGACGGCAGCCTCGTCGAGGTCGCCGATCTCGACCATGTCCCGAACGGGGTCACGCTCACCCGCGTCGACGTCAAGCAGACGGCACCGCTCTTCATCAACGCCACCGGAACCTTCTCCGCCTCGGCGCAGGGCGACGTCTATGTCCAGGCGACCGGAGCGCCGAACTCAGCCGGCGGCACGCTGACGATCGGCCGCATCGCGGCGACGGGCACTGTCAGCCTGCAGGCACCGCAGGGGATCGTCGTCGGCACGCAACCGGACGGGACAACGCCGCGCAGCCCGGTGCAGATCCAGACCAATGGCGACCTCATCCTGGTCGCGGGCGGCGGCGGCATCGGCTCTGCGGCAACAGCTCTGACCTACCAGATCGGCGGCAGGCTGGTCTCGGCCTCGGCGGCAGCCGGCGATGCCTATCTCGTCGCCAACGCCGGCAATGCCGAGATCGGCCGCATCTTCGCCTCGGGTACGGCATCGTTGACCGCGCGAGCGGGCGGCATCCAGGGCTACCTGCCGGGCGTCGCGATCTCGGCGACCTCGATCCGGCTCAATGCGACCGGCAATGTCGGTTCCGCCTCGGCCGCGCTCGGCCTGCGGGTCGGCTCCACCGGCGATATCTCCGCCACTGTCGGCGGGTCCGCCTGGCTCTCGGGCCCGACCGTGCCAGGTCAGACGCCGACCGCCTTCCGCATCGGCGAGCTTGCGGCCAATAACGGGCTCGATGTCGTCGCCGACGGTGAGATCGATATCCTGCGCAGTGTTCGCTCCAGCGCCGGGGCAGCCTCCCTCATCGGCGCCAAGATCACCATGGCTGCTGGCGCGGACGTCAGTGCGGCGGGGCGCGTCAGCCTTGCCTCCGACAGTGCCATCGTGCTCGGGCGGGTCGCCAACTCGCTCGCCGCATCGGCTGGCAGCGCCTCGATCGTCTTGACCGCGACCGGTGCGATCACCGGCAATGGCGACAGCGGCGCGCTGCTCGATGCCTCCCAGGTCGGCGGTGCAATCTCGCTCTACGCCGGAGCCGGCATCGGCACGGAGAGTGCAGCACTGGCCTTCGCCGCGCCCACGCTCTCCGCGCGCAGCCTTCGCGGTAATGTTCATCTTTCGACGGCTGGCGCTACTCATGCCACCAGCCTCGCCGCGGATGCCGGCGCGCTCACTCTGAGTTCCGGCGGCAACCTCGTCCTCGACACCGTCACGAGCAGCGCAGGTGCGCAGCTCTCGACCAGCAATGGCAGCCTGACGCTCGGAACGCTGACCGCGGGCGGCGACAGCACGATCGCGGCGAGCGGAACCATCACGATTGCGTCCGCCACGACGACGGTGGGCGACCTCTCGGTCACCTCGACCGGGGCCGGCATCGGCGCTGCCAGTCTCAACGCGGCCGAGGACGTGACGCTGACCGCCGCAACCTCGATCGCCGTGACGAACGCCTTGGCCGCCGGTGGCGCAGCGAATGTCGTGGCAAATGGCGGCACGCTCGACCTCGGCAGCCTGAGCGCCGGTGCGAGCTCCTCGCTGACGGCTTCCGGCGAAGTCACGCTCGGCAGCGCCACGACGACGGCTGGCGATCTCTCGGTCACCTCGACTGGTGCCGGCATCGCCGCCACCAGCATCGACGCGGCCACCGACGCGACGCTGACCGCTGCGACCTCGATCGCGGTGACGACCAATGTCACGGCCGGTGGTGCCGCCACCCTCATCGCCAGTGGCGGGACGCTCGGCCTGGGCAGTCTGAGCGCCGGGGCGAGCTCCTCGCTGACGGCTTCCGGCGCGGTCACACTCGGCGGCGCCACGACGACGGCTGGCGATCTCTCGGTCACCTCGACTGGAGCCGGCATCGGCGCCACCAGCATCGATGCGGCTGGCAGTGCAACGCTGACCGCCGCGACCTCGATCGCAGTGACGAATGCCTTGACCGCCGGTGGCGCGGCAAGTGTCGCGGCCAGTGGCGGGACGCTCGGCCTCGGCAGTTTGAGCGCCGGCGCGAACTCCTCGCTGACGGCTTCGGGCGCGGTCACGCTCGGTGCTGCAACGACCACCGGGGGCGATCTCGCCATCACCTCGACCGCCGCCGGCATCAGCGCCACAAGTGTCGATGCCGCCGGCAACGCGATGCTGACCGCCGCGACCTCGATCGCCGTGACCAACGGTGTGACAGCCGGCGGCGCAGCAACCCTCACGGCCAGCGGCGGAGCACTTGACCTCGCCAGCCTGAGCGCCGGTGCAAGCTCGTCGCTCACCGCCTCGGGAGCGGTCACGCTCGGCAGCGCCGTGACGACCGCAGGCGACCTCTCTGTCCGTTCGACGGGGGCGGAGATCATCGCCGCCACCGTCAATGGCGCCGGTGGCGTCCTCCTCACAGCTGCGACGTCGCTCTCGGTCACCAATGGCCTGACCGCGGGCCGCGGCGCCAGTCTCTCGGCCACGGGCGGAACGCTCGCGGTCGATTATCTGACCGCCGGCGCGACATCGACGCTGACGGCTTCGGGGACGATCACGCTCGGAACCGCCACGACGACGGCAGGCAGTCTCGCGATCGCCTCGACCGGCGCCGGCATCAGCGCCAACAGCATCGATACCGCGGGCGGCGCAATGCTGACTGCCGCGACCTCGATCTCGGTGACGAACGGCCTGACGACAGGCGGCGCGGCCAATCTCAGCGCCCATGGCGGGAGCTTGACGATCGACGCGCTGACCGCCGCGAGCGCGGTCCTGTCGGCTTCCAATGCGATCACGCTGGGCAACGCCAGGACCATGGTTGGCGAATTTTCGGCCGAATCGATCCGCGCCGGCATCACCGCGCTTGCCATCGATGCGGCCGGAACTGCGACACTACGAGGCGCGACCGACCTGTCGATCACGCGGCTCGCTTCGGGCGCGTCGGCGCAGCTCGCGGCGGGAGGTCGGGTGGCGCTCGGCAGCCTCGGCGCGGCGCACGATCTGTCTGTCACGACCGGTGGTCGGATCGAGATCCGCGAGGGCTCAGCGCGTTCCGGCGCGATCTCCCTCGTCTCCCGAAACGCTACGGTCCAGGCCGAGACACTTGCGGCAGCCGGTTCGATCACCGGCTCGGCGGCTGGCGATCTCTCCTTCGGAACGGTGCGCAGCGGTGCGGACATCCTGCTTGCCTCCTCGGCGGGCATGATCCGCGGGGGAACGCTGACCAGCGGGCGCGATGTCGGCCTGCAGGCGCGCGGCATCGTCTTCGACCTCGTCGACGCGGCACGCTCCGCCTCGCTCGTCGCCGAAGGGGACATCGTCGGCTCGCGCATCGTCGCCGGCGATGCGCTGGCCTTGCTGGCGGGCCGCAGCGGCCATGGCTCGATCACGATCGATACCGGCGCGGCGCGCAGCACCAATGCCAGCGCCGACGAGATCAAGCTCGGACGGTTCGGCGCGGGCGACAGCATCGTCATCCTGGGCACGCGGATCGCCGCCGACATCGTCCAGCTTCCGGGCGGGGCGGGACTGCCGCTGATGCTCGACATCGCCGGCTTGCGCGAGCGCACCGCCCAGAATGTCGACCTGCGCATCGACACGGATCGTTTCCAGATGGGCCGCTTCGAGAGCGTCGATGGTGTGCTGACGACGACATCGAACGAGTTCTCGATCGCCGAAGCCTTCGTTCCCGGCGCCTTGCGGGTGACGACGCCGATCATGACGATCCTCGCCAACAACCGCAGCCTCGCTCCGGTGGCCGGCTACGATGTCCAGATCTATGCGCGGGATCGGGGCTTCTCGTTGACGGTCAACGGCAATCGGTTGGCGACGAGCGCCTTCATCATCGGCGTCGACACCGATGTCGTCGATGCTCCGGAAGGCATGCAGCTCGGCCGCGACCTGGCCCGGCTCGGCGCGCTGTTCTCGAACGGGCCATCCTTCGGCGAGATCGCGCGCGGCTTCGTGCTGGGCACGGATGGGCGCTGGCGCAGCACCGGCACGACCGATGAGCCCGCAACAATGCCCGGCGCCGGCGTGCGGCAAAAGCCGCTCGTCAACCTCGCCGGTTTCGAGGAGCAGCCTTGATCCGCGTCGGACGCGCCGCCCGCTGTTTCGTCCTGGTTCTCGGCGCGGGTCTCATGGCGGGGCCGGCGCTGGCGCAGGTCCTGCCGCAGACCCTGGAAAACGAGGCTGCGCGCCAGCAGCGCGAGATCGAGCGCCAGACCGCGCCGCCGCGCCAGCGCGGCCCGGGCGTGGTGGCGCCGACGCCGGGGCCGAGGCTGGAATTTCCGGCCGGTGGGGCGACCGTATTGCTGACACGGGTCGAGTTCGACGACTCCAAATTTCTCAGCCTCGCCGAGCTCGATGCGATCCGTGGCCGCTATCTCGGCAAGAAGGTCGATCTCGCCGCGATCGGCAGGCTCGTCCAGGAGGTCAACGACCTCTATGCCGCGAAGGGCCAGATCACAGCGAGCGCCGTGCTGCCGCCGCAGAAGCTCGATGGCGGCGTCCTCAAGGTCAAGCTGGTCGAGGGCCGCGTCGGCAAGGTCGGCATCAGCGGGGCGATCCAGACCTGGCCCTGGTATGTCCGCTCGCAGGTCCCGCTCGCGGAGGGCGAGGTCGTCGATGCGCCGGCGCTCAACCGCGAGGTCTCGATCTTCAACCGGCTCAACGAATTGCAGATCCGGGCCCAGCTCGCCGCGGGAGCAGGTTTCGGACTGACGGATGTCGAGCTCGGGCTGACGGAACCGCCGCGCAACACGGCGCAGATCTCCTACGACAACCAGGGCGTGCTCACCACCGGGCGCTATCAGGGCACCCTGTTCCTGCGCCACCACAACCTGCTCGGGATCGACGACAAGCTCATCCTCTACGGCTCACGCTCGCGCGGCAGCGTCCTCGGCAGCGGCAGCTACACGATCCCGATCTCTCCCTGGGGTACGCGGCTCGGCGTGACCTATACGCGCTCGGCCTACCGCATCATCGGCGGCCCGATCCGCGAACTGCACCCGGAGGGCATATCGGAGAGCGGTTCGCTGACGCTGTCGCAGCCGATCTTCGCGACCGACACCATCCTGCTGCAGGCGACGGGTGCGCTTGGCCGTGGGCGCGGCCGCAGCAAGCTCCTCGACATCACGACGGTCGACACCAATTACATCCGGACCCAGGCCGGCGGGACGCTGACCGTGAACCTGCCGAACCTCACCCATTCGACCAGCGTGAACTGGTCGCAGATCGCGCATGAGGACACGCTGGCGGGGACGCAGCGCAACTACACGATCTGGACCGGCAACACCGCCTCGCTCTGGCGCATCACCGACAACATCTATGGCTCGTTCGTCGGCAGCGGACAGTACACCACCGAGTCGCAGCTCCCAGGCGACCAGATCTACCAGATCGGCGGCCCGACCACGGTCCGCGGCTATCCGATCGGCAGCGCTTTCGGCAATTCGGGCTTCTACGGCCAGGCCGAGTTGCACTATGCGCTGCCGGAGCCGCTGAAGCTCGAGAGCTTCGTCTTCCTCGACCACGGCCAGACCTATCTCAACGGTGGCGCAGCGATGCGCGCGACCTCGGTCGGAGCGGGACTGATCTGGCGCCCGCTCGAATGGGCCTCGCTCGAAGGCGGTGTCGGACGGCCGCTTCAGCGCGTCTCGGCGGCACAGCGCGATGTCGAGCTCTATTTCCGGCTCACTTTGCGCGCGAACATCTGATTTTCTGACGAGGACCCATCATGGCGCCCCTGCCGCTGTTCTATTCCAGCATCACCGTACTCGATCGCAACGAGCACCGCGAAGTACGCATAGCCCCGTCCGACAGCCCCTATCGTTTCGCGTCCGGAGCCCATGTGCTGCCGGCGCTGATGGCCGAATTCACGGTCGCATGCCGGGACATGCCGATCCTTTTCATCGAGGAGGCCGGTGTCGTCTCACCGCTGTTCATGGTCGGGATGCGGGCCGGCGAGAGCTGCTTCGTCGATGCCGACGGGCGCTGGCGCGGCCAGCATGCCCCTGCCTATCTGCGACGCTACCCGTTCGTCGGCGGCGAGGTTTCGGCGCAGCAACAGGTCATCTGCGTCGATGGCGGTTTCTCCGGCCTGCAGGACAAGGAAGGCGAGCGCCTCTTCACCGAGGCGGGCGAGCCGACGGAGGCCTTGCAGCGAGCCGTCGCCTTCGTCGGCGAATATGCCGACGCGGCGGCAAAGACAGCCGCCTTCACCGCCGAGCTCAAGGCGCTCGACCTGTTTCAGACCATCAACATCGAGATCCGTTCGCCCGGCGGGGCGAGCTCGAACTTCTCGGGCTTCGCGGCGGTCAGCGAAGAACGCCTCAACGCGCTGTCGGACGAGGCCTGGATCGACCTGCGGCGGAAAGGCTATCTGGTGCCGATCCATGCCCATCTGATCAGCCTGGCGAATTTCTCGCTGCTCGGCGAGCGCTCATAGGCTGCGTCCTCATGCCATCGGCGTCAGCGCCAGCCGCGACGCCACAGCACAAGGATGCCGCATGCGGCGAGTTGGGCGGCAACCAGCAGATAGGGCCAGTCGAAGCTCGCCGTCTGGCTGGCGATCAGCGCGAAGATGAGGGGACCGCAGAAGGAGCCGGCGAAGCCGAAGAGGTTTGCGGCGGAGGTGACGTCGCCGATCAGCGCCGGGGGCGAGAGCCGCGCCAGCTCAGCCATGTAGATGCCGTTCCATCCCAGGGACGTCGCTCCGATCAGGGCGACGCTGCCGTATAGGAGCCATGGCGGGCCGGCCGCCGACCAGACGAACAGGACGAGCGCACCGCTCGCAGCCAGCAAGAGCAGGCATAGCAGCAGCAGGCCTCGGCGCCACCGATCCGCCACCCAGCCGAGGACGATCCGCGACAGCGTGCTGGCGGCGAGCAGGACGGCCACGAAATATCCCGCCTCGGCGAGATCCTTGCTGCGCTGCGTGACCAGATAGGTCGCGGTGAAGGCCTGGACGCTCGCCTGGGCGATCGAAAACGAGATGCCCATGCCGGTGATGAGCGGCAATGACGGATGGGACCGGATGACCTTGGCCGAGCGGCGCAAGGCCGAGGGCGACAGGAACATCCGCGCCCACGCCCGGTTCGCAGGCCCTTTCTCGATATCGAGGCGTTTCTGAAACGGCTGGACGGCCAGCAGGCTGAGGACGACGATAGCCGCGATCAGCCAGGCCGTGTGAGCAAAGCCCAGACTGACCACTGCCGGGGCCACCGTTATGCCGGCGATCGCTCCCCCGAGCGGGACACCGGCCTGCCGGATCGAGAAGATCAGATTGCGATGCCGGGGCGGCGCCGTGCGCATCAGCATCGTGCTGCCCGCCGGATTGTTCGGCGCCAGACCGAGGCCGAGCAGTAGGGCGCCGATGAAGCCGAGCACGGCGACCGGCTGCGACAGGAAGATCATGCCCAGGCAGATCGAAGCCAGGCCGAGTTGCAAGGTGCGGATCGGGCCGTGGTGATCGAGCATCGGCCCGCCGCAGGCCAGGCACCAGCAGATCCCGAACGAAACCGTGGCGGAGACATAGCCGATGCTTTCCGGCGGCAGGTTCCAGCGTTGCGTCAGGATCGGGCCGAGCAGAGGGACGGCTGCCGCTGCGAAAGAACTCACGACCTGCACGAGGAGCGTCGCGCTCAGGGCGCTCCCCCACAATGGCAGCTTCAAAACAATGTCCTCCCGGCGCCTTTGCCGCATGGTCGAATCGGCGCGCCTTCGGCGGCGGCGTTCGACATCGGCTTGCACTGGTCTTCCGTGAATGCGCCGGCGCGGTCGAGGTCGGGCCCGGATTGCCTGACCTGCAGGATTTGCATGCGGCCGGGCTGACGGCCGGAGCAGGCCTGCCGGACCATAGCCTCCACGCGGCTTGCCAATCAGGAGCGATCAGGGTCCGACGAGCTGGCCGCCGTCGACCACGATGCTCTGGGCGGTGACCCAGCTCGCCTTGTCCGAGGCGAGGAAGAGCACGACCTCGGCAACCTCCTCGGGCTTGCCCATCCGGCCGAAGGGGATACTCGCCAGCGTTCCCTGATAGAGCTCAGGGTTCGAGGTTTTCCGGTCCTCCCAGGTGCCGCCCGGGAACTCGATCGAGCCGGGCGCGACGCAGTTCACCCGGATGCCCTTCCGCGCCAGCATCTTCGCCTGGCTTGCCGTGTAGTGCATCACGGCCGCCTTGACGGCGCCGTAAGGCGCCGAACGCGACGAGGCCCGCAGGGCCGAGATCGACGAGATGTTCACGATCGACGAGCCCGGCTTCAGATGCGGGATCGCCGCATGGCTGCCGCGGACGACGGCCATCATGTCGACATTGAGCGAGGCCGCCCAGCCCTCCTCGTCATCCGAATGGCCGAAGCCGGAGGCGTTGTTGACGAGGACGTCCAGCCCGCCGAGAGCCTCCACCGCCGCGGGCACATAGGCCTTGATCGCATCCGCATCGGCGAGGTCGACGCTGGCCGCATGTGCGGTGACGCCGAGCGCCTCGATCTCCCGACGCGTCGCCTCGAGCGGCCCCGCGCTGCGGGCGCAGATCGAAACGGAGGCGCCGCCCGCCGCAAAGCCGAGCGCGATGGACCGCCCGATGCCACGGCTGCCGCCCATCACGATGACGCGCTTGCCGGTGAACTGCTTGGCCATAGGGCATGCCTTCCTGATTGCCTGTCAGCGCCGTTATAGCAGCGGCGGCGTGCCTGACTTCCAGGCCCGACAGCATGGGGGGTACCGTCGAAACACGGGCTCGGCTACCGGCCGCCGCCAGGTTCGGACCGGATGGAGGCGCCCCCGTCGTGGTTCTCAGCCGCGAGCCCGCAAGGAGGGTCTCACCACGACGACCTTCGGCCGCGTATATTCCTCGACCGCATAGCGGATTCCCTCGCGCCCGAAGCCGGAGGTTCCGGTGCCGCCATAGGGCATGTGGTCGACGCGCCAGGTGCCGGGGCCGTTGATGATCACGCCGCCCGCCTGGATGCGGTCCGCCATCGCGAAGGCCGTGTCGATGTCTGCCGTATAGATGCCGTGGTGGATCGCGCCCTCGACGGCGTTGATCTCGGCGATCGCCTCCTCGACGCCCGCGACCGCCGCGACCGCCACAACGGGACCGAAGGCCTCGCGCCGCATCACCGTCATCGCGCCGGTGGCGCCCGCCAGCACGGTCGGCGCCAGCATCGCCTGCGACAGGCTGCCGCCGCAGACCAGTTGCGCGCCCTTGGCGAGAGCATCCTCGATCAGCGCCATGACCCGGCCGGCAGCGGCTTCGTCGACCATCGGACTGATCGCAGCCGTGCCGCCGGGCAGCATCGGCCGCACTTGCTCGGCGAAGCGGCGAACGAACTCGTCATAGACCGGGCTCTCGACATAGATGCGCTGCACCGAGATGCAGGACTGGCCGGAGCGCACGAAGCCGGCCGCGGCGCATTCGCGGGCCGCGGCCTCGACATTGCCGTCGGCCGCGACGAAGACCGCACCGATGCCGCCGAGCTCGAGATGCACATGCTTGCGCGGCACGCGGTCCTTGATCGTCCAGCCGAAGGTGCCGCCGGTGAAACTGACCACCGGCAGGCGCGGATCCTCGACCAGCGCCATCGTGCCGGCATCGTCGAGATCGAGGACCGCGACGGCATCCTGGGGCCAGCCGGCGCGGACCGCGAGCTCGGCCAGGCGGATCGCCGCCCGCGGCACGCGCGGCGACGGCTTGAGCAGGATCGGCGCGCCGGCGGCGATCGCGGGCGCGAGCTTGTGGGCAGGGATCAGCAGCGGGCCGTTATAGGCGGTGATGCCGAGGATCGGCCCGATCGGCTCGCGCCGGATATGCGCGACGGCGCCGCGGGCGCGTTCGACCGCATCGACATTGAGCGTCTCCGACGTCCCGACCCGGGCATAGGCTGCCGAGAGCTGGAAGACCTCCATGGCGCGCTGCGTTTCGAGCCTCATGTCGGCGACGCTGAGATAGCCGCTCTCCTCGGCGAGGCTCTGCGCGATGCCTTCCAGCCCTTCGCCCAGCGCCAGGGCGACCTTGTCGAGCACGGCGGCCCGGTCGAAGCTGCTGGTCGCGCGGACCGTTTCGGCGGCGGCGGCCAGCCCCGCGACGGCGCGTTCGACCGCACCCGCATCGAGCAGGACCTCCTGGCCGGCGACGAAGCCCGTCCGCGGGATGTCCGTCATGATGCCACCTGCATGAGTGAAGGAAGGATGTCGGCGGCCTGATGCCCCGTCCGGGCGGCGATGATCATCGCCGCAGCCTTCTCGGCGATCATCAGCGTCGCGGCGTTGGTATTGGCCGAGGGAATGCTGGGCATCACCGAGGCGTCGGCGATCCGCAGCCCATCGATCCCGATCAGCCGCAATTGCGGGTCGACGACGGCGAGGGGATCGCTCGCCGGCCCCATCCGGCATGTGCCGGTGAAGTGGAACACCGTCGATCCGCGCTGGCGCGCGAAGTTCAGCAGGTCGCCGTCGCTCTGGGCCTGCGGACCCGGCAGCTCCTCGCGCTCGACATAGCGCGCCATCTCCTGCGTGCCGAGGAAGGAGCGCGCCAGCCTGATCCCGGCGAGCAGCACGCGCCGGTCGTGATCGTGCTGGAGGTAGTTCGGCTGAACCAGCGGCGTCTCAACCGGGTCCGGCGAGCGCAGCCTGACATGGCCGCGGCTCTCCGGGCGCTGCTGCCAGACGCCGCAGGTGACGCCGGAGAAATCGTCGAGCACGCCGACCGAGCCCTCGCGATAGCTCGCGGGGGTGAAGGTGAACTGCAGGTCGCTGTCGTCGAGCAGCGGATCCGACTTGGCGAAGACATAGGCGAGCGAGGGGTTGAGGGCCAGGATGCTGGGTCGCCCAGCCAACCAGCGAAGCCCTTCCCAGAGCAGGCGCGGGCCGCGCACCCGGTCGTTGATCGTGTCGACGCCGCGGATGCGGGCGACGAGGCGGACGGCGAAGTGATCCTGCAGGTTCTCGCCGACACCGGGCCGGGCATGAACGAGCGGCAGGCCGAGCTCCGCGAGCAGCGGCGCCGGACCGATGCCCGAGAGCTGCAGCAGCCGCGGCGAATTGAGGGTGCCACTCGACAGCACGATCTCGCGCCTGGCGGTGATGCTGCGGGTCCGCGTCAGGTCGGGGCCATGGGCGTAGACGAGCCCGCTCGCCCGGCCCTCGGAAACGGTGATCCGCAGCACGCGGGCATCGGTCCGGACGGTCAGGTTGGGCCGCGTTCGGATCGGTTTCAGGAAGGCGCGGGCGGAGCTGACGCGCCGTCCCCCGCGGATGAGGCGCTGATAGAAGCCGACGCCCTCCTGCCGGCCGGCATTGTAGTCGGGGTTCCGCGGCAGGCCGAGGCCGGCAACGCCGGCGACGAAGGCGTCGCAGAGCGGGTGGCTCCAGTCGATGTCAGTGACGGGGAGCGGCCCGTCCTGCCCTCGGCCGCTCGCGCCGGGGCGGCGCTCGCTGCGGTTGAAATAGGGCAGGACGTCGTCATAGGCCCAGCCGCCATTGCCCTTCTGCGCCCAGATGTCGAAATCGGCGCGCTGGCCGCGATTGTAGACATGGCCGTTGATCGAGCTCGACCCGCCCAGCGTCCGGCCGGTCCGCAGCGGGATGCTGCGGCCGTCGGTCCAGCTGGTCGGCTCGGTCGGAAAGGCCCAGGTCAGATCCGGATTGGTCAGCGTCTTGATGAAGCCGGCCGGGATATGGATGTAGGGATTGCGGTCGGGTGGGCCGGCCTCGATAACGCAGACCGAGTAGCGGCCATCCTCGCTGAGCCGGTTGGCGAGGATGCATCCTGCCGAGCCGGCCCCGACGACGACATAATCGAAGCTCTCATTCATGCCGGCCATCGCAGCCCAATTCTTCGTCGCGGAGGCGGTTCAGCCCGGCACCTTCGCCGTGGGGCACTCGCTGCGCGACAGCGGCTTGCTGACGTCCTCGGCCGGCACGGTGGCAAGCACCTTGTAGTAGTCCCACGGACCTTTCGACTCCGCGGGCTTCTTCACTTCGAGCAGGAAGTAGTCCTGCATCACCTTGCCGTCCGCGCGGATGTGGCCGTTGCTGATCAGCGCGTCCTTGATGGGCATCTCGCGCATGGCCGCCGAGACCTTGTCGGCGTCGGTCGTCCCGGCCTTCTCCACCGCCTTGAGATAATGCGTCACGGCGCTGTAGAGCCCGGCATGGTACATGCCCGGCGCGCGGCCATTGGTGCGCTCCATGAAGCGCTTGCCCCAGGCGCGGGTGCTGTCGGTGCGATCCCAATAGAAGGATTCGGTCACGACCGTGCCCTGCGCCGCGGGAAGGCCGAGGGCGTGCACGTCGCTGATGAACAGCACCAGCGCGGCGATCTTGGTGCCCGCTGCGGTGAGGCCGAATTCGCGCGCCTGGTTGATCGAGCGCACAGTGTCGCCGGTGCCGTTCGCCAGGCCGACGACATTGGCGCCGGAGGACTGCGCCTGCAACAGATGCGAGGCGAAGTCCTGATTGTTGAGCGGGTGCTTGGCGCTGCCGGCAACGCTGCCGCCAGCTTCCTTGACCGCGGCTGACGCGTCGCGCTCCAGCGCATGGCCGAAGGCGTAGTCGGCGGTGATGAAGAACCATTTGGTGCCGCCGGCCTTGACCAGCGCCCGCCCGGCGCTCGAGGCCATGGTGTAAGTGTCCATCGCCCATTGCGTGGCATAGGGCGAGCAGGCCTTGCCGGTGAAATCCGACGAGGCGCCGGCGGTGTTGAGGAAGACGCGCTGCTTCTCCTTGGTCAGCGCCTGGATGCCGAGGCCGATCGAGGAGACGGGAACGTCGACGATGGCGCTGACGCCCTGAGTGTCGAGCCATTCGCGCGCAACGGCCAGCCCGACATCGGGCTTGGCCTGATGGTCCGCCGTGACGAGCTCGATCGGCTGGCCCAGCACCTTGCCGCCGAAATCCTCGACCGCCAGCCGGGCCGCAGCGACGGAGCCCGGACCGGTGATGTCGGCATAGACGCCGCCCATATCGCTGAGCACGCCGATCTTGACCCGCTCCTGGGCGACCCCGGCGCCGCCGGACAGACACAGCGCCAAAGCGGCGACACTGAGGGAAATGCGCATGGGACGGCCCTTCTCTTCGTTTCCCCGAACACGCGGCACTGCATGGCATCGCGCTTTATGTCGAATGAATAAGAAGAGTTGCGAAAGCCTGTCAAGGGTAGGCAACAGTTCTGCGGTATTTTGTTCGACCTTTTAAAGGGAGGCCCGGATTTTCAAGCCATGAAGGCTGATCTCGACCGCTTCGGGCGAAGTCCAGGGGGCGGCGAGGCATGGCAGAGCCGCACCGGCAGACTTGACGGCCGCGGCTGACGCTTGCCGATCAGGGAAGCAGGATGGTCGGTCCCATTGTCTGGCGCGCCTCCAGCAGGGCGTGCGCCCTGCCCGCTTCCGCGAGCGGCAGGCGCAGGCCGATCTCAACGGCGAGAATGCCCTGGCCGAGCAAGGCGAAGACCTCGTCCGCCATCTGGTGCAATCGGGCGGGATCGCGCAGATAATGGAACACGATCGGCCGCGAGAGCGCGTTCGAGCGCGCCGCGAGCTGTGAGACCTCGAAGGGCGGCACGGGCCCGGAGCTCTGGCCGAAGTTCACCAGCCGGCCGAACCAGGCCAGGCTGGCCAGCGAAGCCTGGAAGCTGTCGCGGCCCACGGAATCATAGGCGACGGCGACGCCCTGGCCAGCCGTGATCTGCCGGACGCGCTCCGGAAGATCACCCATGGCGCCGGTGATCACGTGCTGCGCGCCACAGGCGCGGGCCACCGCCTCCTTGCTGGTATCACCGACGGTGGCGATGACCGTTGCCCCGAGATGCCGTGCCCAGCGGCAAAGCAACTGGCCGACGCCGCCTGCGGCGGCATGGACCAGAACAAAGTCCCCGGGCCCGACCCGGTATTCACGACGCAGCAGCATGCAGGCCGTGAGACCCTTGAGGATCGTGGCTGCGGCGACCTCGTCGCCGACCTCCGCCGGCAATTTCAGCGCCAGAGCCGCCGGCAGGTTGCGTTCGGCGGCATAGGCGCCGTAGCTGCCGGTGACGTAACAGACCCTGTCGCCGACGGCGAAGCCCTCGACGCCGGCGCCCAGCCCTTCGACGACGCCGCTGGCCTCGATGCCGGGGATGCCGGGCAAAGCCAGCGTGCGGTAGAGCCCCGAGCGCACATAGACGTCGTGAAAGTTGACGCCCACTGCGGTCTGCCGCAGCCGGAGCTCGCCCGGCCCCGGCTCGGCCAGGGCGACCTGCCTGAGCTCGAGCCTCTCCGGCCCGCCATACTCGCTGAGAAGAATTGCCGCGGTCATCGGTCCCGCCTCCTGGACGTGCTGCGCCCGAGCTCTCAGCCGGTGATCTTCAGGCCGGTGCGTTTGCCGATCTCGCGAAAGCGCGCATTCTCGGCCACGACAATATCACGGGCGCTCTCGGGCGTGTTGACGCCCGTCCAGGGCTCCATGCCGGCCTTGAGGAAGCGCTCGCGCGTGACCTCCTGCTTCAGGGAGGCCGCGCTCGCGCGGCTCAGCCTGGCGAGGACATCGCGCGGCAGTCCCGCCGGGGCATGGATGAGATAGTAGATGTTCAGCTCCATCTCCTTGAAGCCGAGCTCGTTGAAGGTCGGGATATCCGGAAACAGCGGGAAGCGCTGCGGGCTGGTGACGGCCAGCGCCCGCACGGCGCCACCTTCGAGCAGACCGGTGGCGGAGCCGAGCGAGGCTAAGCCCCAGGCGGTCTCGCCGGTCGAGACGCTCAGCACCGCCGGCGCGCCGCCGCGATAAGGCACATGGCGCGACTGGTTGGAGGGACCGGCCAGGTGGCGCAGCAATTCGCAGCCGATATGCGGGATCGAGCCGGCGCCCGAGCTCGAATAGTTCAGATCGGCCGATTTCTGCGAGCGCAGCACGTCGATCGCCTCGGCTACCGTCCTGGCCGGAAAATTGGGGCTGACGATGAAGGCCATCGGCGCGGTGCAGACCGTCGCGATCCAGTCGAAATCCTTAATCGGATCGTATTTGATGCCGAGTTCGTGCATCGCCGGCCAGATCGCGAAGGACGAGGATTCCGACAGCAGCAGGCTGTAGCCATCGGGCTGCTGCCGGGTGAGCCAGGCCGCGGCGACGGTGCCGCTGGCGCCGGGCCGGTTCTCGACGACCAGGCGGTGGCCGCCGAGCTCGGCTGCCATGCCCTCGATCATCATCCGCGCGGCGACGTCGGTCGAGCCGCCCGGAGGGTAGCCGTTGGCCATGATCGGCGAGCGGGTCGGATAACCTTGCGCTGCGGCGCCTCCGGCTAACAGCGGCAACGTCGACAGCCCGACGAGGCATTCCCTGCGGTTCATGATCTCCTCCCTGCTGATGCGGACTGTCCTCGCCCGCTTGGTTTCGTTGGAACCGTGCCGAGGTCAGCCAGGCGCCGCTGCGCGACGAAAGCTCTTCGGCAGCCCGACGCGGGCGACGCCGCCCGAGAAGCGCTCGCCCGGGAGCCATTCCTCGAACCGACGACGCAGCGCCAGGAGCGCCTCGATGTCGATCCCGGTGTCGAAGCCCATCGCCTCGAGCATGAAAGCGCAGTCCTCGGTGCCGATGTTGCCGGTCGCGCCCGGCGCGAAGGGGCAGCCGCCGAGCCCGCCCAGAGAGGCATCGAAGCGCCGGACGCCGGCTTCGAGCGAAGCCGCGACATTGGCGAGGCCGAGGCCGCGGGTGTCGTGGAAATGGGCGGCGAGCGGGATGTCGCCGACAGCGCGGCGCAATGCTTCGAACATATGGCGGACCCGGTACGGATCGCCATAGCCGACGGTGTCGGCCGCCATGATCTCGTCGGCACCGTCGCGGGCGAGGGTCTCGGCTATCGCGACGACGCGTACCGCCGGGACCTCGCCCTGCAGCGTGCAGCCGAACGCCGTGGCGATGCCGCAGCCGAGCACGACCTGTCCGACCAGGCCGCGGGCGCGGCGCTCGGCGACGATCAGCCGGAATTCTTCCAGCGCGGCATCGGTGCTGCGGCGCGCATTGGCGAGACTGTGCGCCTCGCTCGCCGACACGACATAATTGACCTTGCGCAGGCCGGCATCGAAGGCGCGGATCGCGCCCTTCAGATTGACGACCAGGGCCGAGACCGTCGCGCCCGCGAGCGCCCCGACGCCAGCCGCGACCTCGCCGGCATCGGCGAATTGCGGGATGACATGGGCCGGCACGAAGGAGGTGGCCTCGATCTCGCGCAGACCGGCAGCCGCCGCGGAGCGGGCGAAGTCGAGCTTCTGCGCGGTGGAAAGGACGGTCTTCGCCATCTGCAAGCCGTCGCGCAGGCCGACCTCGCGGATCAGGACGGGCTCCGCCATGGCGCTCATCGACCCTGGAAGCGCGGGGCGCGCTTTTCATTGAAGGCGCGCACGCCTTCGTGGCGATCCTGCGTCGGGACCATCCGGGCATAGGCCTCGATTTCCAGAGCGAGCCCGTCGCGCAGCGACATCTGCAACCCGCGATGGATGGAGAGCTTGGCCTGCCGCGTGGCAATCGGCGCGTTGCGGGCGATCGCGGTGGCAGTCTCGCGACTCTGCGGCAGCAAGTCCTGCAGCGCCAGCACGCGGTTGACTAGGCCCCAGCCCTCCGCCTCCGTCGCCGTGAAGGGCCGACCGGTCAGAATCAGCTCCTTGGCCCGGCGCTCGCCGAGCGCACGCGGCAGCGTCTGCGTGCCACCGCCGCCGGGCATGATCCCAAGCGTCACCTCGGTCTGGGCGAAGCGGGCATGCTCCGCCGCGTAGAGGAAGTCGCAGCAGGCCGCGATCTCGCAGCCGCCGCCATAGGCCGCGCCGTTGACGGCGCCGATCAGCGGAACCGGGCAGTCGAGCAGGGCACGCACCATACGCTCGAACACGAGATGCTGACGCTGCCATTGCTCGTCGGTCATGCCGCGGCGCTCCTTGAGGTCGCCGCCGGCGCAGAAGGCCTTCTCGCCCTCTCCGGTCAGGATGATGCAGCGCAGATCGGCCGGGTCGAGCGCGATCGCCTCGAAGAGCGCGACGAGGTCCCGGCCCATCCGGGTGTTGAGCGCATTCATCGCGGCGGGCCGGGCCAGGGTGACCACCAGCACGTGCTCCTGCGTGCGGCCGAGTTTCAGCGTTTCGAAGTCGTTCTCCGTCATCGGCTTTGCTCCGGCTGCCTCGTCACGCTGCCTGCCGGCGCAATGCGTTGCTGCGCAGGCGCGACAGCCAGTCGTCGATCCGCGCCTGCCCGGCGAGCGACAGCCCCTCGTCGAACAGCGCCCTCGCCTCCTCCCGGGCGAGCGACGGCTCAGCGCGCTGCAGGCAATCGAGCCATTTCGCTTCGAGCTGGGGCCCGGTCAGCGGATCCTGCCGCGATCCCGGCGAGGCGGTGATCGTGCGCGACAGGGCGCGGCCGTCGCGCAGACCGAGGGTCACGGTAACCGGCGCGCTGCCGAGATCGCTGCCCTTCTGCGCCGCGCCCGCTACCTCGACGACCGTGACGTCGGCCAGGCGCGCCTGGATTTCGGAGCGCAGCACCGCGGCGTCGGTGAAACTCTTCAGATCGATGCGGCCATCGGCGAGGCTGGCGACCACGGCATAGGGCGCGCTGAAGAGGCCGTTGAGGCCGCTCTTCGGAGCGGGGTGGATCAGGGGCTTGGTCCCACCCGCGGGCATCTCGACCCGCATGGTGGCGACGTCGTCCAAGGCGAGAGCGTGCTCGCGCCCGAGCGCCAGCGTCGCCTCGATCATCTTGTGCAGCATGTAGCAGCAGGGATAGCGCTTCTGCTCGAAACCCGGCTCGACGATGGCAAAGGGCTCGCCGAGCGTGAGCCCGGCCGGCCAGAGATCGGTCTCACCGCCGGAAAACGCGTGCAGGAAGCCCTCGCGCTCGACCGGGTCGGCCGCGCCCTCGACGCCTGCCACCGCAAACCGCACGGCGCGCAGTCCGTTCGCGGCGGCGATGCCGACATGCAGCGACTTCACCATCGAGCCGAAGTTCTTGCGCAGGCCGGACGACATGCTGGCGGCGATCGCCAGGGCATGGCGCGTGCGGCCTTCATCGAGCCTCGCCAGCCTGGCGCAGGCCGCCGCCGCACCGACGGCACCCAGGGTCGCAGTGGCATGGAAACCCAGGGCGTAATGGCGGAAGCCCATGGCCTGGCCGAGCCGGATCAGCACCTCCGTCCCGATCGCGAAGGCCTCGAGCAGATCGCGCCCGCTCGCCTGGCCGCGCGGCACCGCCGCCAGCAGGGCCGAGAGCACCGGCGCACTCGGATGGCAGACGGTCAGCATGCTGACATCGTCATAGTCGAGCACATGGCTCGCCATGCCGAACAGCATCGCGGCATCGTCGGCACGATAGCTGGCATCGCTCCAGAAGGAGGGCACGGCGCCAACGCGTGCCTCGGGCTCGAGCGCCCTTTGCAACGCGGCCAGGCCGGGCTCGACGCCACCAGCAATGGTCACGGCCAGTGTGTCGAGCACGGCCGGAACCGCCTGCGCGATCACGACTTCATCCACCGTGGCGGAAGTCACGAAGCGGACGAGGTCCTGCGTCGCCGATGCGGCGGGCTGGCTGCCGGGTTGAAGCGTCATCGCGGCCCTCCGGGCGGTTGCTGTCAGTAGGAGCGGGGCATCCCGAGCGCGTGCTGAGCGACCTGCGCCAGGATCAAATTGTTGGAGATCGGCGCCGTGCGGAACAGGCGCGCCTCCTTCCACTTGCGTTCGACATGGTATTCGCAGGCGACGCCGTAGCCGCCGAAGGTGGTCATGCAGGCCTCGGCAGCCTCCCAACTCGCCTCGGTCGCTAGGTATTTTGCCATGCTGGTCTCGGTGCCGCAGGGCTTGCCCTGGTCGAACAGGGCGGCCGCCCGGTTGCGCATGAGCTCCGCCGCCTGGACGTTCATATGGGCCTTGGCGATCGGGAACTGGATGCCCTGGTTCTGGCCGATCGGCCGGTCGAAGACGCGGCGCTCGCCGGCATAGCGCGACGCCTGCTCAACGAACCATTTGCCGTCGCCGAGCGCCTCGCTGCTGACCAGCAGGCGTTCGGAATTGAGGGAGTCCAGGAGGTAGTGGAAGCCCTTGCCCTCCTCGCCGATGCGGTCCTCCTCGCCGACCTCGAGATTGTCGATGAAGACCTCGTTGGTGTGGTGGTTCATCATGGTGCGGATCGGCCTGCCCTTGAGAGAGGCGCCGGCCTTGGCGATGTCGACGAGGAAGAGGCTAAGCCCCTCGGTCTTTTTGGCGACCTCCTCGATCGGCGTGGTGCGCGCGATCAGCAGGTACATGTGCGACTGGAAATAGCGCGAGGTCCAGATCTTCTGGCCGTTGATGACGTAGCCGCCCGGCACCTTCCGCGCGAAGGTCTTGATCTTCAGGGTATTCGAGCCGGCATCCGGCTCAGTCACGCCGAAGGCCTGCAGCCGCAGGCTGCCATCGGCGATCTTCGGCAGGTATCTGCGCTTCTGGGCGTCGCTGCCGTGATTGAGCAGCGAGCCCATCGTGTACATCTGGGCATGGCAGGCGGCGCCGTTGCCGCCCGAGCGGTTGACTTCCTCCAGGATGATGCAGCCGTCGAGGACGCCGAGCCCGGAGCCGCCATAGGCCTGCGGAATCAGCGCCGCGAGCCAGCCGGCCTCCGTCATGGCCTGGACGAAGGCCTCCGGGTAGGCGGCCTGCTCGTCGCAGGCCAGCCAGTAATCCGGCCCGTAGCCGGCACAGAGCCTGCGCACCGCTTCGCGGATCTCTTGTTGTGTCTCGGTGTAGTCGAAGTCCATCTCTCGCCTCGTCCCGGCCCGCGGCTCAGCCGATGATTCCGGCGTCGCGCAACTGCGCGAGCCGCTGTGTTCCGACGCCGAACTCGGCCAGCACCGCAGCCGTGTCGGCGCCCAGCCCCGGCGGAGATCGCGGCGGGCCGTTGCGCTTGCCACCCAGCCTGAGCGGCAGCGCCACCACGCGGTGGTCCGACACGCCCTCGACCGGCATGTCCGCGATCATCTCCGATGCCAGAACCTGCTCGTTCCCGAGCATCTGCGAGACGTCGTGCATCTCGCTGCAGGGCGCTCCGGCCCGGCGCAGGCGCGCGACGATCTCCCCGGTCGGGAACTGCAAGGTCAGGGCCGTGACGGCGAGGCACAGTGCCTCGCGATTGGCCACGCGCAGCGGGTTCGTCACGAAGCGCGGATCGTCCGCGAGGGCGGGATCGCCCAGCCCCTCGCAGACGCGCCGGAACAGGCCGTCATTGCCGGCGGCGATGAAGACCTGCCCGTCCGCCGACTGGAACAGCTCATAAGGAGCGGTCATCGCCATGGCCGAGCCCATCTTGCGCGGCAGCTTGCCGGTGGCGAGATAGCTCGCGACGAAGACGGTCATCCAGTTGACGCCGGTGTCGAGCAGGCTGGCCTCGACCGTCAGTCCCCGGCCGGTCCTGGCGCGCTCGACGATCCCGGCGAAGATGCCGAGCGCCGCCCACATGCCGGTCCCGATATCGATCAGCGATACGCCGACGCGCACGGGGCCGTCGCCCTCGCTGCCGGTCACGCTCATCACCCCGGTGAAGGCCTGCATGAGCGGGTCGTAGCCCGGCAGCCGGCTCAGCGGGCCGCTCTGGCCGAAGGCGCTGATCGCGCAATGGATCAGGCGCGGATTGAGCACCATCAGCTCGTCCGCGCCGAAGCCGCGCGCCTCGGCGCTGCCGGGCTTCATCGCATGGATGAAGATGTCGGCTCCCGCGACCAGCTCGCGCAGCAGGGCGACGCCGTCCGGCGTGTCGAGATCGATGCAGATGCTGCGCTTGTTGCGGTTGAGCGACAGGAAGGTCGAGGACTGGCCGCCGATCTCCGGCGGGCGCCAGTCGCGCGTGTCGTCGCCGCGGCCCGGCCGCTCGACCTTGATGACCTCGGCGCCGAAATCACCGAGCACCTGGGTGCAGAAGGGGCCGGCCACGTTCTGCGTCAGGTCCACGACCTTCAGCCCGGCCAGAACGGATTCGATCATGATGTCCCTGTCCGCCGCTTGCCCGCGGGCAACCTCAGCGGCCGCGGTCTATTTGTTCGACGAATATGGCAGAGAGAGATCGAGATCAAGTGGTGAGACCCATGCGACTCACATTAATGTCGAATAATATAATCCGCAGGCTGCGCAGGTCGCCGCCAAGCCGGGGCTGAAAATGGCAAACGGCGTAAAGCCGCAATATGTCCGCCGCCGGCGCTTGCCATTCCCTTCGTCCGATGCCTAGCATCGCGGCCCCGGGCTCAATCATTCGGCACTATGGACAAGCAGCAGTCAGGCTCACGGCACGCCGCACTCGCGGCCGAATTGTCGGAGGAAATCGCCAGGGGGCTCTATCCGCTCGGCGCGCGCTTCCCGAGCGAGCAGGAGCTGCAGGAGCGCTTCGACGTCGGCCGCCACACCATCCGCGAGGCGATGAAGGCCCTGACCGAGCAGGGACTGCTGGGACGCCGCCGCAAGACCGGTACCGTCGTGCTCTCGCACAAGCCCGTCTCGCACTATGTGCACAGCATGCGCGACATCCGCAGCCTGTTCGATTTCGCCCATAGCACGACGCTCGACATCCACTATGAGGGCTTCGTCACCGGCTCGGACGAATTCTCGCAGCTCCCCGACAAGCGCTGGTTCCGGGTCGCGGGCCTGCGCTCGACCCGCAGCGACGGTGCTCCGCTCTGCTGGTCCGAGGTGGCGGTGCCCGAGCGCTTCACACCGGACCGCGACAACGTCCAGCGCGGCGACAGGGCGATCTACGAGATCGTGCTCGAGCAATTCGGCCTGCGCCTCGACCATGTCGAGCAGGCGATCACGGCGACGAATCTCTCACCGAAGCTCGCTGCGGTGCTCAAGGCCCAGCCGCACAGCGCCGCGCTGATGGTCAAGCGCCGCTATGTCGCGCACCCGAACACGATCTTCGAGATCTCGCACAACATCTACCCGGCCGAGCGCTTCTCAATGCACAGCATCATCCGCCAGAGAGCCTGACGGCGGCAGCACCGTCGTCGCCAGCGTCCGGCGCATCATGTCGCGCAGCGCGTTGGGGCTGCGATAGCCGGCGCTGCGCGCCGCCTCGCGCAGCGACATGCCGTCGGCCTGCATCGTCAAGGTGTGGAGGATGCGCAGGCGCCGACGCCATTCGGCGAAGCTGAGGCCCGTCTCCGCACGGAACCGGCGGGTGAAGGTCGAGCGGCTGACGCCGACCTGCTCGGCCCAGCCGTCGAGGTCGAGGTCGAGCGCCGGCTTCTGCACCATGTCGCGCGCCAGCTTGCGCAGTCGCGGCGCCCGCGGCATCGGCAGGGCGATGTGGATTTCGGTGGCGCCGACGATCTCCTCGACGATCAGCGCCGCGAGATGACCGCCGCGGCCATTGGGCTCGTAGAGCAGCGGCCCGCTCGCCAGCGCCCGTAGCGTGACGTCGAGCAGCTCCGACACGGCGATGACCCGGCAGTTGCGCGGCACGGCCTCGCCGAGCACCTCGTCGGTCAGGAAGGCGGCTCGCATCTCGCAGCAGCCATAGGCCGCAAGCTCGTGCGGGACATCGGCCGGTATCAGCAGGGCATGCCCGGCCGGCACGGTCCAGGTTCCGGCTTCGGTATGGAGCACGAGCAGCCCGCCGGAGGCGTGCAGCAACTCGGTGCGGCGGTGGCTGTGCCAGCGTGTCTTCGCGCCGCTGCGGAACGCCTGATGCAGCACCGTGACCGGGCGCGGCGTCTCCTCGTCGAGAGGGAGCCGGTCAACGGTCGGGGGCTCGGCCTGACCCGAATACGGTGCTTTTGTCAAAATCTGCATGGGATTGACCAAACTTGATCCGATCTCGGTCGATTCTGAGCCACGCCCGCGAAAGGGGCGAAGTTATAATATTGACGGATGGAGCCAGTTTAAAACCAATCTAAATTGGCTCGTAATCAATAATAATGAAGCAATAGCATAAGCAATTCAAGACTGATCGGGGCAGTATACCATATGGGCGGCGAGTTGGTGTCGAAGCGGATTTCGCGCGGGGGCGAACGGATTCATCGGATGAGGCTGCGGGATGTCTCGCTCGCGGCGATTTTCATTGCCTTGACGGTTCCGGCCGCGGCTCAGCAGGCAACGCCCGCGATCCGGCTCGACACGATCGAGGTGCAGGGCAATGGCGAGCGCGCCAACGGGCCGGTCAACGGCTATGTCGCGACCCGCAGCGCCAGCGGATCCAAGACCGATACGCCGATCCTGGAAGTGCCGCAGACGGTCAACGTCGTCACTGCCGACCAGATCAGGGCGCAGGGCGCCCAGAGCGTCAGCGAGGCGCTGCGCTATACCGCAGGCGTGCGCGGCGAGGTCTATGGCGGCGCATCGCAATTCGACAGCTACACGCAGATCCGCGGCTTCAAGGGCGATCTCTTCCTCGACGGGACACGCCTGCCCGATGGCGCCGCCACCGCCGACTGGACGACCTCGGTGATCGAGCCCTACGGGCTCGAGCGCGTCGAGGTGCTGAAAGGTCCCTCCTCGGTGCTCTATGGCCAGAGCGGTCCCGGCGGCCTCGTCAACATGGTCAGCAAGCGCCCGACCGCGACGCCCTTCCGCGAGATTCAGCTCCAGACCGGCAGCTATGGCCGCCTGCAGGGCGCCTTCGACCTGTCCGGCCCGATTGATCCGCAGGGCCGGTTCCTCTATCGCCTGACCGGGCTCGGCCGGATGTCGGAGACGCAGACCGACTTCATCGACGACGACCGCATCTTCATCGCGCCGGCCTTCACCTGGCGGCCGAGCACCGACACGACGCTGACCGTGATGGGCCAGTACCTGCGCGAGCGCGACGGCAAGACCAGCTTCAACTATCTGCCGACCTCCGGCACGCTCTATCCCAACCGCGTCAATGGCCGCCTGCCCTGGAACCGCTATGCCGGCGAGCCGGGCTTCGACCGGTTCGAGCGCGATCAGGGCTCGATCGGTTATGCCTTCGAGCACCGCTTCAACGATAGCCTGAGCTTCAGCCAGAACCTGCGCTACACCCAGAACGACGTCTATCTGCGCGCGCTGAACCGCAATGGCGAGCTGCTCGCGGACAATCGCACGCTGAACCGCGCCGCCTTCCGGATCGATGCGGCGGCGCGCGCCTTCACCCTCGACAACCGGCTGGAGGCGAAGTTCGGCACCGGGCCGCTGTCGCATACCGCCCTCATCGGCCTCGATTACCGCAACGAGATCAGCCAGTACGATGTCGGCCGCGGCCCGGCCGCCTCGATCCAGATCTTCAACCCGGTCTATGGCGCGGCGATCGCCGATCCCGGCATCAACTTCCAGCGCAAGGATGCGGAGCTGCGCCAGCTCGGCTTCTATCTCCAGGACCAGATCAAGTTCGAGCGCTGGATCGCGACCCTCTCCGGCCGCTACGACATCGCCGACACCAAGACGCGCACCCACACGCTGACGACCAATGCGCTGGTGCGCTCCAGGACGAGCGACCGCGCCTTCAGCGGCCGCGCCGGCCTGAGCTATGTCTTCGACAATGGCCTCGCGCCCTATGTCAGCGTCTCGACCTCGTTCCAGCCGACGGCCGAGACCGACTTCTTCGGCGGCGCCTTCAAGCCGCTGACGGCGACGCAATACGAGGCCGGCATCAAGTACCAGCCGAGCTGGATCGACGCCTCGCTGACCGCGGCGGTGTTCGACATCCGCCAGCAGAACACGCCATCGGGCGACCCCAACCCGGCCCATCCCTTCGCCCGCGTCCAGCTCGGCGAAGTCGCGGTGCGCGGCTTCGACATCGAGGCGCGGGCGCAATTGACGGAAGGCCTCGGCCTGATCGCCTCCTATGCCTTCCTCGACCACGAGATCAGCAAGAGCTCGGTCATCACCGATATCGGCAAGCGCCTGCCGGCGACACCGATGCATCAGGGCTCGCTCTGGGCCGACTACACCCTTCAAGGCGGGCCGCTCGCCGGGTTCGGTTTCGGCGGCGGCATCCGCTTCGTCGGCAGCACCTACGACACCGCCAACACGGTCCGGATCCCCTCCTACACGCTGGTCGACGCCAGCCTGAGTTATGATCTCGGCAAGGCGCTGTCGGCGCTGAACGGGGCCAAGCTCTCGGTCGTCGCCAAGAATCTGTTCGACCGCTACTACGTCTCGCAATGCGGCAACGTGCCGGGCTGCACGCTCGGCTCCCGCCGCAGCGTGCTGGCGACGCTGACCTATCGCTGGTGAGAAGGATGAAGCAGGCCTGCCGGAGAGGATTGGCCACCGCGATTGCGGCATGGGGCTTCATGCTCACGTTGCTCGCCGCATCGCCGTCATGGGCGCAGGCGATCCGCGTCACCGACATCGCCGGCCGCGAGGTCGTGCTGGCGCAGCCGGCCAAGCGCATCGTGCTCGGCGCCTGGGTCAGCCTCGACGTGCTCTCGCTGATCCATCCCGATCCGGTCGGCCTGCTCGCCGGCTGGGCGGAGGCCGGCGCCAACGCGATCCAGCCGGCAATCCTGCGAAGTAAGTTTCCGGCGATCGACAAGGTGCCGGTGATCGGCAAGGGCTCCTTCGAGACGATCTCGATCGAGGCGGTGATCGCGCAGAAGCCCGATCTCGTCCTGCTCAGCCGCTTCGATGCCTTCCGCTTCGGTGCGGAAGCCGCCCCCGGCCTCGATCAGCTCGCCGCGGCCGGCATCCCGGTCGCGATCGTCGACTTCTTCCTCGATCCCCTGACGAATACCGAGCCGAGCCTGCGCCTCCTCGGCAAGCTGCTCGGGCGCGAGGTCCAGGCCGAAGCCTTCCTCGCCTTCTATCGCCAGCGCCTTGCAGCGATCGACGTGAAACTGAAGCAGGTCAGTAGTGCGGCGCGGCCGGCGGTCTTCCTGCATGCCTTCGCGACGCGGCCCGAATGCTGCTTCTCGGCCGGGCCGGGCACAATCGACGGCTTCATCCGCCTCGCCGGCGGCCACAACATCGGCACCGAGAAGCTTGCGACGCCCGTCGGCCAGCTCAGCCAGGAATTCGTGCTGACGCGCAATCCGGACGTCTATGTCGCGACCGCGATCTCCGACGGCCCCGATGCCGGCAGCTTCGCGCTCGGCCCGGGCGTCGAACCAAAGCGCGCGGCGGAAGGCTTCATCAGGCTGCTGCGCCGCAACGATCTCGCCGCGCTCGGAGCCGTCTCGCGCGGCCGCGCCTTCGGACTCTGGCATCTTTTCGTGCACACGCCGGTCCATCTCGTCGCCATTGAAGCGCTGGCGAAATGGACGCATCCCGAACTCTTCGTCGAGCTCGACCCGCAGGCGACACTGGACGAGATCAACAACCGCTTCCTGGCCGCGCCGCTGGAGGGAACGTTCTGGATATCTTCGTCAGCAGGCAGCGAGAAGCGCTGAGGGCGGCAACCCGCGAAGCCCTCCCTGTTCGGCCTGTGCTACCGGATATCCCTCGCCGTGAGGCGCGGCCAGCTGCCCTCGGCGCGGGCGATGTAGGTTTTCGTCCGGCCTGCCCAAGTCGCGCGCACGCCGAGGTCGTAGTTCAGGTAGAGCCGGCCGTCGACGATCGACCAGGCTTCCGGCTCGATCTTGACGAGATAGCCGCGCGAGGCGCCGTAGGCGCAGAACCCGCCATAGGCCGGCAGGTAGCGCTGCGGATCAGCCTCGAACAGCGCCTTGTGCTCGGCGCTGGCAAAACGCCAGCTGGCGCCGCCATGGCGCACCGAGAATTCCGCCTTGCCTTGCCGCGGGCCGCCGTCGCGGAAATAGGCGACAGGGTCGTAGCCGCGGATCGCGAGCCCGTCTGGAGAACCGAGCGTGTTGACCGGGCGGGACGTGTCCGCACGGGCTTCGCGCGTCGCGGCAGTCAGCGCTGCCGCGGCGAGCCAGAGGAAGCTGCGTCTGTCGAGCATGGCGCTGTCCTCCTCCGCGCTCAGGCCCGGCGCGCTTCGAGCGCCTCGAAGACATAGGCCGCGAGCCAGCCATAGATCGCGTGGCCGACGAGGCTCATGGCGGAGAGGCGCGGCACGTCGTTGAGCAGGAAGTGCTGCCCGGCGAGGGGAGCGAAGAAGGCGAGCGCGATGAAATAGGTGATCACGCCCCAGATCCAGCCATCGGCCGGCATGCCGAAGCTCTTCACCCAGCGGGTCAGCAGCCAGTAGCCGAGCGGATAGAACAGGAAGCCGGTGACGAAATGCAGCAGCTTGGCGACCGGCGTCGACAGGGTCAGGCCGAGCTGGTGTGCGAACAGCGCCTTCACCAGTTCCGGCGGCTCCAGCGGATACTCGGCGAACCAGGCGGTCGGCACGGCCGAGAACAATTCCCAGAAGCCCAGGCCGGCGAAGCCGCCGATGGCGAGGTTGATCACGGTGCGGGCGGAGGGCAGCGCGAAGCCGTGGGTCATGGTCGCAGTGGTCATGGCGTGTCCTTTCTGGGCGTTCAATGGGCGATGGCGAGCGGAGTGGAGGCGATGGCGAGGGCGGCCAGGCGCCCGGCGCCGCGGCGCTCGAGCAGCGCCAGGCGTTGCGCCGCGAAGAGATTGTCGCCGCCGCGGCGGGTCAGGCGCTCGCCAAGGATAGAGGCGGCACGGTCGTGCTGGCCGGACCGGATCAGGCTCTCGGCATAGGCCTGCTCGAACAGGTCGCGCTGGGCATGGCTGCCGCCGATGGCCGTGAGCCCGGTGCGGGCGGCGCCGAGCAGGCGGGCCGCCTCGTCATAGTCGCCTTCGTGGAAGGCGATCAGCCCGAAGGCCGCGAGCGCGCCGTTGCGGGACGCGTCGCGCCGCTCGCCGCTGGGATGGGACAGGGCATCGTCGATCAGGCTGCGGGCGATGGTTTCGGCGCCATCGGCCTGACCGGCACCGAGCAGCGAGAGCGCATAATGCAGGTCGGCGAAGACGAGGCGGCCGTCATGGATGCGTCCCTGCGCCTTGGCGGCGAGTTCGTCCCAGCGATCGCCGACATCGACCCCGGCATAGGCGAGCCGCGCCAGCAGCGAGGCGCCGTTGGCGATGTCGCGATAGTCGTCGGTCTGTTCGGCCCGGATCTCCTCGTCATAGAGCCGCAGCACCTCGGCAGTCTCGCCGTGCTCCAGCCGGAACAGGGCAAGATGCCAGAGGATGTGGAAGCGCAGATTGTTGGCATGGGCGATGGCGCGAGCGTCGCCGAGCCAGGCGATGCCCTCGTCGACCCGTCCCCGCATCTCCAGCACATGGGCGACAGCGTGCCGTCCCCAAGCATCTCGCGGGCTCAAGGCGACGGCGTGGCGGCCGACGCGCTCGGCCTCGGCATAGAAGCCGCGCTCCTCCAGCGCGAAGGCATAGCAGCCGTTGACATAGCCGGAGAAGGGATGCTGCTCGCCGAAGGCGGGGGCGGCACGGTGCAGGGTCGCCAGCATCTCTCTCTGATCGCCGAGCATGAAGCGGATGCCATGCGAGAGCTTCAGCGCCAGCACGTCACGGGGATAGGCGTCCAGGATGGCTTCGAGCCGCTGCGCCGCCCGGCGCGGGGCGTCGCCGAGCCAAAGCGCCAGCGCCTCGACGACCATCGTCTCGCGCCCCGTGATCGGCCGCAGGCGCGCGGCCGAGCGAGCTCTGGCAAGGCAATCGCGCGCCGGACCGAGCAGCTCGCCGCGCGCCAGCGAGAGCAGCATCAGGCCCTTGGCGGCGTGTGCAAGCGCGAAACCGGGATCGGCTGCGAGCGTGCGGGCGAGATGGTCGGGCGTGGCGGCGGCATGGGCGAGCAGCGCTTCAAGCGTATCGTTCCAGGCGAGCCGCGCCGCATCGTTCGCAACGGAGATGCGATCGCCGGAGAGGTCGTAATACGTGGCAGACATGGGCTGCTCCGTTGCCGCGCCGCGAAGGGCGCTCTTCAGGGAGTTCGCAAGAGGTCGATCAAGCGGCGTTCAATTCGCTTCACGGACGCGTGTGGGCAGCGCGGCGGTGGCCACGGCGTGTTCTTGCCGTTCCGCCACGGGCTTGCGTTCCGGGCCGGCCCAGGGCGCGCTCTTGAACCAGCCGACCACGACCGCGGTGGCGAGGATCAGCGCGAAGCCGGTGAGGTTGAGCAGGGCCACGACGGGCTCGCTGCGCCCGGCCATGTCGGCGACCGCACCCAGCAGGCGGGCGAGCACCGCGCTGGCGAGGAAAGCCGCCAGCGACTGCCGGCCGATCAGGACGAGCAGATGGCCGGCGCCGCAATCGAGCCGGTTCCGCCAGGGCTCGACCAGGCTGAGCACGAGATAGGCGAGCGCCAGGAAATGCAGCACGCGCAGGATATGCAGGTCGGTCTTCTCGCTGGCCGGGAGGAGGAGATCCCGGGCCGCCTGCGCCGGCGGCCAGTGTTCCAGGATGCCCCAGAAGGACAGAGGCACCGCGACGAGGAGAAAGAGCGCGGCTGCGAGCATCAACCGCCGGTCGCCGAGCCGGGGCACCGGCAACCACTTCATGCCGATGAAGAAGCCGATGAAGAAGATGAATTGCCAGGCGAAAGGGTTGAGGAACCAGCCGGCGCCGTTCCAGGGATTGCCGGGCAGGTTGATGCCCCTGGTCCAGACCGCGGCGTAGAGCAGTGCGGCGATGAGGAACGGAAGGAGGGGATGGAGGCGCCGACCCAGCATCATCACCGGCACCAGCGCGAGGATGACCAGATACATCGGCAGGATGTCCAGATAATCCGGCTGCCAGGTCAGCGTGGCGATGCCGAGCAGCGCGGCCGCCGGATCGGTGAGCAGCGGCGGGAATTGCTGCGTAAGTTCGTCCAGGCCGAAGAGACGATCCAGCGCAGCGGCCAGCGCGATCAGCGCCAGGACGAGGCCGATCTGCGCCCAGTAGACCTGCCAGATCCGGTAGGCGATGCGGGCCGTGCCAAGCTGGAGGCCGCGCCGGACGAAGACGCCACCGAAGGCGAGCGCGCTGGCGATGCCCGAGCAGAAAACGAAGAGCTCGGCACCCGAGGAGAAGCCGAAGCGGGCGGGGATCCAGGCGTTCCAGCTGTTCTCCGGCAGATGCGCCACGAAGATGATCAGCATGGTCAGGCCGCGGAAGAGATCGAGCCGCCCGTCGCGCGCCTGTTTTACCGCTGCGGAAGGGAGCGCGGCCATCAGAAGGCTCCCTCATAGCTTGCGGCATCGATGCGGCAGGCCAGCAGCGTGAAACCATGGCGCCTCTGGAAGGCCGCTTCGGTTTCGCGCGCCAGGGTTTCGCGATCGTCGATCGTCACGCCATGGCCGCCCATCGCCCGGGCGACGGCAGCGAAGTCGGTTTCGCCGATATCGACGCCGGCCCGCGGCAGGCCGAGCTGGCGCTGCTTCAGCGCGATCAACCCAAGCGCCTTGTCGACGAGCACGATGACGATCACCGGCAGGCGAAGATCGCGCAGCGTCGCCAGTTCGCCGAGCACCATTTCGAGGCCGGCGTCGCCGACGAAGCAGAGAGTTGGCTTGCCGGGGCCGAGCGCCGCGCCCGTCGCCAGCGGCAGGGCGCAGCCCATGGTGCATAGCCCGCTCGACTGCAGCAGATGGCGCGGCCCATCGCAGCTCCACATCTGGCTGAGCAGGATGCGGTGCGCGCCGGAATCGGCGGTCGCGACCGTGCCCGCGGGGGCGACGGCGCGCAGCGTCTCGAAAACGGCGTGCGGCCCCCATGCGGTCGGAGTGGCGAAGGCCGCACGGACGCGATTGCGGATCGCAATTGGCTCGCCACCCGGCCAGGTGGCCCTCGTCGCGAGCCCCTCGGCCAGGCTCGTCAAGATCGCGCCGACATCGCCTTCGAGCAACAGACTGGGCTGGTGCATGCCGTGCTGCACCGGCTCGGCGACGATGTCGATCACCGGCTTGCCGGCAGGCCAGGGATTGCGCCAGCCCTGACGCATCTCGATCGGATCGTAGCCGGCGAGAACGATCAGATCGGCCGCCTCGATCAGGGGGCGCACGATCGCGTCGGCTTTCGGCGAAAGGCCGACGGCCCCGACGACGCGCGGATCATGCTCCGGCACCAGCCCTTTGGCCTTGTAGGTGGTCAGCAGCGCTGCGCCCGTCCGGGACAGGAAATAGTCGAGCCCGGCACCGCCGTCCTGATCGACAAGGTCGAGACCGGCGATGACCAGCGGCTTCCTCGCTTCGGCGATCAAGGCGCGGGCGAAGGAGAGGTCACGCGGGACGCCAGGCAGCGGCGCCGGGATCGCCGGTGGCGGCCGCCAAGCGGTGCGGGCTTCGGCGACTGAGATCGGCAAGTCGATATGGACCGGGCCGGGCCGCCCGCGCCGCGCGATGGCCACGGCCTTCTCGGCGACGAGGTCCTCGGTGCCGGGCGCGGCGCGGAAGCTCGCCTTGACCAGCGGGCGCAGCACGGCCTGATGGTCGAAGACCTGATGCGTGTAGCTCTCGGCCAGCGCCTGATCGACGCAGCCGGTGACAACGATCAAGGGCACCCTGTCCTGCTGCGCGTTGGCGACGACATTGACCGCATTGGCGACGCCGGGGCCGAGAGTCGTGACCAGGACCGGCAGCGCGCCGGTCGCATGCCAGAGCCCCTCGGCCATGAAGCCGGCGGAATTCTCGTGCCGAGCCAGCTGGAAGCGGATGCCGGCGCGCTCGAGCGCGGCGACCAGCACCAGCACCTCGCCGCCGGGGATGCCGAAGGCGTGGGTCGCGCCGGCAGCGGCCAGGCGAGTCGCCAGGAGATCGGCGCCGGTGACGACCTCGTCCGGACCGCTCCCAGCCGGCTCCGCGGCCGCTATCCGTTCGTGGCGCATCGTCTCTCTCCGCTTCGCCGCTGCGGCGGCCATGCGGGAGAGATCGCGCGGGACGGGGGTTTGGTTACACGATCACGGAGACGTGAGGCCGCCTCGCCTCGCGGCGACGGGGGAGCCCGCCGGCATCGTCAACCGCCAGGCGCGCTCGACCCAGGCCGCGTCGGCGACATGGCCGCCGCCGTGCAGGCAAAGCTCGAGCCGCGCTTGGTCGCCGCAACCCTTCGCAACCCGGCAGATCAGGGTCCCCGGCGCAGGAGCGGCGCGAGCATCCTCCGCCCAGCCGGCGGTGCAGCCGGCCGGTGCAAGGATGGAAAGGCTCTTGAAGACATCGCCTTGCCGGGCGCTGGAGCGCAGAGCGCGGCCGGCCAGCGGCACCGTGGCATCGCTCGTGCCGTGGACATGGATCAATGGCGGACGCGGGCCCTGGCAGCTCTCGGGCAACGGCTCCCAAAAGGCGCCGGCGATCGGAGCGAAAGCGGCGAAGCGCTGCGGCATCCGGCAGGCGAGATACCAGACCATCGAGCCGCCCTGCGAGAAACCGCTCGCCAGGATGCGGTGGGGGTCTATTGAAAAGCGCGGCAGGGCATCGTCCAGCACCTGCCCGACAAAGGCGAATTCATCGCGGTGACGTGCAGGCGAGCCGGGATAGGACCAGGTGCGCCCGGCTCCGTCGGGCGCGATCAGCGCGACGCCAAGTCGTCGGGCGACGGCTACGAGGCCAGGGTCGGCGATCGTCTCGTCTGCTGATCCCTGATAGCCGTGGAAATACATGATCGCGCCGAGGGGCTCCGCGTGGGGTCGGGGCGGCAGGAGGATGCGGTAACGGCCGCTCGCGACTGTGCAGCCCTCGATCACGGGACAGGCGTCGGCCGTTGTGCCGACTTTGCCCTGCTGAGCCTGCAACGCCGAGCCGGCGAAGACTGCCATCGTGACGATCGCGGCCAGTGGCAGGACGAGGCGAGCTAACGGCACCATATCTGCCCCCATACGAGCGCCTGGTCGCGGCCCTCACGTACATACGAGCGTATCGGCGCGGCCCGGCCGCTTCAGCGGCTGGTCACGGGCTTGTGAGCCCGCCATGAGCGTGCGACGGAATAAGCCTGCCCATCCCGCGGCTCCCCGAACAGCACGCAAGCCTTGTCGCTCGACGAACTCGAAACGCAGCTTCGGCCTCTCTTCCTCGCCGCGCTCGCCGGCGATGGCGCCGCCTATCGCCTCTTCCTCGACACGATCAGCGTGCGACTGCGCGCCTATCTGCGCCGGATGCTGGCTCGCGCCGGGCGCAGCGAGCCGAGCGAAGCCGAGGACGTGCTGCAGGAAGCGCTGCTGGCGCTGCATCTCTCGCAGCACACCTATGATCGCTCCAGTCCGGTGACGGCCTGGGCGCATGCCATCGCGCGCTACAAGCTCGTCGACCATCTGCGCCGCTCCGGCCGCCATGCCGGCAACCTGCCGCTCGACGACGAGGCATATCAGCTCGCCGGCCCGGCCGACGGCGGCGCCTCGGAAGCGAAGCTCGATCTGGAACGCGCCATGGCGGCCCTGCCGGAGCGCACGCGCCGCCTGATCGACCGGGTCAAGCTCCAGGGCACGAGCGTCGCCGAGGCCGCGCAAGCGGCGGGCATGACCGAGACGGCGGCCAAGGTCGCGATCCATCGCGGCCTGCAGGCCATGGCCAAATTCCTGTCCCGACGCGGGGAGCGACCGGGATGATCTTCCTGCGCGATCGTGATTGCGTAACCTTTCGCCGGCTCGGCGCGAATTCCCTGCCGAGTGGAACCGACAACCATGCAGACCGATGATCTGATCGCCGTGATGACCGCCGGCCACCGCCCGGTGGACACCGGCTGGCTGCGCCGCGCCAGCTGGCTCTGCGCGCTGGCGGCGCTGGCGCTCACCGCCCTGCTCGTCCTTCTCGCCCTGGGTGCACGTCCGGACCTCGCCAGCGCCTGGCTGACGCCGCCCGTGATCGCTAAGGCGATGCTCGGCACCAGTGTCGCGAGCATCGCGCTCGTGCTGTTCCAGCGCAGCCTTCGGCCGGGGCTGAAGCCGGGCAAAAGCCTGCCGTTCATCGTCATCCCGATCGCGCTCGTGGTCGGTTGGGCGCTGGTCACGCTCGCCCAGGCGCCCGCCGAGCAATGGGGGGCGCTGATCTTCGGCCGCCACTGGCGCGCCTGCCTCGTCGCGGTGCCGCTCTATGCGCTCGTCCCGCTCATCGTCCTGCTCGGGCTGGCGCGCCGCGGCGCACCGGTCGACGGCAGGTTGACGGGGGCCTGCGCCGGCCTCGCGTCGGCCGGCCTCGCCACCATCGCCTACAGCCTGCACTGCCCGGACGACGCTGTGCCGTTCCTGGCGACCTGGTACACGATCGCAATCGCGGCGGTCAGTGGCCTCGGCGCACTGGTCTTCCCACGACTATTGCGCTGGTGAAGGAGCCGCTTCGGCTATGGAGTTCGCCCTCCCCGAGGGGCTGCCTCGGCGTCGAGCGGGCTTGATCCAGATCAATTTCGCCGCGTCGCGACCGCGAAAATCCCCGACCGGCCTTGCCGCCGGTAGGAATTCTTAACCATGCGGCTTCCAGAGCTTCCTCGACCGACCTTGTGCCCAGAGCGGCGATGCGTTGAGGGAAGAAGCGATGTCAGCGTCCGACGATCTCGCCCGGCGACTCGAGTTCCTGCAGTTCGACGGACAGGCGCGACAGCAGATCCGCGCTGTCGAGAAGACGATCGTCGCGGCGCTTCCGGGGGCGCTCGACGCGTTCTATACGCAGATCAGGGCCTTTCCGGAGACCAACGCCCTGTTCCGCAGCGAAGAGCAGCTCGGCGGCGCCAAGGCGAGGCAGGCCTCGCATTGGGCACGGATCGCCACGGGGCAGTTCGACGCCGACTATGTCGCGGCCGTCACCCGCGTCGGCCAGGTCCATGCCCGGATCGGACTCGAGCCGCGCTGGTATATCGGCGGCTACGCTTTGCTGCTGTCGCAGCTGATCGGCAAGGTGCTGGAGGAGCGCTGGCCGAAGAGCCGCTTCGGCTCCAGGTTGCCGGGCGCGAACGAGCGGGCCGCGGAGATCGCCGCGATCGTCAAGGCCTGCCTGCTCGACATGGACTATGCCATCTCCGTCTATCTCGAAGCTTCGGAGGCGGCCCGCCTGAAGGCTGAAGCCGAGGCGCGCGCGAGCGAACAGGCCAAGGCCGCCGAGCGCGAAAAGGCCGTCGCCCTGGTCAGCGAGGGCATGGCGGCGCTGGCGAACGGCGACCTCACCGTCCGCATCACCCAGGACATGCCGGCCGAGTACGCGATGATAGGCACGCATTTCAACGACGCCATGGAGCGGCTCGGCACGATGATCGCGACGATCAAGGCGAGCTCGACCGCCATCGCCGCCTCCTCGCAGGAGATCAGCGACGGCGCGGCCGATCTGTCGGAGCGAACCGAGCAGCAGGCCTCCGCCCTGGAGCAGACGGCGGCGACAACGGAGGAACTCGCGGCGTCGGTGAAGAGTTCGGCCCAGTCTTCGCGCGCCTCGACGGCGCTCGCCGACGAAGCGACGGCGGTCGCAAGCGAGGGCGGCGGCATCATCAAGGAAGCGATCGCAGCGATGGCGCGGATCGAAGACGCTTCCAGGAAGATCTCCGAGATCACCGGCGTGATCGACGGCATCGCCTTCCAGACCAACCTGCTCGCGCTCAACGCCGCGGTCGAAGCGGCCCGCGCCGGCGATGCCGGACGGGGCTTCGCCGTCGTCGCCGCCGAGGTGCGCGCCCTCGCGCAACGCTCGGCCGAGGCCGCCAAGGATATCACCGGCCTGATCGGCACCTCCGGCAGCGAAGTGACCGAGGGCGTGCGGCTGGTCAGGCTCGCCGGCGATACGCTCGAGCAGATCGTCGGAGCGTCGGGTCGGGTTTCGGCGACGGTCGGCGAAATCGCGGCCGCGGCGGGCGAACAGGCCAGCGGCATCGCGGAGATGAGCCAGGCCGTCAGCCATATGGACGAGATCACACAGCGGAATGCCGCGCTCGCCGAGCAGAGCGCAGGCTCGGCGCGCACGCTGCTGACGCAGATCGAGCGGCTGAGCCAGCTCGTCTGCGCCTTCCGCACGCAAGGCGATCAGAAGCCCCCCGCTACGGCTCCGATGCCGCGCAGCCGGGCGGCTTGAACGCGCGAGCCGGTTGCCGCTGAGCTCCCGGCCGGATTACATCCGGCCGGCGTCGACCTTGAGGCGCTCGGAGGTGATCGAGGAGGATTGCTCGCTCGCCAGGAACAAGGCGGCGCGCGCCACCTCCTCCGGCTCGACCCAGCGCTTCAGCGCCGCCTTGTCGGTGTAATTGAGCCGGATGATCTCCTCCGCCGGCCGGTTCTCCTTGGCGACACGGGCGGCGATGACGCGCTGCATCAGCTCGCCATTGACCGCGCCGGGGCAGAGCGCATTGACCCTGATGCCGTGGACGCCGACCTCCTGCGCCACCGCTTCGGTGATGCCGATCACCGCGAATTTCGTCGCGGTATAGGCGCTGCGCATCGGATAGCCGCGCAGGCCCATCAGCGACGACATGTTGATGATCGAGCCGCCGCCGCGGGCCCGCATCAGCGGCACGCAGTGCTTGATGCACAGGATCGTGCCGCGGATGTTGATCGCCATGGTCTCGTCCCATTGGGCGATGTCGAGATCCTCGGCATTGGCGACCTGTCCGGTGACACCGGCATTGTTGACGAGGATGTCGACGCCGCCGAAGCGCGCGGCCGTGTCCTGGGCGAGCCTGCTGGCATCGGCCTCCTGCGAGACGTCGGCGGCGATGGCATGCGCCCCGATCACCGCGGCGGCCTCGTCGAGCGCCGCCTGGGAGCGGCCGGCGATCACCACCTGCGCGCCCTCATCGACGAACATCCTGGCGATGGCGAGGCCAATGCCGGTACCGCCGCCGGTGACGATCGCGACCTTGCCGGAGAGGGCTGGAGCACGGGACGATTGCGATGCCATAATGCAGCCTTCTCCTCACGACGATCGACGCGATGTCGGCCGCCATTGTTTGACCTACAATATCTCGTTTTGCATATCAACGAAATGCACCTGGCCGCGTTCATGCCGGCCGCGACCCAGCTCAATCGCCGAGCGCGTCCGGGATCGCGACGCCGAGGCGGCGGGCCTGCTTGCGCAGGGCCTGAAGCGTCTCCGCCGCCAGCGCGCAGTTCCCGTCGAAACGCTTTCGGGCTTCGGCAGCGCGGTCGCCGGGCACGCGTATCGGAGCAGCGCCCGGAGCGGGCTTCGAGTGGCGGATGCGGTCGGCGAAGCCGGCGGCGACGGTCTCGTAGTCGGCGACGGGCCGCAGGCCTTCGATCTCGATCGCCATAACCAGGTTGGCGCTGCCATAGGGTCGGGAGGAATCGCCATAGAGCGGCTGGACGTCGCTGCCGACGCCGCCGGCCGACAGTCCGCCGGCAAGCAGGTCGACCATCAAGGCGAGCCCGAATCCTTTGGCGCCTGCGGCTGGGAGGAGTACGCCCTTGATGGCTTCCGCAGCATCGCGGGTCGGCACCCCCTCGCCCGTCTGAGCCCAGCCCTCGGGGATGGACTCGCCCTTGTTCATCGCCAGCCGGATCTTGCCCAGCGCACCGGCGCTCATGGCGAGATCGAGCACGATGGGTTCGCCACCGGTCGGCACGGCGATCGCCAGCGGATTATTGCCGACGACCGCCTCGGCTCCGCCCGGCGCCGGCAGCATCGGACGCGTATTGGCCATGACGATGCCGATCTTGCCGGCGAGCGCGATCTTGCGGGCGAAGCGCCCGGCCGCGCCGAAATGGAAGGCGTTGCGGACGGCCACGATCGCGACGCCGTGTTCGGCGGCCCGGGCGATCGCGATGTCGCAGGCACGCTCGGCCGTGACCTGGCCGAGCCCGTTGCCGGCGTCGAGCGTCAGGCGCGCGCCCTTGTCGACGACGATCTCGCCCTCGGCCGCGGGATCGACCGAGCCCCGTTCGATCCGTTCGAGATAATTGGGCAGCTGCATCAGGCCGTGCGACGCCAGCCCCTCGATGTCGGCATCGACGAGCGCCTCGGCCGTCAGCGCGGCGTTGCCGGGCGGAGCGCCGACGGCCTCCAGCAGCGCCGCTGCGAAACGCTCGAGGACATCCGCTGGATAAGAGCCCGCCGCAGACATCGTTTCCCCTGAACATGCTGAACTGTGAGTGGCACGGTCACATAGCACGAGGCGGAGCGCGATCACGCTCCGCCCGCGCTTCCGCTCCGAGGCTCAGCGCACCGGCGGGGCGTATTGCAGGCCGCCCTTGGTCCAGAGCTTGTTGAGGCCGCGCTCGATGCCGAGCTTCGAGCCCGCGCCGACATTGCGCTCGTAGACCTCGCCGTAATTGCCGACCTGCTTGACGATCTGCAGCGCCCAGTCCGGCTTCAAGCCCATCGACTCGCCGAGATTTCCCGAGGCGCCGAGCAGGCGCTGGACTTCGGGCGAGCCGGTGCGCTTCTGCTCGTCGGCATTGGCTGAGGTGACGCCGAGCTCTTCGGCCACGAGCATGGCATAGAGCGACCAGCGCACGATGCTGGTCCAGGCCTCGTCGCCCTGGCGCACCACCGGACCGAGCGGCTCCTTCGAGATCAGCTCGGGCAGGATCACATATTCCGTCGGGTTGACCAGCTTCAGCCTGTAAGCAGAGAGCGCCGAGACGTCGTTGCTGAAGACGTCGCAACGGCCGGACTCGAACGCCTTGGCGACCTGGTCGCCGGCCTCGAAGGCGACGCCCTCGTATTTCATGCCATTGGCGCGGAAATAATCGGCGATGTTGAGTTCGGTGGTCGTGCCGGTCGGCACACAGACCGAGGCGCCGTTGAGCTCCTTGGCCGCTTTGATGTTCAGCGACTTGCGGACCATGAAGCCCTGGCCGTCATAATAGCCGATGCCGACATAGCGCAGGCCCATCTGGGTGTCGCGCGACAGGGTCCAGGTCGCCTGCCGGGACAGCATGTCGATCTCGCCGCTCTGCAGGCTGACGAAGCGGTCCTTCGGGCTGAGCGGCGTGTAGCGGACCTTGCCGGCATCGCCGAAGACGGCGGCGGCGACGGCCCGGCAGATGTCGACGTCGAAGCCGCCCCAGCGACCGGCCTCGTCGGGCACCGAGAAGCCGGCGACGCCCGGGCTGACGCCGCAGATCATCTCGCCGCGGCTCCGCACGGTCTCGAGCGTGCCGGCGGCAGCCGGCATGGCGGAGGCGGCCATCAGGCCGGCGATCAGCAACAGGCTTGTCTTCATTCGGATACCCTCCCCCGAGTTTCGTATCTGACGTTTCCTCGTCAGATCCCAGAACGATCCTGACGGCTTTCTGCCGCAGGGGGCGCGCGCCTCGGCTGATTTCGAGATGTGAAACGCGGTGACTTCCGGCGATATCCGAGAGCGGCAGTGCCATCATCCGATTATCGAAATCGGGACGGCCTATCCATGCAGCCCCCTGCCCTTACCAGCTTCCGCCATCGCCTCGTCAGCGGCGCCTTCCTGGCGGGGAGCTTCGTCAAGACGCCGAGCCCGCACGCCACCGAGATCCTCGGCAATAGCGGCTTCGACTTCATCGTCGTCGACCAGGAGCACGCGCCCTTCGATCGCGGCACGACCGACCTCGTGCTGCTGGCGGCGCGGGCGGCCGGCATCGCCGGCGTCGTCCGCGTCCCGACGCTGGCGAGCGACGCGATCCAGGCCTCGCTCGATTGCGGCGCGGTCGGCATCCTCGCCCCACATGTCGCGAGCGTGGCGGATGCGGAGGCTCTCGTCGCCGCCTGCCGCTATCGCGGTGGCAAGCGCGGCTTCTCCGGCGTCACCCGCGCCGGCCGCTATGGCGGCAGCAAGATGTGGGATCTCGTCGACGCAGCCGATGCAGCGGTGGCGACAATCGCCATGATCGAGGACCCGTCGGCATTGGATCAGATCGACGCCATCCTCGCAGTCGAGGGGCTCGACGCTGTCTTCATCGGTCGCGGCGATCTCACCGTCGCCTTCGGCGCCCCCACCCGCGATGCACCCGCGGTCCGCGATGCGGTCGATGCGATCCTCAAGGCTGCGAAGAAAGCCGGCAAGCCAGTCTGCGTGATGACCGACAATGGCGAGGAATCCGCCAGCTTCGCCGAACGCGGCGCCAGCGCGTTCATCCTGTCCTCGGACCAGGGCTTCCTGCGCAAGGCCGCGAGCGAAACCCTGGCGCAGATGCAGATAGCCAGAAGCCGGGTCGAGAACCCAGGCTCCCGATAGGAGAAACCGACCCGTGAGCTACCCCTCCAGCGATCCGCGCTCAAAGCTCTCCGCGCCGGCGGCGGCGAAGGCCGCCCCGGTCAAGGCCTATGCCGGCGCTGACTATGCCCGCTTTTATGCCGAAGAACCGCAGCAGGCGAACGAGACCGAGCGGACCTGGCTGGCGCGCGGCCAGAACTTCATTGTCGCCTATTCGGATGTGAAGCCGGGCGCCGTGTTGGCGCGCGACGCGCAGCCGGACGAATACTGCCTGATCCTGCCGGAAAAGGAGCTCGGCGCGACCGTCACGGCCGGAACCGAGACGGTCGAGGTCGCGGGCGGCTCGATCGTCTTCATGCCGCCGGTCGCCTCTCGCATCGCCCTCAAAGGCCCGGGCCGCGTCATCCGCATCTTCTCCAGCGTCGCAGCCGATCTGGCGGCAGCGTGTTCGAATGCCGCCTCCTATGCGCAGCCCCATGCCAATGTGGCGCCGCTGACTCCCTGGCCGGAGCCATCAGGCGGCTTCAAGATCCGCGCCTACAGCCTTGATGCCGGCGGCGGCGAGGGCCGCTTCGGCCGCATCTTCCGCTGCACCACGCTGATGGTGAACATCCTCGACCCGCGCCTTGGCCTGCGCGACGTCACCGCGCTTTCGCCGCATCACCATGACGATTTCGAGCAGGGCTCGCTGGTGATCGACGGCGGCTATATCCACGACATCCGCTGGCCGTGGACGCCCGACATGCGGATCTGGCGCGAGGACGAGCACGAATTGATGGCCGCGCCATCGCTGACCGTGATCCCGCCGCCCTCGATCCACACCTCGCGCTCGGTCCTGCCCGGGCTGAACCAGATGATCGACATCTTCTCGCCGCCCCGCCTCGACTTCTCGCAGAAGCCCGGCTGGGTCATCAACGCCGCGGATTATCCGATGCCCGGCGAAACCGCCTAAGGGCTTGCGACATGACCGCCAACACTCAGACCACCGACGCCCGCAGCCGCCAGATCGCCGAGCTCCTGGTCGGCGCCGTCGACCTGCATTGCCATAGCGGCCCGGCCGCGATGCCGCGCATCCTCGACCATCACGAGGCGATGCTGGACGCGGCCGCGGCGAAGTTCCGCGCCGTCGTCTACAAGGACCATTTCTACCTCGGCACCGCCCATTCGATCCTGCTAGAGAAGCTGGTGCCGGACACCGGCGTCAGGCTGTTCTCCGGCATCGCGCTCAACAATGCCTCGGGCGGCTTCAACCCGCATGCGGTCGACCATGCCATCAAGCTCGGCGGCAGAATCGTCTGGATGCCGACCCTCTCGGCCAAGAACCATATCGACGTGCTCGCCTCCGGGGCGGTGAAGACCTTCCCGAAGACCGCGCAGAAGATGCTCGATCCGATCCCGCTGACGCCCTTCGGGGCCGACGGCAAGCTCACCGACGAGGTCAAGCTGATCCTCGACCTGATCGCAGCCGGCGACATCATCCTTGCCGGCGGGCACCTTTCGACCCCCGAACTCTTCGCCGTGTTCGAGGAGGCGAATGCGCGCGGCGTCAGGAAGCTCCTGGTCAACCACCCGACCTACATGGTCAACAATTGCAGCGATGCGGAGATCCGCGACCTCGTCTCGCTCGGCGCGGTGATGGAGCATTCGATCTGCATGTTCGTCGAGGGCAAATCGAAGAAGTTCGAGCCGCCGGAGCTGCGCCGGGTGATCGAGGTCGCCGGTGTCGAGAACACCGTGCTGTGCTCGGATCTCGGCCTCACCGGCTCGCCGCGCCCGATCGACGGTTATCGCGAGATCGTCGGCCACCTGCTCGACCTGCAGTTCACGGAAGCCGAGATCAAGCGCCTGACCGGCGGGCATGCGGCGGAGCTTTTGGGGCTCGACGCTGCCGCCTGATATAAAGCGAGAGACTTGGCGGGACAGTCCGCTCGCGCGCCATTGCGGGCATTTGCAGTGTCCGGATTCGGGGGCCTGGCTGGCAAACAGCCTGACGTGATGGATGGCGTTTCGCGATCGACTGGCGCTGATGCCGGGACGCACATGCTCCGCGTTGCAACGATCAGCCTCTCACGGGTTGTCAGCCTTGAGCTCAATCTCAAACGGACCGTGAGGCGGCCGAGGCGACGTGTTCAGCGCAAGAGGTTCGGGGGCAATGGCGGCTCTTCACTGAGCAGAGTGATCCTTACCCGTCGGTTTGGCGAGATGTAGGGGTTGTCGGGGAAGACCGGCTCGGTGTCGGCGCGCCCCACCACGGAAACGAAGCGGTCGTTGGGGAACCCTGCACCCGACAGGATCTCGCGCACGGCGAGCGCGCGCCCGGTGGTAAGGCTCCAGGGATCGACGCCCGCCGCCGAGCCCGGACGCGCGGCGGCCGTGTGGCCGGTGACAGCCAAGCGGTTGGGCAGGCGGCGCAAAGTGGGCGCCAGCGTCTCCAGCACGCGACGGGTGCTCGGGTAGGGCTGGACCGAGCCCTCGGGGAACATGGAGCGGCCGGACTCGTCCATGAGGGCAACATCCAACCCCTCCTTGGTCGGCTCGATCACGATGTTGCGCGACAGCTCGGCAATTTCGGGCATGCTCTGGAGCGCCTGCCGGAGGCTGGCTATCGCGCTGTGGTTGGCCTGCTGGCTGGCAGCCGAGCGGTTGACCTCCTCGCGGTCGCCGGTGCCGCCGGAGTTGGTCCGGCGCGCTCTGTCCTCCGGCCTGGCGGCCCCTGTCGCCACCTCGCGTGGCGGCGACGGCTTGCTGCCTGATTTGTCGAGGGCGGTACCCCACAGCATGCCGCCAGAGCCACTGGTGCTGGGACTCAAAGACCCCGGCGCGAAATACTCCGCCAGGCCTTCCTTCTGCTCCTGCGTCGTCATGCTGATCAGCCACATCAGCAGAAAGAACGCCATCATGGCGGTCACGAAGTCCGCATAGGCAATCTTCCAGGCGCCGCCATGGTGCGCATGCGCGGCCTTCTTGACCTTCTTGACGATGATCGTCTGGGCGGGCTTGGTCATCGAGTCCCTGCTGGAGATTGGGCCGGATCAGGCGGCCAGTTTGGCGGTTGCCGCTTCCACTTCGCTGAAGGTCGGGCGGACGTCGCTCATCAGAGCCTTGCGAGCAAATTCGACCGCCATCACCGGCGGCTGGCCGCTGACATGGGCAAGGAGACCCGCCTTGAGTGACAGGAAGTATTTGGCTTCCGCCTCGAAGGTGCTCTTGAGCGATGCCGCCATGGGCGCGAAGAAGCCGTAGGCGACGAAGACGCCGAAGAAGGTGCCCACGAGCGCGCCGCCGATCAGATGTCCCAGCACCTCCGGCGGCTCTTTGATCGCCCCCATCGTCTTGATCACGCCGAGCACGGCGGCGACGATGCCGAGCGCCGGTGTTCCGTCGGCGAGCGACTGCATGGCCGAAACGAGACGCTCCTGCTCCTGGTGGTGCGTTTCCAGTTCCTCGTCCATGAGAGCGTCGATCTCGTGGGCGTTGTTGGCGCCCAGCGACAGCATGCGCATGTAGTCGCAGACGAACTCGACCGCATGATGGTTCGCAGCGAACGTCGGGAAGGCATTGAACAGCGTCGATTTTTCCGGATTTTCAATGTGCTCCTCGACAGCGAGCATGCCCTTCTGCCTCACGAGCTTGTACAATGAATACTGCATCCCCAGCAGTTCGACGTAGCATTCCTGCGTGTACTTGGAGCCCTTCAGGATCGTGCCGAGCATGGAAGGCACGGCCTTGAGGACCGGCGGGGGATTGCCGATGATGAAGGCGCCGATCGCGGCACCGAGGATGATGACGAACTCGAACGGCTGCCAAAGGACGAGGAGGTGGCCACCCATGGCCGCGTAACTGCCGAAGACGCAGACGAAGACAATGATTGCGCCGACGATCAGCCGCATGGTGTGTCACCCTCGCACCGCAGCAGCTACAGCCCGCGCGAAGCCACTACCCGTCCCAGGAAATGAACGATCAAGGTTAATGGCGAGTTAGGGACATGGCGGGCTTGGGGCGACAAATTGGCCCAGGGGAGGAAACCGGAGTGCAATGACCGGCCCGCGGCTCGCCTGGTGAGCAGCGACTCTTGCGAATGCCCGCTGAGGGCGGTCGCGGTTAGTAAGCAACGGTCGCCTGGTTATGTCTGCTTTCCGGCAGTAGTAGAACGCCGACCGCTGACCCAATCGCGATATTCGTCACGTCAGGCGACTTGACCCGATTGGCCCAATGGAGACGAGAAGCCTGGCCTGGGCGAACCTCAGGCCAGGCTCTGCTTCGTAACTTTCGGATCAATCCAGCGAGATCGCCGCAGCCTTCACGACCTCCGCCCATTTCGCCACTTCCTGCGTCTGCGCGGCCTTCACCGCCGCGGCATCGCCGCTGAGCGAACGCACGCCGATCGTCGCGAGCTTCTCGCGCCCTTCCGTGCTTTCGACATAGGCGCGGGTGATCGCGGCGATGCGCGCGACGATCGGTTCGGGCAGGCCCTTCGGCCCGACCATCGCGAACCAGCCCGTCGCGTTGACGCCCGGCAGGCCTGCCTCTGCCAGAGTCGGCACCTCCGGCAATTGCGGGGCGCGCTGGTCGCTGGTCACCGCCAGCGCACGGATGGCGCCGCTTTTGACATGCGGGATATAGGCGGGGATGAAGTCGATGGCGACATTGACCGTTCCCGCCAGCAGATCGGTCGAGAGCGGGGCCGAGCCGCGATAGGGCACATGCGTCATCTGGAAGCCGGCCTTGTGCTGGATCAGCTCGCCGGTGACATGGCCCATCAGCCCGAAACCGGGGCTGCCGAAGGTCAGCTTGCCCGGATTGGCCTTGCCGTAGGCAACGAGCTCGGCAAAGGACTTGACCGGCAGCGAGGGATGGACCGCGACGATGCCCTGGACGTCGCCAAGCAGCGCGACTGGCGCGAAATCGGCAAGCGGGTCGAAGGCCAGCTTCTTGTAGAGCAGCTTGTTGGTCGCCAGTGGCCCGGAGGAAGAGAACAGCAGCGTATAGCCGTCCGCCGCCGCCCGGACGACGCCGGTCGCCGCGATGTTGCCGCCGGCACCGGTCTTGTTCTCGACGACGAAGCCCTGACCGAGTTCGCTGCGCAGACGCTCCGCCAGCAGGCGGGCGACGACATCGGTCGAGGCGCCCGCCGGGAACGGCACGACGATGGTGACCGGCCGGCTCGGCCAGGTATCGGCGAAAGCCCTCCCCTGGGCGGCCAGCGCGCCGGCGCCTGCGAGAGAGGCCATGAAGCCACGGCGTGAGATCGGCCGCATCATTGAGGTTTCCTCCAGACAAAGTTGCTTTGAAGCTGTTGTCCGGACACTAGGCACGGGCCGCGCGCGTCCCTTTGGGAAAGCCCCGCTATTTCTCGCCTTGAAACGCAACGCCCATGGATTGCGAGAGCGCATCGAGCTGCGCCTCGATATTGGCGGCCGCCTTCTTCAGCGGATGGATGATCCTGGCCTTGTCGTCGGGATTGGGAACCGCGGCACGGAAGAAGGTGACGCCGAAGGTCGCGAGCACGCGCTCGCCGAGCTTGATCGGCACCGCGATCGTCGCGGAATTGCGCGGCTCGGCGGCAGGATCGCGCTCGGTGTAGCCGCGCCGGCGCGCCTGCTCGATCATGCGCTCGACATCCTCGTCGCTGAGGCTGCTGTTCTCCGGCTCGGCCGAGCTACGCATGGCGGCGCGCAGCACCTCTCGTTCCTCTTCGGGGCAGAAGGCGAGATAGGCGCGTCCGAGCGCCCGGCCGCCGAGATTCAGCCGATAGCCGAGGGTCGCATGAAAGGGCGAGATCGGGCTGTCGGGAATCGTCGAGAAGCGCACGACCACCGCGTCATAGTCGAGCAGGCAGACGGCGCAGGGCCATTTGATCTGGCGCGTCAAAGCGGTCGCCCAAGGCCGCGCCGCCTCGATCACCATCGGCGCGCCATGGAAGCCCGAGCTCAGATGCGCGACCTGCGAGGTCACGAGATAGCCGCGCATGCGCTCGTCGCGCACGACATAGCCGGCCCCGATCAGGGTCTCGAGCAGCCGCACGATCGTCGGCTTCGGCAGGCCGGTGCGGCGATGCAACTCGCCGACGGTCGCGACGCTGCAGCGGTTGACCTCGGTCAGCAGCCGCAGCGCCTTGAGAACGGACTGGACAGGCGCAAAGGAGAACACGTTGCGGATCCGGCTAAGCGAGCACGAACCGCCTTTCTAGACCGGAATCTGCCGAGCAGGATGCTTTATTCGCGCCCGCCCTCCGCGAGCCTTATTCGGGCACGGTGAGGACGACCTTGCCGACCTGGTCGCCGGCATCCATCAGGGCGTGTGCATCCCGGACGTCGCGCCAGTCGAAGCTCGCACAGACATGGCTGCGGATCGCCCCGCTCGCCAGGAGCGGCCAGATCTGCGCCACCAGCTTGGCGGCGATCCGGCCCTTATAGGCAGCATCGCGCGGACGGAGCGTCGAGCCGGTCAGGGTGAGCCGGCGGCGGACGATGTTGCGGACATTGACCTCGGCGGTCTGGCCGAGATGGCTGGCGATCAGCACGACGCGGCCATCGGGGGCGAGCAGTTGCAGCTGCTTTTCCGTATAGGGACCGGCCTGCGCATCAAGCACGACGTCGACCTTCTCCTTGCCGATCGCCGCCTCGATCTCCGCAACCCAGTCGGCGCGATAGTCGACGGCGAGATCGGCGCCGATCTCCAGGCAGACCGCGCGCTTCTCGGCGGTGCCGGCGGTCGCGATCACCCGGGCGCCGCGCAAATGTTTGGCGATCTGGATCGCGGCCATGCCGACACCGCTGGTTCCGCCCTGGACGAGCAAGGTCTCGCCGTCAGCCAGCCGGCCGAGCCAGACGACATTGTTCCAGGCGGTGAAGAACACCTCCGGCAGCGCCGCCGCCTCAGCGAAGGAGAAGCCTTCCGGCAAGGGCATGCATTGCAGGGCCGGCACGGCGCAGAATTCGGCATAGCCGCCGCCATTGGCGAGCGCGCAGACCGCATCGCCGACCTTCGGCCAGGCGACCTCGGCGCCAACAGCCTCGACCACGCCGGAGACGTCGAGGCCGGGCAGATCGGTCGCGCCGGGCGGCGGTGGATAGAGGCCGCGCCGCTGCTGGATGTCGGGCCGGTTCACGCCCGCCGCCCGCACGCGGATCAGCACATCGCCGGCACCGAGCGTCGGCATCGGGCGGTCGCAGAAGGCGAGGACCTCGGGGCCGCCCGGCTTGGTGATCTCGATCGCTTGCATCAGTCGGTCTCGTTGTTCTCTGAGGGGCGGAGCGAGCGCATGATTTCCGGCATACGCTCGCGGGCCGAAGTCATCAGGCGCTCGTAGATCGAGTTGCCATGGGCATCGATCGCGACGATCACCGGCCCGAAACCGCCGAGCTGGAGCCGGTTCAGGCGGAACTGCATGATCAGGTCGCGCCAGGCGCAATCGGTCACCGCCTCGACGCCCTCGCTCAACAGGGCAGAGGCGCCGCCGACGAAGGAGAAATAGACGCAGCCCACCTCGCGCATCGCGTCGACGCTGTCCTGCGAGAGCCCGCCCTTGCCGCCGGTCGCGGTCAGGCGCAGGCCCCGGATCAGCGTCGGCATCAGATGGTTGAAGCGGCTCGAGGTCGTCGGGTTGACGTAATGGACCGCGCCAGGTCGACCGTCGCTGTCCTCATAGCTCACGCCCATATGGAAGAAGGCGCCGTCGCGCAGGGACAGGGGCAGCTCGCGGCCGGCCTCGACCTCCGAAACCATGCGCTTCTGGGTGGGCATGCCGACGGTCGCGACTGCGTCGCCGTCGAGCAGCACGACATCGCCGACCTTGAGCGCGCGCGCCACCGCCGGCGTCAGCGGCAAGGTCAGGCGTATCGGGGACGGGCTCGTCATTCGATCCGCTCCACCACGCCGGAATTATAGATCCGGGCCCGCGTCCGCCGGTTGATCCAGCAATTGAACGAGACCGCGACCGGGGTGAAGCCATGGCCGGAGGCGTATTCGACATGGACGCCGAAGGTCGTGGTCGAGCCGCCGACGCCCATCGGGCCAAAGCCCATCTGGTTGACCGCGCGGGTCAGCCGCTCCTCCATCTCGGCGACCATCGGCTCGGGATTGCGCTCGCCGAACGGGCGCAGCGTCGCGTCCTTGGAGAGCTTGGCCGCATGGTCGAAGGTGCCGCCGATGCCGACGCCGATCACCACGGGCGGGCAATGCTGGCCGCCGGCCCGCAGCACGAGTTCGAGGATGCAGCGCTCGATCTCGTCGAGGCTCGGGCTGACCAATATCTCGACCGCCGCCCAGCGCCCGCCGCCGAGCGCCTTCGGGGCGCAGGTGATGTCGAGATAGTCGCCCTCGCCGACGAGGTCCCAGGAGACCAGCGGCATGTCCTTGCCGTGAAAGCTGCGCTCATTGGTCAGCGGGTTGGTGACGAAACGCAGGAGCGGCGGCTGGATCGTCCGGGTGAGCTCGGCGAAGCCGTCGACGATCGCCTGGCGGATGTCGCCTTCCATGCGCACGCCGGAGCCGATCTTGATGCTGTAGCTCGGCACGCCGGCATCCGAGCACAGGAACTTGCCGGTGGTCTCGGCCCGCTCGGCGCTATCCAGCATGAAGGCGAGGGTCTGGCGCGCCTGCGGCTCGGTCTCGCTCGCCAGTGCCTTGCGGAACTCGGCCTTGGAGGATTCAGGGATACGGCGCAGCGACCAATCATAGAGATTGGCGGTGACCTCCTTGACCAGATCATAGGTGATTGCCATGCGCACCGTCCGTTCGATGGCGTGAAACTAGTCGAATGACAGAAGCCGGCTGGGCGCCCACGCTGCATTTCGCGAGGTGAAATCGAGACAGCGCCCCTCCTCGCCTCCCGGCTTCGCTTTATTGAGCGAGTCAGGAAGTGCGCCCGAGGACAGGACGAGCGATCATGAGCCATGTCGACATCTCCGGCTTCGATCTGACGATCGCCGAGATCGCCCGCGTCGCCAGGCAGAAGGCGCCAGTCGCCGTAACGCCGGAGGCGGTCGACCGGATGAAGTCGGCTCGCGCCATCGTCGACGACGCCGTGGCGCGCGGCGAGAAAGTCTACGGCGTCACCACCAGCGTCGGCGCCAAGACCGGCGTGCCGCTCGCTCCGGAGCGCATCGGCGAGTTCAACCGCCGCCTGCTGCTCACACACAATGTCGCGCACGGCCCCCTTGCCTCGCCCGAGGCCGTCAGGGCGATGATGGTGGTCCTGCTCAACTCGATGGCGAGCGGCCGCCTCGGCGTGCGTCCGCTGCTGGCCGAGCGGCTGGCCGATGCCCTCAACAGTGACCAGCAGATCGACGTGCATGTCTGGGGCTCGATGGGCCAGAGCGACATGGCCCCGATCACCGACCTCGCCCTCACACTCTATGGCGATCTCGAGCTGCAAGCCGGCGAGGCATTGGCGATGCTGAACTCCAGCGCGCTTGCGCTCGGCATCGCGGCGCTCGCCATCGCCGATTTACAGCGCAGCCTCGACCTCTGGAGCCTGATCGCTGCGCTGAGCATGGAGGGCTTCGCCGCCAACCCGTCGATCGTCTCCGAGGCCGCCTTGCGCTCGCGCCCCTTTGCCGGGCTGGAGCGGCATGGTCGCCGGATCAGGCGCTATCTCGACGGCAGCTATATCCTGGCCAAGGGCGGGCCGCGCCACCTGCAGGACCCGCTGAGCTTCCGCTCGTTGCCCCTGTTGCACGGCACGGCCGCGGACAGCCTGGATTTCGCCTGGCGCCAGGTGGAGACCGAGTTCCGCTCGAGCCAGAACAACCCGATCGTCTCGCTGGAGGAGCGCTCGCTGGTTTCGGTCGCCAATTTCGACACGGTCAGCCTGTCGATGGCGCTCGACATCGCCCGCCTCGCCTTCGCGCCGGTCGTCACCGGTTCAGCCGAGCGCGTCGCCAAGCAGGTCGATTCCTTCTGGTCGGGGCTGACTGTCGGGCTGATCGAGGAGGACGGTGTCGGCCTGCCCGGCTTCAATGGCCTCGCCCAATTTCACAAGGCGATCACCTCGGAGGCGCGGCTGGCCACCGCTCCGGTCGTTCAGGAGCTCGCCAGCTCCAGCCACTCCAACGGCAATCTCGACCGCGCCGGCATGGCGACCTTCGCCGCCCGCAAGACGATGGAAGTGGCGATCCTGTGCAAGTCGATCGCCGGGGTCGAGCTGATGGTCGCGGCCCAGGCGGTCGAAAGCCGCAAGGCGACGCCGCTCGGCGCGACGACCGGCAAGCTCTTCGCCCTGGTGCGCGAGGCGGTTCCGTTCGCCGCTGCCGGTGACCGGGTGCCGCATCTCGATCCGCTGCTGCGGCATGTCGAGGTGAAGCGTGGCGAGATCGACGCCCTAATCGGCGCCGGCGGCTGAGCCTTCACGCCTTCGCAGCGTAGCCGGCACGGTCGAGCGCATTGACCGCACGGACCTCGCCCGATGGGTCGTCGCTCGTACCCGGGCGTCGGTGCAGGCGGACCCGTCGCGACTCGCCCGGCGCGAGATGGAACCAGTTCCGTTCCGGCCGCCAGCCGGGATCGACGATCTCGACCGATTGCGCGAAGCGCTGGGTCGAGAGCACGAGCCAGCAATCGTCGCCCTCGCGCTCCAACTGCACCGACAGCTCGCAATGATGGCGCTCATGACCGCGCCCGAGCGGGAAGTGGAAGGCCTCGGCCAGTACCGCGCCGCTCGCGGCATCGCGCAGCACGGCCGAGGTCACGTCATGACCGGGCGGGCCGAAGCGATAGGCATAGGCAATGTCGAAGAAGCGGCCGATCAGATCGAAGGCCGAGAGCGTCGTCGCCGAGCGGGGTTCGAGCGCAAGCTCGCGCTTCGCCTGCACCACGACGACCTCGCCGGCGCGCCAGCAGGTCAGCTCCACCGTCGCGGCCAGCGGCTCCGGACGCTCGTTCAGGACATGCAAGGCGAGCCCATTGACGCCCTCGTCGGTAAGCGCGAGCTGGACCGGCCGGAAGGCGCGGGAGAGGCCATGCCAGGCCGATTTCGGCTCGCCATCGCTGGCGATCACGCCCCAGCCGGCACCGGGCTGGAGGTCCTGCAGCAGCCAGACCAGCGCGCCTGATGTCGGCGAACCCGGCCGGCGCCATTCGGCGAAGGTTTCTTCCATCACCTCGGCGACAACTGCACGCGACAGCGCGAAATAGCGCTCGGGGTCCTCGCGCCGCAAACGCGCCGGTTCGAGCCCATAGAGCCGTTCGAGATAGTGATCGCGCACATCCTCGAAATCCCAGGATGCGCCGGCATCGCGCGGCACGCCGCGCTTCCAGTCGGGATGATGGGTGATCGCCGGCGGCTTGCCTGAGCGCAGCGAGACCTCCTCCGGCACATTGGCGAAGGCGAGGCTCTCGGCGGCGAAGCGGACATTGGCGCGGCGGGCATCGTCGAGGCCGCGCATATAGGCGCCGACGCCGTAGTAATGCGTCACGCCCTTGTCGGCGACGAAAGGCAGCGGCCCGCCCGAAGGCGAATTCGGGACATAAGCGATGTCGGGCCGAAGGCGAGCGACCGCTTCCGGCAGTATCTCGTCGAAGACCGGGCCGGACCAGGCTTCGGGCGGCGCGCCCAGCATCGCCGACTGCTGGAAGACCTCGCTGCCGCCGCAGAGCACGGCGAGAGAAGGCGAACCCTGCGTGCGGCCGAGCAGCGCCTCTGCCTCCGTCTTGATCGCCGCTCGGAAGCCGGCATCGCCCTGCGGATAGTCGAAATTGGCCAGCATCATCTCCTGCCAGACCATGATGCCGAGCTCGTCGCAGAGCGCGAAGAAGGCGTCGTCTTCATAGCTCATCACGCCGGGCAGGCGGATCATGTTCATGCCGGCCTCGCGCGCCAACTTGAGCCAGGGCTCGTAAGTCGCCCGCCCGCCAGCCAGTGTCGCGACGTCGGCATTGCTCCAGCAGGCGCCGCGGCAGAACACCGGCACGCCGTTGACGACGAGGCCGAAGCCTTCGCCATCTTCGCCGCGGTCGACCTCGAGCGAGCGGAAGCCGACGCGGCCGAGATCGATCGTCTCACCATCCAGTTCGAGTATCAGGTCATGCAGGGCCGGCTCGCCATGGGTATGGGGGAACCAGGGTACGATACCGGGCAGAGATAATGTGCCGGCTAATTTCCCTTCGCCATTCACCTGCAAAGCCACTTCACCATCAGCGCAGCACATGATGGCGCTACCAGGCAGCGGCGCATCCGCAGCAAGCGCCAGGCTGAGCGCAACAGTGCCGCCCTGCCCGTCATAACTCGTGCGCAGGTCAACGGCTTCGATTCTCGCGGCCCCCGCCTCGCCCTCGATCCGCAGCACCGCACGATACGGTCCGGTCGGCAGGCCGGGCGGGCACCAGCCTGGCATCGAACCTAGCGCGCTGGTACGGAACCAGCGCAGGCCGTTCGGCTGGATCATCGCCGGTCGCCAGCGGGCCCGGCGCGGCGCGGCGGCGAGCTTCGGCGCCAGAGCGCGGAAGCACAGGGCGATCTCGGTCCCGGCCAGGCATCCGACCGTCAGCTCGACGGCCGCGAACATGGAGGCGCTGTCGGCCCGCTTGGTGCCGCCGATCCAGATTTCCGTGACGGTCGCCAGCCCTTCGAAACGCAGGCGACCGTTCAACGGCTCTGCCAGCCTCGCCCGATACCAATGATCCTGCTGGCCGATCGCATTGGCGCTGGCATCGTCGAGCCGCCCGAGGGACCGCAGAGTCCCGGCGACCGTGCCCGGCACGGCGGCTTCCTGCCAGTCGCCGGCCTCCGGGAGATCGGCCGGCGTCGCCGCCGCGTCGGCCGGCGTCGCGAGCCAGGACCAGCCCATGAGCGGCTCCACCCGCTCACCGGTGTGCGCGACGATGCGAGCCATGGCTCAGCCGGGGAAGCGCTGCCCGAGCGCTTCGCTGAGTTTGGCATATTCGCCGACGAGGCCGGCGAGGGTTGCATCGAGGCGTTCGAAGCGCTTCTGCTTCATCGCCCTGGCGAGATGGAACTGCGCCACCTTGGCGCCCTCGGCGATGCGCAGCGCACCGTCGCGGGCCAAGTCCAACCCCTCGACGGTCTGGCCGAGCCAGCTCAGATGGCTGGCGAGCAGTTCGAAATTGGCGCCGAGCTGACGCAGCGTGTTGAAGGCGTAGTGATGGAAGGCCGTCCCCGGCCGCTCGGCCAGCGCCTCGGCCTGCGCGGTCGCGACAATGCGGAAGGCAGCGACCGGGTTATCCTGCGGCCGGCGCGCCACATGGCGGGCGAGCAGCTTCAGCGCGGTGGCGCGCAAGGCAGCCTTGTCCGGCCGGCGCTGCGGCAGACGCACCATCTCGGCATAAGGGAAGAGCGTGTCGTCGCGCATCTGCCCCGGCAGAAGCCGGAACAGCCCGTCGAAATCCTCGCCTTCGGCGCGGTGCAGCCCGTCATTGTGGAAATAGTCGAGCTCGCGGGCGACCCGGTCGAGCCGGTTCACCGCGATCGTCGTCTTGCCGTGGCTGTCGCGATAGGAGACGCCGCGGGTGTCGGGCATGTAGAAGGAATCGAGCTCGAGCAGGACGAGGCGGCCGAGCCCGATCTGCTGCTCGATATGGCCGATCAGATCGTCATAGAGCGCCAGCTCCGTCACCTTGAGGCCGTAGAGCGCTTCGAGATCATCGAGCGGCGGCTTGAAGAAGGTGAACTGGTCGCCCTCGAAATCCTGCGTGATGGTGAAGCCGAATGCCGCCGCCGGCTCCAGCCTAAGCGCATGCAGGATCTCGATCCAGAGATCGGCATAGCAATTGGTCTGCGGCCAATGCCGCTCGCCGGCATGCATGGCATGCCTGTCATAGGCGAGCGGATCGACCGGCAGCAGCCGGCCCGCCATGACGGCGCGCGCGGCGATCTTGCGCTGGGCCGTCATGGCGCTCACGGCCAGAGCACGTTGCGGACCGCAGCCGGCCAGCGCGCGACGTCGTAGCCATGGTGCTTGAACAGAGCGAGCGCGACCCGCTCCATGCCGAAGCCGACACAGGCCGTGTGGGCGGTCTCGCCGGCCGAGGTCTCGATGCCCCAGGTCGTGCCGAAATGGTCCTGATGGTAGTTGAAGGAGAGGCAGGCGGTCGGCTTCTCCTCGCTCTCGATCGGGATAAGCAGCTCGAACTTCAGGCGCTGGTCGCGCTGATTGTTGGCGAGCATGCGCCCGGCGCGGCCGAAGAACGGGTCATTGGCGACATCGAGATTCAGGGGCACGCCGAGCGAGGCCATCATCTCCTGGCCGCGCTCGAGCCAGAGTGCACGGAACTCCGTGACCTGCTCGGGCGTGCCGAAGCGGACATATTCGCGCATCCGGAAGAGCTGCATCCGAGCCGGGTCCTTCGAGGGCTCGTGCCGGAAGCAGTAGGATTGCAGGTCGAACAGTGCGCCGTCCGGCTCGAGCGGGCCGCGCTTGGCGACGACCGGGTAGAGCGGGTAGCAGGCGGCCGGGGTCAGCACGACCTCAGTCGAAACCTGTCCGTCGGTCCAGTCGACCCCATCAGCAACCTTGTGCAGCAATTCGGCATGGGCACGCTCGTCGCCCGCAAAGGAATGCACGGTGCCGGCAAGTTGCGGGAAGCTCTTGAGATAGCCGCTTTTCTCGAAATGCTTGCGGCTCATTGCCGGCGGAAAGCGTACGATCTCGGCGCCGTCCTTTCCGCCATGGCGGGTGATCAGCAGGTCGAACTGGGCGACGACCTCCTCGAACAGGCCGCTGCGGCCATAGAGCCCGTCGACGCCGGTGTCGATCAGCAGGCCGTTATCGATCAGCTCCGCAAGGAAGCCCTGCGGCTGGGGGCAGTTCTGGCACATGCGATCACCGGGAAAGGCTGGGGTCGTGCTTGTACACGGCCAGCAGGTTGGAGGTGTTGCCGAGGATACGGTCGTTGTTGATCATGATCGGCGCCGAGAGCGCATCGCGCATCAGGCGCGCCAGGCTCGCCGGGCTGTCGTTGCGATAGCCCTGGATGCCGCAGATCAGGAAGGCCTGCATCACGATCTCGCCGACGCTCTGCGAGGCCACGACCTTGATGCTGTTCATCGCCACGACGAAGCCCATCGAGGAGAGCTCATCGGCATCGCCGCGGGCGCGCTCATAACGATCGAGCCCGGCGACGACCAGCGCCTTGAACTGCTGCAGGCGGGCAAGCAGCTCGGCGAGGCGCAGCGCGCTCGGCGGGGTCGAGCCCGGGCGCTTGCGCGCCTCGCTGCGCACGAAGCCCTCGGCGCGGGCGACGGCCTCGGCCGCGATGCCGTACCAGACCGAAGCCCAGAGCAGATGCGCGTTGGGGAGCATCGACTGCGCCGCGATCTCGGCGAAGGATGTCGGGATGACCTGCTCGGCCGGGGCGCGGCCGGCGAAGGTGAAATTGTCGGAGCAGGTGCCGCGCATGCCCATGGTGTCCCAGGCCGCGCTGCGCTCCAGTCGGTACTGATCCTTGGTCAGGACCGACATCACCTGGTCGGAAGGCGGCGCCTCGGGGGTGCGCCGCGAGGTGATCAGGATAGCGTCGGCCTGCGCACCGTAGGAGATCAGGCAGCCTTCCTTGTCGAGCGTGAAGTCGTCGCCCTCGCGCACCACGCCGCAGATCGAAGAGCGCAGGTCACCGCCGACGCCGCCACCCTCGGTCGTGGCCGAGGCGAGCAGGAGCTGCTCGCGGGCGATGCGGGCCATGAAGGAGCCGTGCCAGGGATCATCACCGCAATGCACCACCAAGCTCGACACCTTGATCTGGTGCATCGCGTAGATCATGCCGGTCGAGCCGCAGGCCTGGGCCAACACGGCGCAAATCTCGGAGATCGTCGAGAGACTCGCCTGCTCGCCGCCATGCGCCGCCGGGATCATGATGCCGAGCAGGCGCTCCTGCTTCAGCGCCTCGAAAACCTCGTGCGGGAAACGCGACTTCGCGTCGACATCCGCTGCGTGCTCGGCCGCGATCTTGGCGATCTTGCGCGCCGCGGCGACCATCGCCTTCTGCGCCTCGGCGCTGGCGCCGAGCATCTCGGAGGTGAGCTGGTAGCCGGCTTCGGCGAGGCGGGCGAGCGTCGTCATCAGACGTGCTCGCTCTGAATGGTGCGGATCGCGCTCTCGATCGCGGCGATCGAGGCGAAGTTGCGCCGGTTCATCATGTTGTCGGGGAATTCGACCTCGAAAGCCTCCTCGAGCGCCATCATCAGCTCGACCGTGCCGAAGGAGGTCAGGCCGGCATTGTAGAGATCGGCCTCGTCGGCGAGGGCGGCGACATCGACCGGCAGCTTGCCGGTGGTCTTGAGGATTTCGCGGATCCTGGTCTTCATCTCTCGTCCTGCCCTGTATCGGATCACTGGTGCGGCGCTTCGCAACAGCCGTACCGTCACTGCCGGAAAGCCTTTTGTCGGCCAGCCAGACATTTCTTTTTCTTCCGAGAGCCTAGTCTCTAAGATTTAAGGCTGCCTTGCTTTCGCTGTCGAAAACCAGCCGCAATCGCCGTTGCGGCTGCCATTGCAACCTGTGGTAAACGGCGCCTTGCGGGGATGAGGATCACATGGGCCGGATCACGTTTACGATGATCCGGGATTTCGCCAGCCGTCGCCTGCCGGTCGCCCGACTTGGCCGCTGCCTTGCTTTATCCGACGAGGATGCGCGGAAAACAGTAGCCGCGTCGGAGACAGATAATGGCGACTTTCGGATCACGGCTCGCCGAGCACAAGGGCGTGGGTCCGGGCTTTGACGCAGTCCGCATCACGCTCGCGCTTTCGGTCCTGTTCATCCATGCCGGATTGCTGCGCCCGGCGACGCCGGAAGCGCTGCTCGCGCCGGTCGTTCCGTTCGCGCCGCTGCAGCAATGGGCCTTCGATCTCGCCATCCTGCCGATGTTCTTCGCGCTCAGCGGCTTCCTCGTCGCCGGCAGCGCCGACAGGCTCTCCGTGGGTCAGTTCGTCGTCAACCGCGGCCTGCGCATCCTGCCGGCGCTCGCGGTCGAAATCACGCTGTCTGCGCTGATCCTCGGGCCGCTGCTGACTGCCTACGGCCTGCGGCAATACCTGTCCGACCCGCTCTTCGCCAGCTACTTCCTCAACATCCTCGGCAACATCCATTACGAACTGCCGGGGCTGTTCCTCGACAATCCGCAGCCGCGCATCGTCAACGGCTCGCTCTGGACGGTGCCTCACGAGATCGCCTGCTATGCTCTGCTGGTGCTCTGCATCACGACGGGCCTGTATCGACGTCGCAGGCTGATGCTGGCGCTCACGCTCGCCTTCTTCGGCGTGTCGATCGCGGTCTTCGTCTGTGCCAATTTGGGCCTGAGGCTGCCCTATCATGACACACTGACCTATCTCTTCGTCACACGCGGCGCGGCCCGGCTCGTCCCGCTCTTCCTGGCCGGGATCGTGTTCTACCAGTACCGCGACCGCATTCCCTATCGCTTCGACTACGCCGTGGCCTGCGTCCTGGCCTATATCGCGCTCGCCGCCTTCGGCTCGCCCGACTGGATAGCGAACCCGATCATCTCCTGCGTGACGGCGCCGATCTTCGCCTATGTCGTCACCTATGCCGGACTGTCGCCGAAGCTCGTCTTCCCGCTGCCTTCGCGCGGCGACTATTCCTACGGGCTCTACCTCTACGGCTACCCGCTGCAGCAGGCGATGATCCAGACCATGCCCTGGATCGACAACCGCGCCATTTTCTTCGCCCTTTCGGTGGCGGCTGCCGGCACCATGGCGGTCTTCTCCTGGCACGTGATCGAAAAGCCCGTGCTGCGCCTGCGCCGCAACTTCTCCCTCACGGCCCGCATCCATGCCGGACCGGCGCCCGCAACGGCCAAACCCGTGCCCCAGCCGGATCAGCCGGTCGCAGCGGCGGAATAGGCCGGCGCTGCGACCTCCCGCGCAGCGCCCGTGGGCTCAACGCTCGCGGCACCATCGCTCGTTCCGGTCATGAACCAGAGCAAGGCGGCCGTCTTGATCGAATAGACGGAGTCGCTGACGATCATCAGCAGGCAGATATAGGTCGCGACGCAGACCTTGAAGCGCCAGGCCCGGGGCGAGCGCTCCGGCGCGAAGATGAACAGGCTCCAGAAGCCGATGACGCCGACCAGCCCGATCTGGTTCAGCGAATACGCATAGCCGGAATCCGACAGGAAGGGCTTGTCCGGCGACAGGCCGAAGACCGCGGCGGGCGAGAGCGAGGTGATCAGCCGCGCCGTCCAGAGCATGCGGCCGCCGAAATTGTTCTCCCATTTCACCTCGGCGCTGACGAAGCCGTAGACGGCGAACCCGATCAGCAGGGTGAAGGGCGCGACCAGCCAGACGAAGCGCGGCGTGATCGGCGCCGCGAAGTAAGCGACCGTCGCGACGATGCAGACATTGGCGCCGAAACGGGAGTCGCTGAGCACGATCGCCGCCAAGCCCGCCGCCATGGTCAGCCAGCGTTTCGCCATCGCCGGGCGGTTGAGCGCCCAGATATAGAGGATCGCGCCGAAATTGCCGGTCGAGACTGGCTCGAGAAAGACCGAGGAGGCACGGTGCGGTCCGAGGAAGGGCAGCAGGGTGCGCGCATCCGGACGCAGGCCGCTGGTGAAGAGCGTACCGGTCTGGCTGCTGATGTCGCTCGGCGCCACCGAGCCGCGCGCGACATAATATTTGATGACGTTGAAATAGGTCACATAGACGTCGAGGGCGACGAACTCGAACACGCCGACGACGACGACGATAATCCCGCAGAGCAGGGCGGCGCGATCGGCCACGCGCGGGTCGTTGCAGCTCTTGCCGAGCAGATAGAAGGCGACCGGGATCAGGAAGTCGCGTACCGCCTTGGGGTCGATCAGCGGACGCATCGCCATCAGCATGGCGGCGTAGGAGAGGAAGATCGCCAGCAGCAGATAGGGCGCGACGTTGCGGCCGAGGCCGAGATAGAGCGCGGTCGCGACCAGCACCACCTCGCAGCCCATCACCATGGTGTCGTTGATGCCCATCACGTTGGTGTTGATGAAGCACAGCGCCATGTTGAAGGTGAGCGCGCCGATCAGCAGCGCGATCGGCAGGGTCGGCATCGGGCTGGGCGGGTCGATGCCACCGGCCATCGCCGCCTGCCCGCTCACGCGGCGGCCTGCGCCGGGCGGCGCAGCCAGCGCGACGCCAGGCTGCGCGGACCGGCTCCCGCATCCTCGGGAACGACCAGGGCGACGATGTGCTCGCCGACCGGATCGATCGCCGCCGCCTGGTCGGCGAGGCTGCGCGGGGTTTCGCCGGTGAGAGAGGAAGCGAGCACGATCGCGTCCGGACGCGCACCCGCCTTGCCGTCGGAAGGAGAGGTGCGCCGCATGATGATGAAGTTGCGCCGCCGGCCGGGCCGGGCCGTGGCCGACGCCGGCGGCTCGATGCGGCGGATGTTCATGTCGCGGCCGGAGCCGTCCTGGCAGAGCAGCACGCTCTCGCCATGCGCCGCCAGGCTGTTGGCGAGATGCTCGGCGAGCGCCTTCTGCGTGGCGTCGTCGACCGAGCCGGCGATCATCACCGAAGCCGGCAGATGCTGGCCGAGCGTCTTCTGCAACATGCGCGTCACCGGCATGAGCGCGTCCTCACGGCGGCCGGCGGCGGCGGGCAGCGACACCACGGTGCCGACGCCGATCGCCTGGCCGGCGGCCTCGGGCGTCAGCGGCTTCAGCCTTTCGGGCATGATCGGGGACGTGGGCAGCCATTCCAGCAGATAGGCGATGCCCAGCCCGGCGCAGGCGCCGAACATCAGGGCCGCGGCCAGCACCAGCAGAGCCGGCGGCTTGGTCGGCGTGGCCGGTGCCACCGCCTCGGAGAGCATGCGCGAATTATTGGTCTCGATCCGCTTCTGCTGCTCGAGTTCCTTGGCGCGTTGCAACGAGGCGCTGTAGACGACGCGGACCGCTTCGGCCTCGCTTTCGAGCTGGCGCAGCTTGATCTGGGCGCCGCCGCTGACCTCTTGCGACTTGGTCAGCTCAGTCGCCCGCTTCCTGAGATTGGCGAGATTGGCCTCGGCCTGGCGATAGCCTTCCTGCACCGTGGCACGCAGGCGGACCAGTTCACCGGCGAGAAGCCGGCGCGTCTCGGCGAGCTCGGCCCGGATCTCGATCAGGCGCGGGTGCTGCGGCGCGAGCGTCTGGGCAAGGCTCGCCGCCTCGCGCGCGCTCTGGGCATATTGTGCCCTGAGCGAGGTCACGACCGAGGAGGTGAGCGCCTCCGGCAGCGTGTCGGCAAGCGGATCCCGATTTTGATAGCGGCTGAGCTGGTCGCGCCGCGCCTGCTGGCGGGCGGACTCCGCTTCTGCCAGGCTGATCTGGCCGTAGAGGTCGCGCAATTGCTGCGAGATGATGAGGCCGCCCTCGCCGGTGCTGACGAGGCCGTGCTGGCTGCGGAAGCCCTGGACGGCGCGCTCCGCCGTATCGAGCTGCGTGCGCAGGCCGGAGATCTGGTCGATCAGCGTCACGTTGGCGCGCTCGACCACGGAGCGGCGTCCGTCATTGCCCTGGCGGAAATAGACCTGGGCGAGCGCATTGGCGATGTCGGCAGCCTTTTGCGCGTCCGGATGCGAGACGGTGATGCGGAAGACCAGCGAGTTGTCGACGCGCTGGATCACGATCGCCTTCTTCAGAGCGTCGACCGCCTGCGCCAGCCGCTGATCCGCGGTCGGTTGCACCAGCCGGCCGAGCAGACGCGAGACCAGCCCGGGAGGGCGGACGAAGGCGGAATCTTTCTCGAGGCCGAGCTCATCGATGACCTGACGCAGCACGCCGGTCGAGGTCATCACCAGTGCCTGGCTGTCGACATTGGCGAAGTCGATCGAGGCCGAGGTATCGGTACGGACGATGTCCTTGCCGACGACCTGCAGCGCCTGCGGATCGACGAGGAGCTCCGCCGTGGCCCGGTAGATCGCGGTCTGGACCGAAAGATAGGCGAGTGCCAGCAGCAGGCAGAGGGCTGCGCTCGCGATCACCAGCCAGCGGCGGCGGCGCAGCAGCTGGAGCAGTTCGGGCAGGCTGAAGGCAGCAGAGAGCCGGCCCGGCGCCGACGCGTCGTCTCTTCCACCTGCCTCAAGCGCAGCCGGCACCGCAAATCTCCTCGACCCGTCCCGATACCGCGCACATCCGCGTCCGGATGCGTCGGCGGGCTCGGCTGGAATTCCACTGCGCATCCTGTCGATGCGTAGTTAACATTTCGGTAACGGAATAATTACGATTTGTTTCAAGTATTCAATAATCAGCCTTTCCGAAAATTAACTAAATAGCCAAAGCACCGCGAAACAACATTCCGCTTCAGGGCAGCCGGTGATAGTTCAATATTTACGACAATTGGCGTGATCGGAACCGTTTTCCGTCGGCGCACCCGCCATCCAGGCGGTCTCGTTCATGCCTCGTTTACAACAGGAAGAAATCCCTCGGTCACGCCAACCTTTGCTTAGCTCGCACCGGGTATTCCTGCCCTTGGGACAGGCCGGCTCAGCAACCACGCCGTGACGAGGACAGGTCCAGACAGCATGCGTACCCTGATGGCCTGTGTAGCGTTCCCGCCCTTCATCGATGGCGGCGGGTCGATTTTCCGAGGCAATGCGACTTCATCGGTCCTGATGTGGGATCTTCCAGCGATGTACCGTTCAGTAGCTCCGAGACAGGGAAGGAAACCGCCAGACCGCCGGTTGCGGACTGCGGACGGCCATGCGAACCCGGCTCATGGAAACCTAAAGCTCACGTCCGGCAAACGGACGAGCCTTGCGGTGTCAGCCGTCAGCACCTGCACAGTTTCGGCGGCATAGCTGGAATGGTTCCGCAGTCTTCAGAACTTCTGACGTCCCTGATCGTCGCCACGCTTGGTCGATCACGCGAGCTGGAAGGCTTGCTTCGTTCGCTCGCAGCGCAGAAACGGGGCGATTTCGAGATTATCGTCGTGGACCAGAACATCGACGATCGCCTCGCGCCGATCCTCGACGGCTGGGCCGATCGCCTGCGGATCAAGAGGGTGCGCGCGGAAAGCCGCGGTGTATGCCGCGCCCGCAACATCGGCGCCGCTCACGCGCGCGGACAATGGCTTCTCTTTCCGGACGATGATTGCTGGTATCCGCACGACTTCCTGTGCCGCCTTGACAAGCTGAGGTCGGAGCATCCCGTAGCCTTCTACAGCGGCCGCGCTGTCGACGCTCAGGGTCGTACGATCATGGGCGCTTTCGAGAGCAAGCCGGGACCCATCGGTCGGGACAGCGTCTGGACGACGCTGATCGAATGGATGATGGTCGTCCGCAGGGACGCTTTCGAGGCGGCCAGCGGCTTCGACGAGGCACTCGGCCCCGGCGCGGGCACGCCCTGGGGCGCCTACGAGGCTCAGGATCTGGCTCTCGGACTGCTCACGGCCGGATATGTGGGCTATTACGATCCCGACCTCACGGGGCATCATCCTGACGAACGCAGCGATCGCATCTCCGCGGCCGGCATTGCCAAGATCCGGACCTACAACGTCGGCATGGGCTATGTGATGCGCAAGCATGGCTACGGCTTTCTGGTTTATCTGCCGCGTCTGTTGCGCCCGCTGGCCGGAGTAGCCGTCTACACGTTGAGCGGCCGGCTGGAGATGGCGAGGCGTTCCTGGGGGATATTCTCCGGCCGCTGGTCCGGCTGGAGAGGCGCGCCGACGCCGGAGTCGAACAGGACATGAGGCCAGGTTTGTCGGCGATCGACGCGCCGCGCCGCGTTTGCGACACCATTGGCCGGATGCAAGGCAGGCCGGTGCTTCAATGACCCGCAGCAGCATCATGTCGAACTCGATCATCAACGCAGCGGCCGGCTTGCTGTTGCTGGTGAGCGGATTCGGCTCTTCCGTCATCGTAGCGCGCCTGCTCGGACCAGAGGCGAACGGAACAATCGCCTTCGCATTGTGGCTCGCCACAACCGGCTCGCTGATCGCTGAGCTCGGCACCGGCGTCCTGCTCTTGCGTCTGCTGCCGCAGCTCAAGGCCCGGGACGTGGATGACGAGGGCCGGCGCGGCTTCGCCGCGTATCTCGCCCTGCCGGTCACGGTAGCCACGACCGTTCTGGTCGCGCTCTTCTGGGCGTTCTGCTGGTTCGGCGGCACCGATTGGATCGGTTCCACGCAAGCGGCTGTCACGCTCACGGGCCTGCTGCTGTTCGTCCAGTCGATAGGCTCCTTCACTAAGAATTACCTCATTGGTGACCAGCGCCTGCGCCTATTTTTCCATTTCACCACCATCGTCTCCGCGCTCCAGATCAGCCTCGTATTCACTGGGGCTTACCTCTACGGCGTGGAGGGCGCGCTCATAGGCTATATTGCCGGGCAATCGGTCTTCTTCCTCTACTCGATCCGGATTCTGCTGACCGCGCCGAACAATGCTGGCTACGCCGCACGCACCCTCGCGGGAACCTCGATGGTTCTGTTCTTCGAGTTCGTGCTCACCTCCGTGTTCCTGACCCGGCCGGAACTGGGTTTCCTCCAGCATTTCCAAGGGGCACAGCAAGTCGGCTTCTATGCGGTGGCGTTGACGCTAACCAACCTTGCGCTGCAGCTGCCGGTGCAACTGACCGGCAGCCTCATACCCTTCTATGTCGAGAGGCAGCACATCGGAGAGGAAGATGCTTCGTCGGAGATCTTCGCCGCAGTCATGCGGAATTTCTCCTACATCACGTTTCCGCTCTGCTTTGGCCTTGCCGCTATCTCCACGCCGCTCGTCCTGTCTGTCTACGGCCCCGCCTTCGAACCCGCCGGCCTCATCGTGGCGATCATGGCCGTCGGCGCCCCCGCGGCCGTCTTCATTCAACTCGTCACGCAATATCTCTACGCCATGGACCGGATGAAGTATCGCCTTGCCATCAGCGGCCTGGGGGCGATCCTGATGGTCTCGGGCTGCTTCATTGTCGTCCCACGATGGGGGGGCATTGGCGCGGCCGTTGTCCGGGATCTGGTGTTTCTGACCATGAGCGTGGCGCTGCTGTGGAGCATCAGGCTGCAGAGCGATTCGCGCGCACTGACGGTGGTGATCGTCAAAGTCGCCGCGGCCGGCGCGCTCTGCGGGCTTGCCGCACTGGCCATGACGCAGATGCTGTCAGGGGCGAGCGGCGTGGTCGCCGGCATCGTTGCGGGCGCCGTCGTCTACGGCGTGATGCTGCGCCTGCTGGCAGCTGTGCCGAGCCAAGATGCGGAGGTGCTCGACGATCTGCTGGAGCGCCTGCCGCCCGAACGGGCACGGCTGCCCAAACTGTTCCTGGGCCTGATCGTGCCCGGTGCCACCGCTTCGGAAGCCGCAAAATGATGCCCCAACCTGCCTTCACATACGCCGAAGGGAGCACACCCTTGAGACAGAGGTCGGCTCAGGGTGCGCAGCATCCAGCTTCTGGCGAAGCTGCCAGGGCCTGGCCTTTCGGCGAGCCCGTCACTTTCGCCGGCAGCATGGGCGTCTTCCATGCCGGCCGGGCCCCGGTCGCGGTGCTGATGCTCGGCGCCATCGGCTATGAGGAGTTCTGCCTGCGCGCGACCTGGCGCAGCCTGGCGCAGGCGCTGGCCGACAAGGGCATCGCTTGCCTGCGCTTCGACTATCCCGGCCAGGGCGACGCCCATGAAGCCGCCGACCCGCAGGGCCTGGACGACTGGTTCGGGACGGTCCGCGCCGCCGCCGACCTGCTGCGCCGCGCCAGCGGCTGCAAGCGCCTCGTCCTGCTCGGCCAAGGGCTCGGCGGGGCACTGGCGCTCAGGCTCGCCGAGGAACTCGCTCCGGTCACGGCAACCGTGCTGCTGGCGCCGGTCGGCAACGGCAAGCGCTATCTGCGTGAGCTCTCGGCCTGGGCGCGCATCGTCTCGGACCGGATCGGCATGGGTACCGACCCCGACGACCATACGCGCTGCGCCGTGGCCGGCCTGCGCATCGCGCCTGGCTATCTGCCGGCGATCGCCGCGCTCGGAACGACGGCGCTCCAAAAGGCGCCGTCCGGGCAAGTCCTGCTGCTGTCTCGCCCCGGCCATGGCGGCGACGCGGCCCTGGCCGAGACGCTCACCGGTCTCGGCGCTGCCGTGACGCAGCGCGACTATGAGGGCTACGAGACGCTGACCACCGATTCGACCACGGCCCGCCCGCCAAAGGCGACGATCGCCGGTATCGTCGACTGGATCGCCAAGCGAGCCCAGGCGGCGGGCTCCGCACCGGACAACGTCAGGACACCGCAGCCGCTCGCCCCGGCGGAAGGCCTGCTCGGCGACGGCTTCGTCGAGCGGCCGATCCGCTTCGGCCCGGAGGGGCGCCTCTTCGGCGTGCTCTGCGAGCCGCTCGGGCCGGCCGCGCGCGAGCCGATCATCTTCGTCAATGCTGGCCGCGACTACCATATCGGCTGGGCGCGGGTCAGCGTGAACCAGGCGCGCGCCTTCGCCGCGCGCGGCATCGCCTCGCTGCGCTTCGACGCCAGCAGCGTCGGCGACAGCGGGGTCGCTGCCGACGGCCCGGAGGAAATCCTCTACTCGCAGGCCCAGATCGACGATGTCCGCCTCGCCATCGACGCCATGCAGGCGCATGGCTTCGACGCGCCGGTCCTGATCGGGCGCTGCAGCGGCGCCTATGCCGCCTTCCATGCCGCCGTGGTCGACGAGCGCATCCGCCGCCTCGTCATCGTCAACAATGAGCGCTTCGTCTGGGATCCGGACGAGAGCGTCGAGGATGCGATCCGCTATGCCCATCGTAGCACCGGCGATCTCGGCGCGACGCTGGCCCGCAAGGACGGCTTGGGCCGCCTGCTCACCGGCAAGCTGCGCGTCGGACCGGCGGGGCGCTATCTGATCTACCGCTACCGCAAGCGGCTCTCAGTCAAGCTCTCCCCAATGCTCGGGCGATTGACCAAGCATGGTCGGCTCCATCACCAGTGCCACCACCATTTCGCCACGCTCGCCGCACGCAAGGTCGAGTTGTCGTTGCTCTATGCCGACGGCGATGTCGGCATAGCGGAGTTCCAGACCTATTTCGGCGAGGCCGGCAAGGGCCTCGCCGCGTACCCGAACGCCTCGCTGACCATGCTCGCCGACGCGGACCACAACTTCACGCATCTCGCTGCGGGACGTCGGCTGCTCGACGCGCTTATCCGGATCGTCGCGCCATGAGGGCGGCCGTGCTCGCTTTGGCGCTGGTCGCCGCCTTGCCGGCTCGGGCGGAGACCTGCCTGCGCGGCGTCAACCTCTCGGGCGCCGAGTTCGGCGATGCGCCCGGCAAGGTCGACACCGACTACACCTATCCGGGCGAGGCGGCGATCCAACGGCTCGGCAAGCTGGGCGCCAGCGCCATCCGCCTGCCCTTCCGCTGGGAGCGCATCCAGCCTGATCTCAAAGGCTCGCTCGACATCATGGAGCTGGCCTATCTCGATCAGACAGTCCGGCGGATCAACGAGGCAGGGCTTATCGCCATCATCGATCTGCACAATTACGGCTACTATGCCAAGAAGCAGCTCGGTTCGGCCGAGCTTCCGGCCGAAGCGCTCGCCGATGTCTGGAGCCGCCTCGCCACGCACTACCGCGATCGCCCCAAGCTCGTCTTCTCGCTGATGAACGAGCCCCACGACATCCACAGCGCGAACTGGGCCAAGATCCAGAACGTCGCCATCGCCGCGATCCGCAAGACGGGCGCGAAGCAGCTCCTGCTCGTCACCGGCACGGCCTACGGCGGCGCCCATAGCTGGACCGCCGATCTGCCGGTCGGCAACAACGGCCGCGACCTTATCGGCGTCGTCGACCCGCTCGATCGCTACGCCTACGACTTCCATCAGTATCTCGACGCCGACTATTCCGGCCGGGCCCCGGAATGCTCGGCCGCCCCCGGCGCGCTCAAGGCGATCGACGACGTCACCGCCTGGCTCAAGGCCAATGGCCGCCGCGGCTTCCTCGGCGAGTTCGCCGCCTCGAACAAGCCGGAATGCCTGACCGCCCTCAGGCAGATGGCGGCAAAGGTCGATGCCCACCCACAGCAATGGCTCGGCTGGGCCGCCTGGGGTGCCGGTCCCTGGTGGCCGGCGGACTATGTCTTCAACCTCGAGCCGACCAAGGCCGGCGAGCGCCCACAGATGAAGGTGCTGCTCGAGCGCTTGAAGACGAAGCGGCCGACCGCCATCTGCGGCCTGGAGGCCAAACCGTGACCGCCCCGTTCTCCCATCGCGCCGCGCCCGCTCTGCCGGCCGGCACGCGCATCGTCCATGTCGTGCGCCAGTTCCTGCCCAATCGCGGCGGGCTGGAAGACGTCGTCGCCAATCTCTGCCGCGCGCAGCTGGCGCTCGGCCTCAAGCCCTCCGTGGTGACGCTCGATCGCCTGTTCTCGCGGCCAGCGCTCGTCCTGCCGGCAAGCGAGGTGATCGACGGCATTCCGGTTACCCGCATCCCGTTCCGTGGCTCGACGCGCTATCCGCTCGCGCCCGAGGTCTTCGCCCATCTGCGCGGCGCCGATCTCGTCCATGTCCATGCGATCGACTTTTTCTTCGATGCGCTCGCGCTCGGCTGGCTGCTGCATCGCAAGCCGCTCGTCGCCACCACCCATGGCGGCTTCTTCCACACCGCTGATTTCGCCGGCCTGAAGAAGCTCTGGTTCAACGGCCCGACCCGGCTATCGGCACAGGTCTATCGCGGCATCGCCGGCTGCAGCACGAACGATGCCCGCATGTTCGAGCGGCTCGCGCCCGGCAAGGTCCGGGTGATCGAAAACGGCGTCGACCTCGACAAATTCGCTGGCGCCTCCAGCCTCGAGCCGCAGCGCCGCCTGGTCAGCATCGGCCGCTTCTCCAAGAACAAGCGCCCGGATCGGCTGATCGCGATGATGGCGGTGCTGGCGCAGCGTGAACCCAGCTGGCATCTCGACATGCTCGGCGTCGCCTCCGACTGGACAGAAGAGGCCCTGCGGAATGCGATCGCCAGCGCCGGCATGGAGCGGAATGTGACGCTGCATCTCGGCCTGGGCGATGCCGCGGCGAGGCAGGTGATGAGCCGTGCCTCGCTCTTCGTCTCGGCCTCCGAATTCGAGGGCTTCGGGCTCGCATTGGTCGAGGCGATGAGCGCCGGCCTCGTGCCGATCGTCCAGCCCAATGCCGCCTTCGCGAGCCTGGCCGGCAAGTTCCCGGTCATCCGCACGGTCGACTTCGCCGATCAGGAAGAAGCCGCTTCGGCCGTCGAGCAGGCTCATGCCGACCTCGTCCATTTCCCCGGCAACACGCGCCCGCGCCTTTCGGATCTCGCATCCTATTCCTGGAACGAGGTCACCCGCCGCTATCTCGAATTCTACGCCGCGGCGCTCTGACCCCACCACAATCGCCCTCCGCCGGCGCAAGGAATCCCTTGCGTGCCGGCGGCTTCTGCCTTTGTAATAGTGGATACACTCATACAGAATAGCTGACCGAGTGCAGACGGCTTGCGAGGGAACGGGATGAGCTTCGCCTCCAAGGGCATGGCCGCGACGGCGCAGGACGAGGCCTATCGCGCCATCCTGCAGGACATCCGCAGCGGGCGTTATCAACCCGGCGAGCGCTTGATCCCGGAGACGATCGCGCGCGAGCTCGCCATGAGCCGCATGCCGGTGCGCGAGGCTTTCCAGCGCCTCGCCAATGAAGGGCTCGTCCTCATTCGCCCCAATCGCGGCTGCGTCGTCTCGGGCCTGACCATCGAGGAGATCTATGAGCTGTTCGAGATCCGCTCCGTGCTCGAAGGGCTCGCCGTGCGTCTCGCCATGCCGCGTTTCGATGCCGCGGCGCTGGCCGAGCTCGACGACCATCTCGTCCGCATGCACCGCGCCGGCGCGGCCGGCGGCGCCGACTGGCTCGGCAAGCACCAGGAATTCCACGCCTATATCTGTGGGCTGAGCGGGCGACCCAAGCTGATCGCCCGGATCGCCGCGCTGCACATCGCGGTCGAGCCCTATATGCGCGTCTGGCTCCATCATGTCGCCCAGCCTGCCCATGCGACCGAGCGCCAGGACGAGGTCGTCGAGGCGATCCGGACCGGCGATGCCGAGCACGCCGAGGCGGTGATGCGCGACCATGTCCTGCGCACCGCACCGCGCCTCGCCGAGTTCCTGCGCAGCCGCGGCCAGGCAGCCGGCGCTCTATCGACCCTGCCGGCCAGCGCCCAGATCTGAGCCGAACGATTGAGCGGCTCGCTAGAAGCCGCACTCCCGAGGACGCCCGAGGGTCAGCCAAAACAACGAGGGGATCAACGATGGATCGACGCCAGTTCCTGAAAGCTTCGGCGGCAGCTGCCTTCCTGCCGGCTGCGCCGCATATCGCTACGGCGCAGGATGCCAAGACCCTGCGCTTCGTGCCCTATTCGGACGTCGCGATCATCGATCCGATCTGGACCAACGGCTATTCGACCCGCACCCATGCGCTGCTCGTCTGGGACACGCTCTATGGGCTCGACGACCAGTTTCAGCCGCAGCCGCAAATGGTAGAGGGCCATGTCGTCGAGGATGACGGCAAGCGCTGGACGTTGACGCTGCGGCCCGGCCTCGTCTTCCATGACGGCAGCAAGGTGCTGGCCCGCGACGCCGTCGCCTCGATCCGGCGCTGGGGCGTTCGCGACACCTTCGGCCAAGCCCTGATGGCCGCGACCGACGAGCTTTCGGCGCCCGACGACCGCACAATCATCTTTCGATTGAAGACACCCTTCCCGCATCTGCCGGCAGCGCTTGCCCGCCCAAGCGCGCTCGTCGCCGCGATCATGCCGGAGCGCCTCGCCCAGACCGATCCGTTCAAGCAGATCCCCGAGGCGATCGGCAGCGGTCCGTATCGCTATGTCACCGCCGACCGCATTGCCGGCGCCCGCCATGTCTATGCAAGGCACGAGGCTTACGTCCCGCGTCCGGGCGGCACGCCGAGCTTCACCGCCGGGCCGCGGACGCCCTATCTCGACCACATCGAGTTCACCGTGATGCCGGATGCCGCGACCGCGGTCTCGGCGCTGCAGACCGGCGCGGTCGACTGGGTCGAGCAGCCGATCATCGATTTGCTGCCGCTGCTGCGGAAGGACTCGAACATCGTCGTCGAGGTCAAGGATCGCAGCGGCATGGCCGGGCAGCTCCGCCTCAACCATCTGCAGCCGCCCTTCAACAACCCGGCGATCCGCCGCGTCATCCTCAAGGCGATCGACCAGGAGGATTGCATGAACGCGGTCTGCGGCGGCGATCCGCAGGTCGAGCGCGGCAGCATGGGCTTTTTCGGCAATTCTCCCCTGGCCTCGGACGCCTCGGCCGAACTGCGCAAATCGCCCAAGGACATCGCCAGGCTGAAGCAGGAGCTCGAAGCCGCCGGCTACAAGGGCGAGCGCATCGTCTTCCTCTCCGGCCAGGACGTGCCGCGCATCGCGCTGGTCTGCGAGGTCGCGGCAGACGCGCTGCGCAAGATTAGCTGCAATGTCGATTTCGTCGCTGCCGACTGGGGCACGGTGCTGCAACGTATCAGCAGCCGCCAGCCGGTCGAGCAAGGCGGCTGGAGCTGCTATGTCAGCTACTGGTCCGGCATCGATCTCGGTTCGCCGGCGACCAACTCGCCTTTGCGCGGCAATGGCGCCAAGGGCAGCCCGGGCTGGCCCGACAGCCCGCAGATCGAGGCGCTGCGCGCCCGCTTCCTCGCCGCCGCCGATCCCGCCGCGCAGAAGGCGATCGCCCGCGAGATCGAGCAGCAGGCGATGCAGGACGTGCCCTATGTTCCGGCCGGCCAGTATTTACAGCCGGTCGCGTACCGCAAGAACCTGACGGGCATGCTGAACGGCGTCCCGGTCTTCACCAATCTGCGCAAGGGCTGAACGCTCTTCGCCTCCTTCCCCGATGGCCGGCGACGAGCGCCGGCCAGGTTTCCACGAAAGCCTCTTCCATGCGTGATCTAGAGCTTCCCGGCCGCTCCCTCGCCATCAGCCGCAATGCGATGGCGGCGACCTCGCATCCCGCCTCGACGCTGGCCGCGCTCGAGATCATGAAGGCCGGCGGCACTGCGATCGACGCCGCCATCGCCGCCTGCGCCGTACAATGCGTCGTCGAGGCCGGCTCGACCGGGGTCGGCGGCGACTGCTTCGTGCTCTATTCGCCGGGCGGCTCGACCGATGTCGTCGCCTATAACGGCTCCGGCCGTACGCCCGCCGCCGCGACGCTGGATTGGTACGCGAAGGCCGGCATCGCCACGCTGGAACGGCATTCGCCGCATGTCGTCACCGTGCCCGGCGCGATCGACGCCTGGACACGGCTCAACAAGGACCACGGCCGCCTGCCGCTCGCGGAAGTGCTCGCGCCCGCGATCGCCTATGCCCGCGACGGCTATGCCCTGACGCCGCGCGTGGCCTACGATCTCGCCGCCCAGCACGAAACCCTGATCAAGGATGCCAACGCCACCACGACCTTCCTGGTCGACGGCAAGGCCCCGCCGGCCGGTATCGTCCAGCGTCAGCCGGCTTTGGCCGAGACGCTCGAAGCAATCGGCCGCGAAGGCCGCGACGCCTTCTATCGCGGCGAGATCGCCCGAGAGATGGTCGACTATCTCAAGGCCGCCGGCGGCCTGCACACAGCTGACGATTTCGCCGCGGCCGAAGGCGAATACGTCACGCCGGTCAGCGCCACCTTCCGTGGCCGCACCGTCTATGAGTGCCCGCCGAACGGCCAGGGCGTCATCGCGCTGCTGATCATGAAGATCCTCGAGCGCTTCCAGCCCAAGGGCGGCCCGCTTGCCGTCGAGAACCTCCACATCGAGCTGGAGGCAACCCGACTCGCCTATGCCGCGCGCGACCGCTTCCTCGGCGACCCCGCCACGGCCGATGTTCCAGTGGAGCATCTGTTCTCCGACAAGCTCGCCGACGAACTCGCCGGGATGATCGATCCGCAGCGTGCGCTCGACCCGCTGCCGGTCATCCCTGGCGGCGCCGAACACAAGGACACGGTCTACATCAGCGTCGTCGACAAAGACCGCAACGCCGTCTCCTTCATCAACTCGATCTTCTCGCCCTATGGCAGCGGGCTGATGACCAAGAAGGCCGGCGTGCTCTTCCACAATCGCGGCCAGAGCTTCGTGCTGCAGCAGGGCCACCCGAACGCGATCGCGCCACGCAAACGGCCGATGCATACGATCATCCCCGGCATGCTCGCCGAGAACGGCCGCGTCGTCATGCCTTTCGGCGTGATGGGCGGCCACTACCAGGCGATGGGCCACGCCCATTTCCTGGCCAAGCTGTTCGACCACGGCCTCGATCTGCAGGAGGCGATCGACCTGCCCCGCCTCTTCCCGCTGCCGGGCACGAACACGGTCGAGACGGAAAAGCGCCTGCGCGAGAGCGTCGGCGCGGCACTCACGGCGCGTGGCTTCGACGTGCAGCCGCCGAAATCGCCGATGGGCGGCGCCCAGGCGATCTGGATCGACTGGGAGAAGGGCACGCTGACCGGCGGCTCCGACCCGCGCAAGGATGGCTGCGCCCTCGGCTATTGAGCAGCGCGCGAGGCCGCCCTGCATGGGGCGGCCTCGACAGCGCCGGCGATCCCGGCAAGCTTCTCCTCAGAACAAATCCAGGGAGAAGCGGGCATGGCGGACGACAAGCCCAAGGGTCGCGGCATTGCCGGCGGGCTGACCAATTACGGCGACCCGGAATTCGCCGCTTATCTGCGCCGCTCCTTCGCCCGCTCGATGGGCTATTCCGACGAGGCGCTGGCGCGGCCGATCGTCGGCATCGCCAACACCTATAGCGGCTTCAACAACTGCCACCGCCACTTCCCCGAGTTGCTGGAGGCGGTGAAGCGCGGCGTGCTGATGGCCGGCGGGCTGCCGGTCGAATTCCCGACGATCTCGCTCGGCGAGGTCTTCCTCAATCCGACCAGCCTGAAATTCCGTAACCTGATGGCGATGGGCACCGAGGAGATGATCCGGGCCCAGCCGATCGACGCCGTCGTGCTGATGGGCGGCTGCGACAAGACCGTGCCGGCGCAGTTGATGGCGGCGCTCTCGGCCAATGTCCCGGCCGTCGAGCTCGTCGGCGGGCCGATGTCGACCGGCCGCCACAAGGGCGAGCGCCTCGGCGCCTGCACCGATTGCCGGCGCTTCTGGGCCCGCTTCCGCGCCGGCGATGTCGACCAGGAAGAGATCGACGTGGTCGAGGGCCGGCTCGCCACCACCGCCGGTACCTGCGCGGTGATGGGCACGGCCTCGACCATGGCCTGCATCGCCGAGACGCTGGGGCTCGCTTTGCCGCGCTCGGCTGCGATCCCCGCCGTCCACGCCGACCGGCTGCGCTGCGCCGAGGCAAGCGGCAAGCGCGCGGTCGAGCTGATCGGTACGCAAACCCTGCTGCCGCGCCAGATCGTCACCGAAAAAGCGGTCGAAAACGCCTGGCGCGTGCTGCTGGCGATCTCCGGCTCGACCAATGCCGTGGTCCACCTGACCGCAATCGCCCGCCGCGCCGGCATCAAGGTCAATCTCAATCGTCTCAACCAGCTCTCCGACGAGACGCCGGTGCTGGTGAACCTGAAGCCTGTCGGCGACAACTACATGGAGGATTTCTTCGCTGGTGGCGGCGTGCCGGCCGTGCTGCGGGAGCTGCGCGACCTGCTCCATCTCGACTGCATGACCGTGACCGGCAAGACGCTGGGTGAATTGATCGATGAACCCCTGCTCGACCAGCTCGACCGCACGATCATCCACTCGCGTGAAGACCCGGTCGATCCCGATGGCGGGCTCGTCGCGGTGTTCGGCTCGCTCGCTCCGCGCGGCGCCATCGTCAAGCGCGCCGCGGCCGAGAAGCGCCTGCTTGAGCATGAGGGCAGAGCCGTCGTCTTCTCGTCATTGGAAGACCTCGCCGCCCGCATCGACGACCCCGATCTCGACGTCACGGCCGACGACATCCTCGTCCTGCAGAATGCCGGCCCGAAGAGCGCCGCAGCCATGCCGGAAGCCGGCTATCTGCCGATCCCGCGCAAGCTCGCGGCCAAGGGCGTCAAGGACATGGTCCGCATTTCCGACGCCCGCATGTCCGGCACCGCCTATGGCGCGATCGTGCTGCATGTCGCGCCGGAGGCGGCGGTCGGCGGTCCGCTTGCTTTGGTCCGTAATGGCGATCGCATCCGGCTCAGCGTGCGTGAGCGGCGGCTCGATCTGCTGGTCGACGAGGCCGAGCTTACGGCGCGCCGGGCAGCGCTGCCGCAGCCGGTCGCGAAGGCACGTCGCGGCTATGACCGGCTCTATGACGAGCACGTGCTCCAGGCCGACGAAGGCGTCGATTTCGACTTCTGCTGACCAGCCTCAAGCGAGGTGGCAGGCGATCTCCAGCTCACCCTCGCGGCGCAGCGCCGGTGCCTCGACTCGGCAGCGCTCGACCGCCTGCACGCAGCGCGGATGGAAGGCGCAGCCCGGCGGCGGCGCGATCGGGCTCGGCACCTCGCCCGACATCGGCCGGCGCTCGCGGTTCGGCTTTTCAACGTCGGGAATCGTGTCGAGCAGCAGCCGCGTATAGGGATGGCGCGGCCGGGCGAAGACCTCTTCCGCCGGCCCGCTCTCGACGAAACGACCGAGATACATGATCGCGAGATGGTCGGACATGTGCCGGACCACCGAGAGATTGTGGCTGATGAAGAGATAGGTCAGCCCGAACTCCTTCTGCAGCCGCACCATCAGGTTGAGGATCTGCGCCTGGACGGAGACGTCGAGCGCCGAGGTCGGCTCATCGCAGACCAGGAAATCCGCTTCGGTCGCCAGCGCGCGCGCGATCGAGATGCGCTGGCGCTGACCGCCCGAGAACTCGTGCGGGAAGCGGCTCGCATCCGTGCGCGACAGGCCGACGATCTCCAGGAGATCGCCGACGCGGGCAGCCGTCTCGCCTTCGTCCTTGCGCAGCTTCAATTCGCGGATCGGCTCGGCGATGACGTCGCCGACGCGCCAGCGCGGGTTGAGCGAGGCGTAAGGGTCCTGGAAGATCATCTGCACGCGCGGCGGCCCGACCGAGCCGTCGGAGCGCTTGACGTCCTTGAAATCCAGCATGCCCTGCGTCGGCCTTTGCAAGCCGACGACCATGCGCGCCAGCGTCGACTTCCCGCAGCCGGATTCGCCGACGATGCTGAAGGTCGTGCCACGCGCGACGCTGAACGAGACGTTCTCGACCGCGCGCAGCACGCGGCGCGGCTCATGCGAGAACAGGCGCGACAGGGCCGGCGCCGAGACGTCGAAGCGGCAGGAGGCGGCGGAGACCTCGAGGATGGTGTTCTGCTCAGCCATGGGCCGCCTCCTGAAGCGGGAAATGGCAGGCGGCGGCATGGCCTGAGACCGGCAGCCTAGGCCTGTGCTCGCGGCAGAAATCGGTGGCGAAGCCGCAGCGCGGGTTGAAGGCGCAGCCGGCGGGAATCGCATTCAGCCGCGGCATCGAGCCGTCGATCTGGCTGAGCTGCGCATTGCGGCGATGCACGCTCGGGATCGAGGCCATCAAACCGGCGGTGTAGGGATGGCGCGGCCGGCGCGTCACCTCCTCGACCGGGCCGATCTCGACGATGCGCCCGGCATACATCACCGCGACCCGGTCGGCCGTCTCGGCGATCACGCCCATATCGTGGGTCACCAGCATGATCGCGGTGCCGTGCTCGCGGCAGAGCCGCTTCAAGAGGGTGGTGATCTGCGCCTGGATGGATACGTCGAGCGCTGTCGTCGGCTCGTCGGCGATGATCAGGATCGGCTCGGCGCAGAGCGCGAGCGCGATGACGACGCGCTGGCGCATGCCGCCGGAGAACTGGTGCGGGTAATGGTCGATCCGCGTTTCGGCGGCGGGGATGCCGACCTCCTTGAGCAGATCGAGCGCGCGCTTGCGCGCCTCCGCCTTGCCGACCGGCAGATGCGTGGTGATCGTCTCGATGAGTTGCTCGCCGACGGTCAGCAGCGGATGCAGCGAGGTCAGCGGATCCTGGAAGATCGCGCCGATCCGGCGGCCGCGCAGCTTGCGCATCGCCTCGGCCGGCAGGTTGTCGATGCGTTGGCCGGACAGCTTGATCTCGCCACCGGCCAGACGTCCCGGCGGGTCGAGCAGGCCGATCACCGCCGTGCCGGTCAGCGACTTGCCGGCGCCGGACTCGCCGACGACGCCGAGGATTTCGCCCGGCGCGATCTCGAAGGAGACGCCGTCGAGCGCCGTCAGCGGGCCGCGCCGCCCGTCGAAGACGATGCGCAGGTCGTGGACCGAGAGCAGCGCTGGCTGGGCATTCACGCGGCGTCCTCCCTGCGTTCGACCACGTAGCTCGACGAGAAGATCTCGCTCATCGGCGGGTTTCCGAAGGTGCGCTGCGGATAGCGCGCCATCACGTCATCGAACTGCTTTTGCGCACGGGCATTGTCGGCGGCCTCATCGATGCCGGGGATGACGCGGTCCTGCATGACGAAGCGCCCGTCGATGATCACCGTCGAGACGTCGCGGCCATGGCCGGTGAGCAACATGGTCTGGATCGGGTCGATCACCTGGCCGCTATGGGGCCGGTCGAGCGCGAAGACGGTGATGTCGGCGCGCGCACCCGGCTGCAGCCGGCCGAGATCGGGCCGGCCGAGCGCATCGGCTCCGCCGACGGTGGCGGCATCGTAATAGTCCTCGCTGCGCACGGCCGTCGCGCTGCCAGCCATGGTCCGCGCCAGGATCATGCCGACCTGCAGGTTCATGATCATGTCGGGCGGGCTGGTGTCGGTGCCCATGCCGATCTTGAGGCCCAAGGCGCGATAGCGGCCGAAATGGTCGATGGCGTTGCCGTGCCGGCCGGAGACCAGCGGGCAATGCACGATCGCAGCGCCAGCATCGCGGATGATCTCGAGGTCGTGGCCGGGGCGTTCGACAAGGCGGCTGCCGGAGACGACCGTGCCATGCGGCAGGAGGCAGCGCTCGCCCAGGAAACCGAGGCTTGCCAGCCATTCCGGCGGGCTCATGCCATGCTGCGCGAGGACGAGGTCGTATTCGATCTTCGACTGGCAGCAATGCAGGCGGACCGGCACGTCGAGATCGCGCCCGGCCGCCGCCGTGCGGCGCAAAAGCTCGGCAGTCGAGGTCTCGATCCTGTCCGGCGCCAGCATGGTGCGGATCAACCCGCCGGCCACGCCTTCATGACGCTTACAGAAGTCGATCGCGCCATCGAGTTCGGCGAGGCCGCGCTCCTCGTCATAATAGGTGACGATGCGCCCATCGGCCTCGACCAGCTGGTTGCCGGTGCGATAGCCGGGGCCGAGATAGGCGCGCAGGCCCAAGGTCGCGGCAGCCTCGGCCGCATCCTCGAACTCCTCGACGGTCTCGCCCCAGGCGCGGTAGAACAGCGAGGCGATCGGCAGCGCCGTGGTGATGCCGTTGCGGATCAGCGTGGCGAAGGCGTGCTTCTTCTGGAAGGCCAGTTCCTCGCGCGAATACATCTCGTAGGGGCCGGCTTCGAGATAGCTGCGCGGCCAGACCCGGCCCTTCTTCCAGGCCGGCTGGTTGTCATAGGCGAGGATGGTGGTGTCGAGATCGGAGAGCGCGTCAAGATCGACGAAGCCGGGCCCGATCACGGCGTTGCCGTAGTCGATCCGCCTGGCGACCTCGCCGGGGAAGCGATGGCCGGTGAAGACGACCTCACCATCCTCGAAGACGATCTCGCCGTTCTCATAGAGGCGATGCCGTCCTTGCGCGTGGCCGACGAGCCAGCGCGCGGTCAGCAGGATGCGTCCTTCGGGGCGCTTGGCGGCTTGCAGGGTCACGGCGCGGTCCTGATCGAGACGCCGTCGCGGGCGACGATCTTGCCGCGCTTGATCACGCGGCGCTGCGGCGGACGGTTCGCGACGGCCTCGGCGATCGACTCGGTCGGCAGCAGGACGAGATCAGCGACGCAGCCGACGTCGAGCCCGTAGCCCTCGATCTCCATCACCTTGGCGCCTTCTGTCGTGCAGACATCGAGCGCCAGCCTGACCTCGTCGTCGCGGCGGAAATTATTGCGCAGGCCAACGAACATCGCCCGCTCCAGCATGTCGGCGTTGCCATAGGGGCTCCAGGTGTCGCGGATGCCGTCGGACCCGGAGCAGACGCGCACGCCGGCCTGCAGCAGCTTCTTCACCGGCGGAGCCGGGCGGCTCGCCGGCGCCGTCGTCATGATCGCGATGTCGAATTCGGCGAGTTGGTCGATCAGCGGGTCGATCAAGGCGGGATCGGGGGTGCCGAGGCAGAAGGCGTGACTGACCGTGACCTTGCCTGCCATGCCGAGCGCACGAGTGCGCTCGATGATCAGGTCCAGCGAGAAGGCGCCGACCTCGCCCGGCTCGTGCAGATGGATGTCGAGCGGCTTGCCATAGCGCTGGCAGAGCGCGAAGACGGCATCGAGATGGCCCTTCGGGTCGCGGTCGATCGTGCAGGGATCGAGCCCGCCGACGATCTCGCAGCCGGCCTTCATCGCCTGGTCCATCAGCTCGAGCGTGCCCGGCCGGCGCAGCAGGCCCGATTGCGGGAAGGCGACGAGTTCGATGTCGACGATGTCGCGATAGGCATCGCGCGTCTTCATCACGCCCTCGACGCCCCACATGCCGTGCTCGGTGTCGACATCGACATGGCTGCGGATATGGGTCGTGCCCTTGAGCGAGGAGAGGATGCTCTGGCGGGCGGACTGGCGCGCGGGATCGATGTCGAGCCGCTTCTTGTTCATCCGCTCATTGTCGATCTTGTCGAGCAGCCTGGGGCCGACCTCGTTGGTGTACCAGGGCAGGCCGAGCAGGCTCTTGTCGAGATGGGTATGGGCCTCGACCAGGCCGGGGATGACGATCTCGCCTTTGCCGTCCTCGACCGCGATGCCGGCGGGTGCGGCAAGACTCGCGCCGACCTGCGTGATCTTGCCGTTCTCGATCAGGAGGTCGACGGCCTTGCCGGCATAGGGGCGGACATTGCGGAGCAGCAGGGAGGCGGTCATCGCAGGCGTATCCTCTTGGTTTCTTGTCGTCAGCGCAGCTTCGGGTTCAGCGCGTCGCGCAACCAGTCGCCGAGCAGATTGACCGAGAGCACGATCAAACCGAGCTGCAGCGAGGGGAAGACGACGAGCCACCAGGAGCCGGAGAACAGGTACTGGTTGCCGATCCGGATCAGCGTGCCGAGCGAAGGCTGGGTGATCGGCATGCCGACGCCGAGGAAGGACAGGGTCGCTTCCGAGAGGATGGCGAGGCCGAGATTGAGGGTGGCCGCGACCATCACCGGCGTCAGCGTGTTCGGCAGGATGTGCCGGCCCATGATCCGGCTGGCGGGGACCTTGATGATGCGTGCCGCCAGCACATACTCCTTGCGCCGCTCGACCATGGTCGAGGCGCGCACCGTCCGGGCGTATTGCACCCAGTTGGTCAATGCGATCGAGACGACGAGCACCGCCGCGGCGAAGGGATCGCGCAGACTGGGCGGCAGCAATTCGCGGAAGATCGCCGAGACCAGGATCGCCATCAGCAGCGTCGGGATCGACAGCACGGTATCGCCGAGCCGCATCAGGAGGTTGTCGATCCGACCCCCATAGAAGCCGGCGGTCAGGCCGATCGAGACGCCGATCACCATCGAGACCATGACGGCCGAGAAGCCGATGATCAGCGAGACCCGCGTGCCATAGAGGATGGCGGAGAAGACGTCGCGCCCTTGCGGATCGGTGCCGAGCAGGAAGGGCCATTCGCCGTCCCCCGACCAGATCGGCGGGATCTCGGCCTTGTCGATGAATATCTGGGCGAGATCGTGCGGGTTCTGCGGCGCGATCAGCGGGCAGAACAGCGCGGTCAGGATCAGGATCGCCAGCACCAGCGCCGAGAGCCAGGCCGCCGGCGTGCGCCGGAAGCTCCAGCCGACATCGCTGTCGAGGAAGCGGCGCAGGCGGCCGGGCTTGGCGGCGACTTCAGCGGGCATTGGCGCCTCCTGTAAGCGCATCCTCGCGCAGGCGCGGATCGACCCAGGCGTAGGTCAGGTCGACCAGCGTATTGAGCGAGACGAAGATGAAGGAGACGACGATCAGGTAGGCCGCCATCACCGGGATATCGACGAAGGTGACGGCCTGGACGAAGAGCATGCCCATGCCCGGCCACTGGAACACCGTCTCGGTCACCAGTGCGAAGGCGATCAGATTGCCGATCTGCAGGCCGGTCACGGTGATCACCGGCATCAGGCAGTTGCGCAGCGCGTGGCGGAAATGAACGGTGCGCGACGGCAGGCCGCGCGCCTTGGCGAAGCGGATGAAATCGGTCCGCATCGTCTCCAGCATCTCGGCGCGCACCAGGCGCATCACCAGCGTGATCTGGAACAGCGAGAGCGTGATGCCGGGCAGGATCAGCGCCTTGCGGCCGGACGAGGTGAGCAATCCGGTACTCCACCAGCCGAGCTGCACGACCTCGCCGCGGCCGAAGGCCGGCAGCCATTGCAGGTTCACGGAGAAGACCAGGATGAACAGGATGCCGAGCGCGAAGCTCGGCAGGGAGACGCCGAGCACCGAGACGAATTGCAACGCCTTGGCGAGGAGACTGTCTCGCTTGATCGCGGTGTAGACCCCGAGCGGGATGCCGATCGCCAGCGACAGGAAGGTCGCGACCAGCACCAGCTCGAAGGTCGCCGGGAAGCGCTCGGCGATCAGCGTGAATACCTCCTGCTGATTGCGATAGGAGATGCCGAAATCGCCGCGCACGGCGTTGCCGACGAAGGTCGCGAACTGCAGCACGAAGCCCTTGTCGAGCCCGAGCCTGGTGCGCAGTTCGTCGCGCTGCGTCTGGCTCGCCTGCTCGTTCAGCATCAATTCGACGGGGTCGCCGACGAAGCGGAAGGTCAGGAAGGCGAGGAACGCCACCGCCAGCATGACGCCGGCGGCATTGACGAAGCGCTTGAAGAGGAAGGCCGGCATGGAATGACTACTCCAGCTCTCGGATGAACCCCGCCGTCATGCTCGGGCTTGACCCGAGCATCTCAGGACCAGGGGGCGGCATTGCCTTCTCGTCACGAAATTCTCGGGTCTGCGCTTCGCTTCGCCCGAGAATGACGGCTCGCCTTCACTTCATCTTGGTCAGCCACAGGCGCGGCTTGTTATCCGAAGCCTGCACGGTGGAGGCGACCGTGCTGCGCATCGCCCAGGCCATCGGCTGCTGGTGCAGCGGGATGAAGAGCTGCTCGGCCTTGGCGATCTTCAACGCCTCCTTCATCAGCTCGATGCGCTTTGGCGTATCGAGCTCGACGCCGGCCTTGTCGACCAGCGCGTCGATGCGCGGATCGCCCCAATTGCCCCAGTTGAACACGCCGCCCGTGCCGCTCTTCGAGCGCAGCACCTGCACCAGTAGCGAATAGGCGTCGATCATCGGCTCGTTGGCCCAGCCGAAGGAGATCACGTCGAAATCGCCCTTGACCCGCTTCGGCGTCTGCTGGCTGCGCGGGGCGAGGCTGAGGTTCGGCTTCAGGCCGGCGCGCGACCACATCGCCGCCACCGCCTGGCAGAACTCCTCCTCGTTGACGAGCGAGTCGCTCTGGCAGTTCATCAGGAAGGAGAAGCCGTTCGGATAGCCGGCATCGGCGAGCAGCTTCTTGGCGCCGGCGAGATCGAAGGGCAGGCGCTCGTCCTGTGACGGCTCGTAGCCGGGGATCGCCGGAGCGACGAGCGCGCCGGTGTTGCGCGAGAGGCCGCGCATCGCCCGCTTCTGCACCGCGTCGATGTCGATGGCGCGGTAGAGCGCCTCGCGCACCTTGATGTCCTTGAAGGGGTTCTTCTCCTTGACGTCGCTCTCGACGAGCTTGTCGGTCAGGTTGAAGGCGAAGAAGACCGAGCGCAGTTCGTTGGTCTGCAGCACCTTGACCTCGCTCGAGGCCGAGAGGCGCGGCAGGTCCTGCAGCGGCGCGACATTGGTGTAGTCGATCTCGCCGGAAAGCAGCGCCGCGACGCGGGTCGAGGACGAGGTGATCGGCGTGAATTCGATCACGTCGATATTGTGCTGCGGCTTGTCCCACCAGTCCGGATTTTTGGCGAAGACCGTCTTGGAGTCGGCGCGGCGGCTCTCGACCTTGAACGGGCCGGTACCGTTGGCATTGTCGGTGGCGTAGCCCTTCACGCCCTTGCCGGAATCGGTGGGGAGCAGCGAGTTGTTCGCCTCCATCCACTCCTTGTCGAAGATGAAGATGTTGGTGAGGTCGTTGAGCAGCAGCGGATAAGGACCGTTGACCTCGAGCTCGACCGTGTAATCGTCGATCTTCTTCGAGCTCTTATAGGCCGGCAGATTGCCCTTGAGCGGCGAGGTGTCGTGGGTGACGCGCGCCAGCGAGGCGATCACGTCATCGGCGGTAAACGGGTTGCCATTGTGGAACTTGACGCCTTGGCGCAGCTTGAAGCGCCAGGTCGTCGGTGTCACCGTCTCCCAGGATTCCGCCAGAGCCGGCTCGATCTTGAGGTCGCCGGTATAGCGCACCAGCCCTTCATAGACATGGTTCAGCACCGCGAGCGTGAAAGTCTCGCCATAGGAATAGGGGTCGAGCGAGGCGATCTCGCGCGACGCGCCCCATTTCAGCGTCTTGGCTTCGACCGCGCCGTTGAGCGCGAATGCGGCAACCGCCGCCAGCAGCCAGGCCTTCTTCATCGGTCTCTCCCCTTTTCGTTGCTCGCCGGCCCGCTTTGCGCACCGGGGAATGCCGTTCCGTTGCCACCTCTGTGATCATCGTGGCGCTTTGCGCGCCATCTCGTGTGCGATCGTTGAGCAAACTTGCATACGATAGAAGAACCGTATTGTATGCGATTATTGAAGACAAGCGGAAACTCGATTCATGCCGCACCCTGCCCGCCCGCTCGCAGCGAACAAGCCCCGCCCCAATGGCAAGTCGGCCGAGGCCGGCACGCCCGTGCCGCGTGCACAGGCGGTCTACAAGGCGCTGCGGCGCGCCATCATCGAGCAGGCATTGAAGCCGGGCATGAAACTCCCTGAGGATTCGATCGGCGAGCAGCTCGGCGTCAGCCGCACTCTGGTGCGCGAGGCCTTCGGGCGGCTCGCCGTCGAAGGGTTGGTCGAGCTCAAACCCAATCGCGGCGCCAATGTCGCCTACCCGACACTCGAAGAAGCGCGCGACGTCTTCGAGGTCCGTCGCGGGCTGGAGCGGCTCGTCGCCGAAAATCTCGCCGGCCGGCTGACCCCGGCACAATCGGCCGAGCTCGAGGCCCATGTGCGGCTGGAAGAGAAGGCGCACGAGCAGGATGGGCCGGAATCGATCCGACTCTCCGGCGAGTTCCACATCAAGCTCGCCGAGATGACCGGCAATGCCCTGTTGCTGCGCTATGTCCAGGAAGCCTCGTCGCGCTGTTCGCTGATCCTCGCCATCTATGGCCGCCCGCATTCCTCCGAATGCGCCGTCTCCGAGCATCGCCAGTTGATCGAAGCCCTGCATGCCGGCGACGCCGCCCGCGCCGCGGCCTTGATGGATCACCACCTGCAATCCGTCGTCACCCGCGCCTTGCTGGCGCCGCGCGGTGAACGCGACATCCGCGACGTGCTCGCACCCTATGCCTTGAGTGAAGGATTGACCCCATCGTGACCCAGACGCTGACGCAGGACCGGCCGGCCACCGCCGAGATCGTCACCTTCGACTTCGCCGCCTTGACGCCGCGCGAGCGCTACAAGCTGCTGATCGGCGCCGTAGTGCCGCGCCCGATCGCGCTGGTGACCACGATCGACGCCAACGGCGTCGTCAACGCCGCGCCCTTCTCGTTCTTCAACTGCCTCTCGGCCGATCCGGCGATCCTGGCACTCGGCGTCGAGTACCGGCAGACCGGCGGGCAGAAAGACACCGGTCGCAATGTCCGCGAGACCCTCGCCTTCACCGTCAACATCGTCTCCGACGCGCTGCTCGACGGCATGAACGCCTGTGCCGTGCCGTTCGAGCCGGGCACGGATGAGCTCGCCGAGGCCGGCCTTTCCGCCATGCCCGGCGTCAAGGTGCCCTGCCCCTGGATCGGCCAGGCGCCGGCTGCCTTCGAATGCCGCCACCACACCACGCTCGGCATCGGCAATTCGCGCGAGATCATCCTGGGCGAGGTCGTCTACGCTCATTTCCGCGCCGATACGGTCGACACGATCAAGCACTATGTCGATCCGGTCGCGCTCGACGCGATCGGCCGCATGGGCGGGCATGGCTACGCCACGACGCGCGACTATTTCGACCTGCCGACCATGTCCGTCGCCGACTGGCGCGGCGATCGCTCCAAAGCGCGGCGCACGCGGCCAGGCCAGCGCTGAGAGAATACGCCGCCCGCACCGAAACGGTTGACCCGCGCCAGAATTCCGCCAGCAATGCGGCCTCGTAAAATCAATCCGACGAGGCCCCCGATGAACAAGCACGTCTCCGGCATCGATGCCGCCAAGCTCGATAATCTGGCTGAGGTCGCGATCAGGGTCGGCCTCAACCTCCAGCCGGGCCAGGACCTCTTCCTGACCGCGCCCGTCGCGGCGCTGCCGCTGGTTCGGCGTATCGCCGAGCACGCCTACAAGGCCGGCGCCGGCCTCGTCACCCCGATCCTCTCGGACGAGGCGCTGACGCTGGCGCGCTACCGCTTCGGCCAGGATCAAAGCTTCGACCGCGCCCCGTCCTGGCTCTATGAGGGTGTCGGCAAGGCCTTCGCGGCCAATACCGCTCGACTCGCCATCGTCGGCGACAACCCGATGCTGCTCGCCGAGCAGGATCCGGCCAAGGTCGCCCGCGCCAACAAGGCGAACTCGATCGCCTACCAGCCGGCGCTGGAGAAGATCGCCAATTTCGACATCAACTGGAACATCGTCGCCTATCCCGGCGCGGCCTGGGCGAGCCAAGTCTTCCCGGGTGATGCCGAGGAGGTCGCGGTCACTCGGCTGGCCGAGGCGATCTTCGCGGCATCGCGCGTCGACCGCGATGATCCGATCGCGGCCTGGGCGGAGCACAACGCCGCTTTGGCGCTGCGGACCAAATGGCTGAACGGCCAGCGCTTTTCCGCGCTGCATTTCACCGGGCCTGGCACCGATCTCACCATCGGCCTCGCCGACGGACATGAATGGGAAGGTGGTGCCTCGACCGCCAAGAACGGCGTCACCTGCAACGCCAACATCCCGACCGAGGAGGTCTTTACCACCCCGCATGCCCGCCGCGTCGACGGCCATGTCGCCTCGACCAAGCCGCTCTCCTACCAGGGCACGCTGATCGACAACATCCAGGTCCGCTTCGAGGCCGGGGCGATCGTCGAGGCCAAGGCGAGCCGCGGTGAAGAGGTGCTGAACAAGGTGCTCGACACAGACGCGGGCGCGCGCCGGCTCGGCGAGGTCGCGCTGGTACCGCACTCCTCGCCGATCTCGCAGAGCGGCATCCTGTTCTACAACACGCTCTTCGACGAGAACGCCTCCTGCCACATCGCGCTCGGCCAGTGCTATTCGAAGTGCTTCATCGATGGCACCAAGCTGACGCCGGAGCAGATCGCGGCGCAGGGCGGCAACCGCAGCCTGATCCATATCGACTGGATGATCGGCTCCGGCGAGGTCGACATCGACGGTGTGAACGCTGATGGCAGCCGCGTTGCGGTCTTCCGGAAGGGCGAGTGGGCCTGAGCTAGTCGATCCGCCCCAGCGCCTGTTCGATCGCGGCGAAGATCGTCTCGATCTCGGCGGGCGCGATCACCAGTGGCGGCGACAGCACCAGCGTGTCGCCGGCATTGCGGATCAGCACGCCGGCATCGAGGCAGAGCCTGTTGGCCTCTCCGCCCCGGGCGCCATCCGCGCCCGGGCGCGGCGCAAGATCGATCGCGCAGAGCAGGCCCGCGGTGCGGATGTCGACGACATGGGCCGAGCCCTTCAGCCGGTGCGCCCGCTCCTCCCAGAGCGGCAACACCCTAGCGAGCCCACCCAGAATATCCTGCTCTGCGAAGACATCGAGCGTCGCGAGACCGGCGGCACAGGCGAGCGGATGGGCCGAATAGGTATAGCCGTGCAGGAGCTCGATCGCCTCGGGCGGGCCGGCCATGAAGGCGTCGTAGACATGGCCGGCAACGAGCACGCCGCCCATCGGCACCGCGCCATTGGTCATGCCCTTGGCGCAGCTCATCAGGTCCGGCCTGACGCCATAGGCCTGCGCCGCGAAGGGCGCGCCGAGCCGGCCGAAGCCGGTAATGACCTCGTCGAAGATCAGCAGGATGCCGTGCCGGTCGCAGATCGCGCGCAGGCGTTCGAGATATCCGAGCGGCGGCGGATAGACACCGCCGGAGCCGGTCACCGGCTCGACGATGACAGCGGCGACCGTCGCCGGATCGTGGATCTGAAGAAGCGTCTCCAGCGCCTCGGCAGCGGCGAGCCCGCCTTCCGGCCTGCCGCGCGAGAAGGCCATGCTGGCGCGGTCATAGGGCAGCGGCAGATGCGCGACATCGGGCAAGAGCGGCCCGAAGGCGGCCTTGTGCCGGCCGATGCCGGAGACCGAGAGCCCGCCCCAGCCCATGCCGTGATAGCCCTTGGCCCGGCCGATCAGCTTGGTGCGCCCCACCTGGCCGCGGGCGTGGTGATAGGCGCGCGCGATCTTGAGCGCCGTATCGACCGCTTCCGAGCCGGAATTGACGAAGAAGACATGGTCGATGCCTTCAGGCGCGACGTCGCAGAGCCGCGCCGCATAGGCCTCCGCATCGGGGTGGCTCATCTTGAAGGAGGAGACGAAATCGAGCCGGCCGGCGGCTTCGCGGATCGCTTCGGTGATCCTGGTCTGACCATGCCCGGCATTGACGCACCAGAGCCCGGCCATGCCGTCGAGCACGCGTCGCCCGTCTGGCGTGACGTAGTGCATGCCCTCGGCGCGCTCGAACAGCAGTGGCGCCTGCCGGAAGGCGCGCATCGGCGTGAACGGCATCCAGAAGGCGTCGGGCGCGTTGTCGCGACGGGTTTCAGGGGCAAGTGCGTGCGCGGTCATCGGCGGATCCTCGCTGTCGATCGCCGCATAGTGTCTTTCTTAAATTCAAAAGACAATAGCGAGAACGTCGAGCAACCTCAATCCAACCCATCCGGGCGACGCAATTGCATGGCGCGCTGGAGATGGCTGCGCATCAGGGCGCTGGCGAGCTGATAATCGCCAGCCTCGATCGTGGCGAGCATCTGCAAATGCTCGCGACTGTTCACCACGACGCGCTCATAGCCATAGGTCCAGTCGTAATTGGAGAGCCTGCGCATCTGGTTCTGCCGGCGCACCGCCGAATGCATGAAACGGTTGCCTGAGGCCGCCGCCAATCCCTCATGGAAATCGGCATTCATCTCGTAGAAGCCGATCGCCGAACTTTCCCTCCAGGGCTGCGACAGGGCCTGCTCGTGTCGGGAACGCATCTCGTCGATCCAGACCTGCTCGAGCGAAAAGGCGGGTTCCAAGAAGACCATCGGCTCGATCAGCAGGCGGAAGCGATAGCGCTCGTCGTGGGCAGACTGGTCGCGCGGCTCGTGCAGGAAGCGCCAGCCATAGCCACGCTTGCGCTCGACCATGTCGAGATCGGCGAGCCGCGCCATCAAGCGTTGTACCTCGGGCCGGCCAAGCTCGTAGCGCCGCATCAGTTCGAGCTCGGAGATCTCGTCGGGCAGGCGCCCGCCATGCCGGTCCTGCGCCACCTTGACCATGGCGAGTTCGACCGCATCGGCGTTCGCACTGTGACCCGCGGACGCCTCGGGCGCGCTCAGGAGCTCGACGCCCTTGTTCGGATGCCGGCGCACCAGCCCCTGCCGGGCGAGATGGTCGATCGCAGCGCGCACCGGCGTGCGCGAGACGTTGAGGCGGCGTGCCGCGTTGTTCTCGTTGAGCCAGGCGCCGGCCTCCAGGCCATCCTCCCGGACCATGCGGAGAAGGCGTTCGGCGATCTCCTGCTGCAGCCGTGTCGGAGATGTCATCGAAAGGCTCTTGATTGTCTTAGTTTGAAATGAAATACATTATGGATCGAGATAGCGCCAGCGCGAACCGCGGAGATCCGGTCATGGTCGAGCCCTTTCCCTTCGTCGATGTCTCGGGCACGCCCTATGAACGCGGCCGCCAGCATGGTGCGGCGGCCCCCAAGCGCGTCAAGCGTTCGATCGAACTCTATGGCGGTCAGCTCGGCGAGCTCGGCTATGACGCTGCCGCCAAGTCGCGCCTGATCGGCGAATTCGCCCGCGAGATCGAGGCCTTCGGCAAGCATTATGTCGAGGAGATGCGCGGCATCGCCGACGGTGCGGGCGTCACGCTCGAAGACGTCATCATGATCAATGCCCGCACCGAGGTGATCGCCAAGGCCAAACTGGAGAAGAACAAGCCGGTCGGGGCGGAGGAAGAGCTCGACGACGGCTGCACCGGCGCGATCATCCTGCCCGAGCGCAGCGCCTCGGGCGAACTGATCCACGGCCAGAACTGGGACTGGAAGGCCGAATGCGCCGAGACAGCAATCGTGCTGCGCGTGCGCCGCGATGACGGCCCCGATTTCCTGACCTTCGTCGAGGCCGGCGGCCTCGCGCGCTGCGGCATGAACGCGGCCGGCATCTCGATCACCGCCAACTACCTCGAAAGCGAGCGCGACTTCACGCAAGCCGGCGTGCCACTGGCACTGATCCGCCGCAAGGTGCTGGAGCAGCAGCATTTCGCCTACGCGATCAAGGCGGTGGCAACCACGCCCAAGGCCTGCTCCAACAACATGATGCTCTCGACCGTCGCCGGTTTCGGCATCGACTTCGAGTGTGCGCCCGACGCCGCCTTCCCGCTCTATCCCGAGGACGGGCTGATCGTTCACGCCAATCACTGGGTCGGCCAGGTCGCGCTGACCAAGATCACCGATACCGGCACCCCGCGTGTGCCCGAGAGCTTCTACCGCGACTGGCGCGTCAAGAAGCTGCTCAACGAGGCCGGCCGTAAGCTCACGGTCGACGATCTGAAAGAAGCCTTCTTCGACGATTTCCTCACCCCGCATTCGGTCTGCCGCCCGCCGCGCCTGAACGACACCGGCAATCTCTCGGCCACCGTCTCGATGGTGATCATGCAGCCGGCCAAGGGCACGATGGAGGTCGCGCCGCTGCCGGCCCTCAACCGCATCTTCACCCGCTACAGCCTCACCGATGAACCAATGACGCTCGCACAGGCCGCCGAATAAGGCGGCGACGACGCGTCCAGATCATAAAACAAGGGGAACCCGCCGATGCATAGCCGACGCCGCCTTTCCCTCGCTTTCGCGACGCTCGGCGTTGCGGCCGCAGTCGCCTTGCCCGCCGCGGCCGCGACACTGCGCGTCCACCTCAACGCCGACATCCGCAGCATCAATCCCGGCGTCAACCGCGACGACAACACCGACTCGGTCGTCCTCCACATCGTCGAGGGCCTCGTCGCCTATGGCGAGGATTCCGAGGTCAAGCCGTTGCTGGCCGAGAAGGTCGAGCTTTCGCCGGACGGGTTGAGCTACCGCTTCACCCTGCGCAAGGGCGTCAAGTTCCACAACGGCGCCGAACTGACCTCGAACGACGTGGTCTGGAGCTGGAACCGTTACATGGATCCGAAGACCGACTGGCGCTGCCTGTCGGAATTCGACGGCCGCGGTCGCGCCAAGGTCGAGGCGGTCACGGCGCCCGATCCGGCGACCGTGGTCTTCAAGCTCGACAAGCCGAGCTCGCTCTTCCTCGCCAACATCGCCCGCACCGACTGCGCGATGACCGCGATACTCCACAAGGACTCGCTCAAGGCCGACGGCTCCTTCGACAAGCCTGTTGGCACCGGCCCCTACAAGCTCGGCGAGTGGAAGCGCGGCGAATATATCCGCCTCAGCCGCAACGAGGCCTATGCCAGCCTGCCGGGCGCGCCGGACGGCTATACCGGCGGCAAGCGCCCGCTCGTCGACGAAGTCCGCTTCATGGTCATTCCCGACGGGGCGACCGCCAAGGCGGCCCTGCTGCGCGGCGACATCGACATCGTCCCCGACGTCGCCAATGCCGAGGTCAAGGAGCTCAAGAAGGACCCGCGCGTCGAGCTCTCGATCACGACCAATATGGGCCTGGTCGGCATCCTCCTGCAGACCCGTGATCCCCTGCTCGGCAACGTCAAGCTGCGCCAGGCGATCGCCGCGGCACTCGACACTGAGGAACTGGTCGCCCAGGTCACCGACGGGCTCGGCAAGCGCAACAATTCGATCGTGCCGTCGCTGTCGTCCTATTACGACGCGGCCCAGGCCAAGGGCTATAAGCACGACCTCGCCGCCGCCAAGAAACTGCTCCAGGAAGCCGGCTACAAGGGCGAACCCTTGGTGATGCTCGCCAACAAGCGCTACCCGCAGAGCTTCGATGCCGCCGTGGTCTCGCAGCAGATGCTGCAGGCTGCCGGCATCAACGTCCAGATCGAGGTGCTCGAATGGGCGACGCAGCTCGACCGCTACTCCAAGGGCAACTACCAGCTCCAGGCCTTCCCCTATTCGGCAAGGCTCGACCCCGCCCTCTCCTTTGAATCGGTGACCGGCCCGAAGGCGACCCAGCCGCGCAAGGTCTGGGATAATCCCGAGGCACAGGCCCTGCTCGACAAGTCGATGGTCGTCTCGGACAAGGCCGAGCGCCAGAAGCTGTTCGACGAGTTGCACCAGCGCTTTATCGCCGAGGTGCCGATGGTGATGCTCTATAACGGCATCGACGCCGGCGCCTATGGCAAGCGGATCAAGGGCTACAAGTCCTCGATCCTGTCGAAGCCGCGGCTCTGGGAAGTCACCGTCGCGGATTAAGAACTCGTCTCGAAACTCGCTCCGGCGCGCCAGATGGCGGTATTTTCGAGAACCGGAGCGCAGCGGACATTGGTCCGTGAGCACCGGAAGCGCAGAAAATGCCGTTAGATGGCCGCCGGAGTAGAGTTTCGAGGCGAGTTCTAGGCCGCGCCGTTGACCTCGATGAGGTCCTTGATGATGTGGTGGCTGGTGAGCTCGGCCAGACGCTCGCCGTCCCCGGCCCGGATCGCTGCGACCATCGCATGATGGTCGGCGTCGCTGGCGAGCAGGGCCTGATGCGAGGCCCAGACCGTCACCGCCGAGCCGCGCGAGCGGTCGCGCAGGCTCCAGATCGTTTCCGCCAGCACCGGATTGCCGCAATGGGCATAGATCAGGCTATGGAAGGCGCGGTTGATCTCGCTCTGCTGCGGACGCGTCCCGCTCCGCACCGCCTCGCTGAACTCATGGGCGATCGCATCGAGCCTGGCGATCACCTCATCGTCCATCCTGCCGATCGCGAGGCGGGATGCGGCACTCTCGAGGATGATGCGGGTGTCGCGGATCGCGCGATAGGTGGCGATATCGATCTCGGCCACCCGATAGCCGCGATTGGGCACATGCTCGATCGTCTTGCGCACCGCGAGTTCGTCGAGCGCGGCGCGGACGTCGAAGCGCGTCGCCTGGAAGGCCTCTTCGAGATCGATCTGCCGCAGCCACTCGCCCGGCCGATAGGCGCGGCCATGGATCGCCCGGGCGATCTCGTTGGCGAGTTCGCCCTTGGCGCGCTGGGTCTTGGGACGAGTGGCCATAGCGGGTCTCTAGAGCATTTCACCGGCGCTTGTGAACTGGTTCGCCAGCATCGCGCACAGCCGGCACAACATCTGTCGAATCCGGCTTGCGGCATGGAGCGTATCATGCAACAAAATTGGCGCCAATCTTATAACCAATCAGGAGACGCCGCATGACTGCTCCCGTCGCAAGCCAGGCCAAGCAGGACGATGCGGCAGCGATCGCCCGCGCGCTCTACGATCTCGGCCCGACCCCGGTCACCGCCTGCAAGGCCGATCCGCGCTTCAGCTATTGCCTCTATGTGCCGAAAACCCTCGGCAAGGGCGGCCAGGCGCCCGAGCTCGTCGTCGCCATGCACGGCACCGGCCGTGGCTTCACCGGTTATCGCGACGCCTTCGAGGCCTTCGGCCGCTGGAACAACTGCATCATCCTCGCCCCGCTCTTCCCGATCGGCGTGATGGGCGACGGGAATCGCAACGGCTTCAAATACATGCGCGAGGGTGAGGTCCGCTACGATCACATCCTGCTCGCCATGGTCGAGGAAGTCGCCCAGCATTACGGCCTGCGCTTCGACCGCTTCGCCTTGTTCGGCTATTCCGGCGGCGGCCACTTCACCCATCGCTTCCTGATGCTGCAGCCGAAGAAGCTCTGGGCCGCCTCGATCGGCGCGCCGGGCTCGGTGACGCTGCTCGACCCGACCCGCGACTGGTGGGTCGGCAGCCGCAACATGGCCGAGCTCTTCGGCACCGCCCCCGATATCGAGGCGATGCGCCAGGTCCCGGTCCAGATGATCGTCGGCGCCGCCGATCTCGAGACTTGGGAGATCACCCACCAGCCCGGCAACGCCAGCTGGATGCCGGACGCCAACCATGCCGGAGCGAACCGCCCGGAGCGGCTGGCTACCCTGCGCCGGAATTTCGAGGAGCACGGCATCACGGTGCGCTTCGACCTGGTGCCGAACATGCCGCATGACGGGCTGAAAGCCATCCCGCGGGTGGAGGATTTCTTCGCGGACATGCTCGCCAAGCGCCGATCGGGCGCGGCCAAGGCGGCCTGAGCCGGCCCGGACCGAACTGCGAACAGCGAGGGGAACGACAATGAACCGCCGGCTCATCTTCGCCTTCGCCCTGCTCGCTCTTGCGAGCCCCGCTGCGGCGCAGACGATCAACGTCGCGCTCAACGCCGACATCCGTTCGACCAATCCCGGCGTCAATCGCGACGACAATACCGATGCCGTCGTCCTGCACATGGTCGAGGGGCTGGTCGGCTATCGCGAGAACGGCGCGGTCGCGCCGCTGCTGGCGGAGAAGATCGCCGTCTCCGCGGACGGGCTGACCTACACGTTCAGCCTGCGCAAGGGCGTCAAGTTCCACAACGGCGCCGAGATGACCTCGGCCGACGTCATGTGGAACTGGACCCGCTACATGGAACCCAAGACCGACTGGCGCTGCCGGTCGGAGTTCGACGGCCGCATCGGCATGAAGGTGACCGCCGTCTCGGCGCCCGATCCCGCGACCTTCGTGATGACGCTGGAGAAGCCGAGCGCGCTCTTCCTCGACACCATGGCGCGGACCGACTGCGCCATGGTCGCCATCATCCACAAGGATTCGCTGAAGCCCGACGGCTCATTCGACAAGCCGATCGGAACCGGCCCCTTCATGCTCGGCGACTGGCGCCGCGGCGAGTTCGTCTCGCTGAAGCGTTTCGATGCTTATGTCTCGCCTGCGGGCGACAAGCGCGACGGCTATGTCGGCCGCAAGCGCGCTCTGGTGCCGGAGGTCAAGTTCCTCGCCATCGCAGACGGCGCGACCGTCAAGGCCGGCCTGATCTCGGGCGCGCTGCATGTCGCGGACATTCCCGATGCCGACATGCCGGAGATGAGGAAGGTCCCGACCCTGCAGGTGCTGAGCGCCCCCAGCGCGACCAAGCACGCGCTGCTCCTCCAGAGCCGCGATCCGCTGCTCAGCGATGTCAGGATGCGCCAAGCGATCGCGGCGGCGCTCGATCTCGACGAAATCGTCGCCCAGGCCTCGAACGAGCTCGGCAGCACCAACAACTCCGCGGTCTATGTCAGCTCGCCCTATTACAGCGAGGTCCAGCGCCAGCGTTACAATCACGATCCGGCCCGGGTGAAGAAACTGCTCGCCGAGGTCGGCTACAAGGGCCAGACCATCAAGCTGATCGCCAACAAGCGCGCGAGCGTGCCGAGCTTCCCGGTCGCGGTCGTGGCGCAGGCGATGCTCCAGGCCGCCGGCATCAACAGCGAGATCGAAGTGCTGGAATGGGCGACGCAGCTCGACCGCTACAGCAAGGGCAACTACCAGATGATGTCCTTCAGCTATTCCGCGCGCCTCGATCCGGCGCAGAGCTACAACCAGTTCAGCGGCCCCAAGGACACCTACCCGTCCAAGGCCTGGGACAGCCGCCGCGCCGACGAGCTGATCGAGAAGGCGACCATCACCGCCGACGAGGGCGAGCGCCAGAAGCTGTTCGACGAGTTGCACAAGCTGATGCTCGCCGATGCGCCGCTGATCTTCCTCTACAATCAGGTCGACACGTCCGCCGTCTCCAAGCGGCTGAGCGGCTTCGCGCCCTGGGTTGCCGGGAAGCCGCGGCTCTGGGAGGTCGGCTTCGCCAATTGAACCGTCGCGCACGCGACGGCCTGACGATCACAACGACAAACGAAAAAACGACAGGGGACCGAGATGAAGTATCTTTTTGCGCCGGCCGCCGCCCTCATCGCCACCGCCGCCTTCGCCGCGCCGGCGATGGCCCAATCGATCACGGTGGCCGTCGCCGCCGACATCCGCAGTAACAATCCCGGCGTCAATCGCGACGACAACACCGATGATTTCGCGCTGCAATTGGTCGAGGGCCTCGTCGGCTACAATGAGGGCGGCGTCGCGACGCCGCTGCTCGCCGAGAAGGTCGATCTCTCCGCCGACGGCAAGACCTACACCTTCACGCTGCGCCAGGGCGTCAAGTTCCACAACGGCGCCGAGCTCTCCTCGGCCGACGTGCTGTGGAACTGGACCCGCTACATGGACGCAAAGACCGACTGGCGCTGCACCTCGGAATTCGACGGTCGCTCCGGCCTCAAGGTCGAGTCCGTGACGGCGCCGGACGCGCGCACCGTGGTGATGCAGATCGACAAGCCGAACGCGTTGTTCCTCGATACGCTCGCCCGCACCGACTGCGCCATGACCGCGATCCTGCACAAGGATTCGGTCAAGGCCGACGGGTCCTGGGACAAGCCGATCGGCACCGGCCCCTACAAGTTCGGCGAGTGGAAGCGCGGCGAGTATTTCACCATGACCGCCTTCGAGGGCTACAAGTCGCCATCGGGCAGTCAGCGCGACGGCTATGTCGGCTCGAAGCGGCCGCTGCTCAAGGAGGTCAAGTTCCTGATCGTCAAGGATCCGGCGACGGTAAAGGCCGGGCTGGTTTCGGGCGCGCTCGACATGGCTGACATCCTGCCCAGTGACGCTGTCGAGTTGCGGAAAAACCCCAAGCTCGCCGTCGCGGTTGAGCCGAACGCCGTCCGCCACGTCTTCCTGATCCAGACCAAGGACGCGGTGATGGGCAACCAGAAGGTCCGCCAGGCGATCGCCGCCTCGCTCGACATGGATGAGATCGTCGCATCGTTCTACAACGACCTCGGGAAGCCCAACACCTCGCCGATCTATTCCGGTTCGAGCTATTTCGGCGAGGTCGAGAAGAAGGGCCACGCCTTCGACCCGGCCCGCGCCAAGAAGCTGCTGCAGGAGGCCGGCTACAAGGGCGAGAAGATCGTGATCCTCGCCAATAAGCGCCCGGTGGTGCCGAGCTTCCCGGCTGCGGTGGTGGCGCAGCAGATGCTGCAGGCCGTCGGCGTCAACGCCGAGATCGAGGTGCTCGACTGGGCGACCCAGCTCGACCGCTTCAACAAGGGCAACTACCAGATGCAGTCCTTCTCCTTCTCGGCCCGCTTCGACCCTGCGATCGCCTTCGAGCAGTTCTCGGGACCGAAGGACAAGCAGCCGCGCAAGACCTGGGACAACCCGGAAGCGCAGAAGCAGATCGACAAGCTCTATGTGACCTCCGACCGGGCCGAACGCCAGAAGATCGTCGACGAGCTGCACAAGCGCGTCATCGACGAAGTCCCGATGATCTTTGCCTTCAACGGCCTCGACATCATCGCGCATGCCAAGCGCGTCCAGGGCTTCAAGCCGTGGCAGTCGAAGCTGCGCATGTGGGAAGTCACGCTGGCGAACTGATCCCACCCGTATCGTCCGCACACCGGGAGGAAGCCGATGCTGCGCTTTGCGCTGACGCGCATTCTGATGTCCGTGCCGACATTGCTGATCGTGTCGGTCGCGGTCTTCGGGTTGATCCGGCTGATTCCGGGCGATCCGGCCTCACTGATGCTCGGGGACCTCGCGACACCGGCCTCGATCGCCGACCTGCAGGCAAGGCTCGGCCTCGACCAGAGCGTGCCGGTCCAGTTCGGCATCTGGTTCGGCAACCTGCTCAAGGGCGATCTCGGCCAGTCGATCAACTCGCAACAGGCGGTGCTGCCGCTGATCCTGCAGCGCTTCTGGATCTCGGCCCAGATCGTGCTGGTCGCGGTCGCCCTCGCGAGCCTCGTTGCGGTGCCGGCCGGCGTCCTCGCCGCGTGGAAGCAGGACACCTCGCTCGATCTCTCGCTGGTCGCCGTCGCGACGCTGCTCCTGTCGATCCCGACCTTCTGGCTCGGCCTGCTGCTGCTGCTCTTCTTCGGACTCAAGCTCGAATGGTTGCCGGTCGTCGGCTATGTCTCGATCGCCGAGAACCCGTTGGCCGGCATCCTCTATCTGATCATGCCGATCATGACGCTGTTCCTGCACGAGATCGGCGTGATCCTGCGCATGGCGCGCGCCTCGACATTGGAGGTGCTCCGGCTCGACTACATCACCCATGCCCGCGCCAAGGGCCTGACCGAGAGCGCGGTGCTCTGGAACCACGCCTTCAAGAACGCCTTCGGGCCGACATGGACACTGATCGGCCTCGTCCTCGGCAACCTGCTGGGAGGCATCGCCGTGGTCGAGACGGTCTTCACCATCCCCGGCCTCGGCCGGCTCCTGGTCGATTCGATCTTCGCCCGCGACTATCCGGTGATCCAGGGCTGCATGCTCTTCGTCGCCTTCACCTATGTGCTGGTCAATCTCGTGATCGACCTCTGCTATCCGATCTTCGACCCGAGGGTGACGGCGCAATGAAGCTCCCCGCTCCCAACGCCCTGGTCGGCGGCACGCTGATCGGCTTCCTCGCCATCATCGCTTCGGTCAGCGCGCTCTGGACGCCCTATGACCCCTTGCGGCTCTCCTTCCGCGCCAAGCTTGCCGCACCTTCGGCGATGCACTGGCTCGGCACCGACGAGTTCGGTCGCGATGTGCTCTCGCGCCTGATGGCGGGCGCCGCGACATCGGTCTGGATCAGCCTGCTGACGGTCACGCTCGCCGTCTCGCTCGGCACGGTGATCGGCCTGTTCTCGGGCTACGTCCGCGGCTGGGTCGACCGCACCATCATGGCCTTCAACGACGCGCTGCTCGCCTTCCCCGGCATCCTCCTGGCACTCGGCCTGCTCGCGGTGGTCGGCGCCAACAAATACGGCATCATCCTGGCGCTCGGCATCGCCTATGCGCCCTCGGTCGCCCGGATCGTGCGTGGTACCGTGCTCTCGCTGCGCGAGCGCGAGTTCATCTCGGCCTCGCGGGTGATGGGCAACTCCGAAGCCTTCACCATGCTGCGCCACATCCTGCCGAACTGCATCGCGCCGCTGACCGTATTGGCGACCTCGATGTTCGGCTGGGTGCTGCTGGCCGAGAGCTCGCTCTCCTTCCTCGGCCTCGGCGTGCCGCCGCCGGCGCCGACCTGGGGCAACATGCTGGCAGGCTCGCGGCCCTATATCGGCCAGGCCGTCTGGCTCGGCGTCTTCCCGGGCCTCTGCATCTCGCTGACGCTGCTCGGCATCAACCTGCTCGGCGACGCGCTGCGCGACAAGCTCGACCCGCGGATGAGGGGTGCGCGATGACCTCCACCAGACCCTTGCTCGAGGTCGACGGCCTCACGCTCAGGATCGGCGCGAGCGGCCGCACCGTCGTCAACAATGTCAGCTTCTCGGTCTCGCCTGGCGAGATCGTCGGCATCGTCGGCGAATCCGGCTCGGGCAAGACGCTCGCCGCTCGCGCCGTGATGGGCTTCATCCCGCCGGCGGTGCGCCTGATCTCGGGCTCGATCCGCTTCGACGGCGAGGAGGTCACGACCATGGCGCCAAAGCGCCTGCGCTCCATTCGCGGCGCCAAGGTCGGCATGGTCTTCCAGGAGCCGATGACCTCGCTCAACCCGTCCATGCTGATCGGGCGGCAGCTGGAGGAAGGGCTGGCGCTACATCGCAAGCTCGACGCCAACGGCCGGCGCGAACTCATCCTCGACATGCTGCGGCGCGTCGGCATCCGCGATCCCGAAGGCGCCTTCAACGCCTATCCGCACCAGTATTCCGGCGGCATGCGCCAGCGCATCATGCTGGCCTCGGTGATGCTGCTGAAGCCGGCGCTGCTGCTCGCCGACGAGCCAACGACCGCGCTCGATGCCGTCGTCCAGCGCGACGTGATGGAGCTGATGGTCGACCTGACCAAGGAGAACGGCACCGCCGTGCTCTTGATCTCGCACGATCTCGGCATGGTCGCGCGCTATTGCAGCCGCATCGTCGTGATGTGCCAGGGCGATGTCGTCGAGCACGGCAACAGCGAGGATATCCTCGCCCGGCCGCAGCACCCCTATACCCGCAAGCTCCTCGCCGCGATGCCGCATCGCGAGCCGGCGCGCGAGGTGCCGGAGGCCGGGACACCCCTGGTCGCGGTCAACGACCTCGTCGTCGACTATGGCGGCCGCCAGGGCTTCTTCCGCAAGGAACAGCCCAAGCGGGCGCTGCATGGCATCAGCCTCTCGGTGAAGCCCGGCGAGGTCGTCTCGGTGGTCGGCGGCTCGGGCTCGGGCAAGACCACCCTCGGCCATGCCATTGCCGGGCTGATCAAGCCGAGCGAGGGCGCGATCCTGTTCAACGGCAAGCCGATCGCCAAGAACGAGACGGCCTATTGGGACTATCGGCTGAACTGCCAGATGGTCTTCCAGGATCCCTATTCCTCGCTCGACCCGCGCATGACCATCGGCGAGCTCGTCGGCGAACCCTTGCGGCTGGTGAAGGGCATGAGCGCCGCCGACAGGAAAGCGCGGCTCGCCGAAGTTCTGGGCGAGGTCGGGCTCGGCGACGGCTTCGCCGAGCGCTATCCGCACGAACTCTCCGGTGGCCAGCGCCAGCGCGTCGCCATCGCCCGCGCCATCATCCGCCGGCCGAGCTTCGTCATCGCCGACGAGCCGGTCTCGGCGCTCGACGTCACCGTGCGCGCCCAAGTGCTGGAGCTCTTCGCCGAACTGCAGCGCAAGCACGGCTTCTCCTGCCTGTTCATCAGCCATGATCTTGGCGTGGTCGAGCAGGTCTCCGACCGCGTCATCGTCATGCATGAGGGCCGCATCGTCGAGGAAGGCACGCGCGACCAGATCTTCGACGCGCCGCAGCACGACTACACCCGCAAGCTGCTCTCAGCGGTTCCCGGGCTGGAGAGCATGGCGGATGGCGGTGTCAGGCTGTTCTGGCGGCTGGGCGAGCCGGCGTGATGAAGGGCGCGGGGAACCCTTCTCCCGTGTGGGAGAAGGGCAGGGATGAGGGTCTGCCCTCACCGCAGAAGGCGCAACGGCGCCGTAGCACCCAAGCAATCAGCGGCGGTCCCTCACCCCTGCCCCTCTCCCATCCGGGAGAGGGGTTCCCCGCGGCCTACGCCCGACCGACAACATGCTCCAATGAGGGGCGAAAGGCTGCACCATGAAGAACGGAATGATCGTCGCCCCACAGCCGGAAGCGGTGGAAGCAGGCGCGGCCGTGCTGGAGCGCGGCGGCAATGCGATCGATGCGGCGATCGCCTGCGCCTTCATGCAGGGCGTGGTCGATCCGCTGATGTCAGGGATCGGCGGCTTCGGTTCGATGCAGCTCTACATGCCCGGCAAGGGCGTGCACGAGATCGTCGAGTTCTACGCTCGCGCCTCCTATTCTGCGAAGCCGGACATGTGGCTCGACAAATTGCGCGGCCAATCGCGCGACGGCTTCGCCTTCCTGCTCGAGGGCGGCATCAACGAGTTCGGCCATCTCGCCGTCTGCACGCCTGGCAGCGTCAAGGGCTACGACTACGTATTGTCGCGCTTCGGCACCATGGACTGGGCCGACGTCATGGCGCCGGCGATCAGGCAAGCACGCGAGGGCGTGCTGGTGCGTCCGCACATGCACTGGTTCTGGTCGCAGGATCAGAGCGGCTCGGGTCAGGTCAACACATCGGACAAGCTGCGCTACAGCGAGACCGGCAAGCAGCTCTATTTCCGCCCCGACGGCAGCGCGAAGCGCCCGGGCGATGTCATCGTCAATTCCGACATGGCCAACACGCTGGAGCGGCTGGCCAAGGGCGGCGCCGACCTGTTCTACCATGGCGAGCTCGCCGAGGAGATCGCCGCCGACTTCGCAGGGCATGGCGGGCTGATCTCGCGGGAGGACCTCGCCCGCTACGAGCTCTCCGTCGCCGAGCCGATCTGGGGCTCCTATCGCGGCCATCGCATCTCGACCTCGCCGCCGCCAGCGAGCGGCATGTCGATGCTCCAAATCCTCAATATGCTGGAGCCCTTCGACCTCGCCGCGCTCGGCCATGGCGGCGCCGAGCATGTCCGCCTGCTCGCCGAGGCGATGAAGCGCATGACCATCGACAAGGACCAGTTCATGGGCGACCCGGCCTATGTCGATGTCCCCGTCGAGCGCCTGATCTCGAAGGAACATGCTGCCGAGCAGGCTGACAGCATCCGCCGCGGCGAGCGCGCCGACGTCAAGCGGCTGGAGCGCTCATCGTCGCGCGAGACCACTCATGTCACGGTGGTCGACCGCCACGGCAACGCGGTCGCGCTGACCCATACGCTCGGCAGCCCGTCCGGCGCGATCACCGAGGGCCTCGGCTTCATCTACAATGGCACGATGAGCCGCTTCGACCCGCGCCCCGGCCGCGCCGGGTCGATCGCGCCCGGCAAGCGCCGTTCATCGTCGGCCGCACCGACGATCGTCTTCAAGGACGACAAGCCCTTCATCGTCATGGGCGCGCCCGGCGGCAGCTATATCGCTCCGGCGATGGCGCAGGGCATCATGAACGTCATCGATTTCGAGATGTCGATGCTGGAGGCGGTGACAGCGCCGCGCGTCATGGGCGTCTCGAATTCCATCGACATCAGCAACCGCATCCGCCGCAGCGTCGAGGCGCAGCTCAAGTCCGCCGGCTACGACGTCAAGCGCTCGGCCCAGAGCTATCCCTTCGCCGCCCTGCATGGCGTCAGAATCGAGGACGGGCTCGCGACCGGCGGCGCCGACCCGCAGCGCGACGGCATGGCGATCTCGGTGCCGGCGTAACTCCGCTCACACCGGCGCGATCTGCAGCGGGTCGACCGAGATCGCCCGTTTCAGTGCGCGCAGGCCGAAGGTCGTGCGTGATTGCCGCATCCCCGGCAGGCGGTAGATTTTCTCGCGCAGGAAGCGCTCATAGTGCTCGGTGCCGCTGACCACGGCCTTGACCAGATAGTCGTAGTCGCCGGTGACGAGATAGGCCTCGACCACCTCGGGAATCCGCGCCAGCGCCTCGCCGAAGCGGTCGAGCAGCTTGTCGTCATGCTTGTCGAGCGTGATCTCGATGAAGACGACATTGTCGAGCCCGAGCGCCCGGTGGTTCAGCACCGCGACGTATTTCTCGATCGCGCCGTTCTCTTCGAGCCGCTTCACCCGCGTCCAGCATGGCGACGGCGAGAGACCGACCTTCTCGGCCAGCGCATTGATCGTCAGCCGGCCATCCTCGTTCAGCGCCGAGAGGATGCGCCGGTCGATCTGGTCGAGCTCCTCGCTGCGCCGCGCCTTGATCGCCATCAGGTGAATTTTCCGCACTAGGCCAAGCTGACAGAATAATCCTCCGACCAGAGCCGAATCTCAAGGCCATTTCGGCAAGAAATCGATGCGTCACCACCCTAACATGCCCGAATAATCAGGGCGTCTCGACCGACATCCCTGCAGACGCGCCTTGCAGACGCCTTCGCATGGCTGAATGCTGGGTCGGACAGAGCCTAGGGAGCGCGGACATGACAGACCCCTCACCGCTTCGGTTCCATGTTCCCGTCCCGGCCAGTCGCCCCGGCGAGAAGCCCGATTTCTCGCATGTCGTGATCCCCAAGGCCGGCTCGGTGCAGCGCCCGCCGGTCGATGTCGATCCCAGGGAAATCCGCGACCTCGCCTATTCGATCATCCGCGTGCTCGACCGCGAGGGCGAGGCGGTCGGCCCCTGGGTGCCCGATCTCTCCAAGGACGATCTGATCCGCGGCCTGCGCCACATGCTGACGCTGCGCGCCTTCGATGCGCGCATGCAGATGGCGCAGCGCCAGGGTAAGACCTCGTTCTACATGCAGCACACCGGCGAGGAGGCGGTGTCTTGCGCCTTCCGCATCGCGCTCAATGACGGCGACATGAACTTCCCGACCTATCGCCAGGCCGGGCTCCTGATCGCGCACGATTATCCGCTCGTCGAGATGATGTGCCAGATCTACTCGAACGAGCGCGATCCGCTGCGCGGCCGCCAGCTGCCGATCATGTATTCGGCCAAGGCGCATGGCTTCTTCTCGATCTCCGGCAACCTCACCACCCAATACGTCCAGGCGGTGGGCTGGGCGATGGCCTCGGCGATCAAGGGCGACAACAAGATCGCGGCCGCATGGGTCGGCGACGGCTCGACGGCGGAATCGGATTTCCACGCAGCGCTGGTCTTCGCATCGACCTACAAGGCCCCCGTCGTCCTCAACGTCGTCAACAATCAGTGGGCGATCTCGACCTTCCAAGGCATCGCCCGCGGTGGCTCCGGCACCTTCGCCGCTCGCGGTCTCGGCTTCGGCATTCCGGCGCTGCGCGTCGACGGCAACGATTACCTCGCCACCTATGCCGTGGCGCAATGGGCGATCGAGCGGGCCCGCCGCAATCTCGGACCGACGCTGGTCGAATACGTCACCTATCGCGCCGGCGCGCATTCGACCTCGGACGACCCCTCAGCCTACCGGCCGAAGCACGAATCCGACGACTGGCCGCTGGGCGACCCCATCGTCCGGCTGAAGCAGCACCTGATCGCGATCGGCGCCTGGACCGAGGAGCGCCACAAGCAGACCGAGGCCGAGATCATGGCGACCGTGATCGCCGCCCAGAAGGAGGCGGAGAGCTTCGGCACGCTGCATGCCGGCGGCAAGCCCTCGTCCCGCGACATGTTCGAGGACGTCTATGCCGAGCTGCCGCCGCATCTGCGCCGCCAGCGCCAGCAGATCGGAGTCTGACCATGGCCCGCATGACCATGATCGAGGCGATCCGCTCGGCCCTCGACGTCTCGATGGGCCGCGACGACAACGTCGTCGTCTATGGCGAGGATGTCGGCTATTTCGGCGGCGTCTTCCGCTGCACCCACGGCCTCCAACAGAAATACGGCGTCAACCGCTGCTTCGACGCGCCGATCAGCGAGCTCGGCATCGTCGGCACCGCGATCGGCATGGCGGCCTATGGCCTTCGCCCTTGCGTCGAGATCCAGTTCGCCGACTACATGTACCCGGCCTATGACCAGATCGTCTCGGAGGCGGCGCGCCTGCGTTACCGCTCGGCCGGCGACTTCACCTGCCCGATGGTGATCCGCATGCCGACCGGCGGCGGCATCTTCGGCGGCCAGACCCACAGCCAGAGCCCGGAAGCCCTGTTCACCCATGTCTCCGGGCTGAAGACGGTGGTGCCGTCCAATCCGCGCGATGCCAAGGGCCTGCTGATCGCGGCGATCGAGGATCCCGATCCGGTGATCTTCCTCGAGCCGAAGCGGCTCTACAATGGCCCGTTCGACGGCCATCACGACCGCCCGGTCACGCCCTGGTCGAAGCACGAGCTCGGCGAGGTCGAGGAAGGCCACTACTCCATCCCGCTCGGCAAGGCGGCGATCCGCCGCGAAGGCCAGGCCGTCACCATCGTCACCTACGGCACCATGGTCCATGTCGCGCAGGTAGCCACCGAGGAGACCGGCATCGACGCCGAGATCATCGACCTGCGCACTTTGCTGCCGCTCGATCTCGACGCGATCGTCGCCTCGGTCTCCAAGACCGGCCGCTGCATCGTCCTGCACGAGGCGACGCTGACCTCCGGCTTCGGCGCGGAGCTGGCCGCTCTGGTGCAGCAGCACTGCTTCTACCATCTGGAGGCGCCGATCATGCGCGTCACCGGCTGGGACACGCCTTATCCGCACGCCCAGGAATGGGACTACTTCCCCGGCCCCGCCCGTCTCGGGCGCGCGCTGCGCGATATCATGGAGGCACGCTGATGGCCGAGCGCATCATCAAGCTGCCCGATGTCGGCGAAGGCATCGCCGAGGCCGAGCTGGTCGAGTGGCACGTCAAGGTCGGCGACATCGTCCGCGAGGACGATCTCATCGCCGCGGTGATGACGGACAAGGCGACTGTCGAGATCCCCTCGCCGGTCGAGGGCGAGGTCACCTGGGTCGGTGCCGAGATCGGCGACACCGTCGCGATCGGCTCGGCGCTGGTGAAGCTCAAGGTCGCCGGTGGAGCCACGGCCGAGGAACCGGCCGAAGCCGAAGCGCCCGCCGGGCTGCCACAGGAAAAGCCCGTTGCTGCGGTGCCCGCCACGGCGGCAGCGGCTCCCGAGCCTGCCCCAAAGCAGCTGCCGACGCCGAAGCCCGCTCTGGCTCCGGCCCGCCCGGCACCTGTCGCCACCACGCCCGCGCCGCGCCGCCCGGTCGGCGAGAAGCCGCTGGCGTCCCCCGCCGTCAGGCTGAAGGCGCGCGAGGCCGGTATCGACCTGCGCCAGGTCCAGGGCTCCGGCCCGGCTGGCCGCGTCAGCCACGAGGATATCGACGCCTTCATCCAGCGCGGCCCGGAGGCCCCGGTCACGGGCCGGCTCGCACCGAAGACGGCGGTGACCGACGTCAAGGTCGTCGGCCTGCGCCGTCGCATCGCCGAAAAGATGGCGCTGTCGAAGTCGCGCATCCCGCACATCACCATCGTCGAGGAGGTCGACGTCTCGGCACTGGAAGATCTGCGCGCGGCGCTCAACAAGAAGCCGACGGCCGAGCGGCCGAAGCTGACGCTGCTGCCCTTCCTGATGCGGGCCATGGTCAAGGCACTGGGCGAGCAACCCGGCCTCAATGCAATCTATGACGACGAGGCCGGCATCGTGCACCAGCATGCCGGCATTCATATCGGCATCGCGACGCAGGCGCCCTCCGGCCTGATGGTGCCGGTGGTCAAGCATGCCGAGGCGCGCGACCTCTGGGGCTGCGCCATCGAGCTCTCCCGCCTGGCCGAGCGTGCCCGCGACGGCAGCGCGACCCGCGACGAGCTCACCGGCTCGACCATCACCATCACCTCGCTCGGTGCGCTCGGCGGCATCGCCACCACCCCGGTGATCAACCATCCCGAGGTCGCGATCGTCGGCGTCAACAAGATGATGATCCGCCCGGTCTGGGACGGCACGACCTTCGTGCCGCGCAAGATGATGAACCTCTCTTCCAGCTTCGACCACCGCGTCATCGACGGCTGGGACGCGGCGGTCTTCGTGCAGCGGCTGAAAGAGCTGCTCGAGACGCCCGCGACGCTGTTCGTGGATATGTGAGCGGCGGGAGAAAACCATGACCGAGATCACCTGCAAGCTGCTCGTCATCGGTGCCGGTCCCGGCGGCTATGTCTGCGCCATCCGCGCCGGCCAGCTCGGCATCGACACCGTCATCGTCGAGAGCGGCAAGCTAGGGGGCAGCTGCCTCAATGTCGGCTGCATCCCCTCCAAGGCGATGATCCATGTCGCCGAGGAGTTCGAGAAAGCCGCTCACGCCGCCGCCGGCAAGACGCCCTTCGGCCTGACCGCCGCCGAGCCCAAGCTCGACCTGAAGCAGGCCGTTGCCTGGAAGGACGGCATCGTCCAGCGCCTCAACAACGGCGTCGCCGGCCTCCTGCGCAAGGCCAAGGTCAAGATCGTTCACGGCCAGGCCCGCTTCCGCGACGGCAAGACCGTCGCCGTCGAGACCGAGACCGGTCCGAAGGTGATCACGGCCGAGACGATCGTGATCGCGACCGGCTCTCATCCGGTCGAGCTGCCCTTCCTGCATTTCGGCGGCAACGTCATCTCCTCGACCGGCGCACTCGCGCTGACCGAATTGCCGAAGCGCCTCGTCGTGGTCGGCGGCGGCTATATCGGGCTCGAGCTCGGCACCGCCTTCGCCAAGCTCGGCAGCAAAGTCACCGTGGTCGAGGCGCAGGAGAAGATCCTGCCGCTCTACGATGCCGAACTGACCACCCCCGTCGCCAAGAGCCTGTCGGCGCTCGGCGTCGAAGTACTGCTCGGCGCCAGGGCGCTCGGCCCGACCGCCAAGGGCGACGGCCTGCGCATCGAGACGGCCGACGGCAAGGAACAGGAGCTGCCGGCCGACAAGATCCTGGTCACGGTCGGCCGTGCGCCTGCGACGAGCAAGCTTGGCCTCGACGAGCTCGTGCTCGACATGGACGGCCGCTTCATCCGGATCGGCGAGCGCTGCGAGACCTCGATGCGCGGCATCTACGCCATCGGCGATGTCACCGGCGAGCCGATGCTGGCCCATCGCGCCATGGCGCAGGGCGAGATGGTCGCCGAGATCGTCGCCGGCGAGCCACGCCTCTGGGACAAGGCCGGCATCGCGGCGATCTGCTTCACCGATCCCGAGATCGTCTCTGTCGGCCTCTCGCCCGCGGAAGCCAAGACTGCCGGCTTCGAGACCAAGACCGGCCAGTTCCCCTTCCAGGCCAACGGGCGCGCCATGACCCGCCATGGTGAGACCGGCTTCGTGCGCGTCGTCGCCCGCGCCGACAACCATCTCGTCCTCGGCATCCAGGCCGTCGGGCAAGGCGTGTCGGAGCTCTCCGCCGCCTTCGGCCTCGCCATCGAGATGGGGGCAAGGCTGGAAGACATCGCTGGCACGATCCACGCCCATCCAACATTGGGCGAAGGCTTCCAGGAATCGGCGCTGAAAGCGCTCGGCCACGCCTTGCACATCTGAGGCGAACGCAGGCCCGGACTCAACCCGGCGAGGGTTGACGCGGGGGCAGAGGCCGCTTCGACTGGCAGGACGGGCCGCAACGGCTCGCACTGACTGCCGGAGCCTTCTGCCGTGACCGAACCCTGCGATCTCAATGCCGTCACCGCCCGCCGCCTGATCGGCGAGAAGAAGCTCTCGGCCACCGAGCTGCTCGAAAGCTGCCTCGCCCAGATCGACGCGGTCGACCCTGCCGTCAACGCCATGGTCGCGCGCGACGACGAGCGAGCGCGAGCGACGGCGAAGGCCGCCGACGCTGCTACCATGCGCGGCGACGAGCTGCCGGCGCTGCACGGCCTGCCGATCGGCATCAAGGATCTCGAGGACGTCGCGGGCCTGCGCACCACCTATGGCAGCCCGCTCTTTGCCGAGCATGTGCCGACAAAGGACCAGGGCATCGTCGCCTCCGTGCGGAAGGCCGGCGCCGTCATCGTCGGCAAGACCAACACCCCTGAATGGGGCGCCGGCGCCAACACCCGTAACGCCGTCTACGGCGTCACCGGCAACCCGTTCGATCCCTCGCGCTCGGCCGCCGGCTCCTCCGGCGGCTCCGGCGTCGCGCTCGCGACCAATATGGTGCCAATCGCCACCGGCTCGGACACCGGCGGCTCGCTGCGCAATCCCGCAGCTTTCAACGGCATCGTCGGCTTCCGGCCGTCGCCGGGGCTGGTGCCGAGCGACAAGCGCGCTCTCGGCTGGAATCCGCTCTCCGTGCTCGGTCCGATGGCGCGCACGGTGCCCGATCTCTGCCTGTTGCTCTCGACCATGGTCAGTGACGACGGGGTCGACCCGCTGGCGACGACGATCCACGGCAAGCAGGTCCGGCGCGCGGAGGACTTCGCCCGGCCGGATCACTGCGATCTCGCTTCGCTCAAGGTGGCGCTCACTCCGGATTTCGGCTTTGCGCCGACCGAGAAGCACATCCGCGAGGTCTTCACCGACAAGATCGGCCGCTTCACTAAGGTCTTCGCCAGCGCCGATGAAGCCACTCCCGATTGCAGCGGGACCGATGAGAGCTTCGAGGTCCTGCGCGCCGTCAACTTCCTCGCCGGGCAATATGAACGCGTCCGCGACACGCCCGATAAGGTCGGCCCCAATGTCCGCGCCAATGTCGAGGAGGGCCTGCGCTATGGCGCGCTCGACATCACCCGGGCGCTGAAGCAGCAGACGGTGCTCTACCATGAGTGGCAGCGCTTCTTCGAGCGCTACGACGTCATCCTCTCGCCGGCGATGACACTCTCGCCGCGACCCTGGTCGGAGCTCTATCCGGCCGAGATCGATGGCAAGCCGACGCGGACCTATTTCCATTGGCTCGCCATGGCTTATGCGGTGACGATCGTCGGCCATCCCGCGATCTCGCTGCCGGTCGGGCTCGACCGCAACGGCATGCCATTCGGCCTGCAGATCGTCGGCCCGCGCGGCGGCGACGCCAAGGTGCTTGCGGTCGCGGCGGCGCTCGAGTCACTCTTGGCGGGCGATCCGCTGACGGCGCGCCCCGTGCCCGACATCGCCAGGCTGAAGGCCGCGCCGAGACTCGCGGACAGCCCGAATTTCCTTGGCTTCGACTAGCCGAAGCACGCAACTTTCCAAGCCACGACAGCAGGACGAACAGAGTTTGTAGCCGCACGATCCAATCAAAAAAGGGGAGAGATCATATGAAGCGTCGTCAGTTCCTGCAGGGCACGGCAGCCGCCGCCCTGTTCGCTCCAACGCTTGCCCGGGAGGCGCTGGCGCAAGCGCCGAGCGCGAGCGTGCTCAAGATGGCACCGCAGGCGAACCTCACCTCGCTCGATCCGATCTGGACGACGGCGACCGTGACCAATAATCACGGCTATTACGTCTATGACACGCTCTATGGCGGCGACCTCGACCTGAAGCCGCAACCGCAAATGGCCGAGGGCCACGAGATCTCGGCCGACGGCAAGGTCTGGAAGATCAAGCTCCGGGAGGGCCTTGCCTTCCATGACGGCCAGCCGGTCAGGTCGGCCGACTGCATCGAGAGCCTGAAGCGCTGGTGCCAGCGCGACCCTTACGGCCAGCTGCTGATCAAGGCGGTCGAAGCCTGGGGCGCGCCGGATGAGCGCACCATCGAGATCAAGTTGACCCGGCCCTTCCCGATGATGCTCGACTGCATGGCCAAGGCCGACAACCCGCCCTTCATCATGCCGGAGCGCCTGGCCAAGACCGAGGCGACCAAGCAGGTCACCGACATGACCGGCTCGGGTCCCTACAAATTCGTCGCCAGCGAATATGTCTCGGGCAGCCGCGTCGTCTACGAGAAGAACGAGGCCTACAAGCCGCGCAGCGAGCCGCCGAGCCGCAATGCCGGCGGCAAAGTAGCGCATTTCAAGCGGATCGAATGGCCGATCCTGCCCGATCCGGCGACCGCCGCCGCCGCGCTGACCAAGGGCGAGATCGACTGGTGGGAGCGCCCGCTCGCCGACCTCCAGCCCTTGCTCGCAAGGAGCCCGGACATCACCCGCGAGGTCATCGACAAGAACGGCCGTGGCTCGATCATGCGGCTGAACCATCTGCAGCCGCCCTTCGACAATCCGAAGGTCCGCGCCGCCGTCCGCCTCGCCGTCAACCAGGAAGACTATATGCGGGCGAGCCAGGGCGACGACACCACCGCCTGGCAGGTCTGCCGGAACCTGTGGTGGCGCGGTACGCCCTACTACACCGGCGAGCTCGAGGATTTGATGCCGCAGAGCGTCGACAAGGCCAAGGCGGCGCTGAAGGACTCCGGTTACAAGGGCGAGAAGGTCGTCATCATCAACCCGACCGACTTCCCCGATATCGGCCCGCTCGGCGACGTCACCTACGAGTTGCTCAAATCAATCGGCATGAATGTCGAGATGGCGGCGAGCGACTGGGGCACGGTGATCCAGCGCCGCAACAGCCGCGAGCCGGTCGAAAAGGGCGGCTGGAGCATCTTCCACACCACCGGCGCGGCCGTCGGCTGGGGCAACCCCGCTTTGTCCAACCTCGTCCGCGGCCCGGGCGACAAGGGCTGGTTCGGCTGGTGGACCAACGCCAAGGCCGAGGAGATGGCCGAGGAATGGCTCTATGCGCCGGATGAGGCGAAGCAGAAGCAGGTCGCCGTCGCGCTCGGGCGCCTGGCGCTGGAGGAATGCGCCACGATCCCGCTGGGCCAGTTCGTGATCAAGACGGCCTATCGCAAGGGCCTGACCGGCATGCTGCCGGGCTCGGCGCCGTATCCCTGGGGGCTGAAGCGGGGGTAGCGCTCCGCCGTCATTCTCGGGCGGCGCACAGCGCCGACCCGAGAATCTCAGGACGAGAAGGCACTGATTTCTGAGATGCTCGGATCAAGCCCGAGCATGACGCACTTGCTACGACGCCGCCACCGCCGCCGACCAGGGAGAGGCGGCGTCGCTGATCCCCTCCTGTTCGCCCTGCCCGGCCCGCACCATGTTCGGGCAGGCGAAGTTGAGCGGCAGCACGCCGTGCTCAACCACCGTCAGCGGGCCGGCCGCTGCCAGCGCATCGAGTGTGCCCTCCGGCAGGCGCGCATCGGCGCTGGTGCCGTCGGGGCCGGAGACGTCGATGCGCGGCTGGTGCGCGGCATCCTCCAGGCTCATGCCGCTGTCGAGGGTGAAAGCCAGCATCTGGTAGACGCTGGCGAGAATCCGCCGCCCGCCCGAGGCGCCGGCGCCATAGCGCGGAAAGCCGCCATCGGCCGGCGTCACCACCACCGGGCACATATTGCACAAGGGGCGAGCGCCTGGCGCGATGGCATTGGCGCTGCCCGGGCGAGGATCGAACCACATCATGCCATTGTTCATCAGCACGCCGGTTTCGGGCAGGACGAGACGACTGCCCATCGAGGAGAGCAGCGTCGTCGTCAGCGCGACGATGGTGCCCTCTCCGTCGACCACGGTGAGATGCGTGGTGCAGGTCTCGCCCGGCTCCTTCGCCGCTTGCGCCGCGCCGAGCCCTTCGAGCCGGCTGGCATAGGCCTCGCGCATCACCTGCGACAGCCTCGCGAACCAGGCCGAATCCGGTCCGCCCTCCGGCGGCGGGCTCGAGGCCATGCCCTCGACCACCGCCTGCAGGGTCGGTGCCGCCGTCAGCCCGCCGGCCGTATGGATGCGGTGCGTGCCGCGCCAGTCGATCACCGGCGCCTCGCGCACGCTCGCCCGGCAATCCGCCAGGTCCTGCGCATCGACCACGCCGCCGGCAGCGGCGATGTCGGCGGCCAGCCTGATGGCAAGGTCGCCGCGATAGAAATCATCGAGTCCGGCGTGGGCGAGATGCTCGAGCGTCGCACCGAGATTGCCGAGCCTCCTGAAGCCCGGCACGCCCTGATAGGGCGGCACCGGCGGCAAACCGTCGGGCAGGTAGATGCGGGCGCTCTCCTCGTAGAGCCTGAGCACCGAGGCCGAGGAAGCGATCTTCAGCGTCGTGTACCAGTCCTGCGCCAGCCCGCGCCGGGCCAATGCGATCGCAGGCTGGAGCAGTTCGGAGACCGGCATGCTCGTCCCGAAAGCCTCTTTGAGCTTGGCGTAGCCGGCGACCGAGGACGGAATGCAGAAGGAGAGCGGGCCGTGGATGTTGCGATCGTCGACCACGCCCGGCCAGGCGAAGAGATCGAGCTTCATCTCGCCGGTGAGCGGATAATCGGCCGGATCGGCGCGGCGCGGCGCGACCGGGCCGAAATCGACGACCTGTGCCCTGCTCTCGCCGGCCTTGAGCACGACGCCGAAGCCGATGCCGCCAAGGCCGCTGTTCCAGGGCTCGACCGCTGCCAGCGCGAAAGCGGCAGCGACCGCGGCATCCGCCGCATTGCCGCCAGCTTCGAGGATTGCCGCGCCGGCCGCCGCCGCCTCATGGTTCTGCGAGACGATGACGCCGCCGCGTCCGCGCGCCGAAGGCTTGGTCAGGCTCCAGTTCTGGGTGCGGTAGGCCTTCGCGCGGCGCGGCTCGGTCGTCATTGGGCAGGATCCGGTCTCGATAGGGACGGGCCCATCGTGGCATGCCCCCATCGGTGCGTCACTTGAGGATGCCTCAAGCCTGCCCCGCGATCCACGCTGGCTCAACTTTTTGATTTTGCGCGAATTCTTTTCGTTCGATCGTGTCCGATCAAACGGAAAGCGCGCTAGTGCGCCTGGCGATCCTCGCCCGGCAGGTGCACCACTGCCTTGATCGGCAGGTGGTCGGAGGCGAGCCGCGACAATGCGGTGTCGTGGAGATCGACCTGCGTGATGGTCTCGGCCGGATAGGCGACGATGCGGTCGAGCGCCCAGATCGGGAAGCGCGCGGGAAAGCTCGGGATCGCCGCCTGCAGCGGCCCGAATTTCGGCGCCAGCCCGTGCAGGCTCGATTTCTTGCCGATCCGCCATTCGTTCAGGTCGCCCATCAGGAAGATCGGGCGGCCGTCGGTCGGTTTCGAGGCGGAGATCAGCGTCTCGACCTGGCGCGAGCGCGAATGGCGCAGCAGGCCAAGATGCGCCGCGACCACCCGGATCGGCGCACCGCAGACGGTGAGATCGACGATCAGCGCGCCGCGCGGCTCGACACCAGGCAGGACGAGCTGCCGGGTCGCGGTGACGGCTCCGTCGCGGAAGAGCACGACGTTGCCATGCCAGCCATGGCCCTGCCAGGCGCTCTGCACCGGCACCGGCTTCAGGCCCGTACGGCGCTCGAGACGCGCCAGATCGAGCAACCCGGAGCGCTCGCCGAAGCGTTGGTCGGCCTCCTGCAGCGCCACGACATCGGCGTCGATCTGGCGGATCACCTCGATGATCCGGTCGGGATCGAAGCGGCGGTCGCGCCCCACGGCCTTGTGGATGTTGTAGGAGGCGATCTTGAGCTCCGCGGCCGGCGAGGCGCTGGCGAGCGCAGGCTGCCCGACGGCTTCGCGCGTCCAGCTCGACATTTGCGGCGGGCGCAGCACCCGGATGCGGCGCAAGCCGCGCCCTTCAAACTCAAGCATCAAGCCGGCATCTCCACGAAGGCTCACTCGCTCCAGAGGCTCTTAGCAAGAGCCTTGCCATGATCAATTCCCGAAAGCGGCAAGGGTTCGATCGGCTCTGAGCGAACGACTTGCGAGGATAGGGGTTATAGGAAAAACGGAGCTCCGGCAGTCGCTGAATGTCATTTCTCGAAGTCTTGATCGCTGCCCTGGCCTTGATCGCGCTGGCCGCCGTCGCAGCCACCTATTCCTATGGCCGCTTCGCCCGCCACACCAGTGCTCCGCCTTCGCATGCACTTCCGCCAGCCGAGGGTGCGACGCCGATCGACCGTGCGCTGGTACCGCTGCTGACTGCTCATCCCGAGCTCAATGGCGTCGCCCTGCTGGCTGATGGTGGGCGGGCCTTCGCTGCGCGGGTTCTTACCGCCCGCAGCGCCGGCCGCAGCCTCGACCTGCAGTATTACTACTGGCGCAAGGATGTCGCGGGCCGCCTGCTCATGCGCGAGATCATCGCCGCCGCCGATCGCGGCGTGCGCGTCCGCTTGCTGATCGACGACATCAACGCCCGCGGCAACGATTCGATCTACCTTGCCCTCGACGCCCATCCCAACATCGAGGTCAGGCTGTTCAACCCGAGCCGGAACCGCTCCAACGGCATCCGCCGCGGCCTGGAACTCGCGTTGCGCGCCTTCCGCGTGACGCGCCGGATGCACAACAAGGCGTGGATCGCCGATGGCCGCCTCGCCATCATCGGCGGCAGGAATATCGGCAACGCCTATTTCAACGCGGCGCAGGCCAGCAACTTCCACGACCTGGACCTGCTCGTCGCCGGCGAGGCGGTCACGCAGGCCGAGACGATCTTCGACGGCTTCTGGAACAGCCCGACCGCAGTCCCGATCGCCTCGCTCAGCCGCCCCATCGCCCGGCGTCTGCCGAGCCTGCCGGTGCCATCGATCGACCGGGACCGCGCCAATGTCGAGGCTCTGCTGCGCCTCGTCGAAAGGCTCGATGCCGCCACGGCCCTGGCCGAGCTGTTGGGCGCGCTGCGCTGGATCAGCCAGGTCCAGATCATCTCCGATCCGCCGGAGAAAGCTGTCGCCGCCGGTAAGCAGGGCTGGCTGGCGCGCCGGCTCTACCGGGCGATCGCCGAGACGCAAAGCGAGCTGCAGATCACCTCGCCATACTTCATCCCCGGCGAGCGCGGCGTGCTGGCGCTCTGCGCTCTCGTCGCACGCGGCGCCGAGGTCACGGTCCTGACCAACTCGCTGGCCGCCACCGATGTCGTCGCCGTCCATGGCGCCTATGCCAGCTATCGCAAACGACTGCTGCGGCAAGGCGTCAGGCTGTTCGAATTGCGCCCGGAACTCAGGCCTGCCGGCGTCTCGCTCTTCGGCTCGAAGGGCGCAAGCCTCCATACCAAGGCCTTCACGGTCGACCGGCACACCGGCTTCATCGGCTCATTCAATTTCGATCCGCGCTCGGCCTCGTTGAACACGGAAATGGGCGTTGTCGTCGTCGACGATGGCCTCGTTGGCGAAATGCGCGACATCTTCGCGCAGCAAACCACGCCGCACTGCTCCTTCAGGCTCGGCCTCGACCATGGCCGTCTCTGTTGGGACGAGGGGTCGCAGCCCGAGGGCCGCTTGTTGCAGGAGCCCGCGGCGGGTTTCGGCCGCCGTCTCACAGCGGCGCTGATCCGCTTCCTGCCGATCGAATCGCAATTGTGAGGAGTCAGGACACGGCGATCTGGTCAGATTCGATCGGCTCCGCCGCAGCAGTATTCCTCACCAGCCGCGGCGCGATCGCATCGAGGAGCGGCAGTGCCGCCGCGCCGAGCGCCGCCGTGAGCTGGCCGGTCGTGCCGCGCTGGAGACGTGGGATGGCACGGCCACCGCGCCTGGCGACGGATAGCGGCAATGGCTCGGCCGCCAAGATCAGCGCATCGATGACGCTATCGGGAAGTCCGCCACCGAGAATGATGGTCTCCGGGTCGAACAGGTTCTCCAGCATGGCGAGCACCGGCGCCAGCAACGGCCCGGCTTGCGCGATCCAGCCGATCAACGCCGGATGCCCCTCTGCATGAAGCCGCGCAATGCCTGCCGCATCGACCTGAGCGATACCGGCCTTGCGCAGCGTCTCCTGCAGGGCCGAGGGCGAGACATAACTTTCGAGACAGCCCTGACGGCCGCAGACGCAAGGCAAGCCCTGCGGCACCGCCGGGACATGGCCGAGCTCGCCGGCATTGCCGAAGGCGCCGCGATAGGGCTCGCCGCCGAGCATCAGCCCGAGCCCAAGGCCGAGCCCGAAATAGACCAGGCAGAAATGCCTGAGATTGCGGCCGAGACCGTAGAGATGCTCGCCGACCGCCGCCGCCGTCGCATCGTTCTCGACCGTCACGGAGGTCGCCAGCGCGGCGCTCATCAGCGCGGTGACGTCGCGTCCCGTCCAGCCAGGCAGCGCCGTCGAGCCGACGGTGATCGTGCCCTCGAAATCGAACGGGCCGGGCATCACGACGCCGCAACCGAGCAGGCGCTCCGGCAGTCCTCGCCCCGCCCGCGCCCGCTTGAGCTCGGCCGCCGCCAGCGCCTGCACGGCTTCGACCGAAAGGTCAGGCAACGGCACGATCCGCTGGGCCCGGATCTCGCCGGTGAGATCGACCAGTACCGTAGTGATATGGTCGGCGGCGATCTCCATGCCGGCTGTCACGCCGCCATCGGCGTTGAGCGCGAATTCGACCGGCGGCTGGCCGCGCGCCGTGCGCCGGCGGCCGAGCTCGACCAGGAAGCCCTCTTCCAGCAATTCGGCGACGATGTTCGAGACCGCCTGTGCCGTCAGCCGGGTCAGATTGGCGATGTCGGAGCGGCCGAGCCGGCCATGCTGGCGCAGCGTCTCCAGCACGACGCGCCGGTTATGGCGGCGTCCGCGTTCGGGATTGGCGCCGAGGGCGACGCTGTGCGCGGCTGGAGGCTTGCGGTGCGGCATCGTGGGTCGGCCCGTCCTGTGTGCACAAGCTGCGATGGCCATTAATCAAACTCAAGTGAATTAATCGATTGACAGCAGGCGGGCGGCGGGAAAAGCATGGCGGCTGAACGTCCGGCAGCCGGGAGCGAGCATGCGGGCGGACGTCGCAACGAGATGGGAGGACAGATCATGCGCGGCTTTCGCGGACTGGTTCTGGGTGTTCTGATGTCGGTCGGCGCCATTGCCGGCGCCCGCGCCCAGGCGGTCGAGATCGAGTACTGGCAATATGTGTTCGACGCCCGGATCAAGGCGATGAACGAGCTGATCAAGCGCTTCGAGGCTGCCAATCCCGGCATCAAGGTCAAGCACACGACCTTCCCCTATGCCGACTACCAGACCAAGATCGCCGCCGCCGTGCCGGCCGGCCAGGGTCCGGACGTGGTCCAGCTCTACTATGGCTGGCTCGACAATTTCGTCGGCGCCAAGTTCATCCAGCCGCTGCCGCGCGACGCCTTCCCACACGACGTGATCGAGAAGGAATTCTACCCGATCGTCCAGACGATGAAGCGCGACGGCGAGTATTACGGCCTGCCGACCGCCGTGCGCACGCTGGCGCTGTTCTACAACAAGAAGCTGTTCCAGGATGCCGGGCTCGACCCGAACAAGCCGCCGCAGACGCTCGACGAGTACCTCGAAGCCGCCAAGAAGACGGTGAAGCGCGACGCCGCCGGCAACATGCTCTCGGCCGGCGCCGTGATCGACATGCCGGGCCAGGACCTGCACTGGTGGCGCGAGGTGCTGCTGCGCCAGATGGGCGGCAAGCCCTATTCCGACGACAACAAGACCGTCGCCTATGACAGCGAGGCCGGCGCCAAGGCGCTGAACTGGTATGCGGACCTGCAGCGCGTCCACAAGGTCGGCCAGGCCGGCTTCATGGACGAGGGCCAGGCCGCCTTCCGCGCCGGTCGCGCCGCGATGACGGTCGATGGCTCCTTCCGTCTCGGCGCCTTCGGCGGCATCAAGAACTTCGAATGGGGTGTCACCGAACTGCCGGCGAGCGCCGACGGCAAGCGCTCGAACTTCGCCAGCTACTGGGTCAACGCCATCACCGCCAAGCCGACCGGCGCCAAGCTCGAAGCCGCCAAGAAGTTCATGGCCTTCACCACCTCGCCGGAAGCGATGCAGGTCTGGCTCGACATGGTCGGCGAACTCCCGGCCCGCAAGGCAGCGGCCGAGACCGAGAAGAACCTTAGCCACCCAATCTATGGCCCCTTCCTCAAGGCGCTGAACTATTCGCAGGCGACGGTCTTCGTCGACGAGCTGGCACAGCGCCAGGTCGGGCTCGACATGGCCAACCGGGTGTTCATCCAGAACCAGGACGCCAAGGCCTCGCTGGCCGAATCCGCCAAGGCCGAACAGGCGATCCTCGACCGCTTCTACAAGAAGTGATCGCGGCTGCCTGAAGCCCAGCACGGCAGGACGCGCCATGACCGCCAATATCCAAGTCGCCCGCTCCGGCGGGCGCCTCTGGCAGGGCCTCACCCTGCAGCAGAAGCAGGTGGTCTGGGCCTGGGGCTTCCTGGCCGTGCCGATCCTGTTCTACGGGCTGATCCGCTTCTACCCGACGGTCGAGGCCTTCGTGATCTCGACCACCAACTGGAACCTGATGAACTCGCCCTCCTTCGTCGGGCTGGCGAACTTCAAGCGGCTGATGGCCGATCCGGTGTTCTGGCAGGTGTTCCGCAACACGTTCCTCTATCTGATCATCGGCACGCCGTTCAGCCTCGTCCTCGCCTTCACCATCGCCTACCATCTCGACCGCGTCCGCTTCATGCACGGCTTCATCCGGGCGCTGTATTTCCTGCCCTTCCTGACCACCGCGACCGCGATGGCCTGGGTCTGGCGCTGGTTCTATCAGCCGGTGCCGATCGGCCTGATCAACGACGTCATCTCCTCCCTCGGCTTCTCCCAGCAGCCCTTCCTGCGCTCAACCACACAGGCATTGCCGGCCGTGCTGGCCCCGGCGATCTGGGCCGGGCTCGGCTTCCAGGTGGTGATCTTCCTCGCCGGCCTGCGCGCCATCCCGACGACCTATTACGAAGCGGCGCGGATCGACGGCGTCTCCGACTTCGCCATCCTCAGAAAGATCACGCTGCCCTTGCTCAAGCCGACGATCATCTTCCTCGTCGTCTTCTCCTCGATCGGCTTCCTGCGCATCTTCGACCAGGTCTACAACATGACCAGCGGCGATCCCGGCGGCCCGCTCAACGCGACCAAGCCGCTGGTGCTGATGATCTATCAGACCGCGTTCTCCTCCTTCGACATGGGCTATGCGGCGGCACAGACGGTCGTGCTCTTCCTCGTCCTGCTCTGCGTCTCGCTGCTGCAATTGCGCCTGCTGAGGGACCGTTGATGACCGGCTCCTCTCTCATGCACCGCTTCGCACCCGGCCGCGTCATCGTCTGGCTGCTGCTGCTCGCCGGCGGCCTGCTGATGCTGACGCCGCTGCTCTTCATGTTCTCGACCTCGCTGAAGGACTCGGCCGATATCTACGATCTCCGGCTGATCCCGGCGGCGCCGACGCTCGACAACTACAAGACCGTGCTCTCGGACGGGCGCTTCCTGCGCTGGTTCTGGAACTCGCTGGCGATCGCCACCATCGTCACCCTGTCGAACGTCTTCTTCGACAGCCTGGTCGGCTACACCCTCGCCAAATTCCAGTTCCGCGGCCGCTATCTCGTCTTCCTGGCGATCCTCTCGACCCTGATGATCCCGACCGAGATGCTGGTCATCCCCTGGTACGTCATGGCCAAGAACTTCGGCTGGCTCGACAGTTACTGGGGCATCATGTTCCCCGGCATGATGACGGCCTTCGGCACCTTCCTGATGAAGCAGTTCTTCGAGACGGTGCCGAACGACTTCCTCGAGGCGGCGCGCGTCGACGGGCTCAACGAGTTCGCGATCTTCTGGCGCATCGCCCTGCCGCTGGTGACGCCGGCGCTGTCGGCGCTGGCGATCTTCACCTTCCTCAGCAACTGGACAGCGTTCATCTGGCCGCTGATCGTCACCACCAGCAAGGAGCTCTACACGCTCCCGGTCGGGCTCGCCTCCTTCGCGGTCGAATCGCAGATCCAATGGGAGCTGATCATGACCGGCGCGGCGCTGGCGACGATCCCGACGCTCACCGTCTTCCTGCTGCTCCAGCGCTACATCGTCCGCGGCGTCGTGCTCGCCGGGCTCAAGGGATAGTTGCGATGACCGCCCACACCGATCCGCGCACCAGCGACAGCTCCGTCTTTCCCGATCCGGTCTACAAGGAGACGGTGCTGCGCCCGCTCTTCGACGCGGTCAGGACGCATCATGTCGAGGGCTTCCGCGCCGTCGACCGCGCCCATCTCGTCATGCTGGCCGAGACCGGCATTCTCTCCCGCGAGACGGCGTCCGGCATCGCCCGCGCCCTGATCGAGATCGAGCGCGAGATCGACCCGGCGACGCTGACCTATACCGGCGAGGTCGAGGATTATTTCTTCCTGGTCGAGTCCGAGCTCCGCAAGCGCCTCAAAGCCGACGACAATGGCCGCCTGCACACCGGCCGCTCGCGCAACGATATCGAGCACACCTTGTTCAAGCTGGCGCTGAAGCCCCGGCTCGACAAGCTCGCCGGCCAGCTGCGCGCCTTGATCGGCGCTGCATTGACGCTGGCAGAGCGCGAGAAGGCGACGCTGATCGTCGCCTATACCCATGGCCAGCCGGCCCAGCCCTCGACCCTCGGCCACTACCTCTCGGCCGCGATCGAAGTGATGCTGCGCGACCACCGGCGCCTGGTGCAGGCGCGCGAACTGCTCGACCTCTGCCCGCTCGGGGCCGCCGCGATCACCACCTCGGGCTTCCCGCTCGACCGCCACCGCACCGCCCATCTGCTCGGCTTCAAGGCGCCCTTGCAGAACTCCTATGGCTGCATCGCCGCGGTCGATTACGTCACCGGCGTCTTCAGCGCGGTCGAGCTGGTCTTCCTGCATCTCGGCCGGCTGATCCAGGACCTGCAGTTCTGGACCGCCTTCGAGGTCGGCCAGGTCTATGTGCCGAATGCTTTCGTGCAGATCTCCTCGATCATGCCGCAGAAGCGCAACCCGGTGCCGATCGAGCATCTGCGCCATCTCGCCTCGCAGACGGTGAGCCGCGCCCGGCTCGTGCGCGACGTCGTCCACAACACCCCGTTCACCGACATGAACGACAGCGAGGGCGAGACGCAGGAAGCCGGCTACCAGAGCTTCGAGAGCGGCGGACGCGTGCTCGACCTGCTGGCAGCACTGCTGCCGGCGCTTTCGGTAGACAGCCGCCGCGTCGCCGAGACCATCCGCCGCTCCTGCATCACCATCACCGAGCTCGCCGACACGCTGGTGCGCAAGGAGGGCCTCTCCTTCCGCGCTGCCCATGAGGTTGCCTCGGCGGTGGCGCGCGCCGTCGTCGCGGGGGATGGCGACCTGCCGCGCGATGGCTACGAGCCCTTCGCCGAGGCCTTCCGCCATGTCGCCGACCGCGAGCCTGGTCTCAGCCGCGAGGATTTCGCCACCGCCGTCTCGCCGGAGAACTTCGTCGCCCTGCGCGAGCGTTTCGGCGGACCGGGGCCGAAGGCGCTGGGCGAAGCCCTTGCCGGCTATCGCGCCGAGCTCGCCTCGGCCGAGGATGCCGCCAGCGCGATCGCCAGCCGCGAGGGCGCTGCGCGCCGCGAACTGGACGCCGCCTTCACCGCTCTTGCAGGAGCCGCCTGATGGCCGGGATCGCGATCGAAAAACTGGTCAAGCGCTATGGCACGACGCAAGTCGTGCACGGCATCGACCTGACGATCGAGGATGGCGAGTTCGTCGTCTTCGTCGGCCCCTCCGGCTGCGGCAAGTCGACGACCTTGCGCATGATCGCCGGGCTCGAGGACATCAACGACGGCACGATCTCGATCGGCGACAGGATCGTGAACCGGCTCGAGCCGAAAGAGCGGAACATCGCGATGGTGTTCCAGAACTACGCGATCTACCCGCATATGAGCGTCGCCGAGAACATCGCCTTCGGCCTCTACACCGCCAAGCTCGACAAGGCCCAGAAGCGCAAGCGCGTCGAGGAGGTCGCCGAGGTGCTCGGCCTGACACCGCTGCTGGAGCGCCGCCCCTCCGCGCTTTCGGGCGGCCAGCGCCAGCGTGTCGCCATCGGCCGCGCCATGGTGCGTGATCCCGCCGTCTTCCTGTTCGACGAGCCGCTCTCCAATCTCGACGCGCAATTGCGGGCGCAGATGCGGCTCGAGATCAAGCGGCTGCATCAGCGGCTCGGTACCACCATCGTCTTCGTCACCCACGACCAGGTCGAGGCGATGACGCTCGCCGACCGGATCGTGGTGATGCGCGACGGCCATATCCTCCAGGTCGGCGCGCCGATGGAGCTCTACGAGAAGCCGGCCGATGTCTTCACCGCGCGCTTCATCGGCTCGCCGACGATGAACGTCGTTCCCGCAAAGGCGACCGCAGAGGCTGGCCGCAGCGCGCTGCAGCTCGGCGAAGCGCCAATCGCCTGGCCTGCGGCGCTGCCGGAGGATGTCCTCGTCGGCGTCCGTCCGCAGGAGCTGCGCGTGCTCGGGCAGGGCGAAGGCGCCGATCTCGTCTTGTCCGGCACGGTCGCCGTGGTCGAGCCGCTCGGCCCGGAGACCTTCGTCCATGTCGAGGCTGAAGGCGGACTGTTGCTCGCCTCGGCCTCGGCCAAGAACCCGCCTGCCGTCGGCAGCGCTGTCAGGCTCGGCTCTCCGGCTTCGGCGCTGCGCCTGTTCGACGCCAAGAGCGAGCGCGCCTTGTGACGTCCCGGCTACCTCGGCCGGATGGGCTCGTGCTCAGCACCGGGCGGCTCTATTGCGATCTCGTCTTCCGCGGGCTGGACGCGATGCCGCGCCTCGGCGAGGAGCGCTTCGCCGAGGATGTCGCGGTCGTGCCGGGTGGCGGCGGCTTCATCACGGCAGCCCATTTCGTCGGGCTCGGCTGCTCCGCCGCTTTGCTGGCGCGCCTTGGCGAAGACCCGTTCTCGCAATCACTCCTGCCGGCGCTCGAAGGCAGCGGTATCGATCTTACCTTTCTGGAGCGTGCGGCCGATGCCGGCCCGCAGCTCACCGTCGCGATGGTGCAGGATGGCGAGCGCGCTTTTCTCTCCCGCCGCGCCGGTCCGGCCCGGCCAGCGACGCTTCCCGCCGCGCTCGGCGATGTCCGTGCCTGCCATCTGCATATCGCCGAGTTCGCGACGCTGGCTGAAATTCCGCGTCTGGTGACCGACGCCAGGCATCACGGCCTCACCGTCTCGCTCGATCCGAGCTGGGACGACGCACTGATCCGCTCGCCGGACCTCGTCGCGCGCTGCACTGGCGTCGACGTTTTCCTGCCGAACGCTGCAGAAGCGCGCGCGATCGCCGCCTGCGACGATCTCGACGCCGCCGGACATAAACTTGCCGGGCACTTTTCGCTGGTGGTGATCAAGGATGGCAGCGCAGGTGCCTGCCTCTACCAGGGCGACGAGTGCATCGCGCTTCCAGCTGCGCCCTGCCCGGCGGTGCTCGACACGACCGGCGCCGGCGATGCCTTCAACGCCGGCTTCCTCTCAGCCTGGCTTGCCGGGAAGGCGCCCGAGCGCGCCCTCGCCGAAGGTATCGCCTGTGGCACACTCTCGGTCCAGAGCATTGGCGGCGCCGGCCGCAAGCTGGACCCGCGCCAGGTCGCCCGCATTGCCGATCAGTTGCTCGAAACCCCGTTGCGTCGCCATGGCTAAGACCCTGCTCACCAGCGAAGCAGCCGAAGCCGCCGCCGTCGCGCGCCGGCAGCTTGCCGAGAACGCGGCGATCATCACCGATCTCGTCCAGCGCCTGCGCATCAAGCGGCCGGCCTTTGTCGCGACCTGCGCCCGCGGTTCCTCTGATCATGCCGCAACCTATGGCAAATACCTGATCGAGCGTGCGCTCGGCCTGCCTGTCGCCTCGCTGGGGCCCAGTCTCGCCTCGGTCTATGGCGGTGAACTCGACCTCTCACGCGCCTTGTTCATCGCCGTTTCGCAATCCGGCCGCAGCCCCGATGCGCTGCTGTTGACCGAGGCGGCCAAGCGGGCTGGTGCACTCGTGATCGGCTTCGTCAACGACGAGGGCTCGCCGCTTGCGGGGATGGTCGACATGCTCGTGCCGCTGCGGGCGGGGCCCGAGCGCAGCGTCGCCGCGACCAAGAGCTTCCTCGCCACCTGCCTCGCCTTTTTGCATCTGACGGCGGAATGGGCCCGGGACGACGCCCTGCGCGCCGCGCTCACGCAGGCGCCCGATGGGCTGGACGCCGCCGGGCGCTGCGATTGGACACCCACTTTGCTGTCCTGGCGCGAGGCTCAGAGCCTCTACGTGATCGGCCGGGGCTTGAGCTTCGGCATCGCCCAGGAAATCGCGCTCAAATTCAAGGAAACCTGCCGCATCCATGCCGAGGCCTTCAGCGCCGCCGAGGTGCTGCATGGACCGCTGGCGCTGGTCGGGCCCGGCTTCCCGGCGCTGGCACTCGACCCGGGCGATGAAGGCAGCGAGAGCGTACGCGCTGCGGCTAAAGCCTTCACCGGCCTCGGCGCCGATCTGCGCTATGCCGGCGGCGACTCCGGGGCTGGAGAGGGCCTGCCTCTGCCGCCAGACCTGCACGCCGCGCTGCTGCCGCTGGCGCAGGTTCGCGCCTTTTACGGAGCGCTTGCGGCGCTTGCACAAAGCCGCGGTCTCGACCCCGACCGTCCGCCCCATCTCTCCAAGGTGACGCGGACGGTGTGAGCCTGCCTCACTTGCCGAGCACGAGGTTCGGCAGCCAGGTCGTCAGCGGCGGCCAGAGCGTGATCGCGGCCAGCACCGCGAGCAGCGGGATCAGCCAGGGCACGATCGCCCGCGACATCGCCTCGAACGAGATCTTGGCGATCTTCGACGTCACGAACAGCACAACCCCGACCGGCGGCGTGATCGTGCCGATCATCAGGTTGAGCACGAAGATCAGGCCGAACTGAATCGGATCGATGCCGAACTGCGCCGCGGCCGGCGTCAGGATCGGGATCAGGATCAGCATCGCCGCCAGCGCTTCCATGAAGCAGCCGACGAAAAGCAACAGCAGGTTGACGATCAGGAGGAACATCAACGGGTTACCGGCGAGATCGACGATCATCGGCCCGACCGTCTGGGGAATGCGCGAAATCGACAGGCACCAGCCGAGCGCCGCCGCCGTCATCACCAGCGCGAGGACGACGCCGGTGGTCTCGACCGTCTGCACCACCAGCTCGGGCAGGTCGTTCAGCGAGAAGCTGCGATAGACGAAGAGGCCAAGCACGATGGCGTAAGCAGTCGCCACTGCCGCCGCCTCCGTCGGCGTGAAGATGCCTGCCATCATCCCGCCGAACAGGATGACTGGAGTCATCAGCGCCCAGTGCGCCTCCTTATAGGCGACCCAGAGCTGCGCCGCGCCGGGGAAGGGGTGGCGCGGCAGGTCGCGCTTTCCGGCGATATAGACCACCATCGCCATCAGCGCGCCCGCCATCAGCAGGCCGGGAATAACGCCGGCGAGGAAGAGCCCGCCGATCGAGACATCGGCCGAGACGCCGTAGATCACCATCGGCAGAGAAGGCGGGATGATCGGCCCGATCGTCGCGGATGCCGCCGTGATCGCGGCCGCCGTCTCGGCGTCGTAGCCCTCGTCCTGCATCGCCTTGATCTCGAGCGTGCCGACGCCGCCGGCATCGGCTACCGCCGAGCCCGACATGCCGGCGAAGATCACGCTGGCGAGGATGTTGGCGTGGCAGAGCCCGCCGCGCAGCCAGCCGACGCAGGCCGTGGCGAAGGCGAAGATCCGGTCGGTAATCCCGGCCGAATTCATGATGTTTCCCATCAGGATGAAGAGGGGCGCCGCCAGCAGCGGGAAGGAATTGGCCGATTGCGCGATCTTCTGCGGCACAATCCCGAGCGGGAAGCCGCCGAAGAAGGCGAAGGCGATCGCCGCCAGCCCCATCGAGACGAAGAGCGGCACACCCATCAGCAGGGCAATGAACCAGACCGGCAGGATTTGCAGCATCAGCGTCGTCATAGCGGCTGCGTCCCCGGCTCGGCGGTTTCGATCTTGCGGCCGGCGAGCACGTCGCCGATCTCGGCCAGCGCCTGCAGGATCAGCGCGAGGCCGGCGAGCGGCATCACCACGTAGAGCGCCGCGCTAGAGACCGGCAGCGCGATCGACTCGACATCCCAGGTCCGCTCGATCAGCCCGAAGGAATAGCGGACCAGGATCGCGGCGAAGAGGATGATCGCGGCTTGCGTCGCAATCTCGAACAGCCGGCCGGCCGATTTCGGCAGGAGGTCGGCGAAGACCGTGATCCGGATATGAGAGCGCCGCCTGGCAGCGATGATCCAGCCGACGAAACCGGTCCAAACCAAGAGGTACTGGGCCAGTTCGTCGGTCCAGGCGAGCGGGGCGTTGAGTTGGCGCGAGGCGACGCCGAGGAGAACCGCGACGAGCAGTGCGAGCAGCAGGCCGACCGCGGCGGCGCGGACGAGACGGTCGGAGAAAGCGACGAGGGATTTCATTGCGATCGGGCCTTGAGCCGCAGGGAACCCCTCTCCTGGAAGGGGAGGGGTAGGGGTGAGGTGTTCGGAGCGGAAACGTTGGCTTGAACCCGACCGCGCGGTGAGCGCTCGCGGAACTGGTCACAGGGCCTACACCTCACCCTGCCCTCTCCTTCCAGGAGAGGGTTCCCCACGCCCATCACGGCTATCGAGCAACCCGTCACAGCGCCGCGAGCGCGTCCCAGGTGCCCTTGCCCCATTTGCTCTCGAACTGCTTCGGCAGAGTGGCGAGCACCGGCTTGCTGAAGCTCTCCAGATCGGGCTCGGTGACGCTCATCCCGGCCGCCTTCAGCGTCGCGACGAGGCTGCCCTCCTGGTTCGCCAGCTCCGCATCCTGCCAGGTTACGCCGTTGGCGATGGCGGTCTCGACGATCGTCCGGTCGGCGTCTTTCAGACCCTTCCAGAACTCCTCGTTGATGACGATGAGGCGCGGCGTGATGATGTGGCCGGTCAGGATCAGGTGCTTCTGCACCTCCTGCAATTTGGCACTGTGGATCGTCGGCAGCGGGTTCTCCTGGCCGTCGACTGCGCCCTGGCTCAGCGCCAGATAGAGTTCGTTGAAGTTGACCGGCGTCGCCTTGGCGCCCCAGGCCTCGACCATGGCGCGGAAGGTGTCGACCGGCGGCACCCGCAGCTTCAGGCCGACCACGTCGGCGGCGCTCTTCACCGCCTTGGAGCCGGTGGTCAGGTGGCGCTTGCCGTAATAGGTCACCGCCGCCATGCGCAAGCCGCGCTTCTTGATGAGGTCGTCGTTCATCTGGGTGAAGACCGGCGCCTTGGCGACCTTGCTCATATGGGCCGGGTCGCGCCAGAGATAGGGCGCCTCGACCACCGAGAGCTGCGGCAGGAAGGAGCCGAGCGCGGCGGCGCCGTCCGTCGTCATGGTCAGTGCGCCCGAGGCGACCGATTCCATCATGTCCTTGCCGGAGCCGAGCTGCCCCGCCGGGAAGGACTGGATATCGACGCGGCCCGAGGTCTTCTCCTTCACCTCCTTGGCGATCCGGTCGACCATCTGCACCTGCGGATGGGTGGTCGGCAGCATCTCGCCCCAGCGCATCACGGTCGCCTGCGCCCGCAGCACAGTCGGCATCGCGATCATGGCACCGCCAGCGGCCGAGCCGGCGAGAAAGGCGCGTTTCGTCAGCTTGGTCATCGTTCTCTCCTCCCTAAGCGGCCGGTTCTCCGGCTCGGTATTCCAGCACCGCCCGTTGTGGGCCGGCGCCCGTTCGCTGGTCAGTAGCTCATCGCCCTCGTCCGGGCGTTGTTGATGTGCGCACTCATCTCCGCTGCAGCCGCCTCCGGATCGCGCGCCTCGATCGCGGCGATGATCTTGAGATGGTCCTGCATCACCGGGATCAGGATGTGGTTCTGGATCCGCGTCTCGTATTGCCGGATCAGCCTGATCTTCAGCCAGGTGACGCGGAAGGCCTGGCTGACGATGTCGTTGTCGAGATGGTCGATGATCATCTCGTGCATCAGCCGGTCGACATCCTCGGCATCCTCGATCAGCGTCTCGTCGCCGCCGGATTCGGCCCGGCGGATGATCGCCTCGTGCCGCTCGCGCTGCTCGGCGATCTCGGCATCGGTCGCGTTCCTGGTATAGGCGGCGGTCGCTTCCTTCTCGAGGAAGAGGCGGAACTGGAAGGCGTTGCGGATCAGGTTGAGGTCGACATGGGCGACCTGCATGCCGCGTTGCGGCACGGTCTTGATCAGCCCCTCCGCCTCAAGCCGCGGGATCAATTCGCGAATCGCCCCGAGCGGGAAGCCCGTCATCGCGACGAGCTCGCGCTGGGTGACGAACTGGCCCGGCCGGATATCGCGCGCGAGCAGCCGCTCGGTGAAGCTGGCATAAGCCCGCTCCCTGAGCTTCAGCGGCTCGCCCTCGCGATCCGGTTCGGACTGGCTCATCGTTCTCTCCCTCAGGCCGCCTTGGCTCGGGTGATCCGGTCGAAGGCGGCGAACAATGCCTTGCGCTGGCCCTCGTCGAGCGCGGTCAGCGGCGCCCGCATCGGGCCGTAGCCGGCATCGCCATGGATATGGCCGACCAGCGCCTTGACCGCAGGCAGCACCGGATAGGAGCAGATCTCGTCGACGAGCGCGTTCACCACCGCATCCTCGGCGCCCTCATAGACGATCGGACGCAAGAGGTGCGGCACGAGATTGGCGGCACCGCAGATCGAACCCTGCGCGCCGGCGCGCACGGCGCGGCCGAGCAGGCGCTCGTCGCCGACGAGGATGGCAAGCTCGCCATGCGCCTTCAGGAAGGCCTCGGTCGTCGGATAGTCGCAGGAGGAATCCTTGACGCCGGTGACGACGCCCGGAAACGCCGTCTTCAGCCGCTCGACCAGCCCGACCGAGATCTCGACCGCCGTCACCGAGGGGATGTGGTAGAGGATGGTGTTGCGGGCGGAGGCGCCGAGCTTCTCGAAGAACTGCGAGAACCAGGCATAGAGTCCCTCGTCGCCGACGCCCTTGAAGTAGAAGGGCGGCGCGACCAGCAGGCCCTTCGCTCCGACGTTCAGCGCGGTCTGCGCCTGGTCGATCGCCTCGTGCAGCGACGACGCGGCGACGCCGGCATAGATCTGCCTGGCCGGATCGATGCCGGCACCGACCAAAGCGCCGAGCATGGCGGTGCGGGCCGGGCCGCCGAGCGCCGCGCCCTCGCCGGTCGTGCCGAACAGCGTGACCGAGTCGCAGCCATGGCTAAGGACATGCCTGGCATGATGGACGAGCCGCGGCAGGTCGACGGCGCCGCCTTCCCGCATCGGCGTGGTGATGGCGCAGGAGAGGCCGAAGCGGTTGGGATTCAGAGCCATTGCGAAGCGTCTTTCCGTGAGATGTTCGATTGGAATGTCGGGGCAATCGGGCGAGGGGCGATGTCAGCCATCCTTGAGCCCTCCGGCGGAGAGGCCGGCGACGATCTGGCGCTGGGCGAGGACGGTCAGCAGCAGCACGGGCAAGGTGACGAGCAGGGCGGCTGCCGCCAGCGGCCCCCAGGAGATCTGCTCGAAGGTCAGCGAGTTGTAGACGGCGGACGGGAGCGTGCGGCTCGCCTTGCCGCCGAGCACGACCGAGAAGATGAAGTTGTTCCAGGAGAAGATGAAGGCGAGGATGCCGCCAACGACGATGCCGGGCCTGGCCAGCGGCAGCGCGACATGGCGGAAGGCCTGCCAGGTCGTGGCGCCGTCGATGCGGGCGGCGTCCTCCAGCTCCATCGGCACGTTCTCGAAATAGCCGATCATGATCCAGACGATGATCGGGATGGTGATGACGAGATGGGTGATCACCAGCGCCGTGATCGTGCCGACCAGCCCGGTGATCTGGAACAGCAGGAAGAGCGGGATCAGGTAGGACAGTGCCGGCGTCATCCGCGCGACCAGGATCAGGATCGCGAATTTGTGGGCCTTGCCGCGCGCGATGCCGTAGCCGGCGGGCACGCCGACCGCGAGGCCGACCAGCACCGCCCCGCCCGTGACCAGGATCGAGTTCCAGAGATAGAGCGCGAAATTGTTCTTCTCGAACACGTCGAGATAGTTCGCGAAAGTCGGCGGGCTCGGGATGAAGACCGGCGGAAAGGCGGTGTTGTCGAGCTCGTTCTTCAGCGACAGCGAGATCATCCAGAGGAAGACCAGCACCGCCGGCGAGACCAGCACGAAGACCGAGGCGTAGAAGCCGAGTTTGGTGGCGAGGCGCTTCATCACGCGTTCCACTTTGACTTCTGGCGCGCGTAGAGCAGCAGCAGCGACAGCATGATGATGATCACGAAGAAGATCACCACGACCGCCGAGGCGTAGCCGATCTTGTAGAACTGGAAGGCCTGCAGATAGAGGAAGATGTTGAGCGTCTCCGACGCCGTCCCCGGCCCGCCCTGGGTGATCACGAAGATCGTGTCGAAGGCCTTCAGCGCATCGATGGTGCGGATCACGATCGCCACCATGATAAAGGGCCAGACCAGCGGCAGCGTGATGTGGCGGAACATGTGCCAGGCATTGGCGCCGTCGATCAGCGCGGATTCGTAAGGTTCGCGCGGCAGCCCGGCCAATCCGCCGAGCACGATCAGCATGACCAGCGGCGTCCAATGCCAGACCTCGACCAGGATCAGCGTCGGGATCACGGTGTTCGGCGAATAGACCCAGGCCTGCGGGCCAATGCCGACCAGCGAGAGCAGATAGTTCAGCACGCCGAGTTGGGGATGGAACATCATCGTCCAGACCAGCGCGACGGCGACCGGCGTCGCCATCATCGGCATGACGAAGATGGTGCGCAGCAGGCCGCGGAACGGGAATTCGCGATGGAAGACCAGCGCCGCGGCCGTGCCGAACAGGATCGGCAGCACGACGGCAAGCACCGTGTAGTACAAGGTGTGCCCCATCGACTCGATGAAGCGCGGGTCACGCAGGAGCTCGACGAAATTCTGCAGGCCGACGAATTCCTGCCCGCCGCCGATCTTCCAGTCCTGCGTCGACATGTAGAGCGTGAACAGCCAGGGGAAGACGATCACGCTGGCGATGATCAGCACCGCCGGCAGCGAGAACAGCCAGTAGCGCGGCGTGAAATCCCGCGAGTCGGCCGCGGGAAGCGGCGTCGGGCTCGCGAGATCGCTGACTGGCAGGGTGGTGCTGGTCATTTGCTGGAACCGTCATGCCCGGGCTTGACCCGAGCATCTCTTTGAAACTGCGAACTGGTCATGAGATGGCCGGGTCAAGCCCGGCCATGACGCGTAACGACGAGCCTCAACCCTGCTCGCTCTTCACCAGCACCGGGGCGAAGGTTTCCGTCGCCTTCTTCAGCTCGGCCGCGACATCGGCGCCGCCGATCGCATTGGTCAGCGCCACCCCGAAGACGTCGCGGAACTCGGTGACCGGGACGATCTGCGGCAGCGCGGCGCGGGCGATCTTGGCCGAGTTCAGCAGGCAGTCGAAATACTGCTTGCCGAACTTCGACGCCTCGATCGTCGCGGTGTCGAGATAGGCCGAGGAGCGCGCCGGAGCGCCGGCACCGGCCTTCAGCATGGCGAGCTGCTGCGCCTTGTTGGTGATGAACTGGATGTAGAGCCAGGCGGCCTCCTTCTTCGCGGAGCCGCGCGAGATGCCGATGCCGTCGCCGAACATGCCGGCATGGTGCGCCTTCGGGCCGGGCGGGGTGACGCCGTAGCCGACCTTGCCGACGATGCGCGACTTGGAGGGATCCTCGAGCGGCGTCGCGAAGCCGATGCCGTCGAGCCACATCGCGGCGCGGCCCTGCATGAAGGTGGTCTGGCACTCGTTCCAGTTGAAGCCGACCGAGCCGACCGGGCCGGTGTCCTTGTTGAGCTTCTTGTAGAGCTCGCCGGCCCAGATCGCCTCCGGGGTGTCGGTCAGGAGCTTGCCGTCAGCCGAGGTGGTCTCGACGCCCTGGCCGAGCAGCAGGCAGGCCCAAACCGGGACGTTGGCGTTCTTCAGGCCGCGCGAGACGAAGCCGGCGACGCCCTTGGCCGGGTCGTGCAGCTTGGCGGCGGCGACCGCCATCTCGTCCATGGTCTTCGGGAAGGCGACGCCCTTCGCGTCGAACAATTCCTTGTTGTAGTAGACCATCCAGTAATCGACGAAATAGGGCAGCGTATCGAGCGCCCCGTCGGCCTGGCGGGCATAGGCGACCGCACCGGCGCCGAAATCCTCGAAATTGAAGTCGGGCGAGGTCAGCGAGGCGTCCTTGATCAAGGGCGACAGGTCGGCGAACCATTTGCCCTTGGCCGCCATGCGCTTCTGCACGTGCAGCGAGATCGCGCTGACGTCGAAGCTCGGCTTGCCCGAGGCGAACTCGATCACCGCCTTCTGGCGCTGCTGCTGCTCCGGCACCTGCTCGGAGGAGACCTTGATGCCGGTGAGCTCGATGAACTCCTTCTCGGCGGCCTGGAACAGGTCCGAGCGTGGGTTCTTGACCAGCAGCACGTCGATCGACTGGCCGGAGAAGCGCTTCCAGTTGAAGGCGGCCTGGGCATGCGCCTCGCGCAGCACCAAAGGCGAGGCGATGGCGCCGGTCGCGCCGAGCGCGGCAGCGCCGCGCAGCAGGCCACGCCGCGTCGGCTTCAAGATCTCGGTCATTGATGTCCTCCCCTGGACTGATGCGCGGCCTTTGCAGGCCGTCTTGATCCCGTTCCGGCAGACTGGCTCAGCATCGCCCGAGCCCGCCGGAATGGTGCGCACGCTAGTCCGGAACGGAGGCGGTTGCAAGCTGACATGTTGGCGTGCACATAGTGATGCAACGCGACCGAGCACCCGGCTTCCGATGACCACTTCCACGCTCCCCGTTCGACCGCTCGGCCGCTCCGGCCTCGCCGTCACGACGCTTGGCTTCGGTGGCGCGCCACTCGGCGATCTCTATGCCCATCTGGGCGAGGCGACCGCGATCGCGACTGTCGAGGCGGCGCTGGCGGCCGGCATCAACCTGATCGATACCTCACCGCTTTATGGCCATGGCCTCTCCGAGCATCGCATCGGGGCGGCCTTGCGGCGCTCGGGGCGCAAGGACGTGGTGATATCGACCAAGGTCGGCCGCGTCGCCGAGCCGTTCGCCGGCTGCGGCGACGGCTCGGGCTACCGCGGCGGCCTGCCGCACGGAATGCGCTTCGACTACTCCTATGACGGGGCCATGCGCTCGCTCGAACAGTCGGCGCTGCGCCTCGGCGTCGACCGGATCGATGTCGTGCTGATCCACGACGTCGATGTCTGGACGCATGGCGCAGGCATGATTGAGCGGCGCTTCACTGAAGCCATGGACGGCGCCTATCGTGCTCTCGACAAGCTGCGCGCCGCCGGCGCGGTCAAGGCGATCGGCGTCGGCGTCAACGAAGCTGAGATGTGCGAGCGCTTCGCCCGCGCCGGCGATTTCGACACCATGCTGCTGGCCGGGCGCTATTCCCTGCTGGAGCAGCCGGGGCTCGCCTCCTTCATGCCGCTGGCGCAGCAGAAGGGCATTGGCCTGATGCTGGGCGGCGTCTTCAATTCCGGTATCCTCGCCACCGGCCCGGTCGCCAGTGCGAAGTACAATTATCAGCCGGCCCCTCCCGAAATCCTCGCCCGCGTCGCGGCGATCGAGGCGGTCTGCACGCGCCATGGCGTGCCGCTGCGCCGCGCCGCCCTGCAGTTCCCGCTCGGCCATCCCGCGGTGGCGAGCCTGGTGATGGGCGCGGTCAAGCCGGAGGAGGTCATGGATCAGGTCACCGAGCTCTCTGCCCCGATTCCTGCTGCCCTCTGGACAGAGCTGAAGGTCGAAGGCCTGCTCGGCACCGATGTCCCGGTCCCGGTTTAGCGCCATGCGCATCGACGCCCATCAGCACTTCTGGAGCCTGGCACGCAGCGATTATGGCTGGCTGACGCCGGCGCTGGGCGTCATCCATCGCGATTTTGGCCCCGCCGATCTGGCGCCGCTTCTTGCCGCGCATGGCGTTGAACGCACCATCCTGGTCCAGGCGGCGCCGACCGGGGCGGAGACGACTTACCTGCTCGAGATCGCGGCAAAGACGCCCCTCGTCGCCGGCGTCGTCGGCTGGACTGATTTCGATGCACCCGATGTGGTGCAGCACATCGCGGCCCTGACCAGTGATCCGCTGCTCGTCGGGTTGCGGCCGATGGTTCAGGACATCGCCGACGGCAACTGGCTGGCGCGCCCTGAACTGGCGCCGGCCTTCGAAGCCATGATCGCGCACGGTCTCGTCTTCGACGCGCTACTGAAGCCGCGCCATATCGCGCCGATGCTGACGGTGCTGGAACGGCATCCGGGCCTCGCCTGCGTCATCGACCACGGCGCCAAGCCCGACCTCGTCACCGGCGATCTCGCAGCTTGGCGTGACGGCATGAGCGCCCTGGCCAGACATCCCCGCCTCACCTGCAAGCTCTCCGGGCTCGTCACCGAGGCCGGCCCGGACTGGACGCTGGAGACGCTGCGGCCGGTTGTCGAGCATCTCCTAGCCACCTTCGGGCCCGAGCGGTTGATCTTCGGCAGCGACTGGCCGGTGGTGACGCTGCGCGCCTCCTATGCGCAATGGATCGAGGCCTGCGAGATGCTGCTGGCGGGCCTCTCAGAAGCGCAGCGCGCGGCCGTTTTCGGCGGCAATGCCGCAGAACTCTACCTCTCGCAGCGCGGGCGTCAGTGACATGTTGAAGAACATCGACCCGGTCCTCTCCGCCGATCTGCTCTGGGTGCTCGCCGCCATGGGCCATGGCGACGACCTCGCGCTCGTCGACGCCAACCACCCGGCCGAGAAGATCGCCCGCGCGACGACGAGCGGCCGGCTGGTGCGCCTGCCGGGTCTCACCATGGCGCGGGCGGCCCGCGCCATCCTCTCGGTGCTGCCGATCGACGACTTCGAGCCGCAGCCGGCAAGGCGCATGCTGGTCGTCGGCGATGCCGCCGCGATCCCGGATGTCCAGCGCCAGGTCCAGGCCGAACTCGACCGCGCACTCGGCCGCTCCGAGCCGCTTGCCGGCATCGAGCGCTTCGCCTTCTACGAGGCGGCGCGGCAGGCCTTTGCCGTGGTCCAGGTCGGCGACCCTCGCCCCTATGGCTGCTTCCTGTTCCGCAAGGGCGTGATCGCCGGCCAACCTGGCTGAGCAGGCCATTCGGGTCCCATCGAGACCGAGCGCCCGACCGGATGATCCGGCATGGACGCAGTGAGCCGAGGGCGCCAGCTAGAGCATTTTCGAGCGAAGTGGACACCGGTTCGCGTGAAGACAATGCGATAAAACAAAGGTCTAGAGCAGTTGTGCGATTCGGAGAAACGCGGAACTGCTCTAGACGCGCGCCCGACCGCCAGGAAGGAGCCGAGCGCGATACGACAACGCCTTTCGCAGCTCACTCAACTGGAGCTGCGAGGCGGTGGTGTGCTTGATCGCCATTCGGACATCCCCTTCGAATGGCACATTGGCAACGATCTTCGACACAAACGGGCGGTACTTTGTCTTGTCCTGCCCATCGACCAATCCTCGCTGCAGCAAATACTGCGCAGCCTGACCATGATCATTCCAATCATGGCTATCGGCGCCATAGTGATCGAACACCTCATACTGCAGGGTTCCCTTGTAGGTGCCGTCAGGTTGTCCGACGAATTCGATCAGATTGACCCTGAGCCCCTGAATGGCGCCGAAGCCGTATGCCATCGCGTCACCCAATGCGCGCTTCTTGTCATTCTTGAAGCTGAAGTCGATGACCACGGCATGCCGTTCGAGCGTCGAGGGCTGCGATCCGATACGCAGAACCGAGATGTCCGCAAACTTTCTCTGATGATCGGCCATTTCAGAGATGACACGCGTTATCTCCCCGACGAGATTTTCGTGAGGCCTGATGAAACCCTTGTCCTTCTTCATCTGCGTTGACCAGAAATCCGCCACGCCGAAAACCCGGTCGCCTTCCATCCTAGGTGGTGCCGACGAGTTATCGATCTGGAATTGCGCCATGTCGGCGGCATTGATTCCGCCGATCCCCGCAAACCCCTTCCATATTCTCTCATAGTCGGACGGGCCCTTGGGCGGATTATGGTGCGTCATGAGCCCGATGATGAAATGAGCCTTCCTGGTGGCGGAGGCATCTGTTTCGACCGTACTGAGATCATCCTTGTCCGCCTGATGATCTCCCCTCTTCACGACCAGGGGAAGGGTCGGAACGCCGAACGTCCAACCGGCTGCACTCGGGTTCGGCGGCGGGGTCGGCGATGGAGCCGGCTTGGGTTTCGGACCGCTGGCCAGCAGGTCGTTGTCGATCTGTGAGATCGTCATACGGCCGATGATGTTGTCCACGCGCTGCTGGTGCGACCGCCTGACCCCGTTGAACTCCTTGTACCATTGCACCGCTGCCTTCGTGCCTTCGTCATAGGCTCCCGTTTCCGGGCTGCGCGGCATCCCCGGCGTGACACCATCAGGACCGACGCCCCACTGGAACTTGTCGCGAATGCCGTTCAGAGATCTTTGCAAAATCAAGATTGCAGCAGACAGCGTTTTATTTGGCTGGCTATGCGGGCCTATATTGAATGCATCACTCTCCAGGCACTGCTTCAGTCGACTTTTGACGTCCTGCGCCGGATCCGTCGCTAACCGGGCCGACTGAAGCTTAGCTTTGATTTGAGGATTGGCCATAGAACCCAAAGCTCCCCATCTTCCGTCGGCATATGCACCGTGCAGCAGATCAATCTGGCAGCAGATCGCACTCTCGGCATCATGCAAAAGAATGAGGGCATCAGGGTTTGAGGCGCCTGGGCGCGCGGCCCCGCGGAGCGTTCAGCCCCTGCTGTTGGGCGTGCCTCGACCACGCCGGCCCGCCCTCAATGGAGAATGGTGGGATACCTTCCGCGGCGGTTCCTGCCGAGCCAGTGCACGGCCCTATGGTCGCGACGCACTCTAAGAGTCGGGACTGGCAACGGCCTCGGATGAACGGTTGCTACGGCTTTGCTCCGCCCGCTCCCGGCATCGAGATCACCCGGCCGTCGGGCAGGATGACGTCGCCGGGCTTCTCTCCCGGCCCGCACTCGCCGACGCGCTTGGCCTCGACCACCAGCCTGCGCTCCACCGGCCCCGGCTGCCCCGGCATGCCGGTGAGCTTTGTGGTGCCTTCGGTACGCACGGTCGCCTGGAAATCGCCGGTGACCACGCTGTTGCCGACCGCCTTGATCTGGCCGACCATGCACTCGGTCGCGACCGTATAGCCGGCCCCGGCCTTCTTCACCTCGACCTTCGAACAGGCACCGCCGGTCATCCCGCCCAGCATGGCGCGATCGGTGCCCGGCCCGACGCATTGCTTGGCGACGGTCTCTCCCTCGGCGCTCGTCGACCTGGTCTCCCACAATCCCGGCTTGCGCTGCGGAAGTTCCTCGGCGAAGGCCGGAATGGTCGCCAAAACGCTGGCTGCGACGGCGATGGCGACTGCCCTCATGCGATGACTCCTCGTCTGTCCGTCCTGAACGATTCGGACGTAGACAGAGCCAGCGCGAACGGCGATTTTGGGGCGGCCGCCCGAACGAGGCGGCATACCGTTCCGTCAGGCGCCACCCTCTTTGCGGGCATCGAGCCAGACATGCTTGCGCCAGGTCGGCGGCAGGAGCCGGTCGCCGAGACCATAGCGCTCCTCCAGGCCGATCATGAATCGCTGCCCGGCATTCTTGGTCTTGCGGCTCTCATAAGCAGCGTTCACGGCGAAGACCTCGACAGGCTTCAGCCCGAGCATGCCGGGAAGCGCCTGGAACTCCGACAGCGTGTACTCGCGATGGTGGCCGATGAAGGGATTGCCCTCGTGGAAGAAGTAATCGAAGGTCTCGTGGACGGTTTTTCCGCGAAGCAGCCGCAGCCGCATGTCGATGCGGGCGATATTGGGCGTCGACAGGCACAGCCGGCCGCCCGGAACGAGCGCATCCACCATCGCGGTCAGCACCGGCTTCGGCGAATGGTCGAAATGCTCGATCGTCTCGAAGGCGACGGCGACGTCGAAGGTCGCGGGAGGCAACGGCGTCGCGAAGATGTCCGAACGCCGGATTTCGATGCCGAGCTTGTCGAACAGCGCCAGCCGGCGCCTGACTTCGTCCGGAAAGCCCGGCGTGTCGTCGTCGGCATAGGGCAAGGTGTCGACCACGGTCACGGCGGTGCCGAGCACATGCGCGACGACGAGATAGGCCGAGGTGCTGCCGCCGACATCGCAGAGCCGCCCGCCCGGATGCGCCGACAGCGCCGCGGCGACCTGCATGCGCGCGCTGATCGCGGACTGGTCGCCGAGCAGGCGAAGGGCTTCGGTGACGGCCGCGCTGAAATCGGCCACCGGAATATTGCGGCGGCGCAGAATTCTCTCGACTGTGGGATGCATGGCGCTGACCGTTGAATCCGGCCGGTGCCGAATTGTGGAGACTCGAACTGAATGGTGCCCCTGGCCGGAATCGAACCAGCACTCCTTGCGGAACTCGATTTTGAGTCGAGCGCGTCTACCAATTCCGCCACAGGGGCCCCTTTCGGGCGGGCGGACTATAGCGATCGGCAAGGGCCGGTCAATCTCGCGTGATCGTCTTTCCCCGTGGCGTCGGAGCCATGGACGGAAGGCCCGGCGCCCGCTAAGGGGCGGCATGTTCGAACGCCTCTATCTCTGGACGCTCTCGCTCGCCGCCCGCCGCAGCGCGCAGGCCTGGCTCGCCGTCGTCGCCTTCATCGAGAGCTCCTTCTTCCTGATCCCGGCCGACGTGCTGTTCGTGCCGATGGCGCTGGCCAAGCCCGAGCGGGCCTATCGCCTGGCGCTGATCGCGACCGTGTTCTCGACGCTGGGCGGCATCGCCGGCTATGCGCTCGGCTACTATGCCTTCGACGCGCTGGCGCGGCCGGTGCTCGCCTTCTACGGCAAGCTCGATGCCTTCGAGCAGTTGCGCGCCTGCGCCGGCCCCGACACCACGCTGCTTCTGCTCACCACCTCGGGCCTGGCCCATCTGCCGCCGATCAAGGTGGTGACGATCCTGGCCGGCGCCGTCCATATCGGACTCGGCTTCTTCATATTGTCCTGCATCCTGGCGCGCGGTGCCCGCTTCCTTGCCCTCGCCTTCCTGCTGCGCCGCTATGGCGAGACGATCCGGCACTTCATCGAGAAGCGGCTGAAGCTGATCGCGCTCGGCGGCGCGGCTTTCCTGATCCTGCTCTATTTCGGCCTCAAGCTGCTGACAGGCTCGGGCCAGATGTTCTCCTGCTGAAGCGACCCATGACCGGCTTCCTCCCGCGCCTCCTCGCCGATCCCCGCCGCCTGATCGCCCTGATCGGGCTTGCGAGTCTGGCCCTGATCGCCGGCGCCTGGTTCTTCGAGCTGGTCCTGCATCTGCGCCCCTGCAAGCTCTGCCTCGAGCAGCGCGCGCCGCATTACGCCGTGATCGGCCTCACCACGCTCGCCCTCATCTTCGCCCGCTCGCGTCGGCTCCAGGTCGCCGCGCTGATCATCCTCGCCTTGCTGATGGCCTGGAGCACCGGGCTCGGCGTCTACCATTCCGGCGTGGAATGGGGCGTCTTCGCCGGCCCTAACGATTGCGGCGGCACGCCTGCACCCGCAGCCGCCGGCGTCCAGGACCTGATGAAGCAGCTGCAGACGACCCGCATCGTCTCCTGCACGGAAGCCGCCTGGCGCTTCCTCGGCCTGTCGCTCGCTGGTTGGAATGCGCTGGCCTCGCTCGCGCTGCTGGCCCTCGCGCTTCTGGGGCTGAAGAGGGCCGCGCAGCGCTCGGAATTCCCGCAAAACTAGCCCGCCGAAGCGACCGCCGGCTGCCCAAGCCGAGCCGCTGCGCAACCGGCCGCCATCATCGGCGGTTGGAATAATCGCGCGAATCATCTGTATTGCAGCAGAGAATCGGACGGTCGGGCCGCATTGCCGATGCACAGCGGACAGTAAGCTCGCGTTAACCTGTATTAATCGATGGTCAACATATGACGATGCCGACCAGATTCGGACCGGCGCGCCAATGAACGTCGCAGGGCAGGGTCCAGCCATACGTTCGGGAAGGTGCCATCCGGCGCAGCGGCGCGCGGCGATATCTGTCGTGGCCGGCTGCCTGAGCTTGGCCGTCGCAGGCTGCGGCGAGCAGCGACTTGCCGATTCCGAGCTGGTCACCGCGACGCGCTCGCTCTCCGTCGACCCGAGCCGGGCGATGATCGTCCTGCCGCCCGGCAGCCCCCCCGTGGTCGGCGTCACGCAGCGCAGCTACGAAAACGCGGTTGCGCAGACGATCTCGCTGGCGACGCGCGGCCGGACGCCCGGCGAGAACACGATCCAGGTCGCCTTCTTCACCGCGGCCGACCTGCCGGAGAGCACCGGCGTCGAGGGCAACCTGCTCAAGCTGCCGGGGATCGACGACTTCGCCGTCGCGCAGGACATGGACGAGCACCTGCCTGGCATCGCCATGGCGCCATCGGCCGTCTTCGTCCAGAACAAGTATGGGCCGTTCGGCTACGCCTTCGGCCGTGGTACCGGCGGCGACGCCTGCCTCTATGCCTGGCAGCGCATCGCCGATGGCGACAGCGTCTTCCGGCCGAAATCGGGCGCAGTCTCGGTCCGCATGCGCATCTGCAATCCCAAGGCGAGCGAAGCCTCGCTGCTGCGCCTGGCCTACGACTATTCGCTGAACGCCTCGCTGCGGCGCAGCGGCTGGAACCCGGCCGGGGACGCGCCCGCCCCTGCGCCCGAGCTCGGCAAGGCCGGCGCGCCGATCTATCCGCTGCTGCAGGCGCCGGAAGCTGCTGCGCCCCGACGGGCCGCGCCGCCGCGGCCGGCGCGGGCTCCGCGGGCCGAAACCGACCGTCTCCACGATCCTCAGCCAATCTCGGACAGGCCGCTGGAGGGATACCCGACCGTTCCACCGCCCCCCACGCCCTGAGGTAAAGAAGCGTCACAACAACCGATGCGAACCGCGAGCTACATCATCTTCTGGGCCATCGCGACCGCCGTGGTCGTGGCGTTGATCACGCTGCCGATCAGCCTGCAGGCACATCTGATCGCCGGGACGATCGTGGTCGGGGCGATGATCCTGCTCAAGTTCCTGCGACCCTATGGCGTCTGGCGTCTGATCGCGCTCGGCCTCGGGACGGCGATGGTGCTGCGCTATGTCTACTGGCGCACGACGAGCACGCTGCCGCCTGTCAACCAGCTCGAGGACTTCATCCCCGGCCTGATCCTCTATCTGGCCGAGCTCTACAATATCGGCATGCTGTTCCTCAGCTTGTTCGTCGTGGCGATGCCGCTGCCGCGGCGCAAGAGCGCACCGCCGATCCCCGCCGATGCCCCGACGGTCGACGTCTTCGTGCCCTCCTACAACGAGGAGCCCGAACTCCTGGCGACGACGCTGTCGGCGGCGCTCGCCATGGACTATCCGGCCGGGCGCCTTACCGTCTATCTGCTCGACGACGGTGGCACCGACGAGAAATGCAACGCCGACAACTTCGTCGCCGCCAGCGCCGCGCGGGAGCGGCGGGCGCAGTTACAGAAGCTCTGCGAGGGGCTCGGCTGCACCTATCTGACGCGCGAACGCAATGTCAGCGCCAAGGCCGGCAACCTCAACAACGGCCTCGCCAATTCCAGCGGCGACCTCATCGTCGTCTTCGACGCCGACCATGCGCCGGCGCGCAACTTCCTGACCGAGACGATCGGCTATTTCGGTGAAGACCCGAAGCTGTTCCTGGTGCAGACGCCGCACTTCTTCATCAATCCCGACCCGCTGGAGCGCAACCTCAAGACCTTCAAGGCGATGCCGTCCGAGAACGAGATGTTCTACGGCATCATCCAGCGCGGCCTCGACAAGTGGAACGCCTCGTTCTTCTGCGGCTCGGCCGCGGTCCTGCGCCGCGCTGCGCTGCAGACGACCAGCGGCTTCTCCGGCCGCAGCATCACCGAGGATGCCGAGACCGCGATCACCCTGCACGCCACCGGCTGGAACAGCATCTATGTCGACAAGCCGCTGATCGCCGGGCTCCAGCCCGCCACCTTCGCGAGCTTCATCGGCCAGCGCTCGCGCTGGGCGCAGGGCATGATGCAGATCCTGATCTACCACCGCCCGATGCTGAAGAGCGGCCTCTCTTTGCCGCAGCGCCTGTGCTACTCCTCCTCGGCCCTGTTCTGGCTGTTCCCCTTCGTGCGCCTGACCTTCCTGGTCGCGCCGCTCTGCTACCTCTTCTTCGGACTGGAGATCTTCACCGCCTCGGGCGCCGAGTTCATCGCCTATGTCTTCAGCTACATGGCGGTGAACCTGATGATGCAGAACTACCTCTATGGCCGCTATCGCTGGCCGTGGATCTCCGAGCTCTACGAATTCATCCAGTCGGTCTATCTGCTGCCGGCAGTGATCTCGGTCCTGCTCAATCCCGGCAAACCGACCTTCAAGGTCACCGCCAAGAGCGAGGAGCTCGGGACGCGGCGCATCTCCGAGCTCGGCCTGCCCTTCTTCATCATCTTCGCCGTGCTGGCGCTCGGCGTCGTCGCCACCTATTGGCGCACCATCGCCCAGCCCTACAATGCCGACACCACCCTCGTGGTCGGGCTATGGAATATCCTCAACCTGCTGATGGCGGGCTGCGCGCTCGGCGTCGTCTCGGAACGGCCGGAAGGCCGCGGTGCCCGGCGTTTCCCGGTGAAGCGGCGCGGCGAGATCAGTATCGACGGCCGGACAGCGCCGGTGATCACCGAGAACGTCTCCGTCGACGGCGTCGCCATCCGGGTCCTGTCCAAGGGCTTCGACAAGCTGCCGGTGAACAGCAAGGGCGAGATCACCTTCGAAACCTCGATCGCGATGCCAGCAGGCGCCCTGCCCGTGCGCGTCGTCCGCCTCGGCGCGGACGAGAAGGGGCTGGTGCTCGGCTGCCGCTACGAACCGAGCGAGCCGCTGCACAGCCGTATCATCGCCGACCTCGCCTTCTCTGACGCCGGGATCTGGAGCAATTTCCAGAAGGCTCGGCGCCAGAACATGGGCGTCATCTATGGCACCTTGCGCTTCCTGCGCCTGGCCGTGTTCCAGACCAGCCGCGGCCTGTCCTATTTCTTCGGCCTCTCCCGCTTTGCCCGCTCCAACCCCTCGCGGAGACCGGCGGAATGAGGACGCGCTTCCTGCATATCCTCGCCGCAGCGGCGATCGTCCCGATCGGCAGCCTGAGCCTCCCGGCGCAAGAGGCCCAGCCGGCACCGCCGCGGGAGCCGGCACCGTTCATGATCGCGCCGCCGGGCCAGCAACCGGCGACCTCACCTTCGGCCGAGCCCAGGCCACCGGCCGTGCCGGCGCCCGTCGCGCCGGCCGTTCCCGCCAGCTTCGCCTTCAAGCCGCTGCTGCCGGCCCCCCGCGTCACGCTCGAAGGCGAGAGCGACACGCGCAGCTGGGCCTTCTACCTGACCCAGGACGAGGCGAGCGCCGATCTCAATCTCGACGTCGCCTTCCAGAATGCGCTGGTCGTGATGCCCGAGGCCTCGCGCCTGACGGTACGCATCAATGGCGAGCGCATCATGGAAGCGCCGATCGCCTCCTCCGACCGCCTGAAGCGGACCTCCACCGCGATCCGCAAAGGCCTGCTCAGGCCCGGCCAGAACACGATCCGCTTCGAGGCCGCCCAGCGCCACCGCACCGACTGCACGATCGCTTCCACCTATGAATTGTGGACGCGCGTCGACGGCGCCGGCACGCGGCTGTCCTTCCGGAATCCGGCGCAGCAATCGCGCCTGCGCAGCATCGACGACCTGCCGGCCGTCGGCGGCGACGAGACCGGACAGACGACGATCCACATCGTCGCGCCGGGCGCGACGCGTTCCGTCGCGGCAAACAGCATCCTCGCGGTGGCGCAGGGCGTCGCGCTGCGCGGCCGCTACAGCCAGGCGGCGGTGCGTGTCTCCGAGCGTTTGCCGGAGCGCATCCGCCCCGGCGTGCTCACCGTCCTGCTCGGCACGAGCAAGGAGCTGCGCGAGCTGCTCGGCACGCTGCCGGCGGAGGCGGGAGCCGGCAGTTTCCTCGGCTTCGTCGCCAATCCCAGGCTCGGGCCGGCCACTCTCCTTGTCACCGGCGAGACCTGGCCGGACCTCGAGGCGATCATCGCCAAGCTACTGACCGGACCGGTCTCGCGGCCGACCAACATCAACCGCAAGACGATGGACACGTCGAGCTGGCACGTGCCCGACGCGCCCTTCATTTCCGACCAGCAGGTGCTGCGCTTCTCGGAACTCGGCGTTTCGACCCAGGAATCCTCCGGCCGGCGCATGCGCGTGCGTGCCGTCGTCGCCATGCCGGGGGATTTCTACGCCAACGCCTATGGCGAGGCGACGCTCTATCTCGACGGCGCCTATTCGGAGGAGGTCCTCCCCGGTGCCAGCCGCATCGAGGTCTTCGTCAACGGCAATGTCGCGGCGACCGTGCCGCTCAATGCCGCCAATGGCGGGCTCTTCCAGCAATCCCCGATCACCATATCGCTCCGGCACTTCCGGCCCGGGATCAACGAGATCTGGTTCGAGACGGTCACGCTGACGCGCTCCGACCTCGCCTGCGGGCCGGGTGCGACCCTGCCCGGCAAGAACCGCTTCGCCCTGTTCGACACGACCGCGCTGGCGATCCCGGACTTCGCCAAGATCGGGGTAAGCCCGAACCTTGCCGCCGTGGCTGGCACCGGCTTCCCCTATTCGATCGCAGCGCATGTCGGGCTGATCATCGGCCGGCAGGACCTGCCCAATCTCGGCGCCGCCGCGACCCTGCTCGCCAGGCTGGCCCAGCGCGCCGACCGGCCACTCCCCATCGACCTCCTCGGCAGCGCCGCGACCGTCGGCAACCGCCCTGCTCTGATCGTCGGCGCTGCCGGCCAATTGCCGGCCGGGCTGCTGCCGCGCGTCGGCATCGCCGACAACATTCGCAACACCTGGCCGCAGCGCGCAGACGCGGTCGTCGTCGTGCCGGAAACCGAGGGTACCGCCGTGTTCGACGCGGTGATCAACCGCTTCCAGGGCCGGCAGACGACGCCGGAGGCTTCCGGCGGCGCCGCGCCGACGACCGACGCGATCCGCGACCGCTGGCGCGGTTCGCTCGGCGGCCCCCTCGCCCGCTACTTCATCGGCTTCGACCAATGGCTGCAGCGCACCTTCGACCTGTCCTTCGCGCAGCTGCGCACGCCTTCGCGCGCGCCCTCGCTCTATGAGCCGGCCGAAGGGGCCGAGCTGATCGCCGCCCAGGCGACCGATCCCGATACGCGCCAGGTCTGGACCGCCTTCGTGGTGCGCCAAGAGGAGGCTCTGGAGAAGAACATCGACAGGCTCGTAACCCCCGGCAACTGGGCCGGGATGGCCGGCAAGATCACGGCTTTCCGCAGCGGACAGGACAATCACGTCATCTCGGCGGACAGCACCTCCTTCGTCATGACCCGGGCGTTCAGCCTCGCCAATATGCGCCTCGTCTTCGCCAACTGGATGTCGAGCAATATCGGCATCTACGCACTGACCTTGCTCGCAGCCTGCATCGGCCTCGGTATCGGAACCTTCCTGTTGTTTGGCCGGCTGGGGAGGCGCTCATGAGACGGCTTCGCGCTGCCCTGGCCGCGACCCTGCTCAGCGTCACGTCCAGTGCGCAGGCAGCCCTGCCCGCGGGAGCCTGGGAACTCTACCGGCAGAAATTCGTGACCGCCGAGGGCCGCGTCGTCGACGATGCCAATGGCGGCATCAGCCACAGCGAGAGCCAGGGCTACGGGCTGCTGCTCGCCTGCCTCGCCGGCGATCGTGGCAGCTTCGCCAGCATCCTCTCCTTCACCCGGACCGAGCTGCTGATCCGCGACGATGGGCTCGCCGCCTGGCGCTGGGACCCGAAGACAACGCCCCGCATCAGCGACATCAACAACGCCAGCGACGGCGACCTCCTGATCGCCGAGGCGCTCGCCTGCGCCGGCACGCGCTGGGCGATGCCGGCCTACACCACCGCAGCCCGCCAGATCGCCCGCTCGCTCGCCAAGGCCGCGCTGGTGAAGCGCGGCAGCGAGACCTGGCTGATGCCGGCGGCCAAGGGCTTCTCGGAGCAGGAGCGTCCGGACGGGCCAGTGATCAATCCGTCCTACTGGGTGTTCGAGGCCTTTCCGATCCTGGCCCGCCTGACCAACGATCAGAGCTGGATGCAGGCACAGGCGACCGGCCTGAAACTGCTCGATGATCTCGCCAAGCGAAAGGCGCTGGCGGCCGACTGGCTCTCGCTCAAGGGCGAGCCGAAGCCGGCCGAGGGGTTTCCGCCGCAGTTCGGCTACAACGCGCTGCGCATTCCGCTCTATCTCCTGCGGGCCGGTCTCGCCGACAAGCAGCGCCTCGAGCCGTTCCGCCAGGCCTGGGCCAACGGCACCGCCGTGATCGACGTTCCGAGCGGCAAGCCGGTCGAACCGCTACCCGATGCCGGCTACCGCGTCCTGGCGGCCGCTATGGCCTGCGCGCTCGACCGCACCCCAATCCCGGCTGAGCTGAAGACCTTCCAGCCAACGCTCTACTACCCGTCGACACTGCACCTGCTCGCCCTCTCGATGCTCAGCGAGAGGTACCCGCAATGCATGTGAAACCCGCGCTGATCGCCCTCGCGGCCTCCGGCGCCGCTTTCTACGCTCTGGGCCGCTATGGCCATGACCTCACCTGGCCTGCGGCTCCGGTGCCCACCATCCAGCAGGCCCAGGCCGAGACGCATCCCGACCCCGCCCAACCAGTCGTGCCTGCCGCCGAGCCGGCCGAGACCGAACTGGCTCAAGCCCCCGCAGCACCCGGGCGGCCGGCAACGCCGCCAGGGCAGCAGCAGAGGGTCGACGAGACGGCTCTGCGCTATTTCGCGAGCCAGGGCGACACCCGGCGCTACGAAGCGGAGCTCGCCCGGCTGCGCGCACTCTATCCCGAATGGAAACCGCCGACCGATCTGAATACGCCCTTGCCAACCGGCGATCCCGAGCTGGAGCGGATGTGGCGGCTGTTCGCCGAGGGCAAGTTCGGCGAAGCGCGGGCAGCGATCGCCCAGCGCAGCAGCGCCGATCCGAACTGGCAGGCACCAGCCGACCTCATCGCCCAGATCGATCGGGCCGAGGCCGGCCAGCGCCTGGTCAACGCCGCCAATGCCAAGCAATGGGAGCAGGTGATCCGGATCGGCACCGAGACTCCGGCGCTGCTGACCTGCGCCAATGTCGACGCGCTCTGGCGCGTGGCGGAGGCCTTCGTCCAGACCGGCGCGCCGGAACGCGCGCGCGACGCCTATTCCTACGTGCTGACCAACTGCACCAATCCGGCCGAGCGGGTCGGCACCATGCAGAAGGCGCTCGCGACCTTGCCCGAAGCGCAGCTTGCCCCGCTGCTGGCGCAGGAGCGGCAAAGCGAATTCTCGGGAATCCGCGACGAGATCGCGCGGCGGCGCGTCGGCAAGGCGGCGGATGATCCCACGCTGACGGCGACGCCGGAGGACCTGCGCCGCATCGAGGCGCTCGCCAATGCGGCGACGACGCCGGACGATCCGATCCTGCTCGGCTTCTATTTCTTCCGCCACAACGACGCGGCCAAGGCGGTGACCTGGTTCCAGACCGCGCTCGCGCGCAATGGCGGCGCCAAGGCGGCGGAAGGAGCGGTGCTCGCGCTCGGCGCGCAACAGAAATACCAGGAGGCCGAAACCCTCGGCGCACAATGGCTCGAAGCCGGCCCGGCGAACCGGAAAGCCTATCTCGACGTCGCGACCGCGCTGATCGCCCAGGAACCGGCGCCGCGGCTCGAACGCGCCGTGATCGAGCGCATCGCCAGGACGGTCGGCGTCGACCGCTATGCTCCGGGCGGCGCCGCCCTCGGCTGGTATGCCTACAACTCCGGGCAGCTCGCCCCGGCCGAGACCTGGTTCGAGACCGCGCTTTCCTGGGATCGCAGCTATGAGCCGGCGGCCTATGGGCTCGCTCTGGTGCATCAGCGCCTGCGCGACCAGGGGGCCTTGCGTGCCATCATCGCCGAATGGCGCAGCCGCTCGCCGCGCATCGCCGACCTGCTGAACCCGGCGCGAAGGCGCATTGAAACGCGAGAAGCGCGCCCCCTGCCCGATGTTGGCCAGGGCGATCGGCTGGTTCCGGCGCCCGAGCCCGTTGAACGGGCACCGCGCCGTACCGTTCGAGCCGAGCCTGCACCGTCGACGCACTACGAGGACGACTTGCGCGACGCCGCTGTCGCGCGGCGCCCAGCGCCCGAACGGCCACGGAGCAGCTCTTGCGGCACGGGCGTGACCGGGGCGGCTGCGCTCCAGCGCGGCTGGTGCCTGCTCAACCTGAAACGGCCCGCCGCCGCGGCCGAAGCCTTCGACGCGGCGCAGCGCAGCGGCAATGCCCAGATCGCCGCCGACGCCGCCGCCGGCAAGGCCTATGCGAAGCTCCAGCAGGGACTGACGGCGGAGGCCGGCGCCGCGGCCGCCAGTACCAACCTGCCTCCAGCCCGCCGCAAGGAGCTGCAGGCTCTGCTCCTGTCCGAGCGCTTCTATGCCCAATACGACGCCAAGGATTTCAACGGCGCGCTGATCACGCTGGGCGCACGGGCGCGTTTTGCGTCCGAGAGCACCGACCTGATGCTGATGCGCGGCTGGTCTTACTTCAATCTCGGCCGCTTTGACGACGCCGCCCAAGTCTTCCAGGCGCTCTACCGGGCCAATGGCTCGCCCCAGGCGATGTCCGGCCTGACCGCGATCCGGGACATCACCCAGCGCAACCGCTACTGAGCTTCATTCCCCTCCACGGCGATCGGGAACGCGGGTAGCGGCCAGCACCATAACCACGCAGAATACCTCATCCCAGATTTCGACTTGGACAGACTGGGATGTCGGTCCCCACTATCGTGCCAATAAATGGTCGAGGGGATCAAACCATGAAGACGCATGTCGCCGGGCTTGCGGGCCTGATGCTGTTCGCGGGCCTCCAGGGACAGGCGCTGGCCCAGGAAACGATCCTCAGGGTCAGCTCCGGCGCCAGCAATGTCTCGACCCTCGATGCCCACCGCGCCAGCGCGACCGACGACAAGTCGCTGATCGGCTGGCTCTATAACGGCCTCGTCCGCTTCAAGCCCGGCAGCGCCGATCCCAAGGATCTGGAGCCCGATCTCGCCGAGCGCTGGGAGACTTCGCCTGACGGCAAGGCCTGGACCTTCCATCTGCGCAAGGGCGTCAAATTCCATGGCGACTGGGGCACGCTCAATGCCGACGACGTCGTCTATTCCCTGCAGCGCGCCGGCGACCCGAAGCGCTCGACCTTCTCCTCCGATTTCTCGGCGATCGACAAGGTGGAGAAGGTCGACGACCTCACCGTCCGCGTCACGCTGAAGTATCCGGATGTCAACTTCCTTGGCCGCGTCTCCAACTATCATGGCGGCAACATCGTCAGCCGCAAGGCGGGCGAGGAGCTGGGCGACCGCTACGGCGCCAAGCCGGTCGGCACCGGCCCCTTCATCTTTGTCGAGCAGGTGACGCAGCAATATGTGAAGCTCGCCGCCAACCCCGATTATTTCCGCGGCAAGCCGAAGATCGACACGATCATGATGCGCGCCATTCCCTCGGACAGCGCGCGCGAACTCGCCTTCACCTCCGGAGAGCTCGACCTGTTCTACGCCAAGCGCGAGCAGCGCTGGGTCGATTCCGCCCGCCGCCGCCCCGGCTTCAACGTCGAGATCTTCCAGCCCGGCGAGTACCGCTTGCTGCATATCAACCGCAGCCAGCCGCCGCTCGACGACATCCGCGTCCGCCGCGCCATCGCCGCTGCCGTCAATGTCGACGATCTCGTGCGCTTCGTCGGCAAGGATGTCGGCCCCAAGGGCTGCTCGATCGTCCCGCCCGGCTATCTCGGCGAGGATTGCTCGGTCCGCTACGGCTTCGACCTCGCCAAGGCGAAGGCCCTGCTCGCCGAGGCCGGCCACAAGGACGGCATCACCATCAAGGCGATCGTCTCCAACATCTCGGCGCAGCAGCCCTTCATGGAGATCATCCAGGCGCAGCTCGCCAAGGCCGGGATCAAGCTGGAGATGCAGGTCGTCGACCATGCGACCTATCAGAGCCAGAGCCGCAAGGACCTGAGCGGGCTGGTCTTCTACGGCGCGGCACGCTTCCCGATCGCCGACACCTATCTCAGCGAGTTCTTCCACTCGCGCGCGACGGTGAACACCCCGACCGCCGCGACGAACTTCTCGCACTGCGCCGTGGCCGACAAGGAGATCGAGGACGCCAGGGTCGCAGCAGACCCGGAGGCCCAGAAGACGCTCTGGAAGGAAGCCCAGCGCAAGATCATGGATGATGTCTGCGCGATTCCCCTGTTCGAGCTCCGCCAGGTCTGGGCCCGCAGCGACAAGCTAGATTTCGGCTATGAGCTGAAGGGCGCGCTCAACCTCGCCCCACCGATCACCGAGGCGACCACGCTGAAGGCACGCTAAAACCTACCGATTTTTCACGGAACCTCGCTGTCATCCCGGGTGCGCTTCGCTCCGCCCGGGATGACCCGTGTTTCCACGAAGACGCAGCGCGCCCCAAGCCTCGCGAAAATCAGGCTGGGTTCGGCGTCAGGACCGTCCTCGATATCTCCGTCGCCGCCTCGCGCGCGCTTGCCAGGAAGGCATCGACCAGCCTTGCATTGCGGCTATCGCGGTTGCGGCAGAGCTGGAATTCGAGCTGGAACTCCGGCTCGAAGCGGCGGATGGCGATCTTGCCGCGCAGGCCGCCGACGATCAGCGGATGCACCAGGGAAACGCCGACACCGGCCGCGACGAACTCGCACAAGGTCGGCGAGACGTTGGCGACCATCACCACCTCCGGCGTGACGCCATGACCTTCGAGCACCCGGCTGATGCTGCGATGGGTGTGGCTCTCCGGATCGAACGAGATGAACGGAACCCCGGCGAGATCCTCGGGAACGATGACCTCCTTCGCCGCGAGCGGATGGCCGAGCGGCAGGATGCAGACCACCGGATGGCCCATCATCGGCTCGGCGGCGACATAGGGGTTGTCGACCGGGGCGATGATCAGACCGACGTCGAGCTTGTGGGTGACGAGGGCGTCGGCGATCCATTGCGAGCTGCGCGACTGGACCGAGCAGAACACGCCGGGCTGCCGCGCGAGGAAGCGCGAGGTCGCCTCCTGGATGAAGGAGCCGGAGAGCGCCGGCATGACGCCGATCAGCAGGCGGCTCTGATCGTCGCGCCGGATCGCCTCCACGGCATTCTCGACCTGGCGCACGCCGGCAAAAATCCGGTCGATCTCCTCATAGAGCCGCATGCCGCGCCGCGTCGCCACCAGCCGCCCCTTCACCCGGTCGAACAGGCGCAGGCCCGTATCCTCCTCCAGATGGGCGACGAGCTTGCTCATCGCCGGCTGCGAGACATTCATCATCTCGGCCGCGCGGCTGACGGTGCCGTACTCAATCACCGCCTTGAAAGCCTCGACCTGCCGCAGGTTGAGCCGCCTCACCATTGCATAACCCCTGGGAATAGAGCCGAGAGAAAAACGACTTTGACGAAATACAATGTCGCTCCCTAACGTCCAAGAGCGCGTTCCGATCAGCTTGCCGCGCAAGCAGATCGGAACGCGCTCAAAACTCTGAGTGAGAGACGGATTCACCGATCAGGCTGCATCAGCCTGATCGGATCCGGCTCTCGCCAACGAGGGAATTTCATGCGGCCGGACATCGTCGTCATCGGGGGAGGAACGGTCGGCGCCGCCATCGCCTACGGCCTTAGCCGCAAGCGGCAGAAGGTGCTGCTGCTCGACGGCGACGACGGCGATTTCCGCGCGGCGCGGGCGAATTTCGGGCTGGTCTGGCTGCAGGGCAAGGGTCTCGGCATGCCGGCCTATCAGGCCCTGACCCGCGACAGCATCGCGCTATGGCGGGACTTCACTGAAGAATTGGAGACCGAGACGGCAATCGATCTCGCCTATGAGCAGAATGGCGGCCTCGCCTTCTGCCTGGGCGAAGAGGCCTTCGAGAAGCGCCGTGTCGACCTCCTGCGCCTCCATAACCAGCGCGGCGACAGCGAGCCGGATTGGGAGATGCTGGATCGCCCGGCGCTGGAGCGTCTGCTGCCGAAGGTGAGGCTCGGCCCGGATGTCGCCGGCGCCAGCTTCGGGCGGCATGACGGGCACGCCAATCCCTTGCGACTGCTGGCCGCCCTGCATGCCGGCGTCCTCAGCCATGGCGGCGCGCTGCGCCATCGCGCCCGGGTGCAACGGATCGAGCGTGCCGGCACTGACTTCAAGCTCGTGCTCGACGGCGAGACGCTGGTGGCGCCGCGGATCGTCATTGCCGCCGGGCTCGGCTCGCCGGAACTGGCGCGTCAGGTCGGGCTCGACGTGCCGCTCCGGCCGGAGCGCGGACAGGTGCTGGTCACCGAGCGGCTCGAGCCTTTCCTGCCCTTGCCGGCGAGCGGCCTGCGCCAGACCGGCGAAGGCACGGTGATGATCGGCGCCACCAAGGACGATCCCGGCTTCGACGTCTCCACCACCGGCGAGGCGGCGGCGCGGCTCAGCCGCAAGACGGTGCAGATCGTCCCTGCGCTCGCGAAGGTCGGCCTCGTCAGGCAATGGGCCGGCCTACGCATCCTGACGCCGGACAGCTACCCGATCTATGCGCAGTCGCAGAGCCATCCCGGCGCGTTCGTCGCGCTCTGCCATTCCGGCGTGACGCTCGCAGCCTTCCACGCCGAGGTGTTGGCCGAGGCCATCGCCGCAGGCAGTCTGCCCGCGCGCTTTTCTCCCTTCCACCAGAGTCGCTTCGATGTTCCGCAAGCTGCATGACCCCGGACCGCAGGCGGTCACCATCTTCATCGACGGGCGCCCCGTCGTCGCCGAGCTCGGCGAAAGCGTCGCTGCGGTGCTGCTGCGCCAGCAGGAAGGTTGGAGCCGGACCACGCCGGTCTCGGCAAGCCCGCGCGCGCCCTATTGCATGATGGGCGTCTGTTTTGAATGCCTCGTCGAGGTCGACGGGCAGGGCTCGGTGCAGAGTTGCCTGACGCCGGTCGCCAACGGCATGCGCATCGCCCGCCAACAGGGCCGCCGGAGCCTGTCGGCATGAGCGATCACACCGATCTCTTGATCGTCGGCGCCGGCCCGGCCGGCATGGCCGCCGCGATTACCGCCCGCCGCCACGGCCTCTCCGTCCGCGTCGTCGACGACCAGCCGGCGCCCGGCGGCCAGATCTGGCGGGGAATCGAGACCGTCGCCGCGACGCCGCGCGCCAAGCGGCTCGGCGAGAGCTATCTTTCCGGTATTGAGCGCGCCGCCCCCTTCCGCGCCTGCGGCGCTACTTACGAGCCCGCAAGCCAGCTCTGGCAGATCGAACCGGGCTTCCGTGCCTTCTTCACGCGTGGTGGCAAGGCTCGCTCGGTGACCGCTGAGGCGATCATCCTTGCGACCGGCGCACAGGAGCGTCCCGTACCCTTCCCCGGCTGGACACTGCCGGGCGTGCTGACCGTCGGGGCCGCGCAAATCCTGCTGAAGACCGCCGATTCCGTACCGGACAAGCCGGTCTGGATCGCCGGCTGCGGACCGCTGCCGCTGCTTTACATGACCCAGCTGTTGGCCGCCGGCGGCCGCATCGCCGGCTTCCTCGACACGACCCCGCGCGGGCGCCTCGGTTCGGCGCTTCGCCATCTGCCGCAGGGCCTCGGACGCCTCGGCGACCTCATCAAGGGCCTGTCCTGGTCGCTGGCACTGCGCCGGGCCGGCGTCCCGATCATCCGCCATGTCACCGAGCTGCGCGCCGAAGGCGAAGGCCGATTGCAGCGCCTGCGTTATCGCACAGAGGCCGGGCAGGAAACCGAGGTTCCCGCCGAGGTGCTGCTCGTCCATGAGGGCGTGGTGCCGAACATCCATGCGCCGCTCGCGCTCGGCTGCGCGGTGAGCTGGCATGCCGGCCAGCACTGCTATGTCCCGGTGCTCGACGCCTGGGGCGAGACCTCGCAGGCCAATATCTTCGTCGCGGGCGACGGCGCCGGTATCGGCGGGGCAGAGGCGGCCGAACCGCGCGGCCGGCTCGCGGCGCTACGGGTCGCGGCAAAACTCGGCCGGCTCGACGACGCCACCGCCGAAGTCGCCGCGGCGCCCGAACGACATGCCCTCGCCAGTGCGCTCGCTTTGCGGCCCTTCCTCGACGCGCTCTACGCGCCGCGTTCGCAGCTCTATGCGCCGCCGGACGAGACGCTGGTCTGCCGCTGCGAGGAGGTCACAGCCGGCGAATTGCGGGCCCGTGCGGTCGAGGGGCGCCCCGGCCCCAACCAGCTCAAGGCCTTCACCCGCGCCGGGATGGGGCCCTGCCAGGGCCGGCAATGCGGCTACACCATGGCCCACATTATAGCAGCCGCGCAGGGCCGATCCGTCGAGGAGGTCGGCTTCTACCGGATCAGGCCGCCGCTGAAGCCGGTGACGCTCGGCGAGCTCGCCAGCCTCGACGAGCAGGAGCCGGCGGCATGACCGACGCCGTCTTCGACGTCATCGTGGTCGGCGGCGGCCTGCATGGGCTCTCCGCTGCATTGCATCTGGCGCGCGCCGGCCGGCGGGTGGCTCTGGTCGAGCGGCGCTGGACCGGTCGCCACGCCTCCGGCGCCACGGCTGCGGGCGTGCGCACCCTCGGCCGCGACATCGCCGAGATCCCGATCTCGCTCGAAGCGATGGCGATGTGGCACCGGATCGAAGCGATCGTCGGCGACGATTGCGGCTTCCACGCCCATGGCCAGATGCGCGTCGCCGAGAAGGCGGAGCATATGCCGGCTTTGATCGAGCGGCAGGCACGCACTCGCGCTCTCGGCTATAGCCATGAAGAGATCATCGACAGCGCCGAACTGCGCCGGCTCGTGCCGGCTCTGAGTCCGCATTGCGTCGGCGCGCTGGTGGCGCGGCGCGACGGCGCAGCCGACCCGCATCGCACCATTGCCGCCTTCCGCCGTGCCTGCGAAGCCGAAGGCGTCGTCATCGCCGAGGGCTGCGGCGTCGAGGCGGTCGATCGGCAAGGCGACGATTGGCTGCTTGTCTGCGGCAGCAGGCGCTTTCGCGCGCCCCAGATCGTCAACGCCGCCGGCGCCTGGGCCGGGCGGCTCGCGGCCCTGTTCGGCGACGCGATCCCGCTCGGCGTCCGCGCCTCGATGATGATCGTCACCGAGCGGCTCGCGCCCCTGCTCGACCCCGTCGTCAGCGTCGTCGGCCGCGCGCTCTCCTTCAAGCAGGCGGGCCAGGGCACGCTGGTGATCGGCGGCGGCCTGCAGGGCTCGGCCGATCTCGACCGCGAGCGCAGCAGCGTCGACTTTCGCCAGCTCGCCAGGGGCGCGCGCGCCGCCAGCGATCTCTTCCCGGCCGTGCAGGGCGTGCGCATCGCCCGCTGCTGGACCGGCATCGAGGCTGAGACGCGTGACCACATACCGGTCATCGGCCTGTCGCCGAACGCGCCCGGCCTCGTCCACGCCTTCGGCTTCTCCGGGCACGGCTTCCAGCTCGTACCCGTCGTCGGCTCGATCATTGCAGACCTCATCTGCGAGGGGCGGACGCGCCGCGAGATCGCCGCCTTCGCGCCGGCGCGGCTGATGCAGGAAAGGGCGGTGGCATGATCGGCAATCTGGTCAGGCGAATCCTGCTCGCCATCCCCACCCTGTTCGTAATGCTGACCGCGATCTTCGTGCTGGTTCGTCTGGTGCCCGGCGATGCCGCCTCCGTCATCCTCGGCGACCAGGCCAGCGCCGCCTCGCTCGCGGCGCTCAGGGAAAAGCTCGGCCTCGACCAGCCGGTCCACGTCCAGTATCTCAGCTTCCTCGGCAAGATCCTCACCGGCGATTTCGGTCAGTCGCTGTCGAGCGGGCGCAGTGTCATCCGAGAGGTACTGCTCGTCCTGCCCTCGACGATCGAATTGACCGTCGCCGCCATCACGATCGGCCTTCTCTTCGGCCTGCCGCTCGGCATCGCCGCCGCGCTCAGCCGCAATGGCTGGGTCGACTATGTCTCGCGCATCGTCTCGCTGGTCGGCCTGTCCTTCCCGGCCTTCGTCTCCGGCATCCTGATGCTGATCGTCTTCTCGATCCAGCTCGGCTGGTTCCCGGTGCTCGGCAACACCAGCGGCGCCGGCAGCCTCAGTGAGCGGATGCGGGCGCTGGCCCTGCCCGCGCTCAACCTCGGCATCATCATGACCGCCTATGTGATGCGGGTGACCCGCGCCGCGATGCTCGGCGTGCTGACCGAGGACTATATCCGCACCGCCCGCGCCAAGGGCGTCGGCCCGACCCAGCTCGTCGTGACCCATGCGCTTCGCAACGGGCTGATCCCGATCATCACCGTGGTCGGGCTCTATTTCGGCACGCTGATCGGCAATTCCGTGCTGACCGAGATCATCTTCAACCGCCCCGGCCTCGGCAAACTGATCATCGGCGCGCTCAACGCCCGCGACTACACCCTGCTGCAGGGGTTGATGATCATCTTCGCGATCTGCGTGATCGTCGTGAACACGCTGACCGATCTCGCCTACGGCCTCGTCGATCCCAGGGTGAAATTCTCATGAGCGCCGCCGACACCCCCGTCGCGATCCAGCCGGGCGGGCTCTGGCTCGCCTTCACGCAGAACCGGCTCGCCTGGGTCGGGCTCATGCTGCTGGCGCTTATCGTCTTCGTCGCGCTGTTCGCGCCCTGGCTCGCGCCGCATGATCCGCTCGAGCAGAACATCGTCGCGCGGCTGGAGCCACCCTCCGCCGAATTCTGGCTCGGTACCGATTCCTATGGCCGCGACGTGCTCTCGCGGCTGATCTACGGCGCGCGCATCTCGCTCTTCGTCGGCTTCGTCGCCATCCTGATCGCGATGCTGGTCGGCACCGCGATCGGCGTGCTCGCCGGCTATATCGGCGGCGTCTTCGACCAGCTCGTCATGGGGGTGCTCGACGTATTGCTCGCCTTCCCGACCCTGCTGCTCGGCCTGATGATCGCCGCCATGCTCGGCGCGAGCCTGGAGAACCTGATCATCGCCATCGCGGTGACCGAGGTCGCGCCCTTCGCCCGCGTCGCCCGCGCGCCGACGATCACCCTGCGCCAGCGCGATTTCGTCGAGGCCAGCCGCTCCTATGGCTGCGGCCCGTTCCGGATCATGACCCGGCACATCCTGCCGAACATGATCTCCGACGTGGTGGTGATGAGTTCGCTCTGGCTGGCCTCGGCGATCCGCACCGAGGCCTCGCTCAGCTTCATCGGCCTCGGCGTGCCGCCGCCGGCGCCGACCTGGGGCGCGATGATCCGCGAGGGCTTCGAGAACATCCTCGACGCCTGGTGGCTCGCGGTCTTCCCGAGCCTGGCCATCCTCGTCACCGTGCTGGCGCTGAACCTGCTCGGCGACGCGCTGCGCGACGCCTCGGACCCGCGCTCGCGGACGCGCTGACGGGGCTGGAGCTCACGGCTCCAGCTCAGAATCCCAGTAGAGATAGTCGAGCCAGCTATCGTGCAGATAGTTCGGCGGGAACAGTTTGCCGTTGCGATGAAGGTCGTTGATCGACGGCGCGAACGGCCTCTGCATCGGGATCATCCCGACCGCGGTCGGCATCTTGTCGCCCTTCATCAGATTGCAGGGCGAGCAGGCCGCGACGACGTTCTCCCATGTGGTGAGCCCGCCCTTGGAGCGCGGCACGACATGGTCGAAGGTCAGTTCGTCGCGCGTGCCGCAATACTGGCAGGCGAAGCGGTCGCGCAGGAAGACATTGAAACGGGTGAAGGCCGGGGTGCGCGAGGGCTTGATATAGGTCTTGAGCGAGACCACCGAGGGCAGCTTCATGTTGAAGCTCGGACTGCGCACCACGGTGTCGTATTCGGACACGATGTTGACCCGGTCCATGAAGACCGCCTTGATCGCGTCCTGCCAACTCCACAATGACAGCGGGTAGTAGCTCAACGGCCGAAAATCGGCGTTGAGCACCAGCGCCGGACAACCGTCCGGCGAGGCCATCGGATGCATCACATGCGCCGTCACCCGTATCGCGCCTCCGCTTATTAGGCCGCACGAATCCTGTAACGCATCAATGTAAGCGCGAGACGACAGGAATGTGAAGCGGCGATGTTGCGGCGCGAATAAGCACCTGCCGCGCGCGAACGGGCGGAAGCCCTGGGATTGCGGAGAACGGATCCAGGAGGAGGCGCCCGGCTCGGAAGCTCGGGCGCTATCGCCGGTTTCAGCGCGTCGGGACGGGCTTTTCGCCGCGATAATCGTAGAAGCCGCGCTGGGCCTTGCGGCCGAGCCAGCCGGCCTCGACATACTTCACCAGCAGCGGGCACGGCCGGTACTTCGAATCGGCGAGCCCGTCATGCAGCACCTGCATCACCGACAGGCAGGTGTCGAGGCCGATGAAGTCGGCGAGCTGGAGCGGCCCCATCGGGTGATTCGCGCCAAGCCGCATCGCGGTGTCGATCGCCTCGACCGAGCCGACGCCCTCATAGAGCGTGTAGACGGCTTCGTTGATCATCGGCAGCAGGATGCGGTTGACGATGAAAGCCGGGAAATCCTCGGAGACCGACGCCGTCTTGTGCAGCTTGGCGACGAAATCCTTGGCGCGCTCGAAGGTGCCATCGTCCGTGGCGATGCCACGAATCAGCTCGACGAGCTGCATCAGCGGCACCGGATTCATGAAATGAATGCCGATGAAGTGCTCGGGGCGATCGGTCGCCGCAGCGAGCCGCGTGATCGAGATCGACGAGGTATTCGAGGCCAGGATCGCGTCGGGCCGCAGATAGGGGCAGATCGCGGTGAAGATCTTGCGCTTCACCTCCTCGCTTTCGGTCGCGGCCTCGATCACGAGGTCGCACGGCCCCAGATCCTCCAGCTTCGGCGCTGCGATGATCCGGCTCATCGCGCCACGGCGGTCCTCATCGGCGATGGCGCCCTTGGCGACCTGCCGGGCCATGTTGCCGTCGATCGTCGCCAGCGCCGCGTTGATGCGCTCCTCGGCGATGTCGTGCAGCCTGATGTCGAAGCCCGCGACCGAGGCGACATGGGCGATACCGTTGCCCATCTGCCCGGCCCCGATGATGCCGACGGTCTTGATCTGGTGGTCCATGTGACGCTTCTGTTCCCCGAGGGAGCTGGCGCGAGCGGCTGATCGCCGCCCGCGACGCGACTTACTTTACCGGTTACTTGCCGGCCTTTTCGAGCTCTTTGTCGAGCTCGGGCATGATGGCGAAGAGATCGCCGACGAGGCCGTAATCGGCGATCTGGAAGATCGGCGCCTCCTCGTCCTTGTTGATGGCGACGATGACCTTCGAATCCTTCATGCCGGCGAGGTGCTGGATCGCGCCGGAAATGCCGACCGCGACATAGAGATCGGGCGCCACGACCTTGCCGGTCTGTCCGACCTGCCAGTCATTCGGGGCGTAGCCGGCGTCGACCGCGGCGCGCGAGGCGCCCATCGCGGCGCCGAGCCGATCCGCCACCGGCTCGATCACCTTGGCGAAGTTGTCGGCCGAGGCGAGCGCCCGCCCGCCGGAGACGATGATCTTGGCCGAGGCCAGCTCCGGCCGGTCGGACTTGGCGACCTCCTCGCCCTTGAAGGACGAGGTGCCCGGGTTCTGCGCCGCGGCGACGCTCTCGATCGGAGCGCTGGCGGAGCCGTCGCCGGTCGCGGCGAAGGAGGCGCCGCGCACCGTGATCACCTTCTTGGCGTCGGCGGACTGCACCGTCTGGATGGCGTTGCCGGCATAGATCGGCCGCTCGAAAGTGTCGGCTGAGACGATCTTGGTGACCTCCGAGACCTGCATCACGTCGAGCAGCGCGGCGACGCGCGGCATCACGTTCTTGCCGGTTGTGGTGCCGGGCGCGACCAGCGCGTCATAGCCAGGCGCAAGCGAAACGATCAGCGCCGCCAGCGGCTCGGCCAGGCGATGCTCGTAAGATCCATCGTCGGCGAGCAGCACCTTCTCGACGCCGTCGAGCTTGGCGGCGGCTTCGGCGACGGCCTTGGCGTTATGGCCGGCGACCAGGACATGCACGGGCGCGCCGAGGTCCTTGGCGGCGGTCAGCGCCTTGCGGGTGGCCTCGTTGAGGCTCTTGTTGTCGTGCTTGGCGAGCAGCAGCGTGGTCATCAGATCACCCCGGCGGTCTTGAGCTTGGAGACGAGTTCGGCGGCATTGGCCACCTTGACGCCGGCGGAGCGTCCGGCCGGCTCGGCCGTCTTCAGCACCTTGAGGCGCGGGGAGGCATCGACGCCGAGCGTCTCGGGCGTGGTCTCGTCGAGCGGCTTCTTCTTGGCCTTCATGATGTTGGGCAGCGAGGCATAGCGCGGCTCGTTGAGGCGAAGGTCGGTGGTGACGATCGCCGGCAGCTTGAGCTGGACCGTCTGCAGGCCGCCATCGACCTCGCGGATGACCTCGACCGAGCCGTCCCCGACCGTAACCTTGGAGGCGAAGGTGCCTTGCGGCCAGCCGAGCAGGGCTGCCAGCATCTGGCCGGTCTGGTTGCAGTCGTCGTCGATCGCCTGCTTGCCGAGGATGACGAGCTCGGGTGTCTCCTGCTCGACGATCTTCTTCAGGAGCTTGGCGACCGCGAGCGGCTCGATCGTGCCGTCGACCTTGACCAGGATGCCGCGGTCGGCGCCCATGGCGAGGCCGGTGCGGATCGTCTCGGCGGCCTGCGCCGGCCCGACCGAGACCACGATCACTTCGCTCGCCTTGCCCGCTTCCTTGAGCCGTAGCGCCTCTTCGACGGCGATCTCGTCGAAGGGATTCATCGACATCTTCACATTGGCCAGCTCGACCCCGGAACCATCGCCCTTCACCCGGATCTTCACGTTGAAGTCGACCACACGCTTCACTGGCACAAGTATCTTCATCAGGGCGTCACCGGTTTCGGAAAGATGATGCGATCGGATGCCGATCCGCCGGCCTGACGATGACCGGCATCGCGGCGCTCGGCTGAAATGCGGACGGACCGTAGCGACGGGGATTTGCGCTTGTCAACGCCATGAAAGTCACGGCAGCCCCCGCATGCCGCGGCCGAACAGGCGCAGCTCGCGCCGGATCAGGAGCGGCGTCAGTGCCGCCCCGGCACCGAGCCCGCCGAGATGCGCCCACCAGCCCACGGCCCCCTGCTGATCGAACAGCGCCGAGAGCAGCTGGAACAGGATCCAGGCGCCGAGCGCGTACATCGCCGGGATGTGCAGCGGGATTGCCTTGAAGGCGAGCCCCCAGACGCGCACCCGCGGATAGAGCATCAGATAGGAGGCGATCACACCGGAGATGGCGCCGGATGCGCCGATCAGCGGCTGCTCCGATTCGGGGTTCATCAACGCGTGCAGCAGCGCCCCGGCCATGCCGCAGAGCAGGAAGAAGACGAGGAAGCGCAGATGCCCCATCGCATCCTCGACATTGTCGCCGAAGACCCAGAGGAACAGCATGTTGCCGATCAGATGGGCGAAGCTGGCATGCAGCATGATGCCGGTCACCAGCGTCAGCCAGGGCGGCGCCCTGAGCAATTCCGGCGGCAATTGCGCCTCGCCGAACAGCACCACGGGAATCGTGCCGAAGCCGGCCATGACCGCGATCTCGCTGGCCTCGCTGGTCCAGTGCATCAGGACCAGCCGCAGCACGATGCAGAGCGCGACCAGCGCATAGGTGACATAGGCGACGCGGATGAAGCGCATCGGCACGCCGTCATGCAACGGAACGAACATCGGATCAGCGGTTCTGGCCGGGCGTCCAGAGCACGTCGCCCCCAGCCCTGGCATTGAGGTGGCGCGAGGCGACGAAGAGGAAATCCGAGAGCCGGTTGATGAACTTCAGCGCCGGCTGGGCGACATTCTCGCCCTCGCCCTGCGACAATTCGACCATCAGCCTTTCGGCCCGGCGGCTGACCGTACGGGCGAGATGCAGGTGAGCCGAGCCCGGCGTTCCGCCGGGCAGCACGAAGGAGCGCAGCGTCCCGAGCGGCCGGTTGAGCTGGTCGATCTCGGCCTCGAGCCGGTCGACCTGCGCCTGCACGATCCGCAGCGGCTCCCATGCCAGCTTCTCACCGGTATCGGGCGAGGCGAGCTCGGCGCCGAGATCGAAGAGGTCGTTCTGGATGCGGCCGAGCATCGCGTCGAGCTCGGGATCCTCGCTCGCGCAATGCAGCCGCGCCATGCCGATGCAGGCATTGGTCTCGTCGACGGTTCCATAGGCGGAGACGCGCAGATCGAATTTCGGCCGGCGCGCGCCGGTGGCGAGCGCTGTGGTGCCGTCGTCGCCGGTGCGGGTGTAGATGCGATTGAGAACGACCATGTCCGAGTTATAGCGCGCTGCAGCATCGGCGGAAGGGGCAATCTCACCCCATCGCCAAGGGTAGAAGCCCCGGCTCCTTCAGTGTCTCCAGCGCGATCTCCGAGCGCACCCGGGCGACGCTCTCATGCGGCAGCAGCACCTCGTTCACCAGGCGCGCCAGCTCCTTGAGGTCACCGACCGCGACCTTCAGCATGTAGTCGGCCTCGCCGGTGAGCGCATGCGCCTCGAGCACGGCTGGTGTCAGCTTCACCAGGTCGCGAAAGCGCCGGGCGTTGTCACGCGAATGGGTGTTGAGCGCGACATGAATGAAGACTGTGACGGAGAGCCCGATCGCCTCCGGATCGATCAGCGCGCGATAGCCGCGGATGGCACCCGAGTTTTCCAGCGCCTGCCGCCGCCGCGAGACCTGGCTGGCGGAGAGGCCGACGCGCTCGGCAAGCGCGCCATTGGTCAGCGAGGCATCCTGCTGGAGAGCATCGAGCAGGCGCCAGTCGAAAGCGTCGAGCTGCGGCATTTCGTGAGCCTTCCTGCTTCTTGATGCACGATCTGTGCAAATCCAATCCGAGAGCGCGGGATTTTGCAAACCTTTCGCCTCACCGATGCGCGAGGATCGGTCAACCATGCAATTGAGGAGGACGCACGATGGGACCGTTTCCGCACGACGCCGAGCCGCCGGCTATTTCCGCCGCAAATCCAATGGGCACCGACGGCTTCGAGTTCGTCGAATACGCCCATCCCGAGCCCGAGAAGCTCGGCGCGCTGTTCGAGACCATGGGTTTCACCAAGGTCGCCAGGCATCGCTCCAAGAAGGTGACGCTCTACCGCCAGGGCGACGTCAATTTCATCGTCAACGCCGAGCCGGAGTCCTTCGCGCAGGGCTTTGCCGCCGAGCACGGCCCCTGCGCCTGCGCCATGGCCTTCCGCGTCGTCGATGCCAAGCACGCCTTCGAGCGCGCGGTCTCGCTCGGCGCCGAGCCCTATGAGAGCAAGGTCGGCCCCGGAGAACTGCAGATTCCCGCGGTGAAGGGCATTGGCGGCTCGCTGCTCTATTTCGTCGACCGCTATGGCGAGAAGGGCTCGATCTACGATGTCGACTTCGAATGGCTTGGCGAGAGCGATCCGCATCCCGAGCAGGCCGGGATGTATTATCTCGACCATCTCACCCATAACGTCCAGCGCGGCCGCATGGACCATTGGGCCGGCTGGTACGGCGATCTCTTCAATTTCCGCGAGATCCGCTTCTTCAACATCGAGGGCAAGCTCACCGGCCTGATCTCGCGGGCGCTGACCTCGCCCTGCGGCAAGATCCGCATCCCGATCAATGAATCCCTCGACGACAAGAGCCAGATCGAGGAGTACCTGCGCCAATACAAGGGCGAGGGCATCCAGCATGTCGCGCTCGGCGCGCGCGACATCTATGCCAATGTCGAGCAGTTGCGAGCGAACGGCCTGCCTTTCATGCCCGCGCCACCCGCGACCTATTACGAGAAGGTCGACGGCCGCGTGCCGAACCATGGCGAGCCGGTATCGCGCCTGAAGGCCAATGGCATCCTGATCGACGGCGAGGGCGCGGTCGCGCTCGGCGACAAGGCCGGCCGGATGAGCAAGGTGCTGCTCCAGATCTTCTCGGCCACGGTGGTCGGCCCGATCTTCTTCGAGTTCATCCAGCGCAAGGGCGATGACGGCTTCGGCGAGGGCAATTTCCGCGCTCTGTTCGAGTCGATCGAGGAAGACCAGATCCGCCGCGGCGTGCTGAAGCCGCAGGCGGCCGAGTAGCGCATTCGCGCTGCGAATACTTGTAGCCTTCTCCCGTGCAAAGGGAGAAGGCTCTCGCTTTCAAGTGATCGGCACGTTTCAACCTGAACTTGCCGCCTCCCGGGAATGGGCGTAGCCCTTTACTGACGCGCCGCACAAAAGGCGCGTCAGCAAGGGGAAACGGCCATGGCGACAGCGTCGGCAGAGGTCTTGCGGGGTCATCAGGGCCCATGGTGGACCCATCTTTATGTCCAGGTGCTGACCGCGATCGCCATCGGCGTGCTGCTCGGCCATTTCTATCCCCAGACCGGCGAAGCGATGAAGCCGCTGGGCGACGCCTTCATCAAGGCGATCAAGATGATCATCGCACCGATCATCTTCCTCACCGTCGTCCACGGCGTCGCCTCGATGGACGACATGAAGAAGGTCGGCCGGGTCGGCCTGAAGGCGCTGATCTATTTCGAGGCCGTCACCACGCTGGCGCTGATCGTCGGCCTCGTCGTGGTCAATCTCTGGAAACCCGGCGCGGGCATGAACGTCGACCCCTCGACGATCAACACCGCCGGCATCGCCGCCTTCACCTCCAAGGCACACGACCAGAGTACGCTGGCCTTCCTGATGGGGATCATCCCCGAGACGGTGGTCGGCGCCTTCGCCAATGGCGAAATCCTGCAGGTGCTGTTCTTCGCCCTGCTCTTCGCCTTCGGCCTGCAGATGCTCGGCGAGCGCGGCAAGGCGGTGCTGCACTTCATCGACGACATCGCCCAGATCTTCTTCAAGATCGTCGGCATCATCATGAAGGCCGCCCCGATCGGCGCTTTCGGCGCCATGGCCTTCACCATCGGCAAGTTCGGCGTCGGGACCCTGCTCTCGCTCGGCTCCTTCATGGCCGCGTTCTACACGACCTGCCTGATCTTCATCTTCCTGGTGCTCGGCACGATCGCGCGGCTCGCCGGCTTCTCTATCCTGAAGTTCATCGCCTTCATCAAGGAGGAGCTGCTGATCGTGCTCGGCACCTCCTCCTCGGAGAGCGTGCTGCCGCGCATGATCGCCAAGATGACCCATCTCGGCTGCAAGGAGAGCGTGGTCGGCCTGGTCATCCCGACCGGCTACTCCTTCAACCTCGACGGCACCTGCATCTACCTGACCATGGCCGCCGTCTTCCTGGCGCAAGCGACCAATACCGACCTCTCTCTGTCGCAGGAGATCGGCATCATCGCCGTGCTGCTGCTGACCTCCAAAGGCGCGGCCGGCGTCACCGGCTCGGGCTTCATCGTGCTTGCAGCGACGCTCGCCACGGTCGGCCATATCCCGGTCGCCTCGATCGCGCTGATCCTCGGCATCGACCGCTTCATGTCAGAGGCGCGCGCCCTCACCAACCTGATCGGCAACGGCGTCGCCACCATCGTCGTCTCGAAATGGGAGAACTCGCTCGACGAGGCCAGGATGCAGCGCATCCTCGCCAAGGAGACCGGCTTCGACGCCGACGAGCCCGAGCGGATCGCGGTCTGAACGAGCTGGCAAAACAGATTTCAATCCGGACGTTTTGAACTCTGTCGTCCCGGGCGTAGCGAAGCGAAGACCCGGGACCCATGCCGGAACGGTTCAGGCATGGGTCCCGGATCAGCGCCGCTCCGCGGCTTGTCCGGGACGACACCAATTCCTGATAGCCTTCAAGCGACAAGGCGCGGCGTCGCCATCGCTTCCCGCAGCGCCTGCGCGAAATGACGCGCAGCGATACTCGCCTGCGGCGCGATCACCAGCGCGACCGAGAGCTCGAACAGCGACGGCAGGTTCTCCGACGGCTCGAGCCGGCGCAGGGACGCCGGCGCCGCGCTCTCGGTGATCGCAGTGACGCACAGACCAGCCTCCACCGCCGAGAGCAGGCCGGCCATATGCGATGACGAAAAAACCAGCCGGTGCGGCCGCTCCGACGCCTGCAGCGCGTTCAGGATGCGCGGACGGGCCCGGCAACCCTCGTTGAACAGGCCGAGCGGCAGCACATCGCTGAGTTCCGGCCGATGGCCACGGGCGGCAACCCAGACCAGCGGCTCGCGCCTGAGGCGCTCGCCCTTCGGCCGGCCGGGATCCTGCGTGATCACCGCCAGGTCGAGCTCGCCTGCCGCCACCGCCGGCTCGATCCGTTTCGAGAGCTCGCAGTGCACCTCGATCTCGACGCGCGGATGTTCCTCGGCGAAGCGCACGATCAGCGGCCTGAGGTAAGCGTCGACATAGTCGTCGGGCAGGCCGATGCGCAGGCGGCCCACGGCCTTGTCGCCGTCGAGCTCGGCCCGCGCCTCGCGCTCGATCGCGAGCAGGCGCCGCGCCTGCGCGAGCAGACGCTCGCCGGCCTGCGTCGGCGTGACGCCGCGGCGCGAGCGCTCGAGCAACTGCTTGCCGAGCGCGGCTTCCAGGTCCTGGATGCGGCCGGAAACCGCCGATTGCGTGCGCCCGAGCCTTTGCCCGGCGGCAGTGAAGCCGCCAGTCTCGGCCACGGCGACGAGCATGGCGAGCGCATCGAGATCGAGATGGGCTGACATCGTCCTCTCCATCGGAAATGGCGATAGATAAATCAGGATAATCCGTTTTTCCGATTGCTGGAAGCGGGCTATGTTGGGAGCGACGAAACAGCCCCCATCCCGAGGAGCGATCGCAGATCGCGGCTCCTCAGGATGGGGGCTGTGGATTTCACGACCTGAAAGCCCGCCCGATGTCCGCCCCGAGCCTCTCTTTGCCCGACCGGCCCGCCACCCCGGCGCTCGGCATGTTCCTGGCGCTGCTGCTCGGCGCGACCTGCATCGGCTTCTCCGGCATCTTCGTGCGCTTCGCCGATGTCGGCCCGGCCGCCGCCGGCTTCTGGCGCATGGCCTTCGCGCTGCCCGTGCTCGCCGCCTGGATGGCGCTGGAGGACCGCCGCAACGGTGCTGGCGGCGTGAGGCCCGGCGCGATGCTACCGATCGCGCTCGCCGGCCTCGCCTTCGGCGTCGACGTCGTGCTGTATAACGCCTCGCTCGGCTTCACCTCGATCGCCAATGCCTCGCTGCTCGGCAATCTCTCGCCGGTCGGCGTCATCCTCGGCGGCTGGCTGCTCTTCCGCGAAAAGCCGACCCGGCGCATCCTCGGCGCGCTGCTGCTCGCCATCGGCGGCGCCGGCATGCTGGTGCTGCCGAAGCTCGGCGCGACAACACCGCCCTCCGGCGGCATGCTCGGCGACGGCCTGGCCATCGGCGCCGCCTTCTCCTATGCGGCCTATATCCTCGCTGTCCGCCGCGCCCGTAACCGCGCCGCCGCCGGCCGTATCGGGCTGATCTCCAGCGCCATCTGCGCCGTGTTCTGCCTCGTCGCAGCGCTCGGCCTCGGCGAAACCATCCTGCCGCAGACGCTGACCGGCTGGCTCGCCGTCGCCGCGCTCGGCCTTGTCTCGCATGCCATGGGCCAGGGCCTGATCACGCTGGCGCTCGGCCATTACGGCGCCAATGCCGCCTCATTGGTCATGGTCTGGCCGGCGCTGGTCTCGGTGCTGGCCGCCTGGGCGATCTTCGCCGAGCAGCCCTCCCCCGCCCAGGCCTTCGGCGGCGTCGCGATCCTGGCGGCGGTGCTGCTGGTGCGGAAGGGCTGAATCCCGCCTAGAACCGCGCGATCAACCGAGGACGGGACGGATTTCTCCACGTTGCTCTCTATCGCCGCCGTGTCGAATTGCGCAATGCAAACTAAAATGCCGTTTGACCCCTGATATTTCCGGCGCAAAGTTCGACCAGCCTCATTCTGAGGCGGGGGAGAACTAGCCATGATCGCTCGGGTTTCCGCTTTTGTCTTCGCTTGCCTCCTGGCCAGTGCTCCAGCAAGCGCGCAGTCGCGGCAGTTCGGTCCGGCCACCGGAACCGTCTCCATCCGACAGGTGCAGGTCGCCTTCATCGGATCGGGCGCGATCGGCGGCGGCACGCTCCGCTTCAACAAGCGCAATTACGACATCACCGTCGGCGGCCTCGGCATCGGCGGCATCGGCGCCTCGCGCCTGACCGCGACCGGTTCGGTCTATCGCCTGAGCAATGTCGAGGATTTCACCGGCGCCTACATCCAGATCCGCGAGGGCTGGGCGATCGGCGACGAAGGCCGCGGCACGCTCTGGCTGCGCAATGCCAAGGGCGTGGTCATGCGCCTCGCGACGAAGCGTCGGGGCCTGCAGCTCTCGCTCGGCGCCGACGGCGTACTGATCGGCTTCAAGCAATAGACCGCCGCGGCCAAGCAGGCACGGGAGGCAGACGCTGCGGAGGGTTGGAAGCCCATCCCTTCCGCAGCGGATCGCCATCCCATCAGTTTGCCGGCGCGTAGCGCAGGATCACCGTGCCGTTCTTAAGCGGCCTGTTCTCCAGCAGATCGAGCTTCTGGCGCTCGCTGCCGGCCTTGAAAAACAGCGTGCCCACGCCGAGCCGCACCGGCACTATAGCCAGCATCAATTCGTCGACCTGCTTTTCCTTGAGCAGCGTGTCGCAGAGTTCCGCGCTGCCAAAAACCAAAACGTCCTTGCCCGGCGCGGCCCGGAGCTTGGCGATCTCACTGACGATGTCGGCCGTGACGCGGGTGTTGTTCCAGTCCGAGCTCTGAACGCTGCGCGAGGCGACGAGCTTGGGCAGCGCGTTCATATAGTGCGTCACCTCGCCGTCCTCGGCGGTGGCGCTGGTCCAGTATGCCTTCATCCCGTCATGGGTGACTCGGCCGAACACCAGCACCTGGGCGCGCTTGCCGAACTCCTTGCTGAGCGCATCGAGCTCCTCGCCCCAGGCGTCGTTGTGAAACGAAAGGTCCCACTTCTCCTTGCCCTCGAAATAGCCATCCAGCGTCATGAGATTCCAGACGATCACCTTGGCCATCGCATCCTCCATGCGGGCGCCGTTGTGGCGCCTCAAAACCGCTTGCGATCTGCAAGCGGTATCTGTTTAGCGAAACCAGTTTCGAAATGCAATCGGTTTTACATGAAGGGGCGACTCGACATGCCGGAGGTTCCGGCCGATCGCTCATCGCGCATCCGAAGTGATCAAAACCGCTTCTGAGACGTTTAGCCGGCAGGAGGATTATTCATGACGCGACATCACATGGCGAAGGCGCTCACCGCGACGGCGCTCCTGGCCCTGGTGCAGCCGACCTCAGCCGAACAGGACACCGGCAACGACGAGACGGGCTTCCTGAGTTCGCTTGAAGGCCGCTTCAGCGGCAATGGCACGCTCCAGAATGCCGGCGGCAGCAGCCGGTCGCTGAAGTGCCAGTTCAATGGCGACCAGGAAGGGCCCCGCCTCAGCCTCGACGGCAGTTGCACCGCCGCGGCCATCTTCAGCGCCACGATCAAGATCGATCTCCGCCATGATCCGAAGAGCGGGCGCTATGCCGGCACATTCAGGGAGAGCACCGGCACGGTGGCTAATCTATCCGGCACACGGCAGGGCCAGCGATTGACGCTCGCCTTCAACGAGACGGCCGAAAGCGTCCGCCCGAACCCGCCCGCGACCCTGACGATTTCTCGCCAGCAAGGCGAGGTCGCGCTGACCCTGCGCGGCAGCCCGCCGGGCAAGGGGCAGAACCTCGACCTGTCGTTGCGGGAGAATTGATGGGGAAAGCAGAAGGGCCCGCTCGAAGGCGGGCCCTTGGTTTCTCTCACTCCGCCGCCAGCCGCGGCGGCGGCAGCTTGCCCGCCATCGCCTTGGCGCTGGCTTCGCCGGGGGTCTCCTCGCCGCTGATCGGCGCCCAGGTGCTCTCGTCCTCGGCCTTGCCCAGGAAGCGGCCGAAGATCCAGCCGGTGAGCCGGCCGAGATCGTCCATCACCACATAGAAGGACGGCACGAAGACGAGGCTGAGCACGGTCGAGACGATCAGGCCGCCGATCACCGCGATCGCCATCGGCGCGCGGAACTCGCCGCCATCGCCGACGCCATAGGCCGAGGGCAGCATGCCGGCCGCCATGGCGATCGTGGTCATCACGATCGGCCGGGCGCGCTTGTGGCCGGCTTCGAGCAGCGCCGTCAGCCGGTCCTTGCCGCGCGCGACCTCCTCGACCGCGAAGTCGACCAGCATGATGGCGTTCTTGGTGACGATGCCCATCAGCATGAGCAGGCCGATATAGACCGGCATCGAGACCGGGTTGTGGGTGGCGAGCAGCGCGATCACCACGCCGCCGAAGGAGAGCGGCAGCGAGAGCAGGATGGTGATCGGCTGGAAGACCGAGCCGAAGAGCAGGATCAGCACGGCGAGCACCAGCATCAGGCCGGTGGTCATCGCGGTGATGAAGCCCTCGACCACCTCGCCCTGGATCTCGGCGTCGCCGGTCGCGGCGATGCGCACGCCCTCGGGCAGGCCGACCTCCTTGACGATCTCTTGGAACTTCTCCTGCGCCGTGCCGAGCTCGAAGCCGCGCTTCAGATCGGCGCCGATGGCGGCGCGGCGGACGCGGTCATAGCGGTCGATCGAGGACGGGCCCTCGCCGAAACCGATCTCGGCGACGGCCGTGAGCGGGATCGAGACGCCCGAGGCGCTGGTGACGCGCAGCGCCGCGATGTTGCGGATATCGGTGCGGGCCTGCTCGTCGAGCTGAACGCGGATCGGCACCAGCCGGTCGCCGGCGTTGAACTTTGCGAGGTTGGGGCCGATGTCGCCGATGGTGGCGACGCGCAAAGCCTCCGAGATCGCCTCGGGCGTGACGCCGAGATTGGCGGCCTGCTCCAGCTTCGGCGTGACGCGCATCTCCGGCCGGCTCAGCGAGCCGGCGGTGGCGACGTTCAAGTAGCCGTCGACCTGGCGCATGCGCGCCTCGATCTTCGCCACCGTCTCGTCGAGCGCGTCGCCATCCTTGGACAGGATCGAGAACGCCATCTCGCGCTCGCCGCGCTCGTTGACGTACCAGGCGCGGACATCGGGCACCCCGGCCAGCTTCTCGGCGATGGTGACCTTGAGCTCCTTCTGGGGGACGTCGCGCTCGGCCTTCGGCGTCAGCAGGATGAAGACCGAGGCGCGGCGGACCTCGCGCTGCCCGGTAGGCGAGGCCCCGCCGAGCACGAAGACGTTCGTCACCTGCGGAATCTCGCGCAGCTTGTCGACGATCTTGTCGGTGGCGACGGTGGTGTCCTCCAGCGTCGCGCCGGGCGGCAATTCGACCGAGGCGACGATGCGGGCGGTGTCCTCCTCGGGGAAGAAGCCGGTCGGCAGCAATGCTGTCGCCTGGATCGAGACGAACAGGAAGCCGAAGCCCGCGATCAGCGTCAGATAGGCGGTGTTGAACGGCAGCTTCCGCCACGTCCGGGAGCCGTCGAAACGCGGCAGCACCGGGATGCGCCTTTTCTTCAGCGAGGCCTCGAGCAGCCAGGAATAGCCGCGCATCACAAAACCGTCCTTGGCATCGTGATGCTTCACGGGCTTGAACAGATAGGCCGCCATCATCGGCGTGATCAGGCGCGCCACCAGCAGCGAGAACAGCACCGCGATCGCGACGGTGAGGCCGAACTGGCGGAAATACTGGCCGGCGATGCCGCCCATGAACGAGACCGGCGCGAAGATCGCGACGATGGTCAGCGTGATCGCGATGACCGCAAGGCCGATCTCGTCGGCCGCCTCCATCGCGGCACGATAGGGCGACTTGCCCATCTTCATGTGCCGGACGATGTTCTCGATCTCGACGATGGCGTCGTCGACCAGGATGCCGGTCACCAGCGTGATGCCGAGCAGGCTGACCAGGTTGAGCGAGAAGCCGAGGAGCTCCATCGCCCAGAAGGTCGGGATCGCCGACAGCGGCAGCGCGATTGCGGTGATCAGCGTCGCCCGCCAGTTGCGCAGGAAGACGAAGACGACGAGCACGGCGAGCGCCGCGCCCTCCAGCAGCGTCTCCATCGCCGCCTTGTAGTTGCCGTGGGTGTAGGCGACGGCGTCGTCGATCGGCGCAAGCTTGATCGTCGGGTAGCGCTTGTTGAGATCGTCGAGCTTGGCCGAGACGACGTCCTTGACCGAGAGCTCGCTCGAGCCCTTCGAGCGGAACACGGCGAAGGAGACGACCGGCTGCTTGTTCAGTCGGCCGAAGGCGCGTGGCTCGGAACTGCCGTCCTCAACGCGGCCGAGCTCCTTCAGGCGGACCTCGCGTCCACCGGTGAGCTGGATCTTGCTGTCGGCGAGCTCCGCGACAGTCTTCGCGCTGGCGAGCGTGCGGATCGCCTGCTCCTGCCCGCCAACCTCGCCACGTCCACCGGCGAGATCGACATTGGTGGCGCGGATCTGGCGGTTGACCTCGCCGGCTGTGGTGCCGAGCGCGAGCAAACGGTCGGGATCGAGCGATATCCTGATCTCGCGGTCGACGCCGCCATAGCGCTCGACGCGGCCGACGCCTTTCAGACCCTGCAATTCGCGCGAGACGACATCGTCGACATGCCAGGAGATCTGCTCCAGCGTCATGCCGGGCGAGGAAGCGCCATAGGTCAGGATCGACTGGCCCTCGACATCGATGCGCTGGATCACCGGCTCGTCGATGGTCCGCGGCAGCTCGGCCCTGATCTTGGCGATCGCATCCTTGACGTCGTTGACGGCCCGGTCGGTGTTGGTTTCGAGCCTGAACTCGACCAGCGTCACCGAGGAGCCATCGGTCAGCGTCGACATCACATGCTTGACGCCGGTGATGTTGGCGACCGCGTCCTCGACGCGCTTGCTGACCTGGCTCTCGAGCTCGGCCGGGGCAGCGCCAGACTGGGTCACCGTGACCGAGACGAAGGGTACGTCGATGTTCGGGAAGCGCGTTACCGGCAGCTTCGAGAACGAGAGCAAGCCGAGCACGCAGAGCACGACGAAGAGCAGGATCGCCGGAACCGGCTTCCGGATCGACCAGGCGGAGAAATTGACGTTCACGAACGGCTCCGTCGATTCAGTTCGTCGGGATCGGCGTGATCATGTCGCCGTCGCGCACGAAGGTGCCGGCACGCGCGACCACGCTCTCGCCCTCGGCGAGGCCCGAGGCGATCTCGGCGCGTCCACCGCCGATCAGGCCGAGCGTGACCTTCTTGGTCGTCACCTTGCCGTCCTTGACGGCCTGGACCATGGCGCCGCCGCGCGCATAGGTGATCGCCGACAGCGGCAACAGGATGCTGGTCTTGCGGCCGGTCTCGATCACGCCGCGCGCGAAGGAGCCGATGGCGACCGGCGGATTGCCCGTGAGTGTGATCCGTAGGCGCCCGAGCCGCGAGGCCTTGTCGACCTCGGGCGAGATCAGCCGAATCTGGCCGGCGAGCGGCTTGTCGGCGCCAGCCGGGGTGACCGCGACCGCCTGCCCGATCTTGAGATTGGGCAGCTCGACCTCGGCGACCTCGGCTTCGAGCTCGATGGCACCGTCGGCGATGATCTTGAACAGCGGCTCGGCTGCCGCCATCGTCGCCATGGCGCCGAGCTTGGCGTTGCGGCGGCTGACGATGCCGGCCTTCGGTGCCTTGATCTCGGTACGCGCCAGCTTGACCTCGATGTCGCGGCCTTGTGCCTGGGCCAGCGACAGGTCAGCGGTGGTGATCGCAAGCGCCTGCTTCATCGAGTTCAGTCGCGCTTGCCCGCCCCGCGCCGCGGCGGCGCGCTGGTCGAAGGTCTCGAGGCTGGCATTGCCGTTGTCGCGCAAGGCCTTGGTACGGTCGAAGGCATTGTTGGCCTGGACGAGATTGGCCTCGGCCTCGACGATCTGCGCCTTGGCCTGGTCGACAGCCGCCTCGGCGCGCTTGACCTGCGCCTCGTTCTGGGAGCGCTGCACTTCGAGCGTGGTGCGCGACAGCCGCGCCAGCACCTGCCCGGCGGCGACACGGTCGCCTTCCTCGGTGAGCAGCTCGGTGACGACGACGCCGTCGATCTCGGGCGCGACCATGACCTCGTCGCGCGCGATCATCGAGCCGGAGACGACGACGCTCTGCACGATCTCATCGCGCTTGGCCGATGTCACCGTGATCGCGGGGCCGGCGGAGGGTTGCTGGGTGGTGGCGGCGGAGGCCGGAGCCTGGGCGAAAGCCGCCATGGGCGCGCAGGCGAGCGCGACGAGCGGCAGCAGGATCAGGTTTTTGGTCGAGATGGGCATGGTTAAGTCTTCTTATGAGGTTTGGCCGCCAGCGGGCGGCAGCAGCATGGTCTGCGCCAGACCGCGCATCGCGGCGAACAGGGCTTCGGCGCCGGCAGCGGCGTCGAAATTGGGATCGACGGCGCGCCGGCAGAAGAAGCCGTCGGCCATCATGAACAACGCCAGCAGGAAGCGCGCCTGATCGAGATTGCTCGGAAGTTCCCCGCTTTGCTTGGCGGCTTCGACGGCAGCGCCGAGCCCCTGCTCGACCGTTTCGTCGAAGCCGGCGCAAATCTGCGCCATCGCGGGCGTACGAGAGGCTTCCGCCCAGATCTGCAGCGCGATGATCGCCTTCTCGCGCGGCTTGCGCACCATGTGCTGGCGGCCGAGCTCATCGAGCTGATCGAGCAACCGACCCTTGCTTGGATCGAGCTGGGCGAAGTCGGCCGCGATCTCCATGCGGTCGCGTTCGCTCATCCCGGCGATAATCGCGTCCTTCGAGGAGAAGTAGCGATAGAGATTGCCCGGGCTCATCCCGGCTTCCATGGCGATGTCGTTCATTGTCGCCGCGTGGAATCCGGCGCGCGCGAAGACGCGTTCGGCCGCATCGAGAATGCGGACATGGCGTTCCGACAGGCCACGCTCGGCCGAGGAAGTGGTGACGACCTGCGACATGCTTCTTCTGAACAATGAGAATGAATGTTCATTCTCATGCCTGAGCCCGACTCGAAAGTCAACCGACATCGTCACTGGAGGTTGCATTGCCAGAAGACTATTGACGGAAGATTGCACGAAGCATGCACGGCGCTGGCCCCGGCCATGCCCGCCATGGCGCATAATTTGCTTGCTGGAAGGACCGGCAAACCGCATTTTAGGGACCGGTCCGGTGCGGGAATCCGGCCTCGGGAGCGCAATCGAACGCCGCGATGAACGATCTGTCCTATCGCTTCGCGGCCCCTCGCCGGCTCCGCACCCGCCTCGACAGCTTGCCGCCGCCGCGCAAGCCCGTGCTGATCGTGCTCCATCAGGAACATTCGACGCCCGGCCGTGTCGGCCGCCTCATCGCCGAGCGCGGGCATGCCCTCGACATCCGCAAGCCCCGTTTCGGCGACCCGCTGCCGCAGACCATGCGGGACCATGCCGGCGCGGTGATCTTCGGCGGGCCGATGAGCGCCAACGACCCCGACGACTTCGTCAAGGCCGAGACCGACTGGATCGGCGTCTGCCTCAAGGAGGACGCGCCCTTTCTCGGGCTCTGCCTCGGCGCGCAGATGCTCGCCCGTCATCTCGGCGCGACCGTCTACACCCATGCCGAGGGCCGGGCCGAGATCGGCTATTACCCGCTCAGCCTGACCGAGGCCGGCCATGCCGACGCGGCGACGAGCCGCAGCCCCTGGCCCGGAACTGTCTACCAATGGCACCGCGAGGGCTTCGACTGCCCGACCGGGGCCGAGTGCCTGGCGACCGGCGGCGACTTCCCGGTCCAGGCGATCCGGACCGGCAGCAAGGCCTATGGCCTGCAGTTCCACCCCGAGGTGACGCTGGCGATGATGTGCCGCTGGTCGGTGCGCGCCCATGAGCGCACGCTGATGCCCGGCGCCCAGCTGCGCCATCAGCATCTCGAGGGCTGGTACCAGCACGACCCGGCGGTGCGTGCCTGGCTCGACGGCTTCCTCAATCACTGGCTCGCCGAGCCGGCTCTCTCCCCGGACCCATCCAAGTGAGCCGCAGCGTTTTCGTCCTCGGCGCCGGCATGATCGGCGTCTCCTGCGCGCTCGCACTGCAGAAGCGCGGCCTCAAGGTGACGCTGATCGACCGCCGCGAGCCCGGCCGCGAGACCTCCTATGGCAATGCCGGCGTGATCAGCCGCTCCTCGATCATGCCGCTCAACAATCCCGGCCTGTGGAAGAACCTGCCGAAATACCTCGGCAACCGGCACGCGGCGGTGCGCTACCGGCTCGGCCATCTTCTGGCCAATCCCGGCTGGATCCTCGGCTTCCTCAACGAGGCCAAGCCGGACCGGCTCGCTCCGCGCGTGGCAGCGCTGGAAAGCCTGATCGTTCCCTCCCTGCCCCTGCATAAGCGCCTGATGACCGAGGCCGGCATCGCCTGGCGCCTGCGTGACACCGGTTTCCTCGAACTCTGGCGCAGCGAGGCCGGGCAGGCTGCCGCAGCAGCACGCCGGACCTTCCTCGAAGATCATGGCGTCCGCGTCGAGCCGCTCGATCGCCAGGCCCTCTCGACGCTGGAGCCGAGCCTGAACCCGATCTTCTCAGCCGCGCTGCACCACAAGGACAGCGCCTCGGTCGATTGGCCGGGCGCGGTGGTCGAGGCCTATGCGGCGCTGTTCGCCGCCCGTGGCGGCACGGTCCTGCGCGACGAGGTCACCGCCCTGTCGAAGCAAAGCGAAGGCTGGCGTGCTGCCGGCAAGGGCACGCATCACGACGCCGAGCTCGCGGTCGTCGCGCTCGGCCCGTGGAGCGCAGACCTGTTGCGGCCGCTCGGCCTGAAAGTGCCGCTCAATGTCGAGCGCGGCTATCACCGCCATTACAAGCCGGCGCAGGGGCGCTTTCTCAACCGCCCGATCTACGACGTCGAGGCGTCCTACATGCTGGCGCCGATGGAGCTCGGCCTGCGCCTGACCAGCGGCGTCGAGCTCGCCCATCGCGATGCGCCAGACGATCACGCTCAGATCGAGCAGGTGCTGCCGCGGGCCCGCGAGGCTTTTCCGCTCACGGAGCCGGCCGAGGACACGACCTGGCGCGGCTCGCGTCCGACCCTGCCGGATTCGCTGCCGATGATCGGCGAGGCGCCGCGCAATCCCGGTCTCTGGCTCGCCTTCGGCAACCAGCATATCGGCTTTTCGACCGGGCCCGTGACGGGGGAAATCCTCGCCGCGATGGTCTGCGGCGAACCGGCTCCGGCCGACCCGGCGCCCTTCGCGCCGGGCCGTTACCTCTCCTAGTCGTCACGCCGACGTGCTCGGCCGCGCCGGGGCGCTGGCAACACTCTTTGAGACGCTGTCACCGAGGCCGGACCAGTTGACCCTCGCCGTCGCCAGCATCAGCGTCGCCAGCGCGACGAAGGCGCCGACCGCCCCGGCGAGCAGGGCGAAATCCTCGGATTTCAGCAGGGCGTAGACCAGGCCGTAGCCGGTGGCGAGGATCAGCCCCAGCACGGCGCCGCGCGCAAAGCTGCGCAGGACGAGGCCGATATAGAGCGCGATCAGCGCCGTCGTCGCAGCTGCTGCCGTCAGATAGGCGGTGAGGAAGCCGAGATGTTCGGCCAGCGACAGCAGCAGCACGTAGAACAGCACCAGCGCGAAGCCGACGAGCGTGTACTGGACGGCGTGGAGATTTCCGCGCGCCACCAGTTCCAGCCCGAACACGGCAAGGAAGACCGCCCCGACGAACAGCACCGCATATTTGATGGCGCGGTCGACCAGCTGGTAGAGATCGACCGGCTGGTAGAAACGGGCGCCGACGCCGCCGTTGAGGAAGGTCGCATCGGCGCGCCGGTTGTCATGGTTGAAGGCCAACGGCAGGTTGCGCGCCAGATGGGAGACCCGCCAGGAGGCCGAGAAGCCGTTGGCGTCGATCACCCGGTCATCGGGCAGATGCGCGCCGGAGAAGCTGGGATGCTGCCAGTTTGAGCTCATCCGGATCGCGCTGTTCTTGGCCAGCGGCACGATCGACAAGCTGCGCGAGCCGTTGAGGTCGAGCGCGACCTCGACCGAGAGCGGCTTGGTCAGGTCGAGGTCGCGCAAGGCGGCATGGATGCCGTTGCCGTCGCGAATGCCGGCGCCAAGGGTCGGCTCGAACTCGATTGCCGCGCCGTCGCGGATCTGAGCGGTGGCGCGGTTCTTCAGGCCGCGGACATCGGCGATCCCGATGGCGAGCGCGGCCTCGTTCCAGAGCGGCTGCACCGCCTCGGAGGTGATCGCCTTGAAATCGGGCGGCAGGAAGCGGGCATTCAGCACGACCTTGCTGCGATAGACCGGCACGTCGAAGATCGAGCGCCGCCGGATCTCGGTCTGCGCCTCCGAGCTGGCCTGGAGGTCGTCCGGCAGGAAGACCGCGACCTCGCGCGTCGGCGCGGCATTGGCGATCTTGGGCGGCACCAGATAGGGCACCAGCAGCGCCGGCCCGCCGACGATCTGCTCGCGGCCCCAGGCCTCGCCGATCTCGCGAGCGGCCTGATTGGCGGTGGCCGAGCGCTCGCTGCGCAGGCTGGAGACGAACATCAGCGGGATCAGCAGCAGCAGCGCCAGGAAGCCGATGACGAAGAATTTCAGGCCGGGGCTGCGCCCGAACCGCCTTGGATTGATACCCGCGGGAAACGACGGCAGTTCGCCCTTGCTCTCGTTCGGTTGCTCTTGCTCTTGCTCTTGCGACATGATTCGCCCTCATGCAGTGACTTTGCGTCACCAGGAGAGCGCGGCGTCTTGTCGCGGGCGTGATCGATTAAGGGCCGAAACCAGCGAAATCGGCGGCGGAATTGCGGAGAGGAAGCTCGCTCGAGTCAGGGCTTGCGGGCGCCGAGCGTCTCTGCCGCCTCGAAGCGGTGAGGCTCGATGGCGATACCGTCGCGCGTCATCGCATGCTCGTCGAAACAGTTGAAGCCGGCCGGAACCATCGTGCCGGCCATCGCAACGCTCAGGAAGATATGCTTGGTCGTGACCGCCGAGCGCTCGTACCAATCCGGATCGTCGAAGGTACCGCCATAGACGCCGATCGCGCCGGGAAAGCGCTCGAAGGTCAGGAACAGCTTGGTCCCGCAGCGGCTGCAGAAATGAATCTGCACGCTTTTGCCGCTGCCCTCGGAAACATGGGTATAGACGGCCGGCTCCCCCGCCATCACGCGAAAGTCGCCGGCATCAAACACCGGCTCGACCAGAAAAGCCGATCCAGTCGCGCGCTGGCAGAAACGGCAATGACAGATGGTAACGCGCAGTGGTGGCTTCGCAGCGGCATAACGCAGCTGCCCGCAGAGACAGCCTCCTTCCCGCTGCTCGGACATCGTCAGACCTGCCTTGCCACCATCATCTTCTTCACTTCGGCGATCGCCTTGGCCGGGTTGAGGCCCTTCGGGCAGGCGTTGGCGCAGTTCATGATGGTGTGGCAGCGATAGAGCCGGAACGGGTCCTCGAGATCGTCGAGGCGCTCGCCGGTGGCTTCGTCGCGGCTGTCGATCAACCAGCGATAGGCCTGCAGCAGCGCAGCGGGGCCGAGATAGCGATCGCCATTCCACCAATAGCTCGGGCAGGAGGTCGAGCAGCAGGCGCACAGGATGCACTCATAGAGACCGTCGAGCTTCTCACGGTCATCCTTGGCCTGCTTCCACTCTTTCTCGGGCGCCGGCGTCGTCGTCTTGAGCCAGGGCTCGATTGAGGCGTGCTGGGCGTAGAAGCGGGTCAGGTCAGGAACCAGGTCCTTGACCACCGGCATATGCGGCAGCGGGTAGATCGCAACCTTGCCCTTGGCGCCGCACTCGTCGATGCCGGTCGTGCAGGCGAGCCCGTTCTTGCCGTCCATGTTCATGGCGCAGGAACCGCAGATGCCCTCGCGGCAGGAGCGCCGGAAGGTCAGCGTCGGGTCGACCTTGTTCTTGATCCAGATCAGGGCGTCGAGGACCATCGGCCCGCAATCCTCGCGGTCGACATAATAGGTGTCGGTGCGCGGATTGGCGGTGTCGTCGGGGTTCCAGCGATAGATTTTGAACTCGGTGACCTTCTTGGCACCGGCCGGCTTCGGCCAGGCCTTGCCCTCGGTCAGGCGGGAGTTCTTCGGGAGATTGAATTCGGCCATCGGTCAGATCGTCCTCAGTACACCCGAGCCTTGGGCTTGATGTACTCGATGTCGTTCGAGAGCGTGTAGGTGTGCACCGGGCGGTCGTCGAGCGTGACCGTCCGCTTCTCGTCGTCGATCCAGGCGAGCGTGTGCTTCATCCAGTCCTTGTCGTCGCGGTCCGGATAATCCTCGCGCGCATGGGCGCCGCGGCTCTCCGGACGCTGCAGCGCCGAGTCCATGGTGACGACCGCCTGGGTGATCAGATTCTCGAACTCCAGCGTCTCGATAAGGTCCGAGTTCCAGATCAGCGAGCGATCGGTCGTGCCGATGTCGGTGATCCCGCCCCAGACCTCGTGGATCAGCTTGTGGCCTTCTTCCAGCGTCTCGCCGGTGCGGTAGACAGCGCAGTTGGCCTGCATGGTCCGCTGCATCTTGTCGCGCAGCACGGCCGTCGGCGTGCCGCCCTTGGCGTTGCGGTACTTGTCGAGGCGGGTGAGCGAGAGATCGGCCGAGTTCGCCGGCAGCTCCGGCTGCTTCTCGCCGGCCCTGACGGTCTCGGCGCAGCGCAGCCCCGCGGCGCGACCGAAGACGACGAGGTCGATCAGCGAGTTCGAGCCGAGGCGGTTGGCGCCGTGCACGGAGACGCAAGCCGCCTCGCCGATCGCCATCAGGCCCGGCACGACCCGGTCCGGATCGCCGTCGACCTTGGTCAGCACCTCGCCGTGGAAGTTCGTGGGGATGCCGCCCATGTTGTAGTGCACCGTCGGGATCACCGGGATCGGCTCGCGGGTGACATCGACGCCGGCGAAGATCTTGGCGCTTTCCGAGATGCCGGGCAGGCGCTCGTGCAGGATCTTCGGGTCGAGATGGTCGAGATGCAGGTAGATGTGGTCCTTGTCCTTGCCGACGCCGCGGCCGGCCCGGATCTCCATCGTCATAGAGCGTGAGACGACGTCGCGCGAAGCGAGGTCCTTGGCTGATGGTGCATAGCGCTCCATGAAGCGCTCGCCCTCGGAATTGGTGAGATAGCCGCCCTCGCCGCGCGCGCCTTCGGTGATCAGGCAGCCCGAGCCGTAGATACCTGTCGGGTGGAACTGCACGAATTCCATGTCCTGCATCGGCAGGCCGGCACGCAGCACCATGCCGCCGCCGTCTCCGGTGCAGGTATGGGCCGAGGTCGCCGAGAAATAGGCGCGCCCATAGCCGCCGGTCGCCAGGATCGTCTGCTGCGAGCGGAAGCGGTGCAGCGTGCCGTCATCGAGCTTGAGCGCGAGGACGCCGCGGCAATGGCCGTCCTCGTCCATGATCAGGTCGATGGCGAAGTACTCGATGAAGAACTCGGTGTTGTAGCGCAGCGCCTGGCCATAGAGCGTGTGCAGCATGGCGTGGCCGGTGCGGTCGGCGGCGGCGCAGGTGCGCTGCGCCGGCGGACCGTTGCCGAAATCGGTGGTCATGCCGCCGAAGGGACGCTGGTAGATCTTGCCGCTCTCGGTACGCGAGAAGGGCACGCCCCAATGCTCGAGCTCGTAGACGGCGGCCGGAGCGTTGCGCACGAGGTACTCGATCGCGTCCTGGTCGCCGAGCCAGTCCGACCCCTTGACGGTGTCGTACATGTGCCACTGCCAGGTGTCCTTGCCCATGTTGCCGAGCGAGGCGGCGACGCCGCCCTGGGCCGCAACCGTGTGCGAGCGGGTCGGGAAGACCTTGCTGATGCAGGCGGTGCGCAACCCGGCCTGCGAGCAACCGACCGTGGCGCGAAGCCCGGCGCCGCCGGCGCCGACGACGACGACGTCGAAGGTGTGGTCGGTGATGGCGTAGGCTTGGCCGGTATAGGCCGGCGTGGCGCGGGCGCGGGTGATCGCCATGATCAGCCTCCGAACGAGATCTTCAGGAGTGCGAAGGCGCAGGCGGCGCCGACCGCGATCGCAAAGAAGGTGTTGGCCATCACGGCGAGGATCTTCAGCCCCTCGTGCTGGATGTAGTCCTCGATGACGACCTGCATGCCGAGGCGCATGTGGACGGCGCCGGAGACGATGAAGAGCAGCATGAGGATCGCGACGAACGGATTCGACAGCGTCGCGATGGCCGCTCCATAGGGCTTGCCGATCAGCGAGAGCACCACGCAGAGAAAGCCGATCGTCAGGATGACGTTGGCGACGGCGGTGACGCGCTGCAGCCAGAAATGGCCGGTGCCGGACTTGGCCGAGCCGAGGCCGCGGACGCGGCCGAGCGGCGTGCGCATCGAGGAGTTGGAGAGCATCGGCGTGTTCCTCAGCGCGTCAGGGCCACGATCCAGACCAGCACAGTGAGCGCGCCGGAGACGACGACGCTGTACTTCGCCAGGTTCGTGCGGGTCTGCGGGTCGAAGCCGTAGCCGAGATCCCAGACGAAGTGGCGCAAGCCCCCGACCATATGATGCAGCAGCACGAAGGTGTAGCCGAACAGCACGAGGCGGCCGAGGAAGGAGCCGGCGATCCATTGCGCGGTCTCGTAGGCGGCGGGGCCGGACGCGGCCGCGATGAGCCAGAGCGCGATCAGCAGGGTACCGCCATAGAGCGCCGAGCCGGTGGCGCGGTGGACGATCGACATCGCCATGGTCCAGGACCAGCGATAGATCTGCAGATGCGGGGAAAGCGGACGTGCCGCCGGTCTGGTCTCGGCCAAGTTGAGAACTCCCGACCCTTCAAGCTCACGAAGCGAAGATCGCTTGGTATCGTTCTAGAGTGAATGGCTGTCTAACGAAACCATCCCCTTGCTGCAATGCGGCAAGCCAAAGTGCGGTTACAGAAATCGAAATCTGTAATTTTTTCTGATCCGAGGGCCGCTGAAAACCGGCTGGCGAAAACAGCCTAAAGCCGGACAAGCGCCGTTCGCCACCCTTTTCCTAGGGCCAGATCGCAGAGGGCGAGGATCATCCATGAAACTGGGCATGAGCCTTCCACAATCCGACGCCGAACTGAACACCGACACGTGCGATCCCTATAACAATGCCGAGCTGACGCTGACGCTCAAGCTCGGCTTCCGGCAGATCAATCCGGCTGCAGGAGCCGCCGAAGGCACCTATCACGACTATGGCCGCGCCACCGCGCCAAACCGCAAGATCGTCAAATGGACGGTTGGCAGCTGGAATCTGTGGCGGAAGAACTTCGTCGACACCGCAGCCCGCTTCTGGAACGGCAAATTCTGGCTCTCCAACAACTTCCCCGTCTACGAGATCGAGAAGAACGGTATCAAATACCGCCCCAATATCTGGTGCCTGTTCAAGATCGAGGATCGCGACATCGCGCTCGGCGGCCACCATCACGTCATCGATGTCGTCCGCCTGCACAAGAGCGAGACCTGGTTCGGCTCGCATTCCAAGCTCTATGACAGCCTCGACACCAACTCGGTGCAGAAGGGCACCGACAGCAAGGGCAAGGCGATCATGCAGCGCGCTCATGTCCACGAAGTCGGCCATCTGCTCGGGCTGGGCCATGTCGACATCGGCAAGGCCCATTGCCCGCCTGGCGGCGATACCAACGCCTCGAACTGCTACGGCGTCGCCGACGTCGACAAGTACTCGGTCATGGGACAAGGCATGCAGCTACGCCTGAGCCACGCCATGCCCTGGCGCAAGGCGATGGTCGCGCTCTCCGGCAAGGGCAACGCGCTGACGGCGACCGACTGGGAGGCCAAGACGCAGCGCATCTACCCGCGCATCCCGGCAGAGGTCGCGACCAACGCCATGCTCACGCACCGGCCCTTGCGCAAGTAAGCTTACTCAACCCGGCTGGACCGCCATGCCACGAACCATCTCACGAAACCTTTCGATGCTCATTCTCGTTCTGAGCGGAATGGCCGGCCTGCTCGGCCCCGCCCACGCCACAGGAAAGCGCTGCCAGATGAACGCGATCGAACGCTCCAAATGCATCATCGAGGCGATCCTCGCCGATATCAGCCGCACCTATAAGCAGGTCGGCGGCGGCGGGATCAGCGCGATCAAGCAGAACTCCACGACCTCCTTCACCGTCTCGATCTCGCAGGAGGAGCGCATCGACCTCCTGACCTACGAGGCGACGGTCGACGGCAAGGGCAAGGTCAGCGTCAAGAAGACGGGCGAAGGCACCAAATCGCCCTGACTTCCACGCGAGATCAACGCGGCAGCAGAACCCAGTAGTCGAAGTCGAGGATCACGCCGTCGGCATACTGGTCGACATGCTTCAGCGGGTGCTCGTTGCAGGGCAGGTTCTTGGTCGCGACAAGGCGCAGGCGGAGCGCCCCGACATCCTCACGCCCCGGCAGCTCGGCCGCTTCCAGTACCTCGCTCCAGGCGAAGATGGTATCGCCGGCGAAGAGCGGCGAGACATGCCGGCCGGCATTGATCGCGGCGATGTGGAAGGCATTGCCGAGCCCGTTGAAGGACAGCGCGCGCGCCAGGCTGATGACATGGCCGCCATAGATCAGCCGCTTGCCGAAGCGGGTCTCGCGGGCGCCATAGCCGTCGAAATGCACTTTGGCGGTGTTTTGGTAGAGCCGGGTCGCGATCTGGTGCTCGGCCTCCTCGACGGTCATGCCATCGACATGGTCGATGCGCTCGCCTGCCCGGTAGTCGCCCCAACGGAAGGGCGAGCCGGCGAGGGCGTCGTCATAGGCCGCGAGGTTCAGCGGCGGGCAGCCCTCGCCCAATGCCTCAGGCGCGACGCTCTTCGGCAATTCCGGCACCTGTTCGAATTCCGCCGGCGTACCGGGCCGGCGCTTGCGCACCAGCACCCAGCGGGCATAGCTCAACACGATCTCATTGTGCTGGTTGCGGCCGATCGAGCGGACATAGACGATGCCGGCATCGCCGCCCGAGGTCTGCTTCAGCCCGATCACCTCGGACGTCGTCGAGAGCGTGTCACCCGGAAAGACCGGCTTGAGGAAGCGGCCATCGGCATAGCCGAGATTGGCGACGGCATTGAGCGAGATGTCCGGCACCGTCTTGCCGAAGACGATGTGGAAGACGAGGAGGTCGTCGACCGGCGCGGCGGGATAGCCGATCGCCTTGGCGAAGGCATCCGAGGACTGCACGGTGAAGCGCGGCCCGTAGAGAGCGGTATAGAGCGAGACGTCGCCGGCCGTCACCGTGAGCGGCGTCGCGTGGACGATCGTCTCGCCGAGCCGGAAATCCTCGAAGAAGCGGCCGGTATTGGTCTTGCTGAGGCTGTCGGACATCGGCTTGGCTCTCGCGGCGGGCCCTCATTGTGCGCTGCGGCGCGGCCCGCCGTAAAGCTGGTCCAACGGCGGAAAGTTAGCGGAAGTCGCGTGGCCGCAAGCCCGCATGGAACCAGGTGATCATCGAATAGATGTCGTAGACCGGCAGCCCCGTCGCCGCCTGCACCGCAGCCGCATAGGGCGGCATGTTGGTGCATTCGAGCACGATGGCGCCGACCTCGGGATGGCCTGCGACCAGCCGCTGCGCCGCCTCGACCACGTCCTGCTCGGCGAGGTCGATGTCCATCTCCTCCTTCTCGGCCTTGATCAGCACGCGGAAGAACTCGCGGCCGTTCTCGGTGCCGGTCACCGGCGTGTCGGCGGGGACGCCGACTGCCGCCAGATGCTGAGGCGTCAGCGTCGCGGCCGAGACGGTGACGAGGCCGACGCGCTTGCCCGGCGGCAAGGTCGCCTGCACCCAGGGCACCTGCATCAGCGAGGAGGTCGCGACCGGCACGCCGACAGCCGCCGCGAGCTCCTGCTGAAACAGCGAGAGGAAGCCGCAATTGGTGGTGATCGCCTCGGCACCGAGGCGCACCAACTCCTGTGCCGCCGCAACGAAATCGGGCAAGAGCCCGGCCGCGCCCTTCAGCACGACCTTCTCGGGACTCGCGCCGGAGACGACGCGGTAGAGCACCGGGAAGGGCCAGGTCGCGCCATTGCCCATGTCGCCGAGGATGCGCGGGAAGCGCGCTTCCAGCATCAGCACGCCGAGCGGCGCGCCATAGACCGCCTTGCCGCCCTTGGCGATGCCCCGCTTGCTCATGCAGTGAGCTCGGCGAGCTTGATGAGATCGATATTGGCGCCGCAGACCAGCACGCCGAGCCGCTCGCCGGGTTGCGGCTTGTAGGAACCGGCGATCAGCGCGCCGAGCGCCGCAGCGCCGCCGGGCTCGACCGCGAGGCGGAAATCACGCCAGAGCAGCGCTTGAGCCTCGGTGATCGCCGCATCCGGCACCAGCGCGACATGGTCGACCGCGTCCTTGCAGACGTCGTAGACGAGCTGGCCGACATTGCGTGCGCCGAGCGAATCCGCCGCGACCGAGGCGACGGTCACCGTCACCGGCCCCTTCGCCTCGAGCGCGGCCTGCAGCGCCCGCGACCCCTCAGGCTCGACGCCAACGACCTTGACACTGGTACCGGCGAACCAGGCGGCGATGCCGGAGATCAGGCCGCCGCCGCCGACCGCGACGAGCACGGTGTCGAGATCAGGCTCCTGGCTCTGCCATTCGCGGCCGAGCGTGCCCTGACCGGCGATCGTCTCCTTGGCCGAGAAGGGATGGATCTTAAGCGCACCAGTCTCGGCCACGAACTTGTCGCAGGCCGCCTGCGCATCGTCATATTGCGCACCGCCGATCCGTACCTCGGCGCCGAAGCGGCGGATCGCCTCGATCTTCGCTGGCGGCGAGATCTCCGGCACGAAGATCGTCGCCTTCACGCCGCGCTTGCCAGCGGCATAGGCGACGGCGGCGCCGTGATTGCCACCCGAGGCGGCAGCGACGCCGGCAGCCGGCACATCGAGCGAGAGCAGGTTGTTGAAGGCGCCGCGGGTCTTGAACGAGCCGGCGTGCTGCAGGCATTCGAGCTTGAGCGAGACATCGGCGCGCGAGCCGAAGGCGCCGGTGCCGAGGCGCATCACCGGGGTGGTGCGGGCATGGCCGGCAATGCGATCAGCCGCGGCCTCGATCATCGGGCGCGGCACAGGCTTGTCTGTCATGGCGGGATCCTGGACGAGGGAGCGATCCGTGACATAAGTCCAGATCGCGATAGGTAGACCGTGGCTATCGCGTCCCGGTGGATCGGGAAAGGGCCTGCCGCGCCCGGCGGCAATGTGCCGGGCGACGACGAGCGCCGCGAGCGCGTCGAGGGCATCGTCGCGTTTGGCACCTTTGGGAGGAGGCGCCAGAATGCTCGACAGCTCGAACCCTTGCGCGTGAAGCAATTCTACGCGCTCCGCCTCGCCCGCCGGTTTCTTTTTTGCGAACTGAAGCGACCGCTCTCCGTTCATCGACCAGAACGCGACTTCGGGATGTATCTCTTTGACGCGCGGCCTGTTCTCAGGGGATTCGCGCAGGAGGCGGTCGATTTCCCGAACCTTCGGGAGGATCATGAAAGCCTGTCGGCTGAATGCCGCTTGCAATCCCGATGTTTGGCGCGCGATCCCGCAAGCAACGGCATGAGAATGCGTGATGTCCTCCATCCCGACAATGGGCCTGTCGACCGCATAGACCGCTGGTCGCGACGGGATGCTGAAAACCGATCCGCGGAGACGCCCTAGCACGGCTCGAACGGCCTCCTCGGGGCCGCGCCCTCTCCCTTCTGTCCAATCGGGTAGTCCAATGGGCATGTCGACCGCGACGATCGACGGTGCACGCTCATCATTCAAGAGCGTCGCAAAATCGCGGAAGACCTCAACGGTCGGTGGCCTCTTGAGATCGGCATCACTGAACGCCGCGATCCAGCCCGCCTTGCAGCCGTCGACACCGGCTATCCAGCCCATCACACCCCCGTCATCCATCTTTTGCAGAACTGACATTGCATTGCGGCGCAATCTACTGTGCACTGCAGCGAACCCGGCGACCCTCAATCCGGAGAGACAATATGACCGATATCCGCCCACGCCGCAGCGTCCTCTATATGCCGGGTTCCAATGCCCGCGCGCTCGAGAAGGCCCGCGAGATCGCAGCCGATGCGCTGATCCTCGACCTCGAGGACGCAGTGGCCCCCGATGCCAAGGAACTGGCGCGGAGCCAAGTCTGCGCCGCGGTGAAAGCCGGCGGTTATGGCAGGCGCGAACTCGTCATCCGCACCAACGGCATCGACACGCCCTGGTTCGACGCCGACCTCGCCGCCGCGACCGAAGCAGCGCCTGACGCGATCCTGATCCCGAAGGTCTCGTCGCCGGAGACGCTGGTCGAGATCGGCCATCGCCTGACCGGGCTCTGGGCCAAGCCGGAGACGCAAATCTGGGCGATGATCGAGACACCGCTCGCCATTCTCGACTGCGAGAAGATCGCCGGCGCCGCCCGCGATCCCGCGACCCGCCTCGCCTGCTTCGTGCTGGGCACCAACGACCTCGCCAAGGAGACGCGCGCCCGCTTCGTGCCGGGCCGGACGCCGATGCTGCCCTGGCTGACCACGGCGATCCTCGCTGCCCGCGCCCATGGCGTCGACGTCATCGACGGCGTCTACAACGACCTCAAGGACGAGGCCGGTTTCCGGGCCGAATGCGAACAGGGGCGCGATCTAGGCTTCGACGGCAAGACCCTGATCCATCCGAACCAGGTCGCGCTGGCGAACACCATCTTCGCGCCGGAGGAAAGCGAGTTGACTCGCGCCCGTGCCATCATCTCGGCCTTCGCCGAGCCGGCGAACGCCGACAAGGGCGCGATCCAGCTCGACGGCCGCATGGTCGAGCGCCTGCATGCCGAGATGGCCAAGCGGGTGGTGGCGCTGGCCGACGCCATCGCGGCCTGACAGCTTTCACGCGCGTCGCAGAAAACAAAAAGGCCGGGAGCGAGCTCCCGGCCTTTTCAATGTCCGTCCAGTGGACCCGGCTCAGGCCGCCTTGCGCTGCTCGAACACGCCCTTGAACTCGCGCAGCTGCACGAGCTGGTCGTGCAGGCGCTTCTTCTCGGCCTCGTCATGCGAACCGGCATGGCGGGTCTCGGCGGTCAGGATTTCCTGATCGAGCACGGCGTTGTCGACGTCCTCGAGGAAGCGGGCCTGCTCAGCCAGGATGGTGACGCTCGTCGCGTTGACCTCAGCAAGGCCGCCCGAGACGAAGAATTCCTTGCCATTGCTGGCGCCGGTCTGAACCAGGACGATGCCCGGCTTCAGCACCGCGACGACCGGGGCGTGCCCGGCGAGCACGGTCATCTCGCCCTCGACCGACGGCACGATGACGCTGACGGCATCGCCCGAGAACAGGATGCGCTCCGGCGAGACGAGTTCGAATGTGAAGGTGGCCATCGCAAATCTCTCCAGGCTCGTCATGGTCGGGGCGGGCCCGGCCATCTCTGAAACCAGTGTCTTCTCGTCCAGAGATTCTCAGGGCACGCCCGAGAATGACGCTCGTAACGCCTCCCGGTCGGCCAAGGCCGACCGGAATGGCCCGTGAAGCTTACGCCGCCTCGGCAGCCAGGCGCTGGGCCTTCTCGATCGCTTCCTCGATCGAGCCGACCATGTAGAAGGCGGCTTCCGGCAGGTGATCGTACTTGCCCTCGACCAGGCCCTTGAAGCCCTTGATCGTGTCTTCGAGCGAGACGAGCTTGCCCGGCGAGCCGGTGAAGACTTCCGCGACGAAGAAGGGCTGCGACAGGAAGCGTTCGATCTTGCGGGCGCGGGCGACGGCAAGCTTGTCCTCTTCCGAGAGCTCGTCCATGCCCAGGATCGCGATGATGTCCTGCAGGGCCTTGTAGCGCTGGAGGATCTGCTGGACCTGGCGGGCGATGTTGTAGTGCTCGTCGCCGACGATCGCGGCCGAGAGCATGCGCGAGGTCGAGTCAAGCGGGTCGACCGCCGGATAGATGCCCTTTTCCGCGATCGAGCGCGAAAGCACGGTCGTGGCGTCCAAGTGGGCGAAGGAGGCCGCAGGCGCCGGGTCGGTCAGGTCGTCCGCCGGGACATAGATCGCCTGCACCGAGGTGATCGAGCCCTTGTTGGTGGTGGTGATCCGCTCCTGCAGGTTGCCCATGTCGGTTGCCAGCGTCGGCTGATAACCCACGGCCGACGGGATACGGCCGAGCAGCGCCGACACTTCCGAGCCGGCCTGGGTGAAGCGGAAGATGTTGTCGACGAAGAACAGCACGTCCTGGCCACGGTCGCGGAAGTCTTCCGCCACGGTGAGGCCGGACAGGGCGACGCGCATGCGGGCGCCCGGGGGCTCGTTCATCTGGCCGTAGACGAGGGCGCACTTGGAGCCTTCGCCGCCGCCCTTCTTGTTCACGCCCGACTCGATCATCTCGTGATAGAGGTCGTTGCCTTCGCGGGTGCGCTCGCCGACGCCGGCGAACACGGAATAACCACCGTGGGCCTTCGCGACGTTGTTGATCAGCTCCATGATCAGCACGGTCTTGCCGACGCCGGCGCCGCCGAACAGGCCGATCTTGCCGCCCTTGGCGTAGGGCGCCAACAGGTCGACGACCTTGATGCCGGTGACCAGAATCTGCGCTTCGGTCGCCTGATCGGCATAGCTCGGAGCCGGCTGGTGGATGCCGCGGGTGCCCGAGGTCTTGATCGGGCCGGCTTCGTCGACCGGCTCGCCGATGACGTTCATGATGCGGCCAAGGCACTCGTCGCCTACCGGAACCATGATCGGCCCGCCAGTGTCGCTGACCGACTGGCCGCGGACCAGGCCTTCGCTGGCGTCCATCGCGATGCAGCGCACGGTGTTCTCACCGAGATGCTGGGCGACCTCGAGAACGAGGCGGTTGCCGAGGTTGTCGGTCTCGAGCGCGTTCAGAATCTCCGGCAGGACGCCGTCGAACTGCACGTCGACGACGGCACCGATGACCTGCACGACCCGGCCGGTGCCGGTGTTGGCGGGCTTGTCGGCGGTCTTGGTCTTGGTAGCGGCTTTGGCCATGGTTCGAACCTCGGATTCGCGTTCAGCGTGTCGGGCGGCCGGCGAGCCGGCCCAAATTAGGCGGTTAGAGCGCTTCCGCGCCGGAGATGATCTCGATCAGTTCCTTGGTGATCATCGCCTGACGCGAGCGGTTGTACAGCTGCGTCTGCTTCTTGATCATCTCGCCGGCGTTGCGCGTGGCGGAGTCCATCGCCGACATGCGCGCGCCCTGCTCGGAGGCAGCGTTCTCCAGGATCGCCCGCAGCACCTGCACCGTGAGGTTGCGCGGCAGCAGCGTCTCGAGGATCTCGCTCTCTTCCGGCTCGTAATCGTAGACGGCGCTCATCGTCTTGGTACCGGCCGGGATCTCGGCCGGAATGATGCGCTGTGCCGTCGGGATCTGCGAGATCACCGACTTGAACTTCGAGAAGAACAGCGTCGCGACGTCGAACTCGCCATTGGCAAATCGCGCCAGGATGCTCTGCGCGATCGTCTCGGCATTGGCGAAGCCGAGCTGCTTGAAGGCGCGCAGGTCGATCACCTCGAGGATGTCGGCCGCGAACTGCCGGCGCAGGATGTCGTAACCCTTCTTGCCGACGCAGACGAACTTGACCGTCTTGCCTTCGGCCTTCAGCGCCAGTGCCTTGTCGCGGGCGAGCCGCGCGATCGAGGAGTTGAAGGCGCCGCAAAGGCCGCGCTCGGCCGTGCAGACCACGAGCAGTTGCACCTTGTCGGAGCCCGTTCCGCCGATCAGCTTCGGCGCGCCGGCCCCGGAGATGCCGGAGGCGAGGTTCGCCAGCACCGTCTCCATGCGCTCGGCATAGGGGCGTGCCGCCTCGGCCGCGCTCTGGGCGCGACGTAGCTTGGCCGCCGCGACCATCTGCATGGCCTTGGTGATCTTCTGCGTCGCCTTGACCGAGGCGATGCGGTTTCTAAGGTCCTTCAGGGAGGGCATTCGATCTTGTATCCCCTACCCGCCATTGCGAAAAGCGCAGCGACGAAGCGATCCAGACAACTGGCGGAGCGAGGCTGGATTGCTTCGCTCCGCTCGCAATGACGATCAGGCGAACGACTTAGCGTAAGCTTCGACGATGCCCTTCAGCTTCGCGGCGTTCGCGTCCGAAAGGTCCTTCGAGGAACCGATCTCGTTCAGCAGGTCGACATGCTTGCCGCGGACCAGCGAGAGCAGCCCGTCCTCGAAGGCGCGGACCTTGTTGACCGGCAGCGGATCGAGATAGCCGTTGACGCCGGCATAGATCACGACCGTCTGCTCTTCCATCTTCAGCGGCGAGAACTGGCCCTGCTTCAGGAGCTCGGTCAGGCGGGCGCCGCGGTTGAGCAGGCGCTGCGTGACGGCGTCGAGGTCGGAGCCGAACTGGGCGAAGGCCGCCATCTCGCGATACTGGGCGAGCTCGCCCTTGATCTTGCCCGCAACTTTCTTGGTCGCCTTGGTCTGGGCGGCCGAGCCGACGCGCGACACCGAGAGGCCGACGTTCACCGCCGGGCGGATGCCCTGGTAGAACAGGTCGGTCTCGAGGAAGATCTGGCCGTCGGTGATCGAGATCACGTTGGTCGGGATGTAGGCCGAGACGTCGTTGGCCTGGGTCTCGATGACCGGCAGCGCCGTCAGCGAACCGTTGCCGGCGGCGTCGCCCATCTTGGCGGCGCGCTCGAGCAGGCGGGAGTGGAGATAGAACACGTCGCCGGGATAGGCCTCGCGGCCCGGCGGGCGCCGCAGCAGCAGCGACATCTGGCGATAGGCCACGGCCTGCTTCGAGAGGTCGTCATAGATGATCACGGCGTGCATGCCGTTGTCGCGGAAATACTCGCCCATGGCGCAGCCGGCGAAGGGCGCCAGGAACTGCATCGGGGCGGCGTCCGAGGCGGTCGCGGCGACGATGATCGAGTACTCGAGCGCGCCGCGCTCTTCGAGCACCTTCACGAACTGGGCGACGGTCGAACGCTTCTGGCCGATCGCGACATAGACGCAGTAGAGCTTCTGGCTCTCGTCCGTGCCCTCGTTGATCGCCTTCTGGTTCAGGATCGTGTCGAGCGCCACGGCGGTCTTGCCGGTCTGGCGGTCGCCGATGATCAGCTCGCGCTGGCCGCGGCCGATCGGGATCAGGGCGTCGATCGCCTTGAGGCCGGTCGCCATCGGCTCGTGCACAGACTTGCGCGGGATGATGCCGGGCGCCTTGACGTCGACGCGGGCGCGGGTCTTGGACTTGATCGGGCCCTTGCCGTCGATCGGGTTGCCGAGCGCGTCGACGACGCGACCGAGCAGCTCCTTGCCGACCGGCACGTCGACGATGGCGCCGGTGCGCTTGACGGTCTGGCCTTCCTTGATCTCGCGGTCGGAGCCGAAGATGACGACGCCGACATTGTCGCTCTCGAGGTTGAGGGCCATGCCGCGCACGCCCGACTCGAACTCGACCATCTCACCGGCCTGGACCTTGTCGAGGCCGTAGACGCGGGCGATGCCGTCGCCGACGGAGAGAACCTGACCGACCTCGGTGACCGAGGCTTCCGAGCCGAAGTTCGAGATCTGCGACTTCAGGATAGCGGAGATTTCAGCGGCGCGGATGTCCATCAGCCGACCTCTTTCATAGCGAGACGAATTGAATTGAGCTTGGTTTTCAGGGACGCATCGACCATGCGCGAACCCATCTTGACGACGAGTCCGCCGATGATGGCCGGGTCGACCTTGACTGAAACGTCGACATCCTTGCCGGCAACCTCCTTGAGGGCGGCAGTGACGTCCTTGAGCTGGGCGGCCGAGGGCTGCTCGGCGAGCGTGACCTCGGCGCTGACCACGCCCTTGGCCTCGGCGACCTTGGCGCGGAAGGCGCGGATCATGCCCGGCAGCGCGAACAGGCGGCGCTTGCTGGCGACGAAACCGATGAAATTGGCGGCAAGCCCGGTGATGCCGGCCTTTGCGGTGAGCGCAGCGACGGCGGAAACCTGATCCTGTGTGGAGAAGGCGGGGCTTCCGATCAGGCGCTTGAGATCATCGCTCTCGGCGATCATCGCGGCAAAGCCGTCGAGATCCCTGGCGACGGCGTCGACGCTCTTGGCCTCGCTGGCCAGTTCGAACAGAGCCGTCGCATAGCGCTCGGCCACGCCCGAGACTGGGGACTGTTCCTGCGATCCGCCCTCGGCCACGCTCTCGCTCTCTCTTCCAGGGGACCGCTCCGGCGACCTTCTGACGAAGGTGGAGTGCACGGCCCCGACACTGCGATGATCAAGCACACAGCAAGCCTGTTCCAGGGCTTGCGGCGCTTGGATTGCGGCGGTGCGATAGCATGGGGTTTCGGGGGGCGCAACCGACGAAACACCCGCCCCACATGCTTTGGATGCGGTCGAAAGAAGCAGGCGGCGCAAGGCGCGGCGGCCTGCACGGCTGCGCAATGCGAATCCGGCTAAAGGAAGCTCTGTGGATCGACGTCGACCGCGACCCTGACCGAGCCCTTGGGCCGCGGGGCCCGCTTGAGCCAGGCGCGCAGGTAATCCTGCAGGTTGATCTCGCGCCCTGTACGCACGATCAGCCGCATGCGGTGACGCCCGCGCAGGATGGCGAGCGGCGCCTCGGCCGGGCCGAGCACGGCGACGCCGGCCGGCGCCTCGGCGCAGCGGGCCAGCGCCCGTGCATGCGTTTCTGCTTCGGCCTGCGAATTGGCCGAGATGATCAGGCCTGCGAGCCGGCCGAAGGGGGGCAGGCCGGCAGCCTCTCGCGACGCCGTCTCGGCGGCGTAGAAGCGTTCGGGATCGCCGGAGATCAGCGCCTTCAGTACGGGATGGTTGGGGTCATGCGTCTGCAGCAGCGCCCGGCCCGGCCTCTCGCCGCGCCCGGCCCGGCCAGTGACCTGCCTGAGCACCTGGAAGGTGCGCTCGGCGGCGCGCGGATCGCCCGAAGTCAAGCCGAGATCGGCATCGATCACCCCGACCAGCGTCATCCCCGGGAAGTTATGGCCCTTGGCGACGAGCTGCGTGCCAATGACGATGTCGAACTCGCCCTCGGCCACCGCCATCAGCTCCTGCTTCAGGCGCTCGGTGCCTCCAGGAAAATCACTCGACAGCACGATCGAGCGCGCTTGCGGAAACAAGGCCGCGACCTCCTCGGCGAGGCGCTCGACGCCCGGCCCGCAGGCGACGAGGCTCTCCGGCTTGTGGCAGGCAGGGCATTCATGCGGCCTTCGCTCGACATGGCCGCAATGATGGCAGACCAGCGCCCGCCGGAAGCGGTGGTCGACCAGCCAGGCCGAGCAGTTCTTGCACTGGAAGCGATGGCCGCAATCGCGGCAGAGCGTCAGCGGCGCGTAGCCGCGCCGGTTGAGGAAGAGCAGCGACTGCTCTTTTGCTTCGAGATTGGCTTCGACCGCCTTGACCAGCGTCGACGAGAGCCAGCGCCCGCGCTCCGGCTTGTCCTTGCGCAGGTCGACCAGGCCGAGCACCGGCAGCTCGCGCCCGCCATAGCGCTCAGGCAGCTTGAGATGGATGTAGCGACCGCGCTCGGCGTTGACGCGGGTTTCGAGCGAAGGCGTCGCCGAGGCGAGGACCACGGGCGCATTCTCGATCTTGCCGCGCACCACTGCCATGTCGCGGGCATGGTAGGCGACGCCGTCCTCCTGCTTGTAGGCGGCCTCGTGCTCCTCATCGACGACGATCAGGCCGAGATCCTTGTAGGGCAGGAACAGCGCTGAGCGCGCGCCCGCCACCACCAGCGCCTCGCCCTTGGCGATCGCCGCCTGCAGGCGCTCGCGCCGGCGCCCACTCACGGCCGAATGCCACAGGCCCGGCCTGACGCCGAAGCGCGCCTCGAACCGGTCGATGAACTGCGCGGTGAGCGCGATCTCCGGCATCAGGATCACGCTCTGGCGCCCCAGCCGGATCGCCTCCGCCACCGCCTCGAAATAGACCTCGGTTTTCCCTGAGCCAGTTACACCCTCAAGCAGCGCGACCTGCCAGGACTGCTTGCGGACGAGCTCAGCGAGTGCATCGCCAACTGCGCGCTGGTCGTCGGAGAGCTGGGGTCTGGCGTGATCGGGATCGGGCCGCGCCGCGATCGCCTGCTGCGGCAGCGCCTCGACGCTGAAGGTGCCGGCATCGACAAGCGAATCGATCACCGCCGTGCTGACCGAGGCGGCTTCCGCCAGCGCCGACTTGCCGATCAGCAACCCGCCCTCGGCCGCGGCGATGGCACGGGCGCGGGCCGGCGTCATCCGCGCCGGCGGCGCCCCGACCAGCCTGACGCCGAGCTTGGGCCGCTCCGGCGTATCGTCGGGCGGGCGGCGCAGGGCGAGCGCCAGCACCGAACCCTTGGCGGCGAGCGTGTACCAGGCGACCCAGTCGACCAGCTTGCGCAGCGCCGGATCGAGCGGTGGCATGTCTAGCTTGCCGACGACCTTCTTCAGATTGCCACCGCGGCCGGAGCCTGACTCCCAGACGACGCCGACCGTCTCGCGCGGCCCGAGCGGCACCTGCACGACATCGCCCGGCACGAGCGTGAGCCCCGCCGGCACGGCATAGCTGTAGGCCTGGTCGAGGCCGAGCGGGATCAGCACCTCGACCGTGCCGCCACCGCCCTGCCCTTCGTCGAGCGCATCGTCCATGCGCCCGTCTCTAGCACTGATTCGGCGCGGTGTTCGGCAGCAACCTCAGGCCGCCGCCGGCCGCTGCGTCATCAGCTTGCGCACCGTCCAGACGAACACCGGCCAGAGCAGCGCCGCGAAGGTCATCGCCGCCAGCACCGAGGAGACCGGGCGGCTGAAGAACGGCAGGATCGAACCGTCCGACTTGATCAGCGACGTCACGAGACTCTGCTCGACCATCGTCCCCATCACGACGCCGAGCACCATCGCCGCGACGGGATAGCCGTTCTTCTCCATCACGAAGCCGATCAGGCCGAAGACGGCGACGCACCAGACCGCGAACAGGTTGTTGCCGCCGGTAGCGAAGGCGCCGACTGCGCAGAACACCATGATCACCGGCATCACCGCCGAGCGCGGCGCGCCGACGATGCGGCTCGCCAGCCGGATCATGATGATGCCGAGCGGGATCATGATGATATTGCCGAGGATGAAGATGATGTAGAACGCGTACATGCTCGATGCCTGCTCGGTGAACAGGGTCGGGCCGGGGTTGAGGCCCTTCATGTAGAGCACGCCGATTGCGATCGCGGTGATCGTGTCGCCGGGGATGCCGAAGAGCAGCGCCGGCACCCAGCCCGAGGCGAGCGAGGCGTTGTTCGACGCACCCGCCTCGATCAGCCCCTCGGGATGGCCGGTGCCGAACTTCTCCGGCGTCTTCGAGAAGCGCTTCGACATCGCATAGCTGACCCAGGCCGCCATGTCGGCCCCGGCGCCGGGCAGCACGCCGATGATGATGCCGACGACGTTCCCGCGCGCCTGCTGCTTCGGGTATTTCTTGGTCAGCGCCCACTGCCCCTTCAGAATGCTGCCGAGGCGGCGGTTCTGGATCTTGGGCGGCTCGCGCTCGGTCAGCGCCCGCATCACCTCGGCCAGCGCGAAGACGCCGACCAGCGCCGGGATCACCTCAATACCCCCCAGCAGATCGGTCGAGCCGAAGGTGAAGCGCGGCACGCCGCCGGGATTGTCGATGCCGATGCAGGTGATCAGCAGGCCGAGCAGCATGGCGGCGATCGCCTTGATCGGTGAGGAGCGCGCCACCAGCGTCGCGCACATCAGCCCGAGCATGGCGAGCCAGAAATTCTCATAGGTCGAGAAGGAGAGCGCGAACTCGGCCAGCACCGGCGCGAGCACCATCAGCGAGAGCGTGCCGGCAATGCCGCCGAGCGCCGAGAACCACAGGCAGATGCCGAGCGCCGTCTCGGCCTCGCCCTTGCGCGTCATCGCATAGGCATCGTCGGTATAGGCGGCCGATGCCGGCGTGCCGGGGATGCGGAGCAGGCAGCCCGGAATGTCACCGGAGAAGATCGCCATCGCCGACGCGGTGATGATCGTCGCGATCGCCGCGATCGGCGAGAGGTAGAAGGTGATCGGCACCAGCAGCGCCGTCGCCATCGTCGCCGACAGGCCGGGCAGCGAGCCGACGACCAGCCCGTAGATGGCCGAGGCGAAGATCGCGATCATCACTTCCGGCGCGAAGACGAGCCCGAAGGCCTGGATCATCGTGTTCATCGGCTTACCAGGGGAAAGGCAGCAGGCCGCCGGGCAACGGCACCCGCAGCAGCTTGAGGAAGATCAGGTTGATGACGAAAGGCGCGATCAGTGCCAGCGGAACCGCCAGCTTGGGCTTTGCACCGAAGGCCAGCGCCGCCGTCAGCACCATGATCCCCGCCGTCGGCAGGAAGCCCAGCTTTTCGGAGGCCAGCGCGTAGAACATCACCAGCGCCGGCGGCAGCAAGGCCAGCCAGCTGCGCCAGGCCGGCAGCGGCTCGAGATATTCCGGCGCCGTATGGCTGGCGAGGTCCGCCTCGGCCACCTCCTCGAAATGCCGGCCGACGCCGAGCACGATCAGCACGCCGCAGAGGACGAGCAGCGCGCCGATCAACGACGGAAAAGCCGAGGGACCGACCTGCTGGCCGGGCACCGGCGGCAGTTTCGAACCATAGAAGAAGGCGGCGGCGCCAAGCGTCGCGATGGCGCCGCCGGTCACGCGGTCTGACAACAACATGCTGCGAAGTCTCGTCGAATGTGATTGCGCCATGCAGGCGCCGATTGGAGCGAAGGAGCGGACGGGTGTCACACCCGTCCGCCTGTTTCGACGCGATCAGGCCTTGGTCAGGCCCGCAGCCTTCATCGCCGACGCCATCGAGGTGTCGCTGTCGGCCATGAACTTGGCGAAGCCCGGCCCGTCGGCGAACTTCATGCCGAAGCCGCGCGAGTTCATGAAGTCCTGGTATTCCTTCGAGTCGAAGGCCTTCTTCAGCGACGCCGTCAGCTTGGCCTGGATGTCGGCGGGCACCGCCTTGGGCGCGCCGATGCCGCGCCAGGCGCCGACCGAGTAGTTGATGCCCAGCGACTCGTTCAGGGTCGGCACGTCCTTGAATTGCGGATTGCGTGCGCTCGCCATGATCGCCAGTGCCTTCGCCTTGCCGGCGTCGATCATCGCCCGCGCTTCCGGCACCGAGCAGGTGACGATGTCGATGCCGCCGGCCGCCAGATCCTGCATGCCGGGCGCGGCGCCGTTCGAGGGCACCCAGGCGACATGGTCGGGCTTCAGCCCCATCGCGACCAGCCAGCCGACCAGCGCGAGGTGCCAGATGCCGCCCTGGCCGGTGCCGGACGCCTTGAGCTTGCCGTGCGGCGCGGCCTTGATCGCAGCCGCCAGCTCCTTGATGTCCTTGTGCGGGCTCGAGGCCGAGACCTGCACGCCCGGCGGGTCCTCGTTCATCAGGCCAAGCGCGGCATAGTCGGCCGATTTCAGCTCGGTCAGGCCCTGATGGCGCATCATCGCGATCTCGACCGTCAGCATGCCGATCGTGTAGCCGTCGGCCGGGGCCGAGGCGATCGCCTGGTGCCCGACGACGCCCGAGCCGCCAGTGCGGTTCACCACGTTGACGGGCTGGCCGAGGTCTTTCTCCAGCAATTGCGCGACAATGCGCGCCGTCGCGTCGGTGCCGCCGCCCGCGCCCCACGGGCAGATCATCGTCATCGGCCGGCTCGGATACTGCGCCTGGCCGATCGCCGGGCTTGTGATCAGCCCCGCAGCGCCGGCTGCCGCCGCGCCTTTGAGGACCGTACGTCTGCTGATTCTGCTCATTCCGATGTCCCTCCCGTTCAATCGATTTAAAATTTGAAAGCTTCTTCGCCTCGCGGCGCGGCTTCCTTGTATTCTCGCTATCAGAGCCGATTGCCGCTGGCGAGGCAACCGTCTTTGTATGCTGTATGCACGATCACGCCGGCGAGCGTTAGAGCCCGCAGGCGACCGGGACGACGCTCTTGCCGACGGCCTCGGCGATCGCGCCGGTGCTCAGCTCGCCAGCCGCCGCACTGGCGGCAGGCTTGGCGTCGCCCTTCTCCAGCATCGCCTTGAGCTGCGCGACACCGGCGATCGCATGATTGCGCTGCGGCGCGACGCCGGCGATCAGTCCTTTGTCGGAGGGATTGGCGGTGACCAGTCCCGCTAGACGACCCTGCCGGTCGAAGATGGGGCTGCCCGCCCCGCCCGGCTGCAACGGTGCGAGCACCGCATCGCTCGCGACCTCGCCCGGCAATGCGACCGCAGTGCGCGCGGCAGCGGTTCCGTCATAAGCCAGCACGACCACCGCCTCTTTCGCCGCGGGCGCGCTTTCGCGCAGTGCCGGCATGGTTCCAGCAGACAGCCCGGGCACGTCGAGCAGCGCGAGCCCGCTCGCCTGGTCCTGCAAGCGCAATTTCGCCGGGCGCGTGCCGACCTTGAGGCCCTTGCAGGAATCGACCGCAGCGCGCGCCGTCAGCACCAGTTCCTTGCCGACGACGAGGCCGACGCCGAAACGTTCGGTCGCCGGCTGCGCCGGGGCGGTCGCCACGGCAGGCGCACCGGGCACGGCGGGGATCGGTGCGGGAGCCGGTGCCGCCCCGCTCGGGAACGGCTCGAAACTGTCGGCGATCGCGGTCACCACCTTGTCGAAGGTCGTGGCCATGCTCTTGTCGTAACCGACCGAGAAGCCGCGCAGCCCGGACGGGCCGAGCGCCTGCCGCCGGAAGAACTTTCCGGTCGGCGTCTCGCCGGCGACGACGAAGAAACTCGGCTGCAGCAGCTTGTAGGTGACCTTGCGCTGGATGTTCGGATTGACCGCGATGGCCCGGTCGAAGATCGCCTGCAGCGGCTCGGTCGCGGGGCCGGTGCTGACATCGAGGGTGACCTTGCCGTCGGCGCTCTGCCAGCGGCTGCCGCCGGCTGCGGTCGCCTCGCGCTTCGGCAGAAGCTTCTGCGGGATGCCGATGCGCACGCCGGTCGGCTGGTCGGTGATCACGGCAAAGCCCGCCGCATCGCGCGCCGTCCTGGCGAGACGCGCAAGCTCCTGCCGCTCGGCCGGAGTCAATTGCCCGTCCGGCTGGCCACGCCCGGCCTTGAAGCTGTTCACGGCGCGGAAGGTCAGCGCCCCGAAATTGCCGGTGGCGGCGCTGTTCAGATGCCCGGTCCAGATCAGATCGGCCTGGATCGCCTTGCGCTCGGCTTCCGGCAGGGCGGCATAGGCCTGCGTCGCCGCAGCCAAGCGCGGATCGGCCGGCTGCTGCGCCTGGGCAGCGCCAAGGCAGGTGAGGACGGCGGCGATGCCGATCAGCGCGGGAACCTTGAACACGACCATCTCCTCGTTCCAGACCGCGCCGCGACGCGGCGCCATTCAGCGTCAGCCTCGTTGCAGAGGCAAGAGGCGAGAAGGGCTCAACCGATCGCAAGCCGAGTTGCGCCTGACGCGCCCGGTGCTAGCTTCGCGCAATGCGTCGACCCGTCATCGCGTCGATGCCTGCTGCGGCCAGAATTCGGTCGCCCGCCCTTTCGGAGACCGAGCCATGCGCCATCTCGTCCGTCTCGCCCTCCTGCTCGGCCTGACTGTCGCCGCCGGACCCGCTTTCGCCCAGAAGGCCTATGTCCGGCCCGATCTCGCCAGCGACGGCCAGCGCCTCGAGGAACGGCTGAAGCGCGAGATCTCGGTCGGCCAGCGCCCCTTCGCCACCTTGCTGCGCGACGGCAGCGCCGCCCTCAACCGTGGCGACGCCCGCGCCGCTTTGCCGCTCGCCACCGCCGCCGCGGTCGCCGACCCCGCCAATCCCGGCGGCTGGCGCCTGATGGCGCAAGCAGCGAGCGGCATCGAGCCGCGCGATTATCGCGAGCGTTATGATTTGCGCGAGCGCGCGATCAGCGCCGCCTATCTCGCCTATCAGCGCTCGTCCTCGCGGCCTGACGAGGCTTCCTCGCTCGGCGTGCTCGCCCGCGTCTTCGAGAAGCACGAGCTCTGGCGCCCGGCGCTGACGACCTATCGGCTCAGCCTCGATCTCGCCGACAACGCGTCACTACGCACCGATTACGAAGCGCTGCGGGCCCAGCGCGGCTTCCGCCTGACCGGAAACAAGACCGATTCGGACGCGGCGAGCCCGCGCGCTTGCTTCCAGTTCTCCGAACCCCTGGCGCGCGGCGTCGTCGATTTCGCACCCTACGTCGCCATCACCGGCAAGGGCGATTTCGCCGTCAGCGGCGAGGATCGCCAGCTCTGCGTCGACGGCCTGCGCCATGGCGAGCGCTATGGCTTCGTCATCCGCCAGGGCGTGCCTTCGGCCATCCCCGATGAGAAGCTGCTGAAATCGGCCGACTACGAGGTCTATGTCCGCGACCGCGCACCTTCGGTGCGCTTCACCGGCAAGAACTACGTGCTGCCGCGCACCGGCCAGCAGGGCGTGCCGGTCGTCTCGGTCAATGCCGACAGCCTCGACCTCGAAGTGATGCGCATCGGCGACCGCAACCTGATCGGCTCGGTCCATTCCGACGACTTCCTCAGCCAGCTCGGTGGTTACAATGCCAACCAGATCGCCTCGGACAAGGGTTCGAGCGTCTGGAAGGGCACGATGGCGGTCAAGTCCGAGCTCAACAAGGACGTCACCACCGCTTTCCCGGTGCTCGAAGCCGTCGGCCGGCTCCAGCCCGGCGTCTATGTGATGTTCGCCAAGCCGACCGGCACCAAGACAGCCAGCACCTCGGACAGCGATGGCGACTATGACTACGACGGCACGACCCGGGCGACGCAGTGGTTCGTCGTCTCCGACCTCGGGCTGACCTCGTTTTCGGGACCGGACGGCGTGCACGTGCTGGTGCGTTCGCTCGCCGACGCCTCGCCCGTCGCCAATGCCGAATTGCGCCTGATCGCCCGCAACAACGAGGTGCTGGCGACCGTCCGCTCCGACGGCAACGGCTATGCCCGCTTCGACGCCGCCCTCGCCAAGGGCCAGGGCGGCAATGCGCCCGGCCTCGTCACCGCCAGTGTCGCCGAGGATTACGGCTTCCTCGACCTGAAGCAGACTGCATTCGACCTGTCGGATCGCGGCGTGAAGGGCCGCGTCGCCCCGGCCGGACTCGACGCCTTCCTCTATACCGAGCGCGGCGTCTACCGTTCCGGCGAGACTGTCTACCTGACGACGCTGCTGCGCGACGCCAAGGGTGCCGCCGTCTCCGGCCTGCCGCTGACGCTGGTCGTCAGGCGCCCGGACGGCGTCGAGTATCGCCGCCGCCAGGTCGAGGACCAGGGCGCCGGCGGGCGGGCCCACTCCATTCCGCTGATCTCCGGCGCCCAGACCGGCACCTGGCGCGTCCAAGCCTATTCCGACCCGAAGGGCTCTGCGATCGGCGAAATCTCCTTCCTGGTCGAGGATTATGTCCCCGAGCGGCTGGAGCTGACGCTCACCCCGAAGAAGCCGGTTCTGCAGGCCGGCGAACCAGCCGAGATCGACGTCAACGCCCGCTATCTCTATGGCGCGCCCGGCTCCGATCTCGACGTCACCGGCTCGATGACCGTGCGCTCGGCCGCGCAGACCGCGATTCCCGGCTTTTCCGGCTACGAGGTCGGCCTGACCGACGAGGCCTTCGAGCCGCAGCAGGCCGAATTCGAGGATGCCGCCAAGACCGGCGCCGACGGCAAGGTCACCATCGCCAACCCGGTCGCCCAGCCCGAGACCAACCGCCCGCTCGAAGTCGAATTGACGGTGCGCGTCGGCGAGCCCGGCGGGCGCGCCATCGCCCGCTCCGTCACCATGCCGATCGTGCCCAAGGGTGCCGCCATCGGCCTGCGCAAGGCTTTCAAGGACGGCGAGCTCGGCAACGGCCAGACCGCGACCTTCGACGTGATCATGGCTCAGGGCGACGGTCGCCGTATTGCCCGCCAGGGCCTGAAATGGACGCTGTCCAAGGTCACCCGCAACTATCAGTGGTTCTATCAGGACGGCCGCTGGAACTATGAGGGCGTGAAGACGACGCGCCGCGTCGCCGATGGCGAGGTCGCCGTTGCCGAGGCCGCGCCGGCCCGCATCGCCGCTCCCGTGCAATGGGGCAATTACCGGCTCGACGTCAGCGCCGACGGCGCCGAGGCGACCGAGACCAGCGTCTCTTTCAATGTCGGCTACGAGACCGACAAGACCGCCGACCAGCCCGACGTGCTCGACGTCGCCTTGGACAAGCCGTCCTATGCCAATGGCGAGAGCATGCAGGTGCGCCTGACGCCGCGCTTCGCCGGCAAGGCGACGCTGGCGGTGATGAGCGACCGCGTCGCCGAGATCCGAACAGTCGATGTCCCCGCGGCTGGCACCACCGTGACCATCCCGGCCAAATCCGACTGGGGCGCCAGCGCCTATCTCGTCGTGCTCGCCCATCGCCCGATGGACCAACAGGCGCAGCGCATGCCCGGCCGCGCCATCGGTCTCGCCTGGTTCAGCGTCGGCAAGGAAGAGCGCAACCTCGCCATCGATCTCGGCGCGCCCAATCTGGTGCGCCCGCTCTCGACGCTGTCGCTCCCGGTCAAGGTGGCGGGCGCCAAGGCCGGCGAGGAAGCCTTCATCACCGTCGCGGCGGTCGACATCGGCATCCTCAACCTCACCCGCTTCGAGAGCCCCGATCCAACCAAATACTTCTTCGGCCAGCGCCAGCTCGGTCATGAACTGCGCGATCTCTACGGCTATCTGATCGACGGCATGCAGGGCGTGCGCGGCGCGATCCGCTCCGGCGGCGACGCCGCTCCGCAGCTCAATGGCGAGGCGCCGACGCAGGAGCCGCTGGCGCGCTATTCCGGCGTGGTCAAGCTCGGCCCGGACGGCACCGCAAAGGTCGATTTCGAGATGCCGGCCTTCAACGGCTCGGTCCGCGTCATGGCCGTGGCCTGGTCAGCCGGCCGCACCGGCCAGGCCAGCGCCGATGTCTTCGTGCGCGACCAGATCGTGGCGCAGGCGACGCTGCCGCGCTTCCTGGCGCTCGGCGACCAGTCGCGCTTCCACCTGCAGATCGACAATGTCGAGGGGCCGGCCGGCTCCTATCTCGTCGATCTCGACGTCAAGGGCCCGGTCATCGTCGCCGCCGACGCGACCCGGCGCAGCATGACCATGGCTGCCGGCGCCAAGAGCTCGCTGACGATTCCGGTGACCGCAGCCGGGCTCGGCCGCGCCTCCTTCGACGTCAAGGTCACCGGCCCGGGTGGCATCGGCACGGTGCAGAACCTTGCCGTACGCGTGCAGCCCTCGACCCAGACGATCGCGCGCCGGATCGTCCGCCCGATCCCGGGCGGCGGCTCGCTCACCGTCTCCGCCGATCTGATGGCCGATCTCGTGCCGGATTCCGGCGCGGTCTCTGTCTCGGTCTCGCCGGTCGCGGCACTGGACGTCGCGGCCGTGCTGAAGGCGCTCGACCGCTATCCCTATGGCTGCACCGAGCAGACGATCAGCCGGGCGCTGCCGCTGCTGGTGGTCAACCGGCTCGCGACCATGGAAAGCCTTGCACTGGACGGCAATGCCGATGAGCGCGTCAACGCCGCGATCGAGCGCGTGCTCGCCCGCCAGGGCAACAATGGCTCCTTCGGCCTCTGGGGCGTCGGCGGCGAGGATCTCTGGCTCGACGCCTTCGTCACCGACTTCCTGACCCGCGCCCGCGAACGCCAGTTCGCCGTGCCGCAGACGGCGTTCAACATGGCGCTCGACCGGCTGCGCAACCAGGTCGTCAACACCAGCGAGATCAACAAGGAGGAAGCGGCCGGCGTCGCCTATGCGCTCTATGTGCTCGCCCGCAATGGTCGGCCGGTGATGGGCGACCTGCGCTATCTCGCCGACAACAAGCTCGCCGATTTCAGCTCACCGCTCGCCCGCGCCCAGATCGGCGCGGCACTCTCGCTGCTCGGCGACCGCACCCGTGGCCGCGCGGCTTTCAGCAGCGCGCTGGGAACGCTGCAGCAAGCCAACGATGACGGCCTGTCGCGCCCAGACTACGGCTCGCGGCTGCGCGACGGCGCCGGCATCCTCACTTTGATCGCCGAGAGCAATGGCGAGCGCGCCGATCTCTCCCGCGCCGCCGATGTCGTCCAGAACGCGCGCCAGAACGCGCGCTACACCTCGACGCAGGAGAACATGTGGATGGCGATGGCCGCGGCGGCGATGGCCAAGGATGCCGAGGGTCTGTCGCTGACCGTCGACGGCACCGAGCGCAAGGGCGCCCTCTACCGCACCGTCCCGCAGGCGGCGCTCGAAGCGAAGCCGCTCGTCATCGGCAATCCCGGCACCGCCTCGGCCAATGCGGTGATCACCGTCTCCGGCATCCCGTCAACGCCGGAGCCGGCGCTGAACCAGGGTTTTGGGCTGGAACGCACCCTCTTCACCATGAAGGGCGAGCGCGTCGATCCCGCGCGCCTGCGCCAGAACGAGCGCTATGTCGTCGCCCTCAAGGTGACCGAGCCGACAGCGCGCTATGGCCGCCTGCTGCTGGTCGATCCCGTTCCGGCCGGCTTGGAGATCGAGAACGCCAAGCTGACCGAAGGCGCCTCGGTCGAGGGTCTCAACTGGCTGAAGCAGGAGGTCTCGCCGGTTCATACCGAGGCGCGCGACGATCGCTTCGTTGCGGCCTTCGAGCGCAGCGGCGGCAAGAACGATCAGCTGAGCTATACGGTGGCCTACATCGCCCGGGCCGTCTCGCCCGGCCGCTATGTCGCTCCCGCGGCGGTGATCGAGGACATGTACCGACCGGATCGCTTCGGCCGGACAGGCTTCGGCACGATCGAGATCACCTCGGCGAGGTGACAGCGATGCCAGGCTCTTACAGCGCAAGCGACGCGCCTCTCTCCCCCCTCGTGGGGGAGAGATGGAGAGGGGGGTAGCCAGCCGTGCGGCCGGGAATGGTACAGGGCGATGATCCCGCTCACCCAGTCACCCCTCTCCCAAACCCTCCCGCACAAGGGGGGAGGGCTCCCGCGCTTGTCGGGAAATGGGCCGTGCGCGGCATAATCGCAGCGGCGCTCACTGCAGCCGCCACCGCCGCCTCCCTCTACTGGTACGCTTCCACCCTGCCCCCGCTCGACCTCGCCGCCGCTCGTGACCGCTCGACCGTGGTGCTCGACCGCGAGGGCAAGCTGCTGCGCCCCTTCGTCACCGCCGATGGGCGCTGGAAGCTGCCGGTCGGCGCCGATGACGTCGATCCGCGCTACCTGTCCATGCTCAAGGCCTTCGAGGACAAGCGCTTCGACGACCATGCCGGCATCGACCCGCTCGGCATCTTGCGGGCAGCGGGGCAGATGCTGGGCAATGGCCGCATCGTCTCGGGCGGCTCGACGCTGACCATGCAGGTCGCCCGGCTGCTCGAGCCGCGCCAGGAGCGCTCGCTCTCGGCCAAGCTCAGGCAGGCGGTGCGCGCCGTCGAACTCGAACGACGCTTCAGCAAGACCGAGATTCTCGATCTCTACCTCACCCTCGCCCCGTTCGGCGGAAATCTCGAGGGCGTCCGCGCCGCGAGCTTCGCCTATTTCGGCAAGGAGCCAAAGCGGCTCTCGACCGCCGAGGCGGCGCTGCTGGTCGCCCTGCCGCAATCGCCCGAGACGCGCCGGCCCGACCGTTTCCCGGAAGCGGCCCGCAAGGCCCGCGAGCGTGTGCTCGCCCGGGTCGAGGCAGCTGGCTTGGCGACCCCTGACGAGGTCGCCGCAGCACGCGAGGAGCCGGTACCGACGGCGCGCAAGCCCTTCCCCAATCTTGCTCCGCACACCGCCGAGCAAGTCGTCGCCGAGGCTCCCGAACAGCGCAGTCAGCGCCTCACCATCGACGCACGCTGGCAGGCGACCCTGGAGCAGCTCGCCCGCGAACGCGCCATTGGCCAAGGGCCGCAACTCTCGATCGCCATCCTCGTCGCCGACAACGAGACCGGCGAGATCCGCGCCTCGATCGGCGGCGTCGATTACTTCGATGCCGGGCGCGCCGGCTCGCTCGATTTGACGCAGGCGCTGCGCTCGCCCGGCTCGGCGCTGAAGCCCTTCATCTACGCCCTCGCCTTCGACAATGGCATCGCCCACCCCGAGACCATGCTGGAGGACCGGCCGACCCGCTATGGCCTCTACGTGCCCGAGAACTTTGATCTCGGCTTCCAGGGCATGGTCAGTGCCCGCAAGGCGCTGCAGCTCTCGCTCAACCTGCCGGCGGTCGAGTTGCTCTCGGCGCTCGGCCCGCAGCGCTTCCTGTCGCGATTGAAGGATACTGGCGCAGCCATCGCCATGCCGAGGGATGGCGGCGCGCCCGGCCTCGCCATTGGCCTGGGCGGCCTCGGCATCACGCTCTCCGACCTGACCCGGCTTTATGTCGGGCTCGCCCGTGGCGGCGAGGTCGTGCCGCTGCACGTCAAGCCGGCGAGCGGCGCAGCCGAAACGCCGCTGCGCCTCGTCGAACCGGTCGCCGCCTGGTATGTCGCCGATACCCTGCTCGGCGCGCCGCCGCCGCTCAACGCCCCGCCTGGCAGGATCGCCTACAAGACCGGCACCTCCTACGGCTATCGCGATGCCTGGGCCGTCGGCTTCGACCGCAAGCATACGATCGGCGTCTGGGTCGGACGGCCCGACAATGGCGCGGTGCCAGGCCTCGTCGGCCGGGTGGTCGCGGCGCCGATCCTGTTCGACGCCTTCGCCCGCATCGGCCTCGATCCGCGCCCCTTCGTGCAGCCGCCGGGCACGATCGCCGCCAGCAGCGCAACGCTGCCGCCGCCGCTCCGGCATTTGCGCCAGGACGTGCCGAAGACGGTCGCCGCTCTGGCTACGCCGGGGCTGAAGCTCGCCTTCCCACCCGAAGGCGCCAGAATCGATCTCGCCGCCTCAACAGTCGATGGTACGGCGCAACTCAACCTCAAGGTTTCCGGCGGCGTCGCGCCCTTCACCTGGCTGATCGACGGCGCGCCGGTGATGGCGGCAGTGAAGCGCCGCGAGGCCACCTGGCAGCCGCCCGGCAAGGGCTTCATGCGGATTTCGGTGATCGACGCCGCCGGGGCCAGCGAGAGCGTCTCGGTCAGGCTGCAATAGCTCGCAAGATCACTCGATCTTGACGCCGCTCGCCTTGATGATCGGCGCCCAACGTTCGATCTCGGCGGCGACGAAGCTGCGCAAACCAGCCGGCTCCTGCAACTCCGCCGACGGGATTTCGGCCCCGAGCTCGTTGAGCTTGGCCTTCACCGTTGCGTCGGCGAGCGCCGCCTTCAGCGCCTGGTTCAGCTTCGCCAATGCCGGCGCCGGCGTATCCTTCGGCGCGAACATCGCGTTCCAGACCTCGACCTTGAAGCCGGGGACGCCGGCTTCCGTGCTGGTCGGCACATCCGGCAGCGCAGTCGCCCGGTTCACCGAGGCGACAGCAAGCGTCTTGATCGTGCCGGCGCGGTGCTGCGGCGCGACGTTGACCGCCTGGTCGCAGAGATAGTCGACCTGGCCGGCGACGAGATCGTTCATGGCCGGGCCGGTGCCGCGATAGGGCACGCCGTTCGGCTTGACCCCGACGACGGTGTTGAACAGCAGGCAGGTGGTATGGCTGACCGAGCCGACGCCGGCATGGGCGTTGCTCGCCGCTTTCTCGTTCGCCTTCACCCAGGTTACGAACTCCGACAGCGTACCGCTCGGATGGGTCTTGCGCACGGTCAGGAAGATCGGATTGGTGTTGACCAGTCCAACGGGAGCGAAATCCTCGACCGGCCGGTATTTCAGGTTCGGATTGAGCGAAACAGCGGCGGCATGCGTACCGGTATGGCCGATCAGGATGACATGACCGTCGGCGGGCGAGGCCATCAGGCGCTGCCCCGCGAGCGTGCCGGCTGCGCCCACCGCATTCTCGATGATCACGGGGTGGCCGAGCGTGCGGCCCATATGCTCGCCGACCAGGCGCCCGACGACGTCGGTCGGCCCGCCCGCCGCGAACGGGATCAGCATGGTGACCGGCTTGCTCGGGAAATTCTGCGCCTGCGCGGTCGAAGCGGCGGCTGCCATGCCAGCGGCGCACGCCGCTACCTTGAGCCAGAAACCAGCGCCAATCCTCATGCCGTTCCTCCCGTTCAGATCACGAGCGGCCGCCTGAGTTCTTGCTCATTGGGCGCCGCCGCCCGGACGGTTAGCCTCGGGCGGCGGCGAAAGCGAATAGAGGTTTCCGCTAAAGGCTATCCGGATATCCTCTACCCGGACGGCCACTTATTCCGCCGGCTGCGGATGCGCCTCCGCCGGAGCGTGGCGCGAGCCGTGCTTGGTCCGCGCCATGTAGCTGTAGGCCACCGGCACGACATAGAGCGTGAGCAGCGTGCCGAAGGTCATGCCGCCGACGATCACCCAGCCGATCTGCGAGCGGCTCTCGGCACCGGCGCCTTCCGCCAGTGCCAGCGGCACCGCCCCCAGCACCATCGCGCCCGTGGTCATCAGGATCGGCCGCAGGCGCAGTTCGGCTGCTTCGACCAGGGCATCGATCATCTCCTTGCCCTCCTCGCGCAGCTGGTTGGTGAATTCGAGGATCAGGATGCCGTGCTTGGTGATCAGGCCGACGAGGGTGATCAGGCCGATCTGGCTGTAGACGTTGAGCGTGCCGCCGGAGAAGTAGAGCGCAGCCAAGGCGCCGGTGAGCGAGAGCGGCACCGAGACCATGATCACGATCGGATCGACGAAGCTCTCGAACTGCGCCGCCAGCACCAGGTAGATGAAGCCGAGCGCCAGCAGAAAGACGAGCAGGATCGAGGAGCCCGACTGTTTGAACTCACGGCTCTGGCCGGAATAATCGGTCTGGAACGAGGCGGGCAGCACCTTGGCCGACGCCTGCTCGAGCACGTTGAGGGCATCGCCGAGCGAATAGCCTGCCCCCGGCACGGCGGTGATCGTCGCCGAGCGCAGCTGGTTGAAGCGGATCAGCTCCTTCGGCGCGACGTTCTCCTCGATCTGGACGAGGCTGGAGAGCTGCACGGCCTGGCCACCGCGGCCCATCAGATAGATCGACTGCAGCGCCTGCGGCGTGCTGCGCTCGGACCCGGCAACCTGCAGCATGACGTCATACTGCTCGCCGTTCATGTTGAAGCGCGTGACCTGGCGGCCACCGAGCAGCGTCTCCATGGTACGGCCGATGACGTCGACGCCGACACCGAGATCGGAGGCGCGCTGGCGATCGATCGAGACCTTGATCTGCGGCTTGTCGAGGATGAGGTTGGTCTCGATATTGGTCAGGGCCGGATTGCCCTGGACCTCGGCGATCAGCTTGTCGACGTTCTCCTTGATGGTGACGTAAGGCTCCGACGAGCGCAGCACGAACTCGACCGGCTTGCTGTTGGCGCCGCCCTGGCCGAGCGAAGGCGGGTTGGTCGCGAACAGGCGGATGCCGGGGATCTGCGACAGGCCCTTGTTGATCTCGGCGACGAGGTCCTGCTGTTTGCGATGACGCTCTTCCCAGGGCTTCAGGCGTGCAAAGGCGATCGCCCGCGTCACATCGGGGAAGCCGACGATGACGAGATAGGTCTCGACCTCCTGGATCTTGCTGAAATAGTCCTCGACCCGCCGGGCATAGTCGGCGGTGAAGGCCATGGTGGCGCCTTCCGGCGCCACGCCGATCGCGGTGATCGTGCCGCGGTCCTCGACGGGCGCCAGCTCGGAGCGCAGATTGGTGAAGAAGAAATAGCTGCCGCCGGCGACCAGCAGCGCCAGCAGCACGACCACCGGCCGGACCGACAGCGCAAAGCGCAACGAGCGACGATAGCCGCTGGAAAGCGCTTCGAAGAAGCGCTCCAGGATGTTGTAGAGCCAGTTGTGCTTGTCGTGGTGCTTCAGCAGCTTGGCGCACATCATCGGCGTCAGCGTCAGCGCGACGAAGCCGGAGACCAGCACCGCGCCGGCGAGCGTCAGCGCAAACTCGACGAAGAGCTTGCCGGTACGGCCGGTCGAGAAGGCCATCGGTGCATAGACCGCGACCAGCGTCAGCGTCATCGCGACGACCGCGAAGGCGATCTCGTTGATGCCCTTGATCGCGGCCTTGTTCGGCTCCATCCCGTCCTCGATGTGACGGTGGATGTTCTCGAGCACCACGATCGCGTCGTCGACCACAAGGCCGATGGCGAGCACCATCGAGAGCAGGGTCAGCGTGTTGACCGTGAAGCCGAGCATATACATCAGCGCGAAGGCGCCGATCAGCGAGACCGGGATCGTCACGAGCGGAATCAGCGTCGCCCTGAGCGAGCGCAGGAACAGGAAGATGATCAGGACGACGAGGACGACCGCCTCGCCGATCGTGGTGTAGACCGCCTTGATCGAGCGATCGATGAAGATCGAGGTGTCGTAGGAGGTCGCGATCGCCATGCCGTCGGGCAGATCCTCACGGATGCTCGGCAGCGCTGCGACCACGCCGGACGAGACATCCAGCGGGTTGGCCGTCGCCTGCTTGACGATGCCGATCGTCACCGAGGGATCGCCCCGGAACCAGGCGGCGTTGCGCTCCTCGCGGGCGCCGAGCTCGACCTTGGCGATATCGCGCAGCTTCACCGGGAAGCCGTTGGCGTCCTTGACCGTGATCTCGCGGAACTGTTCGGGCGTGTTCAGGCTGGTCTGCGAGAGCACCGTGAATTCGCGGCTGTCGCTCTCGATCCGGCCGGAGGGGATCTCGACGTTCTGCGCCCGCAGCGCCGCCTCGATCTCCTGGACGGTGATGTTGTAGGCGGCAAGCCGGGCGCGATCGAGCCAGATGCGCATGGCGTATTGCCGCTGGCCGAGAATGCGGACCTCGGCGACGCCGGTGATGTTCTGGACGCGGTCGGCAATGAAGCGGTCGGCGAAGTCGGTCAGCTCCAGCGGCGAGTGCCGCGAGCTGGTCAGCGACAGGTACATCACCGGCTGGGCGTCGGCCTCGACCTTGGCGATGATCGGCTCGTCAATCTCGTCCGGCATGCGGCCGCGCACGCGGCTGACACGGTCGCGCACATCCGAAGCGGCGACGTCGGGGTCGACGTCCGGCCGGAAGCGCACCGAGATCTGGCTGCGCTCCTGGCGGCTGGTCGAGTTGATGATCTCGATGCCCTCGATGCCGGCGATCGAGTTCTCGAGGATCTGCGTGACCTGCGTCTCGATGATCTCGGCGCTGGCGCCGCGATAGACCGTCTGCACCGAGACGATCGGCTCGTCGATGTTCGGGTATTCGCGCACCGTCAGGCGTGTATAGGAGACAAAGCCGATCAGGACGACGAGCAGGCTGAGGACGGTCGAGAGGACCGGCCGGCGGACGAAGAGCTCGAACAGGCTCATTGCTGCGCGATACCTGGCTGCACGGCGCCCGGCAGCGAGCTGGTCTGGACCGCGGCCTTCTCCTTGATGGCAACAGTCGAGCCCTCACGCAGGCGCATCTGCCCGGCGGTGACGATCTGCATGCCGGCTTTGAGGCCCTTGACCACCTCGACCTTGCCGGTCAGGCGCTTGCCGAGTTCGACCGGCACGCGCTTGGCCTTGCCGTTCTCGATGATGAACACCGTCTTGCCGAGCCCGTCCGGCACGATGGCGGTCTCGGGAACGATCAGGGCGTCGTCGCGCTTGTCGACCACGATGGTGATGCGCGCGAACAGGCCGGGCTTCAGCACGAGATCGGCATTGGGTACCTTGGCCCGCAGGCGCACCGCCCGGCCGTTGACGTCGACCACCGGATCGATCGCGAAGATCTCGCCGGTGAAGGGCCGGTCGGGTACGGCATCGACCTTGAGCTGGACCGACTGACCGACCTTGAGTCGGGTCAGGAATATCTCCGGCACCCGGAAGTCGACCTTGATCGGGTCGATATTGGTGAGGGCGACCAGCGGCTTTCCGACCGAGATATAATCGCCGACACCGACCGAGCGCAGCCCGACCACGCCGGTGAACGGCGCCTTGATCGTCGCCTGAGCGAGCTTCGACTGGACCAGCTGGACACGAGCCTCCTGCGAGGCGAGCTGGGCAGTCGCCTGTTCCAGCGCCACCTGGGTGCCGGCGCCGCGCTGCACCAGCGAGCGGTTGCGGTCGTAAGTGTCGCGCGCCAGGGAGAGATCAGCCTGGGCCTGCTTGAGCTCGGCGTCGAGGATCGCGGTGTCGAGCTTGACCAGATCCTGGTCCTTGCTGACGCGCTCGCCTTCCCGGAAGCCGAGCGCCACGACCCGGCCGGCGATCTCGGAGGCGATGATGATGGATTCGTCGGCCGCCAGCGTGCCGAGCGCCTCGACCTCTTCGGCGACCGTGGCGAGTTCGATCGTCCCAACCTCGACCGGAATCGCGGGGTTCTGCGCGCTGGCGACGCCCTTCGCCTGCGCCTGCTGATTGGTCGGCTTATAGTGGTAGCGGTAGCCATAGTACCCGCCGCCCGCCAGCCCGGCGATCAGGATAAGGAGGAGAAAACGCTTCATCAGGCTGGACGCTCCGGTAAGACGGACATATTCTAGACTGGACGGTCTAGTTTGATAAGCACCCTTTAGGGGCGGAAGCATGACGGAATGATCAATGCACGGACGCGGTAGCGCCCCGGCTGCAGAAGCAAGACAGATGCCGGCCGAAAAATCACGGCCCGATAAACATGACGCGATCACCCGGGCCGCTTCGGAGACGTTCCTGGCCGAGGGCTTCGACCGCGCCAGCCTGGACCAGATCGCCCAGCGCGCCTGCGTCTCCAAGCAGACGATCTACAGCCACTTCGCCGACAAGCAGGCGCTGTTCCTGGCGATCTGCAGCGAACTCACTGAAAAATTGACGATTCCGCTGCGCCAGCCGGCGAGCGAAACCGGCGATCTGCGCGCTATCCTGATGCGTCTCGGCGAAGACGCCATGGCGATGATGCTGCATCCGGCCTCGCTCGATCTGCATCGCCTGATCGTCGGCGCGTCCGCTCGCTTTCCCGAATTGGGACAGGCCGCCTACGATGCCGGAGCGGGGCGCATGATCACGGATCTTTCCGCCTTGCTCGCGCAGCGTTCACGATCGGGTGATGGCCTGTCGCGGCCGCTCTCGCGTGGGGAGGCCGACAGGCTCGCCGAGCAGTTCATCGGCATGCTGCGTGGCTTCCATCAGGTACGCGGCCTGCTCGGCGTCGCTCCAGTGCCGCCCGCCGAGGTCCACTCCTATGTCGGAGCCTGCGTCGATCTCCTCCTGCGCGCAGGCTGACGCTCCTGCCGGAACCCGGTCGCCGGCCACATCATAGTTGACAGTCGATGACGCTTTTTGGCCTGTGCCCGCCGGAAGGCGGTTTTGTCACGGCGCTGTCATCTGCCCCCGATACCGCATCGTCCCGCAATCGCGGGAGAGTGTTGATGCTGCGTATCGAGGGTCTGACCAAGCGTTTCGGTGGCAAGGCCGCCGTCGACAACGTCACCCTGTCGATTCCGCGCGGCGAGATGGTCGGCATCATCGGCCGCTCGGGCGCCGGCAAGTCGACGCTGCTGCGCATGCTGAACCGCCTCGCCGATGCGAGCGAAGGCCGCATCCTCAGCGAGGAGCGTGACGTCACCGCCCTGCGCGGCGCGGCGCTCCGGGCCTGGCGACGCGACACGGCGATGATCTTCCAGCAGTTCAACCTGGTCGGCCGCCTGGACGTGCTGACCAATGTCCTGCTCGGCCGCCTCAACCATCGCTCCGCCGCGCTGACCCTGGTCAAGAGCTTCTCCCAGGACGACAAGGTCCGTGCCATCGCGGCACTCGAGCGGCTCGATATGGGCCATCTGCTCGCCCAGCGCGCCGAGACCCTCTCCGGCGGTCAGCAGCAGCGCGTCGCCATCGCCCGCGCCCTGGTGCAGGAGCCGAAGATCATTCTCGCCGACGAGCCGATCGCCTCGCTCGACCCGCGCAACACGCAGGTCGTCATGGATGCGCTCTACCGCATCAACCGCGAGGACGGCATCACCGTCATCTCGAACCTGCACCATCTCGATATCGCTGCGAAATATTGCGACCGGCTGATCGGCATGGCCGCAGGCAAGGTCGTGTTCGACGGCCCGCCGCACGCGCTGACCGCTGAAATCGCCAACGAACTCTACGGCATCGAAGCCAAGGATGCCGGTGCCGAAGCCCTGCATGCGCTCGACGCCATCGCCACCGAGGAAGCCCAGCGCGCCAAGCAGACCGCCGCCTGAGCCCGCCTTACGCCTGACCTTTTACCGCCAATCGTCTTTCAAAGGAGCACCACCATGCTGACCCGTCGTCATACCTTTACGCTCGCCGCCGCCGGCCTCGCCGCGACGCTCGCCGCTCCGGCCTTCGCACAGGACTGGAAGGCGAAGTATCCCGAGCTGGTCTTCGCCATCATCCCGTCCGAGAACGCCTCGGGCGTCGTCGAGCGCTACACCCCCTTCGTGAACTATCTCGCCAAGGAACTCGGCACCAAGGTGACGCTGCGCATCGCCAACGACTATGCCGCGATCATCGAAGGCCAGCGCGCCGGCAACATCCATATCGGCATGTACGGCCCCGCTTCCTTCGCCCGCGCGCTGATGACCGGCGCCAAGATCGACGCCTTCGCGATCGAGACCAACATCGACGGCACCAAGGGCTATTACTCGGTCTTCTACGTGAAGAAGGACTCGCCCTATCAGAAGATCGAGGACCTCAAGGGCAAGCATCTCGGCCTCGTCGATCCGAACTCGACCTCCGGCAACAATGTCCCGCGCTTCGCGCTCGACGGCATGAAGATCGAGCCGGAGACCTTCTTCGGCAAGGTCGTCTACACCGGCAGCCACGAGAACGCGGTGATCGCGCTCGGCCAGGGCACCGTCGACGTCGCCGCCAACTGGTGGAACGACGAGCAGGAGTCGAACCTGCTGCGCATGGACCGCAAGAAGATGGTCAAGGCGGAGGATTTCCGCATCATCTACAAGTCCGAGCAGATCGTGAACTCGCCGATGGCCTATCTCACCGACCTGCCGGACGGGCTCAAGGCCTCGATCCGCGACGCGGTCCTCAACCTCGCCACCAAGGACAAGGCCGCCTTCGACAAGATCTATGAAGGCAAGCAGGGCCCGCTCGTCGCCGTCGACAACAAGTCCTACGACCCGATCATCGAGCTGAACAAGTTCGTCGACGCGCTGCGCAAGAAGAAGTCCTCGTAAGTCTCCGCCTTCGTCATGCTCGGGCTTGACCCGAGCATCTCCTGATCGAGATTCCCGGGTCTGCGCTTCGCTCCGCCCGGGAATGACGCCCTGTCCGGGGCCGGCTTCAGCCGGCCTCGCGACGCGATGGAAGCGCCCCCATGACACTCGCGATCGACTGCAACGATCCCGCCATCGCCGCCCATGCCGAGCTCTATCGGCGTGAAATGGCGGCGAAGCGGCTCCAGACCCTGCTCGGCGCCGCGATCTTCATCGCCTGCGTCGCCCTCGCCGCGATCGGCTCCGAGGTCGACCTTGCGAAGTTCGCCGCCAATGCCTGGCGGTTCCCGAAATACATCCTCGAGACCATGCCGACGCTGCGCTTGGCGACGCTCAGTGCCGATCTCAAGGAATGGTACTGGGGCATCAATGGCTGGCTGAAGCTGCTCTGGCAGACCCTGCTGATCGCGTATGTCGGCACCGTGCTCGGCGCCGTCGGCGGCTTCCTGCTCTGCTTCACCGCCGCCAGCAATCTCGGCCGCTCGCCCTGGCTGCGCTGGGCGACGCGCCGCTATCTCGAATTCTGCCGCACCGTCCCTGAGATCGTTTTCGCGCTGATCTTCGTCATCGCCTTCGGGCTGGGACCGCTGCCCGGCGTGCTCGCCATCGCCATCCACACCATGGGCGCGATGGGCAAGCTCTTTTCCGAAGTGGTCGAGAACATCGACATGAAGCCGGTCGACGGCCTGACCGCGACCGGCGCGAGCTGGTGGCAGACCATCCGCTTTGCGGTGGTGCCGCAGGTGCTGTCCAACTTCGCCAGCTACGCGCTGCTGCGCTTCGAGATCAATGTCCGCGGCGCCTCGATCATGGGCTTCGTCGGCGCCGGCGGCATCGGCCAGGACCTGATCGAGGCGATCCGCAAATTCTACTTCACCGATGTCAGCGCCATCCTCTTGCTGATCATCGTCACGGTGATGCTGATCGACTACGGCACCGAGCGGCTGCGCCATGCGCTGCTGAGCCTGGAGCACGGACGATGAGCCTGGCCCTTTCCGCCCCTGATCGCGCCGCGCTGATCGCCCGCCACAAGGCCGCGATCAACGGCTCGCTGAAGACCAAGCTGATGACCATCGCCGTCGTCGGCGCTCTCGTCGGGCTGTTCATCTACGGGCTGACGACGCTCGAGACTTCGCTCTGGAAGATCATCGCCGGCTTTTCCAATCTCGGCACCTTCGTGGTGCTGATGCTGCCGCCCGATCCGGGCTCGTTCGCCCGCGCGATCATCTTCGTCAAGGCACTGTTCGAGACCATCGCCATCGCCTTCCTCGGCACGATCCTGGCGGCGATCATCGCCTTCCCGCTCGGTTTCCTCGCCGCCAAGAACGTCGTCGCCAACCGTGTCGTCCATTTCCTGGCGCGCCGCTCGATGGACACGGTGCGCGGCGTCGATGCCCTGATCTGGGCGCTGATCTGGGTCAATGTCGTCGGTCTTGGCCCCTTTGCCGGCATGCTCGCGATCATGACCAGCGATCTCGGCGCCTTTGGCAAGCTGTTCTCCGAGGCGATCGAATCCGCCGATCGCAAGCCGGTCGAGGGCGTCACCTCGGTCGGTGGCGGCAAGCTCCACGAGATCCGCTTCGGCCTGATTCCGCAGGTGCTGCCGGTGATCGCCAGTCAAGTGCTCTATTATATCGAGTCGAACACCCGCTCCTCGACCATTATCGGCATCGTCGGCGCCGGCGGCATCGGTCTCTACCTCGCCGAGACGATCCGCACGCTCGAATGGCAGCAGGTCTCGTTCCTGATCCTGCTGGTTCTGGCGGCGGTGACCGCAATCGACTTCCTCTCGAGCAAGTTGCGCTTCGCCATCATCGGCAAGCGGGCCGTCTGAGCCCTTCACGCGTCATGGCCGGCGTGAACGTCCGGCCATGACGCGACACTGCGCTGGCCTCGCCTTGTTCCGAGCTATGTGCGGTTTCGCATAATCTCTAGGCCGAATCGCACATCGTTATGCAATAACGCACAGTCTATCTCATCGGCACCCGCACTTCGGAGCAAGCCGATGACCTTGATCGACCTCTACACCTACCAGACCCCGAACGGCCACAAGGCCTCGATCATGCTCGAGGAAACCGGCCTGCCCTATGCCGTCACCCTCATCGACATCGAGACCGGCGAGCAGCACCGGCCGAGCTTCCTGGCGCTCAATCCGAACAACAAGATCCCGGTCATCGTCGATCATGACAACGACCGGACCGTCTTCGAATCCGGCGCGATCCTGCTCTATCTCGCGCAGCGTTCCGGCGTGCTGCAGCCGAATGGCCCGCTGGCCCTGAGCAAGACGCTGCAGTGGAGCTTCTTCCAGGCCGCGCATGTCGGACCGATGATCGGCCAGCTCTGGCATTTCAAGGTCTTCGCCAAGGAGCAGCTGCCCTATGCGATCGAGCGCTACGAGCGCGAGACCGCCCGCATCCTTGGTGTCCTCGACGGCGAGCTGGCGCTGCGGCCCTATCTGGTCGAGGCCAGCTACGGCATCGCCGACATCATGGTCTGGCCCTGGATCGACGCGCTGCCCAAGCTCGGCGTGAGCCTGACCGACACCCCTCATTTGCAGCGCTGGCACGAGACGATCGCTGCCCGCCCAGCGGTGCAGCGTGGCCTCGCCGTGCCGGCGCTCGAACACGTCGACGCCTGATCGCGCCCAGCTCGACAGGACCCTTCATCATGGAAACCGTCTTCATCCCCCTCTCCCTTGCCGCCGGCGGCCTGCTGGCGGTGCAGGCCGGCGCCAACGCGCAATTGTCGAAGGCGACCGGCAGCCCCTTCGCCGCGACGACGATCCAGGTCGTCCTCGCCGCCATCCTCTTGCTGATCGTCGCGATCGCGACCGGCACGAGCGCCGCCTTCGGCGGGCTCATCGCCGTGCCGTGGTGGCACGCGATCGGCGGCGTCGCGACGGCGCTCTATGTCGCTTCGACCATCCTGGTCTTCCCGCGCCTCGGCGCGGTCGTCGCGGTCGGCCTGTTCATCGCCGGCCAGATGCTGGCCTCTCTCGGGCTCGACAGCTTCGGTGCACTCGGCGTTGCCCAGCAGACGCCCAGCCCTGCGACCCTGCTTGGCACGGCAGCCGTGCTGGTGGGCGTGATCGCGATCGTCTTCGGCCAGAAGGGCGCGACCAGGGAGCTCTCCGGCTCCAAGCTCGGCTGGATGCTGCTCGCCCTCATTGCCGGCGCGGTGCTGCCTGCCCAGGGCGCGATCAACGGCCTGCTGCGGCAGGATCTCGGCGCGCCCTTCGTCGTCGGCACGATCAGCTTCGTCGTCGCGACCCTGTCGATGATCGCGGTGCTGCTGGTGACGCTGCTGCTGATGGACGGCGCCAGGCCGCAGCTCGGAGGCCTGAAGACCATGCCCTGGTGGGGCTGGATCGGTGCGGCCTGCGGCGCGACCTATGTCACAACGGTGTTCACCGCGATCCCGGCAATCGGCACCGCCGCGACCGTCGGCCTGACCGTCGCCGGCCAGCAGATCGTCTCGCTCTTCGTCGATCGCCATGGCTGGTTCCGCCTGCCCCAGCGCGAGATTTCGGCCCTGCGTTTCGCCGGCGTCGCGATCCTTTTGATCGGCGTCGCCGCGATCAAGAGCTTCTGAACTTTGCCCGCCTCCCGCTTTTTCGGAGACATCCCATGTCTTGGTTGCTGCTCACGGGAGCCGGACTGCTCGAGATCGTCTGGGCGATCGCGCTGAAGCAGGCCGGCGGCTTCACGCGGCTGTGGCCGAGCCTGATCGGCATCGTCTCGGCCGTCATCAGCTTCATCATGCTGTCGCTGGCGCTGAAGCAACTGCCTGTCGGCACCGCCTATGCGGTCTGGGTCGGCATCGGGGCGCTCGGCGTCGCCATTGTCGGCATCCTCGCCCTCGGCGAGAGCGCCTCGCCGGCGCGCCTTGGCTTGCTCGCGCTGATCCTGATCGGCGTCATCGGCCTCAAACTGGTCGAGGCCTGAGCCTTTCAGGCGGCGGGCGCACCCTCACCCTCCAGCAAGGCGCGGCGCTTCCTGAAGGCGCCATAGGCGAAATCGGTGAAGGCGCGGACCCGTGCCGCGGCGCGCAGATCCTCATGGGTCAGGATCCACAAAGCCGTCTCCATCTCCGGGATCGGCCGGCGCACGCAAGTGAGGGCCGGCACGCTGTCGCCGAGATAGCAGGGCAGCGCCACCAGCCCGAGGCCGGCCACCGCCGCCTGCTGCATCGCCAATAGCGAATCGGCCCTGAGCACGATCTCGCTCTTGCCCAGTTTCGCCTGCATCCAGCGCGCCACCGAAGTGCCGGCGAGCGTGTCGTCAGTCCCGATCCAGCGATGCGCGGCAAGATCGGCGTGATCGTGCCGCGCCAGATAGCTCGGGGCGGCGTAGATCGCGAAGGCGATCCTGCCGACCCGGCGCCCGACCAGCGTCACCGGCGGATTGTCCGCGGTCCGCAGCGCGACATCGGCATCGCGCTTGGTCAGGTTGAACATCAGGTTTGAGACGGCGACCTCGAGGGCGATGCCGGGATGGGCCGCGCCGAACTCGGCGAGGATCTCCGGCAGGATCGAGCCCATCAGCGTGTCGGTCGCGGTGATCCGGAGCGTGCCGGAGAGGCGCAGGTCCTGGCCCGCGATCCTGCGTTCAAGCTCGCTGACCGTGCCGGAGATGCTGCGCGCCGCGGCGACGAGCTCCTCGCCGCCGGCCGTCAGCACATAGCCGGTCGGCAGGCGCTCGAACAAACGCAGGCCCAATTGCTGCTCGAAAGCGGCGATACGCCGGAGCACGGTCGAATGGTTGACGCGCAATTGCCGCGCCGCGCCGGCGAGCGAGCCGGCCTCGGCGACGGCGAGGACATAGCGCAGGTCATCCCATTCGAGCGCGGCCATGAGCCCCCTCGCAAGGCGCTAAGCGTCAGGCGACGCCGAGTGCCAACAGGTCATGGACATGGACGAGGCCGACCGGCTTGCCATCCGCATCGGCGACGATCAGCGCGGTGACGCGCAGCCGGTTGACCAGCTCCAGCGCCTCGGCGGTGAGCGCATCCGGCGCGATCCGGCGCGGCTCCCTCGTCATCACGTCGCGCGCCAACCGCCCGCCCCAGCCGGTGCCGAGCTTGCGGCGCAGATCGCCATCGGTGACCACGCCGGTGAGCTTGCCGTCGGCATCGATGACAATGGCGCAGCCGAAGCCCTTGGCGGTGATCATCGCGACGACATCGGCCATCGCCGCAGTCTCGCCGACGACCGGCAGGCGCTCGCCAGAATGCATGATGGTCGCGACCGTCTTGAGCTGCGCGCCGAGCTTGCCGCCGGGATGGTAGACGTAGAAGTCCTGGCGCGAGAATCCCCGCGCCTCGAGCAGTGCGACCGCAAGCGCATCGCCAAGCGCCATCTGCATCGTCGTCGAGGTCGTCGGCGCGAGCCCGTTCGGGCAGGCCTCCTCGGCCTTGGGCAGGACGAGCGCGATATCGGCCTCGCGCCCGAGCGCACTGTCACGATTGGCGGTGATGGCTATCAGCCCGACCCGGAAGCGCCGGGTATAGCCGACGATCGCAGAGAGCTCGGCCGCCTCGCCCGACCAGGACAGGGCAACGACGACGTCCTCGGGCTGGACCATGCCGAGATCGCCATGACTGGCCTCGGCCGGATGGACAAAATACGAGGGCGTGCCGGTCGAGGCGAGCGTCGCCACGATCTTCCTGGCGACATGGCCGGATTTGCCCATGCCGGTGACGATCACCCGGCCAGAGGCGGCTCGGATCATCTCGACGGCGGCGGTGAAGGGCTCGGCGAGGCCATTGCCGATGGCCTCGTGCAAGGCGTCGAGCCCGGCGCGCTCGGTGGCGATGGTACGGAGGGCGGAGGCGCTGATGGTCGCGGTCATGGAGCGCGCCTCTAGCACGAGGCAGGCCCGCCTGACCACCGGTGGAGCTGCGTTGACGCAGCATTAACCCTCTTCGTTCTAACTCCATTAACCATGCGCGCCCTCCCGGCGCGGATGAGCCTTTGCCTCGCCGGAGCACCGTCGCGCCCGTGTCCCGTTTCGTCCAGATCTGCTGGCTGGCAGGCGTCGCAGGCTGCTGCGGCGTCGCCGGACTAACGGCCTGGCCAGAGCAGGCCTTCGCGCAGATGCAGCCCGCTGCCATGCCCACGCGCCCGCGCACGCCAGCCTTGCGGACCGGCACGCCCGATTATGTCGCGCAAAGGCAGAATTCCGCCTCGAACAACGTATCAACCCTGCCGGAGGCCGCCGGCGAATCGATCGCCCCGCCCCCTGCCCGCTCCAGCGCGATCTCGCGCACGCAGCCCGCACGCGCCAGCCAGCCCATCCAGTCCTCGCGCCTGCGCGGCGTCACCCAGCGCGATATCCGCGCCCCGCAACCGACGATAACTGCGCTGCCGCCGCCGCTTCCGCCTGCGCCCGAACCGCGCAAGCGCAAGCGGCCGGAGGAAGACCCTTACGCGCCGCTCGGCCTGCGCCTCGGCAACGTCATCCTGCGCCCGGCGATCACCGGTTCGGTCGGCTATGACAGCAACCCCGGACGCGTCGCCGGGCCGAGCAAGGGCTCGCTGTTCACCCGCAGCGAGGGCGAGCTCGGCATCCAGTCCGACTGGAACGTGCACGAGCTCACCGGCATGCTGCGCGGCGGCTACAGCCGCTATTACCGCGACGACAGCGCCTCGCGCCCGGATGCGGCGGGCAACATGTCCTTGCGTCTCGATGCGACGCGCGACACCCGCATCCTGCTGGAATCGCGGCTGCAACTCGATACGCAGCGCCCGGGCTCGCCCGACCTCTCGGCTGCCGTGCAGGGCCGGCCGATCACCTGGGCCTATGGCGCCGCGGCCGGCGTAACCCATGACTTCAACCGCCTGCAGCTGACACTGCGCGGCGCGGTTGACCGGCAGGACTACGAGGATGCCGATCTGAGCAATGGCCGCAAGCTCAGCCAGGCCGACCGCAACCAGACGCAATACGGCCTGCGCCTGCGCGCGGCCTATGAGGTGACGCCCGGCTTCAAGCCCTTCGTCCAGGCCGAGATCGACACCCGCCAGTTCGACGAGAAGGTCGATTCCAACGGCTATATGCGCTCCTCCGACGGCTATACCGCCCGCCTCGGCTCGAGCTTCGAGATCAGCCGCATGCTGACCGGCGAGGTCTCGGGCGGCTATCAGGACCGCAAATACGAGGATGGGCGCCTCAAGAACCTTCGCGGCTTCGTTGGCGATGCCGCGATCCTGTGGACGCCGACGCCGCTGACCACGGTGACGTCGCGCGGCACCGCCGAGCTCGGCGACACCACCATCGCCGGCTCCAGCGGCACCACGGCACGGCGCGTCAATCTCGAAGTCGCGCATGCGCTGCGCCGAAACCTGACGGTCACAGGCTTCGCCAGCTATGGCCGCACCGAATATGATGGCCAGGACCTTCGCGAGGACCTGTCGACCATCGGCGCCAGGATCGAATACAAGCTGACCCGGACCTTCTCGGTCCGCGCCAGCTTCACCCATGAGCGCCTGAACTCGACCAATCCCGGCTCGGACTACACCGCGAATGTCGCGCAGGTCGGCCTCCGGATGCAGTTCTAAGCGCCTGTTTGAAAACTCAGCCCTCATCCTGGCCCGCGATATCGGCGTCTCGAAGGATGGTCCGGGTGTCTCTGGAGCCTCCCGGAGCATCCTTCGAGACGCCATTTCTGTCGAAATGGCTCCTCAGGATGAGGGCTGTGGGAGTTTCCAAACAGGCTCTAAGGGCTCAGCGCATCAGCCCTCGTATTTCTCCAGGAAGGCCTCGACCGGCAGCGCCCGAAAGTCGTCGAGCGCGGCGCGCAAGCCAGTGTGCTCCCAATCCCACCAGGCCAGCGCCTTCAGCCGCTCGGCGATATCCTCGGGGAAGCGGCGACGGACGATGCGAGCCGGGTTGCCGGCGACGATGGTGTAATCCGGCACGTCCTTCGTCACCACCGCGCCGCCAGCGATCACAGCGCCGGTGCCCACATTGCGCCCGGCGAGCACGATCGCGCCATGGCCGATCCAGACATCGTCGCCGATCACAACCGGTGTCGAGCGGCGCCAGTCGAAGAAGGCGGCATCGTCCTCAGCATCCTCGAAATAGGCGCTGGCGCGATAGGTGAAGTGCGCCTGGCTCGCCCGCTGCATCGGATGGTTGCCGGGATTGACGCGGGTAAGCGCCGCGATCGAACAGAATTTGCCGATCGTCGTGTAGATGATGTTGGAATCGTTCACGACATAGGAATAGTCGCCGAGCGTCGACTCCACGAAGGCGGTGCGGGCGCCAATCTCGGTATAGCGGCCGAGCACGGCGTCGCGGACATTCGCGGTCGGGTCGATCACGGGCTCGAGCCCGAGCTTCTTGCCTGCCATGACGGGCTTCCTTGCGGGATGGTCAGCCGAGCGGGATGTTGTCGAGCAGCACGAAGCGGCTGCTGCGGCTCTGCTGTTTGAAGATGGCAACACGGTCGATGAGCACGGGGCCGGCCGGCAGCGCCTGCGCATGGGCCTTAATCAACGCCGCCTTGACCGGAGCGACCTCACCGTCCGGCAGCGAGCCGGTCAGCGTCATGTGGAAGCGGAAGGCGTCGTCGACATAAGGATAGCCATACGCTTCGAGATAGGCGCGATGCGCCGGCGTCAGCGGGCTCTGCAGACGCCGCTGCAGGTCAACCGGCGAGAGCGGCGCCCGGAACGGCTCGAAGGCCTGGACGATGTCGAAGGCGAAGCGCTGCAGCGCCTCGCTCGGCTCGGAGGGGGTGAGAGCAATAAAGCGACCGAGCGCATTGACTGAGAGCCCGGCAAGCCGGACCGGCGATCGTCCAGCGACATAATTGCGCGCGAAGGCGCGCAGCGCGCCCTCGTTGCGGCCATTGGCGAGCTCGAACGGCGCCTTCAGCGTAGCGTGGAAGCCATAGCGGCGCGGCTCGGCGGTGACATCCGGCCAATCGAGCGCCTCGCAACCCGGCGGGACGGCGAAGTCGATGTCCGCGCCGGTGACGGCATCATAGCCCAGCGTCGCGCTGCCGAAGCGCCAGAGGGCGCTGTCGGCAGTGGGGGCGTAGTAGAGCGCGTAGCGCGGCGCGACCTCAATCATGCTGCACTCAGAAGGCCCGGCGTCCCTGCGACCAGACGGTGGCGATCACCGGTGTCGCGCCCAGCGGACGGAAGCGCACGATATCGGCGCGCAGTCCGGGCTTGAGATGGCCCCGATCCCTGAGGCCGAGGATGTCTGCGACCTTCCAGGTGACCTTGGCCATCGCCGCCGGCAGGGCGATGCCGTGCTTGTCGTTGAGCTTGAGCACGGCCTGCAGCAGGCTCGCCGGGACATAGTCGGAGGAGAGACCGTCGAGCAGGTCCTTCTCGGCCAGTTCGGCGACCGAGACGCCGCCGGAATGCGAGCCGCCGCGGACGACGTTGGGCGCACCGGCGATGGTGGCGAGGCCGCGCTGCTTGGCCGCCTCGGCAGCCTCGACCGTGGTCGGGAACTCCGAGATCACCGCGCCCGAGGCGATGCCGGCCTCGACATGCTCGACCGTGGTGTCGTCATGGGTCGCGATCGGGATGCCGCGCGCCTGGAACATCTCGACCACGGCGCTCCAGTTGCGGCCGACATTGGCCTGGCCCTCGCGCTGGCGGACGGTGACGTCCTCCTCGAACTCGGATTCGGTCTTGCCGTTGCCGAGCGCATAGGTGCGCAGGTGCGCGATGTCGCGCCATTGCCGCTGGCCGGGCGTATGGTCCATCAGCGAGACCAACTGGACGAGGGCATCGTCCTGATAGGGCTCGATATCCCTGAGCAGGTCGGGGCTGGTCAGTTCGCAGCGCATATGGATGCGGTGGTCGATGCGGAAGACGCCCTCGGCGGTGCCGAGCCGGAGCGCATCCATCACATCGGCGAAGATGTCCTTGCGGTAGTCCTTGGCCGAGAAAGGCGTGCCGGCGCAGATCGCGTCATAGACGGTGGTGACGCCGGCGGCGGCCATCTGCGCATCATGGACGAGAGCTGCCGCGAGCCCGTTCGGCCAGAAGACCTTCGGGCGCGGCATGAAATGCTTTTCCATGTTGTCGGTGTGCATCTCGACGAGGCCGGGCGCGACATAGTCGCCCTGGACGTCGATCGCTTCCGGCAGAGAGGATTTGCCCTGGTCTACCGAGCGGATGCCGCTCTCGTCGAAGGCGATCGTCCCGGTGACGACCTCGTCCTCGAGGATCAGGCGGGCATTGGTCAGGATGGTGGACATCAGGCGGCCTTCCGGAAATCGGTGATGTCGAGATAGCGGGTCGCGACAGCCTCTCGCACGGCCTCGTCATGGAAGATACCGACGATGGCGGAGCCCTGCTCGCGCGCCTCGGCGATCAGCTTGACCACGACATTGCGGTTGTTGGCGTCGAGCGAGGCCGTCGGCTCGTCGATCAGCATGATCGGCGAGGGATCGACGAAGGAGCGGGCGATGTTGACGCGCTGCTGCTCGCCGCCGGAGAAGGTCGCAGGCGCGAGGTCCCAGAGCCGCTGCGGCAGGTTGAGGCGCGCCAGCATGGTCTTGGCGCGCTCGCTCGCTTCCTCGGGCGAGGCGCCGCGAGCGAGCAGCGGATCGCGGACGATATCGAGCGCCGAGACGCGCGGGATGACGCGCAGGAACTGCGAGACGAAGCCGAGCGTGCGGCGGCGGATGTCGAGCACTGTGCGCGGCACCGCCGAGACGATGTCGATGGGGCGGCCGGCATGGGTGATGGCGATGGTGCCGGAGGTCGGCCGGTAATTGCCGTATAGGATGCGCAGCAGACTCGACTTGCCGGCGCCCGAGGCACCGGCCAAGACCAGGGCCTCGCCGGCTGCGACCGCAAAGTTGACGTTGTCGAACACCGGCAGGCGCACGCCGCCCTGATTGTGCAGGGTGAATTCCTTCGCGACGTTCTCGACGTGAATCATCGTGGTCATGGTGTCAGTGCCTTGTGCCGGCGCGGTGACGAGGATGTGACGGCGCTCATACGGTGAGCACCGCCGAAGTCAGCAATTGCGTGTAGGCGTGCTGGGGATCGTCGAGGACCTGGTCGGTCAGGCCCTGCTCGACGACGCGGCCATCCTTCATCACCATCAACCGGTCGGTGAGCAGGCGGGCGACGGCGAGGTCATGGGTGACGATGATCGCGGCGAGGCCGAGATCGCGCACCAGCACGCGCAGCAGGTCAAGCAGGCGGGCCTGGACGGAGACGTCGAGGCCGCCGGTCGGCTCGTCCATGAAGACGAGCTTCGGTTCGGAGACCAGCACGCGGGCGATCTGCAGGCGCTGCTGCATGCCGCCGGAGAACTGGCGCGGCCGGTCGTCGATGCGGTTTCCGGCGATTTCGACGCGCTGCAGCCAGTCGAGCGCGGTTTCGCGGATTTTTCCGTAATGGCGGGCGCCATTGTCCATCAGCCGCTCGCCGACATTGCCGCCGGCCGAGACGTCCATGCGCAGGCCGTCGCGCGGGTTCTGGTGGACGATGCCCCAGGCGGTGCGCATCAGCCGGCGCCGCTCCTGCTCGGCGACCGAATAGATGTCGAGCGGTTCGGCTCCGCCACGGAACAGAACCTCGCCCTCGTCAGGCTTGTCGATGCCGGCGAGACAGCGCAGCAAGGTCGACTTGCCCGAGCCGGATTCGCCGACGATCCCCAGCACCTCGCCCGGCCAGAGGTCGAAGGAGACATCGGCGCAGCCGATGCGCTCGCCATAGAAGCGGCTGACATTGGCGACGGAGAGCAAGGGCTCGGGATCGAGCGTCAATTGCTGCGGATTGACCTGCATGTTCATGGCTTATCCTCGACCAGATGCAGCGCCGAGGCGTCGGCGAGCATCGCGCCGCGATGGCCCTCGGCCCGCCGCGTCTCGCAATGATGGCTGTCGGAGCAGACGAACATCCGCCCGCCCTGGTCGTCGATCACGACCTCGTCGAGATAGGAATCGGCCGCGCCGCAGAGGGCGCAGGGCTGCTCCCAGCTCTGGATCCGGAAGGGGTGATCCTCGAAATCGAGGCTGCGTACGCTGGTGTGCGGCGGCACGGCATAGATGCGCTTCTCGCGGCCGGCGCCGAAGAGCTGCAGCGCAGGCGACATCTGCATCTTCGGATTGTCGAATTTCGGGATCGGCGAGGGCGCCATGACATAGCGGCCATTGACCATGACCGGGTAGTCATAGGTCGTCGTCACCTCGCCGAAGCGGGCGATGTTCTCGTAGAGCTTGACCTGCATTAGCCCGTATTCGGCCCAGGCGTGCATTTTGCGCGTCTCGGCCTCGTGCGGCTCGAGCTTCCTGAGCGGCTCGGGCTGCGGCACCTGATAGACCATGATCTGCCCGCTTTTCAGCGGCGCCTCGGGGATGCGGTGGCGGGTCTGGATGATCGTCGCCTCGTCCGTCGCCTCGGTCGTCCTGGCGTCGGCTGTGCGTTCGAAGAAGCGGCGGATCGAGACAGCATTGGTGGTGTCGTCGGCGCCCTGGTCGATGACTTTCAGCGTATCGTCGGGGCCGATGATCGCGGCGGTGACCTGGATGCCGCCGGTGCCCCAGCCGCGGGCGAGCGGCATCTCGCGCGAGCCGAAGGGTACCTGGTAGCCCGGCACGGCGACGGCCTTGAGCAGCGCGCGGCGGATCATCCGCTTGGTCTGCTCGTCGAGATAGGCGTAGTTGTAAGCCGGCTTGGCGTCGTCGCTGATGCTCTGGTGCACGGTCATTCCGCGGCCTCCGGCAGGGCTTGGTTCGCTTGATCGGCGAGACGCTCCTGGCGTTCCTGCCGCTCCTTTCGGATGCGGCGGATCAATTCGAGCTCGCCTTGGAAATCGACATAGTGCGGCAGCTTGAGGTGCTCGACGAAGCCGGCCGCCTCGACATTGTCTGAGTGGTAGAGGACGAACTCGTCCTGCTGGGCCGGATAGGTCGCCGCCTCGCCGAACTCGCGCGCCTTCAGCGCCCGGTCGACCAGCGACATCGACATCGCCTTGCGCTCGCTATGGCCGAAGGAGAGCCCATAACCGCGCGTGAACTGCGGCGGCACCTCCTTGGAGCCGGCGAACTGGTTGACCATCTGGCATTCGGTCAGGGTGATCTCGCCGAGATCGACGGCAAAGCCGAGTTCTTCCGGTACGAACTCGACCGCGACCTCGCCGACGCGAACCTCGCCGACGAAGGGGTGGCTGTTGCCGAAGCCGCGTTGCACGGAATAGCCGAGGCCGAGCATGAAGCCCTCGTCGCCGCGCGCCATCGCCTGCAGCCGGACATCGCGCTCGGCTGGGAAGGTGACGGGCTCGCGGGTCAGGTCGAAGGGCCGCGGATCGCCTTCGGGGGGCGTTTCCTCTTCCATCAACCCCTCGGCGCCGAGGATATCGGGCACGCGCGGCATGAAGGCGTCGAGGGGTTTCACGTCATGCTCGGGCTTGACCCGAGCATCTCCTGCCGTGTTTGCGCTGGAGGCGCCCTCTTGTCCTGAGATGGTCGGGTCAAGCCCGACCATGACGTCCGGGGAATCCATCAGCGAAAAATCGAAGAGCCGGTGGGTGTAGTCATAGGTCGGACCGAGCACCTGGCCGCCGGGCAGGTCCTTGTAGGTTGCCGAGACGCGGCGGCGGATCGCCATCTTGGCCGTGTCGAGCGGCTCGGACGAGCCGAAGCGCGGCAGCGTCGTGCGATAGGCCCGCATCAGGAAGGCGGCCTCGATCGCATCGCCCTGAGCCTGCTTCAGTGCCAGCGCCGCGAGATCGGGATCGTAGAGCGAGCCTTCGTTCATCACGCGAGCGCAGGCCAAACCCATCTGCTCACGGATCTGCGCGACAGCGAGCTCCGGTACGCCCTCGTCGCCGCGGCGCGCCTCGGCAACGAGATCATGGGTGGCGAGGATGGCGGCTTCGCCGCCCTTGACCGCGACATACATCAGTAAAGCTCCCGGCGGGGCATCAGCGGGCCCCCACGATTTGGGTCGAGCGCGGCAGGCCAAGCGCCTGCGTGCCATGGACCAGCAGCAGGTCGATGCCGAGCGGATAGAGCGTGGCGTTGCCCTCGACCTCGGCCCAGAAGCCGGGGCGCAGCCCGGCAGGAGCGATCGTCCGATGGCCGGCGATGCCGGGACCTTCGAGCGTGACGGCCTCGCCGCCTTCGAGCCCGCCGCATTGGACGAGCACCGTGGTCGAGCGATCGGGGAACTGGTCGTCACCGGCGTTGAAGGAGGCGAGCTTCGGTTCGCTTGCAGCGCCGTCGATCACGGCGAAGGCGGCTCGAGAGGGTTCCTCGACCAGCGCGGCGCCGCAATGGAAGCGCAGCCAGGCGCCGGCGGGGCCGTCGCGCAGGGCGACCGGCAGCCAGATCGGCGTTTCATAATCGGCGAGCGTCAGCAGCGCGACCGCCGTTGCGGGTTCGAGCCCGGTCGGGGCTTCGATCGCATCGCCAAGATCGCGGGCAAGGCCAGGCTCCGAGAGCGCTGCCAGCAAAGCGCGGAATGCGCCTTGCGACTGGAAAACCGGGTCGGAGAAGCCGGCATGGATCTGGTTGCCGTCCTGCATCGTCACGCTCCCCTGACCAGGGTGAAGAAGTCGACCTTGGTCGCCGCCGCCTTGCGTGAGGCGAGGTCGCGGGCGGCCTGCTGCTTCTGCGCCAAGGCAAAGACACCGCGCCGCAGCGGGCCGGTCTCGATTTCGCCCTGGAGAAGCGCGTCGGTGATCGCCGCCAGCCGCGCCTTCCGGCCGTCGCGGCCGAGAGCATAGGAGAAGCCCATCGCGCCGCCTTCGAGCCGGACCACGCAACGCGTCACCGTGGCCTCGCCGAGATTGAAGCGGCGGCCGGCGCCGCCGGCGCGACCTTCGACCATGACGGTGCCGGTCTCGGGCGCCTTGAGCAGTTCATGCGTCGGCAACGGGCCGCCTTGCTGCAGCAAAGCGTCGATCTCGCCTTGCGTGGCACGGGCCAGGACTGCCATCCAATGCTGGCGTGTCGCGATTTCCGTCATGCCGTGTCGGCCTCTCGCCAAGCGCTAATGTCTAGACTATAATAAGTCCGCCGTTGGAAAAGGTCTATACATTTTGGATGAAATTTTGATGACGGCCGGCCTGCCTGACAATCAGGGTGGCGATGGCGGCACGGCATGGCGGCGGATCGCCGACGCGCTCGCGGCCTCGATCGAGCAGGGCGAATACGAGCCTGGCGATACGCTGCCGGCCTCGGTCGCTTTGGCCGAGCGCTATGGCGTGCACCGGCACACGGTGCGCCAGGCCTTCCGGCATCTGGCCGAACGCGGACTGGTGACGGTCTCACGGGGCCGTGGCACGCAGGTGACGGCGCCGCGCTTCCCCTACAAGCTCGGCCGCCGGGTCAGCATGCGCACCAATTTCGGTGCGGCCGGCATCGCCGTCTCAGGCGCGGTGCTGGCCTCGGAGATCGTCGCTGGCGAGGCGGAGCATTGCGCGGTGCTCGGCTTGCCTGCGGGCACGCCGCTCTGGGCGATCGAGACCCTGAGCCGAGCCGGCGGCACACCTGTCGGCACCGGCATTCACTATCTCAGCGTCGAGCGCTTTCCGCGTTTCGACGAGATTCTGACGGAAGCCGGATCATCGATCACCGCCGCCTTCAAAGCCTGCGGGATCGCCGACTATGTCCGGCGCTCGACGCGGCTGGCGGCGCGGCTGGCGAGCGAGCGCGAGGCGGCGCTGCTCAAGATCGAGCCCGGCGCGGCGGTGCTGACCTCGGATGCGATCGATGCGCTGCCGGACCTGACGCCGATCCACATCGTCAACAGCGTCTTCGCCGGCGAGCGGATGGAGATGGTGGTCGAGCCCTTCGGGGATTAAAGCCCCGTTCGCCGAGATCGCTCGGCTCAGCCGCGCTCGTAGAGCAGGCGGGCACGGATGGTGCCGTCCAGCGCCCGGATCTCCTCGATGATCTCGCGCGCGATCTCGCCGACCGGATCGGCTTCCATCACGACATAGCCGATCTCGCCGTCGGTCTGGAAATTCTGGGCGGCGATGTTGATGTTGCGGCTGGCGAAGACGTCGTTGAGGCGACGCAGCATGCCGGGCGCATTGCGCTGGACCTGGATGAAGCGGGTGCCGGTCGGGCGCGCCGGCAGCTGGACTTGCGGGAAATTGACCGCGCCGACGGTCGAGCCGACATCGGAATAATCCACCAGCTTGCGCGCCACCTCGGCGCCGATGCGCTCCTGCGCTTCTTCGGTCGAGCCACCGATATGCGGGGTCAGGATGACATTGGGCAGGCCCTGCAGCGGGGTGACGAAGCGCTCGCTGTTGGAGGCCGGCTCCTTCGGGAAGACGTCAACGGCGGCGCCAGCGAGATGGCCGGTCCGCAGCGCCTCGGCGAGCGCATCGAGGTCGACCACGGTGCCGCGCGAATTGTTGATGAGGTAGGCGCCCTTGCGCATCGCCGCGATCTCGGCCTTGCCGATCATGTTGTGCGTGGCGGGTGTTTCCGGCACGTGCAGCGAGACGACGTCGCTGTTCGCGAGCAGGGCTTTCAGGCTCTCGACCGGCTCGGTGTTGCCGTGGCGCAGGCGATCGGTGTGATCGTAGTAGATCACCCGCATGCCCATCGCCTCGGCGATGTTGGAAAGCTGGCTGCCGATATTGCCGTAGCCGACGATGCCGAGCACCTTGCCGCGCACTTCGAAGGAGGCGTTGGCGGACTTGTCCCAGCCGCCGTCATGCGCCGAGCGCGAGCGGTCGGGAATCCGGCGCAGCAGCATGACGATCTCGCCGATGGTCAGTTCGGCGACGCTGCGGGTGTTGGAGAAGGGCGCGTTGAAGACCGGAACGCCGCGCAGGCGCGCCGCGTCGAGATCAACCTGGTTGGTGCCGACCGAGAAGCAGCCGACGGCGAAAAGGCGCTTGGCGGCGGAAAAGACCGGCTCGGTCAGCTGGGTGCGCGAGCGGATGCCGAGGATGTGGGTCTTCTCGATGGCTTCGACGAGCTGGGCCTCGTCAAGTGCCTTCGGCAGGCGGGTCAGGTTGGTGTAGCCGGCCTGCTGCAAAGCGGCGACGGCGGAATCGTTGATGCCTTCGAGCAGCAGGACGCGGAGACGGTCCTTCGGGAAGGAAAGCCGGTCGGTGGGGAGGTTCATGGCGCGCTCGGTGGTCCCAGCGATGCGCCCGCTCGCCTGGTCGGGCGGAAGGGCGCCGGAGCGCCCGCTATAGACCTGTTGTCGCAGTGCACAACCGTAAAGTTGTCGCGCCTGCCTCCCGCTATCCGCTTACAGCGCGCAGCGGCACGACATCTCCCGGCGGGACCGGCGTCAGGTGCTGCTGCGGCAGCAGGAAAGGCTGGCCGGCCGGCGGCAAACGGCTGAAGGAGAGCGAGACGCGGAAGACACCGCGCAGGAGATTGTCGTCGAGGATCGTTGCGGGCTCGCCCTGAGCGACGATCGCGCCTTCGTGCATCACCACTAGCCTGTCGGCATAGGTCACAGCGAGGTTGAGGTCGTGCAGCACGACCAGCACGGCCGCTCCTTCAGCGGCGATGGTGCGGGCTGCGTCGAGCAGCGAGAGCTGGTGGCAGAGATCGAGGCTGGCGATCGGCTCGTCGAGGAAGAGGATCTGGCGCTGCGCGACGCTGCGGCCGGCCTCGAGCTGGCAGAGCGCCCTGGCGAACTGCACGCGCTGCTGTTCGCCGCCGGACAGGGTCTGGTATTGACGCCCAGCGAGGCCGATCACGCCGGCGGTCTCCAGCGCCTGGGCGATGATCTGCTCCTTGCGGGCACGCGGCTGCGCGCGGCCGACGCCTTCGAGCCCGAGCCTTGCGACCTCGTAGACGCTGAACGGGAAGGCGAGGCGCTGGTTCTGCACCATCACGACGCGGCGGCAGGCGAGCTCCCAGGCCGGGATCTGCGGCAAGGCCGCGCCGTCCATGCGGACGGAGCCCTGCGAGGGCGTAAGCTCGCCGGTGAGGAGCTTCAGCAGAGTCGACTTGCCGGCGCCGTTGGGGCCGACGACGATCGTGGTGGCGCCCTCTTCGAGTGCGAGCGAGGCGCCGCGCACCAACGTGCTGCTGCGCACCGAAAAGCTGAGATCGTCCGCTTCGAGGATCGCGGCCATGGCTAGAGCTCCGCGATCCGGCCGCGGCGCAGCAGCAGCCAGAGGAAGAAGGGCGCGCCGATGAAGGCGGTGACGATGCCGATCGGCAGTTCGGCCGGCACGACGACGAGGCGAGCGACGATGTCGGCGCCGACCAGCAGGGCGGCGCCGCCGATCGCCGAGAGCGGCAGCAGCAGGCGGTGATCGGGCCCGATCGAGAGCCTGATCAGATGCGGCACGACGATGCCGACGAAACCGATCACGCCAGCCGAGGCGACGCTGGCGCCGACCGCGAGCGCGACGAGCAGGATCGCGAGCGCCTTGATGCGCTGAACGGGGATGCCGAGATGATAGGCCTCGGCCTCGCCGAGCATCAGCGCGTTGAGCCCACGCGCCAGCAACGGCACGGCGAGGAGCAGCGGCAGCACGATCGGCGCCACCACCGAGAGCTTGGTCCAGCTCGCGCCGCCGAGGCTGCCGAGCGACCAGAAGGTCAGGTCGCGCAATTGCCGATCATCGGAGATGAAGGCGAGCAGGCCGGTGAGCGAGCCGGCGAGCGCGCCGAGCGCAACGCCGGCGAGCAGCATGGTCGCGACCGAGGTTCGGCCCTGGCGCGTCGCGATCAGGTAGAGCGCCAGCGTCGAGACCAGGCCGCCGAAGAAGGCGCCGAAGGGCAGCAACGCGAAGGGCAGCTTCATCGCGAAATTCGCAAGGAAAAAGCGGTCGCCGAGCACGATTGTGGCGGCGGCGGCGAGGCCGGCGCCGGCCGAGACGCCGACGAGGCCGGGATCAGCCAGCGGATTGCGGAACAGCCCCTGCATCAGCGCGCCGGAGATGGCGAGCGCCGCCCCGACCAGCGCGCCAAGCAGCAGGCGCGGCATGCGGATGTTGAGCACGACCAGCGCCTCGCGGCTGTCGAGCAGTTCAACCTGGCCGAAGCCGAGCTTCGCCATCAGGATGTCGGCAACGCGGCCGGGCGCGATCGCAAAAGCCCCTGCTCCCAGCGACAGCAGCATCAGCAGCAGGCAGAAGCCGACCAGCGCCGCGACCGCGATGATGCCCTTGCGCCGTCGCCCCTCGGCGAGAACGGCCAGCGCCGCGGCGCCCGCACTCGGCGTCTGCTTCACGGCGAGCGTCATTTGGCGGCGGAGAGCTGGGCGACCTTGGCCTCGGGATAGAGTTCGGCCATCAGGTCGCGCGCCGCGTTCGGCGTGCGCGGACCGAAGCCGAGCAGATAGAGCCCATCCATGCGGATCAGCGATTTCTGCTTTGCCGCGGGGGTCTGCGAGAAGGCCGGCATGGCGAAGAGCTCGTCGGGCGTCGCATTGTGGGCGCTGCTGAAGCGCATCATCAGCACGACGTCAGGCGCCGCCGTGATGATCGCCTCGTCGGTCATCGGCTTGAAGCCTTCGACAGCGCTCGCGGCATTGACGCCGCCGGCGAGCGCGATGATCGCATCGGCCGTGGTGGTCCTGCCGCCGACCATGGTGCGCCCGTTCTGCAGCGAGAGCACGAACAGGACGCGCTTCTGCTTCGGCAGACCCGTGCGCAGCTTGTCGAGCTCGTCAAAACGCGTCTTCACGCTCGCGGCGAGCTGCTGCGCCGGCGCGGCGCTGCCAGCGGCCTTGCCGATCGCGGCGATTTTCGAAACGACGGCCTCCGGCGTCAGCGCCTCCGGGATCATCGTGATCGGCGTGCCGGATTCCTTGAGCAGAGCCAGCGCATCGGGCGGACCTGCGCCCTCGACGGCGATGACCTGCGAGGGCTTGAGCGAGAGCACGCCCTCGGCCGAGAGAGCCCGGACATAGCCGACGCTCGTCTTGTCCTTCTGCGCTTCGGGCGGCCACTGGCTGGTGGTGTCGACGCCGACGATCCTGTCCTGCAGGCCGAGCGCGTAGAGCACCTCGGTGACGACGCCGCCGGCCGCGACGATGCGGTCGGTGGCCTGAGCCTGGGCGGTGGCGATGAAGCTGCCGGAGCGAAGATCACCCGCGAAGCCGAGGGCGGCCAGCGCGGAGAGGGCGATGGCAGCGCTGAACTCGCGGCCTAGGCGCTTGGCCTTGAGACCCGCAAGCGGAGTGGACGAAGGCGCTGGCAGGGTGCCCATGATCGATCTCGTGCGTCCGACGACGCGCAGCAACGGCGCCGCCGACGCCTGGCTACACTGAAGTCATTCCAAAGTATTTGCTCAATTTATAATCGTTCAAAACAACGATTATTTGAGCCATTGTTGACGGTGATATGCGGCTTTACTAAGGAGGGTCAAGAGCGGCGCAAGCTGCCCGATCATCCCCTTTTCCGGAACCGCCGAGGATTTCCCGATGTTCATCGCCATGAACCGCTTCAAGGTCGTCAAGGGGGAGGAAGAGGCCTTCGAGACGGTCTGGTCCTCGCGCAAGACCCGCCTCGACGAGATGCCGGGGTTCATCGCCTTCCATCTGCTGAAGGGGCCGGAGAAGGAGGACCACACCCTCTACTCCTCGCACACGACCTGGGCCTCCAAGGACGATTTCACCACCTGGACCAAGTCCGACCAGTTCCGCGAGTCGCACCGCAGCGCTGGCCAGCCGCGGCCTAAGCCGCTCTATCTCGGCCATCCCGAGTTCGAGGGCTTCGAGACGATCCTGACCGAGCGCAACCCGCATCTGCCGCGCCAGGCGGCCGAGTGAGAGGCAGAAACGATGTCACTCGCTGAAACATTGGCGCCGACTGCTTCCGCCGATGCCATGGAGAAGGTCCGGGCGGCGCTCGCCGCCAAGCCGGACGGGGTGATCGAGGCGGTCGCGCGCGAGCACGGCGTCTCGACCCTCGCCGTGCTGGAGGCGACGCCGAACGAGCAGCGCCGCTTCATCGCGGCCGAGCGCTTCGAGGCGCTTTGGCAGGAGCTTTCGGGCTGGGGCACGGTGCTCTTCATCGTGCACACGCCGGACATCGTGCTCGAATGCGAGGGCTCGCTGCCGGTCGGCTCCTTCGGCCATGGCTACTACAACATCCATGGCGACAGCCCGATCGGCGGGCACATCAAGGCTGGCAACTGCAAAGCGATCTACCTGGTCGACCGGCAATTCCATGGCCGCCGCTCCTGCTCGGTGCAGTTCTTCAACGGCGCCGGCGAAGCGATGTTCAAGGTCTTCGTCCGTCGCGACGAGGCGCGCGACCTGCTGGCCGATCAGGTCGCCCGCTTCGAGGCGCTGAAGGCGAGCTTCGGCTGACACCCTCCCTTTTTGCCGGGTTGGTTGCCACAGGGCCTCCGTCGTGTGTTGACGGAGGCTGTCGTCTTCGTCGCCGACCTGCTCGCAACCGATAACTGACAAATGATCTCAATCGCCACGCTTCCGCCATAAGCCGCATCATATCGATGGAGCAGCTTCTGCAGGCATCCGTGAAAGGTCGGGGATTTACCAAGCGTTAACCATAGAGGCGCAGCCTCCTACTCGCGGAGCGAAGTAACGTGATCCTCCCGATTGATCACGTACGGGCTCCGACAGGCGAGCGCCATGGCCGGCCGGCGAGCGCAGGAGACCTGCTCGAGGTTCCGGCTGAGGACGCTGAGATGGCAGCGCAGCTTGCCCTGGCACGGGCCAGCCTGGCCAAGGGGCTCATCGGCCCGACTGCGCGTACGACCGACCCCAAGGCCGAGCTGACATCGCTCACCCAGAGCGCGAGCTTCCGCAACGGGGCGATGCTGGCGCTGCGTTTCGTGCAGGCGCGCCTGCTCTCGGTCTGGGGCTTGCTGCTGGCAGCCGCCCTTTGCCCACCCAAGGTCTTCGCCGATTTCGCGATCTTCGCGGCCCTGGCGAATGTCGGGTCGATCGCCGCACTGCTGCGCTTCGAGGCCGTGTTCTTCCAGAATAGCGACCGGCTGCGGCTCGGCCGGGCCTTCCGCCTGGCTGTTGTTGCCGGTGCGATCTTTCTTGGCGCGGCGACGATCGCAGTCTTGTTTACTGCATCGCAGGGCTGGATCCTGCGCGGCTTCGGCGCACTCTTCCTGATCTCGCTGGCGAGCCGGGCGGTGATCCGGCTGCTTCTGGCGGAGGCCACGGCGGAAGGCGACTTCGCCACGATCGGCAACAGCAATGTCGTCCAGGCACTGGTCCAGCCAGGGATGATGATCCTGCTGATCTGGCCGCTCGGGCCGACCGCCCTGGCGTTGTTCACTGCGGACGCCTTCGGCCATGTCGTCGCGGCCTGCTATCTCGCCTGGCGCCGACGCGGCTCCCTGGTGCGGTTGATGCACCCGTCCCTCTGGTCAATTGTGGAACTGGCCTCGGCAGCCTGGCAATGGCGCAGCTCGCCGACCTTCCTCCTGCCCTCGGCGGTGCTCGCCTTCGGTTTCTCGGCGGCGCCGTTGCTGGCCCTACCATTGGCGAGCAGTCCTGTCCTGGCGGCCCATGTGGCGCTGGCGACGCGCCTGCTCGACATGCCGGCGCAGATGTTCGGCACCGTGACAGTCCCCCTGGTGATGAACGATCTGCGCAAGCATGAGGGTCGCGATCGGCAAAGGCGCGCGCGCCTGCTCACGCTTGGCATGGTGGCGATCGCGGCCGCACTCTTCATCACCATCGCCCTTGTCGCGCTCGGAGCGGACGAACTCTTCCTGAGCGGCACCAAATGGGGCGGCATCGGCGAAGTGATGGCGATCATGGCGCTGTTCTATTGCTGCAGCGCAATGGCCGGCCCGCTGCAGGAAATGGGCGCGTTCTCATCGCGCCCGCACAGCCAGATGACGGCCAATGCGGTGGCGCTGGCCGCCGCGGCGATCGTGATCTGGGGGTTCGGCAGCTTGTCTCCGACGCTGCTCGCGGTAATCAGCCTGATCTCGCTGGCGCGGCTCCTGCTGCATCTGCGCTTGACCTGGACCGCCATCGGCGAGCGGCGGATGGCGGTTGCAAGCTAGCAGCGCTGGCTATTCGCGCCGGATCAGGCGGTCGGCGAGCAGCGAGGAGAAGAAGCCCGGCCTGAACTCGCGCTCGAGCCGTTCCGGCTCGTACTCGCTCGCCACCCAGTCGAGGAACGGCATGCCCTTGCTGGCGCCTTCGCGGGCATACGCTTCGAAGAAGGCGTCGAGGATGCCGGTCTTGGCGAAGCGGAAATGGCCGTAGCGCAGCGAGAGCTCGGCCATCGCCTCGGCGAGCGGCCGCTTCTCATGGACCAGCAGATAGAGCGCGGCGAAGAAGCCCGCCCGGTCGGCGCCGGATTTGCAATGGACCAGAGCGGGCGTCTGCAACTCGGCGAAGAAGGCCGGCGTCGCCAGGATGGTGTCGCGGTCGGGCGCGCCGCGCGAGCGCAGGATGAACTCGACGAGCGCGACGCCGTGGCGCTCGCACGCTTCCTTCTGCAGCGGCCAGGCACCGTGCTCGCGGCCGCCACGCAGGTTGACGATGGTCTTCACGCCCCGGCGGGCAAACCAGGCGATGTCGCCGGGCGCCGGCTGAGCGGCGCGCCAGAGCTGCGGCGTGACGCGATGCGCATTGAGATAGGCGAGCCGGAAGATGCCGTGGTCGACGAGCAGCATGTTGGCCCAGGCACGCGCGCGATCGAGCCGGCCGCGCAAGGGGCGGTCCCAACGCGCGATCCGCGCCATGCGCCTTGCATAGCGGTCTTCCGGCCGCCGCCAGCGGTTCAGCATGGGATCGCACCTGTCATGCCGGCCCGATAGCAGCGCCCGTCGGCTTGCGCAAATCGATAAGCCCTTGCGACTAAAGCCCGGGCTTGGCCTTTGCTGCTGGAACGCGCATAAGGCGCCCGAAGTTTTGTCATCGATAGGTCAGGTACATGCGGCTCGACGCCATCGCCATCGGCAAGAATCCCCCCGAAGAGGTCAATGTCGTGATCGAGGTCGCCATCGGCGGCGAGCCGATCAAGTACGAAATGGACAAGGAAGCCGGCACGCTCTTCGTCGACCGCTTCCTCTATACGCCGATGCGCTATCCCGGGAATTACGGCTTCATTCCGCATACGCTGTCGGAAGACGGTGATCCCTGCGACGTGCTGGTCGCCAATACCCGCCCGCTGGTGCCGGGCTCCTATATCGCGGTCAGGCCGATCGGCGTGATGATGATGGAGGACGAGGGCGGCGGCGACGAGAAGATCATCGCCGTGCCGGTCCCGAAGCTGACCAAGCGCTACGAGAACGTGACGAACTACACCGATCTGCCGCAGATCACGCTCGACCAGATCCAGCACTTCTTCGAGCACTACAAGGATCTCGAGCCGGGCAAATGGGTGAAGCTCACCGGCTGGGGCGACGCCACCAAGGCCAAGCAGCTGATCGTCGAGGCGATCGAGCGTGCAAAGAAGGCCAAGCAGGGCTGAAGCCCCGCTGCACCGATCTCGCCATGGTCGGGTTCGCCCCGGCCATGGCGATTTGGCATTGCCCTATCGCTCCAGCAGCCGTTCGAGCTCGCCGCGCAGCTGCGGGCCGAGATCGCCGCGCTCCAGCGCATAGGCGACATTGGCGGTGAGGAAGCCGATCTTCGAGCCGGTATCGTAGATGTCGCCGTCGAAACGCACGGCGAAGAACTTCTCCTGTTGCGACAGCGCGATCATCGAATCGGTCAGCTGGATCTCGCCGCCGGCGCCCCTCTCCTGGTTGGCGAGCAGGTCGAAGATCGTCGGCTGCAGGATGTAGCGGCCGGTGATGTGCAGGTTCGATGGCGCCGTGCCCTTCGGCGGCTTCTCGACCATCCTGCTGATCTGCGAGACCTTGGCCTTGGCATCGGCGACGCCGACGATGCCGTATTGATGGGTCTGGTCTTCCGGCACAGGCGCGACCGCGATGTGGTTGCCGCCATGCTTCTCGTAAGCCTCGATCATCTCGGCGAGGCATCCCTTGCCCTGATCATGGTGCAGCATGTCGGGCAGGAGCAAGGCGAAGGGTTCGTCGCCGATGATGTCGCGCGCGCACCAGACAGCGTGGCCCAGGCCGAGCGGCGCCTGCTGGCGGGTGAAGCTCGCCGTGCCGGCAGCCGGCAGGTCGAGCTTGAGCGCCTCCAGCTCCTTCACCTTGCCGCGCTTGGCGAGCGTGTCGTCGAGCTCGTAGGCCATGTCGAAATGGTCCTCGATCACACCCTTGTTGCGACCGGTGACGAAGACGAAATGCTCGATGCCGGCGGCGCGCGCCTCGTCGACCACGTGCTGGACCACCGGCCGGTCGACGATGGTCAGCATCTCCTTCGGGATCGCCTTGGTGGCGGGCAGGAACCGGGTGCCGAGACCAGCGACGGGAAAGACCGCCTTGCGGATTTTCTTGATCATGCGCGTCCATCTCGCGCGCCCATGGCGCGCGCCTGCTGAGGTCGGAGGGCTTCGGGAGAGCCGGCTTCGCCCGATTCATGCCGGCCGCTCAAGGCTGGCTTGCGAATCTGGCGAAAGCCGGGCCGGCCCCGCTTTTGAATACCAGTCGCCCCTTGCCGATACGTCAACGCTTTTGGCGTAACGTGCCGGATTTGCGGCCCTCCCCCGCGGCCTTGCACGGCTTCACCAGGGCGGTGCCCGAGAATAGCCATGAGCAGCCGGAAAGCTGGTTCGAACTGTCGTGATTCCGGTTTATGCGGATCACGTGACGAGGAGACGAAGATGGCAATTCTGGTTTCGGGCGGCGCCGGCTATATCGGCAGCCACATGGTCCTCGAGCTCCTGGACCGCGGCGAGAAGGTCGTGGTGCTCGACGATCTCTCGACCGGCTTTTGGTGGGCAGTGCCGCAGGAAGCGACGCTCGTGCGCGGCGACATGGGCGACCAGGCCCTGGTCGAGCGCACCATCGCCGAGCACGGCATCAGCGAGATCGCGCATTTCGCCGCCAAGATCGTCGTCCCGGATTCGGTGACCGATCCGCTCGGCTACTACCACAACAACACCGTCAAGACGCGCGCTCTGCTGGAGAGCGCCGTACGTGGCGGCGTCAAGCATGTGATCTTCTCCTCGACCGCCGCCGTCTATGGCGAGCCGCCGGTCTCGCCGGTGCCGGAGGAGATCGCGCTCAACCCGATCAACCCCTATGGCCGCTCCAAGCTGATGAGCGAATGGATGCTCGGCGACGTCGCCCGCGCCCATGGCCTGACTTATGTCGCGCTGCGCTATTTCAACGTCGCGGGTGCCGATCCCAAGGGACGCTCCGGCCAGTCCAGCGCCAACGCCACCCATCTGATCAAGGTCGCGAGCCAGGCGGCGCTCGGCCAGCGCGCCGGCCTCGACATCTTCGGCACCGACTATGCGACGCCAGACGGCACCTGCATCCGCGACTACATCCACGTCACCGACCTCGCCCGCGCCCACCTGGCGGCGCTCGATCATCTGCGTACTGGCGGCGAGAACCTGACGCTGAACTGCGGCTACGGCCGCGGCTATTCGGTCAAGGAAGTGGTCGAGGTGGTGAAGCAGGTCTCGGGCGTGGATTTCCCGGTCCGTCTGTCGCCGCGCCGCGACGGCGACCCGGCTGCGCTCGTCGCCAAGGCCGACCGCATCCGCGCCGAGCTCGGCTGGCTGCCCGAGCATGACGATCTCACTGAGATCGTCACCCAGGCGCTGGCCTGGGAGGAGAGTCTGCGCAAGCGCAACGCCAGCTAAGGCGCAATCTACTCAGCCCTCACAAGGGATTTGGCGCGGCGTTAACCCATGGTTAACCTCGTTCGGGCGCTGTGGTGGAAAGAGCCCGCGACCGAGCCAGAGGAGCAACCATGCGCCCCGTCACCGTTCTCGCCTTCGCCGTAGCGCTCGGCCTCGGGCCGGCGCTCGCGCAGACGACGGGTTCGATCAATCCGGCACGGGCGCAGACCCCCAAGCCCGAGGCGCGCCCGGCCGCGCCGGGCTTCGATGGTTTCTTGAAGACGCTCTGGCCGATGGCGCAGGCGCGCGGCATCTCACGCAAGACCTTCGACCTGGCCTTCCAGGGCGTGACGCCAGACCCGTCGATCGTCGTGCTCACCCGCAAGCAATCGGAATTCGTCGCGCCGATCTGGAGCTACCTCAACAGCGCCGTCGGTGGCGGCCGGATTTCGCGCGGCCGCGAGATGCTCGACGCCCATGCCAGCGTGCTGGCCCAGGCTGAATCGCGCTACGGCGTGCCGAAGGAGATCATCCTCGGCATCTGGGGGATGGAGACCAATTACGGCTCGTTCAAGGGCGACAAGGACGTGATCCGCTCACTCGCGACGCTGGCGAACATCCGCTATCGCGGCGACTTCTTCCGCGACGAGCTCCTGACCGCGCTGGAGCTGATCGAGAAGGGCTATGTCGAGCGCGGCGAACTGCGCGGCTCCTGGGCCGGCGCGATGGGCCACACCCAGTTCATGCCGTCGAGCTACATGAAATACGCGGTCGACCAGACCGGCGACGGCCATGCCGACATCTGGACCTCGACAAGCGACGCCATCGCCTCGACCGCCAATTACCTCAAGGGCTATGGCTGGACCCCCGGCCTGCCCTGGGGCATCGAGGTCGTGATCCCCGATGGCTTCGATCACAACCTCTACCGCACCAGCTTCTCGGCCTTCCGCTCCGCCGGCGTGCGCCGCGCCGATGGTGGCTCGCTGCCCTCCTCTGGCGAAGCCAGGCTGTTCTATCCGGCAGGGCATACCGGGCCGGCCATGCTGCTGACCGCGAATTTCGACGTCATCAAGAAGTACAACTCCTCCGACGCCTATGCCCTCGCCGTCGGCCATCTCGGCGACCGGATCGTGGGCAAGTCCGCCCTGCAGGGGGAATGGCCGGTCAAGGCGCCGCGCCTCGACAAGGCCGGCACCACCGACGTCCAGCGCCGGCTGAAAGCCCTCGGCCTCTACAATCACGATGCCGACGGGCGCATCGGCACCGGCACACGCGAAGCGGTCAGGCAGTACCAGCTGCGTGTCGGCATGCTTGCCGACGGCTACCCGACCCCGGCCCTGCTGGCACGGATGAAGGCGCCCCGCTGACGAAGCGGGCAATCGCGACTATATTGCCTGGCGGCGCTTGCCTCTGACTGGCGCCGATCGAGAGCACGATGCGCCCGCGTTCGCTCTTCATGGTTCTGGCAGCAGCCCTGCTCGTGCTCGCGACGGGCGGGCCGATTTCGATCGCCCAGAACCCGGTGCCGCCGGGTCGGATACCGCAAGCGCCGCCGCAAGGCCGCAGCCTGTTCAACATGTTCTGGCAGATTCCGGAGAGGTCGACGGTCCAGCAACGGCAGCCACGCGAGCGCGTCGCACCGGCCCAGCGCCGGACCCCGACCCGCGTCGTCGTCCGCGACGATCCGATCATCCCCAAGGTCGACGTCAACCACCATGTCCTGGTGATCGGCGACACGCTCGCCGGACAGATCGCCGAAGGGCTCGAGGACAGCCTCGGCGACCGTGCCGATGTCGCGGTGGTGAACAAGGCCAAGGCCGATAGCGGGCTGGTCCGGACCGATTTCTACGATTGGCCGAAGGCAGCCGGGGAACTCCTCGCCGCCGACGCCAAGGTCATGGTCGCGGTCATCGTCCTCGGCCCGAACGACCGCCAGGTGATCCGCGAGGGCGAGATCACCCATGAGCCGCTGAGCGAGCGTTGGCTCCAGCTTTACAAGGCGCGGATCGAGGCCGTAGCCTCGGCTTTCAGCGCCAGGCGCGTGCCGCTGATCTGGGTCGGCGCGCCGCCGATGCAGAATGCCCGCCTGTCGGCAGATCTCACCACGCTGAACGACCTCTTCCGCAAGGGCGCGGAGGCGGGCGGCGGCCAGTTCGTCGACCTCTGGGGCGCCTATGTCGACACCGAGAACCGCTATACCGCGACGGGACCGGACGTGAACGGCCAGATCGCCCGCCTGCGGCTCGGGGACGGCGTGCATTTCACCAAGGCCGGCGCCCGCAAGGCTGCACATTTCGTCGACGTCGTCATCCGCCGCATCTTGGAACGGACGCCGACGCAGAATGTCATCGCCCTGCCCAGCCCACCGGATGCCGATGGTGCGCCTGCACCCGCGCCGCAGCCCGCCGATATCGAGCGCCTGATCGACCGCATGGTCAGCGGCATACCGACCGATCTGCCACTTGTCCCGGTGGTACCGCTGCGGCCGCTCGCAGGCCCGATCCTGCCCCTGACCGGCGCCGTCTCCCCAGGTGGCGATGTTGCGCTGATCGCCTCGATCCAGGAAGCGCGTGGCCGCGGCGACGTCGCGGCAGGGCTCGACCGCGTCTTCGGCCAGGGCATCGCCCCCGAGCCGCGCCCCGGTCGTGCCGACGACTTCCGCTGGCCGCGCCCGAACTGAGGCCGCTCAGGCCAGCTGAAAGCGCTCGAAGCGCCCCATCTCCTCCTCGACCTGCCGCTTCAGGTCAGGCGATGGCTCGGGCTCCAGCCAGGTCCATTGCTGCACCAAGAGCTTGCGCGCCGCCCGATCAGTCTTGAGATCAGCGACGGCGACGATCCGGTCCCCCGCCAGCACCGGCAGCCCGAAATAGCCGAAGACACGCTTCTCCTTCGGCAGATAGGCCTCGAAGAGGTGGTCATAGCCGAAGAACAGCTTCAGCCGCTTGCGCTGGATTATCAGCGGATCGAAGGGCGAGAGGATGTGGATCAGGCTCTCGTCGGCTGGCTCGGATGGTTCCAACACCTCCGGCAGCGCCCAATGCGGAGTCTTTTCCGCGCCGTCGATCGCGACCGGCACCAGTTCCTTGCGCCTGACTCGCCCAGCGATCAGCTCAGCGATCGCCTTCTTGCTGGGCGCATCGAGATGGCAGATCGAATCGAGACTGACGATGCCCTGCGCGCGCAATGCCCGGTCGAGCTTGTAGGCGACGACCTGTCGTTCTGACGCCGGCGCCGGCTGCTTCTCCCAGCCGAAATGCCGGTCGATCAGCTCATAGGTCTTGAGCATGCCGGAACGGGCGGAGATCGCGAGCTCGCCATCGTAGAAGGCGCGTTCGAGCAGGCCCTTGGACGGCTTCTTGCTCGCCCAGAGATGCGTCTTCTCGACCAGCACATCGGTGTCGATGTCGCGGATGGTGAGCGCGCCGTCCTTGCGGATGCGGCGCAGCAGCTTGCGTGTCTCCTCGCGGCTGCCGACCGAGGCCCAGCGCTTCGGCTCGGCGCGATGCGCCTTCATCGCGGGCAGGAAATAGCGGAGGTCGGCGGTAGGCGCATAGGACAAAGCATGCGTCCAGTACTCGAACACCGACTTGTCCAGTGACTGCGCCTGCGCGAGGTCGTCGCGGCGATAGCAAGGAATCCGGCTGTAGAGAATGTGGTGGTGGCAGCGCTCGACCACATTGATCGTGTCGATCTGGACATAGCCGAGATGGCTGACCGCGGCCGCCGTTGCCTCCGGTCCGGCGCCAAACGGCTCGCGCGTGTCGAGATTCTGGGCTTTGAGCCAGATCCGGCGTGCCGCCGCCTTGTCGAGCTTCAGGATTTTTCGCGGTCGCATCGCCATCACGGCAAACTAGCGGCAAGCCGATCGGCCGATAAGTGGCAAGCGCCCGCATTCCTGACAGGGGCTGTCGGCGGTGAAAGTGGGGCCGCCCGGAATCTCATTCGTCGCCGCTCGCTCGCGACGCCCCCGCCAGTCCCAAGGACACCGCGATAGCCCGGTTGAGCCGTATCATATCCTCGTCGCCGAGCCGTCCGATCCGCTCTCCCAGCTTGATCTTCGGGACCGTGGTGAGCTTGTCGACCATCAGTCGGCAAGGCGAACGCAGGCCGTTACCGGCGTGTGGCGTCACTGGCAGCCGGAACAGGGGGGCCTCGGTCGCATCTGTGGTGAACGCGCAGACGGTGATCGAAGCGGTCGCCTCGAAATTGTCGTCCTGAACGATCACCACGGGGCGCGGCTTGCCGGCATAGTCCGGGCCGCCCGAGACGGTCCAGATCTCGCCGCGTTTCACTCACCGTCACCGATCGAGATCGCATCGATGAAGGCCTGATCTTCCACCGCCTGCGCACTCCGCGCCACCGCCTGCGACTGGCGATGAGCTTCTGCTCGGAACCCGGCGGCCCGGACATCCGGAACCCAGATCTGGATAGGCCGCAGCCCCTGCTCACGCAGCCGCTCGCGATGGCGGCGAACCTTCAGCTTGCTGCCGGGAGAGGTCATGACACAGCCCTCGCTTTGGTTACATGTAACCTAGCACGGCAGGGGATGTCAGAAAAGGCAGGCGTTTACTGCGCCGCGGCCAACGCCTGCGCCAACGCCTCCGGCGTCAGCTCCGCCAGCGCCATCTGGACCTTGAAGGCCCTGGTCTTCTCGCCGGGCTTCATCACCAGGATCACGGTCTCGGTCCCCGGGCAGGCGGGATCGGCGCAGAGGATCTCGTTGACAGCGATCACGGCGTTGTCAGGCAGGTCGAGCAGCTCGCGCACCTGCCGCTTGACCTGCGCCGCGGCATCGGCCGCGGCGGCGTCGCGCTTGTCCCTGCCGAACAGGCCAAAGCGCATCGCGTCCTCAGCCCCCCGGCAGGGTCAGCACGCCGGCCGCGCCATCTTCGGCCCCGAAGGCGAGGCGCTTGCCGAGCTTGTCCCAGGCGAAGGCGGTGATACCGCTGCCGCGCTGCGCCGGCCGAACCAGGAGTTCCGAGGCGTCGGTCAGGCGCACCATCAGGATGCAGCCGTCATCATAGCCGATCGCCAGCACCAGCGCCTTGGGATGGAAGGCGACGCGCGTGACCTTGGCGTGGCGGGCGCCGCATTCGCGCGGCGCTTTGCCGGTCGGGCCCTCGCCCTGGAAGGGCCAGACGATCGCGGCGTCGGCTCCCGACGATGCGAGCCAGAGCCCGTCATGCGACCAGGACAGCGAGCGCGGCTTGGCCGGATAGCCGGTCATGCGCATATGGCTCGGCTTCTCGCCGAGGCGCCAGCCATGCAGCGCATTCTCCTGCATCGCGCTGACGACGAAGCGCCCGTCCGGCGACCAGGTCACCTCGAGATGCGAGCCCTTCCAGTCGAGAAAATCGGGCTTGGCCTCGGTGTTCGGGTACCAGAGCAGCACGCCGTTCATCTGGGCGATGGCGAGCCGATAGCCCTTCGGCGCGAAGACAAGGCCCTGCGGCGTCGAGGCGACCTCGATCGACTTGAGCTTGCCCTTGTCGTCGCGGGCATGGACCGTGCGGCCCGTATTCCAGGCGAGGCTGCCGGCCGGCGACACCGTCACGGCGTCGATCCAACGCCGCTTCGGATCGAGCGCCAGCTCCTCCGGCTCGCCATCGGCAGAGGTCGCAACGACGCGGCCGTCATCGCCGCCGCTGATCAGCCGCGCGCCATCCGAGACCGCGCAGAGCAGGCCGCCACGATTGGCCTCGACAGTTTCCGTCTCGCCATCGCGCCAGCGCAGCACGCGGCCATCCGCGAGCGCGAAGGCCAAAGTCTGCTTCAGCCAGAAAGCGCTGACGACATGCTCGCCGGCATCGACGGGAACGACATGCTCGCGCAGCGAGACGGGTTTGGCGATCGAATCCATGGCTGCCGGTCTAGAGCATGTTGGGCAAAAGTGGGACCCACTTTTGCGATCGAAGCATGCCCGACTTTCTGATTTCGCTCAGCCGGTTCCAGCTGGACGGAACGCGCCGGCAAACAAGGCGTGCCTGCGCGGCGCCGTCATGCGCGAGCCGCTTTCACAGGGCGACCGCGGCCACCTTCGGTCGATCCGGCAGGGCGGGAAAGGCTGCGGATTGAGCCTCGGCAAGATTGTCGATCTGCCGCTGCAACTGGGCGATGACATGCCGCGAGAACGGGCCGAGATGCAGATAGAGCGCGACCATCATGAGCACATAGGGCAGCGCCTGACGATTATGGACGAGGCAGTCGAGCACCGTCCTCCAGAATTCGCGCCGCACATCCCCCTTCGCGACCGTCATGGACCAGAACAGGCGCCAGGACGATTTCAGCTCCTGCCACTCCATCGACCGGGGCAATTCCAGCCGGCGATTTGTACAATCGAGCATCCGCCCGACCCGCCGAACGCGGCCGAAGAAGGCGCTGGGCGCGTACACGGCTTCCAGGACCGCCTTGTAGTCCGACAGAATGGCGCGACGCGCGCGGCTGGTCACGAAGTTGAGGCCAGCAGTGCATTGGTCGCCCAGCCCCTGCGAACGATCGGCATCATCCGGAAGGGTCAGGCGGCCTTCGCGGTCGAGGCGCCGCGTCAGCTGGGTGTTTGGCAAGGCATAGAGCAGGCCGACCATGCAGACCGGGATCGCGGTATCCTCGATGCAGTCGATCATGCCGCGTGCGACGCTGCCTTTTTCACTGTCGAAACCCAGGATGAAACCGGCGTTCACGAACAGCCCTGCCCGGTAGATCTTGTGGACGCTCTCCTCCAGGCTGCGGCGGGTGTTCTGCTTCTTTTGCGTTGAGATCAGCGTATCGGCGTCCGGGCTTTCGATGCCGACAAAAATCGTGAAGAAATTGGCCTCGCTCATGGCCTGCATCAAAGCGGGATCATCGGCAAGATTGATCGAGGCCTCAGTCGAGAATTCGAACGGGGAGTTTTTCTCCCTCATCCAGTCAGCGAGAGCCGGCAGGAATAGCCTGAGTGCTTTCTTGTTGCCGATCAGGTTGTCGTCGACGAAATCGACATGGCCGCGATAGCCGAGCGCATACAGGGCATCCAGCTCCGCCATGACCTGGGCGTTGGTCTTGGTGCGCGGCACGCGTCCATAGAGCTCGATGATGTCGCAGAACTCGCAATTGAACGGACAGCCGCGCGAGAACTGCACGCCGACATGCAGATAGTTCCTGAAGGTGAGAAGGTCGAACCGCGGCGTCGGGCTCTTGGTGACGTCGGTCTTGCCCATCTCGGCGCGAAACACACCGCTCGTCGCACCGCCCGTCCAGGCGGCGATGAAATCGGTCATGATCTCCTCGGCCTCCCCAAGCACCCGAAAGTCCGCCCGGGCGTAAATATCCGGCGTGGAGGTCGCATCAGGGCCGCCGACCACAACGGGCTTGCCGCGCGATCGGCACATCTCGATGACCGCCAGCGTGCCGTCCTGCTGCGGCAGCATGCCGCCGGTCATGACGAGGTCGGCCCAGTCGAGATCCTGTGCGCCGAGCTCCTCGGTGTTCAGGTCGACAAGGCGGACATCCCATGTCGTGGGGAGCAGGGCGGCGACCGTGATCAATCCCAGCGGAGCGGCAGGGTGCCGGGCTCCGGCGAGCGCGCAGGTCGCCTTGTAGTTCCAGAATGAGTTGGCGTTGAAGGCCGGGTAGATCATCAAGACCCGATTGCGGGCGGTTCGCATGCCGGCTCCTTCTCTGTGCAGCGCAAGACGGTGCGCGGCCGATGACATCGAAGACGCAGGCGCTCGGTCGCGCCGAAGAGCTTGAAGGACCCCGGGCCGGGTCGATTTATCGATCTAGCGGGATGGAATTCAGACCGTGCCCACCCGGCATTTGCGGATTGCCCGCAAGCCGGCTCCCCAGCTTCCGAGGACACGCATGGCAAGGGCCATGCCAGACACATCGAGCTTCACGGAGCGCGGGCTGGACGGGGCTGATGCCGCCTCGCAGCGAAAATACGGCCCGGCTGTTGCACGAAAATGCGGGGGAGCCTCCAGAAACTGGAGCCGTGCTCGGTTTCGGTCAGGGGCAAGTTCGACTGGTGGAGACCCGAGCTCAGGTCGGTAAGCGGTCCGGCTTCAACCGGACGGGCCACGCCTGTGCCTTGGAGGCGGCAGTTTGGGCAAAAACCTGCTCACCTAACACTGCGAGAGCCGCGCAGGGTAACAATGCGCGCGAAAAGCGCATGCCGAGCCCGTGTTTAGGCCGGGCTATTGAATCCGCCAGGCTCCGGGAGGCTGACGGACTGCGCGATCGCGCGCCTTCGACCGGAACGAACCCGAACGCTGGAGGGCTAAAGGGACGGCCAGCAACCGTGGGCCATCCCAGCGCGTCATGGGAGCGGCCGAAGACAAGCCTGGGTCTTCGGCCTGCTCCGGGATGACGAGCTGCTCAGGCCGCGCAGGCCATGAACCCCTTGCGCAACGCCGCCTCGTCGAGATCGCGGCCGATGAAGACCAGGCGCGAATTGCGCTCCTCTCCAGCCTTCCAGTCACGCTGCAGGTCACCGTCGAGGATCATGTGCACCCCCTGGAAGACGAAGCGGCGCGGCTCGTCCTTGAAGGCGAGGATGCCCTTGGAGCGCAGGATGTTCGGGCCCTGCACCTGGCTGATATCGTTGATCCACGGCATGAATTTCTCGGGATCGACATCGCCGGGAAGCGTGAACGACATCGAGCGGATCTCGTCCGAATGATGATGGTGGTGGCCGGCCTCGAGGAAGTCGGGCTCGATGTCGAGGATGCGGTCGAGATCGAAGGCGTTTCGGTCGAGCAGCTCGGCGATCGGCAGCTCGCAGCGCGTCGTCTTGTGCAGCTTGGCATAGGGGTTGATCGCGCGGATCGTCGCCTCGACCTCGGCGAGTTCCCCGGGCGTCACCAGGTCGGTCTTGTTCAGGATGATCACGTCGGCGAAGGCGATCTGGTTCTTCGCTTCCGGCGCGTCCTTGAGGCGGTCCTTCAGCCACTTCGCATCGGTGACGGTCACGACCGCGTCGAGCTTGGTGGCGTCGCCGACATCCTGGTCGACGAAGAAGGTCTGGGCGACCGGGGCGGGATCGGCGAGGCCGGTGGTCTCGACGATGATGGCGTCGAACTTGCCCTTGCGCTTCATCAGCCCGTCGAGGATGCGGATCAGATCGCCACGCACGGTGCAGCAGATGCAGCCATTGTTCATCTCGAACACTTCCTCGTCGGCGCCGACGACGAGGTCGCCATCGATGCCGGTCTCGCCGAACTCGTTGACGATCACGGCGAATTTCTTGCCGTGGTCCTCGGTGAGGATGCGGTTGAGGAGCGTGGTCTTGCCGGCGCCCAGATAGCCGGTGAGCACCGTGACGGGAATCTTCTCGGACATGGGAAACGACCTGGTTGGCGGCGCTGCTACGATCGCGGTCCGGTCAGGCCGGGCCGGCGACGAGCGCCTTCTCGATCTGGCTTATATTGTGTTTCATCATCGCGATGTAAGTCCCGGCCGGACCATCAGCGGCCGAAAGCGCATCCGAATAGAGCCGCCCGCCGATCTTCGCCCCGCTCTCCCTGGCGATCTGCTCGGCGAGGCGCGGATTGGTGATGTTTTCGAGGAAGACGGCCGGCACCTTCTCCGCCTTGATCTGGCGGATGATGCGGGCGACGTCCTTGGCCGAGGCCTCGGCCTCGGTCGAGACGCCCTGCGGTGCGATGAATGCGACGCCATAGGCTTTGACGAAGTAGCCGAAGGCATCGTGCGAGGTGATCGCCTTGCGCCGGTCGGCGGGGATGCGCGCGACTGTCGCCTTGATCTCGCTTTCCAACCCATCGAGCTTGGCGAGATAAGCGGTGGCATTGGCCTCATAGGCCGCCTTGCCAGCCGAATCAGCCGCGATCAGCGCATCCCGGACATTGCCGACATAGAGCCTGGCATTGGCAACGCTCTGCCAGGCATGCGGGTCCTCGCCGCCATGGCCATGACCGTGATCGTCGGCCAGCTTGAGCGGGGTGATGCCGGTGGTCGCGGTGGCGATCGTCGCCTTGGTGCCCGACGACTTGATCAGCCGGGTCAGCCAACCCTCGAACTTCAGCCCGTTGACGACGACGAGCTTGGCGCCTGCCACCGTCTTGGCGTCGGCCGGCGTCGGCGAATAGACATGCGCGTCGCCATCGGGCCCGACCAGCAGCGTCACCGCGACCCGCTCGCCACCGATCTCGCGCACGAAATCTCCGAGGATCGAAAAGCTCGCGACGACGGAGAGCTTCTCCTGGGCAAAAGCCGGCAGCGGCAGGACGGCGCCGGCGGCAAGGCCAAGGACGACGGAGCGGCGGTTCAGCATGGCATCTCTCGCGTTATATGAAACACTATAACATAACTAACGCTGGAGATGGGCCTTCGGCAAGAGGCGTCGCGCAAGTCCGCCCTGCGATCCCAGCAGGAGCGAGCCGAGATAGAGCGAGCCGGCCGAGAGAATGATCGCCGGCCCGGCCGGGAGATTGCTGCCGGCGGCATAGGAGGCGACGAGGCCGATATAGCCGGACGCCATGCCGAAGCCGGAGGCGAGCAGGATCAGCCGGGTGATGTCGGCGGTCCAGAACCGTGCTGCTGCGGCCGGCAGCATCATCAGTCCGACTGCGAGCAGCGTGCCGAGCGCGTGGAATCCGGCGACGAGGTTGAGCACGACGAGCCCGAGGAAGGTCAGGTGGACGACGCCGCCGGAGCGGCTGACCGAACGCAGGAAGCCGGGATCGACGCATTCGAGCACGAGCGGGCGGTAGACCAGCGCCAGAATGGTCAGCGTCAAGCTGGCGACTCCGGAGAGGAGCACGAGCACATCGTCGTCGAGCGCCAGCACGTTGCCGAACAGCACATGGAAGAGATCGACAGCCGAGCCACGCAGCGAGACCAGTGTGACGCCGAGCGCCAGCGAAATCAGGTAAAAGGCGGCGAGCGAAGCGTCTTCCTTGAGCACGGTCAGGCGGGCGACAGCGCCGGCGGCGAGTGCGACGGCGAAGCCGGCCACGAGCCCACCCAGCGTCATCGCCGGCAGCGAAAAGCCGGCGACGAGATAGCCGAGCGCGGCACCCGGCAAGATCGCATGCGCCATGGCATCGCCGGTCAGGCTCATCCGCCGCAGCATCAGGAAGACGCCGATAGGTGCGCCGGAGACCGACAATGCCATCACGCCAACCAGCGCCCGGCGCATGAAGTCGAATTCGGCGAAGGGGCCGATCAGGAGGTCATAGAGCATCGGCCCTGTCTTATGTAGCTGTACTCAGGCGGCGCAGGGCGCAGCATGGCTGTCGAAAGCTTCGACCATGCGCCGCGCCTTGAGCAAATTACTTGCCGTCAGCACCTCGCCGGTCTCGCCCCAGGCGATCGCCTCGCGCGCCAGCAGCAGCGTCTGCGGGAAGGCGCGTTTCACCGTCTCGATGTCGTGCAGCACCGCGACGACGGTGCGGTTCTCGCCATGCCAACGCTGGACCAGCGCCAGCAGGTCGGCGCTGGTGCGGGCATCGATCGCGGTGAACGGCTCGTCAAGCAGGATGATGTCGGCATCCTGCAGCAGGAGCCGGGCGAACAGCGCCCGCTGCATCTGCCCGCCCGAGAGCGTGCCGATGCTGCGGCCCTCGAAGCCGGTGAGGCCGACCGCGGCGATCGCCGCCTCGATCTTACTGCGCTGACCGAAGCCGATCCGGCCGAAGATGCCGGCTGTGCCCCACAAGCCCATGGCGACAAGATCATAGACATGGATCGGGAAGGAGCGGTCGAGCTCGGCCGATTGCGGGAGATAGGCGAGGCGCTTGCCCTTGGCGAGCGTCACCGTGCCGTCGAGCGGCGAAAGCGCTCCGGCGATGGCCTTGAGCAAGGTCGACTTGCCGGCACCGTTCGGCCCGACGATCGCGATCAGGCTGCCCGGCGCGATTTCGCCCGAGAGATGATGCACCGCCGGATGGCGGTCATAGCCGAGCGTCAGATCGCTGAAACGGATGGCGGGCATGGGTTTGGTACTCTTGTTCACGCCAGATTCTTCATCACACAATGACGGTGAAGGTCGCCGCCCACAGCACAACGATCACGCCAAGCGCCAGACCGAGCCGTTGCCCGGCAGAGAGCCGCAGCAGCGACCAGCCGGGGGCCTCGGAGACCGCATGGCGGTGATGGGCATGATCATGGGCCATATCGAATGATATAATGTTACGCATGGCCGCGAGCAAGCACGATGACGCTTGTCACCAGTGCCGAAGCGCGTCGATATCCATTCTCGCCCACTGCAGCCGGATGGGAGTGCATGCGTGAGTACCGAGCGGGTGACCTTCAAAGCGATACGCGACGGTGTCGCGGCCGAGATTCCGGCCGATGCGATCGAGGTCGTCCTGCCTGACGGCCTCAGCTTCCGGATCATGGCCTTTGCCGGCCGCAACGACTCCGCGACCCTGCACATGCCAGCCGACAATCCTGAAGCCCCGAGCTTCGACGTGTTCTGCGTCGAGCCCGGCGCAGCCAACACGCTGTTCATCTCCGTCGACCGGGTGCAGAAGCGCCAGATCGAGGGGTAGGGCTTATCCTTACGCCGGCAGATACTGATACAGCCAGGTCTCGGTCAGCACCTTGTCGCCGCCGCGCAGGAAGCAGCGCATCTCGACCGGGTCCATCCCGTCGACGGTGAGGTCGAACTGCGCGCGCCAATGGCCGGGCACATCGTTCGGCACCGCTTCGGCGAAGATGTAGGAGAACGAGCCGCGCGAGGCCGAGAGCACGACCTCGGGCTTGACCCCGAACGGGATGTCCTCCAGCGCCGGCCCCTTGAACTCGATCATGAACTTGCGCACGCCCTTGGGCCTCACCGTGCCGGGCTGGCCGCCATTGCCGAGCCGGGTGGCGACGACGCGGCCGAGCGAAGGCGGGAAAGGCTCGTCCGCGAGCCAGTGCAGGCGGTAGCGGAAATTATAGGCATTGCCGGCCTTGGCCGGCGCTTCGGGGACCCACATCGCGACAATGTTGTCGTGAATCTCATCATCGGTCGGGATCTCGATCAGCTGGACCGCGCCCTTGCCCCATCCGCCCAGCGTCTCGATCCACAGGCTCGGCCGACGCTCGTAGAAGACGCCATCCATGTAATGATCGATGAGGCGATCGCGCTGCATCAGGCCGAAGCCGCGCGGGTTTTCGTCGACGAAGCTGGATGCGACGGTGCGCTGGGGGTTGTTGAGCGGGCGCCAGGCGCGCTCGCCATTGCCGGTCCAGAGCGCGAGCCCGTCGGAATCGTGCACCTCCGGCCGCCAGTCGACCATGGTCGTCTTGGCGGTCTCGGAATACCAGTACATCGAGGTCAGCGGCGCGATGCCGAGCCGTGCGACATCCTTGCGCAGGTGCAGCTCCTGCTCGATCTCCATGTCGACGCCCTTGCCGCGATGCATGCGGAAGCGGAAGGCGCCGGCAACGCTCGGACCCGAGAGCAGAGCATAAACGACGACATGCTCGGCCGCCTCCCCGGGCGTCTCGAGCCAGACATGAGTGAAATCGGGGAACTCCTCCGGCTGGTCGGCGACCGCGGGATTGACAGCGAGGCCGCGGGCCGAGAGTCCGTACTGGTAGAGTTCGCCGATGGCGCGGAAATAGGAGGCGCCGAGGAAGGCGACCCAGTCGTTCTTCTGCCAGTCGAGCTTCTCGCCCTTGCGGCCGGGATGACCAGAGCGGCTCTCCTGGAAGCGGAAACCGGCGAAACCGGCGCCCGGCGGCAATTGCTTGGCCGGGGAATCGCCCGGCATCTCGAAATAGCTCTCATCGTAGACGATCTCGCGCGACTTGCCGTCATCGAGGACATGCATGCGCACCGGCTTCTGGAAGTAGCGGCCGAGATGGAAGAAGGTCACCGGCCAGGGCGACGGGCCATTGGCCCAGAGCGCCAGCTCCGGCTTGAACCTGATCTTGCCGTGGGCGTCGTAGTCGATCTTCTCGAGCACATCGGGCTTGGGGTTCGGCGGCGGCTCATAGGGCTTGCCGGCAAGATCGCGGGCCCGCGCCTTCAGACCCTCGAACGAGAAGGCTTCCGCCGTACCGAGCTTCAGCCCTTGCTGCGCCAAGGCTGGGCCTGAGAAACCCGCCGCCGCGAGGGCGGCCGTGCCGGCGGCGCCTGCGAGCAAGGTGCGGCGGTCGATCAGGGGCGTGGTCGGCTGTCGCGGCTGCATCGGGCGGGGCGCTCCATCGGGGAAAGATCGGAAGATGGTGTTTCCGGCTAGCCTGTCCAGCCGGCGAGGGCAATCTCATCAGCTTCCTGACCGCAGCAGGGCGGAAATCGCGCGCAATCGCGGCAATGAACGCCCTACGGCTTTGGAACAACTTTTCTTTCCCGCCATGAACCGCCTACAACAGGGAAAGTCCGGCCGTCCGAGCCGGACCATGTTTCGGGAGGAACCATGACGACGCTGTTCACTGGCCGCGGATTTGCTGGCCTCATGACTGCCGTGACCATCGCCGTGACACCGGTCGCGGCAAAGGCCCAGGACTTCATCAACGTGCTGACCGGTGGCACCTCGGGCGTCTACTATCCGCTCGGCGTGGCGCTCTCGAAGATCTATGGCGAGAAGATCCCGAATGTCCGCCCGACCGTGCAGGCGACCAAGGCCTCGGTCGAGAACCTCGTCCTGCTCCAGCAAGGCAAGGGCGAGATCGCCTTCACCCTCGGCGATTCCCTCGACGCAGCCTGGAAGGGCGACGAGGACGCCGGCTTCAAGACGCCGTTGAAGAAGCTGCGCGGCATCACCGCGATCTACCCGAACTACGTCCAGATCGTCGCCTCGAAGGATAGCGGCATCAAGACGCTCGCCGATCTCAAGGGCAAGCGCCTCTCGGTCGGCGCACCCAAATCCGGCACCGAGCTCAACGCCCGCGCTATCCTCGCCGCCGCCGGCCTGTCCTACAAGGATCTCGGCAAGATCGAGTACCTACCCTTCGCCGAATCGGTCGAGCTGATGAAGAACCGCCAGCTCGACGCCACCCTGCAATCGGCCGGGCTCGGCGTCGCCTCGCTGCGCGATCTTGCGACTTCGGTCGAGATCACCGTCGTCGAGGTCCCTGCCGCGGTCGTCGACAAGGCCGGCCCGCCGTTCGTCAAGGTCTCGATCCCGGCCAACACCTATACCGGTCAGACCGCCGCCGTCCCCGCCGCCGCCGTGGTCAACTACCTCGCCACCCATGAGGGCATGAAGGAGGAGACGGTCTACCAGATGACCAAGGCCGTCTTCGAGAGCCTCCCCGATCTCGGCGCTGCCCACGCCGCCGCCCGCTCGATCAAGCTCGAGAACGCGCTCGACGGCATGCCGGTGCCGCTGCACCCCGGCGCAGCGCGCTATCTCAAGGAGAAGGGCCTGAAGGTCGGCTCCTGAGCCCCTTCCCGCCCGACGTAATCCAGGCGAGGCCGGTCGACCCGGCCTCGCCTTTTTTGCCAGACGACGAAACAGTGAAGATCGCGCCTGCAGCGCGGCAGGACGGGAAACCAGCATGAGCACCGAATCGAGCAAGCCGCTGGCCATCCCGGATGTCGCAGCCGGTCCGCAGGCCGCCCCTTACGACCCCGAGCATGGCCTGCCGGCGACCTTTGGAACGGGCTGGAAAGGCCGCCTGCTGTTCTGGATCGCTGTCGCCTTCTCGGTCTTCCAGATTGTCACCGCCTTCGGCATTCCGCTCGACTTCCGGATCATCCCGGCCATCTCGTGGCTGACGCCGATCCTCTTGATCCGGGTCGCTTTCGCGCTCTGGCTCGGCTGGATCCTCCTCGGCACCGCCCGCGGCCAGGCGAGCACGGAAGCGATCTTCGCTTTCCTCACCCTGTTCGCCGCTTTCGAGCTGGTTACGCTTTACACCGGCACCCTGCCGAACCAGGTGCTGCGCACCGTCCATGTCGGCTTTCTCTGCCTGACCGCCTGCGGCCTGCTCGCCAATGCGGACGAGACCTCGCCGCCGGCCCGCATCTTCTGGTGGGCGGTCGGCATCATCGGCTTCACGCTCGGCCTCTATCACTGGTGGAACTACAACGAGCTGGTGAACCGCGCCGGCGAGCTCACCCATGCCGACATGGTCGTCGGCATCGCCGCGCTCGCCGTGCTGTTCCTGCTGGTCTGGCGCGCCATGGGCATCGCCCTGCCGCTCGTCGCCGGCACCTTCCTGGCCTATTGCCTGTTCGGCAATTATCTGCCGGCGCCTTACGACCATCGCGGCTACAGCCTCGAGCAGGTGATCGAGCAGATGGCCTTCGGCACCGAGGGGCTCTACTCGACGCCGACCGCCGTCTCGGCGACCTTCATTTTCCTGTTCATCCTGTTCGGCGCGTTCATGGAACGGGCCGGCGTCATCGACTTCTTCAACGACATCTCGATGGCCGTGTTCGGCGGCAAGCAGGGCGGGCCCGGCAAGGTCTGCGTCGCCTCCTCGGCGCTGATGGGCACCGTCTCCGGCTCCGGCGTCGCCAATGTCGTGGCGTCGGGCCAGTTCACGATTCCCCTGATGAAGCGCTCCGGCTTCAACGGCGCCTTCGCCGGCGGCGTCGAGGCGACCTCCTCGATGGGCGGCCAGATCATGCCGCCGGTGATGGGCGCGGTCGCCTTCATCATGGCCGAGACCATCGACGTCCCGTATTCGAAGATCGTCGAGGCGGCGATCATCCCGGCCCTGCTCTATTTCGCCGCCTGCTATTGGGCGGTGCATCTCGAAGCCGGCAAGCTCGGCCTGCACGGCCTGCCCAAATCGCAATTGCCGAGCGCGCGGGCCGAACTGCGCAAGCACTGGTACCTGATCGCGCCGCTGGTCGTGCTGGTCTACCTGCTCTTCGCTGGCTTCACCCCGCTCTTCGCCGGGGCGATCGGGCTTGCCCTCACCGTCGCGCTCATCCTCGCGCTGGCGATTTCCGCCGGCCTCGGCTCGCAGGCGCTTCGCCTCGTCTTCTGGGTCGGCTTCGCCTTGATCTCCGCGGCATCGATGACGATCAGCATGGCGACGGTCCTGATGGTCGTGCTCGCGCTCGTTCTCTGGAACGTGCTGCGCGGCGCATCCGGCCGCGAGGTGCTGCAGAGCTGTATCGCGGCGCTCGCGGACGGCGCCCGCCAGGCCCTGCCGGTCGGCCTCGCCTGCGCGCTGGTCGGCATCGTCATCGGCACCATGACCCTGACCGGCCTCGGCACCATCTTCGGCTCCTGGCTGATCGGCATCGGCAAGAACTCGATGTTCCTGGCGCTGGTGCTGACCATGGTGTTCAGCCTGATCCTCGGCATGGGCATCCCGACCATCCCGAACTACATCATCACCTCGTCGCTGGCCGCGCCGATCCTGCTCCAGCTCGACGTGCCGCTCATCGTCAGCCACATGTTCGTCTTCTATTTCGGGATCATGGCCGACCTGACCCCGCCGGTCGCACTCGCCGCCTTCGCCGCCGCGCCGATGGCCAAGGTCTCGGGCATGAAGATCGGCGTCCAGGCGGTGAAGATCGCGCTGCCCGGCTTCGTCGTGCCCTATATGGCGGTCTACGACCCGACGCTGATGCTACAACCGGTGGCAGGTCTCTCCGGCGCCACCTACTGGCTCGCCGTCGCCTATATCGTGGTCAAGGCGACGCTCGCCATGATCCTCTGGGGCGCGGCGTTCGTCGGCTACCTCACGCGCCGGCTGGCGCTGTGGGAACGTGCGCTGGCGGCGGTCGCCGCTGCCTTTCTCGTCGCCGCGGTCCCGCTCACCGACGAGATCGGCTTTGCGCTCGCGGCCGCGATGATCGGCCAGCATCTCTGGCGCGCCAGAGCGCCTGCGCCAGCCGTATGATCTGCCTTGCCGCCGGCGCGCTCGTGATCTCGCTCGGCGCGAGCGAGATCACGCTGTCCTGGCGGCATTCGGTGCAGAAATCGCTGTGGGAGGAGGTTTGGCAGGAAACCTCCGACGGGCTCGTCATCCGCGAGGCCCGCATCCAGGGCTCAGGCGCCGGCATGGATCCGCCTGATGGCGCGAAGCTCGTCGATGGCTTCTGGCGCTGGCGGCCCGCTCTGCCGCCGCTGCGCGAGGTCGTTATGCGCCGCTCCGGCGCGACCGCCGATTGGCGGGTCTGTGTGGAAAGCCGCTGCCGCTCGCTCGACGAATTGCTGCCGGCCGAGGCCGATCCGGTGGTAATGCGCCCTTGCGGCTGAGCCTCAGCCGCGATGGGTCAGACGCTCGATCTTCACGACGCGGCGCATGAAGTTCAGGAGGCCATAGGCGGCGAGCACCGAGAACAGCCCCATCAGCACATAAGCGGCGATATGGCCGAGGTCGAACAGGCCGGCAAGCGCCCAGCCGGACGCGAGCGCGACGCCGAAGATCTCGACCGCGATCAGGATGGCGAGCGAGATCACCATGATCACGTTGCGCCAGTTGGTGCGGCCAGCCGCCATGCTTTTACCCTCGGAACCCATGCACGGACCGCCTAGCCTAGGCGGCGGCGGCATGCAACAAAATCGCGCCTTCCGGCACATGGTCCCGCCTAACTCGAACGACAAGAACCTGATGCCCGATTCTCCGGTTTTCGCCTCTGCGGCCGTCGCCGCTCCCCATCGCCTCGCTTCCGAGGCAGGTCGCGCGATCCTCGCCGAGGGCGGCAATGCGATCGAGGCGATGGTTGCCATGGCCGCGACCATCGCCGTCGTCTACCCGCACATGAACGCGATCGGCGGCGACGGCTTCTGGCTGGTGCACGAGCCCGGCGGCAAGGTTCACGCCATCGAGGCCTGCGGCCCGGCAGGGAGTCTGGCCACGATCGAGCGCTATCGCGAGAAGGGGCATGACACGCTGCCCGCGCGCGGCCCGGACGCGGCGATCACCGTCGCCGGCGCGATCAGCGGCTGGCAGGCGGCCCTCGCTCTGTCGGCCGGCCTCGGCGGCAAGTTGCCGCTGAAGGACCTGCTCGCCGATGCCATCCGCCATTGCGCCGAAGGCTACGATATCTCGGACTCCGAGCTGCGCACCTGGCCGCAGGAGGTCGATGCGGCGAAGGCCGCGCCCGGCTTCAGCGAGTTCTTCTGGCCGGGCGGCGAACGCCCCAAGGCCGGCGATCGGCGAAAGGCCACCGCTCTCGGCGCGACGCTGGAGCAGCTCGCCCATGACGGGCTCGACGATTTCTATCGCGGCGACATCGGCCGCGAACTCGCCGAGGACCTCGGCCGTATCGGTGCGCCTATCACCCGCGCCGACCTTGAAGCCTTCCGCGCCCGGCCCGTCCAGCCGCTGTCGCTGAAATTGCCCGGGCTCACCGTCTACAATTTCCCGCCGCCGACTCAAGGCCTGACCGCCCTGATGATCCTCGGCCTCTTCGAGAAGCTCGGGGTGACGCGGGCGGAGAGCTTCGACCACCATCACGGGCTGGTCGAGGCGACGAAGCGGGCGCTCGCCATCCGCGACAAGGTCGTCACCGACCCGGCCTTCATGACGGTCGACCCGGCAAGCCTCCTCACCGACACCGCCCTGGAGCGCGAAGCCGCCAGGATCGACCGCAAGCGCGCCGCGAGCTGGCCGTTCCGGCCCGGCGAGGGCGACACGATCTGGATGGGCGCGATCGACGGCTCCGGCCTCGCCGTCTCCTATATCCAGTCGCTCTACTGGGAGTACGGCTCCGGCTGCATCCTGCCCAAGACCGGCGTCAACTGGCAGAATCGCGGCGTCTCCTTCTCGCTCGATCGCAACGCGCTCAATCCGCTGATGCCCGGCCGCAAGCCCTTCCATACCCTCAATCCGCCGCTCGCCCGCTTCGACGACGGCCGGATCGTCTCCTATGGCGCGATGGGCGGCGACGGCCAGCCGCAGTTCCAGGCGCAGATCCTGTCGCGCTATCGTTTCGGCCAGGGCGTCGCCGACGCGGTCGACGCGCCGCGCTGGCTCTTCGGGCGGACCTGGGGCGCCGGCTCGATCTCGCTCAAGCTGGAAAACCGCTTCGACCCGATGCTGCTGGCGCGGCTGACGGCCGCCGGCCATCCGGTCGAGGAGTACAGCGAGGCCTATTCCGACCAGTTCGGCCATGCCGGCATGCTGGTGAAGCACCAGAAGGGCCATGTCGAAGCGACGCATGATCCGCGTTCGGACGGCGACGCCCGCGGCATCTGATTGGGATCTGGGGGATCTGAGACGACCATGATCGAGAACGACCCGTTTCGCTGCTTCGTGCCGTATCCGGAAGTCCCGGTGAAGCATGCCTCGTCCGGCCCGCTGTCCGGTCTGACCCTCGCGGTCAAGGACCTCTTCGACGTCAAGGGCTACCCGACCGGCGCGGGATCGCCGACCGTGCTGGCAATGTCGGGGATCAAGAGCAAGACGGCACCGATCGTGAAGGTGTTCCTGGAGGCCGGCGCCCGCTTCGTCGGCAAGACCCATACCGACGAGCTCGCCTTCTCGCTCAACGGCAAGAACGCTCATTTCGGCTCACCCATCAATCCGGCAGCGCCGGATCGCATCACCGGCGGCTCGTCCTCGGGCTCGATGGCGGTGGTCGCCGGCCGGCTCGCCGATATCGCGCTTGGCTCCGACACCGGCGGCTCGGTCCGGGCGCCAGCGAGCTATGGGGGCCTGTTCGGCATCCGCCCGACTCATGGTCGGCTTTCGCTGAAGCGCGCCTGGCCGCTGGCGGAGAGCCTCGACACCGCCGGCTTCTTCGCCAGGGATGGCGAGGTCTTCGCCCGCGTCGCCAATGCCGTCCTCGGCAGGGACCGGCTGGCGCTGCCGGAGACGCCGCGCCTCCTGCTCGCCGACGATCTCTTTGCCCAGGCCGTGCCGGAGGCCGAACGCGTCCTGCGCAATGTCGTGCAGCGCATCGTGCCGATCCTCGGCCAGCCCGAGACGGTGCGCGCCGTCAGCGACATGGACGCGCTCTACTGGGCCTTCCGCTGGATCCAGGGTCGTGAGGCCTGGCAGGCGGATGGCGCGATGATCACGCGCCATGCCCCGCCGCTCGGCCCGGGCGTCGCCGAGCGCTTCGCCTTCGGCAAGGCGGTCAGCGATGCCGAATTCGCCCGCGGCGACACAGTGCGCCGGAAGTTCCGCTCCAGGCTCGCAAAATTGCTCGGCAAGGACGGCGTTCTGCTGCTGCCGACTGTGCCGGATGTCGCGCCGTTGATCAGCGCCGGCGAGCCCGAGCTCGAGGATTTCCGCAACCGTGCCCTGCGCCTGCTCTGCCTTGCGGGGCTCTCCGGCTTCCCGCAGATTTCGATTCCCGTCGCCCATCGCGACGACGCTCCGTTGGGCTTGTCGGTGATCGGACCGAAGGGCTCGGATAGGTCGCTCGCGGCCTTCGCCGTGAAATTCGAGCGGGCGGCACGGATCAGGCTGGCATGACAGGGAGGACACGATGAGCGGCCACGACCATCACCACCATCATGACCACGAGCACGACAACCATTTCACCCCGATCGAAGCGCGGGTGAAGGCGCTGGAATCGCTGATGGTCGAGAAGGGCTATGTCGACCCCAGCGCGCTCGACGCGATCATCGATACCTACGAGACCAGGGTCGGCCCGCGCAACGGCGCCCGTGTCGTCGCCAAGGCCTGGAGCGATCCGGCCTATGCTGACCGCCTGAAGGCCGACGGCACCGCGGCCGTCGCCGAGCTCGGCTATGGCGGGCGCGGCGGCGAGCACATCGTCGCCTGCTTCAATACGCCGGAGGAGCACAACCTCATCGTCTGCACCTTGTGCTCCTGCTATCCGTGGCCAGTGCTCGGCTTGCCGCCGGTCTGGTACAAATCGCCGCCCTATCGCGCCAAGGCGGTGATCGATCCACGCGGCACGCTCTCCGATTTCGGCGTGACCTTGCCCGAGGGCCAGCGCATCCGCGTCTGGGATTCGACCGCAGAGACGCGCTTCATCGTCATCCCGATGCGCCCCGAAGGCACTGAGGGTTGGAGCGAGGACGAACTCGCATCGATCGTCAACCGCGACTCGATGATCGGCGTCGGCTTGCCCTCCCCGGGGGATAAGCCATGAACAGCGCCCACGACCTCGGCGGCCAGATGGGCTTCGGCCCGGTCGTGCCGGAGAAGGACGAGCCGATCTTCCATGCCGACTGGGAGAAGAAGGTCCTGGCGATCAACGTCGCCGCCGGTGCGATGGGCGCCTGGACGATCGACGGCATCCGCCATGCGAGAGAGAGCCTGCCGCCGGCGCAATATCTCTCGTCGAGCTATTACCAGATCTGGCTGGCGGCACTCGACAAGGTGCTGGTCGAGCAGGGCTTCCTGAGCAAGGAGGAGCTGGCTTCCGGTGTCGCCGAAAGCACGCGCCGGGAGCCCAAGCGCGTGCTCAAGGGCGAGGAGGTTCCGACCGTCCTGCGCCGCGGCTTCCCTTACGAGCGTGAGGCGCCGGCCCCGGCCCGCTTCAAGGTCGGTGACAAGGTCCGCACCATCGTAATGCATCCGCAGCACCATACCCGTCTGCCGCGTTATGCCCGTGGCAAACAGGGCGTGATCGAGCTGGTCACTGGCTGCCATGTATTTCCCGACACCGGCGCCCATGGCGCGCCCGAGCAGGCGCAATGGCTCTACACCGTCGTTTTCACCGGTTCGGAGCTCTGGGGGCGCGACGCCGATCCGACGAGCACGGTCAGCATCGAGGCCTGGGAGAGCTATCTTGAGCCGGCCTGACGCTGCTCTCGCCGATGCGCTCGCAGCCGGCACGCCGATCCCGCGCGACGCCGACGGCCCGGTCTTCGCCGAGCCCTGGCAGGCGCAGGCCTTCGCCCTCGTCGTCGCCCTGCAGAACCGCGGCGTCTTCAGTGCGGATGAATGGGCGCAGGCGCTTGGCGCGGAGATCCGCGAAGCCCTGGCCAATGGCGGCTGCCGCGACGGCTCGGACTATTACGAGCGCTGGTGCGAGGCGCTGGAGCATCTGCTGATCGAGAAGGGTCTCGCCTCGCATGACAGCGTCGATGCCCGCGCCGCCGCCTGGGAGCGCGCCGCCGAGGCGACGCCGCATGGCAAGCCGATCCTGCTGGAGAACGACCCACTGCGCTGATCCCCGGCTTTGCATCCTCGTCACGAAGCGCGATTATCCCGGCAACGCCCGATCACTGGGCCGGCAAAGGAGGATCGTGATGAGGACCGCTTTGATGGCGCTTAGCGCCGTGGCGCTGGCGACGACGGCGCAGGCCGCCGACCCGGCGCTCAACACGCTGATCCCGAAGCTGACGCGTGCGGCGCAGTGGACGCAGAAGGCCGCGATCGAGCTGCAGTTCCCGACCCATCACCCGCAAGGCATGGTCAAGATCGGCGATGCCTTCTTCATCTCCTCGGTCGAGATCAAAAAGCCGACGACGCGCTATACCGAGCCGAAGGACGGCTATGACCGCGACACCGGCGAAGGCACCGGCCACCTCTTCAAGGTCGATGCGCAGGGCAAGCTCCTGGCCGAGATCACGCTCGGCGAAGGCTCGGTCTATCACCCCGGCGGCATCGATTTCGACGGCAAGGATCTCTGGGTTCCGGTCGCCGAATATCGCCCGAACAGCCAGTCGATCATCTACAAGGTCGATCCCGCAACGCTGAAGGCGACCGAGGTCTTCCGCTTCAAGGACCATGTCGGCGGCATCGTCCACAACACCGACGGCAAGTCGCTGCACGGCGTCAGCTGGGGCTCGCGCCGCTTCTATGCCTGGCCGCTCGGCGCCGACGGCAAGGTCACCAACGCAGATACCGCGCCGGAGAGCCTGCGCGTCGCCAATCCGGCGCTCTATATCGACTATCAGGATTGCCACTTCATCGGCATGAGCCGGATGCTCTGCTCCGGCCTCAACAATTACCGCGCCAGCAAGGACGGCCCGGTCTTCCGGCTCGGCGGCTTCGAGATCGTCGACCTCAAGGACAACCGCCCGGTCTTCCAGCTGCCGGTCGAGCTCTGGTCGGCCTCCGGCCTGCCGATGACGCAGAACCCGTTCTGGGTCGAACCAGCAGGCGAAGGCGTGCGCGCCTATTTCATGCCGGATGACGATAAATCGACGCTCTTCGTCTACGAGGCCGCGGCGAAGTAGGGGATCAACTCCCCTGCCCGCCGACCCACAAGCCGAAGAACAGCGCCGCGCCCAGCACCGCGACGAAGGCGGCCGCCAGCACTTCGAGCCCGGCGATGATCCGGGCTCCCCTGAGCGAGCCGCCGCCGGCGAAGCGCAGCGCCGCGAACTTGAAGAACACCGCCAGCGCGGCCAGCGCCCCGGTGGTCAGTGCGGTGCCTAGCGCCATCGCGAAGGTCGCCGCGATGCCGGCCCAGAGCAGGCCTTGCGCATTGGCGAAGACCAGGATGATCAGCGCACCCGCACAGGGACGCAGCCCCGCCGCCAGGACGACACCCGCCATTTCGCGGAAGGAGCGCAAGGCGGAGACCTCGTCCGCTCCGGGCATGTGAACATGATCGCAGGACGCCGGATCGTGCGCCGCGCCATTGCCGAGCGCGACGAGATTTCCGGCCTTGCGCCAGAGCACGTAGAGCCCGACGAGCGCTACCAGCGCAAAACTGCCCTGCTCGATCACGAAGGTCGTCGAGGCCATGGTCTTGGCCGTCGCATTGAGCGCGATCGTCAGCGCGCCGACCAGCCCGATCGCGACCAGCGCCTGCACGATCGCCGCCGCAAAAGAGAGCGCCAAGCCGCGCTTCAGGCTGCGGTTGTCGGCCACGATGTAACCGGAGATCACCGCCTTGCCGTGGCCCGGCCCGGCGGCATGGAAGACGCCATAGGCGAAGGCGAGACCGAGCAGGCCGGGCAACGCCGCCGGCGACTGTGCGATCGCCTTCAGCGTCGCGGTCAGCTCGCGATAGAAGCTCGATTGCCAGGCAAGGATGACCGCGCCGATCCCGGTCGTCGCCGGCAGTGCCTCGCGCGGCAAGGCCGTGCCGAACGGATTGCGCGGCGGCGGTGGCGGAGGTGGAAAGTAGAAGCTCGCCAGCCAGGCGATCAGCCCGAGCGCGCCGGCAATCAGGGCCAGCGCCAGCAGCGTGGCACCGATGCGCGAAAGTAAGGTCCGTGTCGCTTTCGAGCCCTCATCCTGAGGAGCAAGGCGCAAGCCTTGCGTCTCGAAGGATGCTCCAGCGCGCTCTGGAGCATCCTTCGAGACGCCGCTGCGCGGCTCCTCAGGATGAGGGCTGAGGGGGGCTACCCTCAGGGACATGCCACCAGCGCCCGGGTCGTCACCTGATAGCTGCTCATGTCCGGCGTCGCGGTGATGTCTTCCTGCGCCAGACGCTGCTGCGTCGCCGAGTCGAGCTTGGGCGGGCGCATGATCCGGACGATGCAGCCCTTGGGAGCATCGCGCGCCGCCACCGCATCGGCCTCTTCGCCGATCTCGAAGGCGACGAAATAGGTGGGATCGCCGACCTCGATGCCAAAGGAGCGATTGGCCACAGCCGGCGCTTTCAACGGCAGCGTATAGGTCAGCGTCAAGGTCTTGTTCTCATAGGCGAGTGAGGCCTCGCTCGGCGTGCCGAATTCCTGCACCTTGCCGTTCGCCTTGGCGATGGTGAAGAAGCCGACATCCGGCAGCGATTCCATGTTGACCTTGGCGAGTTCGGCGAGCTCGTCCGAGGTCAGCTTGCCGTCGCCATTCTTGTCGAGGCCCTGGACCATATAGGCCGAATAGGCCTCGTCGAAGCTCCAGCGATGCCGCAGCGCCTTCACCGCGCCGTCAGAGCCGTAGAGGATCTCGGTGCGCGAGGTCACGAAGACGTGCGGATGCGCCAGCGCCGGCAAGGCGAGGCCGAGCCAGGCGAATGCAGCGGCGAACAGCGTCAAAAGCGTCGAGTATCGCGGCACGCGGCAATTTCCTCGAATCTGCGGCGAATCCGGCCGGGCCTGCATACAAAAACGCGCCCGGCGCGCCTACCCTGCAATCTCATGCCGGAACCCCTGTCGGCATCGCCCGCAAAGGCGGCCAAATCGCGGCGCAGCGCTATCGACCAGTCTGGAATTAGCCCAGAGTGATTTGACGATATCACGTCGGTTATGTCAGCCTTGTTGACATAATAACGGATTGGAGGCCGGCCTTACCGGTCCCATAGTCGATGGATATGCGATCGTCGGGAGGTCGGCCATGGCCGGTACGCAGCAGACTTCGCAGAGCGCCGCAACCGGCGAAGCCGACCTGAGAGTGGTCGCGCTCGACGACAAATATGACCTCTCCAAGCAGCAGATTTTCCTGACCGGCACGCAGGCCATCGCCCGCATGCTGCTGGTCCAGCATGAACGCGACCGGCAAGCGGGCCTGAACACAGCCGGCTTCGTCTCCGGCTATCGCGGCTCGCCGCTCGGCGGGCTCGACCAGCAGCTCGCCCGCGCCGGCAAGCAGCTGAAGCCCGCCAACATCGTCTTCCAGCCCGGCCTCAACGAGGACCTCGCCGCCACCGCGATCTGGGGCACGCAGCAGGCCGAGCTCTCCGGCGAGGGCAAGTATGACGGCGTCTTCGCGCTCTGGTACGGCAAGGGCCCGGGCGTCGACCGCACCGGCGACGTCTTCCGCCACGGCAACATGGCCGGCACCTCGCGCCATGGCGGCGTGCTCTGCCTGCTCGGCGACGACCACACCGCGGAATCCTCGACCAACGCCCACCAGACCGAGTTCGTCCTGGTCGACCGGATGATGCCGATCCTGAACCCGGCCGGCGTCCAGGAGATCATGGATTATTCCCTGCACGGCTTTGCGCTCTCGCGCTTCGCCAGCGTCTGGGTCGGCCTGAAATGCGTCAAGGACAACATCGAATCGACCGCCTCGGTCGATGGCTCGGTCGACCGGGTCAGCATCGCGATCCCCGATGATTTCGTCATGCCGCCGGGCGGCCTCAGCATCCGCCGCGAGCTCGACTTCCTCGACCAGGAGAAGCGCCTGCATCTCTACAAGCGCGCCGCGATCCTGGCATACCTGCGCGCCAACAAGCTCAACCAGACCATCCTCTCGGGCGGGTCGGCGCCACGCATTGGCATCATCACGGTCGGCAAGTCCTATCTCGACGTGCGCCAGGCGCTGGAGGAGCTCGGCCTTGACGAGGTCCGCGCCAATGATCTCGGCATCCGCCTGTTCAAGATCGCCTGCCCCTGGCCGCTCGATCCGCAGGAGCTTAAGGATTTCGCCGCCGGGCTCGACCTCGTCATGGTCGTCGAGGAGAAGCGCTCGCTGATCGAGGTGCAGCTGCGCGAGGAGCTCTACGGTACGCAGCACCAGCCGATGGTGATCGGCAAGAAGGACGAAAAGGGCGAGTGGCTCTTCCCGGTCCACGGCGCGCTCGATCCCAACGACATCGCCATCGCGCTCGGCGCCCGGCTGCTCCAGTATCGGGACGACCCTGCTTTGCGCACGCGCCTCGAGGAGATCGCCGCGGCGCAGGGCCGCCTCGCAGAGGCGATCGAGGTCGCCAAGCGCACGCCCTATTTCTGCTCGGGCTGCCCGCACAACTCCTCGACCGTCGTGCCCGAGGGCTCGCGCGCCTATGCCGGCATCGGCTGCCACTACATGGTGCAGTGGATGGACCGCGACACCACCGGCTTCACCCAGATGGGCGGCGAGGGCGCCAACTGGGTCGGCGAAGCGCCGTTCTCGAAGCGTGGCCACGTCTTCCAGAATCTCGGCGACGGCACCTATACCCATTCCGGCTCGCTCGCGATCCGCTGGGCCGTCGCCTCGGGCGTCAACATCACCTACAAGCTGCTCTACAACGACGCCGTCGCGATGACCGGCGGCCAGCAGGCGGAAGGGCATCTGTCGCCCGACCAGATGGCGCGCCAGGTCGCGGCCGAGGGCGTCTCGCGCATCGCGGTGGTCTCCGACGATCCCGACAAATACCCGGCCGGCACGTTCTGGCCCCCCGGTACCACCCTGCACCATCGCGACGATCTCGACGCCGTCCAGCGCGAGCTTGCGACCGCCTCCGGTGTCTCGCTTTTGCTCTACGACCAGACCTGTGCCACCGAGAAGCGCCGCCGCCGCAAGCGCGGCGCTTACCCCGATCCGGACAAGCGGGTCATCGTCAACGAGCTGGTCTGCGAAGGCTGCGGCGATTGCGGGGTCAAGTCGAACTGCGTCTCGGTGCAGCCGCTCGAGACCGAGTTCGGCCGCAAGCGGCAGATCGACCAGTCGAACTGCAACAAGGACTTCTCCTGCGTGAAGGGTTTCTGCCCTTCCTTCGTCACCGTGCATGGCGCGCGGCCGAAGAAGGCGGAACCACGCACGCTCGACGCCTCGGCGCTCGGCGCGCGCGATCTGCCTGAGCCGCAGGTGCCGGCGCTCGATCGCAACTTTGCGATTGTCGTCACCGGCGTCGGCGGCACCGGCGTCGTCACCATCGGCGCGATCCTCGGCATGGCAGCCCACCTCGAAGGCAAGGGCTGCGGCATGATCGACATGGCCGGCCTCGCCCAGAAGGGCGGCGCGGTCTTCAGCCATGTCCGCCTCGCGCCGACGCCGGAGGAGATTCATGCCATCCGCGTCGCCGCCGGCCAGGCCGATCTCGTGCTCGGCTGCGACCTCACCGTCACCGGCTCGAAGAAGGTGCTGGGCGCGATCCGTCCCGGCTCGACCGTGGTGGTCAACACCGCAGAGAGCCTTCCTGGCGACTTCACCCGCAATGCCGATTTCTCGCTGCCGACCGAACGGCTGAAGCGGGCGATCGTCTCGGCCTCCGGCCGCGACAAGACCCATCTCGTCGATGCGACGGCAGCCGCCGTCTCCTTCCTCGGCAATGCCATCGCCGCCAACATGTTCATGCTCGGCTATGCTTGGCAGCATGGCGGCGTGCCGCTCTCGCGGGCGTCGCTGCTGCGGGCGATCGAGCTCAACGGCGAAGCCGTGGCGATGAACCAGCAGGCCTTCGAGCTCGGCCGCCGCGCCGCGCATGACCCCGAAGCGCTCGCCGCCACCCTCGCCGAGGCCAAGGCGCCAACCGATGCCCGTCACATCTCGCAGGGCCTCGACGAGATCGTCTCCCGCCGCGTCGACTTCCTCGCCGGCTACCAGAACGCCGCCTATGCGGCGCGCTATCGCGATCTCGTCGAGAAAGCCCGTGCAAAGGAGGCGAGCGCCCTCCCCGGCCACAGCGCACTCGCTGAGGCCGTCGCCCGCTATCTCTTCAAGCTGATGGCCTACAAGGACGAGTACGAGGTTGCCCGGCTGTACAGCGACGGCGCCTTCCGCAAGCAGCTCGCCGCGACTTTCGAGAAGGACAGCTCGACCGGCCAGCCGCTCCGCCTCGAATTCCACTTGGCACCGCCGCTGCTGGCCAAGCGCGATCCCAATACCGGCCTGCCGCGCAAGATGAGCTTCGGCCCGTGGATGATGGGCGCCTTCGGCCTGCTTGCGAAGCTGAAGGGTCTGCGCGGCACCGTCTTCGACGTCTTCGGCTATAGCGAGGAGCGCAAGACCGAGCGCCGGCTGATCGCCGATTACGAGGCGCTGATCGCCGAGATCCTGGGCAAGCTGACCCCGCAGAACCACGCGCTCTGCGTCGCCCTCGCCGCGATCCCCGAGAAAATCCGCGGCTTCGGCCACGTCAAGGAGCGCCATCTCACCGCCGCCAAGGCCGAGGAAGCCGAGCTCTTGAACCGCCTGCGTGACGGTTCGGATGCAGCGCTGGCGATGCCCCGGGCGGCGGAGTAGCGCTCGATCAGGCGATCATCCTGCGTCTCTCACCGGCCGGTTCAAGCCGGCCGAGGAAAAGCCGGATCAGGCCCGCGACCTCGTCGAGATTGGTCTCCAGCAGCCAGTGGCCGCCGTCGAGCAGATGCAGCTCGGCGTGCGGCAGGTCGCGCAGATAGGCGCGGGCCGATTTCTCCGGCATGTAGCCGTCCTGCGGCCCCCAGACGATCAAAGTCGGCGGCTGGTGCTCGCGCAGATAGGCCTGGTAGCGCGGGAACCAGTCGAAATTCTCTTTCCAGACCTCCATCAGCCCGACACTGATCGCCCTGCGCTTCGGCGTGTTCATCAGCGGCCAATGGAGCTTCCAGAGATCGGGCGGAATCCGGCCGGCTATCTCAGGCCGAACCTCGTTGAGGAACTCCTCGCGAAACCCCTGCTCGCTCACCGCAGCTTCGAGCTTCTTGCGACCCTCGGGCGTCGGCTTTCGCCAGTGCTCCTTCATACCCTCGTATTTCGGCCCGAGCGCATCCTCGTAGATGTCACCATTCTGAATGATCAGGCCGGTGATGCGGCCCGGCGCGCGACGCGCGAGCTTGAGGCCGATCCAGGTGCCGTAATCGTGCAGATAGAGCGCGAAGCGCTCGAGGCCGAGGCGGTCGGCGAAGCTTTCGAGCAGCTGCGAATAGCCCTCATAATCGTAGCTGAAGCCATCGGGCGTCGCGCTGTATCCGAAGCCGGGATAGTCCGGCGCGACGAGCCGCCAGCGATCGGCCAGCGCCGGCAAAAGGTTGCGGAACTCGTAGGACGAGCAGGGATAGCCGTGCGGCAGGAGCAGGACCGGCGCGTCGCGCGGCCCCGCCTCGCGATAGAAGACCTCGACGCCATCGATCTCGATCGCGGCATGACGCACTCTGCGATGATGATCGCTCATGACAACCGCGTCCTGCATGTCGTCGCTCCTTCCTCGTTGGCGAGGAAACGCACGAGGCGGATGCCGGTTCTCTGGCGTGGCCGGCCCGGCTTGAGTTTGCGATGAACCGGGCCGCATAGTGACAGCGTGCGCTTACCCGATCGAAAGGCCGGCGAATCTTGATTTCCGAGGACGAACTGCGCCGCATTGCCGCCTGGTCGAACGACCTGACGCCGGAGGAGTTCGAGGAAGCCAGGCGCGGCACCAGCATCAAGGCCTATGGCAAGGGCGCCCATGTCTGCCATGTCGGCGACCGGCTGGAATCCTGGACCGGCGTCGCCGACGGCCTGCTCAAGATGAGCACGACCTCGCGCACCGGCAAATCGGCGACGCTCGCGGGCCTGCGCGGCGGCGCCTGGTTCGGCGAGGGCACGATCATCAAGAACGAGGCGCGGCGCTACGATCTCATCGCATTGCGCGAGAGCAAGGTCGCGCTGATGCGGCGCCAGACCTTCTTCTGGCTGTTCGAGCACTCCGCCGCCTTCAACCGCTTCCTGGTCCACCAGTTCAACGAGCGCCTCGCCCAGTTCATCGGGCTCGCCGAATACGACCGCATGTTAGGGGCCACCGGGCGCCTCGCCCGCAACCTCGCCTGGCTGTTCAACCCGATCCTCTATCCCAGCCAGGACCGCACGCTGACGATCTCGCAGGAGGAGCTCGGCCTGCTCGCCGGCATCTCCCGGCAGATGGCCAATCAGGGTCTCGCCAGGCTCGCCGAGCTCGGCCTCATCAAGGTCGGCCACAACGAGGTGACGATCCTCGATCTGGAGCGGCTCGCGCGGTATGAGGGGTAGGGTGAAAGTACTCATCCGAAATCGCCTCCCGATCGCCTATTGTGGCACAGCGTAAGTTGGCCTTTATTCTTGAACCCGCGAAGTCATCCATTCGCAATTTTATCGATTTTCAGATCGAATCCCGGAATCCGGCAGTCGATTCCAGACCGGGCAGCGTTCGAAAGGGAGACGTCCAATGTTGAAGAAGATCAGCGTGATCGCCGCAGTTTCGTTCGCCCTGGCGGGCTGCGCGACCACTCCGACGGTCACCAGTCAGACGGTCATCGTCGCCGGCGTCGGGCCGGTGGAAGTCGAGCGGCTCGATGTCGAGATCGCCTCGGTCGACCCCGCCAGGCGCCGCGTGGTCGTCAAGCAGGGCCGCCAGACATGGCCCGTCGCGGTGCCGGAGGTGTTCGGAAGCCTGGAGAATCTCCGCCCGGGCGACCGGGTCGAGGTTCGCCGCGTCGAGGGCGTGATCCTCGACGTCAAGCGGGCCCGGAAAGGCGCCAAGCCGGCGATCATCTACACCGAGGCCGCCGCCGACTCCTCCTTCCAGAATCTGCCGGAACGATTCGTCGTGCGGTCGCTGACTGTGACGGCGAGGTTCGAGACGTTCGATCCGGCGACGAACATCGTCAGCTATGTCGGACCGGCCGGGCCGCGGACCCATGTCGTGGCCGATCCCGGCATCCAGGACCAACTGGGTCGCCTGAAGCGCGGCGACATGGTCGAGTTGAGCTTCGCCGAAGCCTTCCTGCTCCAGAGGTCCTGACCCCGTCGGCGTACAGCCGACCGTGACGGATACGTCGGGCGCGACCTCGGTTTCCAAGAGAGACGCGGGTCGCGCCTGACCGCTGCACGAGCTCTGGCTCTGCCAGCCCTAAGACCCCCCACCCGGCGAAAAGAAGCACAGCAGCTCCCCCGCATCGTTCATGCACAGGTGGAAGAACCCGTCCGGCGAGAGGCGAGCCTTCTGATAGGGGATGTCGAGCACGGCCGGCTGGCGGCGCTCGCTGGCCCACATCGGATGCCGGCCCGGCATGATCGTCACGATAAAACCGGACGGGGTTTCCCGCACGGCGCTCGCATCGATCTGGGCGCAATCGGCCTCCGAGCAGCATTCGAACGGATAGTCCCAGCCGCCCGGCGCCCGATGCGCGTGCGCCTGCGTCGCCGCGGTGAGCAGAATCGCAATCGTGATCGAGGCAGAAGCGCGCATCGGCCAGCCCTCCCCGCGAGCTTCCGGCCGGAACAAGGCAGATGAAAGGCGCTGCGCCAGCCCGGCAAAACCGGACGCCTGCGAACCTGACAATGTCGGGGAGTGCTGCCCGGCAAATCGCGGGCTGGAGCCTCAGTCAAACCTCGGCGGGACAATAGCGCCCCAAATGCGCCTTGTCTGTCAAGTGGCTTCTTGCACAGTGCCGAGCCACCTGCAAAGCTTGCATGATCGCGCAAGGACTTCGTGTCCGGACAAACCCGCAGCAGACGGGGCGACAGGGTGGAGACGACGATCGTGGCAAGCGCAGCCGCCGGCCAGGCGGATACCTTTCCCAAGCTTTTGCTGCGCAATGCACGAGAGCGCGGCGCACGCGTCGCGTTCCGGCACAAGGATCTCGGCATCTGGCAGTCCTGGAGCTGGGCCGAGGTCGCCGAGCAGGTCCGCGCCTACGCCAGGGGTCTCGAGCAACTCGGCCTGAAGCGCGGCGAGAAAGTCGCGATCATCGGCTACAACCGCCCACGCCTCTATTGGTCGATGGCCGCGGCGCAATGGCTCGGCGCGATCCCGGTGCCGGTCTATGCCGACAGCGTCGCCGACGAGATGGCCTATGTGCTCGACCATGCCGGCGCGGTCTTCGCCTGCGTGCAGGACCAGGAGCAGGTCGACAAGGTCCTCTCCGTCATCGAGCGGCTGCCCAACCTGCGCCATATGCTCTATGACGAGCCGCGCGGCCTACGCGACTACGACCACGCCAAGTTGCACGACATCGGCAACGTGATCGAAGCCGGCCGCACAGCGCTCAAGGATGCCGCGGTTTCAGCAGCGCATGATCGCGAGATGGAGCAGGGCGCGAGCGCCGATCTTGCCATCATCCTCTACACCTCCGGCACGACCGGGCGGCCGAAGGGGGTGATGCTGACACATTTCAACGTCATCACCGCCGCCGAGATCGGCTGCAGCTTCGACGGGCTGAACGAGAGCGACGAGATCATCGCCTATCTGCCGATCGCCTGGGTCGGCGACCATGTCTTCTCCTATGCGCAGGCGATCATCGCCGGTTTCTGCGTCAACTGCCCGGAAGGTCCCGAGACCGTCGTCGACGACCGCCGCGAGATCGGCACCACCTACGCCTTCGCGCCGCCGCGCGTCTTCGAGACCATGCTGACGCTGACCATGGTGCGCATGGAGGATGCCGGCCCGCTGATGCGGAAGGTCTTCCACTACTTCCTCGGGGTGGCCAAGCAGCACGGCGAGAAGATCCTGAACGGCGAGAGCGTGCCGCTTTCCGCCCGCCTGCTCTACAAGCTCGGCGACATCCTGATCTATGCTCCCTTACGCAACCGCTTCGGCCTGACCAACATCAAGGTCGGCTATACCGCCGGCGAGGCGATCGGCCCCGAGCTCTTCCGTTTTTATCGCTCGATCGGCGTCAACCTGAAGCAGCTCTACGGACAGACCGAAGCCGGCGTCTACATCACCATGCAGCCGGACGGCGAGATCAAGGCCGACACGGTCGGCAAGCCGGCGCCGCAGGTCGAGATCAGGATCGCCGATAATGGCGAGGTGCTCTACCGCTCGCCCTCGATCTTCCGCGGCTACTACAAGGACGACGAGAAGACCGCCGAGACGATGACGGAAGACGGCTTCGTCCGCTCCGGCGATGCCGGCTTCTTCGACGAGAGCGGCCACCTCAAGATCATCGACCGCGCCAAGGATGTCGGCAAGCTCAACTCCGGCGAGCTGTTCCCGCCGAAATACATCGAGAACAAGCTGAAGTTCTATCCGAACATCAAGGAGGTCGTCGCCTTCGGCCAGGGCCGCGACTACGCGACCGTCGCGCTCAACATCGACCTGACCGCCGTCGGCAACTGGGCCGAGCGCAACAATGTCGTCTACGCCTCCTACCAGGAGCTCGCCGGCCATCCGCAGGTCTATGAGATGATGGAAAAGCATGTCGACGAGGTGAACCGCTCGCTCGCGGCCGAACCGATGATGGGTGGCGCCCAGATCAAGCGCTTCCTGATCCTGCACAAGGAGCTCGACGCCGACGACGGCGAGTTGACCCGCACGCAGAAGGTCCGCCGCGGCTTCATCGCCGAGCGCTACGCCCCGCTGGTCGAGGCGCTCTACAACGGCGCGACCGAGGCCGATATCTCGACCGAAGTGACCTTCGAGGACGGCCGCAAGGGCGTGATCTCGGCGACGGTCAAGGTCGCGGACGCGAAGGTCTATCCGGTCACGGCGCCAGCAGCCACGTCTGCGACGAAGGAGGCGGCATGAACGCGCATTCCATGGCTGTCGCCGGCGCACCGGTCACGCATAAGGGCGAGGTGCTGCTCTCGGTCGAGAGCATCTCGCTGCGCTTCGGCGGCGTGAAGGCGATCAGCGACGTCTCCTTCGACATCCGCAAGGGCGAGGTCCGCGCCATCATCGGCCCCAACGGTGCCGGCAAGACCTCGATGCTCAATTGCATCAACGGCTTCTACCACCCGCAGGAAGGCCGCATCACCTATAAGGGCGTACGCCGCGACAAGATGCGCCCGCACCGGGCCGCCGCCGCCGGCATCGCCCGCACTTTCCAGAACGTCGCCTTGTTCAAGGGCATGTCGACGCTCGACAACATCATGACCGGCCGCACGCTGAAGATGCGCAAGGGCTTCTTCTGGCAGGCGCTGCGGCACGGCCCGGCGATGACCGAGGAGATCGAGCACCGCAAGGTCGTCGAGGACATCATCGACTTCCTGCAGATCCAGCACATCCGCAAGCTGCCGGTCGGCAAATTGCCCTATGGCCTGCAGAAGCGGGTCGAGCTCGGCCGGGCGCTGGCCATGGAGCCGGAGCTCTTGCTGCTCGACGAGCCGATGGCCGGCATGAACCTCGAGGAGAAGGAGGACATGTGCCGCTTCATCCTCGACGTGAACAACCAGTTCGGCACCACCATCGCCTTGATCGAGCACGATATGGGCGTGGTCATGGACCTCTCCGACCGCGTCGTCGTGCTCGAATACGGCCGCAAGATCGCCGACGGCACGCCGAGCGAGGTCAAGGCCGACCAGCGCGTGATCGACGCCTATCTCGGAGTTGCGCACTGATGGCTGCCGCTGCAATCAAGGACCAGAGCGCATGAGCGACGTCGCCGCGCAGCCCGCGCCCAATCTCCTGGCCAATGGCTGGATCAAGGCCGGCCTGATCGTGGTCGGCCTCGTCGCCGCCGCGCTCATCGGCGCCCGCATCGATCCGACCGGCACGATCCACGCCATCTTCGTCGACCCGTTCAACCAGATGACGCAGGCGCCGGACCTGCTCGCCCAGACGATATGGGAGGGCCTCGTCTCCGGCGTGCTCTACGCGCTGATCGCGCTCGGCTTCGTGCTGATCTTCAAGGCCTCGGGCGTGTTCAACTTCGCCCAGGGCATCATGGTGGTGTTCGCGGCGCTTACCCTGGTCGGCCTCTATGAGAAGGGCGTTCCGGCCTTCCTCGCCGTCATCCTGACGCTCGGCGTGATGTTCGCCCTCGCCGTGACGATCGAGCGCGTGGTGCTGCGCCCGCTGGTCAACCAGCCCGACATCATCCTGTTCATGGCGACCTTCGGCATCACCTATTTCCTGATCGGCTTCGGCGAAGCCGTCTTCGGCGGCAGCCCCAAGCAGATGATCGCCGATCAGCTCTATCTGCCCAAGGGCGCGATCGACCTGAAGATCCTCGGCGGCCTGGTCTCGCTGCAGAAGATCGACATCGCCGCCGCCATCATCGCCTCGCTGATGATCGCCGTGCTGGCGCTGTTCTTCCAGTACACCCGTATCGGAAGAGCGCTGCGGGCGGTGGCCGACAGCCACAAGGCGGCGCTCTCGGTCGGCATCTCGCTCAACCAGATCTGGGTGATCGTCTGGTTCACCGCAGGCATCGTCGCGCTGATCACCGGCATCATGTGGGGCGCGCGCTCGGACGTCTCCTTCGCGCTCGAGATCGTGGCACTCAAGGCGCTGCCCGTGCTGATCCTCGGCGGCTTCACCTCGATCCCCGGCGCCATCGTCGGCGGGCTGATCATCGGCATCGGCGAGAAGCTCGGCGAGTTCTACTGGGGGCCGCTGATCGGCGGCGGCATCGAGAGCTGGCTCGCCTATTTCATCGCGCTGGGCTTCCTGCTGTTCCGGCCGCAGGGCCTGTTCGGCGACAAGATCATCGAACGCATCTGAAAGGCTGACCCGTGTTCTACCGCGAAGCCGGCCAATACAAATCCACCTACGCCGCCGACATGGCCGTGTTCCCGCTCCGGCAGGACCGGATCGGCATCGCCGTCATCCTGGCTCTGGCCCTCATCGTCATCCCGCTGACCGGAAGCGACTTCTTCATCGCCTCGGTGATGATCCCGTTCCTGATCTTCTCGCTGGCAGCGATCGGGCTCAACATCCTGACCGGCTATACCGGGCTGATCTCGCTCGGCACCGCCGCCTTCATGGGCGTTGGCGCCTATTCCTGCTACAAGCTGACCACGTTCTTCCCGGGCGTGAACATCATCGTCCTGATCCTGCTGTCCGGGTTGTTCTCGGCCGCGATCGGGGTGCTCTTTGGCCTGCCTTCGCTCAGGATCAAGGGCTTCTATCTCGCCGTCGCCACGCTCGCCGCGCAGTTCTTCCTGCAATGGGCCTTCGTGCGCATTCCCTGGCTGTTCAACTACAATGCCTCGGGCGCGATCGAGGTGCCGCAGCGCACGCTGTTCGGCGTGGCCGTCACCGGCGCCTCCGCCACCCCCGAGACGCGCTATTTCGTCTGCCTGGGGCTCGTCATCCTGCTGACCTGGTTCGCCTCGAACCTGGTGCACGGCAAGCTCGGGCGCTCCTGGATGGCGGTCCGCGACATGGACATCGCCGCCGAGCTGATGGGCATCAAGCTGCTCAACGCCAAGCTCACCGCCTTCGCCGTCTCCTCCTATTTCGCAGGGGTCGCCGGAGCGATGATGATCTTCCTCTGGTATGGTGGCGGCGAGGCCAACGACGTCTTCACCATCCGCCTCTCCTTCACCATCCTGTTCATGGTCATCATCGGAGGCCTCGGCTCGCTGATCGGCTCCTTCTTCGGCGCGGCCTTCCTGTCCGTCCTGCCGACGGCGCTGAAGTTCGGCCTGCCGGCGCTGGGCGTGCCGATCGGCGGCGCGGCAGCCGAACACATGACCTACATGCTGGTCGGCGCGCTGATCATCATCTTCCTGATCCTCGAGCCGCACGGCCTCGCCAGGCTCTGGCAGATCGGGAAGCAGAAATTGCGGACGTGGCCCTTCCCCTACTGAGGCAGCGCGCTTTCCGTTTGGCTGGTTCCAGCCAAACGACAGGAACTCGCGCCAAATCGATGGGGAGAGGGACCCAAGGACAACGACCCGCCGCAGAGCTTTCAAGCGGCGGGCATGGCGAAGACGGGACGGCACTGCCGGATCCGCAGCAACCACGGAGGAAGTCCATGACGAAGAGCAGCATCATCAGGAGCGTCGCACTCGGCGCGCTCCTTGCCGCCGGCGCCATCGCCGCACCGGCAAACGCGCAGGACTCGGTCTATTTCGCCAACAACGCCTATCGCACCGGCCCGTTCTCGGGCTCGGGCATCCCGATCGGCGACGGCATGCGCGACTACATCGCGATGATCAACGAGCGCGACGGCGGCGTCGGCGGCGTCAAGGTGATCTATGAGGAGTGCGAGACCGGCTACGACACCAAGAAGTCGATCGAGTGCTACGAGCAGGCCAAGTCGAAGAACACCATCGTCTACTCGCCCTGGTCGACCGGCGCGACGCTCGCCGCGATCCCGCGCGCCCATGTCGACAAGATCCCGATCCTGTCGATGGCCTATGGCCTCTCGGCCTCGGCCGACGGCACCAACTTCCCCTGGGTCTTCATTCCGCCCTTCACCTATTGGGACGGCGCGTCCCTGATGGTCAAGCACATGGCGGCCGAGCTCGGCGGCATGGACAAGCTCAAGGGCAAGAAGCTCGGGCTGATCCACCTCGACGCGCCTTTCGGCAAGGAGCCGATTCCGGTCCTCGAGAACCTCGCCAAGAAGTACGGCTTCGAGCTCAAGCTCTATCCCGTCGCCGCCGCCGACATGCAGAACCAGGGCTCGCTCTGGCTCTCGATCCGCCGCGACCGGCCTGACTACCTCTACAACCAGGGCTGGGGCGCGATGAACCCGACCGCGGTCAAGGAAGCCATCAAGAACAACTTCCCGATCGGCAAGCTGGTCGGCGTCTGGTGGGCGGGCGGCGACGACGATGCGCGCGCCGGCGGGCCGGAGGCCAAGGGCTACAAGTCGCTCAACCTGAACGCGGCCGGCCAGAACTTCCCGGTCATCCAGGACATCCTCAAGCATGTCGTGGAGAAGGGTAAGAGCACGACGCCGAAGGATAAGGTCGGCGAGAATCTCTACAACCGCGGCGTCTACAACTCGATGCTGGTCGTCGAGGCGATCCGCAACGCCCAGAAGCTGACCGGCAAGAAGGTCGTCACCGCCGAGGACATGCGCCGCGGACTGGAGAGCCTCAACATCACCGATGCCAGGCTGAAGGAGATCGGCATGGAGGGCTTCGCCACGCCGACTTCGATCTCCTGCACCGACCATTCCGGCCACAGCAAGGCCTATGTCGCGGAATGGGACGGCACCAAGTGGACCAAGCCGGGCGAGTGGCTGGAGCCGCTCAAGGATGAGGTCCGGCCGCTGATCGAGGCCAACGCCAAGGACTATGTCGAGAAGGCCGGCAACTGGCCGAAGCGGACCGAGTCCTGCGAGAAGTCGTCCTGATCTGAACCTCCGGGCGGCGGCCTGTGCCGCCGCCCGGTCGTCCTATCCGAAAGCGGAGCGCGCCATGTCGACCGCCACCCTCGAAAAACCTGCCGCCACGGCCGCGACCAGCGACACCATCCTGTCGCTGAACAACATCGAGGTGATCTACGATCACGTCATCCTGGTGCTGAAGGGCGTCTCGCTGACCGTGCCGCGCAAGGGCATCGTCGCCATCCTCGGCGCCAACGGCGCCGGCAAGACCACGACGCTGAAGGCGATCTCCAACCTGCTCAAGGCCGAGCGCGGCGAGGTCACCAAGGGCTCGATCGTCTTCGACGGCGAGCGCGTCGACAGGATGTCGCCGAGCGAACTGGTCCGCCGCGGCTGCATCCAGGTGATGGAAGGCCGGCACTGCTTCGGCCATCTCTCGATCGAGGAGAATTTGCTGACCGGCGCCTTCACCCGCCGCGACGGCAATGCCGCGATCAAGCGCGATCTCGAGAAGATCTACGAGCTCTTCCCGCGGCTGAAGCAGCGCCGCAACTCGCAGGCCGGTTACACCTCCGGCGGCGAGCAGCAGATGTGCGCCGTCGGCCGCGCCATGATGAGCAAGCCCAAGATGATCCTGCTCGACGAACCCTCAATGGGGCTGGCGCCGCAGATCGTCGAGGAAATCTTCGAGATCGTCCGCCAGCTCAACGAAAGCGAGGGCGTCTCCTTCCTCGTCGCCGAGCAGAACACCAACATGGCGCTGCGCTACGCGACCTATGGCTACATCATGGAGACCGGCCGCGTCGTCATGGACGGGCAGGCCCAGATGCTGCGCGAGAACGAGGACGTGAAGGAGTTCTATCTCGGTGTCGCCGAGGGCAACAAGAAATCCTTCCGCGAGGTCAAGAGCTACAAGCGCCGCAAGCGCTGGCTGTCATAGTCCGGCCCGCTTCGGCAGGGCATTTCAGGTCATGCTTTACCTCGTCATCGCCCTCCTGCTCGCCGCCGTGATCTTCGGTCCGCAATTCTGGGTCCGCTACGAAATGGACAGGCACGCCGCAGACAGGCCCGATCTGCCCGGCACCGGGGGCGAACTCGCGCGCCATCTGCTCGACCGTTTCGGCCTGGCCTCGGTCGTCGTCGAGACCACCGCCGCCGGCGGCGACCACTACGATCCCGACGCCCGCACTGTGCGGCTGTCGCCAGGGAACCATGACGGCCGCTCGATCACCGCCGTCGCCGTCGCAGCCCATGAGGTCGCCCACGCCGTCCAGCACGCGCAGGGCAGCCGGCTCTTCGGCATCCGCACCGGATTGGCCCGCTTCCTCGGCATGGTCGACAAGGTCGCGATGGTGATCCTGATCACCGCTCCGGTGGTGATGGTCCTGACCCGCGTGCCGACGATCGGGCTGTTCCAGTTCGGCGCGGCGCTGGCTTTGCTCGGCATCGGCCTCGTCGTCCATCTCGTCACGCTGCCGGTCGAGTTCGACGCCAGCTTCGGCAAGGCGCTGCCGATCCTGCAGCATGAGAATTACCTGCACCCCGACGACATGCCCGCCGCGCGCGGCGTGCTGCGGGCCGCGGCGATGACCTATGTCGCGGCGTCGCTGATGGGGTTGCTCAATTTCTTGCGCATTCTGCGCCGATAGGTTCGCACCGGGGCACGAGCGATGAGCCAGCACTACGACGATCTCGAGACCCGGCCGCCTGCGCAGCGCGAGGCCGACCTCTTCGCCAAACTGCCCAACGTGCTCGCCGCCGCACTGGCGACCCCGGGCTATGCCGCGCATCTGAAGGGCATCGACCCTACTGCGGTCACCGATCGCGCCGCGCTCGCCAAGCTCCCGGTGCTGCGCAAGGCCGACCTGCCGGCGCTACAAAAGGACAACCCGCCCTTCGGCGGCCTCGTCGGTTCGCCGCTCGGCTCCTTCGGCCGGCTCTTCACCTCACCAGGACCGATCTTCGAGCCGGAAGGCACCGGCGTCGACCCCTGGGGCACGGCGCGCGGTCTTTACGCCGCCGGCTTCCGCAAGGGCGACGTCGTCCTCAACACCTTCGGCTACCATCTGACGCCAGGCGGTTTCGTCATGGATTCGGCTGCGCGGGCCATCGGCTGCGCCGTCATTCCAGCCGGCCCCGGCAATACCGAGCAGCAAATGGAGGTGATCGGCGCCTATCAGCCCAGCGCCTATCTCGGCACGCCAGATTTCCTCAAGCTGCTGATCGAGGCCGCCGACAGCCGCGGCGTCGACATCTCCTGCCTGAAGCGCGCCATCGTCTCGGGCGCCGCCTTCCCGCCCTCGCTGCAGGCCTGGGTGCAGGGGCGCGGCATCGACGCTTACCAGCTCTACGCCATCGCCGATCTCGGCCTGATCGCCTATGAGACAAGCGCGCGCGACGGCATGGTGCTGAACGAGAACCTGATCGTCGAGATCGTCCGCCCCGGCACCGGCGATCCTGTCGCCGAGGGCGAGGTTGGCGAGATCGTCGTCACCAATCTCGACCCGCATCACCCGCAGATCCGTCTCGCTGTCGGCGATTTGACCGCGATCCTGCCCGGGGCCAGCGCCAGCGGCCGCACCAATGCCCGGATCAAAGGCTGGCTCGGCCGCGCCGACCAGACGGCCAAGGTCAAGGGCATGTTCGTGCGCCCCGAGCAGGTCGCCGAGATCGCCCGCCGCCATGCCGAGATCGCCAAGCTCCGCCTCGTCATCGGCCGCGCCAACGAGCTCGACACGATGACGCTGAAGGCCGAGATCTACGCCGAGCCGAGCGGCTTTATCGACGCGGTCTCCTCGACCCTGCAGCAGGTGACCAAGCTTAAGGGCGCGGTCGAGATCCTGCCGCTCGGCGCCTTGCCCAACGACGGCAAGGTCATCGCCGATGAGCGGCCGGTGGGGTGAGGAACGGGCGCCGTTCTCGGGTTTGACCCGGGCATCTCGGAAACGTGAGCCTCGTTCTGCCTGAGATTCTCGGGTCTACGCTACGCTTCGCCCGAGAATGACGGCCTCGCGCCCTACCACGCGACCGGCTCCTCCCCCTTCGCCTTCAGCCAGTCATTCGCCTGGCTGAAGGGCTTCGAGCCGAAGAAGCCGCGCCGTGCCGACAACGGCGAGGGGTGGGCGCTGGCGATCACCAGATGCTTGGTCTCGTCGATCAGGGTGCGCTTGGCCTGGGCTGGGCCACCCCACAGGATGAACACGACATGCGGCCGCCGCTGCGAGACCGCCGCGAGAATCTCGTCAGTCACCGCCCGCCAGCCGAGCTTGAGATGCGAGCCAGCCTGTGTCGCGCCCTCGCGAACCGTCAGCGCGGTATTCAGCAGCAGCACGCCTTGCTTCGCCCAATCAGAGAGATCGCCGCCGGCCGGAGCGACGAGGCGCAGATCCTCGGCCCGCTCCTTGTAGATATTGACCAGCGAGCGCGGCAGCGGCGGCGGCCCGACATAGGAGAAGGCGAGCCCGTTGGCGTGGCCGGGCGTCGGATAGGGGTCCTGGCCGAGGATGACGACGCGCACCCGATCAAGCGGCGTCAGCGCCAGCGCTGCCAGGAAACGTTCCGGCGCCGGAGCCACGACATGGCCGGCGGCGCGCTCGGCATCGACGGCAGTGCAGGCGCGCGCCAGCGTGCCATCGCGGAACACGGCAAGATCGCGCCAGGAGGCAGAGGCAGGCGATGCCAGGAAGGCGCCCCGCGCCGCGTGGAAGCCGCTCACTTCAGGACGGCCCGGCCCTCGACCTTGGCCTCGACCGTGCCGAGCCGGCGGGCATAGACCATCACCTCGTTCGCCATCAGCTTGCCGTCGGTCGTGCCGAGCAGCGTCTTGCCGCGGCCGAGCGCGGTGTAGCCGTCGCCGCCCGAGAGCATGAAGTCGTTGGTGGCGACCGTGTATTTACCGACCGGGTCGATCTCCTTGCCGTCGACCTTGACCGAGGTAACGCGCGAGCCCTGCGGCTGCTTGAGGTCGGCCTCGAAGGTCAGGCCGGACACCACCGGGAAGCGGCCGGCACCCTGCGGGGCGTCGCGCAACCCGTTCTCGATCGCGTCCTTCACATCCTTGCCGGTGATCTCGACCATGGACGTCGCGTTGCCGAAGGGCAGTTCGCTCAGCACGTCGCGCCGCGTCAGCTTGTGGCCGGCAGCATACTGCTTGTTGGCGCGGATGCCGCCGGCATTGGTGATGGCGAGCTGCGCACCGGTCGCCGCCCTGATCGCATCGGCGATCAGGTTGCCGATCGCGGTTTCCTGGGTGCGGATGACGCTGGTGCGCGAATCGAGCGGGGCGCCCAGTGTGGCGATCTCGACATCGAGCTCCTTCGACAGCTCGCTCTCATAGCCCTTGACGATGGCGGCGACCTCGGGATCGGGCGTCGCGGCGCGGCTGTCGTTGACGCGGAAGGTCGGCGTCCACTCGACGCGGCGGCCGGCGCCCTCGCCCGACACCTTCACGGCGACGTCGATCGCGGTGACGTAATTGCCCTCCTCGTTCGACTCGACCATCACGACCTTGCCGTCATAGGCGATGGCGAGATCGTGGTCGTGGCCGGTCAGCAGGATGTCGACCACGCGCGAGCGCACGATCTGGTAGTCCATCGCCCGGTCGGCATGGACCACGCCGACGAGGATGTCGGCACCCTCCGATTTCAGCTTGCGCGCCTCGCGCCGGAGCGCCTCCATGGTCGAGGAGAACTTCAGGTCGCCGGGATTGGAGAGCTGCGGCGTCGGATCATAGGTCGTGCCGATCACGCCAACCTTGATGCCACCCAGTTCGAAGACCTGGGAATCCTTGTGGCCCGGCAGCGGATTGCCGGCCGCATCGCGCAGGTTGGCCGCGAAGGTCGGGTAGCTCTGGGCCGCGGTGAGCTTGAGATAGTTCTCCTTGCCGAAGTCGAACTCGTGATTGCCAGGCACGAAGACGTCGAGGCCCATCTTGTTCTGCATCGCGACGATATGGGCGCCCTGGTCGAAGCCCGACATCAGCGAGGGCGAGTAGCAGTCGCCGGCATGGCAGAACAGCACCGGCACGCCGCGCGCCCGCTCGGCCTTGGCGATGCCGGAGGCCCGGGCGAAGCCGCCTTTGCCCTTGTCATCGCTCATCTTGTAGATGTCGTTGACCAGCAGCAGCGTGAAGCTCGCTACCGGCGTCTGTGCCTTGGCGACGGGCGCGGTCGCGGCGAGGGCTGCGGGAGCGCCGAGGACGCGAAGCGCATGGCGGCGGGTCATCTTGGTCATCGGCGCGAACCCCTGTGGTTTTGATTTGGTCCAAGAGTTTTGATTTGGTCGAAGACTAGCAAGAGCCTAGCCGGCTTGCGAGACCCCCGCTTACGCAGTGTCGCACCCCGCACGCCCCGACTGGACGAAAACCGTAACTCGTCTAAATCACAGCCGAACGAAAGCGGATGTGATGAGCCTCAAGCCCCGTTTGCCGCCCGACCACGCAACCATCAAGAGCGGCCGCATCGGCGTGCTGCTGATGAATCTCGGCACACCCGAGGGTACGAGCTACCGGCCGATGCGGGCCTATCTCAAGGAATTCCTCTCCGACCGCCGCGTCATCGAGGAGCCGCGCTGGAAGTGGTGGCCGATCCTCAACCTGATCATCCTGTCGACGCGCCCCGGCCGGAAAGGCAAGGACTACGCCTCGATCTGGAACAATGAGCGCAACGAGGGCCCGCTCAAGACCATCACGCGCGCGCAGACCGAGAAACTCGCCGAGCGCCTGAAGGGCGAGGCTGGCGACCGCATCACGGTCGACTGGGCAATGCGCTACGGCCGGCCTGATGTGAAGAGCCGCCTCAAGGCCCTGCTCGACCAGGGCTGCGACCGCATTCTTCTTGTCCCGCTCTACCCGCAATATGCCGCGCCGACCTCGGCGACCGCCTGCGATCACGCCTTTCGCGCGCTGATGGAGATGCGCTGGCAGCCGACGGTGCGGGTCGCCCATCCCTATTATGCCGACCCGACCTATATCGACGCGCTCGCCGCCTCGATCCGGACCTCGCTCGGCAAACTCAGCTTCGAGCCGGAGGTGATCCTCTGCTCGCTGCACGGCATGCCGAAGGAATACCTGCTCAAGGGCGACCCCTATTATTGCCAGTGCGCCGTCACCGCCCGGTTGCTGGGCGAGAAACTCGGTCTGCCCGAGGAGCGCTTCCGCCTGACCTTCCAGTCGCGCTTCGGGCCCGACGAATGGCTGCAGCCCTACACCGACGAGACCGTGAAGGCGCTGGCGCAAGGAGGCACCAAGTCCCTCGCCATCGTCGCGCCCGGCTTCTCCGCCGATTGCCTCGAGACGCTCGAGGAACTCGACGTCGAGAACCGCGAGATCTTCATGCACAATGGCGGCAAGGAGTTCGCCTATCTGCCCTGCCTCAATGATTCCGAGGAGGGCATGCAGGTGATCGAGGCCGTGGTCCGCCGGGAGCTGATGGGCTGGCTCTAGGTTCTTCCTCATGCCCGGGCTTGACCCGGGCATCTCATGCCGAGAAGGCACCCTGACGTTTCCGAGATTCTCGGGTCTGCGCTTCGCTCCGCCCGAGAATGACGGCTGCGGCTACCCCACCACGAACCGCGTCACACCCTCGACCACCTGCTTTGCCTGCAAAACGCGCCGGTGGCCGAGTCCGTTCGTCTCCTGCAGGATCACGAATGGCCCCGCCGCCGCCAGCGCCTGCGCATGGTGGAAATCGAGCTCGCGATCCTGACGGTCATGGATCACCAGGGTCGGCAGGCCGATCGTCTCCAGTTGCCCGCGACCCTCGAAGGCTTCGACCGGGTTGCCGGCGACGCTGTGGATGTGCCGCTCCAGTGCCGCCTGGCCACGCCGGCCGAGCCCGATCGTCGCGCCGAAATTGCGGGTGATCGTCGTGACCGAGGACGGCGCCGCGACCAAAGCGAGCCGGTTCGTCCTGACCCGCGGCTGGCCCGGCACGCTACGGGCGAGCGCGGCGAGCGCGATCGCCCCGCCGAAGGAATGGGCGACGATCGCATGCACCGGCGCGAAGACGCGGGCCACGGCGGCGAGCGCGGCAACGCCGAGCGGAATGTTGAGCTCGGCCCCGGTCGAGGCACCATGTGCCGGCATGTCATAGGCGACGACGCGGAAGCCCTGCGCCAGCAGCGGCTGGACGAAAGCGCTCATGAAAGCCGCCTCGCTGTTCCAGCCATGGAGCAGGATGACGGTCGGCGCGGGCGCATCGCCATCTTGCAAGCGAGGCTCCGGTTCGAACAGATAGGTGCTGACCGTCCCGCACGGGTAGGATACCGCCTGTTTGATGGCCGGTGCGAGCCGGGAGCGGGCGGCGACGATCGCCTTGCCGGTCCGGGTCTGTGGACCCGGTTGGCGCGGCGGCGTGCAGAAGAGCTTGAAGGCGGCTCGCCCTGCGGTGCGTGGAGCGATGAAGCTGCCGATACGGACGAGAGGGCGAATGACGCGAAGGGCTGCGCTTGGCATGATCGGAAACCCTGTTCGTTCAGTCTTGAACTATTATGTTCAGCCATGAACAAAATGCAAGAGCCGATTTCTGAAACTGCGGACGGGCCGGAAGGCACCGGCGGATCGCGCTTGCCGTGGGAGCTGCCACGCTTCAAGAACTGGCTCGCCGTCGCGCGCATGCACCAGCTCTGGAAGAAGGTTTTCTCCGAGGCGCTGGCCCCGCTCGGCATCCAGCTCGCCCATTACGATGTGCTCGCCAACGTCTTCCGTACCCCCGGCCTGACCCAGCAAGCGCTGGCCGAGAAGCTGCTCGTCGGCCGCAGCGCCATGAGCATGCTCCTGCCCGAGCTCGAGCGACGCGGCCTGATCGAGCGCCGCAATGACGACACCGACCGGCGGGTGCGGCGCCTCTGGCTGACACCGGAAGGCGAGACGCTGACCCGCAAGGCGCTGGCGATCCATACCAACAAGATCGAGGCGATGATGGGCGTGCTCAATGACGAGGAGTGCAACACCGTCGGCGAGATGATGTGGCGCGTGGTCAAATATCTGGAGAAGTGAGGCGGGGGCGAGCCTGCATCAGAACTTCGCAAAGATCGGTATGATGAACGGCTGCTGCGCCGAAACTGGAGAAGGCACGAGATGGGCTCGCAAGGTTTGGATATCGCCACGGTCGCCCTGATTATGCTGGTCGTCGCGGTCGTCATCGCGATCGCGCTCGGCGTGCGCACCGTGCCACAGGGCTACAACTTCACCGTCGAGCGCTTCGGCCGCTATTCGCGCACGCTCGGTGCCGGCCTCGGGCTGATCATCCCGCTCTTCGATCGGATCGGCCACAAGGTGAATGTGATGGAGCAGGTGCTCGACATTCCCTCGCAGGAAGCGATCACCAAGGACAATGCGGGCGTGCGCATCGATGCGGCCGCCTTTTATCAGGTCCTCGATGCAGCCAAGGCGCGCTACGAGGTCTCGGCGCTCGATCAGGCGCTGGTGGTCCTGACCATGACCAATATCCGTACCGTGGTCGGCTCGATGGACCTCGACCAGCTGCTCTCCCATCGCGACGAGATCAATGAGCGGCTGCTGCGCGTCATGGACGCCGCGGCTTCGCCCTGGGGCGTCAAGGTCACCCGCATCGAGATCCGCGACATCCTGCCGCCGGCCGATATCGTCGGTGCGATGAACCGCCAGATGAAGGCTGAGCGCGAGAAGCGCGCCGCCGTGCTGGAAGCCGACGGCATGCGCCAGGCCGAAATCCTGAAGGCCGAAGGTCTGAAGCAATCGCAGATTCTCGCCGCCGAGGGCCGGCGGGAAGCCGCCTTCCGCGACGCCGAGGCACGCGAACGCTCGGCTCAGGCCGAAGCGGCGGCGACCGCCATGGTCAGCGAGGCGATCAGCCGCGGCGACATCCAGGCCGCCAACTTCCTGATCGCCGAACGCTATACCGATGCGCTGAAGGCGATAGCGAGCGCTCCCAACAGCAAGGTGGTGATCGTGCCGATCGAGGCCGCAGCGCTCGCCGGCACCGTCGGCGGCATCGCCCAGCTGACCAAGGCCGTGTTCGGTGACGAGGCGGTGGCGAATCGTCGGGTCGGCTCCGTTCCCGCGGCCGGCCGCTCCGTGGAGGGCTGATCATGCTCGACTGGTTCGCCTCCCTCGGCGGCTGGGCCTGGATCGTGCTCGGGCTCGTCCTGGTCGGCGGCGAGATGCTGGCGCCCGGCATCTTCCTGCTCTGGTTCGGCCTCGCCGCCCTGCTGACCGGCGCCGTCATCGGGCTGACCGGCATCGCCTGGCAGGGTGCATTGCTCATCTTTGCAGCGCTCGCTGTCGCCTGCGTTCTTGCCGGCCGCGCCGTTACGCGTCGCCGGAGCGATGAACCCGACGCCGCCTCGGGCCTGAACGATCGCGGCCGCCAGCTGATCGGCAAGGTCTTCAAGCTGGAAGCGACCATGACCGGCGGCGAGGGCCGCATCCGCGTCGGCGATTCCTCCTGGCGCGTCACCGGTCCCGAGCTGCTCGCCGGTGCGGAGATCCGCGTCGTGCGCGTCGACGGCGCTACGCTCGTGGTCGAGAAGGCCTGAACGCAGCCTCACGACGCGCATTTTCAGCGAACGCAGCGGGAGCACTTAACGAGCCGTTCACGCCAGCCTCCGTCGCTTGTGGACCGTACCAGCCGGTTCCGTCATGACGAGGCAGGTGCCGCTGGACATCGGATCGCGGCGCCGGAGGTATCCGTCATGAGCATTCCGCACGGTCCGATCGACCTCGCCCTCGCCGCCCTGCTGTCGCTGCTGCTGGCGATGCTGGCGCTCGGCAGCGCCATCGCCTGAGACGCCCGCGATTAAGTCCGGATTCATCCTGAATCGAGGGTTCACCATGCTGCTGAACCCCCGATTCACCGGCGACCCGCCCAAATCCGCCTCCGAAGCGTTCTGATGCGCAAGGAGAAGCCCATGGCAGGCCGGCACGGACCGATCGATTTCATCATCGCAGCGGCAATTTCGCTGCTGATGCTGCTGGCGGTACGCCCCGCCCAGGCGCGCGAGATCGTCGACTTCCCCGATTACCGCTACCAGCCCGGCACCATCCTGATCCGTACCGCCGAGCGCAAGCTCTACTACATCGCGGCACCCGGCCAGGCGCTGCGCTACACCATCGCCGTCGGCAAGGCCGGCAAGCAGTGGCGCGGCGTCAAATATGTCGAGGAATTGGTGGTCGAGCCGGCCTGGAGCCCGCCGGCCCAGGTCAAGCGCGACAATCCGCGACTGCCGGACGTGATCCCCAGTGGAGCGCCGAACAACCCGATGGGCGCGCGCGTCATCGGCCTCGGCCCCGGCGGCCAATACGCCATCCACGGCACCAACAACCCGCGCTCGGTCGGCACCGCCGCCTCCTATGGCTGCTTTCGCATGCACAACAGCGACGTGATCGATCTCTATGCCCGCGTCCGGATGGGGACACCTGTCGTCGTGATGCCCTGAGCACCGACGCATCCCGGCACCGCCGCCGATTCGGCAATTTCTTCCGAGGAATCGCGGGGCTTTTCGTATCGGAACCTCTCGCTTGTCGAGAAAAAGCCGGATATCGTTTTCGAAGGCGTAACGCTGAGTCCAGCGCGCCTTTCGAACCGATATGTCTTCAGAGGGGTACCCGATGGATCATCTCGCCGACGTCAAGAAGTTCGCCAAGAAGCCTCTGAATGAGGCCGCGTTCGCCGGCATGAGCAAGGCCTATGCACTGGTCATGAGCAAGCCCGATACACGCTATGTCGCCTGCTCCGACCCCGCCGAACTCGAGCGCGTCCGCGAGAACTTCCTGAAGAAGAAGCTCGGCCTGAAGAGCGCCGACCTCGACGCCAGCGTCAAGGCCACTTGCGATCACATGAAGGCCGACAAGACCAAGTCGCGCCTGACCTTCTACTATCTGCTCGCCGAGCATTACGGCAAGCTCGACGCCTTCGTAAAGAAATAAGCCTGGCCACGGAGCCCGACCTGATGGCGCCCCCTCGGGCGCCATTCGCATGTCAGAGCCGCGAAAACTGCGCAGAACGACGCAAGACCGGAACATCCAGGATCCACCTTTTGGGGGGTTTCGATGTTCACGCTGTCCCGCTCCGTCCTGTCCGGCCACGCCCAGACGCTCTTCACCGTCGCCGAGGCCGCCTTCGCTTCGATGATCGTCTTCGGTGCCGGCCTCGCCTTCGGCACCACGATCGGCTTCTTTTGAGGCGGTCATGCCGACCATCGCCACCTCAAGCACCCGTCCGCATTTCAAGATCGGACGCGACCGCGAGGGCCACTGGATCGCGGTCGAGACGCATGGCCGCGGCGGCGGCTATTTCCGCAGCCGGGACGATGCCCTGCATTATGCCCGCGCCGAGGCAGGCCTTGGCGCCGTGACGTTCAGCGACCGACCGCTCGCGCTGCGCCTGTCGTAGCCGCGCTCAACGATAGAGATCGACCCGCGTCAGCGGCAGGCCCGACGGGCCCTTGCGCCGCTTCGAGACCAGCGTCTGGTTGATCAGCGCCCCGCCCCTCTCGAAGGCGAGCGAGCAGCCGGCGAGATAGAGCAGCCACATCCGGGTCCGCTCCGGCCCGACTTCCGCTTCGGCTACCGCCTTGTTCGCGTTCAGCCGCTCGAACCACAGCCGCGTCGTGCGCTGATAGTGCTCGCGCCAGCCCTCGACATCGTGGACCTCGAAGCCGTAGCGCTCGAGATTGGCGATCGACATGCCCAAATGGTCGAGCTCTCCGCCCGGGAAGATGTAGCGCACCAGCGCGCGATACTCGGCCGGCATCTTGTTGAAGGCCTTGTCGGTCTTCTTGGCGCGCCGCGAGATCGAATGATGCAGGTAAAGGCCGCGCGGCTTGAGCAGCCGGTTCACCGCCTGGAAATAGGTCGGATGGTTGCGGATTCCGACGTGCTCGAACATGCCGATCGAGGAGACCTTGTCGAACTGCCCCTCCATCTGGGTGAAGTCCTTGAGATGGAGCGTGACCTTGCCGGTCAGGCCGAGCGCCTCGACCTTTTCGCGCGCCAGCTTGAGCTGCTCCTCCGCCAGCGTCACGCCATGCGCCTCGACACCGTAATGCTGGGCGGCGTAACAGACGAGCGCGCCCCAGCCGCAGCCGATGTCGAGCAGCTTGTCGCCCGGTTTCAAGCGCAGCTTGCGGCAGATCATCTCGAGCTTGTCGGTCTGCGCGCGTTCGAGATCGTCATGGTCCTCGGTGAAATAGGCGCAGGTGTAGACCATGCGCTCGTCAAGGAAGAGCCGATAGAATGCGTTCGAGACGTCGTAGTGATGGGCGATATTGGCCTTGTTCGTCGCCGGCTTGCCGTCGCGGGCGATCTCGTCGCCCTTGATGTGCTCGACCGCCTGCGGCGCCCTGCCCGGCGCGAAGATGAAGCGCCTGACGACATCGAACACCCCCGCCTTGGAGATGCCGCGCGCCAGCCGGCCGACCTTGCCGTCCGGCCGGGCCGCGGCAAGGTCGAAGATCGTGCCGTTCTCGATCGCAATCCGGTCGGAGACATGCAGATGCAGCAGCGTATCGAGCTTCGGCTTGCGCAGCAGCGCCGCGACGACGCCGGCATCGCGGATGGCGATCATCAGCCCGTCCGCCGGCCAATCAGCCGGGACGCGTGAGCCGTCCCAAAGCGAGAAACCGAGCTTCAGCCCAAGCTTCTGGTATGCTTCGGTCAGGAGCCGCCGCAGCGCCTCGATGCGCTTGTTGTCACTCATGCTGGATCAAAGCCGTTGCAATCGCATCGTTTTTGGCCGGCCGCGGCTCGCTTGGCAACCGTCACGGCCGCACGGCTCAGAAATCGCTGGCGATGCCCTTCACTTCCCAATCGTCATAGCGCACCGGCTCAAGGCCGCCGCGCCCATCGATCTCTCTTTGCTGCTTGAGTTCGGCGGCCTTGGCGTCGATCGCCGCACGCCGCGCCTGCGCTTCCGCGAGCGCACGCTGCGCTGCCGGCGACAATTCCTTTGCGGGCGCTTCATCCGCCTTCGTCTGCGCGCTCATGATCGGCCATTCTCTTGCAGGATCGGCACCATCCCCACCACATAGGGACGAAACCGCATTCCGGCGAGCCTTTCCGCGCCGGAGCACGGAGGCAAGAAGGGATTCTCGATGAACTATGTCCGTACCGGCATGCTGATGGCGGCGCTCACCGCGCTGTTCGGCGTGGTCGGCTATCTGCTCGCCGGCGCTGGCGGCATGCTGATCGCGCTCGGCATCGCGGTCGCGACCAACCTGTTCAGCTACTGGAACTCCGACCGGCTGGCATTGTCCGCCTACAATGCCCAGCAGGTCGATGAGCGCAGCGCGCCCGAGCTCTACGGCATGGTGCGCGATCTTGCCCAACGCGCCAATATGCCGATGCCGCGCGTCTACCTCATCCAGGAAGACCAGCCGAACGCCTTCGCCACCGGCCGCAACCCGCAAAACGCCGCGGTCGCCGCGACGACCGGCATCATCCGCGCGCTGTCCTATGACGAGCTCGCCGGCGTGATGGCGCACGAGCTCGCCCACATCAAGAACCACGACACGCTGACCATGACGATCAGCGCCACCATGGCCGGCGCGATCTCGACCCTGGCCTCCTTCGGCATGTTCTTCGGCTCGCGCGACAATCGCCCCAACGCCATCGTCCAGATCGCCCTGATGATCCTCGCCCCGCTGGCGGCGAGCATCGTCCAGATGGCGATCTCGCGCTCGCGCGAATACGAGGCGGACCGCATCGGCGGCGAGATCTGCGGCAACCCGGTGGCGCTCGCCGACGCGCTCGCCAAGATCGCCGGCGGCGTTTCCCACATCCCAAACGAGACGGCCGAGGCGAAGCCTGCTACGGCGCACATGTTCATCATCAACCCGCTTTCAGGCCGTGGCATGGATTCACTGTTCTCGACACACCCCGACACCGGCAACCGCATCGCCGCGCTGATGGAGCAGGCGCGCGCCATGGGCGTCGGCGCAGGCCGGGGCGGCTTCGTCGGCGGCGCGAGCCAGAATCCTTTCGCCGGCGGGCGCGAGCCCGGGCCCTGGGGCTGAGATGGCAGCTCCTCACGAAAACCGCGGGTCGGCTGATGATGCTCCTGGTCTCGCCGCGCGCCGCCTGGCGGCTACGCTGATCGACGAGGTGCTGCGCGCCGGCACCGCGCTGGACGAGACCTTCGAGCGGATGGCTGCGACGGCCGGGCTGGAGCCGGCCGATGCCGGGCTGGCGCGCGCGATCGCGACCGTCGCCTTCCGGCGCCTGGGCACGATCCGCCAGGTGGTCGGCGCCAGGCTAGAACGCGGCAGCCCGCGCAATTCCGGCCCCTTCGAGCCGATCATGGTCGCTGCCGCCGCCCAATTGCTTTTCCTCGACGTGCCCGACCACGCCGCGGTCGATCTCGCAATCCGCCATTTGCACGAGGACTCTCGTTCGTCGCGCTACGTTTCGCTCGGCAATGCCGTGCTGCGACGGCTGGCGCGCGAACGCGAGGCGATCCTCGCCAATCTCGATCCGCTGGCCAACACGCCTGACTGGCTGCGCCAGAGCTGGACAACGCAATATGGCCCCGATGTCGCCATGGCGATCGCCGCCGCCCATGCCGAAGAGCCACCGCTCGACCTGACCGTGAAATCCGACCCGGCTGGATGGGCCGGCAAGCTCGACGGCATCGTCCTGCCGACCGGCTCGGTGCGCCTGCGCGGGCGCGAGGCCGTCACGGGATTGCCGGGCTTCAGCGAGGGGGAATGGTGGGTTCAGGACGCCGCCGCCGCGCTGCCCGCCCATCTCCTGAATGCCCGGCCCGGCGAGCGCGTCGCCGATCTCTGCGCCGCGCCGGGCGGCAAGACCGTGCAGCTCGCGCAAGCGGGTGCGCAGGTCGTTGCGGTCGACCGCTCCGGCCCACGCCTGCGCCGGCTCAAGGCCAATCTCGACAGGCTCGGGCTGCAGGCCGAGGTCGTCACCGCTGACGCCTCGACCTACGAGGCGGAGCCGTTCGACGCCGTCCTGCTCGATGCTCCCTGCAGCGCCACCGGTACGATCCGGCGCCACCCGGATGTCGCCTGGTCCAAACGACCCGAGGATATCGCCAAGCTCACCGCCCTGCAGGCGCGCCTGCTCGACCAGGCGGGGCGGCTCACCCGGCCGGGCGGGCGCCTGGTCTATTGCACCTGCTCGCTGGAGCACGAGGAAGGCGAAGCGCAGATCGAGGACTTCCTGGCGCGCACGCCGGGCTTCGCACGCGATCCGATCAAGCCCGAGGAGATCGGCGGCCAGGCCGAGGCGCTGACGCCGCAAGGCGAATTGCGTACGCTGCCGCATCAGCTCGCCGGCGAGACGCCGCGTCTCTCAGGATGGGCGGGATTTTATGCATGTCGCCTGATAAGATCATGACTTGATCGGGATTCGCCTCCTCATGGGGGCGGTGGGACGGCGAGGCAGCAGAATTCATTGAACGGCTGGTCGGAGCGAGGAGGCCTGGCACGGGCGGCCATCGGCAGGGCGGCGCGACGCACGCGCGGCCAGGTCGCCGGTGCCAAGCGCGCGCTCTGGCCCTTCGGCCGCTTGCGCTCCAGCCGCCTGCTCTTTGCCCCGCACGATCTGCGCACCGCCGACCCGACCACGGCAAGCGACATCTATGCCGGCTACTTCGCCCTCGCCGGCCGTACCGTGAACTGCCATGGCGAATCGCCTTTCCTGGTCGCAGCGCCGAGCGAGGCCTGGTCCGAGGGGTTGCACGGCTTCGTCTGGCTGCGCCACTTACGCGCTGCCGATACGGCGATCGCCCGCGCCAATGCCCGCGCCCTCGTCGACGAGTTCATCGCCCGTCGGCATGACCGCGACGAGATCGCCCGGCGCCCGGCCGTGATCGCCCGCCGGCTGATGTCCTTCCTGTCGCATTCTCCCCTGCTGCTCGAAGGCGCCGACCATGCCTTCTATGAACGCTTCATCCGCCATGTCGCCCAGACGGCCGAGCGGTTGCAGCTCGCTCTCTCCGGTGCCGTCGAGGGCGCGGCGCGGCTGCAATGCCTGATCGCGATCTGCTTCGCCGCCATCTGCCTCGACGGCCAGGAGCGACGGCTGCGCCGCTATGAAGTGGCGCTTTCCGACGAACTGGAGCAGCAGATCCTGCCCGATGGCGGCCATCTCAGCCGCAATCCCCGCATCATCATCGACCTGCTGCTCGATCTCCTGCCCTTGCGCGAGACCTTCACCGCGCGCGGGCTGGAACCGCCGCGCGCCATCATCATGGCGATCGACCGGATGATGCCGCATCTCAAGCTGTTCCGGCATGGCGACGGCGCGCTGGCTCTGTTCAACGGCATGAACGCGACACCGCCCGACCTGATGGCGACGCTCGCGGCCTATGACGATGTCCGTGCCCGGCCGATCGAGCACGCCGCCTATTCCGGCTATGACCGGCTCAGCGCCGGTACCAGCATCGTCGTCGTCGAGGCCGGGCCGCCGCCGCGGGGCGCCAACTCGATCGAGGCCCATGCCGGCTGCCTCTCCTTCGAACTGTCGACCGGCTCGCAACGCATCGTGGTGAATTGCGGCGCCAGCCGCTTCGGCACGCCGGAGCTCAGGCTCGCCGCCCGCGCCACTGCCGCTCATTCGACGGTGACGCTGGACGATCGCTCAAGCGCCGTGTTCGGGCTCGTTCTCGGCGAACGGCGGATCACCGCCGGGCCGGCCGATGTCCGTGTAGCCCGCCAGGACAGCGAGGATGGCCATGAATGGGTCGGCAGCCATGACGGCTACCGGCGCGCCTTCGGCATCGTCCACACCCGCCGCCTGCTGCTCTCCCGCAATGGCAATGAACTCGTCGGCGAGGATCAGCTCAGCTCGCCCGCCGCGCTGGCGAGCCTGCCGGCGGCGGCGCGCTTCCACCTGCATCCCAATGTCAAGCCGAGTCTGATCCGCGATGGCGAGGGTGTGCTGCTGGCGCTGCCCTCCGGCGAGATCTGGGCTTTCGAGGCCTCGGGCCTGCGAGTCGGGCTGGAGGAGAGCATCTTCTTCGCCGCCGCAGACGGGCGCCACAAGACGGTGCAGCTCGTCATCGAATTCGACGCCGTGGCGACGCCGCAGATCAGCTGGCGCTTCGCCCGCCTCGGCACGCCGGCGCAGCGCACCGCCCGGAGCGAAGCGGCCCAACGCGAAGCGGCTGAAGCAGAGCCCGACCTGCCGCTCTGAGCTCTCCGCAGAGCAAAGTTGCAGCGTGTTGTGCTTTGCAGCAAAGCCCGGTCGTGATAGGGCGCGCGCAAGTATTCCGCGCCTCGCGCTCATCAACCCGGACCTGATCTTCCCATGCCGAACGAACTCCGCCGCGTCGAACGCGCGCTGCTTTCCGTTTCCGACAAGACCGGGCTGATCGAGTTCGCCCGCGCCCTCACCCGCATGGGCATCGCCCTGGTCTCGACCGGCGGCACCGCCAAGGCGATCGCCGAGGCCGGCCTTGCCGTCACCGACGTCTCGGATCTCACCGGCTTTCCCGAGATGATGGACGGCCGCGTCAAGACGCTGCATCCCAAGGTGCATGGCGGCCTGCTCGCCATCCGTTCGCATCCCGAGCACCAGGCCTCGATGCTCGGCCACGGCATCGCGCCGATCGACCTCCTCGTCGTCAACCTCTACCCGTTCGAGGCGACGGTCGCCGCCGGCAAGCCCTATGACGACTGCATCGAGAACATCGACATCGGTGGCCCCGCGATGATCCGCGCCGCCGCCAAGAACCACAACGACGTCGCCGTCGTGGTCGAGGCCTCCGACTACGCCGCCGTGCTGGCCGATCTCGAGACGCATAAGGGCGCGACCACGCTGACACTGCGCCGCAAGCTGGCGCAGAAGGCCTATTCGCGCACCGCCGCCTATGACGCGGCGATCTCGAACTGGTTTGCTGGCGAGCTCGGCGATACCTCGCCGGCCTTCCGCGCGCTCGGCGGCAGCCTCGCCGAGACCATGCGCTATGGCGAGAACCCGCATCAATGGGCCGCCTTCTACCGCACGCCGGAGCAGCGCCCGGGCGTTTCCACCGCCCGCCAGGTCCAGGGCAAGCAGCTCTCCTACAACAACATCAACGACACCGATGCCGCCTTCGAATGCGTCGCCGAGTTCGACCCGGCCCGCACTGCTGCCTGCGTCATCGTCAAGCATGCCAATCCCTGCGGCGCCGCCGAGGGCGGCTCGCTGCTCGAAGCCTATGAGCGGGCGCTGGCCTGCGACCCGGTCTCGGCCTTCGGCGGCATCGTCGCGCTCAACCGCAAGCTTGACGCGGAAGCAGCGAAGAAGATCGTCGAGATCTTCACCGAGGTGATCATCGCTCCCGACGCCGACGAGGAGGCGATCGCGCTCGTCGCCGCCAAGAAGAACCTGCGCCTGCTCCTGACCGGCGGCCTGCCGGATGTCCGCAAAGCCGGCCTTTCCCTGCGCACCGTCGCTGGCGGCTTCCTGGCGCAGGCGCGCGACAACGCCGTCGTCGACGACATGGAGCTCAAGGTCGTGACCAAGCGCCAGCCGAGCGAGGCGGAACTCGCCGATCTGCGCTTCGCCTTTCGCGTCGCCAAGCACGTCAAGTCTAACGCCATCGTCTACGCCAGGAACCTCGCCACGGTCGGCGTGGGCGCCGGCCAGATGAGCCGCGTCGATTCCTCGCGCATCGCCGCCTGGAAGGCGGGCGAAGCGGCCAGGGCGGCCGGCGCGCCCGAGAGCCTGGCGAAGGGAGCGGTCGTCGCCTCCGACGCCTTCTTCCCCTTCGCCGACGGCCTGCTCGCCGCGGCCGAGGCCGGCGCCACCGCGGTGATCCAGCCCGGCGGCTCGATGCGCGACGACGAGGTGATCAAGGCCGCCGACGAGGCCGGCCTCGCCATGGTCTTCACCGGCCATCGCCATTTCCGGCACTAAGGCGAGACGGGAGACGCCGGATGCACACCGTCAAGGTCATTGCGGCCGGCTTCGCCCTGCTCGGCGTGCTGCTCCTGATCGCGCCCCGGCTGAACACGGGCGGGCGTCATCCGATCGTCTTCGCGATGAAGCTGTTCATTCCGCTCTGGTTCGTCGTCTCGGTGATCAACCTGATCGTCGGCATCACCCGGGCGGGCTACAGCTTCCTGCAGGAGGCCCCGATCCTGCTCGCCGTCTTCGGCGTACCGGCGCTGGTGGCATCGCTGATCTGGTGGCGCTTCGGCAGGAGAGTTGCGTGAGCCTTGAATCCGTCCGCGCCTTCTTCGCGCAGCACGCCCCCGACATCGCCATCCTCGAGACCGACGGCAGCAGCGCCACGGTGACGCTGGCGGCGGAGGCCTTTGGGGTCGAGCCCGCCCGCATCGCCAAGACCCTGTCCTTCCGCCTCGGCGAGCGCGTCGTCCTGCTCGTCACCCGTGGCGACGCCCGCCTCGACAACAAGAAGACCAAGGCCGCCTTTGGCGCCAAGCCTCGCATGCTCGACCTCGACGAGGTCGTCGCCATCACCGGCCATCCGGTCGGCGGCGTCTGCCCGTTTGGCTTGCCGACCCCGCTGCCGGTCTATTGCGACGTCTCGCTGAAGGTCTTCGACGAGGTCGTGCCGGCGGCCGGCTCGACCCAGACCGCGGTGCGCATCAGCCCGGACCGCATGGCTGCGCTCACGGGCGCAGCATGGGTCGATGTCTGCCAGGAGCCCGCTGCCCAGGCCGCGCAGTAAGCCTCAGCCGCCGACGCGCTCGATCAGAGCCATCGCCGCAGCCGGGTTGCGGACCTTGTCGCCACTGATGACATAGAGGAAGACGTCGCGCGGCGCCTTCTCCGCCGCCGGCGCGACCAGCTCCAGATCATCCGGCGCGCCGCCCTTGGCCCAGTGCTTGGCACGGCCAGCCCAGGCATCGAGCTGTTTCGCGGGATAGCCCTGCGCCTCCGCCTCCTTAGTGCCCATGATCCGCGCATAGACGAAGGGCGCCGTCACGTCGGCAATCTGGGGGAAGTCGGAATCGCCCGAGGTGATGGCCGCGACACCGTACTCGCGCAGAAGTGCGACGAAATCCGGCGAGCGGAAGCTTGGATGGCGCACCTCCACGGCATGGCGCAGCGTGACGCCGTCGACCTCCTTCGGCAGCAACTTCAGGAACGCCTCGAAATCGGCGGGATCGAAGGCCTTGGTCGCCATGAACTGCCAGTTGATCGGGCCGAGCTTCTCCTTGAGCTCGCTGAGGCCGGAGGTCACGAACTTCTCGACCGAGGGACCAGCTTCGGCCAGCACGCGGCGATTGGTGCAGAAGCGCGAGCCCTTCAGCGCGAAGACGAAGCCATCCGGCGTTTCCGCCCGCCATTTGGCGAAGCTTTCCGGCTTCTGCGAGCCGTAATAGGTGCCGTTGACCTCGATCGAGGTCAACTTGCTCGCGGCATATTCGAGCTCGCGCTTCTGCGAGAGCTTGTCCGGATAGAACACGCCGCGCCAGGGCTCGAACACCCAGCCGCCAATGCCGATATGGATCTGTCCGGCTGCTTTGGTGGCCATGGCTTGCTTCCTCAACCGTGTCGTCCCAACGGACCGGCAGAGTAGTACGCTGCTGCAGCTGTCGATAGGCGGCAGCATGGTGCTAACTCTCACCGTCAGATCGTTGTTGAGGACGGAGCGTCGGCGTTTGCGTTGCGCCGACCGACTAAAGTCGATCGCCCGCAGCCCCTCCACGTTGGCCGACCGCCGTCACCTCTCCCTGAAGACGTGGTGAGCATGATCCATGACGGGCTTGACGAGATAGGAGAGTGCCATGCGGTCATCGCGAGAACCGTTGCCACCGAGAGAAGCCGCCGGCTCTGGTTGGCGTGCCGCGACCCGGCGGCGAGCCGTCGCAGGTCCGAGGCCGAGTAATGCGTCCGAAGCTTCACCGCGGCAGGAATGGCGCGAAGCCTCCTCGCGCCCATGGAATCAGTGAAACGGACCGCCGAAAAGACCTGTGTGTCAGCCTCGGCCGCCGTTGGTATTACTCATGATTCATTTTGAGATTTCACGTATTATTTGAAGATATACCAGATCAGGCGTGGTGCAGGATCTGTCCGAGGAACTGGCGCGTCCGCTCGCTCTGCGGCGCCGAGAAGAACTGCCCGGGCGGCGCCACTTCGACGATCTCGCCCGCGTCCATGAAGATCACCCGGTCGGCGACCTTGCGGGCAAAGCCCATCTCATGGGTGACGCAGATCATCGTCATTCCGCTCTCGGCGAGTTCGACCATGGTGTCGAGCACCTCGCTGACCATCTCGGGATCGAGCGCCGAGGTCGGCTCGTCGAACAGCATGATTTTCGGGTTCATGCAGAGCGAGCGGGCGATGGCGACGCGCTGCTGCTGCCCGCCCGAGAGCTGGACCGGGTATTTGTGGGCCTGCTCGGGAATGTGGACGCGCTCGAGGATCTTGCGGGCATTCGCCTCGGCTTCGGCTTTCCCGATGCCACGCACCTTCATCGGCGCGAGCGTGCAGTTCTCCAGCGCCGTCAGATGCGGAAACAGGTTAAAGCTCTGGAACACCATGCCGATCTCGCGGCGGATATCCTCGATGCCCTTGAGCTTGGCGTGGACGGTGGTGCCGTCGATGACGATATCGCCCTTCTGATGCTCTTCGAGTTGGTTCAGGCAGCGGATCAGCGTCGACTTGCCCGAGCCCGACGGCCCGCAGATGACGATGCGCTCGCCACGCGAAACCGTGAGATCGATGTCACGCAGGACCTGGAAGTCGCCATAGAACTTGTCGACCTTGCGCATCTCGATGATCACGTCGCCGATCTCGTGGTCGGCGGAAGAGGCTGTCGCGGACATCGGGCAAAAACCGTTCAGGGTGACAGTGAAAGGGTGCGCCCGGCCATGACCGGGCGCACGTCTTACGGGATCAGAACTGCGGCATCGCCGGCAGCTTCGACAATGGGATGCCGAACCACTTCTGGTTGATCTTCGACAATTCGCCATTGCCTTCGATCTCAGCGATGAACTTGTTGGCGAACTCGGCCAGCGCCGTATCGGCCTTGCGGAAGGCCATGCCGTTGGCCTGCTCGCGCAGCGTGATCTTCGGCTCCATGTTGAGCTGCGGATAGTCCTTGTTGAGCTGGGCGAGGATGGTGTTGCTCGCGCCCATCGCCTGGACCTGGCCGGAGATCAGAGCCTGCAACGCGGTCGCGTCGTCGTCATAGCGCTTGAGCGGCGTGCCCTGCGGAGCGACGGCGCTGATCGCGGTGTCCTGCGTCGAGGCGCGCGCGACGCTGATCGTCACCGGCTTCAGGTCTTCCGCCGTCTTGATGTTCAGGCTCTTGGGGGCGAGCACGTAGATCGTCAGCGTGCTGTAGGGGTTGGAGAACAGCACCTGCTTCTGGCGCTCGGCGGTGATGCCGAAGGTGGCGATCAGCACGTCGATCTTGTTGGTCAGCAGATAGGGGATGCGGTTCGGGCCCGTAACCGGCACGAGCTCGAGCTTGACCCCGAGCGACTTGGCCATCAGCGCCGCGACGTCGGCATCATAGCCGGCCGGCTGCTGCTGCGCGTCGGTGCCACCGAAGGGCGGATAGTCGGTCAGCACGCCGACCATCAGCTTGCCGCGGGCCTTGATCTCGTCCGGCGTGGCGGCCTGGGCAGGGGTTGCTCCGAGCGACGCGGCGGCGAGGCCGGCGAAGACCAGCGCGCCGAGGCTGCGGCGGCAGATCGATTTGAACAGTGACATCGGGCGTTCTCCTCTGAGGGTAGGCTGGTGTTGCATCGACGTGCCCTGAGCAGATTCTTGTCGCAAAAGTGGTTCCCACTTTTGCGGAACTTGCTCAGCGCGCGGCGACGAGGAGCTTTTGCTCCATTCGCTTGCTGTAGGCCGAGAGCGGCCGACAGATGACGTAGTAGACCAGTGCGACCAGCGCGAAGATCGTGAAGGGCCGGAAGGTGGCGTTGTTGATGATCTGCGCCGCGCGCGTCAGCTCGACGAAGCCGATGATCGAGGCGAGCGAAGTGCCCTTTATAAGCTGGACGAGGAAGCCGATCGTCGGCGGGATCGCGATCCGGACCGCCTGCGGTGCGATGACCAGCACCATCTTCGGCCAGTAGCGCAGGCCGAGCGAGGTCGCCGCCTCCCATTGCCCGCGCGGCACCACCTCGATCGCGCCGCGCCAGATCTCGCCGAGAAAGGCGCTGGCATGGAGCGACAGGCCGAGCGCCGCTGCCATCCAGGGGTCGACCGACCAGCCGAACAGCCCCGGCACGAAGAAGGCGAGGAAGAGCTGCATCAGCAGCGGCGTGCCCTGGAAGACCTTGATGTAGCCGGCCGAGGCGATCCTCAGCCATTTGTACTCGCCGCTCCGGGCCAATGCCACCAGTGCGCCGCCGAGCGCCCCGCCAAGAAAGGCGACGAGCGAGAGCAGCAGCGTCCAGCGCACTGCCATGATGATGTAGATGAGGTCGCCGGATCCGATTGTGCGCATCGTCGTCACCTCACCGGGTTGGCTTGCGCAGGAAGGCGCGCTCGATCGCGGCGAACACCGACCAGAAGAACACGGAGAGGCCGAGATACATGCAGGTGACGACGAAATAGACCTCGAAGCTGCGGAAGGTGCGGGACTGGATGTCGCCTGCCACCGCCGTGAGTTCGCTCGCCGCGATCGCCGAGCAGACGCTGGTGTTCAGCATCAGCAGGATGAACTGGCTGGTCAGCGAGGGATAGATCGCCTGGATCGCCGGTTTCAGGATGATGTAGCGGAAAATCTGCAGCGGGCGCATGCCCAGCGATTTGCCCGCCTCGATCTGCCCCTTCTGGATGCTCTCGATGCCGGCGCGGATGATCTCGATGCCATAGGCGCCGACATTCACCACCAGCGCCAGCAGCGCGGCCGTGTTCGAGGACATCTTCAGGCCCATCGAGGGCAAGCCGAAATAGATCATGAAGATCTGGATCAGGAACGGCGTGTTGCGGATCAGCTCGATGTACTCGTCGATGATCCAGCGTAGCCATTTCGGTCCCGAGGTCTTGCCGAGCGCGCCGGCGACCGAGACCACCATGCCGATCACCATCGCCAGTGCCGAGAGCACGAGCGAGTTCATCAGCCCCTGCAGCAGCTCCGGCCAGGCCGCGAAGACATCCGCAAAATCGAACTCATAACTCATGCGGCACACCCGCTCCGAGATTCCGCAGCCCCAACCGTCCTCATCGGCCTTGCCTCCATGCAGACCTGGCCCGCTTCAAGCGAGCTTCTCGGTCCTGTCGTTCCCACTACTAAAGCCGAGGGATCAGCAGACCGCCATCAGCATTGATCACCGTGCCCGTCGCATAGGCGAACTGCCCGCTGCTCAAGGCAGCGACACAGGCTGCGACATCCTCGCCCTCGCCCCAGCGTCCTGCCGGAATCAACCCCTCTGCGATGCGCGCATCGTATTTGGCGGCGACCTTGGCGGTCATATCGGTGCGGATCACGCCCGGCCGAACCTCGAAGACAGGAATGCCCTCCGGCGCGAGCCTGACCGCCAGCGCTTTCGCCCACATCGAGAGGCCGAGCTTCGAGACGCAGTACTGCGCCCGGTCGATCGAAACGAGCTCCGTACTCGCCGAAGTGATGAAGACCATTCCCGGCCGTTCCGGCCTGTCCGCGAGCATCGCCTTGGCGACCTCCTGGCTCAGGAAAGCGGCGCCGCGCAGGTTGATGTCCATCACGAGGTCGAAGCTGTCCTCCGTGATCTCCAGCATGTCGCCGCGCACGGGCGCGCCGATGCCGGCATTGGAGACGAAGAGGTCGAGCCGGCCGAAGGCCTGTTTCACATCGGCGACGAGACCGGCATGGCTCGCGACCGCCGCGACGTCGTGCTTGAAGAAGCGGGCCGTCGCGCCGACCTCTGCGAAGAGCCTCAAAGCTTCGGCGACGGCTTCATCCTCGGTTATGTCGGTGAAGGCGATGTCGTAACCGGTCTTGGCGAGGGCGACACCGATCGCGCGGCCGATGCCGCGCCTTGCGCCGGTGATCAGAGCGACAGGACGCGTCATCTCACTCTCCCCGGTAATGCGGTGTGCGCTTGTCCTGGAAGGCGGCGACGCCTTCCTTGACATCCGCGGTATAGGAGACGAGCGAGCTCGCCAGCGTCTCCATGATCGCTGCGCTGTCCTCGCCCTCGGCCGCGTTGATCAGCTGCTTGACGATGAGGTTCGCCACCGGCCCACGCTGGGTGACGCGCTCGGCCATGGTCTGCGCGGCGGCGAGCGCGCCGCCCTTCTCGACGACCTGATCGACGATCCCGAGGGCAAGCGCCGTCTCGGCGGTGACGATCTCGCCGGTCAGGGCCAGCCGCCGCGCCACCTGCCCACCCAGCCGCTTCACCAGCCTCTGCGTGCCCGACCAGCCGGGGATCATGCCGAGTCCAGTCTCCGGCAGGCCGATCTTGGCCTGCGCCTCGCAGATGCGGATGTCGGCGGTGACGGCGAGTTCCAGGCCGCCGCCGAGGGCATGACCGTTCATCGCGGCGATGACCGGCGGCTTCATCCGGGCGAGCTTGTCGAAGACGCGATGGCCGGAACGAACCCAGCCCTGCCCCATCTCCAGGGCAGAGAGCCCGCCCCAGGCGACGATGTCGCCGCCGGCGCAGAAGGCCTTGCCCTCGGCGGTGAGGATGACGGCACGCACCGAGCGATCGGCGTCGATCGCGTCGGCAAAGCGGCCGAGCAGCCCGACCATGACGTCGTCGAGTGCGTTGAGCTTTTCTGGCCGGGCGAGCGTGATCGTCGCGATGCCGGCGGTGATATCGAGGCGGACGGGATCTCTCATGCCGCCCTCGCCGGAACTTCGAGGCCGATCAGCGCCTCATCGAACAGAGCCGCATCCATCAGCTTGGGCGGCTTGGGTACCAGCAGCGGGAACTCGCTCTGGCTAAGGATGTCGCGCTCGAGGTCGACGCCCGGCGCGATCTCGGTGACGACGATGCCTTCCGAGGTCAGCCTCATCACGCAGCGTTCGGTAATGTAGGTCACGTCCTGCCCCTGGGCGACGGCGCGCGGGCCGGAGAAGGAGATGTGTTCGACAGCCTCGACCAGCTTCTTCACCTTGCCCTCCTTCTCGATGACGAGCTTGCCGTCAGCGATCGCGAGCTTGGCGGCGGCGCTGAAATAGCCGGAGAAGACGATGCGCCTGGCGCGGGCGGTGATGTCGATGAAGCCGCCGGCTCCGGCCGTGACATGCGGCCTCACTCCGAGCTTGGAGACGTTGACGCAACCCTTCTGGTCGATCTGCAGGAAGGAGAGCAGCGACATGTCGAAGCCCGCCCCCTGGAAGTAGGTGAACTGGTAGGGCGAAGGCACGATCGCCTCGGCATTGGAGGCGCAGCCGAACTGGAACTCGAGCAGCGGCACGCCACCGACGGCGCCCTGCTCGATCACCCAGGTCACGGCGCCGTGCTGGCCCTCCTCGATCAGGATGCGCGGCACGTTGGCCGAGATGCCGAAGCCGATATTGACGGCATCGCCGTAGCGAAGCTCCTGGGCGACGCGCCGCGCGATCACCTTGGCGACATCGAAAGCCGGCGTCTCGAAGCTCGACATGGGCCGTGAGACCTCGCCGGAGATCGCCGGATCGTAGCTGGTCTGCGTCGTCTGCATCTGGTTGGGGGCGACCACGATCGCATCGACGAGGATGCCGGGAACAAAGACCTCCTGCGTCTTGATGCTGCCGGCGGCAACGACGCGCTTCACCTGCGCGATGACGACGCCGCCATTGTTGCGCACCGCGAGCGCCTGATCGAGCGGGCCGAGATAGCCACCTTCATGCTCGTAGGAGAGGTTGCCGCGCTCATCGGCAGTGGTGGCGCGGATGATGGCGACCTTCGGCACGATGCTGCGGAAATAGAGCCAATCCTCGCCATCGAACGCGACGCGACTGACGATCGGCTCGGCCGCGGCGCGGGCGTTCATGGCGCAGCCCTGGTGCTGCGGGTCGACGAAGGTGTCCATGCCGATCTTGGTCAGCACGCCTGGCCGCTTCGCCGCGGCCTCGCGATGCAGGTCGAAGAGGATGCCGCTCGGGATGTTGTAGGCCGGGATCTGATCGCCCGTGACCATCTTCCAGATCTCCGGCGGCTCGGCTGAGGACGGACCGGAGGGGTAGGAACCGCCCATGATCCGCGCCAGCAGGCCGGGCTTGGCGAGATGATCGATGCCCCTGATGCCCCACATGTCGCCGGCGGCGATCGGGTGCAGCGTCGTCAGGTTGCGCGGATGACCGGAGGCATCGAAGCGCCGGCCGATCGCCGCCAGCACCGCATCGGGGCAGCCCAAGCCCGAGGAGGAGGAGACGGTGACGATCGCGTCGTCCGGAATCAGGGCGGCGGCTTCGTCGGCAGAAAGGATGCGGGGAAAGGCCATGATTTTGTCTCTGGGAGAGGTTTCAGCCGGCGGCGGCGAGCGCGCGGTGATAGGCGCCGCAGGATTCGCGGATGACGAGGTTGGCGGGGCCGATGAAGCTTTCCGGTTCCACCGTGGGATCCTTGATCTGCTTCAGCAGCAGCGCAGCCGCGCGCTCGCCGAGCCCGACGGGGTCTACCGCGACGGTGGTGAGCGCCGGCGAGACATGGCGCGCCTCGCTGGTGTCGTCGAAGCCGACGATGGCGATGTCGCGCCCGACGACGAGGCCATGTCGCGCTGCCGCCAGCATGGCGCCGATGGCGACGACATCGTTGTAGCAGACCACGGCCGTCGGCCGATCGCCCAGCGAGAGCACGGCGCTCATCGCGCCAAAGCCACCATCGCGCGTCGGCATGCTTTCGAGGTTGAGGGCAGGATCGACGCTGCGGCCGGCAGCCTCCATGGCCGCGAGGAAGCCGCCATGCCGCTCCTGCCGAACCACCATCGAATGCATGCCGCCGAGATAGGCGATGCGCTCATGACCGAGATTGATGAGATGGCGGGTGATTCGGCTGGCGCCCGCGACGTTCTCCGGCACGACATGGCTGACCTCGGCGCCCGGCAGGCGACGGATCGCCACCAGCAGCGCCGTGTCGGCCGCCCGGACCCAGTCGAGATGCTCAGGGCGGGTATCCAATGCCGGGCAGAGGATGAGGCCGCCCGCGCCATGCTCGCGCATCATCCGCATCACCTGGTCCTGCCGCACTACGCTCTCGGCGGTGTTGGCCATGAAGGCGACATAGCCCGCCATCTGCAGGACCTTCTCCACGCCGATGGCGAATTCGGCGAAGAACGGATTGGAGAGATCGTTGAGGATGAGGCCGACGATGCGGGACTGCGCATTGCGTAGGTTGGCGGCGCCGCGATTATAGACATAGCCGAGCCGGTCCATCGTCTGCAGGACCTGCCGGCGCGTATCGGACTTGACGCTGCCGCGGCCGGTCAGGACGAGCGAGACCGTCGATTTCGAGACGCCCGCGGCGTCCGCGATCTCGATGATCGTCACCTTCTCCTTGCTGCCTTTCGGCTGCGGCATCGTTTCATCCCTGAAGCGCAAGGCGCCGTTCGTTTTCTGGAACGTTCCAATATCAGGAGATTGAAGGTCATGCAATATCCCTCTTTCAAACGATTTTACTGCCTTGTATAAGGCTGCAAGCGCGTTCTTGAATTGGAACGTTCCAATAAACCAGACCGGAGGAAGCGATGGCCGAGATCAACCTGCCCCGCACGGATGGCAGCAGCGAGCGCTACAGGTTGGCGCCGCCATCGCCCTATCCCCGCATCGCTCCGGCCAATAGCGTCCGCACGGTCTATGCCGCCGCTCACGTCGTCGCCGACCCGCTGAAGCTGATCGAGCCCTGGCGGGTACCCGCTGTGGACTGGGAGGCGACGCTCGCCTTCCGTCGCCATCTCTGGGGGCTCGGCTTCAAGATCGCCGAAGCCATGGACACCTCCCAGCGCGGCATGGGGCTGGACTGGTCCAATGCGGCCGAGCTGATCGCGCGCTCGCTCGCCGAGGCCAAGGCAACGCCCGGCGCCGACCTCGCCTGCGGCGCCGGCACCGACCAGCTCGATCCGCAGGCGGTGCGCAGCCTCGACGAGGTCATCCACGCCTATGAGGAGCAGATCGGTCATGTCGAGAGGCATGGCGGCAAGGTCATCCTGATGGCGAGCCGCGCCCTTTGCCGCGTCGCCAAGGGGCCGGACGACTATCTTGCCGTCTATGGCCGCCTGATCAGCCAGTGCCGCGGCAAGGTGATCCTGCACTGGCTCGGCGAGATGTTCGACCCGGCGCTCGACGGCTATTGGGGCAGCCGCGACTTCAAGCCGGCGATGGAGACGGTGCTCACCTTGATCCGCGAGCACGCCGCAAGGATCGACGGCATCAAGATCTCGCTGCTCGATGCCGGCAAGGAGATCGAGATGCGCCGCCTCCTGCCCGACGGCGTCGTGATGTATACCGGCGATGACTTCAACTATGCCGAGCTGATCGCCGGCGACGAGCAGGGCTTCTCGCACGGCCTGCTCGGCATCTTCGACCCGATCGCGCCGGCTGCCGCCGCGGCTTTCGCGAGATTGGAGGCGGGCGACCGCGCCGGCTTCCACGCCATCCTCGATCCGACCGTCGCGCTGTCGCGGCGGCTCTTCGAGGCGCCGACGCAGCACTACAAATGCGGTGTCGTCTTCCTCGCCTGGCTGGGTGGCTTCCAGAGCCATTTCCGCATGGTCGGCGGCGCCGAATCCGCGCGGGGCATTCTGCATTACGCCGATCTCTTCCGTCTCGCCGACAAGGCCGGGCTGTTCGCCGATCCGGAGCTCGCGGCCCGCCGGATGACGCAGCTCTGTGCCCTCAACGGCATCGCCTGAGAGAGGAGAAAAGCATGCACGCCCCCCTGCTCGATGCTGAGATCTACGGCCAGATTCGCGAGACCGCCCGGCGCTTTGCCGACGATGTCATCAAGCCCGCCGCCGCCGATCTCGACCGCGACGAGACCTTCCCGGCCGAGATCTACGCCCAAATGGGCAAGATCGGCCTGTTCGGGATCACCGTGCCGGAGGAGCATGGCGGAGCCGGCCTCGACAGCTTCGCCTATGCCGCCGTGATGGAGGAGCTGTCGCGCGGCTATGCCTCGGTCGCCGACCAGTGCGGCCTCGTCGAGCTGATCGGCACGTTGCTGACCCGATACGGTACGCCGGAACAGCTGCGGCGCCTGCCGGACATCCTCTCGGGGAAAACCCGCGTCGCCTATTGCCTGACCGAGGCCGAAGCCGGCTCCGACCTTTCCAATGTCCGCACCACGGCGCGCGAGACCGCCGACGGCTACGTCATCGACGGCGGCAAGCTCTGGATCCACAACGCCCCGGTCGCCGATCTCGGCTTCGTGCTGGCCTCGACCGATCCGGCCGCCGGCCATCGCGGCATGAGCATCTTCCTGGTCGACCTGCATACGCCTGGCGTCTCGCGCGGGCCGAAGGAGCACAAGATGGGCCAGCGCGCGAGCCAGGTCGGCGCGCTCAGTTTCGACGATGTCGCCGTGCCGCGCGAGGCCCTGCTCGGCCCGAAGGGGCGCGGTTTCCACATCATGATGAGCGTGCTGGAGAAGGGCCGGGTCGGCATCGCCTCGCTGGCGGTCGGCATCGCCCAGGCGGGGCTGGAGGCGGCTCTGGCCTATGCCCGCGACCGGCGCCAGTTCGGCAAGCCGATCCTCGACAATCAGGGCCTGCAATGGATGCTGGCCGACATGGCCAAGGACATCGCCGCCGCCCGCGCATTGGTCGAGCGCGCGGCGTTGCTGATCGACCACGCCAAGCCCGCGACCTCCGCCTCCTCGATGGCGAAGTGCTTTGCCAGCGACATGGCGGTGGCGCAGACGGCCAACGCCGTACAGATCTTCGGTGGTTCCGGCTATATCCGCGGCTTCGAGGTCGAGCGGCTCTATCGCGACGCCAAGATCACCCAGATCTACGAAGGCACCAACCAGATCCAGCGCACCATCATCGCGCGGGAGCTGATCAAGAACGGTGCTTGAGCTAGGCTAGAGGGCCGTCTCCGACCACGCCCGGGTCCTGACGATTCGCTTGCGGTTCGGCGGCCAGGTCGAAGCTGGCCCTTCGTGGACCCGGATGATCTCCAGTGCCGGTCGGCCGCGCGGGAGAGGCCCAGTGTCTCTAGTGCAGCCAATGGCAACATGACGCTTTGGCGTCAGACGGCTAGAGCCGTCAGCAACTTCTCTCGGTCGGCCTCGTCTTCGGCGTCTCCGCTGAGCACGATCCGCCCGCGCTCGATCACGACGAAGCGGTCGGTCACCGACAGCGCCTCGTGCACGTTCTGCTCGACGAGAAGCACGATACAGCCTCGCTCGCGCAATTCGCGCACAATGGCGAAGACCTCGGCGACGATCATCGGCGCCAGCCCCTCGCTCGGTTCGTCGACCAGCACGAGCCGCGGCTCGCCGACCAGCACGCGCGCCATGGCGAGCATTTGCTGTTCGCCACCGGAGAGCGTGGTGCCGAGTTGGCGACGGCGCTCGCCAAGGCGGGGAAAGCGGTCGTAGATCTGCTCGACCGCGGCGCGCTCGGCCCGGGCGCCGCGGGCTCGCACCTGCAATAGGCCGAGCTGCAGGTTCTCCTCGACGGTGAGGCCAGGAAAGATGCGTCTGTCCTCGGGCACGAGTCCGACGCCGGAGAGGCAGATTCGATCGGGCGTCAGGCCCGTCAGCGGCCGGCCGCCAAGCGTGATCGCACCTTCGCTCGGCCTGACCCAGCCGGCAATGGTCTTCAGCAGCGTCGTCTTGCCGACGCCGTTGCGGCCGAAGATGCCGATCACCTCGCCGGGAGCGGCCGAAAGATCGATGCCCTGGATGACGTGGCTCAGACCGTAATGGCTGTGCAGTCCGTTGATCGCGAGCATATCAGTGATGTCCGAAATAGGCGGCCTGCACGGCCGGATCAGCCCGCACCACAGCGGGCGGTCCCTCGGCGAGCTTGCGGCCTTGGTGCATGACCACGACATGATCCGAGAGGTCCATGACGAGGCCGATATCATGCTCGATCAAGAGCACGCTGACATCCTTGCTGAGCTCGCGCACCAGCTTGGCCGTGTCGGCCGTGTCGGCGTGGCTCATGCCCTGCGTCGGTTCGTCGAGCAGCAGGATCTTCGGCTCCGACGCCAAGCAGACCGCGATTTCGAGCCGGCGCTGGTCACCATGCGAGAGGTTACCGGCCAGCTCGTCGCGCTTGTGGCCGAGCTGGAAGCGGTCGAGCATCTCGCGGGTCTTGGCGAGCGCCCGGATCGAGCGGCCGAGCGGCAGGAAGGCACGGGCCTTCGGCTCCAGCACCTGCGCCGCCATGCGCAGATTCTCCGCCACCGTCAGCTCGAAGAACAGATTGGTGATCTGGAAGGAGCGCGACAGCCCTGCCGCCTTGGTGCGGGCCGGCGAGGCGCCGGTCATGTCGACGCCGTCGATCAGGAGCTGTCCGGATTTGGGCTTGAGCGCTCCGCTGATCAGGTTGAACAGCGTCGACTTGCCGGCGCCGTTCGGCCCGATCACGGTGGTGATCCGGTTGCGCTGCGCGTTGAAGCTGACCCGATCGACCGCCTTGAGGCCGCCGAAGGCGATGCCGAGATCGCGGATTTCGAGGACGGGACCGGTCATGGCTTGGCGCTCCCCGGTTCGAGCTGGGCCGAGGTGAAGGACGGCGCAGCCGGCTCGCGCGCACCGGCGAGCAGCCGCTCTTCGATGCGCGGCCGGATGAAGCCGACGAGCCCCTTGGGCAGGAACATCACGCAGATCATGAAGATCAGGCCGATCACGATCAGATGGTGCTCGGTCCAGCTGCCGATGATCGACTTCAGCACGACGAGCAGCACCGAGCCGTAGATCGCGCCGATCAACGTGCCGACGCCGCCGAGGATGACCGAGATCACCGCATTGCCGGAGGTGGCGAAGAACATCAGCTCGGGTGAGACGAAGCCGCGCAGCATCGGGTAGAGCGCGCCCGAGAGTCCGGCGATCAGCCCGGCCAGCACATAGGAGAACATCCGCGCCCGCCAGACCGAATAGCCGAGGAAGGGCACGCGCTTCTCATTGGCCTTGAGCGCGGTCAGCACCCGCCCGAACGGCGTGTCGAGCAGATAGGCGGTGAGCCCGTACAGCCCCATGATGATCGCGAGCACGATCAGGAAGAAGCCGACCGGATTACCGGCCGAGACCGAAACCGGGCCGAAGCCGATCTCGATGACGGGAATGCCGATCATGCCGTCGGAAGCGCCGAGCTCGCGGGTATTGTAGACGACCTTGGCGACGACCTGCGCCAGGCCGAAGGTGATCAGCGCGAAATAGACGCCGCGCACCCGGTTGGCGATCAGCCCGCCGAGGATGGAGGCGACGAGCGTCACCCCGCCCGCCGCCGCCATGGCGAGCCAGAAGGACGGCACCTTCAGCAAGGTCAGCGCCGAGACATAGGCGCCGATGCCGAAATAGAGCGCCTGTCCCAGCGAGAGCGCGCCGGAATAGCCGAGCAGCAGGTCGACCGAGAGCGCGAGCCCTGCGAAGATCAGCGCCTCCGTGCCGAGGCGGAGATAGAAGGTGTCGCCGCTGGCGGCGCCGATCGCGGCGAGCGCGAGCGCGGCCGCAACGAAGATCAGGGCGAGCAAATGGCTCGCGCGCATTGATAGCGTCAGCCGGTCACGCATGGCCGAGCCTCCCGAACAGGCCCTGCGGGCGGAAAACGAGGAAAGCGACCATGGTCCCGAACACGATCGGATCGGTCCAGACCGGCGAGATCACCAGGCTGGCGAGCGCCTGGACCTGCGTCAGCAGCAGGCCGGCGACGACCGCGCCCCAGATCGAGCCCATGCCGCCGACGATGACGACGGTGAAGGCGAGCAGGATGAAGTCTCGCCCCATGGTCGGGAAGACCGAATAGATCGGCGCGAGCAGGACGCCGGCAAGGCCGGCCAGCGCCACGCCGAAGGCGAAGGTGCCGGCATAGACCAACGCCACCGGCACGCCGAGCGAGGCCGCCATGTTGCGGTCGAAGGCGGCGGCGCGCACCATCGCGCCGAGCCTGGTGCGGTAGACGACATAGGCGACGCCGGTAACGATCGCCGCGCCGACCACGATCAGGAAGAGCCGGTAGTTCGGCACGATGATGCCGGCGAGCTCGATCGCCCCCGGGATGGGCGTCGGCGGACGCTGGGTGTTGGGGCCAAAGGCGACCTTGAGCAGATCCTCAACCACAAGAGCGAGACCGAAGGTGACGAGCAGCGTGGTGACGTGCCGATCCCGGCTGTCGAAGACTGGCCGGATCAGCAGGCGTTCGGCCGCCATGCCGAGCGGCACCATCAGGACCGGCACCAGCACGAGCAGGAACCAGAAGCTGATCCCGGCCGCGCCGAGGGCGAGGGCCGCATAGGCGCCGATGGCGTAGAACTCACCATGGCTCATGTTGATGACGTCGAGCATGCCGAAGATGATCGTCAGCCCGAGGGCGACCAGCACCACGGCGACCCCGAGCGCGAGCCCGTTGACGACCTGCGGCGCCAGCACGAATTGGAGGTAGTCGAGGGCATTCATGTCATGTGCTTTCGCGAGGGCGGTGTGACCCCTCCCTGTGTCAAGGGAGGGGTCGGCGCCTGTCCTCAGAACCGGGTGCAGGCGTCGGGGCCGATCGCCTTGTCGGCATCGACCTTGTCGATAATGTCGAACTTGCCCTTGGCGACGCGCACCACATACATCGGCTGCATCGCCTGGTGGTCGCCGGCGCGGATGGTCTTGGCGCCCTGCGGGGTTTGCCAGCTCAAGCCGCGCAGCGCCTCGCGCACCTTGTCGGTCTCGGTCGAGCCCGCCTTCTCGACGGCCGCCTTGTAGGCGAAGAGCAGGCCGTAGCTGTCGGCACCGTAGAGGTCCGGATCGGCCTTGTTGGCCGCGCGGAAGGCTGCGACGAACGCCTTGTTCTCGGGCGTGTCGATCTGCGGGGAATAGCCCACGCCGGTGGCGAAGCCCTCAGCCGCCTGGCCGATCGCACTGATGTTCTGGGAGGTCACGGTGCCCGAGGCGCCGACGACCTGCAGGTTGGTGAGCAAGCCGAAATCCTGCAGCTGGGTCAGCAACCTGACCGTGTCGTTGCCGGCGACGGAGGTATAGAGCACCTGCGGCCGTGAAGCGCGGATCTGGCCGAAATACTGGGTGTAGTCCTTGGAATCGAGCGGCGCGAACACCTCTCCGCCGGTCGGCGCGCCCGACTTCTCGGCGCTGCTCTTGAAGGCGGCGACGGTCGAGCGGCCCATCTCGTAGTCCGGGCCGAGATAATAGACCTTGGCCTTCGGTTTCTCCTTGGCGAGCCAGGCGGCGAGCGCGACTGATTGTTGCTCGGCGCGCGCGTTCACACGGAACATGTTCGGCGAGCATTTGTCGGTAGTGATCGAGTCGGCGAAGGAGACGGTCGTCGCCGCGAGCTTGGCGTTGCGCTCGGCCAGCTGGGCGACGGCGAGCGTCGAGCCGGAATTGACCGTGCCGGTGAGGAAGTCGACCTTCTCGACCTGGAACAGCTTCTCGGCCTTCTGCACGGCGACGGCAGGGTTGGCCTCCTCGTCCTCGAAGACCAGGTTGACCTGCCGGCCGGCGATGCCGCCTGCGCCATTGATCTCCTTGGCGGCGAGTTCAAGACCCCAGCGGACCTGCTGGCCGATCGGGGTATAGGTGCCCGACAGCGGCGTGACGACGCCGATCTTGATCGGGCCGCTCTGGGCGAGCGCACCGCCGGTGAGCGCTGTTGCGGCGAGCAGCCCAGCGACGGCTGCGAGATATCCGGTCGTCTTCATGGTCGTTCCCTCGGTTCTGGTTATTGTTCTGCGACGTCAGTTCGGCGGACTCGCGCGAGCCGTGCTCGCGCGGGTATTTTGCCGGCTCAGCGGCCGGTGAACTTGGGTGCGCGCTTGGCGTGGAAGGCCTCGACGCCCTCGCGGAAATCGTCGGACTGGCGCAGGCGGCTGTAGCAATGCCCCTCCAGCTCGATCGCGATCGCCAGCGTCGAATCCTCGGTGTCGTTGAGCAGCTTTTTGGCGGTGCGCTGGGCGATCGGCGAGAAGGAGCGCAGTTCGTCGACCAGGCGATCGGTCGCGGCCTCGAGCTCGGCATCCGGCACGCATTCGGTGGCGATGCCCCAGTCGAGCGCCTGCTTGCCCGAGATGCGCTTGGAGCGCATCACGATGTCCTTGGTCCGGGTGATGCCGACGATCTTCTGCAGGCGGGCCGAGCCGCCCGAGCCGGGGATCTGCCCGAGCTTCTGCTCCGGCAGCGCGTATTGGCAGGTCTCCGAGACGATGCGGAAATCGCAAGCGAGCGAGATCTCGAAGCCGACGCCAAAGGCGTAGCCGCGATTGGCGACGATCACCGGCTTGGAGCAGCGCGCCGGCGCGGCGATGTTCCAGGCGAGCTTGGAGACATGCTCCGGCGAAGCCTCCAGGAAGCCCTTGATGTAGCCGCCGGAGGAGAAGTGCTCGCCCACCGCGCGCAGCACGATGATGCGCACGCGATCATCTTCGTCGAGCGCCTCGAACACCTTGCGCAGCTGGTCGCGCTGGGCCATCGCCACCGTGTTCATCGGCGGCCGGTCGAGGATGATGTCGGCGCGCTCGCGGGCGGGATCGATCTCGACACGGAAGCCGTCGAGGCCCGTGAGACTGGCGTGGATCGGGGTGACTGCGTTCATGCTGATGTCTCTCGATTGTTGGGTGGGGGTTATTCGGCGGCGAGATCGGGCCGTTCGGGCTCGTATTCGCCCGCGACGAGCTGGCGGCGCAGCAGCTTGCCGACCGGCGATTTCGGGATCGCCTTGACGAACTCGTAGCGGCGCGGACGCTTGAAATTGGCGAGGCCGGAGATCTTGCAGTGCCGGTCGAGTTCCTCGGCGGTCACGGCCGAGGTGCGCTGCACGAAGGCGACGACGATCTTGCCCCAGCGCTCGTCCGGCAGGCCGACCACAGCCACTTCCGACACGGCGGGATGCAGCGACAGGCAGCTCTCGATATCGACCGGCGAGACGTTCTCGCCGCCAGTGATGATCATGTCGTCGACGCGGCCGGTGACGAAAAGGTCGCCGTCCTCGTCGAAATAGCCGGTGTCGCCGGTGAAGTACCAACCATCGCGCAGCGACTTGGCGTCGGCCTCGGGCCTGCGCCAATAGCCCTCGAAGGCCTCGTCGCTGGCGGCGAGCGCGACGATCTCGCCTTCCTCGCCGGTTTGGGCCAGCTCTGCTGCCGAGGCCGCGCCGAGCCGCACCACGCGGATAAGCTGATTGAGCCCGGCCTTGCCGGCGCAGCCCGGCTTCGCCGCGGCCTTCTGGTCGATCGTGAAGGTATAAATCTCCGACGAGCCGTAATGGTTGACGAAGAGATCGGGCCTGAACGCCTCGGTCAGTTTGCCGAGCAGCCCGTCTGTCATCGGCGCGCCGGCAAACCCCAGCTTGCGCACCGAGGAGACGTCGCTCCCGGCAAAGCGCGGGTGGTGGACGACATCGTGATAGAGCGTCGGCACGAGATAGAGGTTGCTGACGCGCTCGGCCTCGATCAGCTCCAACGCCCGCGCCGCATCGAAGCGCGGCAGGCAGACGAAGGTGCCGCCGATCAGCGACATCGCCAGCAAGGAGCGCACCCCCATCGTATGATAGAGCGGCATGACGCCGAGCGTGCATTCGCCGCTGCCGTAAAGGTTCTGCGCGACATGGGCGAGCGCCGCCATGCGCTCGGCCCGGTGCCGCCGCGGCACGCCCTTCGGCTTGGCCGTGGTGCCGGAGGTGTAGAGCATCAGCGACCAGTCTTCGGCGCGGGCGCGCGGCGTCGCGGTCGGCGCCTCGGCGGCGATCAACTCGGCGAAGCTCAGCTCGGCGGGGCCGGCATCGCTGCCGACCGCGAGCCGCGGCAGGCCTCCGGCGAGCGCACTCTCGGCCATGGTGGCAGCAGAGACAGCTTCGAAGGCGATCGCCTTTCCACCAGCATTTTCCAGCACGAAGTCGATCTCGTCCGGCTTCGCCCGCCAGTTGATCGGCGTCATGATCAGCCCGGCGAACTGGCAGGCCCAGTGCAGCGTTGCCGCTTCCCAGCGGTTCTGCAGCACGCTGACGAGATGGTCGCCCGGCCTGAGCCCGATGCCGTCGAAGGCGGCGACGAGCGAGGAGATCCGCGCCAGCCATTGTGCATAGCTCAGGCGAACCTCGCCATCGACGATGGCGAGCGCATCGGGAGTGCGCGCCACGCTGGCGGTGAAACTGGTCCCGAGGTCAAACATCGATGGATTCCGCAGCAAGAACCTGGGGTTGCCGGCGCAATAGGGCAGCGGCCTCGAGTGCGGCGGCGATGATCGGGGTGTAGCCGGTGCAGCGGCAGAGATGCCCGCCGACGACCTCGCGCAGTTCTTGCTCGCTCGGCTTCGGCTGCTCGCGCAGGAAGGCTTCGAGCGAGATCAGGATGCCGGCGGTGCAGAAGCCGCATTGCAGCGCATGATGGCGCCGGAAGGCGGCCTGCAGCACCGAGAGACGATCCGGCGCCGGAGCCAGCCCCTCGACCGTAGTGACCTCCCGGCCCTCGAGCTGGACGGCGAGTGTCAAGCAGGCGCGCGCCGGCGCCCCGTCGATCAGGATGGTGCAGGCGCCGCAGACACCGTGCTCGCAGCCGACATGCGTTCCGGTCGCGCCGAGGCCGTGGCGCAGCGCGTCGGTCGCGAGCAGGCGGGGCTCGGCCTCGACCGAGACGGGCTTGCCGTTCAGCTTGAAGCCAATGCGATGCCGGATGGCGGCGCTCAGGCGAGGCATCGGCCAGCCTCCTCGATCGTGCTGCGGCCGAGTGTGCGGACGAGGTCGCGGCGCAGCCTCGCGCTCGCATGCAGGTCCTCGCGCGCGTCGAGCTCCCAGGCGAAGGCGTTGAGCGCATCGTCCAGCGCCGAACCATCCAGGCGCGGCCAGCTCCGGCGCTCCGGCTTGTCGGCGACGCCGGCGACGGCGAGATGGATCTGCCCGGCCTCGACCATCACCGCGCAACCGACGATGGCGAAGTCGCCGTGTCGGCGCGCTACCTCAGCGAAGGCATAGCCGGCACCGGGTCGGGCGGCCGGAAAGGCGACGGCTTCGATCAGCTCGTCATCGGCCTTTTCGGTCACCATCATGCCCGAGAAGAACTCGGCTGCCTTGAGTACGCGACGCTTGCGGCGAGACCGTAGGCGGATCTCGCCGTCGAGCGCGACCAGGCAAAGCGGGATCTCGGCGCTGGGATCGGCATGGGCGGCCGAGCCGCAGACCGTGCCACGCGCCCGGGTCTGGTAATGGCCGAGCCAGGGCAAGGCGGCAGCCAGCAGCGGCTGCTCGCTCGCAAGGCCCGGCCGCCTCAGCAGCGCCGCCTGCCGGACGCCGGCCGGCACGACGATCATCTCGCCCTCGCGCCGGACCTGGTCGAGCCCGGCCATGCTCATGATGTCGACGAGCACTAAGGGCTTGGCGAGCCGCATGTTCAGCATCGGCAGCAGCGACTGGCCGCCGGCGATGATGCGTGCCTCGGAGCCGTACTCGGCGAGCGCCGCCAGGGCCTCGTCGAGGTTGCCGGCGCGCAGATAGTCGAAGGGGGCGGGCTTCATGCGCGCCTCCCGAACACGCGGGCGAAGAAACCGGGTTTGCTCGGGGCCGCCCTGCGCGCCAGTGCCGCGAAGAACTGGCCGATGATCGCCTTGGCCGCGCCATCGAGCAGGCGCCCTCCGATCGCCGCGACCTTGCCGCCGACCGCGGCCTCATAGGCGTAGCCGATCACCGTGCCGCCCGCGCTATCCGGCGTCAGCGTCACGCGGCCGGAGCCGCCGCCAGTGCCGAGCGCGCCGGAGACCGAGCCGGTCAGCGTCGCGGCGCGTGGCTCGTCGAGGTCGGAGAGCTCGATCTCGGCCTTGTAGCGCCCCTTGACCGGCCCGACGCCGAGCGTGACATCCGCCTTGAAATGCGTATCCGACAGCTTCTGCACGCCATGGCATCCGGGAATGATCGAGGCCAGCGTGTCGACGTCGAGCAGCATCGCCCAGATCGCCTCGGGCGCGGCGGCGACCCTGGCCTCGCCTTCGCCGCGCAGGCTGCGATCGCCCGGCCTGGCGACCGATACTGTTGCGCGGGTCGTCGACGGCTGGGCTTGCTCCGGCCCGGCTGCGAGCGCGGCGAGCTTAGCTGGGGTCAGCGGCAGGTTGATTTCGGAGGCGCCGAGCGCATCGGCTATGGCATTCGCCAGGCAGACCGGTGTCGACATGCAATTGCCCTCGCCGACACCCTTGGCGCCGAGCGGGGTGAACGGTGAGGGCGTCTCGATATGCAGGATCTCGATGTCCGGCGTCTCGGTCGCTGTCGGCAGCAGGTAGTCGGCGAAGGTCCCGGTCAGGAAGGCGCCGTCCTCGGCATAGGCGAGCTCCTCGTAGAAGGTCGCGCCCAGCGCCTGGGCGAAGCCGCCGCGGATCTGGCCTTCGACCATGCCGGGATGCAGCACACGGCCGCAATCATGCATGGTGACGTAGCGGTCGATCCGCGCTCTGCCGCTCGCCGGGTCGACCTCGACGCCGGCCATGTCGAAGATGAAGCCGTGGCAGAGCGAGGAATTGATCTCATCACTCTCGCTTGGCGCGCCGAGCTGGGGCGGGGTCCAGAAGGCGGTCTCGCGGATGGTCTGGTCGACGCCATCAGGCAACAGCGCCGGCGACCAATGGCAGAGCGCCGCGATCCGCCCGAACGGGATGGTCTTGCCCGGGTTGCCCTTGGCAAAGACCGCGCCGGCGGCAAAGCCGATCTGCTTGGGCTCGGCCTTGAGCTGGTCCGCGGCGATCAAGGCGAGCTTGTCCCGCAGCCGGGTCGCCGCGAGATGGGCGGCCCCCGCCACCGCCGCGGCGAAGCGGCTGGAATAGTTGCCCGAGGCGATCGACCAGGCATCCTTGCCGGTGTCGAGATCCGCGACGACCCTTATCTCACGATGCGGCAGGCCAAAGATGTCGGCGACGACCTGCGCCAGCACGGTGCGGTGGCCCTGGCCCTGCGGCGTCGACGCGACATGGACGCTGACTGAGCCGATTGGATCGATCGAGACCGTCGCCGTCGCCTGCGCGCCGTTCTTCGGCCCGGCCTTGCGCCGCTCCTCGGCGGTCAGCACGGTAGTGATGTAGCCCATATTGGAGACGCTGGGCTCGACTGCGGCAGCAAAGCCGATGCCGTAGCGCTTGCCGGCGGCGCGCGCCTCGTCCCTGCGCTTTTCGAGCGCGGCGAGGCGGCCGGCGACCGCCTGCTCGACCGCAGCCTGGTAGTTGCCGGAATCGTAGAGCGCGCCGGTGGCGGTGCGATAGGGGAAGGCGCCGGCCGGGACCAGGTTCCGGCGGATCACGTCGAGCGGATCGAGCTGCAATTCGACGGCGATGCGCTGCATCAGCCGCTCCAGCGCGAAATAGACCTGCGGGCCGCCGAAGCCACGTACCAGCCCGGTCGGGGCCTTGTTGGTCAGCACCACCCGGTTGCGCATCGCGACATGCCGGATGTCGTAGGCGCCGGTCATGTTGCCGTGCATCCGATAGAGCGTCGCCGGCTCCGGCGCGCGCGGATAGGCGCCGCAATCCTCGATCTGGTCCCAATCGAGCGCGCTGATGCGTCCCTCGGCAGAGACGGCAGCCTTGAGCGTGGTGACGCGGTTGGTCGCCGCGACCGCCGCACCGAGATGCTCGAGCCGGTCTTCGATCCATTTCACCGGCCGCCCGGCGATCCGGGCGGCGACGCCGATGAGGACGGCATAGGGCGCGACGCCCTGCTTGACGCCGAAGCTGCCGCCGGATTCCGGCGGCATGCGCAGCCGCAGGCGATTGCCGGGAACCTTCAGTGCGCGCGCCAGCACGGTGTGGATGCTGAACGGACCCTGGAAATTGGCGAGGATGTCGTAGACGTCCTCATGAGGGTCATAGTCGGCGATGACGCCGAAGGTCTCCATCGGCGAGCCGGTATTGCGCGGATAAGCGATGCTGACCGAGACGGTGCGGGCGGCGGCGAAGGCGGCTTCGGGCTCGCCATAACGGAAGCGCCGGTCGCTGACGAGGTTGGCGCCGGCCTTCTCGTGCAGGACGGGCGCCCCCTCCCCCATGCTGGTGACGGGATCGACGACGGCCTTCAGCGGCCGGTAGGCGACCTCGATCGCGTCCAGCGCATCCTCGGCGAGATAGCGGCTCTGCGCGACCGCGATCGCAATGGGCTCGCCGACATAGCGCACGCGCTCGACGGCCATCGGCCAGTTCTCGGCGGCAACTTTCAGCCCGGCGACCATCGGCGTGGTCAGTTTTGCGAGATCACGCCCCGTGACGATCGCCACGACGCCCGGCAGCACGGCGGCGGCCCCGGTCTCGATCGAGAGGATGTCTGCATGAGCGTGCGGCGAGCGCAGGATCGCGGCGTGCAGCGTGCCCGGCCTGGTGCCGAGGTCATCGATGAAACGTCCGCGACCAGTCAGCAGGGCAGCGTCCTCGACGCGCTCCACGGACTGACCCGTCCAAGAGATGACTTCAGCCTTCACCAGCGTTCGGCTCCCAAGAGGCGCTCTTACGGAGGCGCCTCACGGGAAGAGTTCGGCCATCGGCCGGCCAGGTTCGATCCCGACCAGTCTCGCGACTTACCGAAAAGTCTCAAATTTGAAGGAATGACCTCAGCGGCCGAGGCGCGCCACGCTGCGGAACTCGCTTGGCGCCACCGAGCAATGGTCGCGGAAGAAGCGGGTGAAATGCGCCGGCGCGCTGAAGCCAAGCCGGTCGCCGATCGCGCTGAAGTTCTCATCGCCGTCGACGACGGCGCCGACCGCGAGCTCGACCTTCAGTACATTGAGGAAGACGTGTGGCGTCACGCCGGTGGAAGCCTCGAACATCCGGAAGAAATGCGCCCGCGACAGGCCGGCTTCGCTGGCGAGCTTCTCGATCGAAAGCGGCGCCGCCGGGTTCGAACGCATCAGCGAAATCGCCCGGCGTACCCGGAAATCGACCGCATTCGAGCGCGCGATCTCGCGCAGCGAGGCACCGATCGAGCGCCAGGGCGTGAACCGCTCGATCACGGCGATCATCAGTTCCGAGAGCAGTTCCTCCTGGCGGCGGCCCGCGCCGGGCTCATGCACCATCTCCGCGGCGAGATCGAGCGCGGTCTGGCGGATATGGGCGCTAACCTCGCCGGCGGACTGCTCGAAGAAGCCTGGCGAACCGCTCGCCGCCCAGTTCGGTCGGAAGCTGCGCAGCCAGTCCGGCTCGATATAAAGCGCCAGGATCAACGCGTTTTTGCGGGAAGGATCATGGACATAGGCATGCGTCTCCCAGGCATTGACCAGCACGGCGAGATCATCGGTCAATGGCGCGACATGATCCCCTACCAGAAATCGCGTGTCGTCGCCGTCGACCTTGAGCAGTACATGGCAATGCGGGTGCGCGTGCCGGACGAGGCTGCGATCCATGTCGAGCAGCGCCACCCGGCCGAAAGCTCCGTGCGCAATGCGCAGGGCGTCCGACATACTGTTTCCTCACCGCATATCTTTAGTTAGAGAGCTAGCTGGCTGTTGAGATACTGGACGACCATCCCCCGTCTTTCAAGGCGGTCCAAGCCGGCCGTTTTGTCGCGCGCCCTCCGCACAAGCCGACGCTGATCGTCCTGTGGTGCTGTGTTGCAGGAACGCAAAACCCCGCCTCGGACCAAGAAGGGGTTTTGGATAACTGACGGTTTTGGTTGCGGGGGCCTGAGAATCTCCGAGAAACCTGAGCGCAGAATTCCGCTCCTGGCCATTCCTGACATCTGGAATGTCCGCTTGTGGGTAGGTAAACCCGTGGAGGGTCCTGCGAGGCTTAAGCAGCGAAATGTACCAATTCGCTCCGCATCGGTACGATGCCTGCCAGCCGCAGTCCAATTGCTGTCGCTTGGCTCAGAAGCTGACTCTCAACCGGGCTACCCCGCCAATGCGGCGGGTGTTTGCCGCGAGCTCGGAGTCGACTCGCATGCCGAGGCTGACGCTGGGGCTCAGCTTGATGTCGGCCCCTGCCGCGAGCAGGGCCGCGTTGCGGTCGGGCCTCGCGCCCGTCACGCCGAAGCTGGCGCCGGCAAGCCCGTTGATCGAGGCGGTGAGTTCTGCGTCGCGCCGGTAGTAGCGAGCCCAGGCGGCGCGGACGAAGCCCGTAACGGGAGAGGCCCCGCGATCAGATTGGCATCGAGCTGCATGCCGAGCTCGCTCCGGCTGGTTATGTCGGAGCGCCGCGCTAGCGTCAGCATGCCTGCACTCGCGCCCATTCCATCGCGCTCGACTGCGGCCGGGCTGCTCGCCCGCACGGCCTGGAAGGCGGCGAGCGGCGAGAGCGTGATGCCGCTCCAGGTTACGACCGGCAGGCTCGCCTCTATCCGGCCGCTCCAGGCCTGCGTCACATAGGAGGCGGCAACGCCGGTACGGCCGAGCGCCGGGATCGCGCGAGTGGTGTCGGTGTCGAGCCTGGCATAGCCGAGCGCGGCCGCGACATTGACCATGCCGAGCGTCGTGCGCCCGTAAAGCCCGGCCTGAAAGACATCAGCCTTCGCCTTGCCGAGCCCACCCGAAAGCGAGGCCCGCGACTGGCCGTTCGCAACAGCGATACCCGCGACCAAATTGGAGCCGAGCCTGACGTCGGTTCCAACCGCGACATGTCCGTCGGAGAGACTGCGATTTGCCGAGCCCGCGATCCGGTCACCATCGGTGCGCCCGGTCGAACCGAACGTCGCACCCCAGAGCGAGAAACGCGCCGGGTCGAGGCTCGCCCGTCCCGGTCCGTCCTGCCTCGACGGCAGGTCGGCTGTGAAGCCGGCTGCGCCTGCGGGGCCGCCGGCGAGCCTGCCGGCGCCCGATCCGTCGAGCATGGTGTGGAGAAACTGCCCCGCGGCACTGTTGGCCATGGCGGGGACGGCGGTGTGGACCTCGCCCGACAGTTGGTTCACAGCGGCGGGAATGGCCGCCGGCAGGTTGTAGATCGCAAACAGTGCGGACGGGTCGGCTCCGCCTGCCACCGCCCGGTGAATGCCCAGCGCCACCGCATAGGCATTGGCCGGTCGGCCAGAGCCAAGACCCGAGGAGACAGGAGCCGGCGCCATGACGGGCGGCGTCGGGACGGGATCGGCAACGATCGGCGCCAGCGGCTTCGGCGTCAGGGTCAGTTGCACGTCGGTCGCGGTATAGGCGACGCTCGTGGTGACGCCGTCGCCGAGAGACCCGGTCGTGTCGACGGGGCCGAAGGATCCCGTGCGCCCGCCCTGGGCCGAAAGCAGCGTGTAGGGGTTGCCGAACACATAGGCGCCGCCGAGCGGTACGATCCGCAGCGTGCCGGCCAACGCTGCCGTTCCGGTCACGTTGATCCGGTCGGAGACCGCTCCCTGCACCTCGGCGACATAGACCGAGCCCGCGCCCAGCGTCAGATTGCCGTTGACGTGAGCGTGCCCGGCGAATTGCCGGGCGAGATCGTGCCGTTCACAGTCGTCGAGGGCAACTGGCCCGAGCCGCCGATCGTGGCGCCGGACGCCACGGTGACGCTGGACGACGAGAGGATGGAGCCGTTGACGATAAGTGTGCCGCCATCGACGGCGGTCGCACCGGTATAGCTGTTGGCGCCCGTCAGCGTCAGGGTTCCGGTGCCGGTCTTGGTGATCGACCCGCCGGCGCCGGAGATGATGCCGGCGAAGCTCGTGCTGGCATTGGTGTCGCCGATCGAAAGCGCCTTCGCGCCGAGGATGACCTCGCTCGTCGCGCTCGCGCTCGCCAGCGAGCCGATCGTGGTGCCTGTATCGAGGCCGGAGATGTCGAGCTTGCCGTTTCCGGTGAAGCTCAGCGCCGCGGTGCCGCCTCTGGCAAACCCCGCAAGCGTGATCGATCCCCCCTCCGACGTCGCGATCGTTGAACTGTAGAGGTTTGCGCCTTGACTCGCAGATATCAGGCCGGCATTGGCGACTACGGTGTTGATCAGACCCGCGCCTTGATCGAGCGAGATGATTGCTCCCGCCTCGTTGTTGATGACCGCGCCGCTGACATAGCTGCCGCTAGTCAGCTGCAATGTTCCCCCCGCCCGATTGCTGACGGTCGCGCTCCCGCCCTGGACTTCGAGTGCGCCGACGTTGAAGCGCAAACACCACGCCACTGCCGATGCCGAAGACATAGCCACCGCTGAGAACGCGGATAGCATAGGGGTTCACCGACGCCGTGACGTCGACCGTTGTGAGGCCAGAGGTGCCGAACTCGGCGATCTGTGACGACCCCGGCGCGGTTCCGCTGACCCAGTTTGCACCGTTGTTGAAGTCGCCGTCGAGCGGCGCGGCCTTCCAGTTCTCCACGGCCTGGGCCTGCGCATCGCCGCCGGTCAGCGCCAGCGCGGCCAGCGTAACGCCGGCGAAAAGGGCGGCGCGGGCCCTGCCGGCGCGATATGGGCCGCAGCCCGAAACCTGTCTCATAGCCATTCCGAGGCGGTCCCCACCATCTGCCCTGCGGACGATCGCCCGCGCCGGCCATGCACTGCCTGGGAGCGCATGGCTGCCATTCTTCAGGGCAGCGCGGTGCCCGACGCCATGCCGATTCGACGAACCGGGCAGGCGCTCGCAGACAGGCTTGCCGATGCCGCGCTAGACAGGCTTTCGACGGACCCCGCGCAGACGATGCGGTGTCGCGAAGGAACGGGGAAGCGCAGTGACAGCGACGGGCAGATGGCGCTATCCCGGCGACTGGCCGGCCGACCTCGTCGCGCTCGGCATCCTGACCATCTACGCCACCACGATCCGCACGCCGCTCTATGGCAGCTTCGGCCGCGCCATGATCGTCTCCGCCCTGCTGGAGCCGTTCGCCTGCCTGATCGCGATCGGGCTCAGGCTGGTCTTTCGCCGGCAGGGCTTCGACACGGGGTTGACGCCCGGTACGGTCGGCCTGGCCGGCGCGCTCTGCCAGGCGGCGATCGCCAAGCTCGTGCTCGCCGCCGGCGGCTGGGCGGTGGCGAGCTGGAGTCTCGGCCAGAGCTGGGCGCTGCCCTTCTCCTACTACACCTTCATCCTGCTGAGCTGGAGTCTCGCCCATCTCTGGGCGGCTGCCCAGCTTGAAACGGCGAAAGCGCGCCAGCGCGCCATGGCGGCCGAGACCGAGGCGCTGCGCAACGAACTGCAGCATCTGCGCCACCAGCTCGATCCGCATTTCCTGTTCAACGCCCTCAACGGCATCGCCGCCGAAATCCCGGTCCATCCCGACCGGGCCGGCGGGATGGTGCGCGAGCTGGCCGACTTCCTGCGCTATTCGCTCGACCACCGCGATCTCAAGCCGGTGACGCTCGCCGCCGAGGTCGAGGCGATCCGCGCCTATCTCGAACTGCAGAAGGCGCGTTTCGGCGAGGATTTCGATTTCCGCATCGCAGCCGCGCCGGATGCGCTGGCGCGATCGACGCCGGGCTTCCTGCTGCAACCACTCGTCGAGAATGCGATCAAGCACGGGCTGAAATCGGGCCGGCGCCCGCTGATCGTCGAGGTCGCCATCGCGCCAGTCGGCGATGACATCGTCATGAGGGTCGCCAATCCCGGCGGCCTGCGCCCGGACTTGGCGAAGCAGCGGCGCGCCGGGCGTCGGGCTGGCCGCGCTGCAACGCCGAATGGCGCTGCACTACCCCGGCCGCCATGCCTTCTCGCTCGTCCAGGAGGCGGAGCTGGTCGTGGCCGAGCTCGAGCTTTCGGGTGCGCCATGCCTGACGTGATCCTCGTGGACGACGAACCCCTGGCCCGCGAGGGGTTGCGCACGCTGTTGGCCGCCCATCCCGATGTCAGGATCGTCGGCGAGGCGGCGTCAGTGGCGCAGGCGCGCGCGCTGATCGCGACGGCGAGGCCCGACGTCGTCTTCCTCGACATCGAGATGGCGGATGCCACCGGCCTTGATCTCGTCCGCACACTGGAGCGCCCGCCGGCGATCATCTTCGTGACAGCCCATGCCGCCCATGCCGTCGAGGCTTTCGCCGTGCAGGCCACGGATTATCTCCTCAAACCCGTGAGACCGGAGCGGCTGGCGGCGGCGCTCGCCCGTCTTCCGGCCGTGCCCGATGCACGCGACCGTTTCGGCGCTGCCGGTAGCACCGTGTTGCGCGTCAGATCCAGACAGCGCGTCCTGTCGCTGCGGCCCGCGGCGCTCGTGGCGCTTCTGGCCGAGCGGGATTATACCCGCATCATTCCGGCACATGCGATGCCACTGCTGGTCAAGCAGTCGCTCGGCGAGCTCGACAAAGCGCTGCCGCATCCGCCCTTTCTCAAGCTCGGTCGGTCGCTCATCGTAAACGGCCAGCGATTGACCGAAGTCCAGCACATCGAGAGAGGCGAGACGCGATTGTTTTTCGACGGGCACGCCGGCCCGATCGTCCTCGGTCGCACGGCGACAAGCATTTTCAGGAAGTCGCAGCTTGCCGCGCTCAAAACATAGTAGCTGATGCCGGCGGCATTGGCGGTGCATCAAGGGTTTTTTGGCGATCAGGTTCCGACGCGGCCCGGAACCGGTTGCGCCCGCGGCTGTGGCATATGCCGTTAGCAAGTTTCATGGCTGAGACGCAGCCAGCCGGGTATCTCAGCCGGCCCAGCTTATGGGGTAGCGTGCCGGAGATTGAGGCTTAGCTAGGAGTGTCTGGTTTGAGGCGGAACTCCAAGGTCAGCAAGTGGCGCAGGGCGCGCGCCGCTTCCCTAAACATGAGATAGAATTACATAGGATGCGGCACCCCAAGAAGGGGATTTGCCATGGAAACGCAGAATCAAGCGCCACATCAGACGTGGAATGTCGGACGCATCATCGGACCGAAGCCACCTCTCAAGCCGAAGCACATCTGGGCGATACGCACACGGCTTCATCATGAAGGGCGAATTCGTGATCTCGCCATGTTCAATCTTGCGATCGATAGCAAGCTTCGGGATGCGACCTCGTTCGCCTCCGTATCGGCGATGTCGTCCTTGGAGGCACCGTTCGACTCAGAACTGCTATTGTTCAACAGAAGACTGGGTGGCCCGTACCATTCGAACGAACGGACGCAGCGCGCGAAGCGCTTACTGCCTGGCTCAGAAAGAGAGGTTCTCGTGAAGACAATTGGCTCTTTCCGAGCCGTAGTCGGCACGGTGACCACATCACGCCGCGTCAATATGGCCGCCTTCCGGACAACTGGGTGGCTCTGATAGGATTGGACCCAGCGCTTTACGGAACACACAGTCTCCGTCGAACAAAGGTCTGCGCGCTTGCCAACTTCTTCTTGGACACACGAAGCTTGAAAGCACCGTGCGCTACCTCGGCATCGAGGTTGACGATGCGCTTCTCCTTTCGGAGCAAACCGACCTATGACCTCAGGCACGGCGGGTAACCGCCGTGCTAATTCCGTCATTCGGCCAGGGGCGAGCTTGGGTGGGGAGCCGAAGTTCGCGATGGCGGTCGCAAACGCCATGATCGCGCCAACAGGCGACACCGTGTGTGGCCCGCAAGCAGGCTTTCGTGAGCCTCCTGCGCGGCCGGTCACTCACCCGAACAGGCGCACCGAAGAACTCCTGCTGGCGCAATCCGGCCGTTGACCTCGGCACATGTTGGTCAATTTTCATCGTTATTATTGCTATAGATTGGCTCCTCAAGTGTGAGCGCAGCGCAGGACCGATTGTGACCCAGCGATTTGAACGGCACCGCCAACCCTGGACCTCTGAGGAGCTCCAGAAGCTGAAGTTGCTCGCTGGAAAGGGCATGGCCTTGAAGGCGATTGCGAAAGCGATGACCCGGAGCGAAGAATCAATCAAGGACCGCGCAAAACTCGACGGCATCGGTATCGCCAAACTCCGCTAGACTTGGAGTTCAGGAGCCGGCATCTCGAAGCAGAACCGCTCGCGGCCACTCTCGGGAGAAGCGGCGATGTCAGGTTGCGGGGCTCTGCTACGTCAGTCTGGCGAGAGCTTCAATGGCCGATGACGCCCGAGGGCGCAACCGGACGCGGCTTGCGCTGAATTCCATATGTCGATAAGTCTCGATATATGGAAAACGAGCAAGTCATCCTCGCTCTGGCCGCACTAGCGCAGAGCACCCGCCTCGACGTATTTCGGCTGCTGGTGACGGCAGAGCCGGAGGGCCTGCCTGCCGGCGAGGTCGCCCGGCGTCTAGATGTCCCGCACAACACGATGTCGTCGCATCTCGGCATCCTGAGCCGAGCAGGGCTGATCCGTTCGGAGCGCTTCAGCCGCTCGATCGTCTACCGCGCCGACCTCGATGCCCTTCGCTCGGTCGTCTCGTTCCTCCTCAGGGATTGCTGCGGCGGCCGCGCGGAAATCTGCGCGCCGCTGCTGGCTGAACTCACTCCCTGCTGTCCTCCAAAGGTCACCACTGATGCCTGATCGCGTCCACAACGTGCTGTTTCTCTGCACTCACAACTCAGCCCGGTCGATCATGGCCGAGGCTCTGCTCAATCATCTTGGCGAGGGTCGCTTTCGCGCTTTTTCCGCCGGCAGCGAAGGCGGGCCGGGGCCGAAGCCATTGGCGCTCAAGGTGCTCGAGGCCGAGGGCATCCCGACCTCAGGGCTCAGTTCGAAGACCTGGGACGTGTTCGCGGCGCCCGGCGCGCCCGTCATGGACATGGTGATCACGGTTTGCGACCAGGCCGCCGGCGAGGCCTGCCCATTCTGGCCAGGCCAACCAATCACTGCGCATTGGGGGATCGAGGACCCCGCGCATGTCGAAGGCCCAGAGATTGAGCGCGAGCGCGCCTTCGTCACGGCGCTGCGCTACCTGCGCAACCGCATCAACGTGCTTCTTTCGCTGCCAGTTGGCAGCCTCGACCAGATGGCTCTGGCGCAACGTGTTCGTCAGATCGGGGCGCTCGAAGGCGCAAGCAATCGCGCACCAGGCGCCTGAGGTCATCATGTCGATTTTCGAACGCTACCTCACAGTGTGGGTCGCCTTGTGTATCGTCGTGGGCATCGCTCTCGGCCATGTCATGCCCGGCGTCTTTCAAGCGATCGGCGCGGCCGAGGTCGCCAAGGTCAATCTGCCGGTTGCCGTGTTGATCTGGCTCATGGTCATCCCGATGCTGCTGAAGATCGACTTCGCGGCGCTCGGCCAGATCGGCAGACATTGGCGCGGGATCGGCGTCACGCTGTTCATCAACTGGGCGGTCAAACCGTTCTCGATGGCAGCGCTCGGCTGGTTCTTCATCGCCTGGCTGTTCCGGCCCTGGCTGCCCGCCGACCAGATCAACAGCTACATCGCCGGGCTGATCATCCTGGCGGCAGCACCCTGCACGGCAATGGTCTTCGTCTGGTCGAACCTGACGAAGGGCGAACCGCATTTCACGTTGAGCCAGGTCGCCCTGAACGACGCGATCATGATCGTCGCCTTCGCCCCGATCGTGGGCCTGCTGCTCGGTCTGTCGGCGATCACGGTGCCGTGGGGAACGCTTGTCCTATCTGTGGTGCTCTACATCGTCCTGCCCGTGATCGCCGCGCAGCTCATCCGCAATCGTGTTCTCGCGAACGGCGGGCAGGCCGCGCTGGATCGTCTGCTCGGCCGGTTGGGCCCGGCTTCGCTCGTTGCATTGCTCGCGACCCTGGTCCTGCTCTTCGGCTTCCAGGGTGAGCAGATCCTGGCGCAGCCGATGGTGATCGCGCTCCTTGCGGTGCCGATCCTGATCCAGGTCTATTTCAATGCCGGCCTTGCTTACTTGCTGAACCGGATCGCCGGTGAACAGCATTGCGTCGCCGGTCCATCGGCGCTGATCGGTGCCTCGAACTTCTTCGAGCTTGCCGTCGCCGCCGCGATCAGCCTGTTCGGCTTCAATTCCGGAGCGGCGCTCGCAACTGTCGTCGGCGTACTGATCGAGGTTCCGGTCATGCTCACCGTCGTCTGGATCGTGAACGGGTCAAAGGGCTGGTACGAGCGCGGAAGCAGCGTTCGAAAGGTGCAGGCCGCCGAATAATTCGACAATCGTCGAAATATGGCTTGACGGCTTCTCGCGAGCGGAGCAACTTACTTCCATGAAAGTGGAAAAAGCAGCAAAGCAGCTTGAGGCGCTCGGCAATCCGACCCGCCTTGAACTCTACCGGGTGCTCGTCCGTGCTGGCCATGGCGGGCTGCCGGTCAACCAGGTGCAGGAGCGTCTTGGCATCCCGGCCTCGACCCTCTCGCACCATCTTCAGCGCCTCGTGCAGAACGGACTGGTCTCGCAGGAACGTCAGGCCACGACCCTGATTTGCCGAGCCCAGTATCCGGCGATGGCGGCCCTGCTGGGCTTCCTCGCGGATGAATGCTGCGCTGATGAAGTCTGCGCCGCATCCGAGCAAGCCGCTTGAGCTGCTTTTTTATTTGGCTGTTTATTCCATCCTTCTAGAAGAATAGGAGAATCTGTGATGAGGGAACTTCCCGTAGCCGTCATCGGTGCCGGTCCAGTCGGCCTCGCCGCTGCTGCCAACCTCGTCTCGCGCGGCCTTGCCGTGAAGGTCTATGAAGCAGGCGCTGCAGCCGGCGCGCACATCAGCGATTGGGGCCATGTTCGGCTGTTTTCGCCGTGGACCTACAACGTCGATCCGGCGGCCCGCGCGCTGCTGGAGAAGGCAGGATGGCAGGCGCCAGATGAAGCCGCCTATCCCACTGGCGACGAACTTGTTCGACAGTACCTCGCGCCCTTGGCGAAATCCCCCGCCTTGACGCGGGTCATTGAGTACGGCGCGCGCATCAAGGCGATCGGCCGCCGCGGTGTCGACAAGGTCGTCAGCCGCAATCGTGAGCTGCATCCTTTCCAGCTGACCATCGTCGATAGCGATGGGCGCGTCCGCCGCGAGCTTGCGCGGGCGGTCATCGACGCTTCGGGAACCTGGACGTCACCAAATCCGCTTGGGGCGGGCGGCGTGACCGTGGAAGGCGAGGAGACGTTCCGCGACCGGATCGCCTACAGCATTCCGGATGTGCTCGGCCGCGATCGGGATAGCTACGCAGGGCGCACGACTGTGGTTGTTGGCGCCGGCCACTCGGCCGCGAACGTGCTGCTCGATCTTGTTAAACTTGCCGTAACGGAGCCCGCCACCAAGGCGATCTGGCTGACGCGCAGCGGGAACCTTGCTCGCGTCTATGGCGGCGGTGCCAGCGATCAGCTCGCAGCGCGCGGGGACCTGGGCCAGAAGCTGCGTCAGCTCGTTGAAGACGGCAGGATTGAACTCGTCACGAGCTTCGCGGTCACCACTGTGCGCCAGGCGAACGGCCAACTCGCGCTCGACGGCGAAACATCAGAGGGCGCTCGCACGGTCGGGGCTGTCGACCGGATCGTGGTTTGCACGGGCCAGCGCCCCGATCTGGCCATGACCCGCGAACTGCGCATCGAGCTTGATCCGTGGCTGGAAAGCGCCAAGTCGCTCGGGCCGATGATCGATCCCAACCTGCACTCCTGTGGTTCGGTGCCTCCGCACGGCCACCGCGAGCTGTCCCATCCGGAACCGGGCTTCTACACCGTGGGGATCAAGAGCTATGGTCGCGCGCCGACATTCCTGATGCTGACCGGCTATGAACAGGTGCGTTCAGTAGTCGCGGCAATTGCCGGCGACATGACGGCGGCCGACAACGTCCAGCTGGTGCTGCCTGAAACCGGCGTATGCACGAGCGCGCCTGAGAGTGCCGGCGGTTGCTGCGGCGGGCCGGCTCCGCGAGACGCTGACGCCTGTTGCATCGATGACGCTTCCGCCAAGGCGCAAGGCAAGTCAGGTTGCGGCTGCAGCAGCTCCGCAAAAACGAGTGAAGCCGCCTAGGCGCGATGACGACGCTTGCCACCTCCGAAACGAGCCCGGCTCCGGCGGCCGGAATCGGGCTCATCATCGCCCTCGGCATAACTCAGGTCGCCGGCTACGGCGCGCTCTATTACGCGTTCGCCGTGCTCGCACCTGGCATCACCAAGAGCATGGGTTGGGCGCCCGAATGGACCTATGGCGGCTTTGCTCTCGGGCTGCTGGCTGGTGGCCTGGCTGCGCCCTTCGCCGGGCGCTTGATCGACAGGTACGGCACGCGCCGGATGATGAGCATCGGCAGCGTGCTGGCGAGCGTATCTCTCTTTGCCTTGTCCAGGGCCGAGGGCTTGGTCAGTTACTATGCGGCGATGATCGCCCTCGAGGTCGTGTCGACGCTGGTTCTCTATGACGCCGCATTCACGGCTCTCACCCAGGCGCATGGCGCGGGAGCCAGGCGAGCGATCAGCAAGCTGACGTTGATCGGCGGCTTCGCCTCGACATTGTTCTGGCCGCTCACAACCGCCCTGCTGGCGCAGGCCGATTGGCGTACGATCTACCAGGTTTACGCCGTGGGCTATCTCGCCTTGGCGCTGCCATTGCACGCGCTTCTGTTGCCCCGCGGCCGGGCGACGCGCGCCGCAAAGCCAACCCGGTCGACCGAGACTCAAGATCCCGAGGCTTACCTTGCCGGCGCCGCCCGACGTCGTGCCTTTGTGCTGTTGGCGATCGCATTTTCACTGCAAGGTTTCGTCGTCTCGGCCATGTCGGTTCACATGCTGACGTTGCTGCAGGGCTTCGGCTTCAGCGCAGCGTTGGCGGTCACCCTGGGAGCCATGGTCGGCCCCTCGCAGGTGACCGGCCGGCTGATCGAGATGCTTTTCGGCACCAACGTGCCTCCGGTGACGACCGCATGGGTCTCGGGCGCGCTCATGCCGCTCGGGTTCATGCTGCTGGTTTTCGGAGGCGGTACAGTGGCGCTCGCGGGGCTATTTGCGATCGCCTACGGCATCAGCATGGGCCTGAGTTCGATCGTGCGCGGCACGGTCCCGCTCCAGCTCTTTGGTCCCGCTGGCTACGGCGCCATGCTCGGCAAGCTGTCCGCACCAGGCTTGGTCATCCGTGCTGCTGCCCCCCTGGGATTTGCCGTTATGATGGAGCGGGCAGGACTTTCGGCAAGCACTGCGGTTCTGGTCGCGCTGTCCGGCGCGGCGGCGCTTGCGCTGCTGCTGCTCGCTCGAAGTACGCAGCGGTAGAGCAGCCACCCGAACTTCGAAACCTGACCTTGGGAGCTCGGAGACAGCTCCCATCAGCTTAGCGTTAATGTCCGGTTGCGGGCATCATGCCAAGTTCCGCTCATGGCGCAGGGCCGGTCATGGCGCAGGGCCGGAAGCCGAACTTGAGGCGGTGCAGTCTGCGATCGACTTGCTCGGCCTGCGCTGGAGCGAGGATCATGCCATCTTCCCGGGGCGTCTTGATGACGTGACCCGTACGATGTTCCTCGCTCCAGAATTCCTTTGATCGACGTTCGATCGTCCAGTGACCGCTGTGGAACTCCGAAGGCGGGACATCGAAAACGATTTCCCGCGAAGCCACAAAGCCCGATCAAGGGCAAAGGAGCCGAGCGCCCTCGAGGCTCGTTCTGAAACGGGCACCGATCGGCCGCCCGGAGCCCGGCATCGTTCAGTCCGACCAGTTTTCAGCCCATTGCTTCCTATTGGCGGAAGGCAGGGCAATGCGCGTGCATCCAATCTGGCGGCAGAACCCGCTCGTTCCGGCCGATCGCACGAAAATCGACGGCTTCCAGGGTGTTCGCGATTGCGATCAAGGCCGTCGTCAGCGGGGTGGGGGCGCCGACCTGCCGGCCGAACACTTCCAACGGCACGAGCGAGCACGGCACGTCCTCATGCAGGAAGCGCTTCTGCAACTTGGGCCCGAAGCGAGGAATCGCGCCGAACAGGCGCGTTCCCGCCGGATAGGCCCGCTGCGAGAACACCGCGCTCGGCAGCGGCGTGAGCCCGGCCGCGCGCATGACCTGGTCGCGCTCCTGCTCCAGCGCGGTGGCGATGACGTTGACCCGGCCCATCCGCGCCTCATCGAAATGCAGGATGCCGGTCGTAAGGTCCCCCATGTCGCGATCCAGCGTCATCGCGCCGCCGATATAGGCGGGAACATGGCCGATGCAGTTCGGGTTGTTCAGGCCGCTTTCGAGCACGTTCGGGGAATAGGTGAATTCCGGGAACTGCTCGAGAAAGGCCGCGTAATGTGGGTTTTCCTGCGCTTCAGGCAGGCCCGCCAACTCCAGCCAGCGCTTCTGCCCCTTGATCACGACAGTCGACGGGTTGAGCTTTCCCGCCAGATGCAGCGTGTTGTTGAGTTCGAAGACCGCGACGCCTTCGGGCGCTCCGGCTGAAGCCAGCGCATCGGCGAAGACCTTGGAGCCGCCGACGTAGCCGCAATGGAGCACGACCATCTGGCCGGAGGCCAGGCCGGGAGCGATTTCGCGCGCCACAGCCGCATGCCGGTCCGCCGTCGTGGAGACGATGATGATATCCGCAACGGAAACGGCCGCGGCCCCATTTCCGGCACTTGCCGGCAGCGCAACCGCCCCCTGCCCGCCGAGCCCCTCGAAGGATAGCCCCCCGGCCATGTCCGTCGATGAGCGCACCGCATCGTCACGGTCGTACCAGCCGCCAATGCGCCCTCCCCGCTCTGCGATAGCGACTGCGGCGCCAGCCCCTGCCCCACCAAGCCCGATCAATGCGTAGTTCAGAATCGCCATGCTCCGCTTTCCTCTTGCACGCCGTGCATGATCATGTTGTCATCCGGTCGTCCGTACGTTTAATGTTCATCAAAATAATGTCAATCAAACGAGGGGAATTCCAATGGCCCTAAACTTTCTTGACTTGCTCCGAAGGAAGATCAGTGTCGCCGCCGGCCTGCTGGCCGCGAGCCTCTCCGGCGCTGCTGCCGAGCCGCTGAAGATCGCAGCCGATATCGGCTATGCGCCCTGGGCGATGCGCCAGCCTTCCGGCGAGATCGACGGTTTCTCGATCGAGGTCGCCAGGGAGATCGCCCGCCGCATGGGGCGCAGCGGCGTCGAGGTCGTCGACGTCAACTTCTCAGCGATCTTCGCCGGGCTCTTCGCGAGCCGTTACGACATGATCGTGGCGCCGATGTCGATAACCAAGGAGCGCGCGGCGCAATTGCTCTTCACCGAGGGCTACATGACCGGCGGCATCGGCCTCGTCACCCGTTCCGAGGACGACAGCATCACCAAGCCGGAGGACCTGCGCGGGAAGGTGCTCGCGACCAATAGCGGCAGCTTTACGGACACTTGGGCGACGGCGAACGAGGCCAAATACGGCTACAAGATCCAGCGCTACGACAAGGACAGCGACGCGCTGCAGGCCGTGATCGCCAAGCGCGCCGATGCCGATGTGGTCAACCTCAATGTCGGCCAGTACGCGGCTTCGAAGAACCGCCGCATGAAGGTCGTGCACCGCATCTTCGGCGACTACGATCTCGGCTACGGCTTCCGCAAGGACGCCAAGGAGCTGCGCAACCAGGTCGAGAACGCGCTCGAATGCATGAAGCTCGACGGCTCTCTGCAGGGCCTGCACGAGAAATGGTTCGGCGAGCAGCCCGATCCGGTCGATTCGAGCATGAAGGTCTTCGCTGGCTACGGGCCGGTCGGGCTCGAAGGCTACGAGCGCACCTATCACAAGCCGGACTGCAAGTGATGGCCGCAAGCGTGCCTGCCAAGGCCCTGCTGAGGATGCGGGGGATCGAGAAGAGCTTCGGCGCCGTCCCGATCCTCAAGGGCATCGACCTCGACGTGGCCGCCGGCGAACTGGTCGCCATCATCGGCCCGTCGGGTTCCGGCAAGTCGACGCTGCTGCGCTGCATCAACCGACTGGAGGAGCCGCAAGCCGGCTCCATCCACCTGGACGAGGTCGAGATCACCGGGAAACGCGCGACTCTGAGCAAGATCCGGCGCGATATTGGCATGGTCTTCCAAGCCTTCAATCTCTATCCGCATTTCACGGCCGAGCGGAATGTCAGCCTCGCCCTGTCGAAGGTGCTGAAGCTCAAGACGGCGGAAGCCTCGGAGCGGGCGCTTGCGGCGCTCGAGCAGGTCGGCTTGCGCCATAAGGCCAAGGCTTTTCCCGCCGAGCTTTCGGGTGGCCAGCAGCAGCGCGTCGCCATCGCACGCTCCATGGCGATGGCGCCAAAGCTCTATCTCTTCGACGAGCCGACCTCGGCGCTCGACCCCGAGCTCGTCGGCGAGGTCCTCGCGGTCATGCAGGAGATGAAGGCAAAAGGGCAGACCATGATGGTTGTGACCCATGAGATGGCCTTCGCCCGCCAGGCCGCCGACCGGGTGATATTCATGGACGAGGGCGTAGTGGTCGAGCAGGGAACGCCCGACGCGATCTTCCGCGCCTCGACCAATCCGCGCCTTAGCAGCTTCCTGCGCAACTACCGCGGCAAGGAGGCTTGAGCATGGGCGAGATCGGCAAGTTCTTCTTCGACGGCACCATCGCAGCCGCCGTGCTGCCCTTCCTGTTCGAGGGCTTCCTCGTCACGCTGCAACTCTCCGCCCTGACGATCCTGTTCGGGTTGTCGCTGGGTCTCGCCCTGGCCTGCGCACGCGCCTACGGGATCACGCCGCTGAACGTGCTGATCGTCACCTTCGTCGACATCCTGCGGTCGTTGCCGGCGCTGGTGATCCTGATCTGCATCTACTTCGTCCTGCCGGAATACGAGATCAGGATCGACGCCTATTGGGCGACGGTGCTGACGCTGAGCCTCGTGCTCGCCGCCTTCTCCGAGGAGATCTTCTGGGCCGGCATCACCTCGGTCTCGAAGGGGCAGTGGGAGGGTGGCCTCTCGACCGGGCTGACCTTCACCCAGACGCTGTTCTACATCGTGCTCTACCAGGCCGTGCAGATGGTCATCCCGCCGCTGACCAACAAGACGATCAGCATCACCAAGAACACGGCCCTCGCCTCCGTCGTCTCGGTGTCGGAATTGCTGAACCAGGCGTCGAGCCAGCAGGCGCTCTACGCCAACCCGACGCCGCTCACGGTCGCCGCCCTGTTCTACCTGGCCGTGTTCGCGCCGCTGGTCGTGCTCAGCCGCCGGATCGAGAGCCGTTACGCGGTGAAGAGGTAGGCGCCATGTTCCATCCCGACGCCGTCGCGCTCACCATCCCCTATCTCCTGTCCGGGCTGAAGGTCACGCTGCTGCTTGCCATCCTGATCGTGCCGCTGGCCTTCGGCATGGGAACGCTCGTCGCCATCGTCGCGAATTCGACATCGCGCCCGGTGCGTCTCATCGCCTATCTCTATATCGACTTCTTCCGCGCCTTCCCGCCGCTCGTCCTGATCATCTTCGTGTTCTACGCCCTGCCCTTCCTCGGCCTGCGCCTGCCGGAGATTCCGGCCTTCGTCCTCGCGATGACGCTGAACGGCTCGGCGTATTTCGCCGAGATCGTCCGGGCCGGCCTCGCGGCGGTGCCGAAGGGCCAGTACGAAGCAGCACAGGCCACCGGCCTCAACGGCGCTCAGGTTCTGACGTATGTCGTGCTGCCGCAGGCGCTGAAGAAGGTCCGCCCGCCGCTGCTCAGCAATGTCCTCGAACTCGCCAAGGCGACCTCGCTTGCGTCGGTCGTCGCGATCGCCGAACTGCTCCGCAGCGCTCGAATCGCCCAAGGTGCCATCTATGATCCGACGCCCCTGCTCATGGCCGCATTGGTCTATCTCGTGATGTTCTGGCCCTTCGTGCGCCTGCTATCGCTGATCGAGAAGCGCCAGTCCTTCAGCCCGGTATGAGCACCGGGTTCCGCAACACTGGAAATCCCATGCCCGTGCCGCTTCACCTGCAGATCCAGGCCGATATCATGGGGGCGATCGAGCGCGGCGACTTCCCGGTCGGCGAGCAACTCCCCTCGGAAGCGGAACTGCAGGTCCGCTACGGCGTCAGCCGCGCGACCATCCGCAAGGCGATGGAGGAGCTGTCGGCCGGCGGCGTCGTGATGAAGCTTCAGGGTCTAGGAACTTATGTCAGCGACCGTGTCCAGGTCGGCCAGAGCGTGCGGCTGCGCGGCTATCTCGACGATATCCTGATCTCCGACGAGCGCCTGAGCTTTCGGACGCTGGCGATCGACGATGTCCGGCCGGCGCCCGACCTTGCCGCCCTGTTCGCGCCGGCGGACCGGGGCGCCGCGACCCGCTATCGATCGCTCATCCTGCAGGCCGGCAAGCCCCTGATGATCGGCACGTCCCATATCCCCGTCTCGGTGTCGCCCCGCGTCGACGACGCGGAACTGCCGCCCGGCGAGCAGCAGACCGTGGTGCGCCTGCGCCGCGCCGGGCTCGCGATCCAGCGCGGGCAGCAGACGCTGGGTGCGATCGTTGCCGACGCCGAGCAGGCCTCCCATCTCGGTGTGCCCACGGGAACGGCCCTGGTCGCCTCGCGCCGCCTTTATTACGACCGCTCCGACAGGCCGCTGATCGTCATCGACGGCATCTTCCATCCGACCAATTACAGCCTCGTCGTCGACCTCGTGCCCAGGCCGGGCGGTCGCTTCGTCAGCTCAAGCCGGTAAATTCCCATGTTCGATCTCGTCATACGCAATGCCCGCTGCGCCAGCTCCAGCGACGTCTTCAACGCCGATATCGGCATCCACGACGGCCGGATCGCCGAACTCGGCGCGATCGGCGACAAGGCGCCGGAGATCATCGATGCGGCCGGCCGGCTGGTCACGCCGGGCGGCGTCGACAGCCATCTCCACATCGACCAGCGCAAGGCCCATGACCGGATCAATGCGGACGACTTCTATTCGGGAACGGTCTCGGCCGCCTGTGGCGGCACGACGACGGTGCTTCCCTTCGCTCCCCAGCATCGCGGAGAAGGAATCGCCTGGGCCGTCGCCGACTACCACGAGCGCGCGCGCAAAGCCGTCCTGGACTATAATTTCCACATCGTCGTCACCGACCCGTCCCATCCCAATTTCGACCGCGACCTCGCGCAGGCTGTGGCCGGCGGCCTGCGCTCGCTGAAGATCTTCACGACCTATGCCGCTGTCGGAATCGCTGATCGCGACATCGTCGCGGTCTTCGCCGCCGCCCGCCGGCACGGCTTCATTGTGATGGTCCATTGCGAGAACACCGACATCATCGACCATGTGACGCAGCAATTGCTGGCGCAGGGCCATGTCGCGCCGAAATTCCATCTCGCCTCGCGGCCGACCATCGCCGAGGCCGAGGCCGTCTTCCGGATTTGCGCCTACGCCGAGCTGTTCAACGTGCCAACCATGGTCGTGCATGTCTCGACCGGACGATCACTCGACGTCATCGCGCTCTCGCGTGCCAGAGGAACCACGCTCTTCGTCGAGACCTGCACACAATACCTGACGCTCGACCGGAGTCTGCTCGAGAAACCTGGACACGAAGGAGCAAAGGGCATCTTCAGCCCACCGATCCGCGACGCCGCCAATCGCGCCGAACTCTGGCGCGCCGTTGCCGACGGCCGCATCGACGTGCTCTCCTCGGACCACTCACCCTATATGTTCGACGAGATCGAGAAGTTCCCGAACGGTTTCGGCGCGAGCTTCGACAAGATCGCCAGCGGCGTGCCGGGCGTCGAGATCCGTATGCCGCTTCTGTTCACGCAATGCGTCAAGGAAGGCCGCATCAGCCTGCCCGAGTTCGTCAGGCTGACCGCGACCAACGCTGCGCGGATCTATGGGCTGGCGCCACGCAAGGGAGATCTCGTGGTCGGGGCCGATGCCGATCTCTGCATCTGGGACGAGAATTACGACCGCGTCATCGACAACCGGATGATGCACCACAATGTCGACTTCACCCCCTATGAAGGCATGAAAGTCACGGCCTGGCCCGCAATCACGTTGAGCCGCGGCGAGGTGATCAGCCGCTATCATGAGTTCTGCGGGACCCGCGGGCGGGGCCGCTTCCTGCCAGCCACGGCGACAGCGCCTCATCATGCCCAGACCGATGCCGAAAAGGAGTTGGCGGCCTTTGGTCTCACATGGTGACGCAACTGATCGAGGCTTCCGTAAACTCCAGCTTGGTTCGCAATACCTACGGGGCCATAGCTTCGGGCATGTCCGGTTCCGGGAGACGAGCCTACGTCCGCTGTTGGCGCAGCCGGGTCCAGCTTCCTTGATCACACGTCGCCGGCGATCCCGAGATCGGCCAACGTCTGCTGCGTGAGTCGGCGCGCGGTCGATCGGGCTTCGGCAGGCTGTCGCGCGCAGATCCGGTCGATCAGCTCATGGATGAGCTTGCGGCTCTCAACGCCGCGGCTCCGGATCAGCGACACCCGGACATAGAACAGGGTCTGCAGCATCGTCTTGTCCCAGACGACCCGCAGAGAGTCGTTGTTCGCAGCCGCAAGCAGCCAGCGAGAGAGCCGCCCGTCGAAAGACGGATGGCCTTCCTCGCTTTGCAAGCTCTCGAAGGCTTCGTCCAGGCTGACCTTGAGTTGCGCCGCGCTCTCGATCGTCTCGCTCGTGCATCGCCTGGCGGCGAGCTCAGCCGCATATTCCAGCAGCGCGGTCCGGACCTGGAAGAGTTCCACGATCTGGCTGGGACCGAGCGTCCTGATCCGTATCCCCTGCCAAGGGTTCCGCTCGGCGAGCCCGTCCGCGACGATCGCCTGCAGTGCCTCGCGGATCGGTCCGTTCGAGAAGCCGAACTCCGACCGCAGATCGGCCTCGCGAATCCGCTCGCCCGGCTGATAGCGCCCTGCGACGATGCGCTCGCGCAGCAGGTCCGACAGCCATGTGGAACGCATGGAGCGGCCGATCTCGGCGTCTGTGCCTGTATCCGCCGGCTCGGCTGCGACCATGGGAACTCCCGCATTTTTGCCCCTGTAGATCATCAGGAGACGGTCAAATCAAGGGCGCGACATGGCCTTCGCCTCGTTGGGGGCGGCCATCGGCAGGTGCCTGGCGACGGCACGCGAAACGGCTTGCCGACTCGTCGGCGCCAGATTATTAATAATCCGCAACGCGGCACGACAACCAATCCGCCGCGGCAGGGAGGATGATCGATGCGCTTTCCAATGATGCTCGCACTCGCCGCGAGCCTGGTTGCGACAACCGCGACCGCGCAGGAGAATTGGCCGAACAAGCCGGTCCGACTGGTCGTGACGAGCGCCGCGGGCGGCGGCTTTGATCTGATGGCCCGCATTCTGGCGGAAGGGCTCAGCCAGCAGCTGCGGCAGAATGTGATCGTCGAAAATCTTGCCGGAGTCGGCGGATTGCGAGCAGTGCGCGCCGTCGTCAGGGGAGACGCCGATGGCTACACGTTCCTGTTCAATGGCCCTCAGCATGCGAGCCTGCCCTACGCCTACAAGGACCCCGGCTACGACGTGAAGGCCGATCTGGCGAGCGTGTCCCTCGTGGCGCAGTATCCGATGGTGCTGGTCACCAGCCCCCAGGTTCCAGCCAAGACCTTCGCCGAGTTCGTCGCCATGGTGAAGGCTGCGCCGGGCAAATACACCTTCGGATCGAGCGGGCTCGGGGGCGCCTCCCACATCGCCATCGAGGCTTTCAAGCACCAGGCCGGCCTCGACATGGTGCATGTGCCGTTTCGTGGCAGTGGTGAGACCACGGCCGCTCTTTTCGGCGGACAGATCGATCTGGTCTCCGACGGCCTCGCCGCGCAGCTCGGTAACATCAATGAAGGACGCGTCCGGCCACTCACGATCGTCGGTGACAAGCGGTCGCCGGCTCTCCCGGACGTGCCCGCGACGGCGGAAACATATCCCGGCCTGTCCTTCCCCCTCTGGGTTGCCGTCTTCGCGCCTGCGAAGACCCCGGCTGCGATCGTCGACAAAATGAACGGGGCCATAGCGGCCACCTTGAAGATGCCGGCGATCAAAAAGCGCTACGAGGACCTGTTGGTCGAGACGGTTGGCTCGTCACGCTCGGAGCTCGACGCATTCCTCGACAAACAACTCGCCATGAACAGGGACGTCATCGAGCGCGCGAACATCAAGGTCGGAGAGTGATCGTTGTCCACGGTTCCCACTGACGAACTCGCCCCCGGCGGCACGCTGCGCGCTGCGGTCAATCTCAGCAACACGGTCCTGGTACAGCGGGAGGGCGCCGATGGCGAAGTCGGAGGCGCGGCGGTCATGCTCGCCCGCGAGCTCGGGCGGCGCATCGGGTTGCCGGTCGAGATCGTCACCTTCAAGGCGGCCGCGGATCTTTTCGCGGCCCTCGCCGAGCAGCGCTGGGATGTGGCCTTCCTCGCCGACGAACCGGCGCGTGCGGCGCAGATCGACTTCACGAGTCCCTATGTCCTGATCGAGGGCACCTATCTCGCTCGGGCCAACGCGCCGTTTCGGGCAGTCGAGGACGTCGACCGGACCGGCGTCAGGATCGCGGTGGGGCGCGGCTCGGCTTACGATCTCTATCTCTCGCGCACGATCACGCAGGCACAGATCCTGCGCTCGCAGACGGCCGGCGGAACCGCCGCCATCGACCTCTTCCTGGCCGAGAATCTCGACGTCGCCGCGGGCCTGCGGCCGCAGCTGGCCGCCTATGCCCGGGACGTTCCGGCGCTGCAGGTGCTGGAGGGCCGCTTCATGGAGATCGGCCAGGCGGTCGGCCTGCCGAAGGGCCGGCCCGGTGCCGCGGCATTCGTCCGGCAGTTCATCGACGAGGTGAAGGCGTCGGGCTTCATCGCCGAGGCCTTGAGGCGGACGGGACAGAACGACGTGATAGTCGCGCCCGCCTCGCGCCGCGGATCACCAGCATTGCAGCACCACGGAGACCACCCATGACACCCGCCGTTGACACCCATCTGCACGCGCACTGGCCGCAGCGTTACGCGTATTCGCAGCCGACCGGCAGCCGCATTCGCCCGGAGGATGTCGCGATCAGCGCCGACGGCCTTTTCCCGGCCCTGACGGCGCAGGGTTTCAGCCATGCCCTGATCATCCAGCCCGGTGCCTATGGCAACGACAACAGCGCGATGCTGGAGGCCATCGCCCGCTCGGAAGGGCGCGCCAAGGGCATTGCCAATATGAGCCTCTCGGCCGGCGACGAGGAGTTCGTCACGCTGAAGCGTCAGGGCGTCGTCGGCGTCCGCCTCAGCCTGGTGCATTCTCTCACCGGGATTTTCGATCACCCGGAGATCGAGACCTTCCTGTCGCGCTGCCGCCGGCACGACTTCTTCGTCGAGATCTTCGCCCCTGCGGCAACCTGGCCGCAGATCATTCCCCAGCTGCGCAAGGCGGAGGTCAAGATCATCGTCGAGCATGTCGGCTACCCCATCGTGCCCGATGGCGTCCAGCAACCCGGCTTTCAGGCGGTTCTCGAACTCGGCCGCAGCAGTGACGCGGTGATCAAGCTCGGCAGCGGCTTCCGGCTTGGCCAGACCGGCGGCAAGTATGCCGATGTCAAGCCGTTCGTTCTGGCGGCGGTCGAGGCCTTCGGCCCCGAAAAATGCATCTGGGGCAGCGACTGGCCGTTCCTCAGCCCGCAGGTTGGTTCGGTCAAGCGCGAGGTCACCTGGAAGATCGACTACGCCAGCGAGTTCGGCGGATTCCAGGACTGGATTACCGATGCCGCCACACGCCGCAGCATCCTGTGGGACACGCCGGCGCGTCTCTTCGGCTTCAGCGAGGTCGGCCTGAAGTCCTGAAACATCGGTCAAGGCGCGGGCTCGCCGGCCTGCGCCGATAATCGCGGCTCAGCGGGTCCGTACCAGCGCAGGCTTAGGGTTCGTCCCCCTGGGAGATTTTGCCATGTATGCACCGAACGATCCCCGCGCGGCACTGGCCTCCGCAAAGACCGGGGCGCCCATGCCGTCTCGCTTTCCAGCGGCCGATATCGGCCTCTTCTACGCGCAGGCGCCCCAGGAGAGCGGCGACGACAGCAAGACCTGGCTGCTGCGTGGCCAGAACTTCGTCGTTGCGCATAGTGAAGCGCAACCGGGAGCCTGCTTCCGTCGCCAGGGGCAGGTCGATGAATATGTCGTGCTGGTGCAGCGTCGCGCCAACCCCGTAGTGGTCGAAGCCAGCGGGATGACCGCGTCGGTAACAGGCCATTCCCTCATCATCGTGCCGCCGGGCGCCAGTGTGGTGAGCCTGCCGGACGGCGGAAGCATCACCCGCATCTTCAGCGCGCAATCCGCCGATCTGGCGAGGCGGGCATCGAACGCCGCATCCTATGCCGAGCCTCGGAGCAACATCCCCGCCTTCGAGCCCTGGCCCGCTCCGCCCGACGGCGACCGGATCAGGACTTACAGCCTCGACGTGCCGCCCGAGCCGGGCCGCTTCGGCCGGATCTGGCGCTGCCAGACCCTCATGGTCAACGTCCTGGACGAACAGATCGGCCCGCGCGACGTCACCCAGCTCTCGCCACATCATCACGACGATTTCGAGCAATGCTCCCTGGCTCTGGAAGGCTCGTTCATCCACCATCTGCGCTGGCCCTGGACGCACGACATGACGGCCTGGCGCGACGACGCGCACCCCCATGTCGGTTCTCCGTCGGCGACCATCATCCCGCCTCCCGTCATCCACACGACACGCGCGATGGACCCCGGCCCGAACCAACTGATCGACATCTTCGCGCCTCCGCGGATGGACTTCTCGCTGAAGCCCGGCTGGGTCCTGAATGCCGACGACTATCCGATGCCGTGAACCCGCTTCGGCATGCCCCCATTACGATCCTCCTATGACCGGATTTCCCATGATCAAGCACATGGTCCTGTTCCGCTTCCGGCCCGAGGTCGAGGCCGACAGACGCGACGCTCTCCTGCGCGAATACGTCACCTTCCCCCAGATACATGCGAAGATGCGGAACCTCACGCTCGGCAAGAACATCAGCCGGCGCGACAGCACTTTCGAATATGCTTTCACCGTCGAATTCGACAGTGAAGCGGATCTGAGAGACTATCTCGACAGCCCTGAGCACGAAGAGCACGTCGTCCAGCGTTTCCGCCCGCTCATCGAGTCCCGCGCGATCGTCAGCTACGAAGTCAGATCTGGCGTCGTTACCGATCTTTTCAGTTGAGCTTCTGATCGGCGCCAATGGTGTGAGCAGAGCTGGCTCGGGCAATCTGAACGGCTCGGATGAACGGCGTTTCTGCCTGAAGGCGGCGTGATGTCCGCGACAGGAGAGACCATGACGAGATGGCCGCGGCGGAACCATAGCCCGGCTTTCAAGGCGCAGGTGGCACTGGCAGCCGTGAAGGGCGAGAAGACGCCGACCGATCTGGCGCAGCAGTTTGACGCCCACCCCAACCAGATCACACGCAATGGCGCAGTCAGCTTCTTGACCGGGCCGCTGGCGTTTTCGGTTCGGAGGCGAAGGCCGAGACAGCCGCGCCGACGATCGACGCGAAGACGCTGCATGCGAGCGACAAACTGCGTTTGCGCAGATATCGGAGAGCTGACGCTCGAGAATGATTTTTTCCGGCCCGCTCGGCAACCCGCCTGGACCAAGCCGGCACCATGAGGCTCGACAGCACGACGACCCCGATGAGCGCGTAGCCGAACTGTGCGCCCCCCCCAGCGCCGTCGCCCAATTCCCCGGATCCATATAGCCTACCGCGACGAAGTATCCTGGACCGAGAAACGCCGCGAACCGGCGCAGGCCGGCCCCCTCCGCAGACACATCGACACTGCGATAGACCTCTACCAGCGACGGCTCATGGGACTCGCCAGCCACCCAATGCGCCCGAGCGAGCTGATCATCACGTAAGGTCATTTCTGATTACGCCGATGATGATCGTAGCAATCCTTCTGCGTGCATTGCGGCATTTTCGGCGACCACAAATTGTCCCCTTAGGCGTACCCCCATTAACTCTCGCATTAACAAGTTGTTTACATTACCATCTCTCGATGAGAAAATAGATCAGTGGCGTAGGAAGGATTGGTGTTTCGTCAAATGGACGTGATAACGATCGGCATCGTTGACGACCATCCGCTTTTGGCGGAGGGAATTGCTGCTGTTCTGTCGCGCAGCTCGCATTTGCGCGTCATCTCCTCCGGCAGCAAGGCTGCCGATATCGTCGAGATCGCAAATCGGCTGCGCCCGAATATAATCCTGGCTGATCTGAACATGCCGGGCGACGTGTTCGAGGCGATCGAGACGGTCCGAGATCAGGCGCTTGGGACCAAGGTGGTCGTCTTCACAGCGTCGACCAGCAGCGACCACGCCGTCCGGGCGCTTGCTGCAGGGGCCGCCGGATTCGTCCTCAAGGGCAGCCAGGTTTTTGAGTTGATCGAGGCCATCGAGTCCGTCCAGCGCGGCGAGGTCTTCATCACACCCTACTTCGCCGCCAAGGTCATCGTCGCCCTGCAGGCCAAGGCGTCGGAGAAGCGTGCAGCTCAGCAGCTCAAGCTCAGCGTCCGGGAGGAGCAGATCGTGCGGCTGCTGCTCTGTGGCAAGCCCAATCGCGAGATCGCTGCCGCGCTCGATCTCAGCGAGAAGACCGTCAAGAGCTATATGAGCAATCTGATGGCGAAGCTTCACGTCCGCAATCGACTCGAAGTCGTCATCGCGGCGCAAAAACTCATCCCCGATGCTCTGGGGTCTCGTCAGGATCGACAGATGCTGTGAGCGAGCGTGGCCTGACCGGTAGCCGCGCGTATATGCGGGTTCCGCCTGTCTCGGTCTTGGTCACCGCCAGCGTCCCGCGCAGGGCATGAACCCTGGTGCGCATGCCGCGCAGACCCAGCCCGCCTGCCTCGAGGGCCTCGCCGACCAGGCTTGTGCCCCCCGCATCCTCGATCATCAGCACAAGGCTCGCCTCATCGAAGTCGCAGGTGACGAGCTGCCCGCTTCCGCCCGCGTGCTTGTAGGCGTTCATCAGCGCCTCCTGGACGACCCGGAAGGCGCAGACGCGAATGGCTTCCGGCATCTCCGTCGGCAGATCGCCGAAACTGCGCCCGACCAGCGTGCCAGTATAGCGTTCATGCGAGGTGATGGCCGCCTCGATGGTCGCCACAGGCGAAAGATCGCGGATCTCGGGCAGCACCAGCCCCGCGGACAGGCTGCGTAATTCACCCAGCGTCTGCTCGATCAACGGCTGAAACGCGCTCCGGATCTCGTCGATCGCCGGATCGGGCGAGTGGGGCGGCAGACGCAGCATCATCAGGCTGAGCATCTGGATCGGCCCATCATGCAGATCCGCGCCGATCCGGGACAAGTATTCCTCGTTCGTCAGCGCCGCGCTTATGCGCGCGCTGTCCGCGGCACGCCGCAAGGTGCTGTTGCGCTTCGCCAGCGCCGAGGCGCGCTCGACATTGGCTTCGAGCTGCGCCCGCTGAGTCGCGATCACCCGGCTCGCCCGCCGGATGAGCGCATAAAGCGCCACTCCGATCCCGCACCCGATATTGGCGATCAGGAACCAGAGCGCATATTTCAGCTGGCTGATCTCAGCGCTGATCAACGCGCTGCGCTTGTAGAACTCGCCGATCAGGATGATCCGGCGGCGGTCCGGATCGTAGATCGGCGCGTAGATCTCGATCACATCGTCTTCGCCGGCCTTGGCATGGTTCTGTGCTGGCGCGATGACTTCGCCGGCCAGAAGGCGGGCGAGCTGCGGCGGCCGTATCTTCTCGCCTCGCGGTGGACCTGCCGTCGAAAAGATCAATTCGCCGCTGGTCGACCAGATCTTCAGGTCGCGGACCTGAGAGGCAAGCGCGCCCTCGCGGACCACGGCGCGCAGGCCGGCTTCCACCGCCGGGGTTAGTCGCTGCACGTCGCTCCCGAGCGCCGCGACATGCGGCTGAATGATAGCCTCGATGTAAGTGGCTGCGATTTCAGCCATGATCTGCGTCCACCCCGCTCGGACGCGCCGTTCGACCCAGTGCCCGAGCACGGTCATTGCGAGCGCCAGCACCGCAACGGTGACGATGGTGAAGCGCCTTTCGAGCGAGAGCCCGGCCCACCACCGGCCGGCCGCAGCGGCTACCGACCAAAGTCTGCCCTGGCTACGGACCTTCCGTGGCACTGGCAGCACCACCTCTGGACTCGCATCTCGCTGGACTTTGACCCCTTCCGGTGCCGACACGGCAAGTTCATCCTGAGATTAACAAGCCGCTAAGATCGCAGCTCGTCTCAGTCCTTTGAAGGCTTGGACCACGCGAATCCTAGCGCATGGGGGGAATGGGTGCAAATCCAAGTCCCGGAAACGCAACGTCAGGGAAGCCGATTCCCTGGATGATGGCTCACGTCTTTCTGGCATACGAATTTAATATTACAGATATCGACAGTTAAATTTCGATGATTTCACTCAACAAGCAATTATAGACTCCATCCAAGGCAACTATAAGCACTTCCTGCCGAAATTTTGATTCGATGCAATCTTGTTAGTCGACAGAATATACAGCCTACAGGCTCCACTTCGAAAGCTTTTCTACTTCTTCGTCCCACAATTCTTAATAGCCGATCAAACTACTTCGATATGCCTTCAACCGTATCGTGAACGCTCGATCTCCATCGCGCTTGCGCGGCCCGAGATTTTGTCTCCCTCAGCTTCTGGAGAAGTTCCATGGTCACGTATATCAAGTCCGATCTCGAGTTCATCCTCAAGCAGATCAAGATCGCGGAGGCTGACGCCGCGTTCAGGCAAGGCATCTCGACCGGCGATCCGGGAAATGTGGCAAAGCCGCTGTTCGGACCTGGCGGATCTATTCCGACCTACAACATCTCCTGGGGCCTGCGCACCGTCGACGGAACTTACAACAATCCGCTGCATCCTGAATGGGGCGCCGCCGACAACGAGTTCCCGGAGCCGCTCGGCACACAGTTCAAGACGATCATGGTGCCCGCCGGGCCCGGCGGCGCGCTGGTTCCCGTCACTTATACGCCCGGCGTCGACAATGACGGTGGCGGCACGGCCGGCCCTGGCGACGTGTTCGACCCCTATGTCCGCACGATCTCGAACCTGATCGTCGACCAGACGCTGGGCAATCCCTCAGCGATCCTGACGGCGCTGCAGCGCGCGGGAATCGTTCCCCCCGAGCAGCAGCTGACCATCACGGCCGCTATCACGGCCGCCTACGAGCCGATCAAGCCGCTGTTCAACGCCCTCGGCGTGGCCGAGCGCCTGAACGCCGAGGCGCAGGCGGCCGCGTCCGCAAGCCCGACCAACCAGGCTTTGCAGGACGCCGCCCTGGCGACTGCAGCCAATCTTGCTGCCGCGCAAGCTGCGCTCGACGCGCAGGACGACGGCCTCATGACGCTGCTGGGCGCCAATGGCGTCGAGCTCGACGGCGTCAACATCGTGATCACCAACGCCGCGCCCGATGAAGGGTTGTCGGCGCCGTTCAATTCCTGGTTCACCCTGTTCGGCCAGTTCTTCGATCACGGCCTCGACCTCGTCGCCAAGGGCGGCAACGGCACCGTGTTCATTCCGCTGATGCCGGACGATCCGCTTTACGTGCAACCGACGGACCAGAATCCGAACCCGCCCAATTTCATGGTGCTGACCCGCGCGACACTTGCCGGTCCGGGTGCGGACGGCATCCTGGTCGACAATCCGGCGACGACCGTCAACGAAGCCGCGGACAACACCGATCGTCCGGTGAACACGACGACCTCGTTCGTCGACCAGAACCAGACCTATACCTCCCATCCCTCGCATCAGGTCTTCCTCAGGGCCTATGAGCTCAGGGCTTCTGACCTCAACGACAACGGCGTCCCAGTCTCGACGGGCAAGCTCATCGAGGGCGGCAATGGCGGCATGGCGACCTGGGCCGACCTGAAGGCGCAGGCGGCCGACCTGCTGGGCATCCAGCTCGTCGACGCGAATGTCGGCAATGTTCCGCTGCTGGCCACCGACCCCTATGGCGAGTTCATCCGCGGACCCAACGGCTACCCGCAGATGGTGACTTCGGCTGGTCTGATCGAAGGCGATCCAACCGCGAATGGTGGGCTAGGCGTCCTTGTCGACGATCCTGATCACGTCCCCCCCTATACCGCCGTACGGACTGGCCATGCCTTCCTCGCCGATATCGCGCATAATGCGGTGCCGGATGGTCTCGCCGACGGCGACATCGAGGTCGGCCTCGAAAACCCGGGCAATGAGCCCGGCATCTATGACAACGAGCTGCTCGACGCGCACTATGTCGCCGGCGACGGCCGCGCCAACGAGAATATCGGCCTGACCGCCGTCCACCACGTCTTCCATTCCGAGCACAACCGGCTGGTGGAGCACACCAAGGCGGTGGTGTTCACTGACGTCGCTGCAATGTTGAACGGCGGCTCCACGGAGGCGGAAGCCCTCGCGTTCCTCAACGAGTGGCTCGCGGTCGATGTCACCGAGGTTCCCGCCTCGGCTGCCAACCTCACCTGGGATGGCGAGCGCCTCTTCCAGGCGGCCAAGTTCGGCACCGAGATGCAGTATCAGCACCTGGTGTTCGAGGAATTCGCCCGCAAGATCCAGCCGAACATCAACGTGTTCCTGGTTCCGGACGGCTTCGACGTCACGATCGATCCGTCGATCGTCGCCGAGTTCGCCCATGTGGTCTACCGCTTCGGCCACTCGATGCTGACGGAATCGATCGATCGCTTCGATCCGACCTTCAGTCCGGACCACATCGGCCTGATCGAAGGCTTCCTCAATCCGCTGCAGTTCGAGAATAATGGCGGCACGGCAACCGTCGATGCCGATATCGCAGCCGGCGCCATCATTCGCGGCATGACGCGACAGGCCGGCAACGAGATCGACGAGTTCGTCACCAGCGCCCTGCGCAACAACCTGCTGGGATTGCCGCTCGACCTGGCGACCATCAACCTCGCCCGCGGCCGTGATACGGGCGTGCCCTCCCTCAATGCCGCCCGCGCGCAATTCTATGCGGCGACCAATCAGGACTCCCTGCTCAAGCCCTATGAGAGCTGGGTCGATTTCGCCGCCCACCTCAAGCATGAGGCGTCGATCATCAACTTCATCGCCGCCTACGGCACACACGCCGCCATCACCAGCGCGCAGACACTAGAGGCCAAGCGCAATGCCGCCTTCGCCCTCGTTCTCGGCGACGGCGACGATGCGGATGGGGTGACCATCAACGGCGTGACCTATACCAATCGGCTGGACTTCCTCAACGCCACCGGCGCCTTTGCCGGCGGCTCACTCGGCGGCCTCAACAATGTCGATCTGTGGATCGGCGGCCTGGCCGAGCAGATCATGCCCTTCGGCGGCATGCTCGGCTCGACCTTCAACTTCGTCTTCGAAATCCAGATGGAGAAGCTGCAGAGCGGAGACCGCTTCTACTACCTGCAGCGCCTCGACGGCCTGCACCTGTTCGGCGAGATGGAGAACAACTCCTTCGCCGCGATGATCATGCGCAATACCAATGCGACCCATCTGCCGTCGGACGTGTTCTCGACCCCCGGCCTGATCCTCGAGGTCAACCAGGCCAGGCAGTTCAACGACATCGACGGCGATGGCGATCTTGAGAGCACCGATCCGCTCGGCGGCGGGCTGCTGACGCCGCTGGTGGTCCGCAACAATCCGGCGACGCCGGGCGTGGACACCAACTACCTGAAATACACCGGCGGCGACCACGTCGTCCTCGGCGGCACGGAGGCCAATGATCACCTGATCGCCGGCATCGGTGACGACACGCTCTATGGCGATGGCGGCAACGACCGGCTCGAGGGCGGCTTCGGCAACGACATCATCAATGCCGGCGACGGCGACGACATCATCGTCGACAGCGGCGGCGACGACAACATCAAGGCGGGCGCCGGTAACGACGTGGTCCATGCAGGGCCCGGCCTCGACCTGGTGATGGGCAATGACGGCCAGGACTTCATCTTCCTGGGCACCGACATGGGCTCGGAGGTCTTCGCCGGCACCGGCAACGACTTCATCTACGGCAACAAGAACGCCGAACGCATCCTCGGCAACGAAGGCAATGACTGGATCGAGACCGGCACCTTCGACGGCGCTCCCGGCGACAATTTCGACGAGATCTTCTCGCACGACACCATCGACGGACACGACGTGTTCCTGGGCGATGGCGGCTTCGACGAGTATATCGGCGAGGGCGGCGACGACATCATGGTCGGCAGCGCCGGCCGCGGCAAGATGGCGGGCATGTCCGGCTTCGACTGGGCGACGTACAAGGACAGCGCTATCGGGCTCAATACCGGCGTGAATGCCGATCTGTCGATCCCGATCATCTTCGACGAGGCGCCGACGATCCCCACCAATGCGGCCCTCGACGAGTACCAGTCGATGGAAGGCCTGTCGGGATCTGCCGGCAACGACATCCTGCGAGGCTCCAACATCCTCGCCGAGGAGCGGCTTCCGTTCGACCCGGTCACCAATCCGTCTCCGCTGGAGGGCTATCAGGGCAGCGCGCTCGACGCCGAGGGCATTGCCATGATCGCCGGGCTCCAGGCGGTGCTCGGCGCCGGAGTGACGTCCTTCTCCGCCGGCGACATCATCCTCGGCGGCGATGGCAGCGACATCATGGCCGGTCAGATGGGTGACGACATCATCGACGGCGACAAGTGGCTGGACGTGCAGATCGGCGTCTTCGCCGTGGGCGACGTCAACCATACCGGGACGCCGATCTCGCTGCACAAGAGCATGACAGAGCTGGCTTCCGCCATGTTCGCCGGCACGATCAATCCCGGTCAGTTGTCGATCGTTCGTACGATCCGTAACAGCAACGATCAGCCGGATCGCGACGGCATCGTCGATGTCGACGTTGCGCAGTTCGCCGATATCCGGGCGAACTATACGATCACGGCCAATGCCGACGGCTCGATCTCGGTGGCCCATGTGACGGTCACCGACGGGCTCGAGTCCGACGGCGTGGATCGCGTCCGGAATGTCGAGACCCTGCGGTTCTCGGACCAGGATGTCTCGCTGGTGAAGCCGGTCGTGGATCTGCATGCGTTCGATGTCGGCGGCACCTATGCCGACACCTTCGCCAGCGGAGCCTACAATCTAACGGTAGGCACGACCCAATGGCTCACCAGCTGGTCCGAGACCGGAGATGACGGCAGCGCCACCGCCGCTGCCGGCCAGATCCAGATCACCGGTGGCAATCTGCGCTTCGACACCGGCGATGGAGCAACCATCACGCGCGTCGTTCCCCTTACCGGAGCGGCCGGCGCTACGCTGACCTACCAGGTGAACGAGCAGAGCCTCGAGAACAACGACTCGATCGCTGTCGAGTTCTTCAACGGCACGGCCTGGGTCAACGTCGACACGATCAACGACCAGACCGGCAATACGACGCGTACCGTGACGTTGCCGGGACCGTTCGGCGCCACGTCGGCGATCCGCTTCGTCGCCTCGTCCCTGGAAGCAGCGGGCGGCGGCAACACCGCGGACATCGTCGACATCGGCTCGGTGACGATCGAGTTCACTGTCCCGGCTCCGGCGGACGGCCTGAACTACACGACCTCCTATACCGAGAACGCCGCCGGCGTCCCGATCACCAACCGGCCGAACATCACCGATGACGGGGCGACCCTGGTCTCGGCCCGGATCGTGCTGACCAACGCGCAGCCCGGCGACGATTTCGACATCGTCGGAACCCTGCCGGCCGGCATCAACGCCACGATCGATACGTCCGTCGACGGCGTGATCACGGTCAACTTGACCGGCACGGCGAGCCTTGCTGCCTACCGCGCCGCGATCGCACAGGTGACGTTCGACAGCGTCTCCGACAATCCGGGCAATGTCGCGCGCATTGTCCAGGTGACGGTCAATGACGGTTTCGTCGAAAGCGATCCCGTGACGACCACGATCAATGTCACTCCCGTGAACGACGCGCCGGCGGCTAATGACGATGCTGTCATCACCAACGTCGCCGCCAACACCAATTTCACGATCCAGCAGTCGGCGCTGCTCGCCAACGATACCGATCCTGAAGGATCACCCGTGACGATCACGGCGGTCGGCGGTCAAAACGGCCTGAGTGCTCCGGTCCTTGGGACGGGTATCGTGACGGTTTCCGATACCGGCGGAGCGAATGGCTCTTTCACCTATACAGGCAGTGACGGGACAGCGACCAATGGCGCCACCGTCGCCGTCACCCGCGTCACCGGTACTACGATAGGCGGTGACAACGACGCCGACATCTACGTGCTCGCGGGCAGCAACGACACGGTAAACGCCGGCGGCGGCAATGATATCATCTACGCCGGCGACGGCGGCGACACGATCAACGGCGGCACCGGCAATGACGTCATCCTCGCCGGCACCGGCAACGACACGATCAACTGGAGCGCGGCGGGAGCCACAGATGGCTTCGACATGGTCAACGGCGAAGCCGGCGGCACCGACACTTTCGTCGTTAACGGTGTAGCTGCGACGGCTGAGACGTTCCGGATCTATACCAAGCAAGCAGCCATCGATGCGGGCTTTCCAGTGTCCGGCGCGTTGACCGAAATCGTCATTACCCGGACGGTCGGAGCGACAACGACTGTCATCGCCGAACTGGACAACATCGAGGAGATCCGAGTCAACGCGCTGCAGGTGACGTCGCCTGGAGGACCTGGCGGAAACCCCGGTAACGGCGGCGACACGATCGCGATCTTCGGTGACTTCACTCAGACCAGCCTGAACTTCAACACGATCACGATTGACGGCTCTGCTGGCGACGACACTGTCGACATCTCGGCCCTGACCTCGGCGCATCGCATCGTGTTCCGCTCCAATGGCGGCAACGACACGATCGTCGGCAATCTGCGGCCGCAGGATGTGATCGAGTTGCCCGACGGCGCGGCGCCGGAGGATTACGAGGTCACGACCGACGCGAACGGCGTGACCACCATGACGAGTCCGACGCACAGCATCTGCTTCACCGCAGACGATGGGATGCCGCAATTCGGCTCCGGCGATCATGACGACGATGAGGATGAAGACGACGATGAGGATGAAGACGACGAGGATGAAGACGATGACGATCATCATCAGGGAAATCATGATGACGACGATGATGATGATGACTGCGGCTGCGACGATGACGATGGCCCGGGCACCCCGGCACCCAACCCGTCGACAGGCAGCCTGAGGGTCGGGACGGCCCAGAGCGATGTCCTGATCGGCACGGCCGCGGCCAACGACATGATCGGCCTGGCCGGGGACGACGTCCTGAGCGGAGCCGACGGCGACGACGACATCTCGGCCGGCGAAGGCGACGACGTCGCCGAAGCTGGAGCGGGTGCGGACCGGATGTTCCTCGGCGCCGGAAACGATGTCGGCTTCGGCGGTGCCGGCGGCGATGCGCTCTATGGCGACGCGGGCAATGACCGGATCTTCGGCGAGGCTGGCGACGACAGCCTGGACGGTGGAGCCGGCGACGATACGGTGGTCGGCGGTGCGGGCAACGACGTTTTCGCGGCGGCGATCGGGGACGGCAACGACAGCTACTACGGCGACGACCTGCACGGTGGCACCGGGGTCGACACGCTCGACCTGTCGCTCGCCACCGCCGCGGTCACGGTCGATCTCGGCTCGGGCCTGCTCGGCCGCGGCAGCGCCGCCAGCGTCCAGACAGGGCAGGACACGCTGTGGGGCATCGAGAATGTCGCGACCGGCTCCGGCAACGACACGATCACGGCCAGCACTGCGGTCAATGTGATCGAAGGTGGGGCGGGCAACGACGTCTTCCGCTTCACCAGCCAGCAAGCGGCCAATGGCGACACGATCCTCGACTTCGAGCCGGGCGACAAGCTCGACCTGTCGCAGATCGACGCCGACCAGGCCTCGGCGGGCAACCAGAGCTTCACGATCGTGAACGGCTCCTCGTTCACCGGCTCCGCGCAGCTCATGGTGACCTACGAGACCCGCGCCGACGGTGACTACACGGTGGTGTCGGGCAATGCCGATGGTGATCCGGATGCCGATTTCCAGATCAACCTGAAGGGCACCCTCGCCCTGAACTCGGGCAACATCACCCTTTGATGCGGCGGCTCGCGCCACCCCGGTCGCTGACCGGGGTGGCGCNCCAATGGCCCCCGTCAATCTGTCTCTAGCGCGCAAGCGCGACGCCGCGAAGCTCACCGAGGGGCTGCGCGGGATCGTCGTCTACCTGGTCGCGATCTCCTGCCTGATCAATGTGCTGGCGCTCACCGGCTCGCTCTACATGATGCAGGTCTACGACCGAGCCCTGACCAGCAGCAGCGTGCAGACGCTGGTCGCGCTCTCGGTGATCGCCCTCGTGCTCTTCCTGTTCCAGGGCGGCTTTGACGCCATTCGATCGCGCATCCTGCTGCGGATCGGCGCGCGGTTCGATCGCGACATTGCACCGGTCGCGCACCGGGTGACGATCGACATGCCGCGCTTCGGCTTCTCCACCACAGAAGCGCTTGAACGCGGCCGCGACGTCGACAATGTGCGCGGCTTCCTTGCCAGTCAGGGACCGGGCGCGCTGTTCGACCTGCCCTGGATTCCGATCTATCTCGGCTTCATCTACCTGCTGCATCCCTGGCTCGGCGCGTTGACGCTCGGCGCCGCCGTCGTGCTGACCCTGCTGACGCTGGCGGCCGAGATCGTGGCGCGCAGGGTGGCGGGCGAGGCCCGGCAGACGGCGCTGGGACGCAGCTCGATCGCCGAGTCGAATGCGCGCAATGCCGAGGTGCTGAAGGCGATGGGTTTCGCCGGGCGGGCGACGCAGCGCTTCGCCGTGGCGAACGAAGCCCATCTGGCGCTGCAATCGCGCGCCAGCGACATCGTCGGCTCTTTCGGCGCCTTCTCGAAGGCGCTGCGCGTGATCCTGCAATCGGCTGTGCTCGGGCTCGGTGCCTATCTCACCATCAAGGGCGAGCTCTCGGCCGGTGCGATCATCGCGGCCTCGGTCTCGTCCGCGCGCGCGCTGGCGCCGGTGGACCAGGCGATCGCCAACTGGAAGCCTTTCGTCGCGGCGCGGCAGAGCTTCGCCCGCCTGCGCGAGACCGTCGTCGCTCTCAGCAAGGCGGTCGAGCCGATGAGGTTGCCGGCGCCACACAGCTATCTCAAGGTCGACAAGATCACGGTCGCTGCGCCGGGCAGCGGCCAGGTGCTGCTCAGCGAAGTCAGCTTCGACGTCGGCGCCGGCAAGGCGGTCGGCATCATCGGGCCGAGCGGCGGCGGCAAGACGACGCTGGTGCGCGCGCTGACCGGAATCTGGCCGACCTTGCGCGGCGCCGTCCGTCTCGATGGCGCCGAACTCGAGCAATGGCCGGAAGAGGATCTCGGCCGTGCGGTCGGCTACTTGCCGCAGGAGGTCAGCCTGCTCGACGCGACCGTCGAGGAGAACATCTCCCGCCTGGCCGACTACGATGACCCGAGCGGCATCATCGCGGCCGCTAACGCAGCCGGCATCCACGACATGATCGTGCGGCTGCCCGCCGGCTATCGCACGCCGTTGGGCCCGCAGGGCATGGCGATCTCCGCCGGCCAGCGCCAGCGCATCGGCCTGGCCCGCGCCGTCTACGGCGACCCGTTCCTCGTCGTGATGGACGAACCCAACTCCAATCTCGACGGCGAAGGCGAGGTGGCGCTGACCAAGGCGATCGAGCAGCTCAAGGCGCGCGGCGCCATCGTCATCATAGTCGCGCACCGGCCGAGCGCGCTCGCGGCCGTGGACTATGTCGGCGTGATCCAGGCCGGCAAGTTGACCGCCTTCGGGCCGAAAGACCAGATCATAAAGCCCGCGGCCAGCGCAGAGGCGCCCGAGGTGCAGCACCCGGTCGTTGCAATGCCCAAGGCAACTTCATTCGAACCCCAACGGGTGCCGGCATGATCGACGTCAAAGCCGCCCGGCGTACGGACACCGCTCCGCAGAACACCGCCCAGATCTACGAGCGCGCCCAGGACGACACGCCACTGTCGCTGCGCGTCTCGGCCATGCTGGTCGCGCTCATGGCCGCCGTGATCGCCTATTTCCAGGGCATCCTCGATCCCGCCAAGGCGGCAACCTCTCCAAGCGAGGGACAACGCCCCGAGACCGCTGCCGGCGATGAAGTGACGGCCGAGGCTGCGGCGCCGCCGCCCCCCGACGGCGCCGGCGACCCCGAGGACGAGACCGGCACGCTCGGCGACGCCGATGAGAAGGCGATCGGCACCGGCGGGCCCGGCCCGACCATGCCCGGCCTGCCTGACTTCCTCGGCATCGATTCGCCGATGTTCGAATTCGACCAGTTGCCGCTGCCGCCGCTGCGCTCGGCGCGGCTGCCCCCTGGCTTCGGCGATGACGCCAGCAATGACAACTGGTCGTCCGGCCGCGTCCCGGTGGGCTCTGGCGGGCTGTTCGAGGCCGGCCTGCCAACCGTCGCGGGCTCCTTCCCTTCGCCGATCATCGGTCCGGGCGCGGGAGGCGGGAGCGACCCTGACTGGCCGGACCCCGTCGATCCCGGTCCCGAGCTGCCGCCACGCAACCGCGCACCGCGCGTTGCCGGACCGGTTCGGCTGGTCGATATCGGCCCGTGCCAGACTGCACTGCTGACCGCGGTGCTGCTGCTCGCCGGCGCTAGCGACGCCGATGCCGACCCGCTTACCATCAGCCACATCACTGTCTCGCACGGTACGCTCGATCTGGCCGATGGCAGCTGGCTTTACACGCCCGCCAAGGGGTACTTCGGCCCGGTTACGGTCACCTACGTCATCAGCGACGGCAAGGCGGCGATCGCCCAGCAGGCGCGCTTCGACGTGGTGGAGTTCCTGCAACTGACCGGCACCGAGGCCGACGACGTCCTGATCGGCACCGAATGCCGCGACCGTATCGAAGGCCTCGGCGGCAACGACCTGATCGAGGGCCGCGGCGCGGACGACATCATCCTCGCCGGTGCCGGCAACGACACCGNGAACGACACCCTCTATGGCGGGTCGGGCAACGACACGCTCTACGGCGATGCCGGCAACGATCACCTGTACGGCGAGGCCGGCAACGACATCCTCGACGGCGGCGATGGTGACGATGTGATCGTCGGGGGCCCCGGCGACGACATCATCCTGGCCGGCCCGGGTGACGATCTCGTCGATGGCGGCGACGGTGACGACAGCATCGACGGCGGCGAGGGCGCAAACATCTTGATGACCGGCGACGGCAACAACTCCGTCGTCGCAGGCGATAGCAGCAATGTCGTGATCGGGGGAGTCGGTATCGACAGCGTGCGCCTGGGCGCCGGTGACGATTACGTCAGGACCGGTGGCAGTAACGATTACGTCGATGGAGGCGCTGGCGACAACAGCCTCTTCGGCGAGGAAGGCGACGATACGCTAATCAGCGGCGCCGGAAACGATATGCTCGACGGCGGCACCGGCGCGGACATCATGTCCGCGGGGGCGGGCAAGGATCATCTGCGCGGCGGCGGCGGCAACGACACGCTCGATGCCGGCGACGGCGCCGACAAGGTCGAGGCCGGTGACGGCAACGACGTCGCCCGGGCCGGGGCCGGCAATGACCGGGTCTATGGCGAAGGAGGCGACGACGTCATCCTCGGCGAAGCCGGCGACGATTGTCTGATCGNNGGTTCAGGGCTCGAGCGGCAACGACCATCTCGTCGGCGGATCGGGCAAGGACAAGGTCAAGGGCGAGGAAGGCGACGATCGTGTCGTCGTCGATGCGGACTGCGAGGACGACGACTATGACGGCGGTGCCGGGACAGACACGCTCGACCTGAGCGGCCTGAAGCACGACGCCATCATCGATCTGGTCGAAGGCAAATTGACGAGCCCGGAGGCCGGCGATGACGAGATCGCCTGCTTCGAGGTCGTGATCGGCGGCGCCGGCGACGACACCNNNCCTCGGCAACGACAAGTTCAGGTTCGAACTCGAGGGACCCGATGCAGCCGAGGACGCGCAGGAGCTGATCCATAAGATCCTCGACCTCGAGGTCGGCGACCGCATCCTGATCAGCCAGTACACGCTGCACCGTGACGACGATCCCGACCAGGACGACGCTGACGCGGGCGAGGACGAATTCGGGCGCGTTTACGGTGAGGAGGGCGGTGACGGCCAGCCGTTCCGGTTCCGGATCGAGAAGATCGGTGAGCAGGAAACGACCTTCATCGACGTTGATGTCGATGTCGAGGGCGGCAACGGCTTCTCCATCGAGATCAGCGGTGCCCACAACTTCCAATACTATTACTAGTCGCGAGGCGGAGTGACCCGGTCATGAATGCGTATAATCTCGATCGCGATTTCATTGAGGGCGCTACCGCATTGCCGGCGAAGCGCGACGACTCGTTCTCACTGCGCACGCATGTACTGTTCGGGTTCCTGTTGGCTGCGGCGCTAGTCCTCGGCTGCGGTGGCTGGGCGGCTACGGCCCAGCTCGCCGGGGCGGTGATCGCGCAGGGGGCGGTCAAGGTCGATCAGAACCTCAAGGAGGTGCAGCACCGCGACGGTGGCACCGTGCAGGTGATCGCCGTCCGCCAGGGGGAGCACGTCAGTGCGGGGCAGGTGCTGTTCCGGCTCGACGATGTCCAGATCAGGACGGAGCTTTCGATCATCCGCTCCCAGCTCTCCGACGCCCTCGGACGTCGCGCCCGGCTCGTTGCCGAGCGCGACGGGCTCGACACCATGCTCGATCCACCGGGGCTGAGCGCGCTCAGCGACGATGCAGCTCAGATCATAACCGGCGAGCGGCGGCTGTTCAGCGGGAACCGTCAGAACCGGGAGAGCCGCAAGGAGCTGCTGGAGATCACCATCGTCCAGTCGGGCGAGGAGACGAAGGGGCTCGAAGCCCGTTTGTCGGCCAAGCGCGAGGAATTGCGTCTCGTCCAGATCGAGCGCGACAAATATCTCAACCTCTTCCAGAAAGGCTTCATCGACGGCGTGAAGGTCTTCAACATCAACCGCGAATGGGCTCGCCTGCTCGGCGAGCGCGGCGAGATCGAGGCGATGATCGCCCGAGCCAAACTGCGCGTCAACGAGGCCCGGCTGCAGATCATCACCATCGACGACACGGCCCGGACCGAGGCGCAGCGCGAGCTGACCCCAATCGAGGCCAGGATCGCCGAACTCTCCGACCGGCGCTTCGCCGCCGAGGACAGGCTGTCACGCACCGAGATCAAGGCGCCGGTCGCCGGCATCGTCAACGAGCTCANGCCGGACACGGCCAAGCTGCTCGTCGAGGTCCGGATCGCTCCGGCCGACATCGATCAGGTCCATGCCGGCCAGCCGGCGCGCCTGCGCTTCGCCGCCTTCGCCCGCAACACGACGCCGGAAATCCCGGGCCAGGTCCGACATATCTCGCCCGCGACGACCAAGGACGCC
>NZ_LMJW01000002.1:0-62785 GCF_001429505.1 Allobosea sp. Root483D1
CGCCGGCCTCAACTTCGTCGCCTGGGGCGTGGCGCATGGCGTCGTGCTCGCCATCGGCGTTCTATGGCGCCGCGCCGGGCTGCCGATGCCGAAGCTGCTCGGCTGGGTGCTGACCTTCGTCTTCGTCGCCTTCTGTTGGGTGCTGTTCCGCGCCACCTCCTTCGACGCGGCGCTCGCCGTCTACAAGGGCATGCTCGGCCTGGGCCCGGTCGGCACCGGCTTCAAATGGCGCGCCTTCGTGCCCGCGATCGCCGTCGCGATGATCGGCCCAACCGCCTGGGCGGCAGTGCACAAGGCGACCCCGGCACGCTGGCTCGCGGTCCTCACCGCCATCCTCTTCGTACTGATCCTGTTCAAGATCGGCNNNNGCGCTGGGGCGGCTTCGTCCGGACCTTCCTGCTGGCCTCGGCGGGTGTCGCGGCGGCCTTGCTGGCGCTCGGTCTCCTGGTCGACCCCTACGACAGCGGGCGCTCACCTTTCGCGCTCAAGACCGGCGTGAGGCCGCAGGGCCCGCGCACCGCTGCCGCCAGCCGCGGCCGCGATCCGGCCTTCGCCGGCGCGGTCTTCGGCAACTCGCATGTCCAGCTGATTTCGCCGGAGCAGTTGACGCAGCAAACCGGCATCCCCTTCGTCTCGCTGATCGCCCCCGCCACCGGCCCGCGCGAGACTCTCGTCCTGCTCGACTGGTTCCTGCGCAATCGCAAGGAGCCGGCCAAGGCGCTGGTGATCGGCGTCGACGTGCGCTGGTGCTTTGCGGACCCGGAGCTGCCGGTCGACCGCCCCTTCCCGTTCTGGCTGTATGAGCGCTCGCACCTCGTCTATCTGCGCGGACTGCTGCGCTTCGATGCCATCGAGGAAAGCCTGCGTCGTCTGAGCTATCTCGCGACGCGCTCGCCGGAGCGCGCACGCCCCGACGGCTATTGGGATTATGAGGCCGGCTACGAGGCCCAGGGCTACGTTGCCGACCCGAAGCTTCGCAGCGAATTGCGCAAGCAGCTCGACATCAGCGGCGGCAACCTGACCGGGCAATTCCCGGCGGCCGTTGCGCTGCGCGAATTGCTGGAGCGTGCCGCCCCCGGCGTGCCGGTCGTGCTCGTGCGGCCGCCGAGCATCATTACGGGACTGCCGGTACCCGGCACATCCGGGGCGGATGCCGACTCCGCCTGCCGCGACACCTATGCCAGACTCGCCGCGGAGCGCCCGCGCACCGCTCTCGTCGACTGGCGCGTCGACCGGCCGGAGAATCACGAGCCGGACAACTACTTCGACCACACTCACTACCGCCGGAAAATCGCCGTGCCGCTCGCGGCCGACATTGCCGCAGCCATCGTCGGATTGCGCTGATTTTCCAGCCCTTTGCCAGCTTGTTCACGGCTGCGCGAAAGCGATTGTTCCTTATGTGACCAATCGCTATAAGGACGCCAAATCGGCGGCCTCGACACGGCAAAGCCGGCGGGGCCTTCGAACGCTCATGCAGAAGGCCTGCCATGTCGAAGCAGATCAGTCTTGCCCCTGACTACAAGCCCTCCGATAGCGAGCCGTTCATGAATGAGCGGCAGCGGGAGTATTTCCGCAACAAGCTGCTCGCCTGGAAGGAGGAGATCCTCAAGGAGGCCAAGGAAACCCTGGTCACCCTGCAGAGCGAGAGCGAGAATCATCCTGACATCGCCGACCGCGCCTCCTCGGAGACCGACCGTGCCATCGAGCTGCGCGCCCGTGATCGTCAGCGCAAGCTGATCTCCAAGATCGACTCCGCGCTTTCCCGCATCGAGGACGGCTCCTACGGCTTTTGCGAGGAGACCGGCGAGCCGATCTCGCTGAAGCGCCTGGAAGCCCGCCCGATCGCGACCCTCTCGCTCGAGGCCCAGGAGCGCCATGAGCGCAATGAGCGGGTCTTCAGGGACGATTGAGTCGAACGCGGATATCGCGCTTCATCCTAAAAAGGCCCCACAGCTCGCTGCGGGGCCTTTTGCGTGGAAGGCCGACCGGCCGATCAGGCAAGTTGGTCTGTGTTCTACCAAAACGTCTTCGCCAGCGCGTCGGCGTGCTTGGTGAGCAGACCGAGATCGGAGCCGACCGCGACGAAGCGGTAGCCCCATTCGATGTAGCGGCGCGCATCGGCCTCGGACGGGGTCAGGATGCCCGCCGGCTTGCCGAGTGCCGTCAGGCGGCTGGCCGCGCCCTTGATCGCGTCCTGGACCTCGGGATGACCGGGATTGCCGATATGGCCGAGCGAGGCGGACAGATCGGCCGGGCCGATGAAGACGCCGTCGACGCCATCGACCGAGGCGATCGCCTCCAGCTGGCTCAGGGCCTCGCCGGTCTCGACCTGCACGAGGACGCAGATCTCGGCATCGGCGCGCTTGAGATAATCCGGCACGCGGCCATAGCGGCTGCCACGCCCGCTCACAGTGATGCCGCGGATGCCGGCCGGCGGATAGCGGCAGGCGGCGACAGCCTTGGCGGCCTCCTCCGCGTTCTGGACGAAGGGTACGAGAACCGCCTGCGTGCCGATGTCGAGCAGGCGCTTCAGCAGCACCGGATCGTTCCAGGCCGGGCGCACGATCGGCGTCGCGGTGCCGGCCTGCATCGCCTGAAGCTGGGCGAGCACGGCCGGCGGCTCGTTCGGCGAATGCTCGGTGTCGACCAGGATCCAGTCGAAGCCGCTATGGCCGATGATCTCGGCGACGATCGGGCTGCACAGGCTGCTCCACAGCCCGATCTGAAGCTCGCCTCGGGCGAGCGCGGCCTTGAAGGCGTTGCGGGGCAGATCCATCGACGGCTCCTTCAGACGAACTGCACGGAGACGCTACCAAGCGGCCCGAAATCGGCGTGCAGTGTGTCGCCCTTGTTAGCCCAGACCGGCCGGGTGAAGGAACCCGACAGCATGAGGTCGCCCGGCTTCAGCGTGATGTCGAACGGCGCGAGCTTGTTGGCGAGCCAGGCGATCGCCATTGCCGGGTGGCCGAGCACGCCGGCGGCGAGCCCGGTCTCCTCGATCTCCGAGTTGCGGTAGAAGATCGCGCCGACCCAGCGCAGGTCGACATCCTCAGGCCGGACCGGCCGGCCACCGAGCACGATGCCGGCGGCTGCGCCGTTGTCGGCCACGGTGTCGAAGATCTTGCGCGGCTCGGTGACGCGCGCATCGATGATCTCGATCGAGGGCACGACATATTCGGTCGCCCTGAGCACGTCGATCAGCCCGACGCCCGGCCCCTTCAGCGGCTCCTTCAGGATGAAGGTCAGCTCCGGCTCGACGCGCGGCACGCAGAAATTCTCGAACTTCACCTTGGCGCCGTCATTCAGCAGGAGATCGTCGAAGAGATAGCCGTAATCGGGCTCGTCGATCTTCGAGGAGGCCTGCATCGCCCTCGAGGTCAGGCCGATCTTGTGACCGATGATGCGAGCGCCGGCCTTGACGCGCTCCTGCGCTACGGCCGAGGAGATCGCATAGGAGTCCTCGATTTTGATCTCGGGGAACATCTGCGAGGGGCGCTCGCCCTGCTTCTTGGTGCGGTGGCTCTCGAGCAAAGACCGCACCACCTGGGCGCGCTGGGCTTCAGTCAGCATGGCTTTTTGTCCTGTGTCGCGATGGCAGAGACCGCGGTCGCTGCGGGCGACCGCCGGATGTGGTGAAAAAGCGGAGGCCGTCAGAGCTTGACGCAGACGTTGCGCAGCTCGGTGTAGAACTCCATCGAGTGCACCCCGCCCTCGCGGCCGATGCCGGACTGCTTGGAGCCGCCGAACGGCGTGCGCAGGTCGCGCAGGAACCAGGAGTTCACCCAGGTGATGCCGACCTCGACCTCTGCCGCGACGCGATGGGCTCGCGTCAGGTTCTCGGTCCAGATCGAGGTCGCGAGGCCATAGGGGCTGTCGTTCGCCAGCGCGATGACGGCGTCCTCCTCGTCGAAGGGCACGATGTTGCAACAGGGGCCGAAGATCTCCTCGCGCATGACGGCCGAACCCTCGGAGAGGCCGGTCCAGATCGTCGGCTCGACGAAGGAGCCGGCGGCGTAAGGCGCCGGCAGCTCGGGCACGCCGCCGCCGGTGATGATCTCGGCGCCCTCAGCCTTCGCCTTGGCGTAGTAGGACAGCACCTTGTCGCGATGGACCTGGCTGATCAGCGGGCCAAGCGTGGTCGAGGCCTCGAACGGATTGCCCGGTGTCAACTTCTCAGCCGCCAGCTTCAGGCGCTGGGTGAACTGATCGAAAATCGGCCGCTCGACATAGACGCGCTCGGTGCCCAAGCAGACCTGGCCGCAATTGGCGAAGACCGCACGGCCGACGCCCTCGATCGCCTTGTCCATGTCGCAATCGGCGAAGACCAGCGAGGCGTTCTTGCCGCCGAGCTCGAGCGAAACCGGCCGGACGCCCTTTGCGGCAGCGCGCATGATCGCCTCGCCCGTCCGCGTCTCGCCGGTGAAGGTGATGCCGTCGACCTGCGGGTGGCTGGTCAGGTATTCGCCGGCGCTGTCCTCGCCGAAGCCGTGCACGACATTGTAGACGCCGGGCGGCACGCCCGCCTCGTTCATGATCTCGCCGAGCATGGTCGCCGTCGTCGGCGTTTCCTCGGAGGGTTTGACCACGACGGTGTTGCCGCAGGCGAGCGCCGGCGCGACCTTCCAGGTCATCAGCAGCAGCGGCAGGTTCCACGGGCAGACCACGGCGATGACGCCGCGCGGGCCCCGGATCGCGTAGTTCAACGCGCCGGCGCCGTCAGGCGTCGCCATGCGGAAGGTCTCGGTCGAGAGCGTCAGCACTTGGTCGGCGAAGACGTTGAAGTTGGCGGCGCCGCGCGGAATATCGATATGCGAGGCGAGGCTCTTCGGCTTGCCGGTGTCGAGCACCTCGGCGGCGAGGAAATCGTCGAAGCGGGCCATGATGCCGTCGGCGACCTTGCGCAGGATGGCCGAGCGCTGTTGCTCGCTCATCCTGCCCCACGGGCCCTTGAGGGCACGCTTCGCGGCCTTGACCGCGTCGTCGATCGCGGCCGAGTCGGCCTCCGGCACGAGGTTGATCACTTCGCCGGTCGCCGGATGGCGGTTCTCGAAGCTGCGGCGGCCGGCCGGCACGAAGCGCCCGTCGATGAAATGCGACAGGCGGGCGGTCTCGGCACTGACAGCAGCGCCCTGATAGCGCGGAACGGCGCTGTTCATCATCTCACTCCCGGTTTGTTGTCGTTGTCGTCATGGGCGCATCATCGCGCCGCCATTCACGTCGAGGATGGCGCCCGAAACGAAGCTCGCGGCCGGAGAACAGAGGAAGGCGATCGGCCAGGCGATCTCCTCCGGCCGGGCAGCGCGGCCGAGTGGATGGCGCGCCAGCGCTGCCGAAAGATCGTGGACGCCGACCATCGCCGTGTCGGTGATCCCCGGCGCGACGCCGTTGACCAGCACGCCCTGCCCGCCGAAGCGGGCCGCGAGCCAGCGCACCAGCGTGTGCAGCCCACCCTTGGACGCGGCATAATGCGGGCCGACGCCCGGGAACGAGCCGCCGGTCGCCGCGACGATCGAGCCGACGAGGACGACCCGGCCGCCGCCGCGCGCGGCCATGGCGGGCACGAGTTCCCGCGCCAGGCGCATCGGCGCCATCAGATTGAGCGACAGGGTCGTCTCGGCGACCTCTTCCCAGCCACCCGCATCCCAATCGACGGGGCGATAGATGCCGGCACCAAGGACAGCTGCGTCGATCGCGCCGGCCTGCTCGGCCAGGCGCCGCGGCGCCTCGTCGTCGAGCAGGTCGATGATGACCTCACGGGCAGCGTCGGCTTGCGCGCCGAGCCCGGCGATCGTCGCGGCGCAGGAGATGCGGTCGCTGAGAACGAGTTTTGCGCCGAGGTTCGCCAGCACCTGCGCCGTCACTGCGCCGATGCCGCCGGCCGCACCGGTGACCAGGATGGTCTGGCCGCTCAAATCGAAGCCGCTCATGCCTTCCCTCCGGTGAAGCCATCGTCCTGCGCCAGCGCGGCCATCGCCTTGCGCACCTCTTGCGCCGTGCGGGCGAGGTGCAATTCGGTCATCCGGCAGGCGCGCAGTGCGTTGCGCTGCATGGTGGCGTCGTAGATGGCGCGGTGCTCGTCATGGACGTTGCGCCAGCCGCGCGAGACATTGAGCGAGACGCGGCGATAGCGCTCCGATTGCTGGTAGAGCAGGTCGCGCAGCTTGATCAGCATCGGCGATCCCGCGGCCGAGACGAGCGCGGCATGGAAGGCGCGGTTGCGCGCTTCCCAGGTTTCGAGCTGCTCCGGCGGCAGGGCGTCGCTGGTATGCGGCAGATGCTCTTCCACTGCCGCCAGCGCTTCGAACGCCGCCGTGACCTCGCGCTCCCACTCTGCATCGCCGTTGCGGATCGCGGCATTGAGCGCCTCGGTCTCGATCAGGGCGCGGACGCGCGAGACGTCGTCGAGCTCGTCGAGCGAAAGTGGCGCCACCCAGAAGCCGCGCTGCCCCTCCGAGACGACGAGCAGATCGCCCATCAGCCGGGCGAGCGCCTCGCGCAGCGGCGACATGCCGACCGCATAGTCTTGGGCCAGCCCTTCGAGCTTCAGCTTGCTGCCGGCCGCGAGGCGGCCGTTGACGATGTCGCCGCGCAATTGGCGGTAGGTCCGGTCGGCCAGGGTCTTGTCGGATGAGGACATTCCGAAGCGCGCAGCTCCTGTTGTCGATGCCCCTCTCTAGCATCAAATTTCGAAATTACAATCCTGAACGGAACACTCAATCGCCGCCGCATTCTCTTGTATCGCCGTAAAACAAAGAGATTAATCAAAGAGGCCACGAGTTCCGCGCGTCGCTTTCTGAAAAAATATCGAAATAAGATTGACAGCCCTGCATCGATCTTGTTGGATGCCGGTCGATCGGGCGGCACCAAGACCGCCCCGTTGGAGGACGTCCCATGACCGAGCGCTTTCCACTTTCCCGCCGCGACTTCATCGCCTCAGCGGGCGCCGCTGCTCTGACCAGCGCGATCGGCGCACCGGCCCTGGCGCAGACCGCCAACAAGCCGCTGAAGATCGGTATGGTGACCTCGCTGTCGGGGCCGTTCACGGCGCTCGGTGAGAGCATGCGCGCCGGCATGCAGATGTTCCTGGCGGAGAATGGCGGCAAGCTCGCCGGCCGCGCCGTCGAATTGATCGTCGAGGATGATCAGGCCAAGCCCGACGAGGGCGTGCGCAAATTCCGCAAGCTGATCGGCCAGGACAATGTCGACATCGTCTCCGGCGTGATCTCATCGGCGGTGGCGCTCGCCGTCCGCGACGTCGTGACCGAAGCCAAGGCGCTGACCTTCATCTCCGCTGGCTCGGCCAATGATCTCGCCCGCAAGGCGGCGAGCCCCTTCGTCTTCCGGCCGACCAAGACCAACTGGATGCTCGGCCACACCGCCGGCCAGTGGGCCTTCGAGAAGCTCGGCAAGTCGGGCTGCCTGACCATCGCCGCCGATTACGCCGCCGGCCGCGAATCCGTCGGTGATTTCGTCGCCAGCTATCAACAGCAGGGCGGCAAGGTCGGCAAGCAGCTCTGGGCACCGCTCGGCACCACCGATTTCGGGCCGCTGCTGACGACGATCGCGGCCGAGAAGCCGGAGTTCATCTTTTCCTTCTTCGCCGGCTCTGACGCGGTGCGCTTCCTGCGCCAGATGCGCGAGTACCGGCTGCACGGCAAGATCAAGCTGATCGGCAGCGGCGCGCTGTTCGACCAGGAGGATGTGGTCTCTGCCGTCAAGGAAGCGGCGCTCGGCGGGCTCAACACCTGCAACCAGTCGCCGACGGCACCGAGCTCGGCAGCCTTCACCAAGGCTTATCAAGCGATCCGCAACGCCATGCCGGGCGAGATGGGCACGGCCGGCTACGTCACCGGCCAGGTGATCAAGGCCACCATCGAGCGCGTCCAGGGCGACCTCTCCAACAAGGATAAGGTCAAGGAAGCGCTGCTCGCCAAGGAGGTCGAGACGGTGTTCGGGCCGATGCCGTTCGACCCGCGCAACAACCAGGCGATCCTCGACATCTACGTCAACGAGATCAGGGAAGGCGCCGGCGGCATCCCGGTCAACCAGGTGATCCACACCTATAAGGGCGTGCGCGATCCGGGCCCGGTGGCCTGAGGCGAGGAAGGAACGGTTCCGTGGGTTTCTATGCCGTCCAGAGCCTGAACGCGCTGTCGTTCTCGATGCTCTTGCTGCTGACCGGGCTCGGCCTGTCGGTGGTGCTCAACCTGATGAACTTCGTCAACCTGACCCACGGCTCCTTCTTCCTGCTCGGCGCCTATGTCGGCGTCTACTGGCTGGCCTCGGGCGCGCCCTGGTGGCTCGCCTTCCCGGTCGCCTTCGTGGCGGCCGGCCTCGCCGGTTTCCTGCTCGAGCGCTTCCCGTTCCGGCAGTTCTATCAGCGTACCCATCTGATGCAGGTGCTGCTGACCTATGGCCTGTCGGTGATCTTCGCCGACCTGATGCGCTGGGGTTTCGGAGCACAGATCCTCTCGGCAGAGATCCCGGAAGCGTTGCGCGGCGTCGTCTTCATCATGGACATGCCGTTCCCGATCTACCGGCTCTTCATCATCGGCTTCGGCGCGGCGCTCGCCTTCGCGCTCTGGTTCGTGATCGACCGCACCATCTGGGGCGCGGTGGTCAGGGCCTGCGTCACCGATCGCGGCTTCGTCGAGACCCTCGGCCTCGACACGCGCCGGATCTTCACCGCGGTGCTGGTGATCTCGGCGGGTCTTGGCGGCATTTCCGGTGCGCTCGGCGCCGGCATCCTCTCGGCCTATCCCGGCCTCGACGAGGAGGTGCTGATCCTGGCGCTGATCGTGGTCGTCGCCGGCGGGCTCGGCACCTTCCGCGGCACGGTGCTGAGCGCCCTGCTGCTCGGCTTCGCCATGACCTTCTCCAAGGTCTGGGTGCCGGAATTCTCCAATGTCGTCGCCCTCGCCGTCATGGCCGCGCTGCTGGTGGCGCTGCCCGAAGGGCTGGTTGCCAGGAAGGTGAGGCAGGTATGAGCTCGATCGCCGACGGGACCGGCCGCGTGGAGACGCGCCCCGCCAGTGAGCGGCGCGGCCTGCCGCTGACCGCGAAGCTTGCCCTTCTTGCCCTCGCCGCTGCCATTCCCCTGCTGTTCGCCGGCGACTACCAGCTGCGCTTCCTCGCCGAGATCCTGATCATCGGCACCGCCGTGCTCAGCCTCGATTTGCTCGTCGGTTTCGGCGGGCTGGTCTCGCTCGGCCACGCCGTCTTCTTCGGCGGCGCGGCCTATGTCGCCGCGATCGCCTCGCAGGCGCTGGGCGCCGACATCGTCGTCATGCTGGCTGTCGGCATCGCGACCGGCATGGCGGCTGCGCTGCTGATGGGCATCGTGGTGATGCGCACCATCGCCCTGTTCTTCCTGATCCTCAGCCTGATCGTCGGGCAGATCGTCTGGGAGGTGGTGTTCCACTGGCGCGAGGTCACCGGCGGCGCCGACGGCCTGCGCGGTTTCCCGGTGCTGACGCTGCACACCGGCTTCGCCACGATCCCGCTCAACAACGGCGTTGCGCTCTATCTCGCCTCGGTCGTGCTGGCGCTCGCCGCCTATTACGCCGCCCGCTCCTTCGTCACGGCGCCGATCGGCCGGGCCCTGCTGGGCACGCGCGAACGCCAGCTCCGGATGAGCGCGCTCGGCTATTCGATCCCGCGCATCCGCCTGATGGCGCTGGTCGCCTCCGGCGGCATCGCCGGCGCCGCCGGCGCGCTCTACCCCTTCGTCAACCAGTATGTCGGCCCCAATGCCGTGCATTGGACGATGTCGGCGATGATGATCATCATGCTGGTGATCGGCGGCGTCGGCTCGCTCTATGGCGCCTTCATCGGCTCGGCGATCTATCTCGGTATCCAGACCTATGTCTCGTCCTACACCGATCGCTGGCAGCTGGTCGTCGGGCTCGTCTTCGTGCTGACCGTGATGATCATGCCGAAGGGCGTCGTCGCCGGCCTCAAGGCCGCGTTCGGACGGCGGAAGGATGCGGAGAGCCGGTCATGAGCGCGAACCCAGTGCCTGCTCTCGCGATCGAAGGCGTTGCCAAGTCCTTTGGCGGGCTGAAGGTGCTGAACGACGTCTCGGTCACGCTCGGCCAGGGCGAATGCCTCGGCCTGATCGGCCCCAACGGCGCCGGCAAGACAACGTTGTTCAACATCGTCACTGGCTTCCTCATCCCCGATCAGGGCCGGGTCGCCTTCGCCGGCGAGGACATCACCAGGGCCAGGCCCGACGTCCGCGTTCGCGCCGGACTGGTGCGCACCTTCCAGAAGAGCATGGCCTTCCCGGAACTCAGCGTCCGCGAGAACCTGGCACTGGCCGCCCGGTCGCGGGCGGGCGAAGGCTATGGCTGGTTCGGCAGCCGCAAGGCGGTCGCGGCAGCGGACGAGGCGGCGGACGCCTTGCTGACACGCGCCCAGCTGCGCGAGCGCGCCGAGCTGCTGGTCTCAGGCCTCTCCTATGGCGAGCAGCGCATCGTCGACGTCTTGGTCTCGCTGGCGATGCGTCCGCGCGTGCTCCTGCTCGACGAGCCGACCGCCGGTCTCTCGCGTGCCGAGGGCGAGCACCTGATCGAGGTCGTCCGCACGCTCGGCGAGGACCTCTCGACCATCCTGATCGCGCATGATCTCGATATCGTCTTCGGCGTCTGCGACCGCGTCGCCGTGCTCGATCTCGGCCGGCTGATCGCCTGCGATACGCCCGATGCGATCAAGGCGCATGAGGGCGCGCAGGCCGCCTATCTCGGCGCGTCGCTCGGGGAGGCCGCATGATGTCAGCACAAGCGCAGCAACAGCCGGTGGGCGCGACCTATTTCGACGTCGCCGGGCTCGATGCCGGCTATGACGGGGTGCGCGTCCTGCACGGCGTCGACTTCTCGTTGGCGCAGGGCGAGGCGGTGGCCCTGCTCGGCCGCAACGGCGCCGGCAAGAGCACGCTCTGCTCGGCCCTGTTCGGGCTCGAACCGCAGATCTCCGGCCGCATCGCGATCAAGGGCCAGGAGGTCGCCGGCTGGCCGGGGCACCGGATCGCCCGGCTCGGCGTCGCGCTCGTGCCGCAGGGGCGCGGCGTCTACGCCAATCTCACCGTCGACGAGAACCTGACCATGGCGGGTCTCTGGTCGCGCAAGCAGGCGAACCGGCGCTGGGTCAAGGAGCGCATCTACGAGGATTTCCCGCGCCTCGCCGAGCGCCGCTCCTTTTCCAGCGGCGCGCTCAGCGGCGGCGAGCGGCAATTGCTCGCGATCGCGCGCGCCTTGCTGACGCAGGCCGACCTGATCGTGCTCGACGAGCCGAGCGAAGGCCTCTCGCCACGGGCGATCGAGGAGGTCATCATCGGCACCGTCGGACGCCTGCGCGGCGAGGGCTATACCTTGCTGATCGCCGAGCAGAACCTCGCTATGGCGCTGAAGCTCGCCGAGCGGGCGCTGGTGCTCGACCATGGCCGCGTCGTCTTCGACGGGCCGTCAGGAACGCTATTGGCGGACAAGGATTTTCAGAGAGAGCATCTCGGGCTATGAGCGACGCGATCACGATCGAGCAATTGCGCTATGTCCGGCTCGGCACAGCCGACCTGAAGGGTGCGGCCGATTTCGCCTCGCGCATCCTCGGCCTGCAACTGGTCGACCGCACCGAGACGGCCGCCTATTTCCGCTCCGATTATCGCGACCACACGCTGGTCTATGTCGATGGACTCGACGCCGGCCAGGCGATCGGCTTCGAGGTGCGCGATCCCGATGCGCTGGTTCATGCCGAGCGCGTCTTGCAGGGCGCGGGCTTCACGGTGACGCGCGGCGATGCCGAAGCCTGCGCCGTCCGCAAGGTCCGGCAGTTCATCTCGTTCCGGATGGCGGCCGGCTACGACATCGAACTGGTAGTCAGGCCGCTGGAATCGGGCTGGCGCTATCACGGCCCACGCGATGCCGGCATCACCGGGCTGGAGGCGATCGCCTTGCGCGGCGCGCCCGACGCCTCCGACCAGCAGGTCTGGACCAAGCTGCTCGGCGGCAAGGTCAGCGACTGGGTCGGCGAAGCCGCCTATATCCGCTTCGACGAGGCGCATCATCGCATCGCCGTGCATCCCTCGCAGGAGAAGGGCGTCCTCTCCATCGAGTTCGGCGTCGAGGATGTCGATCTCGTCATGCAGAACGCATACCATCTGCGCGGCGCCCAGGCCCGCATCGTCGACGGCCCCGGCCGGCGCACCGCCTCGCAGCAGCTCTTCTTGAGCTTCGCCGGTCCGGACGGCGTCAACTTCTCCTATGTCGCCGAGGGCGAGCGCCTCGCCTCCCCTCGCCGCGCCCGGCAGTTCCCGCGCAAGCGCGAATCCTTCTGCGCCTGGGGCAGCGACACTCAGATTCCCGAATATCAGTGAAGCGTCTTCGCCGGCTTTGAACCGGCAGGAAGGAGCGACCATGATCAAGCTTGCCGATGTCTCCTATGTCCGGCTCGGGACCCGCGATCTCGAGGGCGCGACCCATTTCGCCACCGAATATCTCGGCCTCGACGTCGCCGAGCGCGCCAAGGGCTCGGTCTATTTCAAGTCGGACGAGCGCGAGCACACGCTCTGCTATTTCGAAGGTGACCCGGGCGACCAGGTCGTGTGTTTCGAGGTCGAGGAGCAACTCCACCTCGATGAAGCCGCGGCGCAGCTCGAAGCGCTCGGCCACCCGGTCCGGCGTGGAACCGCATCGGAGGCGGCGCTGCGCAAGGTCCATGATTTCATCGCCTTCCGCGACCCGACCGGCAATCCGATCGAGCTCGCCTGGCGGCCGGGCTATAGCGGGCGGCGCTATCACGGCGCGCGCGATGCCGGCATCACCGGCTTCAGCCATGTCGGGATCTGCTCCAGCGATCTCGCCCGCGACGAGGCCTTCTGGACCAAGGTCACCAATGCGCAGGTTTCCGACCGGATCGGCGACGCGCCGCTGCTGCGCATCGACGAGGTCCACCACACCATCGCACTGTTTCCCTCGCCCAAGCCCGGCATCCAGCACATCAACCATCAGGTCGAGACCGGCGACGACATCATGCGCTCGCACCAGTTCCTGAAGGACCGGCAGGTGCGCATGGTCTTCGGCCCCGGCCGGCACCCGACCTCCTCCGCCAAGTTCCTGTATTTCGAGGGGCCGGACGGCATGGTCTTCGAATATTCGAGCGGCGTGCGCGAGATCGCCGACGAGCTGCTCTGGCGCGAACGGCAGTACATGTTCGAGCCCAAGGGCTTCTGCAAATGGGGCGCCAAGCCCAACATCGCCGAATTCAACAAATGAGCATGACATCGCCGCGGCCGAGCGCCGCGCAGGAGGATCTGGTCCGGCAGGCCGGGCGCGCACTGGCGCGCCATGGCCTCGTCCACGCCTATGGCCATTGCACCTTGCGCCTCGACGAGGGCCATTTCCTGGTCTCGCCGGCAAAGCCGCTTGGGCTCGTCGCGGACGAGGATGCCTGCAGCGTCGTCCCGCTACACGGGCCGTTGCCTGACGGCGTGCTCGGCGAGGTCCGCATCCATCGCGAGATCTATCGCCGTCGGCCCGAAATCGGCGGCGTCGTGCGCTCCATGCCGCAGCGGGTGATGACGCTCGGCACGGCCCGGATCACGCCGCAGCCGCGGCATGGCTTCGGCAGCTATTTCGCGCCGCAGCCGCCGCTCTGGGACGATCCGCAATTGCTGCGCAATGACGAGCAGGCTGCGGCGCTCGCCGAGCAGATGGGCGCGGCCCGCGCCATCGTCATGCGCGGCAATGGCGCGGTGACGGCGGGCAAGAGCCTGGAAGAGGCCGTGGTGCTGACCTGGTATCTCGAGGATGCGGCGCGGATCGAGTTCGAGGCCCGGGCGGCGGGCATCGCCGAGAGCGGGGCCATCCTCGGCGAGGCGGAAGCGGCGCAGCGCGCCACATGGTCCGGCGCCATCCTCGACCGGATGTGGGCCTATCTGACGACGGCGCAGCGCTGAAGGCCGCCGGCACCAGCCGATATCGCAAAAAAGCAAAGCCCCGCGCGGGAGGGCGCGGGGCTTCTGGCCGCCAGCTTTGAATAGCTTGGGGAGCGTAAGCGGGCGGCCGGGAGGAAAGGCGGCTCGGGAGAGACCGCCGGCCGGCGCGAAGGCATGGAACGTGGGGAGCGTTGCCGTCGCGCCGGGAACCTGGGGATCGGAATTATCTTTCAGGCATGTCCTGTCTCGGAAAACCGGTTTCAACTTTTCCGGGACATGCCTCAGAACGGCAGCAGGATGTCCATCACCTGCTGGCCGTAGCGCGGCTGCTGCACATCGGTGATCTGGCCGCGGCCGCCATAGGCGATGCGGGCCTGGGCGATCTTGGCCGACTCGATCGTGTTGTCGGATTCGATGTCCTCGGGCCGGATCACGCCGGCGACGATCAGCTCGCGCACCTCGAAATTGACCCGGATTTCCTGCTTGCCCTCGATCACCAGATTGCCGTTCGGCAGGGTCTGGGTGACGGCGGCCGCAACATTGGTGGTTAGCTGTTCGGCCCGGCGGACGGAACCGGTGCCTTCGCTCGACGAATCCGAGTCGAGCTTCAGGAACGAGCTGGGATCGGCGTTCTTCTTCCACTTGCTCTCGGAACCGAAGAAATTCTCGGCCCCGAGATCCTCGCCGTTCTTGCGGCTGCGCTTGGTGGTGTTGTCGAGCTGGGCCCGGTCGGTGACCTTGACCTTGACGGTGACAAGATCGCCGACCTGGCGGGCGCGCTGGTCCTTGAAGAAGGCCCGCGAGCCGGTGCGCCAGAGCGAGTTCGGCGCGAAGGAGGCGTGCTCGATCGGTGGCATCGGCATCTGCACGGGCTTGTAGCCCTTGGCGGCGGTCGGATCCTCGATCGGCGAGAGCGCCGGCGCCTGGCCGACATTGGCGAGCCTGTCGGCGGCGCCGCAAGCGCCCAGCATCAGGCCGAGGCCGAGGGTGGCGGGGATGGCGAATGGGTTGGTCCGGGTCATGGTAACGGTCCGCAACTGGAGCAATGGGGTCGTCTTCAGCGGGCAGCGGCGATCTGGCCGCCGCCCTGCGGGCTGACGTTGACGCGCCCGGGACCGGTGACGGTTCCCTGCAGCACGCGCTTCGACTGGGGATTGGTGACCGAGATGACGTCGCCGATGGCGCCGGCCTCGTTGGCGCGACCACGCATGCTGATCGCGATGCCGCGCCCTTCGTAGAAGAGCGTGACGATGTCGCCGCGCCCGACGATCTCCTCGCGCTGGACGTCGCCGCTGCGCAGTACCGAGCCCGCCACCAGCATCCGCTTGGCGACCTTGCCGACTGCAGCTTTTGCCTCGCCGATCACGTCGTTGAACTGCGCATCGCGCGGCCGGCGCTCGATGGTGACGTCGGATGCCTTGAGCGTCTCGCCACGTGCGATCGTGCGCAGCGACACCACGGCCTCCGTCGTCTCGACCAGCTGGCCCGAGACACGCACCGGCTTCAGCCGGGTCGCAGCGCTGCCCGGCATGGTCAGGCGGCCGGTGACGCGGCGGGTGCGCGTATCGTAGTTCAGGTCGAGCGCCGCGAGATCGCCGGTCAGTTCCGGCTCGACCACCACGGAGGGCGCGCCGCCGTCGAGCAGCAGCGCGAAGGCGCGCCCGTCGAAGCCGAAGCGTTCGAGCAGGGCCGATTTCACCGCGGCCTCGACGTCGATGCCGGTGATCCGGCGCGCCGCGCGGGTCACCACCACCTGGGCGACGCCTTGGCCGTCGAGGTCCTGCGCGTCGCGCAGCAGGCCCTGCTTGACCGCCGCCTCGACGATGCGGCTGACCTGGATGGTCCCGGTCTCGCCAAGCGCCGGCGCGCGGAAGGCCGGCAGCGCCGCATCCTGCGGCGACAGGCCGACGATCAGGTCGCCGAAGCCGACGATGTCGCGCGACAGCGTGAGGTCGGACTTCAGCTTGAGCTTGCTGGTTGTCGCCGGCGCGGAAGCGGGCGCACGTTCGCCGGCCGGAACCACCGCCTCTGCAAATGACAAGGCGGGAATCGCGCTCATGGTCGCGATCAGGAGAATGGAGCGGATCATCTGGCTCATCCCTCGTCAGCGCATGATCTGCGTGGTCGACTGCATCATCTGGTCGGCCGCCGAGATCACCTTGGAGTTCATCTCGTAGGCGCGCTGTGCCGCGATCAACGACGAGAGCTCGGTGACCGCCTGGACGTTGCCTTCTTCCAGGTAGTTCTGCTGCAGCGTGCCGAAACCTTCCTCGCCGCCGAGGCCGTCGATCGCCGGGCCGGAGCCCGCCGTCTCGATGAACAGGTTGTCGCCGATCGATTCGAGGCCAACCTTGTTGATGAAGCGGGTGAGCTGGATCTGGCCGAGCTGCTGCGGAGCGGTCTGGCCGGGAAGATTGACCTCGACCGTGCCCTGCGCGTTGATGTTGACGCCCGTCGCATTGTTCGGGACGGTGATGCCTGGCTGGACCTGGTAGCCGTCGCGCGTCACCAGCCGGCCCTGGCTATCGAGGTCGAAGGAGCCGTCACGCGAATAGGCGGTGCGGCCGTCCGGCATCTGGATGCGGAAGAAGCCCTCGCCGCGGACGGCGACGTCGTACTGCTTCTCCGTCGGCGTCAGGTTGCCCTGGCTCATCACCCGGCCGGTCGAGGCGGTCTTGACGCCCGAGCCGATGAAGGTGCCGGCCGGCACCTGCGTGTTCTGGTCCGAGGTCTGCGTGCCGGCGCGGCGGACATGCTCGTAGAGCAGGTCCTGGAAATGGATGCGCTGGCGCTTGTAGCCGGTGGTGCGGACGTTCGCGATGTTGTTCGAGATGACCTGGACGTTGAGTTCCTGGGCCATCATGCCGGTGGCGGCGGTGTAAAGCGCGCGCATGGATCTGCTCCTTCCGCGTCAGGCTTGCTGATCGGCCAGGCGGGTGATCGCCTTGGCGCGCAGTTCATCGGTCTTGCCCATCATCGCCGAGAGGCTCTGATAGGCGCGCTGGACTTCGACGAGGCGGGTCATCTCGACCACGGCCTTGACGTTGGAGCGCTCGATCGCCCCGGTCTCGAGCCGCGCCTGCGGGCCCGCGGCCTGTGCAGCAGTGGTCGAGGAGAACAGGTTGGCGCCGTCGCTGGCGAGGGCGCGGGGATTGTCGAAGCGGACGATGCGCAGCTTGCCGCGCTGGCCCTGGTCGGACGTGACCGTGCCGTCGGTGGCGATGCGCGGGTTGCTCTCGGTCGAGCCGAACACGATCGGGCCGCCATCGCCCATGACCGGCTGGCCGGCCTGGGTCACGAGCTGGCCGCGGCCATTGATGTCGAGCGAGCCGGCGCGGGTGTAGCGCTCGCCCTGCGGGGTCTGGACGACCAGATAGTTCTCGCCCTGCAGCGCGACGTCGAGCGGGTTGCCGGTGCGCTCGATCATGCCGAGCGACAGGTCGATCGGCGTGCCCTTGTCGATGACATAGGAGAGCCGCCGATCCTGCGTCTGGAACGTGTCGGCCCGCGCCGTCGGCGAGACGTACTCGGCAAAGCGGGCCGAACGAGCCTTGAAGCCGTTCGTGCCGACATTGGCGACATTGTTGGCGATAACGTCGAGCTCACGCGCCAGAGCCATCTGGCGCGACAGGCTGACGAGAAGCGCGTTTTCCACGGCTCCTGCTCCCGATCTGTCCCGTGGCCGCCCCGACGCTCCCCAGCGCGGTGGCCACACCAATCGGGTGGCAAGCGGCGTGCCAACATGGTTAATCCAGACAAATTATTGATATCATTGAATATCGATCTGAAGACCGCCTTCACCACTGCTGGATCGAACCCGCCGGCATGGCAGAAACGGCCCGGCAAAAATTGCCGTCCTTAACGAGCCGTTAACTGTAATTGGGCAGGGTCTGGGACAGAGAGACGGGCCGGGGCGGCGCCCGTCCCGGGCGGGCGGGCCGAGATGGCGAAGAAGGCGAACAAGGACGACGAAGCTGCCGAGGGCGGCGCTGAGGCGGCGCCGAAATCCGGCAAGAAGAAGCTCGTCATGATCGGCGGCGCGGCAGCGCTCGTCGCCGTGCTCGGTGGCGGCTGGTTCTTCTTCATGAAGACGAAGCCCGTCGAGGAGGTGACGGCCGAGCAGGCGGCCGCGGCTGCCAAGAAGCTGATCACCTTTGTCGAGATGAAGGACATGATGATCGGCATCTCCGCCGGTCCGCAGCAGGACCGCCAGCCGATCGTGAAGATCAAGGTCGCGCTCGAGATCGCCGATCCCAAGACCGCAGACCAGGTCAAGCCGCTGCTGCCGCGCGTCGAGGACGCCTTCCAGGTCTTCATGCGCGAATTGCGCCCCTCCGACCTCGACGGCTCGGCCGGGATGTACCGCCTGAAGGAAGAGTTGCTGCGCCGGGTCAACGTCACCGTCTACCCGGCCAAGGTCGACGCCGTCCTCTTCAAGGAACTGCTGCTGCAATAGCAGCAGCCCGATCGCTCAAAGCAGACCATCATGGCCAACGACGATCTCGAAGCCCAGGACAAGGACAAGCTCCCGCTGACGCCGGAAGGCATGGCGGCCGAATGGGCCACCATGTCCGACATCGTCTCGGAGGACGGTAGCGAGCAGGAAGCCAATGTCGATCGCCTGATGAATCAGGAAGAGATCGACACCATGCTCGGCTTCTCCATCGGAGATGACGGCAAGGGCGGGCGCAACGGCATCCAGGCGATCGTCGATTCCGGCTCGGTCACCTATGAACGCCTGCCGATGCTCGAAATCATCTTCGAGCGCCTGGTCCGGCTCCTTTCCACCAGCCTGCGCAACCTGTTCAGCGACAATGTCGAGGTGACACTGGAGAGCATCCGTTCGGTCCGATTCGGCGACTACATCAACTCGATCTCGCTGCCGGCGATGCTCGCCGTGTTCAAGGCCGAGGAATGGGATAATTTCGGCCTCGTCACCATCGAGTCCGCCCTCACCTATTCGGTGCTCGACACCATGCTCGGCGGCAAGCGCGGCCAGACGGCCGGGCGCGTCGACGGGCGCCCCTTCACCTCGATCGAGATGAGCCTGCTGCGCCGCGTCATCGGCGTCGTACTCGGCGATGCCGAGGCCGCCTTCAGGCCGCTTTCGCCGGTGAATTTCAAGATCGACCGGATCGAGTCCAATCCGCGCTTCGTCTCGATCTCGCGGCCCGCCAACGCCGCGATCCGCGTCGAGCTGCGCTTCGACATGGAAGGCCGCGGCGGCTCGCTCCATCTGCTCCTGCCCTACGCCACCATCGAGCCGATCCGTGAATTGCTCCTCGAGAGCTTCATGGGTGAGAAGCTCGGGCGCGATCCGATCTGGGAGAACCACCTCGCCACCGAGGTCTGGCAGGCGGACGTCGCCGTGAAATGCGTGCTGCACGAATGCACCATGCCGCTGAAGCGGGTGATGAAGCTCGAGATCGGCGACACGCTGATGTTCGACGCCCGCCCCGATTCGGTCGCCTCGCTGCGCTGCGGCGAGTTCATCGTCAGCGAGGGCCGGATCGGCCGCGTCGACGACAAGATCGCCGTCCAGGTCGTGAGCCCGCTGCGGCGCTCGAAGACGACCATGGCTGCCTTCGACACCAGCCATCTCACTTCGGCGTCCTGACCAGGGAGACCCGCCCCATGACCATCACCCTGATCGCCGACGCCTTGGTGGGTTGCCTGCTGGTCGCCACCATCATCACCTGCTTCGTGCTCTCCAAGCGCATCGAGCGGCTGAAAGCCGACGAGAGCGCCATGCGCCAGACCATCGGGGCCCTGATCTCCGCCACCGACACGGCCGAGCGCGCCATCGCCGGGCTGAAGCTGACGCTCGGCGATTGCGACCGCACCCTCGCCGAACGCCTGCAGACCGCCGAGCGCTATGCCGCCGACCTCGCCCAGCAGATCGAGGCCGGCCAGACGGTGATGGAGCGCATCGGCCAGATCGTCAGCGCCGCAAGCATGGTCGCGGCCAAGCCCGAGCCCACGCCGGAGAAGCCCGCCCTCTCGCGCATGGCGAGCGCCGCCGATGCCGCCGCCGCGATCCGCGCCCGCGCCGCCCGCCGGCTCGAAGGCCAGGCTGCGTGATCCAGACGCCCCGCCTCATCCCGGCAGTCATCCTCGGCGCCATGGGTCTCCTGGTGCTGAAGCTGCTTGCCTGGTCGGCGGAGCCCAGCCCGGGCAAGATCCCCGCCAGCCCCCAAGTGTTCAACGTGAAGCCGGAGAAGGAGGTCTGGGGCCTCGCCAAGATCATCGCCAAGGCCCACCAGCCCGACGTCTTCATGGATCCCGAGACGACCGGCACTATCGACCCGCCGAAACCGAAGCTCCCGCCCGAGGAACAGGCCAAGCGCGATGCCGCCCCGAACAACAAGGCCGGCCTGATGAACGGTACCGTCCAGCCGGTGTCGCCGGCTGAGAAGGCGCTGCTCGAACGCCTCGGCCAGCGGCGCGATGAGATCGAGGCCCGCATGCGCGAGCTCGACATGCGCGAGAAATTGCTCGACTCGGCCGAGAAGAAGCTCGGCGGTCGCGTCGACGATCTCAAGGCGCTCGAAGAGAAGGTCGATGGGCCGCGCAAGCAGGAGGCGGACGCCAATCAGGCGGTCAAGAACCTCGTGATCATGTACGAGACAATGAAGCCGAAGGACGCCGCCCGCGTCTTCGACCGGCTGGCGCTCGACATCCTCGTCCCAGTCGTCCAGCAGATGAGCCCGCGCAAGATGTCGGATGTGCTCGCCGCCATGTCGCCCGAGGCGGCCGAGCGTCTCACCGTCGCGCTGTCGGTGCGCGGCCGCCCCGCCGTCGCCACTGAGCGCGCCCCGGCGCCGATGCCTGCCGGCAACGAGCTGCCGGCGATCGAGCCCGCCCCCCGGCGCTAAGCCCGCCGCTGGTCACTGCTGAACGCTGATGCCGCTTTCCTTGATGATCGTCGCATAGGTCGCGACGTAGCGGTCGATCACCTTCTCGAACTCGGCGCCAGGGCGCGCCAGCACGGTGAAGCTCAAGGCTTGCAGGCGCTCGCGCACGTCCGGGCGCGCCAGGGCCTTGAGCCAGGCGCGCTCCAGCGCCTCGCGGGCCGGCGCCGGCGTATCGCGCCGCACCATGATGCCGAACCAGCTGTCGGACAGAAGGTCGGGCAGGCCCAGCTCGGCGAAGGTCGGGACATTGGGTAATTCCCGCACCCGCTGCTCGGCCGTCACCGCGAGCGCGGTGAGCTTGCCCTCCTCGATCGGCTGGACGACATCAGGCAGGTTGCTGAGCGCGAAATCGATCCGGCCGGCGTAGAGGTCGACGAAGAGCTGCGCGGTGCCGTTATAGGGCGCATGCACAGCCTTGCCGCCGGCCAGCCGCAGGAAATGCTCGGCCCCCAGATGCGGTGAGGTGCCGATCCCGGGCGAGCCATAGGTCATCGAGCCGCCGCTCTCGCGCAGGCGCTTGAGAAAGCCCGCCCAGTCTGTCTTCAGCGATGGCGCAGCGACGAGGACGTGAGGCACCACCGTCGCCTGCACCACCGGGACGAAAGCGCGCTGCCAGTCCGCGGTCCGTGTCCGCAGCGTGATGTTCGCCGCGAAGCTGTTGGCGATCATCAGCATGGTGTGCCCGTCGGGTGGCGACTTCAGCGTCTCGGCCCCGGCGATGACGGTCGCGGCGCCGGCGATGTTCTCGACCACGACGCTCTGGCCGAGCGTATCCTTGAGGCTCTCCTGCGCCAGCCGCGCCACCGGGTCCATCGATGTGCCCGCCGTGAACGGCAGGATCAATCGCACGGGCCGTTCCGGCTTCCACGCCGTTTGCGCCCTGGCCAGCGTCGGCAGGGTGAGCCCCGCCAGAAGAAGCGCACGTCGATCAAGCAACATCGAATCCTCCAGGGGAAAATGGTGTGAAACTGCGTCCTCGTGGCCTCGACGGGACGTTCTGATCCCGGCGGTCATCTGCTGGCGAAAGCTCGGGATACCCGACAGCAATGGTCGCGAGGCGCTCGCGGCAGCGCGCTCCGCGCGCCGCACCGTTCGATTTCCGGCAACACACCGGAGCGTCCGAAAGGGGTCAGGCCCGCGCCTCGATCACGATCTCTCGCGGCAGGCCCCTCACATCCATTTCGTAGTCGAGGACGGCCACCGGAGGCCGCGAGAAGTGCCAGGTCACGGCGCGGCCAAGGCTGGTGATCGGCAGGAGGACGTCCGCCAGGAGCGGATGGATGTCGCGAACCGTGTAGATGTTCGCGACCGTGGCATCCCCCCAGCCATAGCCGAGTCCCGCCAGGCGGTGCTCCATCTCGCCCATCACCCACTCTGCCTTGGCGCGCACGCCGTCGGGCGAGGCATCGCCCGGCCGGATCGTTCCCTGCGCGTAGCCGGCGCCGCCTTCGGGCGCCTCGCCGCTGCCCGCCACCACGAAGCTTACACGGGCCGCGTCATCGGGAACGGTATAGCTGAAGGCATGCAGCGACACGGCGTCCGGCTTGCCGATCTCGGGACAGATATTCGTCCGCGCGACGGGGTTCACCTGCCCCTGCAGGACACCCCATTGGTCGAGACGTGCGGCATAGAGCCGGTTGAAGGCATCGAACCCGCCTTCCGAGAACGGCTCGGGCGAACGCAGTTCGCAGGCGCAGAGCGCGGCCAGCGGCCGGCCGGCCTGCTTCAGATGCGCCTCGATCAGCTGAAGGCCGCGATCCAGCGGGACCGGGTTGACCAGCTGCGCGCGCTCGATCCGGAAGCCCGGCTCAGCCGCGACCCCGCCTGAGTACTGGTAGACGGCCGGGATGAACCTGTAGCTGCCGTCCTGACTGGTTCGGGTGGAGTACATCTGATCGCTTCCTCGCCTGGTTTTCCTAGTCGTAGAGGGCGGGCCCGCCGATCAGCCAGCACGGATTCGCGGAGAGTTCGTTGCCGATCCGGCAACACTCCCCTACTGTCCGAAGCTCTTGCCTCGGCCTCTGCCCCCTGCCATGTCGCTCGCCCGCTACCGCTATTTCGCCCTCGTCGCCGATCACGGCTCGGTCCGTGAGGCGGCGGATACGCTGCGCGTCGCGCCATCGGCGATCAGCCGCCAGATCGCCAGCCTGGAGGAAGAATACGGCACCGCCCTGTTCGAGCGCCGGGCGCGCGGCATGCGGCTGACCACGGCCGGGGCGGCCGTGCTGGAGACGGCGCGCATCATCCTCGACAGCGTCCAGACCGCGCGCTCGGCCATCGACGAGCTCCAGGGCATGAAGCGCGGGCATGTCCGCGCCTGGACGGTCGAAGGCGCGATGGACGATTTCGTCTATCCAGCGCTTGCCGAGTTCTCGGCTGCCCACCCTTCGGTGAGTTTCGACATCATGGTCGCGAGCTCCGACCAGCTGGTGCAGCGCCTGCTCGACGACGAGGCCGATGTGATCGTGGCCTTCAACCCGATCCTCCACCGCAGCGTCCTCTCGCTCGCCGAGATCGCCGATGCGCTGGTCCTCGCTGCCCATCCCGGCGATGCCGTCGCGCAGCGGCAGTCGGTCAGGATCGCGGAGATCGGCGAGATGCGCCTTGCCCTCCCCGACCGGACTTTCGGCCTGCGCCGCCTCGTCGACGACATGGTCGCGGCGACCGGGATCGAGCTCAAGCCGGCTTTGGTGACGAACTCGATCGAGTCGCTGCGCTCCTTCGCTCGGGCCGGCCTCGGCGTCAGCGTCCTGACCCGCTGCGCGACGCAGCGGGACGTTTCCGAAGGGCGTCTCGTCACGGTTCCGCTCCAGGGCCGCAACCTGCGCAAGGCCTGCCTCAAGATCTGCGTGCGCAAGGGGCGAACCTTGTCCCCGGCCGCACGAGCGCTGGCCCGACATCTCGCCCGAAGCGCCAGGGGTTATGCAGCCGGCCATACGTGAGGAGCGGGAGCAGGAAGGGGACGCAACTGCCTCCCAACAGTGCGCCCCCTTCCCTCGGGCGCGGGCCCGCCTCGTCTCGAGCGCCATGTGCTGCTGGCCCATTCCAAGACGAGTGAACGGGCTTTAGACGCTGATCCCCGGCAGGCGGATTACAAGCGGATTAAGAGAGCGACAGGTACGCCAGGCCGCCGAGCGCCGACGACCAGGCGCGGCCAGGCGGATGCCAATGGGGCAGGCGTGGAGGCTGCACATCGACATCGGTCAACGTGGACGGACACGGCCTTCACAAAGGACGCCCTTTAACGCCCCGTTATCCTTGACGGGCTAGCCTCCGTACAGGTTGGAGCGGCCTGTCGCTGCTCCGCCTCTGCGTCGGGTTGAGTAGCGGTCGTGCGTATCCTGCGGTCCCTGAGCTTCGGCATCGGCCTGGCGGCGCTGAGCCTCGCTGCCGGCTTTGCCGCGCCGGCAATAGCCGCCACCGCGACCTTGCGTGGCGAAGCCATGCGCGCCGGCTTCGGCCGCCTGTCCTTCACCTTCGACGAGGCGGTGACGACGCGGGTGCGTGTCGCCAACGGCGTCGTCGTGATCGGCTTCAGCCAACCGGTGAAGCTCGACCTGGGCCGGCTCGCCGCCGAGCTGCCGAGCTACATCTCGGTGATCAGGATCGATCCCGACGAACGCGGCCTGCGCCTGGCGCTCGCCCGTCCCTATCGCGCCAACTTGCTCGAAGCGGGCGACAAGGCGTTCATCGACCTTCTGCCGGAGAATTGGACCGGCCAGCTGCCGGGCCTACCGCCCGAGGTCCTCGCCGAACTCACCCAGCGCCTGCGCCTCGCCGAGGCGCGCGCCCGCGACATCGCCCGGGCGCCTGCGCCCGCGCCGAAGACGCTCGGATTCCGCACCGCCCGCCTGCCGACGCTCGACCGGCTGATGTTCTCGGCGCCGCCGGAGGCCCTGCTCACCCCCAGCCTCGACGACGGCAAGCTGACGCTGAACTTCGACCAGCCGCTGGCGGTGACGCCCTCGCAGATCCGCAGCCTGCTGCCGGCCGACTTCACGCTTGAGCAGGCGACGATCGGCGATGACCGGACGCAGCTCGTCTTCAGCGTGCCGAAGGACCGCCAGCTCCGCAGCTTCCGCGACGAGACCGGCTGGACCGTCGACCTGCCCTATCCTGGCGCCGCCACCCCGCTCTCGCTGGCCGACCTCCAGGCCACTCCACCAAGCGGAGACAAGCCGGCGGAGGCCAAGGCGCCCGAGCAGAAGCCTGCTGCCGCAGCGCCGTCCCCTGCCCCGAAGGCTGAAGCGCCGCAGGCCCAGCCCAAGCCGGTTGCAGCCGCCATCGCCAATGCGCCGCCCCGCGATGTCGAAACCGCCTCCGCCGCCGATGGCGATGGCGGCCGCATCGACTTCCGTTTCTCGCGCCCGACCGGCGCTGCCGCCTTCACCGAGCCCGGCCGGGTCACGCTCGTCTTCGATACGCGCGACACGCTCGACCCGGACAAGCTCAAGGGCGTGCTGCCGGCGCTGGTGCAGGACGTCACCGTCACGCGCGAGGCCAAGGTCACCATCGTCAGGCTGAAGACCCGTCGCCAGCAGATCGTGCGGCTCTCCGACGACAACACGCAATGGTCGCTGACCTTCGGCGACAAGGCCGGCAAGCCGGCCGGGGCGCTTACGCCTCGTCGCGACGCCGACGAGCGCGGCCAGACCATCGTCGCCGTGCCGGTGTCCGGCCTGACCGGCGTGCATTGGCTGGAGAACAGCGAAGGCGGCCCGAGCCTGGCGGTCGCGACCGTGCTGGGGCCGACGCGAGCCGTCGCCAAACCCTATCGCTTCATCGAGTTCGGCTTGCCGCAAAGCGCCCATGGCGTCGTCGTCAGCGCCGTCGCGGACGATCTCGCCGTACGCGCCGACACCGACGAGGTCCGGATCGGCCGCCAGAACGGCCTGATCGTCAGCCTCGATGCCGAAAAGCCGCGCGAGGCGGAAAAGAACGCCCAGGCCCCCGCGCGGCCGCTGCTCGACAGCGAAGCCTGGTCCGCTCTGCACACTGCCGATATCCGCGACCGTACAGCGAGCCTGCTGCGCGAGGTCGCCGGCGCCTCGCGTGGGCGGAAATCCGAGACCCGGCTGGCGCTGGCCCGCTTCCTAGCCGCCAACGGCATGATGCCGGAAGCGGCCGGGCCGCTGAATGCACTGCTGGCCGACGATGCCGCGATGCGTGGCAACCGCGACGCGCTGTTCCTGCGCGGTGTGATCGCCACCCGCATGCAGCGCAGCGCCGAGGCGCTGAAGGCGTTCGACGCCGCGCCGATCCGCGACGAGGCCGAGGCCGGGCTCTGGCGCGCCCTCTCCGAGCAGAGACTCGGGCGCAGCGCCCAGGCGCTCGCCGGCTTCCGCCGGGCCGAGGACATCCTCGACCGCTACCCGGCCGATCTCCAGGCCGAGTTCCGTCCGGCCATGGCGCGTGCCGCGCTCGCCAGCGGCGAGGCGACGGTGGCGGAAAAGCAGATCGGCCTGCTCGCCGAGATGCCCGAGGACCTGATCAATCCCGAGGAGCTGGCGCTGCTACGCGCCAGGCTCGACGATGTCAGCGGCCGGCCGGAGGAGGCGATCAACGGCTACAAGCCGCTCTTCGAGGCGAAGACGCGGCCGATCGCGGCCGAAGCGCAACTGCGCGCCGTCAAGCTCGCCCGTGCCGAGAAGCGCGCGGATTTCTCGCCGGACGAAGCCATAGCCCGGCTGGAAACGGTCTCGGCGATCTGGCGTGGCGGCGAGGTCGAGATCGAGGCCCTGGCCGAGCTCGGCCGCCTCTATGCCGAGCAGCAGCGCTGGCGCGACGCCTTCCAGACGGCGCGGCGCGCCAACGAGATCTTCCCGGAGCATCCGGCGACGCGGCTCCTGCACGACGAGACCGCCCAGCGCTTCGAGGCGCTGTTCAGCGATCCCAATCTGGAGAAGCTGCCGCGGCTCGAAGCCCTGGCGATGTTCTACGATTTCAAGGAATTCCTGCCGATCGGCCGGCGCGGCGACGAGATCACTCGCCTGCTCGCCGACCGGCTGGTCGAGCTCGACCTGCTCGACCAGGCCAGCGAAATCCTGCAATACCAGATGGATCGGCGCCTGACCGGCGCGGCCCGCTCCACCGTCGCGACGCGGCTCGCCATGATCCGGCTGATGAACGGCAAGCCGGCGGAGGCGCTGCAGGCGATCGTCTCGACCCGGCTCGCCGAGTTGCCGGCCGACGTCAAGCGCGCTCGCCTGCTGCTGGAGGCCAAGGGCCTTTCCGATCTCTCGCGCACCGACCAGGCGCTCGACCTGCTGGAGGGCGAGAGCGGCCCGGAGGTCGACCGGCTCAACGCCGACATCCTCTGGAACGGCCGGCGCTGGCGCGAGGCCGGCGAGGCGCTCGAACGCATCCTCGGCGAAAGCTGGCGCGGCCAGACGCCGCTCGGCGACGGCGAGCGCGGCGACGTGATGCGCGCCGCCATCGGCTATGTCATGTCGGACGAAGCGCTCTCGCTCGACCGGCTGCGCACCAAGTTCGCCGCCAAGATGGCGCAGGGTGCCGACGCAAGGCTGTTCGGCTTCGTCACCGGCGCAAGCCGGGCCAGCGTCGCCGACATCCGCGAAGCTGCACGCACGGCCGCCGGCTCCGACACGATGACCGATTTCCTCAAGGAATACCGTAAGCGCTACCCGGCCTATTCCAGCGCCGTGCGGGAGCGACGCAAGGCCGGAGATGCGGACGCCGCCAATTCCGGACCGCAGCCGGGCCAGGGCTGAGCGGTCGCGTCAACTGCCGTAGCTCTTGACCAGCGAGCCGGCGACCAGCCCCCAGCCGTCGACCAGCACGAAGAAGATCAGCTTGAACGGCAGCGCCACCGTTACCGGCGGCAGCATCATCATGCCGACCGACATCAGGATCGAGGCGACCACCAGGTCGATGATCAGGAACGGCACGAACAGCAGGAAGCCGATCTCGAAGGCGCGCCGGAGTTCCGAGATCATGAAAGCCGGAATGAGCACCTGAATCTGGACCTGATCGGGGCGCTCGGGCGGGGGTTCGCGCGACATCTCCATGAACAGCGCCAGGTCCTTCTCGCGCACATGCTTCAGCATGAACTCGCGGAACGGCACGATGCCGCGCTCGAACGCTTCCTGCGGCTGCATCTGGCCGGCGATCACCGGCGCGCCGGCGACGCGATAGGCCTCCTTCAGGGTCGGCGCCATCACGAAGCCGGTCAGGAACAGCGAGAGCCCGATGATCACCGCATTGGGCGGCGCCGTCTGGGTGCCGATCGCCGAGCGCAGCAACGACAGCACCACCACGATGCGGGTGAACGAGGTCACCATGATCAGGATCGACGGCGCCAGCGACAGCACCGTGATCGTGGCGATCACTTGCAACGCCCGCTCGGTGACACCGCCCTGGCCGAGATCGAGCGAGAGCGTCTGGGCCTGCGCGACGGCGGCGATCCCCAGCATGCCGAGCGCCGCGGCGAACCCCGCCAGCCAGCGCAATCTCCGTCCCGTGGGTATCCGCCTGCCCATCATCCGCCCCTGCCCGAATCACGGCTCGGGCTCGCGGGAAAGCTAGAGCAAGGCTCGGAGGCGGGAAGAGGGTTTGCGCCGCTATCCCCCGGCGCCTTCACACCGGAGGAGCGAGCTCAACCCTTCGTCTTGGGATCGCGCCCTAGCAGGCGGGCGAACTCGGCCTCGATCGCGTCGACCGAGAACGGATCGTCCTCAGCCGGCTTGGCGGCCGGCTTCGGCTCGTCGGCAGGCTTGACTTCGGCCGGCTTGGCGTCAGCAGCCTTGGTGTCCGCCGCCTTTGCCTCCTGAGGCTTCGCCTCGGCAGGTTTGGACTCGCTCGGTTTGGGCTCGTTCTTGGCCGGGGCCTCGGCCTTGTCGGCCTTGGCGGTATCCTGCACCTCGTCGAGCACGTCGTCGAAGACCGGCGCGAACTTGGTTGGCTTGCTCGGCTCCGGCGCCTGTTCCTTCGCCGGCTCGGGCTTCTTCTCGTCCGCCTTCACGGGTCCGGCGGCCGGCGGCTTCGGCGGCGCGAAGACCGGCGGGGCGACCAACGGCGCCTCGGATGCGGCCGGACGCGCCGGCGCAGGCTTCAGCCCGAGCGCCATTTCGAGCTCGGCTTCCATGTCGAGCGCCGGGCGCGCGGGAGCCGGCGCTGCCGGCTTGGGGGCGGTCGGAGGCTCGGAAGCGGCCGGCGGAGGCGTGACCACCGGCTTGGGCGCCGGCGGCGCTTCCGGCTCGGTCCGCGGGCCAGCCGAGCCAGGGCGCACGGCCGAGAACGGGCGCTTCAGCGCCTCCTCGAGCTGGCGGGCCATGTCGCCGAGCTCGCTGGCGCTGGCGGCCGGGGCCGGATCGCGCGCCAGCGTGGCGCCGATGCCGACAGCGCTCGCGGCGACAGCCGGCGGAATCGAGGCCGACTGGGGAGCCGGAGCCGGTCGTAGCGGCGGCGGCAGAGTCGGGGGCTGGACGACCGCGCGCGGCGGCGGGGCCGGCGGAGGGGCCGGGCGCGGCGGCGGTACGGGCTCGACCGGCACGGCCAGGGCCGGCACCGGCGAGGGCGGCAGCGGGCGCGGCTCCTCGGCGGCATGCGGGCGCGGCTCGGGCTCGAGCGCCAGCGGCCGCTCGGCCAGGCCTTCGGTCGGCAAGGGCACGGCGACACGCCCGCCGCTGCGCAAGATATTGGTCTCGACCACCACGTCGGAGGCGCCGCCGATCATGACGAGATGCTCGACATTGTCGCGCCGGACCAGGATCAGCTGGCGCTGCCGATCGAGATCGTAGACATCGACCACGCCGAGGCGCGGCTGGCGGGTGCGTCCCCCGCCCTGGCCCTTGAACTTCAAACGGCCGCCGCTCATCCGCCGCAGGAAGAAGCCGAGCAGCGCCACCAGGAGCAGCACCACTGCGAAGGCGATGATCCAGCGCAGGCCGGAAGAAAGTTCGAAGCCAAACAAAGTCTGCAAGGTCTGCCTCATGAAGCGACGCGACAGCCGCTGACCGCTCTTTGTAAGGGCGATCAGGCGGATAGACGGAGCTGGCTATACCATAAGCACCGCCAGTTCGAGAAACATGGTTAGCAGATGGTTAACACCACCGTGCAGATCGCTGTGAATTAACCCGATATTAACCATGCACCCGGCAATAATTTCCCACTTCGGCGCTGGCCGACGGGAGATTGCGGCATGGCGAACAACGGCCTCGGCCTGATGGGAGCGCTGAAGACGCGCATGCATTGGCATCAGGCGCGGCAGAAGCTGCTCGCCGAGAATGTCTCCAATGCCGATACGCCGCGCTTCAAGCCTCATGACCTGCGCGCCCCCTCCCCGGCCGGCGGCGCCATGACGTTGGCGCAGACCTCGCCGATGCATCTCGGCCTTTCCGGCCAGCAAGGCGGCTTCGATCCGCGCGATCCCAAGCGCTTCGAGACCACGCCGAGCAGCAACAGCGTTAATCTCGAGGACGAGATGATGAAGGTTGCGCAGAACCAGTCGGACTACCAGCTCGCCGCCTCGCTCTACAGCAAGAGCCTGGGGCTGATGAAGATCGCAATCGGCAAAGGCCGCTGAGGAGCCGCATCATGGATCTGCTCAAGAGTCTCGCCGTCGCTGCCTCCGGCCTCAAGGGCCAGGCCGGGCGCATGCGCGTCATCGCCGAGAACCTAGCCAATGCCGATTCCTCGCCGGAACGCGCCGGCGTCGACCCTTATCGCCGCAAGATCGTGACCTTCCAGGGCAAGCTCGACCGCGAGCTCGAGGCCCAGGTGGTCGAGCTTGGTCGCGTCAGCCGCGACCGCAGCGATTTCAAGACGAAATACGATCCGGGCCATCCGGCGGCCGACGCCAGCGGCCAGGTCCGCATGCCCAACGTCAACTCGCTGATCGAGTCGATGGACATGCGCGAGGCCCAGCGCAGCTACGAGGCCAATCTCAACGTCATCTCGTCCACGCGCCGGATGATCCAGCGCACCATCGACATCCTGCGCGCCTGACCTCCCACGGCTGAAGCGGAGCCCACCCGATGACCACCTCGAGTTTCGCCGCCGGCGCCTATGCCTCGGTCCAGGGCATGGGCGCGAGCGCCCTACTGAAGAAGCCGGCCTCGGTCGGTGGCCTCGACGGGGCCGGCGCCGGCCTGCCCGACTTCTCGTCCCTCGTCAGCAAGGCACTGGAATCGACCGCGCAGAGCGCCCGCCAGGCGGACATCCAGACCGGCAAGGTCGCCGCCGGCCGCTCCGACGTCGTCGACGTGGTCACGGCCGTCGCCGAGAGCGAGGCCGCGATCGAGACGCTGGTGGCGGTGCGCGACCGGGTCATCGCCGCCTATGAGGAAATCATGCGGATGCCGGTCTGACGCCGCCATCCCGCAAAGCGCACAACGGAATGTGAGCCTATGACCTCCGCAGCCATCCTCGACGTCGCCCGTGACGGCATCGTCGTCTTCCTCAAGGCCGGCGCGCCGCTGATGCTGATCGCGCTCGTGGTCGGTCTCGTCGTCTCGCTGATCCAGGCGCTGACGCAGATCCAGGAACAGACCCTGGTCTATGTCCCGAAGATCATCGCGGTCTTCGCGGCGCTGCTGCTGTTTTTGCCGTTCATGGGCGACGCTCTGGCGGGTTATATGGGCAGGGTCGCCGTCCGAATCGCCACGGGCGAATGAATTCAGCGCCAGCCAGCGCCTCCTACCCACGGAGTCCGGTCGGCGCGCCTTGCTGGCGTGGGAGCCGGGTTCGCCCGATGCAGATCGCCATCCTGCCCGAGCTCAGCGCGCTGTTCGTGCTGGTCTTCGCGCGCGTCGGTACTTTGGTGATGCTGATGCCGGGCCTCGGCGAGCGCCTCATCCTCTCGCGCGGCCGGCTCTCCCTCGCCTTCTTCCTGGCACTCGTGATCCTGCCAATGGCGCGCGGTGCGATCACCATCCCGCAGACTCCGGCAGCGCTGGGCGGGCTCTTGATCAGCGAAATCCTTGTCGGGCTCGTCATCGGCGCCAGCGTGCGCCTGCTTATGGGGGCGCTGCAGACGGCCGGCTTCATCGTCGCCCAGACCATGGGATTGGGCTTCGCCGTCACCGTCGACCCGAGCGGCGGTCTTCAGAATCCCTCGATCGCCAATTTCCTCTCGATGCTCGGCATCACGCTGATCCTGGCGACGGATCTGCACCATCTCGCACTCGCCGCCATCCATGAGAGCTACCGGCTGCTGCCGCCCGGCGGCTTTCCCGAGATCGGCGACGTGATGACCCTCGCGGTCAAGGCGATGGCGCAGGGTTTCTCGCTCGCGGTGCAAATCTCGGCCCCGTTCATCGTCTTCGGCCTGCTGTTCAATCTCGGCCTGGGTGTGCTGGCGCGATTGATGCCGCAGCTCCAGGTCTTCTTCCTTGCGGTCCCCGCCTCGATCCTCGGCGGCATGCTGGTGCTCTTCGCTTCGGTCGGAGTGATGATGGGCGTCTTCCTCGACGATCTCGGCGCCTTCCTGCGCCAATTCATCGGTCTGTAAGGACATAGAGCGATGGCGGGAGACGTCGAGAACGAAGATCGCACAGAAGAACCGACCCAGCGAAAGCTCGACGAAGCCATCGACAAAGGCGACGTCGCGCGCTCGCAGGAGATCGGCACCTTCTTCGTGCTCTGCGGCTTCACTTTGGCGCTAATGGTCGCAGCCGGCAGCTCGGCCCGCGACGCCGCGCTCTCGCTGCGCTCCTTCCTGATGAACGCTCATCAGGTCTCGGACGACGCCGGCGCCCTCTTCCACGTCACCAGCAAGGGCGTGATGACCGGCTTTGCCATCATGGCCCTGCCGCTCGGCTTCATCCTCATCGCCGCGCTCGCCGGCGCGCTGATCCAGCACAAGCCGCTCTGGACCACCGAGCCGATGATGCCGAAATTCGACCGGATCTCGCCGATGGCCGGGGCGAAGCGGATTTTCGGCAAGGAGGCCTGGGTCAATTTCGCCAAGGGCCTCGCCAAGATCGCCCTGGTCGGCGTCGGCGTCTGGATCGTGCTCTGGGGCGAGCGCGACCGCCTGCAGGGCTTCGCCCAGATGGATGTGCACGCCCTGCTGCCGGCCGTGCTCGTCATGACGATCAAGCTGATGGCCAGCGTGCTCGCCATCTTCGCGATCATCGCCATCGGCGATTTCGGCTACCAGCGCTTCACCTGGTACCAGCGCCAGCGCATGACCAAGCAGGAACTCAAGGACGAGTACAAGAACACCGAAGGCAATCCCGAGGTGAAGGCCAAGCTGCGGCAATTGCGCGCCCAGCGCGCCCGCTCGCGCATGATGGCGCAGGTGCCCAAAGCGACGGTGATCATCACCAACCCGACCCACTACGCCATCGCCCTGCAATACGAATCCGGCCAGGGCGCGCCGCTCTGCGTCGCCAAGGGCGTCGATGCGATCGCGCTGAAGATCCGCGAGGTCGCCGGCGAGCACAGCATCCCGATCGTCGAGAACCCGCCTCTGGCCCGCGCGCTCTACGCCACCGTCGACGTCGATGATGAAATTCCTGTCGAACACTATCAGGCGGTGGCGGAAGTGATCGGATACGTCTTGCGCCTGAAGCGCCGGCGCGCCTAACTCGCTGGCTGGGCAGGCATCTCTGCTATATGCCGGCCCTCGACCCCTCCACTGACGGGCGACTGAAGGAAACGGACCCGCTGCAATGAGCGCAAGCACGGCATCGAGCGCGATCGACCGTTCCGACCGGCCCGGCCATGTCGGCATCATCCTGCTGGTCGCGGGCCTTCTGGTCGGCGCCGCGATCGCGCTCGGCTTCATCGCCAATGAATGGGCGCAGCCGCTGATCCTCGGCCTGCTCGCCTTGCTTTCGGTCGTCGGGGTGTTTTGCCTGTTCGCCTTCGCGATCGGGCTGATCCAGTTCGCCGGGCGCTCGGCCCGCAACGACCTGACCAAGGCGATCGTCGACGGGGCCGAGGACGGCGTCGTCGTCACCGAGGGCGAGAACCGCATCGTCTACGCCAACGAGGCCTATCTCGCCTTCGCCGGCGCCCGCAACGCCAGCGAGATCGCTCCGGTCGAGCGCCTGTTCAAGGGCCGCGCCGAGGTCTCCGAGGCGATCTATCGCCTCGCCACCGCCGCCCGCGCCGGCCGCCGCCTCTCGGAGGAGATCAGGCTCGAGCCCGCCCTGAACGAGCGCGGCGCTGTCGGCTGGTACCGGGTGCGCGTCTCGCCGATCACCCGCGCTGGCCGCCCGGCCTGCCTGTGGAGCGTCACCGACGTCACCCCCGAGCGCGAGCGCCAGGAGAACGCCTTCCAGGAGCTCCAGCACGCGATCGACTATCTCGACCACGCGCCGGCCGGTTTTCTCTCGATCGATGCCGACAGCGAGGTGCCCTACCTCAATGCGACGCTGGCCGGCTGGCTCGACTACGATCTCGCCCGCTTCGGCTCCGGCGGGCTGCAGCTCGAGGACATCGCCTCGCCCAACGCCGCCGCGCTGATCCAGGCCATTCGCGGCCAGCCCGGCGATGTCCGCATCGAGGTGCTCGATGTCGACCTGCGCCGTCGCAACGGCCAGTCGCTGCCCGTCAGGCTGCACCACCAGGTCGCCTTCGGCCAGGACGGACGCGCCGGCGCTTCGCGCACGCTGGTGCTCAACCGCGCCGCCGGCGAGGCGGGCGCCGACCGCCACACCGATGCCGAGGCGCGCTTCGCCCGCTTCTTCCACGCGACGCCGATGGCGATCGCGACCGTCGACCGCCACGGCGCGATTCTGCGCTCGAACGCCTCCTTCACGCGCCTGATGCAGGGCGGCGCCCAGCCCGCGACGATCCAGGAGCTCGTCAACGGCAACGGCGCCCTCGCCCAGGCCTTCGAGGCGGCGCTCGCCGGCAAGGGCGAGATCGCGCCGCTAGACCTGACGCTCGCCGGCGAGGAAGGCCGCTCGGCCCGGCTCTATCTCTCGCCGGTGCCCGCCAGCGAGGATACCGATGGCGAGCGCGCCATCGTCTACGCGCTCGAGACCACCGCCGAGCGCAAGCTCAAGGACAATATGGACCAGGCCGGCAAGATGCAGGCTGTCGGCCAGCTCGCCGGCGGCATCGCGCACGACTTCAACAACGTGCTGCAGGTCATCATCAACGCCTCGGAATTCCTGCTCGCCAGCCACAAGCCGACCGATCCGTCCTTCCCGGACATCATGCAGATCAAGCAGAACGCCTACCGGGCGGCCTCGCTGGTCCGGCAATTGCTCGCCTTCTCGCGCCGGCAGACGTTGCGTCCGCAGGTGCTGGCCCTCGGCGATGTGCTCTCCGACCTCTCGCTGATGCTGAAGCGCGTCGTCGCCGACAAGATCGCGCTCGACGTCCGCCAGGGCCGCGATCTCTGGCCGGTCAAGGCCGATCTCGGCCAGCTCGAGCAGGTCGTGGTCAACCTCGCCGTCAACGCCCGCGACGCCATGCAGAGCGGCGGCAAGCTCCAGGTCCGCACCCGCAACGTACCGGCCGCCGAGGTCGGCGAGCTCGGCTATGACAGCCTGCCGGCGGCCGACTATGTCCAGCTCGAGGTCGAGGACAGCGGCACCGGCATCCCACAGGAGCATCTGGAGAAGATCTTCGAGCCCTTCTTCACGACCAAGGAAGTCGGCAAGGGCACGGGCCTCGGCCTCTCCATGGTCTACGGCATCGTCAAGCAGACCGGCGGCTTCGTCTTCTGCGACTCGGTCGTCGGTCGCGGCACCAATTTCCGCATCTTCCTGCCGCGCTATATCCCGACCGAGGAGGACATCGCCGCCGAGGCCGCCGCCAAGGAAGCGCCGAAGAAGGCCGCCGCCGACCATACCGGAGCCGGCGTCATCCTCCTGGTCGAGGACGAGGACGCGGTGCGCGCCCTCAACGCCCGCATGCTGATCTCGCGCGGCTACACGGTCCATGAGGCGGCGTCCGGCGTCGAGGCGCTCGACCTGTTCAAGCAGCACGAGGGCAAGATCGACCTCGTGATCTCCGACGTGGTCATGCCCGAAATGGACGGCCCGACCCTGCTCGGCGAGTTGCGCAAGCGCAACGCGTCCACCAAGGTCGTCTTCGTTTCCGGCTATGCCGAGGAAGCCTTCCGCAAGAACCTGCCGGAGGGCGAGGATTTCCACTTCCTGCCCAAGCCGTTCACGATGAAGCAACTCGTCGAGACGGTGAAGGCGGCGATGGCCTGAAGCAGGCGGGCAACCCGGCAACCGCCAGGATTACGAAGAGTTCATGCTGCGGACAGGCGGCCGCGACGGATGCAGGCTAGAGTGATGTCTCGTCGACAGCGCTGCGCCTGGTGACCGATGAAACGCTACGTGATCATAGCCCTCCTGGTGGCTGTCGCCGCCTTTGCCGCCTATCGCGTGATCAGGCCGCAGGACGGTCCGGAGCAGGCCCATGCCGAGCGCCGCGCCGGCCCGTTGGCGGCGCCGGTCACGACTGTGCTCGCCGGCCGGGCCGATATTCCGGTGACGCGCCGCTCGATCGGCTTTGCCGAGCCGGTCGCCATCGTCGCGGTCAAGTCGCGCCTCGACGGCGTCATCGCCGACCAGCACGTCAAGGAAGGCCAGGAGGTCAAGCAAGGCGACCTGCTCTTCACCCTCGACGATCGTGAGCTCAAGGCGCAGGTCGCCCGCGACGAGGCCAATGTCGAGCGCGACAAGGCGACGGTGGCGCAGAAGCGCGCCGATCTCGCCCGCCAGAAAAGCCTGGTCGACAAGGGCGCCGGCACCCAGCAGGCGCTCGACCAGGCAATCGCCGACGAGGCCGTCGCCAACGCCGCCGTCAAGGCGGACGAGGCGACATTGGCGCTCGACCGCGTCCGGCTCGGCTACACCACCATCACCGCCCCGATCTCCGGCCGGCTCGGCGCCATCACGGCGACGCCGGGCAATGCGGTGCGGGTCAACGATGCCAACAGCAACCTCGTGACGGTGACGCAGCTCGCGCCGATCCGCGTCACCTTCACCCTGCCCGAGCGCGACCTGGCATTGCTGCAGGAGGCAGCAAAGGCGCAGACGCCGGCCAAGGTCACCGCCTTCGCCTCCGGCACGCGCGAGGCGCTCGCCACCGGCGATCTCTCCTTCATCGATTCCGCCGTCGACATCCCCTCCGGCACCGTCAGCGTGAAAGCGCTGTTCACGAACGAGCCGCACCGGCTCTGGCCCGGGCAATATGTCGACGTCGTCGTCCAGCTCGGCATGCTGCCGGGCTCCGTCACCGTGCCCTCGGTCGCCCTGCAGGAGGGCCAGAAGGGCCCGTTCGTCTACGTCGCCAAAGCCGACGACACGGTCGAGGCGAGGCCCGTCAAGGTCGCCTCCAACGAGAACGGCGTCGCCGCGCTCACCTCCGGGCTGTCGCAGGACGAGAAGGTCGTGACGGAAGGGCAGTCGCGGCTGGCGCCGGGCGCCCGGATCAGGCTGACGGCCCCGCAAACCACCAAGCCGTGAGGGCGCGTCATGTCGGTCTCGGCCTTCTGCATCCGCCATCCGGTCGCGACGATCCTGATGTCGTGCGCGCTCATCCTCGGCGGTCTCTTCGCCTGGCGCTCTCTTCCGGTCGCGGCGCTGCCACGAGCTGAATTCCCGGTCGTCAACGTCTCCGCGCAATTGCCCGGCGCTTCGCCCGAGATCATGGCAACCTCGGTGGCGACGCCGCTGATCAAGCAGTTCGCCACCATCGCCGGCATCGACTCGATCGCGACCACCAACGCGCTCGGCAACACCTCGATCGCGATCCAGTTCGCGCTTGATCGTGACATCGACGCAGCCGCGGCCGACGTCCAGGCCGCGATCGCCCGCACCCAGCGGCAGCTCCCGGTCGACATGACGACGCCGCCGAGCTACCGCAAATTCAACCCCGCCGACGCGCCGATCCTGCTGCTGGCGCTGAAGAGCGAGGTCACGCCGCTCTCCAAGATCGACGCCTTCGTCCAGCAGGTGCTTTCGCCGACGCTCTCCACCGTCGAGGGCGTGGCGCAGGTCCAGATCTTCGGCAGCCAGAAATACGCGGTGCGCATCCAGGTCGACCCGACCGCGCTGGCCGCCCGCGGCATCGGCATCAACGAATTGCAGCTGGCGATCACCGCCGCCAACGTCAACACGCCAGTCGGCACGATGCAGTCCGGCCCGCAGCAATTGACGATCGAAGCCGAGACGCAGCTCGCCAACGCCGCGCACTTTGCCGACATCATTATCGCCACCCGCGATGGCCGCCCGGTCCGGCTCGGCGACGTCGCCAAGGTGATCGACTCGGTCGAGAACCTCCAGCTCGCCAGCTGGTATGACGGCTCGCGCGCGCTCGTCGTCGCGGTCTTCCGCCAGCCCGACGCCAACACGGTCGAGGTCGTCGACCGCGTCAAGACGGCGATCGGCCAGATGCAGTCGCTGCTGCCGCCGGCGACCACGCTCGGCCTGCTCAACGACCGCTCGGCCTCGATCCGTCAGGCGGTCGAGGACGTCCAGTTCACCCTCGGGCTGACGATCGTCCTGGTCGTCGCGGTGATCTTCCTGTTCCTGCGCCGCTTCACCGCGACGCTGATCCCGGCGGTGGCGGTGCCGATCTCGCTGATCGCGACGCTGGGGGCGATGTATCTGTTCGACTTCTCGATCGACAACATCTCGCTGCTCGGCCTGACGCTGGCCGTCGGCCTCGTCGTCGACGATGCGATCGTGATGCTCGAGAACATCGTCCGCCATATGGAGGAGGACGGGCTCTCGGCCTTCGACGCCGCGCTGAAGGGATCGAGCGAGATCGGCTTCACCATCATCTCGATCTCGCTCTCGCTGGTCGCGGTCTTCATTCCCGTGCTGCTGATGGGCGGCGTCATCGGGCGCGTCTTCAACGAGTTCGCGGTGGTCGTCACGGTCGCGATCCTGGCCTCGGCCTTCGTCTCGCTGACACTGACGCCGATGATGTGCGCGCGGCTCGGCGCGAGCGCGGCGGGCCATGCGGAACCTGGGAAGAAAGACCGGCTCGCCTTCCTCGAACGCGGCTTCGATGCCGTGCTCGGGGCCTATCGCGCCGGCCTCGATCTCAGCCTGAAATACCGCCGCACCGTGCTGATGATCTTCCTCGCCAGCGTCGCCGCCAGCGCCTGGCTGGTGGTGACCATCCCCAAGGGCTTCTTCCCGCAGGAGGATATCGGCCAGCTCCAGGTCGCGACAGAGGCACGCCAGGACATCTCCTTCGACGCGATGTCGGCCCTGCAACAGAAGGTCGAGGAGGTCTTCCGGCGCTCGCCCTATGTCGCCCACGTCGCCTCGACCATCGGCTCCGGCGGCCAGTCGAGCAGCCTCAATGCCGGACGGCTGTTCGTCGAGCTCAAGCCGAAGGCGCAGCGCCCACCCTTGCAGCAGATGCTCGCGGAGCTGCGCCGTGAGCTCGCCGCCATTCCCGGCATCGCGACCTACATGTCGCCGGTGCAGAATCTCAACATCGGCGCGCGGTCCTCGAAGAGCCAGTACCAGTTCGTGATGCAGTCGATCGACCAGGCAGCGCTGTCCGACTGGTCCGGCAAGATGCTGGAGGCGCTGCAGCACGATCCGCTCTTCGTCGACGTCACCACCGATCTGCAGAACAAGGCCCTGCTCGCCAATCTCGTCATCGACCGGGCCAAGGCGCAGTCGATGGGCATCAGCGCCGACGTGCTGCGCTCCAGTCTCTATTCCGGCTTCGGCGTGCGCCAGATCTCGACGATCTACACCACCAGCGACAGCTATCAGGTGATCATCGAGTTCAATCCCGACATCGCATGGTCGAACGACAGGCTCGATCAGGTCCGCTTCCGCTCCTCTTCGGGCGCGCTCGTCCCGCTCGGTTCCTTCGCCCGGATCGAGCGCAAGGCCGGCCCGCTCACCGTCAACCAGCTTGGCCAGCTCCCGGCCGTCACCCTCTCCTTCAACTTGCCCGCCAGCCGCGCGCTCGGCGAGGCCGTCCAGCGCATCGACACGATCAAGGCCGAGCTCGGCCTGCCCGCCCAGATCGGCACCAGCTTCGCCGGCGTCGCCAAGACCTTCGAGCAGTCGCTCGGCAACCAGGGGCTGCTGATCGCCGGCGCGGTACTGACGATCTACATCGTGCTCGGCATCCTCTACGAGAGCTTCATCCACCCGCTGACCATCCTGACCGGCCTGCCGGCGGCGGCGCTCGGCGCGCTCCTCACGCTGAAGCTCTTCGGCCTCGATCTCTCGGTCATCGCCGTGATCGGGCTCCTGATGCTGATCGGCATCGTCAAGAAGAACGCGATCATGATGATCGACGTCGCGCTCGAATTGCAGCGCGCCGGCGAACCGCCGGAAACTGCGATCCGCGAAGCGTGCCTCCGTCGCTTCCGTCCGATCATCATGACGACGCTGGCCGCAATCCTCGGCGCGCTGCCGATCGCGATCGGCGCCGGCGCGAGCGCGGAGCTCCGTCAGCCGCTCGGCCTCGCCGTGGTCGGCGGGCTGATCGTCTCGCAGGTGCTGACCTTGTTCATCACCCCGGTGATCTTCCTCTTCATGGAAGGGCTCTCGCGCCGGCTCGGCGGCAGCAGGTCGGCCACGCCCGCTCCGGCGGAAACACGCCACGCGGCAGGGTGATCAGACCCGGCTCGGCATGGGCAGTTTGCCACCGGCGCTTTGCGAGATTTGCTGTCCCCTCCGGCGCAGCTTCGGCGGAGTTTGATCCGGCGGGCCTCTCGACAGCCTGCGACAACGAAGGGGACCCGTGCATGACGGAGATGCCAAAAGGCCGGGACGCGCCGCAGGACGAGCCCGCCCTCGATTTCGCTGGTGTGACGCTCTCGCCGCAGAAGGAGCTCGTTCGCGTCTTCTACAAGGAGATGTGGGACCACGCCGACAAGTCGCTGATCCCGCGGATCTTCCACGAGGACTTCACCTTCCGCGGCTCGCTCGGTCCGGTCCTGCACGGCCACCGCGAGTTCGCGGGTTATGTCGACTGGGTCACCGGCTCGCTCGGCGACTACACCTCCGACATCCTGGCACTGGTCGAGGAAGGCAACCGCGTCTTCGGCCGCTTGCGTTTCCACGGCTTCCATCGCCGCGAGATGTTCGGGGTGCCGCCGAGCGGCCGCCATGTCTGGTGGCATGGCGCGCCGGCCTTCAGCTTCGAGGACGGGCTCGTGCGCGACCTCTTCGTGCTCGGCGACATCCATGGCCTGATCGGGCGCCTGAAACAGGGCTGAACCTCCCTGCCCTATCCGGCGAAGGTCACGCCCGCCTCCCGCGATTCCAATCGGATCAGGCGGCAATCCTTCACAGCCGCCTGTCGATGTATCATCGCCTCGCGATAGATCGGGTCGCGCAACATGGCGGCGAAGGCCTCGACGCTGGGATATTCGGCGATGAAGCAGATGTCCCAGCGCTCGCCCCGCGGGCCGATCAGCATCTGCTCGAAGCCGCCGCGCCAGAGGATGCGCCCGCCGAGCCGCGTCAGCACCGGCGCGCTGATCCGGCCATAAGCCGCGAAGGCCTCGCGGCCGCCGCCATGCGGCCCGTCCGGATACTGCGCCTCGCCGTTGAGCCGGATCAGATTCAGCATCTGCACCGGGCCCGGCCTGTCGTCGGCGCGGAAGGCAGCGAAAGCCTCGCGGCTGAAGCTCGCATGATCGCTCATCTCCGCCTCCCTCACCCGGCCTTGGCGACCAGCGACCAGTCGCCGGAATAGATCGGCTGGCGCCGCGCCATCCAGGCGTCGAGCCCCTCGCGCAGATCGGCCGTCGGCGCGACGCGGGCGAACTGCTCGCTCTCGATCAGCAGCCCTTCGGCGATGCTGGTGTTGATGCCGCGCGTCACCGCGGTGAGGATGCTCGCCGCCGCTAACGAAGAGTGCCGCAGGATGCGCGCCGCCAGCGCCTGCGCGGCCGGCAGCAGCTCCTCATGCGGCACCACCGCGTTGATCAGCCCCATATCGAGCGCCCGCTGCGGCGTGAATGGATCGCCGGTCAGGAGCAGCTCCAGCGCGCGCTTGCGGCCGGCGAGCCGCGGCAGGCGCTGCGTCCCGCCGAAGGTCGGCGGCATGCCGAGATTGATCTCCGGCTTGGCGAACATCGCCCGCTCGCTGGCGATGGCGAGCGGCACCGCCTCGGTGACCTCGCAGCCGCCGCCATAGGCGAGCCCGTTCACCGCCGCGATCACCGGCTTGCCGTAGGCTTCCAGACGCGCCGTCAGCTTTTGCCCGCGGCGGACGAAATCACGTACCGCCTGTTCCGGCCCGGCCGCGACGCTCCGCGAGAACTCATGGATGTCGCCGCCGGCCGAGAAGGCGCGCTCGCCGGCGCCGGTCAGGATCACCGCGCGGATGGAGGGGTCGACCTCGATCGCGTCGAGCAGTTCGAGCAGGCGGTCGATCAGCCCGTAGCTCAACGCGTTGAGCTTGCCTGGGCGGTTCAGCGTCAGCGTCGCGATCGCCTCGCGCTGTTGAATCAGGACGGGATCGTTATCGGCCATGGCCTTGGCTTTCTTCCGGTTTCAGGTGTCGGAAGGCTGCGCTTCAGGCTTGACGATGTATACTACCTGTACGGTATACATGAGCGATGGCCGAACCCGACAAGCCGACGCGCACCCGCATCATCGAGGCCGCCAGCAAGCTGTTCTATGGCGAGGGCATCCGCGCCGTCAGCGTCGACGCGGTCGCGGAGAAGGCGGGCGTCACCAAGCGCACGCTCTACTATCATTTCGAGAGCAAGGACGAGCTCGTCGCCGCCTATCTCGATGCGCGCGACCAGCCCAATCTCAAGCTGATGGCCGGCTGGTTCGACAAGGCCGAAGGCGGCCTGCCGCGGAAGGTCGAGGCGATCTTCCAGAACCTCGCGCGCTCGGCCCGGCATCCACGCTGGAAGGGCTGTGGCTTCCTGCGCACCGCCGCTGAGCTCGTCAACCTGCCAGGCCACCCCGCGATCAGGATCGGCGCACGCCACAAGGCCGGCTTCGAACGCTGGCTCGCCGGCGCCTGCGCCGATCACGGCGTTACCGCCCCGGACGAGTTGGCCCGGCAGGTCGTTCTGCTGATGGACGGTGCCTTCTCGGTCATGCTCGTCCACCGCGATCCGGCCTATGTCGAGGCTGCCGGCCGCGCGGCCGCGACGCTGGCTGCCGGTGCGTGCCGGAACAGCCCCGTTTGATCGCCGCCCGGCCGCCTTCTATCCTGCGCCGATGATGCGCAGGCCCGTCCTCGCCTACACGCTGCTGCTGCTCGCGCAGACCGCCTGCGCGCTGGTAATCCTCTTTCACATCCACATCGCCTTCCGCGTCCTGGTCGAGCGGATCGGCCAGCAGCAGACGCTGCCGACCGAGATTCTGGCGCAGGTCTGCGTGGCGGCGCTGCTGGGTCAGTGCTGCTACTGGACCCGTCTGTACTGGCTCCCGGTACCGCAAGGCTTCCACAGCCTGCCCCTGGGACATGTCCTGGCTTTCGCCGCCCGCCTCGGTGCGATCGTCGGCGGCGCGCTGGCCTCGATCTATTTCCTGCGCCATCTGCCGGAGCTGACGAAGCTCGACGATAGTTTCACCCTGGCCTGGCGCTCCGGCCTGCTCCTCGCGATCGTCTTCGCGATCTATTGCTACACGCTGGAGCTGGAACGGCTCGCCGCCGCCTGGCAGGCCGAGCCGGCGGAGGAGGACGCCCCTCTTCCGGCGCCGCAGGTCAGCCTGTCAGGCACGCCGGCGCAGCCTGAAGCCACGCAGGCGCTCCCGCACCGCCCGCACTAGCACCACCGCCCGCTGCCAGGCCGCACTCGCCTTGATCCGCCCGATCACCACCTGCCGGATCGCATCGATCCAGCCCATGATCCGCGCGAACCAGGGGATGGTGAGGAGCTGCGCCCGCCCGGCATGATAGACGCGCTCGACCAGGAGGAAGCCGGCGAGATGGCCGATCGCCGTCGTGACGATGCCGGCCATGAACGCCCCGCGCGCCAGGAACAGCAAGCCGAGCAGCTTCAGCGGCTCGACGATGGCGAAGGGAATCGCCAGCGCGACCAGCGCGCCATAGGGCGGCAGCCGCCCGATCGCCGCTTCCAGCCGCGCCACCAGCCTGAGCGAGGCGAACCAGGCGATCAGCGGCCGGTAGAGCGGCCGCACCAATTCGTCGAGCAGGATGACGAGGCCGACGACGAGATCGAGCGGGATCAGGAGGAGCTTGATCAGGGCCTTGCGCATCACGCCGCAGTCTCCGACAGCAAGCTGCTTTCACGCTGTCCTAGCACAACCGGCGCGCACCGAAACGAGAACAAAAAAAGAACTTGCGAGCGAGAACAAACCATGACCATAGTCGATTCCATGGCGCGGATTGAGATGTGGTCGCGCCCCTGCCATAAGGAGCGCACGTCGTGAATCAGGCGAATCTCAAGCTCGTGGAAGGCTCCTCGATGGACAAGGCCAAGGCGCTCGACGCCGCGCTCTCGCAGATCGAACGCGCCTTCGGCAAGGGCTCGATCATGCGCCTGGGCAAGAACCAGCAGGCGATCGAGATCGAGACGATTTCGACCGGCTCGCTCGGCCTCGACATCGCGCTCGGCGTCGGCGGCCTGCCCCGCGGCCGCGTCATCGAGATCTACGGGCCTGAATCCTCCGGCAAGACCACGCTCGCGCTCCACACCATTGCTGAAGCGCAAAAGAAAGGCGGCGTCTGCGCCTTCGTCGATGCCGAGCACGCGCTCGATCCGGTCTACGCCCGCAAGCTTGGCGTCAATCTCGACGACCTCTTGATCTCGCAGCCCGACACCGGCGAGCAGGCGCTCGAGATCACCGACACGCTGGTCCGCTCCGGCGCGATCGACGTGCTCGTCATCGATTCGGTTGCGGCGCTGACACCCCGCGCCGAGATCGAGGGCGAGATGGGCGACGTCCAGCCCGGCCTGCAGGCGCGCCTGATGAGCCAGGCCCTGCGCAAGCTCACCGCCTCGATCTCCCGCTCCAATTGCATGGTCATCTTCATCAACCAGATCCGCATGAAGATCGGTGTGATGTACGGCAGCCCAGAGACCACCACCGGTGGCAATGCGTTGAAGTTCTACGCCTCGGTCCGCCTCGACATCCGCCGCGTCTCGACGCTGAAGGAGCGCGACGAGGCGACCGGCAACCAGGTCCGCGTCAAGGTCGTCAAGAACAAGGTCGCGCCGCCCTTCAAGCAGGTCGAGTTCGACATCATGTTCGGCGAGGGCATCTCGAAATCCGGCGAACTGATCGACCTCGGCGTCAAGGCCGGCATGGTCGAGAAGTCCGGCTCCTGGTTCTCCTTCGACAGCCAGCGCCTCGGCCAGGGCCGCGAGAATGCCAAGGCCTTCCTGAAGGCTAATCCCGACGTCGCCGCCAAGATCGAGACGACCATCCGCCAGAATTCCGGCCTGGTCGCCGAGCGCATCCTCGACAATGCCGACCCGACCGCCGAGGATCTCGACGAGGGCGAGGCCTGAGCCTTCAAACCGAGGTTCAGAGTGATTGAGTCGACGGGCGGCCTTCAGGTCGCCCGTTTCCGTTTTGCGGTCAGCGGCTTGCCGCAGCCGCGAACTATGCGGGCCGTTTCTGGACAGGCGCACATGGGCTGACTAGAACCACTGCGCCGGGCCTGCCGGCCCCACCAGAACAGAGCCAAGATTGCGATGAGCGGCGTCAACGAGATCAGGTCGACCTTCCTCGATTACTTCAAGGCGAACGGCCACGAGGTGGTGCCGTCGAGCCCGCTCGTGCCGCGCAACGACCCGACCTTGATGTTCGCCAATTCCGGCATGGTGCAGTTCAAGAACGTCTTCACCGGCCAGGAGAAGCGGCCCTATTCGCGCGCCACCACGGCGCAGAAATGCGTGCGCGCCGGCGGCAAGCACAACGACCTCGACAATGTCGGCTATACCGCCCGCCACCACACCTTCTTCGAGATGCTGGGGAACTTCTCCTTCGGCGACTATTTCAAGGAACAGGCGATCACCCATGCCTGGACCCTGGTCACCCGCGAATTCGGCCTGCCCAAGGACAAGCTGACCGTCACCGTCTACTCCGAGGACGACGAGGCGCATACGCTCTGGAAGAAGATCGCCGGCCTGCCGGATTCGCGCATCATCCGGATCGCGACCTCCGACAATTTCTGGCGCATGGGCGATGTCGGCCCATGCGGCCCCTGCTCCGAGATTTTCTACGACCATGGCGACCATATCCCCGGCGGCCCTCCGGGCTCGCCCGAGGAGGATGGCGATCGCTTCATCGAGATCTGGAACCTCGTGTTCATGCAATATGAAGAGGCTGCGGGTGGCATCAGGACCAACCTGCCTCGCCCCTCGATCGACACCGGCATGGGGCTGGAGCGCATCGCCGCCGTGCTCCAGGGCACGCATGACAACTATGCGATCGACCTGTTCGCGACGCTGATCCGCACCATCGCCGACCTCACTTCGGTGTCTTCCGAAGGGCCGATGAGCGCGAGCCACCGCGTCATCGCCGACCATCTGCGCTGCTCCGCCTTCCTGATCGCCGATGGCGTGCTGCCCTCGAACGAGGGCCGCGGCTATGTGCTGCGCCGGATCATGCGCCGCGGCATGCGCCATGCACAGCTGCTCGGCGCCAAGGACCCGCTGATGCACAAGCTGGTGCCGGCGCTGGTGCGCGAGATGGGCCAGGCCTATCCCGAGCTGATCCGGGCCGAGGCGCTGATCAGCGAGACGCTGAAGCTGGAGGAGAGCCGCTTCCGCACCACGCTGGCGCGCGGCCTGTCCATCCTCGACCAGGAAACGCTGGGCCTGAACTCCGGCGACAAGCTCAAGGGCGACGTCGCCTTCACGCTCTACGACACCTTTGGCTTCCCGCTCGACCTGACCCAGGACGCGCTACGCACCCGCGGCGTCGGCGTCGATATCGAGGGCTTCGACGCGGCGATGGCGCAGCAGAAGGCCAAGGCGCGCGCCGCCTGGGCCGGCACCGGCGAGGCCGCGACCGAGACGCTCTGGTTCCCGCTGCGCGAGCGCGTCGGAGCGACCGAGTTCCTCGGCTACGACACCGAGGGCGCCGAGGGCGTGGTCACCGCCCTGGTCAAGGACAATGCCGAGGTCACCTCGCTGAAGGAAGGCGAGAGCGGCACCGTCATCCTCAACCAGACGCCGTTCTACGGCGAATCCGGCGGCCAGGTCGGCGATACCGGCACGCTTGTCGGCAACGGCTTCAAGGCGCAGGTCCTCGACGTCCAGAAGAAGCTCGGCGACGTCTTCGCCCACCAGGTCAAGGTCGTCTCCGGCGCAATCGAGATCGGCAAGCCGGCCGAGCTGACCGTCGACCATGCCCGCCGCGGCGGCATCCGCGCCAACCATTCTGCGACCCATCTGCTGCACGAGGCGCTGCGGCGCGTGCTCGGCGACCATGTCGCACAGAAGGGCTCGCAGGTGGCAGCCGAGCGCCTGCGCTTCGACTTCAGCCATCCCAAGCCGATTTCGCGCGAGGAGCTGGCCAAGGTCGAGGAGATGGCGAACCGGCTGGTGCTGCAGAACGAGCCGATCACCACCAAGCTGATGTCGGTCGACGACGCGATCGCCTCCGGCGCCCGCGCGCTGTTCGGCGAGAAATACGGCGACGAGGTCCGCGTGGTGTCGATGGGCACGGATCGCGATGCCGATACGCCGAAGGCGTTTTCGGTCGAGCTCTGCGGCGGCACTCATGCCGGCCGCACCGGCGACATCGGCCTCGTCACCGTCCTGTCGGAAGCCGGCGTCGCGGCTGGCGTGCGCCGGCTCGAGGCGCTCACCGGCGAGGCGGCGCGGCGTCATCTGCGGCAGGAGAGCGTCGCGCTCGACGAGATGGCCGGGCTGCTGAAGGCGCCGATCGCCGAATTGCCGGCGCGCGTCGCGACACTGGTCGAGGAACGTCGCAAGCTCGAACGCGAGCTCAGCGAAGCGCGCAAGAAGCTCGCAATGGGCGGCGGCGGCGAGGCGAGCGACCCCATCCGCGAGGTCGCCGGCGCCAAGCTCCTCGCCCGCGCCGTCACCGGTGTCGAGATGAAGGACCTGAAGAGTCTGGCCGATGAGGCCAAGGCGCGGGTCGGCTCCGGCGTCGTCGCCATCGTCGGCGTCGCCGAGGACGGCAAGGCCGGCGTCGTCGTCGGCATCACGTCCGATTTGACCGAGCGCTTCGATGCGGTCGCTTTGGTGCGCGCCGCCTCCGAGGCACTGGGCGGCAAGGGTGGCGGTGGCCGTCGCGACATGGCCCAGGCCGGTGGTCCGGACGGTTCCCAGGCGCAGGCGGCGCTCGACGCCGTCGCCGCCGCGATGGGCTGACGCTCACATGACGCCCGCCCCGCAGCCTGGCATGAGCTGGCGGCGGCGGGCGCATCTGATCATCGACCGTGGCGCAGGCGACGATCTTTCGGCCAGGCTCGTCCATGGCGGGCTGGTCGCGCTGATCATCGTCAACGTCACGGCGCTGGTGCTGGAATCGGTACCGAGGCTCGCCACCGCCCATGACCGGCTGTTCCACGGCATCGAGCTGGTCTCGACCGTGTTGTTCACGCTCGAATATGCGGTCCGGCTCTGGGTCGCGCCCGAGCATGCGCGCTATCGCGGCATGAGTGGCTGGGCGGCGCGGCGCGCCTATGCCCTGTCGCCGCCGGCTCTGCTCGATTTCCTCGCCACCGTGCCGCTCTACGCGGCCCTGCTCGGCTATGGCGATCTCAAGATCCTGCTGCTCTTCCGGCTGGTGCGCTTCTTCAAGCTCGGGCGCTATTCGCCGGGCATGGCCTCGCTGGGGGCGGCGCTGCATGCCGAGCGCAAGGCGCTCGCCGCCTGCATCGTCATCCTGATCGGGGTCATGCTGCTCGCCGCCACGGCGATGCACTTCGTCGAGCACGACGTCCAGCCGGACAAGTTCGGCACCATCCCCGACGCGATGTGGTGGGCGATCGTGACGCTGACCACCGTCGGCTATGGCGATGCCTTCCCGGTGAGCCCCCTCGGCAAGGTCGTGGCATCATTCACCGCGGTGATGGGCCTCGTCATGCTGGCGCTGCCGGTCGGCATCATCGCCACCGCCTTCGCCCAGGAGATCCACCGGCGCGAATTCGTCGTCACCTGGAGCATGCTGGCGCGTGTGCCGCTGTTCAGCGGCCTCAACGCCGCCGAGATCGCCGAGATCATGCATGCACTGCGCGCCCGCACCGTTCGCAGCGGCGGCGTCGTGCTGCGCCCGCACGAGCCGGCGCATTCGCTTTATTTCGTCGCCAGCGGCGAGGTTGAGCTCGTAGCGGCCGATGGCAGCCGGCGGCTCGACGAAGGCGGCTATTTCGGCGAGCTCTGCCTGACCGAGCTCGCGGCCGCCGAGGGTGGCATCGCTGCGCGTGCCATCGTCGCGACCAAGCTCCTTGTCCTTGATCCTGCCGACTTTCGCCTGCTCATGCTGCGCCACCCGGAACTGGCCGCCCACCTCCATCGACTTGCAGCAGTATGATGCCGACCCGCCGCACCGCCCTCGTCCTGCTCCTTGGTGCAGGCAGCCCCGCCATGGCGCAGCAACCGCGCCCGCAGCGCCAGCCGCAAGGCCCGAATCTCTCGGCGCCGCGCACGCTGATGGCCGGCGCTATGGCGACCGCCTTCATCAGCCGCGCCCCGGCCAATGCCCGCCTCGCCATCAGCAGGCCGACCGATCCGCCCGAGGGCGCGATCGTCGCCTCCCCGCTCGGCCAAGCGACGGTGCTGTCGCTGCCCGCGCCGGGTGAGGTCGGCAGCTTCGAATGGCGCCTGCTCGGCGAGAGCGACGGCAAGCCGGTCATCCTGCTGCGCCAGCCGCTGGTGACGACGGCGCCAGCTGCGACCCTCGCCGCTCCCGCCCGCGTCGCGCGCGGCAACCCCTTGCCCGCGCGCGGCATCGGCCCCAATGGCGATCGCGACCGCGTCGTGCTGGTCAAGCCGGATGCGCCGCCGGACGCGCAGGGGCCGAGCTTCTTTCCAGCCGAGAATGTCGAGAGCACGCTGGAAGCCCCGGCCGAGCCCGGCAGCTACGAATTGCGCTACGTGATGGACGCGCCCCTCACCGGCCCGCGCGTGCTGGCGCGACGCGAGGTCGTGGTCGAATAGCGCTCAGTCGCGATCGGGATGCTGGCGCGAGCGATAGGCGGGCAGCTCGTCTGCGGGGATATCGTCCTCGGTCCGCGTGCCCTCCAGCCGGCAGAGCTCGTCGAACCAGGACGCCCTGCCCTCGACGCCATAGGCATGGCTCGGCGGAAACGCAGCCGGGTCGTCGAGACTGCCGACGGCAAGCGAGAGCGTGCCCATGCCGGGATAGCTGAAGCTCAGCGGCGTGCCGCAATCGCGGCAGAAGCCGCGCTCGGCGACCTCCGACGAGCGGAAGACCGAAGGCCGCCCGCGCGTCCAGACGACGTCGGCGATACGCGAGGAGGCGAAGGCGCCGAAATAATTACCCACCGCCTTCTGGCACATCCGGCAGAAGCAGACAGAGACCTTGTGCGGCGGCTTCAGCAGCCGATAGCGCACCGCGCCGCACTGGCAGCCGCCGGTGAGAGTCGTCACCTCGCTCATGTCAGCTCCCAATCCCGTGCGGGCGCAGCGATTATCCGCTCTCGCCTCACTCCCAGCTCAGCGCGCCGCCATTCTGATACTCGATCACCCGGGTCTCGAAGAAATTCTTCTCCTTCTTGAGGTCCATCGCCTCGCTCATCCACGGGAACGGGTTCTCGGTCTCGGCGAAGACGGGGGTCAGGCCGAGCTGGCCGCAGCGGCGGTTGGCGATGAAGTGCATGTACTGCTCGCAGAGCGCCGCGTTGAGACCGAGGAAGCCCCTCGGCATGGTGTCGCGGCCATAGGCGGCTTCGAGCTCGGCCGCATCGCGGATCATGCCGCGGACCTCGTCCTGGAAAGCCTTGGTCCAGAGATGCGGGTTCTCGATCTTGATCTGGTTGATCACGTCGATGCCGAAGTTCAGATGGATCGACTCGTCGCGCAGGATGTACTGGTACTGCTCGGCGATGCCGACCATCTTGTTGCGCCGGCCGAGCGAGAGGATCTGGGCGAAGCCGGTGTAGAACCACATGCCCTCGAAGATCACGTAGAAGGTGATCAGGTCGCGCAGCAGGGCCTGGTCGTTCTCGGGCGTCCCGGTCCGGAATTCGGGATCCTCGATGCTCTGGGTATGCTTCAGCGCCCAGGCCGCCTTGTCGGTAATCGAGGGCACCTCGCGGTACATGTTGAACAGTTCGCCCTCGTCGAGGCCGAGGCTCTCGACGATGTACTGGAAAGTGTGGGTGTGGATCGCCTCCTCGAAGGCCTGTCGGAGCAGATATTGCCGGCATTCGGGATTGGTCAGGTGGCGGTAGATCGCCAGCACGATGTTGTTGGCGACGAGGCTCTCGGACGCCGCGAAGAAGCCGAGATTGCGCTTGAGCATGCGCCGCTCGTCCTCGGTCAGCCCGTCCTTCGATTTCCACAGCGCGATATCGGCCTGCATCGAAACCTCGGTCGGCATCCAGTGGTTGTTGCAGCCGGAAAGATACTTCTCCCAGGCCCATTTGTACTTGAGCGGCAGGAGCTGGTTCACGTCGGCGCGGCAGTTGATCATCCGCTTCTCGTCGACGCTGACGCGCCCGCCCTTGCGGTCGATGTCGCCGAGGCCGGTAGCGTCTGAGGCGGGAGCGTTGGTCAGGATGGCGGGATTGGCCGGGGTCGCCGGCTTGGTGTCGGACCAGTCGAGCATGGGAAATTCCGTTCTGAAACTGAAGGGCGTCATGCTCGGGCTTGACCCGAGCATCTCATGCCGAAGGAGGCTCGGGAGCCTTTTCCTGATGGAGATTCTCGGGTCTGCGCTGCGCTTCGCCCGAGAATGACGGTGAGGAAAATGACGGCGGTCAGGCTTACTGGCACGCCTCGCAGGTGGGATCGTCGATCGAGCAGGCGTTGGGCACGGCCATGCCGTTCTCGAGCGGGATGTCGACGATGATCGGCGCGGCCGCGACCGGCACGGTCGCCGAGACCGCGTTGAGCTTTCCGTCCGTGCCTTTCAGCGTCGACTTCTCGACATGCGTCGCCGAGAGCGCGCGCAGGTAATAGGTCGTCTTCAAGCCGAGCCGCCAGGCCAGCCGATAGGCCTCGTCGAGCTTCCGGCCGGAGGGCTGCGCCATATAGAGATTGAGCGACTGGCCCTGGTCGATCCATTTCTGCCGGCGCGCAGCCGCCCTGATCAGCCACTCCGTCGGGATCTCGAAGGAGGTCGCGTAGAGCGCCTTGAGATCGTCGGGGACGCGGTCGATGCCGCTGACCTTGCCGTCATAGTATTTGAGGTCCGAGACCATCACCTCGTCCCAGAGGCCCCTCGCCTTCAGGTCATGCACGAGTCCGGCATTCACCACGGTGAAGTCGCCTGACATGTTGGCCTTGACGTAGAGCTGGCTGTAGGACGGCTCGATCGACTGCGAGACGCCGACGATGTTCGAGATCGTCGCGGTCGGCGCGATCGCCATCGTGTTCGAGTTGCGCATGCCGGTGGTCTTCACCCGCTCGCGCAGGCTCTCCCAGTCCAGCGTCGAAGAGCGGTCAAGCTCGACGTCGCCGTCGCGGGCCTCCGAGAGGATGTCGAGCGAGTCGATCGGCAGGATGCCCTTCGACCAGAGCGAGCCTTCGAAGCTCGGATAGCGGCCACGCTCGGCGGCGAGATCGACCGAGGCCGAGATCGCATGGAAGCTGATCGCCTCCATCGAGCTATCGGCGAAGGCGACCGCTTCCTCTGACGCCGCCGGCAGGCGCAGGCTCTGCAGCGCGTCCTGGAAGCCCATGATGCCGAGACCGACCGGACGGTGACGCAGGTTCGAGCGGCGCGCTTCCGGGATCGTGTAGAAATTGATGTCGACGACGTTATCGAGCATGCGCATCGCGGTCTTCACCGTGCGAGCGACCCGCGCCTGGTCGAGCCCTTCCGAAGTGACATGAGCGGCGAGGTTGACCGAGCCGAGATTGCAGACCGCGACCTCGTCGGCCGAGGTGTTGAGCGTGATCTCGGTGCAGAGGTTGGAGGAATGCACCACGCCGGCATGCTGCTGCGGCGAGCGCAGGTTGCAGGCGTCCTTGAAGGTGATCCAGGGATGCCCGGTCTCGAACAGCATGGTCAGCATGCGGCGCCAGAGATCGAGCGCCTTTACGCGCTTGCAGACCTTGATCTGGCCAGCGGCGGCCTTCGCCTCATAGGCCTCGTAGGCTGCCTTGAACGGCTTGCCGTAGAGGTCGTGCAGGTCCGGCACCTCGTCCGGCGAGAACAGCGTCCAGTCGGCGCCAGCCTCGACGCGCTGCATGAACAGGTCGGGAATCCAGTTCGCCGTGTTCATGTCATGGGTACGACGGCGGTCGTCGCCGGTGTTCTTGCGGAGATCGAGGAACTCCTCGATGTCGACATGCCAGGTCTCGAGATAGGCACAGACCGCGCCCTTGCGCTTGCCGCCCTGGTTGACCGCGATCGCCGTATCGTTGGCGACCTTGAGGAACGGCACGACGCCCTGGCTCTCGCCATTGGTGCCCTTGATATGCGCGCCCAAGCCCCGCACCGGCGTCCAGTCATTGCCGAGGCCGCCGGAGTACTTGGCGAGCAGCGCGTTGTCCTTCACCGCCTTGAAGATCCCATCGAGATCGTCGGCGACCGTCGTCAGGAAGCAGGACGAGAGCTGCGGCCGCAGCGTGCCCGAATTGAACAGGGTCGGGGTCGAGGCCATGAAGTCGAAGGAGGAGAGCAGGTCGTAGAACTCGATCGCCCTCGCCTCGCGGTCGATCTCGCGCAGGCTTAAGCCCATCGCGACGCGCATGAAGAAGGCCTGCGGCAGCTCGAAGCGGTTGCCTCGGACATGCAGGAAATAGCGGTCGTAGAGCGTCTGGAAGCCGAGATAGTCGAACTGCAGGTCACGCCCGGGCTTCAGGGCCGCGGCGATACGGGCGATGTCAAAGCGGCCGAGCTCGGGGTCGACCAGCTCGTTCTCGATGCCCACCTTCAGATAGGCCTCGAAATACTCGCCATAGCGGCCGGCCATCTCTTCCTGCGTCGCCTGCTCGGCACGCCCATGGACGAAGCTCAGCGCTTCGCGGCGAAGCTTGTCGAGCAGGAGGCGGGCCGAGACCTTGGCATAGCTGGGCTCGCTCTCGATCAGCGTGCGCGCGGCGAGGATCGGCGCGAGCGCCAGCTCGTCGAGCGAGATCCCATCATAGAGGTTGCGCTGAGCCTCGGCGAGGACGGGCTCAGCCGAGACGCCGTCGAGGTCGGCGCAGGCTTCGCGCACGACCTTGTCGAGGCGCGCGGCATCGAGCGGGACAAGTGCTCCGTCGGCCAGCTTCATCCGCAGCGCCGGCGCTACCGCGGCGGCCGGCTTCGCCTCGGCGACCACCTTTGCCCGCTCACGCGCCCGCTCCGCGCGATAAAGCACATAGGCGCGGGCGACCTTGTGGTGCTCGCCGCGCATCAGGGCGAGCTCGACCTGGTCCTGCACGTCCTCGATATGGAAGGTGCGACCGGTCGCGGCACGCCGCGTCAGCCCGGCGACGACCTGCTCCGTCAGCTCGGCAACGACATCATGGATACGGCGCGAGGCGGCGGCGCTTGAGCCCTCGACAGCGAGGAAGGCCTTGGTCAACGCGACCGCGATCTTCGAGGGATCGAACGGCGTCACCGCGCCGTTGCGGCGAATGATCTGATAGCCGGGCTCGCTCGTGACCGATTTTGGCGGCACCGCGGTAACCGGCAAGGCGGCCGTTGGCCGTTCGGCTTCGAGAGACAGAGACATCGGCATCAACCCCAAGATGTTGGGAGCAAAGGCCGAGCGGTTGCGTCGAGAAGGCGCGCGGCACCTAAAGGCCACGACCTGCCAAGCGCACCACCGGGACACCCCGCCCGTGGACGTAGAACTAGGGTCGCGGCAGGTCTCCTGGCTCCCGGATCATCGCTCGTGCCCGTCTTCCCAAGGCCTTGCGGCCTCAGTGACTTACATGGACGCGAACTCACCGCTGACAGTTGCGGGGGCAGCGCCGGTTTCTCACCGGCTTCCCTCTTAGCTCTCGATCTTGCGATTCGAGAGACCATCGACCACCAGATTTAGTAGCGCCCACTCAGGCGCTGTCAATTGGTCGTAAGTGACTTGTCACTCGCATGTGGAAAGCGAGGATCATCGACGCGATCGCGGCGATGGATGCCGACGTCATCTCGATCGAGACCTCGCGCTCGAAGATGGAGCTGCTGGAAGCCTTCCGCAGCTACCAATCCGAACGAGATCGGGCCTGGCGTCTACGACATCCACTCCCCGCGCGTGCCGGATGTCGCCGAGATGACTGATTTGCTGCGCTTGGCACGCCAGCGGCTGAAGGACGACCAGCTGTGGGTTAATCCGGACTGCGGTCTGAAAACTCGAAAGTGGGAGGAAGTTCGGCCCGCCCTAGTGAACATGGTCGAAGCGGCGCGCGCTGCGGGTCGGCTGAACCGCAGGACAGACGACGACGTGCGGATGGCAATTCTGTCACCCGCCATCATGTCCCTCCGACATAGCAAAAAAGCCCGGCCAATCTGGCCGGGCTTCGTCGTATCGGCGAGGAGTCTACCGCCTTACGCGGCCATCGCCTTGCGCAGGTTGTCGCTGACCTTGTCGAGGAAGCCGGTGGTCGAGAGGAACTTCTGGTCGGGGCCGACCAGCAGCGCCAGGTCCTTGGTCATGTCACCGGCCTCGACGGTGTCGACCGTGACCTTCTCGAGCAGCTGGGCGAACTTGGCGAGCTCGGCGTTATTGTCGAGCTTGGCACGGTGGCTGAGGCCGCGCGACCAGGCGAAGATCGAGGCGATCGAGTTGGTCGAGGTCTCCTTGCCCTTCTGGTGCTCGCGATAGTGGCGGGTCACCGTGCCGTGCGCGGCCTCGGCCTCGACGGTCTTGCCGTCCGGCGTCATCAGCACCGACGTCATCAGGCCGAGCGAGCCGAAGCCCTGCGCCACGGTGTCGGACTGCACGTCGCCATCGTAGTTCTTGCAGGCCCAGACATAGCCGCCCGACCACTTCATCGCCGACGCGACCATGTCGTCGATCAGGCGGTGCTCATAGGTGATGCCGAGCTTGTCGAACTCCGCCTTGAACTCGGCCTGGTAGATCTCCTCGAAGATATCCTTGAAGCGCCCATCATAGGTCTTGAGGATGGTGTTCTTGGTCGAGAGATAGACCGGATACTTGCGCAGCAGGCCGTAGTTGAGCGAAGCCCGGGCGAAATCGCGGATCGAGTCGTCGAGGTTGTACATCGCCATGGCGACGCCGGCGTCCGGAGCCTTGAAGACCTCCTTCTCGATGACGTTGCCGTCCTCGCCGACGAACTTGATCGAGAGCGTGCCCTTGCCGGGGAACTTGAAGTCGGTCGCGCGGTACTGGTCGCCATAGGCATGGCGGCCGATGACGATCGGCTGCGTCCAGCCCGGGACGAGGCGCGGCACGTTCTTGCAGATGATCGGCTCGCGGAAGATCACGCCGCCGAGGATGTTACGGATCGTGCCGTTCGGCGACTTCCACATCGACTTCAGATTGAATTCCTTCACGCGCCCTTCGTCGGGCGTGATCGTGGCGCACTTGACCGCAACGCCGTGCTTCCTGGTGGCGTTGGCGGCGTCGATCGTGACCTGATCGTCGGTCGCGTCGCGGTTCTGGACCGAGAGGTCGAAATAATCGAGCTCGAGGTCGAGATAGGGGAAGATCAGCTTGTCCTTGATGTGCTGCCAGATGATGCGGGTCATCTCGTCGCCGTCCATGTCGACGACCGGGTTGGCGACCTTGATCTTGCTCATGTGATACGACCCCTGCTCTGGCCAAACTGGAACGATTGCAGGCAACAGCTTGACGCCACTGCCGGCCCGCGCGCTTCCTAGCGGGTTCCGGCCGAAGGGGGAAGCCGGCCTTTTGGGCAAGGCGCGGCGGGTTGACCAATGGACCCCGCGCGCGGACGCAGGGCGCCCCGCCCGCCAACGCAGTTGGCAATGCTGCGAACCGATTTAGATTGGAGGCATGACAGCCTCCTCCTCTCGCTTCGCCCTCGTCACCGGCGGCACCCGCGGCATCGGCGCCGGTGCCGCGCTCGCGCTCGCTGAAGCCGGCTACCAGGTCCTCGCCACCGGCCTCACCGACGACGAGGTCGCGGCCACGCCCGCCCATGCCGCGATCCGCCATGCCCGGCTCGACGTCACCAAGGATGCGGAGGTCGCGGCAATCGTCGCTGCTTGCGAGCGCATCGATGCTCTCGTCAATTGCGCCGGCATGATCCAGCGCGGCGGCAAGGAGTTCGAGATCGAGGCCTTCCGGCTGACGATCGAGGTCAATCTCACCGGCTCGATGCGCATGTGTCTCGCCGCGAAGGAAAAGCTCGCTCTCGCCAAGGGCGCGATCGTCAACACCGCCTCGATGCTGACCTTCCACGGCTCGGCCTATGCGCCCGGCTATTCCGCCTCGAAAGGGGGCGTCGGCCAGTTGACCAAATCGCTCGCCGCCGCCTGGGCGCAGGACGGCATCCGCGTCAACGCGGTCGCGCCTGGCTGGATCGCGACAGAACTGACAAGGCCTCTCGTCGAGGATGCGGCCCGCTCCGCGCCGATCCTGGCGCGCACGCCGATGAACCGCTGGGGCGAGCCGGGCGATGTCGGCGGCGCCGTCCTGTTCCTGCTCTCGGACGCCGCCGGCTTCGTCACCGGCGCGATCCTGCCGGTCGACGGCGGTTATCTCGCCGTCTGAAAGACTGAGAAACATCAGCGACCTGGCGGCGTTTCCTGAATCGATCGCCAAGCCAGCTGAATCAAAACCTGACTCGGAGGAAATAGCGATGAACAAGGTCAGCCCGGTCCCCGTCCAGGTCAGCACCGAGGAGCGCTGGACCCCGTACCGCCATCCGCAGCCGAAGGACTCGCCGCCCGAGTTGATCGTCCCCAACGTCATCCCCGAGGACGAGCGCGTCTGGGTGCCGGTCGATGACAATGTCTGGTTCCGGCCTTTATGCCTCTCGGTGACGCGCGGCTACTGGATGAACCTGCTGCGCGTGCGCCGCGCCGGAGTGCTCTCGCGCCATCGCCATCCCCAGCCGGTTCATGGCTATGTGCTCCGGGGCAAGTGGCGCTACCTCGAACATGACTGGGTCGCGACGGAAGGGTCGTATGTCTACGAGGCGCCCGGCGAGACCCATACCCTGGTGGTCGACCCCGATGTCGAGGAGATGATCACCATGTTCCAGGTCAACGGCGCGATGATCTATGTCGACCCGGACGGCAAATGCCTCGGCTATGACGACGTCTTCACCCGGCTCGACAAATGCCGCGCCCACTATGCCACCAACGGGCTCGGGGCGGACTACGCCGATCAGTTCATCCGCTGATCAGCGCCCGAGCTTCGCCAGCTCCACCGCGGCGCGCAATTCGATATGGGCGAGCACCTCGTCGAGACGTGGATCGTCGGTCGCCTCGCGCCTGGCCGAGAGCATCGCCTTCAGCCGCTCGAGCTCTGCCGGCGAGACGCGCCCGGAGAGTAGAGCTGCCTTGAGCCGGTCGAGCCCGTCGAGCAGGTCGTGGCCGCGGCGGGCCTGGCGCCGCTTGCGCTCCTGCCCGTCCTCCTCGGACTGGACAGCAAGCAGCCCGTCGAGCGAGCCGGCATGGCTCACGGCCGCGCCCTGCGCCGACGCCGCGTTCTCGCGCGCCGGCAGGCGGAAGGTCGAACCACCAGTCGACGGACTACGACTTGTCGAGGTCGTCGAGGCGATAGGGCTGCGCTGGTCGATGCGGATCATCACGCTCTCGCAAGGTCGGCCAAAAAGGCGCTGCACGGACGCTGCCCACCCACATCCTTGTGCCGGCAACGTGGTTAACGAGTGGTAAATCACCCGGCAGGATTTGCCGGGGCGGCAGCTTTGCGCCGGCTGCCACTCCCTACAGGATCAGGCCACTCATCTCTAAAATCCTGATTAAAAAGCGTTTTCACTTTCTCCTGAATTGGCACGCTCTTCGCACTGGATGGGCGACAACAGATTCACCCGGTGCCAAATGCCTCGCCTCTTTCGCCTCCGCCACCTGCTGACGCCGCTCGCAGCCCTGCTGCTGGCCGGCGCTGCCATGGCGGCCGATCTTGCTCCGGCGGTTTCGCCGAGCCGTGGCGGCAACGGCGTCAGCAGCCACGCTCCGGCACGCAACGGCGCGGCCGAGGCTGGCGCCTCGCGAACCGCCTTCGCCGGCAGCGGCGGCATGGGAACCGCGCTCTCGCGCATCAAGGACCTGGCCTCGGTCGAGGGCGTGCGCAGCAACCAGATCCTCGGCTACGGCATCGTCGTCGGCCTCAACGGCACCGGCGACACGCTCAACAACGCCCCCTTCACCAAGCAGTCGCTGCAGGCGATGCTGGAACGCCTCGGCGTCAACACGCGCGGCGCCAGCATGCGCACCGCCAACGTCGCAGCGGTGATGATCACCGCCAATCTGCCGCCCTTCGCCGTCCAGGGCACACGGCTCGACGTCACCGTCTCGGCACTGGGTGACTCCAAGTCGCTGCAAGGCGGCACGTTGCTGGCGACTCCGCTGCTCGGTGCCGATGGCGAGGTCTATGCCGTCTCGCAGGGGCCCGTGGCGATCGCCGGCTTCTCGGCCGAGGCCGACGCCGCCAAGATCACCCGCGGTGTCCCGACCGTCGGCCGTATCGCCAATGGCGGCCTGATCGAGCGCGAGATCGATTTTGCCCTCAACAAGCTGAAGACGCTGCGCCTGTCGCTGCGCAATCCCGACCTCACCACGGCGCGCCGCATCGCCGCCGCGATCAACGACTTCCTCGGCGGCGACTCGGCCGAGCCGACCGACCCCTCGACCGTGGTGCTGCAGATTCCGCCCCGATTCCAGGGCAACATGATCCGGCTGCTCACCGACATCGAGCAGCTCCGGGTCGAGCCCGACCAGATCGCCCGCGTCGTCATCGACGAGCGCTCCGGCATCATCGTGATGGGCAAGGACGTCCGCGTCTCCACCGTCGCGGTCGCCCAGGGCAACCTGACCGTGACGATCTCCGAGGAGCCGCAGGTCAGCCAGCCGAACGAGTTTGGCCAGGGCCGGACGGTCGTCGTGCCGCGCAGCAACGTCAAGGTCGACACCGAGGGCACCAACAAGCTCGCCCTAGTCAAGGAGAGCGTGACCCTGCGCGAGCTGGTCGACGGGCTCAACGCCCTCGGCCTCGGCCCGCGCGACCTGCTTTCCATCCTGCAAGCCATCAAGGCAGCCGGCGCGCTGCAAGCCGACATCGAGGTGATGTAATGACTGCCATCCTCGCCGCCCCTGCCGCCAAGCTCGCCATCGGCGCCGCCGTCAATCTCGCTGGCGGCATCGCCGACGCGCTCAGCTCCTCGCAGAGCAAGGCGAAGAAGACGGCCGCCGATTTCGAGACCGTCTTCCTCGAGAACTTCACCCAGACCATGATGAACTCGAACGGGACCGAAGGCCCGCTCGGCGAGAATGGCGTTGGCGGCGATGTCTGGCGCTCCATGCTGACGCAGGAATACGCCAAGCAGTTGCAGCGGGCCGGCGGCGTCGGCCTCTCGGACCAGATCATGCGCGACCTGATCCAGGTCCAGGCTTCGGGAGCCGGCAATGTTTGACCGGATGCGCGTCGTCGACGAGCGCCCGCGCATCTCGAACGCCGTCGAGGCCGAAAGCCTGATCGAAACCATCCTGGAGACGCTCGGCGCCCTCTCCCATGTCGTCGGCGAGGAGACCGGGCTGGTCAAGGCCGGGCGCCTCAAGGACGCGATGGAGCGCGAGACGCGCAAGGCCGAGCTCGCCGGCAGCTATATGAAGGGTGTGGAGCAGGTCAAACTGAATGCGGTGGCGCTCGCTCGCTTCGCCCCGGAGAAGGTCAAGCGCCTGAAGAACGCCCACATCGCCTTCCAGGAGCTGATCGATCTCAACCAGACGGTGCTGGCGACGGCGCGGGCGATCTCGGAATCGATCATGCGCGACCTGGCGGCCGACGCCAACAAGCAGAACAGGGCGCCCGGCTACGGACCGACCGCGACCGTCGGCGCCGGAGTCTTCGCCCGGCCCAATGCCGGACCGCTGGTGGTCTCGAAGAGTCTGTGAGACTCGCAAACGTAAGAAGAGCCGCCCCAGCAACTGCGGCATGGTGAGATCAAGCGCTTGTCGCAGGCGAAGAACAACATGGTTAAGCTCGATCGAGACTCGATCGAGCGCGCATTAACTCTGTCCATGCGCAGAAAAAGCGCGAAATGCGCTGCAATTTACCAATTTCTCTAACGGCACATTTAACTCTCTGCCGCACATTCTCGCTCTTGGAAGAAGTCCGCCTTTGCGAGAGGAGTCCAGAATGGATTTCGGCGCGACACCCAAGACGTTCGCGACCGGTGCCGTCCAGGCGACGATTCGCACCGACATTTCCGTCCAGAACGGCGCGACCCCGGTCGAGCTCCCACCGGAGAAGACCGTCCGGTCGGTACCCGCCGGCGAGCCGGTCCAGCTCGACATCCGTGCCCGCGCCGAAGAGCGTCGCTCAGACGCGCAACGTCAGCAGAGCACGCAGGACGATAAGGCCCAGCAGCGTCGCTTCGACGAACAGCGTCGCCAGCAGGATCTGCGTGACGTGATCGAGCGGCGCCTCGATATCGATCCGAAGACGCGCAGTGTCATCTTGCGCAAGACCAACCGCGACACCGGCGAAGTGGTCGAGCAATTGCCAGACGAGACTCTGCTGAAAATGCGCGTCTGGTCACGCGAGATTCTTGAACGCAATCGCGAGGCGGAAGCGTCCCGCAGCCATGAGGTCGAGCGCCTCGCCTGAGCTCTGCCGCCCTCACTCACCTTTTGACGCCGCCGGCAACCACCGGCGGCGTTTTTCGTTCGGCCAGGCGAGCCAGGCCGCAGCGGCCTCGGCGTGGCAATATTTTACGCTCGTTAACTAGTTCCCGACTTCGCCCAAATTGCAGGCAATTCGCCGGCTCGGATTCACCGCTCGTTACGAAATCGGCCGCATCCTCCCTCGGTCGCGGCCAGAACGGTCGCGATGCCAGAAGGCACCATACCAGGAAGGTATCGAAATATGGCCGTTTCTCTCTCTGCCGGCGTCCGGAACAATCTCTCGACGCTGCAATCGACCGCCGCCCAGTCCTCGCAGATCCAGAACCGTCTCGCCACCGGCAAGAAGGTCAACTCCNTTCGCTGAATGATCGCTCGAGCCAGCTCACCGGCCTGCTCGACGGCATCTCGAACGGCATTCAGACCATCCAGGCTGCCTCCAAGGGCATCGACGGCATCACCAAGCTCGTCGGTTCGCTGCAGTCGACGATCAAGCAGGCCCAGGCCGATGCGGCTCAGAACCGCCCGACCAAGGCCGGCGGGGCTCTGGCGAACGCGGCGGAAGTCTCCGCCACCAGCAAGAGCCTGAAGGACATCGCCCTCGACAAGAAGATCGGCGGCGCGGATACGACTGCTGACGCTGCCACCGCCACCTCCGCCGGTGACATCGGCATCGACACGACGACCAACAACACGGCCGCCGTCTTCCTGAAGGCGGGCTCGACGACCTACACTGCGAGCTTCAGCGCCACCACCACGACAGTTCGCGATCTCGTCAACGAGATCAACAAGTCGGGCATCGCCACCGCCTTCGTCGACGAGAAGGGCCAGCTCAACGTCAAGGGCACTGGCTCGGAAGAACTCCAGTTCGGCTTCGGCGTCGGCACTGACGCGACAACCTCGCAGGCCGCCGCCGCTGCCTCCGGCACCAACAGCAACGCCAAGATCAATTTCCTGGCGACGGACAGCGTGGCGGGCACCGGCATCACGGGCCAGTCCATCACCTCGGCGACGCGCTCGAACCTGATCGACCAGTACAACGACCTGCGCACCAAGATCGACGATCTCGCCAAGGACGCCGGCTTCAACGGCATCAACCTGCTCGGCGGTGACCGTCTGTCGGTCGTCTTCAACGAGAAGNACCGGCAAGAACCAGACCAAGCTCGACGTCCAGGGCACCCAGCTGA
>NZ_LMJW01000002.1:62799-63085 GCF_001429505.1 Allobosea sp. Root483D1
ACTCCGACAACCTCGGCATCATCAAGGCTGGCAACACCCAGATCGGCGGCAGCACCAACTTCCAGAACGACTCCGATCTGGAAGCCGCCACCAAGTCGCTGACCGGCGCTCTGACCTCGCTGAAGTCGCTCTCCTCGACCTTCGGCGCGAGCCTCTCGGTCGTCCAGACCCGGCAGGACTTCACCAAGGACATGGCGAACGTCCTGACCAGCGGCGCTGACAACCTCGTCAACGCCGACCTCAACCAGGAAGCCGCCTCCCTGCTCGCGCTGCAGACCCGTCAGCA
>NZ_LMJW01000002.1:63091-63419 GCF_001429505.1 Allobosea sp. Root483D1
CATCGGCTCCGCCGCTTTTCGTTTGCGGGAAGTCCGGATCAGCACCCCGCGCGCGCCGTTCCACATCCATTAACCATATTGGGACTTCGCCCAATTTCTGAGCAATTCGCCGGCCCGGATTTACCGCTCGTTACGAGATCGGACGCATGGTCTCTCGGTCGCGGCCAGAATGGTCGCGATGCCAGAAGGCACCATACCAGGAAGGTATCAAATCATGGCCGTTTCGCTCTCTGCCGGCGTCCGCAACAACCTCTCGACGCTGCAGTCGACCGCCGCCCAGTCCTCGCAGATCCAGAACCGTCTCGCCACCGGCAAGAAGGTCAACTCC
>NZ_LMJW01000003.1:0-133138 GCF_001429505.1 Allobosea sp. Root483D1
CGCCGGCCTCAACTTCGTCGCCTGGGGCGTGGCGCATGGCGTCGTGCTCGCCATCGGCGTTCTCTGGCGCCGCGCCGGGCTGCCGATGCCGAAGCTGCTCGGCTGGGTGCTGACCTTCGTCTTCGTCGCCTTCTGCTGGGTGCTGTTCCGCGCCACCTCCTTCGACGCGGCGCTCGCCGTCTACAAGGGCATGCTCGGCCTCGGCCCGGTCGGCACCGGCTTCAAATGGCGCGCCTTCGTGCCCGCGATCGCAGTCGCGATGATCGGCCCAACCGCCTGGGCGGCAGTGCACAAGGCGACACCGGCACGCTGGCTCGCGGTCCTCACCGCCATCCTCTTCGTACTGATCCTGTTCAAGATCGGCNGACGACGCCAATTATGAATTCATCTACTTCCAGTTCTGAGGCNACGCTGGGGCGGCCGGACGCTACGTGCAAAGGCGCGCTATGAACTGGAACTCGTTCAACACCGCTTTTGTAATCTCAACCGTGCTGGGCGTTGCCGTCGCCGCTGCCGGCGGTCGATATCTGCCGAGCGATGACGGCAGATCGATCCCGCTTGTCACGGCAAACATCATGCGCACCGAACGCATCTGGCAAGCGCACACTGGTCAACCTGAGGCTTGCATCGCATTCCTGGGCGACAGCCGAACGGCCTTTCAACTGAATTCGTCCGAATTCTCGATGCCTGATTGCAAGGCCAGCAACTATGCATTTCCGGGCCTTTTTGCGAAGACCGTGGGCAGCGTCGCCCAAGCCATAGGCCGCCCGAAGCTTATAGTCTTCACCTACAGTGAATCCATTTTCCAGCAGCGGCCGGAAACGTGGAAAGATCACCTTCTCAGCTGGAGAATTCCTCGGTCGGTCTACCTAAGCTTCGCCCGAACAACTGCCGCAGTATCTGCTGTCTTTTCTGACAAAAGAAAGCCGTCAGACGGGTGGTGGTGGAACCCCGCCCTAGGACGCTGGATATACGACGGCGTCGACAAGCGGCAGCTCGCCTCTCTGCCCAGCCGCGACTCTGAGATACATACGATGGCCGTTTCCTATTTCGTGAAGGTCAAGAGACCTCCCACGCTCGAGGAGGACGTAAAGGCTTTTCTGATGAGCCTCGCCACGCGGACGGAGCGACTTGTCGTTGCCATTCCTCCCTCGATGCCCGGTTACCGCGACGTAGCGGATTCCGTCGCACCTGGAGAGCACGCCGCATATCTGGATGCTGCAAGGTCAGCGGCGAAGAGCCTTGGTTTGCCTGTTTTAGATTGCGCCGTCGCTTCAACCTGCGGTCTGGACGTGAGTGATTTCGCCGACCCTGTCCATATGAACGACAAGGGCGCAGCGAAGTGGACAGCTGTCGTAAAGGAGCGATTGAGAATTCAAGCGCTCATCCCGACTAAAGCCGCTGCTTTGCCGGCGCGTTAAACATTTACCTTCGACGCAGATCGGATTGTGGTAGTCTCCAAGCGGGGGACAACGCTGCGGAGCAAAGTTATGCTCGACCGGCTGGTGCGTCTCCTGTCGCTGAACAAGCATCCTTGCAAACGGTGCAGTTGGACGATCTCGCTTCACGGCACCATGTTGCAGGGCTGCAATGAGACCGGTCGTTGGGCGGTATTTAGGTGCAACCAGTGCGGCTCAACCAGGCTCATCGAGGAACCGGTTTCCGTAGATTCCCCACCGAATGGCCACCAGCCCGCCAGCTAGCCTAGGCAAACCTTTCGCGGGATCGGCCGCCCCATCAGCGGGACCGGCCGCCCCATCAAGCCTCAAATGCGTCGACCGTCTCCTCGGTCAGGTCGTTAACCTTGGGAGCGCACCTGCGGCTGCCAACGGGAGGACGACGAATTAGGTTGGTCAGACTGTGAACAGCAGGAAGCCGGCGAGTGCCAGCATAAAGATGCGCGACGAGAACGCTGAATGAATACTGCTGTAGAATTCAGTCTTTAAAGATCTCCTTGAAATGGCGATTTATCTCTTCGTGATCAACGGCGGTGCCGTGATTGCGTTCACACAAGATTTGTCGATTAAAATACCAGTCGTCAAAGCCGACTTTGAGCCGGTCGTAACCTGCCTGCGTGAGAAGAAGCGCGATTTCCTCGCGGCGCGGCTCAACAAAATTGTGCTCGATCGTGAAGAGCGGAATTTTGTACCGAGCGAGGTCGATGCTGCGCAGAATGTCGAGTTCCGAGCCCTCTGTATCGAGCGAAACGTAGTCAAAACCGGTCTGCGCAAAGTTGCCCAGAGAGGCCATCTCATCGAAGCTGATTGTCTCGACTTTGATAAGGCCTTTTTCGGCAATTTCGCGTCGGCGATCATTGGAATAGCCGTCGCAGTCCACGAATTCCTCAAGGGTACCGATCTCCGCACAGGCAACGAAACTGAGCAGCTGCCCGGACTCGCGGTAGACCGCCTTCTCCAAGCAAACGGCGGTACGATTTTGCCGTAGCAGTAAAAAAAGGCTTGGATTCGGCTCCACCACGATTCCATTCCAGTCGTACTCCGTCTCAAGGAAATAGCTGTTGCTATGGAGGATGCCGTCGAAGGCGCCGATCTCGATAAATCGTCCGTCACGTCGGCCGTTGCACATGGCGAAGACCCACCGCTCTTGCTCTATCTGTGAATTAGTCCGCATGCCGTAGGCGAGACGCGGGTCAAACACCTGTCTGTGCTCCTTAAAGGTCATCGCCCAAGTGCTCCTTAGCCTGCATCTGTCTAGCACGGCGCGCAGCGAAAATAGGGATAGATAGGCCGGTCATGTCCCCTGTAATTGCGAAGCCCAAACGATCAAAATCGCGCACTTGCGCAGGCAAATTTCCGACCTGACGGAGCAAGCCACAGCCACAGCCACAGCCGCATCCGGATCGGAGGGAGATGCTGGCAGATCACTCAATCAGAAGCAGGATCGTCTCGACAAGCTCCTAAGGCAACAGGGCGAGCCCCCAGCCGGTTAATGGCAATTGGTGACTTCGCGCCAGTTGCGGACATTGGCACGTTGCCCGGAAGCGGACATTCCAGACCTGCCGGCCGAATGCCCAGTCTCGACCCAGGCTGGTTACTCTCGGAGTTGCAGAGGCCAGAGGTCGCGCTGCTGAACGAATGACCGCTTCACGCCACAGCGTTCCCGAAACCTGCCAATCCGCTAACGGCCTTAAAGGGGCGTCCTTCGCCCCGCGCCCCGATATTTAGCGCACAGCGTGTTCGCCACGGAAATGTTGAATGCTCGGCAACCCTATGGGAGATGGCGGGTAGAGTGAATGCATGCCCTGGATAGGCAATGGTCAAGACCGATCAAGCTATTCTAAATTATTGGCGGTCGGCAGTTGCCGACAGTGCGATCGGCGACGCCTGTCTAACGAGCAAGATGCTCGGGGAGTTTCACGCCCTGTCCCGCGACGAGGCCGAAACCGGTGTGCTCGGGCGAGAGGCAGTCGATTTCCTGTTTGACAATGTGCCCGAGCAAGTACGGCGTATCGCGGTCAGCCTCCGCCCGCTCCACGTTCGCCGGCAAATGCGGCACGCTCGGTCGCGCGGCGACGGTCTGCCGCCCGAAGTCACCCCGATCGTGACCCAGGCCCAGGTCACGCGTGAGGGCCGCATCATTCCTAGCCACTGCGTCCTCGCGCGCGATATACTCGATCCCCTTCCGCGCGGTGCCTTCTCGGTCGGTCGTGTTGCGGATCTCGACAGCTTTCTGACGGCCAACCCCTTCCCGGCGGAAGAAGAAAATTCCGATCTCTGGCAACAATACCAGGACCATTGGCGGCAGATAATCACCGAAGTCGGCGGGAACTGGCCGGCTTCAGACTCCGAATACCAGATCGTTGGCCATGGCCTGATCCGACCCGAGACCGAGGCGGCCGCGACGGTAAAGCAGATCCTCGACTTGGCCGACACCCTGATCCATGACGCCCCGGAGACCCCGCTTCTGGCGAACTTGGCGCGCAGGACTGCCTGCGACGTCGAACCTGTGCGCGTGTCTCATTTCCCGCTGGCAGAGCGTCTCGGCCACTCCAGCGACAAGTTCGCGGTTGCCGACCAGCAGCGCGAAGTGCTCGCAAATCTGGCGACAGCGCGAAATGGCGACATCCTCGCCGTCAACGGCCCGCCCGGCACGGGCAAGACAACGATGCTTCTATCGGCGATCGCCGGGGAATGGGTGCGTGCCGCGCTGGCGCGCGCCGACCCGCCCTTGATCGTCGCGGCGTCGACCAATAATCAGGCCGTCACCAACATTATCGATGCCTTTGGAAAAGATTTCGGGCACGGCGAGGGTCCGTTCGCGGGCCGCTGGCTGCCCGGTATCGAGAGCTTCGGCCTGTTCCTCGCAGCATTCAGCAAGGAAAAGGAAGCATCGACCAAATACCAGACCGAGATCTTTTTCCAGAAACTCGAAACACCCGAATATCTGAGCGAGGCCCGCGCCGCCTATCTGGGCGCGGCCCGCAACGCCTTTCCGCACCTGAATGAGGCGGGTGTTGGGGCGGTGATCGACGCTCTGCACCAGCGCCTCAAAGAGGACAGCGAGGGCCTCGCTCGCGCTGACGGGGCTTATGCGCGATATCGCGAGGCGGAAGACGCTGCCCGCCGCATCCTGGGCGACGTGCCGGAAGCAACCCTCGCAGGGCGCCGCGAGGCGACGGAGCATAGCGCGACTGAAAAGGCCGCGGCCGACGCCCTGCTGCACGCATGGGAGGGCTGGCTCGCGGCCGAGCCGATGCTGCTTTCGCTATTCAGTTTTCTGCCGCCGGTAGCTCAAAAGCGGACTTTGCGGGCGCGGCTGTTCCTGCGCCAGGCAGGCGCACCCGAAACGTTTGCCTCGCACGCACGAATCGACGCGATCGACGAGCAACTGAAGAAGCATGCCCACGCTGCCGCGACACGCGCGAAGGAAGCCGCGGACGCTGATGAGTCGGCTAGGCGGGTGATCGCCAAACAGAAGGCGGCGAAAGAGGAATGGTGCGCGCTGGCCGGAACGCTCCTTCCGGACGCGAAGGAAAGCGCCGATCTGCTGGCGTTCGACCGTGCGGCCGACCGATTTGTGCGTTTTCCCCTCTTCCTGCTCGCCACGCACTATTGGGAAGGGCGCTGGCTGCTGGAAATGGAAAAGGCGCTGCCGGCACTTCAGCGGGTGCAGAAAATCGGTCGCGGCGGTAACGACCGCAGCATGGTCGAACCGATGTGGTCGCGTCGGATGATGCTCACGCCGTGCGCGGTGTCCACCTTCGCGACGCTGCCACGCAAGATGACCTGCCGAGACAACGCTTCGGGCAGCTATCGTACTAAATATCTGTTCAATCACATCGATCTCCTGATTGTCGACGAGGCCGGACAGGTGCTCCCCGAGGTCGCCGGCCCGTCATTCGCTCTGGCGAAAAAGGCTCTGGTTATTGGGGACGTCCAGCAGATCGAGCCGATCTCCGCACTGACAGCGGTCGTGGATACCGGCAACCTAATCGAAGCGGGACTTCTGCCGCCCGACGGAAGCCGTGAGGTCTTGCAGGCGCTCGAGGAGGTCGGGCTTACATCGCGCGGCGGAAGCACGATGCGGCTGGCGCAGTCGGCCTGCCGCTTTTATCCCTATCCGGAGTTGGCGCGGGGCCTTTATCTCTTCGAGCATCGGCGCTGCCTCGACGAGATCATCGGCTTTTGCAACGAGCTTTGCTACAAGGGCAGCCTGCAGCCGATGCGCGGCCCGGCGCAGGGCGGCGCTCTGCTGCCGATGGGCTATCTCCATATCGACGGCATGGCGATCTCGGCCGGCGGCAGCCGGTTCAATCCGCTTGAGGCGCAGACGATCGCAGCCTGGCTTGCAGCCAATGCCGAAAAGCTGAAAGCACGCTACGACAAGCGCCTGGAAGACATCGTCGGGATCGTCACGCCCTTCGGTCGTCAGGTCCGCGAAATCCGCAACTCCTGCGCCGCTGTGGGCATCGACGTCGGCCGACTAGGCATGACCGTCGGTACCGTGCACGCCCTGCAGGGCGCGGAGCGCGATGTGGTCATCTTTTCGCCGGTCTATTCTAAACATGCCGATGGCGGCTTCATCGACCTCTCGCCCAGCATGCTCAACGTGGCGGTCTCGCGCGCAAAGGATGCCTTTCTCGTCTTTGGAGACATGGACACTCTGGCCTCCGCGCCGCCGGGCAGCCCGCGATCCGTCCTTGAGCGCTTTCTGTCGCAAGACGACGCGAACGAGATGGTCTTCGAGGTGCCATCACGGCCCGATCTTTCCCGAGGGCCACGCGCGCTCCAATCCCTGCGCGATGCGGCTGAGCATGACGCATTTCTGCTGACGGAGTTCGCAAGCGCTCGGCGCAAGATTTGCGTCGTCTCGCCCTGGATCAACATCGCCACCATGAAGCAGGCCGGGTTTATCGAGGCCATCGCCTTAGCTCGTGCAAGGGGCGTCGGGGTGACGATCTACGCCGACTCCTATCTGACGCGCGAGCGAAGCAGACCCGGACAGGATATGTTCGCGGAAGCGCATGAGACCCTGGAGGGGCTCGGCGCGACGCTCCACGCTGTCCAACAGCTTCACAGCAAGATGATATGGGCGGACGATGCCTTGCTCGCGATCGGCTCTTTCAATTGGTTCAGCGCCCACCGGACCGGCGAATTTGCCCGTCACGAGACCTCGGTGGTCTATCGCGGCCAGCATTTGAGTCCCGAGATCCAGATTCTTGAAGACAGCCTGAAGGCCCGCATTCTCACCGTGTAACCTGTCTCTATGAGACGGCCAGACGGCATGTCTCTAGCCGCTTGGTCAAATACTCGTGCAAAACGGGAGAGAGTAGAGATCGGAACAAGCGGAGCCTCGCGACGGTCGAAGGTTCGTGAGAGGCTTGCGCGGCGCCGTAATGCTGGCCACCGTAGGGCACATCAAAACGCTTGGGGGCTGCCTTGGACGACCAACAGATTTCGCAACATCAGGTCGCCGTGTTCGTCGCGCAGACCGCCGATCCGACAGATCTCGACGCCATAGGCGTTTGGGCACGGAAGCTCCTAGAAATACAATCGTCGCCGCTTACTAAGATCGAGAAGGCGAAGGCGGCTGTCTCTCTCACGGCTTCGAGCAAGGTCGTCTGGCCGGCGGCCAAGATGGTCGCGAAGCAGGCCAAGCGCATCGGGTGGGACGACCGCAGTAAAACCGCAAGGCTAGGTCTCGGCGGGGCGGCGATCGGAGCCGCTGTATTTGGCGGAAAAAGCGCGGGGGTGGCCGCACTCGGCACGGCGATCGGTGTGCCTCTATGGGTTGTGCTCGGCGCCGGGGCCTCGTTTGCCAACGCCCTGATCGAAGAGATCACGCGGCGAAAGTCAGAGATTCAACACGCAACCTACACAGTCGTGGATGCGAAGCGCATAGAGCCCGACTGACAGACTTCTGCCAAGCTGCATGCGCTCTGCGTCGTTTTCGCTACGCGCCATTTGCGGAGTTTGGGTCCTCGCCAGGAAGAAGACATTCCACGCTGACGAATTGAGCGGCACTCCCGACCCAACGCAGGCACACCGCGAAGTGGCGAGGCCGCACGGGCGTCGGTACGCTCGATGTCTAGGCGCTGGTAACGCAGTTTGAGGCTCTGCTGGATAAGCACAAGCAGATGCTCTTTCTGACATGTCCGGCACGGGCCGAAAGTGGAATGGCAGGTTTCCCCCCCCCNACCGATCGATCGGGGTGCGACACGGGTAGACTGCGAAGTTTAATAAGATGAAGTACTTGAAAGACTTGCGCGAGCAAAATCGAGAGGCCTAAAAGGTACCTGGGTATGGGGAGACGAAGCATGCGCGGGCTCTTTATCGCGACGACGCGATTCGTTTTGTTCTGGGCGATACCCGTCGCTTTTGTTTTCGCCGCCGAGCTTCTCCTTCCACAGGTGAACTACCGGCTTGCCTACGACACCGTTGTGAGCGCCGCAGGCGGAAACATTGAAGGTATCAGCCAGCCGGAATTCGCCTATGCGCTGGCCGCAATACTATTCGTCTTCGCCATCGGCTTGGCGGCAGCCTTCATGCTGCTCCACGTTCTCCCGGTCATCCTCGCGCTTTCACGAGCCAAGCAGATGATCCAGGCTGCTGGGGGTAGGAGCAGGAACCGCGCGGAGGTTCGAAAGAGCTTCGCGTCCGGGTTTGAACGGCTGCGACAGCACCTCGCGCGCCGTTGGCTGATCGGCCACGCTTGGGTTGAGTTCGAGGAGACCCTTTTCGATATCGACAGTCCGGACGCAATTGGCAACACGGTGCGCCCGCAAGTCTTTTTCAACGCCAGCTTGGCGCGCGAAAGACTGGCAGGGCTGAAGATGATGAACGCCGTGCCTGGCTACTTCGTGGGCATTGGCCTGCTGCTAACTTTTGTCGGTCTGGTCCTCGCCCTTTACAAGGCAGGCACCGCCGCCGCGGCCGGCGACGCCAACGTTATGGCTGCGGAGATGGGCAAGCTGCTGCAGATAGCGACGTTCAAGTTTTCGACATCGATCGCGGGACTCGGCGCGTCGATCATCCTTTCGATCGTCTTTCGTTGGTTCTTCGTGCTGATCGAAAGCGCCTTCGATCGCTTCAACGCCGCGCTCGAGCGCGGCCTGCTCTACCACGCGCCACAGTCGATCGCGATGGAGATGAACCGCACCATGCACGATCAGCTGGTTCAGCTGAAGGACATCACGCAGGGCGACTTTTTCACACGCATGGGCGAGGAGATAGCACCGCGCCTCAACACGGCGATCAGCGATGCTATGGGCCCGGTCACTGAACAGATTGGCAGTGCGGTCGGCAGCCTAACGGCGAACAGCCAGACTGGCGTTGCAAGGATGATGGAGTCCTTTGTCAGCTCGCTGCAGAGCGGTGCTGGCACCGAGATGCGCGAGCTCGCCGCCACCCTGAAACAGCTGCAGATGGCGATGACCGAGATGCAGTCAAACGTCCGTGGCAGCGGCGATGCCTTCTCCGACAAGCTCTCGAAGGCGGCCGACAATCTCAACCTCATGATCGAACGCGCCGGCCAGAGCTTCGAGACGAGCTCGGGACAGAGCCGCGACGCGCTGGCCTCGGTCGTCGAGACGCTGCGCCAGACCATGGAAAAGGCGAATGCCGACATGGATGCTGCGCTGGGCAAAGCGGCCAGCGGCGCCTCGGCGAAGCTCGAGACGGCAATGGGAACGGTCATGGGAAAGCTCGACGAGCAGATTGTCGGCGTTGGCGAAAGTTTCGCCGCCCTGGCGCGTTCGATGCAGGCGATCGAGGGAGCGTTGTCCAGCCAGCGCGCCGCGCTGGAGGGCGCGACGGTGGAGGCACACAACGCCGCGAAGGCGTTCACTGAAACGGCCGGCAGTGTCCGCACCGCAGCTGTCCCACTTACGAAGGTCGGTGAGCAATTCACTAACGCTACAGAACAACTGGCAACTAGCGTCTCGACCACGCTGGAGACGCTCAACGGCGCCAAGGTCGAGATCGCGGCGCTCGCCGCAAACCTCGATGCGACCAACACGACGACAAACGAATTCTGGAACGGCTTTTCGTCAAAATTCGATGAGGTCGACACTGCGCTGGGCAAGGCAGTCAAGACGCTGTCGGAAACGTCACTCGACCACCAGCAGCGCCTTCAGGAGCATGTGCGCCAAGTTGACCAGGGGCTAACCGAGGCCATCCAAAAAATGGCACCAATGCTGACGAGCATTTCAGACAGCGCAGAGTCAATTGCCGACAGCTTAGAAAAAACTACGTCACTGGAAGCAGCGGAATAAGGTCAAAGCGACCGGGGCGGAAACATGATCGCAGCAGAAACCGACGAAAGCGCCGGAAGCCATGCCGAGGATGACGAAAACTATTTCGTCTCAATGACCGACATGATGGTCGGAATCCTGTTTATATTCATCATCATGCTAATGGTGTTTGCGCTAAATTTCCAGAAGCAAACCGACCAGACAGAGATGCTTACCAAGCAGCAGCGTCAGCAAATTGAGAGAGCACAGCACTTGGCTCGGCAAATTGCCAACCTCCAGACCCGCATCGATACTGAAGTAAGCGAGATCAACAAGGCGGACAAGGCGCGGGCTACCCTGCTCGAAACGGTCCGGGCTCGGCTCGAGGCAGTGGGGTTAAAAGTGACAATCGACAGCTCTACTGGCGTCTTACGTTTGGCGGAGGATGCGATCGAATTCGCGTCTGATAATTCCACGCTCGACAGGACCGCTTCGGCCAATGTCGACGCGCTGTCGAAGGTACTTCTCGACGTCTTGCCGGCCTATTCCGCCTGTGCATCAGACGCAACTTGCCCTCGGCACAGCGGATACACGGTCGAGACCGTGTTTATTGAAGGGCATACCGACCGAACGGGACAGGATAGCCGCAACTGGCAACTGTCTACCGAACGAGCGGTCAATACATATCGGCGGATCGTCGACAACTTCCCCGGTCTTCGCAACCTGAAGAATTCGGCAAACCGGGAGGTGCTTTCTGTCTCGGGGTACGCCTACACGCGACCGGCGACTAACAGAGAAGACCCTGACGGTCGCAAGATAAACCGCCGGATCGACCTTCGTTTTGTCATGGAAGCTGATCGCGAGAAACGTCTGACAGAAGTAACAAACCTACTTGAGCAGATGAAGCAGCAGGTCGAAACGCTGCAGGAATCGGCGCGCGCAGGATTGCCAGTTTCAAAACGACCAGCACCGAATGTCGCTCCGTGAGCACACTTTTGAAGGACGCTATCAGCGAGCTGTTGATACGGCACGGTCCGTCGAGAGCCCCGGCCATCGAGCCGTCCGTGCTGAGACTGGCGCGCAGGCTTCCGGAGGGCAGGGGCGATCTGCGTGGCGCCAAGAACTACGAGGAGATCGCGGTCCGGCTCAAGACTGCGCTCGGGCGTGGCGAGCGCCTTACCAAAGCACAGGCGCGCGATGGTGCATGGTGTCTTTGGGAAACCGAGGTCGCGATCGCGGAAGAGCCTGATCTCCTCAAGGCGTTCCTAGCCCAGGTGCGAGCGCTCAGGCACAAGGCATCCTCGCGTGTGCTCGCATTCTCCTACTTGATCAGCTTCCAAGCTGGCGGACCGGGTTTCGCCGCCGTCGCTTCGGTGTTGCGAGACCTAGCATCCGTGATGGGAGAACCGTTTGAGGTGTTGCATCATAAGTTGCAGATCTTCGACGAGGAACAGGGGCCTCGCCTGATAGGCGATGCGGCATTCGCCAAACGCAAATCGCCTGCAACAATTCTTGAAGAGAGCGGCCTGCGGCTGCAGCAGGTTCTGGCCGGCGGCTATGTGGAGCCCTGCTCCCGGCGCGTCCTGCAGCGCGCCGCCGAGGATCTGCGCCTACCGGCGCTGGAGCGCCTGGATTTCATCCAGCTCGTTGCGGTGAAAGGCGGCAAGCTGAATTTTCCAACTCACAAGGATTTGGTGGCCAACGCGCTGCTGCTCCCGCACCGTGACCGCGAAGTAGAAAAGAGTATCAAGGATCGCACGCTCGACTTCTTAGTGTCGCTCGAGGGCCTCGGCGATCCCCGTACGAGGAGCGGCAACTGGGTTGGCATCCCGCAGGCGCGTGATGTCGCGATCAACTGGCTCACCGAGCTTGCGCTGCGGCAATTCCTCGATGTTGTCGCGGCGGTCAACCCGAATGTTAACTGGCCGTACCGCCGCAGGTTCTGGGAGGCGATGCACAAGTCCGGCGCGATAAGCGGCGCGTGGCTGGTGCTGGACAGTGAGGGAACAAAGGAGGCTCATCGGCGGTTCGGTCGCAACGTGCCATTCGGGCGATTTGGCTATGGCAGCAGCGGCGTGCAGGCTGGCCACGCCGTGCTGCTGCTCCGGATTGGATCGGGCGTGTGCGCCGAGTGGAGCTTCGATGGCAAATGCCGCTTCTGGGCCGATGCTCAGCGCAAAGGGGCACCGGAGCTCTACAAGCCGCAGTATGACGCCGACGAACTCAGAACCGGCAACCGCTACGCTCCGGTCGAGGAAATCGTCCACATTCCCCATCAGGGTCAAAACGCCTGGCAGCATAAGGCTGCACGCCGGATTTCATTGATGACCGGCGAACGCTTCAATTCCAGGGACTACATGTGAAAGCCACCTTCACCCATTTGGTGCAGCCCGACGGCGTGTTGCTTAAGCTCCAGCGGCGGCGCTTGCTCAGCTGGCAGCCATTGCCGGTGAAGGACTGGCACCTGGCTGACGGCAAGCAGGGTGCCGCCGCTCGCTTCCTGCTGCCAGGGGTGGAGGCAGGCGACAGCGTCGAGCGCGAAGGTGGCATCTTTGTGCCTCACCCGCTGGTCGCATCGCTGCCGGGGACCGTCGCAGAAGCTGCCGGTCTCCCGCCGCTCGGTACGCTGTCGATCACGCTCGCCTTCGAGCGCATCATGACCGATCCCAAGGCGCGTATCCGTGCCAGCTGGTACGATCACGAGGAGAATCGGATCCGCATCACGCGGGTCGGCGCACTCGCCACTTGGGGCGCCATCGAAGGCCGTCTGTCGCGGCCTCTCTACGAGCTTGCCGAAGCGATCGACGGCTACAACAAGACTGAAGGAAAGAACGCTGAGACCCGTATTGCCGCATGGGGGGTGGTCCAGGCTGCGCTGAAGCGCACCACCGAGGACGAGCTGCGCAGCGACGACAACTATCTTACCAGCCTGACCGTCTACCAAGCCGGCGCGGTGGCGCTGGACGTGATCGAAACCGCGAGCGGACCCGACTTCTTCCCGGTGGTCATGGGCCGCGAGAAGGCCGCTACCCTCGCAGATAATACAGCGGCGCCCGATGAGGATGGTGAAGCGCCGCCGGCGCAGCGTGACCTCATTTCGGACGCGCTGCTGCCGCGAGCCATGCAGCAGCGATTCTCGCGCGAGATGTTTGCCGGCGAGTCCAGAAGCCGCGACGCCTATGTGCTGGACCGAAATGTCTTCCTAGTGCTTGATCCGTCGCTGAAGACTGCACTCGATGTCATCCGCCGCAAGCGCGCCGCGCCGAAAGCGGAGCGTATTGCCTTCCTGAAAAACCCGCGAGCTGAGATCGCCGCCGCGATTGGCGACGAGAGTGGCGAGACGACTTTGTCGCTGCTGGTCGAGACCTGGCAATATTCCGAGCGCGTGCTGGGGCTGGGCGTGTGGGAGCCGCCAGCGATTCCGTGGCTCATGACTAAGTCCGGCCAGTGGTTACCCGAGCGCTTTCCCTGTCGCATCGGCAACGAAGTCATCGAACTCGACCGCAAGGCGTTCCAGACGCTCAAGAGCGAAGTCGCCCGCGCCACGGCCAGCGATGAGAAGGAAATCACCGTAGATGGCCAGCATTTCCATGTTGTCGACGTTCAGGCCGCGTTTGTGCAGCTCGGCCTGGACCCATCAGGCAATGGACAGATGGAGGAGCCGCCAGCGCGTCCGGACATGCCGGAGCAGGCTGAACCCGATCTAGGCACCCCGCCGGGCGTCAATGTCGATGACCGCCTCGTCATCCGGCAGAACATCGACGGCAAGGAGTTCTGGGTCTCCTATTCGCCGCGCGTGGTCGCCGCTGACGTGGCGTTCCCCCGCGCACCGCTCGTCGCCACACGTCCGAAACCGCACCAGACCACCGGCTTCGCCTGGCTCGTGGATGCCTACAGGGCCGGCTGGCCCGGTGTTCTGCTCGCCGACGACATGGGGCTCGGCAAGACTTTCCAGGCACTGGCGTTCTTGGCTTGGGTGCGAGAGAACCGCCGCAAGGCAGGTCTTGATCGCGGCGCCCAGAACAAGCCTATCCTGATCGTCGCGCCGACGGCCCTGCTGCGCAACTGGATCGATGAAGCCGAACGGCATCTCGAGCCCGGTGCGCTTGGCGAGCGCGTCGACGCGTTCGGCTCGAGCCTGCGCCACCTCAAGGGGCCAAAGGACGAGCACTGGACGCCGGAGACAGCGATCCATGTCGACGAATTGCGCAACGCCAACTGGGTGCTGACCACGTACGAAACGCTGGCCGACAATCACCGCGCCTTTGCACGTGTTGCCTTCAGTGTCGCCGTCTTCGACGAGGCGCAGAAGATCAAGTCGCCCGGTGCCATTAACACGCAGTCCGCCAAGGCAATGAACGCCGAGTTCGTGCTCGGCCTCACCGGCACGCCGATCGAGAACCGGCTCGCCGATTTGTGGTGCATCATGGACCGGGTCGTGCCTGGTTACCTTGGTGACCTGAAGAGCTTTGTCTCGACCTACGAGCAGGGCGGCGATGAAGAGCTGAAGCGGCTGAAAGAAAGTCTCGACAAAGCTCCGGAGGGAAGCCGCGGGCCCGCGGTGCTGTTGCGGCGCATGAAGGCCGAGATTCTCGAAGGCCTGCCCACCCGCCAGTTCAAGAACGTGCGGGTCGAGATGCCGGCCGAGCAGGCGCAGGCCTACAGCAACGCGGTGCGCAAAGCACAGATTGGCGGCGCGACGCAGGGCGACATGCTGCGGGCGATCCATGTCTTTCGCGGTGTGTCGCTTCATCCTAGCGGCGCGCGCGACTGCGACCCACTCGACAAGGACTCTGTTCGGCGCTGGTTCTCGCAGTCAGCGCGCATGCGCCACGCCATCGCCGTGCTGGGAGAGCTAAACAGAACAAAGGAAAAAGCGCTTGTCTTCATTGAAGACCTGGAAATCCAGGCGCTGTTCGCCGCTGCGATCGCAACGCATCTCGACCTCGAGCGACAGCCCGCCATCATTAATGGTGGGGTTCCGGGCGAAAAGCGGCTGGAGATCGTCGACCGCTTCCAAGCTTCGCCGGCGCCTTTCGATCTTCTCGTGCTGTCGCCCAAGGCAGCTGGCGTCGGCCTGACCATCACGGCGGCCAATCATGTCATCCATCTGTCGCGCTGGTGGAACCCCGCGGTCGAGGACCAGTGCAACGATCGCTGCTATCGCATCGGTCAACAAAAGCCGGTGACGGTGCACGTGCCTATCGCGGTGCATCCGCACTATGGCGAGGCGTCCTTCGACGTGAAGTTGGATCAACTCCTGGAAAATAAGCGCCAACTGTCGCGCGACATGCTGATGCCGCCGGTCGCTGATGGCGACGTCCAGCAGCTGTTCGGTCAGACGGTGCGAAGCGTCTAGGGAAGCGCTGCCTCCGCAAGGAAGGGCGAAAGGATCGTCACCTTGTCGCCGATGCGCCCCGACGCGGTTAGGATCAGCCTTTTGCGCGCCCGCGTCATGGCCACGTAAAACAGCCGCCGTTCGCTCTCGAGCTTGCGCTCGTCATCGGCATAGCGGAGCGGCCAGATGCCGTCGACGACGTCGAGCATGACCACGGTGTCGAACTCGCGGCCCTTGGCGCGCAGCGCCGTCATCAGGTGCACAGGCTTCTTCCAGACGTCGCTATCGGTGTCGCTGTCCATTCCGGGTAGCTTGACCAACGTGTCCTTGGCCTTTTCCAGATCGTCAACGAAGGCCTGGAAGTCGGTGCCATAGCGTTCCGAGAATTCGACGAGATAGAGAAAGGGCGGATCGGCTAGGAAAATGTCCTCAGCGCCGCGCCCATAGTCCTGCCGGAAACCGGAATAAAGGTTCTGAAGTGCCTCTATCGCAGCGCGCACTGTCGGCGCATGGATCAGCTGGCGCAGCTTGATGGCGAAGTTGGCCGCCGTCGCGCCTTTGTCGCTCTGCCCACGGATCGGGCCGTCATAGGTCTCCAACTGGTCGATCGCTGCGTCGTAGGATTTCGGTCGCGCCAGCCGGATGTGGCGCGCCATCGCATCTGCTTCCGCCTTGCGCAGCGGATAGCGTTGGACCGAATTACAGAGCGCCATCACATCGTCTACGATAGTTGGCACCGCCACGCCCAGCCCCGCCATGGTCCGCGTCCTCAGCGCTCCAAGCAGCCTATCGAAGGTCTCGGAGAGGAAAAGGTGCAGGTCTTCGGCGGCGCAAAACGGAATGTCATCGCGCGCCAGCAGGATCTGATAGGGAATCAACTGCGCCCGCTTGCGCGACAGCAGCGCCATGCGTGCGCCGGGCGCCTTGCTGCGGACGAAGACGTGAATCTCGGATAGCACATTCTCGGTGGAATCCAGGAACGTCGCACCTCTGTGCATGTCCACAACGGCATCCGTGGTCGACACCGGGTGCATCGTCTTAGCGACACGCCGCTTGTTATGGGCGATCAGCCGCGCCGATTTCCCTACAATGTTACGCGGGCTGCGGTAATTCTTCTCGAGGATATAGGTGGCAAAGTGCCGGCCTAGATGCCGGTCGGGCTCAAGGATGAAGTCAGGCGCCGCGCCCCGCCATTCGAAGATCGCCTGGTCGTCGTCGCCGACGATCGTTAGCGCCGCCTGATTTAGCTCGGCAACGCTCATGATCAGCGCGAGGTCGAGCGGATTAATGTCCTGGAATTCGTCAACCAAGATCTGAGTGATGGACGTACCCTTCGCCACCGCCATTCCGGCGTTGAGCTGGCGCCGCTGGTCGAGCCAGGCGCCGTATTTCTGGTCCTCGAGCGTAAATGAGCCGGTTGCATACTGCTGCGCGCATGCATTTTTGAAGAATGGCAACGCCACTTCCAGGAAGGGCTCTTGGCGCCTGTTCGGCAACACACCTAGCTCTTCCAGCCGCTCGATGTACTCATGAATCAGGGGCATCAGGCCGAGTTCGGTCAGCGCATCCAGCCGATCGTCGGCCATACGCAGTGAGCCATCTTCATGGTCGAAACCGAGCGTCTTCATCATATCGAGCAGCCCGGCAAGCAGCTTTGGCAACTTGAAGGGCTGGTGCTTCATACCCCGCTCGAGCGCCGGCACGGCCGACCAGGCTGGTGCAAGTACGGTCTTAATCATGGTGGCGCGTTCGAACTCGGAGACGTGCAGGCGCGGCGACGCCGACATTGCTTTCAGCCGCCTGTGGCCCCAGCCATTCAGTGTCACCACGTCGGCCCGCGAGGCAAAGTCGACAAAATCCGGTCCGCTCAGCCTCGCCTTCAACTCGTCGCGCGCTGCGCGCGTGAACGATACGATGAGAAATCTGGAATCCGGTGCGCGGCGATACAGTTCAGCGCAGCGATGCAGCAGCGATAGCGTCTTGCCGCTGCCCGCTGGCGCCAGCAGGCGGATGTCGCGCTCGGGCGCTTGCACGAAGGACAGCTGCGTCCCGTCAAGGCCGCCATAACCTGCGTTGGGTGTGGTGATATTCACGATGCCCAAACCGCCTCGAGCATCCCCGCGGCCTTATCTGCTTCTAGCGTCAGAATCGTCATTGCTTGGAACTCTTTCTAATAATCCTCTCTGATTTCCAATGGAACGTTAATGGCTGCGGGGTCCGCTAGTCGAGCGTTCTTGGCCTTGGCGCAGCCGCTTCAAATTGATGCTCGAAGGAATCGTCGGGTTGACAGCCAGTCCCTGAACTGAACTGCCGGGAAGCGGACGCTCCGAATGACGGCTATGGGCCAAATTTGGACACTTGGTGTTTGCTAAGGCCTATTTGCCCCCTGCAAGGCGCAGTAGGGTTTCACTTGACCACGGTCGAGGCCGCATTCTGGCTAGAGCGTTTCCGCGGATCGTTGAATCGATTGTGATGTGACGAACCCGTGTTGTGCTGATTCAACCTGCCTGTTGAAGGAAGTGGACGATGGCACGGGCTTTGAGCGACGATCTTCGCGTGCGTGTTGTGGAGGCCTCGACGAATGGGCTTTCAGCTCGGCAGGCCGCGTGCCGGTTCGGGGGCGGGATCTCGACGGCGATCCGGTGGGTCGCGCGGGCCAGGAAGGGTGAACTGACAGCGCGGGCACAAGGCCGGCGCCGGGGCTCGAGCCTGGATGCGCACGCGCCTTTCATCTTCGGACTGAGCGAGGAGCAGCGGGCCATCACGTTGCACGAGATGTCGGCCCGGCTCCTGGCCGAACGCGCCGTCTCCATCCGCCGCAGCGCGTTGAGCGCCTGGCTTCGCGGACGGGGCTGGACGTTCAAAAAAAGACCGCCCATGCACTGGAGCAGGAGCGGCCCGAGTCCTGAAGCGGCGGCGGGACTGGTTCGAGGCCCAGCCCGATCGAGCTCCACGCAGCCTTGTCTTCATCGACGAGACCAGCCTCTCGACTAAGATGGCCCGCCTGCGCGGCCGGGCTCCGCGCGGCGAACGCTGCCGGGCCGGCGTGCCGTGGACATTGGAAAACGACGACGTTCGCCGGAGCTCTGCGCCTCGTTGGCATGACGGCGCCCTTTGTCTACGACGGCGCCATGAACTGCGTCGTCTTCCTCGCCTATGTCGAGCAGGTGCTGGTCCCAATACTGAAGCCGGGCGAGATCGTCATCATGGACAACCTGCCCGCCCACAAGCCGGCCGGCGTCCGCGAGGCAATCCAACGCGCGGGCGCGACGTTGTCCTTCCTGCCGCCCTACAGCTCTGACATGAACCCGATCGAGAATGCCTTCGCCAAGCTCAAGGCCAGGCTCCGAGCCAGAGCAGAGCGCTCGATCGGTGCGCTCTGGGACGCGGTAGGGGCCATCGTCGACCTCTTCTCGCCGAACGAATGCGCCACCTACTTCAAAGCCGCAGGATATGATCCGGATTAAGCCGGAAACGCTCTAGCTGTGCGCATGATAAAACGACCAGCTGGGGAGAGTTCTGTGCACGTGAGACCCGTGACAAGCGGGCATGTCCCGCTTTTGTCCTGTCCCGTCCCGGCCATGGGCAAAAAGCGGCTAGCGGGAACAGGACGGGACAAACCCTTAGGGTTGTCCCGGTTGTACCGTTTCCGATGCCGGGAAAAGATAGATTAATATGAAGATGCGGTGTCGCTGGAGCGCCCCCCTGCCCCGGGGGTATACGATCTCCAGGGCTCTCGATTCCGGGACCGGTGCCATCCCCGAGCGATAGCGCTAACTCAGATTTTTGCCTCGCGCGTGCGCAAGCGCGCGAGAGGACCGGGGCGGGTCTCGGTCCAAGAGCCTTGCTCAACCAGACCGGCGCCTTAGCAAAAAAGGTTCATCCGTAAAATTCGGAACCGGAAATGGGGAGCCTGCTAGACACGCGCCAAAGCGTGCTCCACATCGCCCTCAATTTCAGAAACGGTGACCTGATATTCCGCAGCAATCTTTGCGGCGTATGGGCCTGGCGACCTCCTCCAGCGAAGCTCTGCAGCGCAGGCGAGCTCATATGCCTCGCAAAGCTCATTCAGCGGGTGGGGTGCATCGCGGAGCTTCTCTCGCCATTCCGGCCGGCGGAGCATCAGCCTAGCCAGGCCAGAGTGTTGTAGGTCTGACATCTAGCAGCGGGCCAGCAGTAAGGGACCGCTACTCTATCACGCCGCACCACGGAGCGCGCACCCTTTCGAGGCGTTCACCGCAGCAAGATCACGGGTAGAACGACGCCCGCCCCAAGCACGACGACAATTGCGACTCTGACCAGGACACCTACAACACCAGAGCTAACCAACATAACAGCCTCCCTCGGCGCGAGTGAACGCGGCACGCAGTGGGTTGTTCCCGGGGGCACCAAAATCTCTGGGTATGACATTAGGAGCAGCGCCCGCAGTCCCCTCACGCGCAACTAAAATCGGGAGCTTTGATTTTTGATTTCCTGGCGGCATGCCGGATTGTGGCAATGCGGTTACAGCAGGCCCGATCTAGCAGCGGCATCAACGCTTTCCGGCATGCCTTGAAGAATATCCCCGATCCTCACACCTTCCTACAAGATGTACCAATCGTTGACGAATGCGCGTGCTCGGGACTAAATTTGGATATGTAAAGCGGTGCGCGCACTATATCATGTGTCTGCGGCCCGGACTGAGCCGCTTCCGCCGTTTCGGCTACCCACACCGACTACATCAAGAAAAGCCACCACAGGCCCGCTCTGGGCCAGGGAACCGCATTCAATTCCAAGACGCTGAGTAACGGCGCTCACTTACAATGGGGAACACCGAATGACCGTTACTTACTACCAGGCCCCGGCTAATCCGAATGACGCCGCGGGGCGACGGGCGATACTGTCCCGGATCGACGCCGCCAACGACAACCAGCCCACCCGCGTCGAGGAGTCCGAGATTCCGCGACATGCGAAGCACGAGCCGGAATTGCGACCTCTGCTGGTTTGGCGGCGACTGCGCATAGCGGAGGGTAAGACAGAAGCCCCCTCCACGTGGATGCTGGCCGCCGGAGCGTCGTCCGATCTGCCACAAGTCGCCGAAGCCAGTGTTGAAAACCTATGGCCTGTCGCCACGTTGATACGGGCGGCGCAGGATGGTGTTGATTATTGCGAGCGAAGTGGCGCGATCATTCCCTACGGCGGCAAGAGCGGCGCACTCGAGTACAGCGAAGGTACGGGCAGGCTGGTACGCCTCGGGCGATTGGTGCTTGCGGACGATTTGCGACCCGAGTCGGCCAACGACGACGAGCCGGAAGACGAGGCGGGGGACGTGCTTGCCGTTGATGAGGTGTTTGGCCGTGCGATATCCGGCGACCGCTGGGGGCGCGGAAACGTTTCGACCGACCGCAGATACAACACGAAGATCGCCAGGGCCGGCTCGATCATCGGGATCCGGCATAAGACTGAGAAGGGCAAGTGGGTAACACTCACAACCCCACGAAACCCGGACGGGGCTTATCGCAAACGCAGCACCGAGCAGCCGGAGCCAATCTTTCCCGACGATAGCGCCAACGCACAGGAGCGGCTGGCGTCTCTCCTTGCGGTTCTTTCGCCGCAAACGTTGCTGGTTCTAGACGCCGCGCTGGAAGCGCAGAATTTTCGGGAGATCGGCGAGCTACTCGGCAAGACAGGCAAGCATGCCGAGCGTGTCGGTAAACAAGCTTTGATCGACTCCTGCACAGACTTACAGGCTGGGCTCGTCTCTGCGCAGCAACGTCTCGCGGCCTAACGTCCCTTTTTCGCAGGTTGCGTCCCTAATCAATGAGAGGGAAGAAATTCCGCTCTGCAGCCCCCACGACTTCACGCCCTGGCTCATCGCCAGGGTGTTTTTTCTTTGCCATTTAACCCGTCACGGTACGCCGTGACTATTTCAAGGGAACTTCATGGCGACGCTCAATAGCGTGCTCGCCACCACCGAGCAACACGTCGGCTTTCCGACCAGCCGAACTAAACAGATCAACCGCAGGCTCGCAGAAGCTGCTATCACACCCACCGGCGGGCCACGTCGTTCGCCGCAGTTGGACGTCGACGATTTCCTTGCGCTCCTCGCCACATCGGCAATGGAAGACGGTCTCGCAGACGTTGTCTCCGCGCACCGCCGCCTGTTTGCGATGACGCCGGACGGACTTCCGCCGACACAAAACGTTCCGGCCAATCTGACGAAATCGGCATGGGAACAGCTCCAGACACTCGCAGACCTTGCTCTCGGCTCGCTCGAGGATCAACGCCAAGTCATTGCAACGAACATTGAGTTCGTTCGTGCTCCGGTAGCCGAGGTCATCTTTCATGACCGCGACGGCGGGTCGATCTCCTTCCACGAATCCGGACGCTGTCGCGATCACCAGCTGGGTCATCGCAAATCGACGACCGTCAACGGCAGCGCGCTCGTCCGCGCCCTCCGCTCTCTTTTCAACTGAGGATACATGTCAGGTTTTATAAAGGCCGCGGCCCAACCAGCGGCAGAGCTCGTTATGCGGTGTAGGGGTATTGCATCGTGATTGGCGTCATCTCGGAATGGTGCGCTGCCCGCAACAGCGGGCGTGTGCAGCCTGTCGATGAGCCACATCATCCAGGCTATTATTGTCACGGCGCTGCATTCAGAAACAAGCCACAGCCGATCGGCACGCGGGTGATCTACGAGGCTTGGACTTCGCGCAGTGGTCAAGACTTCGCGGTCAATGTGTGGCTGGAAAGCGCAGAGCCACCTCGATGACTGCCGCCTGATCCTCGCGCGGTCCCTGGCCAGCAACTTGTCCCTATAGCCCCCGGGGGGGTGCCTCAATCTGTGGGGCCATCGATCCACCGGAACGGTGCCGGTCCAACGCGCATGCTGAGCATGCCCCGAATCGATACGAACTTCTCAAATCATGAAAGAGGGCCGGAATGGCCGAAAGTCATAAGGTTCCGGCCCACTTGCGCCCCGAAACGCGCAAATGGGTACGGGAAATCGTTGCCGATTTTGATCTGGAATCCCATCATTTTCGTGTTCTTGTGAAGACTGCAGAGGCCTTTGACCGCTCGGAACAAGCTCGCGAAGAGTTGGTGAGCGGTCTGACGATCCTTGATCGGGCCGGTATTCCGAAGGCGCATCCGTGCGTCGCAATCGAGCGAGATAGCCGCACCGCCTTTTTCCGCGGCCTGCGCGAACTTGCGCTTGACGGCGTTGATGCACCAGACGCGCCGCGTGCTGCGCGCACAGCCGACTACGGCGCGAGGCGCTGATGCCCGTCAGAAAGCGCAAATCTAAAGCACGGACCAGCGACGTCGCTGCTTGGGCCGAGTTTCTTATGTGGGGTCGCGATTTTTTCGACGAGTTGGCCGCGGTGGGCCATTCCAGCAGCACGGCTATGCCGCTCGCCGAAAAGGTGTGGCACGAAATCGGTGACCAGGTGATTGCCTACATCGACGAGATGCATCGAGGCTTCACCCCCCCAACAAGGCCCTTCTGGGCCGAACGGGAATTCGGACCGCCGGGTGGAAAACGCAAGCTCCAGCGTCGATAAGGACCGTGATCCTTCAAACGAGTTTTCGGCTAGCTAGCTCTCACCCACACCCGCCGCAGGCTTATCCTCCGGTGGTACTTTCGGCGTATCCGCCTCGCCGGTGTCCTTTTCGGCGTTGGGGTCGATGGACACCTTATTCAGCGACTCCTTGTCCGGCTCGCATTGAATTGACTTCACCCTCTGGGCCTCTTCGGAGCTCAGTTTGTTTCCCTGTCCGTCGCGCATGGCGACCTCCTGTTCCCCCAATGAGGAACGGACGGCCCGAACAGCGGTTCCGCCTCACGCTTTCATTCCTTTTCTCAGCCGCCTTAGGGCGGCATTTTTCATGGACCATCATGCGTCGAGATCTAGCTTTTTTTCAATATTCGACCGATGAAGCTTTCAGTTATGTTCTTTCATTTAATGGAATCTCTCTTGCTGGCCGCCAGTTTGACGTAAAAATTCGCGAGCGCAGCTCGAATACTATATATGCCACTCTCACGTTGGGCACGGGGCTGACGCTGGAATCGGCGACTGAGATTTCGGCTGCCGTCTCGAAAGCCAGTATGTCGACCTGGCCACGCGGCGAGTACTCGGCGGACCTGGTCGATATCGACACCGACTCACGCCTCATCGCTGTACGGTTCGTCTACGATTTGCCGGGCCGCCTCGTTCAGGGCGTTCGTGATCGGAAGGCCTATATCAACTGGACGCCGAACCAGGCGGTCGTCACTGCGACCGGCGCTGTCGGTCCTGCTGGGCCGCAGGGCGCTCAGGGGCCACAGGGAAATGAAGGCCCGCAAGGGCCGCAGGGCCTGAAGGGTGAAACCGGCGACGAGGGCCCTCAGGGGCCCATCGGACCCGAAGGCCCGGAGGGTTCGCAGGGTGTTGTCGGCCCTGAGGGACCGCAAGGACCTGAGGGACAGGTCGGTCCGGAAGGACCTGAAGGTCCACAGGGGCCGCAGGGTGATCCGGGCCCGGCTGTGGGCGCCGGCTCGATCGGCTCCACAGAGCTTGCCAACAGTGGGGTGACGAACGCCAAGCAGGCAAACATGCCTGCCCACACATTCAAGGGTAACAACACCGGCTCTGCAGCGGCTCCGAGGGATCTCACGTTGGCGGAGGCGACCGCCGAACTAAGCGCGATGGTCGGCGACTCCGGTTCGGGCGGCACCAAGGGGCTCGTTCCCGCGCCCTCTGCGGGAGACGCGGCCAGCAAAAAGGTGCTGGGCGCTGGCGGGGGATGGGTAAGCGCTGCCGCACCGGGGGCGCGTGGCGCGTTTTACATGAAGACCGCCCCGGCGGGCTGGTTGAAAGTGAACGGCGCTGCCGTCGCTCGCGCTACCTACTCTGACCTTGATGCCGCGATCTATTGCGGGAACACCGACAACCCGACCGCGGATTGGGGTTATCGGTGCACCAACCCCGCGAGCCCTACCAGTACACGCAGCACCTCGGGCGACTACGTCGTCCTGCCCGACGAGCGCGGCGAGTTCTCTCGCGGCTGGGACGATGCTCGCGGTGTCGATAGCGGCCGCGGCTTCTGGGCTACACAGGGGCAAGCAATTCAGGCCCACACTCACGGTTTGGGCGGTGGCTCCAGCTTCGCCACCGGCGGTGCCGCCTTTGCTGTTCAGGCGGGCGGCTCAACTGTCCAATCGGGTCCCAGCGGCGGCACCGAAACCCGGCCACGGAACGTCGCAGCACTTATCTGCATCAAATATTGAGAGACAGAATGTTACTTTATCAGACGGATGTCGGCGGCTTCTTCGTCGGCCAGGTCACGGCCGACGAAAGTCCGCTAGAGCCTGGTGTTTTTTTGATACCGGCCGGTTGCGTGGCGGCGACGCCCCCGGTTGTCGAAGAGGGGCAATCCGCACGCTGGGACGGCGTCGGCTGGGTCGTAGTAGAGCCCGCCCCCCCGCCGGAGCCACCGCCGACCACGGTCGACGATTATCGGTTTGCGATCCAATCTCACCTCGACGCGACTGCACGGCAGCGCAACTACGACGGTGCGCTAACGTGCTCTTCCTATGTAAATTCGACGAACCCCGGCTGGGCAATTGAGGCCCTGGCCTTCGTGACCTGGCGGGATGCCGTCTGGACGTACGCTTATGCCGAGTTCGGCAAGGTCCAGTCTGGCGAGCGCGAGCAGCCTAGCGTCGCCGAGATCCTTGCCGAGTTGCCGACGATCGTTTGGCCCCAGTAGGAACACCATGGAAAACCAACCAGTGACCGTCAAAATCAGCATGCCCAAGGCTGACGGATTCGACCGCGTGAGGCTAGTGGACGACGACGACGGAGATTCTGCCGCCGTCTATATCGATCACGACACAGTATGCGTCAGGGTTGAGCTTAGGCCGCCTTCGGGCAACTTTTCATATTCGCGCCGCGACGCAGGAAACACATGGCAGTCGACGTAGAAAAACTCAGCCTCCTTTTGGAGGTGAACAGCCAGAAATTCGAAAACGCCCTCAAGAAGCAAAACGCCCAAGCTTACCGGATCTTCAAATCGCTAGAAGACCGGGCTAGCCAGATGGAGTCAGGGGTAGGCAGCTCGATTGAGCGCCTTGCCAAGATTATCGGCGGCGGCGCTGTCTTGAACGAGGTAAAGAAGCTTGCTGATACCTGGCTCGAGGCTAGCAACAAGATCAAGTCGGCAGGCGTTGCTGATGCAGTCGCCGGCTCGGTCGCCAACGAAATCGCTGACATTGCCACGCGCGCTCGATCTGGATTTGCAGAGGTCTCAGATCTCTATGCCCGCTTGACACGGACCAGCAAGCAATTTGGAGCGACGCAGGAAGAGGTCGCTGTCGCCACAGAGACCGTCGCAAAGGCCTTGAAGGTCTCGGGCGCAGGCGCATCCGAAGTGCAGTCCACCCTCATGCAGTTGGGCCAGGCGCTTGGGTCTGGACGCCTTCAGGGTGATGAACTTCGATCTCTAAGCGAGAACGCGCCGGTGGTCATTGAGGCCATCGCTAAGGAATTTGGCGTAGCCCAGAGCGCGCTGAAGGATCTGGGCGCCGAAGGCAAGTTGGTCAGTGACCGGGTGTTCAAAGCCCTGGTCAACGCAGCTCCCGAGGTTGGTGCTGCTTTCGCAAAGACGCAGCTCTCTATCTCAGACAGCTTCACACTCCTCTCCAATGCGGCGCTGAAATACGTCGGCAACAGCCAGCAGATGGGTATGGCGTCCAAGGCCGCGGCTACGTCGGTCAAGTTCCTCGCCGATAACATGAACGGCGTGGCGACCGCGGCTGGGGCAGTCGGTGCTGTGATTGCGTCTCGCCTGGTTGCGGCCGGGCTTACACCGTTGGTGGTGCAGATGGGCGCCGCAATCACAGCCGCAACGGCAACGTCCGCCGGCATTGCAGCTATTGGCTTGCGCGCCCAAGTGGCAGCGGCGTCAGTGGGCGCTCTACGTGGCGCGCTCGCGCTGGTAGGTGGCCCCGTTGGCGCTGCCATTCTCGGCACGGCTGCCGTAGTGGCTTACCTGGCCACCGAGGCCAGCAAGGGCAAAGAGGTAACCGACCGATACGCCGAGGCCCTGAAGCAGCTTCGCCCCGCCGCGGACAGTGCCAAGGAAAGCGTGAAGGCCGTCGGTGACGAAGTTGCTGAGACGTCCCGGCGTATGCGAGAGGCTGCGGCGGATGGTTATCGGCAGAAGCTGAAAGAGGACACGGGCGCAGCCAGGGACCTCGAGACGACGATCCGCAGCGCGGCGCAAGGGCTCGAGCAGTTCGGTTCCGTCGGTCTGAAGGCGGACGACAAGAAGCGCGGCCTGGAGCTTGTTCAAAAGGCTCTCGAGGGCAATGAGACCGCAGCGATCGAGGCGGCCGACGAACTGAAGCGCCTCGGCGACGTCAGTCCGAGCTTCGCGAACGCATTCGCCTCGATGGGCTCGCTGATCGAGCGTCTGGGCGCCGCGAGGCAGTCGGCATTGAACCTCAACACTGCTCTTGCCGGCGCGCTAGCTGGCAACGCTGCGAAGGACGATCAGTCCGCACTAGAGCGCTCTGGTTTCCGCGTTGACACGGCCGTTCCAGACGCAGCTACGGTGGTCAACAAGGACCCGGTTGTTGCAGCGATGAAGCTGCAACAGAAGATTCGGGAAGCACAACTCGGCAAGGACGCCAAGGCGCTCAAGGATAAGACTGAAGAGCTTTGGAAGGCTGCCATGGAAGGCGGCAGCCCGGTCACGCTGAAGCAGGCCGAGGCTGCCGCAAAGGCTATCATCGCGGCTGACAATGCCCAGAAGGGCAGCGGAGGCGGCGGGGGAAAGTCGACGTCAGAGACAGCCGAAGACAGGCTGAAGTCCTACACTGACAGCCTGGCTCGTCAGAATCTTGTCCTGCAGGCCGAGATTGAGAACTTCGGCAAGTCCAATGCCGAAAAGCGCGCGGCGCAGGAACTGGCCCGAGCCGGCGTCGACTTGAATCGCCTGGATGCCCAGACCCGAGAAGAGGTCCTCAGCAAGCTCAACAAGGAAATCCAGCTATCCGAGCAGTTGCGTACCAAAAAGAAAGAACTGGAAGACGCCCAGAAGGCTGTCAACGACGCGTCTCGGCTCTTCGCCGACTCCGCAGTCGATGCGCTCAGCGACATCATCATTGAAGGCGGCAAGGCCGAAGACGTACTCAAAAATCTCGTCAAACAACTAGCAAAAGCCGCCCTGCAGGCCGCCCTCATCGGCGGCGGGCCGGTCGGAACCATTTATGGCATTGAAAGGAAAGCCGCATGAGCGCGTGCAATATTATTCGAACTGATGAAGCAATTTACCTGTTCTCGGACGGCGCGTCCTACTACGGCGACGGAACGCTCGGTGCAGTCGGGCAAAAGGTGTCCATACTGGCGCACTTGAACTGCGCCATTTCGTGCCGCGGGCCGAAGGGCTTTGGCGAAGAGCTAGCGCAGGCGGTCAACGACTCTTTCGGCTCGTTCGACGAGCTGGTTGAGAGTTTCGCCCTGGCGGTGTCGAACCTCTACGCGATCGGCCGCGAGGGTTATGCGCTTTGCCAGACAGGCCCCGAGATCGAGGTCTATTTGGCGGGCTGGTCCGACGCGCGCAATCGCCCCGAATCCTATGTCGTCACGTCGCATTCTTTGTACGGCCCGGCGTGGGAGCTGCAGCCGCTCGGACCCGTCGCTGTGTCACCGTTCGATGCGGATCTGGAGGCCCGTTGCGCTGCCTTGGAGCCCAGCGATGACATCATCGCGACAGGCGTCGCCCTGATTGAGCAGCAGCGGCTGGTCCGCGGCTCTCATGCTGGCGCAGGGCCTGCTGTGGCCGGTGTAGGCGGGTTCTGCCAGGTGACGATCATCCGGCCGCAGTCGATTCAGACGGCGATCGTGAAGCGATGGGATGACAGGATCGGCGAGGTGTTGGGGGAAGCGGCGTAAGTGGCAAACCGGCCCGGTGACGTTGGATGTAAACGCACCGGGCCGGGGTGAATCAGATAGGCGCCAGCGCCCGCCCTGCGCTATGCCGCAGAGTAGGTGTTCGCTGTCTGCCGGATTCGATCCGCATGCTCATAGATCTCGTCCAGCGTATCAACTTTCATCTTCTCTTCTTTTTCGCCGTCGAAGAGCCCAATGTATTTCACAGAACGGTTGAACCAAAGGCGGACTAGGGGCTTCCGATTGTTGTTATCGACCAAGACGCCGCAGTAACTCTTCTGATCTCTCATAAAAATACGTGCAGGCTTAATGATGTCACGCACAATTGCCTTCACAACCATGAAGCCCTCGCGCTCCTCCTCGGAGGTCGCGATTTCCTCCTCGTCGTCTACGGCTAGCCCAATCTCGGGAACTTCTGTCTCAGCCAGCGCCGTTGACAGCCTTGATTGCACAGTTTCACGGACAGTTTCGCGGAACGCAGCTTTCACCATTGGCGTAAACATTTCGCGTACCTGGCTTGTAAAGCGACCGCTATAAAGCCCTGCCGTGACCATTCTAACAAAATCTTCGGGCGGGTTCTCCATCACATTGGCAATCTCTTTCTTGATTGCTGATGTGTATTTCAACCGATGAGCCGACTGGAGAATGCCATCGACATTGAATTCCGACTTAGCAAACTTCTTCAATTCACCAGTCAGTTGACCTTGGAGATCGGAAAGATCAAATGTGAGAAACGGCCTATCGTCGAGTTTATTAGGCGCGACCAGGTCGGTGTGGAATTGAAAGGTCCTGCCATTTGTAAGGATGGCAAATTTAGCATTAGTAACAGAGAAATACCGATATAGTTGAGCTAAATGCACTTTATCGAGAGAAGTAGATATCGGCTTACATTCAATTAGTATCCGAATATCTCCGTCCACTTTGATCGCATAATCTACCTTTTCACCCTTTTTTCCGACCGCGTCCGCGCAAAATTCGGGTATCACCTCGTCGGGATTGAATACATCATATTCAAGAGCAGCAAGAAAAGGCAAGACAATAGCCGTTTTCAGGGCTTCTTCAGTCAGCATCGCGCTAGAATGGGTTTTTATGCGCTCTGCCAGTACGCGCAATTTTTCGTCGACACTCATTATTCGTTGCCCCCCCTGCTTTGCCCCAGCGTCACGCAACCACGGCGTGCGGTCAAGGGTTAGGTGTCGTCTTCTTCATCCCAGTCGCCGTCAGGGTCGGGGTCGCGAGTTTTAGGCTGGATGCGCATGCGGCCGGAGGGGCGGCCGGTGAGCTGCTGCATGCGCGCAAGAACGTCCTTATCCGGATCACCAGCGGCCATCGCCTCTTGCATGTCAGTGACCAGCAGCATGTGATTTGCCATCGCGCCCATATAGGCGGTCTCTTCCTCCATACGGAGGACCAGAAGCCAGTAAAATCCGGCACCAGCTTCATCGACGATTATCCTATCGACAACTACAGCTGGATCATACAATTGGGTGTCGTGAAGCTTTAGTAGTTTGTCGCCTTTTACCGGAACATTCCAGCCAAAATATTGTAGATCGTAGTCGCTAAATCCGACGAGCTCGCCGTCTTCTTGAATGAAGACATAGCGAACTCGGATCATTGCTTCGCTGAATTTATCGATGATTTTCTGCTCTTGAGTCATGCCCTTATGTTCAATCCCCCGGGGTCGGGTCTGGCTTGCGCACTTTCGGCTTATACCGGCGGATGCCTGGCGTCGGCTCGCCGTCCAATTGGTGCGTTCGCGCCAAAATCTCTTTGGTCGGCTTCTTGTCTTCGATCGCCTGCGCCAGGTCGGTCATGAGCAGGGCATGAGTGCAGATCGCATCTGCCTGAGGCGATTGGTCAGCGTCCCGCACGACTATCGCCCAGTAGGGGCCGCGTCCTTTCCACTCATTGAGAAAATAGCGCCGCTGGACCGCCTGGAGCTCATAGTCACCATCGCCCCAGATCATGCCGATCGTGTCGCCGGTGTTTGGAACCGTGCCGCCAAAATAGTGCGCGGGGTACTCTGCAGATCCGATGAGCGTTCCATCCGCCTGAAATTTGACGATCCGGATCCCCGGAAGATCGTAGACGAAATGGCGAATGCCAATGTCTTTTATGTCACGCGGATGGTGGTCGTTCACGGCTTCAGCAAAACTCGAGTTCGGAAACAGGGACACCAGGGTAACGGATACCTGCTAGATCAATCAGATCCACTAGCCCTCTAGGTGCCGTCTTCGTCGGTCCATGAAATACCTGAACCTTATACGTCTCGCCTGATGATCTCGGGAATCTGGCCTCCATTTCAGAACTGGCTCGGAAGCGCACAATTTGCCCGGGCACAATCTTTCTTAAGCGCAATCCCGGCCCTTCACCGTTCTCAGGGACAAATATCACCCCTGCCAGTTCGAATGCCTTTTGAATCGCTGAAAGAGTCGACACGCGGGGGTCATTCTCTCCGCGCTCGATGTTTTTGATGCTCATTTCAGAAAGCCCTGCGGCAACCGCAAGGTCGGTCTGCTTCCATCCTATCAAGGCACGTGCGGCTCGTATCTGCGCTGGCGTAATCATGAACCTCATATAAGGCTCAATGTCCTTAAAGGCAAGCAAGGTGTCCCCTACGGTCATTTTCTCGTTGACGCTTAAGGAACTAACCCTTACGGTTATTCTTGTTAACCCTAGGAGCAACGCAATGGCCAAAATCGCCGGCAGCCACAACCCCGGACCCAGCAGCGGCTACCTCCCGCTTCCTGCCGGACCCTACACCCTCGAAATCGTGGAGACTGACTACGTCGTCAATCTGGCCGGGACGGGCATGGTTCTGAAGTGCAAGGCGCAAGTCGTCGGCGGCGACTATGACCAGCGTCCGTTCTACATCAACTACAACTTGGAGAACGACAACGCGACCGCGGCTGAAATCGGCCAGCGTGACTTCGCGGGCTTGCGCCGCGCTACCGGTGTGCTGCAGCTCGAAGACAGCCAGGAACTGCACTTCAAGCAGTTCGGCGTTCTGATAGGAATCAGGGCCCGCAAGGATACCGGCGAGATGGAAAACGTGATCAGGGCCTATCTGTTTGAAGACCAGGCTGCGCCACGACTGGTCTCAAAAAGAACCGTCACGACCCGAGCCAGTGCCGAACCGTGGGCGGCTTGACTTGGCCTTGTGACCACCCGGCTATTGAGCATCACCAAAATCTAGCCGGCGCGCCCAAAGAGCTCGCGAGCCGAGCATCTATGGCTGCGCCGGAGGGCAGGACTTGACTTTCGACCTCAAACACTCGGCTATTAGAGGGCATTCGCCCGCTGCGGAGCTACGAATGCGCGCATCCAACGATAACTCGCCCCTATACCTGCCCGAGCCCGCTATTGCTCAGCGGGTCTTGGGGCCGCGTGCGAAGACGCAATGGGCTGCGCTCGCCATGGTGTGGGAGCGCGAGGGCCTCCCGCGTATCGACCCGCTGACGGGCTGCCGCTACTGGCCCGCCGTCCGAGCGTTTCTCGACCAGCGGCACGGCCTCCATCAGAGCGCCCTGCCCTCTGGCGTTGACGGCCTGGAGAACTGGCAGTGACCGACTTTCCGGGACTCAAGCGCAAGCGTAACAAAGACGGCTCGTATCGGGAGTATTGGGAAGCCCGCTCCGATCTCGCAAAGCGTGGCTATCAGCCCAAGGCGGTGCGGCTCCACTATCCCGACACTCCGGAAGGTGCGGCGCAGAAGTCTTCTCGCTGCCAGGTTCTGCAGGCGGAAATGCTGGCCTGGGCGGCCCGCGGCAACCACGCAGCCCCCGGCTATGACGGAACGATGTTGAGCCTATCCCGGCTCTTCCAGACCAACGAGGACTCGCCGTTCCGCACCATGAAGTGGAACAGCCGGGACAATGTGCTCAAGTCTCTGACCATCATCGAGCAGAGCGTCGGCGCTCGGCAAATCGCAAAACTGCTAGGCCCCGATTTCAAGCGGTGGCACTCGCAATTCGGTGCCCCGAAGAAGCCTGATGCCCCTGCCCGCCCTTGGCGAGCCAAGCACGCGATGGACGCTGTCAGGCAATTGATCAGCTACGGCGTGACACTGGGCCACGACGACTGCTTCCGCGCCGACCGCATCTTGGACAAGATCCGATTCAAGTCACCACCGGCCCGGACCGCCGTGATGACGGTCGAGCACGTAAGCGCGGTTCGGAAGACTGCACACGCTGAAGGCTGGCCGTCAGTGGCGCTGGCAACGGTTCTTCAGTTCGAGCTCGCAATGCGTCAGAAGGACGTCATCGGCGAATGGGAACCAGCCGAGATCGAAGGCGGCATCTATTACCGCGGGCGCCGATGGGTGAACGGCGTGCTCTGGTCTGACATCGACGCGAACACGGTCCTTCGCAAGGTCCATACAAAGACTGGATTCCCGGTCGAACACGACTTGAAGCTTCACCCGGCCGTGCTTGAAGAGATTGCACGCGTCCCGCTAGAAAAGCGCATCGGGCCGATGATCATCGCCGAGCGCACAGGCGAGCCATACAAGCATCGAAATTTCACCGATCGGTGGCGAGCGATTGCCGACAAGGCCGGCGTACCGAAAACGGTGTGGAACATGGACGCTCGAGCCGGGGCGATCACTGAGGCCTACGACCTCGGCGCAACGGAAACTGACGTCATGAAATCCGCAGGTCACAAGAACCGGCAGACCAGCGCTCGATACAATCGCGGCACCATCGAACAGACCAGCCGCGTTGCCCAGCTTCGGCTCGCAAAACGTAGCGAGAACAAGAGCTAGGGGACGCGGCCGGGACGTTTGGGGGACGCGCCTTGCAAGTAGCTGATTCTATGTCAAAATCCGAGAAGGAGGAACACATCCGCATCCTCTTCCTCGACAAGAAGAACGCGCTGATCGCCGACGAGGTGCAGCAGACCGGCACAGTCGACCACACCCCGGTCTACCCGCGCGAGGTGATGCGCCGGGCGCTGGAACTCTCAGCGACGGCGCTGATCCTGGTCCACAACCACCCTTCGGGCGACCCGACCCCGTCCGGCGCCGACATGCGCATGACCCGCGAGCTGGTCGATATCGCCAAGCCGCTCGGCATCGCCATCCACGACCACATCATCGTCGGCCGCGACGGCCATGCCAGCTTCAAGGGGCTGGGGTTGATCTGACATTTGCTGGTGCCCGCACCAGCAAATGTCATGGTCGGCCTTGAGCCGACCATCTCAGGCCGAACAAGGTTCCTGTGCAGCCCTCTCGGTGAAGCGACTCGCGCGCCTGCGCGGAGTCTATCCTTGAGCCGGCCGAAGGTCGGACCCGAGGCTTCGCCCGAGAATGACGCAAGCCATAGCGATCCCGAAAACGGGATCAGCCATTGGCCGAACCCTCCTTGAAAACCGCACCGAACTCCTTCATCCGGGCGATATAGTAGGCGGGTTCGATGATCCCATCGGGGAAGTAGAGCCCCGGCTTCAGCGCCTCGCCGCCGACGAGCCCGAGAGCGCGCTCAGTCGCGAGCGCGACGCCGAGCGCGGTCAGCGGCGCCTGACCCTGCGGATGGACGACCTCGTAAGTCCGCGTGGTGCGCTCGCCCGACTGCAACACGCCCTCGATCGCGATCACGCTCTCTGTCGAGAACGGCTCGCCGCGCCGGCGGCTGGCCGAGACATCGAAGGCGAGATCGAAGCGGATGTTCCTCGCGTTGGTGGCGGTGGCAAGGCTGAGCACGTCGAGCGGGCCATAGGCGGTCGCCGGCAAGTCGACGCCGTCGACACTGCGATAGCGCGCTATGGCCTCCTCGCCGGCGATCCAGGCGAAGCGCCCATCCTTCAACGTCAGCGTCGCCGAGCCGGCCTGGGTGATGCGTTCATAGTCGGCGAGCGCCGCCTGCCCGCCCATATCCTCTTGGTCGAGCAGCACGCCGACATGGATTCGATCAATCGAGCGGAACGCCTTGGCGTAGTCGAGCGTCGGAAACAGCGCCGCGCCGGCCAGCCACTGGCTCGCGAGAATGATCGGCGCGGCCTGCGGCGCATGGACGAAGCGCGCGGCCTCGATACCGATTTCGAAGGCGCCGCTGGAGACGCTGAGATGCGGGATACCGTGGTGCTGGGCGAAGCGTAGCGCGTTGCTCCAGTCATCCTTGACGAAGACGATCACGGCGCTGAAACGCGCGCTCTCGGGCAAGCCGAGATCGGGCTTCGACAGGTCGGCGGCGAGCGCCTCGACGCCGAGCTTTTCTGCGACCGCCTGCGCCTTGGCGAGGTCGCGGCCGGCGATCTTCACCGGCAGGCTGGGATGCAGGCGGCGGATCGTCGCCGCAGCCTGCGCGCCGACGACGCCGGAGCCGCCGATGATGAGGACGGGATGCTGTATGCTGGACATCTGATGGTCTCCTTGACGAGTTCAGCCACGACAGGCTGGAATTCCTACTAAAAGTAACTTACCTTAAGTAGGAATTCGATTTCCCTCTTGTCAAGCGGGCCTTCGCCGGGATTCTTGAATCGCCATGCCACCGACCTCTGCCATCGCCTCAGCCCGCAAACTGCCGAAGCAGGAACGCCGCGAGCAGTTGCTCGATTGCGCGCAGGCCATGGTTCGCGAAGAGGGCACGGAGGCGCTGACCCTGGCGCGTGTCGCCGAGCGGGCCGGCGTCACCAAGCCGGTCGCCTACGACCATTTCGGCACCCGCGAAGCGCTGATGGTCGAGCTCTTCCGGCGCATCGACGACCGGCAGACGGCCGTGCTCGTCGATACGCTGAAGACGACGGCCGGCCGGCTCGACGCCATCGCCGCGACGATCGCCGCGGCCTATATGAGCTGCGCCCGTGAGGTTGGGACCGAGTGGTACGCGCTCTCGGCCGCGCTGAAGGGCAGCGAGGCGATGGAAGCCGTCCAGCGCGAACTCGTCACCCGCTATGTCGGGATCTGGCAGGGCGCCTTCGCGACACATGCGGCGCACCTCCCGCCCGACGAATTGAACCTGCGCTGCATCGGCATCCTGGGCGCCGGCGAGGCGATCTCGCTCGAGCTGCTCCGCGGCCATATCGACGAGGCGCGGGCTGCGGCGAGCCTCGCAGCCTTGATCACCGCAGCGATCGCTGCGCCGGCCGCCGCTGCGGCGAGCTGACCCCTGCCCAAGAATGAGGCAAGCCTAGCCAAAGTGCTTGGCAAAGAACCCCTTTCCGAACGCGAGCGAATGCGCATAGGCTACCCGAAACGGGGAACAAGCCTGCATGGTCGCATTCGACGAGATGACAGGGGGAGAGGGTGGCTTGCGGGCTGCCTATGGCGAACTGGATCGCTGGCTGAAGGAGGCGCCGCCCGAGATGCTGGCGCTGCGCCGGTCGCAGGCCGAGCTGTTCTTTCGCCGCATCGGCATCACCTTCGCGGTCTATGGCGACGAGGAATCGACCGAGCGCCTGATCCCCTTCGACATCATCCCGCGTGTGCTGACCAAGCCGGAATGGACCAAGCTGGAGAAGGGCCTGCGCCAGCGCGTCACCGCGCTCAACATGTTCCTGGCTGACGTCTACGGGAAGAAGGAGTGCCTGAAGGCCGGGATCATTCCGCCCGAGCTGGTCTATCGCAACGCCTGCTACCAGCTCGAGATGGTCGATTTCCAGGTGCCGCATGGCATCTACTGCCACATCGCCGGCATCGACATCGTCCGGGTCGACGCCGACACCTTCTACGTGCTCGAGGACAATGCCCGCACGCCCTCCGGCGTCTCCTACATGATGGAGAACCGCGAGGTGATGCTGCGGCTCTTCCCCGAGCTTTTCGCCACCCATCGCGTCGCGCCAGTCGACAATTACCCCGACCAGTTGCTGGCGACGCTGCGCTCGGTCGCGCCGCACCGCGCATCCTCCGACCCGACGATCTGTCTCCTGACGCCCGGCCAGTACAATTCGGCCTTCTACGAGCACTCGTTCCTGGCCGACAAGCTCGGTGTCGAGCTGGTCGAGGGCTCGGACCTGCTGGTCAAGGACGACGTCGTCTACATGCGTACGACGCAAGGTCCCAAGCGCGTCGACGTGATCTACCGGCGCATCGACGACGACTTCATCGACCCGCTGGTGTTCCGCAGCGATTCCGTCCTCGGCGTGCCCGGCATCATCGGTGCCTACAAGGCCGGCAACGTCACGCTGGCGAATGCGGTCGGCACCGGTGTCTCCGACGACAAGGCCGTCTACAGCTACATGCCTGAGATCGTGAAGTTCTTCACCGGCGAGGAGCCGATCCTGAAGAACGTGCCGACCTATCGCTGCCGCGAGCCCGAGGCCAATGCCTATGTGCTCGACAATCTCGAGCAGCTCGTCGTCAAGGAGGTCAACGGCTCCGGCGGCTATGGCATGCTGGTCGGCCCGCATGCCAGCAAGGCGCAGCTCGAGACCTTCCGCCAGAAGCTGAAGGACCAGCCCGAGGGCTTCATCGCCCAGCCGACGCTGGCGCTCTCGACCTGCCCGACCTTCGTCGCCTCGGGCGTGGCGCCGCGCCATGTCGACCTCAGGCCTTACGTGCTCTCTGGCGCCAACGGCATCTCCTGCGTGCCGGGCGGGCTGACGCGCGTCGCGCTCAAGGAGGGCTCGCTGGTGGTCAATTCCAGCCAGGGCGGCGGCACAAAAGACACCTGGGTTCTCGATGCATGAGCGAACGGGAGCGACCTCGAGCCAATCCATCCCCGATGCCGGGCCCTTGCGCGAGCCGCATCACGCTAAACGACCGGACCTGATCATGCTTTCCCGCACCGCCGACAGCCTCTACTGGGTCTCGCGCTATGTCGAGCGGGCCGAGTATCTCGCTCGCATCCTCGATGCCACGATCCGCTTGACCAACCTCCCCTCCGCCTATGGCGGTGCCGGCACCGAATGGCAGAGCGCGGTCGCCACCGCCGGCTGCGAGGAGACCTTCGCCAAGGCCTATGGCGAGGCGAATGAGCGCAATGTCTGCGACTTCCTCAGCTTCAACCCGGACAACCCGACCTCGATCCGCAACTGCTTCGCCCTTGCCCGCTCGAACGCCCGCGCGGTCCGCACCGCGCTGACCTCGGAGATGTGGGACGCGCTCAACGGCGCCTGGCTCGAACTACAGCGCTTCGAGCGCAAGCGCATGGACCGCGAGGAATTCGCGCGTTTCCTCGACTGGGTGAAGAACGTCTCGCTGACCTTCGACGGCTCGGCCTACCGGACCATGCTGCGCGACGACGGCTACTGGTTCTCGCGGCTCGGCGTGAATGTCGAGCGGGCCGACAACACCGCCCGCATCCTCGACGTGAAATACCATGTGCTGCTGCCCGAGACCGAGCAGGTCGGCGGCTCGCTCGATTACTTCCAGTGGACCACGATGCTGCGGGAGGTTTCGGCGCTGACCGCCTATCACTGGGTCTATCGCCAGGCGGTGAAACCCGTGCTGATCGCCGACCTGCTGATACTCAACCGGCGCATGCCGCGCTCGCTGGCCAGCTGCTACGAGAACATCTCGCGCTTCCTCGACCAGATCGGCGATGCCTACAACCGGCACGGACCGGCGCAGCGCCAAGCGCGCAAGACCCTGACCAACCTCGCCAACACGCCGATCGAAGCGGTGTTCCAGCGTGGCCTGCACGAATTCATCGAGGACTTCATCACCGAGAACAACCGCCTCGGAAACGTCATCGTCGAGCAATACCTGCAATAAGGACTTCCCTTCCGCTCCCGAATTTGGATTTCTCGCCGCATGCGGATCCGGATCTCCCACAGCATCGCGTATTCTTATGCAGAGCCGGTTCGCCAGCTCAGGCAGGTCTTGCGGCTGACGCCGCGCGACCATGACGGCCAGCACGTCATGTCATGGCGCGTCGCGCCGAGCATCGACGGGCGGCTGCACGCCGGTCAGGACCCGTTCGGCAACATCGTCCATGATTTCTCGGCCGACGGCCCGATCGAGAGCTACACGATCGAGATCAACGGGGTGGTCGAGACCATCGACCTCGCCGGCGCCGTCCGCGGCGTGACCGAAAAGGCGCCGCCCGACGTCTTCATGCGCGACACCCGGCTTACACAGGCCAACGAGCCCCTGCGCGCCCTCGCCAACAAGGCCGCCGGCACGGACGGCAGCGACCTGACCAGGCTGCACGCGCTGATGGAGGCGATCAACGCCGAGATTCGCTGCGTGCCGACGGCCGACCATCTCGGCATCGGCGCCGCCGCCTGCGCGGAGGCCGGCAAAGGTATCCCGCAGGATGTCGCCCATGTCTTCATGACCTGCGCCCGCCTACTGGGCGCTCCCGCGCGCTATGTCTCCGGCTATGTCGCGGCATCGGACACCCTGTCCCACGCCGACGGCGCCCATGCCTGGGCCGAGGCTTATCTGCCCGACTATGGCTGGATCGGCTTCGACAGCGCCAACGGCCTCTGCCCGATCGACACGCATGTGCGCGTCGCGAACGGGCTCGACTATGCCGATGCCGCTCCGGTCCGCGGCGCCCGCACCGGCGGCCAGGGCGAAAGCCTCCTGGTCGAGGTTACCGCCCAGGCAGCAAAACCGCGCTTCCAGGGACAATAACGACGGCCTCGCATTGTCGCTGTCACGGCGGCCTGATACCAGCCTCGCACGCCGTATTCGGCGTGCTGCGGAGACCAGTCGTGACCTATTGCGCCGGCATCCTCGTCCAGGACGGGCTCGTGATGATCGCCGACACCCGCACCAATGCCGGGCTCGACGACATCTCGACCTTCCGCAAGCTGCATATCTTCTCCTGGCCGGGCGACCGGACGCTGGCCCTCGCAACCGCCGGCAACCTCTCGGTCACCCAGTCGATCGTCAGCCTGCTGCACGAAGGCATCCCCAATCCGGAGACCGGCGAGCCCGAGACGCTGCAGAACGCGCCCTCGATGTTCCGCGCGGCCCAGCTCGTCGGCCGCGCCGTGCGCATCGTGCGCGAGACTGATGGCGAGGCGCTGCGCGAAGCCGGCCTCAAATACGACATGTCGCTGCTGTTCGGCGGCCAGATCAGCGGCCAGCCGATGCGGCTCTTCATGGTCTACTCGGCCAGCAACTTCATCGAATGCGGCATGGACGCCCCCTTCCTGCAGATCGGCGAGCACAAATACGGCAAGCCGATCCTCGACCGCGCCGTCACTTTCAAGACGCATCTCTACGATGCGCTCAAGGTCGGGCTGATCTCGATGGATTCGACCATGCGCTCCAATCTCGGCGTCGGCCTGCCGATCGACCTGATCGTGCTCCGGCGCGACGCCGCAGCCCCGGAGCTCAACCGGCGCATCGAGGCGGGCGAGCCCTATTTCCATGATCTGCGCGAGCGCTGGTCGGCCGCCTTGCGCGCCGCCCATATGGCGATTCCCCGTCCGCCCTACGAGCCGACGGGCGAATAGCCTCAATCAGGCGATTTTAGTCGAAAGTTCTGCAACTTCGCTGGCTTCCCGGTGGTTCTGGAAACCGGATGGCAAGATTCCCCTGCCAAGGTCCGCTGTCAGCGTGCCGCTACAGGTCCGGGTCTTTGCCGACAAACGTTAAGATGACGAACACCGAATCGTCGGCACGCATGCTGACTCGCACGCTGGCGACTCTGGCCGGTGCGTTCGCGCTCGTCCTGGCGGCAGTGCTCGGCGTGATGTCCGCGATGGTGAGCGACGCCAACCAGCTCGAAGCGACCCGCCAGCGCGACCGTGTCGAGGCGGCACTGACCACGCAGGTGCATCTGCGCCGGCTGCGCTTCGAAAATCTGCAGGCTGCCGGCGTCCTGCAACCGGTCCTCAACAGCCTCCTGCCGAACGCCACCCTGCAATGGGCTTTCGCCCAGGTCGCCAATCGCTTCCTCGATTTCGACGGCACCTATCTGGTGACCGCCTCGGGCCGCGTCCTTGCCGGCGTCGAGCAGCACGAAACCGGAACGCAGGCCGGCTACGACGCCCTCATCCGGCTCAGTCCCGACCTGCCTGGCGGCGCGGCGCCGGCCGAGCCGCGCGGTATCGGCAACGGCCCGGTCAGCGTCGTGCTGATACGGGACGGCTCCAACACTGTCGGCATCATCGCCGCCGATCTGCGCAAGGGGAAGCACGCCACGGGCGAAGGAGCCGCCCCCGAGACGGCCGCCTTCATCGTCGGCTATCGCAAGGTGATGCAGGCCCAGCTCGACGAGCTCGGCCGGCGCTATCGCGTCCCGCGCCTGGAAATCGTCACTGAACGCCCGGCGGACCCGCTGCGGCGGCGCGACATCCCCTCGCCCGACGGCTCGGTGAACGCCTGGATGAGCTGGACGCCGGAGCGCCCCGGCGATGCCATGCTCAGCCAGTTCTCCTGGGCCCTCGGCGCGATCACCGCTCTCTTCGCCTCGCTCTTCGTCTATGTCTTCCATCGCCTGCGCAACGCCGCCCAGCAGATCGCTCTGCGTGAGAGCCAGATCCATCGCCTGGCCGGCCAGGACGAACTCTCCGGCCTGCCCAACCGCCGGACCTTCGATCTCAGGCTCGATCAGGAGATCGCCCAGCTTGGCCGGACCAAGAGCGGCCTCGCGGTGCTGATGCTCGACCTCGACCGCTTCAAGGCCGTCAACGACACCTACGGCCACAATGCCGGCGACGAACTGATCCGCCAGGTCGGACAGCGCCTGACCACGGTGCTGCGCCTCGGCGATACCGTCGCCCGCCTCGGCGGCGACGAGTTCGGCATCATCCAGACCAACATGACCGCTGCCAACGCCAGCGCCGCGCTCGGCCAGCGCATCCTCGACGCGCTGACGGAACCCTTCGAGATCGCCGGCGTCGCAGTCACCATCGGCTGCTCGATCGGCATCGCCCACGCGCCGCGCGACGGCTCCGACCGCAGCACGCTGCTGCGCCTCGCCGACACCGCGCTCTACCAGGCCAAGAACGAAGGCCGGAACCGCTATTCCTTCTTCGAGCCGCAGATGAACCGGGCCCTGCAGCTCAAGCGCATGGTCGAGGAGGATCTGCGCAACGCGATCGTCCGCAACGAATTGCTGCTGCACTATCAGCCGCAGGTCTCGATCGACGGCACCAGCATCATCGGCGTCGAGGCGCTGGTGCGCTGGCCGCATCCCGAGCACGGGATGGTGCCGCCCTCCGAATTCATCGGCATCGCCGAGGAACGCGGCCTGATCGTGCCGTTGAGCGAATGGGTGCTGCGCCGCGCCTGCGAGCAGGCCCGGCAATGGCCCGGAATCAAGCTCGCGGTCAACGTCTCGCCGATCCAATTCCGCCACAAGGATTTCGTCGCGAGCGTGATCCGCGTCCTCAACGAGACCGGCTTCGACCCCGAACGCCTCGAGCTGGAGCTGACCGAGGGCGTCGTGGTCGAGGACGCCGATGCCGCCGAAGCTGCCATGATGGACCTGCGAGCCCATGGCGTCAGCCTGGCGCTCGACGACTTCGGCACCGGCTACTCCAGCCTGATCTATCTGCGCCGCTTCGCCTTCGACAAGATCAAGATCGACCGTTCCTTCCTCGAATATATGGAAGCGACCGGCGAATCGGCGATCCTCGTCCATTCCGTCGTGCATCTCGGCCGGGCTCTGGGCCTGCGCGTCTGCGCCGAGGGCGTCGAGACGGCCGAACAGCACCGCTTCCTGCAGGCGATCGGCTGCCACGAATTGCAGGGTTTCCTGTTCTCCAAGGGCGTACCGCCCGAGGAGATCGACCGGCTTTTGACCCTCGACCGGCCGTTCGAGCAGGCCCTCGCCGCCTGAAGGCACCTTCGGAGCCCGCCCCGAACTCCGAAACCGATGCGCTTGCTCGTTGAAGCGATCGGAGGCCGTCTCGAAAGTCGCTCCGGCGAGCAGGCTTTCGAGACGGCCTCTCAGAAGAAGCTCGCGACCCAGCTCACCAGCGCATAGGCGAAGCCCGCCGACAGAGCGAGGCCGGCGATGCCGACCACGGCGCCGGCGATGATCACCACCCCGTCACGCTCGACCAGGCCGAGCCCGACCAGGCAGACCGCGAGCCCGAGCGGGATCTGGCCGATGAACGGCGCCGCCACGATCAGCCCGAGCGCCAGGATCAGCAGCACCGCGCCAAGCACCGGCAGCGCGAAGCGGCCGCCGAGCATGGTCAGCCGCGGCTTCGAGAAGCGCTCGAGCCGGATCAGCGGCGGCAGGGCGCGCGCGACGGCGCGCGCGAGATCGGCCTGCGCGATGCTGCGATTGAGCAACCGCAGCGGCAGCCAGGGCGTCGCCCTGGCCATCAGCATCTGCGCCGCGATGAAAGCGAGGACGAGGCCGCAGACCAGCGGGATCGGCGGTGGCATCGGCAGGCAGTTCGGCAGGCCGAGCAGCACGACCAGCAGCGCATAGGCCCGGTCCCGCAGCGCCGCGACGATGTCGCGGACGGCAACGCGCGGGCCCGGCAGGTGGGTGAGCGCGATCAGCAGTCCGGAGGTGCGTAAGGGGGAAGACAAGCAGGCTCGCCAGGCGATGAGCAGGGCCTGCGGCCTAGCATGCCCGCCGCCGGGCCAACAACCCCGCCGCAGCGCATGCCTGTCAGTGCAGCGTCAGCACGCCGTTCACATTGACGATCTCGGCCGGCCGAATAAGGCGCGAATGCGCCACCGTGATCGAATGCAGCGGCCCCTCGAGCTCGCGCCGCCAGAAATCGAGGAATCTGTGCAACTCCGGGAAGCGCGGCGCCAGATCATATTCCTGCCAGATATAGCTTTGCAGGAAGTCGGGATGGTCCGGCATCCGGTAGAGGATGGTGGCGGTCGTCAGCCCGTAACCTGCCAATTGGCGGATGAAGTCCTGCGAGACCATGACCGATGCGCTCCTTACCCAAGAAGACGATGAGCCGGCTGTCATCAGGCTGCGCCGCGATGGTTAACAAACGCTTGCGGGAATTTCTCCAACTGCCACACTCATGACATGTAGGGGGCCGTCCAGCAGGACGGAAGGGGCGTTTGCGTGGCGTGGGGGATCGCGAGCCGGTCTGGCATGCTCGCGCGTGGGATCGGCGCAGCGATCGCGCTCGCCTCCACAACTCCCAGGGCCGATCCGGCCCTGATGGACCGCCCACCGCTCTCCCTGGTGATCTTCGGGTCGCTCGAAGCCGATCCGAGCAAGACCCATGGCTCGATCGGCTTCAAGCGGGCTTTCGGCGCCTTCGGCGGGCTCGACGCCAGCGGCTTCCGTTTCGGGATGAAGTGGGAGGCAAGCGTCGAACCGGCTCATCGCAAGCCGAGAGAAGGCCGCCTCTACAGAGCCGAAGTCCATACCCTGGTGGGCTATGAATGGCGGATCGGCGACAGCTATCTCGCCCTCTCCGCCGGGCCCGCGGTCGAAACCGCCTATCGCGAGACGCGCCGGTATCTCAGCTTCGAGCAGCGCACGGCGTTGCGCCTGCAGGCCGATCTCTGGTCGACACCTGCGGAAAATTGGTTCCTGCAGGCCGGCGCCTATGCAGTTCTCACCGATAATGGCCGCTATTGGGGGCGCCTCGCAGCAGGCCGACAGCTGATCGGCGAACTCTATCTCGGCCCCGAGTTCGAGGCCTATCGCGAGCGCGACTATCACAAGCTGCGCCTCGGCCTGCACCTGAGCGGCCTACGCCTCTTCGGCCTGGATTGGCGCCTCGCCGGCGGCATTCAGAAGACGAGCGACGAGAAGGCCGGTGCCTATGTCACGCTGGGGCTGCACCGGAAGCGGTGACGGAAGGGGGGAACGCAGTGTCCGATTGCGAACTCGTCAGGACGTGGCGAGACTGGTGGTCTTCGAGCATCGGAGCGCAGCGTACTCAAGTACGTGAGCACCGAAGCGCAGAAGAACGCCAGTCGCAGGCCGTCATCACGACTTCGCAACTGGACACTCAGCCGCGCGGCCCCTGTCCCGTCAGTGCGCGAAGCGCTTCCGGCGTGTCGATGTCGAGCGCGATGGCGGGGTCGTCGAGTGCGATCTCCTCGACAGCGTCGCCGGCCGCATCGAGCAGGCGGCGCGCGCCCTGGTCGCCATCGAGCTTGGCGACCCCGGGAAAGAGCTTCCGCGCGAGCAGCACCGGATTGCCGCGCTGTCCGAGCAGCGTCGGCGCCACGGCGAGCGCATCCGGCCGATCGGCGAAGGCCTGCGCCAGCCGGTCGATCACGGCGGCGGTGACGTTCGGCATATCGCCGAGCGAGACGACGACGCCGGGCACCTCCGCCGGCACCGCCGCGAGCCCGGCCTTGAGCGAGCCCGCGAGCCCGTCGGCAAAGGCCGGGTTGTGCACGATGGTGACGTCGAGCCCGGCGAGCGCGGTGCGAACCTCGTCCTGCTGATGGCCGGTGACGACGATGACCGGCGCGGCGCGCGAGGCGAGCTGCGCCTCGACGGCGTGACGCACCAGCGGCTTGCCGCGGACGTCCTGCAGCAGCTTGTTGCCGGCGCCCATCCGGGTCGAGCGGCCGGCCGCCAGCACGATGCCAGCGACGGGCGCGGCCTCGCCTCGGCCCGGCGCGCGCGGCTGCGGCCGCGAGACGATCTCCATCAAAAGCCCGCCGACGCCCATCCTCTGGATCTCGGCGCGCGTCACCGGCACTCCCGCAAGGCTGCGCTGCAGCACCCAGTCGAAACCGTTCTCCTTGGGCGAGCGGGCGCAGCCCGGCGCGCCGATCACCAGCTTGCCGTCGAGCTTGCCGAGCATCAAGAGGTTGCCGGGATCGACCGGCATGCCGAGATGCTCGACGGTGCCGCCGGCTTCGACCAGCGCCTTCGGCACGACATCGCGCCGGTCGGTGATGGCAGAGGCGCCGAAGACGACGACGAGCTCCGCCGGCCCGGCCACCGCCTCGCGGATCGCCTCTGCCAGCGGCGAGCTCTCATGCGGAACGCGGGCGTCGCGCTCGATCGCAGCGCGGGCCGGCTCGAGCCGCTCGCCCAAGGTCCGCAGCGTCTTGTCGACGACGCTGGTCTTCAGGCCCGGCAGCAGCGTCGAGACCACCGCGACCGATTTCAGCTTGTACTCGGCGACCGCGATCGGCTTGTCGGCTCCGAGCCGCTCCAGCGCCTCGGCGATGCGCTTCTCCGGCACGGCATAGGGGATGATCTTGACCGTGCCGACCATCTCGCCGGCGACGACCGGCTTCAGCGCCGGCAGGGTCGCGACGGTGATCGCCTCGTCGACGGCATTGAGCGCATCGATCACGCCCGCATCGATCTTAAGCACCCCCGGCGCCGCGGCGAACAGGTTGACCCGGCCAGTGAACGGCGCCTCGGTCACCACTGCCCGGCCTGCCAGCGCCCGCGCCAATTGCTCGGCTGCTGTGTTCTCGTCGATGTCGCCGGCTTCAAGCTGCACGGCGATGATCTCGCTCAAGCCCGCGGCGGCGAGCTTGCGCGCATCCTCCTCGCCGATCGTCGCGCCCTTGCGCACGATCGCCTCGCCGGCACGCACGGTATGAGCCGCGACGGCGCCGACAGCTTCAGCGATGGGAACAGGACCGAACTTCATCAGTAGTCTTTCAAGCGGGCTGGCGGCGCGGGCCGCGCAGGCCCTGCACGATCTCGGCGAGGATGGCGAGCGCGATCTCGGCCGGCGAGACCGCGCCGATATCGAGCCCGATCGGCGCGTGGATGCGCTTCACATCGGCGTCGCCGAAGCCGACTGCTGCGAGGCGCTCCAGCCGCTTGCCATGCGTCTTCCGGCTGCCGAGCGCGCCGATATAGAAGCACTCCGAGCGCAGCGCCGCGATCAGCGCCGGATCGTCGATCTTGGGATCATGTGTCAGCGCGACGAAGGCGGTATAGCCGTCGAACGGCAGGCGCTGCAGCGCCTCCTCCGGCCACTGCGCCAGCAAGGTCACCTCCGGGAAACGTTCCTGCGTGGCGAAGGCGGTGCGCGGGTCGATGACTGCAATGTCGAGATCGAGCAGCTTGGCCATCGGTGCCAGCGCCTGCGAGATATGGACCGCGCCGGTGACGACGATGCGCGGCGGCGGCGCCTGCACGGTCAGGAAATAGGCCTTGCCATCGACCTCGACGCTGCCGCTCTTGCCGCTGCGCAATTGCTTGCCGAGCGCCTCCGCCAGCACATCGCCGGCAAGGTCGACCTCCTTGACCAGGCGCTGCTCGCCCGAGCCGAGTTCGGTGACGAGGACGGTCGCGCGCCGGGCGGCGCGCTCGGCGTTGAGCGTGGAGAGAAGCGAAAGATCCACGGCGTCAGCCCTTGTCGGTCGCGAGCTTGAGGCCGAGCCCGATCATCAGCGAGCCGCCGAGCCAGCGCCCAAGCGCAAAGCCGGCGCGGCTCGCCTTCATCGTCTTCATCACCAGGCTGGCGCCCAGGACGGTGACGAGGTCGGCCGAGGAGAAAGCGAAGTTGACGATGGTGCCGAGGATCAGGAACTGCGCCCAGACCGGCAGCGACGCGGTGGGATCGACGAACTGCGGCAAGAGCGCGATGAAGAAAAGCGCCACCTTCGGGTTCAGCACCTCGACGATGAAGGAATCGACCAGTGCACGCCTGACCGTCTTGGCCGGTGCCACGGCCTGCGCCTCGCCGCCCAGCCTGGAGCGGATCATGCCGATGCCGAGCCAGACCAGATAGAGCGCGCCGACGATCTTCACCGCGACGTAGAGCTCCGGCACGTGCTTGAACACGGCCGACAGGCCGAAGGCCGCGGCGACGACATGGACATAGCAGCCGAGATGGATACCGAGCATCGCCATCAGCCCGGCCTTGCGGCCATGGGCGATGGTCTGCGCCGCCGTGTAGAGCAGCGCCGGACCGGGGAAATAGGCGATGACCAGCGTCACCGTCGCGAAAGCTAGGAGCGTTTCCCAGGAGGCCATCAGCGCGTTTCCTTAAGCCCGAACCGGCTCGACATAGACCTTGATCCGGCCGCCGCAGGAGAGGCCGACCTGCCAGGCGGTCTCGTCGGCGACGCCGAATTCGAGCGTGCGCGGCTTGCCGTCGGCAATCACGTCACCGGCCTCGGCGACGACCGCGCCCTCGACGCAGCCGCCGGAGACCGAGCCTAGGAAGTTACCCTCGCCGTCGATGACGAGATGCGAGCCGACCGGACGCGGGGCCGAGCCCCAGGTCTCGACCACGGTGGCGAGCGCGACGCCGCGCCCGGCCTTGGCCCAGGCCTCGGCAGTGGCGAGGATGTCGGTGTCGGTGCTGATCATGGGAGCGGTCCCGCTACGGATACTGTTGAGATCATGCCTCAACCCGCCTTCTTCAACCACTGGCGCGGATCGGTGATCTGCCGTGCGTCGGGCGACAGCGCCCGGCAGAGATCCGCCATCGCGGCGAGATTGTGGATCGGCCGGAACTGGTCGACATGCGGCAGCATCGCCCGGATGCCGCTGGCCCGCGCCTCGAAGGCGTCATAGCGCAAAAGTGGGTTGAGCCAGGTCAGCTGCCGGCAGGAGCGATGCAGGCGGTCCATCTCGAAGGAAAGATCAGGACCGAGATGGCGCTCCAGCCCGTCGGTGAAGAGCAGCACCACCGCCCCACCCGAGAGCACCCGGCGCGACCAGACTCGGTTGAAGGCGTGCAGTGCCGAGGCGATGCGCGTGCCGCCCTCCCAATCCGGCGCCGCCTTGCCGGCGAGCGCCAGCGCCTCGTCCGGGTCGCGGGCGCGCAAGCTGCGCGTGACATTGGTCAGGCGTGTGCCGAAGACGAACGAATGCACGCGCCGGCGCTGCTCGGTGACGGCATGCAGGAAATGCAGGAAGATGCGCGAATACTCCGCCATCGAGCCGGAGATGTCGACGAGCGCGACCAGCGGCGGATGCACCTCGGCTCGCTCGCGGAAGGCGAGGTCGATCGAGGCGCCGCCGCCTCTGAGCGAGCGACGGAAGGTGCGACGCGGATCGATCCGCGCTCCGGCATGCGCCGCCTGGAAGCGCCGCGTCGGCACGGCGTCATTGGGTAGCCTGAGCTCGGCGATGAGCTGACGCGCCTTGGCGATCTCAGCCGCGCTCATCTGGGCGAAATCGCGTGATTTCAGCGTCTCGCGCTCGGAGACGGTGAGCCGCGCCGTAAGCTCTGTCAGCTCGACCGGCGGCTCCTCCTCGCGTGGCGGCGGGGTGAAGGCCTCGGCGACGCGCAAGGCGCCCGCTTCCGGCTTCTGCGGCTCGCTGTCGACCCGCGGCGTCACTGGCGACATCTGCGCCATCAGCTTCTCGATCAGCCCGCGGCGGCGCCAGAACAACCGGAAGGCCTGGTCGTAAACCGCTGAATCCTCATGCTTCTTCACGAAGATCGCATGCAACGCCCAGTAGACGTCATCGCGGCCGCCGAGCGCCCCGTCGGCCAGCGCCTCGACCGCCTCGACCACGGCCCCCGGCCCGACGCGCAGGCCGGCGCCCCGCAGAGCGCGGGCGAAATAGGCGACGTTTTCGGCAAGCTTGCCGGTCAAGCGCCCGTCTCGGTCATGAACACCTTCTGCGCGACGACCCATTTGCCGTCGACCTTCAGGAAGGAAAGCAGGTCGGTGAAATAGCGCGGCGGCATCTGGCACTTGACCTTGACCAGCGCCATGGATGGCCCGACCAGATCGACGGCCAGGATATGGTCGCCGCGCTCAAGCCCGGTCTCCTTCGGCGATTTGCGTCCCCGCACCGCCTCGAACCATTGCTCGCGCGGCACGACCTTGAGCTCACCATCGAGCGACTGGGTCAGCGCGCTGGTCGGATGGAAGACTGAAGTCAGCTTCTCGACATCGCCCTCATAGAGCCCGTCGAGATAGGTCCAGGTCGCGGCCTCGATCGCCTTGATGTCGTCGTTCATGAGTTTGCCATCCACCTTGTTTGGCGCGTGCAGAGAGTTGATGGTATCATCGGGTAACAAGGCAAGGCGACGTGCGCTTCGAATGGGATCCGGCGAAGGCCGCCAGCAACGAGCGCAAGCACGGCATCCGTTTTGAAACGGCAGTACGCGTTTTCGCAGATCCGCTGGCGCTGACCGAATATGACGGAATCGAAGGCAGCGAGCACCGATGGACGACGATCGGGGTCGTCGATAACCGGCTCCTGCTCCTCGTCGTCCACACCGAACGGAGAGACGGAACGGTAGAAATCGTGCGCATCATTTCCGCACGTCCAGCCGATAGAAAGGAAAAGCGACGCTATGAGCAAGATGGTGCAGTATGAATTCGACCCCGCTAATCCGCCGAAGCTGACCGATGCGCAGAAAGCGGAAATCGAAGCGCTGGCGCTTAAGCCGGATAGCGAGATCGACTATTCCGATATTCCACCGCTCGACGAAAATTTCTGGCGCAACGCGGTTCGCAATCCTTATCTCCAGCGCGAGAGCGGATTGAAAAAGAAAACTGGCTGACAGGGGCCCCATCTACCCCCGCGCCGCCTGCTTCGCCTGGTCGAGCAGTTCGCCGACCTTCGAGCCCTGCATCGCCTGGATGTCGTCCTGGTATTTCAGCAGCGCCCCCAGCGTGTCGGAGACGATCGCCGGATCGAGCGCCACAGCGTCGAGCTCAACCAGCGCGCTCGCCCAGTCGAGCGTCTCGGCGACGCCCGGCGCCTTGAACAGCTCCTCCTTGCGGATCGCCTGCACGAAGGCGACGACCTGCTTCGCCAGCTTCGCTGGAGCCTGGGGCGCGCGCGATTTCAGGATGGCAAGTTCGCGCGCCGCGTCGGGATAGCCGACCCAGTGGTAGAGGCAGCGGCGCTTCAGCGCGTCATGGATCTCGCGGGTACGGTTGGAGGTCAGGATCACGATCGGCGGCTCAGCCGCCTTGATCGTGCCGAGCTCGGGGATCGTCACCTGCGCATCGGCCAGCACCTCGAGCAGGAAGGCCTCGAAGGCCTCGTCGGTGCGGTCGAGCTCGTCGATCAGGAGGATCGGCGCCCCGCCCTCCTGCGGTTCCAGCGCCTGCAGCAGAGGGCGCTTGACGAGATAACGCTCCGAGAACAGGTCGCTCTCCAGCCGCTCGCGATCGCCGGCGACGCCGCCAGCCTCGGCGAGACGGATCGCCATCATCTGGCCGGCATAGTTCCACTCGTAGACGGCCGAGGCGAGGTCGAGCCCCTCATAGCATTGCAGCCGGATCAGCCGGCGGCCGAGCCCCATGCTGAGCACCTTGGCGATCTCGGTCTTGCCGGTGCCGGCCTCGCCCTCGAGCAGCAGCGGCCGCTTCATCCTGAGCGCGAGGAAGAGCACGGTCGCCAGCGCCCGGTCGGCGACATAGCCTTGCGCCTGCAGCAGGGAGAGCGTGGCGTCGATAGAGGTCGGAATGCGCGATGGGGTCAGCATGAACAAGGTCTAGCGCGGCGGCGTCAGCGACGGAAGCCGCGCCGATGCAAGGCGCTCTGCTGTCACGATCGGGACGGGATCGGAGACTACCATCATGCCCTCACAGAGGAGATGCGAAATGACCACGCAGGAACTCGCCAACGCATTCGTCGCCCTGCTGAAGGAGGGCAAGCACGAGCAGGGCGCCGCCACCTACAATGCCGACGATATCGCCAGCTACGAGAACATGCCGGGGCCGATGGCTGAGTGCCATGGCAAGCAGGCGGTGAAGGGCAAGGGCGAATGGTGGACTGCCGGACATGAGGTGCACGAGTTCACCACCGCGGGCCCCTATCTCAACGGCGACCAGTTCGCCGTGCACTTCTACTTCGACGTCACCGTCAAGGACAGCGGGGAGCGCCGCAAGATGCACGAGATCGGGCTCTACACCGTGAAGGGCGACAAGATCGTCGAGGAGCGGTTCTTTTATTGAGGTCGCTCCGTCATTCCCGGGCGGGGCCCTCGGGTCCGACCTTCGGTCGGCCCAAGGATAAACTCCGCGCAGACCCGGGAATCTCATGACGAGAAGGCTTCGATCGGCGCCTTCTCCGGGCTGAGATGCTCGGGTCAGGCCCGAGCATGACGCGGAACGGCGGCCTCAAGCCTTCCCCGTCGCTTGCGCCACGGCCTGCTTGGCCATCACGCCGATCAGATGGGCGCGATACTCGGCATCGGCGTGGATGTCGCCATTGATGCCCTTGGCCGTGTGCTTGAGACCGTCGAGCGATTTCGGCGCGAAGCGCGCCTTCAGCGCCGCCTCGGCTTCTGGCCAGCGGAAGACGCCGCCCTCGCCCGCCCCGGTGACCGTGACGGCGATTTCGCTGCCACGCTTGGCGACGAAGACGCCGACCAACGCATAACGCGAGGCCGGATTGCGGAACTTGGCATAGCCGGCCTTGGAGGCGGCCGGGAACGAGATCTTGACGATGATCTCGCCCTCATCCAGCGCCGTCTCGTAGAGGCCGCTGAAGAACTCGGCGGCCAGGAGCTTGCGCTTGTTCGTCACCACCGTAGCGCCGAGCGCCAGCAACGCCGCCGGATAGTCCGCCGCCGGGTCGTTGTTGGCGACCGAACCGCCGATCGTGCCGCGATGGCGCACATGCGGATCGCCGATATGGCTGGCGAGGTAGGCGAGCGCCGGGATCGCTTCCTGCACCTCCGGCGAGGCTGCGACCTCGGCATGGGTCGTCATCGCGCCGATGACGAGATTGCGGCCCTTGCGGGCGATGCCCTTGAGGTCGGCGCAGGAGGAAAGGTCGACCAGCGCGCTGGGCGAGGCCAGGCGCTGCTTCATCGTCGGCAGCAGGGTGTGGCCACCGGCGAGCAGCTTGGCGTCCTCCTTCTTGGCGAGGAGGCTGGCGGCCTGTCGCGCGGTCGCCGGGCGGTGATAGGTGAAGGCGTACATCGTCTCGTCCTTTCAGATCACTCGGCAGCCATGCGGCTGAGCGTTTTCTGCGCGGCGCGCCAGACGGCCTGCGGCGTCGCCGGCATGGCGATGTCCTCATGGCCGAGCGCGTCGGTGATGGCATTGATGACCGCGGGCGGCGAGGCGATGGCGCCGGCCTCGCCGCAGCCCTTGATCCCCAGCGGGTTCGACGGGCACGGCGTCACCGTCATGCCGACCTCGAAGGATGGCAGGTCGTCGGCGCGCGGCATGCAGTAGTCCATGAAGCTCGCGGTCACGAGCTGGCCGTCGGCATTGTAGCGGGCGCCTTCGAGCAGCGCCTGGCCGACGCCCTGGGCGATGCCGCCATGGACCTGGCCCTCGACGATCATCGGATTGATGACATTGCCGAAATCGTCGACCGCGGCCCAGCGCTCGATCCTGGTGATGCCAGTGTCGGGATCGATCTCGAGCTCGCAGATATGGACGCCGGCCGGGAAGGTGAAGTTGATCGGGTCGTAGAACGCCCCCTCCTTCAAGCCCGGCTCGAGGTCCTGGCCGTTGAACTTGTGCGCGACATAGGCCTGCAGCGCGCAGGAACCGAAATCGAGCGTCCGGTCGGTGCCCTTGACGGTGAAATTGCCGTCCTTGAAGTCGATATCGGCCTCGTCGGCCTCCAGCACATAGGCCGCGACCTTCTTGCCCTTGGCGATCACCTTGTCGATCGCCTTGAAGATCGCCGACATGCCGACGGCGCCCGAGCGTGAGCCATAGGTGCCCATGCCCATCTGCACCTTGTCGGTGTCGCCATGGATGATCGAGACGTTCTCCAGCGGCACGCCGAGTCGGTCGGAGACGAGCTGGGCGAAGGTCGTCTCATGGCCCTGGCCGTGGCTGTGCGAGCCGGTCAGCACCTCGACCGTGCCGATCGGATTGACCCGGACCTCGGCCGATTCCCACAGGCCTACGCCGGCGCCGAGCGAGCCGACCGCAGCTGACGGGGCAATGCCGCAAGCCTCGATATAGGCGGAGAAGCCGATGCCGCGCAGCTTGCCGCTGCGGGCGGAATCGCGCCTGCGCTTCGGAAAGCCTTTGTAATCGATCATCTCCATCGCCTTCTTCAGCGATGCCCCGTAATTGCCGGTGTCGTACATCATGATCACCGGCGTCTGGTGCGGGAACTTCCGGATGAAGTTCTGCGTCCGGAACTTGGCCGGGTCCTTGCCGAGCTCACGCGCCGCGACCTCGACCAGGCGCTCGACCACGAAGGTCGCCTCGGGCCGCCCTGCCCCGCGATAGGCATCGACCGGGGCGGTATTGGTGTAGACCGCATCGACCTCGCAATAGATCGCCGGAATGTCGTACTGGCCCGACAGCAGCGGCGCGTAGAGATAGGTCGGCACCGAGGAGGAGAAGGTCGAGAGATAGGCGCCGAGATTGGCGGTGGTGTGCACCCGCATCGCCAGCATCTTGCCGTCGCCATCCATGGCGAGTTCGGCATGGGTGACATGGTCGCGGCCATGCGCGTCGGAAAGGAAGGCCTCGGTCCGGTCCGAGTTCCATTTCACCGGCCGGCCGACCTTCTTCGCCGCCCAGACGCAAACCGTCTCCTCGGCATAGATGAAGATCTTCGAGCCGAAGCCGCCGCCGACATCCGGCGCGATCACCCTGAGCTTGTTCTCCGGCGCGATGCCGATGAAAGCCGAGAGCACGAGCCGCGCCACATGCGGGTTCTGGCTGGTAGTGTAGAGCGTGAAGGCGCCCTCGCCCTGGTCGTAGTCGCCGACCGCGGCGCGCGGCTCCATCGGGTTCGGCACCAGCCGGTTATTGACGATGTCGAGCTTGGTGACGTGCTTGGCCGCCTTGAAGGCTGCCTCGGTCGCAGCCTTGTCGCCGAGATGCCAGTTGAACACCGTGTTGCCCGGCGCCTCGTCATGGACCTGCGTCTTCGCCTTGACCGCGCTCGCCGTGTCGACCACCGCCGGCAGCACGCCATAGTCGACGACGATCGCCTCGGCCGCGTCGCGCGCCTCAGCCAATGTCTCGGCGACGACGACCGCAATGTGGTCGCCGACATAGCGGACCTTGCCCTGGGCCAGCGCCGGATGCGGGCCGGCCTTCATCGGCGAGCCGTCCTTGGAATGGATCATCCAGCCGCAGATCAGCCCACCGACCTTGTCGGCGGTAAGGTCGTCGCCGGTGAAGATGCCGAGCACGCCCGGCATCGCCGCGGCGGCCTTGGTGTCGATCGTCTTCAGCGTGGCATGCGCATGCGGCGAGCGCAGGAAATAGGCGTGGGCCTGGCCCGGCCGGTTGATGTCGTCGGTGTAGCGGCCCTGGCCGGTGATGAAGCGGTGATCTTCCTTGCGGCGGACGGGAGCGCCGATTCCGGTGGCGGACATGGATTCCTCCTGGCGTGGCGCCTCTTGAGCGGGCGTTTGCAACGAATTTCGGGGATCACATCGTGCGTTTCGGCTCGCGCTAAGCGAACCGGGCAATGCTCACTCGGCAGCCTGCCGGACCAGGCTCGCGCCCTTGCCCATCGCCTCTGCGCCCGCGGCGACCGCCTTGACGATGTTGTGGTAGCCGGTGCAGCGGCAGATGTTGCCGTCGAGGTCCTCGCGGATCGTCTTCTCGTCGAGGCTGTTGCCGCGCCGGTTCACGATATCGACCGCCGACATGATCATGCCCGGCGTGCAGAAGCCGCATTGCAGGCCGTGATGCTCGCGGAAAGCTTCCTGCATCGGGTGCAGCGTCCCGCCATTGGCCAGCCCCTCGATCGTCGTCACCGAGGCGCCCTCGCAGGACAAGGCCAGCGTGGTGCAGGCCTTCACCGCCTTGCCGTCGAGATGGACGACGCAGGCGCCGCACTGACTGGTATCACAACCGACATGCGTGCCGGTCAGCCGGAGATTTTCGCGCAGGAACTGCACCAGGAGGGTGCGCGGATCGACGGTCGCGGTGACGGGCTTGCCGTTCACCGTCATGGACAGATTGGCCATGGGGCACTCCTCCGAAAGCCTGTTTTCAGATGCGCCCCACGACATCTCGACGGGACGCACGATCCGCTCGCCGGCCCACCAAGGGCCAGCGAAGAATTTCCTTGGAACAACTCGAAAAAGCAGTGTGGACCCGGGATTTTCTGTGGTCAAGCGGCACGCCATTCCGCAGGCGAGCCCATTTGGTGGCGTTTTTGCATGGTTTTGGACGGCCTGGCTTCGAACGCAGGAGCCCGGATATCGCAACCGACAGATGGGCCCTTTGCGGAATCTTAACCACGCAGGCTCAGCATCATCCGTCGGAATGACGATCTCCGATCGTTCCGCTCACGGATGGCGCGGTTGGCCACGATCCTCGAACACGTTCAGCGTCGCTTGTTGGCGATCGGCTACGACGAACGCCAGCGTAAGCGCCTGCGCCGCTATCGTGGCATCGTCGAGCGCGTCATCGTCGATATCGTCGAACAGGATTTCGCGCGGGCCTTCTCGATCCATCCGATGCTGAAACTGGCGGTAGAGCCGGTCGCCGCCGAGCTTTTCGCGGCTGAAGCCAACCATTTCCGCCTGCTCTTCGACGGCGATTTCGACCAGAATTATTGCGACTCGCTCGAACGGCTGACCTTGCTGGAGCGGCACGGTCAGGTCGGCGCCCGCGCCCGCGCCTCGATCGCCTTCACCCTGTTCCGCATCTTCCTGGAGGAGAGCCGCACCCGGTTGCTCTTCTCGCGGCGCGACATCCCGCATGATCTCTTCATCATCGAGCGGGTGCTGACCTACGACGTCAACACCGCCATGTCGCTCGATCGCGAGTTCGAGGCGGCGGAAGCCCGCCGCCGCGGTGTCGCGCTCGACGAGGTCGCGGCGACGCTGACCTCGCGCATCGGCCAGCTCGACGGCGCAATCAGCAAGGCGGTCGACCTGTTCGTCGACACCGCCGGCGAAACCTCGGCCGCCAGCAGCTTCATCAAGGATCAGGTCGGCTCGGTTGCCCAGACCTCGCTGCTGGTGCGCGAGAAGGCGATGCAGACCGCGGCCGCGACCGAGGAGATGTCGGCCAACATCGCCGAGATCGGCCAGCGTGCCCGCCAGAGCCTCGAGATCGCCAATCGCGCCGTCGCCGACGCCCAGGCGATGGACGAGGCGATCACCCGCCTGCGCCACGTCACCAGCAGCATCGGCACCGTGGTCGGCATGATCGCCGACATCGCCGCGCAGACCAATCTGCTCGCCCTCAACGCCACCATCGAGGCGGCCCGCGCCGGCGAATCCGGCCGCGGCTTCGCCGTGGTCGCGGCCGAGGTGAAATCGCTGGCGACGCAGACCGCCTCGGCCACGCAGGAGATCGCGGCGCAGATCGCCGAATTGTCTGCGAGCGCCGAGGCGTGCGGCGTCCGCGCCTCCTCGATCGGCGCGACGATCGGCGAGATCAAGGAGGATTCGGAGGCGATCTCGGATGCGGTCGCCCAGCAGAGCAGCGTCACCGGCGGCATCGCCCGGCACGCCGCCGAGGTCGCACACGGCTCGGACGTGGCGATCGAGAGCGCGACCCGCGTCAACGACAGCATCGGCAAGACCGAGAAGGCGCTGGAACGCGCGAATGCGGCGGCGGCCGACATCGCCCTCCAGGTCGGTGCGGCCGAGGCGACCGTCAGCGAAGCCTTGGCAGCGCTGCGCAAGGCCTCGTGAGGCTCAGCCCTCGCTGACCGCCTTGGCGAAATTGGCGAAGAACTCGTCGGCCAGCTTCTTCGAGACCGAATCGATCAGGCGCGCGCCGAGCTGCATCAGCTTGCCGCCGACCTGCGCCTCGACCTCGTAGCGCAGCAGGGTCTGCCCGCCTTCCGCATCGCTGAGCATGACCTTGGCGCCGCCCTTGGCGAAGCCGGCGATGCCGCCCTCGCCCTCGCCGACGATGTGATAGCCGTTCGGCGGGTCGAGGTCCTGCAATTCGACCTTGCCCTTGAAGGTCGCCTTCACCGGGCCGAGCTTGACCTTCACTACTGCCGAAAAATGCGTGTCGTCATCCTTGGTGAGCTGCTCGCAGCCGGGAATGCAGGCCTTCAGCACCTCGGCGTCGTTGAGCTTCTCCCAGACCACCAGCTTGGCCGCGGGCAGCGTCACCTCGCCATTCATCGTCATTGCCATGGTGTCGCTCCTCACGCTCTCGAAGCCACCGACATGTTGCAGCCGGCCCGGCCTCGGGTCTATCCAAGGTTCGCCTAATCCATGACCGGAAAGCACCGGCGGGCACAAGAGGACGAAGCTGGGATGTGGGTTGCAACGACCGCTCCGCAGGAAGGCGCATCCGGCCATGGCTGATATCGGGCTCTATGGCGAACTCTTCGCCGACCGGGAGATGGCAGCCGTTCTCGACGAGCGTGCCGCGCTGCAGGGCATGCTCGATTTCGAGGCGGCGCTCGCCCGCGCCGAAGCCGAGGTCGGCGTCATCCCCGCCGCGGCGACCGACCTCATTGCCGCGCAATGCAAGGCCGAGCTCTACGACATCGCCGCGATCGGCAAGGCCGCGACGCTCGCCGGCAATCCGGCAATCCCGCTGGTCAAGGCGCTGACCGCCCGCGTCGCCGCCGTCGACGCCGAGGCGGCGAAGTGGGTGCATTACGGCGCGACCAGCCAGGACGTGATCGATTCAGGCCAGGCCCAGCAGTACCGGGCGGCCCAGGATCTGATCCTCGCGCGCTCGGCCGACCTCGCCCATGCGCTCGCGGCGCTCGCACGCGAGCACCGGCGCACGCCGATGATCGGCCGCACCTTCCTGCAGCATGCGGTGCCGATCTCTTTCGGGCTCAAGGCCGCCAACTGGCTGAGCCCGATCGTCTCCTTCCATGACGACTTCATGATCTGGGGAGAATCGGCCCATCAGCTCGGCGGCGCCGCCGGCAGCCTCGCCTCGCTCGGCGACAAGGCCGATGCGGTGTCGGAAGCCTTCGCCCGCACCATGCCCTCGATCGGCGCCGTGCGCGTGCCCTGGCACACCGAGCGCCGGCGCCCCGCCCGGATCGCGACCGAGCTCGGCCTGCTTCTCGGCCATCTCGGCAAGTTGGCCGGGGATATCGCGCTGATGGCACAGACCGAGATCGGCGAGCTCGCCGAGCCGGAAGCGCCCGGCAAGGGCGGCTCATCGGCGATGCCGCACAAGCGCAACCCGGTGCTGTGCACGCTGATCCTCACCGCGGCCAAGCGGGCACCAGGCTTGGTCGCAACCATGCTCGCGGCGATGCCGCAGGAGCACGAGCGCGCCATGGGCGGCTGGCATGCCGAATGGCCGACGCTGCGCGAGCTCTTCCTGATCGCCGGCGGAGCCCTCAACCACGCGGTCGCGCTGGTCGAAGGACTCCAGGTCTTTCCGGAGCAGATGCAGTACAATCTCGATCTCACCAACGGGCTCGTCATGGCCGAGCGCGTCTCGCTCGCGCTGGCGCAGACGATCGGCCGCGGCGAGGCACATCATCTGCTCGAGGAAGCCAGCCGCGACTGCCTCGCCAGTGGCCGTCATCTCAGGGATGTCCTGGCCGACCATCCCAAGCTGGCCGGCAAGCTCTCCAACGATGACCTCGACGACCTCTTCGACCCCACGACCTATCGCGGCGCGACCGATGCCATCATCGACCGCATCCTCGTGCTCTACGAGGAGGAGCGGGAATACATGAGCGGCAATGCCTGAGCTCTCCGCCGAACAGCCGTAGCGCGCAACGCAGACGCATTCCGCTTGCTGAACGCGGCGTTTCCACCGCCGGAGGAAATCACCATGACGATGACGACGATCCGGGGCGAGCCGTTCCATGTCCAGGTCGACGGCGACGCGGGCGCCCCGGCGCTGCTGCTCTCGAACTCGCTCGGCACCAATCTCTCGATGTGGGATCCGCAGGTCGCCGAATGGACCAGACACTTCCGCGTCGTGCGCTATGACAGCCGCGGCCATGGCCGCTCGACCGCGCCGGACACGCCCTATTCGATCGCCATGCTGGCCGACGACGCGCTCGCCATCCTCGACGCGCTCGGCATCGGGAAGGCGCATTGGTGCGGACTGTCCAAGGGCGGCATGGTCGGCCAATGGCTCGCCACCCATCATGGCGGGCGCTTCGACAAGGTCGTGCTCGCCAACACCGGCGCCTATATGGGCCCGCCCGAAAACTGGGAGACACGCCTCCGCAATGTCCGCGAGAACGGCATGGCGGTGATGGTCCAGCCGACGCTGGAGCGCTGGTTCAGCCCGGCCTTCCGCGAGCGCGACACAGCGACGATCGCCAGGGTCAGCGAGATGCTCGCGACCACGCCGCCGCTCGGCTACGCCAATTGCTGCGCGGCGATCCGCGACATGGACCAGCGCGGCACGATCCAGGCGATCCGCAATCCCGTCCTCGTCATCATCGGCAAGGTCGATCCGGCGACGCCGCCGGAAGCAGGGCATTTCATCGCCGATACGGTGCCGGGCGCGCAGCGCGTCGAGCTCGATGCGGCGCACCTCTCCAACCTCGAGCAGCCGGCCGCCTTCACCAAAGCCGTGCTCGACTTCCTCAAGAGCTAGGAACCAACACGATGGACGAGAAGAGCCGCTTTGACGCGGGCATGAAGACCCGCCGGGCCGTGCTTGGCGAGGCCTATGTCGACAAGGCCAGCGCAGAAATCAGCGATTTCACCAGCGACTGGCAGGAGTTCATCACCCGCACCGCCTGGAACGACATCTGGAACCGGCCCGGCCTGCTGCGACGCGAGCGCTCGATCATCGTGCTCTCGATCGCCGCCTCGCTCGGCGCCTGGGGCGAGTTCCGCATCCATGTCCGCGGCGCGCTGAACAACGGCCTCTCGCGCGACGAGATCAAGGAAGTGCTGATCCAGACGGCGGTCTATGCCGGCGTGCCGGCCGCCAATCACGCCTTCAAGGAAGCCTCGTCGGTCTTCGCCGAGATCGACGCGGAAGCCGGCAAGGGCTGAGATCAGGACTGGCTGGTTCAGAACCCGCCGAAACGCCGGTTGCGGTAGACCAGTCCCGGTCCGGAGCCGCCGCCGCCAATCGCGACGACCTGGCCGATCAGGATGCGATGGGTCGTGACCCGGTGCACCGCGGCGACACGGCAGTCGAAGCTGGCGAGCGCGCTCGCCAGAACCGGCGCGCCGGTCGACAGCTCGCCCCATTCACCGACGGCGAAGCGGTCCTCCCCCTTCAGGCCGCGCCGGCCCGAGAACACCGTGGCGAGCTCGTGATCGGCAGCCCCCAGCGTGTTCACGCAGAAGATGCCGCTCTCCTCGATCGCCGCGAGCGTCCGGCTGGCGGCCTCGATGCAGACGAGCACGGTCGGAGGCGAGACCGAGACCGAGCTGACGGCGGTCGCCGTCAGCCCCGAACGGCCGGTCGGCCCCAGGGTGGTCACGATATGAGTGGCGCTCGCGACCTGCGCCATCGCCTCGCGGAAGGCGTGCGCATCGGGAAGCGCAGCGCGTAAGGCGGCATCGACCATGCTGTTCATCGCCCAACTCTGCGCGAGAATACTGCCTTTATCTAGGCGCGCAGCGGTAAAAGGCGAGTTGCGTCAATTCACGACGCGCGGGCCATTTTCCAGTGCAAGGTTAAGATATATCACTTAAACGACCGAGCCGCCCGGCTCATTCGCGCCGCAGCGCCGCCAGAAGCCCTGCGCGCAGATGCTGCATCAGCGCATCGCTCGCCTCGGCAGCGTCGCCCGGCTCGCCCGCGACCAGGGCTTGCGCCAGGATCACATGGTGGTGCGCGGCCGGCACGAGGTCGATCTGCCGGTCGAAGAAGTACCAGGCCCGGCGGATCAGCGCCTGCAGCGGCTCGACGGCGCGGCTCGCATAGGGGCTGCGTGCCGCCGCCGCGACCAATGCGTCGAGCTCCTTGTCGAAGCGCATATAGGCGTTGACGTCGTCCGCCTGAGCCGCCTCGCGCATCGCCCGTGCCCTGGCGAGGATGGCGCTGCGCTCGCTTGGCCCGGCGCGCTTCGCCGCCTCGGTTGCGACCAGGCGCTCCAGCACCTCGCGGGCGTCGAGCGCCGCCATCACGTCGATCGCGTCGATGGCGGTGACGGCGACGCCCTTGCGCGGCAGGATCTCGACCAGCCCCTGCTGCGCCAGACGGATCAGCGCCTCGCGCACCGGCGTGCGGCCGACGCCGACGAGCTCGATCATCTGCGCCTCGGTCAGCACCGCGCCCGGCCGCAGGGACAGGGTCACGATCGCCTCCTCGAGGCGGCGATAGGCCAGATCGGACAGACTGGCGGAGGCGCGAGCGCCGACGGCACCTTCGGCGGAAACGTTGGCATCCTCGGTCATGGGCGGCACCAGCGATGCTTGACGCTTCGGATACCATTGATATATCAGAACTTTCAACGAGACCACAAGGCGGGTGTGCCAGCCGCGCAAGCCGGAAATCCCGCGCATGGAGGCCGACATGGCGTTCGCCTGCACGATCCCCGCTGTCGCCACGCTCCAGCAGGACGACGACACGGTCAGGATCACGCGCTGGGATTTCGAGCCGGGCGCGGTGACAGGCTGGCACAGCCATGGCTGGCCCTATTTCGTGATCATGCTGGTCGCCGGCACCTTGCGCATCCATGACGGCGCCAAGGAGACCGACGTGCCGCTGGCACAGGGCCAGGCCTATATGCGCCAGGCCGGCATCCAGCACGACGTGATGAACGGCTCGCCCCACCCGGTCGCCTTCGTCGAGATCGAGGTGAAGCAGCCCGCGGCCCTCAAGCTCCTGCCCACCACATGAAGATCGCGATCATCGGCGCCGGCATCGTCGGCACGGCCACCGCCCACGCTCTGCTCGACGACGGCCACGAGGTCCTGATCCTCGACAGGGAAGGGCCGGCTTTCGGCCCCTCGCGCGGCAATGCCGGCATCATCGCCCATACCGACGTGCTGCCGATCGCCAGCCCGAACATGCTCCGCAAGGTGCCGGGATTCCTGCTCGACCCGCTCGGCCCGCTGGCGATCCGCCTCGGCTATCTCCCACAGTTATTGCCCTGGCTGGCGCGCTTCCTGCTCGCGGCCCGTCCCGCCGCCTATGAGCGCTCGATCGCCGGCATCGTCGCCATCCAGCAACTGGCGCTGCCGGCCTGGTTGTCGCGCGCCGAGAAGACCGGGCTCGGCGGGCATATCCACCGCCGCGGCGCGCTCTACACCTATCGCAATCCCGGCGACACCGCCGGCCTCGAAGAGCTCGCCCGGCGCCAGCGCGCCGCCGGCATCGCCGTCGACATGCTGCAGCCGCAAGAGCTGCGCCAGCTCGAGCCGGCGCTGAAGGACCGCTTCGCCGGCGCCGCCTTCCACCCCGACTGCGCCCATATCAGCGACCCGCTCGCCCTCACCATGGCGCTCTTCGAGAGCGCGCTGGCGCGCGGCGCCACCTTCGAGAAGGCGCAGGTCGATAACATCTCGCTGGGCGAGCGCCCTGCCCTGGTCGGGCCCGATGGCTGGCAGCGCGTCGTCGACCGCGTCGTCGTCGCGGCCGGCGCCTGGTCGAAGCCACTGGCGGCCGCGATGGGCGACAACATCCCGCTCGACACCGAGCGCGGCTACAATGTCAGCTTTCCGGGCGTGACCGGGCTGACCAACCGCCCGGTCGGCTTCAAGGACCACGGCTTCGTCATGACCCCGCTCGAAAGCGGCCTGCGCATCGGCGGCGCCGTCGAGTTCGGCGGGCTGGAGGCGCCGCCGAACCATGCCCGCACCAAGGCGCTCTACGACAAGGCGGCGACGCTGGTGGATGGGCTGCCAGCCTTCGACAGCGGCAAGCTCTGGATGGGCTTTCGCCCGTCGCTGCCGGATTCCCTGCCCGTCATCGGCAAGGCCAGCCGCAACCCCAATGTCGTCTACGCCTTCGGCCACGGCCATTACGGCATGACCCAGTCGACAGCGACGGCCGGTCTCGTCGCCGCGCTGATCGCCGGCCGCCCACCCGCGATCGACCTCGGCCATTTCAGCCCGCAGCGCTTCTGATGCGATTGCGCTAAGCGTATAGCTTGGCGGGCGGTTGAATCGGCCTCTCAGCCGGCAGGGGCAACGCCATGATCCGACTCGGCTTTGCGCTTCTTCTGGCTGGCGCGCTCGGCGGCTGCGCCGGCCTGGCGCCGCCGTCCTGCGCGCCCGGCCAGCAGGCCATGCTCACGGCCGAACTGCTCTTCGGCCGCAAGATCGGCGACCGCATCGGCGTCAGCCAAACCGCCTTCCGCCGCTTCGTCGATGATGAGGTGACGCCGCGCTTTCCCGACGGGCTCACCATCCTCGACGCCAGCGGACAATATCGCGACCGCGAGCGCGGCGTGCTCATCCGCGAGCCGAGCAAGCTCATCTTGATCGCGACCCCGGACGAGACCGAGAATCGCGAGAAGCTCGCCGCCATCGCCGAGGCCTACAAGCGCCGCTTCAATCAGCAATCGGTCGGGCTCATCCTGAAGCCGGCCTGTGCCTCGTTTTAACGTCAGATCGCCCTGGCGCAGAAAATCGGAAACCCTGTCGCGAAAAGAAGCCGCGAAGTCAGTGGCCTAGACCCCGTTCCTCAACTAGCCTGACGCAACGGCATAGAAAATGCCGACAAGGGGAAACGCTGATGCAGGCTTCGATCCTGACCGATCTGCTGTTGCCGCTCGCCATCGGCATCGTCATGCTCGGACTAGGCCTCAGCCTGACGCTCGAGGATTTCCGCCGCGTTGCGCGCTATCCACTCGCCGTCGGCTTCGGGCTGTTTCTCCAGGTCCTGCTGCTGCCACTCGCCGCCTTCGCGATCGCGATCGGCCTGAAGCTTTCGCCCGATCACGCCATCGGCCTGATGCTGCTCGCAGCCGCGCCTGGCGGGGCGACGGCCAACATCTACAGCCATCTCGCCCGCGGCGATGTCGCGCTGAACATCACGCTGACAGCGGTCAACAGCCTGCTCTGCCTGCTGACCCTGCCGATCGTGCTCGACCTATCGCTCGCCTATTTCCTCGGGGCCGACCAATACGTGCCGCCGCCGCACCGCAAGGTGATCGAGGTCAGTGCGATCATCCTGATCCCGGTGGCGCTCGGCATGCTTCTGCGGGCGCGGGCCGAGCGCTTCGCCATCCGCGCCGAGACCCCGATCAAGATCTTCTCGATCCTCGTCCTCGCCGTCCTGATCGCCGGCGCGATCTACATCGAGCGCAAGGCGCTGCTGCCGAGCCTGATCGCGGTCGGCGGAGCCTGCCTCGCCTTCAACCTTGTCAGCATGCTCACCGGCTATCTCGCGCCGCTGGCCTTGCGCCTGCCGAAGGGCCAGGCGATCGCGATCGCCATGGAAATCGGCATCCACAATGCGGCGCTGGCGATCTTCATCGCGCTGAACGTGCTGCGCAACCCGGCCGCGGCCGTGGTGCCCGGCATCTACAGCCTGGTCATGTACGTGACCGCCTCGGCCTTCGCCGCCTGGCTGCTGCGATCCAGCAGGAATACGCCCGCCAGAGCCTGATCTCCCGCCCAAGAAACGCGTGTCGTCCCGGGCGACCGGAGGGAGACCCGGGACCCATTCCGGAACCTATCTCGGTGAGGCTCCGGAATGGATCCCGGATCTCCGCTTCGCTCCGTCCGGGATGACACCCTGATGGATGTCGAAGCTCAACCTCTAGAACCCGCACAATTTTGGGCCAGACTCCTCAGGATGAGGCCTGAGAAAGTGGGCTCAGCCGAAACGCGCCGGTGCGAACGGGGTCGGGTCGACGAAGACCTTCTGGCCGCTCACCATCTCGGCGACCATGCGCCCGGTCACCGCCGCCAGCGTCAGCCCGTGATGGGCATGGCCGAAGGAGAACCAGAGGTTCCGGTGCTTCGGCGCTGGCCCGATGATCGGCATCATGTCCGGCGTGCACGGCCGGTTGCCGAGCCACGGCTCGGCATCGAGCCGCTCGCCGAGCGGGAACAAGGTCTTGGCGATCGGCTCGGCGCGGGCAAGCTGCACCGGCGTCTTCGGCGCGCCGCGATTGGCGAATTCGGCACCGGTGGTGAGGCGGATGCCCTGTCGCATCGGCGCCAGGAAATAGCCGCGCTCGGTGTCGAGCACCGGATGGTTCAGCACGGCGTTGCCGAGCGGCTTGTAATGCATGTGGTAGCCGCGCTTGACCGCGAGCGGCAGGTGATAGCCGAGTCGGTTCGTCAGCACGTCGGCCCAGGGCCCGAGCGCGACGATCGCATCCATGCCGAGCGCCTTGGTGCCGTCAGCCAGCGTCACGCTCCAGCGATCGCCATCCTGCGTCAGCGTGGCGGCATCGCCCTGGGCGAAGCGCCCGCCGAGCTTTTCGAACAGCGCGAGATAGGCCTTGGACAGGCCGAGCGGGTCGATCACAGTCACCGGGTCGGTCCAGTGCAGGCCGCCGATCAGGCTCTGGTCGAGATGCGGCTCCTCGGCCCGCAAGGCAGCGACGTCGAGTGCGCGATGGTTCAGGCCGTAATCGCGCTTCCAGCGCTCGGCTTCCGCGAGCCGTTCATCCTGCTGCGCTTGCGTGCGGAAGACCTTCATCCAGCCCTTGCGGCGCAGCAGGTCGGTCGCGCCCGCTTCCTGTGCCAGCGCATCGTGCTCGGTCACGCAATGCTCGATCAGGGTCGCGTATTTGTGGGCGATCGCCTCATGCTGCGAGGCGCGCGAATGCATCCAGTACGACCACAGGAACGGCGCGAGCTTCGGGATCGCATTCCAGTGATAATGCGCGTCGATGGTGTTGTTCATCGCATAGCGGATGAGCGCACCGAAATCATGCGGGAAGCCGTAGGGGTAGACGCCCTCGCGCTGGATCAGGCCGGCATTGCCGTAGCTGGTCTCACCGCCGGGCTGGCCGCGATCGACCAGCAGCACCGAACGGCCCGCCTTCTGCAGATGCAGCGCCACCGAAATCCCGACGATGCCCGCCCCAACAACGATCGCGTCCGTGCGCATTTAATCTGTCTCCGCCAGCCTTCCCCTCCTGCAAGAATAGCGCCGGACGCGGCGCTGTCAGCTCTTGTGTGGAATATTGCGGGATATCCGGCAAAGTTTCGTATTTTATGCAGCACCAATGACATGACGGCTGGCCAAAGAACCTTCCACGCCAAAATTGCACAAGTTTCTGCGGTCAAGGCTAGCCGTCATCCTGGCCGCCGCGAAGCGGCGCGCCGGAATCCATCGGAGGGCTTCGCACGCTACAATGGATTCCGGACCAGCGCCGCTCCGCGGCCTGTCCATAATGACCGGGCTTAGATCGAGACGCACCGCCAAGTCGCCGACAGCGCCCCAGCAATGACGGCGGGCCGCCCTGCGCCAGCACCAGATGACGCCGCGGTCCGGATCGGCCAGTGTGGCGCTCCGTTTCGCTCTCCCGGTTTCGATGCTCTCCGCCCTCGCCTCCGCCCTCGCTCTGCTCGGCCGCTACGGCACGCAAGGCTTCGCGCTCTCGATCTTCCTTGGGCTCGCCTTGCCGCAGTTCTCGGCGGCGGCGCGCCCGCTCCTGCCGATCACGATCTTCTGCTTCACCACGGTGGTGTTCATGCGCGCCGATCTCGGCGTCATCGCCGGGCTGGTGCGCCGGCCGGCGAAGCTGATCGTGACCTGCCTCTGGCTGCTCTTCGTCCCGGCCCTGCTGATCGCGGCGGCCCTCCTGCTGCTCGGTCGCGAAGCGCTCGATCCCGGCCTCCTGCTCGGCATCGCGATCATGGGCGCGGCACCGCCGATCATGTCCTCCCCCGCGGTCGCCATTCTCTACGGCTTCGAGCCTTCTCTGATCATCGCCGGCGTCATCGTCACCACGATCGCAAGCCCGCTGATCGCGCCATTCCTGGTCGACTGGCTGGCGGGAGCCGCCGTCCCGCTCGACCGGCTGGCGCTGGCCCTGCGGCTCGTGATGTTCATCGGCGGCGGCATGGTCGTCGCATTCGCCATTCGGCGCTGGCTCGGAGCCGAACGCATCCGTGCGCTGAAACCCAATCTCGATGGCTTTGGCGTGCTGATGTACTTCATCTTCGCCATCGCGGCGATGGACGGCGTCACCAAGGCGGCGATGGAACGACCGGGCCAGGTCGCGCTCTTCCTCGCCGTGGCCTTCCTGGTCTCGGCGGTCGGCCTCGCCAGCGCCTGGCTGGCCTTGCGCCGCTTTCCCCGCTCCGAGCGCTTCATGATCGGCTATGGCACCGGCCAGCGGAACATGGGCCTCCTGGTCGCGGCGCTCGGCGCCGGCGTGCCGCCGACCACCTTCCTCTACTTCGCGCTGGCCCAGTTCCCGATCTATCTCCTGCCCTGGCTGCTGCGCGGTGTCGCAGCGCGTATCAGGCGCCGAGAAGCCTCTGCTGACGCAGGGTGACCAGGCCGGCCCCAAGCTGCCTGTCACCGGCCGCTTTGACGGCTGGGCAAAGGGGACCATATCGATGAAGCTCTATTCCGGACCACTCAGCCTGTTCGGCCGCAAGGTCGAGATCGCCCTTGCCGAGAAGGGGCTGGCCTTCGAGCGCGTCGTGGTCTCGTTCAACCAGATGGTCGGTTATAATCCGAAGCACCCTGACGTGCTCGCCGCCAATCCGAAGGGGCAGGTCCCGGTCCTGATCGATGGCGAGCTGACCCTCTACGATTCCACCCTGATCCTCGAATATCTCGACGAGGCCTATCCGCAGCCACCGCTCTACCCCGCGACGCCAGTCGAACGGGCGCGCTGTCGCCAGCACGAACTCTTCGCCGACGAGGTGGTGTTCGGCGCGCTGCGCCAGCTTTTCCACCGCAACGGCGAACGCCTGCCACAGGCGGAGCTGGAGCAGGCGGAAAGCGAGGCCAGGGCAGCCGAAGCCCTGCTGGCGCGCTATTTCGTCGAGATCGAAGCGGTGCTCGGCCAGAAGCCCTATCTCTGCGGTGCCTTCTCCGTCGCCGACATCGCGCTGTTTCTGATGGTGCACTATGTCCGTCGGCTGGACGGGCCGTCATTCGCCGCCCTTCCGGCGCTCGCGGCGTGGTACGAGCGGGTCGGCGCGCGCCCGGTCTTCGCGGCCCAGCTGACCGAGATCGCCGATTGGGACCGCAAGCTTTCGCTGCCGCTCCAGCGCCTCTAGCTCCGGGAAAGAAATCCCTGCTGACGCGAGCTGACTGCAAGCTTTGTCAGAGTTCTGGCAAGCAAAACCGGAGTTCCTGCCATGATCACGCTCTACTCGGGGCCGCTCAGCCTGTTCTCGCGCAAGATCGAGATCGCTTTACGCGAAAAGGGCCTCGCCTTCGAGCGGATCATGGTGCCGTTCAACCAGACGACCGGCTACGATCCCAAGCATCCCGAAGTCGTCGCCATCAACCCCAAGCACCAGGTGCCGGTGCTGAACGATGACGGGCTGGTGCTCTATGATTCCACCGTGATCCTCGAATATCTCGAGGACGCCTATCCTGAGCCGCCCCTCTTTCCGCTCTGCCCTGGCGCGCGCGCCCGCTGCCGGCTGAACGAGCTCTATGCCGACGAGATCATGCTGCAGGCGCTGAAGCCGCTGATGCACCGCACCAGCCCGCCCAGCACCGACCAGACCAGGCGCTTCGCTCAGGAGGCCGACGCGCTGATCGCCGAGCATGCTCTGGAAAAGCACTATGCCGTGCTCGAAGACAGGCTCGCTGGCCGTGACTTCTTCGGCGACGCCGTTTCGATCGCCGACATCGCCCTGTTCATGAGCGTGCTGTTCTCACTTCGCCTCGGCGGTCCCTCGCTTGCTCCGTTCGACGGCCTGTCGCGCTGGTTCGATCGCCTGAAGCTCCGGCCTGCCTTCACCCAGGCCGCCGTCGAGATCGCCGAGGCCGACCGGCGCCTGTCATTTCCGTTGAAGCGGGCTTGACGGTGGCGGAGAAACCTCCTGCTTCGCGATAAGAGCGGCGTCGTCCCGGGCGACCGCAGGGAGACCCGGGACCCATTCCGGAATCTCTCCTGGGAAGGCTCCGGAATGGATCCCGGATCTCCGCTACGCTCCGTCCGGGATGACACCGGAATGGTTTCGCGATTGAGCGAAACAGGCTAAACGCCCCGCATGAGCACGATCCGCATCGCCCCATCCATCCTCTCCGCCGATTTCGCCAAGCTCGGCGAGGAGGTTCGCGCCATCGACGAGGCCGGCGCCGACTGGATCCATTGCGATGTGATGGACGGGCATTTCGTGCCCAACATCACTTTCGGCCCCGACGTCCTGAAGGCGATCCGGCCGCACACCAAGAAGTTCTTCGACGTGCATCTGATGATCGCGCCGGTCGACCCTTACATCGAGGCCTTCGCCAAGGCCGGCGCCGACCTGATCTCTTTCCACGTTGAAGCAGGCCCGCATCCGCACCGGACGATCCAGGCGATCAAGGCGCAGGGCAAGCAGGCCGGCATCGTGCTCAATCCCGGCACGCCGGCGAGCGCAGCCGAACCGCTGATCGGCGACGTCGACCTGATCCTGCTGATGACGGTCAACCCCGGCTTTGGCGGACAGAGCTTCATCCATTCGGTGGTCGACAAGATCGCGCAAATTCGGGCCCTGATCGGCGACCGGCCGATCGCGCTCGAGATTGACGGCGGCGCCACGCCCGAAACCGCGCCGCTCGCGGTCAAGGCCGGCGCGGATGTGCTCGTCGCCGGCTCCGCGGTGTTCAAGGGCGGGCCATCAGCCTATGCCGGCAACATCGCCGCCATCCGCAAGGCGGCGGAGGCGGCGCGCGGCGACTGGGTTTGAGCAAAGCGTCATGCTCGGGCTTGACCCGAGCATCTCAGACCGGAAGAGGCTCCCATAGCGCCCTCTCGTCACGAGATTCTCGGGTCTACGCTTCGCTCCGCTCGGGAATGACGGCTTAGTTCTAAAGATCGATCGCGGCGAAGCCGCCATAGATCAGGCGCGTTCCGTCGAATGGCATCGGGTTGGCGCCCGGCTGCATGCGCGGATCTTCCATCAGCTTCGCCCATCCGGCATCGCGCGCCTCCTTGCTCGGCCACTCGACCCAGGAGAAGACGACGACCTCGTCATCCTTGGCCGCGACGGCGCGATAGAAATCGGTCTGCTTGCCGCGCGGAACATCGTCGCCCCAGGACTCGAAAACGCGCGTCGCGCCGTATTCCTTGAATAGCGGCGCGGCCTTGCGGGCATGCTCGGCATAGGCCTCGCGATTGGCGGCAGGTACGGCTGCAACGAAACCATCGACATAGGACATCGGTCTTTTCCTCCTTGGGTCTGTCGGCGCTCCACAAGCCAGGAGCGCCCTGCCCAGCCGGCGCGGACGCTAGGCATGGCCAGGGCCCGAAGCTGTCAGCAGCGGCCTTCCGGCATTCCGTCGCGGGCCGCTACGTGCTAGCGAGCCGGCAAGCCCTTTATTATCACGCCGCGAGCTCAGCATGATCCCCCGCTATTCCCGCCCCGAGATGGTCGCGATCTGGGAGCCGCAGACGCGCTTCCGCATCTGGTTCGAAATCGAGGCGCACGCCACCGACAAGCTCGCCGAGCTCGGAGTCGTGCCGAAGGAAGCGGCCGCGACGATCTGGGCCAAGGCCAAGGACGCGACCTTCGATGTCGCCCGCATCGACGAGATCGAGCGCGTCACCAAGCACGACGTCATCGCCTTCCTGACCCATCTCGCCGAGATCGTCGGCCCCGAGGCTCGCTTCGTCCATCAGGGCATGACTTCCTCCGACGTGCTCGACACCACGCTCGCCGTCCAGCTCGCCCGCGCCGCCGACCTCCTGATCGCCGATGTCGACGCGCTGCTCGCCGCCATCAAGCGCCGGGCCTTCGAACACAAGCTGACGCCGACCATCGGCCGCTCGCACGGCATCCATGCCGAGCCGGTCACCTTCGGCCTCAAGCTCGCCCAGGCCTATGCCGAGTTCGATCGCTGCCGCGCCCGGCTCGTCGCCGCGCGCATTGAGATCGCGACCTGCGCGATTTCCGGCGCCGTCGGCACCTTCGCCAATATCGACCCGCAGGTTGAGGAATACGTTGCGGAGAAGATGGGCCTGACGCCGGAGCCGGTCTCGACCCAGGTCATCCCGCGCGATCGCCACGCCATGTTCTTCGCCACGCTCGGCGTCGTCGCCTCCAGCGTCGAGCGCCTCGCCACCGAGATCCGCCATCTCCAGCGCACCGAGGTCTACGAAGCCGAGGAGTATTTCTCGCCGGGCCAGAAGGGCTCCTCGGCGATGCCGCACAAGCGCAATCCCGTCCTGACCGAGAACCTGACCGGCCTCGCCCGTCTCGTGCGCGGCATGGTCACCCCGGCGCTGGAGAACGTCGCGCTCTGGCACGAGCGCGACATCTCACACTCCTCGGTCGAGCGTATGATCGGCCCCGATGCGACGGTGACGCTCGATTTCGCCCTCGCCCGCCTGACAGGCGTCATCGACAAGCTGCTGATCTATCCGCAGAACATGCGGAAGAACCTCGACAAGCTTGGAGGCCTGCACAATTCGCAGCGCGTCCTGCTCGCCTTGACCCAGGCCGGCGCCAGCCGCGAGGACAGCTATTCCATGGTCCAGCGCAACGCGATGCGCACCTGGGAGCACGGCGAGGACTTCCTCACCAACCTCAAGGCCGACAAGGACGTCACCGCGAAGCTCTCGGTGGCGCAACTGGAGGCGATGTTCGACGAGGGCTACCACTTCAAGCACGTCGACACGATCTTCCGCCGGGTGTTCGGGGAGGCGTGACGCGCCTGCTGGACTTCACGCGACGCGACCCTATCTAGCGGCCATGAAAACCTCCGACACCGACATCCTGATCGTCCCCGGCTGGTCGGGCTCCGGCCCCGACCATTGGCAGAGCCGCTGGGAAGCAAAGCTGGCCACCGCTCGCCGCGTCGAGCAGGAGGACTGGTACAAGCCGACCCGCGACGGCTGGGCGAACCGCATCGTCGCCGCCGTGCGCGCCGCGACGAGGCCGGTCGTCATCGTCGCCCATTCGGCCGGGGTCAGCGCGGTCGCGCATGCCGCCGAGCATCTGAAGCCGCATGAGGTCACCGGCGCCTTCCTGGTCGCGCCGGCCTCCGAGCGCGCCAAGCGCGCCATCCCCGGCATGGCCGACGATTTCACCGCGATCCCACGAAAGCCCCTGCCCTTCCGCTCGGTGCTGATCGCCAGCGCGACGGACCCCTATTGCACGCCGGACGAGGCCAAGGCGCTCGCCGAGGCCTGGGGCTCGGAGTTCGTCGACGCCGGCGACAGCGGCCATCTCAACACCGAATCCGGCCACGGCCCCTGGCCGGACGGCCTGCTGCGCTTCGCCGGCTTCATGAAGAGCCTGACGGTGGCGTGAGTGGAGTGGGGTCGCGTGGCGACCCGCCAGCTACCCTGGCGTGAGACGGCCCCGGGCTTGGATTCAGGCTGCCCTGGCGAGAACCGCCTGTCCCTTGCCCGCAGCCTTGGCAGCATAGAGCGCTCGATCTGCCGCTTCCTTGATCCGTTGCCCGTCGACGGCGCCTTCCGTCTCCACGACCTCGACCCCGATGGAGATTCCGACGATCGCCGGCGCCCCCAGCACGGCATAAGGCAGCCCGACCAGCGCGACGGCCCTGTCGGCGATCGCCTTCGCCGCCACCGCATTGGCCGCGGGCAGGATCGCGGCGAACTCGTCTCCGCCGAGGCGCACCAGAGTGTCGCCAGCCCTCAGCATGCTCGACAGCCGCGCCGCGACCTGGCGCAGGAGCTCATCGCCGGCGGCGTGGCCGAGGCGATCGTTCACCGCCTTGAAACCATCGAGATCGAGCAGTAGCAGGGCGAAGTCGCCACCCATCGCGGCCTCGGCGAGCGCCTCGTCGAAGGCACGCCGGTTGGCAAGGCCGGTCAAGGGATCGCGCCTCGCGGCAGCATCGAGCTCACGTTCGGCGATGAGAAGCGCCTCGACCTGGCCGACGATATGGCGCGACGACTCGTAGATCGACAAAAGATAGAGCGCGAACAGGCCCGCAAGGCCGATCCGGACCGGGTCACCGGACAGCAGCAGCATCGCGATCAGCACACTCAGCGCGATGGTCGAAAGCGTCGCGCAAAGCCAGTAGCGCAGGGTGCGGGCGCAGGAACCGGCGGTCAGCGCCATCGTCAGGCCGACCGCCAGGATTTCGCCATTGGTCCACTCGGCCGCGAAGACCCTGACCGTCAGGAGGGCTATGCCGATCGTGAACGCCAGCGCCGGAAGGGAATAGGCGCGCTCCCAGCGGCGCGCCTGCTCCAGCGTCATCGGCTTCGGCGCCAGGCGCCGGTAGGCCAGGACGCCGGCGATGCGGGCGAGGCTGGTGACGACCGCGACGCAAAAGATCGCCCACGTCCAGGCATCGCCAGTTTCACTGGCGATGAGGGCTGTTCCCGCGACGAAACACACGGTCACGAAGCCGATCTGAGGCAGGGCGTTGAACAGACGAGAGATGATCTCGGCTTCGACCGTCGCCGGCAGGGAATGACTTCGCGCTCTGAACATCGGGCTCCCACATCTCGGGAGACGATATCCGTCAGGCGTTAAGGACCAGATTTCGATTTTGCTTCAAATGCCTCGTAGGCACGGGGTCGCAGGGGCCGCACGGCCCGTCGCCCGCCTGAGTTGAGGACCGTGCCAGGTGTTCCCGAGAGGTCCGGGAGCTTCCAGAGCCGCCTTGTCAGCCCGCCGATGTAGCGGTGAAGACCGCCAACTGAGCCTCGAAAGCCCGCTTGTAGGCCGGCCGCGCTTCGGCGCGGGCGACATAGGCGGCAAGGTTCGGCCGCTCTTCCAGCAAGCCCGAACCCTGCAGCCTGCGCAGCACCGTCACCATCAAGAGATCACCGGCGCTGAACGCGCCATCGAGCCAGTCTGCATCGCCGAGGTGGTTGGAGAGGCCTTCGAGCCGTTTGCGTATGATGCCGTCGAGGGCGCCCAGGCGCTCCTCGTACCATGGCTTGTCGCGTTCGAGGATCATGGCCAGGGTCCGGTCGAAGATCGGCGGCTCCAGCGTGTTGAGTGCCGCGAACATCCACATGATCGCGCGCGACCGGGCATTCGCCTCGTTCGGCAGCAGGCCGGCATGGCGTTCCGCGATATGGAGCACGATCGCTCCCGACTCAAACAGGGAAAGGTCGCCGTCCTCATAGGTCGGAATCTGCCCGAAAGGCTGAAGCGCGAGATGCGCCGGCTCCTTCATCGTCTTGAACGACAGAAGGCGGACCTCATAGGGCTGGCCGGCTTCCTCGAGCGCCCAGCGCAGGCGCATGTCGCGCGCCAGGCCGTTGCCACGATCGGGAGAGCGTTCGAAGGCGGTGATGGTGGCGGTCATCGGCGGCTCCCATGATTGTTTCGCGCTTGCAGCCGGAGGACGAACAACCATCGCGCCTCCCGACAATGCGCCTCGTTTTTCCCGACCACTGGATTTCGCGATCCGGCGCGGCCCCAGGAAAAATCGCCAAAGAAAAACCCGCCCCGGATCGCTCCGGAGCGGGCTCTGTCTCACGCCGTGAGGCGATCAGCGACGATCAGTTCTCGACATAGCCGATCTTGCCGTCGGCACCCTTCTTCCAGGTGTAGACGGTGTAGTCCGGGCGGGTGATGTCGCCCTTCTTGTCGAAGCCGATCTTGCCGATGACCGTGTCGACCGGCTGGCCGCCATGCAGCGCCGCGGCGATCTTCTTGGGATCGACCGAGTTCGCGCGCTTGGCGCCTTCGGCCATGATCTGGACCGCGGCGTAGCTGTAGAGCGTGTAGGCTTCCGGCTTGAACTTGCGGGCCTCGAACTTCTTCAGGACCGCAGCGGCCTCCGGACGCTTCTGCGGATCCGGCGGGAAGGTCATCAGCGTGCCTTCGACGCCGGGGCCGCCGATCGTGGCGAACTCGTCGGTGGTGATGCCGTCGCCGGAGATCAGCACGGTCTTCAGGCCCTGGTCGCGCATCTGGCGCACGATCAGGCCGCCCTCGGTGTGCAGGCCACCCCAGTAGAGGTAGTCGGCGCCCGTCGACTTCAGCTTCGAGATCAGCGCCGAGAAGTCCTTCTCGCCGGCGTTGACGCCTTCATAGAGCACGTCCTTGACGCCGGCCTTAGTCAGGCCCTTGCGGGTCTCGTCGGCGAGGCCCTGGCCATAGGTCGTCTTGTCGTGGACGATGGCGATCTTCTTGCCCTTGAGGTTCTTGGCGATGTATTCCGCCGCCACCGAACCCTGCTGGTCGTCGCGGCCGCAGGTGCGGAACACGTTCCAGAGGCCACGCTCGGTGATCTTCGGGTTGGTCGCCGAGGGGCTGATCATCAGGATGCCGTTCTCGGCATAGACTTCCGACGCCGGCATGGTGACGCCGGAGTTGAAGTGGCCGAGCACCATCTTGACGCCGTCGCCGACGAACTTGTTGGCGACGGAGACGCCTTGCTTCGGATCCGAGACGTCGTCACCGAGGACGACCTGGATCTTCTGGCCCAGGATGCCGCCGGCGGCGTTGATGTCTTCCGCAGCCTGTTCCGCCCCGTTCTTCAGCTGCGCGCCGAACGCCGCATTCGGACCCGTGATCGGGCCGCCGACGCCGAGCTTGATCTGTGCGTTCGCTACGCCAGAAAAGGCGAGGACCGCGCCAAGGGCAATACCGCCCAAGAGCAGCTTCTTCATGCGTTGTGACTCCCCTGTGAGTATATTACGGGCCGGTTTGGCCGTCCCGTCTCGGCGCGTGGTGCCACCGTGAAACGCAGTCTTGCGCTTTTTCGCGGTGCTGTCACGCGGCAAGCCCCGTGAACTTTGGTTGTGTTTTCGGCGCCTTAAGTGCTCTCGCGAGCCCTCCAGGTGAAGGGACCGGTGCGCTCGTAGAGCCAGCGATATTGCGTCGTCATCTGACGCGCCCGGTTGTAGCGCCAGCCGGCGAAGCTGAAGGCGAACAGCACGATCGTGTCGGCGATGTAGTAGTGCGCCGACAACAGCGTCGCCTCGAACAGGGCGAAGTGGATGAAGCGGATCACCAGCCCGAGGATCGCCGTATAGATGACAAGTTGCACGGGCGGGCGCCAGGTGATCGCCACCGCCCGGCCCGTCATCCAGGCGGCCCAGCCGCCCATCGCCACGGTGACCAGCAGGAAGAGCCAGATGGTCGGCTCCTCATAGAGAATGCCCTGCATCATCGTGCTCCGTTCAAGCCCGCGCCGTTCAATGCCGGCCGCCTTCGAGATAGGCCGCCCGCACCTGCGGATTGGCGAGCAGCTCCTTGCCGGTGCCGCTCATGGTGATGACGCCGTTGACCATGACATAACCGCGATGAGCAAGCTTGAGCGCGTGGAAGGCGTTCTGCTCGACCAGGAACACAGTCAGCCCCTGGCTGCGGTTGAGCTCGCGGATCGCCTCGAAGATCTGCTTCACGATCAGCGGCGCGAGACCGAGCGAGGGCTCGTCGAGCATCAGCAGCTTCGGCCGCGCCATCAAGGCGCGCGCGATCGCCACCATCTGCTGCTCGCCGCCCGAAAGCGTGCCGCCGCGCTGCTGCAGGCGCTCCTTCACGCGCGGGAAGAGCACGCAGATCTTTTCGAGGTCCTCCTCGAAATGCTGCATGCCGGCGACCGCGGCGCCCATCTGCAGGTTCTCGAACACGGTCATGCGCGGGAAGATGCGCCGCCCTTCCGGCGACTGCGCGATCCCGAGGCGTGCGATCTCGTGGCTCGGCATCCGCGTGATGTCGCGCCCCTCATAGGTTATGGTGCCCTCGCGGGCCTGCGGAGTACCGAAGATCGTCATCATAAGCGTCGACTTGCCGGCGCCGTTGGCGCCGATCATCGTCACGATCTCGCCCTGACGGACATCGACGTCGACGCCCTTCAGCGCGATGATCTTGCCGTAATAGGTCTTGACGCCGCGAACGGCCAGGAGCGGTGCGGTTTGAACGCCCGAGAGCGGCTCTGCCTCGCTCATAGGCCGACCTCCGCTTCCACCTGCTCGACCTCTTCGTCCTCGACGCCGAGATAGGCGGCGATCACCTTCGGATCGGCCTGCACCTCGGCCGGCGTGCCGTCAGCGATCTTGGTGCCATAGTCGAGCACCACGACATGGTCCGAGATTTCCATCACCACCGACATGTCGTGTTCGATCAGGAGCAGCGCCGTGCCGTGGTCCTTGCGGATCGACAGCAGGAGGTTGTTGAGGTCGAGGCTTTCGCGCGGGTTGAGGCCGGCGGCCGGTTCGTCGAGGCAGAGCAGCACAGGATCGGTGCACATGGCGCGGGCGATCTCCAGCCGGCGCTGGTCGCCATAGGGCAAATCCGCTGCCGGGTCGTCGGCGCGATGGACGAGATTGATCTTCTCCAGCCAAGTCTTGGCCTTCTCGATCGCCTCCTTCTCGCGCGCCTTGTAGCCGCCGATGCCGAGCACGCCGAGAAAGGTGAAGCCCGAGGCGATCATCAGCGGATTGTGCTGCGCGACCAGAAGGTTCTCCAGCACCGTCATGCCGCCGAACAGGCGGATGTTCTGGAAGGTGCGGGCGACCTTGGCCTTCCAGGCGATCCGGAAGTCCGGCATGCGCTCGAGCAGATGGCTTTCGCCACTGTCGTGGGTCAGCGAGATCATGCCCTCGGTCGGCTTGTAGAAGCCGGTGATGCAGTTGAACACCGTGGTCTTGCCGGCGCCGTTGGGGCCGATCAGCGCGGTGATATCGCCCTTGCGGGCCGCGAAGGAGAGGTCGTTGACGGCGGTCAGGCCGCCGAAGCGCATCGTCAGATGCTCGACCTGGAGAAGCGGCTTGGTCGTCATCAGCCGTGCCCCTCCTGGACCATATCGGCGGAGATCGCCTTCTTCTCCTTGAGGAAGGCGGTCGGCTCGCGGGTCGAGATCAGTCCGCGGGGCTTCCAGATCATGATCACCACCATGGCGAAGCCGAAGATCAGCATGCGGTATTTGGTCGGGTCGAAGTCCTGGCCGAAGATCTGCTTCAACCAGTCGAGCTCGCGCAGCAGCTCGGTGCCGCCGATCATCGCGATCGCGGCGATGGCGCAGCCCCAGAGCGAGCCCATGCCACCGAGCACGACGATCGCGAGGATCACCGCCGATTCCATGAAGACGAAGGATTCAGGCGAGATGAAGCCTTGGCGTGCCGCGAAGAACGAGCCGGCGAAGCCGCCGAACATGGCGCCGAGCGAGAAGGCCGTCAGCTTGGTGTTGGTGGTGTTGATGCCGAGCGAACGGCAGGCGATCTCGTCCTCGCGCAGCGCTTCCCAGGCCCGCCCGACCGGCAGCCGCCGCAGGCGCAGGCTGACATAGGCCGTCAGAAGCGCCAGGCACAGGATGACGTAATAGAGGAAGATCGTGCGGTAGAGCGGCGAGAATTCGAGCCCGAACACCGCGGCAAAACCATCGTCTGCCGCCGTGAACGGTATGCCGAAGAAGGTCGGCCGCGGGATGCCGGAGATGCCGGCATAGCCGTTCGAGAACTCCGTCCAGTTGATCAGCACGAGGCGGATGATCTCGCCGAAGGCCAGCGTCACGATCGCGAGATAGTCGCCGCGCAGCCGCAGGACCGGGAAGCCGAGCAGCATGCCCCAGAAGGCGGCGAGGATGCCGGAGAGCGGCAGCAGCATCCAGAAGGACAGGCCGAAATTCTTCGCCAGCAGCGCATAGGAATAGGCGCCCACCGCGTAGAATGCGACATAGCCGAGGTCGAGCAGGCCGGCGAGACCGACGACGATGTTCAGCCCCCAGCCCAGCATCACGTAGATCAGGATCTGGACGCCGAAATTGTCGATCCATTTCAGCGCCCCGCCCCAGCCGGCGAGATTGATCGCGATGATCGGGAAGGTCAGCAGGAAGCCGAGGCCGAACAGCGAGAAGATCCGCGAATGGCGCTGGAAGAAGCCGACCGTGCCATGCGGCAGCAGCCGCACGATCGACTTGCCATCGCCGCGCTTCTGCTGGCGCAGCGCCATCAGGAAGCGGCCGACGAAGATGATCGCCACGGCCCAGGCCACCGCATCCCAGCGCGGATCGAGCACGAGCTGGTTGTCGAGATTCTGGCGCGTGCCCCAGGCGATGATCGGGATGCACAGGCCGAAGGTGACCAGCGCCGCGAAGGCCGCCTCCTTCAGCGCCTTCATCATGTCGGCCTGGCGCTTGGTCGGCGTCGATGTGTCCATGGCCATGGGCTTAGACCTTCTCGACTTCGGGCCGGCCGAGGATGCCGGAAGGCATGAAGACGAGGACGACCGCCAGGATGCAGAAGGCGGCGACGTCCTTGTAGTCGATGGTGAAATAGGCCGACCACATCACCTCGATCAGGCCGATCAGCAGCCCCCCGAGCACGGCGCCCGGTAGCGAGCCGATGCCGCCCAGGACCGCCGCGGTGAAGGCCTTGACGCCGGGCGTGAAGCCGTCGGCGAAATTCACGACACCGTAGAGCACGAGGTACATGACGCCCGCGACGGCGGCGAGCGCCGCGCCCATCACGAAGGTGATCGAGATCGTGCGGTCGACGTCGACGCCGAGCAGCGAGGCCATCTTGCGGTCCTGCTCGCAGGCGCGCTGGGCCCGGCCGAGCGGCGTCTTCTGCACCAGGTACCAGAAGGCGGCGAGTAGCACGACCGTGGTGATGATGATGACGAGCTGCTTGTAGGAGATCGAGACCGGGTAGGTCGCGCTGTCGATCAGCAGGATCGACTTGTTCAGCATCGGCGGGATCGGCTTGTTGCGCGGTCCCTGCACGACCTGGACAAAGTTCATCAGGAAAATCGACATGCCGATCGCCGAGATCAGCGGCGCGAGGCGGAACGAGCCGCGCAACGGCCGGTAGGCCACCCGCTCGATCGTCCAGTTCCATAGCGAGGTAAAGAACATCGCCAGGATCAGGACGAAGAACAGTGTCAACACGATCAGGCCGGCGCCGAGCCAGGCCGAAATCAGCATGAAGAAGATCAGCGCGATGAAAGCCGACAGCATGAAGACATCGCCATGGGCGAAATTCACCATGCCGATGATGCCGAAGACCATCGTGTAGCCGATGGCGATGAGGCCGTAGATCGACCCCAGGGTCAGCCCATTGATGAGCTGCTGGACGAATACTTCCATTGAACGACGCCTAACCCCTCGAATCAGTTACCCGTTCTTTTCTGCGCGGCATGACACCGACGCATGCGGGATGCGATCTCGACGCAGAGCTACCAACCGTCTGCGCCCTCGACAATCACCCCGCGCCACATTTCTGTCAAAAGCAATCTGCACGACATTGCATATGCAATAGGCAGCCGATGCTGCGGCCCCGCGCGCATTCCGCGCAACATGATTGCTCGGCATGCAGTACACGATCCCGCGACACCAGGCCCTGCGGTCGCCGATGTCGCACCACCTGCGCGCGAGATACCGGAATGGTGGCTCCGATCGCGCTCAGGCCATGCGCTTTAGGCCTCGCGCATGGCTCCGAGCGCTGCCACGATCACCCTCCCGCGAATCCCGCTTTTCCAGGTGCGCCATGGTCCTCGCCGCCCCTCCCCTCGCCGATGCCGCTCATGACGAGGCGCTCGCCTTGCTCGACCGCGTCCCACTGATCGACGGCCATAACGACCTGCCCTATGTCGTGCGGCTCGACCGGGCCGCGAAGGGCGACCTCGGAGCCTACGATCTCGGCAAGGTTCATCCCGAAACCGACACCGACATCCCGCGCATGCGCGCCGGCAAGCTCGCGGCCCAGTTCTTCGCGGCCTATGTCCCGCCGAGCCATCCCAAGCCGGCCGGCTTCGCGCTGGCGCAGATCGCGCTGATGCGCCGGATCTGGGAGCATCACGCCGACGTCTTCCGGCCGGGCCTGTCCGCCGACGACGTCGAGGCGGCGAAGAAGGAGGGGCGCATCGCCCTGTTCATGACGATCGAGAACGGCTCGGCTCTCGACAACGAGCTCGACGCGCTCGACGCCTATTGGGATCTCGGCGTCCGGCTGATGACGCTCTGCCACAACGACACCCATGACTGGTGCGATTCGGCCACCGATGCACCGCGCCACAACGGACTGAGCGCCTTCGGCAAGCAGGTGATCGGGCGGATGAACCGGCTCGGCATGATCGTCGATCTCGCCCATGTCGCACCGAAGGTGATGCACGACGTGCTCGACGTCAGCGAGGCGCCGGTGGTCTGGTCGCACTCCAACGCCTTCTCGCTCTGCGACCACCCGCGCAACGTTCCCGATGACGTCCTCGACCGCGTCGCGGGCAAGGATGGTGTCGTGATGGCGACCTTCGTCCCCGATTTCATCAATCAGGCCTCGCGCGACTGGAACCGGCCGGCCAGGGATCAATACGGCAAGGCGCGGGAAGGGCTCGACTTCAAGAAGGTGGAAGCCGAGATCGTCCAGAAATCCGGCCCGCGACCAAGGGCGACGTTGGCGCAATACTGCGACCATCTCGACTATCTGGCCAAGCGGATCGGCCACGACCATATCGGCATCGGCTCCGACTTCTTCGGCGGCCTCACGCCGGACGGTATCGAGGACGCCTCGACCTTCCCCGCCGTCTTCGCAGAGCTGATCCGCCGCGGCTGGTCGCAGGAGAATCTCGCCAAGCTCGCCAGCGGCAACATGCTGAGGGTGATGCGCTCGGTCGCCAGCGCCGCGGCACGCTGAGCCATCCCGCGACAAGGCGGAAATGAGGCAAAGTTTTAAGGGTGTGATGCCAAAGCTGCCGGGCCCGACATTGCGAGCGGGGGCGGAGCGCTAGCTACCCCCTGTCCCGCGCCAGAACAGCCCGGACAGCACCCGTGAACATATTTCCCGCTTCCATCAGAACCTATCTCGTCGCCACCATGGCGTGCCTGTGCGTGCCGGGCCTCGGCGCGCTCGCCTTTCTCGCCGAACAGTCGGTCGAGGACGTGCTGACCAGCCGGCGGCTCGTCGAGCTGGTCGCTGCCGACGAGGCTCTCCTCAACGCCGGCAACACCATCCGCTCCAATCGTGGCCAGGCGCAAACCGCGATCCAGGTCGCCGATGATCCGGCGCCGACGCTGAAGACAATCGAGCAGGCCAATCGCGACGCCCTCGCCAGCGCCATGGCGCTGCTGCGGAGCACCGACCTTGCCGAGCGCAACGCGCTAGCCACCGCGATCGGCGAAAAGGAAAAGTCGACTACGGCCAAGCTGCCCGAGATCTATGCCGAGGCGGGGAAGCCCAAGCCGCAGCGCAGCCTCGCCGCCACCATGCCCTGGTACAACGGCGTCGGCGACATCGAGACCGCGATGACCACAGCTTCGGACGCGACCTCGACGGCCGTCCGCATGTCAGATCCGGCGCTCGCCGATCTGCAGAATTTCAAGGCGGCCGGCTGGCGCGTGCGTTCGAGCTACGGCACGCAGTGCTCGGTCCTGCGCCCGGTCTTCGGTAGCAACAAGCCGATGGATGCGGCGCAGTTGCGCCGGCTCGGCGAGATGCGCGGCGCATCCGACGCCAGCATCGCCCAGCTGACCCAGCTTGCGGCGCGCCCCGGCGTCAGCCCCGAGCTGGCGCGCAAGGTCGGCGCGATGAACGCCGAGGTCACGGCCGCCAACCGGTTGATGGACGAGCAGATCGGCCGCGTCGGCCAGGGCAGCAGCCCGGTCGTCGGCCCCGAGGAATGGACCAAGCAGTGCAACGGCCCGTTCAACACGATCCTCGCCGCCGTCGGCCAGTCCTTCGATGAGATGGAGAACGTGACGCAGGCGACGCTGTCGCGGGCCTGGACCCGGCTTGCGATCACCGGTGGCCTCTTCCTCGCTTTGCTCGGCATCTGCGTCGTGAGCTGGCGCGGCGTGCAGCGCCGCATCACCCGGCCGCTGGCCCAGCTCCAGACGTCGCTCGCCGGCATGCAGGCCGGTGACTTCGCCCAGAAGATTCCCGCTCCGCCCTGCCCCGACGAGATCGGCACGCTGAGCGGCGCGCTCGAGGACTACCGCCAGAACGCGCTCGCGCTCGAAACCAACCGGCGCGACCGCGAGGTCGCGATGCTGGCCGATGCCGAGCAGGCCGCCAAGGTCCGCACCCTCGTCGGCGAGGTCGCCGGCATCGTCGCGGCGGCGCGCGCCGGCGACTTCTCCGGCCAGGCCGAGGCCGGCGATGTCGACGGCCCGCTGCGCGAGCTGGTCGAGGGCGTCAACGAGATCAACGCTGTCGTCGATGCCGCCACCACCGAATTCGCCGACGCGATGCAGTCGCTCGCTGCCGGCGACCTGACCCACCGCGTGACGACCGGCTATCGCGGCCGCTTCGCCGCCCTGCAGGAGGCGATCAACCAGACCGCCGAGCGGCTCTCGACGACGATGCGGACGATCCAGGCCAACGCCTCGGATGTCGGCCTCTCGGCCCGCGAGATCTCGACCGGCGCCGACGACCTCTCCAAGCGCACCGAGGAGCAGGCCTCCTCGCTGGAGGAGAGCGCGGCGACCACCGAGGAGCTTGCCGCCTCGGTCAAGGCCTCCGCCCAGGCCTCGCAGCAGGCGGTCCGCCAGGCCGGTCAGGCCATGCAGGTCGCACAGGACGGCGGCGTCATCGCCGGCGAGGCGGTCGCGGCCATGGCCCGGATCGAGGGCGCCTCGAAGAAGATCTCCGAGATCGTCTCGGTGATCGACGGCATCGCCTTCCAGACCAATCTTCTCGCGCTCAATGCGGCGGTCGAAGCCGCCCGCGCCGGCGATGCCGGCAAGGGCTTCGCGGTTGTCGCCTCCGAGGTGCGCACCTTGGCCCAGCGCTCCGGCGAGGCGGCCAAGGACATTTCCGGGCTGATCTCCTCCTCGAACAGCGAGATCGAGTCCGGCGTGAAGCTGGTCCAGCAGGCCGGCGATGCGCTGACCCGCATCGTCGAGGCCTCGCGCGGCGTCCAGACCACCATCTCCGAGGTCGCGACCGCGTCGAGCGAGCAGGCCAACGGCATCGAGGAGATGAGCCAGACCGTTGCCCATATGGACGAGATGACCCAGGCCAATGCCGCGCTCGCCGAGCAGAGCGCCGCCAGCGCCAACGCCCTCGCCGGCAAGATCGCCGAGCTCAACGCCCTCGTCGCGGCCTTCAAGACCGGGGATGAGCTCGCGCCGATCGCGAGGTCCCCGGTCGCGGCCACCCCGTATGCCCCGCCGCCGCTGCGCACTACCGACCTGGCGGCGATCGCGAGCGGCCGGGGCGCCGAGCCGGAACGCCTGCGCAAGCTCGCTGCAGCACTCGTCGAGCAGCGGAAGGCGCCGCCGCGCCAGGCTCCGGCCTCAGCCTCAGCCTCAGCCCGCAAGCGTGCCAACGATGCCGGCTGGGAAGAGTTCTGAGGCGCATTCCTACGCCGCAGACAGGAAGCGGGCACGGCCTTGGGGCCGTGCCCGCACTGCGTTTAGCGGAACCTTAAGCATGATTTGGCAGGCTCTCGCCCGATTCCGGCAGGTGAGAGGGTCATGGCTTTGTCTACTGCAAGCTCGCGCTCGGCCGCCTCGCGCCTGACGATCCAGCTCCGGATCGCACTGGTCAGCGTCGTCTTCGTCCTTGGCCTCGTGCTGATCGGCGCCGCATCCTGGACGGGCAGCGGCCAACTCACAGCCGCCTTCGAGGACTCCAAAGCTTACTCCACGCTCGCCGCCCGCTCACGCGAGGTGCGTGCCGCGAGCTTCGCGCTGAAGGCCGCCAGTCGCGATGTCCGCTTCCGCCAGGAAACCACGGATATCAATGACTTCAGAGCCGGCCTTGAATCGCTGAAGCAGGCGATTGCGCGTCTTGGCAGCGCCGCTGGAGCCGGCCGCGTGCGCGACAGCATCGCCGCGCTCGAAGCGCCGATGAAGGCGATCGAAGCCGACTTCACCACGATCAGCGCGATGCAGCTCGCCTTGCGCTCCGCCGCTCCGGAAGGCCTCGCCGCCAGGCTGGAAGACGCCGCCGAAGCCCTGGAGACCAAGGTGCGTTCGCACAGCATGGGATCCGATTCGCCCGACCTTGCGCGCCTCCCCGGCATCCTCGCGGCTTTGCGCCGGATCGATGCCGCCTATCGTCTTTCGCTCGACGAGAGCCTGCTCGGCCAGTGGGAGGTCGAGCAGGGCCGCTTCGAGCGCGCGCTCGGCCGCCAGGGCATCCCGGCCGAGGCCAGGGCCGAGATCGACCCGGCCTTCAAGACCTATGCCGAGATCGTTCCCGCCTGGAGCAAGGCCGAGAAGGATTTCATGCTCGCGGGTGAAAAACTCTCGGGCGAGTTCGACCTGATCGCCCCGCCGCTGCAGGAGCTCGAAACCCGGCTCGCCACGGAGGAGGCTGAGGCCGGCGCCCGCCTCGCCGAGGCGCAGGCCCGCACGCAGGCGATCATTCTGGGAACCATCGTTGCCGCGCTCGTGCTCGGCCTGATTGCCGCCTTCATCGTCGGGCGCACCACCGCCCTGCCCCTGCGCCGCCTGCGCGACGCCATGCTCAGGCTCGCCGCCGGGGACTACGAGGTCGCGATCGCCGGCCTCTTCCGCCGCGACGAGATCGGCCAGATGGCGCAGGCCGTGCAGGTCTTCAAGGAGAACGGGCTCGCCGTGCAACGGCTCGAGGCCGAGACCAGCGAGGGGCGTGCCGAGGCCGAGCGCCAGAATCTTGCCATCGCACACCAGCGCGAGGAAGCTGCCGCCACGCAAGGCTCCCTGCTTGCCGAGCAGCGCCAGGTCGTCGGCTTGTTGGCGGACGCACTCGCCCGCCTTTCGCAGGGCGACCTCACCGTGCGGATCGAGGATGCCGTCGCGCAGGACTACGAGACGCTGAAGCAGGATTTCAACAGCGCGATCGAGCGCCTGGCCGCGACCGTCGACGCGATCAAGGCGACCTCCGTCGAGGTCGCGACCGCCGGCCGCGAGATCACCAGCGGCGCCGACGACCTCTCGAAGCGTACCGAGGAGCAAGCCTCCTCGCTGGAGGAAAGCGCCGCGACCACCGAGGAGCTCGCCGCCTCGGTCAAGGCCGCGGCCGACGCCTCGCGCCAGGCCGCCAAGCTGTCGCAGGAGGCGAGCGGCATCGCCCGCAAGGGCGGCGCTATCGTCGACGATGCGGTCCAGGCGATGAGCCGCATCGAGGACGCCTCGCGCAAGATCTCCGACATTACCTCGGTGATCGACGAGATCGCCTTCCAGACCAATCTGCTGGCGCTCAACGCCGCCGTCGAAGCCGCCCGCGCCGGCGATGCCGGCAGGGGCTTTGCCGTCGTCGCCTCGGAAGTGCGCACGCTCGCCCAGCGCTCGAGCGAGGCGGCCAAGAGCATCTCGGCGCTGATCAAGGCTTCGAACACGCAGGTCGGCGACGGTGTCGAGCTGGTGCGCTCGGCCGGCGCGGTGCTGGGCCAGATCGTCGAGGCCTCGCAGCGCGTCGCGACCACGGTGACCGAGGTCTCCTCGGCATCGTCCGAGCAGGCCAGCGGCATCGACGAGATGAGCCAGACCATCGCCCATATGGACGAGATGACCCAAGCGAACGCCGCGTTGGCCGAGCAGAGCGCCGCCTCCGCCACGGCGCTGGCGCAGCAGATCGAGCGGCTGAACGGCCTGGTCGCGGCCTTCCGGACGCATGATGGCGCCCAGCCCGGCCACGCCGTCGATCTCAGGCACGAGCGCCGCCGCGCCTGATCACCGCCGAGCGGTTGACGGGAGCGGCGCAGCCGGCGCATGGCTGCGGCCTCTTTCAGGACACAGCCTTCACATGACCGGTTCCGGCACCGACCGCACCCGCCCGCCCCTCACGGCGCAAGCTCCCATCGTCATCCTCGTCGAACCGCAGCTCGCCGAGAATATCGGCATGTGCGCGCGCGCCATGGCGAATTTCGGCCTGTCCGAGCTGCGCCTCGTCGCGCCGCGCGATGGCTGGCCGAGCGGCGGTGGCCTCAAGAAGGGCGCGACGGCGGCCGCCTCCGGCGCCACCCATATCCTCGACAATGCCCGGCTCTTTCCCGATGCCGCCGCGGCGATCGCCGATCTCAACCATGTGCTGGCAACGACGGCGCGCGAGCGCGGCCAGATGAAGCGGGTCTTCACCCCCGCCGAGGCGATGCCGAACCTCAGCGAGCGCATCGCCTCGGATGAACGGGTCGGCATCCTGTTCGGGCGTGAGCGCATCGGTTTGACCAATGAGGAGATCAGTTTCGCCGACGCGATCCTGACCTTCCCGGTCAATCCCGCCTTCGCCTCGCTCAACCTGGCGCAGGCGGTCCTGCTCTGCGGCTATGAATGGCTGAAGGCCAGCGGCGGCGAGCCGCCCTTCCGCGAGAACAACCCCTCGCCGCCGGCGAGCCGGGCAACTGTGCTCTCGATGTTCGACTATCTCGAGGGCGAGCTCGAGCGCTGCGGCTTCTTCCCGCCCGGCAAGAAGCCGGTCATGACCGCCAATCTGCGCGACATCCTGCACCGTCTCGACATGACCGAGCAGGAGGCGCGCACCCTGCGCGGCGTGTTCAAGTCGCTGGCAGAGGGACCGAAGGCCGGCCGGAACGTCGAGCCGAAAGCCTGACGGCACCAAACGACTGCGCCGCCGCAGAACCTGCGGCGGCGCCAGAGCGTGCTGACTTCATGGGGAAGCACCCTCGTCATCCTGGGCGAGCGAAGCTCGGCCCGATCAGCGCCGCCAGCGGGGCCGATGCGGCGGCGCTTGCCCCGGTCGACCTCAACGCCCTGGCGAAGACCGTGCTCAGTACGGCGCGACAGCTTTACCGGCCCACTGGCAGAGCTCGTCCAGCCCCTCGCCAAGGGCACAGCCTCGCACGGTTCGGGCCTCGCTCTCGCCATCGCGGCAGAGATGGAGCGGGCGCACAAGGGCGAGCTCACCCTGGCGCAAGAGGACGGGATGACCCGGATGCGGATCGTCCTCGCCGGCTGAGCGGGATGGCGCTCGTCTCGAAGACATCGGGAGGAGGCAGATGCCTGGCCGTCTCGACCAATTGCCAAGCGCGATTGTCGCGAAATGGCAAGACAGGCGGTCGCCTCTGCTGGGAGGAGTCTGGCTCAATGCCGGATCGGGCTGTCGCAACGATAGTTTTGTCTGTGACGCGGGCCAAACGTTCTCCGGATTCACCAATCGTTTGGCGCGGACGGGCTATGTCGTCGACTCCCACAAGAGACTGAGACCATGGCTGCCGACTTACGGACCGACGAGCTCGAGGCTGCAACCGCGATGCTCCATCGTTTCTCCATGCTGATCGAGAACGGTCTGGCGACGAGATTCTCGGGGTGGCTCTCTTCCGGTGAGGCGTGGCATGATTTCATCAAAGGGCTGGAAGCCGTCGGTTATCGTCCCGCGTTGCTCGCGCTCAGCGTCATAGCGATTTGCCTCTTTGCCATCGCTGCTACGGCAGCGGCGGGCCGTTCCATCACGACCAGATTCATGGCTCGGCCACTTCTATCCGCGGCGGCCTGGTTCGCGGCTGCCCTGCTCGTGGTGCTGACGTTCTGGGTCCTGCTGCTGAGCCTCATCCCCGATCCAATGCTCCGCCGCGCCTTGCTGAACTGCGTCGTGATCTCGGCTGTGGCGACAATGATATGTTTCCCGTTGACCACAGGTCGCAGGTCGATCTTCTCGCCTTGGCGGCGTGATCTCGCCGTCGCGATCGGAATCGCCTCCGGCGGCCTGGTGGTGTTGGCCTGTCTGCGCGTATGGAATGCGGCCGATCCGCTACGCGATCTCTTCGCAACATTCGCGGTGTCTTTGCCGTTTACGGTTCTGGTCGCAGCGGCGTATCTGCGTCATCGCGGGCTGGTCACGAGGGCTCTGTCGTTCGGCAGCAGGGCAGGATCGCTGCGCCGGAAGCTGGCCGCAATCTGGCCCTGGATCGTGGTCGCGATCGTGATACTCGCTTTTGTCTTCATCCAGCTGGATCTGACGATCGGAAGGCCGACGCGGGGCGGATTTCTGCTGATTTCGCTTCTTCTGGCTCTCGCCGCCCCCCATCTCGACGTCGCCATCGAAAGACGCGGCTGGCAGGCGGCTCGATCGCAGGGAGGCGAACTGACCGGCGCGCTGTGGCGGACGTTCCGCATCGTGGTCGCCTCATCGATCCTCGCGGTATTGGCGATGCTCTGGCTCCTGCCCATTCTGGACGTCGCCGGTATTCCGCGTGGCACCGTCGTGCTGAAAGCAGCCGAGATCCTGATGCTCGTGCTGGTCATCGCCTTCTGTTGGAACTGGGTGGCGATCATGACCGCGCGCATCAGACCTCATGCGTCGGGCGATCCCCATGTCACCACCGCCGTGATCGGCACGCGGCTGACCACTGTCGGCCCGCTGCTCGTGGGCCTCACCAAGGCCGCGCTTCTGACGCTGGGGGCGCTCACCATCCTGGTCATGCTGGGCATCAATGTCTGGCCGTTGATCACCGGCCTCTCGATCTTCGGTCTGGCGATCGGTCTCGGCTCCCAGACCCTGGTGAAGGACGTGGTGGCGGGTCTGTTCTTCCTCGTCGATGATGCCTTCCGCCACGGCGAGTACATCGAGACCTCGGGGGCCAAGGGCACCGTCGAGAGAATCTCGTTGCGCTCTGTCTCCTTGAGGCATCCGCGCGGCCCGGTTGCGACGATCCCTTTCGGGCAGATCGGGAAGATCCAGAACTTCAGCCGCGAATGGGTCGTCGAAAAAATGCTGTTCCGGGTGGCTTTGGACACCGATGTCGAAGCCGTTCGAAAATTGTTCAAGAAAATCGGGCAGGAGGTCGCGGCCGATCCGGAACTGAACGCCGATCTCCTTGAGCCGTTCAAGAGCCAGGGCATTGCCGCGCTCGAGGAAGGCACCCTGGTGATCCGCGGCAAGTACAAGGCCCGGGCCGGACGGCAATTCCAGATCCGCAAGGCGATCCTCTCCAAGGTGCGGACCACGCTGGCCGAGAACGATATCAAACTGGTGCCCAAGCCGCTTCACGTGCCGCAGATGGGTGGCTGAAGTTCAGCGATCTCAAGGCATAGGGCGGACAGCAAATGGCCGCTTGCGACCTTAGCGGGGCGCTTGCTTTTCGTGTGTCCCTCAGAACCTCACAGCCAGGCTCGCCTTGAAGGCGTGATCCTGCGCCTCTTCGGCGAGTTGGGCGGTGTAGGAGGCTCCGAGCGTGGTGTTGGCGCCGAGCGCAAAATCGAGCCCGGCCTCGACCAAAGCGGAATCCCTGGCGATCGGCAGGCCGGAGATGCTGAACGGGTTGCCGCCGGCGAAGGCGAGCGTCGTCTTCGGATCGACATCGCCGAAGGCATGGCGCCAGCCGAGGCCGCCGCGCAGCGTCAAATCCATGCCCTGCAGGCGGGTCGCCGTCGCGGCGCGCAGGCCGAGCGTCGCATAGCCGAGGCCGGTGTCGTCGCTGCCGGAGGAAAGCGCCGCGGCGCCGCCGCGCTCCGAGAAGCCGTCGCGGTGCAGGACGACATAGGCGAGGCCGGCGAAAGGCTCGAACGCCACCTGTCCGATGTCGATGCGGTAGCCGAACTCGCCGAAGGCCTGAGCCGTGCCGGCATCATAATCGGCGCGCAAGGTGTCGCCGAGCCCGGCCGCGACGATGCCGCGCCGGGTCGAGAGGTCGTGCCAAGTGTAGCTCAGGCCGGTGCGCAGGTTCAGCGCACCCCATTGCCCGCCGCCATAGAGGCCGAGATGGTAGTTGTCGCTCTCGCCGGAGGAGAGCCGGCCGTTCACGTCGAACTGGGTCCGGCTGTAGCCGGCGACGACGCCGAGGCGCAGGTTCTCGAACACCGCGGCATCGGCACCGACGAGCAGGCCCCCGGTCGAGCGGGAGAGGCTGGCGGCATTGCCGTCGCTGCCGGTACGGCCCCACGAACCGTAACCCTGGCCCCAGACGGCGAAACGTTCGGCCGAAGGCGGCCTGGGCATCGCCCCTTGAATGCGCGGCGCGAGATCGGCGGTGAAGCCATAGCTCAGCGTCGCCATCGGGGCGGAGCCGACCGCGCCGAAGGCCGAGCGCAACCGGTCGTTGACCGCCGCGCGCAGGAGCCAGCTCTCGTCGACCAGCACGGTGCGGGCCGAGGCATGGATTTCGCCGGCGAGCTGTCCGAGCGCCCGGCGCGCCGCATCGAGACTCGCCTGGTTGTAGACACCGCTCTGGATCGAATTGCCGTCCGGCAGGCTGTCGACCGCCTTGCCGACCTCCTGCTCGTTGCCGGTACCGCCGATGCCGCCAGCAGTGCCCGTCCGGACCACTGTCAGATAAGCATTCGACGCATCGGTGCCGTTGCGCAGGCTGAGGAAGGGCGTCAGCGCAAGGTCGGCGTTGCCATAGCTGCCGGTCAGCCCGGTCGAGGTCAGGATGGTGTAGCGCTGGCCGGCGACATAGGCCGCGCCGGTAGAGTTGACGACCGCGATCGTCGCGCCATTGGCCAGCGTCGCGGTGCCCTTCACGTCGATGCGGTCGGAGGTGACCGTGCCCGGATCGATCTCGACCTCGTAGACCGCCCCGGCATTCTGGACATATGCGCCATTGACGGTGAGCGTGCCGATCGAATTGCCGGGCGTGATCCGGCTGCCCGAGGCGAGCGTCGTCGCCCCGACCGTGCCCGAGCCGCCGAGCCGCGCGCCCGACGCGACCGTCACCGCCGAGTCGGCGAGCGAGCCGTTCACGATCAGCGCACCCTCGTTGACGTTGGTCGTGCCCGCGAAATCGCCGCTGCCGGCAATGGTCCAGGTGCTCGCGCCCGTCTTCTCCAGACGGTTGAAATTGCGGTACTGCGAGGTGCTGCCGATGCCGCCATCGAGCACCCAGTTGTCGGCCCCGCCAAGGCGGAGGACGTTGGCGCTTCTTGCCGCATTGGCCAAGACATCGCCGATGATCTGCGAGCCCGCTCGAAGCTCCAGATCGATCACGCCAAAAAAACCCTGAACCACTTGAATGGCGATGCTCTGCCCGGCGCCGGCCCGGATGGTGCCGCTGTTGACGATGTTGAGATTGGTACCGGTTCCAATGGCTTGAATCGCGATGGAGCCATCGCCGCCCTCGATCGTGCCGGTGTTGATGATCTGTCCGGCGACATTGCGCACCGATATGCCATAGCCGCCGAGTATTCCCGTCCCGCCGCGAATAACACCGTGATTCGTCAGCGCGGCAGCGGCTCCCGGTCCGCCAAGGTCGACGCCTGGTCCTCCGTTTCCTGTACCGGTCGTTCCGCCCTGAACGAGGCCCATGTTCGTCACCGACGCCCCGGTGCGAACGGCAAGAGCCGCTGCCGACGTTCCGCCGTCGGAGCCTCGGAATGTGCCCACCAGCGTCCTGACGGCTCCGGCGCCCGTGATGAAGGTGCCGCCGTTGGGGGCGCCGAAGAGGGTGAACCCCTGGGTGTCGATCGTGATTGGCTTCGTCGCAGTTGGAAAACTGGCGGAGCCTGAGGGGAAACTGGCGGTCATTACGATCGTCGAGCTCGGATCGCCGTCGCCGTTCGCCGCGGTCATGGCGGCGCGCAACTGGCCGTCAGTGCTGACGAAATAGGTCGCGGCCGAGGCCGGCGAAGCGGCCCAGGCCGCGAGCGTCAGCGTGCTTAGGCTGACGGTCCGGAGCAATACACCGAGATTGACAGAGGAACGGCACACTCCGGCGGTCATCGGCTTATCCCCTACATAGCCAGCGCGCCCTTGCGAGTTTCGGGCGGCACACAACCATGACTAGAGTCGGGCTGCTAAGGGAATGTTAAGACCTGAGGCAAAAACCGCATCGGGGAATGCGCTGGGTGCAAGGCAGTGTCGAGACGCTTGCGCCCGGCTCCAAACCGGCCTCCGCCCCATCCCGGCCTCGCGCAACAAAAAAGCCGGCCCGTGAGGGCCGGCTGAAGTCAGTCTCGAAACCTTGGCGATCAGAACTGGTACTTGAGCGTCGCCTTCACCGTCCGGCCGGGCTCGCTGTAGTAGTCCCGCGCCTGCGGGCGAGCGAGCGGCACGTTGGCTGCATCGAAATACTTGCGGTCGAAGATGTTGTAGACGCCGACCTGCAGCTCGACATCTGCGATCTCCGGTGCCGGACGCCACCAGGCCGTCGCGTTGAAGATCGCATAGCCCGGCGCCTTGAAGCCGGTGCCGGCCTGGACGGTCGAGACATCATCGCGCTTGCCGGCCATCTTGGCCGAGACCTCGGCGCCCCAGCGATCCGTGCCGTAGGCTACGGCGACGATGCCCTGGATCGGCGGGATCGAGTTCAGGAAGATGTTGTCGGTCTTGTTGCGGCCGCGAGTATAGGCGAACGAGCCGCGCACCAGCCAGTTCGGCGCGAAAGCGTATTGCCCGTTGGCCTCGACGCCCTGAATCTCGGCGCGCGGGATATTGCGGAGGCTGACGATGCCGCCCTGGGGATACAAGCCGCCGACGCCCGGAGCCTGAAGCTGGATCTGCTCGATGTAGTTGCGATAGTTGGTGTGGAAATAGGTGATCGAACCGCCGAGTTGCTTGTCGCCGAAGCGCACGCCGACGTCGATGCCATTGCCCTCTTCCGGTCGCAGGAGCGGATTGCCGGCGCGCAGATAGGTGCTCGGCCCGCCGAAGCGGCCATAGAGCTCGTCCGCGGTCGGCGCCCGGAAGCTCTTGGCCCATTGCGCGAAGACGGTGACGTCCTTCACCCAGGGCGCATTCTTCAGGATATCGTATTCCAGCCGGATGCGCGGTGACCAAGCGGAGTCGTTCGAAGACGGCGGCAGGCCGACGGGGCGCGAGCCGCCGAGCGAATAGGCCGGAGTCGCCTGCGGCTTCTCCTCATACCAATCGAAGCGCACGCCCGGCGTGACGCGCAGGCGGTTGTCGAGCAGGCCGATCTCGTCCTGGACATAGATGCCGACGAGCCGTCCGTCGACATCAGGCTGGTCAGCCTGGTTGGTGAACAGGTTGTTGCAGGTGGCAAGCGCTCCCGTGAACGAACCGGATGCCGGCCGCTGCGGGCAATTGTCGATGCCGGACGAATACTGATTCAACGAGGACATCCGCAGTTCGGTGCCGAGCAGGATGCGATGCGAGAGCGCGCCGGTCTGCAGGTTCTTGATCACATGGCCGTTGAAGCCGTAGGCGGTTTCCTCATTCTCGTTGTCGCGAGCATAGGGCCCGACAATGCTGGTGAAACGCCAGGCGTTGACCAGGTCGTTGCGCTTCAGGCGCTGCCAGTAGAGATTGGCATGCGCCTCGTCGACGAAGAGGCCGCCGGGCTGCTTGTAGTCATAGGTCAGCGAAACGCGGTTGCGCTCGACATCCTCGCCGGTCTGATACGCGCCAGGGCGGAAATTGCCGGTCAGCGACACAGTGCTGGTCCGGGTCTGGACCCGATCTTCACGCTTGAAGAACTCGCCGGTGAGACCGAAGCGATGGGCTTCGCCGACCTGCTGGTAGATCTTGCCGAGGAAGCTGTACTGGTTGAAGTCGGCCGGGTTCGGCGCGGTACGGGTCGCGCCGATCGACTTGTTCGTGCCGCCGCTGTCGATCTCATGGCCGTTGCGGAAACTGCCTTGCAGCAGGACGGAGGTGCCGCCCATGCGCGCCGCCGCCGCCGCACTGCCGAACCAGGCCTGGTCCGTGCTGTCATAGCCTGTCTTGGCGAGCGCCCCAAAGGAGCGCCCGCTGCGGATCAGATCCTCGGGATCAAGCGTACGGACCGCGAGCGCACCGCCCAGCGCGCCGGCGCCGAGTGTCGCGCCGCCGCTGCCGCCGCGCAGCAGGTCGAGCGAGGACAACGAATCGAAATCGAAGGCATTGGTGCCGGCGCGGCCGAGACGGGTATCGATCAGGAAGGGCTGGCGGATGCCGTCGATCGTCGTCAGCACGCGCGCCCCGTCAAGGCCGCGAATGTTGAGCGAGCCATTCTGCCGATTGAAGGTGATGCCGGCCTCGACCCGGTTCGACAGGTCGGTCAGGCTCTGAATCTGCAGCCGGTCGAGCTCGGCGCGCGTGGTGGTCGTCGTCGTCGGCCCCTGCAGCAGCGGCGCCGCCTGCCGCTCGCCCTGCACGTTGATCTGGTCGAGCTGCACCTGTTCGGTGGCCGCAGGTGGAGCGGGGTTGCGTTGCTGCTGCGCCAGAGCCGGCGTGACCGCCAGCATCAAGGCTCCAAGCGCCACGCCATGGCGCAGCCCGCTGCAATTCGTCCTCATCGCCCGCATCCTGTCGCTGAGAAAGAATTCGCCTTGCCAAAGTGGCTTGCCAAGTCGAATTGCTTTTTATAATGCATGAAAACTAGGCCTTGCGCCTTACTTTCACCATCAGCGGTTATTAAAACTGAATTTAACTGTCAATAGACTCTCGATTGCGTGATACATTACTTACTTATTGGAATTTCAAACTAAGCTTTTCATTCGTCTAAACTGAAGACCATCTTCTCCGCGAAACAGGCACGCCGCTGGCCTCGCAAAGCTGTGATGGCCCTGCTCCCGCCGCACTCGCAGTCGTGTATTGCAGCGCAAAACGCGGCTGCCATCATGGACCGGCCGCAGATATGGACCGTTCTTCATGCTCGACCGCCGGAGATGGCTGATGGGGTCAGGCGCGCTGGCAGCAAGCCTTGCCGGCCGGCCCCTGCCCGTTCGCGCCGCCGAACCCGACGTCATCGTGATCGGCGCCGGCGCCGCCGGCATCGCCGCGGCAAAGCAGCTCCAGGCCGCGGGCCGTTCCGCTGTCGTGTTCGAAGGGCGCGGCCGACTCGGCGGCCGGACCTTCACCGATTCCTCGCTCGGCCCGGCCTATGATGCCGGCGCGATGTTCATCCACTGGGCCGAGCGCAACCCGTGGACCGAGATCGCTCGCGAGCTTGCCGTGGCGACCCCGAACGAGAGCTGGGGCGGCGGCTTCCAGCTCTTCCAGAGCGGCAAGCCCATGCCCGCCGGCGATCGCGCCCGCCGCCGCGGCGCCTTCGGCGAGATCGACCGGCGGCTCGACAATGCCGACCTCGACGCTCGCGATCTCTCGGTCGCCGAGGTGCTGAGCGATCTCAGCCCGGATCTCGCCCCGGTCGCGGCCTCCGGCATGCTGCTCTCGATCGGCGAGGAATCGGCGCGCATCTCGGCGCGCGACTATCAGCGCCTCTGGGCGGGCGAGGACTATGTCGTGCCGAGCGGCTACGGCAATCTCGTCACCCGCTATGCCGAAGGCCTCGACATCCGCCTGAACCAGCCGGTCACGGCGATCGACTGGAGCGGCTCGCGCGTCGCCGTCACCACCGCTGCGGGAACACTGCGGGCCCGAGCCTGCATCGTCACCGTGCCGGTCGGCGTGCTGAAGGCCGGCGCGATCCGCTTCACGCCGGACCTCCCTGCCCGCACGCGCGACGCGCTCGCCGGCATCGGCATGGGCGCGCTCACCAAGATCGCGCTCAAGGTCGAGGGCGATCGCTTCGGCATCATGCCGGGCACGACCTATTTCGAGGCCGGCGCGGCGGAGCGGCTGATCAGCTTCGAGCTCTTCCCCGGCGACCAGGACATCGTCATCGGCTATTGCGGCGGCGATTTCGCCCGCGCCCTCTCGACCGCAGGCCCCGATGCGGCGCGCGAGCAGGTCGTCGACCTGCTCGCCGCGATGATCGGCGGTGAGTTCCGCAAGGCGGCCGGCCCGGTCTCCTTCCCGGCCTGGTGGGTCGATCCGTTCTCGCACGGCTCTTACTCCGTCTGCCTGCCGGGCCATGCCGGCGCGCGCGACATCCTCGCCGAGCCTGTCGGCGGCAAACTCTGGCTCGCCGGCGAGGCGACCGCCGGCGGCGGCGCCATGACCGCGGGCGGCGCGACCCTTGCCGGCCGCACGGCCGCCGCCGCGGTGGCGCGCCTCAAGGCGTAACCCGTCGATCCGGCCGGATCGGCCGGGCATTTCGCGGATCGTCATCCCGTCGGGAACATGCGAAGCCTTGGCTCGCTCAACGGCATCTTCGGGCATCGGAGGGCCGGGAGATGCCGCGCCCGATCGCGGTGAGGAGCAGGCCACGACCAGGCCTTGCGCTCGGAGGCGCGCAGCCATGCAGAAATACGTGCCCAAGCGGATCCGCCGCTCGACGCTGACCACGATGACGCCACGGCAGAGGAGAGCGACAGCCTCGCCGGCACAAGGTGGTGCGGGCAACGCCGAGCTGGCGGGTTCGATCGGCCGTGAGGTGCGTCACCTGCGCCGCGCACTCGATCTGACCGCGACGCAACTGGCCTCGATCTCGGGCATCTCGAACGGCATGATCTCGAAGATAGAGGCTGGCACCGCATCGGCCTCGCTCGAAACCCTGGCCGCCATCGCCCAGGCGCTCAAGGTGCCGATCGCCCGGCTGTTCTCCGGACACGGCCAGCGCAGCGACCTCTCGATCGTCTATGCCGGCCGCGGCGTGATGGTCCAGCGCCAGGGCCGCAGGAAGGGACAGAGCTACGAACTGCTGGGACACCTGCTCTCGGGCGAAACCTTCGTCGAGCCTTATCTGGTGACCATCGAGCAGGATGCAGAGCTCGATGCCTCCTTCCAGCATACGGGAACAGAGTTCCTGCACATCCTGAATGGAAAGATGGAGTATCGCTACGGAACCAAGAACATCATACTCGCTCCCGGCGACTCGATAATGTTTGAAGGAACAACCATCCACGGCCCAATAAGGATCGTTGAATCGCCGATAAGGTTTATCATTGTTATAGTAAACCTAAGATTATAATAGCATTTTTGAACAGCAGGAAAATATGAATTGTTGCAGTTGATTTGCTCTCTGGGCAGGCGAACGATGCACCCTGCGTTTCACGCCAGAGGGGTCCGCCATGACGCTCAAGACATTGATGCACACCGCGCTCGTCCTGCTCGCCGCGAGCCTTGCCGCCGCACCGGCTGACGCCGAGACCAAGTACAAGATCGCGACGGAAGGCACCTATCCGCCGTGGAACTACAAGGATGTGTCCGGCAAGCTGGTCGGCTGGGACGTCGATGTCGCCAATGCGCTCTGCGAGAGGATGAAGGCATCCTGCGAGATCATCGCGCAGGATTGGGACGGCATCATCCCCAGCCTCCTCGCCAGGAAATACGACTTCATCGTCGCCAGCATGGGCATCACCGAGAAGCGCAAGCAGCAGGTCGCCTTCACCGATCGGTACAAGGACACCATCTCGCAATTCGTCATCAAGAAGGGAACGGTCAAGGACTTCACGCCCCAGGGCCTGGCCGGAAAGCGCATCGGCGTCCAGCGCGGCTCGATCCAGCATGATTTCCTGATCAAGACCTTCCCCAAGGCCGAGATCGTCGTCTTCGACAAGCCGACCGATGTCGAGCTCGATCTTCTCTCGGAACGGATCGACCTGCTCTTCGCCAACAAGATCACCTCCTTCGTCGGCTTGCTCAAGCGGCCCGAGGCCGCTGCCTTCGAGCTTGCCGGCCCCGAGTTCAAGGGCGGCCTCCTGGGCGACGGCAACGGCATCGCCCTGCGCAAGGAAGACACCAAGCTCCTTGCCGACCTGAACGCCGCGCTGGCCGCGATCATGGCCGACGGAACCTATGACCGCATCACGGCGAAGTATTTTCCCTTCAAGCTGATGTGACCTGCCGATGTGATCGGCGGCCTCCCCCGGCACCGCTTTCGGGGAGGCCGCTCGCAAACCACAAGAGTGCTCTCATGATCGTATTCGCCACGCTCGGCCCGGGCGGCACCAACCACGAACTCGTCACGCGACGTTACATCGCCTTCCACGGGCTCGACGACGCGCAGATCAAGCTGGTCGACGACTTCGATCAGGCCGTCGATCTCGTGAGGCGTGGAGAGGTCGACTACATCGTCCAATGCGCAGTGCATCCGGACACGCCGAGGACGTTGGGACTGAATTTCCGCGACATCTTCGTCTGCGACACCTTCATCTCGCCGAGCAAGGATCTCGCGATCCTGACCCGCGTCGACATCGACCGGCCGCACACGCTCGGGCTGATCTACCCGGCGACCTCCTCCTATGTGGACGTCTCGCGCTGGAGCGAGCTCAAGCCGATCGCGTCGATACCCTACATCCTGGACGCTCTCCTGGAGGGCCGTATCGACTCTGGCCTGGTCTATCTCGAATATGCCGCGCGCCATGCCGATCGGCTGCGCATCGACGAAGTCATCGGCTCCCCTGACGATGCCTGGATCGTCTACGGCCGAGAGCGCACCTATCGGGAAGGCGTGCAGGCTTGCCGCAGCAGCCCCATCGCGGAGCTGCTGAAGCGTTCCGCGCCGCAAACCGCTTGAATCGAGGCGCAAGATGACCTTGCTGGCCTCGGGCTATGGACTGCAGCTCCTCTGGGGAGCCCTCGTCACCGTCTCGCTGACGCTCTGCGCCCTCGCGATCGGCACCGTGCTGGGGATCGCCGGCGCCAGTGCGAAGCTGTCGCGGCACCGTGCCTTGCGCGCCGTCGGCGGCTGCTACACCGCGGTCGTCAGGGGCATTCCCGACCTGATCATCATCTATATCCTGTATTTCGGCGGGACCATCGCCTTGACGAAGCTCGCCGGCCGCTATGTCGAGGTCAGCGAATTCGCCGCCGGCGCCACGGCGCTGGGCTTCGTGTTCGGCGCGTATGCCAGCGAGATCTTCCGCGGCGCGATCGGCAAGGTCCCCAAAGGCCAGCACGAGGCCGGCCACGTGCTGGGGCTGAGCACCGTCGCAGCGTTCCTGCTGATCATCCTGCCGCAGGCCTGGCGGCTCGCCCTGCCGGCCTTCGGCAATCAAAGCCTGATCCTGCTGAAGCAAACCTCCCTGGTCTCGGTCATCGGGCTCGAGGAGCTTGCCCGAGCGGCCAGCGTCGTCTCCGGCGCGACCCGCGAACCGTTCACGGTCTTCGCCGGCGCCGCCGCTATCTACCTCGTCCTGACCGCGACCGGGACGCTCCTGCTCCACCATGCCGAAGCGCGGTCCGCCAGAAAATATGCGGGCGGAGCCTGATATGCTCGACCTCGGCATCATTCGATCCGTCTTCCCAGACCTGCTCGGCGGCGTGGTCCTGTCGATCAAGCTGTCGCTGCTGATCCTGCTTTTCGGCCTTCTCCTGGCCCTGCCAGTGGCCTTCGCCCGGAATGCGACGTCGCCTGCGCTCAGCCGCGCGTCGAAACTCTATATCCTGTTCTTCCGCGGCGTTCCGGCCATCATCCAGGTCTTCCTGGTCTATTATGGCCTGGGGCAGTTCCCGGCCGTCCGCAGCTCGATCCTGTGGCCGGTCCTGCGCGATCCGTTCTGGTGCCTGATCATCGCCCTGTCCCTCAACGGCTCGGCCTATACCGGCGAGCTGCTCGCCGGCGCGATGCGCGCCGTGCCGCGCGGGCTCGTCGAAGCGGCACGCGCGCTCGGCCTCTCGCGGGCGCGGACCTTGCAGACGGTCGTGGTCCCGCTTGCCGTCCGTGCCGCGCTTCCAGCCTACAGCAACGAGGTCATCCTCACCGTCAAGGCAACCTCTCTGGCGAGCACGATCACACTGCTGGACGTCACGGGCGCGGCAAGGCTGGCCGCCTCGCAGACATACGCTCCCTACGAGGTCTTCATCGCGGCAGGCATCATCTACTTCGTGCTGACCTATTCGCTGTCCTACGGGCTGAGGCAGCTGGAAAACGCGCTCGCTGTCGAGGGCCAGCACTAAAGCAATTCCAGCAAAAGTGCGTAGCGTTTTGCGTCCGAAATTGCGTGAAAACCAAGAGACAGAGCATTTCCGAGCGCGCCGGGAATCACGCAAGACCCGCTCAATCGCGCACAAGGCTTGCCCGACCCGCCCAGTCTTTGCCACCATGGCGGCGCTGGGGATCGATGCGGAGCCTGATGATGCGCCCGACGCTCATTCTCGCCGGCGTCCTGCTGGCCTCACCGGTGCTCGCCGCCGGACCCTATGCGAAATTCTCGGTCGGCAACTGGGCCGGCGGCGCCTTCACCAACAACCAGACCGGCGACTTCTCGCACTGCGCCGTGTCGGCAAGCTACAAGAGCGGCGTCACCATGCACGCCTCGCTCAACGGCAGCTATGGCTGGAATCTCGGCTTCTCCAACCGGGCCTGGGGGCTGAAGCCCGGCACCGACGTACCGATGGAGATGGTCTTCGACCGCAACGACATCGTCCGCATCAACGCCAAGGCAGTGCAGCCACAGCTCGTCGTCGTGACCATGCCGGCGAATTCCAACATCGTCCGCGCTTTCCGCGGCGCCGAATTCCTCGAAGCCAACATGCTCGGCGCGCGCTACACCTTCCGACTGACCGCGACCGCCGAACTCATGCCGGCGCTGCTCGACTGCGTGAAGACCAACGCCAACCTGAAGGTCGCGCCCGGCACGCCGGCGCCCGCGCAAGGCGGCAGCGGCACGACCGCCGCCACGGCCGACCCGGCGATCCAGCTCGAGGCGGTGACGCTCGCGACCAATTTCCTGCTCAAGGCGCAATTGCCCGAGCCGAAGGTGCTGAGCGGCCCGGAAGCGCCGTCCGGCATCGGCAGCAACGGCGCCGGCTGGCAAGCGAAGGGCGCGACCGGCCTCGTGCGGGTGCTGGCCAACCCGAACCAGAAGGATGTCGACGTCGCCGCCGCGGTCTCCGCCGCCGATGCGCGCGGCTGCCAGGGCCGATTCGCTTCGGGCCGGACCACCGACACGGTCGAGGGCGCCAGCGTGCTGCGCGGCTTCTCCTCCTGCGAGAATGGCGGCGATGCCCGCTATTCCGAATTCTACGTGCTGCCGCGCAAGCAGGGCGGCTTCGTGATGTTCTCGGTGGTGACGACGGGAGACGGCTTACTGCACCAGCAGCGCCGCGCCGATTTCCAGCGGGCAGCACTGACCTCGGTACAATGACGCCCGCGGTGACGGCCTTCCTCGCCGGCTTCTGGCGCTTCGACGGGCGCCTCGCCCGACTGGCTTATGTACTGCGCTGCGTCGCGGCGGTCGTCGTCTTCATGGGCTTGATGGTTCTGGGCGCCGAGGCCTTCGGACTGACATTGGCGGACGTGCCGGGCCCGTTGTTCTTTGTCGAACCTATCCCCAACGCCGTCCTCACGCTGCTGTTCTACTGGGCGGTGATGGCGCTCTCGGCGCAACGCCTAAGAGACATGGGCTTCCCCGTCCTGCCGATCATCGCAGCGCTGATCGGTCTCGAGCTGCTCGAGTTCTTCGTATTGCCCGATCTGATCACGATGCGCCTCCCGGCACCGTCCGAGACGATGACGCCGCCCTACCTTATTCTCTCGACCGTCGCCTATCTCTGGCTGCTGGTCTGGCCGAGCGCGAAAGCCGGATCCGATCAGGTTGAACTAACCTGATCGGTGAATCCGTCTCTCACTTCTGATTTAGAGATCGCGCTCCCAGTTCTGCCCGACCAGATCCTTCCCGAAGGAATGGTGCTTCTCCTCCGCCACCAGTCTGAAGCCCTCGGCGACGTAGATGGCACGGGCGGCGTGCAGGATGTCGTTGGTCCACAGCACCATCCGGCGATAGCCGGCGGCGCGGGCGAAGGCGATCGCCTCCTGCACCAGGCGCTTGCCGAGGCCGAGCCCTTGTGCCCGCGTCTCGACCAGCACGAGCCGGAGCTTCGCCACCTCCCCGCTCTCGCGCACGACGAAGGCCGAGCCGGCCGGCGCGCCGTCGAGCTCCGCGATGAAGCAGCGCTCCTGCCCCGGCTTGAACTCGCGCAGGAATTTCGCTGCGATCTCGGCGACCAGCGCCTCGAAGCTGATGTCCCAGCCATAGACCTCCGCATAGAGCCGGGCGTGAGCCGAGATCACCCAGCCGATATCGCCGGGGCGGTGCTCGCGGATCGTCACCGCAGGCTGCGGGCTGGCGGCGCCCGACAATAGCGTCTGCGCCCGCTCCAGCGCGGAGACGAGGCTCGCTTGCTCGCCGCCCGCCAGGCGCGACAGGATCGTGTCGGCCTGCCGGCGCGAGGCCTCGTCGAGCGGCGCGAAGGCAGTGTGGCCAGCCTTCGTCAGCTTCAGCTCATAGGCCCGGCCGTCGCCCACCGCCCGCGCCCGCTCCAGCCAGCCGAGGTCGCTGAAGCGCTTCAGCAGGCGCGAGAGATAGGCCGGGTCGAGCCCAAGCTCGCGCGCCAGCTCGCCGGCCCGCCAGCCGTCGCGTTGCGCCAATTCGTAGAGCACGCGGCCCTCGGTCAGCCCGAAGCCGGAGCCGTGCAGGTCGTCGCCCAGCGCCCCGATGAAGCGGGTATGGAAGCGGCCGAAACGGCGGATCGCCGCGATGGCAGGCGTGTCGATGGCGGACATGGCCGAGCTCCTCAACTGGCCGCGAGAATCATCAATTAATGGACAGAGTCAACTAAATTATCCCATCGCTGGAAGCCACCGATTCACCGCTCCTTAACCGGGCAGGCGCCCAATCGAGGGCTTGGCGGACGCGATGGATATGAGTGCGATGCGGGTCGATCTTCTCGCCGGAGCCGGCTATGCCGCGCCGGTGCTGCCCTTGCGAATCCCGACCATCCTCGCCTTCGATTCCGGCCTCGGCGGCTTGACCGTGCTGCGCGAGGTCATGCGCCAGCGCCCGGACGCCGACATCGTCTACGCCGCCGACGACGCCGCCTTCCCCTATGGCCGCCTCGACGAGCAGGCGCTGGTCGTGCGCGTGCTCGCGGTGATGGAGCGCCTGGTCGAGCGCTTCCATCCTGATCTCGTCGTCATCGCCTGCAACACCGCCTCGACACTGGTGCTGCCGGCGCTGCGCGCCCGCTTCGCCATCCCCTTCGTCGGCACCGTCCCGGCGGTGAAGCCGGCGGCGGAGCGCACCCGCAGCGGGCTGATCTCGGTGCTGGCGACACCCGGCACAGTCGCCCGCGACTACACGCACGACCTGGTCGAGCGCTATGCCGCCGGTTGCGAGGTCACCCTGGTCGGAGCGACCCGCCTCGCCGGCCTGGCGGAAGCGGCGCTGAAGGGCGAGCCTGTCGATGATGCCGGGATCGCCGCCGAGATCGCGCCCTGTTTCGTCACCCGCGACGGCAGGCGCACCGATGTGGTGACGCTCGCCTGCACCCATTATCCGCTGCTGCTGCCCCGCCTGCAGCGGCTCGCGCCCTGGCCGGTGGCCTGGATCGACCCAGCCCCGGCGATCGCCAGGCGAACGGCACAATTGCTCGGGCCGGCCCGGTTCCGCCCGGAGCCCGCCTCGACCGTCGCCGTCTTCACCGACGGCACGCGCCTCTCCGGCCCGGCGCATATCGCTCTCGCCGGCTTCGGCCTGGCGCGGATCGAGACCGAGCCGCTGCCAATCTAACGTCGTCATGCTCGGGCTTGACCCGAGCATTTCCCGAACGAGATTCTCGGGTCTGCGCTTCGCTTTCGCCCGAGAATGACGAGCACGGGGTTTGACTTTTACCGCCAGCAGTGCTTGTAAGCCGGCGTCGCGCGGCTCCTCACGGGGCCGCGTGGCTTTTTTCCGCACCCGTGATCCGCTCGTCTTCTCGAGTCGGATCTGTCACCCCGGAGACGGGGACAGGAGGGCGCGGTCCTCAACTCGCGAACCATAGAGGACACGCGATATGTCGAAGCGCCATGAGGCGAAGTACAAGATTGACCGCCGCCTCGGTCAGAACATCTGGGGTCGTCCGAAGTCCCCGGTCAACCGCCGCGAATACGGCCCCGGCCAGCACGGCCAGCGCCGCAAGGGCAAGCCGTCCGACTTCGGCACCCAGCTGCGCGCCAAGCAGAAGCTGAAGGGCTATTACGGCTCGATCTCCGAGAAGCAGTTCCGCCGCTACTACGCCGAGGCGATCCGCCTCAAGGGCGATTCGGGCGAGAACCTGGTCGGCCTGCTCGAGCGTCGTCTCGACGCGGTGATCTACCGCGCCAAGTTCGTCCCGACCGTCTTCGCCGCCCGCCAGTTCGTCAACCACGGCCACATCACCGTGAACGGCAAGCGCGTCAACATCGCCTCCTATCAGGTGAAGCCCGGCGACGTGATCGCGATCAAGGAGAGCTCGCGCCAGCTCGCCATTGTGATCGAGTCCGCTGCCCTCGCCGAGCGCGACGTGCCTGACTACATCGACGCCGACCACACCAAGTCTTCGGCCACCTACACCCGCACCCCGACCCTGTCGGACGTGCCCTATGCGGTGCAGATGGAGCCGAACCTGGTCATCGAGTTCTACTCGCGTTGATCTGAGATATCAGCCGGAGCGCGCAAGCCTCTGGCAGGATTCATGGAAAGGGCGGCCCGCAAGGGCCGCCTTTTTCGTTGGGCGCACAGGCTTTTACCAGACTGGCAGTTGAGCCTGCGCTCCGGCCCGCCTACGCTCCCAACGTGACCTCCATCCCTCCCGCATGGACGCATCTTCAGCCGGGTTCGCTCAAGGGGCTCCTGGAGCCGCCCGGCAGGGTTCCGCTGGCGCTTCGCCTCACACCCTTCAACGTTCCCGTCGGGGCCGCCCTCCAGGTCCCTATGGTCCGCGCTGCGAGGCTCCTGCTGGAGCTTGCCGTGGCAAAGGGCGGTCTCGTGCTCACGCCTGCCGGAGCCCTGAAACGTGTCGATGTCTGGCACGTCTTCGACCAGACGGAATGGCCGGGCCACGACAAGGCCACCACGCTGGAAATGAACAAGGTCATCAACGAAGACGACGCCTATGGGGTCCTTTTCACAAGGATCGTGCTGCAAGCTGCAGGGCTGCTGCGGAAGCGCTCAGGAGTCCTGAAGGCGACCAAGGCAAGCAAGGCGCTGTTGGCACCCGAAGCCGCCCCTGCGCTGCTAGCTGAAATGTTCGAAGCCGTGTTCTGGAAGGTGAACCTTCAGGACTTCGACAGGAACCCGATCGAGTTCTGGCCGCAGCACCACATGGGCGTGATCCTCTGGAGCCTCTCGGTAGCAGCACATGACTGGTCCAGTGCGGGGAGCCTGATGGAGTCCTGCACGATCATGGACACGCTCGACCAGGTACAGAGGCCCGACCTCCCCGAATACGCCATGGTGTCGCGCGTCTTGCGACCGCTCGCATGGCTGGGGCTTTTGGAGAGCCGGAAGCAGAAGAGGCACTCCGGCCGGGGGTTCGATGAGGATTTCCGCAATGGGCCGCTATTCGGGCAGTTGCTGGAGTTTGAGGTGGAGATGAAGGGCGCGGAGGGGGCGCGGCATTGACGGGGGCGCTTTGAGGCGCGTGAAGAAGTCTAGGGATATCGTGCAGGCGCTGGGAGGGAACGGATTGCCTTACTAGCCCCCCGTGACAGTTGGCGTCCGTCGCAGGCAACCGATACGCCTTTACCCATCAGCCCTCATCCTGAGGAGCAGCCATAGGCTGCGTCTCGAAGGATGCTCCAGTTGTCTCCGGAACCTCCTGGAACATCCTTCGAGACGGCCGCTGACGCGGCCTCCTCAGGATGAGGGCTGAGGGAGCCGAACGAACGAAAAAAGGGCGGCCCTACCGGACCGCCCTCATCTCTCTGACCTGCTGCGAACTCAGCCGCGATCATCGTCGTCGTCATGGCCACGGTCGCGCCCGCGGCGCGGCCCGCGATCATCGTCGCGATCGCGGTCGCCGTCGCGGCCGTGCCAACTGCGCCCGCGCATCTCGCGCATACGCTCGCGCCCTTCCGACATGGCCTGACGCACGGCCCGGCGCGCTACGGTCTTCTGCTCGTCGCTGAAGGTCGACCAGAGCGGACGCACGGCGTCCGCCATCTCCTTGCTGCGGGTCGCGCGCTCGGCCTGGCGGTTCGCCCTCATGTCGAGCCGCTCCATGATGTCGGCGTCGCGGAAATGCTCACGCTGCTCGCGCATCTTGGCGAAGTTCTCGCGGCGCTGCTCGGCATTGCGCTTGATCAGCCCTTCGAGCTTCTCGAAGGCCGGCACCTGCTCCGGCTTCAGCTTGAGGTCGGTGCGCAGCTGGGCAAGGCGCTCGTTCATCCTGGCGGTGGCGCGCTCGGCCCGGCGCTGGCGCCATTCCTCGCGCCGGTCGGAGCGGTCGCCCCGCTCGGCCCGGTCACCGCGCGGCTCACTGCGCTCCTGGGATGGCGGATTGCTGCCCGGTGCGGGCGGGATCGGCTGCGGTTGGGCAATCGCCAGCGTCGCCGCGACGGCCGCGGCGCTGGAGGCGACGATGAGGGCGATGCGTTTCATGCGAAGTCTCCGGATTGTGGTCTTAACAACAACGGTCGCTTTGCGGGTCTCGAAGCCGGGTCGCGATATCGCCACGGTGCCGGAGCCGGCCTGACCCAGCCATGGCGCGCGCATGACAAGATCGTAATGTCGGCATGACGCGCGGGCGAGCGCGAAGTTCCGATCTGGGTCGCCGCCCGGCGCCGAATCGGCGCATCATCCAGCGAGCGACCCAGCTTCCTTCCGGTCGGCAGCGAGTTCCATCGTGCGCAATCTCATCACCGATGTTCGTGGCGTTCTCGTGGGCAATGCCGAGGACGCCGTTGCCGCGACCGGTGTTACCGTCGCGCTGTTCGAGCGCCCGACCATCGCCTCCGTCGCCGTGCTCGGCGGTGCGCCCGGCACGCGCGACACCGCGCTGCTCGAGCCAGGCATGACGGTCGAGCATGTCGACGGGATCGTCCTCTCCGGTGGCTCGGCCTGGGGGCTCAGCGCAGCCGACGGCGTGATGAGCTGGCTGGCTGCCGAAGGACGAGGCTTTCCCGTTGGCGGTTTGCGCGTGCCTATCGTACCGCAGGCAATCCTGTTCGATCTCGCCAATGGCGGCGACAAGCCGTTCGCCCGCGGCGATGGCGAGGCGCCCTATCGCCGACTGGGTGGGCTCGCCGCGGCGGAGGCGGCGGCCGAGTTCGCGCTTGGAACGGCGGGGGCCGGCTTCGGAGCCACCACGAAGAACCTCAAGGGCGGGCTCGGCTCGGCCAGTGCCGTCGCCGCGACCGGCCAGGTCGTCGGCGCGCTGGTCGCGGTCAACGCCGTCGGCATGGCGACGATCGGCGACGGCCCGCATTTCTGGGCGGCCCCTTACGAGCAAGGCGCCGAATTCGGCGGCCGCGGCTGGCCGGCGACGATCGCTCCCGACGATCTGACCTTGCGCTTCAAGGGCGGCCCCGGCGCCAACACCACCATCGCTTTGGTCGCGACCGATGCGGTGCTGACCAAGGCTCAGGCCAAGCGTATGGCGCTGTGCGCCCATGACGGGCTCGCCCGCGCGCTGCGGCCGGTGCACGCCCCGCTCGACGGCGACGTCGTCTTCGCCGCCGCGACCGGCCATAGCGGCGCGCCCTCCGACGCCTATGCCCTGACCGAGCTCTGCGCCACGGCCGCCGATGTTCTGGCGCGGGCCGTGGCACGGGCAGTCTACAATGCGAGCGCCTTGCCCTTCGCGGGCGCCAGGCCGGCCTGGCACGACAGGTTCGGCGGTTGATCCCAAATGGAAACGGGAGGGCTCGCGCCCTCCCGTCCTGGTCATCGGTTGTCGGCCTGCGCGCGCACGGCGAGCCGCCCCTGCCGCGAGATCCGATAGGGGCCGCCCTGGCGCGACTCGATCAGGTGTTTTCGCCTGAGCCCGCCGAAGATGGCGAGCGAGCAATCGCTCAGGACGTGGCCTTCATGGGTGAAGCAATCGATGTGATGGATGCGGCCGTTCTCGCCGCGAAGATGGCGGATCTGTCCGCCACGGGCCAGCACGTGCAGCACGCGCTGCTCGCCCCGCGAAATGTTCATGTTGGTAGAGCCTGTGCATGGAACCATGACAAGCGCAGCGGTGAAGGCGGGCCCTAAAGACCGCATCTTTCACCCGGCGCTGGATCAGGTCTCGCCTCAGCGAAACCTCACCGGGTTCCCACAGTCTCCAACATAAAACCCTCTTGAACATCGCGCGGACGCCTCGCGCCCAGGGTGGAGGCGTTTAAGCGAGCGCCCGGCGTGCGTCAATAACCGGGCGGCGGGATAGCTGAGGCCAAAGCCGGTTTCGCAGCCGGCCTCGGATGCGCTATGGAGCCGGAATGTCGACCGATGATTTCCTCGCCCGCTTCGGCGCCGCCGGCCAGCGCCAACCCGATCCCGTCGCCGCCGCCCAGCAGGCGATGCGCAACCCGCTGCCCAAGCGCTTCTACGCGAAGGCGGAAGCGCTGGAGCGCGACGGGCTCTTCCATGTCGTGCTCGATGGCCGCACCGCCCGCACCCCGGCCCGCAAGCCGCTCGCCGTCGCCTCGCAGGCGGTGGCCGAGGCGCTTGCGGAGGAATGGCAAGCCCAGCAGGAGCTGATCGATCCGGCCCGGATGCCGCTGACCCGCCTGGTCAACTCGGCGCTCGACGGCGTTGCCGATCAGGGCGAAGCCGTCCGCGCCGAGATCGTCCGCTATGCCGGTAGCGATGCGCTTTGCTATCGCGCCGGCGAGCCGGAGGCACTGGCCGAGCGGCAGGATGAAATCTGGAACCCGCTGATCGCCGCGCTGGAAGAGCGTCTCGGCGGTCGCTTCATGATGGCGCAGGGCGTGGTCTTCGCCGAGCAGCCGCAGGCCGTGCTCGACGCGGTGGCCAAACGCGTCGCTGCGATTCTCTCACCGGTTGCGCTCGCCGGTGCCCACAACGTCATGACCCTGACCGGCTCGACCATCCTGATGCTGGCGCTGGCCGAGGAACTGATCGATGCCGAGGCTGCCTGGTCCGCCGCCCATCTCGACGAAGATTATCAGATCGGCATCTGGGGACAGGACGAGGAAGCGGCCGAGCGCCGCGCCATCCGCCGCAGGGAGTACGACGCCGCCGTGCTGCTGCTGACGAAAGGCTAGAAGCAATGTTTCCGGGCGCGCCCAAGGCCGACAACCCGAGCGACTATGTCGCCCAGCTCGATGGCTGGCGGCTCGCGACGGTCGAGGCTTTGCGCACTGCTGTGAAGGCGGCGGCCCCGCTCGATGAGCGGATCAAGTGGACACATCTGGTCTATGTCTCGAACGGGCCAGTGCTGTTGATCCGGGCCGAGGCCGAGCGCGTCCTGTTCGGCTTCTGGCGCGGCAAGCGGCTGCGCCACATCGAGCCGCGGCTGAAGCCGGGCGGCAAGTTCGAACTCGCGACCATGGTGCTGCGCGAAGGCGATGCGGTCGATCCCGCCGTCGCGACCGAACTGGTGCGCGCCGCAGTCGCGCTCAATCGCGAGCTCGGCGACCCGAGCAAGCCGAGCCTCTGACTAGGCTGCCGGCGGCGGCTCGGTCAGCACACGGTCGATCAGCCCCCAGTCCCGCCCCTCCTCGGCGGTCATGAAACGGTCGCGGTCGAGCGTGCGCTCGACCTCCTCCTCGCTGCGCCCGCAATGCTCGGCATAGAGGCGGATCATCCGCCGCTTGGTCTTCTGGATCTCCTCGGCCTGGATCAGGATGTCCGAGGCCTGCCCCTGCGCGCCGCCGAGCGGCTGATGGACATGCAGGCTGGCATTGGGCAGCGCCGCCCGTTCGCCCGGCTCGCCCGCCATCAACAGGAAGGAGCCCATCGAGCGGGCCGTGCCCATGCAGAGCGTGTGCACCGGCGAGCGGATGTAGCGCATCGTGTCGTAGATCGCGAAGCCGCTGGTGACGACGCCGCCGGGCGAATTGATGTAGAAATGGACCGGCCGTTTCGGGTTCTCGGCCTCGAGGAACAGCAACTGCGCGCAGACCAGCGCGGCGCTGCCATCGTTGACCTCGCCGTTCAGGAAGATGATCCGCTCGCGCAGCAGGCGCGAATAGATGTCGAAGGAGCGTTCCCCGCGGGTCGACTGTTCGACGACCATAGGGACGAGCTGCATCGTGCCGTGCATCGACGACATCCTCTGTTCGGGACTGTTGGTGACTAGGCTTGCGGGCAGGCCCGCGCCGTCAGGCGGCGCGCAGCATGAGCGGCTGGTTGCTGTTTGCGGGCGCGGGTGGCTGCTCGCTGAGCCTCGCATCGGTCAGCCGGTGGATGATCCGCAGTTCCGTCCCGCCTTCGTTCGGCGCGAGCTCGAAGGTCACGATGCTCTCGAGGAAAGGCGGCTCTTCCTCCGTCAGCCGGTAGCGCACCTCCTGCCCCGGCACGGTCGAGAGCGCCTCGACCTGCGCCGGTAGCCATCTCTCGCGAAACGCTGGAATACTGAGCGCCCGCCAGACCTTCTCGGGCGGCGCATCGAGCTGGTACGCGAAGACCAGCTGCTTCGTGCGATCCTGGGTGTCGCTCTCGCTCATTGGTCCATGTCCCGCAGCAGATCCTTGAGGGCATCGATGCGCGCCGGCCAGTAGGCGCGGTATTTCGCCAGCCATTGCGCGATCAGGGCAAGCCCATCCGGGTCGACCTCGTAATTGACGAAGCGCCCCTGCCGCTCCTCCCGCACCAACCGCGCCGTGCGCAGCACGGCGAGATGCTGCGACATCGCCGGCTGGCTGATCGCCATGCCCTCGCGCAATGCGCTGGCGTTCATGCCGCCGGTCGCGAGCTTCTCGAAGATCGCCCGGCGTGTCGGGTCGGCCAGCGCCTTGAAGATGTCCTGCTCCATGAGAAACACATAAGCATGCACTTATTTGATTCGCAAGTGGCTCGCAGACGCGCCGTCAGCTCGCCAGGATCGGATACAGCGAGGCGACGAGAAGCAGCGCCATCACGATGTTGAAGATGCGCTGGCGCGCCGGATCGGCCAGCAGGCCGCGCAGCAGCGTGCCGCCGACGGCCCAGACGGCGATGCAGGGCCCGTTCACCACGGCGTAGACGATGACGACGATCGCCAGGTTGAGGAAATAGCCGTCGGTCGGCGTATAGGCGGCGACGGCTCCGACCGCCATGATCCAGGCCTTGGGATTGACCCATTGGAAAGCCGCAGCGGCCGGGAAGCTGAGCGGTGGCGCCGCCTCGGCTCCGGGCTCCATTGGAGCCGAGCGCGCGATCTTCCAGGCGAGATAGAGAAGATAAGCGCTGCCGGCATAGCGCAGGATGTCGTGCAGGACAGGGATGGCGCTGAACAGGCCCCCTAACCCGAGCCCGACCGCAAGGACGAGCCCGCAGAAGCCGAGATTGATCCCCAACAGCAGCGGCAGGCTCGCGCGGAAACCGTGATTGGCGCCGGAGGCCAGCAGCAGCGTGTTGTTCGGCCCGGGCGTGATCGAGGTCACGAAGGCATAGCCGATGAAGGCGAGCAGCAATTGCGGCGTCATTGTCCGGTCCAGCGTTGGCAAGCGTCGCGCTGGTGATTGTCGATGTGACACTTCTTGCATAGACTAAAAAGTGTTCCGTGACACAATTTCGAGGTGACATGCTCCTTGCTTCACCCTGGCGGCCTCGCCTGGCCGAGTGCGAGGGCTCCCCCAGCGAGCGGCTGGCCGAGGCCCTGGCCCACGACATCGCTGACGGCTCCCTGCCGCAGGGCGCGCGCCTGCCGGCTCACCGCCCCCTCTCCTGGCAGCTCGGCATCGGCCTTGGCACGGTGACCAAGGCCTATTCCCAGCTCGAACGCCGCGGCCTCGTCCGCAGTGTCCGCGGCCGCGGCATGTTCGTCGCGGGCCAGTCGCAGGCGGCCAGCCGAATGGTTGACCTCAGCGTCAACCTGCCACCGCAATTGCTGAGCGATCGCCTGCTTGCCGCCATTTTGGGCGATCTTGCGAAGCGGCTCGACGCCGACAGCTTCGGCACCTATGCCGCGCCGGCCGGCCGGCGCGAGCATCGCACGCTGCTCGCCCGCTGGCTCGCTCCGACCGGCATCGCTCCCGCTCCCGAGCGGCTGCTGATCTGCAACGGTGCCCAGCATGCGCTCGCCATTGCGCTGGCGATCACCTGCGGCCCCGATACCGAATTGCTGACCGAGGCGCTGAGCTACCCCGGAGCGATCGCGCTGGCCCGCCGGCGTCGCTTGCGCTTGACCGGGCTCGCCATCGACGATGAGGGCCTCCTCCCGCAGGCGCTCGACCAGGCTTTGCACGGGGCGGCCGCGGCGGGGCGGCGCGCCGTGCTCTACATCACACCGACCCTGCACAACCCGACGACGGCGACGATGGGCGAAGCGCGCCGCCGCGAGATCGCGAAGCTCTGCCGCGCATACGACGCCCTGATCATCGAGGACGACATCCATGCCGCCTTGGCCGAGCCGGGCACGATCGCGATCGCCGCGCTCGCGCCGGAGCGGACGCTGCATGTCTCGGGCTTGTCGAAAGTGCTGAGCCCGGGCCTGCGCATCGGCTCCCTCATCGTCCCCGAGCCGTGGCTGGAAGCAGCCCTCTCCGAGCTGGCCGCGACTTGCACCACGGCGTCCCTGCTGCCCTGCCTCATCATGGAGCGCTGGCTCTCCGACGGCACCGCCGCCTCGGTCGCCCGGTCGATCCGCGACGAGGCGAGCCGCCGCGTCGCGATGGCGCGCGCGCTCTTGCCGCCCGGAATCGCCATGAGTTCTGGCGGCGGTTTCCATGTCTGGCTGCCGATGGCGCCGGAACGAGCGCGGGCCCTGCCGGCCCGCGCCGCCGCTTCCGGCATCCTGCTGCCGGCTCCGGAGATCTTCCTGGCCGATGCCAAGGCGCCGTCCTGGGGCATGCGGCTCAGCCTGGGCGGCCCGAAAATCGACAGGCTGCAGGATGCACTGGCGAGCCTGCGCGCCTTGCTTCTCGACGGTGGCGGCGGCAACGGGGCCCGGGCGATGCCGTGACCAGCACGGCGGTGCACAAAACTCCAGCCGCATGCTGTGAATGCCGCAATGGACTTCACCCGCAGCGCCGCTTAAGCGGGAAACAAGACCTTTAAAGACCGCGCCCGGGAGGCTCTTGATGAAGGACATCCTCGAACAGCTCGAAGACCGGCGCACGGGCGCCCGCCTCGGCGGCGGCGAGCGGCGCATCGAGGCGCAGCACAAGCGCGGCAAGCTGACCGCCCGCGAGCGCATCGAGCTCCTGCTCGACAAGGACTCCTTCGAGGAGTTCGACATGTTCGTGCAGCACCGCGCCGTCGATTTCGGCATGGACAAGGCCGAGAAGATCCCCGGCGACGGCGTCGTCACCGGCTGGGGCACGGTCAATGGCCGCACCGTCTTCGTCTTCTCCAAGGACTTCACCGTCTTCGGCGGCTCACTCTCCGAGACGCACGCGCAGAAGATCATCAAGATCCAGGACATGGCGCTGAAGATGCGCGCCCCTATCGTCGGCCTGTTCGACGCCGGCGGAGCCCGCATCCAGGAGGGCGTCGCGGCGCTCGGCGGCTATGGCGAGGTCTTCAAGCGGAACGTCCAGGCCTCCGGCGTCATCCCGCAGATCTCGGTGATCATGGGCCCCTGCGCCGGTGGCGACGTCTATTCGCCGGCGATGACCGACTTCATCTTCATGGTCCGCGACACCAGCTACATGTTCGTCACCGGCCCGGAGGTGGTGAAGACCGTCACCAATGAGACCGTGACCTCCGAGGAACTCGGCGGCGCCAAGGTCCATACCAGCAAGTCCTCGGTGGCCGACGGCTCCTTCGAGAACGATGTCGAGGCGCTGCTGCAGGTCCGCCGCCTGATCGATTTCCTGCCGGCCAACAACACCGTCGGCGTGCCGGAATGGCCGAGCTTCGACGTGCCCGACCGCGTCGACATGAGCCTGGACACGCTGGTCCCCGACAATCCGAACAAGCCCTACGACATCAAGGAATTGATCCTGAAGGTCGTCGATGAGGGCGATTTCTTCGAGATCCAGCAGGCCTACGCCGGCAACATCGTCACCGGCTTCGCCCGCATCGAGGGCCGCACCGTCGGCATCGTCGCCAACCAGCCGATGGTGCTGGCCGGCGTGCTCGATTCCGACGCCAGCCGCAAGGGCGCCCGCTTCGTGCGCTATTGCGATGCCTTCGAGATCCCGATCGTCACTTTGGTCGACGTTCCCGGCTTCCTGCCGGGCACGGCGCAGGAATATGGCGGCCTGATCAAGCACGGCGCCAAGCTGCTCTTCGCCTATAGCGAATGCACGGTGCCGCTGGTCACGATCATCACGCGCAAGGCTTTCGGCGGCGCCTATGACGTGATGGCCTCCAAGCATATCGGCGCCGACGTCAACTATGCCTGGCCGACGGCGCAGATCGCGGTGATGGGCGCCAAGGGCGCAGTCGAGATCATCTTTAGGGGCGGCGACGCCGAGACCATCGCGCGCCAGACCAAGGAATACGAAGACCGCTTCATGTCCCCCTTCGTCGCGGCCGAGCGTGGCTATGTCGACGAGGTGATCATGCCGCATTCGACGCGCCGCCGGGTCGCCCGTGCGCTGGCGATGCTGCGCACCAAGAGCGTCGAGCGGCCCTGGCGCAAGCACGACAACATTCCGCTCTGAGCCGTGCCTCGACGCCGGGGCTGTTTCACATCAGCCCCGGCAGCTCCGCCGCCAGCGCGTCGATGGCGACGCGGATTTTCGGCGGGAGATGCGGCGTCTGCAGCCAGAGCGCATGCACGTCATAGGGCAGCCGCCCCTCGCCGGGCAGCAGCTCGACCAACTCTCCGGCCTTGAGGCGCTCGCGCACCAGCCAGGACGGCAGCCAGACCAGGCCCATGCCGAGCACGGCCGCATCGGCGATCGCCTCGAGATCGTCGAGCCGCAGGCGATGACGCGGCATGATCTCGGCCGGCGGCCCACCCTCGCGCGGGAACACCCAGGGGCGCACGCGGCCTGAGCGGCGATAGACCCCCGCGTCATGATCAGCGAGATCGGCGAGCTGCACCGGCGTCCCACAGCGTTCAAGATAGGACGGCGCGGCGCAGACGATCATGTGCTGACGCGCGACGCGGCGCGTCACGAGGTTCGCCGCATCGTGCAGCTCGCCGGTCCGGATGGCGAGGTCGTGCCCGCCTTCGGCGAGGTCGACGAAGCCGTCGCCGAAGGCGAGGTCGAGCTCAAGCTGCGGATGGCGGCGCGCGAGACCCAGCAAGATCGGCATGACGCAACGCCGACCGAACAGAACCGGCAGCGCCACCCGGAGCTTGCCGCGCGGCTCGCCTAACTGGTCGGCGGCGAGCGCATCCGCCGCCTCGGCTTCGGCGAGAACGGTCTTGCAACGCTCGTAATAGGCGCGGCCGAACTCGGTCAGGCTCTGCCGGCGCGTCGTGCGGTTGAGCAGGCGCACCCCAAGGCGCTCCTCCAGGAAGCGGACATGCTTGCCGACCATGGGCGCGGAGAGGTCGAGCGCCGCTGAGGCCGCCGCGAAGGAGCCGAGATCGACCGCCCGGACGAAAACGGTCATGCTGGTGAGGCGGTCCATCATTCGAAATCAGAAGTTCCGATTATCGATCATGGGGCGCAATTTATCGCAGGATAGCGCGCTGCCATAGCTCATTCATTCGCTCTGTTTTGGAGTCATGAGCATGGCCCGCATGATCCGCTTCCACCGCCATGGCGGCCCAGAAGTCCTGTCCATCGAGGAGATCGACGTTCCCCCGCCCGGCCCCGGCGAGGTCCGGATCCGGACCAGGGCCCTTGGTCTCAACCGGGCCGAAGCCCTGTTACGCTCAGGAGCCTACATCGAGCGGGCACAATTTCCGTCCGGCATCGGCCTCGAAGCCGCCGGCCTGATCGAGAGCGTCGGCGACAGCGTCAACGGTCTCTCGCCCGGCGATGCCGTCAGCCTGGTGCCGCCGCGCTCGATGCTGCGCTGGCCGGTGCATGGCGAGCTCGTCACCGTCCCGGCCGAACTGGCGATCAGGCACCCGCCGACACTGGGCTGGGAGGCGGCCGCAGCGAGCTGGATGCAGTACCTGACCGCTTATGGCGCGCTGATCGAGATCGCCCGGCTCAGGCAAGGCGAGCATGTGGTGATCACAGCGGCATCGAGCAGCGTCGGCCTCGCCGCGATCCAGATCGCCAACCGAATCGGCGCGATCCCGATCGCGGTGACGCGGACTTCGCGCAAGGCGCAGATGCTGAGAGAGGCCGGCGCCACCCATGTCATCGCCTCGGCCGAGGAGGATTTAGAAGCACGGCTAAAGGAGATCGCCGGTGAGGATAGCATCCGAGTCATCCTCGACGCCGTCGGCGGCCCGGCATTCCTGCCACTGACCGCCGCTATGGCACGCGGCGGTATCCTCATCAACTATGGCGGCCAGAGCTCCGAGACGACGCCCTTCCCGCTCTTCAACGTCCTGAGCAAGAGCCTGACGCTGCGCGGCTACCTCGTCCACGAGATCACCGGCGATCCCGAACGTCTCGCCACCGCCAAGGCCTTCATCCTCGACGGGCTGACCGACGGCTCCCTGAAGCCGGTCATCGCCCGCTGCTTCCCGTTCGAGGAGATCGCCGCGGCACATCGCTACCTCGAATCGAACGAGCAATTCGGCAAGGTCGTGGTGACGCTCTGATATCTCGCGGCGGGCCCGACGCTACGGCGCCCGGCTCAGCCGCGAAATGCCTCCCGCCTGGAGGCCGACCGGACAATCAGCGTGCCAGCCGCGAGGCCGTCAAAGTACTGTTTAGAGCAATTATCAACTAATACGTATTGCGACGACACAACCACAGCATGGTTGCACGTTTTGACGGCCCGACTATTGAACGTGGCGCATCTGCATTAAGCAACGGCTCCATTGCCCCGTTTCACGACCATCACCGTCTTTGCCATCACGCTCGCCCTGTGGTGGCTCGCCAGTCGCTCCGGCTGGGTCAGCGCCTTCCTGCTGCCGGCGCCCGCCACGGTTGCGGAGACGCTGGGCGAGCTGATCGCGTCGGGCGAATTGCTGCGCCACACGCTCGTCAGCCTCAGGCGCGTGGCGCTCGGCTATGTGCTCGCCATCGCCTTCGCCGTGCCGCTCGCTTTGCTCTTCGTCCTGAGCCGCAGGCTGCGCGACATGTTCGAGCCGCTGCTCGAATTCCTGCGCCAGATCCCGCCACTGGCCCTGATGCCGCTGCTGATGCTCTGGCTCGGCATCGGCGAGACCCAGAAGGTCGGGATCATCATCCTCTCCTGCTTCTTCCCGATCTTCCTCGGCGTGCGCGGCGGCTTCGATTCGGTCGATCGCAAGCTGATCGATGTCGGTACGGTCTGCGGCTTCTCGCGCTCGCAGGTCATGCTGCGCATCGTGCTGCCCTCGGCCCTGCCGGCGATCGTCGTCGGCCTCAGGATCGGGCTCGGCTATAGTTGGCGCGCGCTGGTCGGCGCCGAGCTGATCGCCTCCTCGGCCGGGCTCGGCTACATGATCGTCGACGCCGAGAACCTGGCGCGCACCGATATCGTGCTGGCCGGCATCCTGGTGATCGGCGTGCTCGGCCTCCTCGCCGACCATCTGCTGCGGCTCGCCATCCGTCGCAGCGCACCCTGGCTCGCCGGCGATCTGGAGATGGCCCGTGCTTGAGCTCTCCGGCATCGGCCGGCGCTACCGCGTCGGCGCCGAGGACGTCATCGCGCTCGCCGATGTCGACATCGCCTTTCCGTCCGGCTCGTTGACCACGCTGGTCGGGCGCAGCGGCTGCGGCAAGACGACCTTGCTGCGCATCCTCGCCGGGCTCGAGCAGCCAAGCGAAGGCGAGATCCGGCGCAGCGATGGCAGGCCAGCCCGCATCGGCGTCGTCTTCCAGGAAGCGAGGTTGATGCCCTGGCTCGATGTCTCCGCCAATGTCGGCTTCGGCCTGCGCGGCCGGGTTCCGCGCGCCACGGCACAAGAGCGCTGCGCCGCTGCGATCGGGCTCGTCGGCCTCTCGGCCTTCGCCGCCGCGATGCCGGCCCAGCTTTCCGGCGGCATGGCCCAGCGCGTCGCGATCGCGCGTGCGCTCGTCCAGGAGCCCGACTTGCTGCTGCTCGACGAGCCCTTCGCCGCGCTCGACGCCTTCACCCGTCGCGCCATGCAGAACGAGCTCGTCGCGATCTGGCAGCGCCGCCGCCCGACCATCGTCTTCGTCACCCATGACGTCGAGGAGGCCGTGCTGCTTGGCGAGCGGGCGCTCGAAATGCAGGCCGGCCGCATCGTCGGCCGCGAGGAGATCGCCCTGCCCTATCCGCGCGATCCGACCGACCCGGACGTCAATCTCCATCGCCGGCGCATCCTCGCCCGGCTGATGGCGACGCCCGCGCCTGTCCCGGACTGAATTCGTTTTCCAAGGAGACCATCATGAAGAAGCCCCTCGCCTGTCTCGGCCTAGCGCTCGCACTGCTGCTGCCCTCGGTCCATGCCCAGGCCCAGACCGCCGAGAAACCGAAGACGGTGCGCATCACCTATGTCACCGCGCCCTTCAACGTCCCCTCGATCGTGATGCGCGAGAAGGGCTTCCTCGACGAGGCCTTCGCAGCTCACGGCATCAAGGTGGAGAACCCCGTCATCACCTCCGGCGCCCAGCAGACCCAGGCGATCGCCGCCGGCGAAGTCGACATCGCCAGCGTGCTCGGCGGCACCTCGGCGATCCTGGCGGCAGCGAACGGCGTGCCGCTCAAGGTCGTCGCGGCCTATGCCCGCTCGCCAAAGGCTTATTTCCTGATGACCCGCGCCGACGGCCCGGCCAAGCTCGCCGACCTCAAGGGCAAGAAGATCGCCGGCCCCAAGGGCACGGTGCTGAACCAGCTCCTCGTCGCAGCGCTCGCCTCGCAAAAGCTGAAGCTGAGCGATGTCGAGTACATCAACATGGACCTGCCGGCCGCCCGCGCCGCGCTGCTTGCCGGCCAGGTCGACGTCGCGACGCTTGCCGGCGCCAACGTCACCCAGGTCGAGAAGGCCGGCGGCCGCGCCCTGGCCAGCGGCGACGGCCTGATCAAGCCGACGACGGTGATCGGCGCGAGCACGGCCTTCGTCGAAAAGCATCCGGACCTGCTCGCCGCCTATTTCACCGCCCATCGCAAGGCGCTCGACTTCATGGCGAAGAACCCGGACGAAGCCCTGGCCATTGCCGCCAAGGACCAGAAAATCTCGGTCGAGGACGCCCGCGCCCAGCTGCCGCTTTACGACTTCAGCCCGGCGATGACCGAGGCCGACGTCGCCAACCTCACCGAGGACCAGGCGTTCATGATCGAGGCCGGCATGCTGCAGAAGGCCAAGGCGATCGATATCAAGGCGAGCCTCGTCGCGCCGTCCGCCTTCACGCTCAACTGAGCCACGCCGGGGCGCCCCCCACCTCGCGGGCTCCCCGGCCAACCGGCACCGAAACCATGAAACTCTCGCTCCTCGATCCCCTCGTCGTGCCGAAAGGCTCGACCTCCGGCGGTGCCTTGCGCACGGCGATGGCCATGGCGAAAGAGGTCGAGCGGCTCGGCTTCGTCCGCTACTGGATCGTCGAGCATCACGACGTCGTCTTCGAGGCGAATCCTGCACCGGAGGTCTTCGCCGCGGCGCTGGCCGGCGCGACCTCGCAGATCCGCATCGGTGTCGGCGGCGTGCTGCTCAACCATTACAGCCCCTACAAAGTCGCCGAGACGCTGCGCACGCTGGCCGCGCTCTTTCCCGGCCGTATCGACGTCGGCATCGGCCGCGCCACGGCAGGCCCGCTCGCCGACCGGGCGCTGCGCCGCCTGCGCGGGGTCGAGCCTCCCGACGATCACGCCGAACATGTCGAGGAGTTGATCGGCTGGCTCGGTAACGATCTGCCGGCGACCTCGCCGTTCAGCTCCATCAGGATCATGCGCGACGAACCGGCGGGCCCAATGCCCTGGATCCTCGCCGTCAGCGAGAGCAGCGCCCGGCGTGCCGCCGAACTCGGCCTCGGCCTCGCCTGCAGCGCTTTCCACCAGCCCGAGCAGGCTCCGCATTCCTATGCCGCCTACCAATCTGCCTTCCGGCCGTCACGCCATGCCGCCGGACTCGCCACCCCCCAGGCCTTCATCGCGGTGCGCACCATCATCGGCGAAACACAGGAAGAGGCCGCGCGCCTCGCCATGCCGGTCCGCGCCGTCTTCCGCCAGCGCCGCAAGCTCGAGCGGATCATGCTGGAGCGCCTGCCTGAGCTCGACGAGGCCGTCGCGATCATGGACGGGATGATAGCGGCCGACGAGAGCGACTGGCCGAACTTCATCGTCGGCACGCCAGAGCGCGTTGCCAGCAAGCTGCGCCACATGGCGGCAATCACCGGCGCCGACGAGTTCATGATCCAGGACTTCCTCGACGACCCGGCACTCCGGCTGCGCAATTACGAACTGCTGCTGCGCGAGCTGGACTGAGCGCTACGTGGACGATTTAGCCCTCATCCTGAGGAGCAGCCGAAAGCTTCTCCTCAGATGTCTGGCCGCAAATGATGCGCAGGTTTCAAGAGCTTAGGCTTCAACACCCATCACGGTGTCATCCCGGACGGAGCGAAGCGGAGATCCGGGATCCATTCCGGAGCCTTCCCGATTGAGGTTCCGGAATGGGTCCCGGGTCTCCCTCCGGTCGCCCGGGACGACTCGCGCTTTTTTTGGGTACTGAAAATCTCTCTCAAGCCCAGCGCTTGAACACCACGCTGGCATTGACGCCGCCGAAGCCGAAGCCGTTCGAGATGGCGTGCTCCATCGCCAGCGGCCGCGCCACCTTGGCGACGAGGTCGAGCCCGACTGCCTCGTCGTCCGGGTTCTCGAGGTTGAGCGTCGGCGGCGCCATCTGGTCGCGCAAAGCGAGGATGGTGAAGACCGCCTCCAGCCCACCCGCGGCGCCGAGCAGATGGCCCGTCGCGGCTTTCGTCGCGCTGATCGCAATGCCGCCGCCTGTGCCGAACAGGGCCTTCACTGCAGCGAGCTCGCCGCGATCACCAACGGGGGTCGAGGTGGAATGGGCGTTGAGATGGCGGACATCACCCGGCTGCAACCCTGCCTGCTTCAGCGCCGTCTGCATCGCCCGGCGCGCGCCGGAGCCGTCCTCGGGGCCGGAAGTGATGTGATAGGCGTCGGCACTGGTGCCGTAGCCGGTCAGTTCGGCAAGGATCGTGGCGCCACGGGCTTGCGCATGCTCCAGCGCCTCGATCACCACTATGCCGGCGCCCTCGCCCATGACGAAGCCGTCGCGGTCTCGGTCGAAGGGGCGTGAGGCCTTCTCCGGCTCGTCGTTGAAGCCGGTCGAGAGCGCGCGCGCCGCGGCAAAGCCGCCGAGCGCGACAAGATCGACGCAAGCCTCGCTGCCGCCGCAGAGCGCGATGTCGACCTCGCCGGCCCGGATCATCCGCGCCGCATCGCCGATCGCCTGCACGCCGGCGGCGCAGGCAGTGACCGGCGCGCCGATCGGTCCCTTGAAGCCATGGTCGATCGAGACATGGCCGGCGGCGAGATTGACCAGGAAAGACGGCACGGTGAAGGGCGAAAGCCGGCGCACGCCGCGCTGGTCGGTGGTCCGCACCGCCTCAGCGATCGCCGGGAAGCCGCCGATGCCCGACGCGATCACCGTCGCGGTGCGCTCGCGCTCGGCCTCGCTTTGCGGCTGCCAGCCGGCCTGGGCCAGCGCCTCCTTGGCGGCGACCAGCGCGAACTGGATGAAGCGGTCCATCTTGCGCTGGTCCTTCGGCGCGATCGCGACATCGGGATCGAAGCCACCCTCATTGTCCTCCGCCTTGCCCGGCACGATGCCGGCGACCTTGGCCGGCAAGGTCTCGGCGATCGCGTCGGGCAGGCGGCGCAGGCCCGAGCGGCCGGCGAGCAGGCGCTGCCAGGCGAGTTCGGCCCCGCAGCCCAAGGGCGAGACGACACCCAGTCCGGTGACGACGATGCGGCGCATGGCAGGCTCCTAGTTCGATCTGGCTCGGGTGGCTGCATGGCGCGCAGCGAGGCGCTCGCGCAGGTCGTTACTCGCGCGCGGCCCGGCGATGACGGTGGCATCTTCCGCGGTGACCGGCTGCAGGGTCGCGGCATCGACGACGATCGGTGTGATCGGCCGCCCGGTCCCGCGCTCGGCCAGCACGAGCGATGCGCCCTCGGGCGCGAGGTGCCGGTTGGCGAAGCCGATCAGCGCCACGACGACCGGAAAGAAGTCCCGGCCCTTCTCGGTCAGGATATATTCGTAGCGCTTCGGCCGCTCGCTATAGAGCCGCCGCTCGAACAGCCCGCTTTCGGTGAGATGCTTCAGCCGGCGCGCCAGCATGTTCGGCGCGATGCCGAGGCTGCGTTCGAACTCGTCGAAGCGGGTGATCCCCTGCAGTGCATCGCGCAGGATCAGGATGCTCCACCACTCGCCGACGGTCTCGACCGCGCGGGCGCAGGGGCATTCGGTGAGCGGAGCGAGCTTGGGCTGCATGGCCTCGCCGCGCTACCGCAGTCACTATCATTTTGCAAGCAACTATCGCACAAAGAGCGTCACGGCGCGTCCTGCCTCAATCCAGCGTGCTCCTGAACCTCATCAGCGCAATACCGGCATAGAGCGGCACAAAGACCGAGAGGTAGAACACCTCGGTGCCGATATCATCGAGACCGGCGCCCTTCAGCATGATCGCGCGCACGACGCGCAGGAAATGCGTCAGCGGGAAGATCTCGCCGAGCCACTGCGCCCAGAGCGGCATGCCGGCATAGGGGAACATGAAGCCCGACAGCAGCAGCGAGGGCAGGAAGAAGAAGAAGGTCAGCTGCATCGCCTGGAGCTGCGTACGCGCCATGGTCGAGATCGTGTAGCCGAGCAGCACCAGCGCCAGCACGAAGATGGTGACGCAGGTCAGGAGCAGCGCAAGGCTGCCGAGGAAGGGCACGCCGAACAGAAGCTTCGCCGCCGAAAGCACGACCGCGACCTGGACGCTGCCGACGGCGAGATAGGGCAGAACCTTGCCGAGCATGATCTCGCCCGGCGTCGCCGGCATGGCCAGCAGGTTCTCCATGGTACCGCGCTCGATCTCGCGGGTCAGCGCCATCGCCGTCATCATCACCATGGTCATCTGCAGGATGACGCCGAGCAGCCCTGGCACGATGTTGTACTGGGTGATCCCCTCCGGATTGTAGCGCCGGTGCACCACGAAGGAGAGCGCACTATCGCTCTGCTCGCGCTTCAGCTCCTCGGTGCCGAGCGCCCGCGTCAGCGCCCGGCTGGCTATGGTTTGCAGCGCGCCGACCGCGTTGCTGGACGCGGCCGGATCGGTCGCATCGGCCTCGACCAGGATGCGCGGCTCGTCGCCACGCTCGACGCGCATGCCGAAATCGCTGGGAATGGTGACGAGGAAGGAGATCGCCCCGCGCGCCATCAGGCTCTCGGCCTCGGCCGCGCTCTCCGGCCGCTTGCCGAAGCGGTAATAGCCCGAGACCTCGAGCGCCGCGACGACCGAGCGGGTGTAGCGATCCTGCCCCAGCGCCAGAACCGCCGCCGGCAAGCCCTTGGGATCGTTGTTGATCGCGTAGCCGAACAGCAGCAGCTGGACAATCGGCACCACCAGCATCATCGCGAAGGTGATGCGGTCGCGCCGCATCTGTACGAACTCCTTGGCCAGCACCGCGCCGAGCCGGCCGGGCGAGAACAGAGCAAGCGCGCTCATGCCGCCCTCCCTTCCGCCTGGGCCTTGGCCATGAACTGGATGAAGACGTCCTCCAGGCTGGTCGCGTCCGGCTCGATGCGGATGCCGGGGCGATCCTTCAGATGCGCCAGCGCCGCTTGCAGCTTCTCCTTGTCGGTGCCGACGACATGCAGCGTCGTCCCGAAGGGCGCGACCTGCTCGACGCCATCGGTCTTCGCGAGGTCGGCGATCTCGGTCGGCTTCAGTGCGCCGTGGACGACATAGGTCGACAGGCCCGAGCCCTTCACCACCTCATCGACCGTCCCGGTCGCCAGCATCCTGCCATAGGCGATGTAGCCGATGCGGTGGCAGCGCTCGGCCTCGTCCATGTAATGGGTCGAGACCAGCACCGTCAGCCCGTCGCCGGCGAGCCGGTGGATCTCGTCCCAGAATTCCCGCCGCGCCTTGGGATCGACTCCGGCGGTCGGCTCGTCGAGCAGCAGGAGCTTCGGCTGATGCATGATGCAGGCGGCGAGCGCCAGACGCTGCTTCCAGCCGCCGGACAGCGTGCCAGCGAGCTGGTCCTTGCGCGAGGTCAGGCCGAGATTGTCGAGGGTACGCGCGACAGCCTCGTCGACCGGCTTCAGCGCATAGAGTCGCGCGACGAAGGTCAGGTTCTCCTCGATCGTCAGGTCCTCGTAGAACGAGAACTTCTGCGTCATGTAGCCGACCTGGAGCTTGATCTGCGCACTCTGCGTGCGGACATCGAGCCCCAGCACGGTGCCCTCGCCGGCGTCGGGGGTCAGCAGCCCGCAGATCAGCCGGATCGTCGTGGTCTTGCCGGAACCGTTGGGCCCAAGGAAGCCGACGATCTCGCCTTGCCGGACGGAGAGGTCGACATTGTCGACGACGGTGCGCTTGCCGAAACGCTTGGTCATCCCGCGCACGTCGATGACGTTGCGCTCGCTCACCGCCGCACCCGCAGCATCACATCGACGATCTGGCCGGGCTGGAGGCGGGTCGCCGGCTCGCCCTCGGGCCGCGCCTCGACGAGATAGACCAGCTTCTGGCGCGTCTGCGCCGAATAGATCACCGGCGGGGTGAACTCCGGCTCCTGCGAGACATAGGAGACGGTGGCGGCGAGCCCCTGCGGGCAGCCCGAGCAGCGCACGTCGAGCCGCGTGCCGACGGTGGTGCCGAAGAGCAGCGCCTCCGGGACATAGAGCATCAGCTTGACTGCACCGTCGGGCAGGATGGTCAGCGCCGGCGCCGAGGGCCCGGCGAGCTCGCCGGGGTGGCGGATCAGGTCGGTGACGATTCCGGCCGCCGGCGCCATCAGCTTGCGCTGGCCGAGCCGCCACTTCGCCTGGTCGAGCGCGGCCTGCGCCTGCGCCACCTGGTTGCGCGCCGCCTTGATCTCCTCCTCGCGTGCCGCCAGCCGGGCGACGTTCAGATTGGCGATGGTCTCGCGCACCCGCGAGGTCGCAACATCGCGCGCCGTCTGGGCCTGGTCGAGATCAGCCTGGGTCGAAACGCCGCGACGGAACAGATCCTGCCGCCGCTCCAGCGCCCGCTCCGCCTCGCGCTCCTGCGCCTTGGCCGAGACCGCCGTGGCCTCGATCACGGCGATCTCCTCCGGCCGCCTACCGCTCAGCAGATTGGCGAGTTGGGCCTGCGCTTGCACAAGCCTCGCCTCGCTCTCCGCCACGGCGTTACGGGCATCGTCGGCCTGCAATTCGGCGAGCAGCGCGCCGGGCGCGACGCGCTCCCCTCGCCTGACCGCGACGCTCTCGATCCGCGCCGTATCGATCGGTCCGATCCGGACATATTCGCCCTCGACATAGCCGACGACCGCGGTCGAGGCCGGCGCGCAGATGCCGAGCGACGCGGCAATGGCGAAGGAGCAGATGAAGTCGAGGATCATGACGCCTCTCCCCTGCAGGCGAGGATGCTGGCACGGACCGAGCGCCTGACGGTTTCGCCGATGGCGCGGGCTTGGTTCGGGCCGATGTCGTCCCAGCCCATGCGCCGCGTCACGGCCGGCCGCGCGATGCGGAAATAGATGAGCTGGCCGATCGCCGTGAAGACGGCGAGCCGCGTCGCCGGCGCCTCGGGCTCCATCCCGGTCGCCGCCGCCCAGACCTGGCAGACCCGACGGTGCACCGGCTCGAACAGCCCGCCATAGAGCGTCTCGAAGGCCGGGCTCGGCGTGAACATCTCGCGCACGACGAAGCGGGCGACGACCTCGCTCTCCGGCGCCGTTGTCAGGAAGGCGACCATGCGGTCGATCAAGGAAAGCAGTTGCTCGGCTGCGACGTCGCGATCAGCGACATCGACCGTGATCGCGGCCGCGGGTACGCCGCCCGCCAGCACGGCCTGCATCCGAGCGATGACCGCCTCGGCGCAGGCCTTTCTCAGCCCATCCTTGCCGCCGAAATGGTAGGCGATGCCGGCGCTGTTGACCTTCGCCGCCTGGGCGATCTCGCGCGTCGAGGTCGCGTCGAAGCCGTTGCGGCCGAACAGGTCGAGCCCGGCCCGGATGAGCGCCTGCCGCGTGCCCTCGGCGTCCTTGAGGATGGATGTGCGTGCCATGGCGGGAGCTTGTAGCACGGATTCATGATTCAATCAATCGGTTGATTGAAATACAAGACAGAGCTGCCGCCCCCTCTTCTCATGTCTGATGATGCACAGAGTCTGGCACCGCGAGGCGCAACTTGGCACCGAGGCGCTACACCAATAACTGGCTCGAGTTGACCGACGTAGGCTCAGGAGGTTTGACGCGCGACACCAAGGCTCCAAAATGTCCAGCACCTGCCCACGCCGAGCGCGCACCAACCACATAAAGGTTCTCTTTCGCGCGTGGTCGCGATGAGCAGATTCGGCGCCGCCGCTCAGGGCGACGCCTGCGCCTGCCGGGTCGCGCGCAGCAACTCGCGCGGCAGCGCGCCGGTCTGACGCTCGACCATGCGGCGCACGACCGGCGGCTCAGGCCCGATATGCAGGTCCCTGACCCGGTCGCCGATTTCGGCGTCAGCCTGGGTGGCGCGCTGAGCCTGGCGGACATATTCGACCCAGGTCGGGCTGTCGTAGCGCTCGATCCAGAGCTCGGCGTCGGTCAGGTCGCGCAGCAGCGACCAGTGGCGGGCACCGTCGCGGCGGCGGATGCGCCGGCGCTCCTCCATCGCCTTCAGGAACTCGACCACGTCCTCCTGCCGGATACGCCATTCGATGGTGACGAAGACCGGGCCGCTGCGCGGCTCGATATCGACCGCGATCTCGGGCTTTCGCCAGCGGCTGAGCGGATCGAGGTTGAGTGCCTCGAGCGGCGGCAGCTGATACCGCAGCCCGACGGCCGCGCCGAAGACGAGTGCGACCGCCGCCGCGGTGAGGCCGCCGGCCGGGCCGGAATGGAGGGTGACCCAGCCCCAGGCCCAGCTGCCCGCGGCCATGCCGCCGAAGGTCGCCATCTGGTAGAGCGCAAGCGCGCGCCCCACCACCCAGCGCGGCGCCGATAACTGCACGGTCGAATTGAAGGTCGAGAGCGCCAGCACCCAGCAGGCGCCGCCGACCGCAAGCGCTGGCATGGTGAGCCACAGGGTCGGGCTTTGCCCCACCACCACGGCTGCGGCCGCATAGGCCAGGAAGGTCAGGCGCACGAGGGTCTCGGTGCTGAAACGACGGCGCAACCGGGCACTGACGAAGGCTCCGGCGACCGCGCCGGCGCCGAAGGCTCCCAGCAGGATGCCATATGTCAGCGGGCCGCCGCGCACGAGATCGCGTGCGACCAGCGGCATCAGAGCGAGACCGACGATGCCGCCGAAGCCGAAGAGGAAGGCGCGCAGAATGACGGCGCGGATATTGGGCGACATCGCGACATAGCGGAGCCCGGCGCTCATCGCGATCAGGAACGTCTCGCGCGGCAGCACGCGCTCGACGCGCGGCGGCTGCCAGCGGGCCAGCACGACGAGCAGGCCGATATAGCTGAAGGCATTGACGACGAAGGCAGCGACCGCGCCGAAGGCGGCGACGATGGCGCCACCGATCGCCGGGCCGACGCTGCGAGCGATGTTGAAGGCAACGCTGTTCAGCGTCACCGCCGCCGGCACCTCGAGTCGCGGTACCATGTCACCGACCGAAGACTGCCAGGCCGGGTTGTTGAGCGCGTTGCCGCAACCGAGCAGGAAGGTGAAGCCGAGCAGCAGCCAGGGCGAGAGCAGCCCATACCAGGCGAAGACCGCCAGCATGATCGAAACAGCGAGCATGAAACCCTGCGCCGTCAGCAAGATGCGGCGGCGGTCGTAGTTGTCCGCGATCGCGCCGGCGGCAAGCGAGAACATCATCACCGGCAGCGCGGTCGATGCCTGGACGAGTGCGACCATGTCCGGCGAATCGGAAAGCGAGGTCATCAACCAGGCGGCACCGACCATCTGGACGAGGCCGCCGAAGTTCGAGGCAAGGCTTGCGATCCAGACCGCACGGAAGATCGGCTGGCGCAACGGCGCAAAAGCCGAATAGCGCCCGTCATGAGGCTTCAGGCCCGCGGCGGCCAGGTCGGCTTCGGCGGTCTCGGCGGTGGTCTGCGTGGCGGGCTCATGCGGCATGCCACAGTTAGAGCATGCCGGCGGGCGATGGGAAGCCGCGCTTCGCCATTGTCCGTCATCAGATGATTCGAGACTGCTTTCGGGCTTCAGGACGGAGGCTGTGGCTCACCTGGGTTTCAGGGGCGGCTTCGGGCCCGTGATGTGCCCTGTATTCCAGGCTGGGCGCTGATCGTTCGGTTGTGCTTCGACAAGCATGCCGCATCCTTCCATCGGGAGGCCGCATCCGAAACCACGATATGTCCAGCCGGAAAGCGGACATTGCCGCCACGGAGCTGGGCGTCCCGCTAGTTCCAACTCGCTCGGGCTGAGGCCAGCTTCTCAACGCGTGCCGATACGCAAGCCGAATAGCTTCGGGATCGCCGCTGCGGCACGCATCGCAAAGCCGGCGCTCTCGCTTTTCTCTTCAGCCTCCTCGCATCCAATGATGCCCCAGCGCACGAGGCGGCCGCCAACGGCGCGGAAGGGCTCGGGAGGCAAGGCCGGCAGGTCGCGGGTGCAGAGCGGCAGGCTCGACCACTCATCCTTCACGCCAAGCACGAGCGAGGCGAGGCACTGGCCGCCCATATAGGTCGGGTTCACGCCATGTCCCGAATAGCCGCAGCCATAGTGGATGCGGGTGCCCGGCACGGTGCGGAAGAACGGCAAACGGTCGGAGGAGACGTCGATGCCGCCGCCCCATATCTTGGCGATGCCGACATCGGCCAAAGCCGGTAATAGCCGGCGGAGGCCCTTTTCCGCGCGCGCCGCCGAAGCTCGGTCCGTCGTCAGGCTCGGGTCCTGCGTATTGCCGCCGAAGCTGATCGGACCGGACCCGGATCCCATCAGGACACGCCCATCGGCGGTCTTGCGGAAGTAGTGGACGAACATCCTGAGGTCCGCGATCCCCTCGTCGCGATTCCATCCCATCGCCGCCAGCTTGTCGGGAGCGGGCTCGGTCATCAGGGCATAGGACGAGAACACGCTGACATGCGCCCGGATCTCCGGTCGCTTCGCCAACTCGATATTGGTCGCCAGCACCACCTCGCGGGCGATGATCTCTCCCCGAGGCGTTGAAATGCGATTGGGCGAGCCGGCGACGACGCTGCTCATCGGCGTGTTCTCGTAGATCGAGACGCCCGCATCGATCGCGGCCTTGCGCAAGGCCCGCGCCAGGCGGGCCGGATGCACATTCGCCCCCTCGGGGAGGTAGATGCCGCCGCGGAACACCGGCGAGCGGCAATAGTCTGCGACCTGCTCCGGGGTCAGCGGCTGCGCACTATCGGGGACTCCGAGGCGCTTGGCGGTATCGGCATAGAGCTTGATCTTGGCGTCCTGTGCCGGTGCTGCCGCGACGCGGACATTGCCGGCCTCGCGCCACCAGACATCCCTCCCCGGGGCTGTGGCAAAGGCACGGATGGCGTCTTGTGCACGGGTCCCGGCACGGGCGACGGCGAGTGCGCCATCGGCGCCGATATTCGCTGCCATTCCGGCAAGCGAAGCCCAGTAGCCATGGACCTTGCCGCCATTCTTGCCGCTGGCGCCGCAGCCGCACAACGATGCCTCGATCAGCGCGACCGAAAGCTGCGGAGCGCGCTCGCGCAAGGCAAGTGCCGTCCACAAGCCGGTGAAGCCACCACCGACGATCGCGACATCGACCGTGATCTGTCCGTTCAGGGCCGGCGACGCAGGCTCGTTTCCCTCGGCGCGCATCGCATCGCTGAACCACCAGGACGGATCGCCGGGGGAAGTACTCGGGAGATCGGACAGCTGCGGCATGGGCATGCCCTCGATTGGCGAGATGACGCGGACGCGAATTGAAAGCCTCCGCCGCGCTGACGCGACGGAGGAGAAGGCGCTCAGACCAGCGCCTGAACCTGGATCTCGACGAGGATGTCGTCGGCAGCGAGCCGCGACTCGACCGTCGCACGCGCCGGCGGCTGCTTGGGATCGACCCAGGCCTCCCAGGCCTGGTTCATTTCGTTGAAGGTACCGACGTCCTTCAGCCAGATATTCCCGACGACGATGCGCGTTTTATCGGTGCCGGCCATGGCCAGGTAGTTGTCGATCTGCGCGAGGATATCGGCGGTCTGCTCCTTGACACCGCCGCTGCGGTCCTTGGCGGTCAACCCGGACAGGAAAGCGAACCCGTTCGCGACCAGCACCTTGCTGAGGCGGCCGGTGACTTCGTGACGCGTAATCATGATTCCTCGTGACGTTTGGAATGATGGGCGGGCTCGTGCCGCCCGACGCTATCGCCCTAAAGGTGCGATTCCCGGATGTTGATGATCCAGATGAGTTTCGCTTCGCGATCGGAGCGATTGAAGAGGTGATGAGGGATCGTGCTCGGGAACTGGAAACTATCGCCTTCGGCGACCTGGAAGACCTCGTCCCCGATCGTCAGCTCGGCGTTCCCGGCCATCATGTAGCCCGCCTTGTCACCCGGGCCGGTCAGCACATCGGCGCTCTGCGCGCCCGGCGGGATCGTCAGGATCATGAAGCGGAGCTGGTCGTTGTCGCGCGGTGACAGCAGCTCCTTGGTGAAATGGCTGCCGCCGACCACGATCTTCGGGCGCTCGCCGGGATGGCGGACATAGCGGTTTTCGCGGGGAGGCTCCGCCTCGCTTTCGAGAAATGACCACAGCGTCACGCCGAGTGCGGCACGCAGTTTCTGCAGCGTGCTGATCGAAGGATTGGTTGCCCCCCGCTCGATCTGGCTGATGCTGCCCGACGAAACACCGGCTTTCGCAGCCAGCTCGAGGATAGTCATCCCGCGATCAGTCCTGAGCGCGCGCAGGCGCAGCCCGATCCGCATCGTCTCCAGCTGCTCGTCGGTTTCGGCATCTCCGGATTCGGCGGACGGGACTGGATCGATCATTGGCTTCCTAGGGGTCGAGCGCAGAACGACGATATGATGAGATTCTCAGTCGCGCAACCATTATACTGAAATTGATATTCAGAAGACCCGCCACCTCTCGTCATCTCGATCCGCAAAAAATTTTCACCGCATCGCATAAGGCGGCAAAACTCTTGACGCGAGGAACGAATTACGAAACATTTTTAGCCAAGCAGGCTTCTGCGGCGCCGGTCGGATGAAATTTACTTTCAATTTTCTGATGAAGCGTTTCAAACAAGCATCTGCCCGGCGCAGTTGGGAGAGGGATAATCATGACCGATACGCGGCTTCCATCACCTTGGGACCTGAACCGCCGCGGCCTCCTCGGCCTTGGCGCCGGCGCTTTGGCTGCCGCCTCCGGTCTCGCCGCCAGGGCGCAAGCCCCGGGCAAGCCGAATCCGCCGCCGCCCGCCAAGCCGACCGGAATCGTGGTTGTCGGACTCTCGCAGGAACCCGTCTCGTTCAACCCGCTGATGCCCGGCGTCGAAGTCGACGAGGTCGTCTGGACGAGCGTCTTCAACTCGCTCTGGGTTGCGGAGCCGGACGGAAGCCTGCGCCCCGATCTGGCAATAGCGGTCCCGAGCGAGGCCAATGGCGGCATTTCCGACGGCGGCCTTACCTGGTCGGTCAAATTGCGCAGCGACGTGAAATGGCATGACGGAACGCCGTTCACCGCCGAAGACGTCAAATATTCCCTGACGCTGATAAACGCTCCGGGGTTCAAGGCGCGCACGCGCGTCGGCCACGCCTTCGTCAAGGACATCGTGGTGAAGGGCCCCCACGAAATCACATGGCGGATGGAGAAGGCTTACGCGCCCTATCTTGCGATGCTCGCCAACACGCACATCGTGCCCAAGCACATCCTCGAAAAGGCGAGCGATCCGAACACCGCCCCGTTCAACAACGCCCCCGTGGGCACCGGCCCGTTCCGCTGGGGCACACGCCAGCCCGGCGACAACATCACATTGGTCGCCAATGAGAGCTACCACGGCGACGGCCCCTACCTTGAGAAGGCCGTCCTGAAATACGTGCCCGATTTGACGGCGCTGTATGCTCAGTTCCGGACCGGGCAGGTCGATCTCGTGATCATCTCGGGCATCCCGGCGAACTACTATCAGGAAGCGATCAAGCTGCCAGGGCGCAAGGTTGCGGTTGCACCGAGCGGGAATCTCGAAATCATCATGCCCAACCTCGGCAACAAGGCCTTTGCCGAGAAGGCCGTGCGTCATGCCCTCTACGCGGCGATGGACAAGCAGGCCATCATCGACGCGATCTATTACGGCGTGCCAAAGCCGACAGAGTCTTTCGCACCGCGCGAATCCTGGGCGTTCAACCCCAATCTTCCCGTCCAGAAGCGCGATCTCGACCGCGCCAACAAGCTTCTCGACGAAGCCGGCTGGAAACGCTCCGGCTCGGGCACACGCATGAAGAATGGCGTGCCGCTCGAATTCGCGGTCTCGACCACGACGGGCAACCAGCTGCGCGAGCAATGCCAGCAGCTGATGCAGCAGGACTGGCTGCAGATCGGCGCCAAGATGACGATCAACAATATGCCGGCCGCCGTGATCTGGGGTGAATTCTATGTGCGCTCGAAATTCGACTCCCTGCTTGTAGGCACCACGTTCCGGACGGGTGTCGATCCAGACCCGGCCTCGCGCTTCGCCTCGGACGCCATTCCGGTGAAGGGCGGCAGCGGCGGCAACTACATGCAGTGGGAGAACCCGGAAGCGGATGCCCTGATGAAACAGGGGCAGGAAACCTTCGATCAGGAGAAGCGGAAGGCGATCTACTGGAAGCTGCAGGACATCGTCCGCGAGGAACTGCCGATCCTGCCGATCTTCCAGTACGCCCCGATCGAAGGCGTGAAGGAAGGACTGGTCGGCTACCGGCCCAACATCAACCAACGCCAGAACGCTTGGAACATGGGCAGCTGGTACTGGGCGAAGTGACGGGAATGGCCGCGACCGGGAGGGTGGCGCTGTGATCGGGTTTCTCATACGCCGCTTGGGGCAATCAGTGATGCTGCTGTTCATCGTCTCGATGATCGGCTTCGCGATCCTGCATCTGGCGCCCGGCGGCCCGCTCTCGCAGTTCGCCGCCGGCGGTGACATGACCCAGGCCGATCTCGACCGCATCGCGGAACAGCTCGGCCTCAATCGCCCGCTGCCGGTGCAATATCTCGAATGGCTCTGGCGCATGCTG
>NZ_LMJW01000003.1:133212-146265 GCF_001429505.1 Allobosea sp. Root483D1
GTCGGCGATGGCTCGTTCCTCAACCAGCTGCACCACCTGATCGGACCCTGCATCGTGCTGGCGCTGGTCTCGACCGCGGTGTGGAGCCGCTACATGCGCTCGTCGATGCTGGATGTCGTCAACCAGGATTATATCCGCACCGCCCGCGCCAAGGGCGTGCCGGAGCGCCAGATCCTGCTGCGCCATGCCTTGCGCAACGCGCTGCTGCCGATGATCACCATCACCGGTTTGCATGTGCCGACGCTGCTGTCGGGGGCCTTGGTCACCGAGACGGTGTTCACCTGGCCCGGCATGGGCCGGCTCTTCCTCGATTCGATCGGCTATCGCGACTATCCCGTCGTCATGGGCATCCTGATGTTCACGGCCGTTCTCGTCCTGCTCGGATCCCTGCTCGCCGATCTGCTCTATGGCGTCGCCGACCCGCGCGTCTCGAGGAGCGGGTGATGAGCGACACGCCATTCTCAAGCCCGCGCGAGCCGACTCTGGCCCCGCTTCCCAGCCTTTGGAACAGCCCGGGCCTGCGGCGCTTCCGGCGTCACAAGCTTGCCGTGTTCGGCACGGTCACCATCCTGCTGCTGACGCTTGCCTGCGTCTTCGGTCCGATGCTGCTGCCCTATAGCGATACCTTCATCGACATCCGCTCCCGTTTCGCGCCGCCTTTCGCCGGACCGCATGTGCTCGGGACCGACCCGCTCGGCCGCGACATCCTCGCGCGGCTCCTGATGGCGGGGCGGATCTCGCTCGCAGTCGGGTTCTCGGCCATGACGATCGCCATGGTGATCGGCATCGTCGTCGGCATGGTCGCCGGCTTCTATGAGGGGGCCGTCGGCGCAGTCCTGATGCGCTTTGTCGACGCGATGCTGTGTTTCCCCTCGATCTTTTTGCTGCTGGCGATCTCGGCGCTGGTCTCGCCTTCGGTACCGTCGATCATCCTCCTCATCGCGATGACCTCCTGGATGGAGGTCGCCCGCGTCGTCGAGGCGCAGATCCGCTCGCTGAAGACGCGCGAATTCGCCCAAGCCGCCGTCTCCTTCGGCGCAAGCAACCGACGCATCATGTTTCGCGAATTGCTGCCCAATGCGATCGCGCCGATCGTCGTCGCGGCGACGCTCAATGTCGCCCATGCGATCCTGGCCGAGAGCTACATCTCCTTCCTCGGCTTCGGCATCCAGCCACCGACACCGAGCTGGGGCAACATGCTCGAAAGCGCCCAGAGCTATCTTACCAGCGCGCCCTGGCTGGCGATCATTCCCGGCGCCGCGATCACGCTCGCGGTCACCAGCTTCAACTTCATCGGCGACGGATTGCGCGACGCGCTCGATCCCAAACTCTGAGAAGCGACCTATTTGCTGGTCTCGTCCTCATGGATATCGGGGAAGAGATCCCCGAGAAGAATAGTCGACTGCCCAATCGGCTGGCTGTGGCCAGATGTGGTGGTACCGAAACTGCGTCGTCTCAGCCTGCCGGCCGCAGGCGGAGCAGCGTGATTTCGTTCCGCCGGGCCGAGCCAGCTCAGCCTCTGTCCCCGGCCCCCCGGCGCCAGGCGGCCGGTGTCTCGCCGACCATGCGGCGGAAGACGCGGGTGAAATGTGCCTGGTCGGAGAAACCGGAATCGGCCGCGATCTCGGTCAGGGGCCGGTCGCCCGAAGCAAGCAGGCGCTGGCCACGCTCGATCCGCGCCCTGAGCTGCCATTGATGCGGCGGCAGGCCGGTCGAGGCCTTGAAGGCGTGGCTGAAATGCGATTGCGACATGCCGACGAGCTCGGCGAGATCCTGCAGGCGGATCGTGCCTGCAGCATTCTCACTGATGTAGTCGGTCACCGCCTTGAGCTGCCAGTTGCTCAGTGGCGCGCGCCGGCGCGGCGCGTTGGCGCGCACGCCGAACAGATCGATCAGCACCGCGAGGACGAGCCCGTCGCCATAGAGATCATGGCGTGCATCCGGCTCGGCGCATTCATCGGCGATCAGGCGCGCCAGCGTCAGGATGCGCGGGTTCGAGAAGGCGATGCGCGGCTGCGCCAGCCGCTCGGGCGACAACGCCTCGCCCAGGCGCTCGCTGACCGTCGCGGCATCGAAATGCAGATCGAGATGGCGGATGCGCATGCGCTGCTGCGTGCGGCCCCAGACTGGCACGCCGGCCGGCATGAAGCTGATGGCGTTGGCGCGGGCGCTGCTGGAAATGCCGGGTTCGTTCGGGTTGAGCCGCGTCTCGAAATGGCCGCCGACCTTGTCGAGCACCACGAACAGGCGCGGGTGCTCGGACACGTACTCGCCGCTGGCGCCCGCCTGGCATTCGGCCTGCCAGAGATCGGCGACGACGCCGTTCCAGATGCGGTATTTCAGCGAGCCGATGACGTTGATGCCTTCGCGGACCGAACGCATGCGCGGCTGGAAACCCATCTTTAGCCTCCGAAGCGGCGAGGAATCGCCCTTGCAGCGCGTGTTCAAAATGCAACGTGGTCAACACAATTGTAGACGCGCACCCAAGAACGTTCAATGCACGACAGGAACGATCAATCCCACACCGGGCGATGCTGATATTGCCCAACGGAAAGCTGAACTCCGCCTTTGAACAGTTCTAAATTTGATCAGTTCTGAGTTGGCGGCATTTGCTGGGGCCGGGATTGAAAATGTGCTACGTTCAGAAGATGAAGACTAGATTTCTTCTTGGGTCGACTGTCTCGCTCACCGTGCTCTGTGCCGGCGCTGCCCTTGCGCAGACGCAGTCCGCCCCAACGGTCCAGCTCGACACGATCACGGTCGAAGGCGATGGCGGCACCACGACCGGCCCGGTGAACGGCTATGTCGCAACGCGCTCGGCGACCGGCTCCAAGGCGAACACGTCGATCACCGCGATCCCGCAGGCGGTGTCGGTGCTCGGCCGCGACGAGATCGACGACCGCAAGGCGCTGAAGGTCGACGAAGCGCTGCGCTACACTGCCGGTGTCGCCGCGCAGGCCTTCGGGCCCGACCCCGACACCGACTGGATCTTCATCCGCGGTTTCCAGGCGACGCAGACCGGCGTCTTCATGGATGGGCTGCAGCTTTATTCCTACGGCTTCGGCGGCTTCCAGATCGACCCCTTCCTGCTCGAGCGCGTCGAGGTGCTGAAAGGCCCGGCTTCGGTGCTCTATGGCGGCTCGACGCCGGGCGGCATCGTCAACCTCGTCAGCAAACGCCCCAACGGCAAGAATTTCGGCTATGTCGAGGCCGGCATCAACAATTGGGGCAATGCCTATACCGGTATCGATATCGGCGTCAGCGACAAGCAGGGCGTCTGGAGCACGCGCCTGACCGGCAAGCTTTCCGGCGGCGACCAGTACACCGATTATTCCAAGGATTTCCGCGGCATGATCATGCCGCAGATCAGCTACCAGCCCAATGGCGCGACCCGCTTCACCGCCTATGGCATGTATGCGGCGCTCGATCAGGTCCATGTCGGCGGCGGCTTCCTGCCCTATATCGGCACGGTGAGAAACGCGCCCTTCGGCAGGATCCGGCGCGAGGCCTTCTTCGGCGAACCCGCGGTCGACGATCAGGAGCGCACCCAGGCCCTGCTCGGCTACGAGTTCCAGCACCAGTTCGCCAACAACTGGACCTTCTCGCAGAACCTGCGCTACGGCGTGATGAAGGGCTCGCAGCTCGGCCCCTACGGCTTCGGCTATGCCGGTCCGGACGCCCCCTTCGGCGACCGTCTGCAACCGCTCGGCCCCGACAACCAGCTCTACCGCATCGGCTTCCAGGAGCGGACGCGGGTGCGGACCTTCACGGTCGACAACCGCATCGACGGCAAGGTCGTCACCGGACCGCTCGAGCACTCGCTGCTCTTTGGCGTCGACTACAAGTACTTCAACGTCGATCACACCCAGGCCTCGGGCGGCGCGACCACGATCAGCGCCACCAACCCGGTCTACGGCGCGGCGCAGGGCCCGACCGGCGTCTATCTCAACCAGGACCTGAAGCATCACCAGATCGGCTTCTACGCCCAGGACCAGATCCGCTTCGGCGGTGGCTGGCTGCTGACGCTGAACGGCCGCTACGACTATGTCGACAAGAAGTCGGTCAGCCCGACCGGCCTGCTGTTCTCGCCGACCTATGACAAGAAGGAGGCGTCCTGGAGCGGCCGCGCCGGCCTCGGCTACGAGTTCGCCAACGGGCTGACCCCCTATGTCAGCGCGGCGACCTTCTTCACCCCGGTCTTCGACGCCGTGCCCGACCTGCTGGGCGGCCCCGGCCAGCCCTTCCGGCCTGAGGAAGGCCAGCAATTCGAGGCCGGCGTGAAGTACAAGCCGACCTTCATGGACGCGCTGCTGACCGCCTCGGTCTTCCACATCTCCAAGCGCAACGTGCTGAACCCCGCCCCGACCGCGCTCAACCCGTTCGCCCAGCAGCAACTCGGCGAGGTCACCTCGCGCGGCTTCGAGTTCGAGGCCAAGGCCAACATCACCAAGGACCTGAAGCTGCTGGCCTCGTTCACCGCCTTCGACCTGACGACGAGGAAGGACAGCCGTCCGCTGCTGGTCGGGAAGACACCAGTCGTCGTTCCCGAGGTCACAGCCTCGGGCTGGCTCGACTACACGGTGCCGGAGGGCGCCTTCAAAGGCCTCGGCCTCGGCGCCGGCGTGCGCTATGTCGGCAGCTCATACGCCAATGCCGAGAATACGCTGAAGGTGCCGGCGGCGACCGTGGTCGATGCCGCGATCCGCTATCAGATCGGCAATTGGGGCATGGCGCTCAATGTCACCAACCTGTTCGACAAGGTCTATGTGAAGAGCTGCAACGGCCAGTCTGGCTGCGGCTATGGCGACGCCCGCACCGTGACTGTCTCGGCCAATTACAAGTGGTAGGGGCGCCATCTACACGACATCCGAAGGCCGCAGCTCCTCGCCGCGGCCTTCGCCCATGCTAGAGCCGCGCGCATGACCACGACATTCCCGAGACGACGCGAGGCGCTCGCCATTCTGGCGGCGGCCGCTTTTGCGCGTCCGGCTCATGCCGCCGAACCACGCGTCGCGACCGTCGACTGGTCGGTGCTGGAGACCCTGCTTGCGCTCGGCATAGCCCCGGTTGCCGCGCCCGAACTGCTGCAGTTCCGCGAGGTCGCGGTCGAACCCGCGGTTCCGGGAACCGTCACCGATCTCGGCTTGCGCGGCACGGTCAATTTCGAGCTGCTGCTGCTCTCCCGGCCAGAGCTGATCTACTCATCCAGCTTCTATGTCAGCTCGGAGCCGCGGCTCACCCGGATCGCTCCGGTCGAGCGCTTCTCGATCTATGCGCCCGGCCGGCCCCCTTACGAGCCGGCGGCGGTGATGATGCGCAGCATCGGCACGCGCCTCGGCAAGAGCAGCGAGGCCGAGCGCTACATCGCCGAAACCGAGGCGGAGTTCGCAAGCCTGCGCGAGCAGCTGAAGCCGCACGCGGCGCGGCCGGTGATCCCGATCAATCTCGGCGATGCCAGGCACTTCCGCGTATTCGGCGCCGACAGCATGTTCGGCGAGGTCCTGAAGCGGCTCGGTCTCGCCAATGCCTGGACCGACGACACCAGCTACTCCGCCATGGCGCCGGTCGGTCTGGAGGCTCTGGCGCGGACTCCGAAGGCCTGGATCGCAGTGATCCCGCCAGTGCCACCTGGAGCGCTGGAGGTCCTCTCGGCCAGCGCCTTCTGGAACGCCCTGCCCAATCTGCGCCAGGGAAGGCTCCTGCAGCTTGCCTCGATCAATCCCTATGGCGGCCTGCCGGCGGCCCGGCGCTTCGCCCGCCTTCTCACCGAGGCGCTGCTGGCACAGGCGCCGGCGCATGGCTGACGCCGCCACGACCATCCTCGCGCAGGCGCACCGCCATCCCGGCCTCGGGCTCGTTCTCTGGCTTCTGGCCGCGTCGGCAGCTGCGGCGCTTCTCGCCGCCGTCATCGTGACGCGCCCGGCACTGCCGATGCCAGGCGAGCTTGCGCGCCCGCTCGAGCAGATCCTGCTCTGGCACAGCCTGATACCGCGTTCCGTCACCGCTCTGGTCTGCGGCGCCGCGCTCGGGCTCGCCGGGCTGCTGCTGCAGCAGGTCCTGCGCAACCCGATCGCCGATGCCTCGACGCTCGGCGTCGCCTCCGGCGCGCAATTGGCGCTGACGGTGGCGAGCGCCTATGTCCCGGCTGCGATCGCCACCTCGCGCGAAGGCGTCGCACTCGCCGGCGCGATCCTCGCCGTCGCCTTCGTGCTCGGACTGAGCTGGCGGCGCGGGCTCGAACCGCTGACGGTCGTCCTCTCCGGCATGGTCGTCTCGCTGCTCGCGGCGGCGCTGAGCGCGACCGTCATCCTCGCCAAGGGCGACTATGTGCTCTCGCTCTTCATCTGGGGCGCCGGCTCGCTGCACCAGCAGAGCTGGGATGCGGCGCTGGCGCTCGGCCCGCGCCTGCTGCTGTGCTGGCTTGCCGCCGCGCTGCTACTGCGTCCGCTCGCTCTGCTCGGGCTCGACGACGGCATCGCCCGCAATCTCGGCCTCGCCCTGCACGCCACGCGTTTCGCTGTGCTCGGCGTTGCGATCTGGCTCGCGGCCAGCGTCACCGCCGAGGTCGGCATCATCGGCTTCGTCGGGCTCGCAGCGCCGGCCCTGGCGCGCGAGGCCGGCGCCCGCACGCCGCGCCAGCTGCTTCTGGCGGCACCGGCTGTCGGGGCGCTGCTGCTCTCGATCACCGACAGCGCCGTGCAGTTGCTCGGCTCCGGTTTCAACGACCTCGCCCCGACCGGCGCCGCCACCGCCCTGCTCGGCGGCCCGCTGCTGCTCTGGCTGATGCGTCGCGTTCCCCCTGCCCCGCTGGCGCAGACCGTCGACGCCATGGCTCCGACGCATCGCATCGCGCGGGCGCTGCCGGCCCTGGCCGGCCTCGCCGCGGCGATCGCACTCGTAGCCCTGCTCGGCCTCGTCCTCGGCCGCGGGCCGCAAGGATGGGGGCTGGCGACAGGCGGTCTCTTCGCCGAGCTGCTGCCTTTCCGCGGGCCGCGCCTGATTGCGGCTGGTGCCGCAGGAGCTCTGCTCGGCGCCGCCGGCTGCCTGATGCAGCGCCTCACCGCCAATCCACTGGCCGGGCCGGAGGTCCTCGGCGTCAGCGCCGGCGGCGGTGTCGGCCTGACGCTGGCTCTCGCATTATTGCCGTTCAGCCCGTTCTCGATGCTGACCGGCATTGCCGGCGGTTCGCTCACGGTGCTCCTCGTCATGCTGGTCCTGGCCGGCCGGCCCGGCATCGGCTCGCAGCGCCTGCTGCTGGCCGGCATCGCCATGGGCGCGCTCTGCATGGCGCTGGTCTCGACCGCGCTCGCCAAGGGGGACCTGCGCGCCTATGTGCTGCTGACCTGGTTGTCGGGCTCGACCAATCGCGCCGGCGAGATCGAGGTCTGGGTCGGGTTGGCCGCCTGCCTGCTGCTGCTCGCGCCGCTCTTCCTGGCGACGCGCTGGCTCGATCTGATGCCGCTGGGCGAGGCGACGAGCCGGGGCCTTGGCCTCTCCGTGGCGGGCAGTCGCCTCGTCCTTGCCGCCGTAGCGGCGCTGGCGACAGCGGTCGCGTCGCTGCTGATCGGCCCACTCAGCCTGATCGGGTTGATCGCGCCGCATCTGGCGCGCCTCGCCGGCTTCGCCCGTAGCCGCGACCAGCTCGTCGCCTCGATCCTGATCGGCTGCGGCGTGCTGATCCTGGCCGACTGGCTCGCGCGCCTCGTCGCCTTCCCCTATCAGGTGCCGACCGGGCTGTTTGCGGCCCTGATCGGCGGTCCTTATCTGATCTGGCTGTTGAACCGCACGGGACGCAGGCATGGCTAACGACAACACTCTGCGCGCGACTGCACGGGTCACTCTCGCCAACCCTGCCGGCATGCTCGAACGGCTCTGCGACCACTTCGTCAGCCACGGCACGGTGACCCGCCGGACGGGTGGTGCGCGGCTCGACGGAGCGTTCGGAGCGGTCGAGCTCAAGGTTGGGTCAAGGGCGCTGTCCATCGTCGTCGCCTCCCCCGACGAGAGCCGGCTCTTCGTGGTCAAGTCCTCGGTCGCCGAGCATCTCGCCGAGTTCGCCGAAGGCGAAAGCTTCACGCTGAGCTGGCACGGCGACGCGGCCGGCGAGACGCGCATCCCGTATTTCCGCGAGGTCGTGGTGCGTCGCGCCCGCGACATCACCCCGGCGATGCGACGCGTCACCCTCGCCTGCGACGATCCCGGCCATTTCGCGACCGGGGGGCTGCATGTTCGCGTGCTGATCCCGCCGCGTGGACGCGTGCCGATCTGGCCCAGCGCCGGTCCTGACAGCCGGGTGATCTGGCCCGAGGGCGAGGATACGCTGGCGAAGCGCACCTACACCATCCGCGCGATCGACCAGGCCCGCGGCGAGCTCGACATCGACGTCGTGCTGCACGACGAGTCGCCGGGCTCGATCTGGGCGCGCGAGGCGAAGGCGGGCGACCGCGTCGGCCTGCTCGGCCCCGGCGGTGGCGATGTGATCCCGGCCGACTGGTACCTGCTCTGCGGTGACGAGACGGCGCTGCCGGCGATCGCGCGCATCGCCGGGAACCTGCCGAGCTCCGCCCGCGCCAGCATCGTCATCGAAGTGGCGGATGCGAGCGAGCAGCAGAAGATCGCCTCCGACGCAGCGATCGAGGTGACCTGGCTGCACCGCGACGGCGCGCCGGCCGGCTCGACCAACCTGTTGCCGCAGGCCGTGCGCGGCATCTCCCTGCCGGATCAGGGCAAGCCGTTCGTCTTCGCCGGTTGCGAGCAGGCGGCGGCGCGCGCGATCCGCAAGCATCTGCGGGCAGAAAAGCAGCTGCCGAAGGACCGCCATCTCGTCGCCGCCTATTGGCGCCGGGGCCATGCCGACGTGCACGACCACGGTGACTGATGCGGACCGAGACCTCTACGAACCCAGCCGAGCACCCTGCTCCCACGTCCCTGGCCGACATGGCCGGCAAAGCCGCGTTGCAAGCGAGCGCCCCCCTGTTCGCGCTCGATGCCGTCGGCTTCTCGATCGGGGAGCGGGCCCTGCTCGAGCCGCTGACGCTCGATCTTCCGGCCGGCCAGGTGATCGGCCTCCTCGGCCATAACGGCTCGGGCAAGTCGACGCTTCTGAAGCTGCTGGCGCGGCAGCAGCGACCCACGCGTGGCAATCTGCGTTTTGCGGGCCGCCCGATCGAGAGCTGGGACAATCGCGGCTTCGCGCGCAAGGTCGCCTATCTGCCGCAGCAGACACCACCCGCCGCCGGCATGCTGGCGCGCGAGCTGGTCGCGCTCGGACGCTATCCCTGGCACGGCGCGCTCGGCCGCTTCGGCCAGCGCGACCGCGACAAGGTTCGCGAGGCGATGGCGCTGACCGACATCGAGCCCTTCGCCGATCGCCTCGTCGATACCTTGTCGGGCGGGGAGCGCCAGCGCGCCTGGCTCGCCATGCTGGTGGCGCAGGATGCCGACTGCCTCCTGCTCGACGAGCCGATCGCGGCGCTCGACCTCGCCCATCAGCTCGAGGTGCTGACGCTGGTGCGGCAGCTCTCGCATCGGCAGGATCTCGGCATCGTCGTCGTACTGCACGACGTCAACATGGCCGCCCGCTTCTGCGACGAGATCGTCGCGCTGCATTCCGGCCGGCTGGTCGCGCGCGGGACGCCCGAGCAGATCGTGCGGCCGGATATCCTGCGGGCGATCTACGGCGTCGAGGTCGGCGTGATGCCCCATCCTGATAGCGGCAGGCCGCTCGCCTTCGTGTGAGGCAGCTTCGAATGGAAGGCCGGGTCATTCACCAGCTTGCCTGAAAGCAGGCTTCACAGAGGTTCGGAATAGTCCGGCGAATTGCCGGCCAGCTCCATCGCCAGCAGGCTTTCATTCGGCCGGTCGCTCGAACACGAGGCGAGGATCGCCCATCTGCCGGCAACTCAAAGCTGCCGAAGGCCGATATGCTCGATCAGGGGAACGATCTCGTCGCGCGCCGCGACGCGATGTGCGCGGGCACTGCGATGCGCCTCCCCGGCATCGCCGGCACGCACGGCCGCGATGATCAGGCGGTGCGCTTGCGCCGAGCCGACCGGCTTTGCTCGCAGCTTCAGCGTCAGCATGCGGGCGCGATGCGCCTGGTCCGTCACCGTCTGGGCGATGCGGCGCAGGCGGCCATTGCCGCAGCGCTCGACCAAAAGGCGATGGAAGAGCTCGTCGGCCTCGGCCCAGCTTGGCAGGTCGCCACGCGTCAGCGCCTCGTCCATCGCGGCGGTCGCCGCCTCGAGCTCGTCGGCCACGGCCCCGCGCCCCGCCTCGGGCAAGGCGGCCAGCAGCTCCGCCGCCATCGACTCGACCGCGATCACGACCTCGTAGATCTCGCGGATATCCTGCGGCGCCAGCGGGCAGATCAGCACGCCGCGCTTGGAGAGGACGCGGACCAAACCATCCTCTTGCAGCCGGATGATCGCCTCGTGGACCGGCGTGCGGCTCATGCCGAGCCGGACCGCGATCTCCTGCTCCGAGCCCTGATAGCCCGGCGGGAAATCGGTATCGCGGATCGCCTGCTTCAGCGCGGCATAAGCCTCGTCGACCAGCGAGCCACGTTTGGCTCCAGCCTCGGATATCTCACCCCGTGCAAGCTCGACCATGGCTCCTCCAGTGGTCGATTGAGCACATCTGATTATTTCCATGCAAGCAAGAATGGAAGCTTGACTCCAGGGTTTCTGGCGGCGACGCTGAACCATGCAAACTTCCATGGAAGATAAATGGAAGAGCAGATCGAGGCGCCGCCGAACGGCGCGGACTCCAGGGAGAAAACCGATGAAGCGAATGCTGATCGCGCTGGCGCTCGGGCTTGCTGCGACATCCACCGCAACGGCGCAGGCGCCCTACCCGACCCGCGCAGTCACGCTGGTCGTCCCCTTCGCCGCCGGCGGCACCACCGATATCGTCGCCAGGCTGATGGCGGACCATATGGGCGCACGCTCGGCCAGTCGGTCGTGGTCGAGAACGTCGCTGGCGCCGGCGGCACCACGGGCGCGACCCGCGTCGCCAAGGCGACGCCGGACGGCTACACGCTGCTGATGGGCAATCTCGGCACGCAGGCGGCGGGCGTCGGGCTCTATCCCAAGCTCGCCTATGATCCGCGCACCGATTTCGAGCCGGTGATGAACTCGGCCTCGACGCCGATGCTTGTGGTCGCCAAGAAGGATCTGCCGGTCAAGGATTTCCGCGAGTTCGTCGCCTATCTCAAGGCCAATGCGGAGAAGCTGAATTGCGGCTCCGGCGGCGTCGGCTCGACCTCGCATTTGACCTGCCTCTTCCTCGACTCGCTGCTCGGCACCAAGCCGCAACACGTCCCCTTCCGTGGCTCCGGCCCGGCGCTGAACGCGCTGCTCGGCGGCCAGGTCGACTATGTCTGCGACCAGACCGTCGCGATCGTCCCGAGCGTGCAGGCCAAGGAGGGCAAGGGCCTCGTCGTCGCGGTCAAGGAGCGGCTTGCGGTCATTCCCGATGTCCCGACCTCGGCCGAGCAAGGCTTGCCGCAATTCCAGGCGACCGGCTGGAACGCGATGTTCGCCCCCAAGGGCACGCCGAAGGAGATCGTCGACCGGCTGAATGCCGCGGCCCGCGCCGCTCTCAAGGACGAGGCGACGCGCAAGCGCTTCCTCGATCTCGGCGCCGAACTGCCCGACGAGGCCGGCCAGACGCCGGCCGCGCTCGGCGAGCTCGTCCGCAGCGAGATCGACAAATGGGTGCCGGTCATCCGCAATGCCGGCGTGACCGTCCAGTAGTCAGCAAACGGCGGCGCTCCGGGCACTGCATCCTCACAAACCAGAACCATCGGACACTAAAGCATGCGCACGCACAGGATCGCCGCCATCGGCGGGGACGGGATCGGCCCCGAGGTCATCGCCGCCGGACTCCAGGTTTTGGACGTCTGCGCCGAGCGCGATGGCGGCTTCCGCTTCGATATCCAGTCCTTCGACTGGGGCTCCGACTATTATCGCAAGCATGGCGTGATGATGCCGTCCGACGGCGCCGACCAGCTCCGGGCTTTCGACGCGATCTATTTCGGTGCCGTCGGCGCACCGGACATCCCTGACCACCTGACGCTCTGGGGTCTCCGGCTCGCCATCTGCCAGCCGCTCGACCAGTACGCCAATGTCCGACCGACGCGCATCCTGCCCGGAATCGTCAGCCCGCTGCGCCATGTCTCCGGTCCCGAGCTCGACTGGGTGATCGTGCGCGAGAACTCCGAGGGCGAGTATTCCGGCGTCGGCGGACGCGTGCACAAGGGACTGCCTCAGGAAGTCGCGACTGATGTCGCCATGTTCACCCGCGCCGGCGTGACCCGGATCATCCGTTATGCCTTCGTGATCGCCGGCTCGCGGCCGCGCAAGCTCCTGACCGTCGTCACCAAGTCGAACGCCCAGCGCCACGGCATGGTGATGTGGGACGAGATCGCCGCCGAGGTCGCACGCGAATTCCCGGACGTGACCTGGGACAAGATGCTGGTCGACGCCATGACCATGCGCATGACGCTGAAGCCGGAGACACTCGACACCATCGTCGCGACCAATCTCCACGCCGACATCCTCTCCGATCTCGCCGCCGCGCTGGCCGGCTCGCTCGGCATCGCGCCAACGGCGAATCTCAACCCGGAGCGCAAGACGCCCTCGATGTTCGAGCCGATCCACGGCTCGGCTTTCGACATCACCGGCAAGGGCGTCGCCAATCCGGTCGCGACCTTCTGGACGGGAGCGATGATGCTCGAGCATCTCGGCGAGAAGGCTGCGGGCGCCCGCCTGATGCGCGCCGTCGAGCGCGTCACCGCCGACCCCGCGCTGCATACGCCCGATCTCGGTGGCAAGGCGACGACGGCGCAGGTGACGCAGGCCGTCTGCGAGGCCCTGCGCGGCGACAACATCTGAGCGATGGCAGCGGCAAACGACGTCCTGATCATGACAGGGCGGCGATAATCGTCTAAGGCGGCCTTCTCCCGCCGCCCTCACCCGCCCGATGCTGTTCAACTCCTTCGCCTTCCTGCTCGGCTTCCTGCCGCTCGCGCTCGCTCTGCACTGGCTGGTC
>NZ_LMJW01000004.1 GCF_001429505.1 Allobosea sp. Root483D1
GCGTCGTCGAAGCCATGAAGTCCTTCACCAACGTCAAAACTTGGTCGACGCCCTGGAACGCGTGAGCATCCCGGCCAACCTCTTCCCCAAGAACACAGCGTCCCGGGTCTTGGCGCAAAGCCCGGGGCGGGCCATGACAGGGCCGGCCGGCGCTGAGCCGGCTCTGGATTCGGGATTTACGACATGCGGCTAGGCGTCATCGCCGATGTGCACGGCAACCTGCCGGCCCTCGAAGCCGTGCTGGCCAGCCTCGCCGGCCTCTCCGTCGATCGGATCGTCAATCTCGGTGACTGCGCCTCGGGCCCGCTCTGGCCGGCGGAGACGGTGCGGCTGCTGCGCGCCACCAAGATGAGCCATGTCCGCGGCAACCATGACCGGGCGCTCGGCGCGGCCTCGCCGGACGGGCTCGGCGCCTCCGACAGCTTCGCCTGGCGCGACCTCGACGCCGAGGCGCGCGGCTGGCTGGCCGCCCTGCCCTTCGAGCTCGCGATCGGCGGGGCGCGCTGTGTTCATGCCAGCCCGAAGGACGACGACACCTACTTGCTCGACGCCATCGAAGGCGGACGCCTGGTTGCCGCCCGTCCCGAGGCGGTCGAGGCGCTGATCGGCGCGGCCGGCCACGCCGTGGTCCTGTGCGGGCACAGCCATCAGCCGCGCCTGCTGCGGCTCGACGATGGCACCGTCGTCGTCAATCCCGGCAGCGTCGGCAATCCGGCCTATCACGCCACCGAGCCGAGCATCCATGTCTCGGAAAGCGGCGCGCCGCATGCCCGCTTCGCCGTGGTGACGATGGCGGATGCGATCGCGATCGAGCATCACGCCATCGCCTATGAGTGGGAACAGGCGGCAAGGCGTGCGCAAGCCAACGGCCGGGCCGACTGGGCCTACGCCTTGCGCACCGGGCGGGTCCTGCCCGGGCGATAGCGGCAGCGGCGGCGGCTCATCCCGCCAGCTGGCTGCTGGAGCGTTCGTAGACCGTGGCGCCCGTCTGCGCGTCGACGCCCTGCAGGCTGACCTCGTAGCCCCAGAGCCTCTGGATATGGCGCAGCGTCGCATCGCATGTGGCGCCATCAAGCACGATGCCGTCATTGACCTTGTGCTGCAGGCGCAAATGCCTTTGGCCGAGGAGGTCGACATCGACGACCTGGATGTCCGTATGGTTCGCGCCGATGTCGTATCTCTGGGCCAAGGCTGAGCGGATGCGCTCATAGCCGCGCTCATTGTGGATCGACGCCACGCTATAGAACGAGTCGTTCGCCGCGTCGGAGAGCACGAACAGCCGCCATTTCCGGATCAGGGCCGGGCTGAGGAACTGGCGGATGAAGGATTCGTCGCGGTGATTGGCCCAGGCGTCGAGCAGGATCGTGCGCCAGTCGCCGCTGCCCGCGATCTCGGGAAACCAGTCGCGATCCTCCGCGGTCGGCTCGGTCGCGATGCGCTGGATGTCCTGCATCATGTCGAGGCCGAGCGCATAGGGGTTGATGCCGGAGAAGCGAGGATCGTCGAAGCCCGGCTGGAAGATGACGTTCGAGTGGTTGCGCAGGATCTCCAGCATGGCGCCTTCGCTGATCCGGCCGCGGTCGAACAGCGCATTCATCACTGTGTAGTGCACGAAGGTGGCGCAGCCCTCGTTCATCACCTGCGTCTGCCGCTGGGGATAGAAATACTGCGCGATCACCCGGACGATCCGCAGGATCTCGCGCTGCCAAGGCTCTAGGATCAGGCTGTTCTTCTCGAGGAAATAGAGCAGGTTCTCCTCGGGCAGATTGAGCGCCTTCTTCCGCTCGGCGATGAGGTCCGCGTTCTCCGCTGCCGCCTTGCCGCCATCGGCCTGGCGCGGGAGCGTGCGCCAGAGGTCGTTGTAGGAGCGCTCTTCATATTCCAGCCGCTCGCGTAAGCCTTCGCGCTGCTTCTCCGAGGAGAGCCTGGGCGGGCGGCGATAGCGGAACACGCCCTGGTCCATCAAGGCGTGAGCGGCGTCGAGCAAGGCCTCCACCGCCGCAACGCCGTGCTTCTCCTCACAGCGGCTGATGTAGCCCTTGGCGAAGTCGAGATAGCCAAGGATCGCGTCGGCATCGGTCCATTGCCGGAACAGATAGTTGTTCTTGAAGAAATGGTTGTGTCCGAGCGCGGCATGCGCCGTCACCAGGGCCTGCAGGGCCATGGTGTTCTCTTCCATCAGATAGACGATGCAGGGATCGGAATTGATGACGATCTCATAAGCGAGGCCGCGGCCGCCCTTGCGGTAGAGCAGCTCCTGATGGAGGAAGTGCTTGCCGAACGACCAGTGGCGATACATCAGCGGCATGCCGATCGAGGAATAGGCGTCGAGCATCTGCTCCGAGGAGATGATCTCCATCTGCACCGGGTAGATGTCGAGCCGCAGTTCCTCCTTCGCGACCGCCTCGATCACCTCGTAGGCATGCGACAAGGTCCCGAAGTTCCAGTCCGAGCCGGAGAACAGCAGGTGCGATCGGGACGCATGCCTCTGCATCGGCGTTCCCCTCAGTTGCGCGGCCGAGCCGGCTGCCGGGTGAAGAGCCGGCGGAAGACCGGGTAGATGTCGGCGGCCTTGGCGATGCGGCTCACGTCGAAATTCGGCCATTTCTCCTTGACCGCGAGATAGGCGCGCCAGAGCGAGGTGCCATTGTCGGTGGAGCCGAAGATCTCGCTCTCGCGCTCGTCGATGATCTCGACATAGGCGAAATACTGGCACAGGCGCATGATCTGCCCATCCAGCATGCCGAGGCAGCGCTCGGAGTCACTGGCGAGATTGTCGCCGTCCGAGGCCTGCGCTGCGTAGATGTTCCACTCCCGGGCGGGGTAGCGCCGCGCGATGATGCTTTGCATCTCATCCAGCGCGGTGGAGACGACGGTGCCGCCGCTCTGCGTGCTGTAGAAGAAGGTGTCCTCGTCCACCTCCTGCGCCGTGTGGGTATGGCGGATGAAGACGATGTCGGTGCGGTCGTAGCGCCGCTTCAGGAACAAATGCAGCAGCACGAAGAAGCGCTTGGCGAGGTCCTTCTCGCGCTCGCCCATCGAGCCTGAGACGTCCATCAGGCAGAACATCACCGCGTTCGCGTTCGGCAGGGGCTGCGCCTCGAAGCGGTTGAAGCGGATATCGACGGGATCGACGAAGGCGATCACCCGGCGTCGGCGCTCCAGCCGGTCGAGCTCGGCGCGCAAGGCTGCGACCTTGGCCCGGGCGGCGTCCGTTCCCTCGGCTTCGATCCTGGCGAGTTCGCGCAGGATGGCCTCGACCTCCTCGCGCTTGGGGCGCTGGAGGGCGATGCGGCGGCCATGGCTGTTGCGCATGGTCCGCGCGATGTTGATGTTGGTCGGCGACCCGCCGGTCGAGTATCCCGCCCGCCGCGGCTTGAAGGCGAGGATTTCCTTGAGGCTGAGCTTGACCATGTCGGGAAGCTCGAGGTCCTCGAAGAACAGGTCGAGCACCTCCTCGCGCGAGAGCATGAAGCGAAAGTCGTCCTCGGCGGATTGCTGGCCGGGAGATGATCCCGCTCCGCCGCCCTGGCCCGGCTTCTGGACCTTGTCGCCCGGCGAAAACTGCTTGTTTCCGGGCAAGACGTGCTGGCGCCGGCCGCTGTCCCTGGCATCGCGGAAGCTCGGCTCGCTCGTGCCTTTCGCCGGCAGCGAAACGGCGTGCTCCCCATCCGCATCGGCGATCTTGCCGGCGCGAATCTGCTCCTGGACGCTGCGTTTCAGCTCCGCCCGCACGCGGTGCAGGAAGCGCTGGCGGTTGCCCAGGCTCTTGTCCTTCGGGTTCAGGCGGCGGTCGATGAAGATCGGCATGCCAGGCTCCGCCGCGTTCAGCCCGCCTTGTTGACGCGCATGTACCAGTCGACAAGGCGCCGGACCTGGCGCTCGGTGTAGCCACGTTCGACCATGCGCTGCACGAAGCCGTGATGGCGCTTCTCGGTCACGCTGTCCTGCTTCGAGCCGAAGCTGATCACCGGCAGCAGGTCCTCGACCTGGCCGAACATCCGCTTCTCGATCACCTCGCGCAGCTTCTCATAGCTGGTCCAGGACGGATTGCGGCCGCTGTTCCTGGCCCTGGCACGCAAGGTGAACTTCACCACCTCGTTGCGGAAGTCCTTGGGATTGGCGATGCCGGCCGGCTTCTCGATCTGCGACAGTTCGTTGTCCAGGACCTGCCGGTTGAGGAGCTGGCCGGTATCGGGGTCCTTGTAGTCCTGATCCTCGACCCAGGCGTCGGCATAGGCGATGTAGCGGTCGAACAGGTTCTGGCCGTACTCGCCATAGGATTCGAGATAGGCCTTCTGGATCTCGTGCCCGATGAACTCGGCATAGCGCGTCGCCAGCTCCGACTTGATGAAGTCGAGATAGGCCGCTTCGGTCTCCTTCGCGAACTGCTCGCGCTTGATCGCCCCCTCCAGGATGTACATCAGATGCACGGGGTCGGCGGCAAGCTCCTCGGTGTCGTAATTGAAGGTCTGCGAGAGGATCTTGAAGGCGAAGCGCGTGCTGACGCCGGTCATGCCCTCGTCGACCCCGGCGGCGTCGCGGTACTCCTGGATCGCCTTCGCCTTGGGCTCGACCTCCTTGAGGTTCTCGCCGTCATAGACGCGCATCTTGGTGTAGAGCGGCGAATTCTCGAATTCGGCCAGCCGGGTCGAGACCGAGAAGCGGCTGAGAAGATCGAGCACTTCCGGCGCACAGGGGCTGCCGGCCAGTTCGCTCTCGCGCAGCAGCTTTTCATAGATCTGCCGCTCTTCGGTGACGCGCAGGCAATAGGGCACCTTGATCACCAGGATGCGGTCGAGGAATGCCTCGTTGTTCCGGTTGTTCTTGAACTGGAGCCATTCGGACTCGTTGGAGTGCGCGAGCACGATGCCTTGATAGGGAAAGGCGCCGAAGTTCTCGGTGCCGTTGTAGCTGCCTTCCTGGGTCGCGGTCAGCAGCGGATGCAGGACCTTGATCGGCGCCTTGAACATCTCGACGAATTCGAGCAGGCCCTGCGTCGTCCGGTTGAGGCCGCCGCTATAGGAATAGGCGTCCGGGTCCGACTGGCTGAAGTTCTCGAGCTGGCGGATGTCGACCTTGCCGACGAGGGTCGAGACATCCTGGTTGTTCTCGTCGCCGGGCTCGGTCTTGGCGATGCCGACCTGCCGCAGGCGCGAGGGCGTCAGCTTGACGACGCTGAACTTGGAGATGTCGCCGGAAATCTCGTCGAGCCGCTTCGCTGCCCAGGGCGAGATCAGGCCGGTCAGGCGCCGCCGCGCGATGCCGTATTTGTCCTCGAAGAGATCGCCCATGCGGTCCGGGCGGAACAGGCCGAGCGGCGATTCGAAGACCGGGCTGATCCGGCCCCCGATCTTGAGCGTGTAGAACGGCCGCTCTTCCATCAGCTTCTTGAGCTGCTCGGCGAGGGAGGATTTGCCGCCGCCGACTGGGCCGAGGAGATAGAGGATCTGCTTGCGCTCCTCCAGACCCTGCGAAGCGTAGCGGAAATAGCCCGCGATCCGCTCGATCGTATCCTCCATGCCGAAGAAGTCGGGGAAGGACGGATAGGTCTTGATCGTGCGGTTGGAAAAGATCCGGCCGAGGCGCTCATCCTGGCTCGTATCGAACAGTTTCGGTTTGCCGATCGCATCGAGCATCCGCTCGGCAGCGGAGGCGTACATCGATCGGTCTTCGCGGCAGGCCAGCAGATATTCCTGCAGGCTCATCTCTTCCTGCGAATAACTTCGATAATCCTCAGAAAATAAGCGGAAGACCTCGCCGTCTCGTTCCATCGTGGTAGCCCTCCAGCGCAAGCCGGCTTCGCCGACAGTGCCCCTGAACAATCAACCGCAGACAGACTTGCAAGTTCCTGGCCGATCGGGGCGTGCTTTGATGACCGCCGGGCATCCGAGCCCTGCCCCTGACGCAAACGCGAACCAACCTCAACGACATCTCTCCGCGTTACGCCAGAGATGGGCGCCAGCCTTTGCGCCTATCATACGATGTGGGGTCGCCGGGGAGGATCGCCAAGTGGGATCGCCCAAGATGGGAAGTCGGAGTATCCCTGCGGCATGAATGTAGCTTCCGGTTGACCGCCTGCGGCGCTAGATTGCCCCAATGAGCGTAGCTCCGCAGATCGATACTCAGGACGCCGCCCCGGCCTCACGGCTCGGCCTCTGGCTGCTCGCCGGCGGCTTCGGCTTGCTGCTGGCGACCGGCCTGCTGCTCTGGTGGCGCGAGGGCGATCGTCTGTTCACCGACGGGCTGATCGCCGCGCTGCTCGCCTGCTTCTGAGCGGCGCTTCGTCCGCCTTCGAGGATCTCCCCGTGAACCGCCGTCTGCTCCTGCCACTGGCTGTCTTCCTGCTCGGTGCCGTCGCCTTGGCCGCGGCTGCCTTCATCACCTTCGCGCCCGGCTCTCGCCAGGGCGGGCAGAGCCTCGCCTCGAGCGTCGGCGGGCCCTTCACGCTCACCACCGCCGAGGGCAAGACGCTGACCGAGAAGGATTTGCGCGGCGCGCCCTTCCTGGTCTTCTTCGGCTTCACCCATTGCCCCGACATCTGCCCGACCAAGCTGTTCGAGATCTCGGAGGTGCTGCGCGCCGCTGGAGCCAGGGGCGACAAGCTCAAGGCGCTGTTCGTCACGGTTGATCCGGAGCGCGACACCGCCGAGACGATGAAGAGCTATCTCGGTTCCTTCGACCCGCGCATCGTCGGGCTGACCGGCGACCGCGCCGCGGTCGACGCCACGATCAAGGCCTATCGCGCCTATGCCCGCAAGGTGCCGCTCAAGGATGGCGACTACACCATGGACCACACCGCCCTGGTCTATCTGATGGACAAGAGCGGCGGCTTCGTCGGCGCCTTCAATATCGAGCGCCCGCCGGCGGAGGCGGCACAGGAGTGGCTGCGGCATCTGTGAGCCCTGCGGGCTGCGCCTGGTCGCGATAGCGCGACGAGCGGGCGAGCCCGTGCGCTGTCTTGTTCCAGGCGAAGCGGTCGACGAGATATTCGTATAGCGCCAGCCACGCCGCGAGCGAGGCCAGCAGGTGATAGACCGGCAGCAGGGGCAGCCAGCGCCAGAGCTCGGGCGCGCCGCGTCGCCAGGCGCCGAGCGCCGGCACCAGGAAGACCACGCAGATCCCGCAGCCGGCCAGTGCCAGGGCCGAGGCGGAAAACAGCAGTTCCAGCGGGCTGCCGGGTGAAAGCAACGAGCCGTCGAGGATCGCCACTCCCGTCGCCGTGACGAACAAGGGGTAGAAGAAGGTGCCGAGCAACGTCCCCAGCCCCAGCACCAGAAAGGTCAGCGTGCCCGGGAGGCCGGCCTCGCTCAGCAGCCGGTGGGGTTGCTGCAAGTGGCTGATCAGCGTCTGCAGGAAGCCTTTGTGCCAACGCGTGCGCTGCTTGAGCCAGCCACGCACCGTGGTGGGCGCCTCCTCGAGCGTGCTGCACGGCAGATCGGCCATGTAGCCGCCGGCACGGACGAGCCGGAAGCCGATATCGGCATCCTCGGTGACGTTCCAGGGGTCCCAGCCGCCGACCCGCCGCAGCGCCTGCGTCCGGAAATGGTTCGAGGTGCCGCCCAGCATGATCGGCAGGCCCGATTGCAGCAGGCCGGGATTGAGCACATCGAACAGCCCGGCGTATTCGAGCGCGAAGCACCCGGCGAGCCAGCCATCCTCGGTGTTGTCGATGACGAGATGGGCCTGCAGGCAGACGAGATCGGCATCGGAGCGCAGGAAGCGCGCCGCCGCCAGGCGCAGCTGGCGCGGATCGGGAACGTCTTCGGCATCGAAGATGGTGAAGAGCTCGCCTTGCGCCTCGGCCAGCGCGAGGTTGAGCGCGCGCGGCTTGGTCTGCGGGACGCCGCGCGGCACGATCATCACCTGCATGAAGGGCGGGAGCTCGCGAGCCGCGAGGGCGCGGCGCAGGCCCCAGTCGATCTCCTCGACGAGAATGCGGATGTCGAGCTTGGCGGCGGGATAGTCGATGGCGGCCAGAGCTCCGACCAGCTGGTCCAGCACCGCCTCCTCGCCGAAGATCGGGACGGCGACGGTGTAGACCGGCAAGCGGCTGTCGTCGATCTGCCAGCGATGCTCGCGCCAGAGATCGAGCGTCGGCTTCTCCATCAAGGCCGCAAGCCGCAGGATCACGGCGGCGAAGAAGAGCGGGCCCAGGGTCAGAGCCACTCCGATCAACGTCGCGACCGGGAGGAGCGTGCCGATGACCGAGAGGAGCCCGACAAGGAGAAGGGCCAGGAGCTTCTGAAGCCAGTTCGTGCCGGTTCGGGCGCTGAGGCGCGCGAGCCCTGCTTCATCGGTCCAGGCGGCAGCGCGGGCGAGGGCTCCGGCATTGATGCGCCGCAACTCGGTCGCCAGCGCCGACGGCGTCAGCACCACGATATCCCGGCGGCCATCGGGCTTCCCCGCGAGGAAGCGGCGCAAGGCCGGCCCGGGCGTAGGCGCTACGGCGAAACGTACCGGGCTATCGGGCCGGGCAAGCGTTGCGGCCATACCCTCGCGCAGGATCGCCGAGACGTCGCCGCCGGGTTGCAAGGGTGGTGCGCGCGACTGGAAGTGCAGGTCGAGCTCGGCCGCCAGCGCCCGATAGAACTGCTCTTCCGTGACGAGGCCGGAGGCGACGACCTGCCGGCTTGGCGGCACGCCGATCCGCTCCGACGACCGGGCCGCCTCGCGCAACCGTGCGGGCGGCACGCCATGGTCGGCCAGGAACGCGATCTCGGCGGGCAAGCCGGGCGCACACGCGCGGCCTGAGCCGCCCTGCGGCCAAGCTTGAGCCCCCATCCCCGTCCCCCCGGGCCGCTGCTGACGGCTCCTCCAGTCGCGGCAACTTATGGTTGCTGATCGTCGCGCCGGAGTCGAGTCGGGAGAGGGCGATCGGAGCGGGACACGTCCTTGAAATCCGGCCCGGCTAGTGGGGGAGGCGGAGCCGTGGCGATGCTCGGAGATCATTTGCATACAAATAAATCAAGGCTGCCACTATCGAAGGCGGCGGCCGACGCCCCGCTGATGGGACGAGTCAGCGGCGACACGCTGCCTGCTTCACGCCGTGGCGCGAGCGGAACTACGTTGCGCCAAGCCCTTCATTTCGCGCCGAATTTGCACTGGGTGCCGGAGTTTTGGCCCGGCTTCACTTCGCAGTTGCGAACAGGCTCACGCGCGATAGTCTCGCTGCCGCACTGCCTCCGGCAGTTTGCAAGTCGTCGATCTCAAATCGCTTGACAAGCTTCATATCCGTTGAGATCGTTGTTTGCATACAAATGAAATTTGGACGCGAACGTCCGGCCTGCTGCAACGATAACGATCGGCGGCCTGCCACAAATGGGAGAGTGACATGACCGCTTGGCTTGGCCTGACTTCGTTCAATCGTCTCGCGGCCATCGCCGCTGCGGCCGTGCTCTCCTGGCAGGCGCCGGCGCGCGCCGAGGAGATTTCCGTCACCCAATGGGGCGCGAGCCTCTATGGTGCGCCCTATGCGGTCGCGATGGAGAAGGGCCTGTTCAAGCAGGCCGGCATCGACATCACCGGCATCATCGGCTCGGGCGGCGGCGGCACCACGGTCCGCAACATCCTCGCCAGCGCGACGCCCTATGGTGAGGTCGCGGTCTCCGCTGCGCTCGCCGCCAAGGCGCAAGGGCTCGACCTGATCATCGTCAACACCGGCACGCGCAGCGTCGCCGAGGCCTCGATGGTCGTCATGCCGAACTCCGACCTCAAGAGCGTCGAGGACCTCGCCGGCAAGAAGGTGGCGATCACCTCGCCGAAATCGGTCTCGGAAATGCTGCTGCTGATGGTGCTGCGCGAGAAGGGCGTCGACCAAGGCAAGGTCCAGCGCGTCGCGGCCGGCGGCTATGTCCCGGCCCTGACCATGCTCGAGCAGAACGCGGTCGTCGGCTCGGTGCTGATCGAGCCGCTCTCGATCATCCGCAAGGACAAGTACCGCACGCTCTACAAGGCCGGCGACATCCTGAAGCCGATGACCACCTCGGTCGGCATCACCACGCGCAAGTTCGCGCAGGAGAATCCCGAGAAGCTCAAGGCGATCATCGCCGGCCGCCGCGCCGGGGTGCAGGCGATCTACAAGGACCCGGCCGAGACCGCCAAGATCATCGAGAAGCTCTACAAGCTCGATCCGCCGATCGCCAAGGAAGCGGTCGACAACATGATCGGGCCGAAGATGTGGAGCGAGGGCGAGTTCAACGTCGCCGAGCTCAACCGCATGGTCGAGGGTCTCAAGCTGATCGGCGAGGTCAAGGCCGATGTCGACTGGTCGACCGTCCTCGACAAGTCCTATCTGCCCGCCGACCTGCAGGCGAAGCAATGAGCGCGGCGGCATCGGGGGCCAAGATCGTGCCAATCGCGCCCCAGGCCGTCATCGGCAACGCCCATGCCAGGCTGCGCGGCGTCACGCGGGTCTTCGACCTGCCGAAATCGACCTTGCACGCGCTCGGCCCGGTCGATCTCGATTTGGCCAAGGGTGAGTTCTTCTCCGTGGTGGGCCCGTCCGGCTGCGGCAAGTCGACCCTGCTCGACATCCTCGCCGGTTTGAGCGAGCCGCAAGCGGGCACCGCTGAATTCGAAGGCAAGCCGATCGACGGCGTGCCGGATGGGGTCGGCGTCGTCTTCCAGGAGGATGCCTCCTTTCCGTGGCTGAGCGTGCGCGACAATGTCGCCTTCGGCCTGCGGCGCGCCGGCGTCGATCCGGCCGAGATCACCAGGCGGGTCGACTATGCCGTCGGCTTCATGGGACTGAAGGATTTCGCCGGCTCCTATCCCGCCCAGCTCTCCGGCGGCATGCGCCAACGGGTCTGCATCGCCCGCACCCTGGTGATGCAGCCGCGATTGATCCTGCTCGACGAGCCCTTCGGCGCGCTCGACCAGCAGACACGCCTGCTGATGGGTGACGAATTGCTGCGGCTCTGGCGCGAGACCTCCGCCACCGTGCTGCTCATCACCCACGCGCTCGACGAGGCGGCGATGCTGTCGGACCGCGTCGGCGTGATGTCGACCAGGCCCGGCACCTTCATCGATTTCGTCGAGACCGGCTGGGAGCGGGACCGCGACAGCCGCGTCGTCTCGACCCCGCATTTCGGCGACATCACCGCCCGCCTCTGGGAGAAGCTCCGGATCGAGGCCTTGAAGATCATGTCGGCCGGAAAGGCCTGAGCCATGTCCGAGAAACTGCTGCGGTTTATCGTCGTGGCCGCGATGATCCTGCTGGTGGAACTGCTCTGCCGCGTCGGCATCATCCCGCGCATGGTGATGATCGCTCCCTCCGACATGGTCGTCGAGCTCGGCAAGATCCTCGCCTCCGGGCAGTTTTCGGCGGATATCCAGATTACCTTCACCAATATCGCGATCTCGACCGTGCTGTCGGTGCTGCTCGGCTTTGCGGTCGGCGTGATCATCTACTCGCTGCCGAGCCTGCGCGATGCGATCGAGCCGCTGCTGGCGAGCTACTACGCCGTCCCGACCTTCGTCTTCTACCCGATCTTCATCACCCTGTTCGGGGTCGGCTCGGCCTCGATCATCGCGATCGCCGTGCTGCTCGCGGTCGTCTCGATGGTCACCGCGACGCTGAACGGGCTCGACCGCATCCCGCGCGTGCTGCGCAAGACCGGCCAGATCTACCGGATGTCGCGGCTCAAGACCGCGCTGCTGCTCGAATTGCCGGCGGCGATGCCCTATCTCTTCACCGGGGTGAAGCTCTCGGTCGCCTACTCCTTCATCGGCGTCATCGCCTCGGAGTTCATCCTGTCTGGTGCTGGCGTCGGCTATGCCATCGCCTATGCGTACAACCTGTTCGAGAACGGGCATATGTACGCGCTGATGCTGCTCGTCCTCATCGCCGTGACCGTCGTCAATACCCTCCTCAACATTGTCGATCGGCGCCTCCAGGCGCGCCGGCAGCGGTGACGCCATGCCAAGTCTCACGACAAGCCTCATGCCAAGATCCGCCGGTACACTCCTGGTTCTCCTTGCCCTCATCGTCCTTTGGCAGGGCCTGCATCTGCTGGTCGGCGCCTCATCGCTGGCCTCGCCGGTGCAGACGGTCAGCAAGCTCGCCGCGCTGCTTGCGACCGGCGAGTTCTGGCTTAACGTGTCCGAGACGATGCGCGCCTTCGTCGCCGCCTTCGCGATCTCGCTCTTCGGCGGGATCGCGCTCGGCATCGTGCTCGGCGTACGCAAGCTCGCCGGCAACGTCGCCGAGCCGATCCTGACGACGCTCTATTCGATCCCCAAGGTCGTGCTCTACCCGCTGGTGCTGCTCTGCTTCGGCCTCGGCATCTCCGCCAAGATCGCCTTCGGCGTGATGCACGGGCTGATCCCGATCACGCTGTTCTCGATGAACGCGATCCGCCAGATGAAGCCGGTCTATCGCCGGACCTCTCAGGTGATGCGGCTGACGCCCTCGCAGAACGCCTTCACCGTGATCATGCCGGCGATCCTGCCCGAGATCATTTCGGGCGTCCGGCTCGGCTTCTCGCTGACACTGCTCGGCGTGCTGATCGGCGAGATGTTCGCCTCGCAGCGCGGTCTCGGCTTCATGCTGACCAGTGCGATCAACATCGGCCAGATCGACACGATCATGGCGATCGCCCTGCTGCTGACCGTCTTCGCGGTGACCTGCAACACCCTGATGATGCGTTTCGACCGGCGGCTGACGCACCGCTGAAGCTCGTCCGGGAGCTTGCGTGGACTGCCCCGGTCATGCAGGTTGCGCCGGATCTGTTCGGCTGCGGTTGCCCGCGCCTCCCGCATTGGAAAAACCATGAAGCTTCATCATTTCGGCGCGGCCACCATCCTCGTCGCCCTGCTGGGCGGCTGCGTCTCGCGCGAGGAGCCGATCGCTGTGTCGGAGCCCGCTCCGATGCGGACACGCGTCGTACGGACGGCACCGCCGCCGGATGGCGCCACGCTCGACCTTGGCCTGCCGCCGGCCCGCGAGGGCGGGCCCGCCTATGTCCGCTCCGGCATCGGCAGCTCNATGGTGGCGGCACGCTGCCACAGGGTTTCTGAGACCCGGCGCTGCGAGATTTCCCGTATCTGCAAGCAGCTTGCTTCGCGTGGATGGCCGGGCTCGCCCTGACCATCCACGCCTTCCGTGTTGAAGAGCATGCTCAAGTCGTGAATGCTCGCCACAAGGGCGAGCGAACTAGCAGCGTAACCCGCTCTCCTGGTCCGTAGCACCGCAGGATCGTCATTGAGGTGAGCTCGATGCCGTTGTCGGATCGTATCCGGCCCGCCGCGCAAGCGGATGATGGCATTTGATTCCCGAGCCACGAGCAGGCCCGATAGCCAAGTGTCGGCAACGAGCGCCAAGCCTCGCGTGTACCGAACAGCCCTTTTTCGTCTCAGCGTCGGCTGCTTGAAACCCGGCCCTGATGCCCACCGGACAGGAACTGCATGAAAGCCGGCGGGATCTCGATGAAGTCGAGAGCTTCCTGGCGGATATCGAAGTCCGCGATAGCCTCGGTCAGCATCTCGAATTCCCGCTCGCCGTCAGAGCCCCTCGAGGAGGAGATGAGCTGTGCAGCCCGCAGCACAGCAGCCTTCCGCTGTTCATAAGACGAGATCATCACGGCGTCGGCGTTCGGCATGACACCACCTCATCGCTACGCAACTCACACCTGCTACGCTAGCGACCCAACCGGCGGAATACGAGTCGCTTGTCAAGATTGCTCGGTATCCGGGCTCAGACGCCTATGATGGAGTTAGCTGACCGCCGGCACTGGGAGACGTGGACCCGTCGCAGCGCGCCATCAGCGGAAGTTGGCGCTTTGTCCGATAGCGGACACCAGCGGCTCTGGGACGGGATGTCGGCTCCCGACCCATCTGAGACGCTGTCCGGTTACGGGATCACAGGTTATTCGACGAGCGAACCATTTAGCTGAGCGCGCGTTCTTCTTGTATTCGCTTGGCTCGATCAAGATATGTGACCAAGATCGCCCCGCACATGATAACTGTGCTAGGAATAACGAAGGCTTGTTCAAGCGTCTCGCCAAAAAGTAGTGCGCCGGCAACCGCGAGTGCTGGAATACGCAGGGTATCGAGCGCCGAGACCTGAACTGCGGTGCCATGGCGCGTCGCTTGGCTCAGTGACGCTTGAGTCATGTAGCCGGAAACAGCCATTAAAACGATCGCAAACATGAATGTTGCGGTTCCGTGCGTAAAGAGTGTCGTCGTGGCTATGGAAGAGGATGGAAGTTGAAGAGCGTCGGTCCCCAATATGCTCAATGCCAAGAAGATCACCAGTTGCGCTGCATTCATGAGGAGTAATATTGAATGCGTAGATTGCCGTTGGCTGAGGGTTCCTAACATTATGTTAGTGCATGTCAGGATGCCAACGCCAGCAAACGGAATTATAATCGCGAGACCCATGACATCTTTATATTGAAAGACGATAGCTGCAGCTCCGGCGAAAATTAAGCTGAGCCCAATCCACGCGAATCGGGCTGGTCGTAGCCGGAACGCGAAAACACCGATTGCGGCCGCGAACAACGGTCCACTGAATTCAATGCTCGCCACGAGGCCCAGCGGCAGATTGGCGACACTCCAAACCACCGCGATCGCGCCTACAGCATGCAGAGCGCTTCGAGTGAGATGCAGCGGCAGGCGCGAGCGCCAGACCTCGCGAAATAACGTACGATCGTGCCAACCTAGGACGAGACCGATCGCCAACCCACCGGCCGAGCGTATGGCGAGAATTTCCGGATAGGAGAGGTCGAGCTTCAGTTGACGGATCGCGACAGCGAGGAGGAAATAGGCGAAGACGTTTCCGGCCATCCAGGCCGCAAACGCGAAAGAGATCGCCCCGCCCAGCGCCGGCCCGCGAGCATGCGGCTGAGAACCGCCATCCGAATTGGAACCGAGAGCCGGACCTGTTCGAAGTACGCGGCGTTCGGGAGGCTGTCGCATGACTTGTCTGTCTCGGAATGCCGTGGCAGGGGATTCATAATCATCGTTTTCGACCGGTTTCTAAGTATCTTTTCGGCCGTCAATGTAAATTTCTCGTCCTCTATCTTTTGAACCGTGTCCATATCACCAATACGTCCGCTGATGATACTGGATGCTTTCTGCGTTTGGATCGAGAGAACGTCATGATCCAGCGTGGCTTCTACGTTGTCGACCATATCGATAGTCGTGCCGCAATGCCTCAAGTCATCAATTGCAGCCGCAGCGACGTTGGATAATTTCGTCTCAGGTGCGAGGCAAAGGGTGAAGCGCCGCGGGGCGCGCAACGCGAGCAGTTTCATGAAGGAAAGGGCATGACGGGCGGTCGGATCGCACGACAGTGCCACCGATAGCTCCCTGACATCTCCAAGGCGCCGCTCGATCGTGAAGAGATCGACAAGGGCTTGAGTCGGATGCTCGCCAATTCCGTTCCCGCCGTTGACCACGGGAAGGTGCGTAAGGCGCGCGATCTCTTCGATCGTCGAGACATGTTCGGTCCTGGCGACGATGAGGTCGCAGTACTCCGAGACCGTCCGAATGTGATCCTCCAGGTCTTCGCCTTGAGGCTTGCCGAGCCGACTGCCCGGCGAAGCCGAGATATCGACGATATGATGGCGGAGTCGGGAGGCCGCGACGTCGAAACCTATCCTGGTCCTCGTGCTTTCCTGCTCGAAGAAAAGGCCGATCATCTTGGCGCTTGTCCGTGCCGGCAACTTTCCGTCGGCAATCGCCGCAGCCTTGTTCAAGACGTCGATCAGGTCCGATTCGTCGATATCATCGGCGGATAGGAGGTCTTTGACGCCTACGCCAGCCATAGGGCCCTGGCTCCCGTTGCTAGGAAGCAGAACATATCCTGTTTAGGCTGCGGAGGAACGGCCCTTTTTCGTCACGGTTGTGGAAGGCCGGTCGATAGCGGGAAGCGCGACGCGCCGATCGATGATCGGATCGATATCCTCCTTCGGCATTGGCCGCGCGAACAGGAAGCCCTGAACGCCATAAGGGGCGAAGCGCGTCACCGCTTCGAACTGCTCTGGCGTCTCCACGCCTTCGACGATCATCGGCACGTTCAAATCGCCCGCCAGACCCGTGATTGCCCGCATCAACGCTCTCGCCTTGGTGCTCGTGGCGATGCTGCCGACGAAGGCCCGGTCGATCTTCAAGATGTCGATCGGGAGCTCTGCAAAGTAGCTCAGCGACGAGTATCCCGTGCCGAAATCATCAAGAGCGACCTTCACGCCCAGCGCGCGTATCCGGTGCAGCGTCGCGATCACGAAGTCCTTGTCTTCCGCAAGCGTCGTCTCAGTGACCTCGATGGTCACCCGGTGAGGCGCAACCCCGGTCCGCCGCAGCGCGTCTTCGATGACGCCGACGAGATCATGATCCCGGTGGAACTGCTTGGCGGATACGTTGACGCTGACGCCGACCGGCTGCGGCCAGCTGACCGCAGCCTTCAGCGCCTGCTCGATGGCAAAAGAACCGAGGCTCTTGATCAGCCCATTCTGCTCGGCAAGGGGGATAAATTCCGCAGGGCTGACCGAGCCACGCATTGGATGCCTCCAGCGCATCAACGCCTCGCACATCAATATCGTTCGACCGCGCGGGCTATAGATCGGCTGAAAATGGAGTTCGAATTGACCTTCGACAATGGCCTTCGCTAAATCCTGCTCCAACTCGATCCGACGATCATAGGCTTCACTCAGCTCTGGCACATAAGACAGCCAGCGGTTTTTCCCTTCAGCCTTCGCCTTGTAGAGAGCCAGATCGCAGTGCTTGAGTGAACGTTCGATCGACTCGCCAGTCGCATTGGTGAGGCCGATACTGACGGAAACCGAGAGAGTGGCTTTGCCGACGCTTATGGGGTCTACAAACAAGCTGACCACCAACGCGGCTAGCTCGGCAACATCTTTGCTGGTGCGATCGGACACGATCATGAACTCGTCGCCGCCGATTCGCGCGGCTTTTTCGCCGGGCTCCAGAACCGACGAGATGCGAGCGGCGACCAGAGACAGCAGGGCATCGCCGACGTCGTGGCCCAAGGTGTCGTTGACTGTTTTGAAATCATCGACATCCACGGACAGGAGGTAGGTTCGTCTCCCCGAAGAAAGCCGCTCTTCCACCTCCTCGATGAACCCGCGCCTGTTGAGAAGCGAGGTGATGCTGTCGGTCTTCGCGATCGTCTGAAGATCGCGTGTTGTGCGAAAATTCGATACGAACACGCGGTGTATGACGTCCGAGGACGAAATCGTCAGCACAACGGTCATCAACAGCGCACCAGCGATAACGACGAACGCCGGGATTTGAGACGCAATCAGCGCGCCGGCGAAGGGTAGCGCTGCGAAAGTGACCTGGATATTCGTGATGAACGGGCGGGAGCTATTACGGCCCGCAATTCCGGCGATGTAGCCGATGGTCTGCGCAACCGCCAACGTCACGACACGGTCGTCGGAGTGAACCGTGACGGCATATGCACCGAAACAGCTCATCGTGAACGCGGTCGCCCACGCGCCAGCATAGGCCAGACGCTCGAATACGAGGGTCGAAACCGATAATTGCTTCCGTCTATAAAGAACCTGTGCTCCGAAGCGGAATGCGCCAACGCAACCCATGACGGCGCTGAGGAGAGCGAAAGTGGCGTCACCTGTGATGGCAGCGCAAGCTGCGATCACTATCGTTGCGATCGCCATCCCGATCGGGATTGCCAATGGCGTGCCGTAGAGCGCACGCACCATGACGCTGCGAAGCTCAGGATCATAGAGGACCGTCGTGGAAGCACGCGTCTTCATCAATGTCGAAATCCGAGCCCCAGCTCCTTTACCGGTCCGACACTCTTGCAAGGCAATCGTCGATAATTCGTTGACGCGGGCGGGGTCCGACCGCGCCGGGTTCGTTCGGAAGCTCCAACGCTTGAGTATTCGTGTTAGTCATGGTCGCTTCTTCGCCTATGCCACCAACTATCTGATCGACCTCGATCACGCAGTCATCGTCGATGTCGAGGCGAGTCGCGCCATCCGGCGGGCCGAAGTCGGATCGGCCCGCACTATTATCGACCGAACCCAGGAGCGCTTCGGCCTCTGGCCGGCCAAGCTCGCCGTCGACAGTGCCTATGGGTCGGCCGAGACCTCGCCTGGCTGGTCCATGAGCACGGGATCAAGCCGCATACCCCGGTCTTCGACAAATCTCAGCGCGGCGACGGCACCTTCAGCCGCTCCGACTTCGCCTATGACCGCGCGCGATCTCTACGCATGCCCGCCGGGTGCGACCACACCAGAACGCCTATCGAACTGAGCGCCCGCTCATGTCGCTCAGGTATCGACGGTCGCGTTCAGCGCATTGGTCTGGATGAATTCGCGGCGTGGCTCGACCACGTCGCCCATCAGCTTGACGAAGAGATCGTCGGCCTCGTCGTTCTGGTCGTTCTTGACGCGCAGCAGCGAGCGCACGTCGCGGTCGAGCGTCGTTTCCCAGAGCTGGTCGGGGTTCATCTCGCCGAGGCCTTTGTAGCGCTGCAGCGAGACGCCCTTCTTGCCGATGGCATTGACCGCGTCGAACAGGTCGCTCGGGCCGTTGACGGTATGATCGTCGCCCTTGCGGCTGAGTACGCCGGGCTTTGAATAGGCTTCCCGAAGCGAGGCCGCGGCAGAGGCGAGCTTGCGCGCCTCCGAGCTGGCGAGTAGGCCGGCATCGAGAACCGCGACCTGCTTCACGCCGCGCACCAGCCGCGAGAAGATGAAGGCGCCATCGGCGACTTTGCCCTCCCAACCGCGCTCGATCTCGTCCGAGACGGCGTCGAGACGGCGCGCCACATAGGCCGCAGCCTCGGCAAGCTGTTCCTCGGTCTGGTCGGTTTGCGGCCGCAGGGCGCCGGCGATCGCGGTCTGCTCGACGACGCGTCGGTCATAGCGCGAATGCAATTGCGCCAGCGTATTGCGTACGCCGCGAGCCTCCTCGATCAGGGCGCGCAGGTCCGGGCCACCGCGCTCCGCGCCGTCGCCGGTGCGGAAGACCGCGCCGTCGAGCGCGCTGTCGACGAGGTAATCCTCGAGCGCACGCTCGTCCTTGAGATAGGTCTGCGACTTGCCGCGTGCCGCCTTGTAGAGCGGTGGCTGGGCGATGAAGAGATGGCCGCGGTCGATCAGCTCCGGCATCTGCCGATAGAAGAAGGTCAGCAGCAGGGTCCGGATATGGGCGCCGTCGACGTCGGCGTCGGTCATGATGATGATCTTGTGGTAACGCAGCTTCTCGACGTTGAAAGCGCTGGAGTCTTTCTCGTCGCGGCCGATGCCGGTGCCGAGCGCAGTTATCAGCGTGCCGACCTGGTCGGAGGACAGCATCTTGTCGAAGCGGGCCCGTTCGACATTGAGGATCTTGCCGCGCAGCGGCAGGACGGCCTGGTATTCGCGGGCCCTGCCCTGCTTGGCCGAGCCACCGGCCGAGTCACCCTCGACGATGAAGATCTCGGACTTGGCCGGATCGCGCTCCTGACAGTCTGCGAGCTTACCTGGGAGCGAGGCGATGTCGAGCGCGCCCTTGCGGCGGGTGAGGTCGCGCGCCTTGCGGGCGGCCTCGCGGGCGGCGGCGGCCTCGGCGACTTTGCCGACGATGGTCTTGGCTTCGTTCGGATGCTCCTCGAGCCAGGTCGAGAGCGCCTGGTTGACGACGTTCTCGACGACGGGGCGAACCTCCGACGAAACCAGCTTGTCCTTGGTCTGCGAGGAGAATTTCGGATCGGGCACCTTGACCGAAACGATCGCGGTCAGGCCTTCGCGGCAATCATCGCCGGTCAGCGAGACCTTCTCCTTCTTCGAAATGCCGGAGGTTTCAGCATAACCGGTGACCTGCCGCGTCAGCGCTGCGCGGAAGCCGGCGAGATGGGTGCCGCCATCACGCTGCGGGATGTTGTTGGTGAAGCAGAGCACGTTCTCGTGGTAGCTGTCGTTCCACCACAATGCGACGTCGACGGTGATGCCGTCCTTCTCGTTCGAGAGCATCACAGGCTGGCTGATGATCGGCGTCTTGGCGCGGTCGAGATAGCGCACGAAGGCTTCGACGCCGCCGTCATACATCAGCTCTTCGCGGACGACCTCGGCATGGCGGGCGTCGGTCAGGACGATGCGCACGCCCGAATTCAGGAAGGCGAGCTCGCGCAGCCGGTGCTCGAGCGTCTTGTAGTCGAACTCGATCATCGTGAAGGTTTCTTGGGAGGGTGTGAACGTCACCTCCGTACCGCGCTTGTCCCCAGCCGGGCCGACGATCGCGAGCGGGGCAACCGCATCGCCATGGCGGAACTCCATGAAATGCTCGTTGCCACCGCGCCAGATCCGCAGCTTCAGCGAGACCGAAAGCGCGTTGACGACCGAGACGCCGACGCCGTGCAGGCCGCCCGAAACCTTGTAGGAGTTCTGGTCGAACTTACCGCCGGCATGGAGCTGGGTCATGATGACCTCGGCCGCCGAGATGCCTTCCTCGCTGTGGATATCGGTCGGAATGCCGCGGCCATTGTCTGTGACGGTGACCGAGCCTTCGGCGTTCAGCGTCACCGTGACGAGGTCGGCGTGGCCGGCGAGCGCCTCGTCGATGGCGTTGTCGACGACCTCGTAGACCATGTGGTGCAGGCCCGAGCCGTCATCGGTGTCGCCGATATACATGCCGGGGCGCTTGCGCACCGCATCCAGACCCTTGAGAACCTTGATGGAATCGGCGCCATAGGCGGCATCCTCGAGGTCGCGGGCAGCATCGCTCATGGTGGGGTCCTTCGGCGGGCGAGCAGGCGCCCGCGATGATCTTGATTCGTCAGAAGAATATAGGGCTTCAGGATGGCTTTTTCACGTGCGTGCGCACGCGTACGCGAGAGCGGGGGATTTAGCCAGAAAATGTCGCGATCGCATCCAGGAAAACCTCGCCATATTGCGCGAGCTTGCGTTCGCCGACGCCTTCGACGCCTCGCATCTCCTCGAGGCCGAGCGGCCGCTCGCGCGCCATGGCGATCAGCGTCCGGTCGGTGAAGATGATGTAGGCGGCGACGCCTTCCTCGCGCGCGATGCTCAGGCGCAGCTGGCGCAGATGCTCGAACAGGGCGGCGGTGTCGCCGTCGAGCCCGTCGGCACGCGCCGCCTCGCGCTGGCCGCGGCGCGAGCGCCGCTCGGCCAGCGGATCGACGCGGAGCGCGATCGGCTCGCGGCCGAACAGGATGTCCTCGCCCTTTTCCGTCAGGCAGAAGCCGCCATGCTCGACGCTGGCCTCGGCGAGTGCGCCGGCGGCGAAGAGCTTGCGCGTCAGCGCCATCCAGGCGCCCTTGGGCTTGTCGTTGCCGACGCCGAAGGTCTTCAGGCCATCATGGTTCTGGCGCCGGATTGCCTCGGTCGCAGTGCCGGTCAGGATATCCGCGAGATGGCCGGCGCCGTAGCGCTGGCCGGAGCGGATCACCGCCGAGAGCAGCTTGCGGGCGTCGAGCGTGGCGTCCGAGAGCTCGGGCGCGGCCGGACCGCAGAGGTCGCAGCGGAATTCCGCCTGGCCATGCCGGCAGGGCGGCACCTGCTCGCCGAAATAAGCCAGCAGCGCCGAGCGCCGGCAAAGCGCCGATTCGCACAGGTCGATCATGGCGTTGAGGCGCTTGTGCTCGATGCGCCGGCGTTCGTCGTCGATCTGCTTCTCGTCGATCTGGCGGCGGCGCAGCGCCATGTCTTCGACCCCGTAGAGCGTCAGCGTATCGGCCGGCAGCCCGTCGCGGCCGGCACGGCCGATCTCCTGGTAATAGCCCTCGATCGAGCCCGGCATATCGGCATGGACGACGAAGCGGACATCCGGCTTGTTGATGCCCATACCGAAGGCGATAGTGGCGCAGACGACGACGCCGTCCTCCTGCAGGAAGATGTCCTGGTTGCGGTTGCGCACCGTCTGCTCCAGCCCGGCATGGTAGGCATAGGCCTTCCAGCCCTTCTCGCTCAGGCCCGCGGCGAGGCGCTCGGTCCGGCTGCGCGAAGAACAGTAGACAATGCCCGAGCCGCCGCGATGGACCTTCAGGAAATCGTCGATCTGCCGGCGTGGCTGCTCCTTCGGCGCGAAGGTAAGCTTCAGGTTCGGCCGGTCGAAGGAATGGACGACGAGGTACGGCGGCGCCGGGAAGAGTTGCTGGGCGATGTCGTCGCGCGTCTGCCGGTCGGCGGTCGCGGTGAGCGCCGTCACCGGGACATCGCCGAGCGCCTCGCGCACCTTCGAGAGCAGCCGGTATTCCGGCCGGAAGTCGTGGCCCCATTGCGAGACGCAATGCGCTTCGTCGATGGCCAGGCGGGTGACGCCGAGGCGGCGCAGGCGGGCGACGAGTCCTTCGCCCGCCAATCGCTCGGGCGAGACGAACAGTAGCCGCAGCTCGCCGGAATTGAGCTTGTCCCAGGCCTGGGCCGCCTCAGCCTCGCTGTTCATCGAATTGAGCGAGGCGGCTGAGACGCCTGCGCGCACCAATTGGCCGACCTGGTCGCGCATCAATGCGATCAGCGGCGAGACCACCAGTGTCAGCCCGCCCGCGACCAGCGCCGGCAGCTGGTAGCACATCGACTTGCCTGAACCCGTCGGCATCACCGCGAAGACGTCGCGGCCGGAAAGCGCGGCCTCGATCACTTCCCATTGCCCGGGGCGGAAATCGTCATAGCCGAAGACCGACTTCAGGATCGCGCGGGCTTCTGATTCGCGGGGCGACGACATCCGCCGGATGTGCCGGATTTGCAGCGCCATGGCCAGTCATCGCGCGGATCCGTCCCCGGTTCCCGCAAGCCGGGTTGATCGGCTGCCGCTGCTGCCTCACGCTGGGGCAACTGCCGGGGAGGTTGCCATGCGATTGCTTCTGACGGTCGTCATCTGTTGTCTCGCCGCGACGGCGCAGGCACGTCCGCTCGAACGCGAATTGCCGCCAAAGAGCAATGCCTGCTGGGAGCGCAGCTATGATGCCGCGCACCTCGCCAGCCATCCCCGGCAGAAGGTGGCGAGGATCCGCCTTCTGCACAGCCCGCGGAACTGGCAGCCGGGCGAGGGTGGCGGCCTCTACGTCATGCTCTACATCAACCTGCGCGAGCGCGTGACTCCCGGCCAGAACTTCGATTACCAGCTCAGCGGCTTCTGCAGGGCAGCCGGGCAGGCGCTGCGCTGCGTGCCGGAATGGGAGGCCGGCAGCTGGCGGATCGAGCGCGGCCCCAACGGCGCGCTCGATATCCGCAATGCCGGCATCACCGCCAATCCAAACCCCTACGACGCCGAGGAGATCGCCGACGATGCGGTCAGCATTCCGGCCAAGCCGGATGACGGGGTCTGGCGCCTGTCGCCGGCCAGCGGGCGCTGCGAGATCGAATGACCTGGCTCAGGGATGGAGCGCCGAAACCTTGACCAGCCGCGCCACCATCTTGTCGCGCAGGCTCCTGAGGCGCTTCTCGGTGAAGTCGCCATCTTCGCCATAGGCCTTGTCGGCGCCGGCGACCGCCAGCATCTCCGGCACCAGCAGCGCACCGAAGCCGAGCTCCAGCACGCTGCGCAGCTGGGTCAGGCAGCGATAGGTGCCGAGGCTGCCGGCCGAGGCGCCGCCGAGGGCGACGACCTTCTCGCGCAGGCCAGGCCCGCCCGAGCGGACGATGCTGATCCAGTCGAGCGCGTTCTTCAGCGCCGGCGGATAGCCGGAATTGTATTCGGGGCTGGCGATGAACAGCCCGTCATGGCCATCGACCAGCGCCGCCAGCGCCGTCGCCTCGCCGGGCGGGTCGTTGTCATAGGCGCGGGCGTCGATCAGGGGCAGCGGGTAATCGCCTAGCGAGATCTGGGTGACGTCAGCCCCCGCAGCTTCGAGATTCCGGGCGATCAGGGTCGCAAGCCGGGTGTTCATCGAACCCGGGCGCCAGGAGCCGGCGAAGACGAGGATCTTGGGCATGGGCGCTCCGAACAGGGCAGCCGGGCGAACGGCCCGGCTTTCTCAGTTCGCGATGTCGGAGAGATGCGGTCGTCCCGTCAAGCCCGGGCCGTCACGGCTTGGCGCGGCGATAGACCCAGACGCGTGCTGGCGGGATGTTGCGCAGCACCCAGTCGGAGACCTGCGCCTTGAGGTGGGAGCCCTTGCGCGGCACCGGCGAGATCACCGCATAGGTGAACTGGATGAAGGGCGCACCGGGGCGCAGCACGTTGGCGAAGGCGTCCTGCACCAAATCCGTACGCTCGGCCGGCGGCTTGTTGAACAGCGGCAGCGAGGACACGACCGCGCTTGCCCTCTCGCTCAGATGCCCGGCGAGCGTGGTCGAGAGCGCATAGCCGTCGCCCTCGACGACGGTGGCACGCGGGAAGCGGTGGCGCAGCAGCTCGCAAAATTCCGGACTGTACTCGACCAGGATCAGGCGGCCTTCGTCGATGCCGCGCTCGATCAGCGCCTCGGTGACCGGGCCCGTGCCGGGGCCGATCTCAACCACCGGCCCTTGCGCCTGCGGATCGACATAGGACGCCATGCGCTTCGCCAGGAACGGGCTCGACGGCGCGACCGCCCCAGTGCGCCCAGGCGAATCGATCCAGGATTTCAGGAAGCGGGCATCGTCGCCGAAGCGCGCCTTGGCCTCGTCGGCTGCCTTGCGGACGCGCGACTTGAACTTCCCGGCGGTGTTGCGGACCTCGTCCTCGACCTTGTAGCGCGCCGCGGCGACCTTGAGCCGCGCCTCTGCGACGCTATCGGCGAAATCCGCCGCCGTGAGCCGGACCTCGTGCTCCAGCCGCGCGGCGACGGACGAGCGCCCGAGGCGGGTGGTGCGCAGGCGTTGACCGGAAGCGGAGGGGGCCATCCAGAACCTCAGTTTGGCGACGGAAATGGCCCGCGCCGAAGCGACATGACAATGCCGTGACGTTACGCCGCTGTCATATGGGGTCAAGAGCGGGCCGAAGCCAGCGATTTCTTGGCCTGCCGCCGGAGTGACGCAATCAGATCAGCGGGCGCGGCTGGAGCTCGCTCTCGAACAGCAGCGCCATGCGCTCGGTCAGGCGCGGATTGTGGATGGTGAGACGGCCGCGATCGAGCGAGAACAGGCCGGCCTTGCGCAGGCGGGTCCAGGTCTTGCTGGTGTGGACCAGCGACAGCCCGAGCGCATCTGCGAGCTGCTGCTGCGTCAGCGGGAAGGCGAAGCTGTTCTCGGCGACGAGGCCGAGCGCCTCGGCCCTCCGATAGAGCGAGATCACCAGCGCGGCGATCCGCTCCTGCGCATTGCGCTGGCCGACCGAGGTCAGGTTCTCGTCGATCAGGCTCTCCTCGCGCGAGCCGAGCCAGGCGAGCTCATAGGCCAGTGCCGGCATCCGGCCGAACAATTCATAGGTGCGTCGGCGCGGAAAGACGCAGAGCTCGACCTCGGTCAGCGCCTCGATGCCGTGCTGGGCGGCGCTGAGCAGCGAAGCCTGCAGGCCGACGAGGTCGCCGGGCAGGAGGAAGTTGAGGATCTGGCGCCGCCCGTCCGGCAGCGATTTGTAGCGGAAGGCCCAGCCGGAAAAGAGCGTGTAGAGTTCGGCGTCTTCCTGCCCGGGATGGATGATGTCGCTTCCCGCGGGCAATTGTCGATGATCGAGCTTCATCGCCTGGATGAAGCGGATTTCCTCGTCGGACTTGTCCTTGAAGGCCGGCATCAACCGTAAGGGGCAGGCAAGGCAGGACGGGCTGCGGTGATTGCGATGATTGCTCGATGCGACGATCACGCCGGGCTCCCTCGCCCGCCCGGAACTCATGGCGAACGCTTGCGTTTTCTGTGTGGCGCGAAAGTTGCGGCTTAGCAATCGCGCCTGTCTCAGCACACCCGATCGGCTCTGGAGGCCATTGCATGAAACCACCCGCCTCCGGGCTGCGGCGCTCGCGCCTGCGCCAGTTCTTTCGCGTGGCCCGGCGCTTCTGGACCGGGCGAAGCCGGGCACGCGCTTGGGGCCTTACCCTCGCGGTGCTGCTATTCGTCGCTGCCCAGCTCGGCGCCGCGGTCGGCATCAACAGCTGGAACCGGCTGTTCTTCGATGCGCTGGAGAAGCGCGATCTCGACAAGGTCTGGACGGCTGTCGGCTGGCTGCCGTTGATCGTCGCGGCCTCGGCCGCATCGTTGTCCTGCCTCGTCATCAGCCGGATGCTGCTGCAGGTGCGCTGGCGCGAATGGCTGACGCATCGCCTCGCCGGCTGGTGGATCGCCGACCAGCGCTATTACCGGATGCAGTTCGTCGCGCGGGAGCAGAGCGCGCCGGAATACCGCATCGCCGAGGATGTCCGCCTCGCCATCGAGCCCCTGGTCGAGTTCGCGATCGGATTGCTCAGCGCCTTCGTCACGGCGGTGACCTTTGCCGCAATCCTCTGGCAGGTCGCCGGCACGGCGCGCTTCACGCTCGGCGGCACCGAGATCGTGATCCCCAGCTATATGGCGATCGCCGCCATCGTCTATGCGATCATCGCTTCGCTCGCCGCCTATTTCGCCGGCCGGCCCCTGGTGCCGCGTATCGCTGCCAAGAACGAGGCCGAGGCGCAGTTCCGCGCCGAGATGACACGGCTGCGCGAGAACGCCGAGAGCATCGCCCTGATCAAGGGCGACGCCGACGAGCGCGATTCGGTCGGCGAGAACTATGGCCGCGTCGTCGCCGCCTGGTTGAAGGTGGTCCGGCAGCAGGGCGTCATCGCCATCGTGCTCAACACCAACGGCGCCCTGTTCCCGATCGTGCCGCTGCTGCTGATCGCGCCGAAATACCTGTCGGGCGAGATCACGCTCGGCGCCGTCATGCAGGTCGTCGCCGCTTTCAGCGCGGTGCAGGCGGCGTTGATCTGGTTCGTCGACAATTTCGTCCGGCTGGCCGAGTGGTTTGCCTCGGTGACCCGCGTCGATGAGCTGGCGGAGACGCTGGAGGCGCTCGATGTCGGCACGATCATGGACGGCGAGACTCAGATCGAACTGGGCGAGAGCGAGGACGATGGCATCCACATCGCCGATCTTTCGATCGCGCACAGCAATGGGCGGATCGTCATTGCCGACGCGTCCGTGGTGATTGCGGCCGGCGAGAAGGTGCTGATCGCCGGCGAGAGCGGGACGGGCAAGAGTACCTTGATCCGGGCGATCGCCGGTCTCTGGCCCTGGGGGTCGGGCTCGATCAAGCTGCCGCCAGGCAAGCGCATCGCCTTCGTGCCGCAGAAGCCTTATCTGCCGATCGGCTCGTTGCGCGACGTGCTGCTCTATCCGGAAGCCGAGAGCCGCGTCGACGACGAAGTGGTCAGGGAGGCGCTGAAACGCTGCGGTCTCGCCTCACTCGGCCGACGGCTCGACGAAGAGGAGCGTTGGGACCAGACCCTGTCCGGCGGCGAGCGTCAGCGTGTCGCCTTCGCGCGCCTGCTGATCCAGAAGCCCGACATCATCATCATGGACGAGGCGACCTCGGCGCTCGACGAGGCCAGCCAGGATTCGCTGCTCGGGCTGATCGAGAGCGAGCTCTCCTATGCGACGATCATCAGTGTCGGGCATCGGCCCGGCCTCGAGGATTTCCACGAACGCAAGATCACCTTCGAGAAGCGCGAGGCTGGCGCGCATCTGACCACGAAGCGCCTGACCAGGTCACTCTGGCGGCTGTTCCGCCGCCGCGAGGCCGCCAACGACGAGCGGGCAGCCTGAAAAGAATCCGGATCGCTGCGAAATCCGGGCAAACCGGAACAAATCCTCGGCGAACGGGTTGAGAAGCCGTCCCCGCCTTTATGGGCGACCACACGAACGGGAGAGCGAAGATGACCACCGCCAGCCTTGCCCCCCTCAAGCGCGCCGCCACTTTCTTCGGCGGCATGGCGTTGGTCGTGACCGCGCTCACCATGGGCGCCTCGATCCAGAACGGTTTCGGCGAGAGCTCGGAAGCGGTCGCCCAGGCCAAGCTCCAGCGCGGCGCTCCGGCCGATGTCCAGTTCGCCGCGGTCAACCCCGCCGAGATGCGCCGTGACTTCGCCCACCGGGTCGTTCCGACCTCGCAGCGCGAGGCCAGCCTCAAGGGCAACACCGTCCTGCGCTGAGCCTTGGAGCCCGTTCCGATCTGCTTGCATCGCGAGCGGATCGGTAAAGCGGTCGCAATCTTCGAGTATCGGAGCCGGAACCGATCCGCTGCTCGCGCGTAGTTCACTTGGCCGATCAGCAAAGCCGCCGCGAGGCGGCTTTTTGCCGTGATGGCGAGGTCGGATGGACCGGTTGGGGATCAGATGCATCTGCGCATTCGCCACGCGACGACTTATCGCTATGCCGCGCCGGTCACCTTCGGCCCGCATCGGCTGATGCTGCGCCCGCGCGATTCCTTCGATCTGCGCGTGATCGACACCGCGATCGCGATTTCGCCGCCGGCCGGCTTGCGCTGGATGCACGACGCCTATGGCAATCCCGTCGCCATGGCGACCTTTGCCGGCACATCGGACACCCTCGAAATCGTCAGCGAGCTCGTCGTCCAGCGCTTCGGCTCGGCGCTGCCGCGCACCAAGGTCGAGCCCGACATCGAGAGTTCCGAGATCAGCTACACGCCGGCCGAGCGGGCCGTGCTGCAGCCCTATCTCGATCTTGCCGCTGCCGACCCCGACGGGGCTCTCGACGCCTGGCTGCTGGAGTTCCGGGCAAGGCTCGCCGGCGGCCATCTGCTGCGGGCGCTGGCGCATGAGATCTATACCGGCCTGAGCTATGCCGTGCGCTACGACGAAGGCACCCAGCATCCGCTCGACACGTTGCGGATGGGGGCTGGCTCCTGCCGCGACTATGCCTGGCTGTTCATCGAGCTGGCGCGCCGGCTCGGCTTCGCCGCACGCTTCGTCACCGGCTATATCCACGACCGTTCGCCGGATGGCCAAGGGATGGTCTCGGTGGCGGGGCTGACCCATGCCTGGGCCGAGGTCTTCATCCCCAATGATGGCTGGGTCGAATTCGATCCGACCAACGACCTCGTCGCCGACCGGCAGTTGTTGCGGGTCGCGGTGGCGCGGGTGCCGGAGGACGCCTCGCCGGTGTCGGGGAGCTATGTCGGGCCGGCCGGCGCCTTCCTCGGGCTCAGCGTCGGCGTCGAGATAAAGCCAGCGGAAGGGCTGGGCTGAGCCTCGTCGATCTTGCGCGGGATGCCGTGGCCGAGGCGCCAGACGCCGAGGCTGCGGCCCTGCGGCGGGCTGATCTCGACGGCTTCGATCTGCATCAGCAATCCCGCGAACAGCCGCGGCGGCGCGATCTGGGCGGTGTCGCGGTCCGTGGTGATGGCGACGTCGATGATGCCGTCGCCCGCATTCGTCACAGCGAGTTCCAGGCCGAGGCCCGGAGCCGCGCGTAGCGCCCGGCTGGCGACGTCGACAATCAGGAAGCCGAGCGGGATGATCCGGTCGATCGGCAGGGTGGCTTGCGTCTCGATGCGGCTCTCCAGGCGCTGGCCGCGGGCGAGGATCAGGCTGGAGACCATCGCAGTGACATCGTCGAGGAAGAGATCGATGCGCACCGGTTGCATCTCGCCATCCGCGAGGGTGAAGCGATAGGCGGCCGACAGCACATGGACGCGGCATTCGGCGTCGGAGAGCGCCATCCGCGCTTCACCCTTATGGTCGCGCTTGGTGAGGCCGATATAGCTCTGCACCACCTGCAGGCTGTTCTTGACCCGGTGGTGCAGCTCGCGGACGAGGAAGCGGTTGTCTTCGAGCGCGAGCCGGAGCTTGTTCTGGCGCACCTCCTGCTCGTCGACCATCGCATTGAAGGCCTCGGCGACGCTGCGGATGTCGCGCGGCATCTCGTCCGAGAGCGGGACGCGGGCGCCGGCCGAGCTCGACCGTGCCCGCGCGGTCGCCTCGATGCCGCGCAGCCAGCGCACGCAGTGCTGGTCGATCGCCTTCATATAGACCAGGCCCAGCAGGGTCAGCGTCAGCAATGGCGCGAGCAGGAGGATATAGAACTGTGTCGTCGCGGCCCGCTCCGCCGAGCCGTCGAAGCTCACCAGGACATAGAGGTCCGGCTCCGCCACCATGCGGGCGGCGTAGGTCCGGCTTGGTCCGGCCCGGCTTGGAGTAGCCCAATGCGCGGTCGACTCGGGTACGGTCTCGGCCTTCGGAAGCCAGGATGCGTCGGCTTGTGCGCCGCCGCGCGCGACCACGACGCCGCCGCCGCGCCGGAGCAGCGCCGCCATCATGCCTTTGTCGCTGCTGCCGAGGTCGAAGGTGTCGTCGAGCGGATCCGGTTTGGTGAGCAGGAGCGCATCGCCCCCATCGAACTCGCTGTAGATGGCGAGATAGGAGCGGCCGGCGATCGTCACCTGATCGTAGCGGGCCTTGGTGAACTCGGTGCCGCCCCAGAGCTTGATGGGAAAGCGCGTGGCGAGCTGGTTCGCCACGGCCGTGAGCTCGCCGCGTGGGATGCTGCCGTCGAGCCCACCGATACAGTCCGGCTGGCCGGAGACCCGCAGCAGCAGTGACTCGTAGCCGGAGACCGCGGCGATTGCCTTCTCGGCGATGCGTTCGCAGCTGTCTGCGGGCGGCGCTGCCGCCCGGATCGCCGTTGAGCTGGTGACGAGCGAGCGCAGTGCGCCGCGATACCAGACTCGGGCGCGCACGGCGAAATCATCCGCTGCGCGCGCCTGCGACGTCTCGATCGCCTCGAAGACGGTCCGGTAGGTCGCGACCGCTGCCGCCGCCGTCAGGCAGGCGATCGGCAGGACGATCGCGACCATCAGTGCCAGCAGGCGGCCGCGGACCGTCTTGAACAGCGAGAGGGCCATCAGCTGCCGACAGTTTCAGGCCCGGCGCGCTGGACGGCCGCGGTAATCCGGCGATCGGGGCCGAGATCGTCGACGCCGCCGATGGACAGGAGCTCCGCCAGCTTGGCGCGTGCCCGGTTGACGCGGCTCTTGATCGTGCCGATCGCGACTCCACAGATCGCGGCGGTCTCCTCATAGGACAGGCCGGTGGCGCCGACCATGATCAGCACCTCGCGCTGCTCCTCGGGGAGCTTGGCCAGCGCCTTGCGGAAATCGGCGAGGTCGAGATGGCTCTCCTGGTTGCCATGGGTGGCGAGCCGGTCGGCATAGGTGCCGTCGCTGTCCTGCACCTCGCGCCCGCGCTTGCGGTAGAGCGAGTAATAGGTGTTGCGCAGGATGGTGAAGAGCCAGGCCCGCAGGCTGGTGCCGGGCTGGAATTTCTCGGCATTGCCCCAGGCCTTGAGCAGCGTGTCCTGGACCAGATCGTCGGCGAGCTGCATCGAACCCGACAGCGACGCTGCGAAAGCGCGCAGATTCGGGATTTCCGCGATCAGCCCGTCCTTGAAGTCAGGCGCGCTCATCGGCACCGCCTTGCGCCTTCAGGCGCCGCTCTGTGTCTTCGAGCTTGGCCAGCAACACCAGGAAGCGGTCCGGCACCGGCGCGTTGACGAGGTCGTCATAGTGGGCCTTGAGGGACCGGCCGATCGACTCCTGCACCCGCGGGTCGAGCATCATCTCGTCATCCGGTTCGGCTCGGGCCGCTTCAGGCGGGTCGGCATTCATCAGATTCATGATCCCTCGCTCCATCGGCGTGCCGACCTTCCGTCGGTCACACCTGTCCACGCATCGCACGCTCGTTGACACGCTTACGCGCGACAGCCCCGAAACGCACCTTCATTCGGCCCAATAACGATGCCGAAAGCAAAAGGTTCCATTCCGAACAAAAAATAATTTTCTTGTCATAACAGGCACTTGAGTGCTCTTCTCCAGCAACTTTGGTCGGAGGCGGGTTCCGTCGGTCCGCCTCTCAATTCTGGATGGAGCCCGGCCCGATCTGCTTGTACCGAAAGCCGATAGGGCCTGACTCGTGGGGGATAGCAAGATGTCGATCGCCACCGAAATCGCGCCGCATTTGCCGTATCTGCGCCGCTTCGCCCGGGCCCTCAGCGGTACCCAGGCGAGCGGCGATGCCTATGTCGTCGCGACGCTGGAAGCGCTGATCGCCGATCCCGACGCCTTCCCGCGTGAGCTCGGTTCGCGGGTCGGCCTCTACCGCCTGTTCTTGCAGATGTGGTCGTCCGTGGGGCTCAACACCCAGGCGCCGTCGCCGGAGGCCGAACGCTCCGCCGCCGAGCGCAATCTCGATGCGCTGACGCCGCGCTCGCGTCAGGCCTTCCTGCTGCGGACGGTCGAAGGTTTCCCCATCGAGGAGGTCGCGCAGATCATGAACATCTCCGGCAGCGATGCAGCCGCCCTCGTGCAGACCGCCGGCCAGGAGATCGCCGAGCAGGTCGCCACTGACGTGCTGATCATCGAGGACGAGCCGATCATCGCCCTCGACATCGAGACCATGGTCGAGGAGCTCGGCCACAGGGTCACCGGCGTCGCCAGGACGCATCGCGAGGCGATCGCGCTCGTCGCCAAGAAGCGCCCCGGCCTGGTGCTCGCCGATATCCAGCTGGCCGATGGCAGCTCCGGTCTCGAGGCGGTCAACGAGATCCTCAGCGCGATGGAGGTGCCGGTGATCTTCATCACCGCCTATCCCGAGCGGTTGCTCACCGGCGACCGGCCGGAGCCGGCCTTCCTGATCACCAAGCCGTTCCAGCCGGAAGCGGTGAAGGCCGCGATCAGCCAGGCGCTGTTCTTCGACCGCCGTGCCGGCCGCAAGGCCGCCTGACCGCCGATCGCGGTGACCGGGAACAAATCGGCCATCCCTCGCGTTGCCCCGGCCCGGGCGATGCGAAGGAGATCGGTCATGTCCATGGCTCTGCTGGCGGCGCTGATCGTCGCGGCCTCGCTGACGGTCCTGTTCAAGGCCGTCGGGTAAAAGCATGCGAGAGTGCTCGCCATTTCGGCAGCGCGGCTGCGCAGTCCTGATCGTGGCAGCCGGGCTCGCCGGTGTGGGCTCCGCCTGGGGCCGCGACGCGCAGCCTGCGCCCACGGTCATGCCTCCGCCGCGGCCGGCCTCGCTGCCAGCTCCTGCTCCGCCGCCACCGGTTGCCCCCGTCGAGGAGAAGAAGCCCGCCGTGACGGCAGAAGGCAGCGCCTGCATGCGGAGCCTCGCGGGCGTGGCCGGGCATCGGATTCGCCCGATTGCGCCAGCGACGAAGCCGGAGCCGGAGGATTGCCGTGTGGTCGATCCGGTCGTGATCGAGGCGCTGGCGGTGCGGACCGCCGCCGGTCCGGGCGAGGTCAGGCTGCTGCCACCCCCGACGGTGAGCTGCGAACTGGCGCGCGCAGTCTCACTCTGGCTCGACACTAGCCTGCAGCCAATGGCGCGCGGAGCGTTCGGGCGCGAGCTGACTGCGCTACGTGTCGGCGGCGGGCATGAGTGCCGCCGACGAAATCGTCAGACACAAGGGCAGCTCAGCGAGCACGCCACAGGACGGGCGCTCGACATCTTCGCCTTCCAGCTCGGCGAGGAGAAGCAGGGTGGACTGGCTGTGTCGGTAGAACGGCCGAGCGGCCTGGAACAGACGCGCTTCCTCGACGGCGTGCGTCAATCGGCCTGCGGCGCCTTCATGACCGTACTCGGCCCGGGCTCGGACGCCGCCCATGCCAACCATCTTCATGTCGACATCCAGCAGCGGCGCGCGGCTTCGAGCCGCTTCTGCCAATGATTTCGGCCAAATGATTTCGACGAAGCCCTATGACGCGATCGTGAAGATATCGTCGGACGTGCCGGATTGCGCGGCGACCGGCAGCGGACGCTTTCCGCTCGACCAGCCCTCGCGCCGTAAAGCGAGCTCGGCCAGCGCCGAATCGTGGTCAAAACCCTCGCGCAGAAGTTGTTCGAGCTCCCAGAATGGCGGAAGATCGCGCGCCAGCTTGGGGGTAGGAAACATCCACACCGGGTCGATTCGTCCTTGCTTTGGCATTTGCGCGTCCACTGGTCAGTTCCCGTCAACGCATGCACCGGATTGAGGTTCCGGATTATTTGAGAACTATGGAGTGATTGCGGCGGTTTGGTGCGGTTTCGAAGCGCATTGGGATGATCTACCGGTGACGCATGTGCATACGCAGCAAGGCGTAGGAGAGGGTGAATGAGACGTCTGATCGCAATGATCGTCCTGGCGGCCGGTTCCAGCCTGTCCGCCGCCCCGGCCCTGGCGCAGAGCGGCGCGCCGGCCGGACGCCTGACCTGCACGATCGGCGCCGGTCTCGCCCAGGTCGTCGCCGCGCAGAAGCCGCTCGAATGTCGCTTCCGGCCGCGGCGCGGACCGCTGCAGACTTACACGGGGGTGATTCGCGGCTTCGCGCTCGATGCCAAGACGGTCGGGCGCAGCCTGCTGGCATGGCGGGTCTATGGTCCCTATGCGCGGGCGCCTCTCGGCGTTCTCAGCGGCGCATATGCCCGCAAACAGGGCGAGGTTGCCATGACAGGCAGCCACGACGGCGACGTCCGAATGGTGCCGCGGTCCCTGCCGTTGCAACGCGGCGCCAATGTCGCCCTCGGCGTCACCGCCTTCGAGCTCAGTCTCGTCCGGTCTCCACGCAAGCGCTGACCGGCGCGAACTTACGCTTTCCTAACCATATTCAACCAATTTGAATTGAATTTGAAGGATTTGAGGCAGACAATCCGGCTCAGAACGGAACAAGGCCAACCAAGCGGGCGTTGAACAGGCTCACAAGCAGGGTATCTGACTTGGGGTTTAGTCGTGAAGTTGGAAGGTGATCTGGGTCTCATGGCCGGTATTCGGGTCCTCATCGTTGAGGACGATCCCTTTATCGCGATGGATATCGAAAGCGCCGTGAGCGATGAGCTCGGTGACGACGCCGAACTCATCGTGGTCGAATCGGTCTCGCAGGCACGGCGGGCCGCGGATCAGCCGCTCGACTGCGCCTTGCTCGACATCGACGTGGTCGGCGGCAAGACCTTCGCCATCGCCGCCAGCCTGCGGGCCAAGGGCACGCCGCTGGTGTTCGTCTCGGGCTCTGCTCCGAGCGAGGTGCCGCCCGAGCTGCGCGATGTGCGCTTCGTCCGCAAGCCCTTCTCGGCCGACGAGATCGTCCGCTTCGTCTCCAAAGCCCTGAACAAGGGCTGAGCCCTATTCCGTCTCGTCCTCGGCGGGCAGCTCCCGTTTCGGGAAGGTGACCGCGACCCGGGTGCCGGGCCGTGCGCTGTCCTGGGTGAGCGGCGTGATCTCCATGGTGGCCCGCATGCTGCGCAGCAGGGCGTTGATCACGGACTTGCCCAGCCCGGCCGTCTGCTGATCCTCCGGCATGCCGACGCCGTCATCCTCGACGCAGAGGACGAGGTTCTCGTTGGGCGTGCGCGCAAGGTGGATCGTGATCTTGCCGGCGGCGCCGTCGGGAAAGGCGTGCTTGATCGCGTTGGTCACCAGCTCGTTGATGACGACGACAAAGGAGACGGCATCGCGCCCGGGCAGGCGGATCGCATCCATCGCCAGGCCGATCTCGATCGGCCGGCCTTCCGCCGCCTTGCCGATCTCGGCCAGCAGATCCTCCAGATAAGGCTGTGCCTCGATCTCGTCGGCCTCGATGTCGAGCCGCAGGCGGCGCTGCCCCGCCGCGATCGCCTGGATGCGCGATTGCGCCTGGGCAAGCGCCTGCTTGACCGCCGGTTCGCGCGTCTGCCGGCTCTGGACGTTGAGCAGGGCGGAGACCATCGCCAGATTGTTGCCGACGCGATGGTTGACGTCGCGCAGCAGCGCCTCGATGCGCAGCCGCTCGTTCTCGAGCTGATGCGTGCGTTCGGCGACCTTGCGCTCGAGCTCGACGTTTGAACTCGACAGCGAGACGGCGCGCCGGTGCCGGACGCGCAATTGCAGCCAGGCCGCAAAGCACAGGCCGGCGAGGGCGACTAGGATGCCGACGCTGGCGAGGACGCGGCGGCGCGCCTCGCGGCGGCTGCTGGCGTTCAGGCGCAGATTCTCTTCCAGCTGGATCGCGCTGACGACCTGGCGCAGCTCCTGGGTGAGCCGGTTGCCGGTGCCCTGGGCAACGAGCGCGATCGCGTCGCTGCGCTGGCCACGTCGCATCAACGCGACGGTCTCGGCCATTTCGCCGAGCTTCCTGGTGGTGATGGCCCGGGCGCGCTGTACCCGCTCCAGCTGGGCCGGGCTGTCGGCAACGAGCTGCTCGATCTGGTCGAGGCTCGGTATCAGTTCCGCCCGTCTTTCATTGTATGGCTCGAGATAGAGCTCGTCACCGATGAGCATGAAGCCGCGCTGCCCGGTTTCCGCATCGAGCAGGTTGCCGAGGAAGCGTTCGCTGCGCTCGCGTATGTCGATCGAGCGCGCGACCAGCCGCGAGGCCTCGTCGGCCTGGATGTTGATCCAGCCGGCGATCAGGACGGCGGCAGCGACCACGACGATCGCGATCGCCGCCGAGGAGGCGGTGTAAAGGCGCGCACCGAGCAAGGGCAGTCCCGGCAACAGCCAGCGTGGACGGAGCTTCAGCTGGGCATTCATCGCCGTCTTGAATAGACGCTGAAATCCGATCGCCCAAGGTAAAAAGACATATCGCCGCGAACCCGCTGCGGAAAAGGCAGCGGGCTCAGGGGCGGTTCGCCTTATTCTTCAGCATCGTCGCCTTGCGAGAACTGCCGCCCGAGGATGAGCCCGAGCAAGACGACGCCGCCGACAAGTCCGGCGCGCCAGCCGAGCTTGCGGCTGCCGACCAGCGAGGCCGCGAGCGGTGCGGCGGCGACGGCGGCGGCCAGGCGCCGGTCCGGGCGTGGCCGGCTCTTCACATAGAGCGCGATGCCGAGCATGAGCAGTGCTGCAACGAGCAGTCCGCCGGCAATCGACAGGCTGGCGGTGATCGCCCCGTAATGCAGCGTCAGCACAGTATGCAGCGCATCGAGGCCGTAGCCCACGGCGCCGGCCGCGAGCAGCCCCGCCAGCAGATAGAGCACGATGACCGTGACGTTGCGGCGCACGGCGCCGCCGATCTCGCGCGTGACCAGACCGGTCAGCCCCCCAAGCATGGTTCAGCGCGCCGAGAGGAAGCCGACGAACAACCCGACCGCGGCCGCCAGGCCGAGCGCCCGCAAGGGTCGCTCGCGGATTTCGCGGATGATCAGCTCTTCCAGGTCGCCAGCCTGCTCGCGCGCGACCTCGACCATGCGGTCGGTGTCGACGCCGACCGATCGCAGCTTCTCGCTGACAGTCGCGGCAAGATCCTCGGCGCCGCGTGCCAGGCTGGCCTCGATCTCCTCGGCCTCGCCCTTCACGCGGCGGCCGGCGCTTCGGGCCCGCTCGGCCGTGTCGGAGGCGGCGTCGACCACCTCGTCCTTGGCGCGTTTGACCGAGGCCGCGGCCTGTCGCTTTGCGGTGCTGCTGGTTGCGGCCATCAAATGCCTCCTTGGTGCCGGCAATGAACGATGCCATGCGGACGGCATGGCGCAAAGCTCAACGCGTCAGCAATGGGACGGTTCCCGGGGCGAGGCCCTCAGTGAGCCTCATCCCAATTGTCGGCCGCGCGCGCATCGACGACGAGCGGCACCTTGAGCGCGACCGCCGGCTGCGGCGCCTCGACCATCACCCTGCGGATCACCGGCAGCGCCGTCTCGACCTGGGCTTCCGGCACCTCGAAGACGAGCTCGTCATGGACCTGCAGCAGCATGCGCGCGTCGAGCTTCGCGGCCGCGAGCGCATCCTCCATGCGGATCATGGCGCGGCGGATGATGTCGGAGGCCGAGCCCTGGATCGGGGCGTTGATCGCCTGGCGCTCGACGAAGGCGCGCTCGGATGGGTTCTTCGAGGCGACCGCCGGGAAATGGCAGACGCGGCCGAAGATCGTCTCGACCGCGCCCTTGGCGCGCACCGTGGTGCGGGCCTGGTCCATGTAGTCGCGGATGCCGGGGAAGCGTTCGAAGTATTTGCGGATATAGGCGCTGGCCTCCTCGCGCGAGATGCCGAGCTGGTTGGCGAGACCGAAGGCCGAGATGCCGTAGATGATGCCGAAATTGATCGCCTTGGCCCGTCGGCGCACTTCGCTCGGCATGCCCTGGACCGGCACGCCGAACATCTCGGACGCCGTCATCGCATGGATGTCGACGCCATCGGCGAAGGCCTGCCGGAGCTGCGGGATATCCGCGATATGGGCGAGGATGCGCAATTCGATCTGGCTGTAGTCGGCCGAGATAAGCTTATTGCCCTGTTCGGCGACGAAGGCGGTGCGGATCTTGCGGCCGGCCTCGGTGCGGATCGGGATGTTCTGCAGGTTCGGCTCGGAGGAGGAGAGCCGGCCGGTGGTGGTCGCGGCCAAGGCGTAAGACGTATGGACCCGGTGGGTCTGCGGGTTCACGTAACCAGGCAGCGAGTCGGTATAGGTCGATTTGAGCTTGGCGAGCTGACGCCAGTCGAGGATGCGCGCCGGCAGTTCATGGCCCTGCTCGGCAAGGTCCTCGAGCACGCCCGCGCCGGTCGCCCATTGCCCGGTCGCGGTCTTCTGGGCGCCCGAAAGCCCCATCTTGCCGAACAGGATGTCGCCGAGCTGCTTGGGGCTGCCGATGGTGAACTTCTCGCCGGCGAGCGTGTGGATCTCGTCCTCGAGCCTTGCCAGCGACTGGGCGAATTCGCCCGAGAGACGCGACAGGATCTGGCGGTCGATGGCGATGCCGCGTTGTTCCATCTGGGCCAGGACGGCGATGAGCGGCCGCTCCAGCACCTCGTAGACGGCGGTCTTGCCCTCCGCCGCCAGCCGCGGCTTCAGCGCCCGCCAGAGCCGCAGCGTGATGTCGGCATCCTCGGCCGCATAGGCAGTCGCCTTCTCGATATCGACCTTGTCGAAGCTGACCTGCGCCTTGCCGGTGCCGGCGACCTCGGCGAAGGTTATCGTCTTGTGGCCGAGATGCAGCTCGGAGAGCCGGTCCATGCCGTGGTTGTTCTTGCCGGCATCGAGCGCATAGGAGATCAGCATCGTGTCCTCGACCGGGGCCACGCGCATCCCGTGCCGCTCCAGCAGGGTCAGGTCGTATTTCAGGTTCTGGCCGATCTTCAGCACGCCGGGATCGGCGAGCAGGGGCTTCAACGCCTCGACCGCATCGATCAGCGGAATCTGGCCCTCCAGCATGCCGCCGCCGAACAGGTCGGTGGCGCCGCGATGCTGCAGCGGGATATAGCAGGCCTTGCCCGGCGCGACGCAGAGCGAAATGCCGACAAGGTCAGCCTGCATCGCGTCGAGCGAGCTGGTCTCGGTGTCGAGCGCGACGAAACCCGCCTCATAGGCCCAGCCGATCCAGCGCGTCAGATCGGCCAGCGTCCGCACGCATTCGTAGGCCGTGCGGTCGACCTTGAGCTGGATCGCCTCGTCCTTGCGCGCCATCGCCAGATCGGCCGGCCTCAGCCAGCCATCGCTGGCAGGCGCAGCCGCGCCATTACCCGTCGCGGGGCTTGCCGCCAGGGCAGTCGGGACGGCTCCGGCGACGATTTCAGCTCCGTCTGCCCCGACATAGAGTGCCTTCAGCGCAGCGGCGCGGGCGCCGCCCGGGGCGAGGTCGGGATCGGCGTCGATCGCCGAGACATCGGCCTCGTAGGCCTCGGCGGCGCGCTTGGTGATCGTGGTGAACTCCATCGCCTTGAGGAAGGCGATGAGTTTTGCCGGATCGGGCTGGTTCAGCGTGAGCTCGCCGAGCGGCGTCTCGACCGCGACGTCCTCGACCAGCGTCACCAGTCTGTGCGAGATGCGGACCTTCTCGATCACCTCGGGATTGGTCAGCGTCTCCCGGCGCTTGGGCTGCTTGATTTCACCGGCGCGCTTCAACAGCGTTTCCAGATCGCCATATTCGCCGATCAGTTGCGCCGCCGTCTTGATGCCGATGCCGGGCGCGCCCGGGACATTGTCGGTGGCGTCGCCGGCGAGCGCCTGGACATCGGTGACCTTGTCGGGGGTGACGCCGAAATACTCGACCACCTCGGGCTCGCCGATGCGCCGCTCGGGGCGGAAGCCGACGCCCTTCTTGGCGTCGCCCGAGGCCGGGTCGTACATCGCGACGCCCGGCCGCACGAGCTGCATCAGGTCCTTGTCGGCCGAGACGATCAGCACGTCGGCGCCGGCCTCGCGCGCCTGGCGCGCATAGGTCGCGATCAAATCGTCGGCCTCGTAGATGTCCTGCTCGACCGGGATCAGTCCGAAGGCGCGCACCGCGTCGCGCATCAGCGGGAACTGCGGGATCAGGTCCGGCGGCGGATCGGAGCGGTTGCCCTTGTAGGCAGGGTAGATTTCCTTGCGGAAGGAGTTCTCGCTCTTGTCGAAGACGATGGCGAGATGGGTCGGCCTGACGCCAAGCACGCCCTCGCGCACGAACTGGAACAGCTTGGTCGCGAACAATCGGACCGCGCCCGAGGGCAGCCCGTCCGAGCGGGCATTGTATTTCCGGTCCTGGTTGATCGACTGGAAATAGGCGCGGAAGATGAAGTTCGAGCCATCGACCAGGAAGAGGTGGTCGCCGGGCTTGAGCGAGGGGCTGTCGTTCGTCATGGCCGGGACCATAGGGCTGCGGACCGGGATGGTCTATTGTGCAAGCAGGCCGGCTCGCAAGAAGCTGTCAGGAGGAAATGTGATGAACGCCTATGTCACCATGCCGCTCGCTTTCCAGGGCCTGCCCGAGGCGGAGATGAAGGCGCAGGCGCTCGCCTTCCTGGAAACGATGAAGAAGCGCCGCACCGTCCGCGACTATTCCGACAAGCCGGTGCCGCGCGAGATCATCGAGGCCGCGGTCGCGACCGCCGGCACCGCGCCGTCGGGCGCCAACCAGCAGCCCTGGACCTTCGTCTGCATCTCCGACCCGGATATCAAGCGGAAGATCCGCGAGGGCGCCGAGGAAGAGGAGCGCGCCTTCTATGCCGGCCGCGCCGGCGAGGAATGGCTCGACGCGCTCGGCCATCTCGGCACCGACGAGCACAAGCCCTTCCTCGATACCGCGCCCTGGCTGATCGCGATCTTCGCCCAGCGCTGGGGCTATGATGCTGATGGCCGCAAGGTGAAGCACTATTACGTGCCGGAATCGGTCGGCATCGCCGCCGGCTTCCTGATCGCCTCGCTGCACCAGGCCGGTCTCGCGACCCTGACCCATACGCCGGCGCCGATGAACTTCCTCAACCAGCTCTGCGGCCGGCCGGACAATGAGAAGGCGCTGATCCTCTTGGTCGTCGGCTATCCCGCGCAGGATTGCCTCGTCCCGGCGATCGGCAAGAAGCCGCTGGAGGAGATCGCGAGCTTTCTCTGATCCTCCCGCCGCACTTGAGCAATCGCGCCGGCCATGGCTGATGTAGCAGTCTTGGCCGGCAGGAGATTCGCTTCAGTGATGCAGACCGGTTCGTCGCCGATCCGCCGGGCCATGGTGCTCGCCGCCGGGCTCGGCAAGCGCATGCGCCCGATCACCGACACGCTGCCGAAGCCGTTGGTCGCGATCGCCGGCAAGACCATGCTCGACCATGCGCTCGACCGGCTCGCCGAAGCCGGCGTCGCGGATGCCGTGGTCAATGTCCACTACCTCGCCGAACAGATCGAGGCACGCGTCGCCGATCGCTCCAGCCCCCGCATCACGATCTCCGACGAGCGCGCTCTGCTGCTCGAAACCGGCGGTGGCGTGAAGAAGGCGCTGCCGCTGCTCGGCGCCGAGCCCTTCTTCCACGTCAATTCGGATTCGCTCTGGAGCGAACGAAAAACGCCCAATGTCGCCGCCATGGCCGCTGCCTGGGATGCGGAGCGCATGGACATGCTGCTCCTGCTCGCCGAGCGCGAGAGCAGCGTCGGCTTCGACGGCGCCGGCGATTTCTTCCGCGACGAGGCCGGGAGGTTGGCGCGGCGCGGTGGGGCGGTAAGCGCGCCTTACGTCTATGCCGGCGTCGCGATCATCAAGCCCGAGCTTTTCGCCGATACGCCGGAGGGGCCGTTCTCGCTCAACCTGCTGTTCGATCGCTGCATCGCCGCAGGAACCCTTTTCGGCCATCTGCTCGACGGCCGCTGGCTCCATGTCGGCACGCCCGAGGCGATCCTGCTGGCGGAGCAGGCCTACGCCGCCCATCAGGACGCTTGAGTCGCGATGGGCGGGCTCAACCTGTTCAGCATTCCGGCCGGCGCGCCCTTCCTGTCCGTGCTCGCGCAGGCGCTGATCGCAGGCCGCTTCGGCAAAGCGTTCGATCCCGGCGATCCCGCCGCGCTCTCGCGCACCACGCTCTATCTGCCGACGCGCCGCGCCGCGCGCGCCTTCTCGGCCGTGCTTTCGGAAAAGCTCGGCGGCCGGGCGCTGCTGCTGCCGCGGATCGTCCCGCTCGGCGATGTCGACGAGGCCGAGACGGCCCTGATCGCCGGTGCCAGCGATGCGTTGGCGCTGGAGCGGCTCGCACCGATCGATCCTTTGCGCCGTCGCTTCATCCTGACGACGCTGATCTCGGCCTGGGGCCGGACCGCGAACCGGCAGCACCTGAAGCTCGATCCGGCCGAGCCCTCGCTGATGCCGGCGACGCTGGCCGAGGCCTGGGGGCTCGCCGGCGACCTCGCCCATCTGCTCGACCAGTTGCAGACCGAAGGTGTCTCGCCGGCGCGGCTGAAGGGTCTCGACGCCGCCCGCTTCGACGAGATCTGGCAGTTCAATGCCCGCTTCCTCGACATCATCGCCGAAGCCTGGCCGGCGATCCTCGAACAGCGCGGCGAATGCGACCCGGCCGAATTCCGCAACCGCATGCTGGCCGCCGAGCGCGACCGATTGCTCGCTGGCGATTTCGACGGGCCGGTGATCGCGGCCGGTTCGACCGGCACGGTGCCGGCGACGGCACGCCTGCTTGCCGCGCTGGCCCGTGCGCCGAATGGCGCCGTCGTGCTGCCCGATCTCGACGAGGCGCTCTCCGAGCAGGGCTGGCGCGCCATCGTCCAGGAGCCGGCGCCGTCGCATCCGCAGGCGGCGCTGCATCGCCTGCTCGACGAGATCGGCGCGAGCCGGGACGAGGTCGTCACCCTCGCCGAGCCGTCGCCGGGCTTGATCATCCGCCGCGACCTGCTGCGCCGGGCGCTGCTGCCGGCCTCGGTCACCGACGATTGGGCCGGTGCCGCGCCGATTGCTGCCGGAGCGCTTGAAGGCCTGCGTATCGTCGAAGCCGCGAATGAGCGCGAGGAAGCGCTCGCTGCCGCGCTCGCCTTGCGCGAGGCGCTGGAGGAGCCGGATGCCCGTGCCGCGCTGATCACGCCTGATCGCGGCCTTGCCGAGCGTGTCGCTGTCGAGCTCAGGCGCTGGGGCATCCAGGCCGATGATTCCGCCGGCCTGCCGCTCAGCCGCTGGCCGGCGGGCGCATTGCTGCGGCTGGCGCTCGATGCGGTCGAGCACGAGCTGTCGCCGGCAAGTCTCACCGCGCTGCTGGCGCATCGGCTCTGCCGGCTCGGCCTGGCCGAGCCACGCCTGCGACAGGGCGCGGCGGCTTTGGAAATAGGCTGCTGGCGCGGCGAGACGGTCGGGCCCGGTTTCGCGGGTCTGCGCCGTGCCTTCGAGGCGATACCGGAGTTGCGCGAGGCGACCTATGCCCCGCGCCCGCGCCGCAGGCTGGCGCACGAGGACATCGGCGCAGCCGAGGAGGTGCTCGCCGCGCTGGAGGAAGCGCTCGCCCCGCTCATGGCGGCGCTGGCCGACCCGGCGCCGGAACTGCGCGAGATCGCGGCGCAGGCCCGCCGCGCCGTCGAGAAATTGAGCGGCGACGAGACCGGCGCGGTTCTCGCCTGGCGTGGTCCGGATGGTGAGGCGCTCGCTGCGCTCTTCGACGATCTCGACGCTGCCTTGCCGGAAGCACCCGGCGAGGGCCGTGCCCGCGACTGGATCGCGATCCTCGAGGGCCTGATCGGCGAGCGCGTCGTGCAGCGCCGCGATCCCGGACATCCTCGTGTGAAGATCTGGGGTCTGCTAGAAGCGCGCTTGCTCGAAGCCGAGCATGTCGTGCTCGGCGGTTTGATCGAGAGCGTCTGGCCACCGGCGACCGAGACGGATTCCTTCATCAACCGGCCGATGCGGGCCGAGCTCGGCCTCTCGCCGCCGGAACGCCGTATCGGCCAGACCGCGCATGATTTCGTCGCGGCGGCGCTCGCCGGCAAGGTGACGCTGACTCGGGCCCGCAAGGCGGGTGAGGCCGAGACGATCCCCTCGCGCTTCTGGCAACGCCTGAAGGCGGTCGCGCCGGCGGAGGCCTGGGAGGCTGCCGAAGCGCGTGGCCAGGAGCTGATCGCCTGGGCGGGGCTGCTCGGCGAGCCGGCCGATCTCCTGCCGGTGCCTCGGCCAAAACCCTATCCGGCGCCGCATCTGCAGCCGAAGCGGCTCAGCGTTACCGAGGTCGAGACACTCTATCGCGATCCCTATGCGCTCTATGCCCGCAAGATCCTCAAGCTCGACGCACTTCCGGAGCTGGTCGAGGATCCCGGCGCGACCGATCGCGGCTCGCTGCTGCACGACATCGTCGGAACCTTCGCTGAAACCCATCCCGAGCAACTCCCGGCCGGCGCCCTCGGCAGCCTGATCGAGATCGGCGAGCGCTTCTTCCGCGCCTATGAGGAAACGCCCGAGGTTCGCGCCTTCTGGTGGCCGCGCTTCCTTCTGATCGCGCAGAACTTCCTCGGCTGGGAGGAAAGGCGGCGGCCGGGGCTTGCCCGCGTCGCGGTCGAGCGCGATACGCAAGCCGAGTTTCCGCTGGTGGACGGTTCCTCGATCCTGCTGACAGGCCGGGCCGACCGCGTCGAGGTCACGCGCGAAGGCGCCTTGCGCATCATCGATTTCAAGACCGGCGCGCCGCCGAGCGAGGAACAGGTCCGCCTCGGTTTCGCGCCGCAATTGACGCTCGAAGCCGAGCTCGCTTTGCGTCATGGCTTCACCCCGGACATCCTGCCCGGTCCGGTCGAGGCGCTGCTGTATCTTCGGCTCAACCACGATCCGAAGAGCTGGGAGAAGGACAAGAAGCTGTCGTTCAAGGACGAGCAGCAGGCCGACGTCACCGCCCGCCATCTCACCCAGTTGCTGGATCATCTCGCCGTCCTGCGTGCCGGCCGCGAGCCCTGGCTCTCGCGCCGCGCCCCCGCCTACATCAAATACGCCAGCCCCTATGACCAGCTCGCCCGGGTCAAGGAATGGTCGGCCGCCCCCGATCTCGGCGGCGATGCCGGAGATGAGGCATGACGCCGGCCGGCTGGACCATTCCCGAGCAGACGCGCCGCAATCAGGCGCTGGCGGCCGAGCCCGACCTCAGCGCCTGGGTCTCGGCCAATGCCGGCTCAGGCAAGACCCATGTGCTGGTCAACCGCGTGCTGCGCCTGCTGCTCGATGGCGTCGCGCCTGGCCGGATGCTCTGCATCACCTATACCAAGGCCGCCGCCGCCAACATGTCGAACCGGGTCTTCCGGGCGCTCTCGGTCTGGGCGGTGGCGTCCGATTCGGTGCTCTGGGCGGCCCTGTCGGCACTGACCGGCCAACTCCCGGCACCGAGCGACATCAGCCGGGCGCGGCGGCTGTTCGCGCAGGCGCTGGAGACGCCGGGCGGCCTCAAGATCGAGACGATCCACGCCTTCTGCACCCGCGTGCTGCAGAGCGCGCCTTTCGAGGCCAACGTCCCGCCGCGCTTCGAGGTCGCCGACGATCTCGCCCAGGACGAATTGATGCGCGATGCCAGGCGCGATCTGCTCGCTGCTGCCGAGGCCGATCCGGATGGCCCACAGGCGCAGGCGCTGCGCTTCATGGCCGAGCATGCGGCGCAGGACACCTTCGACCAGATCATGCGCGAGGCGCTGCATCAGCGTGCCGTGTTCAGCGATGCGGAAGGGCGGGCGCGCAAGCCGGAGGAGATCGTCACAGGGCTGAGTGCCTTCCTCGGCATTGCGCCGGAACTGACGGCGGATGAGGTCCGGGCGCGCTTCTGCGCCGAGCTCGCCGGCGTTGCCGATCTTGCCGCGCTAATCGAGGCCTTCGGTTCGGCGAGCGAGACGCGGCAGCGCGCCGCCGCCGCGCTAAGACAGGCGCTAGCGCAGGAGCAGGGCCGCGATCTGATCGCAAGTTGCCGCGCCGGCCTGCTGACGCTGGACGGCGCGGTCAGCCAGCATGTCCGCGGCAAGGGCAAGAGCGTCCTGCCGGATCATCTCGACGCGGCGCTCGACGCCGTCACCGCCTGCCTCACCGCCGCGATCGAGCAGCTCAACGCCATCGCCGTGCGCGAGCGCAGCGCAGCGCTCGCCGTGCTGGTGACGCATATCCTCGCCGCCTATCGGCGGCTGAAGGCGCAGCGCTCGCTGCTCGACTATGACGACCTGATCGCCAAGGCGCGCTCGCTGCTCGACCGGGTCGATCCGGCCTGGGCGCTCTACAAGCTCGACGCCGGCATCGACCACATCCTGCTCGACGAAGCCCAGGACACCAGCGAGGCACAATGGGCGATCCTGCGCCGCCTCGCCGAGGAGTTCTCGGCCGGCGAGGGCGCGCGCGAGCTGGTCCGGCCGCGCACCGTCTTCGTCGTCGGCGACGAGAAGCAGTCGATCTATGGCTTCCAGGGCGCAGCGCCGGCGCATTTCAGCGAGGAGCGCCGCGGCCTCAGCACGAGGCTGAAGGCGGCCGGCCAGCGTTTCGAGCCGATCAGCCTCACCACGTCCTTCCGCTCGGCGCCGGACATCATGCGCGCGGTTGATGCGGTGTTCGCCCCAAGGGAGCATTGGCGCGGCCTCGTCTTCGACGGCGGCGCAGGTCCCGAGCGGCACGATACGGTCAAGCGCGCCGCGATCGGCGCGGTCGATCTCTGGCCGGTCTCCGCCGACGACGCCGGCGACAAGCCCGATGCCTGGACCGCGCCGGTCGACGCGCCCGAGCGCCGCTCGGGACTGGTCAAGCTCGCGACCCGCATCGCCGATGTGCTGAAGCGCTGGAGCGAGGCCGGCCGCGACGATATCGGCCGGCCGTTCAGGCCGGGCGACGTCATGATCCTGCTGCGCCAGCGCGGCGCGCTGTTCGAGGCGATCGTCAAGGCGCTGAAGGATCGCGAAGTGCCGGTCGCCGGCCGCGACCGCCTGACGCTCGCCGACCACCCGGCGGTCGAGGACCTCGTCGCGCTCGGGCGCACGATCCTGTTGCCGCAGGACGATCTTTCGCTGGCGATCACGCTGAAGACGCCGCTCTTCGGCCTCGATGACGACGATCTGATGCGCCTCGCCCCGGAGCGAAAGGGCTCGCTGCGTGACGCCTTTCGCCAGGCCGCGCAGGCCGAGCCGCGTTACGCCGCGATCGAGGCGCGATTGACCGATCTCGCCGAGGAGGCAGGGCGCTACGGCCCCTTCCGCTTCTTCGCCGGTTTGCTTGGCCCCGGTGGCGGCCGCAATCTCGCCCTCGCCCGGCTCGGCCCGGAAGCAGGCGATGCGCTCGACGCTTTCTTAGGCGCCGCGCTTGACCATGAGCGGCGCTATGGCCCCTCGCTCGCCGGTTTCCTGCACCATATCGGCGCCGTGGCGACGCAGGTGAAGCGCGATCTATCGGCCAGCGCCAGCGAGGTCCGGGTGATGACCGTGCACGGCTCGAAGGGTCTGGAGGCGCCGGTCGTCATCCTCGCCGATCTCGGCATCGCGCCGGGCGAGCGGCGGCTGCCGAAACTGATGGCGGTCGCGCCGCCACATGGCGCGCAGGTGCCGGTCTGGCCGACCAAGCGGGCCGATGATCCCGCCGCGATGCGGCGCGCCAAGGACGCGATCGTCGCGCGGATGGTCGAGGAGCATCACCGCCTGCTCTATGTCGCGCTGACGCGCGCCGAGGAGCGCTTGATCCTCTGCGGCGTGCAGGCCAAGGGCGAGGCGCCGGAAGGGTCCTGGTACGCCATGGCCGATATCGGCCTCGCCGGCTCCGAGCCCTGGTTGCGCGACGTACCCGCGCCGGACGGGGACGGCGAGGTTCGCCGCTTCATGGTCTCGCAGCCGGGAGAGATCGCGACCGAGGAGAGCGCTGCCGCTCAGGTCCCGACGTCGCCGCCGGCCTGGCTCACGCGTTCAGCGCCGGAGGAGGCCGAGCCCGCACCGCCGCTGCGGCCTTCGAGCGCGCTTTCCGCTGCCGATGCGCAGGAGCGTCCGCATGACGGGCCCTTCCTCGCCAATGCGGCAGCGGCCGGCCGGCTCGCGCATCTCTTGCTGCAGGTCCTGCCGGAGGTGCCGCCGGAACGCCGCGCCAGCACCGCGCGGGCGCTGGCGGAGGCACGTGGCGGCTCGCTTCCGGAGGAGCGCCGCGGCCAGATCGCAGAGGATGCGCTGTCGCTCATCGCCGAGCCGGAATTTGCCGGGCTGTTCGGACCGGGCAGCCTCGCAGAGGTCCCGCTCGCCGGCGAGATCGCCATGGCCGATGGCAGCAGGCGCCCGGTGCAGGGCCGGATCGACCGGCTTGCTGTCGGCGACGACGAGGTCCTGATCGCCGACTTCAAGACCGCGGCCCGTCCGCCCGAAAATGCCGCCGCACTGCCGGCTTCGACGCTGGCGCAGCTTGCGGTCTATCGGCGGCTCGTCGGCGAGATCTATCCAGGGCGGCGCGTCAGGGCGGTCGCGATCTACACGGCGAGCCTGAAGCCGCTGGAGCCTGGAGCCGAGCTGCTCGACGCGACCCTGGCGAATATGACGGATCAGCCCCGCTTCACCGGAAGGTGAGCCAGCCTTGACCCTGCGGCCGGCCGTTCATAGCTTCACCGGTGAATGGCGGCGATGTGGCCGCATGCGAATCGAAAGGCGATGAGCCATGGCGACGATCAAAGTGACCGATGCGAGCTTCGAGGCCGACGTGCTGAAGTCGGCTGAGCCGGTTGTGGTGGATTTCTGGGCCGAGTGGTGCGGTCCCTGCCGGATGATCGGCCCGGCCCTCGAGGAGATCGCCGGCGAGCTCGACGGCAAGGTCAAGATCGTCAAGATGAACGTCGATGAGAACCAGCAGATTCCGGCCCAGTTCGGCATCCGCTCGATCCCGACGCTGATGCTGTTCAAGGATGGCAAGCTGGCCTCGCAGAAGGTCGGCGCCGCCCCCAAGAGCGATCTCTCGCGCTGGATTTCGGCCGCGGTCTGATCCGGCAATCGCAGAATCAAGAAGGCCCGCTCTTGCTGAGGGCGGGCCTTCTTCGTTTTCAGACTATGCGTGGATCACTTCGAGCGGTTGTCGAGCGCGAAGGCACCGGCACCGGCAAAGACCAGATAGAAGAAGATGAAGCAGTAGAGGATCGCGGCGTCGCCGCCGTTCAGCAGCGGGTAGACGCTCCGCGGCGCATGGAACATCCAGTAGGCATAGGCCATTTCGCCCGCGAGGATGAAGGCGACAGGACGGGTCCACAGGCCGATCAGGATGAGCAGGCCGCCGAAGGCTTCGAGGACCGCGCCGAACCAGAACAGCGTGAACATTGCCGGCAATCCGCTGGCCGGCGGAGCCGGGAAGCCGAACAGCTTCTGCGTGCCATGGGCAATGAAGATCAGCGCCGCCGCGATGCGCAGCAGCCCGAGCGCCTGCGGCGCATAGCGGTTCAATGAGTTGAGAGCCTGCATGGGCGGGGACCTTCTGTCCGATTTGAATGAGTCTAAGTAATTGTGTTTGCTGGCGAAGAAGCGATTCTGCGTCCGTCGTGCTTGTCCCCGTGCAAGGAAGGCCGATCAAGTCACATTTTCGTTTGCAGTGCAGCAAAATCATCCAGCGGCAAATCCGCAACAGCGATGGCTTCGTTCACCATCGCGTAAAATTCGCCGGAATCGGGCTTAACCACCCCTTAAAAGCGCCATGTTTGAATTCTGTCTGGAAATCGCCGGGCTGCGGATCGCAGCGTGATGGCGGGGCCTGAACGGGGCGGGATGAACGACCGGTCGAAACGAGGCGGTGAGCGGCGCGAGCCGTCATTCGAGCGTGCGCGCGACGATTACGAGCGCGACGACGGCGATCTGCGCCTGTCGGCCGAGGACCGTCCCTATCGTGGAGGAAGGAATCCGGTGGCACCGCGCCAGCAACCGAGCCGCCAGAAGACCGAGCGCCGCGGCGGCCGCAAGCAGCGTCGCAAGCGCGGCTCCTTTTTCGGCCGCATCTTCTATTGGGGCGTCGTCATGGGGCTCTGGGCCGTGCTCGGCCTCGGCGGCCTGATTGCCTATCATGCCGCGCAATTGCCGCCGATCGACCAGCTCACCGTGCCGAAGCGGCCGCCGAATATCGCGATCCTCGCGGCGGACGGCACCCTGCTCGCCAATCGCGGCGAGACCGGCGGGCGCACCATCACCATCGGCGAAGTCCCGCCCTATCTGCCGAAGGCCTTCGTCGCGATCGAGGACCGGCGCTTCTACGATCATTTCGGCATCGACCCGATCGGCCTCAGCCGCGCCGTCGTCAACAACCTGACCAAGCGCGGCGGCGTGCAGGGCGGCTCGACCCTGACCCAGCAGCTCGCCAAGAACCTGTTCCTGACCCAGGAGCGCACCGCCGCGCGCAAGATCCAGGAGGCGATCCTCTCGCTCTGGCTGGAGCGGACCTACACCAAGGACCAGATTCTCGAGCTCTATCTCAACCGCGTCTATTTCGGCTCGGGCGCCTATGGCGTCGAGGCGGCGGCGCAGCGCTATTTCAACAAGTCGGCCCGCTCGGTCACGATCGCCGAGGCGGCGATGCTCGCCGGCCTCGTCCAGGCGCCGTCGCGCCTCGCGCCGAACCGCAACCCGGAAGCGGCGGAGAAGCGCGCCCAGCTCGTCATTGCCGCCATGGCCGATCAGGGCCTGATCACGCAGGCTTCGGCCAAGACCGCGCTCGGCGCGCCGGCCGAGGTGCCCGAACGTGTCGGGGCCGGCTCGGTCAACTACGCCGCCGACTATGTCATGGACGTGCTCGACGACTTCATCGGCGCGATCGAGGGCGACGTCACCGTGCTGACCACGGTTGATACGAAACTGCAGAGCTCGGCCGAAACGATCCTGGTCGAGGCGCTCTCGGCACAGGGAGCCAAGCTCAACGCCTCGCAGGGTGCGGTGGTCTCGCTGGCGCCGGACGGGGCGATCCGCGCTTTGATCGGCGGGCGCGATTACACCAAGAGCCAGTTCAACCGCGCCACGGCCGCGCATCGCCAGCCGGGCTCGTCCTTCAAGCCCTTCGTCTATCTCACCGCGATCGAGAAGGGCATGACGCCGGACACGATCCGCGACGATTCCCCGGTCTCGATCAAGGGTTGGGAGCCGGAGAACTATTCGCGCAATTTCCGCGGCCCGGTCACGCTGCAGACCGCCTTCGCGCATTCGCTCAACACGGTGGTGGCGCGCCTGATCCAGGAGGTAACGCCGCGCGAGGTCGTGCGCACGGCCCAGCGCCTCGGCATCAACTCGTCATTGCAGGCCAACCCGTCGCTGTCGCTCGGCACCTCGGAAGTGACGCCGCTCGAGATGACGGCTGCCTATGCCAGCTTCGCCAATGGCGGCCAGTCGGTGCTCCCCTATGTGATCCGTGAGGTCAGGTCGACGAGCGGCAAGGTCGTCTACGCCCGAAAGGCGAACAATTTCGGCCCGGTGATCCAGCCGCAGACGCTCTCCATGATGAATTCCATGTTCCATGCGGTGATGACGGGCGGCACCGGCAGCAAGGTCAACCTTCCCGGCTGGGAGGTCGGCGGCAAGTCGGGCACGACGCAGGATTATCGCGACGCCTGGTTCGTCGGCTTCACCGGGCGCCTCGTCACGGCCGTCTGGGTCGGCAACGACGACAACTCGACGATGAAGCGCGTCACCGGTGCCGGCTTGCCGGCCGAGATCTGGGGCAAGTACATGAAGGCTGCCCATGCCGGCCAGCAGCCGGTACAGCTGCCAGGCGGGCTTTGGCAGTCGTCGCCGAGGTCGATCTTCGACAGCGGCGAGCCGGTCGCCGGTGTCGCGCCGTCGCCGCGGACCCAGCAGGCCGCCACCGGCGACCGCGCCTGGACGCCGCCGGCGCCGCAGGAGAAGAACTTCTTCGAGCGCCTGTTCGGCGGTTGATGCCTCAGGTCCCGCGCGGCTTGGCACGCGTCGTCGGCGCCGCCGCTGCGGGGTCGTCCGGCCAGGGATGGCGCGGATAGCGCCCTTTCATCTCGGCCTTCACCGCGGCCCAGGAGCCACGCCAGAAGCCCGGCAGGTCGCGGGTGATCTGGATCGGCCGGTGCCCGGGTGAAAGCAGCTCCAGCACGAGCGGCACGCGCCCGCCGGCGAGCGAGGGGTGCTGCGCCAGCCCGTAGAGTTCCTGCACGCGAACCGAGATCGTCGGACCGGCTTCGGCGCCATAGTCGACGGCGAGCTGCGAGCCGGTCGGCGCCGCAAAATGCGTCGGCGCCTCCGCATCGAGCCGCCGCTTCAGCTCCCAGGGCAGCAAGGTCGAAAGCCCCGCGTCGAGATCGCCCGGCGTGATCGCCGCCAGCGAGCTTCGCCCGACGATGTGCGGCGCGAGCCAGTCCGCGGCAGTCTCGGCGAGGCCGGCGTCGGAGAGATCGGGCCAGCCGGCATCCGGCCCCTCCGCCGCACGCAGGAAGGCGATGCGCTCGCGCAACTGCGCCTGCGCCTTGCTCCAGGGCAGCGCCTCGATGCCGAGCGCGGCGATACCCTTGGCCAGCACCTCGGCATTTTCCGGCGAGGCTTCGACCGGCAAGGGCCGCTCGGCCAGCACCAGCGCGCCGTATTTGCGCGCAGCTCGCGCGCGCAGCGCCCGCGCCTGCCGGTCGAACACAGTCTCGTTGCGCTCCGACAGGCCGATCCGAATCAGGCCGGAGGCGGCGAGCACGGCGATCTCGGCTTCGCTGATCGCGACGGCGCTGAGGATGCGGGCCTGCTGCGCCGAGCCGGTCATCTCGCCGACGACGAGATAGGGCTCGCGCGCCAGCCTCTGGCCGGCCTCCAGCGCCGCGCCCCGGCCATTGGCGAGCAGGTACTGCCCGGAGCCGGGCTGGCGCGCTTTGGCGACGCGGTCGGGAAAGGCGAGGCCCAAGAGGAAGCCGGGCGAGAGCGTTTGCGCCGCGCCCGCCGACACCTTGCTCGCCGCCTGCCTGGCCCAGCCTTCGGCGAGGCGGCGCATGTCGGCGGCGCGGCCGCCGCGCTCGCGTCCGAAGCGCTCCAGTCGCTCGGCAAGGTCGATCGCATCGCCACCAAGCCCGCGTTCGACCAGCAGAGCCGCCAGCAGCGCGGCGGGCTCGGCCTGGCGATGATGCGCCGCGCCGACGGCCATATGCGCGAGGCGCGGCGGCAGCGGCAGGCCCTGCAAGGCCTTACCGTCATCGGTAATGCGGCCGTCCGGGTCGAGCGCGTCGAGGTCGCCCAGCAGCGTCCTAGCTTCTTTCAGCGCGGGCGCCGGCGGCGGATCGAGGAAGGCGAGCGTGGTCGGATCGGTGACGCCCCAGGCGGCGCAGTCGAGCAGCAGCGGCGCCAGATCGGCTGACAGGATCTCGGGCCGGGCGAAGGCCTCGAGCGCGCCGTTTCCCGCTTCCTCCCAGAGCCGGTAACAGATGCCGGGCTCGGTACGGCCGGCGCGGCCGCGGCGCTGGTCGGACGCCGCCCGGCTGGCGCGCTGGGTGACGAGGCGGGTGACGCCGATATCGGGCTCGTAGAGCGGCACGCGGGCAAGGCCGGAATCAATGACGACGCGCACGCCCTCGATCGTCAGCGAGGTCTCGGCGATCGATGTCGCGAGCACGACCTTGCGTCTGCCTTTGGGCGCCGGCAGTACGGCGCGATCCTGCTCGGCCTGGTCGAGCGCGCCATAGAGCGGTGCGATCTCGGTCGCGGGATCGCGGACCTTCTCGCGCAGACGTTCCTCGACGCGGCGAATCTCGCCCTGGCCGGGCAGGAAGACGAGCAGCGAGCCGGCCTGCTCGTTCAGCGCTTGCAGGACGGCCTCGGTGACCTGATCCTCGATCCGTTTCAGCGGGTCGCGGCCGAGATAGCGCGTCTCGACCGGATGGGCTCTGCCCCCGCTCTCGATCACCGGGGCGTCGCCGAGCAGCCGGGCGACGCGCGCTCCGTCCAGCGTCGCCGACATCACGAGGATGCGCAGATCCTCGCGTAGGCCTGCCTGCGCATCGAGCGCCAGCGCCAGCCCGAAATCGGCATCGAGCGAGCGCTCGTGGAATTCGTCGAACAGCACGGCGGCGACACCGTCGAGGGCGGGATCGTCGAGGATCATCCGGGCGAAGACGCCTTCGGTGACCACCTCGATCCGCGTCTTCGGCCCGATCTTCGAGCCGAGCCGGACGCGCAGGCCGACCGTCTCGCCGACACGCTCGCCCAGCGTCTGCGCCATGCGATTGGCCGCGCCGCGTGCCGCGAGGCGACGCGGCTCCAGCATGATCAGCTTCCCGCCCTTGGCCCAGGGCTCATCCAGTAGTGCAAGTGGCACCCGCGTCGTCTTGCCGGCGCCAGGGGGTGCGACCAGCACGGCGTTCGGCCGCTCGCGCAGAGAGGCGGCGAGGGCATCGAGAACCGCGTCGATCGGAAGGGCTGTGTCGAAGGCGCGCATGCACCCGCGATGTGGCGCAGGCGACGAAACTGCGCAAGTCGGCTCAGGCCGCCTGCTGCAATCCGACTGCGAACGGCGTCATGCTGACCGTGCCGGCTTTCACCGAGACCAGCGTGTTACAGGGCAGCGCCTGCCAGCAGTCGCGGGCGGCATCGACCGGTTCGGAGGCGATCACCACTGCGTCGCCGCGATCGCAGAGATAGAGCGTCGGCGGCTTCGTGTCGGAGGACCAGCGTACCGCATGGATCGTCTCGCCATCGGCGAGCGCGGCGGCGCAGCGCAAGGGCTCGCGGACGCCGGCCTCCTGCATCAGCGCCAGCGCCTCACCGAGCGCGCCGGCCAGGGCAACGCCGGGTGCGGCACCCTCGGCGATGCGCGCCAGCGCCAGCAGGAACAGCGCTTCGGAATCGGTGGTGCCGACGCGGGCGCCATAGAGCCCGTCAGGGATCAGGCTCTCGAGCCTTCGCCTGATCAGGGCGTAGCCACCGATCTGACCGTTATGCATGAAAAGGTGCCGGCCATGGACGAAGGGATGGCAATTCGCCCGCGTCGTCGCCGTGCCGGTCGCGGCGCGCACATGCGCGAAGAACAAATGCGAGCGCACGAGGCGCGCGATCGAGAGCAGGTTCTCGTCCGACCAGGCCGGCCTGATCTCGCGATACTGGCCAGGTTCCACCCGCTCACCATACCAGCCGACACCGAAGCCGTCGCCATTGGTGCCTGTCTTGGCTTCCTCGGCATGCAGCGACTGGTGGATCAGCGAATGGCAGGGCGAGGCGATGAAATCCTCGAGGAAGACCGGGGCGCCGGCATAGGCGAGGAAACGGCACATGATGGTCCCGAATCAGGCGCGGGCGGGACGCCGCAGGAGAAGATTATTCCACGAGAATGAATGCCGGCATAACGATTCATCTCTCCGTATTAGTCATCCCGGACAAGCGGCGAAGCCGCGCTGATCCGGGATCCATGCCTGAACTTCTCCGATCAGGGTTCAGGCATGGATCCCGGGTCTCCCTACGGTCGCCCGGCACGACAGGGAACTGAAAAGACCACCGCGATTGCGAGCCGCATAGCCTTGATATAACCGTCGCGACGATAGGGTGGCGACGACGTCCCGCGGCAAGCGGGCAGGGAAGGGGCCGATTTTCATGCTGACGAAGCTCGCCGGCGCGGCGCTCATGTTCGCCCTTTTTCCGCAAGCTGCCTTCGCCGCCGGCGACATCGGCGGCGCCAGCATGGGCGTCGCCTGGGCCCTGCCCTTCGCCGGCATGCTGCTCTCGATCGCGCTCGGCCCGGTGCTGTTCCCGCATTTCTGGGAGCTGAACTACGGCAAGTTCGCCGCCTTCTGGGCCGCGCTGGTCGTCGTGCCGCTCCTCCTCTTCCGCGGCGTCGATCCGGCACTCGGCGCGCTGCTGCACACGGGGCTGCTCGATTACATCCCCTTCATCATCCTGCTGTTTGCGCTCTTCACCATCGCCGGCGGCATCCTGATCACCGGCAATCTGCACGGCACGCCGGCGACCAATACGGTGCTGCTCGCGATCGGCACGCTGATGGCGAGCTTCGTCGGCACCACCGGCGCCTCGATCATCATGATCCGGCCTGTCCTGCGGGCAAATGACAACCGGCGCCATAACGTCCATGTCGTCGTCTTCTTCATCTTCCTGGTCTCGAACATCGGCGGCTCGTTGACGCCACTCGGCGATCCTCCGCTCTTCCTCGGCTTCCTGCGCGGCGTCTCGTTCTTCTGGACAACGACGCATCTGCTGCCGGAGACGCTCTTCGCGGTCGCGGTCCTGCTTGCGGTGTTCTACGCGCTCGACAGCTGGTTCTTCCGCAAGGAGGAGAATTTCCCGCCGCTGCGCGACCCGACGCCGGACCGCGCCATCAAGCTGTTCGGCAAGGTCAATCTCCTCCTGCTCGTCGGCGTCATCCTCGCCATCCTGATGTCGGCGAGCTGGAAGCCGGGCATCGCCTTCACCATCCACGGCGTCGCCGTCGAATGGCAGAACCTGGCGCGCGATCTCGTCCTGCTGGCGCTGGCCGGCCTGTCGCTGGTGCTGACGCCGAAGCCGGTGCGCGCGGGCAACGAGTTCAGCTGGGGGCCGATCAAGGAGGTCGCCAAGCTCTTCGCCGGCATCTTCGCCTGCATCATCCCGGTGCTCGCCATGCTCCAGGCCGGCCGGAACGGCGCCTTCGCGCCGCTGGTCGCGCTCGTCAGCAATGCCGATGGCAGCGCCAACAATGTCGCCTATTTCTGGCTGACCGGCGCGCTTTCGTCCTTCCTGGACAACGCCCCGACCTATCTCGTCTTCTTCGAGCTTGCCGGCGGCGATCCCAAGGCGCTGATGACGACCGGGGCGCTGACGCTGACCGCGATCTCGGCCGGCGCCGTCTTCATGGGTGCCAACTCCTATATCGGCAATGCGCCGAATTTCATGGTCTACGCCATCGCCAAGGACCGGAAGGTCGCGATGCCGAGCTTCTTCGGCTACATGCTCTGGTCGGGCGCCATCCTGATCCCGCTCTTCCTGCTGCAGACCGTGATCTTCTTCCGCTGAGGCGGTTTCTTGGCGGCATGGACACCGGTCGGATGCGCGCCTAAAGGGGCGGCTTCCGAAGGAAGAGTTCATGCCCCTGCGCCCCGACACGCTGGCGATGACCGCCGTCCTCGCCATGCTGACGGCGCTCGGGCCGCTCTCGACCGATTTCTATCTGCCCTCGCTGCCCGAGATCGCGCGGGTGATGGGAACGGACTTCGCCGGCGCGCAGGCGACGCTCTCGGCCTTCCTGTTCGGCTATGCCGCCGGCCAGATCATCTGGGGCCCGCTTTCCGACCGGCTCGGCCGCAAGCCGGTGCTGATGATCGGGCTCGGGCTATTCATCGTGACCACGCTCGCCTGCGCCTTCGCGCCCTCGATCGAGGCGCTGATCGGCGCCCGTTTCGCCCAGGCGCTTGGCGCCTCGGGCCCGATCGTGCTCGGCCGCGCCATGGTGCGCGATCTCTATGACGGGCCACGCGCCGGCCGCGAGCTCGCCCGCATGGGCATGATCATGGGGCTGGTGCCGGCGATCGCGCCGGTGCTCGGCGGCCTGCTGCAGGACGCCTTCGGCTGGCGCTCGACCTTCCTGGCCTCGCTGGTCTTCGCGCTCGCCATGCTCGCCATCATCGTGACGATCATGCCGGAGACGCTGCGCCAGCGCTCGCCGGATGGCCTGTCGCTGCCGGCGATCCTTCGCGGCTTTCGGCTGCTGCTGCGCAACCGCGCCTACCGCGTCTATGTCGCCCTGACCGCGCTTGCCTATGCCGGCCTCTTCGCCTTCATCTCCGGCTCATCCTTCGTGTTGATGGGCGTCTACGGGCTGACGGCGCCGGCCTATGGGCTCTCGTTCGGCTGCGCCGTGCTCGGCTTCATCCTGGGCACGATCATCGCGCAGCGCCTGGTCGGCCGTCGCGGTCTCGACGGTGTGATCGCGCTCGGCGTCGCCTGTCTTGCCGCCGGCGGCCTCGCCATGCTGGCCGGGGTCGCCACCGGCTTCGGTGGGGCGGTCGGCGTCGTCGGGCCGATGGCGCTCTATGCCTGCGGCGTCGGCCTGACCATGCCGCAGGCGCAGGCCTCGGCGATGATGCCCTTTCCCGAACGGGCGGGCGCAGCCTCGTCCCTGACCGGCCTGTGCCAGATGCTGCTCGCGGCCTGCGTCGGCCTGCTCGTCGGCCATCTGCTCAAGGGCAGCGCGCTGCCCTTGCCTGCCGTGATGTCGGTGATCGGCGTCGCGACGCTGATCCTCTTCCATGCCAGCGCCGGGATCCGCGCCGGCAAGGTCTGATCGTCAGTTCCCCATCCGGTCGCGCCATTGCCGCTCGCCCTGCATGCAGGACAGGCGCGGCGCCTTGGCCTGCGCCTTCTGGATCAGGGCCTCGGGACCGGCCGGCAGCTCCGCGATCTCGCGCACCAGCTTGGTCCGCGTCGCATCGACGAACTGATGGCGTTCGCGGATCGGGATCACGAAGGCGCCGATGCCGGTGACGACGCAGTCCTCATAGTAGACGTCGAGATTGTCGATGTCGAAATAGCTCGCCTGCTTCAGCATCACCGGCAGGCCGTTGATGGCGATGCCCTTGTCGCGCGCCGCATCGCGGGCGGCCGTGACCGGCCGTCCGTCATTGTTGGCGCCGTCGCCGGAGATGTCGATGACGCGGCGCATCGGCGTGACGTTGCTCGCCTCGAGCAGCGAGACGGCAAGATCGATCGCGCCCGAGATCGAGGTGCGCCGGCCGCGCCGGGTCGGCGCCTCGCCGAGCTCCTCGGCGAAGGCGATCGCCGATTGCGGGGTCTCGATGATGGTCCAGGGCCTGACGATGTGCTGGAAGTCGCCGCCGGCCCATTCGAAATAGGTGACGGCGATCTTGCCTATCGCGCCTTTGGCGATGGCTTCGTGCAGCAGCTTCGAGCGGAAGGCCTCGATATAGCCGTTGCGCTGCAAGGCGAGCTCGTCGAGATCCATCGAATAGGAGACGTCGACCGCCAGCACCAGCGCGACATCGACCTCCTCGGGCGGCGCTGCCGCTTGCTGCGCATTTGGCGCCGACGCCGGCCAAAAGCCGGCGGCCGCGAGACAAAAGAGACCGAACAGCCAGGGCCGCATCGAAACCTCCGTCATCTGTCGTCGAAGCGTGACGCCGAAAGAAGACGGGTTCCGGGCGAAGGCAGGCTTCAAACGAATGTCGTCGAAGTCTGCTCCTAGTTTCGATTCGCGCCAAGCGGCAAAGCGGGAGCATTGGCCCGAAAAATGGGCACCGGCCTTCGCCCAAGCTCCAAGCCCAAGCCCAGGCTTAAGCCGAGCCGGCCTCAGCCGCGGCCGCGGTCTTCGACGATGGCGAGTGCGGCCTGGAAGGCCTCCTCGACGCCGAGCGCCGAGGTGTCGAGCTGCACCGCATCCTCCGCCGCCTTCAACGGCGCGTCGCCGCGGCCTGAATCCCTGGCGTCGCGCCGGCGGATATCGGCCAGGATGCCGTCGAAGGCCGTGGTCTCGCCGCGCCCCGCCAGTTCCTTGTGCCGGCGCGCGGCGCGGACTTCGGGCGTCGCGGTGACGAAGAGCTTCACCGTGGCATCCGGGCAGATCACGGTGCCGATGTCGCGCCCGTCGAGCACGGCCCCGCCAGCCGCCGCGGCGAAGCGGCGCTGCCGGTCGATCAGGGCACGCCGGACTGCGGGAATCGCGGCCACCACCGAGGCGGCCTCGCCGATCTCGCGGCCGCGCAGCCGCGATTCGTCGATTGTCGCATCGTCGAAGCCGGCGGCGCTGGCGGCGGCGGCCTCGGCGTCGTCGAGCGGCTCGCCGGCATCGAGCAAGGTGCGGGCGACCATGCGGTAGAGCAGGCCGGTGTCGAGATAGGGCAGGCCGTAATGCGCAGCGAGCCGGCGCGCCAGCGTACCCTTGCCGGAGGCCGCCGGTCCATCGACGGCGATCACCAGGCGCTCGGTCCTCTGTCTGGGGGCGATTACAGGCTGGGATATGGGCACGAGTCTCGTCTTTCGCCGGTGCTCAGGTCGAGGCGGACTTCTAAAGCACCGGGCGCGTCGATGCGAAGCGGTTTTGCAGTCGGTGCCGCAGGTTCGCCTCGCGGCCAAATCAGCATTTGACAGGGACGCTTAGCCCGACTAACGGACGCCCCTGCTTTTACGAACCCTGTACGAACTTGAAGGTCCGACGCCGTGGCGAAACCGGAACTTGGTACCAAGCGCGTTTGCCCGGTCACGGGCCGCAAATTCTACGATCTCGACAAGGATCCGATCGTCTCGCCCTATACCGGCCAGTCCTATCCGCGCTCGCTGTTCGAGCCGCAGGGCAAGGCGGCTCCGGCACCGAAGCCGGCGCCGGATGACGAGGACGAGGCGGAGGCCGCCGACGGCGCGGTCGAGCTCGTCTCGCTCGATGAGGCCGATGCGGAAGCCGCCGAGAAGGAGCCGGTGGTCACCAGCGACGACGACATCGAAGTCGAGGATGACAGCGCCGCCGGCGATGACGACGACACCTTCCTGGAAGAGGATGAGGAAGAGAACGACGACGTCGCCGACCTGATCGATGGCGACATCGAGGGCGACGACGACGCCTGAGCCGCGTCGGAATCGCGGCTTTGAAAAAAGCGCGACGATAACGTGACATCAGTGCTTGTGTCTCGACGCAAGCTTGCCTATAGAGCGCTTCGTCNCCCCAAGAAGGTCGGCAGAGTGGGGCCATAGCTCAGTTGGGAGAGCGCTTGAATGGCATTCAAGAGGTCGGCGGTTCGATTCCGCCTGGCTCCACCAAATCTTCCTTGTAAATGGCTGGTTTTCTGGCAATTCGGTTCAGCGCTGCGGCGCTAGCCCCGACATCTATTCGTCGTAGACGTCGAGCGGTCCTTGCCTCACGGCCAATGCGCCCTAAGCCCATGGCGATGGCCGTGCCGCCATCGCCGATTATCTCCATTGCCTCTACGGTAGCCGGTCGGATGCGGCAGAAAAAGGAAACTGCTCCAACGGTGAGGAGGTAACTCCCCAAGGGCAGTGTCGGCGGAACCGACCTCGTTTCTATCGAGCTGCCGCGAAATCCTGCACGCAACGGTCGCTGGCCTGCCCCGGATCGGGGATGGGGTTCAGGGCGTCGATGGCGCGAAGGGCGCGGTCCTGCCGATGCCGGTCGCCTTGCAGCCGCTTCCCGCCGAGGTCGAACAGCGGATCAGCAGCTGCACGGCTATCAATACGCGCTGATCGTCGACCCAAAGAGCCGCAAAATGGGAAGGTTATCTTGAGCGGCTGGGTAGGCAGGGAGGATCATCCCATAAGGGGAATTATATTCAGCCATTTATTCTGAATAGAATTTTGTGAACCGCCCACTGAGTCCAGCTATAACTGTGTAATAATATGCTGGATGAACCGTTCTTTTTAAAAAATACTTCTCTTGACCACTTGTACTGCTGGCCGTCATCGTGAAAGATAGAGGGTTGCGAGGGTCGCGCCCTGTCAAACCATTCGCTCTATGCGAGGTGCGCGATGTCCAATGCCGGCCGCCAGCTCACGCTCAACCTGTTCATCTATCCCGGCGGCCACCATGAGGCGGCCTGGCGCTACAAGGAGTCGGAGCCGGAGCGAGTGCTCGACATCCGCTACTATCAGGAATTGGCGCAGAAGGCCGAGGCTGCAAAGTTCGATGCGGTCTTCCTCGCCGACGGCCCGTCTTTGGCGGAGAACGTCCGCTATTCCTCGCGTGTTCGCTTGGAGCCGGTGACCTGGTTGACCGCGATCGCCGCGGCGACCGAGAAGATCGGCCTGATCGGCACGGCCTCGACGACCTATAACGAGCCCTACAACCTCGCTCGGCTCTTTGCCTCGCTCGACCATATCAGCGGCGGCCGCGCCGGCTGGAACATCGTCACCACCAGCGATGCCGGGGCAGCCCATAATTTCGGGCTGCCGGAGCATCCGCCACATGGCGAGCGCTATGAAAAGGCTCGCGAATTCCTCGACGTCGTCACCAAGCTCTGGGACAGCTGGGAGGACGATGCGCTCGTTGCCGACCCGCAGAGCGGCATTTTCGCCGATGCCGACAAGGTCCACCGCATCGACCATGTCGGAAAGCACTACAGGGTGCGCGGGCCCCTCAACGTCTCGCGCTCGCCGCAGGGGCGGCCGGTCTACGTCCAGGCCGGCTCCTCGGAAGACGGCCGCTCCTTCGCCGCCCAGTTCGCCGAGGCGATCTTCACGGCGCATCAGACGCTTGGCAGCGCGCAGGAATTCTATTCCGACATCAAAACCCGCGCCGCCGCGCTCGGTCGCCGACCGGATCATCTCCGCGTCCTGCCCGGGATCAGCCCCTTCCTCGGCTCGACGCAGGTCGAGGCCGATCGACTCGAGGAGGAGATCAACGAGCTGATCCAGCCGGCCGCCTCGCTGGACCAGCTCAAGCGCATGATCGGCGTCGATCTCAGCGGTTACGACCTCGACGGACCCGTGCCGCGCCACATCATCGACACCAACGGGCCGAAGGGGCTGGCGAGCCGCTTCCAGCTCGTCGTCGACATCGTCGACCGCGAGAATCCGACGATCCGCCAATTGATCCAGCGTCTCGCGGGTGCGCGCGGGCATCGCGTCGTCGTCGGCACGCCGGAGCATGTCGCCAATGAGATCCAGACCTGGTTCGAGCAGGGCGCGGCCGATGGCTTCAATGTCATGCCGCCCTGGCTGACCGGGGGCTTCGACAGCTTCGTCGCCGAGGTCGTCCCGATCCTGCGCAAGCGCGGCCTGTTCCGGCAGGACTATTCCGGCGCGACCTTGCGCGACCATTACGCGCTGCCGCGGCCGGAGAGCCTCTTCGCCGCGGAGCAGCGCAAGAGCGCCTGAGGCGTTCGGCGGCGCCGACAACCTTCCCAATGCGTGACGCAGTGCGGGCCCCGCCCGTCAAGCGATGACGCATGCCCATCGAGGACATCAGATGAAACTGAGCTACCTCCTGCCCCTTGCAGCCGCACTGCTGGCCGGCCCTGTTGCCGCCCAACCCTTGGCGGAGACCGCACCGATCCCCGAGCGCGTCCCACCGGGGACAACTTTGGTGATCGGCGATCCGCAGACCAGGGTCACGCTCACTCTGTCGGGAGAGCTCGCCAAGCTGCCCTTCAAGGTCGAATGGGCCAATATCTCCGGCGGCCCGCAGACGATCGAGGCCTTCCGCGCCAAGGCGCTGGACATCGGCGCCGTCGCCGATATCCCGCCGATTCATGCGCAGTGGACTGGGCTCGACGTCAGGATCGTCGCGGCGAAGTTCCGGCGCGATCCGGTCGGCCACCCGATCTATGTGATCGCCACGGCGCCGGGCTCCGGCATTTCGAGGCTCGAGGATATCAAGGGTCGCAAGATCGCCTTCAGCCCCGGCCAGGCGCAGGGCGCGCTGGTGCTGCGTGTGCTGAAGAAACTCAACCTCCGGCATGACGAGGTCCAGCTCGTCGAACTGCCGAGCGTCGGCGACGCCTATGTCAATGCGCTGGCGAGCAAGCTCGTTGATGCCGCGCCGATCGCGGAGGCGAACAAGCAGCGCTTCGTCCAGAACTATGAGCGCGACGGCGCGAGGGCGCTGCCGCACGGCCTGCGCGATGATCCCGCCTATCTCTACGTCGTCAAGGCCTCGCTGGAGGACCCCGGCAAGGCGGCGGCGATCCGCGCCTATGTCCAGGCCTGGGGCCGTGCCACGAAATGGGTCGAGACCCATCCCGAGGAGTGGATCAAGGGCTACTACGTCAAGGATCAGGGCCTCAAAGCTGATTCCGGCCGCTTCCTGGTCGAATCCAACGGCGATCCCGACGTGCCGCTCGACTGGAGCGGGGCGATCGAGCGCCAGCAGGAGACGATCGACCTCCTCGCCGCCGAGCTGAAGAAGCCGGTGCTGAAGGCGCAGGCGCTGTTCGACCGGCGCTTCGAGCAGGTCGCCGGCGCGGCCTATCAGGGAGAATGAGCATGGCCGACATCTCGCTCTCCGGCGCGCATGGCGCCGCCGATCCCGGCTGGCTCAAGCTCGCGCGTAGCCAGCCTGCGGGCGTGGCTGACAAGCCCCGCCGCCGGCGCAAGCTCGGCCCGGGCCGGCCGATCCCCTACGGCGCTGCGCTCGGCCCGGTACTGCTGCTCATCCTCTGGAGCATCGGATCAGCGACCGGCTTCATCGACGACCGCATCCTCTCGGCGCCCTGGACGGTGGCGACCACGGGCTTGGAGCTGATCCAGGACGGGCGCCTGCAGGAGAACCTCTGGACCTCGTTCCAGCGCTCCTTCTGGGGCCTGTTCTGGGGCATCATCGCCGGCGCCACGCTCGGCGTCATCGCCGGCCTCAGCCGCATCGGCGAATACCTCGTCGACGGCCCGATCCAGATCAAGCGCGCCATCCCGGCGCTGGCGCTCATCCCGCTGCTGATGCTCTGGTTCGGCATCGGCGAGGGCATGAAGATCCTGACGATCGCACTGATCACCTTCGCGCCGATCTATATCCAGACCCATGACGGCCTGCGCTCGACCGATGCCCGCTTCATCGAGCTGGCCGAGACGCTCGATCTCTCCAACACGCAGTTCCTGCGCCATGTCGTGCTGCCGGCGGCGCTGCCCGGCTTCCTGCTCGGCCTGCGCTTCGGCGTCACCTATTCCTGGCTCGCCCTTGTCGTGGTCGAGCAGGTCAACGCCACCTCTGGCCTCGGCTACATGATCAACCTCGCCCGCACCTATGGCCAGACCGAGGTCATCATCCTGTGCCTCGCCGTCTATGCCGCGCTCGGCCTGAGCTCGGACTGGCTCGTCCGCTTCATCACCCGAAAGGCTCTGCCATGGCGCAAGATTCTGGCCGACTGACCCAGCCGCCCGTCGTCGCGGTTCGCGGCCTCACTCGCCGCTATGGCGAGCGCACCATCATCGACGATGTCGATCTCGACATCGGCCGCGGCGAGTTCGTCGCCTTGCTCGGCCGCTCGGGCTCGGGCAAGAGCACCTTCCTGCGCGCGCTTGCCGGGCTCGACCATGGCGTGCCCGGCTCCGGCCGGCTCGGCACGCCCGATGCGGTCTCGGTCGTCTTCCAGGATGCACGCCTGCTGCCGTGGAAGAAGGTCGTCGACAATGTCTCGCTCGGGCTGAAGAGCGAGACGCCGCGCGAGCGCGCTTTGCACGCCCTCGCCGAGGTCGAGCTGACGGCGCGGGCGCAGGCCTGGCCCACCCAGCTCTCAGGCGGCGAGCAGCAGCGCGCCGCTCTCGCCCGCTCGCTGGTGCGTGAGCCCGAGCTGCTGTTGCTCGACGAGCCCTTCGGCGCGCTCGATGCGCTGACCCGCTTGCGCATGCAGGCGCTATTGCTCGATCTCTGCGCCCGCCATCGCCCCGCCGTGCTGCTCGTCACCCATGACGTCGACGAAGCGATCCATCTGGCCCAGCGCGTGCTCGTGCTCGACGAAGGCCGCTTCGTCGTCGACCTCAAGGTCGATCTTCCGACCGAGGCGGGACCGCGGCAGCGGCGTTTCGCCGAGGTGCGTGGCCAATTGCTGAGCAGCCTCGGCGTGACCCAGGAGGAGCTGCGCCGCGTCGCCTGAGCGGCTCAGCTACTTCTTGATCGCCGGGCAGGCGCTCTGGGCGAGCGGGCGGAAGGCCTGGTCGCCGGGGATGGTGGCGACGAGGTCGTAGAGGTCCCATTCGCCCTTCGACTCCGCCGGCTTCTTGACCTGGAAGACGTAGAAATCGTGCACCATGCGCCCGTCCTCGCGGAGCTTGGCATTGCGCACGACCTCGTCCTCGATCGGCAGCTCGCGCATCTTGGCGATCACCGTCTTGGCCTCGTCCGACTTTCCGGCGACGACCGCCTTGAGATAGTGCCGGACCGAGGAATAGACGCCGGCCTGGATCGCGGAGGGCACCGCGCCATGCGCCGCCTTGAAGCGCTCCGAGAAGGCGCGGGTGCGCTCGTCGATATCCCAGTAGAAGCCTTCGGTCAGGATCGTGCCCTGCGCCGAGGCAAGGCCGACGCTCTTCACGTCCATCGCGGTCAGGAAGAAGGCGACCAGTTTCTGCTTGTCCTGGCCGATGCCGAAATCGCGCGCCGTCTTGATGCCGGCGACGGTATCGCCGCCGGCATTGGCGAGCGCGATCAGGTCAGCGCCGGAGCCCTGCGCGGTCAGGAGCTGCGACGAGAGATCGACCGCCGGGAAGGCGTGCCGGACCGAGCCGACATAGCTGCCACCCTTGGCGGTGACGAGGGTCTTGGCGTCGGCTTCTAGCTGGTGGCCGAGCGCGTAGTCGGCAGTGACCAGATACCATTTGGTGCCGGGCTTGGTCAGGTGGTTGGCGATCCCGGCGACCTGGACATAGGTGTCCCACATCCACTGGACGACATGGTCGGGCTGGCAGGCGTCGCCGGTCAGGCGTGCCGTGCCGCCGGGGAAGAGGCCGACGCGGTTCTTGTCCTTCAGCAGCGGCGGGATGGCGAGCTGCAGCGAGGCGTTCGACATGTCGGCGAGCACATCGACACCCTGCCGGTCGATCCATTCCCGCGCGATCGCCGAGCCGACATCGGCCTTGTTCTGATGGTCGGCCGAGACCACCTCGATCTTCATGCCCGAGCATTCCGCCTTCAGGCAATCCTCGACCGCCATGCGGGCAGCAGTGATCGAGCCCTTGCCAGTGATGTCGGAATAGACGCCAGACATGTCGGTGAGCACGCCGATCTTGATGGCGCCGTCCGAGATTTCGGCGGCGGCGGGCAGAGCGCCGAACAATGCGGTGGCGACAGCGAGCGCCGAGACCAGACCCTTCATGTGAATTCCTCCCGTGGTGTTTTCGTCGTTGCTAGCGGTCGCGCCAGTGCGCCATCGGCAGGCCGGCGACCGGTGATCTGAAGCAGGGGATGCGGCTGCCGCGCAGGCTGCCGATATAGGCGGTACGAAGATCGGCTCCGCCGAAGGTGATGCTGGCGAACCAGGGCGCGATCGCGCCGCCGCAGGCGAGCATCAACTCAGGGGTTACTTCGTCCCGAGCAAAGGCCGCCATCAGCGCCTTGCCGGCCGCGCTGCCGCGATCGTCGTCGAGCAGGATGCGAAGGTCGCCTTCGGGCGTGATCGCGAAGACCCGGTCGACCATCACATGCGTGCCCCAGAGATTGCCATGGGCGTCGAAGGCAATGCCGTCGATGAAGGCGCCATGGTCGCTCGGGCCGAAAATCTCGCGATCGGTGAGGCAGCCATCGGGCTGGACGCGCAGCCGGGTAACCCGGCAGGCGCAGGTCTCGGCGACGTAGAGCCATTCTTCCCTGGCATCGAGCCGGATCTCGTTGGTGAAGGCGAATCCATCCGCGACGATGCGCAGCCGCCCGCCATCATAGAGCGCGACATAGCCGTCGCGGACATCGGGGCTCATCGCCCGCATCCAGTTTGTCGTCCGGGTCGAGATCGTCAGCCAGATCCGGTCCTTGCTGTCGCGCAGCACGAAATTGACCTTGCCGATCGCCTGCCCGTCGATGGCGTCGACCAGTACGCGGGTTTCGCCCGAGCGCGTCATCGCCTCCAGCCGGTCGGTGCCAAAATTCGAGATCAGCACGTCGCCATTGCGGGCGAAGGCGAGGCCGTTCGGCAAGGTGCCGGAGACGAAGCGCGCCTCCTCGTCGGCAGCCTCGGCGAAACCGCGGCTCGCCGTCTGCGTGATCAGCTCCTGCGTGCCATCCGGCCTGATATGCACCACGCCGCCGCGCGCATCGGCACTCCAGAGCGAGCCGTCACGCTCGGCGAGTATGCACTCCGGCCGCTGCAGGCCTTCGCCGATATAGCCAAGCGCGGCGGGATCGATGGTGAAGCCGTCGAGCGGGTTAAGGCGAGGCGACATCCCAGCTCCTAGAAATTCACGCGGTCGCCGCCCTTGAGGCCGAGCGTCGCGCGGGCCTCCTCGGGCGTGGCGATCTCGTAGCCGAGCTCCTCGACGATGCGGCGGATCTTGGCGACCTGCTCGGCATTGGAGGTCGCAAGCTTGCCCTTGCCGATGAACAGGCTGTCCTCGAGCCCGACGCGGACATTGCCGCCCAGCATCGCGGCTTGTGTGCAGAACGCCATCTGGTGGCGCCCAGCGGCGAGCACCGACCAGTGATAATCCTTGCCGAAGAGCTTGTCGGCCGTGCGCTTCATGAACATCAGGTTGTCGAGATCGGCGCCGATGCCCCCCAGAATGCCGAAGATCAGTTGCAGGAAGACCGGCGGCCGGAACCAGCCGCGATCGAGGCAATGCGCGAGATTGTAGAGGTGGCCGACATCGTAGCACTCGTGCTCGAACTTGGTGCCGTGGCCCTCGCCGAGCAGTTTGTAGATGCGCTCGATGTCGCCGAAGGTGTTGCGGAAGATGAAGTCTTTGGTGTTCGCGAGGTAAGGCTGCTCCCAGGGGTGCTTCCAGTCGCTGTACTTCTCCGCCAGCGGATGCAGCGCGAAGTTCATCGAGCCCATGTTGAGCGAGCACATCTCCGGCGCGGCCTTCAGCGGCGCGGCGAGGCGCTCCTCGACCGTCATGGTCAGGCCGCCGCCGGTGGTGATGTTTACGACAGCATCGGTCGCCTGCTTGATCCGCGGCAGGAACTCCATGAACACCGCAGGATCCGGCGTCGGACGGCCGTCTTTCGGGTCTCGTGCATGCAAATGCAGGATCGCCGCGCCCGCCTCCGCCGCCGCGATCGCCTGGCTCGCGATCTCGTCCGGCGTGATCGGCAGATGCTCCGACATGGTCGGCGTATGGATGCCGCCGGTGATGGCGCAGGTGATGATGATCTTGCTCACGTAGCTCTCCTTCGTCCCTGCGTTCAGCCCGGAAAAATTGCCACGGCCCGGGTCCAGCCGGCCGAGCCGTTGCGGACCTTCACCGGCAGGCAGCTGATCATGAAGCCGGTCGCCGGCAGCGCTTCGAGATTGTGCAGCTTCTCGATCTGGCAATAGCCGGCCTCGCGCCCGGCCTTGTGGCCTTCCCAGATCAGCGAGGCGTCGCCGGTCTCGGCGAAACGGCGGGCGGTATGGCTGAACGGCGCGTCCCAGCTCCAGCCATCGGTGCCGACCACCTTGATGCCCTGCCGCACCAGATGCAGCGTCGCCTCGCGGCCGAAACCGCAGCCGGAATCGACATAGTCGGCCTCGCCATAGCGTGCGCCGGCCCGTGTGTTGGCGATGACGATCTCCAGCGGGCTTAAGCTGTGGCCGATGCGCGCGAGTTCGGCGTCGATCTCGGCGGGCGTGACGACATGGCCATCAGGCAGATCGCGGAAATCGAGCTTCACGCCGGGCTGCAGGAACCAGTCGAGCGGGCATTCGTCGATCCTGAGCGCCGGCGCGCCGCCATCCTGGGTCGGATGGTAATGCCAGGGCGCGTCGACATGGGTGCCGTTATGGGTCGAGATCGTCGCAAGCTCGACCGCCCAGCCCATGCCGTCCGGGAGCTGCTCGGGCGTCAGCCCCGGAAACGCCGCCGCAATGTCCTTCGCCGTCGCCTCATGCGTGCGATAATCGATCCTGACCTTCTGGAAGGGCGGGTCGGCAGGGACGTCGTTCTCGAGCGGAATCGACAGGTCGACGAGGCGGCCAGGCAGCATGCCGGTGTGTCCTCCCGGAGCGTGTGTTGTCTATGGTTCGAATTTGGACGAACGTCCGACCTATAGCAAGCCCGCCGCTTTCTGGTAAGAGCGGATTTGCTGGGATTTCCGGAGGGCACGATGTCCGCGATGCCGACGCGCGACCGCATTCTCGACGCTGCCGAGCGGCTCTTCGCCGAGCGCGGCGGTGCCGACGGCGCCTCCATGCGCGATCTTGCCGCCGCGGCGGGCGTGCGGCTCTCGCAGCTCAGCTATCATTTCGGCTCGAAGGAGGCGCTTTACCGCGCCGTCTTCGCCCGCCGGGCGCATGCCCTGGCGCTGGCGCGCGCCCAGGCGCTCGGTGAGGCTCTGGCCCGGCCGGCGCTCGACATCGGCGAGATCGTCGCCGCCTTCATCGGCCCCTCCGTGCGCCAGCGTTTCACGGAGGGCGTCCAGGGCGCCGCCTTCGCCATGATGACCGCCCGCGAAGCCGTCGACCCGCGCGAGGCGGCGCGCGGCGTCCTCGCCGAGCATTTCGACCCGACCGCCAGGCAGTTTCTCACCGCACTCGGCAAGCTCTATCCGCAAGCTCCGACCGGCGCCCTGGTCGACGCCTATCTGTTCATGGTCGGCGCGCTCGTGATGACCATGGCCGCCGGCGACCGCGCGGTACGGCTCGATCAGGAACGCGATTCCGTTCCCGTGGCCGAGAACGCCGATCTCCTGCTGCAGCGCCTGACCGGCTTCTGTGCCGGCGGCATCGAAGGGTTGCTGAGCGGCCGCCCCGGCTGAGTTGGCGCATCCGCTCGTAGACAAAGGAAGATGGATCAAGCCATGCGCCGAGAGATCATCGAAGTGCCCGTCATTTCCGAGGCGATCCGCCGACTCGGCGCGCCGACCTCGGCACTGGCCCGCGTCGGTGACCTGCTCTTCACCTGCGGCATGCCGCCGATCGACGTCACGACCGGCGAGATCGTCAGCGGCGATATCGAGGCGCAGACCCGTGCCGCGATGGATGCGCTCGCCGTCACCCTGCGCCATGGCGGCTCTTCGCTCGACGAGGTGATCAAGGCGACGATCTTCGTCACCGATCCCGCGTTGATGGCCGGCGTCAACGCAGTCTACCGGACCTACTTCACCACGGGCTTTCCGGCCCGGACCAGCGCCGCGATCCGGCCCTGGCCGTTGCCCTTCGACATCGAGATCGAATGCGTCGCCGCGCTCGGCTGAACCCGTCATTGCGAGGAGCGCAGCGACGAAGCAATCCAGAAGGACGTAGAGCGCTACCGCCCCTGGATTGCTTCGCTGCGCTCGCAATGACGCTTCGATTCAGCGGTCCGCCCGCGCCACCACCGTATGCAAGAGCACGTTGAGGCCGGGCTCGAGATCATCCGGCGTGCACAATTCCCCATTGTTGTGGGTGATGCCGCCCTTGCAGGGCGCGAAGATCATCGTCGTCGGCGCATGGCGGGCGACGAAATAGGCGTCGTGCCCGGCCTGGCTGAGAATGTCGCGCGTGCGGTAGCCGAGCTCGAGCGAGGTGGCGCGGACCTGCTCGATCAACTCGTCGACAAAAACCTTGCCGCCCCAGTTCCAGACATCGAGGATCTCGGCCGTGCAATCGGCCCGCGCCGCAGCCTCGTGGATGGCGCGGCGCACGCGCTCGGCCATCACCGCTGCGGTTTCCGGGTCGGCATGGCGGACATCGCAGGTCGCCTGTGCCCAGTCCGAGAGGATGCCCGGCTTGTTCGGCCAAGCCACGAGGCGCGAGGCCGTCGCCTTGCCGCCGCTGCCGGCATGCTCCCAGCCGAGATCGTCGACTGCCACCAACAGGCGCGCGCCGGCGATGAGCGCGTTCCTGCGCCGCTCCATCGGCCAGGGGCCGGTATGGGCGGTCTCGCCGCGGAACTCGACCAGCATGCCGGTGCTGGAAAAGCCGCCGATGACGACGCCGACCTGCATGCCCTCGCGGTCGAGGATCGGCCCCTGCTCGATATGGAACTCGACATAGGCGTCGAAGGGATGGGGGGCCGCCTCCATCTCGCCGCGATAGCCGATGCGATCGAGCTCCTCTTCGATCGTCCTGCCGTCGTCATCGCGCCGGCCCAGCGCCCAGTCGAGTGTATAGGCGCCGGTGAAGCAGCCGGAGCCGACCATGGGCGGCGAGAAGCGCCCGCCCTCCTCATTGGTCCAGTTGACGACCTCGATCGGCCGCTTGGTGCGGTGGCCGAGCTGGTCGAGCGTGCGGCAGACCTCAAGCCCGCCGAGCACGCCAGCGATGCCGTCGAAGCGCCCGCCATTCACCTGCGTGTCGAGATGGCTGCCCATCACCACCGGCGGCAGGCTGTCGTCCTGCCCGGCCCGGCGCGCGAAGATGTTGCCGATGCCGTCGACGCGCACGCTCAGCCCGGCCTGCTGGCACCAGTCGATGAAGACGTCGCGCACCTCTTTGTCGGCATCGCCGAGCGCCAGCCGCGACAGACCGCCCGGTCGGCCGGTGCCGATCTCGCCCGAGCGCTCGATCGTCGTCCAGAAGCGCCCGATATCGATGCGCGCAGTCGCTGGCAGGCCCATGAATGTCCCCCGATGCCGGACGCTGAGCGCGCCGCTTCGAGAGCCACAATCGAGGCGGCCGCCCGCTCATGGCAAATCGATATTGGTGATGGGTTTCTCCGGTCGGGGTGGAACGGTCAGGTACGCGCTCCGGTATGTCATCGGCGCAGAAGGCGCTTGACAGGCGCGCATGCGAAGTGGAATGATTATTCTATTGAATATCGAAAACGGTTTTTTTGTTTCGTTTTGAATGAAGCGCAGAGTCGGCGGCCGCGCTCGAAGCGCGTCCTCCCTTCTTCGCCATCCAGGTAGTCCGCGACGCTTCGCGGCCCGCCAAATCGCCCGAAAACCGGCCGATCGAACCCGATCGGACCGATAACGAAAGCGGGGGACATCCCCGCAAGGGAGGATGAGATGAAGCGGTTTCTCGCAGGGATGATTGCTGTCGCCGCCATCGCGGTCGCAGGAGCGACGCCAAGCGTCGCGCAGCAGACCAGGATCATCGTCGTCAGCCATGGCCAGGCCGCGGACCCGTTCTGGTCGGTGGTGAAGAACGGCGTCGCCAAGGCCGCCGCCGACCTCAAGGTCGCCGTCGACTACCGCGCTCCCGAGACCTTCGACATGGTCGCGATGAGCCAGCTGATCGACGCCGCGGTGAACCAGAGGCCGGCCGGTCTCGTCGTTTCGATCCCCGATGCCTCGGCGCTCGGCCCCTCCATCCAGAAGGCGGTCGCCGCCGGCATCCCGGTGATCTCGATGAATTCGGGCTCCGATGTCTCGAAGAAGCTCGGCGCCCTCCTGCATGTCGGCCAGGACGAGTTTGACGCCGGCAAGGCCGCCGGCGAGAAGCTCGCCAGCATGGGCGGCAAGGTCGGCGTCTGCGTCAACCACGAGGTCGGCAATGTCGCGCTCGATTTGCGCTGCAAGGGCTTCGCCGAAGGCTTCAAGGGCAAGGTCACGGTCCTGCCGGTCTCGAACGATCCGACCGAGATCCGCTCCAAGGTCAAGGCGGCGCTCTCTGACGCCAGCGTCGACACGGTGATGGCGCTCAGCGCCTCGCTTGGCGGCGAGCCGACCCTGGCGGGCGTCAAGGAAGCCGGCAAAATCGCGACCGTCCGTGTCGCCACCTTCGATCTCTCGGCCAACTTCCTCAAGGCGATCGCGGCGGGCGAAGCGGCCTTCGGCATCGACCAGCAGCAGTTCCTGCAGGGCTACCTGCCGGTCGCCTTCCTGGCGCTCAATGCCGAATACGGCTTGGTGCCCGGCGGCAACGTCCCGTCCGGCCCGAACCTTATCACCAAGGAGAAGGCGGCCCAGGTCGTCGACCTCTCGGCCAAGGGCATCCGCTGAGCTTAGGGCGGCGCCGGCCGGCGCCGCCTTTCCTCCCGGATCGTTCGGAAGCTCAGGAGGCGCGCCATGACGACGTCGACCGCCGATCTCGCTGCGGGCCCGTCCCGGCCCAATGACCCTGCTGCAGAGGCCCGTGACGAGCGTTTGCGCCGCGTCTCGCTTCTCGCCCGGCTGATGCGCCGGCCCGAGCTTGGCGCGGTCGCCGGCCTCGTCCTGGTGACCGTCTTCTTCGGCCTCACCGCCAACCCTGCGATGTTCACCCTCGCCGGGGTGATGACGGTGCTCTCGCCGGCATCGCAGCTCGGCATCCTCGCCATCGCTGCGGCGCTGCTGATGATTGGCGGCGAGTTCGACCTCTCGATCGGCTCGATGATCGCCTTCGCCGGCCTCGTCTTCGGCGCGCTGATCGTCGTCGGCGATCTGCCATTGCTGGCGGCGATCGTCGCGACCTTCGTCTTCGCCGGTTTGATGGGGGCGGTGAACGGCCAGATCGTCATCCGCACCCGCCTGCCTTCCTTCATCGTCACGCTCGCCTTTCTCTTCATCCTGCGCGGGCTCTCGCTGGTCGGTCTGAAATGGGCGACGGGCGGCTCGACGCAATTGCGTGGGATCGGCGACAAGGCGGGCGACGGCATCGTCCGCGAGCTCTTCTCCGGCCAGGCGCTGGAGGGGCTGTTCGCCTGGCTGGCGCAGGCCAACCTGATCGCCAAGTTTCCCAACGGCACGCCGACTGTGACCGGCGTTCCGGTCGGGGTGCTCTGGTTCCTCGCCATCGCTGCGCTCGCGACTTATGTCCTGTTGCGCACGCGCTTCGGCAACTGGATCTTCGCTGCCGGGGGCGATCCCAATGCGGCCCGCAATTCCGGCGTGCCCGTGAACATGGTCAAGACGACCCTATTCGTGCTGACCGCCTGCGCCGCCACCCTCGTTGCCATCCTGACCGTGCTCGACGCGGGCTCGACCGATGCCCGCCGCGGCTTCCAGAAGGAGTTCGAGGCGATCATCGCCGCGGTGATCGGTGGCTGCCTCCTCACCGGCGGCTACGGCTCGGCGGTCGGTGCCTTCTTCGGCGCGATCATCTTCGGCATGGTCTCGATCGGCCTGACCTACACCAGCTTCGACAGCGACTGGTTCCAGGTCTTCCTTGGCGGCATGCTGCTGCTCGCCGTGCTGTTCAACAACTTCATCCGCCGCAAGGCGACAGGGGAGCGCTGAACATGACAAAAGCAGCTCCGGAGCAGGCCCCGCTCATCGAGGTCCGCGACATCGTCAAGCATTTCGGCTCGGTGATCGCGCTCTCGGGCGTCTCGCTCAAGGTCTCGGCCGGCGAGGTGCTCTGCCTGCTCGGCGACAACGGCGCCGGCAAGTCGACGCTGATCAAGACGCTCTCGGGCTGCCACAAGCCGAGCTCCGGCGAGTTCCTGGTCGAGGGCCGGCCGGTTGCCTTTTCGAGCCCGCGCGATGCGCTCGATGCCGGCATCGCCACGGTCTACCAGGATCTGGCGATGATCCCGCTGATGTCGATCACGCGGAACTTCTTCATGGGCCGCGAGCCGATCCGTGGCTTCGGCCCGCTGAAATGGATCGATTTCGACCTCGCCCATGCAGTGACCCGCGACGAGATGCACAGGATCGGCATCGACATCCGCGACCCGCACCAGGCGGTTGGCACGCTCTCCGGCGGCGAGCGCCAATGCGTCGCCATCGCCCGGGCCGTCTATTTCGGCGCCAAGGTGCTGATCCTGGACGAGCCGACCTCGGCGCTCGGGGTCGCCCAGACCTCGATGGTGCTGAAATACATCAACCTCGTGCGAGCCAAGGGGCTGGGCGTGATCTTCATCACCCATAACGTCCGCCACGCCTATGCCGTCGGCGATCGCTTCACCGTGCTCAACCGCGGCAAGACGCTCGGCACCTACGCCAAGTCCGGGATCGCCATGGACGAGCTGCAGAACCTGATGGCCGGCGGCAAGGAATTGCAGGCGGTCTCGGAAGAGCTCGGCGGCACGGTCTGATGTGCCGCCTACCCTGACGCTGTCATCCCGGGCGACCGCAGGGAGACCCGGGATCCATTCCGGAACGGTTCAGGAATGGATCCCGGATCAGCGCGGCTTCGCCGCTTGTCCGGGATGACCGGGCATTTTTGACGAGAAAAGGATCTCCTCATGCGCGCGCTCGGCGTTGGCCTGATCGGCACCGGCTATATGGGCAAGTGCCATGCGCTCGCCTGGAACGCCGTCGCCCCGGTCTTCGGCGACGTGCCGCGTCCGAAGCTCGCCGTGCTCTGCGAGGTCGACGAAGCCCTGGCGGCGCAGCGTGCCGGCGAGTTCGGCTTCGCCGAGGCGACCGCCGACTGGAAGGCGCTCATCGCCCATCCCGATGTCGACGTCGTCTCGATCACCACGCCGAACGCTTTTCATGCCGAGATGGCGATCGCCGCGCTTTCCGCCGGCAAGCATGTCTGGTGCGAGAAGCCGATGGCGACCAGCCTTGGTGATGCCGAAGCGATGCTGGCGGCGGCGAAGGCGGCCGGCGCGGTCGCAGCGCTCGGCTACAACTACATCCAGAATCCGGCGATCCGCCTGGCGAAACGCCTGATTGCGGATGGCACGATCGGCGAGGTCAACCATGTCCGCGTCGAGATGGACGAGGACTTCATGGCCGATGCCGGCGCGTTCTTCTCCTGGAAAAGCGAGGCCGCCTCCGGGCATGGCGCGCTCGACGATTTCGGCGTGCATGCCTTCTCGCTGATCAAGGTGCTCATCGGCGAGGTCGATTCGGTGATGGCCGACATGGCCAGGCCCTATCCAGAGCGGCCGCTCGCGGCCGGTGGCAGCCGTCCGGTCGAGACACACGATATCGCCACGCTGCTGCTGCGCCTCTCGACTGGCGCCTCCGGGCTCGTCGCCCTCAACCGCTCGGCCTGGGGCCGCAAGGGCCGGATCGCCCTGCAGGTCTTCGGCGCCAAGGGCACGATCGCCTATGATCAGGAGCGGATGAACGAGGTCGAGCTCTATACCGCCGAGGGCGCCAGCGACGTCCGGGGCTTTCGCCGCATCCTGACCGCCCCGGCGCACGAGCCCTATGGCCGCTTCATCCCGGCGCCCGGCCATGGCCTCGGCTTCAACGAGCTCAAGATCATCGAATGTCGCGAGTTGTTGCGGGCCATTGCCGGCGAGCCCGCGCATCTCCTCGATTTCGCGGCGGGCCTGCGCATCGAGCGCACTGTCGAGGCTGCGGCCCGGAGTTTCCGCGACAAGCGCTGGACGAGCGTCTGAGGACCTGCTTCGCTGGAACAGGTCCCGGTCGCGAAAGTGGGTCCCACTTTCGCGGGATATACTCTAGGGATATCGTTCGTATACGAACGAGGATCAGCGATGGCGCGACCGAGCAATGCGGCCGAGACGCCCGAGCCTGCCGACGAGAGCTATGATCTCGCCGAGCAGGTCGGCTTCATCATGCGCCAGGTGGCGCAGCGCCATGTCTCGATCTTCAATGAGATCATGGGCACCGACCTGACGCCGACGCAATGGGCGGTGCTGGCGCGGCTCTATCAGGATGGCGGTTCCTCGCAGAACCTGCTCGGCCGCCAGACCGCGATGGACGCCGCCACGATCAAGGGCGTGGTCGACCGGCTGCTCAAGCGCAAGCTGGTGCAGACCAAACCCGATCCCGAGGATGGCCGGCGGCTCATCGTCGAACTCAGCCCGGCCGGCATCGACTACACCCGCGAGCTTCTGCCCAAGGCGGAGACGGTGACCAAGGTGACGCTGGCGCCGCTCGCGACCAACCAGCGGGCGACGCTGATCGCCCTGCTGAAGCAGCTGCGCTGAGGCTCTTTAGGTCAATCCACACAAACGCTGGTCATCCCGGGCGACCGAAGGGAGACCCGGGATCCATTCCTGAGCCTTTCCAATTGGCGTTCCGGAATGGATCCCGGCTCTGCGCCGCTTCGCGGCTTGGCCCGAATGACTTGGGCTTGGGTTTTCGCGACGCAACTAACTGATCACGTAGCAGTCGCAGCTGTCCGCCATCGCCTTGGCTTCTTCGAGATCGCTCGAAGCACTGGCATGGATAGCGAAGAGCGGATCGCCTGCGGCGACCGTATCGCCGACATGGCGGCGCAGGTCGATGCCCGCCGCCTTGTCGAAGGGCGCTCCGGCGCGCCTTGCGATACCGGCGACCGCCCAGCCGTCGATCTCCGTGACCGTGCCGGCCGTGGGCGAGCGTACCGTATGGACGAGCAGACCGGGCGCGACCGGCGGCTCGCGCCGCCCCTGCGCATCAATGATCCGCTCGAAGGCGGCGCGTGCAGCGCCGGAGCGCAACAGCTCTTCGGCCCGTGCGCGTCCGGCCGCGACCGAGCCCAGCGCCGGGTCCCAGGCGAGGATATGGCTGGCGAAGAACAGCGCCTTCTCGACGAGGTCGGCCGGCGCCTGCGGGTCGTTGTCGAGCACCCAGCCGACATCGCGGCATTCCAGCGCCGGGCCGATGCCGCGCCCGATCGGCCGGGTTCCGTCGGTCGGGAAGGCCTGGACGACGAGGCCGAGCCCGGCTCCGACCGTTTCGAACAACAATGCGAGTTCGGCGGCCTCGGCCTCGCTCTTCAGCTTGGCGCGCGGGCCATAGGGCAGGTCGACGATGACATGGGTCGAGCCGGCGGTGAACTTCTTCGACAGGATCGAGGCAACCGACCAGCGATTCGAATCGATGCCGAGCGGCCGCGTGATCGCGTTCATCACGTCGTCGACGACCGAATGGTTCAGCCGCCCGTTCCAGGCGATGCAGCCGCGCGCCTTTTCCACGCAGGCACGCAGCTCGGCCGGGTTGAGTTCGACGCGGGCGAGGGCCTCCATCGCATCGGCCGTGCCGGCCGCCGAGGTGATGGCGCGCGAGGACGTCTTCGGCATCAGGAAGGCGCCGTGCGCGGCGACGATCGGCACGACGATCAGCGTGATCCGGCTGCCGGGAATGCCGCCCATCGAGTGCTTGTCGACGACGATCTTGTCCGGCCAGGTGATTTTTTGCGCGAAGCGGCTGCGCACCCGCGCCAGCGCGACGACCTCGGCGTCGGAGAGCTTCTGCGTCGCCGCGACCAGGAAGGCTGCGACCTCGCCATCGGGATAGCGGGCTTCGACGATGTCGCGGATCAGCGTGTGGTACTGGGCTTCCGAGAGCTCGCCGCCCTGGATCTTGCGGGTCAGCGCGGCGCGGCTCTCGGGCGAAGGCGTGCGCCGGAGCGTGACCTCGCTGCCCTCGGGCAGGCCGAGCTCGTCGAAGGCCTCTGACGACATGCCGATCTCGTCGCCGGCGAGCAGCGAGGGCAGGTCGATGACCTGCACGTCCGAGCGGGTGCTGGCCGTCGCTCCCGAAATCTCGATCCGGCCCGGCCCGAGATAATCGAAGCCGTTGACGATCTCGCCCTTGGCCGGGAGATAGGCGCAATGCGCCCGGCCGGCGAAGAGCGGCAAACGGCGCAGCCGCATCGTGTTGGCGGCGGCCTCGACTGCGGCAATGAAGCGCTCGACACCGATCTCGACGCTCTGGTCGTTGCAGATCGTTGCCGCCCGGATCCCTTCCGGGCGCGGCTCGACCGTGCGCGACAGGCGCTTCTCGATGGCCTCGCCGCTCTCGCGCCCGCGCCCGGCGATGCGGGCGGCGAGCACTTCGGGCGGCGCGGTCACCTCGACGACGACGAAGCGCGGCAGGCGTTTGGCGAGCGCCGCGATCGTGGCACGCGAGCCGTTGGCGATGACGTTGCGGCCGGCCTCGACCAGGCGTTTCAGCTCGGCCGGCAGGCCGTAGCGCAGGCCATGGGCGCCCCAGGTGATCAGGAAGTCGCCCTTAGCCTCGCGCGCGTCGAAGGCCTCGTCCGTCGCCGCCTCGTGGTCCTCGCCCGGCGAGCCGGCCGGGCGGGTGACGACGCGCCGCGCGAAGACATAGCGGCCGGTCGGCTCCAGCAGCGTGCGGGCGCCGTCGATCAGCGAGTCCTTGCCGGCCCCGCTTGGGCCGACGACGAGGAAGAAGGTACCTTGCCGCATTCCCTTGGCCGCATTCCCTGCTCAGGCTTCGTCGAGGCCGATGTCCACCGCCGGAGCCGACTGGGTGATCTTGCTGGTCGAGATGTAGTCGACGCCGGTCTTGGAGATCGGGCCGATCGTGTCGATGTTGATGCCGCCGGAGGCCTCGATCTTGGCGCGGCCGGCGATCAACCTGACGGCTTCGGTCATGTCGGCGACCGACATGTTGTCGAGCATGATCACGTCGGCGCCGCACTTGGCGGCTTCCTCGACCTGGCCGAGATTGTCGCACTCGACCTCGAGCTTGGTCAGCACCGGCAACTTCTTGCGGGCGCGCTCGACGGCGGCGGTGATGCTGCCGCAGACGGCGATGTGGTTGTCCTTGATCATCACGCCGTTATCGAGGCCGAGGCGGTGGTTGAGGCCGCCGCCGCAGGTCACGGCGTGCTTCTCCATCATGCGCAGGCCCGGCGTGGTCTTGCGGGTGTCGATCAGGCGCGCCTTGCTGCCGGCCATGGCGGCAGCATAGCGGGCGGTCTCGTTGGCGATGCCGGAGAGGCGCTGGGCGATGTTGAGGGCCGTGCGCTCGGCGGTGAGCACGCTGCGGGCGGCGCCCTCGATCTCGACCAGGATCGCGCCCTTCTCGACCTTGTCGCCGTCCTTGACCAGCAGGGTCACCTTGAGCTCGGGATCGTAGCGCTTGAACACCCGGGCCGCGATCTCGACGCCGGCGACGATCATCGGCTCGCGGGCGTTCATCTGGAACTTGCCGGTCTCGTCGGCCTCGATCATCACCTGGACGGTGAGGTCGCAGGCGCCGATGTCCTCGATCAGCCAATGGTCGATCAGGCGATCCGTGGCGAAGCTGTCATACATGGAAGGCCCCTTTTCTCCCGCGGCGGCGCCGCTCGAAACATGTTTGTATGCAAACAATAGCAGCGGGGAAATTTGGCTGTCAATGCGCCATCGAAGCCGTGCTTGCAACCGGCAAGCGTGTCACGGCGAGGTCATCTCCGCACGGTAGAATTAGCCTCGTGCGGGGCCGCAACTAATCTTGTATGCAAGAATTGACTGCCGCGGCCCTTTTCCGGCCTTGCTGACCGGCGCTGGCTCGGCTGCACTGACCGACGCGTGGGCCAATCCCGAAATCCGGCGTAGATTGGGCGCCGCCTCACGCCTCGCCTTGTCTTGACTCGGTCTAAGAGGCGCGCCAGTATCGTTTGTACACAAACAAAATCCGAACATCCGCTCTGCGGCGAGGATCAAGCATGGCGCTGGACGAAGCGAGCCCGGTCGCGGACGACAAGATCCGCTGCGATGCCTGCCCGGTGATGTGCTTCATCAAGCCCGGCGCCGTCGGCGCCTGCGATCGCTACGGCAATGTCGAGGGCGAGCTGGTGCGGATGGAGCCGCATGTCGTGCTCGAGCGCACGCTGGAGCATGGCGGCGAGATCGTGCCCTTCGCCGGATCACGCGAATGGGACGGGGAGATCGTGCACCAGCAGGGCACCTTCATCACAGCGATCGGCGCCGGCACCACCTATCCCGACTACAAGCCGGCCCCGTTCATCGTCTCGTCCGAGGTCGACGGCGTCGAAATGGTCACCGTCGTGACCGAGGGCATCTTCAGCTATTGCGGCATCAAGGTGAAGATCGACACCGATCGCTTTCTCGGCCCCGAGCAGGCGACGGTGCGGGTCGAGGGCGAGGCGATCGGCCACGTCACCACCGGCGAATACGGCTCGCAGATGCTCTCGCTCGGCGGCGTCCACCACCTCACCGGCGGCTCGAAGAAGGAGGGTCGTGTCACCTGCGACGCGCTGCTCCAGCTCAGCAACGGCAAGGCGGTCGAGCTCACCATCGACGATGGCGAGAGCGTGATCGTGCAGGCCGGCAAGCCGCCGATCGTCAACGGCGTCCAGGAGAGCCGGATGCGCGTCGGCTGTGGCTCGGCGACGATCGGCATCTTCGCCAAGCAATGGCATGGCAAGGTCGACGAGGTCGTGGTCGTCGACGATCACATCACCGGCGTGCTCTCCGAGCACCAGGCCGGCAAGCTGCTCGGCATGCCCGGCACCGGCATCAAGCTGAAGGGCCGTCGCTCGACGCCTGGCCGCTATTTCCAGGTGGCGCAGCCGGGCACCGGCTGGGGTGGCACCAATATCAGCGACCCACTCACCATTCTCGGGCCATTCGACCCCAAGGTCGCCTATGCCGGCCTGCGCCTCCTGATGGTTTCGACCACCGGCGAGCATGCCGCCTATTACGAGCTCGACGAGAACCTCGTTCCGGTCGAGACGCAGATGCCGCAGCCGCTGGTCGATGCGGTCGAGCGCATCGCCGAGAATTGCGAGCCGGCGCTCTCGACCGTGCTCTTCATCGGCGGCGCCGGCGGCTCGCTGCGCGCCGGCGTCACTGAGAACCCGGTCCGGCTGACCCGCTCGGTCAAGGACGCGCTGACCTATGTCACCTGCGGCGGCGCGCCGGTCTACATCTGGCCGGGCGGCGGCATCACCTTCATGGTCGACGTCACCCGCCTGCCCGAGAACGCCTTCGGCTACGTGCCGACGCCGGCACTGGTCGCGCCGCTCGAATTCACCATGAGCCTGACCGATTACGAGGCGCTCGGCGGCCATATGGATGCGATTCAGCCGCTCGCCTCGCTCAAGGGCGGCAGCCAGCTGCGCCTGCCCCAGCGCCCGGACAATCCCTGGCCGCTGGCGCCCGAGCAGCCGCGCCGCTCGCTCGGCTAGGGCGATGCGCTTCGAGGCTCCCTCCGCGCGCTTCCTGCCGGATGGCAGGCGCCTGCTCCTGCAGCAGGGGCCGATCGATCTCGTCATCGAGGCCGTCGGAGAGCAAAGCGCGGTGAAGGCCGCGCATGAGGCGGCTGTTCTACGCTTCGACGGCCTGCTCGCCGAGCTCTGCGATGAATTGAAGCTGCTGCGAACGGCGGTGAGCAGGACGAGTCCGCTGCCGCTCGGCCCCGTCGCCCGGCGCATGCATGCCGCGGTCGCGCCGTTCGCCGAGCGCAGCTTCATCACGCCGATGGCGGCCGTCGCCGGCTCGGTGGCGCAGGAGATCCTCGGCGCGATGCACGCGGCCGCGCCGCTCACCCGCGCCTATGTCAACAATGGCGGTGACATCGCCTTGCATCTCGCCGCCGGCGCGCAATTCCGCATCGGCTTGGTGAAACGCCCCGACCAGCCGGAGTTCTTCGCCACCGCAACGATCCGGCCGGAAGACGGTGTCGCCGGCATTGCGACCTCGGGCTATCCCGGGCGCAGCTTCTCGCTGGGGATCGCCGAGGCGGTGACTGTGCTGGCCCCGAGCGCGGCCATGGCCGACGCCTCCGCGACTGTGATCGCCAATGCGATCGACCTGCCTGGCCATCCCGCGGTCGAGCGCCTGCCGGCCAGTTCCATCCAGGCCGACAGCGATCTCGGCGAGCGGCTGGTCACCCGGCATGTCGGCCCGCTTGCCACGGACGAGATCGAAACCGCGCTCGCCGCCGGCCTCGCCGAGGCGGAACGCCTGCGTCAGGCCGGCCTGATCGTCTCGGCCGCCATGCATCTGCAGGGCGTGAGCCGCACGCTTCCCACGCCTATGATCGTTCAAGAAGACCCCGAGAGGAGACTTGCCCGTGCCTGAGATCGCCGTGCGAAAATACGCCGTGACCGTCGAGGAGATTTTTCACGAGGGCGGCCCGGCCGCTTCGGTGCCGCTGAAGCGCGGCGCGGCGCTGGCCGTGATCGCCAACCCCTATGCCGGCCGCTATGTCGAAGACATCCAGGGCTTCATGGACGATCTGAAGCCGTTCGGCCTTTCCATGGCGCAGCGCCTGCTTGCGGCGATGGGCGGCGACGTCAAGGCGATCGAGGGCTATGGCAAGGGCGCCATCGTCGGCGCCGCCGGCGAGCTCGAGCACGGCGCGCTCTGGCATGTGCCGGGCGGCTACGCCATGCGCGAATTGCTCGGCGACGCCAAGGCGATCGTGCCTTCGACCAAGAAGGTCGGCGGGCCCGGCACGCGGCTCGACATTCCGGTCACCCATGTCAACGCATCCTATGTCCGCAGTCATTTCGACTCCTTCGAGATCGGCATCACCGACGCGCCCCGGGCCGATGAATTGCTGTTCGCGCTGGTGATGACGACCGGCTCGCGCATCCACGCCCGCGTCGGCGGGCTCAAGGCGAGCGAGATCAAGGGTGAGGACGGCCTGCGATGAAAGCCCGGATTCGCAAGATCGTCACGGTTCTCGACGAGACCCATAGCGAGCTCGGCCGGCCGGTCTCGCCGCCGATCAAGCGCGCCGCCGCCGTCGCCGTGATCGCCAATCCCTTCGCCGGCACCTATCAGGAAGACCTCTCCGAGCTGATCGATATCGGCGAGGAGCTCGGCGATCTGCTCGGCCGCCATGCGCTGGCTGCGCTCGGCATCGAAGGCGAGGCGGTCCAGGGCTATGGCAAGGCCGCCGCCGTCGGCGAGGACGGCGAGCTGGAGCACGCCGCCGCGATCCTGCATCCCAAGCTCGGTGCCCCGCTGCGAAAGCTCCTGGGCAAGGCGCCGGCGCTGATCCCGTCCTCGAAGAAGCGTGGCTCGCTCGGCGTCGTGCTCGACGTGCCGCTCGGCCACAAGGCGGCGGCCTATGTCCGCAGCCATTTCGACGGCATGGAGGTCCGGATTTCGGACGCCCCGCGCGCCGGCGAAATCGTCGTCGCAGTAGCGTTGACCAGCGGCGGCCGGCCATTGCCGCGCGTCGGCGGGCTCACCCATGCCGAGGCGAAAGGCGAGGACGGTTTGCGCTGAGAGGCGCCCGCACGTCCTTTCGTGAGCGCTGCTAGCTGCGCAGCGCGCCCGGCCCGGCCACCGCGCCGGGCGGGCATTTTCCGGAGATGATCATGCCCAGCACCTCGTCCTGCGTGACGTCGCGGACATGGGCGCTGCCGACGACCTTGCCATTCTTCATCACACTGACGCGGTCGGCGAGGTCGAAGACATCGTGCAAATCGTGGCTGATCAGGAAGATGCCGATGCCCTGCTTCTTCAGCTCGAGGATGAGCTCGGCGACCTGCTTCGTTTCTGCCGGTCCCAGCGCCGCCGTCGGCTCGTCCATGATCAGCACCCGGGCGTTGAAATAGATCGCGCGGGCGATAGCGACCGACTGGCGCTGGCCGCCGGAGAGCGCCTTCACCGGCTCCTTGAAGCGGCGAAAATGCGGGTTGAGCCGACCCATGACCTTGCGGGTCTCGGCTTCCATGGCGCTGTCGTCGAGCGTGCCCCAGGAGGTCAGCAGTTCGCGGCCAAGGAAGATATTGGCGGCGGCATCGACATTGTCGGCCAGAGCGAGCGTCTGGTAGATCGTCTCGATGCCGTGGCGCTTGGCGTCGCGCGGCGAGGAGATCGCGGCCGGCTCGCCGGCGATCCTGATCTCGCCGGCATCGGCGCGATAGGCCCCCGACAGGATCTTGATCAGCGTCGACTTGCCGGCGCCGTTATGGCCGAGCAACCCGACGACCTCGCCAGCATGGAGATCGACACTGGCATGGTCGACCGCCTTGATGCCGCCGAAGGCGATCGAGATCTCGCGCATCTCGACGAGGGGCGTGGTCATGTCCATGGCACCCTCCGTCAGCCGAGCCGCTTGCGATAGAGCCCGTCGAGCCAGACGGCGAGCACGAGCACGATGCCGACGACGATGTTCTGCAAGGGCGTGTCGACGCCGATCAGAACCATGCCCGATTGCAGCGACTGCATCACCAGCGCGCCCAGCATCGCACCCACGATCGTGCCGACGCCGCCCGCGAGCGAGGTGCCGCCGATCACCGCCGCGGCGATGACATAGAGCTCGTCGAGCTGCCCGGCCGAATTGGTCGCCGCGTTGAGCCGGGCGGTCGAGATGCAGGCGCCGATGCCGACCAGCACGCCCATCAGCCCGTAGACCAGCATCAGCACTTTTCGCGTGTTGACGCCGGAGAGCTGCGCGGCTTCCGGATTGCCACCGATGGCGAAGACATAGCGACCGAAGCGCAAACGCGTCGCCAGGAAACTCATGGCGACGCCGACTGCGAGCGCCAGCAGCACCGGCACGGCAAGGCCATGACCGATGGCAAGCCCGCCCTCAGGCCAGGTTCCGCCTTGCGCCTCGGTCATCCGGCGGGCGACGCCGGCCGGCAGGAGATAGGCGTTGGCGATCAACACGCTTCCAATCACCGTGCCACAGGCGAGCGCAGCCAGCGCGATCTCGGCCCAGAACGGGCGCAGGGCGAAGCCGTAGCGCTTGCGCCGGCGGCGCGTGAAGACGATCGCGGTGAGAATCAGGGCGCAGATGACAAGCCCGATCGCCCAGGAGGCGGTGGTGCCGATCGCGCCCTCGATGCCGCCGCCGAGCGGGCGGAAGCGCGAATCCATCGGCGCGATGGTCTGGCCTTGCGTGACCCACCAGGCGCCGCCGCGCCAGACCAGCAGGCCGCCGAGCGTGACGATGAAGGAGGGGATGGCGAGATAGGCGATCAGCGCGCCCTGGAACAGGCCGATCAGGCCGCCGAGCGCGATCGCGGCGAGGATCGAGAGCAACCAGGTCGCCGGGTGCTCGAAGCCGATGAGATCGGGCAGCAGCCGCGCCTGGACGAGGCCGGTGACCATGCCGACGAAGCCGAGCATGGAACCGACCGAGAGGTCGATATTGCGGGTGACGATGACCAGCACCATGCCGCAGGCCATCACCGCGATCGAGGCGGTCTGGACCGAGAGGTTCCAGAGATTGCGCGGCGTCAGGAAGGCGCCGCCCGAGAGCCAGTTGAAGCCGAGCCAGATCACCGCCAGCGCGGCGATCATGCCGACCATCCGCGCATCGAACTCGATCGTGCGCAGGTGATCGGCGAGGCTTTTCGCTTCCGACGCCGGCGAGGCCGGCGCGGGAGCGATCTCAGTCACAGGCCTTGACCTTGCCGGCGGCGACGCCCTGGCAGACCGCCGCCTTCGGCGCCCAACCGGCCTCGATGACGACACCGAGATTGTCCTTGGTCACCGGCACCGGCTTCAGGAAGAGCGCGGTCATCTTGGCCTTGCTCGGTCCCTGATCCCAGGCGGTCGCACCGGCGACCTCGGTCAGCTTGGCGCCGCCGGCGAGCTTGATCGCGATCTCGGCGGCGTTGCGCCCGAGCTCGCGCGCATCCTTCCAGATCGTCACCGTCTGGGTGCCGAGCGCGACGCGGTTGAGCGCTGCGCGGTCGGCGTCCTGACCGGAGACCGGCACCGAGCCGGCGAGGCCCTGCGCCGCCATGGCGGCGATGGCGCCGCCGGCAGTGCCGTCATTGGCGGCGACGACGGCATCGACCTTGTTGGCATTGCGCGTCAGGATCTGCTCCATGTTGCGCTGGGCGTTGGCCGGCAGCCAGCCATCGGTATAGGCCTCGCCGACATTCTTTATCTTGCCGCCGTCGATCGCGGTTTTGAGCACCTCGATCGAGCCCTGGAACAGGAAGTTGGCATTCGGGTCCGAGCTCGAGCCCTTGATGAAGACGTAGTTGCCCTCCGGCTTCGCCTTGACGATCTCACGCGCCATCATCCGGCCGACCTCGACATTGTCGAAGGTCAGGTAGAAGGCCTGCGGGATCTCGATCAGCCGGTCATAGCCGACGACGGCGATGCCCTCGTCCACGGCCTTCTGCACGGCGGGGCGGATCGCCTGTGCATCCTGCGCCAATACGATCAGCGCCTTGGCGCCGCGGGCGATCAGGCTCTCGACATCGGTGAGCTGCTTGGCGGGCGAGGATTGCGCGTCGGCCGAGAGATAGGTGCCGCCGACCTTTTCGATCGCCGCCTTGATCGCGGCCTCGTCGGTCTTCCAGCGCTCCTCCTGGAAGTTCGACCAGCTGACCCCGACCACCGGGCCCTTGCTCTGGGCGAAAGCGGGGAATGCGCTGCCGGAGACCGCGAGCGCCAAGCCCGCGGCGAGAATGTGGCGTCTCAACACGGCGTTTCTCCCTCGATTGCGCCGCGCGCTTTCGTGCGGCGCGTCTGGTTGGAGGGCAGGTGAGCTTATCGGATCGGGCGCTGTCAAGCACACATTGAAGGCAGCGGCGGCTGCACGCAAAGATTGCATGTAATCGATTGAGCCTGCCGAAAAGCGATTAGTTCCGGATGGAATTTCGTGCCGGCTTCTTCAGCGGCAGATGGTCGTGCGCAGTGTCGGCAGGCGCAGGAGCTCGGCGGCCGTGCCGCTGCGCTGCCAGGTCGAGGGTGCGCCGTCCTCCGCCGGCGGATCGATCTTCAGCGACACCGCCGTCCGGTCGGTCAGGCCGCACAGGGTCTCGCGCAGGACGTCGGCGGTCATCGTCCCCTCGGGATCGCTGCCGTCCTCGTTGCGCGCGACGATCGGCGGGCTGTTGGGCAGGGTCAGCGTGACCGTGCGCAGCCGCGTCGGGACCGGCGCATCGCCGAAAAGGAGCCGCATCTGCAGAGTGGTCGTCTGCTGGTAGCGGCCCTCGCCGACGGACAAGGCCAGCCGCAGCTTGCCGCCGCGATGCGGCCCGAGCTCGACCGAGCCGATCGGCGTCGCCGGCGCGACCAATGTCGCCGGAAGCACAGGTGCCGCGTTGAAGCCCGCGGGCGCTCCGGGTGCTTGCGACGATCGCAGTCCCGAAAAGGCGAGCGTGACCGAGCCGATCTCGGTCGCGATCGTTGTCGCCAGCATCTCGTCGGGCTTGAGGTAGCGCATCGTGTCGGCAGGCGTCGCCACCGTGACCTCGATGAAGGAGCGGTCGAGTCCCATGGCGTCGAGATAGCGCCTCATCTTGGCGTCGATTTCGCCGGTCGCCTGCTCCTGCTTGACTGTCCGCGTCTCCGTTTTCTCGTCGACCAATTCCCTGCGTCCGCGCACGATCTTGTAGTCGCGCACCGTCGTCGTCTCGGTCTCGACGATGGTCTGCTGATGCACGCCGATGCGCGATTGCGACGGGATGATGCGGCGTTGCCCCCCGGCGAGGAAGAGCGTGCAGGCGGAGGCGCAGAGCGGGCTGCGCTCGTCGATCGTGCCGAGCGCGGGGTCCCGCTGGCTGAAGACGGTGCGGGCGACGGCGATGTCGAGGCCGCTCTTGCGGACGAGCTCGCCCATGGCGATCGCGGCTTCGACCGTGCCGCCGGTCGAGTAGACCAGCAGCGGTAGCTTGCGCCCGTTCAGCCCGGCGAGCGCGCGGCGTAGCTCGCCGAGCGTGTCGCTGGTGATCGCGCCCTGGGCGGCGAGCCATTCGCGGCAATCGCCGTCGCAGGGCTCGGCGCTGCGGGTCAGCACGATGCGCATCGGCTCCGGCTGCGGCGCAGCAGCGGGCTTGTCCTGCGCCTCGGCGGGCAGGGCGGTCAGGGACAGGGCGAACGCCAGGAGATGGGCGATGCGCATCACGAAGTCAGCGGCCTCCGCTGCAGTTGCGCAAGGGAACCCCAGGCGCAGGGATTTGACAACAGCCTCTCCGCCCCGTCGCATGGGCAGGGAGGCAAGGTTAAACGCTTTCGCTGTGCCGTTGGGCTTCTTTGAGGCGCTCTCGCGGCCGATTTCAGCGCGTGATCGCGTCGATCTCGGTAAGCTCTTCCGGCGTCAGCGCCCAGTCCGCCGCCTTGACGTTGGCGGCGATCTGCTCGGGCCTGGTCGCGCCGGCGATGACGCTGGAGACGACCGGCTGGGCGGCGAGCCAGGAAAAGGCGAGTTCCAGCAGCGTCCTGCCGCGTGCTTCGCAGAAGGCGGCGAGCTTCTCGGTCTTGCCCCAGTTCGCCTCGGTCAGCACTTCGCCGGCGCGCTGGGCCTCGCGGGTCATGCGCGCGCCCTCCGGCATCGGGGCATTACGCTGGTATTTGCCGGTCAGCAGGCCGTTGGCGAGCGGAAAATAGGGCAGGAGCCCCATGCCGAAATGGCCAATGGCCGGGATCAGCTCCTTCTCGGCGCCGCGCACCAGGAGGCTGTACTCGTCCTGGGCCGAGGCGAAGCCCTCTGTGCCGAACGTCTTGGCCGTCCAGTGCGCATCGGCGACCTGCCAGGACGACAGGTTCGAGCAGCCGATATAGCGGACCTTGCCCTGGCGGATCAGGTCCTCGAGCGCGCGTAGCGTCTCCTCGATCGGGGTCAGCGGGTCGGGCCGGTGCAGCTGGTAGAGGTCGAGCCAGTCGGTCCGCAGCCGCTTCAGCGAGGCTTCGACCGCCTCGATGATGTAGCGCCGCGAGCCGCCCTTCTTCACGCCCTCCTCGTCCATGTTCATGCCGAACTTGCTGGCGAGCACGATATCCTTGCGGCGGGCGCCGAGCAGTTCGCCGAGCGCCAACTCAGAGCCGCCGCGATTGCCGTAGATGTCGGCGGTGTCGAAGAGGGTGATGCCGTGCTCGATCGCCGCGTCGACGACCTTGCGCGCCGCCTCAAGGTCGATCCGGCCACCGAAATTGTTGCAGCCGAGGCCGACGAGCGAAACGCGCAGGCCGGAGCGGCCGAGATTGCGGAACTGCATGGTGGAATCCCCTTGGAAGGCTGCTCAGGCGAGGTCGAGATCGGTACGGGAGAAATCGCGCCCCTTGAACAGGATCGGAGCTCCCGCGGCCCGGGCGCAAGCATAGGACATACAATCGGCGAGATTGAGCTGTGCCGGCGCACCCCGGCCCTTCCCGTAACGCTGGAAGGCCGCGACCGCCTCACGCGCGACCGCATCGGTGATCGGCAGGACTGCGATGTCAGCGATCTCAAGAAACGCGTCGAAATCGGTTTCGACGTCGATCGGCTCGCGAGCCATGCGCGTCGCCAGCACCATGCAGGCTTCGAGACGCACCAGCGGCGAGGTGAAGCGTGCCTTGGCCCGTTCCAGCTTGGCGGCGAACAGTCCCGCTTCCGGCTCCTTGCACAGGATCGCGACGAAGACGGACGTATCGACGAACATCAGCGAGTCCAGAGCGCGTCGCGCTCGTCTTCGTCGACCGCGCGGCCGCTTCCCGCCTTGGTGAGCGCCCGGTCCGCCAGTGCCTCCAGTCGGTCGGACAGCGGAATCCGCCCCTGTTCGCGCCGTAGCTCGGCTTCCAACGCGCCGACGACAGCCTCGGTGATCGAGACCCTGCGCAGATCAGCGAGCTTGCTGGCGAGAGCGTGAGCTTTTGGATTGCGAATGTTGAGGGGAGAGGTCATCAGCGCCTCGTTTCTTTACATGAGAGTAAAGATGCAAAGGCAATCATGTCAATGCGATCTATGCGTCAGAGCGCGCCCAATCGATCGTGCCGAGCACTTCGCGCGCCAGTTCTGAGGGCATGCGGCCATCGGTATCGACGACGATGAAGTCGTCCACCACCTCGCTGGAGAGCCGCCTCGCCTGGCGCAGCGAGCGCTCGATCTGGACGTCGCGACCCGCGCCGATCTCGCGACGATCAAGGCGCTCAAGCAAGCTGTCGTCGCCGGCGCGCAGGCGTACCACCGTGATGCGAGCTCCTGGGATGGCGGCGAGAATCCAGCGCTTGTCGAACTCCACATGCATCATCACGCCTGACATGATCAGGCGGCTGTGGCCGAGAGCACGATAAGTGCCCCAGAGCGCCGCGAGATTGAGCTGGCTGACGTCGCGGGCGCCGGGCGCCAGTGGAGCAAGCTCCGCCGCGCCGGGCTTCGGGAAGACGCGGTCGAGTTCGTCGCTCTCGATCGCGACATGGGCGATGCCGGCCTCAGCCAGCATAGCGCCCATCTCCCAGCACAGGGTCGACTTGCCGATCCCGGCCGGGCCGGTGATCAGCAGGATCTCGACGGGCGTGCCGGCGGCTGTTTGATTTATCACGCGCTGGCCTGAGTCAGTCCTTCGCGCGCCAGCATGCGCGCCGCGTCGGCGGATAGCAGCTGTGAGGCGCTCTGTCCTTCGCGGATTCCGGTCGCGAGCAGAGCGGCATCGCCCGCCGGGCCTGCGATCCCGTCCGCGCTCACGGCGATGCCGAGGCCCTGCCCCAACCCTGCAAGCGCGCGCACGACGCTGGCCGCATCCTCGTCCTGCATGTTGGAGACGAAGCGGCGATCGATCTTGACCTTGTCGAAGCCGAATTCCCGGATGTGATAGAGATTCGAGTAGCCCGTGCCGAAATTGTCGAGCGCGACCCGGACACCGGCCTCCCGAAGGGAGCCTAGCGCCGCCTTGGCGGCATGCAGGTCGTGGACGATCGCGCTTTCCGAGATGTCGATCTCCAGACGAGACGGCGGCAGTCCCAAAGTGCGGATCGTCGCGAGGATGCTGTCGCCGAGTGAGCGATTCTTGAGCTGGGCCGGCAGGATGTCGATCGACAGGACGATATCATCAGGCCATTCGCGCGCCGCCTCGCAGGCGATCTCAAGGAGGCGGCCGGCGATTTGATGAATCAGCCCGGTCTCCTCCGCGACAGGCAGGAAGCGCTCGGGCGGAAAGAGGTCGGTCCCGTCGACGATCCAGCTCGGCACGGCTTCGAACCCGGTCACCTTGCCGGTTGCCAGATCGATCGACGGACGGAACCGGGGCCTGATCAGGTCCTGCTGGAGTGCCTCCCGCAATTCACGTTCCATCTGGTCGCGCTGGCGCACCATGCGGTCCATCTCCTCCTCGAAGAAACGGAAGGCGGAGCGGCGTTCGCCCTTGGCACGATAGAGCGCGAGATCGGCCTTGCGCAGCGCCTCCGGCCCCGTCTGCGCATCATCGGGCAGAAAGGCGATGCCGATGCCGGTCGCGACCCGGTGCTCGACCCTGCCGGTCCGGATCGGCTCGTTGAGGCCGTGGATGATGCGCGCCGCGATGTTGGCGGCCGCCTCCGGCCCCATCAGATGCTGCGCCAGCAGCACGAATTCGTCGCCACCAAGACGCGCGACCAGATCGCCCTCGCGCACCGCACGCAGCAGACGTTCCGCCACGATCCGCAGCACCTCGTCGCCGGAGTCGTGGCCATAGGTGTCGTTGATCTGCTTGAAGCCGTTGAGATCGAGCAGGAAGACGGCATGGACCTGCCCCTGGGCCGGCGGCGAGGCCGCCGCCGTCACCAGCGCCTCCTCGAACTGGCGGCGGTTCGCCAGCCCGGTGAGCGGGTCCTGGTAGGCGAGTTCGCGGGCCCGGCCCTCGGCGGCGATACGCCGGGCCATCTCGCGCTTCTGCTCCATGTAGCGGCGCGCGCCGAAGATGAGCAGGCCGATCGACAGTAGCCCGCCGAGCAGCAGCGCCTCATCGAGCTCGACAAGCTTCTGCTCCAGCGGCGCGTTGCTGCCCTGGGTCACGAAGACATCGATCTCGAAGGCGATGTAGGTCAGCACCAGGACGATAGCCATGATCAGGCTCAGATCCTGGATGCTGACGCGATGCTTCACGATGACGTTCCAGATCCTGGACAAGGAGCCTCCCGACGACACGAGACAATCCTCATCGCTGGCCGCGATCAGCCACCGGTAGGCAAGGCGGCCGGCTCCGGCGGTCCGGAGACGATCGCAATAATTCGTTAAGAGAGCGTCTCAGGGGCGGATCGGCACCGTAATTGCGCGCAGGCGAGCCCAGATAAGAAAGCGGCCCGAACGAGTGTCCGGGCCGCGCAAGTTCTGGATAGTGGGAAGGCCTGTCAGGCCACCTCGGCCTTCTGCTTCTGCGAGCGCTTGCGCTCGTTGGGGTCGAGGATGCCCTTGCGCAGGCGGATCGACTTCGGAGTGACCTCGACGAGCTCGTCATCGTCGATCCAGGCGAGCGAGCGCTCCAACGTCATCCGGATCGGCGGGGTGAGGCGCACGGCCTCGTCCTTCGACGTGGTGCGGATGTTGGTCAGCTTCTTGCCCTTGAGCACGTTCACCTCGAGATCGTTCTCGCGGGTGTGCTCGCCGACGATCATGCCCTGATAGACCTTCCAGCCGGGCTCGATCATCATCGGGCCGCGGTCTTCCAGGTTCCAGAGCGCGTAGGCGACGGCCTCGCCGGTCTCCATCGCGATCAGCACGCCATTGCGACGTCCGCCGATCTCGCCCTTATAGGGCAGGTAGTCGTGGAAGAGCCGGTTCATGATCGCGGTGCCGCGCGTGTCGGTGAGCAATTCGCCCTGATAGCCGATCAGGCCGCGGGTCGGGGCGTGGAAGACGAGGCGCAGGCGATTGCCGCCCGACGGACGCATCTCCAGCATGTCGGCCTTGCGCTCGCTCATCTTCTGCACGACGACGCCGGAATGCTCCTCGTCGACGTCGATGATGACCTCCTCGATCGGCTCGAGCAGCTGGCCGGCCTCGTCGCGCTTCAGCACGACGCGCGGACGCGAGACACCGAGTTCGAAGCCCTCGCGGCGCATCTGCTCGATCAGGATGGCAAGCTGCAGTTCGCCGCGGCCGGAGACGATATAGGAGTCCTTATCCTTGGCCTCCTCGATCTTCAGCGCGACATTGCCCTCGGCCTCCTTGAACAGGCGGTCGCGGATGACGCGGGTGGTGACCTTGTCGCCTTCGGTGCCGGCAAGCGGGGAATCGTTGACCATGAAGGTCATCGACACCGTCGGCGGGTCGATGGGCTGGGCCTTGATCGGGGTCTCGACACTGGGGTCGCAGAAGGTGTCGGCGACCGAGCCCTTGACCAGGCCGGCGATCGAGACGATGTCGCCGGGGATGGCTTCCTCGATCGGCGTGCGCTCAAGGCCACGGAAGGCCAGGATCTTGGTGATGCGGCCGCTCTCGACCAGCGTGCCGTCGCCCGACAGTACCTTGATCTGCTGGTTCGGCTTGGCCGAGCCCGAGACGACGCGGCCGGTGATGATGCGGCCGAGATAGGGATTGGCCTCGAGCAGCGTGCCAAGCATGCGGAACGGACCTTCCTCGATGCGCGGCTCCGGCACATGCTTCAGGATCAGGTCATACATCGGGGCCAGGCCCTGATCCTGCGGACCTTCCGGCGAGGGCGCCATCCAGCCCTGCTTGCCCGAGCCGTAGAGGATCGGGAAATCGAGCTGCTCGTCGCTGGCGTCGAGCGCGGCGAACAGGTCGAAGACCTCGTTGATCACCTCGGTGACGCGGGCGTCGGGCTTGTCGACCTTGTTGATCGCGACGATCGGGCGAAGGCCGAGCTTCAGCGCCTTCGAGACCACGAACTTGGTCTGCGGCATCGGGCCTTCGGCGGCGTCGACCAGAACGATCGCCGAGTCGACCATGTTCAGGATGCGCTCGACCTCACCGCCGAAATCGGCGTGGCCGGGGGTGTCGACGATGTTGATGCGCGTATCCTTCCAGACCACCGAGGTGGCCTTGGCCAGGATGGTGATGCCGCGCTCCTTCTCGAGCTCGTTGGAGTCCATCACCCGCTCGATCACGCGCTGGTTGTCGCGGTAGGTGCCGGATTGCTGCAGCAGCTTGTCGACCAGCGTGGTTTTGCCGTGGTCGACGTGGGCGATGATGGCGATGTTGCGCATGGACATGCGGTCGGGGCCTTGTTTCATGACCGCGAGCCGGCAGGGAGACCCCGGCCGGCACAGCCATCTGTCTGAGTGAATCTGGAATTCGTTGCGCTGCACATAAACGCTTGATGGCGTTTGGGCAACCTAAACCGGGCGACGCCCTGGCTTCGCTGGGCGCTTGACAGGCGTTTAGTCATGTAACATTGAAAGTTACATGAAACAGGACAGCCGCCTTTCCGCCACCCTGCACGTGCTGCTGCACATGGCCGACCGCGGCGCAGCCATGACCTCGGAGGAGCTCGCCGCCTGCCTCGGCACCAATCCGGTCGTGATCCGCCGCACCATGGCGGGCCTGCGCGAAACCGGGCTGGTGCGCTCCGAGAAGGGCCATGGTGGTGGCTGGACGCTGGCGCGCGCGCTCGTTGAAATCACGCTCGGCGACGTCCATCGCGCGCTCGGCGAGCCCGCTTTGATCGCGCTCGGTCATCGCAGCGAGAACCCGCAATGCCTGGTCGAGCAGGCTGTGAACGCGGCGCTGGGCGAGGCGTTCGCGGAGGCCGAGACGCTGCTCGCCGGCCATTTCGACCGGGTGCGGCTGTCCGATCTCGCGGCGGATTTCAGCCGTCGCTTCGACGAACGGAGGCAGGCCCATGCCAAGCACGACCAAGCCATATGATGCCATCATCGTCGGCGGCAGCTTCGCCGGACTCTCAGCCGGACTGCAGCTGGCGCGGGCGCGCCGCAGCATCCTGGTGATCGACGAGGGCCAGCGGCGCAACCGCTTCTCCAGCCATTCGCACGGCTTTCTCGGCCAGGACGGGCGCGAGCCGGCGGCGATCGTCGCTGAGGCGAAGGCGCAATTGCTCGCCTATCCGACCGTGACCTGGCGGGACGCCAGGGTCGCCGAGGCCGAACCTTCAGATGATGGCTTCGGCGTCGTAGATTCCGCCGGCGACGAGTACCAAGCGCGGCGCCTGTTGCTCGCGACCGGCGTGCGCGACGAACTGCCCGCGATCCCCGGCCTGAGGGAGCGCTGGGGCAAGAGCGTCCTGCACTGCCCCTATTGCGATGGCTACGAGCTCGGCGGCGGCAAGCTCGGCGTGCTGGCGAGTGGTTCATTCTCGGCGCTGAAGGCGTCGCTCGTTGCCGATTGGGGCGAGGTCACGCTGTTCCTCAACGGCGAGGCCGAGCCCGATGCCGAAGCGAGCGCCATGCTGGAGCGGCGCGGCGTTGCGGTCGAGCGTGCCCGGATCGTGGTAGCCGAGGGCGAGGGGACCGCGATGGCGGGTTTGCGGCTTGCCGATGGCCGGCTGGCGCCGGTCAAGGCGCTGTTCGTCGCCGCCGGCATCTGCCCGGCGAGCCCGCTGGCAGAAGAGCTCGGCTGTGTGTTCGACGACGGCCCGTTCGGCCCGCTGCTGCGCGTCGACGGGATGAAGCAGACCAGCGTCGCCGGCGTCTATGCGGCGGGCGATGCCGCGACCGGCCGGCACAGCGTCGCGCTCGCGGTCGCCGACGGCGTGCTTGCCGGGACCGGCCTGCACATGTCCTTGCTGTAGCGCCGGATCACGACTTCCGGCAGGCGTAGGGCATGAAGGTCGAGGACACGCCGGCATTCATGCCGGCCATCACCATGACATTGGCGAAGTTGAGCTCTTCGGCACTGCGCGGGCAGACATCGGGCGGGTTCTGGCAGCCGGAGGCGATGAAGGCCTCGTTGCCGGCAATGAACTCCTGCCCCAGCCCCTTCCTGCCGAAACGCTTCAGCGCCTCGTCATAGGCGCTACGCCAGCGCTCGCATTTCACTTGCGGCCAGTTTTCAGGCGCTTGGGCTCGGAGCGGCACGGCTGCGGAGAGCGTCAGCAGCGTCCCGAGGGCGAGCGAGGCAAAGGCGGAGGTCATGAGGAGCTCTCGAAGCTGTCGGTGCGGCCGCGCCATCCGCATGCCCCGGCTTTGCGGCAGGAATAAAGCTGATCACTCGGCTTCCGCTTCGGCCAGGACGATGCGCCTCTCGGTCGCCGCGCGGCCGAGCTGGTCCATGGCGAAGCGGTAGGCGCCGATCCCGCCGGAATCGATGTCGCCGCGCGCATAGTTTGCCAGCACGCCGGCGAGGATGGCGTCAGCCTCGCGCTCCATCGCTGCGAGCTCCGGCTCATCGGCGGCGGTCCGCATGCCGCCGAGCAGGACGACGAGACGGCTCAGATCCGCCATCGCCCGCTTGCGTCGCGTCGCGCTCTCGACACCGAACAGGCCGGCCGCGCCGGAACCGACCAGCGAGAGCGCCATCACACCGAGATAGAACCAGTCGCCATAGCGCTCGAAGAAGGTCTCTTGCTCGCCATCGATGAAGGCGGCGGCGCCGGGATGTACCGCGAGCGGCGCGTCCTTGTCGGTCTCGGGTGTCTCCAGCCCCTGGATCGCCGGCAATTCCGCGGCGAGCGTGACGCGCAGCGACAGAATCGCGCCGACGAGCTCACCGACCCGGGCACCGTCGAGGGACTGCGCCGCCATCAGCCGCGAGGTGATCGAAATCGTCGGCAGGTTCTCGGCCGGGAGCGGCGGGTCGCCGCCAAGCGCGCCGCGGACGATCTCGCCGCTCTCGATCGCGCGATTGCGGGCGGCGAGCGCGTCGGCCTCGCGGATCGGGATGATGGTCGGATGCTCGCCGAAAGCCCGGTGCAGCCGAGAGCTCACCTCGGTGACGACCCGGGCATTCAGTGCATTGACGGCGAAGAGCGCGTCGATATGGCCATCTGCGATGGTGGTCGAGACGTCCTCCGGCCAGAGCGGGACGACCGTCACCTCCTCCGGCCGCACTTCATATTGCGAGAGCACGAGCTTTAGCAGGTCGAGATTGCCGGCGGGGGTCTGCACCACGCCGATGCGCTTGCCGCGTAGCCCGGAGATGCGGTCGGTGCCCAAATCCTTGGAACCGATGAAGAAGGGGAAGGAGCGGCGGGTGATCAGCGCGGTATCGGCCTTGGCCGGCAGGGCGATGTCGGGACGGACGATGGCGAGATCGACCTTGCCGTCATCGATCCGCTTCGCGCTCTCGGCCGAGCCCTCGGTCAGGACAAGCCGCAGCCGCACCGGCTTCTTCTCGCGGCTGAGGCCCTGGACGAGGGCGGCGGCGAGCCGGGCATCCTCCGAGCCGAGCGGGCCGACAGCGAGCTTCAGCGTCCTGGGTTGACTCCACATGTAGACGCCGAGCGAGACGAGGCCGGCCATCAGCAGGAACGCCGCCAGGCCTGCAAAGAAACGTCGCCCCATTCGTCGTCCACTCTCGCCGCGCGTTACCGATTTCGACCGACATCATGTCACGAGTGCGGCGGGAAGGGCTATGTGCTAGAGCGCCCGCATGACACGCGACGACGCCTTTCCCATCAAGATCTGCGGCCTCTCGACTCCCGAGACGCTGGAAGCGGCGCTCGCCGCCGGCGCCGACATGATCGGCCTCAACTTCCATCCGAAAAGCCCGCGCTACGTCACGCCCGAGCGCGCGGTCGAGCTCGCCGCCCAGGCTCGCGGCCGGACCGGGATCGTCGCGCTGGTCGTCGACTACGCGCCGCAGCAGGCGGCCGAGCTCGCGAAGATTGTAAAGCCGGACTGGCTCCAGCTGCATGGCAAGGAGACGCCGGAGCAGGCCGCCGCGATCAAGGCCGCGACCGGCCTGCCGGTGATGAAGGCGCTCGGCGTCGCGACAGCCGCCGATCTGGATCAGGTCGCGCTCTATCACGGCATCGCCGATCGCATCCTGCTCGACGCCAAGCCGCCGAAGGACGCCGCCTATCCCGGCGGGCACGGCAGGCCGTTCGACTGGGGTCTGCTCGCCGGTCTCGACCCGGCTTTCCGCTTCATGCTATCGGGCGGGCTCGATCCGGCGAATGTCGCGGAGGCCATCCGCATCGCCAGGCCGGCCGGTGTCGACGTCTCCTCCGGGGTCGAAAGCGCACCCGGTATCAAGGATGTCGCGCGGATCGCGGACTTCGTCAGGGCCGCCCGCTCGGCGGCAGAAGAATTGAAGAAGGTAGGCCAGGCATGAACGCGCCGCACGCACCGAACAGCTTCCGCAACGGCCCGGACGAGAACGGTCGCTTCGGCCAGTTCGGCGGCCGCTTTGTCGCCGAGACGCTGATGCCGCTGATCCTGGAGCTGGAGCAGGCCTATAACGCCGCCAAGGTCGATCCGGCCTATCATGCCGAGACCGCCTACGGGCTGAAGCATTATGTCGGCCGGCCCTCGCCGCTGTATTTCGCCGAGCGCCTGACCGAACATTTCGGCGGCGCCAAGGTCTACCTCAAGCGCGAGGAACTGAACCACACCGGCTCGCACAAGGTGAACAATGTGCTCGGCCAGATTCTGCTCGCCCGGCGTATGGGCAAGAAGCGGATCATCGCCGAGACCGGCGCCGGCCAACACGGCGTCGCGACCGCGACGCTCTGCGCTCGCTACGGCCTCGAATGCATCGTCTACATGGGCGCGGTCGACGTCGCCCGGCAGGCGCCGAACGTCTTCCGCATGCAGATGCTCGGCGCGACCGTCGTGCCGGTCGAATCCGGCACCAAGACGCTGAAGGACGCGATGAACGAGGCGCTGCGCGACTGGGTGACCAATGTCGCGTCGACCTTCTACTGCATCGGCACGGTCGCCGGCCCCCATCCCTATCCGGCGATGGTGCGCGACTTCCAGTGCGTTATCGGCAACGAGACCCGCGTGCAGATGCAGGAGCTCGAAGGCCGCCTGCCGGATTCGCTCGTCGCCTGCATCGGCGGGGGCTCGAACGCGATGGGGCTGTTCCATCCCTTCCTCGACGACAAGAGCGTCGAGATCTACGGCGTCGAGGCCGCCGGCCACGGCATCCCGTCCGGCCTGCACGCGGCCTCGCTGACCGGCGGGCGCCCCGGCGTGCTGCACGGCAACCGCACCTATCTCCTGATGAACGAGGACGGGCAGATAAACGATGCCCATTCGATCTCGGCCGGGCTCGACTATCCCGGCATCGGCCCGGAGCATTCCTGGCTGCACGATATCGGCCGGGCCACCTATCTCTCGGCTACCGACGAGGAGGCGCTTGAAGCCTTCCAGCTGATCTCCAAGCTCGAAGGCATCATCCCGGCGCTGGAATCGGCGCATGCGCTAGCCAGGGTCGCGGAGCTCGCCGCGAAGAAGCCGAAGGACCATCTGATGGTCGTCAACCTCTCCGGCCGCGGCGACAAGGACATCCCGCAGGTCGCGGAGATTCTGGCGGGGCGGTGACCTAGAGCATTTTCGAGCGAAGTGGACACCGGTTCGCATAAAGAAAATGCGATAAAACAAAGACCTAGAGCATTTCCGCGATTCGGAGAAACGCGGAAATGCTCTGGATCGTCCTGATGCTGCCCCAATAGGTTGCGCATGGTGCGCGCCGCAGAAGCGGCGCTTGCTTCTGCGGACTATTCCCAGCGAAGGACGATCATGTCGAAGACGAAGAAGGCCCTCATCATCGCCGCGCTCGCGGTGCTCGCCGCTCCCGTGCACGCTCAGACCTCCGGCCCGCTCGCGCCGGCGGAAGGCATCGTGATCCAGACCACTGGCGAAGTCAGGGTGAAGCCCGACCTCGCCACCGTCCATGCCGGCGTGGTCAGCGAGGGCAAGACCGCGGCCGAAGCACTGTCGAAGAACACCCCGGCACTGGCCAAGCTGATCGAGGCGGTGAAGGCCGCCGGCGTCGCCCAGGGCGATCTCTCGACCTCGCAGATCGCGCTATCGCCGCGGATGACGCAGCCTTCGGCCTCGTCCTCGCCTCAGGCGCGCGCACCGAAGATCGACGGCTATGAGGCCCGCACCGGCATCACCGTGATCGTCCGCGACCTCGCCAAGGCCGGCCCGCTGATCGACGCCCTCGTCGCTGCCGGCGCCAACGACATGTCCGGCATCAGCTTCGGCCTCGCCGACGAGGACAAGGCCAAGGACCAGGCCCGCGACAAGGCGGCGGAAGCGGCGCGCGGCCGGGCCGAGATCTATGCCAAGCGCCTCGGCGTCAAGGTCGGCGAGCTCGTCTCGATCGTCGAGGCGGAGGCCGAGCCGCCGGTACGGCCCATGGCCGATGCGCGGGCCTATCGCATGGCGGCAGGCGCCGCGCCGATCCAGGTCGAGCCGGGCGAGGTCACCGTCAGCGCCGCGTTGCGTACGGTCTGGCGGATCGAGAGGTAGGTTTCTCTACAGCATCGGCAGCCCGCGCGGTTTTGGACCGCGCGGGAAGGCGGCGTCGAGCTTGGCGATGTCCGCATCGCCGAGTTCAAGCTTCAGCGCGCCGGCATTGTCCTGCGCATGGCGTGCCTTGGCCGCCTTCGGAATCGCGAAGACGCTGGGATTGCGCGTCAGGAACGCCAGCGCGACCTGGCGCGGGCTCACGCCATGGGCCGCGGCGATCTCGGCCAGCACCTTGCCCGGCGGCGACCCAGCTTCCGGAAAGTCGTCCTGCCCGAACGGGCTGTAGGCTGTGACGGCGACGCCGTTGCGCTCGCACCAGGGGATCACCGCATGCTCGATCGCCCGTTCGCGCAGGTGGTAGAGCACCTGATTGCAGGCGATCCTGCCGGGCCCGGCGACGCGCAGCGCCTCGTCGAGATCGCCGACGTCGAAATTGCTGACGCCCCAGGACAGGATCTTGCCCTCGGCCCTGAGCTCCTCGAACGCTGCGAAGGTCTCCGCCAGCGGGTATGAACCGCGCCAGTGCAGCAAATAGCAGTCGAGCCGGTCGGTTCCGAGCCGGCGCAGCGACTGCTCGCAGGCCTTGCGCGTGCCGGCCTTCGAGGCATTGTGCGGCAGCACCTTCGAGACCAGGAAGACCTCGTCACGCCGCCCGGCGATCGCCTCGCCGGTGATCTCCTCGGCGAGGCCATCGCCGTACATCTCAGCCGTGTCGATATGGGAGAGTCCGAGATCGAGCCCACTGCGCAGCGCCGCGATCGCGTCGCCCCGCGTTGCCCGCTCGATGTTCCAGGTGCCCTGGCCGATCCGCGACACCGCGGGACCGCCCTTGCCGAAAGCCTGCGTCATTGCTGTCGTCCTGTCGTTCAGCGGACATCGACCTCGTAGCGGCCATGGCGGACCTCGCCGTCGGAAAGCGGATGCGCACCGAAAAGCCGTCGCGACCGCGATAAGCGGGGTGGGAGGTGTATTCGAAGGCGAGCGCGTTGCCGACCCTGCCATCGCAATGCTCGTAGGGGCCGGGGCCATAGACCGCCTTGGCCTTGCGCGTCAGCATCCTGACCGTGCCATGCCGTGGCTTCTGCGTCAGCACGGCGGTCGGCCGCTTCACCTGGCGGCAACGCGTGTCCATGGTCATGTAGGTCTGCTGCATGAAGGTCGCCTCGCCGGCGACGGCGCGGTCGATGCCGTCGACGGTAGTGTCGCCCGAGGTCACGCAGCCACCGAGCGCACTGCAGAGCAGGATGAGCCCGAGCGTCGTCAGTCCGGGGATTGGCATGGCGCTCCTTGTCGCTGGGCGCTTGCAGAATGTAGCAACATATCTACATTCGAGGTTGTGACAGGAGTTTGCCGATGCCGATGACCTTGTCCAGCCGCGAATTCAACCAGGATGTCGGACGCGCCAAGAGGGCCGCCCAGCAAGGGCCCGTCTTCATCACAGATCGCGGCCAGCCTTCGCATGTCCTGCTGACGATCAACGAGTATCGAAAACTCACGGGTAAAGGCCTCAGCCTGGCGGAGGCGGTTGGCGATCCCGACAGCGCGGATTTCGAGTTCGACCCGCCGAGAATGAGCGACAAGATCGGCTTCAAGCCGATCGAATTCGACTGATGTATCTGCTCGACACCAATGTGCTGTCGGAGATTCGCCGCATGCACCGGGCGGATCAGGCCGTCTGGGCCTGGTCACAGGCGGTTCCCGCCGACCTCCTCTATATTTCCGCTGTGACCGTCCTCGAGATCGAGCAGGGAGTCCTTCGCGTTGAACGTCGCGATCCGCAACAGGCGCATCTCTTCGCAAACTGGCTGCACAAACGCATCCTCCCGCAGTTCGAAGGCCGCGTTCTGGCGTTCGACACGGCAGTAGCCTTGCGTTGCGCCGCGCTGCACGTTCCCGATCCGCGCCCCGAGCGCGATGCGATGATCGCAGCGACGGCTCTGGTGCATTCACTGACGGTGGTGACGCGCAATAAGAGGGATTTCGCGTCTTGCGGCGTCCCCACGCTCAACCCTTGGCTCAAACCAGATTGATCAAACCGGCGGCGTGCCGTTGGCTGCCAGAACCTCGCCGGCGAGGTAGAGCGAACCGCAGATCAGGATGCGCGGCGGCGCCGGCCAGGTCCGAGATGCGATCTCGCGCAGCGCCTGCTCGACCGAGCCTGCGACCTCGGCCTTCAGGCCAGCTTCCCGCGCCAGCGTCGCGACGTCCTCGGCCGAGCGCGCCGCGAGCTGGTTCTGGATCGAGACGGCGAAAAGGCCTTGCGCCAGCCCCTTGAAGTGGCCGAGCGTGGCGCGCGCATCCTTGGTCGCGAGCAGGCCGGCGATCATGACGAGCGGCGCCGGGTTCTTCTCCTCGAGATCGGCCATGGCCTGGGCGAGCACGCGCCCGCCATCGGGATTATGGCCGCCATCGAGCCAGAGCTCGGCGCCGGCTGGCGCGAGCTCGGCAAGCCTGCCGCGCGCCAGCCGCTGCAGGCGGGCCGGCCATTCCGCTTCGGTCATGCCGCGCTCGAAGGCGGTTGCCGGCAGCCCGCCATAGCCGGCGGCGCGCAGGGCTGCGATCGCGGTACCGGCATTGGTGTGCTGGTGGCGCCCGGCGAGACGCGGCAGCGGCAGATCGAGCAGGCCGTCGCCGTCCTCGTAGACCAGCCGGCCGCTGTCTTCGTGGACGTTGAAGTCCTGCATGCCGACCAGGATCTTGGAGGCACCGACGCGCTCGGCCGCAGCTTCCAGCACGGCGGTCGGTTCCGGCTCCTGCGGTGCGATCACCGCCGGGGCGCCGCGCTTGAAGATGCCGGCCTTCTCGCCGGCGATCTTGGTGACGGTGTCGCCGAGATATTCGGAATGATCGAGCGAGACCGGCGTCACCACCGTGCAGGCCGGGTGGTCGATCACGTTGGTCGCGTCAAAGCGCCCGCCGAGCCCGACCTCGAGCAGCACGACATCGGCCTTGTGCTCGGAGAAGAGCAGGAAGGCTGCGGCGTTGGTGATCTCGAAGAAGGTAATGGGATCGCCTGCATTCGCCTTCTCGCAGCGCTCCAGCGCATCGACCAGCAAGGCTTCGTCGACGAAGCGTCCGCCGCCCGGCCGGCCGAGCCGGATGCGCTCATGGAAGCGCACCAGATGCGGCGATGTGTAGATATGGACCGAGAGGCCGGCCGCTTCGAGGATCGCCCGCATGAAGGCGATCGTCGAGCCCTTGCCGTTGGTGCCGGCGACATGGATCACCGGCGGCAGCTTCTTCTGCGGATCGCCCAGCCGTTCGAGCAGGCGCAGGATACGCCCGAGCGAGAGGTCGATCAGCTTGGGATGCAGCGCGAGGAAGCGCGCCAGCAGGAGGTCGGATGTACTCATCAGGACACCGGCCTCCGGCCGGGGTGGAAAGCGGTCAGGCAGCGGCCGGCTGCGGCTCGGGTTCCGGTGCGTTCACGGCCGGGAGCGGCTGCTTGGTCAGCAGACGGCCGAGCCGCGCCAGCGTCGCCGGAATATCGTGGCGATGCACGACCATGTCGACCATGCCGTGTTCCTTGAGATACTCGGCGCGCTGGAAACCGTCGGGCAGCTTCTCGCGGATCGTCTGCTCGATCACGCGCGGGCCGGCGAAGCCGATGAGGGCGCCCGGCTCGGCGATGTGGACATCGCCCAGCATCGCATAGGACGCGGTGATACCGCCGGTCGTCGGATCGGTGAGCACCACGAAATAGGGCAGTTTCGCTGCCTTCAGGCGCCGCACGGCCACAGTCGTGCGCGGCATTTGCATCAGCGACAGGATGCCCTCCTGCATGCGCATGCCGCCGCCGCAGGCGAACACGACCAGAGGCGTCTTCTTCTCCAGCGCCGTCTCGGCGGCCTTGATGAAGGCCTCACCGGCGGCCATGCCGAGCGAGCCGGCCATGAAGTGGAAGTCCTGCACCGCGACCGTCATCGGCAGGCCTTTGACCCGGCCATAGCCGACCTTGATCGAGTCCGTTGCACCAGTCTTGGCGCGGGCGTCCTTGATCCGGTCGCTGTAGCGCTTCTCGTCGCGGAACTTGAGCGGGTCGGCCACGGCCTCCGGCAGGGCGACATCGATCCATTTGCCTTCGTCGAAGGTCAGCCGCAGCCGGTCCTGCGCGGCGACGCGCATATGGTGGTCGGAGCCAGGGATGACGAAGCCATTGGCCTCGACATCCTTGTGGAAGACCATCTGTCCGGAATCCGGGCACTTGATCCAGAGATTCTCCGGGGTCTCGCGCTTGAACAGCGTCTTGATGCGCGGACGGACGACTTCGGAAATCCAGTTCATCGGATCATCCTTGAATTGCGTAAGCCGCTAACGGCTCAGGCTGCCTTGACAACCGTGCGGACGCCGGCCGCGAGCTCGGCGACCAGCGAGGTGACAGCCGAAACCGTCTTTTCCGTGGCCTTGCCCTCGGCGTCGAGCGAGAGCCGGACGCGCTCGACCAGGGCCGAGCCGACGACGACGCCGTCGGCGTCCCTTGCGATCGCGATCGCATCGGCCGGCGTCTTGACGCCGAAGCCGACCGCAACGGGGAGCCTGGTGTGCTGCTTGATCCGGCCGACCGCTGCGCCGACCGCGTCGTAATTCGCGATCGCCCCGCCGGTCACGCCGGTCATCGAGACATAGTAGACGAAGCCGGAGGTGTTCTGCAGCACGCGCGGCAGGCGCTTGTCGTCGGTGGTCGGCGTCGCCAGGCGGATGAAACTCACGCCGGCGGCGAGCGCCGGCAGGCAGAGCTCCGCGTCTTCCTCGGGAGGCAGGTCGACGACGATCAGTCCATCGATTCCGGCGCTGCGGGCGTCCTTGAGGAAGGTGTCGACGCCATAGGCCCAGATCGGGTTGTAATAGCCCATCAGCACGATCGGCGTGTCGTGTCCGGCCTTGCGGAAGGCCGTGACCATGGCGAGCGTCTTGCGCAGCGTCTGCCCGGCCTTGAGGGCGCGCTGGCCGGCGAGCTGGACCGGGACGCCGTCGGCCATCGGATCGGTGAAGGGCACGCCGAGCTCAATGATGTCAGCGCCGGCTGCCGGCAGGGCGTTCAGGATCGCGCTGCCGGTGTCGAAATCGGGATCGCCGGCGGTGACATAGGTCACCAGCGCGGCGCGGCCCGCCGTAGCACAGGCGGCAAAGCGGGCTTCGATGCGGGCTTGTCCGGTCTCGTTCATGCCGGAGCGGTTAGCATGGCCGCGCCCGGCTGGCGAGAGGGCGTGGGGTCAGGCCGGGGCCGCTAGCGCGGCGCGATAGCTGCCGAAATACTTCATGCCGGTGTCGCACATCACGCTGACGACCGTCGCGTCCGGGTGCAGGCTCTCGGCCAGCCGCAAGGCGGCGATGACATTGGCGCCGGTGGAGAGCCCGGCGAACAGCCCTTCCTCGCGCGCCAGCCGGAGCGCCATCGCCCGCGCCTCTTCGGTCGAAACCAGCTCGATCGTATCCGCGATATCGTCCTGCCAGAGCGGCACGACGAAGCCGGCGCCGATGCCGTCGATCTTGTGCGCGCCGGGAGGGCCGCCGGAGAGTACCGGCGACTCCGCCGGCTCGACCGCGGTGATACGAATGCTGTCCTTCCGGGCTCGCAGGCTGGCGGTAATGCCGCGCAGCGACGCGGCGGTGCCGACGCTCTGGACAAAGCCGTCGATGCGCCCGCTTGTCTGCTCCCAGATCTCCGCCGCCATCGCATCATAAGCGGAAAGCTGGTCACGGTTCTTCATCTGGTCGGTCCAGAAGGCGCCAGTTTGCTGTGCGATCGCGCCGGCCGCCGCGATCATGTCGCGGGTCAGCTTCCCGGTCATCTTGCCGCTCTCGCTTTCGATCACGGTCAGCTTCGCGCCGAGGATCGCCATATGGTCGAGCTTCTCGCGACTGAAGGCGTCGGAGGTGACGATGTGCAGGGGATGCCGCTTCACCGCGCAGACCAGCGCCAGCGAGACCCCGGTGCTGCCGCCGGTATACTCGACCACGGCCCCGCCGGGTTTCAGCCGCCCATCCGCCTCGGCGGCCTCGATCATGGCGAGCGCCATCCGGTCCTTCATGCTCCCGGTCGGGTTCTCGCTTTCGAGCTTGAGGAGGATGCGGGCGCCATGGGCCGGCACGACATGGCGCAGCGGCACGAGCGAGGTCTTGCCGATACGGTCGAGAATGGTGGGGGGCATGCGGCGGTCCTTGCGAGCGGGGCTTTTCGCCTTCTCGTCTGAAAGCCGCCTCAGGTCAGGTCCGAAATCCGGACCGCCTCAGGCGAACTTGGCGCCGCGCTCGGCCAGCAGCGCCCGTAGCACCGAACGATGGCAATGCGCCTCGTCCTCGCAATAGCAGCCGACCGAGAAATCGCTGCCATGCGACAGGGTCGCCAGCAGGTCGAGCGCATGGCGCGGCGCCGGCTCCGCCATCTCTGCCTTGAAGGCGCGGGTGAAGCCGGTCCAGTCCTTCTCGCTCTCGGCGGCCTTGGCCTGCGCCATCAGCTCGGGCGTCGGCGACAGCACCGGGAACCAGACGTCGAACCAGTTCTCGCTGGCATAGCGCTCCTTCGGCACCCCGCGGGGCACGCGCCGGACCGTGCCGATGCGCGTGCCCTCGGCGGGATCGCGTGGTGTGCCGAGGCGGATGACGCGGACGCTCATGCGCTGGCCCTTTGATCGCTATGGGCCGGCGAGATGCCGGCGAAAAGATAGAGCTCGAACCAGCCGGGAAACGCCCGGATCAGGTCGCGCGGCCCCGATAGCGACAGGCCAAGCCGGTTGCTTCCGGCAAAGCTGACATCGCCGCGCCACCAGGCGGCCAGCGCCGGCAGCGGGCCGCGCAAGGTGAGCGCTTCCGGAAAGCCCGGATTCAGGCTGCAAAAGGAGGCTTCCGTGCGCTTGAGCAGCAGAAACCGCACGGGATGGCCATTGATCTCGAACCGCACCACCAGCGGCTCGTCCGGCAGAGCCGCGAAGCGCACGCGCCGCTGCATGTCGATCAGCAGCGGCTCGAGATCGAGGTCTTCCTGCTCGGCATGGCGCGGCAGCCAGCGCTGACCCCAGACGCCCATCGCCTTGACGAGCTCGGCGAGCTCCAGCCCGGCCGGGGTCAGCGCGTATTCGGGGCCGGCAGCCCCTACGCTACGACGGAGCGCGCCTGCCTGGACAAGCGCCTGCAGCCGCTCAGACAGCATGGTCTTGGATATCCGCGGAATGCCGCGGCGGATGTCATTGAAACGGCCGCTGCCGCACAGGATCTCGCGGACGATCAGCAAGGTCCAGCGCCCGCCGAGCGTCTCCTGGGCGCGCGCCATCGCGCAGAACTGGCCATAGCTGCTCATGGCGCCAGCCTAACACGAAGGATCGACCGATGCGGTCCGAAATCCGGACCGCTTGCATTCCCGCGAGACCATATCCATAAATGTAGTGACATCACTACATCGGGAGGCCGTCATGGTGAAGACGGTTTCGGCTGCGCAGGCCAATCGCGAATTCTCGAAGCTGATGAAGCTCGCCGAGAGCGGCGAGCGCGTCGTCGTGACCTCGCGCGGCCAGCCGAAGGTGCAAATCACCCGCGTCGAGGAGGCCGACGCCGAAAAGGCGCGCCGACGCGAGGCGTTCGACAGGTTGACGGAGCGGCTGAATTCGCAGCCCGCCCAGAATCTGCCGCGTCTCACGCGCGACGACTTCTACGATTGAGGCGATGCGCGTCGGCTTCGACACCAACATTCTGATCTATGCCGAGGGCTTCAATGATCAGCCGCGCGTGGCACGAGCGCGACAGATCAGGAGCGCTCTGGGGGAAGAGCGTATCGTGCTGCCGTCGCAGGTCATCGGGGAGCTCTTCAATGCCCTGACGCGCAAGCTCGGTGTGCCGCGTGGCCGTGCGCGGGAGATCTGCCTGGAATGGCGCAGCACTACCAGCTTCCGGCTGGTCGATGCCGCCTGCTGGGACGGCGCGCTCGCACTTGCCGCCACCCACGGTCTGCAGTTCTGGGATGCGCTCATCCTCGTCACGGCCGCGGAGGCCGGCTGCGCCCTGCTGCTGTCCGAAGACATGCAGGACGGTTTTGTCCATCGCGGCGTGACGGTCGCCAATCCGTTCGCGGAGCTGCAGCATCCGCTCCTCGCGGATGCGCTGCGGCATCACGGCTGACCCGGCGCCATTCTGGTGCGCGGCGAAGCGGAGATCCGAGAGGCTCAGGCCGGGATCACGCCACCAGGCTCTTCGGCAGCATGCAGTGAATGCCCTTGGAGCCGTTGACCGTCTGGGTCACCCGCAGATCGGCGGCGAGGCTGCAGAGCATATAGGCCTCGTCCCGCGTCAGCTTGGTCCGCGAGGTGATCAGGCCGATCATCTCGCGCAGAGCATCTTTCGCGCAGATGTCGAGGTCGGGATCGATCCCCATGGTGATGTGGTGGCTCTTCGTCTCGGCACGCGGCATCGCGTAGGACAGGTCCTCGCGCAGATGGAACTCGAAGGTGCCTTCCAGCGCCGTCTCGATCGCGGTGATGCAGACCTCGCCATCGCCCTGGGCGCCATGGCCGTCGCCGCAGGAGAACAGCGCGCCCTCGACGAAAACCGGCAGATAGAGCGTCGCGCCGGCGCCGAGCTCCTTGTTGTCGATATTGCCGCCGAAGGCGCGCGGGATCAGCGAGGTCACCCGGCCCCAATGCGCCGGCGGCGCCGTGCCCATCACGCCGAAGAAGGGCGAAAGCGGCAGCTCCATGCCCCAGGGCAGGTTCGCGACGTTCCGCTCGCGGTCGAGATGGATGTAACGGAAGGCATGGTAATCGAACTCGTCCGGCAGCGTGCCGCCGAGCGGGCGGAACATGGTGTAGCCGAAATCGGTGCGCGGCTTCACGCTCCTGATCTGCACCTCCAGCACCTGGCCGGGCCTGGCGCCCTTCACCGCGATCGGGCCGGTGAGGATATGGCCGGGCAGCATGCGCTCGGCCTTGTCATGGATCTCGTGGATCTCGGGCGGAATCGTCGCATTGCCCTCGGGCAGATGGGCGGGGCCGCCGGTGACGGTGCGGATGGTGACGCTGTCGCCGCTCTCGATCTCGAGCACCGGTTTCAGCCCGGCATCGAAATAGCCCCAATGGCAGGTGGCGAGGGAGGCATCGAGCTGATGGTGCGCCATGGTCTGTCTCGCTGGTCGGTCAAGGCGGGGAAGAGAGGTCGGAGCCGACGCGGCTGCGGGCATTGCGGCGCATGGTGTAGAGTGTCGCGCCGATGACGATGGCGGCGCCGGCGAGCGTCGTCAGCGAAGGCACCTCGGCGAAGAAGACGAAGCCGGTGAATCCAGCCAGGATCAGGCGGCTGAAATCGAGCGGCGCCAGCGCCGACGCCTCGCCGACCTGATAGGCCTTGGTGATCAGCCATTGCCCGGCGGTGCCGAACAGGCTGAGCAGCACCAGCCAGAACCATTGCTCGGCTGTTGGCCAGACCCAGAGCGCCCAGGCCGGCCATGCCAGGACGACCATCAGCACCAGGCCCTGATAAATCAGGATCGTCTCGGTGCGCTCGCTGGTGCCGAGGATGCGCACGCTGATGGTGATACCGGCGCCGAACAGCGCCCCGCCGACTGACATCAGCGCCCAGATGTTCAACCCATCGCCCGACGGATTGAGCATGATCAGCACGCCGGCAAAGCCGAGGGCGGTCGCGATCCAGCGGGCGGTGTCGACGCGCTCCTTCAGGATCAGCACGGCGGCGATGGTGACGAACAGCACCTGGCTGAAGCTGATCGCCGTCGCCTGGGCGAGCGGGATATGGATGAGCGCGCTGAAGCCGCAGAGCATCGAGGCCAGCGTGATCAGGCCGCGGAAGATCTGAAGGCCCGGCCGATCGGTCTTGAAGGCCAGAGGCAGGCTGCGGCCGGCGATGACGAAGACAACCGCGCTCATGATGATCTGGCGGATCATCAGCGTCTCGATCAGGGGGATCGCAGTACCGAGATGTTTGAAGGCGCCGACCATCACCGCATAAACGAGCAGCGCGGTGATCATGTAGACGGTGCCGCGCAGGTTCGGGCTCGCCCCCCGCCACCATAGACGGGAGCGATTGCGACGTGTGCCGAGCCAGCTCTCGCGGGACGGCGCGGACAGGACCGGCGGGAGAGGAACAGCTGCCAGACGCGAATCGGACGGTTCGGGAGGCTCTCCCGGACTGCCATCCTCGTCGGCTGAAACAGGCAGCGCTTCGGCCACGCCGATGCTCTCGCTGCCGCGACCCGTCGCTTCCGAAAGGCGGTCTTCGCTCATGGCTGCCCCGAGCCGGGCGGAAGACGCCGACGGCCTATCAGATATCCTGCAGGATTCGACTGTCGCCGATTTTCCGCCCGTTCGTCAGTGACTTGCGGACATGGCAGGGTTGCCTGTCGGGGTTGCCGCCACGTCCATTCGTTCCGCCGCGAGGGCAAGGGCGGCATGCCGACAAGGCCCTGTCATCGTCATGCGAATGGCGTATAGCAACGCCGTGGCGCTGCCATCGGCATGCGTCTCAGGGAGGTGATCGGGGCGATGCGGGATCTGCTGAGGGATGCGGTCAACGGCATCAGCGAGTTGTCGCCGCGACGCTTTCCCTGGCGCCGTTTTCTGTTCGCATTGGCACTCGGCACCCTCGGCGGCTGGCTCTTCGCCCATTACCGCCTGCCATTGCCCTGGATGCTCGGCTCGATGGTGTTCTGCACCGTCGCTGCCATCGCCCGCGCGCCGGTGGCCGCTCCCCCGGTGATCCGCCCGCCCATGTCGGCGGTGATCGGCGTGATGCTGGGCTCCGGATTCAAGCCGGAGATCATCGCGCAGATGCCGAATTGGCTGCCGACCATCGGCGGGCTCGTGCTGTTCATGGTCGCCTGCGGCCTGTGCTGCGTCACCTATTTCCGCCGCGTCGCTGGCTACGACCCCGTGACCGCCTTCTTCTCCGGCATGCCGGGCGGCCTCGTCGAGATGGTGATCACCGGCGAGGAGAAGGGCGGCGATGCCCGCACCATCGCGCTGATCCACTCCGCCCGCATCCTGCTGGTGGTGATGACGCTGCCCTTCATCGTGCAATGGCTCGAAGGCGTCTCGCTCGGCATCAACCGCAATCAGGGCCCGTCGATGTTCCAGACCTCGGCGCTGGGCTGGTTCTGGCTGGTCGCCAGCGCGATCGCCGGCGTGATGCTCGCCCATGCGCTGCGCATGCCGGCCAAGCAATTGCTCGGGCCGATGCTGGTCTCGGCCATCGTGCATCTCGTCGGCTTCAGCGATTCCGTGCCACCCTACGAGATCGTCAATGTCGCCCAGCTCATCCTCGGCGTCACCATCGGCTGCCGCTTCGTCGGCACGCCGCCGCAGGCGATCCTGCGCATCCTCCTGATCTCTTTCGGCTCGACCGTGATCCTGGTGGCGCTGACGCTGGTCTTCGCCTTCGCGGTGGCGCATGTCTCAAGCTACAAGCCGGTGCCGCTGATCCTGGCCTATTCGCCGGGCGGCCTCGCCGAGATGAGCCTGATCGCCCTGGCGCTGCACACCGAAGTCGCCTTCGTCGCGGCCCACCACATCATCCGGGTCTTCCTGGTGATGATCGGCGCCGGCCCGCTCTTCGGCTTCATCGTCGGGAAGAAACCGTAGGCGGCTTCAGGCGCGGCGCTGCACCAGCTTCTGGCGCAACACGCGCATGAGGAAGGCCGGGTTGCCGACGACATAGCGCCGCCAGAGTCGGCGCGGCTCGAGCCAGAGCCGGTAGACCCATTCGAGCCGCAGGGTGCGGAAGGTGTCCGGCGCCCGCGCCACCTCGCCGGCGAGGAAATCGAACAGCGCGCCGATGCCGGCCGCGACCGCGCAATGGCGGGCATCGATCCGGTCGGCGATCCATTTTTCCTGCCGTGGATTGCCGAAAGCGACCAGCAGAAGATCGGGCCGTTCATGCGCGAGCCGCGTCAGCAGGGCGGGCTCGTCCTGCGACGAGAAATAGCCATGGCTCAGCACCGCAAAGCGATGCTGCGGGTAGTCGGCGCGCAGCCTCGCCGCGGCGCTCTCGGCGACGCCTGGCCGGCCGCCGAGCAGCATCACCGAGAGCGGCTGCTTGCGCGCGGCGAGGATCGCCGGTGTGAAATCGGTGCCGTTGAGATTGGCCGGGAAGGCCGCGCCATAGAGCAGGTGCGAGGCGATGTCGACGCCGATCCCGTCGGGCAGGATCAGGAAGCGGGCGAGGCGCTCGCGCAGGCCCGCATCGCGCGCGGCGATGTTGACGAGATTGGCGTTGCAGTAGGCCAGATGCAGATGGTTGCCGCCGTCGAAGGCGTGATCGACCAGTGCGAGCGCCTCCTGCCGCGTCAAGGCCGCGACCGGGACGCCGGCGATGTCGCGGCGCGGCGGCTCGGGCGGGGTGGCGAGGGCAGCCCGTCGCTGTGAGTTCTGGAAGAGAACGACGTTCATCTCGATCGCTGCTGGCACGAACGTCGCCATGCTGACGGCGTAGCTCATTGTCTTCGTTGGGTTTCTTCCGAGGGTCAAGCGGAACCCCGACATAGGATGAACGCTGCCTTTCCCTGATCCGATAACCGGTCTTGCCGGCCCAACGGCTCTCTGTCTCGCCGGCTGTCCCGTTCTGGGACGCTCTTCTGCCCGGTCGCATTCCATACCGGTCCAACCGGGGCGATTCCCCCGCATTTCCCGCGAAACCGCCCGATGCCGCCGCGGCACCGCCCTTGCCACTTCGGCGGGGGTAGGCGGCCTCCGGCGCATCACCTGTGCCGAAACCGGACCGCCTGCGACCGAGCGAGCGCGGCATGATGAGCGTCAACGAGCTGAACTACGAAGTCGCCACGGCGGCCGACCAGCGCGCCAATGCGCTGCGTCATTGGATCGGGCTGATCACGGCGCTGGTCGATGCGGTGACGGTGGCGACCGTGGTCGCCGGCACCTCGATCGCCTATCACTTCGTCGCCTATCGCCATCTCGGCAACGACAAGGTCACCGCCGAGCTCGCCTCGATGATCGCCGCGATCTTCGTCTTCACCAATCTGATGCGCGGCCGCTACCGGCTGGAAAACTATCTTTCGACCAAGGGCCAGATCACCTCGGCCTTCGCGGTCTGGAACCTGACGATGATCGCCTTCGTCGCGCTCGTCTTCATGGCCAAGGTCAACGACCAGTATTCGCGTGCGGTCGTGCTCGTCACCTATTTCGCCGGCGTGCCGCTGATCGCGCTCGCCCGCTCGGCGATCGTACGCACCATCTCGATGGCGTCGAAGACCGGGCGGATCACCTCCGAGCGCGTCTTCCTGATCGGCCGCGAGAGCGAGGTGATGTCCTTCGTCGCGCGCCACCAGCCCTGGAACATCGGCTTCTCGATCGTCGACGTCGCCTTCCTGCGCAGCAATGATCCGCGCCGGATCAACGATCCGCAGGCGGCACTTGCCGCCGACCTCGTCACCGCCTCGGCCCGTGCCCGCGACCTCAAGCCGGACGCCGTCTTCATCGCGCTGCCCTGGTCGGACCAGGAGACGATCGACGCCTGTATCGATGCCTTCATGAACCTGCCGATCGCGATCCATCTGACGCCGGAGCGGGTCATGGACCGTTTCGACAATCCCCATATCGTGCGCATCGGCTCGCTCGCCTCGCTGCGGCTGACGCGCCCGGCGCTGTCCTTCGCGCAGATCTTGTTCAAGCGCGTCTTCGACGCCCTCGCCGCGAGCGCCATCCTCGTCGCGAGCCTGCCGATTCTGTTGTTGATCGCACTTGCGATCAAGCTCGATTCGACGGGACCGGTGCTATTCCTGCAACGCCGCTACGGCTTCAACCAGCAGCCGTTCCGCATCTTCAAGTTCCGCACCATGACGACGACGGACGATGGCGAAGTGGTCAAGCAGGCGACGCGCAACGATCCGCGCATCACCAGGATCGGCGGCTTCCTGCGGCGCTACAATCTCGACGAGTTGCCGCAGCTGCTCAACGTCATCGCCGGGCAGATGTCGCTGGTCGGCCCGCGGCCGCACGCGCTCGCCCATGACCGCGAGTTCCAGCGCAAGATCGCGCTCTATGCCCGGCGCCACAACGTCAAGCCCGGCATCACCGGCTGGGCCCAGGTCAACGGCCTGCGCGGCGAGACCGACACCGACGACAAGATGGCCCGCCGCATCGCCTATGATCACTGGTACATCGACAACTGGTCGTTCTGGCTCGACATCGGCATCCTGCTGCGCACCGTGTTCAGCCCCAGCGCCTTCCGCAACGCGCGCTGAGCGTCCGATCGACGCAACCCTCCCCTGAAGCCATCGTGCCTATGCGATGGCCGGCTTTGCGCTAGAGTTCGCCGGCCAGCTTCAGGGAGGGGCGTCATTTCAATGAATCAAATCGATTTGAACGGCAGGGTCGCCATCGTCACCGGCGGTGCGCAGGGGATCGGCCGTGCCGTTGCCGAACGTCTCGCCGCCAGCGGCGCCAAGGTCGCGATCTGGGATCTCGACGGCAAGCTCGCCAATGAGGCGGCCGCCGCGATCGGCCCGGCCGCGAGCGGGCTTTCGATCGACGTGACCGACGCCAGGGCCGTGAACGCCGCCACAGCCGAGCTGGAGCAGCGCCATGGCAGCGTCGACATCCTCGTCACCAGCGCCGGCATCGCCGGGCCGAACCTGAAGACCTGGGAATATCCGCTCGACGAATGGGCCAAGATCATGCGCCTCAACGTCGACGGCACGCTGCATTGCTGCCAGGCGGTGATCCCGGGCATGCTCAAGCGCAATTACGGGCGGCTCGTGCTGGTCGCCTCGATCGCCGGCAAGGAGGGCAACCCCAACGCCTCGGCCTATTCGGCCTCGAAGGCGGCGGTGATCGCGCTGACCAAATCGCTCGGCAAGGAGCTGGCGCAGCAGGACATCGCGGTGAACTGCATCACCCCGGCCGCCGCCCGCACCCGCATCTTCGACCAGATGAGCGAGGAGCATATCGGCTACATGCTGGCCAAGATCCCGCGCGGGCGCTTCCTGCAACCTGAAGAGGTCGCCTCGATGGTCGCCTTCCTCGCCTCGGCCGAGAACAGCTTCACCACCGGTGCAGTCTTCGACCTGTCGGGCGGCCGGGCGACCTACTGACACCCAAATCGATGTTGCCACGCTAAAGCGGACTGGCCATGCCCATGGCCGGCCCGCTAGGTTTGATTCCATGACCACGACCCTGCCTTCCCCCGCCGTCCTCGGCGCCCGTGCCTTCGCCGCTCTCGCCGGCCTCAACCGGTTCACGGACGAACCGGGCAAGCTGACCCGGCTCTATCTCTCGCCGTCGCACCGGCAGGGCGCGGAATACGTCAAGGGCGCCATGGAGGTCTCGGGCCTGACCGCCTTCATCGACGCTGCCGGATCGGTCCAGGGCCGGCGTGAAGGTGTTACGCCCGGGCTGCCGGCGGTGCTGATCGGCTCCCATATCGACACGGTCCGCGATGGTGGCCGCTTCGACGGCAATCTCGGCGTCGTCGCCGGTATCCTGGCGGTACAGGCGATCCGCGACACCGGCATCGCCCTGCCCTTCGCGCTCGAAGTCGTCGCCTTCGGCGACGAAGAGACGGTGCGCTTCCCAACCAATGTCTCGACCTCCTCGGCGCTGACGGGCCGCTACGACCAGGACTGGCTTTCGGCGCGCGACGCCGATGGCGTCGTGCTGCGCGATGCGCTCATCGCCTTCGGCGGCGATCCGGCGGGGATTGCCGCGCTCGCCCGCAAGCCGGGCTCGGTCAAGGCTTATCTCGAAGTCCATATCGAGCAGGGTCCGGTACTGGAGGCGGAAAACGAAGCGGTCGGCATTGTGACGGCGATCGCCGCACAAGGCCGCGCCGGCGTCCGTGTCAGCGGCGAGGCCGGCCACGCCGGCACGGTGCCGATGCGGCTACGCAAGGACGCGCTCACGGCGGCGGCGGAGATGGCGCTGGCGCTGGAAGCGATCGCTGGGGAGCATGAGCGCGCCGTCGGCACGGTCGGCGTGTTCCGGGCCGATCCCGGCGCCACCAATGTCGTGCCGGGCGCGGTCGATTTCACCATCGATTACCGCGCGCCCGATGGTGAGACCGTTGCGAGCATGGATGGGGAGATCAACCACCGCTTTGCCGAGATTGCGGCGCGGCGCGGTGTGGGATTGACCATCACGCCCTATTCGCGCGGCGACGCCGTGCCGATGGACGAGGGCCTGCAGGAGGCGTTCGCGGTTGGAATCGCCCGCACCGGCTCGAACCTGACGGCGCGGCGCCTGGCCTCCGGGGCCGGTCACGACGCCATGGAAATGGCGAAGCTTTGCCCTTCGGCCATGCTGTTCGTGCGCTGCGAGAAGGGCATCAGCCATTCGCCGCTGGAGAACATGACCGAGCTCGACGCCGGCATCGCCATCCGCGTGCTGATCGAGACCATCCTGGAACTGGCGCGCAAAGAGGGCTGATCAAGGCGTCATGCTCGGGTCAAGCCCGAGCATGACGGCGGATTGCTTGCGGCCTTGGCGCCGGCTTGCGGAAGAGGTGCAGAACCGCGAGCGCAAGCCCGACAGCTGCGACCCAATGGCCCGGCCGCAGCGCCGTCCAGTCCTGGTAGACGACGATATCGGCATTGGCCTGGAAGATCAGCCAGGCCGAGGCGCCCGTGGCGAAGGCGTACCAGGCGGTTTCGGCCAATGCGGTGGCAAGACCTGTCGCCAACGCCGTCAGCGCCAGCGAGCCGAAGCTCAAGGGAATGCCGAGGCGATTCAGCCCGCGATACGCCATCAATAGCGCGAACAGGCCGGTCAACAGCACCGGCTGGGTGACGTCGATCTTCGACTGCAGCGCGAAATGGAACAGGCCGAGGCAGGCGATCGGATAGACGAGGTTGTGCAGGCGCTGCCAGCGTCCCGAGCCGAGGCGGCGGATCATGCCGTCGGTCGAGGTGATGCCGAGCACGACGAGGCCGATGAGCGCGGTGATGCCGACGATCAGATAGAAGCGCTTGACGATCTCTGAGAGGATCAGCCCCCAGTCGAAGGCGAGGTCGATGCAATACAGCGTGAGATGGCCGAGCGCATAGGCGAGGACCGAGAGGCCGAGCATGCGGCGGATGCCGATCAGCTTGTTCCAATCGAGGATTCGGCGCAGCGGCGTCACCGCGAGGGTGATGACCAGGATGCGCAAGGCCCAGGTGCCGGTGTCGTGCACGGCCTGCGTCCACGGCTTCGAGCCGAGCTGATGGCTCCAGGCCTGGAAAGCGAGGATCAGAGCGGGGACGAGCACGAGCGCGAAACAGCCGGCGCGCAAGGCGGAGAAGCGCCCCTGCCGGTCGTTCCAGGGCCAGTAACTGCCTGTTGCTGCCAAAGCCATCCGTCACCTTGATTGTCGACCCCTAACGCGAATACGCCAGAATCGGTGGGAAGGTTACGCTAGCCCACACACAAGGGCGTGAGTCGCGCCGACCCCGTCGCCGCAACGGAGTGGAGAAGCCTACCGATGCCTGCCAATCGCAAGGTCGTATTTGATGTCGGCAACGTCCTGTTGCGCTGGGACCCCTTCCATCTCTATCGCGACCTGATCCCCAATGACGAAAAGCGCAGCTGGTTCCTGCAGAACGTCTGCACATCGGCCTGGAACCTGGAACAGGACCGCGGCCGACCCTGGACCGAGGCCGTGGCGACATTGATTGCTGCCCATCCCGAGTGGGAGGCCGAGATCAAGGCCTTCGACGAGCGCTGGCACGAGACCGTGCCGGGCACGATCGAGGACAGCGTCGCGGTATTGGCCGACCTCAAGGCCAAGGGCGAGCAGGTCTACGCGATCACCAATTTCTCGCGCGAGAAATGGGCGGAGTGCCTGATCCGCTTCCCGTTCCTGCAGAGCTTCGACGGCGTGATCGTCTCGGCGCATGAGCGGCTGCTCAAGCCCGATCCAGCGATCTACAATGTGCTGCTGGAGCGCTACGGACTCAGCGCCGGGGAGTGCATCTTCGTCGACGACAGCGCCAGGAACATCGAAGCGGCCCGCTCGGTCGGCATGCAGGCGGTTCACTTCGTCGAGCCGATCGACCTCAAGGCCGAGCTGCGCGGGCTCGGCGCGAACCTCTGAGCCGTTCACGGCAACGCCCGCGCAGGGCTATCCCTGCGCGGATCCGTTTCGAGCGATCAGGCCTTGGCCGAACCTACTACCAGTAATAGCGCGGGCCCCAATAGCGCCGGCGATACCCCCAGCCGTAAGGCCGATAATACGGATAAGGCCGGTAGTACGGGTAGGGCCGGTACGGCCGATAATAGCGCGGACCCCAGTAGCGCCGCCGCGGCCCGTAATAATAATACTGGGCGTAGTCGGCGTCGGTCTTGTCGAGGGTCTCGGGGTCGACCTGGGGGGCGTCGTCAGGCCGGCGCCGGTCTCCCAGCTGGGGCATCTTCGACGGTTGCGCCGCCAATCCCGCCGAGGCGAAGCTTGCGGCAGCCAGGCCGCCGATCAGGCTTGCGATGAAGGAACGTCTGTCCACGGTGCTGTCCTCCCTTGACGTGCAGGGCTGTGGATCAACACCGTGATTGCCGGGATGGTTCCCTGAAGTAGCGTCCGCCGGAGCTCAGCCTCCTGGCTCAGTCGTCCATCTTCAGTGCGGCGATGAAGGCTTCCTGCGGGATCTCGACCCGGCCGAACTGCCGCATCTTCTTCTTGCCTTCCTTCTGCTTGTCCAGGAGCTTGCGCTTGCGCGAGGCGTCGCCGCCATAGCACTTCGCGGTCACGTCCTTGCGCAGCGCCCGGATCGTCTCGCGGGCGATGATCTTGCCGCCGATGGCAGCCTGGACAGGAATCTGGAACATGTGCGGCGGGATCAGCTCCTTGAGCTTCTCGCACATCGCCCGGCCGCGGGCATCGGCGCGCGAGCGGTGGACCAGCATGGAGAGCGCGTCGACCGGCTCGGCATTGACCAGGATCGACATGCGCACGAGGTCGCCCTCGCGATAGTCGGTGATCTGGTAGTCGAAGGAGGCGTAGCCCTTCGAGATCGACTTCAGCCGGTCGTAGAAGTCGAACACCACCTCGTTCAGCGGCAGATCGTAGACGACCTTGGCACGCGAGCCGACATAGTTGAGGTCGATCTGCAGGCCGCGCCGGTCCTGGCAGAGCTTCAGCACCGAGCCGAGATACTCGTCCGGGGTGAAGATCGTCGCGCGAATCCAGGGCTCCTCGATGAACTCGATCTTCATCACGTCCGGCATGTCGGCCGGATTGTGCAATTCGAGCGTCGTGCCGTCGCGCAGCTTGAGATGGTAGACGACCGATGGCGCGGTCGAGATCAGGTTGAGGTTGAACTCGCGCTCGAGCCGCTCCTGGATGATCTCCAGATGCAGCAAGCCGAGGAAGCCGCAGCGGAAGCCGAAACCGAGCGCCGCCGAGGTCTCCATCTCATAGGAGAACGAGGCATCGTTCAGGCGCAGCCGCGACATGGCGCTCCGCAGCACCTCGAATTCGGCGGCGTCGACCGGGAAGATGCCGCAGAACACGACCGGCTGCACCGGCTTGAAGCCCGGCAGCGGCTCGGCGATCGGCTTCTTGTCGTCGGTGATGGTATCGCCGACCGCGGTGTCGGCGACCTCCTTGATCGAGGCGGTGAAGAAGCCGACCTCGCCGGGGCCGAGTTCCTTGACCTCCAGCATCTTCGGCTTGAACACGCCGACGCGGTCGACGCCGTAGCTGGCGTTGGCCCGCATCATCCGGATCGTCATGCCCTTCTTCAGCACGCCGTCGATGATACGCACGAGCACGACGACGCCGAGATAGGCGTCGTACCAAGAGTCGACCAGCAGGGCCTTGAGCGGGGCTTCCAGATCGCCCTTCGGCGCCGGCAGCTTCTTGACGATGGCTTCGAGCACGCCCTCGATGTTGAGGCCGGTCTTGGCCGAGATCGGCACGGCCTCGGAGGCGTCGAGGCCGATCACGTCCTCGATCTGCTGCTTGATCCGCTCGGGCTCGGCCGCCGGCAGGTCGATCTTGTTGAGGACGGTGACGATCTCGTGGCCGGCGTCGAGCGCCTGGTAGACATTGGCCAGCGTCTGCGCCTCGACACCCTGCGAGGCGTCGACCACCAGCAGCGAGCCCTCGCAGGCCGCGAGCGAGCGCGAGACCTCATAGGCGAAGTCGACGTGGCCGGGCGTGTCCATCAGGTTGAGGATGTAGCTCTTGCCATCCTCGGCTAGATAGTCGAGCCGGACGGTCTGCGCCTTGATGGTGATGCCGCGTTCCTTCTCGATATCCATCGAGTCGAGGATCTGCTCGCTCATGTCGCGCGCCGCGACCGTACCGGTCTGCTGGATCAGCCGGTCGGCGAGGGTCGACTTGCCGTGGTCGATATGCGCCACGATCGAGAAATTGCGAATGTTGTCGAAACTGCGGGTGCTCATGCGCGCGCCATAGCAGTGCGCGCCCCCTGCGCCAAGGGCGCGAGACAGATCGGCCGCCGTTTCACTCTGCCGCGAGCAGGCGCTCCTGCGCCCAATTCAGCCTCTTATAGTCGAAACCGGCCTCCAAGGTCGGCTTCACCACGGAGAAATAGGGCGAGATGTCGAAATCGCGCGGCATATAGAGCGAATGATGCCGGATGTGCAGGATCTCCTCGAAATCCTGCTCGTCCATTGCGCTGGCATATTCGACGGTCGGCAACACCGGATAGCGTGCTGTCTCGAAAGCCTGGGCGATCAGGGTCGAGCAGATCGCCCGAGTCGGATCGCCGGAGCCGAGCGCGATCATGCGCCGGCGGAAGCCGGCCGGTGCCCAGGGAATTGGGATCAGCCAGCGCGCGAGATCGAGGATGTTCTTGAGGTCATACTGCGTGCCGAGCCGCTCGAGCACGTAGTCGACGGCGATCTGGCGGCCTTCGCGGTCCAGGGCCTGGGGTCGGCAGATACGAGTGCCGAAAGCGCCGTATTTCGACAAGGGCGAGAGCACGCAGCCGACATCCATCTCGACTTCGGCAAGGACTAGCGGTTCGCCCTCGGGGCTGAACTTGCCGGTGTCGCCGACATAAAGCGCCGCATGCGACCAGGTCGACTGGGTCAGGTACTTGATTGCGGCCGAGACCTTCATGTGGCCTTCGACCAGCAGCACATCGCCCGGCCGCAGCGCCGCCTTGAGCCGGGCCAGCGCCTTCGCGTCGACCGGACCTGCCTGCGGCTTGCCGCGCGTGATGAAGCGGACCACCGACCGGCCGATGAAGTCCAGTCCCCTGTTCATCGACGCCTCCCCTTGCGCCGGCGCCGTTCCCGGCGTCTTCCGGCCCCGAGTAAAACGCGAGCCCGTGACTTTTTCGGAAATCACCTGGCTGATTTGGGCAAGGGAGACTGGAATTCGCCAAACGTCGTAAAATCAGGGTTGACGGCCGGCCGCGGCAACCTTGTTCCAGATGGTCCACTATGTTGGAATTAATCTTGCATAGTGGATAGCGCCGCCGATTGAGCGGCGCGAGGAGACAGGTGATGACGGAGCCGGGCAGCGTGACCATCGAGCAGCTTGACGGGGACGGCGTACGGGCAGCGCTGCCGGCGCTGGCGGAAATCCTGCGCGACTCCGTGGCGAACGGCGCTTCGGTCGGTTTCATGGAGTGGAATACGCAGGCCGATTTCGAGAGCTTCTGGCACGGCATCGCGGCCGAGGTCGCTGTCGAACGCGTCCTGCTCTTCGTCGCCCGCGACGAAAGCGGCATCGTCGGCACGGCACAGCTCCACCCGGTCGGAAAGCCGAACCAGCCGCATCGCGCCGAGATCGCCAAGGTGCTGGTGCATTCGCAGGCGCGCCGCCGCGGCATCGGTGAAGCGCTGATGCGGGCGGCCGAGGCGGCGGCGCTGGCGCTCGGGCGCGACCTCCTGGTGCTCGACACCGACGAGGGCGGGGCAGCACGCCGCCTCTACAGCCGTCTGGGCTGGACCGAAGTCGGCACCATCCCGCGCTATGCGCTGATGCCCGACGGGCGCGATTGCGGCTCGACCTTCTTCTATAAGGAGTTGGGCTAACCGAGCTCGGCGCCGCGCGAGAGCGCGCCAACGATCCGGCGCATGCCGGTCAGCAGCGCCTCGCGTTCCGCTTCGGAAAAGCCGGCCAAAGCGCGCGCATTGACGCCCTTGGCGGCGGCGAGGGCCGGCTCCTGCAGCGCCTTGGCCCGCGCGGTGAGCTGAATGCGGCGGGCGCGGGCATCGGCCTGGTCGGGGCGGCGTTCGATCAAGCCATCGCGCTCCATCCGGGCGAGCGTCGCTGCCATCGTCGCCTGCTCGACATCGAGCCGGCCGACCAGGTCCTTCTGGGTCAACCCTTCCTCGCGCCAGAGTTCGAGCAGCACCATGAACTGCGCCGGGGCGAGGCCGAGCGGGCGCACCGCCTCGGCGAGCTCGCGCGCGAACAGGCGGGCGACATGATTGGCGAGATAGCCGGCGGAGTTGGTCTTGAAGCTGGTCATGCAGGGCTCGATCCGGAAAGTTTGTAGTTGAACAGTATGCTATGCAATGATATATAGCATGCTGTTCATTTCGAGGAGATGGCCATGCCTGCCTCCAGTCTCGATGCGACCGCGCAGAAAAGCGGTGCTTCCGCCACGGGCCTCGTCGCGCTGATTCTTGCGACGCTGTTCGCCGGTGCTGCGATCTACATCCTCGTCGCCGAGCAGCCGGCGCGGCTCGCGCTGGAGGATCGCTCGCTTCTGCTGCAATGGCAGGAAAGCTACCCGCGCGCGGCGCGGATGCAGGCCGGGCTCGCCGTACTGGCCAGCCTCGTCGGGACGATCGCCTACTGGCGAGCGAGAGGCCGGCTCTGGCTGGTCGGCGCAACGCTGATGCTCGCCAATCTGCCCTTCACGCTGATCGTGATCGCGCCAGTGAATGACGCATTATTGGCGCTCGGTTCCGAGCAGGCGTCAGCGGCGAGCCGGGCTCTGATCGAGCGCTGGGGCGTACTGCACGGCGTGCGCGCCGGGCTGTCAGTGCTGGCGATCGCCGCCTTCATGCTGGCGACCGCCCGCGGCGGATATCACTCGGCGTTGCGGAAGTAAGGCTCGACGGCGCCCTTGAGCTTGACCGTCATCGGGTTGCCATGGCGGTCCTTGGCATTGCCGGCGGTGAGGCGGACCCAGCCCTCGCTGACGCAGTATTCCTCGACATTGGTCTTCTCGACGCCCTTGAAGCGGACGCCGATATCCCGCGCCAGCAGCTCCTCATTGTAGAACGGGCTGTTGGGGTTGGAGGACAGCCGGTCGGGGAGGGTGTCGGTCATGGCGCTGCTCGTCGGTTGCGGTGATTTGCCGGACAGGTAGCAGGCTCGGGGCGCCGCGGCAAAGACGCAGGGCGGACCGCGAAAACGGAGCGGCCGGCCTGCAGGGGCAGGCCGGCCGCTCTATGCGATATTCGCCCGGTCTCAGCGTTCGGCGAAGGCCTTCTCGATGACGTAGTCGCCGGCCTCGCCGTGATTGCCTTCCTGAAGGCCACGCTCGTCGAAGATCTGCTTGAGATCGACCAGCATCTGCGGGCTGCCGCAGAGCATGAAGCGGTCGCCTTCGGCGTCGAACGGGCCCATGCCGGTGTCGCTGAAGAGCTGGCCGGAGGTGATGAGATCGGTGATGCGACCGCGATTGCGGAAAGGCTCGCGCGTCACGGTCGGGTAATAGACCAGCTGCTCGCGAATCATCTCGCCGAGGAATTCGTCGTTCGGCAGTTCCTGCTGGATGCGCTCGCCATAGGCGAGTTCAGAGACCTGGCGGCAGCCATGCATGAGCACGACCTTCTCGTAGCGCTCATAGGTCTCGGGATCGCGGATCAGCGACAGGAAGGGGGCAAGGCCGGTGCCGGTGCCGAGCAGGAACAGGCGCTTGCCGTCCTTGAGATTGTCGAGCACCAGCGTGCCCGTCGCCTTCTTGCCGATGATGATGGGGTCGCCGACCTGGAGGTTCTGCAGGCGCGAGGTCAGCGGACCCTCCGGCACCTTGATAGAAAAGAACTCGAGGTTCTCGTCGTAATTGGTGCTGGCGACGCTGTAGGCCCGCAGCAGCGGCTTCTCGCCGACCTTGAGTCCGATCATCGTGAACTGGCCGTTCTTGAAGCGGAAGGTCGTGTCGCGGGTCGTGGTGAAGCTGAAGAGCGTATCGGTCCAGTGATGGACGGAGAGGACGCGCTCCTCGTAGAAATTGCTCATCTCGTCGATCCTCAGATAGTCTAGCGATTTAGCAGATTATCGGATGCAAGCCACCCAATATCACATTGCCGGACGTTCGGAAAGCAGGTCGATCTTGTCCGGTATTCCCTTCCAGTCGTCGGCATCAGCCGGCGGCTCGCTCTTCTGCGTGATGTTCGGCCAGAGCGGTGCCAGACGTGCATTCAGGGTCAGCCACTGCTCGGCTCCGTCGGCGCCGTCGGCGACGATCGCCTCGGCCGGGCATTCCGGCTCGCAGACGCCGCAGTCGATGCACTCATCCGGATGGATGACGAGCATGTTCTCGCCCTCATAGAAGCAGTCGACGGGGCAGACCTCGACGCAATCCATGTACTTGCAACGGATGCAGGCGCTGGTGACGGCGTAAGGCATGTGCGATCCTTGCTGCTTGACAGCCGGGTTCGGACGGGGCAGAAATTCATTCGTATACAAACAATATGTCGTGTCCAACCGCGCTTGTCAATCGGGCTCCCGGCGCTGAGGATGACGGCAGATTTTTAGCAACGGACGACAGGGCGGATACGATGGCTGAGCAGCAGGCGACGACGGTCAGCAGCACGCACAAGCTGGTGGTGAAGAATATCGGCCTGATGCTCTCCGGCGACATCGAGCGCCCGATTCTGGAAGCCGATACGCTCATCGCCATCGGCGGCCGGATCGCCGCGGTCGGCCGCTTCAAGGATCTCGACACCGACCAGGCCGACACCGTCATCGACGCCAATGGCACGGTGCTCTCGCCCGGGCTGATCGACAGCCATGTCCACCCGGTCGCCGGCGACTGGACGCCGCGCCAGAACCAGTTCGGCTGGATCGATTCGACCATGCATGGCGGCGTCACCACCATGATCTCGGCCGGCGAGGTCCACACCCCCGGCCGGCCCAAGGATATCGTCGGCCTGAAAGCGATGGCGATCTACGCGCAGCGCGCCTTCACCGCCTTCCGCCCCGGCGGCGTCAAGGTCCATGCCGGCGCACCAGTGATCGAGCCCGGTATGGTCGAGCAGGACTTCAAGGACCTGGCCGATGCCGGGGTGAGACTGCTCGGCGAGGTCGGGCTGGGCGGCGTCAAGGACGGCGCACGGGCCAGGGAGATGGTGGCCTGGGCCCGCAAATACGGGATCCAGTCGACCATCCATACCGGCGGGCCGTCGATCCCCGGCTCCGGGCTGATCGGCGCCGATGTCGTGCTGGAAGCCGATACCGACGTGGTCGGCCACATCAATGGCGGCCATACCGCTTTGCCGGACAAGGAGATTCGCTGCATCTGCGAGGGCTGCAAGCGCGGCCTCGAGTTGGTCCATAACGGCAATGAGCGCGCCGCGCTCTATACGCTCCGCGTCGCCCGCGAGATGGACGAATTGCAGCGCGTCATCCTCGGCACCGACGGACCCGCGGGNCCGGCCGAGGTTGCGTTCTGCTTCGCCACCGGCAACACCGCCCGGATGCGCAGCCTCGATTGCGGCCTGATCGAGGTCGGCCGCGCCGCCGATTTCGTCTTCATGGACAAGGCCCAGCATTCGGCCGGGACGAATTTCCTCAACTCGATCCAGCTCGGCGATCTGCCCGGCATCGGCATGATCGTGATCGACGGCATCGTCCGCAACGGCATCAGCCGCAACACCCCGCCGGCAGAGAAGATCCCGTCGGTGCAGCACTGAGCCGAACGGCGCTGGCCGTCATTCTCGGGCGAAGCGTAGCGCAGACCCGAGAATTTCATGACGAGAAGGCGCTGGTTGGAACCTCCTCCGGCCTGAGATGCTCGGGTCAAGCCCGAGCATGACGGCGCGCCCGAATTCCCGCTTGCAGCCTCCTTCTATTTGTCATTATTCTCATTCGTATACGAACGATCTCGGTGGCCGTGACGATCAGGACGATCAGGCGCGCCTCGCCCCGCTCGGGCGAGCCATGAGGGCGACGCGGCGCTTTACGCTGCGCGTCAACGGCGCGAGCCATGAGGTTACGGGCGAAGCCCAGACGCCGCTGCTGTTCTTCCTGCGTAACGACCTCGCACTCAACAGCCCGAAATTCGGCTGCGGCCTCGGCGAATGCGGTGCCTGCACGGTGCTGGTCGAGGGTCAGGCGGCACGTGCCTGCGCCCTGCCGGTGCGGCTGGTGGCGGAGCGCGAGATCGTCACGCTCGAAGGGCTCGGCAGCGTGGAAGCGCCGCACCCAATCCAGCAGGCCTTCATCGACGCGCAGGCGGCGCAATGCGGCTACTGCATCGCCGGCATGGTGATGACGGCGAAGGCTTTTCTCGATGCCCAGCCCAATCCGAGCGAGGCGGAGGTGCGCGAGGCGCTGCGCCATAATCTTTGCCGCTGCGGCACCCATGTCGAGATCGTCAAGGCGGTGATGCTCGCCGCCGAGCGCGGGCGGCAGGACGCGGCGGCATCATGAGCGAGCCCCTCTCCCGCAAGGCGCTCTTGAAGCGCGCCGGCGTGATCGGCGTTGTCGCCCCGCGCAAGGGCGCTTCCGCCGACGCAGCACCGGAGGACGGGCTCGACCTGCATGTCTGCCTGACGGCGGAAGGCCGCGTCCTCGCCTTCAACGGCCATGTCGACCTCGGCACCGGCATCCGCACCGCGCTGGCCCAGATGGTGGCGGAGGAGCTCGATTTCCCCTTCGAAGCGGTCGAAATGGTGCTCGGTGACACCGCCGAGACGCCCGACCAGGGGCCGACCATCGCCAGCGAGACGATCCAGGTCACCTCGCTGGCTATACGGATCGCAGCGACGCAGATCCGGGCGAGGCTGATCGCACTCGCGGCGGCGGCGCTGAGCTGCGGCGAGGACGAGATCGGCCTCAGCGACGGCGTGATCTCGCACAAGGGCGAGACGGCGCCGGCCATTGCCCTCGATACGCTGCTCGCCAATGAACGCATCCTGCTGCCGCTGGCCGAGAGCGCCGCGTTCAAGCAGGTCGATCAACACAAGCTCGTCGGGCGCTCGGTCGCCCGCGTCGACATTCCGGCCAAGGTCACCGGCAGCTTCGTTTACGTCCACGACGTCCGCGTTGCCGGCATGCTGCATGGCCGGGTGGTGCGCCCGCCCTATGCCGGCATGGACGCCGGCGACTTCGTCGGCCGCAGCTTGATCTCGGTCGATCGCGACTCGATTGCCGACGTGCCCGGCATCCGCGCCGTCGTCGTCGAGGGCGATTTCATCGGCATCGTCGCCGAGCGCGAGGAACAGGCGGCGGAAGCAGCGCTGAAGCTGAAGGCGGAGTGGCGCGACTTCACGCCGCCCGACCTCTCCGATCTCGGTCAGGCTTTGCGCACGCATCCTTCGACGCCGCGCCTTCTGGCCGAGGAGGGCGATGTCGAAACGGCGCTGGGTAATCTCGAGACCCGGCTCGACCGGACCTATGTCTGGCCCTACCACATGCATGGCTCGATTGGTCCGTCCTGCGCCGTTGCCGATGTGCGCGAGGACGGGATCACCGTCTGGACCGGCAGCCAGAACCCCTATCCGCTGCAGAACGATCTTGCTGTGCTCACCGGCCTGCCGAAGGAGCGGATCGACGTCATCCGCTTCGAGGCCGCGGGCTGCTATGGCCGCAACTGCGCCGACGATGTCGTCGCCGACGCGGTGTTGCTCTCGCGTGCGGTCGGTGCGCCCGTGCGGGTCCAGCTCACCCGCGAGCAGGAGCATCTCTGGGAGCCTAAGGGCGCGGCACAGCTGATCGACATCAAGGGCGGGCTTGGGCCTGGTGGCTCGCTCAAGGCCTACGACTTCCACACCTGGTACCCGTCGAACGCCGCCCCGACCCTGGCGCTGCTGCTGACCGGGCGCATTCCCAACCAGCCGGCGACGCTGCGGATGGGCGATCGCACCGCGCTGCCGTCGTATAATTACGAGACCATGCGGCTGACGGCCTATGACATGCCGCCGATCGTGCGCGCGTCCTGGCTGCGCGGCGTCTCGGCGATGCCGAACGTCTTCGCCCATGAAAGCTATATCGACGAACTGGCGCATGAGGCCGGCGTCGATCCGGTCGAGTTCCGCCTGCGCCACATCAATGACGAGCGCGCCACCGAACTGACGCGGGCGACCGCCGAGCGCGCCAACTGGCAGCCGCATGTCGGCCCGCGCATGGAAGCCGATGGCGAGGTGTTGCGCGGGCGCGGCTTTGCCCAGGCGCGTTATGTCCATGGCAGCTGGCCGGGCGTCGGCGCCGCCTGGGCGGCCTGGGTCGCCGATGTCGCGGTCAACCGCATGACCGGCGAAGTCACCGTCAATCGCGTCACCGTCGGCCAGGACACCGGCATGATGGTCAACCCGGCCGGGGTGACGCACCAGATCCACGGCAATGTCCTGCAATCGACCAGCCGGGTGCTGCGCGAGGAGGTGACGTTCTCGCAGACCACCGCCGTCGCCAGCCGCGACTGGGGCTCGTATCCGGTGCTGACCTTCCCGGAATTGCCGGCGATCGACGTCATGTTGATGGACCGGCAGCATCTGCCGCCGATGGGCGCGGGCGAGTCCGCCTCGGTTCCGAGCGCGGCGGCGATCGTCAACGCCGTCTACGACGCGACCGGGGTGCGCTTCCGCGAATTGCCGCTGACGCCGGAGCGGGTGCTCGCCGGCCTCAACGGCACGAAACTGCTGAAGGCGCCGCCGCGCGAGCCGAGCAAGCGCCTGCCCTGGTGGAGCAAGCTCGGCGCCGCTGTGGCCGGCGCCGCCAGCTTCGCCGCGATCTCGCTGGCATTTGCGCCATCGATCGCGCCGATCGCCCGGCCCGATCCCTCGACCTGGTCGGCGGCGACGATCGAGCGCGGCCGCCAGCTCGCGGCGCTCGGCGCCTGCGCCACCTGCCATACCGGCAAGGACGGCGTGCCCTATGCCGGCGGGCTCGCTCTGCCGACACCCTTCGGCACGGTGATGACCACCAACATCACGCCCGATCCCAAGACCGGCATCGGCAACTGGTCCTATGCCGCCTTCGAGCGGGCGATGCGCGCCGGATTGCATCGCGACGGCCGTCAGCTCTACCCGGCCTTCCCCTATCCGAGCTTCGCCAAAACGAGCGAGGCCGACCTGCAGGCGCTCTATGCCTTCCTGATGTCGCAACCGGCGGTGCGCCAGGAGAACCAGCCGAGCCGGCTCACCTTCCCCTTCAACCTGCGCCCGCTGATGGCCGGCTGGAACGTGCTGTTCAACCGCGGGAGCGAGCTGAAGCCCGATGCGACCCGCTCGGCTGCATGGAATCGCGGGCGCTACCTCGTCGACGGCTTCGGCCATTGCGGCGCCTGCCACACGCCGCGCAATGCGCTCGGCGCGGAGAAGGGCGGCAGCGCCTATTTTACTGGCGGCGAGGCTGAGGGCTGGGAGGCACCGGCCCTGACCAAGCTCTCGGCCGGGCCGATCCCCTGGAGCGAGGCCGAGCTTTACGCCTACCTGAAGACCGGCACCTCGCAGCATCATGGCGCAGCCGCTGGCCCGATGGCGCCTGTCATCGCCGAGCTCCGGGAATTGCCCGATGCCGATATCCGGGCGATGGCGACCTATCTCGCCTCGTTGAACGAGCCTCTACCCGCAGCTGAAGCCGAAGCGCTGGCGGCGCGTGTCGGGCAACAGACGGCCCGAACCGCCAATCCTGCGACCTCGCCTGCCGCACGTCTCTATGAAGGCGCCTGCGCCGCCTGCCATGAGACAGGCCGGGCCGCGCCGCTGCTCAATGCCGGGCCGGCGCTCAGCTTGTCGTCGAAGCTGCATGCGGCGACGCCGGCCAATCTCATCAACATGCTACTCGAAGGCGGCCAGCACGGCATCGGCTCGATGCCGTCCTTCGCCACCGCGCTCGACGATCGGCAGCTCATCGAGCTCGCCGCCTATCTGCGCGCTCGTTTCGCGCCGGAGAAACCGGCCTGGGATGGGGTCGAGGCAGCGGTCGCACGAGCCCGCAAGGCGGGGCGTTGAACCCCTAACAAGATGGCGAGAGGCTGGCGCGCAGCCTCTCGCCATGTCTCTCACTGCTGGTTCTGGCCGGTCAGCAGCGGGGTGATCCGGCGCAGGGTCACACGCCGGTTCTCGCGCGAGTCGCCCTGTGTCTGCACCTTTGGATACTGCTCGCCATAGCCCTGCGTCGTCAGGTTCTCGGCGGGGATCGCGAAGTCGCGGGTCAGGATCTCGGCGACCGACTGCGCCCGCCNTATTGTCGACATCGGAGCCGACCGCGTCGGTGTGACCCTCGACCATGAAGACCTCGTTCGGCGCCCGCTCGACCGCCTGGCGCACCGCCTGCGCGATCACCCGGAGGCGCCCCGCCTGATCGGGGGTGACCGTCCAGGAGCCGGATTCGAAGTTGATCGTGTCGATGTCGACGCTGCGCATATGGGCGCGCAGATCGGGTGAATACCGGACCTCGTCGAGCGTGTAGCGGCGCGGCACCGGGGCGACCGGCGGAGCGGTGATCGTCTCGTAGATCAGCCGCTCGTCGGCGCGCTCGGCATCGACGATGTAGCGCTCGCGCGGGATGCGCAGCTCCGGCGGCGGCAGCACCACCACCTCCTCGGCGAAGCGGGCCTGCGGCCCGTCGCGGCGGACATTGTCGATGATGACGAATTCGCCGCCGTCGCGCTCGCGTCGTGAGCGACGGATCAGCCGGCCGTCGGCGTCTGTCACCGTGACGATCTGCGTGCCGTCTGGACGGTCATAGACCGTGACGGTCTCCTCACCGCGGCGCTCGCTGCGGGTGTCGAGGCCGAGATCGCGGAAGCGCTGCGTCTCGTCGCGGCGGATGATGACGCGGTCATCGTCGCCGCGGATGATGGTGCGGCCGGGCTCGCGGATGATGGTGACGTCGCCCTCGCGCGTCTCCTGCCGCCGGCTGCGGACATCGTCGAGCCGGCTCGCGCCCTGCGTCGCCATGATGCCGCCGATCGCGGCGGCACCGAGGCCGATCGCGGCCGCGCCGCCGAGGCCGATGCCGCCGCGGCGACCCTGGCGGTCAGGCATGGGCTGGCCGGCCGGCGGCAGGCCTTGCGGAGGTTGCACCTGTCCGGGAGCAACGCCCGGCCGCAACGGCGCGCCGGGCTGCTGGCCGACGCCGGGCACGGCTTGCGAGGGCGCCGTTCCGGGCTGGGCCGGAGCGCCCGGCGGACGACCGGCATTCGGGGCGACGGGCGGCTGGCCAGGCACCGCCTGTCCTGGCGCGGGCTGGGCCGGTGCCGCCTGGCCGGGTTGGCGGCCGGGTCCGGCTGGGGGCTGGGACGGAGCCGTCGGCGCGGGTGCGGCAGTGCCGGGCTGCGCAGGCGCGGTGCCGGGCTGCGCCGGGGCTGCGGGGGCACGGCCGGCCGGCGGCACGGCTGAAGGCTGTCCCGGCTGAGGCTGGGCACTGCCGCCAGGGGCCACCTGGCCCGGCGCAGGGCGAGGGGGAGTCGCGGGGGTCGATGGCGCGGTTGCGGGGGGCTGGCCTGGAGCCGCTTGGCCGGGCTGGCGGCTCGGACCTGGCGTCGGCTGCGACGGAGCAGCTCCGGGCTGCGGCGAAGCTCCCGGCGGCCGGCCGCCGCCAGGCGCGGTGGAAGGTTGGCCGGGCTGAGGTTGACCGCTACCGCCGGGGGTCGCCTGACCCGGCGCGGGGCGAGGGGGCGCTGCCGGCGCCGATGGTGCGGCGGCGGGCGGCTGGCTTGGGGCCGTTTGCGGAGGTGCCGGGCGGCGCGGGCCGCTGTCGCCGGACGGGGCTCCGGAGGCGTTGGGCAAGGCCGGCGGCGCAGCCGGGCGAGTGGGCGAAGGCTGCGGCGCGATCTGGCCGGGGGCCGGCCGCGGCGGCGCGCTCGGTGCCGCCGAGGGCGCACGCGGCACGCCCTGCGGAGCGGGCGGAGCGACCTGCCCGGGTGCGGGAACCGGAGGCGGCGCCGGACGACGCGGCTGCTCGGGCTCGGCCCGGTTGGCGGGGGGTGCAGCCTGCGGCACAGCCGGCGGACGAGGAGCGCTCGGGGGCGCTCCGGCCGGGCGTTCCGGAGCAGCAGGGCGGGCCGCCGGCGGCTGGCCCGGTGCAGGAGGCTGTCCCGGCGCGGGGCGAGCGCCGGGAGCGGGGCGCTCCTGACCACCGGGGGGCCGAGGACGGCGCGGGTCCTGCCGGTCGTCATCGCCCGACTGGGCCTGGGCGAGCTGGAGCGATGGAGCGGCGAAACTGCCCTGCGACAGCGTGATGGCGGGGATGAGGGTGCCGAGCAGGAGCAGGTTTTTCGTGCGCATCATGACATCCGTTTCCAGTTGTTCTTCCGGACATGAACGCCCCCGCGCCCTGAATTCCGAATGAACCGAAAACGGCCGAAATCGGGCAGGGTTCCGCTGACAAGCGGCAACCGGCCCGATTCAGCGCGGGATCTAGAGTCCCNTGGCGTGGCGCACCAGCTCCTCGAGGAGCCAGAAGCGCGAGCGATAGGTGATGATGTGCGGATGCATGGTGAGCAGGAAGAGCCCGCCTTCGGCGTAGGCGCCGTCGAATTCGCGCTTGAAGATGTCGAACACCGCCTCGGGCGCAGTGTAAGGCCGCAGGGCCTGGAAACGGTTCATGTTGAAATAGACCGCATCGTCGCGGATCCACTCGACCGGCAGTTCGACCATGCCGGTCGGCTCGCCCTTTTCGATCAATTCGTAGGGATCGTCATCGGCAAAGAGCGAGGAATCGTAGATCAGGCCGAGCTCGCGCTCGACGGCGAGCGTCACCTCGGAAAAATCCCAGGATGGCGTGCGCATGCCGACCGGCCTGACGCCGGTGATCGTCTCGAGTGTATCGGCCGAGCGCAGATGCAGCTCCCGCTCCTGCTCCGGCGGCACCGCCGTGTTGACCTCGTGGATCCAGCCATGCAGGCCGATCTCGTGGCCTTCCGCGACGACGCGGCGCTGCTCGTCGGGATAGAGCAGCGCGGTCACGGCCGGCACGAAAAAGCTCGCCTTGATCTCCTCGCGCGCCAGCATCGACAGGATGCGCGGCATGCCGACGCGGTTGCCATACTGGCCCCAGGACAGCCGGCCGACCGATTTGCCGCCATCGCGCAGCTCGTTGGTCTCGTGGTCGACGTCGAAGGAGAGCGCCACGGCGCAGCGCGCGCCACCCGGCCAACTCTTGGGCTTGAGATTGCGGCCGGCGCGGACCTGCTCGACCTTGCCGCGCCAGGTCTCTTCCGGCCATTGCCAGGGCTGCAGTTCGCTCATCGCGTTCCTCCGGTCGTCGTTCACGCTGTCGCTTCAGGCAGCACCGGCACCGCCGCGAGCAGCCGCTTCGTGTAGTCGTGCTGCGGGTTGTCGTAGACCTCGCCCGCCGGTCCCTCCTCGACGATGCGGCCGCGATACATCACCGCGACCCGGTCGCAGAGATGCCTGACCACCGAGAGGTCGTGCGAGATGAAGATCAGGGTCAGGCCGAGCTCGGCCCGCAGGCGCATCAGCAAATTGATGATCTGCGCCTGGATCGAGACGTCGAGCGAGGCGACCGGCTCGTCGCAGACGACGAGGTCGGGCTGCATGGCGAGCGCCCGGGCAATCGCGACGCGCTGGCGCTGGCCGCCGGAGAACTGGTGCGGATAGCGGTCGGCGAAGGCCGGATCGAGCCCGACCGCGGCGAGCCAGTCACGGACATAGTCGCGAGCGCCGGCCTTATCGACAAGACGATGAGCGAGTGGCCCTTCGGCGATCCCCTCGCCGATGCGCATGCGCGGATCGAGCGAGGCGAAAGGGTCCTGGAAGATGGTCTGGATGCGGGTGGTGAGCTTCTTCGGCTCGTTGCCCTCGCTCATCACCGGCCAGCCCTCGAAGCGGACCGTGCCCGATGATGGCGCGTAGATGCCGGCGGCCATGCGCCCGAGCGTCGACTTGCCCGAGCCGGATTCGCCGACCAATCCGAGCGCCTCGCCGCGCGGCACGGTCAGGCTGACCTCGTCGACGGCCATTACCGCCGGCGGCGGCTGCACGAGGCCGAGCTTCTGGCCGAGCGCGCGCAGGGCGCCGGGCCGTGACTCGAAGCGCTTGCTGACGCGATCGGCGATGAAATAGGGCGCGCCGGGCACCGGCGCAGCAGTGGCTGATGCGAGCTTGCGCGCAGGCGGCACGGCATCGGGCACGCCGCCGCCGCGCAGCAGGAATTCGCCCGGCTTGGCGCGCGAAGGCAGCGCGTCGAGCAGAGCGCGGGTATAGGGGTGCTGCGGGCGCGTCAGCACGTCGAGTGTCGGGCCCGCCTCGACGATCTTGCCGAGCCGCATCACCGCGACGTGCTGGGCGATCGAGGCGACGGTCGCGAGGTCGTGGCTGATCCAGATCAGCGCGGTGCCGAGTTCGGCAACGAGCTCCTTCATCTCGACGAGGATTTCGGCCTGGATCGAGACGTCGAGCGCCGTCGTCGGCTCGTCGCAGATGATCAGCTTCGGCCGGTGCAGCAGCGCGATCGCGATGGCGACGCGCTGGCGCATGCCGCCGGACAGCTGGTGCGGGTAAAAGTCGACGGTCGCCTCGGGACGCGGGATGCGGACCTGGGCGAGGCCGGCAATGGCGCGCTGGCGTGCCTCGGCAGCCGAGACCGTCTCATGGGCCTCCAGCGCCAGCCTGATCTGCTCGCCGATGGTCAAAACCGGGTTCAGCGTCATCAACGGGTCCTGGAAGACCATCGAGACGACGCGGCCGCGCAGTTTGCGCAACTCGCCCGGCGGCAAGCCGACGAGTTCGCGGCCGTCGAGTTTCACCGAACCGCTGGCGACGCGGCCGGGCGGGTCGATCAGGCCGATGATCGAGAAGCCGGTGACGCTCTTGCCCGAGCCGGATTCGCCGACGAGCCCCATCACCTCGCCGCGGCGAAGCGAGAAGGAGACGCCGTCGACCGCCTTGACCACGCCGGCGCGGGTGAAGAACTGCGTGGTGAGGTCGCTGACCTCGAGCAGCGGCGCCGTGGCCGCGCCAGCGCTCATCGCTTCAGCCTCGGATTGACCTGGTCACGGATCTGGTCGCCGACGAGGTTGATCGCGACGATCAGCAGGATCAAAGCGAGGCCGGGATAGATCGAGATCCAGTAGCGCCCCGACAGCATGTACTGGAAGCCGTTGGCGATCAGCGATCCCAGCGAGGGCTCGGTCACCGGCAGGCCGACGCCGAGGAAGGAAAGCGTCGCCTCTAGCGCGATGGCGCTGGCGACCTGCACTGTCGCAACCACGATCAAGGGCGGCAGGCAGTTCGGCAGGATATGGCGCCAGATCACCTGCCGCGCCGGCAGCGGCGTCGAGAGCGCCGCCTCGACATAGTCCTTGCCGCGCTCGGCCGAGGCCGCGCCATGGGCGGTGCGGGCGAAATAGGCGTATTGCGCGGCGACGAGCGCGGTGATGAGCTGCGCCTTGCCCTGCCCAAGCAGCGCCGAGATCACCAGCGCCAGCAGGATCGCCGGGAAGGCGAGCTGCAGATCGATGACGCGCATGATGAAGGCTTCGCGCCGGCCGCCGAGATAGGCGGCGGAAATGCCGAGCGTGACGCCGATGGTGAAGGCAACCGCACCGGCGACAAGCCCCATCTGCAGGGAGATGCGCAGGCCGTAGAGGATGGCGGAGAGCAGATCGCGCCCCTGCGCGTCGGTGCCGAGCCAGTGGGTATAGCCGCGGGCGCCGACATAGCCGGGCGGGCGGCGCGCGTCTGAGAGAACGAGATTGGCGAGATCGTAAGGGTTCTGCGGCGCGATCAGCGGGGCGAGCAGGGCGACGCCGATCATCAGGACGACGACGACGAGCGCCGCGACCGCGACCCGGCTCTCGCGGAACTCGCTCCAGAAGCGGGCGATCGGCGTTTCCGTCTTCATCCGGTCCGGCCCTTCCGCAAGCGCGGGTCGAGCGCGAAATAGGTCAGATCGACCAGGAAGTTGATCATGATGAAGACGAAGGCGACCAGCATTAGATAGGCGACCATCACCGGCCGGTCGAGCGACTGGATCGAGTCGATGATCAGCTTGCCGATGCCGGGCCAGGAGAAGATCGTCTCGGTCACCACCGCGAAGGCGAGCGTCGAGGCGAATTCGAGGCCGAAGACGGTGACGAGCGGGATCGAGATCAGGCGCAGCACATGCCGGCGCAGGATGACGGCCTCCGGGATCCCGGCGGCGCGGGCGAACTTCACCGTATCGGTCAGCATGACCTCGCGCGTACCGGCCCGCGCCAGGCGGGTCATCAAAGCAAGCTTGAAGAAAGCGAGGTTCAGCGCCGGCAGGAGAAGGTGCGAGAGGCCGTTAAGCGTCAGGAAGCTCCATTGGACGCCGAAGAGCGAGGCGGTCTCGCCGCGCCCACCGGCCGGCAGCCATTGCAGCTCGACGGCGAAGGTCATGATCAGGACGAGGCCGATCCAGAAGGTCGGCACCGAGAATCCGAGAATGGAGAGCGCCATGATCGCCTTGGAGAGGACGCTCTCCGGCCGGTAGCCGGCATAGATGCCGGCGGGAATGCCGATCAGCGCCGCGCTCAGCACGGCCGCCAGCGTCAGCTCCAGCGTCGCCGGCAGGCGCGACAGGATGAGCTGGAGCACCGGCATGCCGAAGACGAAGGAGCGGCCGAAATCGCCGTGCAGGACGCGGCCGAGGAAGGTGAAATACTGCTCCCAGAGCGGCCTATCGAGCCCATAGCGGGCGATGGTGTCGAGTCGGATGTCCTGGCTGACATCGGGACCGATCAAAACGTCGATCGGATTGCCTATGGCGTAGACGCCGACGAAGACCAGCGCCGACATGACCAGCATGACAGCGAGTGCCTGCAGGATGCGCTCGACGATATGGGTCAGCATCGGTGCCGTCCCATTGCGAGGCTCACGGCCAGCTCTCGACCATCACCGCGCGTGTCTCCTCGACCCCGACCGCCCAGAGCGCCAGCATCTCCTCGTCCGGCCGCTGATAGCGGCCGTGGAAATTGCCGTCGCCGAGGATCTCGCGCTTCCGCTGCGGATTGGCGGCCTGATAGAGCGCCGTGTCGAAGGGCGGCTTCACCGCATCGGGCAGGCTCACGCCTTCGAGCCGGGTCCAGGGGAAATTCTCCATCCAGGAGGCGTGCGAGGCGGCCGGGTCGACCGCCTTCACCGCCGCCTGGAAGCGCGGCCCCGCCCACCAATTGTGCATTTTGACGCTGGCATCGGGGCGCCGGCCCATCCATTCGGTCACCGCCGTCATCACCGGCGCATTGCCGCCATGGCCGTTGACCAGCACGATGCGGCGAAAGCCGGAGCGGTAGACGCCTTCGAGCAGGTCCTCGAGCAGCGCGATATAGGTGGTCATCCGGAGCGAGATCGTGCCGGGATAGGCGGTGAAGCCCGGCGTCATGCCATAGGCCTGCACTGGGAAGACCGGGATGCCGAGCGGCTCGGCGGCTTCCGCCGCGACACGCTCCGACAGGATGGCGTCGGTGGCGAGGCTCAAATAGGCATGTTGTTCGACGCAACCGAGCGGCAGTGCGCAGCGATCGTCGCGCTTCGCCTGTTCCTCGATCTGCATCCAGTTCATCCGGGCGACGAGCACGGCCTGATCCTTGCGTTTCGGCGAAACCGCGTCATCCTTGACAGTCGCATCAGTGACCGTCAAGTTCCATATGGAACTAAATGGGATGCCCGAGATGGCACGCGCTCCAACCACCTTGTCCAGGCTCGATCCAGGCCGCGAGGCGGCCCTGCGCGAGCTCGATCCGCTCACGGTCACCAAGCTCTGGGACAATCCCTGCTGGTTGTCGTTCCGGCTCAATTTCATCGCCTTCCGCTTCAACGATCCGGTCTATCGCTGGATCGAGACGCGCTACGGGCTGGTGCGGCCGGAATTCGTCGCGCTTTATGCCGTCGGACTCAAGGGCGGCGTCGCCGCCAAGAACATCGTCTCCTCCTCCGGCCTGCCGAAGAACACGCTGTCGCGTGCGATCCAGAAGCTGCTGCAGCGGCGGCTGCTGAAGCGCGAGACCGACCCGGACGACCTGCGCAGCTATGTGCTGGCGCTGACGCCGGCCGGGCGCGCCATCTTCGACGAGACCATGCCGATGATGGTCGGGCAGCAGACCGTGATGCTCTCCGTCCTCACAGAAGCCGAGCAGAAGCAGCTCTGCGAGCTGATGGACAAGATGGTGATCGCCTCCCCGACCTGGCCTGCCGATCTGGAACCCGAAGGGACCTCAACATGACCAAGCCTTTGTCGCATCGGTCCCCGCTTTGGCGGACCGCCGCACTCGCAACCCTGATCGGATTGCCGCTCTCCGGCGCCGCGATGGCGCAGACGCTGACGATCGGCGTGCGGGCGGGACCTGAATCGATCGATCCGCATTTCACCGCGACCGGCACCCATGCCGAGGCACTGAAGCACGTCTTCGACACGCTGACCTGGTCGGGCGACAAGCTGCAGATCGAGCCGCGCCTCGCCACGAGCTGGAAGGCGATCGAACCCGCGGTCTGGGAGTTCAAGCTGCGCCCCGGCGTCAAGTTCCATGACGGCTCCGACTTCACCGCCGAGGACGTCAAGTTCTCGATCGAGCGCATTCCGGTCGTCGCCGGCCCGAACCCGACCACGATCTATGTCCGGCGCGTCAAGGAGGTGAAGATCGTCGATCCGCTCACCGTCCACATCGTCACCGACGGGCCGGCGCCGAATCTGCCGAACGATTTCATCCGCCTGTTCATCGTCTCGCACAAGGCCGCGGCCGGGCTGACCAAGGACAATGCCAACGACGCCTTCAACACCGGCAAGGCGGCGATCGGCACCGGCCCCTACAAGTTCGTGTCCTGGACGCCGAAGGACCAGCTCGTGCTCGAGCGTTTCGACGGCTACTGGGGCGAGAAGGAGCCGTGGCAGCGCGTGCTGCGCAAGGAACTGCCGAACGACGCCGCCCGCGTCGCCCAGCTCAAGGCCGGCCAGGTCGACCTCATCGTGCGTGCACCGGCCTCCGACGTGCCGACGCTGAAGCGGGACACCAAGCTCTCGGTCGCCACGATCGACACGGTCTATGTCTTCAACATGGAGCTCGACATGCGGGACAAGTCCCCGCAGGTCAGCGCCAAGGACGGCTCGGCCCTGGCCAAGAACCCGCTGCAGGACGCCAAGGTGCGCGAGGCGATCGACCTCGCCATCGACCGGCCGGCGCTGGTCGAGGTCGCGATGGAGGGCCTCGGCGCACCGGTCAACCAATTGGTGACGCCTGACATCGCCGGCTACAACAAGAGCCTGCCGCCGCTGAAGCCGGATCTCGCCAAGGCGAAGAAGCTGATGGAGGAGGCCGGCTATCCGGGTGGCTTCAAGGTCTCGTTCTCCTTCACCAATGACCGCCTGCCGGGAGACCGCCAGGTCGGCACCTCGATCGCGCAAATGCTGGCGCGTATCGGCATCGAGGTGAACGCCAACGCCCAGCCTGGCGCGGTCTTCTTCCCGGCGCGCCTGCGCGGAGACTTCTCGATGTCGATGTCGGGCTGGGGCACGCTGACGGGCGAGGCGAACTACACGCTCTCGTCGGTCGTCCACTCGAACGACCCGGCCAAGAAGCTCGGCGCCTTCAACGTGCTGAATTACAAGAACGCCGAACTCGACAAGCTGATCGAGGACGCCGCCATCGAGATGGACGAGGCCAAGCGCAACGACCTCCTGGCGCAGGCCAACGCCATCGTCGCCAAGGACCGGCCGCGCCTGCCGATCGTCGCCGTCGGCTCGGCCTGGGCGATGCAGAAGGCCAAGGTGACGATCCGCCCGCGCGTCGACGAGGACACGCTGGCGATGGACATCAAGCCTGTGAAGTAAGCCAACCACGTTTTCCCGTCATGGTCGGGCTTGTCCCGACCATCCACGTCTTCGCTTTGCTAATCGAATGCGGTGTTCAAGACGTGGATGCTCGCCACAAGCGCGAGCATGACGGCGGCGCCTATTTCGGCAAACAACCAACGCTCGGAACGACAGTATGACCATTGCCCTCGCCATCCATGGCGGCTGCGGCACCTTGCCCAAGGCCGAGATGTCCGACGCCGAATGGGCCGAGGCCAAGGCCCATCTCGCCAAGTCACTACGGGCCGGCTGGGCGATCCTGACCAAGGGCGGCAGCGCGGTCGACGCTGTGGAGGCCGCCGTGCTGGTGATGGAGGATTCCATCCATTTCAACGCCGGCCACGGCGCCGCCTTCAATGCCGATGGCGAGCACGAGCTCGACGCCTCGATCATGGACGGCTCGACGCTGGCCGCCGGCGCGCTCTGCGCGGTCAAGCGCATCCGCAATCCCATCAGCGCCGCCAAGGCGCTGATGCATCAGGGCGATCCGCTGCTGCTGACCGGGCCCGCAGGGGACGCCTTCGCCCAGACCGAAGGGCTGGATATCGTCGATAACGAGTATTTCTCGACCGAGCGGCGCCGCAAGAACCTCGCATCGATGAAGATCCGCGAGCTCGTCGGCACCGCTGGCGAGGCGAGCGAGGCCGAGAAGCACGGCACCGTCGGCGCGGTCGCGCGCGACGCCAATGGCCATCTCGCCGCCGCGACCTCGACCGGCGGCTACACCAACAAGCCGGTTGGACGCGTCGGCGATTCCCCGATCATCGGCGCTGGCACCTATGCCCGCGACGGCCGCTGCGCCGTCTCGGGCACCGGCAAGGGCGAGTTCTTCATCCGCTACTGCATCGGCCACGAGATCGCGTCGCTGATCGGCTATGCCGGCCTCTCACTGAAGGAAGCATCCGATCGCGCCATCGCCGAGCTCACCGCCCACAAGATCGGAGCCGGCCTCGTCGCCGTCGGGGCCGATGGCACGATCGTCGCGCCGCACAATACTGACGGCATGTATCGCGGCTGGGTGACGCCGGACGGGCTCGTCCATGTCGGAACCCATGCCGATGTCGAGGTGATGGGGCAGGCATGAGCGACGAACCCATCCTGATCTGGGGCGCCGGCGCGATCGGTGGCACGCTCGGCGCCTATTGGGCGCGGGCCGGGGTGCCGGTGCTGCTGGTCGATATCGTGCCCGAGCATGTCGAGGCCTGCCGGACATCGGGACTCTCGATCACCGGACCGGTCAAGGAGTTCCGGCAGGTCGTGCCGGCGGTGACGCCGCAGGAGCTGACCGGCACCTGTTCGCGCATCGTGCTGGCGGTGAAGGCTGGTGCGACGGAAGCCGCGCTCGCTGCTCTGAAGCCGCACCTCGCCGCCGATGGCTTCGTGCTCTCGGCCCAGAACGGGCTCAACGAGATCACCATCGCCAAGGCTGTCGGCGAGACGCGGACCATGGGCTGCTTCGTCAATTTCGGCGCCGACTGGCACGGGCCGGGCGAGATCCTCTACGGCAATCGTGGCGCCGTGGTCGTCGGCGAGCTCGACGGGGCGATGACCGACCGCGTGCGCGAGATGCACCGGCTGCTCGCGCTGTTCGAGCCGGACGCGATCCTGACCGACAACATCTACGGCTATCTCTGGGGCAAGCTCGCCTATGGCGCGATGCTGTTCGGGACAGCGCTGACCAATGACTCGATGTCGGCGAACTTCGCTGCCCCGGAGCGGCTGCCGGTCTGGCTGGCGCTCGGTCGCGAGGTCGGCGCCGTCGCAGCGGCGCGTGGGGTAAAATCGCTCGGCTTCGGCGAATTCAACCCCGCCGTGTTCGCGCCGGGCGCGCCGGAAGGTCCGCAGGTCGAAACGATCGCCTGGCTCGCCGACTATACCTCGAAAACGGCCAAGACCCATTCCGGCATCTGGCGCGACCTCGCCGTGCGCAAGCGCAAGACCGAAGGCCAGGCGCAGATCGGCATCATCTCACGGCTCGGCCGCGAAGTCGGCGTCGCCACGCCGGCGCTCGAGATGCTGGTTGCCCTGATCCAGGACATCGAGGACGGGCGCCGCCCGATGTCGTCAGACACATTGAAGGTCCTGATCGAGCAATGCAGATCCGTTTCGACGACCGCGTAGCCCTCGTCACCGGCGCAGCCCAGGGCATCGGCCGTGCCATTGCGGCCGCACTTGCCGAGGCCGGCGCCCGCGTTCATCTCGCTGATCTCGATGCCGAGGGTGTCGCGGCCAGCGCGGGGGCGATCGGCGCGAGCCCGCATGTCGCCGATCTCGGCAGCCCGGAGACTGCTAAGGAACTGACGGCTGCGATCCTCGCGAGAGAAGGCCGGCTCGACCTCCTGGTCAATGCCGCCGGTGGTGTGCGCGGGCAGGTCGGCCGGCCGATCGAGGAGATCTCCGAGAGCGACTGGCGCGCCATCTTCGCCGCCAATGTCGACGCCGCCTTCTTCCTGTCGCAGGCGGCCGCGCCGGCGATGAAGCAGGCCGGATATGGCCGCATCGTCAACATCTCCTCGGGCGCCGGCCTGCGCCCGAGCCTCACAGGCATCCAGGCCTATGCCAGCGCCAAGCATGCGCTCGTCGGCCTGACCAAGCAGCTCGCCTGGGAGTTCGGGCCGCATGGCATCACCGTGAATTCGGTCGCGCCCGGCTTCGTCCGCTCCAACCCGGCGACCGAGCGGCAATGGGAATCCTATGGTCCGGAAGGCCAGAAACGGCTGATCGAAGGCATCCACACCCGCAAGCTCGGCACGGCCGAGGATATCGCCCATGCCAGCCTGTTCTTCCTCACCGAGCAGGCAGGCTGGGTGACCGGACAGATCCTCTCGGTCGATGGCGGGCGCTCCTGAGCGCATCGCGACGCAAGTCTGTGCGTGCAACAAGCCTGCGCGTGCAATAAGCGAGGTGCCGACTGCGACGTTTGAATCGCGGCGCCGGGAGGAGCATCAATGGAGCGCAGTTTCGATCTCGCCATCGTCGGCGCCGGCATTGTCGGCCTCGCCCATGCGCTCGCGGCGGCGCGGCGTGGGCTGAAGGTCGTCGTCGTCGACCGCGACACGCGGGCGAACGGCGCCTCGATCCGTAATTTCGGCTTCGTCTCGGTAACTGGTCAGCAGGCCGGCCAGACCTGGCAGCGGGCGCGGCGCTCGCGCGACATCTGGGCTGAGATCGCGCCGAAGGCCGGCATCGCCGTCACCCATGCCGGGGTCTGCGTCACCGCCCGCCGGCCGGAGACGGTCGCGACGCTCGAAGCCTTCCTTGCGACGCAGATGGGCGAGGATTGCGAGCTGGTCGCCGGCCCGGCGCTCGCCGCGCGCTTTCCCTTCCTCGTCGGTCAGCAGGCGGCGCTGTGGAGCCCGCACGAGCTGCGCGTCGAATCGCGCGAGGCGATCCCGCTGCTGGCCGCTCATCTCGAATGCGACTGGGGCGTCACCATCCTGCGCGGGACGACGGTCCACGGTGTCGCGTTGCCGGCAATCGAGACCTCGGCGGGACGCTTGCGTGCGGACGCCGCGATCATCTGCCCGGGCGACGATTTCACCGGCCTCTATGCCGACGAGCTCAAGGCCGCCTATCCCCAGCTGACCCGCTGCAAGCTGCAGATGCTGCGGGTGCGGACCGCTGCCGCCGGCCCGGACCTGCCTTGCGCCGTGATGTCAGACCTCTCGGTGGTGCGCTATCTCGGCTATGCCGAGCTGCCGGAATCCGCAGCCTTGCGCGCCCGCATCGAGCGCGAGCAGCCGGAGCAGCTCGCCAACGGCATCCACCTGATCGTCGTCGCCTCGGCCGACGGCACGCGCGTCGTCGGCGACTCCCATCACTATGCCGCAACGCCAGACCCGTTCGGCGACACCGATGTCGACGAATTGATGCTCGACGAATACGAGGCCGTGTTCGGCACTCGCCCGCCGGTCGAGGCGCGCTGGCTCGGCACCTATGCCAGCCTGCCCGACCGGCCGATGCTGCGCGAGAGGATCGAAGGCCGCGTCCGTCTGGTCATCGTCACCTCGGGGACGGGAGCATCGACCGCCTTCGCCATCGGCGAGGAGACCATTGCGGAGATGTTCGGCTGAACGCCCTTTATCGCCCCTGATCGGCGGCGACACTTCGCAACTGCTCGATCTCATGGCAGCGCCGCCTGTTTTTCGACGATTGACAAACTGCGAAACGCAGTCGAGATTTCATACGCATACAAACGAATTTCCACCCTGGCTTGTTGCATTGCGCTGCACTGGCCTAGGGTAGGAAATCGCGCAGCGAGGGGCTGTGGATGCGTAAGTCGAGCGATCAACGGGAGAGCCATCGAATGGACCGTCGCCAATTCGTCAGCGGAGCTGCGCTCGGCGCCGTCACGCTGGCCACACCGTCGCTGCTGCGCGCCCAAAGCGCGCCGATCAAGATCGGCGAGATCAACAGCTATACCTCGCAGCCGGCCTTCCTGAAGCCCTATCGCCAGGGCTGGGAGCTGGCGCTGGAGCAGGTCAACGCCGCCGGCGGCGTGCTCGGCCGCAAGGTCGAGACACTGTTCCGCGACGATGCCGGCAAGCCCGAGGATTCGGTGCGCCTCGCCGGCGAGCTGATCAATGCCGAGAAGGTCGACCTGCTCTCGGGCGGCTTCCTCTCCAATGTCGGCCTCGCCATCGCCGACTACGCCCTGCAGAACAAGCGACTCTACGTCGCCTCCGAGCCGCTCTCGGACGCGATCGTCTGGGCCAAGGGCAACCGCTACACCTTCCGCCTGCGGCCCTCGACCTACATGCAGGCGGCGATGCTGGTCGAGGAAGCGGCCAAGCTCCCGGCCAAGAAATGGGCGCTCGTTGCGCCGAACTACGAATACGGCCAGTCGGCGGTGAAGTGGTTCAAGGAGCTGCTGAAGAAGGCCAAGCCCGATGTCGAGTTCGTCGCCGAGCAGTTCCCGGCGCTCGGCCGCATCGATGCGGGGGCGACCGTGCAGGCGCTCGAAGCGGCCAAGCCCGAAGCGATCTTCAATGTCACCTTCGCAGCCGATCTCTCGAACTTCGTCCGCCAGGGCAACACCCGCGGTCTCTTCGAAGGTCGCACCGTGGTCTCGATGCTGACCGGCGAGCCGGAATATCTCGATCCGCTCGGCGCCGAGACGCCGGTCGGCTGGATCGTCACCGGCTATCCGCACGCCGACATCCAGACGCCGGACCACGTCAAGTTCCGCGACGCCTACAAGGCGAAGTACAACGACTATCCGCGCCTCGGCTCGGTCGTCGGCTATGACACCATGAACGCCATCGCCGCGGGCCTTGCCAAGGCGGGCACGACCGAGAACGAGAAGCTGATCGACGCGCTGAAGGGGCTGAAGTTCACCTCGGCCTTCGGCCCGGTGGAGTTCCGCGCCTCCGACCATCAGTCGACGCTCGGCGCCTATGTCGGCAAGACCGCGGTCAAGGACGGCAAGGGCGTGATGGTCGACTGGCGCTATGCCGACGGCGCCAAGTACCTGCCTTCGGATGCAGAGGTGAAGACGCTTCGCCCGGCGGGCTGAAGCGCCGGAGTTCGACCTGATCTAGACTAGGCTACCCGGCCGCGGCAGATCGCTGCGGCCGCGGGAGAGTTGCGCCCTTTTTCGGCTGTTTCAACGGAACCCGGCATGATCGACCTGATCTTCGCGCAGACGCTCAACGGCCTGGCCTCGGCCTCGTCGCTTTTCCTCGTCGCCTGTGGGCTGTCGATCATCTTCGGCGTGACGCGGATCGTGAACTTCGCGCACGGCTCGTTCTACATGCTCGGCGCCTATCTCGCCTTCACGCTGGTCTCCCGCTTCGGCCCTGCCGACGTGCTCGGCTTCTGGGGCGGGGTGCTCGTGGCGGCGCTGATCGTCGCGGCGCTCGGCGCGCTCGTCGAGATCGTCATCCTGCGCCGGATCTACCAGGCGCCGGAGCTGTTCCAGTTGCTCGCCACCTTCGGCCTGGTGCTGATGGTGCAGGACATCGCGCTCGGCATCTGGGGGCCGGAGGACAAGCTCGGCCCGCGCGCACCCGGCTTCAAGAGCTTCGTCGTGCTGATGGGCAGCCGCTTCCCGACCTACGAGCTGTTCCTGATCGTGGTCGGGCCGCTGATGCTCGGCCTGCTCTGGTTCCTGTTCCAGAAGACGCGCTGGGGCACTTTGGTGCGCGCCGCGACGCAGGATCGCGAGATGGTCGGCGCGCTCGGCGTCAACCAGCGCCTGCTCTTCACCTCGGTCTTCGCCTTCGGCGCCGGCTTGGCAGCTCTCGGCGGCGCGCTGCAGCTCCCGCGCGAGGCGGTGAACCTGCACATGGACCTGTCGATGATCGCGGAGGCCTTCGTCGTCGTGGTCGTCGGCGGGCTCGGCAGCGTCACCGGCGCGTATCTCGCCGCAGTGCTGATCGGCATCATCCACGCCTTCGGCATCCTCGTCTTCCCGAAGATCACGCTGGTGCTGGTCTTCCTGGTGATGGCCATCGTTCTCGTCATCAAGCCCTATGGGCTGATGGGCAAGCGCCCGGTCGGCAGCGCCCATGCGCACGGCCCGGTCGAGCCGCTGCTCCTGCCCGCCTGCGCCAACGTCAAGCTGATCGGCCTGGCCGCGCTGGCCGTGCTGCTGCTCGCGCCCTTCATCGTCGCCGACCACTGGCTGCTGACGCTGACCGAGCTCTCGATCTTCGCGCTCTTTGCGGCGTCCCTGCACTTCATGATGGGGCCGGGCGGCATGGCTTCCTTCGGCCATGCCGCCTATTTCGGGCTGGGCGCCTATGGCGCGGCGCTGGCGGTGAAATGGCTGGGCATGCCGATGCTGCCGGCGCTCGCCTTCGCGCCTTTCCTCGCCGGGATCGCCGGCTTCGTCTTCGGCTGGTTTTGCGTCCGGCTGTCCGGCGTCTATTTGGCCATGCTGACGCTGGCCTTCGCTCAGATCGCCTGGGCGACCGCCTTCCAATGGGTCGACGTCACCGGCGGCGACAACGGCATTCTCGGCGTCTGGCCGGCGGCCTGGGCGAGCTCGAAGCTGGTCTACTACTATCTGGCGCTGGCGATCTGCGTCGCGGCGATCCTCTGCCTTCGCGTCGTCGTCTTCGCGCCTTTCGGCTATGCCTTGCGGGCCGGGCGCGACAGCCCGCTCCGGGCCGAGGCGATCGGGCTGCCGGTGATGCGCATCCAGTGGATCGCCTTCATCATCGCCGCCTTCGCGGCGGGCATCGCCGGCGCCCTCTTCGCCTTCTTCAAGGGCTCGGTCTTCCCGACCTACATGGCGATCCCGCGTTCGGTCGACGGCCTTCTGATGGTGCTGCTCGGCGGCGTCCAGACCGTCTCCGGCCCGATCATCGGCGCCTTCGCCTTCATGGGCCTGCAGGAGCAGCTGATGAAGGCGACGATGTACTGGCGCTTCGTCCTGGGCGCCTCGATCGTGCTGCTCGTCATCCTGTTCCCGCGCGGACTCGTCGGCACGGCGCTAGCCTTCGCCGAACGGCGCCGCGAGGCTGAGCCCGCCGCCCCCGTCCCCGCTGCGCCGGAGCCCGCCCGATGACGCCGGTCCTCGAAGTCCGCAATCTCGGCAAGTCGTTCGGCGGCGTGCGCGCCGTCGACGATGTCAGCTTCTCGGTCGAGGCCGGGAAGTTGCTGGCGCTGATCGGCCCGAACGGCGCCGGCAAGACCACCTGCTTCAACATGCTGAACGGCCAGCTGCCCTCAGACCGCGGCGAGGTGATCTTCGACGGCAGGACGATCACCGGGTTGAAACCGCGCGAGGTCTGGCGGCTCGGGGTCGGCCGCACCTTCCAGATCACCGCGACCTTCGCCTCGATGAGCGTGCGCGAGAACGTGCAGATGGCGCTGATCTCGCATGCCGGCGAGACCTGGACGCTGTTCGGCCGAGCCAAGGACCGCCATGTCGCAGAGGCCGATGCACTGCTCAGCCAAGTCGGCATGCTCGATCAGGCCGAGCGTGCCTGCGGCGTGCTCGCCTATGGCGACCTGAAGCGCGTCGAGCTTGCGGTCGCGATTGCCAACAAGCCCAAGCTCCTTTTGATGGACGAGCCGACTGCCGGCATGGCGCCGCGCGAGCGCATCGCGCTGATGGCGCTGACCGCCGAGATCGCCAGGGAACGCGGCATCGCCGTGCTGTTCACCGAGCATGACATGGACGTGGTCTTCGCCCATTCCGACGCGATTCTGGTGCTCGACCGCGGCAAGCTGATCGCCAAGGGCCGGGCCGAGGAGGTCCGCAACGATCCGGCCGTGCGCGCGGTCTATCTCGGCTCCGGCGCGACCTCGGGAGGCCACTGATGCTCGAGATCGAAGGGCTCAACGCCTATTACGGCCGCGCCCATATCCTGCACGGTGTCGGCTTCTCGATGGGGCGCGGCGAGGTGCTGGCGCTGATGGGCCGCAACGGCGCCGGCAAGTCGACGACGATGAAGGCGGTGATGGGACTGGTGCCGCCGCAGGCGGGCCGCGTCGTCTTCGAGGGGCACACGATCGTCGGGCGCGAGCCCTTCGAAATCGCCCGCCTCGGCATCGGCTATGTGCCGGAGGAACGGCGGGTCTTCTCCGAACTCACGGTGATGGAGAACCTCTCCGTGGCGCAGCGGCCCAAGCGCGAAGGCGCGCCGCACTGGACGCCGGAGCGCTTGTTCCAGCTCTTCCCCAATCTCGGGCGCATGCGCGACCGGCCGGGCGGGGCGATGTCCGGCGGCGAGCAGCAGATGCTGACCATCGCCCGCACGCTGATGGGCAATCCCAAGCTCGTCCTGCTCGATGAGCCCTCGGAAGGCCTCGCACCGGTAATCATCGAGGAGATGGCCAAGACCATCCTGGCGCTGAAGGGCGAAGGGCTCTCGGTGCTGATCTCCGAGCAGAACCTGCACTTCGCCGGCTCGGTCGCCGACCGCGCCGCGATCATCGAGAAGGGCCTGATCCGCTTCACCGGCACGATGGCCGAGCTCAAGGCCGACGAGGCGGTGCGGGCGCAGTACCTCTCGGTCTAGCTACCTAGCACCACCCTTTCCCTGGTCATACCGGGCGACCGAAGGGAGACCCGGGATCCATTCCGGAACCTTTCCAATGGATATTCAGGAATGGATCCCGGATCGGCGCCGCTTCGCGGCTTGTCCGGGATGACAAAGATGGAAGTTGAAACGAAAAACCCCGGAAGCTTGCGCTTCCGGGGCAGGTGCCCGGCCGTGACCACGGCCTGGGGGGAGGAGCCTTACCAGCCGGCGAGGACCGAGCCCTTGAAGCGCTCGGCGACGAAGGCCTTGATCTCGGGGGTGTGATAGGAGGCGAGCAGCGCCTTGACCCAGGGCTTGTCCTTGTCGGCCTCGCGCACGGCGATCAGGTTGACGTAAGGCCCCTTCGGATCCTCGCGCAGGATCGCCGAGGTCGGCTCGATCTTGGCGTCGACGGCGTAGTTGGTGTTGATCGCGGCGGCGGCGACGTCGGGGAGCGAACGCGGCGTCTGGGCCGCCTCGATCTCGATGATCTTCAGCTTCTTCGGGTTGCCGACGATGTCGGCGACGGTCGGCTTGAAGCCGACGCCATCCTTGAGCTTGATCACGCCCTTGTCCTGCAGCAGGAGGAGCGAGCGGCCGCCATTGGTCGGATCGTTCTGGATCGCGACGGTGGCGCCATCCGGCACCTCGGTCCAGCTCTTGTATTTCGACGAGTAGATGCCGAGCGGGAAGTTCACGGTCAGGCCGACGCTGACCAGCTTGAAGCCGCGATCCTTCACCTGGTTGTCGAGATAGGGCTGGTTCTGGAACGAGTTCGCCTCGAGCTCGCCGGCCGCCAGCGCCTGGTTCGGCACGACATAGTCGGAGAACTCGATGATCTTGAGGTCGAGGCCGTTCTTGGCGGCGATCGGCTTCACCTTCTCGAGGATCTCGGCGTGCGGGCCGGGCGAGGCGCCGATACGGACGACCTGGTTCTGTTGGGCGAGCGCCGGGACGGTGAAGGCGACGGCGGCGAGCGCGGTCGCGAGGATGATCCTGCGAGTGGTCATGGGAGAAGCTCCGTTACGAAGAGGGATTGGGGGAAAGGCTTTAGGTTTCACCAGCTCGGAAGGATCGAGCCCTTGAAGCGCTCAGTGACGAAGGCCTTGATCTCGGGTGAGCGATAACTTTCGACCAGCGCCTGGACGAAAGGCTTGTCCTTGTCGACGCCGCGCACTGCGATCAGGTTGGTGTAGGGGCCCTTCGGCTCCTCACGCAGGATCGCCGAATTCGGGTCGATCTTGGCGTCGACGGCATAGCTCGTATTGATCGCGGCAGCGGCGACATCGGCGAGCGAGCGGACCGTCTGACCCGCCTCGATCTCGATGACCTTGAGCTTCCTGGGGTTCTCGGTGATGTCAAGGACGGTCGGCTTGAAGCCGGTGCCCGGCTTCAGCTTGATCACGCCCTTGTCCTGCAGCAGAAGGAGCGCGCGGCCGCCATTGGTCGGGTCGTTCTGGATGGAAACGGTCGCGCCCTCCGGCACCTCCGCCCAGCTTTTGTACTTCAACGAATAGATCCCCATCGGGAAGTTCACGGTGGTCGCGGCGCTGACGATCTTGAAGCCGCGGTCCTTCACCTGGTTGTCGAGATAGGGCCGATGCTGGAAGGCGTTGGCCTCGAGATCGCCGGTGTCGAGCGCCTGGTTCGGGATGACGAAATCCGAGAACTCGAAGATCTTGAGGTCATAGCCCTTCTTCGCGAGGATCGGCTTGACCTGCTCGGCGATCTCGGCATGCGGGCCGGGCGTGACGCCGATGCGGATCACCTGGTTCTGCTGGGCGAAGGCGCCACCAGCGGACAAGGAGAGGGCGGTGGCCGCAGCGAGCAGGCTGCGGCGGGAGAGGAACCTAGGCATCTTCTGTTTCCAGTATTCGGTCGTGGGTAAGCGGTTGCTCAGGCGTGGCGCAGGCGCTTGTTGAGGCGGCGCGACAGGCGGTCGCCGACGCTCTGCACGGTCTGGACGAGGACGATCAGCACGGCGACGACGATCGCCATCACATCCGGCATGAAGCGCTGATAGCCATAGCGGATGCCGAGATCGCCCAAGCCGCCGCCACCGACCGCGCCGACCATGGCCGAGAAGCCGAGCAGGCTGACCAGCGCCAGCGTCAGGCCGAGCACGATCGCCGGCAGCGCCTCGGGCACCAGCACCTTGCGGACGATCTGCAGCGGGCTCGCGCCCATCGAGCGCGCCGCCTCGACCAGGCCCTGATCGACTTCGCGGATGGCGCCCTCGATCAGGCGGGCGATGAAGGGCGTCGCCGCCACGGTCAGCGGCACGGTCGCGGCGAAGGTGCCGATCGAGGTGCCGGCGATCAGCCGGGTGAACGGGATGATCGCGACGACCAGGATGATGAAGGGTGTCGAGCGCGTCGCGTTGACCAGCGCACCGAGCACCGCATTGACCGCGGGAGCGGCGAAGAGCTCGCCTTTCTTGCTGGTCGCCAGGAAGACGCCGAGCGGCAGGCCGAGCGCCGTGCCAATGCCGGCGGCGATCGCGACCATCAGCAGCGTGTCGCCGGTCGCCTCGACAATCAAACGGATGAGTTCAGGAGACATGGCCGACCAGCTCCGCCTTGAGGTCGAGGGATTTCAGCGCGCCGAAGACGGCGGCGAGCTCGGGCTCGCTCGCCGGCACGGAGACCAGCAGGCTGCCGAAGGGTTTTTCGCCGATCGCGTCGATGCGGCCGGCGAGGATGTTGACGTCGACGCCGATGACGGCGCTGAGGCGGCTGATCACCGGCGTCGTCGCGTTCTCGCCGGTGAAGGCGATGCGCAGCACGGCGCTGTCGCCGGCCAGTGCCTGCGCATGGATGCGGCCGGCGAGGTATTCGGGCACCTCGACGCCGGTCACGGCCTCGACGAAGCTCGCCGTGGTCGGATGGCGCGGCCGGGTCATCACCTCGAAGGTCTCGCCCTCCTCGACGATGTGGCCGCCCTCGATCACCGCGACGCGGTCGCAGATCTCCTTGATCACCGGAATCTCGTGGGTGATCAGGAGGATGGTGATGCCGAGCTCGCGATTGACCTGCTTGAGCAAAGCCAGGATCGCGCGAGTCGTTTCCGGATCGAGCGCCGAGGTCGCCTCGTCGCAGAGCAGCACTTTAGGCTCGGTCGCCAGCGCACGGGCAATGCCGACGCGCTGCTTCTGGCCACCGGAGAGCTCGGCCGGATAGCGCTCGCGCTTGTCGGCGAGCCCGACCAGATCCAGCAGGCGGCTGACCTGCTTCTCGATCTTCGCCCGCGGCACGCCGGCGATCTCCAGCGGCAGCGCGACATTGTCGAACACCGTGCGCGACGACAGCAGGTTGAAATGCTGGAAGATCATGCCGGTGGCGCGGCGGCGTTCGCGCCAACCGGCCTCGGTGAGATTGGTGACGTCCTCGCCCTCGATCAGGATACGGCCGGAGGTGGCGCGCTCCAGCCCGTTGACGAGACGGATCAGCGTCGACTTACCGGCGCCGGAGCGGCCGATCACGCCGACGATGGCGCCGCGCGGTACGACGAGGTCGATGCCGGCGAGCGCCGTCACCGGCTCCTGGCTGTCACGGCCGGCGAAGGTCTTGCCGACCGCTTCGAAGCGGATGATCGCTTCGGACGGTGGCGCGGGAACAAGGCCGTCGATGCGGAATGCATCGGGCTTCACGGGGGCGTTCATCATGACCTCAGAAATGCGTGTGGCACGACCAGTGCGCAATGCCCAATTGCTCGAGCGTGACCTCGCGGATCGAACGGCGGCGCTCCTCGGCGCCGAGCTCGGCGAAGGAGCGCTCCTGCCAGCGCGGTTCACCGAGGTCGGCAGGCACCGCCCGCCCGAACCAGGACGCGACCAGCGCGCGCAGGGTTTCGAATACGTGCACCGGGGCGCCCCTCAGGCCGCCAACCGGGCAGCGCCATGGCGCCGCCGGGAGACGAGCTGGCGCGCCGCGAGTTCGGCCGCGACCGGCGTCGCGAAGCGCTGGCCTTCGAGCCGGTCGAAAGCGGCCGAAGCGGAGATGAAGGTGAAGAAGCGCTCATCGGCGCCGCGGGCAACGAGCCCGGCCTGGGTCTCGCCGACCTCGATGACATAGGCCTGACGAGCGGGGGCGGTGGAGGCGGTCTGGGACTGGAACGACATGACGATCTTCGCCGCGTTGCGGCGCCCTGTACTGTAGCGATGTCGGAGGTGATGCCGGTAAACGGCCTCAGCGCTGGATCAGCGGCGACAACAGCACATCATCGAACGGCGGAGCGGTTCGACAGGGCGGAGCGGGAAACCGGTCATGTTCATCTCCTCAAAGCCAGGAGCCCACGACCACGTCGTGGCGCTTTAGCGTTTGGTGACGCGGCGCAAGCTGCTCGCTCAAATCTCCGCGGCCATCGGTCACCCGACGGCATCCGTAATCTAGGAAAGACCGTTCTGCATGTCAATCCAAACGTTCTTTTAAAGGTACAGGGCGATTGGGAAGAGCCTTTCGCCGAACCGGCATAGAAGGAAATTTTCTTTTCCGGCGCAGCCCCTACCACCCCCGGCGTAGAACAACCTGCCAATCTGGCATCGCCGGGCCGACCTGCTATCGTCCGCACCGACTCAAGGCGGGGCGGGATGAACGACAGGACGGACAGCGCCGGCATTGTCGACGGCCGGATGACGGTGGCGGGCGGCACTTTCGTGCAGAACCCGACGAAGGTGCTCGCCTTCACGGCGGAAGGACTCGTTCCGGTCGCCGGGTACGACTGGCGCGACGGGGCTTTGCATGATGCCGGCCGGATCGAGGCTCGGGCGCGGCCGGATGGCGCGCGGCTCGCGCGAATCGACCAGCCGGGACCGGCGCAGGAACTCGCCCTGACGATCCGATCCTTTGCCGGCGAGAGCGCGCCGCTGCTGCGGCTCAGCCTTCCCGCCGGGGCGCAGGGCGATCTCGACGACCGGCTCGCCGCCGAGCTCTTCCTGCCGCAACCGCTGTTCGCCGGGCTGCGGCAGGACCTAACCGACGGCCGCGCCGGATCGCTCTCCTTCGCGGCGACGACCAATCTCTGGCTGCGCGACGGCGCCGGCGATGACGAGCCGCCGGTCTTCCATCTTGCGCCCGAGATCGATGGCCGCAAGGCGCAGGCGCATGGCCGGGTGCAGAGCATCAGCTGGCGAGCCGGGCCGTCGGACACTGCCGGCGGCCCCGCTTTTCTGGCAGGACAGCCGGATCAGGCGCCCGAAGCCGAGCCGTCGGAAGACCCGGTCGCCGAGCAGCTCAGGCGGATCAATTGGAGCCTGAAGCAGGTCCTGATCGTGCTTGCCTTCCTGATGCTGATCATCGCGCTGAAATAGGGCTCATTCGTCCTGCGAGCGCCGATTTCCCTGCGTTTCGAAGACCTGCTCGTTTTCGATCCATTTGCCGTCGAGGCCGCGGCCGCGATTGAGCTGCGTCTTATCGCGATTGGAGAGCACCTTGTGATCGGGCAGCGAGGCCGGCCGCGTGCTCGTCGCGCCGGTTCCGTCTCCCTTGCCCTTGATGCTCGGACCGAGCTTCCCGCCGGCATTGGCCATCATCGTCTCCTTTGCGTGCGTCGAGCCCCATGCCTTGCCAACGCCTCGGCTCGACGATGGTTCGCGCCCGAACCTTGCGGCCAGTCGCCGCGTTGTTCCCGATGCAAGCCAGGAGGCGCCCATGCTCGACATCCTTCCCGCCGCCGACCATGTCGCGGCTTTCCGCATCACCGGCACGCTCTCGGAGCCGGATTTCGACACCCTGATCGCCGAGATCGAGAGCAAGCTCGAACGCCATGAGAAGCTCGGCATCCTCGCCGATCTCAGCGGCTTCGAGGACATGACCTTCCGCGCCGGGCTGAAGGATGCGCGCTACGGCTTCGGCAAGATCCTGCAATGGCACCGTTTTCCGCGCGAGGCCGTCGTCACCGACAAGGGCTGGATCGAGACGCTGGTCGCGATCGCGAGCCCGCTCGTGCCCTTCGTCGAGGTCCGGAGCTTCAAGCCGGATGCCTTCGACGCGGCGCTCGCCTGGGCGAGCGAGATCGAGGGCGGGCCGAACGCCTGAGCCTGCCGCCAAGATGAACGGCAGCCGACTATCGCGTTCAGGCGGGGTTGCAACGCGATGCGCTTCAATGGCGACAACTCGAAAAGGAGATGCCCATGCGACACCTTCTCATCGCCGCGGCGATCGCGCTCGGCGCCGCCGTCACTCCGGCCGCCGCCAGCGAGAGCTTCAGCGGCGCTGCCGCCCTCGACAAGGTCGAGGCGACCTATACCCGCCACACCCGCGAGCACCGGCACTGGGAGATCCAGCGCAACATGGAGCGCCAGAACCGCTATGGCGGCTACCATCGCGGCTATGACCGCGGCTACGGCTATGGCCGTCACCGTGGCGGCCCGCCGCCCTGGGCCCCGGCCCATGGCCGCCGCCATCACGATCGCTACGACCGCTTCTAAGCGGTCGCCGCGCCCTTCGCTTCCCTGTCCCCAGGGCGAAGGGCGCAGAACTTCCAATTCACGCGCGTCATGCTCGGGCTTGACCCGAGCATCTCAGGCCGATGAGGCTCTAATCAGCGCCCACTGGTCCCGAGATTCTCGGGTCTGCGCTGCGCTTCGCCCGAGAATGACGCATGGGATTTCCCCGCCCGCAGGCTCAGCCTGCGGGCGTTATCGCGATCGAGGGGCAGCGGAGCGCCGCGAGGCGCGTTTGGTGATCCGCTTCCATTGAGCCAGGAAGCGGCGCGAAGGGATTGAGCCACCCTCCGCACGCCCCGTGGCGCTCCGCCATCGACGATTTTAAAGCCCCGGGCCGCGCTTCATTCGGACGCACCACCGATCCCGCCCGCCACCTTCGCCAGTGCCCCTCATCGGGTCGCCGCGTCGGCGTTCGGGCGGCTGGTCATCGAGGGTAAGTCCAGCTAGCGAGCTCCTCGCGCAGGGGCCGTAGTACCCCACGCAGACAAGCTTGCGCAGTCTGCGAGACTCAAAAGTGGAAGACGCCGCCGCAGGCGGCGGCTTTGGTCGGTTCCCGAAGCCTCCCGGGAGCGAGGCGCAACCCTCGCCCGCAGGCGCCGCACCCACCNNNAGCGCGAGTATACGGGAGGCGCGGAGGGCGGGGATTGTTCTCGTGTCTATCCCCGTCCGACCCTCCCCGTCATGGTCGGGCTTGTCCCGGCCATCCACGTCTTTGCACCCGAGTGACCGGTACTGCGCTGGCCAGTATGTCATCAGCGCCGCAAGACGTGGATGCTCGGCACAAGGCCGAGCATGACGGCGGGAGGTCAGGCCTCGCCCCGAGGCCATGTCACCACCAAGCCGAACCGGCGCAAGACGTGGATGGTCGCCACAAGGGCGACCATGACGGGAGAGGCATTCGCGCCCTTGCCGGTGACCGGACCGCCCACCATCCTGCTGGCATGAAGCGCAAGGGTGGCTGGGTCTACATCATGACCAACCGGCCGAACGGCACGCTCTATCTCGGCGTGACGAGCAATCTGGCGCGCCGCGTCCATGAGCATCGCGAGGGGCTGGTGACCGGCTTCACCAAAACCCACGGCCTCAAGAGGCTTGTCTGGTACGAATGGCATGACGAGATCGGGGCCGCGATCCAGCGCGAGACCTCGATGAAGCGCTGGTACCGCGCCTGGAAGACACGCACGATCATGGCGCACAACCCGGACTGGAACGACCTCTACGACGAACTGGCGTGAATGCGCTGAGTGCTATCCCACGCTCACCCCGTCATGGTCGCCCTTGTGGCGACCATCCACGTCTTGCGCCAGTCGGGCCGGGCGAAGCAGCTGTCAGAACCGCGTCATGGTCGGGCCTGTCCCGACCATCCACGTCTTTGCTCGGTGGAGGCTGGCCGCAGCTTTCGTTGCGAGCAGCGCATCAGCAGCGTCGCAAGACGTGGATGCTCGGCACAAGGCCGAGCATGACGGTGGGAGGCACTGGAACCTCGACCCAGCCTTCTCCCGGATGGGAGAAGGTGGCGCGGAGCGCCGGATGAGGGCCTGCCCTATCCGATATAGGTGGTAGCGGCGCCGTTGCGTTCAGACGATCAGCGGCGGGNCTCACCCCTGCCCCTCTCCCATCTGGGAGAGGGGTTGCCCTTACGCTACTCAAGAATTTTGACTTACTGCGCAATTCATGCAACGCATCTTTATTAGTCAATTTCCAAAGTCAGCTGATAGTAGAGATTCATGATTTACGATCAGGATAGCTTCCGCCGCGCAATAATAAATTTTTTCGGCTCTTTAAGAATTTCTATAGACCGCCCTTACAGAGACTGGCACCCATCCAGAGAGGTAGAGCGTGATCGATACACCAAAACCATGCTCCTTATAGAAGAAGCCCGCATCCGCTTCAATAGCATTGTACGATTCAAGAGCGATCTAAACACGAATGATCTCAGCTTTGTTTGCCGAGAGCTGTTAGTTTTTATAGATTCTTTCCTGAGTTCAAAAATTGTCGACCCGAATCTTCTGGCTCGAAGATTCCGCATAGCTCCGCCTTACCCGTCAAGCGAACGCAACAAACCACCCATTTTCCTTGAAATGGAGGAATGGAACGGCCTTGCCATTGGTGACGCGCTGCAGGCGTTTCGTCATCTTATAATTCGAGCGATAGATGGAGGAATACCTTCACAAGGGACATTGGATTTTCAGAACGCCCCTTCAATTATTCCAAGGCAGCAGTTGGCGCCTGCTCAATTCGAGATTCGTAATGGAAAAATCTCCGTTAAACGCAGTCAACCTGCCCCGAGAAAAGAAGATATCTCAAACATCTCTCTAGCTCTAAATCATATTATCAACTCTGGTCAGAATCTGATTGATACTCTCAAAAATTCGAATTGCGACAATCGTCTCGTAGAGCAAGTCTCTTTATTGAATAAATCTTTATCTGCAAACGATAATATCATTCAGATTGGGTTAACAAATATTGCTTGTAATATTATGTCAAGTCAATTTAAAGAAGAGCTTCCAGATGCTGTAGTATCCATGTTTTATGCTTATAATAATAGTATCTCTATGTACGCTGCTCAATTTCCAGAATGGGAGAAGTTTGTATCAAATGCAAATAATGTTGAACTTTCTCCAAGTGATATTTCTGATATCGAAATTACAGCTGATAATATCGCTAACGAGCTTTCTCAAGAAAATGATATTTCTGATGATAACGTACCACAGACAATCAAAAAAATTCGATCATTTATTCAATCTCCAGGTTCCGGTGCTAAAAAAGCAGCGTTTGCACTTCTTAAGACGATTGAGAACCTCGTTTCTAGCATAATACATCACACCTCAAATCTGATCGAAAAGACAACGAGTAAAACGATAGAAGGCCTATCAGCCGTAGCATCAAAACTTATAATAGGATTACTAGGCATAGCCTTATTGGGAGCAACTGGGATTGCCCCAGCAGCATTGAGAGCGGGCGCGCCGTGGGTTCAACAGGCTGCGGAGCTATTAAAAAAGCAAATCGACAAAAGCATTGACTGAGGTCTACCTCCGCCGCCCTCGCCTCTCTCCTGCCCCCTTCGGCCGCGCCTCCGGCACCGGGCCCATCTCATCGAGCGTCGGCTTGCGCGGTCTTGCCACGCTCGCCTTCGGCTTGCCCTCGCCGCCGCCCCAGTTGTGCGGGCCCATATCGGCGTCGGTCGGCTTGCGGGCGCGCGTCGGCAGATTGGCCGAGGCGCCGTAGCTGCGCTCGCCCCGGTACTTGCCGGCGGAGGCCTCGACATCGCTTTGGCGGGCGAGCGGGTCGTCGGCGATGGCGAGCTCGGTCGCCTGCAGGCGCTTGATCTCGTCGCGCATCCGGGCGGCGGTCTCGAATTCGAGATCGGCGGCGGCCTCGCGCATGCGCTTCTCGAGATCGGCGATCGCGGCCTTGAGGTTGTGACCAGAGGCCGGGATGTCGCTCAGGCCCTTGTCGACGGTGACGCGGTCGCGCTCATAGACCGAGCCGAGGATGTCGCCGATGGCGCGCTTGATCGTCTGCGGCGTGATGCCGTGCTCGGCGTTATAGGCCTCCTGCTTCTCGCGCCGGCGATTGGTCTCGGCCATCGCCCGCTCCATCGAGCCGGTGATGTGGTCGGCATAGAGCACGACCTTGCCGTCGACATTGCGGGCGGCACGGCCGATGGTCTGGATCAATGAGGTCTCGGAGCGCAGGAAGCCCTCCTTGTCGGCGTCGAGAATGGCGACGAAGCCGCATTCGGGGATGTCGAGGCCCTCGCGCAGCAGGTTGATGCCGACGAGGACGTCGAAGGCGCCGAGGCGCAGGTCGCGCAGGATCTCGATGCGCTCGATCGTGTCGATGTCGGAGTGCATGTAGCGCACGCGCACGCCGTTCTCGTGCAGGTATTCGGTCAGGTCCTCGGCCATGCGCTTGGTCAGCACGGTGACGAGGGTGCGGTAGCCCTTGGCGGCGACCTCCTTGACCTCGTCGAGGAGGTCGGCGACCTGGTGCTTGGCCGGGCGGATCTCGACCGGCGGGTCGATCAGCCCTGTCGGGCGGATGACCTGCTCGGTGAAGACACCGCCGGTCTGGTCCATCTCCCAGCCGCCGGGCGTGGCCGAGACATGGACCGAGGACGGGCGCATCGCATCCCATTCCTCGAAGCGCAGCGGCCGGTTGTCCATGCAGGAGGGCAGGCGGAAGCCGTATTCGGCCAACGTCGCCTTGCGGCGGAAGTCGCCTTTGTACATCGCGCCGATCTGCGGCACGGTGACATGGCTCTCATCGGTGAAGACGAGGGCGTTGTCGGGCAGGTACTCGAACAGGGTCGGCGGCGGCTCGCCCGGCTTGCGGCCGGTGAGATAGCGCGAATAGTTCTCGATGCCGTTGCAGGAGCCGGTCGCCTCGATCATCTCGATGTCGAAGGTGCAGCGCTGGTCGAGCCGCTGCGCCTCCAGATAACGGCCCATGCGGTTGAGTTCGTCGAGCCGGCCCTTGAGCTCCTGCTTGATCGACTTCACCGCCTGGTTCAGCGTCGGGCGCGGCGTGGTGTAGTGCGAATTGCCGTAGACCTTGATGAATTCGAGCTCGCCGGTCTTCTGGCCGGTGAGCGGATCGAACTCGGAGATGCTCTCGACCTCATCGCCGAACAGGCCGATGCGCCAGGCGCGATCCTCATAGTGGGCCGGGAAGAGCTCGACCGTGTCGCCGCGGACCCGGAACGAGCCGCGCGCGAAATCATGCTGGGTGCGCTTGTACTGCAGCGCCACCAGGTCGGCGATCAGCTGGCGCTGCTCGATGCGCTCGCCGAGCTTCAGCGAGAAGGTCATCGCCGTATAGGTCTCGACCGAGCCGATGCCGTAGATGCACGAGACCGAGGCGACGATGATGACGTCATCGCGCTCGAGCAGCGAACGCGTCGCCGAATGGCGCATCCGGTCGATCTGCTCGTTGATCGAGGATTCCTTCTCGATATAGGTGTCCGAGCGCGGGACGTAGGCCTCCGGCTGATAGTAGTCGTAATAGGAGACGAAGTACTCGACCGCGTTGTCGGGGAAGAAGCTTTTGAACTCGCCGTAGAGCTGCGCCGCCAGGGTCTTGTTCGGCGCCAGGATCAGCGCCGGACGCTGCGTCTTCTCGATCACCTGCGCCATCGTGAAGGTCTTGCCCGAGCCGGTGACGCCGAGCAGGACCTGATCGCGTTCCTGCCGGCGGACGCCGTCGACGAGATCGGCGATCGCGGTCGGCTGGTCACCGGCCGGCTCGAAATCCGACTGCATGCGGAAGCGCACCCCGCCTTCCGACTTCTCGGGACGCTCGGGCCGATGCGGTGTCCAGGGCTTGCCGGGCTCGATGAACGGGCTGCCGGTTTCGAGCAGCGCCTGCAGCGACTTCGCCGTCAGCGAGGCCGCGCTGTCGCTGTCGGGATCGAAGGCGGCATCGGCCTTCTTCGAGAGCTTGCGCGGCTTTGACTCGCCGGCGTCGCCCGGGCGTGCCTCGTAGCCGGCCTGCGGCGAGTCGCTGAAGCCGGAGGCGCCGCCCGGCACCGCCTTGCCACGGTTGATCGCCGGGTTGAGCAGGTCGGCGAGATAGCCTTCCAACGGCTTGAGATCCGGCTTGGTCGCCTTGGAATTGGGCGTGCGGGCGCTGGCGGGCTTCTTGGCCGCTTTGGCTTTGGCGGCGGCGGGCGGGCTGTCAGGCGTCTTGTCAGTGCTCTTGGGCATGGCCGGAATATGGGCGCGATTGGCCGTCGATGCGAGAGGGCGAGGCGCCGAAAGCGCCATTCTGGTGACAGGAGTTGACAGTAACCGCGCTGCTCGCATTAATTGCATCAATAACTAACAATCAACCATAAGGCGGCGACCATGTCGGGGGGCGGGGTCGGAGAGGGCGACGACGCTGTCGAAGCCTTCATTGCACGCTGGCGCGCCTCGGAAGGGGCGGAGCGGGCTGCCTATGCGCTCTTCCTGAGCGAGTTCTGCCGGCTGATCGGCGTCGAGCCGCCGCACCCACCGACGAGCGACGCCGAGGCGGTAACCTACCGCTTCGAGTATCCCGTCGCCTTCCGCGACGAAAGCGGCGCGGCGTCGACCGGCCGGATCGACCTCTACAAGAAATCGGGCTTCGTGCTGGAGGCCAAGCAGAGCCGCCTGCACGGTCAGATCAAGGAGATCCTGCCGGCGGGCGACAAGGTCGACGAGCCCATCGTCGCGCCGCGCGGCCGGCGCGGCGCCGACCGCGGCCTCGACGTCAAGATGCTGCACGCCAAGCGCCAGGCCGAGCATTACGCCCGCGCTCTGCCGGCCTCGCATGGCTGGCCGCCCTTCATCATCCTCTGCGATGTCGGGCACTGCTTCGAATTCTATGCGGACTTCTCCGGGCAGGGGAAGAACTACGCCCAATTTCCGGATCGGCATCGCTTCCGGGTCTATCTCGACGACCTGCGCGATCCTGCCATCCGGGCCCGGATCGCCCGCATCTGGCACGATCCGGCCTCGCTCGACCCCGCCCGCCAGGCGGCGCTGGCGACGCGCCAGATCGCCGAACGGCTTGCCGCCGTCTCGAAGGCACTGGAGCGCCGCTATGACGCCGAGGACGTCGCGCTGTTCCTGATGCGCTGTGTCTTCACCATGTTCGCCGAGGATGTCCGGCTGATCCCGGCCGACAGCTTCAAGCGAATGCTGCGGGACTGCCTCAGCGCGCCGAAGAGCTTCAAGCCGCTGCTCGAGGATCTCTGGCGCGCCATGGACAAGGGCGACTATTCCGCGGCCGTGCATGCCGAGATCAAGCGCTTCAACGGCCGCATGTTCGCCGAGCCGCAAGTGTTCGCGCTCGGCAGGGACGGCATCGCCGAACTGCTCGCCGCCGCCGAGCATGACTGGAGCCTGGTCGAGCCGGCGATCTTCGGTACCTTGCTCGAGCAGGCGCTGGAACCGGCCGAGCGCGCGCGGCTGGGCGCGCACTATACGCCGCGCGCCTATGTCGAACGGCTGGTCGTGGAGACCGTGATCGGCCCCTTGCGCGACGACTGGCGCGCGGTGCTCGCCGCTGCCCAGCAGGCGCGTGACGGCGGCAACGGCAAAGCCGCGCTCGCCTTGGTCGAAGCCTTCCACCGGCAGCTCAGCAAGACGCGCGTGCTCGATCCGGCCTGCGGAACCGGGAATTTCCTGCATGTCTCGCAGGATCTGATGAAGCGGCTGGAGGGCGAGGTGCTCGAAGTCGCGGCCGAACTCGGCGCAGCCGAGCAGCTCGGCGGCTTCGCGGAACGCGGGGTCGGGCCCGGCCAATTCTTCGGCATGGACCTCAACCGCCGCGCCGTGGCGATCGCCGACCTGATGCTCTGGATCGGCTATCTGCAATGGCATCTGCGCACGCGCGCCTTCGCCCCGCAGGAGCCGATTCTCGAGCAACTCGCCCAGATCGTCCCCGGCGACGCCTTGCTCGACTGGGATGACTGGCCGGTGCCGGCAGTCGAAGGCGGCCGCGAGGTCGTGCCGCGCAATCCGCGCCGGCCGGACTGGCCGGAGGTCGAGTTCATCGTCGGCAATCCGCCCTTCATCGGCGGCAAGGATCTGCGCGGGCGCCTCGGCGAGGGCTATGTCGGCGCGCTGCGTGCCGCCTACCCTCACATGAACGAGAGTGCCGACCTCGTCATGTACTGGTGGGATCGCGCCGCCGAACTGCTGGCCTTGCCCGACACGAAGCTCCGGCGCTTCGGCTTCGTCACGACCAATTCGATCACCCAGCTGTTCCAGCGCCGCGTGGTCGAGCGGCACCTCAGCGCCAGGCGGCCGATCTCGCTGCTGCTCGCGATCGCCGACCATCCCTGGACCAAGGCCGGCAAGGATGCCGCGGCCGTGCGGATCGCGATGACGGTCGCGGTGCTTGGCCAGCACGAGGGTCGGCTGCTCGACGTCGTCTCGGAGGCCGCGCTCGATACCGATCAGCCACGGATCGAATTGCGCGAGCGGCAGGGGCGGATCGGTTCGGACCTCTCGACGGGTCCGGACATGACGCGGACGACCCCTTTGCGTGCGAACGAAGGATTGAGCTCTCGCGGTGTGTCGCTCCACGGGGCCGGCTTCCTCGTCACCCCAGCCGCAGCGGAGGCGCTCGGGCTCGGCCACCGGCCAGGGCTCGACAACCACATCCGCCACTACCGCAATGGCCGCGACCTCACCGCGCGCTCGCGCGGCGTCCTGGCGATCGATCTGTTCGGACTGACCGCCGCCGAGGTGCGCGAACGCTTTCCGGAGGTCTATCAGCATCTGCGGCTGACGGTGGCGAGCGACCGGCAAGCACAGTTCGAGCTGTCGCCGACGGCTGATGCGCGCTCCTACCTGGCCCATTGGTGGCTGTTCGGAAAGCCACGGCAGGAGCTGCGCCCGGCTCTCGCGGGACTGCAGCGCTATATCGCGACCGTCGAGACGGCCAAGCACCGGGTCTTCCAGTTTCTCGATGTCAGCATCTTGCCGGACAACATGCTGGTCGCGGTCGCGCTGTCGGACGCCTTCCACCTCGGCGTGCTGTCATCGCGCATGCATTGCACCTGGGCCCTGCGCGCCGGTGGCTGGCTCGGCGTCGGCAATGACCCGCGCTACTCCAAATCGCGCTGCTTCGATCCGTTCCCGTTTCCCGATGCCGGCGAAGCGCAAAAGCAGGCGATCCGTGCTTCTGCCGAAGCACTCGACGCCCTCCGCAAGGAGGTACTGGAGCGACACCCAGACCTGACGCTGACCAAGCTCTACAATGTCCGCGAGGCGATCCTGGCCGGCACGCCCCTCTCCGCTTCCGAGGCCGATATCCGCGACCGTGGCCTCGTGCTGATCCTGAACGAGCATCACGAGACGATCGATGCCGCGGTCGCTGCCGCCTATGGGATACCGGCGAACGCCGAGGAGGAGGCGATTCTTGCTGCGCTCGTGACGCTCAACTCCGAACGGGCGCAACAGGAGACGCGCGGCGAGATGCGCTGGCTGCGGCCGGACTATCAGCGACCGCGTTTCGGCCGCAAGGGCGTGGCAGGCGAACAGATGACGGCGGCAGAGCTGCTTGTCATGCCGGCCCCAGCCAGGAAGCCGAGTTTCCCGGCACACCCGGTCGAAAGGGTCGCCGCCGTGCTCGCGCTCTTGGCCGTCTCGGCCGTGCCACTCGACGCGGAGACGATTGCCTTGCGCTTTGGTCAGGGGCTGAGGATCAGAGCGGCGGTGCAGGGGATTCTGATCTCGCTGGCCCGTGTCGGCGAGGTCTCGACCGGCGACAGTGGCGCGAGTTTCGCGCGGCGGCTCGTCGCGACGGGCTGACGATCACGCCCGCTTGCGCTCGTCCTCCCCTGTGATCTCGGCCTTCTTGCGCCGGGTCCAGTCTCGGCCCTCGCCACCGCCCCAGAGCAGCCAGGCGATGTACCCGGCCGAAGGCTCCTTTCCGTCGTCGAAACTCTTGGCCTGCTTGTCGACAGCGTGGCGGGCGAAGTAGCTGACCATGCACTCGATCGTCTCGGTGCCGCCCCGATTGAACTCCAGGCGCAGGCCCTTGCCGGCGTTCTCGGCGACGCGATGCGGCGGTGTCAGGTCGACATGGGGATGCTCATCGCTTCTCCCCGAGTTCACTGTGCGACTTCAGCGCGTAGCCGCCGCGCGGTTGCGTCACCAGATAGGCCGGGTTTTCCGGCGAGGCGTTACGGCGGACCTCCGTGCCCTTGATCGTGCGGGTCACGGGTTTGGTGAAGACCTGCTCAACACGGCCCTTGGCAGTATGAGCGCCCCAACGCCAGGTCACCTCGGCGCCTGTCTTGAATGTCGTCATCGCGTCGCGGCTCCGTGCTCTCCTGCTGGTGGAAACGTCGCGGCCATGATTTGGTTTCGGCGAAAAGCAGGGAGGTCAGGATGCGCCGGAGCGGCTTTTTCGGCGGCGCGCTGGTGCTGCTCATCTCGGCGAGCGCGGCCCAGGGCGTCGGCCCCGACTGGACCTATCTCGACGAGGACCCCGATTATCGCCAGGCGCGGCGCTGGATCGAGGAGAAGAACTATCAGCCGGCGATCGACAAGCTGATGGCTATCCTCGTCCGGCAACCGGACTCGCCGGTGCTGCTCAACTGGATCGCCTTCTCGCAGCGCAAGCTGAAGAACTATCCGGTCTCGAAGCAATTCTACGACGCCGCGCTCCTGCGCGACCCGACCTATCTGCCGGCGCTGGAATACCAGGGCGAATGGTTCATCGAGACCGGCGACATGGCGTCGGCCAAGGCCAATCTGGAGAAGCTCGCCAAGCTCTGCGGCCGTTGCCATGAATGGCAGGATCTCGACCAGGCGATCCGCAAGGCGGAGGCGAAATAGCGCCGTCATCCAAGCGTCACGACGCTGTCGCGCGAGTGCCACGGGAGAACGCGAAGCGGGGGCCGTCCCGTTTTTCCGCAACCGGAGCTCCACGCCATGCGTCTGCGCCTCGCCGCCGCCCTACTTCTGTCGTCCACCATGCTCGCCGGCGCACAGGATGCGCCAAAGGAGTTCCCGGCCAAGCTTGTCGGCCACGCGCTGCTGCCGGCCAACACCATCATCCCGGCCCCGGCCGATGCGCCGGCCGACCTCAAGGTCTCCGGCAAGTTCATCACCCCCGGCAAGCGCGTCGAGCAGGTCGGCACGGTGATGGGCACCTCGGGCGGCCGCCCGACCAGCCTCTCCACTCCCTTCGCCGGCCAGCCGGTGCAGGGCTTCTCCGGCATCCGCTCGCTCGGGAATGGCGAGTTCCTGGTACTGACCGACAACGGCTTCGGCGCCAAGGCGAACTCGCCGGACGCGATGCTGTTCTTCCACAAGCTCAAGGCCGACTTCAACACCGGCGCGGTCGAGCGCCTGTCGACCACCTTCCTGCACGACCCCGACAAGAAGGTGCCGTTCCGCATCGTTCATGAGGGCACCGAGAAGCGCTATCTGACCGGCGCCGATTTCGACCCGGAGTCGATCCAGCCGATCGGCGGCAAGTACTGGATCGGCGAGGAATTCGGCCCCTACCTGATCCGCGTCGACGCCAGCGGCAAGGTCGAGGCGGTGTTCGAGACCACGGTCGGCGGCAAGCCGGCCCGCTCGCCCGACCATTACGCCGTGACCACGCCGGCTGCGCCCAACCTGCCGGTCGAGTTCAATGTCCGCCGCTCCAAGGGCTATGAGGGCATGGCGCAGTCGCCGGATGGCCGCTTCCTCTACCCGCTGCTGGAAGGCCCGCTGTGGAATGCCGAGACCAAGGACAATGAAGAGGTCGACGGCAAGGAAGTGCTGCGCATCCTCGAATTCGACGTGCAGAACGAGAAGTGGACCGGCCGCTCCTGGTTCTTCCCGCTCGAGCAGAGGGGCCTTGCCATCGGCGACTTCAACATGATCGACGCGACCACCGCGCTGATCATCGAGCGCGACAATGGCGAAGGCACCGCCGACCGCGCCTGCACCGCCGACCAGAAGGGGCCGGACTGCTTCCACGACCTCGCCAAGTTCAAGCGCATCGTCAAGATCGAGATGACCGACGCCAATGTCGGCAAGAGCGTGCGCAAGGTCGGCTTTATCGACCTGATGAAGATCGCCGATCCTGACAGGAAGGCGAAGCAGGGCGCGATCGACGGCGTGCTGCCCTTCCCGTTCTTCACCATCGAGAATGTCGATGTGGTCGATCTCGCGGGCGGCATCATCGTCGTCGGCAACGACAACAACCTGCCGTTCTCGTCGTCGCGCGATCCGAAGAAGGCGGATGACAACGAGCTGGTGCTGCTCTCGGTCAAGGAACTGCTCACGGCCAAGTGAGCCAAGCGGCTCGCCGAAGTCACGGCGAAGTCGAATCCCGTCTTCATCAAGTTATCAGGCGTTTCATGGCCGGCTCGCGCCGGCCATGTCCGTTCATCGGGTAGTCCTTGAGTCGTTTCGGTAGCAGGCGTATAATGATTTTGACCAAGCGCCTCGTGCGCGAGGCGTAGTGGTTGGATGATCGTCACTGATGGAGGTGATCATGTTGACCGCGAATATGAGTGGAAAACGGCCGCAGGACTGGCTCAACCTGATCCTCGGCGCACTCCTGTTCATCTCGCCCTGGATGATGGGCTTCCTCGCCGACACCATGCCGACCCGCAATGCCTGGCTGGTCGGAGCCGTCCTTGCCCTGATCGCGATCGCGGCGCTCTCTGCCTTCGCCGAATGGGAGGAATGGGTGAATCTGGCGCTCGGCCTCTGGCTGATCGCCGCGCCCTGGGTGCTCGGCTTCGCCGGCAATACCGGCGCCTTCCGGACGCATCTGGTGCTCGGGCTGCTGACGGCGTTCGTCTCAGCCTGGGCCGTCTGGAACTACCGGCACGAGCCGCACGCCGCGGCCTGAACGATCGGCCAGAACCAGCGGCGATATCGGTGCGGAGCGGCCTGCGTCTGCTCCGCACCATTCTTGATAGACGGGCCTTGGAACAATCGCCGCTCGCCCTTGTTTCCCCAACGGGCGGGCTCGTCCTGCACCTGCCCGATTGGAGGGTGTCATGCGCAAGAACCCTTGGGTCCTGCTCGGTCTGATCGTTGCCGCGCTCATCGTGGCGGAAGCCGCTGCCGCGCAGCCCGCTCAGACACAGCGTCAGCGGGCGCCGGGCGTGCCGATGGCGCCGAATGCGAGCGAGGTTCAGAAGCTTGAGCCGCGCTCCGACCGCGTCGAAGCGAGGCGTGAGCGCCAGCAACTGGCGCGCGACCGCTCGGCGCCTCCGGAGCCTAATCGCGAGATTCCGATGCCGAAGCCGGTGCCGTCGATCATGGCGCCCGCCCGCTAGAGATCGCGGCTCCTGATTCAGATTCGGGTAAGGCTCGCCGCCTATGGTCGCGGCGAGGAGCCCTACCTATGAGTGAAATGTCGGTCGCGATCGCGCAAAGCCTGATCAGCATGAAGTCGGCTGCGACGCAGCAGGCGCTGCAGATCGAGATGGTCAAGCAGAACGCCGATTCCGATCAGGCGCTGGTTGCCATGCTACAGCAGGCGTCCGAGCAGCAGCAGGCGACGCTCCCCGCTGGCCAGGGCGCCAATCTCGACATCACCGCCTGATTTTCCGACGTCTGCGCTTGCAATGCCCGCCGCGCATGGCGGCGCGGCGCAAAGCCGTGGTCCTTTGCCAGTTGCGCCCAGATCACGACGGTTCTAACCTCCGCCTTGTTCCGAGGGGTGCTCGCAAGAGCTGAGATGGCCTGACGGCCGAACCCATCGAACCTGATCCGGGTCATACCGGCGGAGGGACTGGAACGCGGCTGCGCCACAAATGCATCCGCAGACAGCAACTGGACCGTCAGACGCCCCGGATCTCCTGAACCTGAGAGGGAGGAGATCCTAGACATGAACGCCCACACCAAACCCCAGAAGAACAGCGTCAAGGCCGCCCCGCAAAGCGTCACGACCGGCCCGGTCATCGGTTCGCGCAAGATCTACGTCGCGCCGCCCGAGCATCCCGAGATGCGCGTGCCCTTCCGCGAGGTGATGCTCAGCACCGATGCCGAGCCGCCGGTGCGCATCTACGACCCGTCCGGCCCCTATACCGAAACCGATGCCAAGATCGACCTGAACCAGGGCCTGCCGCAGCCGCGCCGCGCCTGGCTCGATGCGCAGGGCTTCCAGATCGCGCCCGGCCGGGCCGTCACGGCGGCCGACAACGGCCATATCAGCGAGGCGCAACTTGTCCCGGCCTGCCCGGCGCAGCGCCCCATCCTCGAGGCCAGGCCCGGCCAGATGGCGACGCAATACGAGTTCGCCAAGGCCGGCATCGTCACCCCCGAGATGATCTATGTCGCCCATCGCGAGAATCTTGGTCGTGCCGCCATGCTGGAGGGCGCCAAAGAGCGCCATGCCGACGGCGAGAGCTTCGGCGCCTCGGTGCCCGAATTCGTCACCCCCGAATTCGTCCGCGAGGAGATCGCGCGTGGGCGCGCCATCATCCCGGCCAACATCAACCATCCCGAGCTCGAGCCGATGGCGATCGGCCGCAACTTCCTGGTCAAGATCAACGCCAATATCGGCAATTCCGCCGTCACCTCCGGCGCCGCCGAGGAGGTCGAGAAGCTGGTCTGGGCGATCCGCTGGGGCGCCGACACGGTGATGGACCTGTCGACTGGCCGCAACATCCACAACATCCGCTCCTGGATCCTCAGAAACTCGCCGGTCCCGATCGGCACGGTTCCGATCTACCAGGCGCTGGAGAAGGTCGGCGGCGATCCGATCAAGCTCGACTGGGATGTGTTCAAGGACACGCTGATCGAGCAGGCCGAGCAGGGCGTCGACTATTTCACCATCCATGCCGGCGTGCGTCTTCCTTATGTCCCCCTCACTGCATCCAGGGTGACCGGCATCGTCTCGCGCGGCGGCTCGATCATGGCGCGCTGGTGCCTGGCGCATCACAAGGAGAGCTTCCTCTACGAGCGCTTCGACGAGATCTGCGAGATCATGCGGCGCTACGACGTCTCGTTCTCGCTCGGCGACGGCCTGCGCCCCGGCTCGATCGCCGATGCCAATGACCGCGCCCAGTTCGCCGAATTGGAGACCTTGGGCGAACTCACCAAGATCGCCTGGGACAAGGGCTGCCAGGTGATGATCGAGGGCCCCGGCCATGTGCCGATGCACAAGATCAAGGAGAACATGGACAAGCAGCTGCGCGAATGCGGCGAGGCGCCGTTCTATACGCTCGGACCGCTGACCACCGACATCGCGCCGGGCTATGACCACATCACCTCCGGCATCGGCGCGGCGATGATCGGCTGGTTCGGTTGCGCCATGCTCTGCTACGTCACGCCGAAGGAGCATCTCGGCCTGCCGGACCGCGACGACGTCAAGACCGGCGTCATCACCTACCGGATCGCGGCGCATGCCGCTGACCTCGCCAAGGGCCATCCGGCCGCGAAGATCCGCGACGATGCGGTCTCGCGCGCCCGTTTCGACTTCCGCTGGGAGGACCAGTTCAACCTGGCGCTGGATCCGGACACGGCCCGCGCTTACCACGACGAGACCTTGCCGAAGGACGCCCACAAGGTCGCGCATTTCTGCTCGATGTGCGGGCCCAAATTCTGCTCGATGAAGATCACGCAGGACCTGCGCGCCGAGGTGCTGGCGATGGGCGACAACGAGCGCGCGGCGCTCGAAGCGATGGCCACCGATCAAGCGGCAGCGCGGATCGAACAACAGAGAGCTGAGGGCATGGCGGCGAAGTCGGAGGAATTCTTGAAGAAGGGCGGCAATCTCTATCTGCCGGCGGCCGAATGAGAACGACATTGTCCATGGAACGGCTCGACGCCGCCCGCGTTGCCTCCGTCCTCGCCCGCGTTGCGGAAATCCGCCCCCGGGTGCAGTGCCTCACCAACACGGTGGCGCAGAATATCACCGCCAACATGCTCCTCGCCTTCGGCGCGATACCCTCGATGGCGATCCATGTCGACGAGGTCGCGGCGATGGCGGAGGGCGCCGGCGCGATCCTGATCAATATCGGCACGATCAACGCCGAGAGCGAGCTCGCCATCCCCAAGCTGCTGGAGGTGGCGCGCGATCGGGCCAAGCCTGTCATCTTCGACCCGGTCTTCGTCGAGCTCTCGCCGCTGCGCCGGCATGTCGCCGGGCAGGTGCTGCGCCTGCCGGATATCCTGGTGCGCGGCAACGCGACTGAGATGGCGGCGCTCGCCTTCGATCTCGCAGCGGCAGAGGGCGTCACCCGTGTCACCACCGGCAAGGTCGACCAGATCGAGAGCGGAGAGAGAAGCTTCTCCGTCGCGCACGGCCACCCGCTGATGACGAGGGTCACCGGCATCGGCTGCGCCGCCGGCGCGCTGATCGCGGCTTGCTGCGCCGTCGAGGCCGACAAGGCGGTCGCGGCGGCGGCGGCCTTGACCGCCTATGGCATTGCCGGTGAAATCGCGGCCGAGCGCTGTCGCGGCCCGGGCAGCTTCGAGGTCGAGCTGATCGACGCGGTCGCGGCGATGGACGCGGCGACGCTGGCCGCACGGATGGAAATCGGACAATGAGTGTCGACATCACCCTCTACGGCATCGTCGATCCGCAGATCGCCAATGGCCGCTCCATGGCCGATATGGCGCGCGCCGCGGTCGAGGGTGGTGCGACGCTGATCCAGCTGCGCGCCAAGACCGAAACGACGCGCGAGATGGTGCGCGAGGCGCGCGCCATCCGCTCGGCCCTGCACGGCACCAATGTGCCGCTGCTGATCAACGACCGCGTCGACGTCGCGCTCGCCGCCGGCGCCGATGGCGTCCATCTCGGCGCCGACGACATGAAGCTGCTCGATGCCCGCCGCTTGCTCGGCCCGCGCGCCATCATCGGCGCGACGCTGAAGCACGAGGGCGAGTTGCCGGAGCTCGCCGCCGCGAAGATCGACTATGCCTGCATCGGCGGCGTCTTTGCGACCGCGCACAAGGACAATGCCGGTGTGGCGCTCGGCCTCGACGGGCTCGCCGCCTTGCGCCAGGCGGCAGCGCGTGCGCTCGGCGCCCTGCCGGTCGGGGGCATTGCCGGCATCACCGCCGCCAATGCCGGCCTGACCATCGCAGCTGGCGCCGACGGCGTCGCCGTGATCGGCGCGCTCTTCGGTGGCGATGATATCGTGGCGGCGGCGCGCGATCTCAGGCTCGCGGTCGAGACCGCCCTGTCGGAGCGGGTTGCGCTGAGCGCCTGATCAGGGCTTCAGATACATATCCCAGCAGGGCGCCAGCGCGACCTTGCTGCGGCCCTCCAGCGCCCGGGCGAAGTGCTCGAAAATGGCCGCGCGATTTGATGTCAGCGGACATTTCGGCGCCAGGATCGCATCGGTCTGGCGCAGGCTCTCGAGCATCTGCGTCTCGAGTCTCGGGGTACTGCGCGTCGGGTCGATGCCGATCGGAACATGACGGGGCGGTCGGCGGTCGAGCAGGTAGTTTAGCACATCGACGAAATCGAGCGTGAAGACACCGTTGAGTTCGCGCTTGTTGGCCTGCTCCCAGGCCTTGATCGCTTTGAGCCCCTGCTCGATCTCGAGCAGCCAGATCGCGTGGTGGTCGATCTCCGAATAGGGCATCAGCGAGGGCTGCTGCCCCGTCGCGGCGAGATCGGCATAGGCCGGCTGATGCCTGGCGTAATGCCGCAGCATGATCGGCGCGCGCTCGGCGATCTCGTCCTTGACGCTCACCCGTCCGAGCTTGCCGACATCCTCGACATCGAGCGGCAGGTAGGTCGGGGCCCCGAGAGAGGCCCGGGCGCTGCGCTCGACGAAGATCAGGGCGGAGGGCACCGCGACCATGCAGAGCAGAAGCAGCACCCATGTCCGCAAGCCGTCGTCGCGCCGGCGCCAGGCGAGCAGGAGCGTGAGCAGGATCGGCCAGAGCCCGATGAATTCGAGGCTGCCGGTATTCTGGGTCTCGAAGAAGGTGAGGGCCAGCAAGGCGACGGCGAGCCACCCCCCGGGTGAGACGGCGAAGCTTCGCAGCCACGACGCCATGCTTGTCGGCTTCGCCCGCCAGGCCACATAAGCGAGCAGGCCGATGAGGACGAGCGTCGGCGCGATCACCTCGAACTTGAACGAGGCCACCGTGAGGAAGCGCGGCAGCAGCGCGCCCGTGTTGAGTTTCAGCAGGATCAGGATGTCGTCGAGATAGGCCCGGGTCAGCCCGCCCGTCGCAAGATCGATAATGGCGAGCGCGCCAATCGCCGCAGCGGCGGCAAGACAGGCGTCGCGCAGGCGCATCCGGCCGGTGAGCACGGCATAGCCGACCAGCATCGCCCCGGCGACGGCGCCGGTGACCTTGACCAGGAACAGCGTCAGCATCAGCGCCGCGACGAGACACGTCGTCAGCGCCCGTTCCCGCGCGAACATCAACACCGCGATCAGCACATAGAGCAGCAGCGAGGCATGACGGTTGTAATGGCCATAGCCGTCGAAGCCAGGCAGCGGATAGACCTCGTGCAGGTTGATCGGCAGCGAGGCGAAAAGCAGGAAGGGTAAGAGCAGCGCCAGCGCGAGCCTGCGTGAAGACCGCGCGACATGGAAGACGAGGACCGCCAGCAGCGGCAGCGCGATCGGCAGCAGGCCCCAGTTCGCGGTCAGCAGCGGATGCGCGTTCGGGAACAGCCGGTCGAGCCCGGCGACGAGATAATAGCCGAGCGGGCCGAGCGGCGCGAAGAAGTCGATGTTCGGGACTTGGCCGTCGCGGATGCGCTGGGCCGCGTCCAGATAGACCGCAGTATCCCAGTAATACGACCCGAGCGGCAGACGCAGCGGCAGCAGCAGGCCGGCCAGGACGAAGGCGAGGAAGGCTGCCAGCCAGAGCGCGGGGCTGGTCCAGGGGCGCGCGGCGACGAGCCTCTGCGCGGCTCTGGCGGCGGCCGGCCGGTCCGTGCTCACGCTCATGGTCCGTTCCATCGTCACGCACGGCGAAGTAGCAGAAGAATCTTACCGCGCCCCTTCCCGACAAGATGAAAAGCGGGTTTACCTCGATTGGACAGGCGACGCGGCGGCCCCGGCGCGAGGTCGTCTCGGTGGAGACGGATCAGGAATCCACGATATCCGCGAAGCGCTTAGGTAGTGTAAAGCCGTGGCCGAGCGGATCGTTCGCCTCGATGACGAAGCTGCCTTCGCCTGCGAGGTGCCCCTGTCCGCCGACCTCAACCGTCACCGCGCCCGCGACGGGGAAATCGACTGGGCCGATCACCTTTCCAGTGAAGGTGCCGCCGGTGATGCTACGTATTCGGCGACTCTGACCGGTCGGGATCAGCCCCTTGGCGTGATCCAGTGCCATCCGGGCGGTGACGCCCGAGCCGGTCGGCGAGCGGTCGATCTGGCGCTCAGCGAAGACGCAGAGGTTGAAGCTGTCCTGATCCGGCCCGGCCTCGTCGGTGACGATCGTGCCATAGAGGAAGCCGAGATCGGGCTCGGTGGGATGCTTGATCGTGACGCTCGCCCGGACCTGGTCGGTCAGCGCGCTCGCCGCCGCGACGATCTCCTCGACCGGCGTCTGCATCAGGTCGAGCCGCAAGCGCGAGGCCGGCAGGATGCAGTAATAGGCGCCGCCATAGGCGATGTCGGTGATAACCTCGCCATGGCCAGGCACCTCGACGGAAAGGTCGCGCGCTTCGACGAAGGCCGGCACGCTCTCGAAGCTGACAGCTCCGACCTTCCCGCCTTCGACCTCGCAGGCGAGGCGCACCAGCCCGCAGGGCGCCTCGATGGCGAAGCGGGTGACCGGCCCGGTCGCCTTCACCAGCCCCTGCTCGATCGCATAGCGGCCGAGCGCGATGGTCGCGTGGCCGCACATGGTCGAATAGCCCTCATTATGCGTGAACAGCACGCCGAAGGCCGCTTCGGGATGGCTCGCCGCGACCGGGATGACGCCGTACATGCCGTCATGGCCGCGCGGCTCGAGCATCAACGCGCGGCGTAAGTGGTCGTAGCGCTCGCGGGCCTGCCGGCGCTTGTCGAGGATCGTCGCGCCGTCGAGCGCGGGATAGCCTGACGTGACGATGCGCACCGGCTCGCCGCAGGTGTGGTAGTCGATGTAAGCGAGCCGCGTCACAGCAGCCCGCGTTTGGCGAGGTTGCGCATCAGATGCGAGGCGCCGAAGCGCCAGGGCTCGCATTCGTCGGTGCGGCGCATCCGGTTGACCAGCGCGCCGAGCTCGGGCGCCGAGATGGTGACGACGTCGCCGTATTTATGGGTGAAGCCGCCGCCGACCGAGTCGCGATCCTTGATCGGAGCGAACATGGTGCCGAGATAGAGCACTGCCCCGTCCGGATACTGGTGGTGCGGGCCGATCATCTGGGCGGCGAGATCGGCCGGGTCGCGACTGATCATGGCGATCGAGGACGAGCCTTCGAGCGTGAAACCGTCCTCGCCCTCGACGGTGAGGTTCACCGTCGTCTTGCGGATATGGTCGAGCGAGAAATCGCGGTCGAAGAAGCGGATGAACGGGCCGATCGCGGCAGCCGCATTGTTGTCCTTGGCCTTGCCGAGCAGCAGGGCCGAGCGGCCCTCGACATCGCGCAGGTTGACGTCGTTGCCGAGGGTAGCGCCGACGATCCGCCCATCCGAGGCGACGACGAGCACGATCTCAGGCTCGGGATTGTTCCAGCTCGAGGCCGGATGCAGGCCGGCATCGGCGCCGGTGCCGACCGCCGACATCGGCGGCGCCTTGGTGAAGATCTCGGCGTCCGGCCCGATGCCGACCTCGAGATACTGGCTCCAGCTGTTCTGGGCGATCAGCACCTCCTTCAGCTTCATCGCCTCGGGCGAGCCGGGCTTCAGCTTGGAGAGGTCGTCGCCGATGAGCTTGCCGATCTCGGTGCGGATTTCGGCGGCGGCCGCCGGGTTGCCGCGGGCCTTCTCCTCGATGACGCGTTCCAGCATCGAGACCGCGAAGGTGACGCCGGCGGCCTTGACCGCCTGCAGGTCGACCGGGGCGAGCAGCCAGGGTTTGCCGTCATTGCGGGCGGTGACCGAGCTGTTGGCAAGGAGATCGGCGAGCGAGCCCAGGTTCTCGCCGCTGGCGGCGCGTAGCGCTACTGCTGGATCGGCCGCCTCGCAGAGGTCGCGCATGGTCGGGAAGGCCGCGGTGACGTCGATGACCGCGTCGCCCTCCAGCCTGACCACGGACGGGCCGGCGAGATCAGGCCGCCAGATGCGGCCCGCCAGCGCGGCGCGGTCGGCATCGGCCGGCAATGTGTTGGCGGGCGTGAGCGAGAGCGGCGGCATGGCTGATCCGGGTTGTGTGCAGTGTACAGGGCGCCAGGGAGAACAGCCGCTTCCGCGCAAAATCGCAAGTGCGCCGATGCGCGTCCACAGCGGGGCGGAAATGTCATCGTTTTGTCATTGAACTGTCGCCCCGGCTTCATGCTAGCTTGCGCACCAACGACAAGAACGCCCGCGCATACCGGGGGCTGAGAGGGAGCTGATCATGACCTTCAAATTGAAGACCCTGACCGCCGTCGGCGCCTTTGCGCTGGCCGCCGCTTCGCCGGCTCTGGCGCAGACCGAAATCCAGTGGTGGCACGCCATGACCGGCGCCAACAACGACGTCGTCGTCAAGCTGGCCGAGGAGTTCAACGCCTCGCAGAAGGACTACAAGGTCGTCGTCGCCTATAAGGGTTCCTATCCCGACACGCTGAACGCCGGCATCGCCGCCTTCCGCGCGGGCAACGCCCCGCACATCATGCAGGTCTTCGAGGTCGGCACCGCGACGATGATGTCGGCTAAGGGTGCGATCAAGCCCGTCGCCGACGTGATGAAGGACGCTGGCGAAAGCTTCGATCCGAAGAGCTATCTGCCGGCGATTACCGGCTACTATTCGACGACGAAGGGCGACATGCTCTCCTTTCCGTTCAACTCGTCCTCGATGGTGATGTGGTACAACAAGGACGCGTTGAAGAAGGCCGGCCTGCCGGAGGCCCCGCCGAAGACCTGGCCGGAGGTGTTCGAGGCGGCCAAGAAGCTTAAAGCTGCCGGCTGGGACAAGTGCGGCTTCTCGACGGCATGGACGACCTGGGCCAACATCGAGCAGCTCGGCGCCTGGCACAACGTGCCTGTTGGCACCAAGGCCAACGGCTTCGACGGCTTCGACACCGAGTTCCGCATCAACGGCGACCTCTTCGTCAAGCATCTGACCAATCTGGCCGAGCTGCAGAAGGACAAGACCTTCGATTATTCCGGTCGCACCAACACCGGCGAGGGCCGCTTCACCTCGGGCGAATGCCCGCTCTTCCTGACCTCCTCCGCCTTCTTCGGCAACGTCAAGGCCAACGCCAAGTTCGACTGGTCGAACGCGCCGATGCCGTATTATCCGGAAGTCGCCGGCGCGCCGCAGAACTCGATCATCGGCGGCGCTTCGCTCTGGGTCATGGGCGGCAAGAAGGCCGATGAGTACAAGGGCGTCGCCAAGTTCTTCACCTTCCTCTCGGATGTCGATCGGCAAGTGAAGCTGCACACCGAGTCGGGCTACCTGCCGATCACCAAGGCTGCCTATGAGAAGGTCAAGGCGTCGGGCTTCTACAAGCAGAACCCCTATCTCGAGACCCCGCTGCTCGAGCTCAACAACAAGGAGCCGACCGACAACTCGCGCGGCGTGCGCTTTGGCGGGCTGGTCCAGATCCGCGATATCTGGTCGGAGGAGATCGAGGCGGCCCTGAACGGCCAGAAGACGCCGAAGGCGGCGCTCGACGCGGCCAATGAGCGCGGCAACCAGGCGCTGCGCCAGTTCGAGCGCACTGCCGCCCGTTGATCATCACGATGCGCGAGTCGTCCCGGACGTAGCGCAGCGAAGATCCGGGACCCATGCCCGAAGCATTCTGGCATGGGTCCCACGTCTCCCTTCGGTCACCCGGGACGACAAGCGCAAACCAGGCCGCCGGATGCAGAAATACGCTCACTTCAAGGGGCTGACGATCCCGCTGCTGCTGCTCCTGCCGCAGCTCGCGATCACCGTCGTCTTCTTCTATTGGCCGGCGAGTCAGGCTGTCTGGCAGAGCTTCCTGATGCAGGATGCTTTCGGCATCTCGACCGAGTTTGTCTGGTTCGAGAACTATCGCGATCTGTTCGCGAAGCCTGAATACTACAAGGCGCTGATCAACACCGGCATCTTCTCGGTCTTCGTCGCGCTGTTTTCACTCTCGCTGGCGCTGCTCTTTGCGGTGATGGCCGATCGGAAGCTTCGTGGCGTCGAAATCTACAAGACGCTGCTGATCTGGCCCTACGCCGTCGCGCCCGCCATTGCCGGCGTGCTCTGGATGTTCATGTTCGATCCCTCGCTCGGCATGCTCGCTCGCGGCCTGCAATCGCTCGGCGTCAACTGGAACCCGCGCCTCAACGGCAATGATGCGATGACGCTCGTCATCCTCGCGGCGACCTGGAAGCAGATCTCCTATAATTTCCTGTTCTTCCTCGCCGGCCTGCAATCGATCCCGAAGAGCGTGATCGAGGCGGCGGTGATCGACGGTGCCCGGCCGATGCGGCGCTTCTGGACCATCATCTTCCCGCTGCTGTCGCCGACGACCTTCTTCCTGCTCGTCGTCAACCTCGTCTATGTCTTCTTCGACACCTTCGGCATCATCGACACCGTCTCGGGCGGCGGTCCTTCCGGGGCCACCACTACCCTGGTCTACAAGGTCTTTTCCGACGGCAAGGGTGGCACCAATCTCGGCGGCTCGGCAGCGCAGTCGGTGATCCTGCTGATCATGGTCATCGGCATGACCGCGTTCCAGTTCCGCTTCATCGAGCGGAAGGTGAACTACTGATGGGCTCCGTACTCTGGCAGGAGCTCACCGCCGAGGAATTGCGCGAGAAGGCGGCGAAGGACGCCGTCGTCGTGCTGCCGGTCGCGTCGATGGAGCAGCACGGCCCGCATCTGCCGGTTGGCGTCGACACCATCCTGTGCGGCGGAGTCTGCAAGCTCGCAGCCGAGCGCGCCGGCGATGTCGATGTCGTCGTAGCGCCGACGCTCTGGTGCGGCATGGCCGAGCACCACATGGCCTTCGGCGGGACCTTCACCTTCGACATCCCGACCTACCGCGCCGTCCTGCTCGCATTGCTGAAGAGCATAGAGCGCCACGGCTTCCACCGTGTCGTCATCGTCAACGGCCATGGCGGCAACATCGCCGCGCTCGCCGCTTTCCTGCCGGACTTCGCCCGCGAGACCTCGCTCCAGGTCCGTGCCACCACCTATTTCCTGCTGGCGCAGGAAGCGATGGCGCCGTTCATGCAGGATCAGGTCAGCGTGCTGCATGCCTGCGAGGTCGAGACCTCGATGATGATGGCGCTGGCGCCGGAGATGATCAGGCACGAGCGGCTCGCCGAGGCGTTCGGCATGCTGGGCGCTGACCTCACCGCGCTGACGCGTCCAACCGTCGGCCGCTACCAGCCCTTTCGCCAGATGACCGAGACCGGCGTCATCGGCGATGCCCGCAAGGCGACGCCCGAGAAGGGCAATGCCTTCCTGGAGGCTTCGGCGGAGGCGCTGGCGAAGCTCCTCAGTGAGCGTGGAGGACAAGGCTGATGGTCGAGGACCGCCGCCTCGGCGATGCGATCGCCTATATCATCCTGACGATCGGCGTGCTCATTTGCGCCTTTCCGGTCTGGCTGACCTTCGTCGCCTCGACCTGGGACAACGCCACCATCATCAACGGGCAGTTGCCGCTCTATCCCGGGCCGCACTTCTTCGAGAACTACTACCGCATCCTGTTCGTCGGCACTTCAGGCTCCACCCGCGAGCCGGTGGCAAGCATGATGCTGAACTCCTTCATCATGGCGATGACGATCGCGCTGGGTAAGATCTTCATCTCGGTGCTCTCGGCCTACGCCATCGTCTATTACCGCTTCCCGTTCCGGATGGCGGCGTTCTGGATCATCTTCGTCACGCTGATGCTCCCCGTCGAGGTCCGCATCTTCCCGACCTTCAAGGTCGTCTCCGATCTCGGCATGCTCGACAGCTATCAGGGCCTGGCCGTGCCTCTGATCGCTTCGGCGACCGGCACGCTGCTGTTCCGGCAGTTCTTCATGACCATTCCGGACGAACTGCTGGAGGCGTCCAAGATCGACGGCGCCGGCCCATTCAAGTTCTTCAAGGATACGGTGCTGCCGCTGTCGCTGACCACGATCGCGGCGCTGTTCGTCATCCAGTTCATCTATGGCTGGAACCAGTATCTCTGGCCGCTGCTGATCACGACCAAGGACTCGATGCAGACCATCGTGATCGGCATCCGCAAGATGATCACCACCTCCGACGCCCTGACCGAATGGCAGCTCGCCATGGCCACCGCCATGCTCGCCATGCTGCCGCCGGTCCTGGTCGTCATCGCCATGCAGAGGCTCTTCGTGAAGGGCCTCGTCGAGACAGAGAAGTAGCCCGCCCATGGCTCAGGTCACGCTCAACAACGTCAAGAAGATCTATGCCGGTGGCGTCGAGGCGGTGAAAGGCGTCTCCTTCGACATCCCCGATGGTGGCTTCTGCGTCCTCGTCGGCCCCTCCGGCTGCGGCAAGTCGACCTTGCTGCGCATGGTCGCTGGGCTCGAGACGATCTCGGCCGGCGAGGTCGCGATCGGCAGCCGCGTCGTCAACCAGGTCGAGCCGGCCGACCGCGACATCGCCATGGTCTTCCAGAACTACGCGCTCTATCCGCATATGAGCGTCTACGACAACATGGCCTATGGGCTGCGCAACCGCGGCACGCCCAAGGACGAGATCGACAAGCGCGTGCAGGAAGCGGCGCGCATCCTCGCCATCGAGCCCTTCCTGCAGCGAAGGCCGCGCCAGCTCTCCGGCGGCCAGCGCCAGCGCGTCGCCATGGGCCGCGCCATCGTGCGCAAGCCCCAGGTCTTCCTGTTCGACGAGCCGCTCTCCAACCTCGACGCCAAACTGCGCGTGCAGATGCGCGTCGAGATCAAGAAGCTGCAGCGCGCGCTCGGCGTCACCGCGATCTACGTCACTCACGACCAGGTCGAGGCGATGACGCTCTCCGACAAGCTCGTGGTGATGAATGGCGGCCAGGTCGAGCAGATCGGCGTGCCATCGGAAGTCTACCGCAAGCCGGCGAGCCGCTTCGTCGCGACCTTCATCGGCTCACCGCCGATGAACCTGCTGCCGGCCAAGGTCGATGGGCACGGCATCATCGCGCTCGGCGATGCCCTCCTGCAGGCGCGCGATCTGCGCGAGGACCTGCCCGCCGGCACCGCCGTCGAGGTCGGCCTGCGACCGGAGGACATCGAGATCGCCTCGGAGGGCGCCGCAGGCTCGCTGCCCTTCGATGTCGAGTTCATCGAGGAACTCGGCGCGACCCAGCTTTTCCACGGTCAGCTCGCCGGCAAGCCCTTCGTCATGCAGGCGGCGACCGGCGAAGTCGCAGCGCAGGCCGGGCGGCTGTGGATTTCGGTCAATCCCGACAAGGTCCACGTCTTCGACGCGGATAGCGGCGTCAGGCTGGGGAAGGCCTGAGATCAGGCGTCATGCTCGGGCGAAGACCCGAGCATCTCAGCCAGCATGGGGCGCCAGTAGGCGCCTCTCGTCCAGAGTTTCTCGGGTCTGCGCTTCGCTCCGCCCGAGAATGACGGCAGCTTCGCTCAGCTCACCGGCGCGTACTTCACCACGCAGCCATAGGCCTTGGTCGCGGGTTCCGAGACGGCCTTGCCAGCCTTGAGCTCGGCTATCGCCTGACGGACATAGCTCTTGGCTCCGGTCAGGCTGGAGGCACTCGATGACGGCTTGTCGTCGATCGCCCCGGCATAGGCGAGCGTGCCCTTGGGGTCGATGATGTACATGTGCGGTGTCGTCTGGGCGCCATAGGCACGGGCCAGCTGGCTCTTCGGGTCGAGCAGGATCGAGGCCGGCGCGGCGTCGCGCGTCTTGGTCAGCTCCCTGGCCTTGGCCGCGTCGACATGGCCCTGCTCGCCGGCGGGCGAGGAGATCACCGAGAGCCAGACGATGCCGTCCTTGGCCATGTCCTTCTGCAGGCTCTGCATGGTCGCGCTGTTGTAGTGCTTCCGCACATAGGGGCAGTCATGGTTGGTCCATTCGAGGACCACCGTCTTGCCGGCATAGTCCGAGAGCTTCTGCAGCTTGCCGTCGACGTCGACGACCGAGAAATCGGGAGCCTTGGCGCCGGGCTTCGCCGCGTTCTGGGCCAAAGCGGCGCCGGAGGCGAGCGCCAGTGCGGTGGCGGTAAGGCCGGCGATGAAGATCTGTCTGGTCACGTCTGTCATGTCTGTCTCCATGGGTCGGTGGCAGATGGGTCGGCGTGGGCGTGATCTTATCGTGCGGTGGCGGTCTTCACCTCGCGGCCGGCGGCGCGCTCGGCGGCGCTCACCACGGTCTCAGGCGTCAGCAATTGCGGCAGCACCTCCGCCTGTGCACCCTTCGTACCCGGATAGAACAGATAGAGCGGAACGCCGGCGCGGCCGTACTCGGCCAGTGTCGCGGCGATCGTCGCATTGCGATTGGTCCAGTCGGCCTTGAGATAGGCGACGCCGAGCTTGGCGAAAGCGTCTTTCACCTCCTGCCGCGACAGCGCGACCCGGTCGTTGGCGAGGCAGGTGATGCACCAGGCGGCGGTGAAATTGACGAAGACCGGCTTGCCCTGCCCCTGCAATTCGACGACCCGCGCCGGCGACCAGACGCCGGGCGCATCCGTCCCGGCCTGCGCGGTAGGCTGCACCGATGGCGTCGCGCTCTCGATCACGAAGGCCGAGGTCGCGCCGACGAGCAGGATGGCGGCTACAGCCGCGACGGCGCGCAAGGCTCGGCCACTGCCGCGCGTCACGCCGACCAGCCAGAGCGCGAAACCGGCGACGAGGATCGCGACCAGCGCCGCGAGCGCCCCGTCGGCACCGGCCTGCATGGTTGCGACCCAGATCAGCCAGATCGCGGTCGCGAACATCGGGAAGGCGAAGGCCTGCTTCAGGATGAGCATCCAGCGGCCCGGCTTCGGCAGCAGCCGCAGCAGGCCGGGCGCAAAGGAGAGCGCGACGACGGGCGCGGCGAAGCCGAGGGCCAGCGCCATGAAGATCGACAGCGCCGCGCCCGGCGGCTGCGTCAGCGCATAGCCCATCGCCGCGCCCATGAACGGGGCGGTGCAGGGCGTCGCGACGACGACGGCGAGCGCGCCGGTCATGAAGGCACCGACCGGACCGCTCCGGCTGGCGAGCCCGTCGCCGACGCCTTGCAGCTTGCCGCCGATCTCGAAGGCGCCGATCAGGTTGAAGCCGATCAGCGTCATCAGCACGGCGAGCAGGATGACGAGCGGCGGCGACTGCAATTGGAAGCCCCAGCCGGCGCCGAGTGCGATCACAGCTGCACCCAGCACGAAGAAGGTCGCGAGCACGCCGGCGAGGAAGAGCAGGCCCTGTTGGCGCACTTCGCTGCGGCTCGCCTGCGCGACTTGCGCGAAGCCGAGCGCCTTGATGAACAGCACCGGCAGCACGCAGGGCATCAGATTGAGGATCAGCCCGCCGGCAAAAGCAAAGGCCAGCGCCAGCCAGATCGTCAGGTCTTCGGCCGGAGGCGGCGGCAGCGTCACCTTGGCCGGCGCCTGCGCCGGAGCGGCTACTGCCTGCAGCAGGGCCGGCTCGACTTCGGCGCTGAGCGCAAGGGCGCGCTTGTTGCCGCCCTCCGCGAAGGTGAGCACGCCGTCGGTCGCCGGCGTTCCGACCTTGAAGGCGGTGGAACGGGTGAGGGTAAGCGCGCCGTTCTCGACGGGCTGCTCGGCCGCATGCTCGATCAGCGTGTCCAGGACCGGGAAGAAGCGGACATCGCTGGCGCCGGCCGGCAGGCCGGGCAAAGTGAGCGCGAGCTTGTCCTCGCCCTTCGCCGTCAGCTTGCCAGTGAAACCTGCCGGCTTCGGCAGGGCGGCGCGGGCCTCATCGATCCGCGCCTCGGCAGCGGTGTCGACAGTGCCGGCTGCCGCGATCGGCAGGTCGAGCTTGAACGCGCCTTCTTCGGGAATGCAGATCTTCTCGCAAACCAGCCAGGTCGCCTTGGCCGAGAGCGTCAGCGTCTCGCCCGGCTTGGCATTGGCCGGGACCGAGATCTCGACCGGCAGCACGACATTGTCCTCGAAGCCGAAATTGACGAGCGGCTCGACCCGGATCGCCTTGGGCGTCGGCCACTGGATCGTGCCGGCGCTCACCCCCTCCGGCAGCGTCCACTCGATACGGGTCGCTTCGCCGGAATCGCCGGGGTTCTGCCAGTAGCTGTGCCAGCCCGGCGCGAGCTTCTGGGTGAGGGCGACCTGGAAGCGCTCGCCCGGCGCGACGGCGTCGCGACTCGACAGCAAGGTGGCGGTGACACGCGGCGAGGTCACGGGAGCGGATTCGGCGGCGAGCAACGGCGTGGGCGCCAGCAAGGCCAGCGCCATGGTGGCGCGCTGCAACAGCCGGATTGCGGTCCGGCGCGGAAGACTTGTCGCGGTCATGCCGATCAGATGCCCCCTTCCGCCGCGAAAAGCCAATGACAAGCGGGTGAGGGCGGCGCGAGGTCGCAGGTCAGGTGGTCCGGCCGACCTCGCGCGCGACGTCCGAGAAGGGACGCATCCCGCTTTCCGGCCGGGTTGCGATCGAAAGGAAACGGGCAGCGAAGGCGAGCGAGTCGCGTTGGCTCGGACTGAGTTGGTCGCAGCGTTGCCGGTCGGCGAGCCCGGTTCGTTCGGCGTCCGCCAGCGCAGCCTTGAGTTGCCCATCGCTGAGAGCGCCTGAGGCCACCAGTGAGCGTAGAACGGCAGTGAAGGCCAGCAGCACGCCTTCGAGCTGGAGATTGGCGACGTTCATCTCGTCCTCCCGACGCTGATCGATCGGGCGGTCGGACGGCCACCGGGCAAGCCTGTGCCGGGGCCGCTCTCCGGCGCCCGGCGCATCTTGACATGGTCAGCCGGCCGCGGCGACCAGCTTATCTGTTCAGGCCGCCTGCGGTTGCTCGGCCGGAGGCAGATAGGCGCCCTGGAAGGTCGTCATCACATGCGCGACCATCTCGCGGGCGATGTGGAGCTGGTCGTCCTCGAAGGCGATCGTGCGCGGCGAGTTGAGCACGATCTCGTAGCTCGGGAAGTAGTCGACATAGTCGAAGCGGCGGAACAGCTCCTCGGCCACGGCGCGCAGCAGCGATTTCGAGGCGCTGTTGGCGACGATCACGTCGGCATCCTTGAAGGTCGCCCCGAACGGCACCGGCGACACCGTGACGACGAAGCGCATCTCGGGATTGCAGTGCTCGCGGATCAAACCGATGATGTCGAGCATGTCGGCCAGCGTCGCGTCATAGCCGTAGTCGACGAAGCGGAAGCGCTCCGGCATGCGCTGCAGCCAGCTCGGCCCGGGATGGGCGTTCATGGCGATCCCGGTCTCGGCATCGAGCCAGGTCTCGGTCAGGCCGAGCGTGAAGAAGCAGATGCGCGCCTGCTTGATCGTCGCCGTCGCCTCGGTCAGCCGCTTGCGATTGGCGAAGGCGGTGTCGCGGTCGAGCAGCTTGAGGCCGCTGGCATGCGGGTCGAACCACTGCCCGGGCGCGAGTTCGATCAACCCGTCATTGGGGTAGCTCTCGCCGCGCAGCACGCGCCTGAGCTCATGCGTCATCGAGCGGACCGAGTACTTGTTGAGCGCGCCGCGGGAAAGCTGGCCGCGATCGGCACCGCCGCCGCGGCCAGTCTCCTCGTCCCAGCTTTCGAAATGCTCGGCCGGCACGCCATGGCCGCGCAGCAGCAGCGGCAGGCCGCGCATCATCAGGATGTTCTCGACCTCGCGCGCGAAGCACGAGCCCATGGTGAAGATCGGCCAGGACGGGTCGATCTTGAACTTCGGCTTGTGCTCGACGGCTAGGTAATTTCCGGTCGTCAGGCGCTCCTTGGCCATCTTCTCCGGCTTGCCCGAGATCCAGCCGCGCACGGGGTTGCCGCGCATGATGGAGAGGGCGGTGCCTGCATTGTATTCGATCTTCATGATCGTCTCCTGCGTTCGTGGAACCTCTCGGGCTCGACGTTGCGGGCTTCGAAAGCCTTGCATGCTCGCCGCGCTCGCTGATGACCCGGCGGCCCCCGGGGCGTTTCCTCCGACCGGCGCGATCTTCGCCGCGCCGGGTTTGGGTCACATGCGGTGGGGAATGCCGTTGTAGTCGAGGAAGCCGCGCATCCGGTCGTAGGAGGCGGCATAGCTCTTCGCGAGATTGCCCAGCGCCGCCTCCTGGTAGACGGCACGCCAGCCGCCTTCCGCCAGCGCCGCCTCCGACACGATCGGGATCTTCAGCGTCTCGGCCAATTCCTGGCTGCGTGTGTCGTAGGCGACGAGCACGCCCGGCACACCGTGCGCGACGGCCGGCAGCACGCCATGGACGCGGTAGCCGACGGCAAGGTCGATCGACCTCGCGAACTCGTCATAGCGCTCGACGTCGAAGAAGGAGAACAGCTGCTTCTCGTAGATGCGCCGCATCGCGGTATCGTCCGGCCCGTCCCACCACTTGGTCCTGACGAACTCGGCGACGGCCTTCTCCTTCGCGGCGCCATCGCGCAGGAAGAAGGCCTTCTCCTCCTGCTCGCCATGCGAGGACATCACCATCTCGCTCTGGCTGTCGACCTTGAGCAGCGCGGCCTTCTGGTTGCGCAGATAGGCTTCAGGATCGGCGGTGTAGCTCTTGTCGGCCTCGCGGCGCAGGCTGAAGGCGACCTTGCGGATCTCGCGCTGGTCGGGGATGCGGATCTTCAGGTCACGATTGCGGGTCCGGAAGATCGAGGGACAACCGACGACCTCGACATTGCGGATGCCGTTCTGGCGCAGGGTCTCGGCGCTGAAGGCGCCGCGCACGCCAATCGAGGCACAGCGCTCGCCGACGATCGACCAGAAGCGCTTCGAAGCCTCCGGAAGCTCGATCCTGCGGTTCTGGCTCGCCTGGGCGCCAACGCCGATGGCGTAGACCGGCAGCTTCACCCGCTCCAGCACCTCGACGGCGCGGAACCACTCCATGTTCTCGTGGATGAAGTTCGAGCCGCGCACGAAGACGAAGTCGAACTCGTTGGCATAGCGCTCGATGTCGGCCTCGGTCGGCGCCATGATCTTCATCGGCTCCAGATGCGCGTAGCGCAGGAGCTTCAGTGTCGAATCATAGACGATCATGTCGCCGATGTTGAAGTAGTCGGAGAGCAGCTTCTCCATCGGCGCGCGGTACCAGCGCACCTTGTCGTGCTCATGGACCTCGCCGGCCGGATAGATCACCAGCGCGCGCAGTTTGGTCTCGGTCGCGATCGGACGCAGATTCGAGCCCGGGGCGAGCGTGCCCGTGGCTGCATCGGCGATCGCGACCGAGTGGGGGCGCCCATTGGGCATACCTGGCAGCGGGATCGTCAGCTCGGCGACATCGGCTTCGCCGGTGACGATCGCGCCGGGATGGATGGTGGCGTAGTCCTGCCCGTCGAGCATCAGCTTGAGCACCGGCCAGCTCCGGTCGGGCCGGCGCCCGATGGCGACGACGACCTCGCCGGTGGTGGCGCGCAGGATCTTGATGGCGTTCTCAGCCGAGACCACGGAGCCGAGATTGAGCACGGGCGCGTTCATGGCCCCTCCTTGACGAATTGAACCTTGAGGCGGACCAGGTCGCGGTCGGGGCCGAGCTTGCAGTCGGCGACCTTCATCTTGGTCATGAAGAGATAGGCCTCGTCGCCGGTCGTCTCGAAATTGCGCGAGCGCGAGGCAGGATCGGCGAGCGCGCCGTAGCCGTAGCGGAGCCGGTCGCTGCAGTTCTTGCTCCACATGGTCGGGTGGACCATCAGCGTCTGCAGCGGCGACCAGCGGATGAGGTCATCCGACCAGCTATAGGCGACGCGGCCCCCAGTGATGTTCTGGCTGGGGTCGGGGCCGAGATGGAAGAGCGCGAGCCATTTTCCGCTCGCCTCGTGCCGGGTCAGCGATCCCACCGTGGTCGGCAGTGGCTTGAGCGGCTGGCAGGGCCGCGCCTGGCTCAGGTCGTCGCGATAGGGATCGACGGCGCGGATGGTGAAATCCTGCCCGTCAAAGGCGCGCCAGGCGGTCGGGTCCTTGATTTCGCTGCTGCGGAACAGGCAGACGCCGCTCTTCTGACCTTCGCCACCGGTGGTCGCGATCAGCGCGTACCAGGCGCCGTCCTCCTGGACGATGTTGGACGGGTTGAAGAAGCCGCGATGCCGGCCCTGGCCGACATCCTGCTTATAGGGCGGCGCCGCCACCAGCGGACGCGGCTCATCGGTCTTGAAGCTCAGCCCGCCATCCTTCGAATGGGCGGCGGTGACGACATTGTACCAGCAGCTCATCGCATCCTTGAAGCGGCAGGCTCCGGGATGCTTGTCGGCATGGAATTCGGCGTGCACCAGCGCCTCGACATTGCGGCCATCGCCGGTCCAGGTCGCGGCGATCCAGCTCTTGTCGCTGAACTGGCTCGGATCCGGGCTGCTCTTCGCCTCGAACGAGACCGCGCAGCTCTTGCGGATCGAGGCGAGGTCGCCACCGATCAGCGGCCGGCTGCGATAATGGCTGGCGAAGGCGACGACCTCGCCCTTGTTGTCGCGGAAGGCGCGCAAAGGGGCATCCGGCAGATCCCATTCCTCGCAGCGCTCGCGTGCCCAGGAGACGACCGTCTCTTCCTTAGCGTCGGGAGCGATCTCCAGTCGATAGCCGGCCCCCTTTGGGCTCGGCGCCTGCTGGGCGAAGCCGGCGACCGGAGCCGCAACTGCCAGCAGGACAGCCGGCAGCCAGGCGAAGGCGCTGCGGACGCGCCTCATGCCACCTTCCTTTCCGGCTCGGGAGCCGGTGGCGCCGACGGGGCAGCCGCAGCGGGCTTTGCCATCTTGTGGTCGACCTTGTTCTCGCTGAGGAAGGCGCTCATCGCGCCATAGGTCCGGGCATAGGCCGCGTTGAAGCGGTCGAAGAGCGCCTGGTTCCAGTACTCTTCCAGCTTGAACGGTTTGTCGCCGAAGACGTCGACGCTCGGGATCTGGAAGGTCTCGGCGAACTCGACGGTGCGGCTGTCATAGGTGAAGTAGATCGAGGGCGTGCCGTTGGCGAGTGCCATCAGATTGCCGTGCAGCCGGTAGCCAAGCACGAGATCGAGCTTGCGGACGAGTTGCTCGTATCCGGCGACGACGTCCGAATAGAACATCCGGTCGCGGTAGAGCGCTTCCATCTGCTCATCGAGATACCATTGGGTCGCCCAGCCATTCTCGCGCAGGGCGGCCATGCCCTCCAGCTTCTGCTCGGGCGTGCCGAGAGCGAGCTTCTTCTCCTCGACCTCGCCCTGGGACATCAGCGTGACCTCGAAGCGATCCGCCATCGCCTTCACCAGGTCGCGGTGGAAGGTCAGGTAGCGCTTGATGTCCTTGGCGTAGTGCTTGGAGACCTCGCGGCGCAGCGTGACGCCGACTTGGCTGACGCTGTCGAGCGCCGGCAGGCGGATAGCGAGGTCCGCCCGGTTGTTGCGGAAGGCGGTCGGGCAGCCGATGATCCGGGCATTCTTGATGCCGAGCTCATTCATCACCTCGGCCGAATAGGTGCCGCGCACGCCGAGCGAGGCGGTCGAGTCCGAGATCAGCTTGAGGACGGTCTTGCTGTCCTCGCTGAGTTCCAGCTTGCCGCTGACCGGCGCCTGCGCGCCGATGCCGAAGGCCAGCACCGGCAGCTTCAGCCGGCGCAGCACCTCGGCGGTGCGGCTCCAGTTCATCCCGGCGTGCACATAGTTCGAGCCGCGCAGGAAGACGTAGTCGAACTCGGCGTTGAACCGGTCGATCTGCTGGGGGTCGATGCTGGTGATCGGCAATTCCTCGAGCTTCTCGAAGTTGAGCAGCTTCAGCGAGGAATCGAAGACGAAGGCGTCGCCGATATTGTGGTAGTGGTTGATGTGGCTCTGCAGGTCGGCGTGGCGGTACCAGCGGACATTGTCGTGGTCGTAGACCTCGCCGGACGGGCTGATCACGAGGATGCGGGCCATGGTCGCGTTCTCCCTTCTTGTTTCTGCGCTGCTCACGCGATCATCGGCGCGGCGGCGCGATTGGCCGGAGCCGGCATGCCCCGCTCGGCGATCAGGCGCTGGTAGAGCGCCAGATGCTGGTCGGCGCAGTCGACATGGCTGAGCGGCTTCTTGATGCCTGCGCGCAGGCGCTCCCACAGCCCGGGCTCGCTCAGCGCCCGGGTCATGCAGTCGACGAGGTCCTCCGGGCTGCCGGAGCGGAAATGCAGTCCGTCGACCTCGTCGGTGATCTTCTCGGCCATGCCGCCGAGATTGCTGGAGAGGATCGGGCGGCCGTGGAAGAAGGCCTCCTGGATCACGATCGGCGAGTTCTCCCACCAGACCGAGGGCATCACCACCCAGTCGACCGAACGCATCAGGTTCGGCATCTCGTGGTTCTGGAAGGCGCCGCAGAAGCGCACGCGCCGCCCGGCCGCCTCGACCAGGTCGGCGAACTTCTTCTTGTAGGCCTCCGGCTGCCTGTCGAGATTGCCGCCATAGACCATCAGCACGCTGTCCTCGCCCCAGACCGAATCCGGGATGCGGGTGACGGCGTCGAGCAGCACGTCCGCGCCCTTATAGGGGGTGAGCTGGCCGAAATAGGCGAAACGCGAGCGCCGACTCTCGGGGTCCGGCAGCGGCCGTGGCGGCGCGACCTCGGCGACGTCGATGCCGTTCTCGATCACCGAGAAGCGCTCGGCTGCGAGCCCCCATTGCTGGTAGCGCTCGGCGAGGAAGCGGCTCGGCGAGACGAAATGGTCGGCGAGGTTGAGGATGCCCTTGATGAAGGTCTCGCGCGCCAGGAAGCGTGCCGGCGAGATATCCGGGAAGCAGGCGTTGCAGTCGCTGGGCGAGGACCGGTAGCAGAGCTTGAAGGCGCCGGTCTTCACCATCTGCCCGTGATGGTGGCAGATCGAGAGATATTCGTGGAAGGTGACCACGATCAGCGCATCCGGCAGCGTGTCGCGCACGGCGAAGATGCATTCGAGCCCGAGCCCGATGAAATGGTGGAAATGCACCACGTCGGGCTTGAGGTCGCGCAGCACGCGGACGAAGTCGCGCTCGATCTCGTCGGTGGCGCGGTTCGACAGCAGGAAGTGATCGTACTCCTCGGCATAGTAGAGCAGTTCGCCACCGCGCTGGCGCAGGCTCATCAGCGCCGTGCCGGCATGGCGCGGCGTCGGCGCGCCGACCCGGGCAAGGTAGTGCGTGTCGAGCTCGGCCTTGGCCCGGAAGCCCTTGTGCAGATTGTAGGAGGCGATCTCGGCGCCACCCAGCGAGAAGGAAGGGTGGCCGTGCGAGACGACGAGGATACGCATGCTCATCCTCTCATGTTGGAAATGGCCAGCGCCCAGCGCCGGTCGAAGCTGGTGCGGTCGGCAAGGTTGATCAGCGCGCCGACATGCGGGCGGGTCTCGGCGTCCTCGACGACATAGACCTCGACCTCCGGCACCCAGAGCGACGGGACGCCGTTCATCCGGAGCTTCAGACAGAGGTCGAGACCCTTCTCGCCGGTGGTGAAGTAGCTGCGCGAGAAGCCGTCCACCTCGAGGAAGGCGTTGCGCGACATCACGCAGCATTCGGTCGCTCCGGCGGCGACCTCCATCGGCCCGAGGCTGCCGATCGCATCCAGCGGATAGCCGACGAAGCGGTTGTAGACGCGGCGATTGGCGCCTTCGCCTTCGAGCCAGGCTCCGGCCCAGCGGATCGAGTTGTCCTCGAACAGCAGGGTCGGGCTGGCGACGCAATGGCCGCCACGGCCGCGATAGGCGCGTTCGAGCCGCCCGAGCCAGCCCGGCATCCGGATCTGGGCGGCGCCGGAGAGCAGCGCCACCGTTTGGAAGCGGGAGGCGCGCACGCCGGCTTCGAGCGCATCGCAGCTGTCCTCGACGCCCTCGACCAGGACGAGCCGGACCTGGAGCCCGTAGAAGCGTGCCAGCCGGCGCGCCTCCGCCCCGAGCCGGTCGAAGCTCTCGCCGGGGGCGGCGACCACGATCGGCAGCGGCCTGATCTCGGGATCGATCGCGAGCAAAGCGAACAGGCTGGAAAGCTCGCGCTGGCGATGATCGAGCCCGATCACCAGACCGAGAGCTGCATCGGCGTTGAAACGGCCGATGTCATGCGTCTCGATCGCCTTGGGCGGCGCGATCTCGGCGGCTTGCAGGGCAGGCGCGATCTGCTTTTCGACGACGGCCGTGGCGGTCGACGAGCGTGGATCGAGCAGGCCGAAGACCCGCTCCAACGCGCGCCGCGCCGGGTTGCGTCCGGGTGAGAGCGGCAGGAAGGCGGGGCCGTGACCCTCGACCTCGAATTCGAGATAGAGCGGCTGGCCGGGCTCCGGCAGCAGCTTGGGTGCGAAGACGATGAAGCCGTGGCTGTTGCGCCGGCTCGCCATGGCGGGACCGAAGCGCGGATCCTCGGCGAAGGCGGCGGTGACGTCCGGCCGTACGGCGCGCGTCCAGATCGCGTCGAGGGCGCAGGACTGCGTGCCGCTGCGCAGCACGACATTGCCGACCTGGCGTTCGGGGTCGAACAGCCAGCCAATGATGAGGACGCCGGTGCCCTCGACGATGGTAGCGTCGTCGATGCCGGCGCGCACCGGCTGCTCGAGGAAGGAGATGGTGTCGCGACCGTCGAAGCGCTGCGAGGCTTGCTTCAGCTTCTCGGTGGTCGCCGGCGGCGCGCTGCCGCGCTGCAGCCCGTCGCGCAGATGGCCGGGCACGGTGATCTGCTCGAGCAGGACGTGGCGGTCATAGACCTCGAGCGCCCGCCAGCCGTCATTGGCCCGGAAGAACAGCCGCTCGATCTCGCTGGGGTGCCGGATGGCGCAGTCTTCCAGCAGGCCGAAGAAGCCGCAGGCGCCCTCGCCGAGATCGTCGCGCTCGAAGGTTCCGGCCTCCAGCACGGCCGGCGACAGACCGCCATGGGCGATCAGCAGCTTGGTCCGCCCTGCCGAGAAGTTCGAGGTCCAGCCTTGCAGGAAGATGCCGTCGTCGAGCGGGCCCATGACCTCGACGAAGCCGCCCGGCTTGGCGACCGATTGCAGCAACATGCCGACGGCGCGCAGGCGGCGCGGATTCGACTTGCCGGCGAGCAGGACCTCCAGCAGTCCATCGACCACGGTCGGGAAGGCCTGTCCGGCTTCGTCGGCGAGCGCCGCGAGGAAGGCCTGCAGCGGCATCGGCTTCGGCGCCAGGATCAGGCGCAGGGGGCGGCCGGGCCGGCCGAGCAGGATCGCGCCCGAGCCGGCGCGGTCCGGCGACGGGGCGGGCGCCAGGCAGAGGAAGCCGACGGCGTGCGCGGCGTCGGCCTGCGGCCTCCGCCAGGTCAGGGCCATGGTCTCGACGCGGTTGCGCGGATTGCCGTCGACCGCGACCGGCACCTTGCCGGGCAGCGCATCGCAGGCGCTCATCACCAGGATCGCGTTCTCGCCGAGCGGCGTCCAGGCGACGGTCGGCGCCGGGGTGATCATGGTCCGCTCGGGGATGATGACCTCGTTCATCGCCTCACCTGCCCGTCAGCATGACGGTGAGCGTGACGAAGGAGAGCACGGCCGACAGACCCGAGAGGAAGCCGAGCACGACAGTGACCTGCCGGAGCGGCGCCTTCGCCTCCTTGCGGATCGCGACCAGCCGGTCGTCGAAGGCGCGCAGCGTCTGGTCGAAGCGCATCTGGAAGACGTCGATCTCTGCGAGGCGCGAGGCGATTGCGCCGTTGCCCTCGACCTCCTCGGACTGCTTCGCCTCGGCCTCGCGCTGACGGTGCTGCGCCAGCTGCACGCCAAGTTCGCCGACCTTGTCGAGCAATTCCTTCTGGGTCAGCTGCGAGCGCCGCTGCAGCGCTATCAGCGCCTCGACACGGTCGAAGAAGCGGGCGAGCGGCACGGCGATCGCCGCTTCCGCCGCAAGCTCTGCCGGCGGCGGCAGGCGCAGTTCGAGCTCGGCGCCGGTGCTGGGCGAGACGCCGACGATGGTCAGTGCCTCGCGTGCCGCCGTGGTCTGGTCGTCCAGCTCCATGGCGAAGGCGTGCCTGCCGTCGCCGATGCCGTTGCGGCGCAGGTCGATGCGGCCCTGGTCGGCCACGACTTCCTGCACCTTGAGGCCGCCCCGCATCAGGCGCACGGTCAGCCGTTCCTCGGGACGCGCTTCGTCCCAGATCCAGCCATGCAGCCGGTTGCCGTCGAGCGCGTCGACGCGCCCGTTGAGTTTTGCCGGGGTCACGCTCGCTTCGCTCACGGTTCCGTCCGGACTGTGCATCGTCGTCATGCTGGTCATGCCGCCTCCGCCAGTTTGAGTTGATCGAACAGGGCAAGATGCGCCTGCGCGCAGGCGTCCATGCCCGGTGGAAGATCGATGCCGTCGACGAGGCGGCGCCAGAGCCCGTCCTCGCTCGCGGCGCGGGCCATCACCTGCGCGAGATGGCTGGGATCGCCGGGGCGGGCGTGCAACCCGTCGACGCCGTCGCGCACCATCTCGGCCATGCCGCCGATATTGCTGGCGATCACGGGCCGCCGGTGCTGGAAGGCTTCCTGGATGACGAGGGGAGCATTCTCGTACCAGATCGAGGGTGTCACCACCCAATCGACCTCGGCCATCAGCGCCGGCGTCTCGTCGCGGCGATAGGGCCCGCAATGCACGATCTCCGCACCGGCCTCGGACAAGGCTTTGTCGAGCGCGCTGGTGAAGGCCTCGCTCTGGAATGGTGCGCCGCCATGGATGCGCAGTTCGAAGGCGCCGGCACCCAGCTCGCGCATGAGCTTGGCCGCCTGCAGCAACGGCAGGACGCCCTTCCACGGGTTGAGATTGCCGAAATAGCCGAAGCGGTTGCGGGCGCCATGGGTGTGCCGATGCGGCACCGGGACCTGCGCCGGCCTGGCATTGGCGACGACCTCGATCTTCTCGCCGGGCAGGCCCCAGTCGATATAGCGCTGGCGCAGGAAACGGCTCGGCGAAACGAAGCGGTCGACCGCGGAAAGATGCGTCTTCAGGAAGCGCTCGCGCAGCAGGAAGCGATCCGGGCCGATCTCCGGGAAGCAGCCATGGCATTTGCCCGGCGACGCGCCGGTGCAGCGCTGCTTGTCGCTGGCGCGCACCATCAGTCCGTCATGGTGGCAGATCGAATAATAGTCGTGCAGCGTCATCACGATCGACGCCTGCGGCAGGAGCCGCCGCGCCAGCGCCAGGAACTCGGCGCCGATCAGCACGAGATGGTGGACGTGGATCACGTCCGGCCGGAACTCGGTCAACAGCGAGCCGAGATCCTGCAAGGTGCCGTAATGGTCGATCTGGCTGAGATGGAAGCGGTCGAAATGGCCGCTCCACAACAAGAGGTCACCATCCGCTCCGGTCGCCTGGAAGGCGGTTCCCGGATGCGGCTGGCGGTGGATCGCATTGGTCGCGCCGAGGAAGAGCACCTCGCAGCCCTCGCCGCGATAGGCCTTCGCCAGATCGTGGGCGAAGATCTCGGTGCCGCCCGGATGCAGGTCCGGGTGGTTATGCGCGACGACGAGGATGCGCCGGCTCATCGCTGGACCCCCGGCTTCACCGCGACCAGCAGGTCCTGGTAATGGGCCGCGCTCTGGCCGCGCCAATGGCCGGGATCGAGCCGTTCGACCGCAAGTCCAGCTTGGGTGGCATGCTCCAGGAGAAAGTCGGCATCGATGCCGGCGGCGGCGAGTGGCGCTTCCTCGATCGCATACCAGCCTGGCCCTTCGCCCCAGCGCCGGAACTTGAGCCTTTCCTGGCCGGTGCTTTGCCCGTCGAGAGCGAAGGCGGTGAGGAAGAGCCGCCCACCCGGCGCGAGCAGGCGCGCCGCCTCGTTGAGGTAGACCACGAGCTCGTCCGGCGGCAGATGCGTCGCCACCGAGGTCATGGTGATGAAGTCGAAGCTCTGGTTGGCGAAGCCGAAGCGCACCTCGTTGCCGGGCAGCGAGCCCTGCGGATTGTAGAGCGGGTGGGCGATGTCGAGGCGCTGGAAACGGAAGCGCGGATAGGCCGGGGAGATCGTCTGGGCGCACCAGAGGATGCCGTCCATGACCGGATCGACGCCGTCATAGCTGCCGCGTTCGGGGTCGAGATACTGGGTCAGCGGCACCGCCATGCGGCCGATGCCGCAGCCGATGTCGAAGACGCGCTCATGCGGCTGCAGCCGGCCGATTCGGATGAAATGACCGAGGAACTCGGCGCCGATGGCGCGATAGTCGCCATCGCCGACGAAGATCGAATCCGGCGGCGGATGCGGCAGGAAACGGTTCGTCTGGACATGGGCCATCAGCCAGGCGAGCTCGGGCGTCGCCGGTGCGATCGCGGGAGCCGGTTCCGACGTGGTCTGTCGCAAGGCCAGGGTCGCCGTCATGCCGCTGTCGCCCTTCTGAGATTGGCGCGGGAGAGAAGAAAATCGGGATCGGGGCGTGAGGTCGGCGCCGGCATGGGCTGCTGCGCCGCGGGCGTGTCGACCGCCGCCATCAACGCCTCGATCTGGACGTCCCAGCGCTTGGTCTGGAGCCAGGAATTGTGCTGCGAGGCGACGCCGCGCGTGTAGTCGAGGCTCTTCGAGATCGACTGGCGTTCGAGATGGTAGAGCTGGACGCTCGGGACATAGACGATGCCGAGCCCGGCCCGGGCGATCTTGAGGCAGAGATCGCTGTCCTCGTAATCGCCGATGACGTAAGCGTCGTCGAAGCCACCGATCTCCATGAACAGCGCCCGTGGCATGACGATGCAGGCGCCGGTGACGCCGGGCACCGGCCGCTCGACATTGGCCGGCGCGTACCCGCTCGGCATGCCCTTGAAGTAATGATGGTTGAGCCAGGTGCCCTTGCTGTCGCGCTTGAAGAAGAGCCCGGCATGCTGCAGCGAGCCGTCGTCATAGAGCAGCTTGGGACCGACCGCGCCGGTGCGCCGATGCGGCTCGAGCCGCTGCAGCAGCGCCGGCAGCCAGCCCTCGCTCTCGGGGATCACGTCGGAGTTGACGAGGGCCAGTGCCTGTCCGCGCGAGGCGGCGGCGCCGGCATTGCAGGCAGCCGAGAAGCCGCCATTGCGGCCCATCACCACGAGCTGCATCGGCAGCCCGTAGGCGAGGAAGAGCCCGCCGAGGAGATGGGCGACCTCGCCTTCGTGCTCGGGCGAATCGAGCACGTAGATCAGCTCGGCCTTCTCGGCGAACCAGCGATCGGCGGCGAAGGCCGAGACCTGGACGCGCAGGAAATCGTAGACGCGGTAGAGCGGGATCACCACCGAGACCGCGGGATGCGCCGGGCCCTTGCCGAAGCTCTTGATGCGCGGCTCCGGCAGGCTCTCGCGCAATGCCTTCTGGCAGTCGGCCAGCATCGGCGCGATCGTCCGCTCCAGCATCTGTGCGGTCAGGTGCTGCGGCGGGATCGCGGCCAGCGCCCGGGCGCGGATGGCGACGGCGTCGGCCGGCTGCACATTGGGGCGCAGCGACAGGACCGTGCCGGATTTCAGCTTGAGCTCCACCCGCGGCTGCAGCACCGGCGCGCCTGCGGCGTAGCCGGGGATCAACGCCGCGAAGCCGGTGGCGCGCATGACGTCGCCCTTTTGGGCGTCGCCCTTCGAGCCGGCCGGCAGCAACGCCGGAAAGCGCTCCAGCCGGTCGAGCACGGGGGTCGGTTCGCCCTCGGAGCGATGCAGCAGCATCTCGTCGAGCAGCCCTTCGGCGTCGCGATACCAGCCGCCGAGCAGGAGCCCGGCCGGGGTCGTGACTGCAAGGTCGAGCTCGGCCGAGGGCAGGTCGTCATTGCGGCGCACGCTCTGCACGGCGAGCGGCAGGCGCCTTTGCATCTCGATCGCGAGCAGGCGACCCTGCTCGGAGAGCCCGGACAACTGCTCGACCAGCCAACTGCGCAAGCCATCGCGCTGGCTCGTCTTGCCGGCCCACCAGCGTCCCAGCGAGGGAATGTCGTGCCGGGCTGTGACGGCCCGGACGATCAGGCCGGATTCGACCTGCAGGATCAGCAGGCCGCCGGCCTGCGGCGGGAATTCGTCGATGACCAGGTGCAACGGCCGGTTGCCGGCGCGATCGGGGCGGCCGAGCCGCGGCAGGCCGGGCAGGCGGGAGAGGCCGGCGGGATCGAGCCGATAGGCGGCGCGGGCGCCGGAGAGCCGGCCGGGGACCGCCGATTCCAGCAGGACCTTGCCTTCGGTGAGCCTGGCGACCGGCGTCGCCGCCGAGGGCTTGCGGGCGAGGATCAGCAGGAACTGGCGCAGGAAACCGAGATAGCCTGCGGCCTGGCTCAGCCCGAACAGAGTGGGCCAGTGGCCGACCAGCGCGTTGGCGAGCATGCGGCGGGCATCCGGCGTGGCGTCGCGGACGAGATCCTCCGCATCGGCCATGCCGTGGACGAGATCGGGGTCGAAGCGTGCGGTGGTGTCGCCGCCGGGGCTGTCGTCGGACAGGGCCGCGACGACTTCGCCCGGCCCGCCATGGCGGAAGACCACGACGACGCGCATGCGCCCATCGCCGAGGGGAAGCACGATCGAGGCCGAGGCGAGGCGCTTCTCGCGCGCCGCGAGCGCAATGCGCGGCCGAGAGAGCACGGGCGTTTCGATGGTCCAGCTCAGCAGGAAGACCGAGCCGCTCAGCCGGGATAGGTGCAGCTGCGGGCTCAGGCCGTCTGCGATCGGCGCAGGCGCGAGAGAGAGCATGAATACCGTGATCCGAGAGGGCAGGGAGGTGACGCCGGCCGGAACCAGGCCGGCCGGCGTCGCATTGTCGTCAGGCGACCGAGAAGTACGAGCTCGGGTCGGCCTGGAGGTCTTCGGCGGTGACGCCGACGATGGTCACGGTGTCACCATCCCCGAGATCGACGACGGCGTTGCCGTTGACGGTGGTGGCACGCGCCGCCACGTCCTCGGCCGAGCCGATATCGGTGCCGTTGATGCCGCTGGAGATCTGCAGCAGATCGTTGCCGGCTTCGAAGTCGAGCACGACATCGTTGCCGCCGCCGCCGTTGAAGATGAAGACGTCGCTGCCGGCACCGCCGGAGAGGATGTCATCGCCCGCGCCGGCGAAGAGCAGGTCGTCGCCATTGCCGCCCTGGAGGACGTCGTTGCCGGCGCCGCCTTCGAGCACGTCGGCTCCGTCACCGCCCTGGAGGACGTCGTTACCGGCGCCGCCGAGCAGGATGTCGTCGCCGGGGCCGCCCTGCAGGATATCGTCGCCGTCGCCGCCGCGCAGCACGTCGTCGCCAGCATTGCCGCGCAGGATGTCGTCACCGGCGCCGCCGTCGAGGACATCGCTGCCTTCGCCGCCGAACAGGTTGTCGTTGCCGTCGCCGCCGGAAAGGACATCGTCACCCAGGCCGCCGAAGAGCGAATCGTTGCCCTCGCCGCCGGACAGGAAGTCGTTGCCGCCGTCGCCGTAGATCAGGTCGTCGCCTTCCTCGCCGAACAGCGAGTCGACCTGGTCGCCGCCTTTGACGATGTCGTCGCCTGCGCCTGCAAGAATCACGTCACTGAAACGTGTCCCGATCAAGAAATCGTCGAATGCACTGCCTTCGATCGTGGCCATTTGTCACCTCCTCGGTGATCAGAGAAGCACCACCAGAATTGCGGAAATTATTCTCCGCGGTTGCTGGATCACGGTGCGGTTCTGACGGCGAGCCAAAAGGACGCCATCGTCGACGGGCGAGAGAGTAGCCAAGAAGTACGTCGTATCAAGCAATCTATTGTGACTTTTTTGCGATGCAGCAAAGTTTCAGTCGCATTATATATTATTGAAGTTGGGATTATTATTTTGAGTTGCTCTGATTTTCGAAGTATTTTGTCTGCGCTCATGGAGTTGTGGCAACGCTGCCCTTTTCGGCGCGGAGCTCCGGGCCGGGTTCAGTCCTCCCTGAAGGCGCGATTGAAGCTGTCTCTGATGGGCGAGAGCAGGTAGTCCGCCGCGAAGCGCCTCCCGTTGACGATCAGCACCTCCGCCGCCATGCCGGCGTGCAGCGTCACCTTGTTCTCGCGCAGGCTCTGCGGCGTGATCTCGGCGCGGACGATGAAGAAAGCATTGCCCGTCTTGTCGTCGATCAGCTGGTCGGCTGCGACATAGCTGACCTTCGCCAGGAGCGGGGGCATGAGCCGGGCGTTGAAGGCGGTGAGCCGGACCTGCGTGTCGGCGCCGACGCGGACCGAATCGATGTCGCGGGGATCGACCTTGGCCTCGACGATCAAAGGCTCCTGCTCGGGCACGATGTCGAGGATCGCTTCGCCGGCGGCGACGACGCTGCCGGCCGTGCGCATGCGGATATTGGCGACGATGCCTTCCTGCGGCGCGGTCACCACGAGCCGGCGCAGCACATCCTGCGCCTGGACGATCCGCTCGACCACTTCCGAGAGTTGGAGCTGGCTGTCCTGCAGGTCCTTGGCGATCTCGCTCTGGCGCTCGAGGCTGATCGACTTGATCTCGAGCTCGGCGCCGGCGACGGCCTGTTCGGCCTTGGCCATCCGCGCCTTCATCTCGCCGGCGCGCCCGGTGAGTTCGCTCTGCTTGGTCTGCAGTTCGACGAGCTGGGAGCGCTTGGCGTAGCGCTTCTCGTAGAGCTCCGCGATCGTCTTCACTTCCTCGTCGATCAATGTGCGCTGATAGCGCACAGCGTCGATCTGGGCCTGCAGCGCCTCGGCCTCGGCCTGGTGCTGTTCGATCACGCGCTGCTGGATGCGCGTCTTGCCGTCATAGACCTGGGTGCGGGCGCGGAAGAGCACGCGTTCGGCGGTGATCACCTCGCGGGCGATCGGCGACTGCGATTGCTCGATATTGTCAGGAAAATCGATCTCGGTCACAGCGTTCTGTTCGGCCCTCAGCCGGGCGAGCCGGGCTTCGAGGCCGACGCTCTTGCCCTGGAGCTGCTGCAGCTCGGCGCGGGCGCGGGCATCCTCCAGCCTGAGCAGGGGCTCGTCCTTGGCGACACGTTCGCCCTCGGCCTTGAGCAGGGTCTTGAGGATGCCGCCTTCAAGGTGGCTGACGGTCTTGCGCCGGCTGTCGACGATCACGGTCGCCTGCGCGACGGCGGCATTGTCGAGCCGCGCCGTCACCGCCCAGGCGCCGAAGCCGCCAAAACCGATCGCCACCGCACAGACGCCGGCGAGGACGAGATTGCGCAGCGAGGGCATGCGCTCCTCGGGCTCCGCTTCGATCGTCAGCGGCACGAGCGCGCGGTCGGGCCGGCGCAGCATCGGAAGTTCGCTCATGCGCTCACCTCACGCGGGGCAGAGGGCTGTTTCGCCGGCTCGAGCTCGACCACGCCACCGGGAGTGATCATGCCGGCGACCGCCGTGCGCGGGCCGAACTGGGCGACGCGGCCCTCGCGCAGCACCAGGATCTTGTCGACGACCTGCATCACCGACGGCCGGTGCGCGATCAGGATGACGATCGCGCCACTCTCGCGCGCGGCGTTGATCGCGCGGATCAGGCTCTGCTCGCCCTCGGTGTCGAGATTGGCATTGGGCTCGTCGAGCACGATCAGGCGCGGCATGCCGTAGAGCGCCCGCGCCAGGCCGATGCGCTGGCGCTGGCCGCCCGAGAGCTTGAAGTCGCTGTCGGCGACATTGGTGTCGTAGCCGAGCGGCAGCCGGCCGATCAGCTCGTGCACGCCGGCGATGCGCGCCGCCTCGAGGATCGCGTGCGGATCGGGCTTGCGCATGCGGGCGATGTTCTCGGCGATGGTGCCGTCGAGCAGCGAGACCGATTGCGGGAGATAGCCGACCATCTCGCCGAAGGAACCGCGCTCCCACAGATAGGTGTTGTGGCCGTCGAGATAGACGCCACCGACATTCGGCTTGAGCACGCCGACGATCAGGCGCGCCAGCGTCGATTTGCCGGCTCCGGACGGGCCGACCAGGCCGAGCACGGTGCCCGGCTCGAGCGTGAAGGAGACGCCCTTGATCACGGTCTGCTCGCCGCCCTTGGGGGCGTAGACCAGCCGGTCGATGACGAGGTCGCCCTCCGTCGCCGGGGTCGGCACGCTCTGGCGCTGCGAGCTCTGCGACTGCAGGAGGTCGCGCACGCGCTTCCAGGCCGCGGCGGCGAGCACCCATTGCCGCCAGTCGGTGATCATCGAATCGAACGGTGCCAGCAGCCGGCCAAGCAGGATGCTCGCCGCCATCAGCGTGCCGGCCGAGACCTCGTGCCTGATGATCAGCACCGCGCCTGTCGCATAGATCGCGAGCTGCATGGTCATGCGGCTGGCGCGCGTGATGGCGGCGATGAACTTGCCGCGGCGCGTGCCCAGGTCGAGATGCTCGAGCATGGCGATCTGCTTGGTCCGCCAGCGGCTGGACAGGGCCGGCAGCATGCCCATCGCCTCGATCGTCTCGGCGTGGCGCAGGGTGGCGCTGATCTCGTTGATCGAGGCGACGCCCTCCTCGTTCGCCTCCTTCAGCGCGCGCCGGGTCAACATGTCCGAGACGACGCCGAGCAGCAGCAGGATCAGCAGCGAGGCTAGGCCGACGAGGCCGTAGATCCAGTGGAAGGCGAAGAGCACGGCGAGGAAGATCGGCGACCACATCGCTTCCAGCGGGGTCGCGATCGCTGAGCTTGCGATGAAATAGCGGAGCTCGTTGAGGTCGCGGATGGCCTGCGTCGCCTGGCCGGAGCCTTTTTCCAGCGAGGTCGAGACCGCGGCCTGCAGCGCCGGCAGGTTGAGCCGGCGGGCGAGGATGCTCGCCATGGCCTGGAAGGTGAGCGAGCGGATGAACTCGATCGTGCCGTAGAGCGCCAGCGCCCCGACGGCGATCACGAGCAGCATGGTCAGCGTGTCGTAGCTGCGGCTGACGATGACGCGATCCTGCACCTGCAGCATGAACATCGGCACGGTCAGCAGCAGGATGTTGACGCAGAAGCTGAGGAAGGCGGCATAGGCCAGCCCACCGGCAAAACCGCGCTGCAGACCTCGAATCAGGGCGTCGGCAGGCTGGATCGCAACCTTCATGCAGATCTCCGAATGGGGGCGGCCATCAGATGGCGCTGTCGACGCCTGTGCCGGTACGGCAAGTTCTGAACGTTATATAAAGGGTGCCACACAAGTGGTGTCTATAATATGACAGATGAAGCCTTATGAAATATAGGCAATTACGGGAAATATGGCAGAAACGTGCTAAATTTCAAATTTTGAAACAGTTCATGACTATGTTGATTCCTATAAAATCTTAATCTCATTCCGTTCGGGGTGGCATGTGCTTTGCGTATAGGCTATTCGTCAGCCAGAGGGGCTCGGAGGGCTGACTGCTCATTTCGAGATCAGGCGGAGTAGGGAATGCATCTAAAACCCCATGACGGCGCTCGATTCCTAGGCAATGCCTTCAATGGAGATCATCGAGTCGACCCACGCCGCGCGGAGCCCGAATCAGGCCCGCCCCGGTCGTCGGTGTCGCAGCTTGATCTCGCGCGCATGATCGAGCGGGCCAGCCGGCGCTTCCTCGACTATCTCAGGCTCGAGCTGACCAAGCTCGGCGTCGACGACATCTCGCCCTCGCAGGTCATGGTGCTGTTCACCATCGGCTCCGGCGAGATCGCAGTGCGCGACCTGCTCGATCGCGGCCACTATGTCGGCTCGAACGCGTCCTATAACCTCAAGCAGCTGGTCGAGAGCGGCTATCTCGAGCGCGGCGCCTCGCCTCGCGACCGCCGTCTCGCCCGCATCTCGCTCTCGCCGAAGGGCCAGCTTCTCGTCGAGCGCTTGAAGCTCCTCGACGAGACCAGCCAGTTCGGGCAGGGCCAGGATATCGACACCGAGGCTGACCTCCAGACCACTCACGACACGCTGCGCCGCCTCGAACAATGGTGGGGCGACGCGCTGCGCTATGGCGGGATCCTGCTGGCTTCATGCACGTCTTATTCGTTCATCGTTCAGGATCTGGTCAGTTCGCTCACCTGATCCAGCGCCTCGTCGCCGAAGGCGGCGAGGTCACGCTGGTGACGGAGCGGCCGGAGCCGGAGCGCCCAGGGCTGAGGCAGATCGCCTATTCGATAGGCGAGCCTGCGACCACGCACGCGACATTGGCGGCGACCGACTATCATGTCCGCACCGGCGAGGCGGTCGCGGCTGAACTGTCGCGACTGCACCGGCACGACCGGCCGGACGCCATCCTCGGCCATGTGGGCTGGGGCGGCATGCTCTTCGCCAAGGATGCGATGCCCGGCGTGCCGCTGATCGGCTATTGCGAGTATTTCTACAACGCCGCCGGTTCCGATCTCGATTTCGACCCGGATTTCGCCGTGCCGGAAGCCGAGCGGCGGCGCATCCGCATGCGCAACGCCGCCCAGCTGGTGACGCTGCAGACGCTCGATTTCGCCTATGCGCCGACCCGCTGGCAGCAGCAGCAATATCCCCGCGCATTGCAGCAGCGCATTGCGGTCTGCCATGACGGCATCGATATTCACTTTTGCCGACCGGATGCGCAGGCGGTGTTCACCTTGCCGGATGGGCGCGTGCTGCGCCCCGGCGATCCCGTGGTCACCTTCGCCGCGCGCGATCTCGACCCCTATCGCGGCTATCCGCAGTTCATGCGGGCGGCGGCACGGATCGCGCGGGAGCGCCCCGATGTGCTGTTCGTCGCGGTCGGCGGCGATGGTCCGGGCTATGGCCGCCCGCGTCCGGACGGCCGGCTCTGGCGCGAGGTGATGCTGGAGGAGACAGGTCTCGCCGACCGCATCGTCCATCTCCCCTGGCTCGCCCATGCCGACCTCGTCAGGCTGTTCCAGGTTTCGGCCGCCCATATCTATCTGAGCGTCCCCTTCGTGCTGTCCTGGTCGATGCTGGAGGCGATGGCCTGCGGCGCGCTGATCGTCGGCTCGGCGACGCCACCGGTCCAGGAGGTCATCCGCCACGGCGTCAATGGCCTGCTCGCCCCCTTCTTCGACGAGACCAGGCTGGCGAAGACCGTGATCGCCGCGCTCGACAGGAGGGCCGAGCTGGCGCCGCTGCGGGCGGCCGCGCGCCAGACCGTCCTCGCGCGCTATGAGCGCGAGGCCTGCGTCGACCGCCAGCTCGGCTTCATCGGCCGGCTCGTCGCCGAGGACGATCTGCTCGCGGCGCAGTGATCGCGCATCCATCGGCGGGGAGCTTGAGCCCTCGGCTTCATGGCGCGCCTTGATAGTCCCAGCTGCCGAGTGTCTCGATCGTCGAACGCACCGAATTGGCCAGAAAGCAGTTGGCGTGGGCTTCGTGATGCAGCGCCGCGACGGCGGCCTCGTCGGGCGCTTTCGGGCCGCTGAAGACGACATGCGGCCTGAGCGTCACCGTCTCGACCCACTCCTTGCCATCGACGTTCTTCCGCATCGCGCCTTCGGCGGCGTCGACATAGCTGTCGATCCGGAAGCTGCGCAAAGCCGCCAGATTGAGGAACCAGAGCATGTGGCAGCTCGACAAGGCCGCAACATAAGCCTCCTCCGGGTCGACATTGGCCGGGTTCGAGAACGGCACGCGCACCACATGCGGCGAGCTCGAGGCCGGTACGTCCAGCCCGCCGTCGAAGCGCCAGAGATGGGCGCGGCTGTAGCGGTTGTCGAGGAAGGCCTCCTCGCCGCGCTGCCAGGTGATCACCGCGCCATGCGTCGCCATCAGCTCTCTCCCTGTTCGGCGCAGGCCGCGAGCACGACTGCCCGCGTCGCCTGCAGATGGTCTTCGAGGATGGTTCGGGCCGTGATTGCATCGCCCGCTGCAACAGCAGCGATCAGTTGGCGGTGCTCGTCGGCCCAGCCCTGCTTGCGCGTGCCGGGACCGAGCGCCTGCACGCTGAACCGGTCGATCGGGGCACGCAGTTGTCGGAACAGGGCAAGGCTACGCGGGCGTCCGGCCGGGCCGTAGAGCGCTTCATGGAAGGCGATGTCGCCGGAAATCCAGCCGAGCCGGTCCTCCGCATCCTCCAGCGCGTCTTGCAGCCGCTTCAGTTCGCGTAGCGAGCGCGGGTCGTGCTGGCGCAGCGCCCGTACCAACAGATCGCCCTCGACCATCAGCCTGAGATCGAAGAGTTCGTCGATCTCCTCAGCCCGCGGCCGGCTCACCCGCGCGCCGCGATAATGCGCGACGTCGAGCAAGCCCTCGTTCTGCAGCTGGGCCAATGCCTCGCGCACCGGGATGCGGCTGACGCCGTATTCGGCGGCGATCTGCTCCTGGCGCAGCAGCTCGCCCGGACGCCACTGCCCGGCGTCGATCGCCTCGCGCAGGCGCTGGGCGAGGGCGGACGCGGTCGTGGCGGCAGCGAGGCGGGTGACAAGCATAGGATAATTGTATCCAAAATTTTCCCGACTTCAAGTACCGCTGGTGTCGGCGCTGTTGTCAGGGGCTCGCCCGCCCAGCTACAAGCACGCCGAACGAGAGGTCGTTCGCGCATGACATTCGAGATCGCCGCCACGCCGCAGGAGGCCGTCGACCGGCTGGAACTGCTCTACGAGCAGGCGCGCACGGCGCTGCGCGACGACCTGCAGCGCTTCTTCACGACCGCGGAGCCGCCGACGCTGGAGGAGCGCGCGCTCTATCGCTACCCGATGCTGCGCGTCACCTATGAGCCGTCGAAGCTGCCGGCGGCGACGCGGCGTGGCTACGCGAAATTTTCCGTGCCGGGCATCTACTCGACCACGGTGACGCAGCCGGCCGAGTTCCGCGCTTATCTGCTCGACCAGCTCCAGCCGCTGGTCGAGGAATACGGTGCGACGATCGAGACCGGCGTCAGCAGCCAGGAAATCCCCTACCCCTACGCGCTCGACGGTGGCGACGAGCTCGGCCGCGGCACGGTCACGGCGGCCGAGCTCGCCCGGCATTTCCCGACGCCCCTGCTGGCGCTGGTCGGCGACGAGATCGCCGACGGCACCTTCGAGATCGTCGAGGGCGAGCCGCGCCCGCTCTCGCTCTTCGACGCGGTCCGGGTCGACTATTCGCTGCGGCGGCTGGTGCACTACACCGGCACCGACTGGCGCGCCGTGCAGCCCTGGGTGCTGCTGACCAATTATCATCGCTATGTCGATCAGTTCGTCCGGCTCGCTCTGGCCGAGATCGAGGCCGGCACCGCGCAGGTGCTGGTCGCCCCGGGCGGCATCCGCATCGACCGCGACGGCATCGACGTCAGTGCTGCCGAGCGGGTGATGTCGGCGCCCTGGCACCGCTTCCAGATGCCGGCCTATCATTTGATCCGCGAGACCGGCGAAGGCGTCACCTTGGTCAATATCGGCGTCGGCCCCTCCAACGCCAAGAACATCACCGATCATCTTGCGGTGCTGAGACCGAATTGCTGGCTGATGGTCGGCCATTGCGGCGGCCTGCGCCAGACGCAGATCATCGGCGACTATGTCCTCGCTCACGCCTATCTCCGCCAGGACGGCATTCTGGATGAGCTGGTGCCTCCGGACGTGCCCGTTCCGGCGCTGGCCGAGGTCCAGGTCGCCTTGCAGCAGGCGGCGGCCGAGGTCACCGGCGAGAAGGGCGACCGGCTGAAGCAGCGCCTGCGCACTGGCACGGTGGTGACGCAGGACGACCGCAACTGGGAGCTGCGCTGGAGCAAGGAGCGCAAGCGCATCAACCTCTCGCGCGCCATCGCGGTCGACATGGAATCCGGCACGATCGCCGCGCAGGGCTACCGTTTGCGCGTGCCCTACGGCACCCTGCTCTGCGTCTCCGACAAGCCGCTCCATGGCGAGATCAAGCTGCCGGGCGCCGCCAACGCCTTCTATGAGCGCGCTGTCGGCGAGCACCTCAAGATAGGCCTTGCCGCGCTGGAGAAGCTCAAGGAAGCCGGCTCATCGATCCATTCGCGCAAGCTCAGGAGTTTTGACGAGCCGCCTTTCCGCTAGCGTTTACGCCGCCGGGCAGACCGCGCCGCTGTCGGCCCAGGCCTGCATGAGTTCGCCGAACTGCGCATTCGTTCCGGGCGCCGGCTGGCGGCCCTTGCCGGGGTTCCAGCCCCAGAGCACCAGCGTGTCCGTGGTGACATGCTTGACGATTGCCGCGAGGTCGCGGCTGCCATTGCGGTTCTGGTCCTTGAGCTGCTCACAGATCTGGCCGAGCGTCTTGCCTTCCCAGGCCATCGAGGCCGGCGCCAGCGCCCAGTGGCCGTCGCCGGGGATGCCGGCCGGGTCGAAGTTCTGCTTGCCATGACAGGTGGTGCAGGCGAGGCCGGGAGCGCCATGCCCGTCCTTGCCGCGCACCGCCATGGGCTGGTGCAGCCGCCTTGCATCGCTCTGACGCGGGCGTTCCGTCGCCGGGTGGCAGTTCATGCAGCGCGGATGCTGCAGCACCTTGCCGATCTCGGCGAACAGCGCGACCGAGCGGTCGCGCTGATTGGCGATGTTGGAGAAGCTCGCAGCGGGGCGCAGGGGGGTGCCGCCCGGTTGCGGCGCCGGCGCGGTCTGCGCCAGCGTCAAGGCACTGCCGAGCAGCAAAGTGACGGCGGCAGCTGCGGAAGCGAGAGCGACCTGACGCATCACACCGTTCCCCCGACCATCGGCAGCGAGAGCGGCCGCTCGCGCCCGAGCCGCGCAAGCGCGTTGGCGACTGCCGGCCCGATCGGCGGCACGCCGGGTTCGCCGACGCCGGTCGGCTTCTCGGTCGAGGACACGATCCTGACCTCGACCTCCGGCATCTCGTGGATGCGCAGCGAGCGGTAGCTGTCGAAATTGGTCTGGACCGGCCGGCCCTGGTCGAGCGTCAGTTCGCCATAGAGGACGTGGCCGAGCCCGAAGCCGATGCCGCCCTCGATCTGGGCGCGGATGATGTCGGGATTGACCGCGACGCCGCAATCGATCGCGCACCAGACCTTGTGCACTTTGGGCTCGCCGCCCTCGCCGAGCGAGACGTCGGCGATCTGCGCGACATAGGAACCGAAGCTCTCGACCACGCCGACGCCACGAGCGCGGCCGTCCACCGGTCCGGGGCCATTCCACTTCGCCAGATCGGCGACCGCCTTGAGGACATTGGCAAGACGCTGATGCTTGCCCATCAGCGCGAGCCGCCCGGCAACCGGATCCTGCCCGGCTTCCTGCAGCAACTGGTCGATGAAGCACTCGACGGCATAGCCGGTATGGGTGTGGCCGACCGAGCGCCACCATAGCGTCGGTACGCCGACCGGGACGGTGTGGAGGTCGCAGCGGAAATCGGCGACTTCATAGGGCAGCTCGTTGGCGCCCTCGACCATGACCGGGTCGATCCCATCCTTGATCATCGCCTCGAAGGGCGAGCCCTTCAGGAAGGACTGGCCGACGATCGCCGCGCTCCAGGCGGTGATCTTGCCGTCCTTCACCGCGCCGCGCATGCGATGCAGGAAGAGCGGGCGGTAATAGCCGCCGGAAAGATCGTCCTCGCGCGTCCGCACCAGCTTGACCGGCCGGTTGGGGCCGATCGCCTTGGCCGCCTCGGCGAGTTCGGCGGCGAGCTCGGCGGTCGGCTGCGCCCGCCGGCCGAAGCTGCCGCCGCCGAGCAGGGTCTCGACCTGGACCTTCTCGGGTCCGAGGCCGAGCACCTTGGCGATGACCTGATGGTCGAGCGTCTGGAGCTGGCTGCCGAGGCGGGCGAGCGCGCCCTGCGCGTTCCATTCGAGATAGCCGTCGAGGGGCTCCATCGGCGCATGCGCCAGATAGGGGAAGACGTACTCGCTCTCGATCACCTTGTCGGCCTTGGCGAGCACCGCCTCAGCGTCGCCATGCTTGCCGGCGAGCGTGCCTTCCGTCCGCGCCAGCTTGCGGTACTCGGCGATCAGCTCGCGGCTGCCGCGCTTCTCGGCGCCGCTCTCGTCCCAGGTTACCTTCAGGGCCTCGCGGCCCTTCAGGGCCGGCCAGGTTCCGGTCGCGTAGACGGCGACACCGGACGGAAGCTGCTGGACGTCGACGACGCCTTTCACCGTCTTCGCCGCGCTGGCGTCGAAGGAAGCGACCTTGCCGCCGAAGCGCGGCGGCCGGGCGACGACGACGGTCAGCATATCGGGCGTGTGGATGTCGATGGTGAACTGCGCCTTGCCCGTCGACTTGTCCAGGCTGTCGAGGCGCGGGGCGGTGCCCTCCTTGCCGATCAGCTTGAACTGCGCGGGATCCTTGAGCTTGACCTCGGCCGGGGCCTGCAGCTTCGCGGCGGCCTCGGCGAACTCGCCGAAGCGGCCCTGCTTGCCGGAGACATGCTTCAGCACGCCCTTCTCGACGCTGATCTCGCCAGCCGGCACCTTCCAGGCCTCGGCCGCCGCCTGCACCAGCATGGCGCGTGCGGTCGCGCCGGCCTTGCGCATCTGCTCGTAGGAATTGGCGATCGCGGTCGAGCCGCCGGTGCCCTGGATGCCGAAGGCGAGATTGGCATAGAGCTTGGAATCGGAGACGGCGTGCTCGGCCCGCATCTGGGCCCAGTCGGCGTCGAGTTCCTCGGCGACGAGGGTGGCGAGGCCGGTGAATGGGCCCTGGCCGAATTCGATATGCTTGATGAGGACGGTCACCGTGTCGTCGGCGGCGATCCTGACGAAGGCGTTCGGCGCGAAAGTCGCGGCACCGCCCGGCCGAAAGGCCTGCGCGGCGCCCGATTGCGCCCGGCCCGACTGCGGCAGGCTGAGGCCGATGACGAGGGCGCCGGCGCCCTTCAGGAGGTTGCGGCGGGAGAGGGAGATGTCGTGCGCGGTCATGGCTCAGCCCTCCAGCGTGCGTGCGGCGTCGTGGATCGCGGCGCGGATGCGGACATAGGTTGCGCAGCGGCAGAGATTGCCGTTCATGGCGAGGTCGATGTCGCGGTCGCTCGGCTTGCGGATTTCCTTGAGCAGCGCGATCGCGCTCATCACCTGGCCGGACTGGCAGTAGCCGCATTGCGGTACGTCGTGCTTGACCCAGGCGGCCTGGATGGCCTCGGCTTCCTTGCCGGCGAGCGCTTCGATCGTGGTGATCTTGGCCTCGCCGAGAGCCGAGACCGGCAGGGAGCAGGAGCGTAGCGGCTGGCCATCCATGTAGACGGTGCAGGCGCCGCATTGCGCAACGCCGCAGCCGAATTTGGTGCCGGTCAGGCCGAGATTGTCGCGCAATACCCAGAGCAGGGGGGTGTCGTCGTCGACATCGACGCGATGCGTCGTTCCGTTGATATTGATTGAATGGACCATGGCTGCCTCGCGGGATCGCGGTCATGACGCAGCACGGCACCATGGCAGCCGGATCGAGGCTCGCTCGAAGGCCCGTTCTGACATATCAGAAGCGGGCGAATGATCCGTCGTCTGGGGTCGTGCGACTAGACGAATTAGACGATTTGCGTCTAACTAGGATAGTCGCCGACAGTTTGGATTCTGTCAAGACTGCAAATGAGCGACCGCAGCGAAAGTTCCGCAACGTCCGGCGAGGACGGCAAGGGCCGCATCGAGCAGGTTGCGGAGGCGGCTCTGCGTCTCTTCGCCCGCTATGGCTACAAGCGCACCTCGATGGACGATATCGCGCGTGAGGCCGGGGTCGCCCGCGCCACGCTGTACCTCCATTTCAAAGGCAAGGACGACGTCTTCCGGGCCATGCTCGCGGGGCTCGGCAACCAAGTCGAGACACGTTGCCGCGAGGCGTTGGCAACGCCCGGCCCGTTCGCGCAGCGGCTGGCTGCGCTGATGGAGGCCCATCACGGCACAGCTTTCAGCGCCTTCAGCGCCGGCGAGCATCTCGGCGAGCTCAAGGCGGTGATGGTTGCCATCGCCGGTGCCGAGCTTGCCGCCTTCGAGGCGATCTTCGTCGCGATCACCCGCCAGTTGTTCGAAGACGCCGCCGCGCAAGGCGAGATTTCGATCGAACGCAGCGGCCTTCCGCTGGACACCCTGATCGCGACGATCATGCGTGCCGCGGCCGGCGCGAAATATGGTGAACAGCCCTCCTGCGAGACCTATCTCGTGCGATTGCGCGAGATTGCGGTGGTCTTCGCGGCGGCGGTCACGCGCTGATGGTTGGACCCTTATTTCTGTGTAGGCCTTTCGTCTAAGCCTGCGTTTTGCCTCGCCGGGAGGCCCAAACCCGCACGCCCGCGCCGTTGACATGGGCGATATGCGCGGTGCAGCATGCCGGCCGGGAAACGAACAATCGAGCAATGGGTAAGGTTAGCTAGGGATGTCTGAGGATACTATTCTCTCGACCTCAGGCCTCACGAAAGAATTTGCCGGCTTCACAGCCGTCAATGGTGTTGATCTGAAGGTTCGGCGCGGGTCGATTCACGCTTTGATCGGGCCGAACGGGGCAGGCAAGACGACCTGCTTCAACCTGTTGACCAAGTTCCTGCCGCCGACACGGGGGCAAATCGTCTATAATGGCCGCGACATCACGGGCGAGAAGCCGGCGGAGATCGCCCGGCTCGGGCTGGTGCGCTCCTTCCAGATCTCGGCGGTGTTCCCGCAGCTCTCGGTCAAGACCAATGTCCGCGTCGCGCTGCAGCGCAAGCGCGGCGACAATTTCGACTTCTGGCGTTCCGAGCGGGCGCTGTCCCCGCTCGACGCCGAGGCGTTGCGCCTGGTCGACGCAGTCGGCCTCTCGGCCTTTGCCGAACTGCCGGCGGGCGAGCTCTCCTATGGCCGCAAGCGCGCGCTGGAGATCGCGACGACGCTGGCGCTCGATCCCGAGATGCTGCTGCTCGACGAGCCGATGGCCGGCATGGGCCGCGAGGATATCGAGCGGATCGAGGCCCTGATCCGCAAGGTCTCGGCCAACCGCACCATCCTCATGGTCGAGCACAATCTCTCGGTGGTCGCCTCGCTCTGCGACCGCATCACCGTGCTCGCCCGCGGCCAGGTCCTGGCCGAGGGCGACTATGCCTCCGTCTCGAAGGATCCGCGCGTGGTCGAAGCCTATATCGGATCGGGAGTCGGCCATGGCCACTGAAGGAGCGGCCACTGGGGCGGTGCTGGAGCGCCCGGCTGCCGCGGGTGGCAAGCCGCTGCTGGCGGTGCGCGGGCTCGAGGCCTGGTATGGCGAGAGCCATGTCCTGCACGGCATTGAACTCGATGTCGGCGAGGGCGAGGTGGTGACGCTGCTCGGCCGCAACGGCGCTGGCAAGACCACGACGCTGAAATCGATCATGGGCGTGATCGGCAAGCGCAAGGGCTCGATCACCTTCGCCGGGCAGGAGACGATTGCGCTGCCGTCGCGCACCATCGCGCGGCTCGGCATCGGCTATGTCCCCGAGGAGCGCGGCATCTACTCGACCCTTTCGGTCGAGGAGAATCTGATGCTGCCGCCGCAGGTGAAGCCGGGGGGGCTCCCCGTCGAGCAGATCTTCACGCTTTTTCCCAACCTGAAGGAGCGGCTGAAGAGCCAGGGCACCAAGCTCTCGGGCGGCGAGCAGCAGATGCTGGCGATCGGGCGCATCCTGCGGACCGGTGCCAACCTGCTCCTGCTCGACGAGCCGACGGAAGGGCTCGCGCCTGTTATTATCGACCAGATCGGCGCGACCATCCGCATGTTGAAGAGCCAGGGCTTCACCATCGTCCTGGTCGAGCAGAACTTCCGCTTCGCCCAGACCGTCGCCGACCGCCACTACGTCATCGAGCAGGGCAAGGTCATCGACATGATCCAAAATGTCGAACTCGACGCCAACATCGACAAGCTCCACACCTATCTCGGGGTGTGACGCAGGGCGTCCAACAAGAACCGTCAGAATTCCAGAGATCCCCAGGGAGACTAACCATGAAGCTCAAGACATTGCTCGCGGCCACGGCGCTCGGCGCGCTGATGGCGGCGCCGGCGCTGGCGCAGCAGATTTCGGTCAAGGCCGGCGTGCTCAACGACCGCTCCGGCATCTATGCCGACCTCTCCGGCGAAGGCTCGGTGATCGCCGCGCGCCTCGCGGTCGAGGACTTCAAGGCGGCGGAGAAGGGCATCAAGGTCGAGATCGTCTCGGCCGACCATCAGAACAAGCCCGATGTCGGCTCGACCATCACCCGGCAATGGTATGACCAGGACGGCGTCGACCTGATCCTCGACGTGCCGACCTCCTCGGTGGCGCTGGCGGTCAGCCAGATCACCAAGGATAAGAACAAGATCCTCATCAATTCCGGCGCCGGCACCTCCGACCTCACCGGCAAGGCCTGCAGCCCGAACACCATCCACTGGACCTACGACACCTACGCGCTCGCCCAGGGCACCGGCGGCGCCATGGTCAAGGCCGGCGGCGACAGCTGGTTCTTCCTCACCGCCGACTATGCCTTCGGCCATGCGCTCGAGCGCGACACCTCGGCCGTCGTCACCAAGGCCGGCGGCAAGGTACTGGGCGCGGTGCGCACGCCCTTCCCGGGTACGGACTTCTCCTCCTTCCTGCTGCAGGCCCAGGCCTCCAAGGCCAAGGTCATCGGCCTTGCCAATGCCGGCGGCGACCTGACCAACTCGGTCAAGCAGGCGAGCGAGTTCGGCATCACCCAGGGCGGCCAGAAGCTCGCCGGCCTGCTGACCTTCGCCAGCGACGTGCATGCCCTCGGCCTGCAGGCGGCGCAGGGCCTGGTGCTGACCGAATCCTTCTATTGGGATCGCGACGACGGCACCCGCGCCTGGTCGGAGCGCTTCGCCAAGCTCAATGGCGGCAAGAAGCCGACCATGGTGCAGGCGGGCGTTTATTCCGGCCTGCTGCACTATCTGAAGGCGGTCGAGGCGGCCAAGAGCAAGGACTCCGCCGTGGTGATGGCGAAGATGAAGGAGATGCCGACCGACGATCCGCTGTTCGGCAAGGGCACGATCCGCGTCAATGGCCGCAAGATGCACTCGATGTATCTCTACGAGGTCAAGAAGCCGTCCGAGTCGAAGGGGCCGTGGGACTACTACAAGCAGCTCGCGGTGCTGTCGGGCGAAGAGGCCTTCCAGCCGCTCGCTGAGACCGGCTGCTCGCTCGTCAAGTGATGACGGACTGAAAAAGTCCGCATGACATCTTTTTCCGGGGCCGCAACCGGCCCCGGACCAGTTTTCACGGAACGGTCGATCCGATGTTCGAACTTCTAGGCGTGCCGCCGCAGGCGCTGTTCGGCCAGGTCCTTCTGGGCCTGATCAACGGCTCGTTCTACGCGATCCTCAGCCTTGGCCTGGCGGTGATCTTCGGCCTGCTCAACATCATCAACTTTGCCCACGGGGCGCAGTACATGATGGGCGCCTTCGTCGCCTGGATGTGCCTGAACTATCTCGGCATCAACTATTGGGCCGCGCTGGTTGTCGCCCCGATCCTGGTCGGCGCCACCGGCATCGTGATCGAGCGGCTCTTACTTGCCCGCATCGCAAAGTATGACCATCTCTACGGGCTGCTGCTGACATTCGGCCTGGCGCTGATCATCCAGGGGCTGTTCCGCAATTATTACGGCTCCTCCGGCCTGCCTTACGGCATCCCGCCGCAGCTGACCGGCGGTCAGAATCTCGGCTTCATGTTCCTGCCGACCTATCGCGGCTGGGTCGTCGTCGCCTCGCTCATCGTCTGCCTCGCCACCTGGTTCATGATCGAGAAGACCAAGCTCGGCTCCTACTTGCGTGCCGCGACCGAGAACCCGACGCTGACCCAGGCCTTCGGCATCAACGTGCCGCTGCTGGTGACGCTGACCTATGGCTTCGGCGTCGCGCTCGCCGCCTTCGCCGGCGTGCTCGCCGCGCCGATCTACGCGGTCAACCCGAACATGGGCGCCGACCTGATCATCGTCGTCTTCGCCGTCGTCGTCATCGGCGGCATGGGCTCGATCATGGGCGCGATCGTCACCGGCTTCTCGCTCGGCCTGATCGAGGGGTTGACCAAGGTGTTCTACCCCGAGGCGTCCTCGACCGTGATCTTCATCATCATGGTGCTGGTGCTGCTGGTGAAGCCCGCCGGCCTGTTCGGCCGCGCCGCCTGACGACGCAAGGACCAAAGACATGACCGACCTTGCCTCCAGCGCTACCCCGTCCGCCGCTGTCGTCGCCGAGACCGACGACAGCGCCGCGCGCCTGCACCGCAACCTGTTCATCGCGATTGCCGTGCTGCTCGCGATCGCGCCCTTCGTCGCCTACCCCGTCTTCGTGATGAAGGTGCTGTGCTTCGCGCTGTTCGCGCTCGCCTTCAACCTGCTGCTTGGCTATGGCGGGCTCCTGTCCTTCGGCCACGCCGCCTATTTCGGCATGGCGAGCTATGTTTCCGCCTATACCGCGAAGAACTGGGGCCTGACGCCGGAGCTGGCGATCCTGCTCGGCACGGCCGTCGCCGCTGCTCTCGGCCTGGTCTTCGGGGCGCTGGCCATCCGCCGCCAGGGCATCTACTTCGCCATGATCACCCTGGCGCTGGCGCAGATGGCCTTCTTCTTCTCGCTGCAGACGCCGCGCTTCACCGGCGGCGAGGACGGCATCCAGGCGGTGCCGCGCGGCAAGCTCTTCGGCCTCATCAGCCTCGCCGACGATCGCGCGCTCTATTGGCTCGTCGCCGCGATCTTCATGGGCGGGCTCTTGCTGATCTACCGGATCATCCATTCGCCATTCGGCCAGGTCTGCAAGGCGATCCGTGACAACGAGCCGCGCGCCATCTCGCTCGGCTATCGCGCCAGCCAGTACAAGCTCGCCGTCTTCGTGCTTTCGGCCGGGCTCGCAGGGTTAGCCGGCGCGACCAAGGCGATCGTCTTCCAGCTCGCCTCGCTCACCGACGTCTACTGGACGATGTCTGGCGAGGTCGTGCTGATGACGCTGGTCGGTGGCCTCGGCACCGTCTTCGGCCCGATCGTCGGGGCCGCGGTCATCGTCGCCATGCAGAACTATCTCGCCGGCCTTGGCTCCTGGGTCCTCGTCGTCCAGGGCGTCATCTTCGTCGCCTGCGTCCTGCTCTTCCGCGAAGGCATCGTCGGCGTCATCTCCAAATGGATCAAGAAGCCGCTCTGAGGCAAGAAGTCGCTCAGAGGGGCGAGGCTAACGGCCGAGCAGGTAGTCCGTCACGGCAGCCCGATCCGCCCTGCTGAGGCCCGCGGGCGGGCTCATCCAGCCGCCGGGCACGACTGCATCGGGATCGGCGAGATAGCTGAGCAGCCGCTCGCGATCCCAGGCCAGCCCTTGCGCCCGCATCGCCTTGAACGCCGGCGAGTAGTCGAAGCCCTCGGCCGAACCGAGCACGCGCCCGCCGAGTTTGGCGAGGTCCGGCCCGGCCATGCCGGCTTTGGCCGGGTCGAGGCTGTGGCAGGATTGGCAGGCCTTGAACACGGCCGCTCCCTCCTGCGCCCAGGCCATGTCGGTCGTTGCCAGCCCGAGCGGGACGAGTGCCGTCGCCAGCGCTCTCCTCACGCCGGCTTCACGGTCTGGATGCGTACCAGCCGGTTGGTGCCGCTCTCACCACCCCAGGCCTCGCCGCTGCGCCCATCCATCTGGCGGACATTGGCGCCGGGCTTGTCGCTCGGGAAGCTGTCGAACGCCTCGCTCAGCGGGTCGAAGCGGACGATGCTGTTGAGGGCGAAATCGGTGAGCCAGACCTTGTCGGCGTCGTCGACATAGACCGAGTAGGTCCGCGGCTTGTGGCCGGGCAGCTTCCAGCCCTTCCAGCTGCCGCTCTCGGTATCGAAGGACGAGACCTGGCCGGAATTCCACTCGCTGACCCAGATCCGGTTCTTCGAATCCGACCAGACCCGGCGCGCGCCCTGGCCCTCGGTCGGCGGATCGACCACATTGAAGGCGCCGCTCTGGGTGTTGATCCTGGCGATATAGTTGCCGGCGAGCGAGGCGAACCAGATCTCGCCGGCGGGCGTGCGGGTCATGCCATAGGGGCCGGCGCCGCGCGGCGCGTCGAAGATGTCCATCTTGCCCGATTTGGGATCGAGCCGGCCGACGATGCCGTTCTGGCCGGTGAACCAGAGCATGCCGGCCTTGTCGAACACCGGCGTGTTGAGATTGGCCCGCTCGCGCCCTTCAGGCAGCTTGTACAGCTCGACCTTGTGCGTCTTGTCGTCGACGCGGGCGATGGCGTTCTGGCCGCCTTCGGTGACCCAGGCGGCGCCATCCGGTCCGCGCACCACCCCATGCGGGGCGGCGCCGTCGCCGAGCGGGATCACCTTGGTCTGGCCGGTACGGGGATCGAAGCGGCCGAGCACGCCGTTGCGCTGGCCGCAGACCCAGATCGTGCCGTCGCCGGCATCAGTGACGTCACGCGAGCCCTTGATCTCCGGCACCTCAAAATAGGTGACGATGAACGGGCTGCCGGGCTGGGACTGTCCGGTCGCCTCGGCGCTGCGCAGAATCAGGTTCGGGGCGGCGAGGCCGGCAAGGCCGAATTTCAGGAACGAACGGCGCAGCATCGGCGTCTCCTTTCGTCGTCGGCGGCGGATCATCCGCCTTCGGGTGAGAGGCGTAAACCGACAACATCGTGAAACTGTGGCTGCGGCCGGGCGGTTCCCTCTGCTCGCTCTAGCGCTGTCGCTGGATGCCTTCCGGCAGAGTGGAAACGCGCGCCATCTCGCCGCTGCGAAATGCGGCCGGATCGGCGAGATAGTCATGCGCCATCGCCATCGCGTCGACGCCCCAGAAGACCTCGCCGTCGATCACCAGGCTCGGCACGCCGAAGACGCCGGCAGCAACGGCCTCCTCGGTCGCCTGGCGCAGCCGGTCCTTGACGCCCTGCTCGCCGATCAGCGTCAGTGCATCGGGACGGCCGGCGGCATCGGCGACCTCCTGCAGCACCAAGGGATCATTGGCGTCGCGCCCCTCGCCCCAGACGAGGCGGAAGGCGGCCGTGACTGCTGCCTCGTCGCCGTCGAGGGCGGTCAGGAGGCGCAGCATCGCGAGCGGGTTGAAGGGGTGGCTCGGCGGAAAGCGGAAGGGCACGCCCAGCGCCTGCGCCAGATGCGTCGCGAGCCGGTAGGTGTGGACGCGCTTGGGCGCGATCTCCGCCGGCCCGAGCTGGCCCCAGGCCTTGAGGACGCCGCCGAAGACGATCGGCTTGAGCAGGACCGATCGCTGCGCCCGGATACTGTCCAGCCGCGGCAGCGCCAGATGCGCGAAGGGCGAGATGATGTCGAAATACCAGAAGGCGGGCTGAGGCACCGGCGACTCACTTGACCAGCGTGAGCGCGGTGCGGAATTGCGGGTGCTCGGCGGTGCGCAGCCACTCGAACACCACCATCTCGGTGGTGACGATCTCAGCGCCATTTCGCTCCAGCCGACGCAAGCTCACCTCCTTGCTTTCCGGTGCGCGCGCGCCGACCGCGTCCTGCACCACGAAGACGCGGCGCTTGTTTTCGAGCAGCGAGAGTGCGGTCTGACCGAAGCAGACATGGGCTTCGCAGCCGCACAGGATGAGGTCGTCGTCGCCGGCGATGGCGTCGATGAAATCAGGCGCGGCACAGGCATCGAAGCTCATTTTGGCGATGGCGGGCGCGGCCTCGGCGAGGTCTGGAACCGTCGCGCCGAGCCCGGCCGGGTTCTGCTCGGTCATCACGATCGGCACGTCCAGGAGCTTCGCCGCTCCGACCAGCCTGCGGGCATTGGCCATGAGGCGTGGCCCGTCATGGATCGCCGGCATCAGGCGCGCCTGGAAATCGATGATGACGAGGCGGGACCGGTTGACGTTCATCAGGGGCATCGGGCGTCATCTCCGCAGGAGCCGGTCGAGCTCGGTTTCGACATGGCGCTCCATCAGCGCGCGCGGCGATGTCCCGAACATGCGGATGCGCCGCGTATGCGCCAAGAGCAACACGCCGGAAGCATGGGCGAAGGCGTCGGCCATGATCAAGTCGGCTTGCGTTTCATCTGCCCCGAGCGCTAGCGCCGCCTCGCGGATCGGCGCCAAAGTCGCTTCCAGCGCCTCGTTCAACGCCCGGTCGCGCTCCCGGCCGAGGCCGTGCGGGCGCATGCCGCCGCGAAACAGATAGAAGCCGAGATCGAGATCGCGCGGGTTTTCGGCGTAGAAATCGAAGAAGGCGAGTGCGGCGGCTGAGAAGCGTTCAGCCGGAATAGCAACGGCAGCAACTGCGGCGTCGACCGCCGCCTGTAGCGTCGCGATCGAACGGCCTAGCACCTCGGCATAGAGAGCTTCCTTCGAGTCGAAATGGAAATAGAGCGCTGCCGGCGTGTAGCCGGCCTCGGCCGCGATCGCCCGCAGCGAGGCGCCGTCCAGCCCCTCGCGCTCGAACACCGTGCGCGCCGCGGCAAGAATGCCCTCGCGTTTGGCATCTGTCGCGGCATAGCGGCCGCGCTTCCGCTCTGCGGATCCCTCGCTCACTCTGGAACGCCTCCAACCCTCTTGACGAAAATCTAACGTCGTTCAATTTTAGGAGCAACAACCGCTCGGGAGGAGGCTAGCATGCTGATGGACGCCGCCGGCTATCGCGAATCCCTGCGCGCCTATTCTCCGCGCGTTTTCGTCAACGGGCAGCGCGTCGAGAGCGTCGCTGACGAGCCCATGCTGCTGCCGGGCATCAACGGCATCGGCGTGACCTATGACCTCGCGCATGCGGCGGCCTATCGGCCGATCATGACCGCAGTGCAGGGCTCCTCCGGCCGCACCGTCAACCGCATGCTCCATATCGACGCGTCGTCCAGCGATCTGCTCGCCAAGCTCGAGGCGGTCCGCCTGGTCTGCAAGATCTCCGGCTGCGCCCAGCGCTATCTGACGCATGACGCCTTCAACGGCATCCTGCAGGCGACGGTGCGGGCCGACGCCACCCACGGCACCGATTACCGGCAGCGCTTCCTCGCCTATATGCACCACATCCAGGACGAGGACCTGACCTGCGGTGTCGCCATGACCGACGCCAAGGGCGACCGCTCGTTGCGGCCGGGCCTGCAGGCCAATCGCGATTCCTATGTTCACATCAAGGAACGCAGAAGCGACGGCATCGTCATCCGCGGCACCAAGGCGATCGTCACCGGCGCGCCCTACGTCCATGAATTCCTGGTGATGCCCTGCCGCACCCACGCCAAAGGCGATGAGGATTTCGCCGTTTGCTGCGCCGTGCCCTGCGATGCGGAGGGGATCACCATCGTCGCGCGCCCGGCCGGGCGGCCGGGCGATCCGGCCGCGAAGTTCTCGGCGAAATACGGCCAGTCGACCGGCGCGGTGATGTTCGACGATGTCTTCGTGCCTTGGGAGCGGGTGTTCATGGCTGGTGAGATCGAGGAGGCCGGCTATCTCACCACCAGCTACGCCACCCATCACCGCCATAGCTGCATCGCCGCCCGGGCCGGCTTCGGCGACCTCCTGATCGGCGCCGGCGCGCTGATGACCCATGCCAACGGGCTCGACGCCGACAGGCACACCCATGTCCGCGAGCAACTCGTCGAATTGATCACCATCACCGAGGGCTTCTTCGCCTGCGGTGTCGCTGCCTCCGTCTATTGCAGCAAGGACGAATCCGGGGTGGCGATGCCGGACGCAGTTTTCGCCAATATCGGCAAGCTGCTGCTGGCTACCAAGATCTACGACATGCACAGGATCGCTCATTACGTCTCGGGAGGCTTGATCGTGGCGCTGCCTGGCCCGGACGAGGACCACAACCCCGAGACCTCGGCCTCGCTCTCGGCCGTGCTGACCGGGCGGCAGGACATTCCCTATGAGCAGCGCGCCGAGGTGGCCCGCTTCATCGAGGACCTCACCGTCTCCAAGGAGGCTGGCTGGTATTCGGTGATCTCGCTGCATGGCGGCGGCTCGCCCGAGGCGATGAAGCGTGAGATCTGGCGCAACTATCCCGTCATGGAAAAGGTCGCGCTGGTCGAGAGCCTGCTCGATCGCGGCGTGCTCGCCGACGGCTCGCGCGTCTCGAAGCAGCCCGGCCGTTGCTGCGTGACCGGTTGCGAGGTGCCCGAGCGCATGACGACATCGGAGGCGGCGGAATGAACATCCAAGCGGGCGCCACCCATCAGGTCCTCAACCAGGCCCGGCCCGCCACCGGCTGGAATGCCTTCTCCGGCGATGCTGTGCTGCAGGGCATCGTCGCGCGCGGCGCTCCCTGGGTTGCCGCCAAGGCGGCGGCACTGGGCGCTCATGCCGGCGACGCAGAAGTGCAGGAGCTCGCCCGCCTCGCCAACCGCCACGGGCCGGAGTTGCGGAGCCATGACCGCTACGGCAATCGCACCGACTGGATCGAGTTCCACCCGGCCTGGCACGAGTTGATGGCGCTCGCCTTCGCCCATGAGGTGCCTTCGCTCGCCTGGACGACGAGCGAGCCGAACGGACATCTCGGCCGCGCCGTGCTGTCCTATCTCTGGAACCAGATCGAGCACGGGACCGGGTGTCCGACCGGCATGACCTATGCCGCCTTCCCCGGCCTCGCCCAGCCGGAGTTCGCACTCTGGCGCGAGAAGATCACATCGGCCCGCTACGACAAGCGCCCGCTGCCGGTGGCGCTTAAAGAGGGCGCCAGCATCGGCTATGCGATGACCGAGAAGCAGGGCGGCTCCGACCTGCGCCAGACCCAGACCACCGCCCGTTTCCTCGAGGATACGCCGGAAGGCCGGGTCTATCTGATCACCGGACACAAATGGTTCTTCTCGGTGCCGCAATCGGACGGGTTCTTCACCCTGGCGCAGACGCAGAGCGGCGTTTCCTGCCTGTTCTGCCCCGGTTTCCTGCCCGATGGCAGCCGCAACCGCCTGCAGATCCAGCGCCTCAAGGACAAGGCCGGCAACCGCTCGAATGCTTCCTCGGAAGTCGAGTTTCGCGAGTGCCTGGGCTGGCTCGTCGGCGAGGAGGGCGCGGGCATCAAGGAAATCCTCAGCCACGCCCATCTCACCCGGCTCGATTTCGCGGTGGGCTCGGCCGGGCTGATGCGCCAGGCGCTGACGCTGGCGCTGAACCACACCCAGTCCCGCCGCGGTTTTGGCTCGTCGCTGGCCGAGCAGCCGATGATGACCAACATCCTCGCCGATCTCGCCATCGACTCGGAGGCCTCGACGCTGATGGCTTTCCGCGTCGCCGCCGCGACCGATGCGATGGAGACTTCCGAGGAGGAGCGTCACCTTGCCCGCGTCACCACCCCGCTGGCGAAGTTCTGGAACTGCAAGCGCGCCGCCGCCTTCGTCGTCGAGGCCCTGGAATGCCATGGCGGCAACGGCTTCATCGAGGAAAACCCGATGGCGCGGCTCTATCGCGAGGCGCCGCTAAACGCGATCTGGGAGGGCACCTCGAACATGATGTGCATGGACGTGCTGCGCGCCTTCAACCGCGAGCCGCGCACCAAGGAGGCCTTCATGACCGAAGTCAGCGCAGCGCGCGGCGCCAACCGCGCCCTCGACCGCTGGCTCGACCGGCTCGGCGACGAGGCGGCAAAGCCGCGCAACGATGACGGCCATGGCCGCCGGCTCGCCAATCTGATGGCCTATGCGCTGCAGGCGTCGGAGCTGAAAAAGCACGCCGACGAGGCGGTGTTCGAGAGCTTCTGCCGCTCCCGGCTCGACGCCGACTGGGGCTATGTCTTCGGCACGCTTGATCCATCGCCGGAGCTCGCGGGGATCGTAAGACGGGCTACGGTGGCGCAGGGCTGAAGCTCGGCCGAGTGCACCATTGCGCAGTTGGATTTCGCCATCAACGTGCGGTCATCCCGGACGGAGCGTAGCGGAGATCCGGGATCCATTCCGGAGCGTATCCGAATAAGGTTCCGGAATGGGTCCCGGGTCTCCCTCCGGTCGCCCGGGACGACACGCGGTTTTTCTGCAAGCAGGCGTCCTTGGAACCATCGCGACCGTTTGCGTCACCTTCTCAGGGCAGGTTCTCGCGCAGCACGATCTCGATGCCGGGCCGGGCGGTTCCTTCCGCCGGAGGCCGGCCGGCGCGCAGGTTCGCGAAGATCGCGACACAGCTCATCAGCGTCACCAGCGGCTGCTGGGTGATGACCGCATCCATGGTGCCGTCGACGAGAAGGCCGCGCGTCTCCGGCGTCAGCCCGTGGCCGACGAAGACCACATCCTGCCGTCCGGCCTCCTTCAGCGCCCGGGCGATGCCCTCCGGCCCGCCGCCGATATTGTAGATGCCGGCAAGGTCCGGATGCTGGCCGAGCAGGGTCTTGGTCTGGCGGTAGTTCTTGGCCTCGTCGTCATGGCCCTCGCGCAGGCCGACGACCTTGATCTCCGGATAGAGCTCCTCGAACAGATGCAGGAAGCCCATCTCGCGCTCTTCATGGGCGCGGTAGCTCAGGCTGCCGGCGATCATCGCGACCTTGGCGCGGCGCGGCCCGATGAAGCGGGCGATGAGCTGGCCGGCGGTGCGCCCGGCGGCACGGTTGTCGAGCCCGACATAGGCGGCGCGGGCGGTGTTGGCTATGTCGGAGATCAGGGTGACGCTCGGCACGCCGCGATCGGCCAGCAGGTCGACCGCCTCGCGCACGGTCGGGTGCTCCAGTGCCATGAAGGCGACGCCGTCGACCTCGCGGCCGATCCGCCGGAGCTCATGGGCGAGCAGCTCCGGCTTGAAGCTCTCGATATGCTCGACCCGGGCGCGCATGTTGAAGGATGCGAGCTGGTCCTGCGATCCCGCAATCAATCGGCCGAGCATGCCGAGGAAACGGTTGTTCCCGGCCGGCAGCAGGAAGCCGAGTCGCAAGGGCCGGAGCGCACTGGCCGGCAGCGCGCCTTCCATGACGTAACCGAGCTCGCCCGCGGCCTTCAGCACGCGCTGGACGGTCGCGGGCCGCACGCCCGGCCGCTGGTTGAGCACCCGGTCGACCGTCGCCGTCGAGACGCCCGCCAGTCGCGCGACGTCCTCGACCCGCGCCATCTGGCGGCGACGCGGCGCGGATGGCTCGGTCTCCTCGGCAAGCTTGGGGATCGGCGCGTTCATTCAATCAAAAACCATCAGAAAATGAGCTTGAAGACCATCAGATGCGATTTCTATGCTGAGCGTCAAGCACTCAAGAGCGATCAAATCGCATCAGCACGTCCAGGGAGGACATCATGACCGGACCGAGCCGCCGCACGCTCATCAAGGGCCTCGCCGCCGCCCCAGCCATATCGCTGATCGGCATGCCGATGATCGCGCGGGCCGCCGAGATCGAGCTGAAATACGGCAACAACCTGCCGCTCAGCCACCCGCTCAACATCCGCGCCCAGCAGGCGGCCGAGCGCGTCGCCAAGGAGACCAACGGGCGGGTCGAGATCAAGATCTTCCCGAACAACCAGCTCGGCGGCGACACCGACATGCTGAGCCAGGTCCGCAATGGCGGCATCACCTTCTTCACTCCGTCGGCGCTGGTGATCGCGACGCTGGTGCCGGTCGCGGCGATCAACGCGGTCGGCTTCGCCTTCGCCGATTACGACCAGGTCTGGAAGGCGATGGACGGGCCGGTCGGCGCGCATGTCCGCGCCGCGATCGAGAAGGTCAACCTCTACGCCTTCGAGAAGATGTGGGACAACGGCTTCCGCCAGATGACCACCTCGGGCAAGGCGATCGAGCAGGCGGCCGACATGGCCTCGCTCAAGATCCGCGTGCCGGTCTCACCACTCTCGATCTCGATGTTCAAGGCGCTCGGCGCCGCCCCGGCCAGCCTGCAGTTCTCCGAGGTCTATTCGGCGCTGCAGACCAAGGTGGTCGATGCGCAGGAGAATCCGCTGCCGATCATCCAGGTCGCCAAACTCTATGAGGTCCAGAAGAGCTGCGCGGTCTCGAACCATATCTGGGACGGCTTCTGGTTCATCGCCAATGGTCGCGCCTGGCGCGGCCTGCCGCCGGACATCCAGAAGATCGTGGCGTCGGCGATCAACGACGCCGGCGTCGCCCAGCGCGGCGACATCAAGAGCCTCAACGATACCGTGCAGGCCGATCTGCAATCGAAGGGGCTTGCCTTCAACAAGACCAACCCCGACAGCTTCCGGGCCAAGCTCCGCGATGGCGGGTTCTACAAGGAATGGCAGGAGCGCTTCGGCGCCGAGGCCTGGGGCCTGCTCGAAGGAGCGGTCGGCAAGCTCGCCTGAGCGAGTGAGCCGCAGCCGAACGCTCGAGGACACCCCATGGACGCTCATGCCGCCAACCTGCCGCCGCCGGCCATGCCGGCGACCGGATTTGGTCGCCTCGCGGACAGGCTCGACCGCGCCGTCGGCACGGCGGTCGAGCTCGTCGCGGCCGTGCTCGTCCTCGCCGAGATCGTCATCCTGGGAGCGGGCGTCACCGCCCGCTACGCCTTCCATGCGCCGCTGGTCTGGTCGGACGAACTCGCCTCGATCCTGTTCCTGTGGCTCTCCATGCTCGGCGCGGTCGTGGCCCTGCGCCGCGGCGAACATATGCGCATGACCGGCCTCGTCACCCGCGTCGGCCCGCAGACGCGCGCTTTGCTCGAAGCGCTCGCCATCACCGCCGCGATCGCCTTCCTGCTGATGATCCTGCCGGAGGCGCTCGACTACGCCGAGGACGAGCGCTTCATCGTCACCCCCGCACTGGAGATCGCCAATTCCTGGCGCGCCGCGGCACTGCCGATCGGCATCGTGTTGATGCTGTTCGCGGCGTTCTGCCGGCTGCTGCGCTTCGGTTCGTGGAAGCCGGTCCTGCAGGCTGCTGGGCTCACGATCGTCCTCATCGTCCTGTTCTGGCTGCTCGGGCCGGCGTTGAAGCCGCTCGGCAAGCTCAACCTGGTGATCTTCTTCGTCGGGCTCGTCGCGGCCAATGTCTTCGCCGGCGTGCCGATCGCCTTCTCCTTCGCGCTCGCCACCTTCGGCTATCTCTCGCTGACGACCTCGACGCCGATGGTCGTCATGGTCGGCCGGCTCGACGAGGGCATGAGCCATCTCATCCTGCTCGCCGTGCCGCTGTTCATCTTCCTGGGCGCGCTGATCGAGATGACCGGCATGGCGCGCGCCATGATCCAGTTCCTCGCATCGCTGCTCGGCCATGTCCGTGGCGGTCTCTCCTATGTGCTTGTTGGCGCGATGTACCTGGTCTCCGGCATCTCCGGCTCGAAGATCGCCGACATGGCCGCGATCGCACCGGTGCTGTTCCCGGAGATGCAGAAGCGCGGCGCCAAGCCCGGCGACCTCGTCGCGCTGCTCTCGGCGACCGGCGCGCAGACTGAGACGATCCCGCCTTCGATCGTCTTGATCACCATCGGCTCGGTCACCGGCGTCTCGATCGCGGCGCTGTTCACCGGCGGCATGCTGCCGGCCGTGGTGCTCGGCATCGCGCTCTGCTTCGTCGTCTGGTGGCGCAACCGGGGCGAGGATCTCAGCCAGGTCGCCAAGTATTCGAAGCGCGAGATCGGCAAGCTCTGTCTGATCGCGGCTCCCGCCATCGCCTTGCCGTTCGTCATCCGCGCCGCCGTCGTCGAGGGCGTCGCCACCGCGACCGAGGTCTCGACCATCGGCATCGCCTATGCGGTGCTGGCCGGCATCCTGATCTACCGCCAGTTCGACTGGCGCCGGCTCAAGCGCATGCTGGTCGACACCGCCTCGCTCACCGGCGCGATCATCTTCATCATCGGCTGCGCCACCGCCATGGCCTGGGGGCTGACGCAATCGGGCTTCTCGCAGGACCTCGCCAAGATCATGGCGGCGGTCCCCGGCGGAACCTGGGGCTTCCTCGCCATCTCGATCGTCGCCTTCGTCATCCTCGGCAGTGTGCTCGAGGGCATCCCGGCGATCGTGCTGTTCGGGCCGCTGCTCTTCCCGATCGCCAAGCAGATCGGCGTGCACGAGGTCCACTACGCCATGGTCGTGATCTTCGCGATGGGCATCGGCCTTTTCGCCCCGCCCTTCGGCGTCGGCTATTACGGCGCCTGCGCGATCTCGAAGATCAATCCCGACGAGGGGCTGAAATACATCTGGGCCTATATCGCCGCACTGCTGGTCGGCCTCGTCATCGTCGCCGCCGTGCCGTGGTTCTCCATCGGCTTCCTCTAGCGCTCAACCATCCATCTTCGCAGGAAAGCACCCATGAGCCGTCATTTTGGCCAGATTCGTCAGGCCGGCTATGTCGTCCCCGATATCGAGGCGGCGATGGATTACTGGAGCCGGGTGCTCGGCGTCGGGCCGTTCTTCTACAATCCCAAGGTCCCGATCCAGAACTATCGCTACAAGGGGCAGGCCTACGAGCCGCACAACTCGGTGGCGCTCGCCAATTCCGGCCCGCTGCAGATCGAATTGATCCAGTGCCGCAACGCGGTGCCGTCCATGTACAAGGACTTCACCGATGCCGGCCATAGCGGCCTGCAGCATGTCGCCTACTGGACCTCGGACTACGATGCCGACCTCACGCGGCTCCTTGCCGAGGGCTTCAAGCCGGTGATGTCGGGCGAGGTCGGCGAGCGTGGCCGCTTCATCTATTTCGACACGCATTACCATCCCGGCACGGTGATCGAGCTCTCCGAGGTCGCCGGTCCCAAGGGCGAGATGTTCCGGTTGATCCGCGAGGCGGGGGAAAGCTGGGACGGTAAGGACCCGGTGCGCCCTTTCCCCGATCTGAGTAAGCTCTGACGACATGGCGACCGAACGCTTCGAGGCCTCCTATCTGATCGAGACGCCGCTCGACCCTCGCAAGGTCGCCGAGGTGATGGCCGGCGAGCAATCGAGCGGCACCTTCACCCGCGTCGCTGGCGAGACTGACGAGTTGCGCGACCGCACCCGCGCCGCCGTCATCGCTGTCGAGGAACAGGGTAGCGCCGCCGAGCCGAGCCTGCCCAATGCCTGGCTGGCGCGGAAAGGCGTCAACGGCCCATGGCGGCGGGCCCGTATCACGCTGTCCTTCCCGGTCGACAATGTCGGCGCCAACCTGCCGACCCTGGCGTCGATCGTCGCCGGCAACCTGTTCGATCTCGGCGAGGTCACCGGCCTCAGGCTCGAGAGCATGGCCTTGCCCGCCGCCTATCGCCGCCTGTTCCCGCTGCCGACACGCGGTATCGCCGGTACCCGCCGGGCGACCGGCGTCATTGATGGCCCGATGATCGGCTCGATCATCAAGCCCAATGTCGGCCTGCGCCCCTATGAGACCGCAGAATTGGTCGGCAAGCTCTGCGCCGCCGGGCTCGACTTCATCAAGGATGACGAGATCTCGGCCGATCCGGTGCATGCGCCGCTCGCCCAGCGCGTACCGGCGGTGATGGCTGCGGTGCGCCGCCATCAGGATCGCACCGGCAAGGCGGTGATGGTCGCCTTCAATATCACCGCCGAGACCGACCAGATGCGCCGCCATGCCGAGCTGGTCGAGCGCGAGGGCGGCACCTGCGTCATGGTCAGCCTGAACTGGTGCGGGTTCTCGGCGGTCGAGACCCTGCGCCGCTCGACCAGCCTTGCCCTGCACGGCCACCGCAACGGCTTCGGCGCGCTCTCGCGCCATCCGTTGCTCGGCATCGGCTTCCAGGCCTACCAGACCCTGTGGCGGCTCACGGGCGTCGACCACATGCATGTCCATGGCCTGCAGGGCAAATTCGCGCAGGAAGACGAGGAGGTCGTGACCTCGGCGCAGGATTGCGTGACGCCGCTCACCGAGGGCATCGATGATCGCGTCCTGCCGGCCTTCTCCTCCGGGCAATGGGCGGGCACGGCGCAGCCGACCTGGGATGCGCTCGGCCATGACGACCTCCTGTTCATGGCGGGCGGTGGCATCCTCGCCCACCCCGGTGGACCCGCAGCCGGCGTCGCCAGCATCCGCCAGGCCTGGGAGGCGGTCGCCGCCGGCGTGCCGCTGACCGAGGCGGCGAAGGGACATAGCGAGCTCGCGCAGGCGCTCGCCTTCTTCGGCAAGGGTGCCGGCTGAACATGGCCGGCGAGGCGCCCCGTTACGGCTGGTACGGCGACGACTTCACCGGCGCCACCGACACGCTCGCGACATTGGCGGAGGCCGGCCAGCGCGCTCTGCTCTTCCTGCGCATCCCGACGCCTCAGCAGCTCGCCAGCGCCGGGACGCTCGACGCAGTCGGCATCGCCGGCGCGACACGGGCGATGGTGCCGGACGCGATGGCGCAGGAACTGGACGAAGCCGGGCGCTTCTTCGCCGCGCTCGGCGTCGGCCTGCTGCACTACAAGTGCTGCTCGACCTTCGACAGCGCCCCCGGGGTCGGTAGCCTCGGCGTGGCGGCGCGGGCCTTGCGGCCGCATTTTCCGAACCCGCTGCTGCCGATCATCGGCGGCCAGCCAAATCTCGGCCGCTACTGCCTGTTCGGCAATCTCTTCGCCGCGGCTGGCGCCGGCGGCACCGTCCACCGCATCGATCGCCACCCGACGATGAGCGTCCATCCGGTGACGCCGATGGCGGAGGGCGATCTGCGCCGGCATCTGGCAGCGCAAGGCCTGGAGCGTGTCGGCCTCGTCGACTATCGCAGCCATGAAGGCGGCGGGGCTGCCTCAGCGTTGGACGCTGCGCTGGAGGGGCAGCCAGAAGCTGTCCTGTTCGACGTATCGCGCCCTTCCGATCTCGCGGCGGTCGGCCAGCTGCTGCGCGAGCGCATGAGCGCCGGGCCGATGCTCGCGATCGGCGCGAGTTCGGTGGCGCAGGCTTTCGTCGGCTTCCCTCAGGCTGCTCGGCTGGAGATGCCGAAGCTTGCGCGTCCCGAGTCCGGCGGCAACCTGCTCGCGCTGGTCGGCAGCCTGTCACCGGTGACCCGCGCGCAGGTCGGACTCACCGAGCGCTATGAGACGATCGCGATCGACCCGGAGCGGCTGACTGGCGAGCCCACCTATCTCGATGAGCTGCGCGCCGAAACGATCACCCGCCTGGCCGCGCGGAACGTCATGCTGATTACCGACAAGCCGGCCGGCCCTCCCGCCGAGACAGGCAAGGTTGCCGCGGCGACCGGGGCACTGCTGCGCGCGATCATGGACGAGGCGCGGATCGCGCGATTGGTCGTCGCCGGCGGCGACACCTCGACGCTGGCGATCCGCGCGCTCCCCATCTGGGGCTTGTCCTATCGCTCGCCCTGCACGCCGGGCGCGCCGCTCTGCCGCGCCCATAGCGATGATTCCAGGCTCGATGGTCTCGATATCGTGCTGAAGGGCGGCCAGATGGGCACGCCCGACTTCTTCAACCGCGTCGCCGAGACTGGCTGAGGCGCTCCGCGCTCAGGGGCAGACGAAGCCACCCTGATTGTCGGGAACGCAGCGCGAGCCATTCGGCAAGTTGAGCGCGCCGGCACGGTCGCGCCGGACATAGGCGCCGTTGGGCAAGGTGAAACCGCCGCTCTGATCGGTCTGGACGCGCGTCCCATCAGGCAACTGCAGGCCGCCGGCACCATCGCTGACGATTCGCTTGGTCGCCACGGCGCCAGCGGGGGCAAGGCCGGGTGGCGGCGCGCCGAAGCGCTGCGGCTGCGAGCAACCCGCCGCAATACCGGCGAGACCCAAGGCCCCGGCCACGAAAAATGCGCGTCTCATGATCAATCCGCCTCCTCAATATCTCTTCATCAAATCCACAGTAGCCGACGGGGTCGGGCCGCGGTCCAGCACGCCGCCGCGCGCGCGATCGCAGGATCGACCAGCGATTGTGCCGCTTTCATGACGAGGGGACCAGACCCCGATGCATGGCCAAAGGATTGCCTAAACGCTCCCACATCCGCGACAGTTCCATCCGGGACGGATCGCCGGAGAGCAGAAGCGCATGGTCGACTGGGTAAAGGGGCGCAGCGAGGCGCAGGCGATCGCCGAACCCTGGACGCGGCAAGGCGGGCCGGGCGGCGCCATCGTGCTGTTCGACCGCGATGGCGTGCGCGAGAGCGCCATCGGCGGCTTTGCCGTGATCGAGCACCGCCTGCCCTTCACCCCCGATACGCAGAACCGGCTGGCCTCGATCAGCAAGCATATCTGCGCCGCCCTGCTGCTGAGGGAGGGCGTGCCGCTCGAGGCAACACTCGGCAGTTTCCTGCCGGAGCTGCCGGAGGCGTTGGGTGCCATACCTCTTGGCCGGGCGCTCGACATGACCGGCGCGCTGCCGGACATGATGGAAGCGCTCTGGCAGCAGGGCACGCCCTTCACCGCGAGCCTTTCCTCCGCCGAGATCTTCGCCGCCGCCTGCCGCCTGCCCGGCCTCAATGCCGAGCCCGGCAGCGAGATGGCCTACTCCAACACCGGCTGGCGGCTGGCGCAGGTGATCCTCGAGCGCCGGACCGGCAAGGGCGCCGCGCAACTGGTCGACGCGCTGATGGCGCCGGCCTCGCTGCCGATCCGTTTCGTCTCCGACGAGACCGAGGTCGTCCCCGGCCTCGCCACCGGCTACTGGGCCGACGGGCAGGGCTGGCGACGCGGTTTCTACGGCTTCAATTTCTCGGCCTCGGGCGGCATGGCTGGCAGCGCGGCCGGGTTGGCGCGCTGGGCGGCGGCGCTGATGGCGGGGCGCGAGCCCTATGCCGGGCTGCTCGACCGCCTCGCCGCGCCGCGCCACTTTGCCGATGGCAGCGAAAGCCTCTACCGGCTCGGCCTGGTCGCGAGCCGGCTCGGCGGTATCAGGATCATCGGCCATGGTGGCTCGCTGACCGGCTATCGCAACCACATGCTGATGGCACCGGAGCATGGCGTTGGCGTCGTCGTCCTGACCAATCGCGAAGAGGATGCGCTCTGGCCGGCGCTGCGCGTACTGGCGACCATGCTCGGCGAAGCCTTGTCGAGCGATCCCGACAAGCTCCCCGCCGGCCTCTATACGACAGAAGACGGACCGTTCTGGGCCGAGTTCGCTGGCGGCGCGATCAGCTTCATGGGCGGCTATGAGAAGCTCGTCGCGGATGGAGTCGGTGGCATGCGCAGCCTGCCGGCCTATCTCGACATCAGGCTGAAAGCCGAGGCCGATGGTGCGCTGGCTGGTATGATTGGCGGCGTTGCGCGCCGGCTGCTGCCGGTGCCGGCTGAGACGAGGCTCGACGAGCGCTTCGCCGGGCGCTGGCGCGATGCCCGACTCGGCGTCGAGATCGCCATCCGCGCCGATGGCACGGCATCCTGGCCCTGGGCCGGCACGATCGGCCGGGAAACACGGCTGACGCCGCTGCCCGGCGGCCGGGCATTGGCCGATCTCGCGCACGGCCCATGGCGGCACCGGCCTTGCCTCTGGCTGCAGCCGGACGGAAGCTTGCGCCTTGCCGGCCATCGTTCGCGCATCCTGCATTTCCAACGCATCGAGGGAGGCCAGTCATGACCCGTTCCCGCCCTGTCGCCGCTCTAATCGGCGCGACCGCACTCGTCCTCGCGTCCGGCGCACAGGCACAGCCGGCGCCGAAGAACGTGCTGCGTGTCGCTCCGCATGCCGACCTCAAGACGCTCGACCCGGTCGCGGCCTCGATCGTGATCACCCGTATGCACGGGCTGATGATCTACGAGAGCCTGTTTGCCTGGGACGCCAATCTCCAGCCGAAGCCGCAGATGGTCGAGCGCTTCTCGACCTCAGACGACAAGCTGAGCTGGACCTTCACGCTCCGGCCGGGCCTCAAATTCCATGATGGTCAGCCGGTGACGACGCGCGACGTCATCGCCTCACTGAAACGCTGGATGGTGCGCGACACGATCGGCGGCAAGCTCGGCGAATACACCGAAGGCATGGAGGCGAAGGACGACAGGACCTTCGTGCTCAAGCTGAAGAAGCCGATGGCACTGGTGCCGTTCGCGCTCGGCTCGGCCGTCGGCCAGATCCCGGTAATCATGCGCGAGGCCGATGCCGCGACCGATCCGATGAAGCCGGTGACCGAAACGATCGGCTCCGGCCCGTTCAAGTTCAACCGGGCCGAATGGCGCAGCGGCGCCAAGGTTGTTTACGACAAGAACCCCGATTACGTGCCGCGTTCCGAGCCGGCCGACGGGCTCGCCGGCGGGCGGATCGTCAAGGTCGACCGGGTCGAATGGCTGATCATGCCCGACGCGGCGACGGCCGCTGCCGCCTTGCAGACCGGCGAGATCGACATCTGGGAGCAGCCGAGCCAGGACCTGATCCCGGTCGTCGCGGCGGCCAAGGACGTCAAGGTCGAGCGGTATTCCAACCTCGCCAACCAGGTGATGCTGCGGCCGAACAGCCTGCATCCGCCGTTCAACAACCCGAAGGCGCGGCTCGCTCTCGCCTATGCCACCGATCAGGCCGAATTCCTGGCCGGCGGCTTTGGCGACGAGGAATGGTGGAAGCGCTGCGCCGCCTATTTCATCTGCGGCGGCCCGAATGGCACGGAAGCCGGGACGGAAGCTTATGCCAGGCCCGATCTTGAGAAGGCGAAGCAGTTGCTGGCGGAAGCCGGCTACAAGGGCGAGAGGCTGGTACTGACCACCAGCAACGACATCGCCGCGATCGGACGGATGGCCGAGGTCGCCGCCGCCCAGCTCAAGAAGGCCGGCGTCAATGTCGACGTCCAGTTCTCCGACTGGGGCACCGTCACCACCCGCCAGCAGAACAAGAGCCTGCCGGACCAGGGCGGCTGGAACCTGTTCGTGACCTACGCCTCGGGCGCGACCATGCAGTCGCCGATGACCAATATCGGCACCAACATGGCCTGCGAGAAGGCCTGGGCCGGCTGGCCCTGCGATGCCGATGCCGAGAAGCTGCGCGGCGCGGTGGTCGATGCGCCCGACGATGCTGCCCGCAAGGCGGCGGTCGAGGCGCTGCACAAGCGTCTGGCCGAGATGCAGCCCTATCGCGTGCTCGGCCAGTTCGACCAGCCTTATGCTCGGCGGGCCAATGTCTCGGGCGTGCTCGCTGCGCCGGTGATGCTGTTCTGGAACGTCGAGAAGAAGTGACGCCGACGCGGCGTTAACCGGTTCCTGACCGATTGCGGACGAGACTCAGCAGAACGATTCGCCTTCCAGTCTTGTGAGACGCGTAATGGGTCAGGTTTTGCAGTTCAGGTTGAAGCCGCCGGTCGTCGAGCATGACGGCGATGCGCTCGATCTCATGTCGGCGATCGACTTCGCCCTGCGCGACCTCGCCGACATCACCCCGCACATCCTGCATGAGCCCAGCCGGGAGCAGGCCAGGCAATGCCGGGAGATGCTGCAGGACGCCTTCGACGCGGCGTTGCGGGCCGGCTGAGCTCGGGCCGTTGAGCCCTCATCCTGAGGAGCGATCGCAGATCGCGTCTCGAAGGGTGATCGAGAATACTCCAGAGCCTCCTTGAGCATCCTTCGAGACGCCGCTGCACGGCTCCTCAGGATGAAGGCTGCGAGGGCCGGGCGAAGCAACGGAGAACCCGCGCATGCAGCCAGCCTGGGCGATCGGCCTGATGACCGGAACGGTCCTCGACGGCAATATCGACATCGCCGCGATCCGCACGGATGGCGTGGTGGTCGCCGAGTTCGGACCGTGGCGGCTCTCGCCCTATCGCCAGGAGGTTCGCGACCTGCTCGCGGAGGCGGTGCAGGCGGCACTGACCTGGCGTTTCGAGGGGCCGGAGCCGGCGATTTTCGCGCAGGCCGAGCGCGCCCTGACGCTGGCGCAAGGCGAGGCCGTCGCTGAATTCCTCGCCGCTGAGGGCATCGCGGCGAGCGCGGTCGCGGCCATCGGCTTCCATGGCCAGACTGTGCTGCACCGCGCCCCGACCAGGGAGCGCAAGGGCGACACCCGCCAGCTCGGCGACGGCGCGCTGATGGCCGGGCAGCTCGGTATCGATGTCGTCTATGATTTCCGCACCGCCGATGTCCGCGCCGGCGGCCAGGGCGCACCGCTCGTTGCGAGCTATCACGCTGCATTGATGCGCAGCCTCGGTGCCGGGCAGGAGACCGCCGTGCTCAATCTCGGCGGCGTCGGCAATCTCAGCGCCTTCGCCGATGCCGAATGCGTGCTCGCCTTCGATACCGGCCCGGGCAATGCGCCGCTGAACGACTGGATCAAGCAGCACGGCAAGGGCGAGATGGACCGCGACGGCGCCTTCTCGCTCGCCGGCACGGTCGACGAAGCCCGGCTCACGCGCCTGCTCGAACACCCCTATCTCGTCGCGCCCTATCCGAAATCGCTCGACCGCTACGATTTCACCGCCGCGATGGCCGAGGGCCTCTGCTTCGAGGACGGGGCGGCGACGCTGACCGCCTTCACCGCCGGCGCGGTCGGGCGCGGGCTCGATTTGCTCCCGGTTCGGCCGGAAAGGCTGATCGTCTGCGGCGGCGGGCGGCGCAATCCGGCGATCATGGCTGAGCTCAACGGGCGCACCGGCACCGAGGCGGTCCCGGCCGAGGCCGTCGGCTGGCGCGGCGACGCGATCGAAGCCGAGTGCTTCGCCTTTCTGGCCATGCGCCGCAAGGCCGGTCTGCCGATCAGCTTCCCGCTGACCACCGGGGTTGCTGAGCCGATGACGGGCGGGCGGATCGCGAGAGACGGATTCACCGATCAGATTGAATCAATCTGATCGGTGAATCCGTCTCTCACTTTGAGTTTGAGACCGTTTTACCGATCAACTTGCGATGCAAGTTGATCGGAACGGGCTCGAGCGGGCGTTGACGGCGCGCGCCGGCGAGGGTTCAAGGGCGGCATGAGCAACTTCGCCTTCGAGCCCCTCGCCATCCCAGCCGTCGTGCTGATCAGGCCGAAGAAATTCGGCGATGCACGCGGCTACTTCATGGAGACCTGGAGCCGGGAGGCCTTCGCGGTGGCCGGCATCGACGCGGTCTTCGTGCAGGACAACCAATCGCTCTCGGCGGCGCCCGGCGTGGTGCGCGGCCTGCATTTCCAGGCGCCGCCGGCGGCGCAGGCCAAGCTGGTCCGGGTGCTGAAGGGCGCGATTCTCGACGTCGCCGTCGATATTCGCGTGGGATCGCCGAGCTACGGCAGGTGGTGCGCGACGACGCTCACTGCCGAGGGCGCCGAACAGCTCTTCGTGCCGCGCGGTTTCGCCCATGGCTTCTGCACGCTCGAACCCGGCACCGAGGTCACCTACAAGGTCGACGGCCCCTACGCTCCGGAAACGGAAGGCGGCATCGCCTGGAACGACCCCGAGCTTGCGATAGACTGGCCGGTCGCCGGGACGGAGGCGCAGCTCTCCGGCAAGGATACGACGCTGCCCGGATTTGCCGGTTTCGCCAGCCCCTTCCGCTACGAGGACTTCGCGTGAAGCGCTATCTCGTCACCGGCGGCGCCGGTTTCATCGGCTCGGCCGTGGTGCGCCATTTGATCCGGCAGACGCCGCATCCGGTACTGGTCGTCGACAAGCTGACCTATGCCGGCAATCTCGACAATCTCGAGCCCGTCTCGAACGATCCGCGGCTCACCTTCCTGCAGGCCGATATCGGCGACGGAACGGCGATGCGGCAGGCCTTCGTCGAATTCGCGCCCGACATCGTCATGCACCTCGCCGCCGAGAGCCATGTCGACCGCTCGATCGACGGGCCCGCCGCCTTCATCGAGACCAATATCGTCGGCTCCTTCGTGCTGCTGCAGGAGGCGCTGCGGCACTGGCGCTCGCTGCCTCCGGCGGAACAGGCCGGCTTCCGCTTCCACCAGATCTCGACCGACGAGGTCTTCGGCTCGCTCGGCGAGGACGGGCTGTTCAGCGAGACCTCGCCCTATCAGCCGAACTCGCCCTATTCGGCCTCGAAGGCGGCGTCCGACCATCTGGCGCGGGCCTGGCACCACACTTACGGCTTGCCGGTCGTGCTCTCAAACTGCTCGAACAATTACGGGCCCTATCACTTCCCCGAGAAGCTGATCCCGCTGATGATCCTCAACGCACTCGAGGGCAAGGATCTGCCGGTCTATGGCTCGGGCGCCCAAATCCGCGACTGGCTGCATGTCGAGGATCACGCCCGCGCGCTGGCCCTGATCGCGCGGAGCGGGCGGATCGGCGAGAGCTACAATGTCGGCGGCTCCGCCGAACGCAGCAATCTCGAGGTGGTGAAGGCGATCTGCGCGCTGATGGACGAGCTGGCTCCCGATGCCGCGATCGGTCCTCGCGAGAACCTGATCCGCTTCGTCGTCGACCGGCCGGGCCACGACCAGCGCTATGCGATCGACGCGTCCAAGATCGAGCGCGAGCTCGGCTGGCGGCCGCAGGAGAGCTTCGAGAGCGGGCTTCGCAAGACGGTCGCCTGGTATCTCGGGAATCGCGACTGGTGGGGCCGGATCCGCTCCGGTGTCTACCGCGGCGAGCGGCTCGGAGCCGGTTGAATTTCCTCGCGCCGGGCCGGCCTCCGGAGCTGGTGGCCGGCCCGCTGCAGTCATCGGAAAAAACACGCGCCCCAAGCCCATCCCCTTGCGGGAGCGGGCATCCCACCAACCCTATGCGCGTGATCTGGCTCGCTGCGGCCTCAGGCGGCGCAGCAGGCGTGAGCTTTCGGCTGGTCCTCGTACTCGTCATGGCGCTTGACGAAGCTCAGTGTCGAATTCTCGTTGCGGCCCTTCGGCGCCCGGTCGAGGATCATCAGCGTCGACAGCATCTCCTCGCCACCGCGGGCGTAGCCCGAGTAGGTGTGGAAGACCTCGCCGTTCTCGTCGCGGATGAAGGAGCTCAGGCCGGGCAATTCATCATGGGCCTGCTCCGACGGCGTCCGCGTGAAATTGTAGAGCACCGCGCCTTGGGCGAGCTCCTCCTTGGTGAAGGAGGCGTGGTAGTCAAAGTTGAACTCGCTGCCGAAGGACGAAACCCAGGGCACGACCCAGCCCATGCGCGCCTTGTAGGCCTCGATCTTGTCGAGCGGCGCACGCGAGACCATGACCAGCGTGACGTCGTGATTGTTGAGATGCGCCAGCGTGCCGTCGAAATGATCGGCCATGAAGGAGCAGCCCGGACAGCCCGCCTCCCAGTCCGGCCCGAACATGAAATGGTAGACCACGAGCTGGCTGCGGCCGTCGAACAATTCGGGGAGCGTCTTCTTGCCCCCGGGCGTATCGAACACATAGTCCTTGTCGACCTTGACCCAGGGCAAGGCCAGCCGCTCGGCATTGATCTCGTCGCGCAGCCGGGTGAACTCCTTCTCGCGGGCGAGCAGGGTCTTGCGTGCGTCCAGCCATTTGGAACGGGAAACCACCTGATGCTCCATCATCGCCTCCTTGCAGCATCCAGCCCCCCGGCCTAGATTGGTTGCGTTGATATCAACATATCTGAACGATGTCAAAATCATTGGAAGCACCGATCGAATCCCTCGTCCCCTTCGCCACGACGCTGCATGTGCGCGACCATTGCCTTTGCCTGTATGTCCAGCGCGCGGCTAGGTCGTTGGCGCGATTGTTCGACGAAGCCTTGCGCCCGGTCGATCTCACCAATCAGCAATTCTCCCTTCTGATGTCGCTGAACCGGCCGGAGCCGCCGCCGATCGGCCCGGTCGCCCACCTGCTCGGCATGGACCGGACCACGCTGACCGCGGCGCTGAAGCCGCTCGAACGCCGCGGCCTCGTCGTCGTGACCGCGGGCGAGAAGGACCGCCGCAGCCGGCTCCTGGCAATTACGCCGGAGGGAATTGCCCTGCTCGCGCGCGCCATGCCGATCTGGCAGCGCACGCATGACGAGGTCGATGCCCGCCTCACCGACATCGAACCGGCCAGGCTCAGGCAGGCGCTCCAGGCCGTGTCATAGCCGCGCCACATCGCCCCGGCCCATTGGCCGATGCATCGACCAGGACGATGCCGACTTGAGGAGCCACAATGCCCCAGATGATCTTCGTCAACCTGCCCGTGAAGGACCTCAAGAAGTCGATGGCCTTCTTCGGGGCGCTCGGCTTCTCCTTCAACCCGCAGTTCACCGATGACACCGCCGCCTGCATGGTGATCAGCGACACGATCTTGGTGATGCTGCTGACCCATGAGAAGTTCGCGAGCTTCTCGCCGAAGCCGATCGCCGACACCAGCCAGTCGCTGCAGGTTCTGCTCACGCTCTCGCGCGAGAGCCGCGAGGCGGTCGACGCGATCGTCGCGGCGGCGCTCGTCGCCGGCGGCACGACCACTGACGAGCCGACGGATTACGGCTTCATGTACGACCACAGTTTTCTGGATCTCGACGGCCATGCCTGGGGGGTGATGTGGATGGACCCAAGCGCGGTGCAGTCGTAACCGCAAGCCGGCGAGGGGGCTGGAAAAATTCGGGGGCGCGGCATTGCTGCCGCGCCCCTTTCGCACGTCCGAGCCGGGAGGAGGGGGCTCAGCCGCGCTTCGGGGGAGACGCTGGCCAGCTCTTGATCAGCGTGTCGTAGTCGATCGTCTCGCCCTTCGGCTTCTCGTTGGCGAGCTTGCGTTGCGGCGCCAGCGTGCCGGCCTTCTCGGCCTTAGCGAACCACTCTTCCGCCGTGGTGCGCGGATTGAGCTTCGGTCCGCAATCGCCCTGCACGCCGGAACGCTCCAGGCGCTCCATCACCGAGTCTTGCGCCGCGGCGAGCGCATCCATCGCCGCCTGCGGTGTCTTGGCGCCCGAAGAGGCGTCGCCGATGTTCTGCCACCAGAGCTGGGCGAGGCGCGGATAGTCCGGGACGTTGTTGCCGGTCGGGGTCCACTGCACGCGCGCCGGCGAGCGGTAGAACTCGATCAGCCCGCCGAGCTGCGGGGCGCGCTCGGTGAAGCTCTTGTCCCAGATGTCGCTCTCGCGGATGAAGGTCAGGCCGACATGGCTCTTCTTCAGGCTGACCGTCTTCGAGACGATGAACTGCAGATAGAGCCAGGCCGCTTTGCGGCGCTCGACCGGGGTCGAGTTCAGCAGGGTCGCCGAGCCGGCGTCCTGGTAGCCGAGCTTCATCCCGTCCTTCCAGTAGGCACCCTTGGGGGAGGGCGCCATCCGCCATTTCGGCTTGCCGTCCGAGCTCATCACCGGCAGGCCGGGCTTGACCATGTCGGCGGTGAAGGCGGTATACCAGAAGATCTGCTGGGCGATCGTGCCCTGCGCGGGCACCGGGCCGGACTCGCCGAAGGTCATGCCTTGCGCCTGCGGCGGGGCATATTTCTTCAGCCAGTCGACATATTTGACGATCGAGTAGACCGCCGCCGGGCCGTTGGTGTCGCCGCCGCGCTCGACCGCGGAGCCGACCGGGCGGCAGCCCTCCATACGGATGCCCCATTCGTCGACCGGCAGGCCGTTCGGGATGCCCTTGTCGCCATTGCCGGCCATGGAGAGCCAGGCGTCGGTGAAGCGCCAGCCGAGCGACGGGTCCTTCTTGCCATAGTCCATATGGCCGAAGACCTTGGTGCCGTCGATTTCCTTGACGTCGTTGGTGAAGAACTCGGCGATATCCTCATAGGCCGACCAGTTCACGGGCACGCCGAGATCGTAGCCGTATTTGGCTTTGAACTTCTCCTTGAGATCGGCGCGCTGGAACCAGTCGTAGCGGAACCAGTAGAGGTTCGCGAACTGCTGCACCGGCAGCTGGTAGAGTTTGCCGTCCGGCCCGGTGCCGAAGGACTTGCCGATGAAGTCGTCGACGTCGAGGCCGGGATTGGTGACGTCCTTGCCCGGACCTGCCATCCAGTCGGTCAGGTTGGTCGCCTGCTTATAGCGGAAATGCGTGCCGATCAGGTCGGAATCGTTGATCCAGCCATCATAGATGTTCTTGCCGGACTGCATCTGCGTCTGGATCTTCTCGACCACGTCGCCTTCCTGGATCAGGTCGTGCGTCAGCTTGATGCCGGTGATTTCGCTGAAGGCCTTGGCCAGGGTCTTGGCCTCGTATTCATGCGTGGTGATCGTCTCCGAGACGATGTTGATCTCCATGCCGGCGAAGGGCTTCGCCGCATTGATGAACCACTCCATCTCCTTCTGCTGCTCCTCCTTGGAGAGCGTCGAGGGCCGGAACTCGCTGTCGATCCATTTGCGGGCTTCCTCGGGGCCGGCGAGGGCCGGCCCGGCTGCGAGCGTCAGCGCGAACAGACTCGCGCCGGTCAGGCTGGCAAGGGTCTTGGCTGTAAGGGTCCTGCTGAGCATCGTCATCGTTGTCCTCCGACGTTTCCCTTGGGGTGCCGCCCGTTCTTCCGGGTCGGTCGTTTCTTATTGTTGGGCTTGCCTCCTCTAAACGAAGCGGAACACCGCTGCGGCATAGAGGAGCGCGAGGCCGGAAGCCCACCACAGCGGCTGGCCGACGATCCCGAGCCAGGCGAGGTGAATGAAGGCGCTGCCGAGCAGCGAGATGAAGAGCCGGTCGCCGCGCGTGGTGGCGATGCCGAGCACGCCGACCCGCTCGGTCTCGGGCCGGAACATCGCGAGCAGCGTCAGGATCAGGAGCAGGCTGGCGATCCCGGCGAAGAAGAGGCCGGTCTGCCAGGTCCAGGCCATCCAGTTGAGTTCCATCACACCCTCCCCAGGGCGAAGCCCTTGGCGATGTAGTTTCGGACGAACCAGATCACGAGTGCGCCGGGGATCAGCGTCAGCACGCCGGCTGCGGCGAGCACGCCCCAGTCCATGCCGGCGGCGGAGACCGTTCTGGTCATGGTGGCGGCGATCGGCTTGGCGCTGACGCTGGTCAGCGTGCGCGCCAGCAGCAGCTCGACCCAGGAGAACATGAAGCAGAAGAAGGCGGCGACGCCGATGCCCGAGGCGATCAGCGGCATGAAGATCTTCACGAAGAAACGCGGGAAGGAATAGCCGTCGATCGCCGCCGTCTCATCGATCTCGCGCGGCACGCCGGACATGAAGCCTTCGAGGATCCAGACCGCCAGCGGCACGTTGAACAGGCAATGAGCCAGCGCCACCGCGAGCGGCGTGTCGAACAGGCCGATCGCCGAATAGAGGTTGAAGAAGGGCAATGCGAACACCGCCGGCGGCGCCATGCGGTTCGAGAGCAGCCAGAAGAACAAATGCTTGTCGCCGAGGAAGCGGTAGCGCGAGAAGGCGTAGGCCGCCGGTAACGCGAAGGCGAGCGAGAGCAGGGTGTTCAGCGCTACATATTGCAGCGAGTTGATGTAGCCGTTGTACCAGCTCGGGTCGGTGAAGATCTTGGCGTAGTTGGCGGTCGTGAAGGTCCGCGGCCAAAGCGTCAGCGCGTTGGTGATCTCGGTGTTGGTCTTGAAGCTCATGTTGACGAGCCAATAGATCGGCAACATCAGTGCGATCAGATAGAGCGACAGGATCAGCCGGCCGCCGCGCATCAGCCCCTCCCCGCTTCAGAGTCGGCCCGCGCATCGGCGGTGGTCATGACCGTGTAGAACACCCAGCAGACCGCGAGGATGATCAGGTTGTATACGATAGAGAGCGCCGCCGCCTTGCCGAGGTCGAACTGGCCCAGTGCGAGCTTCACCAGTTCGATCGAGAGGAAGGTCGTCGAATTGCCGGGGCCGCCGCCGGTGACGACGAAGGGCTCGGTGTAGATCATGAACGAGTCCATGAAGCGCAGCAGCACAGCGATCAGCAGCACGCGGTTCATCTTGGGCAGCTGGATGGTGCGGAACACGGCCCAGCGCGAGGCGCCATCGATGCGAGCCGCCTGGTAATAGGCGTCGGGGATCGACTTCAGGCCGGCATAGCAGAGCAGCGCGACCAACGAGGTCCAGTGCCAGACATCCATCACGACGATGGTGAACCAGGCCGCGACCGGGTCGGAGACGTAGTTGTAGCGGATACCGAGGCCGTTCACCGCCGCGCCGAACAGGCCGATGTCGCCGCGCGCGAAGATCTGCCAGATCGTGCCGACGACGTTCCACGGGATCAGCAGCGGCAGCGCCATCAGCACAAGCGTCGCCGAGACCGTCCAGCCCTCGCGCGGCATCGACAGCGCGACCAGGATGCCGAGCGGTATCTCGATGGCGAGGATGATCGCGGAGAAGGCGAGGTTGCGCCATAGCGAGTCGTAGAAGCGCGAGCCGAGATCGCTTTTGGGATCGAGCAGCTCGGCGAACCAGCCGACGCCGTTCCAGAAGAACTGGTTGTTGCCGAAGGAATCCTGGACCGAATAGTTGACCACCGTCATCAGCGGGATCACCGCCGAGAAGGCGACGATCAGCAGTACCGGCAGGACGAGCAGCCAGGCCTTCTGGTTGACCGGCTTCATACCGCACCTCCCGGCAGCGCTTGCCCCTTCACCAGATGGCCGTCGCTGTAGATGTGGATCTGGCTTGGCTGCAGCGCTAGCGCGGCCTGATCGCCGTCGAAGCTCGCGCCTTCCGGCACGCTCGCGGCGAGCTTGAGGCCATCGAGCTCGACGCGGGCGATACGAGCCCGGCCGATATCGTCGATCCTGGTGATCTTGACCGGCAGTCCGCCGCCGCGCGGGCTCAAGGTCACGTATTCCGGTCGGATGCCGAGCTCGACCTTGCCGGCGAGCGCGGGATAATGCCGGGCCAGCGCGATCTGCTGGCCGGCGAGATTGGCATGCGCACCTTCGACGGCGCAGGGCAGCACGTTCATGCCAGGCGAGCCGATGAAATGGCCGACGAAGGTGTGGGCCGGATGCTGGAACAGCTCCTCCGGCGTGCCGGTCTGGACCACGCCGCCATCATGCATCACCACGACCGTGTCGGCGAAGGTCAGCGCCTCCGTCTGGTCGTGGGTGACATAGATCATGGTGAGGTCGAGCTTGCGATGCAGCTCCTTCAGCATCGAGCGCAATTGCCATTTCAGATGCGGGTCGATGACGGTCAAAGGCTCGTCGAACAGGATCGCGGCGACGTCGGGCCGGACCAGCCCGCGCCCGAGCGAGATCTTCTGCTTGGCGTCGGCCCCGAGCCGGCTCGCCTTGCGGTCGAGCGCCGAGGTCAGATCGAGCAGGCGGGCGATCTCGGCGACGCGGGCCTCGATCTCGACCCGCGCCACGCCACGGTTCTTCAGCGGGAAGGCGAGGTTCTCGCGCACCGTCATGGTGTCGTAGACGACCGGGAACTGGAAGACCTGGGCGATGTTGCGCGCCTCGGTCGACAGGCGGGTGACGTCGACGCCGTCGAACAGGATGCGCCCGCGCGTCGGAACGACCAGCCCTGAGATGATGTTGAGCAGAGTGGTCTTGCCGCAGCCCGAGGGCCCGAGCAGCGCATAGGCGCCGCCCTGGCGCCAGACATGGTCGACCTCGCGCAGGGCGTAGTCCTGCGGCCCTTGCGGGTTGGGCTTGTAGGCGTGGGCGAGCTTGTCGAGCGTGATCTGGGCCATGTCACGCTGCCTTTGCCGGAGCGGCGGCCGCGAGCGCGCCGGCGGCGTCGAACAGGAAGATGCGGGCAGGATCGAGCCAGGCAGTCACGGCCGCGCCGGGTTCCAGCCGGCGCACGCCCGGCACCAGCGCGATCAGGCGATGCTCGCCGACATCGAGATGGACGAAGGATTCCGAGCCGGTGATCTCGGAGACGGAGACGGAAGCCTCGAGCGCGATCGCTGGCGCCGGCAACCCATCGAGCGAGAGGTGATGGGCCCGGAAACCGATCGTGTAGGCGCCATCCGGCACGCTGGCGAAGGCGCCGGTGGTCGGGATGCTCTGGCCGGTCGAGAGCCTGACCTCGCCGCCCTGCTTGGTGCCGGCGAGCGTGTTGAGCGGCGGGTCGGAGAAAACCTGCGCCGTCACAAGATCATGCGGCTGGCGATAGACCTGCGCCGTCGGGCCGAACTGGGTCACCCGCCCCTGGAACAGGGTCGCGGTATTGCCGCCGAGCAGCAGCGCCTCGCTCGGCTCGGTGGTGGCATAGACGAAGATTGCGCCGGATTCGGCGAAGATGCGCGGCAATTCCTCGCGCAATTCCTCGCGCAATTTGTAGTCGAGATTGGCGAGCGGCTCGTCGAGCAGGACGAGCTCCGCCCGCTTGACCAAAGCGCGCGCGATCGCGGTGCGCTGCTGCTGGCCGCCGGAGAGTTCGAGCGGCTTGCGCTGGAGATAAGGCTCGAGCCGCAGCAGCGCGGCGGCGCTCTTCACCCTGGCCTCGATCTCGCGCGCCGGCAGACCGGCGACCCTGAGCGGCGAAGCGATGTTTTCGAAGACCGACAGCGCCGGGTAGTTGATGAACTGCTGGTAGACCATCGCGACATTGCGCTTCTGCACCGGCAGCCCGGTGACGTCGCGGCCTTCGACCAGGACCTTGCCGGTGCTTGGCGCATCGAGCCCGGCCATCAGGCGCATCAGCGAGGTCTTGCCGGCGAGCGTGGCGCCGAGCAGCACGTTGAGCGAACCCCTCTCCAGTGTCAGCGTGATGTCGGCGAGCAGGGTTTGCGCGCCGCGCGTCAGGCCGAGACGATCGAGGGTCAGGCTCATCCCCGCGCCTCCATGTGGTGGGGCAGGGCCGGCGCGGCTTTCGCGGCCATGTACTCGTCAAGCGCCCGGCGCTGCTCGGGCGAGAAGCGCAGGCCGAGCTTGCTGCGCCGGAACAGCACGTCCTCGGCGCTCCCAGCCCATTCCTGGCTCATCAGCCAGGCGACCTCGCGCTCGGTGAGATCGGCGCCGAAGACGCGGCCGAGATCGGCCATCGCCTTGGCGCCTTCGAGCAAGGCGTCGGTGCGGGTGCCGTAGGCGCGGGCGAGCCGGCGGGCCAGCTTGCGGTCGAGCCAGGGGCGGGCGGCGACGATNCAGTCCCTCGAAGCCCTCGACCGGAAAATCGCCACCGGGCAGATGCGCGCCAGCCGTCCAGGGCGGAGCGCGCAGCGCCGGCACCGCGGCGGCGAGCTTCTCGACGGCGGCCTCGGCGAGCCGTCGCGCCGTGGTGATCTTGCCGCCGAAAACCGAGAGCAGCGGCGCCGAGCCGGCTGGCTCGTCCAGCGTCAGCACATAGTCGCGCGTCGCTTCCTGCGCCTTGCTGGCGCCGTCGTCATAAAGCGGGCGCACGCCGGAATAGGTCCAGACCACGTCCTCGCGCCTGATCGGCTTGCGGAAATACTCGCTCGCCGCGGCGCAGAGATAGGCGATCTCGTCCTCGCTGGCGGCGACCTTGGCGGGGTCGCCGTCATAGTCCTTGTCGGTGGTGCCGATCAGGGTCAGGTCGCCCTCATAGGGGATGGCGAAGATGATGCGGCCATCGGCATTCTGGAAGATGTAGCAGCGGTCGTGCTCGAACAGGCGCGGCACCACGATATGGCTGCCCTGGACCAGCCGCACCGCAGCCGGGCGGTTGCTGGCGACGATGCCGTTCAGCACGTCCGCGACCCAGGGCCCGGCAGCGTTGACGAGCACGCGTGCGCTGGTCTCGGCCCGGACACCATCGGGGCCCTCGGTCGTGACCACCCAGAGATCGCCCTGGCGGTGCGCGCCGATCACCTTGGTCCGCGGCAGGATCGAAGCGCCGTGCTCGGCCGCGTCGCGGGCATTGAGCACGACGAGGCGGGCATCCTCGACCCAGCAATCGGAATATTCGAAGGCGCGGCCGAAACGCGGCTGCAGCGGCTCGCCGGCGGCGTCGCGCCGGAGGTCGAGCGAGCGCGTCGCCGGCAGCAGCTTGCGGCCGCCGAGATGGTCGTAGAGGAAAAGGCCGAGCCGCAGCATCCACCAGGGCCTGAGGCCCGCATGGTGCGGCAGCACGAACCGCAAGGGGCGGATGATGTGCGGCGCGGCGCGCCACATCACCTCGCGCTCGGTCAGCGCTTCCCGCACCAGCCGGAATTCGTAGTGCTCGAGATAGCGCAGGCCGCCATGGATCAATTTGGTCGAGGCCGAGGACGTCGCGCTGGCGAGGTCCGACTGCTCGAACAGCACGACCGAGGCTCCGCGCCCGGCCGCATCGCGGGCGATGCCGCAGCCGTTCACGCCGCCGCCGATGATGGCGATGTCGAACACCGGAGCCGTCACGCATTCCTCCCGCAGGCAGCCCTTGCGGGGCCTCTTCAACGTACGGTAGAGCGTGATTTTCTTGCGTGCAACGGCAAAACGAAAGCGAAAGCGAAAATTCTAGCTTTCACTTTTGGGTTGCGAGGCGAGTGTGGCGAGCGTTTCGGTTTCGACCACGCTGATGCCCTCGCTGCGGCAGAGCTCGCGCAAGGGCGGCGGATCGAGCCTATCGGTGACGAAGACGTCGACATCGCGCAGATGGCCGATGCGGACGGGGGCGGAGCGCTCGAACTTGGTGCTGTCGGCGACGAGCAGGCACTGGCGGGCGTTCTCGATGATCGCCTGCGAGACCCGGACCTCGCGATAGTCGAAATCGAGCAGCGCTCCCTCCTCGTCGATGGCGGAGGTGCCGATCACGGCATAATCGACCTTGAACTGGCGGATCAGGTCGACGGCGGCGGCGCCGATCACGCCGCCATCGGAACGCCGGACCGGCCCGCCGGCGACGATCACCTCGATGTTCTCATGCGGGTAGAGCAGCGTCGCGACATGCAGGTTGTTGGTGATGACGAGCAGGCCGTGATGGTCGGTGAGCGCGCGCGCCACCTCCTCGGTCGTCGTGCCGATGTTGATGAAGAGCGAGGCGTCGTTCGGGATCAGCGCCGCCGCGGCCCGGCCGATCGCCGCCTTCTCGTCGCGGGCGATGAAGCGGCGGGCCTCATAGGCGAGGTTCTCGACGCCGGACGCCACCACCGCCCCGCCATGCACCCGCGACATGATGCGCTGGTCGCAGAGCTGGTTCAGGTCCTTGCGGATGGTCTGGGCGCTGACCTCGTAGCGCGTCGCCAGCTCCTCGACATTGACGCGTCCCTGCGCCCTGGCCAGCGCTACGATCTCGCGCTGGCGTGGCGTGATGCTCTCCATATCCGACTCCTCGTGACGTGGCGCCAAGCTGACGGCGACATGCGGGAGCGTCAACCTCGGGAGGTTCGGCGGCTAAGGATGCGGGCCGGGCACCGCGAACCGGCGACATGTCAAAAGACATGCGCGTTTGACAGCGGCTGCGCTAGCGGTCGAAGTGTGCCGTCTCACTCCCGACTCGAAAGCCTGCCTGTGCCGACACAGCTCGACAAGGATGTCCGCTTCCTGAGCGCCGTGCTGGCGGCCTCGGACGATTGCATCAAGGTCATCGGTCTCGACGGCGCGCTCGAATTCATGAGCGAAGGCGGCCAGCGCGTGATGGAGGTCCAGGATTTCGCGGCGATCCGCGGCTGCCCCTGGATGCAGTTCTGGGATGGCGCCAGCAAGGCGGAAGCCGAGGCGGCATTGGCGGCGGCGCGGGCCGGCAAAAGCTACCGGTTCCAGGGGCCGGCCAATACCGCCGCGGGCAATCCGCGCTATTGGGACGTGCAGGTCTCGCCGATCATCGCGTCCGACGGCAAGCCCGAAGCCATCCTCTCGGTCTCGCGCGACATCACCCTGCTGCACGCGGGCGAGGAGCGCCATCGCCTGCTCGCCGCCGAGTTGAACCACCGCATCAAGAACCTGCTCGCCATGGTCTCCGGCATCGTCAACCAGTCGTTGCGCGGCTCGGACGAGCCGCTCGACATGGTGAAGCGGCGCCTCTCCGACCGCTTGCAGGCCCTGGCGGCGGCGCAGGACGTGCTGATGATGGCGAGCCGCCACGGCGCCGATCTCAGGCAACTGGTCGAGGTCGTGCTGGCACCGCATCGCTCCGACGAGCGCATCGCCATTGACGGCCCCTCGGTGACGCTCTCGTCGAAATGCGCACTGGCGATGGCGCTCGCCTTGCACGAACTCGGGACCAATGCGGTGAAATACGGGGCGCTCTCGCAGGATGGCGGCCATATCGACGTCTCCTGGCGCAACGAGGGCGGCGAGTTCCATTTCCGCTGGCAGGAAAGCGGCGGCCCGCATGTGCCGCCGCCGCAGCGGCGCGGTTTCGGCTCGCAGATGATCGAGAAGGTCCTCGGCAGCTATCTCGGCGGCACCGCGCAGCTCGACTTCGCGGCCGGAGGCATCGCGCTTTCCCTCGACGCGCCGACAGCGGCGCTGGCGGAAAACTAGCGACCCGCCGCCGGCCGCTGTATGGCGGAACGAAACCGGCTAGTCTTCCCGGCAATTCCGACAGGAGAGACGACACGCGCATGCTGTGGAGATCGCGCCGCGCCGCCATCCTCGTAGCGGGCCTGGTCGCGTTTGGGCTCGCCTGCGCCGCCTACTCACTGAACCGGCGCAGCCATGCTGCGGCGGAACTGGAGGAGGCCGGGCGGACCCTGCACCGGCTGATCTCGCAGCGTGTCGACCAGCACGATGCGCATCTGACCAGCCTGTCGGCGCTGGTGCAGGCGGCCGAGCCGGCGCCGATCGCCACGGTCGAGCAGGTCGCCGCCAGCATTGTCCGCTTCTATCCGCGTATCGTCGGTATAGACGTGGTCGACCTCGCGCTGAGCCCGCCGCGCTCGCTGCTCGACGTGGCCGACCCGGCTGTTGTCACGGAGGAGGCGCGGCAGGCTGCCGGGTCGAACCTGCGGACGCGCGCGCTCGATGGCGGCGCTAGGCTACTCCTGGTCAAGCGGGCGCTGACCGACGGCGTCGGCCATTACGCGCTCGCGCTCGTCATCGACATGGCCCGGCTCTCGGCGAGCGATACGCCCCTGCCGGAAGGGGCAGCGGTTCATCTGCGGCTGATCGAGCCCGGCCAGGCGAGCGATCCGCCGGCGAGCGCCTTCAGCGCCGAGATCGCCAGCCGCACCCAGCCGCTGCGCCTGACGCTGACGACGAGCGCGCCGGACTGGCCGCTGCCGCCGCTGGCCTTCCTGGCGCTGGCTGGCCTGCTCGTCGCGCTTGCCATGTTCCTGGTCGATCGCCTGCTCGAAGCCCGGAACGTCGCGCGCGAGGCAGCGCGAAAGGCTGGGCTCGCCGAGCAGGATGCGCGCTTGGCCCATGCCGGGCGCGTCAACGCCATGGGCGAGCTCGCTTCCGGCATCGCCCATGAACTGACGCAGCCCCTGACCGCGATTCTCAGCCAGGCCCAGGCCGCGCGGCGGCTGCTGGCCCAGCCCGAGGCGGATCAGGCGGTGCTGGCCGGCGCCTTCGAGGCGATTGCGCGCAATGCCCGCCGCGCCGGCGACATTCTCGGGCGGCTGCGCGCCTGGATCAGCAAGTCCGAGCCGGTCGTCGAAACGGTCGATCTGACCGAGCTTGCCGGCGAAGTCGTCCATCTCCTCGCGGCGAACGCTCAAGGCATCGGCGCGACATTGCGGGTCAGCGGCGATGGCAGCCGGTCACTGGTGCGGGCCGACCGGGTCCAGCTCGAACAAGTCGTCTTCAACCTCGTCCGCAACGGGCTGGAGGCGGTCGAAGGCCGCGATGGCGAGCGTAGCGTGACGATCAAGGTCGGCACACAGGGTGGCGATGCCGTGCTCGCGGTCCGCGACAGCGGTCCCGGCCTGTCACCGGAAGCGCAGGCGCGTCTGTTCGAGCCCTTCTTCACCACCAAGCCGGCTGGGCTCGGCCTCGGCCTCGCGCTCTGTGTCCGGCTGGTCGAGCGCTTCGACGGAACGCTGGCCGCCGAGAATGCGGCGGAGGGCGGCGCGGTCTTCAGCGTCCGCTTGCCGCGCAGCGCCGAGAATCAGCGGGAGGCCGCCGAATGAGCCGGCAGCTCGTCCATCTGATCGACGACGATTGGGAGGTGCGCGAGGCGCTGAGTTTCCTGCTGCGTACCGTCGGGCTCGACGTCCAGCCGCATGCCGACGGCGCCGCCTTTATGGAGGCGCTGCCTAGCTTGGCGCCGGGCTGCATCGTCACTGATATCCGCATGCCGCGCCTGACCGGGCTGAAGCTGCAGGAAAGGCTCATGGCCGCCCGTTGCCGCTGGCCGGTCGTGGTCATCACTGGCCATGGCGATGTCGAGGCCTGCCGCGCCGCCTTCCGCAATGGCGCCGCGGATTTCCTGACCAAGCCGGTCGACGAACAGGTGCTGATCGACACCGTCCAGGCGGCGCTCGCGACGCTCGACGGCCTGCTCGCCGCCGAGAGCGGCACGGCCTCGCTCAGGCTAAGGCTCGAACGCCTGTCGCAGCGCGAGGCCGAGATCCTCGCGCTGATCGCCGAGGGGCGCTCGACCAAGGAGATCGCGCGGGTGCTGTCGATCTCGCCACGTACCGTCGACACCCACCGCGCCCATATCGCAGAGAAGCTGGAGACGACCTCCGTCGCCGAGATGGTCCGGCTGCATTTGGTCGGTGCCGATCGGTAGAACTACGTAGGCCGCGCGCGGATCGCCCGGATGCACACGGCAGACCGGGTTCGGCATCATCCCCTCACACCATAACGGTGGTCACCAGAGGGATCGTCATGTCGTTTGTCCGCCTCGCCATCATGTCCACCGCCATCGCCCTGCCGACGCTCGCCCAGGCCCAGGTCCTGCAGGTTCGCGCACTGCCGACCGCGCTCGCCGTCGAGCTCGCCCAGGCGACCGTCGCCGCCTGCTCCGCCAAGAACTTCAACGTCGCAGCCACCGTGGTCGACCGTGGCGGCGTCGTGCTCGCCACCATCCGCGCCGAGCGCGCCGGCCCGCACACCATCGATGCCAGCCGCGCCAAGGCCTTCACTTCGGTCTCCGCCAAGAACAACACCGGCGCTATGGCCGAGGCTGCCGCCAACAATGCCGGCGCCCGCAATCTCGTCCACATCCAGGGCTTTCTGCTGCTCGGCGGCGGCGTGCCGGTGAAGGTCGGTGACGAGGTCATCGCGGCGGTCGGCGTCGGCGGCGCCCCCGGCGGCCATCTCGACGAGGAATGCGCCAATGCCGGCCTGCAGGCGATTGCCGCCAAGCTGAAGTGACCGGATCTCCGTGAGGGGGCGTCAGGGCCGTTGCCGCAAGGCAGCGGCCCTGATCGTTTCAGGCGGCAGGATTCGCTGTCACCGCCCGCGTCGCCTCGCTTGGCATCGCCTTCAGCGTCGCGGCCCAGAAGACCAGCGCGATTGCGGCGATGGCTGCGCCGAGCAGGCTGACGCCGGTCCAGCCAGCGAAGGCGTAGACCAGCGTCGAGCCCGACGATCCCAACGCGCTGCCGATCGAATAGAACAGCATGTACCCGGCGGTCAGCCGGCTCTGCGCCTCCGGCCGGACACGGTAGATCATCGCCTGGTTGGTGACGTGAACCGCCTGCAGGCCGAAATCCAGGATCAGCACGCCGGCGATCAGATAGAAGATCGACTGCGGCAGCAATCCGATCGGCAGCCAGGCGAACAGCATCAGCGCCAGCGCGATGCCGGTGAGGCGCTGGCCATGACCGCGATCGGTCCAGGCGCCGGCCCGCGCCGCCCCGAGCGCGCCCGCCGCTCCGGCCAGGCCGAACAGGCCGATCGCCGTATGCGACAGCGAGAAGGGTGGAGCGGCGAGCGGCAACACCAGCGGCGTCAGCAGCGTGGTGACGTCGGCGAAGATCAGCATGGCGATGATCGCCCGGATGCGCAGCACGCGCTCCTGCCGGAACAGCACGAAGAGCGAGCCGATCAGGCGCGGATAGGAGAGCTGTGCCGGCGGCCTGCGCTCGGGCGGCAAGGCCTTGAACAGGACGATGGCGATGACGAGTGTCGCCGCTGCCGAGAGCAGGTAGACCGCCCGCCAGCCCGAGAGATCGGCCGTCGCGCCGGCGATGGCCCGGGCGAGCAGGATACCGAGCACGATCCCGCTGGTTACCGCGCCGACCACCTGGCCGCGCTCCTCCGGACGCGCCAGGCTCGCGGCATAGGCGACGAAGGCCTGCGTCACCACGGCGAGGAAGCCCATCGCCGCCATCGCCGCGAGCAGCATCGCGCCCGAGGTGGAGAAAGCGACGCAGATCAGCGCCGCGACCGAGAGCAGCGATTGCAGCATGACGAGCTTGCGGCGGTCGACGAGGTCGCCGAGCGGCACCAGCAGGATCAGCCCGAGCCCGTAGCCGAGCTGCGTCGCGCCGACGACGAGCCCGACCGTGGCGCGCGAGAGCTTGAGATCGTCGGCGATGATGTCGAGCAGCGGGTGGGCGAAATAGGCGTTGGCGACGGCCAGCCCGCTCGCCACCGCGAAGAGCAGGATCATGCCGGCTGAGAGCGGGGCTGCCGGAGAAGGCGGTGATGGGCGTGCGTCAACGCTCGCGGCGCCGGCCGGCGCCGCCTCGGGATCCAGTCGCATGAGGCAGGTCTCCGCTAGATAAGTTTCATTATGAAACTCATTGCGGAGTAGCAGGCATGGTTTTATCTTGCAACCGAATGCCGTTCACGGAGCCTTGAGGAAAGCCTCGCAACCAATGGTCAAGCGCCGCAGCCTGGTCAGCGATTATTGCCCGAGCGCCCGGGCGCTCGATGCGATCGGCGACTGGTGGTCGATGCTGATCGTGCGCGACGCCTTCGACGGCATGACCCGCTTCAGCGAGTTCCAGAAGAGCCTCGGCATCGCCCGCAACATCCTCTCCGAGCGGCTGCGCACGCTGACCGCGCGCGGCATCCTCGAAGCGGTTCCGGCTGCCAGCGGCGGCACCAGGCAGGAATACCGGTTGACCGCCAAGGGCCGCGACCTCTTTCCGGTGATGGTGGCGCTCCGCCAATGGGGCGAGCAGCATCTGTTCGGGCCGGGCGAGCAGCATTCCTCGCTGATCGAGCGCGACAGCGGCCGCAAGGTCACGCTGACCGTGCAGACCGAGGATGGCAGGCCGATCGATGCGGATGGTGCGATGATCCTGAAGGTGCCGGAAGCCGAGGAGCGGGGCTAGTCGAGTGAGGCCGGCTCCGCCTTGGGCAGCTTGGCGCGATAGAGCAGCCGCCAGGCGCCGGTGCCGAGTGCGAAATCCCTGCATTTGAGGTCGGCGAGCTGGCGGCCGCTTCTGGTGACGAGGATGCCGTCGCGCTCGCCCTGTCCCCTCACGATGATCGAATAGAGTGTGTAGCGCGTCTCGCCGCGGCTGAAGCGGACGATGTCGCCGGCAAAGCCGGCATCGCCGACGACCGCCGTGCTGAAGGCCTGGTCCGGCGGCACGGGCTTGTCCGGATGCGTCAGCTCGATCGCGCCCTTGCGGCCGAAGCGATAGCTCAGGCTGCCCTGACCCGGGCCGATGTCGGCGGAGGCGCAGAGCGAGGCGGTCTTGCCGTTGATCGCACAGGAGAAAATGGCGGTTTCTCCGGCCTGACACAGGGAGGGCCGCGTATCGGCCAGGGCGGTGCCGCAGGCGAGGGCGGCAGCTAGGGCAGCGAGGCAGCGCAGAGCCGTCATTTCAGCCAGAGCCTGAGCGGTATCTTCCCGGCCCTGCCGCAATCGGCGAAGGCGACGCCGTCTTCGGCCAAAGTGCCGGTTACCGCGCAGCTCTCCGCTCCGATCGTCAGCATCGCGGCATAGCGCTGCCCGTCGCGCCGCAGGTTGAGGCTGCCGGATTTCTCCGCGACCTCGCCCGGTCCGCACAAAGCGAGATGCTTCAGGATGACGGGCCCCGCGAAATCGCGCTTGCGCCGTGAGCCGGCCGCCTCCGCCTCGGTGAGCCGCGCGGTCACCGCCCATTCGCCGGCATAGCCGTAGCGGCCGGTCAGCTCGAGCGCCTCGGCCTGTATCGGCATCATCAGCAGCAGCGGGAGGAGGAGATGCGTGCGCATGGGCCCTCGCAGTAGAAGACAGCATGCTAACCGCTGTCTGCAGCCTGAGCCAATGCAGGGCTGCGCCCACTTCGCGGCGGCCTTGCGTCCCCGACTCTGGCGCATGGCTGGCCCTGGCTGTAATCTCCGGTATTCCCTGCACACAGGACGGACACGTGCCGATGGACAAGCGGGTCGAGCCGCCGGCGCAAGCGGCGCTTTCCCATGCCGATATCCGGTCGATCCTGACCGGGACCATGCTCGCCATGTTCCTGGCGGCGCTCGACCAGACCATCGTCGCGACCGCGATGCCGACGATCGGCCGCGAGCTCGGCGACGTCGCCCATCTGCCCTGGGTCGTCACCGCCTATCTGCTCGCCTCGACCGCGGTGACGCCGCTCTACGGCAAGTTCGCCGACATCCATGGCCGGCGCGTCACCATGCTCGGTGGCATCGTGATCTTCGTGGTCGGTTCGATCGCCTGCGCGCTCGCGCCCTCGCTCTGGCTGCTGGTCGCTGCTCGCTTCGTCCAGGGGCTCGGCGGCGGCGGCCTGATCGCCATGGCGCAGACCATCGTCGGCGACATGGTCCCGCCGCGGGAGCGCGGCAAGTACCAGGTCTATTTCGCCACGGTCTTCTTCACCTCTTCCTTGCTCGGGCCGGTGCTCGGCGGCCTGATCTCCGAGGCGCTGCACTGGTCGGTGATCTTCTGGATCAACCTGCCGCTCGGGCTCGGCGCCTACTGGATGACCGACAAGGCCTTGCGGCGCCTGCCGCGGCACGAGCGCCCGCACAAGCTCGACGTGTTCGGCGCGCTGCTGATGACCAGCGCGACGATGACCCTGCTGCTGGCATTGTCCTGGGGCGGCACGCATTACCCATGGGCCTCTCCTCAGATCTTCGGCCTCGTCGCCGGCTCGGTCCTGCTCTGGCTCTGCTTCGCCTGGCGCCTGCGCCGTGCGGAGGAGCCGCTGATTCCGCTCTCGGTCCTGGCCAATCCTGTTGTGCGCAACGGCACCATCGCCGCCGGCTTCGGCATGGGCACCTTCATCGGCCTGACCATCTATCTACCGCTCTATTTCGAGACGGTGGCGGGCCTGTCCGCCGCCAATTCTGGCCTCGGCCTGATCCCGCTGACCTGCGGCACGGTCCTTGGCGCGACCTCGTCCGGGTGGGCGATGGGCAAGCTGACGCATTACAAGCGCGTACCGGTCGCCGGCCTCGCCGTCGCGCTCGCCGGCACGGCCGCGCTGATCGCCTATGGCGACCAGCTGCCGCTGTGGGGTTTTGGGCTGGTGCTGGCCTTCATCAGTGTCGGCTTCGGCACGCTGCTGCCGGTCGCGACCGTCTCGATCCAGAACGCGGTGCCGATGCACCAGCTCGGCACCGCCACGGGCACGGCCAATTTCTTCCGCCAGATCGGCGGGGCGCTGATCGTCGCCATCTTCGGCGCGATCGTGCTCGGCGGACTCGGCGCCAGCGGCGCCGGGCTCTCGGCCGAGACGCTCAAGGCGGGCGCGGTCGATCGCGCGACCATGGTCGGCCTGTTCCGCTATGTCTTCGCCGCAAGTTTCGCGGGATTCGCCCTGGCGCTGCTCTTCCTGCTACGCATGCAGGAGCTGCCGCTGCGCGGCTCGGCCCTCGCCGCTGCGAAGGAGGTGGCCGGGGAGTAGTGGAACGCGCGGGTTCATTGCGCGTTTGCCGCAAGCCCGTCACAGAGCGGCGGCAGCTTGTGTCGTCGTGTCAGAGGAGTGCGCCATGTCCGATCTCGTCGTCATCGTCTATCCGACCGAAGCCAGGGCCGAGGAAATGCGGCAGAAGCTCTTCGGCCTGCAGAAGGAATACCTGATCCAGATCAGCGACGCCGCGATCGCGGTGATGCACGAGGGCGGCAAGATCAAGCTCAACCAGCTCCTCAACACCACCGCGCTCGGTGCCGCCTCAGGCGGCTTCTGGGGCCTGCTGATCGGCGCGATCTTCCTTATGCCGGTCTTCGGCGCGGCGATCGGCGCAGCCTCCGGCGCGCTCGGCGGGGCGCTGACCGACTACGGCGTCAATGACGGCTTCATGAAGGAACTCGCCGCCAATCTGCAGCCGGGCAACGCCGCGCTCTTCGTGCTGATCCAGAAGATGACGGCCGACAAGGTGCTGGAAGCGATCAAGGGCACCGGCGGCGTCGTGCTGAAGACCTCGCTCGACCATTCGCAGGAGCAGACGCTGCGCGACGCGCTCGCGGCCTCGCCGGCGGCGCAGCGGCAGGAGCTGGCGCCCGCCTCGACGGAGCCGACGCCGAATCCGATCCCCGGCGCGTGAGCGCCGGCACGGGACTGGACCCGTTTTCTACCGCCGCTTGAAGCTCTGCTTGGCGATGGTGAGGGTGATCCTGCGCCCGGTTTCAGTTGAGCCTTCCATGCTCTGCGCCTTGAGTTCGGCGCCGATGCCGGTCAGGCGCGGGCCGGCCGGGTCGTCGGGCAGGCTCCAGCTTTGCGTATCGGCATGGAAGGCGAGCGGCAGGTCGAAGCGGCCGCCGGCCCCTGCCAGGAAGGCGTTGATCTGGCCGACCGTGCCGGCCTTGGTCTGGTCGAGCCTGACGCGATAGAGCGCGCGCCGGCCGATCAGATCGAGCTCGACGCCGACGACGACATGCTCGGCCGGGTGGCGGGTGAAGGCGCTGGTCGAGGAGACGCTGCGGCGGTCGATCGTCGCCTCAGCCGTCATGCGCACGACCCCGCCGGCATCGGTCGACAGGCGCTGGCCCGCGCCCGGCGCGCTGGCCTCGGCCTCCGAACCGATCGCGATCCGCAGCGCCTGGCCGGCCAGCGGTTTTCCGGCTTCGTCGACGAGCTTCAGCGTCAGATTGACCGGCTCGGCGCGCGCCTGTTGCGCGCAGAGGGTGAAGATCGAGAGGGCAGCGGCGCTCAGAAGCGTCTTCATGGGCTCCGCCTCCGTCGGGTTAGAGCCCGATCCAACCGGGTTGAATCAACCTGATATTAGTTAGAAACCGTCTTGCCGATCAGCTTGCATTGCAAGCTGATCGGAGCGGGCTCTAGTCGCGCAGCAGCTCGTTGATGCCGGTCTTGGCGCGGGTCTGGGCGTCGACGGTCTTGACGATCACGGCGCAGTAGAGCGAAGGGCCGGGCGTGCCGTCGTTCAGCGGCTTGCCCGGCAGCGAGCCGGCGACGACGACCGAATAGGGCGGGACCTTGCCGACATGGACCTGGCCGGTGGCGCGGTCGACGATCTTGGTCGTGGCCGAGATGAAGACGCCCATGGCGAGCACCGAGCCCTCGCCGACGACCACGCCCTCGACCACCTCGGAACGGGCGCCGATGAAGCAGTTGTCCTCGATGATGGTGGGGTTCGCCTGCAGCGGCTCGAGCACGCCGCCGATGCCGACACCGCCCGAAAGATGCACGTTCTTGCCGATCTGGGCGCAGGAGCCGACCGTCGCCCAGGTGTCGACCATGGTGCCGGAATCGACATAGGCGCCGATGTTGACGAAGGACGGCATCAGGATGACGTTCGGCCCGAGATAGGAGCCCTTGCGCGCGGCGGCCGGCGGCACGATGCGGAAGCCGGCGGCGCGGAAGCGGTTCTCGCCCCAGCCGGCGAACTTCGACGGCACCTTGTCCCAGAACACGCCTTCGCCCGGACCGTGCGCCATGACCTCGTTGTCGGCGAGGCGGAAGGAGAGCAGCACCGCCTTCTTCAGCCACTGATTCGTGATCCAGTCGCCGCCGACCTTCTCGGCGACGCGAGCCTGGCCTGAATCGAGCAGTTCGATCGCCTGCTCGACCGCCTCGCGCACGGCGCCCTTGGTGTTGATGCCGATCTCGGCCCGGTTCTCCCAGGCGGCGTCGATGGTGGCGGCGAGATCGGTCAGGGACATGGTCTGGCTCCGGCGGGTCTTGCAGTGTAGGCGGGTTTTGCAGTGTAGGCAGGTCTTGCAGTGTAGGCAGGTCTTGCAGTGTAGGGCGGAGCGATGGCGGAAGCCCGCGGCGTCGTCAAGGCAAAGCGGGAACGCGGGCGGCGCTGGCATGTTACAATGCGAACAGGCTTAACGCAGTGGAGGCGAAAGATGACGCGGATCCTGATTGCTCTTTTCGCCCTGAGCCTCGCCGGGGTGGCGTTCGCGCAGGGGCGGCCGCAGTCCCCGGCGCGCAGCTGCGACGCGAACCGCCAGAGCGTCATCGCCAATGGCGCGATCGTGCTCGGCACCGGCGGCTATACCTATGACCGCTTCGTGCGCGACCGCAGCTTCTGCCAGTTCGACGAAATCGCCGACCCGGCCTGGGTTCCCGCCCGCGACACGCCGCAATGCTTTGTCGGCTACCGCTGCAAGAGCGCCTCGCCCTGGGACAACTGAGGCGGCCTCAAAAGCCCGTGCGCTGGCGGATCGCCGCCGCCAGCGTGCCGTCGTCGAGATAGTCGAGCTCGCCGCCGACCGGCACGCCATGGGCGAGCTTGGTCACCTTCACCTGCAGATGCGCCAGGAGATCGGTGATGAAATGCGCCGTGGTCTGGCCCTCGACCGTGGCGTTGAGCGCAAGGATCACTTCCGTCACCGCGGGCTCCGAGGCCCGCGCCACCAGAGCGTCGAGCGATAGGTTCTCCGGCCTTATGCCGTCGAGCGCCGAGAGCACGCCGCCCAGCACGTGATAGCGCCCGCTGACCGCGCCCGAGCGCTCCAGCGCCCAGAGATCGGCGATATCCGCGACGACGACGATCAGGCTCTCGTCGCGGCGCGGATCGCGGCAGAGCCCGCAGGGGTCTCTGGTGTCGACATTGCCGCAGGTCGAGCAGACGACGATGCGCTCGCGCGCCAGCGCCATCGCCTCGGCCAGCGGGCCGAGCAATTGCTCGCGCTTCTTGACGAGGTGGAGCGCGGCACGCCTGGCCGAGCGCGGGCCCAGGCCCGGCAACTTGGCCAGGAGCTGGATCAGGCGCTCGATCTCGGGGCCGGCAATGGTGCGGGACATGGGTCTCTAGGGCGTCATGGTCGGCCTCGAGCCGACCATCTCGGGATAGGAGGGCTTTTCTGCAAGAGATGCCCGGGTCAACAAGAGATGCCCGGGTCAAGCCCGGGCATGACCGCCTTGGACCCTCAGAACAGCTTCATGCCGGGTGGGATCGGCAGGCCGCGGGTGACATCGGCCATCTTCTCCTGCACGGCGCGCTCGCCTTTGTTGCGGGCATCGTTGCTGGCGGAGATGACGAGGTCCTCGAGGATTTCCTCCTCGCCCTGAACCATCAGGCTCGGATCGATCTTCACCGATTTCAGCACGTTCTTGGCGGTCATCACCACCTTGACCAGGCCGCCGCCGGCCGAGCCCTCGAATTCGAGCGTCTCGAGCTGGGCCTGCATGTCGGCCATCTTCTTCTGCATGTCCTGCGCCTGCTTCATCAGGCCCATCATGTCGCGCATGGCGGCGCTCCCTTCGTCATCAATTATCGGTCCAGAATTCGATGCCGTCGAAATCGGGCTCGCTATCGTCGAAGAGCGGCTCGGTTTCCGGCAGGTCGTCGTCGCCGCCGGCGGCGGCGGGCACTTCGGCTTCCGCCGCGCGCGGATCGCGGACGTCGACGATGCGCGCGCCCGGGAAACGTTCCAGCACGGCGCGCACGGCGGGGTGGTTGGCGGCATCGTTCTCGCGCTTATCGCGGGCCGCCACCGCCTGCTCGCGCAGGGTCGCGGTGCCCTCGGCGTTGACGATGGCCACTAGCCAGGTCTGGCCGGTCCACTCCTTCAGGCGCTTCGACAGGTCGTTGGCGAGCAGGCGATTGCCATGCTCGGCCAGTGAGAACTCGACCCGGCCCTGCTCGAAGCGCACCAGCCGGACATCGCGTTCCAGTGCCAGCTTCATGGTGATGTCGCGATGGCGCGAGGCGAGCGCGACGACCTCTTCGAAGCTCTGCGGCTGCGGCAGTGCGCTGGCGCGCGGCTGGGCGGCTGGCGCGGCGGCGGGCATCGGATTGGCGCTGGCGAGCACCGGGCGTGCCGCGAGCGCGGTCGCACCGCCACCCGACGGTGGGCGCGGCGCGGCAGAGCCGTTCCCGCCGATAGCCCCGCTGCCGTCGCGCAGCATCCGCAGCGCCTCGTCCGGCGTCGGCAGGTCGGCGGCATGGGCGAGGCGCACCAGCGCCATCTCGGCCGCCATCACCGGCCGGTCGGCCTGGCGAACCTCGCCGACGGCCTTGAGCAACATCTGCCAGGCTCGCGCCAGCACGCGGATCGACAGGCGCTGGGCGAAATCGGCGCCGCGCACCCGTTCGGCCTGGGAGAGGCTGTTGTCCTTGGCGGCATCCGGCACGAGCTTGAGGCGCGTCACCAGATGGCTGAACTCGGCGAGGTCGGAGAGCACGACGGCCGGATCGGCGCCGGCGTCATATTGCGCCCTGAGCTCGCCCAGTGCACCCGCGATGTCGCCCTTCATGACGAGCTCGAAAAGGTCGATGACGCGCGCCCGGTCGGAGAGGCCGAGCATGCTGCGGACCTCGTCCAGGGTGATCTTGCCGCCGGCATGGGCGATCGCCTGGTCGAGGATGGAGAGCGAATCGCGCACCGAGCCCTCGGCGGCGCGGGCCACCGCAGCGAGCGCCTCCTCCTCGGCTTCGATTCCCTCTGCCCGGCAGATCCTGTCGAGATGGCCGACGAGCAGGGCGGCGTCGACACGGCGCAGGTCGAAACGCTGGCAGCGCGACAGCACCGTCACCGGGACTTTCCGGATCTCGGTGGTGGCGAAAATGAACTTGGCGTGCGGCGGCGGCTCCTCCAGCGTCTTCAGGAAGGCGTTGAAGGCGCCTCCCGAGAGCATGTGGACCTCGTCGATGATGTAGACCTTGTAGCGCGCGCTGGTCGGGGCGTAGCGCACCGCGTCGTTGATCTGGCGGACATTGTCGACGCCGTTGTTCGAGGCGGCGTCGATCTCCATCACGTCGATGTGGCGGCCCTCGACGATCGCCTGGCAATTCACGCCGAACTGCGTGAGATCGGTGGTCGGGGCACCGCTGCCGTCGGCGTTCTGGTAGTTCAGCGCCCGCGCCAGGATGCGCGCTGTCGTGGTCTTGCCGACGCCGCGCACGCCGGTCAGCATCCAGGCTTGCGGGATGCGGCCCGCTGCGAAGGCGTTGGTCAGCGTCCGGACCATGGCGTCCTGGCCAATCAGGTCGCCGAAATGGGCCGGCCGGTATTTGCGGGCCAGCACGCGATAGCCAGCGGGCGCTGCGGCCGGGGCTGGCGCCGGAGCCATGCCGGGGAAACCCGGCTCGTCGGCGGGGACGGTCTCGTCGGTCATGACCATGCTTTCGCCAATCGCGGCGCGGTGGTCAACGCCGCATCTGCCGCAGGCGGCGCGAACGCGTCAGCAATGTGTGAGGAAGCGCTCCGCAGGCGGCGCAGAAGTAGGAGGTTGGACGAAGACCCGTTCGGTCTCGTTACGGCTGCTTCCTTCCGGATCTGACCGGGTTGGCGAGTGAGACGTCCCTCGCCAACCTCCCGCCGGCTATATCGTCGCTTTGGCGCGCGAGCGCAAGTCCGCGAGGGACGGTGCCGCTGCGACGGTCCGGCACAGCTGTTTCAGCATTGACTTGGACTGCCCCATCCGCCATAAGCCCGCCACCTGCGCTGCCTACCGGGCGGCGCGGACCCTTTTTGCATGATAGGCCTGGTTGGTATCGGCTTTCTTATGAGAGCTGTGCTCGCCGCGCCGATTAAGGCCCCGGAGACGGACCGTGAAGAGAACCTACCAACCCAGCAAGCTGGTGCGTAAGCGCCGCCACGGCTACCGCGCCCGCATGGCGACCACCGGCGGCCGCAAGGTCATTGCCGCCCGTCGCGCCCACGGCCGCAAGCGCCTGTCGGCCTGATGAGCTCAAGGCGCGCAGGTCTGGCGCGCCCGTTCCGGTAAGACTGGCCAATCGCCATGCGCCTCGCCCGTCTGACGCAACGCAAGGACTTTCTCGCGGCGGCCGAGCATGGCCGCCGTTTTCGTTCGTCCGCCTTCACTGCGCAGGTGCTCGACAAGCCGGCCCAGGACGGCTTGCGCCTCGGGCTGACGGCTTCGCGAAAGACCGGCAACGCCGCGGTCCGCAACCGCATCCGCCGCCGCCTGCGCGCCGCCGCTGCGCTCGCCCTGGCGGAGCAGACCGGCAAGCCCTGCGATCTCGTGATCGTTGCCCGCCCAGAAACCGTGAACGCCGCGTTCGCGACCATGGTCGATGATATCGCGGTCGCGCTCGATCGCGCCCGCCCGAGCAGCGGCAAGCGCCGCCCCGATCGGCGCTCCCCTTCGCGCCCCGCCTCATAGACGCCCGTCAGGGCCGCCAGCGAGACCGTTTTCAGACGATGATCATGAAAGAAGACAACCGCAATCTGCTGCTGGCGATCACTCTCTCGGTCGTCGTGCTGCTCGGCTGGCAATATTTCTACGGCATGCCGCAGGCCGAGAAGCAAAAGCAGATCGCTCAGCAGAACCAGCAGGCGCAGAGCCAGCAGGCGACCCAGCCTTCCGGCGCTCCGGCTGCTCCCGGCACAGCGCCGGGTGCGGCGCCGGCTCAGCCCGGCCAGGCGCCTGTCACGGCCGCCCCGGTCGCTGCGACCCGCGAGGCGGCGCTCGCCGCCGGTCCGCGCCTCAGGATCGATACGCCCAAGATCGCCGGCTCGCTCTCGCTGACCGGCGCGCGCATCGACGACGTCTCGCTCAAGGCCTATCACGAGACGGTCGACCCGAAGAGCCCGATCATCGTGCTGCTCTCACCGGCCGGTGGCCCGAATGCCTATTATTCCGATTTCGGCTGGGTCGCGGGGCCTGGCGCCAACGTCCCGCTGCCGAATGCCAACACGGTATGGACCGCCGACAGCGAGGTCCTGACCGCGGCCAAGCCGGTGACGCTGACCTGGGACAACGGCCAGGGCTTGTTGTTCAAGCGCACCATCTCGGTCGATGACAACGCGATGTTTTCGATCCGCGACGAGGTCGAGAACAAGGGCGCGAGCGCCGTCTCGCTCTACCCCTATGGCCAGGTCGTGCGCGTCGGCAAGCCGACGACGCTCGGCTACTACGTGCTGCACGAGGGCATGATCGGCTCGCTCGGCGAGCAGGGCCTGCAGGAATACACCTACGACGCCATCGACAAGGAGCCGGCGCTCGGCTCGGCGACGCATGGCAAGGCCTGGAAGGACGTGGTCGGCGGTTTCGTCGGCATCACCGACAAGTACTGGGCTGCGGCCGCGATCCCGGACCAGGGCAAGAAATACGAGGGCCGTTACTCCTCGGTGCAGACCGGGGCTGTGCGCACCTACCAGGCCGACTTCCTCGGCGAAGCCGTCAATGTCGCGCCTGGCGCCTCGGCCAGCGCCGCCTCGCGCCTGTTCGCCGGCGCCAAGGAAGTCGCGGCGATCGACGGCTACGAGAAGAACCAGGGCATCAAGCGCTTCGAGCTGATGATCGACTGGGGCTGGTTCTATTTCATCACGAAGCCGATGTTCTACGTGATGGACTGGGTCTACAAGCATGTCGGCAATTTCGGCATCGCCATCCTGGTCGTGACCGTCCTGCTGAAGGGCCTGTTCTTCCCGCTCGCCAACAAGTCCTACGCCTCGATGGCGAAGATGAAGGCGGTCCAGCCGGAGATGCTGGCGATCCGCGAGCGCTATGCTGACGACAAGATGAAGCAGCAGCAGGCGCTGATGGAGCTGTACAAGACGCAGAAGATCAATCCGCTCGCCGGCTGTTGGCCGGTGCTGGTGCAGATCCCGGTCTTCTTCGCGCTCTACAAGATCCTGTTCATCACCATCGAGATGCGGCATGCGCCGTTCTATGGCTGGATCCGCGACCTTGCCGCGCCCGACCCGACCAATCTCTTCAACCTGTTCGGCGCCCTGCCGTTCACGCCGCCGGCCATGCTGCATCTCGGCATCTGGCCGATCCTGATGGGCGTGACGATGTTCGTGCAGATGAAGATGAATCCGGAGCCGCCGGATCCGGTCCAGAAGATGATGTTCACCTGGATGCCGGTGTTCTTCACCTTCCTGCTCGGCTCGTTCCCGGCCGGCCTGGTGATCTACTGGACCTGGAACAACCTGCTCTCGGTGACGCAGCAAGGCTTCATCATGAGGAAGCACGGCGTCAAGATCGAGCTCTGGGACAATATCAAGGGCATGTTCAGCAAGAAGCCGGCTGCTTCGGTGGTGGCCAAGCCCATCGTCGAAAAGCCGGCCACCGACAAGCCAGTAGCGAAGGTGGTCGCGGCAAAATCCGTCGGCAAGAAGAAGCCGGAGCCCGCGGCCGCGGCTGCGGCTTCGGAAAAGCCGGCAAACAGCAACGAGAAGTGAAGGAGCGGGGCGAAAGCCCCGCCCGCGAGAGAAATCGAACGCCGGATGCCTCTCGGGGCTCCGGCGTTTTTCGTTTGCGGGCAGGTTGAGCCGTTTCGTAGCTTGTCCCCGACGATGGCGATGTGCTTAGTGCCGCGCCATGCCTCTTCCCGATCCGAAAACTCGCCATCCGATCGCCGGCTGGAAGGGCACTGCCTTCCTCAAGGCGGTCGTCGACCATCCGCTCGTCGAGGTCGGCGACTACTCCTATTACGACGACTCGCGCGGCCCGGAGCATTTCCTCGCCCGTTGCGTGCGCTATCATTTCGATTTCATCGGCGACCGGCTGATCATCGGCAAGTTCGTCGCCATCGCCCAGGCGGCGCAGTTCATCATGAACGGCGCCAACCACCCGATGGGCGGCTTCTCGACCTATCCGTTCGGCATGTTCGGCTTCGAGAACGTCCCCGACTTCACCCGTGACGGCCTGGCCCTGCGCGGCGATACGGTGATCGGCAACGATGTCTGGATTGGCCGCGAGGCGGTGATCATGCCGGGCGTCACCATCGGCGACGGCGCCATCATCGGCACGCGTGCCCAGGTCGCGCGCGACGTGCCTGATTATGCCGTCGTCGTCGGCAATCCCGGCCGCGTCGTGAAGATGCGCTTCCCGCCGGAGGTGGTCGCGGCGCTGCTCGAGATCCGCTGGTGGGACTGGGAACCCGAGAAGATCGCGCGCAACCTGCCATTGATCGCCGGTGCGGACATCGACGCGCTGCGCGCCGCCGTGTAGGCAGGGGCAATGACCTCAGATCTGACCACGCCGTTCAGCGCCTACGAACTCGAAACCGCCCGCAAGCTGTTCGAGGGCCCCTGGGACTTCGTCTGGGCCTCGACCAAGATCGACGACCTGCCGCCCATGGTCGGGCAGGAGATCGCCTTCGCGGGCCGCTCCAATGTCGGCAAATCGAGCCTGATCAACGCGCTGACCCGCCGCAACGCCCTGGCGCGGACCTCGCACACGCCGGGCCGCACCCAGCAGCTCAACTTCTTCCGCCAGGTCGATCATGACGAGCGCCTGACCATCGTCGACATGCCCGGCTATGGCTATGCCGCCGTCGGCAAGGAGAAGGTCGCGGCCTGGACGCGGCTGATCCATGATTATCTGCGTGGTCGCGCCAATCTGATGCGCGTCTATGTGCTGATCGATGCCCGTCACGGCATCAAGGATGTCGACGGCGCCGTGCTGGAGACGCTCGACAAGGCCGCCGTCAGCTATCAGGTCGTGCTGACCAAGGGCGACGCGCTGAAGCCGGCCGACCAGACCTTCATGGCCGAGGCGACCTATGACGAGATCAAGCGCCGTCCCGCCGCCTTCCCCGAGGTGCTGCTGACCTCAAGCGAAAAGGGGCTCGGCATCCCCGAGTTCCGGGCGGCGATCGCGCGGGCTCTGGCGGAGCGCGCCTGACGGCTCGGGCCGTCATTGCTTCGTCGCTTCTCATTTCGCAGCGTGGGCTCGGTTAGATTGCGATAGCGCAATATCGGATTTGCCCGGCAAGGGGACGACAAGCGCGGCTGAAAGCCCCATCTTGCTCTCAGGCGGCGTTGCCGCCGGCAAGTTTGGAGCAGTCCCATGTCCGCAGCCACAGAGACCCTGGCCCCTCGTAACGAAGCGCTCGACGCCCCCGTCCATATCGGGGCGGTCTCCCTGCGCGTGCGCGATCTCGCCGGGCTGACGGCCTTCTATCGCGATGCGATCGGGCTTTCGGTCATCGAGCAGGATACGGACCACGCGGTGCTCGGCGCCGCAGGCGAGCCGCTGGTCAAGCTGGAGGCTGGTGCGCAGCATCCCTCCTCGGCCGCCGGCCTGTTCCACATGGCGATCCTGCTGCCGTCACGCCGCGACCTCGGCAACTGGCTGGGGCATGCCGCCGAGACGCGTACTGGGCTGGAAGGCGCCTCGAACCATCTCGTCAGCGAGGCGCTCTATCTCTCCGACCCCGAGGGCAACGGCATCGAAATCTATCGCGATCGCGGCCGAGCCGAATGGCCACGCCTCGATGGCGGACGGATCAAAATGGCGACCGAGCGGCTCGATCTCGATGCGCTGCTGCGCGACGCCGACGATCGCGCTTATGCCGGCATGCCGGATGGCACCGTGATGGGCCATGTCCATCTGCGCGTCGGCGACGTCGAGCAGGCCGAGGGCTTCTATCGCGATGCGCTCGGCTTCGAGGTGATGGTGCACTATCCCGGCGCGAGCTTCCTGGCGACCGGCGGCTATCACCACCACATCGCGACCAATACCTGGCACAGTCGCGGCGCCGGCCCGCGCCGGGAGGGCGAGGCGGGTTTGTCGAGCTTCGAACTGGTGGCGCGAGACGATGAGGCCTATGCAGCGCTGAGCCGGCGTCTGGTTGCGGTGAGCGGGGATGCAGCTTCGGTCGTTGATCCCTGGGGCAATCGGATCACGCTGCGGCGCTGAACGCCTCAGCGCTCCAGAAGATGACTGCGGCGCGTGCCGCCGCTATCCGGCCGAAAGCCCATCGCCTCCCAGAAAGCGGAGGCGCCTGCGTCGGCGGCATTGAGCGAGAGCCGTGGCGCCAGCGCGAGGCCCTGCTGGATCAGTGCGCTGGCGAGCGTCCTGCCGACGCCTCCGCGCCGGTGCTCCGGCCGAACATAGACATGGCGGATACGCAGCAGGTCGGGAGCGGGGTCGTAAGGGTCTGGCGTCACCGCTCCGATCCCTGCCAGCGCGCCCTCGTGATAGACGGCGAGAAGCGTATTGCGCCCATCTGTGCCGGCGTAGCGGCCGGCATCCCATTCTTCCAGGATGCCCTCGACGAAGCGGTAGCCTTCGGCTGCCGCCTCGGCCTGCAAGGCGGGCAGATCGTCCGGCAGCGCTTCGCTCAGCCGGACGATCTGCAGGTTCGCTGGGGTCACAGACCCTCGAACAGCGCGCTCGAGATATAGCGCTCGGCGAAGGACGGGATGATCACCACGATCGTCTTGCCGGCATTCTCCGGCCGGGCCCCGACCTCCAGCGCCGCCGCGACAGCCGCGCCCGAGGAGATGCCGGCCGGGATGCCCTCGGCCTTGGCCAGCGCGCGCGCGGTCTCGAAGGCGGTCTGGTTGCCGACGGTGACGACCTCGTCGATCACGCTGCGATCGAGGATGCCCGGCACGAAGCCGGCGCCGATGCCCTGGATCTTGTGCGGGCCGGCCTGGCCGCCCGACAGGACCGGCGAATCCTCCGGCTCGACCGCGACCATCTTCACCGACGGCTTCCTCGCCTTCAGCACCTGGCCGACGCCGGTGATAGTCCCGCCGGTACCGACGCCGGAGATGACGATGTCGACGCCGCCATTGGTGTCGTTCCAGATCTCCTCGGCGGTGGTCGCGCGGTGGATCGCCGGATTGGCCGGGTTCTCGAACTGCTGCGGGATGATCGAGCCGGGAATCTCGTTCCGGAGTTCCTCGGCCTTGGTGATGGCGCCGCGCATGCCGCCGGGCCCGGGCGTCAGCACCAGCTCGGCGCCAAGGAAGACCAGCATCTTGCGCCGTTCCAGCGACATCGTCTCGGGCATGACCAGGATCAGGCGATAGCCGCGCGCGGCGGCAGCGAAGGCGAGCGCGATGCCGGTGTTGCCCGAGGTCGGCTCGATCAGGGTTCCGCCCGGCTTGAGCGCCCCCGAGGCTTCGAGCGCGTCGATCATGGCGACGCCGATGCGGTCCTTGACGCTGGAGATCGGGTTGAAGAATTCGAGCTTGGCCAGGATCGTCGCCTGGACGCCGCGCTCGGCCGGCAGGCGGTTCAGGCGCACCAGCGGGGTATCGCCGATCGTGTCGGTGATCGAGTTGTAGACGCGGCCGCGGCCGGGAACATGGGCGGGCTTCTGCGCTGCATCGGCCATGGCGGCCTCCTTGTTGGACTGGTCTGGGCTTGTGAACTGGATCCTCAAGCTAGCATCAAATCACAGAATCTGTCGAGAAATTGGACATTTAACGGATCAAATCGTGAAATTGGTATCGAGCGGTGGTTTCCCGGTCGCGGAACGCTCCTCGGCCTCGCGGCAGAGGTCGGCTACGCTGACCGCGTCGAGCCTGGCGAGCCACGCCTCCATGGCCTGCTGCATCATCGGGTCGATCACCACATCCACCAGTGCGGACTGCGGCAGCGGCGGCAGGGTCTCGTCGGCATTCGCCTGCATCGCGGCGCGCACGATCTCGCCGGCGGTGATGCGGCGGCGTTCCCGGGCGAGCTCGTAGCCTCCGCGCGGGCCGCGCACGCCCTTAAGTATGCCGACCCGGACCAGCGCCTGCAGCACGGTTTCGAGATGGCGCGGCGGCAATTCGTGGCGCGCCGCCAGTGCCTTGGCCGCGACAGGGGTGGGGCGGGCGTGCAGGGCAATGTCGACCACGGCGGTGACCGCAAGCAGGCTGCGGCGTGAGAGTTGGATCATGCCTTGCCTCCGGCCGCATGGCGCGGGGGGGGGTCGCTCACTCCGGTCGAGCCGAAGCCGCCGGCGCCGCGCGCCGTGTCCGTGAGCTCTTCGACCTCGACGATCTCGGCCTGCAGCACTGCCCCGACGACGAGCTGGGCGATACGGTCGCCATGCGCGACGGTGAAGGTCTCCTGCCCGTGATTGATCAGGATGACTTTGACCTCGCCGCGATAGTCCGCATCGATCGTGCCGGGCGTGTTGAGCAGGGTGACGCCGTGGCGCAGTGCCAGGCCTGAGCGCGGCCTGACCTGGCCCTCCGTCCCCACGGGCAGTTCGAGCACGAGGCCGGTCGGCACGAGCAGGCGCGCGCCCGGCTCCAGCCGCAGCGGCCCATCGGGCAGAGCGGCGCGCAGATCGAGCCCGGCGGCGCCGGCGCTCTCATAAGCCGGCAGCGGCAGGTCATGGGCGTGCGGCAGGCGGCGGATGCGGAGCGTTGCCATCGCCTCAGCTCTTCTGCGACAGCAGGGCGGCGAAATGCGCGACGAGGCGCGTCGCGACTTCGGCTTTGGGCAGGGTCGGCCAGGTCTCGACGCTGTCGGTGCTGACGAGGTGAACGGTGTTGGCGTCGCCGCCCATGACGCCGGTGCCGCCGACATCGTTGGCGACGATCAGGTCGCAGCCCTTCCTCGCCAGCTTGGCGCGGGCATAGTCGACGACGTTCTGCGTCTCGGCCGCGAAGCCGACGACCAAGGTCGGCCGGTCGATTTCGCGCGCGGCGATGGTGGCGAGGATGTCTGGGTTCTCGACCAGGGCAAGGCTGGGCGGCTTGCTGCCATCCTTCTTCATCTTCTGGCCGGGGGCGTCTGCGGTGCGCCAGTCGGCGACGGCGGCGGCGAAGATCGCGATGTCGGCCGGGAGTGCGCTTTCAGTCGCCGCCAGCATGTCGCGGGCGCTCTCGACATGGACGGTATCGACGCCGGCGGGATCGGCAATGGTCACGGGGCCGGAGATCAGTGTTACCTGCGCGCCGGCGGCAGCGGCGGCTGCGGCGATGGCGTGGCCCTGCTTGCCCGAGGAGCGATTGGCGATGTAGCGGACCGGGTCGATCGGCTCATGCGTCGGGCCGGAGGTGACGAGCACGCGCTTGCCCGCCAGCGGCTTCGGCCCGGAGGGCGCACCGCCGGGCAGGCGGCCGAGGAAGCCGATCGCCGGCGTCTGCCGGGCTTCGCCGGCAAGGGCGAGCTCGATCGCGACGAGCAGCTCGTGCGGCTCGGCCATGCGGCCCGGGCCGCTCTCGCCGCGCTCGGCCATGGCGCCGGAATTGGGGCCGACGACGAGGACGCCGTCTTTCTGCAGCGTCGCCATGTTGCGCCGGGTCGCCGGATGCTGCCACATCCGCGGGTTCATCGCCGGCGCGATCAGGATGCGTTTATCCGTTGCAAGCAGCGCTGTAGACGCCAGATCGTCGGCATGGCCGTTCGCCATCTTGGCGATCAGATCGGCCGTGGCCGGCGCGACGACGATGAGGTCGGTCGAGCGCGACAGGGCGATATGGCCGATATCGGCCTCGTCCGTCAGCGAGAACAGATCGGTGAAGCATTTCTCGCCCGCGAGCGAGGAGACGGCGAGGGGCGTGACGAACTGCTCGCCCGCTCTGGTCAGGATGCAGCGGCAGGCGATGCCGTGGTCCTTCAGGCGCCGGATCAGCTCCAGGCACTTATAGGCGGCAATGCCGCCGCCGATGATCAGCAGGATGGAGCGGGAAGCGGGCAAGGGCGTGGCTCCGGAAGGCAGGGCGCGCCGTTTGGTAGCATCGGCCGGGCCGGGCTGTCATGTGTCGTGCATCGTCGCACGAGGGGCGCGTCAGCGACACAGGTTGCAACCGCACCATGCGCTCGGCTAGTTGTTTTTAAAGCCTCCCTTGAGATCTCCAGCGACGAAGGCATTCCGATGAAGAAGGTTTTTCCTGACGCCAAGGCGGCGCTCGCCGGCGTCGTCAAGGATGGCATGACCATCATGGCCGGCGGTTTCGGCCTCTGCGGCATTCCCGATACGCTGATCGAGGCGATCCGCGACTCCGGCGCCAAGGACCTGACCTTCATCTCCAACAACGCCGGCGTCGACGGCGCCGGCCTCGGCGTCCTCCTGGAGACACGCCAGATCAGGAAGATGATCTCGTCCTATGTCGGCGAGAACAAGCTCTTCGCCGAGCAGTACCTCTCGGGCCAGCTCGAACTCGAATTCAATCCGCAGGGCACGCTCGCCGAGCGCATCCGTGCCGGCGGCGCCGGCATCCCGGCCTTCTTCACCAAGACCGGCGTCGGCACGCTGATCGCCGAAGGCAAGGAAGAGCGCGAGTTCGACGGCGAGCGCTACATCATGGAGCGCGGCCTCTTCGCCGATATCTCGATCGTCCACGCCTGGAAGGGCGATACCGAGGGCAACCTCGTCTACCGGAAGACGGCGCGCAATTTCAATCCGATGATGGCCTCGGCCTCGCGCATGACGATCGCCCAGGTCGAGCATCTCGTCCCGGCCGGCGAGATCGACCCCGATCACATGCATACGCCCGGCATCTTCGTGAAGCGCATCGTGCACGTCGCCAATCCGGTGAAGCGCATCGAGCAGCGCACCACCCGCAAGCGCTCGGCCTGAGAGGAGATCACGCACATGGCCTGGACCCGTGAACAGATCGCCGCTCGCGCCGCCAAGGAGCTGAAGGACGGCTTCTACGTCAATCTCGGCATCGGCATCCCGACGCTCGTCTCGAACTACATCCCCGACGGCATGAACGTGCAGCTCCAGTCGGAGAACGGCATGCTCGGCATGGGCCCCTTCCCCTATGAGGGCGAGGAGGATCCCGACCTGATCAATGCCGGCAAGCAGACCATCACCGAACTGCCGACGACGAGCTATTTCTCCTCCTCGGATTCCTTCGGCATGATCCGCGGCGGCCATATCGACCTCTCCATCCTCGGCGCCATGCAGGTCGCGGAGAATGGCGACCTCGCCAACTGGATGATCCCCGGCAAGATGGTGAAGGGCATGGGCGGCGCCATGGATCTCGTCGCCGGCGTCAAGAAGGTCGTCGTGGTGATGGAGCATGTCGCCAAGAACAAGGACGGCTCGGAATCGCCGAAGCTGCTCAAGGCCTGCGACCTGCCGCTGACCGGCGCCGGCGTCGTCGACATGGTGATCACCGACCTCGGCGTCTTCGCGATCGACGAGAACGGCGGCGGCATGACCCTGATCGAGCTCGCAGAGGGCGTCACCCTCGACGAGATCAAGGACAAGACCGAGGCGCCGTTCAAGGTCGCGCTCTGACCTCGCAAAGCTGCGCCAGCGCCTCCGCGAAGGCGCGCGCGGCCGGGCCCATCGCCTCGTCGAGGCGGTGGGCGAGATAGGCTTCGGCCGGAAGCTGGGCATTCCGGCCGAGCGCCCTGGTCGCGACCCGGACCAGCCTGCCCTCGGCAAGGTCGCGCTCGATCAGCCAGTTCGGTAGCCGCCCCCAGCCGAGCCCGGCCAGGATCATCGCATGCTTGGTGTCCTGCCCGGTGACGCGGCAGGTCTGCGGCGAGAGCACGCCGAAATCCTGCGCGCCCGAGATCGGCGTCGGGTCGATCTGCACGATCTGGAGATGCTGGGCGAGCTCGGAGCGGGTCAAAAGGCGCCCGTCGCCGGCCAGGGCGAGCGGATGCGTCGCCGCGACGACAGCGATCATCTCGATCGATGTCAGCGCCTCGATCGCGATGCGCGGATCGCGGAAATTCTCGCCGACCGTGATGGCGAGCGCGCTGCGCCGCTCAAGCAAGGCCGCGATCGGTCCGCCGAGCGGCTCGATGGCGAGCCGGATCGAGACCGACGGATAGCGCTCGCGCAGGCCGGCGAGGGCGGCGCCGATCAGCGGGGAGGGGAACAGCACGTCGATCGTCAGCGACAGCTCGATCTCGACGCCTTGGCTCAGGCCATGTGCGCGCGCTTTCAGCGCACCGACGCGCAGCAGCACCTCCCGGATGTCGGCGAGCAGGGCTCGTCCCTCCGCCGTCAGGGCGGGCCGGTGGCCGGAGCGGTCGAACAGGATGAGGCCGAGCTGCGTTTCGAGATTGGCGATCGCATGGCTGATCGCAGACTGGGCCCGTGACAGCCGCGTCGCGGCCGAGCGGAAGCTGCCGGCTTCGGCGACGGTGACGAAGGTTCGCATCTGGTCGAGGGTGAGCGCATCGAGCATGATCGATTTCCTTGATCGACTCGATGCCAATTATCTCACTTTTCGAGATCGATGGAAAACCGCATCTCCGGGCGACGCGGTAGTGCGATCCGAGGAACAGAGCATGGCCGGTCATCCCGCTCAGATCATCGTCGCGAGATCGCGCTCATGACAGCCGCCGTCGCAACGCCCGGGGCCAGGACCGACTGGCTCGCCGTCACGGTCGTGGTCGCCAGTGGCATCGTCGCGGCGCTGCAGGTCGGCAAAGCCGCGATCGCGATGCCGCTGGTCCAGGCCGAGTTCGGGCTCGATCTCGGCACGCTCGGCTGGCTCGCCTCGATCTTCGCCGTGCTCGGCATGGTCGGCGGCATCCCGGTCGGCACGCTCGCCATCGGCCTCGGCGCGCGGCGCGTTCTGCTGCTCGGCCTGTTGGCCGTTGCGGTCGGCGCTTTCCTGGGCGCCGCGGCGCCGCGCTTTCCGATGCTGCTGGCCTCGCGCGTGCTCGAAGGCTTCGGCTTCCTGCTGATCACCATTGCCGGGCCGGCCATGTTGCAGCGTGTCGCCAGCCCCGCCCAGCGCGACATCGCCATGGCGCTGTGGAGCTGCTTCATGCCGACCGGTATCGCGCTCGCCATGCTTGCCGGGCTCTGGCTCACCGACTGGCGCATGATCTGGCGGGTCACCGGCGCTCTCGCGGTCGTCGCGATCGTGCTGACCGTGCTCACGGTGCCGAACCCCAGCGGCGGTACGCGTCCATCCTGGTCGGCTCTCGCCGGCGATGCCGGCGCGGTGCTGAGCGCGCGTGGGCCACTGCTGCTGGGCCTCACCTTTGCGCTCTATGCGCTGATGTTCTTTGCCCTGTTCAGCTTCCTGCCTGTGCTGCTGATGCAGCGCATGCAGGTCTCGCTCGCGACCGCCGGCCTGCTCGGTGCGCTCGCCAGCGCCGTCAACATCATCGGCAACCTCACCGCCGGCATGCTCCTGGCGCGCGGCGTCTCGCGTGTCAGCCTGATCATCGCCGCGAGCCTCGTCATGGGGCTGTCCGCTATCGGCATCTTCCTTGGCCTGCTGCCGGACACCGCGACCTTCCTGCTTTGCGCGCTGTTCTCGATGGTCGGCGGGATCATCCCTGCGACATTGCTGTCCTCGGCGCCGGTGCTCGCGCCGACGGCGGCGTTGACCCCGGTCGTCGTCGGCCTGCTGATGCAGGGCAGCAATCTTGGCCAGGTCGTCGGCCCGGTCGCCATCGGCGGCGTCATCGAGGCGCTGGGCTGGCCCTCGGCAGCCGGTCTGGTCAGCGGCGCGGCCGTGCTGGCCATTGTGACAGCGCTCGGTCTGCGCGGAATGCGCAGGCGGGCGGCCTAGCTGCGTCAGCCGAGCCGCGAATCGCTCTCCCAGCCGGCGCGGACCAGCTCCGGCACCTCGTGCTCTTCTTCGGGATAGCCGAGGCAGAGATAGCCGATCAGCTTCCACTCAGGGGGAGCGCCGACGATTGCAGCGATCTCGGCCGGGTCGAGGATCGAGACCCAACCGAGGCCGAGCCCATGGGCGCGCGCGGCGAGCCAGAACTGCGTGATTGCCGCGACGACCGAATAATCCAGCATCTCCGGCATGGTCCGCCGGCCGAGGCCATGGCCCTGTGCCGTCACATGGTCGCAGAACACCGCGAACTGCACCGGCGCCTCGCACAGGCCCTCGAGCTTGAGGCGGGCATAGAGCGCGGCGCGCTCGCCCTCGAAATCGGCCAGAGCCTCCGCATTGCAGCGGGAAAAGCTGGCCTGCACCGCGCTGCGCTGCTCGGGATCGGTGACCTCCAGCCAGCGCCAGGGCTGCGAATGGCCGACCGAAGGGGAGAGCTGCATCAGATCGAGCAGCTTTGCCCGCAGCTCTTCCGGTACCGGCTCGCGCCGGAAGCGCCGGACATCGCGGCGCCAGGCGATCAATTCGCCGAGCTTGTCGCGGAAGTCGCCATCGAAGACGGGCGGCGCGGTCACGCCCCCTCCCGCACCGCGATCGCGTGGAAGAAGGAGCCGGAGGTCAGGCCGCGGCGGCTGCCGGCCGGCACGGGAGCCGAGCCATGCGGGTCGGTGACCACCGCGAAGGGCGGATCCTCGCCTTGCGAGATCACGGTCGCATAGTGGAACTCGTGCCCGCTGAGGCGATCGCCTGCGAGGCCGAGCGGCCCGTCCGTGGCGAGCGCCGCATTGCGATAGCCGAGGTTCATCTTGCGCTTGGCGAAGCTGGTCTCGACCGCGAGCAGACCGGCCATGGCATGGCTGACGCCATCGGCATCGATCAGGCTCTTGCCCAGCACCATATAGCCGCCGCACTCGCCATGGACCGGGCGGGTCCGGGCGAAATCACGCAGGCCGTCGAGGAAGCGCGAGGCGGCGGCGAGCCGGCCGGCATGCAGCTCGGGGTAGCCGCCCGGCAGCCAGCAGGCATCGCAGGATTCGGGCGGCGGCTCGTCGGCGAGCGGCGAGAACGGTACGAGCTCGGCGCCTTGCGCGAGCCAGCCCGCCTCGACATGCGGATAGACGAAGCTGAAAGCGGCGTCGCGGGCGATCGCAAGGCGCTTGCCCGGCGCCGGCAGCGGGATCGTCTGGCGTGTGGAAGCCGGCAAGGCGGTCGCACCGGCAGCCGCGAGGACGGCGTCGAGATCGACCGCCGCCGCGATGGCATCGGCAAGCGCATCGAGGCGCTGGTGCAGGTCCTCGGTCTCGCCGGCCTGGACCAGGCCGAGATGGCGCTCGGGCAGGATCAGGCTCGCTTCGCGCGGCAAGGCGCCGAGAACGGGGAGGCCGATCTTCTCTATGCCGGCCGTGGCAAGGCGGCGATGGCGCTCGCTCGCGACCTTGTTGAGGATCACCCCGGCGATACGGATGCGCTTGTCATAGGCCATGCAGCCGAGCGCGACCGCGCCAGCCGATTGCGCCTGCCCGGAGACGTCGACGACGAGCACGACCGGCCAGCCGAGCAGCGCCGCGATGTCGGCGCTGGCGCCGGTATGGCCGTCTGGACCGGGAACACCGTCGAACAGCCCCATCGAGCCCTCGGCGACGATGATGTCAGCGTCCTTTGCCGCCGCGTTCGCGATCTGGCCGAGCAGCGCGTCGGCCATCGCATAGCTGTCGAGATTGGCGCTGGGCGCGCCTGTCGCGGCGGCGTGGAAGGCCGGGTCGATATAATCAGGCCCGCATTTGAGCCCGCGCACCTTCAGGCCGCGCCGGGACAGCGCCCGCTGCAGGCCGAGCGTGATCGTGGTCTTGCCCGAGCCGGAACGCGGCGCGGCGATGAGGAGACCCGTTGCCGTCATTCCTGGCCTCCACTTGGCCTGAAGCGCCGGTCATAGCCAGCCGAGTAGAGCGCGCTCTCGGAAAAGTCCTCCGCCGCCAGCGCCGGGCCGACCAGAATCAGCGCGGTCCGCTCCAGCTCTGCCGTCCGAACCTGCCCTGCTATGTCGGAAAGCTGTCCGCGCAGGATGCGCTCCTCCGGCCAGGAGGCACGGAAGACGACAGCGACCGGGCACTCGGCGCCATAGAAGGGGGTGAGTTCATCCACGACCTGCTCGATGACATGGATCGAGAGATGGATCGCGAGCGTCGCGCCCGAGGCCGCGAAGGTCGCGAGCTTTTCGGTCTCCGGCATGGCCGAGGCACGGCCGGAGGTGCGCGTCAGCACCAGCGATTGCGCGACGCCGGGCAGCGTCAGCTCGCGCTTGAGCGCGGCAGCCGCGGCGGCGAAGGCCGGCACGCCCGGCGTGATCTCATAGGGGATGCCGAGCTGATCGAGCCGGCGCATCTGCTCGCCGGTTGCGCTCCAGATCGAGATATCGCCGGAATGCAGCCGGGCGACGTCCTTGCCTTCTGCATGGGCGTTCTGGATTTCGGCGATGATCGCGTCGAGGTCGAGCGGGGCGGTGTCGACGATGCGCGCGCCCGGCGGGCACCAGCCGAGCATCGCCTTGGGGATCAGCGAGCCCGCATAGAGACAGACCGGGCAGGCGCCGATCAGTTCGCGCCCGCGCAGGGTGATGAGATCGACCGCGCCGGGACCGGCGCCGATGAAGTGGACGGTCACGCGGCGCTCCGGGCGAGAGCGCAGGTGACGCGGGCGGTGGCGATGCGCGGCTGGATCAGGGTCGCGCCCGGCCCGGCAGCGGCCAGCGCTGCCGCCTCGGCGACCGAGCCGACGCCATAGAGGCCGGAAATCCGGGTCGAGCGCGTCGCGCAGGAGGCCTCGAAGCCGGCGAGTGCTTCGTCGGGGATGGCGATGAGAGTGAGATCATGTGCCTGCGCGACGGCGGTCAGCCCCGGCTCGTCCCGGCGGGAGGCCAGGGTGGCGAGGCGCGCCAAAGCGGAAGGCGAGAGACCGGCGGCCGTCAGAGTCTGGTCGAGGCATGCCTCAACCTCTGCTGCCGGCGTCCCCGGACGCAATCCGATCCCGGCTGTGATCATGTCTCAAACCTCTCCCGGTCGTCCCGGGCGACCGAAGGGAGACCCGGGATCCATTCCGGAGCCTTGCCGAATGAGGTTCCGGAATGGATCCCGGATCTCCGCTTCGCTGCGTCCGGGATGACAGAGAGCATTGTGGCAATCGCGCGTGCGTTCACGGCTTCACCACCCGCCATTGCGTCACCGCCATCTGGGCGCGCCAGCCATGCATCGTCCCGATCGGATCGAGATGCGCAACGCCGATGCGGCGCAGATTGCCGCCATGGACGGCGAACAGCGCGGCGAGCCTGGCCTCGCCCTCGATCGTCACCGCATTCGCTACCAGTCGTCCGCGCGGCTTCAGCGCCGCGAAGGCAGCTTCGAACACGCCGGGATCGGTCAGCCCGCCGCCGATGAAGACGGCGTCCGGCGAGGCTTTTCCGGCGAAGCTCTCGGGCGCCTTGCCCTCGACCACTTCGAGCGGCGGCGCGCCGAGTGCGAGCCGGTTGCGGGCGATGCGGGCGGCGCGCTCCGGCCGCTCCTCGAAGGCGATGGCGCGGCTGTGGCGGTGGCGCAGGCTCCATTCGATGCCGATCGAGCCCGAGCCCGCGCCGATATCCCAGAGCAGTTCGCCGGCGCGCGGCGCCAGCGCCGACAGCGTGATCGCGCGGATATCGGCCTTGGTCAGCTGGCCGTCATGCTCGAACCAGTCGTCGGAGAGGCCGGTCGCCAGCGGCAGGATGCGGGCATCGCGGCTGGCGACGACGCTGATCGCCAGCATGTTGAGCGGCACGATGCCGTCGAGCGCGAAGCTGTCGGCGCGGGCCTCGCGGATGCGCTCGTTCGGGCCGCCAATCGTTTCCAGCACGGTGATCGTGCTTTCGCCGAAGCCGCGGGCGCTCATCAGCTGGGCCACTGCGAGCGGTGTCGAATCGTCCCAGGACAGGGCCAGAACCCGCGCGCCCGGCTGGAGAAAAGGGATGATCCTCTGAAGGGCGCGGCCATGCAGCGAGACCAGCCCGCATTCTTCCTGCGGCCAGCGCATGCGCGTGCAGGCCATGGAGAAGGAGGACAGCTGCGGGATGACGCGCATCTCGGCCGCCGGCACCGCCTTGGTCAGCCCGGCGCCGATGCCGTAATGGAACGGATCGCTGGTCGCGAGGACGCAGACATTCCGGCCCTTTTCGGCCAGAATCGCCGGCAGCGCATTGCGGAAAGGCTGCGGCCAGGGCCGCGCGTCGCCGGGGACATCGCCGATCAATTTGAGATGGCGCTCGCCGCCGAAGACGATCTCGGCGCTCTCCAGCGCCGTCAGCGCCTCGGCGCAGAGGCCGGCACGGCCATCCTCGCCGAGCCCGACCAGCGAAAGCCAAGGGCCGGGCGGTGCGCTCGACAGTTTGGTCGTTTCAGGCGAAAACTGTTCCATGACGGTCCTCATCCTTGGCGGCACCAGCGAAGCGGCTGCGCTCGATCAGCTCCTGGCTGAACAGGCACCCGAGATTCGCGCCGTGATCTCGCTCGCAGGCCATACCTCCGACCCGCGCCCTCTGTCCTTGCCGACCCGCACCGGCGGCTTCGGCGGTATTGCCGGCCTCAGGCAATATCTCCTCGACGAGGGTGTCGTCGCCGTCATCGACGCGACCCACCCCTTCGCCGCGATCATGCCGTATCATGCCGAGGCCGCCTGCAAGGCGGAAGGCGTGCCGTTGCTGGCGATCAGGCGCGAATCCTGGAAGCCGCAGGCTAACGACCGCTGGAAATGCGTGCCCGACATCGACGCCGCCGTCGAGGCGCTCGGAGACGAGCCGCGCCGCGTCTTCCTGACCATCGGCCGGCTCGAATTGCCGCATGTCTTCGCCGCCCCGCAGCACCATTACCTGATCCGCGTGATCGAGCCCGTGAACGACCTGCCTTTGCCGCACGCCAAGGTGCTGCAGCAGCGCGGTCCGTTCGAAGCCGAGGCGGAAGAGAAGCTGATGCGGGAGGAGGGCATCGAGGTCCTCGTCAGCAAGAATGCCGGCGGGCCGATGACGCTCGGCAAGCTCGTCGCGGCGCGACGGCTCGGACTTCCGGTGGTGATGGTCGAGCGGCCGCCCAAGCCCGATGTCGAGACCGTCGAGCATATCGATCAGGTCCTGCCCTGGCTGGTGACGCAGGGGCTCTTCGTCACCGAGCGCGGCGTATAGACGATCGGGTTCGCCCCTTCGCGGGCGATCAATCGCGTCGCGCTGGCGCCGATCATCACCAAGGTCGCCATGTCGGCGCTGTCTGCCGCCGCGACTGCCTCGGCGAGCATCAGGATGCGCAGGTTCTCGTCGGGCCGCCCGACAGCGCGGGCGAAGATCACCGGTGTTTCGGGCGCGCGGATCGTCGCTGCCAGCTCCAGCGCCTTGCCGAGCTGCCAGGGCCGCGCCTTCGAGATCGGGTTGTAGAGCGAGATCACGAAATCGGCGGTGAGGGCCGCGCTGAGCCTGGCGGTCACGACTTCCCAGGGCTTGAGATTGTCCGAGAGCGAGATCGCGCAGAAATCGCCGCCGAGCGGGGCGCCGGCCTTGGCTGCCGCCGCCAGCATGGCGGTGATGCCGGGCTCGACGCTGATCGGAAGCTTGCGCCAGGACGGCTCGCCCGCTTCCAGCGCCTCGAACACCGCCGCCGCCATGGCGAAGACGCCGGGATCGCCGCCGGATACGACGGCGACGGCTCGGCCTTCAGCGGCCAGCATCAGCGCATGCCGGGCGCGGTCGACCTCGACGCGGTTGTCGGAGGCATGCTTGGTCTGACCCGCGCGCACCGGCACGCGGTCGAGATAGGGCCCATAGCCGACGAGATCGCTGGCGGCCTCGAGCGCGGCCAGCGCCGACGGCGTGAGGTAGCGCGCCTCGCCCGGTCCGAGGCCGATGATGGCGAGCGAGCCGGTCACAGCCGCCGTCCTTCGCCGGGCACGAGGATCATCGAGAAATACGGCGCCTCGTCGTCGCCCTTGTCGGCGAGCCGCGTCACCACCTGCCCGGCCATGGTGGCGCGCTCGACATAGATGGCGCGGTTGATCAGCCCGGCCGCCTGCAGCGCGCGGCGCACTTTGGGCAGGTTGCGGCCGAGCTTCATGATCACGGCGGCGTCGGTATCGACCAGCCGGCGCGTCAATTCGCTCTCGGCGAGCGTGCCGGGCACTACGGTCATGACGTCGTCGCCCCAGCTGATCGGGGCCTCGGCGCGGGCCCAGGCGCCGGCCATGCCGGTCACGCCCGGCACCACCTCGGTCGGGAAGCGGTGGGCGAGGCGGCGCCACAGATGCATGAAGGAGCCGTAGAAGAACGGGTCGCCGTCGCAGAGCACGGCAACGCTGCGGCCGGCCGCCATCTCGCCGGCGAGCTGTTCAGCCGCCTCGTCGTAGAAGGCAGCGATCGGCCCGGTATAGCCCTCGTCCTCGACCGGCACCTCGATCGTAACCGGGAAAGCGAGCTCGATCTCGCGGGCCGGATCGGGCGCGATGATCGCGTCGGCCGTGACGCGGGCATTGCCGCGCCGGCCGCGCTTGCAGAAGTGAACGAGACGGTCGGCCTTGAGGATCACATCACGGGCACGCACGGTCATGTAGTCGGGATCGCCCGGACCGAGGCCGACACCATAGAGCAGGGTGCGGGGCGCTTCTTCGCTCACGCCGCTCACTCCTTGACCTGCGCCAGCGCGTTGACGGCCGCCGCCGCCATGGCCGAGCCGCCGCGCCGTCCGTGCACGACGAGGAAGGGCACGCGCCCGTCCAGCGCCAGCGCCTCCTTCGATTCCGCTGCGCCGACGAAGCCGACGGGGATGCCGATCACCGCCGCCGGCTTCGGCGCGCCTTCGTCGAGCATGTCGAGCAGGCGGAACAGCGAGGTCGGCGCGTTGCCGATGACGACGACCGATCCGGCGAGGTGGGGACGCCAGAGCTCCATGGCCGCGGCCGAGCGGGTGGTGCCCATTTCTTCGGCGAGCTGCGGCACCGACGGATCGGGAAGCGTGCAGATCACCTCGTTCTTCGCCGGCAGGCGTGTGCGGGTAACGCCGTCGGCCACCATGCGGGCGTCGCACAGGACCGGTGCGCCCCTGGCCAGCGCAGCCTCGGCGGCTTCAGCGAAATCAGGCGACATAGCCACGTCCTTCGGCAGGTCGGTCATGCCGCAGGCATGGATCATCCGCACGACCACGCGCTCGGCAGTGCCCGAAAAGCGCGACAGGTCGGATTCGGCGCGGATGATGGCGAAGGAGCGCTCATAGATCGCGGCCCCGTCGCGGATATAGGCGTGACGCGTGTTCAACTTCCAACCTGCTTCTAGTGCTGCGCCGCTTCCAGCCGCGCGCGGATGTCCTGACCCGGTTCGAGCCGGCGCACAAGTTCTCCCAGCGAAAGATGGGCGATGGCGGCGTCGCCGGTGCTTCCGCCGACGATCACGTTGTAGCCTCCGCCACTGCCGACCAGCGTGAGGTCGGCGATGCCGGGATGGGCGCAGGACTTGGCGCAGCCGGAGACATGGAGACTGAGGCCACCCGCGAGCATTGGCGTCATCGCTTCTGCGAGGACCGCAGCATTGGCCAGTGTCGCTGCTTCCCCGCGTGCGCAGGCCGGCGCACCGGCGCAAGCCGAGACGGCAAGGCGTGGATCGTTCGGTTCGACGATCAGGCCCTCATCGCGCAGGGCCTCCTGCAGGATGCTCGCGGCGTCCGCCGAGAGGCCACAGAAGGCGAGGCCGCGCCAGGGGGATACCCTGATCTCGCGGAGGCCGGCATTGCGGGCGAGTTCGCCCAGGCGGCGCAACCCTGCGGTATCGGTCCGGCCGAAGGGCAATCCCGCCAGCAGGGCGACCCTGTCGTCTCGCTCGGCGACGAGGCCGGAGGAAGCCGGCTTCGGTCGGGAGGCCGGAGCCGGCAGCGGTCTGAGTCCGGACAGCGTCGCCAGCTGTGTCAGCTCATCGGAAGAAAGATCGCGCATACGGCGGACTTTCCCGGAGCTCCCCTTGCTCGCGGCAACGAAGCCGTCGAGCAAATGAGCCGCGTACATCGCCACTTCATGCGGCGCAGCCGGGCCGAGCCAGAACTCACCCGGCAGGCCGAAAACGACCGTTTCGGCCGAAACCGCCCGCAGCCTGAGATCGGCAGCGAAGCCGTCGAGCGCCAGCGCGCCGCCACCATCGACAACGATCGAGAATTTTGCCGGCAGGCCGGTGACGCCGCGACCGGCTCGCTCCACCGCATCTGCCAGCGCGGCAGCGTCGAGCAACTCGTCAGTCGCCCGGCCGGCGAGCGGCGAGGTCAGCGTAAGCCGGCTCGGGCCATCGCCGTCGGCTTCGTCGACGAGACCGGCAACCAGCAGATCATCCACCAGCGCCGGGTGGGCATCCTCGCGGATGCCGCGCAGTTGCAGATTGCCGCGGCCGGAGATCTCGATCTGGCCGTTGCCGTGTCGGCTCGCGAGCTCTGCGACATGAGCGAGCTGGCCCGGTGTCAGTGCATTGCGCGGCGGATGAAGGCGCACCAGCAGGCCGTCGCCGGTCAGCATCGGCCGCAAGGTGCCGGGGCACCAGCCGCGCCGCATCGTCTCGCGGGCCGAGGCGCTCATTCGGCGGCCTCCTGCTCTGCGAGCATTGCAGCCGAGTTCAGCCGGCTGCGCCAGAGCCCGCGCTCCTGCGCCTCGGCGAGGCGCGCCCGGATCGAGGCGGCGGCCGGCGCATTCGCCTGCTCCAGAGCCTGCCAGACGACTGCATCGCCGCAATAGGCCTGGAACACCGCATCGAACAGGCCGTCCGAGACGGCATCCGTAGCAGCCGCATAGACGAAGAGCGCATCGACCGCCTCCGCCAGTTCGGCCGCGCCACGCCAGCCATGGGCGAGATGGCTCGCGATCCATTTGGAATGGCAAAGCCTGCCATGGACGATGCGCGAGACGTCCTCGGAAAGGGTGCGTGCTTTGGGCTTTTCGGGGTCGGAGGTGTCGAGGCTGTAGAGCGCGGCCTTGCCGCCTTCAGCTTGCATCGCCGCGACGAAACCGCCGATCACATCGGCGGCGCTGGTCGCCTCGATGATGTCGCGTCCGGCGGTGTCACTGACATGGACGAAGGCCTGTGCCTCGGCGACGCGCGTCGAGAAGCTCTCATCGGGCGAGGCTGAGCCATCCGGCCCGCCATAGGCATGGCTGGTGGCGGCGAGATAGGCCTCGCCGAGTTCGCTGCGTGTCCGCCAGTCGCCGTCGAGCGCCCGGTCGGCCATGGCGGCGCCATAGCGGCCGGGCGCTGCGCCGAAGATGCGGGCGCCCGTCTCGCCCCTGCGGCGGGCGGCGGCGGGCTCGTTCCACTCCTCCGGCTCGTCGAGCGCGGCGACGGCGTGCGTGGCTGCATCGAGCAAAGCGATCTGCGCCGGGAAGGTGTCACGGAAGGCGCCGGAGATGCGGATGGTGACGTCGGCGCGCGGCGCGGAAAGCTTCGCCTGCGGGATGATCGCAAAGCCGGTGACGCGGGTCGAGCCATGGTCCCAGAGCGGTTCGGCACCCATCAGATGCAAGGCATGGGTGATATCCTCGCCGCCCGAGCGCAGGGTGGGCGAGGCCCAGAGGTCCATGACGATCCGGCGGGGGTAATCGCCCTCGTCCTGGAGATGCCTAGCGATGATCGCCTGCGCCGCCCTGGCGCCGAGCTTTGCGGCCGAGCGGGTCGGCAGGGCGCGCGGGTCGAGCGTCGAGAGGTTGCGCCCGCTCGGCAGCACGTCGGGCCGGCCGCGATGCGGCGCGCCGGCCGGGCCGGGCGGGACGAAGCCGGCATCCAGCGCTTTCAGCAGGTTGCGGCGCTCGTTTTCGGCTGAGGCCGGGTCGGCCTTGGAGCTGCCGAAGATGTGCAAACCGTCGCGAAAGGCGGTCTCGGCGAGATCGCAGAGATGGGCGTCGAGCGCGGCGAGCGCGCTCGGCATGTCCTGATCGGGCGTGACACCGCAGGCTGCAGCGAGGCCGCTCGCCTCGGCACGGTCGCGGATTTCGCGAGCAACCAGCTCCGCCCGGCGGGGATCGAGCAGCTGCGCCTGCGAATACTCCTCGACGAGATCGCGCAGCAGCGCCGTCTCGCCGGCAGCGTCATGCGCAGCCAGCGGTGGCGGCAGATGGCCGAGCGTCAGGGCCGAGAGTCGGCGCTTGGCCGGCGCCGCCTCACCGGGATCGTCGACGACATAGGGGTAGATCACCGGCAGAGCGCCGATCGCGAGCCGCGGCCAGCAGGCGGCCGAGAGCGCCACCGCCTTGCCGGGCAGCCATTCGGTCGTGCCATGGGTGCCAAGATGGATCAGCGCATCGGCGCGCAGGACCTCGCGCAGGCCGAGATAGAAGGCGAGATAGGCATGGCCCGGCGGCGCGTCGGGATCGTGATAGCGTGCCTTGCGGTCGGGCGAGACGTCCCGAGGGGGCTGCAGCGCGATGGTGAGATGACCCCATTGCACGGTCCGGAAGCGGAAGGCTTCGCCGTCGCAGGCTGGGTCGGCTTCGGGTTGGCCGTGGCTCGCGAGCAGGGTTTCGCGGGCGTCGGCCGGGATGGCGACGAGCCAGGCGCGGTAGCTGGCGAGCGGGACAGCGAAGTCAGCCGGGCCCTCGGTGAGGGCATGCATCAATTTCCAGCCCTCATCCTGAGGAGCGGCCGAAGGCCGCGTCTCGAAGGATGCTCCAGAGCGTGCTGGATCATCCTTCGAGACGCCGCTGCGCGGCTCCTCAGGATGAGGGCTGTGAGGGATGGTCGCATTGCTGCCGACTTCATATCCTGCGTCTCGCAGCAGCTCCCGGATCGCCAGCGCGCTTGCCGGCGTGTCGAGGCCGACGGCGAAACCGGCGCGGCCGCCGCGGGCGGGATAGTCCGACATCACCAGCGCGATTTGCCGGTCGCTCTGCGGCTTGCGACCGAGCGCGACCCAGTTCGCCGCGAAGTCGGCGAGCGCGGCGATGCCCTCGGCATCGGGAGCTAGCCGCCGCAGCATCAGGCCGGTCACCGGGTCGCTGACCTCCTCCTTGAAGGCGACGGGGATGGCGCCGAGCCGGCCGTCGAACTCCGGCAGCGCCGCCTGCATGGCTAGGTCGGCGGCAGAGAGCCCGCGCGGCGATTCCGCCCAGGCTTCGCGGGCGCTGCCGACGGGCACAGCCTGCAGGATCGGGGAGTCGGCGGCGTCGAGCACGAAATCGGTGCCGTCGCGGGCCGAGAATGCGGTGGTGGTGACGATCAGCGCCGGCTTGCGCGTCGCGATCAGGGCGGCAAGTTCGCTGGCGACGCTTGCGTCCTTGAGGCTGGTCAGGGCGAGCGACAGGGGGCGGAGGCCCCGCTCGGCGAGAGCCGCTGCGATCGCTTCGACCATCGCCGTGTCGCCGGCAGCGACACCGGAGCGGTAGACGAGGATGGGGACGAGCGATGCCTCTGCCGGCAAGGCGGTGAGTGCGTCGCGCCAGGATAGGGGCGTGGCGTTGGGGCCAAGAGCGAAGAGGGTTGGGAGTGGGACAGGGGTGAGGTCGGAAGCGTCTTGCGACCCCTCATCCGTCTCGGCTTCGCCGAGCCACTGGCAGGGGGATGAGGGGTCGCACTGCGCTTGCAGATAGGCGTCCACCCGCCCCAGCAGCCGCCGCATGTTCTCGGCACCGCCGCCGGCATGGAAATAGCCGAGCAAGTCCGCCGCAAAACCCAGCGGCACCGTGCCGTAACCAGCGAGCCGCTCGTCCTCGCGATCATCGCCCGGCAGCACCGCCAGCGCCACGCCATGCTGCCGGCAGGCACTGGCGATTTGCTCGACGCCATAGCGCAGATAATCGAGCCCGCCGAGGCAGCGCAGCAGCACGAAGCGCGAGCCGGCGAGCGTGTTCTCGATCAGGAGGTCGATCGAGAGCGGGTGCCTGAAACGCCGGAGCGGAACGAGGCGGAGGCCCAGCCCGCTATCGGGCGCAGCCGCCGCCAGCGCCGAGAGATCGCTGTCGCTGAAGGAGAGGACGACGAGGTCTCCCGGCGGCAGAGCGAGATCGACGGCGTCTTCGCCGTCGTCGAGCCTCACCTCGCTGGTCGGGAGAAGGTGCATCGCATTATCCGGCGAGCGCCGCTTCCACGGCGGCACGGTCGAAGCCCTTGAGGCCGATCACCACGAGACGGCCGTCGCGTGCTTCGTCCGCCCCCCAGGCCCGGTCGTAATGATGGCCGATGCGCCGGCCGACGCCCTGCACGACGAGCCGCATCGGCTTGCCGGGAATGCCGGCGAAGCCCTTGAGGCGGAGCACGCCTTCGGCCTCGGCCGCCTTGGCGACGCGCGCGACGAGCTCTTCCGGCGTGGCCGCCTGCGGCAGCGGCAGTGCGACGCTGTCGAAATCGTCATGGTCATGGTCCTCGCCCTCGCCGTGATGCGAGGGGCGGGCCGCCAGATCGGCCTCGGCTGCGGCCCCAAGGCCGATGATCAGCGCCGGCTCGACCCTGCCATGGGCCGTCTCGACCACCTTGATCGCCTTGGGCAGATGCTGCGCGATCTCGGCCTTGACCCGCTCGCGACCGGCGGCGTCGACGAGGTCGCTCTTGTTGAGCAGGATCAGGTCGGCGCAGAGGATCTGGTCCTCGAACACCTCCTCGAGCGGATTGTCGTGGTCGACCGCCTGGTCCTGCGCCGCTTGCGCCTTCAGCGCCTCGGGATCATCCGCGAACTGGCCTTCGGCCACCGCCGGTCCGTCGACCACGGCGATGACGCCGTCGACGGTGACCCGGCTGCGGATCGCCGGCCAGTTGAAGGCCTTGACCAGTGGCTTCGGCAAGGCGAGCCCCGAGGTCTCGATCAGGATGTGCTCGGGCGGGTTCGGCCGGTTCAGCAGCTTCTCCAGCGCCGGCACGAAATCATCGGCGACGGTGCAGCAGATGCAGCCATTCGGCAATTCGACGATGTTGTCCTGCGTGCAGCCCTCGATGCCGCAGCCGGCGATGAAGGAGCCGTCGAAACCGAGATCGCCGAACTCGTTGACCAGCACGGCGAGGCGCTTGCCGCCGGCGTTCTCGAGCAGATGGCGAACGAGGGTGGTCTTACCGGCGCCGAGGAAGCCGGTGATGATCGTGCACGGCACCTTGCCGAGCGCGGGGTTCTGCGGAGCGTTCATTCGTTTGATCCTTGTGTGCGCGGCAATGGTGGCACGCGCGCGACCACGCCCTTGCGGAACGAGACGGGTCTTTCTTTCCAGGGAACGATGCCGTTGGCGCTGGCGGCAAAACTCTCCGCCGCGCCGACGATCTCGTCGAGATGAAGACCGGCGTCGAGATCGCCGATCAGATAGGTCCATTTGCCGTCGGCCGTGAGCGCGACCGTGCAGGGCCGCTTGCAGACGGCGAGGCACTCGACCGGGACGACGGCGATGCCGCTGCCGGCCATACGCTCGGAGAGCGCCGCTGCTAGGCCGATGCCGGGCTGGTCGTAACCCTCCGGCAGGTCCTCGCGCTGGCGCCGGCAGACGGTGCAAACATGGATGGTGCAGCCCGGCTCCAGCCGGGCTTCCGTCGCGAAAGCGAGATCGCCTTCGAGCATGAAACGCCTCCTTGCGCGCTTTCCGTTCGACCGGAACGGTCGAACGATAAGAATTCGCGCAAAATCAAAAGTTGCGCATGTTCTGATCGCAAAAATGGTGTCCACTTTTGCGGACCATGCTCGTGGATTGGCGCGGCCGTCGCCGGCCGTGCGAGGCGTCAGGCCGCGGCCGTCGCGGCGCTACGGCGAGTTGCCCAGGGCCAGAGCACGCCAACCGCAAAGCCGGTGGCGAGCCAGAGCGCGGCCTGGATGGCGAGCGACAGCGCGGCGAAATGCGCGGCGATCTCGGCCGGCACCTTGCTCTCCGGCGCTACCGGATGCGGTGCGCCGATCAGGTGCGGCAGCAGCAGGGCCAGCACGGCGAGCGCCCGCGCCCAGGAGGCCTCGACCCGCAGGAAGACGAAGAGCGACCCAGCGGTGACCACGGCCGTCAGCAGCCACCAGAGCTGGCGCTGTTGCAGCTCGGCTGCGGCGGAGCCCGGCAACTCCGGCGCCAGTCCCATCGCCGGGGCGAGTCCGAAGGCGAAGAAGCCGCACACCGCCCAGGCCAAGGCCCGGCGCTGGTCGATCTGCTCGTTTGCCGCGATCATCCCGGCGAGCAGCAGCGCCGCGAAGCCGATCGCGGTGGCGATCGTCACCAGGCTGGTGAAGGCGGTGCGCTGCAAGCCGTCCTGCGGCTTCCATTCGTGCTCGCCGGTGTGCTCTGCCCCGGCTTTCGGGTCGTTATGGGCGAGAATGATGCGTGCCTGCCCATCAAAGGCGGCCTGCATCGGTGCGCCCTGTGTGCGCAATGCCGCCTCATAGGTCTCGGCCTTGAGGATCAGCGGGGTGGTGGTGACGTGCTGGAGGGCCGAGATCAGCAGTCCAGCCAAAAGCCCGGCCAGGATGCTGACCGTGAGAATACGCGTGACCATGTGCTTCCCCTCAATGACAGGGGAAGGCGAGGCCGTGACGGGTGTCGTGCGCCGCGTTGTGGACAGTGGACGAGGCGGCGAAGCCGACGGTGTAGATCAGCACGAAGCCGAGGATCAGCGCTGCGGCGACGGCTTTCGCCCGTTCCGAGACGCTGGCCTGGCTGGTGACGGTTGCGGTATTCATTGGCTCACTCCTGGCCACCCCACCGGCAGCCTGCTGGACGACATCGAATGACGGCAGGTCTCCTGGCTCACGGCTTGGTGTCCTGCTCCGCCTTCCCGGGAAACCCAGTGGCCGATGGCGCAGGACGCGCCGCTTACAGTTGCGGGGGCAGCCGCGGTCCTTCACCGCGTTCCCTTTTCACCTCGTTGTCGAGGCACCGTCACGATGATCATTAGCCATCCGGTGGTCGCTGTGCAATGCAGTCTCGTCATTCCCGGCGGAGCGCGGCGCAAGCCGAAGCATGACGTGGAGACTGCCAAATGACTCTTTCCCCACTCACCCTCGTCCTCGGCGGCGCCCGCTCCGGCAAGAGCCGGCATGCCGAGGCGCTGATCGAGGCGTTGCCGGCGCCCTGGACCTATATCGCCACGGCCCAGGGCTATGACGACGAGATGCGGGCACGCATCGCCGAGCACCGCGCCCGCCGTTCCCGCGACTGGCAGACGGTCGATGCGCCGGTGGCGCTGCCCGAGGCGATCCGCAATGCCCGGTCCGGGCAACCCATCCTGGTCGATTGCCTGACACTCTGGCTGACCAATCTCCTGCTCGCCGAGCGCGACATTGCGATCGCGACCGGCGAACTCATCGCGGCCTGCCGCGAGGCAGAAGGGTCGATCGTGCTGGTCTCGAACGAGGTCGGCCTCGGCATCGTGCCGGACAATGCGCTCGCCCGCCGCTTCCGCGACGAGGCCGGCCGGCTGCATCAACGCCTTGCGGCGCAGGCCGGGCGCGTGGTTTTCATGGTCGCCGGATTGCCGATGCAGGTGAAGTAGAAGAGCGAAGTGATGACGGATGAGACCGAGGACGCCGCCCGCCACAAGGCGAAGATGGAAAAGCGCAAGGCGGTGCAGGACGCCGAGGTCGCCGGCAAGACGTTGGAAAAGGGCCTGCTGATCGTCAACACCGGTCCGGGCAAGGGCAAGTCGACCGCCGCCTTCGGCCTGATCTTGCGGGCGCTCGGCCATGGTTGGGGCATCGGGGTCGTCCAGTTCATCAAGGGCGCCTGGTCGACCGGCGAACGCAAGGCGCTGGACGCCTTCGGCGACCAGGTCTCCTGGCATTCGATGGGCGAGGGCTTCACCTGGGAGACGCAGGACAAGGCCCGCGATATCGCCGCCGCCAACCGCGCCTTCGACAAGGCGAAGGAGTTGATGGCCGATGAGGGCATCCGGCTATTGGTGCTGGATGAGCTCAACATCGCGCTGCGCTACGACTACCTGCCGCTCGCCGAGGTGGTCGCGACCCTGGTCGCTCGCAGGCCGGATCTGCACATCGTCGTCACCGGCCGCAACGCCAAGCCGGAGCTGATCGAGGCGGCTGACCTTGTGACGGAAATGACGCTGGTGAAGCATCATTTCGCCGCCGGTGTGAAGGCGCAGGAAGGGATCGAGTTCTGATCGCGTCAGGTGGTCGCGATGATGTGCAGCGCGTCGGCGCCGGATTTGACGGCGTCGGGCTTCAGTCGCCTGTCGAAGGTCGCGAGCTTGCCCCCATGCTTGACGGCAAGGGCTAAGAGGTAGGTGTCGGTCACGTGCCGCGAACTCAGTATAGCATCGAGGTCGACGCGGTCCATGTCGAGCAGGCTGAGATCGTCGGCCCAGAATGTGTATCCGGGAGCTCGGCGCAGTTCGCGCAGTACTTTGGCGACGCGGCCGGGAAAACCGGCGCTGTCGGGAAGCGGGTAGGCCGAGTGGCTCAGTATGCGGATTACGCCATTCTCGACGATGGGGCAGGTCGCCCAACCATCTTGCGCGATCTGGGTGAGCCAGCCATGTGCCGCGGCATGGTTCACATGACTCGGATCGATCAACGCGATCAGCACGTTGACGTCGAGCAGGAAGGTCACGGCTCTTCGTCGCGGAGCGCGTTGACGAGTTCCATGGTGACGCGAACGCCGGGCCGCTCGGGCAGCAACGGTATGCCGTTGCGATAGACGATCTGCTGCTCCGCTGGCAGCGACCTGCGCGCCAGTTCCGAGATCACCTCTCCGACCGGGCGATCTTGCTCGCGCGCCAGCTTTTCCGCGGCGCGGACGACGTCGTCATCGATCGTGACATGCGTTCCCATGGCGGCGATCCGTCTGTTCCCGATCCGCAATGTAGCTCTTTTTGTGATGAGAGTAACCGATAACGGTTACGCGCTGACCATGACGGCGACAGTCGCCCCCAATGCCGCCAACCCCCAGAGCAGCAGGCAGGCGCGGCGATAGAGGCCAAGCGCCCGCCGGATATCCGCCGCGGTTGCCTCCGCCCGGCCATCGCCCATCCAGCCATCCTCTACCCTGGCCGCTCCATAGACACGCGGCCCGGCAAGGCGGAGCCCGAGCGCACCCGCCGTCGCCGCCTCCGGCCAGCCGGCATTGGGTGAGCGGTGGCGCCCGGCGTCGCGACGCACAGCCCGGCAGGCCGCGCCGGCATCGGCATTTCGATCGAGCGCCGCCGCAGCAATGAGCAGCAGCGCCGTAAAGCGCGAAGCCGGCAGGTTGACGAGGTCGTCGAGCCGCGCCGCGGCCCAGCCGAAGGCGAGATGGCGCGGGTTCTTGTGGCCGATCATCGAATCGGCGGTGTTGATCGCCTTGTAGAGCGCGCCGCCCGGCAGGCCGCCGACACCGAGCCAGAAGGCCGGCGCGACGATCCCGTCGGAAAAATTCTCGGCCAGGCTCTCGATCGCGGCGCGTGCCACGCCGGCCTCGTCGAGGCTCTCCGGATCGCGGCCGACGATCATCGAAACCGCCTTGCGTCCCCCAGTGAGCCCACCCTGTTCCAGTCCTTCGGCGACGCGGGCGACGTGCTCATGGAGGCTGCGCTGCGCCAGCAGGGTCGAGGCCAACATTGCCAGCGGCAGCAGGGCGAACGGCCCGGTGAGACGGCAGAGCGCAACGAGGGCCAGTGCGGCGGCCAGCGTCACGCCGAGCAAGAGCAGCAAGGCGGCGATTCCGGCCAGCCGCCGCATCGCGAAGCTCGCAGTCTCGCGGTTGAGGCTGCGGTCGAGCCAGGCGATCAGCGCGCCGATCCAGGTGACGGGATGGCCGATCCATGCGAACAGGCGCGCCGGATAGCCGATCGCCACCTCGATCAGGAGGGCGGCGAGGAGAAGCGGCAGACTTTCGGAGAGCGACATGGCGGCCGGGGAGACGAAGGAGACGATCTGGCATGGCGGCGATCTCGCCACGGCCAAGGCGCTGTTTCCACAGGCGCCAAAACCCTGGATCGATCTCTCGACCGGTATCAACCCGCTCCCCTATCCGCTTCCGGAGCTGCCGTTAAGCCTGTGGCAGCACCTGCCAGGGAAAATCGAGGAGGCGGCGCTGCTCGCGGCGGCCCGCAAAGCCTATCGCATTCAACCGGAAAGCGGCGTGATGGCGGCGCCCGGCACGCAGATCCTGATCGAATTGCTGCCGCGCCTCGTGCCGGCCGCGAAGGTTGCCGTGCTCGGGCCGACCTATGGCGAGCACGCACCGGCCTGGCGCAAGACGGGCGCGACGGTGCGCGAGATCACCGACCTTGCCGAGATCGGCGACGCCAACGTCGTGGTGCTGGTCAATCCGAACAATCCGGACGGGCGCATCGTCGCGCAGCAGATCCTGGTCGCGCTGGCCGGGGTGCTCGCGACGCGAGGCGGCCTGCTGGTCCTCGACGAAGCCTTCGCCGATTTCGCGCCTGAGATGAGCCTGCTGCCGATCTTGCCGGAAGGGGCCCTCGTCCTGCGTTCCTTCGGCAAGGCCTATGGGCTGGCTGGCCTGAGGCTCGGCTTCGCGGTCGGCGAAACGCGGTTTACCGATGCCCTCCAGGCGATGCTCGGTCCGTGGGCTGTGGCGGGGCCGGCGCTGCATGTCGGGGCTGCCGCGCTCGGCGATGGGGATTGGCTGTCGGCAGCGGGCGAGGCGCGCGGGGCTGACAGCAAGCGGCTCGATGCGCTCCTTAGCCGCCATGGCCGCGTCGTCGGCGGAACCGTGCTCTATCGCTTGCTCGAAACATCGCAGGCGCCCGCTCTGTTCGCGCGGCTCGGCCGAGCCGGGATCTATGTCCGCCGCTTCCAGCACGATCCGGCCCGCTTGCGCTTTGGCTTGCCGGGCGACGCGGCCGCGTGGACCCGGCTGGCGGATGCGCTCGCAGCGGCCTGAGTTCCGCTGCGCGGCCATCGCAGCAGGCGCATGCGGGCGAGAGCGGGACGAAGCCACGCACCCACGCTATCGTCAGGTGATTCCAGCGATCGGAGACAAGACGCATGCAGCCCTGGCCGAAGCAGTCCGCCCTCACCATCGGCTTCGCCCATGCGGCCTATCAGCTGCGCGACGAGTATCTCGCCCGCAACGGCGCGGCGACGAGCTTCGAGGTCCGAACAGTCGATGATCTCAAGGCCCGCGCCCATGAGGCCGATGTGCTGGTCGTCTCTGGCCTCTGGCGCAACGACATGCTGGAGGGCTTGAGCAAGCTGCGCTTCATCCAGTCGGTCAGCGCCGGCACCGACCAGTTCGACAAGCAAAAGCTGGCTGCTTCCGGCATCCGGCTCGCCAGCGCCCAGGGCGGCAATGAGCGCGCCGTCGCCGAGCACGCGATCTCGCTGATCCTGGCGTTGGCGCGCCAGCTTCATCTCGCCCGCGACAATCAGGCGAAGGCCTCCTGGCGGCCGATGATCAGCGACCGCTCCCGCCGCGAGGACGAGCTCGGCGGCCGCACCCTCGTCATCGTCGGGCTCGGCCGCATCGGCTTGCGCCTAGCGGCGATCGCCTCTGCCTTCGGCATGCGCGTCATCGGCGTACGCCGCCGGTCGGGCTCGGAGCCGAATGTCGAGCGGATCGTGCCGCCGGCGGAGTTGCACGCTGCGCTCGCGCAGGCCGATTTCGTCGCCTTGACCTGCCCGCTGACGCCGGAGACGGAGGGGCTGATCGACGCCGCCGCGCTCGCCGCGATGAAGCCGTCCGCCTACCTGATCAATGTCGCGCGGGGCCGCGTCGTCGACGAGCCGGCGATGATCGCCGCGCTCGATGCCGGTCGCATCGCCGGCGCCGGCATCGACTGCGTCTACGAGGAGCCTTTGCCGGCAGGCTCGCCGCTCTGGGGAATGCCGCAGGTGCTGCTGACGCCGCACAGCGCGGGCGAGACCCGCGCCTATGAGAGCAATGTCGTCGACATCCTGCTCGACAATCTCGGCCGGCTCGAGCGCGGCGAGGCCGCATTGCTCAATCAGATCGTCTGAGCAATTCCAGCAAAGTGCGGAGCGGTTTCGCCTCCGCAATTACCCGAAACCAATGCAGATAGAGCCGCCCCGGCGGAGCTGTGCTCGCCGGGGCGGCTCTGAATCAATCCCAGGCTTTACCAGCGCGGGCGCGGTCCGTAGCTGCCGTCGCAGCCGACGAGCGGGCCGCCCGGATAGTAGTCGTCGATGACGATGTCCGGCATCTGGCAGCCACCGCGATTGACGCTGCGGCTGATGCGGCGGCGCTGCTGGCCGTAGTCGTCGGGATCGGCCCAGACGGTGCGGCCGTCATAGCGCGGCTCCGCCGGGCGATCGAGCGCTGGCCTCTGGGCCACCACGCGCGGTGCCTGGGCGCGCTGCGGCGCCTTTTCGGTGGCCTGCTGGCGCACCGGCGGCACGGGCGCGGCGGCGACATCGGTGGTGTCCTTGCCGGCGACCTGCGAGGCCGGGACGACCACGTCCTCGGCGCTGGCGCGCACCAGCTTCTGGACGCCGGTGTCGAGGACGAGCGTGCGGAAGGGGACATCGCCGCAGCCGCCGCAGCGGGCCGGGTCGAGCGGGACGAGGTCGACACGCGCCTTGCCGTCGTCATTGGCCTGGCCCTCGCCGGTCGCGCGGGCGGCGATCGCCACCTTGGCGGCGTCCTCGAGCTGCATTTCGATCAGCTGGGTGCGGAGCGCGCGGGCGCGGCGGTAATTGACCACCTCGTCGCCGCCCGAGACCAGGATGACGAAGGGCGCGCCTTTCGGGGCGTTGCCGCGGAAGACGTCGCGCAGCTGGGTGATGGCGCGGCGCGCCTCGGAGGTGACCTCCCAGCTGCCGGGCGCGAAGGCGATCTGGCGCGTCGTCATGATCTCGCGAGCCGCCTGGGCGACGCCGAGCGAAACCGTACGCGAGGAGAACTCCAGCTTCAGCGACTGCGGCCGCTCTGCGACCTTCGGTGCATCCGGGTTACCACCGTCGGTCTGGGCAAAGCCGGTGCCGGCCGAGACGATGACGGCGACTGCGGCGACGGCGATGCGCAAGCGGCTGGCGCGCTGGCGGACGGTCTGGTCGAGCTGGAAGCCCATGGCGGGTCTCCTCATGAACGGGTGTGCACTGGGCACGTTGCCCTGCCCTTGGCGACCCCTGAGCCGGTTTCGCGAATGCCTGCGCAACGGCGGTGCGTGGATGTCGAACGCGCGCGCGTGGGGAGGCCACATTCATTCACTGTTCAGGAAAAAATGCGGCTCGACGCGAAAATCCGGCAAACAGTGGCAAAGCTCGGGCAACGCCATTGCTGCGACCCGCTTTCACCCGACCGGGACGTCGCATTGTCGAGGCTACTGGACTATGCGAAGAGAGGGTAAACAGGGGGTCTGGCTATGAAGAACGCAGATGAGCGCAAGGACAACAGCGAGCTTCCGCAGATGATGTCCCGCCGTGCGCTCGGCGGATTCATCTTTTCGCTGCCGCTGCTCAGTGCCGTTCCTGCATTGGCGCAGACCGATCAGGGCGCGACCAACATCCTGCGTTCGCTGGCGCCGCATGATCGGGTGCCGGGTCGCTCAGGTGGTGGCGCAAGTGGTGGCGGCAGGGTCGTGGTCCGCCGCGTCGCGCCGGTGCCGCGCCGGGTTCATCCCCGCGGCTACGGCCAGGACGTGGTGATCGATCTGACCCGCCGCGTCGAGGTCACCGTTTTCTTCGACAATGACTCGGCGTCACTGCGCCGCGGCGCGGAAGCCACGCTGATGCGGCTTGCCTTGGCGTTGCGCGATCCGATCCTGCTCGACCAGCGCTTTCTGATTGCCGGCCACACCAGCGCCGAGGGCGGCTACGACTACAATGTCGAGCTCTCGCAGGAGCGGGCCGCCGCGGTGCGTGACTGGCTGGTCTCCTATGGTGAGATCGGTCCGAGCCGCCTTGTCGCCCACGGCTTCGGCCCTGACATGCTGCGCAGTCCGCGCAGCCCTTATTCGCCTGTCAATCGCCGCGTTGAAGTCATCGCCATCACCGGCTGAGTTTCTACCGTCTTCCCGAAACAACCATTTGCCTCAGGGGGCACTGTCATGGCCTTGTTCAAGCGTCTCATGCTCGGCTTCGCGCTGCTGCTGTCCTTCGCAGCCGTCGCCCAGGCTCAATCGCCGAATTCCCGCATCAACCTCCTGGTGATGTCGGATGACGCCGATCCGGATACGGTTCCGCGCAACAACCGCATCTTCAACCGGGTCCAGCTCCAGCTCTCGGAGTACCTCAACACTCGCGGTTTCCAGGTCTATGACGAGACCAGCCTGGCGCTCGGCATCACCCAGACCGCCCGGGTCCGTCGCCGCGACGCCGAGCTGATCGAGATCGCCCGTGCCGTTTCGACCCCGGTCGACGCCATGGTCGTCTACCAGATCTACGCCTCGGCCCGCCGCGCCGTCGCAGCCGACATCCGCTTCCCCGAGATCCGCATTGCCGGCCGCGTGCTCAATGTCCGCTCGGGCCAGTTCATCGCCTCCTTCGAGGTCGGCGGCTTCCAGCTGCCCGCTTTGCCGAATCCCTGCAGCGCCGAGTGCCTGCTCGAGACCGTCGGCACCCACTCCCGCGTTCTTGCCGCCGATCTCGGCGCCGCGATCGCCCAGAAGCTCGAAGGCTTTGCCCGCCCGAGCGGCGGTGCGGCTGCGGTCGGCAAGGACGGCATCGTGCTTGGCGGTGGCGCTGGCGGCGGTGCGGCTCCGGTCGCGGCTGGTGGCGACGGCTGCAACAGCCTGCCGACCGACTACGTGATCCAGCTGCGCGATTTCACCGCCACGGAAGTCGATCGGGTCGAGAGCGAGTTCGTCCGCTGGGGCTGCTACCGCGCCCATCGCGCCACGCAGATGACCTCGACCTCGGCCGATTTCTTCTACTCGACCTCGGCCGACTCGGCTCGGCTGACCCGCAATTTCCGCCTGATGCTGGAACTGGTCGGTCTGAACGGTCAGGTCACCTTCTCCGGCAACCGTCTGGTGGTCAGCAAGGTCGCCACCCGCTGATTGAAAAGGGCGTCCGGGTAACCATAAATCCCGGCCCTCCCATACGAAAATGCCGCCCGGTCGACATCGACCGGGCGGCTTGTTACTTTAATTGTGGCAGCAATATGCGCCGGTCTGGCACGAGCGGAATGGGCAGGGTTCCGTTCGTAGCAGCCGACCGGTGTCGGATGCGGATATTTGAGACATGGATTGGGGCATTGACCCGGCACGGGTCGCGGAGATCAGCACGATCGCGTCTTCGCGCCGGTTCTCTGCGCGGGACACAGAGAAGTTCGTTCTCGCGATCACGGGTGGCGGCTCGGAGAATGCCGACCTGCCACTCTGGGACATGCTGCAGGTGCTGTTCTCGCTCGGCGCGCTGACCGCGGGCCCGCGCATGCCGGCCCGGGACGCCGCCATCGGCTGCATGCTCGACGAGAGCGGCATCCTGCTGCGGCCACTGCGCCAGGAGGGGCCGGTCCGCACCACATTCGCCGGGGCCACCATCGAGGCGTCGGCGACCGAGATCGTCCTGTCCTATGGCGGCAAGGAGGAGGCGAAGAGCCGCTCCTTCTCCTGGAGCCGGATCAGACGTGCGCTCGGCCTCGCCGACTTCCTCTTCGCGGCCGAGGCCGATGAGCGCTCCGAGGGCGGCCTTGCGGCCTTGCGCACTGCGCTCGATGCCGTCTTCGCCCTGTCGGCCTTCGACGAGGACGGGCTGAAGCGGGCGGTCCAGGAGCCGGCGCGCTTCATGCGAGCCTGGCGCCGGCGCCATCTGCCGCTGCTGGCCTTCGCCGACCTGATCCGCCAGCGCGAGGCTTTCCTCAACGCGTCCGGCCGACGCGAGCGCCAGCGCGAGTTCGATCCGGACGATCTCGTCTCGCTCTGGAGCTTCGCCCTGCTGCATGGCGAGACCTGGAGCTTCGCCCGCTTTGCCGAGCGCTTCAGCGCGCTCATGCGCGAGGAGCGCTCCAGCGTCGGCCGCCGCGATTTCATCGCCCCGGCCTCGATGGACACGCTGATGGCGCGTCAGCCCTCGGAGAATCCGGAGGAGGCGCTGATCGCCTGGCTCGATTATCAAACGATCCTCGGCGAGCTCGAGCCGGAGGATCCCGAGGAAGAGGACGACGAGCCGGAAGAGGAGGACGAGGACGGCATCGTGCGCGAGCGCGTCTACGCCGCGCTGATGCGCCTGCCTGCCGAGCCGAAATTCCTCAACAAGGAGGAGCGTGAAGCGATCGGCCGGGCACTCGCCATCCTGCCGCTCGCCCATGAGCAGCCGCTGACGCTGGTGCGCTCGCGCGCCGTCGCGCCTTGGGAGAACCGGCTGGTCGAGGCGAGCCGCCGCATCGCCGGCTCCAATCGCGGCCAGGTCGACCAGAGCCCGGAGGCGTTCGACTATGCCGGTATCGGCGCGGCGCTTGCCGCGCTGGGCAAGCGGCTCGACGAATTGCTGCTGATCGGCAACGCGCTCGAGGCGATCGAGGGCCCGCAGAGCGAGGCTGCAACGGCCGAGGGGCAGAAGCTGTTGCGGCGTTGGCGCCATGACCGCGCCAGTTTCCGCATCGACGATGCGAAACTGATGCTGATCTTCGCAAGGCATGGGGGAGCACTGAGAACGGTCGCAGCAGCCCTGCACCGGATCAACAGGCAACAGAAGCGCTTTGGCGAAACGACGGACCTGGTAGCCCAGGCCGCCAGCGACGAGGCGCGGTTCACCGACGTCTTTTCGCAGCGTTATCAAGGGCGATCGAAACGGCCATGACAGAGTTCCTCAACCAGGGTCCGCTCGAAGACGACCCCCGCGTCGGCCGCGCCACGGCCCGCCTGGTGCTGGCGGCGCTCGCGAGCGCCGAGCCGGAAGAGGCGGCTGCCGCGAGCATCAGCCGCGCCGACCTTTGGGCGCATGCCCGCCGCGTCCGTGGCGAGCCCGTCAATTTCGCCGCGGAGCGCGCCATACGCACCGATCCGGAAGCGGCGCGGCTCTATCGCCGCCTGCTCTCCTTCCAGGCCGTGGCGCGTAGCGAGCTTGCTGCTGCCGCCTATGACAGCAGCGCCACGCACCGCCGCATCGGCTCGTTCGAGCTCGACGTGATCGAGGAGGACGATGCGCCGCCGGCTCTGGTCATCCAGTGCTTGTCGGAGACAGATCCCGCCCCGACCATGATCGAGGTCGTCTCGATCGAGGGCGTGGTCCGCCTGCCGCTGCCGGCGCCGGTCGACAAGCACATCGTCATCGACCTGCCGCGGCAGGATGCCGAGCGCGACCTCTTGCGATTGATGCTCGCCAACCCGCTCGCGGGCGTTTATCTGCTGTAAGTAACGTCAGGAGCGCTGCCTCAAGCGGCGCTTTTGCCTGGCTGAGGGAACGGCAGGGCCTGCGAGAAGATGATGGCGGGAGATCAGAACGTCAGGCGCTCCGGTGTCTTCGTCGTCGTGCCGACGACCGACCAGCCGATCATCCTGAAGAAGCTCGCCTGGTCGGCACGCGTCCCGGTCTCGCGTGTCGTGCTGGCGACCGAGAGCTCCGAGGTCTGCGAGCCCTGGAGCACGCAGTACAGCAATCTCCTGCGTCCGGGCGAGCCCTTGCGCCAGATCCTCGGCCTGCCCGATGGCGGCAGTTATCGCCTCGCCGCCTCCGGCGCGATCGACCAGGGCAAGAGCTGGATGGTGCCGACGCTCGCTGCCCATTGCGCGCTCGCCCATGGCGAGGCGGTGACGCACAAGGCGTCCGAGGCCAAGCTCGTGATCTGGGGCACCGGCGCGATCGACCTTTCCGTCGCCGATACGGCGAGCGAAGCGCGCGTCACCCAGCAGGAATACCACCTCACCACCAAGATCGACCGCTGCCGCCATCTCTTCGCCGATGCCGAGCACGGCGCAACCCCGGTGCTGGCGCTGGTGCCACGCGGCGACGAGGCGGAGCGCACTGTGGCGATCCTTGGCAAGATTCTCGGTGGTCAGCCGCATCATATCGTGGTGGTCTCTTCCCTCGCGGACATCGCTGCGCCGATCGATCTCTTCCTGCGCAGCGGCTCCTTCGAACCGCAGGCCGCGGCGTCCGCGCCGGAACGGCCGGTCGCACCGGGATCGTCTTCGATGGCCCTGAAACCGTTCGAGCCCAAGACCGCCGAGCAGCCTGCCCAGCCGCAGCCCGCGCAAATGGCTGCAGCGCAGCCGGAGCAGACCCTGGTCCAGCCGCGTCCGGCTGGGGACGAACCCTCGATCGCCGATGTGCTGAAGAGCCCACAGGCGCCGCGGCCGCGCCGCTCGGTGCTCGGCGACAAGTCGGCCTCGACCTCCTCGTCCTCGCGCCTGCCCGTGATTGCTGCTGCGGCTCTGGTGCTCGTCGCCGGCGCTGCCGGCGCGGGCTGGTACCTGACGCGCGGGACCGCGACCGAGGACCCCTATCAGGCCCCGCCGACGCTGACCCAGCCCGGGACCGGCGGGACGACGCAGCCGAGCACCGGTCAGCAGGCCGGCAATCAGCAAAGCACGACGGCGCCTTCCCTGGGGCAGCAGAATGCCGGCGCCCAAAGCGGCTCTGCCGCGATGACAGGCTCCGCTCTGGCGAGGCTGGTGACCTTGTCCGCACCAGCCGGCAGCACCTGCGAGGCCCAGATCTACGAGCTGCGCCCGCGTTACAGCGAGGCTTCGGTCGATATCGGCGAGATGACGAGCGTCGCGATCGACGGCCAGGACATCTGCGGGCTGGCGCTCGCCCCGGTTGCGCCGGCCAAGGCGAAGTTCCAGAGCGGAACCGGCCCGGCCGTGGTGGCCTCGAAGTCGACGGCGACCCGCCTGGTCTTCAATCCGAACGCGATCCGTGGCGGCATCGCAGCCTTCCCGGTGGTCCAGTTCGAGGAGCCCAAGGCGCTCTCGGTCGAGATCAAGCGGCGCTGAGCCGCGAAGTCTGAAGCCGCCGAGGGCAAGCGCCGCACGTCGCGTTCGGGTCAGCCGCGCGGACCGGCCGTGTCGAGCACCAGCGCCAGCAATTCGCGCTGCCTGTGGCTGCCGGTCTTGGCGAAGGCCGATTTGAGATGCACACGGGCAGTCTCGTAGGCGATGCCCATGCGCATGGCGATCTCGGCGACCGTGCCGCCCTCGCGCAGGGCAAGCGCGATGCGCGCCTCCTGCAGGCTCAGGTCGAAGCGCTGCCTGAGCGCGTCCAGCTCGATGCTGGAGTCGACCAGCTCCCGCCGGATGATGACGAGTGCGATCGTGCCGGGGATGAACAGGCTGGCCGGCCCGCCGAACGCATAATCCCGCAGGTTCTGCGCGACCGGCAATACGGAGAAGGAAAGCCGTTCCGGTCCCTGCCGGAACGAGATGTCGTGACGGCCGATCGAACCCAGCCGGCGCGAGCAGACGGCTGCCACTGCAAGGGCGAGCTTCGCCTGCGCCTCGGCATCGCCGAGCACCAGCCTGTCGCCGGCGGTGACGCGCAGGGACCGGCCGCTTTCGCTGAGATCCTGGGCCGCGGCATTGAGGTCGAGGACGCGGCAATCAGTGTCCAGCACCAGCGCGGGATCGATGAGATTGCGCATCAGCGAGTCCCCGAGCATCGAATGATTATTGCGCATCACAGCGCGATTGCAGTCGAGCGCACGCCGCATCTTCGGAGCCAGCGCCTGGAAGATCGGCACGAGCGCTTCGTGGCTCTGCTCCGCGCGCCGCCGGTCATAGTGCACGCAGAGCGTAGCCATCCGCGACCGGTCCTGGACGATCTTGATGCCGCTGGCCGCGTCGGCCCCGCCCATCGGCTTGATCCAGTCGTTGTAGAATTCGGTTTGCTCGAGGATGCGGCGCGGCAATACCGCGTCCGCTAGCGTGCTGCGCAGGATCGGCAGATCGGTCCAGGCCGGGGTCCAGGGATTGAGCGCGGCGTAGTGGTCGAAGTAGATCTCGAAATCGACGTCCTCCCAGCCGGCGCCGGCCAGCGGCATGGCATAGGGCGCCGCGGCATCATATCCCTGCATGAGGACGCGCGCGTCCGGGAGGATGTCCTGGAAGCTGCGGCAGACCTCCTGCCAGTGCTCGGGCGCGATCGCGGCGGCGTCGACCAGCTCACCGAGATGCGCGATCGCCCGCTCGCTGCTGTCGGAAACGCGTGCTCCCATCTCCGCCTGCCTCCCACCCGGCGTCTACGATTGCAGATGCCGGGCCGCGGTCAATCGGTCCCGCGGGCTGGCGGGAGCCCAATCTCCGAAGCTTGGGGAGTTTAAAGCAATCTTGCGCGGGGCAACTCCCCCGTTCGGGTTAGCTGCCGGCCTTTGGCAGACGCTTACAGCCCCGCACGCGTCAGTCCGCGCCACAGGCCCCAGGGCGGCGGGTCGCTGGTCGGCGAGAGCTGGCGGATCGCTGCGAGCCGGCCGGCGATCAACGCGATCGCGATCGAGGGCAGTGCCATCAGCATGTGATGTGAGGTCGCCGCGGCGATGAAGGTCATCGGCTGGCCCATCACCGGTAACAGGCCGAGCGCATTGCCCCAGGAAATGCTCCAGTGCAGCGCGAAGATCGTGGCGATGCCGACGAGGATGATCGCCATGCCCTTGTTGGCGCCTTCCTGGGCCGAGCCCATGGCGCGCTCGCGCATCAGGCTGACAGCCAACGAAAGCAGGCCGAAGACGGTGATCACCTGCGCCGCCAGCAAGGCGAGCCCCGCCGGCAGGCCGAAGCGCACCATCAGGAAGGTGGCGATGAAGTCGTTCTGCACCACCGGCAATCGCACGAGATCGCTGACAGTGAAGCGGCTGACGGTCTCGTCCTGCTCCTCGCCCTTGCGCTCGGCGATCGGGGTGACGCGGGCGCCCGGCAGCATGGCGCAGAGCGAGACCGGCGAGGGTGGGAGTTCATCGAGCGCGCGGCGGACCTCGAGCGGCGTCTTGTCGAGGCCGAGATCGAGCCTTGCCAGCGTGCACGGCATCTCGGCGAGCGCGACCTTGGATTGCAGCAGCTGGAAGCCGAGATCGCGGTGGATCACGTCCGGGCTGCGATCCTGAGCCGCCGTTTGCGTGCGCTTGGTGGCGTGGTCGAGATCGTACCAGGTCAGCAGCCGCTCGGCCGGGACGCGGAAGAGCCCGCCGCGCGCCTTCTCGAGCGTGTCGATGGCGGCGAGCCGCTCCTTGGGCAGGCTCCACTGGCCCGAGATCGCGTAGGTGACGAGGCCGGGGAAGGCGTAGATCAGCGCCGCGTTGATGCCGAGCAGGATCACCAGGACCAGCGCCAGCACGCCGCCGCGCGGCCAGCCGAGACGACGGACCTTGCGCTGCGGCGCGTCGGAGCGGCGCAGGAAGATGCGCATGATCTCGACCAGACGCTTCAGCGTGCTCGGCAACAGGAAGGCGAAAGCGAGCACGACCGTGGTGATGATGATGATCAGCGCTGGCGAATAGTCGCTCTTCAGGAACGGCACCGCGGTCAGGAACAGGATGAAGACCAGCACGGTCGCGAGGCTGACGGTCAGCCAGGAGACGTAGTGGCGCTGGTTGTAGAAGTAGTCGATCCGCGAGAAGCCGAGGAAGATGTGCGCCAGCACCAGGACGAGCGCGATCTTGCCGAGTTCGACCGGCTGGAAGCCGGCGACGCCGGTCTCGGTGCCGAGCACGCCCCAGGCGACGAAGGCGGCGAGGATCAGGATCGCCGGCACGGCGCGCAGTAGCTGGTCCTTGAAGCCGACGCCCATGAAGAAGGAGCGTGGCAAGGCAGCGATCGAGCGCTGCGGCTGGAAGGCGATCACCACCGCCGCGACCGGGATCAGGTCGAAGAACAGCAGCTTGTTCTTCTCGGCATGGATGGTGAAGTCGGTCTTCTCCGCGTCGATGCCGAGCGCGAGCAGGGTCAGGCTGCCGAGGCAGCAGAGCATGACGAAGCCGAGCCAGGTCAGGCGTAGCGGCGTGGTGAAGCGTGGCCCGACCATGATCGCGATGCAGGCGATCGCATAGGCGATGATGGTGGCGTGCAGCGCCGCCTCGTAGGAGATCGAAGCGCCGCCGAGCCGCGACAGCTCCGGGGCCAGCACCAGCATGGTCGTCGCGCCGATGAAGGCGGTCGAGCCGAGCGCGCCGACCAGCCGCACCAGGATGGCGCTGCGCCGGAACAACGTCGCGTGGTGCATGGCCGAGAGCACGCCGAACACGGCGACGCCGAGGGTCAGCAGCAGGCGCACGATGCGCTCGACGCCGTTGAGCGAGGAGAGCGGGTTGCCGAGCTCCGCGCCCGACATGGGTTGGCGCGCGGGCGTTACCACCGGTCGCACGCTCTCGGTCGTCGCCGCGCTGCGCAGGATCTCGGCATCGTCGGGTGCGAAGCGGTGGGTCTTGCTCAGCGGCGTCAGCCGCAGCGGCAGGCGCCCGTTCGATTCCTGGCCGATCTCGACGGCATAGCGCGTGCGGCCGATGATCATGTGGCTGAGCCGGGCCGGCCCGTCCGGGTCGAGTTCCCAGGCGATGTCGGTGAAGTCGGTGACGCGCTGGTTGCCGCGCGCGAACAGCACGGGCGGGCGCGGCGCATCGACGGCGTCGCCCGGCGCCAGGAAGTAGCTGCCGCCGCGCGCGACGATGGTCAGCGCCTTGAAGGGCAGGGCGCTGGCCCCGACATGCGTCTCCTCACGGACCGAGCAGGTCAGCCGGCCGCCGAGCGAGACGATGCGGTCCTCGCCGCGCTCATCGGTCGCGATCAGGCCGGTGACGATCTCGCGGATGCGGTCCGCGCCGCTGCGTGGCTGGCAGACAGGGAGCGCGTTGCCGTCGAGCCGGAGCGTCGAGAGCGGGCCGGTCGAGTCGACGGTGAGCTTGCGGGCGCCCTGCTTGCCGGCCTCGGTCAAGGTCAGCGCCAGCCGCCCTGGCCGCGCCTCGTCGACCGCGATCGCCAGTGCCCCGGCGGCGATGCGGTCGCCCGGCTGGAAACGCCAGCGCGCCGAGAAGCTGCCGGCGCCGTTGAGATAATCGAGCCAGAGCCGGCGCGTCGCGGCGACGTTGCGGATGGTGACGCGGCCGTCCTGCTGGCGGGTCAGGGAGACATGGCGCGCCTCGGCGGCGTCGAAGCGCTGCGGCTGCAGCAGTTCGCGCCGGCCGATCGTCACGGTCTCGCCGCGGGCAAGCGCGAGATCGAGCCGCTCCAGGCTGACCACCGGCCGGGCGCTCTCGATCAGGTTGGTGGTGTTGTGCCACCAGAAGCCGAGCACAGTCAGGCAGAGCGCGAGCAGGACGAGGCCGGTCACGACCCCTCCTGCGCCGCCGATGCGGATGCGCGGCAGGCGGAAGGGCCGCAAGGTCAGCCAGCGGCCCATCAATTGGCGCAGCGCGGTGGTCTCGCTCACTTCTTGTCTCCGAGCGCGGCCATCTTGGCGAGCAGGCCGGCCATCAGCCGGCCGCAGGCGCGTCCGCCGGTTTCCCGCGTATGCGAGACCAGGCAGGTGAAGGCGACGCGCTTGTGCCCCGCGACATTGTCCATCCAGCCGGCGAACCAGGCCGAGTTCATGCCTTCGACGGTGTCGGCCGTACCGGTCTTGCCGAAGATGCGTCGGCGGATATCCGGCGGCAGCGAGGCCATCACGCCGGCGGCGGTGCCGCCCGGGGAGTTGACCACGCCGTAGAGGCCGCGCTGGGCGTCGTCGAGGAAGGGTTCGGCCTGGCGCGGGTCCATGCCGGGGATCACCGGCTTGCCCTCGTTCGGCAGCGGCGTCTCCGCCACGTCCGAGACCGGCTTCAGCACGCGCGGCTGGATGACCTTGCGAGCGCCGACCGAGCCATAGATCGAGGCCATCGCAATCGGGGTCGCGCGCACGCCCTGGCCGTAGGAGTTGGTCGCGAGGTCGATGCGCCTGGCATTGCGCTTGTCCTCGACCGCGAGATCGAGCGCCTCGCCGGTCAGCCGCTGTGCGCCCGGTACGATGCCGCGTGTCAGGTCGATGCCGGGCTGGGCAAGGCTGCCCGGCTGGGTGATCGGGTAGAGATGCTCGGTCAGCTCGGCCAGGATCGTGCCGGTGCGGCCGGGAACGGTCGTGGCGCGGCCGCCGACCTTGCGCCCGTCCATGGTCAGCGCCATGCCGGCGAACCACAGGTTCGACGACTTGATCAACGCTTCGCAGAAGCCGATCTGGGCGCCGCGGCCGCCATCGGGGCAGCCGCTTTGCGCCGGCGCCAGGATGCCGTAGTTGAAGCCGGCGCCGCCATAGTTGGCGATCGGCACGCCGTCGACATTGAGGCCGCCGCCGCCCGCTATGCCGAAGATCTGCGCCTGCTGAGCCGGCGGCATGCGGCCCATGATCATGTCGGCGAAGCGCGGCTGCTCGCGCACCGCCAGGATGCTGGCGAGACCGGTGACCAGCTTGAAGGTCGAACCCGGCATGGTGTGGACGTCGCCGGCGCGCCAGCCATGGCCGGCGAGCGGCGAGTCGCTGTCGCGCCCGGTCGAGAGCGCCTGGATGTCCCAGCTGTGCATGCCCGGCACGAAATCGGGCCAGCTCGCGAGGCCGAGCAGCGAGCCCGGCTCGTCGCCGGCATCCATCAGCAGCACGACGGCGCGGCCGTCGCCCTGGTCCGGCGGCTCCTGCTCGGGGGCGAGGTTGACCGGCAGCGGGCCTGGCTTGCGCGGCCGCTTTCCGCGGCCGAGGCGCTCGCCCATATGCTCGTAGACCGCCTCCTGCACCAGCTTCTGCAGGCGGGGCTCGATCGTCAGCGTCAGGTTCTCGCGGGTACGGGCCCGGCCGAGCGCGGCCGAGAGCGAGCCGACGTCGCCGGCGCCGTAGCCGATCATCGCGGTCAGGCCGAGCTCGTCGACGATCGGTAGCGGCACGCCGTTGTTGTCGAGCGCCGGCGTGCCGTCGGCGAAGAAGAGGGCGCGGGCAGCGCCGGTGCGCCGCTGGGTGACCGCGCCGCGCCAGCCGAGTTCGCAGACCAGTTTGGTCTTGGCCCGCTCGCAATCGGCCTCGATATGCGAGGAGCGCCAGAGCTTGACCTTGCCGTCCTCGCTCTGGACGCTGGGTCCGCCGAGGATTTCACGGGCGCGCGGCGGCACCGCCCGGACCGGCTGGCCCTCGAAGCCGATCTCGACGTCGCGGCGGCGCGCGCCGGTGATGGTAAAGCGCCAGCCATGCGGCAGGCCCTGCTGGGCCTCCTCGGCGCAGGTGGCGAACTCGTCGCTGTCGGAGCAGATGCGCTCGGCCGCGATGGCAAGGCCGGCGATGCGCACGGTCTGCTCGTCGCGCTTAGGATCGAGATTGACCCGCTCATTGCCGACGACGATGCGCGCCGGCTCGAGGATCATGTCGACGGTGACGCGGCGATTGCCGGGGGGGAGCCGTGTCGAGAGCACGAGCCGGTCATCCGGCGCCCGCAGGGGGCCGAACAGGGCCCAGTCGGAGAGCTGGTTGGCCCGGCGCTTGGCGAAATCGGCGAAGTCGCGCGGCGGCGGCACCGCGTTCGGCATCACGTTGAGCGGCGCGGCGAGGTCGGTGGTCTGGGCGACGCGGGCGGTCCAGCCCGACGGACGGCAGCCAGCCGGCACCACCGGCAACGTCAATGGCGTGCCGTCGGCGCAGCGTCGGTCGGGCGCGCGGTCGTCGCGGGCGGCGGCGATCAGGAAGGAGTTGTTCCAGGCCAGCATCTCCGAGCGGATCTGCTGGCCGGCGGGCAGATTGCAGAGCCGGTCGAGCAGCGTGCGCGAGAACTCCTTGGCGCCCTGCGGCGTCGGCAGGGTCAGCGAGGCGTCGTAGAGCGCTTCGCAGGGTTGCGAGCGGATGACCGGCCCGGCCGGATCCAGCCAGATCAGCCCGGTCGCGACGCCCTGCTGGAACAGGTCCTCGTTCGAGCGGCTGGTCTCGGTGAAGTCGGGCTGCTTGATCCAGGCGCGGCTGGCGGCGAGTTCGCCGATCAGCCCGCCCGAGAGCCAGAGGAAGCCGACGATGGTGACGGTGCCGACCGTGACGGCGGTGACGCTGCGCTTCAGGCCGCGGAAGAGCGGATGGCTCATGGCGTCGCCTCCCTGAGCTCGACCACCAGCGGCCCGAGCACGAAGGGCCCGTTCGCCGGGATGATGCAGGTCCCGGCTGCCTGCGGCTTGCGCCCGCCGAGGAGCCAGATGTCGCCGGCCGATTGCACGGCGACGCCGCTGGGCGCAGCCGCGATGAAGCCGACCGGGTTGTGATCATAGAGATCGTCGAGCCGCTCGACCACGCCGGAGCCGAACTGGACGCGCACCGCTTCGCCAAGCCAGTCGAAGGTGCCGTAGCCGCGCGAGGACTGGTCCGGGCCGAAGGCGATCGCGGTCTGCTCGCGCGGCAAGCCGATATAGCCGAACTCGCCATCCTCAAGCATCAGCAGCGAGCGGCGGCGCCCGTCGAAGCTCATGCTCTCCGCCCGGAACTCGCCACTGGGCCGGCTGTAGCGCAGTTCCCGTCGGTCGTAGCGGCGGGCGTCGCGGCCCTGCACGACGATGCTGTCGCGCTGCGCCAGCATGGCCGACGACATCAATCGCCCGCCATGGCTGCGCTCCACCCAGTAGCGCGCCAGGCGCCGGCCGCCGAAATTCTCGGGGATGGCGAGGCCGACCACGGCGAGATGCGGGCCCTTTGGCGGTTGCGCCTGCAGGCGGCTCGGCCTGCGGTCGAGGGTGACGTCGACCAGGCCGAGCGAAACGCGTCCGACCTGCGGGCGTACGCCGAGGATCTCAAAGCGGGCGTCGACATTGCCGCCGGGCAGCGCCAGCGTCTCGACCTGGATCGCCTGGGCGCGTGCCTCCGGCGTCTGCGGCAAAGCGGTGAGCAGCGGCAGGCCGCCGGCATCGCGGGCGGAGGCGTCGACTGGATAGCGGCCGAGGAAGAAGATCGTGCCGCCCGGCAGGTCGGGATGCACGGCCGGCGTCAGCATCTCGCTGCGCGAAAAGGCGAAGCGTGCCTGGCCGGAATAGAGCCCGCCCGCCGTGTTGACGCCGATGATCGGCTGGCCGATCGCGGTCTCCGCATCCTGCCGGATGACCACTTCGCCATGCGGCAGCCGGTTGTCGGCGGGCGGGGCGTAGACGCCATGGCCGAGATAGACCGCGACCGGCGCGGTCGCATGCAGGCTCTGCTCGACATGGACGGTGACGCCGATATCGGGGTCGATCACGTCGCGGAAACGCTGCTCGATCCGGTCGGCGAGGAAGCGGCCGAGCTCCTGCGCGCCCGGCAGTGCCTCGGCGGTCAGCACCACCAGCGAGGTGAAGGGCACGTCGATCGGCTGCGGGCCGCTGCCGCCATCGGTCAGCGCGATGCTGCGATGGCGATCGATCAGGTCTTCCAGCGAGGCCTTGCCGTCCTTGGTCGGTTGCCCGCCCGCCATCAGGCTGAAGACAGGCTTGCGCCAGAGGTTCTCGATGCCGGGCATGGCCTCGCCCGGCTCGCCGGCGACGGCGCGCAGGCTGGTCAGCCGCCGCGGGTCGTGCATCACCAGGTCCATGAGATCGGGCAGGGCCATGGCGTCAGCTCACTCGGGCGTGCGGAGGATGGAGGGAAGGGTTCGCGGCGCGCAATCGCCTTTGCGGGTTCCGGAGCGATTTTCGGAGCCGGACATTATCAAACAAGCGAGTCGTCCCGGGCGGATGAAGGGCGCGGGGAACCCTTCTCCCGTGTGGGAGAAGGGCAGGGATGAGGGACTGCCCTATCCGCAGAAAGGTGCAACGGCGCCGTCTCGCCCTAGTAATCAGCGGCGGTCCCTCACCCCTGCCTCTCTCCCATCCGGGAGAGGGGTTCGCGTCGCGCCTGTCCCCTTCGTATCGATACATGGTCGCGCTCAATAAATCCGCGAGACGCGGTCGTGCTCGATCCGCCAGCAGGCTTCCCAGCCTTCATTGGCGGCGACCACCGTGACCTTGCGGCTCACCGGCGACAGCACCTCGCTGATGATCTCGCAGACGCCGAAGCCGTCGAGCCCCTCGCGATGCGCCTCGACGATCGAATCGCCTTCGAGCAGCACCATCGGATCCTGCCCGCCAAGCAGCGGGCGCAGGCGCGACAGCGCCTTGCCCTGCGGGTCGAGGCCCGGGATCGTGCGCACGAACTGGAAGCGGCGGCCGAGATTGGCGCGCCCGCCGAGGCTCGGCGCCGTCTCGTCGTGCTCGGCATGGACGCGCGCGCCGGAGGCGATGTCGTAGCCGAGATAATGGATGCGCTCGGCCGCGAATTCGGTGCGCAGGCCGGTGGCGCCGAGATCGCGCATCTGCACCGCCATGGCGGCGATGCCGAGCGGGTTCTTGTGCTGGACGGCGCTGCCGGCCATGTCGCCCTCGATGCCGAGGATGGCGGCGCCGGCGATCACCGCCTTCTTCATCGCCGCCGGCGAGAACGGGCGCTCGAACGGGAAGGCGGCGCGGCTGGCCTCGGCTTCGGCGGCGATCGCCTCGAAGATCGGCGGCCAGAGCGCGGCGCGCCCGGTCGGCACCATGATCACGGTCGGGCGCCTGACCGGGTTGGGCCCGGCGGCGCGGGCCAGGCGCGGCAGCATGCCGCCGAGCACGGCGCCGATCTCGGTCAGGCGTTGCGAGGCTTCGCCCGCGCCCGTCTCCAATGCGCTGCGCGAGAGCTTCAGCACGAGCCGGCGCGTGCCGGCCTTGTCGGGCCCGTCGATCGCAAGCTGGAGGCCCGGCCGCTGCGTCACGTCCGCCAGTGTCGGCTCGTTCTGGGCGACGTAGAGCCCGGCGGGGTCGCCGTCCGGCCTCATCTCGGCAAGGACGAGGTCAAAGCTCTCATCGGTCGCATCCGTATCCCAGCGATAAGCGCTGCCGGAGGCTTGCGCCTTCTCGCTGAGACGGGTGGCGAGACCAGCCTTGGCCTGTTTCACCGCCTGGCGCAGCCAGCTGCGCGCCGCCAGCGCGGCGGCGTCCTCGCGTTGGATGGCGCGGGCGAGCGAGGCCTCGGCGAAGGCCGGCTGCCAGTGGGCGTCCTGCCCGTCCATCGCCCGGTCGATCAGGGTAGCAGCGATGCCGGTCAGCGCCTCGTCGATCAGGTCGCCGCCGACAGGCAGGCCGAAGGTCGCGAGCGTCGAATGGTTCAGCCGGTCGCCGTCGCGACGTAGGGACGCGAGCGCGACGTCGCTGGTGCCGCCGCCGATGTCGAGTGTGATCAGCAGCGCCTCGCTTTGGTCCGGCACGGCGGCGCGCACCTCCGGCAGGCTGGCGACATAGCGCGCCGCCGCGACCGCCTCGGGCACGGTGACGGCCGCATCCGGGAAGCTGGTCGTACCGGGGAAGAGCCGCTCCAGCCGCTGCGCGAACAGTTCGAGCGCGGCGCGATAGCGCGAGGCGATCTCGTCGCCGATGCCGCTCGGGCAGGAGACCAGGATGCGCGGGACCACTGGCGGCGGCGCATGGTCCTCGACGCGCAGGCGGTCCTCGCCCAGGCGCAGCACATAAAGATCGACCAGTTCGTCGAGCACGTCGGCGACCAGCGGCGCGATTTCGACCGTATTGGTGGCGACGACGCGGTCGGTGGCGGCATCGTAGCGATGCACCTGCTCGTTCAGCGTCAGCGAAACGGCGCCGGAGGTCAGCGCATGCTTGAGCGAGTCGATCCGCTTGCCGCTTTCAGCCAGGCCGGATTGCGGTGGCGGGACGGGTGCCGAGACGTCGTAGCGCCGCGCGAACGCCTTGAGCCGGCGCGCCACGCTCGCTCGGTCCGAGCCGATCAGGGCGAGGTCCGGGAGGCTGTGCGGCGCATGGTCGGCGCGCAGGTTGTTGCCCGAATCGAGCCCGACATGGCTCGGGATCAGCGGCGCGGCGCCGGCATCCTGCAGGGCGGCTTCGCCGTGGCGCGGGTCGACATGGGCGGCGAGCCAGGTGCCCAGTGCCAATGGCCTGATCTCGGTCGCTCGGCCGGCGGCGCGCGGCGCGCCGGACCAGATCGAGGTCGCGGAGGCCCCGAGGTCGATGCAGATCGGCAGGCGATGGACGCGGCGGCTATAGCGCAGCGGCAGGCTCGCCTGCGCGAAGGCCTGGCCGCCCTCGTCAGCGGACTTGATAGCGAGCAAGATCGTGATCTCGCCACGCAGCACATTGGCGCCGCTGGTGCGCACGGCGCGCGACAAGGTCGTCGTCAGGTTCTGCATCGGCACGACGGCCCGGCCGCGCCGGCCGAAATCGCCCTCGCGCACGATCTCGAGCGGGAAGGGCATCGGCGGCTCGGCGATCTCGGTTTCGCCCATCCGGCTGGTGACCTCGACGATCAGCGGCGCGGTCCGGGTCAGCGGCCAGCGGCGCAGGTCGATCACCAGCCCGTCGCAGCGCACGATCGAGGTCTCGTCGTCCGGGTCGACTTCGGCGTTGAGCCCGCCGGTGATCTCGAACTGCGCGGCTCCGCCGAGTGGGCAGGTGAAATGCTGCCCCGCGATCGTCAGTGCGACCTCGCCGCGGTTCTGGCTGCGGATCGGCACCGAGCGGGCTTCGAGCGCGCTCGACCAGGGCTTGGCCGGGCCGTCCGGATCATGGCCTGCACCGTCCTGGCCGACCCAGCCGCCGAGCTTGGCGGTGAGCCTGACCTGCAGCGGCGCCTTCGGATTGGCCTGGATCGTCTCGTCGACGAAGTCGAGCACGGCGTCGCGCGTCAGCGTCACGTCGAGGCGGACCTCCTGGCCGGCCAGCGCCGGCGCGTCGGCAAGCCAGATCAGGTGCCGGCTGGTCGAGGTGCCGGCGTCCGGAAAGCGCCGGAGCGAGACCGAATGGTCCATCGGCGCGGCGATGCTGAGCGAAAGATGCTGCGCCTTGATGCCGAAGCAGCTCGCTTCGATGGTCAGCCCGCGTCGGCCTTCCAGTACGATGTCGCGGGGGATGTCGATCGCGATCTGGCTGACGGCGAGCTGCTTGCCGGCCAAAAGCGAATCCAGGTCGATCTCGACCGGCTCGATCCGCCACTCCGGCTGCGAGGCTCCGGCGAGCGCCGCGATCTTGATGAGGCGTCGCGGCGAGGCGCGGGTGCCGCTCGCGGTCTCGACGATGGTGGAGAAGGCGATCTCGATGCTGGCGTCGCTGTCGACATCGGCCTGGGCGCGGTGGTTCGCGACCGCGCGCATCACCGCCTCGCGCTTCAGTCCCAGCACCAGCCGCTCGCCGGCCCGGATCGCGGCCTTGTCGAGCAGGGCATTGCCTTGCAGCCAGCCGATGTCGACGCCGCTCGCAAGGCTCGGCGCATGCGAGACCAGCGAGACCGTCACCGCCTTGACCATGTCCTCCGGCGCCTCGAAGGCGAGGAGGTCGATCAGCTCGCCGCTGCGGTCGAGCGCGATGGTCGCGGCGAAGCTCCCCAGCCGGGTCTCGAGGTTGTAGCAGGGCAGAGTGGTCATGCGTCCTGCCTCGAAGCGGTGTCCGCCGTGGTGCCGCCGGTGAGCGCGGTGCCCCAATGATGATCGAGCCCGGTCAGCGCGGCGGCGGCGGCGAGATAGCGCGGCAGCATGTCGCCGCTGCCGGCCCTGAGCCGGCGATAGGCGGCGCCGAAGCCGGTGTCCCGCAAGTCGGCGAGGGCCTTTCCGGCAAAGGGCACGCTGGCGAAAGCGGAGTCGGCTTCGTGCCGGACCAACTGCGCCAGCAGGAGCCGGCCGTAGCCGTCGAGCGTCTCGCGCAGGGCCTTGTTGCGGGCGGTCCCTTCATCGGCGGGGCCGAGCAGCCCGTCGATCGCGGTCTTGAGCTCGGTCAGGGCCTGCGCGAGGCTTTCGATATGCGAGAGAGAGCCGGCGAAACTGCGGCTGGCCGCCGCGAGCCGCTGCGCGCCGCGCACGGGGTCGCCGCCGCGATGCGCGCGGGCCGCGAGCCCTTCCAGGCCGAGCGCCGCTTCCCAGCTCCGGATCAGAGCGGCGGCTGCGAGCGCCTGGTCGGCCTCGCGCCGCAGGACGGCGAAATGGCCGTGCAGCAGAACGATCTCGCCCGGGGTGAGCTCGCCGAGCCGGCGCGACAGCTCGTCCGTGATTGCCGGCGACTGGCCGGATTGCTGCGCCGTCTCGGCGAGTTCGCTGCGCATGCGGGCGATCGCTTCGAGGCCGGGCGTCGGCTGCCGCTGTGGTCGCCGGCGCAGCTCGAGCAGCAAGGCATCGAGCGGCGACAGGCGTCGCTGCCCGCGTTGCGTCGCCGCCACCGCCACCGCCTGCTCTACCTCGGCTGCGAGCCCGGTCTCGATCCAGGTCTGATGAACGCTGGCGGCGACATCGTGCAGCAGCCGCATCGCGCGCCGGTCGTGCCCGGCCAGCGCCATCGCCTCGCGGGCGAGCGCCTGCGGCAGGTTGGGGTCCTCGTACCAGGCCAGCAGCCGCTCCAGCCCGGCCTCGTCCGGCCCCGATCCCGGCAAGGGCAGGACGAGCCTCGCGGCGCAGGCGCGCGCCGCGAGCCGAGGCTGCGCCAGCGCGCGCAGAAGCATGGCGACCTGCTCGGACAGCGAGCGCTCGCCGAGTTCGTCGATCCGGTCCGGGTCGATCCCGCTCGTCCCCGCCAGCGCTTCCAGCAGGCCGGCCGGTGCGCCGGAGCTCTTGCTGCGTGCATCGAGCCGGGCGAGAGCTCCGGTCGGCGCCTGCGCCAGGCGCAGCGCGATCTCGCCGAGCAGGGCGCCGAGGCGCGCCGGCCTCGCCGTGCTCGTCGCGCGCCACAGGCCGTCGGCCAGTCGCCCCGCCGCGAGGGCAAGGTCGTCGTGCAGGGGTGCGGCGCCGCCTGCGACCGCGACGACGAGGGCGTTGCCGCCGCCCTGGCCGAGTGTCAGGCCGGTCGCGGCCGATGCCGTGTAGCGTGCGCCGTGCGGGACCGCGGCGAAGGCGCCCTCCCGCCAGCGCAGCGTCATCGGGCTGCCGCCGACCGCCTCGCTGTCGCCGTTCCAGACGAGCTGGCGACGCGGTTCGGAGAAGACGATGATGTCGTCGGCCTCGACCCAGTCGGGGAGTGAGAGCACGCCGCCCTCGGCCTCGGCGCGGGGGCGGAGCAGGCGGAAGCCGCGGCGCAGCGCGGCGACGCGGCCGAGCCCGGTCGCGTCGACATCGCGCTGATCGGCTGGGGAGGCCGCCAGCGTGTCGAGCTCGGCCTCGATGGCGAGCCGCAGGTCCTGATCGATCTGCGCGAGCGCCTGCCTGGCCTCGCGCATCGCCGCCGGGAGATGCGCCACCAGGAGGCCGTCCGCAGCCGCCTCGCCGGCATCGCCGGCAAAGGCGAGCGTCAGGCCGCCGCTCGCGCTGCGGCGCGCCGTCAGCGTTGTCGTCGCGGCGCGTTCGTCGTCCGGATGCAGGAAGGGGCCGGCCAGGAGCCGGTAGCCTTCCGCCTTCGAGCCGCTGGTGCGGTTCAGGCCGGAGGCCAGAAGCGCCGCGCCCAGCGCCGTCTCGGCCGGTCCTGTCTGCTCGGCGAGCCCGCCATCATCATCGCGATAGGCTTGCACCAGCGTCAGGCTTGCGGCGTTCCGGTCGGCCTCGGCGAGCGACAGCCTGTCGTCGAGCTGCACCGGAATCGTGCCCAGCCGGCCATCGGGCTCGACCGTCACGGCATGGAGGGCGTGGCTCCCCGGAGGCAGGGTCGCGAACAAAGGCGCCGTTCCGGCATCGGCGGCCGCGATCAGGCTGATGCGGCCGCTCGTCTCTTCGGCGGCAAGGAAGCGGGCTGGTGCGCTCTGCCGCCAGATCGCGGCGACATGGCGTGAGCCGTCCCAGATGATGGCGACGGGCGCCACGGAGGAAGTCACGGAAACAGGCTCCGGGGAAGGCGAGCTGGGCGGGGCGACGTAAGCAGACCTTGCGCGATGGCCCGCCGTCTTGCAAGACATGCGCTCGGCTCGACCTTTTCGGTTCGGGCCAGATCTTGCGGCCGGCCGGCTGCACTTACGGAAACCTGCCGCGCCGGGCTGCCGACGATGGTCGGACCGGAGCCGAGACGGAGCGGGATGCGATGACGGCAGAAACGGTTTGCTTCGCCGCGCTGCCGGCCGCCTTGCCCGCCGCGCTCGCCCAGGCGACCGCCGGCGAGGATGTCGCGCTGCGTCGCCTGGCGTTGTCGGAAGCCGCAGACGCGGAGGCGCAGGAGGTCGAGGCGAGCTTCATCGCGCCGCGCCTGCTGCCGCGGCTGTTCCGCGATCCGGCCCAGGCGGCTTCGCAGGCCCAGGCGGCCCTGCTGGGCGCCGGGCGGCTGATCATCCTTTTGCCGGTCGGGCGCTATGACGACGGCGTCTGGGCGCCGATCATCGAGCGGATCCTGTCGGGGCTGGATGCCGCGGCGGAACGGCCACGGGAGGTCGTCCTGGCCTGGAGCGGGGTCGAGCCCTTCCTGGCGCCGTTCGGCCGCCGGGCCCGGGAAGTCTGGAACGATCCGCGTCTCGCCCCCGGCCTGCTCGGCGTACTCGACCGGTCCGCCCGCTCGCTGCCGGCCGTGCTGGATACGGCTGCCAATGTCCGCCGCGGCCTGATCCGGTTCGAAGCGGCCGAGGATGAGGGGCCGGCGCGGGCGGCGCTGGCGCTTGCCTGAGCGCATAGGCCGGCCGATTACTTCCAGACCAGGGCGTTGGCGAGGTCGCGCCGGCCGCATTCCAGCGACATGGCGTTGACGGCGGCGCGGTAGCCCTGCAGCGAGTAGATCACATGGGCCGGCCGTCCGTCCGGTGCGGTGCCGCTGATCTCGAGCGTCGTGCCCCGGTTGTAGCCGGCGACGGCGTCCATATCGAGGATCGGCTGGCCGTTCGAGCCCTGCTTCGTCGGACGGATGAAGTTGCCGGCGGCGGTCGGGACGGCGTTGAGCCGACGCACGGCACTGCCACCTTCCCTGATCACGGCCTCGAAGGGCGTGCCCGGCTTGTAGTAGCGCTTGTCCTCGATCAGGTGCTGGAGATCGCCGCTGCCGCCGCTGCTTGCCTGCAGCAGGATGAACGGCGCCTGCTCGCGCCAGTAGCGCGGCCCGGCTTCCTGCGCCGCCGTATAGGCGAAGCAGGTGCGTTGGCCGGTGCGCGGATCCTCGGAGACGCTGGCGTACCAGTCCTGGAAGCGGCGCAGCAGCCTGCCCGGCGCTTCGGGCATCAGCATGTCCTTGGTGTCGATCGCGCGCGCCCGGAGCTGGAAGTCCTGCGCGACGGGGCCGGCGCTGGCGACACGGATCGTGTACTCGCCCGGGCCGAGCTTGTAGCGCCGCAGGTTCGGCCGGCCCGGATTGGCGATGTGGATCGTCTTCATCGGCGCATTGTTGCGCCCGAGCACGTCGACGGGAACGGCCGGGTGAGGTCCGCGCACGCTAGCGGTCGGAATGTCGACCTCGACATAGGATTCCTGCGCCACCAGGAAGGGATATTGCTGCTGCGCACGGCCGCCTTCGATGCGTGCATTGATCCGCAGCGGCGTCTGGTCGAGCCGGGGCGTCACGCTTGTCGGGCCGAGGGCGGCCCATTGCTGCATCGTTGGCAGCTCGTCGAGCGTGACGACGCCGTCTTCCGAGACCGGCGTGGTATTGCGGCGGTTGACGCTGACCGAAAGGCGGTAGCCAAGTGGGCGCGCGTCGATCGTGACCATGCCGTCCCAACGCTTCTCCTCGTCGCCAGACGGGTCATGCGCGATGACGAGGGTGACATGACGCTCGGCCCGGATCTTGGTTTCCCTTTCCTCGGCATTCTGCCGGCTCAGGGCCCGGCGCATCTTGTCCGAGAAGAACTCGTACCAGCCCGGGCTGACCGGCAGCCCGCTCAGCATCCTGATCGAGAGCGTCAGCGGGTTCGAGGTGTCGACCGAAGCGGCCCAGACGCCGGCTGCGACCTTGTTGAAGAGCTCGTCCGTCGAGGTATATTCCTCGCCGATGAAGTCCTGCGAGACCGTGAAGGGGTCGAGGCTGGGCGAGCAGCTCTCATAGCCGTTCCAGCCGTGCGCCGAGAGATTGAAGCGCGTCGCGACGCCGGCCTTGTAGCCGGAGGCCCGGATCTCGAGCTGGATCTTGCTGAGCTGTTCCTTGTTGTCGCCTGCCAGCGGATTGTCGAGCACGCCGGTGTCGACGATGCCCTTGATCGGGTCGAGGTCGAGCCAGGGCGCCATCGTCACGCCCTGAATATTCGAGAATGCAGCCCGGATCTGCTGCATGATGTTGTTGCCCTGGTCGGTCGTGAACGCATCGCGCGTCGCCGGGCGCGAGGCGATGCCGACGGTGACCGGCAGCTTGAGCTGCGGGCATTGCTGCTGGATGCGCTGCCAGAGCAGTTGCGCGGCCGAACCGAAGGGGTTGTACGGGTCGAAGCCGGGCATGATCTGCGTCTGCGCCGTAGCCTCCACCGGCGGCACTGCTATGAGGCAGGCAACCGTCAGACAGAGGATTCGTTTGGTCAGCGCTTTCGCAATCATCTCGGTTCGATACTCATGAGGTCCCCCCTCGCGAACGAGGGAGGACCGGTTCTCGCTTCGCCGCGGCTCAGATGCCGGACGCTTCGTTGGTCGCCAGATTGACCTCGACCTGGTCGGTACCGGCGGCCTTGCCCTCGCGGGTCACGGTGCGCTCGACGACGCGGATCTTCTGACCCTGGCTGTTGTTGTAGGTCCGCACGGTGCGGGCGCGGACGGTGACGTTCTGGCCGCTCGAATTGCGGAAGCGCTGGGTGTTCGAGCCGCCCGAGCGCGCGGCGATGTAAGCCGCCTCGCGAGCGCGCTCCTTCTCGATCGCGTCGGCGATGACCAGGCCGGCAACGCCGCCGATCAAAGCGCCGATCAGGGCGCCGCGGCCGCCGCCGACTGCGCCGCCGATCAGGGCGCCGGCGCCGGCGCCGAGCGCGCCGCCCGCAGCGACACGCTCTTGCGACCCGGTGCAGCCGCCGAGCAGGAGCGCGCCTGCGACGAGGATGGTTCCGGCCTTCATGGTCTTGGCATGCATCACGTCACCCCAGTAAAGGTTGTTTTCCAAAATCCATGGCGCCTGCAATCTGGCAACTCTTGCATCCGGCAGAGCCAGTTTCGCAAAACCCGGGCAAGACCATACGGCGCCACACCCGGCATCTCTTCCATATTGGCCATTTCTGGGCAAGGGCTAGCGCAGTTTGTGACAATTCCGGCAATCTTTAAAATGTTCGCAAGCCAGAGTTCGCCCCGGAAGCCAAGAAAAACCGGGACTGTCGGGCTGCCGCACAGCCGCTGCTCGGTCGCATCGGCCATCGGCGGCATGACATCTTTAAAAACGCGGGGTTCATCTTTAATACTTTTCCGGCAGCTGTGGTTAATTCGCCTCGGTCCGCTGCCTCCTTACCGCGATGAGCGACGCACCGTCACACGCATTGGCATGCCTCGGCTCGGGCGCAACGTGATGCGCTGGACCGGCATCGGCGCCTCCTCGCCGGCATGGTCGAAGCGCAGTCGCCGCAACAGCGTAGCCAGGACGATCACCGCCTCGACCATGGCGAATTGCTGGCCGATGCAGACCCTCGGGCCGGCGCCGAAGGGCAGATAGGCATAGCGGGAGATCGTTTCGCGCGCGCCAGGCAGGAAGCGCTCCGGCCGGAAACGATCGGGGGCTTCCCAGAGCGTTTCGTGCCGATGCAGCAGATAGGGCGAGATCACCACCAGCGCGCCCTTCGGTATGACGCATGCGCCTGCCGCGTCGTCCGCCAGCGCCGTGCGCGACAGGGAGGGCACTGGTGGATAGAGCCGCATCGCCTCCTCGATCACGGCGCGGGTGAGCGCAAGGCGCTCGCCCGCCAGGGCCGCGGCCGCGAGATCTTCGCCGGCGGCATCGATCTCGGCCTCGAGCGCGTCGCGCACATCCGGCGAGAGCGATATCAGAAAGAGCGACCAGGTCAGGGCGTTGGCGGTGGTCTCGTGGCCGGCGCCGATGAAGGTGACGATGTTCGCGCCGACCTCTTCCTCGCTCAGCCCGGTCCCGGTCTCGGGATCGCGTGCAGCGAGCAGGGCGTCGAGCAGGTCAGGCTTCTCCGGCCGCCAGCTGCCGCCGGCGTGCAACGCCTGCCGCTCGGCGATGATCGCCTTAACCTGGGCCTCGAAGAAGGTGATCGCCGGTCGCGCCATCCAGCGGCCGATGCGCGGCAGCCAGGCCGGCGCGCCGAGCACGTCGAGCGGGTCGATCCGCCCCTGCGTCTCGAAATAGCGGGTCAGCGCCTTGCCGAAGGCGTCGGCGCCGCCGGCGATCGCGTTCGAGAACATCGTCTCGGCCAGGATGTCGTAGGTCACGCGGGTCATGTCCGCGGAGATGTCGACGATGCGGCCGCTGCGTCGGCGGGCCATGCGCTCGGCGGTTCGCTCGGCCGGCCCCGTCATGCGCTGCGCCAGCGCCGTGACCGAGCGCGGCGTGAACAGCGGCGCCAGGGTCCGCCGGGCCCGTTTCCAGGCGTCGCCCTCCGCCGTCAGCAGCCCTTCGCCGAGCCCGGGCGCCAGGACGGTGCGCTGGAGATCGTCCTTTCGGTAATTGGCCGCGTTCTCGACCAGGACATGGCGGACGACCTCCGGGTCGGAGACGACCACGCCATAGCCGAACAGGCCTTCGCCGGCGACGATCGGCTCGCGGAAATGCCGCGTCCGCCAGATCGTCAGCGGATTGCGGCGCAGGCGCAGCAGCAGTTCGAGCCGACCGAACTCATGTTCTTCCGGCACGGGGGCCGGTGGGCGGCGCCGGCGTGCATGGGCGGCCGGCGCGGCTGCATCCACTGCAATCATGGCTCTCTCCTTGCAGAGTCGAAGCCGAACGGGCCTGGCCGATCGGAACCGGTTCTGAAGGCAACAATCTCGTTCCGGTTTGAGACATTCCGAAGGCGCAAGCCGCGTGCCAACCGTCCTGCGATTGTTGCATTGCAGAGAATAATCCACGCAATCTTGTGCAGTGCACAATAAGTGTTACTTTAGGCGTCCAAGGAGCCACCGAGATGCCCGAGTACAAGAATCCTCCCCCGCGCGTCCTGCGCCCCCGCGTCGAACTGCCGACCCTCGAAGAGGCGGTGACGGCGGCGCAGTGCATGAGCGATTCGCCGGAGCAGCAGGCCGAGCTCGCCGCCCAGCTCATGGGCGTTACCGTCGCCGAGGTCGTGCCGCTGATCCGCAAGGCCGCGCACCGCACCACCGTGATGACGCCGAACCGTTCGGTCGTCGTGGTCCGCCGGCCGAGCCGCACCTTCTCGCCGCGCCTCGCCGAGGCGATGCGGCGCTGAACGGCGCACAGCATTCTTTCGATATCTGCGAGCGCCGGAGGCCTGGATAGGCCTCCGGCGCTTTGCTTTGCAGGCCGCGGGACGGCGCGGTGGGCAGGATATGCTCAGTTCGACGAGCCGATCTTGTCGAGGATCGGGCAATCCGGTCGCTGGTCGCCATGGCAATGGCTGGCAAGATGGCGCAGCGTCGCCGCCATCGCCTGCAGCGCCGCGGCCTTCTCCTCAAGCTCCGCGACATGCTTCAGCGCCAGCGTCTTCACATCGACGCTCGCCCGCGAGCGGTCGCGCCAGAGCGCCAGCAGCGAGCCCGTCTCCTCGACCGAGAAACCGAGGCTGCGGGCGCGGCGCACGAAGCGCAAGGTGTGGACGTTCGGCTCGGCATAGACCCGGTAGCCAGAATGCGAGCGCGCCGGCGGCTCGATCAGTCCGATCTGCTCGTAGTAGCGGATCATCTTGGCGCTGACGCCGGAGGCTTCGGCAGCTTGTCCGATATTCATCCTATCCTCCCGAAGGCGGTGGCCGGGGCGGCGCCCCGCTCTGCCGCGGTGATGTCCTGCCGCGCCGCGAAGCGGCGCAGCCTGAGTGCGTTGGCCAGCACGCTGACGCTGGAGAAGGCCATGGCGAAGCTGGCGAAGACCGGCGACATCAGCACGCCCCAGAGCGGGTAGAGCGCGCCGGCCGCGACCGGGATCAGCAGCACGTTGTAGCCGAAGGCCCAGCCGAGATTCTGGCGGATGTTGGTCATCGTCGCCTTGGACAGGCCGATCGCCTCCGGCACATGGCGCAGATCCCCCGAGATCAGCACGATGTCGGCGCTTTCGATCGCGATGTCGGTGCCGGCGCCCATGGCGATGCCGATATCGGCCTGGGCCAGCGCGGGTGCGTCGTTGATGCCGTCGCCGACGAAGGCGACCTTGGCTCCACCGGCCTGCAACCGCTCGACGATCGCCGCCTTGTCGGTCGGCAGCACCTCGGCCTCGACGGCGTCGATACCGAGCCGGGCGGCGATCGCCTCGGCGGTGGCGCGGTTGTCGCCGGTGACCATGACGATGCGCAGGCCGAGCGCCTTGAGCGCGGAGATCGCGGCCGAGCTACCCGGCTTGACCTGGTCGGCCACGGCGACGAGGCCGGCCAGCTTGCCATCGATAGCGACATAGAGCGGGCTCTCGCCGTCGCGAGCCGAGGCCGCGGCCTGCTCGGCGAAGATCGCGGCGGCGATGCCGCGCTCGGCCATCAGCCGGGCCGAGCCGACCAGGATGTCGCGGCCTTCGACCCGGGCCGAGATGCCGAGGCCGGGCTCCGCCGCGAAATCGGCGGCCGAAGCGAGCGCGAGGCCGCGCCGCCTGGCTTCCGCGACGATCGCCTCGGCGGAAGGGTGCTCGGAGGCGCTCTCGGCGGAGGCGGCGAGGCGCAGGGCCTCGTCCTCGGCGAAACCCTCGGCGGCGACGAAGCGTGTCACCTCGGGCCGGCCCTTGGTCAGCGTGCCGGTCTTGTCGAAGGCGATGGTCGAAACCTCGCTCAGACCCTGCAGCGCCGCGCCCTGGCGGAACAGGATGCCGAGCTCGGCGGCCCGGCCGGTGCCGACCATGATCGAGGTCGGCGTCGCCAGGCCCATGGCACAGGGGCAGGCGACGATCAGCACCGCGACCGCGTTGACCAGCGCATAGGTCAAGGCAGGCGAGGGGCCGAAGGTAAGCCAGGCCGCGAAGGTCATAAGCGCGACGGCGATCACCGCCGGCACGAACCAGTTGGTGACCCGGTCGACCAGCGCCTGGATCGGCAACTTGGCGCCTTGAGCCTGCTCGACCATGCGCAGGATCTGGGCGAGCAGGGTATCGGCGCCGACCTTCTCCGCCCGGAAGCGCAGTGCGCCGTTGCGGTTGATCGTGCCGCCGATCACGGTGGAGCCGACGCTCTTATGCGCCGGGACCGGCTCGCCGGTCACCATCGCCTCGTCGACGTAAGAAGCGCCCTCGACGACTTCGCCGTCGACTGGGATCTTCTCGCCCGGCCGGACCAGCACGAGATCGCCGACCCGGACATGCTCGATCGCGATCTCGCTCTCGACGCCGTCGCGCAGCACCCGGGCCGAGCGCGCCTGCAGCTGGACCAGCCGCTTGATCGCCTCGCTGGTCCGGCCCTTCGCGCGGGCCTCAAACCAGCGCCCGAGCAGGATCAGGGTGACGATCACCGCCCCGGTCTCGAAATAGGTGTAGTCCGTGCCGGCCGGCAGCCAGTCGGGCGCGAAGGTCGCGACCACCGAATAGGCATAGGCCGCCCCGGCGCCGAGCATGACCAGCGCATTCATGTCGGGCGCACCGCGCAGCAGCGCCGGCCAGCCCTTCAGGAAGAAGCGCAGGCCCGGCCCGAACAGCACGACGGTCGTGAGGCCGAAGGCGATGAGCTTCAGCACGAAGGCGTCGATGCGGGCGTAGAGCCAATGGTGGAAGGCTTCGCTCAGATGCGGCCCCATTTCGAGGATCATCAGCGGCAGGGTCGCCAGCGCAGCGACGACGACCGCGCGGCCGAGTGCGCTCTGCTCCGCCTGGCGGCGCGCGGCGGCGGCATCGCCGTCGTCGCTGCGCCCCTCGTCGATGGGCTCGGCCTCGTAGCCGGCGACAGTGACCGCCGCCATCAGAGCCGGCGTGATGCCGGCATCGGCGGCCCGGACTGTGGCTCGCTCGGTCGCGAGATTGACCTCGGCGCTCAGCACGCCCGGCACGGCGCGTAGCGCCTTCTCGACCCGGCCGACGCAGGACGCGCAGGTCATGCCGGAGATCGCCAGCGTGATATCGGTCGCGCCGGGCTCATAGCCGGCCTTGCGGATCGCCTCGGCGACCGACCCGGCACTGCCGCCGGCCAGGGTCACGCGCGCCTTGCCTGTCGCCAGGTTGACCTCGGCTCGGCTCACGCCCGGTACGGCCGAGATCGCCTTTTCCACCCGCCCCACACAGGACGCGCAGGTCATTCCCTCGACCGGAATATCGATCGTGCCGGGCCCGCCCGCGGGCACTTCATGCTTCGCATGCATCGTCATGACGCATCACCTTCCTTCTGTCGTTGGAAGATGGCTACACCTTCCCATCATGGGAAGGTCAAGCGCCTGTTTTCTGTCGGTCCGCGATGGTTGGCGGATTCGGAAGAGTGCGGTCTCAGGCCTTGTCGAGCTTCAGGCCGCGCAGGATCGCGCCGAGCGCCGGTTCATCGACGAGATCGGCTGCATCCGCCTGGGTGAACCATTGACTGCGGCGCTGGTCCTGCTCGGGCCAGCTCGGGAGCTGGTCCTTCACTGCGAGCAGATAGAGCCTGACCTTGCACAGCACGAAGTCGCGCGTACGCCGCTTCCAGTAGGTGTAGCGGCCGACCGGCTTCTTGGTGACGTCGCCGACGAGCCCGGCTTCCTCCATGGCTTCGCGCGCGGCGGCTTCATGACCTTTCAGCCCGCGGATCGGCCAGCCTTTCGGCACGATCCAGCGCTGCGTCTCGCGCGTCGTCACCAGCATGATCTCGACAGCACCGTCCGGCCGGTGCCGATACGGGATCGCGCCGATCTGAACCTTCGGCTCGCCCGCCCGCTTCGCGGCGCCCGCCTTTGCTGCCCTTGCCGACTTCCCCATGCGCCCTCCGGCGGCAGCATATGGTGATTCGGGGGGCTGCCCGCCAGTCAAATTTGTAGCCGGCAATGCTTTCCGGCGAAGCACGCTGAAGCCCAGCCCACGCGTCGATCCCGCGTGAGCCGCTGCTTTTTTCCGCGTCGTCGAGGTGGTGGTGAGCCGGGCTGTTGCGGGTGCCCCCAGCACCGTTCAGCCGGCGGCCCCCGTCAGAATCCCGATACGATCGGCCCGGCGGCCGGTCTCAGAGCTTCTTGCCGTCCTTGCCGAACTGCTTGAGGAAGGCGGTGAGATCCACGATTTCCTTNGGTCTCGTCCCAGGTGATGTTGGCGCCCTTGTTGGCCGTGGAATAGCTGTAGCCCTCGACTTCGCCGGTGTGCCGGCCGAACAGGCCGTTGAGCTGCGGGCCGACCAGGTTCTTGGCGCCCTCACCGACCTGGTGGCAGGCGCGGCACTTGTTCCAGGAGCGCTCGCCGGCGGAGACGTCCTGCGCCGAGGCGGGGGAGGCGGCAATCGCGGCGAGGGCAAGTAGGGTGGCGCTGGCGATCAGTCTCGTTGGCAGGCACATGGGGCCGTCTCTCCTCAGCTTAGACTCCTTCTGAGATAGCGCAGCCTGCTCCTTTGAATACAGGGCAGTTCGTCGCGGCTGTTACAGCGCCCCGACCCATTCGGCGATATTGGCGGTGAAGGCGTCGGGGCGGGAGATCGGGAAGAAGTGCCCGCCCGAATCGAGCAGTGTCTTGCGGGCGCCTGGCATGGCCGCCGCGAGTTCCTCCTGCAGGAAGGCGGGCACGATCAGATCGTCGCGCGCACCGAGGATCAGCGTCGGCAGTTCGATCTCGCCGGCCCAGCCCGAGGCATCGAAAGCGCGCAGCGCGTCGATGCGCTCGCGCACCACCTGCTTGGCCTCCGGGCTGTCGGGCGCGGCCGCGACCGCTGCCTCATAGACGCTCCAATGCGCCTCCAGCCAGGTCGGTGGGTAGGCCATCAGCGCTGCCGTCGCCGCATAGGCGCGCGGATGCTGGTCGAGGATGGCGAGGCGGGTCTCGAACAGGGCGGTCATATAGCGGTTCTGCTTCAGCCAGCTGCCGCTGACGATCAGCCCGTCGAGCCGCTCCGGCGCCTGCCGCGCCAGCGACAGGCCGATGCAGCCGCCGGTCGAGTGGCCAAGGACGGTAGCACGTTCGATGCCGGCGGCATCGAGCACGGCGAGGCAGTCGCGCGCCAGCTGGTCGATCGTGCAGGGCGCGCTGCCGCGGTCGCTGGCGCCGATGCCACGCTGGTCGAAGCGCAGCACCTGGAAAGAGCGGGCGAGCGTCGCGGCGTTGTCGTCCCAGAAGGCGGCGCTGCCGGCGAGCCCGCTGACCAGCAGCAGCGGCCGGCCCTGGCCCTGCGACACGGCGCGCAGCATCGCCCCGTCAGCCAGCGTCACCCGAAATTCGCCATTGATCTCGGCCGGCCTGGCCGGGCCGGCGGCGGTTCCATCGGGAGCGTCGTGCTGGTGCCGTCGCGCTTGTGTCATGACTGCATATCCTCTGGCGCGGTAAGGCTGACTGGCTGTCCGGGAGGGACGGCGCGATCGTTCGGCACCGATGACGCCGGCGCCTTGATCTGGATCACACGGATGGTGTGCCGCTGCGGCCCGGATTCGGAGCCCAACGGGACGGTCTCGCTGGCGGCTTGCCCTGCCATGCCGACCTCCCTTGCGTTTCCCTGGTCAACGATCGTGCCGGGAGAAGCGCTGTGTCCAGCCGCCTTTCCTCATGGCAGCATTGGCTTAGACGCAGATCGGGCTATCAGGAAAGAGCGTTGTCATGCGTTGAGCGCATGCAGGCGCGGGCTACAGGCAGTTGACCCAGAGTACGCGGGTGACGCCGTCATGCTGATTTGCGAAGCGATGCGGGCGCGAGGACAGGAAGCGGAAGCTGTCGCCTTCGCGCATGACCCAGCTCTCGTTCTCGACGTTGAGCAGCATGGTGCCGCTGAGCACGAGGCCGGCCTCCTCGCCATTGTGGATGTAATGCTCGTCGCCCGTGCTGGCACCCGGTTCCATCTCGACGATGAAGAGATTGAGCTTGGCGCCCTCGGCTTGAGGGGTGAGCAATTGCTTGCGGATGCCGGAGCGCCAGAGCTGCAATTCGCCGCGATCCGACTGGCGGACGATGGTGGCGGTCGGGTCGACCTGCTTTTGATCGGCTGGGAAGAGCTCGGAGATCGCGACGCCGAGCGCATCGGCGACGGCGGCGAGCACTCGCAGCGTCGGTGAGGACAGGCCGCGTTCGATCTGGCTGAGGAAGCCGATCGACAGCCCGGTTCGGCTCGCAAGCTCCTCCAGCGAGAGCCGGCGCGCGCGCCTGAGCAGGCGCAGCCGCGCCCCGATCTCGCGGTCGACATGCAGGTGCGGCAGGTCGGCGGCAGGCAGGCTCATCGCGATTCCTCGTTCTCAATTCTTCATGTGCATGAAAATCGCTTGCGGGCAAGGCCGCCCTGTGCTCGTATCTTCATGCTCATGAAAATTCGAGCCGACGCCAGTCGCGGCGTACGGACATAAAGAGGGGACATCGCATGGAACGCCGGACCTTCCTGACCCTGCTGGCCGGAGGCGCCGTCGCCGCTTCCGTGACGCCGGCCGCGGCCCAGTCAGTCCTCAAGGTCGGCTCGACGCCGACCGGCATCCCCTTCACCTTCCTCGACACCAAGACCAGCACGATCGAGGGCGTGATGGTCGACCTGATCAAGGAGGTCGGCAAGGAGGCCGGCTTCAAGGTCGAGGTCGAGGGGCTGCAGTTCTCCACGCTGATCGCCGGCCTGACTACGAACAAGATCGATCTGATCGCGGCGGCCATGTACATCACCCCGGCGCGCAAGGAGGTAATCGACTTCTCCGACCCGATCTACACCTATGGCGAAGGCCTGATGGTGCCGAAGTCCGATACGAAGGACTACAAGACCATCGCCGACATGAAGGGCTACACGGTCGGGGCCCAGGTCGGCACCGCCTATGTCGAGCCGCTGCAGAAGGGCGGCGTCGTCGCCGAGGTCAAGATCTACAAGACCATTCCCGACATCCTGTCCGACGTGAACGCCGGCCGCATCCAGGCAGGCTTCGCCGATTTGCCGATCGTCGCCTACAATTTGCAGCAGGGCCTGTTCCCGCAGGTGAGGCTGGTGAAATCCTATGAGCCGATGCTCACCGGCTCGGTCGGCATCGGCGTGCGCAAGAGCGATGGCGAACTCTTGAAGAAGGTCAACACCGCGCTCGCCAAGCTCAAGGCCGATGGCAGCCTCGCCAAGATCCTCGGCAAATGGGGCCTCGATTGAGGTTGCGCCCGCCGCGCTGAAGCACGCTCCTTTTTCGCCACGAGGCGGCGCACCCGGCGCCGCTCCTTTCAGGACAGTTCGAGGCTGATGCAGACCGTCCTGCGCGATGCCGGCACCTTCCTGCCGATCCTGCTCCAGGGCCTGAAGTTCACCGTCCTGGTGACGCTCGGCTCGCTGGCAATCTCCACCGTGCTCGGCCTTGTCTGGGCGCTGATGCGCGTCTCCGGCATCGGCTGGCTCGCCTTTGTCGCGAAGACCGTCGTCAACGTACTGCGCGGCATCCCGATCCTGGTGCAGCTGTTCTATATCTACTTCGTCTTCCCCGAATTCGGCGTGGCGCTCTCGGCCTTGCAGGCCTCCATCATCGGCCTCGGCATCGCCTATTCGGCCTATCATTCCGAGAATTTCCGGGCCGGCATCGAGGCGATCGACCACGGCCAGATCGAGGCGGCCCAGTCGATCGGCATGGGCTGGTTCCTGATGATGCGCCGGGTGATCCTGCCCCAGGCGGTCAAGGTGATCCTGCCGCCCTATGGCAACATCATGATCATGATGCTGAAGGATTCCTCGCAGGCCTCGACCATCACGGTCGCCGAGCTGACCTTGCAGGGCCAGATCCTGGCGTCCTCGACCTTCAAGAACATGACGGTCTATTCGATGGTGGCGCTGCTCTACCTCTCGATGAGCCTGCCGCTGATCGCCTTCGTCAGCTGGCTCGAACGCCGCTTCGGCAAGGGAGCCAGGCGATGATCGAGCTCTCCGGCGTCACCAAGAGCTTCGGCGCCCATCAGGTGCTGAAGGGCATCACCGGAAGCGTCCAGCGCGGCGAGGTCGTCTGCCTGATCGGCCCGTCGGGCTCCGGCAAGTCGACCATCCTGCGCTGCATCAACGGGCTCGAAGCCTATGATGGCGGCTCGATCCTGATCGATGGGATGAAAGTCGACCGCGCCGACCGCTCGATCGTCGCCGTCCGCACCGCGATGGCGATGGTGTTCCAGCGCTTCAACCTGTTCCCGCACCGGACGGCGCTCGAAAACGTCGTCGAGGGGCCGATCCATGTGAAGAAGGAGCCGCGGGCGCAGGCACTCGAGCGCGGCCGCGACCTGCTCGCTCGCGTCGGCCTCGCCGATAAGCTCGGCGCCTATCCAGCCCAGCTCTCCGGCGGGCAGATGCAGCGCGTCGCCATCGCCCGCGCGCTTGCCATGCAGCCCAAGGCGATCCTGTTCGACGAGCCGACCTCGGCGCTCGATCCCGAACTGGTCGGCGAGGTGCTCGGCGTGATGAAGAGCCTCGCCGAGGATGGCATGACCATGCTGGTCGTCACCCACGAGATGGGCTTCGCCCGCGAGGTCGCCGACCGCGTACTCTTCCTCGACGGCGGTGTCATCGTCGAGGAGGGCGCTGCCCGCGAGGTGCTGAGCGCGCCGCGCAATCCGCGCACGCAGGACTTTTTGCGCCGCGTGCTCAAGCCGATCTGAGGGGATACCGACATGGCCGAGCCTTTCCCGCTGCAGCCCTCGCTTTGGCATGCGACTGCTCCCGTTGCAGCCGAGACGCCGCCGCTCGCGAGCGATGTCCGGGCCGATGTCTGCATCGTCGGCGGCGGCTATGCCGGCCTCTCGACCGCGCTGCATCTCGCCGAATCCGGCGTCTCGGTGGTGGTGCTGGAAGCGCGCGAGCCTGGCTGGGGCGCGTCGGGCCGCAATGGCGGCCAGGTCATCCCCGGCATCAAATACGATCCCTCCGAGATCGTTTCCAAATATGGGGCCGAGGCCGGCGCAGCCCTGGTTTCCTTCGTCGGCTCGACTGCCGATCTCGTCTTCGGGCTGATCGAGAAGCACGGCATGGACGTGCCGTATCGCCGCGCCGGCTGGATCCAGGGCGCGCATACGCCGGCCATGGTCGAGACGGTGAAGCGTCGTGCTGACGAATGGGCAATGCGGGGCGTCGGCGCACGCTTCCTCGATGCCGATGCGGTCGGGCGGCTGATCGGCACCGACCGCTATCTCGGCGGCTGGCTCGACCCGCGCGGCGGCGGCGTCCAGCCGCTCGCCTATGCCCGCGGCCTTGCCCGCGCCGCGCAGAAGGCGGGCGCCGCGATCCACGGCCAGAGCCCGGTGACTGACTTGCGCCGCGACGGCGGGAATTGGACTGTCCGCACCGCGCAGGGCGCCAGCGTCACCGCGCCGCGCGTGGTGATCGCGACCAATGGCTATACCGGCGACCTGATCCCGAAACTGCGCCAGACGGTGATCCGGCCGAATTCCTTCATCGTCGCGACCGAGCCGCTCTCCGACAATCTCGCCGGCACGATCCTGCCCGAGGGACAGGTGACCTCCGACACCCGCCAGCTCCTGCTCTATTTCCGCAAGGACCACGGCAACCGGCTGCTGATGGGCGGGCGCGGCCCTTTCCGCGAGCCGCGCGATGCCGCCGACTGGGCCCATCTCGAACGCGTCGTCGGCAAGATGTATCCGCAGGCCAAGGGGTTGCGCTTCGATTATCGCTGGTGCGGCCGTGTCGCACTGACCCGCGATTTCCTGCCGCATCTGCACGAGCCGGAACCGGGCCTGCTCGTCGACATCGGCTGCATGGGCCGCGGCGTCGGCCTGCAGACGGCGATGGGCAAGGCGATGGCCGAATATCTCTCGACCGGCGACAGGGCGAGCCTGCCCTTCCCGGTGACGTCGATCGCGCCGCTGCCGCTGCACGCGCTGAACGAGCTGTATGTCTCGGCGATCATCGCCTGGTACCGCCTGACCGATGGCGGCATGAAGGACCGCGCCGCTTGAGGGTTCCTCCTCCGGATATCTCTCCTCAGCCCTCATCCTGAGGAGGCCCGCAGGGCCGTCTCGAAGGATGGTCCAGATGTCTCCGGAGCCTTCTGGACCATCCTTCGAGACGCAGCCTTCGGCTGCTCCTCAGGATGAGGGCTCTCAGGGTCCGGTCGTGATTGCCGCTTGACCAATGTCAGCACCTGACGCAGGGCGAGGGCATGAGCATCGTCCTCGCCTGTGACCTCGGCGGCACCTCCTTCCGCGCCGCCCTCGTCGATGACACCGGCTGCATCCAAGCCCAGCACGCCATTGCCGGGCCGGCGAGCCAAGACGATCGATCGGGCAGCTCCGAGATCGAGGCCGAGGCCTGGTGGGCCCTGCTGATTGAGGCCTGCTCCGGGCTGGCGGCGGGCGCGCCGGCGCTGTTCGAGGCGGTCGAGGCAGTCGCGATCTGCGGCGTCACCCGCACGCAGATCTTTCTCGACCGGAACGGCCGGTCCGTGCGCCCAGCCATGACGTGGAAGGATACACGTTCGAATGCGCTCGCAGCGCGTCTGCGCGAGACGCTCGATCCGGCTCATCCCGAGAGCGCCGGGATTAACGCCTTCCATCCGCTCGCCCGCCTGGCCTGGCTGCGCGAGCAGGAGCCAGAGTTTTTCGACAGGCTCGCCTGCCTGCTCGAGCCGAAAGACTATCTGAATTTCCGCCTGACCGGCCGACGGGCCAGCGACCCGGTCTCGATGGCGCGGTTGCTCGCTGTGGCAGCGTCGCATGACGGCCGCGATCTGCTGGCGGCCGCCGGCATCCCGGCGTCGATCCTCCCGGAAATGCTGGAGCCCTGGGAGGAGGTTGGCCCGATTCAGTCGGATTTGCCCGCGCCGCTCGATCGCCTCATCGGCAAGCCGGTCTTCTGCGCCTCGAACGACACCTGGGCGGCGGTGGTCGGCCTCGGCGCCATGCGCGAGGGCTATGCCTACAACATCTCCGGCACCACCGAGGTGCTCGGTGTTATCGGCCGCGAGCCGGCGCGGGCGGAAGGTTTGCTCACCGTCGACTGGCGCGGCCTGTTCCAGCTCGGTGGCCCCAGCCAGACCGGCGCCGACAGCGTTACGTGGCTGCTCGCATTGCTCGGGCGCGATGGTGCCGAGATCGGGCCGGAGATCGATGCGCTCCTCGGCCGCCCGCGCCAGTCGCAGCCGCTGCTCTTCCTGCCCTATCTCCAGGGCGAGCGCGTGCCCTATTGGGATCCGTCCTTGCGCGGCGCCCTCGTCGGGCTCAATCGCCAGCATGGCCCGACCGATCTTGCCTTTGCCGTGCTGGAGGGTGTCGCTTGCCTGAATAGGATCGTGCTCGAGCGGGCTGAGACTGCACTCGGCCGGGCTGCGACCGAAATCCGCTTCGGCGGCGGCGCTGCGGCCAATCCAGTCTGGAGCCAGGTCAAGGCCGATCTCTGTGGCAGGCCGGTCGTGGTCGCAGCCTCGAAGGAGCCGGGCCTGCTCGGCGCGGCGATCGTCGCTTTCACCGGCCTTGGCCGCTTCGTTTCGCTCGCGGAAGCGCAGGAGGCACTCGTCATCGTCGCGCGCCGCTTCGAGCCCGACCCGGCCCTCAAGCCAGCCTATGATGCGCTGTTCGCTCTGTTCCGCCGGGCCGAGGACGTGCTGGCGCCGATCTCGCGCGATCTCGTCGCCGCCGCGGAGGAGAAACGGCCGCTGGCCGACCTCGCGCGCCATGCGTCAGCGGCCGCGATCCTGCACGCCGATTGACGTTGCGGCTAAAGAGCTTGCCCCTTACCCAGATGGAACCAATCTCCGAAGAGAGGTCCATGTCGCTTCCGCGCCGCGCCGCCGCGTTTCCTGTCTCCGCCTCAGTCGGCAAGGCGGGCTGATGCCGAAGCCTGTCACCCTGATCACCGGAGCATCCGGCGGCATCGGCGGCGCGCTTGCGATGACGCTGGCCCCCGGACACCGGCTCGTGCTCTCCGGATTGGAAGCCGGCCCTCTCGTCGAGCTGGCTGATCGCCTGCAAGCTGAAGGCGCCGACGTTGCCGCCATGACCGGCGATGTCCGCGATCGCGACCTCGCCGGGGCGCTGGTGGAGCTCGCGGTCGAGCGTTTTGGCCGGCTCGACAATCTCGTCACCGGCGCCGGCGCCTCGCGGCCGGTGCCGATGGTCGAGATGGAGGACGAGGAGTGGGACAGGCTCGTCGACATCAACCTCTCTGCCGTCTTCCGCGTCTCCAAGGCCGTGTCGAAGCAGTTGATCGCGCAGGGCGAGGGCGGCGCCATCGTCCACATCTCCTCGATCGCCCATAGCAATGGTGGCGCCAATCTCGCCTATGGCTCGGCCAAGGGCGGCGTGGCGACGCTGACCTACGGCATGGCCCAGCAGCTCGGCCGCCATGGCATTCGCGTCAATGCGGTCGCGCCAGGGATCATCGACACGCCGATGGTGCGTGGCGGCTTCGCCAGGCAGTTCAATGCGCTGGTCGAAGGCGCCTCGCAGCGCACCCCGCTCGGGCGCCTCGGCCGGCCGGAGGACGTCGCCGGCGTCATCGCCTTCCTGCTCTCGCCCGCAGCAGCCTTCGTCACCGGCGCGCTGATCCCGGTCACCGGCGGCATCGAGATCCTCTCGCCGATCTCGGCGATCGCGACAGGGAACGCCTGACGATGCGCGAGATCATCGGCCGCTACGGCACCGCGCTCGCCGGACTTGCCCTGATCGTCTTCTTCGTCGTCTTCGCGCCGAACTTCGCGACGACGATGAACATCATCAACGTGCTGAAGGATACCAGCTTCCTCGCCATCCTGGCGCTCGGCTTCGCGCTCGCCTTCACCGTCGCCGAGCTCGATCTCTCGATCGCCGAGATGGCGAGCCTTGCCGCCGTGGTCTGCGGCTGGCTGGTGCAGCTTCAGTATCCGCCGCTGGTCGCGGTCCTGGCCGCCCTCTCGGTCGGCGCGCTGCTCGGAGGCCTCAACGGCTACGGCGTCACTGTGCTGCGTATCCCGTCGCTGATCATGACGCTCGGCACGGCGGCGATCGCCAAGGGCTTCGCTTTCATGATCACGCAGGGCATCGCCTTCGTCGGCCGCTGGCCGGTCAGTTTCACCGGTCTGGCGCGCGGCTACACCTTCGGCATCCCCAATCTCGTGCTCTGGCTCACGGGCGTCACCCTCTTCGCCTGGGGCCTCGTCAAATGGACCCGCACCGGCGCCCACATGGTCGCGACCGGCGAGGCCGACGAGGCTGCCAGGCTCTCCGGCATTGCCACGGCTCGGATGAAGCGCATCGGCCTGCTGCTCTCGGGTATCCTCGCCGCGATCACCGCCGTCCTGCTCGCCGCCAACCTGTCCTCGGCCGCGCCGAACATGGCGGGCGACTACCTCCTCTACGCCATTGCCGCCGTGCTGCTCGGCATGACCATGTTCGAGCCGGGCAAGCCTAACGTGCCCGGCACGGTTTTCGCGGCTTTGGTGCTGAAGGTGCTCGGCAACGGCTTGGTGCTGCTCGGCGCGCCCTATTACGTTCAGGACATCGTGCTCGGCGTCATCATCATCGGCTCGGTCGCCTTCTCGGCCAGCGTGATGAAGAAGGCGGCGTTCAAGGTCTGACAGGTCACAACGATAACGAGGGGAGAGGTTGTCATGGTCGGTTTGAAGAGGGTTGTGCTGGCGGCCGCTGCCGTCATCGGTCTCGGGCAGGGAGCGCAGGCCTTCGAGCTCGGCGTCATCGGCTTCCAGTTCTCGTCGGAGACGCATGCCCGCGTCGCCAATGCCGCCACCGCCGCCGCCAAGGCCAAGGGCTGGAACGTCACGCTGCTGAACTCGGAAGGCGCGCTGCCCAGGCACGCCGAGCAGTTCGACGCGCTGATCGCCAAGAAGGTCGACGCGATCATCATCGCCATGGGCAAGCCGGTCGAGGCCGACGCCCAGTTCAAGGCGGCCAAGGACGCCAAAATCCCGGTCATCACCGTGCAGTCGGGCTCGAGCCCGCACGCGCTCTTCGACATCCAGACCAATGAGTACAAGGTCGGCGCGGAAGCTGCGCTCTATCTGCTCGGCCAGCTCGGCTATCAGGGCAACATCGTCACCGCCCGCTTCGACCTCAACGTCGCCTCGCGCATTCGCGGCAAGCTGCTCGACAACGTGCTCTCCGAGAACCAGGGCGTGAAGGAGCTCGGCAAGTTCTCGATGGCCCGCACCCAGAGCTGGCGCGACGATGTCCGCGCCGGCATGCAGGCGCTGCTCCTGCAGAACCAGGGCAAGATCAACGGCATCTGGGCCTCGTTCGACGGTCAGGCCTACATCATCGATGACCTCCTGCAGGCGCAGGGCGTGAAGAAGGGCCAGATCCCGCTGGTCTCGGTCGATGGCGGCAAGGAGACCTATGCCCGCATCGCCGACCCGGCCTCGACCTTCATGGCCACCGTCTCGATCCCGTTCGAGGAGATGGGCAAGCAGGCGGTCGACGCCATCCAGGCGATCGTCGTCGAGAAGAAGCCGAAGGAGACCATCGCCGCTGGCCCCTATCTCTTCACCGACGCCGTGCTGGTCGACAAGAACAACGTCCAGCAGTTCCTGAAGTGAGCATTTGCCGTCATGCTCGGGCGTAGACCCGAGCATCTCTTTCCGGAGATTCTCGGCTCTGCGCTTCGCTCCGGCCGAGAATGACGCTCTGCATCGAATGATTGCGCCATGACCACACCCATCCTCTCCCTCCGCGGCATCGGCAAGAGCTACGGCCCGGTCGTGGCGGTGCGCGAGGTCGATCTCGACATCTTTGCCGGCGAGGTCGTCGCCATCTGCGGCGACAACGGCGCCGGCAAGTCGAGTCTGATCAAGGTGGTCTCCGGCGCCGAGGAGGCGACCTCGGGCAGCCTCAGCATGCGCGGCAAGGAGGTCGTCTTCGCCTCGCCGCATGATGCGCTGAGTCATGGCGTCGCGACGATCTATCAGGATCTCGCGCTCGCGCCGCGCCTCTCGATCGCCCAGAACGTCTTCATGGGCTCCGAGTTGACGAAGCCTGTCCTGCTGCCCTTCCTGCGCGTGCTCGACAAGAAGAAGATGGCGCAGGAAGCGCGCGGCTTCCTCAAGCAGCTCTCGGTCACGGTCGAGGATATGGACCGGCCGGTCGAGCGGCTCTCGGGCGGCCAGCGCCAGGCGGTCGCGATCTCGCGCGCCCTGCGCTGGAAGGCCGAGATCATTATTATGGACGAGCCAACGGCGGCGCTCGGCGTCAAGGAGACGGCGCTCGTTCTCGAGCTGATCCGCAAGCTCAAGGCGGACGGGCGCACCGTCCTGCTGATCAGCCACAATATGCGCGACGTGGTCGCGCTCGCCGACCGGGTGGTGATCATGGGCGCCGGCCGGAAGTATGTCGATCGGCCGCTCGGCGACCTCACCGCCGACGATCTCAGCCACATGATCATGGCCGGCAACGCCAGGGCAGCCTGAGATGACCAGCGAGACGATCGTCATCGATACCGATCCGGGCCAGGACGACGCCGTCGCCCTGCTGCTCGCCTTCGCCAGCCGGGAACTCGACCTCAAGGCGATCACTACCGTCGCCGGCAATGTCCCGCTCGCGCTGACCACCGCCAACGCGCTGCGTATCCGCGAGCTCGCCGGCCGCGAGGACGTGCCGGTCCATGCCGGGGCCGATAGGCCACTGATCTTCCCGCTCTCGACCGCCGAATTCGTCTGCGGGCCCGATGGCCTCGCCGGTGCCGACCTGCCGCCGCCGCGCTGCAAGGCCGAGGCCGGCCATGCCGTCGAGGCGCTGATCGCCATCTTGCGTGCCGCGCCGGACGACAGCGTCACGCTCTGCCCGCTGGGACCGCTGACCAATCTCGCGCTCGCCTTCCGGTTGGCGCCGGACGTGCTTGGTAAGGTGAAGCGCATCGCGCTAATGGGTGGCGCCTTGGCGCTCGGCAACATCACGCCTGCCGCCGAATTCAACGTCCATGTCGACCCGCACGCGGCTGCGATCGTCTTCGGTTGCGGCCGCCCGATCGTGATGTTCGGCTTGGGCGTCACCCATCAGGCGATCGCCTCGCATGAACAGGTCGCGCGCCTGCTCACTTTCGGCAATGCGGCGGGCAAAGCGGTGCACAGCATGCTGACCCGCCCACGTCCCGGCGGCCTTGGCACAGCCGGTCATCCCATGCACGATCCGTGCGTGATTGCTTTCCTGCTCTGGCCGGAACTCTTTTCCGGCCGCGACTGTTTCGTCGAGGTCGAGACCGGTGACGGTCCCTTGCGGGGCCGCACCACCATCGACTGGAACGGCCGGCTCAAGCAGCCGGCCAATGCGTTTGTCGTGGCCAGCGTCGAGGCCGAAGCGTTGTTCGAGCATATGTTCGCTCGGCTGGCGACGCTGCCCTGAGCGGAGAAGGATATGGCCCATTTCGTCGAGGAGCTGCAGCGCGAGGCCGAGCGCGCGATTCTGGCGATGCAGACCGCCGCGCTCGCCGCCCGACAGCTCCACGCCCGTGCCGAACTGATGCGCCATATGCTGACCACGGCCCGCAAGGTCGCCGGCAAGCCGAAGGCCGAGGCGGTCGAGACGGTGGTGCGCGAATGGATGGATGCCTGGAACCTCGGCCGGCAGGACTGGCCGCATATCGCGCGCGAGATGGAGGCCTTCACCACCGCCTTCCATGATTATGCGAATGAGCCCGGTGACGGCAACGACGCCGCGCTCCGCCGCGCCTGCGATGCGCTCGACGCGGTCCTTGCCCGCGAGAACACCTCGATCAGCGACCAGATGGCTTTCCGCTCGCAATGCGCCCATCGCTGGTGGGAGCTGGTCGTGCCGGTGCCATCAGATCTGCCGGACGCGAAGCCGCGTCCCTCGGTGCCGCCTCTCGATGGTGAGGCGCCATTCTGGCAGTCCGGCTGCGCCGGATTCTGCCGCTGAGGGCCGGCCGATGCAGTCGCTCGAGTTCACGCTTCGCCCGGCCAGCCTCTCGGATGCCGACGCCTGCCAGAAGTTGTCGGCCGCGGTCGGCTGGCCGCATCGACGCGAGGATTGGGAGTTCGCGCTTTCGCTCGGCCAGGGCTTCGTCCTGTCGCGTGAATCGGACGTCGTCGGCGTCGGGCTCAGCTGGGGTTTTGGTGCGACCCACGCCACCCTCGGCACGATCATCGTCGCCCCCGACCGGCAAGGCCAGGGCATCGGCAAGCTGCTGACGGAGCGGCTGATAGCGGTGACGGAAGGGCGGACGCTCGGGCTCGTCGCCACACCGCAGGGCGAGCCGCTCTACGCCAGATACGGCTTCATCGCCATCGACGAGGTCCGTCAGCACCAGGGCGGTTGGCCGGAGCTGGCAGTGCCCGTCCTCGCAGCGAACGAGGTCATGCGTCCGGCCGCCATGGCCGACCTGCCGCTGCTGGCGCAACTCGACGGCGAGGCGACGGGACTGCCGCGCGCGCCGGTCCTCGAGGCCTTGCTGGCGCGCGGCCATGCGATCCTGATCGAGCGCGCTAGCGCGCCGGCCGGCTTCGGCTTCCTGCGCCGGCATGGCCACGGCTGGCTGATCGGCCCGGTCGCGGCTGTCGACGATGCCGCCGCCTGCAATCTGATCGCGGCGCTGCTCGCCGCCCGCCGTGGCGATTTCGTCCGCATCGACGTGCCGGCCCGCACCGGCCTCGGCGCCTGGTTGAGCGAGCGCGGCCTGCCGCTCGTCGCGTCCGGCGTCGTGATGGCGCGTGGCGCGGCGCCGATCGCTCCCGGCCCGGCGCATCGCTTCGCCCTCGTCAACCAGGCGATGGGCTGAACCTTCCCTGGCGAATGGCGGGGTTGCCGAACCGGCGCTGGCGGTTCCGCTTCGCGTCGCGCAAGATCGTTCCTGAAACGATTTAAGCCTGCATCCACGGGAGGAATGATGCTCGAAGATCTCAAGGGGCTGCGCGCCCTCGTCACCGGCTCCAGCACCGGCATCGGCGCTGGCGTGGCCAAGGCCTATGCGGCGCATGGCATGCGCGTTGTGGTGCACTACAAGTCGAGCGAGGCGCAGGCCAACGCCGTCGCTGCCGAGATCAGGGGAGCCGGCGGTGAGGCCCATGTGCTGCAGGCCGATGTCGCCGACAGCGCGCAGGCGGTCGATCTCGTGAACAAAGCGGCCGACAAGCTCGGTGGGCTCGATGTCCTCGTCAACAATGCTGGTGCGCTGGTGAAGCGCACGCCGATCGCGGAGATCGAGGACGAGTTCTTCGACGCCGTCCTCGATCTCAATGTCCGCTCGGTGGTGATGGCCTCGAAGGCGGCGCTGCCCTATCTCAAGACGTCTGGCAGCAAGGCGAGCGTGATCAATCTGAGCTCGATCGCCGCGCGCAATGGCGGCGGCCCGGGCTCCTCGCTCTATGCAAGCTCCAAGGCCTTCGTGCTCAATCTGACCCGCGGCATGGCCAAGGAGTTCGTGCCCTTCGGCATCCGGGTCAACGGCGTCTCGCCCGGCGTGATCATGACGCCGTTCCATGAGCGCTATTCGACAGCCGAGCAGATCGAGGCGATGCGCAAGACCGTGCCGATGGAGCGTGTCGGCACGCCGCAGGACAATGTCGGCGTCTTCCTCTTTCTCGCCAGCCCGGCGATGAGCGGCTACATCACCGGCCAGACCATCGAGGTCAATGGCGGCCAGTACATGGTCTGACCGCCACTGTGGCTTTGGTGTCCTTGACGGGGAAGGCGGCGCGCCAGCATGGTCTGGACGCCGCGCCAACCTCGGGTAGCTCGTGATGCCGATCCGCCGCAAAGACCTGCCGATGCCGGCTGCCCGACGGGTCGTCGCGGCCGCAATCGCGGCGGTTTTCATCGCCGGCTGTGCTGGCGACGTGAAAGGCGTGCTCGTGCCTGTCACCGCGACGGCGCCGGGCACCAGCAAGGTCACCATGCTGGTGGCGACGACACGCGCGGCCGATCCCGATGCCGGCGTTCTCTATTCTGGCGAGCGCGGCAAGCCGTCCTTTGCCGAGATCACGATCTCGCTCCCGCCGGACAGCCGCCGCAAGATCGGCGAAGTGCAGTGGCCGAGCCGGCTGCCGGGCAATCCCGAGACCGATTTCGTGACGCTCAAGGTCGACAAGCTCGATGCCAGGACCGGGCTGGCGCGGCTGCATGAGCGGGTGTCGCGGGTGCCGAAGCGCCGCGTCATGGTCTTCGTCCACGGCTTCAACAACCGCTTCGAGGATGCAGTCTACCGCTTCGCCCAGATCGTCCACGATTCCGGTGCCGAAGTCGTGCCGGTGCTGTTCACCTGGCCTTCGCGCGGCTCGCTCTTCGCCTATGGTTACGATCGCGAAAGCGCGACCTATTCGCGCAACGCGCTGGAGGAACTGCTGCAGGCTCTGGCGCGCGATCCGGCTGTCGGCGAGGTCTCGCTTCTGGCCCACTCGATGGGCAACTGGGCCGCGCTCGAGGCCTTGACCCAGATGGCGGTGCGCAATCGCGGCATTCCGCCGAAGATCGCCAATGTCATGCTCGCCTCGCCCGATGTCGATGCCGACGTCTTCCGCACCCAGATCGCGGAAATGACGGGGCGGCGGCCAAAGTTCACCCTCTTCGTCTCGCAGGATGATCGCGCGCTCGCGGTCTCGCGCCGGGTCTGGGGCAACAAGGATCGCCTCGGCGCCGTCGATCCTGATGTCGAGCCCTACAAGAGCGAGTTCGAGGCGGACAAGATCACGGTCCTGAACCTGACCAAGCTGCGCACCGGCGACAAGCTCAACCACGGCAAGTTCGCCGAGAGCCCCGAGGTGGTGAAGCTGATCGGAACGCGCCTCGTCGATGGCCAACCGATCACGGATTCCCGCGTCGGGCTGGGCGAGCGGCTGATCGAGGTCACCGGCAGCGCGGCGGCTGCGGTCGGCACCGCCGCCGGTATCGTCGTCACCGCCCCGCTTGCCGTGGTCGATCCGAACGCACGCCGCCACCTGGGCGACCGGGTCGAGCATCTCGGCAACAACATTCACGATACTGGCGCGGCGGTCGGAGACACCGTGACCACGCCCTTCCAGAACCCGAGCATCCCGCGCTGAGCTGAAGCCTTACCGGCTGAAGCGCACCGGCACCGAGAGCGAGATCGCCCCGCCTCCGCCGACCCCTGCGGGCGGCGCCGGAACCGGGCTGGCGCGGCGGACCATCGCTGCCGCCTCGGCATCCAGCGCGGAATCGCCAGAGGAGCCGACGACGCGCGAGGACAGCACATTGCCGCTGCGGTCGATCGCGAAGGCGATCTGGACCGTGCCCGGGCTCGCGCCGGACGGGAAGCGCTTGTAGCGATTGAGATGCGCGATCAGTGAGCCGCGCCAGGACGCCGTCGAGACCGTCGGCTGGCTGGCCGTGCCCTGTGCGGCGCTGGTAGGCGCCGAGGCGCGCTGCTCCGACGGCTTCGGCGCCACGGCCTCCTTGGCCCGCTGCTCGACCGGCTTGCGCTCGACGACCTTGGGCTTCGGCTTGGGCTTCTCGACGATCTTCGGCTTCGGCTCCGGCTTCTTCTCCACCGGCTTCAACTCGGGCGGAGGCGGCAGCAGCACGGCGTCGAGCCTCGGGATCTGCGGCAGCTCGGGCAGCTTGATCTCCGGCTGCTCGACCGGCGTCGGCTCGGGAAGCGGTTCCGGCTCGGGCTCGGGTGGAGGAGGCTCCTCCTTGACCGGCTCGGGCGGCGGCGGTTCCGGCTCGGCCCGTTCCTGCGCGACCGGCAGGTTCTCAGGCGGTGCCTCGGGTGCGACCGAGAGCGCGGCGAGCTCGATCATCACCGCCGGCTCAGGCGCGCCGGCTGCGGCTTCCGTCGGGCGCCAGTTCACGCCGACCCAGGCGAGTCCGCCATGAAGGGACGCGACGGTCAGTGCCGCTGCGCCCCAGCGCAGAGCGGCGAGCCAGCGGCGGTCGGGCGCGGTCGCGATCACGGCTTGCCTGCTCCCTGTGCCACGCCCTGGCCGGTGTCCTCGAGGCCGACCAGCGCGATCTTGAGATAGCCGGCCTGGCGCAGCTTGTTCATCACTTCCATCAGCTCGCGATAGGCCACCGCCCCGTCGGCGCGCAGGAAGATGCGCTGCTCGCGGTCATTGCTGGTCTGCTGGTCGAGCGTGGCCTGCAATTGCTCGCGCGGCACCGTGTCGTTGCCGAGGGCGAGCGAGAGGTCCTGCTTGACGGTCAGGAAGATCGGCTTGTCGGGTCGCGGCTGCGTCTGCGCGTTCGAGACCGGCAGGTCGACCGCGACATCGACCGTCGAGAGCGGGGCCGCGACCATGAAGATGATCAGCAGCACCAGGATCACGTCGATGAACGGCGTGACGTTGATCTCGCTGACCTCGCCGAGATCGCTGTCCTGCGGTTCCTTGAGCGAGATGGCCATGGCTTACTCCGCCGGCACGCGCGGCATGGCAGCCGGCTGGGCCGGGACAGCGTGCAGGTTGGCGCGGACCTGCTGGGCCGCCTGGCGGCGCGTCCGTTCGAGGTCGCGCGAGAGATGGCGCAACACCTCGCCGGAGGCGTCCGAGAGCGTGGCGCGGTAGCCGGAGATGGCACGCGCGAAGACGTTGTAGATAATCACGGCCGGGATCGCTGCGACGAGGCCGATCGCGGTCGCCAGCAGCGCCTCGGCGATGCCGGGGGCGACGACGGCGAGGTTGGTCGTCTTCGACTGGCTGATGCCGATGAACGAGTTCATGATGCCCCAGACCGTGCCGAACAGGCCGACGAAGGGGGCAGTCGAGCCGATGGTGGCGAGCAGGCCGGTGCCGCGCGCCATGCTGCGGCCGGCGCGAGCCTCGATCCGCGACAGCGCGATCGCGGCGCGCTCCTTGATGCCGTTCTCGCCGAGATCGCTGGAGCGCTCGCGCTCGCTCTGGGCAGCCCCGACCAGTTCGGCCACGGTGCCGCGCGCCCGCCCCTTGCGCCCGGTGATCGCCTGCGCCGCCTCGTCCAGGCTGACGGCCTCTTCGAGGCGCCGCACCGCCCGGCCTGCCCGGGCCTTGGCCGCGGCGAGTTCGAGCGCCTTGGCCAGCCAGATCGTCCAGGTCACGAGCGAGGCGAAGGCGAGGCCGAGCATCACCGCCTTCACGACGATGTCGGCCGCCATGAACATGCCCCAGGGCGACAGGTCATGCGGCAGGGTCGCCTGCGCCGTGACAGGTGCCGGCGTCGGGCTGGGAGCGGGGGCCGGAATGGTCGCGGGCACATCTGTCGGCGCTGGGGCGGCCGGGGCGACCTGGCCGGTGGGAGCAGGAGCCGCCGGCGCGGCAGCATTCGGCGCCGGCACAGCTCCGCCATGGGCGCCGGAAGGGCTTTGCTGGCGAGCGGGCGCGGTTTCGGTCGGCGCGGTTTGGGCGAGGCCGATCGAGCTCGTCATCGGGGTGACGGCGAGGCTCGCCGCGAACAGGATTGTACCGATCAAACGCTGCATCGACTCGAATCCATGGTCTTGCGGCGCTCCTCACCGCCGGGAGCGCTTTCAGGGCGAGGCCGGCCTCGATCGAAGCGTCCTCGGATGATCGCGGAGCACCGACCCGGGAAGGGGCAGCGTCGAAGGCGATCGTCCCCAGCAGTTAAACCAGACGGAATTGGTTAGCAAATACAATAGTTTACACGTATTCTAAAGTAACGCCTCCGCTGCCTTTGGTCCGGAACAGTTCAACTATTCCGGGGACTTCCCTCGATCGCAGGGTTGCTTCACGGTCGCGCGAGCACCGCGCCGGGATTGAGGATGCCGAGCGGATCGAAAGCCTGCTTGACCCCTCGCATGAGCGCGAGCGCCTCCGGCTGGGCATGCAACGTCAGCGCCGGCCAGGCTACGGCCGATGCCGTGCTCGGCGGTGGGGCTGCCGCCGAAATCGCTGGTGATTGCGAAGACCTGCGCGTTCACGGCATGGCCGAGATCCGCGTGTCGCTCCGCCGGCGTCTCCCGTGGAAACAGCAGGATGACATGGATGTTGCCGTCGCCGACATGGCCGACGAAGAGCGTCCTGGCCTCCGGGAAGCGCTCGGCGGCCATCGCCTCGACCGCGGCGATGAAGGCCGGAACATCGGCGACCGCGACGCTGGTGTCGTGCGAGACGCTCAAGCCGGCGCGACGGTTCGCTTCCGCAACGGCAAAGCGCAGATGCCAGATCGCCTTGGCCTGCGCCTCGCTCTGCGGGATCGCCGCGTCCTGAAGCAGACCTTGTTCCAGTGCCGTTCCGAGCGTCTCGGTCAGCAATTCGCCTACCCGTCCAGACGCATCGCTGTCGGCGAGCTCGATGAAGACGTACCAGGAATGGCGGCGTTCGAGCGGCAGGGCCGTGCCGGGCACGAGATCGAGGGTGAGGCTCATCTCGCCGTCGCACATCAGTTCGAAGCTGGAGATACGCTCGCCGGCCGCCTGTCGCAGCAGCGCAAGGAGTTGCAAGGCTTCCACCGGGCTCGCGAGGCCGCACAGCGCCGTCGCACTGACACGTGGTCTTGGGAAAAGCCTGAAGGTCGCCGCCGTCACGATCGCGAGCGTGCCTTCCGAGCCGATGACGAGCTCCCTTAGCGCATAGCCTGCATTGTCCTTGCGCAGCGGCCTAAGGCCATGGATCACGGCGCCATCGGCCCGGACATATTCGAGGCCGAGCACGAGATCACGCACCGTGCCGTAGCGGATGACATTGATGCCGCCGGCGTTGGTCGCGACCACCCCGCCGATCTGGCAGGAGCCCTCGCTGCCGAGGCTGAGCGGGAAGAGCCGGTCATTGGCTGCGGCCGCCTGCTGGACATCGGCGAGGATGCAGCCGGCCTCGGCGGTGAGCGTGTCGCCTGCGCTGTCGATCGCCCTGATCCTGTTGAGGCGCGCCAGCGAGAGCACGACGGCTGCGCCCGAAGCATCCGGCGTCGCCCCGCCCGAGAGGCCGGTATTGCCGCCCTGCGGGACGACGGACGTACGGGTCGCCGTCGCCCAGCGCAGGATGGCCGAGACCTCCTCGACCGTGCGCGGGCGCAGCAAGGCGAGTGCTGCGCCCTGATGCTTGCCGCGCCAGTCGTTGAGATGCGGCGCCAGCACCTGCGGATCGGTGACGATGGCGGCCGGATCGAGCACGGCGCGAAGCGCGGCGAGGGAGCTCATCGCCTCAGACCGTGCCGGCATCGACGATGAAGTTCTGGCCGGCGCACATGCGCGAGACATCGGAGCAGAGGAACAGCACCATCTGCGCGATGTCCTCCGGCAGGATCTCGCCCTTCAGCGCCTGCGCCGCCTGGTTGGCCGCGCCCTTCTCCGGCGTCCACCAATTGCTGCGCTGGCGCTCGGTCATCACCCAGCCGGGCGTGACGCAATTGACCCTGATGCCATCGGGACCGAGCGCCCGCGCCAGCGAGCGGGTGAAGCCGATCACCGCCGATTTCGCCGTGGTGTAGGCGATCATGTGCGGCGAGCCCTTCATCCACGAGGTCGAGGACAGGTTGATGAGCGCGCCACCGCCGAGCCTGCGCATGTCCGGCGCCAGTGCCTGCGCCACGAACATCATCGGCCTGAGGTTCACGGCGAGGCGATCGTCCCAGTATTCCGGCGTCACCGCCTCGAAATCATGCCGTTCGTCATGGCCGGCATTGTTGACGCCGATGGCGAAGGGGCCGTGGATGGCGCAGGCCGCCGCGATCGCCGCTCGTGTCGCGGGGATGTCGCGCAAGTCGACGGCGTGGAAGGAGACCGAGCTGCCTGTGGCGGCGAGTGCCGTCGCCAACTGCTCGCCGCGCTCCGCGTCACGATCGAGGAAGGCGACCCTGGCGCCCTGCCGCACCAGCGCCTCGACGATGGCGCGGCCGATGCCGTCGGCCCCGCCGGTGACCAGCGCCGCCTTGCCGGAAAGATCGGGATAGCTGGCCTCGACCCTCACCCCCCGAACTCCGCTGCGGCCAAGCCGGGCGCGTCGACCGGCAAGGTGAAGAGCCCGCCCGAGAACGGCGCCTCGGCCAGCACGCGCGAGGGCAGGCGGATGCGCGCCGAGGTGATGAACAGCGTCTTCAGGTCCGGCCCGCCGAAGGCCAGGCTGGTCGGGCGCGGCACCGGCAGCCAGACCTCGCCGGCGAGCCGACCATCGGGCGCATAGCGGTGCAGGCACCAGCCGTCCCAGATCGCGCACCAGACGAAGCCCTCGGCGTCGACCGCGAGCCCATCCGGTCGCCCGGCGGCCTTGTCGATCTCGGCGAAGACGCGGCGATTGGCGAGCGTGCCGGCGGCCGCATCGAAGTCGTAGGCGTAAATCCGGCCATGGGCGGAATCGACGAAATAGAAGCTCCGCCCGTCCGGGCTCCAGTCGAGCCCGTTGGCGACGGTGAGACCGCTCTCGCGCCGCTGCCAGGAGAGATCAGGCGAAATCGCATAGAGCGCGCCGGAGGCGCGGCTGGCGTCGAGCCGCATCGTTCCGGCCCAGAGCCGGCCCTGCCGGTCGCATTTGCCGTCATTGAAGCGGTTGTCGGGGATGTCGGCTTCGGGGTCGGCGAGCGGCGTCAGCCGGCCACTGGCGAAGTCGAAGGCCTCCAGCCCCTCCTGCGTCAGCGTCACCAGCCCGCCGCCGCGGCGGCCGAGCACGGCGCTGACCAGGCGCGGTAGCATCACTTCCTCGTTATTTCCCGTCGCCGGGTCGAAGCGGTTGACCGACGGCGCGAGGATGTCGACCCAGTAGAGCCGTTGCTCGCCGGCCGACCAGTATGGCCCCTCGGCGAGATGGGCGCCCCAGGGCAGGACGCATTGCACGTTCGGATCGACGGGGCGCGCCGAGCGCGGCGCCGGGCTGATGTTCATCTGCGTCGCGCCGACATTGCCGGAGATCTGCCTGGCAGCCGCCATCAGGTCGCGGCCGGTGGTGTGCAGCCGCTCCCGAGTCAGGCGCGAGGACGGGCCGAACACGCCGATCGCGGCGACGGCGCGTCCGGTATGGTCGAAGATCGGCGCCGCGACCGAGGCGACGCCGGCGACGTGCTCCTCCTGCGAGACGGCGTAGCCGCGCGCCCGGGTCAGAGCGAGGTCGGCGGCGAGCGCCTCCTCCTCGGTGATCGTCGTCTCGGTGAAACGCTCGAGCTTCAGCCGGTCGACGAGGGCGCGCTGCTCGTGCGGTTGGACGAAGGCGAGCAGGGCCTTGCCGCCGGCCGTGCAATGCAGCGGCGCGCGCCGGCCGATCTCGATGCGGAAGCCGTAAGGGCCGCCACGGCTGCGCTGGTCGATATAAAGCACCTCGCCATTGTCGATGGCGCAGAGCGCAGCGGTCTCGCGTGTCTCCTCGGCGAGCCGGTCGAGCGCTGGCGCTCCCGCACCGCGCAAATCGAAGGATTCCCAGACGCGGTGGGCGAGCTCGAACAGGCGGTGGCCGAGCCGGTAGGTGTTGTCGCTCTCCTCGTGCCGGATCAGGCGGAAGGTCAGGAGCGTGTTGAGCATGCGCGCCAGCGTGCCCTTGGGCAGGCCGGTCGCGACCTGCAGATCGCGGAAGCGCGGCGGCGCCGGCGCTTCGCCGATCACGTCGAGCAGATAGAGGCCCTTGGCGAGGGCAGCCGCGCCGGTCGGAACGTCGCGCTCGCCCGGCGTCAGGACGCGCGCTTCATCCGCACTTGCGCCGCTTCGCCGATCATGCGCTCGAAGGTCCATTGCGGCTCAAATCCCAGTTCGGTCCGGATCCTGGCGTTCGACGTCTCGTAGAAGACGCCGGCACCCGGCAGGTCGATGGTCTTCAACGGTAGTCCCGTCAACTCCGCCATCATCGGCAGCGCCGCGGCGAAGTCGACCGGCTCGGTCGCGCCGAGATTATAGGTGCGGCCCGCGGCGCGCTCGTCCGACAGCGCGAGCAGGATGCCGGCGACCATGTCGCGTGTGTCGGTGATGTGCATGCGGAAGGGCCGGCCGACCTCGTTGCGCGACAGCACCAGCGCCTCAGCGCCGTCATCGATGGCGCGCAGGGCCGCCACGGCCGCGGCGTTGCCGAAACCCTCCTGTTGCCGGATCTTCGGGTGCAGGAAAAAGCGTGGGCCTGAGAAGAAGCTGCCGGGGTCGAGCAGTTCGCTCGCATCCTGCGTATGCGAGAAGCGTAAGGTCGTCGCCGGCACGCCGCTCGTTCGCTCGAAGAAGCGCACCAGTTCCTCGCCGAGCAGCTTGCTCAACCCATAGGGCGAGCGCGGCTTCAAGGGATGGTCCTCGTCGATCGGCTGATAGTCCGGCACGTTCTCGGGATAGACCTCGCCTGAGGAGGCGAAGACGAGACGCTTTGGCTTGGCAGCGGCCGCCTCTTCCAACAGCACCCGCGTGCCCTCGACATTGGCGGTGAACAGTCGGTCGCGGTCGGCCGGCAGCCAGGACATGAAGGCGCCGAGATGCAGGATCGCCCCGATGCCCTGCACGGCCTCCTTCGCGGAGGCTCGGTCGTCGAAGCCGCCGAGCACCTCACGATAGGAGGGATGATCGATCCCGCTGGCGCGCAGATCAAAGCCGGTGACGCTGTGGCCTGCGTCGAGCAGTTCGCGGGCGACGCGCGAGCCGACGCGCCCGGCGCTGCCCGTGACCAGGATTGTGTTCATCGGATCGCCTCGCCGCTGGCGGCATCGAAGACATGCAGTCGCGCCGGGTCGAAGGACAGCGTCAGTGTCACCTCGGGCGGCCTTGGATCGGGATTAATCAGGCGCGCGATCAGCGAGGTCCGCCGCGACTCATCCTCGCCGCCGGAGCTCGCCTCGCGGCGGTGTTCCTCGGGCAGGTCGACATAGACATATTGCTCGCTGCCGAGGCTCTCGATCAGTCGCGGGATTACCGTGAAGGAGACCTGTCCGGGGCCGGCGGCGATGTGCTCGGGCCGCAGGCCCACGACGATGTCCTTGCCGGCGAGCGTAGCGGCGTTCGCAACGGGCAGCTTCACGTCATGACCGAAGAGTTTGGCAGTGGTGCCGCTTGCCGTTGTCTCGACTTTTGCCTTGAGGAAGTTCATGCCGGGCGAGCCGATGAAACCGGCGACGAAGAGATTGGCCGGCTCGCGGAACATCACATCGGGTGAGGCGATCTGTTGGATCACGCCGTCCTTCATGATGACGATCCGGTCGGCCATCGTCATCGCCTCGGTCTGGTCGTGAGTGACGTAGATCGTGGTGACGCGCAGCCTTTTGTGCAGGGCGCTGATCTCGGCGCGGGTGTGAACCCGCAATTTGGCGTCGAGATTGGAGAGCGGCTCGTCCATCAGGAAGGCCTGCGGCTCGCGCACGATGGCGCGGCCGAGCGCGACGCGCTGGCGCTGGCCGCCCGAGAGCGCCCGCGGCCGGCGCTCCAGGAGATGATCGATGCCGAGGATCTTGGCGGCGTCATTGACCCGCCGTTCGATCTCGGCTGGGTCGGTCCCGCGCATCTTCAGGCCGAAGCCCATGTTCTTGGCGACCGTCAAATGCGGGTAGAGCGCGTAGTTCTGGAAGACCATGGCGATGTCGCGATCGCCCGGCGCGAGGTCGGTGACATCGCGCTCGCCGATCGAGATCGTGCCGGAGGAGGCTTCTTCAAGTCCCGCGAGGATCTTCAGCATGGTCGACTTGCCGCAGCCGGATGGGCCGACGAGGACGACGAATTCGCCATCGGCGATGTCGAGCGAGAACGCCTTGAGGACGGCGAGCCCGCCATAGGATTTGGTGACGCTGTCGATACGGATTCCAGCCATGCGGGTTCTCTTACTTCTCGGCCCCGGCCGTCAGGCCGCCGACGAGATAGCGTTCGAGGAAGAGGTAGATCGCGAGGATCGGCAGGGCGACGAGGATGGAGGCGGCGGAGATGTCGCTCCAGTTCGAGATGTACTCGCCCTTCATCGTGGTGATGCCGAGATTGGCGGTCCAGTTACCCTGGGCGTTGGTCAGGAACGTCCGGGCATAGGCATAGTCGGACCAGGACAAGACGAAGCCGTAGAGCGCCGTCGCCGCCAGCCCTGGCGCCGAGACCGGCAGGATCACCCGGACCAGCGCGCCGAGCGGCGAGCAGCCATCGACCATCGCCGCCTGCTCGAGCTCGCGCGGGATCGTGTCGAAATAGCCCTTCAGCATCCAGGTCGTGAACGGGATGATCAGCGTGGCGTGAGCCAGGATGATCGACCACAGGCTGCCGATCAGCTCGAGATTGCGGAAGATGCCGAAGAGCGGGATCACCAGCAGCGTCGCCGGCAGCATCTTGGCGGTCAGGATGAACAGCCCGAGCGACTGGCCGCCGCGCACCCGAAAGCGCGACAGGCTGTAGCCGGCGAGGACCGAGACGACCATGGAAATGGTAACGGCCCCGATCGCCGCCAATGCCGAATTGCCGAGCCAGAGCAGGATCGGCCGCTCGGCCATGATCTGGCCGAACACCCCCCAGCGCGGCTCGGCTGGCCAGAAGCTCGGCGGCAATTGGCGAAGCTGGCTCGGCTCGGAAAGCGCGGTGACGACGAGCCAGTAGATCGGGAAGACCAGGATGGCGCAGGTCAGGGCGACGCCGGCATAGAGCAGGGCGTGCTGCGTGGCTTTACGTCTCATCGCCGCCTCCTCAGATGTTGTCCGGCGCGCGGGCGATCATCAGCCGGCTCGCGATCACGCAGACGATCAGGGTGATGACACCGATGGCCGAGGCGTAGCCCATCTTGAAGAAGCCGAAGGCCTGCTCGTAGGTCATGATCGAGAGGCTCTGCGTCGCCTTCAGCGGGCCGCCGCCGGTCAAAACGTAGATGATCGAGAAATCGCGGAAGACCCAGAGCATCACCAGCACGAGCGTGACGCCGATCACCGGCATCAGCGAGGGAATGGTGATGTGGATGAGCCGTTGCCAAGCGCGAGCGCCGTCGACCTTGGCGGCATTGTAGAAATCCTCGGGGATCGACTGCAGCCCCGCCAGCATCATGATCGAGACGAAGGGATAGCCCTTCCAGATCATCACCGTGCAGACCACGGCGAAGGCCGCGTCCGGCGAGGAGAACCAGTTGATCGTCTGGTCGACCAAGCCGAGCCGGATGAAGAGCCAGTTCATCAGGCCGAAGGAGGAATCGAACAGCCAGGCGAAGATCACGACCGCGATCACCTCCGGGATCGCCCAGGGCAGGGCGACGAGCAGGCGCGCCAGCGCCTGGCCTTTGAAGCGATTATTGACCAGCAGCGCCGTCGAGAGACCGAGCAGGAAGCAGAAGAAGGAGACGATGGTGACCAGCTTGAAGGTCACCCAGCAGGCGTACCAGAACTCCTCGGAGGCGAAGAGCCGCTCGTAATTTGCGGTGGTGAAGGGCCGGCGCGGCTGGTCGAGTCGGGCGATGTTGACGTTCTGGAAGGAAAGGTCGACCGAGACGAACAGCGGATAGACGATGATCAGCCCGATCAGCAGCACCGCCGGCGCCAGCAGCAGGTAGCCGAGCCAATGGCGGCGGCTGGGACGCGCGAGGTCGAGGAAGGCTAATCGGGGCATGGGTCCGGCTTCCGGGTCCGAGCCCCGTCATTCTCGGGCGGCGCAAGGCGACGACCCGAGGATCTCGTGACGAGAGGGCTCTGGTTTCCGAGATGGCCGGGTCAAGCCCGGCCATGACGAGTGGTGGGCCTCACTGCTTCTGCAGCGCCTCGGCCTTAGCCTGCATGGTTGCCGCGACCGTCTTCGGGTCGAGGTCCTGGATGATCATGCGCTGGGACTCTTCCATGACCATCTTGGCGAACTCGTTGAACTGCAGCTCCAGCCCCTTCGGGATGCGATCGACCTTGGCGTCGGCAGCTGCCTTCGTAGCCTTCACCAGGAGGTCGAAATGCGGCGTGTCCTTGCTCGCGGCCGAGGTGTCGGCGCGCGGCGAGGGCGGCGGCGAAGCGCCCAGCGTCGCATAGCTCGACTGGAACTTGTCGGAGGTCGCGATCGCGATGAAGTCCCAGACCAGCTTCTTGTTCTCCTTGGGCGCATCGGCGGCGATGCCGAGCACATTGGAGGAGCCGCCAACCGGGGGGGTGAACGGCACCATGCCGAGCTTGATCTGGTCCTTGGCCTTGCCCTTCTGGATGATCGGGTAGAGCCAGGGCCCATCCATCTTCATGGCGATCTTGCCGTCGGCGAACATCTGGCGGACCTCGCCGGCCGGCAGGTCGCGCGGGGTCAGGCTGCTCTTGACGATGGTCTTCCAGCGCGACAGACCCTCGATCATCTCGGGCGTGTTGATCGTCACCTTGCCGGCATCATTGGTCCAGCGCCCGCCGGCATCGAGCGTGTAGTTCATCATCTCGCTCATATACTGGCCGCCGCCGCCCTTGGTCTCGTGGCCGGTGCCGAACTGGTCGACGATGCCGTCGCCATTGATGTCCTTGGTCAGCTTCTGTGCCGCGGCGAGGAAGTCGGCATAGGTCTTCGGGACGGAAAGACCCTCCTTCTTCAGCATCTCTTCGTTGTACGCGAAGATGTAGCCGAAATAGAGCATCATCGTGCAGACGGTCTGCTTGTTCCAGGTGCAGGTGTCCTGCCCGGCCCAGCCCTTGAGGTCGAACTTCGCGTCCTTGATGTAGCCGTCGAGCGGCTCCAGCCAGCCATTATCGGCGAATTTCTGGAACTCGAACGAGGCGAGGTGGACGATATCCGGCGGCTTGCCGCCAGCGAACAGCGTCGTCATCGTGTCGGCATAGGCGCCGCGCTCGACCTTGGTCCATTCGATCTTGACGCCCGGATGCGTCGCCTCGAACTCCTTGATCACCGAGCCCCACCAGTCGCCGACGCCGCGCTCGTCCTTCTGCCAGGAGACGAATTTCAGCACCTTGCCCTGCGCCAAAGCGGCGCCGGGGAGAAAGCCGGCGGCGAGCGCGAGCGCAGCCGCGGACAGTGCCAGTCCAAGCCTCTTCCTCATCATGGTCTCCTCCTCCCTTGGTTTTATCGTTACAGCCGCTTCAGCAGCTTGAGCGCTTCCTTTGATGGCTCGACACCGAGGCCGGGCCCGCTCGGCAGTCGGTAGAAGCCGTCGCTGCAGTCCATGTCGCCGACGAGCAGCCGCCGGTTCGGCTCGAAGATCGAATGCTGGAATTCGTGGCACTCCACCGCCGCGAGAGCCGATGACGCATGCAGGCTCGCCGCGAGGAACAGCCCGATGCCGATCGTGGCGTGCGGGATGACCTTGAGATGATGCGCCTGCGCGTAGAGCCCGATGCGCATAAACTCGGTCACGCCCTTATGCCCCATCTCCGGCTGCACGATCGCGCAGGCCCGGCGCGCGACACGTGGCACGAGATCGTAGACGGTGCGCCATTCCTCGCCGGCCGCGACCGGCGTCGAGACCTTCGAGGCGACATGGGCGAGCCCGTCGAGATCCTCCGGCTTCACCGGCGCCTCGGCGAACCAGAGGCCGTGCGGCTCCATCGCCCGGATCGCCGCGACGGCCTCCTCTCCGGTATGGACCCAGTGCATGTCGCAGGCGATGCGGGCTTTCGGCCCGAGCCGCTCGCGCAAGGTCTCGATCTCCGCGACATTGCCGTCATCGGCGACCGGCGCGGCGAACTTGAAGCTGTCGAAGCCCTTCGCCTGCCACTCCGCCGCGAACTCTGCTCGCTCCATCCGCGTCGGTTTCGGCAGCCCGGAGATATAGGCCGGCAGCCGCTCATGCTTCTGCCCGCCGAGCAGCTTGACCAGCGGCAGATTGGAAAGCTTGCCGCAGAGATCCCAGAGCGCGATGTCGATCGCGGCGAGCGCGTCGAGATAGAAGCCGCCGGTATAGCCGCGCACCCGCATCAGGTCGTAGAGATCGTCATGGATGACGCTGACGTCGCGGGGGTCGCGCCCGACGACGAAGGGTCCGAGCAGGTCGTCGATGATCGCCATCGCGGCGCCAGGCGCAACGATGCCATAGGTCTCGCCCCAGCCGACCGCGCCATCAGCGGTCTCGATCCGGACCACCACGGTGCGGTCGACGGTCGGATAGACCGTGCGGTTGCCCTTGCGGACGATGTAGCCGTGGTCGTTGATGCGCTCGCCCTCGCGCAGAGCGCCGAGATAGGGCGTCTCGCGCGGAATGGTGATCGAGAAGACCTCGACGCGGGCGACACGCTCGGCCATCACGCGCCTCCGCTGAGCGTTGGCTCACGAGGTTCGACTGTCATCAGCTCGGAGCAGGAGTCGAGCCAGGCGTCGATCTCGGCGACATCAAGCGCATCCATCGGCGGCACCTTTGCTCGCACGATTTGGTTCGTCAGCACGCCGCGCCGGGTCAGCACATGCTTGGTGAAGGCCATGCGGAAATTGAACTGGATCACCAGCAGAGGCAGCGTGCGTATATAGAACTCGCGCGCGCGAGCGACGTCGCCATCTCGGTAAGCCCGGTCCATCGCGACATGGGCATCGGCAAGCTCGACAGCCGGCATCGCGCCGCAGGCGCCACGATTGTATTCGTCGATCAGGTAGCGCGCGCCGCCGCCACCGATCACGCCTTTCAGATGCGCCGGCTTGCCGGCCATGATCGCCGAGATGGCGAGGCCGGAAGGCAACGTCTCCTCCTTGACATAGGTGATCGACGGATTGTCGCGGACGATGGTCAGGATCGCCTCGGGCTTGAGGTCGGAGCCGCGCGGCGCCGGCGCATTCTGCAGCACGATCTCGATGCCGGGCACGGCTGCGGCGATCTCGCCATAGAAGGCCGAGACGGCTTCCGTCGTCGTGCCGACGCTCTTCGGCGCCTGGATCATCACATGGGTGATGCCGTTGGCGAGGGCCTCGCGGCAGTGCGAGATCGCTTCGAGGGCGCTCGGTGCGCTCGCCCCGGCGACGATCGGCAGCCGTCCGCCGACCCTGGCGACCACGACCTTCAACAGCGTCGTCCGCTCCGCCGCCGAGAGTTCGTCGACCTCGCTGGCGAAACCCGGGAACACCACGCCGTCGACGCCGCTGGCGATCGCGAAATCGACGATCCCCGCCATCGCCTCGGGATCGACAGTCCCTGCGTCGGTGAACGGCGTTGGCAACACCGGGAGCATGCCCTGCAGCACTGCGTTCCTCCTGTCGATCCATATTATGGATCATTTGTTTTCTAATATGGACCGTACTTCTCACGCTCTGGCTCGTCAAGCGCGCATGAAAAAGGCCGCCGGGCTTTCGCCGGCGGCCGTCTCGTGATGGTGCCAACTATCGAGCGGCGTTCGGTTCAGTGAGTACCGTGCGCTGCCGCCCCGGCTTCGCCGGAGGAGCGAGCGCCGACGGCGTCGACCACGAACTCGACCTCGACCGAACCGGCCTTCTCGAAGGTGAGCGTGCTCTTGACCTTCTCGCCCTGCTTGAGCTGGCGCTTCAGGTCGAGGAACATGATGTGGAAGCCGCCGGGCTTGAGCTCGACCTTCTCGCCGGGCTTGATCTCGACCCCGGCATCCAGTGGGCGCATGGTCATGATGCCGTCCTTCACCGACATCTCGTGAACCTCGACGCGGCCGGCGATCTCCGAGGAGCCGCCGGTGAATTTGTCCGCGGCCGAGCCGGTGTTCTGGATCGAGAGGTAGCCGCCGGCGACCTTGGCGCCGGCCGGAGTCGCGCGGGTCCAGGGATGGCCGATCTTCAGCGGGCCGACCGTGAAGTCATGGGCCAGCGCGGCGCTGCCGCTCAGGGTCAACGCGAGTGCGACGAGGGCGGAACGGGTGCGGTTCATGGGATTGTCCTCATGGATGAAATGGCATGAGCCGCTGCGACGAGAGGCCGGAACCGGCCATATGCGCTGTGCGAGCGGCGTTGATGGCGGCTGCGTCGGGATCAGCCTCGCGCCTTGCTGGCAAGGCATCGAGACGGCCGTGATCACGCCGCGGGCGGTGCCCGTGGGTTGGCTGGCGAGTGGCCGTCGCCAAAGCCTTGCACCTGCGATGGCCGGTGCTGGAATGCGGCCCGCTCGGTCGGGCGATGCACGATGGGCAGGAAATCGGCGGGGCCGGCCGGCGCGCCGCCAGCGGAGAGTGAGCAGCCTACGGTGCAACAGAGCGGCTGTTCATGCCCCGCTGCGCTGCTGTCGGAATTCGCCGGAGCTTCGCCGCCGGCGCAGAGTGTCATCGCCAGCGACCGGTCGAGGCTGAAGCTCGCCGCATTGGCGCCGGAGGCAAGGCCCGCGACGATCGCCTGCAGCACGACGAGATAAGCCGCGGCCAGCGCGACCCAGCGTCTCATCCCTGCTTTGCGATGTCCTGCGGACAAAACCGGCCCTCCTGCCGCTTCGATAGCATGGCTGCCGGCAGGGTCAATTTGTTGGAATGTATCAGTGGTCGTGATGCTCGCAATGGCTGTGGTCGGCCAGTGCCTCGATGACCGCACAGTCGCGGGCGGCGACGCCGCCCGAGCAAACCGTCGCGATCCGGGCGAGCTCGGCTTCGAGCGAGCGTAGCCGCGCGATCTTGTCGCGGACTTCGCCCAGATGACCGGCTGCGATCGCGTGCGCTTCGTCGCAGGGCATGCCGGGTGTGTCCGAAAGCCGCAGCAGGGTGCGGATGCTCTCGACTGCGAAGCCGAGATCGCGCGCATGCTTGATGAAGGCGAGCCGTTCGACATGGGCGCGGCCATAGCGGCGCTGGTTGCCCTCGGAGCGCTCAGGCTCCGGCAGCAGGCCGACCTGCTCATAATAGCGGATGGTCTCGACCTTGACCCCGGTCCGCTCGGCCAGCGTCCCGATCGGCACCACGCGTTCGAGAGCTTTCGTCGGCCGCATGATTTTTCCTCTTGAAGCTATAGTGGCTATAGGTTGTAGGTAGGTGCTCCCGCAACGCTGTCAAGCGGAGACGATGCATGGCCGCGGCCGCCAAAACCGAAACGGAAACGCTGTCCTGGAAGGTCGGCGGCATGGATTGCGCCAGTTGCGCTGCCAAAATTCGCGGAGCGGTCGAGCGCCAGCGCCTGCTGCGCTTCGACGCCGGCAAGGCCGGCTGAGGAGGCGCGCCTATGTCCGGCATGGAGATCGCCAGCTATCTGATGGCCGTCGTCTACGTCGTCAGCTTCCTCGCCATGTCGGCGATCCTGGCGAAGGAGGCCGGCCGTCCGGTCTGGCTGTTCGGCAAGGGCCGGGAGAAGCAGACGCTGCCGGCGCTGCTCTTCCGTCTCGCTTTCATTGGCGCCGTGCTCTGGCCGCTTTGGCTCGTCGCCTTCGGCAATCCGGTGACAGGCGATCCGCTGGCGGCGGCGCTGGACGGACCCTGGTTCGACGTGCTCGGCCATCTGCTCGTCGTCATCGGCGCCTGCATCGCGCTATTGTCGCAGCGCTATATGGGCACCTCCTGGCGCATCGGCGCGGCCGAGGGCGAGCAGGGCGCGATCGTCGACAGCGGCCCGTTCGCAGTCTCGCGCAATCCGGTCTTCGTCGGCCAGGCGCTGCTTTTCATAGGGCTCTTCATCGTTCTGCCGAGCCTCGTCCAGGTGGCGCTGACACTGGCGCTGCTGCTTGCGATCAGGTTGCAGGTCGCGATCGAGGAACGCGTACTCGCCGCCTCGCTCGGCCAGCCCTACCTTGCCTACAAAGCCCGCGTCCGGCGCTGGCTCGGCGTCAGCGGTGGCGCCATCGGAGAAGCAGCATGAGCTGGTCTCGCAGGCTCGTCTCAGCCGTCGCCGTCGCGCTTATGGCGGCGGGGCTCGACCAGGCCAGCAAATGGCTGATGCTGGAGATCGTTCTGAATCCGCCTGAGCTGATCGAGCTCACGCCCTTCCTCAACCTGCGCCTCGGCTTCAACACCGGGGTCAGCTTCGGCCTGTTCCGCGATACGCTCGAAGCCTGGCCGGGCCTGCTTGGACTTTTCAAGTTCGCGGCTGGCTTCGGCTTGCTGGCCTGGGCGACGCTCGCCGGGCATCGCCTGGAGCGCATCGGCCTGGCGCTGATGGCGGGCGGGGCCTTCGGCAACGCGATCGACCGCTGGCGTCAGGGCGCGGTCACCGACTTCCTCGACCTGCATTGGCGCGACTGGCACTGGCCGACCTTCAACGGCGCCGATATCGCGCTGACATTCGGGGTGGTGCTGATGCTGCTGGCGGCCCTGCCGGCGATGAACCGGACGCCGGACCGGACTACAAGCGGAGCATCTTGATGGGAGCCGGGCATTCACATGGCGGCAGCGCGGGGGCAGGTACTGCCGCCGGGCGTCACAAGTCGCGTCTGGCCATCGCCTTCGGCCTGACCTTCGCCTTCATGCTCGCCGAGGTGATCGGTGGCTTGTGGACCGGCAGCCTCGCGCTGCTGGCCGATGCGGCCCACATGCTGACCGATGCCGGCGGGCTTGCTCTGGCGCTGGTTGCGATCCGCTTCGCCGAGAAGCCGGCGACGCCGCAGCGGACCTATGGCTATGTCCGCATGGAAATCCTGTCGGCGCTCGCCAACGCCGTCGTCCTGCTGCTGCTCACCATCTACATCCTCTACGAAGCCTATGAGCGCTTCCTCAATCCGCCGCCCATTCTCGGCGGGCCGATGCTCGCCGTCGCGGTCGTCGGGCTGATCGTCAACCTGATCAGCATGAAGCTGCTCGCTGGCGGCTCCTCCGAGAGCCTCAACGTCAAGGGCGCCTATTTTGAGGTACTGAGCGACATGCTCGGCTCGCTAGGTGTCATCATCGCCGCGGTGATCGTGATGACGACCGGCTGGACGCTCGCCGATCCGATTGTCGGCGCCGGCATCGGCCTGTTCATCGTGCCGCGGACCTGGATCCTGCTGAAGCAAGCCGTCCACATCCTGATGGAGGGCACGCCGCCAGAGATCGATATAGCGCTGCTGGAGAAGTCGCTGCTGGCGCTGCCGGGCGTCACGGCCGTCCACGATTTGCATGTCTGGACGCTGACATCTGGTCTCGACGCGATGAGCACCCATATCGTGGTCGCCGACATGGCTGAAACCAGGCCGACCCTCGTCGCCGCCAATCGGCTGTTGGCCGAAGAATTCGGGCTCAAGCACACGACGATCCAGATCGAGGATCAGGCGATCCGGCAGGCGGATGGTCATGAGCAGCGCCTCTGATCTCGTGCGCGCCCCCGCGAAAAGAACAAGAGGCTGAACCCTTATGGACTCGATCATCGCCGCGCTGGTCTCCCTCCTGATCCTCGATCCGATCCAGGGCGCCATCACCAGCCAACTCTCGGCGCTCGGCATCCCGCGCGACAGTGCCGACAAGGTCGCCGCCTGCGCCCGGACCGCGACACCCGCGATCGTGTCGCGCGTCGGCGAGAATCCGGGCTGGGCCGTCGTCCAGGTTGTTCGCTTCTGGACCGGGACCGCCAGCCCGGATGTCGTGCTGGTCGAGATCGCCCCGCAATGCGCCGGCGCGGTCGAGACGGCCAAGCGCGTGATCGGCCGCTCGGTCTGACGCTCAGGGCCTCGGGCTAGCGGGCTCTGCCGGCGCCGAATGCGCCAGGGGATCGCTCAGATGCCGGCGATCCTCGGTCTCGCGCATCCGCACCACGGTGACGGCGTAGAACAGGGTCGCCAGCGTGATCAGTGCCCCTGCCAGCGCGATGTTTCGCGATTTCGTCATGGCGGGGTCAGCGCCCGGCCAGCAGCGGCGCCAGGATCGCGTCGAACTGCGCGAGCGACAGCGCGCCGACCTCCTTCTTGCCGTTGACGAAGAAGGTCGGTGTCGACTCGACGCCGAAGCCTTTGGCGCGCTCGGAGACCTGCTTGATCCCCTGATAGATGTCCTCGCGCTTCAGGCAGGCCTCGACGCCGTCCTTGCCCATGCCGGCCTGGCGCATCGCCTGGGTCAGCCCGTCCAGCGGCTTGTCGGAATGGGCCCAGCCTTCCTGCGTCCGGTAGAACATGTCGACGACCGGATACCATTTCTCCTCGCCGGCGCAGCGGGCGAGCATGAAGCCGGCCATCGCCAGCGGATCGAGCGGGAATTCGCGGATGATGAAGCGCACCTTGCCGGTGTCGACATACTTCGCCTTGAGCTCCGGCCAGGTCTTCATGTGGAAATTCATGCAGTGATGGCAGGTGAGCGAGGCGTATTCGATCACAGTCACCGGCGCTTCCGCTACGCCGAAGACCTTTTCCGGCAGCGGGCCGGGGTCGAGCAGGGCGGACGGGGCCTGCGCGAGCGCCGGCGCGGAGAGCGCCCCGGCGAGGCCGAAGGCGAGGGATTGGATGATGAGGCGGCGGTCGAACATGGCGTGATTCCCCTTTCGCCGCCGTTCTGCGACCTGAAGCCACCTGAGCTTCAAGTGCCGAGAGCAGGGGGAGCGGGAGGCGTCGTTCACGAAAACGTCAATTGCACCTCGACCGGCCTGAGGTTGCAGGGTCCCGCGAGCCCGTTCACCAGTCGTTAGCGCTGCACTCCGATAATTTTATCCATGACCATCCGCTCCACCTTCCAGAATGTCCGGCGCTTCGCGCTGCTCGGTGCCGCCGCTATCGCGCTTTCGTCCTGTGTCGGGATGGAAGGCGATGGCCGGGCAATCCAGCCGCTGCCGGCCGCGCTCGTCTCGCAAATGTCCGCGAAGGGCATGAGCCAGGCCGATCCGATCGTCGTGCGGATCTACAAGAAGGAGAGCGAGCTCGAGGTCTGGAAGCGCGACCGCTCAGGCCAATATGCTCTGCTCAAGAGCTATCCGATGTGCCGCTGGTCGGGCCAACTCGGCCCAAAAAAGCGCGAGGGCGACCGGCAGGCGCCGGAGGGGTTCTACAGCGTCACTGCCGATCTGATGAACCCGAAGTCGCAGTTCTATTTGTCCTTCAATCTGGGTTATCCGAACGCGCTCGAGAAGGCGCAGGGCTATACCGGCTCGGCCCTGATGGTGCACGGCGCCTGCACCTCGGCCGGCTGCTACGCCATGACCGATGACGGCGTCACTGAAATCTACGGGTTGGCGCGTGAGGCCTTGGCCGGCGGGCAGCGCAGCTTCCAGGTCCAGGCCTTCCCCTTCCGGATGACGCCCGAGAACCTGGCGCGCCATCGCAGCAATCAAAACATCGCCTTCTGGCGCAATCTCAAGGAAGGCTCGGATCATTTCGAGGCGACGCGCCAGCCGCCCCGGCTCGCGACCTGCGGCGGGCGCTATGTCTTCAATCCGGCGGGCGATGCGTCGGCTTTCGTGCCGGGCGCGCCATGCCCGGCCTATCAGGCCGATCCGGAAGTCGAGGCACTCGTCTCCACCCGCAGCGCCCGGGACGAAGCGCGCCTCGCCGAACTCACCGGCAGCCTGCCGGCGATGAGCTATGCGCTGATGGATGGCGGCATGCACCAGAGCTTCCGCAAGCTCCTGCGCAATATCGGGCCGGAGCGGATGCAGACGATGGTCGCCGGCAAGGTCGAGATCAGCGCGCCGCAGGCGGCGCTGGCCGATCCTTTCGGTGGCGGCGGCGACGATGAGCCGCAGCAGGTAACGGCGACCGGGTCGATTTCGCCGCGTTGACGCCGGCGAAGTCGGCGGCCAGACAGAGCGCCATGCCGATCCTCAAAATCATCCGTTACGGCGCCTGGACCGCCGTCGTGCTCGTTGCCTTCGCCGCCGCTGCGATCACGCTCGGCTGGTGGCGCGTCGACGGTCCCGGCCGGCCGGGCTCTGGCGCTGCCGTGTCGACCCCGCTGGCCGATGTCGGCGGCCCGTTCACCTCGACCGATCACACCGGCCGCAAGGTCACGCAGGCCGACTATCGGGGCAAGCCGACGCTGGTCTTCTTCGGCTTCACCCATTGCCCTGAGGTCTGCCCGACCACGCTGTTCGAGCTCACCGCCCTGCTCGGCAAGCTCGGTGACGATGCCGACCGATTGAACGTGCTCTTCATCACCGTCGATCCCGAGCGCGACACGCCGGCGCAGCTGGCGCTCTATTTGCAATCCTTCGATCCGCGCATTGTCGGGCTCTCAGGCAGCCAGGAAGAGGTCGATGCAGCGCTGAAGGCCTATAAGGCCTATGCCAAGCGCCTTCCGACACAGGACGGCTACACCATGGACCACACCGCCTCTGTCTATCTGATGGACGCGGAAGGCCGCTTCCGCAGCCTGATCGACTATCACGAGGAGCAGGAGTCAGCGCTCGCCAAGGTCAGGCTGCTGCTGAGCCGCTGAATGCCGTCTCAGCGTCGGTTCAGCAGGATCATCTTCTCCTGCGTCATGTCGCGCATGGTGTAGGGGATGCCGCCGGTGCCGTAGCCGGACTCCTTGCGGCCGGCGAAGGGCATCCAGTCGGTGCGGAAGGCGGTGGGGTCGTTGACCATCACCGCCGAGGCATCGAGCCGCTCGGCGACGTGCAGGGCGACATCGATGTCCTGTGCGAAGACGCTGCCCTGGAAGGCGACGGGCAGCGAATTGGCCTGGGCGATGGCGTCGCCAAGCTGGCTGTAGCGATAGACGCAGACCAGCGGGCCGAAGACCTCGAGCTGCGAGACCTTGGCGTCGACGGCAGGGTCGAGCAGCACCGCCGGCTCCAGCGTGGTCTCTGAGAGCCGCTTGCCGCCGAGCGCGAGCTTGGCCCCACCCTTCACGGCTTCGTCGATCCAGCTCGCGACCCGGTCGGCCTCCTTGGGCAGGATCAGCGGGCCGACCTCGGTCTCCTTCAGGACGGGGTCGCCGGTGCGCAATCTGGCGACGCGCGCCACCAGCCGCTCGGTGAAGGCGTCCGCGATCTCCTGATGCACGAAGATGCGCTGCGTCGACACGCAGACCTGGCCGGCATGGTAGTAGCCGCCCTTGACCAGCGGCTCGATGATCCGCTCGAGATCGGCGCTGCGATCGACGATCGCCGGCGCCGCCCCGCCATGCTCCAGCGCCGAGCGCGCGCCATGCGCCAGCTTGGAATGCAGGTACCAGCCGACCTTGGCCGAGCCGATGAAGCTGAGGAAGGCGATGCGCCGGTCGGTGGCGAGCGCCTCGGCGAGTTCGTTCGTCTCCGGCAGGAAGGTCTGACACCAGGCTTCCGGCAGGCCGGCCTCGTGCACCAGCGCGACGAAGTCGCGGCAGCAGAGCGGCGTCGCGCTCGCCGGCTTGATGATCACCGGGCAGCCGACCGCGATCGCCGGTGCGACCTGGTGGACGATCAGGTTGAGCGGATGGTTGAAGGCCGAGATCGCCGCGACAACGCCGATCGGCTCCTTGGTGGTGAAGGCCCAGCGCCCGGCGGCAGCGGCCGTCAGCCCCATCGGGATCTCGCGGCCGGCGAAATTGCGGAGTTCGTCGGCGGCGTTGTGGACGCCGTCGATGGCGCGCGTCGTCTCGATGATCGCATCGGTCAGCGGCTTGCCGCCCTCGCGCGCGATCTGGTGGGCGAAATGGTCGCGCTTGGCCGCCAGCAATTCAGCGAGCTTACGCAGGATCGCGATCCGCTCATGCGGCTTCAGCCAGCCGTCGCGATTGCGGAAAGCCTTGTCGGCGGCCTGCAGCTTGGCCTCGAGTGCCGCCGCATCGTCGGTGGCGATCTCCTCGATCGGGGCGCGATCGAACGCCTGGACCACTGTCAGCATAGTCGTCTCCTTGGTGGTTGCCATACCGAGCGCTTGGACGAGGACGCCCATCCGGAAGCACATGCGCGGTCGTCCCGGGCGACCGGAGGGAGACCCGGGATCCATTCCGGAACCTTTATCGGGGAGGCTCCGGAATGGATCCCGGATCTTCGCTTCGCTGCGTCCGGGATGACAGGGGCTGTCGGGCCGAACGCAACGAGACTCGAGTCAAGCCAACTCGATATCCGGCGTCTTGTTGCGCAGCTCCTCGACCAGCACGCGCGTGTTCTCCGAATAATCGATCGGGATCTCGACGAGATGGACGCCGCCACTGGCGAAGGCGGCCTCCAGCGTCGGCACGAGTTCGGCGGCCGAACCGACGCGCGAGCCCTTGGCACCATAGGCCTTGGCATAGGCGACGAAATCGGGGTTGCCGAAGCTCATGCCGTAATCGGCGAAGCCGTCGACCGCCTGCTTCCAGCGGATCATGCCATAGGCGTTGTCATTGAGGATGACGACGACGAGGTTGAGGCCGAGGCGGACTGCCGTCTCCATCTCCTGGCTGTTCATCATGAAGCCGCCATCGCCGCAGACCGCCATGACCCGGCGCTTGGGATGCAGCATCGCCGCCATCATTGCCGAGGGCAGGCCGGCGCCCATCGTCGCCAGCGCATTGTCGAGCAGCAGCGTGTTGGCGACATGGGTGCGGTAGTTCCGCGCAAACCAGATCTTGTACATGCCGTTGTCGAGGCAGACCGTGCCGTCCTCCGGCATCACCGCGCGGATGTCGTGGACGATGCGCTGTGGCGTGATCGGGAAGCGGTCCTCGTCGGCCCGGTCGTTGAGATGGGCGAGGATCTTCTGGCGCAGCTCCAGCATGACCGGATCGGCTTCCAGCCGGCCGCCCAGCCGTTCGGCCAGCGCCGCAACGGTCGTGCCGATATCGCCGATGACCTCCGCATCGGGATGGTAGACCTGCTCGACCGTCGCCGACTGGTAGCCGACATGGATCACCTTCGGTCCGCCGGCTGCTCGCATCAGGAAGGGCGGCTTCTCGATCGTGTCGTGGCCGATCGCGATGATCAGGTCGGCCCGGTCGATCGCCTGGTGGACATAGTCGCCCTCGGACAGGGCGGCGGTGCCCATATAGAGATTGGAGCCGCCGGTGACCGCGCCCTTGCCCATCTGGGTGTTGAAGAAGGGCAGCTTCACCCGCCGCACGAAATCGGAGAGCGGCTCGACCAGCCTTGGCCGGTTGCCGGCGGCGCCGATCATCACCAATGGCCGCTTGGCCGCCAGGATCATCTCGGCGGCGCGGGCGATCGCCTTCGGATCAGCGACCGGGTGCTCCAGCGGATGCAGCGGGATCAGGGGTACGTCGGCGACCTCCTCGCCGGCGATGTCCTCGGGCAATTCGAGATGGACCGGGCCGGGCCGCTCCTCCATCGCGACGCGGAAGGCATCGCGCACCACCGAGGGGATGCTGGCGGCGCTGACGATCTGCCGGGTCATCTTGGTCAGCGGCTTCATCGAGGCGACGACGTCGACGATCTGGAAGCGCGCCTGCTTGGCGCTCATGATCGCCTTCTGCCCGGTGATCAGGATCATCGGCATCGCGCCGAGATGGGCATAGGCCGCACCGGTCGAGAAATTGAGCGCGCCCGGTCCGAGCGTCGCGATGCAGACCCCAGGGCGCCCCGTCAACCGGCCATGCGTCGCCGCCATGAAAGCTGCGGCCTGCTCGTGCCGGGTCAGGACGAGCTCAATCTTCGAGGTCCGGAGCGCCTCGACGACGTCGAGGTTCTCCTCGCCGGGCACGCCGAAGATGCGGTCGACGCCCTCGTTCTCGAGTGCGGCCACCAGGAGATCGGAACCCTTTGTCATCGCCATCGCCTATCCGGTACGCCTCGATGCCGGGAAAGGTAGGCCTCATGCACGCGAAGGGAAAGCCGGCGCATGGCAGGGTTGCAAGAGCAGGATGCGAAAAAGTGGGAACCGGCTTTTCGCTATGATCCTGCTCCAATTTTTTGACGAGAGACGGATTCCGACTGAAGTCACCCGGCTCTAGCGCGGCAGGGAGATCCCGATGCCGGCGGCGCGCGCCTTCTCCAGGACGAGATGCGCGAGCGCGAGATCGGCGAGCGCGAAGCCGCGGAAGCAGAACAGAGAACGCTGTGTCCTCGCATCCGCAAGCGGCGCTTGCGAGAGAGCGACGAGGTCATGGCCGAAGCGGACGCTCGTCACCGGCTGCCCATCGACATCATAGGGCGCCTGCGACTGGGCGAGGCTGTCGGTGGCCAGCACGTCGAAGGCGCGCAATGCCTCTGGCAGCCAGCTGCGGCCGGTATCGACGGCGGCGGCGAAAGCGGCAGGCTTCATCCGCTGCGCGTCGAGGAACGGGCGCAAGCCCGGCACTGCCGGAACCATCGAGATGATGAGGTCGCTGCGGGCGAGGAGCGTCCCGGCCTCATCGACAATCTCTGCCGTGAGCCCGCGTGCTGCAGCAGCCTCCGCCAGGCGCTGCGCCGAGCTGCGGCTGCGGCTCAGCATCAGGGCAGTCCTGAGGCCGGGATAGAGGTCATGGAAGGCGGTGAGGTGCGCGTGAGCTTGCAGGCCGCAGCCGACGAAGCCGATCGTGCTCGGGGCCTCCGGCGCCAGCAGCGAGGCGGCGGCGGCCGACATCGCCGCGGTTCGGAGGAGGGTGATCTCGTCGCCGTCGAGGATGGCGAGCGGGGCGCCCGTGGCATAATCGCTGACGCAGATCAGCGCGCTCACGCTCGGCACGGTGCTGCCCGGCAGCGATGGTGCGGAGGCGACCCATTTCACCGTGGCGACCGCCTGCGCTTCCGACGCCGCCGTCATCGCCTGGAAGGCGTGGCCGGGGCCGAGCGTGAGAGCGCTCTTCGGCAGGCTCCGGTTTCGGCCGGCGGCATGATCGCGGAAGGCGCGCAGCACAGCCTCGCGCGCCTCGCGCGAAGTAACCGCGCAGGCCCGCACGTCCTTGCGTGAGAGATAGAGGAGGGAGCTGCTCATCGCTCGAACCATATCGTGACGAGGCGCAAAGGCGCGGGGCAACCGGCGGCATGGCGCCGGCCTCTTTCGGTATGGGACAGCAGCGTGGCGATCGGCAAGCTCCGGCAGGTTCATCCCAGCCGGGCCACCCGCATGTAAGGAGAGGCCGGAACGGCAAGGTGGCAGGGATCGAGCCGATTGGCCGGGGGCTCTTTGCCGGTTAAGTGCTAAGCCATTGAAAAATTGCGGATTTCAGACTTGGCGTCGCTTTTGTCGAAAAACTTTCATCTCTCGTGTTGACATGGGGAGCTGGTGGCTCCTATAAAGCGGCCAT
>NZ_LMJW01000005.1:0-4284 GCF_001429505.1 Allobosea sp. Root483D1
TTATGCGCAGCGCGATGCCCGCTTCAACGCCGAGCTCATCGGCCTGCCGGGCTCGGGCTTCAGCTTCGACGGCACCAGGCCCGACCGTAACGCCGCCCTGGTCTCGGCCGGCCTCGACATTCGCTTCTCGCCAGCTGTCAGCCTCGGCGCCCGCTTCGATAGCGAGCTCTCCACAAATGCCCAATCCTACGCTGGAGCCGCTACCCTCAAAGTGAGCTTCTGAATTAGCGCAACGCCTCCCGCTGATGTGCGCTCGGGCGACTGCACCGGCGAGAGGATTTCGCTCTGCAACCTCTCAGCGCGGCCTATCCACATCCACCCAGTGAGAGGGTTCGTGGACGTTTCCGTTATCGTCTTTCCATTGCTCTCGATCGGCGAACCATTCCAGTAGCTCAAGGCGCTCTGTAAGAGGCACCCAGCAAACGACGCGCTTACGGTCCTTCGGGGCGGTCTTGATTGGTTTCCAGTCGATCTCGGCCGGGCGTGTTTGGATACGATCGGTCATATGCCTCTCATCACAGCAGCGTACCCGGTATCGGACGTTCGTCGCTGCGCATAAAAGGAAACCCTGCCGGCGCGAACCGACGGGACTTAGTTGGATGCCTTTCGCCGGCGCTTGCTGGAGAGCGACTGGATCAGCGAGAGGCATGGCGCCGAGGGTCGGGAGCGCCAGGCTCAGGCTAACGGGCCGTTTGGGATGGAAAAGGCTCCGTGGCGGCAAAGGCCTCTCTCCGACGAGGAAGCTGGTCAGCGTGCCATGTCGGCAGGAGGCATGGCGCCACTGGGATGCGTCACCGCGAAGCTAGCAAGCCACTGCTACGAAGAAAGCCCCGCCGGATGTCCGACGGCGCAATTCTCAAGATGCTTTTGCTCGTCGGAACCGCTCGATGGCGCGTCGCGTCAGATCGTCATCATCCTCGGCAATCAACACCAGATGAGCGACGATGTAAGCGAGGCGCACTCGTTCTCGCTCGTCGGAGGGATCCGACAGACTCAACCGGATTTCATTCCACGCTGAGTCGAGCGCTGCGCGTGCCCGGGCAACCTCAACCGGGTCGTTCAGTGATGAGAATGGCATGTCCTCTCCCCCTGAACATTGACCAACAGGATTTATGGCGCCTGCGCCCCGCCTGCCATATCAAAAGTTAAAAGGCCCGGCCCGCCGAAGCGAGAACGGGCGAACCATTCTGAAGTGCCAGCGCGGCCATTGCTCTCGCCTCGCGCGCTCCGCGGCGTTGGCCCGGCCGGTCTGCTATGCATAGGCAGGGCACTCTCAGCCGCGCGTGCCATGACGCGCGGCAATGTGGGAGCGACCCGACGGGTTTGAAAAATGCGGGCTCGGAGGAGCTTTTTTAATGCCTCTAAGTTGCGGCCCCCATCTGGGGGATAACCCCGAGGTCGCCTCATGAAAAAGATCATTCTTGCAGCCACCCTCGCGATTGCTCCGATGGTGGCGTTCGCCCAGACGTCCACCACCACCACCACTACGGTGACGACCGAGCAGCAGAGCAAGGTCCGGGCCTATGTGATCAAGGAGAAGTCCGCCTCGGCGAAAGTGACCGAGTCGGTCGCCGTTGGAACGGCCCTGCCGTCCTCGGTGACACTGCAGACCTTGCCGGCAGATGTCGGCGTCACGCAGTACCGCTACGCAGTCGTCAACGACAAGACCGTGCTGGTCGAGCCTAGCTCGCGCAAGATCGTTCAGATCATTGAGTGATTTCGCTGCAAGCGAATTTCACGGCAAAGAGGTCGGGCTCGGGCTCGACCTCTTTGTTGCGGGCAGTCTAAGTGTCGGACTGCGTGATACCGAACTTCTGGGCGAGTTGAACCCGATTCATGCACGAAACGTCGTAGCTAACCTGCCGCCCCTTCAACTCCGGGCGCCTCGCAAAGTCCTTCGTCATCGCTCCGACAACATGATCGATACGTGCCTCACAAGCTTCGTTGCTGCCGAAGCTCATCTCGCTGATGTGGGTCGACAAACAGGTAGACTCGCCGGCTATGCAGGCGACAATCACCATCGTGAATACATCCATGGAAGAGCTGCCCCCGGCGGCTTGCGCACAAGCCGCTGCTGATCGATTCGCTACCAAAGGCCACTGTTTGGAAATATGAACACGAACCGTTCTCGCCCGCTAGTAAAGCTGCGGGATTGGTGACGCTTTTGCTCGATGTGTTGCAACTTCGCAAATCTGAGTGGGATAACTTCAGGCATCCAGCGGGGTGGCGCTCCCAGGCACTGCGCCAACGCAGCTGGTAGACGTTCGCCTCTTTAGTTTTGTCGCGCAGGAACCGACCCCAAACAGCAACGGCCCGCCAGCCGGACCAGGAGCTGACGGGCCATATTGGACACATATTGCATAGGGACTGATCGCTGCCAGTGCTCACCGGTTCCAGAGTACAATCGAGCGAACTGGCCCGCTAACCGACGCTAGCCAAGATCAGCCGATTGGCCGCCGCCGCTTCTTTCTCGAACGCGCTGCGGGCCTCGATCACCGTCCCCTTGCCATGGATAGCGGCGGCACATGATCGGAAGGCCTCCTCCCATTCGTTGCTGCGTTCCGGCCATTCAATAAGCAGTTCGGCGGCCTGCTCGACGGATGTGACAGCGAGGTACTGACCGGACTTGGTGGCTTCAATGCTGACCGGCCGGCTAAACCAGTGACGAGGCATGACAGGCACCTCCCATACTGGCGACTCAACGCCGACTGCCGATAGACGTTCGGCTAAGGAGAGCCGCGATGCAGTATCCGCCCGCCGACCCGCCAAAAGCCTATTCCGCCTCGCCGGCCGCGAGGTCTCGACCTGGTCGGAGGAATGGAAGCACGAATGCGGGATCGCTTATCTCGCCAGGCTCACGCCGGAGAAGTTGCGCGCGATGCTCTACGGCGTGCAGGGCGGCGAAGGCGAGAACGTCAGGGGCATCAAGGCACATCGCGGCGATGCGGCGGTGGCGCAGCTCGTCAGTGGATCGAGCGATATAGACGTGCGCACGCGGAACGCTTCTGCCGCCCGGCAGTTGAGCCTCAATCCGTCAGACCAACGGAGGTCAACATGAGTAAGGAGAAGAGCCGCAGCCCGAAAACGCAGAAAGCTGGGTCCAAAAACACGCCGCCTAAGAAGGGGCCCAAGGATTCGCCGGTCAAAGACGCAGACGATCAGCGCGTAAAACAAGGCGATTATTCAGACAAGTATTCCTCGGGACGCAAGGTGTCCTGAAACATCGCCGGAGCAAATACGAGCATAGGACGCGTAGACCCTTCTCGCCGGTGTGCGCACTGCACGGGCGAAAGACTTGGCGCTGGCTGCGGAGCGCCGAGCTCAAGCTAGAATGCCGTCCGAAAACGAAAACCGGGGTAGCAAAAAGCGCCCCTCGGCGACGATGGGGCTGGGCAGCGTGCCATGTCGACGAGGGGCCTGGCGCTAGGGACCAGCCGGGCGCCGCAACTTTAACTCGTCACGGCGTCCTTTGATCCGGGGGGCCTGAGGCAAGCGACCATCGTGCGATACCGTACACTTCGGAGGTTCAAATCCAATGCCCTAACAAAAACCCCGCCGGCTGGTGCCAGCGGGGAGTGAATATATACGCGGGCCGGGGCGCAATACCCGGCTTGCAAGCAGACGCTGAGGTGTCAGCATTCCATGATCTTGGCTCGGCCAGACGCCGCCGCGCGAACGATAAAGCTAGGTCGTTTAGGGAGGCATGGATAGTTCGAAAGGCCTAATCCGATCGGGTAGTCGCTATGCAGCGCCTGCAACCCCGCCTCTGTGCGCCATGAAAGAAGAATCCCCGCCGGCGTGAACCAGCGGGGATGAGTTGGACGCCTCTCGCCGGCGCTTGCTGGGGGAGCGACTGGCTCGGCGAGAGGCATGGCGCTTGTTGAAGCGCCGCGATCAAGCTAACAGGCCGGGTGAAAAGAAAAAGCCCCGCGGCGGTGCCAGCGGGGCGAGTTGGCTTGCTCCGTGGATTCGGAACGCGCTGTAGGGCTGCAGGTTCCACCAGCCAGGCGATCGCCGGTCACCCGGCAATTCATCTCGTGGTGCGCCAGCGACGGTCGACGTCACGCTCACGCTGTCGAAGGCGGCGCTCGACCTCTCCTCGATCGCGTCATCCTGTGCCTGATCACGCAGCAATTTCAGCAGGTCCTCAGCCGCGCTTGCGATACTCCCATTGGCGGCCGTCGTCCGCGCCTGTTCGGCGGCGAGATCGCGGAGGGGCTGCATGTCAGCAATTGTGACGCTCCGCTCGAACGGTCGCGGGTCGGCAATGTCGGGCGCTTCAGC
>NZ_LMJW01000005.1:4363-35082 GCF_001429505.1 Allobosea sp. Root483D1
TGAACATACTCGGTCGGCGATGAGGGAGAACGCAAAGGTCGTCCCCTTCAAACCCTGACGTTCAAATGGCTCTAGCTAATGCCGGCTTCAGGCTGTCGGCCAACCACGGGGGGGAAGGATGCCGGACCGAGTTCGAGATTTAGGTCAAACGTCAATGCGCAGTGCGATACTGACGGCTCAGAACCAGGTTGAGCTACAGTGCAACGACCGTAATGGATCACTTTTGAAGCTAACGCTGGATCTGCCGAATGCAATGTTCCTGATGAACAGCCTGACGCAGATCCAGCGCGCGACGGATGCGAAGGTGCCCGTTTCTCCGCCCAGCCAGCTGCGGGCCGGACCGTAGCAAGAACGACGTTTCTGCTCTGCAACACGATCGAACTCGCATTGAGACTGCCTCTCGCCGGCACGTGCCCGGGAGCGACTGGTCCGGCGAGAGGCATGGCGCTACTGGGATGCGCCACCGCGAAGCTAGCACGCCACCGCTATGGAAAAAGTCCAGCCGGATGTCCGACAGGGCCATTCTCAAGATTATTGTGCTCTTCGGAACCGCTCAATAGGGCGTCGGGTCAGATCGTCCTCATCCTCCGCAATCACCACCAAGTTAGCGACGATGTAGGCGAGGCGCACTCTTTCTCGTTCGTCGTATGAATCCGACTTCCACTGGATTTCATTCCACGCTGCGTCGAGCGCTGCGCGTGCCCGGGCAAGCTCAACCGGGTCCTGCAGTCAGGAGAATGGCATGCCCTCTCCCAGTCCTAAGCGATGAGCGATTTAGAGCAGTTCTTACCTTTGGCAAGAGGCGCAAAAGGGCCCCGCTGGCGACTGCCAACGGGGCTCGAGCGGTTGCGCCGATCCGTGATACCAGGCTCGACACCCGGCCCCACACAGGACCTCGCTTTCCTATGCTGCAGTCTTTTCGGCCTCAATTTGCCGAGCAGCGCTTTTCGTCATCCTGCGCGTCGCGATCTGAACCCGACGCGGCTTCAGCGCCTCTGGCAGCTCGTGCCTCAGGTCGATGGTCAACAGGCCGTTCTCTAGGCTGGCCGCCATGACTTGCACATGATCGGCTAGCCCGAACCGGCGCTGGAAGCCACGCTCGGCTATGCCGTGATGCAGATACTCGCGGTTGTCCTCACTCGTCTTCTGGCCTGAAACCAGGAGGACATTCGGCTCGTGCATGATGGTCAAGTCATCCGGCCCGAACCCGGCAACAGCCATGACTATGCGATAGTCGTTATCCCCGGACTTAAGAATATCGTAGTGCGGCCAGCTGCTCCCGGCAGGGTCCAGCCCACTAGCAGCTTCCAATGCGTTGAACACACGGTCGAAGCCGATGCTGGACCGATAGAGCGGAGAAAAATCAGATACGGTTCTCATTGCCACATCCTCCATTGAGCAACATGGGTACAAAAAGAGCCGAGCGCGGGCCTCACCGACGCCGGCTCGACCGCCGATCCCTTTGCATGTGGCGATCGGTATCGATCGATTTGGGTTGGCTGAAACGGAGTTCAAGAGGCCTCTGTCCCCAATTTCTGAGGCTCGTTAAGCTCGACAGTTGGTTCGGCACAACGCTGCGGGCCGGGCCTTGCACGGCGCGCAAAAAGCCCCGCCGGCGGATGCCAGCGGGGCTGAGTTGGCTTGGTCCATGGAGATTTTCGGAACGCGCTGTGAGGCTGCCGGTTCCATGGCGTTCAGCCTGGGAATGGGGAGACCCGCACGCTCGGCGGCTCCTGCCAAATGGTCCAGAGGCCGTGCGGAATGCGGTAGTTGATCTGACCTCGGATAAGCAGCCCGCCCCTCACCTGCTCCAGATCGGCGGGGATGACGGCACAAAGATCGTTGCGGCCGGATCCGAGCGAACTGGTCACCGGGTTTCGAAGCACCTCTCCGTCACGCTGGCGCTAGGTGATGGCCGGGAACTCGATAGCCGTGCCCTCGACCGCGATTGACCAGGAAAACGATCGGCTGGGCATAGCGGACCTTGTTCCAATCCCACGTCCAGCACATGCGGCCTGGCGAGGTCATTGGCTTCTGTTTCGACGCTCTGATCGGTGAGCACCGGCGCAGACCGAGGGCGGCCGAACTCAGGCTTCCGGCTTGTCCCTGCTCAGCAATGGCTGCTTACGGTGGAGCCTGGCTTGCCACCTCAGCTTGGGCACGCCATTTCGCGGAGGTCTGCGGCTTGACGAAGACCGAGGCGATATCGCTCCGGTCTTCGCGCAACTTTGCCTCGATCCGTTCAACGCAGGCCTCGATGTCCGCTGTGGATCGGTTGTCCCGGAACTCCAGGCTCAGCGCCACCACGATCTGATCGGGCCCGAGATGAACTGTCGTCAGACCATTGACGCGCTCGACATCCGGATCGCCACGGACTGTCGCGAGAATTTCGTCCTGGACCTGCGGCAGCGCCGCTTCGCCCAGCAACAGCGCCTTGCTCTCTCGGGCCAGAACGATTGCCGTCAGAGCCAGAATGGCGCCGATCAGCAGCGAGGCGACGCCATCGAATTCGGGGCGGCCGAAATAAGCCGCCGCCGTGATGCCGAGGAAGGCGATGAGCAGGCCGATCAGCGCGGCGGTGTCCTCAAACAGCACGGTGAAGACGCTCGGATCCTTGCTCTGCCTGACCGCAGCATAATAGCCGAGCGAGCCCTTGGCCGCACGAAACTCTTTCAGCGCGATGCGCCAGGTATAGCCCTCGAACAGGACGGATACGCCGAGCACGACGTAGTTTGCAGTTAGATTGCTCGCATGCCTCGGTGCGATAATGTGCGACACACCCTCATAGAATGAGACGCCCGCGCCCACGGCGAACACTAGGAGCGCGACGATGAAGCTCCAGAAATAGAGCTCCCGACCGTGACCGAAGGGGTGGGTGAGATCGGGTGGCCGGGCTGCGCGCCTGAGGCCGTAAAGCAGGAGCAGGCCATTCCCGGTGTCGACCAGCGAATGGACGCCTTCCGACAACATCGCCGAGCTGCCGGTCCAGCCCGCGGCGACAAATTTCGTCGCGGCAATCAGCAGGTTGCCGGCAACCGCCGCGTAAATGACTGTCTTCGAGCCAGAATGCGCCGCCAATGTCGTCTCCGCTTTCGCTGGCAACGAGCCGGAGCAGCGAGGGTTCCGCCTGGGAGCGTGACCAAGAGCCGAGCTGTCAGTTGGCGTGCTGCGGCAACCGGGAGCTGCCGCGCGAGATCGGCCAAGCTTGTACGCTGACGTACATTCGCACGATCGACCTATGGGCAATCCGATCTCTTCGCATCATGAGCCGTTAAGTCATTCGAGGCTCGATCGGACATCGAATTCGCGCCCAACACTGGAATGCCGAGCATGGGGCGATTTCTCGTCATCGGGGCGACGGGCCTGATCGGGTCTCGGATCGCATCCGAGCTTGTTTCTGCCGGGCATGATGTCGTCGGCGCTGCGCGTGACGTCGCGAGAGCCTCGCGCCGCATGCCGACTGTGGAATGGCTGCGCCTGGATTTCGCGACATCGCGCGTCGAGGATTGGGAGGCAGTGCTTGGAGGGGTCGAGGCGGTCGTGAACTGCGCCGGCGCGTTGCAGAGCGGGCCGGCTGATCGCCTGGAGGAAACGCACAGCCGCGGACCGCAGGCCCTGATCGGCGCGTGCCTCGCACGAGGCGTTCGTCGCCTCATCCATTTTTCCGCAATCGGCGTGGACCGGGCCACCCCGACGGAGTTTTCCAGGACAAAGCTCGCAGGGGACGCCGCGCTTATGGCGAGCGATCTGGACTGGATCATTCTTCGCCCTTCGGTGGTGCTCGGCGATCCCGCTTACGGCGCCAGCGCGCTTATTCGCGGGCTTGCCGCTCTCCCGATCCTGCCGGTGATGCCGGATACCGCGCCGCTTCAGCCGGTGGCTCTCGACGATGTCGCCGCGACGGTGGTTCGGCTTCTCGAGCCCGGAGCGGCCAGCCGTATCGTGCTCGAGCTCGCCGGTCCGGAGGCGATGAGCTTCACCGAGGTGGTCCGACAATATCGCCGCTGGCTCGGATTCGGCCCCGCTGTCGAGATGCGGCTACAGGCTTGGCTCGCCCAAATCGCCTATCGGCTCGGTGACTTCGCCGCCCAGCTCGGCTGGCGTCCACCGGTCCGCACCACAGCCCAGCGCGAGATCGCGCGCGGTGCCGTTGGCGATCCATCGGCATGGCAGCACCTAACCGGGATCACTCCAAAGTCGCTGACGGCCATCCTGGCAGCGCGTCCGGCCTCGGTGCAGGAAGGCTGGTTCGCGCGTCTTTACCTGCTTAAACCGCTGGTCCTTATCAGCCTGGTCCTTTTCTGGATCGGCTCGGGCCTTGCTTCGCTTGGCCCGGGCTACGAAACGGGTCGTGCCTTGCTTGCGCACACGCTGGGTGATCCCGTGATCGATCTTGTGATCATCGCCGGTGGCATCGCCGATCTGCTCATCGGTATCGGCATCGCCGTGCGCAGGACGGCGCGTCCCGCCCTCGCTGCTGGCATTGTGGTCTCGCTGCTCTATGCAGCAGCCGGAACGCTTTTCTCGCCCTGGCTTTGGCTGGATCCCCTGGCGCCATTGCTCAAGATCGCACCGATCGTTGCGCTGCTTCTGGTCGCGCTCGCGACGCTGGAGGATCGCTGATGACCTACCTCGTGCTGAAGTTCATTCACGTACTGGGAGCCGTCGTCCTGATCGGGACCGGCGCCGGCATAGCCTTCTTCATGCTGATGGCGCACCGGACCGGCAATGTCACAAAGATCGCTGGCATTGCCCGGATCGTCGTGACGGCGGACTTTCTCTTCACCGCCACGGCCGTCGTCGTCCAGCCGATCTCGGGCGTGTGGCTTGCCCGCGAAGTTGGTTACCCGCTCACCGAAGGCTGGATCGTCTTATCGATCATCCTCTACCTGGTGATCGGCGCCTTCTGGTTGCCTGTAGTGCTGTTTCAGATGCGGATGCGTGATCTCGCGGAAGCGGCCGATGCTGCCGGCGCGCCGTTGCCGCCAGCCTATCATCGCCTGTTCTGGACTTGGTTCGCGTTTGGCTTGCCGGCTTTCGGCGCCATCCTCGCCATCCTCTGGCTGATGATCGCAAGACCGAGTTTGTCTTTCTTCGGGTCAGGCTAAAGCGACGAGGGTATTTGTGGTCATTGCGACGCGCTCGCGACGGCTCGGTCCGCGAGCCGTGGATTCCGGCTGGCTGACAAGGAAAAGCCGTCACGCTCGGCTTTTTCGAGTTCGTCACGCCCGACCGCGAGGCAGGCGCCCCAGACCACATGAGCTGCCAACATCAGACCATTTCGACGTAGCGGGTGCCTCGTGCCGAAGCGCAGAAACCCCGTGGCCGGAATGCAGCCGAGATAGCTGCCGGCCCAAACGGCGATCCCGTAGGCCGCGCCTGATGCAACACCGCGACGTGGGATCAAAGCCGCGAATAGAGCTCCGGCGGCTCCGCCATAGAGGAAGTGGTAAAGAAGCGTCGCGCTTGAGGGCGCAGCACCCAGGCTCGGTAGATCTTCCGCTATTTCTCGTGGCGGCAGGGGATAGCGCTGCCGATCCGGCAGCGTGCGATGCATGCGTCTCATCGCGGCAGTCATCGGAAAGGTGGCGACGAACCCGGCTATCACTCCCAAAAGGATGCGGCCCGACAGGTCCTTCGTCATCACCGGCTCCGGCGCGCGGAGCGTGGCGAAATCGCGAGTGCGACCGCCATTACGGCATAGGCGATGCAGATCGCACGGGGGGTGACGACCTTCTCCCAACCGGGCGTGAGCCGCTTGGGGACGACCGCGTAGTCGACCACGGCCGCAAGCGCGGAAACGGCTACGGCGTCGCCGAAAGCCGTTCGCTTTTGCGGATGCCGGCGCAGCATTTCATAGGCGCAGGCCCAGAATAGGGAAGCGCCGTGATGGGTCACGAATCCAACGATCGTGTGTGGAAAATCGATCCGCCGCGATCGCCCCGCTGCATCGCCCCAATACCAATGACTGGTGGAGTTCACCGGTTGAATGGCTGACCGACCCTCGATGCGGGCAAGTATCGATAGTGCCACACTCGTCGTCAGGGCGGCCACCGTGCCGGATATACAGATGTTCAAGACCGATTGAAACCAAGAGGTCTTTCGTTCGCCATTCGAAAGCTGTGGGAATTCGCTATGCAAGGAAGACTCCGACCTTACATACGCTGCAGTCCTGTCAAGCCCCTGCTCGGCGGCGGTGCGCCTGGAGGGCCGTTCGCCATCGATCAGGCGTTTGGCCGCTGTGACCAGGTCCTCGGGCGGCATGATGTCGTGCTGAAGATGCCATTCGACATAGTCGCGGTCCTTGCCAAGGAGATCTGCGAGATCGGCGACCCAGTCGGTTTGCGGAAAACGACGAGCCATTCCCAATGCGAAGGTCGAGCTGGTCTGCACGGATAGTCCAGCCACGTCGTCGGGCTCGCCTGCAGCCTCGCTGCCCGAGCTGCGATCCCATTCGTCCGCCGCGTCCAGCAACTGCTTGAGCTCGCTTGTTTCCGAAACAGTCGCCGGGCTTCTCCGCAGATCGCGGATACGCGCGAGCGCCGCTTCGTATTCGTCCTGGCTTCTGATGCGGACATACATGATAGGTTCTCCCGCTCCCTACGGGACTACCCACGGGCCGGAGGAAGGTCGCAGCGCCAGGCGGGATTGGTACGGGCACGTACAAATCCGGCAGGCAAGTAGAGGGGCGAACTGGCGTCAGTTGTGCCCGGCTCCAGCAGAGCGACGGAGGTGGCCGCCACGCAGGCACGCAAACGCAGCCAGGGCGGTCGATATTGAGAAACTCGACGCGGCCGCGGCGCGAGCGCAGGAGATCGTCGCCTTCCAGAATGTGCAGTGCGTTTGTGATACCGGCTCGTCTAACGGTGAGCAGCGTGGCAAGCTCTTGGTGAGTGATTTCGATACCGGCTTCGTGGCTGGCCATCGCATAGCGGACCAACCAGCGGGCAACGCGTTGCTCGACGGTCAGCGCTGTAGTGCTCGCTGCTTCCGACACATTCGCCGCATTCATTCGAAACGCATATCCCAGCAGGCGCAGATAAAGTGCCTCGTTGTTTTTGCATCGCTCGGCGAAGACGCTCCCGCTGAATCCGTACGGCATGGCCTTGCCTGACTACGGTCGCGACCAGTTCGGGATGGGCCGGCAACAGAAGTTGGTGCAAGCCGGCCATATCTCCATCGCGTGCCAAGGCGACGTGACAGTCCATCTCGATCGACAGGGACACGACGGCGTCACGAAGGAGATAAATCTCGCCTTTGCCGAGACGCGCGCCACGCCGCAGATAAGCCAACTCACCCAATGCACGTGGTTCGACGGAATCGTCCGTCGCGGATCGGGCTCCCTCATCAGGCATCTGGGGAGCGATAGCGTCGGCCTGCCGATCAATCGACCAAGCGGCTACGGCCTTACTTTCGCGCAATAATCGCGTTGTGAACGTGTCCTTTTGCGCTCGATCTCGGAAAGAAGATGTGTCGGACTGGTGTGTCATTGCTCACCCCAATTCCCCGCCGCGATGGTGAACTTAGCTCTCTCGTCAAAGCCTTGCGATTACACAGGTTAGGACGGCTCTCTCGCCTCGCTGTACATTGCTCTTAGGGTAAGAGCCGCCGCGGTGAGAAGGCCGCTCCAGCGGCCGGTTCGCCACTCGCCGGGAAGCGGTTGCGCCCTGAACCGTCTGCCGTCGACCACACCAAAAGAGGAAGGATATGCCATTCTCTCTCATCATTGACGGATCCCGCTGAGCTGGCACGCGCTGCTGCGGCATTGGAGGCCGCTTGGAGCGAGCTGAGATCGACCCGGGCCGAGCCAGTTGACGAGCGAGAGCGAACGCGCCTCGCATATATCGTTTCAAGTATGGTTGGGGTCGCGCAGGACGAAGGCGAACTGGCCCGCCGCGCAGGTCCAGCGATTCCGGCTATCATCGTGACCTAGTCCCCGTCGGCGCAACCGGTGAGCTGCCATTGGCAAGCGAAACAGGCGCCGGGACCCCCGACGTCGAGAGCAGAACGCAACACGTCAGGGCGACAGCCACAATGGCGATGACGTAGAGCCAGCCCACCGTCAGAAAGTTGTAACGCATGTCCGGGCACTCGCGGCACCGGGATTACTTATGTTAATCGCGAATGTTTCCCGGCTGCGGTGGGCTCGCCGCAGCCGGGGACATTGAGACGCCACCCCGGCTTGCCAATCGGTCAGGCCCTAGCGGCTGGCCTGATAGAGCTTCGTCGCGACCTCGAAGATTTCTTCCGGCGCGTAGTCCGGCGCGAAGGCGCCGTAATTGCCGTCGAGTTCGGGGATCTTGCCGCCTTCGGGCGGGCCATCGACGATTTCGAGTTGCCCGGGAGGGTCCCCGGGAAGTGCGACCTCGTCATTGGACCAGATGCCGCCAGCCTCACCGTAATCGTCTGGGCTGAACCGATACAGGCGCCGATGACTGCCTTCCTCTAGGTATTTTTGGCACTCTGGGATCCGGCCGAGCTCGATGTTGGGCGTCGGAAGCATCTGCTCGATATTGACCCCGGTCAGCTTCTTGAGCGCAAGCGCATAGGCATGGGCATGCACCGAGCCTCGCACGAGCAGATACCCGCAGACCTCTCGCCCGGTCGGGTCGCTCAAGGTCTCGTAGACGCGCAGCTTGTGCAGCCTGGCGCCGCATTCGAGGTGGAAGTTGTGCAGGAGATCGATGATCAGATTTCCGGTCGTCGTAACCATGTCCATGTTCCAGGACGCTGCATTGCTGTTCATCGGCATCGCGCCGCCCGCATTGCTGAAGAACGAGCCGGCCAGCCGCACGTCGCGCATGGGCTCGAATGGCACGGCGGAGACATCGACCTCGGGGGTCGGATCGCCGGGGCCGTTGTTCAGGAGGGCAACCCCTGTGCTGACAAGTTCGACATGACCGAGCTCCTCCGCGAAGATGCTGGAGACCAAGCTGTAGAAGGGACGCAGCTTCGATTTGACCCGGAAATTGAAGCTCTGGAACATGTAGTTTCCAAGCGTGGACATTTCGCCGTATTTGCCGCCGAGCAGTTCCTGGAGCGCGGCTGCAGAGTTCGGGGATGGCGCCTTCGGCACTGGGAGCTCTGTCAGCAGGCGGTCGATCCGCATGAACATGATGAGGTTCTCCGACGGTCCGGAGTGGACCTGGCAGCAGAACCCGATCGGATGGTGGCCGTTCCGCAATGCTGGACCGTTTGTGCGCGACCGCACTAACGCTCGGCTGCCACCATACGGAGTGCCCGTGTCGCCGCGAACGGTCGGCTCAGGCACGGAGAGCCGGCCAGGCCAAACCGCCAGGGCTGCTCGATCGCTTTTGAAATGCCGATCCTCGGTCCGCATATCAGTTCCGGCTGATTATTCGGCTCAATCACCTCGAAGGGCTGTTCCGACAAACTCAGATCGTTGTGCGCAGACGTCACGCCGAGAGCTTGCGCAAGACGTCCAGGGCCGGAGCAGAGGCGTATGGTCGAACCGCGGCGCGCGATCATCTGCTCGACCCCATGCTCAGGCACAATTGCCCGGATGAGCACGGCGCCTTGACCGGCCGCGACGATATTGAAGCACCAGTGCAAGCCATAGGATCGATAGACATAGGCATGCCAGGCGGGGCCGAACATCGCGGCGTTCGCCCGCGTCTGACCCCGAAAGCTGTGCGATGCCGGATCATCGCGCGTGTAGGCCTCCGTCTCGACGATCGTTCCGCCGACACCTTCGACGAGCAGGGTCGCGCCGATCAGCCGGGCAGCCATGGCGACGGCGTCGAGATCAGAGAGCGGTGTGGGAAGGCGGCTGATGATGAAGCCTGATTTGGAGACTGGACTGGCACGATCCAAACACGTCTTCTCGGCTTGGCACCAGCCGGCTTTGGCGAATTCGTCAGTCGATGATGGATCGGGGCCGGCTCTCGATGGACGCAAGAGCCGACCCTCCGCCCGCGTCTCACGACAAATGCAAGTGTCGGGCAAGGATCACCTGCGGGCTGTCAACGGCAGAGGGGCGCCGCGGTTCCTGCCGGTACGCTCCCGTACGACGGTATTCCAATGGTGCTGTGGAGGAGCGTCAATGCAGCGGCTCCCGCATTACGACCAGCGCCGCGGGTCGCCGGCAACGGCTCTGGCGGAACGTAGCTGACCAGGCAGGGTTGGTCTCGATGAAGTTCGACTCCACGACTCCACGACATCGTTCCGGAGCGCCATCCATGACGGCGATCGAGCTATTCATTCGGGCAATCTCCCGCCGCGACGTCCTCGCCGTAGCTGAGCGGGATCTTCTGCTCCAATTACCGCAACAGAACCGTGCTTTCGCCAAGGGCGAAACGATCGTGTTCGAGCACTCCGAACCGCAGGACAGCTGTCTCGTCGATCGCGGACTGGCTGGACGCGAGATCATCCTGCCGGATGGTGAGCGGCAGATCACCGCCCTGCATTTGCCGGGCGACTTCGTCGATCTCCACGGCTTGCTGCTGCGCCGGATGGACCACGCCGTGGTGGCGCTCACGGCCTGCCGGATAACCTTCGTGCCCCACGCGGCGCTGCGGAAGCTCTTCGAGGAGTGTCCCCATCTGGTGCGATTGCTGTGGCTCTCGACGCTCATCGACGCGGCGATCCAGCGCGTCTGGACGGCGGTCATGGCGCGGCTGAGGGCCGAGGAACGCTTAGCGCATCTGATCTGCGACCTCTACCGACGCCTTCAGATCGTCGAACTCGCTGAGGACAACAAGGTGCAGATCGCGCTGTCGCAGGCCGTTCTGGCTGATGTGCTTGGTCTATCTGCGGTGCACGTCAATCGCACGCTGCAGTCTCTTCGGCGTCGCCGCCTCGTCTCCTGGAAGGGTAGCGAGGTCACGATTCACGACTTTTCCGGCCTGACGGAGCTGTCGAAATTCGACGAGACCTATCTTAGCCTCATGCAGATCCCGCGCTGACTGCGGAAGGCCCGAAATCAACGGGGATCGCGCAGGGTCAGCCGCCGCGATTCAGGTGTTTCTGCCGCGGCCAGAACACGCCCGATCACGCCATGATGCCGACCGCTGGATTGCATCACGGCGATGACGACGATCGTTCCATCTTCGCAGAAGAGAAGCGGTCGTTGATAGAACGCGACCCGATCGAGTTCGGAAATCTCGCATAGCAGGTAGCCAGCGCGCTGATCGTCATGGTCGCTGCTAAACTGATAGCCCACATCGAGCCTCCGGCCGTCGCGCAGGGCCAGAGAGCCGTTCCTGGTAGACATCCTCGCCTCCCATATTGCACAGCTGCACGGCCGCGCCCGATGGTCGTCTCCGAAGGCGACGGAAGTCTGCAAGGCAGTAGACGCTTGTCGGCGGGCGGTGAGAAGCTTTGGTGCGGTAGCGTGCAGTTGGTTCGCCTGAGCCAGGAACCCGCCAAGGTCTGGCCGGTTTGAAGAACCACGATAGAAAGGTTGTTCATGCGAACACTGGTTCATTTCGTGGGGTTGTGGGTCGCGAGCGAGATCGCAGGCGGCAAGTTTCCAAAACAAATCGCCTTGCCGCTCGGCTGGCTGGTGGCCCGGCTTCGCACGCCGCCACTGACCATCGCAGTTCTCGGCTGCGTGCTGCAGCAGCTTGGCCGTGACAAGCGCCGGCGCAAGGTCCGCTAGCTGGGGGGCGCCGTGAAAATCTCGACCTTCAACGTCAACGGGATCAATGGCCGGCTGCCGGTCCTGCTACGCTGGCTTGCCGAAGCGGAGCCCGACATCGTCTGCCTGCAGGAGCTCAAGGCATCCAGGGACAAGTTTCCGGAGGGCGCTATCCAGTCCGCTGGCTACGGCGCAATCTGGCAGGGCCAGAAGAGCTGGAACGGCGTTGCCATCTTGGCACGCGACGCGCAGCCGGTCGAAACACGACGCGGCCTGCCTGGCGACGACGAGGATGAACAAAGCCGTTATCTGGAAGCGGCCGTTGGCGGCGTGCTGATCGGCTGCCTCTACCTGCCCAACGGCAACCCGGCGCCGGGGCCGAAATTCGATTACAAGCTACGCTGGTTCGAGCGGTTGAAGGCTCACGGCGCTGAGCTCCTGGCCCATCGGATACCGGTCGCGCTCATCGGTGATTTCAACGTGATGCCGACCGAGCTCGACGTCTACAAGCCCGAGCGCTGGCGCGACGACGCCCTGTTCCGGCCGGAAGTGCGCCGAGGCTTCCATGAGCTCCTCGCCCAAGGCTGGACGGACGCGATAAGGACCCTGCATCCGGACAAGCGCATTTTTACCTTCTGGGACTATTTTCGAAACGCATGGGGTCGTGATGCCGGCCTCCGGATCGACCATTTCCTCCTCAATCCGCAATTGGCGAAATGCCTTACAGCTGGTGATGTCGATCGGGAGGTGCGCGGCTGGGAGAAGGCGAGCGATCATGCGCCAGCCTGGATCCACCTTGAGCTCGAGCCGGTTGACCGGCGGCCGGGATGACACATGTGCGCACGAGCCATTCAGCCATGCCGCGTCGGCTGAAGGAGGTTGCTAGAAAGAACCCCGTGGCGGAAAACGATACGCTGGGGCGAGCTGATCTCTATTTTTGACGCGGCTGCTCAAGCTGCTCGCCGATGACCTCCCGGCGGCCGTCGCGGCGCTTCGTCACCGCTTCGGCCAGCGACCGTGCCGCATTGCGTACTTCGTCCTGGATCGCCCGGTCGGCATCGAGCGCCTCGTGGTTCGTCGCATAAGGCTCCCAATAGCCGATGTAGCGATCGATTTCGGCAAGCGGTCCGGCTGGTTCCAGCTGCATGAAGCGGAGCCAATCCGAGATAGACCGCCGCACGTTCTCCGCACCTTCAACGTCACCGTGCACCACCACTGAGAACAGCCGTCCCGCCAGGTGCCGCGGATAGTCCCAACCCGCAAGTTCGATCGCCTTCGCCTTGGCAGCGTCCTTGCCATGGGTCGTGGTGGGGTCGGGATTGCCGCCGTCGGCGCAAACGAGCCTGTCCATCATGAGCTTCAGCGGGCTCGAAACCTGGTACCAGTTGACCGGGCTGATCACCATGATCCCGTGGGCTTCGACCCAGAGCGGATAGATGTCGTTCATCCAGTCCTGGCTCTGGCCCAGAGAATAATTCGGGTAACAGGAGCAGGGCCAATGGCAGAGCGCAGGAGCTGTCGAGAAACAGGCCTTGCAGGGATGGATGTTCCGGCCGTACTCCGACGCCAGCCGTGAGAGATCGAGCAGCTCGCTCGTCAGCCCTGCCTCCTCGTTGAACACCGACTGCGCCAGTTCAGCCAAGCGATAGCTCTTCGACATCTCGCCAGGGCAAGTATGCTCGCTACGCGATGAGGCGTTGACGATCAGAACATGGCCGACGGCGGCCGTGTTGCTGTAGCGCTGCTGTGCATCTTCAACTGCAGCCTTCGCGGCGAGCCAATCGACCGAAAGGTCGTAATCGGGATCCGCATAACCGTCCCCGGCTTTACGGGTCAGCGGACTCTTGCGGGAGGCAGCGTAAGCGTGCCAGGCAATATCGGCGATCTCCGACAACGCGTAGTGCGCCCGCTGGTAGCAGGGATCGACGAACTGCCGCAGGAAGCGGCGCTTGAACTCGGCCTCATCGAGACGCGGGCTCGGCATTCCCTTCCGGGGCGCCGGTATCGCGGCTTCAGCGGGCGGACGTCTGGATTGCGCCATCGGGGATGCCCCTCTCGTCACCATCAAGCGGCGACAGAGAGCTTCTGTTCCATGGCTTATCTCGGTGCAGCGAAAAATCGGCGCAGCGCTTCGGCGACCGCCTCGGGGGCCTCTTCCGCCATGTGATGGCTGCTGGAAATCGCATGTCCCCGGCGACAGGGCGCCCATGGACGCCAGACCTCCAGGACGCCTCTATAAAGGTCGGGCAGGTCATCATGCTCAGACGACAGGGGACAGCGGCGGGCACTGCTAGGTCCGCCCCTGTGCTTGGTCGGCTTCGTCATGAAAGCGATCCACCGCCGGGCCGGCGCGAAAGTCCTCCAGCATGCCATGAACCGTGCTGGGGTCCTGAATCGCGGCCAGGAAGTCCGCGTGGTTTTCGGCGCCCATCAGTTTGGGATGCGCTCCGTGCCAGGCCAAAGGATCGGCCATGCGCCCGCTCGGGTTTTTCGGGCTGGCAGAAGAAGAACCAGTTCCAACAAGCCGCGCGAACTTTTCGGTGCAGCGTTCCAGCGCCTCGAGGATCGGCACGTCCATGACGGCAGCCATGCACGGCCTTGGGGTTATCCATTACCAGCCGAAAGCGTGTCGGAGCCTCGGTCGTGACCGGCGACATGGAAACGCCCGAAGCCCAGCCGAGCCATCAACTCCGAGCAATCTTGCCGCCGTGGCGCACGCGCCAAGTCGCGCCGCTCAACGACGAAGTCCAGTTTGAAGTCGTCGAACAATCGGGCTCCACTGTCAGCCCAAATGGCTCCACTACGTTCCGGAGCTTGCAGGTCTTTTGCTGGCCCCCTTTTCGCAACCAGACGCGGTCGCGTCGCCGAACACAGCTCGAGCGAGAAAACGGCTGCGCTGCGCGAATTGTACGCTGACGCACCTATCGCAGCGATCGGAAACTCGCCTCCCAGCATTGCGTTGATGAGCCGAGCAACACTTGCGGCATGGTGAGTACAACCTTCTGCCGGCAGCGCCTCGCTCAGAACACCAGCCGAGCGCCATCATGATTACACCTGAACCTCGTATCGAGCATATTGCCCGGGCCATGTGTCGCGCCGCCGGGTTTGATCCGGACGAACAGATACCGCCGGAAACGCCGCAGTCTGATTTCGCTTCGATGCAGCCCGCTTTAGGCATGGTCTTCGCCTGGCGCCGCTTCCTTCTGGCAGCGGAGAACTACTGCGCACTCAGCCATGATCTGGCCGAGCCCGAGCGTCTGCCGCCGGCGTTGTGAACCGACATCAAGGTCCGGTTGGACGTTGAACTTTGCTTTGGCGCGGCTCCCCGCCGCGACAGCTTTTCGAGATTACGCAGAGGATCGAGTAGCATGAAAGCTTTGTGTTGGCATGGAAAGAGCGACATCCGCTGCGACACCGTCGACGATCCCCGGATCGAGGCCGATGGCGACGTGATCATCAAGGTCACGGCCTGTGCGATCTGCGGCTCCGATCTCCACCTCTATGACGGTTACATGCCGACAATGGAGAGCGGCGACATCCTCGGTCACGAGACCATGGGCGAAGTCGTCGAGGTCGGCAGTGGCGTCGCCAAGCTCAAGGTCGGCGATCGGGTGGTCGTGCCCTTCAATATTGCCTGCGGGGAATGCTTTTTCTGCCAGAAGCAGCTGTTTTCTCTCTGCGACCGCTCGAATCCCAATGCCGAGCAGGCTCGCAAGATGATGGGTCACTCGCCGTCCGGCCTCTTCGGCTACTCTCATCTACTGGGCGGCTTCAGCGGCGGGCAGGCAGAATATATGCGCGTGCCCTATGCCGATGTCGGCCCGATCAAGGTGCCCGATGGCATGGACGACGAACAGGTGCTGTTCCTGTCCGACATTTTTCCGACCGGTTATATGGCTGCCGAGCATGCCGAGATCGAACCGGGCGAGACCGTCGCGGTCTGGGGCGCCGGCCCGGTCGGTCAGTTCTCGATCCGTAGTGCCTGGATGCTGGGTGCCGGCCGCGTCATCGCGATCGACAACGTGCCCGAGCGCCTGGCGATGGCGGCGAGCGACGGCCGCACCGAGCTCGTGAACTTCGACGATGGCAAGGTCTACGACCAGTTGATGGAGCTCACTGGTGGGCGTGGGCCCGACCGCTGCATCGACGCGGTCGGCGCCGAGGCTCATGCCGGCGGTTCGTTCGACGCGGTCGTTGATAAGGTCAAGGCGGCGGTCTATCTCGGAACCGATCGGCCGCATGTGCTGCGCGAGGCGATCATGTGCTGCCGCAAGGGCGGCACGATCTCGATGCCGGGCGTCTATCTCGGCTATCTCGACAAGATCCCGATGGGCGCCTTCATGAACAAGGGCCTGACGCTGAGAACGGGCCAAACGCATACTCATCGCTATCTCGCGCCGCTGCTGGAAAAGATCCAGAGCGGCGAGATCGACCCGTCATTCGTCATCACCCACCGCGCCACGCTGGAAGACGGGCCGACCCTCTATCAGCGCTTCCGCGACAAGGAAGACGGCTGCGTCAAGGTGGTGATGCGGCCTTGAGGTAAGGAACCGATATGGGACAGGCATTGAAGAAGCTCGCCGTCGTCACCGGCGCTTCGAGCGGCATCGGACTCGAACTTGCAAAGCTATGCGTTCGAGATAGCTATGATCTGGTGATCGCTGCCGACAGGGACGAGATCGAGAGTGCCGCGAGCGAATTGCAAGCTCTGGGCGCCGCCGTGCAGACGGTCAAGACGGACTTGTCTCGCAGCGAGGGCGTGGACGAGCTCTGCCAGATGGTCGAGGCCAGCGGCCAGGATCTCGAAATCCTCTGCGCCAATGCCGGCCATGGCCTCGGCCATGCCTTTCTCGAGCAGGAACCCAAGGCTTGGCGCCACGTCGTCGACACCAACATCACCGGCACGCTGCTGCTGGTCCAGAATCTCGCCCGCATCATGCAGCGCCAGGGGCACGGGCGCATTCTCCTCACCGGCTCGATCGCCGGCTTTACGCCCGGCTCGTACCAGGCGGTCTACAACGCCACCAAGGCTTTCATAAATTCGTTCTCCTTCGCCCTTCGCAACGAGCTCGAAGGCTCCGGCGTGAGCGTGTCCTGCTTGATGCCGGGCGCGACGGAGACTGACTTCTTCGAACGCGCGGGCATGCTCGATACCAAGGTCGGGCAGGCGGAGAAGGACGATCCGCGAATGGTCGCCAAGGTCGGCTTCGACGCGATGATGGCGGGTGAAGGTGATGTGGTGAGCGGCTGGAGGAACAAGCTGCAGACCACGATGGCGAATGTCACCCCGTCCGAGACCCTCGCCGAGCAGCACCGCAAGATGGCCGAGCCAGGCTCGGGGAGCCCGAGCTAACGGCGCCAGTGGCTGCGGCCATACCGGCATGTTCGAGCTGGCTCGGAAGCACGATGCTCATTTGCTCGAATAGGTCACCGCCTCGATTTTGTTCCCATCCGGATCGAGCACGAAGGCGCCATAGTAGTTCCCATCGTATTCCGGCCGCGATCCGGGCGCGCCCGCGTCACGGCCCCCGTGCTGCAGCGCGACCTCGTAGAATTGGTCGACCATGGCGCGACGGCCGGCGGAAAAGGCGATGTGGACGCCATTTCCTGCAGCCGCCGGTGCGCCGTCGACGGGCGTTTCGACGCTGAACAGAAACGCCCCCACGCCATAGTCGGCGGAATCGGCCGAGCCATTGAGAAGCCGCAGTCCCAGGACGGGCAGGACGGCATCGTAGAAGGTCCGCGCGCGGCTCACATCATTTGTGCCGACTGAGACATGGTGAATCATCGAAAGGTCTCCGCTTTTGCGTCAGGGAACGCCGTTCCCGATCTCAACGGGCGACCCGGAACGACGTTCCAATGCAGCCGGAGCCGGGATGTCGATCACCTTTTCCGTGACTTCGCGGTTTGGTTATGGCATCAATGTTCCTGTTTAGTTCCAGAGGGATGTTGTTTTGGCACAGCGGGCGGGCAGTGCAGATTTGCCGTTGCACAATGGCCGCGTGCCGGCTTGGCTCGGCCAGCGAATGGCACGGCTCGGCGCGGTCATCGCCGAGGCGATCGTCCATCATTACGGGCGCGAGGAGTTCCTGCGCCGGCTCGCGCATCCCTACTGGTTTCAGTCGTTCGGTGCCGTCATGGGCATGGACTGGCATTCGTCAGGAATCACGACATCGGTCATAGGCGCGTTGAAGCGCGGCCTGGCGCCACTCTCGGGGGAACTCGGCCTGCACGTCTGCGGCGGTCGCGGCAGCCACTCTCGCCGCACCCCAGCCGAACTGATCGCAGTCGGCGATCGCATAGGCTTCGACGGCGCGGCGCTCGCTCGCACAAGTCGGCTGGTCGCCAAGGTCGACAGTGCCGCCGTGCAGGACGGGTTCGAACTCTATCTGCATGGCTTCGTCGTCGCCGACGACGGCAAATGGACAGTCATCCAGCAGGGGATGAACGGCGACAGCGGCGTAGCCCGGCGCTATCACTGGCTGTCGGAGGGACTGGACAGCTTCGTCGACGCGCCGCACGCGGCGATCGAGGGCCGGAGCCAAGGCAATATCATTAATCTGGCGGACCGCAGGGCCGCGCGCTCGCGTGATGGTCAGCTTGACCTGTAGCGGACGCTGAGCCCGGACAGCATCGCGGCTGAAGTCGCGATGCTCGAGGGCCGCATCCCGCAAAACCGGATGCCGGAGCAGCCCATGCTGCCGCATCTGGTCATGCCGAGCCACCATGATGTCAGACCCAAAGACGTGATGATGCGGCGCCTTCACGGTGCGCTCGCCGCCGCCGCCGATGCCGGACCGGGCGATTTCAGCGATCTCCTGCTCGTGCCCGGGGTCGGCGCCCGCACAGTCCGATCGCTCGCCATGGTAGCGGAGGTCGTCCATGGCGCGCCCTGCCGCTTCGCCGACCCGGCGCGGTTCTCGCTCGCCCATGGCGGCAAGGACCGCCAGCCCTTCGCGGTGCCGACGAAGGTCTATGACGAGACGATCCGCGTGATGAAGGCCGCACTGGAGCGTGCGAAGCTGGGCAATGAGGAGCGTCTGAACGCCATTCGCCGCATGGATACCGAAACCCGGCGGCTGGAGCGGCTCGCCAGCGGGCCGAGCCTGCCCGCGTATATCGCCGAGGAGCGGTTGCGCTCGGCCGATTATGGTGGGCGCAGCGTGTTCGGCTGGGAGGCAGACGAAGAGCCTGGGGACGTCGTTGCAACACCTTGCGCGTCGATCCGGAACTTGGACCGAACCGGTCTATGACCCCGGACGGGGGCGCGCAAAGGCTAAGCAGTAAACGACTTCCAGCTTCCCAATTGATCGCTAAATCGCCAATGCTATAGCGTTTTTGGCGGCGCTGCTGATCGCTTCGGCAGCCTGTCACCGCATCGTCTATACAGGGTGCGACGAAGCGGGCGCAGCGCTTCGTGAACTGCTTCGTCCTGCTGCGAGGCTTGTTGAACTCTACGGCTGGAAAACTGCCTGGAGGGCCGGCCGGTTCCGTTTGTCGTAAAACCTGAACAGGTAGCGGAAGCCTCGGGTACGCGAGCGCACAGAAACTCTCCCGCCGCAGCGACGTTGAATTGGCGGTGGCCGGCAGGGACCTGGGCGTTTGGCTTCGGGGCCGTGGTGAGGAGGTCCCGATGCGACGAATGACCCTGATTGCAGCTTTTTGCGCGGCTTTGTCGGCCGGTGCAACGGCTCAGACTTCCACGACGGCGCCGACGCCGTCTCCCGGCGCGCCGGCCGATGCCAATGCCCCGATTCCGGGAGCCAACAGCTTCACCGAAGGACAGGCCAAGAGCCGCCTGGAGGCGAACGGCTGCACCAATGTCAGCGGGCTCAAGAAGGACGACAACGGCGTCTGGCGAGCCACCGCCACCCATTCGGGCGCGCAGGTCAACGTGACCGTCGATTACCGCGGCAACATCACCCGCAACTGAACTAGCCATCGAGCAGAGGCGACAGAGATGACACAGACGATCACGCGCTCCTACGAGGATTATGAGACGGCGCGCCGGGTGGTCGGCGAGCTGGAAGCTGCTGGCGTCGCCACCGCCGACATTAGCCTGATCGGTCGCCACAAGGACGCCGAGGACAGCAATGCCGGCGAAGACGCCGGCCTCGGCGCGGCGCTGGGTGGAGCGGCAGGCCTGCTTGCAGGGCTGGGTCTCGTTGCCATTCCCGGGATCGGCCCGGTCGTCGCCGCCGGCTGGATCGCCTCGACGCTCGCAGGTGCCGCCGCAGGCAGCGTGGCGGGGGGCGTGGTCGGTGCGCTGACGAGCGCTGGCGAGGATTCCGACAGCGCCAACTATTATGCGGAATCGGTGCGCCGCGGCGCGTCGCTAGTCTCCGTGCGCGCCGCCGACGAGCAGGCCGCCGCGGTCGAGGCGATCATGGACGGCGCGATGCCGATCGATCGCGTCAGCCGCCTCGCGGAGTATCGACAAGCGGGCTGGAGCCGCTTCGACGACACGGCCGCGCCCTATCGCTCAAGCTTCATGTGAGGAGAGCACGATGCCACGCGGTGACAAATCGAAATACACGGACAAACAGGAACGCAAGGCCGATCATATCGCCGAAGGCTACGAAGAACGCGGCGTCTCCGAGAAGGAGGCTGAGCGTCGGGCCTGGGCGACCGTCAACAAGGACGATGGCGGCGGCAAGAAGGCTGGGGGCTCCGGCCGTGGCAAGGATACCGGCCACCCAGCGGCTCACAAGGGCGGGCGCAAGGGTGGGAAGGCTGCCGCCTCGCGCTCGGCCGAGGACCGTTCGGCCTCGGCGAAAAAGGCAGCCGCTACCCGCAAGCGCAACGCCGAGCACCGGGCGAGCCATTAGCGCAAGACTTGCCGAGCCGGCGATGGAGGAAGGCCGATGACGCGAACGATCACCCGTCGCTACGCCAGCTTCGAGGATGCCCGGAATGTCGTGGTGCGACTGTCCGATAAAGGCATTCCTGCAGACCGGATCGGCCTTGTCGGGCGCCAGGAGACCGGCGAGGACAGTACTGTGGCTGCTGCCGGCCTGGGTGGTGCGGCCGGCGCTGCGACAGGTTTCGTCCTGAGCATCGGGGCCCTCAGCCTGCCGGGTGCCGGGGCAGTCATCGCCGCCGGATGGCTTCTGGGCGGCGCGGCGGCCGGAGCGCTTGCCGGTGGAATCGCTGGCGCCCTGATGGATGTCGGCGTGGCGGAGTCTGAGGCTGAGCGCCATGCCGAGGCCGTGAAAGCGGGGTCCGCGGTGGTCGCCGTGCAGGCCGAGTTGCCGGAAGTCTCTGAGGTCGAAGCGATCATGGATGCCGGGCTGCCGATCGCCGAGGAACCGATCGAACCCGGCGGACGGGACGATCCGCGAGACCTTTCCAAAGCCGTCTCCTGACGTCGTCGGCCGAGATGCGTCGCCGATCTGTCAGACCGTCGGAGCATTGCCTCCGTATCCGGCCGGCTGTCGCCGCCGAGCACGACTGATCCATGTTAATGCGCATTCGCCGAGCGCGTCCAACCTGGTCGTCATGCCGTTCGCATCTCTCAGCGATCCCGTCGAAATAGCTCGGGCCCATGCCGCTCTTCAGCAGGTCCGGACCCAGATCGAGCGGCTCGGAATCGACTATCATGGCACTCCCGATGGCGAGCGAACCAGGGCGGCCCAGATTGTTGTCGGTGTCCTGGCCCAGCCTGTGGCGGACCACGATCTAGTCCGGCTGGCGGTTGCTCGCTTTGTCCAGAGGATCGGCTGAGGGAAGGCCGCCAGCGTGCCCATGTCGGACATCGCGGGCCGAAGTGCCCAATTTCGACCAAACCGATTTGAATCTCGCCCGCCCGCCTGCTGTTGCGTTTGGGTATCGCAGGAGGTTTTGCCATCGCTCGGTTCTTTTGACAGATCGGCAGGGTTGGCCAACGTCGCCGACGATCCGGGCTCGACCTTCCGGATTTCGAGGCTGCCAGGCACCATACCTTGGCAGGGCTGGCCGATCTCGTCCAAGAAGAGGTCGGGAAATGACCAGCTTTGTGATCTCAGTGCGCGAGGAGGGTGGTGCTGAAAATCTATCAGGCAAGCCTGACATTCTCGGAGCACAATCGCACATCGTCGGCCAGTTAAGACACAGCCCGACCCAAGGCCGCGAGTCACGCGGGTTCATCGACGGGGGCCGAGCGGGGAGATGGCAGGTGCGTTGAGCACCGAGCCGTCCGGTGCGAATTGCGAGCCATGGCAGGGACAATCCCAGCAGCGCTAAGGAATTCCATCTGAGATGGCGGCCGAGATGTGTGCAGGCCGCCGAGCGCATTTGAAGATCGCTGCCTATCGCGACGAGAACGGCACGGTTGTTCAGCCCGTCGCGGAGGATGCCGCCTTCGCCCGGGTCGAGTTGGGCATGCCTTCTTTCCTCTCGGCGCGGTGCTTCCTTCCAGCTGTTACGGAACGTCCATGGACGAAGCCGGGGTCCGGTGCGCCAGCCGGACTGTGCGTCTGCGTACCAAGCCCGAGTGTCTGGCCGGCGGCCCGCAGATCCTCGAGTAGTCAGGGCGCTCTGTCGCAGCGGCGTCCGTTTTGGGGCGAGGAGCGCTGGAGCGATGGGGACAATGATCGGCCGGGACGGGAACCGATCTTCTACCTCGTGCTTGATCCGGACGAAGACTGAGCCGGGCGATACAGCGCATGAAAAAAAAGCGACGAGCAGGTGGCGGCCGGAAGCATGGGCGGCGGGCCGCGATCCGTATCGGCGTCTCCGGCTGGACCTATGCGCCCTGGCGCGGCCATTTCTATCCGGAAGGGCTGGTGCAAAAAAACGAGCTGGCCTTCGCCGCGCGGCAATTCCCGGCGCTTGAGATCAACGGCACCTTCTACGGCCTCCAGAAGCCAGACGCGTTCGAGCGCTGGACGCTCGCGACGCCTGATGACTTCGTCTTCGCCGTAAAAGGCTCCCGCTACATCACGCATATGCGCCGACTCAGGGAGATCGAGACGCCGCTCGCTAATTTCCTGGCGTCCGGGGTGCTGCGCCTCGGCTCGAAGCTGGGGCCACTGCTCTGGCAGTTCCCGCCGAGCTTTCGCTTCGATGCAGGCCTGATGGAAGATTTTCTTGCGCTGCTCCCGAAGGATACGCAGCAAGCGGCCGCCCTGGCGCGAACGCATGATGACCGGCTGGAGGGGAGGGCCTGGCTGCAGGTGGATGCGAAGCGGCCAGTTCGGCATGCGGTGGAAATTCGCCATGAGAGCTTCCGCAACCTGGCCTTCATCGACTTGCTGCGCCGGCACGACGTTGCGCTGGTCTGCGCCGACACGGTCGACTGGCCCCGGCTGATGGATCTGACCGCAGACTTCGTCTACTGCCGCCTGCACGGATCGGCGGAACTCTATCGCTCGCATTACGACAAAGCGGCTCTTGAAAGCTGGGCCGCACGCGTCGACGCCTGGGCGCGTGGCGAGCCGATGCGCGACGGCGAGTTCGCCGATGATCCTGATGCCGCCCCCAGGCAGCCGCGCGATGTGTTCCTGTTTTTCGACAACACCGACAAGCGTCATGCTCCGGCCGATGCCGCCAACCTGATGCGGATGCTGGATCTGAGCTGGAACCCCGAGGAAGACGAACAGGCTGCATGAAGCGGCTATTCGCTGAACTTCCGTTCGCGGGTCGCCGCAGGCCCCGACGGCCGGCGGGAACAATCCTATGGTACGGGACGTTGCGCGCTGCGTGATGAGCTTGTCTTCGCGCTTGAGCGCTTTCTCTTACTGGAAGGGCGGTCGCTGGCAGCGACCCGCACGTTTCCGATCCACGGCTTCAGTATTCTGCCCCGGCCGCAATTGCTCCGATGTGGTCAAGGCAGGGCGTGCCAGCGTGCTCGTCGACGGCGCCGACTATTTCCGCCATCTCGAAAGTAGCCTTCGCCAGGCGAGGCAGTCGATCATCATCATCGGCTGGGATTTCGACGGTCGCATCCGCCTTCGCCCGCAAGCCAGCGAGGAGGAATCACCACCTCTAGGCCCGCTGCTCCGCGCGCTGGTCGAAGCGGAGCCGCAACTCTCCGTCCAGATCCTGGTGTGGAGCATCTCCGTGCTGCACGGTCCGAGTGCCATCGCGCCAGCAATGTTTGGCAGCGATTGGCAGCAACACCCGCGCATTCACCTCAAGTTCGACACGCAGCATCCGTTTTATGGTTCGCATCACCAGAAGATCGTCTGCATCGACGGCGCCGTCGCCTTTGTCGGCGGCATGGATCTCACCGTCCGGCGCTGGGATACGCCGGAACATATGGCCGACGATCCGCGCCGGATCGACTGCGAGGGCGAACCGTACCCTCCTGTTCACGATGTTCAAATGGTCTTCGATGGCCGTGCTGCGGCAGCAATATGCACGATGGCCACAGAGCGCTGGCACAGCGCGACCGGGGAATTCTCCACCTCACCGGGGGATCAGCGCAAACAATTCGGTGACGCGCCATGGCCCGCTGACCTGGAGCCCGACTTCCGCGACGCAGGGGTCGCCATAGCACGGACCCATCCGGCCTATGCCGGACGCAACGAAATTCACGAGTCATCGACGCAGGCCCTCGACATGATCATGGCGGCCGAGCGTTCGATCTATATCGAAGCGCAATACCTGACCGCGAAGATCATCGGCGCGGCGTTGTCGCGGCGGCTCAAGGCTCCCGAAGGACCGGACATCGTCATCGTGATGACGCAGGAATCCCACGGGCTGCTCGAGCGTCTCGCCATGTCGGAGAACCGCGATCGCTTGATCCGCCGGCTTGCCCGGGTGGACCGCTTCCGCAGGCTCCGCGTCTTCTACCCGGTGGTCCCCAGCGGAAGCGGCAAGGTCGAGGTCCTGGTTCACGCCAAGCTCATCGTCGTCGACGACCGGGCGATCCGGATCGGCTCGTCGAACTTGAACAATCGCTCGATCGGCCTCGATACCGAATGCGACGTTGCGATCGAAGCCAGCAGCGCAACCGATCGCAGGACCATCGCCGGAATCCGCAACCGGCTTCTGGCCGAGCATCTCGATTGTTCGACCTGCGATGTCGATGTCGCGATCAAGGAAGCTGGACTGGCACGCGCGGTTGATCGGCTTAATCACAGGCCTCGCGGGCTCAGGCCGTTCGACGTCGGCAAGTCCGGCAGTCCATTCCGCTTGCTGCCAGGGACGCGCTTTCTGGATCCCGTACGGATTTTCCGCTTGCCTTGGCCGTTTCGCTAGTCCTTCCGCCTGGATAGCAGGGAAAAAACCAGGAGCGCGGCGCCGGGGAGCAGCGGCACCAGAAAGTAGACGGCGCGGAAGATGATCAGCCCGGCGATGACACCGGCGCCGGGTAATACCGTCGCCACCACGGCTTCGATGACGCCCAGGCCGCCGGGGACGTGAGCGACGAGCGAGGCGATGTTGGCTAGCACATAGCTGGCAGCGACATCGAGGTAGGAGACCGTGCCCAGGCTCGACAGGGCCTGATGCAGGCACGCGGCGACGAGCGCGAAATTAAGGGGGCCGATAACAAATTGCGCAACGGCCAGTCGCGGGCTCGGCAATTCAATCTCCCAGGAACCGATCCGCCATTGCCTACGCATGAAGAAGCAGAGTGCGAGATAGGCCGCCAGTGCCATGACCAGGCCGATGGCCATGGCGAACACTGTGCCGGCCGGCAGCCCGGTCAGCTTCACGGCAAGGTCTGAGCGCAGGAGGAGCGCCAGCGCCGCGAGCGTGCCTAGGCCGATGCCGACGGTCATCCCACAGAACAGGATCACCTTGGCGACGTCCCCGGCGCTGAGTCCCCATCGCGAATAGAAGTGATAGCGGATCGCGCCGCTGCTGAGCGCTGCCAGGCCGATATTGTGACCGAGCGACAGGCTCGTGAACGACGTCAGGGCCGCTTTCGGGTAAGCTAGAGGCTTGCCGGCGTATCGCAATGCCAGAAAATCAAACAACGTCAGGCAGGCGTAGCTGCACAGGGCGAAGCCCAGCGCCGCCGCTACCCGGGCCGGAGCGGCCGAGCGCAGCAGCTCGCTCAGCTCGGCATAGCTGTGACCGCGCAAGGTCCTGTAGAGCAGGTACGCCGCGAGCGCGATCGCTGCCAGTGCCAAGATCGTCCTGAAAATGGCCGGCCAGCTTCGGCCGGGTCGATCTTGCTCGGTAGCCTCAACGCTCATGTGAATTGACAAGATCGGTCTTGTCCCCCTCGGCCGGAATGCGCAGCTGCGCAATCAGCGGCAGATGATCCGATGCAACTCTGGTCAATGGCGACCGCACGACCTCTGCGCTGGTGACCTCGATGTCATCGGAGACGAAGATGTGGTCGATGCGCAGCATCGGCCGCCGCGACGGGAAAGTGGGTGCGGGTCTGCCTTGCGTTCCAGCGAGATGGGCGTCGCTCAGCCGTGCTGCGAAGCTGCGATAGACCGAGCCGTGCGGCAAGGAATTCAGGTCGCCCACGACCGCGTAAGGCGGCTGGCAGCGTTCGATCCAGTCGCCGCCGAGCAGGGCGACCGCCTGTGCTCGTCTCTCCCGGCGGCCGAGCCCGAAATGAGTGTTGATCACCTGCAACCTCGCGCCGCCGACCATCGCCTCGACCCAGATGGCGCCGCGTGGCTCCGAGGGCCAGAGGTTGCGCAGCCCTGGCAGGAGGCCGACCTTGACGAGACGGGACGGGCATCGCGTCAGCACCGCGTCGCCGTACTGTTCCTCCTCGATCCGCAAAGCTGGGTGGAAATGGCTTGTGAAGCCGAGCTTGTCGGCAATGAGGAGAGTCTGATCTACGCCGCCGCTGCGCAGCCTGCCGACATCGATCTCCTGCAGCGCAACGATATCGGCATCACAATCTGCGATCACCTCCGCGATGCGTTCCGGCGAAAGGCGACGATCTGTGCCGAGACAGCGGCGGACATTGTAGGTCGCAAGGGTAACGGGCACCTGAATCGACGGCTGAGTGATGCGGGTCATCTGCATTTAATGCCGCAGCGTGGCCGAAGTTCATCATCGGCGAGGAGCTGATAGTCCGAGCGCATCTGGCCGCGCTGGATTTTGCTCAGTCTCAGTCACGATGCAGCTTGCCGAGATTGCCCGGCAGACCGGAGAAGGGCAGATCATCCTCGGTCATCAATTCGCCGCCGCGCTCCGGCTCATCATTCTCGTTTGAAGCGGGGTTCGCGGCCCGCATCGCAGCGGCCGCTTCGCCGATCTCCGCCGGAGGGGTCATTTCCTGCTGCAGATGCCATTCGACGGTATCCCGGGTGCGGCCGGACCGCTCGGCCAGCTCTGCCACCCAGTCCTGCCTTGGGAAATGCCTCGCCATGGCGAGGGCAATCTCCTGGCCCGTTCCAATGGCGTCGCTCGGTCTCGTTTTCATGCCTTTGCCTCCTGCGAGGCCAACCCATCGCGCGAGTACAGGTTCCCCAGTCGGCCGGTGATCCTTTCCAGACCTGGCGCGTTTTCAAAGCAGAGCGGTGGAGCAGGCCATGCCATCAAGAGATCAAGCGGCCGACCCAGCCCTGCGGGAGGTGGCAGGCCTCGACGCACTGAACGCCATCATCGCGGGCTCGGCGCCGCTCGTCCCCGGCGCGACCCAGGCGGTGCTGGGAGAAGGGCCGGAGGGGGCGGTGATCGCCTTCGTCGGCGAGCAACCCGGCGATCAGGAGGATCGGCAGGGCCGCCCCTTCGTCGGGCCGGCGGGCCACATGCTCGACCGGGCTCTGGACGAAGCCGGTATCGACCGGGCCCAAAGCTATCTGACCAATGCGGTGAAGCATTTCAAATTCGTCGAGCGCGGCAAGCGGCGGATCCATCAACGTCCCACGACCGGTGAGGTCCGGCATTATCGCCGGTGGCTCGACAAGGAGCTCGAGTTCATCGACCCGCGCATCACCGTGGCGCTCGGGGCAATCGCCGTGCTGGCCCTGGTGGGCAAAGCCCTGCCGATCTCGCGCAATCGCGGGGAGGCGCAGTTCCAGGGGCGCCGCGGCTTCATCACCGTGCATCCGTCCTCGATCCTGCGCCAGCCCGGTGATGCGGCCCGCGCCGAGGCCTACGATGCGTTCATCGCCGACCTGCGCCAGATCCGGCGCTTGTCACGGACGCGATAACCGAATCGAGGCCAGGCTCGACGCCCTCCTGCGACCGGTCCCCCGCGAGGAGCCGACAAGCTGATCAACGAAATAGATCGCGATTATGCTGGCCCCGACCACGGCCATATGCGTGAGCATCAGACGACGTGATGCGTTATCGGAGCCTTGGCAGAGCCGTTGCCCAAAGGCAGACGCGGGGAAGCCATGCCGCTGGATCGAGGACGTCATGCTCTATGTCTCGTTCCGGGAGCAGCATTCGTTGCTTCAGGACCGGCTGGGCGAGAGGCTAGTCGTTTTCTTCGGACCACCGCTGCTTCGCATCGTCCGCAGTGACAAGAAGTCTGGCCGTGTCGTTCTCGATCTCAGCGATGAGGCCGATGTCAAGGAAATGATGGGTTCCGCCTGAAGCCGGATCGCTCTTTTTCAGTTTGAGCAACTGACCGACCAGTGCATCGACGGAACCGACATGGCCTCCATCGGAACCGACCACCTTCAGGCCCTCGTGGATGTCCTGCACATGCATCATTGCTGCGTCTCCGCTGTTTTCGGGGTGACGCCGAACAAAACGGAAGGCATCGGGCAAGGTACCCGGCATGCTATGTCGACGGAGCCGGCACGGCCGGACCGAAGACTTTCGTGCGAAAGAACGGACCGGTGCTGGCCGGTCGCCAGCTCGCGCACGAAGCGCTGACGCGATGCTTGGTTGACCAGATGTGCGTGCAGGACAAGCCAGGCGCGATAGTCGGCAGGATGCACGGCTACGATCTCGATCGCTTTTCCCTGGCGCAATAATGTCTCGACTGCCCGTGTGGCCTGGCTGCGCCAACGTTCATAGTCAGGCCTGTCTTCCGTGCTTGCGGTGCAGATTTCGTCAAAGCCGACGCGATCATACCAGGGCACGACCGTCACATAGCCACCGCCTTCAAGCCTCGACATGAGCTGTCTCCTTTCGGACGACATTCGCCGGCTTGCCGCGCAAGACGGCGTCACCGCACCGCCCGGTCGCGTGCAACCTGTCGCGATCGAGAACCTGCAGGCGCCCGCGCCGGGAGCGAATGATCCGTTCGCCTTCGAGCACATGCAGCGCCACGGTCACGCCCGAGCGGCGGACCCCGAGCAACTCGGCAAGTTCGCGATGGGTGATCGCAAGATCGTCCCGCTGCACCGCCTTGCCGTAGAGGGCTATCCAGCGCGCCACCCTCTCCTCGATCATCAGCGTCGCCTGCAGTGCAGCCTCCGCCAGGAAACCCGCAGTCGAGCGGAAGGCATACCTCAGCAACCGCTCGTGGAGCGAGTGGTCCACCTTGGACGCGCGAAAGATCGCATCGGCCGGTACTCGGACAGCGGAGCCTCCACTCAGGACGCGGGCAGTGACCGCTGGAAACCCCGGCAATAGCAGTCGGTGAATTCCGACGATGTCACCTTTGCCCGCAAGCCCGATCTGAAAGCGCGCCTGCTCCTGCCTCATGCACAAGGCGAGGACCGCATCGAGCGGAAAAAAGATATCGCCGGAATTCAACATCGCTCCGGGAGCGAGCCTCACCCGAGCCCCGCCAGTGAACAGATGCTCATCCGCTGACTGGAAATGATCCGCCGCTGAACGGCACTGAATTGTCTCTCCCCCCAACGTGATGGCGTCCATGGATGGCCTCCAGGTTGGTAACACCAGTTGAGCGCACCAGACACCGGCCGGCACTAACTTAAGTTAGCTTCGGGTGCGTTTTCACTCGAATGCTACTGGCACGCGCGCAGGAGAATCGCGGCGAGCGCCGCCCAGCCAATTCCGATCAGGCTGAGGCCATCGAGCGCAGCGCCGACCCGACATAGAAAATGCTGCGCGTCATCGGCTTCAGCCCGACGCCGGGAACGGCTGCTCCAACGCGGTGCCAGACAATGGCAAGGGTAGCGACAAGCGTGGCGATCACCACGACGAGGTCGTGCAGTCGAGGTGCCGCTTGATGGCAGGCCAACACCTTCGAGGAATAGACGGTCAGGAAATGCCCGGCCCAGCCGGCGGGAGCGAACAGTCCGCCGCCGGACCGGCGCAAGGGGAGGGCCAAGGTCATGGCTGCGCCACCAGCCGCGGGAAGCGGTAGGTGAGCAGAAGCCCGAAAGCCGTGTGGCCAAGAGCATATTACGCAGACTTCGAGGGCAGAACAGACACCAGACGCATCGCGGAGCGTCGCGAAAAGAGCATACTCTGGCCGTCGGAAGACCCGTCAACTAAACCGCCGGACGCTGCCTGCTCCGCGTCGCCGACGGGACGCGCCTTCTTCGAGGAGTGCTTGCGACCCCCAACAAGCGGTTTAACTCGCGGAGCTGCTTCTCAATGGAGGCTGCGAGCTCTCTAATCCTCGCTGCCTCCACACCAACCGCAACGTACCTCTCCACCGATCCGCGATCTTGAGCTTGGAGCCACACCACCAGCCGCTCTTCGAGCTCCTTAGGCAGGTTCGCTAAGCCACCGACGACCTTGCTGTAATGAGGCTGGGAGATCCCGATCGCCCGCGCCACGGCTCGTTGGCTTAGTCCGACTTGGAGACGTCGCCCCTCGACCTCCGAAAGAAGTTCGCTCATTGGCAGTTGCCCGAGTATTATCTAGAATGAATATGCATGCACTACATTCATCGCGCCAGAGGGTTCTTTCCCTTTCGGGAGATGGGCGCGCTGTCACGATATTGGCGTTCGGAGCTGTCCGACCGCGAGTTCAGCATGCTCGCCTACATCATGGACCATACGGTCGAATGGGGCCGGCTTGCTTATCGGTTCACCTACAGGTCTCTCGCCGAGGGCACTCCGATTTCCCCTGTGGCCTGAACAAGGGCGAGCAGCAACTTCGCCAGACCCTCGTATCACTAGAGCGGAAAGGCGCCGTCCGCATCGTGCGGGGGCGGGATGGCCTCGCAATCACGTTCAAGCCGTTGTGGATGCCCACGACAGGCTTCCCGCGAGCGTCCGATGGATGCCGAGGCCCCCCTAGAAATCCAAGGGGCAGACCCTTGGAAAACCACACCTCGTATTAGGGTCCAGACTCACAACCAGTAGCTGACGGTCGCGGCGATGCAGACGGCTGCGAGGAAGTT
>NZ_LMJW01000006.1 GCF_001429505.1 Allobosea sp. Root483D1
CGCACCCATGTTGATCTCGCGGGCCGCGACCCCGACATCGGCCGCAGTCGCCTGGATCGTCGATACCGTCGATGCCAGTCGATCGACGGCCTCGTTGAAGTCGGCTCGGAGCTGTTCGTACTCGGCGGGGAAAGCGTCCTCGATCCGGCAGGTCAGGTCCGCCTGGGCGAGGCGCTCCAGACCGCCTGCCAGTGCGCGGACGATCGCTTCCTGCTGCCGAGCGTCCTCGCGCTGCTGCTCCGCCGTGCGCTCCCGCTCAGCCTGGTTGCTACGGCGCTCGGCATCGCTGCGCCCCGACTGCTCGGCGGCCTCCGTCTCCAGCCGCGCCTTCTCTATCGCCGACTCCCGCAGGACAGCGACGGCATCGGCCATGGCCGCGACCTCATCGCCGCTGCGCAGCCTTGGCGGTTCGCTCGCAAGATCGCCCGCAGCCAGCTTCAGCATCGTTTCCTTGAGCTGGCCGAGGGGCTTCAGCATCCGGCGCGTCAGCCAGAACAGCAGCGCTCCGCCGATCAAGGCGATCACCAGACCGACGATGATGTTGTTGCGGATCATGTCGTCGATGACGGTTAGGAAATCCGCCTGCTTGATGCCGACATAGAGGATGCCGATCACCGCATTGTTCGACGTCTGGAGGATCGGCTCGTAGATCGTGAAATAGGGGACGCCGAGGATGTCGGCCGCGCCGGAATAGGTCCTGCGTTCCTTGAAGACGGCGTCATGGGCCGGGCCCTGCGCCAGCTTGGTTCCGACCGCGCGCGAGCCGTCCGGCTTCTGCACATTGGTCGAGACGCGGGTGTCGCCCATGAACACGGTGGCGGTGCCGCCGGAGAGCGCCTTGACCTTGTCGACGGCGGCGAAATTGCCATTCACCAGCTCGGAACCAAAATAGAGCTTGTCGCCGTCGAGCCGTGCCTCGCCTTTGGTGGTGAGGATATCGCGCAGCAGGTTGCTGTTGACGATCAGGCTGGCCTGGGCTCGCTCGCGCATCGCGCTATCAGCGGCGCGGATCGACAGGATGACCGACGCCGCGACGGCGGCTGCGAAGATGGCAACCCCGACGATGGCGAGCCGGTTGGAGATCGGTAGCCAGAGGGAAGCAAGCTTCTTCACGGGCGGCTCCTTGAGGCGGCCGAGATCGGCCAGCACTCAAGAACCCGTCCAAACTGGTAAATTTCGGCTTAAAGGGCGTCGAATCTGGCCGAAAGCCGCTTATTTTTGAGTGAGTTCGTCCCATTCAGCACGAAGTTCACGACGATAGGCGTGTGCTTCAAAGGCCGTTCTTCTAGAGGTTGAAGACGCGGTGCGGGACGAATTCGCCCTGCGTGATCGAGCCGGTGGCGATCAGGACGCCGCCGCTGACCGCATAGACCGCCTCCGCTTCGAGCGGCGCGTCGCGACCGCGCAGCAGCACGCTCTGGCCGCGTTTGAGCCTGAGCGCGGCGTCGCGATGCACGACGATCTCGGTGATCAGCGCCAGCGCCGCCGAGACCGGCAGCAGCGCCTGTGTGGCGTTGTCGCCATCGCGCAGCGTCTCGACGGTTGCCGCCTCTGCCACCGAGAACGGTCCGACGCGGGTGCGGCGCAGATGGGCGACATGGCCGAGACAGCCGAGCGCCAGCCCGAGGTCCCTGGCGATGGCGCGGACATAGGTGCCCTTGCCGCATTCGGCCTCGAAGGTCGTGGTCGGCCCGTCATGTCGGACGATGCGCAGCGCGGTGATCTCGACCGGGCGCGCCTGCAGCGTCACCTCCTCGCCGTCGCGGGCGAGGTCGTAGGCGCGCTCGCCGGCGATCTTGATCGCCGAGAATTTCGGCGGCACCTGCTGGATCGTGCCGGTGAAGCGCGGCAGCAATGCTGCGATCGCAGTCTCGTCGGGGCGGTCCTCTGATGTCGCGACGACTTTGCCTTCGGTATCGTCGGTGTCGGTCTGCGAGCCCCAGGCGACGGTGAATTCATAAGCCTTGCGGCCATCCATGACGAAGGGGACGGTCTTGGTGGCTTCGCCGAGCGCGATCGGCAGGAGGCCGGACGCGAGCGGATCGAGCGTGCCGGCATGACCGGCCTTCTTGGCGGCGTAGGCGCGCTTCACCACGGCGACGGCATGGGTCGAGGTCATGCCGACCGGCTTGTCGAGCACGACCCAGCCATGAACATCGCGCTTCTTCGGCCGGGGCGCGAATTCCTTGCGGTCCTCGGCGGCGGCGCCGTTCTCTTCAGTCGTCGTCATTAGACTTGTCTTGGGGGTTGTCTTGATCGAGGTCGTCGCGGTCGATGCGGAGCGGCTGCTTCAGGATGTCCTGCCGCACCTTGTCCGAATAGAGCAGCGCATCGACACGCTCGGCCTCGGCGAAGCTCTCATCCTTCAGGAAGCGGACGTTCGGCGCGTATTTCAGGTTCACGCGATGAGCGATCTCGCCGCGGATATAGCGGGTATGGCCGCTCAGCGCCTTCAGCACGGGCGCGACGTCCTGGCCGCCGAGCGGCATGATGTAGCAGGTCGCGAGCTTGAGATCGGGCGAGAGCCTGACCTCCGGAACCGTGATGACATACTTGGCCAGGACATCATCGTGGATGTCGCCGCGCGAAAGCAGCTCGGCGAGCGCATGCCGGATCAATTCGCCGATGCGCAATTGCCGCTGCGAGGGCCCGGAGCCCTGTGTATTGGGTTTCTTTGCCATGGTTCTCGTTCTCCGGGATCGGACCGGACGGACGGGTTTGAAACGTCATGGCCGGGCGAAAGCCCGGCCATTTGTGAGTATCCGGGGAGGAAGCGGGCCGATCAGAGGGTCCGCTTGATCTCCTCGACGCGGAAGCACTCGATCACATCGCCTGCGCGCATGTCCTGGTAGCTCTCGAAGGACATGCCGCATTCCTGGCCGGCAACCACTTCCTTGGCGTCGTCCTTGAAGCGCTTGAGCTGCGAGAGCTTGCCCTCGTGGACGACGACGCCGTCGCGGATCAGGCGGACATTGGCGCCGCGCTCGATCGTGCCGTCGGTGACGCGGCAGCCGGCGATCTTGCCGACCTTCGAGACGTTGAAGATCTCGAGGATCTGCGCGTTGCCGAGCATGGTCTCGCGCAAAGTCGGCGCCAGCAGGCCCGACATCGCATCCTTCACATCATCCATCAGGTTGTAGATGATGCTGTAGTAGCGGATCTCGACGCCAGCCCGTTCGGCTGCCTCGCGCGCTTCCTTGTGGGCGCGGACGTTGAAGCCGATCACCACCGCGCCCGAAGCCTGGGCCAGCGTGACGTCGGATTCGGTGATCGCGCCGACGCCGGACGAGAGCACGCGGGCGCGAACCTCGTCGTTGCCGACCTTCTCGAGCGAGCCGACGATGGCTTCGACCGAGCCCTGCACGTCGCCCTTGACGACGAGCGGGAACTCCTTGCGGCCAGCGCCTTCCTTGAGCTCGCGCATCATCTCGGCGAGCGAGCGGCCGGCGCCCGAGCCAGCACCGCGGGCAGCGAGACGATCGCGCTTCTGGCGCTCGCGATAATCGGTGATCTCGCGGGCCCGCGCTTCGGACTCGACGACCGCGACGCGATCACCGGCTTCCGGCGTGCCGTTGAAGCCGAGTACCTCGACCGGCAGCGACGGCGCCGCTTCCTTGATCTGAGCACCGGTATCGGAGATCAGCGCCCGGACACGGCCCCATTCGGCGCCGGCGACGATGATGTCACCGGTGCGCAGGGTACCGCGCTGGACCAGGACGGTCGCGACGGGACCGCGGCCGCGGTCGAGCTTGGCCTCGATCACGGTGCCTTCGGCAGCGCGCTCGGGGTTGGCCTTGATGTCGAGCACTTCGGCTTGCAGCGCGATCGCTTCGAGCAGCGTGTCGAGCCCCTGGCCGGTCTTGGCCGAGACTTCGATCTCCAGTGTCTCGCCGCCGAGCGACTCGACCTGGATCTCGTATTGCAGCAGCTCGGAGCGGACCCGGTCCGGATTGGCGTCAGCCTTGTCGATCTTGTTGATCGCCACGATCAGCGGCACCTTGGCCGCCTTGGCGTGGTTGATGGCCTCGACCGTCTGCGGCATGACGCCGTCATCGGCCGCGACCACGAGCACGACCACGTCCGTCACCTTGGCGCCGCGGGCGCGCATCGCCGTGAAGGCGGCGTGGCCGGGCGTGTCGATGAAGGTCACCTTGGCACCGGCCGGCGTCGTCACCTGATAGGCGCCGATATGCTGGGTGATGCCGCCGGCTTCGCCGGAGACGACATGGGTCTTGCGGATCGCGTCGAGCAGCGAGGTCTTGCCGTGGTCGACATGGCCCATGATCGTCACGACCGCAGGACGCGAGACCAGCGTCTCGTCGGTATCGGGCGTGTCGAACAGGCCCTCCTCGACGTCGGATTCGGCGACGCGCTTGACGGTGTGGCCCATTTCTTCGGCCACGAGCTGGGCGGTATCGGCGTCGACCACATCGGTGATCTTGTGCATCGCGCCCTGCTTCATCAGCAGGCGGATGACGTCGACGCCGCGCTCCGACATGCGGTTCGCGAGTTCCTGGATGGTGATCGTCTCGGGGATGATCACCTCGCGCATCACGCGCTCCTTGGCGACGTCCGAAGCGCGGTGGCCGGTCATGCGCTGCACGCGACGGCGGAAGGAGGCGAGCGAACGGGTCCGCTCGTCGTCTCCGCCCGTCGCAGTCGAGAGCGTCAGGCGGCCGCGCGGCTTCTCGCCGACCTTGGGGGTCTTCGGAGCCGGAGCCGGGGCGCCGCGGGGCGCGCCGGGCGCACCACCGGGACGGCGGAAGGCGGGACGCGCCTCGCCGTCATCGGGGCGGCTGCGCGGGGCGCCAGCTGAAGAGGGCGCCTGCCGAGCGGGCCGCGCGACGAGCGGCTCGGCCGGTGCATTGGCATCGGGGCGCGGCGGCCGCGGCGTGTCGGCGCGCGGACGGCGGACATCGAGGCTCGGCGGCCTTGCGCCGACATCGCGCATCGGCGGACGCGGCCCACCGAATTCGCGCGACTCCCGTGGTCCCGAAGGAGCGGGGCGCGGCGTCTGCGCGTAGGTGGGGGTAGAGGGAGCGGCGGTCTGCGCAGCGTCGCGCACCGGCGCGGGCCGCGGCGGCGCAGCCTCCTCGCTCATGCGCTGGCGGGCGGCACTCTCGGCCCGGCGCTTGTGCTCGTCCTCCTGCCGGCGGCGATCCTCTTCCTCGCGCTGGCGGGCCTGGGCGGCTTCGCGCTCGGCACGCTCACGCTGATCACGGGCGGCGCGCTGGCGCGCTTCCTCCTCGGCGTGGGAGCGGGCTTCGGCTTCGCTGGCGCGCGCATCGGAGAGGGCGCGCTGGCGCGCATCCTTTTCGTCGTCCGAGAGCGTGCGCAGCAGCATGCCACTGGCCTGCCGGCTGACCTGCGGCGCCGCCTGAGGCGGCCGCGGTGGCGTCGGAGCCGGAGGCGGCTGGGGCGCGCGCGCGATTGGCGCCGGAGCCGGCTCGTGGCCGGCGACGCGGCGCTTGACCTCGACGACAACCTGCTTCGAGCGCCCATGCGAGAAGCTCTGTCGGACAGTGCTCTGTTCGACAGGCCGCTTCAGCGACAACGTCTTGGGAGGCGTCACGCTCAAGGTCTTGTCGCCGGGGGTCTTGGTATCACTCATTCCGCTTTCGGTCCTGCCGGTTCGGTCTTCGTCTGGTCACGCGCGTCGGATTCAGTCGGGTCGATAAACGCCGTTTCGCCAGCATCGTTCGTCCGAAAACGGACGAGCCGACGCCAGCGCGCGAGGAAACCCTCAGTCGCCGGACCCGGAGCAAGCGCAGCATGTATCACATGCTCACGCCCGAGCGCCAGTTCCAGTTCAGCCGAGGCGAAAATCGCCACGACCGGTATGTCTTTCGGCGTCGACGCCCGCCGGAGCGCCTGGCCGATCTTGCGCCTGCCATCCTCGGCGCCGTCGCTGGCGGCGATCACTGCGGCAGGCCGTCCGGCCCCCGCCTGCGCCTCGACCTTGGCGAAGCCGGTCGAGACCAGCCCCGCCTTGTTCGCCATGGCAAGCGCCTGGATCGCGTCCCTGGTCAGCAGGGCATCGACCTCGGCGGCGAGATCAGGCGACACCGTCACCTTTGTCTTCAGCGAGCGCTCGAAGGCGCGCCGCTTCACCGCTTCGCCAACCGCGGCCGCGCTGAGCGAGACCCAGACGCCGCGTCCCGGCAGCTTGCGCCTGATGTCCGGCACCAGCACCTCGCCGGGGCCGACCACGAAGCGGATCAGATCCTCCGGTGCCCGGCCCTGGCGCGTCACCGCGCAGGTGCGCTCCGAACCCTCGCCTTCGGCGCGCCGGCTCATCGTGCGCGGTTCCGGCTCAGGCCTGCGACTCCTCGGCTTCAACCTCGGCCTCGACCTCGGCTTCCGGCTCCGGCGCCTCGATCCAGCCCGCCTTGACGCGGGCCGCCATCACGATCGCCTCGGCATCCTGGCGCGACAGGTCGAACCCGTCGAGATAACCGGAATGACGGGTGGTCTCGCCATCCTTGCGCTCGGTCCAGCCGACCAGGTCGTCGGTGGCGCAGCCGGCGAGGTCCTCGACGCTCTTCACGTCGTTCTCGCCGAGCGCGACCATCATCGCGGTGGTGACGCCCTCGACCTCGCGCAGCTCGTCTTCGACGCCGAGCGCCTTGCGCTTGTCGTCGAACTCGGCCTCGATCGCCGCGAGATACTCCTGGGCGCGGTTCTGGATTTCGCCAGCGGTGTCCTCGTCGAAACCCTCGATCGAGGACAGCTCGGTCGGCTCGACATAGGCGACCTCCTCGACCGAGCGGAAGCCTTCCGAGGCGAGGAGCTGGCCGACCGTCTCGTCGACGTTGAGGGCGTTCATGAACAGCTCGGTGCGGGTCAGGAATTCCTTCTGACGGCGCTCCGATTCCTCGGCCTCGGTCAGGATGTCGATGTCCCAGCCGGTGAGCTGCGAGGCGAGGCGGACATTCTGGCCGCGCCGGCCGATGGCGAGCGAAAGCTGCTCGTCCGGCACCACGACCTCGATCTTGTCGGCTTCCTCGTCGAGAACGACCTTGGCGACCTCAGCCGGCTGCAGCGCGTTGACGACGAAGGTCGCGACATCGGGCGACCACGGGATGATGTCGATCTTCTCACCCTGGAGCTCGCCGACCACGGCCTGCACGCGCGAGCCGCGCATGCCGACGCAGGCGCCGACCGGGTCGATCGAGGAATCACGGCTGATCACCGCGATCTTGGCGCGCGAGCCCGGATCGCGGGCGACGGCCTTGACCTCGACGATGCCGTCATAGATCTCCGGCACTTCCTGGCCGAACAGCTTGGCCATGAACTGCGGGTGGGTGCGCGACAGGAAGATCTGCGGCCCACGCGGCTCGCGGCGCACGTCGTAGACATAGGCGCGGGCGCGGTCGCCGACCTTGAAGGTCTCGCGCGGGATCATCTCGTCGCGGCGGATGATCGCCTCGCCGCGGCCGAGATCGACGAAGACATTGCCGTACTCGACACGCTTGACCGCGCCGTTGACGATCTCGCCGATGCGGTCCTTGTATTCGTCATACTGCCGGTCGCGCTCGGCCTCGCGCACCTTCTGCACGATGACCTGCTTGGCCGACTGGGCCGCGATGCGGCCGAAATCGAAGGGCGGCAGCGGATCGGAGATCACGTCGCCGACCTGGGCGGCCGGGTTGTGGCGCTTGGCCTCGTCGACGGTGATCTCGACGGCGCCGTTTTCGACGAGGTCGACGACCTGGAGATGGCGCGCCAGCCGGAGCTCGCCCGATTTCGCGTTGATCTCGGCATGGACGTCGGTCTCGGCGCCGTAGCGCGAGCGCGCCGCTTTGGCGATCGCATCCTGCATCGCGTCGATCACGATCTGCCGGTCGATCGACTTCTCGCGGGCGACGGCGTCGGCGATCTGCAACAGCTCGAGCCGGTTGGCGCTAACTGCCATGGCGCTCACTCCTCTTCTTCTGTGTTCTGCACCGGCCCCTTGGGATCCTTGCCCGACTTGCGGGCCTTGGGATCGCGGGGGCCGAGCGACTTGCCGCGCCCGGGCACGGGCTGGGCGATCTCGTCGGCAGGCGGCATGTGCGGCGCCAAGCCGGATTTGCCGCGCCGGAGCGATTCGGTGACCAGCGCGTCGGTCAGCACCAGCCGCGCCTCGGTGATCAGCCGCATCGGGATCGCGACGTCGCGTTCCTCGTCGGCCTTGGCATCGTCGCGGCTCAGCAAGGCATCGGTGCCATCGGCACCCCGCAAGATGCCGCGGAAACGCTTGCGCCCGGCATGGATCTCGCTGGTCTCGATCTTGGTCAGGTGACCGGCCCAGCGCTCGAAATCGCCCGGCCGGACCAGCGGTCGGTCGATGCCCGGCGACGACACTTCCAGATGGTACGCCGCCTGGATCGGATCGTCGACATCGAGCGCCGGCGAAACCGCCTGGCTCACCGCCTCGCAGCCCTCGACGGTCATGGTGCCGTCGGGGAGCTCGGCCATGATCTGGACAGTACAGCCGTTCTGGCTGGAGACGCGGACCCGCACCAGCCGGTAGCCGAGATCCATGATCGCCGGCTCGATGATCGTCGCCACGCGTGCAGCGACGCCGCTCTCGACAACGATGCGGTCTTCCTGGTCCTGCGTGTTTTGCTCGCCCATGGCTATGGCTGCCGGTCTCCTGGCGGCTGCGGGCTCTGGAGGGGTTCGGCCAACAAAAAAGAGCGGGCCGGTGGGCCCGCTCTTGATCGCCGGCTTACACCGAAACCAGAGCTGTTGGCCGCTATCTAGTCCTGTTTCGACGATCTTGCAAGCCTCTCCGCGATTGCGGTGATCCCGCTAACCCGCTGGTCATTCTTCATTGCTAGGACGGGGGGATGGTTGTGTGGTGAGGTTGCGTGATGAGTCCTGTCGGTGCGCTGCTGCGCGATCTCGAGACGACGATGGCGCGCGGCTCGACCGACGAGCGCGCCGTCATCCTGTCGCGGCTGACCGATCTCTTCCTCGCCACGGCCACGGACATGGGCGAGGACCAGGTCGGCGTCTTCGACGTGGTCATCGGCCGCCTTGCCCGCGCGATCGAGATGAGAGCGCGCATCGAGCTGGCCGAGCGGCTGGCCCCCGTTCCCAATGCACCGAGCGGTGTCGTGCGCCAGCTCGCCCTCGACGAGATCGCGGTCGCGCGGCCGGTCCTCGTCGCCTCGGCCCGGCTCAGCGACCATGATCTCGTCGCCATCGCTGCCGCCAAGGGGCGCGATCACATGCTCGCCATCACCGAGCGGCCGGATCTCGGCGAGCCGGTCACCGATTTTCTGATCCTGCGCGGCGGCCGCGTCGTGACCCATGCCGTCGCCGCCAACCAGACCGCCCGCTTCTCCCGCCATGGCATGGGCGTCCTCGTCATGCGCGCCGCCCAGGACGACGCCCTGCAGGCGACGCTCGGCTCGCGCGCCGACATCCCGGCCGATCTCGCCGAGCAGCTGATGGCGGCCGCCAAGAGCTCGGCCCGCCGCCGGCTCGAAGCCTCGCTCGAGCCGTCTCTGGCCGGGGCCGTCGCCGGCGCGGTCGAGCGTGGCGCCGAGGCCGTCTCGATCCAGGCCGCGGTCGGCGATGAGTTGGGTCGGTTCGGCAAGGCGCTGGCGGACGTCAAGGCGCTGGACGACGCCGGCAAGCTCGATGAATCCGTGGTGGCGCAATATGCGACCTCCGGCGCGGTGGAGCATGCCGTCTGCGGCGTCGCCACGCTGGCCCGGCTGACCTTGCCCGCGACCGAGCAGATCGTCTTCGGTCCCGATCGCGACGCGGTCCTGCTGGTGGCGCGCGGCATGGGCTGGTCCTGGGAGACGACCAAGGCGCTGATCGGCCTGCGCAAGGGCGACGGCAAGTCCGCTTCGGTGCTGGAGCGGGCGAGGCAGAGCTTCCGCAACCTGACGCCGATGACGGCCCAGCGCGTGCTCGGCTTCCTCAGGATGCGCGACGGCGCGCAGTCAGATAGCTCGGCACCCGTCCGGCCTTGATCGCCTTGGCCTCGTAGCGGGTGCGCACCCAGCCCGGATAGGGCTGGCGCCATTCTTCGGCACTCTCGTCGACCCAGTCGAAATCGGGCGAGGCCATGAGCCGCGCCAGCGTCCAGCCGACATAGTCGTCGATATCGCTGGCAAAGCGGAAGCGGCCATCCGGCCGCAATACCCTGGCGAGCAGCTTGAGCGTCCGCTCCGAGACGAAGCGGCGCTTGCGCTGCCGGCGCTTCGGCCACGGGTCCGGATAGAGCAGATCGGCGGCGTCGATGCTGCCTTCCGGCAGCAGCGGCAGGAGCAATGCAGCATCGCCGTCCCAGAGGCGGATATTGCGCAGGCCCTCCTGTTCGATCACGGCCAGGAACTTGGCCATGCCGTTGATGAAGGGCTCGACGCCGATGAAGCCGATCTGCGGGCTCTCGCGCATGCGCGCCAGGAGGTGCTCGCCGCCGCCGAAACCGATCTCGAGCCTGATCGCTTCGACCGGAATGGGGAAGAGCGCCTTCAGGTCCGCGATCGGCCCCTCGGGCAGGCGCAGCGCCGGCAGGGTCTCTGTGATGCGCTCGGCCTGGCCCTGGCGCAGTCCCTTGCCCTTGCGCCGGCCGAAGAAGGCTCGGTCTGGATCATGCTGCTCTGTCATGCGCTTCGCTCTATGCGGGTTCGAGCAAAAGAAAAAGGCCGGGGCAGCCGCCCCGGCCTTCATTCAGATGATGGTGACGTGGATCAGGCGACGGCCTTCTTCAGCGCGTCGACCAGATCGGTCTTCTCCCAGGAGAAGCTGCCGTCCCGGCCGGCCTTGCGGCCGAAATGGCCGTAAGCCGCCGACTTGGCGTAGATCGGCTTGTTGAGGCCGAGATGCGTGCGGATGCCGCGCGGCGTCAGGTCCATGACCTCGCCGAGCACGCCCTCGAGCTTGGCCTCGTCGACCTTGCCGGTGCCATGCAGGTCGACATAGATCGACAGCGGCTTGGCGACGCCGATAGCGTAAGCGAGCTGGATCGTGCAGCGGTCGGCGAGCTTGGCCGCGACCACGTTCTTGGCGAGGTAGCGCGCCGCATAGGCGGCCGAGCGGTCGACCTTGGTCGGGTCCTTGCCCGAGAAGGCGCCGCCGCCATGCGGAGCCGCGCCGCCATAGGTATCGACGATGATCTTGCGGCCGGTCAGGCCGGCGTCGCCATCGGGGCCGCCGATCACGAACTTGCCGGTCGGGTTGACGTGCCAGACGGTCTCCTTCGAGATCCAGCCATCGGGCAGGGTCTGGCGGATATAGGGCTCGACGATCTTGCGGACATCGGCCGAGGTCAGCGTCTCGTCGAGATGCTGGGTCGAGAGCACGATCTGGGTGACGCCGACCGGCTTGCCGTTCTCGTACTTGACCGTGACCTGGCTCTTGGCGTCGGGGCCGAGCTTGGCGGCGGCGCCCTCGCCGGCATGACGGGCCTTGGCGAGGACCTCGAGGATCTTGTGGGCGTAATAGATTGGCGCCGCCATCAGCTCCGGGGTCTCGCGGCAGGCATAGCCGAACATGATGCCCTGGTCGCCGGCGCCGACATCCTTGTTGCTGCCTTCGTCGACGCCCTGGGCGATGTCGGCCGACTGCGGATGCAGCAGCACGTCGATCTTGGCCTTCTTCCAGTGGAAGCCGTCCTGCTCGTAGCCGATCGCACGGACCGCCTTGCGCGCGGCAGACTTCACCTTCGACTTGATCTGCTTCTCGTTGAGATGGGTGCGGACCTCGCCGGCGACGATGATGCGGTTGGTGGTCGCGAGCGTCTCGGCGGCGACGCGCACCTGCGCCGGGTCATGGCCTGCCTTGATCGCTTCCTTGAAGAAGAGATCCACGATCTCATCGGAGATCCGGTCACAGACCTTGTCGGGATGGCCTTCGGAGACGGATTCGCTGGTGAAGAGATAATTCTGGCGGGACACGGTCGGGGGATCCTTCCCAGGCTGCGAGCGGCGCCGGCGGTCACCTGCGCGCGGAAAAAGGCGCAGCGTCTTTTGCAGCGGAAAGGTTTGCCGTCAAGGCAGGAAATTCTTTTGATCGACGCTTTGTTCGTCGAGCCGAACAAAAAAAAGCGGAATCAGGCCGTTTCGCTCGGTTCATCCGCCAGCGCCTCGACGAGATCGATGACGCGCCGGCGTACACGCGGGTTCTTGATGCGCACGAACGCCTTGGAAAGTTGCACACCCTCGCTGGTGGAGAGAAAGTCGGCGACATAGCTCGTGCTCGCCGCATCGGCGAAGCCGATTCCAGTCGCCTCGCCGGCCGGCGCGCCCTCGAAGAAGAAGGCGACAGGCACGCCCAGCATCTTGGCAATCTGCTGCAGGCGGCTCGCGCTGATCCGGTTGGTACCCTTCTCGTATTTCTGCACCTGCTGGAAGGTCAGGCCGAGGGCCTCGCCCAATTTCTCCTGGCTGACACCCGCCAGCATGCGCTGCATGCGCACCCGGCTGCCGACGTGACGGTCGATCGGATTCGGGAGTTTCTTCAGCATGGGCCGCTCACCTCACGTCATACTCAACCGCAGTTCCGGCCTCGCGTCTACCGCTGGCCAGGGGCGGCGCGGATCGGTATGCATTGGTATGCGTTGATTCTTGGCCGTTCTGGGGCGAAACTAGAATGGTCAGGGAAGGCGGGACATGTCGGGACGGCATTTCAACGCGGGACGGGACGCGCTCGACTTCATCGATCGGCTGAGCACCCTCACCGATCCGATCACGGTCGTCTCGGCCTTGCGCGACAAGCTCGCGAGCTACGGTTTCCATGCTTTCCTGGTCACCGGGCTGCCGGAGATCGGAGACAGGATCGACCCGCTCGTACTCCTGAACGGCTGGCCACCGGGCTGGTTCGAGCTCTATCTGGAGAAGTCCTTCTCGGATTGGGACCCGATCGCGGCCCATTGCAAGACGACGGTCGACCCTTTCGCCTGGAGCGACGTCTATCATGACGAGGGCGCGTTGACGCGCCAGCGCGAGGTGATGCACCGGGCCCGCGACTTCGACATGATCGAGGGCTTCTGCGTGCCGATTCACGGCGAGGCCGGCTTCCAGGCCGTGGTCACCATGGCCGGCGACCGGCCGGACCTGTCGCGTCAGGCCCGCTCGGCGATCCACCTGATGTCGATCTATGCGCATGGCAAGGCGACCGATTGCCTGCGGCCGGCCCGCCGCGAGCATGTCCTGACCGTTCGTGAACGCGAAGTACTGACCTGGTTCGCGATCGGCAAGACGACCGAAGGCGTTGCGGAGCGCCTGGGGGTTTCGGCCGGAACGGCGGAGGCCCATTTCGAGAACGCCGCCAGGAAGCTCGGCGTCAGGGGCCGCACGCGCACGGTGATCGAGGCCTATCGTCGCGGCGAGATCAGTATTTGAACCGCGGTTAGAATCCGTTTCTTCCGGAATTCCGGAATACCCACGCAGCCGGAAAGGCGGCAGCCTGTCTTCCTCGAACAGGGGGAAGCGGCGATGATCCACGTTATCGATGCCGGGAACCGGCACCTCTATGGTGCCGAACTCGAGCAGCATTTCAGGATTCGGCACCAGATCTATGTCGGCGAGCGCAAATGGATGGCGCTCGAACGGCCCGATGGCCGGGAGGTCGACCAGTTCGACAATGCGGACGCGACTTATCTGCTGGCGATCGAGAACGGGCGCGTGATCGGCGGCACGCGGCTCGTTCCGACGGAGGGCCCGCATCTGATGGCGGATGTCTTCCCGTTCCTGGCCGATGTGCGCGGGCTCCAGCGCGGCAGCGACATCGTCGAATGGACCCGCATCTTCGTCGTGCCGGAGCGGCGCGGCGGCGACAGCAAGGTCCTGCATACCGTCATGGCCGCGATGTTCGAGCATTGCCTGGCCAACGATATCTCGGCGATCACGGTGGTGATGGAGACCTGGTGGATGCCACGTTTCCTGGAACTGGGCTGGGAGGTCCGGCCGCTCGGCCTGCCGACGATGATCGACGGCATGAATTGCGTCGGCACGATCATCACGGTGAGCGAGGAAGCCTATCGCCGCACCCTCGCCTTCAGGGACATCGAAGCGCCGGTCATCCTGTCGCGCCGCGGCGCGAAGCGGGCTCCGGGCGAACGGAGGATTCAGCATGGCTAATCAGCACGATGCGAGCAGCAGCCGCGCCAAGATCGAATACGCGCTGGGATTGCTCACCACGCTCCTGCGCAGCCATCCTGTGCATCAGGAGCTGGTGGATGTCGCCTACCGCATGGATCTGCCGGACGAGCTCTGGCTTGCAGTCCAGATCCTGTCGATGTCGGAGCCGGATCAGGTGAAGCTCAGGGATTTCCTGCTGGTGAATCCCAGCCCGCAGCTGCAGCGGCTCAACCGGAGCACGCTCGTCCTGACCCAGGACGCCGCGCCGGCCCTGCACTGAAGCGCAGTCCGATCAGCTCACGCCGCGAGCTCATCGGTCAGGCGCTCTCGAACGAGAAACAGGAAATGGCTTCCGCCCACGCCGCGGGCGGAAGCATCACTGCTCGAGGGTTTCGATCGGCGTGTCGCCGAGCGATTCGACGAGATCGACGATGCGCCGGCGCACGCGTGGGTTCTTGATGCGCACGAAGGCCTTGGTCAGCTGCACGCCCTCGCTGGTGGCGAGGAAGTCGGCGACATAGGTCGTGTTCGATGCCTCGGCGAAGCCGTTTCCGATGGTGTCGTCGGACGGAGCGCCGTCGAAGAAGAAGGCGACGGGCACGCCGAGCATCTTGGAGATCTGCTGCAGGCGGCTGGCGCTGATCCGGTTTGTGCCCTTCTCGTATTTCTGCACCTGCTGGAAGGTCAGGCCGAGGGCCTCGCCGAGCCTTTCCTGGCTGACGCCGGCGAGCATGCGCCGCATCCGGACGCGGCTGCCGACATGGCGGTCGATCGGGTTCGGTACTTTCTTCATCAACATGGCTGCCGGTCCCCTTTGTTTTATCCGTCCAGACCTGTCGGTGGCCCGCTGAAGGGCCCGGTCCGGCCGGCCATTGGCGGCCTTCCCGGAAGAAAGTTCCAAATGGGATCACCGTCTCCGCACTAATACTCCAGCGAGCAAGAAGCTGGCAACTACACCTGTAAAGAAAAGGTCGCCAAAGCGGGAATAGGCCGTCGCCGCGCCGGCGCGAGGCAGCGTCGTGTCGAGGACCCCGGTCTCGCCGAGCGGCAGCGCGGCGCGGATGCGGCCGTAATGGTCGGCCACCGCCGAGATGCCGGTATTGGCGACGCGAACCAGCGGCAGGCCTTCCTCGATGGCGCGTAAGCGGGCCTGGGCGAGATGCTGATAGGGCCCGCTGGTCTGCCCGAACCAGCCGTCATTGGTGAGATTGAGGATGAAGCCCGGCCGCGGGCCGCTCGGCATCGCCGCGCCGGGAAAGATCACCTCATAGCAGATCAGCGCCGCCGCCGGCGGCAGGCCACGGATCGAGAGCGGTGTGCGCCGGCTGCCGGAGGCGAAGCCGCCGGGAACCGAGACGAATTCCGACAACCCCACGACACGGATCAACCGCTCGAGGACAGCAGGCAGATATTCCCCGAAGGGGACGAGATGGACCTTGTCGTAGCTGCCGGTGATCACGCCCTCGTCGTTGACGACCTGGATCGAATTGTAGATCGGCGGCCGGCTCTCGCCCGGCAGCGTCTCGCCGGCGCGGGCCGCGCCGGTGATCAGGGTCGTGTTCGGCGGCAACAGGGCAGCGATCCGCGCCAGCGCCTGCGGTGTGCGCCCGAGCAGGAAGGGGAAGGCCGATTCGGGCCAGATCAGATGCGTCACGTCCAGCACGCCCGAGGTCGCCGGGCCGGTGGCGCGGTCGCTCAGCGAAAGATACTGCGACAGGATCATCTCGCTGTTGCGCGGACTGAACTTGGCATCCTGCGGCAGGTTCGGCTGCATCAGGCGCAGTTTGACCCCGTTCACCGCCGCGACCGGCTCGGCCGGAATCCGCCAGGCGCCGAACCCGGCCATGGTCGCCAGCACGAGGCCTGCCAGCACCGGTGCACGCCAGCGCCCCTCGCCGCCCTCAGCCGTGCCGAGTACGGCCGGCGCCGCACCGATGGCGACCGCTAGCGCCGTCAGCCCGTAGAGCCCGACTATGCTGGCGCTCTGGGCGAGCCAGGCCGGTCCGGCCAGCATCATGCCGTAGACGTTCCAGGGGAAGCCGGTGAGAACATGGCCACGCAGCCACTCACTCAGCGCCAGCGCCGCCGCCAGCACCAGGATGCGGCCGGCGCCATTCGGCCAGAGCGCCCGCGCCAGCGCGAAGCCGGCAGCCGGGAACAGCGCCAGGAAGGCTGGCAGGGCGATGACGCCGAGCGGCATCGCCCAGGCGAACTTGTCGGCCTCGACCAGGAAGGCGGCGCCGAGCCACCACAGCCCGGCGAGATGATAGCCGAAGCCCCACCACCAGCCGGCGCTGGCGGCGGCCCAGAGGCGTCCGCGCCGGGTTTCGGCGACCGAGCCGTCGATCAGCCAGACCGCGGCGGTCATCGGCACGACCATCAGCGGCCAGAGGTCGAGCGGGGCGAGCGCCAGCGCGCCGCAGGCGCCGCAGATGAGCGCGATCAGCCGGCGCGGCCAGCCCCAGGCGAGGATGACGCGGTCGGCCAGCGCCGAGAGCTTGGTCATGCGGCGTCCGGAGCGGCTGGCGGCTGCTCGGCGGTGACCTGGTCACGGCGATGGATGCGCAGGCGCTTCACCCGGCGCGGATCGGCGTCGAGCACCTCGAATTCGAGCTCCTCCGGGCCCTTGATCAATTCGCCGCGCACCGGCACGCGGCCGGCCAGCGTCACGATCAGGCCGCCGAGCGTGTCGACCTCCTCGGCCACCTCGGCGCTCGACAGATCGATCCCCGTTGCCTGCTTCAGCTCGTCGAGCGTGGCGCGGGCATCGGCGATGTAGCGGTTCTCGCCGGCGGGCGCGATCGCCGGCGCCTCGTCGAGATCGTGCTCGTCCTCGATGTCGCCGACGACGATCTCGACCAGGTCCTCGATCGAGATCAGCCCGTCGGTGCCGCCATATTCGTCGATCACCAAAGCGATATGGGTGCGCGTCGCCTGCATCCGAACCAGCAGGTCCACCGCCGGCATCGAGGGCGGCACGTAAAGCACGGGCCGCAGGATCTTGGCCTGGGCCAGCGTCATCGAGAGGTCGATGGCGCCCAGACTCGGCCCGGCGCCGGCTTCTACCTCGCCGCGCGCGCGGCGGCCCGGCTTGGCGCGGGCGGCGATGAAGTCGAGGAAATCGCGGATGTGGATCATCCCGCGGGGATCGTCGAGCGACTCGCCATAAACAGGTAGGCGCGAATGGCCGGCGGTACGGAACAGCGCCAGGAGGTCGCCGAGCGTCGCTTCCGAGGAGACCGCGATGACGTCGGCGCGCGGCACCATCACGTCGGCGACGCGGCGCTCGCGCAGGCTCAGCACGTTCGAGAGCATCGCCCGCTCTTGCGGCGAGAGATCGGTGACCCCGCCGCTATCCTGCGCCAGCGCCTCGGTGATGTCCTCGCGGATCGAGCCGCCATGGCGTAGGCCGAGCCGGTCGAGGAACTGGCCGAGCCAGTGCGACAGGCCGCGGCCTGATGGTTCCGACGATGATGAAGATCGGGGGTCGTCGCTCATGACGCAGGTTGGGACTTCTGGTTCTTGGCCGTTTGGCGGGGCTGCATGGGTTCCGGCTCCGAGCCGGCATAGGGATCGGCGATGCCGAGCCGGGCGAGTGCCGCGGTCTCCAGCGCTTCCATGCGCTGCGCCTGCTCCTCGGTCTCGTGGTCTTCGCCCACGAGGTGCAGCAGGCCGTGGATCACGAGATGGCTGAGATGGTCGCCGAAGGATTTCTCCTCGACTTCGGCCTCGCGGACGATCGTCTCGAAGGCGAGCACGATGTCGCCGATCACCGGGCTCGATGCGATCCGCTCGGGCGGCGCTGCCGGGAAGGAGAGGACGTTGGTCGCCTTGTCGAAGCCGCGCCAGTCGCGGTTGACGATGCGGATGCGCTTGTCGTCGGTGAGCAGCAGGCTGAGCTCCGCTCCCGGCGATGGCTTGACCGGAGCGAGCGCCAGCGCCGCGTCGATAGCCGCGCCGATGCGTGGCTTCAAGTCCTCGACCGCGTGCCAGCGCCGCGACTGCATGCGGACGGCCAGTGTGGGCCCGCCAGGGGGAGGCTCCGCAGGATCGGTTCGCGGCGCTGCGCGCCGCGAACGAGGTCGGTCGGTCATCGCGGCCGCTCCCGCGACAGCGTGCGCTTCAGCCCGTCGGTGTCGCCTTCGATCGGCGCGTCAGGCGCCGGCAGGGCGGCGAGCCGCGCCTCGCGCTCGTCGCGCTCCCTCCGGGAAGCGTCCTCATAGGCCATGACGATGCGGCGCACGAGCTGATGGCGCACCACGTCGCCCTCCTCGAAGCGGGCATGGCCGACACCTTCGACGCCGGACAGAAGCCGGACTGCCTCGACCAGGCCGGAGCGCTGGCCCGGTGGCAGGTCGATCTGAGAGGGGTCGCCGGTGATGATCATGCGCGAGCCCTCGCCCAGGCGGGTGAGGAACATCTTCATCTGCACCGAGGTGGCGTTCTGCGCCTCGTCGAGCAGCACCACGGCGTTGCTCAGCGTGCGCCCGCGCATGAAGGCGAGCGGGGCGATCTCGATCATGCCGGTCTGCAGCGCGCGCTCGACATGGCGCGCCTCCATGAAGTCGTTGAGCGCATCGTAGATCGGCCGCAGATAGGGATCGACCTTCTCGCGCATGTCGCCGGGCAGGAAGCCGAGACGCTCGCCGGCCTCGACCGCCGGGCGCGACAGCACCATGCGCTCGACCACACCCTGCTCGATCAGCGAGACGGCATGGCCGACGGCGAGCCAGGTCTTGCCGGTGCCGGCCGGGCCTTCGGCGAGGACGAGCTCATGGCGCTTGAGCTGGCGCAGATAGGCGTCCTGCGCCGCGTTGCGGGCCCGCACGGGGCCGCGCTTGCGCGTCACCACCGCGTCGAAGGCGGCCTTTCCGGCATTGTCGGCGGGGAAGAGCGAGCGCTGTGAATTGCTCTCCTCGATCGCGCCGTCGACCTCGCCGAGATTGACGGCGGCGCCGGTCTTGGCCCGGGCATAGAGCGTGCGCAGCACGCGGCTCGCCTGCTCGGCGGTTTCGCGCGGACCCTTGATGGTGACGTGGTTGCCGTTCGGGCTGACGACGACGCCGAGGCGCCGCTCCAGATGCGCCAGGTTCTGGTCGTAATGGCCGAAGACCAGGCCGGCGGTCTGGTTGTTGTCGAAGGTGAGTTCGACCTCTGCGCCGGGCAAGCCCTCGCGCGTCAGCGCCTCGTCGCGGCGACCGCCGCGCTCGGCTTTCGGGGTGAATTGATCGGCCTGGGCCAATGCCATTGTCTCCATTCGAGAATGAGTCGGACAGGCGCAGTCAGAATCCGTCACCGCAACGCCGACGCCACCGCACGCTACGCACTCGAACCCTCTTCAGGCAGCCAGGTCGGGCCGCTCCACCGCCCGGCCGAACAGTGAATTCGACCCGGCACGTTCGATTTCGACCAGGATGCGATCGCCGATCCGGTGCGTCGCGCTCTCGATCTGGACCGCCTGCATATAGGGTGTCTTGCCGGCGAGCTGGCCGGGATGCCGGCCGGTCCGCTCGATCAGGATCTCGACGGTGCGCCCGACCATGGCGTGGTTGAACTCCTGCCGGTGCTGCTCGACCAGGCCCTGCAGCCGCTGCAGCCGCTCGTCCATCACGGCGAGCGGGACCTGCTCGGAGAGCTCCGCCGCGGGCGTGCCCGGGCGCGGCGAATACTTGAACGAATAGACCGAGGCGAAGCGCACATCGGCGATCAGCCGCAGCGTGTCCTCGAAATCGGCATCGCTCTCGCCGGGGAAGCCGACGATGAAGTCGGAGGAGAGGGCAATGTCGGGCCGCGCGTCACGAATCCTGTCGATCAGTCTGCGGTACTCGTCGGCGGTATGCTTGCGGTTCATTGCGGCAAGGATCCGGTCGGACCCCGCCTGCACCGGCAGATGCAGGAACGGCATCACCTGCGGCAGGTCGCGATGGGCGGCGATCAATTCGTCGTCCATGTCGCGCGGATGGCTCGTCGTGTAGCGGATGCGAGCGATGCCCGGCACCTCGGCGATGCGGGCCATCAATCGCGCCAGGGTCCAGATGGCGCCGTCCGGTCCCTCGCCATGATAGGCGTTGACGTTCTGGCCGAGCAGCGAGACGTCCTGCACGCCGGCCTGCGCCAGCCGCTCGACCTCGGCGAGTACCTGCGCGACCGGGCGCGAGAATTCGGCGCCGCGGGTGTAGGGCACGACGCAGAAGGCGCAGAACTTGTCGCAGCCTTCCTGCACGGTGACGAAGGCCGAGATGCCGCGGGCCACGATCGCGGCCGGCTTCGGCGCCGGCAGGTGGCCGAACTTGTCCTCGGGCGGCAATTCGGTGTCGACGACGCGGCCGCGCTTCGCCTGGGCGAGCAGTTCGGGCAGGCGGTGATAGGTCTGCGGCCCGATGACGAGGTCGACGGCCGGCTGCCGGCGCTGGATCTCCGCGCCTTCCGCCTGCGCGACGCAGCCGGCGACGACCAGCGTGGTCTCGCGCCCTTGCGCCTTTCGCTCGCGCTTCAGGTCGCGCAGCTTGCCGAGCTCGGTATAGACCTTGTGCGCTGCCCGCTCGCGGATATGGCAGGTGTTGAGCAGGATGAGGTCGGCGTCGTCAGGCGTCGCAGTCTCGACATAGCCCTGCTCGCCGAGGACGTCGGCCATGCGCTGGCCATCATAGACGTTCATCTGGCAGCCATAGGACTTGATGTGGACTTTCTTCATCAACGCTGATCCGGCCTCAACCGCGTCTCCTTATCCCAATCGCCCCGACGATGGGAATCATATCGCCGTCGCTGGTCGCCACGCAATATCCGGGCCGCAACAGTCCAAGCTGTTCGAATCTGGCTCAGGCGCGTGACCGGCCGGTGACGGCCTCTTGCCGCGCCCGCCGGATCGAAATCTCGGCGAGGCGCGTCGCCTCCTTGCGCGAAAGCTTGCGGCCCATCCGGATCGGCTCGCCCCAGGCGAGCTCGACGTCGATGGCACCGGAATTGATCATCGCCTGCAAATGCGGCGCGAGTTCGGTATCGCCATACCAGGCAAGCGCCGAGCGTTCGGCCCGCCCGCCGCGCAGGCCGTGGAAGCCGGTATAGGTGATGCAGAGCGGATAGACCGTGGTCTCGGCCTCGTCCGCCCCGCGCACGGCTTCGTGAGCGGCGCCGAGCAGCGAGGAACGGAGCGGCACGATACGCGTGCCGTCGCCGGTCGTACCCTCCGCAAACAGCACCACCGACTGCCCGTTCTGCAGCCGCCGTCCCATCTCGCTGGCGACGCCGACGGTGGCGCCGCGGCGCATCCTGTCGATGAAGACGGTGCGCTGTAGCGTCGAGAGCCAGCCGACCACCGGCCAGGTCGCGACCTCGGCCTTGGCGACGAAGGAGAGCGGCCCCGTCGTGCCGACGACGGGGATATCGAGCCATGAGATGTGGTTGGCGACGATCAGCCCGCCCTCTCCTGGCCGGGGAGCCTCTCCGTGCGCGGTGATTCGCACGCCGAAGCTGCGGCAGACCAGCTTCTGGAACAGCCGGGTGAAATAGAACGGCCGCCCGAATCGCATCGCGACGAGCTGGGGCGGGATCAGGATGAGCGTGCCAAGGACGAGCAGCGCGAGTCGCGCCATGGCGCCGGGACGGAGGCCTTTCATGCTGAGCCGTTCATTCTCTGCGTTGGCGCTCCGCGGGTGCGGCACCGGCTATAATTGGGCTTTCCCGGGCCGTCTATGGCAGGTGCCGTGCCCTTCAGCCGAGATCGCGCCGCATCACCAGCGCTGCAACGCGGCTGCCGTCGAGCTTGGGGTAATAGCCCTCGCGTCGGCCGACGATCTCGAAACCGAGCCGATTGTAGAGAGCGATCGCCGGCGCGTTGCCCTCCTCGACCTCGAGGAAGAGCCGCGCCACCCTGCGCGCTGCCAGTTGCGCCAGATGGGCGCAGAGCAGCGTCTGCCCGAGCCCGGACCGCCGCCGCCCGCCGGCAACCACGATGCTGAGGATCTCCGCCTCGTCGGAGGCGATTCGCGACATCACGAAGCCGCAGGGTTCACTGGTGCTGCCGATGAACACGCCCTCGGCCACGACAGCCGGATCGGTGAGCAGCGCCGCGCATTCGCCGGGCTCCCAGAGGCGCGCGAAGCCGCCCTGGTGATGCAGAGCCGCGACCCGCCTGGCATGGCGGACGTCGAGCAGGCCGGTCCGGCCCATCTTCGGCCGGCGCCTGAACAGGGATCGGAACCAGTCCATCGCCTGCTAGATCACGATGATCTTGGATCGAATCGATCCAAGATCATCGTGATCGGTTCCAAGAGTTCAGAGCAGGATTCCTGCGAAAAACCGGTTCCCACTTTTTCGCATCCTGCTCTAGCGCCGCGGCAGCCGGGCGCGATCCTGCGGCGTCGTTTCCGGCGGCTTGAGGTAGAGCGGGCGCGGCGGCGCGCTCTCGGGATCGGCGATCAGCCCGAGCCGGGCCACCCAGGTCACGTCCGGCGCCTTGGCGTCGTCGACCACGAGCGCGTCGAGGCCGATCGCCCAGGCCTCGTTGGCGACGGCGAGCGCGGCCGAGCCGACCAGCGAGACCGGGCCGGCGCCGATGGCGCGAGCGGCATCGCGATGGTTGACCTGGCGCACCGAGACGAGCTGCTTGCCCTGCGCGTTCATCGCCTGGAACCAGACCTGGCCGTGCCTGGCGTCGACGGCAGCGGCGACGACACGTCCGCCCTCCCGGCCGATGAAGGGCGCGGCGCTGGCGGCCAGTGTCGAGATCCCGATCGCGGGGATGCCGGCGGCGAGCGCGATCGCGCGGGCCGCGCTGATACCGACGCGCAGGCCGGTATAGCTGCCGGGACCGATGGTCACGGCGACGCGGTCGAGCGAAGAGAAGCCGCCCTCAATCTTGCCCATCACCCGCTCGATCATCGGCATCAGCGCTTCGGCATGGCCGCGCTCCATCGCGATCTGCTCGATCGCGATGGGAGCGGGGTCGCTGGTGTCCAGCACGCAGGCCGAGCAGGCGCCGAGCGCGGTGTCTATCGCGAGGATGCGCATCAGGGCTTAGGTCCAGTCGAGTGCGATGCGGGGGGTGATCAAACCGCCTCGACCTCGCGCACCTGCGGCAGGAAATGCCGCAGCAGGTTCTGGATGCCGTGCTTCAGCGTCGCGGTCGAGGAGGGGCAGCCCGAGCAGGAGCCCTTCATGACGAGGTAGACCGTGCCGTCTTTGAAACCGCGGAAGGTGATGTCGCCGCCATCGCCGGCGACGGCCGGGCGGATGCGGGTCTCGAGCAGTTCCTTGATCGTCTCGACGGTCGCGGCGTCCTCGTCGGCGAAGAATTCTTCCTCGCTCTCGGCGAGCGCGTCGGTCGGGGCGCCGTCGCTCATCAGCGGCGCGCCCGACATGTAATGTTCCATGATCGCGCCGAGGATGGCGGGCTTGAGATGCGGCCACTCGCCCTCGGCCTTGGTCACGGTGATGAAATCCGAGCCGAAGAACACGGCGGAGACACCCTTGACGCCGAACAGGCGGATGGCGAGCGGCGAACGCTCGGCCAGGGCGGGATCACGCAATTCGATCGGCCCTTCCGGCGAGACGCTGCGGCCGGGCAGGAACTTCAAGGTGGCGGGGTTGGGCGTGGCTTCGGTCTGGATGAACATGGCTTTGTCTCCGGCGCCGGCGGGTCAAGGCCGCCGTTCCTGTTCCCGATATAGGCCGGACGCTGGAATCATTCCAGCAGCTGTGACCGCGGATCAGGCCAGCGCGTCGATTTCCTCGTCGGCGAGATGGCCGGGAACGATCGCGACCGGGATCGGAAAGCTGCCGGCGCCCTTGCCGGCGAGCGCGCTGACCAGCGGGCCCGGCCCATCGCGGCCGGTGCCGGCGGCGAGCACCAGCAGCGAGATGTCCTCGTCGGCCTCGATCAGCTTGACCATCTCGTCGGCCTTGATGCCGGTGCGCACGACTTTCTCGGGCTCCAGCCCGGCCAGCGAGCGCACGGCGGCGGCGGCGGCGTCGATCAGCTCCTGCGCTTCGGCTTCAGCGTCGGCTTGCACCATGTCGCCGACGCCGAGCCAGGTCTCGTCCGGCGGCGGGGTCACCACGCCGAGCAGCACGATCGACGCGCCCAGGCGGGCGCAGCGCCGCGCCGCAAAGCGCACCGCCTTGGAGCATTCCTCGCTGTCGTCGACGACAGCGAGGAATTTCGGGCGATGGCCCGTCTCATAGGATCGCCGTCTCTTGACCATTGCTATCGCCTGCCACCGATTTCAGGACATGTCATGGTGACAGGCGTCGCAAGGTCAGCGCAAGCCTCCCTGCGGCGCCTGCCGGATCAGCGCCGGCGCACGAAGCCGGTGATGTCCTTGACGTCGAGCATGATCGGGGCGGCGATCGTCGCGGCCCGGTCGGCGCCGTCGCTGAGGATGTCGTCGATATGGCCGGGATCGGCCAAAAGACGGCGCATCTCGTCGGCGATCGGCGCGAGCTTGCCGACGGCGAGCTCAACCAGCGCCGCCTTGAAGCCGGAGAACTGGCTGCCGCCGAACTGTCCGAGCACCTGAGTCTTGGTCTCGCCGGAGAGGCCGGCATAGATACCGACCAGGTTCTCGGCCTCCGGCCGGCCTTCCAGCCCCTTCTCCTCGGAGGGCAGTGCCTCCGGATCGGTCTTCGCCTTGCGGATCTTCTGGGCGATCATGTCGGCATCGTCGGTCAGGTTGATGCGCGAATAATCTGACGGGTCCGACTTCGACATCTTCTTGGTGCCGTCGCGCAGGCTCATCACCCGCGGCGCCGGACCCTGGATCATCGGCTCGGGCAGCGGGAAATAGCCGAGTTCGCCGGTGCCGACGCCGAGTTCGGCGATGCGCTCGGCGAAGTCGTTGTTGAACTTCTGGGCGATGTCGCGGGTCAGCTCGAGATGCTGCTTCTGGTCCTCGCCAACCGGGACATGCGTCGCCTTGTAGAGCAGGATGTCGGCCGCCATCAGCACGGGGTAATCGTAAAGCCCGACCGAGGCGTTCTCGCGATCCTTGCCGGCCTTCTCCTTGAACTGCGTCATGCGGTTGAGCCAGCCGAGCCGGGCGATCGTGTTGAACACCCAGGCGAGCTCGGCGTGGCCGGAGACCTGGCTCTGGTTGAAGATGATGCTCTTCTTCGGATCGACGCCGGCTGCGATATAAGCGGCCGCCACCTCGCGCGTGGCGCGGGTCAACTCCGTCGGACCGCCCCAGACGTCGAGCCCCTGCGTGATCGCGTGCATGTCGACGACGCAATAGATGCAGTCATGGGTCTTCTGCATCGCGACCCAGTTCACTAGCGCGCCGAGATAATTGCCGAGATGGAGCGTCGAGGTCGGCTGCATGCCGGAGAAGACGCGGGGAGAGAAAGCGGCCATGGGGCGCTCCGTCGTCAGGGCGGAAAAAGTCTTGAGTCGGGGTCGATCGGCTCAGGAACGCGGCGTTCTGACGGATGCGCCGCGAAGGCGCAAGAGCCAGGGCGGCAGCACAGCGTCGAAGGCGCCGAGCAGGAAGCCGGCGACGGCGTAGGTCGCGGCGCCCGCGCAGCACAGGAGCGCCAGTGCGCCGGCCCGTCGCAACACCGGTTCGCCCGGATTCAGGGCGGAGAGGAGCGGCCTGATCGTGGCCTCGAGCGCCGGCACCATGATCGCGGCGGCGATGAGGATGGCGAGGATCGCCCCGGCATCGGCCCAGCGCGGCCGCCACAGGCCGGCCCATAGCAGATGAACGCCGAGCAGCCCCGCCTGGACGATGAAGGCGAGGCTCGCCGCCAGTGCCCCGATCATCGCCGCATCGCGCCAGCCGAGCAGGAGATAGCCGCTGAGCGCCGCGACGGCGACCGCGGCAAAGCCGGCGATCACCGGCAAACGCGGTTGCCTGCGCACGAAATAAACCTGTCCGAAGACCTTGGCTGCAAGCGCGAAGGGCAGGCCGCAGGCGAAAGCGGCGAGCGCGGCGGCCGTACGCTCGCGATCGGCGGCGTTGAACTGCCCGTTCTCGAACAATACCGAGACGATCGGCTCCGCCAGTACGAACAGGGCCGCGGTGGCCGGGATCGCCAGCGCCAGTCCGAGCGCCAGTGCCCGGCCGAGCAGCGCGTCGTGGTCTGCCTGCGATATGTCGCCCGCCATGGCCGAGAGCACGACCGTGCCCATGGCGACGCCGAAGAAGGAGAGCGGGAGCTGGAAGACGCGGTCGGCGTAATACAGCGCCGAGACCGACCCAGCCTCCGTCGAGGCGATCTGGGTCGAAATCAGCAGCACGAGCTGGCCGGCCGAAGCGGCGAGCAGTGTCGCTCCGCCGGTCCTGACCAATCGCGTCATGTCCGGCGACCAGCGCAGGCCGGGCCGCGGCAGGCCGATGCCGCGCAGGCGCAGCAGGATCATGGCGAGATGGGCGAGGCCGGTCAGGCTGAGGCAGCCGGCGAGCAAGGTCGCGCTGGCATGGCTGTCGCCGCCGCGGAACGATTCGAACAGCAGCGCGGCGAGCAGGATCGCGTTCATCAAGGCTGGCGCCAGCGCCGCCACGGTGAAACGCCCTTCGGCATTGAGCAGCGCCGCGAGCAGGGCGGCGAGCGTGGTCAGCAGCACGAAGGGCAGCATCAGCCGGGTGTAGAAGGCAGCGAGCGCCAGCGTCTGCGGCTCATCCGCAAAGCCGCCGGCCAGCCCGAGCACGACCCAGGGCGCGAAAATCTCCGCCAGAACGACGAAACCGATCAGTAGCAGGCCAAGCTGGCTCGCGGCCGCGCCGGCGAAGCGCTTTGCCTCCTTGTCGCCGCGCTCGGCTTTGATGGCGAGATAGAGCGGCACGAAGGGCGCGTTCAACCCGCCCTCACCGAGTACCCGCCGGACCAGATTGGGCAGTCTTAGTGCCGCGAGAAAGGCGTCCGCCACCGGACCTGTGCCGAGCAGGCGCGCGATCAGCACGTCGCGGGCAAAACCAAGCAGACGCGACAGGATCGTCGCCGCTCCGACGATGGCGGAATCGCGGGCGAGGCGAGAGGATGGCTGTGGCGATCTGCCGTTCGCGACCGGCTCCTCGGTCACAGCCCGAGGTCCTCACGCAGGCGGGTGATCTGGTGCATGCGCTGATGCAGGATCGTGACGATACCGATGTCGCCATTCGCTAGGCGGCGCCAAGAGATGACATGGCGTTCGTAGCGCACCATGAAGCCATCGACGCCGAACTCGGCCGGAACCGGACGCGACATCGCGGCATGCGTATCGATGCGGCCGAACGTCTCGAACAGCCCCTCGATATAGCGCCGTGCCTGATCCTCACCCCAGCGCTCACGCGTGTAGTGGTAGATCTCGTCGAGGCGGTGCGAGGCCGTTTCCTGGATACGAACCGCAGCCATCGACCATCAGGCCTGGTTGCGCGCGATCACCTCGGCGGCTGTGAGCGGTCGATAGGCGGAATCAGGAGCGGCGAACGCCTGCTGCAACTCGGCCTTCAGCCGCTCGAAAGCCGCCTGCTCTGTCTGCTCCTTGTCGCGACGGATCAGGTCGCGAACATACTCGCTGACATTCTCGTAATCGCCGTCCGGGCCGACATTCTCGGCAACGAAATCGCTCAGGGGGCCGCTGATCCGGACGGTCATGGTGGTCGTGCGCGGCATTGGCTCGCTCCTTGTCTTCAATATGCACAAAGATGAAGACAAGTGCCAGCCAAACGGCCTCTCCCGCTAAAGAATGAACCGGCTCAGATCGGCATTCCTGGCGAGGTCGCCGATGCGCGCTTCGACATAGGCGGCATCGATCGTCACGCTCTCGCCGCCACGGTCGGTCGCGGTGAACGAGATCTCGTCGAGGATGCGCTCGATCACGGTCTGAAGCCTTCGTGCGCCGATGTTCTCGACGCTCGAATTGACCTCGACCGCGATGCGCGCGATCGCCGCAATCGCATCCGGCGTGAACTCGATCGTGACCTGCTCGGTCGCCAGCATCGCCACCGACTGCTTGATCAGGCTCGCTTCGGTCTCGGTCAGGATGCGCTTGAAGTCCTCGACGTCGAGCGGCGAGAGCTCGACCCGGATCGGCAGGCGCCCCTGCAGTTCCGGCAGGAGGTCGGAGGGCTTCGAGACGTGGAAGGCTCCGGAGGCGATGAACAGGATGTGGTCGCTCTTCACCGGCCCGTGCTTGGTCGCGACCGTCGTGCCCTCGATCAGCGGCAGGAGGTCGCGCTGCACGCCCTCGCGCGAGACGTCGGCGCCGCCGCGGCCCTCGCGGGCGCAGATCTTGTCGATCTCGTCGAGGAAGACGATGCCGCTGTTCTCGACCTCGCGGATCGCGGCCTGGATGATCGCGTCCTGGTCGATCAGCTTGTCGCTCTCCTCGGCGAGCAGCGGGCCATAGGCGTCCTTGACCTGGACGCGCCGGGGCTTGCCCTTCTGGCCGAAGGCCTTGCCGAACATGTCGGAGAGGTTGATCGCGCCGATCGAGGCGCCGGGCATGCCGGGCACTTCGAACATCGGCTGGGTGGAGCCGCCCGAGGCGACCTCGATCTCGATCTCCTTGTCGTCGAGCTCGTTGGCGCGCAGCTTGCGGCGGAAGGCGTCGCGGGTGGTCGCGCTTGCGGTGGCGCCGACCAGCGCGTCGAGCACGCGCTCCTCGGCGGCGACATGGGCCTTGGCCTCGACATCCTTGCGCCGGCTCTCGCGGACGAGACCGATCGCGACCTCGACCAGGTCGCGCACGATCGATTCGACGTCGCGGCCGACATAGCCGACCTCGGTGAACTTGGTCGCCTCGACCTTGAGGAAGGGCGCGTTCGCCAGCTTGGCGAGGCGGCGCGCGATCTCGGTCTTGCCGCAGCCGGTCGGCCCGATCATCAGGATGTTCTTGGGCGCGACCTCCTCGCGCAGCGGCCCTTCGAGCTGCTGCCGCCGCCAGCGATTGCGCAGCGCGATCGCGACGGCGCGCTTGGCGTCATTCTGGCCGACAATGAAGCGGTCGAGCTCGGAGACGATCTCGCGGGGGGAAAACGACGTCATCAAACAGGTTCCTGGATCATGATCAGCGCGGGGCCGTCGCCGGTCTCGCGAATATCGAGGGCCGTGAAGCCCGCCTTCTCATAGGCGCGGATCGCGGCGAGATTCTCCGGATCGGGGTCGATCACCACCCGCGGCGCACCCTGCGCGAGCAGATGCCGGGTAAACGCGCCGATGAAGCGCGTGCCATGGCCGTGGCCGAGCATGTCGGCTTCGCCGATGAACTGGTCGATGCCGCGCGTGCCGGCCGGCTGGTCCTGCAGCGGGTAGTCTGGCCAGAGCGCCGGATCCCAGCTCTGCTGATGGGCGAAGGGGCGCCCGTCATGGCTGACGATCAGCGCTTCCATGCTCGGATCGCCGAAGATGCGCGCGATCTCGGCGAGCTCCTCGTCGGGGTCGCCCCACCAGCGCCGGACATGGTCCTGTTCGAGCCAGCGCGCCAGCAGCGGGAAATCGTCTGTTGTCGCGGGCGCGAAGGCGTAGCCGTCGGCGACGAAATTCATGCGCTCTCCAGGGTCTCGATGACGAGCGAGTGATTGGTGTAGACGCAGATGTCGCCGGCGATCTTCATTGCCTTGCGCACGATCGTCTCTGCATCGGCCTCGACATCGACCAAAGCGCGGGCCGCGGCGAGCGCGTAATTGCCGCCTGAGCCGATCGCCATCACCGAGCCATGCTCGGAAGCTTCCGGCTCGAGCACGTCGCCGGTGCCGGAGATCAGCAGCGAGACCTCCTTGTCGGCGACGAGCAGCATCGCTTCGAGCCGGCGCAGATAGCGGTCGGTGCGCCAGTCCTTGGCGAGCTCGACGCAGGCGCGCAGCAATTGCGTCGGGAATTGCTCCAGCTTTGCCTCCAGCCGCTCGAACAGGGTGAAGGCGTCGGCGGTGGCGCCGGCGAAACCGGCGATCACCGCACCCTTGGCGAGGCGGCGCACCTTTTTGGCATTGCCCTTCATGATCGTCGGGCCGAGCGAGACCTGGCCGTCGCCGCCGATCACGACACGGCCGCCCTTGCGCACCATCAGGATGGTGGTCGCGTGCATCAGCGGGGCATTGCTAGTCTCGGACATCGCGATTCGATCTCGGTCAATGGCACTCAGGAACCGCCAACATGTTCAGGCTGAAGCCCGGTATCAAGAGCGATCCGGTCAAACGCTGGAATCTGTCCGAGCGCGTCTTCTTCGCCTGCGGCGCCTGCCACATCCTCGCCTATGCCTTTCTGGAGGCCTATCCGGAGCATGGTTTCCAGGCCGTCTGGATCAGGCCGGTCGAGGGTTTCACCGGCAACCACGTCTTCGTCAGCGATGGCAAGACGGCCTTCGATTTTCACGGTTATCGCTGCAAGGAGGCCCTGATCGCGCACCACTGGGCCAAGGGTCGGCTCTGGTGGCCGGGCTGGGACGGGACGCTCGTGCCGCTGCCGCAGGATGTGCTGATCAGCGAGGCGAAATCGAAGACCTATGACGGCCTCTGGCTGCGCGAGCCCGGCCAGTTCCTGCATGATGCGCTGCCAAGGGCGCGCGCCTTCCTTCGCCGCTTTGCGGCACCGCCGGATGCGCGACGCGAACCCCTCTCCCGGATGGGAGAGGGGCAGGGGTGAGGGACCACCGCTGATTATTTGGGCGCAGCGGACTCGTTGAGCCCTCTGCGGAAAGGGCAGGCCTTCATCCCGCCCCTCTCCCACACGGGAGAAGGGTTCCCCGCGCCCTTTGTCACGTTCTGTGCCGAGACGGTTGGCCATCCGGCCGCCCGCCTGCTAAAGCGGCGACGAACAGAGCAGCAAAGGGTTTCCCATGCGTTCGGGCGAAGTGAAGCGCCGCACCAACGAGACCGATATCGCGGTCAAGCTCGTGCTCGACGGCACGGGCAAGGCCGAGATTTCGACCGGCGTTGGGTTCTTCGACCATATGCTCGACCTCTTCGCCCGCCATTCGCTGATCGACACCACGGTCACGGTGAAGGGCGACACCCATATCGACGACCATCACTCGGTCGAGGATGCCGGCATCGCGCTCGGCGAGGCCCTGAAGCAGGCGCTCGGCGACAAGAAGGGCATCCGCCGCTATGCCGATGTCCACCTGCCGATGGACGAGACGCTGACCCGCGTCGCGGTCGATGTCTCCGGCCGGCCCTTCCTGGTCTTCCGGACGGAGTTCAAGGCGCAGAAGATCGGCACCTTCGACACCGAGCTGGTGCGCGAGTTCTTCCAGGCCATCGCCATGAATGCGGGCATCACGCTGCATGTCGAGACGCTCTATGGCGACAATGCCCACCATATCGCCGAGAGCTGCTTCAAGGGCCTGGCGCGGGCGCTGCGCACGGCAATCGAGGTCGATCCGCGCGAGGGCGGCCGCGTGCCCTCGACCAAGGGCGCCCTCTAGAGCATTGCGCGAAAAAGTGGGAACCGGTTTTTTGCTTGAGCAATGCTCAAAACTTTTGGAATTGATCACGTCGCATTCGGGTGATTTCCACCCGAATGCGACGTGATCAAAGGGATCGCTGCGATGGCGTTCTATCAGGCTTTGATCCCGCCCCCGGGCGCCGGTGGTCTGCGCGATGAGGTCGAGCAGGCCCGTCTCCTGCCCGAGAGCTTCACCTTTTCGGCCCTGGTCTTCGGCGGCTTCTGGCTGCTGTTCAAGCGGCTCTGGCTCGCCTTCATCCTCTACGCGCTGGTCTGGGGCGGGCTGATCTACCTTCAGCGCCAGATCGGCTTCTCCTTTCTCGCGGTGATGCTGTCGCATACCGCCCTCGCGGTCTTCCTCGGCTTCGAGGGCCAGAACCTGATCGCGCGCAAATTGCTGCGGAAGGGCTGGCGGCTCGTCGACGTGGTCGAGGCTCCGGATCTTTCCAGCGCCGAGCGCCGCTTCTTCGAACGGGCCCTGCCGGCCGGCGCGTCGCCGCGGATGGTCGAGACCGCGCCGGCTCCCGCCCGCTTCGCGCCGAGCTCCGCGCCGGTGATCGGCCTCTTCCCCGAGGCGAACGGACGATGAGCCAGACCGTCGCCATCGTCGACTACGGTTCGGGCAATCTGCACTCGGCCGCCAAGGCCTTCGAGCGCGCCGCCACCGAGGCCGGCATCGCCGCAACCATCCGCGTCACCAGCGATCCCGCCGAGGTTCGCACCGCCGACCGCATCGTGCTGCCCGGTGTCGGCGCCTTTGCCGATTGCCGGCGCGGCCTCGATGCCGTCTCCGGCATGGTCGAGGCGCTGGAAGAAACCGTGCAGGGCAAGGGCCGGCCTTTCCTCGGTATCTGCGTCGGCATGCAGCTGATGGCGAGCCGCGGCCTCGAATATGTCACCACCGATGGCCTCGGCTGGATTGCCGGCGATGTCGCGCTGATCCATCCGCAGGACGATGCCTTGAAGATCCCGCATATGGGCTGGAACACGCTGCACCCGCAGGACGAGCACAAACTGCTAGAAGGCATCGAAACCGGTCCGTCCGGCTGGCACGCCTATTTTGTGCACTCCTACGCGCTCACCGCCGAAAACCCGCAGGAGGTTCTGGCGCTGACCGATTATGGCGGCCCGGTCACCGCGATCGTGGCCAAGGGCAACATTGCCGGCACGCAGTTCCACCCCGAGAAGAGCCAGAAGCTCGGCCTCAAGCTGATCGGCAATTTCCTGAGGTGGGCGCCGTGATCCTCTTCCCCGCCATCGACCTCAAGGAAGGCCAATGCGTTCGCCTGAAGCAGGGCGATATGGGCCAGGCGACGGTTTTCAACGACGATCCCGCCGCCCAGGCCGCGACCTTCGAGCGCCAGGGCTTCCAATGGCTGCACGTCGTCGATCTCGACGGCGCCTTCGCCGGCAAGCCGATGAATGCCGCTGCCGTCGAGGCGATCCTGGCGCGTGTCTCGTTTCCGGTGCAGCTCGGAGGCGGCATCCGCGACCTCAGGACGGTCGAAGGCTGGCTCGCCAAGGGCGTCGCCCGCGTCATCATCGGAACGGCGGCGGTGCGCGATCCCGGCTTCGTGCGCGAGGCGGCCAAGGCCTTTCCGGGCAAGGTCGCGGTCGGCATCGATGCGCGCGACGGCTTCGTGGCTGTCGAAGGCTGGGCGGAGACCTCGGCGCTGGCCGCCGACGATCTCGGCCGCCGCTTCGAGGACGCCGGCGTGGCCGCGATCGTCTACACCGACATCGCCCGCGACGGCATGCTGGAGGGCATCAACTGGGACGGCACGATCGCGCTGGCCCATGCGCTGACGATTCCGGTCATTGCCTCCGGCGGCCTTGCCTCCATGGCCGACATCGAGCGGCTCTGTGCGCCCGATGCCGCGATCCTAGAAGGCGCGATCACCGGCCGCGCCCTCTATGACGGCCGGATCGACCCTGCGGCGGCGCTGGCGCGGCTCGCGGCGGCCTGAGAAGGCCGCCGGCCGGGGCAGCTCTGGACGCTCAAACCAGCTCGACCTTGCCGGTCGCCAGATCGTAGACCCCGCCGACCACGGAAAGCTGCTTCTGCGCGAGGCGCTGCGACAGGATCGGCGTCGCCTTCTTCAGCTTGGCGACGTTGAGCCTGACATTGGCGATGGTGGCCGCCTTCAACAGATCGGCCGCTCCCTCCTTCTGCGCCGCGAGCACGGCCGGCCTGATCGCGTTGATCAGCGAGGGCAGCTGCCCCGGCAGCTTGGTCTTCTCCTTGACGACGTTGATCGTGGCCGAGACGGCGCCGCAATTGCTGTGGCCGAGCACCAGGATGAACTGCGAGCCCAGCACCTGAGCGCCATATTCGAGGCTCGCCAGCACGTCGGCATTGACGAAATTGCCGGCGACGCGGGTGACGAAGAGCTGGCCCGGCCCCTGGTCGAAGGCGAGTTCCGGCGCGATTCGTGAATCGGCGCAGCTCAGGATCGAGGCGAAGGGTGCCTGCGAGGCGGCTCGCGCCGCCCGCCCGACCGAGAAATCGCGCTCGTTCAGATTGCCCGCGGCATAGCGGGCATTGCCGTCCACCAGTCGCTTCAGCGCTTCGTCGGGGCCGACGGCGGCCGTTTGCGCCCGCAGGGGCGCGGGCAGCACGCCGGCCAAAGCGAGGCTGGCGCCGGCTGCAAACAGTCCGCGGCGCGAGAGCCCGGTCTTGCCGGTGGCCGAGACACAATAATCGCACATCGTCGCAATCCTCGTATGGGCAGAGCGCGCTCCGACGCAGTCGGAAACGGCTGCGTCGCATGCTTCGTTGGCGCGGTCGATGCTAGGCTTCCCAAACGGAAGGCGACAGTGCAAATCGTGCAGCGATCGCTCCGGCTGGGACGAGCGTAAACGACGAGTGAACGGGCCGGTTCGCAATCTTTCGAGAACGCGGCAAAGGTGCCTCCACCCTGCGCGGTGCGAGCCTCAGCGCAGATGCTGCTCGTAATAGCGATGGTACTCGCCGGTCGCCTTGGCGATGTGCAGCCACTGGTCGACGAAGGCCTTGAAGATCACGTCGCCGCGCGGCAGCAGATAGCCGATCTCGATGAAGGTCAGCGGCTTGTCGGGATTGACCGCGCAGAGGCCCGGCTTGAGCTTCTGCTGCACGGTCGCCTCGATCGCCTCGGTGACGAACACGTCGGCGCGCCCGGCCAGGATCTCGTCGAAGATGGTGACGTTGTCGCTGTGCAGCGTGATCTTGGCCTGCTTGAAGTTGCTCTTGGCGAAACGCTCATTGGTGCCGCCGGGATTGGCGATCGCGGTCACGCCCGGCTTGTCGATGTCGGCGACGCTCTGGAATTTGTCCTTGTCGGCGCAGCGCGCCAGCGGGATCTTGCCGGTCCGCAGCGCCGGATCCGAATAGAAGACGCGCTTCTGCCGTTCCAGCGTCACGCCGATGCCGCCCATGGCGATGTCGCATTTGCCGCCGGTGAAATCGGCCATCAGCTCGGCCCATTTCGTCCGCACGAATTTGGGCTCGACGCCGATCGCCTTGGCGAGCGACTTCGCCATCTCGATGTCGATGCCCTCATAGCCGTCGCCGACGGCGTAGGTGAACGGCTTGTAGTCGCCGGTGGTGCAGATCCGCAGCGTACCGGCGCTCTGGATCGCATCGAGCGCATTTGCGGGCGCCTGCGCCTGGGCGGCGCCGATGCAGAACAGCCCGGCACAGGCGGCGAACGCGCCGCGCATGATCGTCGACAGCATGAAAGCCCTCATCCCCTCTCTTATCGTTGCCGCAAGGAGAGCAGCGCTCAAAGGCAGGTTCAACCGCCATCGGGGCGAGGGCGCCCGTGTCCGGCACGCATTGCTTGCCTACCCGGCGCTGCATTTCCACTTTGCCGGAACATGCTCTAGGTTGCGCCGCCTTGCGGCCCGGGCCGCTCTCAAGACTTGCGCTGATGACCCTGAAGACCCGCATCATCCCCTGCCTCGACGTCAAGGACGGCCGTGTCGTCAAGGGCGTGAAATTCGTCGATCTCGTCGATGCCGGCGATCCCGTCGAGGCGGCCAAGGCCTATGACGCCGCCGGGGCCGACGAGCTCTGCTTCCTCGACATCACGGCGAGCCATGAGGCGCGCGGCACCCTGCTCGATGTCGTCACCCGCACGGCGGAGGCCTGCTTCATGCCGCTGACCGTCGGCGGCGGTGTGCGCAAGGTCGAGGACATCCGCGCGCTGCTGCTGGCCGGCGCAGACAAGGTCGCGATCAACACCGCGGCGGTGACCAATCGCCCCTTCGTCAAGGAAGCGGCGGAGAAATTCGGCGACCAGTGCATCGTCGTCGCGATCGACGCCAAGCAGGTCACCCCCGGCCGCTGGGAGATCTTCACCCATGGCGGGCGCAACGCCACCGGGCTCGACGCGATCGCCTTCGCCCGCGAGGTCGTCTCGCTCGGCGCCGGTGAATTGCTGGTGACCTCGATGGATCGCGACGGCACCAAGTCGGGCTATGATATCGGCCTGACCCAGCGCATCGCCGATGCGGTCTCCGTGCCGGTGATCGCCTCGGGCGGCGTCGGTGACCTCGACGACCTCGTCGCCGGCGTGCGCGATGGCCACGCCTCGGCGGTGCTCGCCGCCTCGATCTTCCATTTCGGCACCTACAGCATTCCGCAGGCCAAGGCGCACATGGCCGCCGCCGGCCTCGCGATGCGGCTGGATTGACGAAGATGACCGCTTTCACCCTCGCCGATCTCGAACGCATCGTCGCCGAGCGGGCGAGCGCTTCGCCGGAAGAATCCTGGACGGCGAAGCTCCTCGCCGCCGGCCCCGAGCGCGCCGCCAAGAAGTTCGGCGAGGAGGCGGTCGAGGCCGTGATCGCCGCCGTGAAGGGTGATCGCGACGAGCTGATCGCCGAGAGCGCCGATGTGCTCTATCATCTTTTGGTCGTGCTGAAGTCCCGCGATGTTGCATTGCGGGACGTCTTGAGCCAGCTTGAGGCCCGTACCGCGCGCTCCGGCCTGGCCGAGAAGGCGGCGCGGCCCCGCTAGAAGTCGAGGCGAGTGTCGCGTTGAACCTCGAAGCCTGGAAGACGGGGGGCATCATGGACCAGCGTCCGATTGCGGCGCCATCCGCCCCCGATCTGGTCTCGCCCTATCGCACGTTCTCGCGTGACGAGTGGGCGCATCTGCGCGCCGATGCGCCGCTGACGCTCTCGGTCGACGACCTCACCAAGCTGCAATCGATCAACGACCCGATCTCGCTCGACGAGATCGTCGCGATCTATCTGCCGCTCTCGCGCCTGCTCTCGCTCTACGTCGCCGCGACGCAGGGGCTGTTCAAGGCGACGCAGCGCTTCCTGATGGCCGAGGCCGAGGTCAAGGTCCCCTATGTCATCGGCGTCGCCGGCTCGGTCGCTGTCGGCAAGTCGACCACGGCGCGCGTGCTGAAGGCGCTGCTCTCGCGCTGGCCCAACACGCCGAAGGTCGAGCTCGTCACCACCGACGGCTTCCTCCTGCCCAATGCCGAGCTCGAGCGCCGCGGCCTGATGCAGCGCAAGGGCTTCCCCGAGAGCTATGACAGCGCTGCGATCCTGCGTTTCCTCTCCGAGGTGAAGGCCGGCAAGCGCGCCGTCAGCGCGCCCGTCTATTCGCATCTGGTCTATGACGTGGTGCCGGGCGAGCAGGTCACGGTCGAGCGGCCGGACATCCTGATCCTCGAAGGGCTGAACGTGCTGCAGGCGAGCCGCCTGCCCAGGGACGGCACCATCATCCCCTTCGTCTCCGACTTCTTCGACTTTTCGGTCTATCTCGACGCCGACGAGAACGATCTGCACCGCTGGTACGTCAACCGCTTCATGACCCTGCGCCAGACCGCCTTCCGCGACCCGCGCTCCTTCTTCCGCAAATATGCGGAGATCGGCGAGGAGGAGGCGCTCTCGATCGCCGAGAACCTCTGGACCGGGATCAACCTGCCGAACCTGCGCGAGAACATCGTGCCGACCCGCCAGCGCGCCGGCCTGATCCTGACCAAGGGCGCCAGCCACCGCATCCAGCAGGTCTCGCTCCGGCGGTTGTAGCGCGGCCTGAAACCGCCGGGTCTGAAAACCGCCATGACGACCTATGTCGCTCTCCTGCACTCGATCGTGCTCGGCCCTGGCAGGCGCGTGGTGATGGCGGATCTGAAGGCCATGGCGACAAAGCTCGGCTTTCGCGATCCGCGCACCTGGGTCGCCACCGGCAATCTCATCTTCGAGGCGGATGATGAGCCCCTCGCCGTGGTCGAGAGCCAGTTGGAAGCGGCCTTCAGCACGTGTTTCGGCAAGCATGTCGATATCATCCTGCGCAAGGCCGAGGGCTGGCGACGGCTCGCCGCCCAAAACCCTTTCTCCGAAAGGAACGGCACAGATATCGGCATCCGCATCATGCGAAAGCCGCTCGGGGCGGACGCCTTGTCCATGCTCGGCGGGATCGCTACGCCCGGCATCGCGCTCGCCCTCGCTGACGGCGATCTGTGGATCGATTTCGGCGGCAAGCCGGAGGAGACGAAGCTTCTCTCGCACCTCACGACCAAGAAACTCGGCATCGGCACATTGCGCAACGCCAACACCGTCAAGGCGCTCGCCGCGATGCTGGACTGATGCCGCTTGATCTTTCTGCCCTCGGCCTGATGGCCGGCGCCGCCTTCGTCGCCGCGACGCTGCTGCCTGCCCAGTCGGAGGTCGTCTTCGTTGGGCTGCTGGCGGCGAAAACCGTCGATCCGACGCTCCTCTTCATCGTCGCCTCGCTCGCCAACACGGCGGGCTCGGTCGTCAACTGGTGGCTCGGCCGGCTGATCGCGACTGATGGGGTCGAGCGATTGCCGGCACGGCTGAGGCCCGATCCCGCCCGCTTCGCCAAGGCGCAGGGCTGGTTCGCCCGTTTCGGCTGGCCCTCGCTGCTCTTCGCCTGGCTGCCGATCGGCGGCGATCCGCTGACCTTCGTCGCGGGCTCGCTGAACTATCCGCTCATACGCTTCATCGCGCTGGTGTTCATCGGCAAGGCGGCACGCTATGCCTTGCTCTGGGCGGGCTGGGCGGCCGCTGCATAAGCATTTGCGCGTATTCCGGTCTCGGGCTACCAGCGAGGCCCCTTCTGATGGAGACCAGATCATGAGCATCAAGCGCATCGCCCCCGGCCCGCGCATGTCGAAGGCCGTCGTGCATGGCAACACGGTCTATCTCGCCGGTCAGGTTGCCGACAAGGCGGCCGGCAAGAGCGTCGGCGACCAGACCAAGGACATCCTCTCGATCATCGACGGGCTCCTCGCCGAGGCCGGCACCGACAAGTCGAAGCTGCTGATGGTCAATATCTGGCTCTCGGACATGTCGACCTTCGCCGAGATGAACGCTGTCTGGGACGGCTGGGTCTCGGCCGGCAACACGCCGGGCCGCGCCACCGTCGAGGCCAAGCTCGCCGGCCCGCAATACACCGTCGAGATCGCGGTCATCGCCGCGATCTGATCGCGCTCGCACTAGAGCAGGATGCGAAAAAGTGGGAACCGGTTTTTCGCAAGAATCCTGCTCTAGACTCTCTGAATCGATCACGTTTTATGATTTTGAATCGATAAGATCCAAAATCATCATGATCTAGGGCGGCGGGAAACGTGAATCCGGAACTCGCCACCATCCTGGCACGGGTCTCGCAGCGCGAGGGTGTTCCCCCCGCGCTGCTGCTCGGCGTGCTCGCCTCGATGGGCGAGGCCTCGGGTAAGCCCGATTTCACCCGAATCGAGAACAACCTGGCGCGCCGCGCCGGAGATTTCCGCAGCCTGCAGGGGCGGCTCGCCACGCCGTCCGCGGCCGATCCGGAGCGTGACAGGCTGCAGGGGCAAGCGATCCAGGCCCTGGCGGAGGGCAAGCTCGCCGAAGCCGACCGGCTGCTCGCCCAGGCCGAGCAGCGCAACCTCGATGGCGCGGCCGCTCCCGATGCGCTGTCGCGCGACCGTTTGCTCGCGGCTGCCGCTGGTCGCGCCGATCGCGGTGCGGTGGCGATGCTGCACCTCAATGCCAAAGCCTATGGCGAAGCCGCCGAGCGCTATGCCGAGGCGGCGTTGATCGCCGACTCGGCCGAACCCGGCAGCGGGCTTGCCTATTCCTGGATGCAGGCCGATGCGCTGGCGCGGCGGGGCGCCGATTTCGCCGACAAGACGGCTTTCGTCGCGTCGATCGGCCAATTGCGGGCCATGCTCGGCAAGCTCGACAATTTCGACCAGACCGTGCCCTGGGCCGAGACCCAGCTCCGGCTGGCGCGCTCGCTCACCGGCCTGTCGCATTTCGACGGTGGCGGCACCCTGCTTCGCCAGGCCGTCGAGATTTACCGCACCATCCTGGAGGATCTGACCCGCGCCAAGGCGCCGCGCCTCTGGACCGCGGTGCAGACCAGGCTCGGCGAGGCGCTGGCCCGTCTCGGAGAGGTTGAGGACGATGCCGGCCTGCTCGAGGACGGCGTCGCCGCTTTCCGTGCCGGGCTTTCCGGGATGACGCGGGCCGACATGCCGCGCGAATGGGGCCGGCTGCAATGGGAGCTTGGCAAGGCGCATGTCGCGCTCGGCCTGCGCGCCAGCGGCGTGGCGGCGTTCGAGGCGGCGGTGAACTGCTTCAAGCTGGTGCTCGACGACCGGCCGCGCGAGAGCGTCCCGCTCGACTGGGCCGAGGTGCAGGACCGCATCGGGGCCGCGCTCGTCGGCCTCGCCAGCTATTACAGCGAACCTGTCGTGCTGGAGGAGGCGATCGCTGCCTTCGACACGGCGCTGGAGGTCCGGCGCCGCGAGATCGTACCCTCGCTCTGGGCTGAAAGCGCCGCGAACCGGGCGGAAGCACGGCTGGCGCTGGCCGAACGCATCCGCGACCGTGCCGAGGCCGAGAAGGCGACCACGGAACTCGTCATGGCGATCGAGACGCTGCGTGGCCTTGGTCTCGCAAACGAAGCCAAGCGTCGCGAGCCGAAACTGCGGCGAGCTGCAGTCCTGGTCGAGACCCTCCGGAAGGGTTGATCAGGCCTTGATGCGAAGCGCGGCGAGCCGCTCCAGCGCCTTGTCCAGCGTCGCATCGTGCTTGGCGAAGCAGAAGCGCACGACATTGCGCACCGCCCCTTCGGCATAGAAAGCGCTGACCGGGATCGCGGCGACGCCGTGCTCGGCGACCAGACGCTGGCAGAAGGCGACATCGTCGCTCTCGCCGAGCGGGCCGATGTCGACATTGAGGAAATAGGTGCCGGCGCTCGGCAGCACGCTGAAGCCGAGATCGCTGAGGCCACCGGCGAAGCGATCGCGAGAGCGCTGGAAATCGGCGCGCATGCCCTCGAAATAGGCGTCGTCCTTGCCGAGGCCGTAGGCGACGGCCGCCTGCAGGTTCGGCGGCGTGGTGAAGGTGATGTACTGGTGCGCCTTCGCCAGCACGCGCATCAGCTCCGGCGCGGCCATCACCATCCCGACTTTCCAGCCGGTCAGCGAGAAGATCTTGCCGGCCGAGGAGATCTTGACCGTGCGCTCGCGCATGCCGGGCCGGCTCATCAGCGGCTGATGGCGGTGCCCGTCGAACACGACATGCTCCCAGACATCGTCGCAGATCGCGACCGCATCGTGCCGGACGCAGAACGAGGCCAGCAGGTCGAGATCGGCCTCGCTGAAATTGGTCGCGGTCGGGTTGAGCGGATTGTTGAACAGCACCGCCTTGGTCTTCGGCGAGAAGGCTTTCGCCAGCGCTTCCTCGCTCAGCCCGAAGGCCGGCGGGGTCAGTGTCACGAATTTCGGGATGGCGCCGGCGCGCCGCACCAGCGGCAGGTAGGCGTCGTACATCGGCTCGAACAGCACGACCTCGTCGCCGGGCGACACGATCGCCATCAGCGCGCCGGCGATCGCCTCGGTCGCGCCGGAAGTCACCATCACCTCGGCTTCCGGATCGAGTTCGAGGCCTTGCCAATGACGGAAATGCGTGGCGCTCGCCTGGCGCAGCTCCGGCAGCCCCATCATCGGCGGATACTGGTTCCAGCCGTCGATCACCGCCTCGGCCGCCTTGCGCCGGACGTCCTCGGGGCCGGGATCGTCGGGAAAGCCCTGGCCGAGATTGACGGCCTGGTGCTCGCGCGCGAGCCGCGACATGGTTTCGAAGATCGTCGTCGGGAGAGCGGAGAAGATCGGATTCATCGCGGCTTGTTTCGGTCGGAAGGCTGGCGGGAAGGCTCGAATATCGCCCATAGCACGCGCAACGTCGGTGTGCATCGCCCCGGAAAAGCGGCAGATTATGCGGAGTGATGAATATTGACATTCGTCAGCAGTCAGTATTCTCTATGCCCAGCCGGTTCACGCCAGCAATTCCGCGGTTTCTTCGCCCCTTTGGAACCGTGGGACGCTGACGTGGATCGGTGAACTTTTTCTGGGGCTGAAAGCATCCGCCGTTTCCGGCCCGCCCCGAAGCGCGCTAGGCAGGGCCTATGCGCTCCTCCAGCCAAACCCCCGCGCTGATGCTGCTCGGCACCGGCTCCAATGTCGGCAAGTCCCTGCTCGTCGCCGGCCTCTGCCGCCTCTTCGCCGATCGCGGGCTGAAAGTGCGCCCGTTCAAGCCGCAGAACATGTCGAACAACGCGGCTGCCACGGCGCAGGGCGAGATCGGCCGGGCCCAGGCGCTGCAGGCGCGCGCCGCCCGGATCGCTCCTCATGTCGACATGAACCCGGTGCTGCTCAAGCCCGAGAGCGAGCGCGGCAGCCAGATCATCCTGCAGGGACGCGTCGCCGGCCATCTGTCCTCCGGCGACTTCAGCCGCCGCGGCGATTTCCTGCCCAAGGTGCTGGAGAGCTTCGAACGGCTGAGCGACGGCGCCGATCTCATCCTGGTCGAGGGGGCGGGCTCGCCGGCCGAGACCAATCTGCGCGCCCGCGATATCGCCAATCTCGGCTTCGCCCGCGCGGCAGGCGTTCCCGCCATGCTGATCGGCGACATCGACCGCGGCGGCGTCATCGCCAGCCTGGTCGGCACCCATGCCGTACTCGACGCCGACGACCGGGCGATGATCCGCGGCTTCGCGATCAACCGCTTCCATGGCGATGTCGGCCTGTTCACGCCGGCGCTGGACACGATCGCGCGGGCGACGGGCTGGCCGAGCTTCGGCGTCGTGCCCTGGTTCGCGGATGCCGCGCGCCTGCCGGCCGAAGATGCGCTTGATCTGGCGCGCGGCGTGCCGGCTCGTGCGGGTGCGCTGAAGGTCGCCGTTCCGGTGTTGCCCGGCATCGCCAATTTCGACGATCTCGACCCGCTCAAGCTCGAGCCCGGCGTCGAGCTCGTCTTCGTCGGTCCCGGTATGCCGCTGCCGGGCGATGCCGCCCTGGTGATCCTGCCGGGCTCGAAGACGACGCTCCGCGACCTTGCCAAGCTGCGCGAGGAAGGCTGGGACATCGACATCCTCGCCCATCGCCGCCGCGGCGGCCATGTGCTCGGCCTTTGCGGCGGCTATCAGATGCTCGGCAAGGTCGTGCGCGACCCGCTTGGCCTGGAAGGCCCTGCCGGCGCGGCCCCCGGCCTCGGCCTGCTCGATATCGAGACCGAGCTCACGCCGGACAAGACCGTCCGGGAGGTTGCCGCGGAACATCCCGAAAGCGGCACGGCCGGCCGCGCCTATGAGATCCATCTCGGCGTCAGCGATGGGCCGGATAGGGCGCGCGCGCCTTTTCGTGTCGACGGCCAGCCGGAAGGCGCCCGCAGCGCCGACGGAAGGGTCATCGGGACCTATCTCCATGGTGTCCTGACCTCGGACCCGCTGCGCCGCGCCTTTCTGGCCAATCTCGCCGAAGGACTGCTCGCGATCGGGGAGGCCTACGAACCGGCGGTCGAAGCGACACTCGACCGTCTGGCCGGGCATCTGGAGCGTCATCTCGACATTGCCGGGCTCCTGAAGCTGGCGCGGTCGCGCTCCTGATATCGGAAGCTCATTGGGCGAAAAACTGTCAGGAGCGCGCAAATAAAGCTTTTCGGATCAATTTGTTGACGACTGACGAAATTCGTCATACTCAACGATGGCGTCCGCAGACGGCCTATGGGAACAAGTCACCAGACCGGGAAGTTGCCCCTGGCATGAGCACAATAGAGCGCGATACACGGCACGAGATCATCGACGTCGCCGAGCGGTTCTTCCGCCAGATCGGCTACCAGAAGACCACTGTCGCCGACATCGCCAAGTCGCTGCGCATGAGCCCGGCGAATGTCTATCGTTTCTTCGACTCCAAGAAGGCGATCAACGAGGCTGTCGCCGAGCGCTCGATGACCGAGCTCGAAGCGACCGTCGCCGCGATCGCCGCTGAAAAGCGCCCCGCAGCCGAGCGCCTGCGCGACATCCTGGCCGCGACCTGTCGTATCAACGCGGCCCGTTATCTCGACAATCACCGCCTGCACGAGATGGTCGCCTGCGCCATGGAGGAGAGCTGGGACGTCATTCGTGGCCATATCGAGCGCTATGATGCGATCCTGCGCGCCGTCGTCGCCGACGGCATCGCCAAGGGCGAGTTCAGCGCCCGCGATCCGATCACGGCGACCCATTGCGTGCGCATGGCGATGTTGCGCTTCTGTCACCCGCTTCTGCTCGGCCAGTGCGCCGAATTACCGGGCCCGAGCATCGATGAGATGATCGACTTCATTCTCACAGGACTTGGTGCCAAGCGCCTCGCGGCCTGATCCACCGGCTCCGCCTGCGTTGACAAGGCGGCGAGGGAGCGGGATACCCCGCCGCACATGCTGACCCTCACCAAACAGAGTGCCAAGAAGCTCGCCGTCATCGTCCATGACCTGGCGATGACCGCGCTCGCGATCGTCTTCGTCTTTGCCGTGCGCTTCGAGGGCTGGCTGTTCGACGAGCGGATGCGGCAACTGCCGTCGATCCTACCGTTCTTCGTCGCCTATGCCGGTGTGGTCTACTGGTTCTTCCAGCTCTATCGCTCGAAATGGCGCTTCGCCTCGCTGCCGGACCTGTCCAATATCGTCCGTGCGGTCACGGTTCTGACCTTGACCCTGCTGGTCGTCGACTACGTCCTCGTCGCTCCGAACCTCTACGGCTATTTCTTCTTCGGCAAGATCACCATCGTCCTCTATTGGCTGGTGCAGATCGCGCTGCTCGGCGGTCCGCGCCTCGCCTATCGCTACTTCAAATATTCGCGCTCCAAGCACCAGGCGGCGCGCGAGGCGACCTTGCCGGCCCTGCTGCTCGGCCGCGGCGTCGACATCGAGGTGGTGATCCGCGCCATGGAATCGGGCGCGATGGGCAAGATGCGACCGGCGGGCATCCTGACCCCGCGTCCGGACGATCTCGGCCAGTCCATCCGGGGCGTGCCGGTGCTCGGCCTGCTCTCGGAGATGGAGACGGTCGCGGCCGATGCCAGCGAGCGCAGTGAGCCGTTCCGCCGCATCGTCGCGACGCCGAGCGCTCTCGCACCCGAGGCCGAGCCGGACAAATGGCTCGCCAAGACGCGCAAGCTCGCCATCCCGATCTCGCGGCTCGATTCGCTCGGCGAAGGCATGCGCGGCAATGAGCTGGCGCCGCTGGAGATCGAGGACCTGCTGGTGCGCCCCTCGGTCAAGATCGACCGCGAGCGGCTCGAAGGCTTCCTCAAGGGCAAGCGCGTCATCGTCACCGGCGGTGGCGGCTCGATCGGCTCCGAGATCTGCCTGCGCTGCGCCGTCTTCGGCGCGGCGGAATTGCTCGTCGTCGAGAATTCCGAGCCGGCGCTGTTCCACGTCACCGAGGCGCTGTTGGCGCAGGACCTGCCGATGCGGGTCACCGGCGCGCTCGCCGATGTCCGCGACGAAGCCCGCCTTGGCCCGCTGTTCAAGGCCTTCGCGCCCGACATCGTCATCCATGCCGCCGCGCTGAAGCATGTGCCCTATCTCGAAGCCGATTGGGGCGAGGGCATCAAGACCAACATCTTCGGCTCGGTCGTCGCCATCGAGGCGGCGATCGCCGCCGGTGCCGGCATCTTCGTGATGATCTCGACCGACAAGGCGATCGAGCCGGTCTCGATGCTCGGCGCGACCAAGCGCTTCGCCGAGATGTATGCCCAGGCATGCGATGCCGAGTTCGCTGCCGGCAATCGCGGCACGCGCCTCGTCGCCGTCCGTTTCGGCAATGTGCTCGGCTCGGTCGGCTCGGTGGTGCCCAAGTTCAAGGCGCAGATCGAGCGCGGCGGGCCGGTCACCGTGACCAGCCCGGAGATGATCCGCTATTTCATGACCATCCGCGAGGCCTGCGATCTCGTGCTGACTTCAGCCTCGCACGCGCCCGAGCACGAGGCGCAGGAGGAGCGCGCCGCCGTCTACGTGCTGAAGATGGGCCAGCCACTCAAGATCATCGACCTCGCCGAGCGGATGATCCGCCTCGCCGGCTACGAGCCGGGCGTCGACATCGAGATCGCCGTCACCGGCGTCAGGCCGGGCGAGCGCCTGAACGAGATCCTTTTCGCCAAGGACGAGCCGATGGCCGAAACCGGGCTCGACGGCGTCATGGCGGCCAAGCCGATCTTCGCCGGCCGCGCCCGGCTGCAGGGTTGGCTCGACGAGCTCGAGCGGGCGTTGGCGGCGCAGGACAGGCTCGGCGCCGAGGCGGTACTCGAAGCGGCGATCCCCGATTTCAGCCGGCGCCAGTCTGCTGCGCCGCCAGCCGTGCCAGCGCAGCCTTCGTCTCCGCAGGCGGTCGCCAGCCCGCACTGATCAGCGCGGCAGGCGAGGCGACGAGACCGTTCGCGAGGCGCTCATAGGCGTCTCCGCGTCGGGTGAGCCGTGCCGCGAGGGCCAGCAGGACGGAGGGAACCGGGATCAGTCCCGGCCCGCGTCCGAGACCAGCCCGCATTGCGGCCAGCATCTGCGCGACCGACAGAGGCTCCGGGTCGGCAAGGATGTAGCTGCGCCTCGCGGGACAGGATTCGCTCAGCGCGAAGGCGACCGCTTCGGCGAGGTTCTCGATCGCGAGCAGCGAGCGCCTGGCCGAAAGCGCGCCTAGCGGCAATGGCACGGGAAGGCGTGCCAGTTTCAGCAGCGCCGCCATGTTCGCTTTCACGCCCGGCCCGTAGATCAGCACCGGCCGTAGCGCGACCCAGTCGAGATCGAGCCTTGCGAGCCCCTGTTCGGCAGCGAGTTTGGAGCGGCCATAGGCATCGGTCGGCGTCGGCGTGTCGGCTTCCGTCAGAGGCTGCGAGGCGATCGGTCCGCTCTGCGCCCGGATCGAGGACAGGAAGACGAAGCGCCGGATGCCTGCCGCCTGCGCAGCCCGCGCCAGCGCCAATGTCGCTTCGGTATTGACGGCCCGGTAGCGCTCTTCGGCGATCGCGCCGTCGGCATGGGCGAGGCCGGCGCTGTGGACGACGTGATCGACGCCGTCGAGCAGCGGCTGCCAGTCGATCGGCGTGCCGAGATCGCCGATCGCGACATGTTCGGCGCCAGTGATTTCCTGCGCCGTGCCGCGGCTGGCCACCCGCACGCGATAGCCACGCGCGGTGAGGTCGCGCAGCAAATGCCGGCCGACGAAGCCGCTCGCACCGGTGAGCAGGACGCGCTCGCCGCTCACGGCCGCGCCTGCTTGCGCGAGAAGCGGCGGAGCAGAAGCCCTGTCAGCATCAGCGCCGCCAGCAGGCAGGCGAGCTGGGCCCAGAGCCCGGGCAGGGCGATGCTGATCGTGGCGAGCCCGATCAGGCAAAGATTGAGCAGGGCGACCTGCGCGACGATCTCGACGATCTCAAAACCGTTATCGGTCGCCTGCTGGTAGAAATGCGAGCGGTGCGCCTGCCAGACCTTTTCGCCGCGTCCGAGCCGGCGGAAGAGCGTGATGGTCGAGTCCATGACGTGATAGAGCGGCAGGATCAGCGCTGCGGTCAGCGCGCCGCTACCGGCGAGACGATAGAGCAGATAGGCGCCGAGCAATCCAAGCGGCAGCGCCCCGACATCGCCGAGGAAGATGCGCGCCACCGGTTTGTTGAACGGCGCGAAGCCGATGAGACCACCGAGCAGCGCCGCGGCGAGAAGGCCGGTGGCAGGATCGACGATGCCGTAGCCGGCGGCGAGCGCGATCGCGCCGGAGAGCGGCACCAGCCCGGCGAGCGTGATCCAGTCGATCCCGTCCATGAAATTGACGAGATTGACGAACCAGACGCCGGCGATCAGGGCGAGACCGCGCTCGGCCCAGAGCGGCAGCGTCTCCGGCAGCAGCCTCACCTCCGGTGCGGCGTAGAAGACGACGATGCCGACGCAGAGGACTTGCAGCGGCAGGCGCAGGGCGGGCGAGAGCGGCCGGATGTCGTCCCAGGCACCGACGAGCGCCAGCAGCGCAGCCGCAGCCATCACCAGAATGAGCCCTTGCCTGGCGCTTGCTTCCATCGGGATCAGGGCCAGCGCGAGCCCCAGCGCCAGGAAGGCACCGGCGAGCACGGCGATGCCGCCGCCCTGCGGTGTCGGCGTGCGATGGCTGGAGCGTGCATTCGGCCGCGCCAGCGCATAGCGCATCATCAAGGGGCGCAAGGCCAGGCACAGCGCGAAGGCGAGGCCGGCGGCGAGCGCGATCAGCAGGAGGGGGGCGAAGCGTTCCAAGGCGGGCGGACCATAGCCATCCCGGTCTTCATCGCAAGCAGCTCTTGCATCGGCGAGCACAAAAACAGAACATGCCGGGCATGGCCGCCGCCGATTCCGTCCTCAATCCGCCGCCTGCCCGGCCGGAGATCACCCGTGCCGTCTGCCGCGGCGCCTCTCGCCATCTGCGTGAGCGCGGCTATGCCATCGTCAAGGAGATGACTTTCGCCAATGGGCGGCGTGGCGACATCGTCGCGCTCTCGCCATCGGGGGAATTGCTGGTGGTCGAGGTCAAGTCGGGGGTCGAGGACTACCGCGTCGACGGCAAATGGCCTGACTATCGCGATTATTGCGACGGCTTCCTCTTCGCCGTCGCGCCTGAATTCCCGCGGGAAATCCTGCCCGAGGATGTCGGCCTGATCGTCGCCGACGCCTTCGGCGGCGAATTGCTGCGCGAGCCGCCGCGGCACCCGCTGGCGCCGGCGCGCAGGAAGATGCTGACCATCGCCTTCGCCAGGCTGGCGGCCGGGCGGCTGGCGCTGCTGGAAGACCCTGGAACCTAGCCGACCGCGCGTTGCGGCAGGATGAGCGCCTTCGGGCCGATATTCAGGCTGATCTGCAGGCTCTCGGCGATACGGTGGGCGCGGTCGATGAACAGGAACTTGGCCGGACCTGTGCAGAGCTCGGCGACCGTCGCCTCGAACAGCGAAAGCCAGCGCTCGAAATGCTGCATCTCGAGCGGGAGCGGCATGTGGACCTGCTGCGGCTTGCCGCGATAGCGCCCGCTCATCAGCGTCACCGACGACCAGAAGTCGCGCAGCTTGGAAAGGTGCGGCCCCCAGTCGTCGCCGAGCTTGGCGAGGAAGATCGGGCCGATCAGCTGGTCCTGGCGGACGCGGTCATAGAAGGTATCGACCAGCTCGGCGATCAGCTCTTCGGTGATCCGCTCGGGGAGCGGAGCAGAGCCTTGCCCAGAAAAGTGGTCACCGGTTTTCTGAGTAGGCAAGGCTCAAAACCTCAGACTCATCGCGGCGCGCGCTTGGCGAGGATGCGCTGCAGGGTGCGCCGGTGCATGCCGAGCCGGCGTGCCGTCTCCGAGACATTGCGGCTGCACAATTCGTAGACGCGCTGGATATGCTCCCAGCGGACACGGTCGGCCGACATGGGGTTTTCCGGCGGCACCGGGCGCGCATTCGGGCCAGCGGCCAGCGCCGAATGGATCTCGTCGGCATCGGCAGGCTTCGCCAGGAAGTCGAAAGCGCCGAGCTTCACCGCGCTTACAGCCGTCGCGATATTGCCGTAGCCGGTCAGGACGACGCCGCGCGCATCGGGGCGCTTCTCCTTCAGCCGCGCGATGACGTCGAGCCCGTTGCCGTCGCCGAGACGCAGGTCGATCACCGCGAAGGCCGGCGCAGCTTCCTCGACCGCCGCCAGTCCGGCCTCGACGGATTCGGCTATCCGTACCGAATAGCCCCGTCCTTCCATGGCACGGGCCAGGCGGTTCAGAAACGGCTTGTCGTCGTCGACGAGCAGAAGGGACATGTCCCTGCCGGCATTGTCGGTGAGTTCGCCTGTCGTCGGCGCCGTGTCCATCGCCATCTTCTCCTGCCGGGCGGTCGCTGCCGGGCTCAACATCCACTGTATCGATTGCGCGACGCGCTGAAACGCCGCAACGCCTCATTCTGTCGCATATGGGGCCAAAAGCTCCGGGTTTGAAGGTGCGGCGGTTCGATCGTCGCGCTCGAAGACGGCGCGCAGCCAAGCGATCCGGATGCTCGCGCCGGTCGCCGGCAGCGGCAGGTTGGAGAATTCGAGCGTCGCACCGCTGCGCTCCAGCAGCGTCTTGGCGATAAACAGGCCTAGTCCGAGGCCGCCCCCGGCACGCGATTCCTTGGCATGCGAGCGCGAGAGATAAGGGTCGCCCGCCCGCATCAGAACCTCGGGCGTGAAGCCTGGCCCGTCATCGGCAATGGTCAGGATGACCGTGCTTTCCGTCCACAGCGCGGTGATCGTCACCTTGGAGCGGGCGAAGTCGACGGCGTTGTCGACGATGTTGCCGAGCCCGTAATTCATGCCGGGATTGCGTCGGCAGACTGGCTCGGGCTTGTCACCGATGAGCGTGATCTCGAAGGGCACGCCGAAGGGCCGCTGCGGCCCCGCCGCTTCCTCGATGAGCAGGCTGAGCGAGAGCTGGTCGAGCGGCCCGGCATCGTCATCCTGGAGCGAGGTGAGCTTGCCGAGGATGCCGCGGCAGCGCTGGACCTGTTCGCGCAGCAAGGTGATGTCCTCTGCCATCTCGCCTTCGGCCGGGGCGAGGCGTGAGAGTTCGCGGGCGACCAGCGCAATCGTCGCGAGCGGGGTGCCGAGCTCGTGCGCGGCCGCGGCCGCGAGGCCGTCGAGCTGCGAGAGGTGCTGCTCGCGCGCCAGCACCAGCTCGGTCGCTGCCAGCGCCTCTGAGAGATCACGCGCTTCCTTGGCGACGCGCCAGGCATAGATGCCGGTGAAGCCGAGTCCGAGCAGCAGGGCGATCCAGTTGCCGAGCTGGTATTGCGGCGGCAACACCGGGCGCTCCGTCCCGGCCCAGGGCAGGGGCCAGTGCAGGAACACCAGCAGCGTGGCGAGCCCGGCGGCGAGCAGGCCCAGCGCCAGCGTATGCCGCGGCGGCAGCGCCGTCGCCGAGATCATCACCGGCGCCAGGAACAGGATCGCGAACGGGTTCTGCAGCCCGCCGGTGAGATAGAGCAGCGCCGCGAGCTGCAGGATGTCGAAGCCGAGCAGGGCGGTCGCCGCGCCCTCGCCCAGGCGGTGGCTGAGCGGGAAGCGGATGCGCAGCGCGATGTTGAGCCAGGCCGACACCGCGATGGCCAGGAAGCACCAGCCGAAGGGCAGGGAGAAGCCGAGCCCGAAATGCACGCCGGCGACGGCGATGCTCTGGCCGGCGATCGCCAGCCAGCGCAGGCGCACCAGCGTATCGAGCCGCAAATGGCGCGGCGTGCCTCTGGGCGCGGATGGAACGAGGTCTGTAATCATCACGGCGCGCAATCTTCGCAATGCAGCGGGCGGCCGGGAAGGATGAAACTGTGGCTAAACGGCATCACAGGGAAATCTTAGCCCTTTGGACGATTGAATGAGAACAAATTGTACTTAGGCTGCGTTTTGTGTTGCGGTGCATCGTGAATGCGGCGCTGCGAAAGAGCGAAAGGGCCACCATGTCGTTCGCCTACCACGCCTATGAGGCGGTTCATATGATGGTCAGCCCGGCGCGGGCCATGTCCGACGCCATGCAGCTCGCCTTCAAGAACCCGGCGAACCCGCTGACCTATACCCCGTTTGGCCGCTCGGTCGCCGCCTCCTGCGAATTGTTCGAGCGCACCACGCGCCGCTATGGCAAGCCCGCCTTCGGCCTCGACGAGACGACGATGAACGGCGTCAAGGTCGCGGTCGAGGAGCGTGTCGTCTGGCAGCGTCCCTTCTGCAACCTGGTCTATTTCGACCGGCAGGTCGGCGCGCGTCGCAAGCCGCAGCCCAAGGTGCTGCTGGTCGCGCCGATGTCCGGCCACTACGCGACGCTGCTGCGCGGCACGGTCGAGACCCTGCTGCCCGACCATGAAATTTACATCACCGACTGGGTCGACGCCCGCCTCGTGCCGCTCGCAGCCGGCAACTTCGGTCTCGACGACTATATCGACTACGTCATCGCCATGCTGCAGAAGCTCGGCCCCGACACCCATGTCATGGCCGTCTGCCAGCCTTCCGTGCCCGTCCTCGCCGCGATCGCGCGCATGGAGGCCGAGGGCGACCCCTCTTCGCCGCGCTCGATGACGCTGATGGGCGGACCGATCGATACCCGCCGCTCGCCGACTGCGGTCAACCAGCTCGCCATGGAGCGCGGTACCGACTGGTTCCGCCGCAACTGCATCACGCGCGTGCCCTTCCCGCATCTCGGCGCCTTCCGCGAGGTCTATCCCGGCTTCCTGCAGCTTTCGGGCTTCATGGCGATGAACTTCGACAAGCACCTGACCGCCCATTACGACATGTACAAGCACCTCGTCGCCGGTGACGGCGATTCCGCCGAGAAGCACCGCGACTTCTACGACGAGTACATGGCGGTGATGGACCTGACGGCCGAGTTCTACCTGGAGACGGTCGACGCCGTGTTCGTCAAGCACGCCTTGCCGAAGGGCGAGATGATGCATCGCGGCGAGCCGGTCGACCTCAAGGCGATCCGCGGCGTCGCGCTGATGACGGTCGAGGGCGAGAACGACGACATCTCCGGCGTCGGCCAGACCAAGGCGGCGCATGATCTGTGCGTCAACATCCCCGACGAGATGCGGGTCGAGTACCTGCAGAAGGGCGTCGGCCATTACGGCGTCTTCAACGGCTCGCGCTTCCGCTCGGAGATCGCGCCGCGCATCGCCGATTTCATGCTCACCCTCGACATGAAGGCAGCCAGCGAGCGCCGCAGCGAGACCGCAGCGACCGCGCGCAAGGCGTTGAAGGTCGCGAGCTGAACTAGCTCGCCTCTTCCGCTCCGGCTGCGAATCCCGCACAATCGCCGGGATGCGGTTCTCCCTGTTCAGGCGCAAGCCCGATCCCGACCGGATTGAGGTTGCACATGCCGGCACGCTCTATCCGGTCGCCGTTAAGCGGCGCTCGACGGCGCGCCGGCTGACGCTGCGCGTCTCGCAGGCGACCGGCGAGATCACGCTGACCCTGCCCGAGCGCGTCGACTTCATCACCGGCCGCATCTTCGCCGAGAAGCATGGCGGCTGGATCGCGGCGCGCCTCGCCAAGCGGCCGCAGGGCGTGCCCTTCGAGCCCGGCGCCATCGTGCCATTGCGCGGCGTCCCGCACCGCATCGTGCACTGGACCAAGGTGCGCGGGTTGACCCGCGCCGCGGTGTCGGCCGAGGGCGAGCCGATCATCGCGGTCTCCGGTGAGGCCGGCCATGTCGCCCGCCGGGTCAAGGACTTCCTGCGCCGCGAGGCCCTCGCCGATCTCGAAAAGTCGGTGCGCACGCACACCGCCGTGCTCGGCATCCCTGCCCGCAAGCTCACGCTGCGCGACACCACCAGCCGCTGGGGCTCATGCTCCTCGAAAGGGCATCTCAGCTTCTCCTGGCGCCTGATCCTCGCGCCGGCGCTGGTGCTCGATTATCTCGCGGCCCATGAGGTCGCGCATCTCAAGGAGATGAACCATTCGCACCGCTTCTGGGCGCTGACGCATAAGCTCTGCCCACGCACCGAAGAGGCCGAGGCCTGGCTGAAGCGCCATGGCGCCTCGCTGCACGGCTATGGCTGAGCACTCGGCACGCCCTCGCGGATCAGCCGTGAGAAGTCCGGGTCGTCGAGGGATATCGTCCTCGCCCTCTCGCTGATCCGGCCGAGCCGGATGAGCTCTCCCAGCGGCAGATCCTGCCTGACAGCGCCGATGTCCTTGAGATAGCCCGGCAGATAGCCGGACAACACGACGCGTGGATCGAGAGGCAGCGTGAAGCTCCAGCCGGGCGCGACCGAGCCGACGAGCCGGTAGACGACCGTGGTGCAGTTGGTGAAGATGGTATTGTACCAGCGCGGCTGCGCAGCCAGCCGGTTCACATCCGCGACATAGGCGAGCAGCACCTCGCGCGACTGCTCGGGCGAGATGCGCAGGCGGAACATCCGGACGTCCTCGCCGCGCGCATGCGTCCGCAAGCCGACGATATCGCGCTCGTCGGCGGCGACATAGGCCATCTCGTAGACCCGGAAGAAACCGGCGAGCGACGACCATTCCTCGCCCTTCTCGCGTCGGACCTCGATCGAGAAGGTGAGCGGCGGCGATTCCTTGAAGGTGAAGCTGACGAGCAGATGGGCGATCGCCTCGCCCGACCAGTAGGACAGGAAGAGGTCGGCGCCCTCGATCTTCGTCAGGTCGTAGCTGCGCGTTTCCCAGCGCTGGTCGTAGTCGGCCTCGGTGCGCCAGCGGAAATTACGCAGATTGGCGACGGTGAGCCGGTCGCCCTCTCGCGCGATCTGCGGAAGCCGGGCGAGTTCGGGAATCCAGTCGCGGTCATGCGAGGGCAGCAGGCTGCTCCACCAGCCGAGCAGGCCGACGAACAGCACCGCAAAGGACAGAGGCAGCCGCGGCGCGCCGCTCCAGAGCCCGATAGCGCCCGCGATGCCGGCAATGCCGAAACCGATCGCGGCGGCGATGCCGATCGTCCCCGACAGCCGGAATATGAGTAGCCCGGCACCCCACGCGGTGGCGCCGAGAACAACGATGGTCAGCAGAAGCTGAAGCAAAACGAGAAGGAGGCGGTTCATCACCGCCTCCATAGCACGCTTAGGCGTCGATTGCGTTCAAGCCGCGAGCGAGCTCGTCGGCGCCGCCGCCTTCACGGCGTCGTCGACATGGGCTTCGAACTTCTTGAAATTCTCCGCGAACATGCCGACCAGCTTCTTCGCCGTCTCGGCGAAGGCAGCTTTGTCCTGCCAGGTTTTGACGGGATAGAGGATGTGCGGCTCGACGCCGGGCACCGAAGTGGGAACGGCGAAGCCGAAATAAGGATCCCGGCGGAAGTCGGCGCGGTTGAGCGAGCCGTCGAGCGCCGCCGTCAGCAGGCGGCGCGTCACGCGGATCGGCATGCGCCGGCCGGTGCCGTAGCCGCCGCCGGTCCAGCCGGTGTTCACCAGCCAGCAATCGACATGGTGCTTGGCGATGAAGTCGCGCAGCAGATTGGCGTATTCCGACGGATGGCGCGGCAGGAAGGGTGAACCGAAGCAGGTCGAGAATTCCGGCTGCACGCCGACGAGCCCGCGCTCGGTGCCGGCGACCTTGGCGGTGTAGCCGGAGAGAAAGTGGTACATCGCCTCGGCCGGGGTCAGCTTGGCGATCGGAGGCATCACGCCGAAGGCGTCGGCGGTCAGCATCACGATGTTCTTCGGCGTGCCGGCTCGGCCCGAGCGCGAGGCATTCGGGATGGCGTCGAGCGGATAGGCCGAGCGGGTGTTCTCGGTCTTGCTCTCATCGTCGAAATCGACCTCGCGCGAGATCGGATCCATGACGATGTTTTCGAGCACGGTGCCGAAGCGCTGCGAGGCCGCGAAGATCTGCGGTTCGGCCTCGGCCGAGAGGCGGATCGTCTTGGCGTAGCAGCCGCCTTCGAAATTGAAGATGCCTTCCTTCGACCAGCCGTGCTCGTCGTCGCCGATCAGGGTGCGGTCGGGATCGGCCGAAAGGGTGGTCTTGCCGGTGCCGGAGAGGCCGAAGAAGATTGCCGGATCGTCCTTGGAGCCGACATTGGCCGAGCAGTGCATCGGCACCACGCCCTTGGCCGGCAGCGTGTAGTTCAGATAGGTGAAGACCGATTTCTTCATCTCGCCGGCATAGGCCGAGCCGCCGATCAGCACGATCTTGCGGGAGAAGTCGATCGCGACCACCGTCTCGCTGCGGCAGCCATGGCGTTTCGGATCGGCCTTGAAGCTCGGCAGGTCGACGATCGTCAGCTCGGGCACGTAACCCGCGATCTCGCCGGCCTCGGGCCGGATCAGGAGGTTACGAATGAAGAGCGAGTGCCAGGCGAGTTCGGTGAAGACCCGCGCCTTGACCCGGTGGGCCGGGTCGGCGCCGCCATAGAGGTCCTGCGCGAACAGCTCCTTGCCTTCGGCATGCTTGATGAAGTCGGCGAGCAGGGTCTCGAACTGCTCCGAGGAGATCGCGCCGTTGTTCTCCCACCAGACCGTCTTTTCGGTCAGGGCGTCCTTGACGACGAACTTGTCCTTGGGCGAGCGGCCGGTATGCGTGCCGGTGTCGGCGCAGAGCGCGCCGCCGCGAGCGAGCTGCGATTCGCCGCGCCGCAGCGATTCCTCATAGAGGCGCGCCGCCTCAAAATTCCAGTAGACCGCCTTGAGCCCGCGGAAGCCGAATTTGTCGGCGCCGCTGTTCGGGTTGACGTGACCGATGGTCTCCACTGGCAATTCCTCCTGCCGAGAAGCCGCCGCCTGACAATGCCGGCGCCGTGATTGGAGCGGGGCGGGCCCCACTATGGGCCCGATGGACCGGTGAAGTGGAAGGCTCTTTAGGCGGATGATGACGCCGGCTCAAGTCGCGAGGGTAGCTCGTGAGCGGCCCTTTGGAATCTAAATCGTTTAAAAAATCCAGCTGTGGTGAATCGCCGCGCTCAGGTTGCTTCGCGGGCCTTGCCTGCGAGGGCGACGAGGGTTTTGCGCAGCGCGTCCGGCGTCGTCACCGGCTCGTCGAAGGGCAGGCGCAGGGCCTTGTCGCCGAGCATCAGGTCGGCGCCATCGGGATCCACGCCGGAGAGGCGCCAGGCGCCCTCCTCGCCGCCTAGCAGCCGGGTGGCGTAGAGCCCGATCGCGTCGGCATGGTCCTCGTTCATGTGTTCGACCGCGCCTTCCTCCGCCTCGATCAGCGCCTGTGCCTGCGAGCAGTCGCTGAGCACGTCCCCGGCCTCGAGCTCGTAGGCCCGGCCGAAGCCGCCATTGAGGCTGGCGCGCGCGAGCTTCAGCGCGAAGAAGGAGAAATCGGGAAAATCGACATAGAGCGAGGCCTTCGGCTGGCGCGCCAGGAAGCGGCGGCGCGCGTGCTGGCCGAAATCTGAGTCGCGTTCGATTTTCTCGGCTGTCGCCAGCAGTGTGATCCTCGCATGGGCGAGCGGGTCGCCCTTGCCGCCGGGCGCAATCAGCAGGGAGCAGCGCGGATCGGCGATGAGGTTGCCGGTGTGTCCCGACAGCGAGGAGACCAGGATCAGCGGGGTACCGTCGATGTCGGTGGCGAGGCTGGTCAGGCTGGCGAAGGGGTGTCCCTCCGGCGTCAGCGTCGCCAGGGAGCCGGAGCGCGCGCTGCGCAGGAGGCCTCGCGCGAGCCCGCGTGCGCTGGCATCGGTCGGCCTGATCGGATCGGTCGCCATGGCACTTTTTTCTGTCTTAAGGGTTTTCGAGGCGAGACGTAGCGAAACCGCCTTGGCTTGGCTAGATTGCAGCCTTGCTTTGGCCGCTCTCCCGCGAGAGTGGACCCCTTTGATTGCAACGCCAGAACACAAAGAGCTGGAAAAGCTTATGCCAACCATTGCGCTGGTCGACGACGACCGCAACATCCTGACCTCGGTTTCGATTGCATTGGAGGCCGAGGGCTATCGCATCCAAACCTATACGGATGGCGCCTCTGCCCTGGATGGGCTGAAGCAGAATCCGCCCGACCTCGCCATCTTCGACATCAAGATGCCGCGCATGGACGGGATGGAGCTGCTGCGCCGCCTGCGTCAGAAATCCGATCTGCCGGTGATCTTCCTGACCTCCAAGGACGAGGAGATCGACGAGCTCTTCGGCCTGAAGATGGGCGCCGACGACTTCATCCGCAAACCGTTCTCGCAGCGCCTGCTGGTCGAGCGGGTCAAGGCGATCCTGCGCCGCGCCGGCGCCAAGGACGCGAGCGCGGCCCCGCGCACCGAGGACGCCAAGGCGCTGGAGCGCGGCCTGCTGCGGATGGATCCGGAGCGCCATACCTGCACCTGGAAGGGCGAGCCGGTGACGCTCACCGTCACCGAGTTCCTGATCCTGCAGTCGCTGGCGCAGCGTCCGGGCGTGGTCAAGAGCCGCAACGCGCTGATGGACGCGGCCTATGACGACGAGGTCTATGTCGACGACCGCACCATCGACAGCCACATCAAGCGCCTGCGCAAGAAGTTCAATCAGGTCGATATCGAGTTCGACATGATCGAGACGCTCTACGGCGTCGGCTACCGCTTCAAGGAGACTTGAGAAGCACCCCGGCGCGGCCCACGACCACGTTTGCGTGCGCGCCGGGACAGGGTATGAGCCGCTCATGGCGACGATCGAACAGGAGGGGGCCCGCCAAGGCGGGCCGCGNTGTTCGGCCGGCGCCTGGCGCGTGCGGTCTCGGGGCGGGCTGCGTCGAGCCTGACCCGGCGCATCGTCGTCCTCAACCTCGCCGGCCTCGTGGCGCTGCTCGTCGGCTTTCTCTACCTCAACCAGTTTCGCGAGGGCCTGATCGAGGCGCGGGTGCAGAGCCTTCTGACGCAGGGCGAGATCATCGCCGGCGCCATCGCTGCCTCCGCCACGGTCGAGACCGATACGATCGCGATCGATCCGGACAAGCTCCTGCAGATGCAGGCCGGCGAGAGCGGGGCCATCGCCGAGGATCCGCTCGACTTCTCGATCAACCCGGAGAAGGTCGCCCCGCTGCTGCGCCGGCTGGTGACGCCGACCAAGACGCGCGCCCGCATCTACGACAAGGACGGGATGCTGACGCTCGATTCGCGCAACCTCTATTCGCGCGGCGATATCTTGCGGCTCGACCTGCCGCGCATCGGCGAGAGCGACGAGCCACCGCTGTTCGAGCGCACCTGGAACCTGCTCCGCAACCGCCTCGGCCGTGCCGACGTGCCGGCCTATGACGATTTCGCCAACGCCAACGGCAAGTCCTATACCGAGGTCGCCCGGGCGCTGGCCGGCTCGCCGGCGAGCGTGGTGCGGGTCAACACACGCGGCGAGACCATCGTCTCGGTGGCGGTGCCGGTGCAGCGCTTCCGGGCCGTGCGCGGCGCGCTGCTGCTGTCGACGCAGGGCGGCGACATCGATGCCGTCATCGCCTCCGAGCGCTACGCGATCTTCCAGGTCTTCGCGGTCGCGGCCGGCGTGATGATCATCCTGTCGGTGCTGCTCGCCGGAACCATCGCCGAGCCGATCCGCAAGCTCGCCGACGCGGCCCAGCGCGTGCGCCGCGGCGTCAAGTCGCGCGAGGAGATCCCGGATTTCTCTAGCCGCCATGACGAGATCGGCCACCTCTCCGGCTCGTTCCGCGAGATGACACAGGCGCTCTACAATCGCATGGAGGCAATCGAGCGCTTCGCCGCCGACGTCGCCCATGAGCTCAAGAACCCGCTGACCTCGCTGCGCAGCGCGGTCGAGACTCTGCCGCTGGCCAAGAGCGAGGAGTCGCGCGGGCGCCTGCTCGCGGTGATCCGCCATGACGTGAAGCGGCTCGACCGGCTGATCACCGACATCTCGGATGCATCGCGCCTCGATGCCGAGCTCGCCCGCGACGACGCTGCTCCGCTCGACGTCGCGCAATTGCTCGAGGCGGTCGTCTCGGTCCAGAACCAGATCAGCCGCGACGGCCAGCCCGTCGTCGAGCTCGCGATCGACCGGCGCGGCCAGCGCCCGGGCGGCGATCCGTTCCGCGTGATGGGCCACGATTCCCGCCTCGGCCAGGTCTTCGTCAACCTGATCGAGAACGCCCGCTCGTTCTCGCCCGCCGACAATCCGGTCAGGGTCAAGCTCTCCCGCGTTGCCGGCGACGTGCTGATCACCATCGAGGATGACGGCCCCGGCATTCCGCCGCATGCGCTGGAGCGGATCTTCGAGCGCTTCTACACCGACCGGCCGGAGAGTGGCTTCGGCCAGAATTCGGGCCTCGGCCTCTCGATCTCGCGCCAGATCGTCGAAGCCCATCGCGGCACGATCCGGGCCGAGAACCGTTACGCCTCCGAGCAGTCGGAAGGCGAGGACAAGCGGCTCGGTGCACGGTTCGTCGTGCGCCTGCCGGCGGCGCAGCAGGCATGACCGCAGCGCCTCCGCTTCGCCTGCACGCCAGTGCCGTGGTGGTCGGCGAGGCCGGCATCCTGATCCGCGGTCCGTCGGGCGCCGGCAAGTCGAGCCTGGCGCTGGCGCTGATCGCGCTTGCGCGATCGCAGGGGCGCTTTGCCCGGCTGGTCGCCGACGACCGCACCGAGGTCACCGCCCGCGCCGGCCGTCTCCTCGCCGCGCCGGTGCCGCCGATCGAGGGGATGATCGAGCGCCGCGGCCTCGGCCTGACGCCGGAGCCCTATCTCGCGACGGCGGTGATCCGGTTCGTGATCGATTGCGGCGCCGAGCCCGAGCGCATGCCGGAACCGGAGGCGCTGGTCGAGACCATCGCCGGCGTCACCCTGCCGCGATTGCCCCTGCTGCCGAGGGCAGGCGACGAACGTCTGATACTGACGGCGCTTGCGCTCTTTGCAGGCTCTGATTGAATTGCCTTCGACGAGTTCGAGACAAGCGCCTTGCCTATCTTTCGCACCTGCCGCATAAACCGCGACCTTGTCCGGGTGCCGATGGGCGCTCTTCGGTGGGACTGAATGATCGGACTCGTGCTTGTCACGCATGGGCACCTGGCGACGGAATTCCGCGCCGCGCTCGAACATGTCGTTGGCCCGCAAGCCAACCTGGCCACAATCGCCATCGCCCCCGATGACGATATGGAGGGCCGTCGGCGCGACATCATCGCGGCGGTCGAGCAGGTCGAGACCGGCAAGGGCGTCATCGTCCTGACCGACATGTTCGGCGGCACGCCCTCCAACCTCGCCATCTCCGTGATGGAGCCGGGCCGGATCGACGTCGTCGCCGGCATCAACCTGCCGATGCTGATCAAGCTCGCCAGCGTGCGCGAGGAGAAGACCCTCGACGAGGCTGTCAGCAGCGCGCAGGATGCCGGTCGCAAGTATATAACGGTGGCCAGCCGCGTACTGGCGGGCAAATGAGGTCCGGCGTGCAGGACATGCGCGAAGAAGACGTTCGCGACGAGGATTGCGACTGCTCCGAGGTCGAGATTCCGGCCGGCGCCGTCTATGGCGAGTTCCAGATCATCAACAAGAAGGGCCTGCACGCCCGCGCCACGGCGAAATTCGTGCAATGTGCCAGCCAGTTCGACGCCGACATCACCGTCTCCCGCTGCGGCGAGACGGTCGGCGCCACCTCGATCATGGGCATCCTGACGCTGGGCGCCGGCATCGGCTCGACCATCACCGTGGTCGCCAAGGGCGCCGACGCCAATGACGCGCTGCAGGCGCTGGGCGCGCTCGTCGCCGACAGGTTCGGCGAGGGCGAATAGCTCCCGGACCGTCATTCCCGGACGCAGCGCAGACCCGGGAATCTCTTTCAGAATGCGGTACCAGTCGTAACCTCACCGTCGTGAGATGCGCGTGGGCGAGCCCGAGCATGACGCGCTTCCCCGCTCGTCGTCGCAGGATATAAAGACATCTTTATATCTTTGATTGCCTTCCCGCGGGCGCCCTGCTAGAGAGCCGCCCATCATTCAGCGCGATCTATTGGAGCAGCCCCGTGTCGAAGCAGGATTACGTCGTCAAGGACATCAGCCTCGCGGATTACGGCCGCAAGGAAATCAACATGGCCCAGGACGAGATGCCGGGCCTGATGGCGATCCGCGCCGAGCACAAGGGCAAGGCCCCGCTCAAGGGCGCCCGCGTCGCCGGCTGCCTGCACATGACCATCCAGACCGCCGTGCTGATCGAGACGCTGACCGAGCTCGGCGCCGACGTCCGCTGGTCCTCCTGCAACATCTTCTCGACCCAGGACCACGCCGCCGCCGCGATCGCCGCGACCGGCGTGCCGGTCTTCGCCATCAAGGGCGAGACGCTGGAAGAGTACTGGGAATACGTGCTGCGCACCGCGACCTGGGGCGACGGCGGCACGCCCAACATGATCCTCGACGATGGCGGCGACCTGACCATGCTGATCATCCTCGGCGCCGAGGCCGAGGCCGGCAAGGCCGAGTTCCTCGACAAGCCTGGCAATGAGGAAGAGACGATCTTCTTCAAGCTGATCAAGCGCGAGCTGAAAGCCAATCCGGGCTGGTTCACCAAGACCCGCGCCGCGATCAAGGGCGTCTCCGAGGAGACCACCACCGGCGTGCACCGCCTGTACGAGCTCGCCAAGGCGGGCCGCCTGCCCTTCCCGGCGATCAACGTCAACGACTCCGTCACCAAGTCGAAGTTCGACAACCTCTATGGCTGCCGTGAATCGCTGGTCGATGCCATCCGCCGCGGTACAGACGTGATGATGTCGGGCAAGGTCGCGGTCGTCGCCGGCTATGGCGACGTCGGCAAGGGCTCGGCCGCCTCGCTGCGCCAGGCCGGCTGCCGCGTGCTCGTCACCGAAGTCGATCCGATCTGCGCCCTGCAGGCGGCGATGGAAGGCTACGAGGTCGTCACCATGGAGGATGCCGCGCCGCGCGCCGATATCTTCTGCACCGCGACCGGCAATCTCGACGTCATCACCGTCGACCACATGCGCGCTATGAAGCACCGCGCCATCGTCTGCAACATCGGCCACTTCGACTCGGAGATCCAGGTCGCCGGCCTGAAGAACTTCAAATGGGACAACGTCAAGCCGCAGGTCGACGAGATCGAGTTCCCCGACGGCAAGCGTATCATCCTGCTCTCGGAAGGCCGCCTGGTGAACCTCGGCAACGCGACTGGCCACCCGTCCTTCGTGATGTCCTGCTCGTTCTCGAACCAGACGCTGGCCCAGATCGAGCTCTGGAACCACCACGCCAAGTACGAAAACAAGGTCTACACCCTGCCCAAGCACCTCGATGAGAAGGTCGCGGCGCTTCACCTCGCCAAGGTCGGCGCCAAGCTGACCAAGCTCAACGACGCCCAGGCGAAGTATATCGGCGTGGCACAGACCGGTCCGTTCAAGCCGGAGCTCTATCGCTACTGACGAGCTCCGCCTGGCCGCTGCCGGCCGGGCGAAGCGACGTCGCGCCGCCGGGAGCCTGTTTCCGGACCCGGCGCCACATTCGAGAAGCCCGGCCTCGTGCCGGGCTTTTTCGCATCTGCAGTCGATTTGTCGTGCCGGATACCACTAATAGATGCGCCGAGCTGGCCAGCATCAACTTGTTGATGCTGGCGCGGTGAGGCCGGGCGCGACCGCCGCCATTCGACCTTTACTGTCGATTAAGCACTTCCTGCCGGAGTCCTGCGGTGATTACAGTGGCACTGATTCGGGCTGCCGGCAGGCTCTGCACGCGGCGTCCGGTTTCGTGCAGCGGTGGCTTTGCGGGTTGCGGGCGTGGGTCCTTCAGGGGAGCCAGGGCCGGCTGCCGCGTTGATGAGCTCCCGCCGATGGCGGCCAGATCACGGGCCTGGAACAGGACGGATGCGAGAATGAGACGGGCAAGGCAGGTCGGGCGGGAGATGAACGGAGCGGTCCGCTTCCTCCTGCCCGGGCTTGCCGGCGTAGCGCCGGCTCCCGCTCTCGCGCAGGCCGAGATGCTGCTGCCCCTGCGGCCCGACTGGCTCAGTGCCGGCGGTCTTTCGCTGATCTTCGTCGGACTCGTCGTCTTCGCCACGACCACCTCGATCCTCTATGTTCGCGAGCGTTCGCGCTGGACGAGGCGGGAAGGTGAGCTCGCCGCCGGGCTGGAGGCGACGCGAGGCCATCAGGAGCGGCTCAATGCCCTGCTCGGCAGCGATCGCCAGGTCGTGCTGAGCTGGGATGGGCCGAAGGCGAGCCCCGTGGTCGAAGGCGACAGCGGCTTCCTCGGCATCGGCGGCTCCGCCCCGGCGCTGGCCTATGGCACCTGGGCAGGGCCTGCCGAAGCAAAACGACTCGAACTTGCGACCGAGGCCCTCAAGGAGCGCGGCGAGGCCTTCGCCTTCACCTTCAAGGCCAAGGCCGGGCGCTTCGTCGACGTCGAGGGCCGGCCCGTCGCCGGCCGCGCCGTGATCCGCCTGCGCGAGGTCGGCGGCGAACGCGCCCGGGCGCTGGCGCTCGAAGATGAGCTCGGCAAGCTCGCCAGCAACCATGCTGCGCTCACGACATTGCTCGCCGGCGTGCCGCAGCCGGTCTGGATGCGCGCCACCGATGGCCGCTTGACCTGGGTCAACGCCGCCTATGCCCGCGCCGTCGAGGCCTCGGACAGTCAGCAGGCGGTCACGGCCGGGCTCGACCTGTTCGATCGCAGCGAGCGCGAGGCCGCCGCCAAGGCCCGCAAGGACGGCCGCGTCTTCCAGCTGCGCGCGCCCGTCGTCATGGCCGGCCAGCGCCGCATCGTCGATGTCCTGGAGACGCCGACGCCGTCGGGCTATGCCGGCATCGCTACCGATATGAGCGAGCTGGAGGCGGTCCGCGCCGACCTGCAGCGCCAGATGGACGCGCATGTGCGCACCCTCGACCGTCTCAAGACCGGCGTCGCCGTCTTCGACGCCTCCCAGCGCCTGGTCTATCGCAACAGCGGCTACGAGGCACTCTGGTCGCTCGATACCGGCTTCCTCGATTCGAGCCCCGGCGACGGCGAGATCCTCGACCGGCTGCGCACCGAACGGCGCCTGCCCGAGCTCGGCGACTACCGGACCTGGAAGGCCCAGGTGCACGCCGCCTATACCGCGACCCGCGCCAGCGAGGACTGGTGGTATCTGCCTGACGGACGCACCGTCCATGTCGTCGCCAGCCCGAACCCGCAGGGCGGCGTCACTTATCTCTTCGACGACGAGACCGAGCGCTTCACCCTCGAATCGCGCTTCAACGCGCTCTCTCGCACCCAGCGCGAGACGCTCGACTCGCTGCGCGAGGGCGTCGCCGTGTTCGGTTCGGACGGACGCCTCAAGCTCTCCAACCCAGCCTTCGCCCAGCTCTGGAAGCTCTCGGCCGAGCGCGCCGCCGCCGCGCCGCATATCGACGAGGTCGTGACCCTGAGCCGCCCGCTCTTCCCCGACGATGCCGTCTGGACGGAGATCCGCAGCGCGGTCGCCGGCGTGCGCGATGCGCGCGAGGATTATCGCTGCCATATGGAACGCCGCGACGGCACGGTGCTCGACTGTACGGCCACGCCGCTGCCCGATGGCGCTACGCTGATCACCTTCGCCGACGTCACCGCCGGCGTGAACGTCGAGCGGGCGCTGACCGAGCGCAACGACGCGCTGGAGCGCGCTTCGCGGCTGCGCGAGGAGTTCGTGCATCATGTCTCATACGAATTACGCTCGCCGCTGACCAACATCATCGGTTTCGCGCAATTGCTCGGCGAGGAGACGGTCGGTGCGCTGAACGAGAAGCAGCGCGACTATGCCGGCCATATCGTGCGCTCCTCCGGCGCGCTTCTCGCCATCATCAACGACATTCTCGACCTCGCCTCGATCGATAATGGCGCGCTCGCGCTCGATCTCGAGGAGGTCGACGTCGCCAAGAGCATCGCCCAGGCCGCGACCGGGCTGCAGGACCGTCTCGCCGACAGCAAGCTCAGGCTGCAGGTCGACATCGCGCCCCAGACCGGGCCGCTACGCGCCGATCCCAAGCGCCTGCGCCAGATCCTGTTCAACCTGCTCTCCAACGCCATCGGCTTCTCGCAACCCGGCCAGACCGTCCGCGTCAGCGCCGGCCGCTTCGGCGGCGAGATCCGCATCACTGTCGCCGACGAGGGCCGTGGTATCCCCGACGAGGTCAAGGAGAAGGTCTTCGACCGCTTCGAGAGCCATTCGCTGGGATCGCGCCATCGCGGCGTCGGGCTCGGCCTGTCGATGGTGCGCTCGATCGTCGAACTGCATGGCGGCCGTGTCGAGCTCGATTCCGCCCTGGGTCAGGGCACGCGCGTCACCGCCGTCTTCCCGCCTGAAGGCATGCGCATCTCGGACGCCGCGGAATGAGTGACGAGGCCGCGCGGGCGGGTACCCATGTCGTCGTCCTGCCGGACGAGGCCGCGACGGTGCGGCTGGCGCAGGACATCGCCGATATCCTCAAGACCGGCGACGTCGTCGCCCTCTCGGGCCATCTCGGCGCCGGCAAGTCGCTCCTGGCGCGCGCCATGCTGCGCCGCCTCACCGACGATCCGGCGCTGGAAGCGCCGAGTCCGACCTTCACCCTGGTGCAGAGCTATGACAGCCCGCGCGGGCTGCTGCTGCATGCCGATCTCTACCGCGTCCGCACCCCTGACGAACTCGACGATATCGGCCTGATCGAGGATCTCGATCTCGCCGTCACCATCGTCGAATGGCCTGATCGGGCCGGGACACGTCTGCCCGGGGGAAGGCGGCTCGACATCGTGCTGGAGGTCGACCCCGAAAACCCCGAGCAGAGCCGGATCGCGACGCTCTCCGGCGGAGTGCTCTGGCGCCAGCGGCTGGCGCTGGCGATCGGGGCGCGCCGGCTCATCGACGAAGCCGGCTGGAGCGAGGCCAAGCGCGAATTCATGCTCGGCGACGCCTCGAGCCGTGCTTATGAGCGCCTGATCAGGCCATCCGGCGAGACTGCGATCCTGATGATCTCGCCGCCGCGGCCGGACGGGCCGGCGATCCGCCAGGGCAAGCCCTACAGCGCCATCGCCCATCTCGCCGAATCCGTCGACGCCTTCGTCGCCATGGACAAGGGGCTGCGCTCGCTCGGCCTCTCGGCGCCCGAGATCCTGGCGCAGGACCTCGTCACCGGCCTTCTGATCACCGAGGATCTCGGCGCCGAGCCGGTGGTCGATGCTGATGGGCCGATTCCGGAGCGCTACGAGGCGGCCGCCCGCCTGCTCGCCGAACTGCACCGGCACGCTTTGCCGACGATCCTGCCGGTGGTGGAAGGGCGCGACCATATCCTGCCTGACTATGATCGCGAGGCGCTGGCGATCGAGACCGAACTGGTGCTCGACTGGTATGCCCCTCACATCGCCGGCGTGACCCTGCCGGCGGTGACGCGGGCGGAGTTCAGTCGGATCTGGGAGAAGCTCTTCGACGAGCTCTTCGAGGCGCCGGCGACCTGGACATTGCGCGACTATCACTCGCCGAACCTGCTCTGGCTGCCGGATCGCGTCGGCCATGCCAGGCTCGGCCTGATCGATTTCCAGGACGCGGTGCTCGGCCACCCGGCCTATGATCTCGTCGCGCTCGGCCAGGATGCCCGCGTCGACGTGCCGGCGGCGCTGGAGTTGCGCCTGCTTGCAGCCTATGCCGGAGCGCGGCGCGGCACCGATCCGAGCTTCGACCTGCCGGGCTTTGCCCGCGCCTATGCGATCCTCGGCGCCCAGCGCAACACCAAGATCGCCGGCATCTTCGCCAGGCTCGACCGGCGCGACGGCAAGCCGGGCTATCTCAAGCACCTGCCCCGGATCGAGACCTATCTGCGCCGCAATCTCGAACAGCCGGCCCTGGCCGAGCTGAAGGCCTGGTACGAGACCTATCTGCCCAAACTTTATGCCGGGCAGGAGGAGAGTGCGCCGGACGAGGCCAGCGACCCGGCCTGAAAGAAGACTCAGCCCTTGCGGACACGCGCGGGAACCCCTCTCCCGAGCGGGAGGGGGGTAGGGGTGAGGGACCGCCATTTCGTAATGAGATCGCAGCGGAGCCGCAGCGTTTTCGGGGTGCAGGCCCTCATCCCTGCCCTTCTCCCACACGGGGGAAGGGTTCCCCGCGCTTTTCACTGGCTGCTTGTGCCTATCGGCTTCTCACGCCGGCGCGGCGCCCTGCGTGCCGAGATAGACCGCGTAGAGCGACTGGCTCGCCGCCATGAACAGGCGGTTGCGCTTCGGCCCGCCGAAGCAGACATTGCCGCAGACTTCCGGCAGGCGGATGCGGCCGATCAGCTTGGCCTCGGGATTGAAGCAGAGCACGCCATTATAGCCGACGGCACGGCCGGCATTGCTGGAAGCCCAGAGATTGCCCTGCACGTCGCAGCGCAAACCGTCCGGCCCGCATTTCACTCCGTCGACCATGCAATCCGAGAACAGCTTGCCGTTCGAGAGCTTGTTGTCGGCGCCGACGTCGAAGACATGGATGTCGCCCTTGCCGCCGGGCCCGGTGTCGCCCGGGCCCTTGCCGGTGGAGGCGACGTAGAGCTTCTTGAAGTCGGGCGAGAAGCACAACCCGTTCGGATCGGGCACCTGCTGTTCGGTGACGACGAGGTCGACCCGGCCGCTCGGGTCGATACGGTAGCAGTTCGTCGGCAATTCGCGCTTGAAGAAGCCGATCTCGGGCGGTTGGCCGAGGCGCGGATTGAGCTTGCCGCTCGCATTGCTCGGGCCGCCGGCCGCATCGGGCGCCCCCTCGTAGAGTTGACCGCCATAGGGCGGATCGGTGAACCAGTAGCTGCCATCGGGATGCTGGACGACGTCGTTCGGCGAGTTCAATCGCTTGCCGTCGAACTTGTCGGCGAGGATCGTCACCGAGCCGTCGAGCTCGTAACGGACGACGCGGCGGTTCAGGTGCTCGCAGGAGAGCTGCCGGCCCTGGAAGTCGAAGCTGTTGCCATTGCTGTTGCCCGACGGCGTGCGGAAGACGCTAACGCGGCCATCATCCTCAAGCCAGCGCAACTGCCGGTTGTTCGGGATGTCGCTCCAGACGAGATAGCGCCCCTGCGCGTTCCAGGCCGGCCCTTCCGCCCAGAGCGCGCCGGTCCAGAGCCGCTGGATCGGTGCGTTGGGCTGGGCTAGGCCCTCGAAGGCGGGATCGACGGCAATGACGTCGGGATCCCAGAAATAGGTGGTCGGCGCGCCGCTACGGCTGAAATCGCGCGGCGGCGTGGTGATCGTGCTCGGCGGCCCGGGCCGGGCGGCCGGGGCCTGCGCCAGAGCCGTGTCGGCGGCGGCGACAAGCGCTCCCGCCCCCGCGGCCTGCAACAGGCGGCGGCGCGACAATGCGGAACGTGTTTGATCGATTGGGCTTCGCTGCATCGGTGACCTCCCTGGGTTGAACTGTGCCGTTCTTACCCGGCCATCGGGAGCGCCGATTGCGGCGATGACGTGACGGCAGGCTGCCGTATCGTCATGACGAGCCTTGTCCCAACAGTGCTTCTCAATGACCTAAATCGGTTTAATGATATCGAGTCCGGCGATCGGGACTGCGATTTCCGCTCAGGCCGCCAGATCGGCGACCAGTGCGTCGAGCAGCAGCGCCCCTTCCGGCGTCGCGGCGAGGCGGCCGTTCGGCTTACGAGTGAGGAAGCCCTCGGCGATCAGGCTGCCGATCCGGTTGCCGTTGAGCTTGCGGCCGGCCAGCCCCTCGAACACGTCGAGATCGATGCCTTCGACGAGCCTCAGGCCCATCAGCAGGTATTCGTCGCCCTGCGCCTCGGTCGAGAGGCGCTCGTTCTCGACCAGCGTGTCACCGCCGGCCTCGATCCGCTCCAGCCATGCCTCGGGCCGCTTCTCGGTCGATTGCGCGTAGCGGCCGTCGGCGGTCACCAGCCGGCCATGGGCGCCGGGGCCGACGCCGGCATATTCTCCATAGTGCCAATAGACCAGGTTGTGCCGGCATTCCGCGCCCGGCCGGGCATGGTTCGAGATCTCGTAGACCGGCAGCCCGTGCTTGGTCGTGATCTCCTGCGTCAGCTCGTACAGCGCCGCGCCCGCATCGGGATCGGGAATGGCGAGCTTGCCGGCGCGGAAGAGCTGGTCGAAGGCCGTGCCGGGCTCGATGGTGAGCTGGTAGAGCGAGAGATGCTCGGCGGCGTGGCTGATCGCCAGCTCCAGCTCGGCTTGCCACAACGCCGGTGTCTGGTTCGGCGAGCGGGCATAGATCAGGTCGAAGGAGTAGCGCTCGAAATAGCGCCGGGCGATCGCGACCGCATCGAGCGCTTCCTGGGCCGAATGCATCCGGCCGAGTGCTTTCAGGTCGGCATCGTTCAGCGCCTGGACGCCGAGAGAGACGCGGTTGACGCCCGCCGCGCGGAAATCGCGGAAGCGACCGGCCTCGACGCTGGTCGGGTTGGCCTCCAGCGAGACCTCGCAATTCGGGTCAACCGCCCAATGCTCTCCGATCGCATCGAGGATCGCGCCGACGGTGGCTCCATCCATCAGCGAGGGCGTGCCACCGCCGAAGAAGATCGAGGAGACCGTGCGACCCGGCGCGAGCTCGGCACGCTGGGCGATCTCGCGGCGGAAGGCGGCAATATAGCGCGCCTGGTCCGGCGGCTGATGCCGAACATGGCTGTTGAAGTCGCAATAGGGGCATTTGGCCAGGCAGAACGGCCAATGCACATAGACGGCGAAGCCAGCAGCCGCGGTCGGATGCGCCGGGACGCCGGGCCGCGCGGCAAGGGCGGCCGAAGGGCTCAACCTGGCTTCCTCAGGCAGGCGGCGGCCAGCACATGGAAGGCGCGAGCGCGGTGCGACAAGCCGGGCGAGCCGTCCTGCGGGATGCCGTGCTTTTCCTCGGCGCTCATCTCGCCGAAGGTCTTGGCATGGCCGGCCGGCTGGAAGACCGGGTCGTAGCCGAAGCCGGACAACCCACGCGGCGCATCGACGATGGTGCCGAAGACGCGGCCCTCGAACAGTTCCTGATGCCCGTCCGGCCAGGCGATCACCAGCGCCGAGACGAAATGCGCCTTGCGCTGCTCGGGCGTGGTCGCGCCGCGCTTGCCGAGCTCCATCTGGACGCGGGCCAGCGCCGGGGCGAAATCCTTGCCCGGACCGGCCCAATTGGCCGAGAACAGGCCGGGCGCGCCATCGAGCGCGTCGATGCAGACGCCGGAATCGTCGGCCAGCGCCGGCAGGCCGGACGCTTCAGCCGCCGCGACCGCCTTGATCGCGGCGTTCTCGGCGAACATGTGGCCGTTCTCCTCCGGCTCCGGCAGGCCAAGCTCGCCGGCCGAGACCAGCTCGATCCCATAGGGCGCCATCAGCTCGCGCATCTCGCGCAGCTTGCCCTGATTATGGGTCGCGATCACAACCTTGCCGGTGAGGGGACGGTTCGCGCTCATCAGATCAGGCCACCGCAGCCTTCTGCAGCGCCACCAGCTTGCCGACACCGCCCTTGGCAAGCTTCAGCAGGGCCAGCAGTTCCTCCTCGGAGAACGGCGCGCCCTCGGCCGTACCCTGCACCTCGACGAGGCCGCCCGCGCCGGTGATGACGAAATTCGCGTCGGTCTGCGCGCCGGAATCCTCGACATAGTCGAGATCGATCACGGGGTTGCCGGCGACGATGCCGCAGGAGATTGCCGCGACATGGTCCTTCAACGGATTGGCGCCCTTCATCAGGCCGCGCCCCTCCATCCATTTCAGCGCGTCGTGCAGCGCGACCCAGGCGCCGGTGATCGAAGCGGTACGGGTGCCGCCATCGGCCTGCAGCACGTCGCAGTCGACGACGATCTGGCGCTCGCCGATCGCGGTCAGGTCGACCACGGCGCGAAGCGAGCGCCCGATCAGGCGCTGGATCTCCTGCGTCCGGCCGGACGGCTTGCCGGAGGTGACCTCGCGGCGAGTGCGCTCATGGGTGGCGCGCGGCAGCATCGAATATTCGGCGGTGACCCAGCCCTTGCCGGTGCCGCGCAGCCACGGCGGCCCCTTTTCCTCGACAGTCGCGGCGCAGAGCACCTTGGTCTCGCCGAAGGTCACCATGCACGACCCTTCCGCATAGCGCACAACGCCGCGTTCCAGCGTGACCTTGCGCATCTCGTCGGCTGCGCGCTTCGAGGGTCTCATCGTGTCATCCTGTCTTCTGAATGCGCGGCTTGTAGGCGTTTAACCGGATAGCGGCAAGGCGAGGGCGCGCAAGGGCTTGATCCGGCCGCCTGTGCCGGGGACAATGGGGCATGGTCACGAGGCTGTTCACGAGGCGATGAGCGCCCATACCCGCCCGGAGTCTCCCGGCGGCCTGGTCGAGATCGACCAGCGCTCGCGCGAGATTTTTCGGCAGATCGTCGATGGTTACCTGACCACCGGCGAGCCGGTCGGCTCGCGCAACATCGCCCGCCTGCTGCCGATCGCGCTCTCGCCGGCGACGGTGCGCAATGTCATGACCGATCTGGAGATGGCGGGCCTGATCTATGCGCCGCATACTTCGGCGGGCCGTCTGCCGACAGAGCGGGGCCTGCGCTTCTTCGTCGACGGCATGATGGAGGTCGGCAACCTCACCTTGGACGAACGCTCGCGCATCGAGGCGCAGATCAGGGCCGCCGCCAGCAATCGCTCGCTCGACCAGACGCTGACCGAGGCCTCCGCCCTGCTCTCCGGCCTGTCGCGCGGCGCCGGCGTCGTCGTCACCACCAAGGCCAATGCCCGGCTGCGCCATATCGAGTTCGTCCGGCTCGACGCCGGCCGCGCGCTCGCCGTGCTCGTCGCCGATGACGGCACGGTCGAGAACCGCATCCTGGCGCTGCCGCCCGGCCTGCCGGCTTCGGCGCTGGTCGAAGCCGGCAACTTCCTCAACGCCCGCATCGTCGGCAAGACGCTGGATGAACTGCGCCGCGAGATCGCCGACAGCCGCACGCTGATGGAGCGCGAGCTCGACGAGTTGACGGCGCGCCTCGTTGAAAGCGGCATTGCGACGAGTTCCGGCCCCTCCGGCGACCGGCATCTGATCGTGCGCGGCCAGGCCAATCTGCTCGAGGATCTGAACGCGCAGGAGGATCTGGAACGCATTCGCCTGCTCTTCGCCGATCTGGAGACGCAGACCGAATTGATCGACCTGCTCTCGCGGGCCGAGGCCGGTGACGGGGTGCGCATCTTCATCGGCTCGGAGAACAACCTGTTCTCGATGTCGGGCTCGTCGATCATCGCCGCGCCCTTCCGCGATGGCGGCCAGCGCATCGTCGGCGTCGTCGGCATCATCGGCCCGACCCGGTTGAACTATGCCCGGATCGTGCCGATGGTCGATTATACCGCCAAGGTGGTCGGGCGCCTGCTCGACAGCGGACGGTGAGGCGGCTGCTGCGTGCCGCCGCGATCCTGGCGGGAGTGTTTTTGATGACGGGAACGGGAGAGGCTCAAACCGGCTTGCTCGAAGCCGCGGGCCGCGGCGATCTTCCCGTCGTGAACCGGCTGATCGCGGCCGGTGCCGATCTCGAACAACGCGACGGACAGAAGCAGACCCCGCTGCTGCTCGCCGTCGCCGGCAATCATGTCGCCATCGCCAAGGCGCTGCTCGCGGCGGGAGCGAGCCCCAACGCCCAGGCCGCCAACCAGGACACGCCCTGGCTGCTCGCCGGCGCCAGCGGCCGCACCGAGATCATCGCGGCGATGCTGCCGCTCAAGCCCGATCTCTCACTGCGCAACCGCTATGGCGGCAATGCGCTGATCCCGGCCTGCGAGCGCGCCCATGTCGAGACCGCGAAGCTGCTGCTGACGTCAGGCATCGACGTGAACCACGTCAACAATCTCGGCTGGACCTGCCTCCTGGAGATCGTGATTCTCGGCGATGGCGGCCCGCGTCATCGAGAGGTGGCCAGGCTCGTGCTCGATGCCGGGGCCAACCCCAACCTCGCCGACAAGGATGGCGTCAGCCCGCTCCAGCATGCCCGCAAGCGCGGCCAGAGCGAAGTCGCGAAGCTGATCGCAGCCGCCGGCGGGCGCTGAGGCCGGCCTATTCCAGCCAGTCGGTGACGAAGCGCTCGCTGGCGTGGATGTCGATCGATTCGAGCGTCTCCGGCCCGAGGCTGCGGAATTTGTGCGGCGCGCCGGCCGGCACGACCAGGATCTGCCCGGGGCCGGCCTCGATTTCCTGATCTCCGATCGTGTAGAGCGCTCGCCCGGCACGCACGATGAAGGTCTCGGGATAGGGATGGCTGTGCAGCCGCGGTCCCTTGCCTGGTTCGGCCCGAACGAAGATCAGCGAGACCTCGCCGCCGAAGCCCTGCACCTCGCCATGCCAGGCGCCGGCCGTTTCGGTCCAGTCCTCGCGCGCGATGATGCGCGGGGCTGCAGCTTCGTCCGTCATCTCAGCCGCGCGCCGCGATTGCCGCCGCAGCGCCCGCCATCACCCCGCCGGTGATGCGGTTGATCCGGCGCATGGTCGTGGGGCTCGCGACCAGCCGCCGCGCCCGGTCGGCAGCGTAGGCATAGCCGAGCAGGGTGGTGTTGATGATCAGCATGGTCAGCACGGCGACCTCGACGAAGGCGAGCGGAGTCAACGCCTTGAGGTCGACGACCAGCGGCAGGATCGAGACGAAGAACACCATCACCTTGGGGTTCCCTAGCGTCAGCGCGACGCCGCCGAAGAAGAGGCGCAGGCCCTCGCCGCGCGCCGCCGGCTGGTCCACCAGGCTCTTCACCGGCGCGGTCCAGAGCTTCCAGGCGAGATAGATGAGATAGGCGCAGCCGGCATATTTGATCGCCAGGAAGAGCCCGTGGAAGCTCTGCATCAACAGCGTCAGGCCGAGCGCCGAGAAGGTCAGCCAGATCAGGTCGGCCGCGGCGATGCCGAGCACGAAAGGCACGGCGCGGCGGAACCCGGTCGAGAGCGAGCGCGCCACGATCGCGGCGATGCCCGGCCCCGGCGAGGCGACGGCGAGAAAATAGACACCGGCGAAAACCAGAAGCCCGGCGAGATCCATTGGGCGCTGCTCCCTCATATCGGCCTGTTGCGCTCAGACTAGCAGCCTGAGCCAGACGTGTCCCATCGCCTTGCGTGATGGGAGGGATCAGCCGGTTTGGCGGATTCGCCCGCGCCGCCTCTCGGCGCGTGCCTTCGCGACCGAGCCGAGAAAATCACCGATCGACTGTTCCAGCGCCTGCGATTGCGACGAGGTCGCCCGGACCCGATCGTCGACCTGCCGGGCAAGCGCAGCAGCTTCACTGGCGAGCGCCTCGACGAGCGCGGCATGGCGCGCGATGGCATCGACCCCCGAAGACGAGCTTTCTGCCTGCTGGGCGATCGAGCGGATATGGCTGGCCTGCCCCGCAACGGACTCGGCGACGATGTTGGCGCTGTCCTGCAGGGTCTGCATGGTCTGTCCGAGCCCGCCCACCGCTTCTCCGATGGCGCGGCCGGCATCGACGACCTCGCCGACGCCGTGACGGATGGTTTGCGTCGCATTGTTGGTCGCTGTGGCGAGTGACTTGACCTCGGCCGCGACCACGGCGAAGCCCTTGCCCGCCTCGCCGGCGCGGGCCGCTTCGATGGTCGCGTTGAGCGCCAGCAGATTGGTCTGTGCGGCGAGGCTGCGGATCAGTTCGACCAGGCTGCCGATGCGGTTGCTTGCCTGCTGCAGCAGGGCAACGCTGCCGGTAATCGCATGGCATTCGGCGTTTGCAGCCTGCGTGGCGCGGCTGGCGCCGGCCGTCTCCTGTGAGATGCGCGCGCTGGCGAGCTCGAATTGCCGCGTCGCCGCGACGATGTCGGCGACGGAGGCCGCGACCTGCTCCGGCCGCTCCTGCGTGCCGGCGAGAGCCGACAGCGTCGCGCTGGCTTTGGTCGAGAGCTGGCCCGAGAACCCAGCGACATCCCCCATGCTGGCCTCGATCGTCGAGATGCGTTCGGCGATGCCGTCGCGAAAGGCGTTCTCGAGCGCGCCGAGGCGGTCGTTGACGTCGCTTTCGAGCGCCTCGTCGAAACAGGCGAGCGAATAGGAGATGTCGGTCAGCATGATCTTGGTGAACACGCGCAGCGCCACGTCGACCGGCCCCCAGCGCCGCTTCCAGCGTGCGACCAGGATGGCGAGGAAATTCGAGAAATCCTCGATGAAGAACTGCGGATAGTCGGCGAGCAGGATGTCGCGATCATTCGCACGGCCGACGATGCGCAATTTCGCCAGCCGGTAGCGCTCGTCGAATTCGAGCTTGAACAGCTTGCGGTACTTCAGCTGCTCGTCGGTGAAGATATCGAGCTGGTCGAGGTCGCGGCCGAACGTCTTGACATAGAGTTTGCGTACCGAGGCGTCGAAATGCGGCTCCAGGATCGTCAGCAGGCGGCTGGCGATCGCAGCTTCGGCCTCCGTGAAGGACGGTTGCGAGGGATGCATCGCAGGGAGCGTCGCTCAAAATAGTTAACCGCCTTCATACCTGAAGGCTCCGCCGCCGCGCGCCGCTGTCGCTAGGACGCTTGCCGGACCTCGCCCGGCGTGACCAGGAAGCGTTGCGCTCCAGCGGGGAGATCGCCGAACAGGGCCGGGTCGGCGCCGGTCATCCAGACCTGGCAGCCGAGCTCGGCCAGCGTTCCGTACAGCGCCGCCCGCCGGCGCGGGTCGAGATGGGCGGCGACCTCGTCGAGCAGGACGAGCGGCGGCAGGTCGCTCATCGTCGCGACCAGGCGCGCATGGGCGAGCACGAGGCCGATCAGCAGCGCCTTCTGCTCGCCAGTCGAGCCTTGCCCGGCCGGGATGTCCTTGGCGGCATGGCGCACGGCGAGATCGGAGGCCTGCGGCCCGGTGAGCGTCCGCCCGGCCGCCTTGTCGCGCGGGCGCATCGCAGCCAGCAGCTCGCGATAGCGGTCTTCGGCGTCGAGCGCCGGCAGGCTCGCGACCAGCGCGTCGATCTCGCCCTCCAGCGCGATGTCGGCCTGCGGGAAGGGCGAGGCCTCGTCCGCGGTCTGCGAGATGATGGCGGAGAGCCGCGCCACCGTCTCGGCCCTCGCGGCAGCGACGGCGACGCCGAGCTCGGCGACCTCGCGCTCGACCGCATCGAGCCAGCGCTGCTGGTGCGGGCTTTCCTCGAGGATGCGATTGCGCGAGCGCAGCGCTTTTTCGAGCGCGTTCGAGCGTGTGCCGTGACCGGGATCGACCGCCAGCACCAGCCGGTCGAGGAAGCGGCGGCGATCGCCGGCCGAGCCGCGGAACAGTCCGTCGAGATCGGGGGTCAGCCAGACCAGCCTGACATAATCGCTGAAGGCGAGGGCCGAGCCGGCCGAGACGCCGTCGATCCGGGCGATCCGCGCCCGCCGTCCCTCGGCGTCCGGCGGCTCCAGGCCGATCCCGAGCCTCGCCCCGTCATCGCCGAGCCCGATCGAGACGGCAAAGCCGCCATCGCCGGGCTGGCGCACCATGTCGGAGAGATCGGCGCGCCTGAGCCCGCGGCCGGGCGCGAACAGCGAGAGCGCCTCCAGCAGATTGGTCTTGCCGGCGCCGTTCTCGCCGCACAACGCAACGAGCCGGCCCTCGATCGCAAGATCGAGGGCCGGATAGGAGCGGAAATTCTGCAGGGTGAGGCGGGCGACCGCGGTCAAGACGCTCTCGCGGGATCAGACCCGCATCGGCATCAGCACATAGAGCGCCGATGCACCTTCGCGGTCCTGGATCACCGTCGGCGAACCGGGATCGGCGAGCTTGAGCAGGGCGGTGTCGCCGTCGAGCTGGGCGGCGATGTCCATCAGATAGCGCGCGTTGAAGCCGATATCGAGCGGGCCGGCATCATAGTCGACCTCGATCTCCTCGGTCGCCGAGCCGGAATCGGGGTTGGTCACCGAGAGTGTCATCCGGCCATCGGCCATGGAGAGCTTCACGGCGCGGCCGCGCTCGGACGAGATCGTCGAGACGCGGTCGACGGAAGCGGCGAAATCGCTCCGGTCGACGGTGAGCAGCTTGTCGTTCCCCGACGGAATGACGCGCTGATAGTCGGGGAAGGTGCCGTCGATCAGTTTCGAGGTCAGCACGACCTCGGCCGTGGCGACGCGAATCTTGGTGGCCGAGAGCTCGACCTGGACCTCGCTCTCGCCGTCCTCCAGCAGCTTCTGGATCTCGGCCACGGCCTTGCGCGGCACGATCACGCCGGGCATGCCGAGCGAACCCTGCGGGGCGGCGGTATCGACGCGGGCGAGGCGGTGGCCGTCGGTCGCGACCGCGCGCAGCACCGGGCGCCCGTCGACGTCGATCGCGTGCAGATAGATGCCGTTGAGATAGTAGCGCGTCTCCTCGGTCGAGATCGCGAACTGGGTCTTGTCGATCAGCCGCTTGAGCTCGCCGGCCGGCAGCACGAAGCGATGCGCCATCTCGCCGGCAGTGATGTCCGGGAAATCGCTTTCCGGCAGCGTCTGCAGGGTGAAGCGCGAGCGGCCCGAGCGCAGCACCATCTGGCCGGTCTCGCCGGTGGTCTCCAGCGAGACCTGCGAGCCATCAGGCAGCTTGCGGACGATGTCGTAGAGGGTGTGGGCCGGAACCGTGGTCGCGCCGGGCTCGACGACATCGGCCGGCACGGTCTCGACCACCTCGATGTCGAGGTCGGTCGCCTTCAGCTTCAGCCCGTCCTCGCTGCCGCGCAGCAGCAGGTTCGACAGGATCGGGATCGTGTTGCGCCGCTCGACGACACGATGGACATGCCCGAGCGACTTCAGGAGCGTTGAGCGTTCGACCGTAACCTTCATGGCGTCTTCTGGCATGCTGGCGCCCGCGGCGAGCCGGCAGGCAGAAAGGTGGCCCGCGACATTGCCGGACGGCCGGCCCGCGCGCAAGGGCGCGAAGGCCGGCGGCCACAGCTAACGCAATGAAGGCGATCCGGCCTCACTCCTGCAGCATGCGCTTCAGGAGATCGACCTCGTCATGGAGCAGGCGGTCCTCGACGATCGCCTTCTCGATCTTGCGCACCGCATGCAGCACGGTGGTGTGGTCGCGCCCGCCGAAGCGGCGGCCGATCTCAGGCAGCGAGCGCGGCGTCAGCGCCTTGGCGAGATACATCGCGATCTGGCGCGGCTTGACCACCGCCGCGGTCCGGCGCTCCGACAGGATGTCGGCGCGGCTGACATTGTAGCGGGTCGCGACCAGTTTCTGGATGTCCTCGATCTTGACCCGGCGCGGCTCGCGCGTCCGCACGAGGTCGCGGATCGCCGCCTCGGCGGTCTCCATCGTCACGCTCGCGCCGGTCAGCGTCGCATGGGCCAGGATGCGGTTGGCGGCGCCGTCGAGATCGCGGCCATTGGTGGCGACGACCTTGGCGACATAGGCGATCACGTCCGGATTGACGTGGAAGCTCGGATGAGCGGCCTTCAGCCCGTCGAGACGGATGGTCAGGATCTTGGCGCGCAGCGCCTCGTCGAGCTCGCCGATCTCGACGGCGAGCCCGCCGGCGAGCCGCGAGCGGATGCGTTCGTCGAGCGCTTCAAGATCGGCGGGCAGCCGGTCGGCGGCGACGACGATCTGCTTGCCGGCGTCGATCAGCGCGTTGATCGTGTGGCCGAACTCCTGCTGGATCGAGCGGCCCTGGATGAACTGGACGTCATCGACGATCAGGAGGTCGATGCCGCGCAGCTTCTCCTTGAAGGCGAGGGCGGTCTGCGACTTCAGCGCGGCGACGAAGCCGTACATGAAGCGGTCGGCGGTGAAATAGGCGACGCGCTTGCCGTGCTGGCGCGCATCCTGGGCGATCGCCTGGATCAGATGGGTCTTGCCGAGGCCGACCCCGGCATGGAGGTAGAGCGGGTTATAGGGCGTCGCGCCGGCCGGGGCCGCCGAGATGCGCTCGGCCGCGGCGAAGGCAAGCGCGTTCGACTTGCCGACGACGAAGCTCTGGAAGGTCATGCGGCGGTCGAGCAGCGTGCCGCAGGCGTCCATGGGATCGCGCTCGCTGGGCTGGGCGGCCGCCGAGGCGGGAGCGATCTCTGCCGTCGCGGTGGCGATGCGGGCCTGGGCCGGGCGGCCCCGCTGGGCCGACAGGTCCTGGCAGGGCTCGGCGCTTTCGCGCGCCACCTGGCGCACGGCGAGGGCGACCCCGTTGGGCGCATCGAGCTCGGCCATGCAGTGCGCCCGCAGGCGCTCGGCATAGTGGGCTTCGAGCCAGCTCTTCAGGAAGCGGGTCGGCACGGTGAGGTGGGCGACGCCATCGACGATCGCGCCGATCTCGACGCGGGCGAACCAGCTCGAGAACACGTCCTCACCGAGTTCGGCGCGCAGGCGCCGGCGGACCCTGTCCCACCGTTCCTTGATTCCGGCAACGCTCACGGTCTCACCGAGGGTGAGCCCCTTCAGCGCCGGAGAAGTCGTCGCCTCGACCAGATTGCCGGTCTCGATCCGCTCGAACATTCCAATTGCCCCGTTCATGGTCATGCGCACTTCGCCACCTGCGAAGGGAGGTTGTGCGTTATCTGGTTTTCAGGAAAAGCGCGGCTCTCTCCGCCGGCATGCGCCGTGAAGCAAGGTCACCCCAACGCTTTTCGTGGTAATGCCGCCTGGCTCGAAAATCCGGCCGCGGCCGCTCGTCATTTCAACGTTTTTAAATCTTCACGATAAACAAACGCATTCTTCCAACCCCTTTCGGTTGTAAGTCAAAACCATTAACAATTCTGTGGAGAGCCGGGTGGACATCGCTGTCCGCCCGCCGATGAAAAGGACCTTACAGGGCCGCCTCGAACGGGGGCAATATCCCCCTCAGCCGGCTTCGTGGCTCGGGGGCATTCCGACAGGTGTCTGACCTACCGGAATGTGCCTCGCAATCAGTTGGGGAAGTTAAGCTTTTCTTTACCGGGGGAGTCTCGTGCCGGCTCCGAATCTTTTTTTTCGTGGGCCGCCCCCCGCCCCATCCGGGCCCCGGCGATTCCTTCAACTGAATTGCTTTGCCCACTAAGATGATGAAAAATATGGAGGAATTTTGTGCGGTCCAAAGTCCCGTTCGGGACGATTTTCGACCTCTAAAACCGGGCTGGTGTCAAGCCGGTAAAGCAGTGGAAAGATTGCGGAATCTGCGTTGACAGCGGGTGTTGCGCCGCAGCATCGGAGCCTGCCCGAGTCGGTAGGCCGACAAACAAAAACCCGGCCTTTCGGCCGGGTTGTAAACGTCATGAAATCCGTTCTGCTGAACGGCGATCAGGAAGCCAGCGCGCCCACGCGGTGAGCCAGTCGCGAAACCTTGCGCGAGGCGGTGTTCTTGTGAACCACGCCCTTCTGCGCGGCCCGCATGATCTCTGGCTGGGCAGCCTTCAGCGCGGCGGCGGCAGCGCTCTTGTCACCGGAAGCGATCGCCTCCTCGACCTTGCGCAGATAGGTACGCACGCGGCTGCGGCGCGCCTTGTTCACTTCAGTGCGCCGCACGATCTTGCGTGCGGCCTTCTTGGCCGAAGTCGTGTTGGCCATGGTCTGTCCTCGTCCTCATCGCGGTGAGCGCCTGGCTATCGCCGGCTGGCACGACCACGAACCTTCAGGTGAAAATGCGAGCGACGGTCCTGCCGGAGCAAGACCGCCGCGAGGCCCGACCCTATAGTTCCTGCGGCGCGCGGCGTCAACGGTGGAATCGCCGACACGTTCAACCCGCCTTGTTGCGGACCGCCACGGCCTCGATCTCGACGAGATACCCATGGTGCAGTTCCGCTACCGGAACGACCGCGCGCGCCGGTCTGTGCGGCCCGAAGACCTCGGCATAGATCGCGTTGAACTCAGGCCAATGCGCGGCGCCGACCAGATAGGCGGTGACCTTGAGTACATCGGCCGGGCCGCAGCCGGCGGCGGCGAGCACCGCCAGGAGATTGTCGAGCGCCTGGCGCGCCTGTACGGCGAAGGGCTCGCCGGCGGTGTGGCTGCCGTCGGGCTGCGGCGCAAGCTGGCCCGAGACGAAGACCAGGTCCTTGTAGGCGACCGCTTGCGAGTAATGCCCCGCCGGCGCCGGCACCTCCGGCGAGAGGATCGTCTCGATCTTGCTCATGCGCTCTCGCCGATGAAGCGCGCGAAGCTGGCGAGGTCGACATTGCCGCCGCTGATGATGACGCCGACGCGCTTGCCCTCGACCGGCACGGCGCCGGTGAAGGCGGCGGCCGCGGCGAGGCAGCCGGTTGGCTCGACCACGAGCTTCATCCGTTCGGCGAAGAAGCGCATCGCCGCGATAAGCGCCGCATCCGGCACCGTGACGATATCCTCGACGAGATCGCGGATGATCGGGAAGGTGTAGTCGCCGAGGAAGGGCGTCTGCGCGCCGTCGGCAATGGTCTTGGGCACGTCGATCTTGACGATCTCGCCCTTGCGCAGCGACTGCTGGCCGTCATTGCCGGCCTCGGGCTCGACGCCATAGACCTTGCAGCCCGGGTTGAGCGCCTTTGCCGCGAGCAGCGCGCCAGCCAAAAGCCCGCCGCCGCCGAGGCAGACCAGCAGCACATCGAGCTCGCCGGCGTCCTCGATCAATTCCTTCGTCGCCGTGCCCTGGCCGGCGATAACCTCGGGATGATCATAGGGCGGGATCAGCATCAGCCCGCGCTCTGCCGCCAGCCTGTTGCCGAGCTCGAGCCGGTCCTGGGTATAGCGGTCGTAAGGAACGACCTCGGCGCCATAGCCCTTTGTCGCCGCGACTTTCGCCGCCGGCGCGTCGAGCGGCATGATGATCGTCGCCGGCGCTCCGAGCAGCTTGCTGGCATAGGCGATCGCCTGGGCATGGTTGCCGGAGGAGTAGGTCAGGACGCCGGCCTTGCGCTGTTCGGGCGTGAGCGCCGCGATCGCATTGTAGCCGCCGCGGAACTTGAAGGCGCCCATGCGCTGCAGGTTCTCGGCCTTGAAGACGAGATTGGCGCCGGTGCGCTCGTTCGCCGTGCGCGAGGTCAGCGCCGGCGTGCGGTGGGCGACGCCGGCAATGCGCTTGGCCGCCGTCTCGACGTCGGCATAGGTCGGCAGTGCGATGCCGTCGGTGGAGCGGGCTGCGGCGGTCATGACGAATCCTGCGTGCTTCAAGACAAGCCGCATGGTGTCAGCAGCGCCGCTGCGCTTTCAAGTGAAAGAAATTGGCCCCGGCCATGCGTGACGTTGATCGCCGGGGCCCTGGCTTCAGCGGTTCTTGAAGTCGGGCTTCCGCTTCTCGATGAAAGCGGCCATGCCTTCCCTCTGGTCGTGCGTGCCGAACAGTGCCGAGAAGACGCGGCGCTCGAAACGCAGGCCTTCGGCCAGCGTCGTCTCGAAGGCGCGATTGACCGATTCCTTGGCTGAAAGCAGCGAGGGCAGCGACTTGCCCGCGATCTGCTCGGCCGCCTTCAGCGCCTCGGTCATGAGGTCGGCGAGCGGCACGATGCGGGCGACGAGCCCGGCGCGTTCGGCCTCGGTCGCATCCATCAGCCGGCCGGTGAGGCAAAGGTCCATCGCCTTGGCCTTGCCGATCGCATGGGTCAGGCGCTGGGTGCCGCCGGCGCCAGGGATGACGGCGAGATTGATCTCGGGCTGGCCGAACTTGGCGTTGTCGGCGGCGATGATGAAGTCGGCCATCATCGCGAGCTCGCAGCCGCCGCCGAGCGCAAATCCTGAGACCGCGGCGATGATCGGCTTGCGGCGCTGGCCGATGCGGTCCCAATCGGCGAACTTGTCGTCGAGATAGGTGCCGGGATAACTGCGCTCCTGCATCTGCTTGATGTCGGCGCCGGCGGCGAAGGCCTTTTCCGAGCCGGTCATGACGACGCAGCCGATCTCGTCATCGCGCTCGAAACCGTCGAGCGCCGCGTTGATGTCGGCGATGAGCTGGACGTTGAGCGCATTCAGGGCCTGCGGCCGGTTCAGCGTGATGATGCCGACCTTGCCCTTCACCTCGACGAGAATGGTCTCATAAGCCATGGCGGCCTCCCGGATGCTGCTGTCGGGCCAGCATTAGCGGCGGGCGCGGGGGGAAGTCCATGCGCGCCCGTGCAAGGCTGGATGGGGCTGCGCGTTCGTGGACCAGGCGCGAGGAAACCTGCTGCCCGGTTCGGGCGTTTCATTCCGTTAGCCTTCGCGCAACCGTTCAGGGAGCCTGCCATGTCCGCCGAGACGAGAACCGATACGGCCTCGCGGCTGATCAAGGCTTCGCCGGGCGCGGTCTACAACGCCTTCGTCGATCCCGCCACGCTGTCGAAATGGCTGCCGCCCAAGGGGATGCGAGCCAGGATCGAACGGTTCGAGCCGCATCCAGGCGGCCTCTACCGCATGGTCCTGACCTATGACGATCCCACTGGAGCGCCCGGCAAGGCCAACGCCGACAGCGACATCGTCGAAGGCCGCTTCGTCGCGCTCGATCCCGGCGAGCGCATCGTCTGGGAGGTCGGCTTCGTCTCGGACGACCCGGCCTTCGCCGGCACGATGACGATGAGCTGGCGCTTCAAGGAGGTTCGCGACGGGACCGAGGTGACGATCCTGTGCGAGAATGTGCCGGCCGGCATCGGCAAGGCCGATCACGACGCCGGCTTGCGCTCGACGCTGGAGAATCTCGCCCGCTTCATCGAGACGGCCTGATCAATCCGCCGGCCCGGCCTCGGCGAGCAGGCGCTGCAGGGCCGAGGGCGTCGTGCGCGAGCGCCAGGCCGCGATCAGCCTCTCCGCATTGAGCTCGGGCGCGGCGGCCGAATTGAGCTCGGCATCATAGCGGCAGTAGCTGTGGATCTGGTGATAGTCGCGCCGGGCATCGCCGACCTTCCGGTCGCCGCGGGCAATCTCGCGGCGCTCCAGCTCGGCGAGATCGCAATGCAGGCCGACGAAGAAGACATCTTCCTTCGCGAGCAGGCGCGCCAGCCGCAGCAGCCAGGCGCGGCTCTCCATGATGTGTTCGACGATCAGATTGTTGCCGCAGCGGGCATAGGCGAAGAGCGACTGCTCGAAGCCCTCGAAGAAGGCGTCGCGCAACATGGCCCACGGGAACTCGCCGCTGCGGATGCGCGCCGTTGGCAAGACGCCGGAATCGCGCAGATGGTCGATCGAGATATGCCAGAACGGCTCTTCGATCCGGGCCCGCACCGCGCGCGCCAGCGAGGATTTGCCGCTGCTGGAAGCGCCGTTGAGCAGGATGATCTTGCCGGGCGGGCGAGGAGCGTCGGGCATCGTGGTCCTCAAGCCCGTTTCTGGCAGCTCTCGCAATAGAAGGTCGAACGCCCGGACTGGACGAGCCGCTTGACCGGATGCCCGCAGCCCGGCGTGACGCATGGATCACCCTCGCGGTCATAGACCTTGAAGCGATGCTGGAAATAGCCGAGCGAGCCGTCGGCATGGGCGAAATCGCGCAAGGTCGAGCCGCCGGCGGCGATCGCCTCCTCCAGCACGTCGCGGATGATCTGCGCCAAGAGATGCGCCTTCTCGCGCGGCTTGCCGGTCGGCGTCGCCAATGAGCCGGCCGCGGCCTCCGGGTGCAGCCCGGCGCGGAACAGGGCTTCGCAGACATAGATGTTGCCGAGGCCCGCGATCAGCCGCTGATCGAGCAGCGCTGCCTTCAGCGGGGCGATCTTACCGGAGAACAGCTTGGCCAGCAGCTCGCCCGACAATTCGTTGCCGAGCGGCTCGATGCCCATTCCGGCGAAGTGTCTGCAGGTCTCAAGCTCGGTGCGCGGTAAAAGGTCCATGAAGCCGAAGCGGCGGACGTCGTTGTAGGTAACACGCGCGCCCGAGCCGAGATGGAAGACGACATGGTCGTGGATGAGATGCCGGCCGATCTCGTTGTAATAGGCACCTGGCTCGGTCGGCTTCGTGCCGGGGGCTTCGACGATGAAGCGCCCGCTCATGCCGAGATGCATGACCAGCGCCTGCCCGTCGTCGAGATCGGCGATCAGGTACTTTGCCCGCCGCGACAGCGCCTCGATGCGCCGGTCAGTCAGCCGCTCGGCGAAGCGCTCGGGCAGCGGAAAGCGTAAGTTCGGCCGGTTCTGCTCGACCTTGGCGAAGCGCTCGCCGAGCATGGCGGGCTCCAGCCCGCGCCGGACGGTTTCGACCTCGGGGAGTTCAGGCATTAAACTGTAAGAGCCTTGAAGCCAGATGAACGTTTGACCGGTAGTTCAAACAATGAGCCCGGCGCCGCGGACCTGATGAAATTCTCCATTTCCGGCCAGCGCCAGAGCAGAGTCGATGCGACTTGGTTCGTGGGAGTTTTCTGGAAGCCTGAGGCGAGCACGAACCCTTTTAATCCGCATCGCAGCCACGCCGCTCGATTCGCCTTGTTCCGGCTAATCCTCAAATCGCTCGTTAGAACGATCCAGTCGGCAGGTCGATCCTGATGCAAGCGTTCGATCCAATCGATATCGGGAGTATCGTGACGAAAATCATAGTCCGTCATATCCCGGACATGCCGGGCGGCTCCTCCCTCAGTACGGACGTAAGCATTCAGGACTTCGGCAAGCACGGGAGAAGTGCAATTGTCGAAGAAGATTCTCACGCGGCCAAACCGTGCTCGAAATCAACAGCGCGCTGTACAGCAGCCGTACTTACACGGAAAAGCCGGGCTGCCCGAGTGACGGAGCCTTCAGCTTCCGCTGCTGCGCTCAAAATCGACGTTGGTATGCCGACACTTTCAATGATCGGCTGGCCAAATTGCCTCGCCGGATCGAGGACGATGTCGCTGGCTCGGCCTCTCGGCCACCACCGGGCAGCGATATCGGTGTCGAAATCGATACCTTTCAAGCTCGGTTCGATCACCTTGTGCATCACATACTGGCCTCGCTTGAAGAGATCGACGAGCGGCCGATCATCTTCATCTTCGCCTAGGGCCTCCAGGAGCAAGGTCCGACCGTCGGTTCTAAAACGGGACGTAGCGAATGGGTGATCGTGCTCGATCAACTCACGCGCTAGAATCAGAGCTCTGCGAACTTTCTGCGGACTCAAGCCAGCAGCGATGAAAGCGGAAGCCATTCGGCTTTGTACGAGATCGAGAAAGCCGAGATAGAGCTTGTCGTCATGTAGGTCGACCTGCCCATGCCAAAGGGGAGGGTAAGTGCGATTCCCGGAACCGTGTCCCTTAAGCCAACGCGTCAGCTTCGCAGCCGGCACCTTAATCAGGCGAGCTGCCTCCGCCGGCGTATAAAGCCCTAGGCCAATGAGAGAGGTGTCGTGCTTGGTCAAGAATGAACCCTCGGCCCAGAACTAGAATCATGCGGCGACGCGTAGGTCAACGCACGCGACATCCAGGCGATGGCGCTGACGGCACACTTTCGCTATTCATCGCCTCACCCGAACACAAGAGCGGCCCAACCGTGACAGCAGCCTCCGACACCACCCATTTCGGCTTCGAGAACGTGCCGCTCGGCGAGAAGCAGGCCAAGGTCGACGACGTCTTCCACAAGGTCGCCGGCCGCTACGACCTGATGAACGACCTGATGTCGGCCGGGCTGCACCGCGCCTGGAAGGAGGCGCTGCTGACAGCGCTGAAGCCGCCGCGTGACCGGCCCTTCCACCATCTCGACGTTGCCGGCGGCACCGGCGACGTCGCTTTCAAGGTGCTGGAGGAGGGCGGGCCGCAGACCGACGTCACCGTGCTCGACATCAACGCCGAGATGCTCAGCGTCGGGCGCGAGCGGGCGCAGAAGCGCTTTCCGGACGATGAGCGCATCCGCTTCGTCCAGGGCAATGCCGAGGAGCTGGCGCTGCCGGATGCATCCTTCGACGCCTATACGATCGCCTTCGGCATCAGGAACGTGCCGCGCATCGAGAAGGCGCTGGCCGAGGCCTATCGCGTGCTGAAGCGCGGCGGCCGCTTCCTCTGCCTCGAATTCTCCCATGTCGACGTGCCGCTGCTCGACAAGGTCTACGAGGCCTATTCCTTCAACGTCATCCCGCCGATGGGCAGGATGGTGACGGGCGAGGCCGAGCCCTACCAGTATCTGGTCGAGTCGATCCGCAAGTTCCCGCGCCCGCAGGCCTTCGCCAACATGATCGCCGAGGCAGGCTTCCGCCGCGCCAGCTTCACGCCGATGACCGGCGGGGTGGTGGCGCTGCATTCCGGCTGGAAGCTGTGACAGCACCAGCCATGCCGACCCGCCGCGTCCCCGCATGATTTCTGCGCTCGCCCATCTCGCCCGCTCGGCGCGGGTCGGTTTCGTGCTGGCCCGTGAGGGCGCGCTCGCGCTCGTCGATCCTTCTGTGCTGCCGCCGGCGGCGCGGGGATTGATCGCGCTCGGCCGCCTGATCGAGCGGCGCGGTGCCGGCTCTTCCGCGACGCGCCTTGCCGCGGCGCTGACACGGCTCGGCCCGTCCTATGTCAAGTTCGGCCAGTTCCTGGCGACGCGGCCGGACGTCGTCGGCATGAAGATCGCCGAAGATCTCTCGGCGCTGCAGGACCGGATGGCGCCCTTCCCGATGGCGCAGGCGCGCGCCGCGATCGAGGCCGCCCATGGCGAGCCGGTCGAGACGATCTTCGCCGAATTCGGCGAGCCGGTGGCAGCCGCCTCCATCGCCCAGGTCCACCGCGCCCGCCGCAAGGACGGCACAGAGGTCGCGGTCAAGATCCTGCGGCCCGGCATCCGTGACCGCTTCCATCGCGACCTCGCGGCGATGCGCTTCGGTGCTCAGCTCGCCGAGAGCCGCTCACCCGAGGCGCGGCGGCTGCGCTTCGTTGCCATCGTCGAGACGCTGGCGCGCTCCGTCACGATGGAGATGGATCTGCGCCTGGAAGCTGCGGCGCTCTCCGAATTCGCCGAGAACACCAAGGAAGACAGCGATTTTCGCGTGCCGGTGCCGGATTGGCAGCTCACCGCCCGCGAAATCCTGGTCGACGAATGGATCGACGGCATTCGCCTCTCCGATGTCGAGGCCCTGCGCGCCGCCGGCCACGACCTCCAGGCGCTCGGCCGCAACGTCATCCAGTCCTTCCTGAAGCACGCGATCCGCGACGGCTTCTTCCACGCCGACATGCACCCGGGGAACCTGTTCGTCGATGCGCAAGGCCGGCTGGTCGCGGTCGATGGCGGCATCATGGGCCGGCTTGGCCACAAGGAGCGGCGCTTCCTCGCCGAGATCCTGTTCGGCTTCATCACCCGCGACTACCGACGCGTCGCCGAAGTGCATTTCGAGGCCGGCTATGTCCCGGCCCATCACTCCATCGATGATTTCGCCCAGGCGATCCGCGCCGTCGGCGAGCCGATCCACGACCGGCGCGCCGACGAGATCTCGATGGCGAAGGTGCTGACGCTCCTGTTCGAGATCACCGGCCTGTTCGACATGGCGACGCGCACCGAGCTCGTCATGCTGCAGAAGACCATGGTCGTGGTCGAAGGCGTCGCGCGTACGCTCGATCCCCATTTGGACATGTGGACCACCGCCGAGCCGGTCGTGCGCGACTGGCTGACGCGCAATCTCGGGCCGATCGGCAAGCTCGAGGATGCCGGCCGCAGCGTGCGCACGCTTGCGGCCAGCCTCGCCAACCTGCCGGAGACGGTCGGCCGGGCCGAGCGCGTGCTGGGACAGCTCGAGGATGCCTCGCGCCACGGCTTCTCGCTCGACGAAGCCAGCGTCCAGGCGATCGGCCGGGCGGAAGCCGCGCGCAATCGCTGGGGCAACTGGGCGCTCTGGCTGATCGCGGCGCTGCTGGCGTGGATGGTGTTCTTCGACTAGCGCAGGACAGTCGCCTCAACAGGGCGCGACTGGAAACCATTTTAGCGGTTTCAGCTTTACAAGCGCCGGTCCCTCGGGATTCCTTTACGGCAAGGCCGGGGCTGACTTCGCATGGCGCACGCGCCCGAGCGACAGCAACCAAAGAGCCGCTTTCCTCAGGTTGCGTCGTTCAGGAGTCGCGTCATGCATCGCCTTCTCGGCATTCTGGCCTTTCTATGCGCGTCTTTCGCCGGGCTCGCCTCGGCTCAGGCCAAGCTCGATGTTCGCGTCGACATCGCCGCCCAGCGCATGACGGTGGCCACCAGCGACGGCGAGGTCCATAGCTGGGCGATCTCGTCCGGCCGCAAGGGCTTCCGCTCGCCCAACGGCGTCTATCGCCCGACCCGGCTCGAGCGCAGCTGGTATTCGCGCAAATACGGTGGCGCGATGCCCTATGCGGTGTTCTTCCGCGGCGGCTACGCCATCCACGGTACGACGGCCGTCGGCGCGCTCGGCCGCCCGGCTTCGCATGGCTGTATTCGCCTTCACCCCGCCAATGCCGCCAAGCTCTTCGCGTTGGTCAAGAAGCACGGCGCCGGCGGCACCCGCATCGCGCTGAACGGCGCTGCGACCGATAATCTCTCGCGCTTCGCCAAGACGTCCTCGGGCTCGAAGCACAAGATCGCCAACGCCAAGATCAAGACGCAGAAGGCCGTGCTGACCGCCAAGCAGCAGCGCCAGGGCCCCGCCTGGGGCGAGGCCCGCGAGCAGATGCTGCTCAGGCCGGCAATTCCCGCTGGCGCGATCGGCTTCCAGCCCGTGACCGGACCAAGCTGGCGTTAGATCGCTTCGGCGGCGATCCGAACCCAGCCTTCCAGCGTCTCGCCGGGCTGAAGCCGGGCGAGCGGCGAGGCCTCGCGCACGATTCGTTCGCTCGGCGCGCCGGCGGCATGGCTTTGCGGCTCGACACAGAGGAAATCGGCGCCGGCCGGCGCCCAGACCACCGGACAGCGCAGGCTCTCGCTCGCGGTGATCGTGATGGCGAGGCCGGTCGAGGGCGTCTCGATCCGGGCGATGCCGTCCCAACCCAAGAAGCTCCAGGCACTCTCGGCGCCGGTGGCGAAGGCCGGGCCATCGGCATAGGGGCCGCCATCGGCGAAGGCTTGCGTGCCGGTGGCGCGGAACTGGTCGCCGAAGATCAGCGCGCCGGTCGCAGTCGTGGTGAGGCGCGTGTCGGCGGCGCAGGGAAACCAGGGATGCAGGCCCATGCCGAACGGTAGGGCCTGGTTGGCCTCGTTCGTCAGCGAAAGCGCGACGGTCATACCGCTCGCATCGAGCAGGATCTCCTGTCTCGCCAGGTAGCGGTAGGGATCCGGGCCGGCCGTACGGCGATGCGCCAGCACGGTATGGCCGCTGTCCTGCCGCTCCACCTGCCAGGCGGACTGCCAGCCGAAGCCATGGATCGTGCCGGCGGGATTGTTGGGCGGCACTGTGAAGCGGGTATGGCCGTCGTCGACCAGGCTGTCGAAGGCGCGGTTGGCGAAGGGCAGCATCGCCCAGGCCCCGAACTTGTTGGGAGTCTCCGTCTGCGGCGCGAGCCCCGCCGGCGCGTGCAGCAGCGGATGCGTCCTGCCATCCGGCCCCCGCCATTCGAGCGCAGCGATCGTGCCGCCGGCGTCCGGGGCGATGCGGGCGGTGTACCCGCCGGATGAGAGGGAGAGCATTCGGACGTCCTTCAGGCAATCGCATGCGGCAGCGGGTCAGCATGGTATGCGCCCGCGACGGGACGTTCGTCTCGCCCTCGTCCCTCGTCAAGGATGGAAGCCGGACGGGGGGCGATCCGGCTGAAGGCCTTGCCTTTCACCGCGGCGCTGGCCGAGACTCAACCGTTCGGCCCGGCGGGGGATTCGCCATCCTGCCGGACCCACGCACCCGCAATGCCCCAGGAGCAGCGGCATGAGTCTGATCTACCCGCGCGAGGGGCAAAAAGCCCATCCGTTGAACACGTCGCCGGACTATGGCAGCACGCTGAAGCGGGCGCCGTCACAGCCGCTGATCCTCCTGCCGCACACGCTGTCGGAGACCACCGGTCCGGTCTTCGGCCATGTCGCGGTCTCGGACATCGACAGCGACCTGACGCGGCGCCATGCCGGCGAACCGCTCGGCGAGCGCATCATCGTCACCGGCCGCGTCCTCGACGAGGATGGCCGCCCGGTGCCGCATGCGCTGATCGAGATCTGGCAGGCCAATTCTGCCGGCCGCTATGTCCATGTCCGCGACCAGCACCCGGCGCCGCTCGACCCGAATTTCACCGGGGCGGGGCGCGCCGTCACCGACGCCGAGGGGCGTTACCGCTTCGTCACGATCAAGCCCGGCGCCTATCCCTGGCGCAACCACCACAATGCCTGGCGGCCGGCACATATCCATTTCTCCCTGTTCGGGCCGAGCTTCCTCTCGCGCGTGATCACTCAGATGTATTTCCCGGGCGATCCGCTCTTCCGCTTCGACCCGATCTTCCAGTCGATCACCGACGAGCGGGCGCGCAACCGGCTGATCTCGCGCTTCGACATCGACACCACCGAGCCGGAATGGGCGCTCGCCTACCAGTTCGATATCGTGTTGCGCGGCCGCGAGGCGACGCCGACGGAGGAGCCGCATGAACACTGAGAAGCCGGACGGCCTGACCCCGTCCCAGACCATCGGCCCCTTCTTCGCCTATGCGCTGACGCCGCGCGCCTATGGCGGGCCGGAGCTCGCCAGTGAGCAGGTCGCCGGCGAGGGCGTCGCTGGCGAGCGCATCCGCATCGAGGGCACGGTCTTCGACGGCGACGGCGTAATCGTCGGCGACGCGATGATCGAGACCTGGCAGGCCGATGCCGAGGGCCGTTTCAATGCTGTGGGCAATGCCGGTTTCACCGGCTTCGGCCGGGCCGAGACCACTGCCGAGGGGGCCTTCTTCATCGAGACGATCCGGCCCGGCGCCCTGCCGGGGCCGAACGGGAGCACACAGGCGCCGCATCTGACCGTCTCGGTCTTCGCCCGCGGTCTGCTGATCCGGTTGGCGACGCGGATCTATTTCGACGATGAGCCCGGCAATGCGCAGGACCCGGTTCTGGCGCTTGTACCGGCCGAGCGTCGAAGCACGCTGATCGCAAGACGCGGCACGGACGGCGTCTTCCGCTTCGACATCCGCCTGCAGGGCGAAGGTGAGACGGTGTTCTTCGATGTCTGACCCTTGCGGGCTTGACCGGACCGTGCCGCATGGGGAGATTCCCGGCCCTTTCGCCGCGCTTCGACCGGGAGATCCGTCGGTGCGTGTATTCTGCCGGAGCCTGCCATGCCCAAACCCCTGATCGCGCTCGACTGGGGCACGACGCGCGCCCGCGCCTTCCTCCTTGGCGAGGATGGCGCCGTGCTGGCGAAACGCGTCGCCGATCGCGGCATCCAATCGGTGCCGGCCGGTGGCTTCCCCGCCGCCTTCGCCGAGATCGCCGGCGAATTCCGCCAGGCGCGGCCTGACGCTGCGGTGCTGCTCGCCGGCATGGTCGGCAGCCGCAATGGCTGGGTCGAGGCGCCCTATGTCGCCTGTCCGGCTAGCCCTGAGGAGATCGCGGCCGCCGGCCTCGCCGTCACGCTCGACGACGGCACGCGCGCGACCGTGCTGCCCGGCCTGTCCTGCGACGAAGGCGCCTTCGACGTCATGCGCGGCGAGGAGACGCTGATCGTCGGCCTCGGCCTGACCGACGGCGTCGCCTGCCTGCCCGGCACGCATTCGAAATGGGCTGAGGTCAAGGGCGGCCGCATCACCCGCTTCGCCAGCTTCATGACCGGCGAGATCTACGGCCTGTTGCGCGAGCACTCGATCCTGTCGCGTCTGGCGAGCGAGCCGAAGGATGGCGATGCAGCCGAGGGCATGCGGCGCGGGCTTGCCGCGGCGCAGCGGCCCGGCGGCCTGCTCAACGCCGCCTTCCATGCGCGCAGCGAGATTCTGGGAGGGCGCATGGAAGGCGGTGCTGTCGGCCCCTATCTCTCCGCTCTGCTGGTGGCGCAGGAGATCGAAGGCGCCCGCGCCCTGTTTGGCGGTCTCGACAACCTGCATCTCGTGGCAGATGGCGTGCTCGCCGGGAGCTATGGCCGGGCGCTCGCCGCCGCCGGCCTCGATCATGGCCTGACCACGCCCGAGGACGCCTTCGTCGCCGGCGTCACCCGGCTCGCCCGGGGCAATCAGGCATGATCACCGTCTTCGGCTCGCTCAATGTCGATCTCGTGACGCCGGTCGAGCGCCTGCCCGGCGCGGGCGAAACCGTGCTCGGTCCGGGCTATGCGCTGCATCCCGGCGGCAAGGGTGCCAATCAGGCGCTGGCGGCCCGTCGTGCCGGCGCCGAGGTGACAATGGTCGGAGCGGTCGGTCGCGACGGCTTCGCCGAGATCGCACTCGGGCTCCTCGCCGAGGACGGAGTCGACCTCTCCCATGTCGCGCGCGTCGAGGCGCCGACCGGCGCGGCCTTCATCGCCGTCGATGCCGCCGGCCACAACCAGATCGTCGTTGCCGCCGGCGCCAATGCGCTGGCGAAGGCCGATGCCGTCGAGACCCTGGAGCCTGGCGAGGGCGACCTGCTCCTGCTCCAGCGCGAGGTGCCGGAGGATGAATGCTTGCGTGCCGCGCGGGCGATGCGGGCCGGCGGCGGGCGGGTGATCCTCAATCTCGCCCCGGCCGGCGAGCCAGCGCCGGAGCTGTTGGCGCTCACCGACATCCTGATCGTCAACGAGCATGAGGCGCTGATCCTCGCCGGCTCGCTCGGCTGGGCCGAGACCGAACCCGATGTGATCGCGCAGCGCACCGACGGCGAGCGCGGCATCGCCTGCATCGTCACGCTGGGCGCTGCCGGCGCGGTCGGCTGGCATGGCGGTGTCCGGCGCCGGCTCGAGGCGCCGGTGGTCGAGGTCGTCGACACCGTCGCGGCCGGAGACAGTTTTGTCGGCGCCTTCGCCGCGGCGCTGCAGGCCGGCTTCGGCTTCTCTGGCGCGCTTCAGCGCGGGCTTGCCGCCGGCACGCTCGCCTGCACCGTCGCCGGCGCCCAGCCGAGCGTGCCCCGGCGCGCGGCGATCGAAGCGCTGGCCGGCAAGAGCTTCCTATAAGGCTGCGTCCTGGCGGTCGGCTCGGCATTCCGCTTCGGCCGCGGATCGGCTATGCCGGCCTTGCGTCCTTGCCCTGTCGTGCTCAGGCTGCATTCATGTAGCCTGTGGCCTGTCCGTTCCGCACACGTCAGCTGCATGGTTTCCGCGCAGGCCTCGTTGCCGCGCTCCTCGAAGATGGATGGCCCGATGTTTCCGAAGCCCCTGCCCGAGCTCTTCCCCAACACCTTCGACTACGAATCGCTGCCGATGGTGAAGCCGACCGGCTTCCGCGAATACGATGCGCGCTGGTTCTTCGGGAAAGAGCTCAACCTGATGGGCGTGCAGGCCGTCGGCATGGGTCTCGGCACGCTGATCAAGCGCATGGGCGTCAAGCCCGAGATCGTGACTGCCCACGACTTCCGCAGCTATTCCTCCTCGATCAAGATGGCGCTGGTCACCGGCCTGATGGCCGCCGGCTGCAAGGTCCACGATATCGGCCTCGCCATGTCGCCCATGGCCTATTTCGCCCAGTTCGAGCTCGACGTGCCCTGCGTCGCCATGGTCACCGCCTCGCATAACGACAATGGCTGGACCGGCATCAAGATGGGTGCGCAGCGCCCGGTCACCTTCGGCCCCGACGAGATGGGGCAGTTGCGCGACATCGTGCTCGCCGGCGATTTCGACCTCTCCGGCGGCGGTTCCTACGCCTTCGTGCCCGACTTCCCGGCGCGCTACATCGCCGACCTGACCAACCGTCCGAAGATCAAGCGCAAGCTCAAGGTCATCGCCGCCTGCGGCAACGGCACGGCCGGCGCCTTCGCCCCGCAGATCCTGGAGGCGCTGGGCTGCGAGGTCATCCCGATGGATGCCGAGCTCGACCACACCTTCCCCCGCTACAATCCGAATCCCGAAGACATGAAGATGCTGCACGCCATGGCCGATGCCGTGAAGCAGCATGGCGCCGATGTCGCGCTCGGCTTCGACGGTGACGGCGACCGCTGCGGCGTCGTCGACAACCATGGCGAGGAAATCTTCGCCGACAAGATCGGCGTGATGCTGGCGCGCGACCTCGGCAGGCTCAACCCGGGCGCGCAGTTCGTCGTCGACGTCAAGTCGACCGGCCTGTTCTCGACCGATCCGGAACTGCAGAGGCTCGGCGTCAAGACCGATTACTGGAAGACCGGCCACTCCTACATCAAGCGCCGGGTCCGCGACCTCAACGCGCTCGCTGGCTTCGAGAAGTCCGGCCACTTTTTCTTCAACGCGCCGGTCGGACGCGGCTATGACGACGGCGTCGTGACCGCGATCGCCGTGATCGACATGCTCGACCGCAATCCGGACAAGTCGATGGCCGAGCTCTATGCTGCAGTGCCGAAGACCTGGGGCACGCCGACCATGGCGGCCAAATGCGCCGACGAGATCAAATACGGGGTCAGCGACAAGATCACCAAGCGGATCCAGGCGATGCAGGCCGCGGGCGACAAGATCGCAGGGCAGAAGATCGTCGACGTCATCACCGTCAACGGCGTCCGCGTCGTCAACGAGGACGGCACCTGGGGCCTGGTCCGGGCGTCCTCGAACAAGCCGGAGCTGGTCGTGGTCTGCGAGAGCCCGGTCTCGGAGGCGCGCATGCGCGAGATGTTCAAGGCGATCGACGGCGTGCTGCGCGAGAACCCGGAAGTCGGCGCCTACAACCAGACGATCTGACGAACCCGCTCGCGAGCGGGGCGGAGAAGTTACTTCTTCTCAGCCCCGGTCGCCGCGGCGTTGCGGGCGCCGCTTTGCCCGCTGGTGCTTTCGAAGAATGTCTTGGAATCGCCGAGCTGCGCGCTCGGTTGGCAGGCCGGCGAGCAGGAATAGCTCTCGCGCTCGAGGCCGCGCTGCACGGTCAGGATCGAATCGCTGGCGGCGCCGACGCGCACGGTGGATTCCGCCAGCAATGCGCCGGTCGCGTCGAGCGCGATCAGGTTGGTGACGCCGTAGCTCTTGCCGGTGACGATCATCACGCCGTTGCGCTGGACGGTGACGTCCGCGATCGCCGGATTGCCGACGATGACCGTCTGCGCCTTCTCGGGCAGGCGCAGCACCTTGGCGTGGTCGACCACCACCTGGACCGCCTCGCCGCCATCGGTCCTTGTGTCCGGAGCCGGCGCGGGGACGAGCCTGGCTTGCGCGTGGGCGTGGTCAGCCGCGCCACTCAGTCCGGCGGCTCCGACGAGCCCGGCGCAGACGAGGGTCAGGAAAGATTTGGAGAGCCGCGATCCCGGCATCGCAATGGACATCGCCCGCGCCTCAAGGTTTCGAACAGGCCGAGCAAAGCCGAAAATGATGAACCATTCCCTAAGATGGCGATTTTCGATGGCGGATGATGCGGCGCCTCGCCATGGAAGCCTGGCGGTGCTTAGTGAAGGGCACAGGCGAACACGGAAGGCGGCTCACATAGCGTAGCGTAATATTTGGCAATATCAGTTTGAGGTTCGATGTAGAACTGGATTATGGAAAGTCTTATACCAAGCGTTAACTGCGACAGTGCGCTAAAAGCATATTAACCATCGAACGAAGACCTGCAAAATTCGGCGAATTATTGGGTCGCCTTAACTGATCAGCAAGACGGGCGCCGTAGTGTCACTCCTGTCGCTGACCGAAGCCACCTAGAGCGAAGGCAGCAGTCAAACGTGGTGCAAAAGGAGACTACCATGAAGAACCTGTTCACGCGCTTCGCCAAGGACGAGTCGGGCGCCACCGCCATCGAGTACGGCCTGATCGCCGCCCTGATCTCGGTCGTCTGCATCGCCACCTGGCGCCTCATCGGCCCGGCGCTCGAGGCGAAGTACACGGAAATTCTGACCGCCCTGACCACCTGAGCTAGTCGAGCGGGGGCGAGGCTACCAACTCAAGCGCCCGGACAATGTTCCGGGCGCACGCGTTTTAGGAGTATCGCCCGTAGACGCACAACCGCGGCTGCAGTGCCACTGCCCAGATTGTCGAATGCGATGCACGACCCGACGTAAGGCGGAGTTGTGGCGTCCCTCTCGTCCCAACCCGGAGCGAGCCCAAGCGAAGGTACTTGGGGGACCGCGATGTTGAAGGAGGTTGCCATGAAGAGCCCGTTTGCGCGCTTCCTCAGCGATCAGTCCGGAACGACTGCTATGGAGTATGGCTTGATTGCATCGATCATCTCGATCGCTTGCGTCGCCACCTGGACGCTCATCGGGCCGGCGATCGACGCGTGGTTTCAGGAAGTCCTCAGGCGTATTGTGTAGGCTGCGTGCGAGAGGTCGCGGATCGCTCAGGGGCGCCGGCAACCGCACAGCAAGCCTCAGCTAACGCTTTGGTGATCAACCAGTCGCAATATGATCCACGCCAGGGGCTCGAGCGCCGACCTGTGGCGTTTCATATCCCCGGCAGCGTTGAAGCCCAGAACATCCGGATCGTCATCATGTCGCTCTCGCTGATCATCGTCTTCATCGTTTTCCCGATCGCAATGGCCTATGCGGCGGCGAGCGACCTCACGACGATGACGATCCCGAATTGGCTCTGCCTTTTGCTGCTCGGCACATTCGGGTTGGGCGCTGCATCGACCGGGCTGGGCTGGACGACCGTCGCTTGGCATCTCGTTGCCGGGCTGGCGGTGCTCGCCGTCTGCTTCGGCATGTTCGCTGCCGGCTGGATCGGCGGCGGTGATGCCAAGCTCGCGGCGGTGACGGCCCTCTGGCTCGGCTTCGACCAGCTGCTCCCCTATCTCTTCGTCGCTGCGCTCGGCGGTGGGCTCCTGACGGTAGCGATCCTGATGCTGCGCATCTCGCCTTTGCCTGCTCCGGCCAGTAACTGGGCCTGGGCGCAGCGGCTGCACGACGTCAAGCAGGGCGTGCCCTATGGCATCGCGCTTGCCGCCGCGGCACTGGTGGTGCTGCCTGACACGGCGATCTGGCACGCCGCGATCGGCGTCTGAACGCGTCGATCTGCTTCGGCGCTGCCGATCCGCGCAAAAAGATACCTCCGGTTAACCATAAGTTGACGATTCGAAGCCCACGATCCCGTTGAGGGTCGGCGTATGCCGGCCAAGGATCGTGTGCCATGAGTCCCGCCCGTATCATCATTCTCGCCGTAGCGGTGGTCGCCGGGCTCGGAGCCGCCCTGTTGATCAGCCGCCCGCCGAAGGTCACGACTCCGTCGGAGACCAAATATGAGCCGGCGCCCACAGTCGAGGTGCTGGTGGCAGCTGTCGATGTGCCGCTTGGCAACAAGCTGGCTGCGAGCGACCTGAAATGGCTGGCCTGGCCGCTGGCAAGCCTGCCTCCTGCGGTGATCCGACGCCAGGATCTTTCCGGGGGCGAGAGCGAGTTCGTCGGCCAAATCGCACGCGCCCCGCTCTACAGTTCGGAGCCGATCCGTCGCGAGAAGCTACTCAAGGCCGACTCCGGCTTTCTGTCCGCCATCCTGCCGCCGGGCAAACGCGCGGTCGCGATCACCACCGACAATCGCGGCGCAAACACCGCCGGTGGCTTCATCCTGCCCAATGACCGTGTCGACGTGATTCGCACGACCCGCGACGACAGCAACTCCAAGGATGGCTCGCCGCCGGTCAGCGAAACCCTGATCACCAATGTGCGGGTGCTGGCGATCGGCCAGAGCATCCAGGAGAAGAACGGCGAGAAGGTTGTCGTCGGCGAAACCGCGACGCTCGAGCTTGATCCCAAGCACGTCGAGACGGTGACGCTGGCGCAGAAGACCAGCAGCCTCTCGCTGGCGCTGCGCAGCTTGCAGGATGCCGGCGACAAGAGCCCGCCGAGCGACGAGGGCGGCCTGACGCTCGTGCGCTACGGCGTCGTCACCAAGGCGGTGAAGCCATGATCCCGATGCAGAATTCGACGCCGTTGCTTCGGTCCGCGCGCAAGCACAGGTTCGCTCTGTCGCTGGCGATCCTTTACGCTGCTTCGCTGGCGGCAACCGCGCCGGTCCTGGCGCAAGCGAAGGGGCCCGCACCCGTCCTCAATGTCGGCGCCAGCGAGCATGCGCTCTCGCGCCGGCTCGATCTCTCGATCGGCCGCTCGCTGATCGTCGAATTGCCGCGCGACGCCAAGGAGGTCTTCGTCGCCAATCCCAAGGTGGCGAACGCGGTGGTGCGCTCGGCCCGCAAGCTCTTCATCATCGGCATGGCCGACGGCGCGACCTCGATGTTCGTGATGGACGCCGAAGGCCGGCAGATCACGGCGCTCGAGATCGAGGTCGGCCGCGATCTCAACGTGCTGCGTCAGACGCTGCGGACCGCGATGCCGGGCGCCGATATCCAGGTCAAGCCGGCAGGGAACTCGATCCTGCTGGTCGGCAATGTCGCGAGCGCTTCCGAGGCGACGCAGGCGATGGACATCGCCAATGCCTTTGTCGGCATCTCCGGCGAAGGTAGCAACGCGACCAAGGGCGCGGTCATCAACTCGCTCACCATTCGGGGCCGCGATCAGGTCATGGTCAAGGTCACCGTCTCGGAGGTTTCTCGCAGGGCAATCAAGCAGCTCGGCGTCAATTCGACAGGCGAGTGGAAGCTCGGCAAATTCAGCCTCTCCCCGACGATCGACACGCCGTTCTCGCTGCAGCCACAGCAGCTCGCTGCGACGGCAATTGGTGCTGGTATCGGCAATTCGACCAACATAACGCTGCGCGCGCTCGAGCGCGCCGGCCTGTCGCGCGTGCTGGCCGAGCCGACCGTCACCGCGATCTCCGGCGAAAGCGCCAAGTTCACCGCTGGCGGCGAGATTCCGGTCCCGAACGGCTATTCCTGCGACAACACCAATCGCTGCGTTCTCAACATCGTCTACAAGCCTGTCGGCGTCTCCCTGAACTTCACGCCGATCGTGATGTCCGAGGGCAAGATCTCGATGCGCATCGCCACCGAGGTCACGGAGCTCGACTTCGAGAACCAGCTGCGCCTCAATCCCACAGAGACTACGGCCGTCAACGCGCCCGGCTTCCGCGTCCGCAAGTCCGATACCACCGTCGAGCTGCCTTCGGGCGGCACGCTGGCGACCGCGGGCCTGATCCAGCGCGTCTCGCGCCAGGCGATCAACGGGCTGCCCGCCCTGATGAACATCCCGATCATCGGCGCGATGTTCCGCTCGCGCGATTATCAGCGCGAGGAGACCGAGCTGATGATCGCGGTGACGCCCTATATCGTGAAGCCGGTCGGGCCGAATGGCCTGCAGCGTCCGGACGACGGTTTCGTCGAGGCTCATGACGCCCAGACGATCCTGATGGGACGATTGAACAAGATCTACGGGTCGACGAGCGGCGGGCCGATACCGCAGGCCTACAAGGGCCGCGTCGGTTTCATTGCCGATTGAGGACGAGAGCACGACAAGGATGGCGATCGTGATCGTGACCAGTGAATTGCTCCGCGCCCGACGCGCAGCGCTGCCAGCCGCCCTTGGCGCGGCGCTCCTGCTTGGAGCTTGCGCCAAGGGCGACATCTCCACCTCCGGTATTCCCACCGATACCCGCGAGCGCCACCCGATCGTGCTGCGCGATGCCCCGCGCTCGCTCGACGTCTTCGTCGGCCGGTCCGGCGGCGGGCTGGATCCGCGCCAGGCCGACGACGTCGCGCGCTTCGGCGAAGACTACCGACGCGGTGGTAAAGGTGGGCTGGTCGCCGAGGTGCCGACGGGAACCGGGCGCGACCTTGCGACCCATGACACGCTCGATGGCATCCGCCGCTCGCTCGCCCGGGCTGGCGTCTCGCCCGGAGCTGTTTCGGTCAGGACCTATCGTATCGCCGATCCGGGGCTCGCCTCGCCGATCCGCCTGACCTACGCCTCGCTCCAGGCCGGATTGCCGCATTCCTGTGGGCAATGGCCGGCCGATCTCGGCGTCGCCAGTTACAGGACGGATGCGGCGAACGAGCCCTATTGGAATTTCGGTTGTTCCACGCAGGCCAACCTCGCGGCGCAGATCGCCGACCCGCTCGATCTGGTCCGCGCGCGTGGTGAGGGGCGCCTTGACACGCAAAAGCGCATGGAGGCGGTCAAGAAGCTGCGCGAGGGCAAGGACCCATCGACGCAATATCGCCAGGAGCAGACCTCGATCAGTACGGCGGTCGGAGGCAAATGATGGCGAGCACGCCTGGGTTCGAACCGGAGACCGGTGGCGAGGAGATCATCGCGCCGCTGCCGCGAGTGACGCTGCAGGCCTTCTGCGAGACGCGGGAGGTCGCGGACTCGCTGCAGGCGGTCGCTGCCGACCGGCGCATGGACAAGGTCCAGGCGCGCATCCAGATGGGCGGGCCGGCTGCGGCGGTCGAAGCGTTCCGTGGCGCGCCGACACCAAATGTGATCGTCCTGGAAACGCTCAGCGAGCCCTCCGCGCTGACCGCCCATCTCGACGCGCTTGCCGAGAGCTGCGATCCCGGCACCAAGGTGGTCGTCATTGGCCACGTCAACGATATCCAGCTCTATCGCGAACTGATCAGGCGCGGCGTCAGCGACTACCTCGTCGCCCCGTTCGGAATCCTCGACCTGTTGCGCACCTTGTCCGAACTTTACGCCGCATCGGGCGCGGCGACGCTCGGGCGTTCCATCGCCATCGTCGGCGCCAAGGGCGGCGTCGGCGCCTCCACCGTCGCGCACAATGTCGCCTGGGCGATCGCCCGCAATCTCGGCGTCTCGACGGTGATCGCCGATCTCGACATCGCCTTTGGCACGGCCGGGCTGGATTTCAACCAGGATCCGCCGCAGGGTATCGCCGACGCCGTGTTCGCCCCGGAGCGGCTCGATGCCAACATGCTCGACCGGCTCCTGTCGCGCTGCAGCGAGAACCTGTCCTTGCTGGCGGCTCCGGCGATGCTGGACCGGACCGTCGACCTCGGCGAGGATGCGTTCGAGCTGCTGTTCGATCTGCTGCGCAGTAGCGTACCCTGCATCGTGCTCGACGTGCCGCATCTCTGGACCGGTTGGGCCAAGCGCGCGCTGATCGGAGCGGACGAGGTCGCGATCGTCGCCGCTCCCGAACTCGCCTCGCTGCGCAATGCCAAGAATCTGGTGGATCTGCTGCGTGCGGCCCGGCCGAACGATTCCATGCCGCGGCTGATCCTGAATCAGGTCGGCCTGCCCAAGCGGCCCGAGATCGAGGCCAGCGAATTCGCCAAGGCGCTCGGGATCGAGGTGATGAACTCGATCCCCTTCGACGCCCAGCTTTTCGGCACGGCCGCCAATAACGGACAGATGATCGCCGAGATCCAGTCCGGCGCCAAGGCGGCGGAGGCCTTCGTCCAGATCGCGACCGTCCTGACTGGACGCGGCGAGCAGAAGCGCGGCAAGCGCAGCCTGCTCGAGCCGCTTGTCGCGAAGCTGATGCGTCGGAAGGCTTGACTATGTTCGGCAAGCGGCAGGTGACCGGCCCCGTCCCGGCGACTCTGGTGAGCGCGGCGCTGTCCGCTCCGTCTCGCTCGGTCGCGCTGCGCCCAGCCGCAGCCGAGGCACGCAAGCCACCTCCGCCTCCGCCCGTGCCGGTGGAGGCGCCGAAATCCGACGAATACTACCAGATGAAGAGCATGATCTTCGGTGCTCTCATCGAAGCGATCGATCTTTCGCAGTTGGCCAAGCTCGACGGCGAATCGGCCCGAGAGGAAATCCGCGACATCATCAACGAGATCATCTCGCTGAAGAACGTCGTGCTCTCGATCGCTGAGCAGGAGGAGCTGCTCGACGACATCTGCAACGACGTGCTTGGCTACGGACCGCTGGAGCCGCTGCTGGCGCGCGACGATATCGCCGACATCATGGTCAACGGTGCCGGCCGGACCTTCATCGAAACCGGTGGCAAGATTCAGCTTACTGGCGTCCGCTTCCGCGACAACGCGCAGCTGATGAACATCTGCCAGCGCATCGTCAGCCAGGTCGGGCGTCGCGTCGACGAATCCTCGCCGATCTGCGATGCGCGCCTCGCCGACGGCTCGCGCGTCAACGTCATTGCTCCGCCGCTCGCCATCGACGGGCCGGCCCTCACCATCCGCAAGTTCAAGAAGGACAAGCTGACGCTCGACCAGCTCGTGCGGTTCGGCGCGATCTCGCCCCCGGGCGCCGAGATCCTGAAGATCATCGGCAGGGTTCGTTGTAACATCGTGATCTCGGGCGGCACGGGTTCGGGCAAGACGACGCTGCTCAACTGCCTGACCAACTATATCGAGCACGACGAGCGCGTGATCACCTGCGAGGATGCGGCCGAGCTCCAGTTGCAGCAGCCGCATGTGGTCCGGCTCGAAACCCGCCCGCCCAATCTCGAGGGAACGGGCGCCGTGACGATGCGCGATCTCGTTAAGAACTGCCTGCGCATGCGTCCCGAGCGCATCATCGTCGGCGAAGTGCGCGGGCCGGAGGCCTTCGATCTGCTTCAGGCGATGAACACCGGCCATGACGGCTCGATGGGCACGCTGCACGCCAACACGCCGCGCGAATGCCTGAGCCGTATCGAATCGATGATCACCATGGGCGGCTTCAGCCTGCCGTCGAAGACCCTGCGCGAGATGATCTGCTCCTCGATCGATGTGATCATCCAGGCGCAGCGCATGCGCGATGGCTCGCGCCGCATTACTCACATCACCGAGGTGATGGGCATGGAGGGCGATGTGATCGTCACCCAGGACCTGATGCTCTACGACGTGCTCGGCGAGGACCCGAACGGCAGGCTGATCGGCCGGCATCGCTCGACGGGCATCGGCCGGCCGCGCCTTTGGGAGCGCGCGCGCTATTTCGGCGATGAGCAGCGGCTCGCTACGGCGCTCGACCAGCTCGAGGCCGACGGCGTGGCTGAGGCCTAGTAGCCGGGAGGTGTACATCATGGATTATGGCCAGATCGCCGCCGCCGTCCTCGCCGCCATCTCGGCGGGCGGCGTCGCCTATGCCCTCTTTTATCCTCGGCTCAGCGGTCAGGCGCGTGCCGAGCAGCGCCGCCGCGAATTTGCTGCTCCGGCCGCAGTCCGTGCGGCCGCGGATCGCGATGTGCAGAGCCAGGCCAGGCGCGGACAGGTCGCACAGAGCCTGAAGGATATCGAGAACCGCGAGAAGGCGCGCCACAAGGTCACGATCGAGGCTCGGATCGAGCAGGCCGGGCTGACCTGGTCGCGCAAGCAGTACTGGCTGCTCGGCGCGGTGCTCGGGTTCGTCCTGGCTATCGGGCTCCTCGCCGTGTCGGGCAATCTGGGGTTGGCGCTCGTCGGTTTCCTGGTCGGCCTCCTGGGCTTGCCACGCTGGTATCTGGCCCATCTCGGCAAGAAGCGGCTGCAACGCTTCATCCACGAGTTTCCGAACGCGCTCGACGTCATCGTGCGTGGCATCAAGTCTGGACTGCCCCTGAACGATTGTCTGCGCATCATCGCCAGTGAGGCCCAGGACCCGGTCAAGACCGAGTTTCGGCTGATCGTCGAGGCCCAGACGCTCGGCATGTCGATGAGCGACGCCACCACCAAGCTGTATGAGCGCATGCCCTGCGCCGAGGCCAATTTCTTCGGCATCGTCCTGGCGATCCAGCAGAAGACCGGTGGCAATCTCGCAGAGACCTTGTCGAATCTGTCGCGCGTCATTCGCGAGCGCCGCAAGATGCGCGACAAGATCCAGGCGGTCTCGATGGAGGCCAAGGCTTCAGCCGCGATCATCGGCTCCTTGCCGCCGGCCGTCGCAGGGCTCGTCTATGCGACGAGCCCTGGCTACATGGACCCGCTTTTTAGCACGAATGCGGGCCGGATTGCGCTGGCCGGCTGCGCTCTCTGGATGTGTATCGGCATTCTCGTCATGCGCAAGATGATCAACTTCGATATCTGAGGAACCCTCGGCATGCTCTCGCTCCTGTTCGAGAAGCTCCTCGACATGAGGTTCCTGCTCGCGCTGGTCGGCGGGATTGCCGTCGCGGTCACTGTCATGACGGTGGCGGCGCCGCTGCTTGAAGGCAATGTGCTGAACAAGCGCATGAAGACGGTTGCGACCGAACGCGATCGGATCCGCGCACGTGAGCGCGACCGTCTGGTGCGGCAGAAGGAGAAGATTTCGCTTCGCCAGGAGCCGAAGGCGTTCATGCGCAACATCGTCGAGCAGTTCAAGCTCAGCGACTGGCTCGGGACGGAGAACGCCAAGAAGCAGCTCGCCACCGCCGGATTCCGGGGTCAGCAGGCCGAGGTCGGCTTCCTGTTCTTCAGGCTGGTCACGCCGATCGGTCTTTTCCTGTTCACCCTGTTCTACCTCGGCCTGATCAATGACTTCGGCCAGTCCTTCGTCATGCAGATCGGATTCGCGCTCGGCGCCGCCTATCTCGGCATCAAGGCGCCGGAAATCTATCTCTCGAACGCGACGGGCAAGCGCCAGATCTCGATGCGGCGCGCCTTTCCGGATGCACTCGACCTGCTGCTGATCTGCGTGGAATCGGGCATGTCGATCGAGCTCGCCTTCCGCAAGGTCTCGACCGAGATCGGCAGCCAGTCGGTGCCGCTGGCCGAGGAGCTCGCGCTCTGCACCGCAGAACTCTCATACCTCTCCGAACGTCGGCAAGCTTACGAGAACCTGGCCGCACGCACCGGCCTGGAATCGGTGAAGTCGGTGAGCACGGCGCTGATCCAGGCCGAGCGCTACGGCACGCCGCTCGGGACCGCTTTGCGCACGCTTGCGCAGGAAAGCCGGGATCAGCGGATGAACGAGGCGGAGAAGAAGGCTGCGGCGCTGCCGCCGAAGCTGACCGTCCCGATGATCATGTTCTTTCTGCCGGTGCTGTTCGTGGTGATTCTGACGCCCGCCATCATCAAGGCGCTCAACACCTTCTGAACCGAGGCAGGCGGCGGGCCTCTCGGTTCTGCCCGAACTGATATCATGCCCCTGCCTGCGCCGGCGTTCAGTGGCAATCGACCGGGAAAAAGGCGACGGTTGTCGATCGCGCTTCTAGAGCGAAGTGACGATCGGTTCGCGTGGAAGAAAATGCTTCCAAAGAGGCAGAGGGAGGCTCAACCCGCCGGCAGGGAGGCCTTCTCGGGCGCCGCCGTGCGCGCTGCCGGCTTGGGCTTGCCGCCGCGCAGCATGTCCCAGCTGTTCGGCTGGCTGACCGAGCGACGCAGATAGGCGATGGTCGCCGAGGCTTCCGCCGGGCTCATGTCCTGGCGGGCGATCTGCTCGGCGTCCTGGAAGCGTCCCTGCAGGCCGAGCACCAGGACGAGGTTCTGGCGCACCCTGGCGTCGGAGCCTGGCGTTGCCGTCGCCTCGCGCAGCACGCGTTCGGCGTCCGGAAGCCGCTTCGACAGGGCGAGCGACAGGCCGAGATTGGACATCACCGTCGGTTCGTTCGGCACGAGCCTCAGCGCGGCCGCATAGAGCTGCTGGGCGCGGTCGTGCTCGCCGAGCTGGTCGGCGACGGTGCCTTGCGCCGAGAGGATCCGCCAGTCGGGCTTCTCCGGCTGATGGGCCCTGCCCAGCACATCGTCCGCCTGCTTCAGGCGGCCATTGTCGGCGAGCGAGCGGCCATAGGCGCCGAGTAGTTCCTGATCCTCGGTGTGGATGATCACGGCGCCTTCGAGGATGGCGAGGGCCTGGGCGTTCTTGTCGAGCGCGCGCAGCGCCCGCGCATAGAAGAGAGCTGCGTTGCGGTCCTTCTGGTTCGCCTCGTAGCGCTTGGCCCAATCCGCTTCCTCGCTACGCCATTGCGCCTCGGTCCGCGGCTGGGTCTGCCTCGCCCCGATCGAGCCGGTGACGTCGCCGGGGCCGCCGCGCATCTGGCAGGCGCCGAGCGCGAGGCAGAGGACGGAGGCCGCGGCGAGATGGCCGAAACGAAGGGCGCGGATGCGAATGGACATAAGCCGGAATGCCTCGCCGGTACGGGAAAACTGTTGCCCTCGGTGATAAAACGTTAACCCTAACGGATTGTTAATCGGGCGGATCGGGGCCGGCGCCGCATGCTGGCGCCGGCGATTTCGCCATCCGAGGTTCGTCGATCGTGCATCCGCTGCTTCTGCCTTCTGGAACATCAGCCATATCAGTCCATTGCGTCGCCAAGTCAGATTGGCCGGCCCTGCGCGACGGGTTCGCGCCGGTGCCGCGCAGCTTCGCGCAGGCGCAGGGTTTCGAGGCGCGGCCGGGCCAGCATGTCCTGCTCCCGGGCGCGGATGGCTCCCTCACTGCCGTGCTGCTCGGGGTCGAGCCGATGGGCCCGCGGCGGCGCGACCCGTTCGCCCCGGGCCGCCTCGCCACCAGCCTGCCGCCGGGCGACTATGCCCTGGCGGGTGATATCGGCGATGCCGGTCTCGCCGCGCTCGGCTGGCTGCTCACCGCCTATCGTTTCGAGCGCTACCGCAAGCCCAAGCCCGCTACGGCGCGGCTCGTCCTGCCGGAGGGCGTCGACGGCGACGAGCTGAGCAATCTCGCGCAGGCGAGCGCCCTGGCGCGCGACCTCGTCAACACCTCCGCCGCCGATCTTGGGCCGGCCGAGATCGAGGCGGCCGTGCGTGCGCTCGGCGAGACCCATGGCGCCGAGGTCGGCAGCACCGTCGGCGACGATCTGCTCGCAGCCAATTTCCCGATGATCCATGCCGTCGGCCGGGCTTCGCCTCGCGCGCCACGGCTGATCGATCTGCGCTGGGGCAAGGAGGGCGATCCGAAGCTGACCCTGGTCGGCAAGGGTGTCGCTTTCGACACCGGCGGGCTCAACCTCAAGACCGATGCCGGCATGCTCCTGATGAAGAAGGACATGGGCGGCGCGGCGTCGGCGATCGCGGCGGCGCGCATGATCATGCAGGCGAAGCTGAAGGTCCGCCTGCGCCTGCTCGTGCCGGCGGTCGAGAACGCCGTCTCCGGCGCGTCCTTCCGCCCCGGCGATGTCTTGCAGAGCCGGAAGGGGCTGACCGTCGAGATCGGCAACACCGATGCGGAAGGGCGTCTCATCCTTGCCGACGCTCTGGTGCTGGCCGACGAGGAGGCGCCCGAATTGCTGGTCGATTTCGCCACGTTGACCGGAGCGGCCCGCGTCGCGCTCGGGCCCGATCTGCCGCCCTTCTACACCCATGACGACGGCCTCGCCGCCGAGATCGCCCGCATCAGTGCCGCGGTGAACGATCCGGTCTGGCGCATGCCGCTCTGGCCGCCCTATGACGGGATGCTCGACTCCAAGATCGCTGATCTGAACAACGTTTCCGGCGGCGCCTTCGCCGGTTCGGTGACAGCTGCGCTCTTCCTCAACCGTTTCGTCGAGAAGAGCCGCTCCTATGCCCATTTCGACATTTATGGCTGGAATCCCTCGACCAAGCCCGGGCGTCCCGAAGGCGGCGAATGCCAGGCGGCACGGCTGATCTACGCGCTGGCGAAGCAGCTTTACGGCGTCCGTTAAGCCTGCTGCGCGGCTCAGCTTGCGCGGCGATGCCGGCGCGATAATGATACGGCCCCGTAACGATCCGGGGACGGCATGGTGCTGGAGATCAAGCCGACGCAGGCGCTCAGGCTCTGGCGCGAGGTGCATCTCGACCTGGTGCGCGATACCCAGTCCGACCTGTCGGTGCGCCAGACCGCGATCCTGCTGACCATCTATCTGGAGTTGCCGCCGCATACGGTGCGCGGCCTCGCGGCGCGGCTCGGCGTCACCAAGCCGGTGATCACCCGCGCCCTCGACAGCATGGGCAAGCTCGGCCTGGTCAGCCGAAAGCGCGACGAGTTCGACAAGCGCAATGTCGTCATTCAGCGGACGGTCGCGGGCGCCCTGGCGGTTGAGCATCTTGCCGATCTCGTCACCGCACGGGCCCGCGAGCTCGGCCCGGCCTGAGCGTTCTGCGCTTCGCCCGTTAACTGGACAGGACTACAGTGCCGGCATGAGCCCGATTCTCGACCGCCGCCTCACCCCCGCCCGCCCGGACCTCGCCGCCCGTCATCTCGACGGAAAGGTCGAGGCGCTCGCCTTCGCCGATCCGATCCCGATGCGGGTGGTGACGCCCTCGGCCCCGCTGCGGCGCGAGCCGCGGCCGGATGCGCCGCTCGACACCGAGGCGCTCGCCGGCGAGGCTGTGCGGGTCTATGAGCAGCACGAGGGCTGGGCCTGGGGCCAGCTCGTCGGCGATTCCTATGTCGGCTACCTGCCCGAGGATTGCCTGGCCGGCGATGCTCCGGTTCCGACGCATCGCGTCTGCACGCTCCGGACCTTCGTCTATCCCGGCCCTTCGATCAAACTGTCGCCGTTGGAGGCGCTGTCCATCGGCGCGGGCCTGGCGGTCACTGGCGAGAGCGGTGATTTCCTCACGACCGAGCGCGGCGGCTACATCTTCAAGCAGCATCTTAGTCCGCGCGAGCAGCATGAGCCGGATTTCGTCGCGGTCGCCGAGCGCTTCCTGCACGCGCCCTATTTCTGGGGTGGCAAGACCAGCCTCGGCCTCGACTGCTCGGCTCTCGTCCAGCTCTCGCTGGCCGCCGCCGGCATAGCGGCGCCGCGCGATTCCGACATGCAGGAGCAGGGCCTGGGCGAAGCCGTCGCCTTCGACGATGGCCTGGACGGCCTCAGCCGCGGCGACCTCGTCTTCTGGAAGGGCCATGTCGGGATCATGACCGACCCCGAGACGCTGCTGCACGCCACCGCCTTCACCATGAGCGTGATCAGCGAGCCCCTGCGGCCGGCGCGCGACCGCATCCTCGCCCGCAAGGGCGGGCCGATCACCGCGATCAGGCGGCTATCGCCTCAATAGCCCCGCGTCGGGTCGACGACGTTCTGCAGCTCCCCGCCGGCTTCCAGCCGCCGGATCTGCGCCGCGATCTGGTCGGCGACGGTTTCGGGCGCCGACATGGCTGAGTTGTGCGGCGTCACCGTCACGGCGGGATGGACCCAGAGCCGCGACTCCTGCGGCAGCGGCTCGGTCTGGAACACGTCGAGCACCGCTTCCCTGAGCTCGCCGGCGTCGAGCGCCGCGAGAATGTCGGCCTCGACCTGCAATTTGCCGCGGCCGGCATTGATCAGCGCCGGCCCGCCGAGCCGGCCGTCACGCGCCAGCCCGGCGAGCAGCGGGCGGTTCAGGATGCCTTCCGTCTCCGGCGTATGCGGCAGCAGGGCGACCAGGATGTCAGTGCGGGCGAGGAAGGCCGCCAGGCCGTCCTCTCCGGCGAAGGTGGCGAGCCCCTCGATCGCCTTCGGCGAGCGGCTCCAGCCGGCGACGTCGAAGCCGAGCAATTGCAACTTGCGCGCCGCGTCCTGCCCGAGCTCGCCCAGCCCCATGATGCCGACCCGGACCTCGCGCGCCGCCGGCTGGTGGCGATCGTCGTCCCAGAGCTTCTCGCGCTGCTGCCGGTCGTAGCGGCGTTGCTGGCGCAGCTGCATCAGGCAGTGCATGACGACATATTCGCTCATCCGCGTCGTCAGGTCGGGATCGATCACCCGGGCGATCGGCGCCTGCGGCAGCCGGCTGTCGGTGAAGAGATGGTCGACGCCGGCGCCGAGCGAGAAGATCGCGGCGAGATTGGGCAGGCCGGCAAGGCTCCCCTCGGGATGCTTCCAGCTCGCGACATAATGCACGGCGCGCCGGTCGAAGGGCTCGCCGAGCGTGACGATCGGTAATTCCGGCAGCAGTGCTGCGAAGCGCTTGCGCCAGCTCTCGACATGCCAGCCGGTGATCGCCAGAAGCAGGCTCATGGGCGAATACCTTCCGAAGCAGGGATGATCAGGGGCCCACGCGTAACAGCGGTGTCGCCGCGGCGATAGGCGCTCTTCAGGCGGATGCGGGCGGCGTCGAAGCCGGCCTCGCTGCGGGCATGGATGATGCCGAGCGGCCGGTCCGGTCCGACCCGCTCGCCGAGCCCGGCGAGCTCGGTGATCCCCACGGCATGGTCGATTTCGTCCTGCGGGCGGGTGCGGCCGCCGCCGAGCGCGACCACGGCGAGGCCGATGCCGCGCGTGTCGATCGCCTCGACCAGCCCGGCCCGGTCGGAGAAGACCGGCCGGACGATCGGTGCGCGGGCGAAGTGCCGCTCGGGATGCTCCAGCAGGTCGGCAGGGCCACCCAGCGCCGCGATCATGTGGATGAAGCGCTCCGCCGCCGCGCCGCTGGCGAAGGCGTCCTCGATCCGGGCGACAGCCTCCTCGCGCGTCGCCGCCAGCCGGCCGAGCAGCAGCATCTCGGCGGAGAGCGCCACCGTGACCTCGTGGAAACGCGGCTCGCGCCGGCGCCCGGTCAGATGGTCGAGCGCATAGGCGACCTCGAGCGCATTGCCGGCGGCCGAAGCCAGCGGCTCGCTCATATCGGTGAGCAGGGCCCGCGTCGGCAGGCCGGCTCCGTTGCCGACATCGGACAGGCTCTGCGCCAGTGCCTTGGCTCTATCGAAATCGGGCAGGAAGGCGCCGGAGCCGAATTTGACGTCCATGGCCAGCCCATGCAGCCCCGCGGCGAGCTTCTTCGACAGGATCGAGGAGACCAGCAGTGGGATCGTCTCCACGGTCGCGGTCACGTCCCGGATCGCATAGAGCCGCTTGTCGGCCGGTGCGAGGTCGGCGGTCTGGCCGATGATGGCGCAGCCGACCTCGCGCACGACGTGGCGGAAGAGGTCGATCCCCGGCTGGGTGACATAGCCCGGCACCGCGTCGAGCTTGTCGAGCGTGCCGCCGGTATGGCCGAGGCCGCGGCCCGAGATCATCGGGACATAGCCGCCGCAGGCCGCGACCGCCGCGGCGAGCGGCAGCGAGACCGTGTCGCCGACGCCGCCGGTCGAGTGCTTGTCCAGCGCCGGACCCGGCAGGTCGCGCCAGTCCAGTACCGTGCCGGAATCGCGCATGGCGAGCGTCAGCGCGACGCGCTCCTCGGCATCCATGTCGCGGAAGAAGATCGCCATGGCGAAGGCGGCCGCCTGGCCCTCGCTGACCGAGCCGTCGGTCAGCCCCGCGATCATCTGGCGGATATCCTGGGCATTGAGGCGCTCGCCGTCGCGCTTGGCGGCGATGATCTCCTGCGGCAGGCGCATCAATAGGCTCCGTCGGTCCGTTCGGCCGGGGCGGTGCCGGCGATGATGTCGGCGAGCACGCCGTAGAGGCCGCTGGCGCCGAAGCGGAAGGTCTTCTGCGTCGCCCAGCCCGGACCCATCAGCTCGCCGGCGAGGTCGAGATAGCTCTTCGCATCGGCGAGCGTGCGCAGGCCGCCGGACGGCTTCAGGCCGACCGGCCTGCCCGAGGCTTTTATCGCCTCCAGCATGGTGCGAGCGGCCTCCGGCGTGGCCGAGGTTTTGGTCTTGCCGGTCGATGTCTTGATGAAGTCGGCGCCGGCCGCGATGGCGAGTTCGGACGCGGCGCGGACGGAAGCCCGATCCGGATATTCGCCGGTTTCAAGGATGACCTTGAGCGGCTTGTCACCGCAACTGCCGCGCGCCTCGGCGACCATCTCGCGGGCGATCTCGACATCGCCGGCGAGCAAGGCGCGCCAGGGCAGCACGAGGTCGATTTCGTCGGCGCCGTCGGCGATCGCCTCGTTGATATCGCTGCCGATCAGGCTGCAATTGCTATTGCCGGCCGGGAAGTTGATCACGGTCGCGATCCTGACCGGGGAAGCCTTCAGCGTCTGGCGCGCCAGCTTGACGAATTGCGGCCAGATGCAGATCGCCGCGACCGGGCCGGGCGCTGCGACGGCGCGAGCACAGAGCTGCAGCGTGCCGGTCTCGCTGGCTTGGTCGGACAGATCCGTCAGGTCGAGCAGGCGCAGCGCGCGCAAAGCGAGGTCGGCATCCGTCATGATCTCAAAGCTCCGTCAGGAAGGAGCGTAGCACGCGCCGCAGCGCGGTGGTCGCTGTCGCGGCGACGTCGCGCGTCTCGCCATGGCTAGGGGCGCCACCGAGAATGCCGGCACCCATATTGGTGACGATCGAGATGCCGGCGACGCGCAGGCCGTAACGCCGCGCCAGGATCACCTCCGGCACGGTCGACATCCCCACGAGATCGGCGCCCAGCATCTTGGCCATCTTGACCTCGGCCGGCGTCTCGAAGCTCGGGCCCGAGAACCACATATAGACGCCCTCGCCCATATTGGCGCCGCTGGCGGCGGCGGCCTTTTTCAGGCGGGCGCGCAGATGCGGGTCATAGGCGTCGATCATCGGCACGAAGCGGCCATCCCCGACATCGCCGACCAGCGGGTTCGGGCCGTTGTAGTTGATGTGGTCGGTGATCAGCGCGAGGCTGCCTGGCCTGAGATCGGGCCTGAGCGAGCCGGCGGCGTTGGTCAGCACCAGCGGCGGCGAGCCGAAGGCGGCGAGCATGCCGAGCGGCACGCGCATGATGGCGGGGTCGCCGGTCTCGTAGAAATGCGCGCGGCCCTCGAAGACCAGCACGCGCTTGCCGTGCAGCACGCCATAGCTGAGCCGCTTGGCATGGCCGGAGACCGAGCCCTTCGGAAAGCCGGGGATTTCCTCGAACGGGACCGAGATCGGATCGACCATGTCGTCGATGATGCGGCCGAGCCCGGTACCGAGCACGATGGCGCAGTCGATGCCGCCATCGATGCCGCGATCGATCAGTGTCGATGCCGCTTGGTCGAAAAGCGCATCCGCCGCCATGTTGTCTGCTCCATCGGCGCGTTTTCCGCGCTCATCGGACTGCCATACTGGCGCCCGCAAATCAGGTCGGCAAATTGGCTGGTCCGAACGAGGCTGGCAACAGCTCGGCCAATGAAAAGCGCGCGCGGATGCCGTCGGGTCCGGCGATGACGATCGGTGTCTCCGGCGCGGCGAACTCGCGGATGCGCTGGCGGCAGGCGCCGCAGGGCGTCACCAGCTCGGCCCCGTCGCCGATGACGAGGAGCGCCCGGATCGCGCGCGCGCCGCCCGCGATCATCGCCGAGATCGCGCCGGCCTCGGCGCAGGCTCCGACCGGATAGGCGGCGTTCTCGACATTGCAGCCGGGATAGACCTTGCCGTCATCGGCCAGGATGGCGGCGCCGACCTTGAAGCGCGAATAGGGCGCATAGGCTCGGCTCTGCGCCGCCTGAGCCCCGGCGAAGAGCGCGTCGAGATCGGGTTCGGCGGGCACCTCTCAGCGCTCCTTCACATAAGGCAGGCCCGAGGCCTTCGGCGGCGTCGCCTTGCCGATGAAGCCGGCGAGCAGCACGACCGTCATCACATAGGGCAGGGCCTGGATCGCCTGCACCGGCACCAAGCCGATGCCGGGCAGGCTGACGCCTTGCAGTCTTATCGCGACCGCGTCGAGCAGGCCGAAGAGCAGGCAGGCGAACAGAGCCGGCCAGGGCCGCCAATTGGCGAAGATCACGGCAGCGAGCGCGATGAAGCCCTTGCCGGCCGTCATCTGCGGCAGGAAGCCGGCCGATTGCGAAACGGCGAGATAGGTGCCGCCCAGCCCGCAAAGCGCCCCGCAGATGATCACCGCGGCGTAGCGCAGTCCGGCGACGGAGACGCCGGCGGTGTCGACCGCGGCCGGATTCTCGCCGACGGCGCGCAGGCGCAGGCCGAAGCGCGTGTGCTTCAGCGTCAGCGCCGTCAGCACGAGGGCGAGCACCGCGAGATAGACCGGCGCGGCATGGCCGGAGATCGCGATGTCGTAGATCGGGCCGAAGACCGGGATGTCCTTGAAGGTCCCGACCAGAGGCAGGTCGAGTTCCGGGAAGCGTGCTGGTCCTTCAAGGTTAGGGGTGCGCCCGCCCTGACCATACCACGCATTGCCGAGAATGGCGGTGAGTCCGACCGCCAGCATGTTGATCGCGACGCCGGAGACGATCTGGTTGCCGCGCCAGGTGATCGCAGCAAAGCCGTGCACCAGCGACAATGCGATGGCGGCAAGCATGCCGGCGCCGAGGCCCGCCCAGGCCGAGCCGCTCTGGTAGGCGACGACGGCCGAGGCGAAGGCGGCGATCAGCATCTTGCCTTCGAGGCCGATGTCGACGACGCCGGAGCGCTCTGACCACAACCCGGCGAGCGCGGCGCAGAGCAGCGGGATTGATAGCCGGATCGTCGAATCGAGGATGACGGCGAGGGTCTGGACGATCTCCATCGCCTAGCCTCCGCGCCCGAGATTGAGCACGCCGGCGACAAGCCGCCGGAACAAGCCGTCGAGCGCGCCGGCGAAGAGGATGACGATGCCGCCGATCACCACGACCATGTCGCGGGTGATGGTCGGCTTGTCGAAGGAGAGCTCCGCCCCGCCCTGGTAGAGCACGCCGAAGAGCAGCGCCGCGAGTCCGACGCCGACCGGGTGGCCGCGGCCCATCAGCGCCACCGCGATGCCGACGAAGCCGTAGCCGGCGGTGAAGTCGAGCACCAGCCGGTGCTGCACGCCCATGGCTTCGTTGACGGCGAGCCCGCCGGCGAGAGCACCCGAGATTGCCATCGCGACCATGGTGATCCGGGCGGGCGAGATGCCGGCATAGGCCGCCGCACGCGGATTGGCGCCGACGGTGCGGATCGCATAGCCGAGCCGCGAGCGGTAGATCAGCGCCCAAACCGCGACGAGGGACGCGAGCGCCAGCAGGAACGAGGTGTTGAGGGGGGTGGAGGGCAACTTCAATCCGAAGGCGCCGAGCAGTTCGTGGATCGGCGTCAGCACCGCCTGCTTCGGGAAATCCGGGGTTTCCGGCTGCATCGAGCCTGTCTTCCCCATCACCTCGACCAGGAGGTAGACGATCAGGGTCGCGGCGATGAAGTTGAACATGATCGTGGTGATCACGACATGGCTGCCGCGCGTCGCCTGGAGGTAGCCGGGAATGAAGGCCCAGAGCGCCCCGCCCGCGGCTGCGGCGAGAATGGTGAGCGGCACCAGGAGGATGCCGGGCAGCGGCGCGAGCCAGAGGCAGGCGAGCGCGGCGAAGATGCCGGCGACCGTGGCCTGGCCCTCGCCGCCGATATTGAACAGCCCGGCATGGAAGGCGACCGCGACGGCGAGGCCGGTGAAGATGAAATTCGTGGTGTAGTAGAGCGTGAAGCCGAGGCTCTCCAGGCTGCCGAGCGAGCCCTTCAGCAAGAGCGCCGTCGCCTCCAGCGGGCTTTCGCCGATCGAGAGCACGACGAGCCCGGCAACGACGAGTGCCGCCGTGACCGAGACCAGCGGCACCAGCGCCGTATCGGCCCAGCGCGGCAGGTCGAGCGGGGCGGCGCTCATGCCGCGCGCTCGCTCACACCCGCCATCAGCAGGCCGAGATCGCGCTCGTCGGTCGTGGTTGCCTCGCGCTCGCCGGTGATCTGGCCGCCGCAGAGCGCCAGGATCCGGTCGGAGAGCGCCATCACCTCCTCGAGCTCGACCGAGACGAGCAGGATGGCGACGCCGGCGTCGCGCAGGGCGATCAGGCGGCGATGGATGAACTCGATCGCGCCGATATCGACGCCGCGCGTCGGCTGGCCGACCAGCAACACCTTCGGCGCCCGCTCGATCTCGCGTGCGAGCACGATCTTCTGCTGGTTGCCGCCGGAGAACTTGGCCGTCTTCAGGGCGGGGTCGACCGGGCGGACGTCGTAATCCTGCATGCCGGCGCGCGCATGCTTCTCGACCAGGCTTGGCGACAGGAAGGGGCCGGGTCCAAAGGCCGGATCGTCATGATAACCGAGGATGGCGTTCTCGGCCGCGGCGAAGGCGGTGACGAGGCCGGTCCGCAAGCGATCCTCGGGGATGTGCATCAGGCCGAGCCGGCGCAGATTGGCCGGGTTGCGGTCGGCGGCATTGAGGATTGTCCCGTCGAGCCGGATCACCCCGCGCGCCGGTTGGGTCAGGCCCGCGAGCACGTCGAGCAATTCGCTCTGGCCGTTGCCGGCGACGCCGGCGATGCCGACGATCTCGCCTTCGTGGAGGGTGAGCGACCCATCGCGCAAGGTCTCGTGGCCGCGTTCGTCGATCACGGAGAGGCCGGCCGCTTCGAGCACCGGCGCGCCGCGCTTTCGCGGGCTCTTCTCGACGCGCAGCAGCACGCGCCGGCCGACCATCGCCTCCGCGAGTTCTGCCGGCGAGGTCCTGTCCGTCTCGACATGGGCGACCATCTCGCCGCGCCGCATCACAGAGACGCGATCGGTCACCGCCATGATCTCGCGCAGCTTGTGGGTGATCAGGATCACCGTCTTGCCCTGCGCCTTCAGCGCCCGCAGCAATTCAAAGAGTTGGTCCGCTTCGGCCGGGGTCAGCACCGCGGTCGGCTCGTCGAGGATCAGGACCTCGGCGCCGCGATAGAGCGCCTTCAGGATCTCGACGCGCTGCTGCAGGCCGACAGAGAGCGTACCGACGATCGCGTCGGGATCGATGGCGAGGCCGTATTCCTCGGAAAGCCGCGCCAGCTCCGCCCGTGCCTTGGCGATGCCGCGCTTGAGCAACGCGCCGCCCTCGGCGCCGAGCACGATGTTCTCGACCACGCTGAGCGGCTCGACCAGCATGAAATGCTGGTGGACCATGCCGATCCCTGCACCGATCGCATCCGAGGAGGAGCGGATGCGCCGCGCTTCGCCACGGACCCGGATCTCGCCGGAATCGGCCTCGTAGAAACCGTAGAGGATCGACATCAGCGTCGACTTGCCGGCGCCATTCTCGCCGACGATGCCGTGGATCGAGCTGGCGGCGACCGACAGCGAGACGTCCTTGTTGGCCTTGACCGGGCCGAAGCTCTTGCTGATCCCGGTCAGTGCGATGGCTGGGGGCGTGCTCGTCACCGGCTGGGCCGGCTCACATCGTGCACTTGGAATCCGACATGTAGTCGTGGACCTTGACCGTGCCGGCGATGATGTCGGCCCGCGCCTTGTCGGCGGTCGCCTTCATCTCGGGCGTAATCAGCGCCTTGTTATTGTCGTCGAGCGCCCAGCCGACGCCGTCCTCCTTCAGCCCGAGCACGGAGACGCCTGGCTTCCAGGTGCCGTCGCGCGCTTCCTTGAACGAGCTGTAGGCGGCGACGTCGACGCGCTTCAGCATCGAGGTCAGCACCTTGCCGGGATGCAGCATGTTCTGGTTGGAGTCGACGCCGATGCCGAGCTTGCCGGCGTCGGCCGCGGCGCGTAGCACGCCGATGCCGGTGCCGCCGGCGGCGTGATAGATCACGTCGGCGCCGCGGTCGATCTGCGACTTGGCGAGCTCGCCGCCCTTGACCGGGTCGTTCCAGGCTGCCGGGGTCGAGCCGGTCATGTTCTGGAAGATCTCGGCGTCCTTCTTGCCGGCCTTGACGCCCTGGACGTAGCCGCAGGCGAATTTGCGGATCAGCGGGATGTCCATGCCGCCGACGAAGCCGACCTTGCCGGACTTCGAGGCGAGGCTGGCGATGAGCCCGACGAGATAGGAGGCTTCATGCTCCTTGAACACGACAGACTGCACGTTCGGCAGCTCGACCACCATGTCGATGATCGTGAACTTCAGGTTCGGGAACTCGGCAGCGACCTTCTGCAGTGCGGTCGCCTGCGAGAAGCCGACGGCGATGATCGGCGAATGGCCGTCGCGGGCGAAGCGGCGTAGCGCCTGCTCGATCTGCGCGTCGTTTGTCGGCTCGAAATCGCGGAACTCGACGCCGGTCTCGGCCTTGAACTTCTCGGCCCCGACGAAGACGCCCTCGTTGAAGGATTTGTCGAACTTGCCGCCCTTGTCATAGACGATCGCCGGCTTGATCGCGGTCTGGGCCATGGCGGCCATGGCCGAAAGGGCGACGCCCGCCAGAGCGAGCGCGAGAGATTTCAGTTGCATCGAGCCGTTCCCCTGTCACGCGCGGAATGGTTGCCCCATCCCTGCCTGCGGTCACGATGGCACGGCTTTCGGGCGGGGCCAAGCGGGCTTGAAGGCCCGCTTGGCGATATATGTCACATATGAACGGTTCGCTCAGCCGCGCTGGATCGAGACGCCGCCATCGGCGAGGAACGCCGTGCCGGTGACGAAGCTCGACGCGTCGGAAGCGAGGAACAGCGCGGCGCGGGCGATCTCCTCGGGCTGCGCCATGCGCTTCAACGCATGGATACCCTCGACGAAAGCGGTGACCTCGGGACCGGAGGCCGGATCGTTGGTGATGCTCGCCGGCGTGTCGGTGCCGCCCGGCAGCAGCGCATTGACCCGGATGCGCTTGCCGCCGAGTTCGGCTGCGAGTGCTTTCACAAGGCCGATCTGCCCGGCCTTGCTGGCGGCATAGGCCGACATGCCGGCGAGCCCGGCGGTGTAGCCGACGAAACTCGCGGTGAAGATCAGCGAGCCGCCGCCGCGGGTCTCGAGCGCTGGCGCCTGATACTTCGCGCCGAGGAAGGCGCTGGTCAGGTTGGTTTCGATCAGATTGCGCCAGCTCTCGCTCGCCATCTGCCCGATCGGCCCGAGCTCGCCGACGATACCGGCATTGTTGAAGCCGATATCGAGCTCGCCGAAGCGCTCGGTCGCGATCTCCACCAGCCGCTGCGCCAGCGCCTCCTCGCGGATGTCGCCGGCGATTGCGACCGCCACACCGCCCTCGGCCTCGATCTCCCCCACCAACGCGTCGAGCTCGGCCTGTCGCCGTGCGGTGACGACGAGCTTGGCGCCCTCGGCCGCGAACAGCTTCGCCGCTGCCCGGCCGATGCCGGAGCTCGCGCCGGTGACGATCGCGACCTTGTCCTTGAGTGCCGTCATGTCCCGTTCCTCCGTGCAGACGATGAGGCACGGGTGATCGCAGGCGCATGGACGGTGCAGACACCCGCTTCCTGTCACGGCATCGCACCCGATTGCTGGTGCGAGCAGATCAGCCTAGCTTGCCGCCATGACGCTGAACGACGCCGAGATCGAGCGCTATGCCCGCCATCTGGTGCTGCCGGAGATCGGCGGCCCCGGCCAGGCGAAGCTGAAGCGCGCCCGCGTTCTGGTGATCGGCGCGGGCGGCCTGGGCGCGCCGCTGATCCCCTATCTTGCGGCGGCTGGCGTTGGCACGATCGGCATCGTCGACGACGACCATGTCTCGCTCTCGAACCTGCAGCGGCAGATCATCTTCGGGGCGGAGGATATCGGGGCGCGCAAGGTGGTCGCGGCCGCCAATTTCGTCACGCGGCTCAACCCGCGGGTCGAGATCGAGGAATACGTCACGCGGATCGACCCGCATAATGCGCGCGCGCTCGTCGCCTTCTACGATGTGGTCGCCGACGGCTCGGACAATTTCGCGACGCGCTATGCCGTCTCGGATGCCTGCTTCCACGAGAAGAAGCCGCTGGTGACGGCGGCGCTCGGCCGCTTCGACGGCTCGCTGACCACGATCAGGGCGCATGAGAAGGCCTCGGACGGGCGGCCCAATCCGACCTATCGCTGCCTGTTCCCGCAGGAGCCGCCGGCCGGCACGGTCGCGCCTTGCGCCGAGGCCGGCGTGCTGGGTGCGCTCGCCGGCGTGATGGGCTCGATGATGGCGCTGGAGGTGATCCGCGCGATCACCGGCTTCGGCGAGCCGCTGGTCGGCAAGCTCCTGCTCGTCGACGCGATGGCGATGCGCTTCGAGACGATGAAATACGGCTGGGACCCGGATAATCCGCTGAACGGGACCGCGGCCGGCGTCGCCGCCTAGCTATTTCCCCGCGCGTTTCGTCTCGATCACATCGAAGAGCTGCGCGGCCAGATCCGGCCCGCCGAGCTTCTTGATGGCGCGTACGCCGGTGGGCGCGGTGACGTTGATCTCGGTCAGCTTGCCACCGATCACGTCGATGCCGACCAGCAGCAGGCCGCGCTCCCTCAAAGCCGGGCCGATGCGCTCGCAGATTTCGAGCTCGCGCTTGGAGAGATCTGTTGGCTTCGCCGCGCCGCCGCGCACCATATTGGCGCGCAGATCGCCCACCGCCGGCACGCGGTTGACCGCGCCTGCCGCCTTGCCATCGATCAGGATGATGCGCTTGTCACCTTCCGAGACCTCCTTCAGGAAGGCCTGGACCACCCAGGGCTCGCGGAAGAGGTTGGAAAACAGGTCGTAGAGCGAGCCGAAATTCGGGTCGCCCTTGCCGGTCTTGAACACGGTCGCGCCGCCATGGCCGTAGAGCGGCTTCATGACGATCTCGCCGAACTCCTCACGGAAGGCCTCGATCTCGGCGCGGTCGCGCGTGATCAGCGTCGGCGGCATCAGGTCCGGGAAATGCGTGACGAAGAGCTTTTCCGGCGCGTTGCGGACCTCCGCGGGATCGTTGACCACCAGCGTCTTCGGATGGATGCGCTCGAGCATATGCGTCGAGGAGACATAGGCCATGTCGAAGGGCGGGTCCTGGCGCAGCAGCACCACGTCCAGCGTCGAGAGGTCGGTGCGCTCAGGCTTGCCGAGGGTGAAGTGATCGCCCTCGACATCGCGCACCTCGACCGGATTGATCACGGCCGTGACCTTGCCGTCGCGCAGGGTCAGCTTGTCGGGGGTATAGGTGAAGAGCCGGTGCCCGCGCGCCTGCGCTTCCAGCATCAGCGAAAAGCCGGTGTCGCCGGCGATGCGGACCTTCTCGATCGGGTCCATCTGGATGGCGACGTTCAGCTTCATGGGCGTAAGCTCCGGTTGCGGCCGTTATATCGGCTGCGTGACCATCGCGGCGCAAGAGGGCTGGCCTTGCGTCAGAGCACGAGCTCGAACACGCGGGGCACATGGCGGGGCAGGCGCCAGGGCGCGAGGAAGACGGCGTCGGCGCGAAGGTTGCGCTGCATCGCCCAGGAATTGCGCGCCAGCCATTGCCGGATGCGGGCTTCGATCAGCCGGCGCTTGTCCGGCGTGATCGCGGTCGCCGCATCGTCGAGCGTGGCGCGCGCCTTGACCTCGACGAAGACGATGTCGTCGCCACGGGCCATGATCAGGTCGATCTCGCCGCCCTTGCCGCCGAAGCGGCGCTGCAGCAGGCGGTAGCCCTTGAGGGTGAGGAAGACGACGGCGAGCCATTCGCCGCGGCGGCCGGCAAGGCCTGACAGGCGCGCGCGCCGGCTGCGTAGCGCCTCGCTCATGGCGTGCGGGTCAATTCGAGGGCGCGGGCATAGACGACGCGGCGCGGCTGCCCGCTCGCGGCCGTGACCTGTGCGACCGCCTCCTTGAGCGAGACCTTTTCGAGTGCCATCCGCAGCGCCTCGTCGAGCGTGTCGCCTTGCACGGCTTGGGCCGAGGCATCGGGCGGGCCGATCACCACCACGATCTCGCCGCGCGCCTCCTCGGCTTCGGCATAGTGGGCGGCAAGATCGGGCAGGGGGCCGCGGCGGACATTCTCGTAATACTTGGTCAGTTCACGCGCGACCGCCCCAGCCCGCGCACCCAGCACCACGGCGGCGTCGGACAGCATTTCCGCGAGCCGGCGCGGCGATTCGAAGAAGACGAGCGTGCCCGGAATGGCGGCAAGCTCGGTCAACCGCGCTTTACGACCGGCGCTCTTCGGCGGCAAAAAGCCTTCGAAGAAGAAGCGGTCGGTCGGCAGCCCCGCCAGCACCAGCGCTGCCAGCACGGCCGAGGCACCGGGAATGCCGGTGACCGGCAAACCTTCCGCGACGACCTCGGCGACGAGCTTGTAGCCGGGATCGGAGACCAAAGGCGTGCCGGCATCCGAGATCAGCGCGAGCTTGCCGCCCTGGCGCAGCTTGTCCAGGATCTTCGGGCGCATCTGCGCGGCGTTGTGCTCGTGATAGGGCAGGAGCGGCGTCGCGATGCCGTAATGCGCCAGCAGCGTCTTCGAGGTCCTGGTGTCCTCGGCCAGCACGACATCGGCGGCGGCGAGCGTCGACAGCGCCCGGAACGAGATGTCCTTGAGGTTGCCGATCGGCGTCGCGACGATATGGAGGCCGGGCGAGAGCGGTTCGGCCTCGGCCCGGAGCCCGAAGGCCGCATAGCTTGGGGCGCGGCCGGGGGCGGGCGGGGCGGAAGACATGCCTGACATGGCGGCGAAACTGCCACACCGGCCGAGAAGATGCCACCATTCCCCGACGTTTCGCCCGGGAACCTAGAGTTAACAACTTGAAAATAGCCTTGCTGACTGGCAGGACTTGTCCACGGTTCGGGACAAGACATTCAGCTGGTGTGAGCTTGCCTTGCGCCTCGCCGAGGACTGGAGACGAAAACCGTGTCGCGTCACTTGAAGCTCCTCGTCCCGCCGAGCCGCCGACTGATCCTGCTATCCGGCGTTGGCGCCGTGCTATCTGCCTGCAGCGGCGGAACCGGTGGCTTGCCCGGCTTCGACAGCACGGCGACGCCGCAGGGCGGCAGTGCTCAGCCGAGCGGCCCGACCATCGGCGCCGGCTCGGTCAAGGTCGGCCTGATCCTGCCGCTGACCGCCGAAGGCCAGGGCGCGACCATCGGCAACTCGCTCAAGAATGCTGCCGAGATGGCGCTCGCCGAATTCCCCGGGGCCGATCTCACCTTGCTGGTCAAGGATGATCGCGGCACACCGGACGGCGCCCAGGCCGCGACGCAGGAAGCCCTTCGCGAAGGCGCCGAGCTGATCATCGGTCCGCTCTTCGCGCCGTCGGTGCAGGCCGTCGGCCAGGTCGCCCGCGGTGCCGGCAAGCCGGTGATCGCCTTCTCCAGCGACAGCAATGTCGCCTCGCGCGGCATCTACCTGCTCTCCTTCCCGCCCGAGAACGACGTCAACCGCGTCATCGCCTATGCCTCGGCGCAGGGGCGTAAATCCTTCGCGGCGCTGGTGCCCGAGACCGCCTATGGCAAGGTCGTCGAAGGGGCGTTCCAGCAGGCCGTGGCCAATCACGGCGCCCGTGTCGTGGTGATCGAGCGCTTCGGTTCCGACCAGAACAGCATGCGCGCTGCCGCCACCCGCCTCGTGCCGGCGCTGCAGCAGGCGGATGCGCTGTTCGTGCCGGCCGATGCCGCAGCGATGCCGAGCCTCGGCCTCGTCCTGCAGCAGGCCGGCTACGATCCTGCCAAGATCAAGCCGCTCGGCACCGGCGTCTGGAACGACGCCAATGTCGCGCGCGTCCCGGCGATCCAGGGCGGCTGGTTCGCCTCGCCCGATACCGCCGGCTTCAACGCCTTCTCCGGCCGCTACCAGAAACGCTTCAACAGCGCCCCGATCCGCACCGCCACGCTGTCCTACGATGCGGTCTCGCTGGCGGCGGCCCTTGCCCGCACCCAAGGCAGTCAGCGCTTCTCGGAGAGCGTCTTGACCAATGCTTCGGGCTTTGCCGGTGCCGACGGCGTCTTCCGCTTCCGTCCGGACGGGCTTAACGAGCGCGGCCTTGCCGTGCTCGAGCTGCGCAACGGCCAGATCGTCACGGTCAACGCCGCCCCGCGCGACCTCGGCCCGCGCACGAACTGACGCGCCGAAGGCGTGTCATTCTCGGCCGAAGCGTAGCGAAGAGCCGAGAATCTCTTGCAGGATGAGGCGCCCTTCAAGGGCGCTTTTTTTGTCGTGAGATGCTCGGGTCAAGCCCGAGCATGACGGCAGTGTCACCCGCCGATATTGAACGCCGCCAGCGCCGCCATGTTGACGATGTCGGAATCCTTGGCGCCGAGCGGGACGATCTGCACCGGCTTGTCGAGGCCGACCAGCAGCGGGCCGATCACGGTGGCGCCGCCGAGCTCCTGCAGCATCTTGGTCGAGATCGAGGCCGAGTGGAACGCCGGCATCACCAGGACGTTCGCCGGCCCGGTCAGGCGGCAGAATGGGTACTGCGCCATCAGGTCGCGATTGAGCGCGACATCGGCGGCCATCTCGCCATCATACTCGAAGTCGACGCGCTGGCCGTCGAGGATGCCCACCGCCTCGCGCACCTTCTCGGAGCGCTCGCCGGCCGGATGGCCGAAGGTCGAGAAGGCGAGCATCGCGACCTTCGGCTCATAGCCGAGCCGGCGGGCGACGCCGGCGGCCTCGATGGCGATCTCCGACAGCTCCTGCGCCGTCGGCATCTCGGTGATCGCGGTGTCGGCGATGAGCACGGTGCGCCCACGCGTGATCGCGATCGAGACGCCGATCAGGCGGTGGCCCGGCCGATCGTCGATGACGCGGCGGACTTCTTCCAACGCGATCGAGTAGTTGCGGGTGACGCCGGTGACCATTGCGTCGGCGTCGCCGAGCGCGACCATGGCCGCGGCGAAATGGTTGCGGTCCTGGTTGATCAGGCGCTGGCAGTCGCGGAACAGGTAGCCGTGCCGCTGCAGCCGCTCGTATAGGTATTGCGCGTAGGCGGAATTGCGGTGCGAGAGCCTGGCGTTCTGGATCTCGATGCCCTTGGCGGCGAGGTCGACGCCGAGATGCTCGGCGGTCTCGTTGATGCGCTCCTCACGACCGACCAGGATCGCCTTGCCGAGCTCCTGATTAACGAAGGATGCCGCGGCGCGGATGACCTGCTCCTCCTCGCCCTCGGCGAAGACGACGCGCTTGGGATAGCGCCGGACGCGCTCGAAGATGCGGTTGAGCGCGCCGGTGACCGGGTCGCGCCTTGCCGAGAGCTGCGCCTTGTAGGCGCCGGTGTCGACGATCGGCTTGCCGGCGACACCCGTCTCCATCGCCGCCTTGGCGACCGCCATTGGCACGACATGGATCAGCCGCGGATCGAACGGCACCGGGATGATGTAGTCCTTGCCATAGCGCGGACGCGCGCCCTGATAGGCGGCCGCGACCTCGTCGGGCACGTCCTCGCGGGCGAGTTGTGCCAGCGCCTCGGCAGCAGCGATCTTCATCTCCATGTTGATCGTGGTGGCACGGACGTCGAGCGCGCCGCGGAAGATGAAGGGGAAGCCGAGCACGTTGTTGACCTGGTTCGGATAATCCGAACGCCCGGTCGCCATGATCGCGTCGTCGCGAATGGCGGCGACTTCTTCCGGCGTGATCTCCGGATCGGGATTGGCCATGGCAAAGATGATCGGATTCTCTGCCATCGAGGCGACCATGTCAGGTGTGACGGCGCCCTTCTGCGACAGGCCGAAGAAGGCATCGGCTCCCTTCAGCGCTTCCGCCAGCGTGCGCCGGTCGGTGATGGCCGCATGCGCCGACTTCCACTGGTTCATGCCCTCGGTGCGGCCCTGGTAGATTACGCCCTTGGTGTCGCAGAGGATGACGTTGCTGGGCTTGAAGCCCATCGCCTTGAGCAGCTCGATGCAGGCGATCGCAGCGGCGCCGGCGCCGTTGATCACGAGCTTGGTCGTCTGGATGTCGCGCTCCGTCAGGTCGAGCGCGTTGATCAGGCCGGCAGCGGCGATGATCGCCGTGCCATGCTGGTCGTCATGGAAAACCGGGATGTCCATCAATTCGCGCAGGCGCTGCTCGATGATGAAGCATTCCGGCGCCTTGATGTCCTCCAGATTGATGCCGCCGAAGGACGGGCCGAGATAACGCACGGCGTCGATGAACTTGTCGGCATCCTCGGTATCGACCTCGATATCGATCGAATCGACATCGGCGAAACGCTTGAACAGGATCGACTTGCCTTCCATCACCGGCTTGGAGGCGAGCGCGCCGAGATTGCCGAGGCCGAGAATGGCGGTGCCGTTCGTGATGACCGCGACGAGATTGGCACGGGCGGTGTAGTCATAGGCGCGGCTGGGATCCTCGGCGATGGCGAGGACCGGTACCGCGACACCGGGCGAATAGGCCAGCGACAGGTCGCGCTGCGTTGCCATCGGCACGGTAGGAATGATCTCGAGCTTGCCCGGCCGCCCCTGTGAGTGGAAGAGCAGCGCCTCCTGGTCGGTGAAGGTCGGGCGGGTGCGCTTGGGCGGCGGAGAGCGATCGTTCATGCGCTTGTTCTTTTTCACAGGCGTTTCCTCGGAGGGAAACGACCATAGGGCAGCCCCGCTTTCCTCGACAAGGCGCGATCGCGCGACAGCAGTCTTACCGTGGCAGCAGGGATTGGAGCGGGTCTGCAGACGTCAGAGGCCGGCGCGCATGCGCGCGACGCTGTCGCCGACATAGCGGTCGAGCTCGACCGCCTGCTCGCTGACCAGGCGCGCCGCCTCGACGACGCGCGCGGCGGCCTGGCCGGTGGCGTGCGCCTCGCCGCCGGCTCCGGCGACGTTTTCGGTGACGGTCGCGGCCGAGCCGGCGACGGCCTGGGCGTCGAGGGCGATGCCCGAGGCGATCGCGCCCTGGCCGGTGACGACTTGCGCGATGGTGTCCGAGGTCGTCTCGATCGTCCCCATCGTGCCTTCGATCTGCCCGACGGCATCGGCGACGGCGGCGGCCGCGCCGCGAATCTCCTGCAATGTCGCGGCGATGTCCTGCGTCGCCTGCTGCGTCTGCTCGGCGAGGTTCTTGACCTCGCCGGCGACCACCGAAAAGCCGCGCCCGGCGGCACCGGCGCGCGCCGCCTCGATCGTCGCGTTGAGCGCTAGAAGATTGGTGCGCACCGCGATGTCCTCGATGAAGGCGAGCACCGCGCCGACCTTGTCGGCGGCGACTGCGAGCCCATCGACATCGGTCCTGGTCGAGCGGACATGCCTAGCCGCCTGCCGGGCGGTCTCGGCGGCGAGATCGGTCTGGCGCGTCAGCTCGCGGATCGAGGCGTCGATCCGCTCGGCCGCATGGGCGACGCTGCCGATGCGCTGCGAGGCGAGCTCGGCCTGCTGCGTCGCTTCTCCGGCGCGGGCCGTGGTGCGGTTGGCATTGGCGGCCATGCCCTGCGCCGCCTCGAGCATGCTGTGGGCTGAATCACCAACCTGGCGCAGCGCCTTGCCCACCGTCACCTCGAGATTCGCGGCGAGCTCCTCGAGCGCCGAGCGGCGCAGGGCCTCGATCCCGTCACGGCGGGTCTCCAGCGTCTTTTCGGGGGTGACGTCGAGGAGGATCCCGTCCCAGATCATCGTCCCGTCTGGCTGGCGCCGCATGGTCGCTTCGCTGCGCAGCCAGACGATGCCGCCATCGGGCGCGGCATAACGCGCCTCGAAGCGCCAGACGTCATCAGGACCTGTCAGAGCGGCGCGTGCGGCCTCGAAGCGTTGCCGATCCTCCGGCAGCATCTTGCCGAGCCAGGTTTCGGGGTCGCGCTCGACCTCTTCCTTGCTGATGCCGAGCAGGCGGTCGATGGCGAAGGAGGCGAACTGGTAGCGCAGCGTGCCGTCCGGCAAGACCATGCGCTGGTAGAGCGTCCCGGGCGCGCGCTGGATCAGCGTGCGCAGGCGGTAGGCGGTCTCGCGGCGGTCATTGTCGTTGATGAAGAGGAAGCCGGTCAGGAAGATGCCGACCGTTCCGACCAGAATCATCACCGGAACGGCCTCGCGCAGAAAGCGCTCGCCAGCTTCACCCGGAATGAAAGCAGCCGATCCCAGGAGACAGAGCGCGTCGATCACGCTCAGCGCGACGAGATCGCGGCCCGCCAATGAGCGTCCGCGCCGGCGCAGCCAGATCGCATAGGCGATACCAATCGCTGCGCGCATGACGATGCCGTTGATGCCGGTGACCATGCCGACGCCGCCGGTCAAATAGCGCATGACGACGAGTGGAGCCGCGGTAATCAGCGCCGCGATCGGGCCTCCAAGCGGTCCGGCCAGAATCGCGAAGCTGTTGCGGGAATCGATGAGCAAGCCCGGGTAGATTTGGGAGGGATTGGCCATGCTAATCAAGGCGCCGGTCGCGAACAGCAGGCCGACGAGCACCTGCCGCAGCCAAGGCCGGTGATGGACCCAAGGGCCGGCCACGACCAGGAGAAGTCCTGCCAGCAGCAGAAAGAACAGGCTCTGGGCGAGATTGATCAGCAGCAACTTTGCAACTTTCGGCCGCTCGGGTGAGGCGTATCCTGCTTTCGATTGTTGAAAGCCGTCCTAACGGATGGTCTTGCTGGCGCATTTTGCTAGCGTGCCGGGCCCATGCGCCACACCTCGCCCCCCGACGTCGTCAAAACCCCGCCCACAACCGTGGCGGATCCCGCCCGCGTCACGCCGATGATGGCGCAGTACGTCGAGATCAAGGCCAATAATCCCGATTGCCTGCTGTTCTACCGGATGGGCGATTTCTACGAATTGTTCTTCCAGGACGCCGAGATCGCCTCGCGCACGCTCGGCATCGTGCTGACCAAGCGCGGCAAGCATCTCGGCGAGGACATCGCCATGTGCGGCGTCCCGGTCGAGCGCGCCGACGACTATCTGCAGAAGCTGATCGCCGCCGGCCATCGCGTCGCCGTCTGCGAGCAGACCGAGGACCCGGCCGAGGCCAGGAAGCGCGGCGCCAAATCGGTGGTGAAGCGCGACGTCGTCCGTCTCGTCACGCCCGGCACCATCACTGAGGAGCGCCTGCTCGATCCCGGCCGGGCGAGCCTGCTCGTCGCCGTGGCGCGCCGTCGGCTGAGCGACGAGGTTTTTGCCTACGGTCTCGCTGCGCTGGACATCTCGACTGGCCGTTTTGCCGTACTCGAAACCGACCAGCGCGGCCTCTCGGTCGAGCTAGCCCGCCTGGAGCCGCGCGAAATCGTCTGCCCCGACGCGATCCATGACGATCCCGAGCTGAAGGAATTCTGGCGCGACGTCGCAGCGCCCGTGACGCCGCTGGCGCGCGAAGGGCTCGATCCGGCCTCCGGCGAGCGCCGGCTGAAGGAATTCTTCGGCGTCGCCACGCTCGACGCCTTCGGCGCCTTCAGCCGCGCCGAGATCGCCGCCGCCGCCGCTGCGCTTGCCTATGTCGAGCGCACCCAGCTCGGCGCCCGCCCGCCTCTGTCGCCGCCCGTCCGCGAAGGGCAGAGCGCGACCATGCTGATCGACGCGGCGACCCGCGCCAATCTCGAACTGACCCGCACCCTCGCTGGTGAACGCTCGGGCAGCCTGCTCGCCACCATCGACCGCACCGAGACGCCGGGCGGCAGCCGCCTGCTCGCCGAGCGCCTCGCCGGGCCGTTGACCGATTCAGCTGCCATCGGCAGGCGGCACGATGGCGTCACGCTGCTGGTCGAGACGCCTTCGCTGCGCGACGCGCTGCGGCGCGATCTGTCGCGTGTGCCCGATATCGCGCGGGCGCTGGCCCGGCTCTCGCTCGACCGCGGTGGTCCGCGCGATCTCGCCGCGCTCGGCGCCGGGCTGGAGGCGGGGCGCGGCGTCGCGGCGGCGCTGCTGCGCCAGGGCGATCTGCCGGACGAATTGCGCGAGGCGGCGCTGGCGCTCGGCCGCACCGATCCTGATCTGGCGATGCGGCTATCCACGACGCTCGCCGACGAGCTGCCGCTGCTCAAGCGCGACGGCCGCTTCGTGCGCGAGGGTTTTGATCCGGCGCTCGACGAACTCAGGCTGCTCCAGGTCGATTCGCGCAAGGTGATCGCGCAATTGCAGGCGCGCTATGCCGCCGAGACCGATTGCCGGACGCTGCGGATCAAGCACAATTCCATGCTCGGCTATTTCGTCGAGGTGCCGCAGGCGGTCGGCGAAACTTTCCTCAGGGAGCCCTGGCGCGCGGTCTTTGTTCACCGCCAGACCATGTCGGATGCGATGCGCTTCTCCTCGGTCGAGCTCGGCGAGCTCGAAGCCAAGATCGCCTCCGCCGCCGATCGGGCGCTGAAGCTCGAGCTCTCGATCTTCGCCGCATTGACGGAGGCTGTGCTGGCGCAGGCCGAGCCGATCAAGGCGGCGGCGCAGGCGCTCGCGGTGATCGATGTCGCCGCGGCCCTGGCCGAGCTCGCCATCGACGGTGGCTGGACGCGGCCCATCATCGATGACGGTGCCGCCTTCACCATCAAAGCCGGCCGGCATCCGGTGGTCGAGGCGGCACTGAAGCGCCAGGGCCAGCCCTTCGTCGCCAATGACAGCGAGCTCTCGGCGGCGGGCAAGGAGCCGGATGGCCGCATCTGCCTGATCACCGGCCCGAACATGGCGGGTAAGTCGACCTTCCTGCGCCAGAACGCGCTGATCGCGGTGCTCGCCCAGATGGGCTCCTTCGTGCCGGCCTCGAGCGCCCATATCGGCGTGGTCGATCGGCTGTTCTCGCGCGTCGGCGCCGCCGACGATCTGGCGCGGGGACGCTCGACCTTCATGGTCGAGATGGTCGAGACCGCCGCGATCCTCAATCAGGCCGGGCCGCGCGCCCTCGTCATTCTCGATGAGATCGGCCGGGGCACCGCGACCTTCGACGGGCTCTCGATCGCCTGGGCCGCGATCGAGCATCTGCACGAGGCCAATCGCTGCCGGGCGCTGTTCGCGACGCATTATCACGAGCTGACGGCGCTGGCCGACCGGCTCGACCGCGTCGCCAACGCGACCGTCCGGGTTACCGAATGGAACGGCGAGGTCGTCTTCCTGCACGAGGTCGTGCCCGGCGCGGCCGATCGCTCCTACGGCATCCAGGTCGCCAAGCTCGCCGGCCTGCCGCCGGCGGTGGTCGAGCGGGCGCGCGCCATCCTCTCCGAGCTGGAGAAGAGCGAGCGCGAGAAGCCGGTCGCGGCTTTGGTCGACGATCTCCCGCTCTTTGCGGTGCAGATGCGCAGACCCGCGCCGGTTGCAGTGTCAGCTTCGGAGCCCGACAAGCTGCGCGAGGCACTGGGTGCGTTCGACCCCGACGAGATGACGCCGCGGGAGGCGCTGGAAGCGCTCTACAAGCTCAAGCGCCTGAACTGATCAAGCGTCATTCTCGGACGGAGCGTAGCGCAGATCCGAGAATCTCACGACGAGAAGGCGCCGATCGGAGCCTCCTCCGGCCTGAGAGGCTCGGGTCAAGCCTGAGCGTGATGCGCGTCGCTGAGGAACTTTCCAATTCCCTCGGCCGCCACGACACCCGTGGCGAAGGAGCCTTGCAGCAGGTAGCCGCCGGTTGGCGCCTCCCAGTCGAGCATCTCGCCGGCGATGAAGGTGCCAGGCAGGCGCTTCAGCATGAAATCCTGGTCGATCTCCTCGGCGGGAACGCCGCCGGCGGTCGAGATGGCGCGGGTGAGCGAGGCCATGCCAGTCAACCGCAGCCGCGCGGTCTTGATCAGTTGCGCGAGCGCTTCCGGCGCGGCCGGCAGCGGCCCGCTTGCCGTCTCGCGCAGCACCGCCGCGGCCACCGGAGAGAGCCCCGCAGCTTTGCGCAGGTGGTTGCTCAGCGTCTCCCCCGGGCGGCGCTTCGCCAACCTGTTCGCAAGATCCGGCTCGGTCAGGTCCGGACGCAGATCGATCGCCAGGGTCGCCTCGCCATCGCGTTCGATGGCCTCGCGCAGCGGCCCCGACAGCGCATAGATCGCCCCGCCCTCGATACCTCCTGCGTCGATCATCGCCTCGCCCATCACGCGCTGGCCGGCAAAGCTCAGCGCGATCCGCTTCAGCGGCTGCCCGGCGAAGCGCTCGCGCATCACAGGCGACCATGCGACGGCGAAACCGGCATTGGCCGGACGCAGAGGCGCAATGGCGATGCCCTTCTGTTGCAGCAGCTCGACCCAGGACCCATCCGAACCGAGTCGCGGCCAGCTCGCGCCGCCCAGCGCCAGCAGGGTCGCGCGCGGCTTCACGATCTCCTCGCCACCATCGCGCAAGGCGAAACGCAGCGCCCCGTTCTCGTCCCAGCCGGTCCAGAGCCTGCTCGCCTGCAGTGTCACGCCAAGTCCATCGAGCCGCGCCAGCCAGGCGCGCAGCAGCGGCGAGGCCTTCATCGCCCTGGGGAAGACCCGCCCGCTCGAGCCGATGAAGCTCTCGGCGCCGAGCCCGTCGGCCCAGTCGCGCAGTGCTTGCGGTGGAAAAGCGTGGATCGCCGGCTCCAGCCAGGTGCGCGCTTCGCCATAGCGGTCGAGAAGGGCGTCGGTCGGCTCGGAATGCGTCAGGTTGAGCCCGCCGCGGCCGGCGAGCAGGAATTTGCGCGCCGGCGAGGTCATACGCTCATAGATCGCGACGTTGTGGCCGGCTCCGGCCAGCTTCTCGGCCGCGATCAGCCCAGCCGGGCCGGCGCCGATGATGGCGACGTCCGGTCCGCTCAATTGCCGAACACGGTGTTGAGCTGGCTGCCGACCATGATGAAGGTGGTGCGCTTCGGCATCTCCTTGAGCCTGACAGCGCCGATATAGGTCATCGCCGAACGCACCCCGCCCATCAGTTCCTGCATCGTGCCCTCGACCGGGCCGCGATAGGGCACCTCGACGGTCTTGCCCTCGGAGGCACGGTACTTGGCGACGCCGCCCGAATATTTCTTCATCGCCGTGTCCGAGGACATGCCGTAGAACACCATCGCGACCGGCACCTTTTCGCCGTCATGGGTCTCGTAGCGGATCTCGCCCTCGCATTCGTCATGGCCGGCGAGCATGCCGCCCATCATCACGAAATCGGAGCCGCCGCCATAGGCCTTGGCGACGTCGCCGGGCACGGTCAGGCCGCCATCGCCGCAGACCAGGCCCTTCAGGCCGTGGGCCGCATCCGAGCATTCGATGATCGCCGAGAGCTGCGGATAGCCGACGCCGGTCATCTTGCGGGTGGTGCAGACCGAGCCCGGGCCGATGCCGACCTTGACGATGTCGGCGCCGGCCAGGATCAGCGCTTCCGTCATGTCTCCGGTGACGACGTTGCCGGCCATGATCGCCGCATTCGGGAAGGCGTCGCGCGTCGCCTTGACCGTGTCGACGAACTTCTCGGTGTAGCCATTGGCGACGTCGAGACAGATCTTGTCGATCGGCGCCTTGGCGTGGACGGCCTTGAGCTTGTCATGGTCGGAATCGGTCGTGCCCAGCGAATAGAAGGCGTTGGCCGAGCCGGGTTCCTTGAAGAAGCCGATCAGCTCGTCGGCGTCGTAATGCTTGTGCAGCGCGACCATGGCGCCGTGCTTCAAGAGGGCGCGCGCCATCGCCATGGTGCCGACCACGTCCATGTTCGCGGCGATCAGCGGGAAGCCGGTCCATTCGCGGCCGGTATGCGCGAAGCGGAAGCTCCGGTTGACGTCGACCTCGGCGCGGCTGCCGAGCGTCGAGCGCTTCGGACGGATCAGCACGTCGCGGAAGTCGAGTTTCGGATCGTTCTCGATGCGCATGGGCAAAGCTCCGGCGGCTGGCGCAGGTCAAAAAAGGCGCACGCGGCGTGAGGGAGCGTGCCGGGATTCATAGCCGCTCGAACCCTTCGGAGCAATGCGGGGGATGTCGTTCGGATGCCGCAGGCCAGACACTTTAGCGATCTCTAAAGTTTTTGCTGGACAGCCCCTTCGCGCCGCAATACTTAAGCGCATGCTTCACCAACCAGAGCAGCTCGATCTTATGTTCCAGGCGCTGGCGGATCCGAACCGCCGGCAGATGGTGCAGCGGCTCTGCGAGGGGCCTGCGAGCGTCAGCGAGCTCGCTCAGCCATTGCAGATGACATTGTCGGCGGTGGTGCAGCATCTCGCGGTTCTGGAAGGGGCGGGGCTGGTGCGGTCGCAGAAGATCGGGCGGGTTCGCACCTGCCAGCTCGACACGCAGGCGCTGCGGGCGGCGGAGCGTTGGATCAGCGAGCGCCGTGCACTCTGGGAGCGACGTTTCGACCGGCTCGGCGCCTTCCTTGCCGAGCAGGACCAGAATCTGAAGGAAGAAGGCGGAGCATGAAAGACAGAACCGTCGTCCACGCCGATTTCACCATCGAGCGCCGCTACGATGCGAGCCCGGCCCGCGTCTTCGCCGCCTTCGCCGATCCGGTGGCGAAGCGGCGCTGGTCGGCCTGCCATGATGCGGGCGGGCTCGGCGAGCACAGGCTCGATTTCCGCGAGGGCGGCCGCGAGACCATGCGCGGCGCCCCGGCGGAAAGCGGCGTCTACGCCATGAACGCGACCTTCGCGGAGATCCTGCCGGAGCAGCGCATCATCTACAGCTACGAGTTGCTGCGCGACGATATCCGCCTGTCGATCTCGCTGGCGACGATCGAGTTCCATCGCGACGGCGCCGGCACGCGGCTGCTCTTCACCGAGCAGGCGGCCTTCCTCGACGGCCATGACCGGCCCGAATGGCGCGAGCAGGGCTCGCGCATCGGTTTCGACCGGCTGGCCGAGTATCTCGCGCAGGAGCAGGCGCCAGCCTGAACCGCAGCCATCGTCGACCAAAACCCTTTCAACCCGCTCCTTTCCAGAAGCAGGAATGCACAATCATGTCCCTGACGCTCTATTTCCACCCGCTCTCTGGCTTCTGCCAGAAGGTGCTGGTCGCACTCTACGAGAACGAGACGCCATTCACGCCGCAGCTCGTCAATTTCGGGGATTCCACCGAGCGCGCCGATTTCCTGAAGCTCTGGCCGATCGGCAAGTTCCCGCTGCTGCGCGACGACAGCCATGGAAGCCTGGTGCCGGAGACCAGCCTGATCATCGAATATCTCGCCTTGCACTATCCCGGCAAGGTGGCGTTGCTGCCGGAGAATCCGGTCGAAGCGCTCGAAGTCCGGCGGCTCGACCGGCTCTTCGATCTCTATGTCGCCATTCCCATGCAGAAGGTGATCCTCGACCGGCTGCGCCCGGAGGGCAGCCATGACCCGGTCGGCGTCGCCGAGGCCAGGGCGACGCTCGCTTCGGCTTATGACGTGCTGGAGGCGGAGATCGGCGGACGACAATGGGCGCTCGGCGACGCGTTCAGCCTGGCCGACTGCGCGGCCGCACCGGCGCTGTTCTATGGCGAGCGGGCGCTGTCCTTCCGCGACAGCCATCCACGGCTTTGGGCTTATTTCGACCGCCTGCGCACGCGGCCGTCCTATGCCCGCGCTCTGGCCGAGGCCGAGCCCTATTTCCAGTTCTTCCCGCGCGGAGAGGGTGATGCCGGCCTGTCGCGCTAGCTCAGCTGGCGGCCCGGGTCTCGGCTGCCTGCTGCGCCACGACCTCCTCATAGGCCGCGCGCAGCCGCGCCACCACGCGCGGCCCGTCCTGCGGACGTGGAATGCCGAGATGGCTCTCGCGCAGCTCGTCCATGAAGTCGTCGAGCAAGGGTTGCCCGCCATCCTGCAGGATCTGGGCGCGCACCGCCATGTCCGGAGTCACCGGCTGGAAGCGCAGGCCCCAGCTCGACAACTGCGCCAGCACCGGCAGCAGCTGGATGCCCTTTTCCGTCAGGCTGTAGATCGCCTTCTGCTTGTGGCTGGGGTCATCGGCCTTGGTCAGGACGCCCACCGCCAGCAGCGTCTTCAACCGGTCGGCCAGGATGTTCGAGGAGATGCCCTCCTGCGATTTGAGCAGGAGCTCACGGAAATGGCGGCGGCCGCCGAACATCATGTCGCGCAGGACCAGCAGGCTCCAGGCGTCGCCGACGACTTCCAGCGTCAGGTTGATCGGACAGCCCGAGCGGGGATTCGCGTTCATCTCGATCTCCAGAAAACTGCTTGCAATATTGCATCAGTCTACTTATCTCGCAACCAGTTGCAAATCGCAATCAACTAACCACGCCCACCACACTGCTCGAAGGAACGATCATGACCGCCAACCCCGTCGTCCATGCCAGCTTCACCATCGAGCGCAGCTACGCCGCCTCGCCCGCCCGTGTCTTCGCCGCCTTCGCCGACCCCGCCCAGAAGCGCCGCTGGTTCGCCGAGGGGGAGGGCTGGGAGGTCGAGCAGTTCGATGTCGATTTCCGCGTCGGCGGCCATGAGCGCAGCCGCTTCCGCTTCCAGGGCGGCCCGCCGATCACCAATGATACCGTCTACCAGGTGATCCAGCCGAACGAGCGCATCATCCTCGCCTACGCCATGGCGATCGACGGCGCGCCGCTCTCGGGCTCGCTGCTGACGATGGAGTTCGTGCCGGAGGGCGCCGGCACCAGGTTCGTCTTCACCGAGCAGGGCGCCTATCTCGACGGCAAGGATGGGCCGATCCAGCGCGAGGAGGGCTCGCGCGAGCTGCTCGAAAGCCTAGCGAAGCTGCTGGGCGAGCCGGCCGACGCGGCCGCCTGAGGTCCTGCTCAGGCTGAATGGAAGATCAACTCCATTCAGCGACAGTTCATCCCCGGCCGGCTAACCGGCATTCTGGCGGCATCCGAACCGGGAAGACCCGGCGGATGCCGCTTCCGATGTCGCGATCCGGGGGGATCTCTCGACTGTGCTGAAGGCCGTCGATCCGAACACCGTGCCTGCCGGCCCGCCATCCGATTGGCAGGTCACCGGGAACTTCGCCCGTCTCACCGGCGGCTTCTGGCGCGGCGGCACAGCCGGCCGGGCCTGGTTCTGGTCGCTCGCGCTGGCGAGCGCGATCATCCTCTCCGTCTTCGCCAACGTCACCGTCAACCGCTGGAACGGCTGGTTCTTCGATGCGCTCGAGAAGAAGGATGGCGAGAGCGCGCTGATCGCCATGGCGGTCTTCCCGGTGCTGGTCCTAATCGCAGCGGGCCTCGGCGTCATCATCCTGATCTCGCGTGAGACCTTCCAGGTCCATTGGCGCGCCTGGGTCACGGCCAAGCTCGCCGATGGCTGGATCGGCGAGCGTAGATTCTACCGGCTCGGCCTCTCCGGCTACGAGCCGGCCAATCCGGAATACCGGATCGCCGACGATGTCCGCTGGGCGACCGAGCCGGTCGTCGACTTCGCCATCGGCCTGCTCTCGGCCGTGATCACCGCGATCACCTTCATCGGCATCCTCTGGTCGATCGGCGGCTCGCTCAGCGTCGAGATCCGCGGCGTCGCCTTCGAGATACCGGCCTATATGGTGCTCGCGGCGATTGTTTATGCGGTGCTGGTCTCCGGCCTGATCACCTGGATTGGCCGGCCGCTGCCGCGCTTGATCGCCGCCCGCAACGAGGGCGAGGCGCGCCTGCGTTTCGCGCTGATGCGCATCCGCGACCATGGCGAGACCATAGCGCTCTCGCGCGCCGAGGCGGGCGAACGCCGCGCCGTCGCTACGACCTACGACACGCTGGTCACGCGCTGGCTCGCCATGATCCGCCAGCGCGGCCGGCTGACCTGGATCACCAATGGCAGCGGTGCCCTCGTCCCGGTCGTGCCGCTCCTGCTGGCCGCGCCAAAGTACCTGTCCGGCGAGATGTCGCTCGGCGACGTCGTCCAGGTCGCCGCCGCCTTCGTCGCCGTGCAGAACGCCTTCAACTGGGTGCTCGACAACTTCATGCGCATCGCCGAGTGGCTGGCTTCGGCACGCCGCGTCAACGAGCTCGCCATCGCGCTCGGCGCGATCGAGGCCGGCTCGGCGGAAAGCGACATCGTCGTCCTGTCGAGCGAGGAGGGTGGCCTGCGGCTGGAGGATCTGACTCTGACCGATCGCGACGGCCGCACGCTGCTCGCCGATTTTGACTTGGCGCTGCCGGCCGGTGCGACGATCCATGTCGCCGGCGAAATGGGCCACGGCAAGGGCGCTTTGATCCAGGCCGTCGCGGGTCTCTGGCCCTGGGGCCGCGGCTCCGTCGCACTGCCGGATGAGGCGCGCATCGCGGTGCTGCCGCAGCATCTGCACCTCTCGGAAGGCAGTCTTCGGGCCGCGCTCGATCCGATCGGCGGCCATGTCGCCGAACAGGCAGGCGAGGTGCTGCGACGCTACGGCCTTTCAGGTCTCGTGCCCCAGATCGATCTGTCGCGCGATTGGGACAAGGCGCTCACCACCGGCGACCGCCAGCGCCTCGCTCTGGCAAGGGCCGAACTGGCCGAGCCCGACATCCTCGTGCTCGACGAAGCGACGAGCGGGCTCGAGACCGATGCCGCGCTGGAGCTGCTGGCACGGCTGAGGGCCGCCCGGCCGCAAGCGGTCATGTTGCTGATCGGTCAGAGCCCCGGCTTTGCCGAGGCCGCCGACCGCCACCTCACAATGCGCCGGGCCGGAGGCGTAGCGCGCATCGCTTCCAGCGATGGCGCGCGTCCGGCAGCGCTCGCCGAAGCCGGCGGTAGCTGAGCTTCGGGCGCAATCTGGATCGATCCATTCAGCGCCGGCTAGACCGGCCTTTCAAAACGGAGCTTTGTTATGTTGAACATCTGGGACGTCTATTGGGGCCTGCGGGTCGAGCAGTGCCCCTGCGACGTGCATTTCGTCGAATGGCTGGAAGAGCAGGGCCTGACCGGCAAGCGCATCTATCATTTCGGCACCGGCGGCCACCATTATGTCGGCATCCGCTGCGCCGAGCCGGAATTCGACAACACGGTGCTCGGCATCACCGCCTCGCCGAAGGAATACGAGGCCTTCGTCAAGCTCGCGATCGACAATCCGACGATCACCAAGACCTATTCAGCCTATTTCGGCGACATCTACACCAGCAATGCCCGGCTGCTGCCGCGCTTCGACGTCGTCACGCTGTTCCACTCCTGCGAGTTCCGCAGCGAGAAGAACGACGCCTATGGCGCGCTCACCGATCTCGAGGTGATGCAGCTCTTCACCGACCAGACCGACGCTGGCGGCTATATCCTGTTCTACACCGGCTCCTTCGCCTATGAGGCGGCCAAGCCGATCATCGCGGACTGGGCGACGTCGCATGCGGTCGAGGAGATCGGCGAGTTCAAGACGCTCCGCGTCTTCCGCAAGACCGCCTGATCGAGCAGGCCGAGCCCGTAGAGCATGTGCCCGTGCGTCCGAGTTTGGATGAGATAGCGTCCGCCCTCGGACGCCCTGAGGTTCTGTCAGCAGTCGTCATCGAGCGCGGACAGAACAATCTCGCGCTCGACACCGGGGAGCTGATCATTCGGCTTCCCCGGCACGATGACGCGCGTCGCGATATCGTGCAGGAAGCGAAGACCCTTGCGGCACTCGCCAGCCGGTTGCCGCTGCCTATCCCAAGCGTAAGCATCATCAGGCTTGCTTCTGGCATTGCCGCCACGCACGCGAAACTGGCCGGAACGCCTCTGCTGAATCTCGCCGGTATGAGCGATGTGCAACGTCGACGGCTGGCAAGCACGCTCGCCGGCTTCCTCCTCGCCTTGCACGCGCTGCCGCTCGATACGCTCGGCGTGCCTGCCGGAACGGACGATCCCCTGGGGGAGTGGCACGAACTCTTGGCCAAGACTGACGAAAAGGTCCTGCCACTGCTGCCTGCCGACACTGCCGCCGCGGTCCGGGGTGTGTTCGAGCAATTCCTATCAGCCGATGATCTGCCGCACGCTGCGGCGATCATCCATGGCGATTTCGGCACGGGGAACATACTCGTCGATGACGGGCAGGTGTCTGGCATCATCGACTTTGCCGGGTGCGCGATCGGCGACCCCGCCTATGACCTTGCCAGTCTGTCGGCGGGTCTGGGTGACGATTTCCTTGCGCTCTTGCGGCCGCATTATCCCGGAATCGATGCCATGTGGGATCGGATCCGCTTCTATCGCAGCATATTCCCGTTGCTGGATGTCCTCTTCGGTCTGGACCATGGCGATGAGGGCGCGCTGAATGCCGGGCTTGAGGAACTCCTGCGTCGCGAGTGCTTGCCGCCTCGACTTGTACAACCCGGCGATTGGCGCTAGCTCTCGGCCGTCGATCCACTTGGAACCGAGGGCTGCGTGATCACGTTCTTTCGTCACCATCGTCAGCGCGGCCCCGTTCAGGCCCTGCAAGCCGGCTTGCAGGGCTGACCGCACAGGCGATCCCCACGGTTCTCTTTTCGGTCTGCCCTTCGTGAGGGCGTAGCGTCTTCGAGCCCAGAGCTCGGCTCAGCTGCGCCTGATCCCCTCATCGAGCCAGGCGTTCCGCATTCGTGATGCTCCGGGGCAAGGACCCCCGGGCCGAATGACGGCGCGCGGCTCGGGCAGTTCCGAGACCGACCATGACCCTGATCACCCTGCGCAATCTGAGCGTCACGCTGGGCGCGCCCCTGTTCTCCGACCTCTCCCTCTCCCTCGTTGGCGGCGACCGCCTCGGCCTCGTTGCCGCCAACGGCCGCGGCAAGTCGACCTTGCTGCGCTGCCTCACCGGTTTTCTCGAGCCGTCAGCCGGCGAGGTCACGCGTTCGCGCGGCCTGCGCATCGGCCATGTCGAGCAGGACGCTCCGCCGCATTTGCTGGGCCAGCCCGTCGACCAATTGCTGCTCGAACAGTTGCCGGCCGACCAGCGCGAGAGCGAGCATTGGCGCGTCGACGTCGCGCTCGACACGCTCGCCGTGCCGGCGGAGTTGCGCCGACGCCCGCTCGGGCAGTTGAGCGGCGGCTGGCAGAGGCTCGTCCTGCTCGCCCGCGCCAGCATCGCCGAGCCGGATCTGCTCCTGCTCGACGAGCCGACCAACCATCTCGATCTCGCCCGCATCGGCCTGCTGGAGGGCTGGCTCGCCGCCCTGCCGCGCGACATGGCCGTGATCCTGTCGAGCCATGACCGCGCCTTCCTCGATGCGACGACCAGCCGGACGCTGTTCCTGCGCCAGGAGCGCTCGCAGCTGTTCGCGCTGCCCTATTCGCTGGCTCGCGCGGCCCTGGACGAGAGCGACGCCGCGGCGGCACGCCAGCACGAGCGCGACCTCAAGAGCGTCCAGCACATGCGGCGGCAGGCGGCGAAGTTGAACAATCTCGGGATCAATTCGGGCAGCGATCTCCTGTTGAGCAAGACCAAGCAGCTGAAGCGGCGGGCCGATGAGCTCGAAGCGGCGGCGCGTCCGGCCCATCGCGAGCGTTCCGCCGGCGCGATCAGGCTCGCCGGCAGCGCGACGCATGTGCGGGCGCTGGTCGAACTCGATGACGTCGCGATCGAGACGCCGGACGGGCGTTTGCTGTTCAGGAGCGGCAAGCGCTGGATCAGCCCCGGCGACCGGATCGTGCTGCTCGGCCTGAACGGCGCCGGCAAGTCCCGCTTCATCGGCATGCTCCACAAGGCGATTGCCGGTGACGATCAGGCCGGCGTCAGGCCGACGCCTTCGCTGGTCCTCGGCTATGCCAGCCAGGGTCTCGGCGAATTGCCCGATCACGATACGCCGCACGGGCTGATCAGCCGGCGCTTCGATGTCGGCGACCAGCCGGCGCGCGGCCTGCTCGCGGGCGCCGGCATCGTGATCGATCGCCAGACCGGGCCGATCGGCGCGCTCTCGGGTGGGCAGAGGGCGCGGCTCGCCATGCTGGCCCTGCGCCTCGCCCGGCCGAATTTCTACCTGCTGGACGAGCCGACCAACCATCTCGACATCGACGGGCAGGAAGCGCTGGAGGCCGAGCTCACAGCCGGCGAGACCAGCTGCCTCCTCGTCTCGCATGATCGCAGCTTCGTGCGGGCCGTCGGCAATCGCTTCTGGCGGATCGACAGGCGGCGGCTGGTCGAGGTCGATGATCCCGAAGCCTTCTTCCGGGAGGCGATGGAGGCGGAGGGCTGACCGCCTCGATCGTAGCCGTCATGAAGCGGCCGACGCGTCCTGCGCCGGCCTCATGGCGCGTATTCGCCGCGGCACACCGTCTTGTGCATCGCGGCGAAGGCGCTATCTCTCGGGTCCGGCCGCCAAGGCCAGCCGCTAGAGCAGGATGCGAAAAAGTGGGAACCGGTTTTTCGCATCCTGCTCTAATTCTTAGATAAGAGACGGATTCAGATTTCAGATGGAACCGCAAAGCGATTCCATCTGAAATCATCCGGCTCTAGCAACCCGCCTTGCCCGCTGCATTCAGCGCGGGCGCAACCCGACAAGAGCACTGATGTCGTTCGGCCCGCACGAGCCAGGAATGCCGTTGCGCAAGCGCAGCCGCTGGTGGTGGCTCGGCCCGCTCGCCTCGTCGGTGATCTTCATCGCCTCGCTGGTGGTGCTCTACTACATCGTCCGTGAAATCGAGCCGGCCGAGATCGCCAGCACCTTCTCGCGGACGAGCTGGCGCCAGATCGGATTGGCGCTCGGCTTCACCGCGCTGAGCTATCTGCTGCTCACCGGCTATGACGCATTGGCGCTGAAGCGGCTCGGCCTCTCGATCCCCTATCGGACCACGGCGCTCGCCTCCTTCACCAGCTATTCCGTCGCCTTCACCCTCGGCTTTCCGATCGTGACCGGCGGCACGGTGCGCTACTGGGTCTATTCGGCCAAGGGTGTGCGCGCCTCCGAGGTCGCGAGCCTCACCGTGATCGCCGGCCTGACCTTCTGGCTCGGCCTCGGCATGATCCTGTGCGCCAGCCTGTTCTACGCGACGGAGCCGGTGGCACAGCTGGCGCGAACCTCGCCGCTGGTGATCCAGGCGGTCGGTGTCGCCGTCGCGTTCGGGACGATCGGCTATCTCGCCTGGGTCGCGACCGGCGAGCGCACCTTGCGGGTCCGCGGCTGGAACCTGCCGCTGCCGGGTCTCGGCGTCACGCTGGCGCAGATGCTGCTCGGCGCCGCCGAGGTCTGTGCTGCCGCTGCCGTGCTCTTCGTCCTGCTGCCGGGCGGGCACAACCTCGAATACCCGGCCTTCCTGGCCGCCTATATCTTCGCCTGCCTGATCGGCATCGCCAGCCATGCGCCCGGCGGTGCGGGCGTGTTCGAGGCGACCATGCTGCTGGCGCTCAACCGGCTGCCCTATGAGCAGGTGGTCGGCGCGCTCGTGCTGTTCAGGATCATCTACTACATCCTGCCCTTCATCCTGGCGCTGGCGCTGCTGGCGCTGAACGAGATGATCCGGCGGATCAGGCGGCACGAGATCTGAGGCGCAGCCTCGTCGAGCATGATCAGGCAAGCGCAAACCTTGACGCGGCCGCCCGCCGACGCCAACTCGTTTGAACCGGGTGCGCGTCGAGGAAGTCGTCGGCCCGCGGGGGGAGCCTTTGGACGCGACGAACCTCATCGAAGAGATCTACGAGGCCGCCGTCGTGCCGGAGAGATGGGCGGGTGTGCTCGACCGGCTGGCGGCGCGGGCCGGCGGTGTCGGCACGATCCTGTTCGCGGCCTCGCCGAACCGGTTCCAGTGGACTTCGTCCAAAGCCATTCACGCCGTCACGGCCGAATGGGTGGCTTCGCCCTTCGCAGCGGAGAATTTGCGGGGCAGGCGCCTGGTTCCGCTCTACGAGCCACGTTTCCTGACGGATCTCGACGCGATCACGCCGGACGAGATCGAGCAGGATCCGTTCTATCGCGATTTCCTCAGGCCGCGCGGCTGGGGCTGGTGCGTCGGGACCTCGATCCGCTCGACCAGTGGCGACAGCATCGTCTTTTCGATCGAGCGCCTCCACGCGGATGGCCCCGTTCCACGCGAGACGGCGGCGGCACTCGATCAGTTCCGGCCTCATCTCGCCCGGGCCTCGATCATCTCTGCGCGCCTCGGCCTCGAGCGGGCGCGTGCCAGTGTCGCGGCCCTGGAACTGGTCGGCCTGCCGGCGGCCATCATCACGGGCCGCCACAGCGCGCTCGCGGCCAATGATCTGATCGTGAAATGCGCGGCGTTCGAGATCGGTGCCTTCGATCGCGTGCGTCTCACCGATCCCGCGGCGAACGAGCGCCTGCAGCGGCATCTCGATGCGGCCGGAGACGCCGGCTTGTCGTTCCCGATCCGGGCGTCCGGCGGGCGGCCCGCCTTCGTGGCCCATCTGGTCCCGCTCAGGCGGGCCGGGCTCGACGTCTTCTCCGGCGCGGCGCAGCTGTTCTATCTCACCGAGGTCGGTCGCGGCGAAGCGCCGTCCGCCGCCATCCTCGAAGCCCTCTTCGATCTCAGCCCGGCCGAAGCGAAGGTCACGCGGCTCTTGCTGGCGGGCGGCACGGTCGCCGGTATCGCAAGCAGTCACGGGATCCGGCCCGAGACCGTGCGGGGCCAGCTCAAATCCGTCTTCGCCAAGACCGGCGTGCGCCGCCAGGCCGAGCTGATCCAGCTCCTCGGCGGCATTCAGGCCCCGGGCACGCCGGGCTTCGGCCTGTCGGGAGTCGCCGGGATCGGCACGCGTGGATAGCGCTTCGTCGTCCGGTCGTGCAGGAGGAGAATTGCGCTGCGCCACCGCTCCGGCCTAAGACGCCTGGCCGCAGATCACGCATCGGAAGGCAGGAGCCGCATGCACGCTTTGGTCGATCCTAGGGCGCCGGTCACCGCGGCGCTGATCGAGGCCATCGGCGTCCCCGCCGTGCTGCTCGACCCGCAGGGCGTGATCCAGGCGCTGAGCCCGACGGCGCCGGCGCTGGTCACCGCGCTCGCCAAGGGCAAGCCGCTCGCCCTCGTCATGCGCGACCCAGATCTGATCGACGCGATCGAGCAGGTCTCGCGCCATGGCGGCCGCCGCGCCGTCGAATTGATCGAGCGCGTGCCGGTCGAGCGTACCTTCCGCATCCATATCGCCGCACTCGCCGGCAGCGGCTGGCGGCGAGCGGTGCTGCTGACTTTCGAGGATCTCAGCGAGCAGCGCATGACCGAGCGCATGCGCGTCGACTTTGTCGCCAATGCCAGCCACGAATTGCGCACGCCGCTCGCCTCCGTGCTCGGCTTCGTCGAGACCCTGCAGGGACCGGCGCGCAACGATGCCGTCGCCCGCGATCGCTTCCTGGCGATCATGCGCGAGCAGGGCCTGCGCATGGCGCGCCTGGTCGACGACCTGCTCTCGCTTTCGCGCATCGAATTGCGCGCCCACCTCGCGCCGGAGACGCCGGTCGACCTCTCCAGCATCGCCCGCGAGATCCTGGATTCGCTTGTGCTGATGGCGCGCGAGCGCGAGGTGACGCTGAAGCTCGACATTCCGCAGCACCCCGTCACCGTCGCCGGGGACCGCGACGAATTGCTGCGGCTGATGGAAAACCTCGTCGAGAATGCGATCAAATACGGCCAGCGCGGCGGCGAGGTCGGCATCGCCATCGGGATGTCGGGCGAGGAGGCCAGCCTCAGCGTGCGGGACGACGGGCCCGGCATCGCGCCGGAGCACCTGCCGCGCCTGACCGAGCGCTTTTACCGCGTCGATACCGCTGCAAGCCGAGAAGCCGGCGGTACGGGCCTCGGTCTCGCCATCGTCAAGCACATCGTCCTGCGCCATCGCGGCAGGCTGACCATCGAGAGCGTCGTCGGCCAGGGCGCGACCTTCCGGGCGGTCCTGCCGCGCTTGCCGGAGGCGACCCGTTAACGATTTGTGACGAGGCGCCGGCCGCTTTCATGACTGTGTGTCATCCAGCTGTCATACAGCCGGTGTTCTAGCAGGGCCGCTGCACTTGCGATCCAGAGAGGACATCTGATGCGCAAACTTCTCATTCTCACGGCCGCTGCCATCGGCCTGTCGGGCGCTGCCCAGGCTGCCGACATCACCGGCGCCGGCGCAACCTTCCCCTTCCCGATCTACTCGAAATGGGCCGAGGCCTATAAGAAGGAGACCAATATCGGTCTCAACTATCAGTCGATCGGCTCGGGCGGCGGCATCCGCCAGATCAAGGCGAAGACCGTCGCCTTCGGCGCCACCGACGCCCCGCTCAAGGGCGACGAGCTGACCAAGGAAGGCCTGATCCAGTTTCCGACGGTGATGGGCGGCGTCGTCCCGGCGATCAACATCGCTGGCGTCGAGGCTGGCAAGCTGAAGCTGACCGGCCCGGTCCTTGCCGCGATCTATCTCGGCGACATCAAGAAGTGGAACGATCCCAAGATCGCCGCCCTCAATGCCGGCGTCACCCTGCCGGATGCCAACATCAACCCGGTCTACCGTTCGGACGGCTCGGGCACGACCTTCGTCTTCACCGACTACCTCTCGAAGGTTTCGCCCGACTGGAAGTCGAAGCTCGGCACCAACACCGCCGTGCAGTGGCCGGTCGGCATCGGCGGCAAGGGCAATGAGGGCGTCTCGGCTTCGGTGAAGCAGGTCGCCAACTCGATCGGCTATGTCGAGTACGCCTACGCCAAGCAGAACAAGCTCTCCTTTGCCCTGATCCAGAACGCCGACGGCAACTTCCCGGCCCCGGACGACAAGGCCTTCCAGGCCGCTGCAGCCAATGCCAACTGGAACGAAGCTCCCGGTTTCGGCATCTCGCTGAACAACCAGAAGGGCGCCGACGCCTGGCCGATCACCGCCGCGACCTTCCTGCTGATCCACGCCAAGCCGGAGAAGCCGGAAGAGACCCAGGCCGCGCTGAAGTTCGTCGACTGGGCCTTCAAGAACGGCGACAAGCTCGCCCTCGACCTCGACTATGTGCCGCTGCCGGCCGGCGTCAAGGACCAGGTCCGCAACGCCTGGAAGGGCGTGACCGACCCGGCGGGCAAGCCGATCTTCTGATCGCTCCCGCACACGAAAACGGGGCGGGGGCCGGTCACGGCCCCCGCTTCCGCGACGACCAGAGTATCGTTTCGCCCCGATAGTCGCCCCCGAGACCGGAGTAACCACGGATGTCTGCCGTGACAGACCAGTTCGCCGCGCCGAGTGCGTCGGTGCGCAAGACCCCGAAGGGGACCTTCGATCTCGTCTTCCGGAATGCGAGCTTCCTGGCGGCGCTGTTCGTGCTGGTGCTGCTCGCCGGCATCATGGCCTCGATGGTCATCGGTGGCTGGCCGGCCTTCCGCGAATTCGGCTTCGGCTTCCTCACCTCCAGTGTCTGGGATACGCAGAACGATCAGTATGGCGCCTGGCCCGCCATTGTCGGCACGCTGTCGACGGCGCTGATCGCACTCGTCGTCGGTGTCCCGCTCTCGCTCGGCATTGCCGTCTTCCTGACCCAGCTCGCCCCGCCCTGGTTCAAGCAGCCGGTCTCGACCGCGATCGAGCTGCTCGCCGCCGTGCCCTCGATCATCTACGGCATGTGGGGATTGTTCGTCTTCGCGCCGCTGTTTGCGGCCTATGTGCAAATTCCGCTCTCGAACATCGTCGAGGGCATGCCGATCATCGGCACGGTGCTCTATTCGCGCTCCCCCTCGGGCCTGGGCATCCTGACCGCCGGGATCATCCTGGCTTTCATGATCATCCCGTTCATCGCCTCGATCACACGCGACATGCTCGACCAGATCCCGTCGGTGCTGCGCGAGAGCGCTTATGGCATCGGTGCGACGACCTGGGAGGTGGTTCGCCACGTCCTGGTGCCGCAGGCTGGCGTCTCGATCATCGGCGCGATCATGCTCGGCCTCGGCCGCGCGCTCGGCGAGACCATGGCCGTGACCTTCGTCGTCGGCAACGCCAACCGGCTCTCGGCCTCGGTCATGGATCCGGGCTCGACCATCGCCTCGCGCATTGCCAACGAGTTCAACGAGGCGCTCGGCCTGCAGCTCAACTCGCTGATCGCGCTCGGCTGCATCCTGTTCTTCGTCACCTTCGTCGTCCTCGTGATCGCGCGGCTCCTCGTCGCGCGGGTCAAGCGCTACTGAGCGGGAGATTCGACAATGACCATGACGACACCCGCCAGGACCACGACCATGCCGCATGTCGAATGGGGCCGCGTCCGCCCGGCGCGCCGGACCGCCGACCGGCTGATGAAGATCATCGCGACGAGCTTCACCCTGATCGCGATCTTCGTGCTGTTCTGGATCCTCGGCATGCTGATCGTGAAGGGACTGGGCGGGCTCTCCGTCGCGACCTTCACCCAGGTCACCCCCGGTCCCGGCACGGAGGGCGGCGGCCTCGCCAACGCCATCGTCGGCTCGATCGTGCTGACCTTCCTCGGCATCGCGGTGGCGACGCCGATCGGCGTGCTCGCCGGCACCTACCTCGCCGAATACGGCAGGGACTCGAAGCTCGCCGGCCTGATCCGCTTCATCAACGACATCCTGCTCTCGGCGCCCTCGATCCTGATCGGCCTGTTCGTCTATGTGATCCTGGTCGAGCCGTTCCGTGGCTATTCGGGCTGGGCCGGCGGTGTCGCGCTCGGTATCATCGCGATCCCGGTGATCGTGCGCACCACCGAGGACATGCTGCGTCTCGTGCCCGGTCCGCTGCGCGAGGCCGGCGCCGCGCTCGGCGCTCCGCCTTCCGTCGTGATCACCTCGATCACCTGGCGGGCGGCGAAGTCCGGCATGCTCACCGGCATCCTCCTGGCGCTCGCCCGCATTGCCGGCGAGACCGCGCCGCTGATCTTCACCGCGCTGAACAACAACTTCTGGTTCTCGCCGAACCTGATCGGCGGCGTCTCGAACCTCCCGGTGACGATCTACCAGTTCGCCTCCGCCCCTTACGAGAACTGGCAGCAGCTCGCCTGGGCGGGATCGCTGATCATCACCGTCTCAATCCTCGTGCTTTCCATCATCGCCCGGCGCATCGTGCGCGGCGGCAAATGATCAGCGTCCGATCGGAAGGACCATGCAGATGCTTTCGACCCTGGAATTGAGCCCGCAGACGCTGGACGCCGAGGCTCCGGTCCGGATTGCCGTCAAGAACCTCGACTTCTACTACGGCGAGCACAAAGCGCTTAAGAACGTCAACCTCGACTTCCGCGACCGCCATGTCACCGCGCTGATCGGCCCCTCGGGCTGCGGCAAGTCCACGCTGCTGCGCATCTTCAACCGAATCTACTCGCTCTATCCGGAGCAGCGCGCCACCGGCGAGGTCCTGCTCGACGGCCGCAACGTCATCTCCAATCAGGTCGACGTGAACGAGCTCCGCTCGCGCATCGGCATGGTCTTCCAGAAGCCGACGCCGTTCCCGATGTCGATCTATGACAACGTCGCCTTCGGCATCCGCCTCTACGAGAAGCCGCCGAAGTCGGAGCTAGACGACCGGGTCGAGGGGGCGCTGCGCCGCGCCGCGCTCTGGGACGAGGTCAAGGACAAGCTCAAGGCCTCGGGCATGGGCCTCTCCGGCGGCCAGCAGCAACGCCTGTGCATCGCCCGCACCATCGCGCAGAAGCCCGAGGTCATCCTGTTCGACGAGCCGACCTCTGCGCTCGACCCGATCTCGACCGGCAAGATCGAGGACCTGCTCGAGCAGCTCAAGACAGACTTCACCATCGTCATCGTCACCCACAACATGCAGCAGGCGGCGCGCATCTCGCAGTACACCGCCTTCATGTATCTCGGCGAGGTCATCGAGTTCGCCGCCACCAACACGATCTTCATGAACCCGCACAAGAAGCAGACGCAGGACTACGTCACCGGCCGTTTCGGCTGAGCTCCCAGCGTCTCAGCCAGCCCCGAAGGATACGCCCCGATGTCCGACCATATCGTCCGCTCCTACGACGCCGATCTCGAAGGGCTGCGCCGCAGCATCGCCGAGATGGGCGGCATGTCCGAGCGCATGCTCGGCGACTCGACCGTGGCGCTGGTGCGCCGCGACACCGCGCTCGCCCAGAAGATCATCAGCGCCGACCAGCGCCTCGACAACCTCCAGCGCGATGTCGAGGAGAAGGCGGTGCTGACCATCGCCCGGCGCCAGCCGCTCGCCAATGATCTGCGCGAGCTGATCTCGGCGATCCGGATCGCCGCCGATATCGAGCGCGTCGGCGACCTCGCCAAGAACATCGCCAAGCGTGCCGTCGCCATCTCCGGCCAGTTCTCGCCGCCGCATCGCGCCGTCGTCGGTCTCGAGCATATGAGCCGCCTGGTCCAGGCCCAGCTCAAGGACGTGCTGGACGCCTATGCCGCCAGCAACGAGCAGAAGGCGATGGATGTCTGGCGCCGCGACGACGAGATCGACGCGCTCTACACCTCGCTGTTCCGCGAGCTCCTGACCTATATGATGGAGGATCCGCGCAACATCACCTTCTGCACGCACCTCCTGTTCTGCGCCAAGAACGTCGAACGCATCGGCGACCACACCACCAACATCGCCGAAACCATCCATTACCTCGTCACGGGTCAGTCGATCGACGAGACCCGGCCGAAGCTCGACACCACCAACATCCTCGTCGACCTGCCGGCAGCCAACGGCTGAGCCGGCGGAGGTTTGAACGGACGCTGACATGCCCGCACGCATCCTGATCGTCGAGGACGAGGAGCCGCTCACCCTGCTGCTCCGCTATAATCTCGAGGCCGAGGGCTTCGAGGTCGACAGCGTGGCGCGCGGCGACGATGCCGAACTGCATCTGCGCGACCACACGCCCGATCTCGTCCTGCTCGACTGGATGCTGCCGGGCCTGTCCGGCATCGAGCTTTGCCGGCGCCTGCGCACCAGGCGCGACACCGAGCGCGTGCCGATCATCATGCTGACGGCTCGCGGCGAGGAGACCGAGCGCGTGCGCGGCCTCGCCACGGGGGCCGACGACTATGTCGTCAAGCCGTTCTCGCTGCCCGAGCTGATCGCCCGCATCCAGGCGCTGCTGCGCCGCGCCAAGCCCGGCCATGTCGCCGGCCTGCTCGCCGCCGGCGATCTCGAGCTCGACCGCACGACGCGGCGCGTCCGCCGGGCGGGTGCCGAGCTGCATCTCGGCCCGACCGAGTTCCGCCTGCTCGAATTCCTGATGCAGGCGCCGGGCCGGGTCTATTCGCGGGCCCAGCTGCTCGATGCCGTCTGGGGCCGCGACGTCTACATCGACGAGCGCACCGTCGACGTCCATGTCGGGCGCTTGCGCAAGGCGATCACCCCGACCAATTCCAAGGACCCGCTGCGCACCGTGCGCGGCGCTGGCTACGCCTTCGACGAGACCTTCGCGCGCAGCTGACGGTCCTCGTCAGCGCGGCACGGCGATGATGACTGCCGCACCGGCGAGGCAGAGCGCGGCGCCGGCAAGATCGTATCGGTCGGGCGCGACCTTTTCGATCAGCGCCATCCAGGCCAGTGATGCCACGATGTAGATGCCGCCATAGGCGGCATATGCGCGGCCGGCCGCGGGATTGTCGACCAGGGTCAGCAACCAGGCGAAGGCCGCGAGCGAAACGAGGCCCGGCAGCAGCCACCAGGCGGATTTACCGAGCTTCAGCCAGGCCCAGAAGGCAAAGCAGCCGGCGATCTCCGCCAAGGCCGCGCCTGCATAGATCGCAATCGCCGTCATGCTTCCCGCTCGACTACGCGCCTGGCTCGAAGACCGCGGCCAGCTGCGCGAAGACCGGGCGATAGGCCTCGGACACCAGGGGCGTCAACGATCGGGCCTCGCTGAGCGCGAACCAGCGGATCTCGCTGTGCTCGTCATTGGCGATCCTGGGCTCGCCGCCGGTCCATGCGCTGACCGTGAACAGATGCCAGAGCGCGGGGGTGACGCCATCCGTCTCGGTCGTCTCGATGGTCTCGAAACGGCGGAAAGCCGTCGGAGTTATGCCGAGTTCTTCCTGAAGCTCGCGGACGAGAGCCGCCTCGGCGGTCTCGCCTGTCTCGACATGACCGCCGATCGTGTCCCAGCGCGACGGGCGGTTCCGGCGATGCGGGGCCCGCAAGCCCAACAGGAGTCGCTGCTCCCTTATTGGCAGCGCGCAGGCATACTCGATCGGGCCAAGTCCGGACGTGGTCATGTATGCCTCGTGCATTGAGCCCGTCGGGCTACAAAAAAAGCCGGCCCAAAGGCCGGCTTCTGTAAGCATTTCACGAGCGCCTGTCGTCAGGCGCGGATGACCTTGCGGTCGCGGCGGCGGTCGGCGGCCGGCTGGTAGGCGATGCGGGCGTGATAGGCGCAATAGGGCATTCCGGTCGCCGAACGGCCACCGCAGAAGCGGAACTCCGGGGTGGTCGGATCGCCCATCGGCCAGCGGCACATATATTCGCGCAGATCCATGATCGTGACCCGCTCGGAGAACGGTACGACCACATCTTCCGCCGGTGCCGGCGCGCGTTCGACCTGCGCCACGGCTTCGATTTCGGGCGAAAACTGCGGGGCGAGCGCGGTGTTGCCGCGGGTCAGCCCGACGCCGCCGTTCTGATGGCCGGCCGGATGGCTCGGCGGACGGGCAACCGGCTTGCGCGGACGCGGCGCGGCCGAGCCCGGGCTCTTGGCCCGGCCGGACAGGCCGAGGCGGTGAACCTTACCGATGACGGCATTGCGCGTGACGCTGCCGAGCTCGGCTGCGATCTGGCTCGCGCTCAGCCCGTCATTCCAGAGCTTCTTCAGTAGTTCGACGCGTTCGTCGGTCCAGGCTCCGGCTTCGCTCATGGATGGCACCTGTCTTCGTCATGCTTCGCCAGCGGGCCGGCGAGGCATAGGGAGAGATCATGGCGGAATCCGATACCGGCAGCTGCCGTCGCTAAACGGAAGCCGTTACGCCCGGAACTGACGATACTGGAGACGCCGCACGAGATGTCGTATCTGACGAAAAAGACCATACAAGATAGCCTGACTCGGCCACAAGAGTCGCCGAATCAGAAATCGGCTTTTCCCCAGCCAATCGAGTCAAGCTCTGATGCGGTGAGTCTATTCGGCAACGCTGCCGCGAGGTCAGCTGCAATTGACAGGTCGGGGTCGGTTTTGCATAGTCGCCCGACGCAGCCGCCCTCGAGGGCGGCGCTTATGTTTTTGAGCGATCAGGATTTTCCTTCGATGCGGCTTGACGCGCGACGAGACGGCGGGAACGGCCAGCGACGATAATGTCGCCGGCGGGTCGCATCGTGCCGGCATCATGCCGCCTTGCGTCCCACCCTGCCGTTCCCGGCCTGAAATTCCGCGCTACCTTCCTGTCTCGCCGCAAGGATTTCGCTCCATGAGCACTGCTTCCGTTTCTGCCGCGTCCTCTGTTCTCCTGCCGACCTATGCTCGCGCCCCGATCGCGCTCGAGCGTGGCGAAGGCGCCTGGGCGATCACTGCCGACGGCACCCGTTATCTCGATTTCGGCGCCGGCATCGCCGTCAATTCGCTCGGCCATGCGCATCCGCATCTGGTCGAGGCGCTGACTGCCCAAGCCCAGCGGATCTGGCACACCTCCAATCTCTACACGATGCCCGAGGGCGAGAAGCTCGCCCGCCGGCTCTGCGAGGCGACCTTCGCCGAGCGCGTCTTCTTCACCAATTCGGGCGCCGAGGCGAATGAGTGCGCGATCAAGATGGCGCGCAAGTACCACGCCGCGAAGGGTCATCCCGAGCGCTACCGGATCGTCACCTTCGAGGGCGCCTTCCATGGTCGCACGCTCGCAACCATCGCCGCCGGCGGCCAGCAGAAATATATCGACGGCTTCGGCCCGAAGGTCGACGGCTTCGACCAGGTGCCCTTCGATGACGAGACCGCGCTGAAGGCCGCGATCGGGCCCGAGACCGCTGCCCTGATGATCGAGCCGATCCAGGGCGAGGGCGGTTTGCGCTCGGTGCCGGTGCGTGTCCTCAAGCAGCTGCGCGAGCTTTGCGACGAGCATGGGCTGATGCTGATCTTCGACGAGATCCAGACGGGTGTCGGCCGCACCGGCAAGTTCTTCGCCTATGAGCATTACGGTGTCGCCCCTGACATCATGTCGATCGCCAAGGGCATCGGCGGCGGCTTCCCGATGGGCGCCTGCCTCGCGACTGAAGCGGCGGCCTCCGGCATGACGCTCGGCACGCACGGCACCACCTTCGGCGGCAACCCGCTCGCCATGGCGGTCGGCAATGCCGTGCTCGACATCATCCTGGCGCCGGGCTTCCTCGATCAGGTCCAGAAGACGGCGCTGCGCCTGCGCCAGTCGCTGGCCCAGCTCAAGGATCACCACCCGGACGTGATCGAGGAGATCCGCGGCGAGGGGCTCATGCTCGGCCTCAAGCTCAAGACCCTGAACACCGATTTCGTCGCCCAGGCCCGCGCGGCCGGCCTGCTCGTCGTCGCCGCCGGCGACGATGTCGTGCGCCTGCTGCCGCCGCTGATCATCGGCGAGAGCGAGGTCGCTGAAGCGGTGGCGCGGCTCGACAAGGCGGCGGGCGCGGTCGGGGCGGAGCTCGCCCGGCCGGCGGCGGAGTGAGCATGATGTCTGCGACGCGTCACTTTCTCGATCTCTCGGATTTCTCAGCCGGGGAACTTCGCGCCATCCTCAAGGCCGGCGAGGACATCAAGGCCCGTCGGCGCACGCCCGCGGCTGCCGGTGACCGTCTGCTCGAGGGCAAGGTCATCGCCATGATCTTCGAGCAGCCCTCGCTCCGGACCCGCGTCTCTTTCGACGTCGGCATCCGCGAGCTCGGCGGCTCGCCGATGATGGTGACCGGCCAGGAGATCGAGCTTGGCGAGCGCGAGACCATCGCCGACACCGCCCGCGTGCTCTCGCGCTATGTCGACGCGATCATGATCCGCATGCTCGACCACGACGCCGTGGTCGAGATGGCGAAATACGCCACCGTGCCGGTGATCAACGGCCTGACCAAGCGCCAGCATCCCTGCCAGGTCATGGCTGATGTCATGACCTTCGAGGAACGCAAGGGCTCGATCCAAGGCAAGCGCATCGCCTGGACCGGCGACACCAACAACGTCCTGACTTCCTGGGTCCATGCTGCCGGCCGGCTTGATTTCGAGCTCGCCATCGCAACACCCGAGGAGCTGGCGCCGCCGCCGGCCTTGCTCGACTGGGCCCGCAAGCAGGGCGCGAAGCTGACCCTGACCTCGCGTCCGGAGGCTGCGGTCGAAGGCGCCGATTGCGTCATCACCGATTGCTGGGTCTCGATGGGCGACGACGAAGGCACCCGCCACAACCTGCTGCGGCCTTATCAGGTCGACGAGCGCCTGCTCGACCGTGCCGAAAAGGATGCGATCTTCATGCACTGCCTGCCAGCCTCGCGTGGCGAGGAAGTGACCGATCAGGTCATGGACGGTCCGCAATCGGCGGTGTTCGACGAGGCCGAGAACCGGCTGCATGCCCAGAAGGGCATCCTGGCCTGGTGCTTCGGCGGCGTGGCGGCCTGATGGCCGACGCCTCGCCAGCGGGCGCACCCGACGATCGGGTGCTGCCCTTCGCCGTGCCGAAGCTCGATGTGCGCGGCCGGGTCGTCAGGCTCGGCCCCTCGCTCGACCAGATCCTCGAGCGGCACCACTACCCCGAGCCTGTCGCGCGCGTCCTTGCCGAGGCCGCGGCGCTCGCCGTCATGCTCGGCACCACGCTGAAGGGCGAGGGCCGCTTCCAGCTCCAGACCAAGAGCGACGGGCCGGTCTCGATGCTGGTCGTCGACTTCAACGCGCCCGACTGCTACCGCGCCATGGCGCGCTACGACGAGGGCCGGCTAGCGGCTGCGATCGACGCGAACTCGGTCTCGACCGGCGAACTGCTCGGCAAGGGTCATCTCGCCATGACCGTCGACCAGGGCTCGGAGGCGACGCGCTATCAGGGCATCGTCGCGCTCGACGGCCAGGGGCTCGAGCAGGCGGGCCATCAGTATTTCCGCCAGTCCGAGCAGATCCCGAGCCGTATCCGCCTCGGCGTCGGCTCGGTCCTGACTGGCGCGGGCCTCTCCTGGCGCGCCGGCGGGCTGATCGTCCAGTTCATGCCGCATTCGCCCGAGCGCATGCGCGCCGCCGATCTCTATCCCGGCGATGCGCCCGAGGGCCACGAGATCCTCGCTGCCGGCGACGATGACGGGGTGAGCGACGACGCCTGGACGGAGGCACGTTCCCTCGTCGAGACGATCGAGCATCACGAGCTGCTCGATCCGCTGCTGGAGAGCGAGCAATTGCTCTACCGGCTCTTCCACGAGCGCGGCGCCCATGTCTTCGAATCCATCGCGGTGCACGAGGACTGCCGCTGCTCGCGCGAGCGCGTGCTCGGCATGCTCAAGGGCTTCTCGGCCGACGACCGCAAGGCGATGATCGCCGATGACGGTACGCTCGGTGTCACCTGCGAGTTCTGCTCGCGCCGCTACAATTTCGACCCGGCCGAGGTCGAGGCGGAGATCTCGGCGGGAGAGTAAACGCGGTACGTCATGCTCGGGCTTGGCCCGAGCATCTCAGGCCGGAGAAGGCGGAGGTCGGCGCCCTTTTGTCAGGAGAGTCTCGGGTCAAGCCCGATAATGACGGCGTTGTTTACGCCCGGCACTCCGCCATCAACCGGCGCATGAAGGCCTCGCCGGCGGCGAACTGCTCCAGCGTGATGTACTCGTCCGGCTGATGTGCCTGGTCGATCGAGCCGGGGCCGCAGACGATCGTCGGCAGTCCCGCGCGCTGGAAATGGCCGGCCTCGGTGGCGTAGGCGACGGCGATCGTGCGGTTGCGGCCGGCGAGCCGCATCACCAGCGTCTCGGCCTCCGAGCCGGGATCGGGCGCCAGGCCCGGCACGTCAGAACTCATCACCGTCTCGATCGACGCCGACGGCGCGGTCCTGCGCATGTGTGCCAGCACCTCCTGCGACAGCGCGGCGAAGCGCGACGGCACGTCCTGCGGGTCCGAGCCCGGCAGCGTGCGCACCTCCCAGGCGAGATCGGCGCGATCGGCCAGGATGTTGCGGGCAATGCCGCCATGGAACTTGCCGATATGGATGGTGTCGTAGGGCGGGTCGAAGCGGCCGCTCTCGTCGATGCGGCCCTCGCACTCGTCGGCCATCGCGACGAGGCCGGCGGCGAGCCGCGTCCCGCCATGGACCGCGCTGGCGCCGAGATGCGGCTTGGAGGAATGCGCGGCAAAGCCGGTGATCGTGGTGAAGAAGGTGCGGATGCCCTTATGCGCGTCGGCGAGTTCGAGCGAGGTCGGCTCGCCGACGATGACGGCGCGGGGCTTGGGCAGGCTCTTGCCCATCGCGGCGATGCCGTCGATCACGCCGAGGCAGGTCACCTCCTCGTCATAGGAGAAGAACAGGTGGATCGGGGTCTTGAGGTTGGCCGCGAGGAAATCCGGCACCAGCGCCAGCGCCAGCGCGACGAAGCCCTTCATATCGACCGAGCCGCGGCCATAGGCCTTGCCGTCCTCGACATGCAGGCTGAACGGATCACGCGACCAGGCCTGGCCCTCGACCGGCACGACGTCGGTATGGCCGGAGAGCACGATGCCGCCCTTGTCCTGCGGTCCGATCGTGGCGAACAGCGCCGCCTTGTCCCCGGTCGCATTCGGAAAACGCACAGAGGGCACGCCCCAGCCCGTGAGGTAGCCCTCGACAAAGGCGATCAGGTCGAGATTGGATTTGTGGCTCACCGTGTCGAAGGCGACGAGGCGGGCGAGCATGTCGAGCGGCTGGTAGCGCTGCCCGGTCGGGGTTGCGGTATTCAATGCAGGACCTTCTTCACATAGGGCGAGTCGAGCGGGAAGAGCGGGACCGCGACATCGAAGATCACACCGTCCTCGCCGAGCATGGCGTAAAAGCCGCTCATGCTGCCGTCGGGGGTCATCAGCGGGCAGCCCGAGGTATAGCTGAAGCGCTCGCCGGGCTGCAGCACCGGCTGCTGGCCGATCACGCCCTCGCCGCGGACCTCGTGCACCTCGCCACGCCCGTCGGTGATGAACCAGTGGCGCGTCATCAGTTGCATGGTGCGGGGCGACAGGTTCTCGATCTCGATCGTGTAGGCCCAGAAATAGCGGCTCTGGTCGGGCGTGGACTCGCTGTCCATGAATTTGGGCGAGGCGGTGACGCGCACGCCATGCGTTTCAGCCTGGTACATGATCGCGGTTCCGTGCCGGCAGGGCGGAGAGGCCTTGTTATGACTTGGCGCGGCACAGCGTCAATGCCGCCCAGCAGTTGCACTTGCGCGCCCGTCCGGCAGCGAGCGGGCATGTGGACAACCCGCCGCCGGACTCGCCAGCCGCGTCCCGGCACGGCAAGAAGGGCGATCAATCTCGCGGCGGGCTTGGCTTTGCGCCGCACTTCACAAGGTGGTCTGATAGCGCCATGGCGACATCGCCCGACATGCCGGCCGAGATCGCGACCGCCCCGGCTTCGCTCGCCGGCCCATCCGGCGTGCTGCCGCGCCAGGACATCCGCAAGCTCGTCCATCGCGGCATGGTCCGCTCGACCTCAGGCGCCTTCGCCGAGAGCCAATACCAGCCGGCGAGCCTCGACCTTCGGCTCGGGCACAAGGCCTATCGCGTGCGCGCCAGCTTCCTGCCGGGACCGAACAAGAGCGTCGCGCAGATGCTCGCCGACCTGACCCAGGACGAGGTTTCGCTCGAGCACGGGGCGATCCTTGAGAGGAATTGCGTCTATGTCGTCGAGCTGATGGAATCGCTGCACGAGTTGCCGGCGACGATCTCTGCCTTCGCCAATCCGAAGAGCTCGACCGGCCGGCTCGATGTCTTCACCCGCCTGATCGCCGATCGCAGCGAGGCCTTCGACAGTGTCGCCGGCGGCTATTCCGGCAAGCTCTACGCCGAGATCTCACCGTCGAGTTTTTCGATCAAGGTGCGTAAAGGTAGCCGCCTCAACCAATTGCGCTTCCGCCGCCGCGGCTCCGGCCAGGAGGAAGCGGAGGGGTTTCGCGTCTCCGACCGCGAACTTCGCGAGGTTCATCGCCGCACGCCGCTGGTCGATGGGCCGGCCGCGATCCGCAACGGCCTCTTGTTCAGCATCCATCTCGGCGACGCCGAGGGAGAGATCATCGGCTACCAGGCCCAGCGCTTCGCCGATGTCATCGATGTCGACCGTGTCGGCGCGTACGAGATCGACGATTTCTGGACGCCGATCCCGGCCAAGCGCAAACGGCTGATCCTCGACCCGCACCAGTTCTACATCCTCGCCTCCAAGGAGCGGCTGCATATCCCGCCGGCCTTCGCCGCCGAGATGGCGCCGATCGACCCGGCCATGGGCGAGTTCCGGGTACACTATGCCGGCTTCTTCGACCCGGGCTTCGGCGTCGGCACGGACGGGGTGCCCGGCAGCCGCGGCGTACTCGAGGTCCGGAGCCACGAAGTGCCCTTCCTGCTCGAGGACGGGCAGGTGGTCGGACGCCTCGCCTTCGAGCGCATGGCGGCCGAACCAGACGCCCTCTACGGCGCGATCGGCACCTCGAACTATCAGGGCCAGGCGCTGAAGCTCTCCAAGCATTTCCGCAGCTAGATCGCGAAACAGTGCCCTGTCCTGCTCGGCCGGTTCAACGCTTCGTTAGCCGCGAATCCGCAGCCTGAGCAGCAAGATTGTCCCGAGCGCAACCTGCGGGGCGACAAAATGGCGATTCCGTGTCAGATGGCTGCAAGCGCCGATGGCGTTGCCGGCCGCTGGTCTGCGGCGTGTTCATGCTCGTGTCACCAACGGGAGGCAGTTGACCGCTTCCCGTTTCATGGCTTTCGTGGCCAAACGTCTACAGGGAAAGGATTTCTCATGCGCGCCCTCATCATCGCCGGCGTTCTCGCCGCCGGCCTCGCCGGCTGCCAGTCCGTCGAGCAATCGGCGGCCGAGTCCGACCAGGTCTGCATCGATGCCGGCCATCGCCCCGGCACCCGCGCTTTCGAGCGCTGCCGCAGCGAGGTCTTCCAGAGCTTCCGTCGCTCCAACGCCCAGGCGAGCAACGCGGTCGCGGCCGGCGTCGTCGCCGGTGCCGTCGGCGGCGCGGTCATCGCCGCGTCCTCCCGGCGCAGCTACGGCTACTACGGCTACGGCGGCTGCGGCTATTACGGCTGCTGGTAAGACGTCCCGCGTCTGACCAAGCCGCGCCGGGCGACAGGGGTCCGGCGCGGTTTTTTCTGGTCCACGGTCGGGAATCTCCGATCGGCCGGCTTGCGGCCGGCATCCCGGCCCGGCTATACGGGCAGGAGTGCGGGCGTAGTTCAGTGGTAGAACGTCAGCTTCCCAAGCTGAATGTCGTCGGTTCGATCCCGATCGCCCGCTCCAAATTCCCTTTGAACCTCAGCCGGCTTCTGAATCTGGTCGGGGCTCTCGGAGGCGCGTGGCTCGCCATTGGCGATGAACGGCGGCGATTGTCGGACCGGCGCAATCGGAGGCCGAATGACTCCTGCCGCCTTCGGGGTCGATCGCCCCAGCCGACCGGCCGGGCTCTGCCTCAATGCAAAGCGGAGCTTTTTTCAGAGAGGCATGCACTGTCGGCCCACCGGCTGGGGGTGATACCATCGGGGACTCAAGACCTAGACCTTTGATTCTGCCCCCGGCTTGACCGCTTCGGCGTATAGCGAGCGCCACCACTGGACGGTGTCGAAAACGGTCGTATCTCTCATGACATGAGCTAGGCTTTGCCCGAAGGCTGAGGGATAGGCGTTGAAGCCGACAGCGATCAGCTCAGCGACGACTTTCTCAGGTGTCCACCAGCTGACATGGTTCGGCTTAACCCGATTGCGCTCATAGTCGACATACTCGCAGATCTGGTCGAGTGCTTCCGCCATCGGCTTCTCGCTCAATATCTTACGAGCCTCCTCGGTCGAAATCTTGAACCCGGGAATCTCAGTCTCGCAGTCTGACAGCATCGACGCGAACTCGTAGACAAGAACCTGCTCGAGGCTGTGCTTTTCGACCAGTTCGGGATACGGGAAAAAGCGCCCGTCGCCGCGCTTGTAGGCGCCATAGTAGAGATGAAAATTGGGTGTGATGAATCGGACGATCCCGCCGGGCTTGAGAATGCGATAGCATTCGCGAAAAATGTGCCGGTCGTGCTCAGGCAACAGGTGCTCGATTGTATGACTGCAAAAGATCAACTCGATAGAGTTATCCTCTACAGGGATCGGTCTTGTCGAAGTCGCGTCCCATTCGATATCGACATTATCTTTGAGGTCGTTGGCATAATGCTCTGTTGGGTACTCGACATTTTGCCAGACTGGATGCTTCCAAGACCCAGCGCCAATGTTGAGAAAGCGCCTCTGATCTACAGAGTCCTCTCCATAGATTTTCTTATAGAGAGCGATATCTTTATGGGGAGGTGTTGCCGTTTCGACTAAGGCGATCGGCTCTGGTTCCGGCGCAGGTGCTTGAACCTCTGGCTCCGGCCTGCGCTTGACGATGTCATAGCCCAGCCATCGAACCGGTTCCAACACGGATCGCTTCAGGATCCCAACCATATTTCGCCTCCCCGTCGATCATTCCTTGGCGAATATTAATAAGCACCGCCATAGAAAAGCAAGTGTGATGCTCACTTGAGTGCGTCGACAAGCGGCCAGTGTGCTGGATTTACAGTGTCGAATTAGTCCAGATTCTGCATTGTTGCCGTTACGGAACATCCTATGGTGGATGCGACAATCTGTAAGAAATCTGCGACCTCAAGCGCACGTTCCACTTTATTGCTTGTCCCCCAGTTGATATGCCGCTTCGGCGTAAGACACTGCAATTCTCGATCCTGCCGACTCCCGCCGCGTCACGGACCCTACGGGCCGACGCCCGGGGCATCGCGCGTGCGCTGGACGGCATCGAGGAAGGCCTTGATGATCCGGCTGGTCTGCCGCTGCTTCAGCACGACCACATGCGCGTAGGTGTAGACCTCCGCTCCCTCGATCGGGATCAGCCGAAGCGCCTCGTCCGGAACGAACTCGGCCTCCGAGACATAGCTGATGCCGAGCCCGCGGATCACCGCCTCGCGGATGGCCTCGCGGCTGCCGATCTCCATGACGAGACGGGGCCTGGTGCCTGTCTCGGCGAGTGCCCTCTCGAAGGCGCGCCGCGTCGTCGAGCCCTGTTCGCGCGCGATCACCGGCTCGCCGTCCAGTTCCGTTAGCCGGATGCTGCGGCGCCCCGCCAGGCGATGGTCGCGCCGCACGAAGACCGCAACCGGATGGCGGCGATAGGGGATGGTCAGCAGCCGGTCGTCCTCGTCGATATAGGCGAGCACCGCAACGTCGCATCTGTAGCTGGCGAGATCGCCCAGCACCTCGGTGGAGTTGCCGATCTTCACCGCCAGTTCGATACCGGGATAGGCCTGGTTGAAGGCGGCGAGCATCTCCGTGACGTGGAACGGCCCGACCGCTCCGATCGAGAGTCGGCCGGTCCTGAGCTCGCGCGTCTCCGTCAGGAAGGCGAGCGCCTCGGCCTCTTCGGCAAAGAGGCGGGTGGTGATGGCGAGCAGCTGGCGACCGGTCTCGCTTAGTTCGCGCCGCCGGCCGCGCTTGACGAAGAGTTCGACGCCGAACTCCTCCTCCAGCGCGCCGACCTGGGCGGTCAGGGTCGGCTGGCTGATGTTGAATGCATCGGCCGCGGCGTTGAAGCCGCCCGCGTTCGCAACATTGTGGAAGGATCTGAGCTGAGTATGACGCATAGATAATTGCTATCTATTCGGTTCGAAAAATCAATTTGTTATAGAAACACAGCTCTGTGAGCATCCTTCGCAACGAGGCCGGCAAGGCGCATTGCGAGGGATGGACCGCATGAACTGGGCGTACTGGAACCCCGTGAAGATCCGGTTCGGGAACGGCCTCCTCGACGAGGTCGCCGGGCTGATCGGCAACCGTCGCTGGGCCCTCGTCACCTATGACCAGCCGCTGTTTCGTGAATTTTCCGCCCGGTTGACGGCGGTCGCCGGCGCGCCGGTTGTCTCGATCACCAATATCGAGACCAATCCGGACTGCGCCGATCTCGCCGAGTCCTGCCGCCAGTTTGGCGCGGCGGAGCCGGCAGAGGTCATCGTCGCGCTCGGTGGCGGCTCGATGATCGACGCCGCGAAGGTGCTGGCCGCCAGCAACGGCGATTTCGAGACCGTGCGCAGCCATCTCGTCGAGAAGAAGCCGCTCGTTGAGGCCGCGATCATCCCGATCATCGCCGTGCCGACGACAGCCGGTACCGGCAGCGAGGTCACCTCCTGGGCGACGGTCTGGGACTCGGCCAATGGCAGCAAGTACTCGCTCGCCCATCACCGGCTCTACCCTGAAACCGCGGTGCTCGATCCCGCCTTGACGGTCGGCGCGCCGCGCGGGCTGACGCTGGCGACCGGGCTCGATGCCCTCTCGCATGCGCTCGAAAGCATCTGGAACGTCAACGGCAATCCGGTCTCGGCGAACTACGCCGTCGAGGCAGCCCGCGAGATCATCGAGACGCTGCCGCGGCTGCTGGAACGTCTCGACGACGTCGATCTCCGGGTCCGGCAGATGCGCGCCAGCCTGCTGGCGGGCCTCGCCTTCTCCAACACCAAGACGGCGCTGGCCCACAACATTTCCTACGACATCACGCTGAAGAGCGGCACGATCCACGGCATCGCCTGCTCCTTCTCGCTGCCGATGGTGATGCGCTGGGCGATGGGTGCGCAGCCGCAATGCGATGCGGCGCTGCGCCGGGTCTTCGGTCCCGACCTTGAAGCGGGAGCCGAGCGGCTTGGCGCCTTCCTCCGGGATCTCGGCGTCGCGACCGATCCGGCTGCCTATGGCGTCTCGGCCGGCGAGTGGAACCGCCTCGTCGGCAAGGCCCTCGAAGGCGAGCGTGGCCGCAACTTCATCGGACGGCAGGCGGCGATGGCTGCCTGAGAACAAGCACCGGGCATCGACGCCCATAACGGCTCACCGGCAGATCAAAAGATCGCCGGATCATCTTGGGAGGATGACATGACCATCACGCGTCGGACGATTCTTGGAAGCTCGCTGAGCGCTGGAGCGCTGCTGGCGGCGCCGGCCCTGGTCCGGGCTCAGACGAAACTCATCCGCGTCGGGCTGATTCCGTCCGAGGATTCGCGGGCAATGCTGGAATCGAGCGCGCAGCTCCTCGCCGCACTCCAGAAGAATCTCGGCATCCAGGTCCAGGGCTTCGTCGCCTCAGACTATAACGGAGTGATCGAGGCGATGCGCTCGAACCATGTCGACGTCGCCTATCTTGGTCCCTTCTCCTACGTGCTGGGCACGACGGTCGCGGCCATCGAGGCCTTCGCGACCGCAGAGACGGCCAAATCGAGCCGCAGCTTCTATCGCAGCCAGATCATCGCGCGGAAGGATAGCGGCATCAGCGATTGGAAGGACCTGAAGGGGCGCACCTTCGCCTTCGTCGATCCGTCCTCGACCTCCGGCCACCTCTTTCCGAAGGCCGGGCTGATGAAGCTCGGCTTCGATCCCGAGAAGGATTTCGGCCGCGTCCTCTTCACCGGCTCGCACGACGCCAACGCGCTCGCCGTCGCCAACAAGCGCGTCGACGCCGCGACGATCGCCGATCGCATCCTCGATGCGGCCGTGCAGAAGAAGCTGGTCGATCGCGCCGACATCCATGTTGTCTGGGAGTCGGACCCGATTCCGGAATCGCCGACCTGCTGGCGCAAGAACCTGCCGGAGGAGCTGAAGGCGAACATCAAATCGGCCTTCCTCAACATCCGCGACATCACCTGGGCCGACCAGGGCAAGCTCAACCGCTTCGTCGAGACCAACGACCAAGCCTACGACATCATTCGCGAGACCGCGAAGGTGCTGAAGCTCGATCTCACCAAGATGAAGTAGTCGCGGAACGCGACCGGCGGAGGAAGCGGCATGATCAAGATCGAAGGGCTGAAGAAGTCCTATGCGGGCCGCCCGGTCCTGCAGGGCATCGACCTCAGCGTCAAAGCCGGCGAGTTCCTCGTCGTGCTCGGCCCGAGCGGCGCCGGCAAGTCGACGCTGCTGCGCTGCATCAACGGGCTGGCTGAGCCTGATGCGGGGCGGACCGTCATCGACGGCAAGGTGCTCGACCTGAAGCGCGGCGCGGCCGGCAAGCGGCCGGTGGCGATGATCTTCCAGCACCATAACCTGGTGAAGCGCCTGTCGGTGCTGAAGAACGTGCTGGTCGGCCGGATGGCCGGCCTGTCGTCCTTTCTCAGCATGCTCCAGCTCTTCCCGAGAGAGGATGTCGCGATCGCGATGGACTGCCTGGCCCGGGTCGAACTCGCCCAGAAGGCGAATTCGCGCGGCGACCAGCTCTCCGGCGGCGAGCAGCAGCGCGTCGGCATCGCCCGGGCGCTGGCGCAGCAGCCGGCGGTGATCCTCTGCGACGAGCCGGTGGCGAGCCTCGATCCCAAGACCTCGCGCATCGTGCTCGGCTACCTCAAGGCGATCTGCAAGGAGGAGGGTATCGCGGTGATCTGCAACCTCCACCAGGTCGACTACGCCGTCGAGTTCGGCGAGCGCATCGTCGGCCTGAGCGGCGGCCGGGTGGTCTTCGACGACACGCCCGACCAGCTGACCTCCGAGATCGTCCACCAGATTTATCCCGGCCTCGAGGACCCCGGCATCAGCCGCGTCCTCAAGCCGCGTCCGGCCAGCCAGCCCGTGCTGGCGCCGATGATCGCCACCGCAACCGCCTGACGGGGAGGGCAAGCCATGTCGTTCGGAACGCTGCAACTCGTCCTTCGTCCCCCGCAGGGCCGCTTCGGCTGGTGGGGTGTCGGCTCCATCGTGCTCGCCGTGCTGGTCTTCCTCTGGTGGGCCGCGGTCGGCTCACAGATCAACGCCAGCAATCTCTGGAACGGCATCCCCTATATGGTGGACTTCCTCGTCCGGATGATGCCGCCCAATCCGGAGTTCCTGGAGCGGCTCTGGCAGCCGGCTCTGGAAAGCCTGCAGGTCGCGGTCTGGGGCACGCTGCTCGGCGTCGTCATCGCCTTGCCGGTCTGCTTCTTCGCGGCGCGCAACCTGAGCCCGAGCCCGGTCGTCTTCCATGCGACGCGACAGCTGCTCAACTGCATGCGCGGCATCAACGAGATCATCCTGGCGCTGATCTTCGTCGCTGCCATCGGCCTCGGCCCCTTCGCCGGCGTGCTGGCGCTCGCCATCCACGGCGCCGGCATGCTCGGAAAATTCTTCGCCGAGGCGATGGAGGACATCGACGAGGGGCCGCTGGAGGCCTTCCGCTCGGCCGGCGTCGGTCCGTTCAAGACCTTCTTCTTCGGGGTGCTGCCACAGGTTCTGCCGACCTGGCTCGGGACGATCTTCTACCGGCTGGAAACCAATGTGCGCCAGTCGACCGTGCTCGGCATGGTCGGGGCCGGCGGCATCGGCTTCGAGCTCGTCTCCTCGATGAAGCTCTTCAAATACCAGGACACCGCGACCTGCATTCTTGTCATCCTGGCGATGGTGTTGGTGGCCGATCTTATCTCGTCCCGCGTCCGGGCGCTGATCCGCTGATCGGCGCCGGCACAAGGAATTTCGTCATGAACATGCATTCTTCGGTTGGCGCGGACGTTGTTGTGAACGGTCGGGGTTATGCCCGTCCGCAACGCCCTACAGTTGTGATCT
>NZ_LMJW01000007.1 GCF_001429505.1 Allobosea sp. Root483D1
CTGACGCCGCTCAGAACTCCTCCCAGCCGGCGTCGTCTGCGCGGCCGTTGGCGGCCTTGCGGGGCTGAGCGGCTGCCGGCGCGCGCTCGCGGCGCGGTGCCGCGGCCTTGCTCTGGGCGAAGGCGGCTTCGGCGAGCTGGCGCAGGCGCTCCGGCTCGGAGTCGCGAACGCTGCCGCGATCGGCCGGGCCAGCCGCATGCGGCGCGGCGCCGGCGGAGCGTGCGGGCGCCCGCATTGCAGGGCGTGCAGCAGGGCGCGTCCCGGGGCCGGAAGAGGCCGCTCCGGCCGCCATGGCGGTCGTGGCCCCACCGCCGGTGCGGAAGCTCGCCACCAGCGCGTTGAGCTCGCCGATCCGGCCCGACAGCGCCCCGGCCGAGGCGGCGCTCTGTTCGGCCAGCGCGGCGTTGGCCTGCGTCATCTCGTCGAGATGGGCGACCGCCTGGCTCATCTCGTCGATGCCATGCGCCTGCTCGGCGGACGCCGCCGAGATCTCCTGGATCGTGCCGGTGACCTTCTGCGAGGCGGCGAGGATCGTCTCGAGCGATTCGCCGGCCCGGCGCACCAGCTTGACGCCGGTCTCGACTTCGCTGTTCGACGAGGAGATCAGGCCGGAAATGTCCTTGGCCGCCTCGCTGGAACGCTGCGCCAGCGTGCGCACTTCCGAGGCGACCACGGCGAAGCCCTTGCCGGCATCGCCGGCGCGGGCAGCCTCGACCGCCGCGTTCAGCGCCAGCAGATTGGTCTGGAAGGCGATGTCGTCGATCACCCGGATGATGTCGGAGATCTTCTTCGAAGCCTCCTCGATCCTTGCCATGGCGCTGACCGCCTCGCCGGCGATGGTGCCGCCAGCCTGGGCCGCCTTCATCGCCTCCTCGGCGATCGCCGCCGCCTGGCGCGCGCCCTGGGCGGAGGCCTTGACCGACGCCGCCAGCTCCTCGGTCGTCGCCGCGGTCTCCTCGAGCGAGGAGGCCTGCTCCTCGGTGCGCTTCGACAGATCGTCCGCACCCATGTTGATCTCGCGGGCCGCGACCCCGACATCGGCCGCAGTCGCCTGGATCGTCGA
>NZ_LMJW01000008.1 GCF_001429505.1 Allobosea sp. Root483D1
CGCTGATCGTTGGCGATCTCGGCTTGAGCCCGAGCGTCTTTCCAGTACCAGCCAGCCGCGCCGGCTGCGGCAAAGGCCAAGACTGCGAGGCAGGCGGCGGCGATTGCGAAGCGACGGGCTAGAGTCAGCAGGGCTCGCATCTGGTGCAGCAGCCCCGATTTTTCCTGCACGAGATCGGTTGCGCGTTTTCGTTCGGTTTGCGCTTCTGCAAGCGCGTGCTCGAGGTCGGCCTGCCTTTGGGCCTTCTCGCGTTCCTGCTCCTCCTGGTGTTGTCGTGAGGCGTTGATATGGGCGCGCTGCTGGGTGGTCAGGTCGTCGCGCCGGGCCTCCAGCCAGCCGAGCGCTGCTTGAAGCGATGGACCGCTCAGAAACGCGTCCTGATCCGCCATCCGCTGTTCGAGCCGCCGCCGCCACTGCAGGAACTGGCGATCCTCGTTCGCCCAGTCCGTCAGCCGCTCCCAGTGCCGCTGCAAGGCCTCGTGGGCGACCTCGACCGTCCGGAGCGCGCCGGTCTGATCTGGCCCGGCCCCGGCAGTCTCTGGTCCCCGCAGCGTCAGCAGCCGGCTGTCCTCCTCCGCCAGCCGCTCCGCGACCGGCCACAGCCCTGCGTCCAGCGCATCGAGCTCCCCGCGCGAGGCGACACGACGCGTCACCTCGCCGTTCTCCTCCACATTCACCAGACGCCGGAACAGCCGCTGCGCCAGCCGCTGATCCTCCAGCGAAAGGGTCGCATGGACCGCTTCCGCATGGGCGTTCAGCGCGCCCTTGACCCCCTTCAACTCGTCGTAGTCAGCATGGGTCAGCATGCGATCACGCATCTTGCGCCAGAGCTGTTCCAGGAGATGCTGCATCAAGGGCAGGGCCCCCGCCGTCAGCCCGGAATCCCGCACAATCCGGCTGATCAGGTCCGACTGCGTCGCTGTAGCGCCCTCAAACTCGACCTCAAGCGCAGCAGCCGGCCGGCTCACCGCCTCCCGAAGCGCCTCCTCTGTCATGTCCGCCAGCATGACGTTGCCGTCACCGACGGTCTCCGTAAAGCGCGGATGCTTGAACGCCCGATCGGCAAAATCCCCACGCAGTGCATAGATCCACTGCACCCGCGGGGATCTCTTGAGTTGAGCCGTGGCGACCATCAGATCCCGGAAGTCCGGCGTGACTGATTGCGCCTCAGGCACCTGGTGTGAGGCCTCCCGCTCGTGCCCGGAAAGCGTGAACAACTCCTCGAACTGGTCGACGAAGATCACCAGGCGATCCGTCCCCGTTGCCTTCAGCAGGACGTCGGCATACCCCTCGAGCTTCAGGGAGTCCTGGCGCAGCTTCCCGGCCATCTCATCGGCACGATCGTCCGCCTGAAAGACATCGAGCTTCGAGGGAGAGGCCTCAAGCAGGCCCCTGGCCAGTTCCTTCCAGGGATTGCCGAGCGGCCGCATCGCGATCACCAGCGTCCGGTTATCCGCCTTCAGCTTCGGCACAAGCCCGGCGCGGATCGCCGAGGACTTCCCTGATCCCGATGCCGCGGTAACCCCCAGCAGCGGAAAGCTCTTTGCCTTCTCCAGCATGCGCTGAACAAACTCGTCGCGACCAAAGAAGAACCCGGCGTCCTCCTCCTCGAAGAACTTCAGCCCGCGATAGGGACGCGCCAGCGCAGGACAGGCCCGCCACAGGTTCCGCGACGATTGCAGGAACGCCAGGCGCCTGCCGTCATCCCCATCGACCGAAACCACCATGCCCAGAATGCTTCGCCGCGATACATCGAAGGCGGGCGCCCCGCTAAAGCCCGGCGCAACAAAATCGCCATGGTCGTCCGTCCCGACAAGATGCAGCCAGCCAGCCCCACTTACCCCTCTCACCTTGCCTTCGGCGAAGGCTCCATCCGAACGGGAGAACCCGAAGCATCTGAGCCCGAGCCCATCGATATCCTCATCCGTCAGGACCACGAAGTCTTCCGGCTTGTGCAAGTGCAGGTCGCTGGGAAGCGGCGACCCGCCCTCACTCTGGTCCTGCACCACCTGCAACAGCGCGATGTCGCTCACCGGATACTCAGCCCGATCCTGCGCATCCTGGGGGGGAGACCAATCGACAACCCGGCCGACATAAAACCGATCGCCCCCCTTGGTCGGCAGATCAAACGCGATCAGGGCATCCGTTGCAGGCGAGATGGTCGAGTACAGATCCCAGCCTAGAGCCGCGTTGACGACATGGGCGGCCGTGAGCAAACACGGGCCATATTGCGGCGTCAAAACCAGCAACCCGGTTCCCACACTGTTGCCAGCAGCAGACCCGAAGACCTCCGCGCCGGCACCCGCCGGCAAGGCATCATCCGCCCCCTCAGAGAACAGAACCCGGGCAATCCCCTGCTGCCAAACACCAGACATCAAATGCCCCG
>NZ_LMJW01000009.1 GCF_001429505.1 Allobosea sp. Root483D1
ACGCGTTCCAGGGCGTCGACCAAGTTTTGACGTTGGTGAAGGACTTCATGGCTTCGACGACGCCTTCCTTGTAGCCGAGGCCTGAGTCCTTGATGCCGCCGAAGGGGGACATCTCGATGCGGTAGCCCGGGACCTCCCAGAGGTTGACGGTGCCGACCTCGAGCTCGGCGACAAAGCGCTGGAGGTAGTCGAAGCGGTTGGTGCAGACGCCCGACGACAGGCCGTAGGCGGTCGAGTTCGAGATGCGGATGACTTCGGCGATGTCGTCTGGCACCCGGACGATCGGGATGACCGGGCCGAAGGTCTCCTCGTGCACGAGCTCGCAGGTATGGGGGATGTGGTCGACCACGGTCGGGTGGAAGAGCGCGCCCTCGGCGCGCTTGCCGTGGAGCACCTTGGCGCCCTTCGTCACGGCATCGTCGACCCTGGCCTGGAAGAGCGCGGCCGAGCGGGCGTTGATGACCGTGCCGACATCGGTCGCCGGATCCATCGGATCGCCGCATTTGAGCTTGCTGGCCTTCTCGACGACGAGCTTGGAAAAGGCGTCGGCGACGCTCTTGACCACCAGGATGCGCTTGACCGCGGTACAGCGCTGGCCCGAGTTCTTGGTCGCGCCGGTGACCGCAAGCTCGGCCGCCTTGTCGAGATCGGCATCCTCCATCACGATCAGCGGGTCGTTGCCGCCGAGCTCGAGCACGATGCGCTTGTAGCCGGCGGTCGCGGCGATGTGCTTGCCGACCCGGACCGAGCCGGTGAAGGTCACCAGATCCGCATCGGGATCGGTGATCATCGCATCGCCCATGGTCGAGGGGTTGCCGGTGACGACCGAGAGCATCTCCGGCGGCAGCCCGGCCTCGTAGAGCACGTCGGCCAGCGCCAGCGCGGTCAGCGGCGTCAGCTCGGTCGGCTTGAGGACGAGGCGGTTATTGGTGGCGATCGCCGGGGCGAGCTTGTGGCTGACCATGTTGAGCGGATGGTTGAAGGGCGTGATCGCCGAGATCACGCCGAGCAGCGGCTGGCGCGTGGTGAAGATCTTGCGGGCCTTGCCGTTCGGCGAGATGTCGCAGGAGAACATCTCGCCATCGTCCTTGATGGTGAGCTGGGCCGCGAACGACCAGACGTCGTAGGCGCGGCTGGCTTCATAGAGCGAATCCTTCCAGCACAGCCCGGTTTCCGCCGTGATCAGCCGGGCGAACTCCTCCCTGCGGTCGCGCAGCAGCTCGGCCGTCTTTTGCAGGATCTGCTGGCGCTCATAGCGGGTCAGCGTCGGCTTGAACGCCTTGGCTTTGGCGAAGGCCTCGCGGACATGCTCGGGCCGGGCGGCGGGGATCAGCCCGACCACGCTGTCGTCATAGGGGTTCCTGACCTCGACCATGTCGTCGGTCGTGGTGAGCTTGCCGGCGATGCGCATCGTCTCGCGCCGCAGGGGTGGCTTCACAGTCGCGTTCACGGCGGTACTCCTCAAGCCAGGACGCAGTTCAGGGCGACGTCGAAGACGTCGAAATTGCGTAAGGTCCGGCCTTCGGGGACCGAGATCGGCCGGTTGGCGATCATCGGCACGCGCTGCTCGGTGATGCCGCCATGCGAGCGCAGCGGCTCGGTCAGGCCGGAGAGGTCGTGCCGGTCGGGCGAGGTGCCGATCACCTTCTGGCGCGTCGAGATCACCACGACGTCGCCGATCCGGTCGGCCGGCAGCTCGAAGCGCTCGCAGGCCTCGGCGGCGGTGACCGCGAGCGCGATGCCCTCGAGGCCGGAGATGCGGGCGGCGACCTCCTCCTGGCTGGCGCCGTCAGGCAGATAGACCGTTGCGAAGGAGCCGAGCGCGCCGTGGTGGACGACGTAAGGGTCGGTGATCGGCAGGATCACCCGCATCACGCTCTTGCCGTACCACTCGTCCATCAGGCTCTGCAGGTAGACGACATCGGGCTCGCCGTTCGGCAGATGCTTGTCGTTCATGCCGTGGTCGGCGGTGATCACCAGCGTGCAGCCCTGGGCATCGAGCCTGCCGACATACCCGTCGAACATGGCGTAGAAGCTGTCGGCCATCTCTGAGCCCGGCGCCGCCTTGTGCTGCACATAGTCGGTGGTCGAGAGGTACATCAGGTCGGGCTTGAAGGTCTCGAGCAGCTTGACGCCGGCGGCGAAGACGAACTCGGAGAGATCGGCCGAATAGACCGACGGCACCGGCAGGCCGACGAAGTCGAGCACGTCCTTGATGCCGTTCTGCGCCATGTCGGCCTTGTCGGCCTTCTCCGAGGAGAAGGCGATCGCGCTGCCTGTGCTGAAGTCGAGGCCCTTGCCGAGCAGGGTCCTGAGCTTGTCCTTGGCGGTGACCATCGCGACCTTGCAGCCGGCCTGCTGGAAGGCGGAAAGGATGGTCGGGGCGCGCAGGAAGCGGGCATCGTTCATCATCACCTCCTCCTTCGCCTCGCGGTCGTAGAAGAAGTTGCCGGCGATGCCGTGTACCGCCGGCGGGCGCCCGGTGATGATCGAGAGGTTGTTCGGGTTGGTGAAGCTCGGGATCACCGAATAGGCGTAGGTGCTGGCGCCGGTCCGCATGATCCTGTCGAGATGCGGCGTCAGCCCCTTGGCGCTCGCCGCTTCGACATAGGACGGCTCCGAACCGTCCATGCAGATCACAACTGTAGGGCGTTGCGGACGGGCATAACCCCGACCGTTCACAACAACGTCCGCGC
>NZ_LMJW01000010.1:2500-5662 GCF_001429505.1 Allobosea sp. Root483D1
TTAAGAGCATTCGGTGGATGCCTTGGCGCTGAGAGGCGATGAAGGACGTGATACGCTGCGATAAGCCATGGGGAGCTGCGAATGAGCTTTGATCCGTGGATTTCCGAATGGGGAAACCCACCTTCGACAATTCGTATTGTAACTCCAGTTCGCAAGAGCTGAGGTTGCACTACGAATTGTCACATGAAGGTATTGAAACCTGAATACATAGGGTTTCAAAGCTAACCCAGGGAACTGAAACATCTAAGTACCTGGAGGAAAGGACATCAACGAGACTCCGTTAGTAGCGGCGAGCGAACGCGGACCAGGCCAGTGCTTTCTTGGAATTAACCGGAAGTGGTTGGGAAACCACGCATTAATGGGTGATAGCCCCGTACGGATACGAGACCAAGAGAGACATGAGTAAGGCGGGACACGTGAAATCCTGTCTGAACGTGGGGGGACCACCCTCCAAGCCTAAGTACTCCTCAGCGACCGATAGTGAACAAGTACCGTGAGGGAAAGGTGAAAAGCACCCCGACGAGGGGAGTGAAATAGCACCTGAAACCGAATGCTTACAAACAGTGGGAGCTCAAGGTTCGTCCTGGGTGACCGCGTACCTTTTGTATAATGGGTCAGCGACTTAGTCTGACGAGCAAGCTTAAGCCGCTAGGCGTAGGCGCAGCGAAAGCGAGTCTGAACAGGGCGTTCAGTTCGTCGGATTAGACCCGAAACCGGGTGATCTAGCCATGAGCAGGTTGAAGGTAAGGTAACACTTACTGGAGGACCGAACCGGTGCCTGTTGAAAAAGTCTCGGATGACTTGTGGCTAGGGGTGAAAGGCCAATCAAACTCGGAAATAGCTGGTTCTCCGCGAAAGCTATTTAGGTAGCGCCTCGCGTGAATACTCTCGGGGGTAGAGCACTGGATGGGTGCGGGGTACTTACCGTATTACCAAACCTAACCAAACTCCGAATACCGAGAAGTACTGCGCGGGAGACACACGGCGGGTGCTAACGTCCGTCGTGGAGAGGGAAACAACCCTGACTTACAGCTAAGGCCCCCAATTCGTGGCTAAGTGTGAAAGGATGTGGGAATCCCAAAACAACCAGGAGGTTGGCTTAGAAGCAGCCATCCTTTAAAGAAAGCGTAACAGCTCACTGGTCTAAACAAGGGTTCCTGCGCCGAAAATGTATCGGGGCTCAAGCCACGAGCCGAAGCTTAAGGTTTGCACTTTGTGCAAGCGGTAGCGGAGCGTTCCATAAGCCAACGAAGGCGGACCCGTGAGGGCTGCTGGAGGTATTGGAAGTGCGAATGCTGACATGAGTAACGACAAACAGTGTGAAAGACACTGTCGCCGAAAGTCCAAGGGTTCCTGCGTAAAGTTAATCTCCGCAGGGTTAGCCGGCCCCTAAGGCGAGGCCGAAAGGCGTAGTCGATGGGAATGAGGTGAATATTCCTCAGCCAGTTGGTAGTGACGGATCGCGTACGCTGTCAGATCTTATTGGATTGATCTGGCTTCCAAGCGGTTCCTGGAAATAGCTCCAACATTAGACCGTACCCTAAACCGACACAGGTGGACTGGTAGAGTATACCAAGGCGCTTGAGAGAACTATGCTGAAGGAACTCGGCAATTTACCTCCGTAACTTCGGGATAAGGAGGCCCAGTGCTTAGGCAACTAGGCATTGGGGGCACAGACCAGGGGGTAGCGACTGTTTAACTAAAACACAGGGCTCTGCGAAATCGTAAGATGACGTATAGGGTCTGACGCCTGCCCGGTGCCGGAAGGTTAAAAGGAGGTGTGCAAGCACCGAATTGAAGCCCCGGTAAACGGCGGCCGTAACTATAACGGTCCTAAGGTAGCGAAATTCCTTGTCGGGTAAGTTCCGACCTGCACGAATGGCGTAACGACTTCCCCGCTGTCTCCAGCATAGACTCAGTGAAATTGAATTCCCCGTGAAGATGCGGGGTTCCTGCGGTCAGACGGAAAGACCCCGTGCACCTTTACTGTAGCTTTGCGCTGGCATTCGTGTCGGCATGTGTAGGATAGGTGGTAGACTTTGAAGCCGAGGCGCCAGCTTTGGTGGAGTCATCCTTGAAATACCACCCTTATCGTCATGGATGTCTAACCGCGACCCGTCATCCGGGTCCGAGACAGCGCATGGCAGGCAGTTTGACTGGGGCGGTCGCCTCCCAAAGAGTAACGGAGGCGTGCGAAGGTGGGCTCAGAGCGGTCGGAAATCGCTCGTTGAGTGCAATGGCATAAGCCTGCCTGACTGCGAGACTGACAAGTCGAGCAGAGTCGAAAGACGGCCATAGTGATCCGGTGGTCCCGCGTGGAAGGGCCATCGCTCAACGGATAAAAGGTACGCCGGGGATAACAGGCTGATGATTCCCAAGAGTCCATATCGACGGAATCGTTTGGCACCTCGATGTCGGCTCATCACATCCTGGGGCTGGAGAAGGTCCCAAGGGTTCGGCTGTTCGCCGATTAAAGTGGTACGTGAGCTGGGTTCAGAACGTCGTGAGACAGTTCGGTCCCTATCTGCCGTGGGTGTAGGAGAATTGAGAGGATCTGCCCTTAGTACGAGAGGACCGGGGTGGACGTACCTCTGGTGGACCTGTTGTGGCGCCAGCCGCAGTGCAGGGTAGCTATGTACGGTCGGGATAACCGCTGAATGCATCTAAGCGGGAAACCCACCTCAAAACGAGTTCTCCCTTGAGAGCCGTGGAAGACGACCACGTTGATAGGCCGGGTGTGTAAGCAGGGTAACCTGCTCAGCTTACCGGTACTAATTGCTCGATCGGCTTGATCGTTCTCATGATCAATGTCCGCAAACACTCGATAACTGCGAACACTGCACAAAGACCAATATGCTTGCCAATATCCTTCGCCGGCCCGGTGGCTTGAGCGAGGAGCCAGAACCCGATCCCATCCCGAACTCGGCCGTTAAACTCCTCAGCGCTGATGGTACTGTGTCTCAAGACCCGGGAGAGTAGGTCGTTGCCGGGCCTGTCAAGGATATCCCTCATCACATGACTTCCAGCGCGCGGCGCAGGGTGCCCAAAAGCACCCAGCGCCGCGTTGCCGTTTAAAACGCATTATCGCGGGGTGGAGCAGCCCGGTAGCTCGTCAGGCTCATAACCTGAAGGTCGTCAGTTCAAATCTGGCCCCCGCAACCA
>NZ_LMJW01000011.1:0-526769 GCF_001429505.1 Allobosea sp. Root483D1
TTCGTATTTGTGATCCCAGGAGATGATCGGAATGGACGGCGACGCAGACATTGCCCTCGCCGAAGGGGGTGAGCTAGCCACTACGCAGAGTGGCTCGCAACAATTTTCGGGACTGCCTCTGAATATATCATACCGAGCTGGAAGCCTGCAGTCCGTCTATTTCTTTCAATCGCCCGCGACATCAGGTCCGGAGAAAGCGCCGGCAGAGCAGGTCGTAAAGGACATCCGCCGAGCGACGCGGCGACAGTTCTCGGCCGAAGAGAAGATCCGCATCGTGCTGGAGCGCGTGCGCGGCGAGGAGAGCATCGCCGAGCTGTACCAGCCCGAGGGGATCGCCGCGTCGATGTATTACGGCTGGTCAAGGCCTCGCATCTGCCGGCACGGCGCACACTGGACAAGCTCGGCATTTTCCCTGCGCCACGTTCTACCGCTGGTCTGATCGCTATCTCGCAGGCGGGATCGAGGCGCTTGCCGATCATCGCTCGCGGCCAGATCGCGTCTGGAACCGGATCCCCGACACAATCCGGGCCGAGATCGTCGATCTGGCGCTGCGCGAGACGGAGCTGAGCCAACGCGAGCTCGCGGTGCGCTTCACCGACGAAAAGCGCTACTTCGTCTCGGAAGCATCGGCGTGTCGGCTGCTGAAGGCGCATGATCTGATCACCAGCCTTAGCCTACATCGTCATCAAGGCGGCGTCCGAGTGCAAGGACAAGACGACGGCGCCCAACCAGCTCTGGCAGACCGACTTTACCTACCTCAAGAACACCGGCTGGGGCTGGTACTATCTCTCGACACACCTAGACTTTGAGGTCCTGACGAGTCGCGCATTGGTTAGAGCAGCGTGTGGCCGCTCTCAGTCTTGCTTGCCACGCGTACGTCGGCCGCCTTCAGCTAACGACCCACCTGACGACCTCCGACTGCACCACTCGTTCGGTTTTGAAGCTATTCGCCGCATGGGCATCGTCCGGCCATCCGAATGATATGCCGCAAACCACCCTTCGGTTGTCCGGCAAGAAAAAATGCTCACGGATATCAGCGGCATACTCGGCGAGGGCTCCTTGCGCGATCGTGCCGATACCGAGCGACTGGGCGGCCAGAATGAAATGCGAGACATAGCCGCCGCAGTCGACGGCGCCGTACACGCCCAGCGCCTCGTCGCTGGTGACGATGGCGACATGTGGGGCGTCGAACAGGGCGAAGTTGCGCATCGTCTGATGTGCATAGGCCGCCTTGTCGCCGCGCTCGATGCCGACCGCGGCATAGAGCTGGAACCCGCAGGCGCGTCGCCGCGCGAGATGGTCGCCGGCATATTCGCGCGGAAAGGGGAAGTCGCGCCGGGCAGGTGCCGACGAGCCCGCCTTGTCCAGCATCAGCCGGCGGAAGCGCTCCGTCCCCTCGTCCCGGGTGATCAGGAGCTGCCAGGGCTGTACATTGTTCCAGGAAGGCGCCCGCTGCGCGATCGTCAGGATACGGTCGATCAGCGCCTGCGGAAGCGGATCGGGCAGGAAAGCGCGACAGCTGCGACGCGCATCGGCAAGCCGCTCGAAGGCAAGGGCGTCCCCGGCCTCCAAAGCGGCAGGTGTCGGCAGGCTCCGTTCCATCATACTCAGTCCGTCTCTGGAGCGCGGTCTCGGCATGGACTGCGAGGGGGTGGCGGAAGCCGCCGGGCTATCGTCCCGCCTCGGCGACCTTTGCACCGGGATTTGCGCCCAGCATCATGGCGAGGAGGCAGACCGCGAAGGAGAGCAGCGTCAGCATGGTCGAGACGGCCGCGATCACCGGCGTGTTCTCCCACATGATGCTGCTGTACATCTTGACCGGCAGGGTAATCGTCGTCGGGCCGTTCAGGAACCAGGCGATGACGACCTCGTCGAACGAGGCCAGGAAGGCGAAGAGGAAACCGGCAAAGATCGAGATTTTCAGCTGCGGCAGCACAACCTGGACGAAGACGCGTGCCGGCGATGCGCCCATCACCATGGCCGCCTTCTCAAGGGCCGGGTCGACCTGGGTCATGCCGCTGAGGACGAGCATGACGACGAAGGGCAGCCCGTACATGGCGTGGGCCAGGACGAGCGTCGTGAACCGCCCCTGCTGTCCAGTCGCCGCGGCCAGGAAATAGAGCCCGAGCGCGATCACGATGACCGGCACGAACATCGGCGAGATCACCAGCATCTGCACGGTCGAGCGCCCGCAGAAGCGTCCGCGCGCAAAGGCATAGGCGGCGGGGATGCCGATCAGCGTTGCCAGTATCGAGGCGGCGGTCGCGACCTGCAGGCTGTTCCACAGGGCCGCGATCCAGGCCTCGGAGCCGAAGAACTGCCGGAACAGGTTCAGCGACAGGCGCGCCTTGTCGAACGTGAACTCACCGGCCTCCGACAGAGAAATCGGCATGACGACGAGGCTGGGCACGACCAGATAGGCATAGACCAGGCAGGCGAGCACGGTCGAGGCGCGCGGCAGGCGCGCTCCGATCCGGAGGCCGGGTCTTGCTGTCGTCGCGGTCATCTAGCGCCCCACCTTCAGCTGCAGTTTCAGGACCGCGCCGGCGAGCAGGCCGCAGAACAGCAGCAGCAGCAGCGCGATGATCGAGGCGCTCTGCCAGTCCAGGACCTCGCGGGTATAGAGGTCGATGACGTTCGCCATCATCATGTCCTGGCGCCCGCCGAGCAGGGCCGGGGTGACGAAGAAGCCCATGGACAGGACGAGGCAGAGCAGGAAGGCCGCCAGGACGCCGGGCAGGCTCTGCGGGAAGGTGATCGACCAGAACACCCGCATCGGCGAGGCACCCATCACCTCGCCCGCGGCCTGGATCGACTGGTTCTGCGCGGACAGACTGGCGAGGATCGGAAAAATCGCAAAGGGAATGAGCGCGTTGCTCATGCCGACGATGACGGCGAAGCGATTGAACATCATGTCGAAGCCTTCGAACCCCCAGGCGCGCAGGGCGGTGTTGATCACGCCGCGCTCGCCGAGGATCACGATGAAGGCGTAGCTCTTCACCAGAATGCTGGTCCAGAACGGCACCAGCACCAGCGTCAGGCAGACCGCCTTCCAGAGCCGCTTCTGGCGCATCACGTGCAGGGCCACCGGATAGGCCAGAAGCACGCTGACGAAGGCGGTGGTCAGGCTGATGTGTACGGTGTTCAGGAAAACCCGGAAGACGAGGTTCGACCCGGCGACCTCGCGGACGCCGTCCAGCAGGCCGCGCTCCTCGCCGACCGTGTAGGCCGCGACGAAGATCATCGGAAGCACGAACAGGCAGAGCGCGACCAGCGCCGCCGGCGTGGCGAAAAGCGCGAGCGAAGGCAGCAGCTCGGGGCGTCGGGTTGCGATCATTCCAGCCTCTGTCGAGGGCGATAGTTATATCACTATGTGCCATATGTTATCAATTTACAATATCGCTCATCGACAATATGCTCTGCCCTGGATGCGGCGATAGGGAGCCGCACAATGGGGTCGAGCATGAGCACGGTGGCACTGAGCGGCATTGCGAAGAGCTATGCGAACTTCGCCGCGCTCAACGGAGTCGACCTGACCATTCCCGAGGGAGAATTCCTGACGCTCCTCGGCGCCAGCGGCTCAGGCAAGACAACGCTGCTGAACGTCGTTGCCGGGATGATCTCGCCCGATCGCGGCATCGTCTCGATCGGCGGCCGCGACGTGACCCATGTGCCGCCGCGCCAGCGTGGCCTCGGCATGGTGTTCCAGAGCTATGCGCTCGTGCCGCACATGTCGGTGTTCGACAACATCGCCTTTCCGCTGCGGATCCGGCGGACGGCATCGGCCGAGATCAAGCGCCGGGTCGAGAAGATCCTCGACATCGTACAGCTCGGGCATATCGCGCATCGCAAGCCGCGCGAGCTCTCGGGCGGCCAGCAGCAGCGTGTCGCCATCGCCAGGTGCCTGGTCTACCAGCCGCCGGTGATCCTGATGGACGAGCCGCTCGGCGCGCTAGACAAGAAGCTGCGCGAGCAGTTGCAGCAGGAGATCCGGCGCATCCACAAAGAGATGGGCATCACGATCCTCTACGTTACCCACGACCAGGAGGAGGCTCTCTATCTCTCGGATCGGATCTGTCTGATGAATGCCGGCCAGATCGAGCAGCTCGGCACACCGCAGGAACTCTACTTCAAGCCCGCTAACGCCTTCGTCGCCGATTTCATCGGTGAATCCAACCTGCTTGCCTGCGATATCGTCGCGCCCGATCGCGTGCGCCTCGACGCGTCGGGGCAGGACATCCGCATCGCCCAGTATGCCAGCGGCGCAGCCAACCGCCTGATGATCCGTCCCGACAAGATCGCCGTCCTCGCCGATGGCGAGAGCCGCGCTAACGAAGTCTCGGGCCAGATCGAGGAGATCGCCTTCGTCGGGGAGACGATGCGCCTGACGGTTCGCAGTGGCAGCCAGGCTTTTACTGTAAAGGCGCCGACGAGCCACTCGGCGGATCGCAAGCTCGGCTCCACTGCCCGCATTGGTTGGGAGCCTCAGGACGCACTGCTGCTCGAGGCCAAGTCCTAAGGCCTCGAGAACCCGAATCAGGCGAGGCTGTCTGCTGAGGTTGCCTCCACCGCAGCCCGGCAACCTGTTGCGGCGAGCCGGGCGAAAATGAAACGGGCCAGCGCATCAGCGCCGGCCCGTTCGTCTAGCTGGTCATTTGCGCGGGGCCGATCAGATTCGAACAACCCGCCTGGCAAAGCCCGCGCCCCTCGACGGGAGCACCGTATCGGTCGGCCTGCGACTACGGCCGCCCGATAGGTGCCCTCGGCGCTGCGATCAGAGCAGCAGCCATTCCTTGAAGCGCTTGTCCAGCGTGTCGTAGTTTTTGCCCCAGTACTCGTCGTCGATGAATGCGTTGGTCTGGCTCGTCAGGTTCGGCAGCCATTTGCGGGCATCTTCCGACATCAGCTTGGTCGCCTCGGTGAGCACGGGGGCGAGGCTGAGCTTCTCGGCGAGCTTGGCCTGCGTCCCGGGCTGCAGGGCGAAGGCGAGATACTCCATCGCCGCCTTCTTGCGCTTCGAACCCTTCAGCACCGCCATGTAGTTGAACGCGTTGACGTTCTGCTCGAACGAGAAGGCCAGCGGCACACCGGTCTGCACGGCCGCCCGGATCCGGTTCGGATAGGCGTAGATGAAGTCGATCTCGCTGCTCTGGATCAGCGTCACCATCTGCGGGGTCTGCTCGAACCACTTGCGGACATGCGGCTTGATCCGCTCGAGCGCCTTGAAGCCGCGCTCGACATCCAGCGGATAGAGATCCTTAGGCGCAACTCCATCGGCCAGGAGTGCGACCTCGAGCGTTTCCGAGACGCGGTTGCGGAAGCCGCGTCGGCCCGGAAAGGCTCCGGTGTCCCAGAGCTGAGCGAAGGTCTGCGGCCGCTTGGTCGCGTTGCCCGTCGTGTTCCAGGCGATGCCGCCGCAGAAGATGTAGTTCGGCACCCGGTCACGGCCGACGCCGCCGACGATCGCCCCGGTCTTGACGATCGAGGTGTCGATATCCTCCCAGTAGTTGTTGTTCGAGCCGGCCATGATCAGCGGGCCGGAGGCGTCGAAGATGTCCCATTCGACATTCTTCGAGGTAACCTGCGCCTTGACCTTCGCGAGGTCCGGCGTGTTCAGGATCTGGACGGGAATGCCGCTCGCCTTGGTGAAAGGATCGGCGATCACTTCCTTTAAGGCTTCGGCATAGGAGCCGCCATAGCTGACCATCACCAGCGGCTGCGCCTGGGCACGGGCACCGATGATCGCGGGCGCAGAGGCAGTGAATGCGGCCGTTGCCGCAAGACCACCCAGGAAGCGGCGGCGATTGCTCGCGAGGAGCAGTTCAGGCTTGTCGGTCATATCCCCTCCTTATCATATATTGATAACTTATATCTAATATCGTTGCACAACGGTCGAGGATGTCAACGTTGAACTGCGATGGTGCGAACGGGAAAGTCCGTGAGCGCGCCACGCCTCCCGTCCACGCCGTCGACATCTCCGCCGCCATGCCGCGCTCTCACGGCGCTGACGCAAGCTTTTCGGCATCCCAGCCATCGTCCAGCGCCTTGCTGAGCTCGTGCTTGCGGATGCGCTGGGTCGGCGTGCGCGGGAAGTCGTCGGCAAAGGCGACGAAGCGCGGTACCTGGAATTTCGCCATGCGCTCGCGACACCAGGACAGGAATGGCTCGACCGCGAAGGGTTTCCCGACCGGCTTGATGAAGACCTTGAGGTCCTCGTCGCCGAACTCGTTGACCACCATGATCGCGGCGCTCTCCTCGACCTGCGGATGCTGGTTGATCACGCGCTCGACCTCCCAGGCCGAGACGTTCTCCCCGCGCCGGCGGATGCTGTCCTTCTGGCGGGCGAAGAACCAGAACACGCCGTCCTCGTCCTGGCGGACCAGATCGCCGGTATGCAACCAGCCTTCCCGGATGGTCGCCGCCGTCGCCTCGGGATTGCGGTAGTAGCCGGGCGTGACGATGCCGGGCTGCTTGCCGCGGATCAGCAGTTGTCCGACCTCGCCGGTGCCGGCAGGCTCGCCGGCCTCGTCGATCACGCGCGCCTCGAAATAGGGCAGAGGGACGCCGAGCGCGCCCGGAATGCCGCGGGTGTTGACGATGTTGAGCGCCGCCGTCTCGGTCATGCCGAAGCTGTCGCGCATCTCGATGCCGAAGCGCTCCTCGAAAGGATGCCAGGTCTGCGTTGGGCAGCCTCCGCCCCAGGCGACGCGAATGCCGTGGCTGCGATCCTCCGGCTGTGGCGGCTGGCGAAGCAGCAGCTGCAGCACGCCGCCGACATAATGGATGTGGGTCGCCTTGCTCGCGCGCGCCCAGCGCCAGAAGCTCGAGGCGCTGAAACGCTCGACCATGGCGAGGGTCACCGGCTTGCACAGGGCGAGCACCACCACCTCGATGCCGAAGAGATGGTACATCGGCTCCCAGAACAGCGGCACATCGCCTTCGTCGATGCCGGACAGCAGCAGCGAGCTCGTCGCCGCGGCGCGGTACATCGCATCGGTCATCAGCACGCCCTTCGGCGCCCCGGTGGTGCCCGAGGTGTAGCAGATCGCCACGATGTCCCCGGCGCCGGCGCGGTGCGCCGGCCGCCCGGCCGGACCGCGGCTCATCTCGACGAAGCCGATCACCTGCGTCTGAGCAGTGGGTTGCGGCTCGTTGGCGCCGCGCCAGATCAACCGTACCGGCCCACCGACGGCGTCGAGCGCCGGCAGCAGCTGCTCCGCGAACTCCTCGTCGGCGATGATCGCCTGCGGCTCGCTATGGCTGAGCTGGTAGCACAGGCCCTCTCCGCGCAGATGCGTGTTGATCGGCACCTCGATCGCACCGATCCGCAGCAGGGCGAGCAGGGTCAGGATATGGTCGGGATGATGGGCGAGCATGACCGCGACGTGGCTTCCGGCCGTGATGCCGTTCGCCAGCAGGCCGTTCGCCAACCGGTCCACCCGCTCGCCGAGTTCGGCATAGGTGATGCTCTCCTGTTGCCAGGTACAAAACACCCTGTCGCCGTGCTCGCGGACGCGCGCGTCGAGGAGATCGCTGACCGAGAGGTCAGTGTCGATATGCTGCATGATCGGCAATGCCTTGGTCTGGGCGGGCGTCAGTAGAGCCAGCGGCCGGCGTTCGCGATTTCCCAGGTCTCGCCGGTCGGGTTGCGCGCATCCGGACTCGGCTGGCGGGAGACCGCGACGCGGCCGTTCAGCGTCCAGGCCGTGACGCTCTGGAAGGCGAAGCTGGCATGGCGCAGCGCCTCCGGCGCATCCGGCGTAAAGGGCAGGAACGAGCCGAGCGTGATCGCGAACCGGTCGTCGCTGAGGCGCTGCAGCTCGAAATCCTGGCCCTGGGCCTTGAGCATGCGGGCGAAGAAAGTCGCGATCGCCTCCGCATCGTTGCCGTCGACGCCGGTATCGGACTTGAGTTCCCTGGCATATTGCACGGCCATGCCGCGCATCGTCTGCTCCCAGAGATAATTGGTGGTATGGGGGCCATACATCTGCCGAAGGCAGTCGAGCGTCGTCGCGACGTATTCGCGCGACCAGTTGCGGCGCGCCTTCAGCATGCGGGACTCTGGCCACAGGTTCTCGTCGAGGCGGGGCGCCTTGGCGGGGTCGAATTCCGGCGTATGCGCGACTTGTTCGAAGCGCAGCTCCTCGCCCGGTGCGAGGTCGTGGTCGTATTCGTAGAAATAGCCCTCGTCATAGGGCTCGCCCTCCATGACGAATTTGGTAGCGACCCAACCGAGGCGCTTATTGCCCATCATCCGGCCATTGGCGGGGTGCCAGATCGAGAAGATCGTGCGCCGGAGCGAGGCCGGCATCGCCAGCATGGACGTGCCTGGATAGGTCCACATCGGCGCGGTGTAGCGGATCCAGACCTTCTTCGGCGTCTCCTCGACATACTCCATCGTCAGGCCGCCGATCAGGTTGGTGTACCAATGGTACTTGCCTGCCGCGACCGCCGGCGGCTCGTCCGGCGAGATGCCGAGCTTGATCAGCCCCTGCTTGTAGAAGCCCTGCTGGTGCTGGTGGAGCATCAGCTGCCAGAGACGCTTGATCGCGTCCTCGCCCTTCTCGCGGAAGACGATGGCGCCGATGGCGCCGAAGGTCCGGCCCCAGAACTTCGCGGCGAGGCCGCAATCCGCCCGCAGTTCCTCGATCTCGCTCTGGATCATGCCCCGACTCCACCTTTGTTGCTATCTAATAATGAGTAGAGATATCAAATAATGATTGTCAATGTCCTTTGTCGCTAGTGCTGCAGCCCGCGGATCCCTGCGATCGCGTCGGTGCAGTCTTCCTGGCGGGGCGCATTTCCGGCTTGATCGCCTTCCGGGTATCGGCGTAATGTGATAGTTACTATCAATATTCGATGTCGACCGGCATGAAGAAGCTCGGTCGCGCAATCCAGTGGGGCCCGTGATGACCGATCCCGAACTCCTTCTGCGCCATGAGGATGGCGTTGCGATCGTCACGCTCAACAACCCCGCGCGGCTAAACGCCTGGACGAGCGCGATGCGCGCCGCACTGGGCCGGATGCTGGCGCAGATCGGCGCCGATGATGCCGTCAAGGCGGTCGTGCTGACCGGCGCCGGCGAGCGGGCTTTCTGCTCCGGGCAGGATTTCAGCGAGTCGCAGAATTTCGATGGCGGCGCCGACGCCGATCGGTGGCTCGCCGCGGTCAAGAGCTTCTACGAGATCATTCGCAGCATCGAGAAGCCGACCATCTGCGCCCTCAACGGGCTGGCGGCGGGGTCCGGTTTCCAGGTCGCGCTGCTGCTTGATTACCGGGTCGGCCATGCCGGCGTGACCATGGGCCAGCCCGAGCTCAACAACGGCATTCCGAGCGTCGTCGGCCCCTGGGCGATCTTCGCCGAGCGCATCGGTGTCGCAAGGAGCATGGAGCTGATCCTGACGGGCCGCATGATCGACGCGCAGGAAGCGAGGCAGATTGGCCTGCTCAACGAGATCGTCCCACCCGCGCAGGTGCTCCCGCGGAGCATCGCATTCGCGCGCGAGCTAGGCGGCAAGCCGCCGGTCGCACTGCGGCTGACCAAGCGCGCCTATCGCGAGGCGACGCAGCCGGCTTTCGACCGCGCCTTCCAGATCGCCGAGGAGGCGCAGAGGCAGGCTTTCGCCTCGGGGGAGCCACAGCGGTGCATGGAGGAGTTCTTCCGCATTCGCGCCGCCCGCAAATCCGCCTGACCCCGCGCACGCACGCTATGGTGCAAGGAGAAGCCGCGATGAATGAGACGCTGAGGCAGCTGGTGGAGCGGCGGGCCGCGACCAATGGCGCGGACGTCTTCTTGATGTTCGGCGAGGAGGTGATCACCTTCGCCGAGCTCAAGACGCAGATCGACGCGCGCGCCGCGGCGCTGCTACGTCATGGCATCCGGCCGGGCGACCGGGTCGGCCTCATGCTGCCGACCGTGCCCGAGCACATCTACCTGTTCTTCGCGCTGGCCTGGCTCGACGCGATCGTTGTGCCGATCAGCGTCCATCTCAAGGCGCTCGGCATCCGGACCCAGCTCGCCAGCGCGCGGCCTCGCTTCATCATCGCCGATGGCGGATTCGTGGAGCTCGCCCACGCGCTGTCCGAAGACGCGCGCGTCGAGGGCGTGCTCTGGCGCGGCGAGACGCCGGACGGCGATCCGCGTTTCAAGGCCCTCGCCGACATCATGGCGCAGGGCGGGCTGGTCCCCCCGCACGCCGCCGGCGGCCTCGAACGGCGCTGCATGGTCTCTTACACTTCGGGCACCACCGGCGAGCCCAAGGGTGCCGTGCTTTCCGAGCGCTGGTTCCAGATCGGCGCCAAGAATGCCGGCCTGTTGGCCGAGGTCCGGCCTGGTGACGTGCTCTTCCTCTGGGAGCCGTTCTTCCACGTCGCGGGCTGGATGACGGTACTGATGAGCCTGCAGCATGGCGTGCGCGTCGGCATGGTCGAGCGCTTCAGCGCCTCGCAGTGCTGGGATCAGATGCGCCGCTATGGCGCGACGCAGTTCCACTATCTCGGCGGAGCCATGAACCTCTTGCTCAAGCAACCTGAGCGGCCGGATGACGGCGACAACCCCGTCCGCATCGCTTGGGGAGCGGCGGCGCCGACCCAGAGCTGGAAGGCCTTCGAGCAGCGCTTCGGCGTATCGATCCGCGAGGGCTACGGCATCACCGAGGCCGGAAACTTCACCATGCTCAACCACGATGGGCCGCTCGGCTCGATCGGCAAGCCGGTCGAGGAGTTCGACGCATTCATTGCCGACGAGGCGGGAAATCAGATCGCGGACGGCACGGTCGGTGAGATCGTCCTGCGGCCGAAGGAACCCGGCATCACCATGCTCGAATATCTCGGCAATCCCGAGAAGACCGCCGAGGTGCTGCGCGACGGCTGCGTCTTTTCCGGCGATCTCGGCTATCGCGACGCCGAGGGCCAATTCTATTTCTCGGGCCGCAAGAAGGACGCCCTGCGCCGGCGCGGCGAGAACGTCTCGGCCTGGGAGGTCGAGCGCGTGATCAACGCTCATCCGACCGTCGAGGAATCGGCGGTGATCGGCGTCCCCTCCGAAATGGGCGAGCAGGATATCAAGGCCTTCGTGCGCGCGGCGCCCGACGTGGCGGTGGCGCCAGCCGACATCCTGGCTTGGTGCAAGCAGCATCTCGCCTATTATCAGGTGCCTCGTTTCATCGAGATCGTCACGGATTTCCCGCGTGGGCCGACGCAGCGCATCCGCAAGACCGAGCTGCCGCTGTCGACGGCCGGAAGCTGGGATGCCGAAACAGCGCGCGAAGGTAGTGATTCAGCACGCTGACGGCGAGCTATTGCTTCACATGTCGATAGAAACGGTCGGATATTGCTATTCCTGATCCGGCCGGCCATAGGTGGAAGCGTCTGGTTTCCAAGCTAAGGGCTCGGCATGAACAGTGGCAAACCTGCCGCGAAAACGGTTCGCCCTGCGGGCGAGTCCGGCCTCTTCAACTCCTCGTTGGAGAAAGGGCTGAGCGTCCTGCAGGCCTTCGACGACGGCCGCCCCAGCCTGACGCTGACACAGGTGGCGGCCGTGACCGGGCTGGAGAAGAGCGCCGCCCAGCGCTTCACGGCGACGTTGGTTGCCCTCGGCTATCTGCAGAAGGACCAGGCGACGCGCCAGTACAGCCTGACCTCGCGGGTGCTGCAGCTGAGCGCCAATTATCTGCGCTGCCACGCCCTGCTGGAGCGAGCGACGCCCTATATGCTGGAGTGGAACAGCCGCTATGGCGAGGCGGTCAACCTCGCCGAGATGGACGGCACGGACGTAATCTTCATCGTCCGCTACCGGAACAGTCACGTCGTCAGCCCCACCATCGTCGCCGGGTCGAAATTCCCCTGGTATATCAGCGCGCTCGGACAAGCCATGGTGGCCTATAAGCCGGCCGAGGAGCGCGCCCGCATCCTCGCCGCGACGGAGCCCGTCGCCTATGCCAGTCAGACCCTGGTGACGCGCGAGGCGCTGGAAAAGCGCATCGAGACGATCAGGGCCGATCGTTTCGCGATGACGCATCGCGAGTCCTTCGAAACCGAGATATCGCTAGCCGCTCCCGTCTTCGGACCGACCGGCGCCGTGATCGCGGCGGTAGGCACGGCCGTCGTGACGACGCAATGTACAGTGGAAGAGGCGCGCACCCGGCTCGCGCCCGCTCTCCTCGATCTGGCGCAGGCAGTGTCGAGCCCGTCGCAGGTTAGTCGACCTGACAGAGGCATCTAGAGGACCAGTCAAGACGCCGTTGAACGAATGTCGGGCGCCTCGATTTTCGGAAGATCATGGCTGAGGTTGGCCGGAGAACCGGGCGAGTCATCGCAAGGCCTGCTCCAGCCGACCTCTGTCTGACCGATGCAGCTTCGTCAGTGAGGTTGAGGCGTCACTTCGCTCGCAAGCTGCTCCCCGTTTCAACTTGAGAATGTCAGCTGCCCGGCAATCGCCAGATGTCCGCTCATGGCGCTTTACGTGTAGACGCACTGCCAAATGCGTGCCGTCCTGGCACGTGTCGTCACTGGCGGGGTTAGGGTTGCCCGCGCCAATCGACGCGCCGGACTCGGCATGCCCGGAGCTTGCAAGCATCAGGCCGCTGATTGCCGCACTCGAAATTGATGCGTCGGCAAGAGAAGGCAGGGTCCGGCGCGCCGCAGGCCGCTGAAATCACAGAGGCTTGCGGATGCTTGCCCGAAAGGCGCTGACTACTCCTGATAGGTCTCGTCACCATCCGGGACCGGCTTCTCGAACAGAATAAACGCCAGGTTGTCTCCGGGCTCCGACATCACGTCGGTGCGCAGGCCCGATATCTCGCCGGTCACGCTGCTTGCATATTCCGCCACCACTTCGCCGAAGCTGTTGCGCTGGATGGCGATCTTCTGGCCGGCTTCGACCTTGTCGTTGAGCTTGACCAGATGCTCGACGAACCCGCCCTGGGTTGCGGCAACCGGGACTGCGCCACGGCCGACAAAGACGCGCACATCCTTGCCGGTGCGCCCCATCGGGCCGGTGATGATGCCGTGCTGCTTGAGCACGTTCATTGTGCCCTCCACGAACAGCGCAATCATCGGGAGGTCCAGGACGCGCGCGGCGCCGACTTCCGGGCAGATTGCTGGGATGCCCGCGGCGAGAAGCGCGTTATGCAGGGTTGTGGGATAGGCACGTTTCGGCATGTCGAGGATCTGGCCGACTGGATAGAGGTCGGCCATCGCCTTGACCTCCGGCACATCCATGCTGGCAATATTGAATGCGCTGACTTCGAAGCCGGTTGTTCCGGTATGGAAGTCGATCGCGGCGTCCGCGTTCGGCCGCAGCAGCCGGTTGAACACCAGCGCGGCGTGCCGGCTGGGCGCGGTGCCGTTCTCGTTTCCGGGCCACTCCCTGTTGAGGTCGACCAGATCGATGCTCCGGCTCGCATTGGGCCATTTGCGCTGCATGACCAACATGGCCGGGCGCGATATATCGGTGACCGCCATCACCGTGCCCGACATCTGAGCCGGATCGAGCTGGTTCATCACGGTCATGACCGCATGCACGGAGCTCATCTCGTCGCCATGCACGCCACTGGTCAGGACAACGCGTTTGCCGGGCTTTGCGCCCCTGGCGACCGTCACCGACACGTACCAGTACTGTCCAGTGCGCATCTGTGCGCCCTGAAAATACAAGAGGTGTTTCTTGCCGGGTTCCAGGTCGTTGACGTCGAGCGCGCTGACGACTTTCTTCCCCTGGATGACCTCTCCGGTATAGACCGTGCCCTGAGGTTTTCCGGCCGCGGCGCCGGCAGAGGGAGCGGCCAAGCCCTGAGCCGTCGCCGGATCGGCACTGGCCGCAAGCGCTGTCACCGCCCCGACCGCAGCAAGAGACGCCACGATCAGATCACGGCGATCGATGCCGTTTTCGGGTTTGTCCGTCATGTCCGGAGCCTTTCTTGTGGTGAAGGGAGACACTCGCACCGGGACGGCGCAGAAAGGTCTTCCTGGGGGCGGTTGGTGTCGTCGTGGCCGAAGTCTCGTAGCGTGTCAGGGCTCGCCCTGATTCCGGCGAGGACCATGACGCCGAGAACTCTACGCAGCCTTGGCTAGGCTTCGAAGTTAGATCCAGACCCAGCGGCACTGCCGGACACGCCGGCCGCGCCTATCCGTCTCGAACCGGCAGACCTGACGGCGCCTGACATGACGAGGACGGTGGCGAAAACGGCTGTCCCGATGCTGCCAGTGAGGCGATTGGTTCTGGCCTTGAGCATATTCGAGCTTGAGATCATCGAGCGACGCAACCGGCTCGCGTTTGACGAGAGGCGCGGGCGGCGATGCAGGGGCCACGGCTGCTTCGGCGCGGCTGGCGCCCGCAGCCGCAAGCGCACCCAAAATGAAGAAACGACGATCCATACCGAGATCCTTTCCCGCGCTTGAAACCCGACAAGGCCAAAGCTCACAAGGCGGCCGCGTCCCGATCGAAACCACGAGAAATGGGCGGCCGTCATGTCGGAAGCTTAAGTCCCCTGGAATTGACCCTCCTTAACTTCCCGTGTCGATCTTTGACGCCCTGTCCCGATCTGCCGGTTCGGAGCCAGATGGGCCATTTTTGTTCGGGGCATTCATCGCGCACCGAGCGGCGTCCGTAGGAATGAGTGCAGACGCCTCCGTCGTGAAGCGCGACGGGATTCACCGCTTCCGACACCTTGCCGTCATTCGGTCCGTGAAACATCGACGAGAGCAAGGGGTTTGCTCGCGCCTCTGCGTGCTCGAAGGCTTCTACGGGCATGCAGAGCAAGCGAACATCAGGGTTCGACGCTATTCGGGCAGGAATGTCGCATATGCCGAGGCCGTCGAATAGCAAAGCCGTGTGCCGCAGCTTCGCAACGAGCTCTTCGGGCTTGTGCTTCTTCTGCGGCATAATGGGCATCCTCCAAGGCGCGAAAGCCTACTTCAGGGAGGACCACTTTTCAGGGCCCCGCCAGCTCGCTGACCCTGCCAGATTTGCTACATTCGTTTGCTACAAAACCTAGGTGATCCGCTCATCCGGGCCGTCATAACCGCTTGATAGAATTGGTGCCGTGAAACTGGATTCTGGCGTCTCTGAATCTTCATAAATTATTGAATTTAAATATAAATTTGTGACCCCGGGGGCCGACCGAGAAGATGTCCGGCCGGGCTTCGACAGGCCCTGCACATCAATGGATGTGCAGGGGTTCGGCGAGTGCGCGGAGCAACCGAGCATGGCCGCGATCGACGTCTTCGCCGCCGAGCCGGGATCTCCTCACGCGTTGCAAAGACTCTCTGGCGTCGGGACGATAATCGGTTGCCGATCCGAGTTATCTGGTATAATGTATGCCAGATGGGTTTGTGACGAGCGCTGTGCGCTGGTGGAGGGACCGGATCATGAGAATCCATGAGTTCCAGGCAAAGCATCTCCTGGCCCGCTATGGGCTGAACGCGCCGGAGGGCGCCGTCGCGATCACCGCCCGGGAGGCCGGCGAGATTTCGCAGCGCCTCGCTGGCCCGGTGGTGGTCAAGGCGCAGATCCATGCCGGTGGCCGGGCGCGCGCCGGTGGCATTTTACGCGCGGAGAGCCCTGCCGCCGCCCAGGCTGCGGCCGAGGAGCTGCTCGGCAAGAACCTTGTGACCGCCCAGGCGGGGCCGGCGGGCCAGATCGTCAGGCGCGTCCTCGTCGAGCGCGCCCTGCCGGCGCGGCGCGAGCTGCATCTCGCTTTGCTGGTCGATTCCACCTCGGGCGAGGTGATGCTGATCGGCAGCGAACGGGGCGGCGCCGATATCGAGGAGCAGGCGGCGCGCGGCGAGCTCCAGATCCGCGAGCTCAGGCTCGGCACCGGCGGCGAGGCGCGGGCGCAGGAGGTGGCAGCCTTCGTTGCGACGCTTGGTCTGGAGGGCGCGCTGCACGAGCAAGGCTGCGCGCTCGTGGACGGCCTGCGGCGAGCCTTTGTCGAGCTCGACGCCAGCCTGATCGAGCTCAATCCGCTTGCGATCACCGAAGACGGGAGGTTGGCCGCGCTCGACGCCAAGATGACGCTCGACGACAACGCCCTGTTCCGGCATCCCGAACTCGCGGCGCTGCGCGACGAGGACGACACCAGCGCCGCCGAGTTGCAGGCCCAACGCCATCAGCTCAACTATGTCCAGCTCGACGGCGATGTTGGCATGGTAGCGAATGGCGCCGGCTTAGGTCTCGCCACGCTTGACATGGTCGTCGCCGCCAAGGGCCGGCCAGCCAATTTCATGGACATCCGGACCACCGCCAAGAGCCTCGACATCGCCCATGGCTTCGGGCTGCTGCTCGACAATCCGGCGACGCGCGCGATCCTCATCAATGTACATGGCGGCGGGATGCAAGCCTGCGACACCATCGCCGAGGGGCTCGGCATCGCCTTGCGCCGCACCGGCCGCTCGCTGCCGCTGGTCGTCCGCCTCGCCGGCAACAACGCCGATTTCGGGCGCTCGCGCCTGCAGAACTTCGGCTGCGCGGTGATCGACTGCCCGGACATGTGGACTGCGGCCACGAAGGCGGTCGCGCTGGCGCAGAAGGGAGCCTGAGCCATGGCCGTCTTTCTGAATCGCGAGACCCGCGTTCTCTGCCAGGGCATGACCGGCTGGGCCGGAACTTATCATGTCGCGCGGATGATGGAGTACGGCACGCAGGTCGTCGGCGGGGTGACGCCGGGCAAGGGCGGTCGCTCGCATCTGAACCTGCCGGTCTATGAGCGCGTGGCGGAAGCGCGGCGCGAGACCGGCGCCAATGCGAGCATCGTCTTCGTGCCGCCGGCCAATGCCGCGGCCGCGATGATCGAGGCGATCGAAGCCGAGATGCCGCTGGTGGTCACGGTCACCGAGCGCGTGCCGACACTGGACATGGTGCGGGTGCGGGCCGCGCTGAAGGGCGGGCGCACCATCCTGGTCGGCGCCAATTCGCAGGGCATCCTGGTGCCGGGCGTCGGCAAGCTCGGCGTCATGGCGACCGGCAGCGAGCGTCCCGGCGGCGTCGGCATCATCTCGCGCTCGGCCTCGTTGACGAGCGAGGTGGTGGCGCAGGTCACCGCGGCGGGGCTCGGCCAGTCGGCGACGATCGGCGTCGGCGGCGATCCGATCCATGGCATCGGCATGCGCGAATGCCTCGAGCTCCTGCTCGACGACGCGGATACCGAAGGCGTGGTGCTGATCGGCGAGATCGGCGGCACGGAGGAAGAGGAGGTCGCCGCCTACCTTGCCGGCACGCCTGCGTCGAAGCCTGTGGTCGCGCTGATCGTCGGCCGCGAGGCGCCGCCCGAGCGCCGCATGGGCCATGCCGGCGCGCTCACCTTGCGCGGCAAGGGTGATGCTGCCGGCAAGATCAGGGCGCTGGAGGCCGCGGGCGTTCGGATCGCGCCGAGCGCGCATCTCGTCGGCGAGACCATCAGGCAGGCGCTCGCCGAGCGTGGGTAGCGCTCTTCTTCCCTTGCGGGAGAAGGCCGGGAGCACCTCACTCCCGCTTCGGCAGCCGGCCGCCGATCGAGCGGGTGATCTCGTCGGCGGCGCGGCGCACCATCGGTCCGTAGTCGTCGAGCTTGCGCGGGGTCACGCGCACGGTCGGCCCCGATACCGAAACGCCGGCGATCGCTTCGGCATGTTCGTTGAAGATCGGCGCGGCGACGCAGCGCATGCCGAGGGTGCGTTCCTCGTCGTCGAGCGCCCAGCCGTTCCGACGCCCCTGCGCGAGCTCGCGCAGGAACTCGCCCAGATCCGTGATCGTGTGCTCGGTGAAGCGGTCGAGGCGCCTGAGCGCGCAGATCTGGCGCACGCGGTGCTCGGGGAACTCGGCCAGCAGCGCCTTGCCGACGCCAGAGGCATGCATTGCGCCGCGGCTGCCCGCCCGGAAGAAGGCGCGCAGCGTGTCGTGGCTCTCGACCTGCGAGATGAACACCACCTCGCCATTGTCCTCGATGCCGAGATTGACCGTCTCGCCGCTGGCCTCCATCAGCGCATGCATGGTGGCGCGCCCCATGCTCGCGACGCGGCGGTTGCGCAGGAAGGCCGAGCCGGTCTTGAAAGCGCCGACACCAACCAGCCAGATGCCACGCTCCATGTCGTGCTGGACGTAAGCGCGGCTCTCGAGCGTCAGCAGGACGCGATGCGCCGTCGAGGCCGAGACGTCCGAGCGCCGGCTGAGCTCGCTGAGCGTCAGCCCGTCCTCTTCGGCCAAGATCTCCAGCAGGGCCAACCCGCGATCGAGCGCCTGTACCGCTCCGCCGGCGATCGCCGGCTTCAGCGAGCGCGGCCGCCCGCGCCCCTTGCGTTGCTCGATCGGGCTCATGCGCATCTCCTTGACCGTCGCCGGGACGGTAGCAGACCACGGATGGTCCGCCATGGCCAATTCAAAGCGAAATCATTTTCACGTAATCAAAATTATGGCTGTCTGATATTATTGTAAAATCTTGTTTTTAAACAAGAAATTATTTTCTATCAAAGTATGAAAAAATATTCTGAAATAAATTGACCCAGTCCCATATCTGGAATTTGGTATGCCAGTACACGGTTTTCTCACGGGAGAACGGGCCATGCCGAAAATGAGAGCCGTCGAGGCTGCGATCAGGGTTCTGGAGCGGGAAGGCGTGACGCAGGCCTTCGGCGTGCCCGGCGCGGCGATCAACCCGCTCTATGCCGCGCTGAGGAGCCGGCAAAGCATCCACCATATCCTGGCGCGCCATGTCGAAGGCGCCTCGCATATGGCGGAGGGCTATACCCGCGCCAAGGCCGGCAATATCGGCGTCTGTATCGGCACCTCGGGTCCGGCTGGCACCGACATGATTACCGGTCTCTATTCGGCCATAGCCGATTCCATTCCGATCCTCTGCATCACCGGCCAGGCGCCGCGCGCCCGCCTCTACAAGGAGGATTTCCAGGCCGTCGACATCGAGTCGATCGCCAAGCCGGTAACGAAATGGGCGGTGACGGTGCGCGAGCCGGCGCTGGTGCCGCGCGTCTTCCAGCAGGCCTTCCACATCATGCGCTCCGGTCGCCCCGGCCCGGTGCTGATCGACCTGCCGGTCGACGTCCAGATGGCCGAGATGGAGTTTGATGACGAGACCTATGAGCCGCTCCCGGTCTACAAGCCGGCCGCGTCGCGCCGGCAGATCGAGAAGGCGATGGCGATGCTGGACGCGGCCGAGCGGCCGTTGATCGTCGCCGGCGGCGGCATCATCAATGCCGATGCCGCGGAGCTGCTGGTCGAGTTCGCTGAACTGATCGGCGTGCCGGTGGTGCCGACGCTGATGGGCTGGGGCGCGATCCCCGACGACCACCCGCTGATGGCGGGTATGGTCGGGCTGCAGACCAGCCATCGCTACGGCAACGCGACGATGCTCGCCTCGGATTTCGTGATGGGCATCGGCAACCGCTGGGCCAACCGCCATACGGGCTCGATCGAGACCTACACCAAGGGCCGGAAATTCGTTCATGTCGACATCGAGCCGACCCAGATCGGCCGTGTCTTCGATCCCGATTTCGGCATCGTCTCCGATGCGAAGGCGGCGCTCGAACTCTTCGTCGACGTGGCGCGCGAACGGGAAGGCAAGGGACTGCTGAAGAACCGGACGAGCTGGGCGCAGGATTGCCGCGACCGGCGCGCGACCATGCTGCGCAGGAGCCATTTCGACAACGTGCCGCTGAAGCCGCAGCGAGTCTACGAGGAGATGAACGAGGCCTTCGGCCGCGACGTCTGCTACGTCTCGACCATCGGTCTGTCGCAGATCGCCGGCGCGCAGTTCCTGCGGGTCCACAATCCCCGCCACTGGATCAATTGCGGCCAGGCCGGCCCGCTTGGCTGGACCCTGCCGGCGGCGCTGGGCGTGCGTGCGGCCGATCCGGAGCGCGAGATCGTGGCGCTCTCGGGCGATTACGATTTCCAGTTCCTGATCGAAGAGCTGGCGGTCGGGGCGCAGTTCAAGCTGCCCTACATCCACATCGTCGTGAACAACTCCTATCTCGGCCTGATCCGCCAGGCCCAGCGCGGCTTCGACATGGATTTCCAGGTCGGGCTCGCCTTCGAGAACATCAACTCGCCCGACCTCGACGGCTATGGCGTCGACCATGTCGCGGTCGCCGAGGGGCTCGGCTGCAAGGCGATCCGGGTGAAGAGCCCCAACGAGTTCAAGGCCGCCTTCGCCCAGGCCAAGGCCTGGCTCAAGGAGCATCAGGTTCCCGTGGTGATGGAGTTCATCCTCGAACGGGTCACCAACATCGCGATGGGAACCGAAATCGACAATGTCGTCGAGTTCGAGGAGGTGCTCGACCTGCCTCTGCCCGAACCCGAGCTGCAGCCAGCCCAGTAAGCCCGATCAGCCTACGCCATCAGGGGAGAGACCCATGCCTCGCTTCGCCGCAAACCTGACGATGCTGTTCAACGAATTGCCCTTCCTGGAGCGCTTCCAGGCGGCGGCGGAAGCCGGCTTCCACGGCGTCGAGTACCTGTTCCCCTATGGTTACGACAAATACGAGCTGGCAAGCCGGCTGAAGCGCTGGAAGCTGACGCAGGTGCTGCACAATCTGCCGGCTGGAGACTGGGCCGCCGGGGAGCGCGGCATCGCGATCCTGCCCGACCGGATCAGCGAGTTCCAGCGTGGCGTGTTCGACGCTATCGACTATGCCACCAAGCTGGGCTGCAGGCAGGTCAACTGCCTTGCGGGCATCGCGCCGCAAGGTGTCGAGCGGGCCAGGCTGCACGAGACGCTGGTCAACAACCTGCGCTTTGCCGCCCATGAACTGTCGCAGGAGGGGATCGCGCTCTTGGTCGAGCCGATCAACACGCGCGACATGCCCGGCTTCTTCCTGAACAGCACGGCGCAGGCGCTGAGCCTGCTCGACGACGTCGATTCAACCAACGTCTTCATCCAGTACGACGTCTACCATATGCAGGTCATGGAAGGGGATCTCGCCCGAACGATCGAGGCCAATCTCGACCGGATCGCCCATATCCAGATCGCCGACAATCCCGGCCGCAACGAGCCCGGCACCGGCGAGATCAACTTCCCCTTTCTGTACCGGCATCTCGACGCCATCGGCTACGCCGGCTGGGTCGGCTGCGAATACAAGCCCGCCCGCAGCACCCGCGACGGCCTGGCCTGGCTGCCGGGGCAGCCGCAGGCCGCGTGACCGGAGACGGTCGACGATCCAGTCGAACGGAGGCTACGAAAACATGGCGAATATCGGCTTCATCGGCCTCGGCATCATGGGCCGCCCCATGGCGGAACACCTGATCACGGGCGGCCATACGCTGCACGTCTCGAGCCATCACAAGGCGCCGGACGCCGAACTGCAGGCGAAGGCGATCACGGTCTATCCGACGCCGAAGGCGGTCGCGGCGGCGAGCGAGATCGTCATGCTGATGCTCCCCGACACGCCGCAGGTCGAGGATGTCCTGTTCGGCACCAACGGTGTCGCCCTCGGCCTGAACACGGGCAGCATCGTCGTCGATATGAGCTCGATCTCGCCGATGGCGACCAAGGAGTTCGCGAAGCGGGTCGAGACGGCCGGCTCATCCTATCTCGACGCGCCGGTCTCGGGCGGCGAGGTCGGCGCCAAGGCGGCGACGCTCACCATCATGGTCGGCGGGCCGCAGGCGGCCTTCGACACGGTCAAGCCGCTGTTCGAGCTGATGGGCAAGAACATTACGCTGGTCGGTGGCAATGGCGACGGCCAGACCACCAAGGTCGCCAACCAGATCATCGTCGCGCTCACGATCGAGGCGGTCGGAGAGGCCCTGCTCTTCGCCTCCAAGGCGGGGGCGGATCCCGCGAAGGTGCGCCAGGCGCTGATGGGCGGCTTCGCCTCCTCCAAGATCCTGGAGATCCATGGCGAGCGCATGGTCAAGCGCAGCTTCAATCCAGGCTTCCGCATCGGGCTGCACCAGAAGGACCTGAACCTCGCTCTGTCGACGGCGCGCTCGCTCGGCGTCTCACTGCCGAACACGGCGACGGCGCAGGAGCTGTTCAATGCCTGCGTCGCCCATGGCGGCAAGGACTGGGATCACTCGGCCATGGTGCGGGCGCTGGAGATGATGGCGAACCACCAGGTCGCGACTCCATAAGAGCAAGAAAGGGACGGCCCATGAAGATCTGCATCTACGGCGCCGGCGCGATCGGCGGCTATATGGGCGTGATGCTCAAGCGCGGCGGCCTCGATGTCTCGCTGGTGGCTCGCGGCGCCCATCTCGAGGCGATCAAAGCCAGGGGCCTGACCCTCGTCACCAAGACCGAGACGATCACCGAGCAGATGCCGGCGAGCCAGGATCCGCGCGATCTCGGCCGCCAGGACGTGGTGATCATCGCGCTCAAGGCGCACCAGGCCTGGGAGGCCGCGGAGAACCTGAAGCCACTGCTCGGGCCGGAGACAGCCGTCGTCACCGCCCAGAACGGTGTGCCCTGGTGGTATTTCCACGGGCTGGACGGTCCCTATGCCGATTTGCGCCTGCGCAGCGTCGATCCCGGCAACCGGCAGTGGAACGCGATCGGCCCGGAGCGCGTCATCGGCTGCACGGTCTACCCGGCGACCGAGGTCATCGAGCCCGGCGTCGTCAAGCACGTCTATGGCGACCAGTTCGGCCTCGGCGAGCCCAATCGCAGGGAAAGCGAGCGGCTGACGCGGTTCGCCGATGCGCTGACCGCCGGTGGCCTGAAGCCGCGCCTGTTTGCCGATATCCGCGACGATATCTGGCTCAAGCTCTGGGGCAATCTCTGCTTCAACCCGATCTCGGCATTGACCCATGCGACGCTCGATGTCGTCGCCACCGAGCCCGGCACGCGGGCGCTCGCGCGCAACATGATGCTGGAGGCCCAGGAGATCGGCGAAAGGCTCGGCGTCACCTTCCGCGTCGACGTCGAGCGCCGGATCAACGGCGCAGCGGGCGTCGGCGCCCATCGCACCTCGATGCTGCAGGATCTGGAGAAGGGTCGCCCACTCGAGATCGACGCCCTGCTCGGCGCCGTGCAGGAGATGGGGCGGCTGACCGAGACGCGCACGCCCTATATCGATGCCGTGCTCGGACTCGTCCAGCAGATGGCCAGCGTGAAGGGGCTCTATCCGACCTTCCCGCCCGACGTGTTCGCCGAGGAGGGAAGGGCGGCCGAACTCGCCCAGGAGCCGCCGCTCCAGCTGGCGGCCTCGTGACGGAGGAGATGGTGCCATGTTGAACGCGACAATCGAGCCGATGGTGCGGAGAGAGACTAGCCGGGCGAGTGCGCGTTGGGTGCGCTTTGCGCTTGCGGGCCGCGAACGCTTCGGCACGCTGATTGGGGAGACGATCGCGATCCATAGCGGTGACATGTTCGCCGGCGCGCGACCGACGGGCGAGAGGGTGCCGCTCGCCGAGGTCACGCTGCTGGCGCCGAGCACGCCGTCCAAGATCATTGCGCTCTGGAACAATTTCCACGCGCTCGCCGGCAAGCTGGCGATGCCGGTGCCGGCGGAGCCGCTCTATCTGATGAAGGCGCCGTCCAGTGCCGCGCCGCCCGGCTTCACGGTGGTGCGCCCGCCATCCTATGGCGGCAAGGTGGTCTATGAGGGCGAGCTCGGCATCGTCATCGGCCGCAATTGCAGCCGCGTGAGCCCTCAGGCCGCCGGCGCGTTCATCTTCGGCTATACCTGCATCAACGACATCACGGCGCTCGACCTGATCGCGGCCGACCCGACCTTCCCACAATGGGTGCGCGCCAAGAGCTTCGATGGCTTCGGGCCGTTCGGGCCGGTGGTGGCGACCGGGCTCGATCCGCGGGAACTCACGGTCCGGACGCTGCTGAACGGCCAGGAGCGCCAGAACTACCCGATCGCGGACATGATCTTCCAGCCGCATGAGCTGGTCAGCCGCCTCTCCCACGACATGACGCTGCTGCCGGGCGACCTGATCTGCTGCGGCACCTCGCTGGGGGTCGGCGTGATGAAGGAACCGGTCAACACGGTCGAGGTGACGATCGAGGGCATCGGCACGCTGGCGAACGCCTTCGTGCAGGGCGCCTGATCGGAACCTGCCCTAATCGAAGATGTCGGCGTGCTGGTCGACATAGGCGGCGAGGCCGAGCGTGTGGTCGCGCGACAATTGCTCGGCCAGGCTGATGTCGCGCCGCTCCAGGGCCTCGATGATCTGCAGATGGTCGACGATCGAGCGGCTGGCGCGGTCGTGGCGCCCGATCGTCATCTGGCGGATGCCGCGTACATGCAGCAGCAGGTTGTCGGTCATCTCGACGAGCAATTGCGATTTGCTCAGCCCGATCAATGTCTGATGGAAGACGAGATTGGCAGACGAGTATTCGCCGACATGGTCGGACGGCTTGTGGGCCTCGTCGAAATCCTTGAACAGCGTGCGCAGCTTGCCGATCTCGGCATCGCTGGCGCGCTCGACGACGAGCCGCGCGGCCATGCTTTCCAGCGCCGCCCAGGCCTGGATCATCTCGACGATCTCGTTCTTGGTCTTCTTCAGCACCATGATGCCGCGACGCGGCAGCGACTTCACCAGTCCTTCCTGTTCGAGCATGGCGACGGCTTCGCGCACCGGCGTGCGGCTGACGCCGAGCTGTTCGGAGAGCTGGCGCTCGTCGATCCAGGTCGGCTCGGGTGAGCCGTAGATATCCATGTTGATGATCGCCTGCTTCAGCGAGGCATAGACCTTGGTCTTGAAGGTCTCCTCAGGCGTGAAGCGTTCGAGGACGAGCTTCTGGGTCGCGCTGGCCGGGGTGGTGGTTTTCAAGGTCGCTGCTCCCTGCATTGCTGCAGCGCATAGCGCCCGGCTGACGCTACGTCCATGCGGGAGGTGGCAATGGGGCCCTCGATGCCGCCATCAAGGCGGCCCCGCGACCAGGTTGTCGCGAGGCCGTCAAGCGGGCAGGTCGGCCCCGCCGATCGTCGCGAGAATTAGAAGGACCACTCGATCTCGGCGCAGCGCTTCTGGATGCCGACCTCGCCGTTAAGCAGCTCCATTAGCGTCTTGCCGAGGCGCGCCGGCGAGGGCGAGACCGTGATGCCGGCGGCTTCCATCGCCGCGATCTTGTCCTCGGCGCCGCCCTTGCCGCCCGAGATGATCGCGCCTGCATGGCCCATGCGACGGCCCGGAGGCGCGGTGCGGCCGGCGATGAAGCCGACCATCGGCTTGCAGCGGCCGCGTTTGGCTTCGTCCCGGATGAACTGCGCCGCGTCTTCCTCGGCCGAGCCGCCGATCTCGCCGATCATCACGATCGACTCGGTCGCGGGGTCGGCCAGGAAGAGCTCCAGCATGTCGATGAATTCGGTGCCTTTCACCGGGTCGCCGCCGATGCCGACGGCTGTGGTCTGGCCCAGCCCCTCGCAACTGGTCTGGAACACCGCCTCATAGGTCAGCGTGCCCGAGCGCGAGACGATACCGACCGAGCCGCGCTTGAAGATGTTGGCCGGCATGATGCCGATCTTGCTCTCGCCGGCGGTGACGATGCCGGGGCAGTTCGGGCCGATCAGCCGGGACTTCGAGCCGCTCAGCATGCGCTTGACCTTGACCATGTCCATCACCGGGATGCCTTCGGTGATGCAGACGATCAGCGGGACCTCGGCGTCGATCGCCTCGCAGATCGCGTCGGCCGCGCCCGGTGGCGGGACATAGACGACGGAGGCGGTGGCACCGGTCTTCTGCTTCGCCTCGGCGACCGTGTTGAAGACGGGCAGGCCGAGATGGCTCTGGCCGCCCTTGCCGGGGGCGACGCCGCCGACCATGCGGGTGCCGTAGGCGATCGCCTGCTCGGAATGGAAGGTGCCGTTCTTGCCGGTGAAGCCCTGGCAGATGACCTTGGTGGTCTTGTCGATCAGGATGGACATGCTCGCTCCCCCTCAGTTCTTGCGCACGGCGGAAACGATCTTCTGGGCGGCGTCGTCGAGGTCGTCGGCGGGTATGACGTTGAGGCCGGAGGAGCGGATGATCGCCTTTCCCTCCTCGACATTGGTACCTTCGAGCCGGACGACGAGCGGAACTTCGAGCCCGACCGTCTTCACCGCCGCGATCACGCCGCGGGCGATGACGTCGCACTTCATGATGCCGCCGAAGATGTTGACCAGGATGCCCTTCACGTTGGGATCGGCGGTGATGATCTTGAACGCCGCCGTGACCTTCTCCTCGGTGGCGCCGCCGCCGACATCGAGGAAGTTGGCGGGGCTTTCGCCGTAGAGCTGGATGATGTCGAGCGTCGCCATGGCGAGGCCGGCGCCGTTGACCATGCAGCCGATCNTTCCTCGGTCTCGTCGCGCAGCCTGTAGACGTCCGGATGCCGGTAGAGCGCGTTGTCGTCGAAGGAGATCTTGGCGTCGAGGCAGCGCAGCTTGGCGTCCTTGGTGACGATCAGCGGGTTGATCTCGAGCATCGCCATGTCTTTGGCGATGAAGGCCGCATAGAGCTTCGCCGTCAGATCCTCGGCCTGCTTGGCGAGGTCGCCGGCAAGACCCAGCGCTTCGGCGACGGTGCGGCCATGCAGTGGCATGATCCCGGTCGCCGGATCGACCGAGAAGGTCTTGATCTTCTCCGGCGCGTCGTGGGCGACAGCCTCGATATCCATGCCGCCCTCCGTCGAGACGACGAAGGATATCCGCGAGGTCTCGCGGTCGACGAGCATGGAGAGGTAGAATTCGCGGTCGATCAGCGACCCGTCCTCGATGTAGAGGCGGTTGACCTGTTTGCCGGCCGGGCCGGTCTGGACGGTGACCAGGGTGTGGCCGAGCATCTGCTGGACGAAAGCCTTCGCCTCGTCGATCGACTTGGCCAAGCGTACGCCGCCCTTTTCGCCGGCCTCGGGCTCCTTGAAGCTGCCCTTGCCGCGGCCGCCGGCATGGATCTGCGATTTGACCACCCAGACCGGGCCGCGCAGCTGTTTCACCGCGGCGTCGGCATCTTCCGCTGTCAATATGGGAAACCCGTCCGGGACCGGCACCCCGAATTCCCTGAGCAACCCCTTCGCCTGGTATTCATGGATGTTCATCGCGATCTCTCTCGGATTTCGGGGAGAGCGACCGGGCCTTTCCGCGGCGCCGGCCATTCGGAACAGAAGCCTTGAACGATTTGTAAGCGGCCGCTCCCCTCCAGCAGGCAGGGAGCGGCGATCACGCGAAGCGAGGGGCCGACGGCGGACGGAGTCCGGGCGTCGGCGGAGTCGGTACCTGCCGGTCAGCCCTTGATCAGGCCGGCGGCGCGCGCCCACTTGTACTTGGCGCCGAGCACCTCGACGGGCGTCTCCGTGGTGTACGGATAGGCCACGATGCCATGGTCGTAGAGCTTCTCGCAGGCCTTCTCGACCTCGACGTCGCCGACCAGCGAGGCGACGATCGGCTTGTCGATGCCCTTGGCGCGGGCTTCGGTGACGACCTCGATCATCTTGTCGGCGAAGACCAGCGGCGGGGTCACGATCGTGTGCCAGTAGCCCAGGATGAGCGCATGGATGCGCTCGTCGTTGAGGCCGAGCCGGACCGTGTTCTGGTAGGTCAGCGGCGGCTCGCCGCCGGTGATGTCGACCGGGTTGCCGGCGGCGCCGAAGGGCGGAATGAACTTGCGGAAGGCCGCGTCGAGATCATCCGGCATCTTCATCAGCGTCAGGCCGTTGTCGAAGCAGGCGTCCGAGAGCAGCACGCCGGAGCCGCCCGCACCTGTGATGATCAGGACGTTCTCGCCCTTCGGCGCCGGCAGGACCTGCACGCCGCGGGCATATTCGAGCATGCCGCGCAGCGAGGGCGCGCGGATGACGCCCGAAGCCTTGAGGATGTCGTCATAGATCTTGTCGTTGCCGGCGAGCGCGCCGGTATGCGAGGCGGCTGCCTTGGCGCCGTAGGCCGTGCGCCCGGCCTTGAGCACGATCACCGGCTTCTTCTTCGAGACGCGTTCGGCAACCTCGGAAAAGGCGCGGCCGTCCTTCAGGTCCTCGCAGTGCATCGCGATCACCGAGGTGTTCGGATCCTGCTCGAAGAAGGTCAGCAGGTCGTCCTCGTCGAGGTCCGACTTGTTGCCGAGGCCGACGATCGCGGAGACGCCCATCTTGGTCGAGCGGGCAAAGCCGATGATCGACATGCCGACACCGCCGGATTGCGACGACAGGGCCGCCTTGCCCTTGACGTCGAAGGCCGTGCAGAAGGTCGCGCAGAGGTTCTCCGGGGTATAGTAGAAGCCGTAGATGTTCGGCCCCATGATGCGGACATTGTACTTGCGGGCGGTCGCCAGCAGCTCTTCCTGCAGTTCGGGCTCGCCCGATTCGGCGAAGCCCGAGGGGATCATCACCGTGCCGGGAACGCCCTTGCGGCCGACCTCGTCCATGGCGCCGTTGCAGAGCTTCGCCGGTACCGCGAAGACCGCGACGTCGACCTCGCCGTCATAGTCGAGGATCGACTTGTAGGCCTTGATGCCCTCGATCGTGTCGGCCTTTGGGTGGACCGGGACGATCGTGCCCTTGTAGCCGCCATTGATCAGATTCCTCATCACCGAATTGCCGATCTTACCGACCTCGTTCGAGGCGCCGATCACCGCCACGGCCTTCGGATGGAAGATGCGGTTCATCGCCTTGACGATGCTGTCCTGATCCGGACGGAAGCGTTCCTTGCGTGCCTCGAAATTGCAGACGATGCGGGCATCGACCGCGGTCGCGCCGGATTTCGTCGCGAATACGGGGTTGAGGTCGAGTTCCTCGATCTCCGGGAAGTCGTCGAGCAGCGCCGAGACCTGGACGAGGATCGCGGCAAGCGCGCCGCGGTCGACGGCTTCGCTGCCGCGCACGCCGTCGAGCATCTCCTGGGCCTTGATCGAGCCGATCATCTCAAGTGCCTGCGCCTCGTTCACCGGCGCGAGGCGGAAGGTCAGGTCCTTCAGCACCTCGACGAGGATGCCGCCGAGACCGAACGCAACTAGCTTGCCGAAAGAGGGATCGGTGATCGCGCCGACCAGCGTCTCGGTCGCGCCCGTGGGCAGCATCTGCTGGACCTGGATGCCCTCGATCTTGGCGTCGGCCTTGTACTTGCGGGCATTGGCCAGGATCGTGTCATGGGCGGCGCGGGCCTCGGCGTCGCTCTTGACGCCGACGATCACGCCGCCGGCATCGGTCTTGTGCAGGATGTCGGCTGACACGATCTTCATAACGACGGGGTAGCCCATGCCGCCGGCGAGCTTGACCGCCTCATCGGCCGATTTGGCGAGGCCTTCCTTGGGCAGCGGAATGTCGTAGGCGTCGCAGACCAGCTTGGCCTCAGGGGCCGTCAGGCTGGTGCGGCCATCGGCCTTGACGCCATCCAGGACCTTGCGGACCGTGGCCTGGTCGACAGCTGTTTCGCGCGGCTTAATCTTGAGGGCTGCCTGGTTCACCATGATGCGCTTCCTCCCGTGGAATTTTATTTTGTTGAGCCATCGTCGGGCCGCCGCCTGCTTTAGGCGCATCTGCCCGCTCGGGTTCTTGGTTGGTATTTGGCATGCCAATTCGCGTCGCTGTCAAGAGGGAGAATGACGGCGCGAATCCACGGAGCGGAGTAAACGTATGCGGCTCAACGAAGACGGTTGTTATGATCTGGCATTATGCATGCCAGAGGTTGGCACCTTAGAATCTTTCGGATAATCTCGCGTTTCGCCGCAAGTGCCGGGATAACGGCACAGGCAGACGGGATCCCGGTTCCGGAGAGGGAGGACATTTCGGCCGATGAGTGGGCAGCACGATCCGCGCAACCAGAATGTCCATGCCTTCGAGCATCCGGGCCTCGGCCGGAAACGCGCCAGGTCGACCCCGAAGGGACGGCAGGTCGAGCCGCGCGCGCTGGAGGAGATCGCGGAGCTGCTCGGCGAACGCCCGCGCCGGCGCGACCTCCTGATCGAGCATCTCCATCTGGTCCAGGACCGCTACCACCAGATCTCGGCGGCCCATCTGGCGGCGCTGGCCGATGAGATGCAGCTATCCTTCGCGGAAGTCTTCGAGACTGCGACATTCTACGCCCATTTCGACATCGTGAAGGAAGGTGAGCCTGCGCTCCCGCCGCTGACCGTGCGCGTCTGCGACAGTCTCACCTGCGCGATGCACGGCGCGGAAGAGCTGCTTGGAAACCTGACCAATGCCGCCGGTCCGTCGGTCCGGGTCGTCCGGGCGCCTTGCGTCGGCCTGTGCGACCAGGCTCCCGCGGTGGAGGTTGGCCACCATTTCATCCATGCCGCGACCACGCAGAGCGTCCTCGCCGCGATCGAGGCGGGTGATACCCATCCGCACCCCGCGGATTATGTTGACTACGACGCCTATGTCGCGGGCGGCGGCTACGCGTTGCTGAACGCCTTGTGCTCGGGCGAACGCAGCGTCGATTCGATCCTGTCCATTCTCGACGATTCCGGATTGCGTGGGCTCGGCGGCGCCGGCTTCCCGACCGGCCGCAAATGGCGCGCCGTGCTCGGCGAGCCGGGTCCGCGCCTGATGGCGGTCAACGGCGACGAGGGCGAGCCCGGCACGTTCAAGGATCGCCATTACCTCAACACCGATCCACACCGCTTCCTCGAGGGGACGCTGATCGGCGCCCATGTCGTCGCGGCCACCGACGTCTACATCTATCTGCGCGACGAATACCCGCTGGCGCGCGAAATCCTGGCGCGGGAAATCGCCAAGCTCCCGCCGGGCGGTCCGGCGCTGCATCTGCGCCGCGGCGCTGGCGCCTATATCTGCGGCGAGGAATCCTCCCTGCTCGAAAGCATCGAGGGCAAGCGCGGCCTGCCGCGGCACAAGCCGCCCTATCCGTTCCAGGTCGGCCTCTTCGGCCAGCCGACGCTGATCAACAATGTCGAGACGCTCTACTGGATCCGCGACATCGTCGAGAAGGGCAATGGCTGGTGGAATTCCCATGGCCGCAACGGCCGCACCGGCCTGCGCAGCTATTCGGTCTCGGGCCGGGTCAGGGAGCCCGGCGTCAAGCTCGCCCCGGCCGGCGTCACTATCCGCGAGCTGATCGAGGAATTCTGCGGCGGCATGCAGGACGGCCACCGTTTCCGCGCCTATCTGCCGGGCGGAGCCTCCGGCGGCATCCTGCCGGCGTCGATGGACGACATTCCGCTCGATTTCGGCACGCTCGAGAAGCATGGCTGCTTCATCGGCTCGGCCGCCGTGGTGGTGCTCTCGGATCAGGACGACATGCGCGCTGCGGCGCTGAACCTGATGCGCTTCTTCGAGGATGAGAGCTGCGGGCAGTGCACGCCCTGCCGCGTCGGCACGCAGAAGGCGGTGACGCTGATGCAGCGTCCGATCTGGAACCAGGACCTGCTCGGCGAGCTCTCCCAGGCGATGCGCGACGCCTCGATCTGCGGACTCGGCCAGGCGGCCTCGAACCCGCTGACCTGCGTGATGCGTTACTTCCCCGAGGAATTCATGACGAGGGATGCTGCGGAATGACCCAGGGCATCAGCTTCGAACTGAATGGCGAGCGCGTCGAGGCCGCTTATGGCGAGACGATCTGGCAGGTGGCGCAGCGGCTCGGCACCGCGATCCCGCATCTGTGCTACTCGCCGGAGCCCGATTACCGGGCCGACGGCAATTGCCGCGTTTGCATGGTCGAGATCGAGGGCGAGCGCGTGCTTGCCGCCTCCTGCATGCGCAAGCCAACCGTCGGGATGAAGGTCCACACCGGAACCGAGCGCGCCGAGAAGGCCCGCAAGATGGTGATGGAACTCCTCGTCGCCGACCAGCCGGCGCGGGCGACCTCGCATGATCCGACCTCGAAATTCTGGAACTGGGCGGACAAGACCGGCGTCACCGAGAGCCGTTTCCCCGCGGCCCAGCGCTGGAGCTCGGATGTCAGCCACACCGCGATGAGCGTCAATCTCGACGCCTGCATCCAGTGCGGCCTGTGCGTGCGGGCCTGCCGCGAGGTCCAGGTCAACGACGTGATCGGCATGGCCTATCGCAGTGCCGGCACCAAGATCGTCTTCGATTTCGACGACCCGATGGGCCAGTCGACCTGCGTCGCCTGCGGCGAATGCGTGCAGGCCTGCCCGACCGGGGCGCTGATGCCCTCGGCCTTCCTCGACGAGAACCAGACGCGCACCGTCTGGGCCGACAAGAAGGTCGATTCGCTTTGTCCCTATTGCGGCGTCGGCTGCCAGGTCAGCTACAACGTCAAGGGCAACGAGATCGTCTACGCCGAGGGGCGCGACGGCCCGGCCAACCGCAACCGGCTCTGCGTCAAAGGCCGCTTCGGTTTCGACTATATCCATCACCCGCATCGGCTGACCAAACCGCTGGTACGGCTGCCGAACATGCCCAAGGACGCCCGCGACCAGGTCGATCCCGCCAACCCCTGGACGCATTTCCGCGAGGCCTCCTGGGAGGAGGCGCTTGATCTCGCTGCAAAGGGGCTGAACCGCGTCCGCGATGAGAAGGGGCGCAAGGCGCTCGCCGGCTTCGGCTCGGCCAAGGGCTCGAACGAGGAGGCCTATCTCTTCCAGAAGCTGGTGCGCACCGGCTTCGGCTCCAACAATGTCGACCATTGCACCAGGCTCTGCCACGCCTCCTCGGTGGCGGCGCTGATGGAGGGCGTCAATTCCGGCGCGGTCACCGCGCCGTTCGCGGCCGCGCTCGATGCCGAAGTCATCATCGTCATCGGTGCCAATCCGACCGTGAACCATCCGGTCGCGGCGACCTTCATCAAGAACGCCGCCAAGAAGGGCACCAGGCTCGTCATCATGGATCCGCGCCGGCAGACGCTCTCGCGCCATGCCTGGAAGCACCTTGCCTTCAAGCCGGGCAGCGACGTCGCCATGCTGAACGCGCTGCTGCACACCATCATCACCGAGGGGTTGACTGACGAGCAGTACATCGCCGGCTACACGGAAGGCTATGAAAGGCTGAAGGAGAGCATCCAGGCCTTCCCGCCGGAGACCATGGCGGCGGTCTGCGGCATCCCGGCCGAGGAGCTGAAGGAGGTTGCGCGTGCCTATGCCCGTTCGCGGGCCTCGATCATCTTCTGGGGCATGGGCATCAGCCAGCACATCCACGGCACCGACAATGCCCGCTGCCTGATCGCGCTCGCGATGGTGACCGGCCAGATCGGCCGGCCCGGGACCGGCCTGCATCCGCTGCGCGGCCAGAACAATGTCCAGGGGGCTTCCGACGCCGGCCTGATCCCGATGGTCTATCCGGACTACCAGTCGGTCGAGAAGGCCGAGGTCCGCGCGGTCTTCGAGGAACTCTGGGGCCAGTCGCTCGATCCGAAGAAGGGCCTCACCGTCGTCGAGATCATGAACGCGATCCACGCGGGCGAGATCAACGGCATGTATATCGAGGGCGAGAATCCGGCGATGTCGGACCCGGACCTCAACCATGCCCGCGGCGCGCTGGCCATGCTCGGCCATCTGGTCGTGCAGGACCTGTTCCTGACCGAGACCGCCTTCCACGCCGATGTCGTGCTGCCGGCCTCGGCCTTCGCCGAGAAGGTCGGCACCTTCACCAATACCGACAGGCGTGTCCAGATGGCCCGCCAGGTCGTACGTCCGCCGGGCGATGCCAGGCAGGACTGGTGGATCATCCAGGAGGTCGCCCGGCGGATGGGCTGCGACTGGCGCTATGGCGGCCCGGCCGATGTCTTCGCCGAGATGGCGCTGGTCATGCCGTCCTTCCGCAACATCACCTGGGAGCGGCTGGAGCGGGAAGGGGCGGTGACCTATCCGGTCGACGGGCCGGACCAGCCCGGCAACGAGATCATCTTCGCCCGTGGTTTCCCGACTGAGAGCGGGCGCGCCAAGATCGTGCCGGCCAAGATCGTCGCGCCCGACGAACTGCCGGACGACGAATATCCGATGGTGCTGTCGACCGGGCGCGTGCTCGAGCACTGGCATACCGGCTCGATGACCAGGCGCGCCGGCGTCCTCGATGATCTCGAGCCGGAAGCTGTGGCGCTGATGTCGCCCCGCGATCTCGGCCGCCTCGGCCTCACGCCCGGCGGCTTCGTCAGGCTGGAGACGCGCCGCGGAGCGATCGCCGTCAAGGTGCGCAGCGATCGCGACGTGCCGCAGAACATGGTCTTCCTGCCGTTCTGCTATGCCGAGGCCGCGGCCAATCTTTTGACCAATCCGGCGCTCGACCCCTTCGGCAAGATTCCCGAGTTCAAGTTCTGCGCCGTAAGAGCGCTCCCGGTCGAGGAAGCGCTGATCACCGCGGCGGAGTGAAGCCCGGTGAGCGGCGCATTGCACGAGATGTCATAGGGCAGGGCGGTCCGCAGAGGACCACCACCGGCATGGTGGATGCGCGCTCTGGTCGGAAATCAACACTGTCCGGGTACGGCCCATCGGGCTGACTGGCCGGCCGATGGGCCGGAGCATCTCGCCACCCGAGAAAGAATCAGGCGGGCCGGGCGTTGCAGCGCCCGGCCCNGCTTCCAGCGGCCCCTTGGGCAGCGGCACCAGGAACCAGACCTCGAACATCATGAAATTGACGATCGCGATGCCGAGCGAGACAGCCAGGGCCTTCCACACCGCAAACTTGCCGAAGAACACCATGAAGCTGCCGATATAGATCGCGGCCGAGACGTAGATACCGATGTAATTCGTCGCCAGCACGAAGAGGACGGCGGGAACGAAGATCGCCGCCATGCGCTTGATCCCCGGAATGGTCGTTGCGATCTTCTCGCCATCCGGGGTGCGCGGCAGTGCCTGGGCCAGGTTGACCAGGGAAGCGATGGCCATCGCCACGACGATGTAGAACGGGAACAGGCCGGGCTGCGGTCCCTCGTTCGGCTTCCAGGAGATACCGAGGCGCAGGCTGTCGGTTATCACGATCGCCGCGACGATCAGGAAGAAGATCGCGACCGCGATGTCCAAGGTGCGATAGCTGACGAGTGGACGGCCTTCGGCTTCTTCGTTGCTGCTCATTGTCTTGCTCCTCCTGCCGGCGCGCCAGCTCCGTGATGGTGGCTGATCGGAGCGCGGTTGCTTACGCCGCGCTCCGATGTCGTCAGACTCACTGCGACGCGAGGAAACCGGCCTTCTTCATCAGGTCGGAATGCAGCGCCTCGGCGTTCACCAGCCACTTCTCGTAGTCGGCGCCGGTCATCACGGTCTGATTGAAGGCGCCCTTCTCCATGAATTCCTTCCAGTCCGGCGTCGCCATCACCTTCTTGAGCAGGTCGACGTAGAAGTTCACCTGAGCCGGCGTCGCATTCTTGGTAGTGAAGATGCCGCGCAGCATCTGGTACTCGACCGGCAGGCCAGATTCCTTGCAGGTCGGGATATCGCTCCAGGCTTCTTTCTCGGTGACCTTGGCGGTGTAGGTCGAGCGCTGCGCATCGAAGATGCAAAGCGGGCGCAACTGCCCGGCCCGCCATTGCCCAACGGCCTCGATCGGGTTGTTCACGGTCGAGTCGACATGGTTGCCGACGAGCTGAACCGCGACCTGTCCGCCGCCGGCATAAGGCACATAGGTGAACTTCTTGCTGCCGGTCTGCTGCTCGATCGCCGCCGTGACGATCTGATCTTCCTGTTTCGAGCCGGTTCCGCCCATCTTGAACTGGCGGTCGTCGCCGGCCTTCACCGCTTCAATATAGTCCTTCGCGGTCTTGTAGGGCTTCTCGCTGTTCACCCACAGGACGAACTGGTCGAGCGCCAGCATTGCGACCGGCTTCATGTCCTTCCAGTTGAAGGGCGAGCCGGTACCGAGCGGGGTCGTGAACAGATTCGACAGCGTGATCGTGATTTTGTGTGGGTCGCTGGCGCTTGCCTTCATCTCCAGGAAGCCTTCGGCGCCCGCACCACCCGCCTTGTTGATCACGATCAGCGGCTGCTTCATCAGGTTGTGCTTCTGGACGACGCCCTGAATGAAGCGCGCCATCTGGTCGGCGCCGCCGCCGGTGCCCGCCGGGATGACCAGCGTCACGGGTTTGGTCGGCTCCCAGCTTTGCGCCCAGGCGGGCGAGGCCAAACAGGCGCTCGCTGCCAGCGCCGCTGCAATTGTCTTGGCCTTGGATACTTCCCTCCGGATCATCACGCTTCCTCCCATTAAAGGCGGCTTTTGTCGCCGCGTTGGTAAAGTCACGAAGGCGAATTTGTTGCGGGAACCATTGCCGGGCGGCCTCAGGCCGCGCTGGTGACGGCTCCGTTGCCCGAGAGCTTGACGCGCAGCGCCTGCAGCATCGGCCAGAACGCCATCACCAGGCCGAGGGTCATGATGCTGCCGCACAGCCAGTTCGACCAGAAAATGCCGACATGGCCCTGCGAGACCAGCATAGCCTGGCGGAAGGAGCTTTCCGCCTGGTCGCCGAGCACCAGTGCCAGCACGAGTGGCGGCAGGGGGTAACGCAGCTTGTTGAACAGATAGCCGAGCACGCCGAAAGCCAGCATCAGCCAGACATCGAACATCGCGTTGTTCACGGTGAAGGCACCGATGGCGCAGACGAAGACGATCGCCGGGGCGATGATCGAGAAGGGCACGCGCAGGATCGCGGCGAAGAAGGGCACGCAGGTCAGCACCATGACGAGGCCGACGACGTTGCCGAGATACATCGAGGCGATCAGGCCCCAGACGAAGTCCTTCTGCTCGACGAAGAGCAGCGGGCCGGGCTGCAGGCCCCAGATCAGCAGGCCGCCGAGCAGCACGGCAGCGGTCGGTGAGCCCGGGATGCCGAGCGTCAGCATCGGCAGCAGCGCGGCGGTGCCGGCGGCGTGGGCGGCGGTCTCCGGCGCCACCACGCCTTCGAGCTCGCCTTTGCCGAAATTGTCGCCGCGCTTCGACAGGCGCTTGGCGATGCCATAGCCCATGAAGGAGGCAGGCGTCGCGCCGCCCGGCGTGATGCCCATCCAGCAGCCGACGATGCAGCTGCGGAGGAAGGTCAGCCACATCCTGGGCAGCTGCTTCCAGGTGCGGATGACCGCATCCATGCGCAGCTTGGCGGCGGCGCCGTTGAACTTGAGCCCGTCCTCCATCGAGCAGAGGATCTCGCCGATACCGAAGAGGCCGATGACGGCGACGAGGAACTTGAAGCCGTTCAGGAGCTCGTCCTGTCCGAAGGTCATCCGGAGCGTGCCGGTCACGCCGTCGAGGCCGACGGTGGCCAGCGCGAAGCCGAGGCACATCGAGGCGATCGTCTTGAACGCCGAGCCGCGTCCCATCCCGATGAAACTGGCGAATGTCAGGAACTGCACCGCGAAGAACTCCGCAGGGCCGAATTTCAAGGCGAATTTCGCGACCACCGGCGCGAGGAAGGTGATCAGCACCACCGCGAAGATCGCGCCGACGAAGGAGGCGGTGAAGGCGCCGACCAGTGCCTCGTCGGCCTTGCCGTTCTGCGCCATCGGGTGCCCGTCGAAGGTCGTGGCCACCGACCAGGGCTCGCCGGGAATGTTGAAGAGGATCGAGGTGATCGCGCCGCCGAACAGCGCTCCCCAGTAGATGCTGGTCAACAGGATGATCGCCGAGGTCGGCGGCATGCTGAAGGTCAGAGGCAGGAGAATGGCGACACCGTTCGCGCCGCCGAGCCCCGGCAGGACGCCGATGACGACGCCGAGCGTGATGCCGATCACCATGAGCATGATGTGGTAGGCGCTGAGAGCGACGGCGAATCCGCCGAACAGGGCGTTCAGTTCATCCATAGCGCTTCGTCCCCAAAAAAATGGCCTTGTTCAGGGACCGCGCGCAATGCCAACGCAGAACCGACTGGCCTTGTTTGAGTTAGCCTAGGATGAAACTTCGTGGCATGCAATATGCCATATTTGGATGCGCTGCAGCATAATTATTGCGTGGTTTGGGCCGTTGCGCGGCCATTTCTTTCATTATATGGTATGCCAGAAACCACCGCTACCGAAGCGCACGCTGCGCGCCGGTAGCGTTCGGCAAGGCAACACGGGTATCGATTTCGCAATGGTCAAGGCACAGCTTGAAATTCAGCCGATCGAGGAGGTTCAGAGCCTCAAGAGCCGCACCTATGAGGCGCTGAAGGTCGCGATCGGGACGATGAAGATCTACGACGCGGGCGCCGAGCTTCGGCTCGACGAGCGCGCGCTGTCGCTTCAGTTCGGTGTCAGCCGCACGCCGTTGCGCGAGGCCCTCGCTCAGCTCGAGCAGGAGGGGCTGGTCAGGATCGCGCCGCGCCGCGGCATCTTCATCGTGCGCAAGACCAAAGCCGAGATCCTCGAGATGATCACGGTCTGGGCCGCGCTCGAAAGCATGGCCGCCCGCCTTGCCACCGAAGTCGCCTCCGATGCCGATATCGCCGGGCTGCACAATCTCGTCGACACCTTCGACAGCGCCGACATCGAAGAGCATCTGGGCGAGTACTCGGACGCCAATATCCGCTTCCACGCGGCGATCGTCGCGCTCTCCGGCTGCAAGCTCATCACCGAGATCACCACCGGATTGTTCACGCATGTGCGCGCCATCCGCCAGCGCACGATCTTCGAGAGAGACCGGGCCCGCCGTTCCATCGTCGATCACAAGGAGATCGTCGAGGCGTTGGAAACGCGCAATGGCGAGCGCGCCGAGCGGCTCGTCCGCGAGCACACGCTCAAGCTGAGGCAACACGTCGAACAGTTCGTCCAGCTCGACTGAGCAGGACCAAGATAAACAACAAGAACCGCCAAGAAGAAACAATTGACTAGGGAGAAAGCGGGATGTCCGCAGTTGTACAAAGCATCTCTTCTGCCGCGCCCGAAACCGAGCGCGAGCTGACCGACGGCTTCAACCTCATCATCGACGCGCTGAAGCTCAACGAGCTCGACACGATCTATGGCGTGCCGGGCATCCCGATCACCGATTTCGGCCGCATGGCGCAGGCAGCGGGCATCCGCGTGCTCTCGTTCCGCCACGAGCAGAACGCCGGCTACGCCGCTTCGATCGCCGGCTTCCTCACCAAGAAGCCCGGCATCTGCCTTACCGTTTCGGCGCCCGGCTTCCTCAATGGCCTGACCGCGCTCGCTCACGCGACCACGAACTGCTTTCCGATGATCCTGATCTCGGGTTCGTCGGAGCGTGAGATCGTCGACCTGCAGCAGGGCGACTACGAGGAGATGGACCAGCTCGCCGTCGCCAAGCCGCTCTGCAAGGCGGCGTTCCGCGTCCTGCACGCCCAGGATATCGGCATTGGCCTTGCGCGCGCGATCCGCGCCGCGGTCTCCGGCCGGCCCGGCGGCGTCTACCTCGACCTGCCGGCCAAGCTGTTCGGCCAGGTGATGGACGCCGAGGCGGGCCGGAAGTCGCTGGTCAAGGTGATCGACGCCGCACCGGCGCAGCTTCCGGCGCCGGACTCGATCCAGCGCGCGCTCGACGTGCTGAAGGGCGCGAAGCGACCGCTGATCATTCTCGGCAAGGGCGCCGCCTATGCCCAGGCCGATGACGCGATCCGCCAATTCGTGGAGAAGAGCGGCGTTCCCTTCCTGCCGATGAGCATGGCCAAGGGCCTGCTGCCGGATCTCCACCCGCAATGCGCCGGCGCGGCGCGTTCGACGGTGCTGAAGGATTCCGACGTCGTCATGCTGATCGGCGCGCGCCTCAACTGGCTGCTCTCGCACGGCAAGGGCAAGAGCTGGGGCGACGCACCAAAGCAGTTCATCCAGATCGACATCGAGCCGAAGGAGATGGACTCCAACGTCGAGATCGTCGCGCCCGTCGTCGGCGACATCGGCTCCTGCGTGTCCGCACTGCTCGCGGGCATGGGCGGTGGATGGCCCGCGGCGCCAGCCGACTGGACTGCGTCCGTCGCCAAGAAGCGCGACGAGAACATCGCCAAGATGGCGCCGCGCCTGATGAACAACAACGTGCCGATGGACTATCACGGCGCGCTCGGCGTGCTGCGCACGATCATCAAGGAGCGGCCTGACGCCATCCTCATCAATGAGGGCGCCAACACGCTCGATCTCGCCCGCGGCGTCATCGACATGCATCAGCCGCGCAAGCGCCTCGACGTCGGCACCTGGGGCGTGATGGGCATCGGCATGGGCTACGCCGTCGCCGCCGCCGTCGAGACCGGCAAGCCCGTGCTCGCCGTCGAGGGCGATTCAGCCTTCGGCTTCTCCGGCATGGAGGTCGAGACGATCTGCCGGTACGACCTGCCGATCTGCATCGTCATCTTCAACAACAACGGCATCTATCGCGGTACCGACGTCAACAGCGCCGGCGACGACCCGGCCACGACCGTGTTCGTCAAGGATGCGCGCTACGACCGCATGATGGAGGCGTTCGGCGGCGTTGGCGTCAACGCGACGTCGCCCGATGAGCTGAAGCGCGCCGTCAATGCGGCGATGGACAGCGGCAAACCGACGTTGATCAACGCGGTGATCGATCCGACCGCCGGCAGCGAAAGCGGCCGCATCGGCAACCTCAATCCGCAAAGCGCACTCAAGAAGAAGTAAGGGAGGGATCCAATGAAAGCGCTCGAAGGCGTCAAGATTCTCGACTTCACCCATGTCCAGTCGGGGCCGACCTGCACGCAGCTCCTCGCCTGGTTCGGCGCCGACGTGATCAAGGTCGAGCGTCCGGGTACCGGCGACATCACGCGCGGCCAGCTCTGCGACGTGCCGGATGCCGACAGCCTCTATTTCACGATGCTGAACCACAACAAGCGCTCGATCACGCTCGACACCAAGAACCCGAGGGGCATGGAAGTGCTCTGGGAGATGGTGAAGGTCTGCGATGTCATGGTCGAGAATTTCGCCCCCGGCGTGCTCGACCGCATGGGCCTGACCTGGGCGAAGGTCCACGAGGTCAATCCGCGCATGATCGTCGCCTCGATCAAGGGCTTCGGCGCGGGACCTTACGAGGACTGCAAGGTCTACGAGAACGTCGCGCAATGTGCCGGCGGCGCGGCCTCGACCACCGGTTTCCGCGATGGGCTGCCATTGGTGACCGGCGCGCAGATCGGCGATTCCGGCACCGGGCTGCATCTGGCGCTCGGCATCGTCACGGCGCTCTACCACCGCACCCATTCCGGCCTCGGCCAGAAGGTCGATTGTGCGATGCAGGACGGCGTGCTCAATCTCTGCCGCGTCAAGCTGCGCGACCAGCAGCGCCTCGGTCACGGCCCCCTCAAGGAATACAGCCAGTTCGGCGAAGGCCTGCCCTTTGGCGACGCGGTGCCGCGCGCCGGCAATGATTCCGGCGGCGGCCAGCCGGGCCGCATCCTGAAATGCAAGGGCTGGGAGAACGATCCCAACGCCTACATCTATTTCATCACCCAGGCCCCGGTCTGGGAGAAGATCTGCGATGTCATCGGCGAGCCGACCTGGAAGACCGATCCGAACTACGCCAAGCCGCCGGCGCGCCTGCCCAGGCTGAACGAGATCTTCGGGCGGATCGAGCAATGGACCATGACCAAGACCAAGTTCGAGGCCATGGACATCCTCAACGAGTACGACATCCCGTGCGGGCCGATCCTCTCGATGAAGGAGATCGCCGAGGAGAAATCGCTGCGTGAGACGGGCACCGTGGTCGAGGTCGACCATCCCACGCGCGGCAAGTACCTCTCGGTCGGCAACCCGATCAAGTTGTCCAACAGCCCGTCCGAGGTCAGGCGCTCGCCGCTGCTCGGCGAGCATACCGAGGAAGTGCTGCGCGACGTGCTGAAGTTCGATGAGGGCCGCATCGCGGCGATCACCGAATCGGGCGCTACCGGCGCAGTGACGCGGGCGGCGGCGGAGTAACTTTTCCAAAGCGTCGGTGATCTCTTGGGATGGCGCCTCGGCAACGAGGCGCCATCTTTCTTGGAACCGCCGCGTGTTTCGAAGAGGCGCCACTCCTGAGGGGAGGGGGCCATGACGAGCAGGACGACGAACACGTTCTCGCCTGGGATGCGCGATCGATCTCGACCAGGATCGCGAGCACAGCTGCCGACTGACGCGCAAGGAATGTAAGTAAAACGGGGAGCACGTCAGTTGAGGCCCCCTTCGTGGTTGGCGAATTCAACCAGACGGCACGGTTCTTCAGCCGTACCATCTGGGGTCTTGAGATGCGTCTCAGAACGCCGGGAGCGGCTTCCAGGCGCCGCCCATCCACTTCTCGTAAGCCTTGGGGATGCTGCCGTTCAGGATGTTCACGAACAGGAAGGTGTCGACCCAGCGCTGGAAGTCGAAATCGCCGCGGCGCACGCCCATGGCGTAGACATTGCTGGTCAGCGTGACCTTCCGCTCGAACTTCTTGTCGGGATAGCGCTTGTTCAGTTCCGAGGCGAGATAGGAGACGGTGCCGGCGGCATCGACCTGGCCAGCGACCAGCGCAGTGAGATTGGCGCTGTCGTCGGCGAACTGGACGAGTTGCAGGCCGGGGATGTTGGCCTGCGCGATCAGGTTGGCGTAGGCCGAGCCGCGCGAGACGCCAACGCGCTTGCCGGCGAGATCGGCGAGCTGCGACACCTTCAGCTCCGGCGGGCCTATCACCATTGATTCATGCATGCCGTAGGGCGCGGTGAAGAGCACCGACTTGGCGCGCTCCGGCGTGATCTGGAGGGTCGAGGCGATGACGTCCGCCTTGCCGGTGAGCAGGGTCGGGATGCGGTTCTCGTTGGTGACCGGCACGATCTCGAGCTGCACGCCCAGATCCTTGGCCAGCATCTTGGCGATCTCGACATCGTAGCCATCCGGCATCATCTCGGCATTGGTCGTGCCGAAGGGCGGCGAGGCCGTATTGACGCCGACCAGCACCTTGCCGCGCTTGAGCACAGCATCGAGCGTCTGGGCTTGGGCGGTGGCGCCGAGCAGCAGCAGCGGAAGTGTCGCCGCCAGGCCTCGCAACCAGGTTCCGAATCTCGTCGTCATCGTCTTGTCCCCTCTTCTGCTGTGGATGGGTCGCGGTTTCAGTGGAGGCGGGCCTGTCGCTGCTCCAGCCAATCGGACAGCAGCGTGAAGGGCAGGCACATCACGAAATAGGCGGCAGCGACCACGCCGAAGGCGAGCAGCGGCTGGAAGGTCGCGTTGCTGACGATCTGTCCGGCGCGGGTCAATTCGATGAAGCCGACGATCGATGCGAGCGAGGTGTTCTTGATGACCTGGACGACGAAGCCGCAGCTCGGGGCCAGCGCGGTCCGCAGCGCCTGCGGCAGGACCACCAGGCGCATCCTCAACCAGCGCGACAAACCGAGCGCAGAGGCGCCTTCCCACTGGCCCGGCGGCACCGCGCGGATGGCGGCGAGCCAGATCGTCGAGAAATAGGAGCCCGCATACAGCGTCAGCGCCAGCGCGCTGGACAGGAGCGCACCGATGTCGAGGCCGGCGGCGCTGAGTCCGAAATAGGCGATCAGCAGCAGGATCAGCAGCGGCGTGCCCTGGACGAACTGCACGAACAGCATCTGGCCGCGCCGCACGAGCTTGCTGCGGCTGAGACCGAGCCCGGTGAGCAGCGCGCCGAACGCCGCGCCGCCGGCGAGCGCCAGCAGCGACAGGAGCAGGGTCCAGCGCAGTGCCAGGACGATATAGGTCAGCTCGTTGACACCGATACTGCATGGTTCAGGCCCAGACCCGGCTGCCGCGGAACAGCCTCAGCCCCAGCAGCCAGAGCAGCAGCCGCTGCAGGTAGTTGAGGACGAGGTAGAGGCCCGCCGCCACCGAGAAGGCTTCGATGCTGCGGAAGGTGTCGGAATTGATGTCGGAGACGACAGCGGTCAGCTCCTGCGCGCCGATGGTCGAGGTGATGCCGGTCGACAGCATCAGCAGCACGTTCTGGCTGACGAGCGCTGGATAGACGCGCGCCAGCGCCGGCGGAAGCACGATGAAGGCCAGGATCTGCCAAGGGCGAAGCGCCAGGCTCTTGGCCGCCTCGACCTGGCCGCGCGGCGTCGCGGCGAGCCCGGCGCGGATGATCTCGCTGGTGTAGGCGGCGTTGTTCAGCACCAGCGCGACACAGGCCGCCGCGACGGGCGAGAAGCGGATGCCCAGCGAGGGCAACCCGAGATAGACGATGAAGAGCTGGACCAGCAGCGGCGTGTTGCGGAAGATCTCGACATAACCACGGGCGAGCCAACGCAATGGCCAATGCGCCGACCGCCGCGCCAGCGCGATGAGGAGGCCTGCGCCGGTGCCGAGGAACATGCCGACCAGCGTCAGCACGATCGTCAGCACGAGCCCGTCCACGAGGAGGGGCCAGCGCTCGATGACAGGCCCGAAGGTGAGCGAATAGCCGGTCATCGCACCACAGTCATGGCAGGGGGCGCGGGGTCATCATCGGCCCGGCGGCAGAGAGGCTGTCGGCGCGGCAGAGCCCGAGCGCCGCTGCGCTGTACCACCAGGAATTGTCGGCCCAGCGCACGATCATGCATTCGGTGCTGACCTTGATGTGCTGCCCCTCCATCGAATGGCCGAGCGCGATATGCGCGATCGTTTCCGGCAGCCCGGCCGCCAGGCAGATATGGGCTCCGTAGACCGAATGGCGGAGCGAGGGATAACCGGCCCGGTCGGGGCGCTCCTGCCAGCGGGCAAGGTTGACCGGGTCGCATTCCCAGCACTTGCCGATGTCGTGGCAGAGCGCGCCTGCCAGCACGAGATCGCGGTCGATCCGGACCTGCGGGAAGGTCGAGGTGAATTCGTCGACGGTCGCCATGGCGAGCTTGGCGACGCCGCGCAGATGCAGTTCCTGCGAACCCTCGTGCAGCACGAAATGGTTGGGCGCCCCCTCGCCCGGCATATCGGAGATACGGGTGAAGGAGGAATCGCGCAGCGACAGCGCCCAGGCGCGGATGACGGCCTCGCGCAGGGCCTCGTCACGGATGCCGAGGATCTCCGGCAGGTCCTCCAGGATGCTCGCACGAACCTCGGGCGAGACGTTGTTCAATTCCGCTTCAGGCAGGGTCGGCACAAAAAACCTCGGCTGTTAGGCTCGGCTGGGAGCGGAGCCTAAGCCGAGCCCTTTCCTGGTTTCCAATCGAAAATGCGACTAGGCTGATAGAGCCATTGTATCGGATCACCGATGACGAGCCTGAAATTGATCGAGGCCTTCTATTGGGTGGCCAGGCTGCGCAGCTTCCATGCGACGGCGAGGCGCCTCAACGTGACGCAGCCGACCGTGACCTACCGGGTCAAGGAGCTGGAGCGCCAGATCGCCCGCCCGCTCCTGGTCCGCAGCGACCAGCCGGTGCGCCTGACGCCGCAGGGCCAGGCGGTCTTCGCCTATGCCGAACGGCTCGTTGGGCTGATGCAGGAGATGCAGGAGCATCTCGGGCGCGACAGTCCGGTGAGCGGCGTGCTGCGGCTCGGCGTGATGGACGCCTTCGCGGCGATCTGCCTGCCCGATCTGCTCCAGGACTTGTCCGAACGGCATCCGAACCTCGCCGTCTCGGTTGTGGTCGACCTCAGCCACAGCCTGACGATGAAGCTCGACGCAGGCGAACTCGATATCGCCGTCGTCTCGACCCCGCCGAGCGTGGCCGGCCTACGCTACATCCGCCTGGGTACGTTGAACGTCGCCTGGATCGCGACGCCGCGCTATCGCAGCGTCGTCGGCGATGCCCGGGCTTTGTCGCGCCAGCGCATCTTCTCGACGCCGCCGCCGTCGAATGTCGGCACGATCATTGCCGAATGGTTCCGCAATGCCGGGATCGACATGCCGACACTCAGCATCTGCAACAGCATGCCTGCGATCGTGGGGCTGGTGACGGCCGGCGCCGGCATCGGCGTGATGCCGGTCAAGCTGGTCGAGGCGGCCATCCGGTCAGGGGCGCTGTGCGTTTTGAGCGAGATCGAGCCCGTGGCTCCGCAGGACATCTTCATCGGCGTCCCCGTCGGCGTTCTCGACCCGGTCATTCCCGTCGCGACGGACGCCATCCGGAATGTGGTCGGCCGGCATGCCCTTTGTGACTGACGACGATTTTCAGCTGGCCAGGCCACGGATCAATGCTTCGCCCGTCTGATCGTGCTCTCGGGCGCGACGGCCTTGTCAATGACGGGCTGATCGGACTCGGCAGCTTCGAGGGCTGCCTGCTCGGCACCGCGTGCTGGACGATCAACCGCGAGGACCCGGTCGACGCCGGCTTCCTCGTCGCCTGACGCGATCCTGCGACGGGGTGGATTTCAGGCCGCCCCGCCGCAACTACGCTGCTATTGCGCGCCCGAGGCCGTGCGCGCTGCGATCCATTCGGCCACCGCGTCCAGGCGAGCGCGGTCGATGCCGGTCGCAATGCCCTTGGTCTCGAAATGCGCGACGAGCCGTTCCGTTGCGAGATTGCCGGCTGCGCCGGGCGCATAGGGGCAGCCGCCCAATCCGCTGACCGAGCCGTCGAAGACGCGCAAGCCCAGCTCCCAGGCGGCTGCGACGTTGGCGATGGCTCGGCCCGAAGTGTCGTGGAAATGCCCGGCCAGCATCGTCGCCGGCGCCCGCCGCAACGCCGCCTCGACCATGGCCGCGGTCCGCTCCGGTGTGCCGCGCCCGAGCGTATCGGACAGGGCGATCTCATTGCAGCCGAGCGCGAGCAGGTCCGCCGCGACTGCTGCGACTGCTTCGGGAGTGACCTCTCCCTCATAAGGGCAATCGAGCGCGCAGGAGACATAGCCCCTGACCGGCACGCCGGCACGTTCCGCCAGCACCATCACCGACCGGAAGCGTTCGATGCTCTCCGCGATCGAGCAATTGGTGTTCTTCCGGCAGAAGCTCTCGGACGCCGCGGTGAACACGGCGAGCGCCCGTGCGCCAGCAGCGAGCGCCGCTTCTGCCCCCTTCTCATTGGGGACCAGGGCCGAATAGGTCACACCCGGTCGGCGGCCCGCGCCGCGCATCACCGCGTCGTGGTCGGCCATCTGCGGCACCCAGCGCGGCGAGACAAAGGCCGTCGCCTCGATGTGGGAGAGGCCGGCGTCGGCGAGCTGGCCGATCAATGCGAGCTTGTCCTGCGTCGCGACCTGAACCTTCTCGTTCTGCAGCCCATCGCGCGGGCCGACCTCGACAATGATGACGCTGTCGCCGGCCATCTCAGGCGCCGAGATAGGCCGAGCGGACGCGCTCGTCGCGCAGCAGCTCGGCGCCAGTGCCGGCTAGCGTGATCGTGCCGGTCTCGATGACATAGGCGCGGTCGGCGATGGCGAGCGCCTGGTTTGCCATCTGCTCGACCAGGAGGATCGTCATGCCCTCCTCGCGCAGCCGGCGGATCACCGAGAAGACCTCGCGCACGATCAGCGGCGCCAGGCCGAGCGAAGGCTCGTCGAGCAGCAGGAGCTTGGGCCGCGCCATCAAGGCGCGAGCGATCGCCAGCATCTGCTGCTCGCCGCCCGAGAGCGTCCCGGCGAGCTGGTCCTGGCGTTCGGCGAGGCGCGGGAAGACGCTAAAATAGCGCTCGATATCGGCGGCGATGCCATCCTCGTCGCGGCGGGCATAAGCGCCGAGCACGAGATTGTCGCGCACGCTCTGGTCGCCGAAGACCATCCGCCCTTCCGGCGAATGGGCGATGCCGAGGCGAACGCAGTCATGGCCCCGGATGCCGGTGATGTCGCGGCCCTCGAAGCGGATCGTTCCGGCGGCGACCTTCACCAGCCCGCCGATCGCCCGCATCAGCGTCGACTTGCCGGCGCCGTTGCCGCCGATCAGCGTGACGACCTCGCCCTGTCCGACCTCTAGCGAGATGCCCTTCAGCGCCTCGACCGCGCCGTAGCGGACCTTGAGCCCTTCGATCGCGAGCACGGTCATGCGGCGTCTCCGGTCAGGGCGGCATCCTCGTCGGCGCCGAGATAGGCGGTGACGACCTTGGGATCGCGGCGGATCGCCTCCGGCTGTCCCTCGGCGATCAGCGCGCCATAGTCGAGCACCAGCACATGCTGCGAGATGCCCATGACCAGGTCCATGTGGTGCTCGATCAGCAGTACGGTGACGCCGGCCTGCTGGATGCGCCGGATGACCTCGCCGAGCTCATGCGTCTCCTGCGGGTTCAGGCCCGCCGCCGGCTCGTCGAGCAAGAGTAGCTTGGGTCGCGAGGCCAGCGCCCGGGCGATCTCGAGCCGTCGCTGCAGGCCGTAGGGCAGGCTCTTGGCCGGCTCATGGGCGCGCTCGCCAAGGCCGAGATCGGCGAGCAGCGCCAGCGCATCGGCCCGCGCCGTCGCTTCGGCGCCTCGACTCGAGGGCAGGCCGAGCAGCGAGGCGGCAAAGCCGGTCTCGACATGCCGGTGCGCACCGAGCAGGACATTGTCGAGGGCCGAGAGCTCGCCGAACAGTTTGAGGTTCTGGAAGGTGCGGGCGATGCCGAGCGAGGCGACGCGATGCGACGGGCAGCCGGCGATCTCCTGGCCCTCGAAGCGGATCGAACCGCTGCCCGGCGCGACATGGCCGGAGAGCAGATTGAGCAGCGTCGTCTTGCCGGCGCCGTTCGGCCCGATCAGCGCATGGACCTTGCCGGCAGTGATAGCGAAGGAGACGTTCCGCACCGGCACGATGCCGCCATAGGCCTTGTAGAGGTCCTTGACGACGAGGAGTTCGCCACCCGCGGGAGCCGTCGCGGTCGCGGACAGCGTGCTATGGCCGGCGACGCTTGGCGGCGACGCCTTACGCGGCCGCCAGCGCGCCGCGAGGCCGGAGACAGCACCGGCAATGCCGTTCGGCATCAGATAGAGCGAGAACAGCAGGAGCGCGCCATAGCTGAAATGCTGCAGCGCCGGCCAGCGCGCCAGCCAGGCGTCGAGCAGGGTCAGGATCACCGCGCCGAAGAGCGGCCCGTAGAGCGAGCCCGAGCCACCGAAGATCACCACGACCAGCAGGAAGATCGACAGGTTGAAGGTGATGAAGTCGGAGTTGAAATACTGGTTCTGCTGCGCGACCACGGCGCCGGCGAGCGCGCAGGTCACCGCCGAGATGACGAAGGCCAGCGTCTTGGCTCGCACTACGGAGATGCCGACCGATTGCGCCGCCGGCTCGGCCATCTGCACCGCCAGGAAGGCGCGGCCATAGCGGCCGGCAAGCAGCGAGCGCAACATCAGATGGGTCGCGATACAGAGCGCGCCGACGAACCAGACCCAGTGCAGGTTGGTGAAGCTCGTGCCGGCGATCGAGGGCGCACTGATGCCGTAGAAGCCGGCTTGGCCCTTGAAGATGTCGGTCCACTCCGTGACGATCTTCTCGACGACGATGCCGAAGCCGATCGTCACCATGGCGAGGCTCGGCCCGGAGACGCGCACCGACGGCATGGCGATGACGAGGCCGAAGACCGCGCCGAAGCCGCAGGCCAGCACCAGCGAGAGCCAGGGGGAGAGGCCCCATTCGATATTGGCGATCGCCGCCGTATAGGCGCCGACGGCGAAGAGCCCGGCATGGCCGAGCGATTTCTGGCCGGCATAGCCGACGAGCACGTTCAGGCCGGCGGCGGCGAGATAGTTCACCCCGATCGTGAACAGGATCTGCAGGTAGAAATCGTTGAAGCCGAGATAGGGCACGAGTGCGAGGGCTGCGACCAGCGCCGCCAGCCCGATGGCGTGGGCGGGCGCAGGCATCAGATCTTCTCCACGCTGCGCGCGCCCATCAATCCGCCGGGCCGAACGACCAGCACGATGATGATCAGCAGGAAGATGGTGATCTCGCGCATTTCGGCGCGCCAGAGCCCGACCAGCGCCTCGACCACGCCGAGCAGGAAGCCGCCGAGCATACAGCCGCGCGGGCTGGTCAAACCGCCGACGATCGCGGCCGAGAACGCCTTCAGGGCAACGCCGAGCCCGATGAAGACCGAGGCCGTGGTGATCGGCGCGATCAGGATGCCGGCGAGCCCGGCCAAGGCCGAGGAGATCACGAAGGCGGCGATCACGATCGACTCGACATTGATGCCGACAATCGCCGCCGCTTGCGGGTTGAAGGCTACGGCCCGGAGCGCCTTGCCGAAGCGCGTCTTGCGCAGGACGATGTCGAGCCCGATCATGACGGCGACCGCGACGACCGCGATCAGGACTTCCTGGGGGCGGATGCCGGCCCCGGCGATGCGCCAGACCTCGCTGCCGAGCGGCGAGGGCACGGCGATCGAGGCCGGGCCCCAGATAGCCAGCGCGGTGTTCTGCATGATGATGCCGAAGCCGATCGTGCTCAGCACCCAGTTCAGCCCGCCCGCACCGACGAAAGGCTTGATTGCGCAGTAGTAGAGCGCGATGCCGATCGCCCCGACCACGACGACACTGGCGAGCGTCGCCAGCATATAGGCCGTCATCGTCATCTCGACCTGGGTGAGATTGCCGAAATGCGGTTTGCCCGCCGCCAGCAGCAGGAGCGAAACGCCGACCAGGCTGCCGGGAACAAGGAAGGCGCCCTGGCCGAAATTGAAGGTCTTGGTCGTGGCGTAGGTGATGTTGAAGCCGAGCGCGATCAGCCCGTAGATCGCGCCGAGCGCCAGACCGCTGGCCAAAGCCTGAAGGATTGCCGTCATCGTCTCTCCGCGGGCCTGCTGTGCCGACGCCGAACCCTGTGATCTGAAATCACGTCGTCATCCCGGGCGAGCGCAGCTCGACCCGGGATCCATGCCGGAACCGTTCAGGCATGGATCCCGGCTCTACGCTACGCTCCGGCCGGGATGACCAGTCTGCTTCTTTCGCTGGTCCTCAGCGCTTCAGATCCGCCGCCGTCAGCCCCTTGACCACCGGATCGTCGAGCTTGACCACGCGGCCGTCCTTCCACTGCGCCAAGTGGAAGTCGGCGACGCCGAGCGCTTCGTGCTGCTCCTTGCTGAAGGGCTTGTCATAGGCCTTGATGATGCCCTGAACCTTGCCGAGATTCTCGAGCGCCTGCTGCAGCTTCGGGCCGTCCGTGCCTTCGGCCTGCTTGATCGCCGCGGCGATCAGCATCACCGCGTCATAGCCCTGTGCGGCCGAGACGAAGGCCGGCATGTTCGGGTGCTTGGCGACGAGGCGCTTGTGCAGCGCTGCGGCGCGATCGCTGGCGTCCTCGGTGGTCGAGGCCGCGAAGATCGTCTTCTCGGCGAGCTTGGGCCCGGCGATGTTGACCAGCGGCGTGTTGATCGAGCCCCAGGTCGAGAGCAGGCCGGGGTAATAGTCCATCTTCTCCATGCTCTTCAGCACCTGCGCGGTCGCGTCCGCCAGCGAGCCGGTGATGATCATGTCGGCGCCGGCCGCCTTCAGCTTGGCGAGCTGCGAGGTCATGTCGGTGTCCTTCGGCCCGAACTTCTCGATGCCGACCGGCTTGATCCCGTGCAGGGCCAGGATCTCCTGCAGGTCCTTGGTCGCGGCCTGGCCATAGCCGGTGGTGTCGGCGATGATCGCGACGTTCTTGGTCTTCGAGGCCTTGACCGCATAGGCGGCAAGCAAGGCAAGCTGCTCGCGATCGACCATCGACACCCGGAAGATGTAGTTCTGCGGCTCCTTGGCATAGCGGGCGGTGATGTCGGTCGCGGTCGCGACATGCGAGATCACCGGCACCTTCTTCTGCTGCGGGATGTGCAGCCAGGCGAGCGCATTGCCGGAATTGGTCGGGCCGACCACGGCCGCGACCTTCTCGTTGTCGATCAGCTCGTTCATGTTCTGGATCGACTTCGGTGGCGCGCCGGCATCGTCGCGGACGACGCCGACGAGCTTGCGGCCGAGGACGCCGCCCTGTGCGTTCAAATCCTCGATCGCAGCCTGGAAGCCATAGAGGCCGGAGAGGCCGAGCTCGGCCGCGCCCGAGGCCGACTGGTCGGCATTGTAGCCGATCTTGATCTCGTTCTGTGCGTAAGCCGGCAGCGACAGCGCCATGCCGGCCGAGACCAGCAGGGCACTGAGCGTGCGGCGGGTGATGCGATTGTCCATGAACGTTCCTCCGGTTGTCGTCCGCTTGCTGCGGTTCTGTGGTGAGAGTTGAAATGGGGCAGTGTCAGCCTTTGCGCCGCTCCGCCAGCAGTTCGCGCGCTCGGTCGACGCGGACGTCGTGGCTGCGGGCGAGCTCGGCGGCGATCGCCTCGATCTCGGCGCCCTCGGCCCCGGCGACGATGGCGATATTGCGGGCATGCAACGCCATGTGGCCACGCTGTATGCCTTCGGTCGCCAGCGCCCGGAGCGCCGCCATGTTCTGGGCGAGCCCGACCGCGACGGTGACCTCGGCCAGCTCCTGCGCCGTCTGGACCCCGAGCAGTCGCAGCGACCATTGCGCCAGCGGATGGGTCTTGGTCGCGCCGCCGACGAGGCCGAGCGCCATCGGCAGCTCGATCGAGCCGACGAGATTGCCGTCCCGATCCTCCTCCCAGGTCGTCAGCGAGGTGTAGCGGCCGCTGCGCGCGGCATAGGCATGGGCGCCGGCCTCGATGGCGCGCCAGTCATTGCCGGTCGCGACCACGACGGGGTCGATGCCGTTCATGATGCCCTTGTTGTGGGTGGTGGCGCGGTACGGGTCGATCGCGGCGAAGGTGTAGGCGTCGAGCATGCCGTCGATCATGCGGCGGCCGGAGAACTCCTTGGTCGCCAGCGCCGCCTCGGGAATGGTGACGCTGGCGCGCGCCAGGCGGAGATCGGCGAGGTTCGAGAGGATGCGCAGGCGCACCGTGCCGCCGGTGATGCGCTCGACGATCGGCGCCACCGTCTCGGCCATGGTGTTGACGGTGTTGGCGCCCATGGCGTCGCGGACATCGACCAGCAGGTGCATGACGACGATCGGCCCGCGCGGCGTCTGCGGGAAGACATGGACCTCGATGCCCTGGCAGCCGCCGCCGAGCGAGATCAGAACCTTGTCCCTGGCATTGGCCGCGGCGACGATTTCGGCCCGCGCCGCCAGCAGCTTGTGGCGGGCGCCCTCGGGATCGCCGATGCCGAGCAGCTGGACCTGCGCCCGCATGATCGGCCGGTCGCTCGAGGTGCGGAAGCCGCCTGAGCCCCGGGCGATGCGGGCCATATAGGAGGCGGCGGCGACGACGGAGGGCTCCTCCACCGCCATCGGGATCAAGTAATCCTTGCCGTTGACGGTGAAGTTGGTGGCGATGCCGAGCGGCAATTCGAAGGTGCCGACGACGTTCTCGATCATGCCGTTGGCGAGATTGAGCGGCAGCGCGCCGGGCTGCGCCAGCAAGGCGCGGTCGGCATCGGAGAGCCCGGCCGCCGCGACGGCCTGTTCCAGCCGCTCGGCGCAGCTCAGATTGCGGTAGTTCTCGATGCGCGAGTTCACCCCGCGCCCGGCGGCGCTTTGCGCCTCGGCCGTCGTCATGTCGTTTCCTCCCCAGCCGGGGTTTCTTTTGCGCCGCGCGATCGGCGTCGGCGCTTCTTCGGTTGACAAGCTCGGACAATCGCCGGAGAGCGGCAAGGCACAATTTCCGCAATGTCCCATTCTCTGTACCAGTGCCCCGACTGGTACAGATGCGAGGTTCGATGGACGAGCAGGCCGACAGCAACCGCACCGGCGCGATCGTCACCCGGATCGGCCGGATGATCGACGAGGGGCTGCTCCAGCCGGGGCGGCGCATGGCCTCGCTGCGGTTGGCCGCCGGCGAATACGGCGTCTCCAAGAATACCATGGTCGAGGTTTATGACCGGCTGGTCGCCAGCGGCCGGCTCGAAGCCCGTCGCGGCGCCGGCTTCTATGTCCGCGCGCCCGGACAGCGGCCGAGCGAGGCGCCGCCGCCGCATATGAGCGAGGCGATCGACATCGTCTCGCTGCTGCGCGAGCAGCTCTGCCAGGTCCATCCCGTGCGCGTCGGCGACGGCCGCCCGCCACGCTCCTGGATGGAGGATTCCGAGCTCGGACGGCATCTGCGCCTGCGCGCCGGCAAGGGCGACCTGCCGGTCGAGCACGGCTATGGCGATCCTGTCGGCTACGCGCCATTGCGCGCCCAGATCGGGCTGATGCTGGCCGAGCGCTCGATCCAGGTTTCACCGGCGCAGATCCTGCTCACCTTCGGCGCCAACCACGCGCTCGACCTGATCATCCGCCAGCTGCTACAGCCCGGCGACACCGTCCTGGTCGACAGCCCCGGCTATTACCCGCTGTTCGGCAAGCTGAAGCTGGCGCGGATCGAGATCGCCGGCGTCAGGCGCTTAGCCGACGGGCCGGACCTCGACGATCTCGCCGCGCAGATCGCGCGGCACCGGCCGAAGGTCTTCTTCACCCAGTCGCTGGCGCATAACCCGACCGGCGGCTCGATCGCGCTGCCGATCGCCCATCGCCTTTTACAGATCGCCGCCCAGCACGATCTCACCATCGTCGAAGACGATCCCTTTGCCGATGTGATGCCGGCGAGTGCACCGCGGCTCGCCGCGCTCGATCAGCTCGAGCGCGTGATCTATCTCGGCACTTTCTCGAAGACGCTCTCGGCCAGCCTGCGGATCGGCTACGTCGCCGCAAGCCCGGCACTCGCCCGCTCGCTCGGCGACATGAAGATGCTGACCGTGGTCAACTCTTCCGGCTATCTGGAGCGGCTGGTCAGCGACCTGATCGCCAGCGGCCAGTACCGCCACCATCTCAAGCGCCTTAAGGAACGCATCGGCAAGGCGACGCGCACTGCCTTCGGCGGTCTGGAGCGTCTCGGCCTGCCGATCTTTTCACGCCAGGGCGGCGGCTATTACCTCTGGGTCGGACTGCCGCCCGGCCTCGACGACCTCGCGCTGGCGCGGCGCGCTTCGGAGCAGGGCATCTTTATCGCGCCCGGCACGGTCTTCCTGCCGGAGCGCCAGCATCTCGACCCCACCGAGCGCTCCGCGGGCATGCGGGTGAACGTCGCCTATGCCGACGATCCCGCCTTCATGGCCTTCCTCCAGGCCGAGCTGGCGAGCGCTTCCTAGCAGTGGGAGCTTCGGCGACGCTGAATTCAGTCGATGTCGGCTGGCGTGAGGCGGCGGACATGGCGCCGCAGCACCGTCTCGAACGTCGCCAGCGCCGGCGAGATCGAGCGGCCGCCGGGCCTGATCATGACGATGTCGCGCGCGATCGCCGGGTTTGACAGTGGCCGGGCAAGGATCCGGCGATGCGGCGCGGCGGCCCGCGCATAGGTCGGGAGCACTGCGACGCCGAGACGGGCCTCGACCAGGGCCAGGGCGGTGGTGATCTGCGAGACCTCATAGGCCGGCACGAGCGGGATGCCGACCGTCTCATAGGCGACCTCGACCAGAAGCCGGATGCCGCTGTCGCGCGTCAAGGTGATCAACGGCTCGCTTTGCAATTCTCGCCAGTCGACGGTCGTGCCGGCGAAACGGCTGCCCGGACTGCAGAACAGCATGAGATGATCGCGCGCCATCGGGATGCGCTCGATGCCGTCCTCGACGGCGGCGAATGTTCCGAGCCCGCAATCGGCCCGGCTCGTCCTGACAGCCTCGATGATCGTGTCGGTGCGAGCATCGAGGACCGCGATCTGCACGCCGGGAAAGCGCTCGCGCATCTCCGCGATCGCCTCGGGCAGGATCGCCGCCGCCAGCAGCGGCGGGGCGGCGACGGTGATCCGGCCGCGCCGGCGTTCGGCGAGGTCGTTGGCGTTCTGGATGGCGAGGTCGAGATCGTGGACGATCTTGGCGCAGGCGCCCTGGAACTCCCGGCCGCCCTCGGTCAGCTCGACCCGGCGGGTGGTACGGTCGAACAGGCGGATCCCGAGCGCGTGTTCCAGCTCGCGCACCAATTGCGACAGCGCCGGCTGCGCCATATGCAGACGCTCCGCCGCCTTGGTGAAGGTGCCGAGCTCGGCGACGGCGAGGAAGGCCTGGATCTGTCGCAATGTGACTGCCATGGCCAATTTATAATCAGATCATCTGAATTAAGACAAATAAGCTGAATTCCATATGATCCAGGCTCCGGACATCATACCTCGACATCGCGCCGCTGGCCGCTTCGTTCGAGGCTCTTCATGACCGCCTATCCCGACCTGCAGCTCTATATCGGCGGCGCCTGGCGCAAGACGTCCGACAGCCTGCCGGTGCTCAATCCGGCCGATGAGAATGTGATCGGGGCCGTCCCTGTGGCGACGCGCGCCGATCTCGATGACGCGCTGGCGGCGGCCAAGGACGGATTCAGGATCTGGAGCCGGACCTCGCCGCGCGCCCGTGGCGAGATCATGCTCAAGGCGGCGGCGCTGATGCGAGCCCGCATCGACGAGATCGCCTATGCGATCACGCTCGAGCATGGGAAGCCCTTCGCCCAGGCGCAGCTCGAGGTAATCCGCGGCTGCGAGTTCTTCGAATGGGACGCGGCCGAAGGCCAGCGCACCTATGGCCGGGTCATCCCGAGCGAGCCCGGCATCAAATACGTCGTGATGCACCAGCCGATCGGCATGGTTGCGGCGTTCTCGCCCTGGAACTTCCCGATGAGCCAGCCGGCGCGCAAGATCGCCGGTGCGCTGGCGGCCGGCTGCTCGATCATCCTGAAGGCGGCGGAGGAGACGCCTGCCGGCGCCATGCACATCGCTCGCGCTCTGCACGATGCCGGCCTGCCGCCCGGCGTGTTCAACCTGGTCTTCGGCATCCCGGCCGAGATCTCGCAATATCTGATCCCGCAGGAGCAGACCCGGCTGATCGCCTTCACCGGCTCGACGGCGGTCGGCAAGCATCTGACCCGGATCGCCGCCGACCATATGAAACCGGTGCTGATGGAGCTCGGTGGCCATGCCCCGGTGATCGTCTGCGACGATGTCGATCCGGTCGCGGCGGCAACAACCTCGGCGATCCGCAAGTCCCGCAATACCGGCCAGGTCTGCACCTCGCCGACGCGCTTCTTCGTCCAGAAGCCGATCTACGAGGCTTTCGCCAGGACCTTCGCCGAGAAGGCGCGCTCGGTCGTCGTCGGCAACGGTCTCGACGCTGCGACGCAGATGGGCCCGCTCGCCAATCATCGCCGCATCGAGGCGATGGAGACGCTGGTCGCCGACGCCAAGGCCAAGGGCGCGCGCGTGCTGGCCGGCGGCGAGCGCATCGGCAATCGCGGCTATTTTTTCCCGGTCACCGTGCTGGCCGACGTGCCGGACGAGGCCCGCGCCATGCGCGAGGAGCCGTTCGGACCGCTCGCCCTGATCAGCCCGGTCTCGTCGCTCGACGAGGCGATCGAGAAGGCGAATTCCTTGCCCTTTGGCCTGGCGGCTTATGCCTTCACACACTCGGCAAGCAATGCCGACCGCATCGCCGACGGGATCGAGGCGGGCAACGTCTCGATCAACACACTAGAGGCCTCGGTGGCCGAGACGCCCTTCGGCGGCGTCAAGGATAGCGGCTATGGCCGCGAGGGGGGCGCCGAGGGGTTGGCGCATTATACGGTCATCAAGACCGTCTCGCACCGCATGGCGATCTAGCCAGCGAACGAGGAGGAGGCAGTCGCATGAACTACGCCAGGAAAGACGCCAAGGCTTATGCCCGCGCCAATATGAAGGGCATCTGGGCGGCGGCGCTGACGCCCTTCACCCAGTCGCTCGCCATTGACGAGGATGGCGTGCGCGAGAACATCCGGCATTGGACGCAGGACCTGAAGATCGACGGCCTGTTCATCGCCGGCAAGCAGGGTGAGTTCTTCTCGATGTCGGTCGAGGAGCGCAAGCGCAGCTTCGAGCTCGCGGTCAAGGCCACGGCTGGCAAGGGCCAGACGATCATGTCCTGCTCCGACCAGAACATGGACGTCGTCATCGACCTCGCCAGGCACGCCCAGAAGGTCGGTGCCGACTACATCGTCGTGCACGCGCCGATCCTCCATTTCTTCAAGGCGCAGGACGAGACGCTCTACGAATACTACCGGACGATCGCCGAAAAGGTCGACATCGGCATCGCGCTCTGGAGCCATCCGGACTCGGGCTATCTGATGAGCCCGCAGCTCTGCAACCGCCTCGCCGACATCGAGAACGTCGTCGCGATCAAGTACAGCGTGCCGCGCGCCATGTATGCCGAACTGACCCGGCTCGCCGGCGACCGCATCCTGGTCAGCACCGCCTCGGAGGAGGAATGGCTCGACAACATCGTCGAGCTTGGCTGGCAGCTCTATCTCTGTTCCTCGCCGCCCTATCTGATCCAGAGTGCGAACGATCTGCGCATGCGCGAATACACCGATCTCGCCTTCGCCGGCGAGGTGGAGAAAGCGCAGGCCGTGCGCGACAGTCTGGCGCCGGTGCGTGAGGCGCTGCGTGTGACGCGGCCGGCCGAGAAGCCGCATGCACACCAGAAGTATTGGCAGGAGCTGCTGGGCCAGGTCGGCGGGCGCGTGCGGGCGCCGCTGCTCGAGCTGACGGAGGCTGAGAAGGCGGCGACGCGCGCCGCCTTCGAGAGCTGCGGGCTCAAGCTCGCGGCGAGCCGGCCCTTGGCGAAGGCCGGCTGAAATTCAGGTAGGACCGCATAAAACGGGAGAGGTGAAGCGATGGCGACCGAAGGACGGCTCAAGGCCTTCAACTTCAAGAAGTGGATCGAGGAGAACGAGCACCTGCTGAAGCCGCCGGTCGGCAACAAGAAGGTGTTCTCCGACGGCCAGATGACCGTGATGGTGGTCGGCGGTCCGAACCAGCGCGCCGATTTCCATGACGACCCGGTGGAAGAGTTCTTCTACCAGCTCAAGGGCGACATGATGCTGAAGCTGGTCGACGACGGGAAGCATTACGACGTGACGATCCGCGAGGGCGACGTCTTCCTGCTGCCGCCGCATGTGCGCCATTCGCCGCAGCGCCCGCAGGAGGGCTCGATCGGGCTCGTGGTCGAGCCGGCGCGCCATGCCGACCAGGTCGATGGCTTCGAATGGTACTGCTTCGAGTGCAACGGCCTGGTGCATCGCATCGAACTGAAGGTCGGGGATCTCGTGAAGGACCTGCCGCCGCTCTACGAGGCCTTCTTCGCTGACGAGAAGGCCCGCACCTGCAAGCAGTGCGGCGCCCTCCACCCCGGCCGGAAGCCGCCGGCCGGCTGGGTCGCGCTCTGAGCGATGAGAGAGGCGCCGGTCCGCCCGGCGCCTCGACGCGCTTGCGCTGCGATCCAAAATTGTTTTAAGCTTAAAATAATTTCGTACATTCCGACGCACAATGATCGGAGGAGGGGAACCATGCAGCACCGCAAATCAGTATGCCTCGGATTGATGCTGGCAGCCGCCGTCGCCTTGCCGGCGCTCGCCCAGCAAGCGCCGGTCAAGATCGGCATGGTCACCACGCTGTCGGGGCCGGGCGGCTATCTCGGCCAGGATATTCGCGACGCCTTCAAGCTCGCCATCGACATGGGCGGCGGCAAGCTCGGCGGCGTGCCGGTCGAGCTCGTGGTCGAGGACGATGCGCTGAAGCCCGGCCAGGGCAAGCAGATCGCCGAGAAGATGCTGAAGACCGACGGCATCAAGATCATGACCGGCATCGTCTTCTCGAACGTCGCTGGCGCGACCGTGCCCGATATCGTCGATGCCGGGGCGCTCTATGTCAGCCCAAATGCCGCGCCGTCGAACTTTGCCGGCAAGGAGTGCAACGAGAACTATTTCGTCGTCTCCTGGCAGAACGACAGCCTGCACGAGAGCGCCGGCCAGCACGCCACCAATCTCGGCTACAAGAAGGCCTTCATCCTCGCGCCGAACTACCAGGCCGGCAAGGATGCGCTTGCCGGCTTCAAGCGCCTGTTCAAGGGCGAGATCGTCGGCGAGGTCTATACCCGCCTCGACCAGACCGATTTCGCGCCGGAGATGGCGCAGATCCGCTCGGCCAATCCGGACGTGGTCTTCCAGTTCCATCCGGGCGGGCTCGGCATCGCCTTCCTGCGCCAGTACCAGCAGGCCGGCCTGCTCGGCAAAACCCCGATGGTGCTGGCCGAGCCGTCGCTCGACGCGACCACGCTCAAGGCCGTCGGCGAGGCCGCGCTCGGCCTCAGCGTCACCGCGCACTGGAACACCGACTTCGACAACGCCTCGAACAAGGCCTTCGTCGAGGCCTGGACCAAGGCCTACAACCGCGTGCCGACCTATTACGCCAGCCAGGGCTACGACACCGCGCTCGCCATCGCCTCGGCGCTGAAGGCGACCGGCGGCAAAACCGATGTGCCGGCGCTGCGCAAGGCGCTCGCCAAGGCCGATTTCCAGTCGGTGCGCGGCGCCTTCAAGTTCGGCACCAACCAGCACCCGGTCCAGGACTGGTATGCGCTCAAGGTCGAGAAGGGCGCGGACGGCACCCCGGTGCTGAAGACCTCGGGCAAGGTGCTGAGCAATCATGCCGACGCCTACGCCAAGGATTGCAAGCTCTGAGCGGAGGGCATGCCTCCTCCGCCTTGCTTCTTGCTTGAATCCTCTTTGGGAAAGTGAAGGGCGCGGGGAACCCTTCTCCCGTGTGGGAGAAGGGCAGGGATGAGGGCCTGCCCTAACAGCAGAAGGTGCTGCGGCACTGTATCCGCCCTAACGATTAACGGCGGTCCCTCACCCCTGCCCCTCTCCCATCCGGGAGAGGGGTGCCCCGCGCGATCCTTCAATGGCTCCAGGCCAAGCCCAAGCATCTCATCCTTTTCCGGTGCATGATCGGCTCATGACCCTCGTTCTCGAACAACTGCTCAACGGCCTGCAGTTCGGCGTGATGCTGTTCCTGCTCGCTGCCGGGCTGACGCTGATCTTCGGCATCATGGGCGTGATCAACCTCGCCCATGGCTCGCTCTACATGGTTGGCGCCTATGCCGCCGCCTTCGCCGCGGCGCAGACCGGCTCGGTCATCATCGCCATCTTTGCTGGCCTCGCGGCTGCGGCCCTGGCCGGCATGGCGATGGAGCTCTTCGTGCTGCGCCGGCTCTACGCCCGCGACCATCTCGACCAGGTGCTGGCGACCTTCGCGCTGATCCTGATCTTCAACCAGGGCGTGACGATCCTGTTCGGGCGCCAGCCGCTCTTCGTCTCGGTTCCGCCGGCGCTCAACGGCTCGGTCGAGCTGCTGCCCGGGCTGATCTATCCGGTCTATCGGCTGATCATCATCGCGGTCGGCTTGGCCGTCGCGCTTGGGCTCTATTTGCTGATCAACCGCACCCGCATCGGCATGCTGGTCAGGGCCGGCGCGACGCATCGCGAGATGGTCCGGGCGCTCGGCGTCGATATCCGCCTGCTCTACACCGCTGTCTTCGGGCTGGGTGCCCTGCTCGCCGGTCTCGCCGGGCTGATGGCCGGTCCGATTCTGGCAGTCCAAGTCGGCATGGGCGAGCAGATCCTGATCATGACTTTCGTCGTCGTGGTGATCGGCGGCGTCGGCTCGATCCGTGGCGCCTTTTTCGGCGCGCTGCTCGTCGGCCTCGTCGACACCTCCCTGCGTGCCTTCCTGCCCGGCCTGCTGCGCCAGGTCATGGCCGGTTCGGAAGCCGATGCGCTCGGTGCCGGCCTCGCCTCGATGGGCATCTACATGCTGATGGCCGTGGTGCTGCTGGTGCGGCCCAAAGGACTCTTCCCCGCCAATGTCTGAGGACGCCATCACTCACGCGAGGCCATCCGCGCCGACTGCAGGCCGCGCCTTGGCGCTTCTCGCACTGGCGCTGGGCCTCGTCGCATTGCCCTTCCTCGTGCAGGCGCTCGGCCAGCCGGCACTGGTGCCGCTGGCGACCCGCGTGCTGATCTATGCGATCGCCGCCGCCAGCCTCAATCTGGCGCTCGGCTTCGGCGGCATGGTCTCGTTCGGGCACGCGGCCTTCTTCGGCGTCGGCGGCTATGTCGTCGGCATCCTCTACCGAACCTATGTCGACGACGGGCTCTTCCTCGGCCTGATCCCGGGCACGAGCCAGCTTCTGATCACGCTGCCTGCCGCGATCCTGGTCGGCGGCCTGCTCGCCCTGCTGATCGGCGCGCTCTGCCTGCGCACCAGCGGCGTGCAGTTCATCATGATCACGCTCGCCTTTGCGCAGATGCTGTTCTTCCTGTTCGTCTCGCTCAAGGCCTATGGCGGCGATGACGGCATGACGATCCGCCGCCGCAACGAGCTGTTCGGCCTCAACACCCGCGACGACATCACCTTCTATTTCATCTGCCTTGCCGCCGCGGTGCTGGTGTTCCTCGCTCTCTGGCGCATCATCGGCTCGCGCTTCGGCATGGTGCTGGCCGGCATCCGCCAGAACGAGCGGCGCATGGCGGCGATCGGCATCGCGCCCTATCACTACAAGCTCGCCGCCTTCGTGATCTCCGGCATGGGCACCGGCCTCGCCGGCGCGCTGATGGCGAACTATCTGCGCTTCGTCAGCCCGGACATGCTGCACTGGACCAAGTCGGGCGAGCTGATGATCATGGTCATCCTCGGCGGCGTCGGTACCTTGCTCGGCCCGCTCTTCGGCGCCGCCGCGCTCGTCATATTGGAGACGGTGCTGACCTCCTGGACCGAGCATTGGCAGCTCATCCTCGGCCCGATCCTCCTGCTCGTCGTCCTGTTCACGCAAGGCGGACTCAACGGGCTGTTCAGCCGGCTTGGCATCGGCAGGAGCGAGCGATGAGCCAGCCGCTCCTCTCAGTCCGCGGCCTGCGCAAGCGCTTCGGCGGCCTGATCGCGACCGATAGCGTCGATCTCGACGTCGTCGAGGGCGAGATCCATGCGCTGATCGGCCCCAACGGTGCCGGCAAGACGACGCTGCTGACCCAGCTCTTCGGCGAGCTCAGCCATGATGCCGGGGAGATCAGGCTCGAGGGCGAAGCGATCGATGCGCTGGCAACGCCGCAGCGCGTCCGGCGCGGCCTCGCCCGCACCTTCCAGATCAACCAGCTGTTGCCCGACTTCAGCATGCTCGACAATGTCGCGCTCGCGGTGCAGGCGCGGCAGGGGCACAGTTTCCGTTTCTTCGCCAATGCCCGCCGCGACAAGGGCCTGCGCCAGCGCGCTCGCGAGCATCTCACGGCGGCCGGCCTCGCCCATCGGGCCGAGGTCAGGGTCGCCGATCTCTCCCATGGCGAGCAGAAGCAGCTCGAATTTGCCATCGCGCTCGCCTGCGAACCGCGCCTGCTGCTGCTCGACGAGCCGATGGCGGGCCTGGGCCATGCCGAGAGCGAGCAGATGGTCGCGATGCTCCTGGGGCTGAAGGGCCGCGTCACCATGCTGCTGGTCGAGCACGACATGGATGCGGTCTTTGCCCTCGCCGACCGGATCTCGGTGCTGGTCTATGGCCGCATCATCGCGACCGGGACGGCAGAGGAGATCCGCGACAACCAGGACGTCCGCACCGCCTATCTCGGCGAGGGAGACGCCTGATGCTGAGCGTGCGTAACCTGCAATCGGCTTATGGCGCGAGCCAGGTCCTGTTCGATGTCGGCCTCGATATCGGCGAGGGCGAGGTCGTGACCCTGCTCGGCCGCAACGGCATGGGCAAGACCACGACGGTGCGCTCGATCATGGGGCTGCTGGCTCCGAAAGGCGGCGAGATCAGCTTCGACGGCCGCGCGCTCCGGGGTAGCGCACCGGAGGTGATCGCCCGCTGTGGCGTCGGCCTGGTGCCGGAAGGGCGGCAGGTCTTCCCGACCCTGAGCGTGCGCGAGAACCTCATTGCCACCGCTGCGAACCGGCTCGGGCGCGCCGCGCCCTGGACGCTGAACCGTGTCTACGCCCTGTTCCCGCGCCTTCAGGAACGCGCCGGCCAGTCCGCCCGCACGCTTTCCGGGGGCGAGCAGCAGATGCTCGCGGTCGGCCGGGCGCTGATGACCAATCCCAAGCTCCTGATCCTCGACGAGGCGACCGAGGGGCTGGCGCCGGTGATCCGCGCCGAGATCTGGCGTTGCCTCGAGGCGCTCAAGGCGCAGGGCCAGTCGATCCTGCTGATCGACAAGAATATCGCCGTGCTCAAGCGCCTCGCCGACCGCCACTACATCATCGAGAAGGGGCGCACGGTCTGGTCCGGCTCCAGCGCCGAACTCGCGGCCCAGGCGGAGATGGTGCATCGCTATGTCGGCGTCTGAGGTCAGCACCGGGGAGATCGTCGCTCACAGCGCTGCGAATGATCCCGTCGAAGCATTGCGTGACGCGCTGAGCGAGATTCTGGCCGGCCTGGTCGCTGCTGGTTGCGGTCCGCACCATCTCGTCGGCATGGACTGGGAGTCCGCCGATCCGGCCGCTTTTCACATCTCGCGCCACGCAGTCGAGCTGGCCTATCGCGAAGTTTTCGTCGGCTTCCGGCCACCAATCAGGCTGCGGCCATCGGCGGGGCAGGGGCTGACGGTTCGGGCCCGTTTCGGTCCACCACAACCACCGCCGGACATCGAGGTCGAGGGCTACCCGCTGCGCGAACTCGCGCGACAGTATAGCCCGCGCCTGCAGGCCGACATGAAGGCGCTGCTCCGGCAGTGGAGCCGGGATGGCGCGGCCTTTCGCGCCGACCATGCCGGGCTCGACCTTGCCTATGGCCCGGGCCGCTTCGAGACCCTCGACCTCTATCGCCCGGCCGGCACGCAGCGCGCTCCGATCTTCGTCTTCGTCCATGGCGGCTATTGGCAGGCCACCGACAAGATCCAGCATGCCCAGTTCGCGCAAGGGTTGCTCGAGGCCGGCTTCGGCGTCGCCATGCCGAATTACGGATTGGCGCCAGACACACCGCTCGAAGCGAGCATCGCGCAAACCGTCGCAGCGCTGAACTTTCTCGTCGGCGAGGCCGGTTCACTCGGCCTCGACCCGGCGCAGCTGCACCTCTCCGGCCATTCAGCCGGCGCCCACCTCGCGGCGATGGCGCTGTGCGAGCCCGCTGCGCCGCCGATCGCCTCGGCGCTGCTGCTCTCCGGACTCTATGATCTCAGGCCGCTCGGACATCTGCCGATCGGGCGTCTGCTCGGTCTCGACGATGCCGAGCGAGCGGCGCGGCTCAGCCCGCTTGGTCGACTACGCCCAGCCAGCACACGCCTTGCCTTCGCCGTCGGCGAGGGCGAGAGCGAGGCGTTCAAGCGGCAATCGGCGATGCTGGCAACGGCTTGGCGGGCAACCGAGCCGCCGATCTGCCCCGGCCATCATTTCAGCATGCTCGACGGGCTGAACGGTGGCGCGCTGCTCGACCTCGCCTTGCGGACGGCGGGGCGATGACCGGCCGCCTGCGCAGGCCGCTCCGGATTGCGTTGATCGGATGGGGCGCGATCAATCGGCATGTCGCCGGTCTGCTATCGCGATCGGCGGTTGCCGAGGCCGTCTCGATCGTCGCCATCGGCGTGCGTTCGCCGGTGCGCGCGCAGGATATCCCGGCTGGCGCGAGCCTCCTGACCGATCCGCGGCAGCTTGCCGGGCTCGACCTCGATTTCGTGGCGGAAGCGGCAGGGCAACCGGCTGTCGCGGTCTGGGGCGAGAGCGCCTTGCGACAGGCGGGAGCATTTGCGGTGACCTCGACCGGCGCGCTGGGCGACACGGCGCTGCTCGACCGCCTCGTCTCGGTGGCGGACGCCGCCGGCAGCCAGCTTATCGTCACGCCCGGTGCGCTCGCCGGTATCGACGCGCTCGCAGCGGCCTCAGTGCTGCCGCTCGACGAGGTCGTCCACGGCATCGTCAAGCCGCCGGCGGCGTGGCGAGGCACGCCGGCCGAGACCCTTGTCGCGCTCGACGAATTGACCGCGCCAATCGCTTTCTTCACCGGCTCGGCCCGCGAGGCGGCCGCGCGCTTTCCCCAGAACGCCAATGTCGCGGTGATCTCGGCGCTCGCCGGCATCGGGCTGGACCGGACCCGTGTCGAGCTCGTCGCCGACCCCGGCATCACTTCCAATTGCCACCGCTTGAGCGCACGCGGCGCGTTCGGCCGCCTCAGCGTCTCGATCGAGAACAGGCCGCTCGCCGACAACCCGAAATCGTCGGAAATGGCGGCGCTGAGCCTGGTGCGGGCAATCAGCAACCGTGTCAGCCCGCTCGCACGATAGAGTTCCGGCACGAGGTTGGACCGTGTCGCCGGTTCACAGCCGGCTCGGCGGCGGGCGCTCGCCCGCATAGGTACGCGCCGGCGGGCCGCGAATGGTGTCGCGCTCTGTCGGGCGCGTGTTCCAATGGCCGACAGCGAAGGCGATTATCTGGGTCGCGTGGCTGCAGCGCCGACGACGTCTACAATCTCATCGCCGCGACAGTCGCCCAGGCAAATGAGGAGACAAGGCCTCTATAGTCGAAAGCAGCGGTGCGGACCGCGATGATCACGCCCGAGACATGGCCCGCCTCGGAGGTCCAGCCGACCATCGGCCGATCCTCCCGAAGCCGAACGGAACGGCCGCGGCCGGCAGGGGCCGCGGCCGAGATCGTCACAGGTCGACCGGCTTGCCCGAAGTCTCTTCTTCCAGCGTCACGGCGATGTCGGCATTGGCGGAGAGACGCACCTTGTCGCCTTCGACACCCGCGACGAAGCCGAGCTCGATATAGTGATGATGCCCCTCGTGCCGGCCGTAAGCATCGCTCTTCTTGAGCTTGATGCGCTCGTCCTCGACGCGATCGACCGCTCCGACATGGACGCCGTCGGCGCCGATGACCTCCATGCCTTCCCTGACCTTGTCTTTCATCTTGACGTCCTCCTGAATTGAAATCTGTCGGCTGCCGAAATCACCGCCGCGAGAGACCGCTCCCCTCAGGCGGGCAAAAGCCTAACTGCCCGCGCTCACCTCAGTTCCAGTTCGTCCTCGTCCACCATCGCCGGCTTCTTGCCGTTGAAGGTCAGGCCGTCTTTCCTGGCCGACGCGAGCAGGCTCGAACTTGCGAGGAGATGAAGCCCTTGCAGGAGCAGGCACAACTGGCGTTCTCTTGCTCGTCCGACGCCCGTTCATCAGCTACTCCAGCCTTCAGGAATCCGCGATGCCCGATGCCTTCTCCTTCGAGGCCCTGAAGACCGCGGTGGCGGCCGGGGAGATCGACACCGTCATCGTCGCCATGGTCGACATGGCCGGGCAGTTGATCGGCAAGCGCTTCCACGCCGAACATTTCGTCGCGACCGCGCATGACGAGACCCATGCCTGCAATTATTTGCTGGCAAATGACATCGATATGGAGCCGGTCCCCGGCTATGCCGCCGCCAACTGGGCGAAGGGTTATGGCGATTTCGTGCTGAAGCCGGACCTGACGACGCTGCGGCGCATAGCCTGGCTGCCCGGCACTGCGCTGGTCATCGCCGATGTGCTCGACCATCACAGCCATGAGGACGTGCCGCATTCACCGCGCGGCATGCTGAAGAAGCAGCTCGCTCGCCTGCAGGCCATGGGCATCAAGGCCTATTTCGCCACCGAGCTCGAATTCTATCTGTTCGACGAGAGCTTTGAAGCGATCCACGCCAAGGGCTACCGCGAGCCGAAGACGGCCGGTTACTACATCGAGGATTACCACGTCTTCCAGACCACCAAGGAAGAGCCGGTGATGCGGGCGATCCGCAACGGGCTGCACGACAGCGGCATCCCGGTCGAGAATTCCAAGGGCGAATGGGGCCCGGGCCAGGCCGAGATCAATGTCCGCTATGCCGACGCACTCGACATGGCCGACCGCCATGTCGTGATCAAGAACGGCATCAAGGAGATCGCCCACGCCCAGGGCAAGGCCGTCACCTTCATGTCGAAATGGCGCTATGACCTCGCCGGCTCGTCGAGCCATGTCCACGCCTCGCTCTGGGACGCGAAGGGAGAGACATCGCTCTTCGCCGACCCCAATGGCGCCCACGGCATGTCGGAGCTGATGCGCCAGTATGTGGCGGGCCAGCTCGCCCATGCCCGCGAGATCACCTATTTCCTGGCGCCCTACATCAACTCCTACAAGCGCTTCCAGCAGGTCGGTACCTTCGCGCCGACGCGCGCCGTCTGGAGCGACGACAACCGAACCGCCGGCTTCCGGCTCTGCGGCGCCGGCAGCAAGGCCATCCGCATCGAGTGCCGGATCGGCGGCTCCGACTTCAACCCCTATCTCGCCTTCGCCGCGCTGATCGCGGCGGGCCTCTCCGGCATCGAGCGGAAGCTCGAACTGGAGCCGGCCTTCGTCGGCGATGCCTATGGCGGGGCGGAGCTGCGCCAGATTCCCAACACGCTGCGCGAGGCGACGCAGACGCTCGACGGCTCGCGGATGCTGCGGGCCGCAATGGGCGATGCCGTCGTGGACCATTACGTCCATACCGCGCGCTGGGAGCAGCTCGAATATGACCGCCGCATCACCGACTGGGAACTGAAGCGCGGCTTCGAACGCTACTGAGACAGAGATGGGCTCGACGATGACTGATGTGCTGCGCTGCGTTTCGCCCGTGGATGGGCGTGTCTATGCCGAAAGACCTGCCGCCACCGATGCTGCGATCTCAGTTGCGCTGGCGGCCGCCCGCGAGGCCCAGCGCGCCTGGCGCAAGCTCGATATCGCTCGCCGCGCCGAACTCTCCTCGGCCTTCGTCGAGGCGATGCTGGCGATGAAGGACGAGATCGTCCCCGAGCTCGCCTGGCAGATGGGCCGGCCGGTGCGCTACGGCGCCGGCGAATTGCGTGGGTTCGAGGAGCGCGCCCGCCACATGATCGGGCTCGCCGAAACCGCGCTCGCACCGCTGCGGCCAGAGCCAAAAGACAAGTTCGAGCGCTGGATCGCGCGCGAGCCGCTCGGCGTCGTCATGGTCGTCGCGCCCTGGAACTATCCCTATCTCACCGCGGTCAACACGGTGGTGCCGGCTCTGATGGCGGGCAATGCCGTCATCCTGAAGCACGCGGCCCAGACCCTGCTGGTCGGCGAGCGCTTCCAGAAGGCCGCGGAGGCTGCAGGGTTTCCAGCCGGGCTGTTCCAGAATCTTTTGTTGAGCCACGCGCAGACGGGCCGGATCATCGCCGAGCGCCAAGTCGACCAGGTCAACTTCACCGGCTCGGTCGCCGGTGGCAAGGCGATGGAGGCGGCCGCCAGCGGCAGCTTCATCGGCCTCGGGCTCGAGCTCGGCGGCAAGGACCCCGCCTATGTCCGAGCCGATGCCAACCTCGCGCAGGCGGTCGAGAACCTGGTCGACGGCGCCTTCTTCAATTCCGGCCAGTCCTGCTGCGGCGTCGAGCGCATCTATGTCCATCGCGACCTCTATCCGAAGTTCGTCGAGGGCTTCGTCGAACTGACGAAAACCTATGTGCTCGGCGATCCGCTCGACGAGGCGACGACGCTGGGCCCGATGGTGAAGGCCGAGGCCGCCGAGTTCGCCCGCGGCCAGGTCACGGATGCCGTGCGCGCCGGCGCCAGGGCGCTGGTCGCACCCGAGCTCTTCCCGCGCGATCGTGTCGGCACGCCCTATATGGCGCCGCAGGTCGTGGTCGACCTGAACCATCAGATGAGCCTGATGCGCGAGGAGAGTTTCGCGCCCACCGTCGGCATCATGGCGGTTGCCGATGACGAGGAAGCGGTCGCGCTGATGAACGACAGCCCTTATGGGCTGACCGCTTCGCTCTGGACTGAAGATCCGGCGGCCGCCGCGCGCCTCGGCGCCGAGATCGAGACCGGCACGGTCTTCATGAACCGCTGCGACTACCTCGACCCGGCGCTGGCCTGGACCGGCGTCAAGGACACCGGGCGCGGCGCAACGCTCTCCCGCATCGGCTACGAGATGCTGACCCGTCCGAAATCCTTCCATTTCCGCACTGTTTTCTGAACGAGGCGACCCGTGACGCTGAAGGCTAACTGGAACTACCCCACCGCTGTCCGCTTCGGACCCGGGCGCATCGCCGAACTCGTGCAGGCTTGCCGCGCCGCCGGCATCGAGCGCCCACTGCTCGTCACCGATTCCGGCCTGTCCGGCCTGCCGATGATCAAGGACGCGATGGCGCGGCTCAGCACCGAGGGGCTGAAAGTCACGCTGTTCGACCGCGTCCAGGCCAATCCCGTCGCGGCCAATGTCGAAGATGGGCTCAGCGTCTTCCGGGACAGCGGTAGCGACGGCGTCATCGCCTTCGGCGGTGGCTCGGCGCTCGATTGCGGCAAGGTCGTCGCCTTCATGGCGGGGCAGAGCCGCCCGATGTGGGATTTCGAGGATGTCGGCGACTGGTGGACGCGCGCCGATCCCGCCGGCATCGCCCCGATCATCGCCATTCCGACCACGGCCGGCACCGGCTCGGAGGTCGGCCGCGCCGGCGTGATCACCGACGAGACGACGCAGACCAAGAAGGTGATCTTCCACCCGAAGATGATGCCGCAGATCGTGATCTGCGATCCCGAGCTCACCGTCGGCCTGCCGCCGAAGGTGACGGTCGGCGCCGGCATGGACGCGCTGGCGCATTGCCTCGAGGCCTATTGTGCGCCCGGCTTCCACCCGCTGGCGGACGGGATCGCGCTCGAAGGCATCCGGCTCTGCAAGGTCTTCCTGCCGCGTGCAGTCGCCGATGGCAGCGATATAGAGGCGCGGGCGCAGATGATGGCTGCCGCGGCGATGGGCGCGACCGCCTTCCAGAAGGGGCTCGGCGCCATCCACGCCTTGTCTCACCCGGTCGGCTCGGTGCACCACACCCATCACGGCATGACCAACGCCGTGTTCATGCCCTATGTCCTCGTCTTCAACCGCCCGGCGATCGAGGAGAAGATCGCGCGCCTTGCCGCCTATCTCGGCCTCGAGCCGAGCTTCGACGCCTTCTTCGCCTGGATCGTCACCCTGCGCCGCGAGCTCGGCGTGCCCGATACGCTCACCGCCTTCGGCGTGACCGGGCTCGACTACGGCAGGCTGGCGAAGATGGCGATCGTCGACCCGACCGCCGGCGGCAATCCCGTGCCCCTCACCGAGGCCGCCGCCGAGGCCTTGTTCCGGGAGGCTACAGGGTGATGCAGCGCGCGAAGGCGTGCATGGCGAGATCAGCGAGATAGGTCTGCTTGGGAGCCACTGGCGGTCAGCAGAGGGATTTCGCCAGATCTCGCGCGCCAATACGCGGGTCGTCCATCATCGGATTGGTCAGCGGCGAGCTTCTCCGACTCGAATCGGCTGCGCGCATGACGGTTCATGTGCCGGAGCGACAGCTGGTTCATTTCGACGATCCCTATCGTGCGCAATTGCGCATAGCGCATCCATTCGGGTTTCGCCTTACTCACGAGTAAGCTCGTGAATATCGAGTAGAACTGGAGATACCGCGGCGGCCAACGACCGTGGACCCGAGGGGAACGTCATGGACCAGGCCGAGAGCCCGGTGCTGCTCACGATCGAGCAGGCCGTCGCCACCGTCACGCTCAATCGTCCGCGCGTGCTCAACGCGATCGACCCGCAGATGGCGCGCAGCCTTGCGGATGCGATCGAACGCATCGCACGCGATGGCACGGCGCGCGTCCTGCTGCTGCGCGGCGAGGGCCGCGCCTTCTGCGCCGGCGGCGATGTCGCCCGCTTCTTCGAGGGCGATCCGGCGGCCGCAATCCAAGCCATCATCGACCCGGTTCACGCTGCCCTGCGTGCGCTCGACGCACTGAAGCTGCCGACGCTCGCCGCCGTGCAGGGGCCGGTCGCAGGGGCGGGTTTCAGCCTTTCCATGGCCTGCGACCTCTGCGTCGCGGCGGACGATGCCGTCTTCACCCTGGCCTTTGCCCGCATCGGCATCAGCCCCGACAGCTCGTCGACCTATCGGCTGCCGCGTATCGTCGGCGCGCGCAAGGCGCTCGAGCTTGCGATGCTGGCGGAATCCGTCCCCGCGCCAGAGGCGCTGGCGCTCGGACTCGTCAACCGGGTCGTGCCGGCCGCCGATCTCGCGGACGAGGCCATGTCGCTGGCGCGCCGGCTCGCGCAGGGGCCGACGGCGGCCTATGCCCGGATCAAGCATCTCATCGGCCGCTCGCTCGGCAACGACCTTTCCGCCCAGCTCGATCTCGAACGCGAGGCTTTCCTCGCCGGCGCGCGCACGGCAGACTTCAGGGAGGGCGCACAGGCCTTTCTGGCCAAGCGCGCGCCGCAGTTCGAGGGGCGCTGAGATGGTCGCCTCCGCCATTCTGGAGGTGTCTGGCGTCTCGCTCGCCTTCGGCGGGGTGCGGGCGCTCAGCGATGTCTCCTTTAAGGTACCTGAAGGCGCGATCACCGCCGTGATCGGCCCGAACGGCGCCGGCAAGACCTCGCTGTTCAACACGATCTCGGGCTTCTACCGGCCGCAGGCCGGCAGCATCAGCTTCGCGGGCGAAAGCCTCGACGGCGTGCGCGCGCCGCAGCGCGCCGCTCGCGGCCTCGCCCGCACCTTCCAGAACATCGCTCTGTTCCGCGGCATGACCGTGCTCGACAACATCAAGCTCGGCCGCCACGCCCATATGCGCACCGGCGTGCTCGACGCGCTGTTCTATTGGGGCCGGGCCCAGAAGGAAGAGCTGGAGCTGCGGGCCGAGATCGAGGAGCGCATCATCGATTTCCTCGAGATCCAGCACATCCGCAACGCCTCGGTCGGCACGCTCTCCTACGGCCTGCAGAAGCGCGTCGAGCTGGCGCGTGCGCTGGCCATGCGCCCGCGCATCCTGATGCTCGACGAGCCGGTCGCCGGGATGAACCGCGAGGAGACCGAGGACATGGCCCGCTTCATCCTCGACGTGAAGGAGGAATGGGGCGTCACCATCCTGATGGTCGAGCACGACATGGGCATGGTGATGGATATCTCCGACCATGTCGTGGTGCTGAATTTCGGCCAGGTCATCGCCAGCGGCACGCCGCGCGAGGTGCAGGGCAACGACGCGGTGGTCGCCGCCTATCTCGGCTCCGGCGATGTCGGCGAGATCGCACGCCGGATCAAGGCGGAGGCGGCGTGATGGACACCCTCTTCCTCTTCGAAGTCACCCTCGCCGGGCTCGGCGCCGGCGCGCTCTACGCACTGACCGGCGTCGCCTTCGTGCTGATCTACAAGGCGACGCGCGTGGTCAACCTCGCCATCGGCGAGATCCTGATGCTCGGCGGCTATGCCTTCCTCGGCTTCGCGGCCGGGCTCGGGCTGTCGCCCTGGCTGGCGCTGCCGCTCGCGATCGCGGCCGGCGGCGCCTTCGGCTGGCTGGTCGAGCGCGCCCTGATCCGGCCAATGCTGGGCGAGAGCCCGATCTCGGTGTTCATGGTGACGATCGGCCTCGGCTCGATCCTGGCCGGCATCGTCCAGCTCGGCTGGGGCGCCGATCCGCTGCGGCTGCCGGAGTTCATGCCGTCGACGCCGGTCTTCATCGGCGAGGCCTATCTCGCGCCCAAGGTCGCGATCGGCTTCGTTGCGGCCACGGTGGTGATCGGGCTCTTCCTCGCGCTGTTCCGCTTCTCGCGCGGCGGCGTCGCGCTGAAAGCGACGGCGGCTGACCAGGGCGCGGCCTATTCGGTCGGCATCGACGTGCCGCGCGTCTTCTCGGTCGCCTGGATCCTCGCCTGCGCCACCGCCGCCGGGGCCGGCGTGCTGATCGGGGCGATCGGCGGGATCTCACCGACCATGGGCGTGTTCGGCCTCTCCGTTCTCGTCGTGGTGATCATCGGCGGGCTCGACTCGATTGCCGGCGCGCTGGTCGGCGGCCTCTTGATCGGGCTGGTCGAGGCGCTCGCCGGCGCTTTCCTCGGCGGCGAGTTCAAGCTCGTCGTCACCTTCGCGCTGCTGCTCGTCTTGCTGATGGTCCGTCCCTACGGGCTGTTCGGTACGCACGAGATCGAGAGGCTGTAGCGCCATGCGGATCGGCACGCTCAAGACCAGCTACGCCGCCGACGAGGCGCTGTTCGACACGCCGACGCAACGCATGCTGCTGGGGCTGCTCGCGCTTTGCGCGATCGCCTTCCCCTTCGCCGCCAGCCCCTATTGGCTCTTCCTCGCCTGCCTCTGCGCGATCAATGTCGCGAGCGCGACGGGCCTCAACCTGCTCACCGGCTATACCGGCCTCGTCAGCCTCGGCCAGGCCGCCTTCATGAGCGTTGGCGCCTATACCGTGGCGGTGCTGGAGATCCGGCTCGGCACGCCCTTCCTTATTAACCTGCTGGTCGGCGCCAGCCTCGCCGCGATGATCGGCATCCTCGTCGGCATCCCCAGCCTCAAGGTGAAGGGGCTCTATCTCGCCATCGCGACGATCGCGGCCTCGGTCATCCTGCATTTCCTGTTCGCGCACTGGAGCTTGACCGGCGAGTCGCGCGGCCTGTCGATGCCGCCGGCACGCCTGTTCGGGCTGACGCTCGACCAGCCGTTTTCGCTCTACTGGCTGATCATGCCGGTGACCTGCCTGATGGTGCTCGGAGCGGCCAACCTGCTGCGCACGAGGATCGGGCGCGCCTTCATCGCGATCCGCGACCGCGACATCTCGGCCGAGGTTCTCGGCATTCCCCTGCTGCGCTACAAGCTGACGAGCTTTGCGATCTCGTCCTTCTATGCCGGCCTCGCCGGCGGGCTCTGGGCCTATTTCTTCCGCGTCGTCACGCCCGAGAGCTTCCCGCTGGTCAATTCGATCTTCTATCTCGCCGCGATCATCGTCGGCGGCATGGGCACGATCCTCGGCGGCATCCTCGGCGCGGTCTTCATGACGCTGGTGCCGGAGCTGCTGAAGTTTGTCGCGAACTGGGCGACGCCGATCTATCCGGATGCGCTCGCGGCGCTGGCGCCGGTCCGCACCATCGTCTTCGGCGGCCTGATCGTCGGCTTCCTGATCTTCGAGCCGCGCGGCCTCGCCGAAATCTGGCGGCGGCTGCGGCGCTTCTTCCATCTCTGGCCGTTCAGGACCTGAGCACTTCGCTGAAACGGCTGCCGTCAAGAGCAGCCAACCCTAGGGAGGATGAGATGACGAATATGAAACTCGACAAGCGCCAGTTCCTGGCCGGCACGGCGGCGCTCGCCGGACTGGCGCTCGGCATCAGGCCGCTCGCGGCGCAGGATAGCGGCGATATCGTGCTCGGCGGCTCGATCCCGCTGACCGGCGTCTTCGCCTTCGCCGGCGTCGGCATCCATGCCGGCATCCAGGACTATCTCAAGATCCTGAACGATGGCGGCGGCATCAAGGGCCGCAAGATCAAATACGTCGCCGAGGACACCGCCTACAAGGTCGACGCCTCGGTCGCCGCCTTCAACAAGATCACCAGCCAGGAGAAGGTCTCGCTCTACTATGGCGACTCGACCGGCTTCTCGAAGACGATCAACCCCGAGCTCGACCGGCGCGGCAGCATGATCATGGCCGGCGCCTCCTTCGCGACCGAGCTCAACGACCCCAAGAAGTTCCCGCTGCAGTTCATGGCCGGGCCCGACTACACCGAGATGTTCGGCATCCTGCTGCGCTACATCGCCAAGGAGAAGCCGGGCGCGCGCGTCGCCTTCGTCTATTCCGACAGCGAGTTCGGGCGCGATCCGATCGTGCCGAGCGAGGCCGTCGCCAAGGAGCTGAAGCTCAACGTGGTCGAGAAGATCGTGACGCCGCCCGGCAGCGTCGACGTCTCCACGGAGGTGCTGAAGCTGCGCCGCGCCAATCCCGACTTCACGATCTTCCACGGCTATGTGCTTGCGCCGATCCCCGAATTCGTGGCGCAGGCCAAGCAGATGGGCATGAAGAGCCAGTTCATGGGCACGTTCTGGACCATGGACAACTCGACCGTGCAGCGCATGGGCGATTCAGCCGACGGCTTCATGGGCGTGATGCCGTACCGCTATTATTACGACAAGGAAGGCACGGCGCCGATGCTGGAGAAGATCCGGCAGATGCGGCCGGAGTATCAGTCGACCGGCTACATGCAGGGCTTCGTCACCGCCATGCTGATGGCGGAGGCGGTGAAGCGCACGCTCGATGCCGGCAAGGAGCTCACCGGCGTCAACCTCAAGGCCGGGCTCAACAGCATCAAGGATTTCGACACCGGCGGCCTGTTCGGCGTGCCGATCTCGATCCCCGGCAATTCCGTGCCGGTCGGCCGCATCTATCGCTTCGACGCCAAGGCCAAGCAGATGCAGCCGGCCTCCGACTGGATCAAGCTGTAGCCGCGGCTGCCGGATGAAGGGCTAGAGGTCATGGCCGGTCCCGCGGTGCTCGACGTCAACAATGTCGAGGTGGTCTATAACCGGACCGTGCAGGTGCTGCGCGGGCTGTCGCTGCAAGTGCCGGAGGGCGAGATCGTCGCCCTCCTCGGCTCGAACGGCGCCGGCAAGTCGACGCTGCTGAAGGCGGTGTCGAACCTGCTCTCGCTCGAGGATGGCGACGTCACCGCCGGCGCCATCCGCTTCCGCGGCGACGACATCGCCAGCCTGACCCCGCACGGGCTTGTCCGGCGCGGCCTGTTCCACGTCATGGAAGGGCGGCGCATCTTCGAGGACCTGACCGTCGAAGAGAACCTTACCGCCGCGACCTTCGCCCTGACCGGGCGCAAGCTGCCCGCCGCCGATTTCGACCTGGTCTACGGCTACTTTCCCCGCCTGCACGAGCGCCGGAAGGGGCTCGCCGGCTATCTCTCCGGCGGCGAGCAGCAGATGCTGGCGATCGGGCGGGCGCTGATCGCTAGGCCCTCGCTGATCCTGCTCGACGAACCCTCGCTCGGCCTCGCGCCCAAGCTGGTCGAGGAGATCTTTTCGATCATCGCCCGCATCAACGCCGAGCAGAAAGTCTCGATGCTGCTGGTCGAGCAGAATGCCGCCGTCGCCTTCGCGGTGGCGAGCTACGGCTACATCCTCGAAATGGGCAAGGTCGTGATCGACGGGCCGGTCGAGAAGCTGATGCGTGACCAAGACGTGCGCGAATTCTATCTCGGCCTCGGCGGCGCCGGAGGCGAGCGCAGCTATCGCGACATCAAGCATTACAAGCGCCGCAAGCGCTGGCTTTCGTGAGGGGGGCGACGATGCGCGAGCTCCCTAATCTCACCTTGCCGCAGATGCTGCGCGAGAATGCGCGGACGATGCCGGAGCGTATCGCGCTCAGGCAGAAGGATTTCGGCATCTGGCTGCCGATCAGCTGGGGAGAGTACGACCGGCGCGCCCGCCATTTCGGCCTCGGCCTGCGCGCGCTCGGCTTAGGCGAAGGCGGCCATGTCGGCATCCTCTCCGAGAACCGGGCCGAATGGGTCGTCGCGCAGCTCGGCGCCGGCATGGTCAGCGCCGTTGCGGTCGGGGTCTACGCGACGAGCCCGGCCAATGAGGTCGCCTATGTGCTCGGCCATGCGCAGGTCGAGATCGTCGTCTGCGAGGACCAGGAGCAGACCGACAAGGTGCTGGAGCGGCTGGCGGAGCTGCCGCAACTGAAGCGCATCGTGGTGATCGACCCCAAGGGCCTGCGGGGCTACGCCTCCGAGCTGGTCGTCGCCTTCGCCGAGGTGCTGCGGCTTGGCGCGCAGCATGAGACCGAGCATCCCGGGCTGGTCGAGGCCTGCCTCGCCGCCCAGACGCAGGCCGATATCGGCCTGATGGTCTACACCTCCGGCTCGACCGGCAAGCCCAAGGGCGCGATGCTGAGCTATCGCAACATGCGCGCGCAGGCGGCCGGCGTGGTCGAGCGGCTCGGCTATGACGCCACGACGACCAACCTGTCCTATCTGCCGCTCTGCCATGTCGCCGAGCAGATGCTGAGCACGATGGCGCCGATCTATGCCGGCTCCTGCGTCTCCTTCGGCGAGTCGATCCGGACCGTGCAGGAAGACCTGCGCGAGATCGCGCCGACGCTCTTCCTCGGCGTCCCCCGCATCTGGGAGAAGCTGCACGCCTCGATCCACATCAAGCTGATGGAAGCGGGCGGCTGGCGCCGGCGCCTGTTCGAGGCCGGCCTTGCCGCCTGCGAGCCGTTCGCCACCAAGCCGAGAGCCGCGCGAAGCCTGCGCGAGCGGGCGCTGGCGCTGTTCTATCACCTCGTCATCTTCCGCCCGCTGCAGAATTTCATCGGCCTGCGCAAGGCCAAGGTCGCGCTCACCGGCGCGGCGCCGATCCCGCCGCGCATCGTCCAATTCTTCCGCACGCTCGGCGTGCCCCTCGTCGAGGTCTACGGGCTGACCGAGACCTCCGGGATGGCGACCGGCCAGCGCCTCGAGCACCTCATCCCCGGCGCGGTCGGCGAGGCGGTTGCGGGCGCGCAGGCCAAGCTCGGCGAGCAGGGCGAATTGCTGGTGCGCGGCGACATCGTCTTCGAGGGCTATTTCCGCAATCCCGAGGCGACGGAAGGCGTGCTGCGCGACGGCTGGCTCCACACCGGCGACGTCGCCGTGATCGAGGGCGAGCAGGTCCGGATCGTCGACCGGCTGAAGGACATCATGATCACCGCCGGCGGCAAGAACCTCAGCCCGTCCGAGATCGAGAACACGGTGAAGGGCAGTGCCTTCATCAAGGAATGCATCGTCGTCGCCGATGGCCGCCGCTATCCCTCCGCCCTGATCCAGATCGACGCCGAGACCGTCGGCAAATGGGCCGAGGAGAACCGCCTCCCCTTCACCCATTTCCGTAGCCTCGCCGAGCATGAGCGCGTACGCGAGCTGGTCGCCGCCGAGATCGAGCGAGCGAACACCCAGCTCGCGCCGGTGGCGCAGCTCAAGCGCTTCCACCTTCTCGTCAAGGAGCTCGACCATGACGATGACGAGGTCACCGCGACGATGAAGGTACGCCGGTCAAACATCGCCCAGAAATACGCCGCCGAGATCGAGGCCCTGTACAAGCCCGAGCGGCAAGCCGAGCCAGTCTGAAGGAGCAATCTCATGAGCCGACATGTCGTCATCACCGCGGGCGTACGCACCGCGATCGGAACCTTCGGCGGAGCGCTTGCCGGCCATGCGCCGACCGCACTCGGCGCAGCTTGCGTCGGCGAGGCGCTGCGCCGCGCCGAGCTGCCGGCCGCCGAGGTCGGGCATGTCGTGTTCGGCAACGTCATCCTGACCGAATCGAAGGACGCCTATCTCGCGCGTGTCGCGGCGATCGAAGCCGGCATCCCGGTCGAGGTCCCGGCGCTGACGCTGAACCGGCTCTGCGGCTCCGGCGTCCAGGCGATCATCTCCGCTGCCCAGGCGATCATGCTCGGCGATTGCGATACCGCTGTCGCCGGCGGCGCCGAGACGATGAGCCGCGCGCCGCACCTCTTGTCGACCGCCCGCTTCGGCCAGCGCATGGGCGATACGGTCGCGTCCGACCACCTGACCGGCATCCTGACCGACCCGTTCGGCAACGGCATCATGGGCATCACCGCCGAGAACGTCGCCGAGCGCTACGGCATCGACCGCGAGGCGCAGGACGCCTTCGCCGCCGAGAGCCAGCGCCGCGCCGCCGATGCGATCGCCGCCGGCCGCTTCCGCGACCAGATCCTGCCGGTCGAGGCGCGCAAGGGCCGCGACACGATCAGCTTCGACACCGACGAGCATCCCAAGCCCGGCACCACGGCGGAGTCGCTCAAGGGCCTGCGCCCGACCTTCAAGAAGGATGGCACGGTCACGCCCGGCAACGCCTCGGGCATCAATGACGGCGCCGCCGCGATGGTGCTGATGGAGGAAGGCCGCGCCGGCCGCGAGGGCAAGCCGATCCTGGCGCGGATCGTCGGCTATGCCCATGCCGGCGTCGAGCCGGGGGTGATGGGCATCGGCCCGGTGCCGGCGGTGCAGGCGCTGCTCAAGCGCACCGGGCTCTCGCTCGCCGATTTCGACGTGATCGAGTCGAACGAGGCCTTCGCCGCCCAGGCCTGCGCGGTCGCCAAGGAACTCGGCTTCGACCCGGCCAAGGTCAATCCCAATGGCGGCGCCATCGCGCTCGGCCATCCGGTCGGCGCGACCGGTGCGATCATCACCCTGAAGGCGGCCTATGAGCTGAAGCGCACCGGCGGTCGCTACGGGCTGGTGACGATGTGCATCGGTGGTGGCCAGGGTATCGCGCTCGCGATCGAGCGGGCCTGAGCCAGGCGATGGCGACAGCTCTCTGGAAGACGCCGGCTGAGCGCGAGCGCGAGCGAGCCCTCAAGCGCGAGGCGGTGCTGCGCGTCGCGGCGCAGGCCTTCGCCGAGCAGGGCTTCCACCGGACGTCGCTCGACGACGTCGCCGAGCGGCTGAACGTCACCAAGCCGACGATCTATCACTATGTCCGCAGCAAGGACGAGATCCTGTTCGAATGCGTGCGCATCGGGCTGGAGCGGCTCGATGCCGCTGCTGCCTCGGCCGAGGCCAGGCGCAGCGGCGGCAGCGGCCTCGCCCGGCTGATCGTGCTCTGGACCGAATATGCCCATATCGTCACCGAGGATTTCGGGCGCTGCCTGATCCTCGTCGGCGAAGACCCGCTGCCGGCCGAGACGCGCAAGGAATTGCGCGCCCTCAAGGGCAAGATCGACAAGCGCTTTCGCGGGTTGATCGAAGCGGGCATCGCCGACGGCTCGATCCGCTCCTGCGACCCCAAGTTGCTCGCCTTCGCGGCCGCCGGCGCGCTGAGCTGGATCGCCCGCTGGCACGACCCGGCCGGGCCGCTCTCCGTCGATCACATCGCCCGAGAGACGATCGGGCTCTTCGTCAACGGCATCGGGGCAAACGGCCTTGAATCAGCCCCCCGTCGCGAATGATCGAGGTGACCCGGCCATTGCCGACCGGCAGTGTCACCGTCTGGCCGAAAGCGCGCGCGGCGAGGGCCTCTGGGGGCCTTGATGTCGAGGTAGCAGAAGCCGGTCATATTGGTGAATAAGCCGGAGCATCGAAAGGGCGATGCTGTGAAGCCGCAGCGCGAAGCCGGACATCACGTAAACTCTCGATATCAGCTAAGGTGCTGACAAACCACCACTCTGGTAGCTGAGTGGTGCCCAGGAGAGGACTCGAACCTCCACGCCCTTGCGAGCGCCAGCACCTGAAGCTGGTGCGTCTACCAATTCCGCCACCTGGGCAACGGCGGTTCGTTTACGGGGGTTGAACGCGACTGTCAACGGGCGAAGCCGGCTTTTTGACAATAGTGTATCGGCCGCGGGGCGGGCGGCGTCGCGCCGCCTTCACAGCCGCGCTGCGATGAACTAGGACAGGCACAATAGAGCCAGTTTTCAGCGCTTCCAAACGGAGCTTCGCGTCATCATGACGGTCCTGCCTCCCGCTTCGCAACTCGTCACGGTTTTCGGCGGCTCGGGCTTCCTCGGGCGGCATGTCGTGCGGGCGCTGGCACGGCGCGGCTATCGCGTGCGCGCCGCCGTGCGACGCCCGGATCTCGCCGGCTTCCTGCAGCCGCTCGGCATCGTCGGCCAGGTCACTGCAGTGCAGGCCAATCTGCGCTATCCCGATTCGGTCGCAGCCGCCGTGCAGGGCGCTGACGCGGTGATCAACCTCGTCGGCATCATGCGGGAGAAGGGCCGGCAGAATTTCTCCTCGGTGCAGGGGCAGGGCGCGCGCACCGTGGCGCAGGCGTGCGCGCAGTTCGGCGTCGACCGGCTGATCCAGGTCTCGGCGCTCGGCGCCAGCGCTGATTCGAAATCAACCTATGCCCGTAGCAAGGCCGAGGGCGAGGCGGCGGTCCACGCATTGGTCAAGCAGGCGGTCGTGCTGCGCCCCTCGGTGATGTTCGGTCCGGAGGACACCTTCTTCAACCGCTTCGCCTCGCTGGTACGCATGCTGCCGGTGCTGCCGCTCGCCGGCGCCGAGACGAAATTCCAGCCGGTCTTCGTCGGCGACGTCGCCGAGGCGATCGCGCGTGTCGTCGACGGCAAGGTCGAAGGCGGCAAGGTCTATGAGCTCGGCGGCCCGCAGGTGAAGACGCTGCGGGAGCTGGTCGACTATGTCTGCGAGGTCACGGGCCGCAAGTGCCCGATCGCGCCGATGCCGTTCGGCCTCGCCCGCCTGCAGGGCCAGGTTCTCGAGATCGCCGACATGCTGACGCTCGGCCTCATGCCGAACGAACTCATCCTGACGCGTGACCAGGTCAGCCTGCTCGAGAGCGACAACATCGTCTCCGCGACGGCCGAGAAGGAAGGCCGGACCCTGCACGGGCTCGGCATCGCACCGGTCTCGGCCGAGGCCGAGGTGCCCGGCTATCTCTGGCGCTTCCGCAAGGCCGGACAGTTCGCGACCGCCCGCGCCAGCTGAGCGCCACGGATCAGCCGTACAGCGCGGCTGCGCACCGGACTGCAATAGCCAAGGTTACCGAAAACGCGGCGTTTCGCGCGTCGAAGGCCTTCGGCGGTATGCTCCGAAGGCTGCCCGAAACCGCTTCAAAGCATGCTGGGCAGGACGCGGTCCGGCGGCTTGTGCCCGTCCATGAAGGTCTTGATGTTGACGATGACCTTCTCGCCCATGTCGGCGCGGCCTTCATGGGTGGCCGAGCCCATATGCGGCAGCACCACGACGCGGTGCTGGCGGGCGAGCTTGAGCAGGCGCGGATTGACCGCCGGCTCGTGCTCGAACACATCGAGGCCGGCGCCGGCGAGTTCGCCGGCCTCTAGCATGCGCGACAGCGCCGATTCGTCGACGATCTCGCCGCGCGCCGTGTTCACCAGGATGGCATCGGGCTTCATCAGCTTGAGCCGGCGGGCCGAGAGCAGATGGTAAGTCGCCGGCGTGTGCGGGCAGTTGACCGAGACGACGTCCATCCGCGCCAGCATCTGGTCGAGCGAATCCCAATAGGTCGCGTCGAGCGCCTCCTCGATGCGCGAATCAAGCCGGCGGCGGTTGTGGTAGTGGATCGACAGGCCGAAGGCGGCGGCGCGCCTGGCCAGCGCCTGGCCGATCCGGCCCATGCCGACGATGCCGAGGCGCTTGCCGGTGATGCGGCGGCCGAGCATCCAGTTCGGCGACCAGCCGGCCCATTCATCGTCGGTGATGATGCGGGCGCCCTCGGCGATGCGCCTGGCGACGGCGAGGATCAGGGCCATCGTCATGTCGGCGGTGTCGTCGGTCAGCACGCCCGGCGTGTTGGTCACGGTGATGCCGCGCTGCACCGCGCTGGCGACGTCGATATTATCGACGCCGTTGCCGAAATTGGCGATCAGGCGCAGTTGCTCGCCGGCCTGGGCGATCAGGGCGGCGTCGATCTTGTCGGTCACGGTCGGGACCAGCACGTCGGCGGTCTTCATCGCCTCGGCGAGGGCGGCCTGGCTCATCGGCGTGTCGTCGAGATTGAGGCGGGCGTCGAAGAGCTCGCGCATGCGTGTCTCGACCACGGCGGGCAGCTTGCGCGTGACGACGACCAGGGGCTTCTTCTTCGACATGGGCGGCTCCTTAAAGGCCCCTCAGGCACCGATATTGCCGGCGCCGCGCCCGGCCGGGCGCGACCAGTGGCCGCAATGTCGCCATTCCGCCTCAACCCCCCATTAACCGAGGCGCATCAGGAATTGAGTCGGGCCGTTCCGACGGTCGGCAGCCGTCTCGTTGTCTAGCAGCGTTGCGGCGGAACACAACCTGACCCTTCGGCGCGAGCGCGCCGGATTCAAGGCAGGCCGAGGAGTGAGGTTGATGACGGTTCAGAGGATGCGCGGAGCGCTCGGGCTCGTGGTTGCGGCGGGCCTCGCCCTGCTGGCGACGCAGAGCGTTGCCCAGGAGGTCGCGAACGGGCCGGTCTCCGGCCTGCCGTTGCCGCGCTATGTCAGCCTGAAGTCCGACCGGGTCAATCTGCGCGAGGGGCCCTCGAAGGAGCACCGCACCAGCTGGGTGTTCCAGCGCGCCGGGCTGCCGGTCGAGATCACCGCCGAATTCGAGACCTGGCGGCGGGTCCGCGACGCCGATGGCACCGAAGGCTGGGTGCTGCACAGCCTGCTCTCGGGGCGCCGCACGGTGCTGGTTTCGCCCTGGTCGAAGAACAAGAGCGAGACCTTCGCCCTGCGCGAGACCGCCACTGAAAGCGCGACGCTGGTCGCGACGCTCGAGCCCGGCGTCATCGCCAATGTGCAGTCCTGCCAGAACGCCTGGTGCCGCGTCACGGTCAGCAAGATGTCCGGCTACATCAAGCAGGATCGGCTCTGGGGCGTCTATCCCAACGAGACCGTGCAGTAAGAGGCTGTTCGAAGAACCAAAGCCCACATGGTGAGGAGCGCCGCAGGCGCGTCCCGAAGGATGCGGGCTTAGAGGATTGTCGAGCGGCCGCAAGAACGCGTGCGTTCGCCGCAAGACGCTTCAGTCGGCGATCTTGCGCAGCCTGACAACGACGTCGACCCGGCTGATCTCGTAGCCCTCGGGCGGAGGCGGCAGCTCGGCGACGTCGACCGCCGCGGCCGGGATGTCGATGACCTTGTCCTCGCCATCGACCACGAAATGGTGATGGTCGCTGTTGTCGGTATCGAAGAAGGTCTTGGCGCCGTCGATGGCGAGCTCGCGCAGCAGGCCCGCCTGTGTAAATTGGTGCAGCGTATTATAGACCGTCGCGAGCGAGACTGGCACGCGCGCCTTCATCGCCTCTTCATAGAGCATCTCGGCGCTGACATGCCGGTCGCCCTTGGCGAACAGCAGCCAGCCGAGCGAGACGCGCTGGCGTGTCGGCCGCAGGCCCACCCGGCGTAGCTTCTGGCGTACGTCGTGGAAGGGGCAGCCCTGCCGCGCGTTCGATCCGTAGCCCTGGTCCTGCGTCAGGCCGTCCATGCCTTGCGTCGACTCCATGAATCCGTCCCTGCACTTGGGACACCGCCGTTTAGATTCGATGTAAGGCCTTGGGTGCTTAGCCGCAAGCATTGCGGCGCTGCGGGCGATCCTCGGCGCGATCATCGCAGTGACATAGTTCGGCGCCTATGGTGGGCTGGCTGTCGCTGCAGGCAGCGGCCGTGGCATGGGCAGCGCTGCTGATCGTCGCCGCGGTTGCGCTCGTCGAGGGCTGGCGCAGCCTCGTCGGCCGATCATCCACGGCCTAGCCGCGCTCGCGCCCTTTCGTTCCGCAGCGACACCGTGTTAGGCACATTGCATCGGGAGATGGCCGCCGGATCATGGCGGGCGAAGGGGAGTGAAGTCGGATATGGAGCGGCAATCGTCATTCAGCTACGAAGAGATCCTCGCTTGCGGGCGCGGTGAGCTCTTCGGGCCGGGCAATGCGCAGCTGCCGCTGCCGCCGATGCTGATGTTCGACCGGATCGCCGAAATCTCCGAGACTGGTGGCCCTAACGGTAAGGGCTTCGTTCGCGCCGAGTTCGACGTCAGGCCCGACCTCTGGTTCTTCGACTGCCATTTCAAGGGCGATCCGGTGATGCCGGGCTGCCTCGGGCTCGACGCGCTCTGGCAGCTCACCGGCTTCTTCCTCGGCTGGCTCGGCCTGCCGGGCCGTGGCCGGGCGCTCGGTGTCGGCGAGGTCAAGTTCGCCGACCAGGTTCTGCCGACCGTCAAACAGGTGGTCTACGGCGTCGAGTTCAAGCGCGTCTTCAAATCGAAGCTCGTGCTCGGCATCGCCGATGGCTGGCTCGAGGCCGACGGCAAGCGGATTTATACGGTCAGTGACATGCGTGTCGGCTTGTTCAAGCCGGAAGCGGCCTGAGCAAAATCGCAGGGCCGCCTTGCGTCGGCCCTCGCCGCGGTCCATTTGCGCGGTACGACTAGGACAGCGAGCCGGAGATATCCGTCCCGGCACGCGACGGAACAGCCGGAGAAATGAGCATGAGACGCGTTGTGGTCACCGGGATGGGCATCGTCTCATCCATCGGCAACAATACGCAGGAAGTGCTGTCCTCCCTGCATGAGGCCAAGTCCGGCATCTCCTTCGTGCCCGACTTTGCCGAGCACGGCTTCCGCAGCCGCGTCGCCGGGGTGCCCTCGCTTGATCCTTCGACGGTGCTCGACCGCCGCGCCATGCGTTTCCATGGCGGCGGTTCGGCCTGGAACCAGGTCGCGATGGAGCAGGCCATCCGCGACGCCGGGCTCGAGGAAAAAGAAATCAGCCATGAGCGCACCGGCATCATCATGGGCTCCGGCGGCCCGTCGACCCGCGCCCTGATCGACGCCTATGACAAGGCGCGCGAGAGCGGCTCGTCCAAGAAGGTCGGCCCGTTCGCGGTGCCCAAGGGCATGTCCTCGACCGCCTCTGCGACGCTTGCGACCTGGTTCAAGATCAAGGGCGTCAACTATTCGATCTCCTCGGCCTGCGCGACCTCGAACCATTGCATCGGCAACGCCTATGAGCTGATCCAGTGGGGCAAGCAGGACGTGATCTTCGCCGGCGGCTGCGAGGAACTCGACTGGACGCTCTCCGTGCTGTTCGACGCGATGGGCGCGATGTCTTCCGACTTCAACGAGACGCCTGCCGTCGCATCGCGCGCCTATGACGCGAAGCGCGACGGCTTCGTCATCGCCGGCGGCGCCGGCGTCGTGGTGCTGGAGGAGCTCGAGCACGCCAAAGCCCGCGGCGCCCGGATCTATGGCGAGATCGTCGGCTATGGCGCCACCTCGGACGGCTACGACATGGTCGCTCCCTCCGGCGAGGGTGCCGAGCGCTGCATGCGCATGGCGCTGCAGGACGTGAAGGCCAAGGTCGACTACATCAATCCGCACGGCACCTCGACCCCAGTCGGCGATGCCAAGGAAATCGAGGCGATCCGCGCCGTCTTCGGCGCCGGCGAGAAGAGCCCGCCGATCTCGGCGACGAAGTCGCTGACTGGCCATTCGCTCGGCGCCACCGGCGTGCAGGAGGCGATCTATTCGCTGCTGATGCTCAACAACGATTTCATCTGCGAGAGCGCCCATATCGAGGAGCTCGATCCCGCCTTCGCCGACATGCCGATCGTGCGCAAGCGCATCGACAAGGCCGGCCTCGGCTGCGTGCTCTCGAACTCCTTCGGCTTCGGCGGCACCAACGCGACGATCGTGATGAAGCGTCTCGAAGCCTGAGAGACTTCGATAATTCTACCAGCGTGGCCGTCTGACACGGTCGCCTGCGCTTCCGGTGCTCACGGACCAAAAAGTCCGTTCCGCTCCGGTTCTCGGCAACCGCGCCAGCCGACTCACGCTGGCGAATTCTCGGAAGGTCTCTCTTCCATGCTCTTCATGGTGATCGAGCATTTCGACCAGGCGCGGGTGAAGGAGATCTACACCCGCTACCACAAGCACGGCCGGATGATGCCCGAGGGCCTCACCTATATCGACAGCTGGATCTCCGCCGATTTCGCCCGCTGCTTCCAGGTGATGCAGTGCGACGACGTCACCAAGCTGCAGGAATGGGTGCTGGCCTGGGGCGACCTCGCCCGCTTCGAGATCGTGCCGCTGGCGAGCTCGAAGGATACGGCCGAGGCCGTGAGGAAGCATTTGTAGCGAGCGGGTCTGCCGCTTAATGGTTGGAGAGTGCTTCTAACCACGCCATAGAATTCCCATCCCTTTCCGAGTTCCGGAAATCCGCCGAGACAGGCTCATGCTCCCCTTGATGCAGAACAAGCGCGGCCTCGTCATGGGCGTGGCCAACCAGAACTCGATCGCCTGGGGCATTGCCCGGACCCTGCATGCGCACGGCGCCGAGATGGCCTTCACCTATCAGGGCGAGGCGCTGGGCAAGCGCGTCAAGCCGCTCGCCGAAAGCATCGGCTCGAAGCTGGTGATCCCCTGCGACGTCGAGGACGTTTCGACGGTTGACGCCGCCTTCGCCGCGATCGACGAGGCCTGGGGTGGGGATCCCGAGCGCAACACGCTCGACTTCCTGATCCACGCCATCGGCTTCTCCGACAAGAACGAGCTCAAGGGGCTCTATGCCGACACCACCCGCGAGAATTTCTCGCGGACCATGGTGATCTCGTGCTTCTCGTTCACCGAAGCTGCGAAGCGTGCCGCCGAGCGCATGCCGCAGGGCGGCAGCATGATCACGCTGACCTATAGCGGCTCGACCCGCGTGATGCCGAACTACAACGTCATGGGTGTCGCCAAGGCGGCGCTGGAAGCGAGCATGCGTTATCTCGCCGCCGATTACGGGCCGAAGGGCATCCGCGTCAACGCGCTCTCGCCCGGACCGGTGCGCACCCTCGCCGGCGCCGGCATCTCAGACGCGCGCGCCATGTATTCCTGGCAACGCGCCAACTCGCCGCTGCGCAAATCGGTGACGCTGGACGATATCGGCGGCTCGGCCCTGTATTATCTCTCGGATCTGTCCGGCGGCGTCACCGGCGACATCCACCATATCGATGCCGGCTATCACATCACCTCGATGCCGGTGCTGGACGGGCTGCGCGCCGCCGATACCGGCAACGGCGACTAAGTCGACCAAGCCCTTCCGCCGCTCGCATGGCAAGGCTATTCTCCTCTCCGGTGGAACCTTGGGCGTATGCCGTCGGTTCGATCAGTGAGCCATGGAGGACGCTCATGGTCATGGTGAAGTACGAGATCGTCCAGCACGATGGCGGCTGGGCCTACAAGGTCGGCGACGCCCTGTCCGAGACCTTTCGCTCGCATGATGCGGCGCTGAAGGCGGCCAACAAGGCCGCCGCCCGCCAGAAGCGGCCAGGTGTCACCGACGGTATCGTCTACCAGGACGCCAAGGGCGAATGGCATGAAGAGCTGGCCGATGGCCGTGACCGGCCGAGCACCAGGATTGTCGACGGCGGCTGAGTGTCATCCTCGGGCGCAGCGAAGCGCAGACCCGAGAATCTCGTGACGGGAAGGCGCTACCGGAGCCTCCTTCGGCCCGAGATGCTCGGGGCAAGCCCGAGCATGACGTGCCCGGGCCGGCTAGCGCTGCGTGAAGAAGGTCAGCAGCACCTTGCCCTTGTCGCCGATGAGGCAGAGGAAGCGGCGCGGCTTGTCGGATTTGTCGGTCTTCAGATAGGCCTCGCCCATGATGATGCGCGTCACCGGCGTGTCCTCGACCTTGGTCTCCGCCACGGCGATCGTCAGCCCGTCCTCGTCGATGAAGATGTCCTTGATCTCGGGTTCGCGCGCCGTCAGCGCCGCCATCGCCGTCGCCTTGCAGGCGGAGAGCTCGGGCGAGGCTGGCTTCTCGACCGGCGCGGGGGAGGCCGGCGAGGCGTTCTGGGCGAGCGCCGGGGCGGCGAGAAAAGCGAGTAGCGCAGTCGTGCAGGCGATCTTCTGGAGCATGTGAACCTCGGTTGTTGCCGAGGTTCAACGCGGACGGGCCTGTCGGGTTCAATCCCGGCTGCTGGCGCCTGTGGCCGCGATCAGCCGCCCAGCGCCTGCTTCAGGTCTGCGATCAGGTCGTCAGGATGCTCCAACCCGATCGAGAGACGGATCAGCCCGTCGCCAACGCCCATGCTGGCGCGCACCTCCGGCGTGAAGCGCTGATGCGTCGTCGTCGCCGGATGCACGATCAGGCTCTTGGCGTCGCCGAGATTGTTGGAGATGCGGATCAATGTGAGCTTGTTGAGGAAGCGGAAGGCGCCTTCCTTGCCGCCTGCGACCTCGAAGGCGATCAGCGTCGAGGGCCCGCTCATCTGTTTGGCGATGATCTTCGCCTGCGGATGGTCGGGGTCGCCGATGAAGGCGACATGCGGCAGGTCCTTGCGGCTCTTCAGCCATTGGGCCACGGCCGTGGCGTTCTGGGCCTGCTGGCGGACGCGCAGGGGCAGCGTCTCCAGGGCTTTCAGCATCACCCAGGCGTTGAAGGGCGACAGCACCGGGCCGGTCTGGCGCAGATAGGTCTGGATATCGCCCTCGATCAGCTCCTTCGCGCCGAGGATCAGCCCGCCGAGGCAGCGGCCCTGGCCGTCGATGTGCTTGGTGGCGGAGTAGGCGACGAGATCGGCGCCGAGCTCGAGCGGGCGCTGGAACAGCGGCGTCGCGAAGACATTGTCGACCACGAGGAGGACGCCGGCCTCCTTGGCGATCGCGGCGACGGCGGCGATGTCGATCACCTCCAGCGTCGGGTTCGCCGGGCTCTCCAGGAAGAAGAGCTTGGTGTTCGGCCTGATCGCAGCGCGCCAGGCGGCTAGGTCGGTGCCGTCGACCAGCGTCGACTCGACGCCGTAGCGCGGCAGGTGATCCTCGATGACGTAGCGACAGGAACCGAACAGCGCGCGCGCCGCGACGACATGGTCGCCAGCCCGCACCGGCGCCATCACGGCGGCGGTGACGGCGGCCATGCCGGTCGCGGTGGCGCGGCAGGCCTCGGCTCCCTCGAAGGCGGCCATGCGCTGCTCCAGCATGGAGACGGTGGGATTGGAGAGGCGCCCGTACTGGAAACCGGGGTCGGTGTTGAGGAAGCGGCCCTCGCTCTGCTCGGCGCTGTCGTAGACATGGCCCTGCGTCAGGAACAGCGCCTCCGAGGTCTCGCCGAACTGCGAGCGCAGCGTGCCGGCATGGACCAGCCGGGTTTCGGGGTGGAGCGCTGTTGTGTCTGCCGCTTCGATGGTCATGGCCAGCCATCCGATCCGTTCGTTATAACGGACAAAGGGAATATCACCGTCGATTGCGTTCGTAAAGGCGAACGAATTTTCTGCGTAGCGTACGGTGGGCGTCGCCAACGCATTGGCAACCTTTGATTGGTAGTTGAGGTCAGCCACAACTGGCGCCCCATGGGTGATCGTTGCTGGATCGAACGGGAGGCCATGATTGAAGCGCTTCATCTCGTGGTGGTGCTCGCTGTTCGGCCTGAAGGATCAGGTCCTGATCAATCTGGTCACGGCCATCGTCGCCGCGGCGGCCTTGATGTGGAGGGCCGGGACGGTCTTATCGATCGTCGTCGGCTTGGGGTTTCGAGCGCTGATCCGAAGCCAGGGCCATGAAGCAGTTTCTTCGCTGGTCGATCGTCGCCGTTCTGGCAGCCCTCGCGCCGAGCGCTTTCGCTGAAAGGCTGGAGCTGCCGCTGGCTGCGCCGAAAGAGCTTGCGGTTCCGCGCGCGGGCGAGCGCTTCGAGCCTTATGAGGCACTGCACGGCTCATTCAGTTCACCCGCGCATTGCGCCGGCGTTCCCGGAGGCTTCTGGATCGAGGTCGACCGCAAGGGTGATTGCCTGCGCAGCTATGCGCAGGGCTTGAGCGCGGCGGATAATCCGACAGTCCTCGTGTATTTCAGCGGCGATGTGCTCCTGAAGACGAAAGAGGGCGTCCGCTTTGTCGGGGCGGGATATGAGCGACAGTCACCGGAGCGGATCGAGCGCGACATGGCGCGCTGGTCGGAGCGGGCGGGCGTCCCGGCGATCTTCGTCGCTCGCCCCGGCATGTTCGGCTCGTCCGGCGATCACGATCAGCGCCGCGAACCGCGCGAGGTCATGCTGCTGGAGCGCACGCTCGATGCGATCAAGCGGCGCCATCGCGTGTCGGCATTCATCCTGGTCGGGCAATCGGGAGGCGGCCACATCGCCGCGTCCCTGCTCAACCGGCGGCGTGACGTCTCGGCCGTGGTCCTGTCGTCAGCCTTGCTGTCCGTGCGCGAGGTGACCGACCATTGGAACAAGCGGCGCACGGTCCAAAGCGCCAGCGCCGCGCTGTACGATCCGATCGATCACCTCGACGGCATTCGCCGCGACCCCAAGCCACTGATCCTCGTCCTGTCCGATCCTCGGGACCGGGTCGTGCCGTATCCGAGCCAACGGACCTATGTGCGTCGCCTGCAGGCTGCCGGCTTCGAGCCGCAACACATCATCCTGTCCGCCACAGACAAGAACCACCACGCGCTTGCGCGCCATGGCCGGCGCGCCGCCGAGCTGATCGCTCGCGGGGAGCAGGTCGGCGCCATCAGGGCGGCGCTGGAAGGATTGAGCGCGCAACCTGCCGAGTAACGTCGGCTTGGAGGGGGCCGATCTTCGCAGCCTCTGAAGACGTTCAGATCGCCGCGCCATCGCTGACGATGTCCGCTCCGAGATCGACGCGCACGGCTCGTACGATCTCGGCCTCGGCCTCGGCTCCGCGCCGGCGCGGATGGGCTGCCGAGATCTTGTGCTCGGCGATGATCTGGCCGGGCGCGCCCGAGAGCACCACGACCCGGTCGGCGAGATAGGCGGCCTCGTCGATGTCGTGGGTGACGAACAGCACGGTCTTGCCGGTGCGCTGCCAGACGCGGATCAACTCGTCCTGCAGGGTTTCGCGGGTCAGCGCGTCGAGCGCCGAGAACGGCTCGTCCATCAGCAGGATTTCAGGCTCGACCGCCAGCGCCCGCGCCAGCGAGACGCGCTGGCGCTGGCCGCCGGAAAGCTGGTGCGGCCAGCGCTGCGCGAGCTGGCCGAGGCCGACGAGATCGAGCGTCTCCTGCGCCTTGGCGAGGCGCTCAGTGCGTGGCGTCTGGCCTTCGAGGCCGAAGCCGACATTGGCGATCACCTTGCGCCAGGGCAGCAGCCGCGAATCCTGGAAGACCAGCGCGACAGGCCGGCGGGTGTTATCCCTAGCGTTGATCACGACCTCGCCGCCGCTCGGCCGAGCAAGGCCGGCGATAACGCGCAGCAGGGTCGACTTGCCGACGCCGGAGGGGCCGACGATGGCGAGGAACTCGCCGCGTGCCACCGACAAGTTCAGCTTGTGCAGCACCTCGGTCGCTTCGCCGTCGCGGGTGAAGGTGAGCGACAGCTCCTTGATGTCGATCACGCTTTCCAACGCAGCACCCATCCCTGGAAGGCGACGAACAGCGTGTCGAGCAGGCCGTAGAGCGCCGCCATGGTCAGCATGTAGATGACGACGAGGTCGGTCGCGAGCAGGCTGGACGCCTGCATCATGCGCTGGCCGACGCCGGCGACACCGAAGATCTCGGCCGCGACCACCGCCATCCAGGCCTGGCCCAGCGCGGTGCGCACGCCGATGAGGATGCCCGGCATCGCCGCCGGGAGCAGGATCTTGGTGAGGCGCTGGACCGGCGAGCGGAAGCCGAAGGCGTCGGCGACCTCGATCAGATCGCGATCGACGCCGCGGATCGCGCCCTGCGCCGCGAAGAAGACGATCCAGAACACGCCGATCGCGATGATGAACACCGCCGCCTGCGGATTGACCCCGAACCAGATGATCGCGAATGGCACCCAGGCGAGGCCCGGAATGGGCCGCAGCAAACGGACCACCCAGGCGGTCGTCTCCTCGGCGATCTTCGACATGCCGGTAAGCACGCCGAGCGCGACGCCGAGGCCCGCGCCGGTGAAGAGGCCGATGAAGTAATGGCCGAGCGAGCCCATGATCGCCGAGAGCCAGGCGCCGGACTTGACCTCGCGCAGGAAGGCGCTCGGCAGGGCGCTCGGCCCTGGCAGGAAGGCTGGGTTGACCAGGCCGAAATAGGGGATCGCCTCCCACAGAAGGAGGAAGGCGACGAGGCCCGTCAGGGCAAGGGCCGGAGCCCGCAGCGAACGCAAATCTGTAGCCCCGTCAGCCCTTGATGGCGCGCTCGTAATACTGCGTCTCGAACAGGCCGTCGAACGGAAGTTCCTTTTCGAGCGAGCCGAGCTTGACCTGGTAGGCCTGCATGGCGCGCGCCGGCTCGATGATCTTGCGCGGGTCGATCTCGAAGTGGGTCGCCGGCGAGGTCAGCGCCTTCTCGATCAGAGCGGGGTCGACGATGCCCTTGCCGAGCGCGGCGCCGACATGGGGCGCGGCCTTGGCAGGCGTCTTGATCAGCACATCGGCCGCCTTGACCAGGCCGGAGACGAGCTTCTGCACCGCGTCGGGATTCTTGGTGACGAAGGCGCCGGAGACGGCAACCACCGTGCCGGGCTGGCCGGGGAAGACGTCCTCGCCGCCGGCGATCAGCTTGATGCCGGGATTGCGGGTCTGGATGATGGTCAGCGCCGGCTCGCGGACGATCGCGCCCTCGACGGCGCCGGCGAGCACCGCCTGCTGCGTCGCGTCGATGCCCATCGGCACCACCTCGACATCGGCCTTGTCGGCCTTGGCGACCTCCCAGAGCCAGTATTGCAGCACGGTATTGGGCACCGAGCCGGCCGGCTGGGTGGCGAGGCGCGCCGGCTTGCCGGTCGCGGCCTTGTGCGCCTTGAAGGCGGCGGCCGCGCTCGTTCCGGTGGTGAAGAACTTCGCCAGGGCGGGAGCGGCGACGAAGACGTTCTCGCCGGTCGCGGTCGAGGCGACGACGCGGATGTCGACACCGCGCGAGCGAGCGACGGCGAGCGGGGCGACGCCGGCGACATAGAGGTCGATCGTGCCCGAGGCGAGCGCCTGGATCATGTTGGGGCCGGATTCGAACACCGTGAATGTCGGCGTGATGCCGGCCTGCTTCAGCCAGCCCTCGCCATTGGCGACGAAGATCGGGGCGGTGCCGATGATCGGGATGTAGCCGATGCGGGCGGGGACAGCTTCCTGGGCGCGAGCACTGGCAAAGGGCAGCGCTGCAGCGAGCGACGAGCCGGCGAGCAGGAACTGGCGGCGGTCCATGATCTAATTCCCCAGATGGCGCGTGATATCAAACCTATTGACGTTTGATAAAAGGATTTTCTATCTAAAGACAAGTATCGCCCCTCAAAAAGAAGAAAATTCTCCATTGTCACGGTATGGCAAAGGGTTTTTTCTCTACCGACATGGATCGAGAGATGGACGCCATCGACCGCAAGATTCTGACCGTGCTGCAGGCTGACGCCAATATCTCGATCGCGGAGCTCGCCGATCGTGTGGGGCTGTCACAGACGCCGTGCTGGAAGCGCATCCAGCGGCTTGAACAGACCGGCGTGATCATCAAGCGCGTCGCGCTGGTCGCGCCTGAGAAGATCGGGCTCGGCCTCACCGTCTTCGTCCAGATCGAGACGGCCGACCATTCCGGCCCCTGGCTGGAGAAGTTCGCCCAGAGTGCCGCGGCGATGCCGGAGGTGATGGAGTTCTACCGCATGGCCGGCGACGTCGATTACATGCTGCGTGTCGTCGTGGCCGACATGGCCGCCTATGACACCTTCTACAAGAAGCTGATCGAGACGATTCCGCTCAAGAACGTCACCTCGCGCTTCGCCATGGAGCGGATCAAGGCGACGACCGCCTACAAGGTGCCGGACCTGCCGAAGGCTTCGTAGGCATTCTCTCCGGCCTCATCCTCGACCTCATCCTGAGGAGGCCGCGTCAGCGGCTGTCTCGAAGGATGCTCCAGTTGTTTCCGGAACCTCCTGAAGCATCCTTCGAGACGCGATCTGCGATCGCTCCTCAGGATGAGGGCGGGTAAGGGGACGTCGGGAATTCCGGCGGCGCAAGCCGGTCCCACCCGTGACGCCCCTTGCCGAAGCCGCCCCGCTCCCGCATGAACGCTCCCGCATTTCTCGAACGGGGCGCCGCCATGTCCAGCTATGTCATCGATCCGCCGAAGGTTGCCGCCATCCCGGTGGCTGGCGGTGGCTCGTTCCCGGTGCGCCGCATCTTCTGCGTCGGCCGAAACTATGCCGAGCACACCCGCGAGATGGGCGGTGACCCCGATCGCGAGGAGCCGTTCTTCTTCACCAAGCCGTCCGACGCGGTGCTGACCGGCGGCGCCGACATGCCCTATCCGCCGAAGACCGCCGATTTGCACCATGAGATGGAACTTGTCGTCGCGATCGGGAAGGGCGGCAAGGACATCGCCGAGGCCGACGCGCTTTCGCACGTCTTCGGCTACGCCGCCGGCTTCGACATGACCCGTCGCGACCTGCAGGGCGCCGCCAAGAAGGCTGGCAAGCCCTGGGACATGGGCAAGGGCTTCGACTCGTCGGCCCCGATCGGCGAGCTTGTCCCGGCTGCCAAGGCCGGCCATCCCGACAAGGGGCTGATCGAGCTCAAGGTCAACGGCACCGTTCGCCAGAGCTCCGATCTCGCCAAGATGATCTGGAACGTGCCGGAGACGATCGCGTATCTGTCCAATTTCGTCACGCTGGCGCCGGGCGATCTGATCATGACGGGCACGCCAGAAGGCGTCGCGGCCGTGGTCAAGGGCGATCTGCTCGAAGGCACGATCGCGGGTGTCGGCACTGTCCGCGCCAAGATCGTCTGAACTGGCCGGCTTAAGGAGAATACCATGCGTCTGACCACCGAAGCCTCCGGCGTCTTCCCGATCGCGCCGACCCCGTTCAATCCGGACGGCAGCGTCGACTGGACCTCGGCCGACCGGCTTTTCGAGTTCTATGCCGGCATCGGCTCTGATGGCGTCACCGTGCTCGGCCTCATGGGCGAGGCGCCCAAGCTCGAGCCGGAGGAATCGATCGGCCTGGTCAAGCGCGCGGCCGCCAAGATGGGCGGCAAGCCGATCATCGTCGGCGTCTCGGCGCCGGGCTTTGCGGCGATGCGCTCGCTGGCGCGGCAGGTGATGGAATTGGGCGCTGGCGGCGTGATGATCGCTCCGCCGACCAATCTGCGCACCGACGACCAGATCACCAGTTATTACGCGCAGGCCGTCGAGGCGATCGGCACCGACATCCCCTTCGTCATCCAGGATTATCCGCTGACGCTCTCGGTGGTGATGACGCCTTCGGTGATCCGCAAGATCATCCAGGACAATCCGTCCTGCGTGATGCTGAAGCACGAGGACTGGCCGGGCCTCGAGAAGATCTCGACGCTGCGCAAGTTCGAGGCCGAGGGCTCACTCAGGCGCGTCGCCATCCTGACCGGCAATGGTGGGCTCTTCCTCGATTTCGAGATGGAGCGCGGTGTCGACGGCGCCAATACCGGCTACGCCTTCCCGGAATTGCTGATCGACGTGGTCAAGGCGAGCAAGGCCGGCCGCCGCGACGACGCGCACGATATCTTCGACGCGCATCTGCCGCTGCTGCGCTACGAGCAGCAGCAGGGCGTCGGCCTCGCCGTGCGCAAATACGTGATGATGAAGCGCGGCATCCTTGCCCATGACGCCCAGCGCAAGCCGGGTCCGGGCCTGACCGCGACGGCGAAGGCCGAGGTCGACTACCTGCTCGGGCGCCTGGCGAAGCGCGACCCGCGCGCCGGGATCTGACCGCGGCGAATAAACAGGCGGCGGCACCGGGACGGTTTTTCGGGTGCCGCAGAGGCCGCGAAATCACTGCCAAATCGCCAGGCGATGCTCTATCGTTCTCCGGTTCTTACCAGGAGGCGTGCGATGGCCTACGCCAAGATTCCGCTGAGTTGGGACCAGTTGAGAGCCGGCTACAAGACTTACGATCCGAAGGAGTTACCGGGCGAGATCACGACCCAGCTCAAGCAGTGGAATGATCAGGTCGAGAAAGACAACGACGAGATCAAAAAGAACAACGAGCTGATCGAGCAGCAAAACAGGGCTGCTGGCATCGACCCCGACAAGGGCAAGAAGGCGCTCAAGGGCAAGAATACGTCCTGCGTGATGCAGCTCAGCCTGGGGCTGAACAGCACCAGCGATACAGTGCCGCAGAATGGCGCCAAGCTGCGTCAGAACACCTATCTGATGGGACAGTACATGATCCTGTCGGTCGACGAATTGCACGACTGGCTCGACTGGCAGTACGGCCGGACGGATGCGGTTCCCAAGGGTGACATGTCGTCGATCAAGGGCAAGCGCGGCATCCTGGTGATGGGCAGCGCCCATGTCGAACTCTGGGACGGCGAGAAATGGCTGCAGGCCATGGACTCACGATTCACCAGCGGCGCCAGCGCTTTTCCCTACTGGTTCTGGGAGGTGAATGACGGCACCGCGACGGGCGGGAGTGCGCTCCCCGGCTGGCTGCTCGGCTGGTGGGAGGTCTATGACGGGAACTACTATTATTACCATTTCGCCGGGTCGGGCCGCGTCACCTACATCAAGAGCAAGGTCGCCTCGCGCGGCGCCCCGGCGCCCAAGACGCCGTCCAATGTCGGCAAGGCGGTGATGGACGACACGGTTCATGGCCCGATCATCAGCTGGGCCAAGATCGGCAAGACGCCGGCGACGGTCGAGAAGTTCACCCGCCTCAACTGGACCAGCGAGACCGACATGAACGGCCGCTCGAACAATTATGGCGAGCTCTATGCCCGCCGCCGGCCGGAGTAGAGGCTGGACCGGCGCTGCTCCCGGCGACGACTCGCAGGCGGTCAATTCGCCAGCTGCGCCAGCCGGTCAAGCGCCGGACCGAAGCCGCTCAGCGCGATGTTGAACGAGACCACGTCGTTGTTCGACAAATTGAGCGCGGCCGCGGTCAGCGTCTTGCCGCTCTTCATCGCGTCGGTCGCGACGGTCGGGAAGGAAATCGGCAGCAGGCAGCCGCTCGGCACGCAGGTCGAGAAGCGCAGGCCCTGGCCGAGATCCTTCTGGTCGAGCTTGAGCACGGCGCCGTTCTCGAGCTTGAGCCCGAACGGCATCAGGATCGTGCCCTCGGCGCGGCCATCCTTCGGCGCCCGCAGTTCGATGGCGAAGACACGCTGATTGGTGCGGCTGTCGCCCTGCGATTGCGTCAGCAGGCAGAGCTTCTGGCCGTCGGTGATACGGCAATCGACCGTCCAGTCGCCATAGACCTCGTTGACCGACGAGGCGCCGTTCGGCAGTTGCGCAGCCGCGGCGGCGGGCTGGCTCACGTTCGAGGCAGCGGCCGGAGCCTGCGCGGTTGCGGGGCGCGCCGGAGGGCTGGCCGGGCGGGCTGGCGGATTCGCCGTTGCCGGACGCGCCGCAGGGGCAGGACGTGCCGCGGGAGCAGGGCGTGCAGCCGGCGCGCGCGGTGCCGGCTCCGCATCCTCGGCTTGCTCGGTCGCGGGCGCTTCGGCCTGGGCGAGGGCTGAGGCGGCCGGCAGGATGATCCATCCAGCGAGCAGGGCGGTACCGAGGAGTAGGCTTGCTTTAGTCACGTCAGAGGCTCTCGTTGCAGCAGCCGGTCGGCGCGGTCGAGATGCGGTTAAGGCATTCGCATGAGGCAAGCAAGTTGTCGTGACAGAAGATCAGCCTCTGTGTCGCAGAAAGACTGTCCCTGTATTGTTTTGAGTTATTGTAAACAAAAAGCCTATTGCTCGATTGACGGTATGGCCGCGGAGCTTTGAGTCCGCTCCGGACTGGCAGCGGCCGCTTGCTTACCTTCAACCGAGCCCGGCCGGTGCGCCGGCCTGCCAGGCCGGCGCCATGCTGCGAGCTTGGGCCGAGGCGGTTCAGGCCTTCTTCTCGTCGGCGAGCTTGGCCACCCGGCGCAGCGAGAGCAGATAGCCCTGCGTGCCGAAACCAGCGATGACGCCGTCGGCCCGCAGCGACATGTAGGAATGGTGCCGGAAGCTCTCGCGCTTGTGCACGTTCGAGATATGGCACTCGATCACCGTGCCGTCGAAGGCGTTGAGCGCATCGAGGATCGCGACCGAGGTGTGGGTGAAGGCACCGGGGTTGATGACGATGCCGGTTGCGGTCTCGCGCGCCTCATGGATCCAGTCGATGATCTCGTATTCGCGGTTCGACTGGTGGAAGCGGATTTCGAGATCGAGCTCCTTTGCCAGCGCCCGGCAGGCGTCCTCGACATCGGCCAAGGTCTCCGCGCCGTAGATATGCGGCTGGCGCTTGCCGAGCAGGTTCAGGTTCGGGCCGTTGAGAACGTAGACGAGACGGGACATTGAAAGCTCCTGAGATCGCGGCGGCATGTTGCCGCGATCCCGCCGCGGCGCAAGATCGAGTTTCGGGGGATGAGGCTCAGCCGCCGATGCGCCGGTCACTCGCGACGCCGAAATGGCAGATCGCCTCGCCGAGCTTGGGCGCGGTGTTCGGGAAGATGATGTAGCCGTCGCGGGGCGCCGTCACCTTGCTGCCATCGGCGCGGTGGGCGAGCGTGGCGCCGGCCTCGACCGCATCGCCGGTACGCCAGCCGGTTTCGGCGCCGTCGCCTTCCGCCTCGCAGAGCAGGACCTCGACCATCTCGATCACGTCGCTGAGCGCGGTGGGTGGTAGCGGCGCGTCGACCAATTGCAATTGCGCCAATGTGTTGCGGATCGCGGCATAGCCGATATCGGCGGCCTTGGGGTCATCATGCGTGCCGCATTCCAGCGTCACCGCATAGCCGCCGCAAAAGCGCATGAACTCGGTCGTGCCGTAGCCCTCGGTGACGTTGAGCTTCGGCACCGGCAGGCGGGCGCGGATATCGAGCAGCCGGGCATAGTTGTCGAGCCAGCCATGGATCGCGGTCGAGACGCCCAGGCATGCGGCGAGCGCCAGCTCCTCTTCGGCGCGGGCGAAGGGTTCGAGCTCGCCGCGGTTGTTGCCGGGGCCGAAGAAGACGAAGGGTTCGCCCTCCTGCCGGAAGGAGTGGATGTCGAGCAGGGCATCGTGCTGGCGCAGCAGCGCGCACACAGGGTTGCCGATCCGGTCCTCGTAATCGCCGGACAGCGGCCGCTCGCGCAGGTCGCGGTTGAAGTTGCGGTCGCCCTCGCGGGTCTTCAGGCGGAAGGCCTTGGGGTTGGTCACGGGCAGGAAGGTGACTTCGCCGCGCAGGATCTTGATCTTGCCCGCCCGGCACTCCTCGATGGCGCGCCTGATCGCGGTCGGCCCGCAAGGCTCGTTGCCATGGACGGCGCCGGTGACGATCAGTTTCCGGCCGGGCTTCAGGCCGATGAAGCGGATGGTTTCGAGCGGGCCGTCGTCGAGGTCGGTCAGGGTCACGGGATAGGCTTTCGTCGGAAGGGAGGTTCAGGCCTTGCGGGTCTGAGAATGTGGATCGAGGATGTCGCGCAGCCCGTCGCCGAGCAGGTTGAGGCCGAGCACCGTCAGGAAGATGGCAAGGCCCGGGAAAATCGAGATCCACGGCGCGGTCGAGATCTGGTCGCGTGCATCCGACAGCATCGAGCCCCAGCTCGGGAAGGGCGGGCGGATGCCGAGGCCGAGGAAGGAGAGCGAGGCTTCGGCGAGCACGGCGCCGCCCATGCCGAGCGTGCCGATCACGATGATCGGACCGGCGATGTTCGGCAGGATCTGCGTGAACATGATCCGGAAGGTGCCATAGCCCAGCGATCTCGCCGCCTCGACATAGCCGAGCTGCTTGACCGAGAGCGTCGCCGCCCGCGTCAGCCGGCAGGTGAAGGACCAGTTGGTCAGGCCGAGCGCGATCAAGAGGCTGGTCAGGCCCGGTTGCAGGATGGCCATGATCGCCAGCGCGAAGATCAGCGACGGGATGGCGAGCATCATGTTGGTGAGGCCGTTGACGAAATCGTCCCACCAGCCGCCCCAATAGGCGGCGGAGAGGCCGAGCGCGACGCCGATCAGCGTGTTGATCAATTGCGAGACGATGCCGACCGTCAGCGAGATGCGCGCGCCGTGGAGCACGCGGCTGTAAATGTCGCGACCCTGCGCATCGGTGCCGAACCAGAATTCGGAGCCGGGCGGAACTTCGGCGTTCATCAGATTGGCGTCCATGACCGGGTCGGTATGGGCGAGCCAGGGCGCGAAGACCCCGCCGGTCACGACGAGCGCGAAGCAGGCGGCGCCGATCCAGAGGTTGGCACGGAACTTCATGGGGCGACCTAGCTGTACTTGATGCGCGGATCGACGACGGCGCAGAGGACGTCGACGGCGATGTTCACGACGAGGAAGAAGAGCACGATCGTCAGGATGCAGCCCTGTACCGCCGGGATGTCGCGCCAGGTGACGCTGTCGACCAGGAGCGAGCCGAGCCCGGGCCAGGCGAAGAGCTTCTCGACCACGACGGCCTGGCCGAGGACCGAGCCGAACTGCAGGCCGAGCGTGGTCAGGACGATGACCAGCGCGTTGCGGGCGACGTGCCAGCGCATCACCCGGTAGGCGCTGGCGCCCTTCGCGCGGGCGGTCCGGACGAAGTCGGCGTGCAGGATCTCGAGCACGGCGGCGCGGGAGGTGCGGGCCAGGAGGGCTAATGGCGAGACGCCGAGCGCGATCGCCGGCAGCACGATGTAGCGCGGATCGCCATCGCCATAGCCAAAACTGGGGAACCAGTTCAGCGTCAGCGCGAAGGCATACATCAGGAGCAGGCCGAGCCAGAACATCGGTAGCGACAGGCCGGACACGGCGAAGACCATCGAGAGCATGTCGAGCCACCCCCCCGGCTTCAATGCCGCCAGGAAACCGAGCGGCACGCCGATGACGATGGCGAAGAGCATGGCCGCGAGCGCGAGCTGCAGGCTAGGCCAGAGCCGCTCGCCGATCAGTTTGGTCACCGGCTGGCGGGTGCGGAAGGAATCGCCGAGATCGAAGGTTGCCAGGCCCCCGACATATTTCGCGAAGCGCAGCGGCAGCGGATCGTTGAGGCCGAACTGCTCGTTCATGCGGGCAATGGTCGCGGCGTCGACATTGGTGCGCCCATCGGCCATCTGGCTGGTGGCGAAACTGCCGGGGATGACGCTGAACATCACGAAGATCAGCGCGGCGACCGCGAGCAGGATCGGGATGGCCTGCAGGAGGCGGCGAAAGACATAAGGCAACATGAACAAGGCTCCTGACCGCCGCTAACGCGGGTCGTCGCCGACGAGCGGAAGGCGGACAAGCTCCCGCCGTCGCGCGGGGGCGCGGCGGCGGGAGCTCAGGACGGTTTTACTTCGCGGCCGGCGAGGTGGTGTCGACCCAGAGCTCCTCATAGCGCTGCAGCGCGAGCTCGGTCGAGTTCGGCTGGAGCCCGTGCAGCCAGGGCTGATAGGCCAGCACCGCCTTGTTGTAGTTGAAGAACCAGACCGGCGCCTCGTCCTGCAGCAGGGCGTTGGCTTTCTTCAGGAGGTCGAGCTGCTTGGCGGCATCGGCCTCGTTCGAGGCGTCGTCGATCAGCTTGTCATAGCCTGCGTTCTTGAAGGTGGTGTAGTTGCAGGACGAGCGCGGCGTCGCGGAGTGGAAGCACTTCAGTGCCGTCAGCGTGTCCGGCCCGGAGGTGTTCGACCAGATATAGGCCTGGAAGTCGCCACCCACGACGACACCGCCGAGCGCCGAGGTCTCGACCGGCTTGACCTTCACCTTGATGCCGACCTTGGCGAGCATCGGGATCGTCGCCTCGACGATCGGAACGCCCCAGCTCTCGTTCGGCGTCGCGGTCCATTCGAACTCGAAGCCATCGGGGTAGCCGGCCTCGACCAGAAGCTTCTTGGCCTTTTCCGGATCGAAGGCGTAGGGCTTGGCGTCCTTGTCGAAGGCCGGCGAAGACAACGGCAGCCAGCTCGCGGCGCGGTAGGCCTTGTCACGGACGAGACGCTTGATGATCAGCTCGCTGTCGATGGCGTAGTTGATCGCCTGGCGCACGCGCTTGTCGGAGAAGGGCTTGAAGGTCGGGTTCATGCCCATATTGCGGGTAAAGACCTCGGCGACCTCCAGAATGCCCTTCGACAGGTTCGGGTCGGCCTTGTAGGCGACGTACTGGGTCGAACCCAGGATCGAGACGTCGACCTCCTTGTTGCGGAAGGCGACGTCGCGCGCAGCCGCCTCGCCCATCGGCGAGATCACGAGCTTGTCGGCATAGGGCTTGCCGGTGAGATAGTATTTCTCCCAGCGCTCGAAGGCCATGCGCGAGCCCGGAACGTGCTCGACGAACTTGAACGGCCCGAGGCCGATCGGCTTGTCGAAGAAGCCGGCAGCCTGCGCTTCCTTGGCCGGCAGGATCGCGGTCTGCGCCTGGAACAGGAAGTAGCCGGGATCGGCCTTGTCGGTCAGCGTCATCGAGAAGCTGGAATCGTCGATCTTCTTCAGGCCGGAGATCTCCTTGGCCTGGCCCTTCTGGACCTCGGTCGCGCCGGCGATGCGGGCGACATAGCGCGCGCCGGGATAGTTCTTCGCGCCGTCCATGATGCGGGTATAGGACCAGATGACGTCGTCGGCGGTCAGCTTGCGGCCGTTGTGGAAGAGCGCGTTGTCGCGAAGCTTGTAGGTATAGGTCTTGCCGTCGGCCGAGACCTGGACGCTCTCGGCGATGTCGAGCACCGGCTTGCCGTTCTTGGCATCCCATTTGTAGAGCATGCCGTGCAGCGCATAGCCGTAGATCTCGTCCTGGATCTGGTTCGAGACATGGCTGTCATTGCTGACGAAGGACGCGCCGTACGGCGCGGTGAAGCGGATGGTGCCGCCGCGGCGCGGCTCCTGGGCCTGCGTCTGCAGGGTAAACGCCGCGAATGTCAGCGCGGTCGTGAAGGCAAGCTTTTTCAACACGTCGAAACCTCCCAATTTTGTTGGTGAACTCTTGTGAGATCGGCGCCGTTGGCCGGCGCCGGTATTCGTTCCATCTGAGACCTTAGCGGGCTTTCACGCCCTGTCTTCTTGTTTCCATTGTGCAGCGCGTCGTTCACGCGGTGCCCGGACGCGCGTAGACGACCTTGCCGCCGCGAATGGTGATGTCGCAACGCGTATCCTTGAGAATCGTCTCGGGAGAAGCCGAGAGCAGGTCCTGCGAGAATACGGCGACATCGGCGAGGAAGCCGGGCTTGAGCTTGCCCTTCACCGCTTCCTGCTTCTGCGAGAAGGCGCCGTATTCAGTGTAGGCCTGCAGCGCCTCCTCGATCGAGACGCGCTGGGCCGCGTCCATCACCGTGCCGCGCCAGGTCTGGCGCGTCAGCATGGTGTGGAAGTTCGGGAAGGGATCGGGATCGCAGACCGGCGCGTCGCTGCCGGTCGCCGGCTTCAGGCCAAGGTCGAACCAGGTCCGGAATGGATAGCTCGGCAGCGCCCGCTCCTCGCCGAGCACCTTGACGTAGGCGTCGCCGAAATCATGGATGAAGACCTGCTGCGGGCAGGGATAGATCCCGGCCTTGACCATCCGCTCGTGCTGCTGCGGCGTCGAGAAGCCGCAATGCTCGATGCGGTGGCGCCGGTCGGGATCGGGATGGGCGGCGAGCGCCTTTTCATAAGCGGTGATCAACTGCTCGATCGCGGCGTCGCCGATGGCGTGGCAGGCGAGCTGGTAGCCCTTGGCATGGGCGTCGAGCACCTGCCGTTCCAGATCCTCGTTCGAGAGCATCTGGACGCCGGTGGTCTTGTCCTCGCCGAGATAGGACTTGCTCATCCAGGCGGTGCGGCCGCCAGCCGAGCCGTCGAGGAAGATCTTGACCGCGCCGATCATCAGCATCTCGTCGCCGGTGCCGGAGATCAGCCCTGCATCATGACACTGCGGCACGATCGAGCGGCCCTCGTCGCCGAGCAAAGCGAGCCAGGTGCGCACCGGCAAACGGCCGTCGCGCTTGGCCTTGTGGTAGGCCGCGATCTCATTGAAGCCGGTGACCATCCCGACCGCGGCATCCATGCAGCTGGTGATCCCGAGCGAGAGCAGATACTGCCCGCCGCGCTCGATCGCGGCAATCAGCTGCTCCTCGCTCGGCGCCGGAATCGCGGCCTTCACCGGGGCGCGGGCGTTCTCCGCCAGCATGCCGGTGAGCCGGCCGTTCTGCTGCTCGATCAGCCCGCCCGGCGGGGTCGGCGAGTACTCGTCGATGCCGCCAAGCGCCAGCGCCTGCGAATTGCAGATCGAGATGTGGCCGCAGGTGCGGACCAGCATCACCGGATTGTTCGGGGAGGCGCGGTCGAGCTCCTCGCGGAACGGGTGTCGGCCGGTGTCGAGCTTGGTCTGGTCGTAGCCGCGCGCCAGCACCCACTCGCCGGGCTTCGACTTCGCGGCGCGGGCCGCGATCTGGCCTAGCAACGCCTCCAGCGTCGGTGCTGCGGCAGGCCGGGCATCGACCCAGTCCATGGTCAGGCCGACCGAGATCAGATGCAGGTGGGAATCGTTCAGCCCCGGCGTCGCCAGCCGGCCGGCGAGGTCGATGACCTTGGTCGATGGCCCGACCAGTTCGGCGAGCTCGGCCTCCTTGCCGGCGGCGAGCACCTTGTCGCCCCAGAGCGCCAGCGCTTCGACAACGCCCTCCTCGCGGCCGCACCAGATCGGCCCGCCGCGCAGCACGATATCGGCCTTGACGCTCATACCTTCAGCTCCGTCGTCCCAACCATGGTCATCCTCTTTCGTCTTGTCGCCGCCGGCGCTTGGCGGCCGGTCGTCTGGTCTGCGTCAGCCTCGCTCAGATATCGTCGAGCGGGAAGATCGGGCGGCGCACCTTCTTGTAGGGGCGCTCCTTGAAGTTCTTCGTCGAGAGCGCGCCGGTGTCGACCTCGATCACCTCGCGCGCGATCGGCTCGAAGGCGGCGCGGAAATGCTGCATCGACTTGACGATGACAGTCGACTTCCGCGTCGGATCGACGCCGAGCGAGGTGAACTGGGCAAGGTCGGTCGCCTGGCCGTTATGGGTGATGACGATGATCTCGACATCGTCGACCCGCAGCAGCGCCGAGAGCCCGTAATTGCGCCAGACGCCGCCGGCCATCGGGCCGTAGCAGATGAAATGTCCATCGGTCAGCGCGACGACATGGGCATCGAGATCGAGCGGGCCACCGCCGGTGTTGGGATCGACCTTGCCGCCGAGCTTGAGCTTGACGCGGTTGCCGACGCCGGCCGCCTGCGCCGCGAGCGCAGCTTCCGGATCGCGGATGGCATGAAAGCCGACATTCCTGAGGCCGGCATCGAGCACGGCGCGCAGCAGGTTGGTCGCGTCGCCATAGGCTCCGGAGCCGGGGTTGTCGGAATAATCCGAGATCACCAGCGGCTTGCCGCCGGCCTCGGGGCCAAGCGTGCCTTCGCCGGCCTTGGCCCTGGCCATCGCCTCCTTCAGCGGGGTGAAGTGGATCGAGGAGAAGTGCCGCTGCTCCCAGGCATAGTCCATCAGCTCCTCGGCGATGGCTTGCGCCTTGCCGCGGTCGTCATGGGTGACGGCGATGGAGGGGCCGATATCGTGGACATCGGCCGAGGAGAAGCCAGCCTGGACGCTGACGACCAGCGCATCGCCCGCCGCCTCCAGCGCGTCGCCACGGCGCAGCAGCTCCAGGAACGGCGGCGAGGTCGTGCGCCCGCCATCGAGCGCGTAGAGGATGGGCCGGCGCGCAACCGCGACACGCGGCTTGATCTCGCCTTTCATCGCCCGCTCCAGCAATTCGGCGCCCTGCCAGGTCCGCTCGTACTGGTCGATATGCGGATAGGTCCGGTAGGAGATCAGCGCATTGGCATTGTCGGCCATCAATTGGGTCAATGTCGCGTGCAGGTCGAGGATCGCGACGACGGGAACATCGGGGCCGACCTTGGCGCGGATGCGCTTCAGCAGCTCGCCCTCGCCGTCATCCGAGCTCCCCGTCGCCATCGCGCCGTGCAGATGCAACAGCACGCCATCGAGCCGTTCGCAGGCGGCAAGGATCATCCCGGCAAAGACGTCGAAGGCCGCGTCAGTGACGCGGCCCGAGGGATTGGCTCCGGTGACCAGCGGGTGGACAAGACTCCAGCCGAATTTCCCGGCTGCCTCGAAGGCGGCGCCCATCGAGGTCCGCGTGCCCTGGAAGGCCGCCGGCACCTCATTGTCGCGGAAGACGCCGTGATGGCGGAACACCGCCTCATCGGTGAGCTGAACACTGAACGTGTTCGTCTCGTGCATGAATTCCGCGATCAGGACGCGTCTGGCCATCGTTCGATCGTTTCCCCGAACAGTTCCCTATGGAACCATTTTTCTTGTTCTAGCGCGGTAGCGGGCCACTGCCAGCCCGCACCCGCTCATGCACCCCTTGCGTTCGCCCGCTTGCGGGCGGGGGAGGATTATGCTTGGCGCGGGTCAGGCAGCGCGGGCGGCGTGGCTCTCGCCAGGCGCGTGGCCGAGATCCTCGGGACGGGCATAGGCTCGGCCGAAGCGGTTGGCGAGGAAGGCGTCGAAGCCGATATCCTCCTGCTTGACGAAGCCCTTCTGCGGCAGCTTGCCCTGGGCGAGCAGGTCGAGCACCGCGCAGATGCCCGACGCCGTGGTGATCTGGATGGCGCTGCGCATCACGCCGCCGACCACGGCGCTGTAGACCTTGTTGGCATAGGTCTGCTGGGTCAGCCGCCCGTTCAACCGGCCGCTGGCGGTGACGAAGATCACGACCACGTCCTGCAGCGTGCTCGGCAGGGCGTTCTCGAAGATGTCCTTCAGCACGTCGCGGCGATCGGCCAGGCGCAGATCCTGCAGCAGCGCCTTCATGATCGCGCAATGGCCGGGATAGCGGATGGTGCGGTAGTTCAGGGTGCGGACCTTGCCGGCGAGCGTGTCGCAAAGCGTGCCGAGTCCGCCCGAGGTGTTGAAGGCCTCGTAGGTGATGCCGTCGAGCGAGAACTCCTCGCGCTCTTCCATCGCCGGCACCAGCACGCGCTCGCCGTTGACGACGGCTTCGCAGGGCTCGCAGTACTCGTTGATGACCCCGTCCGTGCTCCAGGTCAGGTTGTAGTTCAGTGCGTTGGACGGATATTGCGGCAGCGCGCCGACACGAAGCTTCAGGCTATCCAGCTGGTCGAAATCGCGGGCGAGGTCGGCCGCGACGATCGAGATGAAGCCGGGCGCCAGCCCGCATTGCGGGATCAGCGCCGCCTTGGCGGTCAGCGCCAGTTCCTTGACCCGCCGCGTCGAGGCGACGTCCTCGGTCAGGTCGAGGTAATGCACGCCCTGCGCCGCGGCGGCTTCGGCGATCCGCGTCGTCAGGTCGTAGGGGGCGGCCGAGAGCACGGCGAAGGCGCCGTTCAGGACCTGGGCGAGCTCGGCGTCGTCGGTGATGTCGACCCTGCGGGTCGAGATCGTCGGGCTGGTCCTGATCGCGGCGAGCTGTTCGTTGGCGTGGTCGGCGATCACCACGCGGTAATCCCCGGTTGCGCCGAGCAGGTCGGCGATGGTTGCGCCGATCTTGCCGGCGCCGATGACGACCACGTTTTTCATGGTTCCCCCGATGAATCTGTTTCTGAAAGACAGAGTCACTCAAGGTCTCGTCGGTTAGAAGCCGGCGACGCGACGATTCATATGGGTTTTCTCAGCGAAACGCCGTAAGCTTTCGGCATTATGCCGATAGACCCGACCGATCGTCAGCTCCTGACCCTGCTCACCGAGAATGCCCGCGCTCCGGTGGCGGAGCTCGGCCGCAAGCTCGGCCTGTCGCGCACCACCGTGCAGAGCCGGATCGAGCGGCTCGAGCGCCGCGGCGTCATCGCCGGCTACACCGCGCGGCTCTCGGAGGATTACGAGAAGGGCCAGGTCAAGGCGCATGTGCTGATCACCGCCTTGCCGAAGCTCGCGGCCCGGGTCGAGACGGAATTGCGCCGGATTCCCGAAATCAGGACGCTGCATTCGGTCAGCGGCCAGTTCGACATGATCGCCGTGGTGGTCGCGCCCTCGATCGGCGAGCTCGACGGGCTCATCGACCGGATCGGCGCGCTCGAAGGCGTCGAGCGCACCATGTCCTCGATCATCCTCTCGACGCGGATCGAGCGCTAGCTCAGGCCGGCAGCACTCTTGCCCCGATCCGCGCCGCAGCATCGCGCAGCGCGTCGAGATGCACCGGATGCCCTTCCGGCGCGACGATCGAGGTCAGCGAGGAGATGCTGAGCGCCCCTGCGAGCGCGCCCGAACGGTCGAAGATCGGCACGCCGACGCCGGTCAGGCCGATGAAGAAATCGTCGGCTGCAAGCTCCCAGCCCTGCGCCCGAATGCGGTCGGCCTCGCGCCAGAGCAGTTCGGGGTCGGTCTGGCTCGCGGGGGCCCGCTTGGGCAGTTCAAGTGACAGCGCCAGCCGGCGCCGATCGTCGTCGAGAAAAGCGAGCAGCACGCGCGGCCCGCCGCCGCAGTTCAGCGGCGCCTGTGCCCCGACCGCGAACCAGGTCGCATCGACATGCGGCAGCGAGGCGCGGACGCGATCGACGCAGAAGCCGCGCCCGGCGATATGAACCCAGAGGAAGGCGGTCGCGCCGGTCTTCTCGGCGATCGCGGTCAGATACGGGCCGGCGATGTCGCGGAGTTCGCGACCGGTCGTGACGGCGCCGCCGAGTTCGATCAGCCCGACGGCCAGCGCATAGCTCTGCGAGCGTTCGTCATATTCGACGAGTTCGTTGAGCTGGAGGGTCAGCAGGAGGCGCCGCGTCGTGCCCTTGTCGAGGCCGACTTGCCGCGCCAGCTCGCTCAGGCCGAGGCGAGGGTGCTCCGGGCGGAAGGCCTTGAGCAGGGCTATAGCGCGATCGACCGCGCGGACGATCGGCACGCCCGGCGGCAGTTGCGCAGTCCTGTCCAGGTCATTCTGGTTCATCGCAAGTGTGGGTAGGCCATGTTCGTTTGCTAAGCGTGTCGCCTAATAACACGACATGTCAATCCTTGACACGGAATTTGTCTCTCGCTTTCATGGCGGCGGAGCTTGCCAACGGGCGCCCGATCGGGTGCGATCCGCCTGAGCTGGCCGGTGAACGAAAAACGGGGACGCCTGGACCGCTGCGTGCTGCGGATCTCGGCGCTGGGAACGGAGAACGATGATGACCGGATTGAGATTTGGCCTGGCGCTCGCCGCCTCCGTCCTGGCGCTCGGCGTGGCGCAGGCGCAGGAACCGAAGAAGGGCGGCACGGTTCACGTCGTCGTGCAACCCGAGCCCCCAATGCTGATGCAGGGGCTCAACCAGAACGGCCCGACCAACATGGTCGCCGGCAACATCTACGAATCCCTGCTGCGCTATAACGAGAAGCTCGAGCCGCAGCCCTCGCTCGCCAAGAGCTGGGAGATCTCGCCGGACGCCAAGGTCTACACCTTCAAGCTGCAGGAGGGCGTGACCTGGCATGACGGCAAGCCGTTCACGGCCGACGACGTCGTCTTCACGCTCGACAAGTTCCTGCGCGAGGTCCATCCGCGCTGGCGCCCGATCGTCAATGCCCAGGTCGAGAAGATCGAGAAGGTCGACGACCTCACGGTGAAGATCACGCTGAAGCAGCCCTTCGGTCCGATGATCATGACGCAGGAGGTCGCCTCAGCGCCGATGATCCCCAAGCACATCTATGACGGCACCGATTATCGCGCCAACCCGGCCAACAACACGCCGATCGGCACCGGTCCGTTCAAGCTGAAGGAGTGGAAGAAGGGCTCCTACATCCACCTCGTCAAGAACGAGAACTACTGGCTGAAGGGCAAGCCGAACCTCGACGAGATCTACTGGCAGATCATCCCGGATGCGGCGGCGCGCGCCGTCGCCTACGAGACCGGCAAGATCGACGTTCTGACCGGCGGCTCGGTCGACGTCTACGACGTGGCGCGCCTCTCCAAGCTGCCCAACACCTGCATGACCACCAAGGGCTGGGAGATGTTCGCCCCCCATGCCTGGCTGACGCCGAACGTCCGCAACGGCGTCCTCGGCAACAAGCAGTTCCGCCAGGGGCTGATGTACGCGATCGACCGCGAATTCGGCCGCGAGGTGGTCTGGGGCGGGCTCGGCAAGCTGCCGACCGGCCCGATCTCGTCGAAGACCAAGTTCTATTCGGCGGACGTGCCGAAATACGCCTTCGATCCGGCCAAGGCGAAGGAGCTGATCAAGGCATCCGGCTACAAGGGCGAGACGATCCGCCTGCTCAACCTGCCCTATGGCGAGACCTGGACCCGCTGGACCGAGGCGATCAAGCAGAATCTCGAGGATGTCGGGGTCAAGGTGCAGGTCGAGAACACCGACGTGCCGGGCTGGACCCAGAAGGCCAGCAACTGGGACTTCGACCTCAACTTCAACTTCCTCTACCAGCTCGGCGACCCCGCCATGGGCGTGGCGCGCAGCTACATCACCAGCAACATCGCCAAGGGCAATCCCTTCGCCAATGTCGGCGGCTACTCCAATCCCGAGGTCGACAAGCTCTTCGCCGAGGCAGCGATCGCGCCGACGGACAGTGCGCGACAGGAGCTTTACACGAAAGTGCAGAAGCTCCTGGCCGACGAACTGCCGGTGCTGTGGCTGCTGGAGATGGACTTCCCGACCATCTACCGCTGCAACGTCAAGAACCTCGTCACCACCGGCATCGGCGTCGACGACGGCTTCCGGGATGCCTGGAAGGAGTGACGTGATCCGACAGGATCACGTCATGCTCGGGCCTGACCCGAGCATCTCCTGCAAGAGATTCTCGGGTCTGCGCTTCGCTGCGCCCGAGAATGACACCAGCGGAACCTGAATGAACCTCGCGCAATTCCTCGCTGGCCGCCTCGCGAAGGGGATCGTCGTCCTCTTCGCCATCGCGGTGCTGAACTTCTTCCTGATCCGCGCCGCCCCTGGCGATCCGGCGCAAGTGCTGGCTGGCGAGGCCGGTGCCGCGGATGAGCAACTGCTGATTCAGCTGCGCGAGCGCTTCGGGCTCGACCAGCCGCTGCTCACCCAGCTCTGGGTCTATCTCAAGGGCTATCTCAGCTTCGATCTCGGCTTCAGCTATCGCCAGCAGCAGCCGGTGCTGAGCCTGATCCTCGACCGTTTGCCGGCGACGCTGCTGCTCACCGGGGCGGCCTTCATCGTCTCGCTCGGCCTGGGCACGCTGATGGGCGCGCTCGCCGCCCGCCGCGCCGGCCGCTGGCAGGACAGCGTCATCACCACGCTGGCGCTGGTCTTCTATGCGACTCCACTGTTCTGGGTCGCGCTGATGAGCCAGATCGTCTTCTCGCTGAAGCTCGGCCTCGTGCCCAATGTCGGCTACGAGACCATCGGCGCGAACTATACGGGGCTCGCCCGCGCGCTCGACATCGCCAGCCATCTCGTCCTGCCGGCCCTGACGCTCGGCCTGTTCTTCACGGCTCTCTATGCGCGGATGATGCGGGCCTCGATGCTCGAGGTCGCCGGCGCCGATTTCGTCAAGACCGCCCGCGCCAAGGGCCTCGGTCCCGGCGTGATCTCGCGGCGCCATGTCGCCCGCAACGCGATCCTGCCGGTGGTGACGCTGGCGGGTCTCCAGGCCGGCCAGCTCGTCGGCGGCGCGGTGCTGACCGAGACCGTCTTCGCCTGGCCCGGCATCGGGCGGCTGATGTTCGATGCCCTGGTGCAGCGGGACTATTCGGTGCTGCTCGGCGTCTTCTTCGTCTCCTCGGCCATGGTCGTCGGCTTCAACATTCTGACCGATATCGTCTACCGGCTGGCCGATCCGCGCATCGAGGCGGTGTCATGAGCTTTCTCAAGCGCTTCGCCCGCAACCGCGGCGCCCTGATCGGCCTTACCATCCTGGTCGCGGTGGTGCTCTTTGCCATCCTCGCGCCCTCGCTCTATCCGCAATCGCCCTGGCGGACGGTGGCGCGGCCCTTCCTCGCCCCCTTCGTGATGGAGCGCTTCCCGCTCGGCACCGATACGCTCGGGCGCGACATTGCTTCGGGCCTGGCGCATGGCGCCCGCGTCTCGCTGACGATCGGGCTGGTCTCGACGATTGTAGCGCTCTTGATCGGCGTGCCGCTCGGCGCGATCGCCGGCTATGCTGGCGGGTTCGTCGACGATGCGCTGATGCGCTTCACCGAGTTCTTCCAGACGATTCCCTCCTTCGCACTCGCCATCGTCCTGGTCGCGATCCTGCAACCCAAGCTCGGCTCGATCGTGCTCGCCATCGGCGTGGTGAGTTGGCCGCCGGTGGCGCGATTGGTGCGCGGCGAGGTGCTCTCGTTGAAGACGCGCGAATATGTCCAGGCCGCGATCACCCTCGGCCAGCCGACTTCGCGCATCATCTGGAGCCAGGTCCTGCCCAACACGATCGCGCCGATCATCGTGATGGGCTCGCTGATGATCGGCTCGGCGATCCTGCTGGAATCCTCGCTCTCCTTCCTCGGCCTCGGCGATCCCAGCCTGATGAGCTGGGGCTACATGGTCGGCGCGGGCCGCACGCGCCTGCTCGACGCCTGGTGGATCAGCTTCTTCCCGGGCGTCGCGATCTTCCTGACCGTGCTGGCGCTCAACCTCGCCGGCGAGGGTTTGAATGACGCAATGAACCCGCGCCTTGCCCGGGAGAGCGAGTGATGGCCGATCCCGTTCTCTCGATCGAAGGCCTGAAACTCGCTCTGCCGGTGATGGCCGACCGCCCCTACGCGGTCGAGGATGCGACGCTTGCGATCGCCGCGGGCGAGACGCTCTGCGTCGTCGGCGAATCCGGCTCCGGCAAGTCGATGATTGCCCATGCGGTGATGGGTCTCCTGCCCAGGGCGGTGAAGCCGGTCTCGGGCAGCATCAAGCTCGCCGGCCGCGACCTGCTGGCGCTGTCGGAAGACGCGATGCAGGACGTGCGCGGCCGAGAGGTCGGCATGATCTTCCAGGAGCCGATGACCTCGCTCAACCCGGTCATGCGCGTTGCCGACCAGATCATCGAGACCTTCGAGGCGCATCGGCTGCTGAGCAAGCCGGAGCGCTATGCGCGGGCGCTCGCTCTGCTGACCGAGGTTGGTCTACCCGAGCCCGAGCGACTGGCGCGCGCCTATCCGCACGAGCTCTCCGGCGGCCAGCGCCAGCGCGTGATGATCGCGATGGCGCTGGCGCTCGAACCCAAGCTGCTAATCGCCGACGAGCCGACGACGGCGCTCGATGTCACCACACAGGCGCAGATCCTCAAGCTGCTCGACAATCTCCGCCACAAGCACGGCACGGCGGTGCTGTTCATCACCCACGACATGGGCGTCGTCGCCGAGATCGCCGACCGCATCGCCGTGCTGGAGAAGGGCGTGCTGGTCGAGGAGGGCACCGTCGATCAGGTGCTGGGCTCGCCGCGCCATCCCTATACGCAGAAGCTGCTCGCCGCCGTGCCCTCGCTGACGCCGCCGGAGCGGCCGGCGCTGCCGGACTCAAAGCCGGTACTCACCGTCGAGAAGCTCGGCAAGGTCTATCGCAAGCGCGCCTTCTTTCGCCCCGGCCGCGAGGTCAGGGCGGCCGATGATGTCAGCTTCACCCTGGTGCGGGGTGAGACGCTCGGCCTCGTCGGCGAGTCCGGTTCGGGCAAGTCGACGGTCGGGCGCTGCTGCCTGCGCCTGATCGAGCCGGATTCGGGCCGCATCATGCTTGGCGATCTCGCCATCACCGACCTCAGCGTCGCGGCGCTGCGCCCGCATCGCAAGCGCATCCAGATGGTCTTCCAGGATCCGTTCGCCTCGCTCAATCCGCGCCAGACCGTCGGCCGGATCATCTCGGACGGCCCGGTCGCGCATGGCGTGTCGCGCAAGGACGCGCTGGCACGGGCGAAGGAACTGCTCGAACTGGTCGGCCTCTCGGCCAATGCGATCGACCGCTATCCGCATGAATTCTCCGGCGGCCAGCGCCAGCGTATCGGCATCGCCCGCGCGCTTGCGCTCGAACCCGATGTGCTGGTCGCGGACGAGGCGGTTTCGGCGCTCGACGTCTCCGTGCAGGCGCAGATCCTGACGCTGATCAAGGATATCCAGCAGCGGCTCGGCCTCGCCATCCTGTTCGTCACCCATGACCTGCGTGTCGCCGCGCAGATCTGCGACAAGATCGCGGTGATGCAGCGCGGCAAGATCGTCGAGAGCGGCCCGACTGCGGCGCTCTTTGCCGCCCCCCAGCACGAGTATACCCGCCAATTGCTCGCCGCCGTCCCGGGCGGGGAGCGGTTCGGGCGGTGAGCCCATGCGTCATTCTCGGGCGCAGCGTAGCGGAGACCCGAGAATCTCGTGACCAGATAGCTGGTTTCCGAGATGGTCGGGTCAAGCCCGACCATGACGAGCTAGCCAAACGCTTGCCTATGTATCGGAGACCCCAGCCATGCCGCTCGACCTCGCCTTGCGCGACCGTATCCTCGCCTCCGTCGAGGCGGGCTTTGCCGAGCAGATCGCCTTCACCCAGGAGATGATCCGCTTCCCCTCGACGCGCGGCGACGAGCACACCGTCCAGGACTTCGTCTTCCGGGCCCTCAAAGCGCGCGGCTTCACCTTGGACCGCTTCGCCATGGACCGTGAGGCGATCGGCCGCCATCCCGGCGGTGCGCCGTTCTCGGATACCCATTCCGAGGCGCCGATCGTCGTCGGCATCCATCATCCGCGCGAGGAGAAGGGCCGCTCGCTGATCCTGCAGGCCCATGTCGACGTGGTGCCGACCGGTCCGGCCGAGCTCTGGACGCACCCGCCCTTCGATCCCGTCATTGACGGCGACTGGCTCTATGGTCGCGGCGGCGCCGACATGAAGGCCGGCGGTGCCGCCAATCTTTTCTGCCTCGACGCGCTCCGGCGCATCGGCCTGCAGCCGGCGGCGACCGTCTATGTCCAGTCGGTCGTCGAGGAGGAATCGACCGGCAACGGCGCGCTGATGACGCATCTACGCGGCTACGAGGCCGATGCAGTGCTGATCCCCGAACCCGAGGAGGAGATGCTGGTCCGCGCCAACACCGGCGTGCTCTGGTTCCAGCTCGAGGTTCGCGGCGTGCCGGTGCATGTCCGCGAGATGGCGGGTGGGGCGAACGCGATCGACGCGGCCTATCGCGTCATCGGCGCCCTGCGCGAGGTCGAGGCGGCGCTGAACCGCGAGAAGATCGGCCGGCCGCATTTCGAGGATGTCGCCCACCCGATCAACCTCAACATCGGCAAGATCGAAGGCGGCGACTGGGCCTCGTCGGTGCCGTGCTGGTGCAAGGTCGACTGCCGCATCGGACTCTATCCCGGCATGTCCGCCGACGAACTCGCCAAGCGCATCGAGGCCAAAGTGCTCGCCTTCGCGCGCACCGACAATTTCCTCTCGAACAATCCGCCCAAGGTCGTCTTCAACGGCTTCTGGTCGGAAGGCTATGTCCTCGAGCCCGGCAGCGAGGCCGAGGCCGTGCTCGGCCGTGCCCATCAGGGCGCAACCGGCAAGACGCTGAAGAGCTTCATGACCCCCGGCTATCTCGATACCCGCGTCTACGCGCTCTACGACAAGGTGCCGGCGCTCTGCTACGGGCCGATCTCGGAGAACATCCACGCCTTCGACGAGCGCGTCAGCCTGGCGTCGCTGAAGCGCATCACCGGCACCATGGCGCTCTTCGTCGCCGAATGGTGCGGCGTTGAGCCGGTCGCGGGCTGAATGAGGTAGGCTGGATGCACGCCTGTCGTGCATCCAGCTTCCGTCGAAATGGCATGACGCCGCCAACGCATCCTCCCGCATAGTCTGTTCATGCCGTCCGCTCCCGCCCGCTCGCTCCTGCTCGTCCCGCTGCTCGGGCTGCTCTGGGGTTTCAACTGGCCGGCGGTCCGGATCTCGCTGACCGAGATCGCGCCCTGGACCCTGCGGGCCGGCGGTATGACCTTTGCCGGCCTCGCGCTGGTCGCGGTGGCGCTGGCGCGCGGCGTCAGCCTCAAGGTGCCCGCGGCGCATTGGCCGAGGCTGATCGTCGCCGGCATCCTCTCGATCGCCGCCTTCAACATCCTGCTCGCCTTCGCCCAATTGATGGCGCCGACCTCACGCGCCGCGATCCTGACCTTCACCATGCCGGTCTGGGCGACGCTGATGGCCTGGCCGGTGCTGGGCGAACGCTTCGATCGGCCAAGGCTGATGGGATTGGGGCTCGGCATCGCCGGACTGCTCTGCCTCGGGCTGCCGCTGATCCAGGCTGGGCAATTCTCGCCGGGGCTTGCCCTGGCATTGCTCGCCAGCCTGAGCTGGGCGCTTGGCACCATCGTCACCAAGCGCTGGCCGGTCGCGGCGCCGACGCTGACGATCGCCGCCTGGCAATTGCTGATCGGCGGCGCGGCGGCGGGCATCGGCATGCTGATCTTCGAAGGTGTTCCCGTGCCGAAGGCCCTGTCTGCGCCAGTTACAGCCGCGCTCGCTTTCCATATCCTCGGCGCGCAGGCGCTCGCCTATTTCCTCTGGTTCACCGTGATTGCACGGCTGCCGGCCGGGATCGCCAGCCTCGGCACCTTGATGGTTCCGGCTGTCGGAGCGTTGGGTTCGGTGCTCCTGCTCGGCGAGCGTCCGGCGGTGAGCGACTGGCTCGGGCTGGTGCTGGTCGTCGCAGCTTCGGGTGCGATCCTGGTCTCGCCCAAGTCGGCGCGCTGACCTTGCGTCAATTTTTCTTTGTCCCACCGGGAACCTTTTGTGCAATGCCGCGTTCAGCGCGTTCGACATGTCACATGCCAAGGTTCCAAACGTGCTTCAGATTGCGGAAGGTCCGGTGACCGCCGAGCGTTACCGGCTGCTGGTGGAGTCCGTCACGGACTACGCAATCTACATGCTCGATCCGCAGGGAACGGTGATCAGCTGGAACTCCGGAGCCCGGCGCTTCAAGGGCTATGAGGATCACGAGATCATCGGCCAGTCCTTCTCTCGTTTCTACACGGAGGAGGATCGCGCCGCCGGCGTGCCGGAACGTGCCCTGCGCGTGGCCGCGGAAGAGGGCCGTTTCGAGAAGGAAGGCTGGCGCGTCCGCAAGGACGGCACCCGCTTCTGGGCCCATGTCGTCATCGATCCGATCCTCAACCCGGGAACCGGCCGTGTGCTCGGCTACGCCAAGGTCACGCGCGACCTGACCGAGCGGCGCGAGGCCGAGCAGGCGCTACGGCGCAGCGAGGAGCGTTTCCGCCTGCTGGTCCAGGGCGTCACCGACTATGCGATCTACATGATCGATCGCGACGGCATGGTCACGAACTGGAATGCCGGGGCGCAGCGGATCAAGGGCTATTGCCCCGACGAGATCGTCGGCCGGCATTTCTCGCTATTCTATCGCCCGGAGGACCGGGCCAGCGGAGAGCCCGAGCGCGCCTTGCAGACGGCCATCGACAAGGGCAGCTTCGAGAAGGAGGGCTGGCGCCTGCGCAAGAACGGCGAAGCGTTCTGGGCGCATGTCGTGATGGACCCGATCCGCGACGACGCCGGCGAGATCATCGGCTTCGCCAAGATCACCCGCGATCTGACCGACCGCCGCAAGGTGGAGGCCGAGCTCGACACGGCGCGCGAGGCGCTGTTCCAGTCGCAAAAGATCGAGGCGCTGGGCCAGCTCACCGGCGGCGTTGCGCACGACTTCAACAATCTGCTCACTGCCGTCATGGGCAGCCTCGAACTGGTCCGCCGCCAGATCAGCGACGAGCGCCAGCTCGGCCTGATCGACAATGCGATCAAGGGGGCGAGCCGGGGGATCTCCCTGACGCAGCGCATGCTCTCCTTCGCCCGCAAGCAGGAGCTCGAGCTGCAGCCCGTGGCGGTCGACGTGCTTGTCGCCGGGATGGGCGATCTGCTCCAGCGCTCGCTGGGACCGCTGACCCGGATCGAGACCGATTTTCCCGCCGATCTCGCAATGGCCACGGCCGATCCGAACCAGCTCGAGACAGCCTTGCTCAATCTCGCGGTCAACGCGCGCGATGCCATGCCGGAAGGCGGTGCGCTGCGCATCGGCGCCAGCAATGAACATGTCGGCGGTGGGCACCGCACCGGCTTGCCGGCGGGGGACTATGTCCGCCTTTCGGTGGCCGACACCGGGAGCGGGATGGACGCCAAAACGCTCGCCCAGGCGACCGAGCCCTTCTTCACCACCAAGGGCATCGGCAAGGGGACGGGGCTGGGCCTCTCGATGGTGCATGGCATGGCTGAGCAGCTTGGCGGCCGGCTCCTGCTCGACAGTCGCCCAGGACAGGGCACGACGGTGGAGATCTGGTTGTCGGCTTCTACCGCGGCAGCCATTGCGGCCGAGCCTGTCCGACTGCCCGCGGGGGACAAGGTCGAAGCTGCGGCAGCGCGCCCGCTCACCGTGCTTGCGGTCGACGACGACGCGCTCGTGCTGATGAACACCACCGCATTGCTGGAGGATCTCGGTCACAGGGTCATCGAGGCCAACTCGGGACGCGAAGCGCTGTCCGCGCTGGAGAGCAACGAGATCGATTTGCTGATCACCGACCATGCCATGCCGCAGATGACCGGTGCGCAATTGATCGCGGTGGTTACCGAACGCTGGCCGGCCCTGCCGATCATCCTCGCCACCGGCTATGCCGACCTGCCCGCAGGCGCTGGAGCCGGCGTGCTGCGCCTAAGCAAGCCGTTCTGGCAGGCCGATCTGCAAAAGGCGGTTGCCGGGGCGATGGCCCGACGCACCACGGCGGCGGCGGCCTGAGGCTTATCCCGACTTTCCGTATTTGTTGGGCGGTGGCGCTGCTGAGGCGCGTTCGATGAGCCGCGTCGGCAGCACGAGGTCGCGGTGGCCGGCGCGCCCTGATAGCTGTTCGATCAGCAGTGCCATCGCGGCCTGGCCGATCTCGCGGCGCGGCTGGTGCACGGTGGTGAGCTGCGGCTCGACCGCTTCCGCCAACACGATATCGTCGAAGCCGACGACCGAGACGTCATCAGGAACGTTGCGGCCGCGGGCGCGAAGCTCGCCCATCGCGCCGACCGCCATCTGGTCGCTTGCGGCGAAGACGGCAGTATAGTCGACGCCTCGCTCATCCAGTGTACGGACCGCGGCGCGGCCGGCTGCGAGGCCGAAATCGCCTTCGACGATGAGATCAGGATCGGCTGCGATGCCGGCATCGGCGAGGCCGGCGAGATAGCCGTCGCGACGGTCGAGGCTCATTGGATCGGGCATCGGTCCGGCGATATGGGCAATGCGGCGATGGCCGAGCTTGGCGAGATGAGCGACCGCGGCGCGTGCTGCTGCGTGGTTGTCGACCTTGACCGTCGGCAGGTTCAGCCCCGGCAGCATCTCCAGCGCAACCACGATGGGTGGCAGGCGGGTGCGTTCGGCGAGCGCCGCGGGAAAGCGGCCGACCATCAGGATCAGCCCGTCGGCATGGCGTTCCCTGACCATGTCGACATAGCGCAGGATGCGCTCGTCATCGTCGCGGGCATCGCCCATCAGCACCTTGTAGCCGGCATCGATCGCCGCCTCTTCGACGCCCTTGTAGATCTCAAGATAGAACGGATTGCTGATGTCGCGCACCAAGAGGATCACGGTGCGCGTCGCCTGGAGGCGGAGATTGCGGGCCTGGGCGTTGGGGACGAAGCCGGTCGCCTTCACGGCCTCCAGCACGCGCTGGCGGGTGCGCGCCTTGACCTTGTCCGGTTGCGCCAGCGTGCGCGACACCGTTGCCGTCGAGACACCGGCGAGGCGCGCGACTTCGGCGATGGTCGGAGCGGCTATGGGTGCGTCTTGCAAGGCCAATGATCTGGGAAAAGCGACTGCGAATCGGCAGGAGGAGGCAGGACGCCCATCATGCCGCAATCGCTGCCGGTAGGGCAGGGGTGGGCGCCCGTATCATCCGGGCGCCCGGCGTCGTCGTTACATTGCCGGGTTACTTGGCCGCGTTACTTGCCGCCCCAGCGGGCCGGATAGTTCGTCATCTGCTCGCAGCCGCAGAGCGCGTAGTGCAGCGGCGGCATCTTGTCGTTGATGTATTTGTCGAGGTTTTCGGCCGTGATCGCCGGCTGCGGCAGCTTCCAGGTCGGGCCCACGACCGGCTCGCCCTTGAGGATGCGGATCGCCGCGATCACCGGGGTGCGCCACTGATAGGTCGGATAGGTCGGCGCGATCGCGGTGAGCTTGTTCTTCTTCCACTTCTGCAGGAAGTCCTGCTGGTCCTCGCCATTGATCACCGGAAAGGGCTTGCCGGCATCCTCGAAGGCTTCGAGCGCCGCGACCGCGGTCGCACCGGCATCCATCCAGACGCCGTCGATCTTGCCGAAGCGGTTGAGATAATCCTCGACGATCGCCTTGGTCTTGGCGTTGTCACCATTGGTGAACTCGGCGCCGACGACCTTGATGCCCTTCTCCTTGAAGATGCGCTCGGCTGCCGCCCAGCGGTTCTCCAGCACATCGACACCCGGCAGGATGCGCAGCGCCAGCACCGCGCCGCCGGCCGGAATCTTCTCGGCGATGAAGCTCGCGCCCTGGATGCCGAAGCCATAGCCGCCGATCGGATTGATGAAGGTGACCGGTGCCTTGCTGTCGACGCCGCGGTCGAAGACCACGACGGGCAGCTTCTTCGCGGCCGCTTCGACCGCCGGGGTCAGTGCCGCCGTGGTGTTCGGCGAGACGATCAGCGCGTCGCACTGTCCGCTGTTGACGAAGGCGTTGATGTCCGAGATCTGCTTGTCGTCCTTGCCCTCGGCATCGGCATGGGTGAACGAGGCGATGTCGGCCTTGTTGGCGTCGACCTCGGCCTGCATGTTGGTGAAGCCGACGACGCGCCAGGGATTGTTCACGCCGGCATTGGAGAAGCAGAGCTTGTAGGGGCCCGGCTTCTTGTACTTGGCGGTGTCGACCTTCTCGCCGCCGAGATTCTGCTCCCAAGGCTTGCCCTCCGGTCCCTGCGGCGCGACCGTGAGCAGGGCCTTCTGCCGCTCGAACTCGGCGGGATCGTTGAAGTTCTGCGCCAGCGCGCCGCTCGACAGGCCTGCCAGCAGTGCGGCCAAAGCAATATGCGTCTTCATCGTCACCTCCCTCTTTGTCGCACCGCCTTGCCGGCGGCCTTTGGCGGAGCGCGTGGGATCACGTAGCTCCGAAAACTCTCAGTCTCAGGCGCGCCTCATGCGCCAGGCGCTCGACGCCACCGCGGCGATCAGGATCAGGCCCTGCACGGTCTCGCGCAGCGGCTGCGGCAGGCCCATCAGGTTGAGCAGCGTGAACAGGGCGAACAGGCTGAGCGCGCCGGCGACGGCGCCAGTCACGCTGGCGCGCCCGCCCAGCAATTGCGCCCCGCCGATGACGCAGGCGGCGATCGCCTGTAGCTCGAGCCCCTGTCCGACCGCGGTCGAAACCCCGGCGAAGCCGCCGAGCAGGATGCCCGCGGTCACCGCCGACAATGCCGAGATGATGAAGACCAGCACGCGCGTCGTGCCGACCGGCACGCCGGAAAGCTCCGCCGCGCGCGGATTGTCGCCGACCGCCAGCACCTGCCGGCCGAAGACCGTCGCGTGCAGCAGCCAGGCGGCGAGCCCGACGAAGACGATGAGGATGATCACCGAGAGCGGCATGATCCCGGTCAACGGGACGTCGCGATAGACCAGGCGGCCGAGCGCCCGGAAGTTCTCCGGCAGATAGCCGCGCGGCGCCCCGCCCGACCACATCAGCGCCGCGCCGTTGAGCGAGAGCAGCATGCCGAGCGTGGCGATGATCGAGGGCACCTTGAGCAGGGTGACGACGAGCCCGTTCACCAGCCCGACGCCGAGGCCGATCAGATAGAGCACGCCGATCGTCCACCAGGTGTTGTCGGGATTGCCGCCGGCAAGCATCGAGCCGCCGAGCACGGTCAGCGTCACCAGCGAACCCATCGACAGGTCGAAGCCGCCGCCGGCGATGACGAAGAGCTGGCCGCAGGCGAGGATGATCAGCGGTGCGGCCCGGCGCAGGAAGTTGAGGAAGCCCTCGACCTCGAAATAGCTCGGCTGCAGCACCGCGATCGTGCCGTAGAGCACGAGGAAGACGGCAACGCCGACATTGACGCCGCGGGCGAAGCGCAGCGCTGCCGACGGTCCGGACTGGGCGGCTGCGGCGCTCATGCGACATGCCCCCTGCTGCGCACCGCGTAGACGGCGACCGCGAGGATGACGATGGCGCCGCGCAGCACCTGCTTCGGGAAGGCGTCGATGCCGGTCATGTTGAAGACGGCGTCGAGCGTGGCGAACAGGAAGACGCCGGCCATCGTGCCCCAGACACCGCCGCGCCCGCCGGCGAGCAGCGTGCCCCCGATCACCACGACGGCGATCGATTCAAGATCGTAGACGCCGTCGCGGCCGACCCAGGGCGCCCCGGCGCGCAGGCGGCTGGCGAGATAGAGCCCGGTCAGCCCGGCCATCAGCGAGCACAATACATGCGCGCCGATGGTGATGCGCTCGGTGCGGATGCCGGCGAGGCGGGCGCCGTCGCGATTGCCGCCGGTGGCGTAGAGATGAGCGCCGAAGCGCGTGCGGGTCAGCATCAGCCAGATCGCGAGCGCGAGCAGGAGGAGCAGCAGCACCGACCAGGGCAGGAGCCCGATCCGGCCATAGGCGAAGGCCTGGAAGGCCGCTGGAACCGAGCCGGCGAAATTGCTGAAGCTCGCCGAGAGCAGGCCTTGCAGAATCAGCCCGACGCCGAGCGTCGCGATCAGCGGGTTGACGTCGAGCCGGGCGATGATCAGCCCGTTGACGAGGCCGACTGCCGCCGACACCGCCAGCACTGCGAGCACAGCCGGGGCGATCATCGCGGGCTCGCCCTTCATGATGAAGGAGGCGAGCACGGCGGAGACGCTGATCAGGTTGGCGACGGAGAGGTCGATCGAGCCGACCAGGATGGTCAGCGTCTGTCCGAGCGCGACGATGCCGAGGCCGACCATGCGCTGGGTGAGACCGACGAAGCCTTCGCCGGTGAGATAGGCGTGCTGCCCGGTCGCGAGCGCGGTTGCGACATAGAGCGCCAGCGAGCCGGCGAAGAGCAGCGGCGCCACCGGCACTTCGCGCGCCGGGCGGGGGGCCGCGATGTCGGCGCTGGCGCTCATGCCGCGGCCTCCGTCGTCCCGGTGCCCAGCGCGAGGTGCATCACGTCTTCTTCGCCGGCGCCGCGCTTGAGCTTCCCGGCGATGCGGCCCTGATGCATGACGAGGATGCGGTCGCTGACGCCGATGATCTCCGGCAGATCGGACGAGATCATCAGGATGGCGCGGCCGCGATCGGCAAGGCCACGCATCAATTGGTAGATCGCCGCCTTGGCGGCGACGTCGATGCCGCGGGTCGGCTCGAGGAAGATCAGCACCTTGGGATCGCGCGCCAGCCAGCGGCCGATCACGACCTTCTGCTGGTTGCCGCCGGAGAGCTCGCGGATCTCCTGCGCAAACCCGGCGGCCCGGACGTCGACCTCGGTCAATTGCCGGTCGGCGGCGGCGCGCGCCATGGTGCCGGAGCCCGGTGGCAGCAGGCGGCGCGCAAAGGCGCGCAGGGTCATGAGGACATTGTCGCGCAGCGATTGCTGCGGGGCGATGCCCTCCTTCTTGCGGTCGTCGGAGAGGAAGCCGATGCCGGCGGCGACCGCAGCGCGCGGCGAGGCGATCAGCCCATCATGTCCGTCGATAGACATGCGGCCGCGCGTGAAAGGCTCGTCGCCGAACAAGGCACGCCCAAGCGCACCCTTGCCAGAACCCTCTAGCCCGGCGACACCGACGATCTCGCCGGCGCGCAGGTCGAGAGCAATGTCGGAGAGGATGGCGTTGCCGGCATCCTTCACAGACAACACGACGGGGCCGAGCCGAGCCGGATCGCCCGGCGCCGGAAAGAAGTCGGCGAGGTCGCGCCCGACCATCAGCCTGATGATCATCGCTGGCGTCAGCGCGGTAGTGGGGCGCGTCGCGACGAGCTTGCCGTCCTTCAGCACGGTGATGTGGTCGGCGATCGCCTTCAATTCGGCCATGCGGTGCGAGATGTAGAGGATCGCCGCGCCTTCGCGTCTGAGCGTCCCGACCAGTTCGAGCAGCCGGCCGGCATCGCGCTCGTCGAGCGCCGCGGTCGGCTCGTCCATGACGATGATCTGCGCATCGAGCGCCAGCGCCTTGGCGATCTCCACCAGCTGCTGCTCGGCGATCGACAGCGATTTTACCAGCGCGCCCGGATGGACCCTGGCGCCGACACGCTCGAGCAATCTACGGGCGCCATTTTGCATGGCATCGCGGTCGAGCAGGCCGCTGCGGGTCGGCTCCAGGCCGAGGAAGATATTGTCGGCGACGCTGCGCTCGGGCAGCAGGCTGAGTTCCTGGTGGATGATGCTGATCCCGGCCCGGCGCGCCTCGACCGGATGCCGGAAGGCGATCGGCTGCCCGCTGAGGACGATTTCGCCTTCGTCGGGGCGATAGACGCCGCCGAGCACCTTCATCAGCGTCGACTTACCGGCGCCGTTCTCGCCGCAGATGGCGTGGACCTCGCCGGCACGGCAATCGAGGCTGACATCGTCGAGCGCCCGCGCGCCGGTGAAGCTCTTGCCGATGCCGCGCATCGAAAGGACCGGCGTATCAGCGCTCATGCCGCACCCGCCTCGGCCCAGCCTTGCCGGATGAAGTCGTGGCTCTCGACCAATAGCGTGTCGAGATTGGGGAAGAGGTCGCGCCAGACCCGCGTCGCCGCCGCCAGCGAGGGTAGGGCCCGCCCGAAGGCCTCGACCGTCAGCCAGCCATCATAGTCGGTGGTGCGGATGGCGCGGAAGGTCTCGGCCCACGGCACATGGCCGCGCCCGACGATGCCGCGATCGTTCTCGGAGAGGTGGATGTGGTTGATCTCGGGCGCGTAGCGGCTGTAGGCGCCGACCGGGTCACGCTCCTCGATATTGGCGTGGAAGGTGTCGTACATGTAGCCGAAGTTCGGATGCGCGACCCGCGCATGCAGCGCGCTCGCGGCTTCCATTGTGGTCAGCGCATAGCATTCGAAACGGTTGATCGCCTCCAGCGAGAGCGCGATCCCGGCCTTGCCGGCATCATCCGCCATGGCGTGCAGGGCCTCGGCGAGATGAGCGAGTTCGTCCTCGCGCGGCCCTTCGCCGGTGAAGACACCGACCGGAGAGTGATAGGGCCCGGCGATGACGGTGGCGCCGAGTGCCGCGGCGCAGTCGACCGCCCAGCGATGACGCTCACGCGCCCGCTGGCGGATGGCCGGGTCCGGCGAGAGCGGGTTGCTGTCCTCGGCGACGATGGTGACGATGGTGCGTGCAAGGCCGATCGCGTCGAGGCGGCGGCCGAGCCGCTCGTAATGGCCGACATCGCCTTCGAAGACCGGGATTTCGACGCCGTCATAGCCGATCTCGCGGATGCGTTCGCACAACGGCAGATGCGCCTCGTCGATGAAGCCGCCGACCGTCAGCAGGTTGAAGCCGATCTGGACCATGGCCCGGGCTTTCGAGGCGCGCTCAGCGCCGCAGCGCGGTGATCGCGCCGGAAAAAGCCGATGAAACGACGATGCTGATGCGCATGACCGGCACTCCTCCCTCATGCGGCTCATTCTGTGGAACCGCTCTGGATCGGATTATGTAATCGATTGCAAAACTGTCAACCGCCGAGTTTTCAGGCCTTGTTCCAGTCGGCCGGGTTGCCGATGCTGAGAGATCGCTCAGGCTTGCGGCCTATGGGACAGACGCACTAAACCCTCCGCCACTGACCGATCGAGGATCGATGATGCGGTCGGCACTGTGGCGATCACGAAGACAGGAAGCGTTCATGCGCGTCGCGATCATCGGCTCGGGTGGAATCGGGCGCGGCTATGCGGCCTATCTGGCGTCGACCGGCCATCAGCCGGTTCTGTGGTCGCCCAGCGGCGCGGCGCTGGGCGATTTCGCCGATGGAGCGGAATTGTCCGTCACCGGCAAGCTCGCAGGGGCGTTCCCGTTCGCGCTCGCCCGCGACTGTGCCGAGGCGGTGGATGGCGCCGAAGCGGTCATCGTCGCGGTGCAGGCCAATGGCTTCCGCGCAGTGTTCGAGGCGCTGGCGCCGCAGCTGCGCGCCGGTCAGGCGGTGATCGTCAGCGCGCATTGCTCCTTCGCCGCGCTCCATCTGCATCGTCTGCTGGCGGCGCGCGGGCTCGACCTGCCGATTGCCGCCTGGGCGACGACGGCGCTGACCGCGCGCAAGAGCGGCTCGCGCAGCGTCCATCTCTCCGGCATCCGCGCGCGGCTCGACGTCGCAACCTTGCCGCAGCGCCATGCCGAGGCCGGCCTCCTGCTCTGCCGCACCCTGTTCGGCGATCGTTTCGAATCGCGCCCGGACCTGCTCGCGATCATGCTGAGCAATCTCAATCCGCCGGCCCATATGGCGACCATGCTCGGCAACCTGACGCGGGCCGAGAAAGGCGAGGACTGGCCGAATTACGGCTCGATCACGCAGGGCGTCGGCCGCATCATCGACGCCATGGACGTCGAGCGGCTAGGGCTGGCGCGTGCCTTCGGGCTCGAGGTCCGCAGCGTCCAGGACCATTACCGGCTCTCCTTCGGCGTCGAGCCGGCTCCGGTTGGCGAGATGGCGGCGGAAATCTACCGCAAGCGGCCGGAGCTGCTCGGGCCAAAGTCGCTCGACACCCGCTTCATCACCGAGGATGTGCCCTTCGGCCTCGTGCCGCTGGAGCTTCTCGGCGCGGTGGCCGGCATGGAGCTGCCGCTGCACAAGGCCGGAATCGCGCTGTTCGACGCGATCTGCGCGCGGGATTTCCGTGCCGAGAACGACCTGCTCCCGGCGCTCGGGCTCAGCGGGTTGAGCGCAGCCGAATTGCATCGCCAGCTGCGCGAGGGCTAGGCATTCAGTCTCGGACCGGCTCGCCGAGCGTGTGCATCAGGCGGTTGGCCCAGCCGAAGATCGCCGCCGACAGGATGAGGTCGAGGATCTCGACTTTGGAGAGGCCGAGATCGGCGAGCTTTGCGATGTCGTCGGCTGCGGCCTCTGACGGGGTCTTCGACAGCTTGGCGGCGAAGTCGAAGATCGCCTGCTGGTGCTCCTCCAGCTCGGCGTCGAGCCCCCTGGCGAAGATCTCCTCGATCACGTCGGTGCACTTGGTCAGGGCGTTGAAGCGCGAGGCATGCACCGCTGCGCAGTAGACGCAGCGGTTGACGATCGAGGCGGCAGTGGCGCCGAGCTCGCGCTCGGCCGAGGACAGGCCGCCCTTGCCGTACATGATCGCGTTGAACAGAGGCGAGCGCACCTTCAGCGATTCCGGATCATGCGCCAGCGTCAGGACGTAGTCGGAAATCTTTTTGTTCGACGGCGTCACCTGCATGGCGTCGAGCTGCTCCGGCGTCGCCTCGGCAAGCACGACCGGCGTGACATAGGGCGACCAGCGCGGGACCTTGTCGGTGAATTCGTGGACGACAGTGCTCATGCGATGGCCCCCAGCAGCCGCAGCCCGGCGATGACGCGGGCCTGGTAGTTCACGAAGGCGATCAGCTCGGCGAGCCTGACGATATCGGGCTCGGACAGGCCTGCTGCGGCCAGCGCGGCGATGTCGGCCTTAGTCGTGTCCCTGGGCGAGAGCGTCACGAGGTCGACATGGCGGATGATGGCGCGCAACCGTGCGTCGGTGTCCGCAGCGGGACCAGCGCCCTCGGCGAAGGCGAGCAAGGCAGGGCTCTCGCCGGCCTGACGCAGCAGTTCGCGATAGTGCTCCGCGAGCGCGGCGTCGGCATTGGCGCTGGCCATGCGGGCGGCAAGTGCCGCGCGTTCGACATGACTGATACCGCCGGGCGCCAGCGGCAGCAGGACCGCGTCATGCGCGGCCTGGCTCAAGCCTAGAATCTCGGCCCGCTCGGCCAGCACCCCGGCGAGGCCGGAGCCTGCACCGGACAGGGTTTCGATGAGATGGGGGCTGCTCATCCGCATTCTCTCCCAGGCTGCCTGCGAAGCGATCACCACCAGCCTATGCTTCATGCTTGACCTGCATCAACTAGTATCTATCATCCGATTTAGGAATAATGATCCAGCCAGTGAACGCATGGACCTGCGCCAGCTCGAAGCCTTCGCCGCAGTCTTCTCCGCCGGCAGCATCACCGGCGGCGCGAAGCTGCTCGGCCGCTCGCAGCCGGCGCTGACCCGGCAGATCCAGGAGCTGGAGGAGACCCTCGGTTTCAGCGTATTGCACCGCGCCGGGCCGCGGGTGACGCCGACCGAGCAGGGCCTGCGCTTTCATCAGGAGGTCGAGCCGGTCATCGCCTGGCTCCGGCAACTGCGCGAGCGCGCCGCCGCGATCGCCGCCGACAAGCCGCGCTCGCTCGAAATCGCCTCGATCGCCTCCTTCGCCGCCGGCATGCTGCCGGCCGCCCTGGCGCGACTTGGCGAGGAGGCCCTGCCCGGGCAGGTCCATATCCGGGCGGCGCTGGCCGAGCAGGTCGTGCAGTCGGTCGCGACCCATGTCGCCGAGATCGGCGTTACCAGCCTGCCGGTCGACCACCCGGCGCTGGAGATCCACTGGATCGGCGAGGCGCCCTGCGTCGTCGCCGTGCGCGCCGACGACCCGTTGGCGCAGGCTGAGACGATCCCGCTCGCCGCGGTCGCTGGCCGCAGGCTGATCGCCATGGCCAATCCCTTCCGCTGGCGCCGGCGCGTCGATGCGGCGCTGGAGCGAGCCGGGGTTCAGCCCGCCGGTCTCCTCGACGCGAACACCTCGAACACCGCGCTGATGGCGGCGCGGGCCGGGCTCGGCATCGCCATTCTCGAGCCGGTCATCGCCTATGGCATGCCGCTTGAAGGCGTCGCGATCCGCAAGCTCGACGTTCCCATCTCCTTCCTCTGGGGCGTGGTAACGCCCTATGGCCGCCCGGCGACGCCGCTGGTCGAGGGGCTGATCGCGGCGCTGGAAGAGATCTCGCGCGAGACCTTGCCCGGTTTCGTCAAACACCCGCCGACGGCGCGCGAGCGGCTGATGGCGGACCTGTTCGGCCCCAAGCCGATCCGGGGCGCGGCATGAACGCGGTCTCGCCCGTCCCGACCGGTCTGCCTGCGCTTGAGCAGCGCCTGCGCCAGGATCTCGAATGGCTGGAATGGCCGGCCAAGGACTGGGTGCCGCCGCGCGAGCATCAGGGCCAGCGCGTCCGCGATGTCGTGATCGTCGGCGCCGGCATGTGCGGCCTTGCCGCCGCCGGGGCACTGAAGGGGCTCGGTCTCTCGAACATCGTCCTGCTCGACCGCGCGCCCGCCGGCCGCGAAGGCCCCTGGGTGACCTATGCCAGGATGGAGACGCTGCGCTCGCCGAAGCAGCTCACCGGCCCGGCGCTCGGCTTGCCGGCGCTGACCTTCCGGGCCTGGTACGAGGCACAGCATGGCCGCGCCGCCTGGGAGGCGCTCGGCAAGATCCCGCGGCCGATGTGGATGGATTATCTTGTCTGGTACCGGAAGGTGCTGGCCCTGCCGGTCGAGAACGGTGTCTCAGTTGATGCGGTCGTGCCTGAAGGCGATCTGCTGGCGCTGACGGTCTCGGATGCGGCGGGCTCGCGCACGATCTTCGCCCGCCATCTCGTGCTCGCCACCGGTCGTGACGGGCTCGGCGCACCCTGGGTGCCGCCGATCGTCGAGACGATCGATCGCCACTTCTGGGCGCACAGCGCCGACGCGATCGAATTCGCCGCCTTGAGAGGCAAGCGCGTCGGCGTCGTCGGCGCCGGGGCCTCGGCCATGGACAATGCCGCGACCGCGCTGGAGCAAGGCGTTGCCAGCCTCGATCTGTTCGTGCGTCGCAAGGAATTGCCGCGCATCAACAAGTTCACCGGCATCGGCAGCCAGGGCGTGGTCCACGGCGTCGCCGGCCTGCCGGATGAATGGAAATGGCGCTTCTTCGACTATGCGCTGAAGGCGCAGACACCGCCGCCACGTGACTCGACGCTGCGCGTCTCGCGCCATGCCAATGCGCGCTTCCATCTCGGCAGCCCGATCCTCGATCTGACGGAGCGGGATGGTGCGCTCGCGCTGACGACGCCGAAGGGCAGCTACATCATCGATTTCCTGATCTTCGCCACCGGCTTCTCGGTCGATCTCGGCGAACGTCCCGAGCTTGCCGCGGTCGCGCCGTTCATCCGCTTCTGGAGGGATCGCTACGTCCCGGAGGGTATCGACAATCCCGAGCTGGAAAGCGCGCCCGATCTCGGCCCATCCTTCGAATTCCAGGAGAAGCGGCCCGGCAGCTGTCCAGCGCTGGCGCTCATCCATTGCTTCAACTACCCGGCGATGCTGAGCCATGGAAAACTCTCCGGCGACATCCCGGCCGTCAGCGCTGGCGCCGACCGGCTCGCCCGCGGCATCGCCCGCGCCCTCTTCGTTGCCGATCGCGAGGCGCATTACCGCTCGCTGGTTGCCTATGACACGCCCGAACTGCTCGGCGACGAATGGACCGATGCCGACGCCGCGCCTGCCGACCTCTCCGTTTTCACCTCCTGAAGGAGCGCCTCGATGATCAAGCGTTTGTCGATCTCTGCAGCCCTCGCGGCCACGCTCCTCATGACCGGCGCTGCCCGGGCCGAGTACCCGGAGAAGCCGATCGAGATGATCGTCGCCTTCGCGCCGGGTGGCGGCACCGATGTCGCTGCCCGCTCGATCGCCCGCTACATGGAGAAATATCTCGGCGGCAGCGCCCGCATCGGCGTGATCAACAAGCCCGGCGCCGGCGGCGAGATCGGCTGGACCACCGTCGCCCAGGGCAAGCCCGACGGCTCCACGATCGGCTTCATCAACGCCCCCGCGATCAACGCGCTGGTCGTCGAGGGCAAGACCAAGTTCAAGATGGGCGACCTGCAGCCGATCGCCAATCTGGTCTACGATCCCGGCGTCCTGGTCGTGCCGAAGACCAGCGCCTACGCCTCGCTGAAGGACCTGATCGACGCGGCGAAGAAGGCGTCGACACCGCTCGTCATCGGCACCTCCGGCGCCAGTGGCTCATCCGAGCACATCGCGCTCTTGAACTTCCAGCGCCTGGCCGGCACCAAGTTCACTCCAGCCTTCTTCGGCGGCACCGCCCCGGTCCGCCAGGCCGTGCTCGGCGGCCACGTCCCGGCCGCGACGATGAACCTGAGCGAAGCGCTTCAGATCGCCCGTGAGGGCAACATCAAGGTGATCGGCGTGATGAGCGCCGAGCGTTCGACCTATCTGCCGGATGCGCCGACCTTCCGCGAAGCCGGCTACGATGTCGTCGTCGGCGCCTCGCGCGGCATCGCGGCGCCCAAGGGCGTACCGGCCGATGTCGTCGCCAAGCTGGAGAAGGCGATCGATCAGGCGCTGAAGGATCCTGAATATCTCGACGCCGCCAAGAAGGCCGAGATCCCGCTGCAATACCTCGCCTCCAGCGACTTCAAGGCCTTCCTCGATCGTGCCACCACCGATCTCGAGGCGACCTGGAAGGCGACGCCGTGGAAGTGACGGAGGACGCCGCGCCGGCTGCGCCCGAGGGCCGCTCGCGCAGCCCGGTCGAGATCGTCTTCGCGCTCGTGCTCGTCGCGGTCTCGCTCGCGGTCATCGCGACGGCATCGACCTACCCCTTCGAAAGCGCCGCCTACCCCATCGCGATCGCGGCAGGAATGGCGGTGCTGGGGTTGTGGATCGCGGCGCGTGAGATCCTGCGCCGCCTTCGCAGGAAGCCGACGCCGGGCGCCTTCGCGCTGCACGGCCCGCGCCTCGGAATCGGCGTCGCGGGGCTTGTCGCCTATTTCGCCGCGATCAGCCTGATCGGCTTCATCCTGCCGAGCCTTGCGCTTTGCGTGTTCCTGCCGGCGGCGGTGGGCTTCCGGCGCTGGGGGCTGGCGGCGGTGGTCGGCGTGGTCTGCGTCGTCTCGATCCTGCTGATCTTCGTCTACGCGCTCGGCCGTCCCATCCCGGAAGACCTCCTCTCACCCCTGCTGGCGAAGCTCAGATGATCGACGCGCTGCTGCACGCCATCCCGCTCGTCTTCGCGCCGATGAACATCCTCGCCATGTTCATCGGCCTGATCGCCGGTCTCGTCGTCGGCTGCCTGCCTGGGCTGACCGTCGTCACCGGCCTTGCCGTGCTGATCCCGCTGACTTTCGGGCTCGATCCGATGTTCGCGCTCGGCATGATGGCCGGCATGTACAATGGCGGCTCCTATGGCGGCGCGATCCCGGCGATCCTGATGCGCGTGCCGGGCACGCCGGCCTCGGTCGCGACCGTGCTCGACGGCTACAAGATGACCCAGAAGGGTCAGGCCGCCTATGCGCTGCAGGTCGCGCTGCTCTCGGGCGTGATCGGCAGCGTGCTCTCCTCGATTTCGCTGATCCTGCTCTCGCCGCCTTTGGTCTCGTTCAGCCTGCTCTTCGGGCCAATCGAATATTTCTGGCTCGGCATCCTCGGGCTCGCCACCGTCTCCTCCCTGCTCGGCGACGATTTGCCGAAGGGGCTGATCGCCTGCGGCATCGGCCTCCTCATCGGCGCGGTCGGACAGGACATCTCGAACGGCACCGAGCGCTTCACCTTCGGCCAGCTCGATCTGCTCGACGGCTTCAGCGCGATCGTGCTGCTGACCGGGCTTTTTGCCGTGCCGCCGGTGCTGCAGATCGTCGAGGAAGCGGTGAAGACCGGCATGAGCGGCGACAAGCTCAAGCTGCATCGCCAGGGCTCGGCGCTGAGCCAATGGCGCTTCTTCACGCCGGTCTGGATCCGCTCTTCGATCATCGGCATCATCATCGGCATCCTGCCGGGCGCGGGCGGCAGCATGTCGTCCTTCCTTGCCTATAACGAGGCCAAGCGCGTCGCCCGCAATCCCGAGACCTTCGGCCACGGCAATCCCGAGGGCGTCGCCGCGTCCGAATGCGGCAACGGCGCCGACAATGCGGCCTCGCTGATCCCGGCGTTGGCGCTCGGCATCCCCGGCTCCGGCGTCGCCGCCGTCATCCTCGGCGGCCTGCTCGTGCATGGCCTTCGGCCCGGCCCGCAGCTCTTCCGCGAGCATCCGGACATCGTCTACGGCTTCATGCTGCAGTTCCTGGTGACGTCCTTCCTGCTCGCCATCGTCGGTGGCCTGGCGGCGACGCGTATCTTCGGCCAGGTGCTGCGCCTGCCGCGCATCGTGCTCGCCCCGGTGATCCTGCTCTTCGTCACCGTCGGTGTCTATTCGGTCAACAACTCGCTGTTCGACCTCTGGGTGCTGCTCGGCGTCGGCCTGATCGGTTACATAATGGAGCGGCTCGACTATCCGAGCGCACCGATCGTGCTCGGCCTGCTGCTGGGGCCGATGGTTGAAAGCCAGCTCAGGCTGGCGCTGACCATCTCGGGTGGCAATGCCTCGGCGCTTGTCTCGACGCCGATCGCTGTCATCCTGGCCCTGCTCAGCGCCGCCATCCTGTTGACGCCGGCCTGGCGGCTTTTCCGGCAGCGCCGCACCGCTGCGGCCTGAGCAGCCGGCCTGTCGCTGCAGAGTAGAAACCTGCCGCGCCGCCGGCCGGAGGCGAGCGCTTCCGCCTCCGGCCGGCCGCATCTTTGAAAAGACATTTCATTGACCCTGCATGGTTTCGCAGGAACAATGCCAGTATCGAGCGCTGATCACTGCGCCCGGTCGCGGGATTTGCTGGAGCAGCTTGCGCCGCGTCAACAATGCTAAAAGCACCACGAGATAATCGTGGGCTCCGAGCGCGGAGACACGTCGATGAAATCGAGCAATACTTTGGAATTCGATCACCTCGGCAATCTGCCGCGATGTTCCTGATCCTTCGTCCCGCGGCCTGACCGCAGGACTATCGCTTCCCAGCAGCGTCAGCGTGCCGGTTCGTCCGGCCGGAGCGTCGTTCCATGACGACGCACGTTTCGCTGCGCCCTCTCGCCAGCCGAGGTCTGCATGACCGTTGTCTCGCTCGTCACTCCTTCATCCGCGTCGTCCCGCCCGTTCGCTCGAGCCACGTCAGCGCACGCCGAGACGCCGAGCTTCCGGGCGGCGCTGCGCCATCTCGCCGGCGGCGTCAGCGTGATCACGACCGGGAAGGGCGCTGATCGTACCGGCCTGACCGTCACCTCGCTCGCCTCGCTCTCCGCCGAGCCGCCGACGGTGATGTTCGGACTCAACCTGAGCTCCTCGAGCTTTCCGGTGCTCGCCCGCCATCGCAGCTTCGGCGTCAACTTCCTCAACGCCACGCAGAAGCAGATCGCCGACCGTTTTGCCGGTCGCGCCGGTGAGAAGGGCGAGGCGCGCTATGCCGGGGCGAACTGGACCGAGGGCGTCACCGGCGCGCCGCTGCTGGAAAGCGCACTGGCGACGCTCGATTGCGAGGTCGAGGAACTGATCGAGCGGCACTCGCACGCCATCGTCATCGGCCGGGTGCGCGAAGTCAGGCTCGGCGGCGACGACGCGGCGCTGCTCTATTGGCGCGGCGACTATGAGCGCCTCGGCTGGATGGCCGAGGAGGCGCGCACGGCGCTCGGCCTGCGCGGCATCTGAGCCCTACGAGACATCCCATGGTCTATTCCCTCAGCCTGCTCGACAAGAGCCCGATCCTCGACGGCGAGACCGCGGTCGACGCCCTGCAGCGCACGATCGCGCTGGCTCAGACCGCCGAGCGGCTCGGCTATCGCCGCTTCTGGCTCGCCGAGCATCACGGCTTTCCCGGTCTCGCCAGTTCGGCGCCGGAGATCCTGGTCGCGCATCTGATCGCCCGCACAAGGCGCATCCGGATCGGCTCCGGCGGCGTGCTCTTGCAGCATTACAGCCCGTACAAGGTCGCCGAGACCTTCAACCTGCTCGCGGCGCTGGCGCCGGGTCGCATCGATCTCGGCATCGGCAAGGCGCCGGGCGGCCTGCCGCTCTCGACCCAGGCGCTGCGCGTCCAGCACGATCCGGAACGCGAGCGCTCCTTCGAAGCGCTGCTGGCCGAGCTCGATGGTTTCCTTGCGAATTCGCCCCACGCGAACGATCCGTTCGCCGGCGCGCAGGCCCTGCCCAAGCCGCCGGTGCCGGCCGAGCGCTTCCTGCTCGGTGCCAGCCCGGACAGTGCTCGGCTCGCAGCCGATCTCGGCTGGCGCTTCGTTTTCGCCGGCCAGCTGAACGGCGATCCGAAGGCGCTCGAGGCTGCGCTCGATGCTCATGCCAAGGCCGGCGCCACCGAGCTGCCGCTGCTGGGCGTCGCTGCCCTCGCCGCCGCCACCGCCGAGGAAGCACGGGCGCTGACCGATCAGCTCCGCGTCGTGCGTGTGACCCTCGACAATGGCCAGAGCGTCAATCTCGGCAGCGAGGAGCAGGCGGCGGAGTTCGCTCGCCAGGCCGGGGCCGCCTCCCACACGATCGAAATCCGCCGGCCGAGCATCCTCGCTGGCACGGCCGAGGATGTTCGGCGCGAGCTCGATGCGCTCTCCGCCCGCTTCGGCATCGCCGAATTCGTCATCGACACGCCCGCCGCCGCGACGGCGCAACGCCTCGCCTCGATCACGCTGCTCGCCGGTGATGCGCCGGCGCTCGCCGCCTGAGCCGACAGGAGAACCCGATGAGCAAGACCCGCCTCACCTTCGGCCTGATGCTGCAGGGCCCCGGCAGTCACATGAACGCCTGGCGCCATCCGAGCAATCCGCCGGACGCCAGCGTCAATCTCGACTTCTTCATCCGCAACGCCCGCAAGGCTGAGGAGAACGGCATCGCCTTCGCCTTTGTCGCCGACGGGCTCTACATCAACGAGAAGTCGATCCCGCATTTCCTCAACCGCTTCGAGCCGCTGACCATTCTTTCGGCTCTCGCCGCGACCACCTCGAAGCTCGGCCTCGTCGGCACGGTCTCGACCTCCTATAGCGACCCCTTCACCATCGCCCGGCAATTCGGCTCGCTCGACCTGATCTCGGGCGGGCGCGCAGGCTGGAACGCCGTGACCTCGCCGCTGGAGGGCTCCGGCCGCAATTATGGGCGCCCGCATCCCGAGCACTCGCTGCGCTACGAGATCGCGCATGAATATCTCGAAATCGCCAAGGGGCTCTGGGATTCCTGGGACGACGACGCCTTCGTCCGCGACCGCGAGGCCGGCCGCTTCTTCGACCGCGAGAAGCTGCACACGCTCGGCCATAAGGGCCGTTTCTTCCAGGTCGAAGGCCCGCTCAACATCCAGCGCTCGCCGCAGGGCCAGCCCGTGCTGTTCCAGGCCGGCGCCTCCGATGCCGGCATCGGCCTCGCCGGTCGCCATGCCGATGCGGTCTTCGCCAACCATGTCTCGCTGGAGGAGGGGCAGGCCTTCTACCGCAGCATCAAGACCAGCGCCGTTGCGCAAGGGCGGCTGGCTGACGACGTCAAGATTTTCCCGAGCGCCGGCCCGATCGTCGGCCGCACGCGAAAGGAGGCCGAGGACAAGTACCAGGCGATCCGCGCTCTCGTCTCGATCGACGACGCGCTCGCCTATCTCGGCCGCTATTTCGACCATCACGATTTCAGCGCCTATCCGCTCGATGCGCCATTCCCGGAGCTCGGCGAGATCGGCAAGAACAGCTTCCGCTCGACCACCGATCGCATCAAGCGCACCGCCGCCCTGAAGCGCCAGACCCTGCGCGAGGCAGCGCTGGAAGCGGCGACCCCGCGCGCCGACCTGATCGGCTCGGCGCAGGAGATCGCCGATATCCTGGTCGAGCGCGTCGAGAAGCAGGCGGCCGACGGCTTCATCCTCGGCTTCCCGGTGATCGGGCAGGGGCTCGATGATTTCGTCGAGCTGGTCATCCCGGTGCTGGAGGATCGCGGCGTCTACGACCGCAACCTGCCGGGCGAGACGCTGCGCGACCATCTCGGCCTGCCGCGCCGCGAGAGCCGCTATGCCCGCTCCGCCCCGGCATCCGTGCCGCGCAAGGCCGGCTGAAAGCCACGCAGAACTCGTTTTCAGCAACCCGAGACCCGAGAGGCTGTCCGATGGCCGACGAATTTCTCTACACCACCCCGCTCGATCCGCTTGCCCAGCCTCTGGTCGAGCAGCTCACCTGGGAATACGCCACGCGCTACGGCACTTACTTCGGCGAGGCTCCCGGCGCCGAGATGAGCCGCTATCCGGCCTCGTTGTTCGCGCCGCCCGAGGGGAATTTCGTGCTGCTGCTGCGCGAGGGCCGCGCCATCGCCGGCGGCGCCTTCAAGCGTTATGACGCGCAGACGGCCGAGTTGAAGCGGATGTGGACCGACACCGCCTTCCGCCGCCAGGGGCTGGCCCGCCGCATCGTCGAGGAGCTCGAGGCGCAGGCCGTGCGCCAGGGCTACGGCAAGATCTTCCTGACCACCGGCTTCCGCCAGCCGGAAGCTCGGGATCTCTACCTCACCACCGGCTACACGCCGCTCTTCGATCCCGCCGTCGATCCCGAAATCTACAAGAAGCTCGCCTTCGAGAAGGATCTCGCCGTCGCAGCCTATCGGCTGCGGCCGCCCGCAGAGCAGTTGCCTGTCAGCGCCGCCTGATCGCGCCGTTCACCCCAGCAAACAGAAAACGAGTTCCAGCCATGAGTCTCGCCAGCGATTTCGCGGGCTTGCCGACGCGCGCCGCCAGCACGCCGCCGACACGCGACTTCAGCCGCTTCCGGATCGTCCCGGCGCGCTATCCGGCCCGGACGATCGGCACCGTCTTCGCGGTCGTCGTAATCGTCGCGGTCGTGAACTCGGTCCTCTCCAATCCGCGCTGGGGCTGGGATGTCTTCGCCGAATGGTTCTTCGCCGAGCCGGTGCTGGCCGGGTTGGCGCGGACGCTGCTGCTGACCCTGCTCGGCACCGTGCTTGGCTTCCTGCTCGGCACCGGCCTGGCGCTGGCGCGCGTCTCCGGCTCGCCGCTGCTGGCCTCTTTGTCCTGGGCCTATGTCTGGCTCTTCCGCTCGATCCCGCTGATCGTGCTGCTCTTGATCCTCAACAATCTCGGCTATCTCTACTCGACGATTTGGCTCGGCGTTCCCTTCACCGAGATCACCTTCGCCACCTGGTCGACGACGCAGCTGATTACGCCGTTCTTCGCGGCGGTGCTCGGGCTGACTCTGCATGCCGGCGCCTTCTCCTCCGAGATCGTGCGCGGTGGCATCCTCTCGGTCGACCAGGGCCAGCACGAGGCGGCGGCCGCGCTCGGCCTGCCGCGCCGCCGGCAGTTTTCGCGGATCGTGCTGCCGCAGGCGATGCGCACCATCCTGCCGAACGGCTTCAACGAGATCATCCTGCTCGCGAAGGGCACCAGCCAAGTCTACATCCTGGCGCTGCCCGAGCTGTTCTACACCATCCAGATCATTTACCGGCGCAATCTCGAGGTGATCCCGCTCTTGATGGTGGCGACGGTCTGGTACCTCGTCATCCTGAGCGTGCTGTCCTTCGTCCAGCACCATATCGAGCGCTATTACTCGCGCGGTGCGCTGCGCAATCCGCCGCCCTCGCTGATCGGCCTGGCACTGGTCCGCTTCGGTCGCTCGCGCGATGCCGCAGCGGCGCGGCGCACGGAGGCTGCTCTGGCCCAGCCGAGTTCATCCGCCGCGGCAGTTCCTTCGCTGGCGAGCCTGCGGCGCAGCGGCGGCGAGATCCGCATCAGCAATGTCTCGAAGAGCTTCGGTCCGCTCAAGGTTCTCGACGACGTCAGCCTGACCCTGCGCTCCGGCAGCGTCACCGCGATCATCGGCCAGTCCGGCTCCGGCAAATCGACGCTGCTGCGCTCGATCAACCATCTCGAGCGCGTCGATGAGGGCTTCATCGCGATCGACGGCGAGCTGATCGGCTACCGCCAGGATGGCGACACGCTCTACGAGCTCAAGGAGCGCGAGATCCTGAAGCGCCGTGTCGATGTCGGCATGGTCTTCCAGAGCTTCAACCTGTTCCCGCACCTCACGGCGATCGAGAACGTCATCGAGGCCCCGCTTTCGGTGCGTGGCGTGACCCGTGAGCAGGCTCTGGCCGAAGCGCGCGAACTGCTCGCCCGCGTCGGCCTCGCCGACAAGGTCGATGCCTATCCGCGCCAGCTCTCGGGCGGCCAGCAGCAGCGCGTCGCCATCGCCCGGGCGCTGGCGCTGAAGCCCAAGGTCCTGCTCTTCGACGAGCCGACCTCGGCACTCGATCCCGAGCTCGTCAACGAGGTGCTCGACGTCATCAAGGAGCTCGCCCGCTCCGGCACGACGCTGGTCATCGTCACCCATGAGATCGGTTTTGCCCGCGAGGTCGCCGACGAGGTCGTCTTCATGGAGGCCGGCCGCATCCTCGAAGTCGGCCCGCCGGCCCGCGTCCTGGGTGAGCCCGACCACCCCCGCACCCGCGAATTCCTCGCCAAGGTCCTCTGACCATCATTTCCCTGGGAGCTAAGCCATGATCACCAGACGCAACACGCTCGCTCTGCTCGGCGCGACTTCCGCCAGCGCGCTTCTCCCCTCGCTCGGGCTCGCCCAGCAGGCGATCGACCTCTCGCCCGAGCAGGCTGGCCGGCCGCGCGCCGGGCGTGACGAGGCGGCGATCAAGCTGATCGGCAAGGACGCCAAGTTCGTGAAGGACGGCGTCTTCACCGTCGCCAACGCGACTGGCCGTCTGCCTTTTGCCGGCTATACCGCGGATGCCAAGACCATCGTCGGTTCCGAGCCCGACATCGCCCAGCTCGTCGCCGATGCACTCGGCCGCAAGCTCGAGATCGTCCCGGTTTCCTGGGCCGATTGGCCGCTCGGCGTCGCCTCCGGCAAATACGATGCGGCGATCTCGAACATCACCGTTACCGAGCAGCGCAAGGAGAAGTTCGACTTCTCGACCTACCGCAAGGACCTGCTCGGCTTCTATGTGAAGAGGGACAACGAGATTCAGATTCGCGAGCCGCGCGACGTCGCCGGGCTCAAGATCATCGTCGGCTCCGGCACCAATCAGGAGCAGATCCTGCTGCGCTGGAACGAGCAGAACGTGAAGGACGGGCTGAAGCCGGCCGAGATTCAGTACTATGACGACGACGTCGTGCTCTATCTCGCGCTCGAGACCGGGCGCGCCGACGCTTATCTCGGCCCCAACGCCCTGCTCAGCTTCAAGGCGGCGCAGGAGAACAAGACCCGCCTCGCCGGCAATTTCAGCGGTGGCTGGCCGGTGCTGGCCGAGATCGCGGTGACGACCCGCAAGGGCGCCGGCCTCGCCGAGGCGATCACCCACGCCGTCAACACCCAGATCGGCAACGGCAATTACGCCAAGGCGCTGGGGCGTTGGAATCTCGCCCCCGAGGCGATCGAGCAGTCGCGCACCAATCCGCCCGGCCTGCCCGCCAAGTGAACGCAGCGGGCGCCGCCGCGTCTGGCCGCGGCGCTCACCTCATCAGGAAGGACGGAAAGACGATCATGTTGCGAGCACGCGCCATGCTGGCCCTTCTCCTCGGTGGCCTGGCCATCTTCGGCCCGGCGCAGGGCCCGGCCGCGGCTCAAGCGCCTTTCGATCTCGGGCCGGAGCAGCCGGGCCGGGTCAGGGCCGAGCAGCAGCCAGTGGCGATCGCCGCCATCCCGAAGGGCTTCAAATTCGCCGCACCCGGCGTCCTCACCGTGGCGGTCAGCCCCGGCGGGCCGCCGCTCGCGACCTATGCGACGGACGCCAAGACCGTGGTCGGCGCCGATGCCGATTTCGCCCTGCTGGTCGCCGACAGTCTCGGACTCAGGCTCGACCTGCAGCCGATCGCCTGGGCCGACTGGCCGCTCGGCCTTGCCTCCGGCAAATACGACGCCGTCATCTCCAATGTCGGCGTCACCGAACAGCGCAAGGAGAAGTTCGACTTCTCGACCTATCGCAAGGGACTGCACGGCTTCTTCGTCAGGGCCGACAGCCCGGTCCAAGAGATCAAGGAGCCGAAGGATGCGGCGGGCCTCAAGGTCAGCGTCGGCGGCGGCACCAATCAGGAGCGCATCCTGGTCGAATGGAGCAAGCAGAACGTCGCCGCGGGCCTGAAGCCGATCGAGCTCCAGCTCTTCGACGACGAGGCCGGGCGGCTGGTGGCGCTGCGCTCGGGCCGCGTCGACGTGATCGTCCAGCCGCATGCGCAGCTCGTCTTCATCGCGGCGCGCGACAAGGACATCAAGCGCGTCGGCACGCTCAGCGCCGGCTGGCCGCTGAAGTCGGATGTCGCGATCACCACGCGCAAGGGCAGCGGCCTGGTCGATGCGCTCACCGTCGCGACCAACGGGCTGATCGCCAACGGCAAGTTCCAACAGTCGCTGGCACGCTGGAGTCTGGAGGAGGAGGCGCTCGACCGTTCCGAGACCAATCCGCCCGGCCTGCCGAAATACTGAAAGCTGCCATGTCCGCGCTCGCCATTCGGCACCTCGCCTTCCTGACACCGGGCAATTATGACGACGCCGATCCGCGGGCCGGCCTCGAGGAGACGCTCTCGCTCTTCGAATATGGCGAGGCGCTCGGTTTCGACAGCGCCTGGGTGCGCCAGCGCCATCTCGAGCCGGGCGTCTCATCCGCCGCGACCTTCCTTGCTGCGGCGAGCCAGCGCACCAGCCGGATCGGGCTTGGCACCGCCGTTATCCAGATCGGTTACGAGAATCCGTTCCGGCTGGCTGAGGACCTGTCGCTGGTCGACGTCCTCTCCGGCGGGCGGCTCAATGTCGGCCTGAGCGCTGGCCCGCCGCCCTTCGGCAAGCTTCTGGGCGAGCGCTTCTTCGACGGCGACCCGGCGGCTTACGATTTCTCGCATGCGCGCGTCGCCAGGCTCGCCAACAATCTCGACGGCGACTGGCTCGGTGACGCCGACAGCCGCATCACCTCGGCCGCCGGCGAGCACCGCCCGCGGCTGCGCCCGCATGCACCGGGCTTGCGCCAAAGGCTCTGGTACGGCGGCGGCTCGCTGCGCTCAGCCCGCTGGGCTGCCGAGAACGGCTTCCACCTGCTCGTCGGCAATCTCAACACCGGCGAGGAGACCGACGACTTCTTCGTGGCGCAGCGCCACCATATCGAGACGTTCCGCGCTCATTGGCGCGGCGAGGGCGCGCCTAAGGTCGCGGTCGGCCGCGTGATCGTGCCGCTCGACGGCGCGGATACGGTCACGCGGCAGCGCTATCGCGACTACGCCGCGAGCCGCCATGCCCGAACGCTCGCGCCGCAGGGCGAGCGCCGCACGTTGTTCACACCCGATTTCGTCGGCACGGCGGCGGAAATCATCGAGCGGCTCGCGGCCGATCCCGTCCTGCCGCTGGTCGACACCCTGCGTCTGGAGCTGCCCTATAATTTCTCGATCGCGGACTATCGCCAGATCATCGCCGATTTCGTCGCGCTGGTCGCGCCTTCGCTGGGCTGGCGTGCCGCGGAAACAACCCAGCGCCGCAAGGCGGTTGGGGAATAGCGAGCGGCGGCGGGATCACCCAGCGCCGCTCCGCAATGCTGCCGCTCAGCCCTGCTGGCCAGCCATCACCCGCTGCATGCCGCTGAGCACGGCCTTGAGCGAGGCCATGACGATGTTCGGGTCGATGCCGACGCCGTGCACGACCCGGCCCTTCTCGTCCTGGAGCTGGACATAGCAGGCGGCGGTGGCGTTGGCGCCGCGCCCGACCGCGTGCTCGTGATAGTCGAGGAAGGAGAACTCGACACCATAGGTCGTCTTCAGCGCGTCGACGAAGGCGTCGATCGGCCCGTTGCCGACGCCCTCGATGGTGCGGAGCGCGCCGTCCTGCTTCAGCTCCGCCGTCAGGGTGCGTGAGCCCTGCGCGTCAGGGAAGGTCTTGTGCGTGATCAGCTCCAGCGGCGCATCGCTCAGGAGATAGGTCTTGCTGAACAGCGACCAGAGCACCGCGCTGGTCAGTTCCTTGCCCTCCTCGTCCATCTGCTCCTGCGCGATCTTGGAGAACTCGATCTGCAGCGGGCGCGGCAGGTCGAGGCCGTGATCGGCCTGCAGGATATAGGCGATGCCGCCCTTGCCCGATTGCGAGTTGATCCGGATCACCGCCTCATAGTCGCGGCCGACATCCTTGGGGTCGATCGGCAGATAGGGCACCTGGAAGATCGGGTCGTTGCGCTTCTCCTGCGCGTCGAAGCCCTTCTTGATCGCGTCCTGATGCGAGCCGGAAAAGGCGGTGTAAACGAGCTCGCCGACATAAGGATGGCGCTCGTGCACCGGCAGCTGGGTGCAGTATTCGGCGATGCTGCGGATCTCGTTGACATCTCGCAGGTCGAGCTGCGGGTCGATCCCCTGCGTGAACAGGTTCAGCGCCATGGTGACGATGTCGACATTGCCGGTGCGCTCGCCATTGCCGAACAGCGTGCCCTCGACGCGGTCGGCGCCGGCCATCAAAGCGAGCTCTGCCGCCGCCACCGCCGTGCCGCGGTCATTGTGCGGATGGATCGAGAGCAGCACGCTGTCGCGGTCGGAGATGTTGCGGCCGAACCATTCGAACTGGTCGGCGTAGACGTTCGGCGTCGCCATCTCGACGGTCGCCGGCAGGTTGAGGATCAGCTTGTTCTGCGGCGTCGGCTTGATCACCGCCTTGACCGCCTCGCAGATCTCCAGGGCGTAGTCGAGCTCGGTGCCGGTGAAGCTCTCCGGCGAGTACTCGAAGGTGAAATTTGTCTCGGGCGCCTGCGCGGCCAGAGCCTTGATCTGCGCCGCCGCATCGGTCGCGATCCTGACGATGCCCTTGCGGTCGGAGCGGAAGACCACGTCGCGCTGCAGGGTCGAGGTCGAGTTGTAGAAGTGCAGGATGACGTTCTTGGCGCCCTTTACCGCCTCGAAGGTGCGCTCGATCAGCTCGGAGCGGCACTGCGTCAGCACCTGGATCGCCACATCGTCCGGGATCGCGCCGCTCTCGATGATCGAGCGGACGAAGTCGAAATCGGTCTGCGATGCGGCGGGGAAGGCGACCTCGATCTCCTTGAACCCCATCTTCACCAAGAGGTTGAACATGCGGTCCTTGCGATCGACGCCCATCGGCTCGATCAGCGCCTGGTTGCCGTCGCGCAGATCGACGGAGCACCAGGTCGGGGCCTTGGTCAGCACCTGCGAGGGCCAGCGGCGATCGGGCAGGTTGACCGGCGCATAGGCGCGGTACTTGGAAATCGGCATCGTGGTCATGGGACAACCCTTGCGAAGGATGCGGCGTCAGGCCTGCTCGGGACCTTGCTGCGCCGTCATGCGATGGACAGGCCTTTGAACCCCGGCGCGCTCACAGCGCCGGGTGGCTAAGTCGCAGGGTCAGGCCCCGGATGGCGGACCGAAATCGCATGACCGGACCTAACCACCTCAAGAGATGAAGATCAATCCTGACGCCACTGCTCGCATGCGGGCAGCGGCGATGCCGGCCGCCGCCCGGCATCGTCTTATCCGGCCGCGGCATATCGTGGATCGCGATCGAAGAACGGTTCGCTACGATGAAACGCGCCGAGTCTGGAGGGTTTTTAATCTATCAGCAAAGTCTTGAGGCAAGCGGTGATTGATTTATGCTGCGCGCGTGAACTCGATCCAGCCTCTTTCCAATCACGAATCCTTGGTGGGCTTGCCGCTGTTCTCGCAGCAGCTGTCGCTGTCGGCCGGGACATTTCCGAACCCGGAAGGCGAGCGCATCGTCGGGCCGATGCGCCGGGGCTTGAAGATCGCGGTCATGCTCGACGGAAGGCAATCGCTCGAGCTCGATGATCGTCCGGCCGTGCTGGTTCGCGGACCGGCCCTGCTGGTCGTGGCGAACAGCGGTGACCATGTCCAGCAGCGCACCGGCCTCAGCGGCGGCGTCGTCCGCTGTGTCCTGATGCAGTTCGACCTCGATTTCGTCGAGCGGGAGTTCGCCGCGCCGATGCAGCAATTGTTCGCCCTGGCCGGAGCCGGGGATGCCGGGATCTGGGTGCGCCCGGCCGATGCCGATCTGTGTGCGCTCGCCCTCCAGATCGCGGAATGCCCGGTGGCGGCGCCGCTGCGGCGACTCTATCTGGCCGGAAAGGCGCTGGAGCTCGCCGCCGTGGCGCTCGACCGGATCGTCGGGCAGCCGCCCTTGCGGCCGGCGCGGCTTCCGGCCCGGACGCGCGAGCAGGTCCATGCTGCCCGGGACATGCTCGTCGCCGCGATGCAGGAGCCGCCGAGCCTCGCCGAGCTCGCCCGCGCCACGGGCCTCAACCCGACCAAGCTGACCTCCGCCTTCCGCGCCGAGTTCGGCGCCAGCGTCTTCGGCTATCTGCAGGAGCTGCGGCTGCAGCAGGCCCATGCCTTGATCGCAGAAGGCGAGGCCAGCATCGCCGAGGCGGCCTTCCGTGTCGGTTACACGCCGGCGCATTTCTCCAGCCTGTTCCGCAAGCGCTTCGGCATGCCGCCGAGCGGGCTGCGCTGAGGGATGTGTTTCAGAGCTGGAAAGGCTCGAAACTGCGCCGAAAGAAAAACTGCCGCAATCGAAAGCCGACGGCGTTGCGGGCGCAGCATGCTTCCTAAACAACCCTGCCAACGGGTCGCCAGAATGGCGAAGGGGCAAGGGCGAAGGCATGACTGGGGTTTTCATTACCGGCAATCGGGCTGTCTTGGTCGCCGGCGTCGCGTTCGGCGCGATCGTCGCGGCCTGGCCGGGCGCCGCGTTTGCGCAGAGCGGCGAAGCGGTCAGCCTCGACACGATCGAGGTCCAGGGAGAGCGTGCGAACGGCCCGGTCAACGGCTATGTCGCAAGGCGCAGCGAGAGCGCGACCAAGACCGACACGCCGCTGATCGAGACGCCGCAATCGGTCACCGTCGTCACCCGCGAGCAGATGGACGACCAGGGTGCCCAGAGCGTCAGCCAGGCGCTGCGCTATTCGGCGAGCGTTCTCGGCGAGACGCGCCTGTCGATGGGCCGCTATGACAGCGTCTTCATCCGCGGCTTCGGCGGCGCCGGTACCGGCGCTGGCTTCGTCAACTTCCTCGACGGCCTAAGATTGCAGCGCGGCGTCAACTTCCTGGTGCCGGCGGTCGATCCCTGGGGGCTGGAGCGCGTCGAGGTGATCCGCGGTCCGGCCTCGGTGGTGTTCGGCCAGGTCAAGCCCGGCGGGCTGATCGAGATGGTCAGCAAGCGCCCGCGCGACGTGGCGCATGGCGAGGTCCAGGTCCAGTTCGGCAGCTTCGAGCGCAAGCAGCTCGCCTTCGACATCGGCGGGCCAGTGACGCCGGACAAGACGATCCTCTACCGCATCGTCGGGCTCGGCCGTGCCGCCGACACGCAGGTGGATTTCACCAAGGAGGAGCGCCTCTACATCGCGCCTTCCGTCACCTTCCAGCCCAACGCCGCGACGAGCCTGACGCTGCTGACCTCGTTCCAGCGCGATCCGGAAACCGGCTTCTATGGCTTCATTCCCGCGGTCGGCACCGCGCTGCCGAACCGCAACGGCAAGATTCGCAGCAACTTTTTCCCGGGCGAACCGAACTATGAAGGCTATAGCCGCAATCACCTGATGCTCGGCTATGCCTTCGAGCATCGCTTCAACGACGTCTTCAGCTTCCGCCAGAACGTCCGCTACAGCGACCTCGAATCGCGTTTCCGGACGGTTGCGGCGGCCTCGCTCGGCGCCGACCAGCGCACCCTGACGCGCCGTGTCACCACCTCGAACGAGAAGGCGCAGACCTTCGGCATCGACAACCAGCTCCAGGCCGATTTCCGCACAGGCGCGCTGACCCACAAGCTGCTGTTCGGCGTCGACGGCTATTGGAGCGACGGCACCGCCTTCACCGGCGCCGGCGGCACGGTGCAGACGCTCGACGCCTTCAACCCGGTCTATGGCCGCCTGCCATTCGCCGTGCCGGCGATCCCGGGCACGGGCCAGGTCCAGCAGCAATACGGCGTCTACATCCAGGACCAGATCAAGCTCGACCGGCTCTCGCTGGTGGTCGGCGGCCGCTTCGACCGGGCGATGGCGCGCACGCGCAACATGACCAATGGTGCGCTGACCAAGCAGGACGACTTCGCCAATACCGGCCGCGTCGCGCTGATGTACAATTTCGACAACGGCTTTGCGCCCTATGCCAGCTACTCGACCTCGTTCGAGCCGGTCGCCGGCACGACCTTCAACCGCGTCGCTTTCAAGCCGACCGAGGGCGAGCAATACGAGGCCGGCTTCAAATACCAGCCGCCGGGCTACAACGCCTTCCTGCAGGCTGCCGTCTATCAGCTGACGCAGACCAATGTGCAGGTGGCCGACCTCAATAATCCCGGCTTCCAGATCCAGACCGGCGAGGTCCGGGCGCGCGGCGTCGAGGTCGAGGCAAGGGCGACGGTCTTCGACAATCTCGATCTCGTCGCGGCCTATACCTTTACTGATGCCGAGGTGACGAAGAGCACTGGCGTCGATCTCGGCAAGCGGCCGACAGTAGTGCCGCGCCACATGGCTTCGCTTTGGGCACATTATACCTTCAAGACCGGCCTGTTCTCCGGCCTGGGCCTGGGCGCTGGCGTGCGCTATGTCGGCAAGGGTGCCGGCGATCCCGGCAACACCTTCTTCACCGACGACTACACGCTGGTCGATGCCGCGATCAGCTATGATCTCGGCGCCGCCAATGCCGCGATGAAGGGCTGGAAGGTGCAGGTCAACGCCCAGAACCTGTTCGACAAGGAGTATGTCGCCGGCTGCTACGGCGCGGTGCAATGCTCCTTCGGCATGCGCCGGACCGTGCTCGCCACCTTGTCCTATCGCTGGTGAGGACGGGCGGGATGCTGCGGCCGGAACGGTTTGTATTCGAGGGGTATCCGGCCCCGGCGCTCCGGCCGGTCGAGCTGCCGCACACGCATAGCCTCGCCTTCACCGCGCCCGGCGGGGCCGAGTATCGGCTTCTGGTCGCGATCCCTCCCGAGCCGGCGCCGGCCGCGGGCTTTCCGGTCGTGGTTCTCGTCGACGGTGACGCGCTGTTCTCGACCGCGCTGTCCGCCGCGCGGCTGCAGGCCGGGCGTCCCGAGGTCTCCGGCGTCGGCCCGGCGATCATTCTCGGCGTCGGCTATCCGGGGGCTGCGCCCTTCGATGCCGAGCGGCGCCGGCAGGATCTGCTGCCGGCCGATGGCGGCGCCGACCGTTTTCTCGATCTGATCGCTGGCAAAATCCTGCAGGAGATCGAGACACTCGCGCCGATCGACCAGACCCGCCTGTCGCTGGTCGGCCATTCCTTCGGCGGGCTCTTCGCCCTGCACGCGCTGTTCGCGCGACCTGGCCTGTTCCGCAGCCATGTCGCCGGCAGCCCGTCGATCTGGTGGGACGACCGCGCCATCCTCGCGACGCGGGTCCGCTTCTTGAGTTCGCCCGCGGCGGTGGCCTTGCCGCGCCTGCTGATCAGTGTCGGCAGCGAGGAGCAGAGCAGCGACGAGCGGCGCGATCCGCAGCGGGCGGCGCGCTTGCGCATGGCCCGCATGATCGACAATGCCGCCGAGATGGCAGAGGTGCTGACGGCGTCCGGGCGGGTCGCATGCGAGCACGTCGTCTTTCCCGGCGAGAACCATATCTCGGTCGTTCCGGCCATGCTGTCGCGCGCGGTCGCGTTCACGCTTGGCGGAGACGCCGGTGAAAGGGGCTCGCCATGATCGCTTTGCCGTTGTCGCTCCCGATGCGGCTGCTGCTCGTCGTCGCCGCGCTACTTTCAGCGCTGGTACTGCCTGCCCGCGCCGAGCCTGTCACGGTGACCGACCTGCTCGGGCGCAGCGTGACCTTGCCCGGTCCGGCCAAGCGGATCGTGCTGGCTCAGGGGCGCCAGCTCAACGCGCTCGGCCTGATCCATCCCGACCCGATCAGCCTGCTCGCCGGCTGGGGCGCCGACCATCGCCGGCAGAACCCCGATGCCTATGCCCGCTACCTCGCCAGATTCCCGGCGATCGAGTCTGTGCCAACCGTCGGCGACGGCGCGACGCCGGAAGGCTTCTCCTTCGAGAAGACAGTGTCGTTGTCGCCCGATCTGGTGATCCTCAGCGCGTCGCTCGCCGGGACGCGGCGCGGCCCGGGCGATCTCGTCCAGCGTTTCGAGGCGGCCGGTATCAAGGTCGCCGTCGTCGATTTCTATCTGCAGCCGATGCGCGACACGCTGCCGAGCCTGCGCATCCTCGGCAAGCTGATCGGCCGCGAGGAGCAGGCGCAGGACTATATCCGCTTCTACGAGGAGCGCCGGCGCCTGATCGAAGAGCGCGTGCGCGGCGCGGAGCGTCCGGCCGTGTTCATGCATGCTCATGCCGGCGGTTTCGATTGCTGCCCGACGCCGGGCAAGGGGACCTTCGACGATTTCATCACGGCGGCCGGCGGGCGCAATATCGCCGCCGCGATCCTGCCCGGCGCGACCGGGCAGATCAGCCTCGAGCAGCTGCTTGCCGCCGATCCCGCCATCTATGTTGCGACCGGTGGGACGCATCTGGCCAAGTTGGGCGGTCTCGTCCTCGGGCTCGGCGTGCCGCGCGAAACCGCGACCCGGAGTTTCGCTGCGCTGCTCGGCCGGCCTGGCATCGCCGCGCTCGCTGCCATTCGCAATGGCCGCGCCTATGGGCTCTGGCAACTCTTCAACGACACCCCGCTCCACATCGTCGCCATCGAGCAACTGGCGAAATGGTTCCACCCAGGCCGCTTCGCCGATATCGACCCGCAGGTGACGCTGGACGAGATCTCCCGCCGCTTCTCGGCCATCCCGCTCGACGGCGCGCTCTGGATCGACAGCACCGGCAAAGCCCGGCCCTGACCGCCAGGGCAGCGAGAGGACACTCCCATGACAATGCTCCGCGCCGAAACGCGCATCGCCTTGCCTGATCCTGCCGCCGTGCTGCGTCCGCTCTGCGAGCATCTCCGCGAGCATGAGGCCGAAGTCGGCGAGGTCGATGGCGTGACGACGATCGGGCTCGATGGCAGCCGGGCGGAGCTGCGTACCGTCGCCGGCGCTCTCGTCGCCGTCGTGGAGGCGTCCGATCTCGCCGGCCTGCAGGGCATGAAGCTGGCTGTCGCGAGCCATGTCGTCGAGTTCGCGCCGCAGGGGTTTGCCCCGACGATCCGTTGGAGCGGCGACGGCGCCGAGCCGATGCTGCCGCCGGATTTCCGCGTGCTGATGGTGACGACAGCCGAGCAGCTGACGCCGCATATGCGCCGCATCCGGTTCCGTGGTGAGGACCTCGCCCGCTACGACACGCTGGAGGCGCTGCATGTGCGCCTGTTCATCCCGCCGCCGGGCCTGCCCGAGCCGGCCTGGCCAATGATCGGCGCGGACGGCCTGCTGCAGACGCCGCCGCCGGAGCAGCGGCCGGCAATCCGCAAATACACGATCCGCGAGATCGACGTTGCGGCAGGCACGCTCGCCATCGATTTCGTGCTGCATGACGATGCCGGGCCGGGCTCGGCCTTCGCGGCGCGCGTGCAGGTCGGCGACCGCATCGGCATGGCAGGGCCGGGCGGCCGCGGGCTGAAGCAGGCCGCGCGCTACCTCTTCCTCGCCGATGAGACCGGCCTGCCGGCGCTCGCCCGCATGCTCGGGCATCTGCCTGCGGGCGCGACCGGGCTGGCGCTGGTCGAAATCGCCGACGCCGCCGAGCGCCAGCCTCTGGTCCTTCCGTCGGGGGTCAGCCTGCGCTGGCTGCATCGCGACGGCGCTGCGCCTGGTTCGACCAGCCTGCTGACGGACGCCCTTGCAACGCTCGACTGGCCGGCGGGTGAGGGCAGCCTCTATCTCTGGGCCGCGTGCGAGCACACTGCCTTCCGCGAGATCCGAGCGGCGGCGCGCCAGTCTCTGCGCCCCGAGATCGATGCGCATCTCGTCGTCAGCTACTGGCGCGCTGGAATCTCCGAAGAGCAGCACGCGGCGGAGAAGAAGGCCGCGTAGGGCCGGTCGGCTCAGGGCTGGAAGCGGGTGGCCGCGAATGGCGCGGGATCGCAGAACGGCGCCTGCCCGACCATCATCTCCGCCAGCAACCGCCCGGTCGCGGGGCCGAGCGTGAAGCCGTGATGGGCATGGCCGAAGGCGAGCCAGAGGCCGCCATGCCGCGATGCCGGACCGATGACCGGCAGCATGTCCGGCAGGCAGGGCCGCGCGCCGCGCCAGGGTTCGGCATCGAGGCGATGGCCCAGCGGCATGAGCCGCCGGGCGACGCGTTCGGCCCGGTCGAGCTGCCAGGAATCCGAGGGAGCATCGCGTGCCGCGAGCTCGATGCCGGTGGTCAGGCGGATGCCGCGCGCCATCGGGGTCAGCACGAAGCCGGCCTCGACGTCGCAGACCGGATGGCGCGGGACAGCTCCCTCGGCGGGTGCGTAGTGCATGTGGTAGCCGCGCTTGAAGGCGAGCGGAAAGCGATAGCCGAGCCGCCCGCAGAGATCGTTCGACCACGGACCCAGCGTTACGACGGCTTCGGGAGCCCGCCAGCCCTCGGCGCCGGCCGGCAGCCGCCAGCCCGCGCCGTCATGTTCCAAGCAGTTCGCGTCGGCATGCAGAAACTGGCCACCGCGCGCGGTGAAGAGGGCGGCATAGGCGCGCGTCACCGCTCCGGGATCGCTGACGGTCGCCGGATCGCGCCAATGCACCGCGCCGGCGACGATGCCTGGCAGCAGGCCCGGCTCGCGCGCCCGCAGTGCGGCCTCGTCGAGCAGATCGTAGGCCAGGTCGTAGGAAGCGAGCTCTTCCGCGGCCCTTGCGGCCTCCTGGAAGCCGCGCCGGCTGCGGTAGAGCTCGATCCAGCCCTCGCCGCGCATCAGCGCTTCGGTCCCGGCCGCCTTGCTCCAGTGCCGGTGTTCGTCGATGCAGCGCTCGATCAGCGGCAGGATGGCGCGTCCGAGCCGCTCGAGCCGGTCGGGCGCCGAGTTCCACCAATAGCGCGCCAGCCAGGGCGCCATCCGCAGCAGCGTCGCAGGCCGGTAGCGTACCGCGATCGAGCGGTTCGAGGCGAAGGCGGCGAGCGTCGCGAGGCTGCGCGGGAAGGCATAGGGGACGACCGAGGCGCGCTCGATCAGCCCGGCATTGCCGTGGCTGGTCTCGGCCCCGGGCTCGCCGCGGTCGACCAGCAGGACATTGCGGCCGCGCTCTTGCAGATGAAGGGCCGCGCTGACGCCGACGATGCCGGCCCCGAGCACGATTACATCGGCCTGTCGTTCCGCGGTCGTCATCGCCCGAGTGAGCCCGTCTCCAGAGGCCCGAAACGAGCACGGCCGCAGCGAGCCTCAAAACGCGATACTTGGCAAGACGAAGATGTCGTCGCGCGGCCCTCGTTCAAACCAGATGTCCCAGGAGCAATGCGGCCTGGCTCGCGGCGGTGTCGGGATGGGCAGATTCGATGGTCGTGCCGGTCAAAGCGTGCAGGGCCTCAACCGTCTCCGCTGTGAAGACGATGGTGCCGTCGGATTCGATGCGCGCGATCCCGTCCCAGGGCAGCGAGGCCTCGTTGGTAGCGATCGCCTGCGCCTCGCTCCAGTGCGCGGGCAGGTCGAGCCGGATGCGGCCGGCCTCGACACTGACCGGATAGCCGCCGACAAGACCGAGCACCCCCGGCAGATGCGTGCGCATCGGCGAGGAACTGAGCAGGGCGCGCATCCCGTCGATCGCCGCAGAGGCGGTGATGCGGTTGAAATGCAGATCGTACGGGAACGGGAACGGCTCGCGCAGCGCCTCATGGCCCAGCGCGGTGCGGTCCTGCCCGTCGACGGTCACCTCGAGGAGGTAGGGTGGCAGCTCCGTGGGCGGCTGCGCCTGGAACACGCCGTATTCGAAAGCGTGCTGGGCGACGAGCCTGACCTCGACCTGCGTCGGCGGCACGCCGAGCCGGCGGCCTACGGAGGCCTGGATCTTGGCGATTGGCTCGCGGACATTGCCGATGCCGCAATCGGGGCCGAACCCCGTCCGGGCCAGGCAGGGATTGATCACATCGGGGAAGGAGGCGGCGATCCAGCGCGCGGCGAGGCCGGAATCGGCCAGCCGGGCCCGGAAGGTCGCCATCGGTGCGAGCTGGAGGCTGACATAGCCGCCGAACGGCACCTTCTCGGCCGCTGTCTCGGTCGCGCCGTCGAGACCGCCGACCTTCCACCAGGGCAGCAGGGTCGGCGCGCTGAAGACGATGTCGGGGGCGAGGCGGCGCAGCGTCGCGACGCAGGCCGGATCGTTGAAGTCGAGCCCGATCGCCTCGAAGTCCGGGAAGAAGCCGTCGATCCCGCAGCCGATCAGGGCGTTGTTGATCCGGGCGCGAGCTTTCTCGACGGAGCGGCTCGCCACCACGATCCGGTCGAACAGGCCGCTGCGGCCGGCGGCTTCGAGCACATTGGTGCCGAGCTCGCCGAGCGAGACGATGAGAAGCGTGGCAGGCATGGTCACCCCAGACGATCGAGGATATCGGCGACGGTCTCGCCGAGCTCGGCGGAGGCATAGCCGCCTTCCTGCACGATCGCGGTCGGCAGCTTCAATGTTGCGATCGCTTCGGCCATGCGCCGGAAGCCGTCATCGCTGACGGCATGGCGCCCGTGCGGATCGTGGACGGAGGCATCGACGCCGAGCGAGAGCACCAGCGCCTGTGGCGCGAAGCGGTGGATGCCGGCGAGCGCCGTCGTCAGCGCGGCGAGGAAGGGGCCGTCGCCGGAGCCGACGAGAAAGGGGACGTTCAGGGTCGCGCCCGCCCCGTCGCCCTCGCCGGTCTGGTCGGCATAGCCCCAGTAGAACGGGTAATACTGGTCGGGATCGCCGTGGATCGAGGCGAAATAGACGTCGCCGCGGCGATAGAAGATCTCCTGCGTGCCATTGCCGTGATGGACATCGACATCGAGGATGGCGACACGATCGAAGCTCCGGCGCAGCTCCTGCGCGGCGATGGCGGCGTTGTTGAGATAGCAGAAACCCATGGCGCGATCGCCGCCGGCATGGTGACCGGGCGGCCGGCAGAGCGCGTAGGCGCAAGCGCTCCCCTCGGCGACGAGCTGTGCCGCGGTGGCGGCTCCCTGCGCAGCGGCATAGACGGCTTGCCAGGTGCCGTCGGTGATCTCGCAGGCCATGTCGCCGGTGTACCAGCCGAGCTGCCCGACCGGGCCGGAGGGCCGGCGGGCATGAGGGCCGCGCGGATGGACGTTCGGCATCGCGGCGGCATCCGCCCCGGCGAAAGCGGACCAGCCGGCGTGGGCGCTCTGCAGGAACGAGACGAAGTCGGCGTCGTGCACGGAAAGGATCGGGGCGAGCCCGAGCTCACGCGGCTCCACCAATGAGTGACCGTGCCGGATCAGTGCATCGCGGATGAAGGTCGCCCGCTCGGCGGTCTCCGGACTGGGCACGATCTGGCCGGCGCGGACGAAGCGCGGGCCCTGGTGCGCCAGTTGCTTAGCCGACCAAATGACCTGCATTCCGTTCCCTCTTTTTCTCCGGGGAAGCGTCTTGACAACGCAAGCCGGCTTGTTTCCAATAGTGAACAAGTGAGCATAATAGAGAACACGGGTCAAGGCGTGCCGCAGGCTGACGGCACGCCGACCACAAGGCGAGGAAGGCTAAAAATGCTGCGGAATACGGCTTCGGGCCAGCTCTTCGAGCGGGCGATGAAGGTGCTGGTGGAGGGGGTCAGTTCGGCCTCGCGCGGGCCGACCAATTATGCGCCCTATCCGCCCTATATGCGCAGCGGCTCGGGCGCCCGCCTCGTCGACGTCGACGGCAACGAATACATCGACTGGATGATGTCCTTCGGCGCCCTGCCGCTCGGCCATGCCCATCCGGCGATCGTCGAGGCGGTCCAGCGCGAGGTCGTGCACGGCACCCATTTCGCCACGGCGCTCGAAGTCGAGGTCGAGGTCGCCGAGATGCTGGTCGACCTCCTGCCGCATGCGCAGAAGATCCGCTTCGCCAACACCGGCACCGAGGCCTGCATGGCGGCGTTCCGCCTGGCCCGCGGCCTGACCGGGCGCTCGAAGATCCTGAAGTTCGAAGGCCATTACCATGGCTGGTACGACGCGGTGCTGCTCAACAGCAATCCGCAGCTGCCGACCTCGCTCGGGCACCCCAACGATCCGATCCGCATCCCCGACAGCTCGGGCCTGACCGCCGGTTCCTGGGCGGACACGCTGGTGGTGCCGTGGAACGACGAGGCGGCGCTGACCCGGGTGATGGAGGCCCATGGCCGCGACGTCGCCTGCGTCGTCACCGAGGGCATCATGACCAATATGGGCGTGATCCCGCCGAAGGAAGGCTATCTCCAGTTCATCCAGTCGATCTGCAAGGCGCATGGCGCGCTGTTCTATCTCGACGAGACGGTGACGGGCTTCCGCCTCGGGGCCGGCGGCTGCGCCGAGCGTTACGGGCTCTCGCCTGATATCGTCACCTACGGCAAGGCACTCGGCCAGGGCTTTCCGATCGCGGCGATCTGCGGTCCCGACCACATCATGGCCGGGCTCGAATGGGGCAAGATCCTGCACTACGGCAGCCACAACGCGCCGCGGCTCGGGCTCTACGCCACCAAGACGATGCTGGAGATCCTGACCGCCGACAAGGCGGCTGGCTTCGACCAGCTGCAAGCCTGCGGCACGGCGATGGCGAGCGCGCTGCGCGAGGTCATCGGCGCCCAGAAGCGCCATCGCGCCATCGTCCAGAATGTCGGCTCGGTCTTCCAGATCTACTTCACCGATCGCGACGAGATCACCGACTACCGCGAGTTCTGCACGTATGTCGACCGGGCGAAGTTCAAGGCTTTCGCCAACGCCCTGATGCATGAGGGCGTCTACATGTCGCCGGCCAACACGCTGCACAGCCTGAGCTCGCTCGCGCATGGCGAGGCCGAGATCAAGGCGACCGCCGAGGCGGTGGCTCGCACGCTCGCGACGCTCTGAGACGGAGCGGGCGGCGAGAGCCGCCCGCTTACGAAAAAACGATCAACAAGGGGAGGATGTCATGACTGATATCAACAAACGGGAGCTGCTCAAGGCCGGCGCCGCCGGCCTTGCGGCGGGAGAGTTGTTCTTCGGCTTGAGCCCGCTAGCGACCGGCTCGATCACCGCACTGGCGCAGTCGCCCAAGCGCGGTGGTGTCGTGCGGGCGGTGGTTCATCCCGAGCCGTCGAGCCTGATGCTTGGCCTCGTCCAGAACACGCCGACGCAGATGGTCGCCGGCAGCATCTATGAGAGCCTGCTGAAATACGGCCACGACCTGAAGCCGATCCCGTCTTTGGCCGAGCGCTGGGAGATTTCCGAGGACGGCAAGGCCTACACCTTCCATCTCAAGCGCAACGTCAAATGGCATGACGGCAAGCCCTTCACCGCCGACGACGTCGTCTTCTCGACTGACGTCTTCCTGCGCGAGCTGCACCCGCGTTGGCGGCCGGTGGCGACCACCCATGTCGAGCGCATCGAGAAGCTCGATGACTTCACCGTGCGCTACCAGCTCAAGAACCCCTTCGGCCCGTTCATCCTGATGTTCGAACTGAGCACGACGCCAATCGTGCCCAAGCATCTCTATGCCGGCACCGACTACAAGACGAACCCGAACAACAACACGCCTGTCGGCACCGGCCCGTTCAAGCTGGCGGAATGGACGCGCGGCTCGCATATCAAGCTCACGCGCAACCCGGACTACCATGTCCAGGGCCTGCCTTATCTCGACGAGATCTACTGGCAGATCATTCCGGACGCCGCGGCGCGCGTCGTCGCTTACGAGACCGGCGCGGTCGACATCCTCACCGGCGGCACGGTCGAGAACTTCGACGTCGCCAAGCTCGCGAAGATGAAGAACACCGCGGTCACCGGCAAGGGCTGGGAGATGATCGCGCCCTTGTCCTGGCTCTGGTTCAACCACCGCCAGGGCCTGATGGCGAAGAAGTCGTTTCGCCAGGCGGTGATGTACGGCATGGACCGGGAGTTCGCCAAGGACGTCATCTGGAACGGCCTGGCGCGCCTCGCGACCGGGCCGGTCAGCTCGAAGACGCGCTTCCACAGCGATAAGGTCGCGGCTTACGGCTTCGATCCGGCCAAGGCCAAGGCGCTGCTCAAGGAGTCCGGCTACAAGGGCGAGCCGATTCGCCTGCTGGCGCTGCCCTATGGCGAAGCCTGGACGCGCTGGGCCGAAGCGGTGAAGCAGAACCTCACCGACATCGGCATGAACGTCCAGCTCGTGACGACCGACGTCGCCGGCTACGGCCAGCGCCTCTCGGACTGGGATTTCGACCTCGCCTTCACCTGGCTGTCGCAGTTCGGCGATCCGGCGCTGGGCGTCGCGCGAACCTATGTCTCCAGCAATATCGCCAAGGGCTCGCCCTGGAACAATGTCGCCGGCTATTCCAACCCGGAAGTCGACCGGCTGTTCGCCGAGGCGGCCGCCGCCAATGGCGATGCCGCCCGGCAGGAGCTCTACACCAAGGTGCAGCAGATCCTGGTCGACGACCTGCCGGTCGCCTGGATGCTCGAGCTCGAGTTCCCGACGATCTACCGCAGCAACTTCAACAACCTGATCAAGACCGCGACCGGCATGAACGACGCCTTCCAGGACGCCTGGAAGGCCTGATATTGGACCGGCCGTCGGCGGGAAGGGGCATTTCCTTCCCGCCGCGGGACCGCGGAGGGAACGCGTGACGTTCGCATTGTTTCTGCTTCGCAAGGCGCTGGGGGCGGCGGTCATCCTGATCGCCATCGCCGCGCTGAACTTTTTCCTGCTGCGCCTCGCGCCGGGCGATCCGGCGCAGGTCATGGCCGGGGAGGCTGGTGCCGGCGACGCCGTCTTCCTGCAGCAATTGCGCGAGCGCTTCGGTCTCGACCGGTCGCTGGCCGAGCAGTTCTGGCTCTATCTCAAGGGCATGCTCAGCCTCGATCTCGGCTTCAGCTATCGCCAGCAGCGCCCCGTGCTCGACCTGATCCTGGAACGGCTGCCGGCGACACTGCTCCTGACCGGCGCGGCACTGATCATCTCGCTGGCGGCCGGCGTCGCGCTCGGCGTCGTCGCGGCGCGCCGGGTCGGGCGCGTCTCCGACAGCGCGATCATGACGGGATCGTTGGTGTTCTACGCCATGCCGCTGTTCTGGCTGGCGATCATCGCCCAGATCGTCTTCTCCAAATATCTGGGATGGCTGCCGAATGTCGGCTACGAGAGCATGGGCGCGGGCTATACCGGCGCCAGGCGCGCGCTCGACATCGGCCGTCACCTGATCATGCCGGCGACGACGCTCGGGCTGTTCTTCACCGCCGTCTACGCAAGGATGATGCGCTCCTCGATGATCGAGGTCTCGCGCTTCGACTACGTCAAAACCGCTTATGCCAAGGGGCTGGCGCCAAGCGCGGTGGTCCGCCACCACATGGTCCCGAACGCGATCCTGCCGGTGGTGACGCTGGCCGGGCTGCAGGCCGGCCAGCTTGTCGGCGGCTCGCTCCTGGTCGAGACCGTCTTCGCCTGGCCGGGAATCGGGCGCCTGCTCTTCGACGCGCTGATCCAGCGCGACTACCAGGTCCTGCTCGGCGTGTTCTTCACCTGCTCGGCCATGGTCATCCTCTTCAACATCCTGACGGACCTGATGTACCGGCTCGTCGACCCGCGCATCGAGGCGGCCTCGTGAACTCCTTCTTGCGAACCTTCGCGCGCAATCGCGGCGCGCTGATCGGGCTGTGCATCCTCGGCATGGTCGTCGCGGTCGCCATCCTCGCCCCGCTGCTCTATCCGGGCTCGCCCTGGCGGATGGTGCACCGGCCGTTCCTGGCCCCCTTCGTGCTCGACCGTGCCCCGCTCGGCTCCGACACTGTCGGGCGCGACATCCTCGCCGGGCTGGTGCATGGCAGCCGCGTCTCGCTGCTGATCGGCCTGGTCTCGACGCTGGTGGCGCTGCTCGTCGGCGTGCCGCTCGGGGCGATCTCCGGCTATTTCGGCGGCTGGGTCGATACGGCGCTGATGCGGATGACCGAGTTCTTCCAGACGATCCCCTCCTTCGCGCTCGCCATCGTCATCGTCTCGATCCTGCAGCCCTCGGTCGCCTCGATCGTGCTCGCCATCGCGATCGTCAGCTGGCCGCCGGTGGCGCGCCTGGTTCGCGGCGAGGTGCTGAGCGTGCGGACACGCGACTATGTCCAGGCGGCGATCGTCACCGGCCTGCCGGTCCACAAGATCATCCTGACCGAGGTGCTGCCCAATGTCGTCTCGCCGGTGATCGTGCTGGCCTCGCTGATGACCGCGACGGCGATCCTCCTGGAATCCTCGCTTTCCTTCCTCGGCCTGGGCGATCCCAATGTGATGAGCTGGGGCTACATGGTCGGCTCCGGCCGCAGCCGCGTGCTCGACCAGTGGTGGATCAGCTTCATCCCGGGCACGGCGATCTTCGTCACGGTGCTCGCTCTGAACCTGATCGGCGAGGGCCTCAACGACGCCTTCAACCCGAGCCTGCGCGCGAGGCGGGCATGAGCGCGGCACAGGCGGGCGAACCCGTCCTCTCCATCCGCGACCTCTCCGTCGCGCTACCGGGCGGCGGCGACCGGGCCCATGCCATCCGCGATGTCGGCTTCGAGGTCCGTCGCGGCGAGACGCTCTGCATCGTCGGGGAATCCGGGTCAGGCAAGTCGATGACCGCCCATGCGGTGATGGGACTTCTGCCGCAGGGGCTCTCGGTTGGCGCCGGCGAGATCAAGCTGGCTGGCCGGATGCTCACCACCTGCTCCGATCGCGAATGGCGCGGCATCCGCGGCCGGGAGATCGGCATGATCTTCCAGGAGCCGATGACCTCGCTCAATCCGGTGCAGCGGGTCGGCGACCAGATCGTCGAGGTCTTCAAGGCCCATGGCGTGCTGACACAGGGCGAGCGTCGCGCCAAGGCGCTGGCGCTGCTCGCCGAGGTCGGCCTGCCCGAACCCGAGCAGCTGCTGCGGGCCTTCCCGCACCAGCTCTCCGGCGGCCAGCGCCAGCGCGTGATGATCGCGATGGCGGTGGCGCTGGAGCCGCATCTCCTGATCGCCGACGAGCCGACCACGGCGCTCGACGTCACCACGCAGGGCCAGATCCTCAAGCTGATCGCCAGGCTCCAGCGCGAGCGCGGGATGAGCGTGCTGCTGATCACCCATGATTTCGGCGTCGTCGCCGAGATCGCCGACCGGGTCGTGGTCATGCATCAGGGCCGGGTCGTCGAGAGCGGGCCGGCCGAAGATGTCCTCGAGCGCCCGCAGCATGCCTACACCAGGGCGCTGCTGGCTGCGGTGCCCTCGCTGACGCCGCCGCCCCCCACCGTGCTCGACGGGCAGCCGATCGCGCTCAGCGTCGAGGGCCTGCGCAAGACCTATGTCAGCCGGGCGAGCCTGTTCGGGACAAAGCGCAGCGTCGCCGCCGCCGACGATGTCAGCTTCACGCTGCGCCGCGGCGAGACGCTCGGCCTGATCGGGGAGTCGGGCTCGGGCAAGTCGACCGTCGGCAAATGCCTGGTGCGGCTGCTGACGGCGGATGCGGGAGCGATCCGGCTGGGCGAGGTCGATTTCCTGGCCCAGCGCGGCGAGGAGTTGCGGACCCTGCGCCGCAAGGTCCAGATGATCTTCCAGGACCCATACGCCTCGCTCAACCCGCGCAAGAGCGTCGGCCGGATCATCACCGACGGGCCGATCGCCCATGGCGTTCCACGCGCCGAGGCCGAGCGGCGCGCCGGCGAATTGATGGAGCTCGTGGGCCTCGGCGCGGACGCCCTGAAGCGCTATCCGCATGAATTCTCCGGCGGCCAGCGCCAGCGCATCGGCATCGCCCGGGCTCTGGCGCTCGATCCCGACGTTATCGTCGCCGACGAAGCGGTGTCGGCGCTCGACGTGTCAGTGCAGGCGCAGGTGCTTGCGCTCCTCGCCGATCTGAAGCGCAGGATGGCACTGTCTCTGGTGTTCATCACCCATGATTTGCGCGTCGCGGCCCAGATCTGCGACCGGGTCGCGATCATGCAGCGCGGCAGGATCGTTGAAATCGGGCCGACGGCCGCGGTATTTGCAGCGCCGGAGCACGCCTACACGCGCGAGTTGCTCGCGGCCGTGCCAGGTGCGATGTCGCAGCACGCGAATGCTGCTGGTACCGAGAACGCGAAAGGTCGTTGACGCATGCCGGATCTCGCGACACCGCCCGTCAACGCGCTCGATCCTGGGGCGGCGCGTCCCCAGATGAGGATCGGCGCGCGGATCCGGGCCTCGCGCACCGAGCAAGGCCTGACGCTCGATGAGACCAGCCGCCGCAGCGGCGTCTCGAAATCGGCGCTGTCGAAGATCGAGAACGGCCGGGCCTCGCCCACCTTCGAAATCCTGGAGCTGATCGCCGCCGGCCTCGGCGTCACGCTGGTCAGCCTGCTCTCGGAGCAAGGCGCTGGCCAGCCCGGCCGCCTGACGACGACGCCGGCCGGGCAGGGACGGCGCAGTGACGAAGCCAACTACATCCACGAATATCTCTGCACCGGGCTGAAGGACCGGCGCATGGTGCCGTTCGTGACCACGGTCAAGGCACGCAGCGCCCACCAGTTCGAGAAGCCGGCCTCGCACCGGGGCGAGGAATTCCTCTATGTGCTCTCAGGCGAGGTCGCCTTCGTCAGCGGTTCCTATGACGAGATCAGGCTGAAGCCGGGCGACAGCCTCTATTTCGACAGCCGGCTGACCCATCTCTGCTATACGACCGGCGATGTCGACGCGACCCTGCTCTGGGTCTGGTGCGAGACGGCCTGAGCGTTCAGTTCAGACCAGCTCCGCCGAGGCGACGATGCGCGTTCCCGGCCTGCCGGCGATGGCGGCCTCGATCATGGCGGCGGCGATGCGCCCGGCGGGGTTGATGCGCCAGGCGCTCGGCAGCACCGGGCCGAGGATGCCAAGCAGGGCGAGCGCGGCGCGCTCGGCCGGACGGGTTTCGCGCCGCTCGCCGCCGATCAAACCCGGCCTGACAAAAGTGAGCGAGGCGAAGTCGAGGCCGGCGAGATCGCGCTCCAGTTCGCCCTTCACCCGATTGTAGAAGATGCGCGAGGCCGGATCGGCGCCGATCGCCGAGTTCAGGACGAAAGTTGGCGTGCCCTGCCGGCTGGCGAGCCGGGCGACAGCGAGCTGATAGCCGTGATCGACCCGGCGGAAGGCCTCCTGCGAGCCGGCAGTGCGCATGGTCGTGCCGAGGGCGCAGATCACCGCATCGGCTGCCCACCAGGGCGCATCCTCGGGCAGCGCCTCGAAATCGATGGTGGGGGCGAGCAATTTGGGATGAGTCGGCAGGGCGCGGCGGGTCGGCGCGACCACCGCATCGATACGCGGATCGGCGAGCGCCTGCGCCAGCACATGGCTGCCGACCAGCCCCGTCGCACCTGCCAGCAGCAGCTTCATCTCGACGGCCTCCGCCCATGACCGGGAGCCAGATGTCGCAGATCGGGCGGAGCCGGTCGAGCCTCAGGCGACCGCAGTCGCCTCCGGCTTCAGTTCTTCCGCCGAGGGGATGCGACCCTCGTACCACCAGGAAGCTGCGGCGCGCGACATCGCCGCCCCGTCATGGCCGATGCCGGGCACGGTGATCAGCGACCAGTTGCAGGCCAGGCCGAGCCTGGCCGCTTCCGCCTTGGCGAAGTCGAGCATGAAATGGGCGCGGGCATAGCGCATCGGCCCCTGCGCCAGCGCCTCTGCCTGCGCCGGCAGGTTCGGATCGCTCGTGACGATGTCCTGGTCGCCGGCGAAGATCACCATCGGCCAGGCCAGCCAGCGCGCCAGCTCCGTGTCGCCGAGGCCGAGCCCGCCGAGTCCCTCCGGGAAGCGCCGCTCCAGCGTCGGCAGCGTATACCAGCCGGAATTGGCGGCGAAGGCTGTCTCGAAGGGTGTTTCGCTCTGCGTCGCCAGCAGGCGGTGCACGAACTGGCCGCCGGCGGAATGGCCGAACAGCTTAACCTTGTCGCGCGTGGTGACGCCTGCCTTGCGCAGCGCCGCCAGCACGCGAGCGGGCACCGCATAGAGCCAGTCGGCCTTCGCGGCGACCGCGCCGTCCTCACTAAGGAGCAGGCCGTTATTATAGCCCTCCGCCTGTGGGAAATGCTCGTTGCCGAAGGTCGGCGCGACGATCAGCAGGTTGTGCTTTTCGGCGGCGTCGATCCAGAAGTCGCGATAATCGTCGCCATTGCGCAGCATGCCGTGCTGGACGAAGACGACCTCATCCTCGGGGCGGTGCCGCGCCGGCCGGTAGAAATTGACCTCGAGTGGGCGCTGCGGATGACGGGCGTCGACGAAAGGCAGGGCACTGCGGCCCTGCGGCGGATCGAGTGTGAGCGTGGTCATGCGGCCTTCGCGATGCTGTGCAGGTGGCAGGCGGCGCTGCGGCCAGGGGCGATCTCGCTGAGCTCCGGGCGGACCTCGCGGCAGACCGCCATGGCGTGCTCGCAGCGCGGGTGAAAGGGGCAGCCAGGCGGCGGGGCCAGCGGCGAGGGCAATTCGCCCTTGAGCGGCTGGAAGGCGCTCTTGCGCCGCGCTGCCGAGGGGATCGCCTTGATCAGCGCGGCGCTATAGGGATGCGCCGGCTCGGCGAAGATCGCCGTGGCGCTGCCGATTTCGACGATGCGGCCGAGATACATGATTGCGACGCGGTCGCTGATATGGCGGACGAGGCCGAGATCGTGGCTGACGAAGAGATAGGTCAGCCCGTGCCGCGCGCGGATATCCATGAACAGGTTGATCACCTGCGCCTGGATCGAGACGTCGAGCGCCGAGACCGGCTCGTCGCAGACCAGGAAGTCAGGCTTCACCGCGAGTGCGCGGGCGATGCCGATGCGCTGACGCTGCCCGCCTGAAAACTGGTGCGGGTAGCGCTCGCGATAGGCGAGGTCGAGACCGACCTCGGTCAGCGCCCGGTCGACCGCGCCGTCGAGCTCGGCCTTCGGCACGAGCTTGTGGACCGCAAGGGCCTCGCCGACGATGCGGCTCACCCGCATGCGCGGATCGAGCGAGGCATAAGGGTCCTGGAAGATCATCTGCACCTTGAGCAGATAATCGAGCCGGTCCTTGCCCTTCAACGCCGCGGCCGAGCGCCCCCGATAGAAGACCTCGCCTTCGGTCGGCGGCAGGATGCCGGTGGCGATGCGCGCCAGCGTCGACTTCCCGCAGCCGGATTCGCCGACGAGACCGAGCACCTCGCCCTTTCGGACGCTGAGATCGACGCCGTCGACCGCCTTAAGGGTCGAGGGCGGTGCATGCCGGCCGATCGCGGTCAGGATGCGCTCGGCGATGTTGGCCTTGCCGCGAAAGTATTTGCGCACGCCGCGCAGCTCGAACAGGGTCTCGCTCATGCCGCCACCCGGTCCGGAACGGGGTTGTGGCAACGCAGGGTGCGGCCGTCATGGGCCTGCGGCTGCGGATCGCTGTCGGTGCAGACGGGAAGCGCCCGCTCGCAGCGTGGCCGGAAGGGGCAGCCCGAGGGGCGCGAGTCGATGCGCGGCGCCATGCCGTCGATCTGGTGCAGGCGCTCGCCGGGCTCGACCATGGTGGCTGAGGAGTTGAGCAGGCCGAGCGTATAGGGATGGCGCGGCCGGTCGAGCACGGTCTCGACATTGCCGATCTCGACGATGCGGCCGGCATACATCACCGCGACGCGGTCGGCGAGCTCGGCGACGACGGCGAGGTCGTGGGTGATCCAGATCACGGCGGCCCCAGTCTCGCGCGAGAGCTTTTGCACCTCGTAGAGGATCTGCGCCTGGATGGTGACGTCGAGCGCCGTGGTCGGCTCGTCGGCGATGATCAGGTCGGGATCGTTCAAAAGCGCGGTCGCGATCGCGACGCGCTGGCGCATGCCGCCGGAGAATTCGTGCGGGAACTGCTTCAGGCGCGTCTCCGGCGAGGAGATGCCGACCCGCGCCAGCGCCTTTGCCGCCTTGGCGAGCGCCTCCTGCCGGCTGCAACCGCGATGCTCGAGGATCGCCTCGCTCATCTGCTCGCCGATGCTGAGCACCGGGTTCAGCGTCATCAGCGGGTCCTGGAAGATCATCGCGATCCGGTCGCCGCGCAATTGACGCAGGCGCTCCTCGGAAGCGGCGCGCAGGTCGGTGCCGTCGAACAGGATTTCACCTGCGACGACCTCGCCTGGCGGGTCGATCAACTGCACCAGCGAGAAGCCGGTCACCGACTTGCCCGAGCCGGATTCGCCGACGAGGCCGAGCACCTCGCCTTTGGCGACGCTGAAGTCGACGCCATCGACCGCCGGCCAGGCGCCGTCCTGCGCATGGAACACGGTCTTGAGGCCGCTTACGGAGAGGAGGGGAGTGTCGTTCATGCGCGCACGTTGAAGCTGCGGCGCAGGCGATCGCCGACGAGGTTGAGCGACATGATCAGCAGTACCAGCGCGATGCCGGGGAAGACGGCGATCCAGTATTCGCCCGAGAGCAGGAATTCGAAGCCGTTGGCGATGAGGAGACCGAGCGAGGGCTGCGTCACCGGCACGCCGACGCCGAGGAAGGAGAGCGTCGCCTCCAGCGTGATCGCCGAGGCGATGCTGATCGAGGCGACGACAAGCACGGCGCCGACCGAGTTCGGCAGCAGATGCGCCAGCATGATGTGGCGCGTCGGCAGGCCGAAGTTCACGGCTGCCTCGATATACTCCTTGCGCCGCTCGACCAGCGCCGCCGCCCGCATCAGCCTTGCATACTGCGCCCACTGCACCAGCACGATCGCGAGGATCACCTTGTCGACGCCGCGCCCGATCGAGGCGAGCAACACGAGCGCGACCAGGATCGAGGGAAAGCCGAGCATGAAGTCGACGATGCGCATTAGCACCGCATCGACTGCACCGCCGAACTGCGCCGCAGCGAGCCCGGCGAGGATGCCGATCGAGAGCGCGCCGATGGTCGAGGCGAGCCCGACGAGCAGGCTGGTGCGCAGGCCATAGAGGATAGCGCTCAACATGTCGCGACCCTGCGCGTCGCTGCCGAGCCAGTAGCTGAAGCCGGTCATGCCCTGCTCGCCAGGCGCCAGCCGGTTGTCCATCACGCTGAGCGCGGCGAGGTCATGCGGGTTCTGCGGTGCGATCACCGGGGCGAGCAGAGCGAGCAGCACCATGATGCCCAGCAGGATCACGGCGCCGCGCGTCGTCGGCCGGTTGCGCAGGCGGCGCAGCACCTTCTCACGCAAGGGCGTGTCGGCCTGCGCCGGGCCGGCGAGGTGGGGCGTGTCCAGGTTCATGCCTGCTCTCCGGCGAGCTTCACCCGCGGGTCGAGCGCGGCATAGAGCACGTCGACCAGGAAGTTGACGGTGACGAAGAGCAACGTCGCCAGGAGGACGTAGGCGACGACCACCGGCCGGTCGAGCTGGTAGACCGAGTCGATCAGCAGCTTGCCCATCCCCGGCCAGGCGAAGACGGTCTCGGTGATGGTCGAGAAGGCGACGAGGCTGCCGAATTCGACGCCGACCACGGTGACAACCGGGATCAGGATGTTGCGCAGCACATGCCGGTTGACGATGCGCCGGGGCCGCACGCCCTTGGCGCGGGCGTATTTGACATAGTCCTGCGTCATCGTCTCAGCGGTGCCGGCCGCGACGAGACGCACGATCAGCGCGAGGTTGGGGATCGCAAGGTTGAGCGCCGGCAGGGCGATGTGCTGCAAACCGTCCAGCGTCAGCAGGCTGGTCTGGAGGCCGAGAAGCGAGACCGTCTCGCCACGCCCCGCGGTCGGCAGCCAGCCGAGCAGCACGGCGAAGAGCAGGATCAGCATCATGCCCTTCCAGAAACTCGGCAGCGAGAAGCCGAGCACGGTTCCGGCCATGACGATGCGGGCGCGCCGGCTGTCCGGGTTGAGGCCGACCATCAACCCGAGCGGGATGCCGACGGTGAGCGCTAGCGTCATCGCCAGCAGCACCAGCTCGAAGGTCGCGGGCAGTCGCGCCAGGATCAGCTGCAGCGCCGGCACGCCATGCACGAAGGAGCGACCGAGATCGCCCTTCAGGGCGTTGGCCATGAAGGTGAGGTATTGCTGCCAGACCGGCAGGTCGAGCCCGAGCCGCCGGATCAGCGCCTGCCGCTCGGCCTCGCTGACCTGCGGCGAGACCAGGAGCTCGATCGGGTCGCCGATGCCGTAGACGGCGAAGAAGACCACGACCGAAACCGCGAGCAGCACGAGCACGCTCTGGATCAGCCGCTGCAGGACATAGGCGGTCATGCGCCGAACCTCGAAAGGATGATCGCCGGCTTACTTCGCCGGCTTCACCGACATGGCCAGCATGAACTGGTCGGCGCGACCGGCGACGGCGAGTTCGGACTTGAAGGCCCAGATGCCGCTTTCGAAATGGAGCGGGATGAAGGCGCCGTCTGCGAGGACCAGCGTCATCGCCTGCTGCAGCAATTCGGCGCGCTTCTTGTCGTCGAGCGTCGTGACCGCGGCGCGGATGACCTTGTCGAACTCGTCGTTCTTGTAGCCGCCATAGTTCGAGCCGCCGAGGGTCTTGGCCTCGTTCGGGGTGGGCGGCCACTGACGGAGGAAGGAGGCAGCCTCGCCGGTGGCGGAGCCCCAGCCGCCGAGCGCGGCGCTGAATTCCTTCTTGGCCCGGCGCGGGAAATAGATCGCCCGCGTCATCGCGTCGACCTCGGTCTTGATGCCGACCTGCGTCAGGTACTGCGCGACGGCCTGGGTGATCTGGCTGTCGTTGATGTAGCGGTCATTTGTCGAGGACAGGGTGAGCTGGAAGCCGTTGGGATAGCCCGCCTCGGCCAGCAGCTTCTTGGCCGCAGCCGGGTCATAGGCGAGCTTGGGCGGGTTCGGCAACGTGCCGGACATGCCGGTCGGTAGGTACTGGTAAGCCGGCTCGGCGGCGCCATCCATGATGCGCTTGACGATCGCCTCGCGGTCGATGGCGAGCGACATCGCCTTGCGAACGCGCGCATCCTTCAGCGGATTCTTGCCGTCCGGCGCCTTGACGAAGGGACTCTCGTCGCGGGCGACGTCGAGCTGGAAGTAGATCACGCGGGTCGAGGGCGTGATGACATGGCCGAAGCGCTTGTCGCCCTTGATCCGGCCGAGATCGCGCGCGGCCGGGTTCTCGATCACGTCGTAGTCGCCGGCGAGCAGGCCGGCGAGGCGCGGGCCGGCATTGGTCACAGGAAGGAAGCGCACGCTCGCCCAGGGCTGCTGCCCGCCCCAATGGTCCGGGTTGCGTTCGAGCTCGATCGACGATCCCCGCACATAGGACTTCAGCTTGTACGGCCCGGTGCCGACCGCCATCGTGCCGTCATTGAAGTTGTTGACCGCCGGCCAGGGGCCGGTGACGCCGCAGTTCTTGGCGATATCGTAGCTGATGGCGTCGTGCTGGACGATCGAGGCGGAGAGGATCGGCAGGCCCGACAGCAGCGTCGGCAGCAGCGGCTCAGGCTCCTTGGTCTCGATGATCAGCGTGCTGGCGTCGGGAGTCTCGACCTTGGCAAAGTTGCCGGTGATGTCGGCGAAGGAGTCGGAGACCTTGGTCTCGTTCTTCAGCGTGCGGCAGAAGGTGAAAACCACGTCCTGCGCGCCGAAGGGCTGGCCGTTGGTGAACTTGACGCCCTGGCGCAGCTTGAAGGTCCAGCGGTTCTTGCCGTCATTCTCCCAGGAGGTTGCGAGGCCAGGCTGCAGCGCCTGCTTCTCGTCCTGCCGCACGAGATTGTCGAAGATGTGCTGGGCGAGCGCGTTATTGGGGGTCAGGTCGTGATAATGCGGGTCGACAGCAGTCGGCTCGGAGGCGAGCGCAACGCGCAGGCTCTGCGCCATGACGGGCGCGCTCAGCATGCTGGCGCCGAGCAGAATGGTGATGAGCGCGCGCTGACGCATCGGTCGGTCTCCGTTCCCGTAGCTGGTCGTTTTGACAGCTTTATTTTCACGCGGTAGCAAACATGAAAATGATCCGACGTCAATCAGCGGGAAAGCCATGTCACGCGCCCTGAAGCCGACGACGGACCTCGCCAACCGCATCGCCCAAGTCTACCCCTCACTCAGCGACGGGCATCGCAAGGCGGCCGACTTCGTCCTGCAGAGCCCGCTCGATTCGGCGACGGTGACGATCGAGGGGCTGGCCGAGAAAAGCGGGACCTCGACCGCGACCGTGACCCGCTTCGTCCGGGCGTTGGGCTATCGCAATTATGGCGATTTCCGCGCGGCGCTGTCGACGGCACTTAAGGTCGCGCTCGGGCCGGTCGAAGGTCTTGCCGATGCCCGCGCCGCAGCCGGCTCGGTCTTTTCCACCATGGCGACGACATTGAAGGGCGAGGCCGCCAATCTCGACGAGGCGATCGCCACGTTGGAGGAGGCGACGGTCAACCGCGCCATCGCCTTGCTCCTGAAGGCGCGCCGCATCTTCATCGTCGGCTCGGGCGCGAGCCACTATGTCGGCGCCTTCCTCGAGGACGGGCTGGCGCTCTATCTCGACGCCGATGTCGTCTTCGCCTCCTCGCGCGGCGGGCCGGAGCGCGCCGTCCGCCACATGCTCTCGGCCGGGCCGGAGGACGTCGTCATCGCGATCTCGCTGCCGCGCTATTCGCGCGCCACGCTGGAACTCGCCAAGTTCGCCAAGAAGCGCGGTGCCATCCTGCTCGCGCTCACCGACGGGCCGTCATCGCCTCTGGTTCCGCTGGCGGACATGACGCTGTACGCCCCGGCCCGCAACAGCTTCCTGCCCAACTCGCCGACCGCTGCTTTCGCGGTGGCGGATGCCCTGATCACGACGCTGGCGCGTGAGCGCCCCGATGCGGTCGAGGCGCTGAAGGGGCTGAGCGAAAGCCTGCTCTGGACCTTCCACTATTGAGCGACCCGGCGTGCCGCCATCGCCGCGCCGCACAACTGGCCCGCGCAAATCTCTCATGTACGCGCTCGCTCTCTGCTTTTAGAATGATTCGTAGAAACGAGATGTGCTCGTCGACAGCAGGGGAGGCCGCGCGTGAAGGCGGATCTGTCGCGAAGAAGCTTCCTCAAGGCCGGCGCTGCCGGCATCGCCATCAAGATTTCCCTGCTGCCCTCGGCCACCCAGGCGGAACTGATCGAGACGCCGCCGCGTCCCGGAGCCGACTGGCTGGCCGGCGGCAAGCCGAAATACCGGCTCGACGCCATCGCCAAGGTCACCGGCGGCAAGACCTTCACCCGCGACTACCGCGCCCGCGATCTCGACGGCTGGCCGAAGGAGCAGGCGCACGCCTTCATGCTCCATGCGACGCGGGTCGACCGCGTCTTCGACGGTGTCGACCTTGCCCTGCTCGGCGGTGATCTCAAGCCCGACCGGCTGGTGCTGCAGGAGGATCTCGTCGCCGACGGCGTCGCGCTGCCGGCACCGTGGCCGGGCTTCTATGGCGACGTCTTCTTCGTGCCGAAGGGCCAGACGGCCCGGCTGCTTGGCCAGCCCGTCGCGATGCTGATCTATCACGACTTCGCCCGCTATGACGCAGCCAAGCGCAAGCTGCGCTTCAACGACAAGGTCGTGCGCTATGGCGCCGAAGGGCCCTCGACCACGCCCGGCCCCTATGGCGCGGCGCGCTATGTCCGGATCGACGGCGGCAATCCCGATGCCGAGGACCGCTATTCCGCGCTCAAGGACACGACGATCCGCGCCGGCTTCAAGGGCACCGAGCCGCAATGGCCTGCCCCCGGCGAGGGCGACGCCATGGCGCGCGGCATGGCGGCGGCGGCGGAGATCGAGCGCGAGATCGCCAACGCCGGTGACGACGTGCTGGTGCTGCGGCGCTCCTACTCGACCCAGTCGGCCGACGCCTCGGCGATGGAGGCCGACAACGGCAATGTCTGGTACGAGCGCTCGACCGGCGTCCTGCACGCTCTGATCGCGACGCAGTCGCCGCACGAGGTTGCAGAGATGGCGGCCCAGTTGGTCTCGAAATCGAAGTTTCCGCTAGGGAGTATCGACCTCAAGATCGGCTACACGGTCGGCTACGGCACCAAGGACCACGCGATCTTCCCGTTCTTCTGCGTGCTCGCCGGCCTCTATGGCGAGGGGCGGCCGGTCAGGCTCGCCAACGACCGCTACGAGCAGTTCCAGACCGCGCTGAAGCGCCATGCCTTCCAGATGGACAAGGTCATGGTGATCGACCGAAAGACCGGCAAGTTCCGGGCGATGACCGGGCGCTACCGCAACGATGGCGGCGGGCGCGAGAACTTCTCGGTCTCGGTCGGCACGGTCGGCGCGACGGCGGCGCAATCGATCTATTACCTGCCGAAGAGCGACTTCTCCGCCGCGATCATGTCGTCGCGCGCGGTCGATGCCGGCTCGATGCGCGGCTACGGCACACTGCAGACCATGGCGGCGACCGAGATGATGGTCGACGAGGCTGCCGAAGCGCTCGGCCTCGATCCGATGGAGTTCCGGCGGCGCAATGCGCTGAAATCGGGCATGAAGAACTCGCAGGGCGCGATTCCCTCGGGAGCGCTGCGTCATGACGAGATCCTGGCGCGGGCGGAAAAGCATCCGCTCTGGACGAACCGGCAGAAGCGGAAAGCCGAGTTCGAGGCCAACAATCCCGGCAAGAAATACGGCGTCGGCTACGGCCATGTGCACAAGGACTACGGCACCGGCGCGGAAGCCGCGCTCTGCGCGCTCGAATTCGATGCGAGCGGGCGGCTGAAGCTGTCGCATGTCGCGCATGAGATCGGCACGGGCGCCACGACCTCGCAGGCGGTGATGGCCGCCGCCATCCTCGGGCGACAGCCGGACGAGACCGTGTTCGGCAAGGTGCGTTGGCCGCAAATGCCGCTGGAGACCACCGACGAGCCCTATACGCTGTCGCAGGAGGAAGAAGACAAGCGGATGGCCAATCCGCGCTGGACGCCCAGCTTCACCTCGCCGATGAGCGCCTCCAACAGCGTCTATTATCTCGGCCACGCGACACGCGAGGCGGCCCGGGCACTGGTCGATCTGACGGTCTGGCCGGCGGCGCGCTCGCTCTGGTCGCGCGGTATCGGCGGCGGCCAGATGGCGCCGGAGGCGGTGCGCCGCGAGGACCTGCGCGTCGTCGACGGCAGGGTCACGGCTGCCGCGATGCAGCCGCTCGCCTTCGCCGAGATCGCGGCCGAGGCGCACCGGCTCGGTCTCGTCACAGGCGTCACCGTGCACAGCTTCAACCGCTGGCAGTGGGCTGAGGCCGAGTTCGAGCTGCCGGGGATCGGGCGCCGCCGCTTCGCCATCGACGCTCTGGCGGTGAAATACGGCGATGGGGCACCGGCCGAGCACAAGGCCCTGATGACGCAGGGCGACTGGCATTTCGTCGAGCGCGCCTCGGTCTCCTACCCGTCGGCGCAGCGCAACAATGCCGGCGTCACCTATTATGCGCCGATGGCGACTCTCGCCGAGATCGTCGTCGACACCGGCAGCGGCGAGGTCAGCCTGCTCTCGCATCACTCCATCCTCGAATGCGGCAACCAGATCGTGCCGGAGCTGGTCTCCGGCCAGATCCAGGGCGGCCTCGCCATGGGCATCGGCCACGCCCTGAAGGAGTATCTGCCGCTCTATGAGGACGGGCCGGGCGACGGCACCTGGAACTGGAACCGCTACGAATTGCCGACTTCCAGGGATGTCGCGGTCTGGAATCAGACGGCGGAGGTGCTGCCTCCGCTGTCCGATACCGATCCGCCCAAGGGCATGGCCGAGGTGGTGATGATCGCGGTGGTGCCGGCGATCGTGAACGGCGTCGCCCACGCGATCGGCAAGCGCTTCTACACCCTGCCGCTCACGCCCGAGAGGATCCGAGAGGCGCTGGCATGACGATCGCGACCAAGACGCTCTCCCTGACCATCAACGACAAGGCCGTCGGCCCGATCGACGTGCCCGAAACGATGCTGATGCAGGACTTCCTCTACGAGTACCTCAACCTCACCGGCTCGCGCATGGGCTGCGGCCAGGGCATCTGCCATGCCTGCACCGTCGTGCTGGAGAAGGCGGACGGCTCGCTCGAGGAGATGCGAACCTGCATTACGGGCGCGCACTGGTTCGCCGGGCGCAAGATCAGGACCGTCGAGGGGCATGCCAGGCGCGACGCCAATGGCGCGATCACCGAGCTCTCGCCGGTCCAGCTGGCCTTCATCGAACATTTCTCCTTCCAGTGCGGCTACTGCACGCCCGGATTCGTCACCGGCGCGACGGTGCTGCTCGACCAGTTGAAGCGCAACCCAGTCAGGCGCGAGGCGCTGGAGCAGGTGATCAGCGCGGCGCTCGACCGCCATATCTGCCGCTGCACCGGCTATGTCCGCTATTTCGAGGCGGTGCGCGATCTCGTCCTCAGGACGCCCGGCTTGGTGAGGACGTAGCGCATATGGCGAGGAAGCTGCTTCTGGCCGCTCTGGCGGTCGCCGTCGTCGGTGCGCTCGCGGCGGGGGCCGTGTTCCTCGGCCTGTTCGAGCGCAGCGTCGTCGCCAGGGAGATCGAGCAACCACTATCAGCCGAGCAGATGAAGGCGCTCGCCAAGCGCGGCGCCTATGTCGCCGTCGCCGCCGATTGCTATGCCTGCCATGTCGTCAAGGGCGGCGCGCCCTGGGCCGGCGGGCTGCCGTTCGAGACGCCGCTCGGGACGATCTTCTCGACCAATATCTCGCCCGACAAGGAATACGGCATCGGCAACTGGACCCGCGCCGAATTCCACCGTGCCGTGCGCGATGGCGTCGGCAAGCACGGCCATCTCTATCCGGCGATGCCCTACGCCTCGTATCGCAAGCTGACGGCAGATGATGTCGACGCGGTCTATGCCTTCCTGATGAGCCGCGAGCCGATGAAGGTGGCGAACCGCGCCAACCACATGCCCTTCCCGCTCAACATCCGGCAGGGCCTGACCTTCTGGAACCTGGTCAACCTGCCCACCGACACGAAGACCGAGATCACCGGGCGCTCGGCGATGTGGAATCGCGGCCGCTATCTGACCGACGCGCTCGCCCATTGCGGCGAATGCCATACGCCGCGCAACCTTGCGATGGGCATGAAGGAGAGCGCCTATCTCCAGGGCTCGGAGCTCGAAGGCGTGGTGGCGCCGGATATCACCAAGGCCGGGCTGACCCGGATGGGCTTCGATCCGCTGGTGTTCGCTGGTTTCATGAAGTCTGGTATCTCGGCGCAAGGGGCGATGACCAACCAGATGTTCGAGGTCGTCCACTTCTCGACCCAGTATTTCACGGCCGACGACCTCGCGGCGATGTCGGCCTATCTCTTCGACCTAGACAAGCTGCCGGAGCGCGCGACCCCGCTGGCGCCGCCGCAACCCGTCGCGGTCTCCGCGGATGTCGCGGTCTCGGCTCGCGCCAGCTATCTTGCCGTCTGCGCCAGCTGCCATGGCGTCGAGGGGCAGGGCATCCCGCATGTCGTGGTGCCGCTGGCGACCAATGCCTCGCTGCGGCTGGCCGATGCGCGCAACCTGAACAAGGTCATCCTGACCGGCATCCCGGCCCAGCGCTTCCCCGGGCTGGAGCGCATGCAGCCCATGCCGGGCTTCGCCGCGCAGCTCTCCGACCAGCAGGTCGCCGACCTCTCCAACTGGCTGCGGGCGAGCTGGGGCGGGCAGAAATCGAGCGTCACGGCGGACGAGATCAAGCGGCTGCGCTGAGCCCGGATAGAAGCGGCGCGACATCGGTGGGCATGATGATTTCGGAGGGTTGAAGGGCGTCTCGCGCCCTTCGCGCATCTGCGTGTCGAGAGCCTGGCGCCGGTCAGCCCCGACGCGGGCGCATTTGACAACCACGACTCCTTCCATGTGACATCTGGCAGGCAAATCGTTCTGCTCCCGGCAGCGGGATCGCCGGTCGATCCGGCCAATTCTCCACCATGGTGCCTCGTCATGAACATGCGCGCAGCTCCCGCCGAGCTTTCCTCGGCGTCGTTTGGAATCGGCCAGCCGGTGCCGCGAAACGAGGATCCGATCCTGGTACGCGGCGAGGGGCGCTACACCGACGATCTGTCGCTGGACGGACAGCTCTATGCGGCTTTCGTCCGCAGCCCGCATGCGCATGGCGTGATCGAGGGCATCGATACGTCCGCCGCGAAGGCGATGAAGGGCGTGATCGCGATCTATACGGGGGCCGATATCGACGGCCAGGGCTACGGCCCGCTGCGGTGCCAGATCGACCTGCCGAACCGCGACGGAACGCCGATCCGCAAGCCGATCCGCATGGCACTGGCAACCGACAAGGTCCGCTTCGTCGGCGATCCCGTCGCCATGGTCGTGGCCCGCACGGCGGTTGAGGCGCGCGATGCCGCCGAGGCGGTCGCGCTCGACATCGCGGTCCTGCCTGCCGTCATCTCCGGCGAGGACGCCCTCGCCGCCGGCGCGCCGCAGCTCTATGACGAGGTGCCGGGCAACCTCATCCTCGACTACCATTCCGGCGATGCCGAAAAGGTCGCTGCCGCCTTCGCTGGCGCTGCCCATGTCGCCAGGCTGCGGATCGTCAACAACCGCATCGTGGTCAACCCGATCGAGCCCCGCTCGGCGATCGCCAGCTATGATCGCAAGGCCGGCCGCTACACGCTGCATGCTCCCAGCCAGGGCGTCTTCGGCCTGCGCAACAACCTCGCGGCGGCGATGGGCGTCCCGGCGGGCCTGATGCGGCTGGTCACCGGCCATGTCGGCGGCTCCTTCGGCATGAAGGCCTCGGTCTTTCCCGAGCATGTCGTGCTGCTCCATGCGGCCCGCCTGCTGAAGAAGCCGGTGAAGTGGACGGACCAGCGCTCTGAAAGCTTCGTGGCGGACCATCACGGCCGCGACATGGTGTTCGAGGCCGAGCTCGCGCTCGACGCGCGTGGCCGCTTCCTGGCGACGCGCTTCACCGGCATTGGCAATATGGGGGGCTATCTCTCGCCGGTCGGGCCGATGATGGCGACCCTGAACATCGGCAAGAACAGCGTCGGCATGTACCGCACGCCGCTGGTTGAGGTGCAGGCCAAATGCGCCGTCACCAATACGCCGCCGATCGGCGCCTATCGCGGCGCCGGACGGCCCGAGGGCAATTATTTCATGGAGCGGCTGATCGATGCCGCCGCCCGGGAGACGGGGATCGACAGTGCCGAGCTGCGGCGACGCAACCTGATCAAGCCTGGGCAACTGCCCTGGGCGACGCCGATCGGGACCGTCTATGACAGCGGCGATTTCCCGGCCCTGTTCGCACAGGCGCTCGAAGCTGCCGATTGGAAGGGCTATGCGGCGCGCCTGCGCCGGAGCCGCAAGGCGGGCAAGCTGCGCGGCCGCGGCATCGGCTGCTATCTCGAAGTCACCGCGCCGCCGAGCAATGAGATGGGCGGCCTGCATTTCGAGCCCGACGGCAGCGTCACCATCGTCACGGGAACGCTCGACTACGGACAGGGGCACTGGACGCCCTTCGCCCAGATCCTGTCGAGCCAGCTCGGTGTGCCCTTCGACAAGATCCGCCTGGTGCAGGGCGACAGTGACCGCTTGATCGCCGGCGGGGGGACCGGCGGCTCCAAATCGGTGATGGCGAGCGGATCGGCGATCATCGAGGCGAGCGAGCTCGTCATCGAGAAGGGCAAGCTGCTCGCAGCCCATTTTCTGGAGGCAGCTGCGGCCGATATCGAGTTCACTGGTGGCCGCTTCAGGATCGCGGGGACCGACCGCGCCATCGGCATCATGGCGCTCGCCGAGAGGCTGCGGACGGGAGCGCCGCTCCCTAGCGACCTGCCGCAGACGCTCGATGTCGACCATGTCTTCAAGGCGGCGCCATCAGCCTATCCGAATGGCTGCCATATCGCCGAGGTCGAGATCGACCCTGAGACCGGGCAGGTCGAGATCGCCAGCTACGTCATGGTCAACGACTTTGGGACGGTGGTGAACCCGATGATCGTCGAGGGGCAATTGCATGGCGGCGTCGTCCAGGGGATCGGCCAGGCGCTCTATGAGATGACGGCCTATGACGAAGCCGGCCAGCTCATGACCGGTTCCTTCATGGACTATGCGATGCCGCGCGCGGCGGACGTGCCGTTCTTCTCCTTCGCCAGCCGGGGCGTGCCGACGAGCACCAACCGGGTCGGCGCCAAGGGCTGTGGCGAGGCCGGCTGCGCGGGATCGCTGCCCTCGGTGATGAACGCGGTCGTCGATGCGCTCGCGCCACATGGCGTGCGCCATCTCGACATGCCGGCGACGCCGCTGGCGATCTGGAAGAGCATCCACGCGCGCGATTGAAACAGGGCCGTTGCCGGGCTCTTGCTGGCCGGCAGGATGCGTCACGCCTCGCCGGGATCGGTCACGTCGATGTCGATCGCGAAGACGCGGCTGCCACCCGGCGCCAGCAGGGGCGACGGGGCGTTGCGCCCGTCCTCGAGGCGCCCGATCGAACAGGGTTCGATCGACATCACGGCAGCGCCCGGCCGCAAGTCGCGCCAGAGCTGCAGCCAGGGCAATTCGACGGTATCCCAGTGAAAGGCGATGGTCGCTCCCTTGCCGCGCACGCTGCAGCTCGCCTGTGCGCTGGTCGCGGGGTGCAAGGAGGCCGGCACCATCGCGTCTTCGGGCACGGAAAGCGGGCCCGCCAGGCATTCGCCGTCGAGCTCGATCGTGCCGCCTTCGATCATCGGATAGCCGAGGTTGAAATGGTAGAGCGCCATGACCGGAGCGGGCTCGGCGCCGATCACCGTCACGCGGTCGCGAAGGCTGAGCGAGCTGCCGCCGATCGGAGCCTCGATCCGACGATGCAGGCGGTAGCCGAGGCCGCCATGGGCCCAGCAGATCGCCTCGCCCTCGCAGAACAGCATCGGCACGGCGGCGTCCCAATCCTCGCCATGGGCGGTAAGCCGCGCCGGGGTGAAGGGAGCCGAGCCGTGCAGGGGCCGCCCGTCCGCCGGCTGGCGGATATGGTCGAAGCCGCAGGTGTTGAGGAAGCCACCGAAGGCCGTGCTGAAGCGCCGCTCCCGGTCGGCCGGACCGGTATCGGGCCGGCGCAGGCCCGCGGGGCTTTGCCAAGCGAGCTGGACGCCGCGCCAGGATAGGGTCGCGATGTCCATCAAGCGCCCGGCGGTCACCCAGAAATCGAGCCCGCCGCCGGTCGAGAAGGCCAGGGTCTCGATGCCGGTCTCGGGGCCCTCGCTCAGGACGATGCGGCGCACGCTGGCGAATTGCCGGGGATCGGCAGCGAGATGGCGCGGAAAGGTCGCCGGCTTGCGCATCGTCAGCCGGCCGCGTCCGGGGCGAGGTCGATGCGGGTGAAAGCCTCCGGCGGCGCGCCATTGGCCGCCATCAGGCGTCGCATCAGCGCCGCAAGCCGCGCCTCGGTGGCTGCGTCGTCCAGGGGCGCTTCCTGACCGGGGTCGACCTTGAGGTCGTAGATGCGCGTCTCGGATTCCAGCAGCCCTCCCGGGCCGTAATTATTGTACATCGGCGAGCGCTCAATCACCGGCACCTTCAGCAGGTTCGCGCCCTTGGTGAAGCCCAGCGGCGGCGAGATCGTCGCGCCTGCAAGCTCCTCCGGCGAGAACGGCGAGAAGATGTGCGTCGGCATCAGCGTGTACTGGTAGAGCTCCTGCTTCGACAGGTCCTCCGGGAAGCGGTGATAGGTGTAGTGGCCGTCGGCCACGTTCACCGCGCCGCCGAAATAGCCGAACAGCACGCCGTCGCGCAGCGCGGTGCCGTCGGCCATGCGGCAGAGCGACATGCCTTCGTTTTCGGCCGGCGGCGTGGCGCCGAACAGGTCGAGGAATGTCGGCGCGAGGTCGATCGACTGGGTCAGCGCCTGCGAGCGCGTGCCGGCGCGCTCCGGATGGCGGGGGTCGTGCAGGAAGAGCGGGATATGGGCGACCTCCTCATAGAGGTTCATCCGGTTCTTCGCCCAGAAATCATGCTCCCCGAGCAGGAAGCCATGGTCGGTGGTGACGACGAGCGCAGTGTCCTTCCACATGTCGTTGGCGTCGAACCGGTCGAGCAACTGGCCGAGCAGGTCGTCGCACATCGCCACGACGGCGTAGTAGTTGGCGCGGAGCTCCTCGCACTCCGCCGGCAGTTCGTCGACGCGGCCATAGCGCGGCCAATCACGGATCGGGCCGTTCCAGCCGGTGTCGAACGCTTCCTTGAAGCGGGCCGGGGCGGTGAAGGGCTCATGCGGATCGAAGGTCTCGATCTGCAGCAGCCAGTTGTCGGCGTCCTTGTTGCGCTCGAGGAAGTCGAAGCCCTCGGCGAAGCAGCGCACCGAGGGGAAATCCTCTTCCGCCTTGATGAACTCGCGGTTGATGATGTTCTGGCCGAAATAGCTGCGGCGGGCGTCGCTGAACTGGCGCGCATGATATTTCTCGCGCAGCCGTTCCCAATGCGGCTGGACCATCGCCTTCCAGCGATCGCCCTCCTGCCCGCGCACGAACTCGTAGGAATCGTAGCGGTTGTGATAGGTCGCCCCGCCATCCTCCCAATAATGGAAATGGTCGGTGATGAGGTGGCTGTAGGTCCCCGTCTCTCTGTGCAGGATCTCCGGGAAGGCATTGTCGAAGGGTTCGAGCGGGCCCCAGCTGCGGTGCAGGAAGGTCAGCCGCCCGGTCAGCATGTCGCGCCGCGCCGGCATGCAGGGCAGGCTGCCGACATAGTGCTGGTCGAAGCTGACCGACCGGCGCGCCAGCCTGTCGAAATTCGGCGTCGGCACGCGCTTGCCGCCATAGCAGCCGAGCATGTGGCGGTTCAGCGAATCGAAGAGGACAAATACGGCCTTCACATTGGTCTCCCGGCTCGGGCTCGCTGGCAGGGCTATTTTACGGCGCCCTGGGTGAGGCCTTTCACGATGTAGCGTTGGGCGAAGAGCATCACGATCAGGGCCGGCAGCATGGCAAGGCCCGCGCTGGCCGCCATCTGCGTGTACTGGATCTCGAATTCCTGGGCGAATTTGGCGATCGCGACAGGGACGGTCGCGGTCTGCTTCATCGTCAGTGCCAGCGACACCGCGAACTCATTCCAGGAGAAGACGAAGGTCAGGACCGAGGTGGCGGCGAGCCCCGGTGCGATGACCGGCAGCACGACGTTCCAAAGCAGGACCGGCGTGGTCGCGCCATCCATCAACGCGGCCTCTTCCAGTTCCTTCGGCACCTCGCGCACGAAGACGCTCATCAGCCAGATCGCCATCGGCAGGTTGAGGGTCGCATGTGCCAGGATCAGGCCGGTGAAGCTGTTCTCCAGGCCGACGGTGCGCAGCATGGTGAACCAGGCGCTGGCGAGCGCCACCGGCGGGATCATGTGGAAGATCAGCGTCCAGGCGAGGAAGACCTGCACGACCCAGCGACGCCAGCGCGTGCGGTTGAGCGAGAAGGCGGCGAGCGTCGCAGCGCTGACGCAAAGCAGGGTGCTCGCCACGCCGACGATGATCGAGTTGCGGTAGTTGACCAAGAATTCCGAGGTCTTGGAGAACAGCACCTCGTCGAAATTGAAGAGGACCGGCGAGAAGGTGACCTCGCCCATCAGCAGCGAGATCTGGGTGCGGAAGCCGGCGGCGACCGTCCAGATCACCGGGACCAGCACGATCGCCGCGCTGATGAGGAGCGCGGCGTGGGTTGGCCAGCCCGAGGAAGCGCCCGACCTGCCGCTCATGCCCGGCCCTCCGAGCGCCGGCGTGCCGACAGCGCCACGACGAGCAGCAGGCAGACCAGGAAGATCACCGTGACCGACATCGCCGAGCCGTAACCCGCCTTATCCTCGGTGAAGAAGCGCTGGTAGAGCGTGAAGCTGATGACCTCCGTCGCCGTGCCGGGTCCGCCCTTGGTCAGGAGATAGACCTCGTCGAAGACCTTGAAGGCGAGGACGAGACGGAAGGCGAAGGTGACGATGATCGTCGGCACCATCAGCGGCAAGGTGACGTAGAGCAGCTCCTGCCAGGCGCTGGCGCCGTCGATCTTGGTGGCCTCGTAGACGTCCTGCGGAAGGGATTCGAGCCCTGCCAGGAAGAGCAGGAAGCAGAACGGCGTCCAGTGCCAGATGTCGACCATGATGACCGAGAGCAGCGCGATCTGGCCATTGCCGAGCCAGTCGACCGGCCCCAGCCCGACGAGGCCGAGGACCTGGTTGGCCAGCCCGAAATCATAGTTGAGCATCAGCTTCCAGATCGCGCCGATGACGATGCCGGGGATCAGGATCGGCAGGATGAAGATGGTCCGGTAGAGAACGCGGGCGCGGCTGACCTTGCTGACCAAGAGCGCGAGCGCAAAACCGAGCAGCATCTGCCCGGTCACCGCGCCCAGCGCGAACAGGCCGGTGTTCCAGAGACCGGCCCCGAACAGGGTATCGCTGAACAAGGCGCGGTAATGGTCGAGCCCGGCCCAGCTGCGCACCGCCCGGCCCTCGGCCCAGGCGATGTTCTGGAAGCTGGTGAGGACGAGCCCGACGAGCGGGATGATGCTGAGCGCCAGCAGCAGCACCAAGGCAGGGGCAAGCGTGAGCCAGCGCCAGAGACGCTGGTCGGCATTCTCCACCTGTCGGTCGATGCGCTGCGCATCGACCTTTGCCGCGGCTCCCGCCATGCCCCGTTCCCCTTGTCGCCCGAACGTCACTTGAGCGGCTGGAGCCCGCCGGTCTTGTAGGAGTACTTCTCCATGATCTTGTGGATCTCGGCAGACATGCCGTTGAGGGCATCGACGCTGCTGATCTCGCCGGCCACGGCCCGGTTGAGCCCGATTTCGAGTACGGCGATGACGTCGTTGGCTTCGGGGAACTGGTAGATGTTGACTGCGTGCGGCAGCGCCTCGGCCAATGGCTTCATCCAGCGGTATTTGCGCTCTTCGGCGATCGGATCCTTGTAGACGGCGGCGTGGACCGGGATGCCGCCGGCCTTCGCCGTCTCCATCTGGGCGTCCTTGGTCTGGAACCAGCGCAGGAACTCGACCGCCGCGCGCTTGCGGTCATCAGGCACGTTGCGGGAAATGCCGGCGAGCCAGTGTCCCAGGCCCGGCGCTGTCGGCAGCCCCGGCTGCGAGGGCGGCGGCGCGAATTCGATCTTGTCGACGACGGCAGACTTGTTCGGATCGTCCATCTGCGACCAGGCGGCGATCACCATCATGATATGCGCGGCATGGCCGGTCACCATCGCCTGGATCACCTCGGCCTGGTCGGAGGCGGCCGTCTTGGGGTGACCGACGGTGCGCGCCAGCCGGATGTAGTAGTCGAGCGCTGCGCGTCCTTCCGGCGAGTTCAGCGTGACCGAGTAATCGCCGGCCGACTGGTCCTTGAAGATGCCGCCGCCGAAACCGTAGAGGTAGGGATAGAAGTCGTAGGCGACGGTATGGGGGCCGCGCGCGCCGCGCTGGACGATGCCGTACATGCCGGGCGGCTTGTGGAACTTGGCGGCGTTGGCCTCGAGTTCGGCGAAGGTCTTCGGCGCCGACAGCCCGGCCTGCTTGTAGAGGTCGCCGCGGTAGTAGAGCAGCGGGATCAGCGGCGAGACCGGCAGCGACATCAGCTTGCCGTCGGCGGTCACCGTCTTCTTCTGGGCGTTGTAGTAGATGGTGTCGCCGAGCGTATAGATTTCCGGATCGAGCTTGAAGCCCGGGTCGATGTCGGTGATCGCATCGAGGAACCCGCCGGCATACATCTCGGTGAACCAGCCCGAGTTCATGATCAGGATGTCGTACTGGCCCCGGGCCGAACGGACCGAATTGCGCTGCTTCTCCAGCGAACCGGCGAAGGGATTGACGTCGAGCTCGACCTTGTTTCCGGTCGCCGCCTCATAGGCCTCGACCGTGCGGCGGAAGCTGGCGAACCAGGGCGACTGGTTCACGACGATGGTGATCGGCGCCAGGCCCTTGGCGTAGAGCGGCCGGATGCCGCCGGTGCCCAAGGTGGCGCCGAGGCCTGCGGCTCCCATCCCCTTCAGGAGATCGCGTCGCGGCATGCGAAAGTCGAAGCTCATGTCATCCTCCCTGCGAAACCGTTCCACGCCATTCTGCCGTCAGCTTAACGGTGTTTCCTCATGCCCGCGCCGTCACCGGCAGAACACCGGGCTGGCCCAGGCCCACTGGCCGTTGGCCTGGCGCATGCGAGCATAGACCCAGTCCCCTGATCGCAGCGGTTCGAGAGCGATCTTGCCCTGCCATTGCCACTGATGCGGGCGGGGCAAAGGGAAGAGCCTGAAGGCCGGGCTGTCGATCGGGCCGAGATTGCCCGCCAGCGCCCCGTCCAGCAGGCGTGCCACTGTCGCCTCGAAACGCTGGCCGTCGGCGTCGAGCACGAGGCGGGCATCGCTGCCCAGCCGCACGCGCGCAGCGATCGCCTGCATAGCCGGCGTCATGTTGTTCGGGTTCGACGATGCGGTGATCGAAAAGGCGATCCGGTCGCCGTCGAGCGAGACCTCGTCCTCGTCCTGCCCGTCGGCGTCGCCTTCGAGCGGAGAGACGATTTCCGTGCCGCGCAGGCGCGGCTCGATCGAGAGGATCTCGCCGCCCTCGACCCGCAGCGATCCGGTCCAGCGGTGCTGCTTGCCGCGCGAGCCCCAGCCCAGCTCCAGGACGAGGATCGTCTCGAGCTCGGCGCTCTCTGCGCCGATCGGGGAGGCCTCCAGCTCCGGCATCACCCGCCGCACGAGCGCGCCGTTCCGGATGACGTCGATATAGTCGATATGTCCCGGCGCGACGGCTTCGAGGCTGAGATTGGAAGCCGCGCCCGCCTCGACCTCTCCGCCCGGCATCGCCCCGCCAAGGGTAAAGAACAGATGGGCGTTGTCGCCGGTCAGCGCGCCGGTGCGGCGCTGCATGATCGCGTCCCAGAGCGCGCCGCGATCATTGCTGCCGGCATAGACCACGGAGCGGCCATGCCCGTAGGAACCGGGATAGCCGCTATGGTGGTCAGTATTCCCCAGAAAGCCGAAGCGATGCCCAAGATCAAGGCCGTGCCGCACGGTCGAATGGCCGTCGCTCGGGCCCATCGAATGCAGGAAGGGCCGGTCCATCACCGAGGTCTCGGAGCAGCCATGCATGGAGACGATCTCCAGCACCGGCGACAGTTCCGGATCGAGGGAGGCCCAGTTGATGCCGCGCGCGCCGAGCCGGTAGCCGATATGGTGCGGGAAGGCGAAGGCGCCCGCACCGGCCTCTGCCCGCAGCATCGGCTTCAGCTCCGCCGGGCTGCCTGCCTTGAGGATCGGGCGCGGCGTCAGATCGCGGTAGACGATCGTGTAGTCGCCATGGGCGAAGGAATGGATCTCGTAGCCGGGGAAGACCGTGAAGCGGCCGGGCTCGTCGGCTGCGGCGAGCGTGGCGAAGTGCCCTGGCCACAGCGTTTCCAGCCGGGCGAAGCCCTTGACGTGGAAGTCGACGATATGGGCGACGCTGGCATCGTCGACCGGCATGTCGGGCCAGTAGGCATGGCCGGTCACCGAGACGAAATCGAGCTGCCGGCGCGCCCGCTTCAGGGCCTGTTCGAGGCTGCCATGCCCGTAGGAGATGCCGCAATGATTGTGCAGGTCGCCGTAAAAAGGTCGGACCCCCGTCTTTGAGGCCAGGGGTGACAGCCTTTCCGGGAGACGCTCGCCAAGCATGCCGTTTCCACCCGCGGTTTTTTCTTATCGGGGGCTCACGCTAGCGCGGGTCAATATATATTGCAATGTACCTTTGACGTGATGCCGTCAGGGGTGCTTTGGCCTCGCGGTGCTGCCCCGCGTGACCTGGTCGCAATGCAGGTAGACGATCTGCGGCGACAGCGTCGGCTGCTCGATCCGGCGTCGGATCGTCTCAACCAGTTTCTCGGCCGCCTTCCGCTGCGAGCTGCCGGCGATGGTCATGACGCCGAGATGCTCGCTCGGGACGTCGCGATGGCCGAGCACCACCACACTCAGATCCTCCGGCCAGTCGATCCCGAGCCGCTGCAGGCCCTGGGTGATGCCCAATGTGTCGGAGATGCCAAGCGTCAGCAGTGCCGTGAACGGCAGCCTTCCATCCTCGGAGAGGAGCGGCGCCAGCGTCTCGGCGACGGCGTCGAGCACGCTGTGGCTGGGATGTTGAACGCGTTCCAGAACGATGGGCGGATGGAAGCTGAAGCGGCCCCGCTCGATCGCCGCATGGCGGCCAAAGGCGCGGCGCGCCGCCAGGATCGGCTGGGCCATGGTGTTGATCGAGACCAGGCCGAAGGAGTGGTGTCCGAGATCGACGAGCTGGCGCAGCGCCATTTCCAGCGCGTCCTCCCAATCCGTGCCGATGCGGTCGATGTCGACGCCGGCGACGGTATGGCCGTCGACGACCAGCGCCTTGGTCTTCTGCTGCAGCAGGTGGAGCAGGCGGATGGGGATGCTCTCGTAATGCGACTGCAGCACGACCGCGTCGAAATCCGGGAGGGAACTGAGGATCTCGAGCAGGTGCTCGGTATGGTGATAGGAGATCTGCACCACCTTGGCGTCCTGCCGCGACATCTCCTCGACGATGTAGTTCTGCACGAGCGCGCAGCGCTCGTTCATGCTGGCGTTCGACAGGATGAGGAGGCTGTCGAGCCCGGTCCTGCGGCTGCTCCCGCCGGCCTGCATCGCGCCGCCGCGGGTGACATAGGTGCCGCGCCCGACCTGCGAGACGAGCAGACCCTCGGCCTTCAGATGATCGAGTGCCTCCTGAACGGTCGCCTGGCTGACCTGATGCTTCTTCATCAGGTCCCGCACGGTGGGCAGGCGCGCTCCATCGTCGAGCCGCTCGATCATCTCGTGGAGCGTCCTCAGGACGATGTTCGCCGAGCCGTTGCGCATGGGTTCCTCTCGACAGCCTCCCGATGCGACACCGCCGACGTGCCTTGGCCGCATACAATCGCCACCAGCGTGCCGCAACCGGAGATACCGACTTCGACTCGCGGATCGGCATTATATGCCCTGAAATACAAATTGCACTTTACAATTTGTCCTCTTGCATTAGCCTGACCTCAGGGCCGGCTCCAAGACCGGGGGAGGAACGCCGATGACCTGCGCCGGCAATGTCTCGATGTGCGAGCCGGACGCGACGCCGCAGGCGGGCCGCCCGGCCCGACCGCCCTTCATCCACATCGGCGCCGTTCACAAGGCCTTCGCGGCGCGCCAGGGCGGCGAGCTCACAGTCCTCGACAGCATCGACCTCGACATCGCCGAGAACGAGTTCGTCTCCCTGATCGGCCGCAGCGGCTGCGGCAAGACCACGCTCCTCAACATCATCGCCGGCCTCGACGCAGCGACCTCCGGCCGGATCGCGATCGGCGATCGGCCGGTTACGGGTCCCGGCCAGGGGCAGGGCGTCGTCTTCCAGCAGCATGCGCTGTTCCCGTGGCTCACGGCTCTCGGCAATGTCTCCTTCGGTTTCCGCAAGGCCGGCCTGTCGCGCGAGGACCGTCGCGAGCGCAGTCTCGAACTGCTGCGCCTTGTCGGGCTGGAGGCGGCGGCGAACAAATATCCGCGCGAAATGTCGGGTGGCATGCAGCAGCGCATCTCGATCGCCCGCGCGTTGGCGCTCGATCCGCAGATCCTGCTGATGGACGAGCCCTTCGGCGCCCTCGACGAATTGACCCGCATCGAGTTGCAGCAGGAGTTGCTGCGCATCTGGCAGGCGCGGCGCAAGACCGTCGTCTTCGTCACCCACTCGATCGACGAAGCCCTGATGCTGTCGGACCGTGTCGTCCTGCTCGCGCCCAATCCCGGCCGGATTAAGCGGATCTTCGAGGTGCCGATGCCGCGGCCCCGTTCGCGCACCGAGCGGGCCTTCAATGCGCTCTACGACGAAATCTGGAGCGAGCTGTCGTCATGAGCGCCCGGCTCGCCCGCGCCGCCAGCTCGCTCGTGGTCATCGCCGTGCTGCTCGCGGCCTGGGAGCTCGCCGTCGGCTATGGCCTGCTCAAGGCCTATCAGTTCCCGCCGCCGAGCAAGATTGCCCGCGGCTTCGTCGAATTGTCGCTGACCGGCTTCCCGACCGGCGTCTCGCTCTGGACCCATACCGGCGTGACGATCTGGCGCGTGCTGCAAGGCTATGTCGCGGCCATCCTGCTCGCCGTGCCGCTCGGCCTGCTGATCGGCGCCTTGCCGGTGCTCGACAAGCTGAGCGCCCCGCTCATCGTGTTCTGCCGCTCGGTCGCGACGCTGAGCCTGCTGCCGCTGGTCATCGTCTGGTTCGGCGCAGGCGAGCTGACCAAGGTCGTGCTGATCGGCTATGGCTGCTTCTGGACCATGCTGTCCAACGTGATCGCCGGCGTCCGCTATGTCGATCCCGTGCTGGTGAGGGCGGCGCGCTCTTTCGGCCTGCAGGGCCCGGAACTCTATCGCGAGGTCGTGCTGCCGGCGGCGCTGCCGCGCATCTTCGCCGGGGCCCGCATGGCGCTCGGCGTCGGCTTCATGGTCATCGTCGGCGCCGAGATGATCGGCACGATCCAGGGCCTGGGCGCCCTGATCATGGAGGCGCGCACCTTCTATCGCAGCGAGATCACCATCGTCGGCATGCTGGTGATCGGCCTGCTCGGCTTCCTTATCTCCAGCGGGCTCGCCGGGCTCGAGCGGCTGCTCATGCCCTGGGCGGGCAATCTCGATCAGGTGCGGCGATGAGCGCGAGCACCCTTCGCAGCAACGATCTTACGCTCGGCGTCATCGGCACGCTGGCGGTGATCGGATTCTGGGAAGCGGCGGTGCGCACGGGCCTGATCGACCCTTCGGTTTTCCCGAGCCCGTCGCTCGCCATCGCCGCGGCAGCCGAGCGCCTGACGGCGCGGCAGCTCGGCGAGAACCTGTCCTGGAGCCTGGCCCGGGTCTTCTCCGGCTTTGTCCTCGGGGCGCTTGCCGGTGTGGTGGTCGGGGTCCTCGCCGGCTGGTACCGCCGCTTCGGCCTGGTGGTGAGCCCGCTCGTCGAGCTGCTGCGGCCAATCCCGCCGCTCGCCTGGATTCCGCTCGCCATCATCTGGTTCGGCCTCGGCGAGCCCTCCAAGTTCTTCATCATCTTCCTCGGGGCCTTCTTCCCGGTCGTCACCGCCGCCTATCAGGGCATGCGCGGCGTCGATCCGATGCTGCTGCGCGCCGGCCAGACCATGGGCCTCTCGGGCGTGCCGCTGCTGCTGCGCGTCGCGATCCCAGCGGCTGCGCCCGATCTCGCGACGGGCCTGCGCATCGGCTGGGGCCTGAGCTTCGGTGTGCTCGTTGCCGCCGAGCTGATCGCAGCCGACAGGGGGCTCGGCTACATGATCATCGCCGAGCGCAATGCCGGCGGCTCGGTCGGCGTCATCATCGTCGGCATCCTGTTGATCGGCGCCCTCAATCTCCTGACCGACGCGGCCATCGGCGTGGCGATCCGGCATTGGGTCGGCCGCTGGCACGGCATCTAGAGGCGACTATCCAAAACCAAAAAGGGGAGGTTCGAATGAAGGCATTTCCTGGGTATTTGCGGACCGCGGCGTTCGCCGGGCTGCTGACGCTGGCCGGTCTGCTGCCGGCGGCGGCGCAGAAGATCGAGACCGACAAACTGTCGATCAGCATCGGGCCGGACCTGCCCTTCCTCGTCCATATCGTCGCAAAGGAGAAGGGCTGGTTCACCGAGGCCGGCTTCAAGACTGTCGAGTTCAAGACCTTCGCATCGGGCAATCTCGCCGGCGAAGCGCTTCTCGCGGACCAGATCCAGCTCTGGACGCCCGGCAACCTGCCGCCGGTCTCGATGGCGCATAACGGCGTGCCCGTGGTCATCCTCGGCACCAACGCCGTCAGCCACGGCCTGGAGAAGATCGTCGTCCGCAAGGATGCCGGCGTCGAGAACCCGGAAGACCTCTACAAGGTCAAGCTCGGCCTGCAGGTGAGCTCGACCTCCGGCGCGCTGCTCGACAACGTCGCCAAGCGCTACGGCCTGGAGGCGAGCAAGATCAAGACCGTCAACCTCGCCCCGCCGGAAGCGTTGGCGGCCATGGCCAGCAACGAGATCCAGGGCATGGTGTTCTGGGAGCCGTTCCCGTACCGCGCTGTCAAGGAACAGGGCGCCAAGATCGTCCACAGCGGCACGACCAGCTATTTCGCCAAGAACAGGGGCGAGGCCGCGCCGGTCTCCAACAACCGGACGATCTGGGTCGCCTCGCAGGACTGGGTGCGCAAGAACCCGAATGCGGCGAACGCCCTGGTCAAGGTGCTGCTCAAGGCGCAGGCCTATGTCGCCGATCCCGCCAACAAGGCGGAGGTGATCAAGATCTTCTCCGAGGTCCAGAAGCAGCCCGTCGAGATGAACGAAGCGCTGCTGGCGGACTACAGCTTCGGTGCGAAGGTGGACCAGGCCTATGTCGACGACATGGCGGCGATCGTCGGCTTCCTGAAGGCGACGAACCGCATCCCGGGCCAGCCCATGGACGTGCTGACCTATACCTATACGGCCCCGCTGAAGGCGGTAGACCCGGCTCTGGTCGCAATCGAGGGCCGATGGAAGCCCTGATCGCCCCGCTCACCACGTCCGAACCGCCGTCTTTCCGCGAGGCATCATGAGCCGTTCCCCGTCGGACAAGGTCGCTGTCGCGCTGATCGGCGCGGGCTTCATCGCCGACTATCATGTCGGCGGCCTCAGGGCCGCTGATGGGGCTGAGATCGCGGCGCTCGTCGGCCGGCGGCGCGACGTGGCCGAAGCGCGCGCCGCCGTGCTCGGCATCGCGCGCGTCGAGACCGACTACCGGGTCGTGCTCGACGACCCCGCGATCGACGCCGTCGTCATCGCCTCGCCCGACAATACCCATGAGCGCATCGCCATCGATGCGCTTAGCGCCGGCAAGGCGGTGCTGCTGCAGAAGCCGATGGCGCTAGACAGCACGCAATGCCGCGCCATCCTGGCGGCAGCGGCGCAGGCCTCAGTGCCGCTGAGCGTCAGTTTCATGCATCGCTACTTTCCGGAGGTGCTCTGGCTGCGCGAGTTGCTGGCGAGCGGGCGGCTCGGCGCGGTTCATTCGCTGCGGCTGCGCAACGCCACGCCCGGCGCCGACTGGGCCGACTGGTTCTTCCGGCCCGGCGAGGTCTCGGGCGGGGTCGTGATGCAGCTCGGCGTGCACGGGATCGACCTGTGCCGCCATCTGTTCGGCGAGATCGGCGATGTCGAGGCGCGCGCGCGGACCGCGCGGCCGGAACGACGATTGGCCGATGGCCGCACCGTCCGCACGGCGCTGGAGGACACCGTCGCCGCAAGCTACGGCCTGGCGGACGGCGCGATAGCCAGCCACGAGATGAGCTATACCGAGCGGGCCGGCTGCGACCGCTTCCGGCTCGAGCTTTACAGCGATGCCGGCACGGTCCTTCTGCGCACCGAACGAGGGCCGGCCGCGCTCTTCGCGCCTGATCTGACCGGCGAGAACGCCTGGGTCGCGCCGCCGCTCGTCGACGCGCCGCTCGGGCAAGCCCATCACCGCCACTGGCTCGACGTCGTGCGCGGCCTCGCGCCGGCCGACGGCACCGCCGAGGCGGGCCTGCGCTCGATCGAGGTCGCCGAGGCGATCTATCACGCGGCGCGAACCGGGCAGCGTGTGCCGGCCGCGCCAACAGCACATATGGAGCAGAGATGAGCCTGCGGATCGCGATCCTCGGGGTCGCTCATTACCACGCCAATTTCTGGACCCAGGCCTTCCTGAAGAGCGAGGGCGCCACCGTCGCGGGTGCCTTCGATGCCGAGCCCGGGCGCCTGGAAGTTTTCGCCCGGCAGCACGGCATCGCGGCCGTCGCCGACCTCGCCACGCTGCTCTCCAACAGCGATGCGGTCGCGATCTGCTCGGAAACCGTGAACCATCCGGCGCTGGTCCGCGCCGCCGCGGAGAAGGCGCTGCCGGTCCTCTGCGAGAAACCGCTCGGCGCCACGATGGAGCAATGCGACGCCATCGCCGGCATCGTCGCGGACACCGGCATCCGCTTCATGCAGAGCTTCCCGAAGCGCTTCGACCCGATCAACCACGAGATCGCCGATTTGCTGCGTGACCGCGCCGTCGGCCGCGTCACGCTGGTGCGCATCCGGCACGGGCACAGCCACGGTTTCGATCCGAATTTCAGGACGGGCTGGTTCGTCGATCCCGCGCAATCGGGCGGCGGCACCCTGCTCGACGAAGGCGTGCATGCGGCCGATTTCCTGCACTGGCTGTTCGGGATGCCGGCCAGCGCCTTCGCGACGACCTCGTCCGATACCTTCGGCCTGCCGGTGGAGGACACTGCCGCGGCGATCTTCCGCTACGAGAACGGGATGATCGCCGAGGTCACGACGAGCTGGGCTTTCGCCGCCGCGGACACCTCGATCGAGATCTACGGCACGGAAGGCACCATCCTGCTGGGCGGCGTCGACATCGCCTCGCGCCCGACGCGCGAGAGCGAGTTCCTCAGGGTGTTCCGCCGCGAAGCGGGTGGCGGGAGCTGGGCCTCGTCGCCGACCGTGCCGCACTTCAAGACCGGCGTCTTCCACGAGCATGTGGCCTGGGCCTTCGTCAAAGCCCTCAAGGATGGCGGACCGATGCCGGTCACCCTGGATGATGGCCGCCATGCCTTCGCAATGATCGACGCTGCCTATCGCTCGGTGCGCTCCGGGCGCGCCGAGCCTGTCACGGCCTGAGCAGAGAGAAGCGAGGGACGCCATGGCGAGCCAGATGCTCGACGAAATTCTGTCGATCCCGGCGGTCGTCGAACGCCAGAACGCCGAGGTCGGGCGGATCTACCGGGAGATCGGCCGCAGGCTGCGCGCAGCTGATCCGCGCGCCGCCATCTCCAATGCGCGCGGCAGCTCGGACCATGCCGCGACCTATCTGAAATACCTGCTGGAGATCACGATCGGCCTGCCGCTGGCCTCGGTCGGCCCCTCGGTCGCATCGATCTATGGCGGCAACCTTCGCCTTGCGGGGCAGCTCTGCATCACGATCTCCCAGTCCGGCGCCAGCACCGATCTCGTCATGCTGCAGCAGGCCGCCGCACGGGATGGCGCGCTGACGCTCGCCCTCGTCAACGAGGTCGAGTCGCCGGTCGCGCGGCAGGCCAAGCTGCTCGCACCGCTGCATGCCGGCCCGGAGCGGGCGGTGGCTGCGACCAAGACCTTCGTCGCTTCGCTGGTGGCGGCTGCGACGATCATCGCCGCCTGGAGCGAGGACGATGCGCTCCTGTCGGCGATCGAGGCCCTGCCCAACCCGTTGCAGGCGGCCGTCACACTGGACTGGTCGCCCGCGCTTGCCGCGGTCAGTGCGGCGTCCTCGATTTTCACGGTCTCGCGCGGGCCGGGCCTGGCCGTCGCCGCCGAGGCGGCGCTGAAATTCAAGGAGAGCTGCCGCCTGCACGCCGAACCGTTCAGCGCGGCCGAGCTGCGCCACGGCCCGATCGCGCTGCCCGGGCCGGATTTCGCCGCCCTGCTGTTCGTGCCGCGTGACCAGGGTCGCGCCAGCATGGCCGAAGCGGAAGCCGCGCTGCGCGGGACCGGGGCGGCGGTGTTCCGCTGCGATGTCGAAGGCGGTGACCTGCCCGTCGTGGCAGCGCCGCACCCTCTGCTCGATCCGATCTGCCAGATCGCGAGCTTCTACCGCTTCGTCGAAGAGGTGGCGCGCGAGCGCGGGCTCGATCCGGATCGCCCGCCGAACCTCAGCAAGGTCACGGTGACGCAATGAGCGCGATCCGATGACGGCACTCGTCTCCGATATCGGCGGCACGAATACGAGGCTGGGTCTCGTCGAGGACGGCCAGCTCGTCCCCTCCACCCTGGACAGCTTCGCCAATGACGATTTCGACAGCTACGAAGCCGTCGTCGAAACCTATCTCGATCGCCTCGGGCAGCGGCGCCTCGATGCCTGCTGCATCGCGCTCGCCGCGGTTCCGACGCCGGACGGCGCGCAGCTGACGAACCGCGACTGGACCATCGCCCGGACCGGGATGCAGGCGCTGACCGGCGCTCCCTTCATCGGCTTCCTGAACGATTTCGAGGCCCTTGGATATTCCCTCATCGCGCCCGAGCGGCTGGAGGCGCAGCCGGTCTTCGCATCGGCCGCACAGCCGCCACTGAGAGCCACCCGCATGGTCCTGGGCGCCGGCACCGGCTTCAACGCCGCCGCCTGCTATTGGCCTGCCTTCGGCGCTGCTCCTCATGTCGCGGCCGCCGAATGCGGCCATACGACGCTGGCGATCGAGGGCGACGAGGAATGCGAGCTCCAGGCCGCGCTGGCGGCAGGCCGCGGCCGCGCCTCGGTCGAGCGCGCCTTGTCCGGCAATGGCCTGCGCGAGATCTATGCCTGGGTCTGCGGCCGCGACGGCCGGCCGTGCGAGGCCGGGACGAGCGCCGAGATCACCACGGCCGCGGTCGCTGGCACAGATGAGCAGGCGGTGGCGGCCGCCCATCTCTTCCTGCGGCTGCTCGGGCGCGTCGTGGGCGATCTTGCCCTCACCTTCCTGCCCCATGGCGGCATCTATCTCTCCGGCGGCGTCTGCCGGGCCCTGGCTCCCTTGGTCGTCAGCACCGACACCTTCCGCGACGCGTTCCGCGCCAAGGGCAGGATGGGCTCGTTCATGGCGGATTTCGACGCGCATCTTCTCCTCGACGATCGCGTCGCCTTGATCGGTTGCGTCGAATGGCTGCGGATCGCGGCTGCGTCGCGCTCGGGCGAAGCCGGAGCGTATCCCGCCTGAGCCGCTGACGCCCCTAAGTCGATACGGGTAGACCGGCGAAGGTTTCGGCTTGCGTGGCCGCGATGCGCCAATCGAGCTCTCCGCCGAAGAGCTCCGCCGCCAGGCTGGAGTCGAGGGCGCTGTAATGGGGGCGGATGACCGAGGAGCCGAGATCACTCATCGGGACAGGGACCAGCTCGGGTGTGCGCCGCCCGGCGCGGCGCAGCGCTTCGAAGGCCGTGGCGACCCAGTCTGCCCGCGACACGGCCGGCGAGCCGGCCAGATGGATCAGGCGAGGGATGGGTTCTCTTGCCGTCATGCGCTCGGCCAGGGTCAGGAGCCGTTCGGCGAGCGGAAAGATCGGTGTCGGCGAGCCGATCTGATCGCTGGCGACCCTGACGCTGTCGTCCTGTCCTTTCAGGAGGTGGGTGATGAAGTCCTTGCCGTCGCCGAACAGCCAGGCCACCCGGGCGATGCAGACTTCTTCACCGGCGGCGAGAACATGTCGCTCGGCCTCTGCTTTCAGCTGGCCATAGCTGTTGACCGGCGATACAGGATCGGTTTCGCGCCACGGTTGGCGCGTCGGGGCGCCAAAGACGTAGTCCGTCGACATGTGGATGAAGGGCGTCCCGGCCTCTGCACAGGCGTGTGCCATCTGGCCGGGCGCCAGCGCGTTGACGGCCTGCGCGCGCTCCGGCGCGCGTTCGCAGGCCTCGATGCCGCTGATCGCTGCCGCATTGATGACGACGTCCGGCTTCAGCCTGGCAAGCGCAGCCTGGAAGGCGGGAGCATCCGAGATATCGAGTTCGGCGCGTGACAGGGCCTGCACGCGATCCCCGCCGACAAGCGACAGCGCCTGGGCAAGGCGGCCGCCCCCGCCGCTGACGAGAACCCGGATATATGGTTGTCGCCCCGCGCTCATCGACCTTCACCCCAAAATCGGATGCTCGTGGATATCAGCTACGGGTCGACCATGGTGAAAAAGTCCGGCGGAACCGAACAGGAAACTGCACCGGCGCCAGACGCGGAACCGCCGGCATGTCCGAACGGACGATCCCGAGCACGCCGCCCAGAGATTCTCACCGCCCGGATTGTCAGAACGGGTTGATGTAGTTGGTGATGGCGATCTGGCGGAGCAGCACGCGCCGGATGAGGTGGGCCGGCTTGACGTGTTCGGTGAAGATCGCGGCGTCGCCGGCGCTGCCGGCCGGAAGCGTGCTGGCGAAGGCCTCATCGTCGAGCTTGATGCGGACGGTGAAGGGCGCCGCCTGCACGGCCCTGGGCGCTACGGCGAGCCCCGAGGTCTGGACCTGCCCGGTCGATATGGCCTGCAGCACGGTCTGGACCGTGCCGGTCTGCACCCGGCCGGGCGTCAGCTTGAAGGTCGCCTCGACGCGTTGCCCCGGCGCGATGTTGCGGGCGTCGATCTGATTGATCTCGACGCCGACGATGGTCTGCGAGGTGTCGATGAAGGCCATGACCGGGGCAAGCGGCAGATTGGTGACGCGGGCGCCCTTCCGCAGGGCGAGATTGGTGACGTAGCCGTCGGCAGGCGCGCGGACCGTCGTCTTCTCGAGGTTCCATTTCGCTCCGACCAGTTGCGCGCGCAGCTGGTCGACCGAGGCCTGGCGCTCTTCGACGTCGAAGGTCCGCCCGGTGCCGTGCGTCTGCAACTGCGTCACCTCGGCCAACCGCATTTCCTGCAGCTTCAGCTGCGCCTGGATGGCGTCGACCTGCGCCTGGAACGGAACCGGGTCGATGCGGAAGAGGACGTCCCCGGCCTTGAGCGGCCGGTTGGGCGTGACGGGTACGTCGACCACCTCACCGGCGACGTCCGGCACGATGGCGACCGAGTTGCGGACCACCAGCGCAGTTCCTTGCGGCGCTCCCCAGCTCATTGGAATGAACAGGCCGACAAGCAGCAGCACGAAAACGAGAGCCGGCGAAATCTTCCAGAACAGGTTGAAGGGGACGATTCTGAGCTTCACCAGCACGAAGAGCAGAGCGAGGTAGACGTTGAGGAGGACGACGATCATCGCGCCTCTCCCCGGGGTGCGGCTGTCTTCGCCGGGACATCGACATAGGCCCAGATCAGCACGACCGGCCAAAGCACGAAGCCGAGGAACAGGGTGACCCAGCCGCCGATCGAGACGGCTTCGGCCCAGGGATGGTTGCGCCTTCGCGCCACCAGGCCCGGCCACATCGCCATGAAGACGATCACGAAGATCGTGCTCGCGACGAGGACGAGGAGGACGATCCAGGCAAAGATATCGACACCCGACATGGCATCCTCCGCGCAACGACGGCCGACAAGCTGCCTAGCGAGATTTGCATGCGGCTTGGCCCGGTTTGAGTCTGTAACGGTTACAGCGGCGGCTCTCCGCCGACCGGATTGAGCGCCGGCAGCGGGTCGGCTCGCGCGGGTGAAGCCGGCCGCCGGCTGCGCCACCGGCCGACCGCCCGCGCCAGGGCGGCCCCCTGTTCCCGGCCCCAATCTCCTCCGTCACCGAAGAGCCTCTGTTCGAGGCCGGCGAGCAGCGGGGCGAGGGCGGTATCCCCATGGAGACGAGCCGCCTCGCCGGGCACGAGGCGCTCGCGCCAGCAAGAGAGAGCCCGATAGGTCGCCTCGGCCGAGCCCGACCGCGCCGCCGCCTGCAGCTGCCTGCGGGCGAACGCTTCCGAGGCGCGCACTTCAGCGCGCACCTTGCGGCAGAAGGCTGCAAGCTGTCCGGCCGCCAGAACGGCGATTCCCGCCAGAGCCAGGACGGCGAGGCCGGTGATCAGCCAGCCCGATCGCCAGGTGCGATGTGGGCTCGAGGCCGGTTCCGCAGCCGCGGTGACCGTCACCGTGACGCCGGGCAGGTCTTCCTGGCGCGCCTGCCGATCCGCGAGGCTCCACCAGGGCTGGACGAGCGCCGGGAGCGTGTAGTGTCCAGCCTTCTCGAAGACATAGGTGACCGTGTCGGTGCGATGCCCCTCGACATTGCCGCGATTGGTGCGGTCGTCGACGGCCGGCGGGTCGACATAGACGCGCACGCCCTCCGGGGCAGCGAATTGGAGCTCTGCCATCCCGAGCGCGGGAACGCCGTCGGCCTGGCGCCGGATGGTGCGTGTGATTGCAGCGCCGGCCTTGACGGGCTGTGCACCCGGATCGGGCGACCAGCTCTGCGTGACGCTCACCGCGTCGGCGACAAGGACGGGACCGGACGGGTCGATCCCGGCGGGGACGGTGACGCCGATCCGGGTCGGCTGTCCCTCGGCGGTGCCCGCCGGATTGCCGCTGCGGTCGAGCAGGGTGACATGCGGCGCCGGAATCGCGATCTCGCCGCCGCGGCGCGGGAACAGGATGAACTCGAAGCTCTTCCCGACATAGTCCTGCCCGTCGATCCGATCCCGGATGGTGATCGCCTGCGTCTCGAAGCGCATGATCTGCGCACCCCTGGCCTCCGGCATGCTGGCGAGCGGGGGATAGGGCATATCACCGGGGAAAAGGACCTCGACGCCGAGGCGCACCGGCTGGCCGATGACGACGCCCTCGGCCGGATCGAGCTTGGTGCGCACCAGCGGCGGTCCGGCCGGCGCCTGAGCCCAGGCCATGGCGGAGGCGAAAAGCAGCGCCAGCGTGACCGCGACCCGGATCATGGTGCCCCTCCGTCCGGCCCAGCCTGGAGCTGGTAGGCGAACTTGGCCCTGAGGAAATCGGCCGGCCTGGTCTGGACGCGCTTCAGCCAGAGCGCGCGCACCGCTTCATCCGACATCGGCTTGTCGCCCTGGACGGTCGTGTCGTCGCCGCCCTTCCGGTCCTTGTCGAACACCACCTGATCGGGCGGCAGGTCCGGCTGCTCGGCGGCGGGGCCGTCGGCCTTGCGGCGCTCGCCGCGGACGCGCGCGATCTCGCGGTTGTTGAGAGCCTCCGGCCAGCCGGGACGCAGGGCCAGCGCCCGGTCGTAGCGCTTCAGCGCGTCCTCGTACTGGCCGAGCAGGACCAGCGCATTGCCCTGGTCATAGGCGCCTTCGGCGCTGTCGCGAGCAGCGAAGGCCTGCGCGGCCGCCTTGAAGTCCCCCGCCCTGAACAGGGCGACGCCGCGCCAGAGCGGATCGCGAAAGGCCCGCGCCGCATCGGCCGGGCGGTTTTGCGCCAGCAGCAGGCGACCGCGCTGGTCGGGCGTCAGCCAGAGATCGCGCCAGCCGAAGCGATAGCCCATGACCAGCAACGCCAGTCCTGCCGCGATCGCGACGATGCCGAAGGGCGATGCCAGGAACTTGCGGATGCCGATCATGCAATCACCCATCCGCGCCGGAACCATGCTAGCGCCAGCAGAGCGAGCAGCGGCGCCAGCCAATAGCCCGCCTCGCGCCAATGCGAGCCGTCTCCGGCAACGCTGGCGGCCGCGTCGCGGCTGTCGAGCCGACGGATCACGGCGGTGACATCCTCCTGATCGACCGTCGTCGGGACGAGCCTCGCGCCGATCGCCCGCGCCGCTTCGGACAAGGCGCCGGCATCGGTGTCGGCGGGCAGCAAGGCGAGCAGTGTCGCTGCCGTCCTCTTCGTCCCGGTCAGAGCCGCCACCGCCTCGGGCGAGACGGTGTCCGCCATGACGAGGATCGAGCCGCCATCGGCGCCGCCGGCGAGGGCGCGCCCGGCCAGTGCGAGCGCACCGGCGAGATCGTCACCCTCCTTCGGCATGATCTGCGGCGACAGAGCCTTGGCGAGGTCGAGCACGACGGCGCTGTCTGCTGTTGCCGGCAGGACGAGATGGGCCGAGCCGGAATAGGCGATTAGCGCGGTCGCGGCGCCTTCGCGGGCGGCGAGGATGTCGGCGAGCTTCTGCCGGGCGCGATCGAGCCGCGTCGGCGCCAGATCCTCGCTCAGCATCGACGGCGTCACCTTGAGCACGATGGCGACGGGCGGCTTGGCCTGCGCGAAGGGGGAGGGCTCGCGCTGCCAGGCCGGTCCGGCGACGGCGATCGCCGCGACCAGCCAGGCGAGCAGAAGCCAATCGCCAGGCCGGATGCGCGCGCGCCGGTCGTCGCCGACGATCAGATGAGGCAACAGGGCCGGGTCGATGACGCCGCGCCATTGCAGCATCGGATCGGCATCGCGCCGCTCGATCAGCCAGAGGAGCGCTGCGGGGATGAGGGCCAGCAGCCAGAGCGGCCGTTCGAAATGGAAGGCCGAGAGGCTCGCGATCATCGCCCCGCTCCGGCAAGCTCAGTGGGAGCAGGCGTCCTGCGGCGGTGCCGACCGGCGAGCCGGAGGGCCTGCACGAGCAGCGTCAGCACCAGCCCGACCGCAAGCGGCATCCAGTAGATATCCCGCCGCGGCCGAAAGCTCACCGTGTCGACGCGGCGCGTCTCGATCGCGTCGAGGCGGTTGTAGATCTCGGCGAGCTGGGCCCGGTCGAGCGCCCGGAAGAAGCCGCCTCCGGTCGTATCGGCGACCTGCTTCAGCGCTGCTTCGTCGAGCTTGTCCTCGCCGGCTGCCCGGGGATCGCCGACCGCGACGGTGTGGATGACGATGCCCTTGTCCTTGGCGACGCGCGCCGCTTCCGCTGGCGGGACCTTGCTCATGGTGTCGTTGCCGTCGGTCAGTGCGATGATCGTCTTCGCCTTGACCGTGCTCTTGGCGAAGAGCCCGATCCCCAGGCCGATCGCATCGCCGAAGGCGGTGCGTGGCCCGGCCATCCCCACGACCGTGTCGCGCAGCATGAGGCGGCAGAGGTCGAGATCGGTGGTGAAGGGCACGAGCGCAAAAGGCGCATCGCCAAAGACGACGACGCCGACGCGGTCGCCCTTGCGCCGCGACAGGAAGTCGTCGAGCACCTGCTTCACCGCCGTCAGCCGGTCGACCGTCTTGCCGGACGCATCGACGAAATCCTTCGTGTCCATCGAGCCGGAGAGGTCGACCAGCACGAGCAGGTCGCGCGTCGGCACCTCCCGGTGCAGCGGCGGGTCGATCCATTGCGGCCGGGCGAGCGCCGCGAGCACCAGCAGCCAGACCAGCAGCAGCACGAGCCAGCGGCCGGCATCGCGCCGCGTCACGACGCCACCGGAGACGGGATCCTGCCCGGACAGGCGCGCCAGCCTGTCGAAGAACGGGACGCGCAGGCCGATGCGCAGCTCGACATGCGGCGGCAGCCAGAACCAGACCGCGAGCGGCAGCGGCACCAGCAGGACGATCCAAGGATAGGCGAAAGAGAGCATGTCATGCGCTCCCCGCGCGGCCGCGCTGGCCGTGCAGCCAGGTCTTGGCCTGCGCAACGAGGGCCGCCGTTTCGCCAGCGCCGCCGCGAGTGGCGAAGAGCCGCTCCAGGCTCGCGGCCAGGGCATCGGTGTGCGCAGCCGGTGGCGCGGTTTGCGCGATGAACGAGATCCAGGCCGGCCCGGTCAGCGCCGCGACCCGCTGCCGGCCATACGCGACCATGGCGGCGCGTTTCAGGACGGCCGAGACGGTTTCGGCAGCCTCGGTCCCGCTCGGGCTCGCCGGGAGCGAGGCATCGAGCTCGGCAACAGCGGTCCGCAGATAGGCGTCGGCCCGATAGCGCTGCAACGCGCGCCAGCCGGCTATCGCCATGATACCCGCGACTGCTCCGCCGACGATCCAGACTCCGGCAGCAGGTGGCCAGAACGGCACTGCCGGCGGCAAGGCCAGATCGGCCATTATGGCGAGATCGCCGGGATCGCTGCTCATGACGCTGCCCCCGCTCCGATGCCGGCGAGCTTGCGCGCTTGGCGCCGGCCGATCAGCTCGCGCAACTGCATCGCGACATCGCGGTCGGTGGCGATCGGCAGGATCGGAATCGCCCGGTCGCGCGACAGCCCGGCCAGCCGCGCCCGCCATTGCCGGCGCTCTTCCGAGAAGCGCCGGCGCAACGAGGCCGCCGAGGCGTCGAGCTCGATCTGTGCTTCGCTCGAGCTGAACGTCGCCCGCCCGACATCCGGCAGCTCCTGCTCGAGCGGGTCGTGGACGAAGACCGCGATCATGTCGTTGTGGGCACAGAGATTGGTGATCAGCCGCCGCGTCTCGTCATCCTCGCCCGCGGCATCCGAGATCAGGCAGACCAGCCCGTCATGCAGGCTCATCTGCGCGGCGGCGCTCAGGGCCTCGTTGAGCCTTGCCGCGCTCTGCCCCGCCTCCGCCGGCTTGCCCAGGGCGGCGTTGCGGCGGGCGACCTCGGCCAGGACGCGGACCGCGCCGGCGTCGCGCGCCTGCGGCTTCACGCTGGTCAGACCGTCATCGCCGAAGACCACGGCGCCGATCCGGTCGCCCAGCGAGGCGACGCGCCAGGCTGCGAGCGCCGCGGCTTCCGCCGCCGCGACCGACTTCATCGTCCGCTGGCTGCCGAAGAACATGGTGCTGCGCTGGTCGACCAGGAGCAGGACCGGCCGGTCGCGCTCCTCGGAATAGACCCGGACATGCGGGGTGCCGAGCCGCGCCGTCGCCAGCCAGTCGATCGTGCGGGTGTCGTCGCCTTCGACATAGTGCCGCAGCTCCTCGAAGTTCAGGCCGCGGCCACGCAGGCGCGAGGCATGCCGGCCGGCGAGCAGGCTGTGCACCGGCTGGCGCGGCTGGAAGCTGAAGCCGCGGGCGCGATGCTTCAGGCGCAGCAGCTCGTCGAGCGTGACGAAGGCGCGGGCTGCCGCCTCCCCAGCCCCGGCCTCGATCCGCGCCTTCTCCCGCATCATCGCCATGGGCTTTGCCTCGCTACGCCGCGACGGCGACCTGCTTCACCACCTCGTCCAGCACCGCATCGGGTGTCATGCCGTCGGCGCCGGCCTCATAGCTCAGCGACAGCCGGTGCCTCAGGCAATCATGCGCGACGGCCTGGACATCCTCGGGCGTGACGTAGTCGCGCTCTTGCAGCCAGGCATAGGTGCGCGCGCAGCGATCCAGCGCCAGCGTACCGCGTGGACTGGCGCCGACCGCGATCCAGTTCTTGAGATGCTCGCCGAATTCGGCTGGCCGGCGCGTCGCTGCGATCAGGGCGACCATATAGGTCTCGACCACCGGTTTCGTCGTCACGCGATCGATCTGCGCCCTCGCATCGAAGATCGCCTGCTGCGGAATCATCGCGGGAGCGGGTACCGCGCCGGCCGGTGCGGCGACGCTCTCGGAGCGCACCAGCCGCATCACCTTCACCTCGTCGGCATCCGAGGGGTAGTCGATGCGGACATGCATGAGGAAGCGGTCCATCTGCGCTTCCGGCAACGGATAGGTGCCTTCCTGCTCGATCGGGTTCTGGGTGGCGAGCACCATGAACAGCGGCGGCAGGTCGTAGCGCTTGCCGGCCACCGTGACGTGGCGCTCCTCCATCGCCTCGAGCAGCGCCGACTGCACCTTCGGCGGCGCCCGGTTGATCTCGTCGGCCAGGATGAGGTTGCCGAAGATCGGCCCCTTGCGGAACTCGAAGCTCCCGTCCTGGCGCAGGATCTCGCCGCCGGTCACGTCGGAGGGCAGGAGGTCGGGCGTGAACTGGATGCGGCTGAAATCGGATTCGAGGTTCTTCGACAGGCTCTTGATCGCGCGGGTCTTGGCCAGGCCGGGCAGCCCTTCGAGCAGGACGTTGCCATTGGCGAGCAGCGCGATAACGATGCGCTCGACCACGCGCTCCTGCCCGATGATGTCCTGGTTGATCCGGCTCTGGAGCTCCCGGACGGCGTCGCGTGCGGTCGGTCCGGTCTGATCCATGCGCAGGCTCCCAGAGGTCGTCGTACCGAGTTTTGGTCGAAGCCCGGCCCAAGTCAGCTACGTAACTGTTACAGCCGGCGGGCCCGCGTCTTCGGCCTTGCCGTTGCTCAGCTCCGGACCACGCAGCGGAAGCCGACATGGCTGGTGGAGGTGTCGACCGGCTCGGCATGGCGGGCGGCCGGGCGGTAGCGCCGGCAATAGCTCGGCGCGCACAGATGCGAGCCGCCCTTCAGCACCTTGCGGGGGATGCGGATCGCGGGCTGGCGCGGATCGTAGCTGTCGGCCTCCGGGCCGCCGCGCGGGTTTTGCGGCACGCAGCAGGCCTTGGGCGCATCGCCCTGGTGGCGGACCGACCAGAAGTCCGAGGTCCATTCCCAGACATTGCCGATCATGTCGTAGAGTCCGTAGCCGTTCGGCGGAAAGGTCCCGACCGGCGAGGTTCGGGCCCAGCCATCCTCCTTGCTGTTCTCGTTGGGAAAGTTGCCCTGCCAGATATTGGCCATGTGCCGGCCCTCCGGCGTGAGTTCGTCGCCCCAGGCGAATTCAGAGCCCTCGCGCCCGCCCCAGGCCGCGTATTCCCATTCTGCCTCGGTCGGCAGCGACTTGCCGGCCCAGGCGGCATAGGCCTCAGCATCGCGATAGGCGACATGGACCACAGGGTGATCGTCGAGACCCTTGAGCGACGAGCCAGAGCCATAGGGCTTGCGCCAGGTCGCGCCGAACTTGAAGCTCCACCATTGCCCCCAGTCGCGCAGGTCGACGGGGTGAGATGGCGGGCTGAACATCAGCGAGCCGGCGCGCAGCATATGCGGCAGGGCGCCGGGGTAGTCCTTCGGGTCGGGCGCGATCTCGGCGAAGGTGACATGGCCGGTCGCCTCGACGAAGGCGCGGAACTGCCGGTTGGTCACGGGCGTCGCATCGATCCAGAAACCGTCGACGCTAGCCCGGTGGCTCGGCGCCTCCTCGGCGTAGTGATGGTCGGACCCCATGCGGAAGCTGCCGCCCTCGATGCGACGCATGCCGGTAGCGAGAACAGGCTTGTCCAGCACGTGATCCTCTCCATTCATTTGCTGGCCGGAAAGACCGTCTTCCAATCCGCCTTCATGTCGACGACCGTCCAGCCCTTGGCCGCAGCCTCGTCGAGCGCCTTGTCGAGCTTGCCGATCTTCGAGGTTCGATCATAGGCCCATTCGCGCTCGGCGTCGGTATGATGGATGATCAGCGCCAGGCGCGCGCCCGGGCCCGCCGCCGCATATTGCAACATCTGCAGGTCACCGTCGGAATTTCCGAAGGCAAGGATCGGGCGCCGGCCGATGGCGCGGTTGATGCCGACGGGCTTGCCCGGCCCGTCGTCGACGAACTCGACCTTGCTGTCCTTGAAAAGCTCCGGCCGGCCGTCGCCGCCGATGCGGAACTTTACGACGCCGGTCGAGCCGACGACCTGCTCGGGCGGGATGCCATAGGCCTTCTCGGCGAAGACGCGCATGAACTCGACGCCGCCGCCGGAGACGATGAAGGTCTTGAAACCATTGGCTCGCAGATAGGTCAGCAATTCGAGCTGGGGCTGGTAGACCATTTCGGTATAGGGCCGCTGCTTCGTCGGATGACGGGCCGAGGCCAGCCAGTTGGCGACCGTGGCGGCGAACTGGTCCGTGGTCATCCCGGTATGCGTTGCGGCCATGATCTGGAGCAGGCCCTTCTCGCCCGAGGCGGCGAGGCCTTTGAGGTCCCGGGCGAGAACCGAGCGAAAGGGCTCTTTCGCTTTCCAGTCCGGGTTCTGCGCGGCGAGCCGCTTGACCTCGTCGAAGGCGAACTGCAGCTGGAAATAGACCGGCTGCTCGGCCCACAGCGTGCCGTCATTGTCGAAGGTCGCGATGCGTTCCGCCGGCTTGACGAAATCCGCGCCGCCATCGCGAGTCACCTTGGCGACGAAGTCGATGATCGCCTGCTTGGCCTTGCCGTCGTTCCAGGACGGCAGAGGATCGCTCTGCGCCAGAGCGCCGAGGCTCCAGCTCGACAAGCCAGCAAGCAGGAGCGCCGCGACCACGATACGCCGGTTCAACATTCGAACCTCCTTTGAGAACAGGTGGGCGACGTCGGGCGTCACGATGCCGGCTGCGGTTGCGGGAAGCTCCATGTGCCGTTCAGGATCTGGGCACGCGGGCGGTAAAGCCGCACGGTGTAGTTCCAGCCCGGCATGGTCGGCAGGCAGTTGGGAATCTTGCCGTCACAGCCGCCGAACTGGATCGCGATCGAGCCGTCGCCGCTCTTCTTAGCGGTCAGGTTGTTGAGCGTGTAGGCGTCGTAGGGGTTCTTCTGGTAGTAACCCTCGCCATTATAGAGGCTGACCGACCAGAAGCCGTCGACCGGCACGTCCTTGACGACGAGCTTGTAGACGGTCTTGCCGTCATTCCCGCTCGGCGTGATGTTGAGATAGGTCGCGTCCTTGTCGGGATTGCCGCCCCAGGCCGAAGCGGAACCGATCAGGTGCCTGACGGGATCGACCTGCTGCCTGGTGCCGAAGGCCTTCTTGAAATCGGGAATCGTCGAGCCGAGTACGATCAGCGCATCACGGACCTTCTTCTGGCTGGCCTGATCCCAGTTCGGCACCTCGAATTTGCCGGGGCTCTTCTGGCTGACCTTGATGGCGTCCTGCAGGGCATGGACCTGCTGGACATCCTTCGGGTCGTTAGGATCGACGAGCGTGCGCACCGCCGTCGCGACATAGCGCGTGCCGACCTTCTTCCTGTCGAGGGTGTAGGTTCCCGCGCCATAGGCCACCATCGGCGTATAGTGGTCTTCGCTGATCACCTGCAGCGACATGAAGCGCTTGCCGGCATTCGGCAGGGTGATCGTCACCGGCCCGGCATCGAGATCGAACACCGCCGCCGAATAGAGCGTGTCGCGGTTGAGCCGGATGACCGTCTGGTTGTCGATCGAAGCCGGCTCGCGGCGGTGCAGGAACTTCCCGAAACTGCCGTCCTTGACCATGTTGCTCATGTAGAGATCGGATTCGGCGCGGACGAAGTTGTCGACGCCGACCGGCGTGGCGGCGCCGCCGCCCGCTGCCTGTGCCCGGGCTGCTCCGGTTGCGGCGATCGTCATGGCGAGGATCGAGATGGCGTATCTGGCGAGCATGATCTGTCTCCCTTTCGTCAGGCGGCACGCGCCAGCGGTGGCGCTTTCCATTTTCCGTTAACGGCCGCCTGCTTCGGCCAATACAGGCGCATCACCGCAAAGAACGGTCCCTTAGGCGCGGGGAGCCAGTTGGTCTCGCGATCCTTCCCTGGCGACTCGTTCTGGAGATAAATCGTGATGCCGCCGTCCGGATCGCGCTTCAGCGACGGTAGCATCGGCGAGTTGATCAGATAGCGGTTGATGGAATTGGCGTAGAGCAGGCTCGCCGGCAGCTCGTACATCGTCAGCGACCAGAAGGCGTTGACCGGCGGCAACTGCCCCGGCGCGAAGCGCAGGACATAGCGGTTGGCACCCGCAAGCGGCTGTTTGGCGGCGTCGATGAAATAAAGCGGATAGATCGCCTCATCCTTGGAGTTGCCATAGATTCCGAGCACGGCCGCGGACATGCGCGCCATGTAGTCGTTCTTGAGAAAGGCACGTGTGCCGAAGCCATCGGCGCTGGTCTTCTTGCCGGTATCGAGCACTGTCGCCTTGTATTCGGCGAAGGCCTTCCAGGCGTCGGCCATTCCGTCCTGCAAGGCCTGGCGGATTTCCGGCGAGAGCGTGGCCGCGTCGAACGGCTTGCCGGCACCGATCCCGATCCTGGCGAAGCGCGCCATCAGCGCCCGCTCGGACGGATGGGGTGGGCAGAACTGCAGGATGAAATTCAGGAGACCGAAGAATTCGAGCGAACCGCGCTCCTGTTCCGGCCCGAGCGGCTTTGCGAACGTCACGGCGGGCGCGGCTGCGGGCGCTGGCTGGCCGAGGAATTGCGAAAGCGGCTGGACCTTGTAGCCGGCCTGGACCGCCTTGACCTTCTCGATATCGGCCGGATCGAAAAGCTGCGTCCGATAGAGCACGAAGGCGAAATCGGTCTCGCAACGGATCACCGACTTGATGCCCTTGGGTTTGCTGCCCTTCCATTTCGGCCCGGCGAGCAGGTAGTTGCCGGCGCCGTTGCCGGTGGCCCGGCTGCCGACATAGGCGAAGTCGAAGGTGTAGAGGTCGATGAACTGCAGCGAATAGTAGCGCCCTTTCTCGACCGTGGGCACGGTGAAGACGAGCGGCTCTGCCCGCAGATCGGCGCCGACATAGGAGTAGGGCGTGTCGGAATTCGGTGTCTGGATCGCCTTGTCTTCGGGCGTATAGACTCGCGCATTGTTGACCAGAGTGTTCCAGGACGCCTTGTACTCAGGGCCGCCGCGGTCGACGAAATACGAATGCTGGATGCGGTAGCTATCGACCATGGGAAAGCCGTAGATCATGGCCTCCCTCGCGATCGCGCGCACCTCCCCGGCGGAGGGAGCCTGCGCTCCCGCGGGCTGGGGCATGATCGCGAACGCGCCAAGCGTTGCCGCTCCGCCCAGCACGAGATCTCGCCGGCTGATCCCCCGGCGGTCGGGTTCGCAATGAGGGGTACTCGACCTTGCAACGCTGCTCATTTGTGTGGCCCTCCAGTGATACTGGCGATGACTTCGCTCCATTCGTCGCGCAGTTGAACGCTGTAGGAAGTGCCCCTTGACCTCGGGCATTCGTGGAAGCGGTTCATTCCTGCCGCTCCCCTCCGCTGAACCAGCGGAAATATGCGTTGTCCGGCGCGGCTTGTGCGACCTGCCGCATCTGCCGCGCCCAGCGCGCCCTCTCCCCCGAATAGGCGGCGAGGCCGGCGTCGTAGAAGGTCAGAAGCGTGTCGGTTTCGGCTGTGAGCGCCGTCCTGAAGGCGTCGTCGGCTCCAGCGACGGCAGGCGCGCGCTGCATGTCCATCAGCGCCGGCAAGGTCGTGGTCAACTCCTGGCGGCGGACCCAGCCGGCATACTCGATCCGGGGATCGTCGTCGGTCACGGGCCGGGCGGCGCCGGCGTAGCGTTCCAGTCCCGCGCGATCGGTCACATAGGTCGCCAGCAAGGCAGCGGGAGAGGCGATGCCGACGTCCGCCAGGGCCTTCGCCACCTCCGGCTGGGTGAGCCGGGCCGCAATCCGGGGCAGGTCGAGCGTGACGGGCTCCTGCGAGCCGATCAGCAGCATCTCGTGAAGCTCACTGGTCCAGAGCGTCGCATGCGGGAAAACGTCGAGAAAGCTGCGGACCAGGGAACGGGTATCCTCGTCGTTCTGGGTCGGCAGCGGCAGCCATTGTGCGACGAGGCCGCCCTCGACGAGGCGCGAGCGTGCGAGCGCATAAAAGTCGGTGGAATAGAGGTTCGTCACACCGGCGGCCGAGGGCGGGGGCGGTTCCAGCGTGATCAGATCGTAGCGGTCCGGATTGCGCAGGAGTTCGCGGCGTCCGTCGCGCAGCCGGATGTCGAGGCGTGGATCGCGCGTCGCGCCGAAATTGCCTGCGAAAGCGGAGGCCGCGCGCACGACGCTCGGCAGAAGCTCGGCAACGACGCGCCGTTCGAGGCCGGGATAGGTGAGAAGGGCGCCGGCCGTGATGCCGGTGCCGAAGCCGATCACCAGCGCCGATTTCGGTTCGCGATTGTGGATGATCAAAGGCAGCAGCGCCTGCAGACGCATGTAGCGCAGCGATGGCATGGCGTCGCCGGAGTTCGAGACGCCCTGGATGTAGAGGCGACGGAAACGGTTGCGTCCCGAACCGCGCTCGACAACCGCGACCGTGCCGCCAAGACCTTCCTCGTAGGAGACAAGACTTGCCCCGCGTGCGCCCGGCAGGAGGGTGGCGAGCCGATCGCTGGGGAGAAGGATCGCCGTCAAGCAAGTCGCTGCGCTAACCGCCAGCGCGGCGATCCAGGCCTTCGAGGAGCCGCTCCGCTCGCGCAGTGCCGCGACAGCGCCGAGCACTCCAGCCGCGATGGCGAGGATGGCGAGGGTGCGCACGAGGCCGAGCAAAGGCACGAGGACGAATCCGGTCAGGACGGTTCCGAGAATGCCGCCGAGCGTGTTGAGCGCGACGATCGTGCCGACGCCACGGCCGACCCGGCGGGGATCGACGATCAGTCGCAGCGCTGCGGGGAAGGCCGCGCCGAGTAACAGCGTCGCCGGAAGGACCACACAGATGGCGGCGACGGCGAAGCGAGCGGCCATGCCTGCGAACGCATTTCCGGTCAGCCGGACGACAGTCGCTTCGATTACGCCTTGCAACTGGATCAGCCAGGGGCCGAGCACGGCGATCGCGAGTGCGGCCGTGAGGCCAGCTCCGGCGATAAGCAACCCGAAAACGCTCCACGGATGTCTGACGCGATCGGCCCAGCGGGCGTAAATGGCGGCACCGAGCGCAAGGCCGGTCAGATAGGTCGCCAGCAGGACGGAGAAGGCGAAGCTGCGCGTGCTCATGAACGGCACGATGGTTTGTGACCAGACCACCTCGTAGCCGAGGGCGATTCCGCCCGCGATCGCATAGAGACCGATCGCGAGCAGCGCGGAGGCGGAGAAACGGCTTTCCGTGGCCTCTGGCAATGCGGAAACAGAAACCGCGGCGCTCCTGCTCGCGGCGAGCGCCAGAAGGGCCGCGATCAGGCAGATCGCTGCCGCGACCAGGGCTGATCCGCGAATCCCCGCGGCCGGAATGACGATGAACGAAGCCAACAGGGCACCGGCGATCGCGCCAGCCGTGTTGGCGGCGTAGAGGTTGCCGCCGACGCGGCTTACATCCTCGCGCCGGCTGGCGGCGAAGCGAGTCAGCGCGGGCAGAGTTCCGCCCATCAGCACGGCCGGAAGGCCGACGAGCAGGAAGACCAGCGCCCAGGCGAGCAACGGGGTCGTCGCTTCGAGCCGGGCGAAGAGCGGAGCGGCCTGCGACAGGCCAAGCGTCGTCAGGACGGCGAGGACGGCGACGCCGGCTTCGAGCGCCGCATAAAGGCGCAAGGGGCGAGCGGTGCGATCGGCGATGCGGCCGAAGAGCAGGCCGCCGACGGCGAGGCCGGCGAAGAAGGCGCTGACGCCGGTGGTGATGGCATAGACATCGATGCCGACCACGAGCGTGAGCTGCTTGATCCAGAGCACCTGGCAGATCAGCGCCGCCAGACCCGAGAGGAACAGCAAGAGCGCGGGGACGGCGTTGCCGCCCGCGCGCCATTGCGAGGTTCCGGCCGAGGAACGCCTGGTTCTCCGACTGGGACGCGGCACCGGGGCCTGCTCGGTGCGTGCCAAGGTCACTTCTTGGTCTTCTCATCCTTGAGGAGGACGTCGAGCGCCTGGATGATCTTCTTGTCGGGATTGGCCTTGCAGTAGACGATGAGCTGGTGCTCGCCAGCCTTCGCACGCGTGAGGTGCGCATAATGCTTCTTGGCGAGGCCGTTATACCAGCCGCTATACCAGGCGGCCAGCATATCGGCGTCCTCCTGATAGGTGTTGGCGAGCTGCTTGCAGGTCAGTTCCTGCACATTGATGAAGCCTTCGGCATCCGCATAGGCGGAGAGCTCGGTCTGGGCGTTTGCGGAGAAGGAAACGGCTGCAGCCATCGCCGCAGCGCCGGCGGCAGACGCGAAGAGACGGGTCATGGTCATGAGAAGAGCCTCATTGGGTCAGGCAGGGAAACGTGCCGGCCGCCCCTGTTGAGGCGGCCGGCACAGCGATCACTCGAGACCGCGCTTCTTGAAGGACTCGTCGATCTTCCGATCGACTGCCTTGCGGATGCCTTCGATGCTGAAGCTCGCCGGCCGCTGGCTTGGCGGATACTCGACGAAGGTCTCCAGGAATGCTCCCGCCTTCATCTGCGCCAGGCCGATCACATAGGCGTTCTCGACCCGCCACTGATCGTAGCCGCTGCCGGAAATCTCGGCATGCTCATAGGGGTCCATCCGCAGGTTGAACATCTTGGGCACGCGCAGAGGCGTGAACGGATGCGCCCAGATATCCATCTGGCCCTGTTGATCCTGCTTCTCGAAGACGAACTTGAAGTTGCCTTGACGCATCGCGACGAGAGCGCCGTCGTCATTGAAGTAGAAATATTCGTTGCGCGCACTCTTGTCGGTCTTGCCGGTGATGAAATCGAGCTGGTTGAAGCCGTCGAGATGGTTGCGGAAGGTGACCGGGTTGCCCTGCGGCTGCCAGCCCTTGAGCAGGCGTTCCTTCACGTCCTTGTCGCCGGCGGCGGCGAGCAAGGTCGGGAACCAGTCGAGGCCGGAGACGATGCCGTTGTTGATCTCGCCGGCCTTGACCTGGCCCGGCCAGCGGATCATCGCCGGCACGCGGAAGGCGCCTTCCCAGTTGGTGTCCTTCTCCGAGCGGAACGGCGTCGTCGCCGCATCCGGCCAGGTGAACAGGTTGGGTCCGTTGTCGGTGGTGAAGATCACGATCGTGTTGTTGGCGATGCCGAGATCGTCGAGCGTCTTCAGGATCTTGCCGACATTCTGGTCCATCTCCCACATGCCGTCGGCATATTCATTGCCAGGCATGCCGCTCTTGCCGCGGAACTCCGGCCGCACATGGGTGAAGATGTGCATGCGGGTGAAGTTCATCCAGGTGTAGAAAGGCTTGTTGGCCCGCGCCTGGCGCTGAATGTAATCGATCGCGGCGCCGGTCGTCTCGTCGTCGACCGTTTCCATGCGCTTGCGGGTCAGCGGCCCGGTATCCTCGATCTTGCCGTCCGCCGAGGTCTTGAGCACTCCGCGCGGCGACATCGCCTTGATGAAAGCCGGGTCATCCTTTGGCCAGTAGGGCCGCTCGGGCTCTTCCTCGGCGTTGAGATGGTAGAGATTGCCGAAGAACTCGTCGAAGCCATGGTTCGTCGGCAGATACTCGTCCTTGTCGCCAAGGTGGTTCTTGCCGAACTGGGCGGTGCCATAGCCAAGCGGCTTGAGCGCCTGTGCGATGGTGATGTCGCCCTTTTGCAGCCCGACGGGAGCGCCGGGAATGCCGACCTTGCAGAGTCCGGTGCGCAGGCAGGACTGGCCGGTGATGAAAGTCGAACGGCCGGCCGTGCAGCTGTTCTCGGCATAATAGTCCGTGAACAACATGCCTTCCTTGGCGATGCGGTCGATGTTCGGCGTCTTGTAGCCGACCAGGCCGTGCGTATAGGCGCTGATATTGGACTGGCCGACATCGTCGCCGAAGATGACGAGGATGTTGGGCCGGGCCGGCTGAGGTTGCTGGGCTTTGGCAGGTGCGGTTCCGAGGCCGATGACAGTTGCCAGAGCTGTCGCGGCCAGGATGTTCTGGAATCTCATGAAACACTCCCCGCTTCGGAGCGCGATCCTGGTCCGGCCAAGAAACCGGCCCAGCGCGCGGGGCGACCTTCGCATGGCCCATCAGAGCGCCTAAGGCTGTAACGGTTACAGCGCCGGCAGCTCGCGGCCCTCAGCGGCTGCAGCGCTTGTAGGTGGTCTCGACCTCCGGGAACTCCGGATCGAAGCGCACGATCCGGTCATCGCTCTCGAAGCGGACGGACACGCTGACCGTCTGGAAGATCATCTTGTCGGCGCAGTTCAGCAGGAAGGTCAGCACATCGCCTTTCTGCTTCGACGAGACGAGGTTGCAGCTCGCGTTGGTGCCGCGGACACGTTTGCCGCTGACGATGAAGCCCGACCAGCCCTCCGCATCGCGCTTGAGCGTGAACTGGCCGTTCCGCTTGGAAAAGACCGTGTCGCAGGTCGTCGCATCGGTGACCCAGGCGCCCTGCAGGCGATCCGCGGCTGGGGCCGCCTGCGACGCCACGAGGCACGCGATCGACAGCGCGCATCCGGATAGAAACTGGTTCAGCCGCATGAGTCTGATCCTCACCCGCAATCGAGGGGCCCGCGAGCGCCAATTACGGCGGTCTGCCGCTATTGCGAAAGCCGTCCGATGATGTCCTGCTCCATCGCGGAAGCCAGGTCGTTGTATTCGGCCACCCTGAGCGGTGCGATCGCAGCGCTCGACCTCAGCCAATATTCCGTCGCCACGCATGCCGCCTCGTAGGCCTCGCACAGTTCGGCGACCTGCGGGTCACGGGCCACGGACAGTCGCAGCGCCGCCCGTCGATCTGGCCAGCGCAACAACAGCCGCGACAAGCCACGCTTTTGAGCCTGTTCCATTGCACTCGATGAGCAAGTTCCAGAGGCCGCAACCATCACAATCCATCGGCGACGCCGCGCGCGGAAGACCGTAACCGTTACGAAAGGCCGGGTGCGCGGCATTCTCCTTGACGCCCTCGCGCGCGCGTTCCAGAGCTGTCGGTCAGTTCTTTGGGGACGGAACATGAGTCGGCTTCGCGCAGCGGCAATCGGAACACTGGCGCTGTGTGCAGCGGCCCTTTCGCATGGCGTTGCGCAGGCGACGGAAAGCGGCGCGAGCCTCTACATTCCCGGCACGCGCGGCCCTGCTGCGGGCATCGTTCCGCCGCCCGGCTTCTACTTCGAGAACGATTTCTATAGCTATTCCGGCCGGCTTTCGGCTGCGACCCGGACCCAGATCGGCGGCGCGGTCCTCGCCAACGTCAAGGTCCAGGCGCGCGCCGACTTCCTCACCCCGACCTGGATCACGCCGCTGGAGATCCTCGGCGGCAATCTCGGCTTCGCCGTGACCATACCGGTCGGCAATCCGCGCATCAGTGCCGGCACGGTGATCGCCGCCCCGCGCCTCGGCCGCGTCTTCGGTCTCAAGCAGCGCGATTCCGGCTTCTTCCTGGGCGACCCCGTCGTATCCAGCTTCATCGGCTGGCACGCCGGCAACTTCCATTGGCAGGTCGGCGGCTCGGTCAATATCCCGTCCGGCACCTATGATCCGGACCGGCTGTCGAACCTGTCGTTCAACCGCGTCATCGGCGACATCTACGCCGCCGCGACCTGGCTCGATCCGAAGATCGGCCTCGACATCTCCGCCGCCGTCGGCCTCGAGCTCAACGGCAAGAACAATGACACCGACTACAAGAGCGGCAACGCCGTCCACGTCGACCTCGCGGTCAGCCAGTATCTCAGCAAGGAGTTCTCGATCGGCGCGCTGTTCTCGCATTACCAGCAGATCAGCGGCGACAGTGGCTCCGGCGCCTCGCTCGGTCCCTACAAGGGCCGCACCACCGCGGTCGGCGGCACGATCGCCTATTCCTTCGCGGTTGCCGGCACGCCGGTCACAGCCCGCCTGAAGGTGCTGCGCGAGGTCAGCGTCGAGAACCGGCCGCAGGGCACCATCGCCTTCGTCAGCCTCGCCTTCCCGCTGGGCTATGTGCCACCGGCCGCGCCGGCGGCTGAGCCCGCCCCGCGCGTGGTGAAGCACTGACGAACGGGAGGCGACACTCGCGTTGCAGCCTGCTCGCCTGAAGCTGGCCAGGGAGACACCGGCCAGCCTTTCAGCGCTCGAGCGCGTTACATCTGCTCCGCAGGGTGGCCGCTCTGCTCGATCTGCCGGGCCAGCCTCACCACATCGCGCAGGATTTCGACCTCGGCCGCCTTGCGGCCGAGCAGCGCTTCGAGCTCGCGGATCCGCTTTCCGAGTTCATGAATCTTGTCCGCGCCGATCATCGGGCCATGATCGGGAACGACGCTCGGCAGCGCGCGGAGCGCCGGTCCCGGCTGCGCGATCCTGGGGAAGCTCGGAACATAGCGCCCTTTCGGCAAGTCGATGTGAATCTCGCGCTCGTGGCCGTGCAGCTCATAGTAGCGCAGCAGCGCCGCCCGAAGTCGGGTCGCCTCGATCCGTACGATCGGATCGATCGCGGCATCGAAGCTGGGCGGCCTGCCGAAGACATCGACGGCGATCGCGTAAGCCTTGATGGCCGCCTGCCGTCCCTCGAAGGACTCCTCGGAGATATACTGCAGAAAGCGCTTATTGCGGTCCGAGCACTGAAAATCCGGATCCGACAGCAGCCGGTTCAGTTCCCGGCGGCACTCAGCCAGTTTCGACGCCGATTTCCCAAACCAATCACTTGACGGTTCTGCATTGTCATCCATTCGAAACCTCCTTCGAACGAACTGCAACTGATAAAAATCAATTCGAATTATATTAATTCAGCTTCACGTCGACTAGGTCGACACCCTATCATCAACGTTCAGTTGAACCATATCAACTGCTATGATGGGCCTTGGTCCATCAACGCGTGGATGTCGCGAACAGGGGGCTCCGCTCGGGCGAGGAGGGCCTTTCTTTCCAGTTCTGGCTTGCGCCTGTCGAACAGTGGCGAGGCGAAGCCGATAAATATCCTCAGGCCAAAGATCGTTCCGTTGCCAGGTCTTACGTTACGATAGGGCGCTCGACCGCGGCCGCCATAGCGACGACCACCCTATCGATCCTAGCGTCAATCAAGGCGTCTTGCACCTAGAGACTGCTCGTGCACGCCCAGGCGAAGTCGGTGGGTTCGCCAAGCCTCGACCTAGCTTCCGCGCGCGGAAAAGCGGCCGAGCTTGGCGGCATGGTCCGCAACCAGCGCCTCGCCGAACGCGGTCGGTCGCATGGCCGGGGCACGATCGTGGATCGCGATGCCGGCGCGGGCCCCGAAGATGCGCTTGCCGTAGCAGATCAGGCTCTCCAGCGACTGCATCATGAACACGATCACAGGCAGGATGTCGCGGTAGATGCGCTCCGCCTCGGCCTCGTCACCGGCGACGAAGCTGTCATAGGCCCTGGTCGTGAAATCGATGATCTCGGGCGCGAGGATCATGCCGACGCAGCCGGCGCGCAGGTTCTCGATCAGTTCGAGACCGCCGCGGCCGTTCATCACCGGCAGGCGGCCCTCGGTCGTCTCGATCAGTTGCCGGATCTCGGTCGCCGCACCCTCGCCCTTCACCAGCTTGATGTTGGGGTGCTGCGCGACGAGGCTGCGAATATCCTCCGCCGACAGGCCGCGGCCCATATAGGCGGGCGCGTTCTGGATCGCGACCGGCAGGTGCGTGGCATCCGCGACCCGGCCGAAGAAGCGGATGTATTCGCTTGCCGCAAAGCTGCCGACCATGGGCGGCTGCAGGATGACCCAGTCGGCCTTCGCCGCCTCGGCCGCCTTGACCAGTTCGATCTGCTCGCCGACCGAAGTTCCGTAGATGGTGAAGCCGAGCGGCTTCACGCCACCGACATCCTCCGAGGTCCATTCCATCACCGTTCGCCGCTCGGGCACGGTCAGCTTGGAGACCTCCGTCGCGAGGCCCAGCGCCGCGATGCCATGGGCGCCGTGTTCGAGGCAGATCTCGACCTGCCGGCGCATCGCCTGCCGGTCGAGCCGTTCCTGCGCGTCGAACAGCGCGTAAAGGATCGCGTGGATGCCGGTGAATGCCGTGGTCATGAGGTCGCCTCCAATGATCAGATGTTAAACATCAGATGAATGCTTGCGCGCAAGTCCCGGACGTGACATTTTCCCGCCATGGGAGGTGACACGGGGCATGCAGCGCGGCAGCAAGCCAGGAAAGATCGGCGCGATGGTTGCGGCACTCGGGGCTGCGATCGTGCGTGGCGAGATCGCTTCGGGAACCGTGTTGCCCGCCGAGCCTGAGCTCGCCGAACGCTATGGCGTTGGCCGCAGCGTCGTTCGCGAGGCCGTCAAAACCCTCGTCGCCAAGGGTCTGCTCACCGTTCGGCCACGCCACGGCACGCAGGTCCGTCCTCAGCACGACTGGACGTTGCTCGACCGGGAAGTGCTCGGCTGGATGCGCAGCGAGGACGGGCTCGATCGCGACCTGCTGCTCGCTTTGGAAGAGACGCGTGAGATCATCGAACCGGAGGCGGCGGCACTGGCAGCGATCCGCGCCACGCCCGAGGATCTGGCCCGCATCCGCGCGGCTCTGGCCGCCATGGAGGCAGGGCAGGATGACCCTCAGGCCGCCATTGCTGCCGACAAGCGCTTCCACCTTGCGATCCTCGACGCCACCAACAACCCGATCCTGCGCAGCTTCCGCGGCGCGATCGATACGATCCTGAGTGCGATGTTCGATTTCACCGTCGACGTCTTTGCCGGGAACCTCGCCAACCATGCCGCGGTCGTCGACGCGATCGCCGCCGGTGAGCCCGAGCAGGCCCGTCAGGCGATGCGGCAAGTGCTCGGCTACACGCGTGGTCACATGCTTTCCAACCCTGCTCTGGCGGGTGGAATCAACCCAAACCAAAAAACTGCACTGGGAGAAACGCCATGAAATTCGGAACGATGTTGCTCGCTGCCGCCGTCGCGGCGGTGTCCGTCCCCGCCTTCGCCGCCTGGCCGGAGCGCCCGATCACCCTGGTCGTGCCCTGGGCCGCGGGTGGCGGTACCGATGCGGTCGCCCGCATCCTGGCAGCGGGGCTGGAGAAGGAGCTCGGCAAGCCGGTCAACGTCGTCAACCGCACCGGTGGCGGCGGCGTGGTCGGCCATACCGAGATGGTCAACGCCAAGCCGGACGGCTACACGATCGGCCTCGCGACGGCAGAGGTCACGACCTATTACTGGTCGAACACTGCTCCCTTCACCTATGAGAAGCTCACCCCGATCGCGCTGGTGAACTTCGACTCGGCCGCCTTCAACGTCGCCACCAACTCGCCCTGGGCGGACCTGCGCGCCGCGCTCGACGACATCAAGAAGCAGCCTGTCGGTCACTACAAGCTCTCCGGCATGGCGGCCGGCGCCGCCTATCACCTCGCCTTCGCCGGCCTGCTCCAGCTCGAGGGCATCAACCCCAAGAGCGTCACGGTCGTGCCGAGCCAGGGCGCTGCTCCCGGCTTCCAGGAACTGGCCTCGGGCGGCGTGCAGATCGTCCCGTCCTCCCTGCCAGAGGGCAAGCCGATGTTCGACGCCGGCCGCGTCAAGTCGCTGGCGGTGATGTCGAAGGAGAAGATCGGCGCGTTCCCGAGCGTGCCGACCGTCAAGGACGCGATCGGCAAGGAGTATGAGGGCGGCACCTGGCGCGGCCTCGCCGCCCCGGCCGGCCTGCCGGCCGATGTCGCCGCCCGCCTCGTCGAGGCGGCGGAGAAGGTCGCGAACTCCGAGGCCTACAAGTCCTTCCTCGCCGAGCGCGGCTTCGGCTACGCCTTCGCCAAGGGCCCGGCTTTCGGCAGCTTCCTCGCCACCCAGCACAAGAACAACGGCGAGATCATGGGGGCGCTCGGCCTGCGCCTGCGCCAGTAGTCCTCCGCTCTTCGCAATGACCAGGGCGCGGCGGCCTTCGCCGCGCCCGCTCCCGTCGCGCACACCGAGCACGCCATGAAGTTCAACGATCTCCTCGGAGGCCTCGTCTTCCTTGCCCTGTCGGGCCTGGTGGCAGCCGCGTCCTGGAGCCTGCCGAATCCGTCCGAGCAGCCGCTCGGCCCCTCGGCCTTCCCGCTGATCCTGTCCGGCCTGCTGGCGCTCTGCGCGGCGATCCTCGCGATCAACGGCGCCCGCGCGACGCAGGCCGGCCCGCTGCTTGGCCTTGCCGACTGGGCCCGCAGCGGCAGCGCGCTCGCACGGCTGCTGCTCGTGCCGGCGGCGGTGATCTTCTACATGCTCTGTGCCGAGACGCTCGGCTTCCTGATCTGCGCGCCGCTGATCCTCATCGTCCTCTTCCTGGCCGGCGGCACCAGGCCGCTGCAGGCCGTCGGGCTGTCACTCGCGGCCGCGCTCGTCATCCACTCGATCTTCTATCTGGCCCTCGGCGTGCAATTGCCCTGGGGACCGCTCGAACCCCTGCGCTGGTAGGATCGCCGCCATGCTCGATGCCTACGTCACCGCGCTGGGGATGGTGCTCGATCCCTATGTACTCTTCGTCATCACCGCCTCGGCGATCTACGGCCTCGTCGTCGGCTGCATCCCCGGCCTCTCGGCCACGATGGCGACGGCGCTCCTGGTGCCGCTGACCTTCTTCATGCCGCCGGTGCCGGCGATCGCCGCGATCGTCACCACCTCGACCATGGCGATCTTCTCCGGCGACATTCCGGGCTGCCTCTTGCGCATCCCCGGCACGCCGGCCTCTGCCGCCTATGTCGACGATTCCTACCAGATGACGCTGAAGGGCAAGCCCGAGCTCGCGCTCGGCATCGGCCTCTGGTTCTCGGTGATCGGTGGCCTGTTCGGCACGGCGGTGATGATGGTGGCCTCGCCGGCCATCGCCGATTTCGCGCTCGGCTTCGGCTCGGTCGAGTTCTTCTGGATCGTCATGCTCGGCCTCGGCGGCGCCGTCTTCATCGGCTCCTCGACGCCGCTGAAGGCCTGCCTCTCGCTCTTGATCGGCCTCTTGATCGCGATGATCGGCATGAACAACCCGGCCGGCCAGCCGCGCTTCACCTTCGACTCCACCGAGATGCTCGGCGGCGTCTCGCTGATTCCGATGATGGTCGGCATGTTCGCCTGCTCCGAGGTGATGCGGCACATGGTCTCCGATGGCAGCGCCCCGCATGCCGTGGTCCAGAAGATCGGGCCGATCTTCGCCAATATGTGGCGGCTGACCAAGCAGTATCCCTGGCAGCTGATCCGCGGCAGCGCGCTCGGCACCATCATCGGCATCCAGCCGGGCAGCGGCGCCGACATGGCCGCCTGGATGTCCTATGCGATGAGCAAGCGCTTCTCGAAGGAACCGGAGAAATTCGGCACCGGCCATCCGGAAGGGCTGATCGAGGCCGGCGCCTCCAACAACTCCTCGCTGGCCGGCGCCTGGATCCCGGCGCTGGTCTTCGGCATCCCCGGCGACTCGATCACCGCGATCGCCATCGGCGTGCTGATGATGAAGAACATGGCGCCGGGGCCGACGATCTTCGTCAACAACCCGGAGAACGTCTATGCGGTCTTCCTGGTCTTCGTCATCGCCAACCTTTTGATGCTGCCGCTCGGCTGGGCGATCATCAAGGTCGCGACGCGCGTGCTCTCGGTGCCGCGGCGCGTGCTGATGCCGATCATCCTGCTCTTCGCCATCGTCGGCTCCTACGCGATCAACAATTCGCTGTTCGATGTCGGCGTCATGCTCGCCTTCGGCGCGCTCGCCTTCGTGCTCGAGGAGAACGACTTTCCGGTGGCGCCGGTGATCCTCGGCGTCGTGCTCGGGCCGCTGCTGGAGGAGTATTTCATCAACTCGATGATCAAGTCCGACGGCAGGCTGATCGGCCTGGTCGACCGGCCGATCGCCGCCGTTCTCGCCGCGATCACGATCGGCATCATCGGCTGGACCATCCTCGCCTCGCTGAAGAGCGGCAAGGCGGACAAGCAGCCCGCTCAGGGCTGAGGCAGTGATCCGAAACCCACAGCCCTCATCCTGAGGAGCGCTCCGCAGGAGCGCGTCTCGAAGGATGGTTCAGGGGGGCTCCGGAGGCGGCTGGAGCATCCTTCGAGACGCAAGCTGCGCTTGCTCCTCAGGATGAGGGTTGCGGGTCCGAATATGCTTGCCGGATACGAACGCCGAAGGTTGTTGCCTCCGAACGTGTAAGCGCTATCATCATCGCGATCCTTGCGAGGCATGAGGGTGTGACGTCGTTGAAGACCATTCGCGGCCCGGGCCTGTTCATCGCCCAGTATCTCGGCGCAGCTCCGCTCTTTTCCGATATCGACGGCGTTTCCGGTTTCGCGGCGCAGAACGGCTTCAAGGCCCTGCAGGTGCCTGTCCACGACAAGGCGATCATCGACACCGAGCGTCTCGAAGAGAGCGATTACATCGATGATTGGCGCGCGACGATCGAGCGTCACGGCCTGGTGGTCAGCGATATCGCAGCCCATCGCGCCGGCCAGCTCCTGGCGGTCCATCCGGCCTATGACGGGGTCATGGACGCGTTCGCGCCCGCCGAAGTGCGTGGCGACCCGGCGGCGCGCCAGCTTTACGCCGAACAGGAATTGCGGCGCGCGATTGCGCTCGCGGCCCGCATCGGCGCAGGCAAGCTTGCGACCTTCTCGGGAAGCCTGCTCTGGCCGTTCTTCTATCCCTATCCGCCGGCCCCACCTGGCCTGATCGAACGCGGTTTTGCGGCGCTTGCGGCGCGCTGGCGGCCGCTGCTCGACTTCGCCGACCGTCTCGGCGTCGACATCTGCTTCGAGCTGCATCCGGGGCAGGATTTGCATGACGGCGCGACCTTCGCCGCCTTCCTCGCACAGGTCGACAACCATCCTCGCGCCCGGCTGCTCTACGATCCCAGCCATCTCAGGCTGCAGCATCTCGACTATCTCGGCTTCATCGACCGCTGGCACGCCCGCATCGCCGCCTTCCATGTCAAGGACGCCGAGTTCCGCCCGAGCCCGGATCGCGGCGTCTATGGCGGCTATGGCGACTGGGTCGACCGGCCGGGGCGCTTCCGCAGCCCGGGCGACGGCGACATCGACTTTTCCGGCATCTTCAGCAGCCTCACCCGCTACGGCTATGACGGCTGGGCCGTGCTCGAATGGGAATGCTGCCTGAAGAATGCCTTCGACGGCGCCCGCGAAGGCGCGCGCTTCATCGCCGACCACATCATCCACACCACGCAGCGCGATTTCGACGCAGGCATGCGCCGGTCCGCACCGCCTGGGGAGCTCGACCGCATGCTGGGGCTGAGATCATGAGCGAAGGCAATCCCGTGCTGGCCGCCCTCGGGCGGCCGATCCGCCTCGGCATCCTCGGCGGCGCTCCGCCCTCGCTGATCGGTCCGGTCCACCGCATGGCCGCCGCCCTCGACGGCCGCTTCGCCCTCGTTGCCGGCATGATGTCGTCGAAGCCGGAGCGCTCGCGCCGCGAAGGGCTCGCCATCGGCCTTGCCGAAGAGCGCTGCTACGGCTCGCTCGACGAGTTGCTGGCGCGGGAGAGGGCGCGCGCGGACGGCGTCGAGGCTCTCGCCATCATCACCCCGAACGACAGCCACACCGCCTATTGCAAGGCTGCCTTCACCGCCGGGCTCGACGTCATGGTCGAGAAGCCGCTGTGCAACGATCTCGCGGAGGCGCGCGAGCTCGCGGCGCTGGCGCGCGAGAGTGGCGTCGCCGTCGCGCTGACGCACACCTATTCCGGCTATCCGATGCTGCGCGAGATGCGGGCACGCATCCTCGCCGGAGAGATCGGGGCGGTCCGCCTCGTTCAGATCGACTACCTCGCCGGCGGTAACGCAACATTGGTCGAGGCGACGCCGGAAGGCGCGGCGCGCTGGCGGCTCAATCCCGAGATCAGCGGCCCCTCGCTCGTCCTCGGCGATATCGGCACGCATGCCCACCACCTCGTCGGCTTCGTCACCGGCGAGGCGATGGCATCAGTCTCGGCCGAGGTCGGCACGCTGGTGCCTGGCCGCAAGGTCCACGACATCGCGCAGATCCGCTTCCGGCTTGAAGGCGGTGCCCGCGGGCGGATCGAGGTCAGCAATGCCGCGGCCGGCATGTCGAACGTCTTCACCATCCGGGTCTTCGGCGAGAGCGGCCATCTCGCCTGGAGCCATGGCGCACCCAATGAATTGCAGCTGGGTCGGCTCAACGGCGACATCGTCGTGACCGGCGCCGGCCGGCCCGATCTCTCGGCAGCCGCGCGGGATGCGACGAGGCTGTCCCGTCCAGGCCACCCAGAAGGCCTGATCGAGGCGATCGCCAATCTCTATTGCGGCTTTGCCGATCTCGTCCTGGCGCGGCGCGGCCTGAGGCCCGCCACCGCGATGGCCCGCCTGACGCCCTCGATCGACGACGGCGTCGCCGGCCTCGCCTTCGTCATGGCCTGCCTCGAAAGCTCCGCCGCCGGCGGCGCGTCTACTGCTCTCGCTCCCAGTCATTAGCGGATATCGGCATGGCAACGATCGTCATTACGGGTTGCGATACAGGGCTGGGCGTTGAGTTCGCCAGGCAATACGCGGCCGAGGGCCACAAGGTCTACGCGACCTGCCTTGCTCCCGAAGCCGCGCACGAAACCCGCGCCATCGCCGGCGATGTCGAGGTTATCAAGCTCGACATGACCGACCACGCCGGCATCGAGGCCTTCGCCACCTCGCTGGGCGGACGCCCGGTCGACATCCTCCTGAACAATGCCGGCATCGGCCGGCCGCATCCGCCCTTCGGCGAGACGGACTATGCCAACTGGCGGCGCATCCTGGAGACCAACCTGATCGGACCGATGAAGCTCGCCGAGACGCTGGTCGAGAACGTCGCCGCGAGCGAACTGAAGATCATGGCCTTCGTCTCCAGCCGCATGGGCTCGATCGCGCTGAACCAGAGCGGCGGCTCCTATGCGTATCGCTCGAGCAAGGCGGGCCTGAACATGGTGGTCAAGGGTCTCGCGATCGATCTGGCGCCCCGCCATATCAGCGTCATCGCCCTGCATCCGGGCTGGGCTGCGACCGAGCCTGGCGGGCGCGTGCCGGTCGAGGAGAGCGTCGCCGGCATGCGCGGCGTGCTCCACCGCGCCGGGCGGCATCACACCGGCATCTTCCAGACCTATCACGATCAGCCCTTGCCCTGGTGACGCCGATGAAGCCCGAGATCGAGACCGTCCTGCCCGGCCCCTTCGCCCTCGGCGAAGGCCCGTGCTGGCATGGCGGGGAGGGCGCGCTCTACTTCGTCGACGCGCTCCGGCCGGCGATCCATCGCTGGCATCAGGTGGATGGGCTCGCCACCTGGCCGATGCCGGCGATCGTCGGCTCCTTCGCGATCCGGCGCGGCGGCGGGCTGATCGCCTCGCTGCAGAGCGGCTTCGCCGCGGTCGACCTTGCGAGCGGCGCGGTGACGCCGCTGGTCGATCCGGAGCCTGAGAAGCCCGCCAACGTCCTCAACGACGGCAAATGCGACAGGCGCGGCCGGTTCTGGTGCGGCTCGCGCGACGGCGCGCTCAAGGACCCGAGCGGCGCGCTCTACCGTCTCGATCCCGACCTCAGCGCCCGGCGCATGGATGAGGGCTTCATCGTCTCCAACGGCATCGCCTTCTCGCCGGACGACCGCACCATGTATTTCGCGGATTCGAGGGCCGAGACTGTCTTCGCTTATGATTTCGACATCGAGTCCGGCGCCATCTCCAATCGCCGCGTCTTCTTCTCGACCCGCGAGATCGAAGGTCGCTGCGACGGCGCGACCGTCGACGCCGAGGGCTTCTACTGGTGCGCGCTGGTGCATGGCGGCAAGATCGCCCGAGTCGATCCGAAAGGGCGCTTCGACCGGCTGATCGACATGCCGGTGAAGCATCCGACGATGTGCACCTTCGGCGGCGATGGACTCGACGTGCTCTATGTCACCAGCGCCGCTTCGATGCTGAGCGAGGAGGAGCGGGCACGCACGCCACAGGGCGGGAACCTGTTCGCTATCCATGGCCTCGGCGTGAAGGGCCTGCCGGAACCGATGTTCGCGGGGTGATCGACCTACGCCGCGCCCGCCGGCTTCGGCGTCGCTCCTTCCCGCCCGGGCGTGCTGCGCATCAGCGCCATCGTCTGGAGGTTTGCACGCTGCAGCCGCACCGGTGGCAGTCCGCGCAGGATCAAGGCGAGGTCGTCGAGGACGCGTTCGCCCATGTCGTGGAAGGCGGCGGGAATGCCGCCGGCGCGGTGCGAGGACAGCAGCATGTCCGAGCGCCGGATTGGATCATCGGCGGGTACGGGCTCCTGCGGGAAGACGTCGGTCGCGATCCGCAGGCGCCCGGCCTCGGCAAGCAAAGCGGGAAAGTCGACGATGGCGGCGCGGCTCGCCAGCACCAGAATGGCACCGTCACGCATCCGCGCCAGCGCCTTCGTATCGATGAAGCCGGGATTGTCCCTGGTCGCCCCCGCGAGCAGGAAGACGACGTCACTGGCGCCGAGCAATTCATCCAGTCCGCAGGCCCGGCAGCCCTCGTCGGCGATCGCCGAGGCGGGCAGCCAGGGATCATGGACCAGGATATCCGGCCGAAAACCTTCAAGCAGCCGGCGCAGCGCCCGGCCGAGATTGCCGAAGCCGACCAGCCCGATCGTCGCCCGCGACAGGAGGACCGAACCGGCACAGCCGAAGCGGCCATAGGCCTCGCGGCCCTCGCGCATGGCGCGGTCGCCGGCGGTGATGCCCCGCGCCAGGTCGAGTGCCAGGCCCAGCGCCATCTCCGCCACCGGCACGGCGAAGACCGGCGCGACCGAGAGAACCTCGATCCCCTGCGCGGCACAGGCGGCTGCATCGACATTGGGCAGGAAATTGCCCTCGACATTGATCACCGCCCGCAAGTGCGGCGCCCGCGCGATCCGCTCGGCCGGCAGGTCGGTCTGCCCGAGCACCGCGCTGATGCGTGGCAAGGCAGCCTCGACCAGCGCCGCCGGCAATCGCCCGTCGATATCCTCTGTCACCACCTCCGCCAGTGCATGGAGCCGGCGCATCTGCTCGGGATCGAAGATCGAGCCTGCCCGTCGCGGATGCGGATCGAGCAGGATGATGGGCCGGGTCATGCTCAGGCCTTGCCGGGGAGGACGAGCGGGGCCGCGAGCTTGGTGTTCTGAGAGCGGAAATAGAGCCGGATCGGGATGCGCTGGGAGGCGCCGATGCCCGGCTTCGCCGCGCTCAGCTGGATATGGTGCGACGGGTTGCCGGTGATGCGGAAGCTGCCGTCGCTGCCCGTCTTCACGCTGCGGTTCTCGGCGAAGGTCGTGAAGCTGAAGACCCAGAGCGTGACCTCGGCCCCCTCGACCGGCTTGCCCTGCGCGTCCAGCACCTGCCCGATGACGAGACCGTCATCATGCGCCGAGGCATAAAGGTCCCAGGCGCCTGCCACGGCGAGGATGGCAGCAGGCACCAGCACGAAGCGGTTGAGCAGCCACTTCCTCCAGCCATGCTGCCGACTGCCGGAATAAGCTTCCATCGCCTAGCCCTTCGTCGCGCCGGAGGTGAGCCCCTGGATGAACTCCTTCTGTGCCAGCAGGAACAGAAGGATGCCGGGCGCGAGCACCATGATGCAGAAAGCGTAGAGCGCCCCGGTCGTATCCTCCTGATAGGACAGGAAGCGCGCCAGCCCGAGCGGCAGGGTCTGCATCTCCGGCGTCCGCGTCATGATCAGCGGCCAGAGGAAATTGTTCCAGGACCAGATGAAGGAGAGGATCACGTTCGTCGCCATGGCGGACTTGGCCAGCGGCAGCATGATCGTCCAGACGATGCGCCATTCCGGCAGTCCGTCGACCTTGGCCGCGTCGATCAGCGAGCCCGGGATCGCATCGAAGCTCGCCTTGAACACGAAGATGCAGATGATCGTCGAGAACTGCGGCAAAGCGAGGCCGACATAGGAATTCAGCAACCCGAGCTGGCCGGTGATCAGGTAGGCCGGAATGATCGTCGCCTGGAACGGCACCATCATGCAGGACAGGAACAGGATCAGGATGAAGCCCTTGCCCCGGAATTCGCGGGTCAGCGCATAGCCCGCCATCGCGTTGAAGACGACATTGGCGGCGATGGTGATGACCGAGACGATGACGCTGTTCAGGAAGTAGCGGGCGAACGGGATCGCGTACCAGACATCGACGTAATAGAAGAGGTGCGGGTTCCGCGGGATGATGCTCGGCGGAAAAGTGAAGATGTTTTCGCCCGAGACGGATGTCTTCAGCACCCAATAGAAGGGCACCAGCATCACGAAGCAGACGGCGATCAGCGCCAGATGGATCGGCCAGGTCGGGGAGCGGCGCATCATTCCATGTCCCAAATCATTCCATGTCCCTCGCGCCGGCATTGCCGCCGGAGATGCGATTCGCCGCCCAGGCGACCGTGATCAGGAAGATGAAGAACACGACCGTGACGGCAGCCGCATAGTCGAAGCGCGTCTGCACGAAGCCGAGCTTGTAGATGTAGGTGACGAGGATCTCGGTGGCGCGGCCGGGGCCGCCGCCGGTCATGACATAGACCAGGTCGAAGCTGGTCACCGAGTTCAGCATGCCGATGACGAAGCACAGGAAGATCGACGGCCGCAGCAGCGGCAGGATGATGCGCCAGAAGCGATCGCTGGCGGTGGCGCCGTCGATCTCGGCCGCCTCGAACAGCGAGCTCGGGATGTTCTGCAGCCCCGTCAACAGGATGATCATGTAGAAGCCGAGCATCTGCCAGATATTGGCGACGACGACCGAAGGCAGCGCCCAGAAGAACGAGTTCAGGAACGGGATCGGCGTATCGGTCAGGTGCAGGAGCCGCGCCACATAGTTCAACAGGCCGACGCGCTCGTCATACATCCAGCGCCAGATGATCGCGACCGCGACCGTCATCAGCGGATAGGAGAGGAAGATCAGCGTGCGATAGAGGTTGCGGCCGCTGATGTTCGAGTTGACCAGCAGCGCGAGGCCGAGCGCCATCGCGATGCCGACCGGCGCCGACAGGATGATGAAGACGGTGTTCCAGAGTGATTGCCAGAACACCTCGTCGGTCAGCATCTCCTCGTAGTTCTCGAGGCCGATGAAGACCGCCGGCTTCAACGGCGACCAGGCCTGGAACGAGAGGACGATGTTCCAGGCCAGCGGCAGGATGCGATAGAGCAGGAAGACCAGTAGCGACGGCGCGAGGAAGCACCAGACCAGCATGGCCTGGCGCGTCGTCGCCTTGCGCAGGAAGGAAGTCGACCGCCGTTCGGGCGCGGCGGGCAGAGCCATTGCCATGGCAGGCGCTATCCTCAGCTTCAGGAGCGACGCATGACGCGCGTCACGGCGCGTTCGGCATCCGCCAGCGCCGTCTTGGCGTCCTTGCGGCCGAGCACGGCATTCTGGACCTCGGCCCAGAATGCGTCCTTGACCTGCGCGTCATTCGGCAGGGGCCAGTTGCCGCACATCTTGTCGGTGTGCTCGAGCTGGGTCAGCAGCACGGCATGGGCCAGCGGATCCTCGGTCTTGACCTTCTCCAGCCCGGCCTTGTCCGCGGCGAGGTTGCCGGTGAGGATGCGGCGGCGCAGGGAGAATTCCGTCGCCCATTTGTTGCTGGTCATGTGCTTGACCAGGGCCCAGGCGAGATCCGGATTCTTCGACGATTTCGAGATGGCGAAGCCGTGATTGGTCGGGGTCGACCAGTTGCCCGGGTTCTGGACAGCGCCGAGCGTGTCGGGATTGACCCAGGGCGCCTGGCCCTTGACGAAGAAGTACGAGGCCGAGTGGGCCTGCAGCATGCCGACATTGCCAGAGGCGAAGGCGCCGTTGGGCTCGACCCAGCGCCCGGTCCAGGCGATCTTGTTGATCCCGCCCGACGCCGTGGCCTTGGCCAGCTTGTCGAGCACTTCCATTGTCTTCGGCGTATTGAAAGCCGGCGTCTTCATGTCGGGCTTCAGCAGCTCGACGCCGTTCATCTGCATCAGCGGCCAATAGAGCCAGTCGAAGTTCAGCGTCAGGAAACCGGTCTTCTCGCCCTTCGCCATCGCCTGGCTGAAATTGACGATCTCGTCGAACGATTTTGGCGCCTCCGCCAGGCCCGCCTCCTTGAACATCAGCTTGTTGTAGAAGAGCAGCGTCTTGGCGATGTAGAAGGGCACGACATAGTTCTTCTTGTCGTAGACGAAGCTCGCCAGGTAATCCTGATTGTAGAGCTTGGCGACATCCGGCTCCTTCTGCATATAGGGCGTCAGGTCGAGCAGGGCGCCGTTCGCCGCCCACTCCACCCAGATCGCGCCCTGGAGATCGACGATATCGGGCGCCGTCCCAGCGACGAGCTGCGTCTGGTAGAAGGCCGGCAGCTCCGGCCCCTTCTTGTCGAGCCACTCGATCTCGACGCCCGGATTCTGCGCCCTGAAGTCGGCGAACTCCTCTTTGAACAGGGCCTCCTGGTCGGCGATGTTCCAGGTCAGGATGCTGAGCTTGCGGTTCGACTGGGCCCGCAGATAAGCCGGCATCGCGACCGTCCCTGCCGCAGCCAGGCCGCTCTTGATGAGTGTTCTGCGGTCCATGCCGTCCTCCCTGAAATGATCTGGTGCCCCGCCTCTCCGGGCGAGCTTCGTCGACGATGATAGCGGTTACATTCGATCGGTCAAGGCGACTTAGAGCCAATACGAATTTCCCTTTTCTATGCATTTTGCAGCGCATTTCGTTTGATTGACAGGCTCATGAAAGCGATGTCATTTAACTTCCCGCCTTGCCGAGGAGTCCGCGCCGTTGCCGTCCCGCCGCCCAGAAGAATTGCGCAGCGCGCGCTGGTATTCGGCGCAAGGCATGCGCGCCTTCGCCCATCGCCAGCGCATGCAGCAGATGGGCCTGCGCCGCGAGGAGTTCATGGGGCGGCCGGTGATCGCGATCCTGAACACCTGGAGCGATCTCTCCCCCTGTCACGCCCATTTGCGCGAGCGCGCCGAGGCGGTGAAGCGCGGGGTCATCCGCGCCGGCGGCCACCCGGTCGAACTGCCGGCTTTGTCGCTCGGCGAGGTCATGGTGAAGCCGACCACCATGCTCTACCGCAACTTCCTCGCCATGGAGGCGGAGGAGCTGCTGCGCCAGCACCCGATCGATGGCGCCGTGCTGCTCGGGGGATGCGACAAGACCACGCCCGGCCTGCTGATGGGCGCGCTCAGCATGGACCTGCCTGCGATCTTCTGTCCGGCCGGCCCGATGCTCAACAGCAGCTGGCGCGGCACGCGCGTCGGCGCCGGCACGCACACCATGAAATACTGGAACGAGTACCGCGCCGGGAAGCTCAGCGAGACCGAGCTGGTCGAGATCGAGGGCATCTCGACCCGCTCCCCCGGCACCTGCAACACCATGGGCACGGCCTCGACGATGACCTCCATCGTCGATGCGCTCGGGCTGACCTTGCCGTTCGCCTCCAGCATCCCGGCCATGGACTCCGCCCATACCCGCATGGCCTCCGCCTGCGGCGAGCGGATCGTCGAGATGGTCTGGGAGGATCTCAAGCCCTCGCGATTGCTGACGCAGGGTTCGGTGCGCAACGCGCTGCATGTCGATGTCGCCCTTTCCGGCTCGACCAATGCGGCGATCCATTTCATCGCCATCGCCCGGCGAGCAGGCTTGTCGATCTCCCTCGACGATTTCGATGCGGTTGCGCGTGAGACCCCGATCCTCGCCAATGTCTTCCCGGCGGGGAACTACCTGATGGAAGACCTCTATTTCGCTGGCGGCCTCGGCGGACTGATGTCGCGGTTGAAGGACCGGCTCGACCTTGGCGCCCGCAATGTCCTCGGCCAGACGCTGGGCGAGGCGCTGGAGCGAGCGCGGATCGTCGACGAGGACGTCATCCGGCCGCTCTCGAACCCGGTCAGCCAGGCTCCGGCCATCGCCGTGCTGCGCGGCAATCTCGCGCCCGATGGAGCCGTCATCAAGCCGTCAGCGGCGACGCCTGAGCTGCTGGTCCATCGCGGACGGGCAGTGGTCTTCGACGGCCCTGCCGCCCTTGCCAAGGGCGTCGAGGACCCCGACCTCGATGTCGACGAGACCAGCGTGCTCATCCTGCGCGGCGCCGGCCCGGTCGGTGCGCCAGGGATGCCGGAATGGGGCGCGCTGGCGCTGCCGAAGAAGCTTCTCGCCAAGGGCGTGCGCGACATGGTCCGCATCTCCGATGCGCGCATGAGCGGCACCCATTACGGCACTTGCGTGCTGCATGTTGCGCCGGAATCGCATGTCGGCGGACCGCTGGCGCTGGTCCAGACCGGCGACGAGATCGTTCTCGACGTGCCCAACCGGCGCCTCGACATGCTGGTCGATGAGGCCGAGCTCGCCCGGCGGCGCGCCGCCTGGAAGCCGCCGCCGCCGCATTATGGCCGTGGCTACGGCATGCTGTTCCAGCGCACGGTGACGCAAGCCGACAAGGGCTGTGATTTCGACTTCCTCGAACACGGTCCGCCGACGGCCGAGCCGGGCATCTTCTGATGAAGGCTGAGAAGGGAGCCGACGGGACGAAGCCGGCGCTACGCGAGCGGCACGGCACGGCGCGCCCGCGCATGGCCGATGTCGCGCGCATCGCCGGTGTCTCGACCGCGACCGTCTCGCGCGCGCTGCGCCAGCCCGAGCTGGTCTCGCCCCAGGTCCGCGGCAAGATCGAGGCGGCGGTCGAGCATCTCTCCTACCGGCCGAACCTGATGGCGGGCGCGCTGGCCAGCGCCCGCAGCAAGACGATCGGCGTGATCATCCCCTCGATGATCAACGCCTTCTTCTCGGTGACGCTCGAGGCGATCGAGGAAGGCCTTGCCGGCGCCGGCTACCAGCTCCTGATCGGCAACAGCCATTATGAACTGGAGAGCGAGGAGCGGCTGATCGCCTCGATGCTGGCCTGGTCGCCGGCTGCGCTGGTCATCACCGGCTGCCGGCACAGCCGCGGCGCGATGCGCGCCCTGCTCGATACCGACGTGCCAATCGTCGAGATGTGGGAGCTGACCGACAATCCGATCGACACTGCCGTCGGCTTCTCGCAGCGCGATATCGGCGTCGCGGTCGCCCGGCATTTCAAGGAGCGCGGCGCAAGGCGGCTCGGCTTCGTCGGCGCCATGCACCAGCGCGATTACCGGGCCGATGCAAGGCGTGCCGGCTTCTTCGAGACGGCGCAGAGTATCGGCTTTGAGCCTCCGGCGGAGGTGCAGCTCCCCGGCCTTCCGACCTCCGTCAGAGGCGCCAAGGCCTTCGCCGAGCTGATCGCCGGCCATCCCGATGTCGACGCCGTGCTGTGCACGAACGATGTCGTGGCGCTCGGCGCCCTGTTCGAGGCCCAGCGCCTCGGCTGGTCCGTGCCAGACCGGCTGAAGATCTGCGGTGTCGGCGATGTCGACTTCGCCGCTGCCTGCGAGCCGGGCCTCAGCACGGTCAGCCTGCCGCGGCGGGCCATCGGCCTCAAAATCGCCGAGGTGCTGCGCGAGCGCATCGCCGGCCGCCTGCCAACCGGCGGCGTTCACGATCTCGGCTTCGAGCTCGTGAGGCGGGGCAGCACGTGAGCCCTCCGCTACGCCGTGCGCGCGACGATGCTCTCAAGGTCGTCGGCAAGGCCGATGCCCGGTCGCTGGCTCAGCGTCACCTTGCCGCCCGCGAGCGGCATGAGATCCGCAATGAGATCGTCGCGCCACGGGTTCGGGTTGCTGTCGATCTCCAGCATGCCCTCGCCGCCTGCGGCGGCAAGCAGATGGGCCGAGGCCAGGAGGCCAACGCCGCCGCCGAGATAATGTGGGCAGTAGACGAGGCCGGCCGCGCGGGCGGCCCTGGCCACCGCCAGGCAGCCGCTGAGGCCGCCCCATTTCGCCGCGTCCGGCTGCAGGAAGCGGAATATTCCCGAGGCGATGGCGGCCTCGAATTCCGGGACCGCATTCATGTTCTCGCCAGCCGCGATCGCAATCGGCATCGCCTCGTGCAACGCACGCCACTCTTCAAGCGGCCGATCGGCCCGCAAAGGCTCCTCCAGCCAGTCCAGCCCGTAATCGGCGAGGCGCCTGCCATGCGCGATGGCCTGGTCGAGGCTCCAGCCCTGATTGGCGTCGATCATCAGGCGGCGTTTGCCGATCGCGCCACGGATCGCGTCGAGCGAGCGTGTGTCGGTCTCCGTGCCGAAGCCGACCTTCAGCTTGAAACACTCGTGCCCTCGGGCAAGCTCGCGGGCTGCTACCTCAGCCGGTGCTTCCGGGCCGATGCCGCTCGCATAGGCGCCGACGGTGCCGGACGCCTGGCCATCGAGATAGGCGTAGAGCGGCAATCCCGCGCGCCGCGCCGCCAGATCATGGCAGGCGATGTCGAGGCCGGCGCAGACCTGGCGCAGCGGCCCCCATTCGCCGGACTGGATGGCGAGGACATGCAGCTTTCCCATCAGCGTCGCGAAGACGTCGCCGACCGGCAGCGGCGAGAGATCGCGCAGCAGCGGCCCCGCCGTTTCCAGTACGAGGCGCACCCTGTGCTCGGCGCCGACCGAGGGGAAGTTGCACCAGATCTCGCCGAGACCGCGCTGGCCGCGGTCGTCCTCGACCTCGACGAAAACTGCGGGCCGGTCGCGCATGATGCCGAAGGAGGTCCGCACATGCGTCTCGATCGGCGCGCGCACCGCGACCGCCCTCACGGCGACGATGACGACCTCATCCGACGGGTAGGCCATGTCCAGCGCGCTCCGGCTCGTCCTCCTGCCGGCTTAGACCGTGCTGGAGGCCATGCGCCAGTCCTTTCGCGCGGCCTGCGGACGCGCAAACCAAACAAACCTAACCATCTCCTGGAGAGACGCACATGACCGCCAGCGACATCCACGCTACCCGGCCGAACCCGTTCCGCGAGGCGATGCGCCAGGGCCGGCCGCTCGTCGGCATCTGGTCGATGCTGAACTCCGTCGATGCGACGGAGGCGCTCGGCTGGTCGGGCTATGACTGGCTCCTGGTCGACGGCGAGCACGCGCCGGTCTCGCTGCACGACGCGATGGCGCATTGCCGCGCCATCGCCGCGACGCCGACCGTCCCGATCGTCCGGCTGCTCTGGAACGATCCCCTGCTGATCAAGCAGCATCTCGACGCCGGCATCGCCACGATGATGCTGCCCTTCGTGCAGACGCCGGAGGAAGCCGCCCGCGCCGTCCAGTCGTTGCGCTATCCGCCGCACGGCATCCGCGGCATCGCGGCGATGCACCGGGCCAGCCGCTATACCCGCTTCAAGGATTATGCGGCGCAGGCGAGCCAGTCGCTCTTCCTGATCGTGCAGATCGAGACCAAGGAAGCGCTCGACCGCTGCGAGGAGATCGCGGCGGTCGACGGCGTCGATGCCGTCTTCTTCGGACCGGGCGATCTTGCTGCCAGCATGGGCCTACCCGGGCAGGCGAACCATCCCGACGTGACGGCAGCGATCGAGGACGGGCTCAGGCGCTGCCGGCCGTCCGGCAAGGCGGTCGGCGCGCTCGCTCCCAATGACGAGATCGCCGAGCGCCATATTCGCTCCGGCTTCGATTTCGTCTCGGTCGCCAATGACTTCTCGCTGCTGCTGCGCAACGCCGATGCAGCCGCGACCCGCTTCCGCGGCGTCGCCGACGGCATCGCGACCAAGAAGGGCTGAGCGCGATGCGGGTCGGGCTCGCCGGTTTCGGCGCCTGGGGGCGCCTGCACGCGCAGGTCTACGCGCGGCTGCCGGGCGCGGAGCTGACCGCCATCTTCTGCCATGGCGACGCGACGGCGCAGGCTGCCGCGTCCGCCCATCCCGAGGCCGTGCTCGTGCGCAGTTTCGAGGACCTGATCGCCCTGCCGCTCGACGTCGTCGCGATCACGGCGCCGAACCACCTGCACGCGCGCTACGCTGTCGAGGCGCTGAAGGCGGGCAAGCACGTCATCCTGGAAAAGCCGCTCGGCACCACGCTGGCCGAATGCGACTCGGTCCTCGCCGCGGCGCAGGCCAGCGGCCGCAAGGTCGCGGTCAATCACGAGCTGCGGGTGTCGCAACAATGGCGGCAGGTGCGCGAGATCATCGCCGCCAATGAGATCGGGCGGGTGACCCACCAGCACCTCTCGCTGTTCCGCCGTCCCTTCAAGCCTGGCTCCGGCGGCTGGCGGCAGGATCAGGCGCGCGTCGGCTCTTACAGCCTGGAAGAGCTCGTCCACTTCGTCGATCTCGTGATGTGGTATGCGAGGGAGAACGGCCTGCCCGAGCGCGTGACCGCACGCGCCAGCGACAGCTCGGCGATGCCGCAGACGCTCTCGGCGCTGCTCGACTGGCAAGATGGCTCGACCGCCCTGGTGACGCAGTGCCTTGCCGGCTTCCAGCACCATTCCCTGCTCGAGATCGCCGGCAGCTTGGGCGCGATCCGCACCAGCTGGAGCGGCGCCTTCGACCGGGCCGAGCATCCGAGCTTCTCGCTCTGGGTCCAGGCGGACGGTGAGAGCGACGCCGGCGAGCGCGCCATCACCTTCTCCGGCGAGTTGTTCGAGCTCGAACAGAACCTCGCGCGGGCGCTCGCCTCCTTTGGCGGGGCTCCGGAGACATTGAGCCTCACCGAGGCGCGCCACGCTGTGGCCTTGTGCCTGGCGATCGACGCTGCCGGCCGCAGCGGCGAGCCGGCCCTGCTCGCGAATTACGGGATCGGGCAGACGGCCGGGCTCGGCTGAGCCGGGCCCCGCACCCCTCTTCAGCGAGAACGGCGGTGGATTGACGCAGGTGTGGGCAGGCGTGCTCCTCACCTATGACGTTGACAACACGATCATGCTGAAGAACATCAGCAGGACTAATCTCCATGCTGACGATTTTCTGTTCGTCTGAGCTGGCGCGCGAGAGCTGAGTGGGTACCATGCAGAAGTATGCAGGTAACGAGCTGCGTGCTTTCGACGATGACATCCCGGCCAGCGGCCTCGCCGATTCTGGGAGTCAGGGCAATCCTGTCCAGTCTTTTGCCAAATTGCTGCCGGATCACGACAATGGCGTTGGGGAAGGCTCGGGGCCGGAAGCCGGCCATTCCGGTCCGGAATCACTCCCGGCCGGACGCAGTCAGCCTCGTTCGGCGTCCTGTTTCTCCTGATGTGTGAGTTCCTGCATTGAGCCGTCCGGCTTCATCTCCTGCTCAGGGCTCGGTCGTCTCTTCGGCGCTGGCTTCCTGCCGCGGCTCGTTCGTGGTCATCGGCGTCTTCTCCGGCATCATCAACCTTTTGATGCTGTCGGGCTCGCTCTACATGCTCCAGGTCTATGACCGGGTGCTGAGCTCGCGCAGCGTCCAGACGCTGATCGGCCTGTCGCTGCTCCTGCTCGCAGCCTATGTGCTGCAAGGCTTCCTCGACGGCGTCCGCGTCAGGCTGCTCGCCCGGATCGGCGCGCGCTTCGACGAAGCGGTCTCGCCGGCCGCCTTCGCCGCGGCCCAGAAGCTGCCGCTGCTCGGCTTTCGCCCGGATCAGGCGCTGCAGCCGATCCGCGATCTCGACCAGGTCCGCGGCTTCCTGTCCTCGCTCGGCCCGACCGCGCTGCTCGACATGCCCTGGCTGCCGCTCTTCCTGGCCGTCACCTTCTTCCTGCATTCCTGGCTCGGCTGGCTGGTCGTTGCCGGCGGCCTCGTCATCGTCCTCCTGACCTTCCTGACCGAACTCAAGAGCCGCAAGGCGACCCAGGCCCAGCTCATGAGCGGCGCGGCGCGGCAGGCGATCGTCGAGGCCAGCCGGCGCAATGCCGAGGCGTTGACCGCGATGGGCATGGGCGCCAGCTTCCAGCGCAAATGGCGCGAGCTCAACCTGCGCCATGTCCAGGACTGGCTCGCCGGCTCGGATGCGACCAGCGGGATCGGCGCCTTCGCCAAGATCTTCCGCATGGTGCTGCAATCGGCGGTGCTGGGCCTGGGCGCCTATCTCGCCATGCACAACGAGATCTCGGGCGGGGCGATGATCGCCGCCTCGATCATGACCTCGCGTGCGCTGGCGCCGATCGAGATCGCCGTCGCGCACTGGAAGGGCTTCGTCGCGGCGCGCCAGGGTCTGAAGCGCCTGCGGCAGGTGCTCGATTCGCCGGCCTTCACCGAGGCCGAGCGCACCACTTTGCCGGCGCCGCGCCGTGATCTCACCGCCGACGGGCTGATCGTGGCGGCGCCGGGCAAGCAGGCGCCGATCCTGCAGGGCGCCTCGCTGACGCTGAAGGCCGGCCAGGGCCTCGGCATCATCGGGCCGAGCGCATCCGGCAAGTCGACGCTGGTTCGCGCGCTGGTCGGGGTCTGGCGTCCGCTCAAGGGCGAGGTCCGGCTGGACGGCGCGGCGCTCGGCCAATGGGAGCCGAGCGAGCTCGGCCGGCATGTCGGCTATCTCCCGCAGGATATCGAGCTGTTCGAGGGCACGGTCGCCCAGAACATCGCCCGCTTTGATGAAGGTGCGCAGGACGAGGCGATCGTCGCGGCCGCACAGGCAGCCGGGGCGCATGAGCTGATCCTGCGGCTCGAGCAGGGCTACGACACCCGCATCGGCGAAGCCGGATCAAGCCTTTCGGGCGGCCAGCGCCAGCGCATCGGCCTGGCGCGGGCGCTCTATGGCGAGCCCTTCCTCGTGGTGCTCGACGAGCCCAACTCCAATCTCGACCATGATGGCGACGAAGCGCTGACACTGGCGATTCGCGGCATTCGTGAGCGCGGCGGCATCGTCATTGTCGTGACCCACCGCCAGACCGCGATCGCCGGCGTCGACCATGTCGCGATCATGACGGAAGGCCGCATCCAGGCCATCGGCCCGAAGGAGGAGATCCTGCAGAAGGTGCTGAAGCAGGGCGGACTGCCGCAGGCCATGCACAACAGCCAGCGCCAGCCGGCGGTGGCGTCATGAGCGAGAGCGCCACCTCAACGGAGCACCAGGGCTTCGGCCGTTCCCTGCGCAAGCTCGCGCTCGCCGGCGGCGTCGGCGTGGTCCTGTTCGCCGGCACCGTCGGGGTCTGGGCGGTGGCGGCGACCTTGTCCGGCGCGGTCGTCGCCAGCGGCCAGTTCGTCGTGGACGGTAACGTCAAGAAGGTCCAGCACGCGACCGGCGGCATCGTCGGCGAGCTCAGGGTCCGCGAGGGCGAGCGGGTCGAGCAGGACCAGGTGTTGATCCGGCTCGACGACACGGTGACCCGCGCCAATCTCCAGGTCGTGACCAAGCAGCTCGACGAGCTCGCCGCAAGGCGCGGCCGGGTCGAAGCCGAGCGCTCGGGCAAGGACGCCATCACCGTCGCCGCCGAGCTCACCGCCCGCCGGCACGGATCGGAGATCGCCGAGCTGATCGGCGCGGAGGAGAGCCTGTTCGAAGCAAGACGCGCGGCCCGCGACGGCCAGAAGGCGCAACTGCGCCAGCGCATCGGCCAGCTTCACGATGAGATCGCCGGCCTCAAGGCCCAGCAAGGCGGCCGCGACCGCCAGGCCGTGCTGATCGAGGAGGAGCTGGGCGGCGTCAGGGGGCTCTACGCCAAGAACCTGGTCTCGCTCAGCCGTAAGACCCAGCTCGAGCGCGAGGCCGCCAATCTCGAAGGGCAGCGGGGCCAGCTCATCGCCGCGCTGGCGCAGGCCGAGGGCAAGATCGCCGAGACACAGCTGCAGATCATCCAGATCGACGCGACCTTGCGCGAGGAGGCGATGAAGGAGCTGCGCGAGATCCAGGGCAAGAGTGCCGAGCTGGTCGAGCGCCGCATCGCCGCGCAGGACCAGATGAAGCGGATCGATATCCGCAGCCCGAGCGCCGGGTTCGTGCATCAGCTCGCCGTGCACACGGTCGGCGGGGTGATCTCGCCGGCGGAGCCCGCCATGCTGATCGTCCCGGCCGAGGATGGGCTCCAGGTCGAGGCGCGGATCAACCCGCCCGACATCGACCAGATCGCGCTCGGCCAGGAGGCGCGGGTCAAGATCCACGCCTTCAACCAGCGCACCACGCCCGAGCTCGCCGGCAAGGTCGCGCGCATCTCGGCCGACACCAGCCGCGACCAGCAGACCGGCGTGACCTTCTACACCATCCGCGTCACACTCCCCGCCGCCGAATTCGCCCGCCTCGGCCACAGTCGTGTCAGCGCCGGCATGCAGGCCGAGGTGTTCGTCCGGACCGAGGACCGGACCCCGCTCGAATACATCGTCAAACCTCTCAAGGACCAGATCGCAAAAGCCTTCAGGGAGCGGTGAGGGGGCGCGCCGCCGGCGAACACGGGCCTGTGGAGTGGGCGGAGCCAATCTTCTCCAATGGGCTCGACCTGACGCGATCGATCATCACCAGCGGCCTGGCAAGGTTTTCGGTCTTGGCGAGGTGCCCATCGACGCGCTTTCAATGGCGACGGGGGCGGTCCGCGACGACAGTGCGGTGTCTGGTTTCGACAGCGGTGCAGAGCCCGTCCTTTCGGTCACGGACAGAGACCCACGCGGCCCCGTTCGGCAAAGCGATCGTCGGTCACCGGCAGTGATAGGCGCAGATGCCTGCTGAGACGACCAGTTGATCTCCGTTGGAATTCGTGCAATTAAATGACCGACCGGTCGGTTGATAAAAACGAACAGCAGATTTCGGGGAGAGAACCATCGTGGCGGACGCCTTCATTTGCGATGCGGTTCGCACGCCCGTTGGCCGCTATGGCGGGGCGCTTTCAAGCGTCCGTGCCGATGACCTCGCTGCGATCCCGCTCACGGCGCTGATGCAGCGCAACCCTTCCGTCGATTGGGCTGGTGTCGACGACGTCATTCTCGGCTGCGCCAACCAAGCCGGCGAAGATAATCGCAATGTCGCACGCATGGCCGTGCTCTTGTCCGGACTGCCGGTCGAGATTCCCGGCAGCACGATCAACCGGCTCTGCGGCTCCGGGCTCGATGCGCTCGGCCTGGCCGCCCGCTCGATCCGGGCCGGCGACTGCGAGTTGATGATCGCCGGTGGCGTCGAGAGCATGTCGCGCGCGCCGTTCGTGATGCCGAAGGCCGACGCCGCCTTCTCGCGCGCGAATGCGGTCTACGACACGACCATCGGCTGGCGCTTCGTCAACCCGAAGATGAAGAAGGCGCATGGCATCGACTCCATGCCCGAGACGGCCGACAATGTCGCGGCGGATTTCGGTGTGTCGCGCGCCGACCAGGATGCGTTCGCGCTGCGCAGCCAGCAGCGCTGGGCGGCCGCGCAGGCCGCCGGCCGCTTCGCCGACGAGATGGCACCGGTATCCGTGCCTCAGCGGAAGGGCGATCCTCTGGTCGTCGACCGCGACGAGCACCCGCGTCCCGACGTGACACTGGAGCAACTGGCGAAGCTCAAGGGCGTGAACGGCCCCGATCTCAGCGTGACCGCCGGCAACGCCTCGGGCGTCAATGATGGCGCTGCGGCGCTGGTCGTCGCGAGCGAGCAGGCGGCGAAGGCGAACGGCCTGACGCCGCGCGCCCGTGTCGTCGCCATGGCGGCTGCCGGCGTCGCGCCGCGCATCATGGGCATCGGCCCCGTGCCGGCGGTGCGCAAGGTGCTGCAGCGCGCCGGGCTGGAGCTCGCACAGATCGACGTGATCGAGCTGAACGAGGCGTTCGCGGCGCAGGGGCTCGCCGTGCTGCGCGAGCTCGGCCTGCCGGACGATGCCCCGCATGTGAACCCGAATGGCGGCGCGATCGCGCTCGGCCATCCCCTGGGCGCGAGCGGCGCCCGGCTGGCGACGACGGCGATGTGGCAACTCCAGCGTACCGGCGGGCGTTTCGCCCTGTGCACGATGTGCGTTGGCGTGGGGCAGGGAATTGCAGTGATCCTCGAGCGCGTCTGAGGCGCGAACCGGAACAGGAGGCGAGCCGATGTATGCCCAGATGGTCAAGACCGAGGCGAAGCGTGTCCGCAGTCTCGACGAGATGGAGCCGCAGGAGCGCGCCTTCCAGGAGCGCATCGATGCCGGCCAGAAGATCGAGCCCAAAGAATGGATGCCGGAGGATTATCGCAAGACGCTGATCCGGCAGATCAGCCAGCACGCCCATTCCGAGATCGTCGGCCAGCTGCCGGAGGGCAACTGGATCACGCGCGCGCCGACCCTGGAGCGCAAGGCTATCCTACTCGCCAAGGTCCAGGACGAGGCCGGCCATGGCCTCTATCTCTACTGCGCGGCGGAGACGCTCGGCATCAGCCGCGACCAGATGTACGAGCAGCTTCACTCGGGCAAGGCGAAGTATTCCTCGATCTTCAACTATCCGACGCTGAGCTGGGCCGATATCGGCGCGATCGGCTGGCTGGTCGACGGCGCCGCGATCATGAACCAGGTGCCGCTGCAGCGCTGCTCCTATGGGCCCTATGCCCGCGCCATGGTGCGGATCTGCAAGGAGGAGAGTTTCCACCAGCGCCAGGGCTTCGACATCATGAACGTGCTCAGCAAGGGCACGCCAGAGCAGAAGGCGATGGCGCAGGACGCGCTCGACCGCTGGTGGTGGCCGTCGCTGATGATGTTCGGCCCCTCCGACGACGCCTCGGTGCATTCGGCCCAGTCGATGGCCTGGAACATCAAGCAGGATTCCAATGACGAGTTGCGCCAGAAATTCGTCGACCAGACCGTGCCGCAGGCGAAGTTCCTCGGTCTCACCGTCCCCGATCCGGTGCTGGCCTGGAACGAGGCGAAGGGCGGCCATGATTTCGGCGAGCCGGACTGGAACGAGTTCTTCGCAGTGATCGCCGGCGAGGGCCCTTGCAATCGCGAGCGCCTGGAGGCGCGGCGCAAGGCCTGGAACGACGGCGCCTGGTTCCGCGACGGGCTCACCGCCCATGCCAGCAAGCAGACGGCACGGCGCCAGGCCGCCCGTATCGCCGCCGAATAGCGCGCCAGCGGAAGGAGCGAAACGATGTCGAGCGAATGGCCCCTGTGGGAGGTCTTCATCCGCGGCCAGCACGGCCTCAACCACCGGCATGTCGGCAGCCTGCACGCGCCCGATGCCGAGATGGCGATCCTCAATGCGCGCGATGTCTATACGCGCCGCAACGAGGGCGTGAGCATCTGGGTGGTGCGCTCGGCCGACATCGTCGCCAGCGCGCCCTCCGACAAGGGTCCCCTGTTCGATCCCGCCAATGCGAAGGTCTATCGGCACCCGACCTTCTTCGACGTGCCGGACGAAGTGGGGCATATGTGATGAGCGACCTGGCCCCATCGCCGGCCATCGCCGAGTTCGCGCTGCGCATGGGCGATAGCTGCCTGATCCTCGGCCATCGCAACTCGGAATGGTGCGGCCACGCCCCGGCGCTGGAAGAGGACATCGCGCTCGCCAATACCGCGCTCGACCTGATCGGCCAGACCCAGCTCTGGCTGGAGCTCGCCTCTGAGGCCGAGGGCAAGGGCCGGACATCCGATGAGATCGCTTTCCTGCGCGACGTTTCCGGCTACCGCAATCTCCTCCTGGTCGAGCAGCCGAATGGTGATTTCGGCCGCACGGTGATGCGGCAATACCTGTTCGATGCCTGGCATCTGCCACTGCTCAAGGCGCTGATCGGCTCGGCCGACAAGCGCGTCGCCGCGATCGCCGAGAAGGCTTCCAAGGAGGTCGCCTATCATCTGGAACGCAGCGCCGATCTGGTGGTCCGCCTCGGCGACGGCACGGCGGAAAGCCACGCCCGCATGCAGGCGGCTGTGGACTTCCTCTGGCCCTATACCGGCGAGATGTTCATCGCCGATGCGCTCGACGAGGAGCTGGTGGCTTCAGGCCTCGCGCCGGAGCCCGGCTCGCTCAAAGCGGCCTGGCAGGAGCATGTCACGCGCACTTTTGCCGAGGCTACCTTGAAGGCGCCGGAGAAGACATTCGCCCAGAAGGGTGGCCGGCGCGGCGTTCATTCCGAGCATCTCGGCTTCATCCTGGCTGAGATGCAGTTCCTGCAGCGCGCCTATCCCGGCGCCGGCTGGTGAGGAGGCGCTGATGGACGCCGCCACCCTGTCGCGCCCGGCTATTGCCGAGATCTGGTCCTGGCTCGGCGAGATTCCGGATCCCGAGATCCCGGTGATCTCGCTGGTCGATCTCGGCATCATCCGCGACGTCGCCTGGGCCGGCGATCTGCTGGAGGTGACGGTGACGCCGACCTATTCGGGCTGCCCGGCCACCGGTGTCATCAATTTCGAGATCGAGCGCGGCCTGCGCGAGCACGGCATCGAGAAGATCAAGCTCAAGCGGCAATTGTCGCCGGCTTGGACCACGGCCTGGATCGGCGCCGAAGGCCGCGCCAAGCTGCGCGACTATGGCATCGCGCCGCCGGTCGAAGGCACGGCTGCTTGCGCCGGGGCGCTGGTGCCGCTGCTTGTGTCCTGCCCGCGCTGCGGTTCGCAGAGGACCGAGCGCGTCAGCCAGTTCGGCTCGACGCCCTGCAAGGCGCATTTCCGCTGCACCGACTGTCTCGAACCCTTCGACTACTTCAAGAGCATCTGAGGACCCGATGGCTCGCTTCTTTCCGCTGGAGGTCGCCGATATCCGCCGCGAGACGCGCGATGCGGTGGTCGTGACGCTCGCGCCGCGCATCGAAGACCGCGCCGCCTTCGACTTCACGCAAGGCCAATATTTGACCTTCCGCCGCGACTTCGAGGGCGAGGAGCTGCGTCGCTCCTATTCGATCTGCGCCGGCAAGGACGAAGGCGTGCTCAAGGTCGGCATCAAGCGCGTCGACGGCGGCGCCTTTTCGAGCTGGGCGAACGAGGAGCTGAAACCCGGCGACGTGCTCGAGGCCATGCCGCCGATGGGGGCCTTCCATGTGCCGCTGAAGCCGGAGGAGCGGCGGCATTATCTCGCCTTTGCCGGCGGCAGCGGCATCACGCCCGTGCTCTCGCTGATCAAGACGGCGCTGGCGCGTGAGCCCAAATCCCGCTTCACGCTGGTCTACGGCAACCGCTCGGTCAATTCGATCATGTTCCGCGAGGAGCTGGAGGACATCAAGAACGTCCATCTCGGCCGCTTCAACGTGGTCCATGTGCTGGAGAGCGAAGCGCAGGAGGTCGAGCTCTTCTCCGGCCGCATCGACGCCGAGAAATGCGCCAGGCTGTTCAAGGGCTGGATCAACATCGCGGCCATCGACATGGCCTTTATCTGCGGGCCCGAGCCGATGATGCTGGCGATTGCGGCGGCGCTGCGCGAGCACGGCTTGCGCGACGACCAGATCAAGTTCGAGCTGTTCGCCTCGGCGCCGCGCCGCGCCAAGCATGTCGCCCGGACCGCCGCCGACAACGGCAAGGCGGCGATGTGCACCGCGACGATCACGCTCGACGGCACCACCCGCGTGATCGAGATGGCCAAGACCGGGCAGACCATCCTGGAAGCCGCGCTCGGCGCCAGCCTCGATGCGCCCTATGCCTGCAAGGCGGGCGTCTGCTCGACCTGTCGCGCCATGGTCGTCGAGGGCGAGGTCGAGATGGCGACCAACCATGCCCTCGAGGACTACGAGGTCCGGCAGGGCTATGTGCTGACCTGCCAGTGCTATCCGCTCTCCGACCGGGTGGTGGTGACCTATGACCAGTGACACCGCCGACACCATGCCGCTCGAGGCCTATCTCGCGCAGGGCGGCAAGCTGACCACGCCCGAGAACGCGCCGCCGCGCTATCGCGGCGAGCTGCTCAGGCTGATGGCGACCTTCATCGACAGCGAGCTCGCAGGAGCCGCCGGCTTCGCCGACATCATCAACCAGGGGCCGGGCATCAAGGAGCGCATCGCCGCCTCCCGGATCGTGCTGGAGAAGCTCGACCATGCCGAGCGCGTGCTCGCCGTAATGGGCGAGTTCGGCGCCGATATCTCGCGTTATGCGAACCACCATCCCTGGGCCGACCGCGTCGCGCGCGACAGTGATCTCGGCGCAGCGCGCCACGGCGCCGACATGCGGCTCGCCGTGCTGCACTATCCGCTGCAGGACTGGCTCGACGCGGTCGTGATGAACGTGCTGATGGGCCACGCCGTGGTGATTCAGATCGACGAATTCGCCCGGCTCTCCTACCAGCCGCTCGGCGAGATCTTCCGCGCCATCCTGCCGCGCGAGCTCCGGCATACCGAGCTCGGCGAGGAGGGCTTGCGGAAATTGCTGCAGGAGCCCGGCAATCGGCCACTGGTCGCCACCGCCATCGCCTATTGGCGGCCTCGCGTCGCGGCGAGCTTCGGCAGCGGCAGCTCGGCTCATTTCGAGACGCAGAAGAAGTTCGGCCTGCGCCAGACCGGCAATGCCGAACTCGCCGCCGCCTGGGAGCGGCAGGTGGACGACGTGCTGCGCACCGCCGGAATGGCCTGATCTGCACCAACCGACGACGGCGACAAGCCGCGCACCGTGATCGACAGGGGATCTCAAGGGATGAATGCGCCAGTGAAGACCGTCCGCCAGCTCGAATCCTTCATCGCCGGAGAGTGGGTCCGCGGCGCCGGCAAGGCCGTGCCGCTGCTCGATGCCGCGACCGGGGCGGAGGTCGCGCTGATCGATGCCGGTGGGATCGACATGAAGCGCGCCCTGGCACATGGCCGCGAGGCCGGCGGGCCGGCGCTGCGCAAGCTCAGTTTCCATGAGCGCGCCTTGATGCTGAAGGCGCTCGGCCAGGCGCTGATGGAGGCGAAGGAGGAGTTCTACGCGCTCTCGACCGCGACCGGCGCGACGCGCACCGACAGCTGGATCGACATCGAGGGCGGCGTCGGCACCTTGCTGTCCTATGCCTCGAAAGGCCGGCGCGAATTGCCGAACACGCGCACCCTCGTCGACGGCGATGTCGAGGCGCTCTCGCGCGACAACAGCTTCTCCGGCCAGCATATCCTGACGCCGCTGGAAGGCGTCGCGATCCACATCAACGCCTTCAATTTCCCGTGCTGGGGCATGCTGGAGAAGCTCGCGCCGACGCTGCTCGCCGGCATGCCGGCGCTGATCAAGCCGGCGAGCCAGACCGCCTATCTGACCGAATTGATGGTGCGCAGGATCATCGCGACCGGCATCCTGCCCAAGGGGGCGCTGCAACTGATCAGCGGCTCGGTCGGCGATCTGCTCGACCATGTCGACTGCCAGGATGTCGTGACCTTCACCGGCTCGGCCGCGACCGGGCGCAAGCTCCGGACCCACAAGGCGATCGTCGAGAATTCGGTGCGCTTCACCATGGAGGCGGATTCGCTCAACGCCGCGATCCTCGGGCCGGATGCAGTTGCAGGGACCGAGGAGTTCGACCTCTTCGTCAAGGAGGTCGCCCGCGAGATGACGGTGAAGGCCGGGCAGAAATGCACGGCGATCCGCCGGGTGATAGCGCCCCGCAAGACGGTCGAGCCGCTGATCAAAGCGCTTGGCGAGCGTCTCGCCAAGACCGCGCTCGGCAACCCGGCCGAGGAGGCGACGCGGATGGGCCCGCTCGCCAGTCTGGCGCAACGTGACGAGGTCCGCGCCCGCATCGCCGAATTGCGCGGCGATGCCGAGATCGTGGCCGGCGATCCCCGCAAAGCCAATCTCACTTCGGGCGACGCCGAAGCCGGCGCCTTCTTGAGCCCGGTGCTGCTCTATTGCGACAAGCCCGGCTCCGCCCGGGCGGTGCACGATGTCGAGGCCTTCGGGCCGGTCAGCACGATCATCCCCTATGAGACGGCAGACGAGGCCGCGGAGCTCGCGCGGCGCGGCAAGGGCAGCCTCGTCGCCTCGGTCTTCACCAATGACTCCGCTTTCGCCCGCGAGGCCGTAGAGGCGCTCGGGCCGTGGCATGGCCGCGTCATGCTCGGCAACCGCGTCAGCGCCAAGTCCTCGACCGGCCATGGCTCGCCACTGCCGGTCCTGGTCCATGGCGGACCCGGCCGCGCCGGCGGCGGCGAGGAGCTCGGCGGCATGCGCGCCGTCAAACACTACATGCAGCGCACCGCCGTCCAGGGCGCGCCCTGGCTGCTGTCGGAAGTCACCGGGCGCTGGATGCAAGGTGCTCAGACGCGCCAGGATGGCATCCATCCCTTCCGCAAATCGCTGGCCGAGCTAGAGATCGGCGACCAGCTCGTCACGGCTTCACGCGCGGTGACGCTGGAGGACATCGAGCATTTCGCCCATTTCACCGGCGACACCTTCTACGCTCATATGGACGAGGAGGCGGCCAAGGCGAACCCGTTCTTCGACGGCCGCGTCGCGCATGGCTATCTGATCGTCTCCTTCGCGGCCGGCCTCTTCGTGGATCCGGCACCGGGCCCGGTGCTCGCCAATTACGGCGTCGACGCGTTGCGCTTCCTCACCCCGGTCAACCCGGGCGACGCGCTGCAGGTGACGCTGACCTGCAAGCAGATCAATCCGCGTGAAACCGAAGAGTACGGCGAGGTGCGTTGGGACTGCACGGTCAGCAACCAGGAGGCCCAGCTTGTCGCGCAATACGACGTGCTGACGATGGTGGCGAAGAACTGGTCGCAGTAGCCTCGACGCCAAGAAAAGCGGTGCCGGTCACACCGGCACCGGCCCGTGCACCTTGATCTCCCTCAAGACGAGGTTGGTGCGGACATTGGCGATGCCCGGCAGCCTGAACAGGAAGTGCTCCAGGAAATCGTTGTAGGCATCCTTGTCGCGACAGACGACATGCAGATGGTAATCGGCCTCGCCGGTGGTCGCGAAGCATTCCAGCACCTCGGGGCGCCCGGCCACGCGTGAGATGAAGGTCGTCACGTGGTCGGCCTCGTGGCGAACCAGCGCGACATGCACGATCGCGCTGAAGGCGAGCCCAGCCTTGGCCGGATCGACGACCGCGCGATAGCTTGAGATCACGCCGGCTTCCTCGAGCGCCCGCACCCGCCGCCAGCAGGCGGAGGCCGACATGCCCACGCCCTCGGCCAGCTCCTGATTGGAGATGCGGGCATCCGCCTGCAGCAGCGTGATCAGCCTGCGGTCCTGTTCGGTGAGCTCCATTACTCCGCTCTGAAAGGATTGTCCCTAATCGAGCGCATGGTTGGTCAATTCTACCGATGCGGCAACGGAAATCGGCAAATCAGACAAATCTTTCCAACTGCCCGAGTTTAGAATCTCCCGAATAAATCTTTCGGGAGGCCACGCCATGGCCAGTATCGCGTCGACCAGTCCGCTCGCCGACTATGCGCTCGGTGACCGCTACACCCGGGCCTCCGGGCGCGTTTTCCTGACCGGCACCCAGGCTCTCGTCAGGATCGCGCTCGATCAGGCCCGGCGTGACCGCGCTGCAGGCCTCGACACGGCGGGTTTCATTTCCGGCTACCGTGGTTCGCCGCTCGGCGGCGTCGATCTCGAACTATGGCGCGCCACCGATCTGGTGAAGCAGCACGGCATCGCGTTCCTGCCGGCCGTCAACGAAGACCTCGCCGCCACCGCCGTTCTCGGCTCGCAGCAGGTCGAGTCCAATCCGGACAGGACGGTTCAGGGCGTCTTCGGCCTCTGGTACGGCAAGGGCCCTGGTGTCGACCGGGCCGGTGATGCACTGAAGCACGGCAACGCCTATGGCTCGTCGCCTCATGGTGGCGTGCTGGTCGTCGCCGGCGACGACCATGGCTGCGTGTCGTCATCGATGCCGCACCAATCCGACGTCGCCTTCATGGCCTGGTTCATGCCGACGCTGAATCCGGCTTCGGTCGGAGAATATCTCGCTTTCGGCGAGTATGGCTACGCGCTGTCGCGCTATTCCGGCATGTGGGTCGGTTTCAAGGCGATCTCGGAGACGGTCGAGAGCGGCCAGTCGGTCGAATTGCCGGAGCCGCGGCTGTTCGAGGAGCCTGCTTACACGCCGCCTTCCACCGGGCTGCATTATCGCTGGCCGGACCTGCCCGGACCGCAGATCGAGGAGCGCATGGAGGCGAAGAAGATGGCCGTCTTCGCCTTCGCCGAGGCGAATCCGATCGACCGGCGCATCTACGACATTCCGGGTGCATCCTTCGGCATCGTCACCACCGGCAAGGCGCATCTCGACCTGATGGAGGCGCTGCGCCTGCTCGGCCTGGACGAAGAGGCCTGCCGGAGCCACGGCATCGACATCTACAAGGTCGGGATGGTCTGGCCGCTAGCGCGCCGGTCGGCGCTGGAGTTCGTGCGCGGCAAAAGTGAGATTCTCGTCGTCGAGGAGAAGCGCGGCATCATCGAGAGCCAGCTCAAGGAATATTTCTACGACTATCCCGGGCATAAGCCGCATTCCATGGTCGGCAAGCGCGACGAGGACGGCAATCGCCTGATCTCGTGGATCGGCGAACTCTCGCCGCGCCTGCTCGCGCCCATCGTTGCGAAACGGCTGGATGCGCTGTTCCCCGATCTGCGCCTCTCCGAGCGCGCCGCGGCTCTTGTTCCAGAGACCGGCCGCATCATCCAGGTGCCGGGTGCGACCCGCACGCCCTATTTCTGCTCCGGCTGCCCGCACAACACCTCGACCAAGGTGCCTGAGGGATCAAAGGCCCTGGCGGGGATCGGCTGCCATTTCATGGCAAGCTGGATGGACCGCGAGACCACGTCCTTGATCCAGATGGGCGGCGAAGGCGTAAACTGGGCGGCGTCCTCCCTGTTCACCGGCAGGGGACACATCTTCCAGAACCTCGGCGAAGGCACCTATTACCATTCCGGCTCGATGGCGATCCGCCAGGCGGTCGCCGCCAAGGCGAACATCACCTACAAGATCCTGTTCAACGACGCCGTCGCCATGACCGGCGGCCAGCCGGTCGACGGGCCGATCAGCGTACACGCGATTGCGCAGGAGGTCCGTGCCGAAGGCGTCGTGCGCATCGCACTGGTCTCCGACCAGCCGGAAAAGTTCGCGCCCGCCAGCCTGCCTGATGGCGTCACCATCCACCATCGCCGTGAGCTCGATGCGGTCCAGCGCGAACTGCGCGAGATCAAGGGCGTCTCGGTGCTGATCTACGAGCAGGCCTGCGCCACCGAGAAGCGCCGCCGGCGCAAGCGCGGCACGATGGTCGACCCGCAGCGCTTCGCCACCATCAACGATCTCGTCTGCGAGGGCTGTGGCGATTGCTCGGTGGCGTCGAACTGCCTCAGCGTCGAGCCGAAGGAGACGCCGTTCGGCCGCAAGCGGCAGATCAACCTCTCCAACTGCAACAAGGATTTTTCCTGCCTCGACGGCTTCTGCCCGAGCTTCGTGACGGTGGAGGGGGCTGTTCGCAGAAAGAAGCAGGGAAGCGGGGATGACTTTGCCGGCCGCGCCGCGCTGCTGCCGACGCCGGCCCTGCCGTCACTCGACAGGCCCTACGACCTCCTCGTCACCGGCGTCGGCGGCACCGGCGTCGTCACGGTCGGCGCGCTGATCGCCATGGCGGCCCATCTCGAAGGCAAGGGCAGCTCGGTGCTCGACTTCACCGGCTTCGCCCAGAAGTTCGGGCCGGTGCTGTCCTTCCTGCGGCTCGCCGCAACACCCGAGGCGGTCAATCAGGTTCGCATCGACAATGGCTCGACTGACGCGCTGATCGGCTGCGACATCGTCGTCTCGTCCTCGCCCAAGGCCTCGGCAACTTACCGGTCCGGCATGCGAGTCCTGGTCAACCTGGCCGAGATGCCGACCGGGGACATCGTGCGCCGTCGCGACGCCGACCTCGCGACACGCCGCCGGCTGAAGGAGATCGAACAGGTTGCCGGCGCCGAAAACGTCCGCGCCATCGATGCCAATGCGCTGGCGGAACTGCTGTTCGGCGATGCCGTCTTCGCCAACATCGTCATGCTCGGCCATGCCTGGCAGCAGGGGCTGGTTCCCGTCGGGCTCGACGCCTTGCACCGCGCCATCGACCTCAACGGCGTCGCGGTCGAGCGCAATCGAGAGGCCTTTGCCGCCGGGCAGCTCGCGGCCGCCGACCCGGCTGCCTTCGCGCCGGCCCCGGCCGCTTTCGAGACGGAAAACCTCGACGAGCTGATCGCCCGGCGCGAGCGCTTCCTCGTCGATTATCAGGATGCGGCCTGGGCGCGGCGTTACCGGGCTGGTGTCGACAAGGTCCGCGCGGCGGAAAGGCCTTTCGGCAGCGAAGCGGTCACCGACGCGGTCGCTCGCTCGCTGTTCAAGCTGATGTCCTACAAGGACGAATACGAGGTTGCGCGGCTCCATATGCAGACCGGCTTCCTCGACGAGCTCCGGCGCAATTTCGCCGGCGATTTCAAGGTCAACTACCACTTTGCCCCGCCCTTCCTCGGAGGCGACAAGGATGCGCGCGGGCGGTCGCTGAAGCGGCAATTCGGGCAATGGATCCAGACGCCGCTGCGGCTGATGGCCAGGCTCAAGGGCTTGCGCGGCACGGCCTTCGATGTGTTTGGCTATACGGCGGAGCGCAAGATGGAGCGCGCGCTGATCGGCTGGTACGAAGGCCTCATCGACGAGATGGTGGCGCGGCTGCCTTCGCAAACGCCGGACGCCTTGGTGGCGCTCGCCAAGGCGCCGATGGACATCCGTGGCTACGGCCCGGTGAAGGACGCGGCCGTCGCAGAGGTCAAGGCGACTGTAGCCAAGCTGCAGAAAGAGGCTTCGGTGCCCACTGCCAAACAAGCCGCCTGATCGGGTTTTGCAATTGGCGCGGCCGCTATTTCATCGCCGCGGCGCCGTCGAGGAACAGCGTGGTGATCATGTCGGCATAGCCTTCGCGGCTGAGTGCGCCGCTGGGCCGGAACCAAGTGTAGACCCAGTTCAGGATGCCGAACAGCGACATGGTGACCGGCGTCACGCCGGCCCGGCTCTGCGCCAGCGCCGGATTGATGTCGGTCAGGACGTCGGAGAACGCCTTGACGATGCGGCGCTCCATTTCCCGCAGCTCCAACCTCTGGGGTTCGGTGAGCGAGCCCGTGCCGTTGAGCAGCACCAGATGGAAGTTCGCGGCGGTGCGGTAGTTCTCGAGGACCCCGCCGATCAGGTGGCGCAGCCGCGCCCGCGGCTCGAGATCGGGCCGGTCGGCCTCGCCGATCGCCGCTTCCAGCTCGATGAGATGGGTGCGGCCGATATCGAAGATCAGCAAATCCTTGCTCGGATAGTAATGATAGAGCAAGGCCTTGGAGACGTTGTTCTCCTGGGCGATCTGCGCCATCGAGGCGCGCTCCATGCCGAGCTTGGCGAAGACGGCCGCGGCGCTATCGAGGATGCTGCGCCGCTTATCGTCGAAATCTGCAGCCCTGGTCCGGGCCATCGCCTGTCACCCTTTCGGCCGGTTGTCGACGACGCGCCTGGCTTTGCCCGCCGAACGCTCGACCGAATCGGGGTCGCCGACCCTCACTTTGGTGCTCACTCCCACCACGCTTTTGATGTGGTGTGCAAGTTCCCTGGCGGATGCGGCGCGCGCATCCACAGCGGCGGCGTGCGGCATGGCCTCGACATGCACGACCATGTCGTCCATCCGCCCGGCGCGCACCAGCTCGATCTGAAAATGCGGAGCCAGCCCAGCGCATTTCAACAGCTGCTCCTCGATCTGCGTCGGGAAGATGTTGACGCCGCGCAGGATCATCATGTCGTCGCAGCGGCCGGTGATCTTTTCGATGCGGCGCATCGCCCGCGCCGTGCCGGGCAGAAGCCGCGTCAGGTCGCGCGTGCGATAGCGGATGATAGGCAGCGCCTCCTTGGTCAGCGAGGTGAAGACCAGCTCGCCGAGCTCGCCGTCGGGAAGGACCTCGCCGGTCTCGGGATCGATGATCTCGGGATAGAAATGGTCTTCCCAGATATGCAGCCCGTCCTTGGTCTCGACGCATTCGCAGGCGACGCCGGGTCCGATCACCTCCGACAGGCCGTAGATGTCGACGGCATGCATGTCGAAATCCTGCTGGATCTCCTCGCGCATGGCGTTGGTCCAAGGCTCGGCGCCAAAGATGCCGACTGCCAGCGACGAGCTGCGCGGGTCGATGCCCTGGCGGCGGAACTCATCCAGGATCGACAGCATGTAGGAGGGCGTCACCATGATGATGCGCGGCTTGAAGTCCTGGATCAGCGTCACCTGGCGCTCGGTCATGCCGCCGGAGATCGGGATCACCGTGCAGCCGAGCTTCTCAGCGCCGTAGTGTGCGCCCAAGCCGCCCGTGAACAGGCCATAGCCATAGGCGACATGGCAGATATCGCCGGAGCGACCGCCCGCTGCCCGGATCGAGCGCGCCACACAGGTCGCCCACATCTCGATGTCGTTCTGCGTATAGCCGACGACCGTCGGCTTGCCGGTGGTGCCGGAGGAGGCATGGATCCGAGCTATTCTTTCGCGCGGCACCGCGAACATCCCGAACGGATAGGTGTCGCGCAGGTCCTTCTTCACCGTGAACGGGAATTTCGAGAGGTCTGACAGTGTCCCGAGATCGCCGGGATGGACGCCGGCCTTGTCGAACTGCGCCCGGTAATGCGGCGAGTTGCGATAGGCATGGTCGAGCGTCGTCTTCAGCCGATCGAGCTGGAGCGCCGTGATCTCGTCGCGGGAGGCTGTTTCGATGGGGTCGAGATCGCCCGGGCGGGGCGAAAGGTCTTCCATAGGTTTCCTCCGTTTGGTTTTTGGCTCGGCCCGAGCGCTCAGCCCGGCACGGGTATCGGCGTTCCCTTGACGGTGCGGGAGTGGCCGCGGAATTCCGCGACGTGCTCGCCGTTCTGGTTCGTCACCTTGATGTCGTAGATGCCGCCGCGGCCGATGCGCGAGATCTCGCCGGCGCTGGCGGTCAACCGATCACCCTCGAAGGCGGGTCGCAGGAACGTCACCGAGCAATGCTGCGCGACGGTGTTCTGGTTGTAGCTGTTGCAGGCGAAGGCGAAGGCCGAGTCGGCCAAAGTGAAGATGTAGCCGCCATGACAGGTCTTGTGGCCGTTGGTCATGACCGCCGTGACGGTCATCGACAGCCGCGCCTCGCCCGGGCCGACCGCATCGAGGCTCATGCCCAGGCTGCGGGAGGCGAGATCCTTCTCCCACATCGCCTCGGCGGAGGCCCGGGCGACGGCAACCGGATCGGAGAAGTCGAGGCTCATCGTCCGCTGAACTCGGGCTGGCGCTTGTCGAGGAAGGCGAGGACGCCCTCGGCATAGTCGGCGCTGCGTCCGGCGCGGCGCTGCAGGTCGCGCTCGAGATCGAGCTGCTGGTCGAGCGTGTTGCCGGCCGAAGCCTGGATCGCCTGCTTGATCAGGCCGAGCCCGAAGGTCGGGCCGGCCGCGAGCTTCCTGCCGAGCGCCTCGGCTTCGGTCTCCAGCTCGGCGTCGTCGACGACGCGCCAGATCAGGCCCCAGGCCGCGGCGGTCTCCGCCGTGAGCGGCTCTGCCGTCAGGGCGAGCGCCTTGGCGCGCGCTTCGCCGAGCAGTTGGGCGAGGCTCCAGGTCCCGCCGGAATCGGGAACGAGGCCGATCTTGGAAAAGGCCTGGATGAACTTCGCCGAGCGGGCCGCGAGAACGATGTCGCAAGCGATCGCGATATTGGCGCCGGCGCCGGCAGCGACGCCGTTGACCGCGCAGATGACCGGCTTGTCGAGGCTGCGGATCTGGCGGATCAGCGGATTATAGAAGGTCTCGATGGTACGGCCGAGGTCCGGGGCGGTCTCTTTGCGCGGGTCGCGGTCGCCCAGGTCCTGGCCAGCGCAGAACCCCCGGCCTGCGCCGGTGAGCAGCACCGCGCGGACAGCACTTTCGTCGTGCGCGCGCTGCAATCCGGCGCGCAGCGCCAAGTGCATCTCGTCATTGAAGGAATTCAGCTTGTCCGGGCGATTGAGCGTCAACCGGAGCAGGCCGTCGGCGAGCGCCACCTTGACCGTATCGGACATGCGCTTTCCTCCCATGCAGTCGCGGCCTTTGAGCCGTCGCTTCAAAAAATCCCTTGCATAGTCCGAACGGTCGGTCAATTATTAAGTCAACGAAGGCGCGAATTGGTCTCGGGAAAAGGTTGCGAACCTGATCCGGGGCTCACCACGCGCCACGCTGGGAACGACGACGACCGCGCTCTGAGCGTTCAGCCGCGCGGCGACGAACTCAATAAAAAACACGTGGCACTCGGAGGAAACAATGAAGCTCAACGTTTTCGGCAGCGCGCTTGCGCTGGCGCTCGGCCTTGCGAGCCCGGCCTTCGCCGACATCAAGATCGGCGCCTCGGTCTCCGAGACCGGACCGGCCTCCTCGCTCGGCGACCCCGAGGCCAAGACCCTCAAGCTGCTGGTCGACGAGATCAACGCCGCCGGCGGCGTGCTCGGCCAGAAGCTCAAGCTCTTCCTCTATGACGATGGCGGCGATCCGAACAAGGCACGCACCTTCGCCACGCGCCTGGTCGAGGATGACGGGGTCGTCGCTATCGTCGGCGGCTCGACCACCGGCACCACCATGTCGATCATCTCTGTCGTCGAGAATGCGAAGATCCCGTTCATCTCGCTGGCTGGTGCGATCGAGATCGTCGATCCGGTCAAGCCCTTCGTCTTCAAGACGCCCCACACCGACCGCATGGCCTGCCGCAAGATCTTCGAGGACATGAAGGCGAGGGGCTTCACCAAGATCGCCTTGATCTCCGGCTCCGACGGCTTTGGCGCCTCGATGCGCAAGCAATGCCTCCAGGTCGTCGGCGAGTTCGGCATCACCGTGCTGGCCGAGGAGACCTACGGCCCGAACGACGCGGACATGACCCCGCAGCTCACCAATATCCGCTCCAAGGCGGAGGTGCAGGCGATCCTCAACCCGGGCTTCGGCCAGGGCCCGGCGATCGTGACCCGCAACTATGGCCAGCTCGGCATCAAGACGCCGCTCTACCAGTCGCATGGCGTCGCCTCGAAGAGCTTTATCGACCTTGCCGGCCCGGCCTCCGAAGGCGTGCGCCTGCCCGGCACCGCCGTCCTCGTCGCCAACCTCCTGCCGGCGAACGATCCGCTGAAGGCGGTCGTCACGGCCTACAAGACCAGCTACGAGGCTAAGTTCAACCAGCCTTCCTCCACCTTCGGCGGCTATGCGCATGACGGCCTGCGGCTCCTGGTCGACGCGATCAAGCGCGCCGGCAAGGCCGAGCCACAGGCGATCCGCGACGCACTCGAGGGCACCAAGGGCTTCGTCGGCGTGACCGGCACCTTCAACATGGCGGCAGGCGACCATCTCGGCCTCGACCTCTCGGCCTTCCGGATGCTGGAGGTCAAGCGCGGCGACTGGGCGCTGGCCCAGTAAGGCTGCACTGGTTGAACACCTTCGAGCGACGACAGACGGAGCATGCGCGGGATCCCTCTCCCGGATGGGAGAGGGATAGGGGCGAGGGCCCGCCGTTGATTGTCAGGGCGAGGCGGCGCTGTTGCGCCTTCTACGAATAGGGCAGGCCCTCATCCCTGCCCTTCTCCCACAGGGGAGAAGGGTTCCTCGCGCCCGCATCTCCGTTGTTAGAACGAGGAAGCGACCACCATCGGTCGGCAGCCAGGCACGGCTTGCCACGGGGAGCATAGAGTGGCGGAACTTCTGCAATACCTGTTGTCGGGCGTGACGGTCGGGGCGGTCTACGCGCTCGTCGCGCTCGGCTTCACCCTGATCTACAACGCCTCCGACGTGGTGAACTTCGCTCAGGGCGAGTTCGTCATGCTCGGCGGGATGATCACCTTCTTCGCCTGGCAGGCCGGCATTCCGCTGCCACTGGCCGCGCTGCTGGCCATCCTCGCCGCCGCGACGATCGGCGTGCTCCTCAACAAGCTGGCGATCGAGCCGGCGCGTGGCGCCCCCGTCGCCAGCCTGATCATCATCACGATCGGCGCCTCGATCTTCCTGCGCGGCAGCGCCCAGCTCGTCTTCGACAAGCAGCTCCACCGCTTTCCGAGCTTCTCCGGCGACGATCCGCTCAGGATCTTCGGCGCGACGATGCTGCCGCAGGGCCTCTGGGTCATCGCCGGGGCGGTCGCGATCTTCCTTGCGCTGTGGCTGTTCTTCGCCCGCACGCTGACCGGCAAGGCCGTGCTCGCCACCGCCAACAACCGCATCGCGGCGAGCCTTGTCGGCATCAACCCCAACCACATGATGACCCTGAGCTTCGCCGTCTCGGCAGCGATCGGCGCCCTGGCCGGCGTGCTCGTCACCCCGATCACCCTGACCAGCTACGATCTCGGCGTGGCGATGGCGCTGAAGGGCTTCGCTGCCGCCATGCTCGGCGGCATGGGAGTTCCGGCCGGCGCGCTGGTCGGCGGCCTGCTGCTCGGGCTGATCGAGGCGTTCACTGCCGGCTATATCAGTTCGGTCTACAAGGACGCCGTCGCCTTCGTGCTGATCCTCGCCATCCTGTTCGTGAGGCCACAGGGCCTGTTCGGCCGCAAGGCGATGGACCGGGTGTGACGATGCGCCTCTCCCGCAAGCACCTGACACTCATCATTCTGGCGGTGCTGATCGCGCTGGCGCCGGCCCTCTTCCCGTCGAATTTCTACTACCGGATCGGCGCGCTGATCTTCGTCAACGGGCTCGCGGTCACCGGTCTCGTCGTCCTGATCGGCTTCGCTGGCCAGATCAGCCTCGGCCATGCGGGCTTCGCCGGCATCGGCGCCTATGCCTGCGCGCTGGCGCCGGGCTATCTCGGCCTGCATCCCGGGCTCGCGATGCTGCTCGGTGCCGTGCTTTCAGGCGGCGTCGCCTGGCTGATCGGCCGGCCGATCCTGCGGCTCAAGGGCTATTACCTCGCCGTCGCCACCCTCGGTTTCGGCATCCTCGTCTCGATGGTGCTCGCCAACGAAGCCCGGATCACCGGCGGTCCGGACGGGCGCGAGGTCGCCGAGCTCGGGCTGCGCAGTGCCTTGGCCGCAATCGGCATCGGGCTCACCAACGCGCAGTTCTGGTACGCCGCCACCGGCCTTGCAATGCTCGCCGGTGCCTGGATCGCGCTCAATCTCCAGGACAGCCCCTCGGGCCGGGCGCTGCGCGCTTTGCATGATTCCGAGGTCGCGGCTCTTACGGTTGGCGTCGACGTCGCCCGGCTGAAGCTCTCGGCCTTCGTGATCTCGGCCGTCTACGCCTCGCTCTCGGGCTCGTTGCTGGCGCTGATGAATCGCTTCATCACGCCGGATGTCGCCGGCTTCCTGCACTCGGTCGAGCTGGTGACGATGACCGTGTTCGGCGGCGTCGGCTCGGTGCCGGGCGCCATTCTCGGCGCGGCGACGCTGACGCTGCTGCCGCAGGCACTCACCGTGCTGCAGCAATACGAGAACCTCATCCTTGGCCTGATCATGATGCTGGTGATGATCTTCATGCGCGACGGGCTGCTGCCCTCGCTCATGCGCCGCCTGAAGGGGAGGGGCTGATGACGCTCCTCTCGGTCGAGGGTCTTGGGATCGATTTCGGCGGTCTGCGCGCCGTGAACGATGTCGGCTTTTCGGTCTCGCCGGGCGAGATCGTCTCGGTGATCGGCCCCAATGGCGCCGGCAAGACCACGCTGTTCAACATGATCTCGGGCGTCTACCAGCCCCAGCGCGGCAGGATCGGGCTGGACGGCAACGACGTCACCGGCCTGGCGCCGAACCGGCTGGCCGAGCGTGGCCTGTCGCGCACCTTCCAGAACCTGCAGATCTTCCAGCGCATGAGCGTGCTGGAGAACGCCATGACCGGCTGCCATCTCAAGGAGCGCGGCCCGGTTCTCGGCGACCTCCTCAGCCTGCCGTCCTCGCGGCGCCGGAGCGCTGCGGCAAAGGCCCGGGCGAGCGAGCTTTTGGAGCGTGTCGGCCTCGGCCGCGCCGCCGAGCGAGAGGCCTCATCGCTTTCCTATGGCGCGCTGAAGCGCCTGGAGATCGCCCGGGCTCTGGCGCTCGAGCCGCGCATCCTCTTGCTCGACGAGCCGGCTGCCGGCTGCAACGCGGTCGAGACCGAGGAGATCGACCATCTGATCGCCGAGGTCGCCAAGTCCGGCGTCGCCATCCTCTTGGTCGAGCACGACATGAAGATGGTGATGCGCATCTCCAAGCACATCGTCGTGCTCGATCGCGGCGAGAAGATCGCCGAGGGCGCACCGGCTTCCGTCTCGCGCGATCCCAAGGTGATCGAAGCCTATCTCGGCACGCAATCGGCGGAGGCAGGCGATGCTGTCGGTTGAGGGGCTGCGCTCGCGCTATGGCCGCATCGAAGTCCTGCACGGCGTCGACCTCGAGGTCGGCTCGGGCGAGATCGTCACCGTCGTCGGCGCCAACGGCGCCGGCAAGACGACGCTGCTGCGCTGCATCTCGGGCGTCCAGCCGGCGAGCGGCGGCGCGATCATCTTCCGCGGCGAGGCGCTGAAGGTGATCCCGGCCCATCGCCGTGTCGGCCTGGGCCTCTCGCAATCGCCGGAAGGCCGGCTGATCTTCACCAACCTGACCGTCGAGGAGAATCTGCGGCTCGGCGCCTATCTCTTTGCCGACGAACGGGTCGAGCGCGACATGGCCGACGCCTTCGCCATGTTCCCGATCCTGAAGGAGAAGCGCAATTTGCCGGCCGGCGGCCTCTCCGGCGGCCAGCAGCAGATGCTGGCGATCGGCCGCGCGCTGATGGCCCGACCCGCCTGCCTCCTGCTCGACGAGCCGAGCATGGGGCTGGCGCCGATCCTGGTGGCGCAGATCTTCGATGTCGTGAAGACCCTGAAGTCGCTCGGCGTCACCGTGCTGCTGGTCGAGCAGAACGCCTATGCGGCCCTGCGGATCGCCGATCGCGGCTATGTCATGGAGACCGGCCGCATCAGCATCAGCGGCACAGCCGATGAGCTGATCGCCGATCCGCGGATCCGTGAAGCTTACCTCGGAATCTGACCGGCCTGTGGCGCGTGGTTGCGCTGAGCGGCCCCATCGCGGCATGCGCCTGATAGGGATAGCTGTCGGTCGCGGTGACGCAGCTCAAGCCGGCTCCGGGTAGCCGGAAGCAATCGCCTCCTCCTCCCACCTGTCGAGGACTTCGTAGCGCGCTGCGTCGACAGGCACGAACCGCTCGAGCCGGAGCCTGTCGAGAATCGGGCGGGCTGCGAGAGCATCCGCGCTTGCGAGCAGGGCAGCACGCAACCGCTGCGCCGTGCCCGGATCGAGCAGGGGCGATGCCACCAGGATCGGGATGGGTGCCGGCGCGGTGCTGGCGACGGCGCGAAGGCCATGCGCCGGATCGCCAGGATCCTGCAGCATCAGGTCGAAGGCATAGGAATCGAGCGGCCCGATATCGATCTCGCCGGCGAGCAACGCCTTGACCACGCCGCGCGGCGTGTGGAGCGGGCCGATGCTCTCGCGATAGAGCCGTGATCGCTGCGGCGTGCGCCAGCGCAGCAGATGGTGGCGCAAAGCGTTGAAGCCGGACTGGCTCTCCTCGATCGTGTAGCCGAGCCGGCCTCCGAAGCTGTCCGCAAGACTCCGGATCGGCCCATCGGCGCGGACGACGAGATTGGTCCAGTAGCGCGGCTGGCCACCATAGCCGGCAGATGCCGGCACTGGTGCGGCGAGCGGAACCGGCTTCGGGTCCGCGCGCCGCCAGGGCCTGCCGCACATGAAGACGCAGCCGAGGTCGCCGCGCTGCCAGAGGTCGGCCATCGGCTTCGGGACGCCATGGTCGATGATCTCCAGATCGACGCCGCTCGCCTGCGACAGCCACTGGAAGAAGGCGTCCCAGGCTGCCGCTGCGTCGGCTGTGGCGGCATACATCCGGGCATTGGCGACGAGGCGCATCGGCTGCCGTCCTTCTCAGGCGTAGCGCAGGCGCTGACCGATGCCGAGCCGGCGCGCCTTGGTCAGCATCGCATGGCCGAGCGCGATGTCGGAAAGTGACAGGCCGCGATGCCAGAACAGGTTGGTCTCGTCGTCGCTCTGCCGGCCGGGCTTCAGGCCGGCGACGATCTGGCCGAGCTCGGCATGGAGTGTTTCCGCCGAGAGCTTGCCGGCTTCGACATGGGCACGCAGGCTGCCGAACTTGCCGCCTTTGCACTGGCCCCAGTCGTCGACGACGAGCTTGTCCATGATGTCGGTCAGCGAGAGCTCGATCGCGCTCATCGTCCCATAGGGGACGACGAAGGCGCCCTTCTTGATCCAGCTTGTCTTCAGCATCGGCGCCGGCGCGTCGAGGCGCGACGCCTCGACGATGATGTCGGCGCCTTCGACACAGGACTGCCAGTCATCCGTCGCCACGACCGGCTTGCCGAGGTCGCGGCTGAGCCGCTCGGCGAAGCCGTTGCGGCTCTCGGGCCGGCGCGAATGGACACGGATCTCGTCGAAGTCGAAGATGTGGTTCAGCAGCCGCACGTTCCAGTAGGCGGTGCCGCGCGCGCCGACATGGCCGAGGATCTTCGACCCCTTGCGCGCGAGATATTTCGCGCCGATGGCGGTGACCGCCCCGGTGCGCATGTCGGTGATGGCGCTGGCGTCGAGGAAGGCCTTGGGCACGCCGGTGCGCGGATCGAACAGCAGGAGGCTCGCCAGTTCCGAGGGCAGGCCGTGCTTGTAGTTGTCGACGAAGTCGCCGACGACCTTCACGCCGGCGGAGTCGATCGGCTCCTTCAGTGCGCCGCGCAGCACGTTGAAGTGCCCGTTCGCGACGCCCGGCTCCAGATGAACGCGCGGCTCGATCACGGTCTCGCCACGCCCTTGCGTCGCCAGGCTGGTTTCGATCGCCTCCAGGATCTCGGCATCGGTCATGGCGAGTTCCTCGACGTCGAGGCGGTTGAGGTAGTCCATGTAGATTGCCTTCATCATTCCCTCCGGGTCTGGTTTTAAGGGCGCAAGTCAGGCTTCGCCGCGCGAAGGCGCGGCGCCTCGCGCCGGTTTGGCTTGTCATCGTGCGGTACGGCGGGAGAGGAGCGGCTGTCGGCGCTCCCGTGGTCTCCGGCCTCCGCTCGCTCTTCAGCTCGTCACGACAGCGGCAGTCTCCTGAACACGTCGGGTCTGTCCGGATCGTGGAATTTGTCGAAAGGACCATTCTCGACGAAATGGCGGTGGCAGAAGGCGAGCCTGTCCTGCGACAGCGTCACCCCGATGCCGGGCCCGGTCGGCACGGGCACGAGGTTGTCGCGCGGACGCAACGGGCCTTCCTCGATGACATCGAAAGGCTGCATGTGGAACAGCGACTGCGAGGGTTCGCGGATATGGTGGTGAGCTGCCGCCAAATGCAGGTAGACCGAGCTCGCAATGCCGGAATCCCCAGAATAGCACCAGAAATCGAGACCCATATGCTCGCAGGCGGCGATGAACTTCAGCGCGCGGCCGATGCCGCCATGGACGTTGACATCGGTACAGAAGGCGTCGGGCACGCCGAGCGCCACCGCCCGGCGCAGGTCGGGCGTATGCACCGAGAACGGAATGGCGGTGTGGCGACGCAGCTTGGCCATGTCCTCGAAGGTTGCGACCGGGTCTTCCCAGGCGCGGATGCCGAGCGGTTCGATCGCCCGGGCGATGCGCGTCGCGGTCCCAAGCGAATAGGCCTTGTTGGAATCGACGCGCAGGACGGCGTCCTCGCCAAGTCCTTCGCGTAGCCGCTCCAGCGTCCGGATCGAGGGCTTCGGATCGGCCGTCGAGAGCTTGCCCTCGAACATCGTCGTGCCGAAACGCTCCTTCTGGCGCAGGCAGTAGTCGAGCACGGCCTCCGGGTCGCTCTCGCCGCCGACGCCGCCCTTCTCCTCGCGAAAGGCAAAATAGTCGGTGAAGGCCACGGCGTCGCGCACGCGCCCGCCGAAGAGATCGTGGAGCGGGCGGCCCGAGGCCTTGCCGCGCAGGTCCCACAGCGCCATCTCGACGGCGCCGAAAGCCCGGATGCCGGCGAAGTCGACGTCGGTGTAGACGCCGCGCCAGGACGGCAGGCACAGCCGCTCGCAGGCGGCGATGTCGATGGCGTCCTGCCCGATCAGGCGCGGTGCGAAGACGTTGAGGATGGTGGCGGCGTTGGTGTGGGAGGGGCCTTCGCCGAGACCGACGAGACCGTCCGAGGTCTCGACCTCGACGATGGTCTTGGAGAAGCCCGCGAGCGAGCCATAGGACCAGAGATAGGGCGCTTCCAGCGGGATGTTCACCGGCGTCGCGCGGATGGCGGCGATCTTCATGCGGCGCAGACCTCTTCGATATGGGCCAGCAGGTCCGGATCGACCTCGACGCCATGGGCGCGAGCGGTCATGCGGGCCGATAACCTGCGATCCCCGGGAAGGCGGGCGCCATCCTGCGCCGTGATCGCGGAGAAAAGGCCTTCGATCCGTTCAAGGAAATCGGCGGAGAAGGCCGAGGGGTCGAAGGCGACGATACATTGGCCGACGCCAGATGGCGGGCCGTCGGCGCGGGCATAGGGCGAGGCGTCCTTCGAGAAGTTCGCTCCCGCCAGGCCGGCGGCGAGGATCTCGACGATGAGCGCCAGCATGGCACCCTTGGCCCCTCCGAACGGGGCCATCGAACCGGAGAGCGCTGCGGCGGGATCGGTGGTGGGGCGGCCCTCGTAATCGAAGGCCCAGCCTTCCGGAAGCGGTCCGCCTTTCTTGGCGGCGGCCACGAGCGTGACCTTGGCGACCTGGGTCGTGGCGAGATCGATCACCAGCGGGGGCTTGCCAGCGCGGGGCGCGGCGAAAGCCAGCGGATTCGTGCCGAAGAGCGGCTTGCGCCCGCCCCAAGGGGCCATGTTCGCGGGCGAATTGGTGAAGGCGAGCGCGATCAACCCCTCCGCAGCGATATCCTCGACGGGGTGGCCGACGACGCCGATGGAATAGGAGCGCCGGATGGCGAGGACCGCCGTGCCCACCTCGCGCGCGGCTGCGACGAGAACGGGCCCGGCGCGGTCGAAGGCCGGGTGGGCGAAGCCGTGGCCCGCATCGGCCAGGATGGCGCCGGCGCGCAGGCGTTCGACGCTGGGCTCGGCCCGGCCGTCCACCTTGCCGCTTCTGAGATGCGACAGGTAGGTGCCGAGATAGCCGAGGCCGACGCTGCCGAGGCCATCCTCCTCGGCGCGGCGCACGGAGCGCGCCACCGAGGCGGCGGCCATGTCGCTCGCGCCACAGGCCGCAAGTGTCCGCCTTGCCAGGGTTTCGATCTCATCGAGAGACAGTATCGGCATCAGGCGGCCACCAAGTCGTCGGTCAGCGGGAAATGACAGCGCACGCTCTGCCCTTCTCCGACAGTGCGCAGCTGCGGAGCCTCCTGCGCGCAGCGCGGCGCCGCGCGCGGGCAGCGCGTGTGGAAGCGACAGCCGCTGGGCAGGTTGATCGGGCTCGGGATCTCGCCGCGCAGCACGATCCGCTGCCGGCGTTTGGCCGGATCGACCACGGGATTAGTCGAGAGGAGCGCCGCCGTGTAGGGATGGGCGGGTGTCCGGAACAAGGCGGCCGTCGATGCTTCCTCGACCACCTGCCCGAGATACATCACGACGCTGCGGGTGGTGATCCGCCGGATCACGTTGAGATTGTGGCTGACGATCAGATAGGTCAGCGTGAACTCGTCGTGCAGATCGAGCATCAGGTTGAGCAGCTCGCCCTGAACCGAGACGTCGAGGCCCGCCGTCGGCTCGTCGGCGACGATGACCTGGGAGCGCAGGACGAGCGCGCGCAGGATGGCGACGCGGCGCGCCTGCCCGCCGGAGAGCTGATGCGGGAACTTCTCCATGGCGTTGGCCGGCAGGCCGAGCCGCTTCAGCAGCACCTCGATGCGCGCGCGTCCGTCTTCGAGCGGGAGCCGATGCACATGCAGCGGCTCCTCGACCAGCTTGCGGACCCGCATGCGCGGCGAGAGCGAGGCCACCGCATCCTGCAGCAGCATCTGGACCTCGCGCCGGAAGCCCAGCCTGTCGCGGGCGAGCCGCGCGCCGAGCGGTTCGCCGTCGATCTTCACGGTTCCGGAGGTCGGCTCGCCCAGTCCCATCAGCGTCCGACACAACGTGCTCTTGCCGGAGCCGGATTCGCCGACCAGCCCGACGATCTCGCCACGGTGCAGGTGCAGGGAAACGCCGTCGAGGGCGCGCACCTTGCCGCCGAAGACGACGCTGACGTCCTCCAGCGCGATCACGGGCGTATCGGCGGTCATGGCAGCACCTCGAGCGATCGCTTGCAGGCGGCCTTGCGTCCCTCGCCGACCGGAAGCAGCGCCGGCGGACCCTGCAGGCAGATATCGGCCGCATAGGCGCAGCGGCTGGCGAAGATGCAGGAATCCATCGTCCAGGTCGCGCTCGGGACTTCACCCGGGATGGTGGCCAGACGACCCTCATGGCCCTCCTCGATCTCGCAATCGAGCAAAGCGCGCGTATAGGGATGGCGCGGCCGGGCGAGTACCTCGGCAACCGGGCCGGTCTCGACGATCGAGCCGCCATACATCACGCAGAGATCGTCGCAGAGCTCGGCGACCAGGCCGAGATGGTGCGAGATGAAGACGATCGACCCCGAGAAATCCTGCCGGAGCCGGTCAAACAATTCCACGATCTGCGCTTCCACCGTTGCATCGAGCGCCGTGGTCGGCTCGTCCGCCAGCAGCAGGTCGGGCTCGACCAGCAGCGCCATCGCGATGACGATGCGCTGGCGCATGCCGCCCGACAGCTGGTGCGGATAGGCATCGAGCCGCGCCGACGCGTCGGAGATGCCGACCTTGGTCAGCATGGCGAGGCAGCGGTCCCGGATCTCCTGCCGCGACAGCTGCGGGAAGCGCCGCCGCAGGATGTCGCGCAAATGGGTGCCGACCGTGAAGAGTGGGTTCAGGGCCGTCATCGGATCCTGGAAGATCATGGCGATCTTCCGGCCGCGCCAGTCGTTCATCTCGGCCGGCGACAGCTTGAGCAGGTCGGTGCCGTCGAACAGGATCTCGCCTTCGATGCGGTCGAGATTATTGGGCAGGAGCCGCAGCAGGCAGGACACCAGCGTCGACTTGCCGGAGCCGGATTCGCCGACGACGCCGATGATGCGCCCGCGCGCGAAATCCAGATCGATGCCGCGCAGGATATGAGCCGGGCCCTGGTCGGTCCTGGCGTCGAGCCTGAGGTTGCGAATCGCGACCATCGCCTCAAGAGCAGCGGCCATCTCAATGTCCTCCCCGGTCGAGGCGAGGGTCGACGGCATCGCGCAGCGCTTCCCCGAACAGCGTGAAGCCGAGCGTCGCGACGCCGAGCGCCGCGCTGGCGACGATCACCGGGATCATCGAGTCCGAGAGATATGCGTAGCCGTCGTAGATCAACGTGCCCCAGCTCGCGAGCGGCGGGCGCACGCCGAGCCCGATGAAGGACAGCCCGGCCTCGATGGTGATGACGACCGGGATGTCGATGCTGGCCAGCACGACGAGCGGGCCTGCGATGTTGGGCAGCACATGCGACAGCACGATGCGCGTCGCGGAGGTGCCGAGCAGGCGTTCGGCCTCCATGAAGGGCGCGTTGCGCAGGGTCAGCATCTGGGCGCGGGCGACGCGGCCGAAATGCGGCACCAGCGTCACTGCGACGATCACGGTCACCAGCGCCGTGGAAGGCCCGAACACCGCCACCACCGCCAGCGCCAGGACCAGGCTCGGGAAGGAGGAGATGATGTCGAAGACGATCAGGATCACCCGCTCCCAGCGCGTGCTGAGCGTGGCGGCCAGGATGCCGAGCAGCGTCCCGAGCACCAGGGCGGAGGTGATCGCGATCAGGGCGACCAGCATCGCCACCTGCGCGCCGAAGACGAGGCGGCTGTAGAGATCGCGCCCGAGATGGTCTGTGCCCAGCCAGTGGGCGACTGAGGGGCCGGAGAAGCGGTTGAGGATGTCGAGCGCGTCGGGATCATGCGTCACGATCAGCGGCGCGAGGATGGCGGCGCCGACGACCAAGACGATGATGACGGTGCCGACGGCCCCGGCCAGGGTCGACAGGATGCGGCCGAACGTCTGCCTGATGGCGATGAGGCTCGTCATCGGGAGCCCTGCCGCCGGATGCGCGGGTCGATCGCCGCGTAGCTGATGTCGACGAGCAGGTTCGTCAGCACGAAGATGAGCACCACGACCAGCACCGCCCCCTGTAGCACGGGGAAATTGCGGGTCGAGATCGCGTCGAACATCAGCCGGCCGAGGCCCGGGCGGGCGAAGACGATCTCGATGAGCACGGCGCCACCGAGCAGCCGCCCGACACCCATGCCGAGTACGGCCAGCGTCGGGATGCAGGCGTTCTTCAGCGCGTATTTGTAGGTGACGAGCCGGCCCGGCAGCCCATAGGCGCGCGAGAGCCGGATGAAGTTCTCGCCCATGGTCTCGAGCATGGAGCTGCGCACGAGCCGGGCGATGAAGCCGATCCAGCCGACGCTGAGCGCGATCGTCGGCAGGATCAGGCGTTTGGCCTGGTCGAGCCAGTTGCCCTCCTCGCCGGCGCCGAGCACGGGCAGCCAGTTCAGCCAGATCGCGAAGATGAGCAGGAGGAAAATCGCGATCACGAAGGCCGGGATCGCGATGAAGGCGACGCTGACGAAGGCGAAGACATGATCCAGCACCGAGCCGCGATGCGTCGCCGCATAGCAGCCGAGCGGCACGCCGATGGCGACGGCAAGGCCGATTGCCGTGAAGGTGAGGATGAAGGTGTAGGGCAGCACATCGGCGACGACCCGCGTCACCGGTCGTCCTGACAGGACGTCCGTTCCCAGATTGCCGAGGAGTACGTTGCCGAGGAAGGTGAAGAGGCGCCGGTACCAGGGCTGGTCCAGCCCCATCTCCATGATGAAGCGCTTTGCATATTCGGGCGTCGCGGAAGGCCCCAGCAAGGCGGTTGCCGGATCTCCCGGAACGAGCGCCGACAGCGCGAAGAGCAGGAGCATCGCCCCGAGCACGATCAGGGCCGTGGTCGCCAGCCTGCTGGCGACGTAGTGAGCCGTTTCACTCATCCGGGGCAGCTCCCGTTCCGCGTCGTCGCTCAGGCGCGGGCGAACTGTTCGAGCTGCCAGTCGATCGCGCCGGGCAGGAAGGCCGGTTTGACCGTGCTGCGCCGCACGACATAGGCGACGTCGTTGGTCAGCCAGACGAAGGCGGCGGACTTGTCCATCTCCTGCTGGGCCTTGACGACGATCTCGGCGCGCTTGGCCGGGTCGGCCTCGCTGATCGCGGCCTGTGCGAGCTTGTCGTATTCGGGGCTGTCGAAGCGCTGCCAGTTCCAGATGCCGATCTGGCTCGCGGTGAACCATTGCATCAGGAAGCTCGGGTCGAGCTTGCCGTTGAAGCGCATCATGAACATGTCGAGGGTCTTGCCTGCCTCGCCCTTGCCGGCATCCCAATAGGTGCCGCCTTCGCGGATATCGACATCGGCGGTGATGCCGACCTCCCGGAGCAGGGCCTGCGCGACCAGCGCCATGGTCTGGAAGGCCGGCTGGTTCAGGACGGTGATGCGGGTCTTGATCGCGGTCTGCCCGGCTTCCGCCAGCAGCCGCTTGGCCTCGGCGACGTTACGCTTGTAGACGGGCGCATCCTTCCACTGCCCCAGGATAGGCGCCATGATCAGCGTGTTGAGGCGCGGGGCCTTGCCGTTGAAGCCGGCCAGCAGCATCTGGTCGACATCGAGCGCAAGCCGCACGGCCTGCCGTACGCGGACGTCGGTGAAGGGCGCCTTCTGCATGTTGATGCCGAGCCAGATGAAGGCGAGGCCGGGCTGGCTCTCGACGCTGAGGCCAGATGCGCCGCGCATCGGCTCCGCGATGGCCGGTGGCAGCACGGCGAAGTCGAGCTCACCGGAGCGCAACGCCAGTTCCGCGGTCTTGGGGTCCTGGATGAAGTTGACCTTGACCTCGTCGAAGGCCGGCTGGGGGCCCTTGTAGCCGGAGTTGCGCCGGAGCACCGCGCCACGCTGCTTCTCGACCGAGACGACCTGATACGCGCCGGAGCCGACCGGCTTCGTGTTGTGTTCCGCGCCGCGCGTGGTGACAGCCGTCTTCGAGACGATGCAGCCCGAGCAGTCGCCGATGGCGATCGTCATCAGGCCCGCATTCGGCTGGCTGAGCTTGATGCGCCCGGTATGCGTCCCGGTGACCTCCACCTCCGCCAGCCCCGACCAGTCGGCCTTATAGGGGGAAACCTTGCCGTCGACGGGCGCGACCGCGAAGCGCTCGAACGAGAACTTGACGTCCTCGGCGGTCATCTCGCCGAAGCCGTCGGTGAACATCTGCCCCGGCTTGAGCGTGAATTCGATGAGCGTCGGGCTAACCTGTTTCAGCTCGGAAGCGGCGTCGAGCTCGAGACCAGAACCGTCCAGCTTCAGGGCGGCCAGCCTCTGGAACACGCAGCGGATGACGTTGGCATCGTGCGGGCCGCCGCGGAAGGCCGGGTCGAGCGCGGTGATGTCGCGCTCGATGCGGACGGAGATGCTGTTCTTCTGCTGGGCGAATGCCGAAGAGCGTGCGCCCGATGCGAGAGAAAGCGCCGCCGCGGATGCGCCGACGAACGCACGACGAGACAAGGAACGATCCATGGTGATCCCCTCATTTTGCATTGAGATGCGGGTCGTTGCCCGATCCGTCGAAGCGATCCTTTCCCAATTTGGAAAGGCCGTAAAGTCACGCGGCATGATTTGCATATGCAAAAGAAAATCCATCTGGCAGATCGATGGAACGCAAACTTTCCTTCGCAAGATCGACCGCAAAATAGACTGTTGTTACAGTTGTAATCCTTGGGCGCTCTTGCGAAGTTTTTGGTGACCATTCGCCGCAATGGTATCGTAGCGCAACAGGGTCACTGCGGGCATTCACGGTGGTACGCCTTCGCCGGAGACTGCCATGAGCCTCGACGTCATGCCTGCCGCTTCGCGCTTCCTGGCACGCCGGCGCGGGGTCGAATGGCCGACGATCCTGCTCGCCGCGGTGGTCTACGGAGGCTGGCTCGCCGTGACCTATTTCCATGCCAGCCTGCCCGCCTGGCTGGTCGCGGCTGTCGGCGCCTGGCTCGTCGCATGGCACAGCTCGATGCAGCACGAGATTCTGCATGGCCACCCGACGCGGTCGCGCCGCGTCAACCGCGGCCTGGCATCAGTGCCGCTTTCGATCTGGCTACCTTATGAGAGCTATCGGGTTTCCCATCTGCGCCATCATTGCGACGAGCGGCTGACCGACCCGCTGGACGATCCGGAATCGCGATACCTCACCGTCGCGGACTGGGAGGGGCTCGGCCCCGTCGGCCGCACCCTGCTGCGGGCGCAGAAAACGCTGCTCGGGCGCCTCGTGATCGGCCCGTTCTGGGCAGTGGGACATTTCCTCGCCGACGAGGTCCGGGCCCTGAAGCGCGGTGACAAGGTGTCGCGACGCGCCTGGGGGGAGCACCTGCCCATGCTGCTGCTGGTACTCGCCTGGCTCGTCCTCGTCTGCGAGATGGGTTTGACCTTCTATCTGCTGGCGATCGTCTACCCGGCGACGGCGTTGATGCTGCTGCGCTCCTTCGCCGAGCACAAGGCGGCCGAGGGCGTGCTGGAGCGCACCGCCATCGTCGAGAATGCGCCGATCCTCGGCCTGCTCTACCTCTACAACAATTTGCATGCCGTCCATCATGAGCGCCCGGTCATGCCCTGGTACGAGATTCCGCGCTGGTACCGCGCCAATCGCGATCGGCTGGTCCGCGAGAACGGCGGCATGGTCTATGACGGCTATCTCGACGTCGCGCGCCGCTTCCTGCTGCGCGAGCACGACGTGGTCACGCATCCTTTCGAGCCAGCGGGCGAGCGCCCCGGTGCCGCGCTGCGCGATACGGCTTCGCGCAGGACGAACGTGATGTAGCCGGCTCGATGGTTCTGCACTCCCGATCCGGCCCGTGCCTGGCGCTCAACCGAGCTCGCTCAGGATGTCGTCGACCGTCTCCGCGATCTGGTGGGGCTGGACCACGGCGAGTTTGATCAGCTCGTCGAACCGCCTGCTGAACAGCCTGACATAGTCGATGCCGTTCAGCACCAGATAGCTCGTCCCGAGAAAGAGTGTCACGCGCTTGGGACCGAAGACGGTGAAGGGATTCGAATAGGTCTCCGTCAGCGTATAGAAGTACATGCGCAGGCTGGGGTAGAGCTCGGCGTAGAGCTTGCCGAAATGCTCGAGCTGGCGGCGGCGCGCAGTCTGGTTGAGCCCCTCCCACTTGCCTTCGCCCTTGGCCATCGTCGTCAACGCCTGGATGGAGGTGCAAACCTCCAATTCGCTTTCCGGCCGGCGCATCAGCGCGAGGCGCGCCCCGAACGACTGGCTGACGTTGTTGAGCGACGCGCCCTGATACTCGTAACGCAGCACCTCCTCGGTCTTCAGGAAGTCCGGGAGGCTGTCCGGCACCGTCCGGACACGGTAGCCCTCGACCTCGCGCAGCCAGCCGAGGAAATGGTCGTCGATGGGCGAGCGGGTATGCGTCTGGATCTGCATGATCGAGTCGATGATCTGCGTCCCGACCTCCTTGCGCGGTGTCAGGCCGAGCAGCCAGTCGACCGAGACCTGGCAGGCCTTCGCCAGGGCGATGAGCGTGTCCGCGCGCGGCATGCGCGGGCCATCCGCCGAGAGAAGCTGCGACAGGGTCGAGCGGTCGATCTCGGCCATGCGGGCGAAGGCCGCCTGGTTCAGGCCCGATCCATCGATCAGCGATTGCAGGCGATGACGAAAGCCAGCGGCGGCATCGACGGCGTTCATGAAACCATCCGATCGTTCTGGTTTGTCTACAACTGTCTCTCAAAGACGCAGACAAGTTTTGAAAGCTAGGATTGTCAACAAACATCACATGATGCGCCTTGGCCCGTCCGCTCGCTCCACCTTAACTCGATGCGAACCGGGGAATGCAGGCGATGAACCGCTGGAAGGCTGGCGAAAGGGCGGAAGACCGGATGAGCCGGGAGCGGATGGCGCATCTCCTTGCGGAGCGGGTGCCGCACACCTCGCTGCCGCACCCGTTCTACAACGACCCCGAATTCTTCCGTCTCGACATGCAGGCGATCTTCGAAAGCCGCTGGGTCTTCGCCGGCCTCGCCTGTGAAATCCGCAAACCCGGCGCGTTCTTCACATTTGAAATCGGCGAGACCTCGGTCATCGTCTGCCGCGACCGGGAGATGACGGTACGGGCCTTCTTCAACAGCTGCCGGCATCGTGGCTCGCTCGTGCTGGATCAGCCGTGCGGCCGCAGGACGACCTTCGTGTGTCCCTATCATCACTGGAGCTACGATCCGGCTGGCCAACTCGTGCGCGCGCCGAACCTCGATCCGGCAGTCGACAAGGCCAAGCTCGGCTTGCGGCCGGTCCATGTCCGCGAGATCGCCGGGCTGATCTATGTCTGCCTTGCCGAAGACGCTCCGGACATCGCGCCTCTTGTCGCTGCGCTCGGGCCTGCGGCCGCGCCGCACCGTTTGGGCGAGGGCAAGGTCGTTCACACGATCACGCTGCGCGAGCAGGGCAACTGGAAGCTCGTGATGGAGAACGCCCGCGAATGCGATCATTGCCAGGCGGGGCATCCCGAGCTGATGAACACGCTCCTGATCTTCGATTTCGCCGACCCCTGGAACGATCCCTACATCACCGAGTTCTGGCGGCGCTGCGAGGCCTCCGGCCTGCCCAGCGTCACCAGGGACGGCGCCGATTTCCGCGTCGGGCGCATGCCTTTCAAGGCCGGCAATCTCTCGATCACGATGGACGGCAAGCCTGCGGTGTCCCGCCGCCTCGCCGACTGGCCGGACCAGGATATCGGGTCTCTGCGTTTCACCCATTATCCCAGCATGTTCGGACATATCCACGCGGACTATGCCATCGTCGTGCAGATGCTGCCGAGATCGGCGGGCGAGACCATCGTCACCTGCAAATGGGTGGTGCATGCCGAGGCGGTCGAAGGGACGGACTACGATCTCGAGCGGCTCGTCGAGGTCTGGCGCGCGACCAACGACCAGGACCGGCAGCTCGTCGAGCGCAACCAGCGCGGGGTTCGCTCCGTCGGCTATCGCCCTGGCCCCTATGCCGAGGCCTCCGAGCACGGCGTCTGGACCTTCGTCGAATGGTATGCCCGGACGATGCAGGGCTTTGCCGAGGCCGTCTCCCACCCCGCGGCCGCCGAATAACACGGCCATGCCACGTCCATTCCGACGACTGAAAGGAAACCCGCGTGAGCGTCATGCAACTGGGCTCGACGAGCGTCGGCCTCGGCACCATCCTCTCCATCGTCGATGAGGGGCGCGCGATCGCCCTCGATCCCGTCGCCGTCGCGCGGGTCGCCGCGGCGCGGGCCGTCGTCGATCGCTATATGCATCGCGACGAACCGATCTATGGGCTCAATACCGGGCTCGGCGGCAATGTCGGCTACCGGATCCCGCCGGACGAGATCGAGGCCTTCCAGGTCAAGCTGGTGCGCGGCCGCTGCATCGGCGTGGGCGAGCCGTTCCCGGAGCGGGCCGGCCGCGCCATGCTGCTGAGCCGCATCGTCGGCATGGCGCAGGGCGGCTCGGGCGTCTCGCCTGCGGTGCTCGACCTCGCGGTCGCCATGTTCAATGCCGGCATCACGCCGGTCGTCCCCGGCCGCGGCTCGATCGGCGCCGGAGACCTCGGCCTGTGCGCGCATCTCGGCGCGGCCCTGATCGGCCTGGGTGATGTCTACCTGAAGGGGCGCCGAATGCCGGCAGCCGAGGCGCTGCGCGCCGCCGGGCTCGCGCCCGCCCGGCTTGGACCCAAGGACGGGCTAGCGATCCTGAACGCGAGCGCGGTCAGCTGCGGCTATGCGGCGCTCGTCCTGGCGGATCTCTCCGACGTGCTCTCGTCCTCGATGGTCGTCGCAGCCCTGGCGGGCGAGGGCTACGCCGCCAATCCGCGCATCTTCGATGCGCGATTGGCCGCAGCGCGGCCGGCACGCGGACAGGTCCAGGCAGCGGCCGCCTTCCGTACGGCGCTGAACGGCAGCTACCTCCACGACGCAGGCGCCGCCCGCTCCATCCAGGATGCGCTGTGCTTCCGCGTGCTCTCGCAAGTCTACGGGCCGGCGCTCGCCAGTTTCGAGACCGCCGTCGCCAGTGTCGCTACGGAAGTCAATTCCGCCGCCGACAACCCGCTCGTCATGGCCGATGACGACCTTATCCTGTCGACCGCCAATTTCCACACCCCTGACATCGCGCTGTCCTTCGATGCGCTGGCGATCGTCAACGTCCAGCTCGCGACGGCCTCGGCCTATCGCACGATCAAGCTGATGAACGCGCAGCTCTCGGGGCTGCCGAAATACCTCTCGCCGCTGGGCGGAGCCTCCAACGGCTACAACTCGATGCAGAAGACGGTGTCGGCCCTGCAGGGCGAGGTGAGGCTGAAGGCCACGCCGGCGAGCACGGATGCGATTCCGGTTTCCGAGGCGGTCGAGGACCACGCGCCGCAGACGCTGCTGACGATCCGGAAGCTCGATGAGCAGATCCTGCCGCTGCGGCTGATCTTCGCCATCGAGGCGCTGGTCGCGGCGCAGGCGGTCGACCTGCGCGGCAAGCCCCGCCTCGCCAGAACGACGGGCGCGCTCTACGAGGCGATCCGCGCCGACATCCCGATGCTCCAGGACGATCGCGAGAACGGTCCGGATGCCGATCGCGTCGCTGCGATCCTGCGTGGCGGAGAGCTGCTTCGCAGGCTGCGCCAGGGCCTCGGGGACGCCGCGCTCTTTTCGATGGGATGAGTCCCCGAAGCCCGGCGGGGGGCGTCTCCGATCGGCGCTCTTCGTCGTAAGGGGCCGTGGCTCAGGGCACCGCGATCAGGCGGATGAGGCCGAGCGAGATCGCCGCGAGCGCGAGGAGCGAGAGCACGACCGTCGCCGTGACGCGGGGGCCGGCCTTTGCGACAGACCGGATGTCGACACTGAGCCCGAGTGCCGCCATCGAGATGATCGTCAGCAGGTTCGCGACGGTGGCCAGCGGGGTCAGCAGGACCGCTGGAATGAGTCCGGCCGAGCGAAACGCCGCCATCACCAGGAAGCCGACGATGAACCAGGGCACGAGGTGATGAACCGCGATCGGGCGCGACGCGGGACGAGATCCTGTCGCCTCCTGCCGGGTCGGCACGTCCGTCTCCTGGCGCAGTCGGCCGGACAGCAGCGACAGCACGAGGATGACGGGCCCCAGCATGAGCACGCGCACCAGCTTGACCAGCGTTCCGATTTGGGTTGCGGCCTGGCCCGCCGGCGCCGTGGCCGCGAGGACCTGGGGAACGGCATAGACCGTCAGGCCCGACAGGATTCCGAACTGATGGACGCTGAGGCCCAGCATCGGGATCAGGAGCGGCAGGCAAAGCACGACCACGACCCCGAGCACCGCTGTGAAGGCGATCGAGGCGGCGACGTCGTCGCCATTAGCGCCGATGACCGGCGCGGTGGCTGCGATGGCAGAATTTCCGCAGATGGAATTGCCGCAGGCGACGAGGATCGCCATCCTTTGCGACAGCCCCAGCAGGCGGCCGATGCCGTAGCTCAGGCCGATCGCAAGCAAGACCACGGCGGCGATGCCGAGGAGAAGCGGGGCGCCGGTGGCGGCGATCGTGGCGGCACTCAAGGAGGCGCCGAGCAACACGACCGCGAGCTCCAGCAGGGTCTTCGCCGAGAACGAGATACCCGGGCGCCAGCGGCTACCGGGCCTCCAGAGCGACCTGACCAGAGTTCCGATCAGGATCGCCAGGACGAGGGCTTCCAGCCAGGCCCGCTGGAAGAACCTGGCTTCCAGATGCTCGGCGGCGAGAGCAACACCCGATACGGCGAGGCACAGCAGCAGGCCGGGCCAGAGGCGCTTCACGCCGAGCGCGATTTGATCGGCGAAACTCGTTTGGAGTCGGCTTTGAAGCGTCATTGCAGCACTCGGCACTTTGATACGCCGAGTTTGATTTGTTCGATCCAAGCAATCCAACGTGTTGTTTGTCTTGTTTCAATTGAATAATTCGATCATTCTTGCCGCTGGCTTGCCTGTTGATACCCCATGATCGGCCCTGGCGTCGGAAGAGTGTTCGCTCGCAGAAGCACTCGCGCACGACAGCTCGGGCCGGACCCTGATCCCGGCTTCGCGGAACCATCTGACGGCCATGACACTCGAACAGCTTCGCATCTTCGTCGCGGTCGCCGAGCGTGAGCACGTCACGCGCGCGGCCTCGGAGCTGAATCTCACGCAATCGGCCACGAGCGCCGCGATCGCGGCGCTCGAAAATCGCCATGCCGTGAAGCTGTTCGACCGCGTCGGGCGCCGGATCGCGCTGACCGATACGGGGCGCCTGTTCCTCACCGAGGCCCGGGCGATCCTGGCCCGCGCTGCCGCGGGTGAACAGGTCCTGTCGGATCTCGCCGGGCTGAAGCGCGGGCGGCTGTCCTTCGCCGCGAGCCAGACGGTCGGCAATTACTGGCTGCCGCGGAAGCTCGCCATGTTTCGCGCCCGGCATCCGGGAATCGAGACGCCGCTCGTGATCGGCAATACCGAGACGGTCGCGGCCTCCGTCCACGATGGGCTCGCCGATATCGGCTTTGTCGAAGGTGAGATCGACGATCCGCTTCTGGCGCAAGAGGTCGTCGCAGTGGACGAGATGGCAATCGTCGTCGCGCCCGATCATCCCTGGGCGCGGAGGGACCGCGTCGATGCGTCGGCGTTCGTCGGAAGCTCCTGGGTCTTGCGGGAACCGGGCTCGGGCACCCGGCAAGTCCTGGAAACAGTTCTCGCCGGCGCAGGATACTCGGTGGCCGACCTCGATGTCGCGCTGGAACTGCCCGCCAACGAGGCGGTGCGCGCCGCCGTCGAAGCAGGCTCTGCCGCCGGCCTCATGTCGAGGCTCGTGGTCGCCAGTGCCTTGCAGTCGGGCGCGCTCGCTGAAGTCGCGGTGGAGATCCCATCCCGTCGCTTCTTCATGTTGCGACATAAGGAACGCTATATCGGTCGGCCGGCGCAGGCTTTCCGCGCACTTCTTGGCGACGACGACGGTGCCCCCTTACGGTCGCGCTGATCCGCGGACCGTCGCGCTCCATCATCGATCAGTGTGAGCCGGTCGAGGCAGGCCATTTTCGGCATGCCGGAGGCGTTGGACTCGCGGAGGCCGGTGCCAGCGACGCGGAAATCATGGCGCGGCTTGAACCTGCCACGGATCATGCCGCCAGGATCCATTGGCAGCAGGCCAATAGCAATTTTATCTGTGCCGTCCATTCTTGTATTCAGTAAATGAAATTGTTTGTGTCGTTGTTTGCGTGATAACGCTATGCCGGCTCTATCTATGTTATAAATGTGTTTCTTTGGCTATTTTTGCCGGTCTGTAAATTAGTTTCGACTCAATATTTATAATTATATGTCTAATTTCAGGACGTAAGTTGGAAACTTTGTAATTACTATTGTAAATTAGCGCGGCCGGACAGTCAGCGCCCGCGATGCCGGGGTGGAGGCGGCAGCGGGCGACGGTTGCGCTGGCGGTAACGATGCCAGTTCTTCCGCCGGCGCCTGGGGTTGCGGGGGTGGGCCGGAACGCTTGTGGCGCCCGGAGCCCGCGGCTGCGGCGGCCCCTGCGTGAATTCGGCATCCAGCGTGTCGAGCGCGCCGGCCGTCGGTGTGGGCAGCCTTTCGATTGGCGCAGCCTCTGCCGTCACCGCGGCCAACACGCCGCCGAGGAGTGCGGTCAAAAATGCCCTGCGTTCCATCTGCATCCCGTCAAGTATCGTGATCATCATGCGCGCCCGGAAAAGGCGGCGCGACAGGTTGGTCATGCCTGTCATAGTCGCACAAGCGCTTACCGCTGTTCGAGCGCGCGCTTAACCATGGCGGATCGCATTCTTGTCGATATCCCAATCTTCATATCAATAATCGCAAGCCGATAGCGGGGATATCGGCAGGGAATCTCAGATCTAGACCCCTTGTCCCAAAATCGAATCCAGCACCGCGAGGCCACGGGCCTGGGCTTGTCCGCGCCGGGGCAGTTTTCTACGGTCTGTCCCGCATGCGAATCTTAGCATCATGAGAATCCTAGCAGCGATGAGCGGCGGGCTCGGAGAGGGGCGAGACCGGGCCGGGGCGCATGAGTGTGGGAAGGCGTGCGCCGAGAGCGCCGCGGCAAGCGCGGCGAAATGGCCGGCGCGGCGGCGATTCCTGGAGCGGGTCCGCCCTGCCATGGTCTTGCCAGTCGCGCTCGCAGCCGGCCTTGCGGCCTGTGCCTCGACACCGCGCGGACTGCTGCAGCCTGTAGCCTCCGTTCCTGGCACGGACAGCGTCAACATGTTGGCGGCGACGACGCGCGCACCGTCGGCCGATGCCGGTGTCCTCTTCAGCGGCGAGCGGGGGGAGGGCGTTTCATTCAGAAACATCGTGGTCTCGATTCCACGCAACCGCGAGGTCGGCACCATCCAGTTGCCGCGATCGGTTCCCGGCAACCCCGCCACGGATTTCGTCGTCACCGCCTCCACGCCGATGCCCAAAGCCAAGCTCGTCGACTGGTTCAAGTCGACGAGCGGGCGTTCGAAGCGGGTTTTCGTATTCGTTCACGGCTTCAACACGCCGTTCGATCGCGCGGTCTTTCGCTTCGCTCAACTGGCGCACGACGCCGATGCTCATGCCGCCCCGGTTCTTTTCTCCTGGCCCTCGCGCGGCTACCTGCTCGATTATAGCCGCGACTTCGACAACGCTTCCTATTCCCGATCAGACCTCGCGGACCTGCTCGATGTGGCCGTTGCGAGCCCCTCGGTCCGGGAGGTCGTGATCCTCGCTCATTCGATGGGAAGCTGGCCGGCTGTCGAGGCCGTCAGGCAAATCGCACTGAGAAACGGCGGCGTTACGCGCAAGATCAGCAATCTCATCCTGGCCTCGCCGGATCTCGATGTCGGTGTCTTTCGGCGCCAGGTCGAGGATATGGGACCGAAACGGCCGCGGATCACGTTGTTCACGGCGCAGCACGATCGCGCGCTGCAGGTATCCCGTTTCATCGCGCGCGGGGCGACGCGGCTCGGCGGCATCGATCCGACGCAGGAGGAATATCGCCGCCAGTTCGCGGGCCAGGCCGGGATCACCGTGATCGATCTTACCGCTGTCAACGCGGGCGATCGCTTGAACCATGATCTCTTTGCGGCGAGCCCCGATGCCGTGCGCTTGATCGGCGGCAGATTGCTGCAAGGGCAGGTGATCACGGATTCCGACGTCCCGGCTCCGCTCGCTGCGGCAGGATTGATCGGCTCTGCTGCGACGCTTCTGGTCACCGCGCCGATCCGGGTCTTCGATGCGGCGACACCATAGGGTTGACGAACCCGGTGGCAGGAAGAGATAATTGGATAACATGTTTAGGAGTAAAGTATAATTTTACGAATACTGACCCGGCTCGATCGTTTGATCTAGGTTAATTTGCCTGATTTCGTCGCGTGTTAGGGTCCGCTCCTGCAGCTCGCGTTTCGCACGAAATGCAGCATGATCGGCTGATTTGATGCCGGCTTTCTCTCTGGGCGGCGTGAGAAGGAACAGCAGCATGTTTTCGATGCCGCGTTTGTGTACGGTAGGACTGCGGGCGCAGGACCAGTTCGACGCTTGGCGTTCCCTGCACAAGGATTCGATCGAGCTTCTTCCGACAGGGGACGCGTCGGCGGGATTCGTTGCCGAATTTTCCTCCTGGACCTTGGGAGAACTCGTTTTGACGCATGTCGTCTACGCGGGGGCGCCGGTTCGGCAGTGGCGTCATCGCCCCAAATCCTATCTGGATCATTGGTGCGTGGTGCTGGCGCGCACGGCGGCGGCGGATGGCTTGTCGTGTGAGGATCTGAGCTTCCGTTCCCTGGCGCTGCCTTTCGAGGGGCAGGCCCAGGACAGCGAGGTCATCACCCTCTACCTTCCGCGCGACCGCCAGCCCGCGGACGAGCAGCGCCTCGACGATGCCCATGGCCTCGCGGTGAACGAGGAGTTTGCGCCCTTGCTGACCGATTACATGGATGGCCTGGTCCGGCGGTTGCCTTACGTCACCCCAGAGCATGCCGCGAATCTCGAGATCCCGACCAAGGCCCTCGTCGCGGCCTGTGTCGCGACCCGACCGGTTTGCCATGAGCTTGTGCGGCATCTGCCGGGCTCCGTCCTGATCGACAGGGCGCGCGCCGTCGTGCGCCAGAATATGCATTCCCCCGATTTCGGGCCCGAGCGGCTGGCCCGGCTGCTGGCCATGTCCCGTTCGAAGCTGTATCGGCTATTCGAGAGCAGCGGCGGCGTTGCCCATTTCATCAACCGGGAGCGCCTGCGCGAGGCGCATTACCGGTTGAGTTCCCATCGTTTCGCACGTTCCATCCACGCCATCGGCAACGAAGTGGGCTTTGCCGATCATTCGACCTTCAGCCGGGCCTTCCGACGTGAGTTCGGCTACAGTCCGACCGAAGCGCGCGAGCGCGGCCTCATCCGTTATTTTGCCGACGAGCCGGAGGTGCCGGTCCCAGGCTGAGCCGTGCCGCTTCTCTCATTCTTGCGGGAAAAGGCCGGGAATGCGGCCGCAGTGATTGCGCCGGATGTGCCCGTCGGCCGGCTGGCGCTGCTCTATGCGTGCCTGTTCTTCGAGCTCGGGATCAATCTTCCGTTCTTCCCACTCTGGCTGAAGGCGCAATCCCTCGATAGCGACTCGATCGGCATCGTCCTGGCGGCTCCGCTGCTGATCCGTATCGTCGCGAATCCCACGGTCGGGGCGTTCGCCGACCGAAGCGGCCGCATTGCCGTGGTGCTCACGCTCTGCGCGGTGCTGGTCGCGGCGGGGACCGGGCTTCTGACGATGACGAACGGCTTCTGGCCGATCCTTCTCGTCGTCGTCGCCATTGCGGCTGCACAGGGGCCTCTGATTGCCCTGACCGATACCATGACGCTGAGGCGCCTCGCGCGGACGGTGCGACCCGAGCTGACCTATGGCCGCATCCGCCTCTGGGGATCGCTCGGCTTCGCCGCCGCCAGTCTTGTGGCCGGCTGGTCGCTCGAATGGTTTTCGGCCGCATCGATCATCGTGCTGCTGCTGGCCTCGGCCATCGTCACGGCAGTTGCGGCCGCGGGCTGCATGACGGTGGCGTCGCGCCATACGGATGCCGGAGAGCAGGGCGATAGCTGGCCGGCCCATCCTCTGTACCTTGCCGGCGCGATTGCCGGCGCCGCGCTCGTGCAGGCGAGCCATGCGGGGTTTTACGGTTTCGGTGCGCTGCATTGGCAGGCGGCCGGAATCTCCGGCATCATGATGGGCGGATTGTGGTCGCTCGGCGTGCTGTCGGAGGTCGCCCTGTTCGCCTGTCTGGGCTACCGGATGAACGGGGCCGGCAGCGCCGCCGGGTTGCTGGTGGCGGCCGCCGCGGCTGCGCTCCTGCGCTGGGGAGCGATGGCGCAGGACCCCGGCCTTTCGACCCTGATATGCCTTCAGCTGATGCATGGCATGACGTTCGGAGCCACCCATCTCGGCAGCATCTTCCTGCTGGCCGGGCTGGCGCCGGGCCGGATGCAGGCGAGCGCCCAGGCCTGGCTCGCCGGAGGCTGGGCCGGCCTGATGGCCATTCTGATGACACTGTCCGGCCGGCTTTACGAGAGCTGGGGAGAGGAAATCTACCTCGTGATGGCTGCGGCCGCTGCAATGGGGCTCCTGTTGCTGTTGCCGGTCGCTTGCGGTCTGCGCCGTGCCGCTGCACCGCCGTGCCCACAAATGAGATGACCAGCCCAGAGTTGGGATTCTGAGCTGATCCGTGTTCCCGTCGGTGTTGCTAGCGTTCACGGGATTGCGCGGGTGCAAAAAAGCGCCCGTGGGCGCATGACGTCGTGGCCGTCAGGGGATAGAGCGCGATGCAGAGGCAAGGCTTCAGGCGTCCGGGCGCACGGTTGGAGCAGCGGCGACTGCCGGAGGGCAGGCATGAGGGGTAATGACGCTTCGCCCAGTTCGGGCCGCCTTCTTGCCATGCTGGTCATCACGCTTGCCGTCGCCTCCTGCAATCGGGAGGAGAAAGAGCCGCCGCCGGTGCGCATCGTGCGAACCGTGACCGTCGAGCCGCTGCGTCAGGCGCCCGATCTCGCCTTTACCGGCCATGTCGAGGCACAGGACCAGGCTTCGTTGGCGTTCCGCATCGGTGGCCGCATGACCGAACGGCTGGTCGGAGTCGGTGCGAATGTCCGCGAGGGCGAAGTCGTCGCGCGGCTCGATCCCGCGAACGAACTCAACGACCTACGTTCGGCCCAGGCCGTTCTGACCGCCGCACTGGGCGACCTGCGCAAGGCGGAGAACCAGTTCCGGCGTCAAAGCCATCTCCTCGAAAGGCACATCACCACGCAGGCGGATTTCGATGCCGCCAGGCAGGCGCTGACCGCTGCTCGCGCCCAGGTCGAGGCCGCGCAGGCGCGTGTCCGCTCGGCAGAGGACCTCGTCGGTTTCACGACGCTGAAGGCAGACGCGCCGGGCGTCGTCACGCGCGTGGGCGCCGAGCCGGCCGAAGTCGTCGCTGCCGGCCAGATGATCGTCCAGCTGGCGCGGCGGGATGGGCGCGACGCGGTGTTCGAGATTCCGGCGGATCTGGCGCGCCGGCTCACGCCGGGCATGTCGGTGCGGGTCGCGCTGGCCGGGGAGGCGGGCGCGGAAGCGGCGGGCCGGGTGCGCGAGATCGCGCCGCAGGCCGACCCCGTCACGAGGACATTCAGGATCAGGGTCGGCCTCACCGATCCGGCATCGGCCTTCCGGCTGGGAGCAGCCGTTTCGGGTTCGATACGCGCCGAGGGGGCGGAAGGTATCGCCATTCCGGCGACGGCGCTGACGCAGCGTGACCAGAAGGTCGGAGCCTGGGTGGTCGACCCGAAAACGCTGACTGTTTCGCTGCGCGGGCTGGAGGTGGCGAATACCGACCCAGCCGCCGCCCATATCTCCAAGGGATTGCAGGTCGGCGAGATCGTCGTCACCGCCGGTGCCGGGCTTCTGCGCGAAGGCCAGCAGGTGCGCCTGATCGGAGCCGAGCCGCGATGAGCTTCAATCTGTCAGAATGGGCGCTGAAGAGCCGCTCGGTCGTGATCTATCTCATGATCGTCGCGGTCGCTGCCGGCGTCTTCGCCTTCATCCGGCTCGGCCGCAACGAGGACCCGGCCTTCGTCATCAAGACGATGGTCGTCTCGGCGATCTGGCCCGGCGCCAGCATGGAGGATACGCTGAGCCAGGTGACCGAGCGCCTCGAGCGGCAGCTCGAGGAGACGCCCGGGCTCGACAGCGTGCGCAGCTTCACCAGGCCCGGCGTGACCACGATCTTCGTCAACCTGAAGGGGGATGTGCCGGCACGCCAGGTCCAGGATACCTGGTACAGGGTGCGCAATCTCGTTGCCGACATGCGCCACACCCTGCCTTCCGGCACATTGGGGCCGTTCTTCAACGACCGTTTCGGCGACACTTTCGGCATCATCTACGGCTTCACCTCGGACGGCTTCACAAACAGGGAGCTGCGCGACCATGTCGAGGCCATCCGGTCGCGGCTGCTGCTGGTGCCCGACGTCTCGAAGATCGAGATCGTCGGGACGCAGGATGAGCGCATCTTCATTGAATTCTCGGTGCGGGGCCTGGCCAATCTCGGCCTCGACCGCGCCGGACTGCTCGCGGCCCTGCAGGCGCAGAATATCGTGCGGCCGGCCGGCGAAGTGCAGACGCAGAGCGAGAAGTTCTCGGTGCGGGTCTCCGGCGCCTTCCAGTCCGAGGCCGACCTTTTGAATATCAACTTCCCGGTCGGGGACCGGATGGTGCGGCTCGCCGATATCGCGACCATCCGGCGTGGCCATGTCGATCCGCCAACGCCGATGTTCCGCGTGAACGGGCGTGAGGCGATCGGGCTCGGCATCGCCATGCGCGATGGCGGCGACATCCTGGCGCTGGGCGTCAACATCAAGAAGGCGATGGCCACGGTCACCGCCGGCCTGCCGCTCGGCATCGAGCCCTATCTCGTCGCCGACCAGGCGGTGACGGTCTCGCACGCGATCGACGATTTCATGATGTCGCTCTGGCAGGCCGTCGGCATTATCATGGTGGTCAGCTTCATCAGCCTCGGCGTGCGGCCGGGCCTCGTCGTCGCGCTCGCCATCCCGCTGACGCTCGCCATCGTCTTCGCCTGCATGCTGGTCGCCGGCATCGACATGCAGCGCATCTCGCTTGGGGCCCTGATCATCGCGCTGGCGCTGCTGGTCGACGACGCGATGACCACGACCGACGCCATGGTGACGCGGCTCGCCGCGGGCGAGGAAAAGCTGAAGGCGGCAACTTTCGCCTTCGACAAATACGCCACCGCCATGTTGGCCGGCACGTTGGTGACGATTGCCGGCTTCGTGCCGATCGGCTTCGCCGCGAGCTCGGCCGGCGAGTACACCTTCTCGCTCTTCGCGGTGGTGACGATCGCGCTCATCGTCTCCTGGTTCGTCGCCATCCTGTTCGCGCCGGTGCTCGGCGTCGCCATGCTGAAGGCGCCCGCCGCCTCCGCGCAGGACCAGGAACCGGGGCGGGTCGAGCGCGGTTTCCGGGCCATGCTCTCGGGCGCGATCAGGCTGCGCTGGGTGACCATCGCGGTGACGCTCGCGCTATTCGCCGGTTCCATCCTGGCGCTGCCGCTCGTTCCGCGGCAGTTCTTCCCGGCCTCGGACCGGCCGGAACTGCTCGTCGATCTCACCTTGCCGCAGAACGCCTCGATCTATGCGAGCGAGGACCTGGTCAATCGCCTTGAGGACTCGCTCAAGGGCGATCCCGATATCGAGCGCTGGAGTACCTATGTCGGCCGCGGCGCGATCCGCTTCTACCTGCCGCTCAATGCCCAACTGCCCAACGATTTCTTCAGCCAGGTCGTGATCGTCGCCAAGGACGTGCCGGGGCGTGAGCGGCTGCAGAAGAAGCTCGAAGCGCTGCTCGCCCAGCACTTCCCCAATGTCGTGGGGCGCGTGTCGCCGCTCGAGCTCGGTCCGCCTGTCGGCTGGCCGGTCCAGTATCGCGTGAGCGGGCCGGACATCGCCGAGGTTCGCACCATCGCGATGAAGCTCGCACAGGTCGTCGCGACGAATCCCAGCGCCAAGCAGATCAATTTCGACTGGATCGAGCCTTCGCGGGAACTCAGGCTGCGCGTCGATCAGGACGAGGCGCGCCGTCTCGGACTCAGCTCCGCGGCGGTTGCCGCGATCGTCAATACGGTCGTCTCCGGTACGGTGGTGACACAGCTGCGCGATTCCATCTATCTCGTCGACGTGGTCGTGCGGGCGCAGGATGCCGAGCGCGCCTCGCTCGATACGCTGCGCAGCATGCAGGTCGCGCTGCCCAACGGCCGCTCAGTCCCGTTGTCGCAGTTCGTGAGCTTCGACTACGGGCTCGACTCACCCCTGATCTGGCGGCGCGACCGCGTGCCGAACCTGACGGTCTCGGCCGATGTCCCGCCGGGCACCTTGCCGGACGCGTTGGTCAACGCGCTGCAGCCTTCGGTGGAGGCGCTTCGGAGGACGCTGCCCGCCGGCTACGGCATCACTGTTGGCGGCACGGTCGAGGAGAGCGCCAAGTCGCAGGCCTCGGTCATCGCCGTGGTGCCGGTGATGCTGCTGATCATGTTCACCGTGCTGATGGCCCAGCTCAGGAGCTTCAGGCTGTTTGCGATCGTGCTCAGCATTGCGCCGCTCGGCCTGATCGGCGTAGTCGGGGCGCTGCTGCTCTCGGGCAAGCCGCTCGGCTTCGTCGCACTGCTCGGCATCCTCGCCCTGATCGGCATCATCACCAAGAACGCCGTGATCCTGGTCGGGCAGATCGAGGACGAGCGGGCGGCCGGGAAAGGGGTGATCGACGCTGCGATCGACGCCGCCGGCTCACGCTTCCGGCCGATCGTGCTGACGGCGATCTCGACCGTGCTCGGCATGATCCCGATCGCTCCGACCGTGTTCTGGGGGCCGATGGCCTTCGCGATCATGGGCGGGCTGCTGGTGGCGACGGTGCTGACCCTCGTCCTGTTGCCGGTGCTCTACGTCACGGTTTTCGACGCTTCGACCTCACGAAACAAGGAGACGCCGGTGGCCGGCGCGGGAGCCTCCCTGTCATGAGCGCGCGCTCGACAAGGCGGATGCCGATGGATCTTGCGGGGCGGGCTGCGGGCCTTGCGCTGCTCGGCGTCGTCCTGGCCTCCTGCGGCAACGAGCCGGTGCCGCCGTCGGAAGGGCGGCTTGTCGGCGTCGTCACGGTCGCGGCGGGGCAGTTCTCCGACGACATCCAGCTCAGCGGCGAGATCCAGGCGAAGAAGGATGTCGGGCTTGCCTTCCGCATCGGCGGGCGGGTGCTCGAACGCCCCGTCAATGTCGGCGACCGGGTGATGGCCGGGCAGGTCATCGCCCGGCTCGAGCCCACCCTCGAACAGAATGCGCTGGCGGCTGCCAAGGCGGCGCTGGAGGCCGCGCGCGGCGAGGTCAGCACGGCGCGCAACACCTTCGAGCGCCAGGAGCGCCTGATGGCGCAGGGCTTCACCACCCGCCCGCGCTACGACCAGGCAAGACGGGCGCAGGAGACGGGGCAGGCCGGCCTGGAGAATGCCGAGGCGCAGCTCGAGCTGGCGCAAGACCGTCTCAGCTTCACCGAACTGCGCACGGCTGTCGCCGGCGTCATCATCGCCCGGCAGATCGAGCCGGGCGAGGTGGTCCAGCCCGGCCAGATCGTCGTGCAGGTCGCCCGCGACGACAGCCGCGACGCGGTGTTCAACGTGCCGGCCGCGGTGCTCGACACGCATCTCAGCGATGCCAAAATCCGCGTCGCGCTGGCCGATGCTCCGTCCGTGACTGCCTATGGCTCGGTGCGCGAGGTCGCCCCCCAGGCCGATCCGGTGACCCGGACCTTCGCGGTTCGAGTCGGATTGCAGGATCCGCCGGAAGCGATGCGCCTCGGCTCGACGGTCGTCGGCACGATCGAGCTCGCCACTGCGGCGATCATCTCGATCCCTGCGAGCGCGCTGACCCAGCAGGGCCGCTCGCCCGCGGTATGGGTCGTGGACCCGGCCAAATCCACCGTCTCCCTGCGCGATATCGACGTACTGCGGTTCGATGCCGACAAGGTCATCCTCTCCCAGGGGCTGGCGCCCGGCGAAACGATCGTGTCCGCCGGTATTCAGGCGCTCCACCCCGGCCAGCGCGTCCGGCCGTTGCCTCAGGCGCAGACGGCGTCTGCATCGCCGTCGCGACCGTGAGCGAGGGCATAGGCATAGGGCAAACGAAGATGCCGCGATTTTTCGAAACGGCCGAAAGCCGGGGACACCGGTTCGTCATTTTCCCCACCACTCAAGCCACGGAGTCATCGACATGAGCGATCTTGTTTTCATTGCCTTTCCGACCGAGCAGAAGGCGGAGGAGGTTCGCCAGAAGGTCCTGTCCCTCCAGCGCGAATATCTGATCGAGCTCGGCGATGCCGTCGTCGTGGTCAAGGACGACCAGGGCCATGTCAAACTCAACCAGATGATCAACCTGACCACGACGGGGGCCGCTTCGGGGGCGCTGTGGGGCACGCTGATCGGATTCATCTTCCTGAACCCGCTGATCGGCACGGCGATCGGCGCCGCATCGGGCGCGCTTGGCGGCAAGTTCAGCGATGTCGGCATCAACGACCAGTTCATGAAGGACGCCGCCTCGGCCTTGCAGCCGAACACGGCCGGCCTGTTCCTGCTTGTCCGCAAGATGACCACGGACAAGGTTCTGGCGGACCTCAAGGGCGTCGGCGGCACGCTGATCCAGACCTCCTTCGATGAGACGAAGGAAGCGGCGCTGCGTGCCGCGCTCGCGGCCGTTGCCGAGACCGGCACGGCGGAGGCCGGCGCGGCAGGGGCGTGACCCCAGGAGGGAGGCAGGCTTCGCCAATCGAAAGAGGTGCTCCGATGAGCAAGAGGCCTTCCGCCTCCTCCAGCCGCGTCGCCGGGACGCGGGAGCCGCTCGACATCGACCTCGCCTTGCAAGGTGGCGGCGCACATGGCGCCTTCACCTGGGGCGTGCTGTGCCGGATCCTCGAGGAGGACTGGCTGACGATCGAGGCGATTTCGGGCACCTCGGCGGGGGCGATGAATGCGGCCGTGCTGGCGTCCGGCTACGCCATCGGCGGGCGCGAAGGAGCTCGCGAGGCGCTTAACCGATACTGGCGGAAGGTCTCGGAGGCGGCGCGCTTCAGCCCGTTCCAGCGCTCGCCGCTCGACGTGCTGCTCGGGCGCTGGACGCTCGACACTTCGCCGCTCTTCGTGGCGATGGACATGATGTCCCGCGTCGTCTCACCCTACAGCCTCAACCCGTCGGGCGCGAATCCGCTGACGGACATCCTCACCGAGGTCATCGATTTCGACGCCATCGCGACAGGCCCGATCAAGCTTTTCATTTCCGCGACGAATGTCAGGACGGGGCGCAACCGGATTTTCCGGAACGCCGAGATCACGCCGGAAGTGCTGCTCGCCTCGGCCTGCCTGCCGACCCTGTTCCAGGCGGTCGAGATCGGCGGCGAGAGCTATTGGGACGGCGGTTATTCCGGCAATCCGACGATGACGCCTCTGATCAAGGAGAGCACGGCCAGCGACACGATCCTCGTCCAGATCAACCCGGTCGAGCGGCCGGACACGCCGCGGACGGCGCGCGATATCCTCAACCGCCTCAACGAGGTCTCCTTCAACGCGGTGCTGCTGAAGGAGCTGCGCATGATGGCGCTGCTGCAGCGCGAGGCGCTTTCCAGCGGTGGCGAGGCTGCGCGCTGGGCGCGCATGCGCATTCATCGCATCACCAGCGACGCCATGATCGACCTGGGCTATTCCTCGAAGCTCAATGCCGAATGGGAGTTCCTGACCATGCTCCATGACGAGGGCAGGCGCTCCGCCGAGGCGTTCTACCGGGCGCATCGCGACGAGATCGGCAAGCGCTCGACGCTCGATCTCGCCGAGTTCACCGAGGGGGTCTGACGGGTGACGCCACAGAAGGATCTCGCCGCTGCCGCGCATCCCGAACGGGACACTCCCATCACGGGCGGCAAGTCACATCAGGCCGCGCAGGTCATCATCGCCATCATCCTGGTGGTGGCGGCCTTGTCGACCGCGAGCTCGGTCTTCGCCCCGGTCGCCTTTGCGCTGTTCATCATCGCGCTGATCTGGCCGCTGCAGCAGATGCTGCAGAGCATCCTGCCGCGCCTGCTGGCGCTGGCGATCAGCCTCTTCGTCATGGTCGTGGCCTTCGTCGCCTTCGGCTCCCTGATCGCCTGGGCCTTCGGCCGCGTCGGCCGCTGGATCGTCAGCGACATCGGCCGTTTCCAGGCTTTCTACGAGCAGGTGACGCTCTGGCTCGAAGGGCATGGCATCGCCGTCGCATCGGTCTGGTCGGAGAATTTCAGCACGGCCTGGATCCTGCGCATGGTCCAGACCATCAGCGGCCGGCTGAACAGCACGATGAGCTTCTGGCTGGTTGTGCTCGTCTACGTGCTCCTCGGTCTGCTCGAGGTCGAGGATTTTGGCCGCAAGCTCAGGGGAATGCGCAACCGCACCGTGGGCCAGCTGCTCCTGCACGGCAGCCTCGCGACGGCCGCCAAGATCAGGCGCTACATGCTGGTCAGGACGCTGATGAGCGTGGTCACCGGCCTGCTGGTCTGGATCTTCGCCAAGTCGGTAGGCCTGCCCTTGGCGGCGGAATGGGGCTTCATCGCCTTCCTGCTGAACTATGTCCCGTTCATGGGCCCGCTGATCGCCACCGTCTTCCCGACACTGTTCGCGATGACACAGTTCGGCTCCTGGCAGGCGGTGATCGCGGTCTTCGCCTGCCTGAACCTGATCCAGTTCATCGTCGGCAGCTATGTCGAGCCCCGGGTCGCCGGCAACGCGCTGGCGATATCGCCGGCGAGCGTGCTGTTCTCGGTCTTCTTCTGGACCTATCTCTGGGGCGTGTTCGGCGCCTTCATCGGAGTGCCGATCACCATCGCCCTCATCACCTTCTGCGCCCTGCATCCTTCGAGCCAGTGGCTGGCCGAATTGATCGGCGCGCCACGAAAGGGCGAGGACGCAGTGGATATTACCGCCGTCAGAGCCTGACCGGGGGGCGAGGGCGATCCTGCTGCGCTACGGCGCGGCGAGACGCGCCGCCGGAACGCCAGGGAGAATGGGACGCGGCGCACAGGCGTGAGACATCGGGCTGATGTTGCCCGCGGAGGCGGTGGCTACCCTGCGCCGCAGACGTGACGGAGCATCGACCGGAGGCAGCGGAGACGATGGGGACGATGGCCGTGGCCGAGGATACGCGGTTTCCGACGCTCCTGGTCCGGGGGCTGTGCCTGCTGCTGCTATGGGTGATCCTGATCGGTCCCGCGCCGAAGAATCTGCTCGTCGGCCTCGTCGCCAGCGCCGCGGGAGTCTGGGCCAGCACGAAGCTGTGGCCGGCTGGAGGTACGCTGTCCCTGGCGGGCTTCATCGGATTTCTGCTTCGCTTTCTGGCGCAATCGATCGTCGCGGGCCTCGATGTGGCGCGGCGGGCCTTCGCGCGCGAACCGGACCTGCGGCCGGGCTTCGTAACCTGCCGCTCCAGCGTCCCCGCCGGCCTGGCGCGCGATTCCGCCTGCGCCGTGATGAGCCTGCAGCCGGGCAAGCTGCCGGTTTCCGCCGCAGCCGACGGGACGCTGCTGATCCATTGCCTCGATCTGCGCGAGGCCGTGGCAGAACAGGTCGCCGCCGACGAGATGGCGTTCTGCCGGATACTCGGATCGGAGAGGCGCGATGGCTGATGTCCTGACCGCGGCGGCGCTCTTCATCCTGGCGGTCACGGCCGTCGCGCTGTTGCGGGTCCTGCGTTCCCGCGTCCTGGCCGAACGCATGATGGCGCTGCAATTGCTCGGGACCGGCGGTGCGGCGGTGCTCCTGCTGCTCGGAGGCGCCTCGGGCGCTCCGGCGGTGAACGACGTCGCGCTGCTGCTCACCCTGTTCGCGGCATTCTCCTGCGTGGCCTTCGCGCTTGGCACCACGGAGCCGGCCGCTGAACCCGATCCGGCGAAGAAGCAGCCATGAGCAGCCTCGCCGATATCGTCACTGTCGTCCTGGTGGCTGCGGGAGCGCTGCTCTTCCTGGCCGGCGCGCTCGGCCTGCTGCGCTTCCCCGATACGCTGAGCCGGCTGCATGCGATCAGCAAGGCCGACAATCTCGGCCTTGGGCTGATCGTGATCGGCCTCCTGCCGCAGGCTGCGAGCATCGCCGACGGCCTGAAGCTCCTCTGCATCTGGCTGCTGGCGCAGCTTTCGGCGGCGACGGCGAGCCAGTTGCTGGCGCGCGCCGTCCATCGCGGCCGAGCCGGTCGATGATGCTGCTGTTCGATCTCGCGCTCGTCGCCAGCCTGCTGGCGCTTGCGGTCCATGTCGTCGTAGAGCCGGACGAGCGCAGCGGGATCATCGCCTTCCTCGCCTTCGGTCTGCTGCTCGGACTCGTCTGGGCCCGGCTTGCGGCGCCTGACGTGGCCTTGACCGAGATCGCCATAGGCGGGGGCGGGACGGGGGTTCTGCTGCTGCGGGCTGAAGCCGCGATCCGTGGCCGCGGCAAGCATGAGGAGCCGATGACGCGCACCAGCAAGCTGGCCGCGGCCATGGGCTGCGCTGCCATTTCCGTCGGGCTCGGCTTCGCCGTGTTGAGCTTCGCGTCACCGGCTCCGACGCTCGCACCGACGGCTGTGGAGGCGCTTCCCGCGACCGGGCTCGGCAATCCCGTCACCGCGGTCCTGCTGGCTTATCGCGCGCTCGACACGCTGCTGGAAAAGATCGTGGTGCTGCTCGCGCTGATCGGGGTCTGGTCGCTGGCGCCCGACGCGCTCTGGGGCGGCGCTCCCGAGGTAAGACCCAGTGCCGTGCCGGACCCGCTCGCTTATCTGGCCCGGGTCCTGCCGCCTTTCGGCGTGGTGATCGGCGTCTACATGTTCTGGGTCGGGGCCGATGCGCCGGGCGGCACCTTCCAGGCCGGGACCGTGCTTGCGGCGATGTGGCTGCTGGTGATGATGGGCGGGCTCAGGCCGCCGCCCGAGACGGCCGCGCTGCCGCTGCGGCTCGCTTTGGCCGGCGGGCCGGTGCTGTTCCTGGCGATCGCTTTCCTCGGTTTCGCCTTTGCAGATGGCTTCCTCGCCTATCCGAAGGCGCTGGCGAAGCCGCTGATCGTGGCGATTGAGGCGGCGCTGACCGTGTCCGTTGCGGCAGCGCTGGCCATGCTGGTCGCCGGCCCGGCCCGGAAGGCACCTTCATGATGATGGCGGCGTTGCAGCCCGGTGCCCTGTTCGGCCTGTGCGGCGCGGCGCTCGTCGGTATCGGCCTGTTCGCCGTTGTCGCGTCTCCCGGCCTGCTGCGCCGCATCGTTGGCTGCAACATTCTCGGCGCAGGCATCTTCCTCGTCTTCGGAGCCGTCGCCCGTCGCGGCGCCGGTGCCGGCTTTGCCGCCGATCCGGTGCCGCAGGCGCTGGTAATCACCGGCATCGTCGTCGCCTTTTCGGCCAGCGCGTTGGCCGTCGCCTTGCTGAAGCGCCTCGCCGAGCCGGCGGAGGAGGCCGCGCCCGCCGAGCCGCGAGGCGGGTCGTGACCTCGCCCATCCACGCCACCACGCCGGGCGGCTTCCTGCTGGTCCTGGCCGTGATCCTGCCGGTCTGCGCGGTACTCGCAATTCTCGCCTGCGGGCCGCGCAGCACGGTGCGGATCGCGATGCTGACGCTCGCGGCCGGGCTCGCTGTTGCCGTCGCGATCGCCGTCGAGCTGGTCTCAAGCGGGGCGGCGCTGTCCTATGTCGTCGGCGCCTGGCAGCCCCCGCTCGGGATCGCGCTTAGGGCGGACGGGCTGTCGGGCGCGATGCTGCTGATGACGGCGCTGGTCGTTGTCGCGGTCGGGCTCTACGCGCATGTCCAATACGGGCTCCGCGAGGACGCTCGCAACCAGCGGGCGCAGACGACCTTCTGGCTGATGCTCCTCGCGCTCTGGAGCGCGTTGAACGCCGTCTTCATCGGCGAGGATCTGTTCAACCTCTATGTCGCGCTGGAACTTCTAACCTTCGCGGCCGTCCCGCTGGTCTGCCTCGATGGCCGCACCGAAACCGCTAACGCCGCCTTGCGCTATCTGCTGTTCGCCCTCCTCGGCTCGCTGCTCTATCTGCTCGGGGTCGGCTTGCTCTATGGCCAGTACGGCACGCTCGACCTGCTCGCGCTGTCGCGCCTGAGCCGGTCCGACCCGGCGCTGTCGGTGGCGCTGGCACTGATGATCGTCGGGCTCCTGGCGAAGGCGGCGCTGTTTCCCCTGCATCTGTGGCTGCCGCCGGCCCATGCCGGGGCGCCGGCGCCGGCGAGCGCCGTTCTCTCGGCGCTGGTGATCAAGGCGCCGGTGTTCCTGATCCTGCGACTGGTGCTCGACGTCGCCCCGCCGCAGGCGGCCGCGGTCGCCGGCCAGCTGCTCGCGGTGCTCGGCGCCGCCTCGATCCTGTTCTGCAGCGTCATGGCGCTCAGGCAGGCGCGGCTGAAGCTGATGATCGCCTATTCGACGGTCGCGCAGCTTGGCTATCTCTTCATCGTCTTCCCGCTCGCGGCGGGTGGTACGGGCCTGCCGCCCTGGGAAACGATCGCCTGGACCGGCGGCGCGCTCCAGCTGATCTCCCATGCTTTGGCCAAGGCTGCCATGTTCCTGGCAGCCGGCGTGATCATCCAGGTCTATGGCCATGATCGCATCGCCGATCTCGGTGGCTTCGGCCGGGTCCTACCGGTCAGCGCGGCGGCCATGGGCCTGGCCGGGCTGTCGCTGATGGGCGTCCCGCCGAGCGGCGGCTTCGTCGCCAAGTGCCTGTTGCTGACGGCAGCGGTCATCGAGGGCTATCCCTGGCTTGCGGCGACCATCCTGGCCGGCGGGCTTCTCGCTGGTGGCTATGTCTTCCGCGTGATCGACAGGGCGCTCGCTGTCCCCGCCGGCGCGCTGCCGTCGCGCCGGGCGGTTCCGCGCCGTCTCGAGCTCGCGGCACTCGTCCTGGCGGTCGCAGCCGTGCTGCTCGGCCTCGTGCCGCTGCGTCCCTTCGGTATCCTGCAGATCGGCCGTGGCGGCCTCGCGATGGCGGGGCTGCCATGAGCGCCGCCGGCCCGCTCCTCGCCGCGGCGCTGCTCGTCCCGCTCGGGCTGGCGCTCTGCTGCCTGTCGGCCTGGTTCAGGGCGCAGGCCCTGGCTGTCCTCGCCGTCGCCCCGTTGCCGGCCCTGGCGGCCGCGATCCTGGTGCCGAAAGGCGGCTTCGCGCTTTTCCCAGCACCGTTCCGGCTGACGTTGGTACTCGACGAGCCCGGCGCGATCCTGCTCGCGGGGGCGGCGCTGCTCTGGAGTGCGGCCGGCGCCTACGCCGCCTCGCTGATGGCCGGCGACGACGGCGCGCCGCGCTTCTCGGTCTGGTGGTTGCTGACGCTCACCGGCAGCCTCGGCCTGTTCGTCGTCGGCGACGTCGTGAATTTCTATCTGCTCTTCACCCTGGCGAGCCTGGCCGCCTACGGGCTTATCGTCCATGAGCAGAGCGCGCCCGCCCGGCGGGCGGGCACGATCTATGTCGTGCTCGCTTTGGCGGCGGAGGCGATCCTGCTGATGGCGCTCGTCATGCTGGCGGCGAGCCATCCCGACGCCAACCCGCAGATCCGCAGCGTCATCGCCGGCCTCTCCACGTCCCCGATGCGCGACGGCATCGTCGCGCTGCTCATTCTCGGCTTTGCGCTCAAGATGGGGTTGGTGCCGCTGCATGTCTGGCTGCCGCTGGCGCACCCGGCGGCGCCGACGCCGGCCTCGGCGGTGTTGAGCGGCGTCGTGGTCAAGGCCGGGGTGATCGGGCTGATCCGATTCCTGCCCTTCGAGGCGGGAGCGCCATTCTGGGGTGCTGTCCTGATCGGGGTTGGCATCGTCACCGCCTATTACGGCGTGCTCGTCGGCATCACGCAGCCGCGGGCCAAGACCATCCTGGCCTATTCGACCGTGAGCCAGATGGGGCTGCTGGCGGTGCTGCTCGGCACTGGCCTCGCGACGGCCGACCCCACCGCCGCCGATCTGACGGCCTATTACGCAGTCCACCATACGTTGGTGAAGGGCGCGCTCTTCCTCGGCATCGGCATCCTGGCCAAGGCCGGCGGGCGCCGCTTGCGTCTCGTGCTGCTGCTGACCGCCGTGCTCGCCCTGAGCCTCGGCGGCATGCCACTGACCAGTGGCGCGCTGGCGAAGCTCGCTGCCAAGCCGTTGCTCGGCTATGGCTGGCTTGCCGCCGCGATGACGCTCGCCGGAGCTGGCAGCTCCATGCTGATGGTGCATCTGCTCCTGATCCTGCGTCGCGACAGCGCCGACAATCCCGCCGCATCGCCGCCGCTGGGGCAGCTCGTTCCCTGGCTGGTCGTGGCCGCTGCCTCGCTCGTCATCCCGTGGTCGCTCTATCCGGCAGTGTCCGGCGAGACGATCGCATACCTGCTCCAGCCGGAGGCGCTCTGGAAGGTGACCTGGCCACTCCTGCTCGGGACCGGGGCGATGCTGCTGTTGGCTCAACGCTGGCCCCGGCGCCTCGGCGCCGTTCCGGAGGGCGACATCGTCGTCCTGGCCCAGGCCGGGCAACCGCTCGTGCGCAGCCTCTCGAACCGCATCGGCGAGATCGATGTCCATCTGCGGCGCTGGCCGATGGCGGGGCTGGGGCTGATCGCCCTTGCCATCCTGCTCGGCGGGGCTTTGATGCTTCGGGCCTGACGAGCTGTGCGGGAGGCTCCGAGATGACACCAATCACCAGCACGGCTCTCGTCATCGTCGCTGCGATCGTCCTGTTCTGCTGGAACAGGCTGCCGGTCGTCGTCGTCGCGGTCGGGGCGGCGCTGGCGCTGTGGGCGACGGGTGTGGTGACGCTCGACCAGGCCTTCGCCGGCTTCGGCGACCGCGCGACGCTTTTCGTCGCCAGCCTCTTCGTCGTCAGCGCCGCCCTGGAAAGGACCGGCGTCACCGCCTGGGCGGGCCAGTACCTGATCGCCAGGGCTGGCAGCAACGGGCTGACGCGCCTTTTGATCATCATGACGGTCGCGGCCGGCGCCCTGAGCGCGCTCATCACCGGCAGCGGTGCGATTGCCGCGCTGATGCCAGTCGCGGTGATGGCGGCGGTGCGGCTGCGACAGTCCCCCTCCCAGCTGCTGATGCCGCTTGCCTTCGCCTCGCATGCCGGCGCCAACCTGCTGCTGACCGGCGCGCCGAAGAACATCCTGGTGTCCGAGGCGCTGGAAGATGCCGGCCTGAAGGGCTTCGCCTTCGCGGAGTTCGCCCTTGTCGGCCTGCCGCTGCTGGCCGGAACGATCGTGATCATCCTGCTGCTGGGCAAGCGGCTCCTGCCGGTGCAGAGCAGTGCGCGCCTGCCGGCCGATTTCAGCCGGCACGCCCAGACCCTCGTCGAGCATTACGGCCTGAGCGACGGCGTCTTCAGGCTGCGCGTGCGCTCCAGCTGCGATTATATCGGCCTTGCTCCGGCCGCCATCGATCTCGGGACCGACGGGCGGCTCAGCCTGATCGTGGCGCAGGCCGGGGAAACCGGGGCGCCTCTGCGCACGCCGGCGATCGCCGAGGGCGACTATCTGCTGGTGCGCGGCGATGCCGAGGCCGTCGCCAGCTTCGCGGCGGAAAAGCACCTCGCTCTGCGCGGCGAGGGCGAGCAGCCTGGGCTGCTGAGCAAGCGCTCGGGTCTCGCCGAGGTCGTGATCCCGCCTCGCTCGGCCATGATCGGTCGCTCTCTGTTCCCCGGTATGGTGACCGATAGTGGCGACCTCGTCGTGCTGGCCGTGCAACGGGCCGGAGCCGACATCGAGCCGGGAGAGACCCTGCGCGCAGGCGACACCCTGCTGCTCGAAGGCAGCTGGGAAGCGCTCGACCTCCACCTCGACGATCCCGACGTGCTGGTCGTCAATTCGCCCGACCTGGTCCGGCGCCAGGCTGTTCCGATGGGCGCGGGCGCGGGCGTCACGCTCGCGGTGCTGGGCTGCCTCGTCGCGATGCTCGCGACCGGGATCGTGCCGCCGGCGGTCGCGGGGCTGCTCGCCGCCGGGGCGCTGCTTCTCGCCGGGATCATGACGCCGGAGCAGGCCTATCGCGCGATCAACTGGACGACGGTGATTCTGATCGCGGCGATGATGCCGCTCTCGACGGCGATGGTGCAGTCGGGCGCAGCCAAGATCGTCGCCGCTCAGCTCGTGGCGCTCACGGGCGGGGCGGGGCCGCTCGCCTTCCTCGCCGGGCTCTTCGTCCTGACCGCCGTCCTCGGCCAGGTGATGAGCAACACCGCGACGACGATGCTGGTCATCCCGGTCGCCATTGCCGCCGCCGAGGGCCTGGGCGTCTCGCCGCGCCCGGTGCTGATGAGCCTGTGCGTCGCCGGCTCGGCCGCGTTCCTGACGCCGATCGCGACCGCGACCAACCTGATGGTGATGAGCCCGGGCGGCTACAGCTTCAACAGCTACTGGAAGTTGGGGATGCCGTTGATGCTGTGGTTCTTCGTCATTGCCGTTTTCTATGTCCCGATGGTCTGGAGGTTTTGAATGTCGTCTCGCGATCATCGGCACATCGCCCGAACCTGTCCTCGCGGCCAACGGATACGATGATGAGCCTCGGCGCCAGAACCCTTCTCCTCCCGCTGCGTTGGAGCCGGGGCCTGTCCGGTATCGGCGTGGCACTGGGGACTTTCCTGTTCGCGGCCTCGCTCACCCCGACGCTCGTTCCACGTACGGCCTTGATGCAAGGAGTTCTCGGCGGGGTCTGCTTCGCCGCGGGCTATGGCTTCGGCACGTTCTGGCGCTGGCTATGGGCCTATCTGGAGATGCCGGCGCCCAATGAGCGGGTGCGCCGGGTCGCCAATGCCGTCGTTGCGGTCGTCTGCCTGCTGGTCGCCGGGGCCTTCCTGGCGAATGCGGCGCAGTGGCAGAACTCGATCCGGGCCGTGATGGCGATGGAGCCGATCGAAAGCGCCCATCCGTTTCGGGTCAGCCTGATCGCCCTGGCGACGTTCGCGGTGCTGCTGGCGCTCGGACGGCTGTTCAGGCATGTCGCGCTCTCCCTGGCGCGGCGGCCGCTGGGCTTCATGCCGCGGCGCGTTGCGCTGGTGGCCGGCCTTGCGATCACGACGGTGCTGGTGTGGTCACTCGCCAGCGGCTTCCTGGTCCGCGTCGGCTTTCGCATGCTCGATTCCTCCTTCCGCGAGCGCGACGCCCTGATCGAGCCGGCGAGCCCGCAGCCGACCGATCCGCTCCAGTCCGGGAGCCAGGCTTCGCTCGTGAGGTGGCGGGATCTGGGGCGCGCGGGCCGGGAGTTCGTGGCCTCGCGTCCGGGCTCGTCCGAGATCGCGGCGCTGACGGGCCGGCCGGCCAAGCAGCCGATCCGCCTCTATGTCGGCTTGCGGGCCGCCGAAACGGCCGAGGCGCGCGCGCGGCTGGCGCTGGAAGAGCTGAAGCGCTCGGGCGCTTTCGATCGCGCGATCCTCGTCGTCATCACGCCGACCGGCACCGGCTGGGTCGATCCCTCGGCGATCGCCCCGATCGAGTATCTCGGCGACGGCGACGTCGCCAGCGTCGCCCTGCAATACTCCTATCTGTCGAGCCCGCTCTCGCTGCTCGCGCAGCCCGAATACGGCTCGGAGGCGGCGCGGGCGCTGTTCGCCGAGGTGTATGGCTACTGGACCCGGCTGCCCAAGGCGAACAGGCCACGGCTCTACCTGCATGGGCTCAGCCTCGGCGCGATGAATTCGGAGCGGTCGGTCGAATTGCTCGAGCTGATCGGAGATCCGATCGACGGCGCCCTGTGGAGCGGCCCTCCCTTCGGCAGCCGCTTCTGGCGCGACATCACCAGCCGGCGCAATCCCGGTTCTCCGGCCTGGCTGCCGGAATATGGCGACGGCCGCGCCGTCCGCTTCATGAACCAGAGCGGGCCGACCGTTGCGCCCGGCACGCCCTGGGGAATCATGCGGATCGTCTATCTGCAATACGCCAGCGATGCGGTGACCTTCTTCGATAACCGGAGCTTCTTCCGCGCGCCCGCCTGGCTCCAGCCGCAGCGTGGCCCTGACGTCTCGCCGGAATTTCGGTGGTACCCGGTCGTGACCGGCCTGCAGCTCCTGCTCGACATGGCCGTCGCGACCAGGACGCCGATGGGCTACGGGCATGTCTACGCCCCGCAGCATTACGTCGAGGCCTGGACCGCGGTGGCGAACATTCAGAGCTGGCCGCAGGAGAAGCTCACGATACTGAAAGCGCTTCTCTGGGAGAAGGCTCAGCGCAGGCCGGGCGATCGCGACGGTGAGGAGGGCGCCTACGACAATCGCGGGGGTTGAGCGCCAGCGCGGGTGGCAGCTTCAGGGGCCGCCTTTCGCGCTCTGAAAATAGGCCGCGACGGTCCGGGCGAGCTCGGGCAGGGTCAGGTCGTGGTCGAAGCGCCCAGTCCTGATGAAGCTCAAGGCCTGGGCGACGACCAGCGGGTTGTTCATCATGAAGGTATGGGTCACGGGCAGCACGATGTGATCGGTCATGCCGTCCAGCTTCGTGCTCTCCACTGAAACCTTGCCATCGTTTGGCCCGGCGAAGAAAGGCGACAGGAGCGGGTTGAGCGAGAGGCTTCCGGCGATGATCCCGAGCTCGTAATCCGCCTTCGGCAAGAGGTTGGGCAGGCTGTCCGGGCTCGTTCCAAGCTGCTGGCCGGCGGGGCCGTTGATCAGCTCGAAGGCCGGCAGCCGCCCGAGCCCATCAACCAGCTCCGAGCCATGATTGGGCGGAGCCAGCATCACGACCCGTCCGAGGCCGGGCGGGCGGTCATGTCGCAACCAGGCGCGCAGGAGGATGCCTCCCATCGAATGCGTCACGAAATGCAGCCGCTTCCCCCTGCATTTTCGGGCAGCGCTCTCGACATGATTCAGCAGGTCTTCGACCGCGTGGCCCGTTGAATCGTAGGTTTCGTTGATGACCTCGTAGCCGATGGCCGAAAGCAGCTTTTCGATGAGCAGGAGCGATGTCCTGCTTCGTGCGAGGCCGTGAAGCAGGATGACGGTTTCGACGTCTGTCGTCATGCGGTTTGCATCTCGCGCCGCCCGTACCGAAATCCGGGCGTGCTGCCGGACTACTGTTTTGGTATGCCCGGGATGGTTGCCCGCCCCTTCAACACGCCGCGTGCCTTCCGAGATAGGCTGGATACCGCGAGGAGGATAGGGGGCGGTGGCTCGGCTTGGGCGCTGGCGATTGCATCAGCGTTTTGATGGGGCGGAATGCGGGGCGGCGTTGCCCTGTTCCTGCCGACAACGGGCAGGCCAAGGTCGACAACGTCATCGACCTCCGCGCCAAGCGGAAAGCCGAGAACCAAGCTTGAATGGGGAGCTGTAAACCGGCCTGTAAACGGAGCCCCTCAATAGGAGCTAAGTAGTGGCGCGCCCGAAAGGATTCGAACCTCTGACCCTCAGATTCGTAGTCTGATGCTCTATCCAGCTGAGCTACGGGCGCGTGACAGCGGAGCGGTTTGAAGGCCGCCGTGGGCTGACGAAAACCGACTTAAAGGCTCGCGCTGCGCTTGGCAAGCCCTGTTCTGTCGCCTTCGTCCGCTTTCTCACAGAGCCTGCCGGGCGGTGGCCAAGAAGCCGTCGGGAAGCCGTCAGCCATGCTTGCCGTGCAAAAGCAGAGGCTGCGGAGCATCCTGCCGCGATCCATCCTCGCTTGCCCCGGTATCCGGCGCGGCTATTCGGCTGCCGCCATGTCGCGATTTCGGCAGCTTCTCGGCGATGCCGTAGAGCGCTTCACGCCGGTCCATCTCGCGCCAGATCTCGCCGGGGGTGATGCCGAGTTCGCTCCAGAGCACCACGAGATTGTAGAGAAGGTCGGCACTTTCGCGGACCACCGCCGGGCGATTGCGCTGCACTGCCTCGATCCCGACCTCGACCGCTTCCTCGCCGAGCTTCTTGGCCATTTTCGGCAGGCCTTCGCGGATCAGCTTGGCGGTTCGCGACCGGGCCGGATCGCGCGCCCTCGCCGTCAGGACGGCGGCGTAAAGTTTCTGGACCGAATCAGTCATCGGCACAGAATCGGCGCGCCATGTAAGGGTTTCGTGACGCTCCCGCCGCCTGCGCCGGGCGCTCATCGCGCGACCCTCGCGAACAGGCGCGCGACCTCCCGGTAGACGTCGCGCTTGAACGGGATGATCAGCTCCGGCGTCTCTGCCAGCGGAACCCAGCGCCAGGCGTCGAATTCGGGTTTATGGCCGCCGCCCGGGCTCTGGATGTCGATCTCGCTCTCGTCGCCCTCGAAGCGGAAGGCGAACCATTTTTGCGACTGGCCACGGTATCTGCCGCGCCAGGCCTCCTTGCCGATCTCGCGCGGCAGGTCGTAGCTCAGCCAGTCCGGCGCCTCGGCGAGCAGCGAGACAGACGCGACATTGGTCTCCTCGCGCAATTCGCGATAGGCGGCCTCGATCGGCTGTTCGCCGGCATCGATGCCGCCCTGGGGCATCTGCCATTCATGACCGGGCGCGACATGCTCGCGCTGGCTGCGATTGGCGCGGCGGCCGATGAAGACGAGGCCGGCCGGGTTGAACAAGGCAAGGCCGACGCAGGGGCGATAGCCGGCGGGTGGTTTCGTCATCGCAGCGCACCGGTGGTGGAGGGGTTGCGGAAGCCGCGGGCGGCGCTGACCGGAACGATGACCAGATTCTTCGCCTCGAGCGTGCGGGCCCAGCGGCTGATGCGCTCGACCGTGACGGGCAGGGCACTGGCGATGGCGACGGCGGCGCCCTGATCGCGGGCGAGGGTCTCGAGGCGCGCCAATTCCCTGTCGATGGTCTCGGCGCGCGGGATGGCGTCCAGCGAAAGATCGGCCTTGAGCGCCGGGATCTGGGCTCTGCTCGCCGAGGAGGCGAGCAGGCTGCGCGGCGAGGAGCCGTCGTCGACGACCATCAGCCCGCGCCCGGCGAGCTCGCGCAGCAGCGGCGTCAGCGCGCCATCGTCGGAAGTCAGGCGGCCGCCGAGGAAGTTGACAATGCCGACATAGCCGGAGAAGCGGCCGAGCACCCATTGTAGCCGGTCGAGATTGTCGGTGCCCTTCGGTCCGGTGAGCAGGGTGTGCGGGCCGGGGTCGTTGTCGGGATAGTCGAACGGCTCCATCGGCACCTGCAAGAAGACCTCATGGCCTTCGCTGCGGGCGCGCTGCACGGTCTTTTCCAGCTCGGCGCCATAGGGGGCGAAAGCGAGCGAGACAGGGCCCGGCAGGCGCGCGATCGCCTCGCTGGTCGAGCTCTGGCTGATGCCGAGGCCGCCGACGAGGATGGCGATCCGGCCCGCCGGCTTGGTCGTGGGTGCAGGCCCGAGCGGGCGGGCATAGACCTGCGCCGGCGTCGCGCCATCGGGGCCGGTTTTAGGCAGGAGGCCATGGCGGGTGCGTTCGGCGAGCCGTTTGTCCGGCGCCGGTGCGAGCTTGATCGTGCCGTCATCGGGCACGGTGATGATGATCGCGCCGGGGGCATCCGAGCCCGGCCGGACGACGGTGACGCCGGATTCGGTCTCGAGCTGGCTGGCGCTGGCCGGGCCGCGCCTGTCCTCGCGGGCGGGCTCGGGCGAGGCCCCGGCGATATCGGGAGCCACGGGGCGCTCCCGGATCATGGCGGTGGCGATCGGCTCGCCGCCATTGGGGTCGCGCTTCAGCGCGGCGTAGAGGATCAGTCCGGCAAAGAGAGCCGCCAGCCCACCGGTCAGGCCGCGCCAGAGCCAGCGCCCATAGGGGTTCTGCGCACGCGCGCGCTTCGCCTGCCCGAGCGGCTGGTCGAGTTCGCTGAGCGGCAATCCGGCCAAGAAGCGCCGTCCTCTTCGACGTCATAACGCATGCGAATCAGTTCGCAGTGCTAGAGTCGGATGATTCGGGCCGGAATCAATCGCCAATCGGCCGCAGGGAAAACAATCTCCTGCGGCCGTTGCACAAGTGCCGAGTTGTCGGCTGGGACAGCCGGCGGCTCAGTTGGACTTGCCGGCCTCCGGAGCCGGAGCGGGCGCCGGATTGGCGGGCAACGCCACGTCCTTCTTGCCGCGCAGCAGGTTGAGCGCCGCGGCGAGCTGGGTGTCCTTGGCCGAGTCGATCGGGACGTAGGACGGCGAGCCGGCCTGCTCTTCCTTGCCGTCGCCATTGCGCAGATGGCCCTTGAGCGAGGCTTCGCCCTTGTTCTCGACCTTCTCCTTCAGCTCGGTCGGCACGTCCTGGATTATCTCGATGTCGGGGGTAATACCCTTGGCCTGGATCGAATTGCCGGACGGGGTGTAGTAGCGCGCCGTGGTCAGCCGCAGGCCGCCATTGTCGCCGAGGCGGATGACGGTCTGCACCGAGCCCTTGCCGAAGGAGCGCGAGCCCATGACGGTGGCGCGCTTGTGGTCCTGCAGGGCGCCGGCGACGATCTCGGCGGCAGAGGCCGACGAGCCGTTGATCAGCACGACGACCGGCTTGCCCTTTGCGAGGTCGCCCGACTTGGCGTTGAAGACCTGGGTTTCCTCGGCGTTGCGGCCACGGGTGGAGACGATCTTGCCACGCTCGAGGAAGGCGTCGGAGACCAGGACCGACTGGTCGAGACGGCCGCCGCGGTTGTTGCGCAGGTCGATGATGTAGCCCTTGACCTTGTCGAAGCCGATCTCGGCGTTGACCTTGTCGAGTCCCTTGCGCAGGCCCTCATAGGTCTGCTCGCTGAAGGTGCCGATGCGGATGTATCCGACATCGCCTTCGACGCGCTCTTCGACCGCCGGGACGACGATGTTGGAGCGGGTCAGGGTGAATTCCAGAGGCTCGGTCTTGCCGGTGCGCTCGATCGTCAGCTTGACCTGCGTGTTGATGATGCCGCGCATCTTCTCGACGGCCTGGTTCAGGCTGAGGCCCTTGACCTCGTCATTGTCGATCTTGCGGATGATGTCGCCGGCCAGGATGCCGGCCTTCGAGGCGGGCGTGTCGCGGATCGGCTTGGCGACCTTGAGAACCTCGTTCTCCATTGTCACCTCGATGCCGAGCCCGCCGAACTGGCCGCGCATGTCGATGTCCATGTCGCGGAAGCTCTTGGCATCGAGATAGGCCGAGTGCGGGTCGAGCGAGGAGACCATGCCGTTGATGGCGGCCTCGATCAGCTTCTGCTCGTCGGGCTTCTCGACATAGTCGGTGCGGATCTTCTCGAAGATGTCACCGAAGAGATTGAGGCTGCGATAGACCTCGGCCGAGGCCGCGACCGCGCTGGTCGAGGAGAGTAGATGCGTCTGCGTCACGACGCCGGTGAGACCGGCGCCGGCGATGGCGCCGACCAGAACGAGAGAAACCTTGCGCATCATCCGCGAACCTTTTCGCCTTGCGATTTCGTCCACCACGGCGTCGGATCGATCGAGACGCCGTCTTTCCTGAACTCGACATAGAGGACCGGCTCGCCGGTCCCCGCTCCCACATTCGTCGCGGCCGCTCCCGCGGTCTCGCCCATCACTGCAATCGGCTCTCCGGCGAGCACAAACTGATTCAACGACACATCGATGCGCTGCATGCCCGCCAAGAGAATATAGTAACCATTGCCGGCATTGAGGATCAAGAGTTGGCCAAAGGAGCGGAACGACCCCGCATAGACCACCCAGCCATCGGAAGGTGACGAAACCACGGCATTTTGCCGGGTCGATAGCGAAATTCCACGGGTTGCACCACCAACTTCATCGGTTGCACCAAATCCACGCAATTGTGAACCGGCGACCGGCAAAGGCAACATGCCGCGCAATTCCTGGAAGGCGGCCTTGGGCGCGAGCCGGGCCGGATCGCGGAAGGCGAGTTGGGCCATGCGCTGGCGCTGCTCCTGAGTCTCCGCTTCGAGCGCGCGGCGGGCCGCATCGGCGGCGCGGGTGGCGACGGAGATGTCCTTTTCGATGCGCTCGACGAGATCGCGCAGGGTCTTGGCCTGCGCCGCGAGCTCGCCGCCGGCGGCGCGCTGCGTGTCGATGTCCTGGGCGGCGCTGGTCTCGCGGGCGCGCCTCGCTTCGATCAGCGATGCGAGGCGCTGGCGCTCGCCCGCCAGCCCTTCCATCTCGCCGGCGATGGCCTTGCGCTCGTCGGCGATGCGCTCGCGCAGGCGCACCAACTCGGCGAGATCGGTGCCGAGGATGGCGATCTCCTGGCGCAGATCGGGCACGACCGCGCCGAGCAGCATCGAGGCGCGCACGGCTTCGAGGATGTCCTCCGGCCGGACCAGCACCGCCGGCGGCGGCCGGCGGCCGATGCGCTGGAGCGCGGCCAGCACCTCGCCGATCAGGCCGCGCCGGCTCTCCAGCGAACGCCGGATCGCGGTCTCGCTGGTCTGCATTAGGGAGAGGCGCTGTTCGAGCCCTGCAATGCGCCCCTCGGCGCCCTGCGTTCGTGCGGTGGTGTCGAGCAGAGCCTGGTTGAGCTTGGTCCGGTCGGCGCGGATGCCGGCGATCTCGGCTTCGAGTTTCACACGGGCGTCGGCATTGCCGGCGAGCCGCTCCTCGATCGCCTTGAGCTCGGCCTCGCGGCTGCGCTTCTCCTCGCGCTTCTGCTCGGTCTCGCGGGCGGTCTGTTCCGAATCAGGCGTTGGAGCGGTCTGGGCCATGACCGCGCTGGCTGACAGGCAGGCGCATAGCAGCGCCGGCCAGGGCCGGAGCTTGCGCGAAATCCGAATCAGCCGGGAACGCTGGATCATGCGCGATGATAAGGGTGTCCGGCCATGATCGTCATCGCCCGATAGAGCTGTTCGAGGACGAGCGCACGGACGATCTGGTGCGGGATGGTCAAGGCGCCGAAGGACAGCACCAGCGTGGCGCGCTCGCGCAATTCGGCATCGAGCCCGTCGGCGCCGCCGATCAGCAAGGTCGCGGCCGGCGTGCCGGCGTCGCGCGCGACCGCGAGGCGATTCGCGAAGGCGTCGCTGTCGAGGCTCTTGCCGCGCTCGTCCAGGGCGATGATCAGGCCGGAGGGCGGCAGGCGCTCGCCGATCAGCCTGGCTTCCTCGCGGCGGCGTTCCTCGGTGCGGCGGCCGCGGCCCTCGGTGAGTTCGACAACGTCGGGACCGCTCAGGCCGAGCCCGCGCGCAAGCCCTTGCGCGCGTTCCTGGTAGCGGGCGCAGAGATCACGCTCCGGCCCGTCCTTGAGACGGCCGACCGCGATGACCGACAGGCGCACGAGAAAAGGGACTCAGCCGTCGAGGCGCTCGCGCGGCCGGTCGGCGCCCCACATCTTCTCGAGATTGTAGAACTGGCGCACTTCCGGCCGGAAGATGTGGATGATCAGGTCGCCGGTGTCGATCAGCACCCAGTCGCAGGCGGGAAAGCCCTCGACCTTCGGTGTCTCATGGCCGGCCTTCTTGAAGGCTTCGACCAGGCTGTCGGCGATCGAGCCGACATGGCGGTTGACGCGGCCGGAGGCGATGATCATGGCGTCGGCCAACGAAGTCTTGCCGACGAGGTCGATCACGGTGGCGTCCTCAGCCTTCATGTCGTCCAGGACCTGCAAGGCGAGCGCGATGCTGCTCGCGGCGGGGTTCTCGGTCATGGCGGCCGGGGGAAGCGGCTCTGTGCCGGCTTCGCCGATGGATTGACGGTTCAGTGCCGTATCCTCACGTGACGACGCGCTCAGGGCGCGACGACCCAATTTAAGCGCCGGAGAGGTCGAGTTCAATCGGTTTCAGCGAGTTCGCGCAGATAGGTCGAGGACAGATCGGAGCGACGGCCATGCAGGAAGATCCAGGCGGGCGGGGTGCGCACCGGCAGAGCCGCTCCCTGATTCTCCGACAAACGCCAACGCGCCATCCAGTTGGCGGCGGGCGAGGCGATCGAGCGATGGGTCGAGCCGGGCCGGTCGATCACCGCGATCGGCATCATCCTGGCGATGGCGCGCCATTCGTTCCAGCGGTGGAAATTCGCGAGATTGTCCGAGCCCATGATCCAGACGAAGCGCACGCCGGGGCAGCGGCGTTTCAGCTGGCGCAGCGTGTCGGCGGTATAGCGGGTGCGCAATGTCGCCTCGATGCCGGTGACATTGATGTGGCCGTGGTTGGCGAGCGCACGGGCCGTCGCGATGCGCTGCGTCAGCGGCGGGAGAGCGTCGTTGTCCTTCAGCGGGTTGCCGGGCGTGACCAGCCACCAGACCCGGTCGAGCTGGAGCCGGCGCAGCGCCGTCAGGCTCGCCATGCGATGGCCGTCATGGGCCGGGTTGAAGGTGCCGCCGAACAGCCCGATGCGCAGACCGGGGGCGTGCGGCGGTAGGCGCAGTTCGTCGGAGCTCACGGGCGGACCTGGCCTTTGCCGTGGACCAGGTACTTGAAGGAACAGAGCTGCTCGACGCCGACGGGACCGCGCGCATGCATGCGGCCGGTGGCGATGCCGATCTCCGCTCCGAAGCCGAATTCGCCGCCATCGGCGAACTGGGTCGAGGCGTTGTGCAGGACGATCGCCGAATCGACCTCGGCGAGGAAGCGGGTGGCGGCGGCCTCGTCCCCCGTCACGATCGCGTCGGTGTGGTGCGAGCCATAGCTCTCGATATGGGAGATCGCTGCGTCGAGACCGGGAACCACCTTCACCGCGATGATGCGGTCGAGATATTCGGTGCGCCAGTCCTCCTCGCTCGCCGGAGCGACGCGCGGATCGATGGCCCGCGTCGTCTCGTCACCGCGCACGGCGCAGCCCTCGTCGAGCAAGGCGGTGACCAGCGGCTGCAGATGCGTCGCGGCGCAGGCCTCGTCGACCAGCAGCGTCTCTGCGGCGCCGCAGACGCCGGTGCGGCGCAATTTGGCGTTGAGCAGAATCGCCCGGGCCATGGCGAGATCGGCTTGCCCATGGACGTAGACATGGTTGTTGCCGTCGAGATGGGCGAAGACCGGCACGCGCGCCTCTTGCTGCACGCGCGCCACCAGGCTTTTGCCGCCGCGTGGCACAACCACATCGACAGCGCCGTCCAGTCCCTTGAGGATCTCGCCGACGGCGGCACGGTCGCGGCTGGGCACCAGCTGGATCGCCTCGCGCGGCAGGCCGGCGAGGCTAAGCCCGTCCTGCATGGCGGCGGCGATCTCGCTGGAGGTGCGGAAGCTGTCGGAACCGGCGCGCAGGATCGCGATATTGCCGCTCTTCAGGCAGAGCGCGCCGGCGTCGGCGGTGACGTTGGGGCGGCTCTCGAAGATCACCGCGACGACGCCGAGCGGGGTCGCGACGCGCTCGAAGAAGAGGCCGTTGGGCTGGGTCCAGCTCGCCAGCACCCGCCCGACCGGATCGGGCAGGGCGGCGATGTCGGCGACCGCCTGGGCGATCGCCTCGAGGCGGGCATCATCCAAAGCGAGGCGATCGATGAAGGCGGCGGCGAGGCCGGCAGCCTGCCCATCCGCGAGATCCTGGCGATTGGCTGCGAGGATCGCCGGACCGTGTTGACGCAGGGCTTCGGCCATCGCCGCCAGCGCCTTGTCGCGCTGCTCGGCAGAGGCGGTGCTGACCTGGCGCGCCGCGGCGCGAGCGCCCCGGCCGAGCCCGCGCATCAGCGCGACGACATCGCCGTTCTCATTGTCGGGCGCGGGGACGCGCCTTGCGTTCTGCCGTGCATTCTCTTGGGTCATCGCTGCCCTGGATTTCTGCTTACGCATCGGGATCGTAGCCGAGGCGCAGCGCCATGTCGTCCCGGTGAATCATCTCGGCGCGGCCGGGGTAGCCGAGCACCGCCTCGATTTCGCGCGAGGCCTTGCCGAGCACGCGCACCGCCTCGTCCGCGTCATAGGCGACGAGGCCACGGCCGAGCTCGCTGCCGTCGCCGGCGCGGATCATCACGGCATCGCCGCGACTGAAGGTGCCCTCGATCCGGGTTACGCCGACCGGCAGCAGGCTCGCACCGCCGCGCAGCGCCCTGGCGGCACCGTCATCGACATGAAGCGTGCCGCGTGGCTCGAGCGAGCCCGCGATCCAGGTCTTGCGCGCGGTCGCGGGCGTCGAGGCGCTGAGGAACCAGGAGCAGCGGGCGCCTTGCGTGACGGCGCGCAGCGGGTTCTTGGACCGGCCATCGGCGATCAGCATATGGGCGCCGCCGGCGGTCGCGATCTTGCCGGCCTCGATCTTGGTGCGCATGCCGCCGCGCGATAGCTCGGAGGCGGCGCCGCCGGCCATCGCCTCGATCGCCGGCGTGATCGCCGGGATGACCGGGATGTGCTGCGCGTCCGGGCTCGACAAGGGCGGGGCGGTGTAGAGGCCGTCGATGTCGGAGAACAGCACCAGGAGGTCGGCGCCGGCCATGGTGGCGACGCGGGCGGCGAGCCGGTCATTGTCGCCATAGCGGATCTCGGAGGTGGCGACGGTGTCGTTCTCGTTGATGACCGGGACCGCGCGCAGGTCGAGCAGGCGGCCCAGCGTCGCGCGGGCATTGAGATAGCGCCGGCGCTCCTCGGTGTCGGCGAGGGTCAGAAGAATCTGGCCGGCATTGAGGCCGTGATGGCCGAGCGCTTCCGACCAGTTGCGCGCCAGCGCGATCTGGCCGACGGCGGCGGAGGCCTGGCTCTCCTCGAGCCTGAGCGGGCCGGCCGGCAGCTTCAGGACGGTGCGACCGAGCGCGATCGCGCCCGACGAGACGACGAGCACATCGGCGCCACGCCCGTGCAGTTCGGCGAGATCCTCGGCCAGCGCTGCGAGCCATGCATGGCGCAGGCGCCCCTGCGCCCGGTCGACGAGCAGGGACGAGCCGACCTTGACGACGATGCGGCGGAACTGGTCGAGGGCAGGCAGGTTCACGAGCGGGACCGGGCTTATCGGCTGGGCTGGATCACGCCCGCTGCCGTTCCTTGGCCAAATTGCCGGCATTGTAAAGCAGCGCTGGGCGCAATTCTGCTGCGCCTGGCGCGACATAGACCCGTCAGACCGGCGCGCTGAGCACCCGCGCCATCCAATAGGCCTGGTAGGCGATGTGAAGCAGCGCCGTTCCGAGCTGGAGGCGCTTGTTGGCCCAGAGCGAAGCGACCAGGCAGATGCCGAGACCGAGCGGGACCTGGACGAGATAGTCGGCGCTGTAATGACTCCAGTGGGCCTGCCCCTTGAGGGCGGTGTCGACGACGTCGAGGACGAAGGTCAGGGCGAAGAGCCCGAAGAACCAGCGTCTGCGATTGAGGAAATAGTCCTCGTAGTCGGCATATTCGTCGAGATCGTCCGGGAACAGCAGCGCACAGAGCAGGAAGAGCGTCAGCGCATAGACGATCAGGAAGGCGAAGGTGCCGAACGTCAGGCTCGGCAGCCGGGACAGGGCGAATTCCCACCACCAGAACAGAGCGAGCTCGACCAGCAGCGAGAACACCCAAAGCAGATGGATCGCCGAGATGCGATAGCGCTTGGGGTGCTGGATCAGCCGGGCGATGCCGGTCAGCAGCCGGGCGATGGCGAGGCCGATCACCATGCCGATGACGATGCGGATATGCGGGAAGAGCTCGTTGACGGCTTGAGGATCCATGGCATTCGGCGCGGTCGAAAGATGGCTCATAGGTGCATGACGGGCTGCTCTGTGCCAAGAGCCTGACATGCTGCCTGCTTGCCATGCGCCGGGCGGGACACGATAGGGGTGGCGCTGGTCGCGGAATTCTGCTACCGCGGCGCACAAATCCTAAGGGTCGGGCGTTGCCTGACCCTTTTTCCTTCCATCCTGCAAAGCTGGAGACACGGATGCAGGTTCTCGTCCGCGACAATAATGTCGATCAGGCCATTCGCGTTCTGAAGAAGAAATTGCAGCGCGAAGGCGTGTTCCGCGAGATGAAGCGCCGGGCTTCTTACGAAAAGCCGTCCGAGCAGCGCGTCCGCGAGCGGGCCGAAGCCGTCCGCCGTGCCCGCAAGCTCGCCCGCAAGCAAGCTCAGCGTGAAGGCCTGCTTCCCGCGCCGAAGCCGAAGGTGCTCAAGCCCCGCGCTGCCGGCGCAGCCGCCCCGCGTTGATTCCACTACAAAACTGCCGCGAGCTGCCTTATTTGCAGCGCGCGGGCGGCATTCTCGCCCAAGCAACTCCAGAAGGCCAACCTTGAAGAATCCGAACGACCGCCATTTCACCGATCGCCAGGTCAATTCCGCGAATGCGAAGAAGGCCCTGCTCGAGCGCTTCAAGAAGCGCCCCGGGCCGGACGATCCGGTGATGGTGCAGCGTCGGGCTGAGCGCGAGGCGATCGCGGTCGCGCGTGCCGAGCGCGATGCCAAGAAGGAAGCCGAGCGCCTGGAGGCCGAGCGCCTCGCCGTCATCGCGCAGGCTGCGCGCGAAGAGGCCGAGCGCCTGGCCGAAATCGAGCGCGAGGTGCAGCGCAAGGCCGAACAGGCCAAGCGCGATGCCGAGCGTCCGCGCCGCGTCCTGCTCGAAGCCGTGCAGTACATGGAGATGCGGGTCGCCGGTAAGCGCCGCTGATTCCCAAGCTTCCGATCACATTGTTTGATCGCTGACGGCGCCGCACTTTGTGCGGCGCCGTTTTGCTTTGGTGCGTCGGCTTTGTCGCGCCGTTTCTTTCCGTTGCGGAATAGCACTCGTTCCAGTTGCGAACGGTATCCGTTCCGCTTGCAACTAAAGTGCTACATCCTCCCGACTTGCTATCTCCGCGCGTGGCCGGAACTCTCAGTGCGACCGGCCAGCAGAGCCGCAAACAATGCTCGCCGGCCTCAACGGCGCCATTTCTCTGGGGAGAGAACCATGACGTCCGAAGTGACGAAGACGCGTGCCAATCGACGTAACTTCCTGAAAGTGGCCGGCCTCGCGGGCGCCGGCGCCATCGCGATGCCGCAGGTCAGCCGGGCGCAGACCGTGACCTGGAAATTCCAGTCGACCTGGCCGACCAAGGATATCTTCCACGAATTCGCCGGCGATTTCGCCAAACGCATCAACGACATGTCGGGCGGCCGGCTGAAAGTCGACGTGCTCGCCGCCGGCGCCGTGGTGCCGGCTTTCCAGATGCAGGACGCGGTCGCGGCCGGCATTCTCGATGGCGGCCATGGCGTCTCGGCCTATTGGTACGGCAAGAACAAGGCGTTCTCGCTGTTCGGCACGCCGCCGGCGCTGGGCTGGGACGCCACCAACTTCCTCGGCTGGATGAATCATGGCGGCGGCTACGATCTCTACAACGACCTCGTTCAGAACCAGCTCAAGCTCAACCTGGTCGGCTTCTTCTCCGGGCCGATGCCGTGCCAGCCGCTCGGCTGGTTCAAGAAGGAGCTGAAGACCGCCGATGACTTCAAGGGCCTGAAATACCGCACCGTCGGCCTTGCGGCCGACCTGATGCGCGAGATGGGCGCGGCGGTTACGATCCTCGCCGGTGGCGAGATCGTCCCGGCGCTGGAGCGCGGCGTCATCGACGGCGCCGAGTTCAACAACCCGTCCTCGGACTCGATCCTCGGCTTCCAGGACGTCGCCAAGGTCTACATGCTGCAGAGCTACCACCAGGCGGCGGAGAGCTTCGAGTTGCTCTTCAACAAGACCAAGTTCGACGCGCTCTCGCCCGAGCAGAAGGCGATCGTCAAATACTCGGCCGAATCGGCGTCCTCGGACATGATCTGGAAGGCGCTCGACCGCTATTCCAAGGACCTCGAGATGCTGCGGGGCAAGGGCGTCAACGTCGTCGCCACGCCGGAAGTGATCCTGAAGGCGCAGCTCGCCGCCTGGGACAAGGTGCTGGAGAAGCTCGGCGGCGAGAGCCCCTTCTTCAAAAAGGTCGTCGACAGCCAGAAGGACTGGGTCAAGCGCACCGTGTCCTATCAGCGCCTCAACGAACCCTCGCGCGAACTTGCCTTCAACCACTTCTTCAAGACCTGAAGGCCGTCGCCCTCGACAACGCCGCGCCCGCCACCGTCCCGGTGGCGGGCGTTCTTTGCCCGAGAAGCAGCAGCAGGCGCGCATGGGACTGATCCTGGCGATCGACAAGTTCAACACGGCCATCGGCAAGCTTGCCGGCTGGACGATCCTGATCCTGACCCTGGCGATCAGCTACGAGGTCTTTGCCCGCTATGTGCTGCGGGCGCCGACCGAGTGGGCCTTCGACGTCAGCTATATCCTCTACGGCACGCTGTTCATGCTGGCCGGACCCTACGCGCTCGCGCGCAATGCCCATGTCCGTGGCGATTTCCTCTATCGCGCCTGGAGCCCGCGGACACAGGCGCGGCTCGATCTTACGCTCTATTTTCTCTTCTTCTTCCCGGGCATCATCGCGCTCGCCTGGGCCGGCTACAAATTCGCGGCCTTCTCCTGGATGATCGGCGAGCACTCCTCGAACTCGCCGAACGGGCCGCCACTCTATCATTTCAAGACGCTGATCCCGATCGCCGGCGTGCTGATGACGGTGCAGGGGCTGGCCGAGGTGGCGCGCTGCATCATCTGCCTGCGCACCGGCGAATGGCCGCCGCGGCTGCACGACGTTGAGGAAACCGAGAAGCTCATTCTCGAACAGGCCGCGGCCGCGCAGGGCGCGCCCAATGCCGGGAAAGCGATCTGATGTTCGGCATGGGCAATCCGGAACTGGGCGTGGTGATGCTCGTCCTGTTCATCTTCTTCATCATGCTCGGCTTCCCGATCGCCTTCACGCTGATGGCTCTCGGTGTCGGCTTCGGTTACTGGGCGATGGGCGACATCGTGTTCAACCTGGTGGTCCAGCGCACCTATTCGGTGATGGCCAACGACGTCCTGGTCTCGATCCCGCTCTTCATCTTCATGGGCTACATCATCGAGCGGGCGAACATCCTCGACAAGCTGTTCCACTCGATCCAGCTCGCGCTCGGCAATGTGCCGGGCTCGCTCGCCATCGCGACGCTCGCGACCTGCGCGATCTTCGCGACCGCGACCGGCATCGTCGGCGCGGTGGTGACGCTGATGGGGCTGCTCGCCTTTCCGGCGATGCTGCGCGCCGGCTACGACGTCAGGCTGTCGGCCGGCGTGGTCTGCGCCGGCGGCTGCCTCGGCATCCTGATCCCGCCCTCGGTGATGCTGATCCTCTATGGCGCGACTGCCGGCGTCTCGGTGCCGAAGCTTTATGCCGGCGCGCTCTTCCCCGGCCTGCTGCTCGCCGGGCTCTACATGCTCTATGTGCTGATCCGCTGCTGGCTCAACCCGGCGCTGGCGCCCAAGCTGCCGAAGGAGCAGACCGACGTGCCGTGGACGACGGTGGCCTGGGCGCTTGCGACCAGCTTCTTTCCGCTCACCATCCTGATCATGTCGGTGCTGGGCGCGATCTTCTTCGGCCTGGCGACACCGACCGAGGCGGCCGCGATCGGCTCGCTCGGCAGCCTGATCCTGGCGGCTGCCTATCGCTCGCTGACCTTCACCAAGGTCAAGGAGTCGGTGATCCTGACCGCGCGGACCTCGGCGATGGTCTGCTGGCTTTTCGTCGGCTCGTTCATCTTCTCGTCGATCTTCGCCATCCTCGGCGGTCACGAGCCAATCAAGAACCTGGTGACGGCGCTCAACCTGTCGCCGACCATGTTCCTGATCGTGGCGCAATTGATCATCTTCGTGCTGGGCTGGCCGCTGGAATGGACCGAGATCATCGTGATCTTCGTGCCGATCTTCCTACCGCTGCTGGAGTTCTTCAAGATCGATCCGCTGTTCTTCGGCATCCTGATCGCCCTGAACATCCAGACCTCGTTCCTGTCGCCGCCGGTGGCGATGGCGCCGTTCTACCTCAAGGGGATCGCGCCGCCGCACGTCACCATCAACCAGATTTTCTCGGGCGTGATGCCCTTCCTCTGGATCGTGCTGGTGGCGATGGTGCTGGTCTATATCTTCCCGGGCATCGCGCTCTGGCTGCCGAAATATCTCTACGGCTGAGATTGCGGGCCGTTTGAGAATCCCAACCCTCATCCTGAGGAGCCGCGCAGCGGCGTCTCGAAGGAGGTTCCAGCTGGTTCCGGCGCCTCCTGGAGCATCCTTCGAGACGCCATTCCTGACGGAGTGGCCCTCAGGATGAGGACTTCAGGGCATGTTCAGACGGGCCCTAATCCTCGGAGCGGGCGTCCTGGCCGCACCGGAAGGCCTCGGCCGTCTCGTCGGCGAGGCGGCGGGCCGCGGTATTGGCGTCCAGCTTGCGGGCATCGACGCTGCCGATGATGCAGGACGAGCCGTCCGGCGAGAGCCGGTAGACCACGAGCCGGCTGCCATCGAGCTTGCCGACGCTCTGGCCCGTCGCATAGCGCACGATCGCGGCCTGTAGCTTCCCGCCCTTCGGCCCACGCCATTCGATCGTCTTGCCAACTTCGAAGAAGGCGGCCTTGTCCGAGATCGTCTCCTGCAGCGCCTTGGTGCCGAACTCGACCGCCGATGAATCGTCGCCGGCGGTCCAGATCACGGTGAGGCCCGCCTTGCCGGGGCAGCGATGCACCGAGACCGGGTCGCCATTGCCCTTGTCCTTGCGGCATTTTGCGTAGTCGTGACCGGTGTAGCTGCTCGCCCATTGCTCCGCCCGCAGCGGCGTCGCCAGCACGACCGCAAAGCCGATGGCAAGAGCGAGCGGTCCGATCGTCATGGCGTGATTTCCCTGTCCCGAGATGGTCGATCCGACGACATCCGGCCTCCATCGGCAAGCCGCCATGTGCGGGCGCCGGCGGGAACCTGGTGGCATTTCGGGAATTTTTTATGCGAACCGCGCGATTCCGGTCCTGCAACCGACAAGTCTCGTGCATGGCGAACGGTTCGCCACCCGGCTATCCATTCGGAGAATGAACATGACCCGCACCAAGAAGAGCTTCGCCGCCGCCGTCGCCGCTTTGGCGCTGGGCGCTTCCGTTTTCGCCACCTCGGATGCCGAGGCCCGCCCGCGCTATCGCGGCGCTGCGATCGGCGCCGGCATCGTCGGTGCGCTTGCCCTCGGCGCTCTCGCCGCCGGCGCCGCCAGCGGCCCGGCTTATGGCTACTATGATGACGGTTACGCCCCGGCCTACGCCCCGGCTCCGGTCCGCCGTTGCCAGCTCGTCGACCGCGTCAACTACTACGGCGAATATGTCGGCACCCGCCGCGTTTGCCGCACCTATTACTGAGCTTCCAGGGCCCTCCTCCCCGGCCCGACATCCTGGTCCGCCGGTTCGCCCGGCGGGCCTTTTTCGTGCTTCAGCCGCCGGTCGACATGGTCAGCGGCGGCTTCACCTCGGCCGGGACCGGCGAGGTATAGCCGCCATCGGCGGCGACGCGCTTCTGGAAGTCGGCCTTGGCCGCAGCCATCAGCGCCGGATCGGTCAGCACCGCCGCGCCGGTCGCCGCCATCGCCTTGGCGACCTGCACCATCGCCTTGTGCGCCGCCGGCATCTTGCCCTGCGCCACCACCTGCCAGGTGTGGAAGGGCGTGCCGATCGCGACCGTCGGCGCATGGGCCTGCACGGTCGGGACGACCCAGCTGACGTCGCCGACATCGGTCGAGCCGATCGCTGGGTTGCGGGGCGAGTCGAGCGGCACGGTGAAATCGGCGAGCTCGGCATCCGTCTTTGGCACGCCGATCGCGCGCCAGACGGCTGCGATGTCCTTCTGCGACAGGGTCGAGCGGATCTGCCTGGCGAACTCCTTGTCGGCGTCGTCGAAATGCGGCGGGCCGAGATCTTCCATGATGCCCTGCAGAGCCTGCTCCAGCGGGCCGTTGCCGACGACGTTGGAGACGGCGCTGACGATCTTCATCTCCATCGTCGTCTCGGTCATCAGCGCGGCGCCTTCGGCGATCTTTTTGACGCGGCCGACCAGCTCGAGCATCCCGGGCAGATCACGGGCGCGGATCGAATAGCGCACGCGGGCATGGGCCTGGACGACGTTGGGGGCGATGCCGCCGGTGTCGAGCAGGGCGTAGTGGACGCGGGCGTCGCTCGGCATGTGCTCGCGCATGTAATTGACGCCGACGCTCATCAGTTCGACGGCGTCGAGGGCGCTGCGGCCAAGCTCGGGCGAGGCGGCGGCGTGCGAAGCGCGGCCGGTGAAGATGAAGTCGGCGCGGGTGTTGGCCAGCGAGAGCGGCGGGGTGACCTCCCAGAAGCTGCTCGGATGCCAGGAGATGGCGATGTCGGCATCCTTGAAGGCGCCGGCGCGGACCATGAAGGCCTTGGCGGCGCCGCCTTCCTCGGCCGGGCAACCGTAATAGCGGACGCGGCCGGGCAGCTTGTTCTCGGCGAGCCAGTTCTTCATCGCGGTGGCAGCCAGCAGGGCGGCGGAGCCGAGCAGGTTGTGGCCGCAGCCGTGGCCGTGGCCGCCGGTCTCGATCTCGCTATGCTCTGCGACACCGGACTCCTGGCTCAGGCCCGGAAGCGCGTCGTATTCGCCGAGGAAGGCGATGACCGGGCCACCTTCGCCGGCCTCGCCGACCACCGCGGTCGGGATGTCGGCGACGTTCTCAGTGACGCGGAAGCCCTGGTGCTGCAGCTCGGCGACATGTTCTGCGACCGAGCGCTTTTCGGTGTAGCAGACCTCGGGAATCGCCCAGACCCGGTCGCTGAGCTCGATGAAGCGCTCCTTGCTGGCGTCGACATGGCGCCAGAGGTCGTTGCGATTGTCCATTGTTCGTCTCGCTATCGGTGGGCTTTCGGCCCTTTCTCGCAAGCGTGGGCCGTTGCGTCCAGCAACCGCAGGGCATGGCAGCCCTGCCAGTCGCCGTGCTTGGCGCTTGATTTTCGCGGCGGCATCGGCCTGATGCGCGGCATGGCCCGCCAGAAGCTGCTTTTCGTCGCCACCGAGGACTGGTTCTTCGCCTCGCATTTCCTGCCGATGGCGCGGGCTGCGGGCGAAATGGGCCTCGACGTGGCCGTGATCGCCCGGGAGCGCAACCACCGACGCGTGATCGAGGCGACCGGCGCCCGGCTGATCGCGCTCGAGGCGGAGCGGCGCTCGCTTTCGCCGGTTGCGCTCGCCAAGCAGGTCATGGCGCTGAAGCGCCTGATCGAGCGGGAGAAGCCCGACATCCTGCACTGCATCGCGCTGAAGCCGATCGCGCTCGCCGGCCTTGCCGGGCGGCTGGCAGGGGTCGACCGGCGGGTCTATGCGTTGACCGGCCTCGGCTTTCTCGGGGCGCGCGAGGGGGGCGTCGCGGATGCTGCGCGGCTGGCGGCGAAGTTCTGGCTGCGCGAGGCAGTCGACGGGCCGCAGGTGCGTTTCCTGTTCGAGAATCCCGATGACCCACTGACGCTCGGGCTCGATCCGGCCGATGCATCCAAAGTCGCGATCGTCGGCGGCGCCGGTGTCGACCCGCTGATCCTGATGCCTGAGCCGATGCCGCTGCAGCCGCCGCTCAAGGTCGCGCTCGTCGCCCGGATGCTCTGGTCGAAGGGCGTCGACCTCGCGGTCGAGGCGGTGACTTTGGCGCGCAAGCAGGGTGCGCGCGTCGAGCTGACGCTGCATGGCGCGCCCGACCCGTCCAACCCCAAGGCGGTGCCGGAGGCGACCCTGCGCGAGTGGTCGGCGCGGCCGGGGATCAACTGGGCCGGGCCGACGCGCGACATCGAGGATGTCTGGCGCAAGCACCATGTCTGCTGTCTGCCCTCGCGTGGCGGCGAGGGCTTGCCGCGGACCTTGCTGGAAGGCGCCGCCTGCGGGCGGGCGCTGCTGACCACCGACGTCCCCGGTTGCCGCTCTTTCGTCCGCACCGGCCAGGACGGCTTCGTCGTGCCGGCCAATGACATCGCCGCGCTGGCGCAGGCGCTGGTGACGCTCGCGGCCTCGCCCGGTCAGGTCGAGCGCATGGGCCAAAGCGCGCGCGAGCGCCTGCTCGCCGGCTATACCGAACGCGACGTCATGGACGGGGTGAAGGGGCTCTACCGTTCCCTGCTCGGGCAGCACCAGGCGGATCTGGTCGCGTGAGCGAGGTGGACGCGACGCTCGACCGGCTCGCCTTCATCCGCCTCCATACGCGGCTCTTGCCCGTGCCGCATGCGCCGGAGATTTCGCTGCACGTCGCCGAGGAGGCGACCGAGCTCTGGCAGAAGACCGAGGACGAGCTGGCGACGATCGGCCTGCCGCCACCGTTCTGGGCCTTCGCCTGGGCCGGCGGACAGGCGCTGGCGCGCTATATCCTCGACCATCCCGAGACCGTGCGCGGCCGGCGCGTGCTCGATTTCGCCAGCGGCTCCGGGCTCGTCGCCATCGCCGCGGCCAAGGCGGGAGCGGAGCAGGTGATCGCGGTCGATATCGACGCCTTCGCCGCAGCTGCGATCGGCCTCAATGCCGGGGCGAACGGGGTATCCGTCGAAGCGCGTCTCGATGATTTCGTTGGCCTCGATCAGGGCTGGGAGGTCATCCTCGCCGGCGACATCTGCTATGAGCGCGAGCTGGCGGCGCAGGTGATCGACTGGCTCTCAGGCCTGTCGCAACGCGGCGCGACCGTGCTGATCGGCGACCCTGGCCGCAGCTATCTGCCCAAGGACAGGCTCAGCGAGGTCGCGACCTATCAGGTCCCGGTGACGCGGGCGCTGGAGGATGCCGAGATCAAGAAGAGCTCGGTGTGGCGGCTGGCGGGCTGAGGAGCGACAGGCGGCTTGAGCTCTCGCTCAGGCGGCCCGGCTCGGCGCCTTCTCCGGCGGCATGCCGTCCTTGATGACGCTCTTGAGCATATCCCGCAATTCGGGCGTATCCTGATGCCCGTGAACCTTGACGGCATGCTGAACGGCCGCCTCCAGCAATTCGCCCTCGCTATCGGCGCCGATCGCGATCGAGCAGTTCATCTCGCTGGGAAATTCACGGCAGTCGATGAATTTGCGTCCCATGGCGTCCTCCCTGATTGGAAGATCGGGCGCCCCTCACATCGAAGGGCTGCCTGGCTCACGATACGCCCGGGCGCGACTGTCGCAAAAGCGATATGGGCCCCGCAGATGACGGCAAGCGTGACTATTCGGTCTATCGGCGTCGGTGGCGCGGGCGCTGGAGGGTGCCGAGATCAAGAAGCACGGTGTAGCGGCTGGCGGGAAGGGCGGCAGACGGTCAGATTCTTTTACGCGATTGCCCGCGATGGATGGGACGCGGACCTCTGAAGGGCGGACGGCTCATTCCCCGGATTTCGACGTTTCTTAACGCGTGAGCGTTATAGATCTTGCTGCCTAGGGTAGTGAGACGGCGTGATCGGAAGGAAATTCAGTGAGTATTAGAGCTCTAAAACTGCTCCACGACGTCGGTTGGATCTTTACCGTTTTGCCCCTTGCCCTAATGTCTTTTGATGTCATCTACAGCTCATGGATTATAATTATAAACTTTATCGGCATTTTCTTGATGATTATTGCCTATTTTGTTTCAAAGAATTTTCCAGAGGCTCGTCTTAATGATGAGTTGATACAGAACGAAACGAAAGATTACTATAAAAAATATCCTTGGCGACCTATATCAGTAGGAATTATTGCTTTATTTGGGTTGATGTTACCATTTATCAAGGAGCAATTTAACTTAAAAGACTCTCAAATAATCTACCTTGCGTTATTTCTGTGGTACATGCCGCATATGATCGGCAATGCGCTCTTCGGTGGCCGGCGAGCGTTGCGCTCAAAAGCTCGCAGCGGGTAATCGACCAATAGTAGCAAATGTCTGTGACGGGTCGGAAGCAGTCTCGTTTTTGTCCCTCGCTACGAAATCGCTTCCTTCAAATCCAAGGTCCCCTGCACGCCGATCGCCGCGTAGTTGCGTTTCAGCCAGCGCTTGGCCGCGGTGCGGCCGAGGTCGCGCAGGCTGAGCAGGAAATTCCATTCGGAGTTGAGGCGCGAGGAGGAGGTCAGCTGCGCCAGCGGCAGGCCGCCGTCGATCCGGTGCATCAGCACGCGCTTGTAATCGCCGGTCGAGAGCTTGCCGTCGTCGAGCAGGCGGTTGACGAAGTCGATGGCCCGCAACTCGCGCAACAGCGAGGCGTTGAAGGTGACCTCGTTGAGCCGGTCCTGGATCGCCCTTGCATTGGTCGGCAATTCGCGGCGCTCGAGCGGGTTGATCTGGACGAGCATGATGTCGTCGCCCGCAGCCTCGTAGAACAGCGGGAAGAGCGGTGGGTTGCCCATATAGCCGCCGTCCCAATAAGCTTCGCCACCAATCTCGACCGCCTGGAACAGCATCGGCAGGCAGGCTGAGGCCATCAGGTGGTCGGCGCTCAGTTCCTCGCGGGTGAAGATCCTGATCTTGCCGGTGCGGACATTGGTCGCCGAGATGAACAGGTTGACGTCGGCGCAGCCCTTGACCTTGTCGAAGTCGATCAGGTCGGCGATCACGCCGCGCAGCGGATTGATGTTGAGCGGGTTGACGTCGTAGGGGCTCGCCACCTTCGACAGCAGCTCGAACCAGATCAGCCCCGGCGGGCGCCCATCCGTCCAGGCGCCGAGCATGGTATCGAGCAGCGAGCGCTCCGAGCCGCCATATTTGCCGTCGACGCTGATCCGGCGCCAGAAATTCTCCAGCGCGGTGCGAGCGCCATCGCTGCCGCCGTCGAGCCAGCCCTCGGTCAATACCACCGCGTTCATCGCGCCGGCGCTGGCGCCGGTCATCGCCTCGATGGCGATGCGGCCATCGGCGAGGATTTCGTCGAGCACGCCCCAGGTGAAGGCGCCGTGCGCGCCGCCGCCCTGGAGCGCGAGGTTGACCGACTTCTCGGCCTTCGGCCCCGCCAGGCCCTTGACCTGCGGGACCCTGCGCTTCTTGCGGCCGGTCACGCGGCGGTCCAGCCGCCGTCCATCGGCAGGGTCGTGCCGGTGATCGACTTGGCGGCATCTGTGCAGAGGAAGACGGCGAGGGCCGCGACCTGCTCGACCGTGACGAACTCCTTGGTCGGCTGGGCCAGCAGCAGAACGTCGTTGATGACCTGCTCCTTGGTCATGTTGCGGGCCTTCATCGTGTCGGGAATCTGCTTTTCGACCAGCGGCGTCCAGACATAGCCCGGCGCGATCGCATTGACGGTGATGCCGTTGGTCGCGACCTCGAGCGCCACCGTCTTGGTGAAGCCGGCGATGCCGTGCTTGGCCGAGACGTAGGCTGATTTGAATGGCGAGGCGACGAAGGCGTGGGCGGATGCGGTGTTGATGATCCGGCCCCAGCCCTTCGCCTTCATCTTCGGCAGGGCGGCGCGCGTGGTGTGGAAGGCCGAGGACAGGTTGATCGCGATGATCTGGTCCCATTTCTCGATCGGGAATTCCTCGACCGGGGCGACATGCTGGATGCCGGCGTTGTTGACGAGGATGTCGATCGCGCCGAATTCCTTTTCGGCCTCGGCGACCATGGCGGCGATTTCGTCGGGCTTCATCATGTTGGCAGCGGAGTAGCGCGCCTTGACCTTAAAGTCCTTTTCGATGCCGGCGCGCTCCTTCTCGATCGCATCAGCCTCGCCGAAGCCGTTGATCACGACATTGGCACCCTCGGCCGCGAGCGCGCGGGCGTAAGCCAAGCCGATGCCGGAGGTGGAGCCGGTGACGAGTGCGGTACGATCTTTGAGGAACATGGGGCGGCTCCTGACATTTGGCCTGAGAAGGCTTAGCTTACCGGCGGGGGCTGGCATTGCGCCAGCGAGGGAGCGTCGGTCACCAGGACGGTGCCCGATGAGCTATTGCAACGCAACATGACGAAAATGCAGCCTGCAAATCCAGAACACCACCACCATGATCACGATCATGAGCACGGTCTCTGCCAGCACGCGCACGACCATTCGCGCCATGCGGCCGCCGGCCTGGCGCGGGCCGAGGTGGTCTGCCGCGAGCGCGGCCTGCGCCTGACGCCGATCCGGCGCAAGGCGCTGGAGGCGCTCTATGCCGACCACAAGCCGGTCGGCGCCTATGATCTTGCCGACCGGATCTCGCCGCCGGGGGGGCGCCGGCTGGCACCGATCTCGATCTACCGGGCGCTCGACTTCCTGGTCGAGCAGGGCTTCGTGCATCGCCTGAGCTCGCGCAACGCCTTCATCGCCTGCCCGCACGGCCATGGCGCCAACGAGGCGGTCGCCTTCCTGATCTGCGAGGTTTGCGGCGGCGTCGACGAGGATGCCTCGCCGGCGATGCGCCAGGCGATCAGGGGCATGGCCGAGGGAAGGCGCTTCCAGACCTCCTATCAGGTCGTCGAGATCGTCGGCCGCTGCGAGCATTGTCGCGACGCAGGAGCCCGTTCCGATCAGCTTGCATTGCAAGCCGATCGGTAAAACGGTCTCCATCTAAAGTGGGAGACGGATTCACCGATCAGGTTGCTTCAACCTGATCGGATCCGGCTCCAGGGCGGCTTGACGACCACGAGGCAACGGCGCAGTGCACCCGTAACGAGCCGTTGCCGGCGAAGGATCCGGATCATTCCATGAGCGAACAGCCGCTGACCTGCCTGCCCGAAGGGCCTGAAGCCGCTCCGGCGCCGCGCAAGCGCACCGTGCCGGTGATGGTCGGCCATGTGCAGGTCGGTGGCGGCGCGCCGATCGTCGTGCAGTCGATGACCAACACCGACACCGCCGACATTCCGGCGACGGTCGGGCAGGTCGCGGCATTGGCGCGCGCCGGCTCGGAGCTGGTGCGCATCACCGTCGACCGCGACGAGGCGGCGGCGGCTGTGCCGCATATCCGCGAGCGGCTCGACATCCTCGGCATCGACGTGCCGCTGGTCGGCGATTTCCACTATATCGGCCACAAGCTGCTGAGCGACCATCCAGCCTGTGCACAAGCGCTGGCGAAATACCGCATCAATCCCGGCAATGTTGGCTTCAAGGACAAGAAGGACCGGCAGTTCAGCCAGATCGTCGAGCTTGCGATCAGGCACGGCAAGAGCGTGCGGATCGGCGCCAACTGGGGCTCGCTCGACCAGGAATTGCTGACCTCGCTGATGGACATCAACGCTGCCGCGCCAAAGCCGCTCGATGCGCGCGCGGTGATGCGCGAGGCGATGGTGCAGTCGGCCCTGCTCTCGGCCGAGCGGGCCGAGGAGATCGGCCTGGCCAAGGACAGGATCATTCTCTCGGCCAAGGTCTCGGGCGTGCAGGACCTGATCGCGGTCTATCGCCTGCTGGCGCAGCGGGCGGACTACGCTATCCATCTCGGCCTGACCGAGGCCGGCATGGGCTCGAAGGGCCTCGTCGCCTCCTCGGCGGCGCTCGGCGTGCTCTTGCAGGACGGGATCGGCGACACTATCCGCTTCTCGCTGACGCCGGAGCCGGGCGGCGATCGCACGCTCGAGGTGAAAGCCTCGCAGGAACTGCTGCAGACCATGGGCTTTCGCGCCTTCGTGCCGCTGGTCGCGGCCTGCCCGGGCTGCGGGCGGACGACGTCGACAGTGTTCCAAGAGCTGGCGATGGACATCCAGAGCTGGATCTCGACCTCTATGCCGGAGTGGAAGACGCGCTATCCCGGGATCGAGGCGCTCAACGTCGCGGTGATGGGCTGCATCGTCAACGGCCCCGGCGAGTCGAAGCATGCCGATATCGGCATTTCGCTGCCGGGCACGGGCGAGGTGCCGACCGCACCGGTCTTCGTCGACGGCAAGAAGGTCGCGACCTTGCGCGGGCCTGCCATCGCCGCAGAGTTCAAGACGATGGTCGAGACTTATGTGGAGCGGCGCTACGGCGCTCGAGCAGCTGCAGCCGAATAGGCGTCGGCGGCAATTCAATCGTTTGAAGCGATTTACGGCGTGGGCCGCGTGAAAGTGGCTCCCGTCCTCATGGAACATGCTCTAGCGTCTTTGCCTGAAAGATATGCCGTGCTAGAGGCCCCGGCCTTTTCGCTGCATCGCAGCACCCGCGGAGCGCCCTGATGGGTCATGACCAGCAGCACCCCCCGGCCTCCAAGCCGGACGGTGATCGCTTCGGGCTCGACGAGCCGGCCGGCAATGGCCATTCCACGCAAAGCTATGCCGCGCTCGCCCTGGGGGCGCTCGGCGTCGTCTATGGCGATATCGGTACCAGCCCGCTCTACGCGCTGCGCGAGACGATCCTCGCCGCGACCGGTGCTGCCGCCGGCGGGCATGGTGGCGGCGTCGAGGTCGTCCTGACCGGCCCGCTGCCGCGCGCGGCGGTGATCGGCGTGCTCTCGCTGATCCTGTGGTCGCTCGTCTTCGTGGTGACGCTGAAATACGTCGTGCTGCTGCTGCGGGCCGACAACAACGGCGAGGGCGGCACGCTGACCCTGGTCGCGCTGGCGCAGCGCGCGCTCGGGCGCACCCGCGGCGGCATCGTGCTCTTCCTCGGCATGGCCGGCGCGGCGCTGTTCTATGGCGACGCCGTGATCACGCCGGCGATCTCGGTGCTCTCGGCGGTCGAGGGCCTGAAGCTGGTGACGCCGGTGTTCGACGACTACGTCATCACCATCGCGTCCGTGATCCTGATCGCACTGTTCCTGGTGCAGAGTCGCGGTACCGGCAAGGTCGCCAATTTCTTCGGCCCGATCATGACCGTCTGGTTCCTGACCATCGCGGGCCTCGGCATCTATCATATCGCCGACGATCTCGGCGTCTTCGCCTCGATCAACCCCTATTACGGCGTGCGCTTCTTCTTCGACCATCCGGGGCTGTCGCTCGCCGTGCTCGGCAGCGTCTGCCTCGCCGTGACCGGCGCCGAGGCGCTCTATGCCGATATGGGTCATTTCGGCCGCGGGCCGATCCGCAGCGCCTGGATCTTCCTGGTCTTCCCGGCGCTCTGGCTCAATTATCTCGGCCAGGGCGCGCTGATCCTGTCCGACCCGACGGCGATCGACAATCCGTTCTACAAGCTGGCCCCGCCCGCGCTGATCCTGCCGCTGGTGATCATGGCGACGCTTGCCACCATCATCGCGAGCCAGGCGGTGATCACCGGCGCCTTCTCGCTGACCCGCCAGGCGATCCAGCTCGGCCTGCTGCCGCGCCTCGAGATCCGCCACACCTCCGAGCACACCTCGGGGCAGATCTACATCCCGCGCATCAACATCCTGTTGCTCTTCACGGTGCTGCTGCTGGTCTGGACCTTCAAGACCTCGTCCAACCTGTCGCATGCCTATGGCATCTCGGTGTTCGGGGCGATGCTGGTCGATTCGCTGCTCGCCTTCATCGTGATCTGGCGTGGCTGGCGCTGGGGGCTGACGGCTGCCGTGGCGGTGATCCTGCCCTTCCTCATCATCGACGTCGCCTTCTTCTCGGCGAACCTCTTGAAGCTGCTCAGCGGCGGCTATGTGCCGGTGCTGTTCGCGATGGCGCTCGTCCTCCTGATGTGGACCTGGGTGCGCGGCACCAAGATCCTGTTCGACAAGACACGCAAGACCGACGTGCCGCTGCTCGAACTGGTCGGGATGCTGACCAAGAGCCCGCCTTATCGGGTCAAGGGCATGGCGGTGTTCCTGACCAGCGATCCCGAGACGGCGCCGGCCTCGCTGCTGCACAACCTCAAGCACAACAAGGTGCTGCACGAGCGCAATGTGATCCTGACCGTGCGCTCGGCCGATACCCCGCGCGTCGCCGAGAGCGAGCGTGTCAGGCTCTCGCGCATCACCGACGATTTCTGGCGCGTCGAGATGATCTACGGCTACATGGAGAGCCCGAACGTCCCCAAGGGCTTGGCCATCCTGCGCAAGCAGGGCTTCAAGTTCGACATCATGTCGACCTCGTTCTTCCTGTCGCGCCGCTCGATCAAGGCATCCCCGCAATCGGGCATGCCGATCTGGCAGGACAATCTCTATATCGGCCTGACCAAGAGCGCGACCGACGCGACCAACTTCTTCCAGATTCCGACTGGCCGTGTCGTCGAGGTCGGCACGCAGGTCACGGTGTAAGGGACGACCTTTCGTCATTGCGAGCGTAGCGAAGCAATCCAGAGGCGGCAGAGTGAGCCCTCCTGGATTGCTTCGTCGCTTTGGTCCTCGCAATGACGGCTACGCGCCTCAGCTCTTGCGCTGCGCGGTGAACTCGGCCGCCGCGCGCAGCAACGCCGCCTCCGACCCGAACACCGCGAGCGCTGCGATCGCCTCGCCGCTGAGGCGATCGCGCGCGCGCTTGGCGGAATCGAGGCCCAGCGCGGTCACCAGCGTGGCCTTGCCCTTGGCGTCGTCCTTGGCGGTCGCCTTGCCCATCTGCTCCGGGCTGGCTTCGAGGTCGAGGATATCGTCGGCGACCTGGAAGGCGGCGCCGAGCGCCTTGCCATAGCGCTCCAGTGCGGCCATTCGCGCCGGATCGGCCTGGCCGAGGCGGGCGCCGATCAGGACGCTGCCGGCGAGCAATGCGCCGGTCTTCATCGCCTGCATCCGCCGGATCTCGGCTTCGCCGAGCTTGTCCGGGGCACCATCGGCGGCGAAGCGCCCCTCGGCGGAAAGATCGAGCATCTGGCCGCCGACCATGCCGCCGAGGCCGAGCGCGCGGGCGAAGAGCAGGATGATCGCGGCCCGCGTCTCGCCATCCGGATGCGTCCTTGGATCGGCGATCACGTCGAAGGCGAGCGTCAGCAGGCCGTCGCCGGCGAGGATGGCTGTCGCCTCGTCATAGGCCTTGTGAACGGTTGGTCGGCCACGGCGGGTGTCGTCGTCGTCCATGGCCGGCAGGTCGTCATGGACGAGCGAATAGCAATGGGCGAGCTCGACGGCCGCCCCGGCGCGCGCAGCCTGTTCAACCGGTACGCCGAAGAGCCTGGCTGTCTCGACGACGAGGAAAGGCCGCAGGCGCTTGCCGCCGGCGAGCGCGCCATGGCGCATCGCGGCGAGCAGCCGGGCGGGGCGATGGGCTTCGCCGGGCTCGGGCTTGTCCTGCAGCAGCGCATCGAGCAGGGTTTCGATTGCCGCCGCGGTCTCGGACAAGGCGCTGGCCAGCGCCGCGGCAGGGGCAGTCCGTCGCTCGGAACTCATCGTCGCTTCTCGCGTTGGCTGGCCGGGCTTGGCGCGCGGGGCTTGCCGGAGGCGGCCGTAATCGTCAAGCGTGGGGGAATGACGCGCATGACTGACACTCCGGCTCCGCGACGCGGGAGCCTCGCGGGACGGATCATCCGCGCCCTGGTCCGGGTGGTGGTCGTGCTGGCGGTCGTCTTTGTCGCCCTGCTGCTGCTCTATCGTTTCGTGCCGGCGCCCTCGACGCTGATGCTGGGCCGCTGGCTGACCTTTCGCACGGTCGAGCGCGACTGGGTGCCGCTCGCCCAGATCTCGCCGCACCTGATCCGCGCGGTGATCGCTTCCGAGGACCAGCGCTTCTGCTCGCATAAGGGCGTCGACTGGGGCGAGCTCAATGCCGTGCTGCAGGACGAGGACGGGCCGAGCCGCGGCGCCTCGACGCTGACCATGCAGACCGCCAAGAACCTCTTCCTCTGGCCGGGCCGGTCCTATTTGCGCAAGGGGATGGAGTTACCGATCGCCTTGGCGATCGACTTCGCCTGGCCGAAGCGACGGGTGATCGAGGTCTATCTCAACATCGCCGAATGGGGCGACGGCGTCTTCGGGGCGGAAGCGGCGGCCCAGCGCCATTTCGGCAAGCCGGCCGCGCGATTGACGCCGGCAGAGGCGGCGCGGCTCGCCGGGGCGCTGCCCAACCCGATCCTGCGCAACCCGTCGCGCCCGAGCCGGGCCTTGCAGGCCGCTGCCGGCCGGGTGCAGCGGCGGATGAACCAGCTCGGGCCGCTTGGAAACTGTGCGCTTCCGACTGGTGCGAGCGCGCAGGCGCCACTTTTTCCGCGGCATGGTCTAGCCAGAGCCCGCGCGAGCGTGTAAAGGCCAGCCCTCATCACGAATGTGACGTCGTCGCGACAGTGGTGCGGGTGAAATGCCCCGCCTCGCGCGAAGGCATGATGGAGAGTACCGATGGCCGTTCCGAAGAGAAAGACTTCGCCGTCGAAGCGCGGCATGCGCCGCTCGGCCGACGCGTTGAAGCAGCCCACCTATATCGAAGACAAGAACTCGGGCGAGCTGCGTCGTCCGCACCATATCGACCTGAAGTCCGGCATGTACCGTGGCCGTCAGGTGCTGAAGGCCAAGACCGAGGCCTGACATGGCGGGCCTTCGGGGCCCTTGCCTGCATGACCGAAGAGCGCCGGCCGAGAGGCCGGCCTTTTTCGTTTGGACCTTCGGGTTCGACCTCAAGCCGAGCGCAGGAGCCTTTGCGGAAGGCCGCGGCTCGCGATCCCTTCGTAATAGCGACGGGCGCCGATGAACGGCGTCTCGCGGTCGCGGCCGGCGAATGGGCCGATCCCGGCCTGGCTGGCTGCGAGCTGGACGAGGAAAGCCGCGGGGACGCGCGGTATGCGCTCCTCCTGCTCAGTGAAGGCCGCCTCGGCGGGCGTTTCCGTCCCAATCATCGTGCCGCTCCGAAAAACCAGGGGTTTCGAGAGCGAATCGCAGCAATCAACGTGCCGATCTTAACCGTTCGTTCACGCAGTCAAACGCATCGTTTCGGGACAGTTTCTTGCAATCCGTCTCCAGAACGGGACGGTTCCCCACTCCGTCGTCCGAGGCAGCCGCACCATGTCTGCGCCGTCCCTGTTCGGTTCCCGCGACGAGAGGATCGTCGAGCCGCGCAGCCTGCTCTCGTCGATCGGCGAAGTCGCCTATAGCTGGGACATCGGTAGCGACACGCTGAGCTGGGGGCCGAACGCCGCCGAGGTGCTGGGCCAGGTGCCGGCAACGGTGCTGGAGCGGGGCCTCGCCTTCGCCGGGCTGGTCGAGCCCGGCAGCGGCCGCAGCCGCTATGATGCGATCTTCTCTTCGGGCGGGCATGATTTCGGCGACGGCGCGGTCTACCGCACGCGCTACGCCGCCGACCTCGCCGGCCGCAAGATGTGGATCGAGGATGCCGGGCGCTGGTTCGCCGGCATCGACGGCCGGCCGGCGCACGCACGCGGCGTGCTCAGGCTGGAGCGTGCGGTCCGGCCGGAAGAGCTGACGGCGACCGACACCGATCTCTGCGACCGCAATAGGCTGGTCGAGCGCGTCGATGAGGCCCTGGCCGAGCATCTGCCGGCGGAACGCTCCGTCGTGGTGCTGATCGCGGCGATCGGCGAGCTTTCGCGGCTCAACGATGATTTCGGCCATGAGGGCACGGAAGAGATCATCGAAGAGGTCCGCCAGCGCCTGCACTCGGTGATGCGCCGGCGCGACCAGCTGATGCACTATTCAGGCAACCGCTTCGCCATCCTGCTCAGCGGCTGCCCGGCGAACCAGATCGAGGCCGCGGCGCAGCGCTTCATCAAGGCGGTGGCGCGCTCGGCGGTCGAGACCTCGCGCGGGATCGCGCTGGCCCGGCTACGCGTTGGCGCGGCCATCGCTCCGGACCTGTCCCGCCACGGCTCGGTGCTGGTCAAGGCGGCCGAGAACGCGCTCGCCAGCGCCGAGGCGATGGGCCTCGACAATGCCGTGATCGCGCGCCGAGCCATCGCGGCCGAAGCCGGCGGCGCCGCGCCGCGGCTCGATCTCGAGGCGGTCGCCGCGCTCAACGAGCGCAAGGTGAGGCTCGCCTTCCAGCCGGTGGTGACGGCGAAGGGCCGTGCACTCGCTTTCAACGAGGCGCTCCTGCGGGTCGAGCGCCCGCTGGGCGGTTTCCTTGCCGCGGCGGAGCTGGTGCCCCTGCTCGAAAGGCGGGGCCTGGTCGGCCTGTTCGACCATCGCGTGCTCGAGCTCGCCATGACGCATCTGGCGGAGCGGCCCGAGGCGGTGCTGTCGATCAACGTGTCGCCGCGCACGCTGGCGGAGGCGGACTGGATCGAGGGGTTCGAGGCGAGTGCCAGGGCGAACCCGGTTGCGGCGAAGCGCCTGATCGTCGAAGTCACGGAGACGGCGACGATCGAGGATCCTGATCGGATGGCCAAGCTGCTGGCCCGGATCAAGCAGCGCGGCGCCCGGGTCGCGATCGACGATTTCGGAGCGGGGCACACCTCGCTCCGGCACTTGCGCGCTTTTCCGATCGACATCCTCAAGCTCGACGGCGCCTTCACGCAGAATCTGCGGCGCTCGACCGATGATCGCTTCTTCGTGCGGACCCTGCTCGAACTGGCCCATCACCTCGGCGTCGAGACGGTCGCCGAATGGGTCGACGACGAGCTGCAGGCCTCGATGCTGTGCGATTGGGGCGTCACCTATCTGCAGGGGCACCTGATCGGCAAGGCCGAGCTGAGCCCGCAGGAGGACGCGCAGGACGACCCGCCGCTGCGCGCGGCCGGCTGACAGCCGCCGCGCTCAGCGTCGAAAAGGGTTGTGCGAGAGGGCTGCCCGGGCCGTCGCCCGAGCAGACCGGGCCTCACTTGCCCTTGGCCAGCTTGTCGAGCCGCTCGCGCATCTCGTTGAGCTCGCGCTTGAGGTCGCCGAGCTCGCCGATCTCGCCCTGGACCGGGGCTTCGCCCTTGGCTTTCGCAGCGGCGGCCGCCGTGAACGGGTTGAACAGGCGGAAGGCCTCGGTGAACATCGCCATGTTGGCGCGCGTCTGGGCCTGGAGCGCATCGATCGCGCCAGTGCCGAAGGTCTTGCCCATCTGCTCCCGGAACTTGTTCTGCTCCTGGGTCAGATTGTCCATCGAGAATTCGAGGTAGCGCGGCACCAGTGCCTGCATGCTGTCGCCGTAGAAGCGGATCAGCTGGCGCAGCACGGCGATCGGCAGGAGGTTCTGCCCGTCCTTGCTCTCTTCCTCAAAGATGATCTGGGCCAGCACGGAGCGCGTGATCTCCTCGCCGCTCTTGGCGTCGTAGACGACGAAATCCTCGCCCTTGCGCACCAGTCCGGCCAAGTCCTCCAGCGTCACGTAGGAGCTCGTACCTGTGTGGTATAGCCGCCGATTGGCGTATTTCTTGATGACAGTCGGTTCTTTGTCGCTGGCCATCGACCCCACACGGCTAGTTGCGGCCAAGCCTCAGGGATCGGGCAAGGCCGGAGAACGGTCCCGAGGGGAACGATAACTCTTCGGCCGCCTGCTGCAAGTTTTTTGAGCGGGGGGCGAGATCGCGCCGAGTTTGCCTTGAAGATGAGCTTGGCCGCTCAGCCGGCTTGACGGCGCCGTTTTGCCCTTCGAAGGTGGGCGGGACAAGCCGTTCGGCCGGATGGCCGGCGGAAATGAACCGGAGGACGGGCCCCATGGCTGAGAATGACATCGTGATCGTCGGCGCAGCGCGCACCGCGGTCGGCGCCTTCAACGGTGCCTTCGCCAACACGCCGGCTCACGATCTCGGCTCGGCGGTGATCAAGGAGGTGCTCAAGCGCGCCAAGGTCGATGCCGGCGAGGTCGACGAGGTCATCCTCGGTCAGGTACTGACAGCGGCTCAAGGCCAGAACCCGGCCCGCAAGGCAGCAGTCGATGCCGGCGTGCCGCAGGGCGCCACCGCCTGGGGGCTCAATCAGGTCTGCGGTTCCGGCCTGCGCGCGGTGGCGATCGGCATGCAGCAGATCGCCAATGGCGATGCCAACATCATCGTCGCCGGCGGCCAGGAATCGATGTCGCTCTCGGCCCACGCCGCCCATATGCGCGCCGGCACCAAGATGGGCGACGTGAAGTTCATCGACACCATGATCAAGGACGGCCTCTGGGATATCTTCCACGGCTACCACATGGGCACCACTGCCGAGAACGTCGCGACCCAATGGCAGATCAGCCGCGAGGAGCAGGACCGCTTCGCCGTCGGCTCGCAGAACAAGGCCGAGGCGGCCAGGAAGGCCGGCCGGTTCAAGGACGAGATCGCGCCGGTGACGATCTCGACGCGCAAGGGCGACATCGTCGTCGACACCGACGAATATATCCGTGACGGCGCGACGGTCGAGGCGATGGCCAAGCTCAAGCCGGCCTTCTCGAAGGACGGCACGGTGACCGCCGGCAACGCCTCCGGCCTCAATGACGGCGCCGCAGCGCTGGTGCTGATGACGGCCAAGGAAGCGGCCAAGCGCGGCCTGACCCCACTCGCCCGCATCGCCTCCTGGGCGACGGCCGGCGTCGATCCGGCGATCATGGGCTCGGGTCCGATCCCGGCGACCCGCAAGGCGCTGGAGAAGGCCGGCTGGAAGGTCGGGGACCTCGAGCTGGTCGAGGCCAACGAAGCCTTCGCGGCGCAGGCGCTGGCGGTGAACAAGGATCTCGGCTGGGATCCCGCGATCGTCAACGTCAACGGCGGGGCGATCGCGATCGGCCACCCGATCGGCGCGTCCGGCGCGCGCGTGCTGGTGACGCTGCTGCACGAAATGGCCAAGCGCGACGCCAAGAAGGGCCTCGCCACGCTCTGCATCGGCGGCGGCATGGGCATCGCCCTGGCCGTGGAGCGCTGAGCAGCACCGCGTCATGCCGAAGCAGACCACGCTCTACCGCTATCTCACCGGCCCCGATGACGCCTCGTTCTGTCATCGGGTCTCGGCGGCGTTGAGCCAGGGCTGGGTGCTCTACGGGCATCCGGCCCTGACCTATGACGAGAAGGCGGGACGCGTGATCTGCGGCCAGGCGATCATCAAGGACGTCGACCGGACCTACGAGCCCGGTCTCGATCTCAGCAAAGAATAACGCGGCATCCATAGCCGCGTCTAAGAGGGAGACGACGACGATGGCTAAGGTTGCATTGGTTACGGGGGGCTCGCGCGGCATCGGCGCTGCGATCTCGAAAGGCTTGCAGGCGGCCGGCTACACTGTGGCGGCGAGCTATGCCGGCAATGACGAGGCGGCGACCAAGTTTACCGCCGAGACCGGCATCAAGACCTATAAATGGGACGTCTCGGATTATGATTCCTGCGTTGCCGGCATCGCCAAGGTCGAGGCGGAGCTCGGGCCGGTCGACGTGCTCGTCAACAATGCGGGAATCACGCGCGACGGCATGTTCCACAAGATGACCAAGGAGCAGTGGGACGCCGTCATCAACACCAACCTCAACTCCCTCTTCAACATGACCCGCCCGGTCTGGGAGGGCATGCGCTCGCGCAAGTTCGGTCGCGTCATCTGCATCTCGTCGATCAACGGCCAGAAGGGCCAGATGGGCCAGGTCAACTACTCCGCCGCCAAGGCCGGCGACATCGGTTTCGTCAAGGCGCTGGCACAGGAGGGCGCACGGGCCGGCATCACGGTGAACGCGATCTGCCCCGGCTACATCGCGACCGAGATGGTCAAGGCGATCGACCCGGCCGTGATCGAAAAGTCGATCCTGCCGCATATCCCGGTCGGGCGTCTCGGCGAGCCCGAGGAGATCGCGCGGGCGGTGGTGTTCCTGGCCAGCGACGATGCCGGCTTCATCACCGGCTCGACGCTCTCCGCCAATGGCGGCCAGCTCATGGCTTGACGGCAATCATCGGCTGATACGCGAAGGGCGGAGCTTCTGGCTCCGCCCTTTTTCGTTGAGATCGCGTCCGCGCCGCTCAGCTGCGCGCTTCCTTCGGCAGCAGGAAGGTGAGCAAGCCGAAGGCCGGCAGCCAGGCGCAGAGCGCGAAGACCTGGACGATGCCAATCCTGTCGGCGAGCGCGCCGAGCGCTGCGGCCGCTATGCCGCCAAGCCCGAAAGCGAGGCCGTAAAACAGTCCGCCGACCAGCCCGACGCGGTGCGGCACCAGGTCGATCGCGTAGATCAGGATCGCCGAGAAGGCGCTCGCCATGATGAAGCTGATGATCACGCTGAGGATCGCGGTCCAGACGAGGTCGGCATAGGGGAGGGCCAGCGCAAAGGGCAGGCAGCCGAGGATCGAGAGCCAGATCACGCGGTGGCGGCCGATGCGGTCGCCGATCATGCCGCCGATGATCACGCCGGCGGCGCCGACGACGAGATAGAGGAAGAGCAGGATCTGCGAGAGCTGCAGCGAAACCTGGAAGCGCTCGATCAGATAGAAGGTGTAGTAGGAGGTGAAGGCGGCCGAATAGGCGTTCTTCGAGAACAGGATGACGATCAGCACCGCCATGGCGAGCAGGACGCGGCTGCGCGGCATGCCATGCGTGGCGACGTCGTCGGCATGCGCCTTCGCGGCGACCTGCTCACGGCGGAAAGCGGAGTAGCGCGAGCCGATCCAGGCCATCAGCAGCATGGCGACGAGCACGATGCCGGAGAACCAGGACAGGCTCTGCTGGCCGTTCGGCACCACGACGACGGCGGCGAGCAGCGGGCCGATCGCGTAGCCGGCATGGCCGCCGACCTGGAAGACGCCCTGCGCCAGTCCCTGGCGGCCGGCGGCGGCATGGCGGGCCATGCGGGTCGCCTCGGGATGGAAGACGGCCGAGCCGGTGCCGACCAGGGCGGCGGCGATGAGCACCATGCCGTAGCTGTGGGCGAAGGCGAGCGAGAGCAGGCCGGCCAGCGTCGCGCCCATGCCGGCGACCATCGCATAGGGCCAGGGCTTCTTGTCGGTGACGTAACCGAGGAGCGGCTGCAGCAGCGAAGACGTGACCTGGAAAGCCAACGTGATCAGGCCGATCTGCACGAAGTCGAGCTGGTAGGTCTCCTTGAGCAACGGGTAGACCGCCGGGATCATCGACTGGATCAGGTCGTTGAGCAGATGGGCGACGCTGAGGGCCGCCAGGACCGGCATCAGCGGACGGGCGGCAGTCGGCAAGGGGAGCGTGGTCATGCCACGACGCTTGCGCTCGCGCGCGAGCGCGGTCAATCGCCCGGCGAAGCGCGCCGTGCATGGCCGCTCTCGCGTGGAAGCCATGCAGCGGGCTAGATCGATCAGGTCGACGCCAGGCTCGCCGCGAGCGCTTCACCGGCTGCGACGATATGAGCTTCGAGCGCCTGGGCGGCAGGCTCGATCCGCCCCGCTGTCAGTTCGGCGAGGATGTGCCTGTGCTCCGCCTCCGAGCGTGGCTGCCAGTCGAGGCCCTGCCAGGTCGCAAACAGGAAGCGCGCGCTCGTGCGCTGCAGGTCCTCGATCGTCGCCAGCAGGCGCGGCAGGCCGCAAGGCGCGGTGATGGCGTGATGGAAGCGACGGTTGGCCGCCTCCCAGACCAGGGCCGCATCGCTCGCCTCTGCTTCGGCGATGGCCGCTGCGGCCGTTTCCAGATCGGCTGCGGCGAGTTTAAGGAAGCCGCGGCGCAGGGCGAGAGCCTCCAGTGCGGCGCGCATCGCCGTCACCTCCAGCACCAGCCCCGGCTCCAGCGGAGCGACGCGCACACCGCGGCGTGGCGCGCTGACGAGCAGGCCTTGCGCCTCCAATGTGCGGAAGGCTTCGCGTACCGGCACATGGCTGGCGCCGAACTCGGCCGCGACGTGGTCCTGCCGCACGGCGGCTCCCGGGGCCAATGCTCCGGTGAGGATGCGCTGCGCCAGGCTTCTGGCGATGCGGCTGGTCAGCGGGGCGCCGGCCTCGCTTTCGTCTTGAAAGCTCATGGCTCGTATGATTTCATATATAATATATGAAATTTGGTTTCACGATGATGCGTCCTCGTCCGTCACGCCTGCGCCATATCGCCGGAATCGGCGTCGACCGCATGGGATCGATTGCCGACGCCTCGGGCAAGGATTTCCTGCGGCTCGAAAACCTCGACACCGATATCCTGCCCGACGCCGAGGCGATCGCGCGTACGGTTCGCGCCGCCAGCGAGGATGCCGACAACAGCTATCTGCCCTTCGTCGGCCAGGTGCCCCTGCGCGATGTCGCGGCCCGCCATGTCTCGGCGATGTCCGGCGTGAGCTATAGCGGCGAGCGCAACTGCGTGATCTCGGCGGGCGGTCTTTCCGGCATCCTCAATGTCTTGCTGGCGACGATCGAGGTCGGCGACGAGGTGATCGTCACCGACCCGACCTATGCCGGGCTGATCAACCGGGTGCGGCTTGCCGGCGGGGTGCCGCGTTTCGTGCCGTTCGGGTTCGAGGCGGGCAGCGAATGGCGGCTCGACCGCGAGGCGTTGCGCGCCAGCATCGGGCCGAAGACCACCGCCATGTTGCTGATGTCGCCGTCGATGCCGTCGGGCGGCTGCCTCGATGCCGGCGACTGGGCCCTCGTTGCCGAGCTCTGCGTCGCGCATGACCTGCTGCTGATCGTCGACACGGCGATGGAACGGCTGGTGTACGACGGCCGGCCGGTGCTGCATCCGGCCGGGCTGCCGGGCATGGCGGAGCGGACGATCACCGTCGGCTCCTCGGCCAAGGAGCTGCGCATGATCGGCTGGCGTGTCGGCTGGATCGTCGCGCCGGACGCGTTCATGCCCGACCTCGTCGCGGTCTCGCTCGCCAATGTCGTGGTGCCGGTCGGCATCGGGCAGGATGCGGTCAGGGTCGCGCTCGAGAACTCGGCGACCACCCTCGCGCCCTATGTCGACGAATTGCAGGCGCGGCGGGATTGCGTGCTTGAGGAATTGCGCGGGCTGCCGGTCGGGGTGCCGGGCGGCGGCTGGTCGCTGCTGCTGCGGGTATCGGATTTCGGGCTCGACGGGGCGGCGATGTCGGAGCGTCTGCTGGAGCAAGGTGTCTGCGCCACGACGATGGCGGGCTGGGGTGAGACGCATGGCAAGCAGTACATTCGCTTCGTGTACGCCAATGAGCCGGTCGAGCGCCTGCGCGGGCTCGGCGAGCGCGTTAGCGCCGCGCTCGGCCTGTAGGAGCCGATTGCGTCCGCTCGGCGGGGCGAGGATAGCGGAGTTGGTCGGCCGGCTCAGGCGAGGGCGACGCCGAAACGGCGGCGATAATCAGCTGGCGCAAGCCCGGTGATGCGCTGGAACAGCTTGCGGAAGGCCGAGGCGTCCTCGTAACCGACATCCCAGGCGATCTGTGCGACCGGGCGGCGGCTCAACTCCAGCGCCTCGCGCGCCTTGGCGATGCGGATCTGCTGGGCGTATTCGGTCGGCCGCAGGCCCGTCGCCTTGCGGAAGCGGCGCAGGAAGGTGCGCTCCTCCAGCCCCGCCCGCTTCGCCAGCGCGGGCACGTCGTGATCGCGGGCTCCGCTCGCTTGCAGCCAATGCTGCACCTTCAGGATCGCCGCGTCGCCATGGTCGAGCCGCGGTACGAAATGGCTGTAGGGCTGCTGCGTACGTCCGGGCGGATCGACCAGCAGGAAGCGGGCGGTCTCGAGCATCACGCTCGGTCCGAGCAAGCGCTCGACCAGCGTCAAACCGAGATCGGTCCAGGCCAGGATGCCGCCAGCGGTGATGATGTCGCCATCGTCGATCACCATGCGGTCGGTATCGACCCTCGCGGTCGGAAAGCGCGCCGCCAATTCCTTGGCGAACGCCCAATGCGTCGTCGCCTCGCGGCCTCCCAGCAGCCCGGCCTCGCCGAGCAGGAAGGCGCCGGCGCAGACCGAGCACAGCGTCGTGCCCTGGCCATGGCGCTCGGCCAGCCAGGTCGCGAGGCCGTTCATCGGCTGCATCTTCGCCGGCATGATCAGGCTCGGCGGCGCGATCAGGTGGCTCGGATCGTGCACATCACCGGCGTGGCTGTCGAAGACGCAATCCACGCCCACGCCATCCGTCTCCTGGCGCCAATGGCTGACGCGGATCGCGGGAGCCTCCGGGCCGCCGCGATCCCGGCTCATCTCGCCCGCGATCCGGAACAAGTCGGTCAGCCCGTAGACGGCCGCAAGCTGCACATCCGGGTAGAGCAAAAGCCCGATCTCGGCGACAATCTGCTTTCCTATCGTCATGCTGTCAGTTTTGCCCCGGAGATTGTCGGTTCCGCCAAGCGGCAGCATGCAACGCCGCGCCTATAACCGTCCACATCGAAGGGCGACGATCCTGCCGCCCGCAAGCCGAAGGAAGCGACAGATGAGCACGATCACCACCAAGGACGGCACCGAGATCTTCTACAAGGACTGGGGCTCGAAGGACGCGCAGCCGATCGTCTTCCACCATGGTTGGCCGCTCAGCGCCGACGATTGGGACAACCAGATGCTGTTCTTCCTGCATCAGGGCTTCCGGGTAATCGCGCATGACCGCCGTGGCCATGGTCGCTCCAGCCAGACCGCGACCGGCAACGAGATGGACACCTACGCCGCCGACGTGGCCGAGCTCGCCGCTCATCTGAACCTCCGGAACGCCATCCATATCGGCCATTCCACCGGTGGCGGCGAGGTCGCTCACTATGTCGCCCGCGCCGAGCCCGGCCGCGTCGCCAAGGCGGTGCTGATCGGTGCTGTCCCGCCGATCATGGTCAAGTCCGAGAAGAACCCGGGCGGCCTGCCGATCGAGGTCTTCGATGGCTTCCGCGCCGCGCTCGTCGCCAACCGCGCCCAGTTCTACGTCGATGTTCCGACCGGCCCGTTCTATGGCTTCAACCGCGAGGGCGCGAAGGTCTCGCAAGGCGTCATCGACAACTGGTGGCGGCAGGGCATGATGGGCGGCGCCAAGGCGCATTACGACTGCATCAAGGCCTTCTCGGAAACCGATTTCACCGAGGATCTCAAGGCGATCCAGGTGCCGGTGCTGGTGATGCATGGCGACGACGACCAGATCGTCCCCTATGCCGACTCCGCCCCGCTCGCGGTCAAGCTGCTCAAGAACGGCACGCTGAAGACCTATGCCGGTTTCCCGCACGGCATGTGCACCACCCATCCGGACGTGATCAACGCGGACCTGCTCGCCTTCATCAAGGGCTGACGCGACCGATGAGACTGCCGGCACCCCGCTGCTGCGGCCTGCCGGCAGTTTTTTTGCGCGGGACTCGGGTAGCGTGCGGCGAACGGGCTGGCGATGGCGCAGCGGAGCGCTTAACGGGTCTTCGGTCGCAATTCCGAAGTTCGCCTCATGACCTCCCGTACCGCCACCGCGACCGGATTCGTCGCCATCCTACTCTGGTCGACGCTGGCGCTGTTCACCGCCATGTCCGGGCGGGTGCCGCCGTTCCAGCTCGTCGGCATGACCTTCGTCATCGGGGGCATCTTCGTGCTGGCGATCGCGGCGGCGCGGGGGCGCCTGCATCTGGCGAGGCCAACGCCAGCCTCCTTCCTGCTCGGGCTCTATGGTCCGTTCGGCGACACGGCGCTGTACTACGCTGCAGTCAAGACGGCGCCGGCGGCCGAGGCCAACCTGATCCATTATCTCTGGCCCCTGCTGATCGTGCTGTTCGCGGCGCTGCTGCCGGGTGGAGGGCTCAAGGCTCGCCATCTCATCGGAGCACTGATCGGCCTTGTCGCGACGGCGATGCTGATCTCCGGCAGCCTCGGCTCGGGCGGCGCGGGCATCCAGCTCGGCCATGTGCTGGCGGCGCTCGGCGCCTTTGTCTGGGCAAGCTATTCGGTGCTGTCGCGGCGCTTTTCGAGCGTGCCGTCGGAGAGCCTCGGCGTCACCATGCTCGGCTGCGCCGTCCTCGCCTTTGCCTGCCATCTCGCTTTCGAGACGACCTTGTGGGCACCGAGCTTTGTCGAGTGGGGCGGTGTCCTCGGCCTCGGCCTCGGTTCGATCGGGCTTGCCTTCATCTGCTGGGATGTCGGCATGAAGCAGGGCGATGTCGCCTTGCTCGGCGTCGCCTCCTATGCGGCGCCGGTGCTCTCGACGGTGGTCCTGGTCATCGCGGGCTATGCGCCGGCGAGCTGGCTCCTCGCCATTTCCTGCGTGCTGATCGTCGTCGGCGCGCTGGTCGCGAGCTTCGGTCCGGCGGCGAAAGCCGCTGCGCCGAAGGCCGTCGGAGGCTAGGACTCAGACGTCGAGAATACGCGTCTCGTAGGCGTAGACCGTGCGGAAGCCGAGCCTGCGATACATCTCAAGGGCGAGGCCGTTGCTCTGGTCGACCTGGAGATAGGCTTGGGCACAGCCCTGCGCCGCCGCCCAGCCCATCAGCCCCAGCATCATCCGCTTGCCGAGTCCCTTGCCGCGCAAGGCTTCGTCGACGATGACCGCACCGATCTCGGCCATGCCGCGCTCTGCGACGCTCATGGCGTAGGCCGCCGGACGGCCTTCATGCATCAGCGTGGCGAAGGCAGCGGGCAGGCGCACGCCGGAGACGATCGCGGACAGGTGGTCGCGGTTGCGCTTGTTGCCGGTCTGATGGCCGCAGACGCCGTCGATCCAGGCATCGTCTGCCTGTGCGGTCGTGATCATGCCGGGGACTGGCGGGTGCAGGTTTGGATCGAGCTCTGCGACCATGCCGAAGGAGGCGGTCTCGACCCGGTAGCCGCGCTCGGCGAAGCGCCTACGGGCCTCCTCGGCGACCAGCGGGGTGAAGCGGATGCGCGGCGGCAGGCCGACCTGGCGATAGAGGTTCTCGACGAAGGTAAGCGTCGCCTCGTCCATGTCGCCGCCCTCGCGCAGCGAGGAGGCCGAGTTGGCCCGGCCGGAATAGCCATTGGCGAAGCGCACGACCCATTGGTCGACGACGAGCGTCGTCGGCGCCGGCCAGGCATTGACGATACGGGTCTCGCAGGCGCCGACCAGCGCCATATCGGTGACGGGCTTGTCCATAATCAGCCTCCGGCGGGCCTTGGCGTCGGCCGCCAGTCTGGCGGCGCCATCTCGAAGCCGGAGAAGGCAAAGCCCGGCGCGACCGTGCAGCCGACCAGCGTCCAGGCGCCGAGCGAGGTCGCGCTCTGCCAATGCCCGGTCGGCACGACGATCTGCGGCCGCTGGCCGGCGGCGAGGTCCTTGCCGAGATGATGGGCCGAGGCGTCATGCCCGTTCGGCGAGAGCGTGATCACCAGCGGCGCGCCGGCATAATGGTGCCAGATCTCGGCGGCGTCGACGCGATGCCATTCCGAGGTCTCGCCGACATCGAGGAGATAGTAGATCGCGGTCGAAAAACCGCGCCCCTCCGGTCCGGCGGGATCGCGGAAGGTCTCGCGATAATGCCCGCCCTCGGGATGCGGCTTCAGCTCGAGCAGGCGGATGACCTCGGCGGCGCTGAGGCCGTTCAACGTGCTCATCGCGGATCAGAACCTGTTCTTGGCCTCGCGCAGTGCCGTAAAGACCTCGCCCGCCGGCTTACCGACGATGCCGAGCGTCGCGGCGAGCGCCGGTTCGCCAGCGCGGAAGAAGGGATTGGTCGCCTTCTCCTCGGCGACGGTGGTCAGCGCCCAGAAGCGACCTTCAGCTTTTGCGGCCTCGGCCTCGGCGAGGCGGGCGGCGACGGCTGGGTTGCTCGGGTCCATCGCCGCGGCGAAGCGTGCGTTCGACAAGGTGTAATCGTGGCCGGTGATCAGCGTGGTCGCGCCCGGCAGCGCCATGACCCGCGACAGCGAGGTCCACATCGCTTCCATCCGGCCAGGCATCACCCGGCCGCAGCCCATGACGAAGACGACATCGCCGACCAGCGCGAGCTTCGCCTTCTGGCTGACCAGGCTGACATGACCATCGGCATGGCCGGGCGTCGCCCAGGTCTCGAACTCGTAGCCGCCCACAGCGACGCGGTCGCCTTCGCCGAGGACGACGTCGACGGGTGCGCCGGCGCGCGCGGCTTCCGGAGCGAACACCTTGGCGCCGGTCGCCTGCTTCAGCGCAGCGATGCCCTGGACATGGTCGGCATGCTCATGCGTCACCAGCACCTGGCTGATCGTCCAGCCCTTGGCCTTGGCGGCGGCAAGCACCTCGTCTGCATCGGGAACGTCGACGGTGGCGCAGGCACCGGTACCGGGGTCGCGCAGCAGCGCGCCGGCATTGTCGCTGAGCGTGCGGAAGACATGGATGTCGAGCGGCATGGGAAGCTCCGGCAATCAGCAGTCGAGACGCCTGCTTGAAGCAAGCCCGCGCCGGGAGCAAGCCGATCGTGCCATCAAGGGCGGCTCTTGCACTCGCGCTGCGGCTGCGCCATCTCCGTGGGCATGGCCTTGGACGTCGTCGACCTGCGCACCTTCTATGCCAGCCCGCTCGGGCATGTGGCGCGCCGTGTCGTCGGCAAGGTGATGCTGAAGCTCTGGCCCGATTGCCGGCGCCAGCGCCTGCTGGGCCTGGGCTTTGCGACGCCCTATCTGCCGCTGCTCGGCGGCGAGGCGGAGCGGGTTATCGCCTTCATGCCGGCGGCGCAGGGCGTGGTGAACTGGCCTTCTCCCGGGCTTTCCGCGTCGGCCCTGGTCGAGCCGACCTTGCTGCCGCTGCCGACCGCCTCGATCGACCGCGTGCTGATGGTGCACGCGCTGGAGGAGACCGAGAGCCCAGAAGATCTGCTCGAGGAGATTTCGCGGGTGCTCAGCCCCGGCGGGCGCCTGATCGTCGTGGTGCCGAACCGGCGCGGCCTGTGGGCGCGGATGGATACGACGCCCTTCGGCCATGGCAGGCCGTTCAGCCGTTCGCAGATCGAAGCACTGATGCGCCGCGCCATGTTCTCGCCCGAGCATTGGGCCGAGGCACTTTATGTGCCGCCGCTGCGCCGGCGCCTGTTCATGAGCTCGGCGATGGCCTGGGAGAAGGTCGGTGCGGGCTTGTCGCTGCCTTTCGCCGGCGTTCATGTCATCGACGCGACCAAGCAGTTCTACCGGCGCGCGCCCCTGCGCGCGACACGGCGCAGCATCGCCTTCCGGCCGGTGCTGCTGCCGCAGGCACACTCCTCCTCGCACCTGCCGCGGCAGGATGAGGGCAAGCTGCCAGCGGGTTGACAATTTCGCCGGGGCGCGGCCAAGGTCCGCCGCCTTTTTTGACCGTTCCGTCGTCGCGCCCCATGCGCGCGTTTTTCCCCGGGGAAGCGGGACCAGATCTGGATGTCGATGCGAAGCTATCTCGATTTCGAAAAGCCGGTTGCCGAACTCGAGGCGAAGGCGGATGAACTGCGCGCGCTCGACGGCAAGGGCGACGGCTACTCGCTCGCCGAGGAGGTCGGCAAGCTCGAGGCCAAGGCCTCGCAGGCGCTGAGGGACCTCTACGGCACGCTCACGCCCTGGCAGAAGACGCTGGTGGCACGCCATCCGCAGCGCCCGCATTTCCTCGACTACTGCGCGGCGCTGATCGACGAGTTCACGCCGCTCGCCGGCGACCGCACCTTCGGCGAGGACGAGGCGATCGTCGGCGGCTTCGGCCGCTTCCGCGGCGAGCCGGTCTGCGTCATCGGCCAGGAAAAGGGCAACTCGACCGAGACCCGCATCAAGCACAATTTCGGCATGCCCAAGCCGGAGGGCTACCGCAAGGCGGTGCGCCTGATGGAACTGGCCGACCGTTTCGGCCTGCCGGTGCTGAGTTTCATCGACACCGCCGGCGCCTATCCCGGCATCGAGGCCGAGGAGCGTGGCCAGGCCGAGGCGATCGCGCGCTCGACCGAGACCTGCCTTGGGCTACGCACGCCGAGCGTCGCGCTGGTGATCGGCGAGGGCGGTTCGGGCGGGGCGATCGCCATCGCCGCCGCCAGCAAGGTGCTGATGCTGGAGCACGCGATCTATTCGGTGATCTCGCCGGAAGGCGCGGCCTCGATCCTGTGGCGCGACACGGCTCGCGCCCAGGATGCCGCGACCGGCATGAAGATCACCGCCCAGGACCTGCTGCGCTTTGGCGTGATCGACCGTATCGTCACCGAGCCGACCGGCGGCGCCCATCGCGACCCCCAGGCCGCGATCGAGCGAGCGGGCGCCGCGATCGAGGCGGCGCTCTCGGATCTCGCGGGCCTCAGCGCCGACGAGATCGTCGATCGGCGGGCGCAGAAGTATCTGGCGATCGGCCGGACTCTCTAGCCGGACGATTTGTGCGCAACCGTGCATTTGGTCAGGCGGAGGCTTTACCGCGGCTTCACCATATGGCCATCTGCAGCCCCTCTGTGGTAAGGAACGGTCAAGGCTAACGGTCCTACAACCGGGCAACGGGCATAATTTGGCCTTGTTGCGCGGTGAATTGTCGGCTTGACGCGTCCGCGCGAGATGGGATTGACGACGTGGCTGTGAGACATTTCGCGCTGGCGGCGCTCCTCGGCCTCACTTTGGCAGCCTGCGAAGAGGAGCGTTCTCGCGGCTCCGCGCGCCACAACATTCCGATTCCGTCGGCGACCTACACGCTGATGTCCGAGAAGGGCATGAGCAAGAGCCAGCCGATCGTGATTCGCTCCTACAAGAAGGAGTCGGAGCTCGAGGTCTGGAAGAAGCGCGCCGACGGCAAGTACGCCCTGCTCAAGAGCTTCCCGATGTGCCGCTGGTCCGGCCAGCTCGGCCCGAAGGTGCGCGAGGGCGACCGCATGGCGCCGGAGGGCTTCTACGCCATCAGCCCGGCGCAGATGAACCCGAACTCGTCGTTCTACGTCTCGTTCAACATGGGCTATCCGAATGCCTATGACCGGGCGCATGGCCGCACGGGCGCGCATCTGATGGTGCATGGCGCCTGCTCCTCGGCCGGCTGCTATTCGATGACCGACGACCAGATCGGCGAGATCTACGCGCTGGTGCGCGAAGCCCAGAATGGCGGGCAGCGCGCCGTGCAGATGCAGGCTTATCCGTTCCGGATGACGGCGGAGAATCTCGCCAAGCACCGGCTCGACCCGAACATCGCCTTCTGGAAGAACCTGAAGGAAGGTTCGGACTTCTTCGAAGTGGCCAAGGACGAGCCCTCGGTTTCGGTCGCCGGCGGGCGCTATGCCTTCAACCGCGACGGCGCTCAGATCGACCCGTCGGTGACGCAGGCGATCGCGCAGAAGCGCCAGCAGGACGAGATCCAGGTCGCGGCGCTGGTCTCGAAGGGCACGCCGGCGGTCAAGCTGATCTATGATGACGGCGACCAGCATTCCTCGTTCAAGCGCCAGCTGGCCCAGTCCGGCGCCGATTCGATGAACAGGTCGGTGGCCTGGGGTTCACGCGATGTCGGCATCAGCCGCGTCGATTCGCTGATCGGTCCGCGCGTCGTCGTGCTCGACGACAAGGGTCGCACCAAGGCGACCGTCCGGGCCGAATCGGCCGAGAACGACGCCGTACTCGCCGCCGTCAGCAGCGCGCAGGCGGAGGAGGCCAAGCCGGTTGTCGCCGCCGCCCCCGCCAAGCCTGCGGCTGCCCAGCCCGCCGCCAAGCCGGCGAGCGATGCGGCGACGCAGGTCGCCAAGGCGACGGCCGGAGCCGCGACGCCCGCACCGATCCAGACGGCCGCGGCCGAGCCGGCGCAGCCTTCTTTCTACCAGCGGGCGCTGAGCTTCGTGCCGCTGCTCGGCGGCTCGTCCGAGCCGAAGGAGCAGGCCCCGGTCGCCTCGATCGTGCCGGAGACCCCGCAGACGGTGACAGCGCCGCTGCCGCCGCGCCGGGCCTCGACCCTGCGGACCTCGCAGCTGCAGCAGCCCGACGCGGCCTATGCGAGCCAGCCGACGGCACGCTGAACGCCCCGCCATTAGTTGATGCAAGAATATCACGCCCGCGGCCAGCAATGGCCGCGGGCGCTTTTCTAGGCGCGAAACCCGCGAAAATCGGTGCCTTTGCCCAATGGTGCGGCAGGCTGCCAAAAAGCTCATCTTGCCGATTTTGCGGCTGCGAAGGCTTCATCGTGACGAAGGCATGACGCGGTCATGCGGACCTACGATGGAGTTCGTAATGGCTTTCAAGATTTCGGGTTTGCTGGCGGGCCTCGCGCTGTCGACGGCATTCGCGGCCTCGGCGCTCGCCTCCGACCTGCCGAGCCGCAAGGGCGCGCCGCCGGCGCCGGTGGCGCCGAGCATCACCTGGTTCGACATCGCCGTCAGCGTAAAGGGGATGACGGACTATAATTTCCGCGGCATTTCGCAGACCGACCGCAAGCCGGCGATCCAGGGCGGCGCCGAGCTGCAGTTCTACGACAACCTGGTCTATGCCGGCGTCTACGCCTCGAACGTGGATCTGGCGACCAGCCCGCCGGCCGAGATCGACTTCTACGCCGGTATCCGGCCGAAGTTCGGTCCGATCACCGTCGATGTCGGCGTCTGGCAGTACTATTATCCGGGCGAGAAGGCCTATATCGACACCGCCGGCGTGTTCTGGACGCCGAAGAACACCGATTTCACCGAGGTCTACGGCAAGGTCAGCTACAATTTCGAGGACAAGCTGATCCTCGGCGCCAACGTCTTCTACGCCTGGGACTGGCTCGGCACCGGCGCCTCCGGCACCTATGCCGCGGTTACGGCGAAGTACAACCTGCCGTTCCTGGAAGGCCTGTCGGTCTCCGGCGAGTTCGGTCATTACTGGCTCGGCACGACCAATCTCGCGATCTGGTCGACCGTGCCGCCGACCAATCTGCCGGACTACGCCTACTGGAACGCCGGCGTCTCCTATACCTGGAAGAACCTGACGGCGGATCTGCGCTACCACGACACCAACCTGTCGAAGGGCGATTGCTTCCTGCTGACCGCCGATCCGCGCGGCATCACCTCGGGTTCGGGCCGCTCGAAGTGGTGCAACCCGACCGTGGTGGCGACGCTCTCCTTCGACATCACCGCCAGCAGCATCGGTATCTTCGCGCCGAAGTAAGCGCTGCGATCGTACGGATTGTTTTGGGGGCCGCTCGCGAGGGCGGCCCTTTTCCGTTGCCTCGACGATGCGAGAGCAAGCTAACGCGCCAGCGAGGCCCTCATGTAATTGCGCGGCGCTGTGCCCAGCCGCCGTCTGAACATGGTGGTGAACGCCGCGACATTGTCATAGCCCGCGAGCATGGCGACCTGCGTGACCGGCAGGCCTTCCGCCAGCCGGGGAAGGCAGGCGAACAGGCTGGCCTGCTGGCGCCAGGCGACGAAGCTGAGGCCGGTCTCGCGCTGGAAAAGCCGTGTGAAGGTCCGCCGGCTCATCGCCAGCTTCGCGGCCCAGTCGTCGAGGCGCTCGGTGACCGATGGTGCGGCCATATAGGCGCGGCAGAGGGCGGAAAGCCGCCTGTCGGCGGGAAAGGGCAGGCCGAGCGGCTGGATCGGCAGCTCGGCGATCTCGGCCGTCAGCAGTTCCAGGACGAGCTCGAGCTTGCGGGTGCCGGGCGGGGTGTCGCGCAGGCGGATCGCCTCGGCGATCAGCGCATGGGCGAGATCGGTGACGCCGAGCACCTGCAGCATGCGCTCCGCCAGGGCATCATGGCCGGTCAGGAGATAGACCGACTTGATGCTGACATCGCTCAGCATCTCCACCGAATGCTGCAGCCGGGCCGGTATGAGCAGGCCATGGCCCGGCGGGATCATCCAGCAGCCGCGCTCGGTGTTGATCTGTACCACGCCGGAGAACGCGCAGAGGAGCTGGATATGGCGATGGCTGTGCAGCGGTATCGTATAGCCGGCGGGGTTGTCGGAGATGCGGACCAGGACATCGCCATCCGCATCGGCAACCGAGCCGTGATGGCGGCGATGGTCGGCATGGAGGGCATCGACCCGTTGCCGCGGCAGCTTTTTCATCGATTGGCCCAAACGCGAAAGAATTCGACCGAAACACGAAAGAAGGTCACGGACAAGCGCTGTAGAAGGAGCGCCGGTCAAGGTTTGCGCTCAAGGGTACCGCAATGGTTGCGACGATGGAGGGGAGCCGCCCCCGCTTCGAGAAGACGGCGATCTCCGTTCTGCTGGCGGTCAGCTTCTGCCACCTGCTGAACGACGTCATGCAGTCGCTGCTGGCCTCGCTCTATCCGCTGTTCAAGGCCAATTACGCGCTGGATTTCGTCCAGATCGGCCTGCTGACCATGGCCTTCCAGGTCACGGCCTCGCTGCTGCAGCCGGTCGTCGGCCTGGTGACCGATCGCTGGCCGATGCCCTATTCGTTGCCGGCGGGCATGGCCTCGACCTTCGGCGGCCTGATCCTGCTCGGCAATGCCCATAATTTCACGGCGCTGATCCTGGCCGCCTGCCTGATCGGCCTGGGCTCGGCGATCTTCCATCCGGAAGCGTCGCGGGTGGCGCGGCTCGCCTCGGGCGGACGGCACGGCCTGGCACAGTCGCTGTTCCAGGTCGGCGGCAATCTCGGCTCGGCGCTGGGGCCGCTTCTGGCCGCTTTCGTGGTGCTGCCCTTCGGCCAGGGCAGCGTCGCCTGGCTGTCGGTCATCGCCATGGCGGGCGTCATCGTGCTCACCCGGGTCGGATACTGGTATGCAGCCCATCGCCGGGCGCAGGCCGGCCGCCCCGCCGCCAGCCGCGCTCTGCCGCTGCCCGGGCGGCGCGTCGCCTTCGCCCTGTTCGTCCTGGTGCTGCTGACCGCGACCAAGAACGTCTACATGGCGAGCATCTCAAGCTACTTCACCTTCTACGTCATCGAGCAGTTCCAGCTCGGCTTCCGCGATGCGCAGCTGATGCTGTTCCTGTTCCTCGGCGCGGCCGCGGTCGGCACCTTCGCCGGCGGGCCGATCGGCGACCGCTTCGGCGCGCGCTTCGTGATCTGGTTTTCGATCCTCGGCGTGATCCCGTTCGCGCTGCTCCTGCCCTATGCCAACCTGTTCTGGACCGGCGTCCTGAGCGTGATGATCGGGCTGATCTTCGCCTCGGCCTTCTCGGCGATCGTGGTGTTCGCGCAGGAGCTGGTGCCGGGCCGCGTCGGCCTGATCGCCGGCATGTTCTTCGGCTTCGCCTTCGGCGCCGGCGGGCTCGGTGCCGCCTTCCTCGGCGGCTTCGCCGACGCTTATGGCATCACCTTTGTCTACCGCGTCTGTTCCTATCTGCCGCTGCTGGGACTATTGACGATCCTGCTGCCGCGACTGCCGCAGCACAGGCGGAGCTGAGGCAGATCGGCCTGGTGAGGACGTATGTCACCCTTCTATGTCGTGACGGACTGCGAGTTCGACGGGCCGACGCCAGGCATCAACTCGATGCTCTCGTTCGGCTCCGTCGCCGTCTCGGCAAGCGGTGCCATCATCGGAGAATTCGAGGCGGCCCTGGAGCCGCTCGACGGCGCTGTACGCGACAACACCACGATGGCGTTCTGGTTCCGCCATCCGCTGGCCTGGGCTGCCGCGACGGAGAATCCGGAGTCCCCTTCGGTGGTGATGCGGCGGTTCGTGAGCTGGATCGGCTCGATCGAGGGGGAACCGATCTTTGCCGCTCATCCGCTCGCGCTGGATGGGCCGTGGTTCGATTACTATCTGCGACGCTTTATCGGGGGCCCGCTGCTTGAGGGGCCGTGGGTCGCTGACCGTCTCTTCAGGCATCCGCCACTGTGCCTGATGTCCTTCGTCGCCGGTAAGACCGGGCGCGGGCAATGGGAATGCGACGTCGATCGTTATCCTGCCGAATGGCTGGGCTCGGTCGCGCATACACATCGCGCGATCGACGATGCCCGCGGTTACGCGAACCTGCTGCGTTTCTTCACCGTGGAAGGTTGAGCGCTCGGTTCATGGGAGCCGAGATCGCTGGCCAGTGCGTGCCGTGACATGGCAGGCTGGTGGCTTCCATCCCTCGGAGCCTTGCCTTGTCAGAAACTGCCATCGCCGCCGCGGCCGACGAGATCAGCGCTGCTCGGCTGAGCCTGACGCTGCTGGCGCAGCCGCCCGCCGGAACCACGCCACGCGATCTCGCGGAAGCCTATGCGGTGCGTGATGCGGTCCATGGGCGTCTGGCCGGCAGCCGCATCGGTGCGCGCATCGGCTGGAAGATCGGCTGCACCACGCCGGTGATGCAGGACTATCTCGGCATTGCCCACCCCTGCGCGGCCGGGCTCTTCGCCGGCACCACCCATAGAGGCGATACGCGACTCCGGCATGGCGACTTCGTCAGGGTCGGCGTCGAATGCGAGATCGCGGTCAGGCTGGCGCGGGACCTGCCGCAGGGGCCGTTCACGGCTGATAGCGTCCGGAGTGCGGTCGGGGCGGTGATGGCGGCGATCGAGATCGTCGATGACCGCTATCTCGACTGGCAGGGCATCGGCACGCCGATGCTGGTCGCCGATGATTTCTTCGCCGCCGGCGCAGTCCTCGGCCGCGAGCACGATCCGGCCTCGTTGCCCGATCTGGCGACTTTAAGCGGGCGAACCCTGATCGATGGGACCGAAGTCGGCGCCGGCATTGGCGCCGACGTGCTCGGCCATCCCTATGCGGCGCTCGCCTGGCTGGCCGGGCATGCCAGCGAGCGCGGCATGCCGCTGCGAGCGGGCGAGATCATCCTGCTCGGCAGCCTCGTCCGGACGCAATGGCTCACGCCAGGCGCGAGCGTCCGGATCGATATCGACGCGCTCGGCGCGGTGGAAGCCCGCTTCGCCTGAGGTGGGCGCCGGGGAACAGCTCCGGCGCCACGTTCAGACGAACTGGCCGTGGCAGTGCTTGTACTTCTTGCCGGAGCCGCAGGGGCAGAGCTCGTTGCGGCCGACCTTGCCCCAGCTCGCGGGATCGGCCGGATTGCGCTCGGCGAGGGCGACATCGCCATCGGTCGCGGCGAATTGCGGCTGGCTGGCGAAGAAGCCGGCAGGCGGGGGCGGCAGGGTGTCGCTTCCGCCCTGGTCGATGGCCGGGCCGTCTTCCGGCGGCGCGTCGAAGCGGACTTCGACGCGCATCAGGTTGCCGGTGACCTGCTCGCGCAGACGTCCGATCAGGCTGTCGAACAGCTCGAAGGCTTCCTGCTTGTACTCGTTCAGCGGGTCGCGCTGGGCATAGCCGCGCCAGCCGATGACCTGGCGCAGATGGTCGAGCGTGACGAGGTGCTCGCGCCAGAGATGGTCGAGCGTCTGCAGCAGGACCTGCTTCTCGATATAGGTCATCACCTCTTCGGTGTTGCGCTCGATGCGTGCCGTATAATCGTCGTCGGCGGTCTTGCGGATGCGCTCGCGCAATTCGGCGTCGGCGATGCCCTCTTCCTTGGCCCAGTCCTCGATCGGCAATTCGAGGTTGAGATAAGTCGTGACGTCCTCGCGCAGGCCGGCGGCATCCCATTGCTCGGGATAGGCGTCCTCGGGAATCCGGCGCGAGACGGTGTCCTCGACGACGCCGTGACGCATGTCGTCGATGGTCTCGCGCACGCTCTCGGCCCGCATGAACTCGCGGCGCTGCTCGAACACGACCTTGCGCTGGTCGTTCATGACGTCGTCGTATTTCAGAATGTTCTTGCGGATGTCGAAGTTGCGTGCCTCGACCTTGCCTTGCGCCTTCTCGACCGCCTTGTTGATCCAGGGGTGGACGATGGCCTCGTCCTCCTGAAGGCCAAGCTTCTGCAGCATGCCGTCCATCCGGTCGGAGCCGAAGATGCGCATCAGGTCGTCCTGCAGCGACAGGAAGAACTTCGAGCGGCCCGGGTCGCCCTGGCGGCCGCCGCGGCCGCGCAGCTGGTTGTCGATGCGCCGGCTCTCATGGCGCTCGGTGCCGATGATGTAGAGGCCGCCGGGGCGGGTCATGGTCTTGGCCGGGCGCGAGCCCTTGGCCGGCTCGAGCTCGATGGTCTCGGCGGCGTTGAGCACGATCTCGCGGAAGCGCGCGACCTCCTCTTCGATCGCCTTGATCTTCGCCTGCTTCTCCGGCCCGTCCTCCATGCCGGCGGTCTCGTGCGCGACGCGCATCTCGACATTGCCGCCGAGTTTGATGTCGGTGCCGCGGCCGGCCATGTTGGTCGCGATGGTGATCGCGCCGGGCACGCCGGCCTCGGCGACGATGAAGGCCTCCTGCTCGTGGAAGCGGGCGTTCAGCACGGCGAACTGCTTGGCGCTCTTGCCCGAGCGGGCTGCGGCGTAGAGCTTGTCGAGCGCGTCCGGCTGCGAGAAGTCGATCTGCTTGAAGCCTGCGGCGACCAGCATCTCGGCGACGAGCTCGGATTTCTCGATCGAGGCGGTGCCGACCAGCACCGGCTGCAGGCGCTCGCTGGCGCGGTCGAGCTCCTTGATGATCGACTTCACCTTCTCTGGGAAGCTGCGATAAACCTCGTCGTCGTCGTCGATACGGGCGACCGGGACATTGGTCGGGATCTCGACAACTTCGAGCTTGTAGATCTGTTCGAACTCGTCGGCCTCGGTGGCGGCCGTGCCGGTCATGCCGGCGAGCTTCTTGTAGAGGCGAAAATAGTTCTGGAAGGTGATCGAGGCGAGTGTCGCGTTCTCGGGCTGGACGGTGACGTTTTCCTTGGCCTCGAGCGCCTGGTGCAGACCTTCGGAATAGCGCCGGCCCGGCATCATGCGGCCGCTGAACTCGTCGATGATGACGACCTCGTCATTACGGACGATGTAGTCCTTGTCGCGACTGAAGAGGGTGTGCGCCCGCAGTGCCTGGTTGACATGGTGCACCAGGGTGACATTGGCGGAGTCGTAGAGATCGCCTTCCTTGAGCAGCCCGGCTTCCCTCAGCAACTGCTCGATATGGTCGTTGCCGGCCTCGGTCAGAGCAACGGTGCGCTGCTTCTCGTCGACCTCGTAATCGGTCTTGACCAACCCCGGCAGGACCTTGTCGATCGCGAAGTAGAGGTCCGACTTGTCGTCGAGCGGGCCGGAGATGATCAGCGGCGTGCGAGCTTCGTCGATCAGGATCGAGTCGACCTCGTCGACGATCGCGAAATGGTGGCCGCGCTGGCTCATCTGCGCGACCTCGTACTTCATGTTGTCGCGCAGGTAGTCGAAGCCGAACTCGTTGTTGGTGCCGTAGGTGATGTCGCTGGCATAGGCGCGCTGGCGCTCCTCGTCGTCGAGGCCGTGCACGATGATGCCGAAGGTCAGTCCGAGGAAATTGTAGATCTTGCCCATCCACTCGGCGTCGCGGCGGGCGAGGTAGTCGTTGACGGTGACGACATGGACGCCCTTGCCGGCGAGCGCGTTGAGATAGACCGGCAGGGTCGCAACCAGCGTCTTGCCCTCGCCGGTCTTCATCTCGGCGATCGAACCCTCGTGCAGCACCATGCCGCCGACCAGCTGGACGTCGAAATGGCGCTGGCCGAGCACGCGCTTGGCCGCCTCGCGCACGGTGGCGAAGGCCGGCACGAGCAGGTCGTCGAGCTTGGCGCCGTCGGCGATCTGCTGCTTGAAGGTATCAGTGCGGGCGCGGAGAGCCTCATCGGAGAGCTGGGAGACCTCGGCTTCGAGCGCGTTGATCGCGGCGACGCGGGGTTGGTAGCCCTTCACCCGCCGATCGTTCGACGAGCCGAAGAGTTTCTTTGCAAGCGCGCCAAGCATGTCTGGCCTTTCAATGGCGAATCCGGCCGGCGCCAGCAGGCGCGACCGAAAGCGGTAACACTCAGAATTTCACGCGCGTGTTTAGACGGGCGCAAGCGCGTGGTCCAGCACGCGCTCATCCGCGCGCATGTAAGGTCCGGCCAAGCCGGTTCCAAGAGGCTCTGCCCGGCGCCGCGGCGCTTCGGCGCATTGAACCATGCCTGCCGGCTCGCGTTGATGTGCGAAGCCTCGTCTTGCCAACGCCGCGTTCTGCTGGCACTCAGCCGGCGAGATCGATCTCCGCGCCGTCCACTGAAAGGCCGCACCGATGTTGTCCTCCCGTCTCGCCATGCTGTCGCTAGGCTTCGCGCTGGCCGCCGTGCCGGCCCTCGCGCAACAGGACAAGCCCGTCGCCAAGGTCGATGGCATCACCATCACCGAAGGCGACCTCAAGCTGGCCGAAGACGATCTCGGCGAGCGCACCGCGCAGATGCCGGAGGAGCGCAAGCGCGAGGAGCTGATCAACTATCTGGTCGACCTCAAGCTCGGCGCCAAGTCCGCGGCGGCCGCCAAGATCGGCGATGGACCGGAGTTCGCCAAGCGCCTCGCCTACAACCGCGACAAGCTCTTGCTCGACGAATACCTGACGACCGAGGCCAAGAAGGCGGCGACGCCGGAGGCAGCGAAGAAGCTCTTCGAAGATACCGTCAAGGCGATGAAGCCCGAGGAAGAGGTGCACGCGCGCCACATCCTGGTGCCGGAAGAGGCGGAGGCCAAGGCGGCGCTCGAGCGGGTGAAGAAGGGCGAGGACTTCGCCAAGGTCGCGGCCGAGCTCTCCAAGGATCCGGGCTCGGGCAAGGAGGGCGGCGATCTCGGCTGGTTCGCCAAGGACCGGATGGTGCCCGAATTCGCCGAGGCTGCCTTCAAGTTGGAGAAGGGCCAGGTCTCCGAGCCCGTGAAGAGCCAGTTCGGCTGGCACGTGATCAAGCTCGAGGACAAGCGCAGCAAGCCGCTGCCGAGCTTCGACGAGGTCAAGCCGCAGATCGACCAGTACCTGGTCCGCAAGGCGCAGCAGGACATCATCGTCGCGCTGCGCGAGAAGGCCAAGGTCGAGCGCCTCGACAAGCCGGCCACCCCGGCAACGCCTGCGACCCCGGCTCCGGCCGAGCCGAAAAAGCCCTGAGCGGGCCGCATCTTTCACAGGATCGTCGCGATGCGCCCGGGCCATGCCCGGGCGTTTGCTTTTGGAGGGGTTCTGACCCTTGCCTTCCCTCCGCCGCTGCGGCAAATCGAGCGAGCTTTTTCGAGGAGGCGCACGATGGCCGGCAAGGATGTTCCCGTTTCTCCGCTCGCGCCGAAGCGCCAGCCCAAGGTCCCGGCCGTGCCGGGCGTGCGCTTCGCCACCGCCGAGGCGGGCATCCGCTACAAGGGCCGCACCGACGTGGTGCTTGTCCTGCTCGACGAGGGCTCGCAGGCTGCCGGCGTCTTCACCCGCTCGAAATGCCCCTCGGCCCCGGTCGACTGGTGCCGGGAGAATCTGGCGCAGGGCAAGGCGCGCGCCATCGTCGTCAACTCCGGCAACGCCAATGCCTTCACGGGCCTGAAAGGCCGCGACTCGGTCGCGTTGACCGCGAAGATCGCGGCCAAGGCCGCGGGCTGCAAGGCGGAGGAGGTCTTCATCGCCTCGACCGGCGTGATCGGCGAGCCGCTCGACGCGACCAAGTTCGAGGGCGTGCTGGCCGATTGCGCCAAGCGTGCCGCCGATGGCCCCTGGTCGGATGCGGCCAAGGCGATCATGACCACCGACACCTTCCCGAAGGCGGTCTCGCGCAAGGCCAGGATCGACGGGCATGAGGTGGTCATCGCCGGCATCGCCAAGGGCGCTGGCATGATCGCGCCTGATATGGCGACGATGCTCTCCTTCGTCTTCACCGATGCGCCGATCGCGGCGCCCGTGCTGCAGGCGCTGCTGTCGAAGGGCGTCAAGGGCTCGTTCAACGCGATCACCGTCGACAGCGACACCTCGACCTCCGACACGCTGATGTTGTTCTCGACCGGCAAGGCGAAAGCCCGCGGCGTCCCCGAAATTACCGACCCGGCGGACGCCCGGCTCTCCGGCTTCAAGCGGGCGCTGAACGCGCTGCTGCTGGAGCTGTCGCACCTGGTCTGCAAGGACGGCGAGGGTGCCCGCAAATTTGTCGAGGTCCGCGTCGTCGGGGCGAAGTCGGCGCGCTCGGCCAAGAGGGTCGCGTTCTCGATCGCCAATTCGCCGCTGGTCAAGACCGCGGTCGCCGGCGAGGACGCCAATTGGGGCCGCATCGTCATGGCGGTCGGCAAGGCCGGCGAGCCGGCCGATCGCGACAGGCTCGACATCTCCTTCGGCGCGATCAAGGTCGCGGAAGCCGGTGCGCGTGCCGGCTCGTATGACGAGCAGGCCGTCTCCGACTACATGAAGGGCGAGCACATCGTCGTCACCGCCGATCTCGGCCTCGGCCGCGGCAAGGCTACCGTCTGGACCTGCGACCTGACCAAGGCCTATGTCGAGATCAACGGCGACTACCGCTCCTGAGCCCTCGGGGCCGGTAGCCCCGAGCAAGAGCTTCATCGTCGGCAACCTCGCCGCCTGCTCGTTCCTCTGGGGCTCGAGCTACCTGTTCATCAAGCTGATGGCGGGCGACGTCTCGCCCTGGGCGATCGCCGCTGGCCGCGGCCTGCTCGGCGCGGCGACGCTGGCGCTCTTCGTCGCAGCGCGCGGCCAGAGCCCACTGCCGCGTCGCCACGAGATTCGCCATTGGCTGGTGCTTGGCACGGCCAATGGCTGGTTGCCGAACGTGCTCGTCGCCTATGCGCTGATCCAGCTTGCCAGCGGCCCGGCGGCGATGATCCAGGCGGCGGGACCGCTGGTCACGGCGCTGTTCGCGCATCTCCTGTTCGCCGAGGAGCGCCTGAGCCGGCGCCGCCTCATAGGCATCATGGTCGGCATGGCCGGCGTTGCCATCCTGATCGGGCCACGGCTGGTCGAGGGTGGCGGCACAGCGCTGAGCCTTCTCGCCATGATCGGCGCGACGCTCTCCTATGCCTGTGCCAATCTCTATACGCGCGCAGTCCCGCCGCGGGCGGGCGATCCGATCCGCCTCGCGCTCGGCCAACAGATGGTCTCGGGCTCGGGAGCGCTGCTGCTGACGCTGATTTTCTCCGGAGGGGCGGCGCTCACTGCTCTCGCGCCGCACTGGCAGGCGGTGCTGGCGCTCGGCGTGTTCGCGACGGCGCTGCCGGTGACGTTCTTCATGCGGCTGATCCGCGCCGCCGGGCCGACGCGCGCGGCGATGACCGGCTATCTGGTACCGGCGGTCGCTGCCGGCATGGGTGTACTCGTGCTCGGTGAAACGCTGGAGTTGCGGCAGATTATCGGAGGTTGCATCATCCTCGCAGGCGTCTTCCTGGTCTCGACGGCGCCTGCGGGGGGACGAGCCAGATGACGAGGATCGCATGCGTGCTGGGCCTTGCGGCCCTGTTGGGTTCTTGCGTGCAGGGACCGGTGACGACGTCGTCCTTCTCGGCCGAGGAGGCAGCGGTCATCCGCAAGCCCGGAACCGGCACCATCGTCGGCCATGCCTTCAGGACGCGCGCGAAGGGCCAGGTCGTGAATGCCGCCGGTGAGGTCGTCAAGCTGATCCCGGCGACGGCCTATGCCCGCGAACGCTTCAGCAGCATCTTCGAGAAGACCAAGTTCCTGCCGCACTGGCGCTATCCCAACGGCCAGGTCGATCCGCTTTATGCGCAGTTCACCCGGACGACCAAGACGACGGCCAGGGGCCGCTTCAGCTTCGACAAGGTCGCGCCCGGCAGCTACTTCGTCTCGACCCAGGTGATCTGGGGCGAGGAAGATGCGATTTTCCGCGAGGGCGGTACGGTCTATGACGAGGTCACGCTGACCGGCAAGGAAACCGAGCCGGTCGAGGTCATCCTTTCGGGACATTAGTTCTTGCCGTGAAACTTCTACTCGTCGTCGCCTGTGCGCTGATCGATTCCGACAATCGCGTGCTCGTCACCCAACGTCCCGAAGGCAAGTCCCTCGCGGGCCTGTGGGAGTTTCCCGGCGGCAAGCTGGAGGCGGGCGAGCGGCCGGAGCCGGCGCTGATCCGCGAGCTAGCCGAGGAACTCGGCATCGAGGTCAAGGAAGCCTGCCTCGCGCCGCTGACCTTCGCCAGCTACGCCTATCCCGAGTTCCACCTGCTGATGCCGCTCTATATCTGCCGGCGCTGGGAGGGGATGGTCAGCTCGCGCGAGGGACAGGCGCTGAAATGGGTGCGCCCCGGCAAGCTGCGCGACCTCGCCATGCCGCCGGCGGACGAGCCGCTGATCCCGCCGCTGGTCGATCTGCTGGGGGCTTGAGCGAGGCCCGTCATCCTCGGGCGGCGCGAAGCGCAGACCCGAGAATCTCGTGAGACAAAGGCGCCTGAGCCTCTTCCGGCCTGAGATGCTCGGGTCTTCGCCCGAGCATGACACGCGTTGGCCTGCCGCTCAGCGCGGCAGGATGGTCTCGCCCATCAGGTGCTTGTCGATCGAATGCGCCATCTGGCGGCCCTCGCGGATCGCCCAGACCACCAGCGACTGGCCGCGGCGCATGTCGCCGGCGGCGAAGACCTTCTCGACCGAGGTCTTGTAGGCCAGCATGTTGGCCGCGACATTGCCGCGCCCGTCGATGTTGACGCCGAGCTTGGCGAGCAGGCCGTCATGCACCGGCGAGACGAAGCCCATGGCGAGCAGGACGAGATCGGCCTTGAGCTGGAACTCGCTGCCTTCGATCGGCTTGAACTGGGCGTCGACCTTGGCGCAGTGCAGCGTCTTCACCTTGCCGTTCTCGCCGGTGAACTTGACGGTGCCGACGGCGAAGTCGCGCTCGGCGCCTTCCTCATGGCTGGAGGAGGTCCGCAGCTTCAGCGGCCAGTTCGGCCAGGTCAGCTGCTTGTTCTCCTTCTCAGGCGGCTGCGGCATGATCTCGAGCTGGGTGACCGAGAGCGCGCCCTGGCGCACCGAGGTGCCGATGCAGTCGGAGCCGGTGTCGCCGCCGCCGATGACGACGACATGCTTGCCGCCGGCCAGGATCGGGCGGGCATTGCCTGATGTCTCCGGCTCGCCGCCATTGCGGCGGTTCTGCTGCGGCAGGAAGTCCATGGCGAACTGGACGCCGTCGAGGTCACGGCCCTCGATCGGCAGGTCGCGCGGCTTCTCGGCGCCACCGGTCAGGCCGATGGCGTCATATTGCGCGAGCAGCTCCTGCGGATCGATATCGATGCCGACATTGACGCCGTAGTGGAAGACGACGCCTTCGGCCTCCATCTGGATGACCCGCCGGTCGACATGCGACTTCTCCATCTTGAAGTCGGGAATGCCATAGCGCAACAGGCCGCCGGCGCGGGCCTGCCGCTCATAGACATGGACCTCATGGCCGACGCGGGCGAGCTGCTGGGCGGCAGCGAGGCCGGCCGGGCCGGAGCCGATGATCGCGATCTTCTTTCCCGTCCTGACCTCGGCCGGCTCGGGAACGATCCAGCCCTCCTCCCAGCCCTTGTCGACGATCGCGCATTCGATCGACTTGATGGTGACCGGGGTGTCCTCGAGGTTCAGCGTGCAGGAGGCCTCGCAAGGGGCGGGGCAGACACGGCCGGTGAACTCGGGGAAGTTGTTGGTCGAGTGCAGGTTGCCGAGCGCTTCACGCCACTTGTCGTTGTAGACGAGGTCGTTCCAGTCCGGGATCTGGTTGTTGACCGGGCAGCCATTGTGACAATACGGGATGCCGCAATTCATGCAGCGCGCCGCCTGGTCGCGGGTTGCCTCCCGGCCGAGCGGGATCACGAACTCCTTGTAGTTGCGGATCCGATCCGAGGCCGGACGATACTTCCGGTCGCGGCGGTCGATCTCGAGAAAGCCGGTTACCTTGCCCATCGTCTCACTCCGCCGCGACCGAGACGCCGGCCTGGGCCCGCTCGATTTCCAGTAGTGCGCGCCGGTACTCGACCGGCATGACCTTGACGAATTTGGGCAGATAATCCGCCCAGTTCTCCAGGATCGCCTGTGCCCGCGCCGACCCTGTATATTTCAGGTGGTTGGCGATGAGCTGGTGCAGGCGCTCGGCGTCATAGCCGGACATGTTGGCCATGACGTCGATGCGGCCCTTGAACTCGAGGTCGCCGCCATGGTGGTAGAGGCGCTGCGTCAGCTCCTCCTCCTCCGGCACCGGCTCAAGATCGACCATGGAGAGATTGCAGCGCTTGGCGAAGCTCTTGTCCTCGTCGAGGACATAGGCGATGCCGCCCGACATGCCGGCCGCGAAGTTGCGCCCGGTCTGGCCGAGCACGACGACGACGCCGCCGGTCATGTATTCGCAGCCATGGTCGCCGGTGCCCTCGACCACCGCGATCGCGCCGGAGTTGCGCACGGCGAAGCGCTCGCCGGCGACGCCGCGGAAGTAGCATTCGCCGGAGATCGCGCCGTAAAGCACGGTGTTGCCGACGATGATCGCCTCTTCTGCGAGCGTGCGCGACCTGGGGTCGGGCCGGATGATCAACTTACCGCCCGACAGGCCCTTGCCGACATAGTCGTTGGCCTGGCCGGTCAGATCGAGCGTCACGCCGGCCGCGACCCAGGCGCCGAAGCTCTGGCCGGCGGTGCCGGTCAGCTTCACCGTGATTGCATCGTCCGGCAGGCCGAGCCCGCCATGGCGCTTGGCGATCTCGCCGGAGATCATCGCGCCGGTCGAGCGGTCGACATTGCGGATTGCGCTCTCGATCACCACCGGCGCGCCGGTATCGAGCGAGGCGCCGGCCTTGGCGATCAGCGTGCGGTCGAGCACCGATTCGATCGGGTGGACCTGGCGCTCGACATTGCGGATGGCGACGCCCGGACCCGGCTCCGGCTTGTGGAAGATGCGGGCGAAATCGAGCCCCCTGGCCTTCCAGTGGTCGATCGCCTCTTTCTTGTCGAGCCAGTCGGAGCGGCCGACGAGCTCATCGAAGCTCTTCACGCCCATCTCGGCCATGATCTCGCGCACGTCCTCGGCGAGGAAGAAGAAGAAATTGATGACGTGCTCGGGCTGGCCCTTGAAGCGCTTGCGCAGCACCGGATCCTGCGTCGCGACGCCGACCGGGCAGGTGTTGAGATGGCACTTGCGCATCATGATGCAGCCGGCGGCGATCAACGGCGCGGTGGCGAAGCCGAACTCGTCGGCCCCGAGCAGCGCGCCGATGATGATGTCGCGCGCCGTGCGCAGCCCGCCATCGACCTGCAGGGCGATGCGGCCGCGCAGCTTGTTCATCACCAGGATCTGGTGGGTCTCGGCGAGGCCGATCTCCCAGGGCGAGCCGGCATGCTTGATCGAGGTCAGCGGCGAAGCGCCGGTGCCGCCCTCATAGCCGGCGATGGTGATGTGGTCGGCGCGCGCCTTGGCGACGCCGGCGGCGACCGTACCGACGCCGAGCTCGGAGACGAGCTTGACCGAGACGTCGGCCGCCGGATTGACGTTCTTCAGGTCGAAGATCAGCTGGGCGAGATCCTCGATCGAATAAATGTCGTGATGCGGCGGCGGCGAGATCAGGCCGACGCCCGGGGTCGAATGCCGGACCTTGGCGATGCGGGCATCGACCTTGTGACCGGGCAGCTGGCCGCCCTCGCCGGGCTTGGCGCCTTGCGAGACCTTGATCTGCATCATCGCCGAGTTGACGAGGTATTCGGTGGTGACGCCGAAGCGGCCCGAGGCGACCTGCTTGATCGCCGAGCGCATCGAGCGCCCGTCCGGCAGCGGCTTGAAGCGCTCCGGCTCCTCGCCGCCCTCGCCGGTGTTCGACTTGCCGCCGATCGCGTTCATCGCCAGCGCCAGCGTCGAATGCGCCTCATGGCTGATCGAGCCGAAGGACATCGCGCCGGTCGAGAAGCGCTTGACGATCGAGACCGCGCTCTCGACCTCGTCGAGCGGGGTCGGCTCGCGGCCAAGCTCCTGCGCCATCTTGACGTGGAACAGGCCGCGAATGGTCGAGAGCTTTTCGGTCTGGTCATTGACCAGATCCGAGTAGGCCTTGAACTTGTCGCGGGCGTTGCCGCGCACGGCATGCTGGAGCAGGCCGATGTTCTCCGGCGTCCAGGCATGCGCCTCGCCGCGGATGCGGAAGGCGTATTCGCCGCCGATGTCGAGCGAGTCGCGATAGACCGGGGAGTCGCCGAAGGCGTCGCGGTGGCGGCGCACGCTCTCCTCGGCGATCTCGGCCAGGCCGACGCCCTCGATCGAGGAGATGGTGCCGGTGAAATAGGTCTCGATCAGGTCGCTGCGCAGGCCGACGGCGTCGAAGATCTGGGCGCCGCAATAGGACTGGTAGGTCGAGATGCCCATCTTGGACATGACCTTGAGCAGGCCCTTGCCGACCGACTTGATGAAGCGCTTGACCACCTCGTAGCGGTCGACCTCCGGCGGGAACTCGCCGGCCTCGAACAGCGCCTCCAGCGTCTCGAAGGCGAGATAGGGATTGATCGCTTCGGCGCCGAAGCCGGCGAGCAGGGCGAAGTGATGGATCTCGCGCGGCTCGCCGGATTCGACGACGAGGCCGACCGAGGTGCGCAGGCCCTTGCGGATCAGGTGATGGTGGACGGCCGCCGTGGCCAGCAAAGCCGGGATCGGGATGCGGTCGGAGCCGACCTGCCGGTCGGAGAGGATGATGATGTTGTAGCCGCCGTGGACGGCCGCTTCGGCGCGCTCGCACAGGCGGGCGATCGCGCCCTCCATGCCGGCCGCGCCCTCGCGCGTCGGATAGGTGATGTCGAGCGTCTTGGTGTCGAAGCGATCCTCATAGTGACCGATGCAGCGGATCTTCTCGAGATCGTCATTGGTCAGGATCGGCTGGCGCACTTCCAGGCGCTTGCGGCGCGAGGTGCCTTCGAGGTCGAGGATGTTCGGCCGCGGCCCGATGAAGGAGAGGAGGCTCATCACGAGCTCCTCGCGGATCGGGTCGATCGCCGGGTTGGTGACCTGGGCGAAGTTCTGCTTGAAATAGGTGTAGAGCAGCTTCGACTTCGAGGAGAGCGCCGAGATCGGCGTATCCGTGCCCATCGAGCCGACCGCTTCCTGACCGGTCACCGCCATCGGCGCCATCAGGATCTTGGTGTCTTCCTGGGTGTAGCCGAAGGCCTGCTGGCGATCGAGCAAGGCGACGTCGGTGCGCGAGGCGCGGGCCTCGACCGGCGGCAGTTCCTCGAGCACGATCTGGGTGCGCTTCAGCCAATCCTTGTAGGGGTTGGCGAGGCAGAGGGTCTGCTTGATCTCGTCGTCGCCGATGATGCGGCCTTCTTCGAGATCGATCAGCAGCATCTTGCCGGGCTGGAGCCGCCACTTCTGGACGATCTTCTCCTCCGGGATCGGCAGCACGCCGAACTCCGAGGCGAGTACGACGAGCCCGTCATCGGTGACGAGGTAGCGCGCGGGGCGCAGGCCGTTGCGGTCGAGCGTCGCGCCGATCTGGCGGCCATCGGTGAAGGCGATCGCGGCGGGGCCGTCCCACGGCTCCATCAGCGCGGCATGGTATTCGTAGAAGGCGCGCCGGCTGTCGTCCATGAGCGGGTTGCCCGCCCAGGCCTCCGGCACCAGCATCATCATGGCGTGGGCGAGCGAATAGCCGCCCTGGACCAGGAATTCGAGGGCGTTGTCAAAGCAGGCGGTGTCGGACTGGCCCTCATAGGAGATCGGCCAGAGCTTGGAGATGTCGGCGCCGAAGAGCTCGGAATCGACCGAGGCCTGCCGGGCCGCCATCCAGTTGACATTGCCGCGCAGCGTGTTGATCTCGCCGTTATGGGCGACCATCCGGTAGGGGTGGGCGAGGCGCCAGGACGGGAAGGTGTTGGTGGCGAAGCGCTGGTGGACGAGGGCGAGGGCGCTCTCGAAGCGCTCGTCGGTCAGGTCCTTGAAGTAGTCGCCGAGCTGGGTGACCAGCACCATGCCCTTGTAAACGATGGTTCGGCAGGAGAACGAGACCGGATAATAGGTCGCGGTCGCCCGGTCATGGCGCTTGTAGACCTTGTTCGAGACCGACTTTCTGAGGACGTAGACCTGGCGCTCGAACTCGTCCTCATCGGTGATCTCGGCCGGGCGGCCGACGAAGATCTGGCGATGGCAGGGCTCGGTCTCCTTGACGGCCTCGCCGAGATCGCTGTTGTCGACCGGCACGTCGCGCCAGCCGAGGAAGATCAGGCCTTCCTCCTCGACCGTCTGGGCGACGATCTCCTCGCAGACGGCGCGGTTGTCGGCCTCCTGCGGCATGAAGAACTGGCCGATGGCGTAGTGACCGGGCGCGGGCAATTCGATGCCGACCCTGGCGCATTCTTCCTTGAAGAAGCGATGCGGGATCTGGGTGAGGATGCCGCAGCCGTCACCGAGCTTGGGATCGGCGCCGACCGCGCCGCGATGGTCGATATTGTGCAGGATCTGCAGGCCTTGCGCGACGATCGCGTGGCTCTTGCGGTTCTTCATGTCGGCGATGAAGCCGACGCCGCAGGAATCCTTCTCATAGGACGGGTCGTAGAGGCCTTGGCGCGCCGGCATGGCCGGGTCGCGCACCTCCGGGAAACGCTCGAAAGCGGCTGTCGTGGCGGTTTTAGCAGTGCTCTTGGCCATCGCGCTCGCCTTGCTGCCTTCGCTCATCGTCGCCTCCGCCCGCCTTCAGCCCCGGCAGCATCTGCTTGGGAGCCAGCCAAAGTCCGCGCGTTGCCGCGCCGCCGCCGCTCCAGCTTCCACCTTGTCGAGCAAGGATCGGGCCGGTCCGGCTCTATCGTCTGTTTGCGAAGGTTGCTTGCGCTGGTCTGGTCTTGCGCCCGCGTCCTCCGCAGGCGCCTCGGGCCTAAGCCCTGTCGCGCCCGGTCACGCCGCCGTTTTGCGGGCGGCGCGCGTCGTACGGTTGGCTTTGGCTTTGTTGGCCGTACCTTCCGTCATCGTCCGCTCCATCCGCCTGCGCCGGAGCCTCGGCGAGGCCCGCCTTGAAAATGGGACAGTATCGCTGTCCTATTGCCTTGACCTTGCCAGAATTCCAATCTGGGCACAAGCGTCGATTTTGCAGTGCAGCGACATTTTGTTGCTATCTGTGGATGGGTCTCGACATTTTCGCATCACTGCGCCCGGTAAGCCAAGCCGGAAGTTGTCGGCAGCCGAGGCTGCCCTGCGCGAGAGCCGGATCTGATCAGGTTGAGCCAACCTGATCAGTGAAGCCGCCTCTCACTTTAGGCTTGGAGACCGTTTTACCGATCGGCTTGCGTTGCAAGCAGATCGGAACGGGCTCCAGAGCCGATTGCGCAGGAGCAGGAGGCTGCTTATCCGTCAGGATCGTCGCAGCCACCCGCCGGATACCAGCTTGCCATGAACTTCATCAGCGACAACCTGGCCGGAGCGAGCGCGCCGGTGATGCAGGCGATGGCGGCCGCCAATGACGGCTTCTCCACCGCCTATGGCAACGATGCCTGGACGAAGCGGGTCGAGAGCCTGTTCGCGGAGCTGTTCGAACGCGAGGTCGCGGTCTTCCTGGTCACGACAGGCACGGCGGCGAATGCGCTGGCGCTGGCGAGTCTGGTCCAGCCTTGGAGCGCGGTACTCTGCCATCACGAGGCGCATATCGCCGCCGACGAATGCGGCGCGCCCGAATTCTTTACCGGCGGGGCCAAGATCGTCGGCTTGCCGGGCGATGGCTGCAAGCTTGGCCCCGATGTCGTCATCGACCAGCTCGCGCGCATGCGGGCGGGCGCCATGCATCAGGTCCAGCCGCAAATGCTGTCGATCACGCAGGCGACCGAGTGCGGGCTGGTCTACACGCCGGCCGAGATCGCGGCGCTGAAGCAGGCGATCGCGGCCCGCGGGCTGAAGCTCCACATGGACGGCGCCCGCTTCGCCAACGCCGTCGCCGCGCTCGGCTGCTCGCCGGCCGAGATCACCTGGAAGGCCGGTGTCGACGTGCTTTCCTTCGGCGGCACCAAGAACGGTGCCTTCGCCGCCGAGGCGGTCATCGTCTTCGATCCGGCCGACGCCGGGGAGATGCCGTGGCGGCGCAAGCGCGCCGGGCACACGCTGTCCAAGGGCAGGCTGATCGGGGCGCAGTTCGAGGGCCTGCTCGCCAATGGCCACTGGCTCGACCTGGCCCGCCACGCCAATGCGATGGCCAACCGTCTCGCCCGAGCCGTCGAGGCCGAAGGTAAGCTCCGGTTGGCCTGGGCCTGCGAGGCGAACGAGGTCTTCCTGGTGCTGCCGCCGCAGGCGCAAGCGGCGCTTGCGGCGCAAGGCGCGCAGTATTTCGCCTGGTCCGATGCGGCGCTGCCGGACGGGGCAAAGTCGCAGCCCGGCGAAGTCGTCGGGCGCTTCGTCTGCTCCTTCGCGACGCGGGCTGAGGAGGTCGATCGGCTCGCTGCCGTGCTGGCCGCCGCCTGAGCGTAGAAAAGCGCCTGTTTCACAGCGAAATCACGCCGCAAGCGCGCCGCAATCCTTACCGAGAACTGAAGGCTGCGAATTTCGTCTGACAGAGGACAGACCATGGCAGTTTTCGTTTCGCCCGCCGCCGCGCCGCGCGCCCGGCGCCGCCGGCTGGCCGGCTTTGCCGTCCTGGCAGTGATCGCCGGTGCGAGCAGCCCGGCTTTGGCGCAGCTCGACGATTACGGTGGCGGCTACGCTCGCTACGGCTATGGCTACGACTATGATGACGACTACGGCCCTCGCTACGACTATGCGCCACGCCGCGCCGCGCCGATTCCACCGCGGGCAATCGAGCGGACCGCAGTCCAGGAATTCGGCCTGCGCGAGGTGCAGCGCACGGTTCGCACCCGCTCGGCCATCATCGTCGACGGCCTGGCGGCGAACGGGTCGCGGCTGCGGCTCATCATCGACCGGTTCAGCGGCGAGCTGATCGACCGCATTGTCCTGCAACCGCCGCCGCGGACCGTCAGGCTCGATCCGCGCGAGGAGGGACGTCCGGCGCCGAAGAAGCTGACGCCGCGTCCGCCGGAGCGGCCGGCCGCGTTGAAGCCGGCCCAGCCTCCGGCCGAGGCGAGCGCGCCTGCAACCGTCGTTCCGCCGTCGCCGGCTGCCCCCAAGCCCGATGCGCCTGCGGCAAAGCCGGCTGCGGTGCCGTCGGTCGCGCCGAGCGACATCGGCAAGGCGAAGCTGGTCAACCCGCAGGATGTTCGCGGGGCCGACGAGCCCGATCGTCAGCCGCCGCTGGCGCGGGCGCATCCGAGCAGCATTCCGGTGCCTGACACGACGATTCCGCCGGTCACGGTGGTGCCCTGACGGCAAGCCGCCGAACCGGATCCACGGGCGCAAAAAAAACCTCTCCGGTTTCCCGGAGAGGTTCCCGCTCTTTCAAGCTCGCGGCGCGGCTGCGCCGGCGTTGCCGTCAGGCGGCTTTGGTCACGCGGCCTTCCTGGCCTCGATCACCTTGGCACCCTGTGCGCCGATCGGAATCAGGCGCGGCTTCTTGGCCTCGGGAATCTCGCGGACGAGGTCGATGTGGAGCAGCCCGTTCTCGAGGCTGGCGCCGGTGACCTGGACGTAGTCGGCGAGCTGGAAGCGGCGCTCGAAGGCGCGGGCGGCGATGCCCTGATGCAGCACTTCGCGCTTCTCAGCAGCATCGGCGGCTTTCTTCTCGCCGCGGACGGTCAGCGCGTTCTCCTTGCTCTCGATCGAGAGGTCGGACTCGCCGAAGCCGGCGACCGCGATTGAGATGCGATAGGCGTTCTCGGCGGTGCGCTCGATATTGTAGGGCGGATAGCTCGGCGCGTTGTCGACATTGGTGGCCTGGTCGAGCAGCGAGAACAGGCGGTCGAAGCCGACGGTCGAGCGATAAAGCGGGGAAAGATCGTAGGAACGCATGATTGTCCTCCAGGGGAAGCGACATTCGTGGCAGCCCGCCTCCTCATGAGCGCGGGCCAGGTTTGGGTTGCACAGCCGCTTGACGGCCTGCGCCACAATGATCTGGGTGGCATTTCCGGCTTTTCAAGACCGGGTCGGGCTGGGCATAACGAGGTCATGAGTCCGCCGGAGCGCCGATGACCGAGGCCGAATTCTTCCATCAGCCGGATTATCCGGTGCCCGGCCATGGCAAGGTCTGGCTTGCCGCGACCAGCGATGGCGCGCGCCTGCGCCTGGCAAGCTGGCGCCCGAGCGTGCGGCGGGAGAAGGGCACGGTCCTGATCGCGCAGGGGCGGGCCGAGTTCATCGAGCGCTACAGCGAGACGATCGCCGAACTGCGCCGGCGCGGCTTCCATGTCCTTACCTTCGACTGGCGCGGGCAGGGCGGCTCGCAGCGCTTCACCGGCCGGCAGCGTCGCGGCCACGTCGGCCGGCTCGTGCATTATGAGCGCGACCTTGCCCTGGTCGTGGCGCAGATGCAGGAGCGCTTTCCACCACCCTATTTCGCGCTGGCGCATTCCATGGGTGCGGCGCTCTGCCTCGACGCCGCCAGGCGCGAGGCGCTGCCGGTGGCGCGGCTGGTCGCGATCGCGCCGATGCTCGGCATCAGCATGATCGAGAATCCGCGGGGTGCGCGCTGGCTGGCGCGGGTGCTGTACTGGCTCGGCTTCGGCAAGGCCTTCGTGCCCGGCGGCGGCGACACGGCGATCGGCACCAAGCCGTTCGAGGGCAATCGGCTGAGCTCCGATCCCGCCCGCTATGCCCGCAACGCCGCTCTGTCGGCGGCGGCGCGCGATCTCGCCATCGGCGATCCCAGCGTCGGCTGGATCCGTGCCGCCTTCCAGCTGATGGACCGGCTGGCGCAGCCGCGCGCGCCGCTCGAAGTGCGCGTGCCGACATTGGTCGTCGCCGCCGGGCGCGATCCCGTGGTCTCGACGCCGGCGATCGAGCGCTTCGCGGCGCGGCTCAAGACAGGTTCGGCCCTGGTGCTCCCGACGGCCCGCCACGAGATCCTGATGGAGAGCGACGCGATCCGCGCGCAGTTCTGGGCCGCCTTCGACGCCTTCGTGCCGGGCGAGGAATTGCCGGGCGGGAAGCCTGCGGTGCCGGCCTCAGCCGTTGAGCAGGGCGAGAGCGGCCTGGTGCAGGGTCTTGTTGCCGGCGGCGAGGATGGTGCCGCCCTGGGCGGCGCTGCCACCGTCCCATGAGGTGACGATGCCGCCGGCGCCCTCGATGATCGGGATCAACGCGACGATGTCGTAGGGCTTCAGCCCGCTCTCGATGACGAGATCGATGTGGCCGGCGGCGAGCATGCAATAGGCATAGCAATCGCAGCCATAGCGGGCCATGCGCACGGCGCTCTCAACGCGGCCGTAGGCCGCCTTCTGCCCATCGACGAAAAGATGCGGACTGGTGGTCATGAGCGTCGCCACGGCGAGATCGGTCACCTGCCGGGTGTGGAGTGTGCGTGGCCCGTTTGGCCCTTCATAGCGCGCCATGCGGCCGTCGCCGGAGAAGCGCTCGCCGGTGAAAGGCTGGTTCATCATGCCGTAGACCGGCACGCCCTTGCGGGTCAGCCCGATCAGGGTGCCCCAGACCGGGATACCGGATATGAAGGCGCGGGTGCCGTCGATCGGGTCGAGCACCCAGACATAGTCGGCGTCGGCGTTCTCGGAGCCGAATTCCTCGCCGAGGATGCCATGGGCCGGGAAGGTGCGCTTGATCAGGTTGCGCATCACGTCCTCGCCGGCGCGATCGCCCTCGGTGACCGGGTCGAAGACGCCGCCGCCGGACTTGTCCTCGGTCGTATGCCGGGCGCGGAAGAAGGGCAGGATCGCCTGGCCCGACAAGGTCGCCAGCCGGGCGACGAACTCCGTGAAATCGACCGCGCTCATCAGGGTTCCCTTGGCTCCGTCCGGCTACCGCCTTCATGCTGTGCGGCGGGCGGGAAGACAAGCACTGCCGGGCGGAGACCTATCAGGTCAGGACAGTTCAGCTCCATTCAGTCCTGCGAAATCGGACGGCATGCGCTGAATGTGTCGTCCGTCATGCAAATTTCGCATGGCTGGATTTGCGTTTGGACTTGTGTTTTTGCAGCGCAACGCGTTATTGTGCACTGCGAAGGGGAGATGACCTCAAACCTTCGTTGCCCTCCTTGGGCGTTTCCTCCCTAGACTTCGGGCCGCCACGAAAGTGTGCGGCCCTTTTTCTTTGGATTACAGGATGTTGGTGGAGACGGGGCTTACTCCGCCGCTTGCCGCCAGTCGTCGTTCCAGCCGCTCCAGCGTGCGAAGCACTCGGCCATGGCGGCGCTGATCACCTGCTGAAGCGCCGAGAAGCCGCTGCTCGGCTCGAGCGTCGCCTCGTTCATGTAGAGGCCGCGGCTGACCTCGATCTGCAAGGCATGCACGCCGGAGCCCGGCGCACCGTAATGCTCGGTGATGAAGCCGCCGGCATAGGGGCGGTTGCGGGTCACGGTGAGCCCGGCGCGCGTGAACGCCGCTTCCGCCGCATCCACCACGAAGCTCGCGGCGCTGGTGCCGAAGCGGTCACCGAGGATGATGTCGGCCTTGCCGAGGCCGTCGCGGTCGAGTCCGGTCGAGGGCATGGAATGGGCATCGACCAGGATGCAGCTGCCGAAGCTCGCCTGCGTGCGGTTCACCAGATGGCGCAGGCCGGCATGATAGGGCCGGTAGAGCTCCTCGATCCGGCTCAGCGCGCTCTCGACCGGGATGCGGCCCGCATAGATCTCATAGGCCTCGCCGACGATGCGCGGGATCGTGCCGAGCCCGCCGGCGACGCGCAGCGAGCGGGTGTTGGCGAAACCGGGCAGGCGGCCCTCGAACATGCGCGGATCGAGCTCATAGGGTTCGCGATTGGCGTCGAGAAAAGCGCGCGGGAACTCGGCGACGAGCAGCGGCGCGCCGAGCGCGACCGCATGGGAGAACAGCAGGTCGACATAGGCGTCCTCCGACCGGCGCAATGCCCGGAGCGGCAGGCGCGAGCCCTCGACGAAGGCGCGCGGATAGCGCCGCCCGGCATGGGGCACGTCGACGATGACAGGAACGACCTGCAGCGCGGGCTGGTAGAGCGTGAACGGCCGCTCGATCTCGGCGATCACGTCGTCCGGGCGAGGAAAGGAGAATCCGGTTGGCAGCGTCATGTCGCCGGACTCAAGCACAAAGCCGCCCCCGGTTGAAGGGCCTGACCTTTCGTCATTTGGCTAGCCAGCCTTCACTGGTTGTTTACCGTAATGTCGCCAAATAGAACTGGCTGATCCATTCGGGTGTGTGCGAGCGATGAGTTCGCCTGCGCCGGGCTGGACCGGCGAAGCCCGGAATGGCAGGGACGGCCACCCGGTACGAGGGACGACGAGGCGAGCGAATCGGCTTCCGGCCAAACGGGGCGGGTGGCGTAGGCTCGGTGCAACATCACGGACGAAGCAAGGCGCCATGACGAAGATTCTCCTGGCCGAAGACGACAATGACATGCGCCGCTTCCTGGTGAAGGCGCTGCAGAATGCGGGCTATGACGTCGCCTCGTTCGACAACGGGCTATCGGCCTATAACCGGCTGCGCGAGGAGCCGTTCGAGCTGTTGCTGACCGACATCGTCATGCCCGAAATGGACGGCATCGAGCTGGCGCGCCGCGCCACCGAGCTCGATCCCGACATCAAGGTGATGTTCATCACCGGTTTTGCGGCGGTGGCGCTCAACCCGGATTCGCAGACGCCGAAGGACGCCAAGGTGCTGTCGAAGCCCTTCCATCTGCGCGAGCTGGTCAACGAGGTCGAGAAGCTGCTGGCGGCCTGACGGCTTGGTATCGGCTTCTTGCACAGAAGCCGACGAAGCGCCTTGCAAGGCGCGCAAGCCTCCGCTATAGCCCCTCCACCTCGCAGCGATGCCGCCCTCGGGCCGGTGTCGTTCCGGATGCCTTCGGGCAAAACGGGCGCGTAGCTCAGCGGGAGAGCACTACGTTGACATCGTAGGGGTCACAGGTTCGATCCCTGTCGCGCCCACCATTTTCTCCTTGAATCCAAGGACAGACGGCCGCCCCACCGGGCGGCCGTTTTGCTTATGCGCGCCAGGCCATGCTGGGCCGAAGTGCTGGAGGGTGCTATCGATCGTCATCGTGCCGGCGCCGCGATGCGACCCGATTCGCGGCGCAGCCTTCGGGCTGGAGTGCTTCGGAGAATTGGACATGCGCTGGACAGGTCTCGCCGCACTCGGCCTCGCCCTTGCCCTCGGCGGCTGCATGACTGCAGCCGAGCAGCGCAGCGCCGATGAAGCGCGCTGCGGCTCCTATGGCTTTCGCAAGGGGGCTGAGAGCTTCGCCAACTGCCTGATGGAGGTCGATCTCGACCGCTCGGCCTCGCGGCGGGCACGGCTGGAGACATCCGGCTTCTACGGGCCTTATTGGGGGCCGTGGCCTTATCGCCGCTGGTGAAGCCTATTCGGCGTCGGCCTGACGGTCCGGCGCAGCATTGCGGAAGGCCGGGAGCTCGATCGCCGCCGCCTCAGCCTGCAACAGGCGCGGGAATTTGGTGACGTCGACCTTGAAGCGCCTGGCATTGCCGAGCTGCGGCACGAGGCAGATATCGGCGAGACTTGGCCTGTCGCCGAAGCAGAACGGACCGGGATTGTTCGCTGCGAGCTGCTCGCAGGCGGTGAGCCCGTCGACATTGACGTTCGCCGCCCAGGCCAACGCCGCCGCCCCGTCATGGCCGAGTTCGCGCAGCTGGTTCAGCACCTTGAGGTTCTGCACAGGGTGAGTGTCGCAGGCGATCGCCTGGGCGAAGGCTCGGACCTTGGCTCGCACGACCGGATCCTTCGGCAGCAATGCGGGTTCGGGATGCGTCTCCTCGAGCCATTCGATGATGGCGAGCGACTGGGTCAGCACCGTGCCGTCGTCCAGCTCCAGCGTCGGCACCAGCCCCTGCGGGTTGAGCGCGAGATAGGCGGGATCGCGCTGCTCGCCATGGCGCAGATGATGCGAGACGTGCTCGACGTCGAGGCCCTTGAGATTGAGCGCGATACGCACGCGCCAGGCAGCCGAACTGCGGAAATAGCCGTGCAGCTTCATCGTGCCGCCTCCTTACGAGGCCGGCTCAAGCTGGCCGGCTTAGAAGGTATAGCCGAGGCGGGCGCCGAAATTCGAGGGGCCACGCGGATTGCCGGCATTGGCGAGCGGATTGTCGGAGCAGCCGGTCGTGCTGAAATGCTCCAGCGTTGCGATCAGGCTCCAGCGGTCGCTGAGGCGGAAGCCGAGCGCGGCGGCGCCGCGCGCGCCGGTGTTGCAGCCGACGTTCAGACGGTTCTCGGGAACGACGAAGCCCGTCTTGCCGTTGTTGACGGCGGCGCCCAGGCTGGCCTCGAGGAAGATCGACTGCGAGACGTCGAAGGTCCAGGTCGCGCCGGCATAGGCGTATTGGGTGCCGTTGGCGTTGAGGCTGGAGCCGAGATGGAAGCGCGGCACGAAGGCGTTGACGAGGCGGTCGTCCAGCGTGGCGACGCGCGGCGTCAGAATCTCGCCGCCGAAGTTCAGAAGACCGCTCTCGCGTCCGCCGGGATTGGCGGCGCCGAGGCCGAGGCGCGCTTCCCAGGCGGGTGCTGGCGCCTCCGTCGCCGGAGCATAGCCGAGCGCGCGGGTGCCGCTGCGGTCGCCCTGCGCCAGTGCGGGCGCAGACAGGACCGAGAGGGCAACGAACAGCGACGCGACGCGAACCATGGCGGGTGAGTTGGGCTTTCAGCGAAACTTTTAAGGATCAGAAAGGCGCAGAGAGTGGTGGCCGCAATGTGACGATGCCGTCCTTGCCCACCGCGGAACGATCAGCCGGCGCGCCACCAGAGCACGCCGAGGATCACCAGGATCGCGACGAATTGCAGCACAACGCGCAGTCGCATCAGTTTCTGCGAGGTGTTGGCGCTGCCGCCGCGCAGCATGTTGACCAGGCCGAGCAGCAGCACGACGGCGACGGCGCCGATGGCGATCGGAACGATGGCGGAGGAGACGTTCATCGCCGTGCTTTAATCCTCGCTGTGGCGCTTGACCAGCACAGCCGTGGCGGCGAAGCGCCACAGCTTTGGGAAAGCGGCCCGAGAATCTCTTGCAGCCCTCATCCTGAGAGCCGCGGAGCTGCGTCTCGAAGGATGCTTCAGGAGGCTCCGGAACCCGCTGGAGCATCCTTCGAGACGCGATCTGCGATCGCTCCTCAGGATGAGGCTGAAATTGCTAATCAGCTTTCAACGATAGCGCCGCTGCACGATCAGATTGGCGGCGATGGTGAGGAGCAGCGTCGCCGTCATCAGGATGAAGGAGATCGCGCCGCCGAAGGGCCAGTTGTTCTGCTGGGCGAACTGGCCGTAGACCAGCGGGCCCATGGTCTGGAATTTCGGGCCGCCGAGCAGGACCGGCGTGGCATAGGCGTTCATCGCCAGAATGAAGGTCAGGATCGTCCCGGCGAGGATCCCGGGCATGGCGAGCGGCCAGAGCACGCGGCGGAACATCGCCACCGGGCCGGCGCCGAGGCTGAAGGCGGCCTCCTCGACATTGCGGTTGATGCCCTCGATCACGCTCTGCAGCGTCAACACCATGAAGGGCAGGTTGACCGCGATGATGCCGATGATCACCGCGGTCTCGGTGAACATGATCTCGAGCGGCTGGTCGATCAGGCCGAGGCCCACCAGCGAGGCGTTGAGCGCGCCCTTGCTGCCGAAGGCGGTCATCCAGCCGGCGGCGCGCACGGCGTTGCCGACGAAGAGCGGCAGCACCACCAGCATGATCAGAAGGTTCTTGAAACGGCTTTCGGTGCGCGCCAGCACATAGGCGAGCGGGAAGCCCATGATCAGGCAGACGATGGTGCAGATCACCGCGACGCGGACCGTGCGCCAGAGCACGTTGAGATAGAAGCCGTCGGTGAAGAACTTGACGTAGTTCTCGATCGTCAACCCGTCGACCATGAACTGGCCGGGGATGAACTGGTTGAGCGAATAGCGAAACAGGATCGCAATCGGGCCAATCAGCCCGATCGCGACAAAGATCGTCGCCGGGACGACGAGCATCCCGGCAAGACTGGTGCGGGCACCCGCGACGGGTTCGGGGGCGATGCTCACCCCTTGAACACCTTGTCCCACCACTCCTTCATCGCGGAATCGTTCTTGGCGAGGAAGGCGTAGTCGAGATCCTTGATGCGCTTCTCCTCGTCGGGCGTGAAGCCGATGCGCTTTTGCAGGTCGGGCGCGACGGCGAGGCCGGAAACCGTGCCGTTGTAGCCCATGTCGACCGCAAAGGCCTCCTGCGGCTCCTTGGCGAGCATGGCGTTCATATAGGCGTAGGCGTTTTCCTTGTTGGGCGCGTTCTTGGCGATGACGAAGCCGGAGACATAGGCCGGGATGCCCTCGACCGGCGAGACCGCCTCGCAGGGGATGCCGGCGTTCTGCCATTGCACCACGCGCGCCTTCCAGATCGCGCTGATGCCGACTTCCTCGTTCTTCATCGCCTGGGCGAAGGCCTCGTTGGTCGGGTAGACGCGCGCGCCGGCCTTCTTGACCGCGAGCAGGACCTCCTTGGCCTTGTCGATGTCATTCATGCTGGCGCCGTTGGTGGCGGCCATCGAGGCGGCGATCATGATCGCCTGGTACTGGATGTCGATGAAGCCGATCTTGTTGCCCCATTTCGGATCGAGCCAGTCCTTGAAGCCGGTCGGGGCCGGGCTGATCAGCTTGGGATTGTAGATGACGACATTGCCGGAATAGATGTGCCCGATGCCGTACGGGTACTTCATCGTCGGCAAGAGGTTCTTGGCGTTCGGGATCTTCGAGTAGTCGAGCGTCTCCGTGGCGCCGGCCTCGTTCATCTCGAACATGTTGGCCGCCGAGAAGCCCTGGATATCGACGGTGCCGCGCGGCAGGCGGCGTTCGGCCACCATCTTGGCGCGGCGCGGCGCATCGCCGGCCTGGTCCTGCAGCACCTCGAGCCCCTTGGGCTTCAGCAGCGGGTCCTCGATGTTCTTGGTCAGCAGGCGGGCATAGTCGCCGCCCCAGGTGCCGACCACGACCTTGCCGCCTGATTGCGCCTGCACGGCGCTACCGAGGGCAGGAAGCAGGGCAACCGCGCCGGCTGCCTTCAGAAGGTCGCGTCTGTCGATCTTTTTCATGTTCGTTCCCCTGTTGGACGCCCGTCGAGATTTTGGGGCATGACGTGGTCCGAAAACCGGAATCCAGTTTTCGGCGTCATGCCTTGGCCTCGCGCGGATAGACGAGCCCGGCGTCTTCGGCCCAGCCTATCGTGATCATGTCGCCCGGCTTCGGCTCGGCCGCGCCGGGGCGGTTGGGCACCTGCAGCAGGATGCGATCCTGCTCGGTCAGCCGGACGTCGATGTCGAGCAGCGCGCCGAGATAGGAGACGTGCTCGACCCGGGCCCGGAAGCGGTTGGCGCAAGCTTCCGCTTCCGCGCCGATGGCGAGACGCTCGGGCCGGAGCGCCAGCGTCGCCGGGCCGGCGGCATCAGCCTTGCAACGGATGTCGAGGCCGCCGCCGCTACGGAAGTGCCCGGCTTCCGCCATCGCACCGTCGAGGAAGGCGCTGCGACCGATGAAGCCGGCGACGAAGCGGTCGGCCGGCTTCTCGTAGAGCTCGCGCTGGGTGCCGATCTGGCGGACCTTGCCCTTCTCCATCACCACCAGCCGGTCGGCCATGGTGAGAGCCTCCTCCTGGTCGTGCGTGACCATGATCGTGGTCAGGCCGAGCTTGCGCTGCAGGTCGCGGATCTCGACGCGGACCTCCTGGCGCAATTTGGCGTCGAGATTGGAGAGCGGTTCGTCGAGCAGCAGGACATCCGGCTCCACGGCGAGTGCGCGAGCAAGCGCGACGCGCTGCTGCTGGCCGCCGGAAAGCTGGCGCGGATAGCGTTCGTCGAGGCCGGTCAGGCGGACGAGACGCAAGGCTTCGGTGACGCGACTGCCGCGATCGGCCGGCGCGATCTTGCGCATCTCCAGGCCGAAAGCGACGTTCTCGGCGACGGTCATATGCGGGAAGAGTGCATAGGACTGGAAGACCAGGCCGCAATTGCGCTTCCACGGCGGCAGGGTGGTGACGTCACGTTCGCCGATGGTGATCTTGCCCGCAGTCGGCTGGATGAAACCGGCGACCATGCGCAAGGTCGTGGTCTTGCCGCAGCCGGATGGGCCGAGCAGGACAAGGAACTCGCCCTCGGCGATGTCGATGCTGCAATCGTCGACGGCGGTGAACTCGCCATAGACCTTGCGCAGATGCTCGATCGACAATCTGGCCATCAGACCACCCGGCTCAGCTTGACGTAACGGTCGGTGATGATCATCGCCGCTCCGATCAGGACGATCTGGATGACCGAGGCGGCCGCCACCGTCGGATCGATCTTCCATTCGAGGTATTGCAGGATCGCGATCGGCAGCGTCGTCCGGCCGGGTCCGACCAGGAACAGGCTCATCTCGAGATTGCCGAAGGAGGTGACGAAGCCGAACAGCGAGCCGGCGACGAGGCCTGGCCTGATGCTCGGCAGGGTGACGCGGCGAAAGGTCGTCCAGGGCCCGGCGCCGAGATTCTGCGCCGCTTCCTCGATGGTACGGTCGAAGCCGGCGAGGCTCGCGGTGACCAGCTTCACCACCCAGGGGATGACGACGAGGCTATGGGCGGCGACGAGGCCGCCGAGCGAACCCAGGACCGGCAGGCCTGTGTTGATCTCGGTCTCGATCTGGAAGACGTAGAGCGAGGTGCCGAGCACGATGCCGGGCATCACCAGCGGCAGCAGCAACAGCGTGTTGATCGCCGGTCCGAGCGCGATGCGATGGCGCATCAGGGCAAGGCTGGCCGGCACGCCGAGCGCGAGCCCGATCAGGGTCGCGAGCACGCCGACCTGCAGGCTGAGGATGAAGCCGTCGACGAAGGGCTTGTTGTTCGCCGCCGCCTGGAACCACTTCAGTGAATAGCCTTCCGGCGGGAAGGAGGGGATCTCCTGGCGGAAGAAGGCGAGCCAGACGACGAAGAACAGCGGCATCAGGATGAAACCGAGCGAGAGCGTGGCGGCGCCGTTCAGCGCGAGACGTCCCAGGCTGGGTCGCGCGACGCTCAAATTGCTGCCCTCTTCATCACCAGATACTCGCTCTCAGTGGAGCGTATTCTTGTGGAACGCGCCACCCTTCATGATCAGCGGCAGCTTCGCGCCCTGATCCTGGAACAGCTCCAGGCTTTTCAGCGGATCGCCGTCGATCAGGATGATATCGGCGTAAGCCCCTGCACGCAGCGTGCCGAGCTTGCCTTCCATGCGCAACAGCTGCGCGCCGATCGTGGTCGCCGAGCGGATGATCTCAATAGCCGAGAGCACCTCGCGGCGCAGCAGGAACTCGCGCGACTGGTCGACCTGGAGCTGGCCGAGCAGGTCCGAGCCATAGGCGACCGGCACGCCGGCACGCTTGCAGATCTCCAGCGACTTCAGGCCGCCATCGATGACGAGGTCGTTCTTGGCGAGCATATCGGCGTTCATGCCGAATTCGGCGGCGCGCTCCCGCATCGCGTAATAGGCGACGAGGTTGGCGGTCAGGAACATGTTGTTCTCAGCCATCAGCTTGGCGGAGGCTTCGTCGATCAGGTTGCCGTGCTCGATGGCGCGCACGCCGCATTGCGCGGCGCGGGTGATCGCTTCGGGCGTATAGGCGTGGGCGCAGACATAGCGGCCGAAGGCCTTGGCCTCGGTGACGGCTGCGGTGACCTCCTCGACCGTGAACTGCATGGAATCGAGCGGGTCGTAAGGCGAGGCGACGCCGCCGGACATCATGATCTTGATGTGGTCGGCGCCAAGCCGCATCTGCTCGCGCGTCGACTTGATAACGGAGGAGACGCCATCGGAGATGTTCATCGTGAAGGCCATGGCATTGCAGCAATGGCAGCGCGCCCCGAAGTCGGTGCGCCGGCGCGGATCGCTATGGCCGCCGGTCGGGCCGATCGCGGCGCCGGCGATGAACAGGCGCGGACCGGCGATATCGCCCTTCTCGACCGCTTCCTTGATGCCCCAGTCGGCGCCGCCTGTGTCGCGCACCGAAGTGAAGCCGCGGTCGATCATGCCCTTCATCAGGCGGGCGGCGCGGGCGGTGGCCAGCGTCAGCGGCACCTTTTCCAGCAGGGGGATCGAGACTTCCGACAGCATGACGTGGACATGGCTGTCGATCAGGCCGGGCATCAGCGTGCGCCCGCCGCAATCGATCACATCGGCTTTGTCGGCCTTGATCGGCTTGTCCGAGACTTCGCGGATCAGCTCGCCCTCGACGAGCAGCTCGTGGCCCTTGCGCAGCTCGCCGTGATCGGGCTCCAGCATCGCGAAATTGCGGAACAGGACCTGCGTCATGGCGGCGTCTCCGGCAAAGCTCCTGATATATTATGAGCTTCGCCGGCCCTGTCCATCGCGCCTTGCGCGCAATGGTGCGGCGGGGTCGCCTTATGCGATTGGAGCCTGTCCGCGCTTCTCCGAAACGCAGACAGGCTCCAATTCTCCATTCATCGCATTTTCTTCACGCGAACCGGTATCCACTTCGCTCGAAAATGCTCTAGCCGGCGGCCGCGTTCTGCGCCAACGCCCGGCCGCGGACCGGGAGCGAGAGGTCGCTGGCGAGGGCGCGGTTGATCGCCGGCAGGCCGTCGAGCAGGTCCGGCAGGAAGGCCTGCGATGGCGGCATGCGCTTGGGCAGCGCGTGCAGGGCCTTCGCCATCTGCATCGGATCGCGCACGCTCGCGCCGGTCTGGGTCGGGTCGAGCAACACGTCGATCAGGCGCAGGTTGTCGGCGCGCTCGGCCCGGATCGCCTGCTCCAGGCGCGGCCGGACGCGCGGCACGATCAGCGCCGGCTTGTCGAAGGAGAGGATCTCGCAGAAGGTGTTGTAGCCGCCCATGGCGACGACGCAGTGAGCGCGATTCATCAGGAGTTCGAGACGCGGCTCGAAGCCGATGCTCTCCAGTTTCGGCAGCTTCGCGATGCGCTCGGTGAATTCCTTGCGCTTCTCGCGCGACATGAACGGGCCGAAGACGATCAGCGACGGCAATTCGATGGTCGGATCGGCCTCATAGGCGGAAATCACCCAGTCGATTACGCCGGCGCCGTCGCCGCCGCCGCCGGGCGTCACCAGGATGAACGGGCCCTTGGTGATGCGCGGATGCCGGTTCGGCGGCATCGGCGAAGGCACGGCGCGCTTGAGATAGCCGGTATAGCGGATCTTGTCGGCGAAGAGATGCTGGTTCGGCAAGCCGTCGAGCGGCCGGTAGATGCTCTCCAGCCCGTAGACCCAGATGTCGTCGTAGACATTGGCGAGCACGTCGAGCGCGCCGCTCTGGCGCCACTCCTCATGCAGCTTGGCCGGCTCGTCGAGCACGTCGCGCAGGCCGAGCACGATACGGGCGCCGCGGCGGCGCAGGATCTCGAGCGAGGGGATCAGCTCGCCGCGCAGGCCGATCGGCTCCTTGTCGACGATGACGATGTCCGGATCGAAGGAGAGCACCGTCTGCTTGATCAGGTCGGTGCGCAGGCGGATCGTGTCGGCGAGCTCCAGGTTGAGATGATGCGGCAGATAGCGGCCATCGCTCTGCTTCTCGATGCCGGGAATGCGGACATAGTCGACGCCGTCGCCGAACTGGAAACTCGAGATCATCGACGAGCCGGAGACGATGATCACTGATATATGAGGGTAGCTCGCGACCAGCGAATTGGCGATCGCCCGGCAGCGGCGGATATGGCCGAGACCGAAGGTGTCGTGGCTATAGATCAGGACGCGCGGCGCATGCGGACTGCATGGCGGACGGCGCGCCCCGCTATCGTCGATCAGACTGAGGCCCATGCGTGCGTCGCGTCCTCTACTGGAAGGTCAGATGGCCTCCGGGGGACGCAAGAACGCACCCGAACTGGCCAAAACCATAGCGCTGCCGGCGCGTCAATCCAAGTCCATTGCCAAGTAGGTTGCCGCGCCGAAGAGCGCATCGGGACCGGAGAATGCGACGGCCGCGTGACCGGACAGCCGCGCCAGCAGATTCGTGAGGAAGCCCCAGGTCGTATTGTCATGATCGTGATGGTGCAGCAGCAGTCCAAAGGATTGGTTGGGTTCCGGGTCCAAGCGGCGAATGGCGAGCAATCGGACCATCTCGGCCAGGAGGTCGCCGGGCTGCCTGCCGACGCGACCGCTATGCCAGTCGATCAGGTCGAGGTCGGTGTTGACGAGGCGAGGGCCGCCGGCGGGACCAAGCGCGAAATTGCGGAAGCAGGACAGGCCGGCGAAGCCGAGTCCGGGCAGTTCTGCTGCGACATCTGGATGGATGCGGTTCCAGGGGGGCACGAAGACCGAGACGAGGCGGCTGCCGAACAGCTCGCGCAGGCGCTGTTGGCCGGCGGTGATCTCCGCGAGGATGTCCGGAAGCGGCCGGTGCAGGCCGAATTCGCTCTTCTTCTCGCCGGGCGGCGCATGGTTGCGATGCCAGGCGCCATGCTGGCAGGGCCGCAGCAGCGGTGCGGTCTCAAGGCGCTTGGCCAAGGTCTCCTGCGCCAGCAGCGGGATCGAAGCCAGCAGCACCGGAATCGCGAAGCGCTCGGAGAGCGCGGCGAGCCGATCGAGCTGCGTGCTCGGTACGGTCGCGTCGTCGTCGCGCAGCCAGAGATCGAGGCGCTTGCCGGCGGCAGCCCAGCGGCCGAGTTCAGCCAAGAGGGCGGACCAGGCGGCGTCCGTCAAGGTGTGATCTCCGCGGCCCTGCGGCTCTGCCGGGCGATGGCGGCATCCAGCGCCTTGGCGAGGATGACGCGGGCCTCTTCGCCATTGCGTTCCTCGCGGGCGAAGCTTCGGGCGGCTGCGCTCATGCGGGCGCGTAGCGCCGGATCGCCGATCAGCCGGGCGATCGTTGCAGCCAGCCCGGCATCGTCGCCATGGGGGGCGAGGAGAGCGGTGCGGTCGCGCGCCACCACGGCGGGCACGCCGCCGCTGTCCAACGCCGCGACGGGAAGTCCTGCGGCCTGCGCTTCGAGATAGACCACGCCATAGGCCTCGTTCAGGCCGGGCCAGACGAAGAGGTCGTGAGAGGCGAGCTCCGCGTGGATCTCTGCGCGCTCGCAGCGCCCGAGGAAGCGAACACGGCCGGGCGCGAAGTTGGCGAAGGCGGCCTCGATAGCTGCGCGTGCGACGCCGTCACCGATCAGGGTCAGCGTCCAGGGCAGGTCGCTGATGCGGGCGAGCGTGCGGGCGAGGAAGAGGTAGCAGTTGGCCTTGTTGCCTTGGCGCATCATCGCGACGGCGATCAGGCGCACCGGCTCGTCCCCCTCGCGAGGAGCGGCGGAATGCTCCGGGACTTCCTCGACACCGAGCAGGAAGGGCGGCAGGTCGATCAGGCGCTCCGGCTCAGGGATGAGCCGGCTTAGGCCCTCGCGGTCGCGGGCCGTCATGCACAGATGCAGGTCGGCGCGCAGGATCGCGGCGCGGGCGAGCGCCGCTGCCTCCGCCCAGGGTCCGTCGAAGCGCTTTTGCGCATCGCTGGCCTCGGCGACGAGATACGGCAGGTCGAAGTGCTCGGCCAGGATGGGGCCGATCAGGTCGGGCGCCCGGTAATGGCAGTGATAGCTGAAGACGAGGTCGGGTCGGGTCTCCGGCGCCTGCCAGCGTTCCGTCAGCGACGCGATCACGTCCTGTGCCGCATCCTTGTGAGCAGCGAGCAGCGTTGGGTCTGGCTCGCGCATGAAGCTGCGCTCGGCCGGGACGATCGCGACGGCGTGGCCGAGGCTTTCCAGCAGTGTCACCAGCTGGCGCGCCATCAGCCGGTCACCCGAGGGGGCGCCGTCGCCATAGCGGTTCAGCGGCGTGTGGAAGGCGATCTTCACGGCTGGTCTTGCGATGGGCGAGCGGGCTTCAGCGGTACGGATCGGCTGCATCGCGCAGGCCGTCGCCGAGGAAGTTGAAGGCGAGGATGATGACGATCACCGGGACGCAAGGGTAGAGCAGCCAGGGATAGAGCGCGACGACGTTGATGTTCTGCGCCTCGTTCAGCATCACGCCCCAGCTGGTGATCGGCGGCCTGAGGCCGAGGCCGAGGAAGGACAGCGCGGTTTCGCCGAGGATCGTCTTGGGGATGGTGATGGTCGCGGCGGCGATGAGATGGCTCATGAAGCCGGGCACGAGATGCAGGCCGATAATGCGGGCCGGCTTGGCGCCCATCAACTGGGCGGCGACGACATAGTCCTCCTCGCGCAGCGCCAGAAGCTTCGAGCGCACCGCGCGGGCCAACCCGGTCCAGTCCATCAGCCCGAGGATCACGGTGATGCCGAAATAGACCAGCAGGGGGCTCCAGGACGGCGGCATGATCGCGCCGAGCGCAAGCCAGAGCGGGATATGCGGCAGCGACTGCACGATCTCGATGACGCGCTGGACGATCAGGTCGACCTTGCCGCCATAATAGCCGGCGATGCCGCCGATGATGATGCCGAGCACGAAGGAGACGCTGACGCCGAGCAGGCCGATGGTCAGCGAGATCCGCCCGCCATAGAGGATGCGCGAGAACATGTCGCGGCCGAGCCGGTCGGTGCCGAGCAGATAGAGCGTGCCGCCCTCGGGCGGACAGAACAAGTGGAGATTGCCCGGGATGAGCCCCCAGAACTCGTAGCCGTCGCCGCGGCAGAAGAAGCGGATCTTCTGCGGCCTGGTGGTGTCCACGTCGTATTCGCGCTTCAGGTTCTCCATGTTGAGGCGCTGGACATAGGGATAGACGAAGGGGCCGATGAAGCTGCCTTCGTGGAAGAGACGCACTTCCTGGCGCGGGGCGCGGATGAAGTCGGTATTGCGCGTGGTGTAGTGATAGGGCGCCAGGAATTCGGCGAACGCGACCGACAGGTACATCAAGAGGATGACGACGCCGGAGATTACCGCGAGCTTGTGCTTGCGGAACTTCCACCACATCAGCTTCCACTGCGGGGCGAGATAGACCCGCTCCTGCTCGGGCGACATCTTCTCGACCGCATAGGGCTCGAACGGCGCGGTCGACCAGCGATGCGGCAGCGGTTCAGGGACCGGAGAGGGCGAAGGCATCGTCACTTGGTCGCCGTCCCCTGCAGGCGGATGCGCGGATCGAGGAGGGCGAGCGCGATGTCGGAGATCAGCACGCCGATCACCGTCAGGAATGACAGGAACATCAGGAACGAGCCGGCGAGATACATGTCCTGGCTCTGCAGCGCCCGGATCAGCAGCGGGCCGGTGGTCTGCAGCGAGAGCACGATCGCGACGATCTCGGCGCCGGAGACGATCGAGGGCAGGATGTCGCCGATATCCGAGATGAAGAAGTTGAGCGCCATGCGCAGCGGGTATTTGCGCAGCGCCTTGCCCGGCGGCAGGCCCTTGGCGCGGGCGGTGACGTAGTACTGCTTCTGCAACTCGTCGAGCAGGTTGGCGCGCAGCTTGCGGATCATGCCGGCGGTGCCGCCGGCGCCGATGATGATCACCGGAATCCAGAGGTGCTCCAGCACCGATCTGAACTTGGCCCAGCTCATCGGCTGGTTGAGATATTGCGGGTCGACCAGGCCGCCGATCGAGGTGCCGAACCAGATATTGGCGAAATAGAGGAAGATCAGCGCGAGCAGGAAATGCGGTATGGCGAGGCCGAGCATGCCGATGAAGGTGAGGCCGTAATCGCCCCAGCTGTACTGATGCGTCGCCGAGTAGATGCCGATCGGAAAGGCGACGATCCAGGTGAAGATGATGGTGAAGAAGGAGACGATCATCGTCAGGAGCAGGCGGTCACCGACGATATCGCGCACCGGAAGCTGATATTCGAAGGAATAGCCCATGTCGCCGCGCAGCAGGCCGGTGACCCACCAGAAATAGCGCTCGGCCGGCGGCTTGTCGAAGCCGTATTCCTTCTTCAGGAATTCGACGCGGCTCATGTCCGCCTTCTCGCCCTGGGCCTGCATCTCGGCGACCATGGTCTCGAAATAGTCGCCCTCGGGGAGATTGATGACGGTGAAGATCAGGACGCTGGTGACGAACAGCGTCGGTATCATCACCAGGATGCGCTTGAAGATGTACTTCAGCAGCACGGCTACTTCCCCTCGAACCAGAACGTGTCCGGCATGTAGCGGCCGAAGAAGGCGCCCGGCTCGAAGCTGTAGAGGCCATTATCCGGCACGTTGCGCAGTGTTTTCGCGATCACGACCGGCTGCAGCGTGGCATTGACCACGCCGATCGTGAAGAGCTGCTCGGCGTTGATCCTCAGCATCGTCTGCCAGATTTCCCGGCGCTCCTGATGCGTCGTCGAATGCCGCCAGCCCCGGTAGAGCTCGACCAGCTCCTTTGCCTCCTGAATGGTGGGCGCCTCGCCCTCGCGGCCGCCGCTCTCGAAATACTGGCCCCAGCGCGGCCAGTTGAACTGGGCGGGCGAGGTCGGTGCCAGCGCGTCGGGCTCCATCTCGGCTGCGACCAGCGCATTGTCCATGCCGGTCCAGCCGGACATGATCGTCTGGCCGGCAAGGATGCGGCGGCGGAAGACGTCGAGCTGGCTCGAGCGCGGGTGGATCTTGATGCCGATCGCGATGAAGTCCTGCTTGACCAGGTCGAGGATGTCGGTCTCCTCGGTCGAGGCGCCGGCGGTCTCGATGGTGAACTCCAGGCGGCGCCCATCCGGGAACAGGCGTATCTTCTCGCCGTCACGCTTGGCGAGGCCGATCTCGTCGAGCAGGCGGTTGGCCTCGGCGAGGTCCGGCGTCATGTTGAGCTGCGCCAGTGCCGCATCATAGAGCGGGCTCTCGGGCAAAGCGGTGTTGCCGCTCTCCTTGGCGAGCCCGAAATAGATGACGCGGTTGATGTCGCGGCGGTTGATCGCGAGCGAGAGCGCGCGGCGGTAGCGGACATCGCGGTTGAGGTCGCGCCAGATCGGATCGATCGCGTTCAGGTTGGGCATCAGCGCGAACGAGGCGCCCTCGGCCCGCTTCCACAGCCTGACCTCGAAATTCATCCGCTTCGCAGCACCCTTCAGGAAGGTGTAGTCCTCGAAGCGCAGATAGCGGGCCTGCAGGTCGCTCTCTCCGGCGGCGGTCTTGGCGGGGATCAATGCGGCGCTGCCGATGGTCAGCGTGACCTCGTCGACATAGGGCAGTTGCCGGCCGTTTTCGTCGATCCGGTGAAAATAAGGGTTGCGAACGAAGGTGAAGCGCTCGGCCGGGATCGACGTGGTGTTGCGCCAGGGGTCGAGCGTCGGCAGGTCGGGATTCTCCGGCCGGTACTGGCGCGAGAAGCGCTCGTGCAATGAGCCCCAGTCCTTGACGCGGGCGGTCTTGATCTTCTGCTCCAGCTCTTCCTTGCCGGCATAGCGCTGGTGGAACTGCCTGAGATAATGCGCCGGCATGGCGATGTAGAGCGGCTGGGCGCCGGCGAGCGCGGGCAGGAAGACCGGGTTCGGCTCCGTCCAGGTGTAGCGCAGCGTGACGTCGTCGAGGACCTCGAAGCTGCAAGGTTGGCCCGAGATCAGCATCGCCTGTGGTGGCCCACCCGGCGAGAGCCGCTTATTGTTGGCGACGTCCTCCCACCAGTAGCGGAAATCCTCGGCGGTGAAGGGATGGCCGTCCGACCAGCGATGGCCGGCCCGCAGCCGCAGGGTGAAGACGCGGCCGCGCTCGACCTCGAAACTCTCCAGCACATCGGGCGCGAGTTCGAGCTTCTCGTCATAGACGACGAGACGGGTGTAGCCGTAGATCGTCATCATGCGGATGTCGCGCTGATCGCCCATCAGCATCCGCATGGTGCCGCCATGCCGGCCGGGCGCGCGACCCATGGCCGCGACATCGATCAGCCGCGGTGATTTCGGCAGGCGCTCGGAGAGCGACGGCAGCCCACCGGCGGCGACCTTGGCGGCAAGCGCGGGGCTGTCGATCAGAGTCTCGACGCCGGCAAAGCCCAGTCGGGGCGCGATGAGGGCGGCGCCCGTCCCTATGAGGAAGCTCCTGCGCGCGATCCGCATCAGGCGAGCTCCCTGACATCGGCGCCGGGCTTGGCGAGGACGAGATGGCCGGCGCCGAGATCGAGATGCGCCAGCGCCTCCCCATCCGGATCGGGCTTGAAGCCGGCCGGCCAATGGCGGGTGTCGGAGGCGCCGCCGGGGGCAGCCAGCTTGAAGTCGAGCTTGCGGTCGAGGTCGGCGAAGGGCACCGATTTCAGCAGCGCCTTGGTGTAGGGGTGGACCGGCGCAGTGAACAAAGTGTGGCGCGGTGCGAGCTCGACGATGCGGCCGTTCGCCATCACCGCGATGCGGTCGGCCATGTAGTTCACCACCGCCAGATTATGCGAGATGAACAGGAAGGTCAGCCCGCGCTCGGCCTGCAGGTCCTTGAGCAGGTTGAGGATCTGCGCCTGGACGGAGACGTCGAGCGCCGAGACCGGTTCGTCGCAAATGATCAGTTCAGGATCGAGCGCGAGCGCCCGGGCGATGCCGATGCGCTGGCGCTGGCCGCCGGAGAAGGAGTGCGGATAGCGCGAGAGGAAGCGCTGATCGAGGCCGACATCGTCCATCAGGGCCTTGACGCGGGCCTTCTGCTCGGCGCCGTCGCCGCGCTCGTGGATGACGAGCGGCTCGCGCAGGATGTTCATCACGGTCATGCGCGGCGACAGCGACGAGACCGGATCCTGGAAGATCATCTGCAGCTTCGGGCGGAAGCCGCGCAGATCCTCGCCCTGCAACGAGAGGATGTCGAGGCAGTCCTTGCCGTCGTCGAAGCGAATCTCGCCGGAATCGGGCGTCAGCGCCCGCATGATCAGCTTGCTGAGCGTGGTCTTGCCGCAGCCGCTCTCACCGACCAGTCCGAGGCATTCGCCGCGCTCGATATCGAAGCTGACATCGTTGACGGCGGTGACGGTCGAGGTCGTGCCCTTGCCGAAGAACCGGCTCGAATGGGTCGTGTAGGTCTTGGAGACGTGCCGCACGGCGAGGAGCGGAGCCCGCTGCCCGCGGCCTTGCGGTGTTGAGGCCGGGGCCGGCTTTGGCGCTGCGGGCGTACGCGGCCTCGCCTCGCGCAGGGCGACCAGCCGTTCGCCCTCCTGCATGTCGAAATGCGGCGAGGCCTTGAGCAGCGCCTTGAGATAGGGGTGCTGCGGCCGGCGGAAGATGTCCTCGGCCGGGCCGCTCTCCATGATCTCGCCATGGTAGATCACCACGACCTCGTCGGCCATGTTGGCGACGACGCCGAGATCATGGGTGATCAGCAGGATCGCCATGCCCATCTCGGCCTGGAGATCGCGCATCAGGTCGAGCACCTGGGCCTGGATGGTGACGTCGAGCGCCGTGGTCGGCTCGTCGGCGATCAGCAGCGCCGGCTGGCAGATCAGCGCCATGGCGAGCATGGCGCGCTGACGCAGGCCGCCGGAGAGCTCGAAGGAGTAGAAATCGTAGGCACGCGCCGGATCCTTGAAGCCGACGCGCTTCAGCATCGCCTCGATCAGCGCCCGCGCTTCCTGCTTCGGCACCGGCCGGTGCAGTTGCAGTGCCTCCTCGATCTGGTTGCCGATGGTGTGGACCGGCGAGAGCGAGGACATCGGCTCCTGGAAGATCATGCCGATCCGGCCGCCGCGCAGGTCGCGGATCTCCTTGCCCTCGGCGGGCAGGGTGGCGATGTCGATCACCGCATCTGCCGTCTGCGGATCGCGGAACAGGATGCTTCCGCCGGTGACGGCGCCAGCGCGCGGCAGCAGGCCCATGATCGCCTGAGAGATCACCGATTTGCCCGAGCCGGATTCGCCGACGAGTGCAACGGTCTTGCCGGCCGGAATCCGGAAATCGACGCCCTTCACGACATCGCGAGCGAAGCCGTGAATGGTGAAGCCGATCCGCAGGTCGTTGATCTCGAGAATGTTCATCTGCGGCCGCTGCCGTCGTCCCCTGATGTTCGCATTGCCGGACTAACGGCCGATACCGTCATCCGGATCCATTTGCCGCAGAAGCTTCGCTTTTCGCCGCTGCCTGGAGCGTTCGTCGTCCCGTCCCGCCGTCCTTGTCCCGTCTCGATGACGATCTTGCAACAAGGTTGGCGCTCCCGACGCCTCGCCTGCTCCGACCGAACTTGAAATCGCCGGACTTGTCGAGTCCTGCGGCGTGTTGCGCGCCGTCGTGAACTGCCCACATATGAGGGAGCCGGCGGAGTGTCCGCCCCGCCGGATTCGGGATGGGAAAGCCCCTTGGAGAGAAGTCTCTTCCGTTACGTCTGGCAGAAGAGCCGCCGGGAGCAAATCATTGTCCTGCTGGTGATCCTCGTCTCGATCCCATTCAACTGGTTGTCCTTCGACGTCCCCAGGCGCATCGTCAACGACGCGATCCAGGGCGGCGCCTTCAAGGACGGCAGGACGACGGCGACGGTGTTCGACTGGACGCTGCATTGGCCGGATATCCTCGGCGGCGGCAGCGTCCAGCTCTTCGAAGGCGTCAAGGTCGGTCAGCTCGGCCTGCTGCTGACGCTGAGCTTCTATTTCCTCGCCCTCGTCCTGATCAACGGCGGCTTCAAATACGTCGTCAACGTGCAGAAGGGCGTGCTCGGCGAGCGCATGCTCCGGCGCATGCGCTACGACCTGTTCGGCCAGTTGATGCGCTTCCGGCCGGAGGATATCCGCACGGTCAAGCCGGCCGAGGTCGCCAGCATGATCAAGGACGAGGTCGAGCCGATCGGCAGCTTCGTCGGCGACGCCTTCATTCAACCGGCCTTCCTGCTCAGCCAGGCGCTGACCGCGCTCGCCTTCATCATGATGCAGAGCGTCTGGCTCGGCTCGATCGCATTGATCATCGTGCTGATGCAGGCGGTGATCATCCCGATCCTGCGCAAGGAACAGCTCCGCCTCGGCCGCGAGCGCCAGATCGTCTCGCGCCAGCTCGCGGGGCGGATCGGCGAGATCGTCGATGCCGGACCGACCATCCAGGGAAACGGCGCGACCTCCTATATCCAGTCGGATATCGCCGGGCGGCTTGGAACGCTGTTCGACATCCGCTACGCGCTCTACAAGCGCAAATTCGCCGTCAAGTTCCTGAACAACCTGCTGGCGCAGGTCACGCCCTTCTTCTTCTACGCGATCGGCGGCTTCTTCGCCCTGCAGGGCCGGCTCGACATCGGCCAGCTCGTCGCTGTGATCGCGGCCTATCGCGACCTGCCGCCGCCGATCAAGGAACTGATCGACTGGGAGCAGCAGCGCAACGATGTGACCATCAAATACGAGCAGGTGATCGCCCAGTTCAGCCCGAGCGAGTTTGTGACGCTGGAGGAGAAGGGCGAGATCGCGCCGTTGCCGCTGCGCGGCGAGATCAGGCTCGACAAGGTCGAGATGATCGACAATCGCGGCCAGCCGCTGCTGGCTCCGCTGATGACGGCGTTCCAGCGCCCCGGCCAGGTCGCGCTGATCGGGCCGGCCGGCAGCGGGCGCGACACGCTCGGCTGCATCCTCGGCCGGCAGACGATGAGCTATGGCGGGCGCGTCCTGATCGATGGCGAGCCGCTTGCCGCGATCAGCGTCGAGCGCGCCAGCCATATCATCGGCTATGCCGGCTCCGAGATCGAGATCATCAACGGCTCGCTGCGCGACAACATCCTGCTGCCGCTGAAGCGCAGGCGCCCGGTGGTGAAGCCGGACAGGGCCATCGACCAGGAGGAGCATCGCCGTTTCATCGAGGCGCTGCGCGCCGGCAACACGCCCCTGCCGTTCGCGGCCGACTGGAACGACTATGAGGGGGTGGGCCTCGACGGGGAGGAGGCGCTGGAGCAGCGCCTGCTCGCCGTGCTCGACACGCTCGGCTGTGCCGACGAGGTCTATGAACTCGGCCTCGACGCCAAGGTGATCGCCCCCCTGCCGGAAGGGGCCGCCGAGCGCATCATCGAGGCGCGCCAGGTCGTCGCCGCCGAATTGACCAAGGGAAAGCTCGGCGGGCTGATCGAGACCTTCGACCTCGATCGCTACAACGCCAATGCGACGATCGCCGAGAACCTCGTCTTCGGCGCGATGCGCAATGGCCGCCAACCGGCCGATTTCCTGCTCGAGGACGCTTACGCCCGCTCTGTGCTGCAGGCGGAGGCGCTTGAGGAGCCGCTGGCCGAGATCGGCGGGCGGATCGCCTCGACGCTGGTCGAGATCTTCGCCGGCCTGCCGCAGGGCCATGTCCTGTTCGAGCGCTATGCCTTCGGCGGCGAGGTCGATCTGGAGAAGCTCGGCGAGCTCGCCGAGGCGTTGCGGCGGCACGATCGGCGCAGCCCGCTCGACCCGACCGTGCAGCGCGAGCTCGTCGCGCTCGCGCTCGGCTATGTCGAGCCCAAGCACCGGCTCAACCTGCTCGACATCGCCCTGCGCCGCCGGGTGCTGCGGGCGCGGCAAAGCTTCAAGACCTATCTGCCGGGCGAAAAGGCCGATGAGATCGAGTTCTACGATCCCGCCGACGTGATCCACGGCGCGAGCGTGCGCGACAACCTGCTGTTCGGGCGCATCGGCTTCGGCGTTCCCGATGCCGGGCGCAAGGTGGCGGAGATCGCCCGGGCGGGTTTGTCGCGCGCCGGGCTCGATTCCTCGGCCTATCGTCTCGGGCTCAACACCGATGTCGGCCTGCGCGGCCGCTATCTGCCGCTGCGGCTGCGGCTGATGGTGCCGCTGGCGCAGGCGCTGATCAAGCGGCCGGACATCCTGGTGCTCGATCTCGACGCTTTCGCCGTCACCTGTGCCGATCCCGGCGGCCTGGTCCGGCGGATTGCCGGTTATTGCGAGGACAGAACGGCGTTCCTGCTCTTGACCGATCAGGGGCTGGCTGCCGATATCCCTGAGAAGGTCGTATTCAACGGAGCCGTGGCCCGGGTGATCAAGAAGGGCGGATCCGTCGACGAGGCGGACGAGCTGCAGGATGAGCTGCCGGCCCGTGGCGGCGCGGTTCCGATCGAGGCGAGGACATGACGCTCGAGAGCGATATAGGCTGCCTGAAGTCGATCCCCCTGTTCCGCGGATTGCCGGGGCCGCGGCTGAAGCTGCTCGCGCTGATGGGCGAGCGGCTCTATTTCCCGGCGGGCACCGTCATCACCGAAGAAGGCGACAAGCCGGAAGAGGTCTATTGCGTGCTGGAGGGCGAGGTCGAGCTGTCGCACGATTTCTCCGACGGGAGGCGCAAGACCTTCCGGCTCGCGACCGGCAGCATCATCGGCGACGTGCCGCTGCTCTGCAATCAGACCAATGCCGCCCGCTCGACGGCCAAGACCGACGTCGTCGCGCTGCGGCTGCCGCGGACCTTGTTCTTCGAGCTGCTCGACAATATCCCGGAGTTCTCGGTCGCGCTGTCGCGCGATCTCGCCGGGCGGCTCTATCGCCTGGCGGACTCCGTCCTGCATGGCGAGAAGACACATTGAAGCGCCGGGTGCGCCGATGACAGCGATTCCGAGCACGCCAGCGGGAGGCAGGCCTGTGAGCTCCGGCTTCGACCAGATGTCGTCCTGGAGCCGCGACGTTCGCTTCGCCTCCGGCTGCATTCTGATGGTCTTCGCGACCACGCATTTCCTCAACCACGCGCTCGGCATCTTCGGCATCGCGGCGATGGAGGCGGCGCAGGAGTGGCGCTACTGGTTCTGGCACAGCTGGATCGGCACGGTCGCGCTCTACGGCTCGCTGATCGTCCACCCGGTCTTCGCCCTGCTGCGCGTGGCACAGCGGCGCACCTTCCGCATGCCCGGCCGCGAGGTGATCCAGATCTTGCTCGGCGTCGCGATCCCGCTGCTGCTGATCGACCATATCGTCAGCACAAGGGTGCAGGGCGTCCTCTTCGGCCAGGACGAGAGCTATCACGCCGTGCTGCGCCGGCTCTGGCCGGGGCTCGCTCTGTCGCAGACCCTGCTGCTGCTGCTGGTCTGGATGCATGGCGTGATCGGCCTGCATTTCACCTTCCGGGCGCGCGATACCTATGCGCGCTGGCGCGATCCGTTCCTGCTGGCGGCGATCCTGGTGCCGCTGCTGGCGCTGATCGGCTTTTCGGTGGCCGGGCGCGAGGCGCAGATGATGGCGCTGCCGCCCGAACTCTACACCGCCCAACAGGTCGACATGTTCAATTTGAACGTGACTTGGGCCAAGCGCGCCTTTTTCGGCGTGATCGGTGGCTTCGCCGGCTTCGTCGTGCTGCGCGAGCTTCGGGCGCGGGCGCTCGGCGCGATCGCGGTGCGCTTCGTCGGTCATGGCGTGCGCCGCGTCGTCCCGGGCCCGACCCTGCTCGAGATCTTCCGCCGCTTCGGCATTCCCCATGCCGCGCTCTGCGGTGGACGGGCGCGCTGCGCCACTTGCCGCGTGCTGGTGCTCGACGGCGCCGACGACCTGCCGCCGCCCGGTCCGAACGAGGCGCGGCTGCTGCGCCGGATCTCGGCCGGCGACCATGTCCGGCTCGCCTGCCAGATCAGGCCGAAGCGCGACCTCCAGGTCCAGATCCTGCTCGCCGCCAAGCAGCGCGGCGCCGGCCCGAGCGGCGCCATCGACCCCGACGACCGGATCGGCAAGAAGGGCCTGACGGTGATGGTCGCGGATCTCAGAGCCTTCACCGCGCTCTCCGAGCGGCAATTGCCGCATGAGCTGATGAACCTGCTCAACCGCTTCTACGACGAGATGTCCCAGGCGATCGCGGCGCATGGCGGCCGGATCGAGGCGATCTACGGCGACGGGCTGATGGCGGTGTTCGGGCTGGAGACGACGCCGGCGCGGGCAGGCGCCGCGGCGATCGCGGCGGCGGGCGACATGGTGCGCGCCGTCGAGGCGCTCAACCGTGAATACGCCGCATCGTTGCCATTGCCGCTGCGCATCGGCATCGGCATCCATGGCGGCCAGGCGATTGTCGGCGCGGTCGAGAACGAAAGCATGGGGCGGCGCGAGATCACGGTCGGCGAGACGGTGATGATCGCGAGCCAGCTCGAGGCCGCGACGCGGCGCCTGTTGTCCGACATCGTCGTCTCTGCCGAGACGGTGGCCGCGACCGGACGCAGCTATCGCGACACCGCTCCGCACAAGATCTCGGTCAAGGGTCGCGACAAGCCGATGCAGGTCTATGGGTTTGGCAGCACGCCTTCCGGCGAGCCCAGGTCGAACGAGGAGTTGAGCGCCCAGCCTCAGCCGGAGAAAGCCGAGGTTGGCACGCCGGCGGCGAAAGGCAAGGCTCCGACCGCCGCGGATGGCGAGAGCTAGGCCGGGCGCTGGCAATTGCCGATGCGCCTGCCTATGGTCCGGCCGCGTCAAATCCGCCGCTACGATCCAGAGTTTCGATGACCGACGAGATTTCCCGCGAGGCGCTGCACGATATCCTGCGCGGCGTTGCGGCGCTGACCGGGGATGCGATCGTCGCCGATCTCGCCCGGCTGGTCGGCAAGGGCGTGCGCGCCGACATCTCGATTGCCTTCAATCCGAAGCAGATCGCCTCGAAGCGCTGGCTGGTCGAGACACTCGCCGAGGTCCTGCCGAAGCCGGATGGGCCGGTCTGGGTGCTCGGCGCCTGGCACGGCGTGCTGGGGGCGATGTTGCTGGCCGATGAGCGGCTTGCGATCCCGCGCCTGGTGAGCCTCGACATCGACCCGCATTGCGCGCCGATCGCCGAGATCCTCAACCATCGCCATGTCGCGTCCGGGCGCTTCCGGGCGCTGACGGCCGACATGATGAGCCTCGATTTCGATAGCGTCGAAGGCGGGCGGCCCGGGCTGGTGATCAACACCAGCTGCGAGCATCTGGGCGACGTGCCAGGCTGGATCGCCGGCCTGCCCGCCGGACTGCCGCTGCTGCTGCAGTCCAACGACTATGTCCGTGAGCCGGACCACCGCAGCTGCGTGCCGTCGCTCGACGCCTTCAAGGCGCAGGCCGGGCTTTCGGAATTGTGGTTCGCCGGCGCGCTGCCGACCAAGAACTACACCCGCTTCATGCTGATCGGCCGCAGATGAGCAGCGGGCAGTCCGAGGGGCCGGCGGTCGCGATCGCGATGAAGGGCTATCCGCGCCTGTCGGAGACCTTCATCGCCCAGGAACTGCTCGGCCTGCAGCGGCTCGGCCTGTCCTTCGCGATCTGGTCGCTGCGCCACCCGACCGATGGCGCGCGGCATCTGATGCATCGCGAGATCACGGCGCCGCTGCACTATCTGCCGGAATATCTGCACGACGATTGGCCGCGGGTGCTGCGCGGCATGGCGCGGGCCTTCGCGCGGCCCAGCATCATTAGGCTCCTCGGCGTCTTCCTGCGTGATTTCGTCCGCGACCGCACGAGCAACCGCCTGCGTCGCTTTGGCCAGGCCTGTGTGATGGCCCGCGAGTTGCCGGCGGGAACCCGCCATCTCCATGTCCATTACCTGCACACGCCGGCCTCGGTGATCCGCTATGCGGCGCTGAGCCGGGGGCTCTCCTGGTCGTTCTCGGCCCATGCCAAGGACATCTGGACGACACCGGATTGGGAAAAGCGCGAGAAGATCGCCGATGCGCGCTGGGGCGTGACCTGCACCCGCGATGGCCATGCCGAACTCACGCGTCTCGCGGACCGGCAAGACAAGATCGCGCTGCTCTATCACGGGCTCGACCTCGCGCGCTTCCCTGCGCCACCAGCGGCGCGTTCGGAACGCGATGGCTCCGACCCGGCCGAGCCGGTGCGATTCATCACCATCGGGCGTGCGGTGGCGAAGAAGGGCTTCGACGACCTGCTGGCGGCGCTGGCGATTTTGCCCGCCGATCTGAACTGGCAACTCATCCATATCGGCGGCGGCGAGATGCTGGCGGCCTTGAAGGCGCAGGCCGAGAGGCTGGGCCTTGCCGCGCGCATCGAATGGCGCGGGCCGCAGGCGCAGGATGTGGTGATCGCGGCGTTGCGCGAGGCCGATCTCTTCGTGCTGCCCTCGAAGCAGGCGAACAATGGCGACCGGGACGGCCTGCCCAATGTGGTGATGGAAGCAGCGAGCCAGGCCCTGCCGATCGTCGCGACCGATTTCGCCGGCATTCCGGAATTCGTGCGGCATGGGCGCGAAGGGCTGCTGCTGCGGCCCGGCGACGTCACGGCCCTGGCCAAGGCGCTGGATGGCTTAAGCCGCGATCCGCAATGGCGCGCGAAGCTGGGCGCAGCCGCCTTCGACCGGTTGAGGGCGGAGTTCTCGGCGCAGGCCGGGCTGGAGCGCGTCCATCGGGCGCTGCTGGCCGCAGTCGCCGGCAAGGATGGCGGTGGGCCATGAGCGCGCGCATCCTGATCGCGGTCACGCATCTGCTGGGGATCGGCCATCTGGTGCGGGCGCGGCAGCTGGCGCGGGCGCTGGCGGGGGCCGGGCATGAGGTCACGCTCGCCAGCGGCGGCATGCCGGACGGCACTGCCGCGGCGGATTATCGTTTCGTGCAACTGCCGCCGGTGCGCACGCAAGGCACGGATTTCCGCAACCTGCTCGACGAGAGCGGCATTGCCGCAACGCCGGAGCGACTTGCCGCGCGGCGCGAGCAACTGGTCGCGCTCGCAGGCGAGCTTTCGCCCGATGTCGTCGTCACCGAGCATTTCCCCTTCGGCCGGCGCCAGCTCGCGGAAGAGTTCCTGGCGCTGATCGCGGCGGCGCGCGCGGCCAATACGGATGCGCTGGTGCTCGCCTCGATCCGCGACGTGCTGGTCGCGCCGCAACGGCCGGAGCGGCTCGCCGAGACGGCCGAGCGGATCGCGACGCTGTTCGATGCCGTGCTGGTGCATGGCGACCCGCACGTCCTGCCGCTCGAAGCCTCCTGGCCGGTCACGCCGGAGATCGCGGGCAAGCTGGTCTATACCGGCTATCTGGCGGAGCCGCCGGCATCGCCCGGGAACTCGGCAGGCTCGCGGGAGACGATCCTTGTCTCCGGCGGTGGCTCGGCGGCGGCGCTGCCCTTGTTCGAGATGGCGCTCGCGGCGGCGCGGCTCCTGCCGAAGCGAGCCTTCCATCTCCTGATCGGCCGCGGGATCGCCGAGGCTGATTTTGCCAAGCTGCGACAATTGGCTCCTGCCAATGCGACGGTCGAGTGGGCGCGGCCGGATTTCCCGGCGCTGCTCGCCGCCTGCGCGCTGTCGCTCAGCCAGGCCGGCTACAATACCGTGCTCGACCTGCTGCAGGCCGGGCGGCCGGCGCTGCTCGCGCCCTTCGACGCCGGCAACGAGACCGAGCAGGCCCTGCGTGCCGCCGCGCTGGAACGGGCCGGGCTGGCGCGCGTTGCCCGGCTTGCCAAAGGGCCGCACGCTCTGGCCGCTGCGATCGAAGCGGCGCTGGTGCAAGGCGCTCCGCCGGTCGCAGCGGTCGATCTGGGAGGGGCCGCGGGCACCGTTGCAGGGCTCGCACGACTGCTCGCGAACCGTGCCTGAGCCGTGCGTGAATGCATGCCGGCGAAGGGCCGGCATGCCTCTTGCGAATTGCCGGCCCAAAGCTTTCGATCTAATGAGGTTCTACACGCCTCCCTTTCGGTCGGCTCCAGGACACCGGATCTTCTGCCGGCCCCTGTCCTGCGCCCGGAGAAGAACGATGACAACGACGACTGCCTCCGCCCCCGGAATGCCGGACATGAAGTTGTCCGTGCGTCAGGTCTTCGGGATCGACAGCGATCTGGAGGTGCCGGCCTATTCCAAGCCCGAGGCACATGTTCCCGACTTCGACGCGGACTATCGCTTCGACCGCGACACCACGATCGCGATCCTCGCCGGCTTCGCCCATAACCGCCGCGTAATGATCTCGGGCTATCATGGCACCGGCAAGTCGACCCATATCGAGCAGGTCGCGGCCCGGCTGAACTGGCCCTGCGTCCGCGTCAACCTCGACAGCCACGTCTCGCGCCTCGACCTCGTCGGCAAGGACGCGATCGTGCTGAAGGAAGGCAAGCAGATCACCGAGTTCCAGGATGGCATCCTGCCCTGGGCGCTGCAGAACAACATCGCGCTGGTCTTCGACGAATACGATGCCGGCCGCCCGGACGTGATGTTCGTGATCCAGCGCGTGCTCGAGCAGTCCGGCAAGCTGACGCTGCTCGACCAGAAGCGCGTCATCCGCCCGCACCCCGCCTTCCGGCTGTTCGCCACCGCCAACACGGTCGGCCTCGGCGACACCTCGGGCCTCTATCACGGCACCCAGCAGATCAACCAGGGCCAGATGGACCGCTGGTCGATCGTCACCACGCTGAACTACCTGCCTCACGATAACGAGGTCGCGATCGTGCTCGCCAAGTCGAAGCACTATCAGACCTCGCCGGAGGGCAAGGACATCGTCAACAAGATGGTCCGCGTCGCCGACCTGACCCGCAACGCCTTCATGAACGGCGACCTCTCGACCGTGATGAGCCCGCGTACGGTCATCACCTGGGCCGAGAACGCGGCGATCTTCGGCAGCGATGTCGGTTTCGCCTTCCGCGTCACCTTCCTCAACAAGTGCGACGAGATGGAGCGCGCGCTGGTGGCGGAGTTCTTCCAGCGTTCCTTCGGCAAGGAACTGCCGGAGAGCGCGGTCAACGTCGTTCTGAGCTGAAGCATGTTCCGCAGGGGTGGGCACCACTCTTGCGATCGGAACGTGCTCAACGAGCAGGAGGCCAAGCATGGCCCGGTACGAAGGAAGTTGTCACTGCGGGCGGGTCGCCTATGAGGTCGAGGCCGATCTCTCGCGGACGATCACCTGCAACTGCTCCTACTGCCAGCGCCGCGGTTCAGTGCTGGCCTTCACCCCGGCGACGAGCTTCACCCTGACCAAGGGCGAGGACGCGCTGACCGAGTACCGCTTCAACTCGCAGAAGATCCAGCATCTGTTCTGCGAGAGCTGCGGCATCGAATCCTTCGCGCGCGCCAATGCGCCGGACGGCACGCCGACGGTTGCGATCAACGCCCGCTGCCTCGCCGGCGTCGAGCCGACCGAGCTGAGCTCGACGATGTATGACGGACGGGCGCGCTGAAGGAGCGCGTCGATGAGCACCGCCGCCGACAGCAAGCAGGCCACGATCCAGCGCGAGGCGGACTTCGCCGCAACGCGCGAGGCCGTACTGCGCGGGCTTGCCGCGCATAATGAGTCCAGGGTCGGGCCACGCAAGACGCAGCCTCTGGCGCTCAGCCTGCGCGACGAGAACGGCGTCATGGTCGGCGGCCTCGTGGGCGAGCTGAAATGGGAATGGCTCTATGTCGACCTGTTCTGGATCGACGAAGGCCATCGCGGCGCCGGCCATGGCGAGGCGTTGCTGGCGATGGCCGAGCAGGCAGCGCGCGACCATGGCGCGCGCGGCGTCTATCTGGGCACGATGAGCATCCAGGCGCCGGGCTTCTATCCCCGCATGGGCTATCGCGAATGCGGCCGCATGGAGGACTATCCGGTCGCCGGTCAGACCTTCCATCACTTCATGAAGGCGCTATGAGCATCTCGAACCGCAAGCCCGGAACCCCGAAGGAAGCGCCGGCCGAGCCGCTGAAGCGCGCGGTCGCGGGCGCGATGAAGGCGATCGCGCGCAAGCCCGAGATGGAGATCGTCTTCGCCGCCGACAAACCCTCGCTCGTCGGCGAGCGCGCTCGCCTGCCGGAGCCGCCGCGCAAGCTCACCGCGGGCGACGTCGCGATCCTGCGCGGCCATGCCGATTCGATGGCGCTGCGCCTCGCCTGCCACGACAACGCGATCCATCGTCGCGCGGCGCCCGAGGGCGATGCGGCGCGCGCCGTCTTCGACGCGGTCGAGCAAGCCCGGGTCGAGAGTGTCGGCTCGCGCCGGATGAGCGGCGTTTCCGGCAACATCTCGGCGATGCTGGAGGACCGCTATCATCGCGGCGGTCGCTATGAGGAGATCACCGACCGGGCCGATGCGCCGCTGGAAGACGCGCTCGCCCTAATGGTGCGCGAGCGCCTGACCGGCCTGAAGCCGCCCAAGGCGGCGCAGAAGCTGGTCGATCTCTGGCGCGAGCAGATCGAGGCCAAGGCCGGAGACGATCTCGACCGGCTGGCGAAGTCGATCGAGGACCAGCGCGCCTTCGCCCGCACTGTGCGCGACCTCTTGGTCTCGCTCGACATGGCCGAGCAGAGCAGCCAGGGCGACGAATCCGACGAGGACGAAGACAATCAGGACGAGTCCTCCGAGGACCAGCAGCAGGAACAAGGCGAGGCCGAGCAGGAGAGCCAGGGCGAGCGCTCCGAGACCGAGGTCAGCGACGACGCGGCCGAAGAGCTGCAGGAAGGCGCCTCCGAGGCCGCCGACGCGCCGGCCGGCGATTGGGACGAGGAAGACGAGAGCTCCGAGGCTGAAGAGGCCGGCGAGGCGCCGCGTCCGCGCGACAGCCGCGCCAACGACCGGCCGCAGACCGACTACAAGGCCTACACCCAGAAGTTCGACGAGATCGTCACCGCCGAAGAGCTCTGCGACGCCGAGGAACTGACGCGGCTGCGCGCCTATCTCGACAAGCAGCTGGCGCATCTGCAGGGCGTCGTCGCGCGCCTCGCGAACCGCCTGCAGCGGCGCCTGATGGCGCAACAGAACCGCTCCTGGCAGTTCGACCTGGAGGAGGGGGCGCTCGATCCCTCGCGCCTGCCACGCATCATCATCGACCCGTTCCAGCCGCTCTCCTTCCGGCAGGAATCGGACACGAATTTCCGCGACACGGTGGTGACGCTGCTGATCGACAATTCAGGCTCGATGCGCGGCCGGCCGATCACGGTCGCGGCGACCTGCGCCGATATCCTGGCACGGACGCTGGAACGCTGCGGCGTCAAGGTGGAGTTGCTCGGCTTCACGACGCGGGCCTGGAAGGGCGGGCTGTCGCGCGAGAGCTGGCTGCAATCGGGCAAGCCGGCCAACCCGGGCCGCCTCAACGATCTCCGGCACATCATCTACAAGGCCGCCGACGCGCCCTGGCGGCGCGCGCGCAAGAATCTCGGGCTGATGATGCGCGAGGGGCTGCTCAAGGAGAACATCGACGGCGAGGCGCTCGACTGGGCGCATAAGCGCCTGCTCGGCCGCTCCGAGCAACGCAAGATCCTGATGGTGATCTCCGACGGCGCGCCGGTCGACGATTCGACCCTCTCGGTCAATGCCGGCAGCTATCTCGAGCGCCACCTGCGCCATGTCATCGCGGAGATCGAGACGCGCTCGCCGGTCGAGCTGATCGCGATCGGCATCGGCCACGACGTCACCCGCTATTACCGCCGCGCCGTCACCATCGTCGATGCCGAGGAGCTTGGCGGTGTGATGACCGAGAAGCTGGCGGAGCTGTTCGAGGAGGATGCTGCCGGGACGAGTTCGCGGGGCTCGCGCCGCCTGCAATGAGCCCTTTTCAGTGACGGCCAAAACCGCGACCCGTCCTCTCCCCCACAAGGGGGGAGGGCTTCCGCGCGATTCCTTCATCACCTGCGCATGACCTCGCCTCTTGCAACGCGACGCGGCATCATCGCCGGCCTCGGCGCGGCGGCCTTCAGCCTGCCTGCTCGCGCGCAGAGCCTCGAGCCCGGGCGGATACCCGTCAGCGTCTCGGCGCGGCCGATCGCGAGCTTCGAGCCCGGCAATTCGTCAAAGACCCGCTTCGGCCAGCTGATCTTCCGCGGCGGGCTCCAGCTCTCGGGCAGCCATCCCCGCTTCGGCGGCTTCTCGGGACTGTGGCGCTCGCCCGACGGGGCGCAGGTCATCGCGATCACCGACAATGGTTTCTGGCTGACGGCGAAGCTTGCGCGCAACGCCGGCAAGCTTAGCGGGCTGGAGGAGGCCGAGCTCGCGCCGATTCTCGGGGCGTCCGGCAAGCCACTGCACCGCTCGCGCTATTACGACACCGAATCGCTGGCCATGCAGGGCGGCATCGCCTTCATCGGCGTCGAGCGCACCCATGACATCCTGCGTTTCGACTGGGCTCGCCACGGCGTCGAGGCACGGGCCCATCTCGTGCCGGTGCCGCCAGCGGCGAAGCGCCTGCCGAGCAATCGCGGTTTCGAGGCGCTCGGCGTGCTGCCGGCCGGCCACCCGCTTGCCGGCGCGCTGATCGCGATCTCCGAGCGCTCCGGCCGCGAGGACGAGCCGACCGCGGGCTTCATCATCGGCGGGCGCCAGCCGGGCACGCTGCAGGTAATCCGCCGCGATGGCTACGACATCACCGATCTCGCCTTCCTGCCGGGCGGCGACATGCTGCTGCTGGAGCGCTGGTACAAGCCGCTGCGCGGCGTCGGCATGCGCATCCGCCGCATCGCCGGCGCTACCATCCGCCCCGGTGCGAAGCTGGACGGGCCGATTCTGATCGAGGCCGATCTCGGCCAGGAGATCGACAATATGGAGGGGATGGCGGTCCATCAGGAGAACGGGCGGACGATCATCACCCTGATCTCGGACGACAACTTTTCAACTTTCCTGCAGCGGACCGTGCTGCTGGAGTTCGAGTTGGCCTAGAGCCGGGAACCCGCCACGTCATTCCGGGGCGCCGCGAAGCGGCGAGCCCGGAACCCATAAACACCGCGCTGTTCTGGAGGGCGCGGCGATTGTCGTGTCTTCTTAGATCCCGGGGGTGTTCATGGGTTCCGGGCTCAGTCCTTCGGCCTGCCCCGGAATGACGGCAGGCTTCCGTACGCCCCGGCAGTAAGGCGCCCAAACGAAAAAAGCGGCCTCGCGGCCGCCTCGTTCAATCCCGAGGGAAAAACCCGCTCAGTTGGCGGCGAGCTTCTTCTCGATGTCGCGCTTCAGGATCAGCGCGCCCGGCGAGAGCTCACCGGCCGGAGCCTTGACCAGGAAGGCGTCGAGGCCACCGCGATGATCGACGGTGCGCAGGGCGTTGGCCGAGACGCGCAGGCGGATCGAGCGGCCGAGCGCATCGGACTGCAGCGTGACGTTGACCAGGTTCGGCCGGAAGACCGTCTTGGTCTTGTGGTTCGAGTGGCTGACGAGGTGCCCGGTCTGGGTACCCTTCCCGGTCAATTCGCAACGGCGGGCCATGATCGTGTTCCCAAAATCTCCGAATGCTCAACGCAAAGTGCCGACACGCGACGTGCCGGCAGGCGAGCACCGGAAGTCAAATTGAAGTGGCGGGTCTATACCCAGCCGTTGACGGGCCGTCAAGGCGAGAGCGCAGGATCAGCTGCGGAAACATCTCGGTAACCATTATCCCCCCAAGCTCATGCGAGCCAGTCACGATTCGGACCGAATCTCAGTGCATGCGACGATCTCCGTCGCGCCCGGAGCCTGCAATGAAGCTCGCTTTGTCGCCTGCCAACAGCGCCCGTCTCGCGGCGCTGGTGCTCGCCTTGTCGGCGTCGGCCGCGCAGGCGGCCTCGCTCGACGCGACCTATGACGTCACGCTGCTCGGCCTGTCGCTCGGCAAAGCCAATCTCTCCGGCGGAATCGACGGGGCCAGCTACAAGCTCGACGCCAATGCCAAGCTGACCGGTCTCGTCGGCAGCTTCACCGGTGGGCGCGGTTCGGGAGCGGCAACCGGCAATCTCAACGGCAGCAGGCTCTCGCCGGCGACCTTTGCGGTGTCCTCGGCCAATTCCAGCGAAAGCCGGACGGTGCGCATGGCGCTCGGCGGCAATGCCGTGCAGGCGCTGGCGATCGAGCCGCCGATCGACGCCAAGCCCGATCGCGTCCCGCTCAAGGACGAGCACCAGCGCAACATCATGGACCCGCTCAGCGCCTTCCTGATGCCGGTCGAGGCTTCCGGCCGCAATGCGGGGGCAGCCGCCTGCAATCGCACGCTGGCGATCTTCGACGGCGCGGCGCGCTACGACATCAAGCTGAGCTATTCCGGCACGCGCGAGATCAAGATCGACGGCTATAGCGGCCCGGTCTCGGTCTGCCAGGCGCGCTATGTGCCGATCGCCGGCCACCGCTCCTTGCGGCCCTCGACCAAGTTCATGGCCGAGAACAGGGAGATCTCGACCTGGCTCGCTCCCGTCGCCGGGACGAACATGATGCTGCCGGTGCGCATCTCGGTGAAGACGATGATCGGCACCGCGGTGATCGAGGCCTCGAGCTTCAAGGTCGATCCGGGCGTCACGGCGACCGCGACGCGGAATTGAGGTCAGGCGTTGGCGCCAAGCTCAAGCGGGAAGGGCGTGGATTCGTAGATCGCTTCCAGGCGGAGCTTCGCGATCAGCTCCCCATTCATGCACGAGCGCGATGAGCGCCAGCCGGTCGCCTGCCGCGAGCAAAGGGCTGGTGTGGTCGGTGGCCTTACGCCAGGCGCGTCCCCACTAGAATTAGGGGTCGCGAGCTCAGCGCTAATGCAGCGTGCGGCATTTCATCCGGCCATGTCGAGATTCCCGCGGGGATGTCGGCGCCAAATTCTGCAGCTGAGCGATAGTTGCGGCATTAGGTAGCAAACGCACCTAGACCATAGAAATCAGCCCGGCGGTTGGCCGGGCTGATTTTTAGTGCTTCGCCGGCATCAGCGGCACAAGTTTTTGTAACTTGGCGATGAAGCCCTCTAGATCTTCGACGTTGTCGAAACGAGCCGAGACAGTCACCGACTCCATGTCGAACACGATCGGTTTCGTTGGCTCTTTTGGCTGCCCCGGCCAAGGGGGCGGGTGCACCCCCAGTGGGATGGGCTCGGATTTCTGCGCGTGCATCTCAGGCCCCTTGCTCAGTTCACCGGGGTGCTTGACGCCCCCCTCGTCGAGCTTTGATTCTACCGAAGCCTCAGCCTGAACACCACTCTTTAGTCCTGTAAATTGAATGTTGTCTTTCAGAATGCTCAGCAGCGCCCGCGCAGACTGGTCGTTAAGATGACGCTCAAGCTTCAAATGGCTGCGGGCTACAGTGTCGGCCGGAATGCCAGCCGACCAGCCGTCCGTCTCCCATAGCGCCCGAAACAGCGACGGCGCGAGCGCGAAGGTACTGAGCATGGCGGCTCGTACGTCGTCGCGCTCATCAAGGAAGTAGCGGCGCGCCGCAGCGCTGAGCTTGACGCGGCGCTCGGCATTCGCCCCTTCGTCGTCCAGCAGGCCGTAGCCCTTGAGCGCCCCGACTGTCTGGAACCCTCCGCTACTCTTCGGGCTGTATCCCCAAACCTCAAAGGCCACCGGGACCAGCATGGGTTTGCCGGCCTTGTCAGCGTGGAAGAGCAGCTCGGCGCGGGAGAGCGCCTTTTCCAGATTGATGAATGGAAATCGCGTCGAGACGTCGTCAGCCATAAGAGCCCCCAAGTTTCGCGAGGAATCTACACGGCATCTATTTCAATTTCAAGTTCAGTTCTCCATACCCCTTGACGGCATTCGGGCCGCCGGACATAAGGAAGTGGCGGCGGCGAGAATCGCTGCCGGAAAGGAGAACAAAATGCTCAGGAGGGTCGAGAGTCCTGCCGCCAGCAGTCCGATGGCGATGGACGAGGATTTAAAGGAAGGGCCGCTACCCCAGCCCTAGGAAGCGACGGGTAGCAGCCCTTTAGATCGGCAGATCGCCAATGCGGGTCGGTAGAGAGAAATCTCTTCCGGCCCGTTCTTTTTTATACCGGAATCTCGGGATTCCGTCTAGCTCGCCTGCTTTTCCCGCTCCGACCCGCGCTCGGCCTGGGCTTCAGTCACGATCCGACTCGCACTGCATGGGGCCTCCGCCATCCGACGAATTGCGGGAAGTTCGTGCGAGGGGCTAGCCTTACCGGCGATTCGCCTCCGGAGCCGCCATGTCCAGCGATTTCGCCTTGCCGCCCGGCCTCAGGCATCGCCAGGTCGTCGTGCGTGACACCGTGCTGCATGTCGCCGAGGTCGGCGACGGGCCGGCGGTGCTGCTCCTGCATGGCTGGCCGGAATTCTGGATGAGCTGGCTGCCGCTGATGAACCGGCTGCATGGCGAATTCCGGCTGATCGCACCCGATCTGCGCGGTTTCGGCGATAGCGGCAAATCATCGGCGCCGCGCAGCGATGTCGGCGCCAACGCTCATGCCGACGACATGGCGGCGCTGCTGGAGGCGCTCGGTGCCGGCCCTGTCGGCGTCGTCGGCCACGATGTCGGCGCCTATGTCGCGCAGGGGCTGGCGCGGCGCCATCCGCAGCGGGTCGAGAAGCTCTTGTTCTTCAACTGTCCGACGCCGAGCGTCGGCTCGGCCTGGGTCCGCGACGGCCATGTCAACGAGATCTGGTACCAGTCCTTCCAGCAATTGCCGCTGGCGGAGCAGCTGATCGGTTCGAGCCGCGAAGCCTGCGCCCTCTATCTCGGGCACTTCCTGACGCATTGGTGCCATCGCAAGGATGCCTTCGCGCCGGTCTTCGACCTTTGGGTCGAGAATTTCATGAAGCCCGGCAATCTGCGTGGGGGATTCGACTGGTATCGCAGCCAGAATGCGGCGCGGATCGCCGCCATCGACGGCCACCCGGCGCCGTCCGTGCCGATCCATCAGCGCACAAGGGTGCATTGGGGCCGGCACGATCCGATCCTGAAGTCGGAGTGGTCGACCTTCCTGTCGCATTATTTCGACGACGTCGAAGTGACCTTCTGTGAGAGCGCCGGCCATTTCGTCCATGTCGAGGCGCCGGACGAGGCGGCGCAGGTCCTGAGCGAGGTCTTCGCGGACTGAGCGGGGCGATTGCCTGCCGCGATCTTCGCCGGTCCCCCTCGTCTTCCAGCCAGAACGCCCTACATGAGCGAAAGGGGCCCTCGCGCGCGCAAGTCGGCGAAGGATGGACAATGAGGGCGATTCAAAATCTTGTGGTTTTTGAATCGCTTGCCGCAATATCTCGCCGTGAACGAAACCTGATTCTGTGGGAGTCAGCGATTCGACCCCGCTTCGTTCCGGACTCGTTCTGTTCACGGATCGGGTTGCATTCAGGCCGCCCGACTCGATAGGGCTCGCGGCCGCCCGGACTGCAGGAAAGCTCCAGCGTCTTGATCCAGCCTCGTTCCCTTCCGCCCTCGCTCCGCGCCCGCGGTGTCACAGCGGTGCTCGGCCCGACCAACACCGGCAAGACCCATCTCGCCATCGAACGGATGGTCGCGCATCCGACCGGCATGATCGGCCTGCCGCTGCGCCTGCTGGCGCGCGAGGTCTATCAACGCGTCGTCGACAAGGTCGGCCCGGAGGCTGTCGCGCTGATCACCGGCGAGGAGAAGATCAAGCCGGAGCGGCCGCGGTTCTGGGTTTGCACGGTCGAGGCGATGCCGCGCGACCTCGCCGTCGATTTCGTCGCGATCGACGAGATCCAGCTTGCCGCCGATCTCGACCGCGGCCATGTCTTCGCCGACCGGCTGCTCAATCATCGCGGCCGCGAGGAGACCATGCTGATCGGCGCCGGCACGATGCGGCCGCTGATCGAGCAGCTCATTCCCGGCGTCAATGTCGTCTCGCGCCCGCGCCTGTCGAAGCTCTCCTTCGCCGGCGACCGCAAGATCACCCGCCTGCCGCGGCGCTCGGCCATCGTCGCCTTCTCGGCCGAGGAGGTCTATGCCATTGCCGAATTGATCCGGCGGCAGAAGGGCGGCGCGGCGGTGGTGCTCGGCGCGCTCTCACCGCGTACGCGAAATGCCCAGGTCGAGATCTACCAGTCGGGCGATGTCGACTATCTCGTCGCCACTGACGCGATCGGCATGGGGCTCAATCTCGATGTCGATCACATTGCCTTCGCCGGCGACAGCAAGTTCGACGGCCATCATTATCGCAAGCTCAACCCGGCCGAGTTCGGCCAGATCGCCGGGCGAGCCGGCCGGCATCTGCGTGACGGCACTTTCGGCACGACCGGGCGCTCGCCGCCTTTCGAGCAGGAACTCGTCCAGGCGATCGAGGACCATCGCTTCGAATCGGTGCGCCAGGTGCAATGGCGCAATTCCGACCTCGATTTGCGCTCGATTCCCGGGCTGGTCGACAGCCTCAACGTCCAGCCGCAGGAACAAGGACTGACCCGCGCGCTGATCGCCGAGGACATGACGACGCTGGAAATTCTGGCGCGCGATCAGGATGTGGCGCGACTTGCACAGGGCAAGCCGGCGGTGTCCCGGCTCTGGGAAGTCTGTGGATTGCCGGATTATCGCAAGATCGCGCCGATGCAGCATGCCGAACTGGCGACGACTTTGTATCTGAGATTGATGCGCCATGGCCGGCTCGATCCGGACTGGTATGCCGGCCAATTGGCCGCCCTCGACCGCGTCGATGGCGAGATCGACACCCTCTCGGCCCGCATCTCCCAGGTCCGGACTTGGACCTATGTTGCCAACCGGCCGGACTGGTTGCTCGATCCTGAGCATTGGCAGGGGGTGGCGCGTCTTGTAGAGGACAGGCTGTCGGACGCTTTGCACGAACGGCTTGCCAGCCGATTCGTCGATCGGCGTACGAGCGTGTTGATGCGTCGCCTGCGGGAGAATGCAATGTTGGAGGCCGAAGTCACCGCGACCGGCGATGTCCTGGTCGAGGGTCAGCATGTCGGATTGCTGCAGGGCTTCCGTTTCACGGCCGATCCCAAGGCGGGTGGGCCGGAAGCGAAAGCGCTGAATGCGGCGGCGCTGAAAGCGCTGGCAGGCGAGCTCGAGGCGCGCGCCTCGCGCGTCGTGCTGGCCGGCGACGATGCCTTCGTGCTCTCGCATGACGGGCTGGTCCGCTGGATCGGCGAGCCGGTGGCGCGCCTGACCGCCGGCGAGAAGGTGCTGGAGCCGCGCCTGCGCCTGATGATCGACGATCATCTGCCGGCCCCGGCACGCGAGCAGATCGAGACAAGGCTGGCCGCCTGGCTGAAGCACCACATCACCAAGCTGCTCGGCCCGCTCCAGATCCTGGAGAATGCCGAGAGCGCCGCCGGCATCGCCCGCGGCATCGCCTATCAGACGGCCGAGGCGCTCGGCGTGCTCGAGCGCGCCAAGGTCGCCGAGGAGATGAAGACGCTCGACCAGGAAGGTCGTGCGGCGCTGCGCCAGCTCGGCATCCGCTTCGGCGCCTTCCACCTCTATGTGCCGGCGCTGCTGAAACCGGCGCCGCGCGCGCTTGCCGCCCAGCTCTGGGCGTTGAAGCACGGCAATCCGGAAGCTGCCGGGCTCGACGACATCTCGCATCTCGCCTCCTCCGGCCGGACCTCGTTCCCGGCCAACAAGGACATTCCGAAGGGGCTCTATCGCGCCGCCGGCTATCGCGTCTGCGGCGAACGGGCGGTGCGCGTCGACATCCTGGAGCGGCTCGCCGACCTGATCCGCCCGGCGATCGCCTATCGCCCGGGTGTCACGCTCGGCCAGCCGCCGGTGGGCGCCGCCGATCAGGATGGCTTCGTCGCTACCGGCGCGATGACGTCGCTCGTCGGCTGCGCCGGCGAGGACTTCGCCTCGATCCTGCGCTCGCTCGGCTATGTGTCGGTGAAGCGCCCGGGCCCGGCGATCACCGCTGCGCTCGCCGCCGCGCCGGCGCCTGTCGTCGCCGCTGCGCCGGAAACGGAGGCGTCCGCGGCCGACACGGCCCTGGCGACCGAGCAGGTCGACGCGTTGAACGAAGCGCCCTCGTCCGATGGCGAGGTCGCGAGCGAAGGCGCTGCCGCCGAAGCGCCGGCAAGCGAAACGGCTGATGTCCCGGTCCTGACCGATGCGGAAGTTGCCGCGGCGGCTCCTATCGAGGAGGAGGCTGCCAGCCCGGCCGAGCCGGTGCCTGCCGACGCGATGTCGACGCTGGCGTTGCCGAGCGACGAGCCTGCGACGGAAGCCGAGACCGAAGCCGAAGTCGAGACCGCGACGGCCGAGCCTGCTGCGGCCGCCGAGGCGGCTTCCCCGGCCGAGCCGGAGCTGATCGAGGTCTGGCGGCCGCATCGCCATCAGGGTGGGCGGCGTCCCGAGCAGGGGCAGCGTGGCCGCCGACCCGACCGTCGCGCCGGTGCTGCCGAGGCCACTCCCGCTGCGGAAGGCGGCGAGGCCAAGCCTGCTGGGCAGCGTCCCAACCGCAATCGCTGGCGCGAAGGTGGCTGGAGCGGCCCGCGCCCGGCCGGCGGCGAGGGCGGCAAGCCCGCGCCGCAGGAAGGCGCTGGCCGCGCTGCCCAGGGGCGCGACGGGCGTCCCGAGCGCGGTCCGCGGCCGGAGTTCAAGCGGGATGGCGGCCGCCCTGGTGGTGGCCCGCGCCGCGATGAGCGCGGCGGCAAGGAACAGCGTTTCCAGCAGCCGGCGAGGCCGCGTCCGGCCGAACGCCAGCCCGATCCGGATTCACCCTTCGCCAAGCTGCTTGCCCTGAAGGCCCAGCTCGAGGGCAATGACGGGCGCAAGAGCTGATCGCAGAGATACGGAGGCTGCTTGCGCGACGATCGGCAACGCCTCGACAAATGGCTCTGGTTCGCGCGTTTCGCGCGGACTCGCCCCGCTGCCGTGCGGCTGGTGGAGGAGGGGCATGTCCGGGTTGCAAGCAAGCGCGTCGAGAACCCGGCCCTCGGGATGAAGCCGGGCGACGTGCTGACGCTCGCTTTGCCGCACGCGACGCTGGTCGTGCGTGTCGCAGCCTTCGCCGAGCGCCGCGGTTCCTACGAGCAGGCGCAGACGCTGTATGAGGTTTTGAGCGGGGGTGAACGCGGCGATCAGTCGCTTGCGCCGGACGGGTCTGAGGGCTAGAGCGCGTATCGATGTGGGGAGCGCTGGCCCGCCCGCGAAAAATCATCTCGAAACGCACGTTTCGGTGGAAATTCGATCTCGTTTCCGGTCGTGACAGGGCCTTGAAACATTCTCTCGACCCGCTCTAAAGAAGCGCCGGCCGATCGGAAGGACAGCGCCATGACCTATGTGGTCACCGAGAACTGCATCAAGTGCAAATACATGGACTGCGTCGAAGTCTGCCCGGTCGACTGCTTCTATGAAGGTGAGAACTTCCTCGTCATCCATCCCGACGAGTGCATCGATTGCGGCGTCTGCGAGCCGGAATGCCCGGCCGAGGCGATCAAGCCCGACACCGAGCCCGGCCTCGACAGCTGGCTGCAGGTCAACGCGAAGTTCGCCGCAAGCTGGCCGAATATCACGCAGAAGAAGGAATCGCCTGCCGACGCCAAGGAGTTCGACGGCGTGCCGAACAAGCTCGAGCTTCTGTCCCCGGAGCCCGGCGAGGGCGACTGAACTTACCCTGCGGCAGAGCGTGATTGCAGTTAACCATTGCCGGCCGCAACGCGGCCCGGCGGCGTTTGCATTCCGTTTACCTTTGATTCGGCGCGAGTTTTGTGGTATCCACAAGCCACAGTCGAGTTCTTTCCGCCTGCCCCTGCGAGGTCACACAAACGGGGCACCCCCAGAGACGAGAGCAGCGCCCCACCGGTCAGAACGTCCGGCGTGTTGCTGTCTTCGTGCCTGGTGGACAGCAAGAAGCGACCGACTGAGGGAGCATGTTGTGTCGGGAGAAGAGCCAGAAGGCTCGCCCGTCATGTCAGGCAGAGAGCCGCCGGCCATCCTGGCCAGCGGCTGAAAGTCGAGTCTCCGCTTCCCGCGGAGAAATCAGGAGTCGAAACGGCATGTCCACTGCGAAGAAGGCTGTTGTGCGCCATGGCTTCAAGACGGGCGAGTTCGTCGTCTACCCGTCTCATGGCGTCGGTCAGATCACGGCGATCGATGAGCAGGAAGTCGCGGGCTTCAAGCTCGAGCTCTTTGTCGTCAGCTTCGCCAAGGACAAGATGACCCTGCGCGTGCCCACCGCCAAGGCGGCGAGTGTCGGCCTGCGCAAGCTCGCCGATGCCGAGATCGTCGGCAAGGCGCTGGCGACCCTGACCGGCCGTGCCCGGGTCAAGCGCACCATGTGGTCGCGCCGCGCCCAGGAATACGAAGCCAAGATCAATTCGGGCGATCTCGTCGCCATCGCCGAGGTGGTGCGCGATCTCTATCGCTCCGAGGCGCAGCCCGAGCAGTCCTATTCCGAGCGCCAGCTCTATGAGGCGGCGATCGACCGGATGACCCGCGAGATCGCGGTGGTCGAGGAGATCACCGAGACCGAGGCGCTGAAGAAGATCGAGGGCCAGCTCGCCAAGTCGCCGCGCCGCGCCGGCAAGGGTGAGGCTGCCGAGGCTGCCGAAGCCGAGGATGGCGACGAGGATATTCAGGAGGAGGCTGCCTGAGGCAGCTTTCCATATCGAACTAGAAAGCCCGGCGGATCGCTCCGCCGGGCTTTTTCGTATCAGGCGGCGCCGGTCTCGGCCGCGAGGAAGGCCACCGTCCGCTCCCAGGCGAGCTTTGCCGCCGCCGCGCTGTAGCGCTCGGCGCTGGTGTCGTTGAGGAAGGCGTGGTCGACGTCGGGATAAACGATCGCCTGGTAATTGACGCTGGCTGCCTTCAGGGCCGCCTCATAGGCCGGGAGGCCCTCGACCAGGCGCGTATCGCGGGCGGCGTGCTGGATCAGCAGCCGGGCCTTGATCTGCGGCACCTTGGCGAGGTCGGGCGAGCGGCCATAGAAGACGACGCCGGCATTGAGCTCCGGCGCGCTGACGGCAAGGTCGTTGACGGCGCCGCCGCCCCAGCAGAAGCCGACCGCGCCGACCTTGCCGGTTGCATCCGGACGCGCCTTGAGGAAGGCGAGGGCCGCGCGCCCTTGCGCGATGACGTCCTCCGGCTTGAGCTGCGCGAACAGGGCGCGGGCGGCGTCGGCATCGGCCGGCGTGCCGCCCAACGGGGTCAGGAAGTCGACTCCAAGTGCATTGAAGCCGGCCAGGGCCGCGCGGCGCGTGACGTCCTCGGTGTGCGGATTGAGCCCCCGGTTCTCGTGAATGACCACGACACCGCCGCGTTTTGCCTGCGTCTTCGGCGTGACGAGATAGCCCTTGAGCTTCACGCCACCGATGGTCTCGTCGATGCGCCTGCTCTCGATACGGGCATCGTCCGCGGCGACCTGCTGGGCGTGGGCGTAGTTGGGCTCCAGCAGCGCGAGAGCGGCTTCCGCCGCTGCCGCGGTGCCGGCGATGGCGATCAGCCGGTTCATGAAGCTGCGCCGGTCGAGCGGCTTGTGGGTGTATTCGTCGTAGAGTTCGACGATGCGACGATCGAGCGCCATGGCTGCCTCCCTGTCCTGACGAAGGCGCGGAGGCTAGCACAAGGCGCCGGGAAAGGGTTGGGCCGCCGTTGGGCTACTCGCTCACGATCTTGTAACGCTGACCGGGCGTCAGTCTCGCGCTCCGCTCCAGCCCGTTCAGGATCAGGAACTGCTCAAGCGGCCGGTCGGTCGACGCCATGCGCTCGGTGAGGCCGGCGGGCGTGTCGCCGGCACCGGCCGTGACGAGCCGGATCCGCAAGGGGCTGACCGATTGCGCGTCGCTGGCGCTGAGATTGCGAAAGCTGTCGAGCAAGGCGCGCATGGCGCGCTCGGGGTCGTTCTGGCCCTTGGCGGCGAGAATGAAGCGGTAGACGCGCGGCCCGGCCTGGATCGCGGCGAGGCGGAATGTCCAGTCGGCGCCCTTGCCCGAGGTCACCGCCGCGGGCAGGCCGCCGACCGTCAGCGACTGGATGTCCGCCGTGGCGACACCGTCGATCCAGCCCGAGGCGACATAGGATTCGAGCGTCTGGCCGGCCTTGAGCGCGACCGAGTCGAAGCGCAGCGCCTGCGAGCCGTCATTGCTGACGCCGACCACCATCTCGCGGGCGGCTTCGAGCTCGAAGCCGTCAGGGGCGGTGAAGGCGATGCGCAGCGCGCTGTTGAGATAGCGGCGGCCGCGCACGACGCCGTCGGCCGGATCGTCGCCGAAGGCGATGCCGTCGATGACGCTGAGCCAGCGCGAAGCGTCGCGCTCGCCGATGCCGGGCGCGCCGATCTGGCGGGCGCCATTGGTGACGGCGGCGACGCGCTCCGGCGTCGAGGGATGGCTGGAGAGGATGTCGAGCTTCTTGTCGCCGCCGCCCTGGCCACCGGCGCGGAAGCTGGTGTTGCGGCCGAGCGAGACCAGGAAACGGCCGGCGCCATAGGGGTCGTAGCCGGCGCGCGCGATGTTGCGCACGCTGATCTGGTCGGCGGTCAATTCCTGCTGGCGCGAGAAGCGGGCGAGCGAGAGCTTCGAGCTCTGCTGCACCGCGGCACCGGTCGTCGGATCGTTCAGCACCTGCGCCACGACCTTGCTTACCAGCGCCGATTCCGCCTCCATCTCGGCGCGCTCGACGGCATGGCGCGCGGTGACATGGGCGATTTCGTGCGCCATCACCGAGGCGATTTCGGCCGAATCGTTCGCGAGGGCAAGCAGGCCGCGGGTGACGTAGAGCCGCCCCGTCGGCAGGGCGAAGGCGTTGACGATCGGCGAGTTGAGGATCGTCACCTCATAGGCGCCGATCTGGCCTTCGCCGGCCTTGGCGAGGCGGGCGATGATCCCCTCCAGCTCGGCCTTGACCTGCGGCGCACGGTATTCGCCGCCGAAGGCCGAGAGCAGGCGCTGGTGCTCGCGGTCGGTGTCGCGCTGCAGGCTGGCGACGCGCGGCGCCGGCTCGCCGCCGGGCTGGTTGAGCGGGGCCAGGACGGAATTCTGGTCGCCGAAGCAGGCCGCCAGCAACAGGGCCGGCAGCGCCGCGGCGGCGAGGCGCCCCCGGAACGGCTGACGATGGCGCTGAACTCTCCGCATCGGCCCCTAGTCGATCAATTCCAGTGCGCTGCGCGTCTCGGCCTCGATCAGGAGGCCGTCTCGCCCCTCGACCACGCCGCGTATGCGCACGCGTTTACCCGTCAGCGACGAGGCGGTCCAGCCGCTGCGCTGCAATTCACGCCACAACGCGCGCGACAGAACGATGCTGCCACCCGTGCCGCGCCGCCGCTCGAAATTGAGATAGGTTCGCTGCGCCCGCTCTCCGACAGCAGCGACACGCCCCTCGACCACGACGATCCGGCCCGCCTGCGCTCGCATCGCGGCAGCATCATGGCCGTCAATCACCGGCAGCGCCACTGCGGCATGTTTTCGCTGCGGGGCCCCGGGTTGGCCGGCCGCCACCGGTCGTTGCTCGGCCTTGCGCCAGATTTCGTTGCAGGCGGCGAGGCCCGGCTCGGGCAGGCGCAGAGCCGCGCCTTCGGCGAGGAGGGCGGCTCAGATCGGGCTGGCCGGCGAGCGCAGCGGGAGTGTCGTCGGCTGCGAGGAGGCGGCCCGGGAGGCGTCCCCAGCGATCGGCCGCGCCGAGTGGCGCCAGCCGGAAGCTCTGTCCATGCCAGCGCGCCAGGTGCGTGGCGAAGCGCTCGCGCTCGGCGTCGTTTTGCCGGGGCGCCAGTCCTGCGAGCCTGACGCTCCGGCCGTCGGCGAGGAGCGGGTCGCCATGCCGGTCGAGACCGGCCAGGCGGACCAGCGCGGTCCCGTCCGGCGTCGCACAAGCGTCGTCTGCCGCCCGTGTCACGCCGGCCGAGGCCGCCATGACAACGAGGAACGGTAAGATCGCTGCAAACGAAGGCTTCACCCGCATCGGCTTTATGCTAAACGCAAGAACGTGCGTCCCGGTAGCTCAGCAGGATAGAGCAACGGTTTCCTAAACCGTAGGTCAGGGGTTCGAATCCCTTCCGGGACGCCATTCAGGCTGCATGGATAGCGGCCTGCCAGCTCCGCACATCGCGATAATCGGCCTGCGCGAGTCGGCCGTGATCTGCCGTTGCGACCCGCACTTTACCTTTCGTTAACCCTGAAGGGGTTCTCTGTCTGTGTCCACCGGGGCCGTTGGGGGCACGGAAAGGACCACTGGCCATGACCGAGCCTCAGCCTGACCAAGCCGCCCTGGACCAGCTCGTCGGTCTGCCGATCGCCGAGGTCGAGCGCGATCTCATCCTGGCGACCCTGCGAGAGACCGGTGGCAACCGGACCCATGCCGCAGCCATTCTCGGCGTTGCCATCCGGACGCTGCGCAACAAGATCGGTGCCTATGCGGCAGAGGGCCATGACGTTCCCGAGCCGCCATCGTCGTTCGTTGCGTGAGCGGGCCGATGGCGCGTCCTGCCAGCGGCAGCGCCGAGGCCAGCAACCTCATCCTGTCGGCCACCGTGGCTGCGCTGTTGCGCGGCCTGGTCCAGAAGCAGGTCCTGCGGGCGGATGACGTCCGGGAGCTCTACGAGACGGCACTCCTGCTGCTCGAACAGCAGCAAGGTGAGCTGCCCGGCGAGAGGGCTGCGTTCGAAGCGGCACGCGCCGCGATCGAGCAAGGCCTCCTGCGTATGCAGGCTGGAGGCGGTGAAGTCCGCTGACGGACAAGCACTGATGGCGGCGCCCGGCCAAAGCCGGCTCTTCGTCAGTGCTTTGTCACGTGCTCCGGCTTGCCCTTGCGTTTGGTCGAGGCCATTTCGTCGAGCTCCTTCTCGGTCATCGACTTGGCCATCGATTTCGAGGCTCCCTTGAGTTCGCTCTTGGGAATGTCGCCGCGCTTGGCGGCGAGCGCGGCTCCGGCCGCCTTCTGCTGCGCTTTGGATTTGGCTGGCATCGTTCATCCTCCGATCTAGGGCGGTCGATCGTGCAACCCGAGCGATACGGGCTGGTTCCACGCGGCCGTCGCGACGGCTTCGTCGGGCCGCTCGCGTTGCGAGCCGACCATGCGGGGAACGCGGGCCGCCCGGCCTTGCCGCGCAGGCTTTGGCACGGCAAAGCTCATGGCACGGCTCTTGATAGAAGGCCTTAAGGCCGGTCAACTCTCGCCCCCGGGATCATCTTGCGCATTCTCGTCCTCAATCCGAACACCAGCGCCGAGATGACCGAGCTGGTCCTGCGCGTGCTGGCGCCGCTGACGCCCACCGGGGTGACGCTGAAGCCGGCGACCGGCCGCTTCGGCGCGCGCTACATCTCCACCCGCAGCGCCGGCGCCGTCGCAGGCCATGCGGCGCTGGACGCCTTTGCCGAGCACGGCGCCGATTGCGACGCGGTCTATCTCGCCTGCTTCGGCGATCCCGGGCTGATGGCGCTGAAGGAGATCGCCGCGGTTCCGGTGGTCGGCATGGCCGAAGCCGCCTGCCGGCAGGCGGCGGCGCAGGGCGGACGTTTCTCGATCGTCACCGGCGGCGAGCGCTGGGGGCCGATCCTCACGGAATTCACCGCCGCGCTCGGGCTGGACGGCCGGCTGGCTGCCGTCGAGACGGTGGCGCCGACCGGCGGCGACATTGCGGCCGATCCCGACGGCTCGATTGCGCTGTTGGCCGAGGCCTGCCGGCGGACGGTGGCGCGCGACGGGGCGCAAGCGGTTATCCTCGGCGGCGCCGGGCTCGCCGGGCTTGCGGCGCGGGTCGAGCCTCATGTCGGCGTTCCCGTGATCTGCTCGACTGCAGCCGGCTTCGCCGCGGTGCTCGACGCGGCGCGCAACCCGCCGCCCAAGCCGGCGCAGGGCGACCTCGCCTTGCCAGCAGCGGTTCCGACGATCGGGCTCTCGGCCGGCTTGGCGCGCCTGCTGAGCGAGCGCTAGCGCCGCCTTGTTCCGGACGGGTGAGCGGGCTGCGCGGCAGTTCCGTTTCCCTGAGGCGCAGCCAGCCAGATCATGTGCTTCGCGCCGCCCGCTCCGGCGCGAGCGCGCACCGTCTTCTCTTCGACGGCGAAGCCGGCCTGGCGCAGGCGCTGGGTGAAGCTGCGATCCGGTCCGGCCGACCAGACCGCAAGGACGCCGTCCGGCCGCAAGGCGGCCTTCGCGTTGGACAGGCCGGCATGGTCGTAGAGCCGGTCGTTCGCCTCGACCATCAGCCCGTCCGGGCCGTTGTCGACATCGAGCAGGATCGCATCGTAGCCGCCGCCGCCCTCGCGGATGGCGGCCACGACGTCGGCTTCGCGCACATTGACGCGGGGATCGTCGAGGCAGCCGGCGAAGATCGGAGCGAGCGGGCCGCGCGCCCAGGCGATCACCGCCGGGATCAGCTCGGCGACGACGATCTCGGCATCCGCCGGTAGGGCGGCGAGCGCCGCCCGGAGCGTGAAGCCCATGCCGAGCCCGCCGATCAGCAGGCGTGGCCTTGGGCGTCGCCCGATCCGCGCGATGGCGAGGCTTGCCAGGGCCTCCTCCGAGCCCTTTAGGCGCGAGTTCATCAGCTCGTTATGGCCGAGCGTGATCGAGAACTCGTCCTCGCCGCGGCGCATGAGCTTCAGCGTGCCGCCGCCCGGGATCGAGGCGGCGTCGAGCTGCGTCCACGGCTTCATCGCTCGTCAGTCCAGCCGGGCGCGCTTGATGAAGGCGCCGGCCTTCATGATGACAGGCATGTGCTTGCCCTGGCGGGTCAGCAGAGAAAGGTCCTGCAGCGGGTCGCCGTCGACGACGATCAGGTCGGCATGGGCGCCGGGCGTGATCGTGCCGATCTTGCCCTCGAGCTTCAGGAGCTTGGCCGCGACATGGGTGGCGGCGCCGATCACCTCATGTGCGGGCAGGGCCCGGCCGCGGATGACGAACTCCTCCGACTGGTGGCGGTGCATCTCGCCGAGCAGGTCGCTGCCATAGGCCATGGCGAGACCGGCCTTCTTCATGATCGCCAGCGATTCCATGCCGGCGGCGCGGACGTATTCGACCTTGGCGACGGAATCGGGCGGGAAGCCGAGCTTGCCGCCCTCGCTGGCGAGCTTGTCATATGTGACGAGGGTGGGCACGGCGACGGCGTCGTTCCTGGCCGCGAGCTTTGCGGTCTCGGCCTGGATCAGGTTGCAATGCTCCAGCGAGTGGACGCCGGCCTCGACGCAGCGCCGGATCGCTTCGTCGGTGTAGACATGGGCGGAGACGTAGGTGCCGGCCATGCGGGCCTCTTCCACTACCGCTTCGAGCTCGCCGACGGAGAAGCCGAGGAAATGGATCGGGTCGGTCGGCGAGGCGCAGCCGCCATTGGCCATGATCTTGATGAAGTCGGCGCCGCCCTTGAGCTCCTCGCGGGCGGCGCGGCGAACCTCGGCCTCGCCGTCGCAGATGCGGCCGAGCGCGCCGAGGCGATGGCGCGTGCCGGGCGCGAGCCGGTCATCATAGCGCCCGCGGAAATCGGCATGGCCGCCGGTCTGGCTCAGGGCCTTGCCCGAGATGACGAGGCGCGGCGTCAGGAAGTCGTTCTCCTCGGTCGCCTGCTTCAGGCCGAAATCGGCGCCGCCGACATCGCGCACTGTGGTGAAGCCGCGCAGCAGCATCTCGCGCATGATCACCAGCGAGCGCACGGTGACGAGCGAGTCCGGCAGGGCGGCGTTGCGGCCGAGATCGGCGAGACCGGCGATGACGTGGACATGGGCATCGATCAGGCCCGGCATCAGCGTGCGGCCCTTGAGATCGACCGTCCTGGCCTTGTCGGACCGTACGCTCTTGCCGACCTCGCGGATCATTCCGCCCTCGACCAGGACCGAGACCGGCGCTGCGCGCTCAGGCGCGGTGCCGTCGACGATGCGGGCATTCTGGAACAGGGTCGCGGCCATGGATTTCGTCCTAGTCTCTGACAATTCGAGGGATGTCGTTCAGCGCATCAGCAGTGCGGCGAGCCAAAGGCTCAACCCGAAGACGACGTGATTGATCAGGCCGATCAGCCGGATCTGGTTGGCGTTCGGCCGCCTGCTGGCGGCGAGGCCGAAACCCAGGCCGGGCTGCAGGATGAACCAGCCGCAGCCGACGGTGACGACGCCGACGATCAGGGCCGGCAATAGGGTGGGGTTGCGGGCCCAGTCCAGGCCCCAGAACAGCAGCACGATTCCCGCGAAGAGCGCGCCGATCAGGTAGTGCATGATCCAGCCGATCGCGAGTTCGTTCGCCACGGGCGGCGTGTCGGCGATGGTGTCATGCATGACACGGCCGCGCGGCAGATAGGCGAACCAGCGCCCGATCGCGGCCCAGTTCGCGAGCGGTATGCCGAAGGCGCGATTGAGGAAGAGCGCCCAGAGATCGAGCAAGGCGGTCGCGCCAATGCCGATCGCGAGCGAGCGGCCGATCACTTCGAGCATCTATCATCCCCCCGGCCGCAAACCGACCGCCGGCTATGGAGGCGAAATGGCGCGGCGCGGTCAATCGCCAGCGGGTCGAATGTCCCCGCCCACAGCGCAGACGGGGCATGCGGCGGCGCGGCGCAGGAACCGCCAGGGGGCCTTGCTCGTTCTCCCCGGGGTGCTTTCAAAGCGGGGGTGAAGCGATGGCAGTAGCGACGGCGAGCAAGACGAGCGCGAACGGGCCTCATGGTGCGGAGGAGCTGCCCTCGGTCATCGTCACCAGCTACAATCTGGAAATCCGCGATGCCGATGGCTTCGTCGGCGACAAGGCGAGCCGCGGTGCCTTCATGGACCATCTCGCCGAATTGCGTGGCCATCTCGCCGAGGCGGGAGAGGATCCGCTGGCGGAGGCCGGCAAGACACCGAGCAAGTCGGAGCTCGACAAGCTCATCACCGAGGGGACGGCCCGTGAGGCGGCGCTGGTGCTCTCGGCGGTCGAGCGCTTCGCCCAGTCGCTCGCCTTCGTGATCCGCCGCTTCCTGCGCCAGAAGGCCTGGAGTCCGGTCGAGCGTATCGTCGTCGGCGGCGGCTTCCGGCAGAGCCGGATCGGCGAGCTGGCGATCGCGCGAGCCGGCATCATCCTGCAGACCGAAGGCTTTTCGATCGAGCTCGTTCCGGTGCGCCATCACTCGGACGAGGCCGGGCTGGTCGGCAGCGCCCATCTCGCGCCGAAATGGATCTTCGAAGCCTATGACAGCCTGGTCGCGGTCGATATCGGCGGCTCGAATATCCGCGCCGGCATCGTCGAATTGCGCCAGGACAAGGCGGCCGATCTGAGCAAGGCACGCGTCTGGGAAACCGAGCTCTGGCGCCATGCCGACGAGGAGACGAGCCGCGAGGAGGCGGTGAAGCGGCTCGGCAAGATGCTGCGCGAGCAGATCGCGCACGCCGGCAAGGAAGGTTTGCGCGTCGCGCCCTTCATCGGCGTCGGCTGCCCCGGCCTGATCGAGCCGGACGGCGCGATCGATCGCGGCGCCCAGAACCTGCCGGGAAACTGGTCGAGCAGCCGCTTCAACCTGGTCGAGAGCATCCGCGAGATGGCTCCGGAGATCGGCGAGCATGATACCGTCGTCACCATGCATAACGACGCCGTCGTCCAGGGCCTGAGCGAACTGCCCTTCATGCAGGATGTCGAGCATTGGGCGGTGCTGACCATCGGCACCGGGCTCGGCAATGCCAGCTTCGAGAACCGGGTGAAGCCGAAGAGCCGGGACAAAGAAAAAGACAAAGACAAGCCGAAGGACGGCAGGGACAAGAAGGACTGAAACTCAGTCCCGCTTCGCCGGCAGCGCCCAGAGCAGCCCGCGCGTCACGATCGCCGGGAAGACGGTGAGGTGGTCCTCGCCGGGAATGATCTCGGTCGAGAGTTTCAGGCCGGGATAATTGCGCGAGCGCAGCGCCTGCTCGAACTCGCGGAGATCGGCGATCATGTCGGTTTTGCCATTGTAGCGCGGATCGCCCGAGGCCTTGTCGATCGTCTCATAGGAGGCGATCGCCATCAGCACGTTCGCCCTCAGCTCCTTGTTGGCCTGCGCATAGTCGCGCTCGCGCTGGAGCATCTCCTTCTGGTCAAACCAGAGCGAGGGGCTGCCGATGATGTAGTGCTGGAACAGCTTGGATTCGGTCAGAAGGACATAGAGGCCGAACAGCCCGCCATAGGAGTGGCCGGCATAAATGCTGCGGGTCGTGTCGGTGCGATAGGTCGCGGCGACGAAGGGCATCAGTTCCTCGGAGAGGAAGCGGCGATAGCCCTCGGCTTCACCGAAGACCGGCGGTTTGCCGGACGGGTCTCGCGTCTTCTCGCCGTTCGGCGTCGGCGTGTAATCGCGCCGGCGGCTGTATTCGGGCGTATCGCCGACCGAATAGGACAGGCCGACCAGGATGAATTCCTCCAGACCCTTGGCCCGGTTGCCGACCCGCCGTGCGATGCTGCGCACCAGCGGAAAGGCATAGTCGGCATCGGTGACGAACAGCACCGGGAAGCGCCGGCGCGGCTGCGACTGATAGGATTCGGGCAGGCTGACGAAGATCTCGTAGTCGCGCTGCAGCGCCTTGGCCCTGATCGTCCTGACTTCGGTGCCCTTCAGCACGAAGGGCGGCGGCGCGGCGACGCCGGCCGCGGAGGCCGGAGGCTCGGCATCGGGCTGAGCGATGGCGGCGGTGGCGATCAGGAGCGCGGCGACGAGGGCAGGCAGGCGAAGCATCCAGGACGTCTCCGACAGGACTGTGCCGGGATCGTGACGGCAGCGGCGGTCTTAGCCAAGAGCTATCGCCGCAGACCCGGTGCCTCCAGCGCGAGACCCTTGGCCCGCACGGCGAGATAGAGTTCAAGCGCGAGATAATCATCGGAGCCGTAGTCGAACTGCGTCGCCCTGACCCCGAGCGAGCAAGCGCGCAGGCGCCGGTGCAGCGAGCCGAGCCCGTTCCATTCGAGCCGGTAGGCGGGATAGCCGGTGCCGACGCCATGGCTGATGGTGTCGCCGCGCAGCTTCTGGCCGACGAGGCCGTCATGGCACTGGGTGCAGGCCAGGTTGAGCTGCCCCTGCCGGCGTTCGTAGAAGGCCCTGCCGGCTTCGTAAAAGGGTCTCGCCGCGCCCTCGGCTGAGACCGATAGCGGCAGACCGCGCGAGAGCGAGGCGACATAGGCGGTGAGGCCGAGCAGTTCCTGGCTCTCATAGCCGAAGGCGGGCTGCTTCTGCCGGTCGATCCGGCACTGCTCGATGCGCCCTTCGAGATTGATCAGCTTGCCGCTGTTGGCGTCGACCTGCGGATAGCGGGCGGCCGCGCCGCGCAGGCTCTGCTTGGGGTCGGCATGGCAGGAGAGACAGGTCGGTGTCGTACCGTCGCGGCGGCTGAACAAGTCCTCGCCCTGCTCGACCCAGAGATAGCCGGGATTGCGGCCCTGGTCTTCCTGCTGCCGCTGCATCTGCGGCGAGAGGAAGGCGCTGCCCGGCTTGATCTCTTCGGCGAAGGCTGGACTCGCCAGCGCGAGCAGGACTGCCGCGAGCGCGCGGCCGGCAGAGGTCATGTCACGACGAGACGGGCGGTGCGGGTGAAGGTCGCCCCGCCATCCTCTCGCCACTCGAAGGAGAGGTCGCCGGTCTCGACGGCGCGGGTGGTGAAGCTGACGAAGGGGTTGGCCGAGACGCCGGTGTGCATGTCGTAGCGGAAGACCGGCTCGCCGGCATAGGTCACGGTCAGCCGGTTGAGGATCTTGCGCGGCACGACCCGCCCTTCGGAGTCGACCTGGCCGCCGCGATCCATCGGATGACGGACGAGGACGCGGATCTCGACGATCTCGCCGGCCTTGGCCTCGGCCGGCATGGTGATGCGGGCGTTGAATGCCATGGCGCTTACCCTCCGTCGATGCAGGCGCTCAGCGTCACCACGATGTCGGCATCGGCCATGACGTAGCCGCCGCCGCTCAACGCCGCGATCGCCACGACCTTCTGCGAGGTGGCCAAGCGCAAGGTGGCGCGGATATCGGCCCGGCCGCTGCGCGGGGAAAGATGGAAGCGAGCCACGTCGGGGAACGGGTTCTTCTCGGCGATGACATGGATCCAGCGGACATGGTCGGCATCCGTCATGGGGCTCTCGACCTGGATCGCGACATCGACCGAATTGCCGTTCTCGACCAGCTGGGGAATGTCGAAGCTGATTTTGCCGCGCTCCGGCACCGCGCCTTCGGTGATGCGCGCGACCAGCTCGGCGAGCGCCGGCGGTGCGGCTGCGCGAGCCGGCGCGGGCAAGGCCACAAGCGCAAGGCCGGCGGCGCCGGCCGCCATGACCTCGCGGCGCGATAGCGCCGTTTCAGGGCGTGCGCAGGCTGGCGAGATAGGTGACGACATCCTCGATCTCCTGGGCGTTCAGCGCCGGCCGATCGCGAAAGGCCGGGGCAACGTCTCGCAATCCTTCGATGCGAAAATAAGGCGGCATCACCGTCTGCGGGTTGAGCAGGCCGGCATCGACGAGGCGCAGGCGCAGCTGCCCGGCATCGAGCCGGGCGCCGACCCCGGCGAGACCCGGGCCGATCGTGCCCTGGAAGGGCTCGTTCGGCTCCGGCACATGGTGGCAGATCAGGCAATTGCCCTGGGTGCGGTCGAGCACGAGCGCCCGCCCACGCGAGGCATCGCCGATCCGGCCGCCGAGCGACGCCGGAATCGCGTCGCCGACGACCTTGTAGGCTTCGAGCGCGCCTGCCGGCGCGCTCGCGAGCGCCAGCAAGATCAGCGTGGTCCGGATCGCGGCAAACCTCACGCCTTGCGCAGATCCGTGTTCTTCAGCGGCAGGTTGCGCACGCGCTTGCCGGTGGCGGCGAAGATCGCGTTCAGCACCGCCGGCGCCGCCACCGCGATGGTCGGCTCGCCGACGCCGCCCCAGAAGCCGCCGGAGGGCACGATGATCGTCTCGACCGCCGGCATGTCCTCCATGCGCACCACCGGGTAGGTGTCGAAGTTCTCCTCGACCATGCGCCCGTCCTTGACGGTGCACTCGCCGAAGAGCGCGGCGGAAAGCCCGTAGACGAAGGAGCCCTCGACCTGGCGCTCGATCTGCGCCGGGTTGACGGCGTGGCCGGGGTCGGTCGCGGCGGTGATCTTGTGGATCTTGAGCTTGCCCTCGGCGTCGACCGAAACTTCGGCCACGGCCGCGACATAGGAACCGAAGCCCATGGTCTGGCAGATGCCGCGATAGACCCCCTCCGGCGCCTTGGTGCCCCAGCCGGCCTTCTCGGCGACGGCATTCAGCACGGCGAGATGCTTGGGATGGTCCTTCATCAGCGCTCGGCGGAATTCGAGCGGATCCTTGCCGGCGGCATGGGCAAGTTCGTCCATGAAGCATTCGAGATAGATGGTGTTCTGGTTGAGATTGACCCCGCGCCAGAAGCCCGGCGGCACATGCGGGTTGCGCATGGCGTGGTCGATCAGGAGGTTCGGCACGGTGTAGCCGATCGAGGCCTCCGGCCCCGGCGGGTTGAGGCCCTGGAACACGGCTGGGTCGCGCCCGTTCTGGATGTTCTGCGGGAAGATGCCGGCGACGATCGACTGGCCGGAGATGCGCAGATGCAGGCCGGTCAGGTTGCCGTCCTTGTCGAGCGCGCCGGTGAGCTTGCATTGTGTCACCGGGTGAAAGCGCCCGTGCAGCATGTCCTCTTCGCGCGACCAGATCAGTTTCACCGGCGTGCCGGGGATCTGCTTGGCGATGGCGACGACCTGGCGGACCCAGTCATGGACGGCGCCGCGCCGGCCGAAGCCGCCGCCGAGGTCGATCTTGTAGGCCTCGCATTTCGCCAGCGGCAGGCCGGAGGCTTCGGATGCGGCGGCCAGCGCGGCCTCGCCATTCTGTGTCGGCGTCCAGACTTCGCAGCGCTCGGGCGTGTAGAGCGCGGTCGCGTTCATCACCTCCATGCAGGCATGGTTCTGGAACGGGTAGGAATAGACCTGCTCGATGACGCGGGCGGCACTGGCGATGGCGGCCTTGACGTCGCCGTTCTGGTTGCCGACCGCGGCTTGGGGCGCATCGAGTCCTTCCTTCAGCCAGGCGGCGATGCTCGCGCTCGAGACCTTGGCGTGCTCGCCCTCGTCCCAGGTGATCGGCAGCGCGTCGAGCGCGGTCTTGGCCCGCCACCAGCTGTCGGCGACGACGGCGACGGCGCTGTCGCCGACCGGCAGGACGTGCTTGACGCCCGGCATATCCTTGATCTTGGCGGCGTCGAAGCTCTTCACCTTGCCGCCGAAGACCGGACAATCCTTGATCGCGGCGTTCAGCATCCCCGGCAGCTTGAAGTCCATACCGTAGATTTTCTTGCCGGTGGTCTTGTCGGCGGTATCGAGCCGCTTCAGCGGCTTGCCGGCGATGATCCAGTCCTTGGGGTCCTTGAGCGGGACGTTGGCCGGTGCTGGAGCCTGGAGCTTGGTCGCTGCGGCAGCGACCTCGCCATAGCGGATCGAGCGGCCGGAGCCCTTATGGGTGATCACGCCCTTGGCGGCGCTGCATTCGGCTGCCGGCACCTTCCAGCCATCGGCCGCGGCCTGGACCAGCATCATCCGCGCAGCGGCGCCGCCTTTGCGGACATATTCATGGGATTCGCGGATGCCGCGGCTGCCGCCGGTCGAGAAATTGCCCCAGACGCGGTTGCGGGCGAGGTTCTGGCCCGGCGTCGGATACTCGGTGGTGACCTTGGCCCAGTCGCAGTCGAGCTCCTCGGCGACGAGCTGGGCGAGGCCGGTCAGTGTGCCCTGGCCCATTTCCGAACGGGCGATGCGGATCACCACCTTGTCGTCGGGATGGACCACGACCCAGGCGTTGACCTCCGGCACCGCGCCCTGGGCCTGTGCCTCGCTGGAGAACGGGATGGAAAAGCCGAAGCTGAAGGCGCCGGCGGCTGCAGCCGAGCCCTTCAAGATCGAGCGGCGGGAGAGCTTCGTGTCGGTGACAGAGGCTAGACTCATGGCGTCCTCCTGATGCGGATGGCGCTGCGGCGAGGCTGTGGCGCTCGAGCCGTGCGCAGGGAAACGGGAAAGATCAGATCAGCCGCGACCCATCTGGCCACTGGCGGCGACGTCCTTGATGGCGGCCTTGACGCGGTTATAGGTGCCGCAGCGGCAGATATTGGTGATCTCGGCGGCGATGTCGGCATCGCTCGGCTTGGGATTGGACTGCAGCAGTGCGGCGGCGGCCATGATCATGCCGCTCTGGCAGAAGCCGCATTGCGGTACGTCGTGTTCGATCCAGGCCTTCTGGATCGGGTGATTGCCGTCGGGCGAGAGGCCCTCGATGGTGATGATCTTCTGCTCGGCGGTGAGGGCGCTCACCGGCATGGTGCAGGAGCGGGTGGCGACGCCGTCGATATGAACTGTGCAGGCGCCGCATTGGGCGACGCCGCAACCATATTTCGTGCCGGTCAGGCCGATCTGCTCGCGGATGACCCAGAGCAGCGGCGTGTCGTCCTCGACTGTAACGTCAATCGTCTTGCCATTGATGCTGAGCTTAGCCACCGCAAACCTCCCGGTTTCGATTCCAAGGTCGGCGAGAGAGCCAGCGCGCCCCGCCGTTCGATCAGGCCGACCCGTCAGAGGCCGGAGATGTTCCTTGGAAGAATTCAAACCCAGAAGCGCCGTTACCGCCAGAGGTTGTAGGATCACCTGTGATCACGGTCGCGTTGGGCTGTTTCTGCGCACGCTCGCTGTGATCCATGCGGCTTTCGGCGGCGCCGCCATGATGCTGTCCGGTTTTCTGTCGCAGACACGGGGCGTCAGCAGCGTCGGCGACGGCGCGCTCTCACAGGAATGTGATGCCCTTGGTCGAGTCTCATCCTCCGGCGTGGCGCCGCCGCGAATGCGGCAATGGTGCCGTTTCTTCCGGCATGCTTGCTTTCCGCGCGCGGCAATGGCGAGGCTGCCGGACGATGCGAATCAGCCGGGCAGGACCGCGATGCCGATGATCCCCTGCCTTCACCGGGTCTTCCGCCGATCCGGCGGCGCCTTGCTGTTCGCGCTGGCGCTGCTGTTCCTGCCGCTGACGGTGCTGGCGCAATCGGCTGATACCACGAGCCCCCGCGCCCGGCTGGATTCGATCCGGGGCGAGCTCACCCAGATCGAGGGCTCGCTCGCCAATCCGAATGTCTCGGACGAGGAGTTGCAGCGCCAGCGGCTGCGCCTGCAGCCGCTGCTCGACCAGTTGCGCATCCTCACGGAGGAGCAGGCGCCGCGCACCGAGCAGGCCAAGCTCAGGCTCGACCAGCTCGGAGCGAAGCCGGACGCCAACGCGCCGCCCGAGACGCCGGACGTGGCGCGCGAGCGCGAGACCCGCACCAAGACCTTCACCGAGGCCGACGAGGCCCTGAAGATCGGGCGCGCGACGCTGCTGCAAGGCGAGCAGCTGCAAGGCTCGATCGCCGATCTCAGGCGCGACCGTTTCGCCAAGGCGCTGTTCGCGGCCGGACCGTCGGTCCTCAACCCCGACGTCTGGTCGACGACCCTGACGGCCTTCCCGTCCGATCTACGCGCCTCGCAGTTCATCTTCGGCGACTGGCTCTCGGTCGTCACCTCGGCCCTGTTCAGCCCGCGCGGCGTCCTGGTCGCATTGGCCTTCCTCGGCGCGATCACACTCTATGTCGCGCGTGCCCGCTACATGCCGCGGCTGACGGCGCGACTGGCGGCGAGCGTCGATTCGAGCGACCGCTACATCCTCTATGCGGCTCTCATCCGCATCGTCGCACGGACGGCGCCGCCGGCGCTGGCGAGCTGGCTGATCTATGCCGGCCTGAACACCGCCGGCCTGCTGCCGCCGCGAATCCAGCCGGTGATCCTCGCCGCGGTCTTCGGGCTCGTCCTCTTCGCCTTCGTCCAGGCGCTCGTCGATGCGCTGTTCGCGCCTGGCGAGCCGCAGCGGCGCCTCGCCAGCGTGATGGAATCGACCGCGAAGACCGTGACCCGGCTCGCCGGTTCGCTCGCCATCGTCATGGCGATCGGCAAGGTGCTGGAAGCCTGGCTGCAGGCGATCGCCGCCGGCCTCACCTTGTCGATCATCGTGCGCGGCGTCGTCGCCACCGTCTTCGCGCTGATCCTGATCGCCGGGCTCTATCGCCTGCGTGACAATCAGGAGATCGAGCAGGAGGCCTGCCTCGGCCCCTATGTGCCGGTCGACGGCGCCAGCCTCGGGCCGGTGCGGATCCTCGGCTGGGTCGTCGGTTTCGCCATCATCCTGGCGCTGCTGCTCGGCTATGTCGTGCTGGCGACCTTCCTGACCGAGCAGGTGATCTGGCTCGGCATCCTCGCCGCCGTCTTCGTGCTGCTGATGCAACTGGTCGATCTCGGCATCGTCAGCCAGCTCACCGGCGAAGGCCGCTTCGCGCTGACCCTGCGGGCCGGAATCGGCCTGCGCGCGGCGACGCTGCAGAAGATCGCGGTGGTGCTCGCCGGTGTCCTCAAGATCGTGCTGATCGTCGTCACGATCATGCTGGCGCTGGCGCCCTGGGGCCTGGAATCGACGGATCTGACGACGTCGCTGCGGGCCGCCTTCTTCGGCTTCCAGGTCGGCGGCGTCACGGTCTCGCTGTCCTCGATCGTCGTGGCGATCCTGCTCTTCGCCTTCGGGTTGGCGGCGACGCGCTCGCTGCAGGGCTGGCTCGAAGGCAAGTTCCTGCCGACGACCGCGCTCGACACCGGCCTGCGCAATTCGATCACCACGGCGGCCGGCTATGTCGGCTATGCCGCCGCCGCCGCGATCGGCTTTTCCTCGCTCGGCCTCAGCATGGAGCGGCTCACGCTCGTTGCCTCGGCGCTCTCGGTCGGTATCGGCTTCGGCCTGCAGTCGGTGGTGTCGAACTTCGTCTCCGGCCTGATCCTGCTTTGGGAGCGGCCGATCCGGGTCGGCGACCAGGTGGTGGTCGGCGACGCCGAGGGCATCGTCAAGCGCATCAATGTCCGCTCGACCGAGATCGAGACGTTCGACCGCTCCTCGGTGATCGTGCCGAACTCGAACCTGGTCTCGGGCGTGGTGCGCAATCGTGTCCGCTCCGACCGGACCGGCCGGGTGCTGATCTCGATCAGCGTGCCGCGCCGGCTCAATCCCACGGACGTCCGCGCCATGCTGCTCGAGGCCGGCGAGGCGCATGGCGACGTGCTGAAGAAGCCGGGCCCAGCCGTGATGTTCAAGAAGCTCGGCACGTCGACGATGGATTTCGACCTGATCTGCGTCGTCGGCGAGGTCGACATCGTCGGGCGGGTCACCAGCGACCTCAACTACGTCATCCACAGGCGCCTGGCCGAGCTGGAGACCCCGGTCGCGACCGAGCTCACGGTCAAGGGGCTGGAAGGCGTCGAGCATTCGCTCGGCGAGATCGCCGCTGCCGTGTCGCGGGAGGTCGGCCGCCGCGCCAAGCCGGCGAGCGGGCGCGTCACCGTGAAGCGTTCGGGCCCACCGGCCGAGAACGAAGAGGGAGCGGAGGAGGCTCCCGCCTCGCCACCCGCCAAACCGGAACCGGCCGCGAATGGCGGCAAGGACGAGACCAAGGACTGATGCGATGCGCCTTCTCCCCATGCTCTCCATGCGCCCGCAGCGGCTGCGTTCGATGAGCTGCCCCGCCGCGCTCGTCGCAGCGCTGTCGTTGCTCAACCTCGCTGGCTGCACCGAGCCGGTCCGGACCCAGCCGGCCTTCTACCGCGATCTCGGCTCGCCCTCGGCCAGGGTCGATGCGGAGGCGGCGCGTGCGACGATCTCGGCCTATCGGCTCAATGCCGGCCTCGGCACGCTGAAGCTCGATCCGGAGCTGATGCAGGCAGCCGAGCAGGAAGCCGCTGCCATGGCCGCCGCCGACAAGCCGGCCCAGGCCGAGGCGGTTAAGGCCAGGTTGGCGCGAGCCGGGCAACCGGGCGCCGAGGCCAATCTCTCGGCCGGCTACCGCCGCCTGGCGGAGGCTTTCTCGGGCTGGCGCGACTCGCCGCAGCACGACCGGGTGATGAAGGCGCCGAACGCGACACGGATGGGCATCGCCTCGGCCTATGCGGCCGGCTCGAAATACCAGGTCTACTGGGCGCTCGTCGTCGCGCCCTGAGCGGGTGCGGCTGACGCGGTCATTCGACCGCGAAATCGAAGGGCATCGTCGGGAACGGCTCCTTCGCCAGCGTGAAGTGCCACCATTCCTTGCCATAGCCGCGGAAGCCCTCGGCGCTCATCGCGGTGGCGAGGAGGGCGCGGTTTCGGCGGGCCTCGTTCGAGACGCCGGGATGGCCGAGCGCGCTTTTCTCCGAGAAGCAGTCGAAGCTCGTGCCGAGATCGAGCTCGGTTTCGTGCGGGCGGGTCGCTGAAGGTCCGTCGCAGGGGCCGGCGTCCACGGGTGTCGGCACCGTGGCCGCGCCGGCGGGGACGAGGCCGACATCGACGGTGGAGCCGCGGGAATGGCTCGAATTGCCGGCGATGTAGCCTCTGGCGACGAGATCGCCCTTGGCGATGCCGGGATGAAAGATGCGGCCGAGATTGGGAGCGCCGGGCCGCTTCACCCAGTCGATGAAAGCGGCGACGGCGCGGGCGGGCCGGTAGCAGTCGAACAGCTTCAAGCCATAACCCTGCCGGGCGAGCCGCTTCTCGACGCGGATCAATGCGTCGGCGGCGATGCGCGTCAGTACGCATTCGCCCCGGCCATAGCCGGGCACGGCCGCGCCGGTGAAATTGAACGGCGTCGCATAGCGCATATCCTGCGCGATCGCCGGCGCGAGCTCGCGCAGCCGCACGAAGCCTCCGGGTAGCGGCTCGGCACTGGCCGGGCGCGAGGCGAGCACGAGCAGGGCGGCCGTCAGCGCCTGCCTGCCGATCGCCGGGCGCGGCATACCCCCGCGACTCAGGGCCTGGCGCCGACCGGTAAGGGCGGCGCATCCGCCTTCAGCACGATGCCGACGCGGCGGTTGAAGGCGAGATAGGGGTTGTCCTTGACCAGCGGGTCGGTGTCAGCCTTGCCGGTGACCGAGCTGAAGCGCTCGTCGGGCACGCCGGCATTGCCGAAGATCTCGCGCACCGCCGCGGCGCGGCCGACCGAAAGCGCCCAGGGATTGCCGGGAGCGATCGTGCCCGGCCGCTGCGCCGCGGTGTGGCCGGTGATGGCGATCTTGTTGGGCATGCGCCGCAGCGTCGGCGCGATCGCGGCGAGCAACCGGCGCATGCGCTCGTTCGGCTGGATCGAGCCTTCGTCGAACATGGCGCGGCCGTCCTGGTCGACGAGCTGGATGTCGATGCCCTGCTCGGAGACCTCGATCAGGATGTTGCGCGAGAGCTCGCCGATCTCCGGCATTTCGCGCAGGGCCTGGCGCAGCGAGGCAGCCGCGAGCGCGAAGCCGCGATCATGGGTGGCCGAGACCAGCCCGTCTTCCTTCTGCTGGTTGTGGTTCGGCGCGGTGTTGTCGGAGGCGTCCTCGAGCGGGCGGACATAGGCGTTCTTGATGTGGGTCTTGGTCGGGATGCCGTCGACCTCGACGATGCCGGCGAGCTTGAAGTCGCGTTGCGTGCCGAAAGCCTCGCGCATCGAGCCGGCGACGATCTGGAGCTTCTGCTTGTCCTGGCTCGAATAGGCGGCGACCATGACGAAGAAGGCCATCAGCAGCGCCATGAGGTCGGCAAAGGTCACGAACCAGCCGTGACCGCCATGGCCTCCACGCTTCTTCTTCGCCATCGCTCAGCTCCCACTCAGGTCGCTTCTGCCATTTCGGCGCGATGGTGGTCCGGCAGGTAGGCGAGCAGCATTTCGCGCACCAAGGTCGGGCTCTTGGCGTCGCGCATCTGCAGGATGCCGTCGATGATCAGCGTGCGCGAGATCTCCTCCTCCTCGAGCTTGATGTGGAGCTTGTCGGCGATGGGGAGGGTCAGCATGTTGGCGACCATGGCGCCGTAGAGCGTCGCCAGCAGCGCCGTCGCCATGGCCGGGCCGAGCTTGGACGGGTCCGACATATTGGCGAACATCGTCACCATACCGAGAATCGTGCCGATCATACCCCAGGCCGGGGCGCAGTCGCCGATGGCGCGGTAGACCTTGGAACCCTCGTCGAGCCGCTGCAAGAAGTTGTCGCGGTCGCGCTCCATCGTGTCGCGGATGAAGTCCTTGTCGTAGCCGTCGGCGATGTAGCGCAGGCCCTGGGCCAGGAACGGATCGGAGACCTCGACATTCTCGAGCGCCACCGGGCCGCTCTTGCGGTTGATCTCGGCGACGCGGGTGATCTCGTCGATCAATTCGCGCGGATGGACCGAGCGCATGGTGAAGGCGAAGCGGAGGCCCATCGGCAGGCCATGCGCGATCACCGAGAAGGGAAAGCGCAGCATGGTCGCGGCGGAGGCGCCGCCGAAGATGATGATGGCGGCGTGCTTGTCCCAATAGGCGGCGAAGTTGCCACCATCGATCATGATCAGGGCGACGATCGTCGCGATGCCGCCGATGATGCCTGCGCCGGTCGCGATATCCATGAGTCACCCCAAGCCGGCCTGCACAGCCGCAACGCCAACGCCACGCTTTCGCTGCCGCGGTAACCATATGGAGCGCCGATTGAAGGAAGCGTTAAGGTTGAGGGCTTGCTCACGCTGCGGCGTCGTCTAAAGCTTTTGGCAATGTCTCTGCTTGCGATCTACGCCCGCGTCCTCGGCGAGCTCGGCCCGGAACGGCGCCTCGGGCTCTTTCTCGCGCTCGCCAACGTCGCGTTGGCGGGTGCCGCCTTCGCCGAGCCGATGCTGTTCGGCGCGCTGATCGACAAGCTGACCAGCCTGCAAATAGCCGGTACGCGCCCGGGCTGGGCCGATATCAACATATTGCTGGCCGCCTGGGTCGGCTTCGGCCTGTTCAATATCGGCGCCGGCGTCTTCGTCGCGCTCTTCGCCGACCGGCTGGCGCATCGCCGCCGGCTGGCGGTGATGGCGAATTATTTCGAGCACGCGCTGACGCTGCCGCTCGCCTACCACACACAGACCCATTCAGGCCGCGTGCTCAAGGTGATGCTCGAAGGCACCAGCGGCATGTGGGCACTCTGGCTCTCCTTCTTCCGCGAGCATTGCGCCAGCTTCGTCGCGCTCTTCATCCTGTTGCCGTTCACGCTGTGGAAGAACTGGCAGCTCGGCCTGGTGCTGATCTTCCTGGTCGTGCTGTTCGGCACGCTCACCGCCCTCGTGCTGCGCAAGACCGACAAGCTGCAGAGCAATGTCGAGGCCTATCATTCGAGCCTCGCCGAGCGGGCCTCGGACGCGCTCGGCAACGTGCCGGTGATCCAGAGCTTTACCCGGATCGAGGCCGAGGTGCGCGGCCTGCGCAACACCATCACCAGCCTGCTCGAAGCGCAGATCCCGGTGCTGACCTGGTGGGCGGTCGCCACCGTCGCGACGCGCGCCTCGGCGACGCTGACCGTGCTCTCGATCTTCGTCGTCGGCACCTGGCTCCTGATGCAGGGGCAGACGACGGTCGGCGAGATCGTCACTTTCATGGGTTTCGCCACCATGCTGGTGGGCCGGCTTGAGCAGATCGTCTCCTTCGTGAACTTCATCTTCATGCAGGCGCCGAAGATGCGCGAGTTCTTCGAGGTGATCGATACGCTGCCGGCGGTGCGCGACCAGCCAGGTTCGCCCGATGCCGGGCGGCTCGAAGGCCGGATCGCGTTCGACAATGTTTCCTTCTCCTATGACGGTAAGCGCGCCGCCGTCGCCGACGTCTCCTTCGAGGTCAAGGCCGGCGAGACCATCGCCATCGTCGGCTCGACCGGATCGGGCAAGTCGACCACGCTCGGCCTGCTGCACCGTGCCTTCGATCCGCAATCGGGCCGCATCCTCGCCGATGGCAGGGATATCCGCGAGATCTCGCTGCTCTCGCTCCGGCGCAATATCGGCGTCGTCTTCCAGGAGCCAATGCTGTTCGCCCGCTCGATCCGCGAAAACCTGACGGTCGGCAAGCCGGACGCGACCGATGCCGAGATGATGGAAGCACTCGACCGGGCGCAGGCGACCGAGGTGATGGCGCGCCAGAGCGACGGGCTCGACACCATCGTCGGCGAGCGCGGCCGCACGCTATCCGGCGGCGAGCGCCAGCGTCTGTCGATCGCGCGCGCTTTGCTCAAGAACCCGCCGATCCTGATCCTCGACGAGGCGACCTCGGCGCTCGATGCCGCGACCGAAGTGAAACTGCAAAAAGCCCTCGACGAGGTGATGAAGGGCCGCACCACCTTCGTCATCGCGCACAGGCTCGCCACCATCCGCAATGCCGACCGCATCCTGGTGTTCGAGCAGGGCCAGGTGATCGAGATGGGTTCCTTCGAGGAACTCGTCGCCAAGGGCGGGCGCTTCGCGGCGCTGGCGCGGGCGCAGTATCTGGTGACCGACAAGCCGGTGGTGGCTGCGGAGCCGTCCTCGCTCGCGGCCAAGGGCATAGTCGACGGTTGATCGCCGCTTCTTTGCTACCTCGGAGGTAATCGACTGGCCGCCACTCAGGTCGCATGGTCCCCGGCATCGCGGGTGTGAACCCGCTCCAAAGGGGATCCGCCCATGACCGCCTACGCCATCGCCCATCTTCGCGACGTCGACCTCAACGCCGAGATCGTCGACTACATCAAGCTGATCGACGAGACCCTCACGCCCTTCGGCGGCCGCTTCCTGATCCATGGCGTGACGCCGGAGGTCATGGAGGGGCCCTGGGAGGGCGATCTCGTCGTCATCGCCTTCCCCGACCGCGCAGCCGCCCATGCCTGGTACGCCTCGCCGGCCTATCAGGCGATCCTGCCGCTCCGGACGCGCAATTCGCGCAGCGCCGCGATCATCGTCGACGGCGTATCCGGCAGCTACAAGGCCACCGACTTCCTCACGAAACTGGGCTGAGTCCCGCTCTTTTGCTGCCCTTCCGGCACCAGTCCTCGAGCGGATGAACAATCACGTGTCACAAGCGTGCCGTTATGAGATCATTTTCGGCACGTACTCGCCGATCTCCATTTTCCAACGACGGATTCATTGCCCGACATGATGATCGCCCGCCTCGCCTGCGCCTGGGCCTCGGTCGCAGCCTTCCAGCTCTTTGGCGGCACCTTGATGGCGCAAATCGGCGCTCCGCTGCCGTCACTGCTGATCTTTGCCTGGCTGCTCGGCATCATCGTCTGGTCGGCCTTCGGCGTGGTGCATGAGGCGGAGGAGATCGCCCACCGGCTCGGTGAGCCCTATGGCACGCTGATCCTGACGCTTGCCATCGTCATCATCGAAGTGGCGCTGATCTCGGCGGTGATGCTGGGAGCCAAGGGCGCGCCGACGCTCGGGCGCGACACCATGTTCGCGGTATTGATGATCGTGCTGAACGGCGTCGTCGGCATCGGCCTCCTGATCGGCGGCCTTCGGCATTTCTCGCAGGGCTACAACCTCAAGGGCGCCTCGGCCTACCTCGTGGTGATCATCCCGCTGACGCTGGTCCCGCTGGTGCTGCCGAACTTCACCACCTCGACCGCCGACGGCACGCTGACCACAGTCCAGTCGATCGCGTTCTCGCTCTTCAGCCTGCTGCTCTACGGTGTCTTCCTGCTCCTGCAGACGGGCCGGCACAGCGTCTTCTTCATGGAGCCGGCGAGCGAAGCGAATGTGCCCTATGGCGCGGCCTATGCCCGGGCCAGGATGCAGCCGAAGCCCGAAGCCGAGGCCGCCTTGCAGCCTGCCTCCGCTTCGGAGCCGTCGCACGCGCCCTCGGGGGGCTCGACCCGCACCCATGTCCTCCTGCTGCTCGCGAACATTCTGCCGATCGTGATCCTGGCGAAAAGTCTCGCCGTGATGCTCGATTACGGCATCGTGCGGCTCGGCGCGCCGGCCGCGCTCGGCGGCATCCTGATCGCGATGGTGGTGTTCACGCCCGAATGCATCGCGGCGCTGCGCGCGATCACGGCGAACCAGCTGCAGCGCGCGGTTAATCTCTGCCTGGGGGCGGCGGCCTCGACACTGGGCCTGACGGTTCCGGCCGTCCTGCTCATCGGCGTCATCACCGACGAGAAGGTCGTGCTCGGCCTGTCCTCCACCAACATGGTCATCCTGTCGATGACGCTGTTCCTGAGCACGCTGACCTTCACCGGCACGCGCACCACCATGCTGGAGGGTGCGGTCCACCTTTCGGTGTTCTTCGTCTTCGTGGTGCTGGTCTTCAGCCCCTGACGAAGGCGACAGGCGCAGCTTCCCGCTCGACAGGAGCGCCATTGCCGGCCGGCGCCACCCTGAGCGCCGTCAAGCGGTTGCGGCTCTTGCGCATCACCTCGAAGCGGAAGCCGTGGAAGGTGAAAGCCTGGCCAGCCTCGGGGATGGCGCGAGCTTCGTGGATGACGAGGCCGGCGATGGTCGTCGCCTCCGCATCCGGCAATTGCCAGTCCATGGCCCGGTTGAGGTCGCGGATCGGCACGCCGCCATCGACGATGACCGCGCCATCGGGCTGCTGGCGCAGGCCGGGCACGGCGACGTCGTGCTCGTCGCGGATGTCGCCGACGATCTCCTCGAGGATGTCCTCGAGCGTCACCAGCCCCATCACCTCGCCGTATTCGTCGACCGCGAGGGCAAAATGCGTCTTGCGGGCGAGGAAGCCCTTGAGTTGCTCGGGCAGCGGCGTGTTCACCGGCACGAACCAGGGCTCCAGGGCGATCGCCGCGACATCGAGCTTGCCGGCGTCGCCGCCGGCGGCATCGAGCGCGCGCAGCAGGTCCTTGGCGTGCAGGATGCCGACGATGTTCTCCGGCTTGTCGCGCCAGAGCGGCAGGCGGGTATAGGGCGAGGCCAGGACCTCGCGGACGATCGCCTCCGGGCCGAGATCGAGATTGATCGTCCGCATCTTGGTGCGGTGGATCATCACGTCGTCGACCGCGAGCTGCTTCAGGTCGAGCAGCCCGCTGACCATGTCGCCGTCTGCCTTCTCGACCATGCCGCCCTGGCGCATCAACTCGACCTGGTCGCGCAGGATCTCGTCGATTGCGAGCACCGGGCGCTGCGAGTCGATCCGCAGGCCGAACAGGCCGAGCACGCGACGGGCGAGCCATTGCATCAGCCGGACCGGCGGACCGAGCACAGCGAGCAGGCGCCCCACCGGGCGCACCAGCTTGAGCGCCATGCGCTCGGGCTCGGCGACGGCCGCCATGCGCGGCGCGAGCTCGCCGAGCACGACGACGACCAGCGCAACCGCGATCGCAAGGCCCGCGGCGCCGCTGACGCCGAAGGACGCGAGCGCGGCATAGGCGGCAAAGCTCGCCGTCGCGGTCTTCACCAGCGTCCGTGCCAGGAGGAAGACGCCGCTCAGGCGCTCGCGATCGCCGAGCACGCGCAGGGCGATCGCGGCGCGGCGGCTGCCGGCCTTCTCCAGGGCGATGAGCCTTGCGCGCGAAGTCGCGTGGAGCGCTGCATCGGCCGCGGCGAGGAAGCCGGTCAGGAACACGCCGAGCGCTATGACGGCGATGGCGAGCCAGGGATCGAGATGCGGAATGGCTACCATGGAGGAAGCGGTCAGGCCCCGGCTAGTTCGCTCTCGATGAAGTCGTGCGCCGCCTCGGCGGCGACGCCGGGCGCAATGAAGCTCTTGCCGATGCCATGCACCAGGATGAAGGTCAGCGCGCCGCGCCTGACCTTCTTGTCCTGGGTCATCGCCTCGACGATCTCGGCGGCAGAGCCGGTGCCGCCGGGCACGTCCTGGAGCCTGGTCGGCAGGCCGACGGAAGCGAGATGGGCGGCGACGCGGCCGGCATCCTGGCCGGAGCAGAGGCCGAGCCGCTGCGAGAAGCGGAAGGCGAGGCAAAGCCCGATCGCGACGGCTTCGCCGTGGACGAGGCGGGTGGAATCGTAGCGGGTCAGGCGCTCCAGCGCATGGGCGAAGGTGTGGCCGAGGTTGAGAAGGGCGCGGTCGCCATCCTCGCGCTCGTCACGGGCGACGATCGCGGCCTTGGCCCGGCAGGCGGTCGCGACGGCATGGTCGCGCTCCGGCCCGCCCTCCATGACGCGGCGCCAGTTGACCTCGCACCAGTCGAAGAAGGCGGGATCGTCGATCAGCCCGTACTTCACCACCTCGGCATAGCCGGCCTTGAACTCGCGCTCGCTCAGCGTATCGAGCAAAGAGGTGTCGCAGACCACCAGCGCCGGCTGGTGGAAGGCGCCGATCAGGTTCTTGCCATGGCTGGAATTGATGCCGGTCTTGCCGCCGACCGATGAATCGACCTGGGCAAGCAGGCTGGTCGGGATCTGCACGAGGCGCACGCCCCGGCGCAGCACCGAGGCGGCAAAGCCCGAGAGATCGCCGACGACACCGCCGCCGAGCGCGATGACGACGTCGTTGCGCTCGATCTTGGCGGCAAGCAGTCCGTCGCAGAGCTCGATGAAGCGGGCATAGGATTTGGTCGCCTCGCCCGGCGGCACGGTCAGGCGCGTCGTGGTGACGCCGGCCCGGTGCAGGCAGGATTCGAGCGCCGGCGCATGCAGAGTGGCGAGGTTCTCGTCGGTGACGATGGCGGCGCGGGCGCCCGGCGACAGCCGCGCGATCGTCTCGGCGGCTTCGCAGAGCTGATGACGGCCGATCAGGATGTCGTAGGAACGCTCGGCCAGCGCGACCGGCACGACGATGCGATCCGCCGCTGCGGCAGCTGGGGCCAGGGCGGTCATTGCGTGTTCTCCTGGCCCAGTCGGCGGTCGAGCGCCGCCATTGCATCCTCGACGACGACCTCGTGCGGGTCGTCGCGCGAGATCAGCGTGATGTCGGCCAGCCCATAGACCGGCTCGCGCTCGGCCAGCATCCGGCGCATGGTCGCTTCCGGATCCGTGGTCTGGAGCAAGGGGCGGTTGCTGCGCTTGCGGACGCGGCGCATCAGCACGTCGAACTCCGCCTTCAGCCAGATCGAGATGCCGAGCTCGGTGATGCGGGCGCGGGTGTCGGCATTCATGAAGGCGCCGCCGCCGGTCGCCAATACGAGCGGCGCGCGCGTCGCCAGGATGCGGGAGATGACCCGGCGTTCGCCGTCGCGGAACTCGCTCTCGCCGCGCTGGGCGAAGATCTCCGGGATCGTCATGCCGGCGGCGGTCTCGATCTCGGTGTCGGCGTCGACGAAAGGCAGGCCGAGGCGGGCGCCGAGCCGCTTGCCGACCGAGCTCTTGCCCGAGCCCATCATGCCCACCAGGACAATCGCGCGCGCGCCGAGCGCAGCCCGCAAGGCTTCCCGGTCCACCTGTTCGATCGTTTCCGCCATCGTCATCGAATGAATTCCTTGAGCCCGCTCTAGCATGAGGATCGCGGTACCGCCATGTGCCTTGCGCTGCGGCTTGACCGAGGCGTCTCCGTCGGGCTCGTAGCGCGGCGACGAGGGTGACGGGGCTGATGATGCCGGGGGCCGGAGAGGATTGCGGGATCGCCGGATTACGGCCGCCCTTCGTACTGCTGGAGGATCGCAGCGGGCCAGGGCAGGCGCTGCTCTTCGCCGAGCCCGTCGAGATCGTGGAAGCCTGCAAGCCGTCCGGGATCGCCGGCGCTTTCGCCCGCATCGAAGACGGATTGGCGCGCGGCCTGCACGCCGCAGGCTTCCTCTCCTATGAGCTCGGCTATGCCTTAGAGCCGCGTCTTGCCGGGCTTTCGCCACGCGAGCGAGCCCTACCATTGCTCTGGTTCGGTCTGTTCGAGGGGCCACGCAAGGTCGCGCCGGCAGAACTTGATCAGAGCTTTGCGGCGCTGTGCCCGCCGCCACTGGAAGATTTGACGTTCGGCCTGGACGAAGCCGGCCACGCGGCGGCCGTGCAACGCGTGCTCGACTACCTGCACGCCGGCGACGCCTATCAGGTCAACCTGACCTTTCCGATCCGCTTCCGTTACCCTGGCGACCCACTCGCCCTCTACGGCGCGCTGCGGGCGAGCCAGCCGGTCGCGCATGGCGGCATGATCGCGACAGGAGAAGCGAACATCCTCTCGGTTTCGCCGGAGCTGTTTATCGAGACCAATGATGGACGTGCCGTCACGCGGCCAATGAAGGGGACGGCGGCGCGTGGCGTCGATACAAAGGCCGACGAGGCGGCGAAGGCGGCGTTGCCCGCCGATCCGAAGCAGCGGGCCGAGAACCTGATGATCGTCGACCTCCTGCGCAACGATCTCGGCCGCATCAGCGAACAGGGCTCGGTCAAGGTGCCGGCGCTGTTCAGCGTCGAGACCTATCCGGGCTTCCACGCCCTGACCTCGACAGTGACGAGCAAGCTCCGGCCAGGCCTGTCGCTGGCCGAGCAGATGCAGGCGCTGTTTCCGTGCGGCTCCGTCACCGGAGCGCCGAAGCTGCGGGCGATGGAGATCATCCGTGAGATCGAAGCTGCGCCGCGTGAGATCTACACCGGCTCGATCGGCATGATCGCTCCCAGTGGCGATTTCAGCTTCAACGTCGCGATCCGGACCGCGACGCTGCTGCCTGATGGCGATGGCGTCTATGGCGTCGGCGGCGGCATCGTCGTCGATTCCAAGCCAGCCGAGGAATATGCCGAGTGCCGGCTGAAGGCGCGGGTGCTGACCGATCTCGCCGGGGATTACGGGCTGATCGAGACCTTGCGCTGGTCAGGCGGCTATGTCCGGCTTGCGTTGCATATCGAGCGCCTGGCCGCGTCGGCGGCGGCGCTGGGTTTCCGGTTCGATCGGGAGCAGGCGCTCGGGCAGCTGGGCGAGGCCGAAACATCATTCCCCGCCGGCGAAGATCGGCGGGTGCGCTGCGAACTGCGTCGCAACGGCATCGTCCAGATCACGACGGCGCCGATGCCGCCTGCCGCCGATGGTGCGCTCCGCATCGCCGTTGCCAGCCAGCGTATCGATGCCGGCGATCCCTTCCTGCGCCACAAGACGACGCGCCGGACGGTCTATGAACGGGCTTTCGCCGAAGCGGCGTCACAAGGCTGCGACGATGCGCTGCTGCTGAACCGGCAGGGCTTCGTCACCGAGACCAGCCGCAGCACCATCTTCGTCGAACGTGACGGCGTCCTGCTGACGCCGCCGCTGGAGCACGGTCTTCTGCCGGGCGTGCTGCGCCGCGAACTCATCGAAACCGGCGCTGCGCGGGAGACGCCCTTGCGCCTCCACGACCTTGTGGAGGCGGAGCGCTGGTTCGTTGGCAACAGCCTGCGCGGACTGCAGATCGCAGGGATCGCCGGCTCCGCCCTTGCGCCCGACACCCCCAATCAGAAATAACGGGTTGGGGTGCATGGGGAATCGCCGGCCGTGCCGACGCTGTTCAAGTTCTTGACGTTCCTGGCTGTGATCGCCGGGCTGATCTATGGCGGCATGATCGCGCTGGTCACCTTCGTGAAGCCGGAGCCGCGCGAGATGGTCGAGATCGTCCCACCCTCGAAGCTGCAGAAATGAGCAAGCAAGCGCGGTCCTGGCTGAACGGCTTCCTCGACATGCTGGCGGCCGAGCGCGGCGCGGCCAAGAACACGCTCGACGCCTATGAGCGCGATCTCGACGACTATCTCGGTTTCGCCGCGAGCCAGGGCGGGCCGGCCGCGGCCACGGCGGACGATATCCGGGCCTATCTGGTCGAGTTGTCGGAGCGTGGGCTGAAGGCCTCCTCTGCGGCGCGGCGGCTCTCGGCAGTTCGGCAATTCCACCGCTTCCTCTACACGGAAGGGTTGGCGGAGGGCGATCCGACCGCGGCGATCGAGGGGCCGCGGCTTGGCCGGCCGTTGCCGAAGGTGCTCAGCGTTGCCGAGGTCGACCGGCTGATCGGCACGGCCCAGCAGATGGCGGAGCAGGAAGGCCAGACGCCGGCGGCGCGGGCGCGCACCTTTAGAATGCGCTGCCTGATCGAGATGCTCTACGCCACCGGCCTGCGGGTGTCCGAGCTGATCGCGCTGCCGCTCTCGGCGGCGACGACGCGGGAGCGTTTCCTCGTCGTCCGCGGGAAGGGCGACAAGGACCGGCTGGTGCCGCTGAACGAGGCGGCGCGCACGGCGGCCTCGGCCCACCTTGCGCTGCTGCGTGAGCAAGGGACACCCGAGGGGCGCTGGCTCTTTCCCTCCGATGGCGATAGCGGGCACCTGACCCGCCAGGCCTTCGGCCGCGACCTCAAATCACTGGCGGCGGCGGCAGGTCTGTCCACGGCCAAGGTCTCGCCGCATGTGCTGCGCCATGCCTTCGCCAGCCATCTCCTGCAGAACGGCGCGGACCTGCGCGTCGTGCAGGAATTGCTGGGTCATGCCGATATCGCCACGACCCAGATCTACACCCATGTCCTCGACGAGCGGCTGAAGAGCATGGTGCGCGACCTGCATCCGCTGATGGACGGGGAGGGGTAGTCCGCTCAAGCCGCGTTCGGCGTACCCGGAGCCGGTTCCTCGCCCTTCCGACCGCAAAGCGCCAGCATGGCGCGGGCGATCTCGGCCTCGCCCATGATGGTGCGGCTGGCGCCGCATTGCTTGAGATGCTCGACTTCGGCGACAGAATGGGCGCGAGCGATGATCGGCAGGCCCGGATTCTGCTTGCGGGCCTGCTCGCAGACCTGGCCGGCCTCGAAGCTGCCGGGAATGGCGACGAAGAGGCGCGTTGCCCGTGCCAGCCCGGCGGCAGCGAGCACCTCCGGATCGGCGGCATTGCCGACGAGTACCTCGGCGCCGTCGCTGCGGGCGGCGTCGACGCCGTCATCCTGGTCCTCGATCACCAGCAGCTTCTCGCCCATCGCCGAGAGCCCGGCGCCGAGCAGCGAGCCGACGCGGCCATAGCCGACGACGACGATATGATCGGTGAGCGCGGTCGGGGCGATGTCGCGTTCGGGCACTGGTGCCGGTTCGGGCTCTGGGGCGGCCATTGGTGCTTCCGGCACGGGCACAGGTGCAGGTTCGGCCGGTTTTGGCTTGGCCAGAACGGGCTCGGGCGGAGCGAAGCGGTCGACCAGCTTGAACAGCAGCGGATTGAGCACGATCGAGAAGATCGCGCCGGCGAGGATCAGGTCGCGACCCTGTTCGGGCAGGAGCTTCAGCGAGACGCCGAGCCCGGCGAGGATGAAGGAGAACTCGCCGATCTGTGCCAGGCTCGCCGAAATCGTCAGCGCGACCGAATCAGGCTTGCCGAAGGCGCGCACGATCAGCCAGGCCGCCAGGGTCTTGCCGAACAGGATGATCGCGATGGTGGCGATCAGCGGGAACGGCGAGCGCAGCAGGATGCCGGGATCGAACAGCATGCCGACCGAGACGAAGAACAGCACGGCGAAGGCATCGCGCAGCGGCAGCGATTCCTCGGCGGCACGGTGGCTGAGCGGCGATTCGCTCAGGATCATGCCGGCGAAGAAGGCGCCGAGCGCGAAGGAGACGCCGAACAGGCTCGCGGCGAGATAGGCGACGCCGAGCGCGATCGCGAGCACGGCGAGGCGAAAGAGCTCGCGCGAGCCGGTGTGGGCGACCCAGTGCAGGATCCAGGGGATCAGTCGGCGCCCGATGATCAGCATGAAAGCGACGAAGGCGGCGACCTTGGCGAGCGTCAGGCCGAGCACGCCCCAGAGCCCGAGATCGAAGCGCGTCGCCAGCGGACCGCTTCCGGAAGCGGCGCCGGAGCCGCCGTTCAGCACATCGGCGACCGCCGGGATCATGACCAGCGCCAGGACCATGGCGAGGTCCTCGACGATCAGCCAGCCGACGGCGATCTTGCCCTTCTCGGTCTGGACGATGCGGCGCTCCTGCAAGGTGCGCAGCAGCACGACCGTACTGGCGACCGAGAGTGCCAGGCCGAAGACGAGGCCGGCGATCACGGTCCAGCCGAGCAGCAGGGCGAGGCCAAGGCCCAGCAAGGTCGCGGCGGCGATCTGCACCAATGCACCCGGCACCGCGATGGCTTTGACGGAGAGCAAGTCCTTCAGCGAGAAATGCAGGCCGACGCCGAACATCAGCAGGATGACGCCGATTTCGGCGAGATCGTTGGCGAGGCCCTGGTCGGCGACGAAGCCGGGTGTGAACGGACCGACCGCGATGCCGGCGAGCAGATAGCCGACGAGCGGGGAAACCCTCAGCTTCTGCGCCAGCGCCCCGAAAACGAAGGCGAGGCCGAGGCCCATGACGAGGATGGCGATCAATGGGCCGTGATGCATGGGTCTCCGGAGGGCAGGCGGGAAGGGATGTCGCGACTGTGCGGATCGCGGCGGACGAATTCAACCTTTGATGGAAGACAAAAGTCGCAAGCGAGCTGCGACATGGCGCCCAAGGGTGCCGGACATTTCCGCCTATCTCGCGAATCGCGAAATGCTCAGCTTTTTTCCTATGGCATTTTCTTGATGCGAACCGGGGCCGGCTTCGCTTGAAAATGCTTTGGCGTCAGGCCTTGGTGGGCTTGTGCTCGAGCAGGATCTGGCCCTGCTTCTCGACGCCGAGCTTCAGCTTCTCGGCGAAGACCGCGAGCAACAAGGGCAACATCACCTCGACGCGGACCAGTGCGTCCTCGACCTCGATCTTGCCGCTGACGGTCTGGCCGAGCGCGGCGACGCCGAACTGCAGCGTGTCGCCCTGCCAGGTCTCATCGACGAGCTGCATGCCGAAGCCGCCGAGCTTGTCGCGGACCTTGCCGACGCCGCCCTGCAGTTGCCGGCGCGCCGCGTCGCGGCCGAGCGAATGCGAGATGGTGATGATGACGGGGCGTTTCATGCGTCAGGTCCCGGAAGCGTGAGCGAGCTGGCGTGCCGCTGAGATGGGCTGCGCGGCGGGCGCTTGCAACCGTCTACCGGTTCGACATTGAACGAAGTCGTCCCGGGCGACCGGAGGGAAACCCGGGCCCCATGCCTGAACCTCTATCGGAAAGGCTCAGGCATGGGCCCGGGATCTCTGCCTCGCTTCGTCCGGGACGTCCCGATGGCCTGAACCTGTCGCGTGAATTGGATTTGGAACTCAGTGGCTGCGGGCTTCGAGCGCCTGCTGGCCATGGGGCGTGACCTTCCAGACCTCCTCGCCAGGCTCGGCCAGGCCGCGGCCCTGGAGCAGGCGCAGCATCGCTTCGCCGAAGATGAAGCGGCGCGTCTCCTCGTTGATGCTCTCCAGCGCGATCCATTCCGGATCGGTCATCACGATGGTTTCTGGGTTCGTCGCGGTCTCGGCCATTCTGTCCTCCTCCGTGGCTCTTGCGTCGGTCAGACGCAAAATTGCGAGCAATCTTGGAGAGCTTATGGCCGGGGTTGGGTGGCGCTGCGGTAATTGCGCGGGTTTTCCGGGTTTTTGGGGTTAGCCTAGCCGTAGGGCAGGCGTAAGCCCGCCTCTGCTGCACAGGCCTTGAGCGCGAGCAGGATGGCGTTCTCGTCGGTCTCGACGCCATGGCGCTGCAGACAGGGCACCAGGATCGCCGCCTCGGCATGGCCTGCCGGGCCGATCACCGGGCAGGCGATGTCGGTGACGGCGAGGATGTCGCGACTTGCCGCAATGCGGTGCCCGAGCCTACGGATCTCGGCGAGCGCGGCCTGTGTTTCCGGGTCGTCGAGGCGCTGCCTGGTCTCGACCGGCGCCTCGCGCATCAGCCCGCGCCGGCGGCCGTCCGACTGGAAGGCGAGGATGAGCAGGCCGGAATTGGCGTCGAGCGCCTGGCGGCCATAGCCGGGGCGGACGATGACGCTGGCGTCGAGATGGCCGGCTGTGGTGGCCAGCACGACGGTCTGCGCCCGGCTCAGCACGACGAGATGGGCGGCCTGGCCACTTTCCTCGCTGAAGCGCTCCATCAATGGCAGCACGACCGAGGTGAGCTGCTTGCCGCCCGGTGTCCTGATGCCGAGGTCGAACAGGCGCCGCGACAAGCCGAGCCGGTCGGTGCCCGGCTCGCGTTCGAGATAGCCGCGCTGCTGCAGCACAAAGACCATGCGGAAGATCTCGCTCTTCGAGCGTTGCAATCGTTCGGCGATGATGCGCGTCGAAAGCGGCTCGCCGGTCTCGGCGAGCAGTTCGAGGATATCGAGGCCCTTCTCGAGGGCCGGCGCGGCATAGGCCGCCTTCTCGTCATTCTCGGCTTCAGGGAAAACGCTCATGTTGCGCCTGTTTCATATATGAAGCTTGACATCAAATAAGAAGCCAAACTAGCCTCCGGGTAAAGGGGGGGAGACATGACCGCATCGCCGCAGCATCCGTCCAGCCTATCCGGACGGCGGGCCAATGGCCCGCAGCCCCTGCAGGGCTGCCGGCGATGAAGTACGGGCTCCAGTTTCGCGACGTCTTTGCGGCCTGGCAGTCCATTCTCGATGGCGTCTGGATCACGTTGCTGCTGTCGGTGGCGGCCATGGTCGGCGGGCTTCTCATCGGCATCCTCTGCGCCGCCGGGCGGACTTACGGCCCAGCCTGGCTGCGCCGCATCATCGGCGCCTATGTCGAGATCATCCGCAACACGCCGCTCCTGGTGCAGCTCTTCCTGATCTTCTTCGGACTGCCGAGCTTCGGCTTGCGGCTCGACGGGCTGACCGCGGCGATGATCGCGCTCGTCATCAATCTCGGCGCCTACACCACCGAGATCGTCCGTGCGGGCTTGGAGGCGGTGCCGAAGGCGCAGGTCGAGGCCGGCCATTCGCTGGGGCTCTCAGGCCTGCAGGTTTTCCGCTACATCATCGTATTCCCGGCGCTGAAGGCGATGTTCCCGGCGCTCGCCAGCCAGTTCGTGCTCCTGATGCTGGCGACCAGCGTCGCCTCGCAGATCTCGGTGCAGGACCTCTTCCACGCCGCGTCGATCGTGCAGTCGCGCACCTTCCGCGATTTCGAGGTCTATACGGTGATCGGAGTGCTCTATCTCGCGCTCGCCATCGGCTTCCGCGGCCTCTTCGCCCTGATCTACCGTGTGGTGTTCGTGCGATGATCCGGGAATTCGGCCTCATCGATGTGATGTACCTGATCGCGGCGGCGCGCTGGACGATCGCGCTGACCGTGGTCGCCTTCGCCGGCTCGGCCGTACTTGGGCTCGGGCTCGCGATCCTGCGCATCCTGCCGGTCGCACCGCTGCGCTGGTTTTCGGCGACCTATATCCAGCTGGTCCAGGGCACGCCGCTGCTGGTCTGGCTGTTCCTGATCTTCTTCGGCCTGCCGCTCGCCGGCATCTCGGTCAATCCCTGGATCGCGGCCGCCGTCGCCTTCTCGGTCTATGGCTCGGCCTTTCTCGGCGAGATCTGGCGGGGCGCGCTTGTCTCGATCGCCAAGACGCAATGGGAGGCAGGAGCCTCGCTCGGGCTCTCGCTCGGCGAACAGCTGCGCTACGTCATCATCCCGCAATCGATCCGGATCGCGATTCCGCCGACGGTCGGCTTCCTGGTCCAGCTGATCAAGAACACCTCGCTCGCGGCGGTGATCGGCTTCGTCGAGCTCACCCGCGAGGGCCAGCTCACCGCGGCCGGCACCTACAAGCCCTTCGCCGTCTACATCACCGTCGCGTGCATCTATTTCGCGATGTGCTTTCCTCTCACGCAATGGAGCCGCTCGCTCGAGCGGAAGCTCGATGTCGCTCGTTGAAATCCAGGACGTCAGCAAGAGCTACGGCGCGAACCAGGTGCTGAAGGGCGTCTCGCTCGACATCGCGAAGGGCGAGGTCGTCGCCGTGATCGGCCGCTCGGGCTCGGGCAAGAGCACGCTGCTGCGCTGCGTCAACGGGCTGGAGCCGGTGCAGGCCGGCACGATCCGCATCGACGGCGTCAAGGTGAACGATCCCGCCACCGATCTGCGCAAGCTCAGGCAGGAGGTCGGTATCGTCTTCCAGCAGTTCAACCTGTTCCCGCATCTCTCGGTCAGCGACAACATCACACTGGCGCCGCGGGTGGTGAAGAAGCAGCGGCCGGAGGAGGCGCGCGAGGTCGCCCGCGAGGTGCTGGCCCGCGTCGGGCTGGAGGACAAGCTCGACGCCTATCCCGCGCAGCTTTCCGGTGGTCAGCAGCAGCGCGTCGCGATCGCCCGCTCGCTCGCCATGCGGCCGAAGCTGATGCTGTTCGACGAGGTCACCTCGGCGCTCGATCCGGAACTCACCGGCGAGGTGCTGAAGGTGCTGGAATCCGTGGCGCAGGAGGGCATGACCATGATCCTCGTCACCCACGAAATGGGCTTTGCCCGCAGATTCGGCTCGCGCGTCGTCTTCATGCACGAGGGACGAATCCACGAAGAAGGCCAGGCCGCGGCGGTGCTCGCCGCGCCGAAGACGCCCGAGCTCAAGACCTTCCTCAGCGCGGTTCTGCACTGAGGCAGGACAATCAGTTCCAGTCAGAGTCACGAGGGGAGGACACCATGCGTAAATTGTTTGCAGGCCTGGCGGCGATGGCGATCGCCGCATTCGGAGCGGTGGAGGCCAAGGCCGACAAGCTCCAGGACATCCTGTCCAAGGGCGTCGTGCGCATCGGCGTGCCGCTCGATGCGCCGCCCTTCGGCTCGCAGGACGCCAACCGCAAGGCGGTTGGATTCGACATCGAGCTCGCGGAGATGGTCGCCAAGGGTCTCGGTGTGAAGCTGGAGATGCAGCAGATCACCGGCGCCAACCGCATCCCCTTCCTGCTCACCGACAAGGTCGACATCGTCATCTCGGTGATGGGCCTGTCGCCGGAGCGCGCCCGGCAGATCATGTTCACCGCGCCCTATGCCAACACCTTCCTGGCGGTCTACGGCGCGAAGTCCGCGACCGTCAGCAGCCCGGAGACGCTGGGCTCGGCCCGCATCGCCGCCGCCAAGGGCACGACGCAGGAACTCGCCATCACCGAAGCCGCACCCAAGGCGAACGTGATGCGCACCGAGGACGACGCAACCGCGGCCGCGGCCTACATCACCGGCCAGGCCGATCTGCTCGCGACCAACTCGATCGTCGCTCAGGCGCTCGCCAAGCAGAACCCGAGCAAGGAATTTGAGCGCAAATTCGTCATCCGTCGCAGCCCGGCGCATATGGGCGTGCAGATGGACCAGCATAACCTCGTGCGCTGGCTCGACAGCTTCATCTTCTACGCCGCGATGAACGGCGAGCTCGACCGGCTGCACAAGAAGTACCTGGACATGCCGATGGACCCACTGCCGACGCTGTGAGGCGGTCCACTGCCGTCATTCTCGGGCGGCGCATAGCGCCGACCCGAGAATCTCGTGACCAGAAGGCTCTGGCTAGAGCCTCCTCCTGCCTGAGATGCTCGGGTCAAGCCCGAGCATGACGGTCCTTCTCGACCCTCCCCATTCTCGGGGAGGGCTTCCCAGGCCACGTCCATCGAGCCCCGCCATGACCAGCCCCCGCCAAAAGCCTACCCCGCGCCCATCCAGCGCCTTCCTCACCGTCGATCCGGAGAAGGACGGCAAGCAGGTCGGTTTCCTGATGATCCCGCATTCGCCGCATGACGATGCCTGGGGCGCGACGCGGATTCCGATCGCTATCATCAAGAACGGCTCGGGCCCGACCGCGATCCTCGAAGGCGGCAATCATGGCGACGAATACGAGGGCCCGATCACGATCTGCGACCTGATCCGCGATCTCGATCCCGGCCGCGTGCAGGGTCGGCTCATCCTGATGCCAGCGAACAATGTCCATGCCGTTATCGCCGGCCAGCGCACCTCGACGGTCGACGGGCTCAACTTCAACCGCACCTTCCCGGGCGACCCGCGCGGCACCATCACCCAGCAGATATCGGCTTTCGTCAGCGATCATATCCTGCCGCTGGGCGACGCCTTTCTCGACCTGCACTCCGGCGGCTCCTCGCTCGACATCATCCCGAGCGCGATCGTCGAGCCGACCGACGATCCCGGACTGCACAAGCGCAACGTCGCGGCGGTGCAGGCCTTCGACGCGCCGATGACGGTGGTGATCTCCAATCTCGGCGAGCCGCGTACCGCGACGGCGACCGCCTGCCGGCAGGGGCTCGTCACGGTTGGTACCGAGATGGCTGGCGCCGGCGCGGTTTCGCTCGATGCTCTCAAGATCTGCCGGCGCGGCGTCGCCAATGTGCTCGACCATCTCGGCATCGTCCGGCGCGACAAGCCCGAGCCGCGTAGCGGCGGTGGGCAGGTGCTCGAACTGCCGGGAACCGCCGCTTACGTCTATGCCACGGCGGACGGCGTCTTCGAGCCGTTCCATGCCAATGGCGAGACCGTCAGCGCCGGCCAGCCGGCCGGGCGCATCCATTGCACCTGGGACCCGACGCGTCCGCCGGAGACGCTCCGTTACGCCGCCGACGGCATCCTCTATGGCAGGCGCCAGCCGGGCCGGGTCCGGCCGGGCAATTGCTGCCTGATCGTGGCGTCGCCCTATCGCGGGGTGTTGTCGTGATCGGTCTCGACGACGTCCGCGCAGCGCGCTGGCGGATTGCACCGCATATCCGCAAGACGCCGACGCTGCCCTATGCCCAGCTCAGCTCGCGCGAGGCGTTCGGCGGCGCGGTGACGCTGAAGCTCGAACTGTTGCAGGCGGCCGGCTCGTTCAAGGCGCGCGGCGCGATGAACCGGCTACTGACGCTTTCGGCCGAGGAGCTGGCCCGCGGCGTCGTCACGGCGTCCGGCGGCAATCACGGGCTCGCCATCGCCCGCTCGGCCCATGTGCTCGGGGTGAAGGCCAAGATCTTCCTGCCGTCGAACGTTGTCGCCGACAAGGTCACCAAGCTCAAGAACTGGGGCGCCGAGGTCGAGATCGTCGGCGCGGTCTGGGACGAGGCCAATGCCGCCGCGCTCGCTTACGCCGAGAAGACCGGCGCGACCTATGCCCATCCGTTCAGCGATCCCGTCGTGGTCGCCGGCCAGGGCACGCTCGGGCTCGATATCCTCGACGAGATGCCGGATGTCGACGTCATCCTTGTTGCGATCGGCGGCGGCGGACTGATCACCGGGCTGTCGACGGCGGTGAAGGCGCTCAGGCCGCAGACGCGCATCATCGGCATCGAGCCCTATGGCTCGCCGACGCTGCATGCCTGCCTCGAAGCCGGCAAGCTGGTCACGCTCGACAAACTGGAGACGAAGGTCGCGACCATGTCGTGCCGGCGCACCGACCAGGCGATCTATGAGGCCGTCGCGCGCAATGTCGACGAGATCGTGCTGGTCAGCGACGACGAGATGGAACAGGCAGCCCGATCGCTCTGGTTCGAGTTCGGTATCGCCGCCGATCTGTCCGGTGCGGCCGCCGTGGCGGCCCTTCAGGCGAAGCGCTTCGTGCCGGCGCCGGGCAGCAAGGTCTGCGCGCTGGTCTGCGGCGCCGGGACCGACGGGACCTGACCCTCGCCGTCATGCTCGGGCTTGACCCGAGCATCTCGTGATGGGGAGGTTCCGGTCCGCGCCTTCTGGTCCTGAGATTCTCGGGTCTGCGCTTTGCTTCGCCAGAGAGTGACGCCTCGGGATTACCGCGCGACGCTCAGCCCCTGCACGCCGTGCTTTGCGATCAGCGCCGCGACGAAGCCGGACTCCTTCGCCGCAGTGACGAATTTGGCGAGATAATCCGCTGCCTCGGTCTTCGCCTTGGGCACGCCGATAGCCTGCTGCACGGTCATGAAGTGACCGTCGAGGATGCGCGTGCCCGGAATGGCGGCGACATCCTTCAAAAGGCGCGGACGCAGGCCTGCGAGCGCATCCAGCTTCTTGGCGACGAAATCATCAGCGGAATCGTCGAGCGTGCCGGAGCGGACGAGCTCGGCCTTGCGGATGTTGCGGTCGAGCCAGAGGCCATAGGCGGCGCGGCCGCTGACGGCGATGCGGACGCCCTCAGTATCGACATCGGCGATCTCACGTAGCGGCGAGCCTTCGCGAACCAGATAGGTCGCCTCGATCTCGGCGTAAGCGGGCGTGAAGCTGATCGCTTCGGCCCGCTGCGGCTCGGCGCCGATCAGCCCGACATCCCATTCGTCGCAGGGCGCAGCATCGGCGAGCAGGCCGGGATTTTCATAGGGCACATAGCGCAGGCCGGTGCCGAGATGGTCGGCGAGGGCGCGGGCCATGTCGGGCGAGACGCCTTGCGGCTCGCCCTGCGGGCCACGGCTGGAAACCAGCAGGAAGTTCGAGAGGTTGATGCCGGCGCGCAGCAGATTGCCGGGGGCGAGATGCTCGCGCACGGTCGGCGAGAGCTGGCCGATATCGGGGCGCAATTCCATGATGTTTCCCTGCCGTTCGAGCTGCGTCCTTATGCGCCGCGTGGCCGCAAGGAGACAAGCTGCTGGCGGTTTCCGGGCGAAGTCGCGGCATCGTCGTGACGATGCATTTTCTGGGGAACTATGCGGGACAAGAGGGGTTTGCCGGGGAGTTCTTTCATCGGAAGGAGAACTCAGATGATGAAGAAACTGGCTCTCGCGACGGCCATCGTCGCGTTTTCGACCGCTGCCATGGCGCAGCAGAATCCCTCCGGCGCCCAGGGTGGCGCGGCTGGCGGCGCCGCAGCGGGCGCGGTTGGTGGTGCGGTTGTCGGTGGCCCCGCGGGTGCGGTGGTCGGCGGTGTCGGCGGCGCAGTCGCTGGTGCGATCATCGGCGACAACACCCCGCGCTTTCGCCAGTATGTCGTCGAGCAGCGGGTGCCGTCCTATACCTATCAGGAGCCTGTCGCCGTTGGCACGGTCCTGCCCGAACGCGGCGTAACCTATCGCGAGGTTCCGCGTGAATACGGCGCGGCGGGGTATCGCTATACGGTGGTGAACGACCGCACCGTCGTCGTCGAGCCACGGACTCGCAAGATCATCCAGATCATCGAGTGAGCTGAATAGCGGGTGAGGTTTCACCCCTGGATGCATGATCGGCAAGCGCGGCCTTCGGGCCGCGCTTTCGTTTGCCCGGTTACAGATCGAGCCAGCGCGCGCCCTTTGCGGAAGAGCGGACCGCCGCCTCGATGAAGCGGACGCCGCGCACACCATCGGCAACGGTCGGAACCAATGTCGAGAAGGGAGCGGGCTCGCGTCCCTCGATCCGGGCGGTGATCTGCTCGGCGATATCGACGTAGAGCTGGGCGAAGCCTTCGAGATAGCCTTCGGGGTGCCCGGCCGGCACGCGCGAGGCGGCGTTGGCGACCGGATAGGCGCCGGCGCCATTGCGCCGGATCAGCCGCGGCGGCTCGCCCAGCGGCGAGTGGATCAGCAGGTTCGGATTCTCCTGCTGCCATTCGAGCCCGCCCCTCTCGCCGTAGAGGCGGATGCGCAAACCGTTCTCCTGGCCGGCGGCGACCTGGCTGCACCAGAGCATACCGCGCCCGCCGCCTTTGAAGCGCAGCAGCATATGGGCGTTGTCGTCGAGCCGGCGGCCTTCGACGAAGACATGCGCCTCGGCCGCGAGCGCTTCGACCTCGTCGTCGGCGATGAACTCGGCGAGGTTGAAAGCATGGCTACCGATATCGCCGATCGAGCCCGCCGGGCCGGATTTGGCCGGATCGGTCCGCCACTCCGCCTGCTTCTGGCCGCTGTCCTCGAGCCTGGTGGCGAGCCAGTCCTGCGCGTACTCGACCTGGACGACGCGGAGCTTGCCGATCACCCCTTCGGCGACCATGGCGCGGGCCTGCCGGACCAGCGGATAGCCGGTATAGTTGTGGGTGACGGCGAAGATCAGGCCGCTATCCTGCGCCAGCTTGGCGAGTGCTTCCGCTTCGCGCAGGCTGGTGGTCAGCGGCTTGTCGCAGATCACATGGATGCCGGCCTTGAGGAAGGCCTTGGCTGCTGCCGCATGGGCGTGGTTCGGCGTGACGATTGCGACCGCGTCGATGCCGTCCTTGCGGCGCTTCTCGCGCTTGGCCATCTCGTTGGCATCGGCATAGAGGCGGGCGGGGTCGAGCAGCAGGTCCTCGCCCGAGAGCCGCCCACGTTCGGGATCGGACGACAGCGCCCCGGCGGTAAGCTGCCAGCGGTCGTCGAGCCGGGCGGCGATGCGATGGACCGCGCCGATGAAGGCGCCGCGCCCCCCGCCGACCATGCCGAGGCGCAGCCGGCGGTTGAGCTTCGGCGTCGGGGTGCTCTCGATCGGCATGGCCGTCTCCCTCAGCCGTCAAGACCGAGCATGCGCCGGTTGGCCGCTTCGTCGGTGCCCCCGGCGGCGAAGTCGTCGAAGGCTTTCTCGGTGACGCGGATGATGTGGGCGGCGATGAACTCCGCGCCTTCGCGTGCGCCGTCCTCGGGATGCTTCAGCGCGCATTCCCATTCGAGCACGGCCCAGGAATCGTAGTCGTATTGCGCCAGCTTCGAGAAGATGCCGCCGAAATCGACCTGGCCGTCGCCGAGCGAGCGGAAGCGGCCGGCCCGGTCGATCCAGGGCTCGTAGCCGCCATAGACGCCGATGCGGCCGTTCGGATTGAACTCGGCATCCTTCACATGGAAGGCCTTGATGCGCTCATGGTAGAGGTCGATGAAGGCGAGATAATCGAGCTGCTGCAGCAGGAAATGGCTCGGGTCGTAGTTGATGCAGGCGCGGGCATGGCCGCCGACCGCATCGACGAAGCGCTCGAAGGTCGCCCCGTCATGGACGTCCTCGCCCGGATGGATCTCGTAGCAGAGATCGACGCCGGCCTCGTCGAAGGCGTCGAGAATCGGGCGCCAGCGCTTGCCGAGTTCGGCGAAAGCGGTCTCGACCAGCCCCGCCGGGCGTTGCGGCCAAGGGTAGACGAAGGGCCAGGCGAGTGCGCCGGTGAAGCTGACATTGGCCGACAGCCCGAGCCGGCGCGAGGCTTTCGCTCCGAGCTTCATCTGCTCGACCGCCCATTCCTGCCGGGCCTTCGGATTGCCCCGCACGGCGGGCACCGCGAAACCGTCGAAGGCCTCGTCGAAGGCGGGGTGGACGGCGACGAGCTGGCCCTGGAGATGAGTGGAGAGTTCGGTGATCGACAGGCCGTATTGGGCGAGCGTGCCCTTGACCTCGTCGCAATAGGTGTCGGATTCGGCCGCCCTGGCGAGGTCGAACAGCCGGGCATCCCAGCTCGGGATCTGCACGCCCTTGTAGCCGAGGGAGGCGGCCCAGCGGCCGATCGCGTCGAGCGTGTTGAACGGCGCGGTGTCGCCGGCGAACTGGGCGAGGAAAAGGCCAGGGCCCTTCATGGTTTTCATCGCGACCCTCCCGACAACAAGGCTCCTTGCCGGAGCTCGCAATCTACCGCCGATCCGGCGATGTAATCGATTGCAGGAATGTAACGGGGCAGCGCTTCCTGTCAAACCGGGGCGTCGGATCGCGCCACGCCGTCATTCCGGGCTCAGGCCTGCGGCCTGCCCCGGAATGACGATGCGGTTCGATTGGAAGGCCGCCGCGGTTGCGAAGCGGCGCCGAGTTCGATCGACGTTCAGCGCTCGATCATCTTGTTCCAGCGGCTGTTCCACTCCGGCCGCTTGGCGTTGATCGCATCCCAGTCGAGCGTCACGGCGGTTTTCATATTGGCGTGGAAGGCCTCGAGCTTCTTCTCGGCCTCGGGCGTCGCGGCCTTGGCCTTGGTGTTCGAGGGCACGATGTTGCCCGCGGTGAGCGCCTTGGACTGCGCCTCAGCCGAGAGCAGATAGGCGGCGAGCTTCTGGGCCAGTTCCGGTTCTGAATTGTTGGCGATGACGCATTGCGCCACCATCAGCACGACCGAGCCTTCCTTCGGCTGGGCGTATTCGACGCCGATGCCTTTTTCCTTCAGCGTCGAGATGCCGGTCGGGGTCAGCGGGAAGATCGCGGCCTCGCCGGTCTGCGCCATCTCGGCGATCTTGGCCGAGCTCGGGATGAATTCGAGCACGTTCTTGCCGATGGTGTCGCGGAACTTGGTGAAGCCCGGCTCGACATTGGCCTCGGTGCCGCCCTGGATGCGGTTGAACATCAGGAAAGCGTGCAGGCCGAAGGACGAGGCCGAGGCCGACTGGAACACGACCTTGCCCTTGTATTTGGGATCGGCGAGATCCATCCACGAGGTCGGTGCCGGCCAGCCTTTCTCGTCGAACAGCTTCTTGTTGTAGCCGAGCCCGGTCATGCCGAGGTCGATGCCGACAGCCATGTCGTCCTTCATCCGGGTGCCGGGCGCGAGCTCTGCCATCTCCGGGCCGCTCTTCAGCTTTGCGCAGAGACCGGCGCCGATGGCACGGACCATGACGCCGTCATCAAGGAACATGACGTGCATCTGCGGCTTGTCCTTGGCCGCTGTCGCCTTGGCGAGGATGTCGGAGGAGGTGCCGGGGACGACCACGACCTTGACGTCGTTGGCCTTCTCGAACTCGGGGAAGACGCCTTGCGTGAAGGTCTTCTCGAAATTGCCGCCGTTCATGCCGACATAGAGTGTCTTCGACTGGGCGAAGGCGTGGCCGGCAGCGGCCAGCGTCATAGTGGCGACGCCGGCGGCCAGGATGCTGCGATAGCTGGTCATGGTCTCAACTCCCCTGAGTGTTGTGGCTCTTGGTTTTGCCCCGCACCCGAGCCAGCGTCGGTGCGGGCGGAAATTCCTGCGAAGCGGCCGATCGAGAAGGCCGCAATCGGGGTCTGCGTCTGCCCATCGCGGACGAGCTCGGCGAGGACTTCGCCGACGCCGGGCGCGATCTGGAAGCCGGCGCCGGTGAAGCCGAAGGCGTGGATCAGTCCCGGTGTTGTCCCGCTCGGGCCGATCACAGGATTCTTGTCCGGCATGGCCCCTTCCGTGCCGCTCCAGAAGCGGATCGCCTGGGCATGGCGCAAGGCCGGGAACAGTGCGGCGGCGTTGTTCATGATCGCGAGCGCGCCATCGCCGCGTGGCCGCGAGAAATCCGGGTCAGCCAGCGGCAGGGCGCGCTCGCCGCCGACAACGATATTGCCGCGCTCGACCTGGCGGGCATAGATGCCGCCGCCCTCCATGCCGATATTGACGGACATCATCTGCTCTATCGGCTCGGTGACGACCATGGATGGGTAGATGCGCGAGAGCGGCACCGGCTCGCCGAAGCTCTCGGCGAAGGGACCGGCCCAGGCGCCGGCGCTGTTGATGACGAAGCGGGCGCGCAGCGTGAGGTTGCCGGCCGCCTCCAGCGCGAAGCCCTCGCCATCGCGGGTCACGCCTTCGACGGGCGTGTTCTCCAGCACTTCGACGCCGGCCCGGCGCGCCGCGGCGGCAAAGCCGGTCGAGACCAGGCGCGGATTGGCGTGGCCATCGCCGGCGCAGAAGGAGGCGCCGACAACGCCGTCGCCGATCCAGCCGAAGCGCTCGCGCAGGCCGTTATGGCCGATCAGTTCGAGGTCCAGCCCCTGCTCGGCAACTTCCGCCGCATAGACTTCGAGCGACGCCATGTCCGCCTCATTGCGGGCGAGCTTGAGATGGCCGGAGCGCAGGAACTCGCCATCGATGCCGATCAAGGCCTTGAGCCGCGGCCAGACGGCATGCGCCCGCTGCGACAAAGGCAACTGCTCGACCGGACGGCCCTGACGGCGCACGCCGCCATAGTTCACGCCCGAAGCCTGCGCGCCGCAAAAGCCCTTGTCGAGCAAGGCGACGGAAAAGCCCAGTCCGCGCAGCGCCAGCGCGGCCGAGGAGCCGACGAGGCCGCCGCCGATGATCGCAACGTCGACGTCGAGCCGCCGGCTCATTCCGCGGCCTCCTGCTGAGCCGTGAGCGCGAGTGTCAGCGGCACCGGCTTGAGCGGCGCCTGGCTCCGCAGGCGGCCGACGGCCTCGATGCCGCGGTTCGTCTCATGCGCCAGCAATTCAGCTGCGGCGGCACCGCAGACGCGGCCCTGGCAGCGGCCCATGCCGACGCGGCTCACGGCCTTCAGCCGGTTGAGCTCGTGCACGCCGAAATTGGCGATGGCGGCGCGGACCTCGCCGGCATTGACCTCCTCGCAGCGGCAGAGCGTCGTGGTGTCGGCGATGTCCTTCATCCAATGCGCCGGGAAGGGGAAGGCGGCTTCGAGCACAGCGCGGAAGCGGCCGATGCGGGCGAGCTCCGCTTCCAGCGTGGCGGCGCGGGCAGCGTCATGCGGCAAGCCGCGATCCTGCAGCAAAGCGAGCGCAGCGCGCTCGCCGGCGCGTTCGGCCGCATCCGCTCCGGCGATGCCGGCGCCGTCGCCGGTGATGTAGACGCCGGGCACGCTGGTACGGCCCGCCGCGTCGCGCTCGGGCAGGGCGGCGCGATCGCGGGTATTGAAGGCGAAGCGGCAGCCGGCGAGATCGGCGGCTTGCGTCTCGGAGCGCAGGGCAAGACCGTAGCCGATGCCGTCGCAGGCGAGGCGGTGCTCCAGCCCGTCCTGGCGCCAGGCGATGGCCGCGACCGTGCTTGCGCCCTCGATGCGGACATCCCCGACGCCGTAATGCAGAGCGACGCCGCCAAGCTTCAATTCGGCGGTCATCCGCATACCGCGCAGTACGATTCCCGGGAAGAGCGGCAGGCCTCGCAATAGGTTGAACTTGGCGGAGAAGGGCGCGGTGTCGAGCACGGCCGCAACCTTGGCGCCGGCCTTCATGTACTGCCAGGCAACGAGATAGAGCAGAGGGCCGGAGCCGAGGAAGACGATCCTGCTGCCGATGGCGCAGCCTTGGCTCTTCAGCGCGATCTGGGCGCCGCCCAAGGTGAAGACGCCGGGCAAGGTCCAGCCCGGGACGGGCAAGGTGCGATCGGTCGCGCCGGTCGCGAGCACGAGTCCGTCATAAGCGACCTGGCGGCTCGTGCCCTCGACCATGATGTCGGCCCGGCCGTCGCGCAGATTCCAGAGCAGCGCCTGCGGCCAATAGTCGAGCCTGCCGTCGAGCGCGGCGAAGTCGCGATGCAGTGCTTCGGCCTTGCTCGCTTCCGAGCCGTAGAGGTCGCGGCTGGAGCGTCCGTCCGGGATGAGGCGCTGGCGATAGATCTGGCCGCCGCAGGCGGGCGCCTCGTCGACGACGAGCGGGCGCAGGCCGGCCGCAACCAGCGCCTGCGCGGCGCGGATGCCGGCCGGGCCGGCGCCGACGATCAGCGGCTGCCCCTTCATACTGCCCTCGCGCGGCGGGTGACGATGTGCATGCCGACGGTCAAGGCGGTCGAGCAGGCGCGCAGGCGCTCGCCGCTCTCGAGCACGACCCAGCAATCCTGGCAGGCGCCCATCTGGCAGAAGCCGGCGCGCGGCGAGGCCGAGAATTCTGAGAGGCGCAGGCGTTCCGAATGCGTGAGGATTGCGGTCAGCACGGTGTCGCCTGCGCGACCTTCGCAAGGAGCGCCGTCCAGCGTGAACGGGATGGCCGGATGATCGGCGCGAACGAGGCGATGCAGCAGCGGCATGTCACTTCTGCCCGACCAGGATCTTGTCGAGGCCGAAGGCGCGGTCGAGCACCAGCATGGCGCCGGCGGTGAGCGCGATCATCAGCGCCGACACGGCGGCCATCATCGGGTCGATGGATTCGGTCGCGTACATGTACATCCGCACCGGCAGCGTCACGGTCTGCGGCGACGTCACGAAGATCGACATGGTCAGCTCGTCGAAGCTGTTGATGAAGGCGAGCAGCCAGCCGCCGGTGATGCCGGGCAGGATCATCGGCGCGGTGACGCGGCGGAACACCGTCCAGTGCGAGGCGCCCAGCGTCATCGCCGCCTGCTCGGCCGAGCGATCGAGCCCGGTGAAGGCCGCCATCACCAGCCGCAGCACATAGGGCGTGATCACCACGACATGGCACACCACCAGCCAGGCGAAGCTGCCGGTCGCGCCGATCAGCGCGAACAGGCGCAGGAAGGCGACGCCGAGCACGAGGTGCGGGATGATCAGCGGCGAGAGAAAGAGCGCGTTGAGCGCATTGCGACCGGGGAAATCATAGCGGTCGATGGCGAGCGCCGCCGGCACCGAGATCGCGACCGCGAGCGTCGCCGCGAGTGTCGCCAGCCAGAGGCTGTTGACGAAAGAGGCAACGAAGTCGGGATGCTCGAAAATCGCCCGGAACCAGCGCAGCGAGAAGCTGGTGGTCGGGATCGAGAGGGTGTTCTCCGGCGTGAAGGCGACGAGGCAGATCACCACCAGCGGCGCCAGTACGAAGGCGACGACGAGCGTGTGGAAGAGAAGCGCGATGGGGCCATTCTTCTGCATCGGACTCACCCCAGGGCCTTGCGGGCGCGCGTCTCGACCATGCGGTTATAGGCCAGCATGATTGCGAGGTTTGCGGCGAGGACGATGATTGCGATGGTCGCGCCGAGCGGCCAGTTCAGCTCGTGCATGTACTCGTCGTAGACCAGCGTCGCCGCCATCTTGAGCCGGCGCCCGCCGAGCAGGCCTGGAATGGCGAAGGCCGAGGCCGAGAGGCCGAAGACGATCAGGCTGCCCGAGAGCATGCCGAGCGAGACTTGCGGCAGCACGACCCGGCGCAAGGCGGTGGCATGTGAGGCGCCGAGGCTCCAGGCGGCGGCCTCGACCATCGGATCGAGCTTCTGCAGCGCGGTCCAGACCGGGATCACCATGAAGGGCAGCATGACGTGGACGAGGGCGATGACGATCGCGGTCTCGGTGTAGAGCAGGCGCACGCTCTCGAAGCCGAGGCCCTGAAGCGCCTGGTTCACGAGGCCGGTCGAGCCGAGCAGCATGCTCCAGCCGAAGGCGCGAACGACGACCGAGACGAGCAGCGGCCCGATGATCACCAGGAGGAAGACCGAGCGCCAGGGATCGCGCATCCGCGACAGGATATAGGCCTCGGGCGCACCGATGACGGCGCAGATCAGCGTGGTCAGCGCGGCGAGCCGGAGCGTGCGCCAGAAGATGCCGAGATAGTACTCGTCCGAGAACACGGCCGCGTAATGGGCGAGGGTGAACTCGTTCTTGATGCCGGTGGCGTGGTCGTAGACGTGGAAGGAGAGGATCAGCGTCAGCCCGAGCGGCAGGATGATCAGCCCGAGGAAGAGCAGTGCGCCTGGCCCGGCGAGCCAGAACGGTGTCGCCGCGGAGCGCCCGACGCTCATGCCGCCGCTCCCTGCGAAATCTGTTCGATGCGCTGGCTGGTGGGAGCCCAGTCGAGCGCGACCTTCGCTCCCTCGCGGGCCGGCTCATCGCCATCGTTCGGGGCCGAGACCAGGATCGCGCCGGCCGGCGTCTCGACCGTGAACAGCCAGGCGCTGCCGAGGAAGAAGCGGTTGGCGATAGTGCCGTCGAGCCGGCCCTGGCCAGGCGCCTTCAGCTCGATCTTCTCCGGTCGGACGGAGAGCGCGATCGCCTGTCCTTCGACGAAGCCGCTCGCTTCGGAGGGGAAGGCGATGCCGGCAATCTCTGCCGCGCCCTTGCGCCAGGTGCCTTCCAGCCGGTTCATCTTGCCGACGAAGGTGGAGATGAACGGCGTCGCCGGGTTCTCGTAGAGCTTGTAGGGCGCGTCGACCTGCGTCATCCGGCCCTGCTCCATCACGACGACGCGGTCGCTGATCGAGAGCGCCTCGGCCTGGTCGTGCGTCACCATGATCGTGGTTGTGCCGACGCGCTGCTGGATGCGGCGGAGTTCGAACTGCATCTCCTCGCGCAGCTTGGCATCGAGATTGGAGAGCGGCTCGTCGAGCAGCAGCACCGGCGGCTGGATCACGAGGGCGCGGGCGATGGCGACGCGCTGGCGCTGGCCGCCGGAAAGCTGGCGCGGATAGCGCTCAGCGAATGAGGCGAGATGGACGAGGCCGAGCATCGTCGCAACGCGCTCGTCGCGCTCCGCCTTGGCGATCTTGCGCATCTCCAGGCCGAAGGCGACGTTCTCTGCGACGGTCATGTGGGGAAAGAGCGCGTAGCTCTGGAAGACGATGCCGAGGCCGCGCTTGTTCGGCTTCTCGCGGGTGATGTCGCGGCCATCGAGCGTGATCGTGCCGGTGGTCGGCTCGATCAGACCGGCGATCATCTGCAGCGTCGTGGTCTTGCCGCAGCCCGAGGGGCCGAGCAGCGAGACGAACTCGCCCTTGGCGACGCTGAGGTCGATGTCGCGCGCGGCGGCAAAGTCGCCATAGACCTTGCTCAGCTTCTCCAGCGTCAGAAAGCCCATGACCTCTCCCGCCTGACCTGCCCCGCCCGCTCATCGGGGTCTCTTGCCTTATGCGGGGGAGGAAGCGGCAGGAGTGGAACTTCGTCAACGAAGAATTCCGTATGAGAGAATTTTAATCCATATAATTCCGTTATATGAAATTTATTGCGACTACTTGCCTAAGTGATTAACGTAGATGGATGTCTGATTCTGCCGAGCCTCTCTCCAGCCTGCGCCGTGCTCTCGGCCTGCTGCGCCGTGTCGGAGCGGCCGACGCCGGGGGTATCCGCCTCAAGGACCTCGCCGAGCAGGCTGGCTGCAGCCAGCCGACGGCGCATCGCGCGCTGCAGGACTTTGCCGCCGAGGGCTTCGTCGAGCAGACCGGCAAGCGCTACCGGCTGGCGCTCGACTTCTTCGTGCTGGCGGCGCGCGCCGGCCATGCCGACGGCCTGCGCGACCTCGCCAAGCCGGTGCTGCTGCGCCTCTCGGCGACGCTGACCGACACGATCTTCCTGCTCGTCCGCAACGGCTACGACGCTGTCTGCCTCGACCGGATCGAGGGGCCGTTCCCGATCCGCTCTTTCACCGGCGATATCGGCGGCAAGGTGCCGCTCGGACTGGGGCAGGGGAGTCTCGCCATCCTCGCCCATCTGCCCGAGGCTGAGCGCGAGGCGGTGATCCGCTTCAACGTGCCGCGCCTGCTCGATCGCGGCTTCCTCGACGAGGCGGCGCTGCGGGTCGCGCTGCAAGCTGCGCGGGCACAAGGCTGGGTCAATCTCAATACCGGGCTGATCCCGGGCATGGCGGGCCTCGGCGTGCCGGTTTTCGATGCGCAGGGGCGCGCCGTTGCGGCGCTCAGCGTCGGCACCCTGGCGGATCGGCTGCGTCCCGAGCGCCTGCCCGGCGTCGTCGCAATCCTCAGAGCGGAGGCTGCGACGCTGGGCGCCATGCTCAACCCGTTCGACACGGCCCTGCGTCATCCCTCGCGCAGCCTGAGCTCGCTGTCATGATCCTGGTCTGTGGCGAGGCGCTGGTCGATCTCTTCCTCGATCCGCCCGACGACACCGAGACGGCCGGGCGCGCCGATGCGGGACCAATGCCAAAAGCGGTAGAGGTCGAGAGGGAACTCGCCCGTTCGGGCTGACGATCCCCCTTTTGCATGGCAGCTCCGTCCGCTCGCCGCCGTGACCTTGCCGCTATCGATATGCTACCTCGGCTTGCCGCTGCGGCGGCCGATCGCAATCGCCATGGAGAATGATCGTGCTGGAGAAGGCCTGGGCGGATCTTGCCGCGCATCGCACCCGAACCGTCTCGCAGCATCTGCGCGAGCTCTTCGCGGCCGACAACAAGCGCTTTGCCAGCTTCTCGGCCCGGCTCGACGACCTCTTGCTCGATTATTCCAAGACGGCGGTGACGCCTGAGACGGTGGCGCTGCTGCTGGCGCTTGCCGAGGCGGCAGATGTCGGAGCCAAGCGCGACGCGATGTTCGCGGGCGAGCCGATCAACACGACGGAAGGCCGCGCCGTGCTGCACACGGCGCTGCGCAACCAGTCCGGCCGACCGGTCAAGGTCGATGGCGTCGACGTCATGCCTGAGGTGAACGCGGTCCTGGAGCGGATGTCCGCTTTCGCCGATGGCATTCGCAGCGGAACGATCGCGGCGGCCGATGGCGGGCGCTTCAGCGATGTCGTCAATATCGGCATCGGCGGTTCCGATCTCGGCCCGGTGATGGCGACGCTGGCGCTGGCGCCCTATCATGACGGGCCGCGTCTGCATTACGTCTCCAATGTCGACGGCGCCCATATCGCCGACACCCTGGCGAAGCTCGACCCGGCCCGGACGCTGGTGATCGTGGCCTCGAAGACCTTCACCACGATCGAGACCATGACCAATGCCGCGACGGCGCGGCGCTGGATCGCGGGGGCGTGTGGCGAGGCGGCGGTGGCCAAGCACTTCGCCGCGGTCTCGACCGCGCTCGACAAGGTCGCCGCCTTCGGCATCCAGCCCGACCGGATTTTCGGCTTCTGGGACTGGGTCGGCGGCCGCTATTCGGTCTGGTCGGCGATCGGCCTGCCGGTGATGATCGCGATCGGACCCGAGGACTTCCGTGCCTTCCTCGCCGGTGGCCATGCGATGGACGAGCATTTCCGAAACGCGCCGCTGGCTAAGAACCTGCCAGTGCTGTTTGCCCTGATCGGACTCTGGCATCGCGAGAGCTGCGGCTATCCGGCCCGTGCCGTCCTGCCTTATGACCAGCGCCTGGCGCGACTGCCGGCCTATCTGCAGCAGCTCGACATGGAGTCGAACGGCAAGCGCGTGCACAAGGCGGGCGGGGCGGTGACGCGGCCGACCGGCCCGCTGGTCTGGGGCGAGCCCGGCACCAATGGCCAGCACGCTTTCTTCCAGTTGCTGCACCAGGGCACCGACATCATCCCTTGCGAGTTCCTGGTCGCTGCCGAAGGGCACGAGCCGGAGCTCGCCCATCAGCATCGCCTGCTGCTCGCCAATTGCCTTGCCCAGAGCGAGGCGATGATGAAGGGCCGCACGCTGGAGGAGGCGAAGGCGCAGCTCGCCGAGCAGGGCCTGTCATCTGAGTCGGTCGAGCAGCTCGCGCCGCACAAGGTCTTCCCCGGCAACCGGCCGAGCGTGACCATCGCCTATCGCAAGCTCGATCCCTTCACGCTCGGGCGGCTCATCGCGCTCTACGAGCACCGCGTCTTCGTCGAGGCTGCCGTGTTCGACATCAACGCCTTCGACCAATGGGGCGTCGAGCTCGGCAAGGAGCTGGCAACGGCGCTGCTGCCGGTGATCGAGGGCAAGGCGCCGGCGGATGCGCACGACGCCTCGACGGCGGGGCTGGCGCGCTATCTGACCGGACGGTAGGCCAGGCCGTCATTCTCGGGCGGAGCGCAGCGCAGACCCGAGAATCTCAGGACGCGATGGTGCCGACCGGAGCCTCCTCGAGCCTGAGATGCTCGGGTCAAGCCCCAGCATGACGCGCGTTAGGAACCGCCGCCCGGCTGCTTCACGTCACGCTGGGTGATCAGCCGGGCGCTGCGCTGGTCCCTGGCATGGATCCAGAGCCAGCTCAGCGCCACGCTGACGCGGTTGCGCACGCCGATCAGGAAGTAGATGTGGGCCAGGCCCCAAAGCCACCAGGCGAGCCAGCCCTTCAGCTTCACCCGGCCGAAATCGATGATGGCGACGCGCTTGCCGACGGTCGCGAGGCTGCCGGCATGGCTGTAGGCGAAGGGGCGCGGCGCCTTGTCGCCGGCGAGCCGCCGCTTGATCGTCGCCGCGACATGGCGCCCCTGCTGCTTGGCGGCGGGCGCGATGCCGGGAACCGGCTTGCCGTCCTGGTCCATCACGCTCGCCGTGTCGCCGACCACGAAGATCTCCGGATGGCCGGGCGCTGTCAGATCGGTTTCGACCTCAACGCGGCCGGCGCGGTCGACCGGCGCACCGAGCCAGGCGCCTGCCGGCGAGGCGCGCACGCCGGCCGCCCAGATCACTGTCGCGGCCGGCAACTCCTCCGGCCCGATCGAGACGCCCTTGCTGCTGCAAGCGGTGACCGGCGCGCCTGTGCGGATATCGACGCCGATGCGCTGCAAGGCGTCATGAGCATAGCGTGAGAGCTCTTCGGCAAAGCCGGGCAGGATGCGCGGACCGGCTTCGACCAGCACGACCCTCGTCTCGCGCGTGTCGATCCGGCGGAAATCCTCGGGCAGGGTGGCGTGCGCCAGTTCTGCGATCGTGCCGGCGAGCTCGACGCCGGTCGGGCCGGCGCCGATGACGACGAAGGTCAGGAGCGCGGCCCGTCGCTCGGCGTCGCTTTCCGCTTCGGCCTGCTCGAAGGCGAGCAGGATGCGGCGACGGACCGTGGTCGCGTCTTCGAGGGTCTTCAGGCCCGGCGCATAGGGCTCCCAGTCGTCATGGCCGAAATAGGCGTGGGTCGCGCCGGTGGCGACGACGAGCGTGTCGTAGCGCAGCGTCTCGCCGGTCGAGAGCGTCACTTCACGCAGGGCCGTGTCGATACCGGTGACCTCGGCCAGCAACGTGGTGACATCGCTGCGGCGCCGGAACAGATGGCGGATCGGCCAGGCGATCTCGGAGGTCGCGAGCGAGGCGGTGGCGACCTGATAAAGCAGCGGCTGGAAGAGGTGGTGGTTGCGGCGATCGACGATGGTAATGCGCACATCCCCACCCGCCAGGCGGTGCACAGTCTCGAGGCCGGCGAAGCCACCACCGATCACAACGACATGATGCGGTTCGCTCATTGATCATCCCTCGCCTCGGCAGAACGAGAGCCTGTGTAGCATGGCCGCAGGACCGGGGCTGTAGCCGGTCCTTCAGCACCTACCTGCTTCAGGGCACCCAACGCCGCGACTGCTCGGCGCGGTCGTCATAGCTTGCCTCGAAGATCGGCGCGGCGAGGGTGGCGCGGACCTTGAGGATGCCGCTCCCGATATTGCGGAAGCCGTGCCGGGCGCCGGCCGGGATGAGCACCGACTGGTTGGCGCGCAGGATCAGGCTCTCGCCGCGCAAGGTGATCTCGGCCTCGCCCGCCATCACCTCCAGCACTTCTTCAACTGCGTGGAGATGGATAGGGGCGCCGAGGCCGGGATCGCAGAACTGCTCGAAGATGCAGAGCTGGGCGGAGCGCACCAGCGCCGAGACCCGCATCAGCGTCATCACGCCTTCCCGCCATTGCTCGAGCGGCTGCGTCTCGTGGTCGAGCAGGTTCATGCGCTCACCTTCTGCGCGAGCCCGGTCATCGGCGGCTCGTGTGGGATCCGGACTTCCGATGTCGGCGCGCCGCTCCAGAGCGACTGCAACTGACTGACGACATGCCCGCCGAAGCTCTCGTAGGGAATGCGGATCGAGGTCAGCCAGGGCGCGATCCAGTGGTTGATGGCGTTGCCGTCGACCCCGACCAGCGTGCAGCGCTGCGGGATCGGCACATCGTTCTCGACTGCGAGCCGGTAAGCGCCATAGGCGATCAGGTCACTGACGCAGAGGGCGCCTTCCGGCCAGCCGCCGTCCTGCATGAGCGCGCGGGCAGCGGCGTAGCCGATCTCGATATGCGAGAGACCGGGTCCGCTGGCGCGCCGGATGGCATCGGCCGGCACGCCGCGCGCGACGAGACGGTCGACGAAGCCATCGGCCCGCTCCGATGTGCTCGAAATGTTCTGCGCCGCCATCAGCACGGCTGGGCGCTCGATTCCCCGCGCCAGCATGAAATCGGCGGCGTCGGCCCCGGCGGCGCGGTTGTCGATGCCGACATAGGCGCCGCCGCCGAGCGGATTGTGGCGCGCGACGAAGACCATGGGATCGCCGCGCAGCAACGTCTCCTCGAGGCCGCGGCTGCGCACCGCGCTGACCATGACATAGCCGGCTACGAACTGCTCGCGCATCGCCTGGAGGTAGTCGTCCTGCAATTCGGCGCGGTCATGCGTGTCGCAGAGGATCATGACGTAGCCGGCAGCGCGCAGCGCCGCTTCGGTCGAGACCGCGATCGCCGCCATGGCCGGATTGTCGAGATTGGGCGAGAGCATCGCCACGACCCGGCTGGCGCGCTGGCGCAACGCCCGTCCGACTGGGTTCGGCCGATAGCCCAGCCGCGCGATCGCCTCCTCGACGCGCGCCACCGTCTCGGGCGAGGCCCGTCCGCTCGCGCCGTTGACGATGCGTGACACCGTCGAGATCGAGACGCCGGTGTCGTGCGCGACAGTGGTGAGCGAGACCGAACCCTGCTGTGCCGTTGCGGCCCTGGCCTTCATCGCGCTCCATCCCCGATTCTGCGCCCGGAGCACGCGCCATTCAGATCGCTCGGCGATCTGAATGGACTACGCGTTCTCCCTCCAAAGTGGGAGACGGATTCACCGATCAGGTTGGGACAACCTGATCGGATCCGGCTCCTGCGAACCGGCTCCAAAGAGATGCCGGCTCATCTCGGGATTGACAAGCTAGGCAAACGTTTGCCTAAATGAAAGTCAAGGCGCCCCGGGAGGCGTCGGTTCAAGCGGGATGGAACGCTCATGCACAGCAAGCATTGGATTTCGGCGCTCGCCTTGACGGCCGGCCTCGTCATGGGCGGGATCGCGCAAGCCCAGACCACGGTTCGCATCGCCTGGTATTCCGACGGCAATGAGGGCGAGGTCATCACCGACCTGCTCAAGCGCTTCGAGGCCCAGAACAAGGACATCAAGGTCGTGCTCGACCAGGTGCCCTACAAGGCCATCACCGAGAACCTGCCCGTCCAGCTCGCCTCCGGCCAGGGCCCGGACATCGCCCGCGTCGTCGATCTCGGCGGCATCGCCCGCTATGCGCTCGACCTGCGCCCGCATCTCAAGGACGCCGCCTATTGGGAGAAGAATTTCGGGCCGTTCCTGCCCTGGATGAGGCCCGAAGGCGACACCAAGGCGATCACCGGCTTCATGACGCAGCTCACCGTCACCGGCCCCTTCGTCAACAAGACGCTGTTCGAGCAGGCCGGCATCGCCATGCCCGGCGCCAAGGCGACCTGGGAGGATTGGGGCAAGGCGGTCAAGGACGTCGCGGCCAAGGTCCAGGCGCCGTTCCCGCTGGCGATGGATCGCTCGGGCCACCGCTTCTTCTCGGTCGCCGTCTCGGAAGGCGCCAAGGTGTTCGACGCCAAGGGCGAGCCGGCGGTGATCGACGACGGCTTCAAGCGCGGCGCCAAGCTGGTCTATGACTGGCACAATGCCGGCGTGATGAAGAAGGAACTCTGGGGCTCAGTCTCCGGCACGGCCTATCGCGGCGCCAATGACGAGTTCAAGAACGCCCAGGTCGTGATGTACCATTCCGGCTCCTGGCAGATCGCCCAGTTCGACAAGACCGTCGGCGACGCCTTCGACTGGATCGCGGTTCCCTCGCCCTGCGGCGTGGGCAATTGCTCGGGCATGCCGGGCGGGGCCGGTCTCGTCGCGATCAAGACGACCAAGAGCCCGGAAGCCGTCGCCAAGGTGATGGACTATCTTGCCAGCGAGCCGGTGCTGAGCGAGTTCTACGCCCGCTCGCTGTTCGTGCCCGGCCATCTCGGCATCGCCGCCAAGGGCCTCGACTATCAGGGCGCCAGCGCCCCGGCCAAGGCCGCGCTCAAGGTCTTCTCCGACCAGGTCGCGCAGCTCTCGCCGGTCGCCTATCAATTGCAGGGCTATACGAGCAACCGTGTCATCTTCAACGCGGTGATCAGCCGGCTCGGCCAGGCGATCTCGGGCGAGGGCAGCCTCGACGAGGCCTATAAGCGGATCGAATCCGACATCGCCCAGCAGATCGCCGAGCGCAAGAAGTAAGGCTTATGGCCTCCGACGCTCCGATCCCGGCGGCGCAGCTGGAACGCGCCGGCGCAGCGAGCCTCTTCGCTGCGCCGCTCGCGGCCCTGATGCGGCTGATCGACTGGCCGATGCAGGTTCTGCAGCGGCTGATCGGCGAGCGGCGGATGGCCTATGTCTTCCTGCTGCCCAATCTCGTTTTCTTCTCGCTCTTCGTCTTCCTGCCGCTCATCATCAACTTCGTCTTCTCGGTGACGGGCGGGGCGGGGCTGTTCCCATCCGAGCGGCCCTATGTCGGGGCGCAGCAATACGCCTATCTCTTCGATTGCGGCTCCTTCCTCGATCCGTCCTCCTGTCGCGAGGACCATTTCTGGCGCGGCGTTTCCAACACCGTTCGCTTCACCGTCTTCCAGGTCACCGCGATGGTGCTGTTCTCGCTGCTGACGGCGGTGGTGCTGAACATGAAGATCAGGGCGCGCGGCTTCTTCCGCGCCGTCTATTTCTTCCCGGTGCTGCTCTCGCCGGTGGTGGTGGCGCTGACCTGGAAGTGGATCCTGCAGCGCGACGGCCTGCTCAATGCCGCGATCACCTCGCTCGGCGGCGAGCGCATCCTGTTCCTGGTCGACCCGAGCTGGGCGATGTTCTGGATCGTCTTCGTCTCGATCTGGGCCCATATGGGCTTCTACACGCTGATCCTGCTCGCCGGCCTGCAGGCGATTCCCGCCGATCTCTATGAAGCTGCCGAGATGGACGCGACGCCGCGCTGGCGCGTGTTCTGGCGCATCACCCTGCCGCTGCTCTGGCCCAACATGATCGTCGTGATCGTGCTGGCGCTGATCCGCGGCGTGCAGACCTTCGACGAGGTCTTCGTCCTGACCGGCGGCGGCCCGGGCACCGCGACGCTGATGGTCGTGCACTACATCTATGAGACCGCCTTCGCCAACCAGGTCCAGAATTTCGGCCTGGCCGCGGCTGCCTCGGTCGTGCTCGGCGTCGTGCTGTTTGCGCTGACATTGGCCCAGCTCGCGGCGAGCCGCCGCAAGGGGGCAGCATGAACAGGCTCGCCCGCATGGCGGTGGCCCGCCGCAATCCCGGCCGCTGGCACTGGACGGATATCGCCGCCTACGCCTATCTCGCGCTCGGCGTTGTCCTGATGTTCGGGCCGGTGCTCTGGCTAGGCCTCTCCTCGTTCAAGACGCAGGCCGGCCTGCTCGAATTTCCGCCCTCGCTGCTGCCGATGTCGCAGAAGGAGGTCCGGATCGAGGGCCAGGCCCAGCCGCTGCCGCTCTTCGAGGTCACGATGGAGGACGGCTCGAAGCGCGTGCTGGCGCAGGTCCGCCGCGTCGGCATCCAGGCGCAGATGGTCGACCCGGCCAATCCCGGCCAGATCATCCGGGTGCCGATCGACAAGCGCACGCCGGTGCGCGAATTCAAGCTGGCGACCGAGAACTATACCGAGCCGCTGGAGCGCTTCGCCTTCATGCGCTTCTTGTGGAACTCGGTCTTCGTCACCGTGGTCGCGACGCTGATCACGTTGGTGATCAACTCGATGGCCGCCTATGCGCTCTCGATCTACGAGTTCCGCGGCAAGACGGCGGTGATGTTGATGGTGATCGGCACGCTGATGATCCCGATCACCATCATCCTGGTGCCGGTCTATCTCGTCATCACCGAACTCGGCCTGGTCAACTCGCTCTGGGCGGTGATCCTGCCGGGTGCGGCGACACCGACCGGCGTCTTCCTGCTGCGCCAATACATGCTCACCTTGCCGCGCGACCTGATCGAGGCGGCGCGCATGGACAAGGCCTCGGAGTGGCAGATCTACTGGCGGATCGTCATGCCGCTCGCCATGCCGGCGCTCGCAGTGCTCGCGATCTTCTCGATCATGTGGCGCTGGAACGAGTTCCTCTGGCCACTCGCCGTGCTGACCAAGACGGAGGCCTACACGCTGCAGATCGGCCTCAACGCCTTCCAGGGCGAATTGCAGACGCAGTGGCACTATCTGCTCGCGATGACGGTGGTCACGCTGCTCCCGGTCGCGCTCGTCTTCGTTTTCCTGCAGCGCTTCATCACCACCGGCATTGCCAATACGGGAATGAAATAATGGCGGGACTGAGCCTCTCCGGCGTCCGCAAGGCCTATGGCGCGACGACGGTGCTGCATGGCATCGACCTCGACGTCGCCGACGGCGAATTCGTCGTCTTCGTCGGCCCCTCCGGCTGCGGGAAGTCGACGCTGCTGCGCTCGATCGCCGGGCTGGAGACGATCACCGACGGATCGATCGCGATCGACGGCGCCGATGTCACCGGGCTGCCGGCCTCCGAGCGCGGGCTCGCCATGGTGTTCCAGTCCTATGCGCTCTACCCGCATATGAGCGTCTACGCGAACATGGCCTTCGCGCTGGAAAACATGGGCTTCAAGCGCGACGAGATCGACAAGCGGGTGAAGCGCGCCGCCACGATGCTGCGCCTGACCGACTATCTCGAGCGCAAGCCCAAGGCGCTCTCCGGCGGCCAGCGCCAGCGCGTCGCCATCGGCCGCGCCATCGTGCGCGATCCAAAAATCTTCCTGTTCGACGAGCCGCTTTCCAATCTCGACGCGGAACTGCGTGTCGCCACCCGCAAGGAGCTCGCCGCGCTGCATGCCGAGATCGGCGGCACGATGATCTACGTCACCCACGACCAGGTCGAGGCGATGACGCTGGCGCACCGCATCGTCGTGCTCCATGGCGGGCGGATCGAGCAGGTCGGTACGCCGCTGGAACTCTATAACCGGCCCGACAACCTGTTCGTCGCCGGCTTCATCGGCTCGCCGCGCATGAACCTGCTGCCGGGCAAGGTGATCAGGCCGGGTGCCGTGGCGATCGGCGAGGCCGGTCACGAGGTCGCCTGCCAGACCGGGAGCCTCGCCACTGGCGCTGCCGTTACGCTCGGCATCAGGCCCGAACATCTCTCGCTCGCGGCGCCGGGCGCCGGCGTGCCGCTCGCCATCGAGCTGGTCGAACGCCTCGGTGGCGAGAGCTATCTCTATGGCGCCTCGCCGGGGTTGCCGCAGATCACGCTCCGGCTCGACGGCCAGAGCGAGCACCAGCGCGGCGCCGCCGTCGCGCTCGCCTTCCCGCAGCAGCATCTGCACCTGTTCGACGAGAACGGCCGGGCCGTCCGGTCCTGACGACTAGAGAGATCCCATGAAAGCCCTGACGCAAGGCCGCTATCTCGGCCGCGACGGCGAAGCCGCCTTGTTCGATGTCGGCCTCGGCGCGACGATCACCGTCCGCATCCTCGAAGGCGATATCGGCCGGGTGACGCTGAAGCCGCAGGACGGCTACCGGCTCGACCGCGGCTGGTCGATCGCGCCCGGCGGGCTCGAGCCCGCCTATGAGGGCCGCCCGCGCGACGAGCTCTCCGGCTTCGCCTGCCCGCAGGCGAGCGTCAGCGAAGGCGACGGCAAGGTCACATTGTCGGCCAACGGCCTCAGTGCCGAGATCACGCTCTCGCCCTTCGGCATCGCCTGGCGGCGCGAGGGTGAGGCCGTGCCCTTCCTGCAGGATCGCACGACCCAGGCCTATCTGATCTCGCCGCGCACCGGCGCGCTCGCTCATTTCATGGCGCGCCACTATGCCGAGCGGCATTACGGGCTGGGCGACAAGGCCGGCCCGCTCGACCGAACCGGGCGGCGCTTCGCCATCGACGCGGTCGACCCCTGTGGCTTCGACGCCGAACTGTCGGACCCGCTCTACAAGATGCTGCCCTTCTTCATCGTCGACGGGAAGGCGGGCGCCCATGGCATCTTCTACGACAACCTCTCGACCGGCAGCGTCGATCTCGGCTGCACGCTCGACAACTATCACGGCCTGTTCCGCTCCTGGAAAGGCGATGACGGCGATCTCGACTACTATGTCATGGCCGGCCCGACCGTGCCGGATGTGGTCAAACGCTTCTCCTGGCTGACCGGCGGGCAGGCCTTTGCGCCGCGCTGGTCCTTCGGCTTCGGCGTCACCTCGATGGCGATCGCCGACGCGCCCGATGCCGATGCAAGGATCAGCGACTTCGTCGCCAAGTGCCGCAAGCACGCCATCCCCTGCGACAGCTTCCATTTCGGCTCGGGCTATACCCAGATCGGCCAGCGCCGCTACGCCTTCAACTGGAATCGCGAGAAGTTCCCGGAGCCGCTCGTGACGATGAAGCGGCTGAACAAGGCCGGCATGCACACGGTCGCGAACCTGAAGCCCTGCCTGCTCGACGACCATCCGCGCCTCAAGGAAGCGCTGGACCAGGGCTTCCTGGTCAAGGATTCCAAGACCGGCGAGCCGGCCGTGGCGCAGTTCTGGGATGGACTCGGCTTCCATATCGACTTCACCAACCCGAAGGGCCGGGCCTGGTGGCGCGCCGGCATCGAGACGGCCTTGCTCGACCATGGCTTCACCACGGTCTGGAACGACAACAACGAATACGAAATCTGGGACGAGGATGCCGTCTGCGACGGCGACGGGCGGCCGTTCCGGCAGGCGCTGGCCCGCCCGGCGCAGCCCTTGCTGATGACCAAGCTGTCCTACGAGGCGCAAGCCGAACGGACGCCGGGCAAGCGGCAATATGCGATCACGCGCGGCGGCTGTGCCGGCATCTCGCGCTACGCCCAGACCTGGTCGGGCGACAACGAAACCGCCTGGAAGACGCTGCGCTACAACCTGACCCAGGGGCTCAACATGAGCCTGTCGGGGATGTTCAGCATCGGCCACGACGTCGGCGGCTTCCACGGCCCGACGCCGGACCCTGAGCTCTTCGTCCGTTTCAACGAGTTCTGCGCGCTCTGGCCGCGCATGGTGATGAACTCCTGGAACGATGACGGCGTCGTCAACCTGCCCTGGATGCACCCCGAGGTGATCCCGCAGGTGCGTGAGGCGATCCAGCTGCGCTACCGGCTGATGCCCTATCTCTATACGCAGATGTGGCGGGCGAGCCGCGACGGCATCCCGGCGGTGCGCCCGCTGCTCTACGACTTCCCGCAGGACGCGGCTGCCGTGGCGATCGACGATGTCTTCATGCTCGGCCCGGATGTGCTCGTCGCGCCGGTGCTGGAGGAGGGCGCGCGCGAGCGCAGCGTCTATCTGCCCGCGCATGCCGGCGGCTGGTACGACTGGCATGACGGCAAGCATTATCCCGGCGGCGTCACCGTGACGGTTCCGGCGCCGCTCGGCCGGCTGCCGCTGTTCGTGCGGGCCGGGGCGCTGATCCCGCTCGGCAATCCCGCCGGGATCAGCGATGAGCGCGAGGTCCTGGTCTGCGGCGTGGTTGAGGGCGCCTCCAGCGAACTCTACGAGGACGATGGCGAGACCGCCGATTGGCAAGGTGCCGGCGCGACGCTGATCCGCTTCCACGTCCACAATGGCGAAGTCGCGATCGAGCAGCAGGGCGAAGCCAAGCCGCGCTTCAATAAGATCGCGATCAGGCAGATCGGCGGCTGAGCCCGGTCGACGGCGTCGGCCGTTGTCGGCCGGCGTTGTTGCTGCGGTTAGGTGCAATCTGTATTCGTCATGTCGACAAGAGGCTTCGACATGACAGACAGGACCATGGCCGCTCCGGCGGAGCGCAAACGCGGCGAGGGCGTCAAGCTCGTCTACGACATCCTGCGCGACGACATTATCGACCTCGTGCTGCCGCCCGGCAGCCCGATCGACGAGATCCAGCTCGCCGAGCGGCTGTCGATGTCGCGAACGCCGATCCGCGAGGCGCTGGTGCGCCTGGCGAGCGAAGGGTTGGTCACGACGCTGCCCAACCGCTCGACGGTGGTGTCGAACATCGACTTCCTCAACCTGCACACCTTCTTCGACGCGATCACGCTGATGTATCGCGTCACGACGCGGCTGGCGGCCGAGTTCCATGTCGCGGCGGATCTCGACATCATCCGCGCCCGGCAGGCCGCCTTCGCGGGTGCCGTCGAAGCGCAGGATGCGCTCGCGATGATCGCTACCAACCGCGATTTCCATGCGGCGATCGCGGAAGCCGGGCGCAATCCCTATTACACCGGACTGTTCTGCCGCCTGCTCGACGAAGGCCGGCGCATCCTGCGGCTCTACTACTACTCCTTCGACGACCGCCTGCCGCAGCGCTACGTGGCGGAGCATGAGGAGATGATCGCCGTGATCGCGGCGCGGGATGTCGAGGGCGCCGACCGGCTGGCCAAGGCCCATGCCGACCAGATCGTCCAGCAGATCCAGCAATTGATCGCCCGCGACCGCCGCCAGACGCTGGCGCTTTAAGCAGGCGGTTCTGAGATCGAAGTAGCCGTCATTCCGGGACTTCGCGAAGCGAAGGGCCAGGAATCCAGAGCCGATGCCGTCTCCAAAGGAGGCGGCCGATGTCGCGCCTTACAATCGCACGCGTTGGTTCTGGGTTGCGGGCTCAGGCCTTCGGCCTGCCCCGGAATGACGGGCTTTCGCGCGTTAAAATTTCTTGTGGACAAATAAAATACAAAGAGTATTATGCCTGTCGATCGAGGCAGCGAGACACGCCGCCCGTGAAATCGCCAGCCCGAGGAGCGCGTGATGAAGGCCCAGATTTTTTCCGGCTGCATGCCGGCGCTGATGACCCCCTGCAAGGCCGACCGCAGCCCCGATTTCGAGGCGCTGGTGCGCAAGGGCAAGGAGCTGATCGCCACCGGCATGGCGGCCGTGGTCTATTGCGGCTCGATGGGTGACTGGCCGCTGCTGACCGACGCGCAGCGAATGGCGGGCGTCGAGGCTCTGGTGAAGGCCGGCGTACCGGTGATCGTTGGGACCGGTGCGGTCAACACCGCTTCCGCCGTTGCCCATGCCGCCCACGCCCAGGAGGTTGGTGCGAAGGGCTTGATGGTGATCCCGCGCGTGCTCTCGCGCGGCTCGGTGGTCGAGGCGCAGCGCCACCATTTCAAGGCGATCCTCGCTGCGGCGCCGGGTCTGCCGGCGGTAATCTACAACAGCCCCTATTACGGCTTCGCCACGCGCGCAGACCTGTTCTTCGCGCTGCGGGCCGAGCATCCGAACCTGATCGGCTTCAAGGAGTTCGGTGGGGCCGCGGACATGCGCTACGCCGCCGAGACCATCACCAGCCGCGACGATGACGTCTCGCTGATGATCGGCGTCGATACCTGCGTCTTCCACGGCTTCGTCAACTGCGGCGCGACCGGCGCGATCACCGGCATCGGCTGCGTGCTGCCGAAGGAAGTGCTGCACCTCGTCAGCCTGAGCCAGGCCGCGGCGAAGGGTGATGTCGAGGCCCGCCGGCTGGCGCTCGAGCTGGAGGCGGCGCTCGCCGTGCTCTCCTCCTTCGACGAAGGGCCGGACCTCGTCCTCTACTTCAAGCACATGATGGTGCTGAAGGGCGACGCCGAATATCGCCTGCACTTCAACCCGACCGACGCGCTCGGCGAGAGCCAGCGCGGCTATGTCGAGGCGCAGCTCAAGCTGTTCGACGCCTGGTATGCGCAGTGGTCGAAGCAGGCCGGCGCGAGCAGGAAGCACGCCGCCTAAGGGACTATCCGGAACAGGCCCTCCCGGTGACGGGAGGGTCTTTTTTCCTGTTCACGCGACCGCGTCGAGGCCGAGCGCTTCCAGTCGGTCGAGCTGCTCGATCTCGGCGGCGGTCAGGGCGATCCCGTCCGCCAGCGAGCCCTCGCGGGCCTTGAAGCGGCGCTGCGATGGCAGGCGCGCGCCCTGTCCGGCAATCGCCTCGAACAATGTCTCGGCGCGCGCGAACGGATCGCCGGGACGTCCGGCGGCGAAGCGCTCCGGCGAGAACGCCAGGATCAGCTCGCCATGCTGCGGCGCCAGCGTCGTGGTTCCCAGGAAATCGAGCGCGCCCTGGCTGGTCAGGTCGCCGATCATCACGCCGGCGAGCAATTCGATCATGGTCGAGATCGCCGAGCCCTTGTGCCCGCCGAAGGGCAGCATCGCCCCGGCGAGCGCCGCGGTCGGATCGGTGGTCGGCTCGCCCTGGGAGTCGAGCGCCCAGCCCTCGGGCAGGGGCTTCCCGGCGCGGCGATGCAATTCGATCTCGCCGCGGGCGGCGACGCTGGTGGCGAAGTCGAAGACGTAGGGATGGCCGTCCTTGCGCGGCCAGCCGAAGGCGAGCGGATTGGTGCCGAGCAGGGCGGCCGTTCCGCCTGAAGGCGCGACGGTTGCATAGCTCGGACACATCGCCAGTGCGGCGACGCCCATGTCCGCGAGTGCCTCGACCTCCGGCCAGAGCGCAGAGAAATGGGTGCAGTCGTTGATGACCAGAGCAGCGAGGCCAAGCTGCCTGGCACGCTCGGCGAGGGTGGGTGCGCCGAGCTCGAAGCCCGCGCAGGAGAAGGCGCCGCCCGCCGCCACACGCAGCACGGCCGAGCCGTCGTCATGCAAGACGGGCTCGGCATCGGGCGAGACCTTGCCGGCCTTGATCGTGCGCAGGCAGCCCTCGACCCGGAAGACACCATGCGACTTGCAGCCGTCGCGCTCGCCGGCCGCGATCACGCGGGCAAGCGCCGCGGCATGAAGCGGCGACAATCCACCCTTGCGGAAGACCGCCTCGATCCGGCGCGTCAGCGCCTCCATGCTGAGGATCGTCATGTCGCTCATGGCGCGCTTCCCGCTCGTTGCAAATCTGCATACTTGCTGTATTCAAAAAGCCGACACGACTTCAAGCAGGCTTTGCGCATCTCAGGAAAGTTTTGAACCATGGCCAGCCATACCTTCTCCTGCATCGACGGTCATACTTGCGGCAATCCGGTCCGGCTGGTCTCGGGCGGCGGCCCGCGCCTCGAGGGCGCGACCATGCTGGAGAAGCGCGCCCATTTCCTGCGCGAGTTCGACTGGATCCGTACCGGCCTGATGTTCGAGCCGCGCGGACACGACATGATGTCGGGCTCGATCCTCTACCCGCCGACACGGCCCGATTGCGACGTCGGCGTGCTGTTCATCGAGACCTCGGGCTGCCTGCCGATGTGCGGCCATGGCACGATCGGCACGATCACCATGGGCATCGAGAACGGGCTGATCACGCCGCGCGAGCCGGGCAAGCTCTCGATCGACGCGCCGGCCGGCAAGGTCGACATCAGCTATCGCCAGGAGGGCCGCTTCGTCGAGGAGGTCCGCCTCACCAATGTGCCGGGCTTCCTTTATGCGGAAGGGCTGAGCGCCGAGGTCGAGGGCCTCGGCGAGATCGTGGTCGACGTCGCCTATGGTGGCAATTTCTATGCGATCGTCGAGCCGCAGAAGAACTTCCTGGATATGGCCGATCATACGGCCGGCGAGCTCGTCGGCTGGTCGCCGAAGCTGCGGGCGGCGCTGAACGCAAAGTACGAGTTCGTCCATCCGGAGCATCCGGAGATCCAGGGGCTGTCGCATATCCAGTGGACCGGCAAGGCGACGCAAGATGGCGCCCATGCCCGCAACGCCGTGTTCTATGGCGAGAAGGCGATCGACCGCTCGCCCTGCGGCACCGGCACCTCGGCGCGGATGGCGCAGCTCGCCGCCAAGGGCAAACTCGCGGTCGGCGACGAGTTCGTCCACGAGTCGATCATCGGCTCGCTGTTCAAGGGACGGGTCGAGGCGGCGACGACGGTGGCGAACCGCCAGGCGATCATCCCCTCGATCGCCGGCTGGGCCCGGATGACCGGCTACAACACCATCTTCATCGACGACCGCGACCCGTTCGCGCACGGCTTCGTGGTGAAGTAAGGCGAAGGCGCGCCGGCCGTATCGCTGGCCGGCCTGAGCGTTCGCTCGTGGACGCTCATGCGCCCCGCCGCAGCGAAGCGCCCTTGGCCACCGCCGCATCGCGGGCGGCCAGGGTGGTTCGCGCCGCCACTAGCGCCTGGCGGGCCCATTCGCGGATGCCCAGCTGCGCGGACCGTTCGCGGTGCGGAACCTCGACGCTGACCGGCAGCTCGGCCGGAAGCTGGCTGAAGATGCCGACGAGGTCGATGCCGCCTTCGCCCGGAAGCAGGCGGGCCTGCCGAGCGGTGTGGATCAGGCCTTCGGTGGTGCCCGGAATCTCGGCCGGTGCGTCGCAGAGCTGGGCATAGCTCAGGCGCGCGGCCGGGATCGCGGCGATGTCCGCAAGGCTCGTGCGCGAGCGGCCGGCATGCAGCGCATCGACGAGGACACGGCCATTGGCCTGGCCGGCGGCCGTGACGATGCGCAGCGCCGTGCTGGCGTCCGGCACCTGCGTCCATGGCATGAATTCGAGATCGCCGGTGAGGCCATAGGGCGCCGCTGCCTCGCAGAAGGCGGCGAAGGAGGCGGTGAGCCGGGCCTCGTCGGGATCGTCGCCGGCGACCAGCACGGCGCGAGCTCCGAGCGCGCCGCAGACCTCGAGGAAGGGCTTGACGGTCTCGACGTCGAAATCGGCGCCGAGCCTGACGATCTCGACGTCGAAGACCGGCACGCCGTCGGCGATGGCGCGTCGGGTTTGCGCCAGCAGCGTGGCATCCTCGATCAGCGGGCTGGTGTCGCCGCCGGGCGCGGCCGGGAGCGCGCGCAGTCCGACGGCATCGTAGCCGAGTTCGGTGGCGAGCCGGACCGCGTCAGGTGGGTTCAGCGGCACGGTCGTGAGATAGGCGAGCGACATCAGCGGCATGGTGGGCGTCCTCTCAGGCGAGCGGCGAGATCGCGGTTGGCAGCGCGATCGTCGAATACATCTCGCCGGTCAGCCATTCCGGCCCGCCCTTGGGCGGCCAGATGCCCTTGGCGACGGAGTCGGCCCGGACGGCGGCGCGCTGGTCGAGGCTGGCGAAGGGCCAGATATGGGTGAAGCGCGGCGGGCCGTCGAGCGCGTACATGGCAATGACGAGCGGGGAGAGCTCGACGCGCGCCGGCACGGCCGCCTGCCAGGCCGCGATCGTCGCCGGGACGCCGCCATGCTTCAGCATATAGCTGCGGATCTCGTAGACGGCGCCGAACTTGCCGGGCTGGACCGGCGGCAGGAAGGGGAAGGGCGCATAGCTGTCGAAGGCGAGCCTGGCGATGTCCTCGCCGGCGCCGAACGGGTTGCCGCTGGCGAGCAGGCGCTGGCGCTCGGCCAGGAGTTCGGCCTCGTCGCCGAAGCCGCGCAGCAGGATGATCTGGTTGAGCGTGCCGATCTCGCTGGTCCAGCAGCCGAGCAGGCGGTCCTTCGCCTCGGGCGCTTTCAACGCGGCATTGATTGCGGCGACGACCGCCCCGGCCTTGCCGAGGCGGACGGTGAGGGTGGCGATTTCATAGCGCATGGCGGTCTCCGGGCGCAGGGATTAGGAACGGTTGTTGGCGAGCGGGATGCCGCCGGCATGGTGGGCGGCGACGTAGCCGAAGGTCATGGCCGGGCCGAGCGTGATGCCGCCGGCGGGATAGCGGCCGGCCATCATGCTCGACATGTCGTTGCCGACTGCATAGAGGCCGGGAATCGGCGCATCGCGCGCATCGAGCACGCGTGCCTGCGCATCCGTCTTCAGCCCGGCGAAGGTGCCGAGGCTGCCGGGCACGATCCTGACCGCATAGAACGGCCCCGGCCCGAGCGGCGCGACGCAAGGGTTGGGCTTTTGCTCCGGCGCGCCCTGGATGCGGTTATAGGGGGTGTCGCCGCGGCCGAATTCCGGATCACGCCCATCCGCCGCGGCGGCGTTGTAGGTTTCGAACGTCCGGGTCAGCCTGGCGGCATCGATGCCGCAGGCCGCAGCAAGTTCCGCGATCGTCGCGCCGCGCTTGAGATAGCCGTTGCCCAGCCAGTGCCGGATCGGGAAGGGGCGCGGCCGGACGCGGCCGAGCCCGTAGCGGCGCAGGAAGCGGTGGTCGCAGATCAGCCAGGCTTCGGCCGGCTCGCCTGCCGGCGTCGCGGCGAAGAGGGCCTGCATCACGTCGTGATAGGAATCGGCCTCGTTGCAGAAGCGCCTGCCGTCGCCGCGCACCATGAGTGCGCCCGGCTTGGCACGCTCGACCAGATGCGGAAAGCGACCGGGTTCCAGGCCCGGCTTCGGCACCAGCGAGACCGGCGCCCAGGCTCCCGCATGCGGCAGGTCCGTCTCGACATGCCCGCCCGCCGCCTCGCCGAGCCTGAGGCCGTCGCCGGTATTGGCGCGGGGCGCTGCCGACCAATGCTCCCGGCCGCTCGGCGCATGCGGGAAAAGCGCGGCCTTGCGGGCGAGATCATGCGGGAAGCCGCCGGTGGCGAGCACGACGCCGCGCGTCGCCTGGATCGTTCGGCGCTGGCCTGCGCTCTCGACGGTGGCGCCGACGATGCGCTCGCCGTCGCGCAGCAGCTCGATCGCCGCGGTCTCGTTCAGCAGGGTGATGCCGAGATCGTCGGCAGATTTGAGCAAGCGCGCGACCAGGGCATTGCCGTTGACCAGATGCAGGCCGCGGCCATGGCTGGCGCGGTCGACGACATGGCGCGCCAGCCGGCGCAGCACATGCAGGAAGGAGGGGAGCCGGCGCGTCGCATGCAGGAAATGCTGGAGGTCGGCGCCCGAGCCGATGTTCATGCCGAAGGGCGCGATTTCCGCCAGCGGCGGGCGCAGATCATGCAGCCGCGCCCCGAGCTCGCGCCCGTCGAAGGGCTTGGCGCAGAGCGAGCGGCCGCCGGTGCCGGCGCCGGGGGAGTTGCCGTGGAAATCCGGGATCGGGTTGCCGTCGATGAAGTCGACCACACTCTCGCGCCGGAAGAAATCGACCATGCGCGGCCCCTGCTCCAGCAGCATGGTGACGAAGGGCTCGTCATAGCCCTCGCCGAGCTCGTGGCGCAGATAGGTGCGGATCGTCTCCTCGCCCTCGTCGATCCCGGCGGCGCGGGCGAGCGGATTGCGCGGCAGCCACATCCAGCCGCCGGACCAGGCGGTGGTGCCGCCGAAATGGCGCTCCTTCTCGATCACGACGACGTCGAGGCCGAGCACGGCGGCGGTGACGGCGCTTGCCAGCCCGCCGGCCCCCGAGCCGATCACCAGCAGATCACAGGAGCTGGGCAGGGCGCTGCTCATCCCACAGCGCGCTCTGCAACTGGCGCGCGCTGGCCGAGCGCATGGCGGATCGCGCACCAGGCGAAGGTGATGGCCGGGCCGATGGTGATGCCGGGCCCCGGATAGGTTCCGCCCATGATCGACTGCGCCTCGTTCCCGCAGGCGTAGAGCCCGCCGATCGGCCGATCGCCATCGCCGAGCACCTGCGCGTTCTCGTCGATGACGAGGCCGGTTGCGGCGCCGATATCGCCCGGCGTCAGCTTGACCGCGTAGAAGGGCGCGCTCGCGATCGGACCGAGCGTCGGATTGGGCAAGCCGCGCGAGGCGTCGCCGTTGACGCGGTGATAATCGGTGGTGCCGCGCCCGAACTCCGGATCGATCCCGGTGCGGGCATGGTCGTTCATGCGGGCGATGGTGTCGGCGAGCGTCGCAGGATCGATCGAGAGCTTGCCGGCGAGTTCGGCGATGGTCGCCCCTTCGAGGAGATAGTCGTCGGCGAGGAAGGGCTTCAGGTCGCGCGTGCCCATCCTGACCATGCCGAGCCCGTAGCGGCGCAGGCCCTCGGCATCGGTGACGATCCAGCAGGGAATCGTCGGGCGCGTCCGGTTCGCCTCGAACATGGCGCGGCTGAACAGGTGGTAGGAGGTGGATTCGTTGACGAAGCGCCGGCCGGTCTGGTCGACGCAGACGGTCCCCGGCTTGCTGCGGTCGAGCACGAAATGTGGAAAGACGGCGATGCTGCCGTCCGGTCGTTTCCGTGTCGAGACCGGCGCCCAATAGGCATTGTCGAGGCTGCCCTCACTGAGACGCGCGCCGAGCTTGAGGGCGAGGTCCTGCATCGCGCCGGTATGGCCGGGAGCGGCGGGGCTGAGCGCAGGCATCGGCGCGTTGAGCAGTTCGCCGCGCCGCTGCGGATGGCGGTTGAAGCCGCCGGCGGCGAGCACGACGCCGAGTTGGGCCGCGATCGCGTGCTTTGTTCCGCCCTGCTCGACCACGACGCCGGTGACGCCGTCCGGCCCGGTCTGCAGCTGCGTGATCGAAGCGTTCAGCAGGACCGTGCCGCCATGCTTCTTCAGCGTCAGCAGGAGGCCGCCGATCAGCGCATTGCCCATGACGAGGCGCGTGCCACGCTTGCCGCTGAGACGGTCGAGCCCGTAGCGGCCGAGGATGGCGGCCGCGTGCCGGAAGGAAGCCCAGGATGTCTTCAGCTTGAGCAGATGGCCGATATCGGTGCGGTCGATCATCATGCCGCCGAACAGGGTGAATTCCGGGATCGGCGGGCGTATGCGGTGGAGGTCCTCGCCGAGCTGGCGCCCGTCGAACGGGATGGGTTCGAGCGCGCGTCCGCGCAGGGTCGAGCCCTCGACATCCGATTCATAGTCGGGATGGGTGGCATAGGGGCGGAAATGCACCGCGCTGCGCTGCTCCAGCGTGGCGATCGCTTCCGGCCCAGCGCGCAAGAAGGCTTCGCGCTGCCGCGCCGAGGAATGGTTGCCGACGACGCCGTCGAGGAAGCGGGCGGCCCTCTCGACGGAATCGCCGGTCGCGACCTTTTCGGCATGCAGCGAGTTCGGCACCCAGGTCGTGGCGGCGGAGAGGGCGCTGGTGCCGCCGACATGGTCGGTGCGTTCGACCACCAGCACCGAGCGGCCCTCGATCGCGGCGAAGACGGCCGCAGCGAGGCCGGCGGCGCCGGAGCCGGCGACGATGACGTCGTAGGATGTCTGTTCCGGCAATGCCGCCAGTGTCGTGAACATCATGGACCTCAGCCGATACGCTCGCCGGCGAGCAGGAAGTCGACCATGGCGCTCTGCAGCGCCTGGTACATGTCTGTGCCGGTCGAGGTCGCGCAGCCGTGCTTGCGGGCGGCCTCGATCAGCGGCGACACCGCCGGAACCGTGATGACGCAGCCGACGAAAGTCTCGGGCGCGAGCTTGTCGGCCTCGACCGGCAGCGGATCGCCCGGCTTCATGCCGGCGGGCGAGGCGTTGGCGACGAGGTCGAAGCCGCTCGGGTCGGCCGAGCCGGCCCGGACCTTCGTCCCGTTGCGGCCGTCGAGGCGGGCGATGAGCCGGTCCCGGCGCTCGGCGTCGGCATCGTGGATGGCGAGCTCGCGGACACCGGCATCGACGAGGGCGAGCGCGATGGCCGAGCCGGCGCCGCCTGCGCCGACCAGCAGGGCGCGCTTGCCGGCGGGCTCGCCGCCATTGGCCTTGACCGCGCCCACGAAGCCGAGCCCGTCGACGATGTCGCCATGCCAGGCGCCGTCCTGGCGCCGGCGCATGATGTTGACCGTGCCGAGGAAGTCGCCGCGCTCGGTGGCGCTGGCGCAATGGCGATGGCAGGCGAATTTGTGGGGTACGGTGACGATGATGCCGTCGCAGTTCGGGACATGGTCGAGCGCGCTCAGGAACGTGTCGAGATGCTCGGGCGCGACGCGCACCGGCGCGACGATGCCGTCATGGCCGCGCGCGGCGAAGGCGGCCGTCATGCCGGCCGGCGATTTCACCTGGGCGATCGGCTCGCCGACGATGACGTTGAGGCGCGTCGCGCCGGTGATGGTGATGCTCACTTGTCAAATCCTCCGGCAGCGGCCGATTTTGTTTGGCGCATTTTCTTCACGCGAACCGGTGTCCACTTCGCTCGAAAATGCTTTAAGCCGCACGATAGTCCTGGGTTTCGACGACGCCGAGAAGGCGCGCCTGCAGGGCGTCGTCATGCTCCAGCTGGGCGGCCTCGCCGGCGAAGGCGACCTGGCCGTTGACCAGCACATAGGCGCGGTCGACGATCGGCAGCACGAGCTCGGCATGGTGCTCGACGATGATCATGGCGACGCGCCCGCGCAGTTCCACCAGCGCTTCCATGACTTCGTTGACCACGGCCGGAGCCAGGCCCTCGAAGGGCTCGTCGAGCAGCACGAGCTTGCTCGGCACCATCAGGGCGCGGGCGATCGCGACCATCTGGCGTTCGCCGCCGGAGAGGTTCTCCGCCTTGGCCGCCTGGCGTGTCTTGAGGCGCGGGAACAGAGCGAAGGCTTCTTCGAGCGTGATGCCGCCTGGTCTCTGGGCCAGCAGCAGGTTCTCGGTGACGGTGAGATTGGGGAAGAGCCGGCGTCCTTCGGGCACCAGCGAGATGCCGAGCCGGTTGATCTCGAAAGGCTTGAGCTTGCCAAGGTCGGTTCCGGCAAAGCTGATCGAGCCCTGGTCGAGCGGCAGGCTGCCGGTCAGCGCGCGCAGCGTCGTGGTCTTGCCGACGCCGTTGCGGCCGAGCAGCGCCACCGCCTCGCCCTCGCGAATGGTGAGGTCGACCCCGGAGAGCACGGTGCTGCCGCCATAGCCGACGGCGATGCCCTTGGCGTCGAGCAGGACCGGGCTTGTCGCCCCGGTGCGGCGCATCACCGCCGGAGTGGAGGCCCGCTCGCCATCCTTGGCGGCGCCGAGATAGGCGGCGATCACCTCGGGATTGCGGGCGACCTCGGCCGGCTTGCCGTCGGCGATCACCTTGCCCTGGTGCAGCACGGAGATGCGGTTCGAGATCGCCAGCACCCGGTCGATGTCGTGCTCGATCAGCAGCACGGCGTGGCGCTGGGCGAGCTTGCGGATGAGGTCGGCGACGACGATGCGGTCGGCTTCCGCGAGGCCCGCCAGCGGCTCGTCGAGCAGCAGCAGCTTGGCCTCGATCGCCAGCGTCACGCCGATCTCGAGCAGTCGCTTGGCGCCGTGCGGCAGATCCTGGGCGAGCTCGCCGGCCTGGTCGGCGAGGCCGACCGCGTCGAGGATCGACCAGCAGCGGGCATTGATCGCCTCGTCGGCATGGGCGTCGCGCAGCAGGCCGCGCGCCCCGATCCGCTGCGCCTGCACGGCGATGCGGACATTCTCGAACACGCTGAGGTTCGGGAAGATCGAGAGGATCTGGAAGGAACGGCCCATGCCGAGCCGGGCGCGGGCATGCATCGGCAGGCGGGTGACCTCGCGCCCCTCGAAGAAGACCTGGCCGCTTGTGGGCGGCAGCACGCCGGTCAGCATGTTGTAGAAGGTGGTCTTGCCGGCGCCGTTCGGGCCGATGATCGAGTGCAGCACGAAGGGCTTGACCTGAAGGTCGATCTCCCTGGCGGTGACGAGGCTGCCGAACTGCTTGGAGAGCTTGCGCGTCTCGAGGATCGGCTTGTCCGGGTCCATCGCCTGGGCGGCGCTGACATAGGGCTCGATCACCGCCGGCCGCGGCGGAATGCTGCCCCGGGTCAGCGTCCAGCGCTGCTTGCCGATGAGGCGCTGGGCCAGGCCCTGGATGCCCTCCGGCGAGAGCAGGGCGAACAGGATCAGGACCGGGGCAAAGATCAGCCACCAGTTCTCGGTGATCGCCGAGAGCCGGTTCTCCATGATGATGAAGGTGATCGCGCCCCAGAGCGGGCCGAGGAAATGGTGGACGCCGCCGAGCACGGTCATCAGCAGTGCGTCGCCGGCATGCTGCCAGCTCAGATTATTGGCGTAGACGCCCTGCAGCAGGAAGGTCAGCAGCGCGCCCGAAAAGCCGACGAAGCCGGCCATGACGACGAAGGAGCCGAGTCTCAGCAGATAGACGTTGAAGCCGAGGCTGCGGGCGCGCTGCTCATTGTCGCGCACCGCCTGGAGCGCCCGGCCGAAAGGCGAATGCACCAGGCGCCAGAGCAGGCAGATGCCGGCGACGACCGCGGCCAGCACGAAGAGATGGAAGGAGAGGTCGCTGGAAAAGCTGGCGCGGGCGACGCCCTGCAACCCGTTCTCACCGCCGGTGACGGCCGTCCATTTGAAGGCGACCTCGAAGGCGATCTGCGAGCAGGCCAGGGTCAGCAGCGAGAAATAGAGGCCCTTGCGGCGCAGGATCAGCGCCCCGAGCCCGAAGGCGAGTGCCAGCGAGAACAGCACGGCGAGCACGAGGCCGAAGATATCGTTGCTGATCTTACCGAGCACGAAGAAGGCGGCGGCGTAACTGGCGCAGCCGAAGAACACGGAGGCGCCGAAGGGAACGAGCCCGGTATAGCCGACGAGCAGGTTCACGCCCATGCCGTAGAGCGTGTAGATCGCGATCTGGGTGATCAGCCCGATCGGCGCGCCGAGGCCGAGCCAGAGCAGGGTCAGGCCGGAGAGGACGAGACCGGCCCAGAGGGCGGGATGCGCAAGGAAGCCGCGGGCGTTCATTCGAAGCGCTCCCATTTTTCACCGAAGAGGCCACGGGGACGCACGAGCAGGATCGCCGCCATCAGCACGTACATCGCCGCCCCCGCCCATTCCGGCTGGAACTGGATGGTCATGGCGATGGTGATGCCGACGAGCAGGCCGGCGATGATTGCGCCGACATAGGAGCCGAGCCCGCCGATGGTGACGATGACGAAGGCCGGCATGATCGCGCTCGCTGCCATCGAGGGCGTCACGGTCCAGAGCGGCGCGGCGAGCAGCCCGGCGAGGCCGGCGAGCAGGCAGCCGATGCCGAAGACGAAGCTGAACACCACCGGCAGGTTGATGCCGAGCAGGCCGACCATCTCGGCGTCACGCGAGCCGGCGCGGATGATCCGGCCGAACGGGGTGTAGGTCAGGAAGGCCCAGAAGGCGACGAGGGCCGCGACCGTCACCACCAGCACGAACATCCGGTACTTGGTCAGAAGGATCGGCCCGTATTCGACGAAGCCGGACAGGAAGCGTGGCGCGCTGAACGGCAGCGGCGCGCCGCCGAAGATCATGCGCAGCACCGCCTCGAACAGCAGCGCCAGCGCGAAGGTCAGGATCAGGCCGAGCAGCGGCTCCTTGCCGTAGAGATGGCGGATCAGCACGATCTCGACCAGCATGCCGAGCGCGCCGGTGACGAACGGTGCGAGCAGGGCCGCCCACCAGCCGAATTCGCGCGCCAGCACCAGGGCGACATAGGCGCCGACCGCGAAGAAGGCGCCATGGGCGAAGTTCACGATGCCGAGCAGCCCGAAGATGATCGAGAGACCGACGGCGATCAGGACATAAAGGAAGCCCAACACCAGACCGTTCACGGCCTGGGACAGGATCATATCGAGCATGGGGCGCTCCTCGAGCGGGCGCGACGAGGTGAGAGGAGGAGGCTGGCCGGCATGTGACCCGGCCGCCCCGTCATCCGGTTGAGTGGAGCGTCAGAGCGCGTCCATCTTGCAGGCGCTCTCGGCTTGCGAGCCGAAGGCCTTGTCGATGTCGCCCTGCGTCTTCGGCAGCTCGGCCTTGATGTCGAAATAGTCCCATTTGTCGGTGATCTTCGGCTTGATGCTGGCGATCAGCAGGCGGTTGACCATCTGGTGGTCGAAGTCGCGGTAGTGGACGTCGAGGTCGCCGCGCTTCACCTGCCATTTCTCCAGCGCGGCGACGATCGCCCCCGGTTCGGTCGATTTGGCGGCCTCGATCGCGTCGAGCAGGCTCTTCATGCCGAACCAGCCCATCCAGGCCTTGTCGGCGGCGGGGCGGTTGTATTTTTTCTCATAGGCCGCCGCCATCGCCTGTTCTTCCGGCGGATTGTTCGGGTTCTTGTAGTACCAGGTCAGGGTGTAGAGCCCGTCCGCAGCCTCCGGCCCGACGCCCCAGAGATCGGTGTTGCCGACCGAGATCTCGGCGAAGGGGATGCGCCCGCGCATGCCGAGCTCGTTCCACTGCTTCAGGAAGGTGGTGAGGTCGCTCGCTGCGACGCCGCCGATGACCACGTCGGGCTTGGCGGCGCGGATCTTCAGGATGAAGGAGCTGTAGTCCGGCGTGCCGACCGGCACCTCGTCGGCGCCGACGATGGTGATGCCGTTCGCCTTGGCATAGGCCTCGAAGGCTTTCTTGATGTCCTGGCCGAAGGCATAGGCGGCCGTCAGCAGATACCACTTCTTGCCGATCTCGCCGCAATAGGGCGCCAGCGCGCGGACATGCACCTCGACCGGCGGCTGCAGGCGGAAGGTGTACTTGTTGCAGGACTTGCCGGTGAGATCGCCGGTGGCGGCGTTGGCGGCGACATAGGGGATCTTGGCCTTCTTCGCGACGGCCGAGATGCCGAGCGCGAAGGAGCTCAGCGCGCCGCCGACCATGCCGACGACCTTGTGCTCGCCGACGAGGCGCTCGGCGTTCTGCTGGGCGCCTTGCGGGTTCGGCTCGTCGAGCCAGACGATCTCGGCGGGGCGGCCGAGCAGCGTGTTGTTGCGCTGCTCCAGCGCCAGCATGCCACCCTGGGCGAGATATTCCGACTGGTCGACGATGCTGCCGGTCTTGGCCCAGATCATGCCGATCTTGATCGGCTCGGCCGCAGCGGCATTGCCGATATAGGGCATGCCGAGCCTGGCCGAGACGAGGCCGCTCGCGCCGAGCGAGCCGGCGCCGAGCAGAAGGCTCCGGCGCCTGATGGTGGAAATCCGCTGCGGCTTGTTTGCGTCGGTCACGACGTCCTCCCTGCGTTGGCGTTCCCTGAAGCCTTGCGCGGCTTCGATTGGCGGGCTCCGCGATGCGTGCCGGCGCCGACCATCTAACACGACTGGAATGAAATTCCAGTCATATTTTCAAAACTGGAATTTTATTCCAGTAGACTTGACCGCATGGCGACCCGGCGGGATAAGGGGAGGCAACGCGAGAGGCTGGATCATGTCGTCATTTTCGGTAGGGATCGTCGGGGCCGGAGCGATCGGCCGCTTGCATGCGGACGTGATCGCGGGGACGGATTTCGCCGCGGTGGCCGGCGTCGCCGATCCGACCGAAGCGGGCCGGGCCTTTTGCAGGGAGCGCGGCCTGCGCTGGTTTGCGGACCATCACGCCCTGATCGCGGCCGGTGGCGTCGAGGCGCTGATCGTCGCGACGCCGAACCAGAGCCATCTGCCGATCGGGCTCGATGCGATCGCGCACGGGATTCCCGTGCTGATCGAGAAGCCGGTCGCGGTGACGGTAGCGGAGGGGGAGGAGCTGGCGGCGGCTTCGGCCCGGGCCGGAGTGCCGGTCCTCGTCGGTCATCACCGCCGCTACAATCCGATCATCGCCACGGCGCGCGAGACGGTGCAGGGCGGCGGCCTCGGGCGGCTGACCACCGCCACCGTGCTCTACACCTTCTACAAGCACGACGCCTATTTCGACCTGGCCTGGCGGCGCGAACCGGGCGGCGGGCCGGTGCTGATCAACCTGATCCACGAGATCGACCTGATCCGCTTCATCTGCGGCGAGATCGCCGCGGTGCAGGCCGTCACCTCCGACCGCGTCCGTGGCCTGCCGGTCGAGGATACCGCGGCGGTGCTGCTCGAACTGGAAAACGGCGCGCTGGTGACGGTCAGCCTGTCCGACACCGCCGTCTCGCCCTGGAGCTGGGACCTGTCCTCGGGCGAATTGCCGAACTATCCGGCGCAGCCCGCGCCGGTGACCTCGCATTTCCTCTCGGGCACGGAAGGCTCGCTGACGCTGCCCGGGCTCGATCTCTGGCGCTATGACGGCGAGAAGAGCTGGTTCGCGCCGATCTCACGGCAGGCGCTGCCGGTGACGCGCGAAAGCCCTTATCTACGCCAGCTGCGTCACCTGCGCGATGTCGTGCGCGAGGGCGCCACGCCGCTGATCGACGCCGCCGATGCGACCCGCACCTTGCGGGCCACACTTGCCGTCCTTGAGGCGGCGCGCCAGAGACAACGCCAGGAACTCAACTACGGGTAGGGCCATGGCGAAGAAGCTCGTCGCTGACACGGATGAGACCGAGGCCGAGCAGGCCCCGAGCGGACTGCTCGAGCGGACGCTGGGCGTGATCGAGCTCCTGGCCGCCCATGCGCACGGGCTGCCGCTCTACGAAATCGCCGAGCGGCTCAGCATTCCCCGCAGCGCGACGCATCGCGTGCTGACCAGCCTGGTCGAGCGCGGTTATGTCCGGCAGGAGCGCCATCACGGCATGTACCAGCTCACGGCCAAGATCGCCTCGCTCGCCTTCAGCTTCCTGGCCGGCAGCGGCATCACCGATCTCGCCCAGCCGGTGCTCGACCAGCTGGCACGCGAGACCGCCGAACTGGTTCGCCTCGCTTTGATCGACGGGCGCGAGCTGATCTGGGTGGCGAAATCGCAGGGTTCGCCCTTCGGGCTGCGCTACGACCCCGACATGGGCCAGTCCGGCCGGCTCTCCTGCTCGGCAAGCGGCCATGCCTGGCTCTCCTGCCTGCCGGAGGAGGAGGCGCTCGCGCTGGTCGAGCGCCAGGGCTATGGCACGCGCGAGGCGTTCGGCCCGAAGGCGCCGCAGACGCCGGCCGCCCTGCTCAAATATCTGCGCCAGGCGCGCAAGCGCGGTTTCAGCATGGTGAGCCAGACCTATTCGCCCTGGATGAGCGCGACGGCCGCCCCGATCCGCAGCGCCCAGACCAATGAGGTCATCGGCGCGCTGGTGATCGCCGGGCCGCATATCCGCCTGACCGAGGAGAAGATGCTGTCGTTCTCGCCGATGCTGCTCAGTGCCGCCAGGGAGTTGTCGCTGGCGCTGGGAGCGAGCCCGACGCTGGTCTCGCATCAGCCGCGCGGCCCCTTCTTCGGCTGAGCCCGGCATCGTCATCAAGGAGCCTGAGAGGATGCAGCTGGCGGCCCACACTTTCGGCTTCGTCTGGCAGGAGGAGGCGGAGGCAGCGGTCGCGGCTCTCGCCCGCGCCGGCTTCCGCCGGATCCAGCTCATGGCGACGCCGCCGCATTTCGACCCCTGGCGCGAGGACGAGGCCCGGGCCGCGCGATTGCGCCGGCTCATCTCCGATCATGGCCTCGCATTGCTGGCCGCCGATCTCGCCAGCAGCGACATCAACCTCGCCAGCGCCGCTCCCGAGGTCGTCGCCTTCTCGGTCCAGGCTTATCGCCGACTGGCGCTGCGCTGCGCCGAACTGGGTGCGCGGCATGTTTGCGTCGGCTCCGGGCGGCGGCATGCGCTGCTCGCCAAGGCCAATGACCGGCTGATGCAGAGCTTCCGGCCGGCCTTCCGCCAGGTGGTGGAGGAGGCGCGCCATGCCGGGGTCGGCGTGATCCTGGAGAACCATCCACAGGGGTTGCTCGACAGCGCCGCGACGATCATGCGCTTCCTTGACGAGGAGGGCTATGACGACGTTCCGGTGATCTACGACGTCGCGAACGGCTTCGCGATCGGCGAGGATCCGGCCGAGGGCCTGCGCCTGCTTGCCGGGCGCATCGGCATCGTCCATCTCTCCGACAGCCCGACCGGCCAATGGCGACACGATCCGATCGGCAGCGGCGCCATCGATTTCACCGCGATCAGGCAGGAGCTGGAGCGGCAGGGCTATGCCGGGCCGGTCGCGCTGGAGATTCTGTCGGAAGAGCCGCTGGCCGGATTGCTCGACGGCGTGGCGCGGCTGGCTGCGCAGGGCTGGCGCTTCGACGGGCCGTTGCCGCAAGGCTGAACGACAAGGACGGAAAGCGATGCTCAAGGGCAGCGGCCTGCTCTCGCTCTGGAACGGCGTCGATGCCAACAGGCGCGGCGAGTACGATCTCTGGCATACGCGCGAGCATGTTCCGGAGCGGCTCGCCATCCCCGGCATGCTGCGGGCCCGCCGCTATCATCGCGGCGAGGGGCCGCTGCCGGAATTCCTGACGCTCTACGAACTCGACGACAACGGCGTGCTCGACAGCGCGGCTTACCGGGCGCTGCTGCAGAACCCGACGCCGTGGTCGCGCAGCATGCGCCCGTCCTTCCGCGGCTTCTTCCGCGTCGGTCATCTCATTGAGCTGAGCCGCGGCGGCGGGGTCGGCGGCGCGCTGATGGCGACGGTCTTCGACGATGCCACGGCGCCGGAAGGTGGCTGGGAGGCGATAGCGGAGCTCGCGCTGCGCAAGACCGCCGCGACGGCGGTCCATGTCCTGGCAAAGGATCCCGCGGTCGCGCCGGTGCCGTTCACGGTTCCGTCCGGGTCAGGGGCGGCCTATGCCGATGGCGCGGCGCTGATGGTCGAATGCCATGACCGCGAGCGCCTCGCCGACATCGCCGCCATGCTGGATGCTGCGCTCGACGCGCATGGCCTCGCGCAAGGCCGGGAGTCCTGGACCGACTACGATCTCGCCTATGTACTCGGCCGGGACGAGCTCGCTTCCGTCGTGCCTTTGTCGGAGGCTCCCGGCTGAACCTTGGCCGCCCTTGCCGCCGCGGTCTTGGGATGGCGCGCGATCGCTTGCAGCAGCATGCGTTGCAGTTGCAGGGCCGGGCGGGGGAGCTGGACGCCGTCCCTCGCGATGATGCCGACGGTGCGCCGGATCAGCGGGGCGGTGATCGGGATGACGCGCAATTCCGTGCTCGGCGGGATGGCGAGGCGCGGCAGCACGGTGATGGCGATGCCGCTGGCGACGAAGCAGGCGGCCATGTTGACGCGCTGGACCTCATAGGCCCAGTCGAGCCGCTCGCCGAAGGTGCCGAGGCTCTCGCTCAGCATGAAGCCGTGGCTCGTGGTGGTGGCGACGCGCGCCAGCGGATGGCCGACGAGATCGGCCCAGGTCAGTTCTTGGCGCTCCGCCAGCGGATGGCCGGCCGGGACGGCGGCGACGAAATCCTCCTCGAACAGGGGTCGGGATTTCTGGGTCCAGAGCTGGGCGCCAAGGATGGTGAGGGCGAACTGCGCCTCACCCGAGGCGACGCGCTCGCGCAGCGCCGCCGCCGGCTCGTCGAAGACCGTGACCGAGACGCCCGGATGGCGCTGGCGGAACTCGCGCAGCACCTCCGGCAGGAAATGCTCGCCGAGCGAGCCGAGACAGCCGACAGAGACCCGCTCCTGCGCCTGCCGGCCCTCGCGCTTCAGGTTGTCGTAGAGGCTCGAAAGCCGCATCAGCGCATCGCGCGCCTCGGGGAAGAAATCCTGTCCGGCTCGGGTCAGGCTGAGGCTGCGGGTGGTGCGCTGGAACAGGATGACGCCGACATCCTCCTCCAGCTTGCGGATGCGATGGCTCAGGGCCGTCTGCGACAGCCGCATCGCCTCGGCGGCGCGGCGAAAGCTGCCGAACTCCGCGATCTGGATGAAGGCTTCGAGCCCGGCGACATCCATCGCGTCATCTCCGATTGAGCAATTATGCTCATGAATAAGGCCATCAAATTCATTTGAACAGGGTATGACGGCGATCCTATCCTCGCTGCCATGAGGCCGCTGCCGGGCGTGGCGCGCCACGTCGCGACGACGCCCGGAGGCAAGGCCCCCTTGGGGAAACGGACCATGGGATCAATGGAAGGCGAGGGAGGACGGCTGTTCTTCCGCTCCGAAACCTTCGACACGCAGAAATTCGACCGCCGCCGCCCGTCCGACAAGATGGTCGCGGAGCCGGCGCGCAATCTTCCCGTCCATACCGAATGCGACGTGCTGGTCGTCGGTGGCGGGCCGGCCGGGACGGCGGCCGCCGTCGCGGCGGCCCGGCTCGGCGCCGATGTCGTGCTGCTCGAGCGCTACAATCATCTCGGCGGGCTCTCGACCGGCGGCCTCGTCATCTGGATCGACCGGATGAGCGACTGGCAGGGCCGGCACGTCATCCGCGGCTTTGCCGAAGAGCTGCTGGCGCGGCTGACCCGCGACAGGATCGCCGGGCCTGAGCCGGCGGAATGGGGCTCGCACGATCCCGAGCGCGTCGCCTATTGGGGCCAGCGCAACGCGGCCTTCAACGGCACGGTGACCCATGCGCCGACGCTCGACCCGGAATGGCTCAAGGCGGAATCGCTCGCCATGGTGCTGGAGGCCGGCGTCCACCCGATCTTTCATGGCTGGGGCGCGAGCCCGATCATGGACGGGCGACGTGTCGCCGGCTGTGCCTTCGAGAGCAAGGAGGGGCGGCGCGCCATCCTCGCCCGCGCGACGGTCGATGCGACCGGCGACGGTGATCTCTATGCCGGCGCGGGCTCGGCCTACGACACCGAGGTCGACGCCCGCGACATCCATGGCTGCATGAACACCTCATGGCTGTTCGGCGGCGTCGACATGAAGGCCTTCCTGCGCTTCAGGGCGCAGACGCCGGAGCAGTTCACGCAGTTTATGGTGCGCGGGCGCGAGGAACTGCGCTTCTTCGACAAGCCGTCGGTGTCCTGGCGCGACGACATCGCCGTCTTCATGGGGCCGCGCCTCGCCGGCTATTCGGCGCTCAAGGTCGAGGATCTCTCCGAGGTCGAGATCAGGAGCCACCGGCTGATGCTGAAGCATCTCGCCTTCTACCGCACCCATGCGCCGGGGTTCTCGGATGCCTTCATCATGCTGTCGGGCTCGCAGCTCGGTGTCCGGCATGGCCGGCGCCTCGCCGGGCGCGGCAAGCTGACGCGCGAGAACTGGGACGGCGCCGTGGCGCCCGACGAGATCGGCGTCTCGCCCTCGCTGGCGCCGAAATTCCAGAATGTTTCGGTGCCTTATGGTGCGATCGTGCCGCTGGAGGTCGACGGGCTGCTGGCGCCCGGCCGCCATCTCTCCTGCGACGCCACGAGCCATTCCTTCATGCGCGAGATCCCGCAATGCTGGTTGACCGGCCAGGCCGCCGGCGTCGCCGCGGCCATCGCCGCCGACCGGGCGTTGACGCCGAGCGAGGTGCCGATCGCCGATTTGCGGGCCGCGCTCCTTGTGCAGGGCGCCTATCTCAGCGCGGTTCCCGCGATGGCGGAAGGATGAGCATGCGCCAGCCGCGCCGTCGCGCGGTTGACGAGACCTTGTGAGCAGGCCGAAGAAGCTTGCCGGACATTGAAGGGAAAGCGGCGGCAAGCCGCTCCCAAGGGGAGGACCAAGGATGTCGATTCGATTTGCTTTCTGGCGTGGCGCGTGCGCCGCCCTGTGTCTCGGTCTCGCCGGCGTATCGCCCGCCCTGGCGCAGGCGCCGGCGCTGAAGCCGCTCGACCCGCCGCAGGCGGTGCGCGTCGCCTATGTGCCGATCATGAAGTTCGCCACCGCCTATGTCGCGGAGGCGCGCGGGCTCTTCAAGAAATACGGGCTCGACGTCAAGCTCGACAGCGTCAAGTCCGGTACCGAGGCGATCGCCTTCCTCGACAAGGGCTCGGTCGATGTCGGCGGTATCTCGATCGTCGCCTCGCTCTGGTCGGCCTGGAATCGCGGGCTCGACATCAGGGTGATCGCGCCCGGCGCGCTCGATCCGATGACGGACGGGCCGACCAAGCTGATCGTCCGCAAGGATTTGCTCGACAGCGGCGCGGTCAAGACGGTGGCCGATCTCAAGGGCAAGCGCATCGCCGCGGCCGGCGGGCCGGGCAGCGGCGGCGAATATTTCGTCAGCAAGGCGCTGGAGAGCGCCAAGCTCACCCTGCGTGACGCGCAATTGCTCAATGTCGGCAACGCCGATATGCCAGCTGCGATGGAGGGCAAATCGGTCGATGCGGTGCTGACCTCCTCGCCCTATTCCGACCAGATCCTCAAGGCGGGAACCGGCAAGCTCCTGATGCAGGACATCACGCCCGGGCTGATGACCGTCGCCTTCGTCGCCTCCGGCAAGTTCATCAAGGAGCGGCCGGACGTGGCCGAGCGCTTCGTGCTGGCGATGACCGAGGCAGCCCGGCTGATGCAGGGCGCGGACTATCTCTCGCAGGCCAATATGGATGCCTATCTCAAGTTCACGGCATCGACGCCGGAGGCGATCAGGGGCGGCGGCGCCATCGTCTTCGACCCCAACATGGCGATCCCGACCGCCGGCCTCGCCGACATCGAGCGCGTCCATCGCGAGAACGGCCGGACCGAATACGAGAAGCCGCTCGACATGGCCAAGGCGATCGACGAGCGCTTCGCCACAAAGGCGATCGAGACCCTCGGCAAGGTCGCTCCCGCCAAGTGACGAGCACTCGGCTGCCAGCCCGGAGGGCCGAGCGATGACGGTCGCCATGCAGGCCGTGGCCGCGCCGAAGATCGGCGCGCGCCATGTCAGCAAGCATTATCCCACAGTCGACGGGGTCATGGTCGCGCTCGAGGATTTCTCACTCGACGTCGCCGATGGCGAGTTCGTCTGCATCGTCGGCCCGTCCGGCTGCGGCAAGTCGACCTTCCTGCGCATGGTGGCGGGGCTGGAATCGATTTCGCAGGGCGCGATCGAAATCAGGCCCGGCACCGACGCCGCCAAGCCCTTGAACAGCGTCGTCTTCCAGGAATATGCGATCTTTCCCTGGAAGACGCTGGCCGACAATGTCGCCTTCGGTCTGCAGATGCGCGGCGTCGGACGCAAGGAGCGGCTCGACACGGCCCGCTTCTGGCTCGACCGCGTCGGCCTTTCCAAATTCGCCGATTATTACCCGCACCAGATCTCGGGCGGCATGAAGCAGCGCGTCAGCATCATCAGGGCGCTCGCCAACGATCCCGAGGTGCTGCTGATGGACGAGCCGCTCGGCGCGCTCGACGCCCAGACCCGCGTGGTGATCCAGGAGGAGCTGCTGCGGATCTGGGAGGAGACACGCAAGACCGTGCTCTACATCACCCACAGCCTCGACGAAGCCGTGCTGCTCGGCGACCGCGTCATCCTGATGAGCGCCCAGCCCGGCCGGCATCTTGCGACCTTCAAGATCGATCTGCCGCGCCCGCGCAGCATCGCAACGACGAACCTGCCTCGTTTCGCCGAATACCGCGCCGCGATCTGGGAGCAGCTCAGCGCCGAGGTGACCCGGGCGATGGAGGTGCGGCCATGACCATCACCTCCGCGAACGAGATCGAGGCCAGCCGGGACGCCGCTCCGCGTGCCGCGGTCGGTAGCAACGACCGGCGCGCTCTGGTCCTGCTCGTTGCCGGCGGGCTGGCGGCGCATGCGCTACTCGCCCTGTTCGGCCTCTGGCGCGCCGTCGCCTGGCCGGCGATCGGTCTCAGCTTCATCCTGCTCGTTCTGATCGGCGAGCGTGCCGGCCGGATCGTGCCGGTGCGGGGCAGGGGGCTCTACGAGCGCACGCTCGCCTTCGGCTTTCCGGCGCTGGTGCTGCTGACCTGGCAGCTCGCCGGCGATTACGGCCTGCTCAACACCACCTGGTTCCCGCAGCCCTCGCGCATCGCCGTCGGGCTCTGGGACCTGACGGTGCGCTATGACCGCTTCTCCGGCACCAGCCTGCTCGGCCGGCCCTGGCTGATCCCCGAGGTCTATGCCGCCGACGGCATGGCCGGCGTCTGGAAGCTTCTGTCGGAGAGCCACCTTCTGGCGACGATCGGTCGCGTGCTCGGCGGCTTCCTCCTCGGCGCGGTGCCCGGCGTACTGCTCGGCGTCGTCATGGGCATGAACCAGACGGTCCGGCTGATGCTCGATACGACGCTGTCGGCGATCTATGTCCTGCCGAAGATCGCGATCTTCCCGATCGTGATGCTGATGTTCGCCGACCCGTTCGGCGAGGCGCCGAAGATCGTCGTGGTCGCGCTCGCCGTCTTCATCCTGATGGCGATCAACACGATGGCCGGCGTCCGGGGCATCGACAAGGTCTACCTGATGGCCGGCCGCAACTACGGCGCCAAGGGCTGGTCGATGCTGCGCCATGTGATCCTACCCGGCGCCATGCCGGTGATCTTCGCCGGCCTGCGCATCGCGCTCGGCACGGCGATGATCGTGATCATCTCGGTCGAGTTCCTGCGCGCCAAGCAGGGCGTAGGCTACATCACCTTCTATTACTGGGAGGTGCTCAACCCCGAGAAGATGTATGCCGGCCTCGTCGTGGTGATGATGCTGGGCGTGCTGCTGACCTACGCGCTGCAATCGCTGCAGCGCCGGCTGATGCCGTGGCAGCAATGAGACGCAAGGCTGCCATGAAGGTCGCATTGGTGACCGGCGCCGCCGGCGCCGTCGGGAGGGCGGCGGCGAAGATGCTGGCCGCCGACGGCTTTGATGTCGTGCTGGCGGATCGCGCGGCGGAGCGAACGCAGGCGATCTGCGCGGAGATCCAGCGCGAGCATGGCACGCAGGCCGTGGTCGAAGCGGTCGACCTGCTGGAGGAGGGTGCGCCGCACCGGCTGGTCGCGCGCGTGGAAGAGCGCTTCGGTCGCCTCGACTGCCTCGTCAACAATGCCGGGATGACGGGCGCGCCGCGGATCGGCGAGGTCGACCTCTCCGTCTGGAACGCCGTGCTGGCGCTGAACCTGACCGTGCCGATGCTGCTCTGCCAGGTGGCGCAGCCCCTGATGAAGCGAAGCGGCGGCGGCAGCATCGTCAATGTCGCTTCGCGGGTCTACCTCGCCGGCACCGGCGTCGCCTACACCGCGAGCAAGACCGGCCTGATCGGGCTGACGCGGGTGCTGGCCGTGCAACTCGGCCCCGACCAGATCCGCGTCAACGCCGTCGCGCCGAGCTTCCTCAACACCCCGTTCAACGACAAGCTCGTGCGCGAGAACGCCGGTCTCACCGCCTCTTTCCGCAGGATGTCGCCGCTCGGCCGGGTCGGCACTCCCGAGGATGTCGCCGGCGCGATCGCCTTCCTCGCCTCGCCGCGAGCGAGCTTCATCACCGGCGACGTCATCCATGTCTGCGGCGGCACCCACCTCGCGCCGCAGCCGGGTCCGGTCGAAGCCGAGCCCGATTCAGTCCAGTAGCGGGCTGAACTGATCGAGCGATTGGCGGGTGGCGCGGCCGCTCGCCCTGCGGCCGGGCATCGGCTCGATGCTGTAGCGCCTGGCCATCTTCAGGATATGCGTGTTGAGCGCGGCCAGGGCGCCCGGCAGGTCACCGGTCTCGAGCTTCTCGATGATGTCGAAATGCTCGGCGCTCGCCTCGTTCCTGACGGAGGCGGTCGACCTGTGCGAGCGCAGCGCCGAGACCTTGCTGGAGATCAGGCGATAGGCGTTGATGAGATAGGGGTTGGCGCTGTTCTCGATCGCCGCGAGGTGGAACTCGGTGTCGGCATTGGCGCTGCCGTAGTGATCGTCGGCCCCAATGGCCTCGTGCATCTTGCGGGCGGCGGCGGCCATGGCGGCGAGGGTCTCGTTGCGCTTGCGGGCCATTGCGAGGCTCAGCGCCTCGGCCTCGACCATGCGGCGGAACTCGCAGAGATTCTCGATGTCCTCCCGCGTCGGCAGGAAGACGAAGCTGCCGCGCTGCGGCCTGATGTCGATCAGGCCCTCTTGCTCCAGCGCCGTCAGCGCCTCGTGGACCGGGCTGCGGCTGACCCCGAGCCTGGAGGCGAGCTTGTCCTCCGACAAGGCGTCGCCGAGCTCGACCTCGCCGTCGAGAATGGCTCGGCGCAGCCGCTCGGTGACGCGCGCCGTCAACAGCCCTCGTGGCCTTGACTCCACAGCGATGGACTCCCCGTCTTACCGGATGCCAGCTCGCATCGAACGAGACGAGCAGTATCCGCAACCGTGCATTGTCAGTCAGAAGAGCGGTCTTCCGGCAACCGCCCTCCTGTCAAGTCGGCAACGAATCGAGAAATCGTCGTGTCGCGTCCATTCCCCGTTGCGCCTTTGCCGTGAAGCTCAGTCCCGCGACGCTCGCATGCGGGGTCTCGACGCTGATCCAGATGTCGTCCGGAAGCGTCGCCATCAGCTCCTGCAGCCAGAGATCGCCCTCGCCCGGCAGCAGCCGGGCACCGCGCGCCTCGGCGATGCAGTCCGCATCGGTGGCGGGCTGCGCGGCCGGTGCATCGCAGAGCTGGAGATAGAGGACGAGGTCGGCCTGGGCCGCGACACTGGCCGGGCTGCCGCCCGAGCGCGACAAATGCAGCGTGTCGAGGAGGATGCCGACATTCTCGCGGCCGGAGGCTCTTGCCAGATCGGCGGCGCCCTCGATCGTAGCGGCGCAGCGCCAGCGCATGAACTCGATCGCCATCTTGATGCCGTGCCGGGCCGCGACATCGGCGATCCGCCCGAGATTATCGGCCGCACGCGAGCTCTCGTGGTCTTCCGAGGCGATCTGCATCAGCGGCATGCCGAATTCCGCCGCGGTCTCGATCACCGGCAGCCAGGTTTCGACATCGGTCTGCGGCAGCAGGGTGAAGACCTCGCCATCGAGGAAGGAGACGCCGAGATCGGCGGCTACGCCCTTGATCTCTCGGATCAGGGGCTTGTCGCCGACGATCGGGTGGGCGAGCTCCAGGCCATGCGGCGCGATCAGCCGCAGGCCGGCGGCGTCATATCCGGCCGCGGCGGCGGCGCGCACATGCTCGACTGGCGGGCAGCCCTGGACGGTCAGGAAGGCGAGTGACAGGGGGTAGCGCTGGCGCACGACGAACTCCTCAATAGGTCGCGCGACCGCCGGAAATGTCGAAGACGGCGCCCGTCGAGAACGAGCACTCCTCCGAGGCGAGCCAGCAGACCAGCGCCGCGACCTCCTCCGCCTGCCCGAGGCGGCCCATCGGGATCTTCGAGGTGACGAAGGCCCTGAACTCCGGCGTCAGCTGGTTGAGCATCTCGGTCTCGATCGCCGCCGGCGTCACGCAGTTCACCACGATCGGCGTCGCCGCCAGCTCCTTGCCGATCGACTTGGTCAGGCCGATCACGCCCGCCTTCGAGGCCGAATAGGCGACCGCGTTCGGGTTGCCCTCCTTGCCGGCGATCGAGGCGAGATTGACGATGCGGCCATAGCCGGTCTTCAGCATCTCGCGCACCGCCGCCTGGCAGCAGTGGAAGACCGCGTCGAGGTTGAGCGACATGACGAAGCGCCAGCCCTCGGCCGGATACTCCGCGAACGGGGCGAGCGGGCCGTTATGGCCGGCGCAGGTGACGAGGATGCCGAGCGGACCGAGCTCGGCCACGACCTGGGCGGTGGCGGCAGTGACCGCGTCGGCATCGGTGACGTCGACCTTGTAGCCTCTCGCGTTCGGGAGCTTCGCCGCCGCCTGCTCGGCGCGGCCGGCATCGATGTCCCAAATCGCGACCTTGTGTCCCTTGGCGGCGAGCCGCTCGGCGATCGGAAAGCCCAACCCGCCCGCTCCTCCGGTCACGATCGCGACCCGAGCCGTTTCCGCTGCCTGCATCTGCCGTCCTCCCTGTCGGTGTGTCAGCGATTAACCGCTTGACTCATCCAACATACTAACATTCTAGTAGGCTAGATGGTGAGGAAACGATCCCCTTGTCAAGCCGCCGGAAACAGGCGGGCGGACAGCGGGGCGCCTGAGAGATGGATGCAATGGGACTGAAGGGATCGGCCTTCCTGGCGATCTGGCACGACATCGCGGACGGCCAGCATGGCGAATACATCGAGTGGCATACGCGGGAGCACATGCCCGAGCGCCTCTCGGTTCCGGGGTTCCGGACGGGCAAGCGCCTGCACGCGCCCGAGGCCGCCCGCTATGTCTTCGGCACCATCTATGCCGGCGATGACCTCGAGGTCTTCCGCTCGCCCGGCTATCTCGTCCGGCTGAACAATCCGACACCCTGGACGGCGGCGGTGGCGCCGAGCTTCCAGAACTTCCTGCGCGTCGCCTGCGAGCGTGTCGCCAGCGCCGGCACCGGCGATGGCGGCAGCATGGCGACCATCCGCTTCGATTTTGCGCATCCGGAGGCCGAGACCGCGCTCAGGCAGGCGGCGCAGAGCCTCGTCGAATTGATCTTGTCTCTCCCCGGCGTGTCCTGCGTCCATCTCGGCATCGCCCGCAACGAGGTGTCCGGGGTGCGTACCCGCGAGACCGAGTTGCGCAGCGCGATGGCCGAAAAAGGCTTTGACGCGGTGATCCTGGTCGAGGGCTCGCAGCGTGCCGGCCTCGAAGCGGCCCGGCCGGAGATCGAGCGCTTGGCGATTGCGACGGGGACGCTGACCGCGCCGGTCGTGGATCTCTATGAGACCGCCTTCAGCATCACCAGCGAGGACATGCAAGCCCAAGCCGGACAGGTGTCGGCATGAAGCGCATCCTGGTCACTGGCGGTGGCGGTTTCCTCGGGGGCTGGATTCTGAAGCGCCTGGCCGAGGACGGCCATGCGGTGCGGATCTTCGATCGCTCGACCGATCGCCGCGTGCTGCGCGAGATCGCCGGCGAGCGGGCCGAGCAGGCCGAGTGGGTCCAGGGCGACATCACCGACAATGCGGCCCTGGTCCAGGCGGCGCGCGGCTGCTCGTCGATCATCCACCTCGCCGCCCTGCTGACGCCGGCCTGCAAGGCCGATCCGGTCCTGGGGGCGCAAGTCAATCTGATCGGGACGCTCAACGTCTTCGCGGCGGCCAAGGCCAACGGCTTCTCGCAACTGGCCTATGCCAGCAGCGGCGCGGTCTTCGGCCCCGAGGACGGCGCAAAGCCGGAGCCGGTCACCCATTACGGTGCGTTCAAACTGGCGACCGAAGGCTGCGCCCGCGCCTATTGGCACGATGACGGCATCGCCAGTGTCGGCCTGCGCCCGACCATCGTCTATGGGCCGGGCCGCGAGATCGGCCTGACGGCCGGCCCGACGCTAGCCTGTCGCGCGGCGGTGGCCGGGCAGCCCTACACGATCGACTATTCCGGGGCGCAGGACCTGATCTTCGTCGCGGATGTCGCGGCGGCTTTCGCGGCGGCGGCGACAAAGCCGATCACTGGCGCGCACGCCTTCTCGCTGACTGGCGGGACCGCCGATGTCACGGATGTCATCGCGGCGATCAAGATGGAGGCGCCGGGCGCACAGATCGGCTTCGGCGGGCCGCCGGTGCCGATGGCGGCAGAGATCGCGCGGACACCGTTCGAGGCGGTTCTCGGACCGATCCCGCGGACCTCGCTGCGCGAGGGCATCGCCCGGACCGTCGCACATTATCGCGCGCTCGCGCCGACGGCGTGAGCGAGCCGCAAGGTGGGAGCACGCAAGCCGATCGAGGAGATTGCCGTCGCGAAACGGGGCTCGGAGCAGCCACCACAACAAGATCGCGACAGCAAGAGCTGGTGACGACACAACAACCCGGAGGAGGAATCATGTTGAGCAAGTTTTCGCGCCGTGCCGCGCTCGCGATGGTCGCGGGTCTCGGTCTCTTCGGCACCGTATCCCATGCCGACGCCCAGGCGCTGGAGAAGATCAAGAAGGCCGGTGTCATCCGCATCGGCGTCATGGGCGAGCAGGCGCCCTGGGGCTCGATCGACGCCAGCGGCCAGAACCTTGGCTACGACGTCGACGTCGCCCGGCTGATCGGCGAGGAGCTCGGCGTCAAGGTCGAGTTTGTGCCGAACGCGGTCGCCGCCCGCATCCCGAATCTCCTGACCAACAAGGTCGATCTGCAGATGGCGGTGATGGGGATGTACCCCGACCGGGCCAAGGCGGTGCAGTTCTCCAAGCCCTATTCCGGGCTGAAGATCATCCTTTTGTCGAGCAAGAAGAACAAGATCGAGAAGATCGAGGATGCCCGCAGCCTGCGCATCGGCGTGCCGCGCGGCGCCGCCCAGGACAAGGCGATCACCACGCTGCTTGGCGATGTCCCGAACATTCGCCGCTTCGACGACGACAGCTCGACCATGCAGGCGCTCGTCTCCGGGCAGGTCGACGCGATCGGCGGCAACACCACCTACAAGATCAATCTCGACAAGGCCTCGCCCGGCAACGATTTCGAGCAGAAGCTCGTCTTCAACGAGCAGTGGCAGGGCATCACCACCAAGCTCGGCGATGCCGAGATCAACACCTGGCTGAATCAGTTCATCGACAAGGCGACGGCCGATGGCCGGCTCGAGAAGATCAGCCAAAAATGGCTGGCCCAACCCCTGCCGACCTTCCCGGCCTCGGTCGAGGGCGTGCCCTTCACCGTCGCCAAGTAAGACGGCCCCGCCCTTGAGGCAGGCACTTCGAGCACGGCCGTATCCCGGCCGTGCCACTTCTCCCGCCGTGGCAGGGAACCGGAATGCGGACGATCTTCATCCTGAACGGGCCGAACCTCAATTTGCTGGGGCAGCGCGAGCCTGAGATCTACGGCCACACGACCCTGGACGAGATCCGCGGCTGGTGCGAGGCCGATGCGGCAGAGCTCGGCCTCGCGGTCGAGTTCCGCCAGTCGAATTTCGAGGGCGAGATCATCGAGGCGATCCACGCTGCGCGGACCAAGGCGGCGGGGATCATCATCAATCCGGCGGGCTACAGCTTCACCTCGATCGCCATCCTCGATGCGCTCAAGATGTTCGAGCGGCCGAAGATCGAATTGCATATCTCGAACATCCACCAGCGCGAGGCGATCTACCACAATTCGCTGGTCTCGAAGACCGCGACCGCCGTCATCGCCGGCCTCGGCGCCTATGGCTATCGGCTCGCTTTGCGCGCCATGGCGGAGATGACCCGATGATTTCATCGATGACGAAGACGATCCGCGGCGAAAACATCCCCGCTCTCGGGCTCGGCACCTTCGAACTGACCGGGCCGGCGGGCGAAACGGCGATCCGCGCCGCGATCGACCTCGGCTACCGGCAGATCGACACCGCGATCCGCTACGGCAACGAAGTCGAGGTCGGGCGGGCGATCCGCAGCTCCGGCGTGGCGCGGGCTGAGCTCTTTGTCACCACCAAGATCTGGTTCAACGACCTCAAGCCCGACATGGTGCACCAACGCGTCGGCGAGAGCCTGGAACGGCTTGGGCTCGACCAGGTCGACCTGCTGCTGGTCCATTGGCCGGCAAAGGATATTGCTCTTGGCGAGACCCTGGCGGCCTTCGCCGAGGAGAAGAGCAAAGGCCGGACCCGCCTGATCGGCGTCAGCAATTTCACGGTCGCGCTGCTCGACGAGGCGCTCGACGTGCACAGGGCCGAGCTGTTCTGCAATCAGGTCGAATACCATCCCTTCCTGTCGCAGGAGCGCCTGCTCACCCGGATGCGGCGCGCCGGCATGCTGCTCAATGCCTACCAGCCGATCGCGCGCGGCAAGGTCTTCGATTGCGAGCTGCTCAATGCGCTCGGCCGCAAATACGGCAAGAGCGCCGGACAGGTGACGCTGCGCTGGCTGGTCCAGCAGGACGGCGTCGGGGCGATCCCGCGCTCGTCCCGCCCCGAGAACATGCGCGCCAATCTCGACATCTTCGATTTCGAGCTGTCACCGGAGGACATGGCGGCGATCCACGGGCTTGCTAGCGGCCAACGCTATTCCAGCTTCGAGTGGGCACCCGATTGGGATGGCTGAAGACATGTGCGGAGCAACGGAGGCCCGATGACCCTCGATTTCAGCGTCGTCACGAACGCCTGGCAATCGCTGTTGCTGGGAACGTTCGGGACTTTGTTCCTGGCCTTCTCGGGCATGGCCATCGCCATGATCGTAGGCATCCTGGGCGTGGTTGTGCTCAGGATGCAGCTCTGGCTTCCCTCGCTACTGGTCAACGCCTTCATCGAGATCGTGCGCAATACGCCGTTCCTGGTGCAGATCTTCTTCCTGTTCTTCGCCTTGCCGCTGGCCGGCGTCCGCCTGAACCCGACGGTCACGGCGATTCTCGCGCTCGGCCTCAACGGGGGCGCCTACGCCATCGAGATCATCCGTGGCGGTGTCGAGAGCGTCCCGAAGGGGCAGACCGAGGCCGGTCTCGCGCTTGGCCTGCACAAGCACGAGGTCTTCCGGCTGATCGTGCTGACACCGGCCCTGCGCGCGATCTATCCCTCGCTGGCCAGCCAATTCATCCTGCTGACGCTGACCACCGCGATCTGCACCTCGATCTCCGCCTATGAACTGACCTCGGTCGGCCAGAGGATCGAGGCGGAAACCTTCCGCAGCTTCGAGACCTATTTCACCCTCACCGGCATCTATCTGGTGATCTCGCTGGTGACGATGTGGCTGCTCGCCGCCATCGGCCGCCGGGCCTTCAGCTATCCGCTGCGCTGAGGAGGTCGAGTTGGGCGTCCAGGAATTCACCTATCTGCTGCAGGGCCTGCTCTGGACCTTGCTGCTCGCCGCGATCGGCTTTGCCGGCGGCATCGTCTTCGGCGTCGTCGTCGCGTTGATGCGGGTGTCGGCGTCGCCCTGGCTGCGGCTCCCGGCGATCGGTTGGATCGGCCTGTTCCAGGGCACGCCGCTGCTGATGCAGCTGTTCGTCGCCTATTTCGGCCTGCCTCTGCTTGGTTTCGATGTGCCGGCCTGGGCCGCCGTCTCGGTGGCATTGACGGCGCACGCCTCGGCTTTCCTCGGCGAGATCTGGCGCGGCGCGATCCAGGCCGTGCCACAGGGTCAGAGCGAAGCCGCCAATGCGCTCGGGCTTTCCGCGCGCAGCCGCATGGTCGACGTGATCATGCCCCAGGCCTTCAAATTGTCGCTGCCCGCGACCGTCGGCTTCCTCGTGCAGTTGCTGAAGGGGACCTCGCTTGCCGCGATCGTCGGCTTCATCGAGCTGACCCGGGCCGGCACCATCGTGTCGAATCAGATCTACAAGCCATTGCTCGTCTTCGGCGTGGTCGGGGCGTTGTACTTCGCCCTGTGCTGGCCGCTCTCGCTCTGGGGCCGCAGGCTCGAGCGGAAGATGGCGGCCGCGGCGGCGAAATAAGGGGATGACCGTGACCGAGCCCAACACCGGCGATCGCGCCGCCGCTCCGATGATCGAGATGCGGCATGTCGAGAAATTCTATGGCCCCTTTCATGCTCTCAAGGACGTCAACCTCCGCGTGACCAAGGGCGAGAAGATCGTGCTCTGCGGCCCCTCGGGCTCGGGCAAGTCGACGCTGATCCGCTGCATCAATCACCTCGAAGCGATCAAGAGCGGCGAGATCACCGTCGCCGGCCACCGGCTGACCGACAGCCAGAAGGCGGTCGATGCGGTGCGCCGCGAAGTCGGCATGGTGTTCCAGCAGTTCAACCTGTTCCCGCACAAAACGGTGCTGGAGAACTGCATCCTCGCCCCGATGCGGGTGCGCGGCCTGTCACATAGCGAGGCGGAGGCGACGGCGCGGAAATATCTGGAGCGGGTCCGCATCGGCGACCAGGCGGCGAAGTATCCGGCGCAGCTCTCCGGCGGGCAGCAGCAGCGCGTCGCGATCGCACGAGCCTTGTGCCTGGAGCCGAAGGCCATGCTGTTCGACGAGCCGACCTCGGCGCTAGACCCCGAAATGGTCAAGGAAGTCCTCGACACCATGGTTTCGCTCGCCCGCGACGGCATGACCATGATCTGCGTGACACATGAGATGGGTTTCGCCCGGCAGGTGGCGGACCGCGTCATCTTCATGGCCGACGGCGCCATCGTCGAGGAGAACGATCCGGAGAGCTTCTTCCGGGCCCCGGCACATGCCCGCACCCGTGCCTTCCTCGGCGAGATCCTGCATCATTAGGGCTGCCCTGGCGGCAAGAGTCGGCAACTCACCCGGCCGGCGCGGGCCTGACCTTGTCCCTCGCCTGTTGCACGAGCGGCGACAGTGCTGACGCATCGGTCTTGAAGCCGGTGCGGAAATCCTCGCGCATGCGCTTCGTCCAGAACTGATTGATGTGATCGGCGATCGCGGCGATCGCCTCCTCGTCCGGGTAGGACTTGAAGAAGTCACTGATCTGATTGGCCATGGAGGCGAGCTTGGCGAGGTTCTCGCTCGCATGATCCCGGGTCATCGCTTCGCTGCTCTCGATCATCTCACTTCGCTCCCCACGGGGTCGGCGAGGCGTCCGGCGAAAACGGTCGCGGAATCGGCCCGGGCGATGCAGACCAGGGTCAGGCCGAGCGCGTTCGCCCGCTCGATCGCCAGCGAGGTCGGCGCCGAGATCGTGACCAGGGTACCAGCGCCGAAGATCGCCGCCTTCTCGACCATCTCGAACGAAGCGCGGCTGGTGACCAGCACGAAGCCGTCGCTCGCATCATGGCCGGCGCGCAGGCGGGCGCCGATCAGCTTGTCCAAGGCATTGTGTCGCCCGACATCCTCGCGCACCGCCAGGATCGCGCCGTCGCGGTCGCACCAGGCTGCGGCATGGACCGAGCGGGTCAGGCGGTGCAGCGGCTGCCGTAGCTCGAGCGCGCACAGTGCTGCGCCGATCGCCGCGGGCGCGATCGGTGTTGCTGCGGCAGTACGGGTCTCCGCGGTCGGCAGGTCGGCCAGCCCTTCGACGCCGCAGAGCCCGCAGGAGGTTCGGCCCGAGAGGTTGCGGCGGCGGGCGAGATGCTCGCGGAAGCGACCGGGCGCCAGCTCGACGGTGACGACGAGGCCCTCCGCCTGCGGCGTGAGCACGATCCCCCTGATCTCGTCGACGTCGCCGACGATGCCCTCGGTCAGGCTGAAGCCGGCGACGAAATCCTCGATGTCGGACGGTGTCGCCATCATCACCGCATAAGGCAGGTTGCCGTAGACGATGTTGATCGGAGCCTCGACAGCGACCTCGGCGCTCGCGTCCAGGGCCTGATCTGCCGCGCCGAAGCGCACGGTCCGGACGGCGACCGCATGGCTCGCCGGCGGCTGGGCGGGCGGGCTATTCCGCGGCATCGGGCAAGCGTCCCGCGATCAGGCGCAGCGAGACATCCTGCTCGCGATTACGCTCCTGCCATTCGGAATAATAATTCGTCCTGCGGACCTCGACCGCGGTGACCTTGTATTCCGGGCAGTTCGTCGCCCAGTCGGAATAGTCGGTGGTGATGACGTTGGCGCCGGTCTCGGCGTGGTGGAAGGTGGTGTAGACTACGCCCGGCTGCACTCGCTCGGTGATCTCGGCCCGCAGCGAGATGTCGCCGGAGCGGCTGGCGAGCGCGACGAGATCGCCAGCCTTGATGCCGCGGCTTTCGGCATCGAAGGGGTGGATCTCAAGCATATCCTCGTCATGCCAGGCCTGGTTCTCCGTGCGCCTGGTCTGCGCGCCGACATTGTATTGCGAGAGGATGCGCCCGGTCGTCAGGATCAGCGGATAGCGCGGGCCGGTGCGTTCCTGCGTCGGCACGTATTCGGTGATCATGAACTTGCCCTTGCCGCGCACGAAGCGGTCGACATGCATCAGCGGCGTGCCGGTCGGCGCCTTGTCGTTGCAGGGCCACTGCACCGAGCCGAGCTTTTCGAGCTTGTCGTAGCTCACGCCGGCGAAGCTCGGGGTCAGCCGCGCGATCTCGTCCATGATCTCGCTCGGGTGGCCATAGGCCATCTCGTAGCCGAGCGCCCGGGAGAGATCGATCGTCGCCTGCCATTCCGACTTGCCCGAGAGCGGCGCCATCACCTGGCGGACGCGGTTAATGCGGCGCTCGGCATTGGTGAAGGTCCCGTCCTTCTCCAGGAAGGAAGAGCCCGGCAGGAAGACATGGGCGTATTTTGCCGTCTCGTTCAGGAAGAGATCCTGGATGACGACGCATTCCATGGCGGCAAGGCCGGCTGTGACGTGCTGGGTGTTCGGATCGGACTGGGCGATGTCCTCGCCCTGGACATAGAGGCCCTTGAAGCTGCCGCCGACGGCTTCGTCGAGCATGTTGGGGATGCGCAGGCCCTGCTCGGCATCGAGCGGCACGCCCCACATCATCTCGAAAATCTGCCGTGTCGCGTCGTCGGCGACATGGCGGTAGCCGGTGAACTCGTGTGGGAAGGAGCCCATGTCGCAGGCGCCCTGGACATTGTTCTGCCCGCGCAGCGGATTGATGCCGACGCCGTCGCGGCCGATATTGCCGGTCGCCATGGCGAGATTGGCCATTGCCATCACCGTGGTCGAGCCCTGGCTGTGCTCGGTGACTCCGAGGCCGTAATAGATCGCGCCGTTGCCGCCCAGGGCGTAAAGCCGCGCCGCGGCGCGGACATCGGCGGCCGGCACCCCGGTGAACCCCTCGCTCGCTTCCGGGGAATTGCGCTCCTCGGCGACGAAACGGGCCCAGATCTCGAAATCGGCGAGATCGCAGCGCTCGCGGACATAATCCTCGTCGATCAGCCCCTCGGTCACCACGACATGCGAGATTGCATTGAGCAGCGCGACATTGGTGCCCGGCTTCAGTTGCAGGTGATAATCGGCCTTGATGTGCGGCGACTTGACGAGGTCGATCCGGCGCGGATCGGCGACGATCAGCCGGGCGCCCTCACGCAGGCGCTTTTTCATGCGTGAGGCGAAGACCGGATGGCCGTCGGTCGGGTTGGCGCCGATGACGATGATCACATCGGATTTCGCGACCGACTTGAAATCCTGCGTGCCGGCCGATGTGCCCAGCGTGGTCTTCAGGCCGTAGCCAGTTGGCGAATGGCAGACGCGGGCGCAGGTATCGACATTGTTGTTGCGGAAGGCGGCACGCACCAGCTTCTGGACGAGGAAGACCTCCTCATTGGTGCAGCGCGACGAGGTGATGGCGCCGACCGATTCCCGGCCGTATTTGGCCTGGATGCGCTTGAACTCGCTGGCGGCGTAGTCGGTCGCCTCCTCCCAGGAGACCTCGCGCCAAGGGTCGGTGATCTTGGCGCGGATCATCGGCTTGGTCATGCGGTCCTTGTGGGTCGCATAGCCCCAGGCGAAGCGGCCCTTGACGCAGGAATGGCCTTCGTTCGCCTTGCCGTCCTTGTAGGGCACCATCCGCACGACGCGGTCGCCCTGCATCTCCGCCTTGAACGAGCAGCCGACCCCGCAATAGGCGCAGGTCGTGACCTTGGAATGCTCGGGCTGGCCGAGCTCGATCACCTTGTTCTCCATCAGCGTCGCGGTCGGGCAGGCCTGGACGCAGGCGCCGCAGGAGACGCATTCGGAGCCGAGGAAATCGGTCGGGCCCGCGGCGACGCGCGAATCGAAGCCGCGGCCGGTGATCGTCAGCGCGAAGGTGCCCTGCACCTCGGCGCAGGCGCGGACGCAGCGATTGCAGACGATGCACTTGCTGGGATCATAGGTAAAATAGGGGTTCGATGTGTCCTTGGGCAGCCAGTTCTCGTTGGCGTAGCCTTCGGCGGCCGCCGGCTTGACGTGGTTCTCGCCGTCATAGCCGTAGCGCACCTCGCGCAGGCCGACCGCACCTGCCATGTCCTGCAGTTCGCAGTCGCCATTGGCCGAGCAGGTCAGGCAGTCGAGCGGGTGATCGGAGATGTAGAGCTCCATCACGCCCTTGCGCAGGGCGGAGAGGTTCTCCGTTTGGGTGCGCACCTTCATGCCATCTTCTGCTGGAGTGGTGCAGGACGCGGGAGTGCCGCGCCGTCCCTCGATCTCGACCAGGCAAAGCCGGCAGGAGCCGAAGGGTTCGAGCGAGTCGGTGGCGCAGAGCTTCGGGATCTTGGTGCCGACGCTCATTGCCGCCGCCATCACCGAGGTGCCGGCCGGGACCGTGACGCTCTCGCCGTCGATGGTCAGCGTCACCGTCTTCTCGGCGAGCCGGATCGGCGTTCCGAAATCGATTTCCTTGATCAGGCTCATCGATGCCTCCTCACTCGGCCGCCAGCGGCAGGCGCTCGGCCGGCGGCCGGTCGAAATCCTCGAAGAAATGGTTGAGCGCGCTCATCACCGGCATCGGCGTGAGCCCGCCCATGGCGCAGAGCGAAGCGTCGGTCATCAGCTTGTTGAGGTCGCGCAGCACGGCGAGGTTCTTCGGCCGCTCATGGCCGGCGATGATCCTGTCGACCAGCTCGACGCCGCGCGTTGCGCCGATGCGGCAGGGCGTACACTTGCCGCAGCTTTCCTTGGCACAGAACTCGAAGGCGAAGCGCGCTTGCCTGGCCATGTCGACGCTGTCGTCGAAGACGACGATGCCGCCATGGCCGAGCATCGCCTTGATGCCGGCCAGAGCCTCATAGTCCATCGGAGTATCGAGCTGCTGTGCCGTGAGATAGGCGCCGAGTGGGCCGCCGACCTGCACGGCCCGGATCGGCCGGCCCGACAGCGTGCCACCGCCTATGTCCTCGATGATTTCGCGCAGCGAGATGCCGAAGGCGAGCTCGATCAGCCCGCCACGCTTGATGTTGCCGCCGAGCTGGACCGGCAGCGTGCCGCGCGAGCGGCCCATGCCGTAATCTGCATAGGCCTTGGCGCCATGCGTCAGGATCCAGGGCACCGCGGCGAAGGAGAGCACGTTGTTGACGATGGTCGGCTTGCCGAACAGGCCCTGCAAAGCCGGGATCGGCGGCTTGGCCCGGACGATGGCGCGCTTGCCTTCAAGGCTCTCCAGCAGCGAGGTCTCCTCGCCGCAGATATAGGCGCCGGCTCCGAGCCGGACCTCGAGCTCGAAAGCCTTGCCGGAGCCGAGCACGGTTTGGCCGAGCACGCCGGCATTGCGCGCCTTCAGGATCGCCCGCTGCAACGCCCTGTGGGCATGCGGATATTCCGAGCGCAGATAGATGTAGCCTTTGGTCGCGCCGACCGCGATCGCGGCGATCGTCATGCCTTCGATCAGGAGGAAGGGATCGCCCTCCATCAGCATCCGGTCGGCGAAGGTGCCGCTGTCGCCCTCATCGGCATTGCAGACGATGTATTTCTGTGTCGCGCCGGCGTCGTGGACTGTCTTCCACTTGATCCCGGTCGGGAAACCAGCGCCGCCGCGGCCGCGCAGGCCGGACGCCTTCACCTCCTCGACGATCTCGGCACCAGTGAGCGAGAGCGCCTTCTCCACGCCCTTCAGCCCGTCATAAGTGCGATAATCGGCGAGCGAGAGCGGATCGGTGACGCCGACGCGTTCGAAAGTCAGGCGCTGCTGGCGCTTCAACCAGTCGAGGTCATCGACCCGGCCGAGCCGCAGGCCGTGTGCGCCGCCATTCTGGAAACCGGCCTCGAACAGCGCAGCGATGTCTTTCGCAGCGACCGGGCCATAGGCGATCCGCCCCTCCGGTGTCTCGACCTCGATCATCGGCTCGAGCCAGAGCATGCCGCGCGAGCCGTTGCGGACGAGCTCGACCGCGATGCCGCGCGCCTGCGCCTCTTTCGCGATGGCATTCGCGACAGCCTCGGCGCCGACCGAGAGGGCGGCGGCGTCGATCGGAACGTAGATGCGGATCGCTTCGCTCATTGTCGAGCTCCGCACAAAGCCGCGATGCGATCGGCATCGACCCGCCCGATCAGCTCGCCCTCGACCAGAGCGGAGGGGCCGAGCGCGCAGTTGCCAAGACAGTAGACGGTTTCGACCACCGCATCGCGGTTGCCATCATGGCTGTCGACGACGATGCCGTGCTCGCGCGCGAGATCCTCGACCAGCGCCTCGCAGCCGAGCGCCTGGCAGGCCTCGGCGCGGCAGAGCTTGACGATATGGCGCGGCGGCGGGGCGGTTCTGAAGTCGTGATAGAAGGAGATGGTGCCGTGCACGTCGGCCCGCGACAGGTTGAGCACCTCGGCGATCAGCGGCACGGCCTGCGGGTCGACATAGCCGAACTCTTCCTGCAGCGCGTGCAGGATCGGCAGGGTCGCCCCTTCGAGATGCGAAAGATCCGCAATGATCAGCCGCGCGCCGTCTTCGTCCCAGGCCGGATGTGCCGCCATGTCTCCTCCGTCCCAGCCGCTCTCGGTTCTGGATTGGAGGAATTGAGACCTAAGCTTGGAACAGGTTCAAATCGTTTGTTCCGACCATATAATAGTTATGGCCTATCAAATAACGATATTGCGACCGATAAATCTCTTCCCGAACAGCGATAACCTTCGCTTATCGGGTATAAAGCTCGGTCATTCTAGCAGCTTCGATAGCTGAAAGCTATTTAACGATCGGGCGCCGCGGCAGGCTGGCATCCACCATCGCTCCGGACATCATCAGAAGGTTGCGGGCAAGCGGAGCGGCGGGGTGCCGGTCGGCCATGATCAGGCCGATCGTGCGCTTGGCGTCGGGCTCGATCAGTGGCAGCGCCTTGGTGCCGATCGGCACGCCGAAGAACTCCAGCAATTGCGAGGAGACGATGCTGGAGACGCCCTGAATGCCGGCATGGGAGCACAGGTTGAAGATCGAGTTGGTCTCGATCGCCGGCTTGGGCGCATGTCCGACCGAGCGGAAGATGCCGTCGATGATGCGCCGGTTCTGCATGTCGGCCGTGAGCAGGCAAAGCTTCAGTGCGGCGGCCTCCGCCCAGGTGATGGTCTCGCGCTCGCCGAGCGGCCCGTCCTCGCGCGTCAGCAGCACATAGGCTTCCTGGTAGATCGGCTTGGAGACGACGCGTTCGAGGGGCTCGTTGTCGAGATAGGTCAGGCCGACATCGAGCTCGAAATTGTCGATTCCGTCCTGGATCTCGGTCGAGGTCAGCGACAGCACGGTGAGCGAAGCGCCGGGATAGCGCGTCGAGAACGGCGCGGTGATGTGGGCGATCATCGGCAGCGCGGTCGGCACGGCGCCGAGCCTGATCTTGCCGCTCAGGCCTTCGCGCAATTCGGCGATCGCGCCCTTCATCTGATCGGCTTCGGCCAGCATGCGCCGGGCATGGGCGAGCACGACCTCCCCCTCCTTGGTCAAGCCCTGGAAACGCCGGCCGCGCTCGACGATCATCACGCCGAGCTCTTCCTCGAGCTGGCCGATCGCCGCCGAGAGCGTCGGCTGCGAGACATGGCAGGCCTCCGCCGCCTTGCGGAAATGCTTCTCGCGGGCAAGCGCGTCGAGATAGATGAGCTGGCGGATGATCATGGCCGCGTCTCAGGCGTCGCCGTCGAACGGCCTGCGGCAGTCTTCCCAGATTTCAGGGAGTTCCGATAGGCACCAATGAAAAGGGGCCGCTGCGGCGGCCCCTTCCCGAGGATGGTCCGGGTTCTCAGTTGTGATGCGGCAAGACGCCTGCACCGCGACCCGGCTGGCCTTCCGCGCCCTTGAAGTGGTCGTGATAGGCGAGATACTGCGCCTGTTCGGCGAGGGCTCGCTGGTTCTGGGCCTGCTCGTGCACGATGCTCTCGGCCCCGAGCTCGGTGGCGTAGGCCATGGAGCTCGCTCCCGAAAGCAGAAGCGCCGCCGCGAGGGCGGTAATCTTGCGCGAAAGCATGGCAATCTCCTGTGTGACTTGGTCGCCCGCAAATGAGCTAATCACCGCTCGGGGCTTTCCAACATCGCGGTGCACGGGTGCTCGCTCACGTTTCCGCGACGCTCCTGCCGACCGGTTTCGAGCACTTCGGTTCAGCCTGCGGTCCGGGCCGTCGATTGCCGGACGATCAGCTCGGGCGCGAAGATCAGGCTCGTCGCCGGCGCTGCCTCCGTTCCGTCCGCGACCAGGCAGTCGACGGCGGCCTCGGCCATTGCCGACAGAGGCTGCCGAAGGCTGGTCATCGGCGGGTTCATCAGCCGCGCCAGAAACAGGTCGTCGATCCCGACCATGGCGATATCGTCCGGGATCACGATGCCGTGCTCGCGCAGGCCAGCGGCCAGGCCGATCGCCAGCAGGTCGTTCATCGCGATCAGGGCCGTCGGGCGCGGGGAGGTCTTGGCCAGCGCGAGTGCGGCGTCGACACCGAGCTCGGCGATCATGTCGTCGCCGTATTGGTTCTGCGGCAGCGAGATCTCGTGGATGCGGGCCTCGTCGCCGAGCCCATGCCGCTCGGTCGCGGCGCGGAAGCCCTTCAGTCGGGCGACGCGGGCGGCAGTCTGGGCCGGGCCGGTGACATAGGTGATGCGGCGATGTCCGAGCGCGACCAGGTGGTCGACGGCGAGCGTCGTCACCATGACGTTGTCGACCGAGACGACATGGATGCCTGGCGCAGCGGCGGCGGCATCGCCCTCGAAGGCGACCACGGTGAGCCCCCTGGAAGCGAGTTCGGACAGGTGCTCCGGGTTCAGGAGCGAAGAGCCCGTGATGATGCCGCGCACGCCGAGCGCCATCAGGTCCGCGGCGAACTCCCGCTCCCGCTGCGGATCGCGGAAGGTGTTGCACAGGATCACCTGGTAGCCCCGGGCCTGCGCGGCGCGCTGGATCGCCATGGCGATCGCCCCGAAGAACGGGTTCGCCACGGCCGGGACGAGCAAGCCGATGGTCGCCGTCTTGCCGGTCTTCAGCTGCAGCGCGACCTGGCTCGGCCGGTAGTTCAGCTGCCCAATGGCCGCCTCGATCCGCTCCCGCGTCGCCGGAGTCATCTTGCTCAGCCGGTCGTTCAGGAAGTTCGAAACGCTGGATGCCGAGACGCCGGCAGCGCGGGCCACATCGAGGATCGTCGCCATGTGAAATGCCTTGTCAGCCTCAGGTATATCGTTGCACTAAGGATAAAACTATGAAACGCTCGCGTCAGATGGGCACTTTCCAGTCAGCAAGATGCCCAGTCTCGGGGATGGCGAGCAAGGTATCCAGGGAGAGCAGCAATGGGAAAGACGGTATCACGGCGTGAAATGTTGCGCCTGGGGGCAGTGATCGCGGCGCCGGCCGTGCTGAAGCTGGCGGGATCGCCCGCTGCAGCCCAATCGGGCCGGCTGCGTATCTCCTGGTGGGGCGGGGCCGACCGCGCCAAGCGGACCCAGGCCGCCATCGATGCCTTCAAGGGCCGCAATGCCGGTCTCGACATCGTCCCCGAAAGCGTCGGCTGGGATGCCTATTGGACCAAGCTCGCGACCCAGGTCGCCGGCGGCAATCCGCCCGATATCATCCAGATGGATTATCGCTACCTGCCTGAATATGCGCGGCGCGGCGCCCTGCGGCCGCTCGACGACCTGATCCCGTCGGTGATCGATCCCAGCGACTACGTCCCCTCGGTGATCGAAGCCGGCAAGATCGACGGCAAGCAGTACGGCATCCCGATGGGCATGAACAGCGACGTGCTGCTCTACGACAAGACCATGCTCGACAAGCTCGGCCTGCCGGCGCCGACGCCCGAGATGAGCTGGGCCGAGTTCACGGCGCTGGGCGAGAGCATCACCAAGAAGGCCAATAAGCGCGGCTATTTCGGCGCGGCCGATCCGAGCGTGATGGAGCCAGAGCTCGAATACTGGGTGCTGACGCGCGGGCGCGCGCTCTACGATGCGTCCGGGCGCCTCGGCTTCACGCGCGACGACGCCGAGTCCTGGCTGGCGCTCTGCGCCGAGATGCGCGCCAAGGGCGCAATTGCGCCGGCCGACATCGCTGCCACCGACAAGATCACCATCGACAGCGACCTGCTGACGACCGGCCGTGCCGCGATCACCTTCACCAACAGCAATCAGATCGTCGGCTATCAGGCCGCCAACAAGGGCAAGATCGGCATGGCCTTCCACCCCAAGGGGGAGAAGCCGGGCGAATACCTCAAGCCCTCGATGATGCTGTGCGTGTCGGCGACCGCAGCCGATCCCAAGGCGGCCGCTGCCCTGATCGACTTCATGGTCCTCAAGCCCGATGGCGCCAAGCTGCTCGGCGTCGAGCGCGGCGTCTCGCCGTCCGCGAAGGTTCGCGAGCTCCTGGCGGGCGATCTCGACGAGACCGGCCGGCTCCAGGTCGACCATCTCTCGGCGCTGAGCAAGCGTGGTCCCGCGCCGCTGCCGCCGGCGCCGCCCAAGGGAGCCGCCGAGGTCACCGCCCTGATCCGGCAGGCCGCCGAAAAGACCGGCTTCAAGCAGCTCACGCCGAAGCAGGCCGCCGACCAGCTGGTCTCGGAGGCCGAGCGCATCCTGTCCAAGGCGTGATGATGACGGCTTTCCGCGACACCGCGGTCGCAGCGCCGGGCCTTTCGGCCCGGCGCCGGCGATTCGGCGGCTGGCGACAGGGGCTGCCGGGCTATCTCTTCCTGGCCCCCTGGCTCGCCGGCTTCTTCCTGCTGACGCTCGGCCCGACACTCGTCTCGCTCTATCTCTCCTTCACCGATTTCGACCTGTTGCGTTCACCGCAATGGATCGGCGGCGCGAATTACGAGCGAATCTTCACATCCGATCCGAAGTTCTGGACCTCGGTTGGGGTCACCCTGAGCTATGTCGCGCTGTCGGTGCCGCTGAAGCTCGGCTTTGCGCTCGCCGTCGCGATGTGGCTCAACCGCGGCATCGCCGGGCTTGGCATCTACCGGGCGATCTTCTACCTGCCGTCGCTGCTCGGCGGCAGCGTCGCGGTCGCGATCCTGTGGAAGCAGGTCTTCGGCTATGACGGCCTGGTCAACCAGCTGTTGTGGCTGGTCTTTGGTGTCAACGGCCCGAGCTGGATCTCGAACCCGGCGACCTCGCTCTACACGCTCGTGCTGCTGAGCGTCTGGCAGTTCGGCTCGCCGATGATCATCTTCCTCGCCGGCCTGCGCCAGATTCCGCGCGATCTCTACGAGGCCGCCAGCATCGACGGTGCCACCCGCCGCCAGCAACTGACCCGGATCACGCTGCCGCTGCTCGCCCCGGTGATCTTCTTCAATCTGGTGCTGCAGACGATCGAGGCGTTCAAGGCGTTCACGCCGGCCTTCATCATCAGCGGCGGCACCGGCGGGCCGGTGGATTCGGTACTGTTCTACACGCTCTACCTCTACCAGCAGGGCTTCGCCTATTTCCGCATGGGCTACGCCTCGGCGCTCGCCTGGATCCTGCTGCTGACGATCGCCGCCTTCACGGCGCTCGCCTTCCTGTCGCAACGCTACTGGGTCTATTATGAAGACGATCCGCGCTGAGGGCACTGCCGTGGCCGAGGAGGTCGATCGCTCATGGCGGGCGCTGCCCAAGCATGTGGCGCTGATGCTGGCATCGCTGGCGATGCTGTATCCGCTGCTGTGGATGCTCAGCAGCTCGTTCAAGCCCGAGGACGAGATCTTCAGCGACCTCTCGCTCTGGCCGCAGACGGTCACACTCATGAACTATGTCGAGGGCTGGTTCGGCCTCGGCATCCAGTTCGGACGGTTCTTCCTGAATTCGCTGATCGTCTCGGGGCTGGCCGTCATCGGCAATCTCGTCGCCTGCTCGCTGGCCGCCTTCGCCTTCGCCCGACTGGAGTTTCCGTTGAAGAAGCTCTGGTTCGCCGCGATGCTGGGCACGCTCATGCTGCCCTATCACGTCACCCTCATCCCTCAGTACGTGCTGTTCCAGAAGCTTGGCTGGCTCAACACCTTCTGGCCGCTGGTCGTGCCGAAATTCCTGGCGGTCGATGCCTTCTTCATCTTCCTGATGGTGCAGTTCTTTCGCGGCATCCCGCGCGAACTCGACGAGGCGGCGGTGATCGACGGCTGCGGACCCTGGCGGATCTACTGGAGCATCATGCTGCCGCTGTCGCGGCCGGTGCTGGCGGCAGCTGCGATATTCTCCTTCATCTGGACCTGGGACGATTTCTTCGGCCCGCTGCTCTATCTCACCGATGTCGCCAACTACACCGTGCCCCTGGCGTTGCGCGGTTTCATCGATGCGACCAGCCGGTCGGCCTGGGGGCCGTTGTTCTCCATGTCGATCCTCAGTCTCGTACCGGTCTTCGCCGCCTTTCTGATGTTCCAGAAGCACATCATCGAGGGCATCGCGGCCTCCGGATTGAAGCGGTGAAAGCGCGATGACAGCTGCCACTCCACCCGTTCCGCTGGGCGCCGCCATCCGTCACGAATGGCTGCTCGACTGGAGCAAGCTGACCGTCAATCATGGCGCCTATGGCGCGGCGCCAAAGGTCGTCCTCGACGCGCAGGAGAGCTGGCGGCGGCGCATGGAAGAGCAGCCCTCGCTGTTCATGCGCCTCACTCTGCCTCCGGCCCTGCGCAAGGCTGCGGACAGCCTCGGCCGCTTCATCGGCGCGGATGGGCGCGATCTCGTCTTCGTCGACAATGCGACCAGTGGCTGCAACGCAGTGCTGCGCTCGCTGGACTTCGCCCCGGGCGACGAGGTCCTCGTCCTCAGCCATGCCTATGGCGCGGTCCGCAACACGGTGCGCTATCTCGCGCAGCGGCATGGCCTGAAGATCGTCGAGGCGACGATCAGCTTCCCGCAGCCCGATGCCGACGAGATCGTCGCCGCGGTCGGCGCGGCCCTGAGCGAACGGACGCGCATTGCGGTCCTCGACCACGTCACTTCGGCCAGCGCGTTGGTCATGCCCATCGCCCGTCTGGTTGCGCTCTGCCGCGCGGCCGGCGTGCCGGTGCTGGTCGACGGCGCCCATGCGCCGGCCCTGGTCGATCTCGACGTGCGCGCGCTCGATGCGGACTGGTATGTCGGCAATTGCCATAAATGGCTGATGGCGCCGAAAGGCTGCGCCTTCCTCTGGACGCGGCCGGAGCACCAGGCCGCCATCCATCCGCTGACGATCTCACATGGCTTCGGCCGTGGCTATATCGAGGAGTTCGACTGGACGGGGACGCGCGACCCCAGCGCCTTCCTCGCGGTCGAGGCGGCACTGGCCTTCCATGAGACGCTGGGCGGAGCCGCTTTGCGGGCCCGCAACAACGCCCTTGCCGAAGGTGGGGCCGACATTCTCGCCACGGCTTTGGGAACCGAGATAGGCGCCGGCTCCGCGCTCTCGGCGGCGATGCGGCTCGTCCGGTTGCCAGTCCCTGGCCCGGCGAGCCCTGATCGGGCCCTGGCGGCGCGGCGACAGCTTGAGATCAGGGGCTGCGATGCGCCGGTCTCTGCGATCGGCGATGGGCTCTGGCTGCGGCTCTCGGCCCAAGCCTACAATGAAGAAGCGGATTACGAGCAGCTCGCGGCCTTCGTCCAGGCATTCCTCGCCGAGGACATCGTCTGATGAAGCGCTTGGATGCGGCGGAAACCGGCGCCGGCCTGCCGGGGCGCGACTGGCTGAGGCAGGTTCTGATTCCAGGCTGGGCCCAGCGTGTCGTGCAGCCCGGTCGCCCGGGGTTCGTTGAATGGTTCGATCCGGCGGCTGCCACGCAGGATGCCGGCGCGGTCAGGACGACGCTGGTGACGGCGCGTCTGACCTATGTCTTCAGCCATGCCCATCTGCTCGATCCCGCGAGCGGGGCACTCGCCGTGGCGCGGCATGGCTTTGCCTTCCTGCGCGATGCCTGCCAGGACGGGCAGGGGCGGTTTCGCCATGTCGTCGGCGAGGACGGCTCGCCGATCGATGCCCGCACCGATCTGTACGACCTCGCCTTCGTCCTGTTCGCCATGGCCTGGTTCTATCGCGCGACGCAGGACGAGCAGGCCCTCGCCATCGCGAACGAAGTCATCGGCTTCATCGAGCGCGAGCTGGCGCATCCCGAAGGCGGCTTTGCCGAGGATACGCTCGGCACGCTGCCGCGGCGGCAGAACCCGCATATGCATCTGCTCGAGGCGTTCCACGCCCTCGCCGAGGCCACGGGTGACTCGCGCTGGCTCGACCATGCCTGTGGCATCGTCGGGCTGGCGCGCGAGCGGATGATTGACGCTGCGACCGGCTCGCTCGGCGAATATTTCACCACGGATTGGCAGCCGGCTCCTGGCGCCGCCGGCGCCTTGCGCGAGCCCGGACATCATTTCGAATGGACCTGGCTGCTGCTGCACCACTGGCGGCTCACCGGGGATGTGCAGGCACGCGATCTCGCCGACAGGCTCTACGGCTTCGCGATAAAACACGGTCTCGACGAGGGCAGCGCCGGCCCCGTCGCGGCCTTCGACGCGGTCGACCGGATCGGAGGACTCGTTGCGGCGACGAAGCTGCTCTGGCCGCAGACCGAGGCGATCAAGGCATTCCTGGCCCGGATCGAGCTGCTCGGCGATGCCGACGCCGCCCGGCGCCTCGACATCCACCTCGACAGCATGTTCCGCTGCTTCGTCGCGCCCGAGACGGGGCTCTGGTTCAATCAGCTGACGAGAGATGGAACCCCTACGCAAACCATGATTCCGGTACGCGTCTTGTACCACCTCCTGCTCGCCATGGCGGAGTGGGAGCGCGTGCGGCTCGGCATGGCATCGAGCCCCTAGATAAGCTTGCCCTATCAGCCTTGCGACGAACGCCGCCCCGCCGCCGCGAGAGCGACGGCAGGGCGCTGACCAACGCTCAGCCTATCACGGGATGACCGGCGCCCGGTAAGTGAAGGTGTGCATCAGGGCGACCGCAAGCAGCATCACCACCGGGAAGTGGATGAAGAACTGCATCGAGGTGTAGCCGATCAAATCCTTCGATTTCAGCTTGAGCACGCCGAGCAGCGGCAGCATCCAGAACGGGTTTATGAAGTTCGGCAGGGTTTCGGCGATGTTGTAGACCATCACGGTCCAGCCGAGATGCGCGCCGATCTCGTTGGCGGCCTTCATGATGTAGGGCGCCTCGATGATCCATTTGCCGCCGGCCGAGGGAATGAAGAAGCCGAGCACCGCCGAATAGATGCCGACGATGAAGGAGAACACGCTGGTGTCGCTGGCGAGGCTGACGAACCAGTGCGCGATCGTGTCGGAGAGCGAGGCGCCCTCGGTCTTCACCCGCGTCAGCATGTAGGCGATGCCGCCATAGAACGGGAACTGCAGCAGCACGCCGGCGACGCTCGGCATCGCCTGCGAGAAGCTGACCAGGAAGCTGCGCGGGCGCCAGTGCAGCAGCGCGCCGACGAGCAGGAAGACGAAGTTGTAGGTGTTGAGGCCCGACATGGTGATGAGCGGGTTGCCGGACTTGAAGGTCTCGTAGAACCAGCCGGCCGCCAGCACGACGATCAGGATCGTCAGGATCGGGCTGAATTCGAGATAGTCGCCGGGACGCGTCGGCTTCTGCTCGACCTTGGCGTCGACGAGATCGACGCCGAGATCGGCAGCGGTCTTGGCAGCGGCATCGGACGGGGTGGTGTAGTAGCAGATCGCCGCCGAGAGCAGCGTTCCGACCACGATCACCAAGAGGTTCTGCCAGGTCAGGATCGTCTCGTAGAAGCTGATCACGCCGGTGATTGGCATCAACGAAGGCGGGATGCTCGCCGGGTTGGCCTGGAGCTGTGCCGCCGAGGAGCTGATGCCAAGGGTGAAGCCGAAGCCGAGGCCGAGATAGCCGGCAGCGCCCGCCGCGCGATAGTCGAGGCGGATGTCCTTGCGCCGCGCGATCTCGCGCACCAGCAATCCCGAGAAGATCAGGCTGACGCCCCAGTTGACCAGCGAGAGCAGGATGCTGACGACGCCCACGAAGACGACGGCGCCGCGGCCGGTCGTTGGCACGGCGGCAGCGCGCCGCATCAGCGCCGCGACCGGCGGCGACAGCGCCACGATGTAGCCGCCGATGGCGACCAGCGCCATCTGCATGGTGAAGGGGATGATGCTCCAGAAGCCCTCGCCGAAGGCCGCGCTGACCGCGACCGGCGAGCCGCCATGCACGATCGCCGCGAGCGCGACCGCCACCGTCGCCAAGAGGACGAAGATGTAGGCGTCCGGGAACCAGCGCTCGGAAAAGGCCACCATGGTCTGCGACAGGCGCACGAGCACGCCTTCACGCGGCGGCTCCGCCGTCCGGCCATTCAAGGTCGTATCAGTCATCTTCCCCTCCACATGGCGGTTTTTCCGCCGTTGGCTTCACATCAGGCATCGAGAACGAGGTCGCTGAGCGGCACCGCGCAGCAAGTCAGGCAGCTGTCCGGCGCGCCGTCATAAGGCGAGAGATGGCTCGCCGTGCCGGAGACGACGCGCAGGCAGCAGCTCTCGCATTGGCCGCTGCGGCAGCCGCTTGGCAGCGACAGCCCCGCCGCTTCCGCGGCATCCAGCAGGCTGCCGGCCTGCGCCGACCAGGCAAAGGACCGGCCGCTGCGCTCCAGCACGATGCGGCGCGGCGCCAGGTCGGGCGGAATCTCGATCTGGGAGACGAAGACTTCGCTGAAGATGTCGAAGCCCGGCAGGCCGGTGCCGACCAGGGCAGCTTTGGTTTCAGCGACGAAGCCGTCGGGCCCGCAAAGATAGGCGAGGGGGCGATGCGCGCCCGGGACGAGCCCGAGCGCCGCGATGTCGGGTCGGCCGGCATGGTCATAGTCACGGCCGGGACGATCCTGCGGCCGCGGCCGGGTGAAGGCCCGGATCACCCGTAACTCCGGGATTCTGCCGGCGATCCTCTGCAGCCAGTCGCCGAAAGGCTGTTCGGCCCCGTTTCGGCAGATATAGACCAGTTCGACGGAAGGCGGGCGCAGCTCGGGCGCGATCCGCGCGAGCGCATCGAGATAGCCGATGAAGGGCGTGATGCCGATGCCGGCGGCGACCAGGATCACCGGGCGTTTCCCGGTCAGCGGAGGCGTGAATATCCCCGCCGGGGGCTGCAGTGTGACGAGGCTCCCCGGCGTGAGCTCGTGCAGGCGCGTCGACATCCGGCCCGGCGGTGCGCCCTCGCCACCCGGCCCGATGCGACGCACCGCGATCTCGAACTCGGCTGGATTATCGTTGGCGCCGGTCAGGGAATAGCTGCGCGAGAGCTGCGTCTGCGGCTCCGTCACCTGGACATGCTGTCCGGGCAGGAAGCTTGGCAATGGCCCGCGATCGACAGGCGTCAGACCGAAGGCGAGGACATCGTCCGCCTCTCCCCGGCGCGAGGTCACACGGAAGGCGCGCTCCCCCGTCCACCAGCCGCGCGAGGCGGTATCATCGCGGACGATTTCGCAAGCGACCGCCCGCAGCGGCACCGAGCCGCTGATCGGGTCGCGGTCACGATCCGACAGAACCGCATTGATGTTGCGCGTCGCCGCTCCCGTCACCGGCGCACCGGAACGTCCGAGCGGCGTGCAGGCTTCCCACCAGCCGAACTCGGCGATCACGGTGCCGGCAGGCAGCGTCGGCTCCAGCTTCGCCCGCAGCCTCGCCTCGCCGTCGCGCGTGCGCACGATCACCCAGTCGCCGGCGGCGATGCCACGCGCTTTCGCATCGGCCAGGCTGAGTTCGACAGATGGGTCCGGCGCCTTGCGCCGCAGCGAGGCGACATGGCGATGCGAGCTGTGGACGAACCAGCCGGATTTCGCGGTCGAGAGCAGAAGCGGCAGCTCTGCCGGACGCCCTTCTGCGCTCGCCGGCTCGACATGGCAGGGCAGGGCCGAATGGCCGAGCGCGAGAAGCTGCTCGGAATAGATCTCGACCCGTCGACTTGCCGTCGGGAAGCCGGCGACTCCACCTTCCGCCCGGCGCAGGGCGAATTTCCATTCCGGATTTGGCTGCGGCAGGCGAATGCCGGCGGGCTCCGTCCGCAGCCGCGCCACCGTCAGCCCGAGCGGCTCGAGCTGATGGTTCCAGCCGGCCTCGATCGAGCCGTCGAAGAAGGCGTCGGCATGACCGAGGCGGCAGGCGAGATCGAAAGCGATGTCGTAATCGGCCCGGACGTCGCCGCGCGGCGGCACGATGCGCTGGCGCAGCTGGATATGCTCAACCGCTTCCTGAGTGATCTCGAAGCCTAGCCTCAGTGCCTCGCGCTCCCAGGGCATGCTGGCCGGCAGGACGATGTCGGCCTGTTCGGCGGTCGGGTTCATGAACATGTCGACATGGACATGGAATTCGAGCGCCTGCAGCGCCGCGCGATTGCGCCCGGAGTCGCCCTGCGACACTACGAAATTGGTGCCGAAGCTCATCAACGCGCGAACCCGGTAGGGCTCGCCCTCGAGCACGGAACGGCAGAAATCGCGTGCGGTGATCCAGCCCTTGGCTGGTGGCCCCAGCGGCAGTTCGGCGAGACCGAGCGCCTTGCGGCGCTGTGCTTCCGGCAGCAGGGCATAGTCGTTCACCGCACGGAAAGGCGGCGCGCTCGTCCAGACATTGCCGCCGATCCGGTCGCTCGCCCCGGTGAGCGCGTAGAGCGTGCCGATGGCGCGCTCGATCATGGTGGCGTTGGAATGCTGACCGACGCCGGTCCAGGAGTGATAGGCGAGGCGCGGCGAGCCCTCGAACAGGGCGTAGAAGCGGGCGAGATCGGCGGGGGCGAGCCCGGTGATCCCAGCGACATGCTCCGGCGTGAAGGCGGCGGCTTCGCGCGCCAGCAGCCGCATCACGGTGACGCAGGCGATCGTCCTGCCATCCGCGCCGCGCAGCTCCGCCTCGCCATCGAGGACGATATCCTGCGGTCGTTCGAGTGCCTGGCGCGTGTCGTAGGCCTGTACTGAGCCGTCCGGCCGCAGCAGCACGAAGGCCTCGGCTGCGCTCTCCGGCCAGAGATCCCGCGCGCGAACGAGGCCCCCCGTAGCGAGATCGACCAGCATCGGCGCGTTCGTCCATTGCCGGACAAAGGCGTCGTCATAGCTGCGATTGGCGAGGAGATGGCGGATCGCGCCCATCGCAAGCGCCCCGTCGGCCCCCGGGCGGATGCCGAGCCAGAGATCGGCGCTCTCGCCGGCGCCACCGCGCTTGGGATCGACCACCGCGACGGTGGCGCCGCGCTTGCGGGCCTCGGCGATCCGGGTCGCCTGCGCCAGCCAGGTCCGCGTCGGGTTGTGCCCCCACAGCACGATGGCGTCGGCATTGTCGTAGTCGGCGGCGCCGATGCCGCGGCCATAGGTCAGGGCCTGGGCGTAGTCCTTGTGCCAGCCGCAGATCTCGACCGCATAGATCAGGTTGGGACTGCCGAAGCAGCGGATGAAGCGTTCGACCCATTCGAAGCTGTCGACCATCGGCGTGCCGCTCGGCGTCGTCACCGCGAACGCGACCGTCTCGGCCCCGGTTTCGTTCCGGATCGTGCCAAGTCGTTCGGCGATCGTGTCGAGCGCCTCCGACCACTCGATCTCGATCCATTCCGGCGAATCGGCGCCGCGCGGCGCGGTGCGCTTCAGCGGTTTACTGAGCCGCAGCGGGCTTTCGACCAGCTCGGGCGCGGCTCGCCCCTTGGCGCAGAGCGCCGCCCCGGTGGGATGGGACGGATTGGGCGAAACCGCCACCAAACGCCCGTCCAGCACGTGATTCAGCGAGCCGCAGCGGGAGCGGCACAGGGTGCAATACCCCTCTTTGATCTCGGCTTGGCGCAGGTCGGGCATGCAGTAATGTATAACGCGTGACGCGCTACTTCAAGCCTGAGATGCGACTCGCTATATCCGGGTGGATCGTGGCAGAGAGCGCAGGATATGCAGACGCAGGGTGGGGAACGGATGCAGCTGGTCTCAGGCGATGCCAATCTGCGCGAAAAGGTCGTCCATCAGCTGCGGATCGAGATCGTCTCGGGCGAAATGCCGCCGGGTACGGTCTGTTCCGTGCCGTCTCTGGCACGCACGCTCGGCATCTCGACGACGCCGATCCGCGAAGCCCTGCTCCAGCTTACCTCGGACGGACTGCTCCAGCCGATGCGAAATCGCGGCTTCCGGGTCGTCGACCCCTCGCTCGACGAGCTTCGCGGCATCTTCGAGGTGCGCGCGCAGCTCGAGACGTCGGCCTTCCGCAAGCTGGTCAGGATGGGAGCTGAGAATCTCTCAGAGCTCCAGGCCTTGGCCGATGCCATCGCCGCATCCGTCGAGACGGGGGATGTGCCGCGCTATCTCGCCGCCGACAGGGCCTTCCATGCCGAGCTGCTGGCGCTGGCCGGCAACGAGGTACTCGCCGACATCGTGCTGCGCCTGCGCGACCGGATGCGCCTCTACGGGATCCGCTCGCCGCACGGCCTCGCGCGGCAGAAATCGTCGGTGCCGGAGCACTACCGCATCATCGAGATCATCAAGCAGGGACTTGAAGACGAGGCGGAGGCGCTGATGGCAAGCCATATCATGGCCTGGGAACCGATCTTCACCGAGGCGATCGCCCAGCGGAATGCTCAGGCGACCAACTGACGACAGCCCGAGGTCGATTTTGACGGCGAGCGATAGCGCTCCGTAGGCCGGTGTGTTTTGCGCCGGAGGGCGCTCGCTCGCCGCGCACCAATAGTGGCTCGGCCTCCCGATCCAGACGGCCGAGCCGGATCAGCGGCGATGAGATCTGGCTCCGGGTGAGCCGGCAGCTCGCTTCATACCCCTAGAAATACCCGCCCTTTTCGGCGATCGCCTGGACGCTCTCGCCGTCGGCGACCCAGCCGAAGATCGTCTTCTCGTTGCGCAGGATCTCCTCGGCCCGCTCCAGGACGGCGACCGCGAGTCTGCGCGGCACGACGATGACGCCGTCGATGTCGCCGATGACGATGTCGCCGGGCCTGATCCAGCAGGAGCCGATCTTCACCGGGGTCTGGTAGTGCGAGATCAGGCAGCGGCCGAGCGCCGTTGGGGCTGCGATAGCGATAATAGACCGGGAAATCCTTCTCCAGGATCTGGTGGGTGTCGCGGATGCCGCCGTCGATCACGGCGGCGCGGATGCCCTTGCCGATCGCGGTCGCGGTCATGACGCCGCCCCAGGCCGTCGCTTCCTGGTCGCCGGAGGTATTCCAGACCACGAAGCTGTCCTCAGCCATCGCGTCGAGCATCTGGGTGCGGAAGGTCAGTTCGCCGGAGACCTTGGTGTTGGGCGCGCTCTTCACGGTGAAGGCGAAGCCGGCGACGGTCTTCTCCGATCTCAGCGGGACGAGCGCATTCGGGAGAGTCTGCTCGGTCAGGCAGTGCTCGCGCACCACATCGCTGATCGCGCCGGTATAGAGGCGCTCATAGCGGGCGAGCAATTGCTTTGGCGTTGCCTTCGAGCCCCCAGGCGGGGTCCTCGAAATACTCCATGCCGACGGCTTCCAGCCGCTGGCCGATGCGGATCGCCGTTGGGACCGACCAGACGCCGTTGGGGTCGATGCGCAGGCCGAAGTCCGGCCCCATGCGCTCGCGG
>NZ_LMJW01000011.1:526792-531581 GCF_001429505.1 Allobosea sp. Root483D1
TTCCTGGCAGAGATCGGCCATGTCCTGCGGATGCTCGTCATGGCCCCGCCCGGCCGGTCATAGCGCCAGAACAGATAGGCGATCATCGGGATGCGGTCGCGCACCGGCNCTATCGAGGCAGGCCATCTCGATCGCGGCATAGAGGCGGGCGTTGGAGAGATAGTAGATCGCCCGCAGCGTCTTTGCGGACCATACTCTCCAGGGCCGCCTTGCTCGCGGCGTAGGCGAGCATGTCGCGGTGCTCCTTGACCTGCTGGATCGAGCCGATCGCGATCAGGCGGCCGAAACCGCGCTCCGCCATGGCCGGAATGAAGGCCTGCATCGGCTTCCTGGTGCGTCAAAAATCTCTAGGCTGTAGTGACAATTTAGGGTTCCCGAGTTGTTGGGGATCTGATTCAAGGCTGATTTTTGGGGTCAGCTTTGGACGGGAAAGTTCTGCGGGACGATCCGTGGGAGCGGCTGGAACGGTTCGTTCCAGGTAGCCGGAAGGGGCGGCGTGGTCCGCGCAGCGACGGACGGCGGTTTTTCGACGCGATCTAGACTGATACGGAAAACCAGCCTTGCCAATTTGAGTCCGCCAGCTGCCGTTGGCTCGCTGTGTAATCGTGAGACCCGAGCCCTTCTTCGCCATGGAACGAAGGGTGGAAGCGTTGAAGTAAATTCTCAAAGCATTGATTGTGCTTGGGAATTTTGGCGCGCCCGACACGATTCGAACGTGTGACCTTTGCCTTCGGAGGGCTAGGGCCGGAGAGTTCCTGGAGGCGCCCAAGATCTCTGGGGCGCTATAACTCATTGAAAATATAGATGTTCGATTTCTTGTGATGGCCGGCGCTTTCTCGTAATGTCTCCGTCGTGGCTATTCGGTGGCTACTGGGATTAAGAGCGGGGGCCCGCCCATGCCAACCATCAAGCTGACGAAACGTGCGCTCGATGGCATCGCGCCGGGAGGGAAAACGGCGTTCTGGTTTGACGTTGAGCTGAAGGGGTTCGGGCTCAAGGTCATGCCGTCGGGCGTCATGACCTGGATCGTTGAATACCGGCCGGGCGCCGGCGGGCGGGGCGTTTCCAAGCGCCGCATGACGCTTGGCAAGTCCAATACGCTGACGCCCGACGAAGCCCGCGCCATCGCGAAGGACGTGCTTGCCCGGGTCCATGCGGGCGAAGACCCGGCCGCCCTTAAGGTCGAAGCAAAGGCCGCAAAGACGGTTGCCGAACTGTGCGACCTCTATCTCGCGGAAGCCGAGCTTGGGAACATCATCAGCAAGCTGGGCACGCCCAAGAAGTCATCGACGCTGATTTCAGATCGCGGCCGGATCGCGCGCCATATCAAGCCGCTCCTCGGCAAGAAGCTGGTCCGCGACATTGGTCGCGGCGACATCGAGCGCTTCCTGCGCGACGTCGCCAGTGGCAAGACCGCCGTAGACGTGAAAACGAAGCGGCATGGCAGAGCCATCGTGACGGGTGGCAAAGGCACAGCAACCCGCACCGTTCGTTTGCTGGGCGGCATATTCAGCTACGCGATCCGGCTCGGCATGCGGGCTGATAATCCAACACATGGCGTTGCCAAGTATGCCGATAAACAGGGCGCGCGTTTCCTCGGGACTGCGGAACTTGAAAAATTTGGGGCCGCCTTGCGCCAGGCCGAAACGGTTGGCATCGCCTGGCGGACAAAGCCGATCAATCCGAGATCGAAACATCTGCCGAAGAATCGCGACGATCAACGCTCAATCATCGGGCCGTATCCCGCTGCTGCCATCCGCCTTTTGGTTCTCACCGGCTGCCGGCTGCGGGAAATCCTAGATCTGAAATGGCAGCATGTTGATATTGAGCGAGGCCTGCTTCGATTGGCGGATTCGAAGACAGGCGCAAAGACAGTTGTCCTTGCCGCACCGGCGCTCGAAGTGCTGACGACCGTGCCACGCATCAGTGGCTGTGACTATGTCATCGCAGGCGATGATCCGAAGAGGCCACGCAGCGACCTTAAGCGCCCTTGGGCGCTCCTCATGCGCGCAGCCGAATTGGAGGGCGTGCGCATCCACGACTTGCGCCACACTTACGCAAGCCATGGCGCAGCTGCCGGCATGGGGCTGACAATTGTCGGACGCCTCCTGGGTCACGCAGACGTCAAGACGACGAACCGTTACAGTCATTTCGATGCTGACCCAATGCGCCGGGCTGCAAATGCCATCGGAAGTTCTCTTGCGGCGGCGTTGGATGGCGATGTTAAGTCAAGGTCTAACGTAACGGCTCTTAAGAAATGACCTCTCTTCCTATCTCTCGATGCCGCAAGCAAGCGTTAGAGTCCTGTAAATCACTAAATTATCGCGCTCGATCCTCTTTGAGGATTGCACGTCGCTCGACTTCGGTTAGCCGTTCCGGGACTACAATATCAGCGCGATCGATCAGGGCTTGGCTAAAAGGTGGCGGGAGCCTCCAATTAATCTTGCCAGGCGCCACCGATGGAATTGCCGGCGTCACATTCCAAACCTGCGCTGTATCATCCGAGGACGAGGTGACGATTAGCGTATCGTTCGGAGAGAACATAGCGGTATGCCCATCAAGCGTGGCCAGCGCTCGCCCATTGTCCGTGTCCCACAGCCGCGTCGTGCCATCGTCGGAAGCGGTAACGATTCGCTGGCCATCCGATGAAAACATTGCAGTAGAAACGGCCCCCGTGTGGCCCTCCAGCGTAGCCAGCACACGCCCGCTCGCCGCGTCCCAAAGCCGCGCCGTCTTGTCTTCTGACGCCGTGACGATCCGCGTTCCGTCCGGGGAAAATTTGGCGGTAAGAACCGAGGCGGCGTGCCCCTCGAGCATCACTTGCGCCCGCCCGCTCGCCGCGTCCCACAGCCGCGCCGTCTTGTCTTCTGACGCCGTGACGATCCGCGTCCCGTCCGGCGAAAATTTGGCGGTAAGGACCGAGCCGGCGTGCCCCTCGAGCGTGACTTGCGCCCGCCCACTCGCCGCGTCCCACAACCGCGCGGTGTTGTCCCAGGACGCCGTGACGATCCGAGCCCCGTCCGGCGAAAACTCGGCGGTGGTGACCGTGCTCGCGTGCCCCCCCAGGGTAACCACCGCCCGTCCGCTTTCCGCGTCCCACAGCCGCGCCGTGTTGTCCTGGGACGCCGTGACGATCCAGCTGCCGTCACGCGAGAACGCTGCGCTTTTTACCGCGTCCTCGTGCCCCTCGAGCGTGGCCAGCACCCGCCCGCTCGCCGCGTCCCACACCCGCGCCGTCCGATCTCGGGACGCCGTGACGATGCGTGTCCCGTTTGGCGAGAACTCTGCGGTAAAGATTGTATTCGAGTGCGCCTCCAGCGTCGCCATCGCCCGCCCGTTCGCCACGTTCCATATGCGTGCCGTATTGTCCTGCGACGCTGTTACGATCCGCAATCCCTCGGGCGAAAACTTGGCGGTGTTAACCCCTTTCGTGTGCCCCGCGAGCGTGGCCATCGTCAGCCCACTCGCCGCGTCCCATAGGCGAGCCGCGTTGTCCGCGGATACCGTGAGGATTTGGTTGCCGTCCGGCGAGAACGCTGCGGTCCGCACCATGCGAGCATCCCCTTTAAACGTGACCAGCACTCGCCCGCTCGCCGCCTCCAACAGCCGGGCGGCAGTGTAAGGGGACGCCGTGACGATCCGCGTCCCGTCCGACGAGAATGCAATGGTGCCAGTCGAGGGCTGCCGCTCCAACACATTCAGCGCCCGCCCGTCCGCAACTTCCCACATCCTTATGGTTCTGTCAGACGACACTGTGACGATCCGTTTCCCGTCCGGAGAAAAGACGGCGGTATTAATTGTGTTTGTGTGCCCCTCGAGTTTCGCCAATAATCTCCCGCTCACTGCATCCCATAACCGCGCCGAAGAGTCGCGCGGCGTGCGGTCCCAAATAGTTAGTGTGGGTTGAGACGCCGTAAGGATTCGCGACCCATCCGGCGAGAATACGGCAATGCCGATGGTGCCCGTGTGCCCCTCGAGCGTGGCCAGCGCCCGGCCGCTCGCCGCGTCCCACAGCCGCGCCATGGAATCTTGCGAGGCGGTAACGACTCGTGTTCCGTCCGGCGAAAACGCAGCTGAGATGACCCTGCTTGTGTGCCCTTCAAGCGTCGCCAGCGCCTGCCCGCTCGCCGCATCCCAGAGCCGCGCGGTGCTGTCCGAGGACGCCGTGACGATCCGCGTCCCATCCGGCGAGAACGCGGCGGTATTGACCGTACCCGAGTGCCCCTCGAGCGCGCCCACCGCCCGCCCGCTTTCCGCGTCCCACAGCCGAGCCGTCTTATCCGAGGACGCCGTGACAATCCGAGTGCCATCAGGCGAGAACGCTGCGGTCCAGACCGCGCCCGTGTGTCCCATAAGCGTCAAAAGCACTCGCCCGTTCCCAGCATCCCACAATCGCACCGTAGCATCCTCCGATGACGTGACGATCTTTGTGCCGTTCGGTGAGAACAAGGCGCTGGTGACAATGCTACTGTGCCCGCGAAGCACACCAGGCACCTGCTCGAGGCGAGACAGACTTTGCGACAGCATCGCATACGCGGCGGGCTTGCGCACGAAGTCGTCCTCAGAATAGGTCCCGCTCAGGCCCGCGCGTACGACCTTGAGCGCCTCGACGGGGCGATCCTGCACCAGCAGCCCGTCGGCGATCGCGGCGGCATACCGTGCGGTGTCATCCTCCGCTTTTGCAGCCGCCTCTCTTGCGATCGTGGCGTTCCTATCAGCGACCTCACGCTGATCGTTGGCGATCTCGGCTTGAGCCCGAGCGTCTTTCCAGTACCAGCCAGCCGCGCCG
>NZ_LMJW01000012.1 GCF_001429505.1 Allobosea sp. Root483D1
CCCCCTCAGAGAACAGAACCCGGGCAATCCCCTGCTGCCAAACACCAGACATCAAATGCCCCGAGGACTCAGTCTAGCGTAAGGATGGCCGTACACTGTGTAAGCGAGCCAGGTCGGTTCCGCCGCCTCTTTGGCTTCTTCTCGTGCCGCGCGCATGGCTTGATTCAGGGTCTTGCCGTCCAGCAACGTGCGATAGAATGCCTCTGCGAACGTCAATGCCGTTTTGTCGCCAACCGACCAAAGCGTCCCCACAAAAAGCCCAGCCCCGGCGCGAACAAAGGCCTCTGCCATTCCACCTGTACCAGATAGTGACCGTCCTGTTTTCCCCGCCTGGCACGCATTCAGAAATATAATCGGCATCGTGCCCGTTTTCGACCCAAGGTCAGCAAACTGACTTACATCCGTTACACCCAAAGTATCCGATATGTATTGTCCGTCTGCCGAACTGATGCGGCCGGACATCAAAAGAGACGCGTCCCATATACGATCATCATTGGCGTTTCCGTGGCATGCAAAGTGCAAGAGGTCAAAAGATCCTCCTGCTGAGATTTCTTTCAATACATCGTGACTATCCGCATTCAATTCCGTGCTGTTGAATTTTGACTTGAGAATTTTTCGTTCATCGGCAGCAAACGGCAATCGAAGCTCGGCGCTAGGGTAGTCGGGTACAACGTGGCGGGCGCGGTCATTTCCAACCTTCAGGGTCGCAGTTGGCCACCCGCAATTTCGAATCCAGCGAATCAAACCAAGCTCAGCCAGAAACATATTACCTTCCAGAGGCATTCTCTTACCAGGCTCGACAACATGCAGGACCTCCCATGGAATGAACGGCTCGTGTGATATCACCTCGACACTTCCGATGGAGTTCCGATGGTCCCAAATTGCCCTTCTAATCTGCTCCGGAACAATCTGCTCATAAATTTCACCGCCAAAACTGCGGACGCCACGCATGAATCTACCAAAATCACCTGAGCTTGCTCCCCATTCACCTTCTAATCGCTCATAGAGGCTGCTGACATAGGCATCACGTGGCGCTTTGAAGCGAGGCGTCTCGTAGTCCATCAAGAGGTTCAGATCCCGCGATTCAAGAACGAACCGAAGACTGAAGTTTGAGTTGGAACCCTCGGAAATCTCGTAGATTCGGAGTTGTATACTAGGGGGATCGAGATCTCTTCCGCTGACGAAGGCAGAAGCTGTCAAGTTTCCAGTTGCGACAAACACCGGTTGCAGCACCATTCGTGCGAGGCGGCGTGCTCCCTGTCGAGCATCGACCCAGACCTCGGCCCGTCCGGTGCAAAGGCCCTGGACTTTGAAGTCGTAGGTTTCAAGCTTTCCGGCATCGGGTACGCGGACCTCGCTTGCCGTTGATCCGATCACCTCACAATTGGCTTTCGCATGGATCTCAAGAGTAATGGGTAAGTCGACCTTGGTAGGTGCCGCCGCCACGGCAACGGTAGGACCAATAATCTTGTTCAGCTGCTCTCGTGAAATCGTAACCGTCAGATCTGCTGGCCGCGCCAGTGGCGGAGACTCCATCATTTCAGCGCTGAAGTGGCAGTTGACTTCGGTTGCCGCCTCTTCCGGTCGGGCTGCCGGCAATGGTGGTGCTGCCGCTTGGTTCCCAGCATTGGCGGCGACCCGCTGATCGGGCGCCGACTGATGGCGCGCCCGAGTTGACAGGGGCGCACCAGCGCTGCGGCGCTCCCTTGAATCTCGAGTTGTTGAGTGACGTGCCGATTGCCTCGGTTTACCTGACGATACCGCCGCAACCAGCCTTTCGTTGGAGCCACCAAAATGCCGTTCAACGACAGGGGGAGATGCTACGATTAAGGGAAGCGATTGATCGATTGGATCCCCCACCGGAGTGAACGGTGGTGGGAATGCCTCCGTCACCACGCCCTGCTCGATTCTCACCCATCCTCTTTCCGAAAGAGGGTTTGGAGCGGAGCCGTGGGCTGGAAGCTGCACGGCAACTGTCGTCTCATGCAGATCGAGAATATTATCGAGACTCTCTTGGCTTTCGGCAACTTGAACGGCGCTAAGGATATCGCCTGCTCTTCTGACATAGTACCCATAAGGTTGCCGATCGAGAACGATGATCCGTTGAGGTTCGAAGCCTGCGATCTTCGTCCGAAACTCCTCTTGCGGGAGATGGATCGACACGACGGCTGGGTTGGCGGTCACTATCTGCCATGCGCTATTATTTTGTGAGCCCGTCAGCCATGCCTGCAACGCTTTTACGGTTTCGGCTTGGGCAAAATAATTTGTGTGATAGATAATGGTACTTTTTTTCCAGATCAATGAATCTATAATCAACGCGCTTTGATGACCGAATTCAATCATCGCTTTATTGTCGACGACCAGATCATTTTCCTTTCCAATAAGCGCGTCGACATTGAAATTAGCGAGAGCTCGCAGAAAATTCTCAGGAAACAAAGACCCTGTTATAGATTTACTGAATACGGAGGTTTCAAAATTTGAACCAATTACAAAATAGGAAGGCCTGTCGGGCCTTTGCATTTCCTGGCTGCTATTTAAGCTCAAAACCAGATCGCTTGCTGGCGACATTGCGGCAATGCCCGGCACAGCAGCCTCCGTAATTGCAGCATCAACGACCGCCTGCACAAATGCCCCAAGTGTCTTAACGGTGCTCTGTATCACTATGCTTGCCAGTCCCGCATCGAAAACCGCAAGCCCACGGCCAGCCGCAATGGCCAAATTGGTGTAAATGTCGAGAAGAGTTTGCCAGTTCTCGGGGCGCGCGAGAGCGGTTCCGCCGTTAGTGCAGCCGACAAAAACAGTTTTGCCAGGCCTCGCGACCATTCCTTCAATGAGCAAACGTTCAGTTAAAAGTCGCGCAACCAATCCGCCGCGAGAATACGCCACAATATCGACCGTACTTCCGGCCGGAAGAGATAGCTTTCCAAGTGCAGTGGCAATGTCCTCGGCGTTTTTCTGAGGGGTCTCAACAAGCGTAGAATGATCGAACGCAATCAGTGCGTCATAATGCGCTCTCGCGGCGTGGAGGAAATGCTTGCCTTCGTCCGTTATGCCGAGTGCGCCAAAGCTGCCTTGCGCGCTGGAAAAAGTCCCATGAATAAATAAGAGCAGGCGGGCTGGCTTGCCAGATTTGTGCGTGATCGCTCGCAGCGTCGATGTCGCTACCCATTCTGCTGGAGAGTTTGAATCAAAAATAATCAGGCCTGGCTTAAGATTTCGTTCGAGAATATGCGCCGCGCCTTCCACCGCCTTGTATGCCGCGAATTTAAATACATAGGCTCGAAGTTTCTCCGCTAAAACGTCAACGGCTGTATCGAGCAGTCCTCTGCGTTTTGGTGCTCCCCCGCTGCTGGAGCCGCGATCGCTCCCAATCTGAAACACTGCCTTGCTGCTAGATGATATACCGCTGCGCATGCGAGCAGACGGCCCGCTGTCCCGCAGCGGGAGTTGCCACTGAAACACGCCATCGCGCTCGACAAGTAGCGCCGCCTGCTCCTCGATCGCAAGGTCAACAGAGATCCTAATAACGCCAAGGTCAGGTGATTGTGATGATCCATGCGACCTTCGACGGCTGCCCTGCACGGATGATCTTTTGGCGCCCGCCGGGACGATGTCAAACGTATCGTGAAGGGTGAGGCCATCAGTTGTCAGGCCTGAAAGAACTGCCGCGGTGGCAAGATTGCTGATGTCGATTGCAGGTGATGCACGACCTGATCGTCTCGAATCAACCACTTCGCGTTTTGGCGGAGTTGCGGCGTGAACGCTGAGGCCGCCAGGATGCGTGATTCGCGTGCTCTTTGGCGTAACGGACGTTTCCATTGCGGAATTCCAATCCTGACTTCTAAGTTGGCAGTTTTTAGATCTAACCCGCTCCATCCTCTTTGAGGATCGCCCGACGCTCTCCTTCCGTCAGTCGACCGGGAACGACGAAATCAGCGCGATCGATCAAGCTCTGGTCGAACGGTGGCTGGACCTTCCAGCCGATGCCACCACCCGGCATCGCCATTGAAAATGCCGGAGTCATATTCCACAACCGCGCGATCTTGTCGGTGGACGCCGTGACGATCCGTATGCCATCCGGCGAGAACGCAGCGGTATGGACCATACCATTGTGCCCCTCGAGCGTGGCCAGCGCCCGGCCGCTCGCCGCGTCCCACAGCCGCGCCGTATTGTCGTCGGACGCCGTGACGATCCGCGTCCCGTCCGGCGAGAACATGGCGCGATGCACCATACCCTTGTGCCCCTCGAGCGTGACTTGCGCCCGCCCACTCGCCGCGTCCCACAACCGCGCGGTGTTGTCCCAGGACGCCGTGACGACCCGCGTCCCGTCCGGCGAGAACGCAGCGGTGGTGACCATACCCGTGTGCCCCACAAACGTGGCCAGCACCCGCCCGCTCGCCGCGTCCCACAGTCGCGCCGTGTTGTCCCAAGACGCCGTGACGATCCGCGTCCCGTCCGGCGAGAACGCGGCGGTGTTGACCCAACCTGTGTGCCCCTCGAGGGTGGCCACCGCCCGCCCGCTCGCGGTCTCCCACAGCCGCGCCGTCTTGTCCCAGGCCGCCGTGACGATCCGCGCCCCGTCCGGCGAGAACGCGGCGGTGTTGACCATACCCGTGTGTCCCTTGAGCGTGGCCAACGCCAGCCCGCTCGCTACCTCCCACAGCCGCGCCGTCCTGTCGAAGGACGCCGTGACGATCCGCGTCCCGTCCGGCGAAAATGCGGCAGTGTTGATTGAATTCGTGTGCCCCTTGAGCGTGGCTAGCGCTAGCCCGCTTGCCGCGTCCCAGAGCCGCGCCGTGTCATCATACGACGCCGTGATGATCCGCGTCCCGTCCGGCGAGAACATGGCGCTATTGACGCTAGCCGAGTGCCCTTCGAACGTGGCCAGCTTCCGCCCGCTCGCCGCGTCCCACAGCCACGCGGTGTTGTCCCAGGACGCCGTGAGGATCCGCGTCCCGTCCGGCGAAAACGCGGCGGTGTTGACTGACGCCGTGTGTCCCTCGAGCGTGGCCAGCGCACGCCCGCTCGCCGCGTCCCACAGCCCCGCGGTTTTGTCGGCGGACGCCGTGACGATCCGCGTCCCGTCCGACGAGAACGCGGCGGTGTTGACCATATCTGTGTGGCCCTTGAGCGTGGCCAGCGCCTGCCCGCTCGCCGCGTCCCACAGCCTGGCCTTCTTGTCAAAGGATGTCGTGACGATCCACGTCCCATCCAGCGAAAACATGGCGGTTCGGACCGTTTCCGTATGCCCCTTGAGCGTGGCCAGCGCCAGCCCGTTCGCGGTGCCCCAGAGCCGCGCGGTCTTGTCAGAAGACGCTGTGACGATGCACGTACCATCCGGCGAGAACTCTGCGGTCCAGACCGCGCCCGTGTGTCCCTCGAGGGTGGCGAGCGCCAGCCCGTTCGCGGCGCCCCAGAGCCGCGCGGTCTTGTCAGAAGACGCTGTGACGATGCGCGTACCATCCGGCGAGAACGCGGCGGTATTGACCGTTCCCGTGTGCCCCTCGAGGGTGGCCAGCGCCAGCCCGCTCGCCGCGTCCCACAGCCGCGCCGTGTCGTCGAAGGACGCCGTGACGATCCGCGTCCCGTCCGGTGAGAACGCGGTGTTAGTGACGGGGCCTCCGTGCCCCAAGAGGACGGCCAACATCCGTCCATTGGCGGCGTCCCAGAGCCGCGCGGTGCTGTCCGAGGACGCCGTGACGATCCGCGTCCCGTCCGGCGAGAACGCGGCGGTATTGACCGTACCCGAGTGCCCTTCGAGCGCGCCCACCGCCCGCCCGCTTTCCGCGTCCCACAGCCGAGCCGTCTTATCCGAGGACGCCGTGACAATCCGAGTGCCATCCGGCGAGAACGCTGCGGTCCAGACCGCGCCCGTGTGTCCCTCGAGGGTGGCCAGCGCCCGCCCGCTCGCGACGTCCCACAGCCGCGCTGTGTTGTCCTCGGACGCCGTGACGATCCGCGCCCCGTCCGGCGAGAACGCGGCTCTGGTGACAACGCTACTGTGCCCGCGAAGCACACCTGGATCCTGCTCGAGACGGGACAGGCTCTGCGACAGCATCGCATACGCGGCGGGCTTGCGAGCGAAGTCCTCCGCTGAAAACGAGCCGCTCAGGCCCGAGCGCACGACCTTGAGCGCCTCGACGGGGCGGCCCTGCACTAGCAGCCCGTCGGCAATCGCGGCGGCATACCGTGCGGTGTCATCCTCCGCTTTTGCAGCACTCTTGACAGCCGCCTCGCGCTGATCGTTGGCGATCTCGGCTTGAGCCCGAGCGTCTTTCCAGTACCAGCCAGCCGCGCCG
>NZ_LMJW01000013.1 GCF_001429505.1 Allobosea sp. Root483D1
CGGCAGGCTGCGGGCGTCGGTGGTGATGAAGCGGTCACGCCCGACGAGCTGAACTCTTCGAACGACGGCTAGCGCGGCAATGGCAAAACGGGATCCCATTCAGGAGGCCATCGGCGACGGCCGAAGCGGCGACCTCGAGCCCGAAATGCCCTCTTGGATCTCACGCCGGGCGAGGCGCGCGTCACGCGCCTGCTGACATATCGGGACAAAGCGCGGCCGAGATCGCCAGGGCATGGGGCGTATCCGTGGAGACCGTCAGGTCGCGGATCCGGTCGGTACTTCAGAAGCCGGCATGCACCACCAGGCTAAGCTCGTTGGTTCCCTCGCCGGGATTGTTCGCGACCTTCGCTTCACAGCCCACCAATGACGGTTCCGGGCAAGAGTCCAATGTCCGGCTATGGCGCAACGCGAGCCCTTTGACCTCACTGGATTGAGCAAGGCCTGACAAAAGCGATATCGTAGATAAAACAAAGGTTTAGAACATTCATATCCAACCTTATGATATAGACCATATCTGTCGTTGCCGCAGTTTTGAGCGCCCCCTAAGCTCTCGGTCATGAAGGGCGGAGAACGCCCCGGGTTGAAGGGAGGTATCGATGACGCGTTTGCGCGCCTGGCTGCTCGCGGCCGCTCTGCTGGTGCCCACGATATCGTTCGCGCCGGTCTCAGCGGCAGCGCAGGGCATTCCTCAGAACATTCCCCGTAACGAACTGCTGATCCTGGAAAACCCCGAAGGGACGATCAAGAACGCCGGCTGGTTCAATATCTGGGCGATCAACGCCGGCAGCCAGTCGAACGGTCTCCAGCAGGCCGCTCTGGATACGCTCTGGTACATCGACCCCGAAAAGGGCCTCGACGGCCCCTGGTACAATTCGCTCGCCGCCGACAAGCCGGTCTATAATGCGGACTTCACCGAGATGCAGGTCAAGCTCCGGCGCGGCCTGTTCTGGAGCGATGGCGTCGAGTTCAGCTCCGCCGACGTCAAGGCGACCGTCGACATCCAGGTCAAGAACACGAACATGCGCTTCTCCGCGGTGCTGGCGAACAACGTCGCCTCCGTCGAGGCGCCCGACGCGGAAACCGTGATCTTCAAGCTGAAGAAGCCGAATTCCCGCTTCCACACCAATTTCACCGTGCGCTGGGGCGCCATCTGGATTCTGCCGAAGCATATCTTCGACAAGGTCGAGGATCCGCTGAAGTTCGACTTCAACAAGCCGGTCACGCTCGGCGCCTATACGCTGCAATCCTTCGATCCCGACGGGAAGTGGTATATCTGGCAGCTGCGCGAGGACTGGCAGCGCACCTCGCTCGGCAGCCTCGGCAAGCCCGGGCCGAAATACCTCGCTTATGTCGATCCCGGCCCGCCGGACAAGCGCGTCATCGCCCAGCTCAACCACGAGCTCGACGTGATCCACGACATCGCTCCCGAGGGCATGTTCACGCTGGCAAAGCAGGACAAGGGCACGCGCGCCTGGTTCAAGGGCTTTCCCTACGGCCATCCGGACCCGACGCTGCCGGCCGTCATCTTCAACACCCAGAACGAGAACCTCAAGAACCGCGACGTGCGCTGGGCCCTGGCGCTGATGATCGACGTCAAGGCGGTGTCGATGGCGGCCTATCGCGGCGCCGCAACCATCTCGGCAATCGCCGTTCCGCCGACCGGCATCCATCCGGAGGCCTATCACAAGCCGATGGAGGCCTGGCTCAAGGATTTCGAGATTGATACCGGCAAGAGCAAGGTCAAGCCTTACGATCCCACCGTCGGCAAGCAGATTGCCGACATGCTGCGGCCGTCCATGGGCGACCAGATCCCGTCCGATCCCGCCGTCGTCGCCAATTCCTTCGGCCTCGGCTGGTGGAAGACCAATGTCGCGGCGGCCGGCGAATTGCTGACGCGCGCCGGTTTCCGCAAGCAAGGCAACCAGTGGCTGACCCCGGACGGCAAACCCTTCGTGGTCAGGCTGATGGTCGAGGGCGATCTTAGGCCGGTGATGACGCGCGCCGGCACGATGATCGTGCAGCAATGGAAGCAGGCCGGCATCGACGCGCGCATCGATGTCGCACAGGGCACGCTGCTGACGCGGCGCGCCGCCGGCGACTTCGACGCCTTCATCGGCTGGAGCGTCGAGACCTGGGGTGGGCACCAGGACCTGTCCTACTTCATGGACAGCTGGCACTCGCAGTTCGTCGCCCAGCCCGGCCAGCCGCAGCCCCTGCGCAACTGGCAGCGCTGGACGCACCCCGAGCTCGACAAGATCATCGAGGACATCCGCAAGATCGGCTTCGACGATCCCAAGGGGGTGGAGCTCGGCCGCGACTACGTCAAGCTGATGACGCGGGAAATGCCGATCATCCCGCTGATGGCCTACAACGTCTTCACCGCGATGGATCAGACCTACTGGACGGGCTTCCCGACCGCTGACGATCCCTACGCGAACCCGGTCACGAACTGGGGCAACTCCCGCTACATGTTCGTAAGGCTGAAGCCGGCCAAGTGAGCCGGTAGGGGCCGCGCCGCGGCGCGGCCCCTCTCCCTTCCCAGGACAATCGCCAGCCGGCGCGCCGCATATCGCCGCCGGCCAGGTGGAGCTTTCGGGATCGCATGAACGCCTACATCGCCTATCTCGCGAAACGCCTGGTCCAGTTCGTCGTGGTCGTCTTCATCGGCGTCAACCTCGCCTTCGTGATCACCCATGCCTCCCCGATCGACCCGGTCGAGCAGTCTATCGCGGCCGTGACCTCCTTCGGCAGCACCTCACCCGATGCGATCGCGGCGATGCGCGCTTCGCTGCAGGAACTCTATGGTCTCAAGGGCACGCCGGCCGAGCAGTACGTCACGTTCTGGAGCCGGGTACTGCGCGGCGATTTCGGCCCGTCCCTCTCGGCCTTTCCCACCCCGGTCTCGGCCCTGATCGCCCGGGCGCTGCCCTGGACGGCCGGGCTGCTGATCGTCTCGACGCTGATCACCTGGGTGCTGGGCAATCTGCTCGGCGGCCTCGCCGGCTACTACCAGCGCAACCGCACGCTGAAGCTGATGGGCGTGGTCGCGATGGGGGTGCACCCGATCCCCTACTACATCGTTGCCCTGCTGCTGCTGGTGGTCTTCGGCTTCCTCTGGCCGGTGCTGCCGATCACCGGCGGATCGGCCATGAACCTGCAGCAGGGCTGGAACTGGCCCTTCGTCTCGAGCGTCGCCCGGCATTCGATCCTGCCGGCCCTCTCGCTCATCCTGATCGGGCTCGGCAGCTGGTTCCTAGGCATGCGCTCGCTGGTCTCGAACATCGTGACCGAGGACTATGTCGTCTATGCCGAGATCGCGGGGCTCGACAGCCGCCGGGTGCTCGGCTCCTACGTCATGCGCAATGCCCTGGCGCCGCAGGTCACCGGGCTCGCCATGTCGCTCGGCGGGATCTTCAACGGCGCGGTGATCACCGAGAAGGTCTTCGGCTATCCCGGCGTCGGCACGCTCCTGGTCGACGCGGTCTATGCCGGCGATTACGGGCTCGTGCTCGGCGTCACGACCGTCTCGATCATCGCCGTCTCGATCGGCGTCCTCATCATCGACCTGCTCTATCCGCTGATCGATCCGCGTGTGGAGCTGCGCTGATGCTGACCATCCTGCGTGACCTCCTCCGCTACAACATCGAGTTCCGGATCGGCCTCGTGCTCGTGTCCGTGGTGCTGGCGATGGCGGCGCTGTCCTTCGTCGCGCCCTATCCGCCCGGCGACGTCTATGTCGTGGCGCCCGATCTGCCCCCGTCGTCGCTGCACTGGCTCGGCACGACCTCGCGCGGCCAGGACGTGTTCTGGCACCTGACCTTCGCGATCCGCAACACGCTGAGCTTCGGCATCATGGTGGCGCTGCTGTCGCGGGTGATCGCGCTCGCGGTCGGGCTGCTCGCCGGCTACAGCGGCGGCTGGATCGACCGGGTGCTGATGTCGATCAACGACACCTTCATCATCATCCCGCTCTTCCCGATCCTGATCCTGTTCTACTTCGTGCTGCGCGACACGATGTCGACGCCGCTGCTCGCCACCATCATGGCCTGCCTCGGCTGGTCCTACGACGCTCGCCTGATCCGCTCGGTCGCGCTCAGCCTCAAGACGCGCGAGTTCACCCAGACGAGCATCTTCTCGGGCATGAAGACGCACGAAATCCTGGCGCGCGAGCATCTGCCCTATGTGATGCCGATCGTGTTCTCGACCACGATGAACAACATGAACTGGTCGATCGGCATCGAGGTCACCCTCGCCGTCCTCGGCTTCACCGACATCAACGTCCCGACCATCGGCGGCATGATCTACTGGGCGAACCAGCACACCGCGCTGGTCGCCGGCATCTGGTGGTGGATCGCCTTCCCCGTCGGGCTGCTGGTGATGACCTTCGTCGGCCTCTTCCTGCTCGCCGTCTCGATGAACGAATACATCGACCCGCGCAGCCGCCTCGCACGGATGGGAGGCAGCCGATGACCGGCGCCACCGATCAGGCGCCGGTGCTGGAGGTCGACGGCCTCCAGGCGCATTTCCGCACCCGCTATTTCGGCGTCAACCGCGAGGTCCGGGCGGTGGACGGGGTCAGCTTTACCGTTCGCCGCAACGAGATCTACGGGCTCGCCGGCGAATCCAGCTCCGGCAAGACGACGCTGGTCAAGACCATCGCCGGACTGCTGAAGCCGCCGCTCGAAATGGTCGGCGGGTCGGCTCGCTTCTCGTTCCTGCCGGAATGGGATGCGATCGGCCGGGCTCCGCAGGAGGTCGTACGCCGCATCCGCTGGCGGCACCTGTCCTACATCATGCAGGGCTCGATGAACGTGCTGAATCCGCTCAGGCGGATCAGATACAGCTTTCGCGACTTCGCCTGGCGCCATCTCGGCGGTAGCAAGAACGAGTTCGACGCCAGGGCGGTGGCGCATCTGGAGCGCGTCAAGCTCGATCCCTCGGTTCTGGACGCCTACCCGCACGAACTCTCCGGCGGCATGCGCCAGCGCGTCACCATCGCGCTCGCGACGATCTGCAAACCGGAGTTCATCATCGCCGACGAGCCGACGACAGCCCTGGACGTGATCGTGCAGAAGGACGTGCTGGCGATGCTCCGCTCGATCCAGCGCGAGATGGGCTCGAGCGTCCTGTTCATCACGCACGACATGGGCGTGCATGCGGCACTGACCGACCGTCTCGGCATCATGTATGCGGGGCGCCTGGTCGAGGATGGCGAGACGGCCGAGATCTTCGCTGAGCCGCTGCATCCCTATACGCGGCACCTGATCGCGAGCCTGCCGCGCATCGGCGACACCGAGCAGCGCGAGGGGCTGGAAGGCACGCCGCCCAACCTCGCCGACCCACCGTCGGGCTGCCGCTTCCACCCGCGTTGCCCGCTCGCCATGCCCGTCTGCGCGACGACGGTGCCGGCGATGGTCGCGACCATGCCGGGTCATCGCGTCGCCTGCCACGCGGTCAACCCCGGGATGGCAGCATGAGCGCGCTGCTCGAACTCGATCGCGTCAGCAAGACTTTCTCGCGCGGCGGGCTGTTCTCGTCGCAGCGCGTCGAGGCCGTGAAGGAGGTCAGCTTCGCGCTTCAGGCGGACAAGCCCGAGATCTTCACCGTGATCGGCGAGTCCGGCTCGGGCAAGTCGACCCTGGCGCGCATGGTCCTCGGCATCCATGCACCGAGTTCAGGCCAGATCAGGCTCGCCGGGCGCGACGTCGCAGCCTATGAGCGGCAGGCCTTCATGGCCGAAGTCCAGCCGATCTTCCAGAACCCGTTCGAAGCCTTCAACCCGCTGAAGCAGCTCGATCGCTACCTGTTCATGACGGCGGAACGCTTTGGCGGTGCCTCCGGCAGGACAGCCGCCGAGGGGCAGGCCGACGAGGCGCTCAGGCAGGTCGGGCTGTCCCTGGCCGAGATTGCGGGGCGGTTCCCGCACGAACTCTCCGGCGGCCAGCTCCAGCGCGCCGCGATCGCCCGCGCGCTCGTGGCCAAGCCCCGGCTGATCGTCGCCGACGAGCCAGTCTCGATGGTCGACGCCTCGCTGCGCATGTCGATCGTCAACCTGTTCGGCCGGCTGCGCGACCAGCTCGGCCTGTCGATCATCTACATCACCCACGACCTCGCCACCGCCTACTACATCAGCGACCGGCTGATCATCATGCAGAAGGGCGTGGTGGTCGAGCAGGGGCCGGCGCGCGCCGTGCTCTCGGCTCCGACCCATCCCTATTCCCGCCAGCTCCGCGACGCCGTGCTCACGCCCGACAGCGCCGGGGCCTTCCGTGTCGCCCATTCCGCGAAAGCCGCTGCAACACCCGGAGCCAGCTCATGAGACAAGCCAGCATCACCTTCGACCGCGCCTTCGCCATCGGCGATACCGATCCGCGACTGTTCGGCGCCTTCGTCGAGCATCTCGGCCGCTGCGTGTACGGCGGCATCTACGAGCCCGGTCATCCGACTGCCGACAAGCGCGGTTTTCGCAAGGACGTGCTCGACCTCGTCACGGAACTCGGGCCGACGATCATGCGCTATCCCGGTGGCAACTTCGTCTCGGGTTATAACTGGGAGGACGGCGTCGGCCCGGTGAAGGATCGCCCCGCCCGGCTCGACCTCGCCTGGTTCACCACCGAACCGAACAGCTTCGGCACCAACGAGTTCATCGACTGGTGCCGCGCGGCGAAGATCGAGCCGATGCTCGCGGTCAATCTCGGCACCCGCGACGGTGACGCCGCCCGCAATCTCGTCGAGTACTGCAACCATCCCGGCGGCACGGCCTGGTCGGATCTCCGCATCAAGCATGGCTGGAAGAAGCCGCACGACGTGAAGTTCTGGTGCCTCGGCAACGAGGTCGACGGTCCCTGGCAGATGGAGCACAAGACGGCGACCGAGTATGGCCGCGTCGCGCATGAGGCGGCGAAGATGATGCGCTGGATCGACCCATCGATCGAGCTCGCCGCCTGCGGCTCGTCCGGCCGCAACATGCCGACCTATGGCCGCTGGGAAGACGAGGTGCTGGAGCACACCTTCGACCAGGTCGAGTTCATCTCGCTGCACACCTATTTCAACAACTATGCGAGCGATACGAAGGCCTTCCTCGCCAGTCCCGACCTGATGGACAATTTCATCGAGGAGGTGGTCGCGATCTCGGATGCGGTCGCCGCACGGCGGCGCTCCGACAAGCGCATCATGCTGAGCTTCGACGAATGGAATGTCTGGTATCGGACCCGCCGCGTCAGGGCGGACCGCGTCAAGGAGGGCTGGCCGGTGGCCCCGCCGATCCTCGAGGAGGTCTATTCGATGGAGGATGCGCTGGTCTTCGGCGGCGCCTGCATCTCGCTCCTCAATCATGCCGACCGGGTCAAGGCCGCCTGCCTGGCGCAACTCGTCAACGTCATCGCGCCGATCATGACCGAGACCGGCGGACCGGCCTGGCGTCAGACGATCTTCTGGCCGTTCGCGCAGATGAGCCGCCTCGGGCGTGGCACTGTGCTCAAGGCCATCGTCAAATCCGAAAGCTACCAGGCCAGCTATTTCGACCCGCGTGGCAAGCAGGACCTCTTCTACCCGATCGACGCGCCCTATCTGAAAGCCTCGGTGGTCAGTGACGACAAGGGCGTGTCGTTGTTCCTGCTCAATCGCGATCTGGAGCAACCCGTCACGGTCACGCTCGATGCACGCGGCTTCGGCAAGCTCAAGGTCACGGAGGCGACGGAACTGCGCCACAGCGATCTGCAAGCGGTCAACAGCAAGGCGGAGCCGCTCAAGGTCAAGCCCGCGACGCTCAAGGGTTTCGCGACAAAGGCGGACACGATCTCGCTGGAGTTGCAGCCCGCTTCGTGGAATGTGATCAGGCTGGAAGGCTAGCGGAACGACCCTGCGACGATGGACGAGAGCACATCACGGCCGCCGCGCGGACGCCGGACCACTGGTTCGGGCGGTGCCGCTTCGGCCGCTGAGGCTCGCCGCGACCGCAGTTTCCTCGTCGTCAACACCGACAAGCAATACCAGGTTCTGCGCGGTCTGGCCTCGCCGGTCAGGCTGCGTATCCTGCGGCTCCTCAATCGCTACGGCCCGAAGAACATCAACCAGATCGCCGAGGTGCTGGGCCTGCCGCAGTCGACGATCGTGACCAATGTCCAGGTGCTGGAAGAGGCCGAGCTGATCTCGACTTCGCTCGGCAAGGCGGCCAAGGGCCAGCAGAAGGTCTGTTCGGCGCGCTACGCTGAAATCGTCGTCAATCTCGACCCGGACGATCCCAGCCGTGAGCGCAACATTGTCGAGGTCGAGATGCCGCTCGGGCTCTACACGAGCTCGAATGTCTCGGCCCCCTGCGGACTCTGCTCGACAGAGCGCATCCTCGGCGTACTCGATGTGCCCGAGCTCTTCCTCGACCCGCGCCGGGTTCAGGCGGCATTGATCTGGTTCGGGCGCGGCTATGTCGAGTACAAGTTCCCGAACAACGCCAAGGTCCTGAATCGGGCGATCACCGCGCTTGAGTTCGAAATGGAGATGTCGTCGGAGGTGCCGGGAACAAACACCGACTGGCCGTCCGATATCAGCCTCTGGGTCAACGGCCGCAAGGTCGGCACCTGGACCTGTCCCGGCGACTATGGCGACCGCCGCGGGACCTATACGCCGCATTGGTGGAAGCTCGAAGGCTCGCAATACGGCATCCTGACGACGTGGCGCATCACGGCGGATGGCACTTATCTCGGTGAGCGCCGGCTCGGCGATGTCGCGACCATGGATCTCGACCTAGATCGCCACCATTCGATCAAGGTACGCATCGGCATCGACGAGAGCGAGGGCCGGCCAGGCGGCGTTAACATTTTCGGTCGCGGCTTCGGCAACCACAACCAGGACATCAAGTTGCGGCTGCATCTGCAGGACATGAACGCCTTGCCGCACGTCGCGACCTGAGCCTCGCCGCTGCTCCGCGCGGTTTCACCAGTCTCACAGCAACGGCGAGCGCGATTTCGCCCTCATCGAGGCTGACGAGGCGCCGGTAGCGAAGCGGGTTCAGCGAACGCGCTAGCCAGGCGTTCAGTGTTCCGGCCTAGTCGACGAAGCGCACCGGCACGCCCGGCTTGACCAGATCGGCCAATTCCTCGGCATCCCAATTCGTCAGCCTGACGCAGCCATGTGAGTTCGTCTTGCTGACCTTGGAGGGTTCGGGCGTGCCGTGGATTCCGAAGGTCGGCTTCGACAACGCGACCCAGACCGAGCCGACAGGGCCGTTGGGGCCGGGCGGCAGCGTCAGCTTCTTGCGGTTCTTGCCCTGCTGGAAGTTTTTCTCCGGGTCGTAAGTGTAATCCGGATTCCGCGCGACGCGCTCAACCGTGTAATCGCCGCTGGGCGACGGATTCTCCTCGCTGCCGATCGTCGCTGGATAGCTCGCCAGGATGCGCTCGTCCGGACCATAGACGATGACCATTCCGGTCAGCTTCACCGCCTCGACGCGAACCGCTGCGCCCTTCTGAACCTCGCGGCCGGTCGAGGCGACCTGAATCTCGCTGCCGGCCTTGGTCATCCGCACCTTCGGGTTCAGTGCGACCAGCAGCGGCTCGCTCATGTGGAAGCGCTCGGCGAACATCTCCCTGGCGGACGTGTAGGAAAGCCGCTTCATCTTCGCCTGGCGGGCATAGTCGTGCGGGATGCGCTTGGCGAAGCGATAGCGCGCATCCGCCTTGGTGATCTCGTAGGGCACGATCACGTCCTTGATCGCGTCGCCGCCGAGCCTAGCCCAGGTCGCCGCGTCGATGGCGTCCCCCTCGCCGAGGTTTTCCTGGCGCCGGAACTGGGCGACGGCCTTGTGGAAGTTCTCGCCGTCGAGTCCGTCGACGACGCCGGGCGAGATGCTGCGGCGCCCCAACAGGATCTGCGCCTTGACGATGAAGGGGTTCAGCCCGTCGCGATCAACCGTGGCACGCTTGGCGAGGACGGCGCCGTTGATCTCGTCGAGCGTCACGGCCCGAGCCGGCGCGAGCCCGAGCGACAGCAGCGCGATCGTCGCGGCGATTAGCGAACAGGCCCGCCTCATCAAAAATTCCCCAGCATCAGCCGAAAGCTAATACCGGCCACCGTCCGCAAGGTTCCTATACGACAGCTGAGTATTTCAGTCGTGGGCTGGAGGCAGTGACAGCGATGTGCCCATCAGCCCGCTTCAATCCGCTTCGACAGGCCCGGGCGCGGCCCTCGCTCAACCTGACCACGTGGAGTCTGATGCGAGCGCTCGCGCCAACGCGAAGTAGCCACCGGAATGTCTGCTGTGTGGCGATGTGGGAAGGTCGGCTTCTGGCGCCAATAGCGAATTTGCGGTGGGAACCCGCCCGGTTGAAATCGAGGTCGAGGTTCCCCAACTGCCTCCGTCATGTCTCCGATGTCCGACGATTCCACGCATCGATCGAAACGAGCTCTGCTGCTGCGCAACCCAAAGGCGCGCCGCGGCCAGGAATCGATCGCCTCTCTTCTCGAGCTTTTGAAGGACGGCGGGCTCGATGTAACCGTCGAGACGTTCGAGGCACTGCCGGAAATCGCGCGCGACATCGTGCGCCTGCGCCATAGGGCCGATCTCGTCATCGTATGTGGCGGCGACGGTTCGGTGTCCTCGGCTGCGCTGGCAGCGATGGAAAGCGGCCTACCACTGGGCATCATTCCCATGGGAACGGCGAACGATCTGGCCCGGACCATCGATATACCGATGGATCCGGTCGGCGCAGCCGATGTCATCGTCCGCGGCGAGATGCGCCAGGTCGATGTCGGCACGGTCAACGGCCACGCCTTCTTCAACGTCGCGAGCATCGGGTTAAGCAGCGAGCTGGCGCAAAGTCTCGATCCGGTGCTGAAGAAGCGCTTCGGCAGACTGAGTTATGCTGTAGCTGCCATGAAGGTCATGACGCGTGCGTCGAGGTTCAAGGCGAAGATCACCGAGAAAGGGCGGACGATCGACGCCGAGACCTACCAGATCGCCGTTGGCAACGGCCGGCACTATGGCGGCGGCAACGTGGTGCAGGAAAATGCCGAGATTGATGACGGGCATCTCGACCTCTACAGCCTCGAGATGACGAATCTCTGGAAACTGGCGCTGATGCTTCGCTCCTTCCGTTCCGGAACTCACGGTGCCTGGCGCGAGGTCCGGACAGCGAAATGCATCGAGTTCGACATCGAGACGAAAAAGCCAATGCCAGTGAACACCGATGGCGAGATCGTCACCGCGACGCCGGCGCATTTCAAGGTGCACCCAAAGGCAATTTCGATCTTTGCGCCGTCTGCACGTGAGCGTTCGGAAGCCGGTCGCCCGGCGCTTTATCACCGCTAGCGCGTCAACATTGCGAGCGGCAAGCGCTGTTGGTTTTCCAACCCCTCTCAGAGACCATCTTGCGTTGTCGGCTCGCTCAAGCCGCACGTTTTGCTTCGCGGGGAGCTTATTCGCCGCTCAGTTGAACGCTTTCTAATGGATCTGCGGCGCGCTCCTCGGAAAGCCGAGTTAGCCGGTAACCATTGAGGTAGCCAGGCGTTTCGCTGCCATCTCCCTGCATCCCTCAGAGACAACATGGCCCCGTCGGCTCCGGCCGGTGGGGTTTTTCACGACCCCGTACCCGCCATCGTGATAACCGATCTGGCGAAACTACGGATTTCGCCGACGTCCCAGCGTGACCGGCTTCATGGCTGCAACTTGCGGCAAAGCCAGATCCGCGACGGTCCAGAAGCGCTCGCAGAATCTGCTTAGCGACCTTGGTTGTGCCCTGCGAGGCAACAGCGTCAGGCAAATTACGGAACCGACTCAGCCGTTCGTCGTTCTCCCGGCAGTCCGCCAGTCGCGCCACCCGGAGAACAGCCATGGACGACATCATTTATCTGGTCGGCCTCGTGGTCGTGGTCATGGCGATCCTTTCCTTCTTCGGCCTGCGATAGGAACGTGCCATGGCAACCGAAACCGACGTCGTCGTCGTTGCTCCGACCCAATCCGCCCCGCGCTCCGGCTCCTATCTCGAATGGAGCGCGATCTTCGGTGGAGCGACCCTTTCTGCCGCCATCACCACCCTCCTCACCACCTTTGGCTCGGCGATCGGGCTCTCGCTCGTCTCGTTCGAACCGTCGCGCTCAAGCGGGCCCACTACCTTGGCGATCGCCGGCGCGCTCTGGGCGCTGTGGGTGACTGTTACAGCCTCGGCCGCCGGTGGCTATCTGGCGGGGCGGATGCGACGCCCGGCCTCTGACGCCAGCCTGCATGAGCGGCATGTGCGCGACGGTTCGCACGGCCTGATCGTCTGGGCGGTAGGGGTGCTGCTCGTCGCGGGCCTCGCGGCATCCTCAGTTGCCGGTCTGGCCAGGACGGCCGCCAGCGGAGCTGCCGCGGCCACGACCGCCGCCGGAGCGGCTCTCAGCCAACAGTCCGATCCGCTCGCGACTGCAGCTGACACATTGACCCGCTCAACCGGCACTGAGCCCGTTACACAGGCCGAGCGCGATGAGGCGTCCCGCATCCTGCTGCGCAGTCTCGCCAGCGGCCAGCTCGATCAAGCGGACCGCTCCTACATTGCGAGCCGGATGGCGGCGCGGATGAACGTCGCCCAGCCCGAGGCTGAAAAGCGCATCGACGACGCCTTCGCTCGCCTCAATCAGGCGAACGAAACCGCCAAGCAGGCTGCCGAACGCGCCCGCAAGATCGGCGTTCTCTCCGCATTCCTGACGGCGGCGGCGTTGTTGGTGGGGGCGGCAGCAGCCTGGATGGCAGCCCAGCTCGGCGGCAAGCACCGTGACGAAGAACTCGATCTCACCGCCCTCTGGGGCCCGCGCTGAAGCAGAATCAACGGAGTTCATCATGCGTGACGGACACGGCAACCCACTGAGCCCCGAGCAGGAAGCGGCGGTGAAATCCCGCCAACCGGCAAAGCAGGACGCCAAAGGGCAGTTTGCGCCCTCCCAGGCGAAACCCAACCCAGATGGGCTGGTAAGCGCCAACCCGGTCGTGCTGTCCGGGGATGGCGATGCGACGCCCGGAAACGGTCATGGCCGTGATCGGGACCCGAGCAAATCTCGCTCGGTTTGATCGGAAAGCAATCGATGGCAGTGCCGACAATACTCGTCCTACCCTTCGAGGAGCGCGGACCGATCCCGAACAATCCGCGTTTTCCGGCCCTCGTCTATCAGCAGGCCTTCCGGCCCGATCAAGCTGATCTCGCCGGCACGATGGAACGACGCTTCGAGGACAACGGTTGGCCGCCAGCCTGGCGAAACGGCATCTACGACTTCCACCACTACCATTCCAAAGGTCACGAGGTGCTCGGCATTGCCAAGGGCTCGGCCGAGCTGGTTTTGGGCGGCGGCGGCGGCCGGGAGCTTGGTGTCAGTGCGGGAGATGTCGTTCTATTACCCGCCGGCACGGGTCATCGCCGGCTCAATGCCAGCGGCGATTTCCTCGTCGTCGGCGCCTATCCTCCGGGGCAGAGCGGGGACATTCTACGCGATGTGGCGACCGTAGAGATCCGGGCTGCGATCGGCCGACTGGGAAGGCCTACCACTGATCCCGTATCCGGTCGCCAGGGGCCGATGGTCGAACACTGGAGCGACGGGCGCTAGGAACAACGTCGGAGGACTGATGTCCGAACAGGACCAAAATGTCGGTCGGTTGCGAGCGAGATACTACTCGGCTTCCGACCAAGCTCCGCCTGGTTTTGTCGGTCCAGCTGAATCGCGGCCCGGAGCAATCCGCCAGGCACGATCATATCCTGCAGGAGTAGCCACGCGACGGAACCGACGCTACGGCCCGACAGGCATGCGAGCGTTTCCAGCATGTCGCCTTCGTTCATCTGAAGGAGGAAGCGCGCTCTCAACGCTTTGCCGCTCGGCGGAGCACGGTAGCTCAGCCGAAGGACGTGATTGACCAGTTCCGGAGAATGATGGCTCATCGCGCCCTCCTAGCCGCAGGTGGACAACGCGGCAGGAACCGACCGGTTCGCTCTTCAGCAGCCGCTTTTCAGCGTTCGGCGAAAAACTTCCGAAGCGCCCACGCGACAACCTCCGGCGCCTCTTCCGCCATATGGTGGCCGCGGGACATCGACCCCATCCCCAAAAGAACTCGGGCATCGCACTCGGACCAGATGCAGAACAGGGGGCACTGCGAGACTGTCAGATGCGAGCAGAAATACGGTTGGATCGGCGCTCGCCCACGCGGAACTTCGCTCTCGGCTGACGAGTTGTCCGCGAAACGCGCCATGGGAGCCTATGATGCCGACACCAAACGAGCTCGAAGCCAAACTCTGGAAGGCGCTTCGGTCCGACATGACCGTCATGCTCGGGATTCAAGCAGCGGGCGACAATCTGATGCGACCGATGACGGTGCAGATCGACGGCGACGCCGATCGAGGACCATTGTGGATATTTTCGGCCAGGGACACTGAACTGGTGCAAGCGCTGGCCGGAAGCGAGAACGCCTTCATGTCATTTGCCGACAAAGGACATGACCTCTTTGCCAAGATCCGCGGCACATTGGCGCTCGACAATGATCGCGCTGTCATTGAACGGCTTTGGAACCGCTTCGTTGCGGCGTGGTATGAGCAGGGGAAAGACGATCCCAAGCTGGCGCTGCTGCGCTTCGATCCCCGTGAGGCGGAGATTTGGGAAAACGAGTGGAGCCTGATCGCTGGTATGAAGTTCTTGTTCGGCTCCGATCCCAAGCAGGACTACGCGAACAAGACAGCCAATGTGCGGCTCGACTAGTCGGTCGCCTGAACGCGCTGCTCCACCCGCCGCCCCCGAGCACAAGATATGATCAAGTCGATACTCAGCAGCGTAGCCGCCAGTTGGATCGCACGCGATTCTGAACGCGGAAATATACCCGAGGGAATGTCCGTTCCATTGACGTTGCTCGCCGCGAGGCTGCCTGCGCCAATCCTTGTCGTCGGCGCCATCGGATATGGCCTCTATAGGCTCAATCAGGAATCGCGTGTTCTTCGCGCCAAGGACGTCACCCCCAAGCGCCGGCGCAAAGCGCCTGCAAAGGCCCCGTCGACGCCTCGTCGTCGGGACAGCCGAAATAAGCCGTCGAGTTAACGACGAGGTCCGGGCAAGCTGCGGAGAAGGCCTACTCTGCCTTGAGATTCTCCGCCGATGACTTGCCCGATCGCTTATCCGCAACGACCTCATAGGAGAGTTTCTGGCCATCGTGCAGCTCCCGAAGGCCGGCGCGCTGCACTGCGCTGATATGGACGAACACGTCCTGACCGCCATCATCCGGCTGTATGAATCCGAAACCCTTGGTCGTGTTGAACCATTTCACAGTGCCAGTCGCCATTCCCGCCTCCTATCCGGACCGCGAGCATGACCGCCGTCGTCGCGGGGGGCAACCATCCGGCGGCGGCTTTATATTTTCGTAGCCCTGTCATTTGCTATTGCGCGAATCTCGACGCGTCGCCAAGGAGGCCGGCCCCGCTGAGTTTTGTCGATGCCTATCTCCCAATCGCAGTTCCTTAGATCCAACCTCATTCTGCTTGCGGGTGGGGCGCTGGTACTGTTGGCTATCGTCGTTACCTCGTTCTGGCTGACTTGGCTGTCTGAGCGCCAGTTCGATGAGGTGGTTGCTGTCCGCGAAACCCGCAGCGCGACGGCCGATCTTCTGTCGCTCGCCCAGAATGCCGAAACCGGTCAACGGGGCTACCTGCTCTCCCGCGACACCGCCTATCTCGCGCCCTACACCGATGCCGTCGCCATGTTCGAGCCGGCGCTGCAGCGCCTGAAAGCATCGGCCGGAGCTGCCGAGGTGGCGCAGGCCGAGGTCGCGCGACTGGAGAGCACGCTGCGTGGCAAACTGGCGGAGTTGGCGCAAACCATCGCCCTGGCGGAGCGCGGTGGCTGGGACGATGCGATTGCGGAGGTTCGCCAAGGCGCCGGTCGTAATCTGATGGACGATGTCCGGGCCGTTCTGGGCAAGATCATCGCGCAATCGGAGCAACAGCTGCAGCAAGCCATTGCCGGGCAGGAATCCGCGTCGGCACGGCTGCGCTGGACAATCGCGCTCGGTGCGCTGGTCCTCATTCTCCTGGCCGCGGCGGCATTCTGGACGATCGCGCGCTATACGCACGAGATCATCGCCGCCCGGTCCGAGGTCACGGCGCTCAATGTCGGGCTCGAACAGCGCGTCCAGCAGCGCACCGAAGCCCTCACGCGGGCCAATGAAGAAATCCAGCGCTTCGCCTATATCGTGACCCATGATCTGCGCGCTCCGCTGGTGAACATCATGGGGTTCACGAGCGAGCTCGAAGCGACGGCCGCGCCGATCAAGGCCTATTTCGACGCTGGCGAAACCGCGGCCCCAGCGGTGCTGGAAGAGGCTCGCACCGCGGTCAATGTGGACCTACCGGAAGCGCTCGGCTTCATCCGGTCCTCGACGCGCAAGATGGACGGGCTGATCAACGCCATCCTGAAAATCTCCCGGGAAGGCAAGCGTGTGCTGCGCGCCGAGGCGATCGACCTTCCGGCCACGCTCGAGGCCGCGGCCGCGGCTGTGCATCATCAGGCATCGGAGAATGGCGACGGCATCATCGTCGATTGCCCGCCGCTCAAGATCCGCAGCGACCGCCTGTCGATGGAACAGGTCCTGGGCAACCTGTTGGACAATGCGATCAAGTACCGGTCGCCCAAGCGCGAGCTCAAGGTGGTTGTGCGCGCGAAGCGGGAGAAGACGGGCTGGGTCATCATCGAGGTCGCGGACAATGGCCGCGGCATTGCGCCAACCGACCACGAACGGATTTTCGAGCTGTTTCGTCGCTCGGGTACACAGGACAAGCCGGGCGAGGGCATCGGGCTGGCGCATGTCCGGACCATCGTCCGCAACCTCGGCGGCGATATCACCGTCAGCTCCGAACTGGACGCTGGCACGACCTTTTCGATCTTGTTGCCGCCCGATCTTGGCGCGGTGCAGCGGAGTGCCACCACGTGAGCAATGGAAAGCCGGTTTCGATCGTGATGATCGAGGATGACGAGGGACATGCTCGTTTGATCGAAAAGAACATCCGCCGAGCAGGGGTGAACAATGAGATCATCCCGTTCCAGAACGGCACGGACGCTCTGTCGTTCCTCTTCGGTGCCGACGGGACGGGCGAAGCCAGCTCCCGCCGGCAACTGCTCATCCTGCTCGATCTGAACCTGCCGGACATGGCTGGCGTCGACATCCTCGAGAAGGTCAAGGCGAACCAGCATACCCGCCGTTCGCCGGTCATCGTCCTGACCACGACCGACGACAGCCGAGAGATCCAGCGCTGCTACGATCTGGGTGCGAACGTCTACATCACGAAGCCCGTCGACTACGAGGGCTTCGCCAACGCTATCAAGCAGCTGGGATTGTTCTTCTCGGTGATGCAGGTTCCTGAAACCGAATGATGCGATCGGCGGCGACGCGGTAATGCCCACCCGCACAATCAAGGCTCTCTATATCGACGACGATGCTGCCCTCGGGCGGCTCGTCCAGCGCATTCTTGACCGCCGCGGTTATGAGGTCGATCACGTGACGACCGCCGAGGCTGGGCTTGCCCGTCTGGCGGCTGGCGATATCGACGTCGTCATCCTCGACCATGATCTTGGCACGACGTCAGGTGTTGCGGTTCTCGAGGATCTGCGAGGACGGGAGCAGGCTCCACCAGTCGTCTATGTCACAGCCTCGACCGAGCTTTCGATTGCTGTCCAGGCACTCAAGGCAGGCGCGGTCGACTATGTCGTCAAGGCGATCGGCGATGATTTCGAAGTGCTGCTGACTGCCGCGCTCGAGCAGGCCGTCGAACGCGGCCGGCTGCTGCGGGCAAAGGAAGAGGCCGAGCAGCAGGTCCGACAAGCCAAAGACCGCGCCGAAATGCTTCTGGCCGAGGTCAATCACCGCGTCGCCAACAGTCTGGCGCTCGTCGGCTCTCTGGTCCGGATGCAGGCCGGCGCCGTCATGGAGTCTGGCGCCAAGGCGGCGTTGGCGGAAACGCAGGCGCGCATCACCGCGATCGCGAACCTGCATCGCAGCCTTTATACCTCGACGGATGTCCAGCAGGTCGACCTTGCGGCCTATCTGGAAACGCTCGTCGGCGAATTGGGCAACTCGATCACCGCTTCGGGCAGGACGCCGATCGTCAAGCTCGACGCCGAACCAGTCTCGATCAAGACGGATCGCGCCGTTTCTGTCGGCATGATCGCGACCGAGTTGGTCACCAATGCCCTGAAATATGCCTACCCGGTCGGTGAAGGCGAGGTACGCGTCAGCGTTGTGCGAGCCCCGTCCAATCAGATCACTTTGAGCGTCGCCGACGACGGCATCGGCTGGACTGGTGACGGGACGGCAAAGGGCAGCGGGCTCGGCACCAAGATCATCGCTGCAATGTCGAAAGGCCTGGGCGCGCGCCTCGAGTATCGCAGCCAGCCCATTGGTACGCTGGCGTCCATTACGTTCGATGAGAAGCTGGGTTAGAGCCGGCACATGTACTGCAAGCGAGGGACCAGCAGCATCGTCCTAAAGGTTGATCGCGAGCGCCAACGCCAGATTGAGCGCCAGGGCCAAAAAGATCCAGAATTCCAGCGAAACGCAGCGTCGCATCTAACAATACATCTGTCGCGAAGAAAGTCCGCATCCGGCAGGTCGTTCCCCGACCGCGGGAATTTGATACAAATGCCGCGAATATTGGTGAATCGACTGCTGCCATGGCCTGTGCAGGGATCAGTGACCCAACCTCAATCGTTGTCTCTTCGCTATAGAGCGGAGGGCGGAACATGACGACGAACTGGGTTACGATCGCGGGTTCGGTTGCCGCGTTCTGTTCGATGATCAGCTTCGTGCCGCAAGCTTGGCGCATCGTCAAAAGCCGTGACACCGGAGCCATCTCACCCGTGATGTACAGCTTCACAGTAGCCGGTTTCGCGCTTTGGACCCTCTACGGGATCGGGCTCGGCGAGTGGCCCTTGATCGTGACCAACAGCGTCTGCCTCCTGCTTGCGTCCTTCATCCTCCTGATGACGCTCCTGCCGCAGGCGAAAAAGGACACGATGGCTGATACGGTGGATCCCGACGCGTAAAATCGAGGGCCGATGGACAAGGACCAATATCTGGAGAGGCTCGTTCGGAAGCTCGAGACGAACTCGCCCTTGCGGTCCGAGGAGCGAGATCAACTGCTTCAGCTGCCGCTGATCCTCAAGCAGGTCGAAGCCGGGTATGACATCGTGAGCGAGGGCGAGCGGACCAAGAACTGCTGCCTCGTCGCCGAGGGGCTGGTTTGCCGCTACAAGATCGTGGGGGACGGGCAACGCCAGATCCTCTCCCTGCATCTTCCGGGAGACATTCCTGATATCCACTCGCTCCTCATCGAGCAGATGGACCACAATCTGGGAACGCTGACGCCCGCCACCGTCGGGCTCATTCCTCACGAGGCCGTTCGATCCCTGACCCGCTCCTACTACCGGATTGCCGAAGCATTTTGGCGCGAGACGCTCGTGGAAGCCTCGATCTATCGCGAATGGATGGTCGGAATCGGCCGGCGCTCGGCGCCGAGCCGGATTGCTCACTTGTTCTGCGAGTTCATCACCAAGATGACTGCAATTGGCCTGTCCGACGGCAAGACCTGCAACCTGCCGCTGACGCAGCCGGAAATCGCCGACGCGCTTGGGCTGTCCACCGTTCACATGAACAAGAAGCTGAGAGAAATCCGACAGGCCGGGCTCGTGCGTGTGCGCTCAAACCGGCTGACCATTCTGGACTGGCCCGGACTATGCAAACTGGCTGAATTCGATCCGGACTATCTGCACCTGCGGGAAAACGCCTCCAAAATTTGAGATCGGCCTGGAACACCGGGCGGCGAGCCGAATTTGACAGGCATGCCCCAATACTACTTTCACACGCGCGATGGCGACCATGTCGAGGTGGACGACGAGGGCACGGATTTGCCCAATGACCAATCCGCCAAAGACGCTGCCAAGGAGCTGCTTTCCGGTCTGAACCGCGAAAAGCTGCCCAATGGCGATCATATGGAGCTGGCGGTCGTCGTAAAGAACGCTGCGGGCGCTGAGATATATACGGCGACCTTGAATCTCGATGGTCACTGATTGCCTGCGTCTCCTTTCAGCTCAGTGTCTGCGAGTGGCTGCCACGTCCCGACGGCGACCAGCCAGGCCGTTTCCTTCCTAGGCCTCGCGGAACTTCTTCTGCCGGCTGCGGTTGTTGCAGCACCTGGCTAACTATCTGCCATATAAGGAGATTCTGATGAAAAACGTGATTCCCACGTCCCTTTTCTGCGCCTTGTTGTCGACGACCGCCATCGCCCAAACGTCGACCACAGCGCCGACCCCTTCACCCACGGCTCCGGCGGATGCGAACGCACCGCTGCCCGGCGCCAACAGCTTCACAGAGGGCCAGGCCAAGAGCCGCCTCGAGGCCAACGGTTACACGAATGTCGGCGCGCTCAAAAAGGACGACAACGGCGTCTGGAAGGGACCCGCGACGCATTCGGGGGCTCAGGTGACCGTCTCGGTCGACTACCGCGGCAACATCACCCGCAACTGACTTTGCATTTCAGGCCAAGAAGAGGAGAATTCTCATGCGTACAGTCACCCGATCCTATGAGAGCTACGACGCCGCGCGGCGGGTTGTCGAAGAGCTCCAATCTGCCGGGTTTCCTGCGGCGAACATCAGTCTGATTGGTCGCCACGAGAGCACCGACGACAGCAACGCCGGCGAAGGTGCAGGCATCGGCGCGGCGCTCGGCGGCGCTGCAGGCCTCCTTGCTGGGCTCGGCTTGCTCGCCATTCCGGGAATTGGCCCGGTCGTCGCGGCTGGCTGGCTCGCATCGACCGCCGCGGGGGCTGCGGCGGGCGGCGTTACCGGTGGCCTCATTGGTGCATTCACGGGCGCCGGCGAGGACGAAGAGAGCGCCAATTATTACGCCGAGACCGTCCGGCGCGGCGGCAGCGTAGTGTCGGTCAAGGCGTCCGAGGACCAGGCGCCTGCGGCGGAAGCGATCATGGACAGCGCCGTTCCGATCGATCGTGACGCGCGGCTCACCGAATACCGGAACGAGGGATGGAGCCGGTTCGACGAGAAGGCGGAACGCTATCGCGGTCCCGTCGTCTGAGAGCCTACCTTGATTTTGCGGCCTGACGCTCGGAAGGGCGGCCAGGCTCCTCCATAATCGCCACCAGTGCGGACGCTTGGTCGGCTACATTCGGAGCAGACCGAACAAGCCGGTCAGTCGCCAACTTCGAGCTTGCCGCGGATGTACCGGTCGCTCGATGGCTCTGGCCGATGGGCGGGGAACAGCAAAACGAAACGCGGTCGCCTCCCGGTGATCCAAGGCCCGGCCTTCCGATGGAGGCCGGGCCCATCCATTTCGGGACACTGCCGGCTGTCCGCTCACATCCTTGATGACCCTCTATGGCGATCATCACCGCAGCCACTTGTCTGCTTGCAGGCTCTTCTTGCGCGTCTCCGACGAACCTAGGCTTCAGCGTCCCGCAAGGGACTGCAAAAGGGGAGCCAAACGTCTGTCGGAGGAGTCCGTTTCCGAAGTGGGTCAAGCTGCCAGCGAGCGCCAACTCAAGACGATAAAGCGGCCGCGAGATTCGGAGCTGGCTCACCGCCACATGCCGCGCATCTTGGCGCGCACGTCGATCTTCGGCCCTGTGGAAGCCGAGCGTTCGCTTGCTGGCGCCGCCAGAGGCCAGGCGCGTCGCTCGAAATGCTTCAGCAGGTTGGTGGGGATGAAGCGCGTGCGCGCCGCATAGACGTGCCGGTCGCCGGTCGAGGACTGGCCATGCGTGAAAAAGCGCTGCGGCACCATGAGGTGCAGATCGTCCTTGGCGCGGGTC
>NZ_LMJW01000014.1 GCF_001429505.1 Allobosea sp. Root483D1
ACGTGACCAATCGTACCAATGTTGCAGTGCGGCTTCGTCCGAGCAAACTTCTCTTTGGCCATGTCAGCCTCCGTCAGAATTCTTCAAGTGTTCCGTCTAATGCGTTGTTCGATCAGGCGTATTTGGCCTGGACCTCGGCAGCGACCGCGGACGGCACCTGCTCGTAGTGGTCGAACTGCATCGTGTAGTTGGCGCGACCCTGGCTGAACGAGCGCAGCTGGTTCACGTAGCCGAACATGTTCGCCAGCGGCACCATCGCGTTGACCACGACGGCGTTGCCACGCATGTCCTGGCCCTGGATCTGGCCGCGCCGGGAATTCAGGTCGCCGATGACCGAGCCGGTATAGTCTTCCGGGGTCACGACTTCGACCTTCATGATCGGCTCGAGCAGCACCGAGCCGCCCTTCTGCAGACCTTCACGCAGAGCGGCGCGAGAGGCGATCTCGAAGGCCAGAGCCGACGAGTCGACTTCGTGGAAGGCGCCGTCGATCAGCGTGACCTTGACGTCGACGACCGGGAAGCCGGCGAGCACGCCGGAACCGATGACCGAGTTGAGGCCCTTCTCGACGCCGGGGATATACTCCTTCGGCACCGAGCCGCCGACGACCTTCGACTCGAACTCGAAGCCCTTGCCGGTCTCGTTCGGCTCGATGATGAGCTTGACGCGGGCGAACTGGCCCGTACCGCCGGTCTGCTTCTTGTGGGTGTAGTCGATCTCGGCCTTCTTGGTCAGCGTCTCGCGATAGGCAACCTGCGGCGCGCCGATATTGGCGTCGACCTTGTAGGTCCGGCGCAGGATGTCGACCTTGATGTCGAGGTGCAGCTCGCCCATGCCCTTGAGAATGGTCTGGCCGCTCTCCTGGTCGGTCGAGACGCGGAAGGACGGATCCTCGTTCGCGAGCTTCGACAGGGCCAGGCCCAGCTTCTCCTGGTCGGCCTTGGACTTCGGCTCGATCGCGATCGTGATGACCGGCTCGGGGAACTCCATGCGCTCGAGGATCACGGCCTGGGCCGGATCGCACAGCGTGTCGCCGGTGCGGACGTCCTTGAGGCCGGCCAGGGCGACGATGTCGCCGGCGAAAGCCTCCTTGATGTCTTCACGGTTGTTAGCGTGCATCAGCAGCATGCGGCCGACGCGCTCTTTCTTGTCGCGCGTCGAGTTGATGACGCCCTGGCCGGTCTCGACCTTGCCCGAATAGACGCGGCAGAAGGTGATGGTGCCGACGAAGGGGTCGTCCATGATCTTGAAGGCGAGCATCGAGAAGGGATCCTCGTCCGTCGGGTGACGAACGGTCTCTTCCTCGGTCTTGAAGTCGATGCCCTTGATGTCGCCACGATCGACCGGCGACGGCAGGAAGTCGACGACCGCGTCGAGCAGGGGCTGCACGCCCTTGTTCTTGAAGGCCGAGCCGCAGAGCACCGGGTGGAAGGCGCGGCGCTGCACGGCAGTGCGCACCAGGCGGCGCAGGGTCTCGGCATCCGGCTCGGTACCGTCGAGATAGGCTTCCATCGCCGCATCGTCCATCTCGACGGCGGCTTCGAGCAGCTTGTGACGGTACTCGACAGCCTTGTCGACGAGATCGGCCGGGATTTCCTTCTCCTCGAAGGACGCGCCGAGCGCCTCGCCGTTCCAGACGATCGCCTTCATCTTGATGAGGTCGATGACGCCGGCGAAGTTCGACTCCGAACCGATCGGGATCTGCAGGCAGACCGGCTTGCCGGCGACGCGGTCGATGATGTCCTGGACGCAGCGATAGAAATCGGCGCCGATCTTGTCCATCTTGTTGACGAAGACGACGCGCGGAACGTCGTACTTGTCGGCCTGGCGCCAGACGGTCTCGGTCTGGGGCTCGACGCCCTGGTTGCCGTCGAGCACGCAGACGGCGCCGTCGAGCACGCGCAGCGAACGCTCGACCTCGATGGTGAAGTCGACGTGGCCGGGGGTGTCGATGATGTTCAGGCGATGGTCCTGCCACAGGCAGGTCGTCGCGGCGGAGGTGATCGTGATGCCACGCTCCTGCTCCTGCGTCATCCAGTCCATGGTGGCGGCGCCGTCATGGACTTCGCCGATCTTATGGCTCTTGCCGGTGTAGAACAGGATACGCTCGGTCGTCGTCGTCTTGCCGGCATCAATGTGGGCCATGATGCCGAAGTTACGATAGCGATCGATGGGATGAGAACGGGGCATGAAGATGCTCTGTCTTTCCGGGTCCGAACGGACGAATTACCAGCGGTAGTGCGAGAAGGCGCGGTTGGCTTCCGCCATCCGGTGCGTATCTTCGCGCTTCTTGACGGCGTTGCCACGGTTGTTGGCGGCGTCCATCAGCTCGGACGAGAGACGCTCGACCATGGTGCGATCGTTGCGGCCACGGGCAGCGGCGATCAGCCAACGGATCGCGAGAGCCTGACGGCGCTCGGTACGAACCTCGACCGGGACCTGGTAGGTCGCGCCGCCGACGCGGCGGGAGCGGACCTCGATCGCCGGGGCGACGTTCTCGAGCGCGGTCTTGAAGATGGCGAGGGGATCGCTCTTCAGCTTACCCTCGATGATGTCGAAGGCGCCGTAGACGATGCCTTCGGCAGTCGACTTCTTGCCCTCGTACATGACCGAGTTCATGAACTTGGTCACGATCACGTCGCCGAACTTGGCGTCCGGGATGATCTCGCGCTTTTCGGCACTGTGGCGGCGGGACATCGTCTAGTCTCCGGTCAAATCTCAAAAGCTGCGAACTGGCTGGGGCATCCTGCCCCGCCAATCGGGCAGGAAAATTACTTCGGACGCTTGGCGCCGTACTTCGAACGGCGCTGCTTGCGGTTCTTCACGCCCTGCGTGTCGAGCACGCCGCGCAGGATGTGATAGCGCACGCCGGGAAGGTCCTTGACGCGACCGCCGCGGATCATGACGACCGAGTGCTCCTGAAGGTTGTGGCCTTCACCCGGGATGTAGCCGATCACTTCGAAGCCGTTGGTCAGGCGCACCTTGGCGACCTTGCGGAGCGCCGAGTTCGGCTTCTTCGGGGTCGTCGTGTAGACACGCGTGCAGACGCCGCGCTTCTGCGGGCAATTCTCGAGCGCCGGAGCGGTGTTACGCGCCTTGACCGGCGAACGGGGCTTGCGGATCAGCTGGCTGATTGTCGGCATTTAAGGCCTCTCGCTCCCTTGAGCGCTAGATGAATTCGATGTTCACTCCGGCGCCTTGCGAGGCCATGGCCAAACGAAGCCGCGCCATCGGCGCCCATTTCCGGGGCCTCAGGCGCGTTCGCGATGCAGAGGAACACGGAACCCGCGTTCATGCGTCCTGCCATGTCGTCGTTAGACGCTGGAATTCCGACGGAGTTTCGGTCGCGAACCTCGCTCGCAACAAAGGCAAGCGACAAACGTGTCCGACAGCCGTCGATAGTGGCGCGCTTATGACTCAGCTATAGATTCGCGTCAACCCCGGATTTCATGGTTCGGGCCGGCGGAACCAGGTTCAATCGTCCTCATCCTCCACGCTCGCCCGCATCTGGTCGTTCCAGAGCTTGCGGTAGAGGCCGGAGCGCTTGCGCATCAGGGTCGCGTGGTCGCCGCGCTGCACGACTTTGCCGGCGTCCATGACGATGATCTCGTCCATCTCGGCGACCGAGGTCAGCCGGTGCGTCACGAACAGCAGGCTGCGGCCACGGCCGATCTTCTTGAGGGTGCGGTTGATCGCGGCCTCGGTCGTCTGGTCGAGCGCCGAGGTCGCCTCGTCGAGCAGGAGGATCGCCGGGTCGCGCAGCAAGGCGCGGGCGATCGCGATGCGCTGGCGCTGCCCGCCCGACAGGGTCTCGCCGCGCTCGCCGACGACGGTATCGTAGCCTTCGGGCAGGCTGGTGATGAACTTATGGATCTCGGCCTTCTTCGCGGCAGCCTCGACCTCGGCATCCGACGCCTGCAGTGAGCCGAGCCGGATGTTCTCGCGCAGCGAGGTGTGGAACAGGACATTGTCCTGGAACACCACCGCCATCTGGGCACGCAGCGAATCGCGGGTGACGCTGGCGATGTCGACGCCGTCGATCGTCACCCGTCCCTGCTGCGGATCGTGGAAGCGCAGCAGCAGGCTGAGCAGCGTGCTCTTGCCCGCCCCGCTCGGCCCGACGATGGCGACGCGCGTGCCGGCGGGAATCGCGAGGTCGAGCCCGTCGATCTGGGCGCCCTCCCCGCCATAGGAGAAGCGCACGCCCTGAAAGCCGATCTCGCGCGCGATTCGGGGGCACTCGACCGCGTCCGTCCGGTCGGAGACCCGGATCGGCTCGTCGAGGATGTCACGCATGTGCCGGACGGCGCCCGAGGCGTCGATCACCACCGGGATGTACTGCGTCAGGTGATTGAGATTGTAGGTGATCTCCCAGAACACCGCCTCGAAGGCGACGAAGGTGCCCACCGTGATCACGTCGTTGAAGGTGAGGTAGGCGCCGATCGCCAGCACGATCAGGTGCAGCCAGAGCACCACGATGGTGATCGAGCGTTCGACCATGGTGTTGAGGAAGGTCGAGCGTGCCTGCGCCGCCCGCAGCACGCGGTTGCGCTGGCCGAACCAGCGTTGCGAGATGCCGACGAGGCCGAAGGCCTTCACCACCGGCTGAGCGCCGATATTCTCCTGGACGACGCCGAGTTCGCCGGCCTGTGCCCGTTTGACCTCGTAGCTGGCGGCGACCGCCTTCGGCGTGAGCAGCCGCGGCCCGATCAGCGCGATCGGGATGATCAGCAGCGCCAGCAGGCCCAGTTCCGTGTTGAGGAAGATCAGCAGGGCGATGCCCGCCAGCAGCTCCAGCAGCGGCAGCGCGCCCCAATTGGCGAAATGGATGACCGACTCTTCATAGGTGGTCATGTCGTTCGAGAAGCGCGACAGGATCTCGCCGCGGCGATGGCGCTCGTAGAAGCTCAGCGGCAGCTTCTGGATGTGCTGGAACAGCGAGCGGCGCACATCGGTGGTGATCGCCGCCGTGACCTTGGCGTCGATCCACTCGTACCAGATCGCCACGACCGAGGTGACGATGCCGGCGATGCCGAGCACGCTGAGGATGAAGACGAGCTCGCTGTGGTCCTTGTCCTCGAACACCTCGTCGAGGAGGTATTTGAGCGAGAGCGGCATCAGCACGTTGAAAGCCATCTCGACCAGCAGGCCAAGCCCGACCAGGGCGATGCCAAGCCGATGCGGGCCGAGATGCGGCCAGCTGAAGGAGAGAACGCCCTTCAGTGCCCCTGCGGCTTCGCCGGCGGTGTAGACGACAGGACCGTCATCGTCCTCGTCGTCGTCCTCCTCCTCGTCCTCGTCGTCTTCGTCCTCGTCGTCATCCGCCTCGGCCGGGCCGGACTGCAAGGCGCGCCGCTTCGGCTCCTCCGCAGGACGGGATGCCGGCCGCTTCGCCGCGCTGGTGGTGGCTGCGGCTTTCATTGCCGGATCGGGCGCGGCACCGTTCTCGCCCGTGCCCGGCTTGACCTCGTCGTCGCTCACTGATCACCGGCCGAGCTCGACGAGCTCTGCCGCTCCCTGTCGGATCGAATTGCCGGTCGAGAGCCGGACCGGCCCTCGGCTCGATATGTTCAGGCACCCTCGGGCGCGATGCGGTTGAAGAAGCAGTAGCGCAGGCTTTCCGCATCCTCGTACCAGCGGCCCGGCCCCTTGTCGGCGGCGAGCGTGCGCTCCCAGAGCGCGTCGAGCATCTCCTGGCTCTGGATCGCCATGTCGAAATCCTCGTCGAAGAACAGCTCCGACCACTCCCACCAGGTCGCGAGCTTCTTCACCCCGCGCAGCAGGTCGTACATGTCGCAGACCTCGGAGGTGAGGTCGGCCGTCACCGAGCCGAAATAGACGCCGCGCTTCGCCACCCGGTGCAGCTCGCCGAGGGCATCGCAGACACCGCGCTTGCCGAGATGGGCAAGGCAGCTCTCATAGATAATGTCGAAGGAGCCATCCTCGAAGGGCAGGTCCGTGACGGTGCCGAACAGGTTGTACTGCGAAAGATGTACCGGCGTCCGGCTGTGGATGTAGCGGTTGTTCTCGATGCCCCAGGCATCGACACCAAGCTCGCGCAGCGCCCCGACGAGCTCGCCCGAGGCGGACCCCGCGACCAGCAGCCTGAAACCGGACTGCGGCTGCCAGACCATGTCGATCAGGTCGCGGATATAGGTGGGATCGCTGAAGCGGCGCCAGACCTCGCCATAGGGGCCCGCGCCCCGATAAACATCGAAATAGCCGCGGTCGATGCGTAGCGACGGCTCGGCCACGACGATGCCGCCCATTTCCCCGGCGCTCCTGGCGAGCCCGGTGGCATAGCGCTGGCGCATCACCTTGCTCAGCATCAGGTCGCTGGCGATGTCGGCGGAATCGAGCACGCCGTTCAAAGTCGAGTCGAACAGGTAGTCGCCGACGACGATCAGCCCGTCATGCTCCTTCGGCTCCGGCAGATGGTTCGTCACCACGTCACGCACCGGGACACCACCCGGAACCGCGTTCACCGAGGCCATCCAGCGATGCACCTTGGCCTCGATCAGAGAGGGGAAGGGATCGCCCAGCGAGGCCGGCAGCGACTTCAACGCGGCCTTGACCAGCGCCTCGTCGTCGAGATTGGCATAGGACAGCGCGTCGATGCCGGCGATCAGCCAGTTGAGCACGCCATGGCGCCCGACATCGTGCCGGGCGCCCTCGATATAGACGCAGCAGCCGCCGAAGCTCTCCGACATGAACCAGGCGCCTTCGATCTGGCCTTCCCAGAACGGTTTCTCGAACAGCGCCGCGACGCGCAGATAATGCGCCGGCCGGTCGAAATGGGCGAGATGGCGGCTCATGCCCTGGCGCAGCCTGCCCTCGCCGAAGTCGATGGTGCCGAGCCAGTTGTGCGGCAGGCACATCAGCACGAAGTCGAATTCGCGCGTCTCCGGGCCCTTGCCGTTCATCATGTCGAGTCGGTAGCGGCCGCCCTTCGCCTTGCCGACGCTGAGGACGCGGTGGTTCAGGAAGACCTCGGCGTCGAGATTGGCGCTCAGGCCCTCGACCAGCTGCTCGTTGCCGTTCTGGATGGAATAGACGTCGATATAGCCGTCGACATCCATCAGATAGTTCTTCAGCGCGTTGAGGCCGTTGCTGAGATGCCCTTCGGAAGCGATGTCGGAGCGCGCCATCGCCCGGAAGAAGCGCCGCGCCACCGGATCGGCGACCTCCTGCTCGAGCACCTGGTCGGCGGTCATGAACATCCAGGGATGGCTGTTGTCGTGCTTGCCGGCGCCCTCGTAATAGGCCTGCTGCGACATCAATTCGGCGCAGCGCGTCCGGAACGCCAGGATGGCGTCGGCGGTCGCATCGCCATAGCGTCGGCGCATGCCTTCGACGCCATCGACGAGCTTGCCGTCGAGGACCAGCGCCAGCGCATCCATCGGGATGGTCTGGAAACCGAAGCCCTCGATCATCTCGCGCAGCGGATCGTGGCCGAGCTGGGAATAGCCGTAGATCTCGGCGACACCCGCTTCGTAAAGTGCCGGCGCGCTGTCGAAGCGACGCGACACGATCTTGCCGCCGAGCCGCTCGGACGCCTCGAACAGCGTCACCCGGCACAGGCCCTGCATCTTCTTACGGACTTGCCAGGCCGTCATCAGCCCGCCGGGGCCGCCGCCGACGATCGCAACTTCCAACATTCTACCCGCCCTGCCCCAACGTACCGCGCTTCACGCCCTGTTATGGGACTTATAGTGCCACGGAGTTGCCATAATTTTACTGCCGCGACCATGCCTCTGTTTCGCTGTGACCCGTCTCGCCACATCTTTCCGAAAGCAAGGACCGCGCCCTCGGCCACACACCCTCGCGCGGCAGGAGCGGTCTCGCTTCGAAACAGGCTTGAAGTTGACATGGTCAAGTCCGGAATCACCCGGCAGAGCCTTGCTGGCGCCAGTGCGATAATCGCTTCGGGGCGCGCGTCTACGCGGCCTATTTCCTTGGCCTAATCCCGCCCTGAGGCGCCACCGGTCACGCCGGCGCCGCGCAGCAGGCCGATCAGATCGGCCTGGCGGTGCAGGCCGGTCTTGGCCATGACGCGCTTCAACGTCGAGCGCGCGGTCTCCTCCATCACGCCGAGCGCCGCCGCCGCCTCGCGCGGGCGGTGCCCGGCGGCGATCAGCGCCGCGAGCCTGGCCTCGGCCGGCGTCAGGTCGAACAGCCCCTGCACGACATCGGCGGTCGGCACGTCCTTCACCACCACCGGCGTCACCACCAGGATGCTCGCGGCCCGCGAGAAGATGTCGTGGGCGGCGCCGCGGATCGGCGTCAGGTGCAGGATCAGGGGCGGCTGGTTCTCGCGTCGCGCCACCGGAATCGACCGCACCGTCCCGCCGGTGATCTGCCCCCTCGCCTGCAGGGCGGCCGCAAGCAGTCCGTCGGCAGCGGCATCGACGAGCCCCAGGCGCGACGGGCGATCGACCGCGACGGAGGGGATCATCGCCTCGAAGCGGGGATTGAGCGCGAGCGCCCGCCCCTCGCGGTCGAGGATGGCGGCCGGCAGGCCGATCGCCTCCAGAGCCCGGGTGGCGCCCTGCGCCCGCTCGAATTCGAGCCGCGCCGACAGCAGCATCGCCCGCGCCAGATGCGGGCGCATCCGGTCGAAGCGCGCGATCAGCCCATTCTCGACATCGCCCTCCCCCCGTTCGCGTTCGGCGTGCAGGATGAAGGCCTCGCCGGTCGGCGAAACGATCGAGGTCGCGACCCCGATCCCCAGGCCCTGCGGCAGCAGGAAATCGCGATAGACCGGCTCGCTCGCCATCTCCGCATCGGAGAGAATGTCGATGTCGCGCAAAAAGCCCGCATGGCGCCGCTCGAGCAGGCGGCGCGTGCGCTCATTCCCCGGAAAGCGGTTGAAGTGCGCCGAAACGATCTGGTCGAATTCGGACGAGGACGAGATCCAGCGACTGGAGCTCGGCGTCACCGCGACCAGCACGGCACCGGCGGCGCGGGCGATCTCCTGGAAACGCCGCAGCACCTGCGGCCACAGTTCCGGCACCACCGCCGCTTCATAGAGACTGTCGAGAAATCTTTCGTCCATGGCCCCGGTCGCACCCAGGCCCGGTCCGCAGAATGGGCAACCCCTCCACCGACCACGCCTCCGCATGGTGTGCAGCATGCCTTTCGTTGTTCCGTCGCTTCCGACCGCACACAGAAAAGCCTGCTGGCGCATCGCTGCCCCCCGACAGGTCACGCAAGGTAAGCTTAGGCCGTTTATATTAGAAAACGTCAAGAGAGTTGAAACGAGAACGGCCGCCCGAAGGCGGCCGTTCCACAAAGGACAAGTAGATTTCGCCGATGTTATTCGGCGGCCGGCAGCGCAGCCGCGGCCTTTGCCGCTGCGGCACTCGCCGCAGCCGCTGCCTTGGCGGCCGCATCTGCCTTCTGGCCAACGATGAGGTCGTCGCGGCGCGTCGCCACCTGCTTGATGCGGGCAACCTGCGCGCCGGTGCCGGCCGGGATCAGCGAGCCGACGATGACGTTCTCCTTGAGGCCTTCCAGCATGTCCATCTTGCCGTTGACCGCCGCCTCGGTGAGGACGCGGGTCGTCTCCTGGAAGGAGGCGGCCGAGATGAACGAGCGGGTCTGCAGCGAGGCCTTGGTGATGCCGAGCAGGACCGGAACGCCGGAAGCCGGCTTCTTGCCCTCCTCGCGCAACTTGGTGTTGACCTCCTCGAGCTCGATCCGGTCGATCTGATCGCCGGTGAGAATGTCGCTATCGCCGGATTCGGTGATCTCGACCTTCTGCAGCATCTGCCGGACGATGACCTCGATGTGCTTGTCGTTGATGGTCACGCCCTGGAGGCGGTAGACCTCCTGGATCTCGTTGACCAGATAAGCGGCAAGCTCCTCGACGCCCTTGATCGCCAGGATGTCGTGCGGTGCCGGGTTGCCGTCGAGGATGTAGTCCCCGATCTCGACGACGTCGCCATCCTGCAGATGGATGTGCTTGCCCTTCGGGATCAGGTACTCGACGCCGTCCGTGCCGTCATGCGGTGTCAGCGTGACGCGGCGCTTGTTCTTGTAGTCCTTGCCGAAGCCGATGACGCCAGACTTCTCGGCGATGATCGCGGCATCCTTCGGACGACGCGCCTCGAAGAGCTCGGCGACGCGCGGCAAACCACCGGTGATGTCGCGGGTCTTGGCCGAGTCGGTCGAGACACGCGCCAGCACGTCGCCGGCCTTCACCGACGCACCCGGCTCCACCGAGATGATGCCTTCGACCGGCAGGATGTAGCGCGCCTCGCCGCCGCGGGCGAGCTTGGCGACCTTGCCGTCCGAGCCGTGCAGGGTCATCGCCGGACGCAGGTCCGATGTGCGGGCCGAACCGCGCCAGTCGATCACGAGACGCTTGTTGATGCCGGTCGCCTCGTCGGTCGTCTCCGTCATCGACATGCCGTCGACCAGGTCCTCGTAGCCGACCTTGCCGTCGACCTCCGCCAGGATCGGGCGGGAATAGGGGTCCCACTCGATCAGGCGCTGGCCGCGCTTGACCTTGTCGCCGTCGTCGACGCGCAGCTTCGAGCCGAACTGGACGCGGTGGACCGCGCGCTCGGCGCCGTCCGGACCGGTGATGACGATGGCGAGGTTGCGCGCCATCGCGATCAGGTCACCGTCCGAGTTGCGCGACGCGTTGCGGTTGCGGATCTTGACCGTGCCTTCGAAGTTCGACTCGACGAAGGACTGGTCGGCGATCGTCGCCGCGCCACCGATGTGGAAGGTACGCATGGTGAGCTGCGTGCCCGGCTCGCCGATCGACTGCGCCGCGATGACGCCGACGGCCTCGCCCATGTTGACGGGCGTGCCGCGGGCAAGATCGCGCCCATAGCAGGTCGCGCAGACGCCGTTCTTGGTCTCGCAGGTCAAGACCGAGCGGATCTTCACCTCCTGGACGCCGGCGGCGTTGATCTTGGCGATGTGGCTTTCCTCGATCACCGCGCCCTTGGCGACCAGGACGTTGCCGTCGAGGTCAACCACTTCCACGGCCGCCGAACGGCCGAGGATACGCATGCCGAGCGAAGCCACGACCTGGCCGGCATCGATGATGGCGCGCATCTTGATGCCGTTCTCCGAGCCGCAATCGACCTCGGAGATGATCGCGTCCTGCGCCACGTCGACGAGGCGGCGGGTCAGGTAACCCGAGTTCGCCGTCTTGAGCGCCGTGTCGGCAAGACCCTTGCGGGCGCCGTGCGTCGAGTTGAAGTACTCGAGAACGTCGAGGCCTTCCTTGAAGTTCGAGATGATCGGCGACTCGATGATCTCGCCCGACGGCTTGGCCATCAGGCCACGCATGGCGGCGAGCTGCTTCATCTGGGCCGGCGAACCGCGGGCGCCCGAATGGCTCATCATGTAGATCGAGTTGATCGGCTTGTCGCGGCCGTTCTCGTCCTTCTTCACGGTCGAGATGCGGGCCATCATCTCCTGGGCGAGCTTGTCGGAGCACTTCGCCCAGGCGTCGACGACCTTGTTGTACTTCTCGCCCTGGGTGATCAGGCCGTCCTGGTACTGCTGCTCGTAATCCTTGGCGAGCACGCGGGTCGCATCGACGATCTCCCACTTGTTCTCGGGGATCACCATGTCGTCCTTGCCGAACGAAATGCCGGCCTTGAAGGCATGCTTGAAGCCGAGACCCATGACGCGGTCGCAGAAGATCACCGACTCCTTCTGACCGCAGCCGCGATAGACGGCGTCGATCATCCCGGAGATTTCCTTCTTGGTCATCAGGCGGTTGCTGACGTCGAAGGTCATGGCCGGATGCTCGGGCAGCGCAGTCGAGAGAATGACGCGGCCAGGCGTGGTGTCGTAGATCTTGGTGTAGGGCTTGCCGTCGGCGCCGACACCGGTCCAGCGGTATTTGATCTTCGAATGCAGCGTCACGACCTTTTCGTGCAGCGCGTATTCTAGCTCGCCGAAGTCACCGAAGATCTTGCCCTGGCCCGGCTCGCCATCGGAGACGATCGAGAGGTAGTAGAGGCCGAGCACGATGTCCTGCGACGGCACGATGATCGGCATGCCGTTCGCCGGGTGCAGGATGTTGTTGGTCGACATCATCAGCACCCGTGCTTCCAGCTGCGCCTCGAGCGACAGCGGGACGTGCACGGCCATCTGGTCGCCGTCGAAGTCGGCGTTGAACGCGGCGCAGACCAGCGGGTGCAGCTGGATCGCCTTGCCCTCGATCAACACCGGCTCGAAGGCCTGGATGCCGAGGCGGTGCAGCGTCGGCGCGCGGTTCAATAGCACCGGATGCTCGCGGATGACCTCGTCCAGGATGTCCCAGACCTCGGGCTTCTCCTTCTCGACCAGCTTCTTGGCCTGCTTGACCGTGGTCGAGTAGCCCTTGGCGTCGAGGCGGGCGTAGATGAACGGCTTGAACAGCTCGAGCGCCATCTTCTTCGGCAGCCCGCACTGGTGCAGCTTCATCTCCGGGCCGACCACGATGACCGAGCGGCCCGAATAGTCGACGCGCTTGCCGAGCAGGTTCTGCCGGAAGCGGCCCTGCTTACCCTTCAGCATGTCGGCGAGCGACTTCAGCGGGCGCTTGTTGGCGCCGGTGATGACGCGGCCGCGACGGCCGTTGTCGAACAGCGCATCGACCGATTCCTGCAGCATCCGCTTCTCGTTGCGGATGATGATGTCAGGCGCGCGCAGCTCGATCAGCCGCTTCAGGCGGTTGTTGCGGTTGATGACGCGGCGATAAAGGTCGTTCAGATCCGAGGTCGCGAAGCGGCCGCCGTCGAGCGGCACGAGCGGACGCAAGTCGGGCGGGATGACCGGAATCATGGTCATCACCATCCATTCCGGCTTGTTGCCCGACTCCTGGAAGGCCTCGATGATCTTGAGGCGCTTCATCAGCTTCTTCGGCTTGAGCTCCGACGTCGTCGTCGCGATCTCATGCTTCAGATCGGCGTTGATCTGGGCGAGGTCGAGCGCGCGCAGCATCTCGCGGATCGCTTCCGCGCCGATCTGGGCGGTGAAGGTGTCGGCGCCGTACTCTTCCTGGGCGCGGACGTACTCCTCCTCGGTCAGCAGCTGCCGATCCTTGAGCGGGGTCAGGCCCGGCTCCAGCACGACATACGACTCGAAATAGAGGATGCGCTCGAGGTCCTTGAGCGGCATGTCCATCAGGAGGCCGATGCGCGAGGGCAGCGACTTCAGGAACCAGATATGCGCGACCGGGGCGGCGAGCTCGATATGGCCCATGCGCTCGCGCCGGACGCGGGCGAGCGTCACTTCGACGCCGCACTTCTCGCAGATCACGCCCTTGAACTTCATGCGCTTGTACTTGCCGCACAGGCACTCGTAGTCCTTGATCGGCCCGAAGATGCGGGCGCAGAACAGGCCGTCGCGCTCGGGCTTGAACGTACGGTAGTTGATCGTCTCGGGCTTCTTGATCTCGCCGAACGACCAGGATGCGATTTTCTCAGGGCTCGCGATCGAGATCTTGATCGCGTCGAACGCCTGCTGCACCGGCTGCTGGCCGAAAAGGTTCATGACCTCTTGCTTCATAGCCTGTCTCCTCTGACCGGTGGGGTTCTAGGGAAAACCGCCCTGCCCGGTCTTTGATCCATCGGCCGGCGGCGACAATGCCGCCGGCATGAGTAACGAACGACGTTCCGCCCCTGCGGGCGTCGCGCCTTACTCGGCTGCCTCGGCCGGCACGTCGCCCTGCTTCGGCTTGTTGTTGATCAGCTCGACGTTGAGGCCGAGCGAGCGCATCTCCTTGACGAGCACGTTGAAGCTCTCGGGGATGCCCGCTTCGAAGTTGTCCTCGCCGCGCACGATCGACTCGTAGACCTTGGTGCGGCCTGCGACGTCGTCCGACTTCACTGTCAGCATCTCCTGCAGCGTGTAGGCGGCGCCGTAGGCTTCGAGCGCCCAGACCTCCATCTCGCCGAAGCGCTGACCGCCGAACTGGGCCTTGCCGCCGAGCGGCTGCTGGGTGACCAGCGAGTACGGGCCGATCGAGCGGGCGTGGATCTTGTCGTCCACCAGGTGGTGCAGCTTCAGCATGTAGATGTAGCCCATCGTGACCTTGCGGTCGAAGGGCTCGCCGGTGCGGCCGTCATAGAGGGTCGACTGGCCCGACGAGTGAAGTCCCGCCTGCTCCAGCAGCCGCTCGATGTCGGCCTCCTTGGCGCCGTTGAAGACCGGCGTCGCGATCGGAACGCCGCGGCGCAGGTTCTGGCCCATCTCGACCAGCTCGGCGTCGTCCATCGAGGCGATGATCTCGTTATCCTCGTAGACGGCGTCGAAGGACGCGCGCAGCGCCTTGGAATCATGCGCCTTGCGATAGGCGTCGAGCGCCGCGCCGATCTGCTTGCCGAGACCGGCGGCAGCCCAGCCCAGATGGGTCTCCAGGATCTGCCCGACGTTCATGCGCGAGGGCACGCCCAGCGGGTTCAGCACGATGTCGGCATGGGTGCCGTCCTCGAGGAAAGGCATGTCCTCCGCCGCAACGATGCGCGAAACCACGCCCTTGTTGCCGTGACGGCCGGCCATCTTGTCGCCGGGCTGGATCTTGCGCTTCACCGCGACGAAGACCTTGACCATCTTCATCACGCCGGGCGGCAGCTCGTCGCCGCGCTGCAGCTTCTCGACCTTGTCGAGGAAGCGCTGCTCGAGGCGCTTCTTCGACTCGTCGTACTGCTTCCGCATCGCCTCGATTTCGGTCATCAGGGCGTCGTCCGCCGTGGCGAACAGCCACCACTGCGAGCGCGGGAACTCGCTCATCACTTCGCGAGTGATGACCGTGTCCTTCTTGAAGCCCTTCGGACCGGCGAGGCCGGTCTTGCCGGTCAGGATCTCGGCCAGACGCGCGAAGGTGTTGCGGTCGAGGATCGCCTGCTCGTCGTCGCGGTCCTTGGCGAGACGCTCGATCTCCTCGCGCTCGATCGCCTGGGCGCGCTCGTCCTTGTCGACGCCGTGGCGGTTGAACACCCGGACCTCGACGATCGTGCCCTGGACGCCCGGAGGCACGCGCAGCGAGGTGTCGCGCACGTCCGAGGCCTTCTCGCCGAAGATGGCGCGCAGCAGCTTCTCTTCCGGCGTCATCGGGCTTTCGCCCTTCGGCGTGATCTTGCCGACGAGGATGTCGCCCGCCGCCACTTCAGCGCCGATGTAGACGATGCCGGCTTCGTCGAGGTTCTTCAGCGCCTCTTCCGAAACGTTCGGAATGTCGCGCGTGATTTCCTCAGGGCCCAGCTTGGTGTCGCGGGCCATGACCTCGAACTCCTCGATATGGATCGAGGTGAAGATGTCGTCCGAGACGATCTTCTCCGAGAGCAGGATCGAGTCTTCGAAGTTGTAGCCGTTCCACGGCATGAACGCGACGAGCACGTTGCGGCCGAGCGCGAGCTCGCCGAACTCGGTCGACGGGCCGTCGGCGACGATGTCACCCTTCTTGATGACGTCGCCGACGCGCACCAGCGGACGCTGCGTGATGCAGGTCGACTGGTTGGAGCGCTGGAACTTCTGCAGACGGTAGATGTCGACGCCCGGCTTGGTCGGGTCCATCTCGTCCGAGGCGCGGATGACGATACGGGTCGCGTCGACCTGGTCGACGATGCCGGCGCGGCGGGCCGCGATGGCAGCGCCGGAGTCACGGGCGACCGCGGCCTCCATGCCGGTGCCGACGAACGGCGCGTCGGCGCGAACCAGCGGCACCGCCTGGCGCTGCATGTTCGAGCCCATCAGCGCGCGGTTGGCGTCGTCGTTCTCGAGGAACGGGATCAGCGCCGCGGCGACCGAGACGACCTGCTTGGGCGAGACGTCCATGAAGTCGACCTTGTCGACCGGCACGACGATGACCTCGCCGGCGCGGCGGCAGACGATCAGGTCGTCGGTCAGACGGCCTTCGTTGTCGACGGCCGCGTTCGCCTGGGCGACGTTGTACTTCGCCTCCTCCATCGCCGAGAGATAGATGATCTCGTCGGTCTGCTTGCCGTCGCGGATGCGCCGGTACGGGCTCTCGATGAAGCCGTACTTGTTGACGCGCGCGAAGGTGGCGAGCGAGTTGATCAGGCCGATGTTCGGGCCTTCCGGCGTCTCGATCGGGCAGATGCGGCCGTAATGCGTGGTGTGGACGTCGCGCACCTCGAAGCCGGCGCGCTCACGGGTCAGGCCGCCCGGGCCAAGCGCCGAGAGACGACGCTTGTGGGTGACTTCCGAAAGCGGGTTGGTCTGGTCCATGAACTGCGAGAGCTGCGACGAGCCGAAGAACTCGCGCACCGCGGCGGCCGCGGGCTTCGCGTTGATCAGGTCCTGCGGCATCACCGTGTCGATGTCGACCGAGGACATGCGCTCCTTGATGGCGCGCTCCATGCGCAGGAGGCCCAGACGATACTGGTTCTCCATCAGCTCGCCGACCGAGCGCACGCGCCGGTTGCCGAGATGGTCGATGTCGTCGATCTCGCCCTTGCCGTCGCGCAGGTCGACCAGCGCCTTGACGACCGCGAAGATGTCTTCCTTGCGCAGGATGCGCACGGTGTCCTCGGCGTCGAGGTCGAGACGCATGTTCATCTTGACGCGGCCGACGGCCGAGAGGTCGTAGCGCTCCGAGTCGAAGAACAGCGACTGGAACATGTTCTCGGCGGTTTCGAGCGTCGGCGGCTCGCCCGGGCGCATCACGCGGTAGATGTCGAAGAGCGCCTCTTCGCGGCGCGAGTTCTTGTCGACCTGGAGCGTGTTGCGGATATAGGGACCGACCGTGATGTGGTCGATGTCCAGCACCGGAATCTCGGTGTAGCCCTTGTTGATCAGGTCGACCAGGTTGCCCTTGACCTCACCGGTCTTCGGGTCCGCAGCCATATTCAGCTCTTCGCCGGCCTCGGCGTGAACTTCGCCGGTGCTCGGGTCGACGAGATCCTCGGCAATGTACTGGCCGACGAGATCTTCGTCCGTGGCGCGCAGGAACTTCAGGCCCTTGTCGGCAAGCTGGCGGGCGGTGCGCGCGACCAGCTTCTTGCCGGCCTCGATCACGACTTCGCCGGTGTCGGCGTCGATCATGTCGACGCTCGCCTTGAAGCCCTTCATGCGCTCGGCGTCGTAGGGAACGCGCCAGCCCTTGTCGTCGCGAACGTATTCGACGCGGTTGTAGAAGCGCGACAGGATCTCCTCGCCGTCCATGCCGAGGGCGAACAGCAGCGAGGTGGCCGGGATCTTACGCTTGCGGTCGATACGCGCGTAGACGATGTCCTTGGCGTCGAACTCGATGTCGAGCCAGGAGCCGCGATAGGGGATGATGCGGGCGGCAAAGAGCAGCTTGCCCGAGGAGTGGGTCTTGCCCTTGTCATGGTCGAAGAACACGCCCGGCGAGCGGTGCATCTGCGAGACGATGACGCGCTCGGTGCCGTTGACGATGAAGGTGCCGTTGTCCGTCATGAGCGGCATCTCGCCCATGTAGACGTCCTGCTCCTTGATGTCCTTGACGGACTTGGCCTGGGTGTCCGGGTCGATATCGAACACGATCAGGCGCAGCGTCACCTTGAGCGGCGCCGAGAAGGTCATGCCGCGCTGGCGGCACTCGTCGACGTCGTATTTCGGCGGCTCGAAGGTGTACTTGACGAACTCCAGCAGCGACGCGCCCGAGAAGTCGCCGATCGGGAACACCGACTTGAAGACCGACTGCAGGCCCTCGTCGCCACGGCCGCCCTTGGGTTCCTCGACCATCAGGAACTGGTCGTAGGACGCCTTCTGAACCTCGATGAGGTTCGGCATCTCCGCCACTTCCTTGAGCTTGCCGAAGAACTTGCGGACGCGCCTGCGACCCTGGAGGGAAGTTACCATCATGTTCCTCGCAATCTCGGACGGCTCACCCGGTGGTCCGGGGTATGGGCGGTCGGGCCGCCGGGTGAGCCGCTCGGCGCATCATGTCGCGCCGACATTCAAACTGGATCGACCTGCACCGCATGTGCGGGAGGTCTTTGAGTACGCGCCGTCCCTTCCGGAAACGACGCAACAGCCCCGGAGGCGGCGAACCGCCCCGGGACTGTGCTTGTCGACTAGATACGGACCGGCATCAGCCGGCCCGGACTCACTTGAGCTCGACCTTGGCGCCGACGGCCTCGAGCTGCTTCTTGAGCTTCTCGGCCTCGTCCTTGCCAACGGCTTCCTTGACCGGCTTCGGAGCGGCCTCGACCAGGTCCTTGGCCTCCTTGAGGCCGAGGCCGGTGATGGCGCGGACTTCCTTGATCACCTCGATCTTCTTGTCGCCAACGGCGGCAAGAACGACGGTGAACTCGGTCTGCTCTTCGACGGCGGCGGCAGCGCCACCACCAGCAGCCGGGCCAGCGGCGACGGCGACGGCGGCGGCAGCCGAGACGCCCCACTTCTCTTCGAGCATCTTGGCGAGGTCAGCAGCCTCGAGAACGGTGAGCGACGAGAGATCGTCGACGAGCTTGGCGAGATCGGCCATGGTTTAAGTTCCTGATGTAAGAGGTTCGAACGATAAAGGGTTGTCGGCTGCTCAGGCAGCGTCCTTGTCGGCATATGCCTGGAACACGCGCGCGAGCTTGGCGGCAGGCGCGGTCGAGAGCTGGGCGATCTTGGTTGCAGGGGCCAGCAGGAGGCCGAGCAACTTGGCGCGCAGTTCGTCGAGCGAGGGCATCGTGGCCAAAGCCTTGACGCCGTCGGGGTTCAGGGCGGTCGTGCCCATCGCGCCGCCGAGGATGACGAGCTTGTCATTGTCCTTGGCGAAAGCGACGGCGACCTTCGGCGCCGCGACCGGATCGCTGGAATAAGCGATCAGGGTGGGACCCGTCAGCAGGGGGCTGATGGACGCGACGTCGGTGCCTTCAAGAGCGATCTTGGCCAGCCGGTTCTTTGCGACCTTCACGGTGGCGCCATTGGCCTTCATCTCGCGACGAAGCTTCTGGAACTGGGCCACCGTCAAACCCGCATAGTGGGCCACGACAACGACCGACGTCTTCGAGAAGACATCGTTCAGCGTCGCGACGGCATCAGATTTTGCCGTTCTATCCACTGGGCTCTCTCCGGTAGGCGACAGGTTTTAAGGCCCGTCGCCAGTTGCACGTGCCGCTCTGGAAGTGACCGGTTGACACCGACCCCTCGCCGGAGCGACGCTCAGTGCCCTGTCCCCAGCCATGGCCGAAGCCGTGATCGGGCGAGATGGTTCGAACCTCTCATCGGCGCCCTTCGGCACCGGAAGAGTTCTTGCACCGTCTATGCAGGCCTCTTGGCGAAATTATGCCCTCGGGCCGGAGCCAAAGGCGCACCTGCAGTCTCAGACAGGACTGGATGCACGGCCTTCGGAGATCGCTCCCCTCGAACCGAAACACCCATTTCTTTGGTGGCGAGCACCAAAAAACGCGAAATGGACCCCCTCGTGCCAAGCACGCGGAAGCCCCGTCACTTATGGAAACACGGAGGAGGCTATAGACCCTCCCCCGGCTTCTGCCAAGTGGTAATCCCTGCGGCAAAGCGCAAGGCGGGGCTGCGGCCGCCGGGAAGGCGGCCGCAAAGCGCTATCAGCCGCCAAGGACCGTGTTCGGCTCGATCTTGACGCCCGGACCCATGGTCGAGGAGATCGCGACGCGCTGGATATAGGTGCCCTTGGCGCCGGCCGGCTTCGCCTTCGAAACCGAATCGACGAAGGCCTTGATGTTCTCGCCGAGCTTGTCGGCATCGAACGAGGCCTTGCCGACGGCCGCGTGGACGATGCCCGCCTTCTCGACGCGGAACTCGACCGAGCCGCCCTTCGAGGCGGCGACGGCGGCGGTCAGGTCCATGGTGACCGTGCCGACGCGCGGGTTCGGCATCAGGCCGCGCGGGCCCAGCACCTTACCGAGGCGGCCGACCAGGCCCATCATGTCCGGGGTCGCGATGCAGCGGTCGAAGTTGATTTCGCCCTTCTGCACGGTCTCGACCAGATCCTCGGCGCCGACGATGTCGGCCCCGGCCTTCTTGGCCTCTTCGGCCTTGGCGCCGCGGGCGAAGACGGCGACGCGCAGCGTGCGGCCCGAGCCGTTAGGCAGGTTGCAGACGCCGCGGACCATCTGGTCGGCGTGACGCGGATCGACACCGAGATTCATCGCGATCTCGACGGTCTCGTCGAACTTGGCGTTGGCGCGGGCCTTGACCATCGCGACGGCCTCGGCGAGCGGGTAGAGCTTGATACGGTCGACGCCTTCACGGCCCTTGACGACGCGTTTTCCGACATGTGCCATTGTCAGTTCCCCCTCAGCCCACGACTTCCAGGCCCATGGAACGGGCCGAGCCACGGATCATCGCCACCGCCGAATCGACGTTGTCGCAGTTGAGATCGGCCATCTTCTTCTCGGCGATCTCCTTGAGCTGAGCCGACGTGACCTTGCCGACATTGCCGCCCTTGCCCGGGGTCTTCGAACCCGAGGTCAGGCCAGCAGCCTTCTTCAGCCAGTACGAGACCGGCGGCTGCTTCATCTCGAAGGTGAAGGAGCGATCCTGATACGCGGTGATGATCACCGGGATCGGCATGCCCTTTTCCATCTGCGCGGTCTTCGCATTGAAGGCCTTGCAGAATTCCATAATGTTGAGGCCGCGCTGACCGAGCGCGGGACCGATCGGCGGCGACGGATTGGCGGCGCCCGCCGGAACCTGAAGCTTCACGTAACCCGTGATCTTCTTTGCCATGATGGCTGCTCCTGTCGCCTGCCCCGGTGCCGACCGGAACGACGACGCCCCGTCCGCGAGCTGCTATCGCTCCGGATCGGGGTGTTGCAGGGCGTGGTGCGGCGAGTACTTCCGGCTGGCTGACCGGCACGCCTCCCACGCATGTGAGGGGCGCCCTATGGCACAGGCTGGCCTGAAAGGGAAGCCCCGGGCGAGCCCACAAGCTGCGGATGGCGTGTCGCAGGCGCAAGACGCTGCGCCTCGCGTGCCAGGATGCCATCCGCATCGAGATCCCGGATCGGCCGATCGAGCTCGCGCGGCACATCGCCGGCGAGCTGCAGCATCAGATAGCGCCCGCAGCAGACGCGCAGGAACGAGGCGAAGTTCTCGCCGTCGCCATGGGTCTCGATCAGCTCGCCATGAAGCTTGGCGAGAAGCTGGCCGGAACTCATCCCGTCGCGCGCCGCGATCTCCTCGAGCACGCGCCAGTACAGGTTCTCGAGCCGGACGCTGGTCGAGAAGCCGTTGAGCCGCACCGATTTCAGGCGTGTCCGCCAGAGATCGGCATCGGCATTGATGAAGAGCCTGCACATGGCGCCCTCCCCGCGCGCAACCGTCGCGCATCATAGCGCGACGGTGGGCCAAAGCGACTTGCAATCCCGCATCGCCTCAGGCGGCCCGGCGCAGCTCGCCATGGCTGATGGTGGTGCCGAGCACCGCCAGGAACTGGGCGAGCCAGGCCGGATGCGCCGGCCAGGCAGGTGCGGTCACCAGATTGCGGTCGGTCGTCGCGGCATCGATGGCGATATCGGCATAGCGGCCGCCGGCCAACTCGACCTCGGGGCTGCAGGCCGGATAGGCCGAGCAGCTGCGGCCCTTCAGGACATCGGCAGCGGCGAGGATTTGCGCGCCATGGCAGATCGCGGCGACCGGCTTGTTGGCCTCGAAGAAGTGACGAACGATCGCAATCACCTGCTTGTTCAAGCGCAGGTATTCCGGCGCCCGTCCACCCGGCAGCACCAGCGCGTCATAGGCCGCCGCGTCGACATCGGCGAAGCTGGCGTTGAGCGCGAAATTGTGGCCGCGCTTTTCCGAATAGGTCTGCTGGCCCTCGAAGTCATGGATCGAGGTCGCGACGCTCTCGCCCTTCGTCTTGTCGGGACAGACCGCATCGACCTTGTGGCCGACTGCGAGCAGGGCCTGGAACGGCACCATGATCTCGTAGTCCTCGCCGAAGTCGCCGACGATCATCAGAATGCGCTTGCCGCTCATCATTATCCTCCCTGGCACCCGGTTGCGGGTTGCCTGGAAGGATAGGCGCGGCGGAGCCAGCGCGGGTGTTAACCGGTTAACACAGCTCAGTCGGCCTTGGAGCCGCGCGTCAGATAATCGCCGAGCGCCACGCCGATATGGACGACGACGAGCGCGATCAGGCCGAAGGCGAGCCAGGCATGGCTCGTCAGCAAGAGGTCGGCATGGCCCGCCTCCTGCGACCAGATCTCCGGCAGCGAAAGGCCGAAGAGCAGTTGCCGCGCCCCGAAGCTCGAGGTGCCGGCCCAGCCCAGCAGCGGCACGACCAGCAAGCCGAGATAGAGCAGCGCATGCACCGGCCGGCTCGCGGCGCCCTTCTGCCAGCGCCTCGTCAGATGCGCGAACAGGCGGTAGCCGATGCGCACCAGCACGAGGCAGAGCAGCACGGCGCCGGTGGTCTTGTGGCAGAGATGCAGGAGATCGGCGAGCGCCCCTTCGCCGAGTTGCTTCATCATCACGCCGGTGCCGAACAGCGCCAGCACCAGCGCCGCAGTCAGCCAATGGAGCACCTGCGCAACGAGCGGCAGCGGCAGCGCGGCGGTCGTGCCGGCTCCGGACTTCGGCATAGCCATGCTCATGCGCTCGCCTGCTCCCTGCGCCGGATGAAGCCGTCGACCGTCTGCCTGAGCTCGGCGGCCTGCCGGTCGAGATCGGCCGAGGCCGCAGTGACCGAGCCGGCGGTCTGGCGCCAGCTCGCCAGCGTGCCGGCGAGCTGCTCGACCTGCTCGGCGACGAGCCTGACATCGCCCGCCGTCCGCGTCGTCGTCTCGCTGATCGAGCGCGAGCCGACATCCTGGCGCGCGGTCAGCTCGGCGATCGAGAGCGCCGCCCTGTCGACCTTCTCGACCGAGGTCACCAGCGCTCCGACGCGCATGGTGATGCGCTGCGCCGCCACGTTGATCTGGTCGAGCCCCTTGCGGACATCGCCGGTCGCCTCGGCGGTGCGATGCGCGAGCTGCTTCACCTCGCCGGCGACGACGGCGAAGCCCCTGCCCGCCTCGCCGGCCCGGGCCGCCTCGATGGTCGCATTGAGCGCGAGCAGATTGGTCTGGCTGGCGACCGTCCCGATGATGTCGATGACCTGCACGATCTTGCCGACAGCCTCGCACAGGACGACCGTGTCGGCGGTGGCCTCGTCGACCAGCGCCTTCGCCGCATCCGCGACCTCGGAGGTACGCTGCGCCTCGCTCGCCGCCGTGGCGAGCAGCGACGACACCTCGGTGATCGCGCCGGCGACATGATCGACATGGCCGGAGACGCGCTGCGTCGACTGCGTCGCCGTGCCGGCCCGCTCGTCGACGACGCTGGAGAGCTGCGCGAACTCGCCGGCGGCCTGCGACAGCCGAGCGCCGTGCTGCTCCAGCGCCTGGGCGATCGCGGCGATCCGGTCCTGGAAAGCAGCATTGTGCGCCTGGGCGGCTTCCTGGCGCGCGACTTCGCCCGAGAGCGCGTTCACCCGCGCCTGGGAGGCCTCCTGTTCGGCCTGCAGCCCACGCTGACGCACCAGCAGGGCTCGGCCGAGCATGCCGATCTCGTCGCTGCGCCTGGCGAGCCTGTCGAGCCCGCGCTCGTCCTTGCGGTTATCCGCCAGGGCCCGCGCCATGTCGGCGATGGGGCGGACCAGCCAGCGATGCTCGAGCACCACGATGAAGACGAGGCTGAACAGACCGAGCAGCGAGAGCAGGACCTTGTTCTGATGGGCGCTCTCGACATGCTGCGACAGGCTCGCGCTCAGATGGCCGATCTCTTCGCCGAGACCGCGCCGCAGGGCCGAGCGCTTGTCGGCGATCACCCTGAGCTCGGCCCGGGCCGTGGGGATGTCGGCAGCCTCGCGCATCGCCATGGCGCGCACCGCGATCGCCTGCGTATCGGCCTTCAGCTTGCCTTCGAGCCGGGTGGCGATGTCCTCGGCCGCGATCGCCAGGACCTCGAGGTCGGACGGCTCCGCCCGCGTACCCGAAAAGATCGCGATGCTGATCCGCTCGAAGACCATCGTCGTCGCTTCGAGGCGCTGGGCGAGATCGCTCTGGGCCGCCAGCTTCTGCGTGAAGCCGTGGAGCTTGCGCGAGCCGACCAGTTCGGTCGCGACATAGAGGCACGACAGCGCGCCCAGCAGCACGCCCCACAGCGCCAAACGCTGCCCGACCGTCGCTTTGAATGTCCTGGGAAACATGCCCGCCCGCACCAGAAGCCGGCGCGGACATTGTCACACACGCCTGAAGGAGGCGTTAACTACGAAAGCACGCAAAAAGGGTGCCGTCTCCGGCACCCTTCGGCATTCCCGCAACCTGCCTGAGCCTCAGAGCTTCTCGACCTGGCTGTATTCGAGCTCGACCGGCGTGGCGCGGCCGAAGATCGAGACCGCGACCTTGAGGCGGGCGCGGGCGTGGTCGACATCCTCGACGACGCCGTTGAACGAGGCGAACGGGCCGTCGGCGACCTTCACCTGCTCGCCGACCTCGAAGACGATCGTCGGCTTCGGCCGCTCGATGCCCTCGGCGACCTGGCCCTTGATCCGCATCGCCTCATGCTCGGGGATCGGCATCGGCTTGGCCTTGTCGGCGCCGAGGAAGCCGGTGACCTTGGGCGTGTTCTTGATGAGGTGATAGACCTCGTCGGTCATCTCGCACTTCACCAGCACATAGCCCGGGAAGAACTTGCGCTCGGTGTCGACCTTGCGGCCGCGGCGGACCTCGACGACCTTTTCGGTCGGGACCAGCACTTCCTCGAACTTGTCGGCGAGATTGCGTTGCGCCGCCTGATCCTTGATCGACTGCGCGACCTTGTTCTCGAAGTTGGAATAGGCGTGGACGATGTACCAGCGGGTGCTCACGTTATTAGCTTCCGTTCAACGAGCGCCGAGGATGAGGCCGAGACCCCAGCGGATCACCGTGTCGGTGAAGAGGAAGAACAGGCTGGACATCAGCACCATCAGCAAAACCAGGCCGGTGGTGATCAGCGTCTCGCGGCGCGAGGGCCAGGTCACCTTGGCGGCTTCGCTGCGCACCTCCTGCAGGAACTGGAACGGATTCGTCTTCGCCATCGGGCTCGTCACCTCGGTTCCGGATCATCGCGTCGAAGCGGTGATTCGGCGGTCCTGAAAGATTCGCGGCGCGGGGCCCAGGGAGCCGCGCGCCGTCATTAAGGGCTTCTTACAACGCGATTGCCCGCTCGCCAAGCGGTTTTGAATCGAGCGGTTCAGGGTCGCTCCGCCGCGATCAGCAGGAAGGCCGGCCGCTCGCGCTCCCTGGCCCAGTCAGGCTCGGCCGCGATCTGCTCGGGCGTCGGCCCCCATTCCTCGACATGACGCAGTCTCAGGCCGAGCCCGATCAGCAGGTTGAGATAGCTCGCCAGCGTCCGGTGCTGCTTGACGACGCCCTCGGCCAGCCAGTCGGTGACGCGCCGGCCCTCGTCGAGATAGGCACCGACCGGCCAGACCGGCTGGCCCGATTCATCCTCGCCCCATCTCTGGTGGCGCGGCGCCGTCATGATCGGATGCTCGACCGAGAAGACGAAGCGCCCGCCCGGCTTCAGCGCCCGCGCGACGCGGCCGAACACGGACGGCAGGTCGACGAGATAGTGGAAGGCGAGCGAGGAGTAGATAAGGTCGAAGCGCTCGGCGGCGGGCTCGTAGATTTCCAGGTCAGCCTGCTCGTAGCGGACGCTTGTCGCGCTGGTCTCCGCCCTCGCCCGCGCCAGCATGCGCTCGGAGACGTCGACGCCAACGACCTCGGCCGCGCCCTCGCCGGCAACGAAGCGGCAGAACCAGCCGAACCCGCAGCCGAGATCGAGCACCGTGCTGCCAGCGAGCGGCGGCAACAGGGCGCGCAGCGCCGGCCATTCCGGCGCACCGTCGAGCCCGCGCAGCGAGCGCGGCAACTGGCTGTAGTTCTGGAAGAAGCCGACGTCGTCGTAGATGTTCTGGGTCATCGCAGATCGGACGAATGGCTGGCAGGGGCGGTAGGGCTCGAACCTACGACAACCGGTTTTGGAGACCGGTACTCTACCAACTGAGCTACACCCCTGTAGCGTCGGTTGCTTAGCCCGAACCTTGCGGCCTTTTCAAGTCGAAATCGCAACCGTCTCGTTCGAAGTTGACTCATATCCTCAGCCGGTCACGGCAAAGCCCGACAGATTCAGCATATTTCACTGAGGGCAGGTCACGAAAGAGTTGGTTCGGGACGCAACCGCACAACGACAAAGGGCGACGCTGCCGCCGCCCTTTGCGAACAATGACCCCGGCTAGGCGCCTACTTCGGCAGCCGGCCGATGATCTTCTGCTTGCCGTCGACCACCTCGGCCAGGAAACTCTCGCGCTGGACGTCGCCCTTCGCGTCGAAGGTCGTCTCCATCAGGATGCCGGGCTCCTCCTCCGGCTTGATCGTGGCGCCGTGCAGCGTCGCCGCGATCTTGGTCGGCTCGAACTTGCCGAGCTTCTCCGTCGCCCATTTCACCGCATGGACGGCCATATAGCCCTTGATGCCGTTATGGTCGGGCACGAATTTGAAGCGCGCTTCGAAGCGCTTGCCGAAGTCCTGCAGGGCCGGGATCGGCGCATCGATGGTCTGGCCGACATGGCCGCGCACGCCGTCGGCAGCCTTGCCGGCGAGCTCGATCACCTTCTGGCTCAGGATCGTGGTCTCGCCGATCACCGGCTTGCCGACATTCTGGTCGCGCATCGCCACCAATAGCCGGGCGCTCTCTTCCTCGTTCAGATAGACGAAGACGGCATCGGCATTGGCATTCTTGATCTTGATCGCATCGGCGGCGAAATCGGCCTGGCCCTGCTCGGTCGAGAGATCGACCGAGACCGCGATGTCGCGGCTCTTGAGCTCCTTCAGGATGGCTTCGTGCCCGCCCTTGCCGAAGTCGTTGTTGACCCAGACGACTGCGACCGACTTCGCCTTGACCTGATCCTTCAGATAGGCGGCGATCTTCGGCATCGCCGCCGACTGGCTGAGCGAGGTCCGGAAGATGAAGGGATTGCCCTGGGCGGTGTAGGCCGTGCCGTCGCCGGCGGCGAGCTGGGCGATCTCGGCGCGCTGCGCGATCTGCATCGAGGCCATGATCGAGCCGGTATAGACCGGCCCCAGCACCGCATGGGTGCCCTCGTCGATCGCGCGCTGAACCGCGGCGCGGGCATTGGCCGGGTTGGTCTGCGTGTCATAGGCGACGAGATCGATCTTGCGCCCGAGAATACCGCCCTTGGCGTTGATCTCCTCGACCGCGAGCTCGATACCGCTCTTCCAGTTGGTGCCGGCAGTTGCGCCCGGCCCGGACAATTCGGCGATGGTGACGAGCTTCACCTTGTCCTGCGCCAGGACCGGCGTGGCCGCCAGGGCGAGCGCCAGGGCAGCGGCTTTCAGGGCGATGTTCATGGGGCCTCCTCCCGAGGTGCGACGGCCATTACCGGCTCTCGCCCGGAAGCATAGTCTCTAGGACACTGTATGCAAGATGATTTGACGGGCCGCGCATACGCTAGCGGCTGCCCTGCTCGCTCAGACAGGATCGCCGCCGCTGCGCAGCACATCGGCATAGGCGTCCCAGGCCCGCATGATGTGCCGGTGCAGGATGGAATCGAGATCGGCCAGGCGCCCGGCGGCGAAAGCCTCGACCATCTGGTGATGCTCGGCCATGGAACGCTCCTGCTCGCCTTCCAGCGGCACCGAGAGATGCGTGCGCAGCGCCGCGACGCGGCCGGAGACGCCACGATAGGCATTGCCGAGATAGCGGTTGCCGCAATGCTGGAAGAAGACCTCGTGAAAGACGGTATCGGCCCGGGCATAGTCGTGACGCGTGCCGCCGGCCAGCGCCGCCTCCATCGCAGCGAGCGCATCGTTCATCGCAGCCAGCGCCGCCGCACGCGCCTTTGACATGCATTCGCGCAGGGCCTGCGTCTCCAGCATGTAGCGGAAGACGCAGAGCTCGGCGACATCCTCCTCGGTCGGCGCGAAGACGAAGGTGCCCTTCTTCGGCACGATCGTCACCAGCCCCTGCAATTGCAGCCGTGCCAGCGCCTCACGCACCGGCGTGCGGCTGACGCCCAGGGCCTCGCTCAGCGCCTCCTCCGACAAGCTCGCGCCGAAGCGCATCTCGGCATCGATGATCGCGTTGCGCAGGCGCTCCTCGACGATCGCGACCAGCGATTTCGGCTGCTCGACCCGCAGATCAGGCATAGTGCTCCCGCCCCAGGAAAGCCTCGTAGCTCGGCAGGTCGAGCATGGCCGGCTCCAGCCCGCGCGTCGTGCCGGAGCGCTTCAGTTCGCGGGCGAAAGCCGCCATCATGTGGGCATAGGCCAGCGTCGACGACACCGGGTAGCTCAGCACCTTGAAGCCGAGCCGCCCGAATTCATCAGCCGTCAGCGGCGGCACCCTGCCCTCGACATAGTTGAACATCAGCGGCGCCTCGATCTCGCGCAGCGCCCGCTTCATCTCATCCTCGGACTGCAGCATCTCCAGCAGCACGAGATCGGCGCCGGCCTCTGCATAGGCCTTGCCGCGCGCGATCGCCTCGTCGAGGCCGAGCGGCAGCCGCGCATCCGAGCGGCCGATGATCAGGAAATCGGGATCGCGCCGGGTCGCGACCGCGATCCGGATTTTCTCGGCCTGCTCCTCGCGCGTCACCAGCGCCAGCCCCTTCATGGCACCGCAGCGCTTGGGCGTCACCTGGTCCTCGAGATGGATCGCGGCGACGCCGGCAGCCTCGTATTCGGCGACGGTCCGGGCAACGTTGTTGAGGTTGCCATAGCCGGTGTCGGCATCGGCGATCAGTGGCACCGTGATCGCCGCGGCCAGGGCCCGGCCACGCGCCACCATCTCGGTCATGGTCAGGAGGCCGATATCGGGCGCGCCGATCAGGCTGGCGGAAAGGCCGTTGCCGGTCATGTAGACCGCCTCGAACCCGGCCTGCTCGATCGCCCGTGCGCCGATGGCGTCATGGCAGCCGGGCGCGACCACGAGGCCGGGCTGGCGCAGCCTGTCGGCAAGCGAATGGCGGGGACTCATCGCGATCTCCAGTCCGTATGCAAGATACAGGAAGCTGGCACGATCCTTTCGGCGATGCCAGTGCGCCGAAGCGATTGCCTTAAGGAAACGAAAAAGGGCGGCGTTGCCGCCGCCCTTTCCAAAATCGCTATGCGTGTCGATCAAGCAATGATCGAAGCGACAACACCTGCTCCAACCGTGCGTCCGCCTTCGCGGATGGCGAAGCGCAGCTTCTCTTCCATCGCGATCGGCACGATCAGG
>NZ_LMJW01000015.1 GCF_001429505.1 Allobosea sp. Root483D1
TCCCGGAAGCCGTGAATCACACCGAGCCGACGGCGCCAATCATTTTATGGGTCCGGACCCTAGAAGAGCACCTAGAAGATCAGATTAGAAGACCAACCGTAGCTTCCGGCTCCGCCGACGCAGCTCTGGGGGGCAATTCGACTTTGCCGGATTTCCTAGAGCCCGAGCTCGGGCTGCCGAGCCAAGTCCGGCACCGGACGCGTCCAGTGACCTCCAGGCCATCGAAGTTGGACGGAGTGGGTGATGGCCAGGATGCCGACTGGACCAAAAAGAAAGCCGGCGATTCAGCTAAGGGTCGAGGAACAGTTCTACGAGATCGAAATCACAGACTGGTCGTGGCCATACCCGTTCGGCCTAAATTTCAAACCGGACGAGCCTTACCGAGAACACAAGACGGTGAATTTATGGGGGCGGTTGATAGCCCCAAAAGGGGTGAAGGCAAAAACTGTCCGCCTTCTACTGATTCCAAACCCTGGCCTTAACGAAAAGGATCGCTCACGGCATTCTCCAGCTGCCATTGGCAGCATTCTGATGCACCGGGACGATTTCGAGGCCTTTCTTTCGTTCCCCGAAGAAGCCTTGCTGCCGTTGCTTACGGCCCTCTCGGGGGGACGGATCAAGTATGCTTCGATGGAAGGCGACAAGTCCGGTATGGTAAAGCTGACATCCGCGAGTTCAGCGTCGATCTGACGAGTAGCGACTGACGCGGAAATGGAACAATGGCGTGGATCGCTCCGTTCGCCCGTGAGAGGGCGAGAGAGGTACGCAATGTCAGTGCGAGCAATTACCTTTGTCGAGGAGTGGGTCGACGAACGGGTTCAGCCTGGCGTTTTCCACGATGAAGAAGGACCGGCTGAGCGGATAGCAAGTCTCCGCGAGCAGCTCTTGCTCGATGCCGATGCCGCAGGCATCCCCCGACAGGAGATCGAGCTAGAGTACCCAGACCTGGGCGGCGATATCGCCTTGGCGCTGGGGATTTCGCCCGATCAAAACCTTGAGGGCCCACCGAGAGTCGACACGCCGCCGCTGAGCCAACGGATCGACGTGCTGGAAATGTGGAAGCAGGATCTCGAAACCGAGCTCGGAGAATTCGACGCGGGTTCGGTTGTTGTTAAACGAAACGCCGAAGACGTGACAGGCAGGGTGAGGCAGCGCCTAGAGCTGGATCTAACCCGTATCCAGGCTTTGATTGACTCTCTGAAAGGGCCGCCCGCATAGCGCTTGCGCAGGGGCACTCATATGTCAGTAATTGCGCACTCCGAATTGCGCCCGCAGCCGAAAGGCCCGCGGGCGTTGTCGTTCCAGGTTTTGCGCGGCGGCACCGGTTGCTTGGCGAATTCCCTTGCTGCCGTTTGTGCCCGACCTGTTGGCTGATGCTCCCCAAACCCCGCGCCGCTTGACCAGCGGTCCTGTGCGAAGCTTTGCCCTGCGACTGCGAATGTCCCAACGGACAGGGCAACAGGAGCCCGGCCGTTCGAGGTCGGGCTTTCTTGTAATTTCGGAACTTCGCCTTTCTCTATCGGTTGCCTTGCAAGCGAAGGAGGAATGCCATGAGCAAGCAACCGCCGATTCCGCGAGCCAATCGAAGCGACAAGGGCCCTGGCGAGCCTTCCCATCCGGCAACTGATGATCACAAGGCCAAACCGAACGAGAGGCCGGACAACACAGCCTCGCAGGGCCATCAGGGCAATACCAAGATCAACACCACCCATCAGGGCTACCAGCAGGACCGCTGAGGGGGAGGCATCATGTCTACGTCATCAAAATCACCCGGTACAATCCGTCAGGGCGGACCGGGGGCGTCTCACGAAAATGCGAATGAGCCGCTTGAGATCAAGAAGCCACCGGCGGACAACGACCAGCGCCGTCACTCGAAGGTCTCAGGCGGCGGTGGCGAGCGAGACGAGCATCACACACGTGACCCGGAGCAAAAGGGTGGCAGAACCCATCCAGCAGGCAAGGGCACGGTCTGAAGTCGTGGAGCCCGGCCTTAGTAGGTGGGGCTCATCGCTTATCGTTTGGTGGCTTTGGTCCGGCCGCTATCTTGCTCGGTGCTCCCGGCCTATGGTCCCGGCTCATGATTGGAGCCTGCTATGAGCGATGACGGATATAGGGTGATTTCGGTCGAGGACGACCCGAAATTGCTGCAAGAAGCCCTGGACCAAGTCAGCGAGGACGAGGGTGTTGTGGTCAGCGTGCTTTGGCAACCCTCACGGGAAGTGGCGGTCGGCGGCGTAAGCAAGCAAGTCAGTTCCGGCTTCGTGGTCATCGCCGATTTCGGGTTGGAACCGCCCGACTCACACCACTAACGTCAATACGCCACCAAAGCCCGCGCGGTTCGCCCTGCGGGCTTTCTCATGCCAGCCAAGCCGCCTTGAGATCATGTGTCTGTCCAAGCTCGGCGCCCGATCAGCGACGTTTGGGTGCCTTTAACAGCCCCGCCTCGACCGCGAGCTCTAAATCGATCTCCGCGATATCCTGACTGGTGAGCTTGAGATCGCATCGTAATGTGCGGTGAGTATCAAGATCGATAGGCGTCTCATTGGCGCGCGGGGGATCGGCGGCCACCCGCTTACGGCCAGTAGGCGTATGCATTGGCAATATACGCCAGACCCTATGGCGCGGATGCAGTGGAATCATGCTGTCCAGGCTATCACGACGGAACCATTGGCCTCGTCGCCCACAAGAAGTACTCACCCCACTCCTGCAGGGTTTTTCATTTCCAGTCCCTCAGACGGACGAGCAATCCATGACATTGACGGCAAACAGGCTCGCTTCGTAGAGGAATACCTTTGCGATCTGAACGCGACGCAGGCGGCCATACGCGCCGGCTACAGCGAGAGGACCGCGAAGAACATCGGCTACGAGCAGCTGCAGAAGCCTGAGGTCGTCGAGGCCATCGCAGCGGCGCAGGCGGCACGCTCGGAACGGACCCGAATCGATGCCGATTGGGTGCTCAAGCGCCTTGTCGAAGAAACCGAGGCCGATCTCGCCGATCTCTACGGCGAGAGCGGCATGATGAAGGCGGTTCGTGACTGCCCGGTCATCTGGCGCAAGGGACTGGCAGGCAGCGTCTCGAGGCCGCTAACGATGTCCTTCGACAACGCAATAAGGGTCGCTGTTCCGTGGGCAATACGGCCCCCAAACGACGCAACCTTTGTCATGAGCTAGCCGGGTGAGTTTTAGAGGAATCCCAGAGCCAGATGAGGCCTCCGAAAGCAGCCCCGCTTCTTCGATCAGGCGCAACGTGACGGGAACTCGGCGACCGTGCCGAGCCGTCTCGATCTTGGCCAAGATCACTTCCCATGCCACATTCGCGGACGGCGGAAGCTCCATGCCCTCTTCTGGCACGCGGTGATTAAGAAACGCCGCACTGACGACATGCAGTCTTTGAAGAACTACCGGCCCGCGCCCCCGGGGATGCGGCGGGCTGTCAGCCCGAGAAGACGGTTGCTCCCTAAGCCAAGCGGCATCAAAGTGACGCGGGGTCGGTCCGTGGAGGCTCGTGTGAAGAGTATCATCATCGCCACTCTCGTCTTGAGCATGGCTGCACCTGCCTGGGCATTGCCAATCGGAATGCCAACAGCTCCGGTTCCCGAAATGGTGACAGTCGTCCAGTCGAGGGGAACTCTTACCCGACCCGGAAATCGGTCTAGTTCTGTTCGGCACTCACGCGGTCCATCTCGAGCGGGCTCTCATAGACACGTTCGCGGACATCACCGCGGGCATTGGCATGCGCCGCCTCGCCATCATCATCGCCACCACCGCTATTATCGGCATTCGCGGAGCAACAGCGGCGCGGTCGCAGCCGGCGTCATTGGCGGGATGATAATCGGCGGAATGGCCGCCTCGGCAGTTGCTCGGCAGAACCAGAGCGCTTGGAGCAACCATGTGGCGTGGTGCTCTCAGCGCTTCCGGTCGTACCGAGCGTCCGACAACACTTGGCAGCCGAATAACGGGCCGCGGAGACAGTGCGTCTCGCCATATTAGGAACTACCGGCCCGCGCCTGTACATCCGAGGTCGCGGGCCGCGAGTTACTAGGCTGGTAAGCCTAGAACCTCCCCCGCGACATCATCCCACTTTCTGACGACGGCCGTCTGGATCGACTGCGGCCTGATCACCGTCAACTGACAGACCCCGCCGACCCCCGCCACAGAGGCGCCTACACCGGCATGTGGGCCGCTACCTTCCGCTGTTCCTCCATCAGAGCGACGCCTGTACTGACGACGTCGTCGGTGGGCTCCAGCACTGTGCAACCGGCGTCTAATCCGCGTCGAACGGAGCGACGGCAACAGGACCGAGCGGCTGCAGCTCCACGCCGGCCCGTTCACCGAGTGCGATGTCACCACATAGCTTTCAGGCCGTTCACGCGATTCCGACCAACCCGCCAGAAACACCTCGATGTCCGGCCCGGTGGCGCACAGCGCATAGCCCATGACTCGAAATCGCCCAGGCCTCAGGTCGTCCTCGTTCAGGCGACCACCCGGCAAGCCAGAGTTCAAATGATGCGCCGGCCTTCTCGATCGTATCGCGATGCTTTTCATACTGCTGGCGAAAAAGCTGCGGAAGGCCAGTGATCAGGCCCTCATAGCTGGAGAATGTATGGTTGATCGTAAGGGCGAGCTGATTTGCAAAGAATAAAGAGCCTCGTGACGAAAGCGCCGTGTTAATATGGGGCAGACAATCCGCTTTACAGAGGATCGCTGAAACGCTGCCATCTTTAGTGAACAGGCCGCCGTCTGTGTACATATGCGGAGCATCGGCGCCGCATACGATATTTACAACTGACAAATAGGCTATTTGTTGTTGCAGGATGTTATCGGGCGGCTTTTTGAGCCTCGGCCGGAACCGCTGTTCGGGCCGTCCGTTCCTCATTGGGGGAACAGGAGGTCACCATGCGCGATGGACAGGGAAACAAGCTGAGTCCCGAAGAGCAGCAAAAGGTTCGATCCATTCAGGGCACTCCCGACAATGAATCGGTCAGCGGCGTTTCCATCGACCCCAACGCCGAAAAGGACACCGGCGAGGCGGATAAGCCGAAAGTACCACCGGAGGATAAGCCTGCGGCGGGTGTGGGTGAGAGCTAACTAGTCGAAAAAACTCGTCTGCAGGATCACGGAGTGGGCCTTACCGGCTCCTTTTCACCGGGTGGCCCAATTCGCGCTCGGCCCATAACGGCCGATTAGGCGGCGCGAAGCTGTGATGCATCTCGTCGATGTGGGGTGCCAGACCTTTTCGGCGAGCGGCATGGCCGTGGCGTTAGTCAGGCTAATCGCGGCCAGCTCGTCGAAGAAGAAGTTGCCCCACATCAGGAATTCAGCCCACGCCGCAACGTCGTTCACCCGGGCTTTGGTTCTACGCTTTCGAACCGGCATTACCGCCTCGATCCGTAATCGGCTATGCGCGCAGCGCGCGGTGCGTCTGGCGCATCGACGCCGTCGAGCGCGAACTCGCGAAGGCCGCGGAAAAAAGCGGTGCGGCTATCTCGTTCTAGCGCGACACAGGGTGAGCTTTTGGAATGCCTGCCCGATCAAGGACAGTCAGACCGCCCACCAGCTGTTCGCGAGCCTGTCCATCATCGGCCGAATCCCTTAGGTTTTGCGAGAGATGCCTGGATCGGCCCCGAGCCCTTCAGAGCTTCTGAGCCGACCACCAGGGCAATCCGCAACGCCGCATCAAGGAGGACGGCCGGGGGAAAGGCGCCGAACTCGCAATGGCATTCGATTCCGCCGCCAGTCCGGGTCACTGCGGCGATATGGATACGGCCGCGAGGATTGCCGCGATCGTCTGGAACGGGGCCCGTGACGCCGGTGATGGCGAGCGCAAGATCGGCGGCGGTTCTCGCAAGCACGCCTTCTGCCATCGCGCGAGCCACCGGGCGGGAGACCGCTGAGTGGGTTTCGATGAGGGCAGCCGGCACGCCGAGAATCCGTGTCTTGGCGGCGGACATATAGGTCACGAAGCCGCCGGCCAGGACCTCGCCTGCTCCTTCGGCCTTAGACAAGCTGTTGGCGAGCGCGCCGGCGCTGCAGGATTCGGCGACGGCCACTGTCTGTTTGGCGTGAACGAGTTCCGCCACGAGCTGCTGCGAGAGCGCCTGTAGTTCCGGCAGGCTGGATCCCGGCAAAGTCTCGACGGACTGCGAGCGCCAAGTCAGGATCGTCGCGAGCGGCTCAGTCAAGGTGGAGCGGTCGCGACGGCCTCTGATCGACGGAAGGCCCTCGCTCATGTGACCCCCGGAACGCTGCACTCTGCTCTGCCGCGTGCTTTGGCCGCGCGCTGCTCATAGTCATCACGAATTGTCGCGAGCTTCTCCTCGTCGAGCTCTTCGAGGTCCATCAACTCCTCACGGGCGCCCTCGATTTTCAAAAGCAGTTCGTCGAGCTTGATCTGCATCGCGGCCGTATCGCGGTTCTGGCTGTTCTGGATGATGAAGACCATCAGGAAGGTGACGATCGTCGTCGAGGTATTGATTACCAACTGCCAGGTGTCGTTGAACCCGAAGAACGGCCCCGACGCCGCCCATACGAGGATCACTGCAAGCGCGACGAAGGTTGTTGCAGGCTTACCGGCGTAGCGGGCCACTGCCTGTGACAGACGGCTGAACAACGACGCGCGCCCGAGATTGGAAATCGGGTCGGATGTGTCGGTCATGGGATGACCTCTCGATGAAAGGCGGCTCCGGCGGAACCGGAGCCGCGCTTTCTCAGGCTGCCTTCGCCTGGGCTTGCTTGTTGACCTTGCTCTCGCCGAGCTTGGAGAGCGTCACGTCGGTGTTCACTTCCTCCGCCAAGGTCTGGTCGAGAAGCTTTACGGCATTGTCCAGTCCGAGCTGCTGGGCCCAGGCCTTGAGCGTGCCGTACCGTGAGATTTCGTAGTGCTCGACGGCCTGTGCCGAGGCGAGCAGGCCCGCGTCGAGAACCGGGCTGCCCTCGAACTCCTCCATGATCGACTTGGCTTCTTCAATGATGCCGAGAATGGCATCGCAGGTCTTGCCGCGCGGAGCCTTGCCGATCATCTCAAAGACATCGGCAAGCCGGTCGACCTGCGTCTCGGTCTCGTCGCGATGCTTCTCGAAAGCCTGCTTGAGTTCGGGCGAGGTCGCCGTCTTCGCCATTTTCGGCAGCGCCTTCAGGATCTGCTTTTCGGCGTAGTAGATGTCTTTCAGGGTATCGAGGAAGAGGTCATCGAGGGTTTTGGGATTGCTGGCCATGGTTGCGCTCCGTTTGGAATGGGCGCTTAAAAACCTGAGTTCGGCTCGCTTCGTTCCCGGCATCGCGGCCTGGTACGGTGGCGTACGAAACTGCCCTGGACGTAACCCGGGCATGGTTAGTTGCGACGTTGTCCCGAGGGCATCATTCACACAAGCTTCGGCGATGCTGGCGATACTCGACACCTGCGCCGCGTCCGAGGATGTAGCGGATCGCGGCGGCGAGGCGATCTTCAGCCTGCACTGCCCCAGGATTCTCATTAGAGCCGGCACCCGGTTGCTATCCCAGCCGGGCCGTTACAATCGAACTGCTTTTCGCTATCGAGGCGTCCGTTTTCGATTTTCATAGAAAATTTCATCTGGGATCATTTTTGATATCAAGATTTATGAAAAGGGTCAGCAAAAGCCGTTTTCAGAAGCCGTGACTGCTTTTCATGGCAGGCGCCTGCCGGAAAGAGGACGCGCTTAGCGATACGTCTTCGGAACTGATCAACCGAGCGCTTCCGACCAAGGCGGCGGCGTCATCAATGGGGCGGCGTTGACCAGCAAGGGCTGCGATCGGATCGTGCCGGTCATCTGAGAAGCACAACAATAATCCGTACCCGAGACTCACAGGCTCGAAAGGCCGTCGATTGCTCACGAACTCCTCAGAGCAGCTTCGCTTGGGCGACTTCGACCGGGGCGGGTAGTTGAATTTCGCGCCGCCCAAGTTCGGCCCGGGCAGTGAAGCGGATATCGGCGTCACGGTTCGTAGCCAACTCGTTCAGCGCAGCGAGATTCAACTGATCCCAACCTTTGCCGCGTTCCGGGCCGGCCGGCACGCGCGGCAATAGAGCGGGCTGGCTGCTCCAGGCCATCAGTTGGTCTAGCGATGCTTGGTTTAACATGTCTCGGAGGTGATGTGCCGTAACATAGGCGTCAGGCATCGCGCGGTGAGCGGGCAGCCCAATCTCATGGACGAGCCCCTCGGGCTTGCGTTGATAACGAAGCATCTGGTTTGAGAACCGGTGCAGATGCGGCCAAAGCCGCAAGGCGCATTTCCAAGTACAAATCCACTGGACCCCTGCAGTCAGGCTGGGCCGACAGTAGCGCTGCTCGAATGCGGCACGATGCGCCGCCAGAGCCACAACCCCGCTGGCAGGCTTCAGGACGGGAGGGGCGACTTCCTTCCAGAACGGCGCGCCGATGACGTCCTCATCCCGGATGTGATGCACCGCCATTGTGTCCGGGGAGATCGGCCTGCCAGGATTCACCAGGAGCGCGCCGCGCTCCTCGGTCACTTGCCATCGGCCATCGACATCCACAGAGACGTCCTGCCATCCAATCTCGCAGACGTCTTGGGGGCCATCACCGGCGGTCTCGAGGTCGATCACTCGCACGCGTTGGTTAAGCATGGACCAAAGATCAGCACTCCTCCTGGCCGGCGCAAGTCAGGAGCGATGCGTTGCTGCATGCGCGTTGATGCATTCACCGAAAGTCTCGCGTCTTCACCTTGATGGTGTCGAGGTGCAGATCTGGGATGTAGATATCCCGGGTTCGCAGGCCTTTTGGCGGCAGGTCGCGCGGATCCGGTGTTGGCGAACCATGATGAAACTCGTCGCCTCGACCGTGTGGCAGCGGGAAGGGACGATGCAGCTGTCCCACACCAGCAAGCTCCGCGGAGAAATCTGTGAGCCGTTGCGCGACGAGATGCACGACCTCTCCCTCACGTTGTATGCGACCGCGAACGGAGATCATCCCGGCCGAAAGGATCGTCCGCCGGAAGCGTTCGAATACCTTTGGCCAGACGACCAGGTTGGCGATGCCCGTCTCGTCCTCCAGCGTGATGAACATGACACCTTTTGCAGAGCCTGGGCGCTGCCGCACCAACACGATACCGGCGGCTTCAAGCCAACGACCGTCGCGAGCGTCCATAGCGGCCTGACAGCTGACAACACCCTTTTGGCGCAGATCGCCGCGGAGGAATGAGACCGGGTGATCGCCGAGCGTAAGCCCAATATGGCGATAGTCTTCGACCACTTCCCCGCCGGCCGCCATGGGTCTGAGAGTGACCGCCGGCTCTGGTGTCTCCTCGGCCAGTCGATCGGAGACTGCGGCGAACAGCGGCAGCGGCTCGTCTCTCAGCACACGAATGGCCCATATCGCCTCGCGGCGCGCGAGCCCGAGGCTTGGCCGGAAGCCATCAGCCTCGGCAAGGTAGGTCAGAGCCGCGACGGGTATACGAGCGCGGCGCCAGAGATCCTCGATCGAAGAAAACCCGAGGCCAGCGCGGGCCGTGACAATCGCGGCAGCGTGTGCGTTCGAGAGCCCCTTCACCATGCGCAGTCCCAGTCGCACAGCCAACCGCGCTTCGTCGTTTGTCGGCTCTAAAGTGCAGTCCCACCGTGACGCGTTTGCGCATATGGGGCGGACCTCGACACCGTGGTCGCGGGCGTCCCGTACGATCTGGGCAGGCGCGTAGAAGCCCATGGGCTGGCTGTTCAAGAGAGCAGCGCAGAACACGTCTGGATGCCAACACTTCAACCAAGCAGAGGCATAGGCGATCAGAGCGAAGGAGGCCGCGTGGCTCTCGGGAAAGCCATAACTTCCGAAGCCTTCGAGTTGGCGGAACGTCTGCTGGGCGAACTCGGCCTCGTAGCCGTTAGCGACCATACCCGCGACGAGCTTTTCCTTGAAGGCGGATACCCCGCCGGTGAATTTGAAGGTCGCCATGCTCTTGCGAAGCATGTCGGCCTCGCCAGGCGTGAAGCCGGCACACTCGATAGCCACCCGCATCGCCTGCTCCTGGAAGAGCGGCACACCGAGCGTCTTGCCGAGGACCTTTTCGAGCTCGGGTTTGGGATAGTGAACCGGCTCGCGTCCCTCCCGGCGCCGCAGGTACGGATGGACCATGTCACCTTGTATCGGGCCCGGTCTGACGATCGCGACCTGGACGACGAGGTCGTAATAGGTGCGCGGCTTCAAGCGCGGGAGCATCGACATCTGCGCCCGGCTCTCGATCTGGAAAGTCCCGAGCGTGTCAGCCTTACGGATCATCGCGTAGGTACGAGGATCCTCGGCCGGGATCGAAGCCAGGTCGAGCTTGATGTCCTTGTGATCGGCCAGCAAGTCGAGGCCCCGCTTCATGCAGGTCAGCATGCCCAAGGCGAGGACATCGACCTTCATGAAGCGCAGTGCATCGATGTCGTCCTTGTCCCATTCAATGACCTGACGATCGACCATCGCTGCCGGCTCGATTGGGACGAGGTCGTCGAGTCGGTCATGCGTCAGCACGAAGCCGCCTGGGTGCTGGGACAGGTGCCGCGGAGCGCCTTGGAGCTGGCGGGCGAGATCCAAGGCGAGCCGAAGCCGGCGGTCGGTCAGGTTGAGGTTGAGCTCCTCGACATGCCGCTTCTCGACGCCTTCCTCCGACCAGGCCCAGACCTGCGATGAAAGAGTGCTGATAAGGTCCTCGGGCAGCCCCAGGGCCTTTCCGACATCGCGCAACGCACCTTTGGTCCTATACCGAATGACCGTCGAGCAGAGTGCTGCATGGCTGCGGCCGTATGTATCGAACACCCACTGCATGACGATCTCGCGCCGCTCGTGTTCGAAATCGACATCGATGTCCGGCGGCTCCTTGCGCTCCTCCGAGACGAAGCGCTCGAAGAGGAGATCGTTGCGACTCGGGTCGATCGACGTGATGCCGAGCACGAAGCAGACGGCGGAGTTCGCGGCCGAGCCACGGCCCTGGCATAGGATGTCGCGCGAGCGAGCGAAGCGGACGATGGCGTTCACCGTCAAGAAGTATGGTGCGTAGCCTAGCCGCTCGATCAGCGACAACTCATGATTCAGGCTCGCCTGGACGCTCTTCTCCAAGCCTTCCGGATAACGTTTCGCCGCACCCTCCCAGACCAGCCGTTCCAGGGTCTGCTGCGGCGTCAGCGTGGGATCGTCGCGCTCCTCCGGGTATTGATAAGCAAGTTCATCGAGCGAGAACCGGCAATGATTGGCGATCTGGAGCGTCCGAGCCAGGGCTTCGGGATAGCGAGCAAACAGCCGGTGCATCTCCTCGGGCGGTTTCAAGTATCGATCGGCATGGCGCTCGCGCCGATCGCCCAGCGCGTCGATTGTGACGTTGTGTCGAATACAGGTGACGACGTCCTGCAGGATGCGCCGCGCCGGTTCGTGGAAGAGCACGTCGTTCGTTACGACTGTCGGCACACGCATTTTGTTTGCGAGGTTCGACAGCTCGTGGAGACGGAGGTGATCGTTCGGTCGGCGCCGCAGCGACAGGGCAACATAGGCGCGGTCGCCAAATCCTTCCCGGAGCCGACGCAGGCGAAACGCGCAGTCCTCGTCGGCCAGGTCCGGCACCAAGATGGCAACAAGGCCATCGCCGTGCGCGATGACATCTGACCAATCGAGATGGCAGCGGCCTTTGCCGCCCCGCTTCTTGCCGATGGAGAGCAGCCTGCAGAGCCGAGAATAGGCTGACCGGTCGGTGGGATACACCAGGAGCGACATCCCGTCGGCCAGATCGAGGCGGCAGCCGACGATCAGCCTGACGCCGGTGGCCTTGGCCACCTCATGGGCGCGGACGATGCCGGCGAGCGAGTTGCGGTCCGCTACCGCCAGGGCCTCGATGCCGAGCAGGGCGCCCTGTGCAAATAGCTCTTCAGCCGAAGAGGCGCCGCGCAGGAAGCTGAAATGGCTGGTGACCTGGAGCTCTGCATAACGGGCGCTCATCCGAACACCCCGTGCAGGAACCAGCGATGCGAACCCGTCGCGACGTCTTCACCGTCGCCGGCTCGGTAGAGCCAATAGCGCTCGCCAGCGTCATCCTCGACCCGGAAGTAGTCGCGGACGGCAACCATTTCTGCTTCCCGTTTCCACCATTCGCCGAACACGCGCTCCGGTCCGTCCGCTCGTCGGACACGCCGGCGGACGCCGCGCCAACTGAACCAGGCTGGCGGGTGATCCGGCAGCAGGGCCATCGTCTCCACCGGCTCGGGACGCGGCAGCAATCGCGTCGGACGAGGCCAGTGCCCCGGCCATGTGGCTCCCGCGTCCTCTGCAAGCGCCGCAACCCGACGCACCGATCGCTCTGGCACATCGCTGGCAACCGGGGCCAATCTGTAGACGGCTCTTTCTCCAACCCTGTTGGCCAGGATATCGATAAGATCGGAGACGTCGGGGCCGATTTCCTCGACAAGTGAGCTGGTCGTCTGCTTCCGTTCGAGCGGCTCTGCCAGTGTTGCAGCGAGCGTCATGATCTCGATCCCGAAGCCAGGCTCAATCGTATCGACCTTCTCACAGAGCAGCCGCGTCAATCGCCTCACATCGCAGACTGGTCTGGCGAGCCCGACCCGGATCGTCTGAAGGCCGCGGTCGACGCGGTGGCAGATGAGATCAAGCCGGCGAGCGCCGAGACCACGTTGTTCGAGGCGATCGCAAAGCTGTGCGGCGAGCTTGGCGATGTTGCGGGTAATGGTCTCTGGCGCGCCGATCGGTTCGGCAAAGGCGCGGCGAGCCTCGATCAAATCCTGTGGCTTGACCGCGACGATTGGTTCGCCGAGTTCGCCGAGGGCCTGCGCTAGCCGGCGGGCGATCTCGGGCCCAAACCGCAGGATTAGTGCAGATCGCGGCTGGGAAATCAGATCCCCTGCTGTCTCAAAGCCCAGGACCCGCAGATCAGCCGAGATCTGCGCAGGAATGCGAAGGCATTCCAAAGGAAGTGAGGCTATCGGCACAGTTCCATGACCGGGGGGAACCACGACCGTCGGGTGCGCGACAAAACGCGCAAGAGCATGGGCAGCGCCCCAAGTGTCGGCGATCGCCGCCCTGGCCTCCACGCCCGACAAGGCGAGGCGACCGACGATCGCCTCGAGCATATCCGCTTCGCCGCCGTGAAGGTGATCGGCGCCTGTCGTGTCGATGACGATGCCATGCGGCGGATCGGGCGCCACGATCGGAGCCACACGCTGATGCAGCCAGATCGCCAGCCGCTCCAGTTCCTGAGCGTCGGCCGCAAAATCGGCCTCTTCCAGCACAAGGCCCGGTATGATCGCCTGCGCTTTCGTGGCCGGCATGCCGACACGAAGCCCTGCGGCGCGGGCACCAGCATTAGCCGCTTGCACCAACCTCCTGCTTGCATCGCGAGCGATAAGGACGAGCGGAACCTCAGGCGGAGGCGCCGCGTCGCCAACTGCCCGCCGAAATCGATCTATCGACCAGTTCGGCAGGAAGACCGAGACGACCCGTGTCATCGCATGCCTCCACCTCAAAATCCGCACTTTCGCCCGCTCGGGCTCTGATAAGCTCCACCAGCCAGCGATGCCGTCCGACACCAGCTACAGGCAGGGCGGTGGATGGGAGCACCGACACTCGCCACCGCGTCATGGCTGCGGTCGGCTGTCCGAAGTCAGAGGCATCGACTTCCCGTCGCCATCGCCGCAGGGCAATTCCAATGGCGCCGGTTCCTTCGGCAGCGAGCTGCAACCGCCGTGACGCTGTCATCGAAAGACGGGCGACTTCTCCAATGACGGAGCCAAGACCACCATGGCGGAGGCCTTCCTCCATGCAGGCGAGGACGGTTTTATCGTCGCCCGCTTCGACATAGATCACCCGGTCGGGAACGAGTCCGGCTTGAGCCAATGCAGGTGCAAAAAGATCGGCGCGGCTCAGGCACCAGAGAACCTTCCCGGCACTGCGGGCTGCAACACCTGCGCTGAACAGTGCGGCCGCCGCCCCATCGATCGCACCATTTCCGCCACCAGCAACCTCATGGAGAGCGCCGACAGCCAATCCGCCTCCTGGCAGACGGCCATCTACCGCAGCGATGCCAAAAGGCAGAACTTTTCTTCCTCGCGCACTACGCCCCTCGAGTCTCACGATTTGGTCGCGCAAGGACTGAAAAATCGGCTCTGGCCGCAACTTGAAGGACCTGCTGTTTGCTGCGAAATGTTCTCTTTATGTTCTCCTTCAAGTGCCGAGAGTCAATCGTGCTTTTTTAAGCGAGATCCTCAATGCGGACACCTAGGACGCGCAGACTGAAACGGCCGATCTGGCCGGAACTCATTTTCCAGCCTCCAGTTAGCTTCATGCAACAGAGCCCAAAGCCTTGAGCACCTCGGGTAAATTGGTCAGTGAATGGCCGCTCCCATCGATCACCACGCTTGGATCGGCTGTGCGGGCGAAGGGGATCGAGCGCGAACTCAGGCGCCGGCTGCCTTGGCCGACGAAAAAGTTTCTCACGGTCGAAGCCGGGAGTGCCATCTTGCGTATGCCCGACGCGTATAGTGAAGACTTTGAAGCTGCTTCCGCCACGATCGCTCAGGCGCTTCTCAGCATCACTGACTTGCCTGTGCTCCCAAGCGAAGCAGAGGACATCCTTTCGATCTCCTCTCGCGAGCGACATAAGTGGATGAATGATGGCCGCCTGAAGAGCGCAGGTACGCGCACGGTCAAGCTGCGGGGGCGCGCCAAGGCAGTCACCTTTCACGTCTTCGAGCCCGATCACATCGAACACATTCTCGATGGTGGTTTGACCGAGGTCTGGCGAGAAGAGGACGTTGAAGCGCTGGCCGAGAACCGCCGCCGAGCTGCTGGCAAAGCGGCCCTGACGCGAGCTGGCAAGCGGCAAGCTAGACCAACAAACGTTGCCAGGACCTCGAACCAGGAAACTGAGCCGGAGTTGGAAGGTTGGGAGGAGTTCGCCAAGAAAGGGCTTCTGCGCTGATTCCAGAGCGTCGCGGTCATCCGGGTCTGACCACCCGCTGCAGCGTGCCAGCTTGAGCTCGAGGCTGAGCGCGGATCAGCGTCGGAGATCGACGAGATTTTCCAACGTATAGGAGCATATCGTGCACGGCGGCAGGAAGGGAGACGTCTGTTGGTACTCCCGCAACGCCGTCACCTCGTCGAGCGCCAGATAGAGCGCTTCGACCCTCTCTCGATTGAAGCGGCCACCCTTGAGAGCTGCGCCTGCACCGCTTGTTGGTCGAGTGGCCCATTCTGGTGTGTGAGCACGGTAGACCAAGGTGCCTGCCGGAAAATCCTTGAGGATCAACCGACAAACCCCGAGCTTACAGACTCGAGATAGTCGATCGCATCGTCGGTTCGTCCTTCCGTGACCAACTGCAAGATGGTCTTATGTCGGAAGGTTGGGATCGGAGCGTTCTTGATGAGAAAGAGCGCACGGTCCTGATTGGGCTCTACGACAGACATGGCTGACAGGACCCGCATCAAGTCACGGAGAGCCGCCTGCAACTTGGGCGTATTCGGGTGCGTCCGGATCGTGTTGCGGTGAACTGACGCGATCGCGGCGAGATCCTGGAGCTGTAGACCAAACAAATCGGCAACGCCTGGTGCCGAGAGATCAGAGGTCCCGGGCCGATGGACAGACTCCAACACCTCGGGAAGCGCGAGTGCGGGCATGGGTATCTCCTGCCAAAAGAGCGCCCGCTCAATCTACGCACATTGCACGCACTTTTCGAGCATCGGAGAATTTGGCGTCGTCCGAGCCCCACCCGATGCCCGAGACTTCAATTACGGAGACCCGAGCTGCATCAACGCTGCGCGATAGCTCGGATCGTTGTAGAGCGGGACCAGATCGCATCCCCGTAGCTGATCTCGACCAGTTGCGTTCTTGTTTCCTACTAGAATGGTGAGCCGTGCAGGCCGCAGCTACATCCCGGCCTGCGTCCGCCCGGCCAGTCGGAATTCCGGATCACGCCGCAGAGATTGCCCGCTCGGCAATGGTCGAGAGCTTAAGCCTCGCCAGCTCCTCATGTAAGGTGAGCTCTGCGCGGCCGAACGCCTCAAGCAGAGCGGCATTCGTGGCGCGCTCGACCGGGCAGGAGGGGTGATCCTCCGACACGCCAGCGGATAGAAGCGGCCCTTCATCCAACGCCTTCTGCACGTCGAGCACAGTCAATTCATCCAGGGGCTGCAGCAGGATCCAGCCCCCTCCGCGACCGCCCTCTGAATTCACGATGCCCTTGCGCTTCAGGGCTCCCATCGTCCGACGCACGACGACGGGATTGGTGTTCAACATCTTGGCGATGGTTTCCGATGTCTCTCGTCCGCCCAATAATCCCATGTGAATGAGCACATGGAGCATCCGTGCCAGGCGGCTGTCCCGTTTCATCCGGATCTCCGTAAATCGTAACAATTATTGTTACGCATCCTTGACGCCGCGCGTTTCTGTAACTTATAAAATTACGGAATAACGATATCGAAGCGCGACACGTATATCAGCTGGCGTGCGGACGGCGACATGTCCGATGTCCGCAATATGAATTGATGCGCGGGACACAATGTCGGCAACCGAGAGAACGAAGATGTGCACCCGGATTGTCGAAACGCGGACCCTTCGAACGAACATCGTCGAGCAGGGAGATGGGCCGCTCATGCTCTTGTGCCACGGCTTTCCGGAAACTGCCCATGCCTGGCGGCACCAGATACGCACCCTTGCCGCCGCAGGATTTCGCGCGGTCGCGCCCGATATGCGCGGATACGGCCTGACGGAATCTCCCTCGGCGATCGATGCGTACACCGTGATCCACCTCGTCGGCGATATGATCGCGCTGCTGGACGCGCTTGAGGCCCAGACAGCCATCATTGTCGGCAATGACTGGGGAGCGACGGTTGCCTGGCAGGCGGCACAGATGCGGCCGGACCGTTTCCGTGGCGTGGTCGCGATCGGCGTGCCGATGATGGGACAGCCCCCTGTGCCGCCGACCCGCATCTTCCCACAGACCGACGACGCGCAACTCTATACGCTCTATTTCCAGGACCCCGGCGTGGCCGAGGCCGAACTGGAGCGGGACATTCCCCAGACGCTTCGCAAAATCCTCTTCGCAGCTTCCGGAAACGCCGGGGCGCGGCAAGCCGGCGACCAAACGCCAAATCCCTTCGGCATGGTATCTCGCAGGGATGGACTGCTTTCAGCACTGCCTGATCCGGGGCAAATGCCAGACTGGCTCACGGCTGCCGATCTCGATGCCTACACGGGCGCCTTCACCACCTCCGGTTTTCGCGGGGGATTGAACTACTATCGCAATCTGGATCGCAACTGGCAGCTACAAGCGTCCCTCGCCGGCGCGAAGGTAGAGATCCCGGCCCTTTTCGTCGTTGGCGAGCGTGATCCAGGCCTCAGTATGCCTGGAATGCACGACATCATCGATGCCATGCCGGCGCTTGTCCCTCGCCTCACTGAGAAGATCATCATCCCCGGCAGCGGGCACTGGCTCCCACAGGAGCGCCCGGATCGGCTCAACGACGCCATCATCAAGTTCGCCCGGCATATTTGAGACGATATCGATGGGATGCCGGGTGCTCCTTCGCCGATCGAATAAAGCGACTTACCGGTCTTCCGAAAGTTCTTTCGCCGTTTCGATGATCAGCGACCTCAGCCACTGGTGCGCCGGGTCATGGCGGTAGCGCACATGCCATGCCATCTCCACCGGAAACCTACCGAGATCGACGGGCGCCGGTATCACCTTGAAGCGCGGATCCCGTGCGAGGGCACGGCAGATCAGCGTGGGCAAGGTCGCGCAGTAGTCGGTAACGGCTATCATTTCGGGCACCGCCAGAAAATGCGTCACCGAGACGACCACCTCGCGCCGAATGCCTCGCTGTTCCAACGCCTGAAAGAGCCCTGCTCGCAATCGCCCGGGCGGGAGCACGTTGACATGTTTCAGGCGCTCATACTGCTTTCGGGAAATGCCGTCGGTCACCTCCGGGTGGTCCGCGCGCACCATGCAGGCGAGCCCATCGTCCATGATGTGCTGAACGACGAGATTGTCGGGTGGATCGACGATGCGCCCCAGCACCATGGCCGTCGTGCCCGAGATGACGCCGGTCTCGGCCAGATCATTGCCGAACGGCGTCATGCGCAGCTTGATCCCGGGGGCCTGCTTGCGCAGCCGCACAACCAGCGCCGGCATCAATACGAGCTCGACATAGCTGTTGGGCGCGAGAGTGAACAGGCGCTCGGCCCCTTCCGGCTGGAACTCCTGCTGGTTCACGACAAGATCATCCAACTGCGCGAGCGCCGCTTGAATCACCGGCGTGATCTCCTCCGCCAGTTGCGTGGGCTTTATGCCGTATCTTTCCCGGATGAAGAGCGGGTCGCGCAGCGTGTCGCGAAGACGGTTCAACGAATTGGACAGCGCCGGCTGGGTAATGCCCAGCCGCGCCGCAGCCCGCGTGACGCTCTGCTCCTCCATCAGAGCCAGGAAGACGGGGAGAAGGTTGAGATCGTACTTCATCCAGATATAATCTGACATCTATATCTAAAATCAAAGAAATAAATTTTTCTAATATGTAGTCCGATGCGATGATCCCTTCATCGAAACGGCCAGCGCCGCTTCGTCCAACTTCATGCTCCAAAAAGCGGCTAGCCCGCGACTCTGCTCGAAAGGATCAGGCGATGAAAATCCTCATGGTGCTCACCTCACACGACACGCTCGGCGACACCGGCAAGAAGACCGGATTCTGGCTCGAGGAATTGGCCGCGCCGTATTACGTGTTCAAGGACGCTGGCGCCGACATCACCCTCGCCTCGCCGAAGGGCGGCCAGCCGCCGCTCGACCCCAAGAGCGACGAGCCGGCCTTCCAGACCGAGGCGACACGGCGCTTCAGCGCGGACGAGGCCGCCAAGGCCCAGCTCGCCGCAACGGTCCGTCTGGACAGCGTCGCCCAGGAGGATTTCGACACGGTCTTCTACCCCGGTGGCCACGGCCCGATGTGGGATCTCGCCGAGGACCAGGCATCCATCGGTTTGATTGAGTCCTTCATCGCCGCCGGCAAGACGATCGCCCTTGTCTGCCATGCACCAGGCGTCCTGCGTCGCGTCAGGAACCCCGACGGCACGCCGTTCGTTCAGGGCCGGCAAGTCACCGGCTTCACCAACAGCGAGGAAGAAGCCATGGGCCTCACGAAGGTCGTGCCGTTCCTGGTGGAGGATGAGCTCGTCCGCCTCGGCGCGGTCTTCTCGAAGGTCAAGGACTGGGGGATGAACACGGTGATCGACGGCCGGCTCATCACCGGCCAGAACCCGGCATCGTCGGCCGAAGCGGCACAGGCTCTCATTACCGCTCTGGCATCGGCCCGGGCCGCCTGAATCGGCGCCGAACCCCTGTATCGCAATCCGCCGACGGCATGACGGCGATGGACCGGGCACGCCGGCCAGCACCTTGGCGTGCCCCGAGCGAGTATCTTCCCAACCAGGAGAAGGACCATGCCTCCGATCACCGTCGACATTACCCGCCGCGATGCACTGGCTCTCGGAAGCGGTCTCACAGCCTCCCTCTTCACCTCCAGCAACCCCAACGCGGCACCCGCCGCACTCAACGAAAAAGGAGATCTCATCATGAGCACGGTCAAGACCAAGGACGGCACCAACATCTTCTTCAAGGACTGGGGTCCGCGAGACGGCCAGCCCATCGTCTTCGCCCATGGCTGGCCGTTGTCATCGGACGCCTGGGACGCCCAGCTTCTCTATTTCGGCCTGCAGGGTTTTCGGGTGATCGCTCATGACCGCCGCGGCCATGGTCGCTCTGATCAGCCCTGGAACGGCAACAACATGGACCAGTATGCCGACGACCTGGCCGAAGTGATCGAAAAGCTGGACTTGAAGAATGCCGTCCTGATCGGCCACTCGACCGGCGGCGGCGAAGTCGCCCGCTATATCGGCCGCCATGGCACCAAGCGCGTGGCGAAGGTGGTCCTGGTCGGCGCGGTGCCGCCGCTGATGCTGAAGACGGCTGACAATCCCGAAGGCACCCCGATCGAGGCCTTCGACGCCATCCGCACCAATGTGAGAAGCAACCGCTCGCAGTTCTATTACGACCTGACGACACCCTTCTACGGCTTCAACCGTCAGGGAGCCCAGGTCAATGACGGCTTCCGCGAGAGCTTCCGTCTGCAGGGGCTCGCTGGCGGTATCAAGGGCCAGTACGACTGCATCCGCGAATTCTCCGAGGTCGACTACACCGCCGACCTGAAGGCGATCGACAAGCCCACGCTGATCATCCACGGCTCGGACGACCAGATCGTCCCGATCGCCGCTTCCGCTCACAAGGCAGCCAAGATCGTCAAGAGCGCCGAGCTGAAGATCTACGAAGGTGGCAGCCACGGCCTGGCTCAAGTCGACGCCGACCGCTTCAATGCCGACGTACACGCCTTCATCAGGGCTTGAGGCGCGACTGGCGGGCGCCTTTTACGAGGTGCCCGCCAGATCATTGGACGTGGAGGGGCGCAAAAGGCCCGCGAAGCGGATCTTGAAGCTGCTACTCAGAATCCCTCAAGCACAGCAGACATTCGCGAAGAGAGGGTACTGTCGGGTCGGCGTATAGGACATCCAGAACTGTGCCGCGCACTCTCTGTTGCAGTGATCTTGAGAGTGTCGAAAGCGGCATCCGTGATCATGATATGAGCTGGCGGTCGGAATGGCGATGTGGGTCGATATACCGCGAATGGGTCGTCAGCGTTGGCAAGCGCGATGGCTTGGCGCGGGTCGCTCACCTGCTTTGTGAATTCGGCCGCCGACTCGAGGTTGCAGGTCTTGGAAAGTCCGAAGGATTCTACCTGCCCATGACGCAAGAACACCTCGCCGACGCCACAGGAATGTCCCTAGTCCACATCAATCGCGTACTAACCGCTGTTTTCGGGCCACGGCCTTGAGCGGCTGGGGCGCGTAGGCCCAAGTCGTCGATCTCGATTATGGCCGCTCAGCCAACTCGTAAGCTGACCAGAGTCCGGAGGGCCTTGGAATGGCGGGCAGTGTCCGATGCTGCGTGATGTTCAACGGGCCCGGCAAGCTCGAACATTGTTGTCCAAGCATCGAATGCCCTTTCGGGATCTAGCTCACGTTCCGCGATAATGCCTCGGACGACAGTGTCGACCGGCTTCAGATCGAAAGGACAAAATGGCTCAGTCGGAGCGCAATGGCGGAGGCTCGACATAGATGGAAAGCTCGCCTGCTTCTTCCCTTCAGAATCTCATTTCGACCCTGCCCTTGAGGGCGTGGTCTCTGGCGCGTTCGCCGATGGCGGCGGAGTAGGTCACGTCCAGCGCCGTGGCGGACGAGATGCGCCAGTCGAGGCCGGACTCGCGACCAGCCTCTCGATCGATCTGGGCCGCGAAGGCGCTGGCCGGCTCGGGCTTTCGCGTGGCCCGCTTCGAATTCGAATATATGGCGGCACGGTGGACCGGAGCTGAAGGCCAATTCGAGTCGCAAGGAAGATGTGCTCAGGGAAATTGTCAGGCAGCTGCGGCGAGATGCTTAACGCTACTTTCAGTGAGGTTATTCGGCTTTGATATGAGCATTAGGCGAGATCATGCATGTCTTCGCGCCACAGTTGCGCGTTGAGCCCGCCGCACCCGGGTCGCTGCGTCCATGGCGGCGAATATCAGCGGGGAAGGTGTGATGTCGCTCGTTTTTGTACGGCGAGGAGTACGGGACAGGGAGGCCGAGTGGATCTGTTTCAATGGACGCCCTTTTTGCTACTGCACGGCGTAATGGACAGCGAACCACGCGATCCCTGCAAGCAATAGCCCGCCAATGAGCACGGCGAGCACAGGCATCCCTAAAAAGCCCTGACGGGCTTCCACTGGGGTTTCCACAGCTGGATCCAGACTGGAGTGACGATCGGCCTGAAGCGGTGGGATTGACTCGGTTCCGTGCATCTCGCTTTGCGCCTTAGCTCGCACGGTCGCGGCACGAATGTCGGGATCGTTAGAATTTGCCATTAGAACCTCGGATTGGCGTTGACGGGCCAGTGGAACGGGAAGGCCCGCCGCCCAGTGAGAGCGACGGGCCATCGTCTGAGCCATAGCTGGGCAGCCTGCTGGCCCAACCGATGATGCTCACCAAGTCTGGCGATTGTACCAAGTGTCGACGTCGGCTTTCACCTTGTCCTTCTCGATACCATAGCGCTCCTGGATCTTGCCTTCGAGCTGGTCTCGCTTGCCGGCAATGACGTCGAGATCGTCATCGGTCAGCTTGCCCCACTGCTCCTTGACCTTGCCCTTGAGCTGCTTCCAATTTCCTTCGACACGGTTCCAGTCCATGGCGGACCTCCTGTGGTTGCAGTTTGCCGAAGTGCGGGCGGAGCTCACTTGCTCCAGCGGCCCTCGTATTTGAATTCGGGCGCCGCCTTCAGGGCATCCTTCGTCGTGTCCATCGTGGCCGTCCACTTCTTGTCGTTCTCGGAATAGACGACGTTCACGGCCGATGGCGTAACCACGACGTAGCGCTCTCCAATGCCCAGGAAGCCGCCCACCGACAGGATCAGGCCCGAGAGGTTGCCGCCGGAAACGACCAGATCCTTGATCTCGCCAACAGTCTCCTTGGCATTATTGTGGACGTTGAGGCCGATCAGATTGCTGCTGAGCACGTCGGTCGGTAGCGCTTTGACATAGACTTCGCGCGTAGAAGTCGTAGCTGTCTGCGCATGCAGAGAGGTCGCTCCGGTAAAGGATGTGGCAATGGCAAGAGCGACGAACATTTTGCGCATTAAATAATCTCCGAAAAATTATATCCCAGCCGCCTCAACAACGTTCGCTTATTCGGCTTGTTCCGCGAGTTCGATTGAAAAAGTCAGGGGGCAGTAACAATGCTAGGCTACGGAACTGCGGTCAGCCTGCCGAGCACGGGGCCCTTCTAACCGACATCGGGCGATTGCCTTCGGAACTGCCTCGACCGGTTCGGGGTTCTTGCAGCGAGCAGGGATAGCTCGTCCTCAACGCCGTAAGGGCGTTACGATCGCGAGTTCACCGTGGTGACCCAGGATCGCCTCGATCGAAATCCGCTCTCTCACTTCATCCTGCTTTATGTGCTGATGTATGGAGCGTTTGGAGTGGCGTCGCCATTCTGGCCGCGCTTCTTCGAAACGCGCGGGTTGGGACCTGAAGAGCTTGGCGTATTGCTTGCGCTTGGGACTGCTGTACGCCTCGTCTCGGGTCCGTTTGCTGGCCGTGTAGCCGATCGGCTCGGGGCGCGACGAGCGGTCCTCGCAATCTGCATCGTTATGTCAGGGCTCTTTGCTCTTGGCCTATTGCCGGCCGAGAGCTTCTGGTTACTGTTTGTGGTCAGCCTGTGTCAGGCAGCATCGTTGGCACCAGTGACTACGCTGGCGGACGCGTTGGCGCTACGCGAAGCGAGCGGAGCAGGAAACGCCACCGGACGGCGCTTCGAATACGGGTGGGTGCGTGGCGCAGGGTCAGCGGCCTTCATCGCCGGCACACTCATTGCTGGTCAGATCGTGAGCTTGGTGGGACTGTCTTCGATCGTGCTGGTGCATGCAGGCCTGCTGGTCGCCTCCGCCGCAGTCGCCTATCACTTGATCCGGAGCGCATCCTCCCACGAAGAGAGAGCCGAGCCCGCCGCTTCCCCGCTCGCGGGCTTCGCACCGCTCCTTCGCATAGCGTTGTTTCGCCGGTTGCTTCTGGTTGCCGCGCTTATCCTCGGCAGCCATGCTGTGCACGACGCCTTCGCTGTTATCCGCTGGAATGCTGCGGGCATCGGTCCGGGAATGGCCAGTCTCCTTTGGTCGCTCTCAGTGGCGGGCGAAGTGATCGTCTTCTTCCTAATCGGTCCAACGCTGATGGCGCGTGTAGGCCCGGCTGCCGCTGCTGCGATCGCTGCCGGCGCCGGCATTCTGCGCTGGGTCGTCATGGCGCTGAGTGCCGCGCCGCTTGCGCTTGCGATCGTGCAGCCGCTGCACGGTTTCACCTTCGCCCTTTTGCATCTCGCATGCATGCGGTTGCTCACCCAGGTTGTACCACCGCAACTGGCAGCCACGGGACAGGCCATCTATGCGCTTGCCGCTGCTACGACGACGGCATTCCTGACCTTAGCGGCCGGCGCGCTCTACGCCCGCTGGGGGGGCGCAGCGTTCTTCGTGATGGCGGCTTTGTGCGCTGCTGCTTTGTCGCTGACGCCGGGACTGCGCGAGCCAACTCCGGCTGATGCCAAATCGCCACATGGTAATCGATGAACCCCGAGCAGGGCATCCGCGTTGTCGGGTTCAGGCGGGGGAAAGCAGTCTCGAAATCCAGAAGGAATTCAGCGAGATGCGCATCGCTCAGGTGGCCCCGTTGGCGGAGGCGGTTCCCCCGAGGCTCTATGGCGGCACCGAGAGAGTGGTGTCCTGGCTCGCCGAAGAGCTCGTCCATCAAGGTCAGGACGTCACGCTATTTGCAAGCGGCGACTCGCGCAGCAGCGCAAAGCTTGTTTCAGCCGTGCCGGAGGCGCTGCGGCTTGCTGGTATCCGCGACCACACGGCGAGCACACTCGTCATGCTGGACGAGGTCCGGCGTCGGGCAGAGGAGTTTGACATCATCCATTTCCATGTCGACCTCCTCCAGTTTGCGCTGTTCAAGGACTTGCTGCCGAAATGCGTAACGACGCTGCACGGGCGCCTCGACCTACCCGACTTCCATCCGGTCTTCCGCGCCTTCCCCGAAATGCCGCTTGTTTCAATTTCGGACGATCAGCGGCGCCCGCTGCCCGCGGTCAACTGGCTCTCGACCATTCATCACGGTCTCCCCGAGAAGCTCTACCGATTCACAGAGCAGCCGGGCGGCTATTTGGCATTCCTCGGCCGGATCTCGCCTGAGAAGCGCCCGGACCGAGCGATCGAGATCGCAAAGCGTAGCGGGGTACCGCTGAAGATCGCGGCCAAAGTAGACCCAGCCGACCGCGATTATTTCGTCTGCACGATCCAGCCTCTGCTCGATCATCCCCTCGTCGACTTCATCGGCGAGATCGACGATGCAAGGAAGGGCGATTTCCTGTCTGGAGCTTCGGCTCTTCTGTTCCCGATTGACTGGCCGGAGCCATTCGGGCTTGTCATGATCGAGGCAATGGCATGCGGAACCCCGGTGATCGCCTGGGGCGCGGGCTCCGTTCCCGAAGTGATCGATCACGGCATTTCCGGCATGATCGTATCGTCGCTAGACGAAGCGGTCGAAGCCGTTGGACAGGTTTATCGGCTGGACCGAGGCGCCGTGCGCGATTGCTTCGAGATGCGCTTCACGGCGTCTCGCATGGCGACGGACTATATCGAGACATTCGCCAATATGCTGGATCGCAGCCGCCTGGCACCGACGCAAGCGACACCTTCCCTGGTCTTGCCGTCCCTCTATCAAGAGGCGCATGGTATGGCCACCGGCGCGGGGGCTAGTCCCTTGCAGTCGGCCTGAACCGGGGCAGATCCGATGCCCGAAACCAATCGCGCCTCAGCGCAGATTGCGCCCGCGCAAAGCGGTCCCAATCTCTGGTCCGAATATGAGATCGAGGCGAAGACTTCGCTCACCGATCGCGTCCTGCGCAATCTCAAACACGGCGACGCCTTCGCTGTGATGGACGCTCATGGCGACATCGGGACGGTAAGCGAAACTGCGGAAGGTCTGTTCTATCGCGACACGCGCTTTCTCTCGCTGCTTGAGTTGCGAGTGGAAGGGAAGCGCCCGTTGCTTCTGAGCTCCGCTGTACATGAGGACAAGGCTGCGCTGTCGGTCGAACTCACAAACCCCGATTTGCGTATCGGCGATGTCCGGTTGCCGCGGGACACCATCTTTCTTCATCGCACCAAACTCCTTTGGCGGGCCGTCTGCTATGAGCGGATCAACGTCAGAAACTTCGGGCCCGTGCCGCTGAAGCTGCGCATCGACCTACTGTTCGGCGCCGACTATCATGACATGTTCGAGGTCCGCGGAACGCAGCGCCTGCAACGCGGGGCAAGCACTGCGGAGGTGATCGGCCCCGACCGGGTCGAATTCTGCTATATCGGCCTTGATCAGATCGAGCGCCGGACCATCATCGAAGCAAGCCCGGTTCCGGTGGTGATCGACCGCCATCGTATGACGATGGAAGTCGAGCTCGGATGCGACGAACAGCGGTCGCTTTTTCTGACAGTCTCCTGCCTAGATGTCGCGGAAAAATCATTGCCGCCGGTGAATTTTTTCGCGGCGTACCGCGAGACGCGGCGGGCGCGGCGCGGCGCTACGGCCCAGATCGCAACCGTGACGACTTCGAGCCACGCGTTCAACGAGATGCTGTGCCGGGCCAAATCAGACGTCTACACACTGATCACCTGGGGGGAGCACGGGCCGTATCCCTATGCCGGCATTCCTTGGTTCAACACCGTATTTGGACGCGACGGCATCATCACGGCGATGCTGATGCTTTGGATCGATCCTGAGATCGCGCGCGGAGTGCTGCGAACCCTGGCTGCGACGCAGGCTCCGCTGGTCGATCCGGACGCAGACGCTCAGCCGGGCAAAATCCTGCACGAGATGCGACACGGCGAGATGGCGAGGCTGCGCGAGGTGCCGTTCGGGCGCTACTACGGCACGATCGACGCGACCCCGCTTTTTCTGATGCTGGCGGGTCAGTACCTTGAACGGACCGGCGACCTTGCCACGATCCAGGCGATCTGGCCCAATATCTGCTCAGCGCTGCGCTGGCTTGACGATTATGGCGATCGTGACGGCGATGGGTTCATAGAATACGCCCGAGCTCGTCAGAGCGGACTTGCAAATCAGGGCTGGAAAGACTCGCATGATGCAGTTTTCCATGCCGATGGAAGCGATGCCCCAGGGGCTATCGCCCTCTGCGAGGTCCAAGCCTATGCCTACGCCGCCAAGCAGCACGCTTCCGTGATGGCGCGCCGACTCGGACACACCGACATGGCGTCGCGGCTAACGAACGAAGCAGAGCGTCTTCGCGGCAACTTCGAAAGCGCCTTTTGGTGCGAGGAACTTGGGACCTATGCGCTCGCGCTGGATGGCAGCAAGCGGCCCTGTCTCGTCTCGGCATCGAATGCCGGGCACGCGCTTTTCGCCGGCATTGCGGCGCCGGATCGGGCTAAGCGGGTTGCAGCGAACTTGCTCGCGCCCGCTGGCTGCAGTGGCTGGGGCATTCGTACTCTAGCCATGGGAGAACCTCGCTATAATCCGATGTCCTATCACAATGGCTCGGTATGGCCGCACGACAATGCGCTGATCGCAATAGGGCTTGGCCGGTACGGCCTTAGGACTGAGGCGAGCCGCGTCTTCTCGGCGATCTTCGACGCCGGCAGACATCAAGACATGTCGCGCCTGCCGGAATTGTTCTGCGGGTTCACCAGGAAGCCGCACCGCGCGCCGACACCTTACCCCGTCGCCTGCGCGCCGCAGGCCTGGTCGGCGGCGGCGGTTTTCGGCCTGCTTGGAGCTTGCCTGGGCCTAGAGCTCAAACATGAAGAGGATGAGATCGAGTTCCATGAGCCCGTCATGCCCGATTTCCTCGATGAGGTCGTGATCCGGAACCTTCGGCTCGGCGCGTCGCGCGCCGATGTGAGGCTCCATCGCTATGGCTCCGACGTGACCGCCAATGTCCTGTCGCGCGATGGCAGCGCCAAGATCTTGATCTCGAAATAGTTGAGAGTACGAAAGAAACTTCGAACTTCTCCGGCCTACGCTTCAGAACAAAGCCGTGCAGGTTCCGGTCGGCGCATAAGCGGCAGGTTTTATTTCCCGTATAGCAACAAGAGCGCCTCACGCGTTCGCTATGCGGAACCCGAAAGCGCCGGAAACCTGACCACATCCGGTGAAAAGTTTGAAAGGCCAGCCAAGTCGTGAGGCAGTTGGGTCGGGCCGTCCGTCTGTTGGCAGCAGGCGAGGCAAATGTCGCTCGGTCACGGCTATAACCTTCACTCATCGTCAGCCGGGCCGCCTGCGGAACATGCATGATCGGTGTGGGTATTGCTAGGAGGTCGCAGGTCCAAAGCCTTTTAAGGAGGAGATGATGTCAGAACGCGCAATCAGTTTTGTGGAGTTTTGGCTTATCGACCGGATTAAGCCTGACGTATTTCACGATGAGGAAGGTCCAGCGGAGCGCAATAAGTATCTTGCTGGACAGCTCATCCTGGATGCTGGTTCCGCAGGTATTCAGCCGCATGAGATCGAGGAAGAATATCCCGATCTTAACAGAACCATCGCGGAAGCGATGGAGGAGGCGGCCGACGAGGAAGCAAAACGCGCTATTCTCGAAGATGAATAAGTGGTCGTTTCGGCACGAAAAATATCGCTATTGCGCCTTCGGCTGACCGTTAGAGCGACGCTTGGCCCCTTGCGGCTAATGGTGGTAAAATCGCGTGTACTGACCAGCACACATCGTCAGATGCGGCGCCCGACAGCTTCAGTGCCGGTTCCGTTCTCGGTACAAGCCGTTCAGCTCACGAGGTTGAGGCCATGGGCACCCTTGCAGGTGGCCTGCTGGTTGCTACGCCAAAGAACTTCGTTTGGCGCAAAGATATATGGGGCCAGTTCTACCGCGTTGGATGAGCCGAGGATTGCCGCGGAAACGACGAGACGGTCAGACGCCCATAGTTCGATAGTAACGTTCGCACAGTTTGCGACACTGATCGCAACCCGCCCGAGCATCTGCCGATCCTGAATGCGACGCTGAGAATGTCTAGTGCAAAAGTTCGGCTCCAATGGGGCTACTTGCGAACACCGTCTTCGCTCACCTTCCGACGGGTGCATGACATGATACGAGCGGGCCTCTCGACGCCGCCCCAATGTTCTCCGAGAGTTAACGGTGATCCCGCTAGGATTGCCGTGATCACACCAATGAGATCGGGGAATTCGCCGACGATTTCCTCGGGCGGAATTCCGCTTCCGTTTGCAGCGATCAAGAGATGCACCGCATAATTGTCTGGCGTTTCTGTCCGGCAGGCGGAGCCGCTCGTACGGCGCTGTAAATTTCTGGACAGCCAATCTTCAACAAAACCGACTGCTCGCAGCGACATCGCGCCTCTCCAGGGATTAGGGCTCTCCGCTCAGAATGAGCAACGCGTATGCCGGCGCGATAACATTTGATTTGCGAGTTCAGTGCGCTGCCGTACCAAGCAGCGCCCGGCAGTGCCTTCGTGCTGGCATGCGCTAGGCATGCTTGGTGACCTTCCTCAAGGCGAGGGACACGCAAAGCGGTCCTCCCATCATCGAAAGCGGCATGCCGATCGACGTGCTGTTTACCGATGTGGTCATGCCGAGGCCGTTGCGTAGTCCCGAGCTGGCCGTCAGGCGCGTGAAGGCCTTTCCGAAATCGCCGTCCTCTCCACCTCCGGCTATACGGACAACGCCATCATCGGTTGCGGACGCATCGATCCTCGGGTCGAGCTCCTCAGCAAGCCCTATACACGTAAGGCATTGGCACGGAGGCTGCGCCATGTTCTGGCCAATCGCCCCGAGCGCAAGCCCGGCCGAGACCGCGCCCGTGATGGTGGATGACACCGCCGACCGGCCGCGCGCCTTGCGGATTCTGTTAGTCGAGGATGACGCGCTGATGCGAATGACGACGGCCGATATGCTGACCGACCTCCGGCATGAGGTCATCGAAGCCGGCGATGGCACGCAGGCTCTGCCCGGGTTTGAGGCCCAGAGGATCGATCTGCTGATTACTGATATCGGCTTGCCTGGCATCTCGGGAACCGAGTTGGCGAAGGCGGCACGAGCGGGTAACGCGAGTCTGCCGGTCATTTTCGCGACGGGCGCGGCGCGACACCATCGTCCAACGGCGAGATATCCGCGGCGATTCCGGGTGCGGTCTTCCTCCACAACCATACAGCATCCCCGGCCTGATCGAGGCGATCGAGACGCTGAACAGGAGGCGAGCCGACTAGGTACGCCACGGTCTCATTTGCCGGAAACCTGGTCGGCGACCCTGTCTTTCGCACGCTGCGGGAGCAGCGTCATGACGAGAATGAATGCCGCGAGCAGAAAGCAGACGCCGTTGGTGATAATCAGCGGCCATTCGCGAAGGCCGACTCCATAGGCGGTCCAGAGCGCGAAGCCTGTTGTCGTGAACCTGTACATCACCGGCGAGATCGCCTGCGTGTCCCTCGTCCGGACGATCCGCCAGGCCTGCGGGATGAAGCTTGCCATCGAGCAGATGGCCGCCAGGCTGCCGATGATCGTGATCCAGCTCATCTTAAATTCAATCCTTGCGGTCGGCGACATCCGCCCCGCGCAGCCCGAGGGGCGCCGGCGGGCCTCGCGTTGTGTCTCTATCGGTCTGTCGTTCCGACTCGGCGTTCAGCTCGGCACCGACCAGAATGATCGTGGCCGAGATCCACATCCACATCATCAGGCCGATCGCGGCGCCGACCGTGCCGTAGGTCTTGTCGTAATCTTCGAAATTCGCCACGTACCAGGAGAAGCCGATCGAGGCGACGATCCAGACGAGGACGGCGACGACCGCACCGGGGCTGACCCAGCGCCATTGCGCCTGATCGCGGCTCGGTCCGAACCGGTAGAGCACTGCCAGGCCGGCTGCGAGAACGACGATCAGCACCGGCCAGCGCCCGATCTGGATCAGCGGCTCGGCGACCGATCCGAGATAGAGACCCTCGAGCAGAAGGGGGATGGCGACGACCGCAAAGCCGCCGACTAGGGCGAAGATTAACATACCGGCGGTGAAGGCGAGCGAGATCAGATTGAGCGTCATGAAGCCGCGCTTTTCGTCCTCGCCATAGGCGATGTTGAGGGCGTCGAACATCGCTTTCATCCCGGCATTGGCGCTCCATATGGAAAGAGCGAGGCTGAGGATGAGGGATAGTCCAAGCTCGCCTCCGCCTTGAGCTGTGAGCTTGAGAGCCTGTTCGCGGATGAGCTCGTAACCGTCCTCCGGCATCATAGTCGCCAGGGCCGAGAGGTGCTCGACAACGGTTTCGGGCGAGGCGATCAGCCCGTAGAGGCTGACAAAGGCGGCAAGGGCCGGGAACAGGGCGAGCAACCCGTAGAATGTCACGCCCGCAGCCACTGCGAGCACGCGGTCGCGGTCCACTTCGTAGTAAGTGCGCTTGGCAATGTCGTACCATCCCGCCGGCGGGATATCGGCGGGTGAGACGGCGTCGTCACCATCGCGCGATCGCAGCGGGCGTCCCGCTTTTTCCCGCTGCTCGCGATTGGAGCTGCTGCCACCTGCTAAGCCAGGCAGGAGGAAAAGGGCCAGCGCCGCTCCAAGCCCGATCAAGCCGAGATCCCTGGCCGCCCCGCGCAGGCCGGCCTCCAACTGCTTGCCATCCAAGCGCTTTTTACGTGAACCTGATTGTTTCGAGACTTTGATCATCGTGACCGACGGGAGAGAGCGTTCGTCGGGAACGCTCGCCCGGCCGCCGTGTTCCGCGTCACGAGCTGACGATGCCAGGCCATAAATCAAGACGTCTTCGTTTGGAACCCGCTCTGGACCTCCCGGTTCTTCTGAGGTGCCAAGATCGAGGGTGATGTGCAAAGCGGCTCAGCTGGAACTCCGCGGATCTACTATCTGCATCCGACTTTTGGTGGCGGACCCGAGACCTGGGACGGCCATCTCCAACGCGCTCAGGGACTAGGCTTTTCTCACGTGCTTTTGGCGTGGCCCTTTTCTGCCTCGGACGATCTCTTCCTGACTCATGACATCGAGTCGATCGGCGGGCAGGCAGCGTCCGGCGTACTGGTCAAGCTGACCGGGCAATGTCGCGCACATGGCCTGCAGCTCTGGATCGATCTTACGATCGATCGGGCCGACGGCACGGGCCCTTTCGTCGCAAAGCGCGAGAATTGGTGGCACAAGGCCGAAGCGGTCAGTCTCGATCCTCGCACGATCCACCGCCAGCATGAGCGAGCCGCGCGCTTTGCCGATGAGGCGGTGCGCCGGGAACTGACCTCGTTCTGGCAGGACCGCCTGCTGCGTTGGCAGGAGGGCGGCATCAGCGGTGTCCGCTGCCACGACGCCGGCGATCTCAATCTCCAGCTATGGCAGGACATCCTTCAGCCGGTGCAGGACGCGCAGCCGTCTTTTACCGCCTTTGGCTGGATGCCGGGGCACCCGCGGCGGGCCCTGGTCGAGGCCGGCAAGGTTTTCCAGTTCCTACCCTCGTCGGTGGCGTGGTGGACGGGTGGCGCACACTGGCTGGCGCAGGAGTACAATGACCTTTCCGGAAGCGCGGCACTGATCGGCTTTCCCGAGGACCCGTTTGGCAAACGCATCACCGAGCCGGCCGCCATCAATCTCGATCGCCGGCACAGCCTGGCGGTGAGTGCGGCAGCGTTGCTGGCCGATGGCTGGCTCATGCCGATGGGTTTCGAATTCGAAATGGAGGCGCCCTTCATCGAGGCCCGTCGAGAGGATTTCGAGGAAGCCTTCTCGCACAGGACGGACGAGCTTCAGGAGCAGATCCGGGCGCTCAACGGGGCTCTGGCGACTCAATCGGTCGCAGGGCACCGATCGATGCGAGGGCTCGAACTCCGCAATGATTTCGCCGCGATTGTTCGTGTCGAGAACCAGCGCCCTGCTCGCCTCGTGCTGCTCAACCGGGATCCGATCAACGCGTGCGAGCCCCAGATCGACCGGCTGGCGGCAAAGGTCGAAGCGAGGCCGGAAGAGACGAATGTCGAGCGTCATCTCCCAGCGGCTGCAGGCACGCTGATCGCGCTCTCAGCCACCCGGCCGGTGCAGAACGATGCCGTCGCGTCGCTGCAGGAGCGGATACGACTCGATGCCGACAGGCTGGCCATCGAGGCCGTGACACCAGCGGTCGACAATGGTCGCTTCGCGGTCAAACGCACGGTCGGCGACCTCGTCGCGGTCGAGGCCGACATCTTCAGCGATGGGCACGATGTGCTCGCGGCCGAGCTGCGCTGGCGCGCCGCCGACGAGAGCGAATGGTCGCGCGCGCCGATGAGCTTTCTTGTCAACGATCGCTGGCACGGCGAATTTCCGCTGCTCCGGACCGGCCGCCACGTCTTTGCGATCGTCGCCTGGTGGAGCGAGTTCGGCACCTTCCGCCGCGATCTTGGCAAGAAGCACGAGGCGGGGGTGCAGATCGCGCTCGAACTTAGGGAAGGGCGGCTCATCCTCGAAAAATTTGCCGCGACCGCGTCAGCTGCCGACAGGCCGATCATCGAGAGGCACCTGCAGCGGCTCGACGAAGCGGACAGTGATCAGGTCGCCATCCTGCTCTCGGGCGCGCTCGGGAGCGCGATGGAGCGCGCCGATCCTCGGCCCCATGCCGTCAGCTCCGAGATGTACCCGGTCGATGCCGATCGCGAGGCGGCATCATTCGCGAGCTGGTACGAGCTCTTTCCGCGCTCGATCACCGATGATCCGGCGCGCCATGGCACGTTTCGCGACGTCATTGGCCGCCTCCCCGCGATCAAGGCGATGGGCTTCGACGTGCTTTATTTCCCGCCGATACACCCGATTGGGACAACCAATCGCAAGGGCCGCAATAATACGCTGACCCCTGCGCCCGACGACCCCGGCAGCCCCTATGCCATCGGCTCGCCGGAGGGGGGCCACGACGCCATCCATCCCGAACTTGGTACGGCCGAGGATTTCCGCGCGCTCGTCGACGAGGCAGCTAAGCACGGGCTCGAGCTGGCTCTCGACTTCGCCATCCAGTGCTCACCCGATCATCCCTGGTTGCGCGAGCACCATGACTGGTTCCAGTGGCGGCCGGACGGCTCGATGCGCTATGCCGAGAACCCGCCGAAAAAGTACCAGGACATCGTCAATGTCGACTTCTATGCGTCCGGCGCGATTCCCGGGCTCTGGCTGGCTCTGCGCGACGTTGTCCAGCACTGGGTCGACCAGGGCGTCCGGATCTTCCGGGTCGATAATCCGCACACCAAGCCCTTCCCATTCTGGGAATGGCTGATCGCCGATATCCGTTCGCGCGATCCGGGCGTCATCTTCCTGTCTGAAGCCTTTACCCGTCCCAAGGTGATGTATCGCTTGGGCAAGGTCGGCTTCACTCAGTCCTACACTTACTTCACCTGGCGCAACAGCAAGGCAGAGCTGACGGAATATCTGACGCAGCTCAACGCAGCGCCGGTGCGGGACCTGTTTCGGCCACACTTCTTCGTGAACACCCCCGACATCAATCCGGTCTTCCTGCATAACTCAGGGCGGCCGGGCTTTCTGATCCGCGCGGCGCTGGCTGCGACATTGTCCGGCCTGTGGGGCGTCTATTCCGGCTTCGAGCTTTGCGAGGCCGCGGCGATCCCCGGCAAGGAGGAATATCTCGACAGCGAAAAGTACGAGATCAAGCCGCGGGATTGGCAGGCTCCCGGCAACATCATCGCGGAGATCACCCGGCTCAACCAATTGCGGCGCAGCCACCCGGCGCTGCAGAGTCATGTCGGCCTGACCTTCTACGACGCCGCGAACGACAACATTCTCTTTTTCGGCAAGCGCGCCGGCACCGCGTCCGAGATCATCCTGGTCGCGGTCAATCTCGATCCGTTCGGCGTGCATGCCGCTTCAATCGAGGTGCCGCTCTGGGAGTTCGGGCTGCCCGATCACGGCACAGTCGCCGCAGAGGACTTGATGCGCGGCACCCGCTTCGACTGGCATGGCAAACGGCAGACGATCCGGCTCGATCCGCAGGACACGCCCTTCGCGATCTGGCGCATTACGCCGGGGAGCAAATTCCAATGATGGATGCGAGCCTTATTCAGACCGTCGCGGCGGATCCGGCGGATCCGCAATGGTACAAGGATGCGGTGGTCTATCAGCTCCACGTGAAATCCTTCTTCGATGCGAATGGTGACGGAATCGGCGATTTTCCGGGACTGATGGCTAAGCTCGATTATATCGTCGAGCTTGGCGCCACTGCGGTCTGGCTGCTGCCCTTCTATCCCTCGCCCCGCCTCGACGACGGCTACGACATTTCCGAGTACAAGGCCGTCCATCCGGACTACGGCACGGCTGCGGATGTCAGGCGCTTCATCCGGGCTGCGCATGAGCGCGGCCTACGCGTCATCACCGAGCTCGTCATCAACCACACCTCGGACCAGCATCCCTGGTTCCAGCGAGCTCGCCTCGCCAAGCCGGGCTCGGCGCACCGCAATTTCTATGTCTGGTCCGACGACGACAAGCTTTATTCCGGCACGCGCATCATCTTCCTCGACACCGAGCGCTCGAACTGGACCTGGGACCCGGTGGCGAAAGCCTATTTCTGGCATCGCTTCTACTCGCATCAGCCGGATCTCAATTTCGACAACCCGGCCGTACTGAAAGCGGTCTTGGGCGTGATGAAGTTCTGGCTCGAGCTCGGCGTCGATGGCTTGCGTCTCGATGCGGTGCCCTATCTGATCGAGCGTGACGGGACCTCGAACGAGAATCTGCCGGAAACGCACGACATCCTGCGCAGGATCAGGGTCGAGCTCGATGCGACTTTCCCGAACCGCATGCTGCTGGCCGAGGCCAATATGTGGCCGGAGGACACGCAGGCCTATTTCGGCGCCGGCGACGAATGTCATATGGCGTTCCATTTCCCGCTGATGCCGCGGATGTACATGGCGATCGCGCAGGAGGACCGGTTTCCGATCACCGACATCATGCGGCAGACGCCGGACATTCCGGCGAACTGCCAATGGGCGATCTTCCTGCGCAATCATGACGAGCTGACGCTCGAAATGGTGACGGACAAGGAACGCGACTATCTCTGGAACTTTTACGCATCCGACAGACGGGCCCGCATCAATCTCGGAATCCGGCGAAGGCTGGCGCCGCTGCTCGAACGCGACAGGCGCCGCGTCGAGCTGATGACCAATCTGCTGTTGTCGATGCCGGGTACGCCGGTGATCTACTACGGCGACGAGCTCGGCATGGGCGACAACATCTTCCTCGGCGATCGCGATGGCGTGCGCACCCCGATGCAATGGTCGCCGGACCGCAATGGCGGGTTCTCGGTGGCCGATCCCGCAAGCCTCGTGCTGCCGCCGATCATGGATCCGCTCTATGGCTTCAGCGCTGTTAATGTCGAGGCGCAGACGCGCGATCGCCATTCGCTGCTGAATTGGACCAAGCGCATCCTCGCCGTCCGCAAGGAACACCAAGCCTTTGGACGGGGAACGCTGCGCTTTCTCTACCCGAAGAACCGCAAGGCCTTCGCCTACCTGCGGGAGCATGACGGCGAGACGATCCTGTGCGTCTCGAACCTGTCGCGCTCGGCGCAGGCTTTCGAGCTCGATCTGGCGGAATTCGCCGGCCGCCATCCCGTTGAGATGCTCGGCAATTCGGTCTTCCCTGCCATCGGGCAACTCACCTATCTGATGACGCTACCGCCCTACAGCTTCTACTGGTTCCTCCTGGTGGAAGGTGCGCAGGCCCCGTCGTGGCATGCGCAGGCGCCGGAGCCGATGCCCGACTACACGACCTTCGTGCTGCGCGGCGGGCCCGACGAGATGATCACGCCGCAGCACCGGCGCGAATTCGAGACAAACATCCTGCCGCCTTACCTCGCCAAGCGGCGCTGGTTCGCGGCCAAGGACCAGAAGCTCGAAAGCGCGCGCGTGGCCCTGACGGCGCGCATCGGGCCCAATCGGGAGATGGCGCTCGTTGCGGTCGAGGCGACGCATGGCGGCGGCGGCGAGCGCTATCTCCTGCCGCTTGGCATCAGCTGGGACGAGGATGTCGCCACGGCGCTGCCGCAGCAACTCGCTCTCGCGCGCGTGCGCCGCGGCCGACGCACCGGATTTCTGACCGACGCCTTCGCGCTATCGGGTTTCATCCATGAACTGCTTTCTCTCCTCAAGGTCGGCGCGGAGGTCAGGAGCGCGGCAGGAGTGGTCTCGTTCAGGCCGACACCGGCGTTCGACGCGGTCGAACTCCTGCCGGACGATCCTGTGCGGTGGCTTTCGGCCGAACAGTCGAACTCCTCCGTCGTCGTCGACCACAAGGTGATGCTGAAACTGTTCCGGAAACTCGCGCCTGGCCGCCATCCGGAGGCCGAGATGATGCGAGCGCTGACCGAGCGCGGCTTCGCCAACGCGCCGGCCCAGCTCGGCGAGATTGTACACGTGCCGGAGGAGGGTGAGGAGGAGGTGCTGGGGGTGGTGCAGGCCTTCATCCCCGGCGAGGGTGATGCCTGGGACTGGACAGCGTCCTATCTCGGCCGGGTTCTCGACGAGCTCTCTCGAGAGGGCGCCGATCTCGCCGACCTGCTTTCGACATTCGAAAGCTTCGCGGCGATTCTCGGCCGGCGCCTTGGCGAGATGCATGTCGCGCTGTCGCAGCCGACCGATGACGAAGCATTTGCCCCGGTTTCGGCTGATAGCGCGCAGGTCGAGCGCTGGACCAAGCGGGTCGAGGGCCGCATTCAGGCGGCCTGCGACAATCTGGAGCGGCAGCGCGAGCTGTTGGGCGAGGACGAGCAGGCCCTGGCCAAAGGATTACTCGGGCGCCGGAAAGCCTTGCTCGCGCTGGTGAGACGGCTGTGCAAGGCGGGCCAGGGCAGCCTGCTTCATCGCATCCATGGTGACTTCCATCTCGGCCAGACCCTGGTTGCGAGCGGTGACGTGATGATCATCGACTTCGAAGGCGAGCCCTCGCAACCGCTGGCCGAGCGCCGAGCCAAGGACAGTGGCTGGCGCGATGTCGCTGGCATTCTGCGCTCGTTCGACTATGCGCTTGAGGCAGCGAGCCGCAGTCCTGCCGCTGTGAGTCAAGATGGTGCATACGCGACGCTCGCGACGGCGTTCAGGGACAGGATGCCGCAGGCTCTGCTGCAGGCCTATTCCGAGGCCACTGGCGCGCAGGGCAACTGCCGTTCGCGAGATAGGGCGGGAGATACGGCACTGCTCGATCTCTTCATGCTGGAGAAGGCCGCTTACGAGATCAACTACGAGGTCAGCAATCGGCCTGACTGGCTCGGCGTACCCTTGCGCGGCTTGACTGATCTCATGGACCGATTGCTAAGCGGGGACGCTGCCGATGATTGACAGAGTGGCAGAGCGGATTCCGCCGCTGGATCCGGAGATTGCGACTGCCCTCGCGCATGGGCAGTTCGGCGATCCCTTTGCCGCGCTCGGCCCGCATCGCGGTCCCGATGGACGTTTCGTCCGCGTGTTCCTGCCTGGCGCTTGGTCCGTCGCCGTGCTGCAAGGCGAACAGCGCGAGCGCACCGAGCTGACGTCGCGCGAGCCAGCCGGATTGTTCGAAGGCGCGATCGGAGAGGGCGATTACCTTCTTTCGATTGCCTGGCCTGGCGGCGAGCAGATCACCGAGGACCCTTATTCCTTCGGTCCGCTCCTCGGCGATCTCGACCTTCATCTCATCGGGGAGGGCAGGCACCAGCGGCTGGCGGATGCGCTCGGCTCAAATCTCGTCACGGTCGATGGTGTGCAAGGCACCCGCTTCGCTGTCTGGGCGCCCAACGCCCGGCGCGTCGCGGTGATCGGCGCTTTCAATAGCTGGGATGGTCGCCGCCATGTCATGCGCCGGCGCGGCGGCAGCGGCATCTGGGAACTGTTCATCCCGCGGCTTGGCAGCGGCGAGCTCTACAAATACGAGATCGTCGACCGGCACGGCCGTGTCCTGCCGCAGAAGGCCGACCCGGTTGCGCGGACTGCGGAGCCGCAGCCGGGTACGGCCTCGGTGGTGCCGCGTCAGCCATCGCATGTCTGGCGCGACGGCGAATGGATGAGTTCTCGCGCCACCCGACAGAACGAACGGGCACCAATCACGATCTACGAAATTCACGCCAGCTCTTGGACGCGCGGTCCGAACGGGACGACGCTCGACTGGCGCGGTCTGGCGGATCGTCTCGTGCCTTACGCCAAGGAGATGGGCTTTACCCATGTCGAGCTCCTGCCGGTGGCGGAGCATCCGTTTACCGGCTCCTGGGGCTATCAACCGCTCGGCCTGTTCGCCCCGACCCGACGCTTCGGCGATCCGGAGGATTTTGCGATCTTCGTCGATGCCTGCCACCAGCAGGGGATCGGCGTGATCGTCGACTGGGTGCCGGCGCATTTCCCGTCCGACGCGCACGGCTTGGCGCGCTTCGACGGAACCGCGCTCTACGAGCACGAGGATCCCAGCGAAGGCTTCCACAAGGACTGGAACACGCTGATCTACAATTTCGGTCGCCGCGAGGTCGCCGGCTTCCTGATCGGCAGCGCGCTGCACTGGCTCGAGCATTTTCATGTCGACGGCCTGAGGGTCGACGCCGTCGCCTCGATGCTCTACCGCGACTACAGCCGCAATCCCGGCGAATGGCGGCCGAACATCCATGGGGGACGCGAGAATCTCGAGGCGATCGACTTCCTGCGCCACCTCAATGCGGTGGTGGCGGAGCGGCATCCCGGCGCAATCATGATCGCCGAGGAATCGACGGCCTGGCCGGGAGTGACGCGCAGGTCCGAAGAGGGCGGCCTCGGCTTCAACTTCAAATGGAACATGGGCTGGATGCACGACACGCTGCACTATCAGGCGCGTGATCCGATCCATCGCCGGCACCATCACGACGAGATGACCTTCGGCCTGGTCTATGCCTTCGCCGAACATTTCGTGCTGCCGCTCTCGCATGACGAGGTGGTGCACGGTAAAGGCTCGCTGCTCGGCAAGATGCCAGGCGACCGCTGGACCAAGCTTGCCGGCCTGCGCGCCTATTTCTCGTTCATGTGGACCCATCCCGGCAAGAAGCTTCTCTTCATGGGTGGCGAGATCGCGCAGGAACGCGAATGGGACCATGACGGCGAGATTGATTGGGACCTGCTTCGGGATCCCGGCCATGCCGGCGTGCAGCGCCTGATCAAGGATCTCAATCGAATCTATTGCGAGCAGCTCGCGCTGCACGCTACCGATTCCGACCCGAGCGGCTTCCGCTGGGTGGTGCAGGACGATCGGGAGAACAGCGTCTACGCCTTCCTTCGTCAGCGACCCGGCTCGCCGACCGTGCTGGTCGTGGCGAACCTGACCTCGGTGCCGCGGCTGGGCTACAGATTAGGCGTGCCGCAAGCCGGCCGCTGGCGCGAGATCCTCAACAGCGATTCGATCTTTTATGGCGGCTCTGGCATCGGCAATGGCGGTGATGTCGAAACCGTCGACGCCCCCGGCCATGGCCATTCGACCAGCCTCGAACTGACGCTGCCGCCGCTCGCTACATTGATCCTCATGCCTGTCACCTGATCGGCTGCCCAAGCTTCCTCCGGAAGCGCGGCGAAGCTGGGACGGCATCGCATCAATGCCGTTGTCTGGAAGACGGCTCAAAGCGATCAACCCGTGGTCCGCGCCTGACTAACGCTCGCTACCGAACCGATCGCGAGTGGTGGGAACCTGACACCGAACCGCGCGCTTTAGTTCCAGATTGCCGACCTTCGCGAGGACGTCATGCAACAGCACCCGCAGCCACCCTTCCCCAAGCAGCAGCAGGATATGCCCGGGGCCACCGGACAGATGGCACCCCAGCCGGATCATGGCGAGCATTCCTACAAAGGCTCGGGCAAGCTTACCGGCAAGCGGGCAATCATCACGGGTGCCGATAGCGGCATTGGCCGGGCGGTGGCGATCGCCTATGCGCGTGAAGGGGCCGATCTCCTGCTGTCCTATTTGAGCGAGGACAAGGATGCGGCCGAGACTAAGCATTGGATCGAGAAGGAGGGGCGCAAGGCTGTGCTGGTTCCCGGGGACATCCAGTCGCCGGACCATTGCCAGATGATCGTCGACACCGCGCTGCGGGAGCTCGGTGGCATCGATATCCTCGTCAACAATGCCGCCCATCAGGCGACCTTCAAGGCCATCGAGGAAATCAGCGACGAGGAGTGGGATCTGACCTTCAAGGTCAATATCCATGCAATGTTCTATCTGACCAAGCGGGCGGTGCCGCATATGGGGGAGGGCAGCGCGATCATCACCACCACGTCGATCAACTCAGACATGCCCAATCCGACGTTGCTCGCCTATGCCGCCAGCAAGGGCGCCATCCAGAACTTCACCGCCGGCCTGGCGCAGCTCCTGGCCGAGCGAGGGATTCGCGCCAACACCGTCGCGCCAGGACCGATCTGGACGCCGCTCATCCCGTCGACCATGGATGCGGAGAGGGTCTCGAACTTCGGCAAGCAGGTGCCGATGAAGCGCCCAGGCCAGCCGGCCGAGCTGGCGACTGCCTATGTCATGCTCGCCGATCCTCTCTCCAGCTACGTGTCCGGTGCGACGATCGCCGTGACCGGTGGAAAACCGATCCTTTAGGACATGCGGATGCGGTGAATCAGGGAGTTCGAGATGCCCTTGGCCGAAACCCACCCTCGCTCGTCGCAGCATGTTCGTCCAGCGCCTGACGGACCCCGCTACGGCGCCTGGCGAGCGGGAAGCGAAGCCGTCTTCCGCATCTGGGCGCCGGCTGTCGCGCAACTCTCGATCGAGATCGATGGGAACGCAGTGGTGCCGATGGCTCCGCTCGCCGATGGCTGGCACGAATATCGGGCCGAGCTTCCGTTCGGGACGCGCTATCGATACCAGCTGCCTGATGGAACTGTCGTATCCGATCCGGCTTCTCGGCGGCAGGAAGGTGGGGTCCATGGCGAGAGCGTACTGGTTTCGCCGGACGACTACACGTGGCGCTGCGCCGGCTGGCGCGGGCGTCCGTGGCGAGAAACGGTCCTCTACGAATTACATGTTGGGCTGTTTGGCGGCTTCGCCGGCGTCGAGCGCGAGCTGCCTCGGCTGGCGGATCTGGGCATCACAGCGATCGAGCTGATGCCGATCGCCGACTTTCCCGGCAGCCGGAATTGGGGCTATGACGGCGTGCTGCAGTTCGCCCCCGCCGCGGCGTACGGGACCGCAGCCGAGCTCAAGAGCCTGATCGACCGTGCTCACGAGCTCGGGCTCAGCGTCCTGCTCGATGTCGTATTCAATCATTTCGGCCCGGATGGCTGCTACCTGCACACCCACTCGCCGGAATTCTTCAAGAGCGGGAGCCAGACGCCCTGGGGTGCGGGCATCGATTTTGACCGGTCCGAGGTCCGCGGCTTCTATCGCGCCTGCGCCCTGCAATGGCTCGACGAGTTCCGCTTCGATGGGCTGAGATTTGATGCGGTCCACGCCATCCCATCGGCCGAGTTCCTGCTTGAGCTCGAGCGCGACATCCGCGCGGCGCTGCCGCAAGAGCGGCACATACATCTCGTCGTCGAGAATGAGGATAATGACGCCGATCTGCTCGGCGCATATGACGCGCAATGGAATGACGATTTCCATCATGCCATCCATGTGCTGCTGACCGGCGAGACACAAACCTACTACGGAAGCTTCGCGCCCGAGCCCCTCCACCATCTTGCCCGGATTCTCGAGAGCGGATTCGCCTTCCAGGGGCAGGTGGCGCCCAGCCGCGGGCGAGCGCGCGGCAAACCGAGCGGGCATCTGGCGCCGAGCCGCTTCGTCAATTGTCTGCAGAACCACGATCAGATCGGCAACCGGCTCTTCGGCGAGCGGCTGCTCGCGCTGGCGGAGCCCGGCCAGGTCAAGGTCGCAGCGGCTCTGCTGCTGCTCAATCCGCAGATCCCGATGCTGTTCATGGGCGAGGAGCATGGCAGCCGCACGCCCTTCCATTATTTCACCGACCACAATGAGGAGCTTGCGCAGGCTGTTCGCGAAGGGCGCAAGCGCGAATTCGAACATGAGGACCATGACGGCGACCCGCTCGCGCTCGATCCCAATGCGCCCGAGACCTTCGAAGCCTCGCGCCCGCAGCCCGGTGACGAGGCCGATGAGTGGCTCGCCCTTTATCGCGAGCTGATCGACATCAGACGCAGCCTGATCGTGCCCGATCTCGATGATTGCGGTAGCGCCGGAGCCGAGCCGCTCGGCGCGCAGGCGGTAAAGGCTGCCTGGCGTCTGGGTGGCCGCTCGCTCGTCCTGCTCGCAAACTTCGCCGACGAGCCGGTCGAAACGGCATTGCCCGCAGGCCGGCCGATCTTCTCGCTCGGGGTCGTCGCCGCCCAGGCTGATCGAGTGAAGCTGGAAGGGCCGTCGTTCCTGGCGATCCTGTCCGACTGAAGACGCTCATCGCTGGGCGATCGCGACGCGGCACGGAAAATCGCCGCTCGGCCCACCCGGCGCCAAGGCATCGCCGGACACCGCGGCGCCGATGATCGGTGTCCACTCGGCGCCGATCGTCGGCAATTCAATCCTCGTGTCCTGCCACCACGCAGCCGAAAGCGTGAGCTCGGCTGTGACCATCGCGGCGCATCGCAATGGAGCGACGACGAGAAGGGCCGTATCCTGCGTCTCGCGCAGGAAGGCGACGACATCATCCTGTCTCACGCCGGTCACCGATAGCGGACGATAGGTCGCCCCGACGAAGAGATCCGGCCTCTCACGCCGCGCCTGGAGCAGCCGATGCAACACCTGCTGCTTGATCCGGCCGTCGTGCCAGTTACGGCGGAGCTCGCACTCCTCCGCGCCGGAAGCCAGGGCCTGTTGGCGTATGGTGAAGTCGACCGGCCGGCGGTTATCCGGGTCGACCATGCTCAGATCCCAGAATTCGGTGCCCTGATAGGTATCGGGCACACCGGGCACCGTGCATTGCAGGATCAGTTGCACGATACCACCGAGCGCAGCGGCAGGCGCGATCGTCCCGACATAATGCTCGACCGATTGAAGGAAGGCGGCGCTGGGCGAGGGATCGAGCGCCGCACGCAGGAACTGCTCCGCGGCCTGCTCATAGCTCTCATTGGGCGAGACCCAACCGGTTTTCAGCTTCGCTTCGCGCAAGGCCTTGACCCACCATGCACTTAGCCGGTCGGCGAATTTCCCAGACAGTGCCGAGCCGTCGAGTGGCCAGCTGCCGACGAGCATCTGGTAGAACTGATATTCGTCGCCTCGGTCGAGCTCGTCCGGGCGGATGGCCTCGTTCTGGGCGAACCATCCCTCGACGGTCTCCCGCCAGCGTGGTGCATCCTCACTGATGACGGCGAGGCGTGCACGGACATCGGCCCCTCGCTTGTGATCGTGGGTCGCCAGGGCGAGCATTGAGCGGGGCTGGACCGCTGCTCGCTCCCGCATCAGCTCATGGAATTCCGCGACTGGCAGCGATAGCCGCGCCGCGTCGAAGCCGACATCGTTGCGCGACAGCAGCCGCCCGTATCGGTAGAAGGCGGTGTCCTCGACGCTGCGCGCGGCCAGCGGCGAGGTCAACTGATTGAAGCGCCGCACGGCGGAACTGCGTAAATCGGCTGGAAGCCCTGGCTCGGAGCCGATCATAGCCGCGCTGATGAAATCGAGTGCCAGATGCTCCGCCTGCGGGTGTGCCCGCGCCGTTTCGAGCGCGGCCTGGAAGAACGGGCCGGGCTCTTCGATCCCGCCGGCGCCGGTCAGATAGGTGCGATAGCTGTGCATGTTGCAGACGAGCGCCGCCGTCGCTCGCCGCATCGCGCCGCGCGGAATGTCGACATCGCGGCCGGCCTTGACCGCCAGCGCCACCAACCTGTCGACGACATATTCGAGCTGGCCTTCGAAGCCGTGTTCGAGAACCTCGCGGCGGGCGCTCTGCTCCTCGTCGACGAAGGCGGCGGGACGACCGCTGAGCTCGGACCAGAACGTTGCCAAGATCGGTTCGGAGCCACCGTCATGGAGCACGGCGTCGACCTGATCCATAAAATCATAGCCGGTCGTGCCGTCGACACCCCAGCCCGCGGGCAGGGACTCGCCGGGCGCCAGGATTTTCTCGACGATCAACCAGGCAGGACCCGGCATCGCCCAACCTGGCCGCTTTGGTGACAAGCCATCGAGCCGCGCGCGGAGTTTCGCGCAATAACTCGCCGGATCGGCGAGCCCATCGACATGGTCGATCCGCAGACCGTCGATCAGCCCTTCCTCGTAGAATGCGAAAGCAAGGTGATGGGCGGCCTCGAAGGCGTTCGGCTCCTCAATCCGGATGCCGGCGAGCTGGGTGATTTCGAAGAAGCGGCGCCAGTTCAGCCTGTCCGAGGCGTTGCGCCAGTAGTCGAGATGATAGTGCTGGCGCTCGATCAGGGCCCGCAGCCTGTCGGGCTCGCGATAAGCAGCCTGTCCGGCCAACTGGATTTCCCCATCGTCCTCCACGCGCAACGGGAGCAGATGCTCGCCGTAGCGCAGGGCGTAGCCTTGCCGGGCCGGGTCCTCGATCAGCGTCAGCTTTCCCTGGCCAAGCGCATCGTTAAAGGGCTCGCCGAGGAACGGCACATGGATGCGCCCGGCGAGAACCGGATCGCGCTCGTCGAAATCGACGTCGAACCAGGTCGCATAGCGGCTGCCTCGCCCGTGCTTCAGCAGGTCCAGCCACATAGCGTTGTCGTCGCCGCCCACCGCCACGTGGTTTGGTACGATATCGAGGATGATGCCGATGCCTTCACGGCGGAACGCTTCGGCCATCGCTCGGAAATCATCGGCCCCGCCAAGCTCGGGATTGATTTCGTCATAGCTGATGACGTCGTAGCCGTGCAGCGAGCCGGCACGCGCCGCCAGGATCGGTGACGAATACACATGGCTGACCCCGAGCTGCCGCAGATAGGTAGCCAGGCCGAGAGCCGCCTCAAAGGTAAAGCCCCGGTGGAACTGCAGCCGATAGGTGGACCGCACCGCATTCGATCGTCGCAAGTAGACCCCCTCGGCTTTCCAGCAATTGGCTCATTTGCTCAACGTGCGAACTGACCAGCAGTTCGGTTGCGGTAGCGAGCGGCAAAATAAGGAGCCGCGGCATCGGAACCGCCGCTTCGCCGCCGCGTTTGAGTAATGGAGGTACTCCATGCACATTGCGCCGATCAGATCGCCCCTCGACATGGCGCGTGCGCAAGCGCGCCTCGCCGCCTTGGCAGCTTTGACCCGGGGGGCGGAGGAAGAGCTCGAATATGCGGCCCTGCGCGACGCGGTCGAGCATTACCGCTGCATCACCGAACGCGTCGCCGAGGGATCACCCGCCGGCCGGGACCGGCCCGGACGCCGTAGAACGCGAGCCGAACCGTCAGCCTCGCCGCGCGAGCTGAGCGAGCCTGCGGTCGACGGCAGAATCATCGAGCAGATCGGCAGCGCTCCCCGCTAGCCGGTGTCGCCAATTGGGCTTCTCGACCGTGGTGCCGGGGACGTTTGGCTGTGTCCGTATACCGAGCACGTCCTCTATCGGCACGATCTTCAGCGAACAGGGTGTTGCCGCGACATAGCGCACGGCGGCATCGACGACGGGGGCTGTATCGTCCGGCGCCGGTCGTTCGCCGTCGGCGATCCCGGCATCGCGGAAGGCTCCCCAGAGGATGCCGCGATCCCATTCGCGAATGCTCTGATTGTCGATCCCGCCGCCCGACGGATCGATATCGGAGCCTGCCCACCAGCCAGCGGTCGGCACTAAGTCGTGGGTGCTGGTCATGGCGACGGCCTGTGAATCCCAATCCCGCGGCGGCACATAGCCATGCTGCGTGCGCTCGAAGCGGAGCACGCGCATCCCGGCGATGCCCTGCTCGCGCAGCAGCTCGCGAAAACCGTACGGCAATGTTCCAAGATCCTCGCCGATAACGATGGCTTGGTGGCGCCAGGATTCGAGCGCGATCAGCCGGAATAACGTCTCGGACGGGAAGGTGACATAGGCACCGTCGAGTGCTCCGGCGCCTTCTGGGATCAGCCACAGGCGGCTCACGCCCATGACGTGATCGATGCGGATGCCACCGACATGGCGCAGGCTCGCCCGCAGGGTCTCGATGAACGGCGCATAACCGCTGGCCGCCAGGCCGAGCGGTGAGAAGGTAGTCAGCCCCCAGTTCTGGCCATCGATCGCGTAATAGTCAGGCGGCGCGCCGATGGTGAGGCCGATGAGCACATCGCTCGGCCGGCTCCAGGCATGGCTACCGGCGCCGTCCATGCCGATGGCGAGATCGGCGACCAGACCGACCTTCATGCCGGCCTCGCGGCAGGCCCGCTGAGCGTTCGAATAGGAGCACGCCGTCAGCCATTGCAGGAAGATCTGATGATCGATCTCCTTGGCATGGCCTGCGGCAAAAGCGGCGACGTCCGCACTCGCGGCATCGCGATAACGGGCAGGCCAGTCGCGCCAATGCGAGGATGTCAGGTCGCGTTCGCATTGCGCGGCATGGAGCACTTCAAAGACCGCGTGGTCGCGCAACAAGGGCGATGCGTCGGCCAGGAAGTTCTCAAAATCCTGGCGCGCCGGTGCCGCCGTCGACGACTTACGCAGGGCTTCGAACAAAGCCTTCAGCAGACGCTGACGCATCGGTGTCGCCTGCAACCAATCGATTTCGGTCAGGGCCGATAGGCGCGCCATTTCCTCGGCAAGTCCATTCTGCGCGGCGACGTCACGGATGAAGGCATCGGGAAGCGCTGCCGCCGGATCGGCGTGAAGCGGATTGTAGAACAGCCGTGTCGAAGGAGAATACGGGCTGAACCGGTCCGGCAGCGCACCGTAAAGAGCATGCACGGGGCTGATTGCCAGGGCATCGGCGCCATGTGCCCCCGCCGCACGGCCGAGCGCCGCGACCCCGGCGAAATTGCCGATGCCGCCATCCAGCCCGCAGCGAAGCGAATAGATCTGCGCAGCAAGGCCCCAGCCGTTTTGCCCATCGCCGAGATCAGCGAACGTCACGCACCGTGATGGAGCGACGGCAACCGTGACATCGCCGTCAGCCAGATGGATTGTATGATATCCGGGCTCTTCGAAGGGAGGCAGGGTCGTTCCGCCGCCATCGGCCGTGCGCGGCGACACAATGCGGTTTCCGCCTCGTTCGAGCGTGATTTCGAAATCTCCAGCGTCTTTGCGCAGAAATGGCAGCACTATCGGTAGCCCGACCCGGGAGACGATGAAGCGCGAAGCGGACCCGGCATCTCGCAGCGAGACGATCTGAAGTGAATCCTCGATGGCGGCATCTGTGTCCGCCGGGAGCCCGATCGCCCGGAGGATGGCGCGCAAGCTTGCTGGAGAAACCTGGTGAATAGCGCCGGCTTGATCCGTCCAATCGGGCGCAACCCCGGCGCGGATCGAAAGTTCGCGAAGACTTTGGTCACTCATATGTCGCTAAGCCACCTGGACTGGGATATCGTTGAGTTCGCTTGAGCAACGCCCCATGGGCACATCCGTGGCGCAACGCGGCAGAGGTGCCCGCCGTTCCCGCTCCGCCGCAATTGTGCCTCAGCGCACCCGCGTGGAACATGGGGCTTCTGCGGCGGTTGTTTGCAGCGCCTGATGCAGCCGGGAGATAGCCGATGAGCCGCGAAAAACTTGTGCGGGATACAGCTTATGAGATTTGGGAGGCCGAAGGCCGTCCGGAAGGGCGTGACTCCGAGCATTGGCGGCTCGCAGAGGAAAGGGTTGGGCGAGGCGACGCGGAGCAAGGCAAGTCCAAGACCGCGACCGTTCCAAAAGGGCGGAGCAAGAAGGAGACGGCCGACAAGCCTGCTGCGGCGAAGGGCAGGACGAAGAAGGCAGTCTGATTAACCCGCGGCGGGCCTTGGAGCCCGCCATTGTTGTCTTAGCGTCGGTTCGGCGCGGTCGCGGCCATAAAGCGCTTTCAAGCGTCGAGCGCTCGGGCATAAACCGATGCATAGTGAAAGCTCGGACGCCGCCAGTCGAAGCGCTTCGACATAGCTTGCCCGCGCATCAGTTTGAAGGCCCGCTTCGACCGGTAGGCATCGAGGGCGCGGCGTACGGCTGCTGACAAGCCCGCCCCGCTCAGCGACGAGAAGAGGAAGCCCGAGATGCCATCCTCGATCGTGTCGACGAGTCCCCCGGTGCGGTAGGCAATCGGAAGCGCTCCTGCCCTTTGCGCATACATCTGGCTCAAGCCGCAGGGTTCGAAGCGCGACGGCATCAGTAGGAAATCGCTGGCGGCGAACAGGCGGCGCGCCTCGGCATCGTCGAAGCCGATCCGCGCGGCGACCGCATGCGGATAGCGTTTCGCCAGATGCGCGACCGCATCCTCCAGGCGGGACTCACCCTGACCCTTGACCACGAGTTGTCCGCCGGCTGCGACGATCGTCTCGGCTGCCTCAATCGACAGATCGATGCCCTTCTGATGGACGAGACGGGAGATGATCGAGAAGAGCGGACCGCGCGACTCTGGCAGCGCAAACGCCTTGCGGATCGCAGCCGCATTGCGCCGCTTCCACTGCCGGACAACCTGCTCGGTTGTCGCCCCGCCGTCGATCAGCGTATCCCAACTGGCGTCGATGCCGTTGACGATCCCGGTCAGATGGCCAGCTTTCATCCGGCTCCGGAGCAGGCCGTCGAGGCCGCAGCCATGTTCGGGCGTGGTGATCTCCCTCGCATAGGTTTCGCTGACGGTGGTGACGTGCGAGCCGTAGAAGATCCCGGCCTTGAGGAAGGACAGCATCCCGTGGCACTCGGCGCCGTCGACGCTGAATGCCTGGTCCGGTATGCCAAGGGCGGCCATTCGACCAGGCTCGAACAGACCCTGATAGGCAAGATTGTGGATGGTCAGAATGGTCGGTGTCGATACATCCTTCCAGCGCAAATAGCCGGCGGTTAGCCCGGATGGCCAGTCGTTGATGTGCAGGATGTCCGGCTTCCAATTCGGGTCGGCCTCGCCAGCCGCGATCTCTGCTGCCGCGAGCGAGAGACGAGCAAAGCGGATGTCATTATCGGGGAAATCGCTGCCACCGAAAGGTCCGTAAGGCGAACCGGCGCGATCATAAAGCTCGTCGCAGAGCACGGTATAAATCGTCAGGCCGTCGGCTGTGGCGAAGCGGCCGAGCGACCAGGGCGGCAGTTCGGCCGTGCCTGGCATCTGGCGCACGACCTCCATCACCGGCCTGGCGGTGCGGACCTGGCGGAAGCCTGGGATCAGGACCCGGACGTCGCAATACGAGCGCATCTGCCGCGGCAGGGCCGTCGAGACCTCCCCCAAACCGCCGGCCTTGACGAAGTCGCTCATCTCCGAGGTCACGAAGAGAAGCTTCGTGCTTCCCGCGATCGGGGATGGGGCATCATGGAGATCGTCTTTGACGACGTGTGCATAGTGAAGTGCGTGCGCCGACGTGGAGGACGCGGTCCTCGTCTCGGTGAGCTTCAAAACGTCCGCCATGGCCCGGTTCCCAGACTGCGAACCCGCAACCACTAGCGTGATCCTGAGTTCCATGCTGCAGTGCAAAATTCACATGCAAGCTTGAGGCCGGGCTGGAACTGCCGGCCTCCTGTCACGTTGCAATCGGCACGGCGCCGCGAACGGCCACTCGTCGAGAGCAGGCCCTCTGCTCAAGCATCCAGGGACAATCACGACATGTCGCAAGAACAGATCGAGGTGAGGCCCGGCTCCTCAGTCGAGCTCGGGGCGAACTTCGATGGCGAGGGCACCAATTTCGCGCTGTTCTCGACCTATGCCGATCGTGTCGAACTATGCCTTTTTAATGACAGCGGGAAGACCGAGACGGCGCGGATAATCCTTCCGGAGTATACCGACGAAATCTTTCACTGCTATCTGCCGGGGGTTCGCTCCGGTCAGCGCTATGGCTACCGGGTGCATGGCCGCTTTGCACCGGAGGAGGGGCATCGCTTCAATCCAAATAAGCTCCTGCTCGATCCCTACGCCCGCGAATTTGCGGGCGACCTCGACTGGAACGAGGCGCATTACGGCTACAATCTGAACGCCACCGAGGATCGCGATCTCAGCTTCAGCGAGCTCGACAGCGCGCCTTTCACGCCCAAATGCGTGGTCTGCGACTGGAAGGCTGATCCACAGCCGCCGGCCAAGCCGCACGTTCCCTGGGACCGGACCGTCTTCTACGAAGCTCATGTCCGCGGCTTTACCCAACTTCACCCTGCCGTGCCGGAGGCCGAGCGCGGCACCTTCGACGGGCTGCGTCATGACCAGGTGATCGACTACATCCGCAGCCTCGGCGTCACCTCCGTCGAGCTGCTGCCGGTTCATGCCTATCTCGACGACCATCACCTCGTCTCGAAGGGCCTTTCGAACTATTGGGGCTACAACAGCATCGGCTTCTTCGCGCCGATGCCGCGCTATGAGGGTAGGGCGGGTCTGGCCTCGTTCCGCGAGATGGTCAGGGCCTTCCACGATGCCGGTCTCGAGGTCATCCTCGACGTGGTCTACAACCACACCGCGGAAGGCAATGAGCTAGGGCCGACCCTCTCGTTCAAGGGCATCGACAATTTCTCCTATTACCGGACGATGCCCGAGGAGCCGCGCTACTACATCAACGACACCGGCACCGGGAACACCGTCAACACCAGCCATCCGCGCGTGCTGCAGTTGGTGATGGATTCCTTGCGCTACTGGGTCGAGGTCATGGAGATCGACGGCTTTCGCTTCGATCTCGGCACCATTCTCGGCCGCGAGCCGCACGGCTTCGATCCGCGCGGCGGCTTCTTCGACGCGGTGGGCCAAGATCCGGTGCTGCGCAAGGTCAAGCTCATCGGCGAGCCCTGGGATATCGGTCCAGGTGGCTACCAGGTTGGAGGCTTTCCGCCTGGCTGGGCCGAGTGGAACGATAAGTACCGCGATACGATCCGCGCCTATTGGAAGGGCGAGGAGGGCATCATCCGCGACCTCGCGGCGCGGATCACCGGGTCGGGCGACGTCTACGATCAACGTGGGAGGCGGCCCTGGGCGACCGTCAACTTCATCACCGCCCATGACGGCTTCACGCTGAACGATCTCGTCTCCTACAACGACAAGCACAATGAGGCGAATGGCGAGGACAACAAGGACGGCCATGGCCATAACCTGTCCTTCAATCATGGCGCGGAGGGGCCGACCGACGATCCCGGCATCCTCACCGTCCGCCAGCGCCAGAAGCGCAACATGCTGGCGACGCTGCTTTTGTCGCACGGCACGCCGATGCTGCTCGCCGGCGACGAGTACGGGCATTCCAATCACGGCAACAACAATGTCTACGCCCAGGACAACGAAACGGCCTGGATGCGCTGGGAAGAGATCAGCGCCCGGGACCAGAAGCTCAGCGACTTCGTGAGACGCGTGCTGCAATTGCGGGCCGAGCATCCGATCTTCCGCCGCGCCTCATTCCGTGACGGCTGCCTGCTGCGTTGGATCAACCCGGCCGGCGGCGAGCAGCAGGAGGAGCATTGGGACGACCCCGGCGTGCTGGCGATCGGGCTGTTGATGCACATGCCTGATGTCGAAGCCGGCGGCGACGAGGCGCTCATGCTGTTCAACGCCTTCGATGGCGAGGTCGTCTTCAAAATCCCCTCGCGTGTGAAGAGCGGTTCCTGGTCGGTGGTGCTGGACACCGAGACCGGTCCGAATTCCGACGAAGGCCGTAAGGGGCTGAAAGCCGATCAGGAGATCACGCTCTCGCCGCGCTCGCTGATCGTGCTGATGTAGCCGGCTGGACTGCGCAACTCAGCCGGCTCGCCACAAGCTCACGCTGCGTGCAGGAAGATCGTCGGGACCGTCCGACGAGCAGAGCAGGCGAGCCCAGCCTCGCTCTGCCTGCGATAGTGAAACACCCTTCCAGCTCCGATTGAGCGCAACGAGCACGCTGTGCGCCTGATCGCGCAGCAGCAGGCAGAGCACATCGAGGCTTGGCCATTCGTCGTCGGCAATCGCCGATCCGTCCGGTTTGAGCCATTGCGCCTCGGGTGGATCGCCGTCACGTTTGAGAAATCCGTTCCGGGTCAGCAGGACTAGCTCGCGACGCAGCCGCGCGAGGCCAGCGACGAACGTGATCAGATCCTCATCGACATTCGCCCAATCGAGCCATGTCGTCTCGTTGTCCTGGGCATAGGCGTTGTTATTGCCGCCTTGCGTGCGGCCAAACTCGTCGCCGGCAGTCAACATCGGAACGCCACGAGACGTAAAGAGCGTCGCGAGCAATGCGCGGACATCGCGAGCGCGGGCCGCCGTCATCGTCGCGTCGTCGGTCCGACCTTCCAGGCCATTGTTCCAACTATGGCTATCATTGTCGCCGTCGCGATTGTCCTCGCCATTGGCATGGTTGTGCTTTCCGGCGTAGCTGACCAGATCAACGAGTGTGAAGCCGTCATGGGCGGCCAGGAAATTGACGCTGGCATGCGGACCGCGATGCCGCGCCGCGAACAGGTCCGACGAGCCGGAAAGCCGCGTCGCCAGCGCGCCGGCCATGCCGGCGTCGCCTCGCCAGAAGCGGCGGACATTGTCGCGGAAGCGCCCATTCCATTCAGCGAAGGGAAAAGGGAACTCGCCGAGTCGGTAGCCGCCTGGGCCGATATCCCAGGGCTCAGCGATCAGGATGGTTTGCGAGAGCACCGGATCCTGCAGGATCGCCGCAAGGAGCGGCGCGTCGGGTGTGAAACCGGCCGCCGTTCTGCCCATCACCGTCGCCAGGTCGAAGCGGAAGCCGGCGACGCCTAGGCCGCGCCAATATCTTAGCGCGTCCATCGCCAGCGCCACCAATGCCACACGATCGAGCGCCAGCGTATGGCCGCAGCCGGTATCGTTGACGAGCCGCCCGGGATCGTCCTGCGCATGCCGATAGTAGACGGCATTGTCGAGGCCGCGCAGCGAGATCGTCGCGCCGAATTCGTCGCTCTCGGCGGTATGGTTCAGGACGATGTCGAGGACCACGCCAATGCCGGCCTCAGCATATGTGGCGCAGAGCTTGCGCAGGTCCTCAGCCCCGCCCGGGGCGAGCCGCGGATCGAGTGCGAAGAAGTTGACGGGGTTGTAGCCCCAGCCATTGCGCAGGCCGAGGGGCGGCAGGTGACGTTCATCCATCCACGCCGCGATCGGCATGAGCTCGACATGGCTGACGCCGAGACGGCGGAGATGATCCAGAATGCGAGGTTCCCTCAGTGCGGCGAGCGTTCCGCGCAGCGTCTCCGATACTGCTGGATGGTGCATGCTGAACGCCTTCGCAGCGATCTCGTAGATGAAACTCGGCTGTGTCGTCTCGACGACCAGTGGTGCGCTCTCCGCGATGACGATGCCGCGCGGCACGAGATCGACCGTCTCCTTGCCATGCTGCGCCAGCCGTGGCTCCCAGCGGAATGGTCGGTCGATGGCCTTGGCGTAGGGATCGACCAGCAGCTTCGCCGGATCGAAGCGATGGCCGCGATCAGGCTGCCACGGCCCCTCAGCTCGTAAGCCATAGCGTAGGCCGGGACCGGCGCGAGGAAGCAAGCCGTGGTGGACGTCTCCGCTGCGGCAGGGCAGCGGCAATCGCGCGGTCTCGGTCTCGCCGCTCTCGTCGAAGAGCGAAACCAGCACGCGCTCGCCGTTGTGCGAGAAGACGGCGAAGGCGACGCCTTCTGCCATAATCGTCGCGCCGAGCTGCGGCGGCAGCCGGCACGGGATCAGCTCGGCCGTCACCGCCGGAACCGCCGCATCGCCGGATTGCACGGTCGCAAGGGTCAGACTCGCCCGGCTTGGCCTGCCGGCACGTGCCAGATACGCTGCGCATATTCGCCGATCGCCCGGTCGGCGCTGAACCAAGCGCAATGGGCTGTGTTGGCGACCGACATATGCCACCAGCGCGCGCGATCAGCCCAGAGCGCATCGACCAGTCGCTGCGCGTGGTGATAGCTCTCGAAATCGCGCAGCACCATGAACCAGTCGTTCAGGCGCAGGCCCTCGACGAGCTGGGCATAGCGGTCACGCTCGCCCGGCGAATAGGCGCCGCCGGCGACGGCGTCGAGCACGCCTTCGAGATGCGGCGCGGCGCGGATCACTTCGGCGCTCGGCCGCGGATTGCGCTTGGCGATTTCAACCTCGTCCGCCGTCATGCCGAAGATCACGATATTGTCCGCTCCGACGCGCTCGCCGATCTCGATATTGGCGCCGTCGAGCGTGCCGATGGTGATCGCCCCGTTCAAGGCGAACTTCATGTTCCCGGTACCGGACGCCTCCATGCCGGCGGTGGAAATCTGCTCGGAGAGATCGGCGGCGGGGATGATCAGCTCGGCGAGGCTGACATTGTAGTTCGGCAAGAACACGACCTTGAGCCGGTCACGGGTGGTGATGTCGTTGTTCACCACGGCCGCGACGTCGTTGATCAGGTTGATGATCGATTTGGCCGTGGTGTAGTTCGATGCGGCCTTGCCGGCGAAGACCTTCACGCGCGGCGCCCAGTCGCGATAAGGCTCGCTCCGGATGGCATTGTAGAGCGCTATCGTCTCGAGGATGTTGAGGAGTTGGCGCTTGTATTCGTGGATGCGCTTGATCTGCACGTCGAAGAGCGCCTCCGGATCGACGACGACGCCGCAGTCCTGCCGGATGATCTTGGCGAGCCTGAGCTTGTTATCGCGGCGGATGGCGGCAAGCCGCTCGTGGACCCCGCCATCGTCGGCATGGGCGCCGAACTGTCGGATCAGGCCGATATCGTCCGCGACTCCTTCGCCGCACATTTCCTGCAGTAGCCGGGTCAGCCCAGGATTGGCGTTGAGCAACCAGCGCCGCGGCGTGATGCCGTTGGTGACGTTCGTGATCCGCTCGGGGAAGGTCCGGTGCAACTGGGCGAAAACAGTTTCCTTCATCAGGTTGGAGTGCAGGGCCGAGACGCCGTTTACGGTGTGGGAGCCGACAAAGGCGAGGTGGGCCATGCGCACGCGTCGGCCATGATGTTCGTCGATCAGCGAAAGGCTCGTCAGATCGGCGTCGGGCGAGCGGCGGCGGAGCGCATCGAGGAAGCGAGCATTGATGCCGAAGATGATCTGCATATGCCGCGGCAGCAGGCGCTCGACCAGCGCGACTGGCCAAGTCTCGAGCGCTTCGGGCAGCAGAGTGTGATTCGTGTAGGAGATCGTCGCGTTGGTGATCTCCCAGGCCTTCTCCCAATTGAATTTATGTTCGTCGATGAGGAGCCGCATCAGCTCCGGGACAGCAAGGGACGGATGCGTATCGTTGAGCTGGATCGCGGCCTTCTCGGCAAGATTGTCGAGGCTGCCGAACTGCCGGTGGTGACGATGGACCAAGTCCTGCAGCGAGGCCGAAGTGAAGAAGAACTCCTGCCGAAGGCGCAATTCCTGCCCGGCCGGCGTCGAGTCGTTGGGATAGAGGACCTTAGAGATCGCCTCGGCGCGATTGCGCTCGGCGACCGCGCCGACGAGGTCGCCCTTGTTGAACGCGTCGAGTGAGAGCGGATGCATGGCGCGGGCACGCCAGAGCCGCAGGGTCGTCGAATCGCGGCCGCGCCAGCCGACGACCGGGGTGTCATAGGCGACGGCGAACACCGTCTCCTCCGGTGTCCAGATAACCTGATCCGGCCCGCTGGCCACCACCGAACCGCCGAAGCCGATGCGATAGGACGCCTCGCGCCGCTCGAACTCCCAGGGATTGCGGAACGACAGCCAGTCCTCCGGCCGCTCGGCCTGCCGGCCGTTCTCGATCCGTTGCTTGAACAGGCCATGATCGTAGCGGATGCCGTAGCCGAGCGCCGGGACGCCGGTCGAGGCCATTGCCTCCATATAGCAGGCCGCCAGACGGCCGAGGCCGCCATTGCCGAGTGCAGCATCGGGTTCGATGGTTTCGATCTCCGGCAGGTCGACGCCGAGCTCGCGCATGGCCCGAGTCATCGGCTCGGTCAGCCCGAGATTGTTGAGCGTGTCGGCGAGCGAGCGGCCGATCAGGAATTCGAGCGAGAGGTAATAAACCCGCTTGCGGCCGGTCGCGTAGCTCTCCTTCGTGCTTGCCTGCCAGACGTCGATTGCATGATCGCGCGTCGCAAGGATGCCCGCGGTGAGCCAGTCATGCGCTTGGGCGGCGGCTGGAGCTTTGCCTAGCGAATAGGTGAGCTTGCGCAGGATCTCGGACTTCAGACGATCGACTTGATCATCGGGCTCGAAATGGACGGCTGCGGTCCGCTTGTCGGATATATCGTTCAACCGCGATGTTCCTCTGCCTTGGAGAAGGTGTCGGCCAATGGCGCTGGTTGCCGGGCATGAGTCTAGGAGATGACGATGCAATCGCCAAGGGTGAGTGTGGTCCAGCCAATGCAAGGCGGCATTGACGCTTGCCGGAGTGCCTGATTGGCGATCTCTGCTCGGTGTACGGCCTGCTTCAACAAAAAACACTTGCTCGTGGAACGTAGACTAGCTCTTTCGGTTTTCCGATCGTCACCCTCTCTGAGGCGATCGATGAAGCTCCGTGTTTCGACTACACTGACTTACCGTTTTAGCGGGCCGACGCAGACGATCGGCCTTATCCAGGCGGCGAAGTCCCCGGATCAAACGATCCTTGATGAAAATCTGACCTGTGAGCCGAACGCCTCGCAAAAATGCGAGGCAGAGCCAGATGGTACGCGGCGATTTCGAGCGTCCCTCGATGGCGAGGTAGCAATCAACTATTTGGCGACAGTTGACAACGGCCAACGGCAGCTTCTGCCTGCAACTGGCTCGCAACATCTCTGGTCCGATCTGCCATTGGAAGTGTTGCCCTACCTCCTGCCAAGTCGCTTCTGCCCGAGCGATCGCTTTCAGCGCTTCGCCCAGCGAGAATTTGGCAATGCTGGCGACGGCGTCGCGCGCGTCATGGCCGTTCTCGGCTGGGTCCACGATCACATCGACTATGTGGTCGGCACGAGTACTGCCGAGACGACTGCCGCGGAGACCTTCATGACCCGCGCCGGGGTCTGCCGCGACTTCACCCATCTGACGATCTCGCTCTGCCGAGCGCTCTCGATCCCGGCACGGGCGGTCAGCGCTTATGCCTTTGCACTAGAGCCACCGGATTTTCACGCTATCGCCGAGGTCTATCTCGAAGGTGCGTGGTGGCTCGTGGACGGCACGCGGTTGGCGCCGGTTGAAGGCATGGTCCGCATCGCGCATGGCCGGGATGCAGCCGATATTGCATTTCTGACCACCGACCGGGCCTGTCAGGTCGTCGCCCAGATCATCGAAGTCTCGGAAACATAGCGGGATCCGCTCCCATGTTCGAAAGCTTCGACATGGATTTCACCGAGCTGCGCGATGCGACGCTGCGCGTGCGCGACGGTGGAACCGGCGAACCCTTGCTCCTATTGCACGGTCATCCGCGCACTCACACAACCTGGCATCGGGTTGCGCCATTGCTGGCGACCAGCTTTCGTGTCGTCTGCACCACGCCTCCGCGTACAGTCTCAAAAGGTGAAGGCAAAGAACGAAGGCTGGGAGCCAATTTCGCCGGCGTGCGCGAATGTCCGCGTCCGTACCAAGCCCAATTCGATAACAGCCGTTGGAACCACGTTCACCGTAACGCAGTTGGAGGCCCATCAACATCTCTCTGAGGGCGGCCTCGCCGCGGAGTAGGTAAGGGATCCATTCCATGGAAAACGGCTTCAAGACCATGTCTCAAGCTGCCGGCGGCGCCGGAGGCGGCGTGCCAAACGAATCCGAGCATGAGAGAACGTCTGATCGACTCAAGGCCTACGGCGTCGATACAGACGTGATGGCGGAAGAAGCGAGCGAGCGCGTCAGTGAACTTCAGCAGATGATAATTGACGAGGTCCGAGCGCGACCTCTGCGCGCCCTCGGGTGGGCGATGGCGACTGGCGTCGTTTTCGGATTTTGGGCGGCGAAATAGGTCGTGGGCGGCTTGCTCGCTTACGCGACTCTACGGGCGACTGCAGCGCTGAAGCGTGCTGCAGTCGTTTACAGTCTCATTGCTCTTGGTGCCTTGACCGCAATCTTCGCGATGGGGTACGCGCTCAACGCCTGCTACATGGCCCTCATGTTCCGCTACGGCGCGATCACTGCCAGCTTAGCGATAGCTGGGGGGTTATTCGGGCTTGCCGCAGCCTGCGCATTGGCTGGGTACTTCGTCAGCAGGCAACCTCGACCCACATTGTTGCGCCGATCGGCAAGCTCCGAAGCCAATGTTCATTTGGCGACCGAACCCAAACGACAACGACGAATTGCTCTGGGCGCAGGGCTAGCCGCAACCGCGGCCGCAGCGCTTATCGGCATTTTAGTGCGTAGGTCGTCCCATCCTGATTAGCGGAGTAATATTGGTTACAGTTGATTATGGTCTAGATTCATTAGATCGGCTTTTAAAGACCGCAAGAAGCGTACGGGGTTCACGTTGTTACAGATCGCAGATTTGACCGACCTAGTTCACAATAATATTGTCTGAACGCTCGAGGTCGAAACGCTGGTTCGCGGATCGATCATTTTTCCTGAGCCCGATCTTGCGCGAAGGCTCATCGTGGCCGAGGTCGACGTGAATTTGAGCGAATAAGAGAAGGCGAGGTTCACGCGCCAGGCTCCATCTGCGCCCACTGAAGTAAAAGTGCTTTGCGGCAGGCAGCGGGCTGAACACAGTCTCAGAAATGCAAGTCATTAGGCCAAGCGGACGCAAGGGCTCTTACGGAACTGCGCAGTCCAACATGACACTGCGGGATCAAGTACGATTCGTCGATTCCGAGTCGTTGCGCATTCGAATAACGATCACGGGTCGAGCGACTGCATCATCGAATGGGGAACCCGGTACCCCGGTCAAAGTTTCCGCACGAGCGGGAGCGCAAGCATGTCGACCAAGCTGAAGACATATCGGGCCAAGCGTGACTTCAAAAAGACGAAGGAGCCGAGCGGCGAAGCGGCGGTCTCGTCCTCGAACCGCCTGCGTTTTGTGATCCAGAAACACGACGCGACCCGGCTGCACTATGATCTGCGGCTCGAGCTCGACGGCGTGTTCAAGTCCTGGGCCGTCACAAAGGGGCCGTCGCTCGACCCGCACGACAAACGGCTGGCCGTCGAAGTGGAGGATCACCCGCTCGCCTATGGCGACTTCGAGGGAACCATTCCGAAGGGGCAATATGGCGGCGGCACGGTCCTGCTTTGGGATCGGGGTTATTGGGAGCCTGAGGGCAAGCTCTCTGCGCAAAGGCAGCTCCAAAAGGGCGATCTCAAATTCACGCTTCACGGCGAGCGCCTGCAAGGCAGCTTCGTCCTGGTCCGGATGCGGACTGATCGAGACGGCGGCAAGCGCACCAACTGGCTCCTCATCAAGCATCGCGACGCGTATGCGACCGAGGGCAACGGCGAGGCTGTGCTGGCGGATGACATCTCCATCGCCTCGGGCCGCACCATGGCGACCATCGCGGCCGGCAAGGGCAAGTCGCCGACGCCGTTCCTGCTCGCCGAGCAGGCAATGGACGCCGGCGCCGTCTGGAATTCCAAGGTCGGGCTCGCCGCTGCCGAGCGGCGCGCGCCGGCTCGGCAAAAACGCACGAAGGCGAAAATGGCGACTACCGCATCAACGCCAGGCTTCATTCCGCCCCAACTCTGTACCTCAGTCGATCGCCCGCCAAGCGGGGCCGATTGGGTGCACGAGATTAAGTTTGACGGCTATCGCGTCCAAATGCAGGCCAAAGGTGGCAAGGCGGCGTTGAAGACTCGCAAGGGCCTAGACTGGACGACAAGGTTCCAGACTATCGCGAAGGCCGCGGCTGAGCTGCCCGATTGTATCATCGATGGCGAAATCGTCGCTCTCGATGAGAACGGCGCGCCGGACTTCGCGGCGCTGCAGGCCGCATTGTCGGAAGAGAAGACGGAGAATCTCGTCTTTTTCGCCTTCGACCTGATGTGGAACGATGGCCAAGACCTGCGTCAGGAGACACTCTCGGCCCGCAAAGCCCGCCTGAAGGAGATTCTTGAGCGGCATGGCGAAGGCATTGTCATCCGCTATGTCGAGCATTTCGAGACAGGCGGCGATGCCGTCCTGAAATCGGCGTGCAAGCTCTCGCTGGAAGGCATCGTATCGAAGGCGACGGGCGCACCCTATGTTTCCGGGCGCAGTGAATCCTGGACGAAAGCCAAGTGTCGCGCTGGCCACGAGGTTGTGATCGGCGGATGGGCGACCACCGAAGGGAGATTCCGCTCGCTCCTGGTCGGCGTGAACCGGGGCCAGCACTTCGTTTATATCGGACGGGTCGGGACCGGATATGGCGCCAGGAAGGTTGCGGCGCTGCTGCCACGGCTGAAGGAGCATGCAGCCGAGCGCTCGCCGTTCACGGGGGTGGGCGCGCCACGGCGGGAACGGGGAGTGACGTGGGTCGAGCCCGTGCTCGTGGCCGAGATCGAGTTCGCCGGGTGGACGGGCGACGGCATGGTGAGGCAGGCTGCGTTCAAGGGCTTGAGGGAAGACAAGCCGGCCGCGGAGGTCGAGACCGAGCTTCCCGTTTCGCCGGCCGACGCAGAGCCCGCGAAACCGGCGACGCTGTGGAAGAATCGCAAGGGCGGAAGGATCGACGTGCTGGGTGTCAGCCTGTCGCACCCGGACAAGGCCTTGTGGCCGGACGCCGAGGATGGCAAGCCGGTCACCAAGCGCGACCTGGCGGCGTATTTCGAAGCCGTCGGGGGCTGGCTCTTGCCGCACATCAAGGGGCGACCATGCTCGCTGTTGCGAGCCCCGGATGGGATCGATGGCGAGACCTTTTTTCAGCGGCACGCAGGTCTGGGCACGTCGAACCTGTTCGAGCTCGTGCGGGTTTTCGGCGACAAGAAGCCATACCTGCAGATCGACCGTATCGAAGCGCTGATCGCCGCTGCACAGATCGGTGGCATCGAGCTGCATCCTTGGAACTGCCAACCAGGGGAGCCTGAGGTACCTGGACGCTTGGTGTTCGACCTGGACCCCGGCCCGGGTGTCGAATTCGAAGACGTCGTGATAGCGGCAAATGCAATGCGGGAGAGGCTGGAAGCCCTGGGTCTCACGGCCTTCTGCAAGACGACAGGTGGCAAGGGCTTGCACGTCGTAACGCCGCTGAAGGCACCCAGGCGAGGCAAGCTGGATTGGCCGAGCGCGAAGGAATTTGCTCGGCGCGTCTGCGCGGAAATGGCTGCCGACGATCCGGCGCATTACGTGATCAATATGGCCAAGCGGCTGCGCAACGGCAGGATCTTCCTCGACTATCTGCGTAACGATCGGATGGCGACGGCTGTCGCCCCGCTCTCGGCCCGTGCGCGCCCGGGGGCGCACGTCTCAATGCCGCTGCAGTGGAGCAAGGTGAAGAAGGGGCTCGATCCTGCGAATTACACGATCAGGACGGTCCCGGCGCTTCTGAGCAGGAGCACGGCCTGGGAAGAGTACGGCGAAGCGGGTGGATCATTGGCCGATGCGGTCAAGCGCATGGTTGGTCGCGGGAAAGCGGCCTGAGGCCGGAACGAACGAGGTCGCTCGCAGTTGTCGTGGGCAGGAGTTCGAACATGGCACAGCGCACGTTTTGGAAGGGATATCTCAAGCTCTCTCTCGTGACCTGCCCCGTTGCGATGATGCCGGCGAGGTCGCAAAGCGAGAAGGTGCGATTCCACACGCTTAATCGGAAGACCGGAAACCGCATTCAGAGCCGGTTCGTCGATGCTGTGACAGGCAAGCCGGTGGCCGAGGGCGAGGAAGTCCGCGGCTACCCGAAGGGCGACGACGACTACGTGCTGCTCGAGGAGGACGAGCTCGATGCGGTCGCTCTCGACAGTACGCGCACCATCGACATCGAGGTTTTCGCGCCGCGCTCCTCCGTCGGGTGGATCTGGTACGATACACCGCACTATCTCGTTCCAGACGGCAAGGTCGGCGAAGAGGCCTACACCGTTATCCGGGAAGCGATGAAGGCGACCAAGACCGTGGGCATTTCCCGGGTCGTCCTCTATCGCCGCGAGCGCGCGGTACTGCTTGAACCCCGGGACAACGGCATCATCCTCTGGACGCTGCGCTATGGCGACGAGGTCCGTAACGACAAACCTTACTTCGCCGCGATCAAGAAGGCTGAGCCAGAAGCTGATATGCGCCCGATGATGGAAAAGTTGATCGAAAAGCGGACGAAGGATTGGTCGCCTGATTTGGCGGAAGATCCGGTCCAGGACGAACTACTGGCCATCATCAAGGCCAAGGGCAAAGGACGAAAAGCGCAAAAGCCCCGTTCTGCGGCGCAAAGCGAGGGCAACGTCATCAGCATTATGGATGCGCTCAAGAAGAGCCTCGAACCTCGAAAGTCCTGACTGGCGGGCTAAGCTGCCGCCTTCTTTGCCTTTTTACCTGAGGATTTGGCCGCGGCCTTGCGCTTGGGTGCAGGTTTTTTGCTTGCGGCGGTTTGGTCGCCTCCCGCTTTGGCGCTCTGTCGAAGCGCCTCCATCAGGTCAACAACCTTGGTTTCCGGCGGCGGCTTTCGCGGCGTGATCTTCTTGCCCTCGATCTTTGCCTTCACAACCTCGGCCAGTGCCGACTCGTAGCGATCATCGAAGGCCTTCGGATCGAACTCGCCGGCTTTCGTCTCGATGATGTGCCTGGCGAGGTCCAGCATTTCGTCTTGGATCTTCATTTTCGGCACGTCAGCGAAGGCTTCCTCGGCGGAACGGACCTCGTAGTCGAAGTTCAGTGTCGTCGCGATCATCCCCTTGCCGTGCGGCCGGAGGAGGATGGAGCGCATCCTGCGGAAAATCACCGTGCGCGCGAGTGCGGCAGTTTGGCGAGCAGACATCGCCTCGCGGATCAGTTCGAACGCTTCGGCGGCCACCGGCGAGCTCGGCGTCATATAATAGGGCCGATCAAAGAAGACATCGTCGATCTCGTCGCAGGGCAAAAAGGTGGCGACGTTGAGGGTCTTGTCGCTCTCGGGAATGGCAGCCGCGATCTCCTCGGGTTCGAGCACGACATAGTCGCCGTCCCCGCGGTCATATCCCTTGACCTGATCGTCGTGCTCGACCGGTTTGCCGGTCACCTCGTCGATAAATTGACGATGAACCCGGTTCCCAGTTTTGCGGTTTATCGTGTGAAATGAAATACGCTCTGCCGTGGAGGCGGCCGTGTACAGGGCGACGGGGCAGATGACCTCGTCGATCTTCAAAATGCCCTTCCAGATCGCTCGCGGCGCCATGCCAATTCCTCTGCTACGCGGAGAGGAACCGTGTTGCCGGTCAATGGTTCCGAAGGGGAGGGTAAGTAACGGAACCGAAGCCATGTCTAATGACGATGCGGTCATCGCGCGAGGGCTCAATGTCGGCTTGAGGCACCTTCTGGTTGCCGCGATTGTTCATCACGCAGGCAAAAATTGCGGCGGGGACCAGATGGGCAGGATGCGAGAGGCACTTCTTGCCGAAATCGGTCGGTTGGCGTTCAAGGCGGAAAGCGACAATGGGGGGGACGCGGATCTGACTGCAGCAATGCGGAATGCGTTGACGATGCTGCTAGACGCCGCCTACCGCGATGCAGAGGCAAGGTTGGCGCGAAACAGCGAAATTTTGCAGTGACAGGATCGCGTCGCGTTTTGATCAGGGGGGCTATCCAGACCGCCGGACGCAACACGGGTGACACGTTGGGCTGAAATCCCGAACAGCATTCCCGCGATGAGGCGAGTTGTTGCCATCACCGGAGCCCCGCAAACCAGAAGCCAGCACTTTCGGACGTAGCGGGTGATGCAAATGAGGCGATTGCACCGGCATGCAACGGCAACGGCATTGCCGGCAACGTCCGCACCCTCACCGTCCGCTTCCAGGCCCGCCTGCATCCGATCGAGCGAGTCTCGCGCGACGCCCCCGACTTCGCGTCACCGGAAACGGCGCCGAGGTCGGCGCGGGCTGGAATGCGGTCTTCGGCGACGGCGAGCCGTAAGTCTCGCTCAAGGTCGACGATCCGAGCTTCAATGCCCCGATCACCGCGGCGCTCTGGCCCGGGGAGACCGAAGGGGATTACACCCTGATCTCGAACCGCCCGAAGCGGGAGGCCTAATCCCCGCCCACGAGCCCCGCCGCCATAGGCGGGGCTTCTTCATGTCGGCAATGGCGGGGAAAACTGTGACGTCATGCGGGGCAAGTGCGAATGACCCGGGCGTTGCGCTGTTGATCAGATTACTGTTGCGCTTTCCGTCGGCTCCGCTGACCCCCTAGCAGGCTGTTGACGCAGTCCGATGTTGCTAGGGTCCGGACCCATAAAATGATTGGCGCCGTCGGCTCGGTGTGATTCACGGCTTCCGGGA
>NZ_LMJW01000016.1 GCF_001429505.1 Allobosea sp. Root483D1
CCCGCAAGGCCGCCAACGGCCGCGCAGACGACGCCGGCTGGGAGGAGTTCTGAGCGGCGTCAGGCCGAGCGCTGGCTGGGCGCTTCGGCCGCGAGCATGATCGCCGCCATCTGGTCGTAGAGCTCGGTCCACGCCGCCCTTGCCTGCGCCGTGAACTCGTGTCCCAGCGAGGTCTCCAACGTCCACAGCAGGGCGCTGCGGACCGCCTCGTAATGGCTGGGCCGGACGCCATAGCCGCGATGGCGCTCGCCCAGTCGTGTGAGCAGGGCGTTCAGGCCGGCTGGATCGTTCAGCATGGCGAGCGCGACCGTCAGCGTTTCCATCAGCTTGGCGGCCTGCTTCTCGATATCGGTCTTGAACAGCGCTCGTGTGCTGGGCGCAGTCGTGAACAGCCGCTCATAGAACAGGCAAGCCGTCTCGATCTTGCGCCGATGCAGCTGCGCGAAGTTCGACCGGATCAGTGCGATGTCCTGTGGTGTCACGACCTCCCCCTTGGATCACGGCAGGGATCGTCGCGGGAATTATCCGCCAGGGCGCGCAAAAATTCAATCTGGAGTTAGCGGAGCGTTACCGCTCCGCCGCGGCTAGCGCTACGGCGCCCGTGCGACCAGCTCCCTTGGTCAGGCCGAGCCGTTCGCGGGCGGACCAGCGCGCCAGCATCAGCGCGGCGACGATGCTGAGGCCGACCGCCAACCCGATCCAGATGCCGACGCCAGCGAGCGGCGTCAGGAAGCCGAGCGCGGCCGAGAGCGGCAGGCCGATCCCCCAATAGCCGAGGCCGGCGAACAGCATCGGCACGCGTGTGTCGCGCAGGCCACGCAGGATCGAGACCCCGACCACCTGGACGCCGTCAACGATCTGGAAGATCGCGGCATAGAACAGGAACAGCACGGCGAGCTGCGCCACCTCGGCAGCGCGTGGCTTGCCGGTGTCGAGGAACGGCACGACCAGCCAATGCGGGATCAGCAGCATCAGCAGGGCGGTGAAGCACATGAAGGCGGTGGCGAGTGCGAGCGCCGTCGCGCCAGCCCGGGCGATGCCCGCGCTGTCGCCGGCACCGAAGGCGCGCCCGACCCTGACCGTCCCGGCCTGGCCGATACCCATCGGCACCATGAAGCAGAGCGAGGCGATCTGGATCGCGATCGCATGGGCGGCCAGCGAGGTCGGGCCGAGCAGGCCCATCAGGAAGGCGGCGCCGTTGAAGATCCACACCTCGAAGCCGACGGTGGTGCCGATCGGCAGGCCCATCCGCCAGAAGGCGCGGTAGCGGCTCCAGTCCGGCCGCCAGAAGCGTCCGAACAGGTGATAACGCCGGAAGCGCCGGTCGAGCGAGACCACGATTGCGAGGCCGGCGAACATCAGGGTCGAGGCCAGTGCCGTCGCCATCCCTGAGCCAGGCAGGCCGAGCGCAGGGAAGCCGAGCCGGCCGAACATCAGCACCCAGTTGGCGAAGGCGTTGAAGGCGACCGCAAAGAGCACGGTGACGAAGACCCAGAACGGCCGCTGCAGCGCCGCCAGGAAGCCGCGCAGGACGAGGTAGCAATAGAAGGGCAGGAGGCCCCATTGCAGCGTGTGCAGATAGGAGGCGGCGGCCTTCGCCAGGGCGGGGTCCTGGCCCATCGCCTTGAGGATCGTCTCGGCCTGCCAGAGGCAGAGCCACATCGGCCCGGCCATGGTCGCCGCCACCCAGAAACCCTGGCGCACGGTGCGGCGCACGTCGCGGACCGAATGCCGGTTCCGCCCGAGCTCGATCGCGACCATCGGCGCGACCGCGGCCATCACGCCGATGCCGAAGATCAGGAAGGCCATGTAGAGATTGGAGGCGAGCGCGCCGGCTGCCAACGAATCGGGCCCGAGATGGCCCATCATCACGACGTCGGTCGCGGTCATCGCCGTCTGGGCGACATTGGTCAGCACCATCGGCCAGCTCAGCGCCAGCATGGCTTTGACCTCGGTGAGCCAGGGGCCCGCCGACCGGTAGGGAAGGGCGATCTGCGACATGATGATTGCCTTTTATCTGGGCAGGTTGCTCCTTCAAAGTCCTCGGCGCGCCGGACTGGGCCGCGCCCTGCGCGTGGCGCGTTACCGGTCCGCGCTCCATCGCCGATTCTGCCTCTTGCGCGCAGGGCTGGGTTCCGGCCTGCTGCATACCAGAACAGAACCCGTGCCTACGGAGAGCCGACGCGATGAGCACCAATCTGCGGATCGATGGGGAGCGCCTGCTCTCGCGGCTGGCGGCATTGTCGCGGATCGGAGCGACGCCGGAGGGCGGCTGCAGGCGCCTCGCACTGACCGACGAGGACAAGCAAGGGCGCGACTGGCTGGTCGGCGAACTGAAGGCGCTCGGTCTCGATGTCCGCGTCGATGCGATCGGCAACATCGTCGGTATCCTGAAGGGCCAGGAGAACGGGCCGGCGGTGATCATGGGCTCGCATATCGACACGGTCGGCACCGGCGGGCGCTTCGACGGCGCGCTCGGCGTGATCGGCGGCGTCGAGGTGCTGGCGGCATTGCGCGATGCCGGAGTGACCCCCAAGCGCGACATGGCGGTGATCGCCTTCACCAATGAGGAGGGCGCGCGCTTCCATCCCGACATGCTCGGCTCCTATGTCTGGGCCGGCGGAATGGGCGTCGATGCCGCCCATGCCGAGCTCGACGCCGATGGCGCCGTGCTCGGAGCCGAATTGAAGCGCATCGGCTATCATGGGCCGGAGCAGCCCGGCTTCCTGCCGGCGCATGCCTATCTCGAGCTGCATATCGAGCAGGGACCGGTGCTGGAGAGCGAAGGCGGCGGGCTCGGCGCCGTCACCGGCATCCAGGCGATCTGCTGGCTCGAGCTCACCCTGACGGGACGGCCGAGCCATGCCGGCACGACGCCGATGCGCTACCGCAAGGACCCCGGCCTCGCCGCCGCCCGCATCAACATCTTCGCCAACGAGCTGACCAAGACGATCCCCGGCCAGCTCGCCAATTCCGGCGTGATCCGCAGCCGGCCCGGCAATGTCAACGTCGTGCCCGAGACCGTGGTGATGACGCTCGACCTGCGCAATCCGCTGGACGCGCCGCTGGCCGAGGCCGAGGCGGCGGTGCGCAAATTCTGCGCCGAATTGTCGGCGCGCGACGACATCGCCATCAGCTTCCGCGATCTCGCCCGCTTCCCGGCGACGCCCTTCGCCGAAGAGCTCATCGCCAGCGTCGAGGCGAGCGCCGCCGAGTTCGGTTTGCCGATCCGCCGGATGATTTCGGGCGCCGGCCATGACGCGCAGATGATGTCGCGCCTTTGCCCGACGGCGATGGTCTTCATCCCGTCGATCGGTGGCCTCTCGCACAATCCGGCCGAGCTCAGCAGCGACGGCGACATGGTCGCCGGCGCCAATATCCTGCTCAGCGCCGCCTGGCGCGCCGCCAACGCCTGACGGGGATTCCGCTCATGACCACCATCGCTTCGCTGTCCGCCGCCGAGCTCGGCGATCTCTACGTCGCGCGCGAGCTTTCGCCGGTCGAGGTCGCCAGGGACGCGCTCGCCCGCATCGATCGTTTCGAGCCGGAGGTGAACGCTTTCGTCGTGCGTGACGCGCCCGTGACGCTCGCCATGGCCGAAGCTGCGCAGGCGCGCTGGCTGAAAGGCGAGGCGCTGGGACCGCTCGACGGCGTGCCGGTGACGATCAAGGACAATCTCGGCGTCGCCGGCTGGCCGATGCGGCGCGGCTCGGCTCTCGCTTCCGATGCGCCGTATCAGCAGGACGCGCCTGCAACCGCGCGGCTGCGCGAGGCCGGCTGCGTCTTCCTCGGCAAGACGACCATGCCGGAATATGGCTGGAAGGGCGTCGGCGATTCGCCCTTCTCCGGCATCACCCGCAATCCCTGGGACGTCTCGACCGGCCCGGGTGGCTCCTCATCGGGCGCGGCCGTCGCCGCTGCACTCAATCTCGGCTGCATCCATCTCGGTACCGATGGCGCCGGCTCTGTGCGCATTCCGGCCGCCTTCTGCGGCGTCTTCGGGCTGAAGCCGACCTATGGCCGCGTGCCGGCCTGGCCTGCCTCGGTGATGGGCTTCCTCGCCCATCTCGGCCCGCTGACCCGCACCGTGCGCGATTCCGCCCTCGCCATGAACGCGATCGGCCGCCCCGATGCCCGAGACATGACTGCTTTCAAGGATGCCCCACCCGATTTCACGGCAGAGCTCGATCGCGGCGTGCGCGGCCTGCGCATCGCCTGGTCGCCGCGCCTCGGCGGCGACGTTCCGGTCGACCCTGAGATCGCGGCCCTGACGCAGGCGGCAGCGCTGACCTTCCGCGAGCTAGGCGCCACCGTCGAGGAGGTCGACCCCGGCTTCGACGATCCGATCGCGACGCTGATGACGCTCTGGGCGGCCGGCGCGGCCCTGGCCTTGCGCAGCACCGATGCGGCCGGGCGCGCCCAGATGGACCCTGGCCTCGTCGCGGTCGCCGAGATGGGCGAGCGGATCGACAGCGCTGATTACGTCGATGGCCTGCTCTATCAGCGCAACGCGCTCGCCTACCAGATGGCGCAGTTCCATGAGCGCTTCGACCTGTTGCTGACTCCGACGCTGCCGCTGCCGGCCTTCGCAGTCGGCCGCAACACGCCCGAGCATGGCAGCTATGGCGAGGATTGGACGCGCTGGACGCCGCTCACCTACCCCTTCAACATCACCCAGCAGCCGGCTGCCGCCGTGCCCTGCGGGCTGACCTCGGCCGGATTGCCGGCGAGCCTCCAGATCGTCGGGGCCTTCGGCAACGATGTGCTCGTGATGCAGGCTGCCGCAGCCTTCGAAGCGGCGCGCCCCTTTGCCCGCGTCGACGCGCCGATCAAATCGATTTAGGCGGATCAGCGCAATTTCCTGCGCCGGCCTGGCGGCTTCGCGTGTCATTTGCTTGCAAACGATGTCGCGAGCCGCAAACCGGTTCCGTCTGGCACGAACCCTGCAGGGTCAATTCTTGTCGTAGCGACCAGTCAAGCGTGTTGTCAGGGCCGATTTTTCTGCCCACACTCCAGGCAAGGTCGCCCGATCAGAGGCCGCCGCTTCAGGGGAGAGCACTAAGATGGACCGCAGGAATTTTCTGAAGACCGCCGCCGGAACCGGCGTTCTGGCAGCAACCGGCGGCCTCGCCATGCCGGCGCTCTCGCAAGGCGCCGCCGCCAAGACGCTGCGCTTCGTGCCGCAGGCGAATCTCGCCAATTTCGACCCGATCTGGGGAACGCAATACGTCGTTCGCAACGCCGCCGCGCTGGTCTGGGACACGCTCTACGGCATCGATTCGAAGTTCCAGCCGCAGCGCCAGATGGTCGAGGGCGAGGAGGTCTCGTCCGACGGGCTGACCTGGACCTTCAAGCTGCGCTCCGGCCTCAAATTCCATGACGGCACGCCGGTGCTCGCCAAGGACGTGGTGCAGAGCCTGAAGCGCTGGCAGGCCCGCGATCCGATGGGCCTGATGATCAAGGCGATCGAGAACGATCTCTCGGCGGTCGACGACCGCAGCTGGAAATGGCAGCTGAAGCAGCCCTTCCCGAAGATGCTGCTGGCGCTCGCCAAGAACAATGCGCCGTGCTCCTTCATCATGCCCGAGCGCATCGCCAAGACCGATCCGTTCACGCAGATCACCGAATATGTCGGCTCCGGCCCGATGAAGTTCGCCCGCAATGAATGGGTGCCGGGCGCCAAGGCCGTCTTCGAGAAGTTCGCCGACTACGTGCCGCGCTCCGAGAAGGCCGACTGGCTAGCCGGTGGCAAGAACATCCTGGTCGACCGTGTCGAATGGGTGATCATCCCCGACGCCGCGACCGCGGCCGCGGCGCTGCAGAGCGGCGAAGTCGACTGGTGGGAGACCCCGCTCTCCGACCTCGTGCCGGTGCTCAAGGGCCACAAGGACATCAACGTCGATATCGGCGACCCGCTCGGCAATATCGGCGCCTTCCGCATGAACCACCTGCATCCGCCCTTCAACAATCTGAAGGTGCGCCAGGCGGTGCTGACGGCGATGAACCAGGAAGACTACATGCGCTCGATCGTCGGCGACGACGACAAGCTCTGGAAGCCGCTGCCCGGCTTTTTCACCCCCGGCACGCCGCTCTACACCGAAGCCGGCGGTGACATGCTGAAGATGAAGAACGTCGCAGCTGCCAAGAAGCTCATCGCCGAGTCCGGCTATAATGGCGAGCCGGTGATCTGTGTGGTGGCGCAGGACATGTCGGCGACCAAATCGATGGGCGACGTCACCGCCGAGCTGCTGAAGAGCATCGGCCTGAAGGTCGACTTCGTCGCCACCGACTGGGGCACGGTCGGCGCCAGGCGCGCTCAGAAGACCCCGCCGAGCCAGGGCGGCTGGAGCATGTTCCACACCTGGCATGCCGGCGCCGACTGCATCAACCCGTCCTCCTACACGGCGATCCGCGCCAATGCCGACAAGGCCTGGTTCGGCTGGCCCGATGTGCCGGCGGTCGAGACCGAGGTCACCAACTGGTTCAACGCCAAGGACCAGGCCGAGGAGAAGGCGGCGATGGACCGCCTCAACAAAGCGGCCGTCGAGAATGTCGTCTACGCGCCGACCGGCTTCTATCTCGGCTATCAGGCTTGGCGGAAGAACGTCACCGGCGTGACCAGCGGGCCGCTCCCGTTCTTCTGGAACGTGGCGAAGGGCTGAGACCGAGCAAGCCGTGCCCCGGCTTTTGCCGGGACACGGTCAATCCCGCCCGCCGGACCTATCGGGATCGCCATCCTGATCGGCCCGGCGCCAGCAGCGGCAACTCAGGATTTCAATGCTCGCATTCATCATCAGACGCATCATCACGACGATCCCCGTCATGGCATTCGTGGCGCTGTTCGTCTTCTCGCTCCTCTACATCGCGCCGGGTGATCCGGCGGCCGTGATCGCCGGCGACCAGGCCTCTCCCGCCGATGTCGAGCGCATCCGCGCCAGCCTCGGACTTGATCGCCCCTATCTCGTCCGCTTCGGCGAATGGTTTTTCCGGGTGCTGCAGGGCGATCTCGGCACCTCGATCTTCACCTCGCTCCCGGTGACGCAGCTGATCGGCCAGCGCATCGAGCCGACTTTGTCGCTGATGGTGCTGACGCTGATCCTGGCGGTTTCGATCGCCGTTCCGCTCGGCGTCGTCGCGGCCTGGAAGGCTGGAACCTGGGTCGATCGCGCTGTGGTCGGTTTCGCTGTCTTCGGCTTCTCGGTCCCGGTCTTCGTGATCGGCTACCTGCTCGCCTATGTCTTCGCGCTCAAGCTCGATTGGGTGCCGGTGCAGGGCTACACGCCGATCTCGCAGGGGATCTGGCCGTGGTTCAAGAACCTGATCCTGCCCTCGATCACGCTGGGGACGGTCTATATCGCGCTGATCGCCCGCATCACCCGCGCGACCATGCTCGAGGTACTGCAGCAGGATTATGTCCGCACCGCCCAGGCCAAGGGCGTCAGCAACCGCGACGTGCTCTTCCTGCATTCGCTGAAAAACGCGGCGGTGCCGGTCGTCACGATCATCGGCATCGGCGTCGCGCTGCTGATCGGCGGAGCGGTCGTCACCGAGAGCGTCTTCGCCATTCCCGGCCTCGGACGGCTGACGCTCGATGCGATCCTGCGCCGCGACTATCCGGTCATCCAGGGCGTCGTGCTGATCTTCTCGTTCGTCTACGTGCTGGTGAACCTGGCCGTCGACCTGATCTACACCCTCGTCGATCCGAGGATACGCTATTGACCGCTCCAGCTGCCCCACTGCCTTTGGCAGATGAAATCGGCGTGGAGGCCACGCCCCGCAAGCGCTCCTATCTGCGCAAGCACCCGTCGGTCGCCATCGGCGGCTTCCTCCTGCTGCTGATGATCTTCATCGCGGTGTTCGCGCCGTTGCTCTTTACGGTCGATCCGACGGCGATCGCCACCTCCAGGCGCACGCGCGTGCCGTCCGAGCTCTACTGGTTCGGCACCGACATGCTCGGCCGCGACATCTATTCGCGCGTCGTCTACGGCGCGCGCGTCTCGCTGATCGTCGGCTTCTCGGTCGCGACCCTGGCATCGGTCATCGGTCTGGCGATTGGGCTCTTTTCCGGCTTCGTGCGCTGGGCCGACGGCATCGTCATGCGCGTCATCGACGGCATGATGTCGATCCCGCCGATCCTGCTCGCCATCGCTCTGATGGCGCTGACGCGCGGCTCGGTCGGCAACGTCATTCTCGCCATCACCGTCGCCGAAATCCCGCGCGTGGCGCGGCTGGTGCGCAGCGTCGTGCTGTCCCTGCGCGAGCAACCCTATGTCGAGGCGGCGATCTCGAACGGCGCCCGCGTGCCGCGCATCATCTGGAAGCACATCCTGCCCAACACGATCGCGCCGATGACGGTGCAGGCGACCTATATCTGCGCCAGCGCCATGATCATCGAGGCGATCCTGTCCTTCATCGGCGCCGGCGTGCCGCCGGCGACGCCGTCCTGGGGCAACATCATGGCCGAGGGCAGGGCGCTCTGGCAGGTCAGGCCGCACATCGTCTTCTTCCCGGCGCTGTTCCTGTCGATCACCGTGCTGGCCGTGAACCTGCTCGGCGACGGCCTGCGCGACTCGCTCGATCCGAGGCTGGCCAAGAGCATCTGAAGGCGGCCGGACGTCATGCCATTCGCTGTCGATGGATATCGTCGAGGCCCGCTTCGTCGGGGGAGTCGGCTCGCATATGCGCGAGCTTGCTCCCGCGGCGGCGCGGCCGAGTTCCACGGCGATGCGATCGGGCAGGGGCTATGTGCGAAGATCGACGACGACGTCCCCGGACACCGCATCGGTGACGCCGAGACTGCCGCCGAGATCCTCGAGCGTGTCGCGGAAGCTGCCGAGCGTCGCGATCATCTGGTCGCGGGCGCCCTTCAGCGCGGCGAGGTCGGCCCATTCGCCGATCAGGCAATAGGAATGGTCGCCAGTCTTGATGATGTGCCCCCTCGCGAGGCCGGGCCAATTGGCCTTGCCCTGGCGGTGCGCATCGAGAAATTCGTCCTCACGTCCGGGCTTGATGCGGAAGCGGACGACGTTGAACGTGGTCATGGCTTTGATCCGAAGCTCGACGTTGCCTCGGCAGTCTCGGCCGGCGGTTCCGGGCCGAACCCAGAGGGACGTTCGACGGTATTGTCGCAGCCGCCGTCGAGCAATGGCGCACAAGGATAGGGATGTCCGCCTCCAGCGGCATCCCTGAGTAACGAACGAGCACTGTAGGAGCCTGCCATGACCCGTATCCTGACCGTCGGCGCAGCCCAGCTCGGGCCGATCCAGCGCGAGGAGAGCCGCAGCTCTGCCGTCGCCCGCATGATCGAGCTGATGCGCCAGGCGAAATCGAATGGCTGCGACCTCGTCGTCTATCCCGAGGCGGCGCTGACCGCCTTTTTCCCGCATTGGTGGATGGACGACGAGGCTGAGATCGACGGCTATTTCGAGAGCGCCATGCCCTCGAACGAGACGGCGCCGCTCTTCGCTGAAGCGGAGCGGCTCGGCATCGGCTTCCATCTCGGCTATCCCGAGCTCGCGCATGAGGACGGCCGCAAGCGCCGGTTCAACACCGCGATCATCGTCGACAAGGCCGGCAGGATCGTCGGCAAGTACCGCAAGATCCATCTGCCCGGCCATCCCGAGCACCGGCCCGACGCTGTCTTCCAGAACCTCGAGAAGCGCTATTTCGAGACCGGCAATCTCGGTTGGCCGGTCTGGGAGACGATGGGCGGCCGGCTCGGCATGATGATCTGCAACGATCGCCGCTGGCCCGAGAGCTACCGCGTCATGGGGCTTCAGGGGGTCGAGATGATCGTGCTCGGCTACAACACGCCCAAGCACAATCCACCGGCGCCGGCGCATGACCGGCTCGGCAATTTCCACAACCAGCTCGTCATGCAGGCCGGCGCCTACCAGAACGCGACTTGGGTGGTCGGCGTCGCCAAGGCAGGGCTGGAAGCCGGCGTCGACCAGATCGGCGGCTCTTGCATCATCGCCCCGACCGGCGAGGTGGTGGCGCAGGCCGTGACCGAGGATGACGAGCTTGTCGTCGCCCGCTGCGATCTCGACCTCGGCAACAGCTACAAGAACTCGACCTTCAACTTCGCCAAGCATCGCGAGCCGCAACATTACGGCATGATCGTCGAACGCAAGGGCGCGGTGGTGGCGTGAGGGCGGCGGAGGTTGCCGCGGCAGGGATTACAACCTATGTATATCCCATCGGGATATACAGGAGGCTGACATGGTGGCGAAGACCAAATTATTCGTGACCAACCGCAGCCAGGCGGTCCGCCTGCCCAAGGAGGTCGCGTTCCCGGACGATGTGACCGAGGTCGAGATTCTCAAGGTCGGCTCGGGGCGTCTGATCGTACCCAAGGGACGGCGCTGGGACGACTTCTTCGATCGGGGGCCCCAAGTCGACGATGATTTCATGAAGGACTGGGTCCAATTGCCGGCGGATGAGCGCGAGCCGTTCTGATGCCGGTCTATATGCTGGATACCAATATCTGCATTTACGTGATGAAGGCTGTGCCGCCCGCCGCTTTGCGTGACAAGTTCGACGCTCTGGCCGATGGACTTTGCATCTCGGTCGTGACCCTGGCGGAGTTGCGTTTCGGGGCTGAAAAATCCATGCGCCGCGAGCGTAGCCTGCAAGCTCTCGACGATTTCGCGATGAATCTTGAAGTGCTGCCTTTCGGGCGCAAAGCCGCGACCCATTATGGGCAGCTCCGTGCAGAGCTCGAGCGGGCCGGCACGCCTTGCGGGCTTCACGATACCCAGATCGGGGCCCATGCCCGCAGCGAGGGCCTTACCGTCGTTACCAACAACCTGCGCGAATTCGCCCGCATGCCGGGTCTGCGCGTCGAGAACTGGGTCTGATGTCGCCAAGGGTTCCACGATGCCGCGGCTGGCTTGTCGAGCCGATGGATGCGGCGCCTCACAGGAGCGATGACGTGTCCCCAGACCCCCTGAACAAGGACTGTTTCTTCCCGCCCAAGCTGGCCCAGCACGATGCAAATGCGCGAGGGCTCGCGGGTGGCCCGCAGAATGGCGGCATGTCGCATGTTCAGCGCATCCATCTCAGCGTCGGGCAATATTATTTCCGCTTTTGTGACTCGGCTCGTTTCGCTTCGGACCCCACACGTGCCGCCGCCGGGCCCTGGTGGGCCGAGTACGAGGTCTTCCTGAAGGTGAAGCAGGCGGCGCGGCGCCAGGGCACGATCCAGCGCTACGCCAACACGGCGGGCTCGTCGCGGCTCGCCTATGCCGCCAAGCTCTACTTCGCGATTCCCTATGAATGGGGCGATTGCGGCTCGCTGGTGATCGCCCGTCTCGACGATCGCCTCGACGCATTCAAGGGACGCGGCCTGCCCGCTTACCTCGGTGGCGCCGACCCGCGCGACGGCGGCGCGAAATACATTCCGATGCAGGACCCGACGATCGCGCAGCTCTATATTCCTGAGCTGCATAACCACTTCGCCAAAGCTTTCACTATTATCCAGAAGGGCGCGACGGCCAGCTTCGCCTGAACGCGAAGCGTCCGCCCGCCCGGTCCCCAAGGAGCTGCCATGGTTCACGATCTCATCCTCAAGGGCGGCAGGGTCATCGACCCCTCGCAGAAGCATGACGGCGTCCTCGATGTGGCCTTCACGGATGGCAAGGTCTCGGGCTTCGGCAAGGACCTGAAGGGAGCCAAGGAGGTCCGCGACGTCTCCGGCTACATCGTCACGCCCGGGCTGATCGACCTGCACACCCATGTCTACTGGGGCGGCACCTCGCTCGGCATCGACGCAGATGAGTTCTGCCGTGCCTCGGGCGTCACCACCTCGGTCGATACCGGCTCGGCCGGCCCCGGCAACTGGCCGGGCTTCCGCAAGCACGTCATCGAGAAGAGCCAGGCCCGCATCCTCGCCTATCTCCACGTCTCGCATGCCGGCATCTACGGCTTCGACCATCGCGTCATGGTCGGCGAGAGCGGTGATCTCAGGCTGATGAACCCGATCGATTGCGTCGAAGTCGCCGACAAGAACCGCGACCTGATCGTCGGCATCAAGGTCCGCGTCGGCCTGCACGCCTCCGGCAATTCGGGCACCGTGCCGCTGAACATCGCGCTGCAGGTCGCCAACGAGGTCGGCATGCCGCTGATGTGCCATATCGACCATCCGCCGCCGTCCTATGAGGAAGTCATCGGCATGCTGCGTCCCGGCGACGTGCTGACCCATGCCTTCCGCCCGTTCCCGAACGCGCCTGCCACCGCGCAGGGCACGGTGAAACCCGAGGTGCTCGCCGCCCGCAAGCGCGGCGTGATCTTCGATATCGGCCACGGCAAGGGCTCGTTCTCGTTCAAGACGACGCGCGCGATGCTCGCCAACGGCTTCGAGCCGGACGTGATCTCCTCCGACGTCCACAAGCTCTGCATCGACGGCCCGGCCTATGACCAGGTCACCACCATGTCGAAGTTCCTCTGCATGGGCATGAGCCTGAACAACGTGATCGCGGCCTCGACCGTGAACGCTGCCACGGCGCTGAAGCGGATGGAATACGGCTCGCTCAAGGTCGGCTCGCTCGGCGACGCGACAATCCTGACCGTCAAGGAAGGCAAGTTCGACTATGTCGACGTCGTCGGCGAGCACCTGATCGGCGACAGGAAGATCATCTCCGAGGGCGTGGTGCTGAAGGGCGCCTGGTGGCATCCCAAGCGCAGCAACAAGTTCCGGAAGGTCGAGGCGGCCTAGCGGTTTTCTAAACCGCTCACCCCAGACGCGAGTCGTCCCGGACAAGCCGCGAAGCGGCGCTGATCCGGGACCCATTCCGGAGCCTTTCCGAAAGAGGTTCCGGAATGGGTCCCGGGTCTCCCTTCGGTCGCCCGGGACGACGCGCGGTGAAAGACGCCAGCCAGAAGACGTGATGACTGCTATCGTTCCACCATCTTGGCGCGCCATGACCGCCGCGGACCTGCCGGCCGTGATGGCCGTCGCGGCTGAGGTGCATCCGGACTACCCGGAAAGCGAGGCGGTCTTCGCCGAGCGGTGTGCGCTCCACCCGGCTGGCTGTCTCGTGCTGGAAAGCGGGGAGGGCGTCGGCGGCTATGTGCTGAGTCACCCCTGGCGGCTCGGCCAGGTGCCGGCACTCGACAGCCTGCTCGGCGCGCTGCCTGATGAGGCCGACGCCTATTACATCCACGACCTCGCTCTGCTGCCGGGCGCGCGCGGCGGTGGCGCGGCCTCGGCCGGCGTCGACCAACTGGCGGCGCATGCCCGCGTCTCCGGCTTCGCCCGCATGGCCCTGGTTGCCGTCGGAAGCTCGGCCGGCTTCTGGCGTCGCCAGGGCTTTCGCGAGGCGCATGACGAAGCCCTTGCCCGCAAGCTTGCGAGCTATGACAGTGCGGCCCGCTATATGGTCCGCGATCTGAAAGACGATTGGAGAACAGCATGAGTGCCGACGACAAGCTCAAGGAGCTGGGCCTGACCCTGCCCGACGTCCCGACCCCGGTCGCGACCTATGTCAGCTTCAAGCGCGTCGGCGATTTCATCTACCTCTCCGGCCAAGGCCCGAAGCGCGCCGACGGCACCTATCCGACCGGCAAGGTCGGCGCCGATGTCTCGATCGAGGAAGCCTATGAGCACGCCAAGCAGACCGGTCTCGGCCTGCTTGCGGCGATGAAGAAGGCGGCCGGATCGCTCGACAAGATCGAGGTCGTCAAGCTGCTCGGCATGGTCAATGCAGCGCCCGATTTTTCCCAGCACCCCAAGGTTATCAATGGCTGCTCGGACCTGTTCGTCGCCGTGCTCGGCGACAATGGCCGCCACGCCCGCTCTGCCGTCGGCATGGGCTCGCTCCCCAACAACATGACGGTCGAGATCGAAGTCATCGTGCGGGTGCTCTCGTGACGACTGCCCTCGCTGAAGAGATCGCCCGCGTCTACGGCACGCCGGCCGTCGTCATCGACCTCGACAAGGTCGAGGCCAATATTGCCAGGCTCCAGGCCGCCTGCGACGCCGCCGGCGTCGCCAACCGTCCGCACATCAAGACGCATAAATCGCCCGAGCTGGCGCGGCTCCAGGTCGCTGCCGGGGCGCGCGGCATCACCTGCCAGAAGCTCGGCGAGGCCGAGGTCATGGCCGATGGCGGCATCGACGACATCCTGATCAGCTACAACATTTTGGGCGAGGAGAAGCTCGGGCGGCTTGGCGCGCTCCAGCGTCGCGTCCGGATGATCGTCGCGGCCGACAACCCCGTCACGATTGCCGGTCTGCCCAAGGCGGCCGAGATCGCCGGGCGCAATCTTGAGGTCGTGGTCGAGTGCGATACCGGCCGCAAACGCGCCGGCGTCGAGACTCCCGGCGAGGCGGTCGAACTCGCCAGGCAGATCGCCGCGTCCAAGGGCCTGACCTTCGCCGGCTTCCTGATGTACCCACCGGAAACCGGCTGGCCGGCGACGCAGGATTTCCTCGACACTGCCAATGCCGGCCTGCGCGAGGCCGGTCTCGAAGCCGGCATCATCTCGACCGGCGGCTCGCCCAACATCCCCAACATCGGCAAGCTCAAGGGCTCGACCGAGCATCGCTCGGGCACCTCGATCTTCAACGACCGCATGCAGATCGCGGCCGGGGTGGCGGAGCTGGAGGACTGCGCGCTGACCGTCTACGCCACCGTGGTCAGCCGGGCGGGAGCGGAGCGTGGCATTCTCGATTCAGGCTCGAAGACGCTGACCAGCGACAAGGGCAACCTCGACGGCCACGGCTACATCCTCGAATACCCGCTGGCGCGGATCGCGCAGTTCGCCGAGGAGCACGGCTTCCTCGACCTCTCCGGCAGCAATGAGCGGCCCAATGTCGGCGAGGTTGTGCGCGTGGTGCCGAACCATGTCTGCGTCGTCGTCAACATGGTCGACCGGCTGGTGACGGTGCGCGGCGACAAGCTGATCGGCGAGCTGCCGGTGGCGGCCAGGGGTAAGCTGACCTGAAGGCCAACCGCCATGCTCGGGCTTGTCCCGAGCATCTCGGCACGGAAGAGGTGCTGATCAGCGCCTTGTCGTCACAAGATTCTCGGGTCTGCGCTTCGCTCCGCCCGAGAATGATGGCTGGGTTACGTCTTGCCGCCGGCTTCCAGGAATTCAACCAGATCCCGCCGGACGAGCTCGATATGGTCCACCAGCAGGCGGCTGGCCTCCTTCATCGCTCCCGCGCGGCAGAGCCGGATCAGCTCGTTGTGCTCGGTCCGCGCCCGTTCGATCGAGGAGCTGCGCTGCAATTGCAGGCGCGTATACCGATCGCTGGTCTGCAATAGTCCCGCGACTATCAAAAGCGTGCGCGGCTGCGTCGCGCGGGCATAGAGCGCCAGATGGAAATCGGCGTTGAGCACGCCCCAGCGGCTGATGTCTCCAGCCGTCATCGCCTCCTCGAACGCAGCCTCCATCCCGGCAACGGCGGCGAAATCTTCCGCCGTTAGCGCCGGAACCGAGCTCGCCAGCAATCGCGGCTCCAGTAGCTTGCGCAGCTCGAAGACGTCGTTGATCTCGTCCAGCGACAGTCCCGAGACGATCGCGCCCTTGTGCGGCACGATCCTGACGAAGCCCTCCGCCTCGAGCTGGAACAGCGCCTCGCGCACCGGGATGCGGCTGACCTCAAAGGCCTGCGCCAGCGCGTCCTGCCGCAATTGCGAGCCGGCCGGATAGCTGCCGTCGAGGATCTCCTGGCGCAGGCGATCGACGATCGCCGAGGACAGGGTGCGGTGCTTCAGGGGAGGGGACATCGGCCACAGCCTAGCTGATCGCGTTGTGAAAAACCATTGACACGTAGATTTTATACAATCTACAACGCGGCAAGGGGAAGGCAACAATGAGCAATGAAGCTGTCGCGGCGAAAAGCCGCTCCATGGCCGTGCCGGAGGTGATCGTCGCTGTGTCTGGGCGTCTGCTCCGGGTCGAGCACCGCGCCATCCAGGCGCTGATGTTCCTGCTCTCGGCGCTGATCCTGCTCAACGTCGTCACGCGCTACACCGGCTATCCGATCTACTGGATCGACGAATCCGCGGTCTACAGCGTCGTCTGGCTCACCTTCATCGGCGCATCCGCCATGACGCGCATGCGTCTCGATTTCGCCGTGACCATGCTGACCGAGCGCTTCTCGGAGCGCGGCACCGCGATCTTCCGGATCATCGCGACCCTTGGCGTCATCCTGTTCGGCATCGCGCTCGGCGTGATGTGCTGGCTCTGGCTCGATCCGGTCGGCATCACCAAGGCGGGCTTCGACGCCAGGGAATATGCCGGCCAATCCTTCAACTTCATCTACACCGAGCGCACCCAGACCCTGAACTGGCCGACCTGGGTCATCTACCTGATCATGCCGATTTTCGCGTTCTCGATGACGCTGCATGCGCTGGCGAACCTGTTCGAAGATCTCGGCCTCGTCGCGAAGCAGGAACTGCCTGGCTTTGCTGCCGCCAATGCCGACGGGGTGGTGAACTGATGGCGATCACGATTGGAGCCTTCTTCGGCATCATGCTGGCCGGCGTGCCGATCGCGCTGTGCCTGTGCCTGGGCGCGCTGATCTACATGGCGGCGACCGGCAACATGCAGCTCTTGCCGAACTATCCGCTGCAGATGTTCGGCGGCGTCGACAGCTACGGGCTGATCGCCATCCCGCTCTTCATCCTGATCGGCGAGATCATGAATGGCGGCGGCATTACCCGCCGCATCGTCGACCTCGCGATGGCCTTCGTCGGCTCGCTCAAGGGCGGCCTGGCCTATGTCAACATCCTCGCCAACATGTTCGTCGCCTCGATCCTCGGTTCGGCCACGGCCCAGGTCGCGATCATGGCGCAGGTCATGGTCCCCGAGATGGAGCGCAAGGGCTACGACAAGGATTTCGCTGCCGGCCTCACCGCCTATGGCGGCATGCTCGGGCCGATCATCCCGCCCTCGGTGATGTTCGTGGTCTATGCCGTGCTGGCCCAGGTCTCGGTCAGCGACATGCTGCTCTCGGGCATCGTGCCGGGCGTGCTCCTGACCATCCTGTTCTTCCTCATCATCGCCGCCATGGGCTTCGTCTACAACTACCCGGCCGGCGACAAGCTCTCGCTGCGCGAGCGGGCCAGGATCGTGCTGAAGTCGGCGCCGACGCTGCTGATCCCGATCGTCATCGTCGGCTCGATCCTCGGCGGCTTCGCCAACGCGACCGAAGCTGCTGCCGTCGGCTCGGTCGCAGCGGCGCTGATCGGCCGCTACTGGACCAAGGAACTCAAGTTCGGGCAGATGCCGCAGATGATGCTGCGCGCCGGCGTCTACTCGGCGATCGTGCTCTTCCTCGTCGCTGCCGCCGCCGTGTTCTCCTGGGTGCTGGTCTACGGCAAGGTCCCGCAGGCAGTAGCCGCCTCGATCCAGGCGATCGCCAAGGATCCGGTGACCTTCATGCTGCTGGTCAACGTCATCCTGCTGGTGATCGGCACGGTGATCGACGGCATCCCCGGCCTGATCATGACGGTGCCGATCCTGCTGCCGATCGCGACCGAGGTCTACAATATCGATCCCCGCCATTTCGGCGTCGTCGTGGTGATCAACCTCGTGCTCGGCCTGCTCTCGCCGCCCGTGGGCCTCTGCTTCTTCGTCGCCGCTGCGGTGACGGGAGCCAAGCCCGGCAAGATGTTCCTCGTGACGCTGCCCTTCTTCATCATCTCCTGCGTCCTCCTGGTTCTGCTCTCGATCTACCCATGGCTGTCGCTGGTCCTGGTGAAGTGAGTTCGTCCATCAATCAATAAGGGGAGTTCCGTCATGACCATTTCACGCCGTCATCTCATCGCCGCCGCTGCAACGCTGCCGATCGCCAAGCCCGCACTGCTGCTCGCCCAGAGCAAGGATCTGCGCTTGGGCATCCTGACCCCGAACGGCCATCCCTGGAACGTCGCAGCCGTCAAGGTCGGCGAGCGCCTCAAGGCCGAGACCAATGGCCGACTGAACCTGACGGTCTTCCACTCCGGTCAGCTCGGCAACGAAGCCGCCATGCTGCAGCAGATGCAGTCCGGCGCGCTCGACATGGGCTGGATCATGGCTGCCGAGCTCGGCTCGCGGGTGCCCGCGATCGGCGCGATCACCGCGCCTTATATCGTCGACTCCACCGCCAAGATCGCCAAGCTGGTGCGCGATCCCGTCGCGATGAAGCTGTTCGACGTGCTGCCGCGCGAAACCGGCTGCGTCGGCATGGCCTGGGGCATCACCGGCATGCGCGCCGTCTTCGCCGCCAGGGAGATCGACGGCGTCGCCGGCATCAAGGGCATGAAGCTGCGCATCAACCCGACGCCGGTCTATCGCGATTTCTACCAGCTGCTCGGCGCCGCCCCGACCCCGATCCCGACGCCGCAGGTCTTCGACGCCATGACCAATGGCCAGGTCGATGGGCTCGAGGCCGATCTCGAATTCTCCTGGAACCAGCGCTTCGACAAGGTCTCGAAGACCATCCTGCAGATGAACGCGATCTTCATGCCGGTGATCGCGCTCGCTTCGGGCCGCGTCTGGCAGGGCATGCCGGCCGCCGATCGCGAGCTGATCCAGAAGACCGTGCGCGCCGCGCTCGACGAGCAGATCGACGCGCTCGCCGTCAACGAGCCCAAGCTTGTCGAGCAGTTCAAGGCGGCCGGTGCCAAGTTCAAGCTCGCCAACCCGAAGGACTCCGAGGCGGTCGTTGCCGAGTTCGACAAGATCTGGCTGCCCAAGGCGCCGGTGCTCGCCGAGTTGCGCAAGGCCGGCCAGTCGATCACGGTCTGATCTCAGGCTAATCTCCTGGCTGCGGGCGATCGGCCCGCAGCCGCATTCCTCCCGCGAGCGGATTTTCTGCCATGACCAAGAACATCTTCAGCGGCACCATCCCCGCTTTGATGAGCCCCTGCACCGCCTCGGGCGATGTCGATTACGCCGAGCTGGTGCGCACTGGCCGCCACCTGATCGACGCCGGCATGTCGGCGGTCGTCTATTGCGGCTCGATGGGCGACTGGCCGCTGCTCACCGACGAGCAGCGCATGGAAGGCGTCGAGGCTCTGGTGAAGGGCGGCATCCCGCTCATCGTCGGCACCGGCGCGCAGAACCCGAAGCGCGCCGCGGCGCTTGCCGCCCATGCCAAGAAGGCCGGCGCACAGGGCCTGATGGTGATCCCGCGCGTGCTCTCGCGTGGCTCCTCGCTGCAGGCCCAGCGCGCCCATTTCGAGGGCATCCTGTCGGCCGCGGTCGATCTGCCGTCGGTGATCTACAACAGCCCCTATTACGGCTACGAGACCAAGGCCGACCTGTTCTTCGCGCTGAACGAGCGCTTCCCGCATCTCGTCGGCTTCAAGGAGTTCGGCGGCGGCGCGGCGCTGAGCTATGCGGCCGAGCACATCACCAACCGCGATCCGAAGCTGACCCTGATGGTCGGCGTCGACACGCAGGTGACGCACGGCTTCATCCGCTGCGGCGCCGGCGGCGCGATCACCGGCATCGGCAATGCGTTGCCGAAGGAAGTGCTGCATCTCGTCGCGCTCTCGCAGAAGGCTGCTGCCGGCGATCCGCAGGCCGAGCGCGACGCGCTCGAGCTGGAGCGGGCGCTCTATGTGCTCTCCTCCTTCGACGAGGGCGTCGACCTCGTGCTCTACTACAAGCACCTGATGGTGCTGGAGGGGCACAAGGCTTACGAGCGCCACTTCAACGAGGCCGACAGGCTCTCCGACGCCCAGCGCAACTACGTTGAGACCGAATGGCGCCGCTTCAAGAGCTGGTACGCCAAGTGGGCGGTCGAAGGGCGCGCTGCCAAGGCGGCGTGATCGGAGCCGTCATTCTCGGGCGGCGCGCAGCACCGACCCGAGAATCTCATGACCAGAAGGCGCAGGCTGGAGCCTCCTGCGGCCCGAGATGCTCGGGTCAAGCCCGAGCATGACGATCGGCTGCGCCGATCGTCACTCCGGATGCCGCGCATTCCACGCGGCGGCATACTCACTGCACAGCCGATCGAGCTCCGCCCGGTCGGTGACCCCGGCTGGCCGTGCTCGCGAAGGCGAGGCTTGCTGGAATGGCACATAGCGCTGATGCGCCACCCGCCAGATCCGCCGCAGCTCCGCCAGCGGATCGGCATGGTCATCGACCCTGATGTCGAAGCTCGCCACCGGCTCGCCCGCCCAGATGCGGATCGCGCAGGATTGCCGGCCACGCTTGTCGCCGCCGGCCTTCTCGCCGGCTTCGAGCGCCACCAGCAGGCGCTCGTCGAAGTCGAGCCCTGAATTCTCGACATAGGCCTTCAGCGTCTCCTGGACGACCTCCGGCCCGGCCAGCATGTTGCCGGCGACCGAGACCTGCGGCCCGTTCACCGCTCCGCACCAGTCGATGCAGGCATTGCCGGTAAAGGAGGCGGTGCGGCCGTCGCGGTCGATCACATGCAGCTGCCGATGCGCCCGGCCTTCATCAGCCGCTGTCAGGCTGGCGATGATCTCGACCGAGGACCGCCCTTCCTGCAATAGCTTCAGGCCATCGATGCCGTAGAGCGGGTTGACGAAGGCCTGCGTCGCGATCGCGCCGACCCGGCCGCAGCCATAGGGCACGCGCGAGCCGACGGCGAAGGCGCAGGTCGAGACGGCGACGCCAAAGGCGCCGGTCGCGGCATCGCGCGCGACGATGGACCAGGTCATGAGCGATTCCTCAGCGGCCGGCGGCGTAGGCCTGCATCAGACGTGGCGTTGCTGCGGCGCGCAAGAGGCCGTTGGCGCTCTTCTCGGCCGCAGTCAGCCGACCGACCGTCCAGGCGGGCGCCGTCTCGAGCTTGTGCCCGCGCCGGACGAGATCAGCGAGCACGGCCTCGCCGACGCTCTCCTCGACCGTGAGATGGCCAGGCCGCGCCTCGCGCGGATAGAAGGTCGAGGGGAAGTGCTGGGTGTGGAACAGCGGCAGGTCGATCGCCTCCTGCAGATTGAGCCCGTGATGGACGCGGCGCAGGAACATGCCGAGCTGCCATTGCTCCTGCTGGTCGCCGCCCGGCGTGCCGAAAGCGAGGCGAGGCTGCCCATTCTCGAAGGCTATGGTCGGCGTCAGCGTCGTGCGCGGGCGCTTGCCGGGGGCCAGCGAGGAGGGCAGCCCCTCTTCGAGGAAGAAGGCCTGGGCGCGGGAGTTCAGCGGGAAGCCGAGCTCCGGGATCACCGGCGAGGATTGCAGCCAGCCACCCGACGGCGTCGCCGCGACCATGTTGCCCCAGCGGTCGATGACATCGATGTGGACGGTATCGCCGCGCTGCGAGGAGGCGACCATCGAGGCCAGCGTCGGCTCGCCGACGGTCGCGCCGCCCGTCGCACCATGCTGGCCGGCGATCCTGATATTGGCGAGCGCCTGTGCGACTTGGGCTTCGAAGCCGGATACTGCGCCCGGCCTGATTTCCTGTGAGGCCTCGTTGCCGATCAGCGCGCGCCGGCCGCGGGCGTAATCCTCCGACAGCAGCGTCGCCAGCGGCACCTTCACGAAATCCGGATCGCCGTAATAGGCTTCGCGGTCGGCGAAGGCGAGCTTCATCGCCTCGGCGACATGGTGGATGAACTCGGGGCTGGCCGGGCCCATCGCGGAGAGATCGAAGCCTTCGAGGATCTTCAGCGTCTGCAGGAAGACGGGTCCTTGGCCCCAGGGGCCGATCTTGAACACCTCCCAGTCATGGTAGGTCACGCTTGCCGGCGCCTCGTAGTGCGGCGTCCAGCCGGCCATGTCCTGCGCCGTGAGCAGGCCCTTGTTACGCCGCCCGGTCGAATCCATCGGCGCTTCCGTGCGACAGAAGGCGTCCATCGCCTCGGCCACGAAGCCCTTGTACCAGGCATCGTAGGCCGCCTGGATCTGCTTCTGGCGATCGCCGCCGGCAGCCTCTGCCTCGGCGAGGATGCGCTTGTAGGTCGCGGCCGCCGCCGTGTTGCGGAAGAGTTCGCGGCCCTTCGGGACATTGCCGCCGGGCAGGTAGACGGCTCCCGACGTCGGCCATTCGTTGCTGAAGAGATCGGTCAGCCCCGCGATCGTGTCGGAGACGCGCGGCAGCATCGGGTGGCCGTTCTCGAAATAGCCGATCGCCGGCTCCAGCACCTCGCGCAGGGGCAGGCGGCCATGATCGCGCAGCATCGTCATCCAGCCGCCGAAGGCGCCGGGGATCACGGTCGAGAGCAGGCCGTCGCCGGGGATGATGTCGATGCCGAGGTCCTTGTAGGCCTTGATCGTCGCTGCGGCCGGCGCCGGTCCCTGGGCGCAGAGCACTTCGACCTTCTTGGTCTCGGCCGAATAGAACACCGCCGGCATGTCGCCGGCCGGGCCGACGAGGTGCGGCTCGACCACCTGCAGCACGAAGGCGGCGGCGGCGCAGGCGTCGAAGGCGTTGCCGCCCTTCTCAAGCATGGCCATGCCCGACGCGGTCGCGAGCCAATGCGTCGAGGTGACGACGCCGAAGGTGCCGAGGATCTCGGGGCGGGTAGTGAACATGAGACTATTCCCTAGATAGGCAGGTCAGGATTCTTTGGGGTCGAGCGCGTCGCGCAGGCCGTCGCCGAGCAAGTTGAAGCCGAGAACCGCCAGGAAGATGGCGACGCCGGGCGCCACCGACATCCACGGCGCCTGCTCCATGAAATTCTTGGCGACGTTCAGCATCTGGCCCCAGGACGGGGAGGGCGGCTGCTGGCCGAGGCCGAGGAAGGAGAGGGCGGCTTCGAGCACGATCGCCTGCGCCATGAACAGCGTCGACTGGACGATGATCGGCGAGAGCGTGTTAGGCGCGACGTGGCGGAACAGGATGTAGAGGCTGCCCCCGCCGATGGAGCGGGCACCGTCGACGAATTCCTCGTTCTTGATCGCGAGCACCTGTCCCCGCACCAGCCGGATCAGGATCGGCGCGAAGGAGAGCCCGATCGCGATCATCGCATTGGTCAGCGAGGGCCCGAGTACGGCCGCGAGCGCGATCGCCAGGATCAGGAAGGGGCAGGCGAGCAGCGCTTCGGTGATGCGCGAGATCACCGCGTCGATCCAGCCGCCATACCAGCCGGCGATCAGGCCGATCGGCACGCCGACTCCGAGTGCGATCGCCACCGAGATGATCCCGGCGAGCAGCGAGGCCTGCGCGCCGAAGATGAGCCGCGAGACCTGGTCACGACCGAGTTCGTCGGTGCCGAACCAGTAGAGCTCGGAGGGCGGCTTGCGGATGGCGAGGAAATTCGACTTCAGCGGGTCGGCGAGCGGCAGCAACGGCGCCAGCAGCGCCATCGCGACGAAGACGAGCACGATCAGGCCGCCGATCCGGGCCGAGCGGCTGCGCATCAGCTTGCGGAGGGAGCCGCGCCCCTGAAGGCTCGCCCCGGTGGCGCGGACGGTCATGGCGCCCATCAGCTGTCCCTCAGGCGCGGATTGACGAGGATGTAGAGCACATCCGCGACGAGGTTCATGATGATGAAGCCGATCGCGGTGCAGAGCACCACGCCCTGGACGACGCCATAGTCGCGGTTGAAGACCGCATCGACGATCAGCTTGCCGAAGCCGGGAATGGTGAAGACCTGCTCGGTCAGCACCGCGCCGGCGAGCAGTTCGCCGAACAGGATCGTCGACAAGGTGATGATCGGCACCAGCGCATTGCGCAGCGCGTGCCGGTTGATCACTGCATCCTCGGCCAGCCCCTTGGCGCGCGCGGTCCGGACATAGTCGGACTGTAGTACTTCGAGCATGGCCGAGCGGGTATGGCGCATCAGCGAGGCCGCGAGGCCGCCGCCGAGCACGAAGGCCGGCATGATCAGGCGTTCGATCGCAGCCTTGGGATCGCTGAATATCGATTCGAAGCCCGACGCCGGCAGCCAGCGCAGTTCAACCGAGACCAGCAGGATCAGCATGATCCCGAGCCAGAAATGCGGGACCGAGAGGCCGAACAAGGCGACCGCGCTCGCCGAATAGTCGGCGATGGTATCCTTGCGCCTGGCAGCGATGATTCCGGCCGGGATGCCGATGCCGACCGCGATGAGCATCGAGGCGACCGCCAGCTGGAAGGTGACGCCGAGCTTCTGCACGATCAGCCCGAGCACCGGCTCGCCGGTGCGCAGCGAGCGACCGAAATCGCCCTGGATCACCTGGCCGAGCCAGGCGAAGAACTGCACCACGATCGGATCGTCCATCCGGTAGATTTCGCGCAGCCGCGCGATCACCTCTGGATCGCGCTCCTCGCCGGCGATCACCAGGAACGGGTCGCCCGGCAGTGCCCGCTGCAGCGCGAACACGAACAGCGACACCAGGAACAGCGTCGGGATCGCGATCAGGAGGCGACGGCCGATCAGGGCGAGCATGGCTTCCGATCGCCCTGACGAGGCCGGGAGAGAGCGGGGTTGCCGCTCTCTCTCCTGTTAGGCGACGCCCTCACGACCGCTTCAGCCCCGACAGCCGGATCATCCCGTCGGGATTGATCACGAAGCCCTGGAGGTTGGAGCGCAGCGCGAAGAAGACGGTCTGGTTGTAGAGATAGACGATCGGCAGCTCGTCCTGGAGCATCTTCTGGGCGGCGTCATAGCGCTTCTTGCGCTCGGCGACGTCGTAGATCGTGCGGGCCTCGTCGAGCAGCTTGTCGACCTCGGCGTTGGAATATTTGCCGTCGTTCTGGTTGCCCTTGCTGGTGACGAACTGGTGGATGTTGCCATCCGGGTCGATGCGGCCGGACCAGCCGATCCGGCTCATCTGGAACTTGCCCTGCTGCTGGTCGCGCAGCTGGCTGGCGAACTCGGTCGAGCGGATCTGGACGTCGATGCCGACCTCCTGGGCCATCGCCTGGATGACCTGGCCGAGCTGGGCGTCGACCGGGTTGTTGGTGACGAAGAGATCGACGCTGACCTTGGCGACTCCGGCCTCCTTCAGCAGTGCCTTGGCCTTGGCGACGTCGCGCTCCGGCACGGGGAAGGCGGCAGAGAGATACTGGTTGCCGGGATTGAAGGGCTGGATCATCGGCTCATAGAGCCCTTCGAACACGACCTGGCTCAGCACCTTGCGGTCGATGGCGAGCGACAGCGCCTGTCGCACCCGCTTGTCCTTGCCCATCGGCTGATTGGCGGCCTCGCCATGGCCGGTGTTGATGGTGATGCCCTGGTAGCCGAGATTGGCAGTGCTCTCGATCTTGAGGCTCTTGTCGGCCTTGGCCGACTTCACATCGGTCGGCGCCAGGCGCTCCAGCATGTCGAGCTCGCCGGCCCGCAGATTTGCGAGGCGGACGGTGGTGTCAGGAATGGCGCGGTAGACGATCCGGTCGAACTGGTACTTGTCCGCTTCCCAATGTCCCTTGAACTTCTCCAGCACAATGCGGTCGTTCTGGACGCGCTCGACGAACTGGTAGGGGCCGGAGCAGATCGGCTTGGCGGTGATGTCGGGACCGAGGCTCTTCGGCGACAGCATCATGCCGGCGCGGTCGGTGAGCTGGGCGAGCAGCGTCGCATCGGGGCGTTTCAGCTTGAAGACGAGCGTCGCCGGATCGGGGGCGCTGACGCTCTCGACCGAGGCGAGCTCGGACTTGCGCAGCGAATCCGGCAGCGTCATCGCCCGCTCGATATTGGCCTTTGCCGCCTCGGCGTTGAACGTCTCGCCGTCATGGAACTTGGCGTCGGTCCTGAGCTTCATCGTCAGTGTCAGCCCGTCCGCCGAGAATGACCACTCGGTCGCGAGCCGGGGGGTGATCTTCAGCTCCGGGTCGATGTCGACGAGACGGTCGCACAGCCCCATGAAGACGATGCGGCCGACGAAGGTGCGGGCCTTGTGCGGGTCAAGCATATCGGGATCTTCCTGAAGACCGATACGCAAGGTCGATGGCGTTTGGGCCTGGACCGGAAGAGCGGCGAGGCCTAGCAAGGCTGCCGACGCCAGCAGAACGATTTGTTTCATGGCTGTTCCCCTGTTTGTTTTGCTTTGATAGTGGCCCGCTGACCGGTGCGGCCTCGCTCTTCGGCGATTCTGGCAGCTCCGCGGGTTCATTCTGACTTGGTCCCATTCGGTACCAAGTTGGCGCATTTCAAGGTGATCGTCGATAGGCTCGCCTTATCCCCGCCGAGCGTTGGCTGGAACATTCCACGCCAGCGCGATTGGTGCAATGGATACAGTATGACGAATGCCAGCCGCCAGCGCCTGCATGGCGGCAGGGTGGCCAAAGGCTGTCGCGGCTCGCATCGATTCTGGTATGCAAGATTTGCCGGACGTTGCTCGTATGCTTATGCGGCAAGTCCAACGGAAAGGTCCAACGATGCTGCTGGGTGTGATTGCCGACGACATGACGGGCGCGACCGACGTCGCCCTGATGCTGAACCGCGCCGGGATGCGCACGGTCCAGGTCATCGGCGCGCCTGCTGCCGGCGCGAAACTGCCCGAGGCCGACGCCGTCGTCGTCGCACTGAAATCGCGCACCAATCCTGTCGCCGAGGCCGTGGCGGATTCGCTCGCCGCCTGCGAGGCGCTGCTGGCGGCTGGCGCGCGGCAGATCCTGTTCAAATACTGCTCAACCTTCGACTCGACGGCGCAGGGCAACATCGGCCCGGTCGCGGACGCGTTGATGCAGCGCCTCAATGCCCATCAAGCCATTGTCTGCCCGGCCTTCCCGGCCAACGGCCGGTCGATCTTCAACGGCTATCTCTTCGTCGGCGAGGTGCCGCTGCACGAGAGCTCGATGAAGGACCACCCGCTGACGCCGATGCGGGATTCCAACCTGATGCGGCTGATGGCTGCGCAGACCGGTCACAAGGTCGGACTCGCCTCCTATGCGGCCGTCAACCAGGGCGCTGCCGCGGTACGCAAGCGCCTGGCCGAGCTGGCGGCGGACGGCGTGCGCTACGTCGTCACCGATGCGCTGGACAATGGCCATCTGATGGTGCTCGGCGAGGCCATTTCGGATCATGTCCTGCTCACCGGCGGCTCCGGCATCGCGATGGGCCTGCCCGAGAACTTCCGCAAGGCAGGGCTTCTGCCCTGGCGCGAGACCGCGACGCATCTCTCCGCATCGGCGGGTCGCGCCGGCATCATCTCGGGCAGCTGCTCGACCGCGACGCGGGGGCAGATCAAGGCGGCGCTCGCGGCCGGCATCCCGGCGCTGAAGGTTGACCCGCTGGCGCTGGCCGCCGGACAGCAGACGGCGAAGGAGCTGGCCGACTGGGCCTTGGCGCAGCCGGCCGACAAACCCTTCCTCCTCTATTCCAGCGACGATCCGGCCGAGGTCGCGGCGGTGCAGGACAAGCTCGGCCGCGATAAGGCCGGCGAGACCGTCGAGCATGCCTTTGCCGAAGCCGCGCGACTTCTGAACGCTGGCGGCGTCACCCGCCTGTTGGTCGCCGGTGGTGAGACGTCCGGCGCGGTAGTGCAGGGGCTCGCCATCCGCACGCTGGAGATCGGCCCTGAGATCGACCCCGGCGTGCCTTGGACGCGTGTCGTCGAAGGGCCAGACATGGTGGTGGCGCTGAAGTCTGGGAACTTCGGCACGCCCGATTTCTTCCTCAAGGCGTGGGACCTGTTGAAGTAGCGCGATCGTGTCGCGGTGCCTTGCGTTTGCACTGCGGCAAACTCGTATAGGATGGCGCTGGTAGCAGGCCTTGGGGGTGCAGATGGCGTTTCTTGGCGATCTCTTGACCAGCGTCGCCGATCGCGGCCGGGCGCTGATCAATTTCGAGCGCTTCGCCTCGAACCGCCGCCGGCCGCTCGACAAGCTCTGCGAGGACCTCCTCTCGGGGCGCGGCGAGGCGTCGGGCATGGCGCTGGCACAGGCCGTTCTGGATGATTGGGAGCAGCTCGAAGAGGGCGGCCGGCTCGCCTTCTTCCGTCTGCTGCAGGAGCGCTTCGGCCCCGATCGCGAGCGGCTCGACGCCGCGCTGGAGCGTTATCGCGACAATCCCGACGCCGAGGCGATCGGCCAGCTCCATCTCGCCTCCGAGCCGCGCCGGCAAGAGCTGTTCCGCCGCCTCAACCTCGCGCCAGGCGGCACCCATGTGCTGGTGCGCATGCGCGAGAGCATGTTCGAGGCGATGAAGCAGGAGCCGGACCTCAAGGCGGTCGATGCCGATTTCCGGCACCTCTTCGCCTCCTGGTTCAATCGCGGCTTCCTCGTGCTGCGCCGCATCGACTGGACCACGCCGGCGAACGTGCTGGAGAAGATCATCCGCTACGAGGCGGTCCACGCCATCAAGGACTGGGACGATCTGCGCCGTAGGCTCGAGCCGGCCGATCGGCGCTGCTTCGCCTTCTTCCACCCGCAGCTCATCGACGAGCCGCTGATCTTCGTCGAGGTCGCGCTGACCCGTGAGAATCCGAGCCGCATCGTCGATGTGCTGAGCGAGGAGCGCGAGGTGCTGTCTGCCTCTTCCGCCACCACGGCGGTGTTCTATTCGATCTCGAACTGCCAGGAGGGCCTGCGCGGCATCTCCTTCGGCAACTTCCTGATCAAGCAGGTCGCCGAGGACCTGAAGCGGGAGCTGCCGGGGCTCGACGTCTTCGTCACGCTCTCGCCGGTGCCGGGCTTCGCGCGCTGGCTCGGCCCGGCGCTGGCGGAGCCGGCCGAGCTCGGCCTGACCAATGAGGAAGCCGCATTGCTGATGCAGGCGCCGGCCGAGGTCGTGGCGCTCGATGAGGTGACCGCCGCTCGTCGCGACAAGCTGCTCGGCCAGATGATGGCGCAGTACATGCTGAGAGCGCGGACTGCGTCAGGACGGGTGATCGACCCGGTCGCCCGCTTCCATCTCGGCAATGGCGCGCGGCTGGAGCGCATCAATGTCGGCGGCAACCTCTCCGACCGGGGCCAGCGCGAGTCCCATGGCGTGATGGTCAATTACCGCTATGAGCTCGACGACATCGAGGTCAATCACGAGGCCTTCGCCAGCCGTAGCACCGTGGTCGCCTCCTCCTCGGTGAAGAAGCTGCTGCGGCCGGCCAAGCACTGAACAACACAAAACGGAAACGCCTGAAAGGACCCGAAATCATGGGCAATCATCTGTTCGACCTGATCAAGGCTCGCATGCCGGCGCCGAACGCGCCCTTCGCATTCCTCGATGACGGCCGGACCTATTCCTATGCCGACATGGTCGCGGTCTCCGCCCGCTTCGCCAACGCGCTGGTGGCGCTCGGTGTGAAGCCGGGCGACCGTGTCGCCGTCCAGGTCGAGAAGAGCATCGAGGCCTTGATGCTCTATCTCGGCACGGTCCGTGCCGGCGCGATCTTCCTGCCGCTCAACACCGCCTACACCCCGGCCGAGATCGAGTACTTCCTCGGCGATGCCGAGCCCGCCGTCTTCGTCTGCGATCCCGCCAGGGCGGAGGCGCTGAAGCCCTTTGCCGAGAAGGCCGGCGCGAAGCTGGAGACGCTCGGCGTCGGCGCAGGCAGCTTGCTCGACAACGCCAATGCCGCTTCGGCCGAGTTCGCCGACGTCGCGCGCGGCGCGGATGATCTCGCCGCCATCCTCTACACCTCGGGCACAACCGGGCGCTCCAAGGGCGCCATGCTCAGCCATGACAACCTCGCCTCTAACGCGCTGGCGCTGGTCGACTACTGGCGCTTCGGCAAGAGCGACGTGCTGCTGCACGCTTTGCCGATTTTCCACACCCACGGCCTCTTCGTCGCGACCAATGTCATCCTGTTTGCCGGCGCCGCGATGATCCTGCTGCCGAAGTTCGATCCGGAACAGGTCTTCAAATACCTGCCGCAAGCGACGAGCATGATGGGCGTGCCGACCTTCTATGTCCGCCTGCTCCAGGATAGCAGGCTGTCGAAGGAGGCGACGAAGCATATGCGCCTCTTCGTCTCCGGCTCGGCACCGCTGCTGGCCGAGACGCATCGCGAATGGCGCGAGCGCACCGGCCACGCCATCCTCGAGCGCTACGGCATGACCGAAACCAACATGAACACCTCGAATCCCTATGACGGGGACCGGGTGGCGGGCACGGTCGGCTTCCCGCTGCCCGGCGTCTCGGCCCGCGTCACCGATCCGGAGAGCGGCAAGGAGCTCGCCCGCGACGAGATCGGCATGATCGAGGTCAAGGGCCCCAACGTCTTCAAGGGCTATTGGCGCAACCCCGAGAAGACGGCGGCCGAGTTCCGGCCCGACGGCTTCTTCATCACCGGCGATCTCGGCAAGATCGACCCGGCCGGCTACGTCCACATCGTCGGGCGCGGCAAGGACCTAATCATCACCGGCGGCTACAATGTCTATCCCAAGGAGGTCGAGGCCGAGATCGACGAGATGCAAGGGGTGATCGAGAGCGCCGTGATCGGCTGCCCGCATCCCGATTTCGGCGAGGGCGTCACCGCCGTGGTGGTGGCAAAGGCCGGCGCCGATATCTCCGCCGCCGGCATCGCCAAGGCGCTGGAGCAGCGCCTCGCCAAGTTCAAATTGCCCAAGCAGGTCTTCATCGTCGCCGACCTGCCGCGCAACACCATGGGCAAGGTCCAGAAGAACCTGCTGCGCGACCAGTACAAGGACATCTACGCCAAGCAGCTCAAGGCGGGGGAGTAGAGGGCTCGTTTCGCCGCCCCGGTCGTCCCGGGCGGAGCGAAGCGCAGACCCGGGACCCATTCCGGAACGGTTCAGGCATGGATCCCGGATCGGCGCCGCTTCGCGGCTTGTCCGGGATGACCGAGGAGGTTCAGGTGCCGGCGTGCACCGGCGCCTTCAAATCGATCGTCTCGCCATCGGCCGGGATCAGCAGCCGGTCACGGCCGATGCCGCGAGCCTCGGCCGCCTCGCGCAACGCCTGCCGGCTGACGCTGGCATGGTCGAGCGCTTCCATATGGGTCGCGACGATCACCGCCTGCGGCGCCTGCTCGGCGAGGTCGAGCGTCTGCTGGGCATCCATCACGATCAGCGTGCCATCCCAGAGTGCGCCGCAGGAATGGGTAACGATCACATCGGGCGCGGCCTTGGCCACCGCCTCCTGCAGCGGCGCATAGAGCACGCTGTCGCCGCACCAGTAGACTGAAGGCTCGCCTGGCGCTTCCAGGGTGAGGCCCATCACCTTGCCCATCACCTCGACGACCGGCCCGGTGCCATGCTGGGCCGGCTGCGGCTTCACCACGATCGGGCCGATGCGGACGAAATGGTCGAGCGGCGTGACGTTGCTGAAGCCGGCCTGCCGGATCGCCTCCTCGTTGCCGGGCTGGCAGATCAGCGGGATGTCCTTCGGAATCCGCGCCTTGGCGACCTCGTCGAAATGGTCGGCATGCAGATGCGAGACGATGACATGGTCGACTCCGGCGAGGATCTCCTCGATCGGCTCGGGGAGCTCGACCATCGGATTCTGCGACTTGCCGGCGATCGAGCGACGGCTGAGCTTCTCGCCGAAATCAGGGTCGATCAGCAGGGTCTTGCCGGCATAGCTCAGCTTGAGCAGGGCGTTGCGCAGGAGTTTGAGCTGCATGGCGGCTCCGCAGAAGGAGGGATCGGTCCGCCCGATCCTTCCCGGATGCCGCCGCCGCGACCAGTTCGAATTTGTGAAGCAAACTGCATCGCGGCGTTAGGTTCTGCCTTCGGTCTCCCTCAGCCCACATCCTTTGAGACGGCCCTTCGGGCCTCCTCAGGATGAGGGGTGAAGCGGCCTGAAGCCCCGTTAAGCCGCGAACTGCCCGTAGGGCACGCTGTTCCGGGCCGTTCTGAGCGCGCTCGCCCACCAGTGCAATTGCCCGAGCATTGTCGCCATCGCCCGCTCGGCGCGATCGGCGTCGCGCAGCCGACCCGTCTCGTCGAACTGGTCCCAGGCATTGGCGAAGCAGACTCCGTCGCGGATCGTCGCGGCGTGCAGCTCGGCGAAGACGAGGCGGAGTTGCTCGACGGCACGCAGGCCTCCCGAGATGCCGCCATAGGAGACGAAGGCGATCGGCTTGCCGCGCCATTGTGTGCCGGTGCCGTCGATCAGCGCCTTCAGGGGGGCCGGGAAGCTGCGGTTGTATTCGGGCGTGACCACGATGAAGGCGTCGGCCCGGCCGAGCCGTTCCGCCTGCTCGGCGAGGTCGTGCGCGCCGGGATCGACGCTCTCGACCGAGAACGGGCCATCGCCTTCGATCTGCGCGATCGTCCAGCCGGCGACCTTCGTGCACAGGCGTCCCTGGCGCGTGCTGCCATAGATCACGGCGACCTTGATTTGGGGGATGAGCGGGCGATGCATGAGAGGCTCCGGCGGGCTGGCAATGCAGCGGAGCGACCTCTATAGAACCTCAACTAAGGTTAAGGTCAAGCACCATGAAGCACCCAGCCCGCAATCCCTTCGCTGACGATCTCAGCGTCGGCCAGGTCGCGAGCCGCAGCGGTATCGCGGTCTCCGCGCTGCACTTCTATGAGGCCGAAGGGCTGATCCGTAGCCGCCGCAACGCCGGCAACCAGCGCCGCTATCCACGCGAGGTGCTGCGCCGCGTCGCGATCATCAAGGTGGCGCAGCGCACCGGTATCCCGCTGAAGACGATCCGCGAGGCCTTCAAGGCGTTGCCGCAGGAGCGCACGCCGACGGCGCAGGACTGGACGCGGCTCTCCGCTGCCTGGAAGGAGGAGCTTGAGCATCGCATCGACCGGCTGACGCGCCTGCGCGATCATCTCAACGACTGCATCGGCTGCGGCTGCCTCTCGGTGAAGAGCTGCCCGCTGCACAATCCCTGGGACGAACTCGGCAAGCAGGGGGCCGGACCTCGTTTGCTCGACCCGGATTGACGCAGGAGGCGTCATTCTCGGGCGGAGCAAAGCGCAGACCCGAGAATCTCGTGACCAGAAGGCGCTGGCCTGAGCCTTTTCCGGCCTGAGATGCTCGGGTCAAGCCCGAGCATGACGTGTCAGTTTGCCTTGTGCAGCGTCGCCAACGGAAACCGCGCCACATCCGCGAGCAATTCGACGAAGCCCGCGGCCTGGAACTCGGCCGTCGCCTTGCCTTTCTCGGCGGTAGCGAGGCTGGCATCGCCCGCAGCGCCGGAGGGATGAACATCCTGCGCCATCCAGGCGAAGGGATGGGGGCCCGTCGGCCGCAGCCACTTGTAGCCCTCATCCGCCATCTCGACCGTCCGCGGCACGAAGCGTCCGGCCTTGCTCATGTCGACGAGATCGGGCCGGAAATGCAGCATCAGCGAGGTCTCTATGTCGCCGGCATGGATTCCGTGTTTGGCGTCCAACTCGGCATAGAGCTCCGGCGGCTGGCCGAAATTACTCCAGGAGGTCGAGACCGCGAACATGCCCTGGCGGACGCGCAGCTCGCGCGCCACCACCTTCATCGGGTCGACATTGCCGCCATGGGAGGTGACGAGCACGAGCTTGCGCAGGCCGGCGCGCTTCACGCTCTCGCCGATCTCGATCCAGCTGCGGATCGCGCTTTCCCATGAGATGGTCAGCGTGCCCGGCGAATACAGATGCTCGTTCGACTTGCAGATCGCCAGCGTCGGCAGCACCAGCACACCCAGCCCGGCCGGAACCTGCGGCATCGCCAGCGCCAGCATGGCGTTCATCACGGTGGTGTCGACCGACACCGGCAGATGCGGTCCGTGCTGTTCGATCGCCGCCAGCGGCAGCACGGCGACGGTCGCCTCAGGTGAGAGCCCGGCGAAATCGCTGCTCTTGAGATCGCCCCAGAAACGCGCACTCATCCCGTCAGTCCTTGTCGGCGGCAGTTCATAGCCGGTTGATGTCTTCGCATTCGAGGATCGGCTTGGGCGCGCCCTCGCGGGCGGCCTTCAGCATCGCCTTGCCTAGCTGTTCAGTCGAGGTGACATAGCGCGGGAAGCTCCGCTCGAGCCAGGGCAGGAGCGGCGCCGCAATGCCGTAGATGATGCGGTAGAGCGTGGTGCGCGAGGCGATGCCGTGCATCGGGCGGATGCCGCCGGGCCTGAAAATATAGACGGCCTTGAAGGGCAGGCGCAGCAGCGCGTTCTCGGTACGACCCTTGACCCTGGCCCACATCACGCGGCCACGCTCGCTGCTGTCGGCGCTGGCCCCCGAAATGTGGACGAAGGTCATTGCCGGGTTGAGCCGCAACAGCATCTTGGCCGCCGCCAGAGGCATGTCGTAGGTGATCCGGCTGTAATCGGCCTCGCTCATGCCGGCCGAGGCGATGCCGAGGCAGAAGAAGCAGGCATCGAAACCGACAAGTTGCGCTTCGATTGCCGCATAGTTGGTGAGGTCGGGATGCACGATCTCGTGCAGCTTGGCGTGGTTGCGGCCCGTCGCCTGGCGGCCGATCGTGACGACCTCCTCGACGCCCGGATCGAGCAGGCATTCGCGCAACGCGCCCTGTCCGACCATGCCGGTCGCGCCGAAGATCAGGACTTTCATCTTAAAGAGGTTTTCAGCTGGGTTTCTGGCCGTGGGACGCCACCGGAGACGGCGTTGGTTGATCGCAGCATAGCCGGGGAGCGGCGCGATGGAAGCGCAGCCGCCGCCTGTGTGCAGAGCGCTGGTGCACATTCACATGACGGCCTCGGCCGTGGCATACACGCTGCTTGCCGGACGCGGAGGTCACGCAGCCCGGTGACAGGTTTGCGACTTGATGGAGGGGGTTCTGGCATGACGATGAAATATCGCCTCGACCGGCGCGCTGCGCTCGGCCTGCTCGGAGGCTCGGCGGCCTCGGTGCTGATCCCGGTGCCGGGTGCGCGCGTCAATGCGCAGACCCTCGACAAGGTCAGCTACCAGACCAACTGGCGCGCCCAGACCGAGCATGGCGGCTTCTATCTCGCCGCCGCCAACGGCATCTACAAGAAGTACGGCCTCGACGTCGAGATCCGCCCCGGCGGGCCGCAGCAGAACCCGACCCAACTCCTGCTCGGTGGCCGGGTCGACATGATCATGGGCAATTCGCTGGAGGCGCTGAGCTTCGCGCAGGAGAACCTGCCCTTCCTCTGCATCGCCTCGATCTTCCAGAAGGACCCGCAGGTCCTGATCTCGCATCCCGGCCAGGGCAACGACACGCTCGCCGCTCTCAAGGACAAGCCGATCCTGATCGCGGCGCAGGCCCGCGTCGGCTTCTGGCCGTTCCTGAAGCTGAAATTCGGCTATCGCGACGAGCAGATCCGGCCCTACACCTTCAACATGGCGCCGTTCCTCGCCGACAAGAAGCTGACGCAGCAGGGCTTTTTGTCATCCGAGCCCTTTGTGATCCGCAAGGCCGGCGTCGAGCCGGTCGTCCATCTGCTCGCCGATGCCGGCTTCGAGAACTACAACACCACCATCACGATCTCCCGGAAGATGGTGCAGGAGAAGAAGGAGGTCGTGCAGCGCTTCGTCGACGCGACGGCCGAAGGTTGGGCGCAGTACATGAAGGGCGGCCCGAACATTGCCGCCGCCAATGCCCGGATCCTGAAGGACAACCCCGACATGGATCAGGAGAAGATCGACTACGCCCTCAAGGTGATGAACGAGAACGGCATCGTCGCCTCCGGCGATGCGCTCAACCTCGGCATCGGCGCCATGACCGATGCGCGCTGGGCGAGCTTCGCCAAGACGATGACCGAGGCCGGTGTCGTTCCCGCCGGGGTCGACGTCAGGAAGGCCTACAGCCTGGAGTTCATCAACAAGGGCGTCGGCAAGCCCTGACGAGCGTCATGCTCGGGCTGATCCCGAGCATCTCTTGCCGGAGATTCTCGGGTCTGCGCTTCGCTCCGCCCGAGAATGACGGCCTTTTACAAAACGGATCATCAGGCCTTTGGACACAGCCTATTTGAGCACATCTCCGGCGGCGGACAACAGGAGCGGAACCCCGCTCGTCTCGATCCGCCGGGTCTCCAAGCAGTTCGCCAACGGCACGATCGCCGTGCGCGATGTCGATCTCGACCTCGGCGCCGGCGAGTTCGTCAGCCTGCTCGGCCCTTCGGGCTGCGGCAAGTCGACCCTGCTGCGCATGATCGCCGGGCTGGGCAGCCCGTCCACCGGCACCATCGACTGGCCCGGAAGCGGCCAGGAGGGCCAAGGCAAGGCCGAGCGCGATCTCGGCTTCGTCTTCCAGGACCCGACGCTGATGCCATGGGCCAACGCTCTGTCCAACGTCATGCTGCCACTCGTGCTCAAGCATGTGCCCAGGCGCGAGGCCGAGGGCCGCGCCGCCGAGATGCTGGCGCTGGTCGGGCTGAAGGGCTTCGAGACATCCTATCCGCGCGAGCTCTCCGGCGGCATGAAGATGCGCGTCTCGATCGCCCGCGCTCTGGTGATGCGGCCGAAGATCCTGCTGATGGACGAGCCTTTTGCCGCGCTCGACGAGATCACCCGCCATCGCCTCAATGACGACCTCTTGAACCTGTGGTGGCGCGAGCGCTTCACCGCCGTCTTCGTCACCCATTCGGTCTTTGAATCGGTCTATCTCTCGCAGCGCATCGTCGTGATGGCGGCGCGGCCTGGCCGCGTCATGGCCGATCTCGACGTCTCCGCACCCTATCCGCGCGACGAATTGTTCCGGACCTCGCCCGAATACGCCCATCTCTGCCGGCTCGCTTCCGGCAAGCTCAAGGAGGCGATCGGCGCATGAGCTCCTCGTCCCCCGCAACTGTGGTGCCGCATGACGGCACCGATGCCGAAGCCCGCCCGCTCGCCGTTGCCGAGCCTTCCTTCCTCGGCCTGCCGGTCAGCTTCTGGCCGCGCATCCTCGCGCCGATCGCCGTCGGCATCCTGGTGCTCGGGCTCTGGGAATTCGCCGTGCGCTGGAACGAGGTGCCGTCCTATGTGCTCCCCGGGCCGCTCCTGGTCGGCCAGACGCTGATCGCCGACTGGGGCACGCTTTCGACCTCGCTCTGGGTCACCTTGCGCATCACCTTCATGGCGCTGGCGGCGGCGGTGATCGTTGGCGTTACGCTCGCTGTATTGTTCACCCAGTCGAAATGGCTTGAGATGGCGCTCCTGCCCTATGCGGTAATCCTGCAGGTGACGCCGATCGTCGCGATCGCGCCGCTGATCATCATCTGGGCCGGCGACATCAACCTGTCGCTGCTGATCTGCGCCTGGATCGTCGCCTTCTTCCCGATCCTGTCGAACACCATCCTCGGGCTGAACTCGGCCGACCACAACCTGATCAACTTCTTCCAGCTGCATGGCGCGACGCGCTGGCAGACGCTGCGCTATCTCAAGCTGCCGGCGGCGCTGCCCTATTTCCTTGCCGGGTTGAAGATCTCGGGCGGGCTCGCCTTGATCGGCGCCGTCGTGGCGGAGTTCGTCGCCGGTACCGGCGGCTCGGAATCGGGGCTGGCCTACCGCATTCTCGAAGCCGGCTATCAGCTCAAGATCCCGCGCGTCTTCGCGGCTTTGCTGATGATCTCGCTCTCCGGCATCGCGATCTTCCTCGCGACCAGCCTGATCTCGCACCTGCTGCTGCGGCGCTGGCACGAGAGCGCGCTGAAGCGCGAGAACTGAGGCCGGCTTGCCAAAGCATTTTCAAGCGAAGTGGGCACCGGTTCGCGTGAAGAAAATGCGCCAGATCAAAAAAGCTCAGCCGAAGAAGTGCAGCCGGTCCTCGACCGGCAGCGAGGCGATCGCCCGCAAATCGGCCTCGGAATAGCTGAGCTCGATCCGCGCCGAACTTGCCGTTTCCGGCAGCATGATCGCCTCGGCCGGCGAGCCGACATCGGCGAAGGCGATGTCGTCCTCGGCCACCTGCATGCTGCTGCGTCGGCGATAGGGCTGCGCCTGCTGTCGCAACCCGGCATCGCTCAGGGGCGCGCGCTGCCGGGTGCTGGCCTCGACGACATCGATATCGCCTGGATCGGTCACCGGCTTCGCGGACATCGACCAGAGCGGATCGGCCGGCACGGCGGGAGGTGCGAGCGGCATATCGACCAGCTCGACGGCGGTCCCGTCGGCCGCGGCGCGCAGGCTTGCATCCAGCATGGCGACGGTGTCGGCGACCTTCTCGATCTGGTTGGCGCCGGCCTCGATCACCGTGGTCGCACCATAGATCTCGGTCGCGCGTCGATCGAGCCGGTCGCAGAGCTCCGGCTCCGCCCCGCCCTCGCGCAAGGTCCAGGCGATCTCCTGGATGGCTTCGGCTGCGTCGAGGATGCCGGCGGCGGTCTCCTGGATGCGGGCCGACAGGCGGGCGGAGGCCCCGCCGACGCCGGCGCGATCGAGATCGTCACGCAGTTCGGCGATGGTGCGGGCGGTTTCCGAGAGATCGGCGCCTTGGCCCAGCATGGTCGTGGGAACGGTGCAGAGCCGCTCGAGCCGGGCGATCGCCGAGAGTACCGTCTCGGTGTCGGCCTGCCGGTTCCGCCTGGCGTATTCGGCCAGGAACCAGCGACCGCGCGCCGTTTCCACCACGGCGGCGGCAATCGCGTCATAGTCGGCCGCGCTCAGCGGAGATAGCGAACGCGCGTCGCTCATGGCCAGGCTGCTCTCCTTGGGCTGGCCGAATCGCATATCGTCGGCCGAAGATGCCCATCGGCAAAATTGCTGCTGATTCTTTAAGAAATTGCTGCCATCGGCATGTCACCGCCATTCCGGACCGGACCGCCGCGTCTGCTTGCCGTGCGCCTCTCGGTCATGCACGCGCTGAATTTCCTCGGCGTCGGCTTCTATCTGCCCTTCTTTCCGATCTGGCTCGGCTCGAAGGGGCTGAGCGATGTCGAGATCGGCTATGTGCTGGCGATCCCGATCCTGGTGCGCGTCTTCGTCGCGTCATCCGTGACCGGTCTCGGCGACCGTCTGCGGCCGAACATCCTGCTCGCGCTGCTGAATGCGCTGGCGGCGGCGATCTATTTTGCTCTCGCGCCGCAGGATCAGCTCGTCCCGATCGCAGTGCTGACGGCGCTCAGCGCCATCGCGTTGTCGGGCGTGGTGCCGCTCGCCGACGTGCTGACCACTTCTCAGGTGAAGGCGGGGGCGCTGAAGGACTATGGCCGCGTCAGGCTCTGGGGCTCGGTGACCTTCGTGCTGTCCAACCTCGCCGGCGGCTATCTGATCGCGCGGCACGGCGCCTGGCTGATCCCCTTCGTGCTCGCCGGCAGCAGCTCGCTCGCGGCGCTCGCTGCGCTGCAGGCCCCGTCGCCGCCGCTGGGCCTCTCGCCGGCCGCCCCGCGCGGTGCTTCTCCGGCGGGCTTCGGACTGCCGTTCTGGCTGGCGGTCGGGGCGGCGGCCTGCGTCAACGCCACGCATGCGGCGGTCTATGCCTTCAGCTCCCTGCACTGGCGCAGCATCGGCTTCAGCGGCGAGGCGGTCGGCTGGCTCTGGGCCGTTGCCGTCCTCGCCGAGATCGCCGTCTTCCTTTTCGGGGGCGGCATTGCGGCGCGAGGTCTCGTCGGGCTTCGCTGGATCGCTATCGCGGCAGTCGCGGCGGCGCTGCGTTTCGGGGCGATGAGCGCCGATCCCGGCCTTGCCGTCACCGTCCTGCTGCAGCTCCTGCACGGCGTGACCTTCGGCTGCATGCATCTGGGCACACTCGCGGCACTGTCGGCGCTCGCCCCGGAGGCGCGTCGCGCGGCGGCGCAAGGGCGCCTCGTCGCTGCGAGTGCTCTGGTGATGGGGCTGACGACGATCCTCTCCGGTTACCTTTATCGCCTGTTCGGGCCGGGCGTGTTCCTCGCCATGGTGCCGCTCGCAGTGCTCGGGCTCGTCCTGGCGGCCCTTGCCATCCTCCGGGCTCGCGGCGATACAGGCTATGGGGGCCGAATCTGATGTGGGGAGTGGGCGAGCCGTCATGGCTGTCGTCGACGACGTTGAGCCGCAGGCGGTCTATCGCGACGATGGCGGCGTCCTCGTCGTGTCGCTGGCCGGGCGCTGGAGCGTAGGGCGGGCGCCGCGTCTCGAAGCCCTGACCAGCGAATTGTCGAAGCGCGTCGCCGGTGTGCGCCAGGCGCGGCTCGACCTGTCGGCGATCGAGCGCCTCGACACGCTCGGCGCCTACCTGCTCGGCCAGGTGAAGCAGGCGGGCGAGGCGGAGGGCGCCTCGGTCGAGCTGACCAGCCGCCGTCCGGAGCACGCGGTGCTGCTCGCGGAGGTCGAGCGCGACGTCACCGATTACCAGTCGCCGGTTCGCCCGATCGGACTCGTTACCATCCTTATCGACATCGGCCAGGGCGTCATCCGCTTCGGCCGCGATCTCGCCGGCGGCGCCGTCTTCCTCGGCGAGGTGATGGCGGGCTGCGTCGGCGCCTTGCTCGGACCGCGGCGCTTCCGCGGACCATCGCTGGTCAATCAGATCGAGCTGATCGCCTTCAACGGCGCGCCGATCATCATCCTGATCTCGTTCCTGGTCGGCTGCATCGTCGCGCAGCAGGGCATCTTCCAGCTCCAGCGCTTCGGCGCCACCGCCTTCGTCGTCAACCTGACCGGCATCCTCGTCCTGCGCGAGCTCTCGGTGCTGCTGACCTCGATCATGGTGGCAGGTCGTTCGGGCTCCGCCTTCACGGCCGAGATCGGCTCGATGAAGATGCGCGAGGAGATCGATGCGCTCCGCGTGATGGGGCTCGATCCGATCGAGGTGCTGATCGTACCGCGCATCCTGGCGCTGGTTATCGCGCTGCCGATTTTGACCTTCCTCGCGGCCATGTCAGGCCTCGTCGGGGCCGGCCTGGTGAGCTGGCTCTATGGCGGCATCGGCCTCGACACCTATCTCGACCGCCTGAAATCGGTGATCACCTGGCAGCATTTCGCCGTCGGCCTCATCAAAGCCCCGTTCATGGCGTTCGTGATCGGCCTGATCGCCTCGATCGAGGGGCTGGCGGTGAAGGGCTCGGCCGAATCACTGGGCCATCAGGTGACGGCGTCGGTGGTGAAGGCGATCTTCATGGTGATCGTGGTCGACGGGCTGTTCGCCATGTTCTTCGCCTCGATCCGGATGTGAGGGGACCTGCGGTGCTCGACAGGCCCTCTCAGACCGGTCCGCGCGGACCTCAGGCGTCGGGCGGTGAGGAACCCGAGGCGGTGATTCGCGTTCGTGATCTCAAAGTCGCTTTCGGCGACAAGGTGATCATGGACGGGCTCGATCTCGATGTGATGCGTGGTGAAATTCTCGGCTTTGTCGGAGGCTCCGGCCAGGGCAAGTCGGTGCTGACCCGCACCATCCTCGGCCTCGTGCGCAAGCAGCGCGGCACGATCGAGGTCTTCGGCGAGAATGTCGACAAGCTCGATCCGCGCGGCCGGCGCCGGCTCGAACGCCGTTTCGGCGTGATGTTCCAGCAGGGCGCGCTGTTCTCGGCGCTGACCGTCAAGCAGAACATCCAGGTGCCGATGCGGGAATATCTCCAGCTCTCGCCGCGCCTGCTCGAAGAGCTCGCCATGCTCAAGATCGAGATGGTCGGCTTGAAACCCGATGCGGCGGACAAGACGCCTTCGGAGCTTTCCGGCGGCATGATCAAGCGCGCTGCGCTCGCCCGGGCGCTGGCGCTCGACCCGGAGATCGTCTTCCTGGACGAGCCGACCTCGGGGCTCGATCCGATCGGCGCCGCCGAGTTCGACGAGCTGATCATGACGCTCAAGCAGACTTTGGGCCTGACGGTCTTCATGGTAACCCATGACCTCGACAGTCTCTATGTAGCTTGCGACAGGATTGCCGCCTTGGCGGACAAGCGTGTCATCGCGGTCGGTCCGCTCGCCACCATGCTGGCTTCCGATCACCCCTGGCTCAAAGCGTATTTCGGAGGCGAGCGCGCCCGCGCCCGCATGCCCGATCAAACGAGGACCTGACCGCCCGCGATGGAATCCCGTGCGAATTACGCTCTGGTCGGCCTCTTCACCCTCGCCGTGATCGCGGCGATGTTCGGCTTCGTCTACTGGTTCGGTAGCGGCGGCAGCGGCCGCAAGCAGGATATCCGCGTGATCTTCACCGGCACCGTCACCGGTCTTGGGCGCGGCTCGAGCGTGCTCTTCAACGGGTTGCGGGTCGGCGAGGTCAAGCAGATCGGCCTGCAGCCGGACGATCCGCGCCGCATCTTCGGCGTGATCGAGGTCGAGAACACGACGCCGCTGCGGGTCGATACCCGCGCCCGCATCGAGGCGCAGGGCCTCGCCGGCGTCGTCGCGCTGCAGCTGATAGGCGGCGAGCCCGACGCCGCCGTGCTGCGGGCGAAGCCCGGCGAGCCGCTGCCGACCATCACCGCCGAGCGTTCCGAATTGCAGGACATCATCGAATCGGTCCGCAACGTCGCCAAGAAGGCCGACGAGGTGCTGGGCAACCTCGACGGGCTGATCAAGACCAATTCCGGCGCGATCACCAACACCGTCAGCAATATCGAGAAGTTTTCCAAGGCGTTGGGAGACAATTCCGACAGCATCGACAAGCTGATGTCGAGCTTCGGCCAGATCGCGGATACGATCGCGCCGCTCTCGCAGAAGCTCGGCACGCTGAGCGAGGAATTGACCGGGGTGGTTCGCTCGGTCGATCGCGCCAAGATCACCGGCATCATCGACAATGTCGACAAGTTCACCGCGGCGTTGGGCGGCTCGAGCAACGACGTCTCCAAGGCGGTCAGCGACGTCGCCTCGATCACCGACAAGCTCAACCGCGCCGCCGACCAGGTCGAGGGCGTGCTCAAGGCGGCGCAGTCCTTCCTGAACACGCAGGACGGGCAAGGCGCCTTCGCCGAGGTCGCCAACGCCGCGAAGTCGATTCGGGTGCTGGCCGACAATCTCGACAAGCGCACCGCCGAGATCACCACGGGCATCAACCGCTTCACCGGCCCGGGCCTGCGCGATCTCGAAACGCTGGCCTCCGACGGCAAGCGCACGCTCGGGGATATCAACCGCGTGTTGCGCAGTGTTGAGCGCAATCCCCAGCAGTTCATCACGGGCGGCCGCCCACCGCTTCCCCAGTACAATGGATCGCGCTAGCTCGATATGACTATGCTGACTTCGCCATTGCTGCTTCGCAGTCGTCTGCGCGCCCTGTCCATTGCGGTCGGGGGCTCGATGCTGCTGGCCGGTTGCGGCGGCGGGCCGGCGCCGACCACCTACGACCTCTCCGCGCCGCGCGATTTCGGCCGCATCGGGGGCGGCGGCGGAGTACTGATCGTCGCCCAGCCGACGGCGGTGCAGGCCCTCGATTCCGACCGGCTGATCGTCAAGGATTCGAGCGGCGCGCTCTCCTTCCTCGGCGGCGCGCAATGGGCCGACCGGGTACCCAATCTTGTGCAGACCCGCCTGATCCAGACCTTCGAGAACGGCAGCCGCATCGCCGCCGTCGGCCGGCCGGGCGAGCGCATCGTCCCCGACTTCCAGCTCAACACCGATATCCGCGCCTTCAACATCGACGCCGCCAGCGGCCAGGCCGTGGTCGAGATCACCGCCAAGCTGATCGGCGACCGCACCGGCAAGGTTCAGCGTGCCAAGCTGTTCTCGGCGCGGGTACCCGCTGGTGCCGACGGGGCAGGGGCGGCGCAGGCCCTCGACCAGGCCCTGTCGCAGGTGCTGATCCAGATCGCACGCTGGGCGCGCTGAGCGGGCAAGCCCAGGCGTTGGCACGTCGAAGGCGATCACTCGCAACCCATTCCAAAAGAAAAAGGCCGCCTTTCGGGCGGCCTTTTCGTATCGGGCTTGTGGTCGGTTCTACTCGAACCGCCCGCTGGCATGGGCCAGCATGGTGTAGACCTTGCCGGTCTCCGAGGTCAGGTAGGTCTTGGCCACCATCGAGTCGCGGTCATCCTTGGCCGCTTCGCCGAGCAGGCGCTCGAACTCCTCGATATAGCGGTCGACCGTTTCCTTGAACTCGGTGTCGCGGCGGTATTTGCGCCGGATCTCGTCGAAGGTCTGCTGGCCCTGCAGCGTGTAGAGCCGGCGGGTGAAGACGTTGCGCTCGCCGCGCTTGTAGCGCTCCCAGAGCTCGACGGCCGCGTCATGGTCGATCATCCGGGCGATGTCGACCGAGAGCGAATCGAGCTTCTCGATGCTGTGCGCCGTCGGCTTGGCCGCTTCCGGCGCCCGGTCGTCGCGCGAGGCGCGGCTGAGCAGGTCGGAGAGCCAGCCCGACTTCGCCGGGGCAGGCTGCTCGGCGGCAGGCCGGCGCGCCGGCTCGGCGCGCGGAGGCTCGGCCCGCACCGGCTCGGGGGCAGGAGCGGGACGTGCCTGCGCCGGCTCCGGCGTCGGGTCGATCGAGGCGCGCAGCGGCTCGGTCAGCACCGGCGCGCTTTGCACGGCGACCGAGGAGGAGGCGCTGACCATTGGCGCTGGCTGCTGGTAGGTGCTTCCCCGCCGCTCGCCGTTCGGGCGCGCGACATCGGTGCTGCGGCCCGAGCGCGAGACGATCTCGGTCAGCTCGTTCAGCGCCTTGATCTGGTCGGCGACGACGCGGCGCATGGCGGCGGTCGATTCCTGTGTCTCGCGCGGCAGCTCGAGCACGCCCTTCTTGAGCTCGGTGCGGGTCGTCTCGAGCTCGCGATGGATCTCGGCCGACATCGAGCGCATGTCTTCGGCGGCGCTCTGGAAGCGCTCCGTGACCTTGCCAAGCTCGCCGGAGACCTCGTTCACCACCTCCTCATAGGCTGCCCGAAGCGCCTGCGCCGTCACCTCGCGCTCGCGGCCGCTGGCGGCGCGGATCGAGTCGAACTGCTGGGCGATGGCGCTGCTGGTCGATTCGGCGGCGTCGCTGAGCACGGTGCTGAGCTGGCGGGTGCGCGTCTCGGCATTGCTGAGCGATTCGTCGAGCAGCGACGAGAAGGAGCGGGTGATCTGCTCGATGTCGTCGGTGCGCGTGGCGATCAGCCCATGCAGGTGCTCCAGCGACTCCTTGCGATCGGCGAGCACGTTGCCGACGCGGGCCTCGACCTGCTCCAGCCGCTGCGCGACGGCGTTGAGCGTCGCGGCATTGGCCTGCGAGGTCTCCGTCATCGTCGAGCCCTGCGCGTCGATCCGCGAGATCAGCGCGGCGGTGTCGCGCAGCGTGCCTTCCGAATAGCCCTTCAGCGTCGCGATCTGACTCGCGACCTGCTCGGAGGTGCGGTTGGTCTCCTGGACGACCGTCGAGAGGACGTTCTGCAGCTCCTCGACACGGCCCGACAGGCTGCCTTCGACCGCCGCGAGGTTCTTGTTCGCACCGGTGACGATCTGCTGCATCAGCTTGTTGGCCTCGCCGAGGCGGCCCAGCATGCTGCCGAGCTCGCTACGCAGCTGCTCATTGGTCTTGAGCAGCGCCTCGACCGACTGGTTGGTGCCGCTCTCGATCGTCTCGCGCAGCGCACCCGAGGCGAGGTCGAGCGCCTGGCTGATCTCGGCACTGCGTTCGCGCAGCCCCTCGACCATGGCGCCGCCGCGGTTCTCGATGTTGTTGACCAGCGCTTCGCCGATGCTGGCGAACTGGTTGGCGAGGGTCGCGCCCTTGCGGCCGATCGCATCGACGACGCCATTGCCGCGCTCGTCGAACAGGACGCGGAGCTCCTCGGTACGCGTGGTCAGCGCCGAGCTCATCCCTTCGGATTGCTCCGTCAGGGTCCGGGCCAGATTGCGGCTGTGCTGGTCGAGCGTGTTCAGCATGTCGCCGCCGCGCTCGTCGAACAGGGCGCGCAGTTCCTCGGTGCGGCCGGAGAGTGCGGTGGCGATGCCGTCCGAGCGCTCCTGCAGGATCTGGGCGATCTGGCTGCCACGATGGCCGAGGGCGTTGAGGATGCCGCCGCCGCGCTCGTCGAACACGGCGCGCAGCTCATTCGAGCGATCGGAAAGCGCGGCCGCGATGCCGTCCGACTTCTCCTGCAGAGTCTGCGCGATCTCGTTGCCGTGCTGGTCGAGCAGGGTGACCAGGCCGATGCCCTTGTCCTCGAACAGGGCTCGCAACTCGTCGGTGCGGGCGCTGAGCGAGCCGGCGACCGACTCCGCGGTGCCCTGCAGCGTCTGGACGATCCGGTTGCCTCGCTCGTCGAGAAGCATGATCAGGCCGGCGCCCTTGTCCTCGAACAGGGCGCGCAACTCGTCGGTGCGGGCGCTGAGCGTGCCGGCGACCGACTCCGCGGTGCCCTGCAGGGTTTGCACGATCTGGTTGCCGCGCTGGTCGAGCAGGCCGATCAGACCCGTGTCCTTGTCCTCGAACAGGGTGCGAAGCTCGGCGGTGCGGGCGTCGAGCGAGCTGGCGATCGCTTCGGAGGTGCCCTGCAGGGTCTGCGCGATCTGGCTGCCGCGTGCGTCGAGCGTGCCGGAGACCGTGTCGAGCCGGTTGACGACGCGCTCTTCGAACCGCGCCACGCTCTGGTCGAGCGTGTCGGCGATCTGGAGGGCGCGCCCGCCCAGCGTCGCGTTGATGCTGTCGGCCTTTTCGGCGAGCGTCTGTGTCAGCGCCTCGCTCTTGCTGGTGACGATCTCGCCGATCTCGTCGGCCTTGGCGGTGAGGGCACGGGTGACCTCGCGCCCGCCCTCGGCCATGACGCGGGCGATATCGACCGTGCGCTCGACCAGTGCCTCGTTGAGCGCCGTGGCGCGCGCACCGAGATTGCCATCGATGCGGACAATGAGTCCGTCGAGCGAGGTCGCGATCTCGGCGCTCTTGGCGCTGGAACGCTCCTCGAAGGTCTTGATCTGCGTCTCCATGGCGGCAGCCGCTTCCTGCGTGCGCGCCATCATGGTCTCGGCGGCGTGCTGCGAGCGCTCGCCGATGCGCTCGGCCAGAGCCTGGCCTTCCTCGCCGAGCAGCTTCTCGACCTGGCCGAGGCGCAGCGTCACCGAATCGGTGAAGGAGCGCGCGTCGTTGCCGAGCTTGGTGGCGAGCGTGCCGCCGCGGGTGACGATGATTTCCTCGAAGGCGCCGAGGCGGGCGCCGATCGAGGTCTCGATCTCGCGGCCCTGGACGTCGAAGAGGCGGTTCAGCGCATCATGCTTGCTGGCGAGCGACTCGTTGAGCGCCTGCGAGCGGGAATCGACCGAGCGCAGCAGCGACTCGGCATTGGCGGCGAGCGCCTGGTTGACCCGGCCGCCCTGCTGGGTCAGCGCGACGACCACGTCCTTGCCGGTTGCGGCGAGCAGGCTGCTGGCGCGCTCGGCCTCGGTGGTGAAGGTGCCGCGCAATGCGTTCGCAGCTTCCGAGACGCGGTCGGCGATCTCGCGGCCATCGACATTGATGGCGTTGGACAGGGCCTTGGTCGCATCGTCCAGGCGCGTGGCCAGAGCCTGGCTCTGCTCGCCGATGAGGCCGTGGACCTCGCGACCGGTCGCGGTGAGGCCGGCGATCACTGCATCGCGCTGGGTGCCGAGCAGGGCGCCGACCTCGTCGCCGGCCTGGCCGAGGCGGGCGATGAAGCCGGTGTGCTGGTCGTCGATGACCGATTTCGCCGTCTCGCTGGCGGCCAGGATCTTGGCGGCGAGCGCCTCGCCGGTTTGGTCGAGCCGCTGATGCGCGGTCCCGCTTGCTTCCGCCAGCCGGTCGATCAGGGCATTGCCGCGCTCCGCCAGCAGGCCGTGGACCGAGCGGCCGACATCGGCGACGCGGGTGACCAGCGCCTGGCTCTGGCCGGAGAGCAGTTCCTGCATGTCCTGGCCGGTCGCGATGACGCGGCCGCTGAGTGCCTCGCCCTCGGTGATGAGGATGTTGCGCACGCTGGCGCCGGCATCGGTGAGCTGCGTCACCAGCGTCTCGCGCTGGCTGCCGATCGCCCCCTGGACCTCGCTGCCGACATGGGACAGGCGCGCCACCAGGCTGTCGCCGCGTTCGCCGATGGCGGTGTGGACCTCGGTGCCGACATCCGACAGGCGGGCGACCAGGCTGTCGCCGCGCTCGCCAATGGTGGCATGGACTTCGCGTGCGACCTCGGAGAGCCGGGCGATCAGCCCGTCGCCACGTTCGCCGATCGCCGATTCGACGTCACGGCCGGCATGGGCGACGCGGGCGACGATGCCCTCGGCGCGGTCGCCGAGCGTCCGGTGGATCTCTTCGGTGGTCTCGGACAGCTTGGTGACCAGACCGTCGCCGCGCTCGCCGATCACGCTCTCGATGCCGCGGCTGGCGTCGGCGATCCGGGCGACGATGCCGTCGGCGCGGCCGCCCAGGGTCTGCTCGATCTCAAGCGTGGTTTCGGACAGCCGGGCGACCAAGCCGTCGCCGCGTTCCCCGATCATGGCCTCGACGCTGCGGCCGGCATCGGACACGCGCGAGACGATGCTGTCGGCGCGCTCGCCGATCGCATGCTCGACACCTTGGCCGATCTCGGCCATGCGCAGCACCAGCCCGTCGCCGCGCTCGCTGATCGCCTCCTGCAGGCGCTGGCTGGTCTCGGACAGGCGGCCGACCAGATGGTCGCCCTGCTCGCCGATCGTGCTGCGCACCTCGTGGCCGAGGTCGGAGAGGCGGGTGACGAGGCTGCTCGCCTCTTCGGAGAACAGGCTGTGCACGGTCGCGCCGACGGCGGAGATCCGCGCGGTCAGCTCCTCGCCGCGCTCGCCGATCAGGCTATGCAGGCCGCGGCCGGCCTCGTCGAAGCGCACCACGATCGAGTCGGTCTTCTCGCGCAGCAGCTCGTCGACGGTCTGGACGGTGCCGGAGAGCTTCTCGACCAGCGTCTCGCCCTGGCTGGCGATCAGGCTGTGGACGGTGTTGCCGGCTTCCTGGATGCGGTTGACGACGAGCTCGTTCTGCTTGCCGAGCAGCATGTGCACGCCGCGGCCGACCTCGGCGAGGCGCGTGGTGACGCTCTCGCCTTCGCTGCTGATCGAGGTGCGCAGCGTCTCGCCGGTCTCGGTCAGGCGGTTGGCGAGGCTGGTGCTCTGCTCGTCGAACAGCTCCACCAGCGTGCGTCCGCTCTGCTCGAAGCGCTCGGCGACGGTGGCGCCGCGCTGCGAGATCTCCTGGGCGAGCGTGTCGCCGGTGGCGCGCAGCGTGTCGTTGACGGTCTCGGCGCGGCTCGCCAGTGATTCGACGACCTGCGCGCCGGTCTCGCTGATGGCGCGGGTGACGTCGCGGGCACCGGCGGTCAGGCCCTCGGTGAGCACGGCGCCGGTGCGCTCCAGCGAGCCCGCGATCTCCTGGGCACGGTTGTCGAGCACGGCCGTGACCGACTGGCTCGCATTCGTCATGCGCTCGCTGACGTCGTGCGAGGTCGATTGCAGACGCTCGACCAGATCGTTGCCGCGGCCGCTGATCTCGTCGACCATGCGCTCGCCGGCATTGCCGAGCGCCAGCGTGATCTGGTCGCCCTTGTCGGTCAGGCGCGAGGTGACGCGCTCGCCGGCCTCGGCCACCGCCTCGGAGATCGAGCGGCTGGCGGTCTCGAGGTCCTTGGTGATGCTCTCATGCGCGCCGCTGATCGCGAACTTCACGCGCTCGGCATTGCCGACGACGGATTCGCGCTGGTTCACCAGCTCGTCGATGAGGGAGCGCAAACGAATCTCGTTGTCGGCATAGGCGCGCTCGAGCGTCGCGATCTCGCCGCGCACGATGGTCTCGAGTTCGCCGGCGCGTGCGACCGCGCGTTCGATGCCGTCGCCCATGGCCGCGACCTCGCGGCGGATGGTCTGGCTGAGCGACAGCACGGAATCCGTCGCGACGACCTCCGGCTCGGCCAGGCGCAGCGCGACCTCGGTCATCGCGCGGGAGACCAGCCGCATCTCCTGGGTCCGGCGATAGAGAGCCGCCAGCACGAAGAAGAACACCACCGGCGCCCCGGAGCCCAGGGTGAACAAGGCCCATTGTCCCGGTCCCCAGGCGGCCATGCCGGCCGGCAGGCCCTCGGTGAACGACCCATAGCGGCTGACCAGAGTGAAGCCGACGCCGCCGAGCCAGGCGAGCGTGGCGAGAGCCGCGAGCCAATAGGGCCTGCCGGACGGGCGGACTGCGAAGGCCTGGACCAGCGAGGAGGAATCCCGGCGATCGTCATTGGCGACGCGGCTGGTATCGGGGGCGATCGTGGGGCGGGAAGGGGTGGCGGGCGCTTCGGCGGCGGCTGGCGCCACGGGCGCGCTCTCGACGCGAGGCAGATCGATGCGAAGTTCGTTCTCGGCCGTCGATGGCAACCTCGGCTCGGCGGAGGTCTGGCCCTCGGTCTTCGACGGATCGAGCCTCAGCGCCTCCTCGATCGCCGACATCGCCGCTTCGGTCGGATCCTGGAGCTTGGTCTGCCGGGTCATGAATGCCGCCTCGCTACGCTACTTGCGACGGGCGGTGATGTCCGCCGCAGATCGGGAACCGGCAGCCTCCAGCCGAATCCGTCAAGCGACACGACGCCCATCGTTTACTGTCTCGAAGGGTAGTTGAGGCAAGCAGTGATTGAAACCCGTTTGAGCATCTGATTCACAAACGTCGTTAACGCCTCATTCACCATAACGGCGCTTCATCATGGGTCAGAACGCTGCACGAGTTCCGCAGCTTAGAACCGAATCCGAGTTCCCCATGCCCCAGACTGCCATCGACCTCGTGCACCTTGCCCGCCAGACTGGTGGCGATGCCGAGCTGGAGCGCGAGCTGCTGACGCTGTTCGCGCAGCAATGTGCCCGCCACTTACGCGCCATCCATGGCGGCGACGCCAATGTCCGCCGCGATGCCGCCCACACCCTGAAAGGGGCCGCCCGCGCCATCGGCGCCTGGGAGGTGGCGGAAGCCGCCGACCGGATCGAGCAGCAGCTCGGCCAGGCCGGCGCCGCGGCGCGCGATGATGCGCTCGACGCCCTGACGCTCGCGGCGGCCGAAGCGCGCGCCGTGATCTCGCGGCTCGACTGCGCGGCCTGACGCCGCAGGAAAGCAGGGGCGGCACGGCCGAAATCGCCGTTTCGTCCGCTTTCGAAATCCTCTAGAGACGAACTGTCTGCGATCGAGGTTGTGGGCACTGTTCCCTTGCGAACCTGCCTGTGGCCCGCCAGGAAGCCCGGCCGGTTCCTCCCGATCGCGCCAGCCGCGCAGCCGTCGCCAGGCGGCCGGAGTTCACGATGCCGAAGATCACTTACATCGACGCCCAGGGCACCAGCCGCACGGTCGAGGGCGAGACGGGTTCGACCGTGATGGAGGTCGCGGTGCGCAACGGCGTGCCCGGCATCGAGGCCGAATGCGGCGGTGCCTGTGCCTGCGCCACCTGCCATGTCTATGTCGACGAGGCCTGGGCCGAGAAGGCCGGCCATGCCGAGCCGATGGAAGAGGATATGCTCGACTTCGCCTTCGACGTTCGTCCGACCTCGCGCCTGTCGTGCCAGATCAGGGTCCGTGACGAGCTCGACGGTCTCGTCGTGCGCACGCCGGCCCGCCAGGGCTGAATTCCCGATGGCTTGGTCATCTATTCCGCTGGCGCAGCAGCCCGAGCGACGAGCGTCGTCTCATGGTTTGGCGCCGGATGGCGCGGCACCAGGAACGACAGGCTGAGCGAAACCGTCGCCACCGCCGCCCCGATATAGAAGACGATCGCCGGATCGCGCAGCCAGATCAGGCCGAAGGTGATCGGCAGGAACACCGCGGCGATGTGGTTGATGGTGAAGGCGACCGCCGAGGTCGGCGCGATGTCGGCGGGGTCGGCGATCTTCTGGAAATAGGTGCGCTGCGCCAGGACGAGCGTGAAGAACACGCCGTCGACGACGAAGAGGCCGCCGGCGACGAGCGCGCCGGCCTTCCCGAACTGGCCATGGCTGGCCAGCGCATAACCGATGAAGACGGCGATCAGCGAGACGTTCTCGAGCTGGATTGTCGCCCGCTCGCCGACCTTGCCGACGAGATTGCCGAGCAGGGGCCCGGCGAACATGTTGATGCCGTAGGTCACCAGGAGCAGCGTCGCGGTCGCGGCGACGTCGTAGCCGAAGCGCTCGACCAGCAGGAAGCCGCCGAAGGCCATGAAGATCTGCCGGCGCGCGCCCGACATGAAGGTCAGGGCGTAATAGAGCCAGTAGCGCTTGCGCAGCACGAAACCCTTGTTCTGCGTGACCGTGCCCTGGAAGCGCGGGAAGAGCAGCATGGCAGCCGCCGTCAGCGCCATGGTGACGAGACCCGCGCCGAGGAAGACATGGGCATAGCTCGGCTGCCAGAGCTGCCAGATCAGCGCGATCGAGCCGAAGGCAATGAGTTGCGCCACCGCCGAGGCGCCGGCGATCTTGCCGAGCAGCCGCGGCGCTTCCGATTTCGGCAGCAGCTGCAATTGCAGCGATTGCTGCGCCGTCTCGTAATAATGGAAGCCGAGCGACATGATCATCGTCGTCAGCAGAAGGCCGCCGAGGCTGGGGAAATAGCCGGTCAGCGCCACGCCGAGTCCGAGCGTCAGCAAGCTGAGATAGGCCAGCACCTGCTCGCGCATGAACCAGAACAGGATGATGGCGGTGAAGGCCAGGAAGCCGGGGATCTCACGCACCGATTGCAGGATGCCGATGTCCTGCCCGGTGAAGCCGGCCGCTTCCTTGGCGAAATTGTTGAGCAGCGCGCTCCAGCTGGCGTAGCCGAGCCAGTTGAGGAAGGCGAGTACCATCAGGAAGGTGGCCGGCGAGGCGAGCAGGCTTTTGCGCGGGGCAGGGGAGGCAGCTTCGGTCATCGGTCCACCGGGCAAAGGCGCAGCGCAAAAGGCGGCGGCGGACTGTCGTGGTCTTGATGGCCGCCGTCAAATTCCGCCGCCTTCTGGCAGGCATGCCCGGCCTGATTGATCGATCGCAAGGACGGCTGCAGCTTCACCGGCGATGATCGCACCGTCGGAAGCCGGAATTCATCGCGACGACGCGACGCTCTTCCCTTGGGGCGATCGGCTCCGACATAGTGTGTAGGCGTCGGTTCCGATCGTTCGACCATGTCCGGCCGCGCGGACCACGCCGGAGGAGGCTGCGATGTACAAATCGATTCTGGTGCCGGTCGATCTCGCCGAGGCCGATCTGGCGATGCCTGCCATCACCGTGGCCGAAGGTTTCGCCGCTCAGTCGGATGGCTCGGTCAGGCTGGTCTATGTTCGCTCGCTGGTGCCGATCACCTATATGGAGTTCGTACCGGCTGACTTCGACGCGGGTCAACAGTCCGAGTCCGAGGCCAAGCTCGCCGAGATCGCCGCGAAGGTGAACCTGCCGGCCGAGCGCGTCTCGGCCAAGGTCCTTGTCGGCTCGGTCCATGGCGAGGTGCTGGCCGAGGCCGATGCCAGCGGCGCCGACCTGATCGTCATCGGCTCGCACGAGCCCGGCATTCTGGCCTATGTGATCGGCTCGAACGCCTCGACCATCGTGCGGCGGGCGAAGTGCTCGGTGCTGGTGGTCAGGTAACCCTGAGGCGGCAGCTCGCAAGTCAGTCGCTTCCGAAAATCGGGAACCTCCCGGCGTCGCGGCAGTTGAAGCTCTGCGCCGCAATTCGGGAGGACGTCGTGAGCATCCTTTGGACGATCATTATCGGATTCTTGGCGGGGGTCGTCGCCAAGTTCCTGATTCCGGGGCCAAATGAGCCCTCGGGATTTGTGCTGACGACGATCCTCGGAATCGTGGGAGCGTTCGTGGCGTCCTATCTCGGGCAAGCGCTCGGCTGGTACGCGCCCGGCGAGGGGGCCGGGATCATCGGGGCCATCGTCGGTGCAGTCATCGTCCTGATGGTGTGGGCGTTTCTTTCAAAGCGTGGAAGCGCCGCCTAGGGGCGCTCGATCAGGCCTAGCTTCCACCCAGCCAGGAGAGACTTCATGAGTGAAAACCGCCTGCCGTCCATGACGGCCCTCCTCGGGCTGCTGGCCATCGCCGGCTATCAGAACCGCGACAAGATCGCAGAGTGGCTCGGCCGCGCCAAGGAACCGGGAACCGCGACGTCCTCGTCACCCGACATGCCTCCCGAGGCGGGCGGTATCCTGGGTGGCGTGCTCGGAGCCGGCGGGATCGGCGGTCTGCTGAATGGCGGGCTGGGTGAGCTTCTCGACCGGTTCAAACAGGCCGGCCAAGCCGAAAAGGCCGATTCCTGGGTTCGTCAGGGGCCAAATCAGGACGTCGCACCCCAGGAACTTGAGACTGCCATTGGCCCCGACGTCATCGATGCCTTGGTCCGCCAGACGGGTCTCTCGAAAGAGGAGCTGCTCTCGCGCCTGTCGCGCCAACTTCCCGAAGCCGTCGACCGCTATACGCCGGAGGGTAGACTCGGCACTGCTGGCGCCTGAACCAGCAGCCTGGCCGCCGCCGCGATCAACTCTGCGGGCGGCCTGGGACGAGGTCGTCAGGGACCTCGCCGGTTGCGAGATCCCGCGGTCGGTTGAGCCTGATCATCGGCCAGACCTGCCAGAAGGAGGCGGCTGCGAGCAAGATTCCCAGCCCGGCGGCCGCGGTGGCGCCCTGCTGGAGGGCGCGCAGGCTGAAAAAGGTCAGCATCACCATCGCGCCGCCGCCGGCCAGCACCAGTGCCAGCCAGAGCAAATAGGGTTTCCCGGCGAGGAAGCGCGCTTGGGGGTTGGCGCGGGTGATCGCCGCCGAGAGCGCCGAGACGAAGGCATGATAGCGCGCATCGTCGCGATCGATGTCGGTCAGCGAGCGCCAGGACAGGTTGCCGAAGGTGATCGTCTTGCCGTCGCTCAGCCGGAGCTGGGTCCGGAAGCCCTTCGACGAGACGTTGCTGGGCGCATAGAGGAAGCGCACCTGCTCGACGGCGGAAAGCCTGACCTGATCGACCTTGCGGGTCGAATCGATCTCCAGCATGTCGCCCTTGAGCCGATAGGCGATCTCGAAGCCGATCGGCTTCGGGCGCTGGCGCCAGTAGGGCAGGGGGGTATCGTCGTCGACGGCGCTGTCCATGGGGGCGAGCCATAGGGCAAGCCAAGCCGGAAAGGAAATCCTCCGTCGTCATTCCGGCCACAGCGAAGCGGAGTGCCGGAAGCCATCGCAGAATGACGCGCTCCTCGATAGATTCCGGAGCTGCGCCGCTTCGCGGCTTGGCCCGAATGACGCGGTGAGGGGGGCTTACCGCGTCAGCGCCTTCATCGCGCCGTCGAGGCCGTCGAGCGTCAAGGGGAACATCCGCCCGCCCATCAGCCCGCCGATCTGACGGATCGACTGGGTGTAGCCCCAGAGATGCTGCTGGATCGGGTTGAGCCAGACCGATTTGGGGAAGCGTTCGGTCAGCCGCCGCATCCAGACCTCGCCGGCCTCCTCGTTCCAGTGCTCGACCGAGCCGCCCGGCATCGCGATCTCATAGGGGCTCATCGAGGCGTCGCCGACGAAGACGAGGCGATAATCGGCCGGATAGGTGCGCAGCACGTCGAAGGTCGGGATGACCTGGTCGTGTCGGCGCCGGTTTTCCTTCCAGACCCGCTCATAGGGGCAGTTGTGGAAGTAGAAATGCTCGAAATGCTTGAACTCGGCCCGCGCCGCCGAGAACAGCTCCTCGGCCAGCTCGATATGCCAGTCCATCGAGCCGCCGACGTCGAGGAAGAGCAGGACCTTGACGGCATTGTGCCGCTCGGGCCGGAGCTTGACGTCGAGATAGCCGTGCTTTGCGGTCTCGGTGATGGTTTGGTCGAGGTCGAGCTCCTCGGCCGCGCCCGTGCGGGCGAATTTGCGCAGGCGGCGCAGCGCGATTCGCAGGTTGCGCACGCCGAGTTCGCGCGTGTCGTCGAAATCCTTGAATTCGCGCTTGTCCCAGACCTTCACCGCCCGGAAATTGCGGTTCTTGTCCTGGCCGATGCGCACGCCTTCGGGATTGTAGCCATAGGCGCCATAGGGCGAGGTACCGGCGGTGCCGATCCATTTCGAGCCGCCCTGATGGCGGCCCTTCTGCTCGGCGAGGCGCTGTTTCAGCGTCTCGAGCAGCTTGTCCCAGCCCAGCGCATCGAGCTGGGCCTTCTCTTCGTCGGTGAGGAATTTCTCGGCGAGCTTGCGCAGCCACTCCTCGGGGATGCCGACCTGCTCGAAGGCTTCGCCCAGCGTCTCCATGCCCTTGAAGACTTCGGCGAAGACACGATCGAAACGGTCGAGATGGCGCTCGTCCTTCACCAGGCAGGTGCGGGCGAGATAGTAGAACTCGTCGACCCGGTACTCGGCGAGGTCGGCCTCGACGCCCTCCAGCAGCGCAAGATATTCGCGCAAGGTCACCGGGACCTTGGCGGCGCGCAGATCGGTGAAGAGGCGGAGGAACATCGCGCTACTGTGGCTAGCAGCGCCTCGGGGTCAAGCCGCAACGGTCTGGAGCCCGTTTCGGTTAGTGTGGGACGCGAGCTGAGCGGTCGAACGGCCCGCAAAAATTAAGAGCCGGATCCGATCAGATTGAATTCGATCTGATCGGATCCGGCTCCGGTCGGTCAAGGCTTAGGCGACGGCGTCGGCCAGGTCCTTGGTGACCTTGAACTTCACGACCGTCTTGGCCGGAACCTTGATCGTCGCGCCGGTCGACGGGTTGCGGGCCTCGCGGGCTTCGCGCTTGGAAGCGGCGAGCTTGCCGATGCCGCCGAGCGTGACGTCGCCGCCGGACTTCAGGGTCTTGGCGACAACGCCGGCGAGCGAGCCGAGGATCGCCGAGACATCGGTCTTGGTCTTGCCCGTCTCATCCGCAATCGCGGCGATCAGTTCGTTCTTGGTCATGCAAACCTCCTGGGACCAATGATGCTTAAATTGACGCCGCGCCGGGCCCCGAGGGTTCCGGCACGTCGCGGCGAATCGACGCAATCGCGCACGAGCCCGCCATTTGACACGCTTGCCGACGGAACACGACGGCAGCGACCGTACATACGCACAGCAATCGGCTTCGTTCCTGTCAAAAGCCGCGAAATTGGGGCGGTTTTCACCAGCTTTGTGGAGCGATTGACAAAATGCCCCAGATTATTTGAAGCTTGAAATAATTCAGGGGAGCGGAACACGGCATGAAGGCCATCATCATTGGCGGCGGCATCGGGGGGCTGTCACTGGCCCTGATGCTGCACGCCCGCGGCATCGCCGCGACCGTCTACGAGCAGGCGAGCGAGATCCGGGAGGTCGGCGTCGGCATCAATACGCTGCCGCATGCGATCCGCGAGCTGGCGGAACTGGGGCTCCTGCCGGCCCTCGATGCGGTGGCGATCCGCACGCGCGAGTTGATCTACATGAACCGCTTCGGCCAGACCGTCTGGCGCGAGCTGCGCGGACTGCACGCGGGTGCATCTGTCCCGCAGTTCTCGATCCATCGCGGCCGGCTCCAGGGCGTGATTCGGGACGCGGTGATCGAGCGGCTGGGCGCGGGCGCGATCCGCACTGGCCGCCGCCTGCAGGGCTTCCTGCAGGACGAGGGCGGCGTGACGGCGCATTTCGCCGACGCCAGGCTGGGTGAGGGTGGCGAGACGGCGCGCGCCGACATCCTGATCGGTGCCGACGGCATCCATTCGACAGTGCGTGCGCACTACTTTCCGAATCAGGGCGGTCCGCGCTGGAATGGCGTCCAGATGTGGCGCGGCGCCTGCGACTGGCCGGCCTTCCTTGACGGTGAGAGCATGATCATCGCCGGAGGCATGGCCGGCAAGCTGGTGCTTTACCCGATCGCCGACGGTAAAAAACAGGGCACGCGCCTGACCAACTGGGTCGTCAACATCCGCACCGGCGACCCGTCGAAGCCTCCGCCGAAGGAAGCCTGGTCGAAGGCCGGGCGGCTCGAGGACGTGCTGCCTTTCGCCCGGCGCTTCACTGTCCCTGGCGTCGATATCCTCGCTTTGATCCACGCGAGCGGCGCGTTCTGGGAATACCCGATGTGCGACCGCGATCCGCTGCCGCGCTGGACCCATGGCCGGGTGACGCTGCTCGGCGATGCCGCCCATCCGATGTACCCGGTCGGCTCGAACGGCGCCTCGCAGGCGATCCTCGATTCCCGTTGCCTCGCCGACCTTCTGGTCAAGGCCGAGCATCCGCGCCATGCGCTCGCCGCCTATGAGGCGCAGCGTCTGCCGGCGACGGCCGAGATCGTGGCGATGAACCGGGCCGGCGGGCCGGAGCGTGTCATCGATGCGGTGGAGGCGCTGGCGCCCAACGGCTTCGACGATGTCGAGCGCGTCCTGCCCTATGGCAAGCGCGAGCAGATCGTGAACGCCTATGCCGGCAAGGCCGGCTTCTCGGCGGCGCAACTGGCGAAGCGCTGAGGTTGCCTCGGCGCTGCCATGGGCGCGTCTCTCTCAAACCGGCCGCAGGCCCTGCAACAGGTCGCGCAAGGTCGGATTTTGCAGAGCGGCGGCGCGGGGGCCGAGCGCATGCGTAGTCAGCCCCATTCGGGCGGCATCCCGGTACTCGCGGGGCGTCGTGCCGTACTCCTTCTTGAAGGATCGGCTGAAGCTCGATGGATCGTAAAAGCCAAAGCGCATGGCAACCGACCAAATGGAGCGATCTCCACTCGCATCGGACAATTCGGCGCAGCAGCGCCTCAGACGCCGCCGCTGGATGAAGTGCCCAACGCCGCCTTCGCCTTCCAGAAGCCGGTAAAGCTGCGAGCGCGACATTCCAGCCAATTGGCAGATCAGGGCCGGGCCAAGTGAAGGGTCGTGAAGGTGGGCGTCAACGAGCCGCGTCACCTTTTGCATCCGAATGATGGTGAGCGGCGCTGAAGCGTGGGTATCGCCCTCGACTTCCACGGTGGGCATAATGCAAGCGCGAAGCAGACCTCGCAAGGCAACGCTGAGGTTCGGCATCTGGGCTCCGGTGAGAGCCGACGCATTCTGTGAGAGCAACACGATGAAGTCGGCCAGAAGCCCTCCCAAGGGGCCGCCGACGGGGTGACCTTCGGCCTTTTCCAGGATCAAGCCAAGTTCTGGAAAGGCATCTCGCGGAAGATAGAGCTGGAGGCGCTCATCTGCCTCGCGGGCGCTCACAACGGCGCGGCCGAGCGAGGTGACGAAAGGCACCCCGGCGGGTATGTCCATCGGCCGGCCGGTCCCGGCTTGCCCCACCGTCCTGACATTGCCGATCGTGACGACCCAATGATCGACGGGATTGCGCCTTATCAGCTCTGGCGTCCGGACCGCTCGGAGCTTGGGGGCTCGCACGCGGCTCAGCCCGAAGCCAATGAAGTCCCAGGTCTCGCTGCTTGCGGGGAAGCCCCGCTCCGGATCGGCGGCTTCTGCTTCGAAGACAGGGTCGAACCAGCCGCGCCAGGCGTCCAGTTGCTTCACCCGGTCGATGGCGGCGGTAGAAAATACGATCGGCTGCATCGGGCCCCTCCGTCGCCGGTACCCTCGGCCTTCCTCCGATCCTCACGTAACGTCAAGTTAATTCCGCCGGGGCCGGGCGCCTTCCCTGCCGTCTCAGCGCCGTTCGGCCTGCACCAGCGGCGCGATCCGGTCGATCCGGCTCGTCCAGATGCCGGGGATCGGCCGCTTGAGAGCGCTGAATTCCTCAGCCCGATCGATCCCGGCCGAGCCGTCGCCGCCAACCAGCGGGCCGGCGACGATAACCTCGCTGCCGGCATCACGCATGCGGTCCGTGAACCGCGCCGGCCAGCCCCAGATCCAGCTGGTGTAGTTGGACGGGATCAGCAGCAGCTGCCGCTCGCAGGCTTTCGGCGTCAGCCCCGCCCAGCCCAATGCGAGATGGTGGATCAGGCAGCGCTTCTCCGCTTCCTTCGACATGGTGCGCAAGGTCGGGATGCGTTCGCGCAGCACCGTGATCGGCCGGTCGCCACCATAGGCCATCAGTAGGGAAAGCTGCGCCGGCGGCAGCTTCCGCAGGCGCTCTGCGAGCGCCTCGCCCTCGCGCGGATCGTTGCTCTTGACGTTGATCAGCAGGCGCCGGTCGGGAAAGCGCGCCAGTACCTCGTCGAGCGACGGCATCAGGCCGGTGCCCTTGCCGCGGAAGGGATAGGTCTTGCCGCCATCGGCTGTATAGCCGAAGCCGATGTCGAGCGCCTTGAGCTCGGCCAGCGTCTTCTCGCGGGTGACGCCGGTGCCGTTCGTGCGGCAGTCCAGCGTCCAGTCATGGATCACGGCGAACTGGCTGTCCGTGGTCGGATGGACGTCGAATTCGACGATGTCCGCTCCCGCCGCGAAGGCCGCCTCCATCGAGGCGATCGTGTTCTCCAGATATGGGTGCTCCGGCGGATTGATCCGGCTTGCCGTGCAGGTCGTGTCGGTGACGCCGCTCGATGGGTAGGTCTGCGCCAGGCCGCGATGCGCCGCCAGGACCGGGCGGCCCGTTGCCGCCGGCGCCAGCAGCGAGGTGTTTTGCACGAAGGCGGTGACGCCCAAAGCCGCGGCGACTACGCCGGCAGCTACCCAGAATCGTTTCATCGCTATCCCCTCGAAGAGGACGCGATGTCTGCTTCGAAAGCCGGCAAAATTCGGCCGGAACTCAGGCGCCTTCCGTCAGCTGGGCGATGCGGGCCTTCAGCGTGGCGTTCTCCTGTTCGAGCTGGCGCAACCGCCGCACCAGATCGAGCGGGATCGGCGCATCGTCCCGGTTGGTGGCGGCGAAGGAGACGCCGATGCGCTCGCCATCGCGCCAGCGGCTGCGCACCATCCGGCTCTCGCGCTTCAGCGGCAAATGGAGCTCGAACAGCTCGGGCAGGGCGACGCTGCCCGGGAAGATCAGTAGCGCCCCGTCATCCGACTGGTTCCTGACCATGCAGTCCAGCGTCGACTGGCGCTGGTTGAAGATGGCCTTGGCGCCGATGAAGGTCCGAATTCGGGTGGAACGGCGGCGTTCGGAGGAGGGCGTTGCGGCGGGCATGGTTCCTGACCCTATTCTAGCTCAGGTTGAAACAATGCCCGCTAATGCCGGTGGTTGCAGCAGTAAGCTTTACTTAACCTTAATTGCCCGCTTCTCGCTCAGGCGCCTTCGGGCGGGGGCGGCAGGAAGTCGATCTCATAGCGCGCTGCGAGGGCGACGACCTCGGCCGGGTTCTGCTCCTTCATCGAATGGATCGCCCAGAACAGATCGTAGAGCCGGCCGGTCGGCGCGACCCAGAACAGGCACTTCACGGCCGAATCGCTCTTGTTGAACAGCCCGTGCGGGATGTTGCGCGGCAGCTTGATCAGGTCGCTGGGCAGGGCATGCGATTCCTGGCCGTCGAGCACGAGGTCGAGCCGGCCCTCGAGCATGTAGATGAACTCGTCCTGCGTCGGATGGATGTGCGGCGGCACGAAGGTGCCGGGCGGGAAGGTGGCGTGCCAGGAAAAGCTGTCCTCGCTCAGCATCTTCGGCACATAGGTCTGGCCGAGGATATTCCAGGAGATCGCGTCGATCCCCTCATTCGCCTTGGTTACGCCAGCCGTCAGAGGCTTCATCGTCGGTCTCCTTCTAAGCAGGTTCCGCAAAAGTGTCGCGCGGTTTTGCGACAAGAACCTGCGACAAAACAAAGGCTAAACAGGCTTGCCAAGGCAAGTCTGCTTAGAGGTGCAGGAAGCGGTCCTTGACCGCGCTGTCGCTGCGCAGGTCGTCGCTGGTCCCGCGCCAGGCGACGCGGCCCTTCTCCAGCACAACATGGCGGTCGGCGATCTTTGCCAATGCGTCGACGTTCTTGTCGATGACGAGGATCGACTCGCCTTCGGCCTTGAGCGCTGCGAGGCAGGACCAGATCTCTTGCCGGATGATCGGCGCCAGCCCCTCGGTCGCCTCGTCGAGGATCAGGAGCTTGGGATTGGTCATCAGCGCCCGGCCGATCGCCAGCATCTGCTGCTCGCCGCCGGAAAGCTGGTTGCCGCGATTGGCCTTGCGTTCTTTCAGCCGCGGCAGGAAGGCGTAGACGCGCTCCAGCGTCCAGCGCGCCGGGCCGAAACGGCTGGCGGCGGTGGCGATCAGGTTCTCCTCGACCGAGAGCGTCGGGAAGACCTGCCGTCCTTCCGGGACGAGGCCGATTCCGGCCTGCGCCAGCCGGAAGGGCGCGCTGCCGGTGAGGTCGACCCCGCCGAAGCTGACACGGCCGGCGCGGGGGCGGATCAGCCCCATGATGGCGCGCACCGTCGTGGTCTTGCCCATGCCGTTGCGGCCGAGCAGGGTGACGACCTCGCCGGCGCCGACAGCAAGATCGACGCCGAACAGGATCTGCGCCTCGCCATAGCCGGCATCGAGGTTCTCGACGGTGAGCATTCAGCCCTCCTCGCCGAGATAGGCTTCTCGCACGGCCGAATCGGCCCTGACCGCGGCCGGGTCGCCAGAGGCGATGACGCGGCCATAGACCAGCACGGTCACCGTATCGGCGAGCGCGAACACCGCCTCCATGTCGTGCTCGACCAGCAGCATGGCGTAGCGGCCCTTCAAGCTCTTGAGCAGGCCGATCAGGCGCTCGCCTTCCTCCTTGCCGACGCCGGCGAGCGGCTCGTCGAGCAGGATCGCCGCCGGCTCGAGAGCCAGGGCCATAGCGATCTCCAGCGCCCGCTTCTCGCCATGCGACAGGCTGCCGGCAGGGACATGGGCGCGCTCGCTGAGGCCGACCGCGTCCAGCGCGGCGCGGGCAGGGCGGTTGAGGCGCTCGTCGCTGGCAGCTTTGCGGAAGAAGGAGAGCGGATGGCTCGCCTTGGCCTGCACGCCGAGCGCGACATTCTCCAGCGCCGAGAGCGAGGCGATGGTCGAGGTGATCTGGAAGGTGCGTGCCAGGCCGTGGCGGGCGCGCTTCTCGGCATTGAAGGCGGTGACGTCCTGGCCGCGGAAGCGGATCGTGCCGTCGTCCGGCGTCAGCATGCCGGAGATCTGGTGGACCAGCGTCGTCTTGCCGGCGCCGTTCGGGCCGATCAGCGCATGCAATTCGCCGGGCGCGACGGCAAGGCTGACACCATCGGTGACCTTCAGTGCGCCGAAGGACTTGCGAACGCCGTCGAGGATGAGGACCGGCTCAGCCATTGCGCGAGCCCAGCTTGCGCAACATCCCGACGATGCCGCCGCGGGTGAACAGCACGAAGAGGATGATCATCGGCCCGAAGATGACGCGCCAGTGCTCGGTCAGGTGCGAGAGCGCGTCCTCGGCGATCAGATAGGCGACAGCGCCGATGATGGCGCCATGCAGCGAGCCGACGCCGCCGAGCACGGCCATGAAGATCAGCTCGCCCGAGCGCTGCCAGGACATGAAGGCCGGGCTGACGAACTCGGTATGGTTGGCGAGGAAGAAGCCGGAGAGCCCGGCGAGCATGCCGCTGATCACATAAGCGATGAGGCGCACCTTGGTGACGTCGAAGCCGGTGACGCTGACCCTGGTCGGGTTCTCGCGCGCCGCCCTGAGCACCCGGCCGAAGCGCGAGGCGACCAGGCCGCGCACCAGGAGATAGGCGCCGCCGAGTGCGATCAGCACGCTGTAATAGAACGAGGTCCGGTTCGCGAACGGGTTGAAGCCGAGCAGCGTGCTCTTCTCATAGAGCGTCAGCCCGTCATCGCCGCCATAGGCCGAGAGCGCCTGGGCCAGGAAATAGACCATCTGGCCGAAGGCGAGGGTGATCATGATGAATGCGACGCCGCGCGTGCGCAGGCAGACCGCGCCGGTGATCGCGCCGAACAGCGCGCAGGTGACGAGGATCGCCGGCAGGATCGCGAGCGCCTCGCTGCGCCCCTCGGTGATCATGATGCCGGTGACATAGGCGCCGATGCCGACAAAGGCGGCGTGGCCGAAGGAGACGAGCCCGCCGACGCCGAGGATGAGGTCGAGCGAGAGCGCCGCGATGGCGAAGATCAGCGCCCGCGTCAGCAAAGCGAGCCAGCCGGCCGGCATGCCGATGGTGACGGCGAGCGGCGCCAGCGCCAGCAGCAGGAACAGCAGGGCCGGCAGCAGCACCTTGGCGCGCTCGCGCGGGGGGGCTGCGCTGGTGACCTCGGCCATGGCCGGTGTCGCGCTCATGTCCGGCCTCGTGCCGGCAACAGCCCTTCCGGCCGCACGAACAGCACCACCGCCATCAGGAGATAGATCAGCATCGAGGAGAGCGCTGCACCGGTCGCCCGCGCCGAGGGCGCGCTCATGAACAGCCTGAGCAGGTCGTTCATGAAGGAGCGGCCGAGCGTGTCGACGAGGCCGACGATCAGCGCCGCGACGAAGGCGCCGCGGATCGAGCCGATGCCGCCGATGACAATGACGACGAAGGCGAGGATCAGCACGGTGTCGCCCATGCCGGGTTCGACCGAGAGGATCGGCGCCGCCATCGCTCCGGCGAAGCCCGCCAGCATCGTGCCGAAGGCGAAGACGATCATGAACAGCTTGCGGATGTCGACGCCGAGCGCCGAGACCATCGAGGCGTTGGAGGCGCCGGCGCGCAGCAGCATGCCGGTGCGGGTCTTCTCGACGATGAACCAGAGCAGGGCGCCGACCGCGAGACCTGAGCCGATCAGCGCGAAGCGGTAGGTCGGATAGAGGATGCCATCCATCAGCGCGACATTGCCGGTGAGGAATTCCGGCAGCGGCACGGAGAGGGGAGCTGCGCCCCAGATGATCTTGACGCCCTGATTGAGCAGGAGGATCAGCCCGAAGGTCGCCAGCACCTGGTCGAGATGGTCGCGCTCATAGAGATGGCGGAAGACCAGGAATTCGAGCGCGAGGCCGAAGACGAGCGCGGCTGCCAGCGCCAGCACCAGGCCGAGCACGAAGGAGCCGGTCAGCGCGACGAAGGTCACTGCCAGATAGGCGCCGAGCATGTATTGCACGCCATGCGCCAGGTTGATGAAGTCCATCACGCCGAAGACCAGCGTCAGCCCGGCCGCCACCAGGAACAGCAGGATGCCGAACTGCAGCCCGTTCAGGATCTGGACGATGAGGAGGCCGGTGGTCATTGCTGGTTCGCGATCGGCTGTCCGGAAAAGGCGCGGGGAACCCTCTCCTGTAAGGAGAGGGCAGGGTGAGGTGTAGGCCATCGGACCAGCGCCGCGAGCGCTGACCGCGCGGTCAGGTTCAGGCCAATGATTTCGCTACGAACACCTCACCCCTACCCCTCTCCTTCCAGGAGAGGGGTTCCCGAGGTTCGGCTGCCCTATTTGAGGGCGCAATCCTTCGCGTGCGGATCGGCGTAGTCCTCGAACACCTTCTGGGCGATCTCGGTCTGGAACTTGCCGTCGGCGCGCTTGGCGACCTTGACCAGGTAGAAGTCCTGGATCGGGTAGCCATTGGTGTTGAACTTGAATTTACCGCGCAGCGAGGTGAAGTCGGCCTTCTTGATCGCGGCGCGCAGCTTGTCCTTGTCGGCGGTGCCACCAGCAGCCTTGACCGCCGAGTCGATCAATTGCGCCGCGTCGAAGGCCTGCTGGGCATAGGAGCCGGGCACGATCTTGTAGGCCGCTTCATAGGCCGAGACGAACTTCTTCGTCTGCGGGTTGTCCATGTTGGGGGCCCAGGTCATGCCGCCGAACATGCCGACCGCCGCATCCTGCTGCGCCGGCAGGGTCGACTCGTCAACCGTGAAGGCGGAGAGGAAGGGTACCTTGCCGGTGAGGCCGGCCTGCGACCACTGCTTGACGAAGTTGACGCCGAGGCCGCCGGGCAGGAAGGCGAAGACCACGTCGGGCTTGGCCGAGGCGATCTTGGCGAGCTCGGCCGAGAAATCGAGCGCGGTCAGCGGGACATAGACCTCGTCGAGGACCTCGCCCTTGAAGTAGCGCTTGAAGCCGGCGAGCGAGTCCTTACCCGCCTGGTAGTTCGGCGCGATGATGTAGGCCTTCTTGTAGTTCTGGTCCTGCGCGTACTTGCCCAGCACCTCGTGGACCTGGTCGTTCTGGTACGAGGTCACGAAGAAGTTCTGGTGGCAGGCCTTGCCGGCCATGGTGGACGGGCCGGCGTTCGGGCTGATCAGGATGGCGCCCGAATCGAGCACGGGCTTGGCGATCGCGCCGAGGATGTTCGAGAACACCGGGCCTACGACGAAGTCGACCTTGCCGCCTTCGACGAAGCTGCGGACCTTGCCGACGGCGACGTCGGGCTTGAGCTCGTCGTCGATCACGGTGATCTGCACCGGCACGCCGCCGAGCTTGCCGCCATTCTGGTCGACGGCGAGCTGGAAGCCGTCGCGAACCTGCTGGCCGAGCGCCGCCGCTGGCCCCGTCAGCACGCTGACCACGCCGATCTTCAAGGGCTCCTGCGCCTGCGCAGCGGAAAGCCCGAGCGCGAGCGCGCCGGCACTGAGCGACAAAGCGAATTTCAGTGTCATGTCTGATGTCCTCCCGGGACCTGCCAGATGCGTCCGCCGGCAGGGTTCCCCAACCCCGTCCATGCGGCTCGGCAGTCATATTGTTTCAAGCTTAAAATATCTGCAAGGGGGTTCCTGCGGGTAATTTTTGTGCGTGGCTGGAGGGCGTCATTCTCGGGCAGAGCGAAGCGTAGACCCGAGAATCGCTGGACGAGAAGGCGCTGGATCGCGCCTCCTCCGGCCTGAGATGCTCGGGACGAGCCCGAGCATGACGCGCTCTGGCTGCCGGCCTTAGGCCTGCACGCCGTCGACGTACCAGTCCATCTTCGAGAGCATCTCGTCGCTGGCGGTCTCGCCGGCCTTCAGGCGCAGCGTGCCCTTCTGGTCCTTGAGCTCGCCGGTGAAGGGGTGGAGCGTGCCGGCGATGATACCCTTTTGCACTTCGTCCGCAGCGGCGCGGGCCGCTGGCGTGATCGCGTCGTTATAGGGCGCGAGCTTGACCATGCCCTCTTTGAGGCCGTGCCAGACGTCGCCGGTCTTCCAGCTGCCGTCCATCGCCTCCTTGACGCGCTTGATGTAGTAGCCCGACCAGTCGTCGACGATGGCCGAGAGATGCGCCTTGGGCGCGAAGGCCTTCATGTCCGACGCCTGCCCGAAGGCGAAGACGCCGCGCTGCTCGGCCGCCTGCAGCGGGGCGGCGGAATCGGTGTGCTGGGTGATCATGTCGGCGCCCTGGTCGATCAGCGCCTTGGCCGCATCGGCCTCCTTGGCGGGGTCGTACCAGGTCGAGCACCAGATCACCTTGGTCTTGAAGTTGGGGTTCACCTTCTTCGCCGCCAGGTGGAAGGCGTTGATGCCCATCACCACCTCAGGAATCGGGAAGGAGGCGACATAGCCGGCCTGGCCGGTCTTCGACATGTGGCCGGCGATGGTGCCGATCGCGGCGCGGCCCTCATAGAAGCGGGCATTGTAGGTCGCGACGTTCTCGGCGCGCTGATAGCCGGTGGCATGCTCGAAGAAGATCTTCGGGAACTGCTTGGCGACCTGGATCGTCGGGTTCATGAAGCCGAAGGAGGTGGTGAAGATCAGCTGGTTGCCGGCCTGGGCGAGCTGGCGGATGGCGCGCGCCGCGTCCGGGCCCTCGGCGACGTTCTCGATGAAGCTGGTCTTGATCCTCGCGCCGTATTCCTTCTCCAGCGCGAGGCGGCCCTGGTCGTGGGTCCAGGTATAGCCATGGTCGCCGATAGGGCCGACATAGACGAAGCCGACGCCGAACGGCGCCTGGGCGCGCGCGCCGAACAGCGGCAGGGCCGAGCTGGCAGCAGCGCCGGCAAGAAGAGTGCGGCGGGTGATGATGGTCGACATGGTGTGGTTCCCCGTTGTCGGTTGCGGCGTCGTCACGACGCCGGGAAAGGCTTGCCGAGGCAGGCGGGCGCGTCGCGCCCACCGGTCCGTCCTCCTAGCGACATCATGGTCAGAACCACAATCGTCGCAAGGTAGGGGGTCATCGCCAGCACCTCGGGCGCGATGAAGCTCCAGCCGGCAGCCTTGGCCTGCAATTCGAAGGTCGCGACCGCGCCGAAGAGATAGGCGCCGAGCAGCAGCCGTCCCGGCTTCCACGCGGCGAAGACGACGAGCGCGAGCGCGATCCAGCCACGGCCGGCGGTCAGCCGGTCGGCCCACATCGGCGTCAGCGCCAGCGAAAAATAGGCGCCGCCGAGCCCAGCCAGCGCGCCGCCGAAGGCGGTCGCAGCCGTGCGGATCGCCAGCACGCGATAGCCGATGGCGTGGGCGGAATCGGCATTCTCGCCGACGGCGCGCAGGATCAATCCGGCCCGCGTCCGGCGCAGGAACAGGCCGACGGCGAGGACCAGCGCCAGCGAGAGATAGACGATCGCGTCATGACCGAAGACGAGGCGCAACCAGGGATGGGCGGCATAGTCGGCGGGAAAGAGCGGGCCGAGCCGCGTGATCGTGCGGCCGACGAAGCCGGCGCCGATCAGCGACGAGGCGCCGATGCCGAAGATCGTTAGCGCGAGGCCCGTCGCGACCTGGTTGGAGCCGAGGCCGAGCGTCAGCAGCGCGAAGATCATCGCGGCCGCGACACCGGCCAGCGTCGCGGCGATGAGCCCGAGGGCGATGCTGCCGGTCGAATAGGCGACCGCGAAGCCCGCGACCGCGCCGCACAGCATCATGCCCTCGACGCCGAGATTGAGGACGCCGGCCTTCTCGGTCACGAGCTCGCCGAGACCGGCAAGCAGGATCGGCGTCGCGGCTGCTGCGAGCGTCATGAAGATCGAGGCGAGGATGGCGGCGGTCATGGCGCCACCTTTGCCGGCCGCGCCTTCCAGGCGAGCCGCCAGCGCACCAGCACATCGGTCGCGAGCAGGAAGAACAGCAGCAGCGCCTGGAACATGCCGGTCGCGGCCGAGGGCAGGCGCACCGTGCTCTGGGCGATCTCGCCCCCGACATAGGTCACCGCCAGCACCAGTGCGCCGAAGACGATGCCGACAGGCGAGAGCCGGCCGAGGAAGGCGACGATGATCGCGGTGAAGCCGTAGCCGACCGGGAATTGCGGGGTGAGCTGGCCAAAGGGGCCGGCCGCCTCGAGCAGTCCGGCGAGTCCGGCAAGGCCGCCCCCGGCCAGCAGTACGGCCCAGGTGACGCCGTTGGCGTCGAAGCCGCCATGGCGGGCTGCGGCCGGGGCGCGCCCGACGACGCGCACGGCGTAGCCAGCGACGGTCTTGCTCAGGACGAACCCGGCGATGAGCGCAAGCAGGACGGCCAGCGGCACGCCGACATGGACGAGCGAGCCCTCCGCGATCGCGGGCAGCGTCTGGTCGGCGCTGAACATCCTGGTCTGGGGGAAATTGAAGCCGTCCGGGTCCTTCCACGGGCCGCGCACGAGGTAATACAGGAACTGCACGGCGACATAGGTCAGCATCAGGCTGGTCAGGATCTCGCTGACCTGCAGCCGGACCTTGAGCAGCGCCGGAACCGCCGCCCAGGCCGCGCCACCGAGGATGCCGGCGAGCGCCATCGCCGGCAGGATCCACCAGCCGGTCATGTCATGGGTCAAAAGCGCGACGCCGGTACCGGCGATCGCGCCCATGACGTATTGACCCTCGGCGCCGATATTCCAGACATTGGCGCGAAAGCCGATGGCGAGGCCGAGCGCGATCATGATCAGCGGCGCCGCCTTGACGCCTAGATCGGCCCAGCGCTGCGGCTCGATCAGCGGCGTGATGAAGATCGCCGTGACCGCGCGAAGGCCGTCATAACCGATTGCGCCGAAGACCAGCATGCCGGTCAGCATGGTGAGCCCGATCGCGATCAGCGGGCTCAGATAGAGCATCGCCTTGCTGGGCTCGCGCCGGCGCCGCCACTCAAGCATGAGCGGGCTCCCCGGCATGGCTCTCGCCGTGGACGCCGCCCATCAGCAGGCCGATCTCTTCCAGCTTCAGCCCGGCGACCGGCCGGGCCTGCGACAGCCGGCCTTCGTTGATGACGCAGAGCCGGTCGGAGAGCTCGAGCAGTTCGTCGAGGTCCTGCGAGATCACCACGATGGCCGAGCCCTGCGCGGCGAGATCGACCAGCGCCTGCCGGATCGCGGCGGCGGCGCCGGCATCGACGCCCCAGGTCGGCTGCGCCACCACCAGCACATCGGGCCTCTGTCCGATCTCGCGGCCCATGATGAATTTCTGCAGGTTGCCGCCCGAGAGCGAGCTGGCGAGGGCCGCCGGGCCGGTGGTGCGGACGTCGAAGCGGGCGATGACATCCTTCGCATAAGCCTCCACCGGTCCTTGCCGGATCAGGCCGGATGGCGCCAGCGGCAGGCGATGGCGCGCGGTCAGCACGACATTCTCGGCGAGCGAGAAGTCGGGCACGGCGGCATGGCCATTGCGCTCTTCCGGCACGCAGGCGAGTCCGGCGGCGCGGCGCGCGCCGGCATTTGCAAGACCGATCGGCCGGCCGTCGAGCCTGATCGCATCAGGCTGGCCAGCGAGATGCTCGCCCGAGAGCGCCATCAACAGCTCGGCCTGGCCATTGCCGGCGACGCCGGCGATGCCGAGGATCTCGCCGGCATGAGCAGAAAACGAGATTCCCTTCAGGCTGGTGCCGAAGGGGGGCTCGCCGGGCATGTCGAGCCTGTCCACGCTGAGCCGCGCTGCGCCTGCCTTGCCGTCGCCAGCTGGGCGATCGAGGTTCTTGAGCTCGGCGCCGATCATCAGCTCAGCCATGTGGCGGGTCGTCTCGGTCCGCGGATCGCAGGTCGCGACGACCTTGCCGCCGCGCAGGATCGTGGCGGCCTCGCAGAGCGCTTTGATCTCGTGCAGCTTGTGGCTGATGTAGAGGATCGAACAGCCTTGGTTGGCAATCTGCCTCAGCGTCTCGAACAGGCGCTCGACCTCCTGCGGGGTCAGCACCGAGGTCGGCTCGTCCATGATCAGCAGCTTCGGCTTCTGCAGCAGGCAGCGCACGATCTCGATGCGCTGGCGCTCGCCGACAGAGAGCGTGTGCACCGCGCGGTCGGGGTCGAGCGGCAGCGAATAGCTGTCGAGGATCGCCTTGATCCGCGCCTTCAGCTCCTCGGCCGGCACCGTCTCGTCCAGACCGAGCGCGATGTTCTCCAGCACGGTCATGCCGTCGAACAGCGAGAAATGCTGGAAGACCATGCCGATGCCGAGCTTGCGCGCCGCCTTGGGCGAGGAGATCTCGACCAGGCGGCCGTCGAAGCTGATCTGGCCCTCGTCGGCCCTCTGCACCCCGTAGATGATCTTGACCAGGGTCGACTTGCCGGCGCCGTTCTCGCCGAGCAAGGCATGGATCTCGCCGGGGCGGACGCTGAGGCTGATGTCCTGATTGGCCTTCACGCCTGGAAAGCTTTTCGAGACATGGGCGAGCGCCAGGCGCGAAGGTGCCGTCTGGTCAGGCGGCTGCGTCATGGCGGTTCCGTGCCCTCACTCGTCTCGTCACAGTTTCGCCAAGCAAGCAACGCACCAGCTCGGCACTCGTCAAGGCGGCGATCACCTCCGGACGCTTGTCATGCACATCCGATCCACCGATCGGGCAGGTGAGTTGCGTCAAGGCCTTGTTGCCGGGGTGACGGCGGCGGAAGCTCGCCTCGAAGCGGGCGCGCTTCGTGGCCGAACCGATCATGCCGACATAGGCGGCATCGCCGCGCAGGAGTGCCGCCTCGGCCAGGCGATAATCGAGCGCGTGGCTATGGGTCAGCACGACGAAAGCCGAGCCGGGCCGGGCTGTAGACAGAGCGGGCTCCGGATCGTCGAGCTGCAGGCAGGCGACGGCCGCTGGCACTTCGTCGAACTGGCCATGCCGATCGTCGACCAGGCTCACGGCGAGGGGAAGCAAGGCGAGGCTCCGCGCCAGCGCCTTGCCGGTGTGGCCAGCGCCGAAGATCAGCACCTGTGGTCGCCCGGCCACCGCTTTCGCCTCGTCCTGCTTGAGCGCTTCCAGATGGGCCGGGGTCGCCGGCTCCATCGCCACCCGGACGCGTCCACCGCAGCACTGGCCCATTTGCGGGCCGAGTGGGATGTCGATGAGCTGCCGCGGGCCGCTACTGTCGAGCAGGACCCGGGCGAGGTCGATGCAATGGAATTCGAGCTGGCCGCCGCCGATGGTGCCGGCGCTGCCGCCGGCGCTGATGATCATGGTTGCACCGGCCTCGCGCGGGGTCGAGCCCTGCGCCTGCGCAATGCTGACGATGACGGCGCCCTCAGTGAGGCTGGCGGCGAGGAACTCGGCGGGGGTCATCGCGCCGCCTCCGCCAGGGCACGCACCCGATCGACTGCGTCGAGCACCCGCTCCGGCGTCGCCGGCGCGTCGAGCTGCGGGCAGAAGCGGTGATTCCCGACGCTGGCTACTGCATCGGAGAGTGCGTGCAGCACGCTGATCGCGAGCATCAGCGGCGGCTCGCCGACCGCCTTGGAGCGATGGATGGTGTGCTCGCGATTGGGCGCATTCTCCAGAAGCGCGACGTTGAAGATGCGCGGCCGGTCGGAGGCGACCGGGATCTTGTAGGTCGACGGGGCGTGCGTCTTGAGCCGACCCTTCTCGTCCCAGACCAGCTCCTCGGTGGTCAGCCAGCCCATGCCCTGGATGAAGCCGCCCTCGATCTGACCCTTGTCGATCGCCGGGTTCAGCGAGTTGCCGCAGTCGTGCAGGATGTCGACGCGTTCGACCTTGTACTCGCCGGTCAGCGTGTCGATCGCGACCTCGGCCGCGGCTGCGCCATAGGCGAAATAATAGAACGGATGGCCGCGGCCGGCCTTGCGGTCCCAATGGATCTTCGGCGTTGCATAGAAGCCCGTGGCCGAGAGCTGGACGCGGGCCATGTAGGCCATTTGGATCAGCTCGACGAAGCCGATTTCGCGCGCCCCGACCCGTACCCTGCCAGGCAGGAAGGCGATCGCCTCCGGAGCCTCCTGCCAGTGCTGCGCGGCGAAGTCGGTGAGCCGCTTCTTGATCGTCTCGCAGGCGTCCAGCGCCGCCATGCCATTGAGATCGGAACCGGACGAAGCGGCGGTGGCCGAGGTGTTCGGCACCTTGCCGGTCGTCGTCGCGGTGATCTTGATCTCGCCGAGCCCGATGCCGAAGGCCTGCGCCACCACCTGCGCCACCTTCTGGTAGAGGCCCTGGCCCATTTCGGTGCCACCATGGTTCAGCGACACCGTTCCGTCGGTATAGACATGCACCAGTGCGCCGGCCTGATTGTACCAGGTCGCGGTGAAGGATATCCCGAACTTGACCGGGGTCAGCGCGATGCCACGCTTGATGATTGGGCTCTCCCGGTTGAAGGCGCGGATCGCCTGCTGGCGGGAGCGGTAATCGCAGCAGCGTTCGAGCTCGTCGATTACCTCGCCGGCGATCATGTCCTCGACCGGCTGATGATAGGGCGTCGTCTCGCGACCTTCGCCGCCATAGAGATTGCGCTTCCTCACCTCCAGCGGATCGAGCCCGGTGGCGTAGGCGACCTCCTCGATGAAGCGCTCGGCCCCGACCATGCCTTGCGGGCCGCCGAAGCCGCGGAAGGCGGTGTTGGAGACCGTATGCGTGCGCAGGGGCTCCGAGCGGGCCCGTACCGCCGGGTAGAAATAGCAATTGTCCATGTGGAACAAAGCGCGGTCGGTGACCGGGCCGGAGAGATCGGCGTTCCAGCCGCAGCGCGCCGCATAAACCGCATCGACCGCATGGATCCGGCCGTCATCGTCGAAGCCGATTTCGTAGTCGACGACGAAGTCGTGGCGTTTGCCGGTGATGACCATGTCGTCGTCTCGGTCGGGCCGGAGCTTCACCGGTCGCTTCAGCTTGCGGGCGGCGAGCGCCGCGACGCAGGCGAAGAGATTGGCCTGCGTCTCCTTGCCACCGAAGCCGCCGCCCATGCGCCGAACCTCGATCGTCACCGCATGCGCGCCGCCGCCGAGCACCTGGGCGACCATGTGCTGGACCTCGCTCGGATGCTGGGTCGAGGACTGCACCAGCATGTCGCCATCCTCGCCGGGGATGGCGAGCGCGATCTGGCTTTCGAGGTAGAAATGATCCTGCCCGCCGATCGCCATCGATCCCTTGAGCCGGCGCAGGCTGGCGGCCAGGGCCTCGGCGACGTCGCCGCGTTCGAGCTTCAGTGGATCGGTGACGAGCTCGCCGCCGGCGGTGCGGGCAGCGGCGACGTCGAGCAGGGGAGGCGCCTCGTCATAGGTCGCCTTGGCCAGCATCGCGGCATGGCGGGCCTGCTCGCGCGTCTCTGCGACCACGGCGAAGAGCGGTTGGCCATGGTGCAGGATCGCGCTGGTCGCGAAGACCGGCTCGTCATGCTTGTGCGTCGAGGAGATGTCGTTCGCGCCGGGAATGTCGGCTGCGGTGAGAACTGAAAGCACCCCAGGTGCAGCTTCGACAGCCGCCAGGTCGAGCGACATCAGCCGGCCATGCGCTATGTTCGAGAGGCCAATATAGGCATGGGCGAGGCCCGCCGGCTCGGCGATGTCGTCGATATAGAGGGCTTCGCCCGCGACATGCTTCTCGGCTGAATCATGCTTCAGCGGCGAGCCGACGATCGGCCGCGTCTCGCCAAGGTCGGGCCGTTTGCGCGCATCAGCCATGGGCGGCCTCCGCCAGCAGGCCGGCGACGCGGGTCGCGGTTTCGGGAGCGGTCGTCTCGATCAGGAAGCGCCGCAACAGGTTGGCGGCGACCTTGAGCCGATACGCGGCCGATGCCCGCATATCGCTGAGCGGCGTGAAATCCTGCGCCAGCGCGGCGATTGAGGCGGCGACCGCGGCTTCGTTCCAGTTACGGCCAATCAGCGCTGCCTCAGCCGCCTGCGCTCGTTTCGGAATACCGGCCATGCCGCCATAGGCGAGCCTAGCCTCGCTGATGCGGTCGGCCAGATCCAGCTCCAGATAGAAGGCACCGCAGACGGCCGAGATATCCTCGTCGAAGCGCTTCGAGATCTTCGAGATGTGGAAGAGCGTACCAGCGGGCAGTTTCGGCACCAGCACGGCTTCGACGAATTCGCCTTGCTGCCGGTCCTGCTTGCGATAGTCGAGGAAGAAGGCTTCGAGCGCGATGGTTCGCCGTTCGATTCCGACATTCCCCGCCGTCATCGCGAGCGAAGCGAAGCGATCCAGGGGGGCTCGCTCTACGTTTCCCTGGATCGCGTCGTCGCTGCGCTCCTCGCGATGACGGAGGCGCGCCAGCGCCAGCGTTGCCCCCAGCGCAATCAGCGCCGGTGGCAAGTCACCAATCGGCGAGCCATTGGCGATGTTGCCGCCGATCGTACCGGCATTGCGCACCTGCTCGCCGCCGAAGCGGCGCATCATCTCGTCGAGCTGCGGCGAGATGCCGGCGAGCGCGTCGCGGACCGCAATCTGGTTCGCCATGGCGCCCAAGCGCAGATGGTCGCCTTCGTCGGAGATCGTGCGCAACGCGCCGATCCGGCCGAGATAGACCACCGGATCGAGCCGGCGCATGCCCTTGGTGACCCAGAGGCCGACATCGGTGGCCCCGGCGACCAACGTCGCTTGCGGATGGGCGGCAACGAGTTCGGCGAGCGCTTCGACGGTCGCTGGCGCGTAAAAGTGACGTTCGCCGTCGCCGATCGAGATCGTCTCTCCATCCGCGAGCGCTTTCAGCCGGGCAATGATCGCAGGCATCGTGGCGACGAACCGATCGGCCTCGCGCTCGGCAGCATCCATGCGCTGCGCCGCGGCGATGATCGGCTCATAACCGGTGCAGCGGCAGAGATTGCCAGCGAGGGCATCCTCGATGCGCTGGACGGATAGCGTCCGCTCGTTGAGCCAGAGAGCGAGCAGCGACATCACGAAGCCGGGCGTGCAGAATCCGCATTGCGAGCCATGGCAATCGACCATCGCCTGCTGCACCGGGTGGAGCGTGCCGTCGGCATTCCTCAGATGCTCGACGGTCAGCACATGGCAGCCGTCCAGCGTCGGCAGGAATCGGATGCAGGCGTTGATCGCCTCATAGCGCATTCGGTCGCCGTCGAGCCGGCCGACCACGATGGTGCAGGCGCCGCAATCGCCCTCGGCGCAGCCTTCCTTGCTGCCGGTGCGGCGCCGGTCGAGCCTGAGCCAGTCGAGTACGGTGCGGGTCGGATCGCAGGCGGCGATCTCGACTAACTCGTCGCCGAGCAGGAAGCGCACGGTCTCACGCATGGCGGGTTGGTGCATGGCGGTCTTGCCGCTCGCAGATCGGATTCATGCCCCAAGATTAGGCACGTTCGCGGCTTGGCCGGAAGCTTTGATTTGGTGCAGATATGATCGCGATTTGAGCCGGAGCGGCGAGCCTTGACCAAAGACGGTGCGATCTCGGCCTTGCGGGGCCGGCTTCTCTGGTTCGTCGGTGATCCACACGAGGTCGGCGAGGCCGCGCATCGCTATGTCGAGGACGGTCTGCTCGTCATTGAGAACGGCCTGATCAAGGCTGTTGGCGAGGCGAGGGTGCTGCTGCCGACGCTGCCGGCCGGCGCGACGATCATCGATCATCGCCCGCATTTGATCATGCCGGGCTTCATCGACGCCCATATCCACATGCCGCAGACGCAAGTGATCGCCTCGTATGGCGCGCAATTGATGGAGTGGTTGAACAAGTACACCTTCGTCGAGGAGCAGAAGCTGGCCCAGCAGGGCCATGCCGAAAAACTCTCCGCCTTCCTGCTCGACGAATTGCTGGCGAGCGGCACGACGACGGCCGCGGTCTATTGCTCGGTTCACAAGCAGTCGGCCGAGGCCTTCTTCGCCGAATCGCACCGGCGCAACACCCGCATGATCGCCGGCAAGGTGATGATGGACCGCAACGCGCCGCCGGCACTGACCGATACCGCCGAGAGCGGCTATGCCGACAGCAAGGAGCTGATCGGCCGCTGGCACGGCAAGGGCCGTCAGCTCTATGCGATCACGCCGCGCTTTGCCGTGACCTCGACGCCGGAGCAGATGGCGGCCTCGCAGCAGCTTGTCGCGGAACATCCCGACTGCTTCGTCCAGACCCATATCAACGAGAACCGGGCCGAGATCGCCTTCGCCAGGGAGCTTTACCCCGACGCCGCCGACTATGCCGGCATCTACGAGGATTACGGCCTGCTGGGTAAGAAGAGTCTGCTCGGCCACTGCATCCACATGACCAAGCGCGAATGGCGCGTCTTTGCCGCGCATGGCGCCATCACAGTCTTCTGCCCGACCTCGAACCTCTTTCTCGGTTCAGGGCTGTTCGATTGGGATCGCGCGCGCCGCGAGGGCGTCAAGGTCGCGGTCGCGACCGATATCGGCGGCGGCACCTCCTATTCGATGCTCCGCACCATGGCCGAGGCCTACAAGATCCTGCAGCTCCAGGGGCAGTCGCTCTCAGCCTTCGAGGCGCTGCATGCGATCACGCTGGGCAACGCCGCGGCGCTGGGCTTGGATCAACTGATCGGCTCGTTCGAGCCGGGGCGCGAGGCCGATATCGTCGTGCTCGCCCCCGCCGCGACGCGGGCGATGGCGCACCGGCTGGAGACGGTGCGAGATCTTGCCGAGGAGCTCTTCGTGCTGGTCACGCTCGGCGACGAGCGCAATGTCGTCGCGACCTATGTGATGGGGGAGCGGGCGGCGTTGCCGTCATTCCCGGGCGCCGCGTAGCGGTGACCCGAGAATCTCTTTCAGGATAGGCCGCCTTCTCGTCCTGAGATGCTCGGGTCAAGCCCGAGCATGACGCCGAGCTAGCCCAGTACGCCGCCCTTGCGGGCATGGTCGAGATAGATCTCGCGCAGCCGGATCGTTGCCGGGCCGGGCGCGCCGTTGTGGATGCTGTGGCCGTCGATCGTCGTCACCGGCATGACCAGGCTGGTCGCGGAGGTGATGAAGGCTTCCTCGGCATCGAGCGCCTCTTCGAGCGTGAACTCGCGCTCTTCAAAGGTAAAGCCGCTCTCCGCCAGGAAGGCGAGCACCGCCGTGCGGGTGATGCCGGGCAGCACCTTGTGCGAGAGCGGACGTGAAATCAGCGTCTTGCCCTTGACGATCCAGGCGGTCGACGAAGCACCCTCGGTGACGACGCCGTCCTCGATCATCCAGGCTTCCTGCGCGCCGTTCTCGGCCGCGAATTGCTTGGCCAGCACCGGAGCGAGCAGGTTGACGCTCTTGATGTCGCGGCGGGCCCAGCGCAGGTCCGGGGTGCTGACGACCTTGATGCCGGTCTTCGCCAGCGGCGTGTCGGCGAACTGGCGCGCCTGGGTGAACAGGACCAGCGACGACTTCACGCCCTTGGGGAAGGCAAAGTCGCGGTCCGAGGCGCCACGTGAGACCTGCAGATAGATGCTGCCCTCGTCTAGCGTGTTGCGGGCGATCAGCTCCTCGTGGATCGCGACGAGCTCGGCGCGCGAGCAAGGGAGGACAAGACCGATCTCGCCGGCCGAGCGCTCCAGCCGGGCAAGGTGCGCTTCGCAGTCGACCAGCTTGCCGCCGAGCACCGCCGAGACCTCGTAGATGCCGTCGCCGAAGATGAAGCCGCGGTCGAAGATCGAGATCGTCGCCTCTTCCTCGGGAAGATAGGCGCCATTGACGTAGACGGTGCGGCTCATGGGGAGGGTCTCATGCGGGAAGGACGAACCTTCCTAGCCGAGCTGGGCGTGTGAGGCGAGACATCATGCCGGCTTGCCGACCGGCGTCAGCTGCAAGGCGGCACGAGAGCATTTTCGAGCGAAGTGGATACCGGTTCGCGTAAAAAACGCGATAAACAGCCTCTATCCGACCGTCTTTGCCTCGAAATTGCGTGTCCGGAATGCGCGAACCTTGGCGCGATTGCCGCAGACCGCCATCTCGCACCAGCGCCGTAGCCTGTTCTTGGTGGTGTCGAAGAACAGCCAGCCGCAATGGTCCCCTTCGCACTGCTTGATGCGGGCGAGGTTCTGCTGGGTCAGCACGGTCAACGCCGAAAGCGCGATCGGCCCGCGGATCGCCTCGCTAAGAGACTGGCTCGCGTCCCAGCGCCAGACGAAACCGTCGCCGAAAGGGGACAGCTTGGCGCAGGCGAGGCAATGCGCGTGGATGGCGGCTAGCCGGGATCGGTCCTGCTCCTCCGGCTGCTGGCGGCGGGAAAGACTGAGGCCGATCCGGTAGATCGTGTCGCGCAGGTCGAGTGCCTCACTGAGCACGCGTGCTGCCAGTCCGGCATCGGCTGCGACCGCGGCCAGTGCGGCATCCCGGTCGCTGTCGCTGATCGCCTTGGCATGGCGCGCCCAGATCACGACGTCACGCCCCTCGCGCAGATGCTCGAGCTCGTTCGGTCCACCGCGACCCGAAGCCGTGTTGGCGAAATCGAAGGCGAGCTCGCTGGCGACGAGCGGCAATGAACCGGCCCGGCTCGGGCCACCTGTACGATCGGCCGTCATGTAACCAGCTATCTCCAATTTACAGGTTAAATCAAGCGGCTTAGCGTCCGGCCACGGATGGAACCGTGGAGGAGAACGGACATGAGAACCAACTGGGCCGCGATGCTAGCCGCTGGCGTGCTCGCGATGTCGCAAGGCGCGGCGGTGGCGCAGATCAAGCTCGGCGTCGCCGGCCCGATGACGGGAGCGAGCGCGGCGTTCGGAGCGCAATTGAAGAGCGGGGCCGAGCAGGCGGTCGCCGACATCAATGCCGCCGGCGGCATCCTTGGCCAAACGATCGTGATTTCGACTGGGGATGATGTCGGCGACCCCAAGCAGGGCGTCTCGGTCGCCAACAAGTTCGTCGGCGACGGCGTCAAATGGGTGGTCGGCCACTTCAACTCCGGCGTCACCATGCCGGCATCCGAGGTCTACGCCGAGAATGGCATGCTGATGATCAGCCCGTCGGCGACCAACCCGAAGATCACCGAGCGCGGCCTGTGGAACGTGTTCCGCACCTGCGGCCGCGACGACCAGCAGGGCGTCGTCGCCTCCGGCCACATCGCCAAGACCTTCAAGGGCAAGGTCATCGTCGTCGTCCACGACAAGACGACCTATGGCCAGGGGCTCGCCGAGGAGACCCGCAAGGGCCTGCACGCGGCCGGCATCAAGGAAGCGCTCTATGAGGGCGTCAACACCGGCGAGAAGGATTTCTCGGCGCTGGTTTCGAAGATCAAATCGGCCAAGGCCGACTTGCTCTATTGGGGCGGGCTGCACACCGAACTCGGCCTGATCGTCCGCCAGATGCGTGACCAGGGGCTGACCACGGTGGCAATGGGCGCCGACGGCATCACCTCCGACGAATACGCGGTGATCGGCGGCCCGGGCACCGAAGGCACGCTGATGACCTTCCCGCCCGATCCGCGCAAGCGTCCCGTCGCCGCCGAGGTCGTCAAGCGCTTCGAGACCAAGGGCATCAACCCCGAGGCCTACACGCTCTATTCCTATGCCGCGGTCCAGATCATGAAGCAGGCGGCCGAGCAGGCGAAATCGCTCGACCCGAAGAAGGTCGCCGCCGCGATGCATTCGGGCATGACGTTCAAGACCGTGCTCGGCGACATGTCCTATGACAAGAAGGGCGACCGCACCAATCTCGACTACACCGTCTACACTTGGAAGAAGGGCACGGACGGCAAGATCAGCTATGTCGAGAACTAAGGACTTCAGCTAGCCGGTGTCGGTGGCCTCCCCTGGCCGGACACCGATAGGGCGCCGCTTCGCTCAAGGCGAGGCGGCGTTTTCGTTTCAGCACTTCAGCGCGGCCGCGATCAGGCGCTGCGTATAATCCTGCTGCGGCGCCTCGAAGATCGCCTCGGTCGGCCCGCGCTCGACCACCCTGCCGTCCTTCATCACCATGATCTCGTCGGCCATGGCGCGGACCACGGCGAGGTCGTGGCTGATAAAGAGATAGGAGAGGTCGTGCCTTGCCTGCAGGTCTTTCAGCAGGGCGACGATGCTCTGCTGCACGGTGCGGTCGAGCGCCGAGGTCGGCTCGTCCAGAACGACCAGCGCCGGGCATAGGATCATGGCGCGGGCGATGGCGATGCGCTGGCGTTGGCCGCCGGAGAACTCGTGCGGATAGCGATTGCGCAGCGCTGGGTCGAGGCAGACCTCGGTGAGCGCCGCCGCTGCCCGCCACTCGCGCTCAACCCGAGACAGAGCGGGCTCGTGCACCAGCAAACCCTCGGTGATGATCTCGCCGACGGTGAGGCGCGGCGAGAGCGAGCCGAACGGATCCTGGAACACGACCTGCAGGCTGCGGCGCAAGGGGCGCATCGCGGCCCGGTCGAGCGGATTGAGCGCCCGGTCCTCGAAGCGAACTGTCCCGGACGAGGGCAGGAGCTTGAGCAAAGCTCGTCCAAGGGTCGACTTGCCCGAGCCGGATTCGCCGACGATGCCGATGGTCTGGCCGCGCCGCAGCGTCAGGTCGATGCCGTCGACGGCGTGCAGTAGCACCCGCTCCCGCTTGAGGAAGCCGCGTGACAAATCGAAGCTGACGCGCAGGTCACGGGCTTCGAGCAGGATGGGCGCATCGGGTGGCGGCGGCGCCTTGTGGCCATGCGGCTCGGCCGCGAGCAGGGCGCAGGTATAGGGATGCTGCGGCGCCTCGAAGATCGCTTTCGCCGGGCCGCTCTCGACGACTTCGCCGGCCTTCATCACATAGACGCGCTCGGCATATTTCCTGACGAGGCCGAGATCGTGGCTGATCAGGATCACCGCCATTCCGAGCCGCTGCCGGAGCTCGGCGATCAGCGCGAGGATCTCCGCCTCGATTGTGACGTCGAGCGCTGTCGTCGGTTCGTCGGCGATCAGGATGTCGGGATCGTTGGCGAGCGCCATCGCGATCATCACGCGCTGGCGTTGTCCGCCGGAGAGCTCGTGCGGGTAGGAATCGAGCCGGCGTTCGGGGTACGGGATGCGCACCAGCTTCAAGAGCTCCAGCGCCCGCGCCCGCGCCGCCTTGCGCGACAGGCCCTGATGCTTGCGCAAAGGGGCAGCCATCTGCGTGCCGATCCTGAACAGCGGATCGAGCGAGGTCATCGGCTCCTGGAAGATCATTGCGAGCTTCCGGCCGCGATAGCTGTTCAGGACCGCGGGCGGCAGTTTGAGTAGGTCGACCTCGCGATAGCGGATCGCGCCGGTGACCTCGCCATTGCTGGCGAGGAGGCCCATCGCCGCCATGACGCTCTGGCTCTTGCCGGAGCCGGATTCACCGACCACGGCGACGAACTCGCCGGGGCCGACATCGAGATCGATGCCGCGCACCGCCTCGCACGGGCCGTCATTGGTCCGGAAGCGGACCTTGAGGTCGCGAATGGCGAGGATGGGCTCAGCCGCCATCTCAACGATCCCTCGGGTCGAGCGCGTCGCGCAGGCCGTCGCCGAGGAAGTTGAGCGCGAACAGCGTCGCCACCAGGAAGCTTGCGGGGAAGACCAGCATCCACGGCGTCGCCTGGATGGCGCGGGCGCCGTCCGAAATCAGCACGCCCCAGCTCGTCATCGGCTCCTGGATGCCGAGGCCGAGGAAGGACAGGAAGCTCTCGAGCAGGATCACCTTCGGCACCAGCAGGGTGACATAGACGACGACCGGCCCGAGCGTGTTGGGGATGACGTGGCGCTTGAGGATGCCGCCGGTCGAGACGCCGAGCGCCTCGGCCGCCAGCACATAATCCTGTCGTCTGATCGAAAGCGCCTGGCCGCGGACGATACGGGCCATGTCGAGCCATTCGATCGCGCCGACGGCGAGGAACATCAGGATGAAATTCCGGCCGAAGAAGACGACGAGCAGGATGACGAAGAAGATGAAGGGCAGGGAATAGAGCACGTCGACGATGCGCATCATCACCATGTCGATGCGCCCGCCGAGATAGCCCGCAGTCGCGCCATAGACGACGCCGATCACCAGCGCGACGCCGGTGGCGAGCAGGCCGATCGCGAGCGAGACCCGGCCGGCGATCAATGTGCGGGTGAGCAGGTCGCGCCCGTTCGAGTCGGTGCCGAACAGGAAATATTGGCGCTTGATCGGCACCTCCAATCCAAGCCTGCGCCCGTCCAGCGCATTTGCAATCACACGCGCCGGGCCGAATAGATCGGAACGGTCGAAATAAACCAGCAGGCGCGGATCGATCAGTCTCGGCGAGATCAGCCCCAACCGGATCCGGTCGGCCTCCACCACGATCTCGCTCGGCGTCGCCCTGATCCGTGATGCGATGCGTTGCACGGCCGCCGGCAGGGCCTCGGCCTTGGGATAGGCGGAGAGGCTGGCGGGTACACGGACATAGTCCTGATAGACCCGGTCGTAAGCGTGCCCCGTCAGCAGTGGGCCGATGATGCAAGCGAGCGTCATCAGCGCCAGCACGATCAGGCTGGCGACGGCGGCGCGGTTGCGCAGCAGGCGGACGCGGGCGTCCTGCCAGAGCGAGCGGCCGGCGGGAGGGACGCGCAGAGCGGTAGTGTCGCTCATCGCCTCAATCCAGCCTGACGCGCGGGTCGAGCAGCGCGTAGAGGATGTCGACCAGGAGATTGAAGGCGAGCACGAAGATCGCGACGACGACCACGGTGCCCATCACCAGCGTGTAGTCGCGATTGAGCGCACCCTCGACGAAATAGCGTCCGATGCCGGGAATGCCGAAGATGGTCTCGACCACGACCGAGCCGGTGAGCAGGCTGGCCGCCGCCGGTCCGAGATAGGAGACGACCGGCAGGGCTGCGCCGCGTGCCGCATGCAGCGCTATGGTCATGGTCGAGAGGCCCTGGGCTCTCAGCGTGCGGATATGGTTGGCGCGCAGCGTCTCGATCATCGCCGCGCGCGTCATCCGGGCGATCACGGCGATCTGGGGGAGGGCGAGCGTCACGATCGGCAGCAGAGTGTTGCGGAAGGCGCCACCGTTCCAGCCGCCGACCGGCAGCCAGGCCAGCGTGAGCCCGAAGACGATCTGCAGCACCGGCGCGACGACGAAGTTCGGGATGGTGATGCCGGCGGTGGCGAAGCCGATCACGGCATGATCGGCTGCGCGATTCTGGCGGAAAGCGGCGAGCATGCCGAGAGGGCCGCCGATCGCGAGCGCGAGCAGCAGTGCCGAGGCGCCGAGCCGGATCGAGACCGGTAGGCCCTGCGCGAACAATTCACCGATCGAGAAATCGCGGAAATAGAAGGACGGGCCGAAATCGCCGCGCAGCAGGGCAGCGAGATAGGTCAGGTATTGCTGGAACAGCGGCTGGTCGAGCTTGTAGATGCGCCGCAGGTTTTCCATCACCTTGGCTTCGAGCGCCTGCTCGAGATCGAACGGCCCGCCCGGCGCGACGCGCATCAGGAAGAACGAGATCGTCACGATCACGAACAAGGTCGGGATCGCGGCGGCCAGGCGGCGCAGGATGTAGGTGAGCACGGGACTGGTCCCTAGGTCATGCCCGGGCTTGACCCGAGCATCTCATGATCGCTGGCGGTCGCCCGCTCCGGCCTGAGATGGTCGGGTCAAGCCCGGCCATGACGCGTTTGGAATCACGGCTTCAGGCTCATGAACCGCGTCGGCAGCGCGCCGCGCAGGTTCTGCTGGAATCCTTGCACCTTCGGCGAGACCAGGTTCTTCGAGGAATAGTAGAGCACCGGGATCCACGGCACCTCGGCGGCTAGGATCGCATCCGCCTCGCGCAGGATCGCGGCGCGCTTGGCGATGTCGATCTCCTCTGCGCCCTGCTTCATCAGCGCATCGAATTTCGGGTTGTTGTACTTGCCGGAGTTGAAGCCGGTGTTGTCGCTCTGGAACAGGAACAGGAAGTTCTGCGGGTCGGAATAGTCGCCGATCCAGCCATAGCGGGCGATGTCGAAATCGCCGCCGTCGCGCAGCAGGGCGAAATGCGTCTTGCCGTCGGTGTTGATGAAGCTGGTCTCGACGCCGATCGCCTTCCATTGCTCGGCGATCGCGATGACGGTGCGGCGGTTGTTGTCGGTGGTGTTGTAGCGCAGCTGGACCCTGAGCGGCATGCCCGGCCCGAAGCCGGCCGCGGCGAGCAGCTTCTTGGCCTCGTCCTCGCGGTCCAGTGGGGAGGTGCCCTTGAAGTCGGCTTCGGCGCGCTCGCCGTAATTGCCGATATTCGGCGGAATCACGCCATAGGCCGGCAGCATGGTGCTGCCCCAGATCTCCTCGGCGATGAACTCGCGGTCGATTACCAGCGAGAGCGCACGGCGCACCCTGATGTCGTCGAACGGTTTTTTCGCGGTGTTGATGATCAGGAAATAGGTGCCGAGATAGGGCGAGATCCTGACCTGCTCCTTGCCGAGCTTCTCACGCAATTGCTGAACCTGATCGGCCGGGATGTCCGATGTCATCTGCAACTCGCCGGCCTGGAAACGACGAGCGGCAGCGGAGAAATCGGGCGTCGGATAGTAGATCACCGTGTCGATCTTGACGTTCGCTGCGTCGTGGAAGGCCTTGTTCTTCTCCAGCCGGATATGCGAGTTCGGCACGAACTCCTTTAGCGTGTAGGCGCCGTTCGAGACCCAGTTCTCCGGCTTGACGAAGTCCTTGCCGAATTTCTGGACGGAAGGCGGATGGACCGGCAGCCCGGTCTGATGCGTCAGCAATTCGAGGAAGTAGGGTGTCGGCCGCTCCAGCGCGATTTCGAGCGTGCGATCGTCGATCGCCTTGACCCCGAGATCCTCCAGCTTGGCGCCTTCGCCTGATTTGTTGATCTTCTCGGCATTGCGGATCGGGTAGAGGATGTTGGCGTATTTCGCGCCGGTTTCCGGATTGACCATGCGCTGGAACGAGAAGACGAAATCGCCGGCGGTGACCGGGTCGCCATTGGACCATCTGGCGTTGGCGCGCAGCTTGAAGGTGTAGGCCTTGCCGTTCTGGGCCATCGTCCAGCTTTCGGCGACGCCGGGCACGACCTCGCCGTTGATGTGGTGGATCACCAGGCCTTCGGAGAGATCACGCAGCAGATGGGCTTCGCTGACTGTCGAGGTCTTGTGCGAGTCGAGCGTCTCCGGGTCGCCGTCATTCCCGCGGTGGAACACCACCTGCGCCATGGCAGCGCCGGCAAAGGTGCTGGCAAGAGCAAGAAAAAGGCCGCTCGCCAGCGCGAGCGGCCGGATGGCGCGCCTGAACCTGGACTGACGGTTGATCTCACGCATGAGCGCTCTCCGAACGTTCGCACGGGCCCCTTTCCCGCTCCTGAAACGAAGTATGAGCCTATCGTGCGCCACCCGCCAAGAGCGAAAAGCCGGTATCAACCGTTCAGCTTAAGTCACTGGCCCGCTTTCGAAAGCTGGCTCAGAAACGACTTCAGCACGGCCTCTCGCAAGGTCAGCCGGCGACTGACCGTCCCTGCGCTTCCGCGACCGCGACCGCGGTCATGTTGACGACGCCGCGCGCCGTCACCGAGCCGGTGAGGATGTGCACCGGCTTGGCAGCGCCGATCAGGATCGGCCCGACCGGAAGTGCGTCTGCCAGCACCTTGGCGAATTGGTAGGCGATGTTGGCCGAGTCGAGATTGGGGAAGATCAGGACGTTGGCGATGCCTTTCAGGCGCGATGAGGGCAGCACGCGCTCGCGGATGGCGGCGACAAGGGCGGTGTCGGCCTCCATCTCGCCGTCGCATTCCAGCTCCGGCGCGCGCTCCTGGATCAGCTTGACCGCCTTGCGCATCTTGATCGAGCTCGGCGTGTCGGCTGCGCCGAAGTCCGAATGCGAGAGCAGGGCGATCTTCGGCTCGATGCCGAAGCGCGTGACATGGCTCGCGGCCAGCACCGCCATGTCGGCGATCTCCTCCGCCGTCGGATCATGCTTCACATGGGTGTCGGCGAGGAAGAAGCCGCCCTTGCTGGTGATGATCAACGTCATCGCCGCGAGGTCGCAGACGCCGGGTTCGAGTCCGATGATGTCGCGGATATGGCGCAGTCGCGAGAGGAACCGGCCTTCCAGCCCGGTGATCATCGCATCCGCCTCGCCACGCACGACGGCGAGCGCCGCGATCACGGTGTTGTTGGTGCGCACCAGCGAGCGCGCCGCTTCGGGCGTGATGCCACGCCGGCCGGCAATGTCGAGATAGGTCTGGACGTAGTCGCGATAGCGCGGATCGTCCTCCGGGTTGATCAACTCGCAATCGATGCCGGGCCGGATCGTCAGGCCGAAGCGTTTGACGCGGGTTTCGATCACCGAGGGGCGGCCGATCAGGATCGGGATCGCCATGCCTTCCTCGATCGCGATCTGGGCGGCGCGCAGGACGCGCTCATCCTCGCCCTCGGCATAGATCACCCGCTTCGGATCGGCCTTCGCCTTGGCGAAGAGCGGCTTCATCAGGAAGCCGGAGCGGAAGACGAAGCGCGACAGGTCCTCGCGATAGGCCTCGAGATCGATCAGCGGCTTCTTGGCGACGCCGGTCGTCATCGCCGCCTCGGCCACCGCCGGCGCGATGCGCAGGATCAGCCGCGGATCGAACGGGTTGGGGATCAGCGACGTCGCACCGAAGGTCTGGGACTCGCCGCCATAGGCGCGCGCGGCGATGTCAGAGGTCGCCTCGCGGGCGAGGGCGGCGATGGCACGCACGGCGGCGAGCTTCATCGCCTCGTTGATCGTCGTCGCCTGCACGTCGAGCGCGCCGCGGAAGATATAGGGGAAGCACAGGACGTTGTTGACCTGGTTCGGGTAGTCCGAGCGGCCGGTGCAAATCATCGCGTCGGGGCGGACGGCGAGTGCATCCTCAGGCGTGATCTCTGGGTTGGGATTGGCGAGCGCCAGGATCAAGGGCTTCGGGGCCATCTGCTTGGCCATTTCGGGCTTCAGCACGCCCGCTGCCGAAAGGCCGAGGAAGATGTCGGCGCCGCCGATCACTTCGGCGAGCGTGCGGGCCTCGGTCTCCTGGGCGTAGATCTCCTTCCAGCGGTCCATCAGCGTGTTGCGGCCCTTGTAGACCACGCCGTCGAGATCGGTGACCCAGATGTTCTGCGTGCGTGCGCCCAGCGAGACGAGGAGGTTGAGGCAGGCGAGCGCGGCTGCGCCAGCGCCCGAGACCACAATCTTGACGTCTCCGATCTTCTTGCCCGCGAGGTCGAGCCCGTTCAGGACGGCGGCGCTGACGATGATCGCCGTGCCGTGCTGGTCGTCATGGAAGACCGGGATGTTCATCCGGGCCTTGAGCTGCTCCTCGATCTCGAAGCATTCGGGGCCCTTGATGTCCTCGAGGTTGATGCCGCCGAAGGTTGGCTCCAGCGCTGCGACGACCTCGACGAATTTCTCGACGTTCTTCTGCTCGACCTCGATGTCGAAGCAGTCGATGCCGGCGAATTTCTTGAACAGGACGGCCTTGCCTTCCATCACCGGCTTTGAGGCCAGCGGACCGATATCGCCGAGGCCGAGCACGGCGGTGCCATTGGTGATGACCGCGACGAGATTCTGGCGCGAGGTGAGCTCTGCCGCCTCGGCGGGGTCGTCGACGATCGCTTCGCAGGCCGCGGCGACGCCGGGTGAATAGGCGAGCGCCAGGTCGCGCTGGTTGCCGAGCGGCTTGGTCGCCTGGATTTCGAGCTTACCGGGCTTGGGAAGGCGGTGATAAACCAGCGCGCCAGAACGAAGATCCGCCGACAAGGTGCTCTTAGCCATCCCCACGCTTCCTCTGCGCCGCCATTGCTTGCAGACGAGGTCGCGCGGAAAGGGGGCAGGCGTCAAGCGGGGGCGGGCGGCGAAAGACTTGTGCCGCAGCAAAAACAACGCCGAGCTTTGTACCAAGCGCCGCGGGATTGGCTAAAACCCACGAAATGAGCGGAGCGTGAAACAGCTGTGAAACAAAACTGAACATTACAAAGAAATAATGATTTCAGAGACCTCCGCTGTTGCAGACTGCCTCTCGCCAGATCCGCGGATTTGATCCCCGCGGGTCGTCCTTGGGAGGGGTTGATGGAAGCGACGCGTTCCGCCTTCGAGGAAGTCGTCTCGTTGCGCCAGGCCAAGCAGCTGATCCAGTGCATGGCGCACGAGCAGAGTTTCCTGCTGCTCTCGCCTCCGGGGCTCGGCAAGTCCGAGCTGGTCTATGAAGCCGCGCGCGAGGCGGGTTTGCCCTGTCGTTCGCTGCTCGGCACCCAGATCGCGCCGGAGGACGTGAGCGGCATCCCCCGCATCGTCGGCGAGCGCTCGGTCTTCTGCCCGCCGCGCGTGCTGCTGCCGGAAAAGCCCGAGCCGTTTTGCCTGTTCCTCGACGAGCTGCCGGCCTGCTCGCCCGATGTCCAGAAAGCGTTCTATTCGCTGCTGTTGGAGCGGCGGCTGGGCGAGCATGCCCTGCCGAAGGGCACTTGGGTCGTCGCCGCCGGCAACCGTCTGCAGGATCGCGCTCTGGTGCGGGCGATGAGCTCGGCGCTGGTCAACCGTGTCACCATCCTGCAATTGCGCGTCGACACGGGCGATTGGCTGGCCTGGGCCCAGCGCGCCGGCGTGCGAGCGGAGATCCGCAGCTTCATCGCGACGATCCCCGATGCGCTGATGCGGCCGGTGCCGGCCGAGCCGGTGCCGTTCTCGACGCCGCGCGCCTGGACGCTGCTGTCGCGGGCGCTCGACATGGCGCAGAAGGCCGGCTTTCTCAGCAATGAACTGCGGCGAGCGCTCGCCTTCGGGCGGCTCTCGCCGGAGGATGCCGTGGTGTTCTGCGCGCTCGCCGAGGATTCGATCGGGGCGGTGCGCCCGCTCGAGGACTATCTGCGCAAGCCCGAGCTATTGCCGAAGGGCGATTCCGCCCGCTGGTTCATCCTCGACTGCATCCGCCAGTTCGTCAGGGACGGGCGCGCGAGCGACATCAAGCCGGCGGTGATCAACCGCTTCCTGCGCAGCCTGTCTCACGAGCATCAGCTTCTCGTGCTCAACGACATGGTCGAGATCTGGGGTGCGCTCGGGGCGGACCGGGCCATGTACGACCTCCTGCGCAAGGTCGCGGCATGAGCACGGCTCCAGAACTCTCGGCCGCCGACCGCGCCACCCATGCGCGCATCATGCGGGGCCTGCGGCTGGTGACAGTGCCGTTCCCGCATCTGGCCGGGCTCGCGGCCGCGGTGCGCGTCGAGATCGACGAGCGCGTGCCGACCATGGGCGTCTTCGCCTCCGGCCGTCTATTGGCGAACCCGGCCTTCACGGCGAGGCTCTCCGGCGACGATCTCGTCTTCGTCCTCGCCCATGAGCTGCTGCATCTGGCGCTGCGAACCCATGACCGGGCCCGCGGCAGCGCCACGCTCGAATTCAACTACGCCCACGACTACATCATCAACGACATGCTGCGGCATGCGCTCGGCACCACGACGATCCCGGCCGGCGGGCTCGACATGCCCGGTGCCCGCGAGCGCTCTGCCGAGGACATCGTTCTGGAGATGCGCCGCACCGGCAATTACATGCCGTCCAGGACGCAGGTCTGGGAGGGGCAGGTCGTCACCGTCGAGCAGGTGCTCGGCGCGGCGCGGCAGGCGCCTGCCGGGTCGATGGGCGATGCGCTCGATGCGCGGCGCGAGCGCGAGCTCTTCCCGGAGGACAGCGCTGACCAGTCCGAGCGAGCACGGGCGGTCCGCGACCTCGCGGCCCGCGGCATGGTGCTGGCGAAGGCCATGGGCGTGATGCGCGGCAAGGGCGACAGCCCGGGCGGTCAGCAGCAGAGCGTGCGGGCGCAGCGCGGCTTCTTCCATACGCCCTGGTACGTCGCGCTCCAGCCCTGGCTCGAAGGCGTCGCGCCGGGCGAGCGCACCTACACCCGCGCCTCGCGCCGCGGCAACGATCACAGCGATGTCGTGATGCCGGGCCGCAAGCGCTATTCCTGGATGCTCAACGTCATTCTCGATACCAGCGCCTCGATGGGCGACGACATCCCGAAGGCGCTCGGCGCCATCGCCGATTTCTGTGATGCCGCCGGAGTCGACGAGATCCGCGTCGTCCAGTGCGACACCGTCGTCACCTCCGATGAAGTGCTCTCCCCGGCTGCGCTCGCCGACTATCAGATCAGCGGCTATGGCGGCAGCGATCTCACGCCGGCGCTCGCCGCTCTGGCAGACGATCCGCGCGTGACCTCGGCCATCGTCATCACCGACGGCGATATCTCCTATCCGAGCGAGGCCGTTCCGTACGCGGTGCTGTGGGCGCTACCGAAGAGCTCGGCCTCGTTCCAGCCCTCCTATGGCCGGGTCGTCGTCATGCAAGGGGGAGGCGCATCATGAAAGTCGTGCAGGATCTCGTCGCCTATTTCGACCAACGCGGAAAACTCTCGCGCCGGCAGCTCAAGACGCTGCTCGAACAGAACGCGATCGCCTCGGACGCGCCGACGAACATGCATGGGCTCTGCGAGAAGGTCGGTGCGGTCTACTATTTCCGCGTCACCGGCACCGTTGAGGGCCAGCTCTGGGGCACCGACATCTATAGCGGCGACTCGACGCTTGGCGCAGCCGCCGTCCATATGGGTCTGCTGAAGCCGGGCAAGAGCGCCGTCTTCAGGGTTACGGTGATGACGCCACCGGAAGAGTTTCCCGGCACCGAGCGCAACGGTGTCACCAGCACGCAGTACGGCCGCTACCAATATGCGTGGCAGCTGTCGGCGATCTGAGCAGCCCTAGGCCGCCAGCGCGCCGACGCCGCCATCGTGCAGATGGCAGGCGGCGACGTGGCCCGTCGTGAGTTCCTTCAGCGCCGGGCGCTCGACCCTGCAGCGCGGGCCGGCCTGTGGGCAGCGTGGGTGGAAATGGCAGCCGGATGGCGGATGCAGCGGCGAGGGGATCTCGCCCTTCAGCGGGGCAAAGCGCTTCTTGCGTGCCGTGATCGACGGCACGTTGGCGAGCAGCGCCTGCGCGTAAGGATGCTGCGGGCCCTTGAACAATTCGGCTGCCGGCGCCGATTCCACGACGCGGCCGAGATACATGATCACGACCCGGTCGGAGAGGTGGCGGACCACCGAGAGATCATGGCTGATGAAGAGATAAGTCAGGTTAAGTTCGTCACGCAGCTTCATGAAAAGATTCAGGACTTGGGCCTGAATCGATACATCAAGAGCGGCGACGCTTTCGTCGCAGACGAGGAATTGCGGCTTGACCGCGAGAGCCCGCGCGATACCGATGCGGGCGCGCTGGCCGCCGGAGAACTGGTGCGGATAGCGCCGGCGATAGGTCGAATCGAGCCCGACCCGGTCGAGCATCTCGGCGACGTAAGCGTCCTGCTGCGCCTTCGGCACCAGCCCATGCACGACCGGCGCCTCGCCGACGATGTCGGTGACGCGCAAACGCGGATTGAGCGAGGACATCGGGTCTTGGAAGATCATCTGGATGGCGAGCGTCGCTGCCTTCCGCTCTTCCGCCGACATCTCGTTGGTGTAGCGCCCGCGCCAGGAGACGCGGCCCGAGCTGGCATGGTGGACGCCGGCGACGACGCGCCCGAGCGTCGACTTGCCGCAACCGGATTCACCGACGAGCCCGACGACCTCGCCCTGGCGGATCGAGAGGTCGACGCTGTCGACGGCATGGACGACCTGCTCGCTGTAGTTTGCGCCGAGCAGGTTGGCGAATTTCGAGGCGGCGTCGAGCGGCTTGGTGAAGCGCTTCGAGACGGCCTCTAAGGTGAGGATCGGCGTGCTCATGCCGCGACTCCGGCGAGGTTCAGCGGGTGGTGGCAGCGCACGCCGCGTGCTTCCGGAAAGGGGGTGACGTCGGGGGCGATGGCGAGGCAATCGGCCTGCGCATAATCACAGCGCGCCGCGAAGGCGCAGCCCTGCGGCAGCCGCGCCAGCGACGGCGTCGAGCCCCTGATCTGGCGCAAGGGCGCACCGGGCTCGCCTTCCGCCGGCAGCGAGCCGAGCAGGCCGTTGGTGTAGGGGTGGAGCGGGGTGTCGAGCACCGGATCGACCGCGCCTGTCTCGACGATGCGGCCGGCATACATCACGGCGATCCGGTCGGCGAGGCCGGCGACGACGCCGAGATCATGGGTGATCCAGACCAGCGCCGTGCCGGTGTCGGCGCAAAGCGACTGCATCTCTGCCAGGATCTGGCTCTGGATGGTGACGTCGAGCGCCGTCGTCGGCTCGTCGCAGATGATCAGCGGCGGGCGGTGCAAAAGGGCGATCGCGATGGCGACGCGCTGGCGCATGCCGCCGGAAAACTGGTGCGGATAGGCGTTGAGCCGCTCCTCGGGCGAGGGGATGCCGACCTTGGCGAGCGCGTCGCGGGAGCGCTCGCGCGCTGCCTTGTGCGAGACCCTGTCATGGGCGGTGACGGCCTCGATCATCTGCGTATCGACGCGCAGGACCGGGTTCAGCGTCATCATCGGGTCCTGGAAGATCATCGCGACCTCGCGGCCGCGGACCTTGCGGAAGCCCTCCTCGTCGAGCCCGACCAGCTCCTTGCCGTTGAGCTTGATCGAGCCCTCGACGATCCTGCCCGGCGGATCGATCAGGCCCATCACCGAGAAGCCGGTGACCGACTTGCCGGATCCCGACTCGCCGACGAGGCCGAGCACCTCGCCGCGCTCGACATGGAAGGAGACGCCATCGACGGACTTCACCGTGCCGGCGCGGGTGAAGAAATGGGTCTTGAGACCGGTGACTTCGAGGACTGGCGCCATGCTCACTTCTCCAGGCGCGGGTTGAGCACGTCGCGCAGGCGGTCGCCGACCAGGTTGATCGAGACGATCGTCATCAGCAGCGCAAAGCCGGGGAAGACCGAGATCCAGTAGCTGCCGGAGAGCATGTACTGGAAGCCGTTGGCGATCAGCACGCCGAGCGAAGGCTCGGTCTGCGGCAGGCCGACGCCGAGGAAGGAGAGCGTCGCCTCCAGCGAGATCGCATGCGCCGTCTGCACGGTGACGATGACGATCACCGGCGCGAGGCAATTCGGCAGGATGTGGCGGAAGACGGTGCGGGCATGGGAGAGCCCCAGCGACTGCGCCGCCTCGACATATTCCTTGCGCCGCTCGACCAGCGCCGAGCCGCGCACGGTGCGAGCGTAATAGGCCCATTGCACCATCACCAGCGCGATGATGATCTTGTCGACGCCCTTGCCGAGGCCCGCGACCAGGATCAGCGCGACCAGCACGGACGGCAGCGAGAGCTGCAGGTCGACGAGACGCATGATCGCGTTCTCGGTACGCCCGCCGGCATAGGCGGCGATCAGGCCGACCGCCGAGCCTATCGTCGCGGCGAGGATGCCCGAGAAGGCGCCGACCATCAGCGAGATGCGCAGGCCGTAGAGGATACCCGAAAGCAGGTCGCGGCCGACACCATCCGAGCCGAGCCACATGGTGAAGCCCTCGCCGGAGGCCGAGCCAGGCGGCTGGCGTGAATCCATCACGTCGACGCTGGCGAGATCATAGGGGTTCTGCGGCGCGATCAGCGGCGCCGCCAGAGCGAGCAACACGATCAGGATGAAGAGGACGAGGCCGAACAGCGCCAGCCGGTCCTCGATGAAGGAGCGGACGAAGCGCCGGAACGGCGTCTCTTCCTTGGTCTCGGCAGGCGGTGCGGCAGCGGGCAGGGCGGCTTCGCTCATGATGTCGCCTCCGTTAGGCGCACGCGTGGGTCGAGCGCCGAGTAGATCAGGTCGACCAGGAGGTTGATGGTGACGAACAGCACGACGACGACCATGACGTAGGCGACGATCACCGGCCGATCGAGCCTTGTGATCGCCTCCAGAAGCAGGCGCCCCATGCCGGGCCAGGCGAAGATCGTCTCGGTCACGACCGAGAAGGCGACGAGCGAGCCGAATTCCAGTCCGAGCACGGTGACGATCGGGATCATGATGTTCTTGAGGATGTGCACGCCGATGATCCGGCTCTGCGACAGGCCCTTGGCTCGGGCGAACTTGACGTAGTCCATCAGCGCCGCCTCGCGGGCGCCGGCCCGCGCCAGGCGGATCACCAGCGAGATCTTGAGCAGCGCCAGATTGAGCGCCGGCAGGGCGACATGCTGCCAGCCCTTCAGCGTCAGCAGCGACGTTTCCAAGCCGAAGATCGAGACTGTCGGTCCACGTCCGGTCGCCGGCAGCCAGCCGAGGCCGACCGCGAAGGTCAGGATCAGCATCAGGCCAACCCAGAAGGTCGGCAGCGAGAAGCCGAGGATCGAGATCGCCATGATGAAGCGCGACAGCCGGCTTTCCGGCTTCAGGCCGGCATAGAGGCCGAGCGGCAGGCCGATCACGATCGCCATGAAGAGCGCGACGAAGGCGAGCTCCAGCGTCGCCGGCATGCGGCTGAGGATCAGCTTGATGGCGGATTCGCCATGGACAAAGGAGCGGCCGAGATCGCCCTGCACGGCGTTCTTCAGGAAGACCAGGAATTGCTCCCAGATCGGCCGGTCGAGCCCGAGCTGGCGCGCCGTCTCGGCGATCTGCTGCTGGTCCATCTCGGGCGAGATCAGCATGTAGATCGGATCGCCGACGACGTTCACGCCGAAGAAGACGATCACGAGCATTGCCGCGATGACGAAGAGGGCTTGCGCCAGGCGGCGCAGGACGAATGCCAGCATGGTCCGGTGCCTTCCGGATCGGAGTGCGGGACGCCCTCCCATTCGGCTGAGCCGGCGGGATGGCGCCTTCGCCTTCTAACAATGAAAGAGTGTCGCGCGGTCCGGACCGGGCTTCAAGCCGGTCCGGACCGGGATCGACAGAGCCGGTTATTCCTTACGGATGCCGGTCGCGAGCGTGTACTCGTCGGTGCGAGCCTGCACCTTGACGCCCTTGCGCGAAGCCCAGGTGTTGAGCTGGTAGTGCGTCGGGATCAGGCCGACATCGTTCATGCTGATCTCCATCGCCTCGGCCAGGGCGGAGTCGCGCTTGGCGTCGTCGACAGTGCGCAGGGCTTCCTCGAGTTTGGCGTCGAAGGCCTTGTTGGAGTAGCGGCCGCGATTGGTCGCGCCCATGCCCTTGGCCGGATCGAAGGTGGCGAGCAGCGCCTTCAGCGAGTCGGAGGATTCGCCTGTGCCCGCGCCCCAGCCGACCAGGATGAAGGAGAACTCAGGCACATTGCCCTGGCCGCCCTGCGAGGCGCGGGTGAAGAAGTTCGCCGATGGCAGCGTCTCGACCTCGGTCTCGATGCCGAGCCGCGAGAACATCTGCGCAACGGCCTCGATGATCTTGGTGTCGTTGAGGTAGCGGTTGGTCGGCCCGTGCAGCTTCATCTTGAAGCCGTTCGGATAGCCGGCCTCGGTGAGCAGCTTCTTGGCGCCGTTGAGGTCGAAGGCGACCGGCTTCAGCTTCTTGGAGGTGCCGAAGAAGCCGTCAGGCAGGAGCTGGCCGGCGGGGATCGCCTCCTTCTCCATGATGCGGTCGACGATGCCCGGGCGGTTGATCGCCATCGAGAGCGCCTGGCGGACCTTGAGGTTGAGCAGCGGGTTCTTGATCTCGGAGCCGTCCTTGCCCTTGATGAAGGGCGAGACCTCGCGGAAGTGATCCATGTGGAAATAGATCACCCGGTTCGAGACCGTGCTCGCGACGCTCAGCTTGGCATCGCCCTTGAGGCGGGCGACGTCGGAGGTCGGCACGTTCTCGATCACGTCGAGATCACCGGCGAGCAGCGCCGCGACGCGGGTCGGCGCCGAGGTGATCATCCGGAAGGTGACCTTCGACCACGGTTCCTTGCCGCCCCAGTAGCTTTCGTTCGGGGTCAGCACGACGCGGTCGCCCGCGACGTATTCGGCCTGCTTGTAGGCGCCGGTGCCGCCAGTGGTGCACTTGCCGAGGTTGAAGTCCTCGGTGGTGGTGTCCTTGCACTTGGCCGGGATGATGCCGAAGGTCGAAAGGTCGGTCGGCACCAGCGGCGCTGGCGTCGCGGTCTTCACGCGGACGGTGAAGTCGTCGACCTTGGTGAACTCCTTGCCGCGGACATAGGCCGAGAAGCTCGACGGGCTCTTCGGCACGTTCGGCGCGCGCTGCATGGTGGCGATCACGTCATCCGCCGTGAACGGCGTGCCGTCATGGAACTTGACGTTCTTGCGTAGCTTGAATTCCCAGGTCGTGTCGTCGATCGCCTTCCAGCTCTCGGCGAGCAAGGGCTTCAACGCCTGCTTCTCATCCTGCCCGACCAGCGGCTCGTAGATGTGGCGCGCCAGCATGTTGTTGGGGGTGAGGTTGTGATAGTGCGGGTCAAGCGAGCTGAGCTCCGCCGACAGGCCGATCTTGAGCTCCTGAGCCGATGCAAGGCCGGCGATTGTCACGACCGGCGCTGCCAACATGGCGAGCTTGAGAGCTTTCAGCCCCCTGGTGCTGAACGTTTTCATTCCGAACCTCCCGATGGCTTCGAGGCGCCATCTTTAACAACTGAGCCGCGCGTGGCGAGTCGCCGGATTGGCCGGTCTACCCCTGATCTCGCCCGCCCGGGCTTGTAGAACGATTTCATATACCTGTAAATTATACGGTGCGCGCTTTTATATAATCTAAACGCATAGTCGGATGCAGAGCGCGGATAGGGACGGGGCGACCATGGCGAACACGGCAAGCGTCGATCGGCGGCCTCCGAGCCTGCGCGAACTCGAGGTGTTGCAGGCAATGATCGCGACCCGCAAGACAGTGGCGGCGGCTCAGATGCTCGGCATTTCCCAGCCTGCAGTGTCGCGGGCGCTCGCCGCGTTGGAGGCCCATGTTGGTCTCCCTCTGTTTGCGCGCGAGGGCGGCAGGCTTGTGCCCACTGCAGATGCCTTTGCGCTGGACGCCGAGGCGCGACCGATCTTCGCAGCGCTCGACCGGCTGAATCGATGGCCCGGACAGGCCGTTCAGGCCAGCGTGCTGCGCATCGCGACGCCGCCGACCCTGGCCCAGTTCGTCCTGCCGCCGGTTCTGGCCGAGTTCCGTCGGCTGGAGCCCGATGTCGTCGCCAATGTCGAGATCGACACCAGCTCGACCGTGATCACGCAGGTTGCCGACCGTGCGGTCGATCTCGGGCTGGTCGACATGTCGGCGTCGCATATCGGCATCCATGGCGAGGTCATCCGCGAGGCCGTGGCGCATGTTCTGATGCCTGAGGGCCATCCGCTCGCCGACCGCGAGGTGCTGGGCCCACAGGATCTCGCCGACGAGCCGATCATCGCGCTCGCGCGGCGTTTTCCCGAGCGCATCAAGGTGGAGCGGGCATTCGCCGACGCCGGGGTGACGCTGCGCCTGGTCGGGGAGGGCACGGCGGCCGTTTTCGTCGCCGAGATGGTCAGGCAGCGCGTCGGCCTGGCTTTGCTGAATCCCTTTCCCCTGACGCTCGGCGGCATGCAGGGGCTGGTGGCCCGTCGCTTCGCGCCGGCCATCGCTTATCGGACGATGCTGCTGTTCCCCTCCGCCGGGTCGGTCGCTCCGGCGGCGCGCCGTTTTGCCGATCTGCTGCTGGCGATGCAGCCGGAAGACGGCCTCACCAAGCCAATCAGGTAGCGGACTTAGAACGCCTTGAAGGTGATGATCGTGTGGGTGTCGGCGATCTCGGGGATCGACTGCACCTTCTGGGCGACGAAATGGCCGATGTCGACATCGGCCGCGACGTGGAACTTGGCCAGGATGTCGTAGTTGCCGGCGGTCGAGTAGATTTCCGAGGCGATCTCGCGGTCGGCGAGTTCGCTGGCGACCTCGTAGGTCTTGCCGAGCTTGCATTTGATCTCGACGAAGAAGGTCTGCATCGCTTGGCTCCGGAATCCCTGTCGCCTCTGGATAGAGCCTGCTGCGGGCGGGTCAAGCGCCCGCGAGTTCGGCGATGCGGCGCGTCATGCTGCTGTCCGGATCGGGGACCGTATCGAGCACGGTGAAATGGTTGGCGCCGTCGATCTCCTCATAACGGGTACGCACGCCCTCCAGCCCCCAGACATCAGCCAGCCGGCGGCTCTGCTTGTGATATTCGGCGCTCTCGGCTCCGCCGACGACCGCATCCATGACGAGACCGGACGGCGCCGGCCAGAACAGCGGGCTTTCGCGCTCGGCGCCCTCCAAGGTCAGCCCCAGTGCCTTGTTGAGGCTGGTCTCGGTCAGGGGCTTCAGGTTGTAGAGGCCGGAGATGCCGTAGGCGGCGGGGACGACATGGCCGGGCAGCTTGGCATCGACATTTCCCCAGTCGGTCGCCAGCAGGCAGGCGGAAAGCTGGCCACCGGCCGAATGCCCGGCCGCGACCACCGGCAGGTTGTAGCGCCGCCAGATCGCAGCGGCCGCCTGCTGCAACTCCCAGACGATGTGGCCGACCTCGACCTGCGGGCAGAGGTCGTAGCCAACGACGGCGACGGGGACGCCGAGTTGGTTCAGCCCCCGCGCCATGTGCGAGAAGAAGCTCGGATCGAGCGCCTGCCAGTAGCCGCCATGGATGAAGAGCACGATCGCCTGGCTCTGCACCGCCTCGGGCTTGAACAGATCGTAGGTCTGGCGCGGGCCCTCGCCATAGCGGATGCCGAGCTCGCTGACGGCGACCTCGCGATAGGCGGCCGCATCGCGCGCCCAGCCTGCGATCAGGCCGGGGTGCTCGGGAACGCGGGCGCGGTTGTTGTACTCGACTTCGTAGTCGGGGGCCGTGCTGCTGTCGGTCATCTGATCCTGGTCGCGCCTCGGTGGGGCACGGCGTCTGCTCAAGTTCGCGGGTGGGTGAGGGCGCTGATCTGTCCCATGTCCGCACTGTGCGCCATGGGCTTTGACAGGTCGAGAGACAAACGCGACAAGGCGAGGCCTGTTCCGCCGGAGCCCCCCATGGACAACCCCGTTCTCGCCGAAGTCACCCGTGGCAATACGGTCGAATCGCGCCATCGCGGTGCGGTGGTCGTGGTCGATGCGGACGGGGCGGTGGTGCTCTCGCTGGGCGATGTCGAGCGTCCCGTCTTCCCGCGCTCGGCGGTGAAGGCGCTGCAGGCCCTGCCGCTGCTCGAAAGCGGCGCCGCCGACCGCTTCGGCCTGACGCCGACCGAGATCGCACTCGCCGTCGCCTCGCATTCCGGCGAGGAACGCCACGCCGAAACCTCGCTCGCCATGCTCAGGAAGGCTGGTCGCGATGCCGCTTGCCTCGAATGCGGCGCGCATTGGCCGATGGGCGAGGCGGCGGCAAGGGCCCTTTCCAAGGCCGGCCGCGAGCCGACCGCGCTCAATAACAACTGCTCTGGCAAGCATGCCGGCTTCATCTGCCTGTCCTGTGGCATAGACGAGGACCCGGCCGGCTATGTGAAGGGCACCCACCCCGTGCAGCAGGCGGTGCGCGCCGCGCTCGAGGAAGTGACCGGCGCTCCCCACAAGGTCGAGCTTTCCGGCACCGACGGCTGCTCGATCCCGACCTATGCGGTGCCGCTGAAGGCGCTGGCGCTGGGTTTCGCCCGCTTCGGCACCGGCAATGGCCTCGGTCCCAAGCGCGCCGATGCGGCGCGGCGCATCCGCGAGGCGGTCGCGGCCAATCCGTTCATGGTCGCCGGCACCGGCCGCTTCGACACCCGCTTCATGGAGGTCTTCGGCGCCCGCGCCTTCATCAAGACCGGGGCCGAGGGCGTCTATTGCGGCACCTTGCCGGAACTCGGCTACGGCATTGCCCTGAAATGCGATGACGGCGCCGGCCGCGCCACCGAGATCGCCATGGCCGCATTGGTCGAGCGGTTCCTGTCGCGGCAGGGCGGCGACGAAGTGGCCTTCGCGCCCTTCCGCGAGACGGTCATGAAGAACTGGAACGGGATCGAGGTCGGCCGCGTCCGCGCGGCGGAGACGCTGCGGCCGCGCGCTTGACGGCAGTGGCGTGCCAGCGCGAGGTTCGGTTCTCGCCTCCGGTCTCGTGCGATGCCGCCTGTTTCCTCGTCGGATAAGAACATTTCCGCACTGGGGCGCGCCGGCGCCTTCGGCCGCGACCTGCTCGCCGGGCTGACGCTCGCGGCGATCACCATCCCCGAGCAGATGGCGACGGCCCGGCTCGGCGGCTTCGAGCCGCAGATCGGCTTCTACGCCTTCGTCGCAGCGACGCTCGGCTTTGCCCTGTTCGGGGCGAGCCGTCTCCTGACGGCCGGAGCGGATTCGACGATCACGCCGATCTTCGTCAGCGGCCTCGCGGCACTGGCGGCGGGCGGCGCGATCCCGCCTGGCGCTGCGACCTTGCTCGCCCTCCTGGTCGGGCTCGCACTCGTCATCGCTGGCCTGCTCCGGCTCGGCTGGGTCGCCGATCTCCTGTCGGTACCGGTGCTGACCGGCTTCCTCGCCGGCATCGCCGTACATATCGCGGTGTCGCAGCTTCCCGGCCTGCTTGGCATTCCCGGCGGCGGCCATCACATCGCCGGCCAGCTCGCGGCGCTCTGGCACGGGCTTGGCGGCGTCAACCTGATCTCGCTGGCGATCGGTGTTGGGACGCTGCTGACAGTGAACCTGTGCGAGCGCTTCGCGCCGCGCGTGCCGGGCGCACTGCTGGCGCTCGTGGCTACGACGGCAGCTGTGGTGCTCTTCAAACTGGAGACGCACGGCGTCGCCGTGCTCGGCGCCTTGCCTTCGGGCTGGCCGAGCTTCGTGCCGCCGGTGCTCGACTGGGCCGATATCCGCAGCCTCGTCCCGCTCGCACTCGTCATCGCGCTGGTGGTGATGATGCAGACGGCGACGGTGAGCCGCTCCTTCCGCGATCCCGATGGTGGCGAGCCGAAGGTCGATCGTGATTTCATCGGGGTCGGCGCGGCGAACCTGTTCGCGGGCCTCGCCAGCACCTTTCCCGTCAACGCCAGCCCGCCGAGGACGGCCGTGGTCGCCGAGAGCGGCGGGCGCTCGCAGCTCGCGGCCGCGACGGCGGCGCTGATCGTGCTCGCGCTCGCCGTTGCCGGCGGCTCGCTGCTGGCGCAGGTGCCCGTGGCGGCGCTGGCCGGCGTGCTGCTGTTCGTGGCGCAGCGCATCGTCCGCGTCGACGTCATCCGGCGGATCGCGGGCCAGTCGCGCTCCGAATTCGCGCTCGTGCTGCTCACCGCCGTCGCGATCGTCTGGTTGCCAGTCGAGACCGGCGTCGCCGTCGGGATCGGTCTGTCGCTGCTGCATGGTGTCTGGATGACGACGCGCAGCGAGCCGGTCGAGCAATTGCGCATTCCCGGCACGACGATCTGGTGGCCGCCCGAGCCCGGCCGTCATGGCGAGCAGGTCGCGGGCGTGCTGGTGATCGCCTTTCCGGCACCGCTGCTCTTCGCCAATGCGGAGAGCTTCCGGCTTGGTGTGCTTGCCGCGGTGGCCGAGCGGAAGCCGAGCCTGCTCGTTCTCGATGCCGGCGGCATCCCCGTTATCGACTATACGGCAGCGCAGGCGTTACTCGCCGTGGCCGAGGCCTGCCGGCGCCGGGGCGGCACCTTCGCCATCGCCCGGGCCGAATCCGTTCGGGCGTTGCAGGCACTGCAGGATTTCGGCGTGGTCGCCGAGATCGGGGCCGAGCATGTCTTCCATAGCGTCGAGGAAGCGGTGAGGGCGCTCGCGCCCGCCGTTAGGGAGCCGTCATGAGCTATTCGGTCGAACCGCGCTTGCATCCGGTCGCCATCGCCGATCTCCGGCCGACGCAGATCACCGTCGGCATGCGCGAGGTCGAGATGAAGCGCATTCGCTGGCGGGCGGAGCGCGAAGAGAAGGGTGCGGATTTCCTCGGCCGGCACGCCGTCCCGGTCGTCATCGGTTCGAAGCGTCGTCTCTATCTGATCGACCATCATCACCTTGCGCTCGCCTTGCACCTGGAGGGCGAGCAGGAGGTTCTGATCACGGTCGTTGCCGACTTGTCGCGACTGGGCAAGGACGAGTTCTGGAGCGTCCTCGACAATCGCTCCTGGATGCATCCCCTCGATGCCGAGAGCGGGCGGCGCGGCCATGAGGAGATCCCGCGCAAGGTCTCCAGCCTCGTCGACGATCCCTATCGCTCGTTGGCGGGCGCTGCGGCTCGCCGGCGGCTATGCCAAGATCGAGGCGCCGTTCAGCGAGTTCCTCTGGGCCGATTTCCTGCGCCGACGCGTCAAGCCCGACCTCGTCAGGCGCTTCTTTCCCAAGGCGCTACGGACGGCGCTTGACCTGGCACGATCGCCTGAGGCCGAGCATCTGCCGGGCTGGTGCGGGCCTTCGGACTAAGCTTCAGCCGACGGAGTTGCCCTCGATCCGGATGCCGGCGGCGCGCTTGTCTTCGCCCTTGGTCAGGTCGCCGGTGACCGCCTTGCCGAATTCGGTGCCGACCACCGCGCCGAGCTTCGCCTCGCTGATCACATTATTGGCGATCAGGGCGTTGCGCTCCTTTGCGACGAGTGAAACGGAGATGCCGATCCCGCTGCGCCGCACCATGTTGCCGGTCGCGACGAGGTTGCGCATCGCCCAGGACCAGCCGAGCGAGATGCCGATCTCGCTGGCGTTCTCGATGACGTTGCCGGTGACCGCCGCTTCCGCCTCGACATGCACGCCGATACCGCCGACGAGCTCCTTGCCCTTCGGCGCCAGCCCCTTCTGCGCATTGCGGATGACGTTGTTGGCAAAGACCGAAAGGCGCCCGCCATGGTCGAGATTGGTGATGTTGGCACCCTGCGCGCAATCCTCGACCAGGTTGTTGGCGATGATCGCGCCCTCGAAGGCGAATTCCGAATAGAGCGCGGTCTCGCCGCAGCGCCGGCCCTGATTGCCGAGGATCTGCACGGCCGAGCCGGAATTGTTTCGGATGAAGGTCAGCGCGCAGTCGCGCAGGCTGTTGCCTTCGATCAGGACGCCGCCGGCCCGGAACAGGCTGATGCCGTTGCCGTTCGGCCCGTCGCCGCCGCCATCGTTGCGGATGCGGTTGATCCGGTTGCCCCTGACGAGGCTCTGCTCGTCGCCTGCTTGGCTGCGCCAGAGCTGGATGCCGTTATTCCCGCAATCCTCGACTGTATTGGCCTCGATCGAGAGCCCGCGCGAATCGAGCGAGAACAGCGCCGAATCCCGCATCGAGCGGAAGCGGTTGCGCTCGATGCGCCCCGCCGTGCGGTTGAGCGTCAGCCCGACTGCACCGGCATTGGCGAACTCGCAGTCGGACAGAGCGAGATCGAGCACCTCGTCGGCGTTGAGCAGGCCGGCCCGCTGGCCCGTCTTGATGTCGAGCCCGTCTAGTATGATCCCGGAGATGGCCGCACGCTTGATCCGCCGCGCCACCAGCAGCGGCCCGGCCTGTGCGGCGATGAACTGGGTCGCGCCCGGCACGCCGATCAGACGGGCATTCTCGGGCAGGACGACATTGGCGATGCGGTAGCGACCGGGCGCGACGATGAGAGGCGCATCGCGCTTGACCGCTTCGACCAGAGCGGCCTGGAGATGACGCGACTGATCCTCGGACGAGCCGGGGCGCAGGCCGAATTGCGTCGCTTCGAGCCCGAGCGTGCCGAGCGGGGCCGGTGTGTTGGGGCGCGGCGCCTGTGCCAGGACGGGACCGGCAGAGGCCGCGACCGTGCCGAAAAGGGCCGTGCGCAGCCAATCGCGGCGCGAGAGCGTCATCGGAGCCTCCATCATGACCGCTCGGGTTCAAGAGGCGTGCCGAGGGCCTGGCGTTGCCCGAGCCTACAGGCCGAGCGCCTTGGCGATCTCGTCGGCGGCGGCAGTCGGCGCCATCTCGCCCGCGGCGACGGCGGCTTCCAGCTTCGGCGTGCGCGCCTTCAGGGCCGGATCATGCCGGAGCTTGGCCTGCAGCCGGTCCTGCACCATCGCCCAGATCCATTTGACGTCCTGCCGCCGGCGCTTCTCGGCGATCAGGCCTTTCGCCTCGAAGCGGGCGCGGTGGTCCTCGATCTTGGCCCAGAGTGCGTCGAGGCCGGCCCCGGTCAGGCCGGAGATGGTGACGACCGACGTCGACCACAGCGGCGAGGTCGGCGCGAGGATGTGCAGTGCCGCCTTGTATTGCGCAGCCGCAGCACGCGCCGCGGTCGCGCCATCGCCATCGGCCTTGTTGACCGCGAGCATGTCGGCGAGCTCGATGATGCCCTTCTTGATGCCCTGCAATTCGTCTCCGGCATTGGGCAGCATCAGCACCAGGAAGAAATCGGTGAGATCGGCGACCGCCGTCTCCGATTGGCCGACGCCGACGGTCTCGACCAGGATAACGTCGAAGCCGGCGGCTTCGCAGAGCAGCATGGTCTCGCGCGTCTTGGCCGCGACGCCGCCTAATGTGCCGGAGGAGGGGGAGGGCCGGATATAGGCGTTCGGATCGACGGCAAGCTGCGCCATCCGGGTCTTGTCGCCGAGGATCGAGCCGCCGCTGCGTGTCGAGGACGGATCAACGGCGAGCACCGCGACCTTGTGACCCCGGCTGGTCAGATAGCTGCCGAGCGCGTCGATCGTGGTCGATTTCCCGACGCCGGGCACGCCGGTGATGCCGACGCGGATCGCCTTGCCGGTCTGCGGCAGGAGGCGGGAGAGCAGGGCCTGCGCCTGTTCGCGATGGTCGGCGCGCCGGCTTTCGGCGAGCGTGATCGCCCGCGCCAGCGCCGCGCGCTCGCCCTTGAGAATCGCATCGCCGAGCGCCGTGAGGTCGACCATGGCTGCTGGTAGCAAGAGAGCGGGCGCAGCGGAAGCAACGCTTTTTTGCTGGCAACGCTCCCCCAAGCCTCTTGCTAACGCACGAGGACGGTGGGACGAGTCGCGCGGGGTGTGGAGAGCGTGTGGCGTGTCCGGCTTGCGGTCCTTGGTTCTGGTCTCGCTGTTGTCATTCGTGCTTGCCGCTTGCGGCGGCCCGCCGCGCCAGCTGGTCGTGTCGGCGGCAAGGCCAGAGGACACTGCCAGCACGGTCCGCATTTTCGTTGCGACCTCGCGCGCCTCGACCAAGCAACCGGAGTACTTCAGCGGCGAGCGCAGCTCGGCGCTCGGGTTCGCCCGGCTCGACATCAGCGTGCCGCGCAGCCACAAGGTCGGCCAGCTCGAACTGCCGGGCAGCGTCACCAGCGCGGGCGATCCCGCCAGCCATTTCACCGTCGGCGGCGTCAAGCTCCTCTCCGAGCCGGAAATGCTGAAAGAAGTGAAGGCGGCGGTCGTCCAGCGCCCGCAGGCCGAGCGCGAGGTGCTCGTCTTCGTCCACGGCTTCAACACCAATTTCGCCGACGCTGCCTTCCGCTTTGCCCAGATCGTCACTGATTCCGGCTTCAAGGGCGTGCCGGTCATGTTCACCTGGCCGTCCCGCGCCCAGATCCTCGCCTACCCTTATGATCGCGACAGTGCCGATTTCTCACGCGATGCGCTCGAGACGGGCCTGCGCGTGATCTCTCGCGATCTCGGCGCCAACCGTTTCGACATCCTGGCGCATTCGATGGGGACGCTACTGACCGTCGAGACGCTGCGCCAGGCGGCGATCCGCGGCGACGGCAGCTTCGGCGGCAAGCTGCGCAATGTCATGCTGGCGGCGCCCGACATCGACCTCGATGTGTTCAAGACCCAGCTCGCCACGATCAAGCGGCCGGTCACCGTCTTCGTCTCCTCGGATGATCGCGCGCTCGATTTCTCGCGCCAGTTCGCCGGCGACAAGGCCAGGCTCGGGGCCATATCGGAGAAGGATACCGACGTCGTCGCCGATCTGCGCAGGTCGGGGGCGACGATCATCGATCTGTCGGCCGATCGCTCCAGCGACGACTACAACCACGGCAAGTTCGCGAGCACGCCGCGGATCGTCGAGTTGATCGGAAAGCGGCTCGGCGCCGACGGCCTGGATGGCGGAACGGGCGGCGGCATGCTCGGCCTCGACTCCAAGGCCTCGCCCTCTTTCGTCGCGCGCGACGACTAGCGCATTTCCGCGGTTCTCTGAATCGCGGAAATGCTCCAGTTCTTTGTTTTATCGCATTTTCTTAATGCGAACCGGTATGCACTTCGCTCGAAAATACTCTAGCTGCCTAATTCTGGCCGCGTTGGTCTGGCCTTAAGGGTTTTGCGGCCAGAAGGTCCGCGCCCCCCATTTCCGGACTTCGCCAGTGACCTCGCCTTCGCGACACGCCGTTTCACGCCGCTCCTTCGTTGCCCTGCTCGGGCTGGGGCTGGCCGGCTGTGGGCAGAGCGAGGCGTCGATCTCGCCCTTCGTCGGGCCGGCGGATTCGTCCAGCTTCGGCAAGGAGCCGCAGCTGCTCGTGGCCACGACGCGCAAGTCGACCGGCGATCGCCCGCCCTATTTCGCCGCCGAGCGCGGCAACGGGCTGACCTTCGCCGAGGTCAGGCTGTCGGCACCGGGGCGCGGCGTTGCCGCTCAGGTAAGTTCGGTCGTCAGCGGCGACTGGGCCGTGCTTGGGGTCACACGCCGCAGCGCTAACGATGCCGCCCGCGCCTTCGCCGATTCCGCGACCGGCCGCGACGTGCTGCTCTATGTGCACGGCTTCAACGAGACCTTCGAATCGGCCGCGCGCAGCGCCGGTCAGCTCTCGCATGCGCTCGCCTTCGAGGGCCGCACCGCCCTGTTCACCTGGCCGTCCGGCGGCGGCCTGCTCGCCTATGCCTATGACCGCGAGAGCGCGCTCTGGTCGCGCGACGGCTTCGTCCAGACCCTGAAGGCGCTGGTCGCCAACCCGACGATCGGGCGGATCAACATCGTCGCGCATTCGATGGGCAGCTTCCTGGCGCTGGAAGGCCTGCGCGAATTGCGCGATTTTGAAGGGCTGTCCGACCGGATCGGCGCCGTCGTGCTGGCCTCGCCGGATGTCGACATCGACGCCTTCGAGCAGATCGTGCCGAGGCTCGGCTCGGTCGCCCAGCGGATGACCGTGATCATCGATCCCGGCGACAAGGCGTTGGCCGTTTCCTCTCGCCTTGCCGGCGGCGTCGCCCGCGCCGGCGCCGCCGACCGTGAGCGGTTGGAGCAGCTCGGCGTGCGCGTCGCCGACACGGCCGGCCGCGGCTGGAGCCTGCTGCGCCACGACCTCTTCCTGTCGAACAGCGAGGTCACGCAGGTCGTGCGCCGTGCCATCGACCGGGCCCGATCCTGAGAACGGAGGCCGGGGCCTCCGTTCCGGGTTCTCGTCGCGTCAGCCGGCCGGCTTGAGCGCGATGACGGAGCGGGCCGCTTTCTCGATCGCCTCGCGCGAATAGAGTAGCGGCGCATAGTCGCCGGCCGCCCAGAGCGGCGCGAGATCACGATAATGCGGGCTGTAGGCGTCGCCTGACTGGCCCGGCGTGTTGATGAAGCGACTGTCGTCCCAGTTGCCGACGTCCAGCACCATGCGGAACGAGGCCCCCGCGGTCACCCTGAAATCGGAGATCCGATAGGAGGCTGCGCGCGGGCTGAAGGCCGAGCCGGCCATGGCGAGCCGGCCGACATTGAGCTGCGCCCGGTCCGGGCCGCCGGCGAGCGGCGAGAGTGCATGGTCGAACTGGGCGTGGTGGATCTTGCCCCAGTTCCAGCTTGCCATATCCGGGCCGAGCGATTGGCGCAGCTCCTCCATCGCCGCTTTCAAGGTCTCGAGCAGCAAGGCATTGCGCGCCGCCTTCGGGTCGGCGCCGAGCGCGCTGTCTGGCGCTTCGAGATAGGCGACCACCGCGGCCACATCGAGCGGACCGATCACGCCGCGCGCCTTTTCCGGCACGGCCTTGGCCGTCAGCGCCCGGCCGAGATGCTTGCTCATCCAGACCTCGGATAGCGCAGCGGCTGCGCTGTCGACCGCGATCTCGTGGTTCCAGCCCTTGATCAGCTTCAGGCCTTCGGCCGTGACCGGATCGTCCGAGGACAGCGGCGCCAGCAAAGCGGCGAGCTTGCGGGCATTGTCCGAGCTGTCGTCGTTCTGCAGGGCCATGGCGTCGGCGAGCGTCACCTTGTTCCTGGTGCCGAGCACGGACTTGATCCGGTTGATGCGCGAGGGATCGGACCATTCGAAGCCGATGCGCTTGGCCAGCAGCGGGTGGTCCTTCGGGATATTCATTTCGTTGGCGGTGGCGAAGAAGCTGTCCGTCGGGTTGTAGATCTCGGGTAGCTCGCCAGCTTTCAGGAAGCCGGTCCATTCATAGCGGCCGTCGCCAGGCACCGGCATCAGGCCGTCATGGTTCGGCCGCTGCGGTGCGCGCCCGCCGACGATCCAGCCGATATTGCCCTTGTTGTCGGCATAGACCTGGTTCTCGGACGGCGCACCCCATTCGGCCATCGCCTTCTTGAAGCCGGCCCAGTCCTTCGCCGTCATGTACTCCGCCGAGTTGAAATAGGCTGAGGTCCCCGGCTCGAACCAGACCGTGCGGATGGCAAAGGCGCGCTTCTCGTCGGGCTCGGCCTTCATGATCGGGCCGTGGCGGGTGAATTTCAGCTCGACCTGGCGCGGAGCCTCGCCCTTGACCTCGATCGCCTCGGTGACGGTCCGCATCTCCTCCCAGCCACTGCCATAGCGATACTGGTTCGGATTGGCCGGGTTGGTCTCGTAGACGTAGAGGTCCTCCTGATCGATCGCGAAGATCGTCAATCCGAAGGCGATCTCGCCGTTGTGGCCGATCGAGATGCCGGGCAAGGCAGGCTCGCCGCCGCCGATTACCGACAGGCCCGGCGCGTTGAGGTGCACGACATAGCGCAGCGACGGCACGCCATGGGCGCGGTGCGGGTCGTTGGCCAGGATAGGCCGGCCGGTTGCGGTGCGGCTCGCCGCGATCGTCCAGTTGTTCGAGCCGATGGTGGAGATGTTGTCGCCGGCCGCAGCGAAGACGGCGTCGCGGTCGAGTGCGGCGCGCTTCTCGCCGGGGGCGGCGAAGGTGACGTCGCGCGTCGCAAGATTGTAGTCGTCGAGGATGTCGGGCTTGATCGCGCAGGGGTCGAGCCCCTCCGGTACCTTGGTCTTCACGCTCGGCTCCAGCACGCGCCGGAAGCGATCCGCCTCGATCCCGGCGGCGCAGGCGACACGGGCGCGCACGACCTCGGACATCACATTGCGGGTCAGGCCATGGCTGCGGATGCGCACCACGTCCTCGGCGCTCCAGCGATCCGGCAAGGTGCCGGAGACGCGAAAATCGAGCGGTAGCGACTGCTTGCCGGCCCTGACTTCATCGACGCGCGCATTGATGCCCGCGACGAAGGCGTCGGTATAGGCCTTGGCGTCGGGGCCATAGGCAGCCCATTCCTTGTCCATCTCCCCGCGATAGAGGAAGAGCCGGGCGGCGCGGTCCTGCGCGACATAGGACGGGCCGAAATCCTTGGCGAGGAGCCCGAGACCGCGCTTGCGCCAGAGATCGATCTGCCAGAGCCGGTCGCGCGCCGCATTGTAGCCTTGCAGGAACAGCGCATCGCGGCTCGATGCCGCGTAGATGTGGGCGACGCCCCATTGATCGAGGATCAGCTCCGCCGGCCCCTGCAGGCCGGCGACCGTCTGTTCGGAACGCTTCACGGCGCTGGACATCTCGGCCTTGGCGGGCAGGCATCCGGCGATCGTGACGGCGGCAATGGCAAACAGCGACGCTGCGCTGTGGGCGCGATCTGCTCTGCTCATGGTGTTCCTCCGTGCGGCTCGTCTTTGGCGACGGCCTTGCCGGGGGAGCTTAGGAGGAGACCGAAGGGCGGCCACCGCACATGTCCACATGGCAGCCTTGCCGCTCTGGCATGTGGCGCGGATCGTTTCTTGCGCCGGAGGCCAAACTATAGCGGCGGCAGGCCGACGCGCTTCTTGATCGTTGCCAGGGCGAAATTGGATTCGACCGACTGGACGCATTTCAGCCGCGTCATCTTCTGCTTCAGGAAGCGCTCATAGCCGTCGATGCCGTCGGTCAGGACCCGCAGCAGATAGTCCTGGCTGCCGGTCATCAGGTAGCATTCCGCCACTTCGGGCCAGCCTTCGATCGCTTTCTCGAACTCGGCGATCTGCTCCGTGTTTTGCTGGCTGAGCCGGACCGAGACGAAGACGCTGAACGGCAGGCCATAGGCTTTGGGGTCGACTATCGCCGAATAGCCCCTGATGACGCCGGTCTCTTCCAGGCGCTTGAGCCGGCGCAGGCACGGCGTCGGCGACAGGCCGATCTTCTCGGACAGGTCCTGATTGGTGATGCGGCCATCCTCCTGCAGCAATGTCAGCATGCGGCGGTCGATCGTATCGAGCATGATCTGCTCCTCCGGGCGTTCAATCGAGCAGGAAGCTGCAAAATCTTGCTCTAGAGCACAGGTGATCGTTCATGCAATGGCCTTAGGATCGGCCTAGGTTCGCGTCGCGGGGCCGCGCTGGCCGGCGAGGAGACAGTCATGAGCGACGACAACTACCATAAGGACCGGATCGCCAATCGCCGGCTCCATCCCGAGACCCTGATGATGGGCTACGGCTATTCGCCGAAGATGTCGGAAGGGGCGCTCAAGCCGCCGGTCTTCCTGACCTCGACCTTCGTCTTCGAGAACGCCCAGCAGGGCAAGGACTTCTTCGACCTGACCGCCGGCCGTCGCCAGCTCAAGCCGGGCGAGAAGTCTGGCCTGGTCTATTCGCGCTTCAACCACCCGAACATGGAGATCCTCGAGGATCGCCTGGCGATCTGGGACGAGGCTGAGGCCTGTGCCGTCTTCGCCAGCGGCATGGCGGCGATCGCCACGACCTGCTTCTCCTTCCTGCGACCGGGCGACACCATCATCCACAGTCGGCCGCTCTATGGCGGCACCGAGACGCTGCTGAAGAACCAGATGGGCGCCTTCGGCGTCACGCCGTTCGGCTTCACCGACGGCGTCGACGTCGCGCAGATGCGCAAGGTCGCGCAGGACGCTGCGGCCAAGGGCCGGGTCGCGATGATCCTGGTCGAGACGCCGGCCAACCCGACCAACGGCCTCGTCGACCTCGCAGCCTGCAAGGCGATCGCCGATGAACTGGAGAAATCCCAGGGGCATCGTCCGCCGGTCGTGGTCGACAACACCATGCTCGGGCCGATCTTCCAGAAGCCGCTGAAGCACGGCGCCGATCTCACTCTATTGTCGCTGACCAAATATGTCGGCGGCCACAGCGATCTCGTCGGCGGCTCGATCAGCGGCTCGAAGGCGCTCGTGCGGCAAGTGAAGAGCTGGCGCGGCTCGCTCGGCACGCAAGCAGATCCCAATTCCTGCTGGATGCTGATGCGCTCGCTCGAGACGCTCGACATCCGCATGAACCGCGCTAACGAGAACGGCCGCAAGGTCGCGGACTACCTGCGCAAGCACCCGAAGATCGCCAAGGTCCATTATCTCGGCGATCTCGCTGAGGGCGATCCGCGCAAGGCTGTGTTCGACCGGCAATGCACCCAGCCCGGCTCGACCTTCGCCTTCGACGTCAAAGGCGGCGAGAAGCAAGCCTTCGCCGTGCTCGACAACCTCCAGATCATGAAGCTCGCGGTCAGCCTGGGCGGCACCGAGACGCTGGTCTCGCATCCCGCTGCGATGACCCATTCCGGTGTCGCCCGCGAGCTGCGCGAGGAGATCGGTCTCACCGATGCGCTGATCCGGATTTCGGTCGGCATCGAGAACATCGAGGACCTGATCTCGGATCTCGCCCAGGCGCTCGACGCCGCGTGAGGGCAGGGCGGCGCCGCATCGTCGTCGTGGCACTCGCCACCACGCTCCTCAGCGGCCCGGCCCTGGCCGAGCCGCAGACCGAGAGCGTGGCGCAGACCATCTGCCGGCTGATCGAAGGCGCTGCGAAGACGCATGATCTGCCGGTCGCCTTCTTCACCCGGTTGATCTGGCGCGAGAGCAGCTTCCGGCCAAACGTCGTCAGCCCGGCCGGGGCTCAGGGCATCGCCCAGTTCATGCCGGGCACGGCGAACGAGCGCGGCCTCGCCGATCCGTTCGATCCCGAAGCGGCGATCCCGCATTCGGCCGCCTTCCTCGCGGCGCTGAAAAACCAGTTCGGCAATCTTGGCCTGGCCGCGGCGGCCTATAATGGCGGGCCGAACCGCGTCGCGCGCTGGATCGAGCGTGGCGGCATGCTGCCCTACGAGACGCAGGCATATGTCCGCTTCATCACCGGCCGCCCCATCGAGGAATGGCGGTTGGGCGCAGGCGAGACGCCGCCGCCGGCGACGCGGGAGGAGACGGATTGCCTCGCCACCGTCGCCTCGATCCGCATCACCACGCCGGCCGTGCTGGTCGAGGGCGCCTACGAGCCGTTCGGTGTGCAGCTCGCTGGCAATGCCTCGAAGGCGCGCGCTATCGCCTCGTACCAGAGTGTCGTGACCCGCTTTGCTTCACTGCTCGCCGGCAAGCCGACCATGATCCTGGGTTCGGCCGTGGCGGGACGGGGCAGGGGCCGGTTCTACCGCGTCAGGCTGCCGGCACAGAGCCTGCGCGAGGCGACGCTGGCGTGCAATCGCCTGCGCCAAGCCGGCGGGGCGTGTCTGGTGCTGCGGAATTGACGAAGCGCGTCATTCTCGGGCGAAGCGAAGCGCAGACCCGAGAATCTCATGACGAGAATGTCTCGTGGGAGCCTCTTCTGGCCTGAGATGCTCGGGTCAAGCCCGAGCATGACGCCTAGAGCCCCACCCGTCCCCAGCCGGGCAGCTTCAGTGCAGGCCGCTGCAGGTCGAAACCGGCGACGAGACCGAGCAGGTTGACCTCGACACCCTCGACCCAGCCGAAGGTCACGCCGGCGAGCCCATAGAGCGAGGCTTGCAAACCGGTGCGGCTCGGCGTGAGGCCGGCATAGAGCCCGCCCTCGCGCCAGTCCTTGCCGATCGCGGTCGGCGGCAGGGTGCGGCCGAGCTCGGGCACTTCGGCGAGGATATGCTGGACGAAGCTGTTCGAGTTTGGTCCCGGCCAGGCGGCATAGGAGCCGTAGTCGCTGTAGCCGTAGCTCTTCACGGCCTCGCGGATACGCGGGATCAGCGCCTCGGCGGCCTGCCCCCTGATCTCGCCGACGACCTCCGGGACGTTGCCGTACCAGCGGCCATCGGCGACGCGGACATTCACGCGCACCGGATTGCCCCAGCCGACGACATCGAAGCGGGTATAGGCCGAGGCGTTTTTCTCTTTCACCACCACCCAGGAGTGATGGGCGAAGACGCCGCGCCAGCGGCCGACACGGGCGGCGAAGATGTGGACGGTCGCCTCGGGCTCGATGGCCGGCGCCGGCAACAGCGCGGCGCTCGACCAGTCGGCGCGGGCCCAGTCAGGCGCGCGCGATTGCCATTGCCACCAGGCGGCATGGGTGCCGAGCGGCAGGAGGAAGACCACCGTGAAGAGGAGGAGACAGCGCCGGATCATGCTCCCAGGAAAATAGGTGGCGCGGCACCCGTGCCACAAGGCACGACGGAGCGGCGCCGATCACGAAATCGAGGTTGAGGCTTTGCCGCAAGCTGCGAGAGGCTGTTAGCGCCCTTGGATAGAGCTTGGGCGTCGGCGATTTTGCCCGAGTGCCAGGAGCTTGGTGCGGCCAAGCCTTCCGGCTTGGCCGTGACGAGCGACACCGCAATCGGGCAAAAGCGCCACGCCGCTGCGCGGTGAGGTGAAACCGGCCGACTGCGGCGTCGCATCGCTTGCCGATACCAGCGGTATCGGCTGCGCAATGCTCCTGGCATTCGGCCGGTTTGACCTCACCCAAGCTCTATCCAAGGGCGCTAACAGCCTCTAACTTGCCCGCGCGAAATCTAAAGGAGGGGCAGATTGCGCACGTTGACGTGGGTTATGCATGGGTTGGCCGCTATGGCGGTTTTCGGGCTCGCTCTCGCAGCCGGCCCGGCAGGAGCGCAGGACAATAAGGAACTGCGCATCTTCAACTGGTCGGATTACGTCAATCCGGAGGTGCTCGACGCCTTCAAGAAAGAGACCGGCATCACCGTCGTCTACGACACCTTCGACCAGATGGAGACGGTCGAGACCAAGCTGCTCGCCGGCAAGACCGGCTACGACCTCGTCGTCGTCACGGCCTCCTTCCTGCCCCGGCACATCCCGATCGGCCTCTACACGCCGATCGACACCGCCAAGGTGCAAAACCTCAAGCACGCCTGGCCGGAGATCAAGCAGCGCCTGGCCAAATACGATCCCGGCAACAAGTTCGCCGTGAACTACATGTGGGGCACCACCGGGATCGGCTACAACACCGCCAAGATCAAGGAACGGCTCGGCAACGACGCAGTGATCGACAGCTGGAGCATCGTCTTCGATCCGGAGAAGCTGAAGAAGCTCTCCAATTGCGGTGTGCATGTGCTCGACGCGGTCGAGGAGATGTTCCCGGCGGCGCTGCGCTATCTCGGGCTCGATCCCGACTCGAAGAACGAGGCCGATCTCAACAAGGCCGGCGAATTGCTGCGCAAGATCCGCCCGCACATCCAGAAGTTCCACTCGTCGGAATACATCAATGCGCTCGCCAACGGCGATATCTGCCTGGCGGTCGGCTATTCCGGCGACGTGCTGCAGGCCAGGAAGCGCGCCGTCGAGGCCAAGAACAAGGTCGACATCAGCTATGTGATCCCGAAGGAGGGCGCGCTGATGTGGTTCGATTCCTTCGTGATCCCGAAGGATGCCGGCAACCCCGACGCGGCCCTGCAGTTCATCGACTTCGTCAACCGTCCGGACATGGCGGCGAAGAACTCGGACTTCATCCAGTACGCCAACGGCAATCTCGCGGCGAAGCCTTTGCTCTCGGCCGAGGTCCGCGACAATCCCGGCATCTATCCGACCGATGCGGTGATGAGCCGCCTCTACACCATCACGCCCTACGACCAGAAGACGCAGCGGGTGGTCAACCGGCTGTGGACGCGCGTCAAGAGCGGCAGGTGAACAGGGATACGAGCCGGCCGGAAGCTGCTGGAAGGCGCGCCTCGCCCGGCAGCGTCCGGCGCGACTTCCAGCCCTGGAACGACCCGGCGGCGAAGCCGCTGGTCGAATTCAGGAACGTCACCAAGCGCTTCGGTGCGGTGGTCGCGGTCGACCAGCTGTCGCTCTCGATCCATGTGCGCGAGTTCTTCGCGCTGCTCGGCCCGTCCGGCTGCGGCAAGACCACGTTGATGCGCATGCTCGCCGGCTTCGAGCAGCCCGACGAGGGCGAGATCCTGCTCGACGGCGTCGACATCACGGCCGTGCCGCCGCACCGGCGGCCAGTCAACATGATGTTCCAGTCCTATGCGCTGTTCCCGCATATGAGCGTCGGCGACAACATCGCCTATGGGCTGAAACGCGAAGGGCTGCCCAGGGCGGACATTGCCCAACGCGTCGAGACGATGCTGAAGCGCGTGCGGCTGAACGGGATGGAGAAGCGCCGGCCGGACCAGCTCTCCGGTGGCCAGCGCCAGCGCGTCGCGCTCGCCCGTGCCCTGGTCAAGCAGCCCAAGCTGCTCCTGCTCGACGAGCCCTTGGGGGCGCTCGACAAGAAGCTGCGCGAAGAGACGCAATACGAGCTGATGGACCTGCAGGCCGATCTCGGCCTGACCTTCATGGTCGTCACCCACGACCAGGACGAGGCCATGACCATGGCCGACCGCATGGCGGTGATGGACCACGGCCGGTTGCTGCAGATCGCGCCGCCGGATCTGATCTACGAGGCGCCTGCCAGCCGCTTTGTCGCGGAGTTCGTCGGCGACATCAATCTGATCGAGGGCCGGGTCACTGCCGTCGCCGGCGATCTCGTGACGCTGGAGAACCGGCCCGTCGGCGTGATCGAGCTTGACGAGGATGCGTCGACCTACCGGCCGGGCGATGCCCTCACCGTCGGCCTGCGGCCCGAGAAGATCGTGCTCAGCCATGACGAGCCGACGCAGGGCGTCAACAAGGTCGCCGGCGAGATCTGGGACATCGGTTATCTCGGCGACATGACCATGGTTCAGGTCATGGTCGGCGGCGACGAGGGCAAGCTCTTCAAGGTCTCGCTGACCAACCGCACGCGACGCATCGAGCGGCCCTTCGCCTGGGAAGACAGGGTCTGGCTCTCCTGGGACGTCGAAGCCGGCATGGTGCTGGCGTCGTGAGCACGCCGGCTGTCCGGAGCAGCGCGACCGGTCGCGGCCTGCTGGTCGCGGCCATTCCCTATCTCTGGCTGCTCGCTTTCTTCCTGGCGCCCTTCGTCATCGTGCTCAGGATCGCGCTCTCAGACGCCGCGACCGACCAGCCGCCCTATGCGCCGCATTTCCCCGGCTTCGGCCAGCTCGGTGAATTCCTCGGCGCGCTCGATATCGAGAACTTCCGCCTGCTCGGCGACGATCCGCTCTACTGGCAGAGTTATCTCTCCTCGCTGCGTATCGCGGCCCTGACCACGCTGATCGCGCTCGCGATCGGCTATCCGCTCGCCTATGCGATGGCCCTGGCGCCGAAGCGCTGGCAGGGCATCCTCCTCGTCCTCGTCATCCTGCCGTTCTGGACCTCGTTCCTGATCCGCGTCTACGCCTGGATCGGCATCCTGCGGCCGGATGGCCTGCTCGACATGGCGCTGCTGGGGATCGGGCTGACAGCTGAACCCTTGCGCCTGCTCAACACCGATGCCGCCGTGCTGATCGGCATGGTCTATTCCTATCTACCCTTCATGGTGCTGCCGCTGTTCTCGACGCTGCAGAAGCTCGACGGCGCCTTGCTGGAAGCGGCGTCCGACCTTGGCGCGACGCCGCTGACAACCTTCCTGACTGTGACCCTGCCGCTCTCGATCCCCGGCATCCTTGCCGGCTCGGCCCTGGTCTTCATCCCGGCGATCGGCGAATTCGTCATCCCCGATCTGCTGGGCGGTTCCGACACACTGATGGTCGGCAAGGTGCTCTGGAACGAGTTCTTCTCGAACCGAGACTGGCCGCTGGCTTCGGCGGTGGCGGTCGTGCTGCTCGTCGTCCTCGTCCTGCCGTTGATGCTGCTGCAGCGGGCGCGCGGACAAGGGGAAGGGCGCGCGCGATGAGGCGCTTCGGGGTCTTCCACCTCGCCGCGCTCGTCGCCGGCTTCGCCTTCCTCTATCTGCCGATCGTCGCGCTGGTCGCCTATTCCTTCAACGCTTCACGGTTGGTGACGGTCTGGGGCGGCTTCTCGACGCATTGGTATGGCGCGCTGTTGCACAACCAGCCCTTGCTCGATGCGGCCTGGCTGACGATCCGCGTCGCGCTGGTCTCGGCGACGCTGGCGACGATGCTCGGGACACTGGCGGCGCTCGCACTGGCGCGCTACCGCGTCTTCGCTGGCAGAATGCTGTTCTCCGGCATGGTGATGGCGCCGCTGGTGATGCCGGAGGTGATCACCGGGCTGTCGCTGCTGCTGCTCTTCGTCGCCGGCGATGTCGAGCGCGGCTACTGGACCGTCGTCATCGCCCACGCGACCTTCAGCCTCGGCTTCGCCTGCATCGTCGTGCAGGCCAGGCTCGCCGGTTTCGACCGCTCGCTCGAGGAAGCGGCGCGCGATCTTGGCGCGACGCCCATGGAAACATTCCGGACGGTGACGCTGCCGCTGATCTGGCCTGCCGTCGCCGCCGCCTGGATGCTGGCCTTCACGCTCTCGCTCGACGATCTCGTCATCGCCAGCTTCACCACCGGGCCGGGCGCGACATCGCTGCCGATGCGGCTCTATTCGGCGATCCGCCTCGGCGTCACGCCCGAGATCAACGCCGCCTGCACCATCATGATCGCGGCGGTGGCGGTCGCGGTGATCGGCGCGTCCCTGTTGATGAAGCGGGACGCGCTGGCGGGGCGCTGACCTAAACGCTCAATGAACGTCCCGCTCAAAACCGGTTCAGGCCGGTTGCGCGATGGTGCTTGCCAGAGCGGGAAACCTTCCTGCTCCGGCAAGAGGAGACACGACGATGTTTCGCACCCTCGCTTCCGCCGGCCTCATCGCTGCTGCTGCGCTCGGGATCAGCGCGGCATCGCCCAGCAAGGCACAGGCCGGCGTCCTGATCCAGCAGGCCTATTATGACGGCCCTGGCTATGGCTGGCGCGCACCGCCGCCGGCCTATGGCTATTGGGGCGTTCCCCGCTGGCGCCGTCACTATGATCGCCCGCGCTTCTACGGCCCGCCGCCTCCGCCGCCGCCGCGCTATTATCGTCGCTGGCGCGAGTGGTGAGCCTTGAAAGCTATCGGCGCGCGGCGGATCATTCCGCCGCGCTGCGCTGTGCGTAGCCCAGGCGCCGGTTGAGTTCCTCGAGCAGCTTTTCGGCCGCGTCGGCGATGACGGTGCCGGGCGGGAAGATCGCGCTGGCGCCGGCCTCGATCAGGGCGTCGAAATCCTGTGGCGGGATCACGCCGCCGACGACGATCATGATGTCGGGCCGGCCGGCCTTGGCGAGTGCCGCCTTGAGCTCCGGCACCAGCGTCAGATGGCCGGCCGCCAGCGAGGAGACGCCGATGATGTGGACGTCGTTCTCGACACCCTGGCGCGCCGCTTCGTCGGGCGTGGCGAAGAGCGGGCCGATATCGACGTCGAAGCCGAGATCGGCGAAGGCAGAGGCGATCACCTTCTGGCCGCGGTCATGGCCGTCCTGGCCCATCTTGGCGACGAGGATCCGCGGGCGGCGTCCATCCGCCTCCTCGAAGGCCTCGCACATCAGCTGCACGCGCATGACCGCCGGGTTCATCTCGCCGACCTCCCGCTTGTAGACGCCCGAGATCGACTTGATCTCGGCGCGGTGGCGCCCGAACACCGTCTCCATCGCCAGTGAAATCTCGCCGACGGTCGCCTTCGCCCGCGCCGCCCTGACCGCGAGGTCGAGCAGGTTGCCGTCGCCTTGCGCGCCATTGGTGAGGGCAGTCAGCGCTGCCTGCGTCTCGGTCTCGTTGCGCTCGGCCTTGAGGCGTCGCAGTTTGTCGAGCTGCTGGGCGCGGACCGAGGCGTTGTCGACCTTGAGCACGTCGATCGCCGCTTCGTTGTCGGGCTTGAAGATGTTGACGCCGATGATCGATTGCTGGCGGCCGTCGATGCGCGCCTGCGTCTTGGCGGCCGCTTCCTCGATCCGGAGCTTCGGGATGCCGGCCTCGATCGCCTTGGCCATGCCGCCCAGCGCCTCGACTTCCCTGATATGGCCCCAGGCCTTGGCTGCGAGTTCGGCGGTCAACCGCTCGACATAATAGGAGCCGCCCCAGGGATCGATGATCCGGTTGGTGCCGCTCTCCTGCTGCAGCACGATCTGGGTGTTGCGGGCGATGCGGGCCGAAAAGTCGGTCGGCAAGGCCAGCGCCTCGTCGAGCGCGTTGGTGTGCAGCGACTGGGTATGGCCCTGGGTGGCCGCCATCGCCTCGATCATCGTGCGCGGCACGTTGTTGAACACGTCCTGCGCCGTCAGCGACCAGCCCGAGGTCTGGCAATGGGTCCGCAAGGGGAAAGACTTCTCGTTCTGCGCCCCGAAATCCTTGACCAGCTTGGCCCAGATCAGCCGGGCGGCCCTGAGCTTCGCCACCTCCATGAAGAAGTTCATGCCGATGGCCCAGAAGAAGGAGAGCCGCGGCGCGAAGACGTCGACGCCGAGGCCCGCCTGCTGCCCGGCGCGGATGTACTCGACGCCGTCGGCGAGCGTGTAGCCGAGCTCCAGGTCCTGCGTCGCCCCGGCCTCCTGCATGTGGTAGCCGGAAATCGAGATCGAATTGAATTTCGGCATGTTGGCCGAGGTGTAGGCGAAGATGTCGCCGATGATCCGCATCGAGGGCGAGGGCGGGTAGATATAGGTGTTGCGGACCATGAACTCCTTGAGGATGTCGTTCTGGATGGTCCCCGAGAGCTTGGCCGCCGGCACGCCCTGCTCTTCCGCCGCGACAATGTAGAGCGCCAGCACCGGCAGCACGGCGCCGTTCATGGTCATCGACACACTCATTTGGTCGAGCGGGATGCCGGAAAACAGCGTGCGCATGTCGTAGATCGAATCGATCGCGACGCCGGCCATGCCGACATCGCCGCCGACGCGCGGATGGTCGCTGTCATAGCCGCGATGAGTGGCCAGATCGAAGGCGACCGAGAGCCCCTTCTGGCCGGCGGCGAGATTGCGCCGATAGAAGGCGTTCGAATCCTCCGCCGTGGAGAAGCCGGCATATTGCCGGATCGTCCAGGGCTGGTTGACGTACATGGTCGGATAGGGGCCGCGCAGATAGGGCGCGATGCCCGGAAGCGTGTCGACGAAGGGCAGGCCGTCGCGGTCGGCGGCCGTGTAGATCGGCTTGACCGGGATGTCCTCGGGTGTCTGCCAGAGGTCGCCTGCGGCCTGAGGCGCGCTCGCACCGGCCGCAGCGTCGGCGAAGCTGAGCTTTGTGAAATCCGGGATCGCGGTCATGGCTTGCTCCCGTCTGGCCTGTCCCACCAATGGTGGAAATGATGCACCGGTCCGTGGCCGTGGCCAACCTTGACCGCGTCCGACGCTGCGATCGCGGCGGAGATATAGCGCTTGGCCAGCACCACCGCCTCATTGAGGGCGATGCCGTGGGCGAGGCCCGATGCGATCGCCGAGGACAGCGTGCAACCGGTGCCGTGGGTGTTCCGGGTGGCGATGCGCGGCGCGACCAGCCGCTCGCGGCGACCGTCCTTGCCGATCAGGATGTCGACGCTGTCGTCGCCGGTGCCGTGACCGCCCTTGACCAGGACATTGGCCGGTCCGAGCGCTAGCAGGGCTTCCGCCTGCTCGGCTGCGGCGTCCTCAGTTTCCGCCATGGCAGTCCCGAGCAGGGCTGCTGCCTCGGGCAAATTCGGTGTCACGATCGTGCAGAGCGGCAGCAGGCGACGCTTCAGCGCCTCGATCGCATCCTCCTGCAGGAGCCGTCCGCCGGAAGCCGCGATCATCACCGGGTCGAGCACGATGTTCGTCGCGCCGTGGCGCTCGAGCCCATCGGCGACCGTCTCGATCAGCTCGGCGGTGGCGAGCATGCCGATCTTGACCGCATCGACTTGGAGGTCGTCGAAGACGGCATCGAGCTGCGCGGCGACGAAAGCGGCCGGAACCGGATGGATCGCGGTTACGGCGGTGGTGTTCTGTGCGGTCAGCGCGACGATGACGCTGGCGCCATAGACCTGATGCGCGGCGAAGGTCTTGAGGTCGGCCTGGATGCCGGCGCCGCCACTGGAATCGGAGCCGGCGATGGTGAGGGCGATCGGCATGCTTATCCCTTATTCGTGCTGATCGGGGATATGGCGACGGCGAGCGCTTCCTGCAGCACGGCGACGGCGTCGCAGCCGGCGAAGACGAAGTTCGTCACACCGGCCTCACGCAGCGCCGCCTCCTGCTCGCCCGGGCGGCCGGCGAGCCAGACCGTTGCGCCTGCCGCGGTTAGTGCTTTTGCAGCGGGAACCGCCTCGGTCGCGTAAGCCTCATCGGAGCCGCAGAGGCAGGCGAGCTTTGCGCCCGAAGCGCGGAAGGCTGCGACGAGCCCGTCGAGATCGGTCGCGCCCGCCTTGGCGAAGCCGTCGCCTGAGGGAGCGGCGATGCCGCCGGCCTCGAACAGGTTGCGGGCAAAACCCGAGCGGGCAGTGAAGCCGGCGATCGGTCCCAGCGTGGCGAGGAAGGCCTTCGGCCGCTCACCGGCGGCTTCGGCGATATCGGCGCTGGCGCGCAACGCCTCGAACGGCTCGGCCAAGCGGATGCTCGGGAGGGCCTCGACCGTGATCGCGCTGTTTCCGGCAGACTCGGCTAAGGCAGCGGATGGCAGCGCCAGCACCGAGACCGACGCCTCCGAGAGATTCGGAAACTCGCTCGTGCCGGTGATCGGCTCGCGCCGGGTTGCGATCGCTTTCGCTCGGGCGTCGCGCTCCCGCGAAAGCCCCTTCTGGATGTGTCCGTTGGCGAGTGCGCCGACGATACCGGTCAGGTCTCCGGAGCTTTCCACCTCCAGATCCTGGAACTTGCGCCAGCCCTGCTCGCACAGCGCCTGCGTCAGCGCCTCGAAGCCGCCGGCTCCGGCGGCCGGATCGGCGACGCGCCAGAGATTGGCCTCTTCGAGAAGAATCAGTTGGGTGTTGCGGGCGATGCGGCGGGCGAAGCCATCGGGCAGGCCGAGCGCTGCGGTGAAGGGCTGCACGCCGATCGAATCCGCGCCGCCGACGCCAGCCGAAAAGGCGGCGATCGTACCGCGCAGCAGGTTCACCCAGGGATCGCGCCGGGTCAGCGAGCGCCAGGCGGTCTCGGCATGGATGAAGACGGGCTCGGGCTCGAGCCCGCAGGCGCGCTGCACCCGGTTCCAGAGCAAGCGGGCGGCCCGCAGCTTAGCGACGGTGACGAATTCGTCGGCATCCGCGACGAGGGTGAAGGAGATCGCGTCGCGGGCCTCGGCGAGCGGGAACCCTTCAGCTTCCAGCAGGCGCAGATAGGTTACAGCCGTCGCCAGCACGGCGCCGAGTTCCTGCGCTTCGGTCGCGCCGGCCTCATGCCAGATCCGGCCGTCGGCGGCGAGGAATGGGCCGGTAAAGCCGCGGGACTTCAGTGTGGCGATCGTCTCGGCAATGCGCTTGCCGAGCTCGGGCAATTGCACTGCCAGCGCCCCCGAACTCGCGAGCACACCGATCGGCTCCATGCCGAAATCGATCTGGAGCGAGGACGGCGCATGGCCGCGCTTTTCGGCCAGGTCGGCCAGCAGGAGCGCCTGCTTGCGGCCACCGGGAGCCGGGTCGAGGCGCAACCTGACGAGATCGAGCATGACGCCGCCGAGGACCTCGTCGAGCGCCTCGACCGTCGTAGCCTGAAGTCCGAAGCCGTGCGCCGCAGGAGCGCCGGCGAAAGCCAGGCCGAGGGAATCGGCACCGCCTTCCAGATCGGAGAGGGCGAGTTTCGCCGCTTCAGCCGCATCTGGGTGATCGACGCGCGCCGCGACGCGCCAGCGTCCAGCCTTCGCGCGCAGGGGGCGTGCACCTTCCTCGCGTGCGGCCTCGTAGAGCGGTTCGATGCGGATGCCGTCCGTCGTCCGCCCGACCAGCTTCTTCTCGAAATCGGCGCCCTTCAGAACCTTGTCGACCGCCGCGCGCCATTGCGCCTCACCCGGCGTGGGGAAGGCGTCCATGAAGGCCAGGTTGGCCGGGGCGGTCGAGGTCATCAGCAACGAACTCCTTGCGCGCGTTTCCGTTCGGCCGGTCTTCTTCGGGCGAGTGAGTGCACGCCAGCTGGCGGCCCATTGTGCAGCCGCGAAGTCCTGATTGCCATGGCTGGCGCCGAACGCAAATGCCCAGTTGGTCGGAAAGCCGTGCCGAAATGCCTATCCCCGCCAAGGAAACCCCTATGCCCGCAAACGAAAAACGCCGCCCGAGAGGGGCGGCGTTGCGGCATCTGCGCAGGATGTTCCGGCTCAGACGAACTGGCCGAGACCCGGGATCGCGCCGACGATCGCGCCCATCGTGTCCTCGCCCGCCTTCTCGCGGCCGACCGCGAACATCTCCTTCGAGACGGTCTGAATCTGGCCCATCGACAGGCCGGCGCTCATCAGCTGGCCGCCGAGAGCCATCACGCCGCCGCCGCCGCCCATCAGGCCACCGATCGCGCCCATCAACCCGCCCTTGGCGCCGCCTTCGGCTTCGGCGAGTTCCTGAGCGCCCGGCAATGCTCCCATCAACTGGCCGATCTCGGCCGCAGGGCCTTCCTTCTGCAGGAAGGCGAGGATGATGCCGATCGCCTTCTTCGCCAGCGACTCGTCGAGGCCGGAAGCAGCCATGATGCGGGAGATCAGTTCGTCCATCGTGCGGTCCTCTTAAGTCGAGCCTGCAATGCTCCGGCAGATAGTTTATACATAAACCATCTCGGATGGAAGCGATCTTCATGCTTCCGCCCAACTTCTCGTTTCGCTACACCGTTTCCACGACCTTATGGCAACGGAACAGGCGCGACCATGGCGGATGACGGCACGATCCTGATCGGCAAAAGCGAGAAGCCGGAGGTGCTGCTGCTCAAGCTCGCCAACCGCCATGGCCTGGTCACCGGCGCGACCGGCACCGGCAAGACGGTGACCCTGCAGGTGCTGGCGGAAGGTTTTGCCAAGCACGGCGTGCCGGTCTTCGCCGCCGACATCAAGGGCGACCTCTCCGGCATCGCCGCGCCCGGCAATTCCAAGCCGCCCTTCGTCAAACGTGCCGAGGAGCTCGGCCTCAAATACGAGCCGGATCAGTTCACCACCGTGTTCTGGGACGTGTTCGGCGAGCAGGGCCATCCGGTTCGCGCCACGATCTCGGAGATGGGGCCGCTGCTGCTGGCGCGCCTCCTCGACCTCAACGACACTCAGGAAGGCGTGCTCAACATCGCTTTCCGTATCGCCGACGAGCAGAAGCTGCTGCTGCTCGACCTCAAGGACCTGCGCGCGATCCTCGCCTTCATCGCCGAGAATGCGCAGGAGCTGACGACCAAATACGGCAACGTCACCTCCGCCTCGGTCGGCACCATCCAGCGTGCGCTGCTCGTGCTGGAGAACCAGAAGGGCGACCTGTTCTTCGGCGAGCCGGCGCTCGACATCAACGACCTGATGAAGACCGACCGCGAGGGCCGCGGCATCGTCAACATCATGGCCGCCGACAAGCTGATGGCCAATCCGCGGCTCTACGCCACCTTCCTGCTCTGGCTGCTTTCCGAGCTGTTCGAGCAGCTGCCGGAGGTCGGCGACCTCGACAAGCCCAAGCTCGTCTTCTTCTTTGACGAGGCGCATCTGCTCTTCAATGGCGCGCCGAAGGCGCTACTGACCGCGGTGGAGCAGGTCGTGCGCCTGATCCGTTCGAAGGGCGTCGGCGTCTATTTCGTCACGCAGAACCCGCTCGACATTCCCGACACCGTGCTGGCCCAGCTCGGCAACCGCGTCCAGCACGCGCTACGCGCCTTTACCCCGCGTGACCAGAAGGCGGTCAGGGCCGCCGCCGAGACCTTCCGCCAGAATCCGAAGATCAACACCGAGCAGGCGATCACCCAGCTCGCCGTCGGTGAGGCCCTCGTCTCGACGCTGGAAGGCAAGGGCTCGCCGACCATGGTCGAGCGCTGCCTGATCGCCCCGCCGATGGCGCAGGTCGGGCCGGTCACGCCGCAGGAGCGGACGCAGTGCATGCGCGACTCCGGCTTCACCGGTAAATACGACACGATGGTCGACCGCGAGTCGGCCTATGAGGCGCTGATGCAGCGCAAGGGAATGAAGCCCGACGGCTCGCCAGTGGAGGCCTCGACCGAAGGTAGCGGGGGCATCCTCGACACGATTGGCGGCTGGCTCGGCGGGGGGGCTCCCCAGCAGCGCCCGAAGACCGGACCGGGTTCGCGCGGCGGAGCACTGCCGCAGAGCATGACCGAGAAGATCATCACCTCGGCGGCGCGCTCGGCCGCAACCTCGATCGGCCGGCAGGTCGGCAACGCCATCCTGCGCGGCGTCCTCGGCTCGCTCACGGGCGGGCGGCGGTAGCCGGCAGACAACCGGCAGCCTGCCCCACGGTCATAGACAGCTCTCCAAGCTTGTGCGAGGCTCGCTGCAATCGAAGGTTGCGGCGCGGTCCGTCAGCATTCGCTGCTTCGGGCCTGCCGCGCTTCGTCGAAGCTGGGGGCGGCGATGTCGAACAATTATGCCGGCCTGCGAGCGCTGACGAAGCTCGATCCGATCGCGGCCAAGCGTTGTGCCGAGAGGTTGATCGCCATCAGGGCGAGCCTCGAACCCGTCCGAGCGAACAAGAACGACGGAACCCTACTGCTCGCGACCTGGAACATCCGCGACTTCGACTCGAACAAGTTCGGCTTCGGGCCGCGCCTGCCCGAGAGCTTCTATTATCTCGCGGAGATGATCTCGGCTTTCGATCTCGTGGCGCTTCAGGAGATCAACCGCGACCTGACGGCGCTGGAAAAGATCATGCGCATCCTCGGCCGCGAATGGGATTACATCGCGACCGACACGAGCGGCAACGACGAGCGCATGGTGTTCGTCTACAACACCGAGAAGGTCTGGTTCCGCAAGATTGCGGGCGAGATCGTCCTGCCCGAGGGGCAGCTCGTCGTCGCGCACAAGAAGGTGAAATCCGCCGACAAGCTCGACGAGGGGGCGGCCGCCGCTAAACTCGCCGCGGCGACCAAGGCCGAGTTCACCGAGGTCAAGCAGCAGTTCGCCCGCACGCCCTTCCTCGTCGCTTTCCAGTCGGGCTGGTTCCGCTTCAGTCTGTGCACCGTCCACATCTACTACGGCGAGGCGAGCGGCATGGCGCTGAAGCAGCGCGTCGACGAAATCCGCAAGCTCGTCGGCTTTTTTGCCGAGCGGCAGGACAAGGCCAGCAAGCAGGAGAAGGACCGCGCCGGCAATGTCGAGAATTACATCCTGCTCGGTGACTTCAACGTCGTCAGCCCCAAGCACGAGACGATGGAGGCGCTGAAGGACAAGGGCTTCGCCATTCCGCCCGAGATCGACGGCGATACGGTCCGCAAGAAGGGCGACCACTACTACGACCAGATGGCCGTCCGGGTGAAGGACAAGCGCTTCAAGGTCTTCAAGGGCGGCATGGTCGACATGTATGCCGACGTTTTCCGCGAAACCCCAGAGGACCTCGCCATCTACAAGGCGGCGATGCCGGCCGAGGATCCCGAGAAGAAGGCGAAGGCCAAGACGCCCGAGGCGCTCTACAGGAAATGGCGGACCTGGCAGATGTCGGATCACCATCCGCTCTGGATCGCGATCAAGACCGATTTCGCCGACGACTATCTGACCGAGATCGCCAAGGCCTGAGGGTGTCCGGCTCCTGTCGCTGGCGCTGGACCGGTGTGCATGCCGGCCCGGCTGACGTAGGCTGTGCGAACGGTCATGATGGCGCCACCGGAATCAGCCTCCAGTGAGCGCCCATGTCCCAGCTTCCCGCCATCCTCTCCCGCCTCGACGCCGATCTCGACGCGTCGCTGGCCCGTCTCTCGTCCTGGCTCGAGATTCCGTCGATCGGGACCGATCCGGCCTTCGATACGCAGACACGCCAGGCGGCGGAATGGCTCCGTGCCGATCTCGAAGGGCTCGGCTTCAAGGCTGAGTTGCGCGAGACCGGCGGCCATCCGGTCGTGCTGGCGCATCGGCCTAAAGCCGGCGCGCCGCACGCGCTGTTCTACGGCCATTACGACGTCCAGCCGGTCGACCCACTCGAATTGTGGGACAACGACCCGTTCAAGCCGGCCGTCAAGGAGATCGAGCCGGGGCGCAAGGTGATCCTCGCCCGCGGCGCCTGCGACGACAAAGGCCAGGTGATGACCTTCATCGAGGCCATGCGCGCGACGCTCGCCGAGACCGGCGACCTGCCGATCGGCCTCACCATCCTGGTCGAGGGCGAGGAGGAATCCGGTTCGGTCAACCTGCCGGGCTTCATCAAGGCCAATGCGTCCGAGCTGAAGGCCGATTTTGCGCTGGTCTGCGACACCGGCATGTGGGACCGCGTCACGCCGCTGATCACCTCGACCTTGCGCGGCATGGTCTATCAGGAGGTCAGGCTGACTGCCGCCGACCGCGACCTGCATTCGGGCATGTTCGGCGGCGCGGCCGCGAACCCGATCCATGTGCTGACCAAGATCGTCGCGGAGATCCATGACCAGACCGGCCGGATCACCATCCCCGGCTTCTATGACGGCGTGCACGAACCGACCAATGCGCAAAAGGCGGAATGGGCCGATCTCAACCTGACCGAGAAGGAATTCCTCGGCCAGGTCGGGCTGAAGCATTCCATCGGCGAGCGCGGCCGCATGCTGATCGAACAGATCCAGTCGCGCCCGACCTGCGACGTCAACGGCATCTGGGGCGGCTATACCGGCGAGGGCTCGAAGACCGTCATCCCCGCCAAGGCCTCGGCCAAGGTCTCCTTCCGCCTCGTCGGCGACCAGGACCCGGTGAAGATCGCCGCCGCTTTCCACCAGTTCGTGCGTGAGCGGCTGCCGGAGGATGTGACGGCCGAGTTCATTGGCCATTCCGGCTCGCCGGCGCTGGCCGTGCCGGTCGATTCCCCAGTCCTGCACAAGGCGCGCAAGGCTCTGGCCGAAGAATGGGGCGGCCGCGTCGTCAGCATCGGCAGCGGCGGCTCGATCCCGGTCGGCGGCGACTTCAAGCGCACGCTCGGGCTTGACACGCTCTTCGTCGGCTTCGGCCTCGACGACGACCGCATCCATTCGCCGAACGAGAAGTACGATCTGTCCTCCTTCCACAAGGGCCAGCGCTCCTGGGCCCGCATCTTGCAAGCACTCGCCTCATGAAATCAGTCTGTGTCTTCTGCGGTTCGAGCCCGGGCCATGATCCCGTCCATGCCGAGGGCGCCCGCGCCATGGGCGCGGCCATCGCCAAACGCGGCCTGACACTGGTCTATGGCGGTGGCGCCGTCGGCCTGATGGGCATCGTCGCCAATGCCGCGCTCGAAGCCGGCGGCGAGGTCCATGGTGTGATCCCGCGCGCGCTGCGCGAGAAGGAGGTCGGCCATAATGGGCTGACCCGGCTCGAAGTGGTCGAGACCATGCACATCCGCAAGGCGCGCATGGCCGAGCTCTCGGACGGCTTCATCGCCATGTCCGGTGGTATCGGCACCTTCGAGGAGATCTTCGAGATCTGGACCTGGGGCCAGCTCGGCATCCACGGCAAGCCGCTCGGCTTCCTCAACATCGATGGTTTCTACGACCCGCTCGCCGCCTTCCTCGACAACACCACCAAGGCCGGCTTCATGTGGCAGGCCCATCGCGACATGGCGATGATGGAGACCGACCCGGCGGCGCTGCTTAGCCAGATGGAAGCCTACCAGCCGCAGACCCAGATCAAATGGGTGGAGAAGTCGGAGGTGTGAGGCCTCTGTTGGATAGGAATTTTATCCTTGACATCGTGACGCTGATCGGGTAGAGATCAGGAACGCTCACGAACTGTGCCTGAGACGAACGAAGCCGCCGCGCTGCCCAGCCGGCGGCTTTTGCGTGTCCGGCCCGAGCCGAGGTTTTCCGATGACCGACGAGAGTGGTGAAAGCGCCCTGGCCCTGCCGGCGGCGAAGCGCAGACCTGCGCCGCGCGGCCGCAAGGCCGTGATCAGTAAGCTCTGGAAGGCGGCGCAGACGCAGCTCGAAGCGCATGAGGCGCATCTTGCCGAGCTGCCGGCCGGCGCCGCTGCGAGCGAGGTCGATGCCAAGACGCTGGCGACGCTGGCTCGCACCGTGCGCGAACTGGTCGCGCTGGATTCTACCGCAATGGGGGAGGGAGGAAAGTCCGAGGATGACCCCAGTCCCGCCGAAGGATTGCGCCGAGTCGATGAATTGCGACGAGAGCTGGCACGACGCATGGAACGCCTTATCGCCGATCACGCAGGTGAAACTGTTCCTCAAGCTGCTGCCGGGCTTGCCCCCCGAACTGGTTAGGCACGTCGAGCAGGAATGGACATTCTGGGGCCGGCTCGACCAGAAATCCCGTCGGCTACCACTCTGGTGGACCTGGCTTGTCCTTGGTGGCCGTGGCGCCGGCAAGACACGGACCGGCGCCGAATGGGTCAAGGGCATGGCGTTGGGGTTGGCCCCGATCGCCAGCGAACCCATCGGCCGCATCGCCCTTGTCGGCGAGACGCAGGCGCAGGTCCGCGACGTGATGATCGAGGGCGTCTCCGGTCTGCTGGCGATCCATCATCGCTGGGAGAAGCCGATCTGGTCGCCGTCGCGGCGCCGGCTCGAATGGGGCAATGGCGCCATCGCGCAGGTTTTCACCGCTGAGGACCCGGAAGGGCTGCGCGGGCCGCAGTTCGGCGCCGCCTGGTCCGACGAACTGGCGAAATGGCCGAACCTTCAGGAGACCTGGGACATGCTGCAACTCGGCCTCAGACTCGGCGACCGGCCGCGCCAAGTGGTGACGACGACGCCGCGTCCGCTGCCGCTGATCAAGCGGCTGCTCGACGATCCGCGTGTCGCCGTCAGCCGGGCGGCGACCAGCGCCAACCGTTTCAACCTGGCGCCGAGCTTTCTCGACAGCGTGAGCCAAGCCTATGGCGGCACGCGGCTCGGTCGGCAGGAGCTCGAGGGCGAGATCGTCGAGGAGAGCGCCGATGCGCTCTGGAGCCGGGCGCTGATCGAAGAGTGCCGGGAGCGGGACGCGCCGCCGCTGGCGCGGATCGTGGTGGCGATCGATCCGCCGGCCTCCTCGTCGAAGCGGGCGGATTCCTGCGGGCTCGTCTCGGCCGGAATCGATCGCGACGGCATCGGTCATGTGCTGGCGGATGCGACGCTTGCCGGCGCCAAGCCGCATGAATGGGCGCAAGCCGCCGTCGCGCTCTATCGCCGGCTTGAGGCTGATGCACTGGTCGTCGAGGTCAACCAGGGCGGCGAGATGGCGACGAGCGTCATCCGCGAGGTCGATCCCGGCGTGCCGGTGACGCCGGTCCGGGCTTCGCGCGGCAAATTCCTGCGGGCCGAGCCAGTGGCGGCGCTCTATGCGCAGGGCCGTGTGCGCCACGCCGGCGCGTTTCCGGCGCTGGAGGATGAGATGTGCGATTTCGGCCCGACCGGCCTGAGCTCCGGCCGCTCACCCGACCGGCTCGACGCATTGGTCTGGGCGCTGACGCATCTGATGCTCGGGCCGAAGGGACGGCCGCGGGTGAGGGGACTCTGATCTGGCCGTCATTCCCGGGCGGAGCGTAGCGCAGACCCGGGAATCTCGGGACCATCCTGCATGAGATGCTCGGCTCAAGGCCGAGCATGACGTGCGCTTCACAGCGAGACATCCATGTTCAATTTCCTTCGCAACCTGCGCGGCCACGCCGCGCCGGAACAGAAGCGATCGCGGGTCGGTCCGCTGATTGCCTTGCACGAGGCCGGCCGCCCGGTCTGGACGCCGCGCGACTATGGCGCCCTGTCGCGCGAGGGCTATCAGCGCAATCCGGTGGTGCATCGCTGCGTCCGGCTGATCGCCGAGGCGGCGGCGCAGACACAGCTGATCGCCAAGGTCGGCGAGCGTGAGGTGCCGGAGCATCCGGCGCTGGCGCTGATAGATCGGCCCAATCCACGCCAGGGCGGCATCGCCTTTCGCGAAATGCTCTACGGCCATCTGCTCGTCGCCGGGAACGCCTATGTCGAGGCGGTGAGCATTGGTCGCGAGCCACGCGAACTCTATGCGCTTCGGCCCGACCGGATGCGGGTGGTGCCCGGCCGCGACGGCTGGCCTGAAGGCTATGACTATACGGTCGGCGCCCAGACGATCCGCTTCCGCCAGGACGAAGATGCGCTGCCGCCGATCCTGCACCTGTCGCTGTTTCATCCGATCGACGACCATTACGGCCTCTCGCCGATCGAGGCGGCCGCCTGCTCGCTCGACGTCCACAATGCCGCCGGCGCCTGGCACAAGGCGCTGCTCGACAACGCGGCGCGGCCCTCCGGTGCACTGGTCTATGACGGACCGGAAGGCGGCACGCTGACCGAGGCGCAGTTCGAGCGGTTGAAGCAGGAGCTGGAAGACGGTTTCCAGGGCGCGCGCAATGCCGGCCGCCCCTTATTGCTCGAAGGCGGGCTCGACTGGAAACCGCTGTCCTTGTCGCCGGCTGAGCTCGATTTCGTCGCCGCCAAGGGTGTCGCCGCGCGCGAGATCGCGCTCGCCTTCGGTGTGCCACCGCTGCTGCTCGGCCTGCCCGGCGACAACACCCATGCCAATTTCGCCGAGGCCAACCGCGCCTTCTGGCGTCAGACGTTGATCCCGCTGGTCAGGCGCACGGCGCAGTCGCTGGCGCAGTGGCTCGGCCCCGCCTTTGGCGATGCGCTCACCCTCGAGCCCGATCTCGATGCGATCGAGGCGCTGGCGGACGAGCGGGAATCGCTCTGGCGGCGGGTCTCCGCAGCTGGGTTCCTCAACGAAGACGAGAAACGCGAGGCGGTCGGCTATGGCCGCCGGGAGGTGTCGTCATGAGCCCGTTCGATGAAGCTGCCGCGGGCATCGTTGCACGCGGAGATCTCGGCCATCTCGCGCTGCTGCTCTGGGCCTTCTGTGCCTCGGGGCTCGGTCTCTTTGCCTTGCGCGAGCTGATCGCCGCCAACCGGCGCTTCGACGAGTTCGTGCGCGAATTCGCCCGCTTCAACGCCCGCTACGACGGAGGGGATTCATGAGCAAGACCGGTGGCAAATCGCCGCCCAGGCCGGCTCCGGCAGCTGTGAGATCGGGTGTGGCCGCGCCGCGTCCTGGCCGCCAGCCGCGCGACGTCTTCGGCCGCTTCTTCGAGACGCTCGGGCAGCTCGACGCCAATGGCCGCGGCGGGCGGGGAGGGGCGCGATGAGCGCCGCGATGCCCCGTTATCCGGCATTGGCGCGCGAGGCCAAGTTCCTGGCACAGCCATTGGCCAGGATCGAGTTGGATGGCGCCTTCGAGGGCTATGCCAGCCTGTTCCGCATCGCCGATCTCGGCAAGGACGTGGTCGAGCCCGGTGCCTTCCGCGACAGCCTCGCCCGCCGCGGCGCCGGCGGCATCAGGATGCTCTGGCAGCATGATCCGACCGAGCCGATCGGCCGCTGGCTCGAGCTGCGAGAGGATTCGCGCGGCCTTTATGTCCGCGGCCGGCTCTCGCTCGCCGTGGCGCGGGCCCGCGAGTTGCACGCGCTGATGCGCGACGGCGCGGTCGACGGGCTTTCGATCGGCTTCCGCTCGCAGCGCGCCCGCACCGAGCCGCGCACCGGCCTGCGCCGGCTGGAGAAGGTCGATCTCTGGGAGATCTCGCTCGTCACCTTCCCGATGCTGCCGCAGGCCCGGGTCAGCGCTGTCAAGGCGCTGCGGCCGCCCAGCCGGGCCGCCTTCGCCTGAAAATCCACCTGAAGCCGCAGAACCACAGGAGTATTCATGACTGCGCTGAACCAGGCTCCCGAGACCAAGGCGACCGGCGAGGCCGCCGCCATATATGACGATCTGCGCTACACGCTTGAGGCCTATCGCTCCACCAATGACGAGCGCCTGGCCGAACTCGAGACCCGCATGGGTGGCGACGTCCTGACCGGCGAGAAACTCGCCCGCCTCGACGACGCGCTCGACGAGACCCGCCGCCGGCTCGACCGGCTGAGCCTCGACAGTCGTCGTCCGGTGCTGGGCGCCACGGAGGATCGCGATCCCGCGGTGGCCGAGCACAAGGCCGCTTTCGCGTCCTATGTCCGTCATGGCGAGGCCACCGGCCTGAAGCGGCTCGAAGCCAAGGCGCTGTCGACCGGCTCTGGCCCGGATGGCGGCTATCTCGCGCCCTCGACCGTCGAGGGCGAGATCCTGCGCCGCCTCGCCGCCGTCTCGCCGATCCGTTCGATCGCGACGGTGCGCACGATCTCGTCGGGCACCTACAAGAAGGCGTTCTCGACCACCGGGCCGGCCTCAGGCTGGGTGACGGAGACGGCGGCTCGTCCCCAGACCGGCACGCCGACGCTGGCCGAGCTCTCCTTCCCGGCGATGGAGCTCTATGCCATGCCGGCGGCAACGCAGACGCTGCTCGATGACGCCATCGTCGACATCGACCAGTGGATCGCCGAGGAGGTCGAGAGCGCCTTCGCCGAGCAGGAGGGCGCGGCCTTCGTCACTGGCGACGGCGCCGACAAGCCCAAGGGCTTCCTGGCTTATCCGACCGTCGCCGATGCAAGCTGGAGCTGGGGCAATCTCGGCACGCTGAAGACCGGCGTTGCCGGCGCCTTCGCCGCCTCGAATCCGTCCGACATCCTGGTCGACCTCGTCTATGCGCTGAAGGCCGGCTACCGGCAGAACGCCAGCTTCGTGATGAACCGCAAGACGCAGGCCGTGGTGCGCAAGTTCAAGGACACGACCGGCCAGTACCTCTGGCAGCCGCCGGCCGCGGCGGGCGCGCAGGCGACCCTGCTCGGCTTCCCGGTCGTCGAGGCCGAGGACATGCCCAATATCGCGACCGACTCGGTCTCGATCGCCTTCGGCGACTTCCGGCGCGGCTATCTCGTCGTCGACCGGGCGGGCGTGCGCATCCTGCGCGATCCCTATTCCGCCAAGCCGCATGTGCTGTTCTACACGACCAAGCGAGTCGGCGGTGGCGTCCAGGACTTCGCCGCGATCAAGGGGCTGAAGTTCTCGGCCTGAGCCTTCGCTTCGGCTGCGTCAGCGCCCGAACCACCAGCTGTAGCTTGCGTTCGGACGGGCATTTTCGCCCGCCTGGCGCGGCTCGTCGCCGTAGTTGAGCAGACGCTCGCTCGCCTCGGCGATCCAGGCGCGGTGGTCGCTGATCGGGGTGATCGCGGTGAAGCCGCCGCAGATCAGCTTGACGCGCGAGCTCAAGGGGCCGCTCGACCAGGAGACGATGCCGACGAGATCGCGCGATCCGACCGGGCCGCGCAGCACCGGTCCGCCGGAATCGCCACGGCAGGCGCCGGCGCCGAGAACCTCGCCGCGGTTCTCGGTATCGACCGCCACCTTGACCGTGTTGGCGGTGGTGTAGTTGCCGGCGTTGACCAACGTCACCTCGCGCAGTGTGCGCGCGGTCTTCTTGTTGTTCTCGGAGGCGAGGCCGAAGCCGGCCATGGTGACGGTCTCGCCCTGCCACAGCCCGCTGCCGAGCGTCAGCGGCTGGATATCGGCAGGAAGCGGCGAGGCGAGGCGCAGCAGCGCCAGATCGGCGCCCGGCTGGGTGCGCGGCGTCGTGCCGGGCACGAAAGTCGGGTGCGGCAGCACGGCGGCGACGGCGTGCGTGCGGTTGCGGAAGCGCTTGTCGAGGCTGATCACGCGCACCGCACCGCCGGTCATCAGGCAATGCGCCGCCGTGAGCACGAGCTCGGAGGAGATCGCAGCGCCGGAGCAGAGCTCGCCGCGACTGGTCTCGACCCGCAAGGTCGAGGCGCGTACGCCATCGACCGCGCGCGACTGCACGCCGCCGATCACGGCCTGTGCCGGCGCAGTCATCTGCAGGCCGGCGCAAAATGCTATCGCGACGGTCGCGGCGCGCTTCGAAGAGGTCATGGTCGAGATCATCGCTGCCATTGCGTCAGTGTATGGTTTGCTGCGGCGCAGTCCAGTGCTGTTCGCAGCTGCAGGCCTTCAGGGCGCGCCGGTCCAGTCGGCGCTCTCGCCCCAGCCAGACAAGGTGCGATCGATCCAGCCGCGCTGGGGTGCGACGAGCACGCCCTGGCTGAGCAGGCCGCATTGCTTGCCGGACGGGCCGGTCGACCAGCTGGAGACGGCGACGACGCCGTCCGAGCCTACGACGATAGGCCCGCCGGAATCGCCCTGGCAGGCGCCGGCGCCTGGTCGCTTGCCGCCGGTCGCCGGATCGGCCGCCCAGAGTAGGACCTTGCCGGGTCCGTAAGGCTCGACCGTGGCAAGCGAGGCCGAACGATAGGTGCCGGTCGTCTTCGCCTCGCCCTCGCGCGCGACGCCGTAGCCTGAGAGCGTGACCGGTGATCCGGCTCGCGGCAGGCCGCCATCTACCAGCGTCGCGGTCGAGAACTGCGCCGGCAGCGGCGCTGCGAGCCGGACCAGCGCGAGGTCGATCGAGCGCTGCCGATTGGTGACGGACTTGGCGTTGAATTCGGGGTGCAGCGCGATCGCCGCCGGCTCGACCAGGACCGGCTCGCCTCTCTCGCGCCAGTGGATGCGCAGGTCGACGCGGGAATCGGCGCAGTGAGCGGCCGTCAGGATGACGCGGCGCGACAGCACGATACCGGTGCAGACGCCGCCGCGCGCGTTGAGGACCATCACGGTCGCGCCGGCGACGGGGCCGCCCTCACGCCCGCCGACCACGGCCGAGGCGGGCCAGGGCGCGGCAAATGCCGCCGCCAGGGCCGTCAGTGCAATCGCCGTTCTGCCACGCATCGAACCGCCTCCGCTGTCGGGCCGAGCTCGATAGCGCATTGGTGGCGCCATTCAAACCCGAAAGAGGAGAGAGCATGACGCCGCTCGCCCTGACGCCGCCGGCCATCGAGCCGGTCTCGCTGGTGGAAGCCAAGGATTTCCTGCGGATCGTCACCGACGACGAGGACGAATTGCTGGGCACCTTGATCACGGCGGCCAGGCTGATGATCGAGGCTGGCGCCGGCCGCCTGCTGATCCAGCAGGGCTGGCGAATCGTTCTCGACGCCTGGCCGCAAGGTGGCGAGATTCGCTTGCCGCTCTCGCCGGTGCGCAGTCTCACGGCCGCGCGTGTCCATCCCGCCTCCGGGGCTGCCGAACCGGTCGTGTCGTCGGCACTGGCGCTGGTGGCAGGCTCCGATCCGCCGCTGATCGCGATCGCAGGTCCGGTCCCGGCGCCCGGCCGCGCCCGCGCCGCGATCGAGATCGATCTCGTCGCCGGCTTCGGCGCGACGCGCGAAATAGTGCCCGCGCCGCTGCGGCAGGCCGTGCTCAGGCTGGCCTGCCGCTGGTTCGAGCATCGCGGCGACGTGGTCAGCCGCGATGCGGCGCGGCTGCCCGCCGAGATCGCCGCGCTCGTCGCCCCGTTTCGCCGCGTGAGGCTGTGATGATCAGGGAGACCACCAAGGGCCGCCCGGTCGGCGCGCTGCGCCGCCGCCTGCTGCTGGAGGCGTCCGTCGAGACACCGGACGGGGCCGGCGGCCAGTTGCGCGGCTTCGAGACCGTTGCTGCCGTCTGGGCCCAGGTCGAATGGCTCTCGGGCAATGAGCGCTGGCGCGGTGAGCGGCCCGAGCAGGCGGCGAGCCACCGCATCACCTTGCGCTGGCGTGCCGGCGTCGATTCCGGCCAGCGCCTGCGTGACGGCGAGCAGGTCTTCGACATCCGCGCGGTCGGCGATCTCGATGGCGGCCGCCGGCGCCTCGTCTGCCTGGTCGAGGAGGTGAGCCGATGAGCGACGCCATCCTGCCGCTGCGGCGGGCCATCCATGCGCATCTTGCCGCCGATGCCGGGTTGACGGCGCTGATCGGAGCCGGGCGCCTGCATGACGAGCCGCCGCGCGCCCTGGCCGGGCTCTACGTCGTCCATGGCGAGGTCACGGCCGAGGATTGGTCGACCGGCAGCGATCGCGGCTGCGAGCAGAAGCTCTCCCTCGTCGTCTGGGCGGGGGACAGCGCCTCCTCGCGAAAGGCGCTCGAGGCGGCTGCGCACATCGTCGCGAGCCTCGAAGGCGCCGCGCTTGCACCGGAGGGCCACCGGCTGGTCAACCTCGGTTGGCTGTCTTCGAAGCTGGCCCGCGATCCCAAGACCCATCTGCCGACCGTGACGCTGACCTTCCGGGCCGTCACCGAGGCGCTCTGACAGCACGAAAGGACCCGCCCATGCCTGCCCAGAAAGGCAAGGACCTGCTGCTCAAGGTCGCCGATGCCGGCGGCAGCTTCGTCTCCGTGGCGGGCCTGCGCGCCCGCCAGATCGCCTTCAACGCCGAGACGGTCGACGTCACCCATGCCGAGTCGGCCGGGCGCTGGCGCGAACTGCTGGCCGGCGCCGGCATGCGCCGCGCCAGCATCAGCGGCGCCGGCATCTTCAAGGACGAGGCCTCGGACGCGCTGGTCCGTCAGATCTTCTTCGACGGCGTGATCCGCGACTGGCAGGTGATCGTGCCCGATTTCGGCACGATCACCGGGCCGTTCCAGCTCTCGACACTCGAATACCGTGGCGATCATGCCGCCGAGGTTACTTTCGAGCTGTCGCTGGAATCGGCCGGCCAGCTCAGCTTCACCCTGGCTTGAGGAGCGCCCTCATGGTCAATCGCTACAGGGGCGAGGTCGCCCTGATGGTTGAGGGGCGGGCGCTGCCGATGCGGCTCACCCTCGGCGCGCTCGCCGAGCTCGAGGACGCCTTTTCGGTCGAGAACCTGCCGGCGCTGGGCGAGCGCTTCATCGCCGGGCGGCTCTCGGCCCGCGACATCGCCAGGATCCTGTCGGCTGGCTTACGCGGTGCCGGCGGCACGCTGGCCACCGACGAGGTCGCGGCACTCTCCTTCGATGGCGGGCTCAACGGCGCCATCGCCGCCGCGATCGCCCTGCTCGACGCCACCTTCGCTCCGGCGGGGCAGGGGGGTGAAGACCGCCCTCCGACGCCGCCGGCAGCTTAGGCGCGCCGGCGGCGGTTCCTTTCCCCTGGCGCGAGGTGATGGCCTTCGGGCTCGGACGCCTGCGCTGGACGCCGGACGCCTTCTGGGCGGCGAGCCCACACGAAATCCTCGTGGCGATCGAGGCCCATCGGCCGCCTCAGGCGGTCGAAGCGCCGTCGCGTACGACGCTGGATGCGCTGATGCGGGCTCATCCGGACCCCTGCTTCCCGTGATGACGATTGGAAAGGCTGTGCCGATGGCTGACGAAGACGATTCCTCCTCCACCGGCACCTCCTTCGATGCCGGCGGCATGCGTTCGCTGAACACGCTGACCCAGAGCCTGGCCAAGTCGGCGCAGGCCTTCGGCAAGTCGATCACCACGGCCTTCGCCAGCGGCATTGTCGAGGGCAAGCGCTTCGAGGACGTGCTGCGCGGCATCGGCACCTCGCTGAGCCAGAGCCTGCTGAAATCGGCGCTGAAGCCGTTGCAGGGCGCGATCTCGAGCTGGCTCGGTTCCGGCGTGAACAGCCTGGCCGGTCTCTTCACCGGCGGCACGGGCGGTGGCGGCGGCCTGCCCGTGTCGCCCTTCGCCGATGGCGGCGTTGTCGCTGCGCCGTCCTATTTCGCCATGGGCCGTGGGCTCGGGCTGATGGGCGAACGCGGCACGGAGGCGATCATGCCGCTCTCGCGTGGCCCCGATGGCAAGCTCGGCGTGCGGGCCGGCGGTGGCGGCGAGCGGCGTCCGGTCAGCGTGACCGTCCAGGTCTCGACGCCCGATGCCGACAGCTTCCGCCGCTCCGAGGCGCAGGTCTCGGCGGCGATCGCGCGAGCTGTGGCGCGCGGCAACCGCGCGCTTTGAGACCCGCAGCATGACAGGACAGGGAGGGGCGGCATGAGCGGCTTCCACGAGGTGCGCTTCCCGACCGGGATCGCCCGCGGCGCCAGTGGCGGGCCAGAGCGGCTCACGCAGGTGGTGACGCTGGCCTCGGGCCGCGAGGTCCGCAACAGCCGCTGGGCGCATTCGCGGCGCCGCTACGATGCCGGCTTCGGCATCCGCACCCTCGATGCGCTCGCCGAGGTCGTCGCCTTCTTCGAGGAGCGGCGCGGCCGGCTCTACGGTTTCCGCTGGCGCGACCGGCTCGACTGGAAGAGCTGCACCCCGTCCGGGGCGCCCGCGGCGAGCGATCAGCAGATCGGCGTCGGCGACGGCGCGACGCGGGTCTTCCAGCTCTGCAAGCTCTATGGCGGCCTGCACGCGCCCTATGTCCGCCGCATCACCAAGCCAGTCGCTGGTTCGGTGCTGATCGCGGTCGACGGCGTCGTGAAGGCCCAGCCGGCGGCCGTCTCCTGCGATCACGCCAGCGGACTGCTCACTTTCGCCGTCGGCCAGGCTCCGCCTGCCGGCGCCGTCGTCAGTGCCGGTTTCGCCTTCGACGTCCCGGTGCGCTTCGACACCGATGCGATCGAGGTCGACCTGTCGGCCTTCGAGGCCGGCGACATCCCCAAGATCCCGATTGTCGAGATCGCCGACTAAAGGCTCACCATGCGGACTTTATCCCCGGGGCTCGCCGCGCATGTTGCCGGCGAGGCGACCACGCTTTGCCGGTGCTGGAGCCTGACCCGTCGCGACGGCGCAGTGCTCGGCTTCACCGATCATGACCGCGACCTGTCCTTCGGCGGCATCCTGTTCCGCGCCAATGCCGGTCTGGAAGCGGCCGAGGCCAGCTCCGAGCTCGGCTTCGCGACCAGTGGCGGCGAGGTGCTCGGCGCCCTGGCGGCGAACGGGCTGAGCGAGATGGACCTGTCGCGCGGCCTCTACGACGATGCCCGTGTCGCGCTCTGGCTGGTCAACTGGACCGATTCCAGCCAGCGCACCTTGCTGGAGACAGGTTTCGTCGGCGAGGTGAAGCGCAGCGACAGCAGTTTCACCGCCGAGGTCCGGGGGCTCGGCAAGGCTTTCGATGACGAGCGCGGCCGGCTCTATATGGCGACCTGCTCGGCCGATCTCGGCGATGCCCGCTGCGGCGTCACCCCGAGCTCGTCCACGGCGACAGTCGCCGCGACCGACGGACGGCTGGCGATCGTCGCGCCGGGGCTCGCCAGTTACGGCGACGGCTATCTCACCGGCGGGCGGCTGGTCTTCACCACAGGTGGAAACATCGGATTCGCCACCGAGATCCGCAATCATAGCGTGGATGGCGGCACGGTGGCGCTACAGCTCTGGCAGGCGGCGCCGCAGCCGATCGCGCTCGGCGACGGGTTCACCGCGCAGGCGGGCTGCGACAAGCGCTTCGCCACCTGCCTGGGCAAGTTGGGCAACGGCGTCAACTTCCGCGGCTTCCCGCATCTGCCCGGGAACGACTTCATCATCGGTGGCGTCGGCGCGGGCAATCCTGGCGCCGGTCCGTTCGACGGCGGGAGCCTGTTCCGATGACGGACGCCAGGACGCCTCGGGGGCGCGTCGTTGCGGCAGCGCGCGGCTGGCTCGGCACGCCCTATCATCACCAAGCTTCGCTGCGCGGGGTCGGCTGCGACTGTCTCGGACTGGTGCGCGGCGTCTGGCGCGACCTCTATGGCAAGGAGCCCGAGCAGATGCCGGCCTATTCGCCTTACTGGGCTCAGCAGGGCTCGGGCGAGACGCTGGCACTGGCGGCGGAGCGCCATCTTCGACCGCTCGATCCCCGGGACGCACGCCCCGGCGACGTGCTGCTCTTTCGCTGGCGCGGGCATCTGCCGGCGGCGCATTGCGCTGTTCTCGTCGAGCCGGACCGCATCCTGCACGCCCATGACGGCGCGGCGGTCAGCGAGGTCGCCTTCACCGGCTGGTGGCGGCGCCATCTCAGCCATGCATTCGCTTTTCCGGAGATCGACCTCTGATGGCCACGCTCGTTATGCAGGTCGCCGGTTCGGCGCTGGGCGCCGCCGTCGGTGGGCCGTTCGGCGCCATGATCGGCCGTTCGCTCGGAGCGATCGCCGGCGCCCGCCTCGACCAGAGCCTGCTCGGCGGCGGTGGCGGCTCGCGTATCGTCGAGGGCCCGCGGCTGAAAGAGATCGACGGCCTCACCTCGACCGAGGGAGCGCCGATCCCGCGGGTCTACGGGCGGGCCAGGCTCGGCGGCCAGCTGATCTGGGCGACGCGTTTCGAGGAGGAGGTGACGACCACCGTCACCCGGACCAAGACCGGCGGCAAGGGCGGCCAGAAGGCGCAGAAAACCTACGACACCACCTACAGCTACTACGCCAACTTCGCGGTCGCCATCTGCGAGGGGCCGATCGCCTTCGTACGGCGCATCTGGGCCGACGGGCGCGAGATCGACTTCAACACGGTGTCGCTGCGCATTCATCTCGGCGCCGAAAGCCAGGAACCCGACCCGCTGATCGCCGCCAAGGAGGCAGGCGCGGCGCCGGCCTATCGCGGCACAGCCTATGTCGTGTTCGAGCGTTTCCCGCTCACCGACTACCATAACCGGGTGCCGCAGTTCTCCTTCGAGGTCGTGCGCGCCGTGCCGGGGCTCGGCCAGATGATCAAGGCCGTGACGGTGATCCCCGGAGCGAGCGAGTTCATCTACCAGCCGACCCTGGTGAACCAGGAGCCCGAAGCCGGCATCAACATCGCCGAGAACCGGCATCAGCTGCACAGCCCCACCGACATCGACGGGGCGATCGCGCATCTGCTGGCGCTCTGTCCTTCTCTCCGGCGCATCTCGCTGGTCGTCAGCTGGTTCGGCGACGACCTGCGCGCCGGCTCCTGCACTATCGCGCCACGCGTCGAGATCTTCGACAAGAACACTCCCGTCTCGTCCTGGTCCGTCGCGGGCCTCGATCGGGCGAGCGCGCGCATCGTCAGCCAGTTCAATGGCAGGCCGGCCTATGGCGGCACCCCTTCGGACGAGAGCGTGATCGCGCTGATCCGCCGGCTGCGCTTCACCCACGGGCTCGAAGTGGTGCTCTACCCCTTCGTGATGATGGATGTGCCGGCCGACAACGCGCTGCCCGATCCGCATACTGGCAACCCCTACCAACCCCCTTATCCCTGGCGCGGCCGCATCACCTGCTCGCCGGCTCCTGGTCGACCGGGGTCGCCTGACGGCACCTCGGCCGCCACGAGCCAGATCTCGAGTTTCCTGGGCGCGGCGACGGCGGCCGACTTCTCCCTGGACGGCGACAGGATCGTCTGCGCGCGGCCGGGCGAGTGGAGCTTTCGCCGTGCTGTCCTGCATGCAGCCATGCTCGCCAAGGCGGCCGGCGGCGTCGAGGGCTTCATCATCGGCTCCGAACTGGTCGGCTTGACGCGGGTGCGGGGCGCCTCGGGCCATTATCCGATGGTCGACGGCCTCATGGCGCTCGCGGCCGAGGTCCGCACGATCCTGCCGCCGCCGACCAAGCTGACCTATGCGGCGGACTGGACCGAATATGGCGCCCATGTCCGCGATGGCGGGCTGGAGGTACGGTTTCCGCTCGATCCGCTCTGGGCCAGCCCCCATATCGACGCGATCGGCATCGACTACTATGCGCCGCTCTCCGATTGGCGCGACACGCCCGACCATGCCGATCTCGCCATTGCGCGGGGCGCCGCCGATGTCGACTATCTGCGCAGCCGCCTGACCTCCGGCGAGGGCTACGACTGGTATTATGCGAATCCATCCGGCCGCGAGGCGCAGACGCGCCTGCCGATCACCGATGGCGCCCATGGCAAATCCTGGGTCTTCCGGCAGAAGGATCTGCCGAACTGGTGGTCGAACTGGCATGTCCAGCGCTTTGCCGGCGCGGAGATCGGCGCGACCGCCTGGCTGCCGGGCTCGAAGCCGATCTGGCTGACCGAGGTCGGCCTGCCTGCCGTCGACAAGGGCGGCAACTCCCCGAACGTCTTTCCCGATCCCAAGTCGGTCGATGGCGGCTATCCGCATTTTTCGACCAGGGCGCGCGATGACCTCGTCCAGGCCCGCGGGTTGGAGGCCATCCTGTCCGGCTTCGATCCTGCGCTTCCGGGTTTCGATCCGCTGCGCAACCCGATAGCGCCGTCGCTGGGTGCGCGCATGGTCGATCCGGCCAACGTCTTCGCCTGGACCTGGGACGCCAGGCCGTTCCCGGCTTTTCCCGATCTGACCTCGGTCTGGGCCGACGGAACGAACTACGAGAGCGGCCACTGGATCAACGGCCGCCTCGAGGGCGTGACGCTCGATCGGCTGGTGCACGCGGTCCTGGCCGATTACGGCCTGCCGGCGCCGGACGAGATCGCGATCGACGGCTTCGTCGATGGTTATGTCCTCGATCGGCCGCTCTCGGCACGGCAGGTGCTCGAACCGCTCGCCCAGACGTTCGGGTTCGACGCCATCATGTCCTCCGGCCGGCTCGTCTTCCGCGGCCGCGCCGCGACGATCGCGCGAGCCTTGTCGGCGGATGATCTCGTGCTCGATCGGGACTGGCAGCCCTTTGAACTGCGCCGGGCGCAGGAGAGCGAGCTGCCGCGTGAATTGCGCCTCGTCCATATCGACGGAAACAACGATTATCGCCAGGTCACAGCGCGCTCGCGTCGTCTCGTCGGGGCGGCGCGACGTGAGAGCGCCATCGAACTCGCCATGGTCACCCGGCGCGCGGAGGGGCAGCGCCTCGCCGATCTTCGGCTGCAGGAGATCTGGGCGGGCCGGGAAACGCTCGAACTGGAGCTGTCGCCGCGCTGCATCGGCCTGGAGGCGGGCGATGTCGTCTCGCTCGCCGTGGCGGGCCAGCCGCGCTTGTTCCGGCTGACGCGGATCAGCGACGGCCCGACGCGACGCGCCAGCGCGCGGTCGGTTGAGCCGGCGATCTATCGCGGTGCGCCGGCCGGAGCGCCGGACGGCGAGCGTCCCCCGAAGGTGACGCCTCGGATCGCAGGACGGCCGGATGCGTTGATCCTCGATTTTCCGATCGTGCGGGAAACGCCGCCTCCGCTGCAATCACTGGCGGCCTTCGCCGACCCCTGGCCCGGAGGGCTTGCGATCTGGCGGGCCGCCGAGGGCCTGCCGTTCGCATTGACCGGCATCGTCACGGCGCCGTCGATCATGGGCGAAACCTTGACCGCGCTCGCCCCGGGGCCGCTCTGGCGGACCGATCGGCAGGCATCGGTCGAGGTTCGCCTGCGCGGCGGCAACCTCGCCTCGGTTGCGCCGGAGGCCGCCCTCACAGGGGCCAATGCGCTCGCCTTCATCGACCCGGCCGGGGAGATCGAGATCGTGACGGCGGCGCGAGTCGAGCTGACCGGCACGCGGACCTTCCGGCTGTCGCAGATGGTACGCGGGCTCGGCGGTTCGGAACCGGCGTCGGTACGGACATTGGCTCCGGGAGCGCGCGTGGTCGTGCTCGACGGTGCGGCGGTTCCGCTGACGACGAGCCTTGACGATGTTGGCCGGCAACTCCGCTACCGGATCGGGCCGCCCAGTGCCGATGTCGCCTCGGCGTCGATGCGCGAGCTCTCCACGACGGTCGGGATCGCAGCGTTGCGACCGCTCGGGCCCGTGCGTCCACAGGCTCGGCGCTCGCCCGCCGGCGTGGCGCTGAGCTGGATCCGCCGCAGCCGCGTCGACGCCGATTCCTGGGAGGTGGTCGAGGTGCCGCTCGGCGAGGAGACCGAGCGCTATCGCGTGACGATCCGGACTGGCGGCGATGCCGTCAGGATCGTCGAAGTGGATGCGCCGATCCTGCTCTACGAAGCGGCGCAGGAGCTTGCCGATTTCGGCAGCCCTCAGGCCGAGCTCGACGTCGAACTGGCGCAACTCAGCGTTGTTGCGGGGGCCGGGCTGCCGCGGCGTGGACTCCTCGCGGTTCGCTGAGCTAGCCTTGAGCGGTGCCTTTCACGCCAATGTTCATGGCGCATTCACGCGTACAGGGCTAGCGCATAGCAATGATGCTGCTCGACCCCGCTGCCGCGATGCTCGCTTTGGTCACCGCCGTCGCTTCGCCGGTGGAGACGGTCGATGCGTCGCAGCCGATCTCCTGCCTGTCCGCTGAAGAAACGCGCGAGGCCGTGTCGGACGGCAAGGTCATGCAGCCCGCTGCGGCGTCCCGCCATGCTCGCGAGGCTGCGCCCGGCGAAGTCCTGCGGATCAGGCTCTGCCGCCAGGGCGACGAGTTCGTCTATGTGGTGACGACGATGAAGCGCGACGGCCGCGTCGCCCGGGTCACGCTGGATGGCGCCTCGGGTAAGGTGGCGGATATCCGCTAGTTCCGCTATTCCCCGTTCCTGATCCGCAATCGGAGAAAAGCCGCCGTGCGACTGCTCGTCGTCGAGGACGACAAGGACCTCAACCGCCAGATCGTCAATGCGCTGGAGAACGCCGGCTACGCCGTCGACAAGGCTTTTGACGGCGAGGAAGGGCTCTATCTCGGCGAGACCGAGCCCTATGACGCAGTGATCCTCGATCTCGGCCTGCCGAAGGTCGACGGCGTCGCCGTGCTGCAGGGCTGGCGCCGGGCCGGCAAGACCATGCCGGTGCTGATCCTGACGGCGCGTGATCGCTGGAGCGACAAGGTCTCCGGCTTCGACGCCGGCGCCGACGACTACGTCGTCAAGCCGTTCCATATCGAGGAATTGCTCGCCCGCGTCCGCGCCTTGCTGCGCCGAGCAGCCGGCCATGCGACCGCCGAGCTGATCTGCGGCCCGGTCCGCCTCGATACGCGTGCCAGCCGCGTCGTCGTCGACGGCAACCCGGTCAAGCTGACCTCGCACGAATATCGGCTGCTCGCCTATCTGATGCATCATCAGGGCCGCGTCGTCTCGCGCACCGAGCTGGTCGAGCATCTCTACGACCAGGATTTCGACCGTGATTCCAACACGATCGAGGTCTTCGTCGGCCGCCTGCGCAAGAAGCTCGGCGTCGACGTCATTGAGACCGTGCGCGGCCTCGGCTACATCGCCGCCGCGAAAGCCGGATGATTTCAGTTGGAAACATCTTGTGTTTCCAACTGAAATCTGAATCCGTCTCTCATCAAAGAGTTAGAGCAGGATCTATGCGAAAAACCGGTTCCCACTTTTTCGCATCCCGCTCTAGAGCCTGAGGCCGGTCATGCCGGTCACGCGGCAGCGCTTCTCGCTCGGCGCCCGGCTCTTCATCTCGGCCGCCATCTGCTGCGCGCTGGTGCTGATCCTCGCGGGTTTCGGACTCACCACCTTCTATCGCCGCTCGGCCGAGCGCGGCTTCGACGAACGCCTCAGCGTCTACATCAAGGAGCTTGTCGCCGATCTCGCGGCTCCCCCCGAGGCCGAACGGCAGGCGATCGGCGACCTCGGCGAGCCGCGCTTCGACCTGCCGCTCTCCGGCTGGTACTGGCAGATCATCCGGCTCGACGGCGAGCGTCCGACGGTGCGCACCTCGCGCTCCCTCGTCGGCGGGCAATTGCCGAAGCTGCTCGACCAGAACCTGCCGCCGAATGCGCGCGGCCTGCGCGAGAGCTATATTTCGGGGCCGGATGAGCGGCGTCTGCGCGTGCTCGAGCGCGAGATCGATGTCGGCGAGGATGGCCGCTTCACCGTCGGTGTCGCTGCGCCAGCCGACGAGATCGAAGGCGACATCCGCGACTTCCGCTTCGCCCTGACCCTGACCTTCCTCTTCCTCGGCCTCGCCCTCGTCGCCTCGACCATCGCCCAGGTCCGCTTCGGCCTGCGCCCGCTGGCGCGCCTGCGCGCGGCGGTCGGTACCGTGCGCACCGGCGAGAGCACGCGCATCGCCGGGCGCTATCCGCCGGACCTGGCGCCGCTGGCGGGCGAGCTCAACCAGCTCATCGACGCCAATCGCGAGATCCTGGAGCGCGCCCGCACCCAGGTCGGCAATCTCGCCCATGCCCTCAAGACGCCGCTTAGCGTGATGCAGAATGAGGCCGAGGCCGGCCAGGGCGTCCTGCCCCAGACGGTCCGCCATCAGACCGCGATCATGCGCGACCAGGTCCAGTATTATCTTGACCGGGCCCGGGCCGCTGCCCTGTCGGGCGCCCTGGGTGGAGCCTCCGAGATCTCTCCTTCGCTCGACGCGCTGATCCGCACCTTCGAGAAGATCGCGCAGGGCAGGGCGATCGAGGGCAGCCATACCGTGCCCGCCGGCGCCCGCTTTCGCGGCGAGAAACAGGATTTCGAGGAGATGCTCGGCAACCTGCTCGACAATGCCTTCAAATGGGCGCGGACCGAGGTGCAGGTCTCCCTGGTGCCGGACGCGCAGGCGCCGGAGGGCCGCCTCGTGCTGCTGATCGACGATGACGGCCCGGGCCTCCCCGACGACGCCATGGCCGAGGTCCTCAAGCGCGGCCGCAGGCTCGACGAGACGACGCCGGGCTCCGGGCTCGGCCTCTCGATCGTCGTCGATCTCGCCAAGCTCTATGGCGGCGGCCTCACGCTGGAGCGCTCGCCGCTGGGCGGCCTCAGGGCCCGGCTCGTCCTGCCGGCGGTCTGACGCCGCATTGCCCGCGTGACCCTTTGTCGCCATCTTCGGACATGAACCGGCACCTTCGAACGGCTATGAACAGCGAATGCTGATCTGGATCATCTTCGCGGCCATGACCGGGGCAGCGGTCATGGCGGTGCTCTGGCCGCTTGGCCGCCGGGCGCCGGCGCTTTCCGCCGACACGGCCGGGGCAACCGCGCTTTACCGCGCCCAGCTCGCCGAGATCGATCGCGACCTTGGCCGCAAGCTGATCGGCGCCGCCGAAGCCGAGGCGGCCAAGGCCGAGGCGGCGCGCCGGCTGCTGCGCGAGACGGCGACGGAAACGATGCCAGCCGGCGAGAGCGAGCCGGCCCTGCGTCGCCGCCGCGCGGCGTCCGCCATCGCGCTCTCCTGCGTGCCTCTGCTGGCGCTGCTGATCTACGGCGCCTATGGCTCGCCGACGGTCCCGGACCAGCCGCTCGCAGCGCGGATGCAGGGCAATCCGGCGCAGGATTTCGAGCTGGCGCTGGCGCGGATCGAGTCTCATCTCGCTGCGAACCCGACCGACGGCAAGGGTTGGAACGTGCTCGCCCCGGTCTATCTGCGCCAGGGCCGCTTCGAGGACGCCGCCAAGGCCTTCGCCAATGCGATCCGGTACGATGGTGCCACGACCGAGCGGCAGGGTGGCCAGGCCGAGGCGCAAATTCTCGCCGCCGGCGGCGTGGTCACGGCGGCAGCACGCGAAAGCCTTGCCGAGGCGCTGAAGCTCGACCCGGCCAATCCCCGCGCCCGCTTCTTCATGGCGATCGCTCAGGAACAGGATGGGCAGGTGCCGGCTGCGATCGCGGCGCTCAAGGCGTTGCTGGCCGACGCGCCGGCCGATGCGCCCTGGACGGCCACGGTCCGAGCCCGCCTCGATGGGTTGGAGCGTTCGCCCGCTCCGGCGGATGCGATCGCCAGCTTGCCCGAGGCCGAACGCACGACGGCGATCCGCGGCATGGTCGAGGGACTCGCGGCGCGGCTCGCCGAGGGCGGCGGCAGCCTCGCCGACTGGTCTCGCCTGATCCGCTCGCAGGCGGTGCTCGGTGAGCGCGAGGCGGCGCAGAAGTCGCTGTCCACGGCTCGCCAGCGTCTGGCTTCCGATCAGTCGGCAGCGTCCACTCTCGACGGCCTGCGCAGCGAACTCGGCCTGCAGGAGGCCGCACCATGACCATTCAGGCCGGTATCCCAGTCACGCCGCCGCGCAAGCGCTTGACCCGCAAGCAGCGCCGCCTCGTCGTGATCGCTTCGGCCGGCGTCGTCCTCGGCCTTGCTGCCGGGCTCGTCGCCTATGCGCTGCGGGATTCGATCGTCTTCTTCTACGGCCCGACCGAGATCGTCGAGAAGGGCCTCGCGCCCGGCACGCGCCTGCGCCTGGGCGGCCTGGTCGAGACGGGTTCGGTCGAGCGCGGCTCCAATCAGCGGGTCAGCTTTGCCGTCACGGATGGAAAGACCAGGACAATGGTGAGCTACACCGGCCTGCTGCCGGATCTTTTCCGCGAAGGGCAAGGTGTGGTGACCGAGGGCGTCCTAGAGGCGCCCGGGCGTTTCCGTGCCGATTCCGTCCTCGCCAAGCATGACGAGACCTATATGCCGCGCGAAGTCGCCGATGCGCTGAAGAAGCAGGGGCATTGGCAGCCCGGCGAAACCAAGGCCGGCGCGCCCGCCGCGCCGGCCACGAAATAGGGCCGCTCTGATGTTCGTCGAAATCGGCCATTTCGCGTTGGCATTGGCGCTCGGTGTCGCGGTCGTCCAGACGATCGTGCCGTTATGGGGCGTGGCCAGGAACGACCCGGCTCTGGCCTCGGTCGGCCCGGCGGCGGCGATCGCCTGCTTCCTCCTGGTCGCGATTTCCTTCGGCTGCCTGATGATGTCCTATGTGACGTCCGACTTCTCGGTGGAGAACGTCGTCGCCAATTCGCATTCGACGCAGCCGCTGATCTACAAGCTGACCGCGGTCTGGGGGAACCATGAGGGCTCGATGCTGCTCTGGGTCCTCATCCTCGTGCTGTTCGGCGCGCTGGTCGCGTTGTCGCGGCGCTCGCTGCCGCCGAAGCTGCGGGCCGGCACGCTCGCCGCGCAGGGCAGCGTCAGCGTCGCCTTCCTCGCCTTCACGCTGCTGACCTCGAACCCGTTCCGGCGCCTCGTCCCGGCGCCGGGGGAAGGGCAGGACCTCAACCCGATCCTGCAGGACCTCGGTCTCGCGATCCATCCGCCGCTGCTCTATGTCGGCTATGTCGGCTTCTCGATCACCTACGCCTTCGCCGTTGCGGCGTTGATCGAAGGCAAGATCGATGCGGTCTGGGCGCGCGCCGTCCGGCCCTGGACCTTGCTGGCCTGGACCTTCCTGACGCTCGGCATCGCGATGGGCTCCTACTGGGCCTATTACGAGCTCGGCTGGGGCGGCTGGTGGTTCTGGGACCCGGTCGAGAACGCCTCGCTGATGCCCTGGCTCGCCGGCACGGCACTGATCCACTCGACCGTGGTGATGGAGAAGCGCGACGCGCTCAAGGTCTGGACGATCCTGCTCGCGATCCTGACCTTCTCGCTCTCGCTGCTCGGCACCTTCATCGTCCGTTCGGGCGTACTGACTTCGGTGCATTCCTTTGCCAGCGACCCGCAGCGCGGCCTGTTCATCCTCGGCATCCTGATCGCCTTCATCGGCGGCTCGCTGGCGCTGTTCGCCTGGCGCGCGCCGCTGCTGAAGCAGGGCGGTCTGTTCGCGCCGATCTCGCGGGAGAGCGCCCTCGTCGTCAATAATCTCTTCTTGGCGACCGCCTGCGCCACCGTCTTCATCGGCACGCTCTATCCGCTCGTGCTGGAGATGATCACCGGCGACAAGATCTCGGTCGGCCCGCCCTTCTTCAACGCCACCTTCGTGCCGCTGCTGGTGCCGCTATTGCTGCTGCTGCCGATCGGCCAGACGCTCGCGTGGAAACGTGGCGATTTGCTCGGCGCCGCTCAGCGGGCGCAGGTCGCGTTCGGTGCCGGCGTCGTCACCATGCTGGCGATCTTCGCTGTCGTGCGCGGCGGCCCCGTCCTCGCTCCGCTGGGCATTGGCCTCGGCGTCTTCCTCGTCATCGGGGCGCTCTGGGAGATCGGCGAGCGCGTCGTCACGCGCGCCAGTGGCGCCTCGGCGATCTGGTCGCGGGCCAAGGGCCTGCCGCGCTCGGCCTGGGGTAGCGCGCTCGGCCATGCCGGCGTCGGCATCAGCGTGATCGGTATCGCCGCCGCCGCCTGGGGCACCGAGTCGATCGGCATGCTCAAGGTCGGCGAGAGCCTGACCAGCGGTCGCTACACCGTGACGCTGGAGGCGATCACGCCGCGCACCGGGCCGAACTATCGCGAGGACGCGGCCCGCTTCCGCATTGTCGCCAACGGTCGCCTTTTGGAACCGGTCGAGGCGATGAAGCGCATCTATACGGCGCGCGCCATGCCGACTACGGAGGCGGGCATCCGCACCGTCGGGCTTGGGCAGGCCTATATCAGCCTTGGCGAGCCCGACGCCAGCGGCGCGATCGCGGTCAAGCTCCATGACAAGCCGCTGATCCTGCTGATCTGGATCGGCGCGCTGGTGATGGCGGCGGGCGGCGCGCTCTCGCTGACCGACCGGCGCTTCCGGCTGGCAGCGCCGCGGCGCACGCCGGCGCCGGCCGCGCTTCCGCAGGCCGCGGAGTGAGCGTGATGCGCGCTCTTCCGCTCTTCTTCGTCGCGCTGCTGGTGTTGTCGGCGCCAGCCATTGCCGTGCAGCCGGACGAGATCCTGAAGAACCCGGCGCTGGAGCAGCGCGCTCGGGCGCTGTCCTCCGGCCTGCGCTGCCTGGTCTGTCAGAACCAGTCGATCGACGATTCCGACGCGCCGCTAGCCAAGGATCTACGTATCCTGGTGCGCGAGCGGCTGACGGCCGGCGACAGCGACGGGGCCGTGATCGATTTCGTCGTGGCGCGCTATGGCGACTTCGTCCTGCTGCGCCCGCCGATGAATGCGCGCACGATCGCGCTCTGGGCAGCGCCCTTCCTGATCATGCTGTCCGGGGCCGCTTTTCTCTGGCGTCGGCGCAATCGTTCTGCGGCGCCGGCTGGCGTCACCTTGACGGCCGAAGAGCAGCGTCGCCTCGACGATCTGCTGCGCGACGAGCGTGGCTGACGGCCTGCCAACCTTACGAAACTGTCATCATCGGGCGAAATCCAGGTAAGGCGTCGCCCGCCATGGTTCTCCTCACGAAGCAGGGAAGGCCCTGCCTCCCGCATCGAGGTGAGAACCATGACCACCCAAGACAACAACACCCCCGACACCACTATCCGCTCGCCGGCCACCGCCCGCTCGATCCTGAAGCGCGGCGCGATCGTCGCCGGCGCTGCGACGCTGAGCATCGGCCTGATGGCCGGCCTCGCCGACAATTTCCTGAACAGCCATGGCGCTGCCAACGCCCAGCCGATCCAGCTGTCGGGCGTGCAGCAGACACAGCTTCCGTCCTTCGCCGACGTCGTCGACCGGGTTAAGCCCGCCGTCGTCTCGGTCCGGGTCAAGACCAAGGCCGTCGCCAGCGCCGACGAGGAGAGCGGCCCGGCCGGCGTCGAAGGCCTGCCGCCCGGCCACCCGCTCGAGCGTTTCCTCCGCCGCTTCGGCGAGGAGGGCATGGGCCAGCGCGGGCCGCAGCAGCCGCGCGTCCAGCTCTCGCAGGGCTCGGGCTTCTTCGTCAGCCAGGACGGCTACGTCGTCACCAACAACCACGTCGTCGCCAACGCGGCCGAGGTTCAGCTCGTCACCGATGGCGGCAAGACGCTCTCGGCCAAGGTGATCGGCACCGATCCGCGCACCGATCTGGCGCTGCTCAAGGTCAACGAGTCCGGCAACTATCCCTTCGTCCAGCTCGCTTCGGGCAAGCCGCGCACCGGTGAATGGGTGCTGGCGGTCGGCAACCCGTTCGGCCTCGGTGGCACCGTGACCGCGGGTATCGTCTCGGCCCAGGGCCGCGACATCGGCTCCGGTCCCTATGATGACTTCCTGCAGATCGATGCGGCGGTGAACCGCGGCAACTCCGGCGGTCCGACCTTCAACCAGAAGGGCGAAGTCGTCGGCGTCAACACCGCGATCTACTCGCCGTCCGGCGGCAATGTCGGTATCGCCTTCGCGATCCCGGCCGCCACCGTCCAGAGCGTCGTCGAGCAGCTCAAGGAGCACGGCTCGGTCGCCCGCGGCTTCATCGGCGTGCAGATCCAGCCGGTCACCGCCGAGGTCGCCGACGCCATCGGGCTCAAGGACTCCAAGGGCGCCCTGATCGCCGAGGCGCAGGCCAACGGCCCTGCCGCCAAGGCTGGCCTGAAGCGTGGCGACACCATCCTCGCAGTCAACGGCGAGAAGATCGCCGATGCGCGTGACCTGTCGCGGAAGATCGCGACCTTCGCGCCCGGCGCCAAGACGAGCCTGACCATCTGGCGCGACGGCAAGGAGCGCGAGGTCTCCTTCGAGGTCGGTCGCCAGCCGGCGGCCTGACCCGGGCCTATCCAAGTCGGGGCATGCTCTCGCGCGTAGCGTTCAGTGATCTGCGAGAGCGTGTTCCGGGCGGATGGTATCTCCCGGCTGTCACGTCGCCCCCTGCCGGGAATGCCAGCCGTCATGGCGGCAGGTCGGATCGTCACCTCCGGCCTGCCGCTTTTCCTTTTGATGAGGTAGCGTGACGCCATGCGACTCCTGATCGTTGAAGACGATGCCGAGGCGGCGGCCTATCTGGTCAAGGCCTTTCGCGAGGCCGGCCACGTCGCCGACCATGCTCCCGATGGCCTCGAGGGCTACGCCATGGCCCAGGGCGGCGGTTACGACGTGCTCGTCGTCGACCGCATGCTGCCGCGGATGGACGGGCTCTCGGTGATCCGCTCCCTGCGCGAGCAGGGCGAGACGGTGCCGGCGTTGATCCTCTCGGCGCTCGCCCAGGTCGATGACCGGGTGAAGGGCCTGAGGGCCGGCGGCGACGACTACCTGCCCAAGCCCTACGCCTTCTCGGAATTGCTCGCCCGCGTCGAGGTGCTCTCGCGCCGCCGCGGCGCGCCCGCCTCCGAACCGACGAGCTACCGCGTCGGCGATCTCCTGCTCGACCGGCTGGCGCACCGCGTCACCCGCGCCGGCGAGGAGATCGCGCTGCAACCGCGCGAGTTCCGCCTGCTCGAATATCTGATGAAGCATGCCGGACAGGTGGTGACCCGCACCATGCTGCTCGAGAACGTCTGGGACTATCATTTCGACCCCCAGACCAATGTCATCGACGTGCACGTCTCGCGGCTGCGCTCCAAGATCGACAAGGGCTTCGAGCATCCGATGATCCACACCATCCGCGGCGCGGGATACATGGTCCGTGACACAGCTCGCTGAGGGCCGGACTGGTGAAGCGCCGCAGCCTTCCGGCCGCCTGCGCTTCCTGCCGCATCTGGTCCGCACCACCGCCTTCAAGCTGACGGCGATCTATCTCGTCGTCTTCGCGGCTTTTGCCATCTTCGTGCTGGGCTATGTCGCTTGGAACGCCAAGAACCTGCTCGACGACCAGATCCGCTCGACCATCGACGCCGAGATCCAGGGCCTGGCCGAGCAGCAGCGCCTCGGCGGCATCAGGCGGCTCGTCCAGGTCATCGAGCGGCGCTCGCGCGGGCCGGGCGCCTCGCTTTATCTCGTCACCACGCCATTGGGCGAGCGCATCGCCGGCAATATCGAGGCGCTGCCGCCCGGCACGCTCGACCGCCAGGGCGAGAGCGAGATCGAGTATGCCCGCTCCTCCGAGGCGCTCGACCAGACCAACCACGCCATCGTCCGCGTCTTCATGCTGCCGGCGGGCTTTCGCCTGCTGGTCGGCCGCGATGTCGAGGAGCGCGAGCGCCTGCGCGTCGTGATCAAGCGTGCCGCCGCCTGGTCGGTCCTGCTCGTCGTCGTCCTCGGCTGCTTCGCTGGCTGGTTCGTGGCCCGGCGCGTGCTGAAACGCATCGACGGCATGAACGATACGGCTCGCTCGATCATGGCCGGCGACCTCAAGGGCCGCCTCGCCATCGCCGGCACCGGCGACGAGCTCGACCGGCTGGCCGGGAACCTCAACGCCATGCTCGACCGCATCGGCGAGTTGATGAGCGGCATGCAGCAGGTCACGGACAATGTCGCCCACGACCTGAAGACGCCGCTGACCCGCCTGCGCAACCGGGCCGAGGAGGCTCTGCGCACGGCGCACTCGCCCGAGCAATTGCGTGCGGCGCTCGATGGCGCGATCGACGAGGCCGACGGGCTGATCCGCGTCTTCAACGCGCTCTTGATGATCGCGCGGCTCGAGACCCGCCAGATCACCGACAGCATGGTGCCGCTCGACCTCGCCGAGATCGTCGACGGGCTCTCCGAGCTCTACGAGCCGCTGGCGGAAGAGGCGGGGCTCACTTTGTCGGCTTCCGTCGAGCCCGGCCTGTCGCTCACCGGCAATCGCGAGCTGATCGGCCAGGCCCTGGCCAATCTGATCGACAATGCGCTGAAATATGGCAAGCCGGAGGGCGACGCTCCGGCGACTGTCGCTGTCACGGCGCGGCGCGTCGGCGATATGGTCGAGCTCGGCGTCGCCGATCATGGCGCCGGCATCCCTGAGGCCGATCGCGGCCGCGTCCTGGAGCGCTTCGTCCGGCTCGACCAGAGCCGCAGCAAGCCGGGCTTCGGGCTGGGGCTCGCATTGGCGTCGGCGGTCGCGCATCTGCATGGCGGCGCGGTTCGCCTCTCGGACAATGCGCCGGGGCTCGATGTCGTGATGTCGCTGCCGGTTGCTCCACCTCCTGTGGACAGGCCCCTCATGGAAGCGCCTGCGGGCTCGACATCGCAGCCGGACGGGGCAGGGTTCCAGTCGGCTTGATGAAGGGCTAAGGCTCGCTCAGCCGGTCGACGCGGAGGTCAGTGTGGGCGAGCCCTTATGCGAACGCCTGAAGGCGGCGCCCGTCCTGCCGGCGCGCGGCAAGATCGAGGCGCTCTGGCGCGAGGAGCTGATCGAGCGCCTGTTCGATGCCGATGCCGGCGAGCGGCTCGTTGCGCACCTTGCCGGCCACGAGGCCTCGGCCGCGCTTGTTGCCGGCATCCTCGCGCATTCGCCCTTCCTGACCCAGATCATGCGGCGCGATCCGGAGGGGCTCCTCGCCTCGCTGACCATAGCCCCGGAGGAGCGCCGCGACGCGCTGCTGGCCGGCATTGCCGCCTTCGCCACCCCGGAGACGGCGACCGCCGACCTGATGCGCGAATTGCGTCGCTTCCGCCAGGCGATGGCGCTCCTGCTCGCGCTCGCCGATATCGGCGGGGTCTGGCCGGTCGAGACGGTGACCGCCGCGCTCAGCGCGACCGCCGACATGGCGGTGAAGCTGGCCAGCGAGCACGCACTGCATCAAGCTGCTGGCCTCGGCCGGATCGAGCTTGCCGACCCGGCCGAACCCGGCAAGGGCTCGGGGCTCGTCGTATTGGCGCTGGGCAAGCATGGCGCCGGCGAGCTGAACTACTCCTCCGACATCGACATCGTCGTCTTCTTCGATCCGGAGATGGCCGAGGCCGCCGGCGTCGGCGAGCCGACGAGCTTCTTCGTCAAGCTCACCCAGCTGATCGCCCGCATCATCCAGGAGCGCACGCCGGACGGCTACGTCTTCCGCGTCGATCTGCGGCTGCGGCCGGATCCCGGCTCGACCCATGTCGCCGTCGCCCTGCCGACGGCTTATGCCTATTACGAGACCGTCGGCCAGAACTGGGAACGCGCCGCGATGATCAAGGCGCGCCCGGTCGCCGGTGATCTCGATCTCGGCCGCCGCTTCATCGCCGATCTCGCGCCGTTCATCTGGCGCAAATATTTCGACTTCGCCGCCATTGCCGACATCCACGCGATGAAGCGCCAGATCCAGTCGGTGAAGGGCTTCGAGACGCTCAGCCTGCCCGGCCACAACGTCAAGCTCGGCCGCGGCGGCATCCGCGAGATCGAGTTCTTCGTCCAGACCCAGCAACTCGTCTTCGGCGGGCGGCGCCCGGCACTGCGCGGACCGCGCACGCTCGAGATGCTGGCCGAGCTCACCAGGGAGAACTGGATCAGCCCTGAGGCGCGCGACGAGCTGACCGAATCCTATTGCTGGCTGCGCACCATCGAGCACCGGCTGCAGATGCGCCATGACGAGCAGACGCAGACCCTGCCGACGGACGCTGCCGATCTCGACGCCTTCGCCCGCTTCAGCGGCTACCCGTCCGCCAAGGCGTTCGGCAAGGATCTGGAGGCGCATGCCCGCCGTGTCGAGGGCCACTATGCTCTCCTGTTCGAGGATGCCCCCAGCCTCGCCAGCGAGGCTGGGTCGCTTTCCTTCACCGGTACCGAGAACGATCCGGAGACGCTGGCGACTTTGGGCAAGCTCGGCTTCCGCCAGCCGGCGACAGCGGCCGAGACGGTACGCGGCTGGCATTTCGGCCGCCGGGCCGCCGTCACCAGCGCCCGCGCCCGCGAGGTCCTGACCGAGCTGACGCCGGCGCTCCTCGTCGCGCTAGGCCGCACCACCGATCCCGACGGCGCGCTCGCCCATCTCGACAACGCCTTCGTGCGCATGCCGGCGGCGGTCGAGCTCCTGACCCTGCTGCGCTCGCATGAGGCCCTGCTGCAGCTCTTCGCCGAGATTCTCGGCAGCGCGCCGCGCCTCGCCAAGGTCGCGGCGCTCTATCCGCATGTGCTCGACGCGGTGATCGACCCTGCCTTCAGCGCCCCGCGCCACGATGCCGAGCGGGTGGCGCAGCGCGTGCGCGCCGTGGTCGGAACGCCGCCGCCCAGCGTCGAGGACGGGCTCGACCGCATGCGCGACGCCGCCCGGCAGGAGAACTTCCTGGTCGGGGCCCGGCTGCTCTCCGGTGTGATCAACGCCGAGCAGGCGGCGCAGGGCTATGCTGCCGCGGCCGCGGCCTGCATCCGTATCGCCTTCGACGACACCCGCGCAGCCTTCGCCGCCGACCATGGGCTCATAGCGGGCGCGGAAGCTGTCGTGCTCGGCATGGGCCGGCTCGGTGCCGGCGAGCTCACGCCCTCATCCGATCTCGACCTGATGCTGCTCTACGATCGGCCGGAGGAGGCCGAGGCCAGCGATGGCCGGCGCCCGCTCGATCCGGTGACCTGGCATGTTCGTTTCACCCAGCGCCTCGTCGCGGCGCTGACAGTGCCGACGCGGCGCGGCACGCTCTATCAGGTCGACATGCGACTGCGCCCCGCCGGCAACAAGAGCCCGGCGGCGACGCAGTTCGGGGGCTTTACGGCCTACCACCAGGGCGAGGCCGAGATCTGGGAGGAGATGGCGCTGACCCGCGCCCGCGTCGTCGCCGGTGACGCTGGCTTGAGGGAGAAGGTCGAGGCCGCGATTCGCGAGATCCTCCTGCGCCGGCGCGATCCGGCCAAGGTCGCCGCGGCCGTCGCCGAGATGCGGGCGTTGATCGCCAAGGAGAAGGGCGAGGGCGATCCCTGGGATCTGAAGCTTGCCGCCGGCGGGCTGACCGATCTCGACTTCCTGGCGCAGTTCCTGGTGCTCGCTCATGGTCACGACCATCCGCAACTCCTCGCGCGGACCACGGCAGGCGTCTTAATCGCGGCGCGAGAAACCGGTGTCATCGCGACCGAGGATGCCGAGCGGCTCGCGGGGGCGGCACGCTTCGTCGGCGACGTCCAGCTCTGGCAGCGTTTCGCCGTCGAGGAGAGCTTCGATCCGAAGGCCGTACCCGTGCGGGTGATGGGCCGGATCGCGACGGCGGTCGGCCTGCCTGATGCCAAGATGTTGAAGGCCGAACTTGACGAGACGCGCAGCGCCGTGCGCGCGATCTTCAAGCGCCTGCTGGGCGGCGCGCGCGCCGCCTGATTGTGCAGCTCCGGCGTTACTCCGCTGCGTTCAGCTTGGCCTGCGGCTCGACTGGCTCCGGCCGCGAGCCCTTGGATTTCTGCGCCGGCGCCCGCATGACCCGGTTCCGACCCTCCTGCTTTGCGCGATAGAGCGCGGCGTCGGAGTTCGCGAGCAGCTCGCGCGTGGAGTTCGAGGTGAGCGGCGCGCAGGCGACGCCGAGGGAGGCCGAGACCTGGGCGCCGTTCGGTTCCGACAGGGCTTCGATGCTGACCCTGATACCCTCGGCCTTCGCCACTGCCATCTCCAACCCGCAATTGGGCAGCACCACGATCAGTTCCTCGCCGCCATAGCGGCAGGCGATGTCGGTCTCGCGCAACTGGTTGGTGATTGCGGCGGCCGCATCGCGCAGCACGGCATCGCCCTTGGCATGGCCGTGCTGGTCGTTCAGGCGCTTGAAATTGTCGAGATCGATCATGATGACCGAGACCTCGGTCTTCTCGCGCTCGGCCAGGCGCACGACCCGCTCCAGCGCATCCTCCATGTAGCGTCGGTTGTAGAGGCCGGTCAGCGGATCGCGCAGTGCCTGGCTGCGCAGCTTGTCGCGCAGGGCGATGTTCGAGAGCGCAAGCGACATGGCGTCGGCGAGCGCTGCGCCGATGCTTGCCACGTCCTTGAGGCGCTCTTCGGCCTGATCGCCGTCGCAATAGATCTGCAGAAGGCCGAGGATTTCGCCACGGGCGATCATCGGGATCTCCAGCGCGTAGTCGCTGACGTTGTAGTGCTCGCAGCGGAGTTTGTGTGAGCTGGGGTGGTTGATGTGCGGTTTACCGCGCTTCAGCGCCCAGCATTGCTGCAGTCCGATCGCATCCGGCAAGGCTTCGCGATCCGGGCGCCCCCAGGTGGTCGACAGCGTGAGGCGGTCGCGCGAGTTGTTGAAGACATAGAGTGCGATGCCAAACTCGGGGATGAGCTCTCCTGCGGTCGCGCGCAGCACCGCATTGGCGTCGCTATGGTCCAGTGCGCTCTGCAGCATCTCGGTCATCTCGAACAGGCGCGAAACCTGTTCGCGGGAGGCGTTCGCGGAGCCTACCGCCAGGTCGCGCGCCCGGGCGTCGCGCGTACTGGCACGCGAAGCGCCTAGGAAAGCGAGAATGCAGAAGGCGCCGGTCATGATCTGCAGGCCCAGCACGATGCTCGTCGCGCCGGCGATCCTGCGATTGAGCGATGCCTCGACCGCTTCCTTCCTGGTCAGATCGGTCAGGATCGCGTCGGTAAGGATCGTCGTGTTGGGCTGGATTTCGCGGGCCACATAGAGCGATTGCGCGATCTCCGGCTGCTTTGCTGCGACCGCCGAGACCGTATCGGCCCAGCCGGCCTTGAGTGCCGTGAGGATAGTGCTCGTCGGAACCTCTTCCGCCCTGCGCAAGGCGGTCCTTGGAAAACTGTCTTCAGGGAAGGTGTTCAGCCAGTTGAGGGCCTTGGCGTAGTTGAACAGCTTGGGCTCGCTGTCGTGCCTGATCATCAGATCGGCAACTGCGGCGCCGGTTTCCATCGCTGCCTGGCGTGCGACGCGCAAGGTTCGAGTGCTCTTGCGCACCTCGTCCACCAGTGTCTGCTGATGGCTGATGTAAACGAAGCCAGCCATGACCAGCGCGATCATCGCGGCGAGGAAGGCGATCGTCACCACCGACGAGCGCCCCAGCGCGCCGCCCGCCTTTCGGCCGGCCCGCGGGCCGTCGGATGCGAGATGGGCTTGCATTGCTCTAACCCCGGGAAACGCACCGGCTGCTGGGTCGGCGCGACTGCTCGGGCAGGCTTGCCCCCGCTGGGTTGAGGCTTCGTCAAGTTGCTGGGTTAAGAGGCGTTTAAGAATGCCGCAAGGTTTTGCGGCATCGGGTGGTAAAGCCGTCCTGTGGGACCGGCTCAGGCTGCCGCCGCGATCGCCTCGTCGGCCGGGTGCCGGAGCGGCAGGTGGACCATCACGATCGTGCCCGAGCCGATGATCGAGCGGATCCGCAGCGAGCCGCCATGCAGCTCGGCCAGCGAGCGGGCGATGGCGAGGCCGAGCCCGGAGCCGCCATGGCTGCGCGCCAGCTCGCCCTCGACCTGCTCGAACGGGCGCCCGATCCGGCCGAGCTTCTCGCGCGGGATGCCGATGCCGCTGTCCTCGACATAGAGGTTGAGGGCGTCGGGCGCCGGCTTGACGCGGACCGCGATCTTGCCCCCCTCCGGGGTGAACTTGATGGCGTTGTCGACGAGGTTGCCGACGATCTGGAAGAGGGCGTGCGCATCCGCCTCGAGGCGCAGATCGCTGCCGAGATCGCTGGTGAGGGAGAGCCGCTTGCGCGTGATCTCCTCGCGATGGCAGCTGATCGCTTCGCCGACCACCAGGTCGAGCGCCACATCGGTCTTTTCGAGCTCGATCTTGCCGGCCTCGATCCGGGCCATGTTCAGGATGTCGTTGATCACCGCGAGCAGGTAGCCGCCGCTGGAGCGGATGTCGCGGACATACTCGACATAGCGCTCCGAGCCGAGCGGGCCGAACAGCCCGTCATCCATGATCTCTGAGAAGCCGAGGATGGCGTTGAGCGGCGTGCGCAGCTCATGGCTCATATTGGCGAGGAATTCCGACTTGGCGCGGTTGGCGCTTTCGGCCGAAGCCTTTTGTTCGAGGTAGAGCTCGGCGAGCTCGGCAAGTTGTTGCGCTTGTGCCTCGAGCTTCTGACGCGAAGACTTCAGATCGGTGACGTTCTTGAGCAGCTCGTGCTCGGAGCGGGTCAGGCGCTCCTCCTGCTGCTTCAGCATGGTGATGTCGGTGCCGACCGAGACCGAGCCACCATCCTTGGTGCGGCGGCCGTTGATCTGCAGCCAGCGCCCGTCAGAGAGCTTCGCCTCGTAGGAATGGCTGCCCGATGCGGCGCGCGAGGTGCGGACCGGTTCGCGGTCGATGCTAGGCTGGGCGCTGTGGCTCATGATCTGCTCGTAGGCCGTGCCGGTCTTGACCAGCTCGGGCGAGAGCTTGTGCAGTTGCTGGTACTTGGCGTTGCAGAGCACTAGGCGCTGCTCGGCATCCCAGAGCACGAAGGCTTCCGAGATCGCCTCGACCGCGTCGCGCAGGCGGGCGTCGGCGGTGGCGGTGCGGGCGGCCATGCGGCGCTGCTCTGAAATGTCGACGACGATGCCGACGAGGTGCTGCGAGCCGGTGCGACGGTCGGTGACCAGCTCGGCGCGCGCCTTGAGCCAGACCCACTCGCCGGAGGCGTTGCGGACGCGGAATTCCTGGTCGAGATGGTTGGTCTCGCCGCGGCTGACCGCATCGGCCAGGCCGTAGAGGTCGGCATCGTCCGGATGGATGAAGGCGTTGACCTCGCCGAAGGACATGTACTCGCCGGCACGGTCGTAGCCGAGCATGGCGTACATCGAATCCGACCAGTACATCCGGCCGCGGGCCAGGTCCCAATCCCACAGGCCACAATGGCCGCGGCTGAGCGCCGTGTCGATCCGATCGCGCACGCAATCGCAATCCTCGTCGGCGGCGCGAGCCCGCCGCGACTGCAGCACGAAGGCGGCGGTGATGCCGGCGAGCACGATCGCCGCCGAGCCGAACAGGACCAGGATCGAACGCCGGCGCTCGTCCCAGGTCGAGAGCGCGCGCTTGACCGGGTGGAGCACCGCGACCTGGCCGAGCGGGGCGGCGAGGTTGCGGACGGTGGCGAGTGCCTCGATCCCGCCCGGAAGGGTGATCGGCATCACACCGGCACGGTCGGCAAAGACGGTCAGCGCCTGTCCCGGGCCGAGGAGATCGACCAGACTGCGCTCGCTCGCGCCGATCGTCGGCTCGCCGGCGATCAGCCGGCCGCCAGCGTCGCTGACATAGGCGATGCGGCCGCGGCCAGCGATGTGCTTCGTGGTCAGTGGGGCGAGCGCGCTGTCGGGGTGCTTTTCTTGCTTCGAGGCTAGATCGATCTCGCGCACAAGCAATGTCGCGAGCGCTTCCAGGTCGATTGCCGCGTCGTCGAGCGCATCATCGCGGAGTGCGCTGGTCTGGACGTAGGCTCCGAGCGCCAGAAGCAGGACGAAGCCGGCAACGAGGGCGGGAATGACTTTCCGGAAGACCGGCTCCAGCTGCTCGAAGCGCTGATAGAGCGGATGGGTCAAAGATCGTGCTACGCCCAGCACCGAATTTGCGCGCACGTGTGCGCAAGCCGCGTCTGCACGCGTCATGCCCGTCCCCCTTCGGAAGCGATGTACCGTCAGTAAGATCGAGAGACGTGCCGCATCCCCGAATCACCGTCAGTTGAATCCGCGGGACTCGCTTTGTCTAGCGGAAACTTCGTTATTTCCGTGGCTTTGCGCGCGATGGTTGTAGTGATGAATTGGTTGAATCCTGCGCGCGCAGGACTTCGTTAGCCTTTGGCTGAGCAGGCGGTTAACGGCCGATTCTTGGCGGGGTGGCAGGGCCCTGTCGGCCGTTCCATCGACCCGGATATCGGACCCTCCCAACCCCGCCCCATCGTGGGGAAGAGAGGGAGGGGGCTCTTCGGCGGGTACAGGCTCAGGCTAGCGAGCGGGCCGCGATATCGGCCACGTCTCGCGACAGGTTCGGCGTCGCCCCGACCATGCGCAGCGCCGCCTCCGCCTTGGTCCGGCGGCCCGCCTCCAGCATGCGCCAGCTCTTGAACGAGCCGAGCAGGCGCGAGGCGACCTGCGGGTTGGTCCGGTCGAGCGCGATGACGATGTCGGCGACGAAGCCGTAGCCTTCGCCATCGGCCCGGTTGAACTGGGTCAGGTTCGCCGCGAAGCCGCCGATCAGGCCGCGCACCCGGTTCGGATTGCCGAGCGAGAAGGCGGGGTGGTTCATCAGCGCCTTGACCCGGGAGAGCGTGCCGTCCTCCGCGATCAGCGCCTGCGCCATCAGCCATTTGTCGAGCACAAGCGGCTCGCGGGCATAGAGCTCGCCGAAGCGCGCGATCAGGTCCTCGCGCCCGGTTCCAGGGATCAGTGTCATCGCGGCCAGCGCCGCGAGCCGGTCGGTCACATTGTCCGCCTCGGCGAACTGGGCCAGAGCCAGCTTTGCGCCGTCGGCTGGAGCTCCCAGCGCGATCAGGCCGAGGGCCTCGTTGCGCAATGCACGCCGCCCGGCCGGCGCTGAGGCGGGCGAATAGGGGCCGCGTTCGGCGAGGTTGTCGCGCAAGGCGGTGAGCTGGCCGGTGAGCGCCGCGCCGATCGCGGCCGAGAGCCGGCGATGGGTGCCGTGGATGACGTCCGGATCGACGTCACGGGCGATCTCGCGGGCGATGTCGGCCGGTGCCGGCAGGCGCAGCACCTGCGCGGCGAAGGCGGGGTCGGCGAGCGCCGGACCAGCGAGGAAGCCTGAGAGCGCCTCCGCGAGCGCCGCCGCCGTCGCATCCAGCGTGGACTGATCGCCCTTGCCGGCACGGACCAGCGCCCGGGTTGCCACGGTCTGCAGCGCCTGCCAGCGATTGAAGGAATCGCTGTCGGCGGTGAACAGCGTCAGCAACTCGCGGTCGCCGAGGTCGAGCTCAAGCCGGACCGGTGCCGAAAAACCGCGCAGCAGCGACGGCGTCGGCGCTTCCGGCAGGTCGGTGAAGGTCACGGACAGCGAAGGCTGGTCGAGTACGATGACGCCGCCGGCTTTCAACGCCGGCGAGATGCTGGTGAGCGGCAGGTCGCCGCCCTTGCCGACGAGGCCGAGTGCGACGGGAATGACCACTGGCTTCTTCTCGGGTTGGCCAGGCGTCGGCGGCGTCGATTGCGCGAGCTGTAGCGTGTAGCTCTTCGCCTTCGCATCGTATTTGCCGGAGGCGACCACGGTCGGCGTCCCCGCCTGCTCGTACCACCCGGCGAAATGGGCGAGGTCCTGGCCGGAGGCCTCGACGAAGCAGTCGAGGAACTCCTCGATCGTCGCGGCCGTGCCGTCGCAGCGCTCGAAATAGAGGTCCATGCCGCGCGCGAAGGCGTCCTCGCCGATCAGCACCTTGAGCATGCGGATCAGCTCCGCGCCCTTCTCGTAGACCGTCGGCGTGTAGAAGTTGTTGATCTCCTTGTAGGCGCGCGGCCTGACCGGATGGGCGAGGGGGCCGGCATCCTCCGAGAACTGGGTCGAGCGCAGCGTGCGCACATCGGCGATGCGCTTCACCGGGCGCGAGCGCTCGTCGGAGGAGAATTCCTGGTCGCGGAAGACGGTGAGTCCTTCCTTCAGGCAGAGCTGGAACCAGTCACGGCAGGTGATGCGGTTGCCGGTCCAGTTGTGGAAGTACTCATGCGCAATGATCGCCTCGATCGAGGCATAGTCGCCATCGCTCGCCGTCAGCGGATCGGCCAGGACGTATTTGTCGTTGAAGATGTTGAGGCCCTTGTTCTCCATCGCCCCCATGTTGAAATCCGACACGGCGACGACATTGAACACGTCGAGATCATAGTTGCGGCCGAAGACGCGCTCGTCCCAGCGCATGCAGCGTGCCAGCGAGTCCAGCGCCCAGCCGGCTCGGCCGGCCTTGCCCGGCTCGACATAGACCGCAAGCTCGACCTTGCGGCCATCCGCCGTGACGTAATCCTGCCGGACATGGTCGAGCCTGCCGCCGACCAGCGCGAACAGATAGGCCGGCTTCGGATGCGGGTCGTGCCAGACAGAAAAATGGCGCTCACCGCCGGGCAACTCAGCGGCCGCAACGAGATTGCCGTTGGAGAGCAGCACCGGCGCCTGCGTCTTCTCGGCCTCCAGCCTCACCGTGTAGACGCTCATCACGTCCGGCCGATCGAGGAAATAGGTGATGCGGCGGAAGCCGTCGGCCTCGCATTGCGTGCAGTAGACGCCGCTGGAGCGATAGAGCCCCATCAGCTTGGTATTGGCGCTGGGGTCGAGCGTCGTCTCGATCCTGAGCGAGAAGGCTCGCGCCGGCGGGGCGTGGATCGTCAGCCCCTGCGGCGACAGGGCATAGGCGGCCGGATCGAGCGGGACCTCGTCGAGCAGGACGGAATCCGGCGTCAGCTCGTCGCCGTCGAGCACGAGCCGCGCGCCGGCATGGCCGGCCGGGTTCGGCCGCAGCTGCAGCAGCGAGCGCACCCTGGTCCGCGTCGGATCGAGGACGATGTCGAGATCGACGGTGTCGATCAGCCAGTCGGAGGGGCGGTAATCCTCGAGACGGATCAGCGGGGCGTCTTCGGCGCGCATGGCAGGCTCGCTTCCTTCAGTCGCTCTTATCTATGAAGCCGAGGACGACGACGAAAGCCGTCAGGGCAGGGCGTAGGGCTTGTCGGTCGTGACCGCCGGCTCGGCATGGCTGACCAGGCGGCAGACATCCGGCCGGGCCTCGCGAACCTTGCGCTCGATCTTGTCGACAGCGCGATGCACGGCTGCGACGTCGAGCGCCGCATCGGCCCGGCAGTGATAGTTGACCACGAGGCCGTTGCGGGTCTCACGCACGCGGACGCTGTGGATGTCGCGGACCGGGCCGCCGGTCTCGGCCATGCGGGCCGCCTCCTGGGCGATCGCCTTGCCGATCGACTCGACCACCTCCCAGGGCGCGTTGTGGCCGGAAGGCTGGCCGGTCTCCATCGGCTCGATATGGGTATCGACCTCGGTCTCGCCGCCGAACTCGGCCCGGATCGCATTCTCCAGCCGCGTGGCGATCTCGTGGGCCTCGCCGAGCGGGAGCACCGCGTCGACTTCCATGTCGAGCGAGACGGCGAGCCGCCCGCCGATGGTGTGAACGCTGACATGGTGCACCGGCACCTTCATCTTCAGCGCGATCAGCAGGACCCGCTCCAGCGCCGTCTCGTCGTCGACCTGGACCGGGTTGGCGGTGACGGTCAGCGCCGAATCCGGCTCGACGACGGCCAGTGCCCGCAAGAGGTCGTCCTTGATCGCGCTGACGCGGTCGAGCGGCAGGGTCCGCGACACCTGGATGCCGATCTCGCCCTGCACGACACCGCCGGCTGGCCGCAGTCGCAGCCATTCGACATTGACGACGCCGGCAACGCCCTGCGCCGCCTCGCGCAACCGGTCGGCGACCCCCTTGGGGGCCGCGTCGATCAGCGTGTCGAGGGTTCGCCGACCGAGCTTGAAGGCGGTGGCGATCATGAACACGGCGAGCGCCAGCGCCGTCGCGCTATCGGCCATCGGCACACCCATTCGGGTCAGGATCAGGCCGAGCAGCACCAGCGCCGTCCCGACGAAGTCGGTGGCGAAATGCAGCGCCTCGGCGGAGAGGGCTTCGCTGCGGGTCTCCTTGGCGACCATCGTCAGTGTGCGCCAGCGCGTCGCGTCGACCATCAGCGAGAACAGCAGCACGCCGATGACCAGCGGCGTCACTGCGACATTGGGTTCGCTTCCGCTCCACAGGCGATTGCCGGCTTCCCACAGGATCGCGCCCGAAAGCCCGAACAGGATCGCAGTCTCGAGCAGCGCCGCCAGCGCCTCGAACTTGCCATGGCCGTAATGGTGTTCCTCATCGGCCGGCTTGTCGGCAGCGCGTATCGCGAACCAGGTGAACATCGTCGAGCCGATGTCGATCAGCCCCTGCAGCGCGTCGGTCATCAGGGCAAGCGAGCCCGAGACGATCGCCGCCGCGAACTTGGCGAGCGTCAGCACGATGCTGGCGACGACCGAGAGCGTCGCCGCCTTCTGCTTGACCCGCGCCACCTCGGCGGGCGACACCGTGCCCGTCGGGTTCGGCGTGAGACCTTGCGTTCCGCTCATGACAGCTCCGCGCGAACCCTCTTGGATTGGCGCCGGTTTGGCCCGATCCATCAGCCAGATCAACCCCGGGAGACAAACAGTGCGCTATCTCCACACCATGGTTCGCGTCACCGACCTCGATGCTGCCCTCGATTTCTATGTGAACAAGTTCGGCCTGGTCGAAACCCGCCGCATGGAAAGCGAGAAAGGTCGCTTCACGCTCGTCTTCCTCGCCGCCCCTGACGATGCCGCGACGGTCAAGGAACAGGGCAGCCGCGGCCGTCCGACGCTGGAGCTGACCTTCAACTGGGATCCGGAGGTCTATACCGGCGGGCGCAATTTCGGCCATCTCGCCTATGAGGTCGACGACATCTATGCGACCTGCGACAAGCTGATGAAGGCCGGCGTCACCATCAACCGGCCGCCGCGCGACGGCAACATGGCCTTCGTCCGCTCGCCCGACAACATCTCGATCGAGATCCTGCAGAAGGGCGAGCCGAAGGCGCCGGCCGAGCCGTGGCTGAGCATGCCGAACACCGGCGCGTGGTGAGCGCTGTCGTTGCGAGCTGATATGCTCCCTGATATCATGAGCTGATATCAGGGAGGCTCGCATGGGCATTCTGGTGCGTGACGAAAAGATCGACCGGCAGGTGCGTGAGCTCGCGAAGATTTCGGGAACGACGCTGCAAGGCGCGATCGGCATCGCCGTCGAGAACGAACTGAAGCGGCGCGAGGAGCGACGGGAGCGGATCGAGGAGGCGTTTAGGCGTGCGCACGCTTATCTGGCCCAGCATCCGGTGGTCGACGACGGGATGACGCACAAGGAATTCTGGGACCGCGAGTACGGCGACGCCTGATGTTCCTCGACGCCTCAGCCATCGTCGCAGCCATGACGGATGAGCCGGAGGCCGCTGCGATCAGGGCTGCGATGGTAGAACAGGAAAGGCTTGCGACATCGGCAATCGCCGTTTTCGAGGCGTCGTGTCGTGTCGCCAGATTGCTCCGAGTGCCTATCGATGCCGCGCATCGGCGCGTCATGGAGTTTGCCGAACTTTCAGGAATCGAGCTTTTGCCTATTGAGGCGGCGATGTCGCTCGAGGCCCATAACTGTGCGGCCCGTTATCACCACATGACCGGCCACGCCGCCCGCCTCAACATGGGCGATTGCTTCGCCTACGCTGCGGCACAAACCTCCGGCCTCAAACTCGCTTACAAGGGCAATGACTTCGTCCACACCGACATAGACGGCATCCGCTTCGGAGCCTGATAGTCCCAGCGGAGCTTTCGAACATTGACAAAACCCCTCTTCGGCCATCTCGACGACGGCACGCCGATCCACGAGGCGGTGCTCCGCTCTCCCGCCGGCGCCGAGGCGCGGGTGATGGAGTGGGGCGCGGTCCTGCGCGACCTTGTCGTGCCGCTCCCGAACGGCCGGCGCCAGCGCGTCGTGCTCGGCTTCCCCGATTTCGCTGATTATCCGAAGCACTCCCCGCATATGGGCGCGATCGCCGGCCGCTTCGCCAACCGCATCGGCGGCGGCCGCTTCGTGCTCGATGGCATCGAATACAGCGCACCGCTGAATGAGCATGGCCGGAACTCGCTGCATGGCGGTGGGCAGGGTTTTGGCAAGCGGCCCTGGACGCTGGTGGATCATGACGAGGCGAGCGCGACATTGGCGCTGGTCTCAGCCCATGGCGATGCCGGCTATCCCGGCACGCTCGATGTCATCTGCCGCTACAGCCTCGCCGAGGCCACGACCCTGCGGATCGAGCTCACCGCCACCACCGACGCCCCGACGATCATCAACCTGGCGCATCACTCCTATTTCCGCCTCGACGACGCTCCGGACATCCTCGATCACGAACTCGAAGTCCGAGCCAACTTGATCACGCCGGTCGATGCCGATCTGATCCCGGACGGCTCGGTCTCATCGGTCACGGAGACGCCATTCGACTTCCGCAAACCCCGGCCGGTCCGCTTCGACAATCCGGACGGCTCGCGCTTCTGGTACGATCAGAATTATCTGCTCCGCCGCGACCGCCGTGAGCCGGCGGCGGCGACGGGCCTCGAGCTTGCCCATGCCGCGACCTTGCGTTCGCGCCGTTCAGGCCTTGCCATGGAGGTCTGGACCACCGAGCCGGCGCTGCAGGTCTATGACGGCTTCAAGCTGGATACCCCGGTCGCCGGCCTCGACGGCGCCCGCTATGGCGCCTGTGCCGGCATCGCGCTGGAGCCGCAACACGTGCCGGACTCGCCCAACCTCCCGCATTTCCCGACGACGGTGCTGCGCCCTGGCGAAGTCTACCGCCAGATCAGCGAATTCAGGTTCGGAGCGTGAGTCGTATGGCCGGTGTCTTCTGTTTGGGTATCGCGACGCTGGATTATGTCTACAGCGTCGAGCGCGTGCCCAATCCCGGCGAGAAGGACCGGGCCCGCGATCTCGTCGTCACCGGCGGCGGCTGCGCCGGCAGCGGTTCGGCTGCGATCGGCCGGCTCGGCGGCAAGGCCTGGCTGGCGACGCGCCTTGGCGACGATGCGGTCGGCGACACCATCGTCGGCCAGCTGCAGCAGGATGGCGTCGACACCTCGCTCTCGCCGCGCTTTCCCGGCCTGCGCTCGCCGGTCTCCTCGATCCTGATCGACGCCCAGGGCGAGCGCATGGTCGTCTCCTATACCGACCCGAAGACGCCGCTGACGACCGATTGGCTGCCCGAGGCGTTGCCGGCCGGCTGCGATGGCGTGCTGGTCGACACGCGCTGGGGCGAGGGCTCGCTCGCGGCGCTGCAGCTTGCCCGCAAGGCCGGCACGCCCGGCGTGATCGACGGCGACCGCCAGCCGACGCATCCGGAGATGGTCACCACAGCCAGCCATGTCGCCTTCAGTGAGAAGGCGCTGAGCGAGATCTCCGGCGGGCAGGAGCCGAAAGCGGCGCTGGAAGCGCTGGCGCGCGATGCGCAGAACTGGCTGGCAGTGACGCTCGGACCGCGCGGCGTACTCTTCATGGAGAATGGCGGCATCGCCCATCTGCCGGCCTTCCCGATCGAGGCGGTCGACACGCTCGGCGCCGGCGATGTCTGGCACGGCGCCTTCGCGCTGGCGTTGGCCGAAGGGCAGGGCGAGCGCGCCGCGGTACGCTTCGCCTCGGCCGTGGCCGCGATCAAATGCACTCGCTTCGGCGGCCGCGCCGGCACGCCGACACGTGACGAGGTCGAGCGCTTCCTCGCCGCGCATCCCTGAGGGGCTACCCTCCTCAGGATGAGGGTCTCCTGTTGAATGGCGTTCGCGCAGAGCGCCGATGCCCGATATTTGGGCAGCACCGGCGTCGTCGCCACTTGCCCGGCAAAAGGCATCGCGGAACACTGCGCTCATCTTCCGCCGACCGACGCCTTTCATGTTCGCGCCCGCGCTGCCGCAATCACCCGAACCGCTGTTGCCGGACTATGTCCGCGCCGATGGTGGCGTGCGCCTGCGCTTCGGCAAGGTTGGTACGCGCACCATGCGGCTGGACGTTGCCGAGAGCGGCGGCTATCGCGCCCGTTTCCCGACAGCCTATGACGAGCGTTGCGAGGCGGTACTGATCAACACCGCCGGCGGCATGGCTGGCGGGGACCGCGCTGTCACGCGGATCGCCCTCGATGCTGGTGCACAGGCCACCGTCACGACGCAGGCAGCCGAGAAGATCTATCGCAGCCAGGGCAGCGACACCCGCGTCGAGACGCACATCGAGGTTGCCGCCGGCGCCGAACTTGCCTGGCTTCCACAGGAGACGATCCTGTTCTCCGGTTCGCGCCTGTCGCGCAGCCTCGATGTCGACCTTGCCGCCGATGCGAGCTTCATCGCCGCCGAGACGCTCTATTTCGGCCGCGCCGCCATGGGCGAGAGCCTGTCGCGCGGCCACTTGCGCGATCGCTGGCGCATCCGTCGTGACGGGAAACTGATCTTCGCCGAGGATTTGCTGCTCGACGGCGCCATCGACGCGACCTTGGGTCGCAAGGCGGTCGGGCAGGGCGCGCGCGCTGCCGCAACCGTCTTCGCCACAGGTCCGGGCCAACTGGAAAAGCTCGCCGAAATCCGCGCCTTGCTCGCTGACGACACCGTCTTCGCCGAGGTCGAGGCTGGCGCCGGCGTCCTCGACGGTTTCCTTCTGATCCGCCTCCTCTCCGCCGACGCGCAGGCGCTGCGTCGCGCCCTCGTCATGCTGCTCGGGCATCTGATCGGCCGTGCGCTGCCGCGCACCTGGTCAATCTGAGGAGAGCGTCATGCTGGCGATCCAGGGACTGAAATGCGTCTATGATACCGGCTCCCGCGGCTGGGCGATCGAGCTCGCGCTGAAGGGCGAGGGCGAGGAAGCCGTGCGCCGCTTCGATGTCGATGGCCCCGAGGATGCCGAGATGCTGATCGAGGCTTTCGACGAGTCGACCGCGAGCAGCTTCGACCCGGCGACGGGCGAGATCGTCTTCGCCTACGAATACGCCACCCTCGACGACGAAGACGAGGATGAGGACGAGACCGACGGCGAGGCGGACGAGGAAGAAGACGAGGACGCCGAAGTCGCGGAAGACGATGTCGCTGAGGACGAGAAGGTCAAGGCATGAATCTGACGCCGCGCGAGAAGGACAAGCTCATCATCGCCATGGCGGCCATGGTGGCGAGGCGAAGGCTCGAGCGCGGCGTCAAGCTCAACCATCCCGAAGCCGTCGCGTTGATCACCGACTTCGTGGTCGAGGGTGCGCGCGACGGCAGGTCGGTCGCCGAGTTGATGGAGGCCGGCGCCCACGTCCTCTCGGCCGACCAGGTCATGGACGGCATCGCCGAGATGCTGCACGACGTCCAGGTCGAGGCGACCTTCCCGGACGGCACCAAGCTCGTCACGGTCCACGAGCCGATCCGCGGCTCGGCCGGACGGCTGAGGCCGGGCCAGGTGACGACGCTGCCGGGCGATCTCATCCTCAACGAAGGGCGCGAGAGCCTGACGCTCACCGTCGCCAACACCGGCGACCGCCCGATCCAGGTCGGCTCGCATTACCATTTCTTCGAGGCCAACCCGGCGCTTGCCTTCGAGCGCGAGAGGGCACGTGGCTTCAGGCTCGACATTCCCGCCGGCACCGCCGTGCGCTTCGAGCCCGGCCAGACCCGCGAGGTCAGGCTGGTCGCGCTCGCCGGCAAGCGCGAGGTCTACGGCTTCCGCCAGGAGGTCATGGGCAAGCTGTGAGGCGACGCCCAAGACCGCATTTGCGACGAGATTTGGCTTCAGCGTTGTGAACGTGGTGTCGCCCTGCTTCCGTCAGCCGGACGCCGATGCCATGCTCGAACACTCCTCAGGCTAAGCCCTCATGCAAGAAGACGCTGAACTCCCCATGCTCGAAGGCGGCAAGGCCAAGCGAGGCGTCTGCGCCATCAGCGGCGCCGAGCTCAGTCGCAAGAGCCTGATTGCGCTCGGAACGCTACGGCCCTCGCTGGTCGAGCATATCCGGCGCGACTTCCCTGATCTCGACGATCACAGCCTGATCAGCCTCAAGGAGCTGGCGCGCTATCGCACCCGCTATGTCGAGGAGATCCTGCGCGAGGAGCACGGCGAGTACACTGACCTCGATCGCGAGGTCGCCGAGAGCATCGCTCGGCAGGACACCATCGCCGAGAATGTCGAGGACGATTTCGAGGAGCATCGCACCCTCGGCCAGCGCCTCTCGGACGGGCTCGCCAGCTTCGGCGGCTCATGGGCTTTCCTGATCAGCTTCGGCGTCGTGCTGGCAGTCTGGATGATCATCAACGTCGTCGCTGGGACGGGTGCTTTCGACCCTTATCCGTTCATCCTGCTCAATCTCGTCCTGTCCTGCATCGCCGCGATCCAGGCGCCGATCATCATGATGAGCCAGAAGCGGCAGGAGGCGAAGGACCGCCTGCGCTCGTTCAACGACTACCAGGTCAATCTGAAAGCCGAACTCGAGGTCCGGCACCTGCACGAGAAGATCGACCATCTGATCACCCGGCAATGGCAGCGCCTCGCCGAGATCCAGCAGGTTCAGCTCGAAATGCTGCAGGAGGCGCAATTGCCCCGCCGCAAGCCGAAGCGGCGCAAGAAGCCGGTGGCGAAGAGGAAGGTGGTTGTGGTTCCGGCGGAGGCGCCCGAGCCCGACTCCCTGGCCTGAAGCTTGCTTTGAAGACGACCTAAAACGGGAACGCCTCGATGCCCTTCGCCTTTCCGCGCAATGCCTATGCCGCGATGTTCGGCCCGACCACCGGCGACACGGTCCGCCTCGGCGACACTGAGCTCGTCATCAGGGTCGAGAAGGATTTCACCACCTATGGCGAGGAGGTGAAGTTCGGCGGCGGGAAGGTCATCCGCGACGGCATGGGCCAGAGCCAGGTCCGCAATGCCGACGGCGCCGTCGACACCGTCATCACCAATGCGCTGATCCTTGACCATTGGGGCATCGTCAAAGCAGATATCGGCATCAGGGCCGGGCGCATCTGCGCCATCGGCAAGGCCGGCAACCCCGACATCCAGGCCGGCTTCGGCAATTTCGCGCCCGATGAGACGATCATTGTCGGCCCAGGCACCGAGGTCATCGCCGGCGAGGGCAAGATCGTCACCGCCGGCGGCTTTGACAGCCATATCCATTTCATCTGTCCGCAGCAGATCGAGGATGCGCTGATGAGCGGGCTGACCACCATGCTCGGTGGCGGCACCGGCCCGGCCCATGGCACGCTGGCGACGACCTGCACGCCCGGCCCCTGGCATCTCGGCCAGATGATCAAGGCCGCCGAAGCCTTCCCGATGAACCTCGCCTTCGCCGGCAAGGGCAATGCCGCGCTGCCCGGCGCGCTGATCGAGATGATCGAGGCCGGCGCCTGTGCGCTCAAGCTGCACGAGGATTGGGGCACGACCCCGGCCGCGATCGACAACTGCCTCTCGGTCGCCGACGAATACGACATCCAGGTGATGATCCACACGGACACGCTGAACGAGTCCGGTTTCGTCGAGGACACGGTCGCGGCCTTCAAGGGCCGCACCATCCACGCCTTCCACACGGAAGGGGCGGGCGGCGGCCATGCGCCGGATATCATGAAGATCGCCGGGCTGCCGAACGTGCTGCCGTCCTCGACCAATCCGACACGGCCGTTCACGGTCAACACGCTCGACGAGCATCTGGACATGCTGATGGTCTGCCATCATTTGTCGCCGTCGATCCCGGAAGATCTCGCCTTCGCCGAAAGCCGCATCCGCAAGGAGACGATCGCCGCCGAGGACATCCTGCACGATCTCGGCGCGCTCTCGATGATGTCCTCCGACAGCCAGGCCATGGGCCGGATCGGCGAGGTCATCACCCGCACCTGGCAGACAGCCCACAAAATGAAGGTCCAGCGCGGGCCCCTGCCGCAGGATGCCGGCACTGGCGCCGACAATTTCCGCGCCAAGCGCTACGTCGCGAAATACACGATCAACCCGGCGATCGCGCACGGCATCTCCCGGCATATCGGCTCGGTCGAGGTCGGAAAGCTCGCCGACCTCGTCGTCTGGTCGCCGGCCTTTTTCGGCGCCAAGCCCGATCTCGTCGTCAAGGGGGGCTCGATCGCTGCCGCCCCGATGGGCGATCCAAACGCCTCGATCCCGACGCCACAGCCGGTGCATTACCGGCCGATGTTCGGCGCCTTCGGCAAGGCGGTGACGTCGACCTCGCTGGTCTTCGTCTCGCAGGCGGCAATGGCGAACGGGCTCAAGGGCCGGCTCGGCACCGACAAGGAGATGGTCGCCGTCGAGAACACCCGTGGCGGCATCTCGAAGAAGAGCATGATCCACAACGACGCGACGCCGGACATCCAGATCGATCCGGAGACCTATGCGGTGGTGGCCGATGGCGAATTGCTGGTCTGCGAGCCCGCGAAGGAATTGCCGCTGGCGCAGCGCTATTTCCTGTTCTGAGTGCTCCGAGCTATCGCTATTGCAGTTCTTTGCAGTCGGCGAATTCGAGATCATGCCGTTGCCGGCGCACTTCTCGGTGGATCACCATGATACCGATCAAGGGCCTGTATGAGAGCCATCTCACGGTGTCGGACCTTTCGCGGTCGATCGCGTTTTACCGGGATGTCGTCGGCCTCGAACTGGCCCATACGATTCCGGCGCGAAACGTTGCTTTCTTCTGGGTTGGCGGACGTGACAGATCGATGCTTGGACTCTGGTCGCTTCAGAGTTCTCCACTACGCCTGAGACTTCACATCGCCTTCCACACGGGTCTGGATGAGGTGAAGCAGTCGATCCTGGCGCTTCGCGCCAAAGGCATCGTACCTCGCAATAGTGGCGGCGGCCCCGAAATCGACGAGCCGGTGGTTTTCCCCTGGATGCCTGCGGCGAGCGTCTACTTCGACGATCCCGACGGCCATTCGTTGGAATACATCGCGATCCTGCCAGGGAAGGCTCGGCCCGATATGTCCGGGACGGTAAGGCTCTCCGAGTGGCAGGCGCCGAATGCGGGTGCCGAGTAGGGCCCGCAGCGCTACTTCCTGTTCTAAGCGGCGTGGAGACCGGGAACATCGCCGGCCACCTCGACGTTCCCTCCCATCGCAGATCAGGGAGGGAACCATGGCCAAGCCCAAGACCGCAGGCCCCAAGGGCCAGCAGCCCGAGGCGCTCGCGACCTTTGCCGCCAGCGCCCGCAATGACGGCAAGAAGCCGAAGGAGATCGGTCTCGAAGCCACCAGGGCGACGAAGCCGCTGAGAACATCTCCCGAAAAGAAGCAGGATGCGGCGACGAAGGTCCTGCGCGAAGGCGTGCTCGGCAAGGATCAGGGCGCCGACGAGGCGATCGACAAGCTGCCTGACCGGACCCGCCGGCACTGAGCGGCGGCGATAGCCTCCACGGTTGACACCTGCGGGACCTCTCTTTCTTGTAGGCGGCTAATCAAATCAGCCGCTAAGGGAGGTTGCCTTGTTCCGTCTTTCCCATGCTGCCGTGCTCGCAGGCACAGCTTTCGCCGCCTTCGCGTCGCCTGCGGCCGCGCAGGGGCAGGTCACCGTCTATTGCTCGATCCTCGAAGAGCAGTGCCGCGAAGGCGCCTCGATCTTCGAGAAGGCGACCGGCATCAAGGTCCAGATGGTCCGCAAAAGCACCGGCGAGGTCTATGCCCAGGTCAAGGCCGAGGCGACCAATCCGCGCGGCGACGTCTGGTGGGGCGGGCCGGGCGAGCCGCATCTGCAGGCGGCCGACGAGGGCTTGCTCGACGAGTACAAATCGCCGAAGCTGGCTGAGCTGCACGAGTGGGCGAGGCGCCATGCCGAGCAGTCGAAGTTCCGCACCTCCGGCATTTATCTCGGTGTGCTCGGCATCGGCTACAACCTCGAGACCCTGAAGGGCAAGAAGCTGGCCGAGCCGAAATGCTGGGCCGATCTGCTCGATCCGAAGTTCAAGGACGAGGTCCAGATCGCCGATCCCAGCTCGTCCGGGACGGCCTATGTCTTCCTGGCGACGACCGTCCAGCGTCTCGGCGAGGAGAAGGGCTTCGACTTCCTCAAGAGCCTGCACAAGAACATCAGCCAGTACACCAAGTCCGGCATCGCCCCGGTCAAGGCGACGGCGCTCGGCGAGACGGCGGTCGGCATCGCCTTCATGCACGACATGCTGACGCAGAAGCTGCAGGGCGCGCCGATCGGCATCGTCGCCCCCTGCGAGGGCACCGGCTACGAGATCGGCTCGGTCTCGGTGATCAAGGGTGGCAAGAATCCTGAAGCGGCGCGCAAATTCGTCGATTTCACGCTCTCTCCGGAGGCGCAGGACATCAACGCCAAGCTCAAGATCAACTCGATCCCCTCGAACAGGAACTCCAAGCTCTCACCCGACGCGCCGAAATTCGAGGAGATCAAGCTGATCGACTACGACACCCCGCGCTGGGGCAGCCCGGCCGAGCGCTCGCGCCTCCTGAAGAAGTTCGATGACGAGGTGAAGGCGCTGCCGCGCTGAGTGGGCTTAGGAGCAGCTTTTCTATCGTCATCCCGGGCGACCGTAGGGAGACCCGGGATCCATGCCTGAACAGTTCCGGCATGGATCCCGGATCTGCGCTTCGCTCCGTCCGGGATGACGGCGCTTTTGCACAGTCTGAGAGAGCGCTTACCGCACCGGCGGGGCGTATTGCAGGCCGCCCTGCGTCCACAGCCGGTTCATGCCGCGCGGCAGGTTGAGCGGCGACTTGGCGCCGAGATGCCGGTCGAAGCTCTCGCCGTAATTGCCGACCGCCTTGACGATGCGCACCACCCAGTCGTTGCTCAGGCCGAGGCTCTCGCCGAACTTGCCCTCGCTGCCGAGCAGGCGCTTGATCTCGGGATTGGGCGACTTCACCATCTCCTCGACATTGGCCTGGGTGATACCGAACTCCTCGGCGTTCAGCATGGCGTAGACCGTCCAGCGCACGATATCGAACCAGGCGTCGTCGCCCTGGCGGACCCAGGGGCCGAGCGGCTCCTTCGAGATCATCTCGGGCAGCAGGTCGTGCTCGGCGGGGGCCTTGAGCTTCATCCGGTTCGCCGCCAGTTGCGACAGGTCGGTGGTGTAGGCGTCGCAGCGGCCGGCCTCATAGGCCTGGATCGTCTCGTCGAGGCCGGCATAGGCGATGACCTCGTATTTCATGCCGTGATTGCGGAAATAGTCGGCGAGGTTGAGCTCGGTCGTCGTGCCCTGCGCCACGCAGATCGAGGCCCCGTTCAGCGCCTTGATGTCCTTCACGCCCGTGCTCTTGCGGACGAGGAAGCCCTGGCCGTCGAAGTAGTTGATCGCGGTGAAGTTGAGGCCGAAGCCGGCGTCGCGACCGAGCGTCCAGGTCGTGGTGCGCGAGAGCACGTCGATCTCGCTGCTCTGCAGCACCGTCAGCCGGTCCTTCGAGGCCAGCGAAATGTATTTTGCCTTCTCCTGGTCGTTGAAGATCGCCGCCGCCAGCGCCCGGCAAAGGTCGGTGTCGAAGCCGCGCCATTGCCCCTGCGCATCGGGCAGCGAGAAGCCGGCGACGCCCTGGCTGGTGCCGCAGATCAACTGGCCGCGCTGCTTGATCCGCTCCAGCGTCGTCTGGGCCTGGGCGGCCAGCGGAAGCGTCGCCGCGAGGCAGAGGCCCGCCAGGGCGCTGCCGAAATTACGAGCGCGGCGTGCTGAAATTCTGAGCATGAGATTCCCCTGATTATTGGCCGGCGATCTAACCGCGGCTGCGCCGGGCGAGCCAGAGTTATTTACGCGGCTAATCGATGGGGCGCTGCATCCAGGCGTATCTCTGCCGCGTAGTGGACTGGTCCGTAACAGTGGAGCTCTGTTCATAATGTCCGATCCCGTTCTCGTCATCGCCCGCGCCAGGGTCCTTCCCGCGGAGCGCGAGCGCTTCATCGCGGCGGCGCGCGACTGCATTGCGGCAACGCGTCGCGAGCACGGCTGCCTCGGCTACGACATCTGTGAAAACCTCACCGACCCCGGCCATTTCATCAGCGTCGAGAGCTGGGAGAAGCGCGCCGACGTCGACCGGCACATGCAGCAGGCTTACCTCAAGGCCTTCCTTGCCATTGCCAGGACTTGCGTCAGCGTCGCTCCGGTGATCGAAGTGGTGGAACCGCGATCGGTCGATCGCCTCTGATCCATCACGCCACGGGTTTTTCCATGCAGCGCGCCACCTCCGTCGTCCGCAAGGCCGCGGTCAAGCAGGACCGCATCGTCGAGACGCTGACCCTCGACCATGAGGACCGCAACCGCCGCCGCGTCGCGCTGAAGGGCGATGGCGGGCGCGACATCCTGCTCGATCTCGACAAGGCGACCGCGTTGAACGACGGCGACGCGGTCAAGCTCGAGGACGGCTCGCTCGTGCTGATCAAGGCGGCGGCACAGAAGCTGATCGAGATCACTGCCGAGAACCCGCTGAGGCTGTCGCGTGTCGCCTGGCATATCGGCAACCGCCACACCCCGGCCGAGATCACCGCGAACGCGATCTATATCGAGCACGACCATGTGCTGGCGGAGATGATCCGCGGCCAGGGTTGCGCGATGAGCGAGGTCGAGCGGCCATTCCAGCCTGAGCGCGGCGCCTACGACCATGACCACGCCGATTGCGGACACGACCATGGTCACGATCATCACGGTCATGAGCACGGCCACGACCATGGGCATTCCCATGCGCACTCTCATTCTCATGCCGACGCGCATGCCGGCCACAGCCATGATCATGGCCAAGAGCATCATCACACGCCGGAGCACGCCCATGGCGCGTCCTGCGGCTGCGGCCATGACCATCATCATGACGACCACGGCCACAAGCATGACCATGGCCATCATGGCCATGAGCATGGCCACAAGGGCCACAAGCACGACCACTGAGCCATGCAGGGAGCGCTTCTGCCCCTGATGATCTGGCTCTCGCCGGCCTTCCCGGTCGGCGGCTTCGCCTATTCGCATGGGCTGGAATGGGCCTTCGAGGTCGGCGACCTCACTGACGCCGAAGGGCTCGCGGACTGGCTCGACGCCCTCATCGAGCACGGCGCGCTGCGCAACGACCTCATCCTCTTCGCCGCTTGCTGGCGTGCCAGCGACGAGGGTGACGCCAAGGGGCTGCGAGAAGCTGCCGAACTGGCGCTCGCTCTGGCGAATTCGGCCGAGCGCCGGCTCGAGACGGTGACGCAGGGCAACGCCTTCGTCGCTGCGATCGGCACCTCCTGGCCGTGCGCCTCGATCGATGCACTGCGCGCCGCCTGGCCGGGCGATGTTTCCTATCCCGTCGCAGTCGGCGTCGCAGCCAGCGGCCATGGCCTGCCGCTGCTGTTGTCGCTTGAAGCCTTCGCGCTCGCCTTCGTCGCGAACCTCGTCTCAGCCGCCATCCGCCTCGGCATGATCGGCCAGACCGACGGCCAGAGGATCATCGCCCGGCTGGCGCCGGCCTTGCGCGAAGCAGCTGTGCGGGCCGAGGCGATGGCACTCGACGATCTCGGCGGCTGCGTCTTCCGCTCCGATCTCGCCTCGCTGCGGCACGAGACTCAATATTCGCGGCTGTTCCGGTCGTGACCGCCGCCGTCGCCGTCGCCGTCGCGTTGGCGCTGCTCCTCTCTGCCATTGCCGGCCTGCACGCCTATTGGGGTCGGGGCGGGCTATGGCCGGCAGCGAGCGAGCCGGAGCTGATTGCCACCGTGATCGGCAATGCGGGGGCGAAGCGCATGCCGTCGCCCGGCCTGTGCCTGCTGGTGGCGCTGGCGATTGCCGTCACGGCGATCTGGCCGCTGCTTCTGACGCAGGTGCCCGGCACGGCCTCTCTACGACCGTTACTCCGGCTCGGCGGCTTTGCGATCATGGCGGTGTTCTTGCTTCGCGGCATCGCCGGCTTCCTGCCGGCCTGGCGGCGGCTGCACCCGCGCGAGCCTTTCGCCAGCTATGATCGCCGCTATTACTCGCCGCTCTGCCTGCTGATCGCCGCGGGCTATGCGGCGCTGCTCCTGCAAGGACCCTGATCGATGACCCGCTCTCCCCACGGCCCCTTGCGCGTCGGCATTGGCGGCCCCGTCGGCTCCGGCAAGACCGCGCTGATGGAGGCGCTCTGCAAGCGCATGCGCGACCGTTACGAGATCGCGGCCATCACCAACGACATCTATACCAAGGAGGATGCCCGCATCCTCACCGTCTCCGGTGCGCTGCCGGAGGAGCGGATCATGGGCGTCGAGACCGGCGGCTGCCCGCATACCGCGATCCGCGAGGACTGCTCGATCAACCTCGCCGCCGTCGCGGAGATGCGCGGAAAATTCCCTACGCTCGACCTGATCCTGATCGAATCCGGCGGCGACAACCTCGCCGCGACCTTCTCGCCCGAGCTCGCCGACCTGACGATCTACGTGATCGACGTCGCCGCCGGCGAGAAGATCCCGCGCAAGGGCGGGCCGGGCATCACCCGCTCGGACCTCCTCGTGATCAACAAGACCGATCTCGCTCCGCATGTCGGCGCGGATCTTGCTGTGATGGACCGGGACTCGAAGACCATGCGCGGCAAGCGCCCCTATGCCTTCACCAATACGCGGGCGGGGGAGGGCGTCGACCTGGTCGTCGACTTCATCGAGACCGCCGGCGGCCTGAAGGCGCCGGTCCTGAGCTAAGGGTGGCTTCATGATGACGACGCGCGTAACCGGACCTCTTGCCATGCTGCTGACCCTCGTATCGGCCCCGGCCTTCGCCCATACCGGCGCCGGGCCGGTCGATGGCTTCCTCCACGGCCTGATGCATCCACTGAGCGGCCTCGATCATGTACTGGCCATGGTGGCGGTCGGCCTCTGGGCCGGGCTGGTCGGCGGCAAGGCGCGGATCGCCTATCCCGCTGCCTTCGTCGGCATGATGGCGCTGGCGGGTGCCTGGGGCATGTCCGGCGGCGAACTGCCTGGCGTCGAGATCGGGATCGCCTTCTCGGTGATCATCCTGGGCGCCGCGGTCGCGCTGAAGGCCTCGCCGCCGCTCGCCGCGGGCACGCTCGCCTGCGGCATCCTCGCTATCTTCCACGGCTTCGCCCATGGCGCCGAACTGCCCGAGAACGCCAGCGGGCTTGCCTATGCTGCGGGCTTCATCCTCGCGACGGCGACGCTCCACCTCGTCGGCATCGTGCTGGCAGGGACGATTGCCGCCCGCGCTCCGCTCATTGCCCGCATCGCTGGCGGCGGGCTCGTGCTTGCAGGCGTCGCGCTCCTCGCCGGCTGAGGCCGGCGTCTTTGCCATGTCATAGTGGGGTTTCAGCCTGCGGATAGACGGAGAGATCGATGGCGCGCTGGTCGGACGCGATGAAGCTCTCGGACTATAAGGAATACGAGACCTATCTGCTGGTCCCGGGCGTCTACGAGATCGGCTACATCCAGCGCGAGACCTTCTATCCGAAATATATCGGCAAGGCGCCGGTGACGCTCTACCAGCGCATCCGCACCTATGGCCGGGATCTCGGGCGCAGCTCCCACAACCGCTTCATCCGCGAGCTGGTCGAGGTCAACTATCACCGCCTCTGGTTTCACGTCATCCGCGTCAGCCGCCCCGGCCGGGCGGCGCTGCGCGAGGCTCTGCTGATGAACCGGTTGAGCATCGGCGAGGGCGGCCTCTACGAATGGAACTGCCGCTATGAATACGCGCCGCTGACCGAGGCGGGGTATGTGTTGGGGCGATAGCCCTGTCCTGCTCCCCTCAGCTCGCATACCCCTTGACGCTCGCGAGCGCCGTCATGACCCCGCGCAGCTCCGCCAGCCCGCGCAGGCGGCCGACCGCCGGATAGCCCGGGAAGGAGCCCTTCTTGGCGTCGTCGAGCAATTCATGGCCGTGGTCGGGCCGCATCGGGATGCGCCAGTGCTTCAAGCCGGCGGCCTTGCGGCGGGTCTGCTCGGCCATCAGCGCGTCGACGAGGGCGACCATGTCGGTATCGCCGCCTAGGTGCTCGGCTTCCATGAACGAGCCGTCGGGGTCCTTGGCGACATTGCGCAGATGCGCGAACCAGATCTTGTCGGCGAAGCGCCGCGCGATGGCCGGCACGTCGTTCTTCGGATTGGCGCCGAGCGAGCCGGAGCAGAGGGTGAGCCCGTTCGCGGGGCTGTCGACCGCGCCGAGGATGAAGGCGATGTCATCCTCGTTCGAGCAGATGCGCGGCAGGCCGAAGAGCGATCGCGGCGGATCGTCCGGATGGATGCACATGCGGATGCCGACCTCTTCGGCGGTCGGGATCACCGCCTCGAGGAAGCGCTTGAGATTGGCGCGCAGGCCGTCATGGCTCATGTCGGCATAGCGCGCGAGGATGCGCTTCAGTCCCGCCACGTCATAGCGATCATAGGCGCCGGGCAGGCCGGCCATGATGTTGGCCATCAGCCTGGCGCGATCCGCCTCCGACGAGCGCTCGAACCAGGCCTTGGCCTTCTCCATCACCTCGGCCGGGTGGCCCTCATCGGCGCCGGGCCGCTCCAGCATGAAATGGTCGACGACGACATACTCATGCAGGTTGAAGCGAAGCGCAGTGCCGCCGCCGGGGAGGGGCTGGGCGAGGTCGGTGCGGGTCCAATCCAGCACCGGCATGAAGTTGTAGCAGACCACCTCGATGCCGCAGGCCGCGAGGTTGCGCAGTGACTGGCGGTAGTTGGCGAAGATGGTGTCGAGGTCGCCTTCGCCTATCTTGACGTCCTCGTGGATCGGCAGGCTCTCGACCACCGACCAGCGCAGGCCGAGGCTCTTGTCGGCCTCGATGATCGCCTTGCGCGTCTCGATCTCCTCGACGCTCCAGACCACGCCATAGGGAATCTGATGGAGCGCGTTGACGATGCCGCGCGCGCCCGCCTGCCGGGCCTGGGCGAGCGTCACCACATCGTCCGGGCCGAACCAGCGCCAGGTCTGTTCCATCGTCGCGTTTCCTCGTAGGCGGGCCGTCAGTTGCGGCCTTGTCAGGCAGGTTTGTTGAGGCCGCCAGTCGCGGCAAAGGCGTCGACATGGTCGCGCGCGATCGTCTCGATGGCGTCAAAGACGGTGCGCAGATGCGCCCGCATGGTGCGCTCGGCCTTGGCCGCGTCGCCGGCGCTGACCGCTTCCGCGATCCCACGGTGCTCGCTCAGGATCATCTCCGACCAGCCGCCAGTATCGAGCGACAGGCAGCGTACCCGGTCGAGCTGGGCCTTGACGCTCTCGATCAGGTTCCAGACCGACGGATGGCCCGAAAGCCGCGCCAGCTCGGCATGGAATTCCTCGTCGCCGCGGAAGAAACCGGCGCGATCACCCGCGGCGAGCGCCTGTTCCTGCTGCTGGATGAGGGCGGCGAGGGCAGTTTTACCGGCGTCGTCGATGTTCTGCGCCGCCAGAACGACCGTGCGGCATTCCAGCGTCTCGCGCACGAACTGGCTGTCATAGACCGCGGCGAGGTCGATCGGCGCGATGAAGGTGCCGACCTGCGGCACCACGACGAGGAAGCCGTCCTCGACCAGCCGCTTGAACGATTCCCGGACCGGCGTGCGGCTGACCCCGAACTGCAGCGCCATGCGCGCTTCCGAGATCGCCTCGCCCGGACGCAGTACCGCGTTCAGCACGTCGCCGCGCAGCGCCCGGTAGATCTGGTCGGTGCTTTGTCTCGCCGCGGCGATGCCCATTGCCAAGCTCTTGTTCACTAGTATACTAGGATACCGGCCCTAGCGGAGGCGTCAACTCCGAAAGCCGTAGTTTCAATAAGCGCCGGTGCTAAAAGTGCCGCAAGAGCAGCTTTTTCACAGGCTGGGGAAACAGCAGGCGGCAAAGCCGCCGGGAGGGGAGATCATGGCTCAGGACACTATCCATCGTCGGACATTCCTCGGCGGCGTCGCTGGCATGGCCGGTATTGCGGCCGCGCCCGGCGCCTTCGCGCAAGGGCTCAAGCTGCCGACCTCGCCGGTCACGCTCAGCATCATCGACGTCGGCGGCGCGCTCGCTCTGGTGCAGGCGCCGCTGGAGAACTACGCCAAGGCGAACCCCAAGGTCGTCTCGCGGATGGCCTTCACCAAGGCTCCCGCCCCTGAGTTGCCGGCCAAGCTGAAGGCGCAGCAGGACGCCGGCCGCGTCGATATCGATTTTGTCATCGGCGGCCTCGATGTGCTCTCGGCCGGCATCGACCAGAAGCTCTGGGTCGAATTGCTGCCGCGCTTCGCAGCCGATCTGCCCAAGCCCGACGAGGTCTTCCTCAAGCCTGCGCTCGCCATGCACAATCTCGGGCGCGGCCAGGGAATGGCGATGGTCTATTACCCGTCCGGGCCGCTGCTCGAATACATGCCCGACAAGGTCAAGACCCCGCCGACCACGGCGCAGGAGCTGCTCGACTGGACGAAGCAGAACAAGAACCGCTTCCTCTATGCCCGCCCGGCCAATTCCGGCCCCGGCCGCACCTTCATCATGGGGCTGCCCTATATCCTCGGCGATAGCGATCCCAAGGATCCGGCCAAGGGCTGGGACAAGACCTGGGCCTATCTCAAGGCCCTGGGCGAGAATATCGAATACTACCCCGGCGGCACCGGCGCGACGATGAAGGAGCTCGGCGACGGCTCGCGCGACATCATCGTCAGCACCACGGGCTGGGACATCAACCCGCGTGTCCTCGGCGTCGTGCCGAAGGAGGCGAAGATCCAGGCGCTGAAGGGCTTCCACTGGGTCACGGACGCCCAGTACATGATGATCCCCAAGGGCGTCTCCGACGAGAAGCTCGCCGTGCTGCTCGACCTGATCCGCCACATGCTGACCCCCGAGCAGCAGGCCTACACCTATGACGAGGGCTACTTCTATCCGGGCCCGGCGGTGAAGGATGTGCCGCTCTCGATGGCGCCGGCCGCCAGCCGCAAGGCGATCGAGGAATACGGCCGGCCGGAATACGACAAGCTGATCGCCGACAACCCCATGGAAACCCCGCTCGACCCCGAGAAGATGGTCGTCGCCTTCCGCATGTGGGACGAGCAGGTCGGCGGCGCCAAGCGCAAGTAAGCCTGCCGTATAATCTCGAAGCAGGCCGGTCCTTGACCGGCCTGCCGCCTTGCTGTCGCCTGTCGGCGGCCGACCGCCCATCCGTTCGAACTCGATGGTCCTTCATGTCGATACATGCCGCGAATTTCCGTGAACTCAGGCTCGACCGGCTCTGCCGCGATTTCGGCACGCACAACGCCGTCAAGGACGTCTCGCTGACGATCAAGCAGGGCGAGTTCATCGCCTTGCTCGGCCCGTCCGGCTGCGGCAAGTCGACGACGCTGAACCTGATCGCCGGCCTCCTGCCGGCGACCGGCGGCGGCATCTGGCTCGACGAGAAGCGCATCGATCCGCTCCGCCCGGAGGAGCGCGGCTTCGGCATGGTCTTCCAGAGCTATGCGCTCTTCCCGCATATGACCGTGCGCAAGAATATCGGCTTCGGCCTCAAGATGCGCGGCATGGCCAAGGCGGAAAGCGAGCGACGCGTTGCGGAAGCCGTCGCGCTGGTCCGCCTGCAGGGCCAGGAGGCGAAGCTGCCCGGCCAGCTCTCGGGCGGCCAGCAGCAGCGCGTCGCCATCGCCCGCGCCATCGCGGTGCAGCCGCCTCTGGTGCTGATGGATGAGCCGCTCTCCAATCTCGACGCCAAATTGCGCCTCGAGATGCGCGCCGAGATCAGGCGCATCCACAACACGCTCGGCGCCACCACCATCTACGTCACCCACGACCAGGAGGAGGCGCTCTCGCTCGCCGACCGCATCGTCGTGATGCGCGACGGCGAGATCCGCCAGGTCGGCGGCCCCGAGGATCTGTTCTCGCGGCCCGACCATCTCGACGTCGCCGAATTCATGGGCTTCCGCAACAAAGTCGCCGGCCGCGTCGCCTCGGTTGCCGACGGGCAGGCGACGGTCACCTGCGGCGAGGTCGGCGTCACCGGGCGCACGAGGTCGCAGGTCGCGGCCGGGCAGGGCGCCCATATCTCGATCCGCCCCGAGGACCTGCATCCTGTGGCGGACGGCGCTCCGGGGCTTAAGGCCAAGGTCGTCTCGACCGAGTTCCACGGCCGCGAATTCGTCGGCTTTGCCCGCATGGCGGACGACACGCCGCTGACCTTCCTGGCCGATAGCCGCATCGCGCCCGGCACCGAGATCCGCCTCGCCGCCGCTCCTGATCGCGTCCTCGTCTTCGGAGAGGGCGCATGAGCACCCTGTCTGGCGCGGCGCCCGGCACCGTCGAGATTCCGCTCAAGCAGCGCCTCGCCGCGCGCGGGCTCGACGGGCTGACCCTGCTCGTCTTGCCCGCGGTGATCTTCCTGCTGGCGCTGTTCATCTACCCGTTCTTTTACGGGCTCTTCCTGTCCTTCAATCCGAAGGCCGGCGGGGCGCTGGCGAACTACCAGCGCTTCTTCTCGGATTCCTTCCTCTACGGCACGATCGCGACCACGCTCTGGCTCGCCATGCCGGTGACCATCCTGACTCTGCTGCTGGCGATCCCTATCGCCTTCCGCGTCCGGCTGATGAAGAACCAGCGCCTGCTCACCACCATCCTGGTGATTCCGATCACGCTCGGCACCGTGCTCGTCGCCGAAGGGCTCTTGAACTATCTCGGCCCGCAGGGCTGGTTCAACCGCACGCTGATGGCGATCGGCCTGATCTCGAGCCCGGTGAAGCTCCTGCATAATTACTGGGGCGTGATGCTCTCGCTGGTCATCACCGGCTTCCCCTTCACCTTCCTCTTGACGCTGTCCTATCTCACCGGCGTCGATCCGGCGCTGGAGCAGGCCGGCGCAACGCTCGGCGCCGGACCCTGGGAGCGCTTCAAGCACATCCTCCTGCCGCTGCTGCTGCCCGGCCTCGCCATCACCTTCTGCCTCAGCTTCGTCCAGGCCTTCTCGGTCTTTCCCTCGGCGGTGCTGTTAGGGGCGCCAGCGGGCCCGACGCGCGTGATCTCGATCGCCGCCTACCAGGCCGCCTTCGAGGAATACGACTACTCGATGGCCTCGGCCGTCGCGATGATCATGGGCATGGTCCAGCTCGCCATCGTCGTCGCGGTGCTCGGCCTGCGCGGCATGCTCTATCGCGGCCCGGCCGGCGGCGGGAAGGGCTGATCCGATGGTCAAGGACACCCGCCTTTCCACCAAGCTCTGGGCCGCGGCCAACTGGACGCTGATCGGCTTTTTCATCGTCAACCTGTTCGGCATGATCGCGGCGGTGGTGACGAGCTCGTTCTCGACGCGCTGGCTGCGCTCCTGGCTGCCGGATGGCTGGACGACGCGCTGGTACGGCGCCGCCTGGAGCGAGTTCCAGCTCGGCGACGTGCTGACGGTCACCTTCCAGATCGTCTTCCTCGTGGTCTTCCTGTCGGGGCTGATCGGCGTGCCCGCCGCCTATGCGCTGGCGCGGCGCGACTTCCCCGGCAAGAAGCTGGTGATGCTGCTCTTCCTGCTGCCGCTGCTGGTGCCGCCGATCACCTTCGGCATCCCGCTCGCGACGGTGCTCTATCGCACCGGGCTCGCCGGCTCGATGTCGGGCGTGGTGCTCGCCAATCTCGTGCCGACGGTGCCCTTCGTCATCCTGGTGATGATCCCGTTCATCGAGCAGATCGACACCAAGATCGAGGCGGCGGCGCGCGTCTTCGGCGCCAACACCTTCAAGCTCTTCGTCTACGTGCTGCTGCCGCTGCTGATGCCCGGCATCCTCGCTGCGCTGCTGCTGGTGCTGGTCCGCACGATCGCGATGTTCGAGCTGACCTTCCTCACCGCCGGTCCGACCAGCCAGACCCTGGTCGTCGCGCTCTACTATGCCGTCTTCGCCGCCGGCGTCCGCGCCGTGCAGTCGATCGACGCCATGGCGGTGATCTACATGGTGACGACGCTGATCTGGCTCATCATCGCGCTGCGCTTCGTCAACCCGACGCAGATCGTGGCGCGGGCGAAGCGGTAGGCCGGAACAACCCGCGGCCTCCCGCATTCCTCCGCAGCCGGTCGAGCTGCGGAGGCGCTGAATGGTCACCAAGAGCAAGGGAAGCGCCGCGGCGAGCACAGGCCGCCTGCGCCGCGTCAGCGTCGACGACCTCACCATCCGCCGCGTCCGTGTCGGCCGCAATTTCGGCTATCGCGACGCCGAAGGCGGCAAGATCACCGACGAGGAGACGCTGGCGCGCATCCGCTCGCTGGCGATCCCTCCGGCCTATGAGGATGTGCTGATCGCCAGCGATCCGCGCGCCCATCTCCAGGCGATCGGCCGCGACGACGCCGGCCGCATCCAGCATCGCTATCATCCCGATTGGGAGAAGGTGCGCGAGCGCCGCAAGCTGAAGCGTCTTGCCCAGCTGATCGACGCCCTGCCGAAGCTGCGCCAGCGTATCGCCACGGACCTGAAGGATCGCACGCTCTCGCGCGACAAGGCACTCGCCTGCGCCGCCGCGGTCATCGATCGCTGCCATATCCGCGTCGGCAACGAGGTCTATGCCCGCACCAATGGCAGCCATGGCGCCTCGACCCTGCTGAAGCGCCATGTCACCGTCACCGGCCGGCAGGTCGCGCTCGCCTTCCGCGGCAAGAGCGGCAAGGACATCGCCTGCGGGCGCGATGATGCTCCGCTCGCGCGAGCGCTGACGCGATTGAAGACATTGCCCGGCAAGCGCCTGTTCCAGTACCGGGCCGAGGACGGCCTGGTCGTGGCGATCGATGCGGCTGACATCAACGCTTACATGAAGGAGGCGACCGGCCTGCCGATATCGAGCAAGGACCTGCGTATGCTCGCCGCCAATGCCGCTGCCGCCGAGCTCCTGCTTTCGACCGAGATCGCCGCCAGCGAGCGCGGCCGCAAGCGCCAGCTCGCCGACATCATGCGCGCCATCGCCGAGCGGCTGGTCAACACGCCGGCCGTGGTGCGCAAGAGCTATGTCCACGCCATCGTCGTCGACGCCTATGCCAGCGGCCGCCTCAGCCGCGCCTATCGCAAGGCGCGCGGTCGCGGCGGCTGCTCACGCATCGAGCGGGCGCTGGGCTTGCTGGCGGCGTGAGCAGGATGCATGGCCGCCTGCCAGTGCCGGGCGGCGACGGGGGTTGAACCCGACGGGCGCGCTGGCCAAGCTCGGACCAAATCATCCGAGGAAGCGCCAGGCATGTTTCTCACCAATTCCGACATGGTCGAGCTGATCGAGCTGCGTCATGCCCTCCACCGCGCGCCGGAGATCTCAGGCGAGGAGCGCGAGACGGCCAAGGCAATCGTCGGCTTCCTCGCGCCGAGCGCGCCCGACCGCATCGTCACCGATCTCGGCGGTCATGGCGTCGCTGCGATCTATGAAGGCACCGAAGCCGGCCCGACCGTGCTGATCCGGTGCGAGCTCGATGCACTGCCGATCGAGGATCTCTCCGGTGTGCCGCATAGCTCGCAGGTGCCGGGCAAGGGCCACCTTTGCGGCCATGACGGCCATATGGCCACCGTCGCGGCGCTGTCGCGCGGGCTCGGCCGGCAGCGGCCGGAGCGCGGGCGCGCCATCCTGCTGTTCCAGCCGGCCGAAGAAACCGGTGCCGGTGCCGCAGCCGTGATCGCTGATCCCAGGTTCAAGGAGATCGCGCCCGACTTCTCCTTCTCGCTGCACAACAAGCCCGGCCTGCCGCTGGGCGGTGTCCGGATTTCGGAAGGTCCCGCCAACTGCGCCTCGCGTGGGTTGAAGGTGGTGCTGACCGGCCACACCTCGCATGCCGCCACGCCAGAGCACGCGATATCGCCGATGAAGGCGCTCGCCCGCCTGATGCCGGAGCTGACTGCGCTCGGCCAGGGTGGCGCGCTCGAGGGCAATTACCGTCTCGTCACGGTGACCCATGCCAGCATGGGCGAGCCGGCCTTCGGCATTACCCCTGGTCGCGCTGAACTCTGGGCGACGCTGCGCACGCTGAACGATGCGTTGATGGGCTCGCTCTGCGCCGAAGCCGAGGCGCTTGTGCGCGAAGCCGCCTCGGCCGGCGGGCTCTCCGTGACGATGGATTACCATGACGTCTTCCATCACTGCGAGAATGATCCCGAGGCGGTGGCGCATCTGCGCCGCGCCTGCGACGAGGAGGGCATTGCGCGTGGCGAGACGCCGCCGCAGCGCGGCTCCGAGGATTTCGGCCTGTTCGGCCGCTCCTCGAAATCGGCGATGTTCCTGCTCGGCTCCGGCGAAGATACGCCGCCACTGCACAATCCCGACTACGACTTCCCCGATGCATTGATCGCGCCCGGCGCCCGCGTCTTCATGCGCACGATCAGGAACCTGCTGGGTTAGCGGTCGCATACTCCTGCGTGCTATGCGGCGCCTCTAATGGAACAGGGGTGCCCATGCGCAGGATCAGGATCATCGGCATCGGCGCCGGCAACCCCGAGCACATGACGATCCAGGCGATCAAGGCGCTCAACACCGCCGATATCGTCTTCGTGCCAGACAAGGGCGCCGAGAAATCTGCCTTGCGCGAACTGCGCGAGGAAATCTGCCGGCGCTATATCGAGCGCGACGGCTGGCGCACCGTGCCGCTCACCGTGCCCAAGCGTGCCGCTGCGGGCGACGATTATCGCGGGAGTGTCGACGACTGGCATGCGGTGCTCGCCGAAAGCTATGAGCGGCTGTTCCGCGACGAGCTCAGCGAAGACCAGACCGGCGCGCTCCTCGTCTGGGGTGATCCGTCGCTCTACGACAGCACGCTGCGCATCATCGAGGCCGTGCGCGCCCGTGGGCTGGCCTTCGACTACGACGTCATCCCCGGCATCACCAGCGTCCAGGTACTGGCAGCGGCACATCGCCTCGTGCTCAACCGGATCGGCGAGCCCGTCACCATCACGACCGGCCGCAAGCTCGCCGAAGGCGGCTTTCGCGACGATGCCGGCAGTACCGTGGTGATGCTCGATGGCGAGCAGGCCTTCGCGAAGATCGATCCCGCCAACCTCGAGATCTGGTGGGGCGCCTATCTCGGCGCGCCGCAGGAGATCCTGGCTTCCGGCCCGCTAGCCGGGGTCTCGGATGAGATCGCCCGCAGGCGCGAAGCGGCCCGCGCCGAAAACGGCTGGATCATGGATACTTATCTGCTCAGGCGGGGCGAGGGCTGACCAGCGGAGTTTGCCGTTAGGCCACCATACCGGTATCATCTCTGCCGGCTGGCCGAGGAGTTTAACTCATGGACATCTCGCTCCGGCTGCGTGATCCGATTGCACCGCAGCTCGTCGCGGCCCTCCGCCAGGCGATCATCGCCAGCGAACTTCGCCCCGGAGAAGCGCTTTCGGAGAAGGAGATTGCCGGCCGCTTCGGCGTCAGCCGCCAGCCGGTGCGCGAGGCCTTCATCAAGCTCTCGGAAGCCGGGCTGGTACAGATCCTGCCGAGCCGCGGCACCTATGTGATGAAGATCTCGATGCGCGAGGTCGCCAATGCCCGCTTCGTGCGCGAGGCGGTCGAATGCGCCCTGGCACGGGCGGCGAGCCGATTGATCGATCCTGGCGGCGTTGCCCGCTTGCGCCGCCTGATCGCCGAGCAAGCCGCTGCTGCCGAGCGCAGCGACTATTCCGATTTCACCGTGCTGGACGAGGCCTTCCATCAGGCTATCGCCGAGATCGTCGATTGCGACTATGCCGGCAAGGTGGTCGAGAGCGCCCGCGCCCAGACCGACAGGGTGCGTTTTCTGTCGCTGCCAGGTACCTCGCCGATCCCGCTGCTGATCACCCAGCACAACGCCATCGTCGATGCGCTCGAGACCGGCGATTCCGACATGGCCGCGACCGCGATGCGCATCCATCTCCGCGAAATCCTGAATGCACTGCCGCGTATCGCCGCCGAGCATCCGGACCTGTTCGAGGACGAGGAGCTGCCGGCCCATACGAGGGTGCCGCGTCAGCGCTGATCGCCTCGCTGCGCCGCCTTGATCAGTGCGTCGGCGACGCGGTCATAGTCCTGCGCCAGGATCGCGGTCGCGACCCGGACATGCTCGGTCGGCCGCGCCGCGCATTTGCTGCCGGGCAGCACCGCGATGCCATGTGCGGCCAGCGTCACCAGCGCGAACTGCTCGGACTCCACAGGCACCCAGATGCACAGCCCGTCGCTCTCCGGCATTGCGAGCCCTCGTTCAGCCAGGCAGTTGACCAGCGCCCACCGGCGTTCGGCGTAGATCGCACGGGCCTGCGCCACCTGCCGGCCGGTCTCGGCATCGGTCAGAAGCCAGGCAGTCGCGGCCTGCAGCAGCCGGCTGGTCCAGCCCGAGGAGAAGCTGCGATAGGACTGGATCTGCCGGATCACCATGGCTGGTGCCGACAGCACGGCGATCCGAAGGTCCGGACCGAGCGATTTCGAGAACGAGCGGATATGCACAACCCGCTCCGGCATCGTCGCGCCCAGGCTGATCGGCGGGTGGATCGAGACGTCGCCGATGCCGTCATCCTCGATCACCAGTGTGTCGCTTCCAGCGAGCGCCTGGCCGAGTTCGGCAAGCCGCGAGGCGCTGACGTTTTGGCCGGTGACCGAATGGGTGCGAGGCTGGAAGATGAAGGCGGACGGCCGCCGCTGCAGCGCAGCCGCGAGTTCGCCGGGCAGGGGGCCTTCGGCGTCGCGGGCGACCGGCAGGATCTCGGCGCCGAGGTCCTCGATGATATCGAGCAGCCGCATCGCCGTCGGGTCCTCGATTGCGACGCAGGAGCCGGGAAGTACGGTCGCGTGCAGTACCGAATAGACCGCGTTGTAGCCGCCATTGATGGCGAGGAAGGCGTCCGGCCGGTAGGGCCAGTCCGGCGCTACTGCCTCGCGCAGCGCCGGCAGGATCGGCGTGCGCTCATAGCTGTTGAGGTTCTCGGCCGTTGCCGCCTGGGCCAGCGCCTCGCGCAATGGCGGCAGCAGCGCCGCATCCGGGACCGCGAGCGAGAGGTCGAGCGCGTCCGGCCCGAAATCGGCGACGCTCGCCATCCGTGTCGGCCTCGGCGTCGCATTGTCGCCGCTGACCCAGGCGCCGCCGCGTCCGCGGCCCGAGACGATCTTCTGCCGCTTCAGTTCACTCCAGGCTTCCGAGACCGTGCCGGGGCTGACGCCGAGCCGATAGGCGAGGTCGCGCACGGTCGGCAGCCGCGTGCCGACCGGCAGCAGCCCGGAGCGGATCATCTGGCTCAGGTCGAGCGCGATGCCGCGTGCGGTGTGCTGCGTCAGGCGGCTCGCCAGCCAGGAGGCGTCGGGGTGGTCGGTCATCGAATCAAAAATGAATGTTCAGGAACGTAATAGCGATTGATCAGGTTAAATGAACATTTAATCTCGGCGCTGTCCAAGGTTTATCTGCAGCGAGGCGATGGCTTGAAACCTGTGATCCGGCTGGCCCTGCGCGACTGGGACTTCATCACGCCGCTGCTGCTCGGCGATCTCGCTTCCGACCGCTTCGAGCTGAAGATCGAGCGCCTTGCGTCGCTGCCCGATGATTTCGCCAGCGATCCGCGCTTCGATGCCAGCGAGATCTCGTTCAGCCGCTACACCACCGGTCGCGCCCGCGGCGAGGCCGGCGTCGTCGGCATTCCGCACTTCATCATGCGCGGCTTCCGCCATCGCTGCGTCGTAACGGCCGCCGACAGCAAACTAACATCCTTCGAGGAGCTGCGCGGCACGCGCATCGGCATCGCCGGCTGGCAGGATTCGGGCAACACCTGGACTCGTGCCGCTATGGCGGATGCCGGTCTTGGCATCGACGACGCCTTCTGGGCCGTCAGCCGCCTCGCCGCCGATCACCCGATCGTCGATCGGGTCGGGCGCTATGCGCAGCTCGGCCGGATCGAGGCCTTGCCGGGCCAGCCGCCCTTGCTCGATTTGCTCGCCGCCGGCGAGATCGCCGCCGTGCTGATGCCGTTCATGCCGAAGGGGTTCTTTGCGAAGGGCTCGCGCTTCCGGGCGTTGCTGCCGGACGTCCGCAGTGCCGAGCGCGGCTATTTCACCAAGGTCGGCTTCGTGCCCGGCATGCACATCATTGGTATCAAGCCCGAGCTCGCCGCCCGCGAACCCTGGCTGCCGCAGGCGCTCAGCGACCTTCTGGACGAAAGTGGGCGCGTCTGGCTGGAGAGGCGCCGCCGCTATGCCGACACCACGCCCTGGCTGATCGACGAGCTGGTGCGCAGCGGGCATGATCTGCCCGAAAACTGGAATGAGAGCGGGCTCGCCGCGAACCGGACGATGATCGCCGCGTTCATCGAGCAGCTGCGCATTCAGAACCTCGCCGACACCGATCTGACGCCGGAGACCCTGTTCCCGGCCACCCCTGCGCTGGAAGGAGCCCATCGATGAAAGCCGCGCTCGGACAATTCGCCGTCAGCCGCGAATGGCAGGAGAACCTCGCCACCTCCACCCGCCTGATGGGGGAGGCCAAGGCCGCCGGCGCCGATTTGCTGTTGCTGCCGGAAGGCATCCTGGCGCGCGACATCACCGACCCCGACATCGTGCTGAAGACGGCGCAGCCGCTCGACGGCCCGTTCATGCAGGGCGTGCTCGATGCCAGCAAGGGTTCAGCGCTGACCACCCTGTTCTGCATCCATGTGCCGAACGGCAAGGGCCGCGTCTTCAACATCCACGTCGCGGTCCGCGACGGCGCGATCGTTGCGGCCTATCGCAAGCTCCATCTGTACGACGCCTTCTCGGCGCTGGAATCGACCAATGTCGAGCCGGGCACCGAAGTGCCGCCGCTGCTCGAGATCGCGGGCCTGAAATGCGGGCTGATGACCTGCTACGATGTCCGCTTCCCCGAGCTGGCCCGGCGCCTCGCGCTCGATGGCGCCGACGTGCTGCTGCTGCCGGCCGCCTGGGTGCGTGGCCTCGGCAAGGAGGCGCATTGGGATGTGCTCGTCACCGCCCGCGCGCTGGAGAACACCTGCTACGTCATCGCCACCGGCGAATGCGGCCCGCGCAATATCGGCGCGAGCATGGTGGTCGACCCGCTCGGGGTCGCCGTCGCCCGCGCAGGCGAGGCTCCGGCGCTGATCTATGCCGAGATCGACCCGGCCCGCATCGCCGCGGCACGTGCGGCGCTGCCGGTCCTGGTCAACCGCCGCTTCGCTGGTCCCGAGCTCGCCGCCTAAGAGCGGGCCGCCATTCACCGACAACGATAAAAGGGGACGTCGCCATGAACATGATCGTGAAATTCGCCGGAGCCGCCGCACTGGCCGCTGTAATTCTGCAGGGGCCAGCCTTCGCCCAGGACGCCAGCATCAAGATTCCCGAGCAGAAGGTCGACGAGGCCCTGCGCGCCAAGCTGCCGGAGACGATCCGCACGGCCGGCAAGATGATCTCGGTCAATAACGGCTCCTTCCCACCCTACGAGATCGTCACCGACGCCAACAAGCTGACCGGGGCCAGCGCCGACCTCTCAGAGGCCGTCGGCCAGCTGCTCGGCGTCAAGATCGATCATGCCACGGTGAGCGGGCTTGCGGCGGCGCTGAGCGGCATCGCTGCTGGCCGCTTCCAGTTCGCCATGGGTCCGATCGGCGACTTCAAGTCGCGCCAGGAAGCCAACGATTTTGTCGACTATGTCCGCGAATTCGTGATTTTCGCCGTGCAGAAGGGCAACCCGAAGGCGATCGGCAGCCTCGACGACACTTGCGGCAGGAAGATCGCGGTGATGTCGGCGGGCTCCGCCGAGAAGGTGATCAAGGCCCAGGCCGAGAAATGCGCGGCCGAGGGCAAGCCGGCGCTGGAGGTCATGTCCTTCACCGACCAGCCGACCTCGATCCTCTCCGTCCGCTCGAAGCGCTCCGACGCCTTTTTCTCCTCGCAGGCGCCGCTCACTTATTTCGTCCAGCAGGCCAAGGGCGATCTCGAACTCGCCGCGATCGGCAAGGCCAATGGCTTCCAGGACCTGTTCCAGGGCGCGGTGGTGCCGAAGGGCTCGCCGCTCGGCGAAGTCCTGCTCGCCAGCATCAAGGCGCTGAAGGCGAACGGCACCTATGAGGCGATCTTCAAGAAATGGGGGCTCGACAACAACATGATCGGCGAGCCCGGCATCAACCTCTCGAAGAACTGAGCGGGCACGACATGAGCAGCTCGGCTGAGCCGATGCATGACCGGCAGGCGACGTTGCGCGACGTCGCCAATGCCCACCGCCCGGTCGAATGGGGGCGCTGGCTGACCTGGGCCTTCGTGCTCGCGGTCGCCGCCAATTTTGCCTGGATCGTCGCCTGGAACCCGAATTTCGGCTGGCCGGTCGTGGCGCAATGGTTCACGGCGGAATCGATCCTGCGCGGACTCTATGTCACGCTTGGGCTCACCGTGGTGGCGATGGTGATCGGCGTCATCATCGGCCTGCTGCTGGCGATCGCCCGGCTCTCGGACGACCGGCTGTTCAGCGGCCTTGCCGGCCTCTTCATCTGGTTCTTCCGTGGCACGCCGCTGCTGGTCCAGCTGATCTTCTGGTACAATCTCTCGACGCTCTTCCCGGAGATCTCGATATCGATCCCGTTCGGGCCGACGCTGATCAGCTGGCACACCAACGACCTGATCACGCCGATGACGGCGGCGATCGCCGGCCTCTCGCTCAACGAAGCTGCCTACATGGCCGAGATCATCCGTGGCGGCCTGCTCTCGGTCGACAAGGGCCAGTCCGAGGCGAGCGATGCCTTCGGCATGACGCGGGCGAGGGCGCTGTGGCGGGTGATCATTCCCCAGGCGATGCGCTCGATCGTGCCACCGACCGGGAACCAGCTGATCTCCATGATCAAGGCGACGTCGCTGGTCAGCGTCATCGCCATGGCCGATCTGCTCTATTCGGTGCAGGCGGTTTACAACCGCACCTTCGAAGTCGTCCCGATGCTGATGGTCGCGGTGATCTGGTATCTCGTCATCACCACCGTCCTGAACATCGGCCAGGGCTTCATCGAGCGTTACTATGCCCGTGGCGAGCGCGGCGCGAGCGAACCCATGCCCATCATCGCGGAGGCGACGCCATGAGCCGGATCGCGACTGACGCCGCGCCGCTGGTCAGCGCCCGCAACGTCCACAAATCCTTCGGCAGCAACGAGGTGCTGAAGGGAATCGATCTCGATGTCATGCCGGGCGAGGTCGTCGTCGTGCTCGGGCCCTCCGGCTCCGGCAAATCGACCTTCCTGCGCTGCATCAATCATCTCGAAGCCATCCACCGCGGCTCGATCATGGTCGCCGGCGAGCAGATCGGCTACCGGCTGAACGGCGAGCGGCTGATCAAGCTCTCGCCGCGGGCGATCGCGGCGCAGCGCCGCCAGATCGGCATGGTCTTCCAGCAGTTCAACCTCTTCCCGCACATGACGGCGCTGGAGAACATCATCGAGGCGCCGGTCGGCGTCCATGGTCGTTCTCGCAAGGAAGCGACCGATTATGCCATGGAGCTGCTCGGCCGCATCGGCCTGACCGAGAAGGCCAACGCCTATCCGCGTCAGCTCTCCGGCGGCCAGCAGCAGCGCGTCGCCATCGCACGCGCGCTGGCGATCCGGCCGAAGCTGATGCTGTTCGACGAGCCGACCTCGGCGCTCGATCCCGAGCTCGTCGGCGAGGTGCTGGCAACGATGCGCGATCTCGCCGGCCAGGGCCTGACCATGATCGTCGTCACCCATGAGATCGGCTTTGCCCGCGAGGCGGCCGACCGCGTCGTCTTCATGGATGGCGGCCTCGTGGTCGAGCAGGGGAGGCCGGAAGAAGTGCTGGCCAATCCGAGCCACCCGCGCACGCGCCTCTTCCTCAGCCGCTTCATCCGCGAAGCGGCCTGACGCGATCGACGGTCACCGCTGTGACCGTCACGCCTTTCCGCGCTTCTTGCCGGCCTGTTCGAGATTGTAGCGTGCATGAAGGGCCGCCATTGTCTCGATCAGCCTGATCGGCAGCAGCTCCTTCTTCGGCAGCTTCAGGGCCGACTTCGTCTTGGCGTAGCGCGCGAGCTCGTCCTTGAACGCCTCGAACGACGGGATCGGCGGCGGGCAGGAGAGCGAGTAGTGGTCCTTGTGGGCCGAGACATAGAAGATCCAGCCGCCATTGTGGCGAAAGGCGGGGATCTGGTAGCTGATCACGCCCTCGGCCTCCGGAACGGCTCGCTTGATGGCGTCGCATATGGCTCGCACGCCGGCCTTGTTCTCCTCGCTCAGGCTGGCGAGGTAGTCGTCGATCGTCTTGAACTCGGTCAGGGCCATCGAATCGTCCTCGATTGCTGCGCTTCCGCCGCGATTCCTGGCTTGCCGCTCACTTCGTCCAGCAATCCATGGCGATAGTGGCGATCCGATCGAGCTTCGCACGACCGGCCCTGTCACGTGTCAGTAAGAAGTCCATGTTCGGCGAGGGCAGACTGCAGGATCGTTCCTGTCATGCAACGGCGAGCGGTGAGGTTTGCTGGCACCGGGAACGAGGGAGACGCACATGAATACCAACGCCGCGCTTTGGACGGGCCGCGTCCTGACGGGGCTCTTAGCCCTCTTCATGTTGGGCGCATCGATCTCGCCCAAACTGCTGCGCATGCCGGTTGCCGAGGAGACGATGGCGCAACTCGGCTGGCCGGCCGGCTATGCCTTCATGATCGGCCTGATCGAACTGGCCTGCCTCGCGCTCTACCTCATTCCCCGCACCGCCCTGCTGGGTGCGGTTCTGATGATGGGGCTGCTGGGCGGTGCAATGGCGACGCAGGTTCGGGCCGGGAGCCCGCTCTTCAGCCATGTGCTCTTCAGCCTCTATCTCGGCCTCTTCATGTGGGGCGGCCTGTGGCTCCGCGACCAGCGGTTGCGAGCCCTTTTCCCGATCATGCGGTAGCTGCTGGACGCAGCGTCCCTCAAGGACCGATGAAGCGAGAGGCGCAAGCGGCCTCTCCTTCGAAGCGGTCTCGGCAGATTGACAATGTTTTGCATATAAGACAGATATTCATATACAAATGAAAATGCGGCGCCCGGCCCTGATCCGAAGGCGCCCGTCGCATCGGGGAGGAGCGATGGACCCGCTCAACGACAGCAAGGGCAGGGCCGCCGTGGCGCCGTCCGAGCCGGCGCCGGCCTCGGGCGCCAACGACATCCTGCTCGGCCTGCTCTTCGCCGCGATCGGGGCGTTCGCCCTCTATGTCGGCCGCAACTATGTGTTCGGCACGACGCAGCGCATGGGGCCGGGCTTCCTGCCGCGCATTGTGGCAGGGGCCCTCTTCCTGCTCGGGATCACCTTGATGATCCGCGGCATGTTTGCCCGCGGCTGGGCGCCGCCGGCCATCGTCTGGCGCCCGATCGTCCTGATCTGCCTCGCGGTGATCGTGTTCTCCTCGACCATCGATCGGCTCGGCCTCTTCGTCGCCAGCCTCCTGACCGTGGGCATCGGAGCCTGCGCGGCGCAGGAGATCCGCTGGAAGGAGCTGCCGTTCGTCGCGCTCGGCCTCGCGGTCTTCTGCACGATCCTGTTCGGCTATGCGCTGAAGATCTCGATGCCGGTGTGGCCGCAATGAGCGACATCGTCCAATCGCTGGCGCTCGGCTTCAGCGTCGCCGCCTCGCTGAGCAATCTCTGGTACTGCTTTCTCGGCGCGCTGATCGGCACGCTGATCGGCGTCCTGCCCGGCATCGGCCCGATCGCAACCATGGCGATGCTGCTGCCGCTGACCTATTACCTGCAGCCGACCGAAGCTTTGATCATGCTCGCCGGCATCTATTATGGCGCGCAGTATGGCGGCTCGACCACCGCTGTGCTGATGCGCCTGCCGGGCGAATCCTCCTCCGTCGTCACCTGCCTCGACGGCTATGCCATGGCGCGCAAGGGCCGTGCCGGCACCGCGCTCGCGACCGCGGCGCTCGCCTCCTTCTTCGCCGGCACGGTGGTGACGCTGCTGATCGCGATCGCCAGCCCGGCGTTGACCGAGCTTGCGCAGAAATTCGGCCCGGCCGAGTATTTCTCGCTGATGGCGCTCGGCCTCGTCGCCGCCGTGGTCTTCGCGCAAGGCTCGCCGTTGCGCGCGGTCGGCGCGATCTTCCTTGGCCTGTTGCTCGGCCTGATCGGCGCCGACGTCAACACCGGCTTCGACCGCTTCACGTTCGACCGGCCGGAGCTGCGCGACGGCATCGGCGTCGTCGTCGTCTCGATGGGCCTCTTCGGCATCGCCGAGATCATGCTCAATCTGTCCAACGGGCCGGAAGGGCAGGGCGAGCGCACCAAGCTGTCGCGGCTATGGCTGACCAAGGAGGATTTCCGCGCCGCCTGGCCAGCGACCTTGCGCGGCACCGGGCTCGGTGCGCTGCTCGGCATCCTGCCCGGCGGCGGCGCCATGCTCGGCTCCTTCGCCTCCTATGCGGTCGAGAAGCGGATTTCGAGCACGCCGGAACGCTTCGGCGAAGGCGCGATCGAAGGCGTCGCCGGGCCGGAAGCGGCCAACAATGCCGGCGCGCAATCCTCCTTCATCCCGATGCTGGCGCTCGGCATCCCCGGCAATTCGGTGATGGCGATGATGGCCGGCGCCATGCTGATCCACGGCATCGCACCGAGCCCCAATCTCGCCTCGACGCAGCCACAGCTGTTCTGGGGACTGATCGTCAGCATGTGGTTCGGCAACCTGATGCTGCTCGTGATCAACCTGCCGCTGATCGGCGTGTGGGTGAAGCTGCTCGCCGCGCCCTACCGCATGCTGTTTCCGGCGATCTTGCTGTTCTGCTGCATCGGCATCTACACGGTGAACAACAGCGCCTTCGAGGTCGGTCTCGTCGCCTTGTTCGGCCTGCTCGGCGTGGTGCTGGCCAAGCTCGACTGCCCGCTGGCGCCGCTGGTGCTCGCCTTCATCCTCGGCCCGATGATGGAGGAGAACCTGCGCCGCGCCATGTTGCTCTCGCGCGGCGACCCCGCGATCTTCCTGTCGCGGCCGATCAGCCTCGGATTGCTGATTGCCTGCGCCCTGGTCGTCGCGCTGCTGCTCATGCCGAATTTCCGGCGGGCGCGAGAAGCGGCCACCGAAGCCTGACATCTGATCGAAAAGGGAGGACGACGATGATGACACCCAGCAGGCGCCGCGCCCTCGGCCTCATCGCCGCCGCCGCTCTCATGGCCCTGCCGCAGGTCGTGATGGCGCAGGCTTACCCGACCAAGCCGGTGAAGATCATCGTGCCCTTCGCCGCCGGCGGGCGCGCCGATGCGCTGGCGCGCATGCTCGCGCAAGGCCTGCAGGAACAGATGGGCCAGCCCTTCGTCGTTGAGAACCGCGGCGGCGCCAGCGGCAGCCTCGGCTCCGACCTCGTGGCGAAGGCGCCTCCCGACGGCTACACGCTGCTGCTCGCCTCGACCGGCACGCACGCCATCCTGCCGAAGATCACCACCAAGCTGCCCTATGATTCCGACCGGGACTTCACCCCGATCGCGCTGATGGTCGAGAGCTACAGCTTCATCGGCGTGCATCCCGGCGTGAAGGCGAGCAATCTGAAGGAGTTCGTCGACCTCGCCCGCGCCAAGCCGGGCGAGTTCAACTACGCCAGCTCGGGCGTCGGCACCTACAACCACTTCGCCGGCGAGTTCTTCAACATCGCTGCCGGCTCCAAGATCACCCACATCGCCTATCGCGGCAGCGGCCCCTCGGTGAACGATCTCGTCGCCGGCCATGTCCAGATGATGATCGGCGGCGAGTTCATCGAGGTCGCGCAGGCCGGCAAGGTCCGCATTCTGGCGACGACCAACCCGCAGCGCTGGCCGGGCCTGCCGGATGTCCCGACCATGAAGGAGGCCGGCCTTGCCGAATTCTCGGCGCCGCCGCTCTGGTTCGGCCTGCTCGGGCCGGGCGGCATGCCGCGCGAGCTGGTCGAGAAGCTCAACCAGGCCGCCAACAGGGCGATGAGCGATCCCAAGACCGTCGAGCGCGTCAAGGCGGCGGCGAGCATCGTGCGCACCGAAAGCGCCGACGCCTTCGGCAGTCTGATCAAGACCGAACAGAAGGCCTTCGGCGACGTCGCCCGGCAGACCAACATGAAGTTCGAAGAATGACCGAGCGGGCGAGCTGCACCGGGGACTCGGCGACAAAGGGGAGGAAGGCGATGTTCAAGGGACAACTCACGCGCCGCATGGCGATGCTGCTCGCCGCGGCGGCAGTGCTCGGTGCGGGTGCAATCGAGGCCGCGGCACAGGCCTATCCGACGAAGCCGGTCAAGATCATCGTGCCGTTTGCGCCGGGTGGCCGTGTCGAGGGCATCGCCCGCCTGCTCGCCAACAGCATGAGCATCGACCTCGGTCAGCCCTTCGTCGTCGAGAGCCGTGCCGGCGCCGGCGGCGCGATCGGCTCAGACTTCGTCGCGAAGGCGGCGCCAGATGGCTACACGCTGCTGCTCGTCTCGGCCGGCACCCATGCCATCCTGCCGAATGTCGACAAGAAGCTGCCCTACGACTCGGTGAAGGACTTCACCGCGATCGCCAATCTCGTCGAAGGCTTCACCTTCCTCGGCGCGCACCCATCCGTCGAGGCGAAGACGGTCGCCGAACTCGTGGCGCTGGCGAAAGCCAAGCCCGGGACGATCGGTTTCGCCAGCTCCGGCGTCGGCACCTACGGCCATTTCGCCGGCGAGTTGCTGAAGATCTCGTCCGGCGCCGATCTGCTGCACGTTCCCTATCGCGGCAGCGGCCCGGCGCTGAACGACATCGCCGCCGGCCATGTCCCGCTGATGATGGCGGGCGAGCTGGTCGAGCTTGCCAAGGCCGGCAAGGTCCGCATCCTGGCGACGACCAATGAGCGGCGCTGGTTCGAGCTGCCCGATGTCCCGACGATGAAGGAAAGCGGCTTCCCGCAATTCACCGCGCATTCCTGGATCGGGCTCGCCGGGCCGGCCGGCCTGAATCCCGAGATCGTCGCGAAGCTCAACGCTGCCGCGGGCAAGGCGCTGGCCGATCCGAAGGCCCAGGACCAGCTCAAGACGCTCGGCGTCCTGCCGAATTTCTCGAGCGCCGCCGACTTCGCCGCGCGCATCGCTGCCGACCGCGCCGTCTATGCCGAGATCGTCGCGAAGGCGAACCTCACATTCCAGTAGGAGGCCGGCGCACTATATCGAGGGCGGGAAATCTGCTAGGGCGCTCGGCTCGCCGGCGGGTTTCCGGCAACGCCAGACGATAGAGATGACCGCAGTAGAATACCGCTTTTCAGTGGCGCCTATGATGGATTGGACCGACCGGCATTGCCGGATCGTCCATCGCCTGATGTCGCGCCGCGCCCGGCTCTATACCGAGATGGTGACGGCGCAGGCGGTGGTGCGCGGCGATCGGCAGCGGCTGATCGGCTTCGACGATGTCGAGCATCCGATTGCGCTCCAGCTCGGTGGCAACGATCCGGCGCTGCTTGCCGAGGCCGCGAAGATCGGCGCCGATTTCGGCTATGACGAGATCAACCTGAACTGCGGCTGCCCCTCCGACCGCGTCCAGGGCGGGGCTTTCGGCGCCTGCCTGATGCGCGAGCCGGCGCTCGTCGGCGATTGCGTCGCGGCGATGAAGGCGGCGGTCGCCATCCCCGTCACGGTGAAGTGCCGCATCGGCGTCGACGAGCAGGATCCGGAAGCGGCGCTCGATGCGCTGACCGTCGCCGTGCGCGCGGCCGGTGTCGATGCACTCGTCGTCCATGCCCGCAAGGCCTGGCTCCAGGGGCTTTCGCCCAAGGAGAACCGCGAGATCCCGCCACTCGACTATGAGCGCGCCTATCGCCTGAAACGCGCCAATCCCGAGCTGATCGTTTCGCTCAACGGCGGCATCCGAGCTCCCGGCGAATGGCTGCCGCATCTCGCCCATGTCGACGGCGTCATGCTCGGCCGCGAGGCCTACCAGAACCCCGAAGTGCTGCTCGCGGTCGATCCGCTGCTCTTCGGCGAGGACGCGCCACTCCCGGACGCGTTCGACATGTTAAAAGCGCTTGAGCCTTACATCGCTGCCCATATCGAGCGGGGCGGGCGCCTGCACGCCTTTACCCGCCATCTCGTCGGCCTCTTCCCGGGCCGGCGCGGCTCCCGCCTGTTCCGCCGCCATCTCTCCGAGCATTGCGTCGCGGCGAGTGCGGGCCTCGCCGAGCTGCGCGCCGCGATCGCTCATGTCGAGCGTGAAGCGCCGCCCGCGATCGCCGCAGAGTAAATGCCGATGGCTGACCTGACGACCGATCCTGCTCTGATCGCCCGGATCGAGGCGAGCTTCGCCAGGCAGGCGATGATGACGACGCTCGGCGCGCGGCTCGTGAGGGTCGCGCCGGGCGAGGTCGAGATCGCCATGCCGGCTTCGGCACATCTCTCCCAGCAGCACGGCTTCGTCCATGCCGGCGCGGTCGCGACCATCGCCGACAGCGCCGCCGGCTATGCCGGCCTCACCACCATGCCGGCCGGTAGCGGCATCCTCACCGCCGAGTTCAAGATCAACCTGCTGGCGCCCGCGACCGGCGACGAGCTGATCGCCAAGGGCAGGGTGGTCAAGGCTGGCCGCACCCTGACGCTCGCCATGGCCGAGGTCTTCGCCCTGACCGACGGCAAGGCGAAGCTCTGCGCCATGCTGACGGCGACCCTGATGGCGATCACCGCGCGCGAGGGCGTCAGCGACTAGGGCGCAAAGGCTACGAGCGGGCGGCTTGGACGGAGTACCCCACTCGGGCAATCTTCTGCCCCTATGCTCGTCTTCTGGTCTTTCCAGATCTGAGGTCAGTTCGGTCGAGACGAGAGCCAGCTCTCGCAGGAATCTCGCGGCGGACAGCTCCGTTGGCGTCGGCCGTAGCGAACTCGCAAAGGGCCTGGGCCACCGGTCACGCCATGCCGCCGGCCAAGAGGCGTCAGCTACATGCGCGACGCGATCGAAAACACATCGGGAGATGGGAAAGTCGTCACCGTCAAGGATGATGCGAGCTTGACCATCGATACCGTTCACTGGACGGGGCCGTGGGTCGCAGGAAAGCCGCCCGCCCAGCCCGAACGTGCCCAAGCGCCCGACGCCCGAAAGCCATCTCCAACGAAATCTGACGGAGCAGGCGGATCCTCTCGGGTCGGACCAGTGCCGCGCCGGCGCCGTTTCATTCCGTTGGCGAGCGGCGTCGCGGCGGCGGTCCTGCTTCTGCTCGTGCCCCGGGGTGCGGACCGGCCGGGGCCGGGTCAGATCGGCGAGCCTGCAAAGGGAGCCTTGTCACCGAGCCAGGCCACAGCGGTCACCACCGCGACGTTGCTGCCAAGCAATCCGGAGCCGGAAGCCCGGGGATCGCCGAACCGAGAACAGGCCGAAGCGGTGGCGCGTGAGCTGGTCGAAGCCCGGAGAAACATCGCGAGCCTGGATCTGCAATTCCGGGCCGAAACCGCCAGGAACGAACAGGCATTGCGCCAGGAGCAGGCCAAGGCGGCCGCCGACGCGCAGGACGCCGCAACGGCGCGTCAGGAACTGGTCGTAGCCGTCGCGCAGCACCGTCAGGCGCTCGACGGCGAGCGGGCGCAGCGCGTCGCGCTGGCGGATCAGCTTTCGGCGTCGCAGCGCGATTTGCAGACGCAGGCGGCGCAACTGCGAAGTGCAAACGACGACTTAGAGCAGCTCAAGCAACTCGCGACAGCAACGAGTTCCCAGTCGCTCGAGCAGGAGCGGCAGAAAGCTACTGCTCTGGCACAGGAGTTGGCGGCCGCGCGGCAGGACCTCGGCTCGCTCGCCGCCCAGCATCGCCAGACGCTCGACCAGGAACGCGCGCAGCGCGCCACGCTGGCAGCCGAGCTGTCGGCCGCGCAGCGCGAGCTTGCTACACAGACCGCGCAGCTGCGAAAGGCGAGCGACGAGGCAGGCCAGCTCAGGCAGGCGGAGGCCGCCAGGACCGCGCAATCACTGGAGCAGGAACGTCAGAAGGCGGCCGCTCTCACGCAGGAAGCCGCAGTCGCGCGGCAGGAGCTGACCGCGAGCGTCGCGCAACATCGTCAAGCGCTCGACCGGGAAGGCGCGCAGCGTGCTGCACTGGCAGCCGAGCTGTCGGCAGCGCAACGCGAGCTTGCTTCGCAGGCCGCGCAGTTGCGGAAGGCGAGCGACGAGGCAGGCCAGCTCAGGCAGGCGGAGCCCGCCAGGACCGCGCAATCACTGGAGGAGGAACGGCAGAAGGCAGCCGCTCTCGCACAGGCCACAGCCGCGCGGCAAGCGCTGACTGCGAACGCGGCGCAACATCGTCAGGCCCTTGATGAGGAACGCGCCCAGCGTGCCGCGCTGACGTCGGAGCTGGCAGCTGCGCGGCGTGATGTCGAGGCGCAGGTGGCGCAGTTGCGCAAATTGAGCGACGAGGCCGGGCAGCTCAGGCAGGCGGAGGCCGCGAAAGCCACGCAATTGCTGGAGCAAGAGCAGCAGAAGGCGGCGGCGCTCGCGCAGGCCGCAGCCGCGAGACAAGGGCAGGCCGCCAGCGCCGCGCAATATCGTCAGGCGCTCGACCAGGAGCGCGCACAGCGTGTCGCCCTGGCGACCGAACACTCGGCCGTGCAACGCCAGAGCGAGGCTCAGGCGGTGCAACTGCATGAGGCGCGCAACGAAGCGGGCCAGCTCAGGCAGGCGAGCGAGACCATGATTGCGGACCTGCGTCAGTCCCTCCAGCAGGAGCGCGACCGCACTGCGGCCGCGGCACAGGAACTGGTGTCGCTACGCCCCGCGATCGTGAGGCCTGAGGCAGCCAGCGAGATTCACAAGGCTCCGCAGGCAGTCGCGGCCGTCGCGCCGGTGCAGCCGGCGGCGGCAGAGGCGCGGAGCAGCCAGGAGGCGATGCGGCTGATCGCGCGGGCCAGCGCGCTGCTCGGTCAGGGCGACATCGGTTCCGCCCGGATCGTGCTCGAACGCGCAGCCGAAACGGGCAGTGCGCGGGCGAGCTTCATGCTCGCGGAGACCTATGATCCCCGCATCCTGTCCACCTGGAAGACCTATGGCACGCGCGGCGAAGTGGCGAGAGCGCGCGAGCTTTATGCAAGGGCACAGGCGGGTGGCATTCCCGAAGCAAAGGATCGTGCCGAGGCGCTGCTGCGGGCGGCACCCGACGGGTAATGGGAGAGCAGGTGATGAACACGGTTTGGGGACGGTGCCTGCTCTTGCTGGTCGCTTTTGCCGGGTTTGTTCCCGCATTCGAGCCGGCGCAGGCGCAGACGCCACAGATGAGCGCCGCCAGCACCGTCTCGCCGCGACGCATGGTTCGGCCACTCCCGACGGAACAGGAGAAAATGAATGCCTGGACGGTCGGTCTGGCGGCGGGGCTGCTCGAAGGCGCGCCGCTGCGTCTTGGGGCGGAGATGGCCCGTGTCGTCGATGACGGGCCGAATCTGCACGTCCTGCCGATCGTCACCCGCGGCGCCACCGAGAACCTGAACTCGCTGCTCTATCTGCGCGGCATCGACACCGCGATCATCAATTCCGACGCGCTGGACGAGTACAAGGCCCAGATGCCGCAGATCCGGCGCAAGGTCACCTATGTGCTCAATCTCTTCCCCTCGGAGCTGCATGTCTTCGTGCGGCCGGAAATCCAGAGCCTGCAGGATCTCGCTGGCAAGAAGGTGAACTTCAACACGCTCGGAACTGCTGCCGCCTATTCGGGGCCGCTGATCTTCAGCCGCCTCGGCATCAACGCGGAGAATACCTTCATTCCGCACCAGGTCGCGATCGAGCAGATGCGCAAGGGCGAGATGGCTGCCGTCGTCTTCATCACCTCGAAGCCGGTGGACGCGTTCGTCCGCGGGCGTTTCGAGCCCGGCTTCAAGTTTCTCCCGGTCCAGTACGACAGCAAGTTCGAGGACTACTACCTGCCGGCGGTGCTGGAGGCCGGCGAGTATCCAGGCCTGATCAAGGCGGGCGAGCGGGTGTCGACGATCGCGGTGCCGACTGCGCTGGTCGCGTTCAACTGGGCCCCGCAGACCAACCGCCATGAGCGCGTCGCCCGTTTCGTCGACCTCCTGTTCAGCCGCATCGAGAAGCTGCAGGGCCCGGGCTTCGATGCGAAATGGAAGTCGATCAATCTCGCTGCGACCGTGCCGGGGCTCGATCGCTTCTCGGCGGCTCAGGAGTGGCTGGATCGCAAGGGGCAGACACAGCGTGCGGCAAGATGAAACTGATCATGCTGTCCGTCGCGTTCGAGATAGTGAGCAGGGTCGCCTTCGCGCAGGGCGCTGCCGATCCGATGGCGCAGCTTCGCGCCTGCTCGCTGCTCGATCCGGCGGACCGGCCTGCCTGCCTGAACAAGCTGCCGCAGCCGATAAGGATGCCCGAGAGCTCTGCGCCGGACGCTCCAGGCTGGATCGTCAGCGAGACCACCTCGCCGGTCGACTATACGCCGATCGTCACCGCCACTGCCTTTGCCAATGGCAACGCCAGCGGCGCCCTGAAACAGCTCTCGATTCATTGCCGCGGCGGCCGGACCGAGATGGTCGTCGGCGGCCCGGCCGTTGCCGATGGCGACGCCTATCACGCTCTGTCCTATCGCCTCGATGACGGCCAGCCGGTCCAGGTCGCAGCCGGCAGGCCATCCTATGGAACCGGCGTTGCCTTCAGAGGCGATGTCATGGGGCTGCTGCTGTCGCTCCCTTCAGAGGGCGGAATCGCCATCCGTCTCTTCGCGCGGAGCGGCACCGTCCATGACGGGCATTTTACTCTCGCCGGCTTGAAGGCGGCGCGCGACAGGGTCGCCGCAGCCTGCAAATGGCCGCGCACCGTTGCCAGGCCACGTAGCGAATGATCCTCGAACTCATGGGCAGGACGCGATGACGATCAGGTTCAAAGACTTCGCAGGCGCCGCGCTGGTGGCTGGGATGACGATTGCGATCGCCACTTCACCCTCGGCCGCACAGGGCACGAAGCAGAGCTCGGTGCAGGCATCGAAGCCACCGGTGGTCGAAAAGAAGCCGCATCGGCTCATTCTGCAGGTGAACTCGAATGAGCCTGCGTTGATGAACCTCGCGCTCAACAATGCGACGAACGTGGCGCAGTACTATCAGGATCTCGGCGAGAAGGTGGAGATCGAGGTCGTGACCTTCGGCCCCGGCCTGCACATGCTGCGCGACGACACCTCGCCGGTGAAGGCGCGGATCAAGGCGATCACCGCGAGCACGCCGGCCATCTCCTTCAAGGCCTGCGGCAACACCCAGGGCAATATGAGCAAGACCGAGAACAAGGACATTGTTCTCATTCCCGAGGCGTCGGTGGTGAAATCGGGCGTCGTTCGGGTCATGGAGCTACAGGAGAAGGGCTGGACCTATGTCAGGCCGTGATCGCCCTCGACCCGCGAACGGAGGTACATCGCCCTGAAGCGGGCATGGTGCGGCGGCGCAGTCCCGACGGCTTGATCGCCTCCGCGCATGCCAGCCCTGCCGGCTGATCCTTGCCCTTTCCGGCCAAAGCCCTAAGAGCGGCCCGACTTGTCCTGCTCTTGGTACATGATGATTGCCGGCATTCCCCTGAACGACCTGATCTTCCTCGCCGTGTCGCTGATCGCGGCCGGCGCCGTCACCGGCCTGCTCGCCGGCCTGTTCGGCGTCGGTGGCGGCGCCGTCATCGTGCCGGTGCTCTACGAGGTCTTCAAGGCGATCGGCGTGCCCGAGGAGGTCCGCATGCCGCTCGTGGTCGGCACCTCGCTCGCGGTGATCATCCCGACCTCGATCCGTTCCTACCGGGCCCACCTTGCCAAGGGGCTGGTCGATACCTCGATCATCAGGATCTGGGCGGTGCCGGTGGTGCTCGGCGTGCTCGGCGGTAGCCTGATCGCGCGCTATGCCTCGCCGGACGTGTTCAAGGCGGTCTTCGTCGCGGTCGCCTTCACCAGTGCCATGCGCCTACTCTTCGCCTCCGACCGCTGGAAGCTCGGCGACGACATGCCTGGGCCGTTCCTGATGCGCATTTATGGCCTGATCATCGGCGTGCTCTCGTCGCTGATGGGCATTGGCGGCGGCCAGCTCTCCAGCCTGTTCATGACCTTCTATGGCCGGCCAATCCACCAGGCGGTGGCGACCTCGTCAGGCCTGGGCATCCTGATCTCGATTCCCGGCGCGCTCGGCTACATCTATGCCGGCTGGCCGAAGATGGATCTGCTGCCGCCGCTCTCGCTCGGCTATGTCTCCTTCATCGGCTTCCTGCTGTTCATTCCGACCTCGATCTGGACGGCGCCAATCGGCGCGCGCCTGGCGCACCGCCTGTCGAAGCGCCGGCTGGAGGTCGCCTTCGGCATCTTCCTGCTGGTCGTCTGCGCCCGCTTCTTCTGGTCGCTGATCGGCTGAGGACGGGAACCATGGTGGCCGTGCGCGCTTGCGAAGTGGCCGATCATCCCGCGCTCGCCGGTTTGATGGCTGAGATGCAGGCGCATTACAGCGTGCCTTGCCCGCCCGACGCCGAAATCCGCGCCGGGTTGGCGAACCGGCCGGCGGGAACTGAGCTGTTGGTCGCCGAACATGGCGGCGCCCTCGTCGGCTTCGCAGCCTTTTCCGCGATCTATCCAGGGCCTGGCTTGAAGCCCGGCTTCTTCCTCAAGGAAATCTATGTCGCCGAACCCGCCCGCGGGCTTGGCGCTGGCCGGGCGTTGCTGGCCGAATTGGCGCGGCTTGCGCTCGCACGCGGTCTCGGCCGGATCGACTGGACGGCGGCGCGCGACGATGAACACCTGCTGCGCTTCTACGAGAGCCTCGGCGCGACGCCGCAGCCGGAAAAGGTCTTCTTCAGGCTGACCGGCGAGGGGCTTGCCCGTCTCGCGGAGGGCTGAGGCGCTCGCCCAGCGTCGCCATGATGGCGAGGCGCTCCACCTCGCTGAGCCGCGACCATTGTGCGATTTCCTGCAGGGTCCGACCGCAGCCCTGGCAGAGTTTTTTCGCCGGGTCGATCACGCAGACCTTGATGCAGGGGCTGGAGATCGCGCTCATCGCCCGCCCCAGCCGAGGACGATGGCGAGGCCGAGATAGATCGCGATCTCGCCGAGCTGCTGCGCCGCGCCGAGGATGTCGCCGGTCTGGCCGCCGATCAGGCGGATGGCGGTGCGCGACAGCCAGTAGGTCGCCAGCGCCGACAGGGCGAAGCCGAGCAGGACGCCGGCGAGGGGGAGGACGCCGAGGGTGACCAGGAGCAAGGCGAGGGCGCCCGACAAGCCGTAGGCGATCGGCAGCACCGATCGTTCGGGCTGTCCGACCGAAGCGGAGGCGCCATCGCGCCGGGTTGGCGGGGCCGTGGCGAGGATGCGAATGCCCTCGACACGCGACCACGGCGCCGCGATGAGCACGGCCGCCGTCAACGCCCAGGCTCCGGCGCCTTGCAGGATCGCCGCGAGTGCGCTCACCCGCAGCAGCAGCGAGAGGCCGAGCGCCAGCGCGCCGAAGGTGCCGACACGGCTATCCTTCATGATCTCCAGCCGCCGCTCCGGCGTGTGGCCTCCGAACAGCCCGTCGGCGCTGTCGGCAAGCCCGTCCTCATGGAAGGCGCCGGTCGTCACCACCAGCGCAGTCACGGCGACGGCCGCTGTCAGCAGGGCGTTGACGCCCGCAAGGCCCGCGAGCAATGCGATCAGCGCCGCAGGCAGTGCGATCACCAGCGCCGCGAACGGCAAGGCACGCGGCACCCGCCGGAAATCAGGCAGGGCATGCGGACTCTCGCCCGGCAGCGCCGGCACCGGCAGGCGCGAATAGAAGCGGATGCAGGTCGCGGTCGCGATCAGCCAGCCCGGCCAGGTGGGCGGCGTCGCCTGCGTCGCATCATCGCTGTCGGTTTGCGCCACGCTGCCCTCGGATTGTCTTCGTCCGCTCCAGCCTATAGCAGCAGCGGCTGCGCGGCGGCGATCTCGCGCTGCCCGATTCCTCAGGTATTCAAGATCGGCTTCCTCAGATGTCTGCGATGCCCGCCTCCGGCCTGCCCTTCGACGATATCCGCAATCTCATCGCCAGCATGCCCGGCCCCGACATGGCGGCGGCCAACACGGTGCGCGCCCGCGACAAGGAATTGACCAAGCCGGCCGGCAGCCTTGGGCGGCTGGAGGAGATCGCCGAATGGCTCGCCGCCTGGCAGGGCAAGGCGCCGCCGCGGGTCGACCGGCCGCTGGTCTGTGTCTTCGCCGGCAATCACGGCGTCGTCGCCCAGGGCGTCTCGGCGTTTCCGCAGTCGGTGACGCGCCAGATGCTGGAGAACTTCGCGGCCGGTGGCGCCGCGATCAACCAGATCTGCGCCGCCTATGATCTCGGCTTCAAGGTCTTCGATCTCGCGCTCGACCTGCCGACCGGCGATTTCACGCAAGAGGATGCGCTCGATGAGCGCGCCTGCGTCGCGACCATGGCCTTTGGCATGGAGGCGCTTGCCGGCGGCGCCGACCTGCTCGCGCTCGGCGAGATGGGCATCGGCAACACCACCTCGGCGGCGGCGATCTTCGCCGCGCTCTATGGCGGCGGCGCTGCCGCATGGTGCGGTCGCGGCACCGGCGTCGACGATGACGGCCTGAAGCGCAAGATCGCGGCGGTCGAGGCCGGGCTCAAGTTCCACGCCAATCACCTGAGCGACCCGCTCGAAGTGCTGCGCCGCTTCGGCGGCCGCGAGATGGCGGCGATCTGCGGCGCCATCCTCGCAGCGCGCCTGCAGCGCATCCCGGTGATCCTCGACGGCTATGTCGTTACCGCCGCTGCCGCGATCCTGCACGCGCTCGATTCCTCCGCGCTCGACCATTGCATCGCCGGCCATCTCTCGGCCGAGGGCGCCCATGCGGAAGCGCTTGTCCGGCTCGGCAAGCAGCCCTTGCTCGCGCTCGACATGCGGCTCGGGGAGGGCACAGGAGCAGCGCTCGCCGCCGGGCTCGTCAAGGCGGCGGCCGGCGTCCACTCCGGCATGGCGACCTTCGCGCAGGCGCAGGTGTCCGGGAAGGCCGAATAGCGACGGGGGCTACCTACTCGGCTTGGAACGGATTCCCGATCCTCAGTCGCTCGTCGACGATCAGGCCGTGCTGCATGTCTTCGCTATAGAGCACGGCACAATCCGCTCGTAGCGCACTCGCCACGATCAGGGCGTCGTAGAAGCCGAACCCGTACCGTTCAGCCAGTCGGGTGGCCTCCTGATGCGTGGCGAGGTCGAGCGGATGGACGATGCGACTCAGCGTCGTGATCGCCTCGACCGCATCGGTGATCTCCGCCCAGGAGAAGCCGAGCTTGCGGCGTGCGACATTGGCGAATTCGTTCAGGACCTGGACGCTGATCTCGCAGCCCCTGCCGAGCAACTCCTCGGCCACGGCGTTGCGCGGATCATCGCTGAAAGCGTAGACGACGACGTTGCTGTCGAGGAAGGCGCGCGTCACGGCGCGCGCTCATTGGCCTCGTCACGATCGAAACGCCAGCCGGACGGGAGCGGCCTGCGAAGGCTGCGGATGCGGGCGAGCGCGCGCGGCTTACGCTCGTCGCGCGCGATCAGGAAGGTCCGGTCGTTCGCGATACGGATTTCCACATCATCGCCTTCCTTTAGCGAGAGTGCCTCGCTGACAGCCGCAGGAATTCTGATAGCGAGACTGTTGCCCCAGCGTGCAACCTGCATTGACGCGCTCCTGTTTGATATACACGGAACATGTATATCCCAAGAGCGGTCATCAAGCCACGATCTCTTGGAAAGACGCGCCGGGCGTTCGACCCGGCGCGTCCTGGGTTTGTCAGGCGCCGACGCCGAAGCGCTCGATCACCTCGGCCAATGGCAGATGGCCCTTGAAGGCGCCGCTGCCGGTCGGCGTCTGCCCGTTCTCGAGCGCGGTCGCGAAAACCACCGCCGGATCGGCCTCGACCCGCTGGCGCAGCGCCTGCAGCTTGGGCCAGCGCGAGAGTTCGGCGACCTCATGGAATTCGAGCCAGCGCGCCACGCCGGCGAGCAGGCCGTCGGCCAGGGTATGCTTGCCGCCGACCAACCAGTTCCCGTCGCCGATCATGGCTTCGAGCTTGTCATGCCGCTCAGCCACCGCCTTGCGGCCGAAGCGGCGCAGCGCCGCCTCGAACTCCGGGTCGGGTTCGGGCAGCTCCAGCGCCGCCCAGAGCGGCCAGAAAGCGCCGGTGAAGCCGGTGTTGAGGAAGCCCATGAATTGGTGCATCCGATCGGCTTCCGGCGAGAGCGGCTCGAAGCTGATCCGCCGCTGCGCATCACGCGCTTCGAGATGGGCGGCGATCGCCATGGTTTCGGTCAGCGGACGGCCCTGATCGGTGATCAGCACCGGCGTTTCGACGCGCGGATTGATCCGGGTGTAGGATGGTTCGCGCATTTCGCCGAGCATGTCGACGCGGCAGAGCTTGTAGGGCTGGCCCAGCCATTCGAGAGCCGCGACCAGGCCCATCGAAGTGCCGGACGGGTAGCCATAAACGAGGATCGGTTCCATTTTGCGTTTTCCATTTGGGTCGGGAAACGCTGCGCAGCGGGCTGGAACCTAGTCGTCCCAGCCCCCAAGTAAATTACGCACTTTTCTGTAACCAGCCGGAACGGAACATGAAGGACGTGGTTTCGGACTGCCCGATCGAAAGCGTCATGCGGGTGCTGAGCGGCCGCTGGCCGACCTTGCTGCTCTATTATCTGAAGGACGGCACCAAGCGCTTCAGTGAGCTCAGGCGCGACAACCCGACTGTCTCGCACCGCATGCTGGCGCTGGAGCTGCGCAAGCTCGAGGCGTCCGGCGTCATCCGGCGGATCGATCATGATGGCTATCCGCGCCGGGTCGACTACGAGCTCACGGCAGCGGGCCTGCGCCTCGTGCCGCTGATCGACGCCCTCGGCGACTGGTGGGACGAGGTCGAGGCAGGGCGTGGCGAGACGGCGATCCTGCCGAAGGTCGCCTAGCGACGGGCTGGACCTCGCTTTCACATGCTGCGAGCTGGCGAGCGGAACGGATGACAGGCGATACGAGCGACCTTGCGATCAGGCCCCTCGAAACCGGCGATCGTCCCGGCTGGGAGCAGCTGTGGGTCGGCTACCACGCGCATGGCCCCTTCGGTGGTCCGCCGCCGCCGCCGGCCGTGACGGACGCGACCTTCGCGCGCTTTCTCGGCGACGAGGCAATGTGGGCTCTGGTTGCTGTCCAGAATGGTGCTCTCGTCGGAATCATTCACGCGGTCTTTCACCCCGTGACCTCGTCGGACAAGCCGGTCTGTTTCCTCAATGATCTGTTTGTGGCGGAGACGGCCCGCCGGTGCGGAGTCGGCCGGCGGTTGATCGAGGCTCTCTACGATCTCGCCCGTGCCGAGGGCGCCTTGCGCGTCTACTGGCACATGCAGATGGACAATCGCGCGGCTGGCGATCTCTACGACAGGGTCGCCAGCCGCTCGGGGCATACGGTCTTCAGGAGAGCGCTCTGATCCTGCACTGATGAGGCGCGAAACGACGCCACCCCGTCGTGAGGGCCTTTCGGCGGCGAGCTCTCACTTCGGTTCGAGCGAGATCTTGGCCGCGGTCGCGACCTCCTTCCAACGCGCGATGTCGGCGCCGAGGAAGGTCGCAAACTCGGCCGGCGTGTTGCAGACCGTCTCGCCGCCGAGCACGGAGAGCTTTTGCTGCACCTGCTGGTCGGCACAGGCCTTGACCACCTCGGCATGCAGCTTGGCGACGATCTCGGCGGGTACGCCCGCCGGCACCAGCAAACCGAACCAGGCGACCGTCTCGTAGCCGGGAAAACCGCTTTCCTCCACGGTCGGCACGTCCGGCAAGGCGGCGGCACGCTTGCGGGTGGTCACGGCGAGCGGCGTCACCTGGCCTGATTGCGCCAGCCCGATCGCCGGCGGCAGGTTCACCGCCATGAATTCGACCTGGCCGGAGACGATGTCGTTCAGCGCCGGAGCCGAGCCGCGATAGGGCACATGCGTCGCCTCGATGCCGGTCAGCACCTTGAGATATTCCGAGTTCATATGGGCCGAGGAGCCGTTGCCGCCCGAGGCGAAGCTGAGTTTGCCCGGATTGGCCTTGGCATAGGCGACGAGCTCCGCAAGCGATTTCACCGGCAGCTTCTTGCTGGCGAGGAAGATGTTTGGCGCGCGATAGACCAGCGAGACGGGTGCGAAATCGCGCATGGCGTCATAGGGCACGCCCTTGTAGGTCGCTGGAATAATGCCGTGCGAGCCGGCATTGGCCATGATCAGGGTGTAGCCGTCGGGCGCAGCCTTGGCCGCTGCCGCCGATCCGACGACGCCCCCGGCGCCCATCCGGTTCTCGACGATGAAGGGCTGCCCGAGTGCAGCCTGCAGCTTCTCGCCGATCAATCGTGCCGCGATGTCGGAGCCATCGCCGGGCGCGCTCGGCACGATCAACGTCACCTGCCGCTCCGGCCATGGGCCTGCCTGCGCCGCCAGCAGGCCGAAGCCGAGCAGCCCGCCCATGCACGACGCGACGAACTTCCTCATGCCTGCCTCCCACAAGATGTGATCACAATTGTTATCTTAACGCCTTGACAGGCAGGGGTATACGGCTTTTGTGATCAAATCAATGGATGAGCCCGTGTCACTCGCCGAGTCCGTCAAGGACATGATCCGTGCCGACATCCTCGACGGCCGGCTCGACTTCGGCGCGCGCCTGCGCATCCGTGAGCTGGCGACGCGCTATGGCGCGAGCCCCATGCCGGTGCGCGAGGCATTGCGCAGCCTGGTCGGGGAGGGGCTGGTCGCGGCCGTCGCCAACAAGGGCGCGCGCGTCGTCACGGTCGATGCCGAGCACATCCGTCACCTGTTCACCATCCGCATCGCCGTCGAGGTCGCGCTGGCGCGGCAGGCGGCGCTGGCGATCGACGCAGCCGGGCTGGCCGAGGTCGCGACGCTGGAGCGGGAGCGGCTCGCCGCTGTCCAAGGCGGCGACTTCGCTGCGGGCGTCGCCATCAACCAGCGCTTCCACCGGCGCATCTACGAGGCGGCCGGCAATGCCGAGGGGCTCGTCCTGCTCGACCGGCACTGGCTCCTGCTGGCGGCGATCTGGTCGCGCTATGGCTATCGGCCCGAGCGGCTCGGCGGCGTGGCGAGCGATCATGATCACATCCTGCGGGCGCTGGCGGAGCGCGACGCAGATGCCTGCGGCGTGATGACTGCGGCCCATGTCACAAAGACGCGCCAGGACATGCTGGCGCAGATCGAAGGCTATGAGGCAAGGGTGCGATGACGGCAGTGGATCGCATCGAGCACGCGCGGCTGCGCGTCCTACGCATCACCGACAAGACGCACTGGGTCTTTCTGGAGCTGGCCTTCGCGTCCGGGGCGACTGGCCTTGGCGAGGCCAGCCTGCACGGGCGCGAACGGCTGCTCGTCGACGCGGCGCTGGCGCATCTGCCGGCCTGGCTCGGCGGTGCACCGTTGCCGGACTTCGACCGCCCGGTGCCGCTTCCGCTGGCTACGATCGCGACCGCCTTCGATGTCGCCTGCCGTGACGCCGCAGCGCGACGTGAGGGCAAACCGCTGGCGGCCGCACTCGGGGCGCCGGCCGAGGTCCGGATTCCGCTCTATGCCAACATCAACCGACGCACGCGCGACCGGACGCCCGCAGGCCATGCCGCCAGCGCTGAAGACGCGCTCGCCGCCGGCTTCGCGGCGGTCAAGATCGCGCCGTTTGACGAGGTTACGCCCGCTCTGTCCGACGATGCCGAAGGGCGGGCCGCACTGGAGCGTGGGCTCGAACGCATCGCCGCGGTCCGAGGGGCCCTGGGCGGTGAGCACCGCCTGCTGGTCGACTGCCATTGGCGCTTCGCGCCCGATCTGGCCTGGCGCCTCGTCGAAGCGGTGCGGGAGCACGATCTCTACTGGCTGGAATGCCCGGTGGCCGAAACACAGGCCCATATACCCCTGCTGGCAGACATGCGGCGCGCGCTCAACGCCTCCGGCACGCTGCTGGCCGGGCTCGAGGAATTCTCCGGCGCGCCGGCATTCCTTGCCTTCGCGGAGGCCTATGACGTGATGATGCCAGACATGAAATATGTCGGCGGCGTCGACGAGATGCTGCGCACCGGCCGCGCGCTCGCCGACCGGGGCATCGCGGTGTCGCCGCATAATCCGACCGGGCCGGTCTGCCATGCCGCGAGCCTGCATCTGAGCGCCGCCCTGCCGGGTTTCAGCATGCTCGAGGTCCAGTTCGACGAGACGCCGCTCTTCTTCGACCTCGGGCGGCCCTCCCTGCCGGGCTTCGCCGGGGGCGCTTCGGATCTGCCGATCGCCGCAGGACTGGGGCTCGATCTCGACGAAGAGCAGGCCGAACGGCTCTGCGTCCTCGATCTCACGCTTCGGCCATCGCCCTGACGGGCTTCGGAAACGGGCATTCGTGAAGCAGGGAGCGTAGCGCGGCGAACCCTATGCCGCCGAGCGCGCGCCGGGTTGCGGCAGGGCCGGCAGCGTGTCCATCACCCGTTCCGCCGGAAGCGTGATCGTCACTTCGGTGCCGGCGCGCGGGCTCGACTTGAGGCGGAAGCCGCCGCCATGCAGGTCGACCAGTCCCTTGACGATCGGCAGACCCAGACCCGAGCCCTGCTCGGCGGTCTTGATCGCCAGCGAGCCGCGGCCGAAAGTCTGCATCACTACCGGGATCTCGTCCTCGGGGATGCCGGGGCCGGTGTCGGTGATCGAGACATATTGCCCGCCGGTCGCGGTCCAGCCGACCTTGATCGAGATCTCGCCGCCCTGCGGGGTGAACTTGATCGCGTTCGCCAGGATGTTCAGCACGGCCTGGCGGATGGCGCGCTCGTCGGCCCAGATCCGCGGCAGGTCTGGCTCGGTCGCCTGGCGGATCGTCTGGCTCTTGGCCTTGGCACGCAGGTTGAGCATGTGGGCGGCGTCGTCGGCGATGGCGGCGAGGCTGATCGCTTCCTCGCTGAGTTCGTATTTGCCGGACTCGATGCGCGACAGGTCGAGGATCTCGTTGATCAGCGTCAGCAGATGCTGGCCGGAGGAATGGATGTCGCCGGAATATTCCTTGTAGGAGGCGTTGGCGTGCCCGCCGAAGACCTCGTTCTTCATCACCTCGGAGAAGCCGAGGATGGCGTTGAGCGGCGTGCGCAATTCATGGCTCATGGTCGCCAGGAAGCGCGACTTTGCGAGATTGGCCTCCTCGGCCTTGCGCCGGGCCTCGTCCGAATTGGCCTTGGCGGTCTCGAGCTCGGCGATCAGCGCATCCTTCTCGGCCCGGAACTCGATCGTCTCCACCGAGGTGGAATAGAGCCGGTTGGTCAGGAAGATGAAGAAGAGCTGCGCGCAGGCCGCCATCAGCAGCATGGTGACGCTGTCGATGTCGCTGCGGCCGCTGAAGGACAGGACGATCGCGCCGACGATCGGCACCAGGCCGGAATAGACCGCGATCGGGATCGCCGCTGCGAGCGTGACGGTGAGCGCGCTGACGATCAACAGCGCCGTCATCAGGAAGAAGCGGGCGCCGGGCGCCTCGACGCCGACGAAGAGCGCTGCCAGCAAGGCCCAGGACAAGCCATGCAGCAGTTCGGCTGCAGGCAGGAGCTTGCGCCAGAAGGCGACGCGCGCGGCGGCGGAAGGCTCGGCCAGGAAACGCCGGCACAGCACCACGGTGAACGCGGTTGTCAGGACGACCAGGCCGAGCCAGCCCGAAGCCGTGTAGAACGGCACCCAGACGCAGGCCGCAGCCGCCACCAGGACGGCGAGCAGCAAGGTGCCGGCCGAACCGTTCAGCCGATATTGCGCGAAGACGCGGATAAGTTCGTAGTCGAAGGCGCGCTGGAGCCCGGTCGACGAGGTCAGCTTCTCGCGTGCCGACCGGACCTCGCGGTTGATCAGCTTGCGGCGCGCCAGCACGGACGGATCGGGTCCGCGACCGCGCTGCACCTGTTCGGCTGTCAGTTCCGCCATGGTCCGAAGGCAAAGGCTCCCGTCCGGCGACGCAACTGTCGCGTCCCGGCTCGCCATCATGGGTTGGAAATCGTTAAGCTTGTCCTGATGGCGCGCTTCGGATTCAGGACAAGCAACTACGGACCGTTCGGCTGGCGACGGGTCGGCCGCTCGGTCGACTTCGTCGTAGCCCTTGGATTTATTGTGCTTTTGGCGATCGCCGGCGCCGTCCTGCAATACCGGCTCGGCGACAGCCGCAGCCTCGTCGGCGCGGCCGAGGTGATCGACGGCGATTCGCTTAGGCTTCTTGGCGAGGAGCTTCGCCTGGAGGGCATCGATGCGCCGGAATACCGGCAGACCTGCCGCGACCGCAACGGCGGCGAGGTCGCCTGCGGCCGGCAGGCGCGCCGCGCGCTCGCGGCCATGCTGGCGCTGGGCAATGTCAGCTGCACGGTGTCTCGGGCCGATCGCTATGGCCGCGGACTGGCCCGCTGCCAGCAGGGCGATGCCGAGATCAATGCGGCCCTGGTGCGCCAGGGCAACGCGGTTTCCTACGGCGCCTACCAGGCCGAGGAGGCCGAGGCGAAGGCGGCCAGTCGCGGCATCTGGGCGCTCAGCTTCGAGCGGCCGGAGGAGTGGCGCAGGAGCCATCCGCGTTGAATTCCCCGCCCGCCATGCGGATTCCTCAATCCCGTTGGCGGCTCAGGTATTTTCGTCTCCGGCACGGGCGACCTAAAGAAGGATCGTCTTCTGCCCCTTCGCCGCTGGATTCATCGCCGCATGACATTGCCGCCCGCTTGTGAACTCCCGGCATGATCGGCGCGATCCTGCTCGCCCTGGTGCCGATCGCCCTCCTGATCGCGCTCGGCCACGCCATGCGCCGCCTGCGCTTCCTTCCGGACGCATTCTGGCCGCAGGCCGAGCGGCTGAGCTATTACGTCCTGCTGCCGGCCCTTTTCACGCACGCCTTGGCGATGGCCGACCTCAGGGGGTTGCCGGTCGCCGCTTTGGCCCTGACCCTGATCGCAGCGATCATCACCGTCGCGGCGCTGCTCGTGCTGGCGAAGCGCTGGCTCGGCTACAGCGATGCCGCCTTCACCTCGGTCTTCCAGGGCGGCATCCGCTTCAACAACTATGTCGGCCTGAGCGCGGCCGGCAGCATGCTCGGGCCGTCCGCCCTGCCGCTAGCGGCCGTCGCCAATGCCGCGATCGTGCCGACGGTCAACGTGCTCTGCGTCCTGGTCTTCGCCCGCTGGGGCTCGGCGCAGCCGACCCTGCGCGGCATTCTCCGGGGCCTTGCCCTCAATCCGCTGCTGATGTCCTGCGTGCTCGGCATCGCGATCCAGCTCAGCGGCCTCGGCCTGCCGCCCGGCGTCGAGGGCTGCCTGAAGGCGCTCGGCCAGGCCTCGCTGCCGATCGGCCTGCTCTGTGTCGGCGCGGCGCTCGACTGGGGAGCGCTCGGCCGCGGCCTGAAGCCGGCGCTGGTCGCCTCCTTCGTCAAGTTCGTGCTGATGCCGCTTGCGACCTACGCCGCGTTGAAGGGTTTCGGCCTGGGCGGGCAGGCGGCGACGCTGGCCATCCTGTTCCAGGCGCTGCCGACCGCGTCCTCATCCTATGTGATGGCGCGCCAGCTCGGCGGCGATGCGCCGCTGATGGCCGGCATCTGCGCACTGCAGACCGTTCTCGCGGCGATTGCGGTGCCGCTCGCGCTGATCCTGCTGGCGCCGGGTTGAGCGCTCAGAGCGGCTCTCGCGGATCATCCTCGCGAGGGCCATCCAGGCGCGCTGCGCCAGGCTCTCGTGAGCGTGACCACAAGGTCGCGAGCATCAACCCGACCGGAATGGCGAGGATGACGATCCAGACGACGAAGCTCCAATCCTGCGGCATGTCGATTACCCCCTGCGGGACAACAATCGTGGGCGAAGGCGCTTTGTTCCTGCCCAGCGCCCGTCAGTGTCGTCTTGCCGCCGTCTTTGCGGGCTGAACTCTTGACAGGGCCGGGGCGCCGCCGTGAAACCGGCATGTCCCGAGACGGCGAAAGGCTAAAGGGCCATGAAGCTCTATGATGGCGGGCGCGCGCCCAATCCGCGGCGGGTCCGCATCTTCTTTGCCGAGAAGGGCATCCCCTTGCCCGAGCTCGTGCCGATCGACATCGGCAAGAAGGAGCACCGGACGCCGGAATTCACGCGTATCAATCCGTCGCAGCGTCTCCCGGTCTTGTTGCTCGAGGATGGCACGGCGCTGGCCGAGACGATCGCGATCTGCCGTTACATCGAGGGCCTGCACCCGGCGCCGGCCCTGTTCGGAGGCGCCCCCAAGGAAGCGGCGCTGATCGAGATGTGGAATCGGAGGATCGAGCTCGGGCTGTTCTCGGCGGTCTCGGCCGTGTTCCGCCACGGCCATCCCGCCATGGCCGAGCTCGAGGAGCAGGTGCCGGAATGGGCCGAGGCCAGCCGCGAGCAGATCGACGATCACCTGATGCTGCTCGACCTGCAGCTCGGCGCCAACCGCTTCGTCTGCGGCGACGGGCTGACGGTGGCCGACATCACCGCCGGGATCGCCATCGACTTCATGAAGCCCTCGCGCATCCCGCTGCCGGAGGACTTCGCCAATATCCGGCGCTGGCATGGCGAGCTCTCGGCCCGGCCGAGCTGGAAGGTTTGAGCGATGCGCCTGCTGGCGACCCTGTTCGCGCTGATGCTCCCGCTTGCCGCCATGGCGGCGGATAAGCTGACGGGCGAGCAGATCAACCAGGCCTTCACCGGCAACACGGTCAGCGGCCGCTACACCGGTGGCGGCTTCTTCACCGAGTTCCACGACCCTGACGGGCGGGCGCTCGGCAATAATGGCTGGCAGGAGAATCGCGACGCCTGCTGGATCACCAAGGGCGATGCCGTCTGCTATTATTACGGGCCACCGGAAGAGCGGACGACGCACTGCTTCACGGTCGAATTGACCGAACGGCTCTACATCCTGCGCAATGTCGGCGACGGCCGGATCAATGCTGTCGCGACCATCGAGCTCGCCAATCCGCGCAATCATACCGATGGCGGCAAGCCCTGGTATTGCGACGGGCTGATCTCGCGCGGCCCGCAGGCGCCGATGTCGCGGCGGGTTGCGGCCCGATGATGCGGCTGGGAGCGATGGCGGCGCTGCTGATGTTCTGCGTCGGCGCGACCGGCGCCGGCGCGGTCGAGCGGCTGACCGGCCAGGAGATCCGCAAGCTGTTCGAGGGGAATACGGTCGCCGGCCGCTATAATAACGGGCTGCCGTTCAGTGAGTATCACCACCCGGATGGCCGCGCGGCCGGGCACAACCGGCACGTGACCAACACGGACGCATGCTGGACGACGACGGACGATGCCGTCTGCTACTACTATGGTCCCCACGAGACACGCCGGACCTACTGCTTCGCCGTCGAGCGCAGCGGCACGCTCTATGTGCTGAAGACCTACCGCACCGGGCGCATCAACGGCATCGCCACCATCCAGTCCGGCGATCCGGAGAAACACGTCGACAGGGCGCCGTCCTGGCATTGCGATGGACTGATCTCGCAGCGCCCCGGCCGGGAGCGGCTCGCCGGGCGATGAACAGTTCGGAAGCGCTCGCAGACGTCCTTGCCGAGCTGCGCGCCTGCCGGGTCTGCCGGGATGAGCCGGTCTATCTGCCACGCCTGCCGCATGAGCCCCGCCCGGTGATCCAGGCAGAGGCCAGCGCCCGCCTCCTGATTGCGAGCCAGGCGCCCGGCACCCGCGTCCATGCCAGCGGCAGGCCCTTCACCGATCGATCGGGCGATCGGCTGCGCGACTGGCTCGGCCTCGACCATGCCTGCTTCTACGACGCCTCGCGCGTCGCGATCGTACCGATGGGCTATTGCTTCCCCGGGCTCGACGCCAAGGGCGGCGACCTGCCGCCGCGCCGCGAATGTGCGCCGCTGTGGCGGACGCGGGTGCTCGCGGCACTGCCGCATATCGAGCTCGTGCTGGTGATCGGCCGTTATGCCCAGGCCTGGCATCTCGGGCCAAAGGCGGCGGCCGACCTGACGGCGACCGTTGCCGATTGGCGCGCCACCTTCACGCAGGAGCGCAAGCCGCGCATCCTGCCGCTGCCGCACCCCTCCTGGCGCAACAATGGCTGGCTCAGGAAGAACCCCTGGTTCGAGGCCGAGCTGGTGCCGGTGCTGCGGGCAGAGGTGGCGCGGCTGGTCGGCTGAGCCCTTACGGCTCCAGCCGCTTCAACAGGCTCGACGTGTCCCAGCGCCCGCCGCCGAGCTTCTGCACATCGGCATAGAACTGGTCGACCAGCGCGGTGACGGGCAGGCGGGCGCCGTTGTTCCGGGCTTCGTCGAGCACGATGCCGAGGTCCTTGCGCATCCAGTCGACGGCGAAGCCGAAATCGAACTTGTCGGCATTCATCGTCTTGCCGCGGTTCTCCATTTGCCAGGAGCCGGCGGCGCCCTTCGAGATCACCTCAAGCATCGCCTCGACGTCGAGGCCGGCGCGCTTGGCGAAATGGACGCCCTCGGACAGGCCCTGGACCAGACCGGCGATGCAAATCTGGTTGACCATCTTGGTGAGCTGGCCCGAGCCGGCCGGACCCATCAGCCTGCACATCCGGGCGAAGCTGGCGATCACCGGCTCGACCTTGGCGTAGGTTTCCGGATCACCGCCGCACATCACGGTCAGCACGCCATTCTCGGCGCCGGCCTGGCCGCCGGAGACCGGCGCATCGATGAAGCCGAAACCGGCTGCGGTCGCCGCCGCGTCGAGCTCGCGCGCGACATTGGCGGAGGCGGTTGTGTGGTCGACGAAGATCGTGCCCTTGCCCATCGCGGCGAAGGCGCCGTTCTCGCCGGTGGTCACCGAGCGCAGGTCGTCGTCATTGCCGACGCAGCAGAACACGATCTCCTGGCCCTCGGCGGCCTGGGCCGGCGTCGGAGCGTAGACGCCGGCATGCTGCGCCACCCATTTCTGCGCCTTCTCCGGCGAGCGGTTGTAGACGGTGACGTCATGGCCCTTGGCCTTGAGATGGCCGGCCATGGGGTAGCCCATCACGCCGAGACCGAGGAAAGCGACTTTGGCCATGGGACTGCTCCGCTGCATCATCTGAAAGGTCATTGCGGCTTTAGCGCGCCGGGGAAGGCGAGGGAAGCGATGCAGGCGCGATAGCAGCGATCGCGATTCCGCAGGGATCACGCATGGACAGTCTGCCGCGCCCTGGCTTGCCGCCCTCGCCGAAATCCGTCAGGAACCGGGCATGACCATCACCAATGATGAAGAACTTCAGGCCCTGCGCGAGATCGGCCGCATCGTCGCCGATACGCTGGCGGCGATGGGGCGGGCGCTCGAGCCGGGCATGACCACGGCCGAGCTCGATGCGATCGGCCGCGAGATGCTCGAACGGCATGGCGCGCAATCGGCTCCCGAGACCGTCTACGGCTTCCCGGGCGCCACCTGCATCAGCATCAACGAGGAGGTCGCCCACGGTATTCCGGGCGAGCGCCGGATCGCTGCCGGCGATCTGGTCAACATCGACGTCTCCGCCGAGAAGGCCGGCTATTTCTCCGACACCGGAGCGTCCTTCACGGTGCCGCCGGTCGACCGCCGCATCGAGCGGCTCTGCCGCGACGGCAAGCGCGCGCTCTGGGCCGGGCTCGGCCAGGTCGGTGCGGGCAAGCCGATCGCCGGCATCGGCGAGGCGGTCGGCCGCTTCGCCCAGAAGAACGGCTATACGCTGGTTCGCAACCTCGCCAGCCACGGCATCGGGCGCTCGCTCCACGAGGAGCCGAAGGAGATCGCGACCTGGCCCGAGCGCTCCGAGCGACGGGTCATGCAGAAGGGGCTCGTCTTCACCGTCGAGCCGTTCCTGTCGCTGGGCGCCGACTGGGCGGAGCATGCCGAGGGCGACAACTGGACCCTCTATTCCGAGCCGCGGGCCCCGACGGTCCAGTACGAGCACACCGTGGTCGCGACCGCCAACGGTCCGCTGATCCTGACCTTGCCGGGCTGAGCGCTGCTCACCGCAACGCCATATGCCGTGTCAGCCTGAGCTCGATCCGGTCCCAGACCCGGCGGATGATCTCGGTCAGCATGAGATAGATCAGCGCCGCATAGAGGTAGATCGACAGGTCGAAGGAGCGGGCGAAGGCGAGGCGGGTCGCGCCCATCAGGTCGAACAGCGTCACCAGCGAGGCGATCGCAGTCGCCTTGATCATCACGATCAACTCGTTGCCGAGCGGGCGCAGCGCCAGGATCATCGCCTGCGGCAGGATCACACGGCGCAACGTCGCCCAGCGATGCAGGCCGAGCGCCAGCGCGCCCTCGAACTGGCCGCGCGGGATCGACTGGATCGCGCCGCGCAGGATCTCGGCCTGGTAGGCGGCGGTGTTGATGGTGAAGGTGAAGAGCGCGCAGTAGAACGGCTCGCGGAAGAACCACCACAGGCCGACATCCTGCCAGAACAGCCGGAACTGGCCGAAGCCATAATAGACCAGGAAGAGCTGGCAGAGCAGCGGCGTGCCGCGGAAGAAGGTGGTGTAGCCGTTGATCGCGATCTGTGCCCAGCGCGGCCCGTAAAGCCTGGCGATGGCGAGGCCGACCGCGAGCACGAAGCCGAAGGTGACCGAGAGCACGACCAGCTCGACGGTGAGCCACAGGCCGCTCGCCATGCGGCAGCCATAGTTCTGCAGGACCTCGCTGCCGATCAGGTAGCCCGGATATTCGCACCAGTTCATCGCGTCGCTCCGCCGAAGGCGGCGTAGCCGCGATTGGTGCGTTGCTCGAGCATGCCGATGCCCCAGGCCGAGACCAGCGAGAAGAAGAAGTAGAGCAGCATCGCCGTGCCGAAGAACAGGAACGGCTCCTTGGTCACGACATTGGCGCGTGTCGCGATGAACATGATGTCCTGCAGCGTGATCACCGAGATCAGCGAGGTCTCCTTCAGCAGCACCATCCAGTTGTTGCCGAGGCCCGGCAGCGCGACGCGGATCAGTTGCGGGAAGACGACGAGGCGGAAGGCCTGCGCCTTAGACAGGCCGAGCGCCGAGGCGGCCTCGCGCTGGCCCTTCTGGATCGAATTCAGCGCGCCGACCCAGACCTCGCTGGAGAAGGCGGCGAGCACCATGCCGAGCGCGACCATGCCGGCGACGAAGGGCGGGATCGAGAACCCGCTCCACGCCTTCTGCACCAGCACCTGGATGCCGAAATAGATGATGTAGAGCGTCAGCAGCTCGGGCACGCCGCGAAAGACGGTGGTGTAGATCGTCGCCAACGAGCGCAGCAGCACGCTGTCGGAGCGCTTCCACAGCGCGATGATCAGGCCGAGCGCCAGGCCGAAAGGGAGGGTCGCGAGCGCGACCGAAATGGTGTTGGCCGCGCCTTGCAGCAGGGCCCATCCCCAGCCGCCGGGGCCGAAGCCGAGCAGAGCGAGTTTGTCGAACATGGGGGAGCCGGCGCGCGAGGGGATGAGGCCCGCCGGCCATTATGTGGCCGGCGGGCAGGCGTCAGCAGGCTTGGCTCACTCGTACTTGAACCACTTGTCCTCGAGCTTCTTCAGCGAGCCATCGGCGACGGTCTCGGCGATCGCCTTGTTGACCAGGTCCTTCAGGGCGGTGTCGGCCTTGCGCACGGCGCCGGCGACGCCCGCACCATGGATCGCGTCGTCGCGGGTCACCTCGGCGATCCGCTTGCAGCAATCCTTGCCTTGCCCCTTCAGGAAGTCGGCGAGGGCGAGCGCATCGGCGACGATATAGTCGAGACGGCCGTTGAGCAGGTCGAGATTGGCCTCTTCCTGGGTCGGATAGAGACGCGCGGTCGAGTCCTTGTAGAACTTCTCGACATAGTTGGCGTGGATGGTCGAGCCCTGCGCGCCGATCGACTTGCCCTTCAGGGTGGCCGGCGAGATGTCGGCCGAGGCGGTGCTCTTGGGGCCGATCATCCAGATCGGCGTCTTGCTATAGGGCGTGGTGAAGTCGACCTGCTTCTTGCGCTCCTCGGTGGCGTTCATGCCGGCGAGGATGATGTCGTACTTGTTGGCCTGCAGTGCCGGGATGATGCCGTCCCAGTCCTGTACCACCCAGCTGCACTTCACCTTCAGCTTCTCGCAGAGAAGGTTGCCGTAATCGATCTCGAAGCCTTCCAGCTCCTTCTTGGCGTTGAGGTTGTTGTAGGGCGGATAGGCCCCCTCGGTGCCGATTCGGATTTCCTTCCATTCCTTGGCCTGGGCGAGCGCGCCCGTAGCGCCGGCAACCGTGAGCGCCGCGGCTGCGACGAATTTCGCGAAACCTTTCATGGGACCTCCCCTTGGATCTGGCCGACCGGGCGTTTCGAGTTCCCGCAACGGCTTGTGCGCGACAGCTTGTGCGATCATCGGGGCGGGCCGCAAGTAGGCTCTTGCAGCTTTTCCGAGCATGCCCGCACAAGGATCGCGCAAGGCAAGCTGCTGTTCTTGTTGTTGAAATCGAACCGCAGCGACGCTTTTCCCGCGCGCTGGCTCAAGCGACCGCACACGGATTTTGTTGCAACGCTCAGCGCGCGCGCTCGGCGAAGACGCTTTCGCAGCGTTCCAGCCCCCAATCCAGCTCTTCGCGGCTGATCGTCAGGGGCGGCGCGAAGCGGATGGTATGCTCATGCGTTTCCTTGGTCAGCACGCCGGCGTCGGCGAGGCGGGCGACGATCTTCTTGGCGTCGCCGGCGCCGGGCGCGACCTCGACACCGACCCAGAGGCCGCGGCCGCGCACCTCGCTGGCGAGGCCCTGCGTCATCGCCGCCAGCCGCCCCTTCATATAGGCGCCGAGCTCGGCCGAGCGCTCGACCAGCTTCTCCTCCTCGATCACCGCGAGCGCCTCCAAGCCGATCGCGGCGGCGAGCGCGTTGCCGCCGAAGGTCGAGCCGTGCGAGCCCGGCCCGAACAATTGCATCACCGCGCGCGAGGCCAGGAAGGCCGAGACCGGATAGACCCCGCCGCCGAGCGCCTTGCCGACGATCAGCCCATCCGGCTTCACGCCCTCGTGCTGATGCGCGAACCAATGGCCGGTCCGGCCGAGCCCGGACTGGATCTCGTCGAGGATCAAGAGGACGTTGCGTCGGTCGCAGAGCATCCGCAGCGCCGTGAGATAGCCGTCCGGCGGCAGCACGATGCCGGCTTCGCCCTGGATCGGCTCGATCAGGATCGCGGCGGTGTTCGGCGTGATCGCGGCTTCCATGGCTGCCGCGTCGCCGAAGGGCACGCTGACGAAGCCCGGCGCGAACGGGCCGAAGCCATCGCGATAGCTCTCGTCGGAGGAGAAGCCGACGATGGTGGTGGTGCGGCCGTGGAAGTTATTGTCGGCGACGATGATCTCGGCCTTGCCGTCGGCGATGCCCTTGACCTTGTGGCCCCAGCGCCTCGCCGCCTTGATCGCGGTCTCGACCGCCTCGGCGCCGGTGTTCATCGGCAACGCCATCTCCTGGCCGGCGATGGCGCAGAGCTTCGCGAGGAAGGGGCCGAGCGGCTCGGTGTGGAAGGCGCGACTGGTCACGGCGAGGCGCTTGGCCTGCTCGTTCAGCACTTTCAGGATGCGCGGATGGCCGTGGCCGAGGCTGACGGCGGAATAGCCGCTCATCATGTCGAGCCGCCGAACGCCGGCGACATCGGTGAGCCAGACGCCTTCGCCATGGGAGAGCATGATCGGCAAAGGCGCGTAGTTTTGCGCGCAGACTTCGCGTTCGAGCACGATCGCATTCATGGCGGTTCTCCCTCGTTTCCCCGAGGGTAGGTCCGCGGACGCAGCCGAGGCGGGGCGCCACGCCGCCGCACCACAGCCGATTCTGTCGCGATGACGACAGAATCGGACAAATGCGGGCCGCGGTCTCAGCGGCGGGCGATTGGAATAACGAGATAAACCATGCCGAGCACCATCGGCGGCACGGCGAGCGCCGTCACCGACCAGGTCGACCAGCCGGTCGTCACCGGCGCCAATGCGGCCAGGATCAGGTTGATCAGCAGGTAGGCGCCGAGCATCAGCGTTCCCAGGAAACGCAGGCGGGCGAGAACAGGATTGCGGGCTGCAGTGGTCATTGTCACCTCAATAACGGAACGGTCCGTTTCGTTATGATTGATAGATACGGTCCGTTTCGATATCAAACCGTTTTGCTGCAAGCGCGTGCTTGCAAGGACGTCAGGTGCATCGAGCCGGGTTGTGGGAGAGGGAGCGGATGATGAAGACTGAGAAGCCCACTCCACCGGCTCGCCGCGCCTCCATCGGCGCAAAGCGCAATCCGGCCTCGCAGGCGGCGATCCTCGCCGCAGCCCGCGCCGTGCTGGCGGAGGAGGGCTATGCCGGCTTCTCGATCGACGCAGTCTCGCGCCGCGCCGGGGCGGGCAAGCCGACGATCTATCGCTGGTGGAAGAACCGGGCGGACCTGCTGATGGAGGTCTATTCCGCCGAGAAGGCGATCATCACGGCGGTGCCGACAGACGACCTCGGCCGTGACCTGACCAACCACACCAGGGCGCTCTGGGGTTTCTGGTCCGGCACACCGTCGGGGCGCACCTTCCGTGCGCTTCTGGCCGAGGCGCAGAGCGATCCCGAGGCGCTCGCCGTGCTGCGCGAGAAGTTCCTGCCCGAACGGCTGCGGGATGTCCGCGGTCTCTTCAACGCTGCCGCGGCGCGCGGCGACATTCCGACCGAGGAGGTCGAGGCCAGGCTCGCGCTCTATCTCGGCTTCAACTGGTTCTACGTACTGACCGACCAGCTCGAGGCTGGTCAGGCTTCGATTCCGGCAGCGATGCGGCTGATCGCGGCGTCGACACGCTGAGGTCAGGCGCTGGCGAGGGCTGCCCGTTGCCGGCTCTTCTCATCCCACAGCGTCACCAGCCAGATCGCAAGACCTGCGAGCGCGAGGCCGGCGCCGACCCAGCCGGTCGAGGTCCAGCCATAGCCGGCGGCGATCGCCATGCCGCCGAGCCAGGGACCGAGCGCATTGGCGGTGTTGAAGGCGCTGTGGTTCAGCGCCGCGGCGAGTGTCTGCGCATCCTGCGCGACATCCATCAGCCGGGTTTGCAAGGGCGTGCCGAGCCCGCCGCCGCAGCCGATCATGAAGGCGACAGCCGAGGTCGCCCAGATATTGCCGGCAGCGAACGGAAAGAGCGCCAGCGAGCCCGCGGTCCAGATCAGGATGATCGCGATCGAGGCCATCGGCATCCGATCCGCCAGCCAGGCGGCGGCGAGGGTGCCGAAAGTCAGGCCGAGCCCGAAGACCGCCAGCACGACCGGCACCATCGACGGCGAAACCTGCGTCACCTCGATCAGGGTCGAGGCGAGGTAGGTATAGACCGCGAACAATCCGCCGAAGCCGACCGCGCCGATCGCCAGCGTCAGCCAGACCTGGCGGTGGCGCAAGGCGCCGAGCTCGCGCAAGGCGCTGGCGCCGGGCTGCGGCCGGTCCTTCGGCGCGAACAGCGCGATCAGGATCACTGTGGTCAGGGCCAGCGCGGTGACGACGCCGAAACCCCAGCGCCAGCCGAGTACCTGGCCGAGCCAGTTCGCCAGCGGCACGCCGAGAATCGTTGCGATCGTCAGGCCGAGCATCACGCGCGCCACGGCGAGCGCGCGCCGGTTCGCCGGCACCAGCGAGGCGGCGACCAGCGCCGCGACGCCGAAATAGGCGCCGTGCGGCAGCCCGCTGAGGAAACGGAACAGCAGCATCCAGCCATAGGTCGGCGCGAGCGCCGAAAGCCCGTTGCCGAGCGCGAAGGCCGCCATCAGCCCGATCAGCAAGGTGCGACGCGAGAGCTTCGTCGCCAGCACCGCGATGATCGGGGCGCCGACCACCACGCCGGCTGCGTAGACGCTGATCACATGCCCGCCCGTGGGCTCGTCGATGCCTAAGCCCGCCGAGAAATAGGGCAGCAGGCTCATCACCGCGAACTCGGCCGTGCCGATGGCGAAGCCGCCCATCGCCAGGGCGAACAGGACAAGGCCGACACGCGGCGCGGCGGCGGAGCGGGCAGGGCGCGCGAACGCGTCTCCCGTGCTCGAGAGGCTCATGACGATGGTCCGGATTGATTATTGTTGGTCGCAGCGCGAGGGCGCGCGTTGCGCTGCAACATAATGCTCAAGCCATGCGTGAATCGCAAGAGATTGCTGGTTTGACTTGAGAGAAGCAGAAGCGTCATGCGAATGACGCATGGCGCTTCTGCTGTTCGCCTGAGCTAGAGCGAGATGCTTTGCCCCGCGCCGCGCCGCCGGGCCTCGCGGTAGGCAAGATCGGCCGCCACCATGTCTTCCATGGCGACGCCCATCGCCTTGTAGATCGTGATCTGCCGGTCCGATGTCCGTCCCGGTCGCCGCCCCAGCAGCATCGCGCCAAGGTCGGTGCCGGACTCGGGGTCGATGTTAGCCAGCTCGCAGCAGCCTACGGGTGTCGGCGCGAAGGCTTCCCGCGCCTCGACGAAGAGGCTGCCGCGGGCGATCAGATCGATCGGCAGTTCGCCGCCGGGCGGCGCGACACCGACCGAGGACACATGCGTTCCCGGTTGAACCCAGTCGGCGGATATCGCGGGGACGTAGGAGTGTGTCGCGAGGCAGACCACATCCGAAGAGCGCACCGCGGCCTCGATATCCGCAACGGCCGTGACGCCCGGGTGGCGTGAGGCCAGCGCCTGCGCATCGGCGAAATTCTTCGAGAACACCCGGATCTCCGCGAAATCGCGCACCAGCGGCAGCAGGTTGAGGTGCTGGCTGGCCTGGACGCCAGCGCCCACCACGGTCGCGACCCTGGCATCGCGTCTGGCGAGCTCCCGCACCGAGAGGACGGCGGAGCCGGAGGTGCGAACGGCGGTGATGTAGGTGCCATCCATGATGCAGACGGGCATTCCCGTCTCCGGATCGAAAAGATGGATCGTCGCGAGGTGGCTCGGGATGCCCCGGGCGACGTTGCCTTCGAAGACGTTGACCAGTTTGACGGTCAGATGCATGCCCGCCATCCAGGCCGGCATCGCCAGCGAATAGCCCGCATCCGGAATATCGAGTTGTGGCCGCGCCGGAATGACGATGCGGCCATCGGCAAGGGCCTTGAACCCCTCCGCCAGCGCGTCGAGCAGCTTGTGCAGGTCGATACAGTTTCGGATCTCCGCTTCGCTCAGCGAGAGAATCGTGACTTCACCTTTCGTGTGATTGCTTGATGCAGGTCGTGTGCTGTCCATGATGCGGCTTGCCTTGGTTCCGTTTCGGCGTTCAGTGCCGTTCAACGGTATTGCGGCGAACTGGCGTGATGAAATATGCTGATTTCGCTGATTTTGCGTGATTATCACGTGCCACAGCTCATAAAAGTGTGAATTCGAAATGAGCGACTTGGACCGCGTCGACCGGCTGCTGCTCGGGCTGTTGCAGGAGGATGGTCGCCGCACCGTGCTCGATCTCGCCCAGCGCGTCGGGCTCTCGCCGACGGGGGCGTCGCAGCGCATCAAGCGCCTGTTCAGCGAGGGCTTCATCCGCGCCGTCCGCGCCATCCTCGAGCCCTCGAAGATCGGGCGTGGCACGCTGGTCTTCATCGAGGTCAGGCTCGACCACACCGCCCCGCATGTCTTCGACCGCTTTGCCGAGGCCGTCGCGAAGGCGCCCGAAATCATCGAATGCCACATGGTGATCGGTGGTTTCGACTATCTGGTCAAAGCCCGGATCGCCGACATGGCGACGTTCCAGGACTTCCTGCAGCGGGTCATCCTGCCGCTTCCGGGTGTCAGGGAAACGCACAGCTACGCTTCGATCGGCGATGTGAAGCCGGACGCGCTTTTACCGCTTTGACGCCGGCCTAATCCTCCAGCAGCGGATAGCCTTCAAAATCCTTCAGCGCCTTGAGCGCGAAGGTGGTGGCGATCCGGGCGACGCCGAGCTGGTTGTCGGCGAGCCAGGCGCCGGTCAGTTCCTCATAGGCCGCCAGCGAGCTTGCGACGATGCGCGCGAGATAGTCGGCATCGCCGCTGATCACCAGAAGCTCGACCACGTCCGGGCAGGCGCGCAGCACCTTCTCGACCCGCTCGCGCCGGCCGACCGAATGGTCGCGCAGCGAGATCTGCGCAAAGGCGATGATGGCGTGGCCGGCGAGCTCGGGCGAGAGCCGCGCGCCATAGCTGGCGATCAGCCCGGAAGCTTCGAGCCGGCGCATCCGCTCCAGGCAGGGCCGGGCCGAGAGCCCGACCCGTTCCGACAGGGCCTGGTTGGTGATCCGGCCCTCCGCCCGCAGGATCGCGATGATCTGGCGGTCGATCGCGTCGAGCTGAAGCGCCTTGCGCTTCACGGCCTGCCCTTGCCGGCGGCTCTCGCTTCGGCGATCAGGCAGAGCTCGAGGAACAGCACCTGCGCCGCGCATTGCGCCGTATTGCTGGTCGCGTCGTATTGCGGGGCGACCTCGACCACGTCGGCGGCGACGATGTTGCGCCCCTTCAGGCCGCGCAGGATCGCGAGCGCCTCGCGCGGGGTGAGGCCGCCGACCTCGGGCGTGCCGGTGCCGGGCGCGAAGGCCGGATCGAGCGAATCGACGTCGAAGGAGACATAGGTCGGCCCGTCGCCGATCACCGCGAGCGCCTTGGCGATCACGGCGTCGAGCCCCATGCGGTCGACCTCGTCGGCATGGATCACGGTCATGCCGGACTCATAGGAGAACTCCCAGAGATATTCGGCGCCGCCGCGGATGCCGATCTGGATGACACGCTCGGGATCGAGCACGCCGTCGAGCACCGCCTGTCGGAACGGCCCGCCATGGTGGAACTTCGAGCCTTCATAGGGCCCCGACGTGTCGCAATGCGCGTCGATATGGACCATGCCGACCGGACGCTTCTCGCCGACGGCCTTCAGGATCGGATAGGTGATCGAATGGTCGCCGCCGACGCCGAGCGTCGAGACGCCGGCCTTCACGATCTGCTTGAAGGTCGCCTCGATGTCCTCATGGCAGCTCTCGAGCGAATAGCGCGAGCGGAAGGGTACGTCGCCGATATCGGCCGCCTTGACCAGGCTGAACGGCGCGGTGCCGTTGACATGGTCCATCGGACCCATGCGCTCGACGGCGCGCACGGCGCGCGGGCCGAGCCTGGTACCGGCCCGGTTGGTGACGCCGAGATCCATCGGCAGGCCGATGATCGCGACGTCGAGCCCGCCGAGATCGGATTGGCCAAGCGCTTCCGGCCGATAGGGCGCGCTGATGAAGGTCGCGACGTCGGAGAACGGCCATTTGCGGCGGTCGCCCTGGAACTGCCCGGCGGCGACCTTGGCGAAGCGCGGATCATGGATGTCGGCGCCGCTCGCCCCGGCATAGCGCGCCCTGAGTTTTGCCAGCTTATCCTGATCCATCGCTTGATCCCCGAGGTTTGAGCCAGCCGCGATAATGCGCCAGGAGGCCGAAGAAGGGCAAAGAGAGCCGCACGTCGAAACGGAAGCGGCCGTCCGCGTCAACCGTCTCGCGCGCCTCGGCTGACGGCATGAGAAAGTGAGGCAAGGGCAGGTTGAAGACACGCCAGGCTGCGATCGGCAACGAAAGGCCGTCTGCATTCGCCGCAGCGGCAAGCGTGAAGGAGAACGGGCCGAAGGCTTCGCGGAGTTCGCCATTCCGGTCGACGCTCAGCCGCGAGTTGAAGCGCTGGCCGGCGAAGTTGCGGGTCCAGACCTCGCAGTTCTCATCGAACGAATCGCCGCGTGCGACGCTGACCGTGACCGGCAGTTCGCTCCCTGCCGCGGGGAGACCGAAGAATCGGCAGAAGAGCTCGATTGCTCGCCCTTCACCGCGCATGACCTCGGCCTGGCCCCGCCAGACCGGCTCGGCATCGTTGGCATGAAACGCCCGGATCGCCGCCGGCATCGCCGCGAAGCCCTGCGCCCTGAACACGATCTCGAACAGGGCAGGACCGATGGCGCGCTCGTCCTGGCTGGTGCTGATCGCATAGGGCGTCATCTCGGCCTCGATCATGGCGAGGTCGAGCGCTTCGGCGGCCGAGCGCGCGCCGGGGACGATCGCGTCCGCGAGCAGGGCGCGCACCGCCGCCGCCGCCGCCAGCGTCGGCACCTGTGGGCCATCGTCGTTCTCCGCCAGCAGCGACCAATAGGCCCGGCGCGGCCGGCCCTTCGCGTCGATGCCGGCGATCGCGACCCGCATGCCGCCGCGATCCGAGGTCCAGAGGCGCGTGATCCTGCGGGCCTTCACGAGGTAGGGCACCAGCGGCGCGAGATCGGCGACCCAGCCGCGGCGGCGCAGCCAGGCGAGCAGCACCAGCCCCCATTGCTCGATGCCGGCCTCCAGGCCAGCCGCGAAACGCACTTGGGACTGCACGGCGAGGCCGGGGCCGAGCGTCTCGGCGTCGACGGTCTCGACCGGGGCGACCCGCCGCGGGCCGAGGCCCGGCATATCGATGACCTCGCCGACACTCCAGGCCGGCGTCGCCTGAATCTCGCCTTCGCGCCAGATCGGCACCGGCTTGCCGGCATAGCTCAGGATGGCGGCGATGACCGAAGGGCCGACTTCGCCATGTCCGCCCGGTGTGATCGCGATGTCGATGCTGTCGAGCCGCTCCCAGCCTTCGCTCAATTCGCGCGCTGCGGCGGCCGAGAGCGCCGGCGTCGAGCTCGCGCCGGCGAGCGCGACGAGGCCGCGCTGCCTGGCGAGAGCATCGAGCTGCGGTCCATAGCCGGTGAGATAGCCGCGCGCATCGGCGAGGTCGACGACATGCGCGTCGAGCAGCAGCGCCGCCGTCGGTACCTCAAAGCCCTGCTGCTGGAACGGGCCGGAGGCGTCGATCACCAGCCAGGGCTCCAGCGCGGCGAGCGAGGCGACGAGATTCTTGTCGCGGTCGAGCCCGGCGCCGCTGACCGGCACGCTTGCCTCGGCCGCCAGCTCCTGTGCCAACGCCTCGGCCTTGCCGGCGCTGCGCGAGGTCAGCACGAGGTCGAGACCATCCATGCGCGACAGGTGGCGCGCCAGCCGCCGGCCGAAGACGCCGGTCGCGCCGATCAGCACGACGCGTTTCATAGATTGTCCGGCAGGGTGAAGCGATGGCGCGTCGCCGGGTCTGGTATCTCGCAGGTGTCCTTCTTGCCGAAGAGCCGGTAGCGGTTGCGCGCGATCCGGTCGTAAAGCCAGTCGCGCCAGCGCTTCGGCAGCGCCCGGCCGAGTAATAGCAGGCGCGCCGGTCCGTTCAGATGGCGGGTCAGCGCCAGGACGCCGTCGGACTTCGCCAGCGCCCGGCCGTTCTCGACGAAGAGGAAGCTGTCCGGCTCGTCCGGGTCGATGCCATGTGTCCTTGCCAGCTCATGCCCTTCGCCAGACTGGATCGCGACGAAGCGGATGGCGTGATCGCGCTCATGCCGCAGGGTGTAGCGCACGCCGCCCGAGCAGAGCACGCAGACGCCGTCATAGAGCCAGATCGGGGCGGCAGGGCTGGTCATCGGATCTCGTTCGCCGAAGCCCCGTATTGTCGACATGTTCCGCAAAAGCGGAACCCGCCTTGGTGATGGCAACCCGGAGCGGCTTGCGCGCGGAGGTTGACCGAGGGCGGAAAAAGGTTCATGCGCGTTTCATGCAGCCGTGCCATGCTTTACGTGCAATTGTCGAGCGCCCCGTGTCGGTTGACGATCCGGTCACGATTGGGGGGAGCGCTGCGCAAATCCTGTGCAAGTATAGATTCGAAGCGAGCCGACTAACCGTGGGTCAACCCGGAATGCCGTTTTCGATCATCGCTGCATTACACCAAGGTCGTCCTACAAACATCGCCTGCGCCGGTGCTATTGCTGCACGGGCGCGGCAATAAACGTCGAAACGAGGAGATGCCCCATATGAAGCGTCGTCAGTTCATGCAGGTCGCCGGTGCCGGTGCGGCTGCGTCCGCCATCGCCATGCCGGCGATCGCGCAGTCCAATCCCGAGGTGAAGTGGCGCCTGACCTCGAGCTTCCCGAAATCGCTCGACACGATCTATGGCGGCGGCGAGACGCTGGCCAAGACGGTCTCCGATCTCACCGACGGCAAGTTCCAGATCCAGGTCTTCGCCGCCGGCGAAATCGTCCCCGGCCTGCAGGCACTCGATGCGGTCTCGAACAACACCGTCGAGATGGCCCACACCGTCGCCTACTATTATGTCGGCAAGGATCCGACCTTCGCCATTCCCTCCTCGGTACCGTTCGGCCTGAACACCCGCATGCAGCAGGCCTGGCTTGCGCAGGGCGGTGGCGAACAGCTGTTCAACGACTTCTTCAAGAAGTTCAATGTCGTCGGCATCCATTGCGGCAACACCGGCGCCCAGATGGGCGGCTGGTTCCGCAAGGAGATCAAGACCGTCGCCGACCTGCAGGGCCTGAAGATGCGCATCGCCGGCATCGCCGGCTCGGTGCTGCAGAAGCTCGGCGTCGTGCCGCAGCAGCTGGCCGGTGGCGACATCTACCCGGCGCTGGAGAAGGGCACGATCGACGGCGCCGAATGGGTCGGCCCCTATGACGACGAAAAGCTCGGCTTCGCCAAGGTCGCGCCGTACTACTACTATCCCGGCTTCTGGGAGGGTGGCCCGGCGGTTCACGCCTTCATCAACATCGAGAAGTGGGACGGCCTGCCGAAGCACTATCAGGCGGCGCTGCGCGCGGCCTCGGCCGTCGCCACCAACACGATGACCGCGAAGTACGACGTGCAGAATCCTGCTGCGCTGAAGCGGCTGGTGGCGGCGGGCGCGCAGCTGCGCCCGTTCCCGCAGGACATGATGGAAGCCTCGCTCAAGGCAGCCAACGAGGTCTATGCCGAGATCTCGGCCAAGAACGCCGACTTCAAGAAGGCGATCGATGCGATGACCGCCTTCCGCGGCGACCAGTATCTCTGGTGGCAGGTGGCGGAGCTCACCTTCGACATCTTCCAGGTGCGCAACCGCGCGAAGTAAGTCTTCACCGGCCCGACCGGTTCTGCCCTGGAGCCCGGCCCTTGCGGCCGGGCTTTTTTGTTGCCGCGGAGCGGTGAGGTCGGGGCGAAAATACCAAGGCTGGTTAGGCAAAATCCCCATGCATAAAGCGCATGGGGGCTATGCTTCACGCTTGCGCTGTCCGGGCGGATGGCCTCTTCTGACGCTCTTGCGCGCGAACCGGGAAACACCGGCGCGCCTCGCATGCTCTGGGAGGAGCTCCTCACGATGAAGCGTCGTCAATTCCTGAAGGTCGCCGGTGCCGGCGGCGCCGCGAGCGTCATTGCGGCTCCGGCCATTGCGCAGTCCATGCCCGAGGTGAAGTGGCGCGTCACCTCGTCCTTCCCGAAATCGCTGGACACGATCTACGGCGCCTCGGAAACGCTGTCGAAGGCGGTCTCGGAAGCGACCGACGGCAAGTTCCAGATCCAGGTCTTCGCTGCGGGCGAGATCGTGCCGGCGCTGCAGGCCGCCGACGCGGTGACCAACGGCACGGTCGAGATGTGCCATACCGCCTCCTATTACTATGTCGGCAAGGACCCGACCTTCGCCTTCGGCACCGCGGTGCCCTTCGGCCTCAATGCCCGCCAGCAGAACGCCTGGTTCTACCATGGCGGCGGCATGGACCTGCTCAACGAGTTCTACAAGAAACACAACATCTACGCGCTGCCCGGCGGCAATACCGGCTGCCAGATGGGCGGCTGGTTCCGCAAGGAGATCAAGACGGTCGCCGACCTGCAGGGCCTCAAGATGCGCATCGGCGGCTTCGCCGGCCAGGTCCTCAGCAAGCTCGGCGTCGTGCCGCAGCAGATCGGCGGCGGCGACATCTATCCGGCGCTGGAGAAGGGCACGATCGACGCGGCCGAATGGGTAGGCCCCGCCGATGACGAGAAGCTCGGCTTCAACAAGGTCGCGCCTTATTACTACTATCCCGGCTGGTGGGAGGGCGGCGCCTCGCTGCACTTCTTCATGAACACCGCGAAGTGGGAGGCCCTGCCGAAGGTCTACAAGTCGATCCTGACCACGGCGGCCGGCCTCGCCAATATCGACATGCAGGCCAAGTACGATGCGCGCAACCCGGCGGCGCTGAAGCGCCTGGTCGGCGGAGGCGCGCAGCTGCGGCCGTTCTCGCAAGAGATCATGGAAGCCTGCCTCAAGGCGTCCAAGGAGGTCTATGCCGAGACCAACGCCAAGAACCCCGACTTCAAGAAGATCTACGAGGCGATGTCGGCCTTCCGCGGCGATGAATATCTCTGGTTCCAGATCGCCGAATACACCTACGACAACTTCCTGATCCGCGCCCGTGCGGGCAACCTGCTCTGAGAAGAGGGCGAACGCCGGTTCGCCGGCCAACTTCTTGAAATCCCCGACCGCAAGGCCGGGGATTTTTCCTTTCAAACGCGGCCAGCGTGCTCGATCACCAGGACGCGCGCGGGCCGACGGGAGAGGCGACATGGGTGTCGCCATCCTGCGCATGGAAGATGTCGCCGCGCACCGATCGCTGAGCCGCGGCTGCCCTAGCCCGGCCTTGTTCGAAGCGTTATTCTCTCGGTCATCGCCAATCGGGGCACTCATGAAGCTGCCATTCGTCATCATCCTCGCCACCCTGGCCCTGCCGGCGCTCGCAGCCGCCCAGTCGATCGGCGAGCCGATCCCCGGCCGCGGTCCCCTCAAGGCCAAGCCGGCTGCCGCGCGCCCGGCGCCGAGCCAGGCGGCGCGCCCCTGTCCGGAATACGGGCCGGGCTTCGTCCGCGTCGAGGGCTCTTCGGCCTGTGTCCGCGTCGGCGGCGGCGTCCGCGTCGAGTTCGGCAAGACCTCCAGCTCGCGCGGCTATGGTTCCAGCGCCGATGCGATGGTCTACGGCGAAGCGCGCAGCCAGACCTCGGTCGGCGAGATGCGCGCCGTCGTCAGCGGCCGGGTGCGGCGCGACAACAACCTGAACGACGGCTCGCAGCGCTGGTGAACCCGGCGTCATTCTCGGACGAAGCAGAGCGCAGACCCGAGAATCTCCTGACGAGAAGGCGCGGGTCGGAACCTCTTGCGGCCTGAGATGCTCGGGTCAGGCCCGAGCATGACGGTTGAAAAGAAAAAGCCCCGGATTGCTGATCCGGGGCTTCGTCGTTCTGGCCTGCCGGCTACTGGAGGTTCAGCGTCGGTGGGGCGTTGAGGTCGAGCCCCGGCAGCCCACCGGAGCCGCCGAGCCCCGGAATGCTGATGCTGTCGAGCTGCTTGTTGATCTGCTGCTGGTCGAGCTGCACGCCCGAACTCTTGTAGTGCATCACCATCTGCGGGAAGAGCACGACGAGCGCCACCATGATGCACTGGATCACCACGAACGGCACGGCGCCCCAGTAGATCTGTCCGGTCGTCACCGGCTCCATCATCTTGCCCGTAACCTTGTCGCGATAGGGGTTCTTCGGCGCGACCGAGCGCAGGAAGAACAGGGCGAAGCCGAAGGGCGGGTGCATGAACGAGGTCTGCATGTTCACGCCGAGGATGATGCCGAACCAGATCAGGTCGATGCCGAGCTTCTCCGCTGCGGGCCCGAGCAGCGGCACGATGATGAAGGCGAGTTCGAAGAAGTCGAGGAAGAAGGCGAGCAGGAAGACCATCACGTTGACGACGATCAGGAAGCCCGTCGCACCGCCTGGGAGGCCGACGAGCAGATGCTCGACCCAGACATGGCCGTTGACGCCGTAGAAGGTCAGCGAAAACACGCGCGCGCCGACCAGGATGAAGAGCACGAAGGCCGAGAGCTTGGCCGTCGATTCCGTCGCCTGCCTGAGCAGGTCGAAGGTCATGCGCTTCTTGCCATAAGCCAGCAGGATCGCGCCGGCGGCACCCATCGCGCCGCCTTCGGTCGGTGTCGCGACACCGATGAAGATCGTGCCGAGCACGAGGAAGATCAGTGCCAGCGGCGGCACCATCACGAAGATCACCTGCTCGGTCATGCGCGACAGCAGGTTGAGCTTTAGGAACTTGTTGATCAGCGCGATCACGAAGGAAACCGCGACCGCGATCGACATCGTCAGGATGACGAAGTCCGCGCCGCCGCCGACCTTGGTGAAGTACTTCATGTAGGCGATGGCAATGGCGAAGGCGAGGATCGTCACCACCAGCAGCGAGCGGCGGCGGGTGACGCCGTCGGCGTCGCGCAGCGTCTGCGCTTCGGGCGGCAGGCCGGGGGCGCGCGCCGGATTGATGATCGTCGTCAGGAAGACATAGCCGGCATAGAGCGCCGAGAGCACAAGGCCGGGGATGAAGGCGCCCTCGTACATGTCGCCGACCGAGCGGCCGAGCTGGTCGGCGAGGACGATCAGCACCAGCGAGGGCGGAATGATCTGCGCGAGCGTGCCGGACGCGGCGATGACGCCTGTCGCCAGCCGCCGATCGTAGCCGTAGCGCAGCATGATAGGCAGCGAAATCAGGCCCATCGAGATGACGGACGCCGCGACGACGCCGGTGGTGGCGGCGAGCAGCGCGCCGACGAAGACGACGGCATAAGCGAGGCCGCCGCGGATCGGCCCGAAGAGCTGGCCGATCGTGTCGAGCAGGTCCTCGGCCATGCCCGAGCGCTCCAGCACCAGCCCCATGAAGGTGAAGAACGGGATCGCCAGCAGCACGTCGTTGTTCATCGTGCCGTAGATGCGTTCCGGCAGCGCCTGCAGGAAGTTCTCCTGGAACATGCCGAGCTCGATGCCGACCAGGGCGAAGAACAGGCCGTTGGCAGCGAGTGCGAAGGCGACCGGATAGCCGAGCAGCAGGAACAGCACGAGCGCGGCAAACATCACCGGCGCCATGTTGACGCGCAAGAAGTCGCCGATGCCGGCGGCATGAGCGTCGCCGGTATGCAGGCTGAAGAAGGCGGCGAAGGTGAGCGCGAGCAGCAGCGCGATGGCGCGGGCAGAGCGGGCGAGGATCATCGAACGGGTCCCGGAAACGGCAGCTTGGCTCACGGGGCGAGGCCTTCGGCCTTGGCCTGCTCTATCAGGCGCAGGGCCTCGGCTTCGGCGGCAGCGGCATGGCCGCGCAGCGTCTCGTCGTCGTCGAGCTTCCCGCGCATGATCGCGATCTGTTTGATCACCTCGGAGATGCCCTGCAGCAGGAGCAGGGAGAAGCCGATGATCACCAGCCCCTTGGCTGGCCATTGCGGCAGGCCACCGGCCGAGAGCGACTGCTCGTTGACCTGGTAGGAGCGCATGAAGAATGGGCCCGAGTGATAGATGATCAGCGCGCAGAACGGCAGCAGGAACAGGAGATGGCCGATGAGGTCGATCCATTGCTGCACGCGCTTGGGCAGCAGGTTGTTCACGATGTCGATGCGGATGTGCTCCTTCACCTGCAGCGTCCAGGAGGCGCAGATCAGGAAGACGGCGCCGAACAGCACCCATTGCAGCTCGAGCCAGGCGTTCGACGAGACGTTGAACAGCTTGCGGACAATGGCATTGACGGCCGAAACGATGACGGCGAGGAGGATCAGCCAAGCGACGGATCGACCGATGGTGCGATTGAAGCTGTCGATTGCACGGCTGAAAGCGAGGGGTCCTTCCACCTCAGTCCTCCCTGACCTCGTGGATTTACGGCCGCATCATGCGGTTTTCGAAGGGCGGTTATACCAATGCTACATGCCGCACAACATTGCGCGGTGCAAGGCGCTGTGGATCAGTCCTTTCGCCTAAAGGGCTCGCGGCGCAACGCGAGCAGGGCGACGATCAGCATCAGCCACATCATCGCCATCAGCGCCGGCGGCCAATGCGCCACCAGCGAGCTGATCACAGCGGTCGCGAGCGCGCCTGAGCCGAGCTGGATCGCGCCGGCCAACCCGGCGGCCGAGCCGGCGAGTTCGGGCCGCGCCGAAAGCGCCGCGGCGGTCGCGCCCGGCAGTGTCAGTCCGTTGCCGATGGCGTTGATGGCGAGAGGCAGGAACAGGGTCAGCGGCGTCCACCAGGGCGTCAGCGAGATCGCGAAGGCGACGCTCGTCGCCGCGAACGAGATGACGAGGCCGATCCAGGCCATCTTCGCCGTGCCGTGCCGGAGCACCAATCGGGACATCGCGAAATTGCCCACCATGTAGCCGAAGGCGTTGAGGATGAAGTAGGCGCCGTAGGTGTCGGAGCCGCGCCCCATCGTCTCGACCACGATGAACGGCGCTGCCGCGATGAAGGCGAAGAACGAGGCCGAGGTCATTGCCAGCGCGATGACATTGCTGATGAAGCCGCGGTCGCGCGCGAGGTCGGGGAAGGCGCGGAAGATGCCGGTCAGCGAGGTCCGCACGCCGACATTCGGCGCGGTCTCGGGCAGGCGCAGGACGACGAGCGCGAGCACGATCGCCGCGGTGGCCGTCATCACCCAGAAGATCATGCGCCAGCCGAAACCCGTCTCGATATGGCCGCCGAGATAGGGCGCGATCATCGGCGCCACCACCATCACCATGGTCACCGTCGCGATCTGGCTTGCCGCCTCGTCGCGGCCCGCCGTGTCGCGGATGATGGCGCGCGCCAGGGCGAAGGTCGTGCCGGCGCCGGCGCCTTCGAGCACCCGTGCGAACAGCAGGCTCCCGGCACTGTCCGCCAGGGCACCGAGGCCTGAGCCGAGCATGAATACGGCGGCGCCGGCGATCACGCAGGGGCGGCGCCCGAAGCGGTCGGAGAGCGGGCCGACGATGAGCTGCGTCAGCGCCACCGCGACCAGGAACAGGGTCAGCGTCAGCTGGATCGTGGCGTAGCTGGTGGCAAAGCTGCGGGCGAGCGCCGGGGTCGCCGGCGCCAGCATGTTGAGCGCGATCGGCTGCAGCGTCGAGATCGCGACGAGAACGGCGAGGGCGGGCTTCGCTTTCATAGCGGCTTGTCTCCCTCTGGCTTCAACTGCGAATCGGGGCGGACACGCTGGCGGTGCAAGGTGTAGAGGCCGCTGCCGACGATCAGCGCGATGCCGGCGAGGGCGATGCGGTCCGGCGTCTCGCCCCAGACCAGCCAGCCGATCAGGACGGCGACGAGCACGACGGAGTAGCGATAACCCGCGACGACGCCGACATCGGTGTTGCGGAAGGCGCTGATGATGCCGAAACTGCCCGCCGTCACCAGGATCGCGGCGCCTGCGAGATAGGCGAGCTCGATCCGCCAGGGCGATTGCCAGGTTTCGAGTGCGCTCATGGCGAGGCCCAATAGCCCGACGATGACCGTCGTGGTCAGGGAGATGACCGTCGAGGGGATGTCGCTGCTGATGAAGCGGGTCGTTAGATCGCGGATGGCGACGAGGCCGGCGCCGCCGAGCGCGATCAGCGCGGCGGCGCTGAAGCCGTCCGCACTCGGGCGCATCACGACCAGCACGCCGATGAAGCCGACCGTCAGTGCCAATGCCCGGCGCCAGCCCACGGGTTCGATCCGCAGCAGCACTGCCAGCAGGACGATGAGCAAGGGCGAGGCCATCACGATCGCCGTGATGTTGGCGAGCGGCAGCAATCCCAATGCCCAGATGAAGGTCAGGGCGCCCAGCGCCTCGACGCAAGCGCGCGCCAGCACCAGCGGCCTCAACCCGAGCGGCAGCTTGCGCCAGTCGCTCATGAACACGACCAGCGCCAGACTAGCCACGACGGCGAAGATGGTGCGCAGCGCCAGCGCCTGGCCGGCCGGGAAGACCTCGCGGGCGAGTTTCATCAAGGCGTCGTTGAAGCAGAAGAACGACATCGCCGACAGCATGGCGATGATTCCGCGGCGGTTCTGGGCGGCGCTGGCCAAGGCGGTTCCTATGGGGCTCTTGCGTGCTCCCGCGCGGCCGGATGCGGCCGAACGACAGGACGCGCGCCGGGCGACGGTTCAGGCGTCGAAGCGGGAGAGAGAGAAGGGCGAGAGGTCGAAGGCGGAGCGGCCGGTCGTGGCGAGGTCGGCGAGGATCTCGCCGATCGCGCTGGCGAACTTGAAGCCGTGGCCGGAGCAGGCCGAGGCGAACACCGCCTGCGGTGTGCCGGGCACGGCGTCGATGACGAAGTCCTCGTCGGGCGAGACCGTATAGACGCAGCCCTTCACCGTCAGCGGGTCGCCGTTGGCATCGGGGAGGTAGCGCGCCAGGCATTCGCGGATCAGCCTGACCTGGTTCGGGCTCGGCGTGCGGTCAGGCTGGCGCGGATCCATCGGCTCGCGCGCGAAATGCGGCCCGCCGAGCTTGAAGCCGGGATGCTCGTAGAGCGGGAAGCCGTAGAAGGTGCCTTGCTCGACGCTGAGCATGAAGACGGGGAAGGCGTCCTCGCGGAACAGCTCGGGGCGGCGCGTGGTGAACCAGCCGATCGCCTGGCGCACCGTCGTCATGGAGCGCGCGAGCTGCGGCACCGCATCGGTGATCCAGCCGCCGGAGGTGATCACCAGGCGCCCCGCCGAATAGCGCGTTCGTTCGGTCCGGACAGTGACGCCGCCATCGGCGGTCGGCTGCCAGTCGAGCATTGGCTCGCCGGTCCGAATATCGGCGCCTTTCGACTGTGCCAGCCCGACATGGGCGTAAATCGCCTTCTCTGAGGCGACGAAGCCGCCGCCGGGCTGCCAGAGGCCGAGATGGCCTTCTGGCAGATGGAAGGCGGGGAAGCGGCGCATGATCTCGTCACGGCCGACGATCTCGTGCTCGAGATCATGGTCGAGGCAGGATTGCAGGGAGGATTCGACCGGGCCGAGCCCTTCGGGCGCAAGGTCGAGCGAGCCGGTGACATGCAGCAGCTTCAGCCCGGCCGCCTCGCCGGTCTCGCTCCAGAGCTGATGGGCTCGCTTGACGATCGGCACATAATGCGAGCCCTCGAAATAGGCCAGGCGGATGATCCGCGTCAGCCCATGCGAGGAGCCCATCGCATGGCCGAGGTCGAAGCGCTCGAGCCCAAGCACCTTGAGCCCACGCTTGGCCAGATGCCAGCAGGCGGCCGAACCCATCGCTCCGACGCCGGCGACGATCACGTCGTAATGCGATGAACTCATCGAAGGTCCCTGGCGAAGCCGGCTGCCCCTGCCGGTCGGTTGCCTGCAATCTAGGCGGGCGGGCGACGCCGGTCCATCCCGCCCGGTAGGCGAACGCATCTGCGCCGCGGGCAGAGGTGGCGGCCGGAGCGGCCGGGAAATCGTGCTTTGGCTTGGCCGTCTCAGGCTTTTGTTAACCCTGCCGGCGCATGGTTGAGCATCCTGTCTCGCCCCGGGAATGCCTATGCTTGCTCGCTCCGTCTGGCGCCTGTTGGGCCGCGCCGGCCCCGCTGCCGCGCCGGCTGCGCTGCAAGCCGTCGTCGAGCCGCCGCAGCAGCAGCCCGCTCCCGCCGAGATGTCGATCAGCGAAGCGATCAACGAGCTTGAGAGTGACGTCGTCGCCGCGATGCGCCGCCTTAATGACGGGCTCGATCAGGCCGAGCATTGCTCCGAGCGGTCCGAAATCCGCTCCCGCGAAATCCGCGGCGGCATGGCCGAATTGCGCGAGTCGGCGCTGCAAGCGAGTGAGAACTCGTCGGCGCTGGCGACGGCGACCTTGCAGGTCTCGGAAGCGGCTGAGCGGGTCGGCGCCGCCATGTCCGGCGCCCGCGACATGCTCGACAACGCCGCCGAGCGCGCCCAAGAGGCGACGGCGATGATCAACGGGCTCGCGGCCGCGACCAGCGAGATCCGCTCGATCGTCGACGCCATCGCCGAGATCGCCCGCCAGACCAATCTGCTCGCCCTCAACGCCACGATCGAGGCCGCGCGTGCCGGCGAGGCCGGCAAGGGCTTCGGCGTCGTCGCGCAGGAGGTGAAGTCGCTTTCGCTCGGCGTGCGCGAGGCGGTCGACCACATCCGCAATCAGGTGGATCGCCTGAACCAGACGGCGCAGGGCTCGGCCGCCGTGGTCACCGACGCTTTCCGCCTCGTCGGAGAGGTCAATCCGGTGATGGCGACCGTCGGCGAGGCCTCGCAGGAACAGGCGGCCGCCGCGGCCGAGCTGTCGCGCAGCGCCGAGGCGACTGCCCGCTTCATCGAGACGGTGCGGGACCGCGTCGCCGAGGTCGACGGCGTCGCGCTCGCTGCCGCGCAGGAGAACGTCGATGCCAGGCGGGCGCTGGCCGAAGGCGCGCGTCAGGCGGAGGGGCTGCTGGAGCGCTTCGTGCCGACGCTGCGCCATACCGTCTTCGCCGACCGGCGCCAGCATGACCGCTTCCCGGCCGAATGCCCGGTCAGGCTCGAATTCGGCGGGCGCATCGTCGCCGGGCGGACCATCGACCTTGGCTTCGGCGGCGCCTTGCTGTCGGTCGCCGACACCGAGCTGAGGGCGCGGGCGCGCGGCACGATCGTGATCGAGAGCCTGCCGCCGCTGCCTTGCAGGGTGATGGCGCGCAGCGATTTCGGCCTGCACATTGCCTTCGAGCGTGGCGACGAGGAAACGCATGCGGCGTTGCATCGGCGGCTCGGGGAGATCGAGGAGGGCTATCGCCCGCTGATCGAGCAGGCGCAGGAGTTCGCCCATCGGGTTGCGGCCTTGCTCGAAGCGGCGCTGCGCACCGGCCGCCTCAGCGAGGACGACCTGTTCGACACCGATTACGTGCCGGTTCCGGGTTCCAATCCACGCCAGTTCGTCAATCGGGCGCTGTCTGTGCTGCAGGCGATCCTGCCGGAGGTGATGGAGCAGGAGAAGGCGAGCGATCCGCGCCTCGTCTTCACCTTGCCGATCGACCGCAACGGCTATGTCCCGGTACACCACCCTGAGTACTCGCAGCCGCAGCGGCCCGGCGATCCGGACTGGAATCCCGCCTATAGCCGCGACCGCCGCATCTTCGACGACCGGGCCGGCATCACGGCCGCGCGCTCGGCACGGCCCTTCATCATCCAGTCCTATCAGCGCGACATGGGCAGCGCCGGTGTCCAGCTGATGCGCGAGGTCGATGCGCCGCTGCGCGTCGCCGGCCGCCATTGGGGCGGCGTGCGCATGGCCTATCGCATGGCGTAATCAGCCGCGCCCCGCCGCCAGGATCGCGTCGATCCAGCGCTGCGATGTCAGGGCTTCCTCGCCGGTGATCACCGGATCGCGCCCCGCTTCGATCGCATCGAGAAAGTCGGCGATCACGGCGCGATGGGCGTCATGCGGGAAGTCCATGATGTTGGCGCCGCTGCCGGTATTGCCCTCGGCCTCGACCACCTCCGAGCGGCCGTCGAGGAAGGAGAGCTGCAGCCGTCCGCCGACCAGTGCGGCATGGCCCTTGCTGCCGATGATCTCGATGCGCTCGGGATGGCCGGGATGAGCGGCGGTGGTGGTCACCAGTGTCGCCGGCGCGCCGTTGCCGGTCTCGAGCAGGGCGCCGACATAGTCCTCGGTCTCCATCCGATGCAGCGCGGTGGTGCGCACCTGCGCCGCGACGACCCTGGAGACGCCGACCAGCGAGCGGAACAGGTCGAAGGAGTGGATCGCCTGCGTCAGCAGCACGCCGCCGCCGTCGCGCGCCATCGTGCCGCGACCGGGCTCGTCATAGTAGCTCTGCGGCCGCCACCACGGCACCTGCAGCAGACCCGCCTCGACCGAGCCGAGTTCGCCGCCGTCCAAGGCCGTCTTGAGCCGCAGGCTCGCCGGCCGGAAACGGTGCTGCAGCACGACGCCGAAGGCCTTGCCAGCGCGCCGCGCCGCCGCGACCAATTCCTCGCCGCGCGCGACAGTCAGCTCCAGCGGCTTCTCGACCAGCACATGCTTGCCGGCGGCAAGGCAACGCGCGCCGACATCGCGATGGCTCGCCGGCGGCGTCAGCACGATCACCGCCTCGACGGCCTCGTCCGCCAGAACCGCGTCGATGTCGGTGGTGCCGGGGAAGGGGAACTGGGTGCGATAGGCATCGAGCCGCTCCTGCGAGCGGCTGGCGACATGGCGGACTTCGACCCGGTTCGCCAAATCCATGAGGCTGCGCGAATGGGGCAGGGCGGCTGGCCCCAGCCCGATGACGGCGATGCCGAGCTTGCGTGTCACTTTGCGTCGGTTCCTCTGACGGGCAGGCGCACGGCCCGGTCCTGCGCATGCAGAGCGAGCCGGCAGACCGTGAACATGTGCTGCTGCGTTGCCGCGGTCTCGCTGCGATCGGCGATGTCGGCGACGAGGGCACGGAAATAGGTCAATGGCTCGCTGCTGGCGTCGATGTGGCGAGTGCCGGCCTTGTCGACCAGGAAGAGGTGGTCGGTGCCCGGCCGGCTGGCGATATCGACATATTTGCGCAGCTCGATCGTCCCTTCCGTGCCGAGGATGGTGAGCCGCCCGTCGCCCCAGGTCGGCAGGCCGTCGGCGGTGAACCAGTCGACGCGGATAAAGCCGCTCGCCCGGTCGCTACGAAGCAGGATTTCGCCGAAATCCTCGAACCTCGGCAGATCTGGCGTCCCAAAATGGCCGATGCCCGAGGTCGCGATCTCGGCATCGGGCGAGCCGGTGAAATGCAGGAACTGGTCGATCTGGTGCGAGGCGATGTCGGTGAGGATGCCGCCGAAATAGCGCTTGTCGAAGAACCAGTTTGGCCGGATCGCCCGGTTGAGCCGGTGCGGGCCGAGGCCTACCGTCTGGATGACGCGCCCGATCGCGCCGTCGGCGATCAGCTTGCCGGCGACGATCGTGGCCGGAACGACGAAGCGCTCGGAGAAGCAGACCGAGAAGATCCGCCCGGTTTCCGCGACGACCCGCTCGACCTCGGCAAGCTGCTCGAAGCTGGTGACGCCCGGTTTGTCGACCATCACGTCCTTGCCGGCCCGCATCGCCCTCACGGCGAGGCCAGCCCGCTCCGAGGGGATGCCGGCGCAGACGACGAGGTCGATCGAGGGATCGTCGAGCAGCCGCTCGCCTTCCGCCTCCCGCAATTGCGGGAAGCGCTCGCGGAACCCGTCGAGCACGCGTGGATCGCTGGTCGCAGGGTCGAAGCCGGCGCACTCTGCGCCGGCTTCCAGCAGGCCACCGACCATATGGTAGATATGGCGGTGGTCGAGGCCGATAGCTGCGAAACGCATGTTATTTCGGTGCGTGGCCGACGCCGATCTCCTGATCCCAGCGCCGGAAGGCTGCGACCAGGCGAGCGGGCGTCAGTGGCGGGCGGGTCGGCAGGCTGCCGATCAGCCCGTCATATTCAGGCCGGCCGAACTCCTTGAGCACATTCTGGCTCTCCTGCGGCGCCATCGCGAGCGTCACGCCCTTGATCGCAGGACCGGGATAGAAATAGCCCTTGTCATAGGTCGCCGCCTGCGATTCCGGCTTCAGCAGATGCGACATCAGCGCCAGGATCACCGCGATCTTGTCCGCAGCCACTCCCTTCGGGATGCACATGAACTGGGTGTCGGGGATCCAGTGCGTGTTGGCGAGGGTGAAGACCTTGGCCTCCTTCGGCACGATGCCGAGGGCGCGCGGGTTGATGTCCCACCCAAGCGTCGAGACGATGCAGTCGCGCGTGCCGTCGCCGAGCTCCTTCATCGTCGCGGCGGTGCCGGTCGGATAGTAGTCGATCGCCGTGCCGAGTTCCTTGAGATAGGCCCAGGTCTTGGCCCAGCCGTTCATCGGATCGCTCGGGTCGCTGTCGCCGAGGATGTAGGGCATGCCCTGCAGGAAGGTCCAGCCGGGGCCGGAGTTGAGCGGGCGGGCATAGGTGAAGCGGTTGGGATTGGCCTTCACATAGGCGAGGAACTCCTCGGCCGTCTTGGGTACTGTCTTAAGCTTGTCGGCCATGTATTCGAACAGCGGTCCCGACGGCGAATAGACGACGGCGACGCCTTCGTTCTGGCCGAAATTGCGCTGCATCATCAGCGCCTGCTCGTGATAGATGTCCTCGGCCTTGGGCAGGCTCGCGGTGTGCGACTTCCAGACGTCGACCCACAGGCCCTGCTGGATGCCATCCGACATCGCGCCCGGGCCGGTCAGCACCATGTCGATGTCGACGCGGTTGGCGTCCTGCTGAGCCTTGAGCTTGGCCGGCAGTTCCGGCGACGGCGCCCGCGAAAAATTCAGTCGCGAGATCAGCTTCGGATTGTCCTTGGCGAACTTCTCGATCGCGGCCTGCGTCAATTGCAGATTGCCGGCGACGTCGATGATGTTGAGCGCGACCGGGCTCGCAGGTGCGCCCTGGGCGAAGGCTCCGCCGGCGGAGAGCGCGGCGAGGCTGGAAGCGCCGGCGATTACGCCGCGCCGTGTCAGATGGCTCATGGTACCTCCCAATGCTGGCCTGCTTTGCTGCGGCCTTGGCATGTATACTAGTACACAAGAGCGCGTAGGCAACATGCGACGAAAGCAGGGGCGGGCTGCGCGAGGGCTGGCGGGTTCTGCCGGTCGGGCAGCCACATGGCAGCGCTCGAATTTGCCACTGACCCCTGCAATGTCGACAGCGTTCGAGATGAACGCTACGTCATCGCAAAGGGCGGCAATCGGGTATGGGGATGCGCGAAGCAGGGATCAGCTTGGCTGGTACGCTCATTGTGGTCTTTGCCCGCTTCATCACGGCGGTCCGCGGGCGGTGGGATGGGGTCGCGCCGACCGGCGAGCAGCGGATTTATTTCGCCAATCATGCCAGCCATGGCGATTTTGTCCTGATCTGGACGGTGCTGCCGCGCCGCCTGCGCTTCGCGACTCGGCCGGTCGCCGGCAGCGATTACTGGCTGAAAAGCGGCCTTCGGCGCTTCATCGGCCGCGATGCCTTCAATGCCGTCCTGATCAACCGGGATACTGCGACCCGAACAGCTGATCCGGTCGACCAGATGGCGGAGGCGCTCGATGCCGGCTCCTCTCTCATCGTGTTCCCGGAGGGCACGCGCAACACCACGGATGCGCGGCTGCTGCCGTTCAAGAGCGGGCTGTTCCACCTTGCGCAGGCGCGGCCGAACGTGGCCCTCGTGCCGGTATGGATCGACAATCTCAACCGCGTCATGCCGAAGGGCGAATTCGTGCCGGTGCCGCTGATCTGCACCGTCACCTTCGGCGCCGCACTCGTCCTCGGGGAGGCTGAGACCAAGCAGGATTTCCTGGCGAGGGCTGAAGGAGCGCTGCTCGCCTTGTCACCGAAGGCAAGCGCGCCATGACGATGCCGCATCCCGATCTCGTGGCCGTGCTCGCAGGCCTGCTCGCCATCCTGATCGTCGCGTCCACGATCGGCTACTTGCTGCAGCGCCGGCTTTCGCCTGATGGCTCGAACGCCGTGGTCGAGAACCTGAACGACCGTATCCGCGCCTGGTGGATCATGGTCGTGCTGATGGGGCTGGCGCTGATCGGTGGCAAGACCGGCGTGACCCTGCTCTTTGCCTTCTGCTCGTTCGCGGCCTTGCGTGAATTCATCACGCTGACGAACACGCGCCGTGCCGACCATTGGGCGCTGGCGGCCGGCTTCTTCATCGTGCTGCCGATGCAGTATTATCTGATCTGGATCGAATGGTACGGCCTCTATTCGATCTTCATCCCCGTCTACGCGTTCCTGCTGATGCCGATCATCGCGGCGGCGCGCGGCGACACCGATCATTTCCTGGTGCGTATCGCCGAAGTGCAGTGGGCGCTGATGATCTGTGTCTTCTGCACCTCGCATGTGCCGGCACTGCTCAGCCTCGACATCCCCGGCTTTCAGGGGCGCAACGTCCTCCTGATCGCCTTTCTCGTCATCGTCGTGCAGATCAGCGATGTCCTGCAGTACGTCTGGGGCAAGCTTCTCGGTCGCACCAAGATCGCGCCCAGGCTGTCGCCGTCGAAGACGGTCGAGGGCTTCGTCGGCGGTGCGCTCAGTGCGACGGCCGTTGGCGCCGCATTGTCCTGGATGACGCCGTTCACGCCGCTGCAGGCCGCTTTCCTGGCGCTGGCCATCGTGCTGATGGGCTTCTTTGGTGGGCTCGTCATGTCGGCGATCAAGCGCGATCGCGGCATCAAGGATTGGGGCCACCTGATCGCCGGCCATGGCGGCTTCCTCGACCGGCTCGATTCGGTAGTGTTCTCCGCCCCGATCTTCTTCCACCTCGTTCGTTACGGCTGGTCGACCACGTGAGCCTGCCGCTCGCGCGCCTGATGCAAAGCAGCATCGTGCATGTCGGCTTTGCCTTCATCGCCATGGGCAGTTGGGCGGCTTTTGCCAACCGCACCCATCCGATGCCGGCACCACTCCTCGCCGGGTTGATCCAGGGCACGCTCTCGGCTGTCATCACCCTGGTCCTGAAACGGGGCATCGAATATCTCGCCCGCCGTTTTACCGGCTTGGCCGCGCTTGTGGCGCCGCCGGCGATCGCCGGGCTCGTCTCCGCGAGCCTGCTGACCATGATCCATACGATCGGCGGCACGCCCGAGATCGCCAGGACCATCGCGGTCCCGCTGACCGTCGCGACCAGCTATGCGGCGCTCTACAATTTTTCGCTGTGGCGGAGCAGGAAGGCGATGAACCATGGCGCAGGATGACGATCGGCGGCCGCTCTCGAGCCGCGATTCCGGCTGGGCCCGGGCGATCGCGCGCCGGCTGAGTGCCACCGGTATCACGCCGAACCAGATCTCGATGGCGAGCATGGCGATGGCGGCTGTCGCCGGCGCCGCCTTCTGGCTCGCGGGCACGGCGGCTTCCGGGCCGCGTGCCGCCCTGCTGCTTGCTGCCGCCCTGTTCTGCCAGCTCAGGCTGCTCTGCAATCTCTTCGACGGAATGGTCGCGATCGAAGGCGGCAAGCAGGCTCCCGACGGACCGTTCTGGAACGAGTTTCCCGATCGGATCGCCGATATCCTCATCCTGACCGGCGTCGGTTACGGTATCGGTGTGCCGGCCTTGGGCTGGGCGGCGGCGGCTCTTGCCGTTCTGACCGCTTATACCCGCGAGCTCGGGCGCAATTGCGGGCTGCCGGCCGACTTCTCCGGCCCGATGGCCAAGCAGCACCGCATGGCGACGATTACGGCGGCGGCGCTCCTCTCGCTGCTGGAGCCGCTGTGGCGAGGCCAGAATGAAGTGCTGACCATCGCGCTCTGGCTGCTCGCCGTAGGCGCGGCTGTGACTGCTCTCAGGCGGGCGACGAACATCGTGCGCGGATTGCGGGCTCGCTGAGCAGGGTCAGCCGGCTCTCAGCCCCCGGTCACGCTCATATGCCGGCCGACGGCGGCGCGGGGCTGGCGCCGGTCGATGACGAAGTCGTGGCCCTTGGGCTTGCGCGAGATCGCCTCTTCCATCGCCCGGTAGAGCAGGGCGTCGTCGCTCGAGGCGCGGATCGGCGCGCGCAGGTCGGCGGCGTCCTCCTGGCCGAGGCACATATAGAGCGTGCCGGTGCAGGTCAGGCGCACGCGGTTGCAGCTCTCGCAGAAATTATGGGTCATCGGCGTGATGAAGCCGACGAGTCCGCCGGTCTCGCGCACCCGGACATAGCGCGCCGGTCCGCCGGTCCGGTACGGATCGTCGTCGAGCGTGTAGCGGTCCATCAGCCTGGCCCGCACCATCGAGAGCGGCAGAAACTGGTCGAGCCGGGCAGGCTCGATCTCGCCGAGCGGCATCACCTCGATCAGCGTCAGGTCCATGCCGAGCCCGTGGGCCCAGTGCATCAGGCCCTCGATCTCGTCCTCGTTGACGCCCTTCAGCGCCACCGCGTTGATCTTGACGCGCAGGCCCGCCGCGCGCGCGGCCTCGATGCCGGCCAGCACCTTCGACAGGTCCCCCCAGCGCGTGATCTTGCGGAACTTGTCGGGGTCGAGCGTATCCATCGACACGTTGACGCGGCGCACGCCGCAATCGGCCAGCTCCTGCGCATAGCGGGCGAGCTGCGAGCCGTTGGTGGTTACGGTTAGCTCGTCGAGCGCGCCGGAGGCGAGATGGCGCGAGAGCGAGCGGAACAGGTTCATGATGTCGCGCCGCACCAGCGGCTCGCCACCGGTGATGCGGAGCTTGCGCGTACCGCGCGAGACGAAGGCGGTGGCGACGCGGTCGACCTCTTCGAGCGTCAGCAGGTCGCGCTTCGGCAGGAAGGCCATGTCCTCGGACATGCAGTAGACGCAGCGGAAATCGCAGCGATCCGTCACGGAGATGCGCAGATAGGAGATGTCGCGGCCGAACGGGTCGGTCAGCGGCGCACGCATCAAAGGCTTGATGGGGTCGTGCAGCACGATGGCTGAAATCCTTGGGCGGTCGCGGTCTTGCGGCGCAGTGCGCCTGCCGTTGCTCTGATATAGGAAGCAAGCATCGGCGGCGGCAAGCCCGCGGTCAAGCAGGCTGATGGTCGCAAGCTGTTCTGGAGAAACACGAAGATGTCAGATTGGCCGAGCGAGATCCGTCTCTCGAAGGATCGCCGCACTCTGCATGTGACCTTTGAGAGCGGCGAGAGTCATGCGCTCCCTGCCGAATTGCTGCGCGTCGAGAGCCCCTCGGCCGAGGTCCAGGGCCATGGCCCGACGCAGAAGCAGACCGTGCCGGGCAAGCGCGAGGTCGAAATCCTCAAGGTCGAGCCTGTCGGCCATTACGCCGTCCGCCTGACCTTCGACGACATGCACGACACCGGCATCTATGGCTGGGACTATCTGCGCGAGCTCGGCCGCGATGGCGAGGCGAAGCTGCAGGCCTATCTCGACGAGCTCGCGGCGAAGGGGCTGTCGCGGGAGCGGGCGCGGCGCGGGTAGGGCAGGCGTCGCTCTTTGCGGAATTTGCGAGGGGAGAGGCGAGCGTCTGCGAAAGTCAGCGATGGGTGGCAGGCCGACGCCGATGTTCCGCCGAAAAGCCGACATCGCTAAGGGCCGTGAGGACGAGCTGCGAAATCGGCAGCCTTCTTCTCCGAGGGACGAACCAGGTCAACCGCGTCATCGCAACTGAGATAATCGTAACCAGATGGAAAGGATTGCGATCGGAACGTGAGCTTCTCCGAGCCCCGGCTTGCGAATCGACGCCGAGTTGCGGCACCGTAGCCGCCACTGCCTGAACTATCTCGTTTCTGAGCTGACCGAAGGTCGGGGTTTAAATCCTCTCTCGGCACCCAGAAGGGAACCGGCCAAGAGTGCCGCAAACGGCATTCGTGAGAGCGATTTCTGGAAGATCTCGAGCTGCGGTCCGGAACGGAGCTTCCGATGGATCGGCTGCGCTCGCCTTTTTTGATTGCCGCTGCGTTTCTGGGCAGCTGCATCTCGGCACTCGCTCAAATTTGTCCGAGTCCTGCCGTCGTTAACGGAACCGCATGTACCGTATCGCCGGGCAGCAACGTCATCGCCACGCCGGCCGGGGCCATTGGACTGAACGCCTCGAACATAGGAGGCTCAATTACCGCGAATGGCATCAACGTCGCCCTGCCTTTAGCCTCTACGGTGGGCGGACAGGCGCAATCCGGGGCCTCCATCACCTTCAACAACAGCACGCTCGCGACCACGGCAACGACTACTGCCAACTCGGCAAGTCAGACCGGCTTTCGGTCCAGCGGGGCGACCAGCTTGATAAGCATGACTGGTTCGTCGCTCACGCTAGGGCCGCCTAACGGCACCACAGTGGCTAATAACATGACCGGCGCGACGGCCGTCGGTGGTGGCCATCTGACCCTCACGAACACCAACGTCACGATGCTGGGCGGCGCGGGTGGGCTGAACAATCACGCGCTTGTTTCTGACGGGAGCGGCAGCTCGATCACTGTCAGCGGGGGTACGCTCCTCACCCGTTCGCGCAGTTCGTTCGGAGCGTTGGCCCAGGGCGGTGGTGCAATCGATCTGAATGGAACCTCGATCTCGACGACGGGCGTCGGCACCGTGGCCATCGCAGGCGGACATGCACTCTTCGCGACAGGCGCCGGCAGCACGATCACGGGCACCGGCCTGACGATCGGCGTCTCCGGGAATTTCTCCAGCCCGCTGCGCGCCGAGGCTGGAGGATCGATATCTCTCAGCAGCTCGACCCTGTCGTCGTCAGCCACGTCGGCGGCGGACACCGATCCGGCAGCCGGCGCGCGAGCCACCTCCGGCGGTTCACTTTCCCTGACCAACGTGACCATCGCGATGACCGGCCAACGCGGGACGGGCGTCTTTGTCTCCGACACCGGATCCTCCGCCGCGCTCGTCGATACCAACATCTCCACCGGCGTCCTTTCCACGCGCGCCAATGGGCTTCATCTTTTGTCAGGCGCATCGGCTTCGGTGACCCGCGGTACGATCGACTCCAAAGGTGCCAACGCGGTTTTGGTGGACGGGGGGTCTTCTTTGACCCTGACCGACGCGACCCTGCAGGCGACGGGGCCGGTGACTTCCATAGGTTACGGATTGCGGGTCATCGGTGGCTCGACCGCCGTCATGAACGGCGGATCTTCGACGACGGTTGGCCGCGACAGCCCCGGGATTGCGGCTTCCGGCGGAGGCCGCGTCACCGCCAACGGCGTGACCGTTCGGACGAGCGGCATCGACAATGCCATGGGCGTGGTCGCCGATATTGATGGCCAGATCACGTTCAACGGTGGCAGCGTGACGACTACAGGCGAAGAGGTAAGATCGGGGGCCCGGCCGCATGCGTTTGTCGCGCGCAATCCCGGTGGCGTTCTGACTTCAGACGGCACTGTCCTGTCAACCTCCGGTACTCGCGCGATGGGGGCCGTCGCGGACGACGGTGGCGTCCTCAACCTCACTCGAACCCGCATCACCACATCCGGCCTCAGCGGCATCGGTATCTTCACGGTAACGGAGCAGACCGGCGATCAGTTTGCCGCCACGACAACCGCGACAGACCTCACGATCAGCACCTCCGGCGAATTGGCCCACGGAGTGACCTCCCAGTCCCGCAACGACATTGCGACGCCACTGGCTCAGACCACGGTGACGAACGCGACAATCGACACGACCGGGCTCAATGCGGTCGGTCTCCGCGCGATTCTCGGCGATTACGGCACGCGCCCCATCTCCGGGCGCGGAGAAGCCAGGGTCACAGCCAACGACACGATTGTCACCACGACTGGTGCTGGCGCCCATGGCGCGTTGTCGCGGGACAACCCGACCTCGGTGACGATGAACCGGACCTCTGTGACAACGTCCGGTGTCGCGGCGCACGGCTCGGTGGCCGAAGCTGGAGGTTTGATCGTTGGCAACCAGGCGACGGTCACGGCGACGGGCGCGAACTCGGCAGCCCTCTTTGTCATCGGTGCACCGGGAGCCGTCTCGAATGGAAATTACACGGATAGCGCACTCACCAATGCAAGTGGGCCGACGATCGGCGTTGCCGGAAATGGCAACGTCACGCTCACGCGCTCGACCGCCGGTGGCAGCGGCGAATGGTTGCGCGTCGGCCAAAGCACCGACTTCCCACTGCTGCTCGGCCATGCGCCGCTGACCGGAGTTCCGGAGCTTCCCGATCCGGATCCCGGCAGTCCACCGCCGTCTGCGGTATCATCCCCTAGCGCCCCGCCAGCGCTGCCTGTCGTGCCCGGTCTCGCCAACATCACGCTGACGAACTCAACTGTGATCGGCTCCGCCTTCACCGCCGCAGGTAGCGTGTCGAACCTGACACTGATCGACAGCACCTGGATCATGACGGGCAATTCGAACATCACCAATCTCGTCAACGATCCGAGCCTGATCCAGTACACGCCGCCGACTGGCGATCCGACGCTACTCGCCAGCTACAAGACGCTCACGGTCGTCAATTACAAGGTATCAACGGCCAGATCGGTCTGAACACCTTCCTTGGCAACGATTCGTCGCCGTCGGATCGGCTGGTCATCGACGGCGGCAACGCCTCGGGCAGCTCGCCGCTGCTGATCACCAACACGATCGGTCCGGGAGACCTGACCGTTGCTAACGGCATTCTCGTCGTGGATGCTCAGAACGGTGGCACGACCAATCCCGGGACCTTCTCGCTCGGGCGCCCGGTCGTCGCCGGGCCCTATGAATACTCGTTGTATCGCGGCAGCGTCGACGCGTCCGGGCCCGACAATTGGTATCTTCGCTCGCAGATCCCTCCGACGCCAGGGCCCAGCCCCGAGCCTTCCACGCCCATCCCGGACTACCGTCGCGAGGTGTCGCTCTACGCGGCGCTGCCGGCAATGGGCCTGATTTACGGGCGCACGATCATCGATAGCCTGCACGAGCGCGTGGGCGAACTGCGTCCTCTCGAGGCGGCGCCGGTCACCGAGGAGCGCACCGTCTGGTGCAAGAATCCGGAAAAGAACTTCCGCTGCACCACGACAGTCCAGTTGCCGGCAGGCGCCGCCTTGCCGGGGCGCTCCTACGCTTCGGCGGGATGGGCGCGGATCATTGGCCAGCATGGCAATCAGGATGGCGGTCCCTGGGGCGTTTATCGCAACGGCCCGAACTTCAACTACAGCATCTACGCTCTTCAGGCTGGCCTGGATCTCTACAGAGCCATCAACGCCGACGGCTCCCGTGACCATGCCGGCGTCTATGGTGCCATCGGTCGGCTTGAAGGCGATGTCACTCACTTCAACGGCATCAAGGCCGGCAAGAACACGATCGATGGCTATTCGCTGGGCGCCTACTGGACGCATTTCGGAGCTTCGGGCTGGTACCTCGACGGGGTGGTGCAAGGCACCTGGTTCGAGGCGGAGGCAGACTCGAAGCGTCTTCTGCCAAAGCTGAAGCGCGAGGGTTTCGGCTTCGCAGCCTCCCTGGAGGGAGGCTATCCGATCTCCCTCGGAAACGGGTGGATCATCGAACCACAGGCGCAGCTCATCTACCAGACGCTGGTCAACGGCTCAGGCCATGACGGGGCCGCCTTTGTACGCTCCTCGGACGTGGATTCGCTGGCTGGCAGGGTCGGGGCTCGACTCGCCAAGGGCTGGGCCCTGGATGATGCTGCGAGGCCCCGCATGATGACGGCTTGGCTGAAGGCGAGCGTGTGGAATGAGTTCCTGGGCAATCCGAAGACCTCGTTCTCCTCGGCGACCGGCTACATTCCTTTTAACTCGGATCTCGGCGGGGCTTGGGGCGAGGTCAGGGCGGGCGTCGATGCGCAAATCACCAGGAACGCCGCGCTCTATGCATCCGCTGGTTACTCTGTTGGCTTCAACGGGCGCTCGCATGGCTATGACGGCCGTATCGGCGTCAAGGTCATATGGTGACCGGGCAGGCCTGGGCGGCTTTGGCGGCACTACTCTGCGGTCTGAAATCAGCGAGCCTACGGGGGATTTCTGACATCCCGGCGCTTTTGGCGTCAAAGATTAGCCACGCTGCCCGGCGCGACCGATCTGCCCGAAAACAGATCTTCTATTCGTCCGGAATGGGTCGAAAGCGGATGCTGCCTCCTGCCCTGTCGTCCAGCATCGTCGAAGCAAACAAAAGGCCGGCGCGAAGCCGGCCTTTCCAAAGTCCGATAGGGCCGCCGCTCAGCGGGCGACGACGACGCGGGTGCCGACCTTGGCGCGCTCGTAGAGGTCGATCACGTCCTCGTTCAGCATGCGGATGCAGCCCGAGGAGACCGCTTGGCCGATCGTCTCGGGCTCGTTCGAGCCGTGGATGCGGTAGAGCGTCGAGCCGAGATACATGGCGCGGGCGCCGAGGGGGTTCTCCGGGCCGCCGGGCATGAAGCGCGGCAGATCGGGACGGCGCTTCAGCATCTGGGCCGGCGGGGTCCAGCCCGGCCACTCGGCCTTGCGGGTGACGGTCTGCGAGCCGGCCCAGTCGAAGCCCGGGCGGCCGACGCCGACGCCGTAGCGGACGGCCTTGCCGTCGGGCAGGACGAAATAGAGGCGGCGCTCGCTCGTGTTGATCACGATCGTGCCGGGGCGATAGGTGCCGCTGAACGAGACGACCTCGCGCGGGATCGCGGTCGCCTGCGCCTTGGCAGGGTCGACATAGGTGACGAGCGGCTGGCGGGTGAGCGGGTCGATCTCGGCGACTGCGGCGGTCGCCGTGGCCGCGATGGCCGTACCGGCGATCAGGGCCAAACGGAAGAAGCGGAGCATGGCGGCCTCGGAAGGGATTGCGGGGTGGCGGGCGGGAGAAAGGTGACAGAAAAACGTCAACAATTCCCCAAATCTCTGGCAGAGCGAAGGCTGTCGTTCAATCGATGTGCGTTCACATCGGCGCGACCTTTCGAGCTTTCGAGGCGCCCGTTGCGGGGCTGCAACAGACGTAGGCGTCTGGATACCGCTTGGCGCGATCTGGGCGGTTTTCGGGCGGGAGTGTGGCGACGCGCGCCCGCGGCTCCCCCGAATGAAGGACGCGGTGCGTTTCGCGTAGCGCTAGAGAAGCGACAGGCCCGGTCTGTCGTTAAGACGGCGCCGAGGCGCAAACCGGATATTGCCTTGAGGTGGGACACAAATGGCCCAGGAAGTTGCGGTGCACGCCGTCTATCTGGAGGATCCCACAATGATCCATGAGTTCAATTTGAAGCAGGGTGGGCCCGACTTTTTGCCGACGGGGCACACCGGGATACGAGAGAGCTTTTCGCCTCGGAAGGCAGTCGACGCGATCATATCTGCAGCGAATATAGCGGGCGGAAATCGGATCAAAGTCCTGCGCCTCCTCGCTCATGGCAATGCTGGCAGGTTCAATTTTCCTGGCCTGAAGGGGCGCTCGTCGGTCGCGCGGGAATATGGTGGGCTGCGGGGGGCATTCGCGCCTCTGGCCAGGATCGAAATCCATGGCTGCGGATGCGCCAGCGAAGAGGAGCTGGATGGTCACAGAGGTGAGTACACCGGTGATCCGAAAGGACGCGGCCTGCTCTTCCTCTGGGCCGTGGCGAGGACCTTCAACGTCCCCGTCACAGGCGCTGTCGATACGCAGGGCGGCTGGGACGGCTGGAGCTATAGCGGGGTCACCGTCACCATTTCTCCCGCCGGGAAATTCTACGCCCAGAAGCCTGGGCAGCGCTGGTGGGATCCCGGAGCCGCAAACGATCAGGCCAGGCGCGAGTTCGACCGGATCGAGACACAATACATCAAGAAAAAGCTCTATGCGCAGGCGCGTGCTGCGCTGCGCAATCTGATCCAACTCTATCCAACGTCGAAGGAGGCGGCCGAGGCTGAGCTATTGCTGCCGGCGGACGCGATGGAGAAGCCGAACAAGGGGCTGGCGACGAAGTTCGAGTAGGCCGGACGCCCTCGCGGGATCGTGCGTCCTTCGCGAAGACCTCTCCGATTGCCGTTAACCAGTCGTTCGCCTAATCTCCAGATCGAGGGGCAACTTCCGATTGCAAAGCCGGGCCGGCTCTGGTCCGCTTCTGCGAAACGCCGGGAGGTTCGCCATGCCTACCTGCCAATTCGATGCGGGGCCTGAAGAGCTCGCTGCTCTGGGAACAGCCTTTCACGAGGCCTGGCGGCAGGTCGGCCCGATCTATGGGCCGTTCGAGAATCCGCATCGCGAATGGCTTGCCCGCCTGATCCTCGGCCTGCGCCGCTCCGGCCATTCCGGCGACATCACCCTGCTCGCGATCGAGCAGTTCATGGCGACCGCCCCGCTGGCCGAATGGGCGAATGGCGCGCGAGACGCACAGCAGCAAGCGGGACCGATCGCGCGAAACTGAGCGCTTTGCGCGGGCCCGTCTCCAGCACCTCGCCGTAAGACTCCAGGAATCCCTTCCGGAGCGTTCCCGTATAGCGGGCAACGTTGCCGTAATCTTCGCCCGCAATCTGCGCCGTGCTGACCCGGTCCGATGAACGGACCTGCGGTCGCAAGAGCCGGATCCGATCAGGTTGGACCAACCTGATCGGTGAATCCGTCTCTCACTTGTCTGGCCTGATGCGTCGGCGGCGACCAAGCCGCCGCAAGGAGTCTTTGATGAAGCGTCTCATCCCGATGGTCGGCCTCGGCCTGCTGGCCGTCCTCGCGGTCCCGGCCATGGCGGCCGATCGTCCCGCGCGTGTGCAGCAATACCAGCCGGTCTATTCCCAGCCGCGGGCCTATAACTGGAACGGCATCTATGCCGGTATTCATGCCGGCGGCGCCTTCGACCGTTTCGAGGGAACCGCCAAAAAAAGCCGCAGTGAAATCCTGCTCGGCGGCCAGCTCGGCTACAACCTCCAGATGGGCGGGCTCGTCACCGGTGTCGAGGCTGACATCTCGATGAACGGGATGGGCAAGGGCGCCAAGCGCACCGGCGGCGCCAGCGCCGACATGCGCTATGTCAGCACGCTGAAGGCTAGAGCCGGCTTCGCCTTCGACCGCTTCCTGGTCTACGGCCTGGGCGGCGTCGCCTATGGCAGCCTGAAGGCAAGCGACGGCCTGGTGTCGAAGGAGAAGAGCAAGGTCGGCTATGTCGTCGGCGCCGGTGCCGAATACGGCATCACCGACAACCTCTCCGCCAAGCTCGAATACAACTACGTCTCGCTCGGCAAGCAGAACTTCCAGTTTGCCAATGGGCGTACCCGCGTCGGCGTCAACGAGCATCTCGTCAAGGCCGGCCTGAACTACCGGTTCTGATCTTCGGAATCCCGGGTTGGGAGACCGACCCGGGTCACCTTGCGGCTCGCCAGCCGCGCCAAGGCATGGATGGAGCGTGATGTGTCTGGATATTTCGCCCCTATTCCGGCATCACGTTCCATCCGTGCACCCAGATTTGACCTTTAGCACCCCGATTTGACCCATAAATGCGCGCACTGATCGTCGAGGACGAGCCTCAGCTGATGGCTTTCCTGTCCTCGCTCCTCACCAATGCCGGGCTGATCGCCGATCGCACGACCACGATCGATTCGGCGCTGGCGGCCCTGCGCTCGACGCCCTTCGACATCGTCATCGTCGACCGGCGCCTGCCCGATGGCGATGGATTGTCGATCGTCAAGGCGCTGAGCAACTCCGATACGCGGCCCGCCTTCCTGATCCTGACCGCCCGCGACGCCAAGGCCGATGTGATCGAGGGCTTGAACGGCGGGGCGGACGACTACCTGATCAAACCCTTCGAGCCTGAGGAGCTGCTGGCGCGCCTGCGGGTTATCATGCGCCGGCGCAATCCCAAGCGATCGCTGGTGATCACGGTCGGCAACCTCTCGCTCGATCTCGAGGGCCGCTGCGCCTCGGTCGGCTCTGAACTCCTCGATCTGCGCCGGCGCGAGGCGTTGATCCTCGAAGCGCTGGTCCAGCGCGTCGGTCGCGTCGTCACCCGCGACGTCCTGATCGAGGCGGTCTACGGCTTCGACGACCAGATCGAGTCGAACACATTGGAGGCGCAGATCTCGCGTTTGCGGCGCAAGCTCAAGGAAGCCGGCGCCCGTGTCGAGATCACCTCGCTACGTGGCATCGGCTACATGCTGAGGGTGTCGGAGCCGGTGAGCTGAAACTGCTCAGCGGGAAACCAGGCCGTCTTTCCGGGGCAGGCCGACAGGCCTGAGCCCGGAACCGCTACCTTCTCCAAAAAAATTGCGTCGACGGCAGCGCCATCTTTACTGCTGGCATCGGTTCTGGGTTCCGGGCTCTTCGCTGCGCGAAGCCCCGGAATGACGAGCGATTTAAATGGAAGCGCCGCGCCTCAGGCGCCTCCGGCCTCGCGTGGCGGGAAGACCAGCCGCACCATGGTGCCGCCGCCCGGCCGGCCGAGGATGGTGAGCGTCCCGCCATGGGCCGCCATGATGTCGCGCACGATCGTCAGGCCGAGCCCGGCGCCGGTCGAGTTCGGCGACATTCGGTTGAACGGCTCGGTCACCTGCGAACGGTCGGAAGCCTCGATGCCGACCCCGGCATCGGCGACCTCCACCACGGCGCCGTCGATCACCGTCACCAGGATCGTCGATTTCGCCTGCGCATGGCGCAGTGCGTTGTCGACGAGATTGGCGATGGCCGCGCGCACCGTCGGCTCGTTGGCCTCGATCAACGATCGGCGATCGCCTTCCTCCTCCAGCGCGACATCGGCGCCGTTGCTCAGGATCAACGGGGCGAGATCGGCGAGCACCGCGCGGGCGAGGCCGTTGAGCTGCAGCGGCTCGAAGGGGAGCTCGGTGCTGTGCAGGCGCGCCAGCTGCAGCATCGACGAGACGATGGTGGTCAACCGGCTGACATCGTTGGTGAGCGCCAGCCGCATCTGATCGTGCGGGAGCGCGTCGATCCGGCCGCGCATCACGGTCAACGGCGTGCGCAGCTCGTGTGCGACATTGTTCATGAAGCGCTGCTGCACCTCCATGTTTCCGGCGATCTGGTCGAGGGCGGCATTGAGCGCCGTGGTCAGCGGCATCAGCTCGACCGGGGTTTCCTCGGTCGGCAACAGGCCGCGCGGTGCCCTCGGATCGATCCGGGCCGCAGCCTCCGCGGCGCTGCGCAGCCGGGCGCTGATATAGGACACCGACATGGCGATCGCGCCTGTGATCAAAAGACCGAAGATCACCGAGATCGCCAGTGCGGACCAGGCGATCGCACGCAGATAATAGCCGAGGATCAGGTCCCAGCCCGGCCGGCCGCCGCCGGTCGCCACGATAAAGCGGTTGCCGTCCTTCTCGATCACGTCGAAGGCGAGCGCGTTATCGCCGCCGACCCGCATCTGCGCGGCAATTGTGGGACCATCGAGCCGGATGTCGATCGGCAGGCCGGGCCGCAACTCTGGCGCATACTCGACGACGGAACGTCCATCCGAGACCAGATACCAAAGCCCGGGGCTGGTGCGCTCGATCCGGGTCAGGCCCGCGGTCTTCTCGACCTGCAAGGCGGTGCCGGAGGGCTGGCGCACGCCTTGCCGGATGATCTGGGAGGTGACGTCATTGCGCAGGGCGCCAGGATCCTCGGTGATCAGGGCGAAGGCGATGACAGCGCCGATGAAGGCGGTGAACAGGACGATGCCGAGCAGCGATAGACGCAGGGTGAGGGCACGCGACAGCGAGGTCATGGCCGGGGGGCGCCGCTATGCCGTGGTGTCTCGGCCAGCTGGCCTGTTGGCCAAGTCCGGCGCAGGATCGATGCAGCGTTGCGAGTCGTCACGGAACCTCGATGCGGGTATGGCTTGCGGAACCGGGCGCTCGCCTCTTCCTGTCTCTGCATGGACCGTATCGCCATTGCCGTTCAACTCTCTTCCGGAGCTGCCGGCCTGATGCCGGCGACGCGCGTCATGTCGAGATGGTCCGGGTTGCAGCTCCTGTTGGCCGCGCTGCTCGTTCTCGTGCCCGGTTTGGCGCTCGCGCAGGGGGCCGTGACGAAGGGCGAGGTCCGGGCCGGCCAGCTGCCGACGACCTCGCGGCAGGACATCTCCAGGCTGGTCGAAGGCGTGTTCGACACCGCGTCCAAGACGGTCAGCATCCCGATCGAGCGCTCGCTCGCACTCTTCGGCGAGCCGAACGCGTACATCATCGGCGGCGAGCTCAGCGGCTCCTTCGTGCTCGGCGGGCGCCATGGCAGCGGCGAATTGCGCTTCTCCGACGGAATCCCGATGCCGGTGACCTGGTCGGCGCTGTCGGTCGGGATCGGGCTCGGCGCCGATTACGGCCGGGTGATCATGCTGGTCTACGGGCTCGACCGGCGCGAGGACGTCTTTGGCACCTATGCCAGCCTCGGCGGCAGCGCCCATTTCCTCGCCGGCGCCAACGCCACCATCCTGGCCTCGTCGCGGGCCCGAATCGTTCTGATTTCCTCCGGCCTCGGCCTGCGCCTTTCCGGCGATCTCAGCCGCATCGTCATCGAGCCGGCGGGTGTGCAGGAGCAGCTGCGTCCGCCCGGCAGGATCTGCCCCACGCCGGCCGATTGCCCCCCACCGGGCCGCTGACACGTCTCGGACAATCAGGGCTCCGATCCTAGAGCAGGATGCGAAAAAGTGGGAACCGGTTTTTCGCATGAATCCTGCTCTAACTCTTTGATGAGAGACGGAGTCAGATTTCAGATGGAAGCGCAAAGCGATTCCATCTGAAATCATTCGGCTCTAGCGGCGCCGCTCGAGAAGGCGGCGTGCCTTGGCGTGCAGGTCGTCGAGCTGGCTCGAAATATCGAGCGCGATCAGGCCCATCTCGCGCTCGTCCGCCATCCGGCGGACGTAGAGCGGCTCTGACCAGAGGACACAGCCACGGCCGAAGGGCAGGGCGATGCTGGCCTTGTCCCAGTTGTCGAGTTCGACGCGCGCGCTGGTCACCGCGGCGAAGAGATAGATCGGCCGGCCGGTGGCGCGCGCCAGCTGGACCGCCCCGCGACCGGCGACGCGCGCGATCTTCGGAACATCGGCGGTCAGGACGAGGCTGGTGCCTTCGCGCAGCGCCTCGCGCATCTCGAAGAACGCGGGGATAGCGCGCTTGGCCTTGATCTTCGGGCGGCTCTGCGTGCCCGAGCCGCGGATGACGCGGAAGCCCGCGCGCTCCACCACCGAAGCCACGACAGCCCCGTCGAAATGCAGTGAGGTCAGGATCGCAACCTGGGCTGCGCCGTCGAGTGCGGCGAGGCTCAGCATCTGCTGGCCGTGCCAGGTCAGGGCGATGAAGGGCTCACGGCTGCGCTCCCAGGGCCGCGCGCCCGGGATCGCCGGCTTGAAGCGCGTCGTCCGCTGAACGAAATCGAGATAGGTATGCAGGGCGCGGCCGGCGAACGCCGCAGATTGCCCAGTGCCGAATCGCATGCGCCGATCTCCACGGTGGCCCCGGCGGAGTGGTCGTCGCGTCGGCTTGCTCCAACATTGCGCGGCCCTTCGGCCGTAGCGCGCGTTCCATTCTATCGAGCGAAAAGAGCTCGCGCTGACCCGAGAAACGTCAGCGCATCATGAACTTGACGATGCGGGCGACGAATTCCTCGTCCTGCCCGGCGAAGCCGTGATGCGCGCTGAAGCGACAGGGATTGGCCTCGTCGGCCTGCCCGCCGCTCATCCATTCGACCTGGACGCGCCCGCCGGCCCAGGCCTTGAACGGGGCGACGCCGGCCGGCTGCGTCCAGCGGCAGCGATCCTCGCGATGGTGCAGCGCCAGCGTGCGCGGCAGCCGGTTCGGCGTCACCAGAATCGTCTGGACGCTGTCGTCGGGCCCCGATGCCTTGCTCAGGAAGCCCGAGGTCAGGACGAGCCGGTCCGGCATCGCGCCCTCCACGATCCCCTGGGCGGCGCGCTGCGTACCCTTGCTGGTCGCGATCACGATGACGGGGCGCTTGAGTGCCGCCATATGGTCGACCGCCGCGGAGAGGTTCGTGCCGAGTTCCGCGAGGAGTACGTTGTAGCCCTGCATGACGAAGGCATCGCGGTTGCGGATCAGGACATTGTCGCCGGCTTTCCCGAAGCGGGCACCGCTCCCGACCTCGAGACGGCCGTCGCCGCCGGTCAAGAGGATCACGCTGCCCTTGGGGTGCGGGGCGCGGATGAGGATGCTGCGGACGCCGTCGATCGTGACGGTCTCGCCGCCCCTGACCGCGACCGGCGCCTCCGCCCGCCCCAGCGACGGGATGGCGAAGCTCCATGCGATGGCCAGCGCGCCGAGGGCGCGCGAGGCACGGTGCTGATATCCGAACATGTCGTGAGTCACCCATTCAACCGAGACGGCGCAGGACCTCGCGACTCGAACCGGTCGCGCCCGCGCTCTCTGCCCAGGATTCGGTGGCTACATTGCACGAGATGTGCAGCGCCCGCTTTGCCGCTGAACGGGCATGCGGTTCCAGCGCTGCCGGGCGCGGTCAATGGTATCGATTTTGGAGAAAATGGTGGGCGGCACAGGGATCGAACCTGTGACCCCTCCCGTGTGAAGGGAGTGCTCTACCGCTGAGCTAGCCGCCCGGACCGCGCTGTTCCTAGTGGGGTCGGCTTGCGCCGTCAAGAATGCTCAGCGAGTGCCGGCTCACGATCGGTCAGCCGGCGCACCGCGCGCGGCAGCTCGCTGAAGTGCTGGATCACCAGATCGGGCGCGAGCGCCTCGACCGGCACGTCGGTATAGCCGAACGGCACGCACACCACCGGGATCCCGGCAGCGCGCGCCGTGTCCACGTCGGTGCGCGAATCGCCGACCATGACCGCGCGGGCCGGGTCGGCGCCGGCCTCGGCGATGGTTTGGGTCAGATGGCGCGGGTCGGGCTTGAAGAAGGGGAAGCTGTCGCGGCCCGCGATCGCCGCGAAACGTCCGGTGATGCCGAAATGGTCGAGGATCAGCCGCGTGTGCAGGATCGGCTTGTTGGTGCACACGGCGAAGACGAAGCCGTCGGCCGCAAGCGCGTCGAGCGCGGCAATCACGCCGTCATGGACGTAAGAGTCCTTCGCAACGGAGCCCGCATAGATCACCAGGAAGTCCTCGAACAACTGCTCGAGCTTCTCGGTGTCGAGCGGCCGGCCGCTGACCTTGAAGCCGCGTTCGATCAGCGCCCGCGCCCCGGCGCCGACCAGTTCACGCGCCCGCTCGACAGGTAGCGCCGGCAGCCCCTCCCGTTCGAGGATGACGTTGAGCGTATGCATGATGTCGGGAGCGGTCTCGGCAAGGGTGCCGTCGAGATCGAAGACGACGATCGGGGGCAGGGACATGGGCAATCCTGTAGCGTGATCAGCTCGCATAAAAGCTGGGCGGTGCGGCTTGGCAAGGGCACTTCGGCAACAGCAGCTCCGTCTCGTCGCGAGCCGGCCGCAATCGCGGTGATACGGCTCGGTCGGCATGATAGGGTGCGGGCGAATCGTCAAAAGGGATCGTAGCGGTGGCGAAATCGTCGAGCTGTTCCAGAAGCTCCTTTGGCAGCTCCCTTGCCCGGGCGCTGGGCGCCGGCCTGTTCGTCTTGCCGGTTTTCGGGGCGGCGTCGGCTGCCCCCTTCGAGTTCGCTCCGGCGCCGCAGACCGATCTCAATCGCGTCTATCGCATCGACAAGGCGACGGGCGAGGTCGGCGCCTGCCAGTTCCAGCTCAAGGAGGGCGGCGTCGGCGTCACCGTCTGCTTCCCGGCGGGTGAGGGGGCCGGCCCGCAAGCGCCGAGCGACTATGTCCTCGTCCCGTCGCGACATGAGCGCGAGGGCGGCATCTTCCGCGCCAATGTCCGCACCGGCGAGCTCAGCGTCTGCTACGTTTTCGACGACAAGGTCGTCTGCACGCCGATGGCGAAGTAGCGCCGCAGCCGAAGGCTGAGGAAATTTTCGAACAGCCTCCGATCGTGCGGTGCGGCGTTTTGCTATCGGCAAGCGCTCCTCGCGCGTGCTAGAGCCCCGGCAACCCGTTCATGACGCCGGAGGCTCGCATGCTCACGCTCAAGGATCCCTCGCTGCTGCGCGCGCAGTGCCATGTCGATGGCGCCTGGATCGGCGAGGGCGTCGATGTGGTCGACAATCCGGCGACGGGCGAGGTGCTGGCCAAGGTGCCGCGCTTCGGTGCTGACGAGACCACCGCTGCGGTCGAGGCCGCCTCGCGCGCCTTCAAGCCCTGGGCGAAGAAATCGGCCAAGGAGCGCTCGCTCATCCTGCGCAAATGGTTCGATCTGATCATGGCGAACCAGGAGGACCTGGCGCAGATCATGACGGCCGAGCAGGGCAAGCCGCTCTCCGAGGCCCGCGGCGAGGTCGCCTATGCCGCCTCCTTCGTCGAGTTCTACGCCGAAGAGGCCAAGCGCATCTATGGCGAGACCATTCCCTCGCCCTTCCCGAACTCGCGCATCATCGTCGCCAAGCAGCCGGTCGGCGTCTGCGCCGCGATCACCCCCTGGAATTTCCCGGCGGCGATGATCACCCGCAAATGCGCGCCGGGCTTGGCGGCGGGCTGCACCTTTGTGGTCAAGCCGGCGCCGGACACGCCGCTGACCGCGCTCGCCCTGGTCGCGCTCGCCGAGCGCGCCGGCTTCCCCAAGGGCGTCATCAACATCGTCACCGGCGATGCGGTCGCGATCGGCGGCGTGATGACCAGCCATCCGGCGGTGCGCTTCATCGGCTTCACCGGGTCGACCCCGGTCGGCAAGCTCCTGATGCAGCAGGCGGCGACGACGGTGAAGAAGGTCGGGCTCGAGCTCGGCGGCAACGCGCCCTTCATCGTCTTCGACGACGCCGATCTCGACAAGGCGGTCGAGGGCGCGATCATCGCCAAGTTCCGCAACATGGGTCAGACCTGCGTCTGCACCAACCGGCTCTTCGTCCAGGACGGCATCCATGACGACTTCGTCGCCAAGTTCGCCGGCGAGGTCGCCAAGATGAAGGTCGGCAACGGCGTCGAGGTTGGCGTCGTGCAGGGCCCGCTGATCAACGAACGTGCGGTCGAGAAGGTCGAGCGCCACGTCGCCGATGCGGTCGCGGGCGGCGCCAAGGTGATGGTCGGCGGCAAGCGCCATGCGCTCGGCCGCACCTTCTACGAGCCGACGGTGATCTCCGGCGTCACCACCAAGATGCTGGTGACGCGCGAGGAGACCTTCGGGCCGATCGCGCCGGTCTATCGCTTCAAGAGCGAGGACGAGGTCGTCGCGATGGCGAACGATACGCCCTTCGGCCTCGCCGCCTACTTCTACACCAAGGATCTCGGCCGCGCCTTCCGCGTCGCCGAGGAGCTCGAATACGGCATGGTCGGCGTCAACTCGGCCATTCTCGGCACCGAGGTCGCGCCCTTTGGCGGTGTCAAGGAATCCGGCCTCGGCCGCGAGGGCTCGCTGCACGGCATCGAGGAGTTCGTCGAGATCAAGTACATGCTGATGGGCGGGCTCGGCGCGTGAGCGAGGATCTGAAGAAGGCCGCCGCGCTGGCGGCGCTGGAGCTGGTGCGGCCGGGCATGCGCCTAGGTCTCGGCACCGGCTCGACCGCGAAACTCTTCGTCGACGGACTCGGCGCGAAGGTCGCCGCCGGCCTCGAGGTGCTCTGTGTCGCGACCTCGGAGGCAACACAGGCGCAGGCGCTCGGTCTCGGTATCCCGATGTCGACCCTCGACGAGACGCCCGAGCTCGATCTTACCATCGACGGCGCCGACGAGATCGACAGCGCCTTGCGCCTGATCAAGGGCGGCGGTGCCGCGCATCTGCGCGAGAAGATCGTCGCCGCTGCTTCGAAGCGCATGATCGTGATCGCCGATACCGGCAAGCAGGTGGAGACGCTTGGCCGCTTCCCGCTTCCGATCGAGGTCGTGCCCTTCGGGCTCGAGGTGACGCGCCGCGCGGTTGCCGCTGCGATCGCCTCGTCGGGCGCGCATGGCGAGCTCAAGCTGCGCAAGCGTCCGGACGGTTCGATCCTGCTGACCGATGGCGGCCACTACATCCTCGACGCGCATCTTGGTCGGATCGAACTGCCGGAGGTGCTGGGCCTCGCGCTCAACCAGGTTCCCGGCGTCGTCGAGCACGGCCTGTTCCTCGGCCTGGCGACGGCGGCGTTTCTCGCAGGAGCCGACGGGGTGCGTGTCCTCGGCGATCCTGACGCCGAACGCCGTTAAGGCTCGCGTGACGACCTGATACGGCCGCAAAAGTGGTTTCCACTTTGGCTGGACATGTTCTAAGAGCGGCCGGCGGCTGCACCTAGTCAGCGACGTTGCCGCACGAGAACAATGGAATCGCCGCATTCCGGACGATCGACGAAGGGGTAACCGCATGATCCGTCACAGCCTGGCAGGCGCGCTTCTTTCGCTCGCATTGTTCGCCATGCCCGCTTCGGCGCAACCGGCGCCGACGCCGGATCATCTCAGAGCGGCGCGCGAGGTCGTAGTCCTCTCCGGCCTGTCGCAGTCCATCGAGTCGTTGTACGCCGAGTTCGTTGGGAATGTTCGGGCGAGCCTGGCGACCCGGCCCGAGTTGAAGAAGGACATGGAAGAGGTCCTGACGACGCTCAAGGCCGAGGCCGATTTGCGCCGCGACGAGATGCTCGATTCCTCTACCCGGATCTTCGCCAGCAAGATGACGGAAGCCGATCTCAAGGAGGTCATGGCCTTCTTCAACTCGCCCGTCGGCCAGCGCTACACTTCCAACCGCACGCGGGCTCTCGAAGAGATCTACGTGGTGCTGGAACCTTGGAGCACGGCGACCAGCAACCGGCTCTTCGATATGTTCCAGGCCGAGATGCGCAAGCGCGGCCACCAGCTCTGAGCTTCCTCTTCGGGACCATTGAAAAAGGCCGTCGGCCCCCGCCGGCGGCCTTTTCGTTTGGATCCAGCGTCAGTTCACCGGCCCGCCGCCGCCGAGATCTTCCATCGTCGGGTCGCTCGGCCGCACGCCGCTGGCGCGGTTGACCATCACGGTGACGAACCAGAGCACCACGCCGATACCGATCAGGATGCCGGCGATCTTGTACTGGACCAGGTCGCGTCCGGTCCACGGACCGGCGAAAAACGCGCAGAACAGCGCCCCGGCGATCGGCAGGATTGTCGGCGTGCGGAAATGCTCGTGCTCGACCGTGTCCTTGCGCAGCATCAGCACGGCGATGTTGACGACCGTAAAGACGCAGAGCAGCAGCAGTGCGGTCGTGCCGCCCAGCGCCGGCACCTCGCCGACGAAGGTGATCAGCGCGAAAGCGAGCAGCGTGGTGAAGCCGATTGCGATATAGGGCGAGCGCCGCGTCGGATGGACCTTGCCGAGCACCGGCGGCAGCACGTGCTCGCGACTCATGCCGTAGACCAGCCGGCTCGCCATCAGCATGTTGATAAGGGCGCTGTTGGCGACCGCGAACATGGTGATGAAGCCGAAGATCCAGATCGGGAAGTTCGGCGCGCCGGCCGCGACCACCTTGAGCAGCGGCGTCTCACCCTCGCCGAGCTGCTCGGGCGCGACCAGCGTGACCGCCGAGATCGAGACCAGCACATAGATCACGCCGGTGATGACGAGGCCGGCGAGCAGGATCTTCGGGAAGATCCGCGTCGGGTCCTTGGTCTCCTCGGCCATGTTGACCGAGTCCTCGAAGCCGACCATTGCGAAGAAGGCGAGGGTGGTCGCCGCGATCACCGGCCAGAACAGGCCGCCATCGCCGGCCGGCTTGAACTGGGTGATCCGCGAGACGTCGCCCTGGCCGGCTGCGATCGCCCACAGGCCAACGAAGATCACGATCAGGAGGCCGGTCAGCTCGACGCAGGTCAGCACGACGTTCGCCTTCACGCTCTCGCCGACGCCGCGGAGGTTCACCGCCGCGACGATCGCCATGAAGCCTAGGCCGACCAGGGTGATGCCGATGCCACCGGTGAGGTTCAACCCGAAGGCGTGCGACATGTTGGCGGCGAAGGCGCGCGAGGCGGTCGAGGCCGAGGTTATCCCCGAGCACATCACCGCGAAGGCGACGATGAAGGTGATGAAATGGACGCCGAAGGCCTTGTGCGCATAAAGCGCCGCGCCGGCGGCGCGCGGATACTTGGTGACCAGTTCGAGATAGCTGAAGGCCGTGATCATCGCGACGACGAAGGCGACGAGGAAGGGCAGCCAGACGACGCCGCCGACCTGCTTCGCCACCTGCCCGGTGAGCGCGTAGATGCCGGTGCCGAGGATGTCACCGACGATGAAGAGGAGCAAAAGCCAAGGCCCCATTACGCGATGGAGACTGGGTTCTGCTTGCGCTTGCGGGGCGGTGGAGGGGGACAGCGTCGTGTCGCTCATGGTTCATCCTCGCTCGACGGGCCGCGGGGCCGGTGAAGAGGAGAACACAGTCACGCCATATTTGTTCAAGCGCAACCGGGGCGTGCTGCCCCGGTCGCACGTCGCGCGGTCAGTCTAGTCTTCGGCCGCCTTGAACTTGTTCAGCCCGCTCATCACGAAGGGTGCGACCAGCGCGATGAAGGCGATGCCGAGCAGCGTCGCCGAGATCGGGTTCTCGAGCAGGATCATCGGATCGCCGAGGCTGATCTGCAAGGCGCGGCGCAGCTGCGCTTCCGCCATCGGCCCGAGGATCAGCCCGACCACCATCGGCGCGACCGGGTAGTCGAAGCGCCGCATCAGGTAGCCGAGATAGCCGAAGCCGAAGAGCATGCCGAGCTCGACCGGCGAGGGATTGACCGCGAGCGTACCCATGGTCGCGAAGACCAGGATGCCGGCATAGAGCCAGGGCTGCGGGATCGCCAGCAAACGGACCCAGAGGCCGATCAGCGGCAGGTTCAGGACCACCAGCATGACGTTGGCGATGAACAGCGAGGCGATCAGGCCCCACACCAGGTCCGGCTTCTCGGCGAAGAGCAGCGGGCCGGGATTGAGCCCGTATTGCTGGAAGCCGGCGAGCATGATCGCGGCGGTCGCCGAGGTCGGCAGGCCGAGCGTCAAGAGCGGCACCAGCGTGCCGGCGGCCGAGGCGTTGTTGGCGGCCTCCGGCCCGGCGACGCCCTCGATCGCGCCCTTGCCGAACTCCTCCGGATATTTGCAGAGCTTCTTCTCGGTCGAATAGGACAGGAAGGTCGGCACCTCGGCACCGCCCGCCGGCAGCGCGCCGATCGGGAAGCCGAAGGCCGTGCCGCGCAGCCAGGGCGCCCAGGAGCGCTTCCAGTCCTCTTTGGTCATCCACAGCGAGCCCTTGATCGGGATGATCTCCTCCGGCTCGCGCCAGCGTTTCGAGGCGACGTAGAGCGCCTCGCCGACCGCGAAGAGACCGACCGCCAGCGTCGTCACCTCGACGCCGTTCAGCAGTTCGGGCACGCCGAAGGTCAGCCGCGCCTGGCCGGTCAGCTTGTCGATGCCGACGAGCCCCAGCATCATGCCGAGGAACAGGCTGGTCAGGCCGCGCAGCGGGGAATCGCCGAAGGTCGCCGAGACCGTGACGAAGGCGACGATCATCAGGGCGAAATAGTCCCATGGCCCGAATTTGACCGCGATCTCGACCAGCCAGGGCGCCAGGAAGGCAAGGCCGATCGTCGCGATCAGGCCGGCGACGAAGGAGCCGATCGCGGCCGTCGCCAGCGCCGGGCCGCCGCGGCCGGCCTTGGCCATCTTCGAACCTTCGAGCGCGGTTGCGAGCGAGGCACTCTCTCCCGGCGCATTGAGCAGGATCGCGGTGGTCGAGCCGCCATACATGCCGCCATAATAGATGCCGGCGAACATGATCAGCGAGCCGGCCGGATCGAGCTTGAAGGTCACCGGCAGCAAGAGCGCCACGGTGAGTGCCGGGCCGATGCCGGGTAGCACGCCGACGGCGGTGCCGAGGAAGACGCCGATCAGGCAGAACAGCAGCTTCGAGGGCTCGAGGGCGACAGAGAAGCCGTTGGCGAGCGAGAGCAGGGTGTCCATGTGCTTAGCTCCTTCAGCTCAGCAGCGCTTCGAGCGGCCCGGTCGGTAGCGACAGGGTCAGGAGCTTGAGGAAGAGCAGGTAGATCGCGGTGCCGAGCACGAGCCCGATGGCGATGTCGACGAGGAGCGCGTCACGCCCGAAGCCGCGCGCCGTGCAGGAGAACAGGATCGCGGTAGCGATGATGAAGCCGCCGCCCAGCGCGATGCAGGCGATCAGTCCGACAAGCCCGCCGACGATCCAAAGCAGCGCCCGCCCATCGGCTGCTTCCGGCTTCGGCAGCCCGTCTCTGAAGGCGACAAAGAGATGCGCAAGGCCGAGCAGCACCATTCCGGCGCAGACGACATAGGGCATCGCGGTCGGCCCGACGCCGTAATTGGACGTGATGGTCTGGCGCGAGGCGTCGAAAGCGACGATCGCCGCTACCGCTAGAAGCAGGAACCCGACGATGAGGGCGGGGCGGTCGATGGTGCGGGACATGGGCGCGACCGTCTGTCTGGAGCGAAGGTGCGAAGGGCGGGCGGCCTTGCGGCTGCCCGCCCTCGATTGAGGTGTCAGGAGGGCCTTACTTCACCAGGCCGACATCCGTCATCACCTTGCTGACGCGTGCCGTCTCGGTCTTCAGGAAGCTGTCGAACTCGGCCGCGCCGAGATAGGCGTCATCCCAGCCGCGGGCCTTGAGGATCTCGGCCCATTCCTTCGACTTGACCAGCTTTTCGACCGCGCCGGAGAGATCCTTCTTCTGCGCGTCGCTGAGGCCCGGAGGGGCGACGACCGAGCGCCAGTTCAGCAGCTCGAGATTGACGCCGCCTTCCTTCAGGGTCGGGGCGTCCGGAGCGTTGTCCAGGCGCTTGGTTGCGCTGACGCCGATCACGCGCAGCTTGCCGGCCTTGATCTGACCCTCGAACTCGCCATAGCCCGAGATGCCGGCGGTGACGCGGCCGCCGAGCATGGCGGCGAGCGCTTCGCCGCCGCCCGAGAATGGGATGTAGTTGATCTTCTTCGGGTCGCCGCCGGCGGCCTCTGCGAAGAGCGCGGCGAGGATGTGGTCGGCGCCGCCGGCAGAGCCGCCGGCCCAGGTCACCTTGGCCGGGTCGGCCTTGACGCGCTCGGCGAGGTCCTTGGCGTTCTTGATCGGCGAATCCGTCGGCACGACGATGACCAGCGCCTCGGCGGTCAGACGCGCGATCGGCGTGGTCTGCGACAGGTTCACCGGCGACTTGTTGAGCAGGATGGCGCCGACCATGACGAAGCCGTTGACCATCAGCTGGTGGCCGTCACCCTTGGCGCCGATCAGCTGGGCGAGGCCGATGGTGCCGCCGGCGCCGGTGACGTTGGTGACCTGGACGCTCTTGGCGATGCCGGCAGCGGTCAGCGCCTGCTGCATCGAGCGCGCCGTGCCGTCCCAGCCGCCGCCGGGTGCGGCGGGAGCCATGATCTTCAGCTCCATCTGGGCGAACGCAGCCGTGGTGAGGCCTGTGAGAGCGACGGCGGCGACGGCCCCGCGCTTGAAGAAGGACGTGAGCATAGTTACCTCCCGAGTGGTGCGCTTTGCGCACCGATTGTCGACGCTCGCCTGTGGCACCGCATCGGACTGCGGATCAATTGCGCCTGATTGCATAATCACAAGTCAAGATGTTTCGCTCCGGAGCCCTGCGAGCGCAGGAAAATTCGACGAGAGGCGGCTGGTGACATCGTCGAAGGTCGTAAGTCTTCATGGGGCGGCAGCGGCCTCGGAGCAGGTTCGGTCGGCGCCGTTGCCCCTAGGCGCGGCATCCCCCATCGCGTAAGCCGCAGCGCATGAGTCAGATCTCCCCGCCCGCCAGTTCGAAGGTCCTGCCCGCTCATGGGAGCGAGCCCGCGGCAGCGCGCGCCCTCCGTGTCGCAGGCGCGGTCTGCCTCGTGCTGATGCCGCTCGCCATGTGGCTGGCGAACCGCTCGGCTCCGCTCATGCTGGGGCTCGCCGCCGCGGCCTTCCTGGGCGCTGGGCTGCTGTCGGGGCCGGCCACCGCGGTGCTCGCACGCCTGCGGGCCTTGCTCTCGGCGCCGCTGGCGCTGGCGGTCGTGGCCTTCCTCGCCTGGGCGCTGGTCTCGATCGGCTGGAGTCACAACCCGTCCATGTCCCTGCGGGCTTGGGGCGAATTGGTCCTCCCGATCGTGTTCGCGCTCGCCATCGCCGCTTCGGGGCAATTGCAGCGGAGCCCGGTTCTGCTGCGGGCGCTCGCCCTGGCGATCATCGTCGCTTCGGGTCTTCTGGTCTTCGAACTCGCTTCCGGCCTGTCTCAGCGTTCTGCACTCGGTTCGGGCAAGATGATGAGCTTCGTCTTCAATCGCCCGGCCGTCGTCCTGCTACTGCTCGCCGCTCCGACCGTCCACGCGCTCTGGTCGCGGCCGGCCGCGGGCCTGCCCGACCGTGCTCTGGCGGCTCTGCTGGCGGTGATCGTGGTCGTCTTCGTCTTCCGCTCCGAGAGCGAGGCCGCCAAGCTCGGAGCGCTGGTGCTGATCGCTTGCTGGGCGCTCGCCCGCGTCGCGCCCCGCATTGCTCTGGCGGGTACCGCGCTGGCATTCGTCCTGACCATGGCGGTCGCCCCGGTGCTCGGTCCGATGGCCGAAAAGCTGGTGCCGTCCTTCGTGCTCAATCGCCTCGATGTCATGAGCGCCCAGGCGCGGATCGACATCTGGGACAGCTTCGGCGAGGTGGCGCGGGCGCGGCCAATCGCCGGCGCCGGCTTCGGCACCTCGGCGACCATGCACCTGCACCCTGTCGCCCCCGAGGTCTCGGCGGAGCATCGGACGCTGCTGGAGGTAGGCCATCCGCATGACATGCCGCTGCAGGCCTGGGCGGAGACCGGCGCGGTGGGGGCCGGCCTGCTGACGCTGGCTGGCCTTTTGCTGCTCGCCTGGCTGCGGCGCCTGCCGGCGGCGGAACAGGCGCCGCGCCTGGCCTTGTTCGCGGCAGCCTTCTCGATCGCCACCGTCGGGCACGGAGCCTGGCAGGGCTGGTGGATCGCCGGGCTCGGCGCCGCCACGCTCTTGTTCTGCAGGGATGCCGCATCGCGGCAGGGGGACAGCCATGTCTGAATTCGACGTCGATCTCTTCGTCATCGGCGCGGGATCGGGCGGAACCCGCGCCGCCCGCATCGCCGCCGGCCATGGGGCCCGCGTGATGATCGCAGAGGAGGACCGCATCGGCGGCACCTGCGTCATCCGTGGTTGCGTCCCCAAGAAACTCTTCGTCTACGCCAGCCGCTTCGCCGACGAGTTCGAGGATGCCGCCGGCTTCGGCTGGAAGGTCGGCAAGCCGGAATTCGACTGGCCGACGCTACGCGATGCCGTGGCCAACGAGGTAACGAGACTGTCCGGCCTTTATCGCAAGGGGCTCGACGCTGCGATGGTCGAGATCCGCGAGGAGCGTGCCGTGGTCGCCGGGCCGCACGAGATCAAGCTGCTGAAGAGCGGCGAAACGATCCGCGCCCGTCACATCCTGGTCGCGACCGGCGGTCACCCGGCCTTCGATCCGCCGATCCCTGGCGGCGAACTCGGCATCTCCTCGAACGAGGTCTTCAACCTTCCGAGCCTGCCCAAGCGCATGCTGGTGATCGGCGGGGGCTACATTGCACTCGAATTCGCCAGCGTCTTCGCCCGGCTCGGCGTCGCCGTCACGCTGCTGCATCGCGGCGACAATGTCCTGCGGGGCTTCGACGAGGATCTGCGCTCGCGTCTTCGCGACGCGCTCGGCCATGCCGGGATCACCCTGCGGCTCGGCTGCACCGTCGACCGGATCGAGTTGCTGCCCGATGGCAGCCGCCGGGCCCATTGCGCCAACGGCGCGCCGATCGATGCCGATGTCGTGCTCGTCGCCACCGGGCGCCGCCCGAACACGGCCGGGCTCGGCCTCGAGGCGGCCGGCGTCAAGCTCGGCCCGACCGGTCAGGTCCTGGTCGATGCAGCCTCGCTCTCCAATGTCCCCTCGATCGCGGCTGTCGGCGACGTCACCGACCGCGTCAACCTCACTCCCGTCGCGATTCGCGAGGGCCACGCCTTCGCCGACTCGACCTTCGGCAGCAAGCCGTGGACAGTCGAGCACACCCTCGTCGCCTCCGCCGTGTTCACCACGCCCGAGATCGGCACCGTCGGCCTCACCGAGCAGCAAGCAATGGCGACCGGCCGTGAGCTGCGGATCTTCGAGACTGGCTTCAGGCCGATGAAGGCGACGATCTCGGGTCGCAACGAGCGCATCTACATGAAGCTCGTCGTGGATGCTGAGACCGACCGGGTGCTTGGCGTCCACATCCTCGGCCATGACGCCGGCGAGATCATCCAGGCGGTCGCCATTGCCGTCACGATGGGCGCGACCAAGGCTGATTTCGACCGCACTGTCGCTTTGCATCCGAGCGCGGCCGAGGAACTCGTCACCATGCGCACGCCGCGTAAGAGCGCGCTCTGACGGCTGTCAGGCCTCCTGGTCCGAGCGGCGGCTGTCATAAATCAGGCTTGCATCACTGAGCCCGACATCGCGCGCCATGTGAGCGGTCAGCCCCTCCTGCTCGAGCCGGTCGTCGAGCCCGACCAGGCGATTGCGCTGGATGCGGCGCCACTGGGCCAGCACGGCCTGCAGGACAGGCATAAGGCTGACATATCCATTGTTTCTGCTAACTTCGGCCGACATGATGCGGCTCCTGGGAGTGGATTTCGTTGTGCCCAGGGATGCTGCCGATCGGCCCTGAGGACAAACCGGATTTCACGCCTGATACATAAGGCCAGCTGATGAATGACCTGGTGACAGGCCTGCCTCCGCTCAGCGCGGTCCGGGCCTTCGAGGCGGCCGCCCGCCATGGCAGCTTCACCCGCGCCGCAGCCGAGCTCGGCATGACGCAGGCTGCGGTGAGTTATCAGATCAAGCTGCTGGAGGAGCGGCTCGGCCTGCCTTTGTTCCAGCGCCAGGCCCGCCGCGTCATCCTGACCGAGGCGGGCGAGCGGCTGGGCATCTCTGTGACGGACGCTTTCGACGGCCTGCGTGGCGCCTTCGCCGCCGTCACGGAGACGGCGGAGGGTGTGCTCTCGATTCAGGCGATGCCGACGCTCGCCGCGAACTGGCTGGCGCCGCGGCTGGGCCTGTTCCAATGCGCCAACCCCAGCCTCGCCATCCGCCTCGTCCCGCGGGCGATCCAGCGTGAGTCGGAGGCCGACGATTGCGATGTCGCGATCCTGCGCGGGAGCGGGCAGTGGCCGGGGCTGGAGGCGCACTGGCTGATGACCAACGAGTACAGTCCGCTCTGCGGCCCGGGGCTGTTCCGGCACCTCGGCCGCGCCCCGGAGCCGTCGGACCTGCTGGCGGTGCCGCGCTTCGGCTGCCCGAAATCCTGGGCCAGCTGGTTCGCCGCGGCAGGGCTCTCGTCGGCCAGCCTGCCCAATGAACCCCGGATCGATCTCGTCGTGCAGCAATACGAGGTCACGGCCGCGCTGGCCGGCAATGGCGCGGTGATGGCTCAACCGGCCTTCTTCCGACGCGAGCTGAACCAGGGCGTCCTGGTCCAGCCCTTCGACGTGATGCTGCGCGACGGACAGGACTACTGGCTGGCCTATCCGGCGCGACGACGCAATTCCCGCAAGATCCGCCTGTTCCGCGACTGGCTGCTCAAGGAGGCGCGGGACGGCTGAGGCTGCGCCTTTACTTGTAGAGCCCCTTTTTCGCCAGCCAATCCTGGATCACCTGCGCGACCGCGAGGTTGTTCTTGTCCATCATCAGCATGTGCGAATTGCCCTTGATGCCGATGGCGGGCAGGTTGACGACCTCCACCGAGCCGCCGGCAGCGCTGATCTTGTCGCCGAAATCGGTCGCGGTCTTGCGGATGGTCGGCCAGCGCGCGTCCTGCTCGATATAGTCGCCGAACACCATCAGGACGGGGATGTCCTTCAGCGCCGCGGCCTTGGCCGGATCGCCGATGCCGGCCGGCTCGACGGCGATCAGCGCCTTGACCTTGTCAGGCCGCGCCTGCGCCACCTTGAAGCCGAACTGGCCGGACTGGCTGTGGAACGAGATCACGCAGGGGCAGACCCTGTCGACCTCGGCGATATAGGCATCGATGATCATCTGGTCGGTCGAGGTCCAGCGCGGCACGATCTGCTTGACGAAGTTGTCGTAGCCCTCGGCCGGGAACTGGCTGCCCGGCAGGTATTTCCGCTTGGCCGGATCGCCGTCGTAACCGCCGCTTGCGCCGATGCGGAAGCGTTCGAACGGGTTCGCCGTGGTCAGGAACAGTGGCTCGCCGGGGATGACATCCGGGTACATCGCCCAGCTTGAGCGGCCGCGCTCGACCGCATCCGAATTGTAGACCGACCAGCCCTTGCGCAGGAAGAATTCGAGCCAGCCCTGGCGGCCGTCGGGCGTGGTCTCGTAGTTGACGCCGGTCATGCCGCCGCCATGCCAGAGCAGCAGCGGAGCGCTGCCGCGCTCGTTCTGCGGCAGGAAGTACTGCACATACATCTGCCCGGTCTGGTAGGTGCCGTTGGGATCGACGCGAGCGGGTGTGCCGCCCGGCGTGAACACCACGTCCTTCACCGGCCGCCCGGAGATCTCGACCAGCTTGCCGCCGACATGGAAGGAGCCCATCCCGCGCAGGGAGATCGGCTCCTGCGCCTGCTGCGCCTGTGCCGCGCCGAGGCCGCAGGCGAGGCCGAAAGCGGCCGCCAGAACGTGACGTCTCATGGTTCCTCCCGTCGCCGCGATGGGCGTTGTTGTTTGCGCGGCCATCTTCGGCCGCGCCGCGCGAGGGAGACAATGGTCTTTGCGTGCGGGAGTGAAATGCAAATGCCGGAGTGATTGATGCAGGTGATGCATCAAATCGCTCTGCCTCACTCCACTTTGCCGAGATAGGCGGTCGCGTCGATCTCGACGAGACAGTCGGGCGAGCCGAGCCCGTTGACGATGCAGGAGACGCGATGCGGCGCCTCCTCGGCGAAGTTTGCGAAATAGACCTCGTTCATCGGCTCCCAATAGGCCCGGTCGGTCACGTACACCGTGCACTTGACCACGTCCTTCAGGCTCGCCCCGGCCTCATCGAGCAGGGCCTTGATGTTGTCGATGCATTGCTGCGTCTGCCGCCTCGCATCGCCAGTCGCATACTTGCCCTGCTGGTCCGCGCCGACGCAGCAGACGAACATGAAATCGCCGGCGATCGTCGCCTGGGCGAAGGGCAGCCGGCTCTTGTAGACCCGGTCCGAGGAAACGCTGCGCTTGGGCATGAGGTCGTCCTTTCCTGGCGCAGAGCCGGTTGAATCAATGTCCGAACGGGTTGAATCGTGCTCTCAGGCGTTTGAATCGCGATCGCAGCGGACCGCGCCAAGCGCTTGACGGGCTTCGAACTTTTGCGCTGCGGCACATCACCCTTGCCGTAGCGGTGGCCAGCGGCCACTTGCGGGTGTATAGGCCGCCCTTCGCGCCAAGATGAGGTTAACGCAGGCGCGACATGTGAAATCAGGAGCAAGACGATGTCCGAGCGGTGGACGCCCGAGAGCTGGAGGGCAAAACCCGTCCAGCAGTTGCCGGAATATCCGGACCAGGCAGCCTTGAAGGCGGTTGAGCAGCAGCTCGCCGGCTTTCCGCCGCTCGTTTTTGCAGGCGAGGCGCGCAAGCTCAAACGGGCGTTGAGCAAGGTCGCAGCCGGTGAGGCCTTCCTCCTCCAGGGCGGCGACTGCGCCGAAAGCTTCGCCGAGCACTCGGCCGACAACATCCGCGATTTCTTCCGTCTGTTCCTGCAGATGGCGGTGGTGCTGACCTTTGCCGGCGGCTCTCCGGTGGTGAAGGTCGGGCGTATCGCCGGCCAGTTCGCCAAGCCGCGCTCGGCCCCGACCGAGACGATCGGTGGCGTCGAGCTACCGAGCTACAAGGGCGACATCATCAACGACAACGAGTTCACGCCTGAGTCCCGGATCCCGGACCCGCGCCGCCAGCTCGAGGCCTATCGCCAGTCGGCGGCGACGCTGAACCTGATCCGCGCCTTCGCGACCGGCGGCTACGCCAATCTCGACCAGGCGCATCGCTGGATGCTCGGCTTCGTCAAGGATTCGCCGGCGTCGCACCGCTACCAGGAGGTGGCTGAGCGCATCACCGAGGCGCTCGACTTCATGCGCGCCATCGGCATCGATCCGGAGACGCATCCCGAGATGCGGACCACGGACTTCTACACCAGCCACGAGGCGCTGCTGCTCGGTTACGAGCAGGCGATGACGCGTACGGATTCGACCAGCGGCGAGTGGTACGACACCTCCGGCCACATGGTCTGGATCGGTGATCGCACGCGTCAGCTCGATCATGCCCATGTCGAGTTCTTCCGCGGCATCAAGAATCCGATCGGTCTGAAATGCGGGCCCTCGACCACGGTCGATGGGCTGCTCAAGCTGATCGATGTGCTCGACCCGCAGAACCAGGCCGGCCGCCTGACGTTGATCGGCCGCTTCGGCGCCGACAAGGTCTTCGACCACCTGCCAGCCTTGGTGCGCGCCACCAAGCGGGAAGGGCGCAATGTCGTCTGGTCGTGCGACCCGATGCACGGCAACACGGTCAAGGCGGCGAGCGGCTACAAGACCCGGCCCTTCGACCTGATCCTGACCGAGGTGAAGAACTTCTTTGCCGTGCATCAGGCCGAGGGGACGCATGCCGGTGGCCTGCATCTCGAAATGACCGGCAAGAACGTCACCGAGTGCACCGGTGGCGCACGGGGCATGACCGATGCGGACCTCAACGACCGCTACCACACCTTCTGCGATCCGCGCCTCAACGCCGAGCAGGCGCTGGAGATGGCCTTCCTCGTCGCCGAGCTGGTCAAGCGCGAGCGCGCCGGCCGCGCGCGGCCCGAGGTCGAAGCGGCCGAGTAACCGACAAGGTGACGGGCCGGCTTCATCTGCCCGTCACCTTGACCACCTAACCCCCGCCTCCCATGGTCGATGCCGAGAGCGGCTGAAGCCGACGAGGCGGGGGGAGACGGTGATGAAGCTCAAGGTTGCGGCGGCGCTGGCCGCTTTTCTGGTCGCGGCGCCTGTGCTGGCGCAGGAAGCCGCCAAGAAGCCCACGTCTGCGAGCGGTCGTTTCGTCGAGATCGCGCGCTTCAAGGCGCCCTCCGCCCGTCAGGCCGCAGCCGTCGATACGGGGCATGTCTACGCGATCACCGACCGGGCCATCGCCAAGCACGACAAGGCGACCGGCGCGCTGGTCAAGGAATGGAAGGGGGCCGAGGACGGCCCGATCATCCATCTCGACAGCGGCGCGGTGGTCGACGGCAAGCTCTACGCCGCCCATTCCAACTACCCGGCATCGCCGATGACCAGCTCGGTCGAGATCTGGGATGCGCAGACGCTCGAGCATGTCGGCTCGCACAGCTTCGGCATCCTGCTGGGCTCGCTCACCTGGCTCGACAAGCATGACGGCGCCTGGTGGGGCGTCTTCGCCAATTACAGCCGCGTCTTCGGCCAGAGCCAGCAGCCCTATGGCAATTCCTACTGGACGACGCTGGTGAAGTTCGACGAGGCCTGGAAGCCGGTCCAGGGCTGGACCTTCCCAGCCGCCGTGATCAAACGGGCCGAGCCGATGAGCATGTCGGGCGGCAGCTGGGGCAAGGACGGCCTGCTCTACGCCACCGGCCACGATCACAAGGAGGTCTATGCCCTGCGCCTGCCCAAGATGGGCTCGGTGCTCGAACTGGTCGGGACTTACCCGATCGAGGGCGAGGGCCAGGGCATCGCCTGGGATCGCAGCGGCGGCGCCGACACGCTGTGGATGATCAGCCGGGCGAAGTCCGAGCTGATCGGTCAGCGCTTCGAGCGCTGACCGGGGCGCGGATCAGAACTTCAGCGCAGCGGCGACGCGGGCGGTATTGACCGTCACCGTCGTGCCCTCGACCTCGGCGAAGCGGATGATCTGGTATTCGGCACGCAGGAACAGGTTGTCGGTGAGAGCCCAGTCGACGCCAGCGCCGGCGCTGAGGCCGAAAGCGTAGGTGTTGTTTTTGGTGCTGCCGACCTGCAGCGGATATCCTACGGCACGTACTCTAGTTTCGTTGACTTGGCCGGCATTCGTTACGATTGCGATGTCGGCGTCGATCGTCGAGGTCGTGTTGAAGCGCCCGAGCGCTGCGCCAATGGTCCCAAAGGGCATGATCCGGCCGTAGGCCCAGCCCATGCGCAGGCGCAAGGTGGCGTAGTCGTTGAGCTTGGCCGCCTGATTGGGAGCCATTGACCAGTCATAAACGCTGCCGCTCTGCAAGGAGCTGCGCCTGGCAATAGGCGGTATTTTGGATTGATAGGAATGCCCGGAGCGAGTGTAATCGGCTTCGAAGCCAAGCACGACATCGTCGAAGAGATAATTGTAGCCGACAATGCCGAAGAACTGAGCGCTGCTATCGCTCTTTTCGGGCTGGTTATCGATATACGAGCCCATATCCCGCTCGGCGACGAGGTCGGAATTGCGGAAGGCAGAATTGGCCAAAACTCGCAACCCTTCGTCCATTTTGAACTTGGTGTCGCTGACGCCAGCACCGCCGCCGAAATAGAAGCCGGACCAGTCGAAGCGCCCGCCCCCGAACATCGGCGGCGCTTCCACCGGCTGGTCGATCTGCGAGCCCCTGAGATAGTCGGCGCCTTGCGCGGCTTGCGGCAGCGCCAGTGTCCAGGCTATCGCGACGACGGGGGCGAGGGCGGCGATAGATGCAGCACGCATCGCGTGTCTCTCCAAGCAGCGGCCAGCACGATGGTAGCGCCGGTCCGGAGACAATTCATGCGCGGTTAACCCTAATGTCGGGTTAATGGATTGCCGATCAGGTCATCCTCGATCAGACATCCGCCCGCGGTCGACATTTGCGATTCCCGGCTGTGAGGAGAGGGCGGATGATTCGGCATATCGTGTTCTTCACAGCCAGGCAGGCCGAGGATGTCGGCGAGATCCAGCGACTGCTGGACCGCCTTGGCGATATCCCGCACGCACTCGCCTTCGAGATCGCGGCCAACGCCAGGATCGATCCGATCGGCAATGAGATCGATATCGTCGTCTACGGGGAGTTTGCCGATGAGGCTGCGCTTGCCGCCTGGAAGGCGCATCCGATCTATGACGAGACGACGCAGGCGGTGCGCCCCTTGCGCGAATTGCGCTACTCGGCCGACTTCCGCTCGTCGCTTCGCTGACCCGTCCTTGCGAAAACGCAGGGGCGGACCGGGCGCCGCACCGTTGCTGGCGCGGAGACCGCAAGCTACATCCAGATCATGACTGCGACCTCTCTTCGCCTGGCGCTCGCCCAACTCAACCCGATCGTCGGCGACGTCGCCGGCAACGCCGAGAAGGTGCGGGCCGCCCGCCGCGACGCGGCCGCCGGCGGCGCCGAGCTCGTGATGTTCCCCGAACTCTTCCTCTCGGCCTATCCGCCGGAGGACCTGGTGCTGAAGCCGGCCTTCCAGGACGCCTGCCGCAAGGCCTGCGAGGAACTCGCCCGCGAGACCGCCGATGGTGGCCCGGCCGTACTCCTCGGTCTGCCCTGGCTCGAGGACGGCAAGCTCTACAACGCCTATGCCCTGCTCGATGGCGGCCTGATCCAGTCGGTGCGCTTCAAGGTCGACCTGCCCAATTACGGCGTCTTCGACGAGAAGCGTGTGTTCGAGCCCGGCCCGCTGCCCGGCCCGATCGTCTTCCGCAACCATGTCCGCCTGGGCATTCCGATCTGTGAAGACATCTGGGGCGAGGAGGTCGTCGAGTGCATCGCCGAGACCGGCGGCGAGATCCTGCTGGTGCCGAATGGCTCCCCCTTCCGTCGCGGTGTCATCGAGGAACGGCTCAACGTTGCCGTGGCTCGCGTCGTCGAGAGCGGCCTGCCGCTGGTCTATCTCAACCAGCTCGGCGGCCAGGACGAACTCGTCTTCGAGGGCGCCACTTTCGTCCTCAATGCCGACCGCAGCTTCGCCCATCAACTGCCGGCCTTCCGCGAGACGGTCAGGATCACGCAATGGGAACGCGGACCTGACGGCTGGCGCTGCCTGCCAGGAGAGATCACCCCGATCGAGAGCGGCGACGAGGCTGATTACGCCGCCTGCGTGCTGGGCTTGCGCGACTATGTCGAGAAGAACCGCTTCCCGGGCGTCGTTCTCGGCCTATCCGGTGGCATCGATTCCGCCATCTGCGCGGCCATGGCGGTCGACGCGCTCGGACCTGAGCGCGTGCGCTGCGTGATGATGCCCTATCGCTTTACCTCGCAGGAGAGCCTCGACGACGCCAAGAAATGCGCCGACGCGCTCGGCGTGCGCTACGAGATCGTGCCGATCGCCGATCCGGTCGAGGGTTTCGAGGCGGCCTTGGCTGAGCTCTTCGCCGGCACCAATCGCGGCATCACCGAGGAGAACCTGCAGAGCCGGGTGCGCGGCACGCTGCTGATGTCGATCTCGAACAAGTTCGGGCCGATGGTGGTGACGACCGGCAACAAGTCGGAGATGTCCTGCGGCTACGCCACGCTCTATGGCGACATGAACGGCGGCTACAACCCGATCAAGGACCTCTACAAGACCGAGGTCTTCAGGCTTTCGGCCCTGCGCAATCGCTGGAAGCCGGCGGGCGCGCTCGGGCCGGACGGCGAGGTGATCCCCGAGAACATCATCGTCAAGCCGCCTTCAGCCGAATTGCGCGAGAACCAGAAGGACCAGGACTCGCTGCCGGCCTATGAGGTGCTCGACGACATCCTCGCCTGCCTGATCGAGCATGAGATGCGCCTCGCCGACATCGTCGCCCGCGGCCATGACCTCGAGACGGTGAGACAAGTCGAGCGCCTGCTCTATCTCGCCGAGTACAAGCGCCGGCAGGCGGCGCCGGGCGTCAAGGTCACCGTCAAGAACTTCGGCCGCGACCGGCGCTATCCGATCGTCAACCGCTTCCGCGATTCCGGCGAGCCGGCGCACGAGCCGGACCGGTCGTTGGTCAAGGGTGTCGGCAAGGCCGGCGGCGAGAGCTTCGATTTTTAGAGCGAGGAACCGCGTCGTCCTTCCGGGGCAGGCCGAAGGCCTGAGCCCGGAATGACGGCTAGGGAGGCGGCGCGTCTACAGCCAGAACCCGCCGATCTGGTTGGCCGCCGGATTGGCGATGCAGGCCGTCATCCGGTCGAGCCAGATGCGCTGATACTTGGCGTTGGCGCCGTGCTGGGTGTCGACGTCGTAACGGCGCTGGATCAGCTTGACGCGGCGCTTGATGTGCAGGTCCACGAGGCTGTTGAGCTGAGTGATCAGCCCGCCGATCGTCGGCGCACGGGCGATGGTGAGCTGATGCGCCAGCGCCCGGCAGACGACGAAGCCGACATCGTAGTGGAACTGCTCATGCGCCAGCAGAGGCGCGGTCAGCACCACGCCGATCCTGACCTGCGCGTTCGGCCAGACCTCGATCTCGTTGGGCACGCCGAAGGCGTAGTCGGTGCCGACCAGGCGGGCGCCCTTGTCGAAAATCTCGTATTCGAAGGCGGTGTAGGCGTCCTGCACCGTCCCGTCGGCCGGATCGATCACCATCGGAACCTGCAGGAAGTCGCCGGCCTTGAGCTTGATCGGCAGGCGCATCGCGCTCACCACGACGCCGGCAGGCGCCGGATTGTTGGCCATGTGCAGCAGGGTTGCGCCGCCCGGATCGACACGCGAATCCGTGCTCGGCATCTTGAGGTAGACCTGCTGGTAGCGCTTGATCGCGCCCCTCGTCAGCGGTCCGCAATCGCCATCGACATTGAGCAGGGCGACGCCGAGCGCGGCGACATGCGGATTGATAGTCGCCTGAACCAGGCGGACATCGGCAGCCACGTTCTTGCCGCCAAGCCCGACCGAAGCCGTGATGCTCATCCTCGCCTCCCAGCGTTGATATCGACATCCCCGTCGCCTTCTAACCTTGCGTCAATCTGGGCGGTTGTCGATCTCATTCCAACAAGCATGCGCCGTGCCCTTGCCCTCGCGCCGTTCCCGCGCGACAAGCGGCCGGTCATGACCACTCCCTTCGTCCGCACCGCCCCGTCGCCGACCGGCTATCTGCACATCGGCAACGCCCGCTCGCTGATGTTCAACTGGCTCTTCGCCAAACGGCATAGCGGGCGCTTCCTGCTGCGCTATGACGACACCGACCAGGCACGCTCGAAGCCGGAATTCGCCGATGCGATCGCCGAGGACCTCGGCTGGCTCGGCGTCATCCCCGATGCCAGCATCAAGCAGTCGGAGCGGATCGCGCTCTACGATGCGGCGGCCGACCGGTTGCGCGCCGTCGGCCGGCTCTATCCCTGCTATGAGAGCGCCGACGAACTCGACCGCAAGCGCAAGCGCCAGCTCGCCCGCGGCCTGCCGCCGGTCTACGATCGCGCCGGCCTGAAGCTGACCGCAGAGGAGCGCGCCAAACTCGAAGCGGAAGGCCGCAAGCCGCATTGGCGCTTCCTGCTCGACTGGGAGGAGATCGGCTGGGACGATCTCGTGCGTGGCCCGTCGCATGTCGACTGCGCCTCGCTCTCCGATACGGTGCTGGTGCGCGAGGACGGCACCTACCCCTATACGCTGCCTTCGGTCGTCGATGATCTCGACATGGGCATCACCCACGTCATCCGCGGCGAGGACCATGTCACCAACACCGCCGTGCAGATTCAGATCATGCAGGCGCTGGGCGGCGAACTGCCGGCTTTCGGCCACCACAACCTGCTGACCACCGCGAGCGGCGAGGGCTTGTCGAAGCGCCTCGGCCATCTCTCGCTCCGGGGCCTGCGCGAATCCGGCATCGAATCGCTGGCGGTGGCGTCGCTCGCCGTGCTGACCGGTTCGTCCGACGCGGTTCGGCCGGTATCGAGCCTCGACGAACTCGCCGGGTTGGTCGATCTCGCCCATGTCTCGCGCGCCCCGGCCAAGTTCGACGAGCACGAGCTGGAGGCGCTCTCCGCCCGCACGCTGCACCAGCTCGACTTCGCCACGGTCGAGGAGCGGCTGAAGCAGCTCGGCATCCCGGCGAGCGAGTCGTTCTGGCTGGCGGTACGCGGCAATCTCGCCCGGCTCTCGGGTGCGAAGGACTGGTGGAAGGTCGTCGAGGGGCCGCTCGAGACACACGTCGCCGATAAGGCGTTCGTGGCCGCTGCGGCTGCGCTGTTGCCTCCCGAGCCCTTCGATCAGAGCACCTGGAAGAGCTGGACCCAGGCTGTGGCGGCCGAAACGGGCGCCAAGGGCAAGGCACTGTTCATGCCCCTGCGCCAGGCGCTGACCGGCCTCGACCATGGCCCGGAACTCGCGGCGCTGCTGCCGCTGATCGGGCGCGAGAAGGCGCTGAAGCGACTCGCCGGCGAAGCGGCGTAATTCTCAGGAAGAACGCGCGCCGCCAGCCTGACCGACGACGCGCGCTTTTGATGCGAACTCAGGCCGCGGCGTAGCCCACGGTGCCCTTGATCTCGAGGAACTCCTCGAGGCCGAAATCGGCGTATTCGCGGCCATTGCCGGACTGCTTGTAGCCGCCGAACGGCGCGCCCGCGTCCCAGGCCGGGTAGTTGATGTAGACATTGCCGGAGCGCATCTGCGCCGCGACCTTGCGCGCCCGCTCCAGCGAGCCGGACTGGATATAGGAGGCGAGGCCGTAGGGCGTGTCGTTCGCCCGCGCGATCACTTCCGCTTCGCTCTCATAGGGCAGAATCGACAGCACTGGCCCGAAGATCTCTTCCCTCGCGATCGTCATCTCGTCGGTCACGCCGCCGAACACCGTCGGGCGCACGTAGTAGCCGCGATTGAGGTCTTCCGGCCGGCCCGGCCCGCCGGTCACCAGCGTCGCGCCTTCCTTGATGCCGCTTTCGATCAGGCGCTGGATCTTGTCGTATTGCGTCTCGCTGACGACCGGGCCGAGGAAGACCTTGTCAGCCGATGGCGCGCCGACCTTGAGGGGCTCGGCTGTCTCCCTGGCGATGGCCAGCGCGTCGTCGTGCAGCCTGGCCGGCACGAACATCCGCGTCGGGGCGTTGCAGGACTGCCCGGAGTTGCGCATCACGCTCTCGACGCCGAGCTTCACGGCGCGCTTCAGGTCGACGTCGTCGAGCAGGATGTTGGCCGACTTGCCGCCGAGCTCCTGATGGACGCGCTTGACCGTGTCGGCCGCCGCCTTGGCGACCAGGATGCCAGCGCGGGTCGAGCCGGTGAAGGAGACCATGTCGACGCCGGGATGGCGCGAGATCGCCTCGCCGACCGTCGGACCGTCGCCATTGACGAGGTTGAACACGCCCTTGGGCACGCCGGCCTCGTGCATCGCCTCGGCGAAGATGATCGCATTCATCGGAGCGATTTCGGAGGGCTTCAGCACCATGGTACAGCCCGCGGCGAGAGCCGGCGCGACCTTGCACATGATCTGGTTCAGCGGCCAGTTCCAGGGCGTGATCATGCCCACGACGCCGATCGCCTCCTTCGAGATCAGCGTCGAGCCCCGCAGCTCCTCGAACTCGAAATTCTCGAGCGTCTCGATCATCTTGGAAAGATGGGCGGTGCCCATCCCGGCCTGGGCGCGATGGGCCAGTTCCTTCGGCGCTCCCATCTCCTGCGACAGCGCATCTGCGATGTCGGCATAACGAGCCTTGTAGGCTTCGAGCAGGCGGCGCATCAGCGCCAGGCGCTCTTCCTTGGAGGTCGCGGCGAAGGCGGGAAAGGCGGCGCGTGCCGCCGCCACGGCCTTGTCGACATCGGCTGCGCTGCCGAGCGCGATCTTGGCGAACGCCTCCTCGGTCGAGGGGTCGATCACGTCGAGCGTCTTGAGCCCGCCGGCAGGATCGACCCAGGCGCCATCGATGTAGAACTGGAGAGCGTGGGACATTGGCTGGCTCCTTGCCGGCGGCCGTCGTGCAGGCCGGTCATCGCCACCCGCGTCGCCGGGGTAGCTGTATTCGGGGAGATATAGCGTAGCCGCGCCAGCCGGCGGATGTCACCGCATACCTGCGAATGGCGGGGATGCCTGGCGTGGGTATCGTGGGGGAATTGTCTGCAAGCCTTTCACTCGTGCCGGTGCATCGCCGAGGCGTGCTTGGTGTCGCGCATGGTCACGTAGACCAGCAGCGAGACGAAGATCACGCCAGCGAGATAGTAGTAGAACCACTGCTCGTGGCCCTGCTGCTTGAAGAACAGGGCAATCGCCGGCGCAGTGCCGCCGAAGATCGAGACCGTCACGGCGTAGGGCAGGGCGACGCCGGTGGTCCGGATCGAGGTCGGGAACAGCTCCGCCTTCACGATCGCATTGATCGAGGTGTAGCCGGCGACGAAAATCCAGGCGGCCGAGATCAGCAGGAAGGCCGTCCAGGGCGACTTGGTCTGAGAAAGCAAGGTCAGCAGCGGCACGGTCAGCAGGGTGCCGGCGATGCCGAAGAAGATCAGCAGCGGCTTGCGGCCGATCCGGTCCGAGACCCAGCCATAGATCGGCTGCAGGATCAGCGCGAAGATCAGCGAGCCGGCGATGACATAGGTCGTGGTGATGTCGGAGAGGCCGACCGTCTGCTTCACGAAGGTCTGCATATAGGTGGTGAAGGTGTAGAAGGCCGCTGTGCCGCCAGCGGTAAGCCCGACCACGATCGCCACCTCGCGCGGATACTTCAGCAGCCCGCGCAGCGAGCTTTCCTTCTGGAGGCCCGCTTTCTTGGCTTCCACGAAGGAGTCGGTTTCCTGCATGTGGCGGCGCATGAACATCGCGGTCACCGCCAAAAGCGCGCCGATCACGAACGGAATGCGCCAGCCCCATTCGACCAGCTGCTCATGCGTCAGGAAGACGTTCTGCAGCAGGAGCAGCACGAGGATCGCGGTGAGCTGCCCGCCGATCAGCGTGACGTATTGGAAGCTCGAATAGAAGCCGCGATGATCGGGATGGGCGATCTCGCTGAGATAGGTGGCGCTGGCGCCGTATTCGCCGCCGAGGCTGAGGCCCTCGATGATGCGCGCCAGCGCCAGCAGCGCCGGAGCGGCAAAGCCGATGGTGGCATAGGTCGGCGTCAGCGCAATGATCAGCGAGCCGAAACACATCATCACGACCGACAGGGTCAGAGACAGTCGCCGTCCATAGCGATCGGCGATATGGCCGAACAGCCAGCCGCCGATCGGGCGCACGATGAAACCGGCAGCGAACAGCGTCGCCGCATTGAGTTGCTGCACCACGGGGTCGTGCGACGGAAAGAAATGCGGCGCGAAGTAAAGCGAGAAGGCCGTGTAGGCGTAGAAATCGTACCATTCGACCAGGTTGCCGACCGAGCCGATGAAGATCGCCTTCAGGCGTCGCGCCGTATCGGCGACATCGAGGCCCTGAGGGGCAGGCGTGGTGATTGCTGGATCGGACATGGCTCGCTCCGCGTTTTGAAGGCGGCGCGAGCAGCAGCGGGCGCCGGCAGCAATACGCTGGTCTACGCCTAGCGCTCTGCGCCGGTCAGCGAGGAGAGATTTGGTCTGAGTTGCTTCTGGTGCATGGCCTGCGCGGGAACTTTATGGCCACGGGCATCCGGATGTCGGGAAAGAGGGCGGTGCTCTGCGGCGACCACAGATCAGTGGGCGTCGATGGAGGCCCCGTATTGACGCGTGCATGAGCCTGCGGCAATCACCCGGGCCCATAAGATCGGTCTCCGCGATGCCTGCCTACTCTCTTGCGATCTTCGACTATGACGGAACGCTGGCCGACAGCTTTCCGTGGTTCTGTTCGGTGCTCAACCAGACCGCACGGCAGTTCGGCTTCCGCGAGGTTGCCGAGGGCGAGGCCGACGAGCTTCGCGGGCTCGATTCGCGCCAGATCACTGCCCGCCTCGGCGTTCCCTTGTGGAGGATGCCGGCAATCGCGATGCACATGCGCAAGCTGAGCGCGGAAGCAGGGGATGCGGTGGCGCTCTTTCCGGGGGCCGAGTCGATGCTCGCGCGCCTGGCCGAGAGCGACGTCACGATCGCGATCGCCAGCTCGAACAGCGAAGCGGTCATTCGTCGTACGCTCGGCCGGGCCTCGGCTCATGTGAGCCATTTCGGCTGCGGTGCGTCGCTCTGGGGCAAGAGCGCCAAGTTCAAGGCCATCATCCGGCGGGCCGGAGTTCACCGGCGGCGCACGATCGCGATCGGAGATGAAATCCGTGACATCGATGCGGCGCGGCGAGCCGGCATCGCCTGCGGTGCGGTGACCTTCGGCTACAATACCGGCGAGTCCTTGCGAGCGCGCGGCCCTGACCTGATCTTTGATGACTATGGGCAGCTGCTGGCGACGCTGACCGCCTGAGCCGAGGCGATCACGGCCGTGCGGTTGCTCCGACGCCGAGATTGGGCGCGAGATTGGGCGCGACGATCCGCACGGTGCGGCGCTCGCCAGTGACACTCTTGCTCTCGCGCTTCAGGCCGTCGCCCTGCTGCAGCGTTTTCTCGCCGTCGATCCGCTGCGGGCCGACGCCGGCCGATTCGGTGCTGGCGGTCGGCACATTGGTGTCCGGCGTCGGTTCGTCGCCGGGGGCAGCCTGCAGCACGGTCGGGGCTGGGCCGGCCGGGGTGGCCGGCTTGGCCTCAGCCGTAGGCGCATTGGCAGCGCCCTTCTTGCCGCGCTGTGGCTGCTCGGGCTTTGGCCGTGACATTTCCTGCGAGCGTTGCTCGGTGACGATGATGTCGCCTTTGCGCTGCTCGAGCATCTGCTCGGCGTTCTGCAGCGTCTGGGCCCAGCTCTGGCCCTGGGCCCGGCAGGTGCAGGAGGCGTCGAAGCTGCGGGTGTATTTCAGCGCGTTCGGCAGGGACGAGTAGGGCTGCCCACTGCTGCGTGCCACCGCGTTCTGGATGTCGCCGCCGCTGCTCATGCCATAGGCCAGCGTCTCGCTGCCGGGGCAGAGCGACTGGCACATCTCGTCCTGGCTCTCGCGGCCGCCCGGGCTGTTGGCGAGCGGGAAGAAGTAGCCGTCGCAGCTGCGCACGCAGACCGAATAGGGCCCGCCCTGGCGTGCCCCGCCTTCCGTCGGCTCGGTCGGCTGATCGGGGTCGAGCTCTGGCAGGGTCGAATCGATCTCGCCACGGCGCGGCTCGATCCCGAAGATCGTCTCGAAGAAGCCGCGTTGCTGCGGCGCCCGGCAGTTGTTGTTGATCAGCGCCGCGAGCTGGGCGCGACGCTGCTCGACGCCGCCACCCTGGGCCTGCTGCTGGAGTTGGCCGTATTGCGACTGCAAAGCCCCGAGCTGGGCGCGGATACCGCCGCATTGCGGCGGCGGCTGCTCACCGAAGAACAGGAAACCGCCGCGGTCGCAGCCCATCGAGCGGTACTGGCTGGATAGCTGCGCCAGCTGGCCGGCGACGCGCTGCGCCGCCTGGGCGGCCCGGCCATCGCCGCCGCGCTGGCCCTGCAGGCTCGACAGCTCGGCCCGCCAGTTGTCGCAAGCCGGCGACTGCGCCAAGGCTGCGCCCGTCAGCGCGGCGAAGGCCAGCGCCGGAGCGAGCGCGCGTCGGAGCGAAGCGAAAATCATCGAAGGCAGAGTTGCTATCCCTGTGGCTCGTCCCATGCCAGCGGCGATCGCTTGCATCGGCAAAGCACATGCTAGAAACGCGACGGAACTAAGGAGGCACCTGTCGAACCGTCCGCGAAAGCCGATTCGATACGCTGCCCAGATAGCTTTGCGCATCGCATATCGCGTCCCGGGCGGCAAATCGCGCTGCGCGGATCACGGTCTTTTGAGGTCACGCCTCCTCGGTCTGGTAGGCGCCGGCGAGGTGGCGGCCGCGCTCGGTCAGCACCGCCAGCACGCGCTCGAAGACGCGCAGTTCATCGGCTGAGATTCCTTCGATCCAGCGCTCCTCGAAGGCCAGCGCCAACGGCACGATCTGGGCGTAGAGGCGTTGGCCGGCGGCGCTGAGGGCGACGAAGGCCTCGCGCCGGTCGGCCCGGTTCTCGGCTCGCGTCACCAGCCCGCGCTTGTCGAGTTCGGAGACGGCGCGCGAGACCTTGGTCTTGTGCATCTGCGAGAGCTCGCCGATGTCGCGCGAGGTCAATTGCCCGAACTCGCCGAGCTGCGCGATCACCCGCCATTCCGGGATGCCAATGCCGAAGCGCGTGCCGTAGACCCGGCCCAGCCCGCGGCTGGCGAAGAAGCCGACCACGTTTAGCCGATAGGGCAGGAACTGCTCGAGATGCAGGGCGCGGTCGGGGGCGGTTTTTGGCTTCGTTGACATTAGTTGCACATGTAACTAATTGAGGAGAAAGAAAAGGCCGCTGGCGGCCGCAGCCCGATCATTACCGAACGGCAGCGCCTGTCAAAGCGTGCGAGCATCGGATCGAAGAATGGACACCGTTTTTCGACGCAATACGATGCTCGACCAAGGCAAGGATCGTCCTGCGCCGACCGGGCCGGGCGATCGACGAGATCAGGAGGAAGCCCAGCCATGAACGTGCAGACCACGCTTCAGTCGAGCTTCGGCGAGCAGGTCCGGGGCGGTCGCCGCTACATGTCCGGTTTCGGCAACTCCTTCGAGACCGAGAGCCTGCCGGGCGCGCTGCCGGTCGGACGCAATTCGCCGCAGAAGGCGGCCTATGGCCTTTATGCCGAGCAGCTTTCCGGCTCGCCCTTCACCGCGCCGCGCTCCACCAATGAGCGCTCCTGGCTCTACCGCATCCGCCCGAGCGTCAAGCATGGCGGTCGCTGGACTTTGGTCGACAAGGGGCTGATGCGCACCGCGCCCTGCCGCGACGAGACACCGCCTACGCTCGGCCAATTGCGCTGGAGCCCGATTGCGATCCCGCAGGAGAAGGTCACCTTCCTCACTGGCCTGCGCACGCTGACCACCGCCGGCGACGCCGACAGTCAGGCCGGCATGGCGGCGCATATGCTCTTCGTCACCGCCTCGATGGAGCGCGAATACGTCTTCAACGCCGATGGCGAGTATCTCGTCGTCGCGCAGGAGGGCAGCCTGCGCTTCTTCACCGAGTTCGGCATCATCGAGATCGAGCCGGGCGAGATCTGCATCATCCCGCGCGGCGTCGTCTTCCGCGTCGAGTTGATGGGCGGGCCGGCGCGCGCCTATGTCTGCGAGAACTATGGCGGCGCGTTTACGCTGCCCGATCGCGGGCCGATCGGCGCCAACTGCCTCGCCAATCCGCGCGACTTCCTCACCCCCGTCGCCGCCTATGAGGACATCGAGGAACCCTCGACGCTCTACGCCAAATGGGGCGGGGAACTGTTCTCGACCCGTGTCGGCCAGTCGCCGCTCGACGTCGTCGCCTGGCACGGCAATTACGCGCCCTACAAATACGACCTGCGGCATTATTCGCCGGTCGGCGCGATCTCCTTCGACCATCCCGACCCGTCGATCTTCACCGTGCTGACGGCGCCCTCCGAGACGCCCGGCACCGCCAATATCGACTTCGTCATCTTCCCGGAGCGCTGGATGGTGGCGGAGAACACCTTCCGCCCGCCCTGGTACCACCGCAACATCATGTCGGAGTTCATGGGGCTGATCTACGGCGTCTACGACGCCAAGCCCGAGGGCTTCACCCCCGGCGGCTTCAGCCTGCACAACATGATGCTGCCGCACGGCCCGGATGCGCAGGCCTTCGAGCATGCCAGCACGGTCGAGCTGAAGCCGGTCAAGCTCACCGGCACCATGGCTTTCATGTTCGAGACGCGGTTCGCCCAGCGCGTCACCGGCTACGCCGCCGGCCTGCCGGAGCTGCAGGACAATTACAGCGATTGCTGGAGCGAGCTGAAGAAGCGCTTCGACCCGAACAAGCCCGAGGCGTGGTGAGAGGTTCGCGTTTGCGTGCCGTCATCACACGGGCCGGATTCCAGAGGGCGCATTCTGCCGATCAGGCGCGGGGAACCCTTCTCCCGTGTGGGAGAAGGGCAGGGATGAGGGCCCGCCGTCGACTATTGATGTCGCAGCGTCGCCACCTTCGCCTTGTCCGGAAAGGGCAGGCCCTCATCCGGCGCTCCGCGCCACCTTCTCCCATTCGGGAGAAGGAAGAGCGCGCGGATGCTGTCGGTCTCGCATGCCTGCTTATCTGGAAGGCGTGCCCTTCAGCGCGAGCGCAACCGGTTCATGAAGGCGTCGTAGGAGAGTTCCGCCACCTGCCACCAGAGCAGGTTCTCGCCACGGAAGGCGACCATCGACTCATAGCCCTTCTTGAAGGCTTCGCTCTTGGCCGAGGTCTCGGCGTAGTATTCCTCGGCCGCCTTGAGCGAGGCTTCCATGATCGGCTGCGGGAAAGCCTTGAGCTGCGCGCCCTGGGCGATCAACTTGCGCAGGCCGCCCGGATTGACGAAGTCGTACTTCGCCAGCATCCAGTTGTTGGCGGCTTCGCAGGCATTCTGCATGATCGCCTGATAGTGCTTGGGCAGCTTGTTCCACTGCTCCTGGTTGATGACGAGGTGCAGCATGGCGCCGCCCTCCCACCAGCCGGGATAGTAGTAATAGGGCGCGACCTTCACGAAGCCGAGCTTCTCGTCGTCATAGGGGCCGACGAACTCGGCGGCGTCGATCGTGCCGCGCTCCAGCGCCGGGTAGACGTCGCCCGCTGCGATCTGTGTCGGCACCACGCCGAGCTTGGCCAGCACCGCGCCGCCCATGCCGCCGATGCGGAACTTCAGGCCCTTGAGGTCATCGACTGTCTTCAACTCCTTGCGGAAGAAGCCGCCCATCTGGCAGCCAGAATTGCCGCAGGGGATCGAGTAGGCGTTGAACTTGGCGAGCGCGCCGTTGACGATCTGTTCGCCGCCGCCGAAATACCACCAGCTGTGCTGCTGGCGGGCGTTGAGGCCGAAGGGGATGCCGGTGCCGAGGCCGAGAGCTGGCTCCTTGCCCACATAGAAATAGGTCGGCGTATGCGCGCACTCGACCGTGCCGGAGGTGACGGCGTCGAGCGCCTGCAGGCCGGGCACGATCTCGCCGGCCGAGAAGGTCTGGATCTGGAACTTGCCGTCGGTCGCCTCGCCCATGAACTTCGCGAACTGCTGGGCGGTGCCGTAGATCGTGTCGAGCTGCTTCGGGAAGCTCGAGGTCAGGCGCCACTTTATCTCAGGCATCGACTGCGCGATCGCGGGCATCGCGATCGGCGCGGCGGCCGCGGCGAGCGCGCCCGTCTTCAAAAACGTACGGCGTTGCATGGACTTTCCTCCCCGGGACGGATTTGCTGCCATCATCACTGTTCGGCGAGGATTGAAAAGAGATGAAAGTCGCATCCCTCATGCATGGCCGGGATGGCCGCCTCGTCGTCGTCTCGAACGACCTGACCCGCGCGACCGACGCCTTTCCCGTCGTGGCGACGCTGCAGGGCGCGCTCGACGACTGGGCGCGCTGCGCCCCGCGCCTCGCCGATCTCGCCGAGAGCCTCGAGCACGGCTCGGTGCCGTCCTTCCGTTTCCACGAGCATCACTGCGCCTCGCCCTTGCCACGTGCCTATCAGTGGGTCGATGGCTCGGCCTATGTGAACCATGTCGAATTGGTCAGGAAGGCGCGGGGCGCCGAGATGCCCGAGAGCTTCTGGACCGATCCGCTGATGTACCAGGGCGGCTCCGATTCCTTCCTCGGGCCTCGCCAGGCGGTAAAGCTGGCGAGCGAGGATTACGGCATCGATCTCGAGGCCGAGATCGCCGTCGTCACCGGCGACGTGCCGATGGGCGTCACGCCCGAGGAGGCGAGGGGGCTGATCCGCCTCGTCATGCTCGTGAATGACGTGAGCTTGCGGAATCTGATTCCCAACGAATTGGGCAAAGGCTTTGGTTTCCTTCAAGCAAAGCCGTCTTCCGCCTTCTCGCCGGCGGCGGTGACGCCGGACGAGCTCGGCCCCGCCTGGAAGGATGGCAAGCTCAGTCTGCCGCTGCTCGCCCAGATCAACGGCAAACCCTTCGGCAAGCCTGAGGCGGGCGTCGACATGACCTTCGATTTCGGCGTGCTGATCGCCCATGCCGCCAAGACCCGCCCGCTCGTCGCCGGCACCATCGTTGGCTCCGGCACGGTCTCGAACCGCGACGCCGATGGCGGACCGGGCAGGCCCGTCGCCGAGGGCGGGCTCGGCTATGCCTGCATCGCCGAACAACGCATGGTCGAGACCATCCGGCATGGCGCGCCGAAGACACCCTTCCTGCGCTTCGGCGACAGCGTCCGCATCGAGATGAAGGCTGCCACCGGCCAATCGATCTTCGGCGCGATCGAGCAGGAAATCCTGCCGCATGCGGGGTGAAGCCACACCGTCATTCTCGGGCGAAGCAAAGCGCAGACCCGAGAATCTCAGGACGATTCGGGCGCCGACTGGAGCCCTCGCGGCTTGAGATGCCCGGGTCAAGCCCGAGCATGACGTCAGTATCGACACGTTTTACGAGGTTGCCCCATGTCCTCCCCCGCTTTCGCCTCCACCGCCGATCTCGGCGAGAAGACCGTCTCTTTCGAGGAGGTCGGCAAGGGCGTCTACGCCTATACCGCCGAGGGCGATCCCAATAGCGGCGTCGTCGTCGGCGACGACAGCGTGCTCGTCTTCGACGCGCAGGCGACGCCGACCATGGCTGAGCGCGTCATCGCCCGGGTGCGCGAGGTCACCGACAAGCCGGTCAGCCATGTCGTGCTCTCGCATTATCACGCCGTGCGCGTGCTCGGCGCGCCGGCCTATGGCGCCAAGGAGATCGTCTGCTCGGATGCGGCGCGGGCGATGATCGTCGAGCGCGGCGAGGAGGACAAGGCGAGCGAGATCGGCCGTTTCCCGCGGCTCTTTCAAGGCGCCGACTCTATCCGCCCGGGCCTGACCTGGCCGACCACGACCTTCTCGCACAACGCCTCGATCTGGCTCGGCAGCCGCGAGGTCCGCCTGATGAAACTTGGCCGCGGCCACACCGCCGGCGACATCGTCGCCTGGGCGCCGGACACCAACGTGATCTTCGCCGGCGACCTCGTTGAATACGGCGCCACACCCTATTGCGGCGACGCCCACTTCACCGACTGGCCGGCGACGCTCGATGCGCTCGCCGCCTTCGCACCCGCCGCCATGGTGCCGGGCCGCGGCGCGGCCCTGACCAACCGGGGCATGGTCGCCGACGGCATCAAGGGCACGCGCGCCTTCCTCTCCGACCTCTATGAGGCGGTGAAGGGCCATGTCGCCCAAGGGCGTTCGCTGCGCGAAACCTTCGAGCGCGTCCACGAGACGCTGAAGCCCTCCTATGGCGACTGGGTGATCTTCGAGCACTGCCTGCCCTTCAACGTCACCCGCGCCTATGACGAGGCTGGCGGCCTCGACCATCCGCGCATCTGGACCGACGAGCGCGACCGCCAGATGTGGCTGGACCTGCGCGGCTGAGGCGTCGCCCTATGCAGCCCTTCCGCCGGTTCGCCTACCAACGCAGTCCGGACCAGGACGCGGCCACGCCGGCCCGCCACCCGGTGGTCATCGTCGGCGCTGGCCCCGTCGGGCTGACGCTGGCGCTTGATCTGGCGCGCCGGCAGGTCCCGGTCGTGCTGATCGACGATTCCGATCGGATCGGCGAGGGCTCGCGCGCCATCTGCTTCGCCAAGCGCACGCTCGAGATCTTCGACCGGCTCGGGCTTGCCGAGGCGATGGTCGCCAAGGGCGTGACCTGGCAGAAGGGCAAGGTTTTTCGCGGCGAGGCGCAGCTCTACGAGTTCGATCTCCTGCCCGAGGGCGGCTACAAGCAGCCGGCCTTCATCAACCTCCAGCAGTTCTATGTCGAGGCGGCGCTGGTCGAAGCCGTTCTGGCCGAGCCGCTGGTCGATCTGCGCTGGAGCAACCGGCTCGCCGGCCTGGAAAACCGCGAGGACGGCGCGGAGCTCAGAATCGCCACGCCGGACGGGGACTACTCTCTCGAAACCGACTGGCTCGTCGCCTGCGATGGCGCACGCTCGCCGACGCGCGGCCTGCTCGGGCTGGAGTTCCGCGGCGAGGCTTTCGAGGACCGTTTCCTCATCGCCGATGTGAAGATGACCGCGCCGTTCCCGACCGAGCGCTGGTTCTGGTTCGATCCGCCCTTCCATTCCGGCCAGTCGGCGCTGCTGCACAAGCAGCCGGACGATATCTGGCGCATCGACCTGCAACTCGGCCCCGATGCCGATCCCGAGCATGAGAAGCGGCCGGAGATCGTGCGGCCCCGGATCGAGCGCATGCTCGGCCATGCCGAGTTTGCGCTGGAATGGGTGTCGGTCTACCGCTTCCAGTGCCGCCGGCTCGACAGGTTCCTGCATGGTCGCGTGATCTTCGCTGGCGATGCCGCCCATCAGGTCTCGCCCTTCGGCGCCCGCGGCGCCAATTCCGGCATCCAGGACGCCGACAATCTTGGCTGGAAGCTGGCGCTCGTCACCCAGGCTAGGAGCCCGGCCTCGCTGTTGCAGAGCTATGACGGCGAGCGCGTCGCCGCAGCCGACGAGAACATCCTGAACTCGACGCGGGCGACCGATTTCATCGCGCCACGCTCGCCCGGCGAGCGGCTGCTGCGGGAAGCTGCGCTGTCGCTGGCGCCGCTGACCGGCTTCGCCAAGCGCTTCGTCAATTCCGGCCGGCTTTCGTTGCCTTCAGCCTATGCCGGCTCGGCGCTCTCGACGGAGGATGACGGCTGCGAAGGCAACCTGCCGCCGGGCGCGCCCTTTCTCGATGCTCCGCTGGCCAATGCCTCCCACGCCTGGCTGAGCGAGGCCTTTTCGACTGGGCAGGCGATCCTGCTCGGTGAGGCGGCAGCGACGCTTGCGCCTGACGGTGTTCTTCCGATCGAGCCGGTTGAAGGCGACGAGACGCTGCGCCGCCGTTACGCCCTGGATTCTGGTGCGGTCGTATTGCTGCGGCCGGATGGGCATGTCGCCGCCCGCTTCCGCGGGCCGCGACGAGCCGCGATCGAGGCCGCGATCGAGCGGATGGAGGGCAGGGGATGACTGCCGCGGTTGCCATGGCCCCCGTGAACGGGCTCGCGCGCGAATCGCGCTTCGCCGATCCTGATGCCGCCTTTCGCCTGCTGGCGAAGGCGCATCGTGACCTCGATGAGCGCGAAAGTGCCGCACTCAATGCCCGCCTCATTCTGATCCTCGCCAACCATATCGGCGACGAGGCGATCCTGCGCGAGGCCGTGGCGCTGGCGCACGAGGCGAGGTAGACTCGGCTCACGACACCTTGGAGCCTTGAGCCTGATGGAAGATCTGCCGACCTTCTACTCCACCGTGATCCCGCTCGGCTTCTTCTTCTGGGGGCCGGCGCTGGTGGTGCTGACGCTGTTGCTCTCCTGGCTCTGGGCGCGCAGCCTCAAGGTCGACCGGGCGCTGGAGAGCGATTTCAACGGCTTCACCAAGGAAGACGTCGAGAAGCTGTTCTCGCTCTACGGCCCCGAGCGCCGGGCGATCTACCGCAACAAGCTGCTGCCGGCCGATCTCGCCTTTGCGCTGGTCTATGCGGTCGTCGGCGCGCTGATCGTCACCGGCCTGTCGATGCGCGGCTATCCCTGGTGGGTGGCAGCGCTTTGCGGCGGCGGCTGGCTCTTCGGCGGGCTCTGCGACGTCGCCGAGAACCTCGCCATCGCGCGCCTGCTCGATCGCTATCCCAAGGTCGAGAGCGGCACGGTCGCCTTCGCCAGCGGCTTCACCCAACTGAAGCTGGTGCTGACCGGGCTCGGCTTCGTCGGCGCGATCGCGGCTTATTATCTCGCCTTCAAGCCGATCGTCGCCTGAGCATGCGCGGCGTCGCGCGTGCCTTGCTGGTTGCGGGCGTCTTCGGCGCGCTGGTCGGGCCGGCGGCGGCCGACGAAGCCTATAAGCGCTGCATCGACACATCTGACGGCACCAATCCCGCATGGGCCGCCTGCGGCGGGGCATGGGTTGCGCGCGAGGATGCCAAGCTGAACGCAGCCTGGAAGCGTCTCCTCGCGGCGAGCGAGCCGGCGACCAGGAAGGACCTGCTCGGCGAGCAGCGCGCCTGGAACGCCTTCAAGGACAAGGCCTGCCAATTCTACGCCAATGGCGATTTCGGCCGGGAAGGGCAGGTTCTGCATTTCCCGAGCTGCCGCGCCGAGCTCATCGCCCAGCGTACCGCGACGCTCGACAGCTACGGCGCCGACCGGCGCTAACAAACATCAGGCCGCGATGTAAACGCGCCGAAGGCGGAAGCGGACCGCGGGCACAGGCGTTGCGCCGATCAGGATCTCGATCTCGCTCGGCGCCGATTCGAAGCCGAGCCGCGCCGCCAGCTGCAGCGATGCTGCGTTCTGCGGATGCGTGACGATGAGGGTCTCCGGCAGCTCTAACGTCTCGAACCCGTAGCGGAGCAGCCGGTCCACCGCTTCCCGGGCGAAGCCCTGTCCCCAATGCCGGGCGGCGAAGCGATAGCTGATCTGGGCCTGCTCCGCGTCGTCGCCATCCGGAATGAGCCCGACATAGCCGAGCGGGTCGCTTTCGTCTGTGCGGGCGAACACGGTCCAGTATCCGAGTCCGCGTTCGACATGGAGGAAGCTGCGCGCTGCGACGCCCTCGCGGCCCATCGCCGGATCGCCGACTGCTGCGATGTAGCGCATGACCAGTGGGTCGGCGTTGAGGGTGGCGATAAAGTCGAGGTCGGCCTCGGTTCGCTGCTTCAGGAGCAAACGCTCGGTTACCAGCTCGGGCAGCATGGTCGTCACTCTGTTGCTTGGTTTGCCTATTGAGCGTCGCATGCACTGGTGCGGCCGGGCTCGCCATCCCATATCCTGCCGGCTGTCCTGCGGGAACGCTTTGGGAGAAACTGGATGAGCTTTCGTCGTTGCCTTCTCGCCGTCTCGGCTGTTCTCGCGCTCGCTGGCGTCGCTGCGCCGGCCTTCGCGCAGGAGGACCTGATCTTCAGGAAGTCGACGGTCTGGAAGATGCTGACCCCGGACGACAAGCTCGCGGTCTACGGCGTCGACGACCCGGTCGTCGAGGGCGTCGCCTGCCATTACACCGTGCCCGAGAAGGGCGGCGTCTCCGGCATGTTCGGCGTCGCCGAGGAGGTCTCGGAGGTCTCGCTCGCCTGCCGCCAGGTCGGCCCGGTGAAGATCAAGGAGAAGTTCTCGCAGGGCGACGTCGTCTTCCGCGAGCGCCGTTCGCTGATCTGGAAGAAGATGCAGATCGTGCGCGGCTGCGACACCAAGCGCAACGTCCTGATCTACATGGTCTACACCGACAAGCTGATCGACGGCTCGCCGCAGAACTCGACCTCGAGCGTGCCGATCATGCCCTGGGGCGGGATGGGCGAAGTGCCGAAATGCTCGGAATGGGTGAGATAGCGCGCGTCCCGATCGCCCTCTCTAACGAGGCGTATAGTCGCCGGTGTAGTTGCAGTTCGCGCCGTGGAAATGAGCGCAGCTGCCGGTCTCCGTTATCGTAAGGGCGCGGCCCCGGCGACGGATGTCCAGGCGGCAGATGTCGTCGTATTCCTTGGCTTCGGCCACGAGCCGATCGCCCTGGGGGCGGCCGCGCGCCGAAATCACACCGACGCAGCTCCTGCTGCCGATCTCGATATCGACCTTGAGCACGCCGGCGCCGGCCGGGCGGATCGTCATGCTGCCGCCGAGCGTTCGATAGCGGCCCTCGAAGGCATGGGCCGGCAGGAGTGCCGTCAAGACGACGGCGGCGACGAGCGCTGAGCGGACCATGAGCCGACGATCCTCGATGCAACCGCACCAGATCCGCGGCTGCTAAACATACGGCTTGCGTTGATCCGGGGGAAACTCGCCCGTCGGGATTAGCCCCCGCAGGTGATCGCCAGCGGCTGCTCTGCCGGGGCGGCGCTGGTCTGGCGCGGGGTCGAGCCGGTGAAATCTTCCGGCGTGGCAAGGCCATAGGCGGTGGCGACGCGGTGGCCTTGCGACTCGCACCAGGCGTCGGCGACGATCTGGCCGCATTCCGACTTGCTGGCGATGCAGTCGGCGACGCCATAGCCGTCTCCGGCCGGGATCAGATAGGTGCGCTCGGCTTTGGGGGCGGCGACGGTTCCGGTCGCGGGCAGCAGGGCCAGCGACATTCCGGCGCCGAGGATTCCGAAGAGCCCGACCAGAGCAACGGCGCGGCGCATGATACTGTCCCTGAGACCCGACCGGGGCTGAACCTTCGACATGTCAAACTGGTTCCAAATGGTTAAGACCGCGTGAACCACGGCAATCTTGGTTGCGCGCAAACCGTCTTTCGCTTGTGGCGGCATTGCGGCGAAGAGAGCTGAAATCGCGGGAGGGCAGGGCGATGGCGCGCAAGCGTTGCGCAGCTGCCACTTGACGTAAGCGCACATGACAGGCATCACGGCTGGATGACGCGAGCCCTCGCCATTATTTGCTTGATTTGCCGCTAGCTTTCGCTGGCCGGCTGCTCACGTCATCGTCCCAACGAAAAGACAGACAGCGCCCCGGCCAGCGGCCAGGATAAGCCGTTTTTGTCGCCTTCTCGTCAGGATACCGCTTCGATGCAGCCGACCCTCAGGCTCTACAATACGCTGTCGCGGACGAAGGAGGTCTTCACCCCCGTCGATCCCGAGAACGTGCGCATGTATGTCTGCGGCCCGACGGTCTATGACTACGCCCATATCGGCAATGCCCGCCCAGTCATCGTCTTCGACGTGCTCTACCGGCTGTTGCGGCAGCTCTATGGCGAGGGTCATGTCCGCTATGCCCGCAATCTCACCGACGTCGACGACAAGATCAACGCCCGCGCCGCGCGTGATTTTCCCGATCTGCCGCTGAACCAGGCAATCGCGAAGGTGACCGAGACGACAACGGCGCAGTTCCACGCCGATGTCGATGCGCTCGGTAACTTGCGTCCCGACGACGAGCCGCGCGCCACCGGCCATATCGAGGAGATGAAGGCGATCATCGAGCGCCTGATCGCCCGCGGCGTCGCCTATGTCGCCGAGGAGCATGTGCTCTTCCACGTGCCGGCGGTCGCCGGGCTGAAGGGGGTGCCGAAGTATGGCTCGCTCGCCCGCCGCTCGCTCGACGAGATGGAGGCCGGCGCGCGTGTCGACGTCGCCCCCTACAAGCGCGACCCGATGGATTTCGTGCTGTGGAAGCCGAGCCGTGCTGGCATCGATCCGGGCTGGCCGTCGCCGGCCGGCATCGCCACGCCCGGGCGCCCCGGCTGGCACATCGAGTGCTCGGCGATGTCGATGAAGACGCTGCTCGAGCCGTTCGGCGGCGGCCTCACATGCGACGATCCCGCCCGGAACGTCTTCGACATCCATGGCGGCGGCATCGACCTCGTCTTCCCGCACCATGAGAACGAGCTGGCCCAGAGCTGCTGCGCCTTCGGCGCGGCCGGCGGCGCGCCGCGCATGGCGAACTACTGGATGCACAACGGCTTCCTGCAGGTCGAAGGCGAGAAGATGTCGAAGTCGCTCGGCAACTTCGTCACCATCAACGAGCTGCTGGCGACCGACACCTTCGGCGGGCGGACATGGCCCGGCGAAGTGCTGCGCCTTGCCATGCTCAAGACCCATTACCGCCAGCCGATCGACTGGACGGTGAAGGCGCTGGAGGAGGCGGAGAGGACGCTGGCTGACTGGGCCACGGCAGCCGGAGAGGCTGAGGCCGGGCAGGTCCCTGCTTCGGTGATCGAAGCACTGGCGGACGACCTCAACACCTCCCAGCTGCTCGCCGAATTGCACGCCCTGCGCAAAGCGGGCGACTATGCGAGCCTGAAAGCCAGCCTCGCCTTGCTCGGTATTGCTTTGCCGCAGGTTGCGGTGGCCGAGATCGATGATGCTCTGCGGGCAAAGGTCGAAGCGTCGATCGCCGCTCGCCTGGCCGCCCGCAAGGCGAAGAATTTCGCCGAGTCCGACCGCCTCCGCGACGATCTCGTCGCGATGGGCATCGTGCTCATGGACGGCAAGGACCCGGCCACCGGTGAGTTGATTACGAGCTGGGAGGTGAAGCGCTGATGCCGAACCTCAAGAAACTCTGGCCGGCCTCCGGCGTTCGTCCATCCTGTTGAAATTCACTTCGTTGAAAGAAGAACAACACCAATGACCGCCCAGGCCCCGAAGATCCGCAAGCGCGGCTCGCTCTCGATCGCGATGAAGCTCGTCATGCTCGCCATGGTGATGCCGAAGGTGTTGCGCTACCGGCTGCGGGTGAGGCGATGAGCGTCGCGGCACAAGCCACGCTGGCCGAGGCTGCGCCGCGCAAAGGCGGCGACGCGACGCTCGCCCGCATCCACCTTTTTGACACGACGCTGCGCGACGGCGCCCAGACCACGGGCGTCGACTTCTCGCTGGACGACAAGCGCGCGGTCGCGGCGATGCTCGACAAGCTTGGCATCGACTATGTCGAGGGCGGCTATCCCGGCGCCAACCCGCTCGACACCGCCTTCTTCGCGGAAAAGCCGACCAAGCGGGCGAAGTTCGCCGCCTTCGGCATGACCAAGCGGGCAGGGCGCTCGGCCGCCAACGATCCCGGCATCGCCGCGCTGCTCGACGCGAAGGCCGACGCCATCGTCTTCGTCGCCAAGAGTTGGGACTATCACGTCCACGTCGCGCTCGAGATTTCGCTCGAGGACAACCTCGACGGCATCCGCGACAGCGTCGCCACCGCCAAGGCCGCTGGCCGGGAGGTCATGCTCGATTGCGAGCACTTCTTCGACGGCTACAAGGCCAATCCCGATTATGCGCTCGCCTGCGCCCGCGCCGCCTATGAGGCCGGCGCCCGCTGGGTCGTGCTCTGCGACACCAATGGCGGCACGCTGCCGGATGAGATCAGTCGGATCGTCGCCGAGGTCGCGAAGGTCGTGCCGGGCGAGAATCTCGGCATCCATGCCCATGACGATTGCGGCTGCGCCGTCGCCAATTCGCTCGCCGCGGTCGAGGCCGGCGTGCGCCAGATCCAGGGTACGCTGAACGGCCTCGGCGAGCGCTGCGGCAACGCCAATCTCGTCACCCTGATCGGCGCGCTCAAGCTCAAGGATCGCTACAACCGCCGCTTCACGCTCGGCGTGGGCGAGGCCGAGCTCGGCGAGCTCACCCATGTCTCGCGTGCCCTCGACGAGATGCTGAACCGGGCGCCGAACCGCCACGCTCCCTTCGTCGGCGCCTCCGCCTTCGCCACCAAGGCCGGCATCCACGCCTCGGCCGTGCTGAAGGACCCGCGCACCTACGAGCATGTCGCGCCCGATCTGGTCGGTAATGTCCGGAAAGTGCTGGTCTCCGACCAGGGCGGAAAATCGAACCTCGTCGCCGAGCTGGAGCGCATCGGCGTCACCATCGGCCGCGACGATCCGAGGCTCTCGCGCGTGCTCGAAGAGCTGAAGGAGAAGGAGGCGCAGGGTTACGCCTTCGAGGGCGCCGATGCCTCGTTCTACCTGCTCGCCAAGCGCATCCTCAGCGAGCTGCCGGCCTATTTCGAGATCGAGCGCTTCACCGCCAATGTCGAGCGCCGCTACAACGCTCTCGGCGAGCTCGTCACCTTCTCGGAGGCGATCGTCAAGGTGAAGGTCGGCGAGGAATCCCTGATATCGGTCGCCGAAAGTGCGCTCGGCCCGGTAAATGCGCTCGATCTCGCCTTGCGCAAGGACCTCGGCCGCTACCAGTCGCTGATCGGCGGCCTCAGGCTGGTCGACTACAAGGTTCGTGTCTTCCAGGGCGGTACGGACGCCGTCACCCGCGTTCTGATCGAATCCGCCGACGAGACTGGCGAACGCTGGACCACGGTCGGCGTCAGCGCCAACATCATCGACGCCTCATTCCAGGCGCTGGTCGACTCGATCACCTACAAGCTGATGCGCGAGGGCGCGACGGCGTAGTCAACACGGCCGTCATTCTCGGGCGTAGCGAAGCGCAGACCCGAGAATCTCATGACCAGCTGGCTGGTTTCCGAGATGCTCGGGTCAAGCCCGAGCATGACGGGTGTCCCTCACTCCGTCAGGCGCAGCGACTTCTCCTTACAGAGATTGATGCCGTCATTGTCGCTTTCGCTCTCGTCGCTGAACTTGCCGAGCAGGTAGTAACTGCAGCCTGCCGGCTTGTTGAGCTTGATCATGATGCTCTTGCCAGGCGCCAGCGGCTTGGCGAGCTTGGCGACGAGACGGGCCTGCTCGCCCGTGGTCGTGATCTCCAGCGTCTCCAGCGGCACGGTGCGGGCATTGGTGATCTTGATCTGTGCCGGCGGGCGCGATTGCGCGAGCGCCGGCACGATCGGCAGCAGCGCGAGCGCGCAGGCGGCGGGAAGAATGCGTCGAAGCGTCATGGCGTCTTCTCCAAGGCTCGGCCTTTAAAGGCTTTAGGCCAGTCTGACATCGCAGTTGCGACGAGAAAAAGGCGGGATCGGTGTCGCTTCATGGCACCAGCGTCCGGTTGCAGACGTTGCGGACGTCGCCGATCCTGCAGCAGTGCAGCGGAGATTCCGGGCCTTTGACCATGCAGACCGCCGAGGACATCGCCGCCCGGATCGTCGAGCAGGCGCGTGGTCTGAACCGCATCATCGTCGCGCTCGCTGGCGCTCCGGGAGCCGGCAAGTCGACGCTGAGCGAGCAGCTGCTTGCGGCACTTCCCACCGGCGAGGCGGCGCTGGTGCCGATGGACGGCTTCCACTTCGACAATGTCGTGCTGGACGCGATGGGGCTGCGCAACCGCAAGGGCGCACCCGAGACCTTCGACTGCGCCGGGCTCGCGGCGACGCTGCGGCGTGTCCGCTCGGGCGACGAGGCTGTCGCCGTGCCGGTCTTCGATCGCGAGGCCGATCTTGCCCGCGCCGGTGCTGCGATCATCCCGGCCGATGCTCGTTTCGTGCTGGTCGAGGGCAACTATCTCCTGCTCGACCGGGCGCCATGGTCCAAGCTCGCGCCGCTCTTCGACCTGACCATCTTCATCGAGGTGCCACTCGCCGAGCTTGAGCGCCGGCTGCTCGCCCGCTGGACTGATCTTGGCCGGAGCGCTGAGGCCACCCGCGCCTGGGTCGATGGCAACGACCTGCCGAATGCGCGCCTAGTGATCGAAAGCAGCCGCCCGGCGGGTATCGTTTGGCGGAATGAGGCGATGGTGGGCTGAGTTGGCTGCAAAACAAAGCGCCTGTCATCCCGGGCGACCGTAGGGAGACCCGGGATCCATTCCGGAGCCTTTCCGATAGACGCTCAGGAATGGATCCCGGATCTCCGCTTCGCTGCGTCCGGGATGACAGGAGGGGTTCGAGAGGGGACAGAACAGGAAAACCGTCCCAGTCTATTTCTTCTCCCGCCCCCTGCATTCCAAAGAGAATCCGCCTATATCGGCGGTTCCATTTGGAAGCATTTCAATGTCCTCGCCTGCCACGCCGGTCTCGGCGCCTCTCGCGCGCCCCACCGTGCTCCAGCCCGGCTCCGGTTTTATCGCCACGTTCCAAGCGCTCTGGCCTTATCTCTGGCCGCCGGAGCGGGCCGATCTGCGCCAGCGCGTCGTCGCCGCCTTCGTGCTGCTGGTGATCGGCCGCCTCGTGCTGATGGGCGTGCCCTTCACCTTCAAATGGGCGACGGACGCGCTCGCCAACAACCCGACGACACTGTCGAACTGGCTGCCCTGGCTGGTCGGCGCGCCGCTAGCGCTGACCGTGATCTACGGCTTCGCCCGGGTCGGCTCGGCCGCCTTCGTGCAATTGCGCGACGCGATCTTCGCGCCGGTCTTCATGCATGCGGTGCGGACGCTGGCGCTGCAGACCTTCGGCCATCTCCACCATCTCTCGCTGCGCTTCCATCTGGAGCGCAAGACCGGCGGGTTGACGCGCGTGCTGGAGCGCGGCCGCAACGGCATCGAGGAGATGGTGCGCCTCGGCCTCAACCAGCTCGTGCCGGTGATCATCGAGGTCACGCTGATCGTGACCGTGCTGCTCTATATGTTCGACTGGCGCTATGTCGTCGTGCTGGTGACGATGGTGGTCGGCTACATGGCCTACACCATCAAGGCCACCGAGTGGCGCATCGCCATCCGCGCCCAGATGAACGAGTCCGACACCGACGCCAACGCCAAGGCGATCGACTCGCTGCTCAACTACGAGACCGTGAAGTATTTCGGCGCCGAGGCGCGCGAGACCGCGCGCTACGATGTCTCGATGGCGCGCTATGAGCGCAACTCGATCAAGGCCTACACCTCGCTCGCCTGGCTCAATTTCGGCCAGGCCGCGATCTTCGCAGCCGGCCTCACCATCTCGATGGTGATGTGCGTGCGCGGCTTCCAGGCCGGCACCAATACGGTCGGCGATTTCGTGCTGATCAACGCCATGCTGATCCAGCTCTATATCCCGCTGAATTTCATGGGCACCGTCTATCGCGAGATCAAGCAGGCGACGCTCGACATCGAGCAGATGTTCTCGCTGATCGGCCGCGATCCGGAGATCCAGGACAAGCCGGGTGCGCCCGCGCTCGACGTCCGCGCCGGCACCGTCACCTTCGAGGATGTCCACTTCGCCTATGTGCCGGAGCGGCCGATCCTGCGCGGCATCTCCTTCGAGGTGCCGGCGGGCAAGACCATTGCGATCGTCGGCCCGTCAGGTGCCGGCAAGTCGACGATCTCGCGCCTGCTCTTCCGCTTCTACGAGCCGCAGAAGGGGCGCATCCTGATCGACGGCCAGGACATCGCCGAGATCCAGCAGGTCTCGCTGCGCTCGGCGATCGGCATGGTCCCGCAGGATACGGTGCTGTTCAACGACACCATCGAATACAATCTGCGCTATGGCCGCCCAGAGGCGACGCAAGGCGAGATCGAGGAGGCCGCGCGGCTCGCCCAGATCGATCGCTTCATCAAGTCGCTGCCGGAAGGCTACCAGACCTCGGTCGGCGAACGCGGCCTCAAGCTCTCCGGCGGCGAGAAGCAGCGCGTCGCCATCGCCCGCACCATCCTCAAGGGACCGCCTGTCCTGGTACTGGACGAGGCGACCTCGGCGCTCGATTCCTTCACCGAGAAGGAAATCCAGGATGCGCTCGACCGGGTCAGCGAGGGCCGCACCACGCTGGTCATTGCCCACCGGCTCTCGACCGTGGTCAACGCCGACGAGATCATCGTCCTCGACAAGGGGCTGATCGTCGAGCGCGGCCACCATCGCGAGCTGCTGGCGGCCGATGGCGTCTACGCCGCGCTCTGGAACCGCCAGCGCCAGGTGGACGAGGCCAAGGCGACGCTGCAGCGCGCGACGGCAGAGGAAGGCGAAAGCGTCAGGGTCAAGCTGACGGAGTGACGTAATCGCTCCGCGGCGCGTGTGGACGAACGATCAAGCGACGGGCTGAAGCCGATGATATGCACGGGGCTCTCAGGGGAGGAGCCGGGGCATGTCGCTTGCCGACAAGGCGCTTTGGGTGATCGAGCGTAATTCGGGCCGGGAACTGACACTCGGCTCGATCGCGGCAGCTTGTAACGTCTCGCGGTCACATCTGGCCAACGGCTTCGGAACCGCCAGCGGCTGGCCGGTGATGGCCTATCTCCGGGCGCGGCGACTGAGCGAAGCCGCCAAGCGCCTCGCAGCCGGTGCCCCTGACATCCTCTTGGTCGCGCTCGAATTCGGCTACGGCTCGCACGAAGCCTTCACCCGCGCCTTTCGCGACCAGTTCGGAACCACGCCGGAAGAGGTTCGCAACGGCGGCAGCACTGACAGGCTGAGCCTTGTCGCGCCTTTGCGGCTGACCAACGGCCGCGCGCGGACACCGATCCCGACGCTGGGGGAGCTGCGCCGGTTGCGCCTCGTCGGCCTGTCCGCGCCGTGCTCGTATGAATCGGCGATCGGGATTCCGGCGCAGTGGCAGGCGTTCATGTGCGACCACTATGCCGACATCCCCGACAAGGCCCCGGGGATACCGATCGGCGTCTGCCGTGCGCCGGATGAGGACGGCTGCTTCGAATATATGTGCGCCACCGAGATCCGGTCGGTCTCCTCGCCCCGCAAGCCACTGGCCGCGCTGGACATCGAACCGGGGGCCTACGCGGTCTTCGACCATCGCGACCACGTCTCGACGATCTTCGACACCTACACGGCGATCTGGAACGAGGCGCTGCCCGCTGCGGGCCTCAACGCCGCGAACGGGCCCGTCCTCGAATTCCACAACGATGCCTTCGACCCCGGCACCGGGCTTGGCGGTCTGACGATCTGGATTCCGCTGCAGCGCGATGGAAACGGGAGCGGGAGATGACGGCATCAGAGATGCCCAAGGACGACGAAGCGGCGAGCCGCTCGGCTTCCAACCCATCGACCCTCGCCGGCTACGAGGGCTGTGCCGACGACTATGCCGAAACGACGGCGCCCAAGCCGGATGCGGATGACCAGCCAGCGCTGGTCGAGCTGCTGAAGGCGCTTGAACCCGGCAGCCGCCTGCTCGAGATCGGTTCCGGCCCGGGCTGGGATGCCGACTGGTTGAAGGAGAGGGGGCTCATAGTCAGGCGCACCGACGGAGCTGAGTCTTTCGTGCAGTTCCAGGCTGGCCGCGGCCGTCAGGCCGAGCGCCTCGACGTGATCAGCGATCCACTCGGCGGGCCCTATGACGGGGTCGTCGCGCTCCACGTGCTCCAGCATGTCGAGCGCGAAATCCTGCCTGCGGTCTTCGCCAGGATCGCAGAGGCGATCCGCGATGGTGGTGTCTTCCTGCTCGCACTCCGGGAGGGGGAGGGCGAGAGCGTCGAAATCGGCTCGACGGGGAGCGAGTATTACGTCGCCCTGTGGCCGCGCTCCGAGATCATCGCTGCCCTGGCGGCGCTTGGCCTCGGCTTGCTCTGGTCGCGCTCGTTCGACGGCCGCGAAGGATGTTGGCTGACCGCCTTGTTCCGGAAGGGCGCACTGCGATGAGCCGAAAGGCCTTGGTTCTCTTCTTCGCCCTCGGCGTGATCTGGGGCGTGCCCTATCTGCTGATCAAGGTCGCCGCCGCCGACTACCATCCGGTCATCGTCGCCTTCGGCCGCGCCGCCATCGGCGCTCTCGTGCTCTTGCCCTTTGCGCTGCGTGGCAACGGTATCATGGCCGGCTTCCGCAAACCGGGCTGGCTGATCCTGTTCACGCTCGCCGAGATCAGCGGGCCCTGGTTCCTGATCGGCTTCGCCGAGACGCGGGTCACGAGCTCGCTCGCCGGCCTGATCATCGCGCTGACGCCGATAATCGCGGCGATCCTCGGCGTCGTGCTCTCGCAGGAGCGGCTCGGGGCAGGGCGGCTCGTCGGCCTCGGGCTCGGCCTTGCCGGCGTCGCCGCGCTGCTCGGCTTCGACGAGCAGCCGGTGGAGCTCTGGCCGGTACTGGCCTTGGCCGCGAGCGCGCTCGGCTATGCGCTCGGTCCGATCATCGTGGCGCGCAAGCTCGCAGATGCCGACGATGGCGCAGTGGTCGTCGTCTCGCTCATCGTCGCTTCCGTCCTCTATCTACCCTTCGTCCCCGCCTATTGGCCGGCGCGTTTCCCGCTGGATGCATCGCTCGCCGTCATCGCCTTGGCCGTGGTTTGCACGGCTCTGGCGTTCCAACTGCTGTTCGCGCTGATCGCCGAGGTCGGCGCGTCACGCGCGACGGTCATCGCCTATCTCAATCCGGCAGTGGCGGTGCTGCTCGGCGTCGCTGTGCTTGGCGAGCCCTTCTCCCTTGCATTGCTGGCGGGCTTCGCGCTCATCGTCGCAGGCTCCTATTTCGCCACCGCCCGAAAATCGGTCGAAACCCAGCCTGAAGAGATCCGAGCTGGGGCGGAGTGATCCAGTTGAGAAGGTTTCCACAAAGTCCTCGCCAGGATGGCCCGGGATTTGCCAGTATGGCGCACTGCGGTTGAGGCGGGGGGCTTCATCATGTTCGTGCTCGATCCGACCACCTTGGTCGGCTTCCATACCTGGCTCAGCCTGATCGCCCTCGTCGCCGGCTTCCCGATGACGGCGGCCCTGCTGAAGGGCCATCTCAGCCCGCGCTGGAACGGTATCTTCCTCTCGACTGCCTTCGCGACCAGCGCGACCGGCTACGCCTTTCCCTTCAACAGCGTGCTGCCCTCGCACATCGTCGGCGCGGTCTCGCTGGTGCTGCTCGTGCTTGCGGGGCTGGCGCTCTACGCCTTCGCCTTGCGCGATGTCTGGCGGCGCATCTACGCGATCACGGCGGTGCTCTCCTTCTATCTGCTGATCTTCGTGCTGATCGCCCAGCTCTTCCTCAAGGTGCCTGCGCTGCACGAGATGGCGCCGACCCAGAGCGAGCCGCCCTTCGCGATCGCCCAGGCGCTGGCGCTGATCGTCTTCCTCGTCCTGACGCTGATTGCAGCGCGGCGCTTCAGCGCCGGCGTGCCATCGACCAGAGCGGCATGAAAAATGGGCGGCCGGTTGGCCGCCCAGGTTCTCACCATGATCTTATGAAGCCGCATCAGTTGCGGTCGACGTCGACGATCTCGCCGCGCCAGTTGATCTCGACGCCAAGCTCGTCACCGCGCCTGTCGGCGCCGTCGATCACCCAGACATTGCCGCTCCAGCGGGCCTGATCGATCTCGGAGACGCCGTTGCGACGCGCGATCCGGATGGCCTCGCGCTGCGAGATCGTGTCGTAACGGGCGCCATCATAGCCGCCCCGATCATAGCCTCGGCGGACATCGTCCGGCTTGTAGGTGCCGCCGCGATAGGGCGCATTGTCGTTGCTCGTCGCCCCACGCTCATATTTCGGAATGCTGTTTTCCGGTCGCAGATCGACGCCCTGTGCCATAACCGCGATCGGTGCCAGCGCCAGCGCGCCCGCCATCAAGCCAATCTTCAGGGGTTTCATCGTCATCCTCCAGGGTTGATGATGTGTCCTGAAGACTCAACCGCTGCGGGGATGATGCGTTCCGAAGTCTTTCGTGACCATTCTGCGGCAAATATTTGATCCGCCGAATGATCTACGCATGGCCACCGATGATCGGCAGAATCTCGCCGGTGATGTAGCTCGAGCAGTGCGACGAGGCGAGGAAGACATAGGCGGGCGCAATTTCCTCCGGCTGGGCCGGGCGCTTCATCGGGACCTTCGAGCCGAACTCCGCCACCGCCTCGGCCGGCCGGTCCGACGGGTTGAGCGGGGTCCAGACCGGCCCTGGCGCGACCGCGTTGACCCTGATCCCGCGCGGCAGCAGATGCGCCGCCAGCGAGCGGGTGAAGGCATGGATGCCGCCCTTGGTCGTGGCGTAGTCGATCAGCTCCTTGCTGCCCTCCAGGCCGACCACCGAGCCGGTGTTGACGATCGCGCAGCCCTTGCCGAGATGCGGCAGCGCCGCCTGGGTCAGATGGAAATAGCCATGCAGGTTGGTGCGGATCGTCGTGTCGAAATGCTCTTCGGTGAGATCCTCGAAGCGCGGCGCATGCACCTGGAAGGCGGCGTTGTTGACGAGGATGTCGAGCCCGCCCAGCGCCTTCACGGTCTTCGCCACGGCATCGCGGCAGAAGCTCGCGTCGCGAATGTCGCCTGAGAAGGCCACGCCGGTCCGGCCCTCCTTCTCGATCGCGGCGAGCGTTTCCTTCGCATCCTCGTCCTCGCCGAGATGCAGGATCGCGACATCGGCGCCTTCCCGCGCGAACAGCACCGCGACCGCCCGACCGATGCCGGAATCGCCGCCGCTGATCAGCGCGACCTTGTCCTGAAGCTTGCCCGAGCCCTTGTAGTAGGGCGCGTCATACATCGGCGCCGGATCGAGCGCCGCTTCCGAGCCGGGCTTCGCCTGGTGCTGGCGCTTGAACGGCGGCACGGGATAGAGCCGCGCGCCGGCCTGCACCGCGCCATCCTTCTTCTTCTGCGGCCGGGCGTCGGCGCGGGCGACGTCCTTCTGGATGCGGCGCTGCTGCTTGGCTGCGGCCTTCACCGCTTTGGGCTGCTTGTCGTCCTTTCGTTTCGTGGCGGTCTTGGCCATCGTCGCCTCCTTGCGCGCGTTCCCATTGCTTCGGGCAACGTGTCGTTCCCGCGCCGGTTCCGCCGACGGCCGGATGCGCCCTTGCGATCCGGCGATTTCTCGGCAAGCTCAACCGCAACGGGGATCCGGCAGCTGGGAGGGCACATGGCGCTTGAGGCGGACGTCGTCATTGTCGGCGCTGGCCTTGCCGGCCTCGTCGCCGCGGCCGAGCTGACTGACGCCGGCCGCAAGGTGATCGTCGTCGAGCAGGAACCGCGCGCCAGTCTCGGCGGCCAGGCACACTGGTCCTTCGGCGGGCTCTTCCTGATCGATTCGCCCGAGCAGCGCCGCCTGCGGATCAAGGATTCGCTCGCGCTGGCCCGCCAGGATTGGTTCGGCTCGGCCGGCTTCGACCGCGACGAGGACCGTTGGCCGAAGGCATGGGCGGAGGCCTATCTCGATTTCGCCGCTGGCGAGAAGCGGGCCTGGCTGCACCAGCAGGGCATGCGCTGGTTTCCGGTCGTCGGCTGGGCCGAGCGCGGCGGCTATCTCGCCACCGGTCACGGCAACTCGGTGCCGCGCTTCCATGTCACCTGGGGTACGGGCCCCGGCGTACTCGCACCCTTCCTGCGCCGCGTCGCGGAGGCTGAAGCGAGGGGCCTGATCGAGTTGCGCTTCCGCCACCGCGTCACCGGCCTGACGCGCAGTGCTGGTGCCATTGAGGGCGTCGAAGGCGAGTTGCTTGAGGAAAGCGCGGTCGAGCGCGGGCAGGCGAGTTCGCGCGCGGTGACCGGCAGCTTCGCGATCAAGGCCCAGGCAGTGATCGTCGCCTCCGGCGGCATAGGCGGCAATCACGAGCTCGTCCGCCGCAACTGGCCGCAGCGCCTGGGTGAGCCGCCCAAGCATATGCTCTCCGGCGTGCCGGCCCATGTCGATGGTGCCATGCTTGCCGTCACGGAGGCTGCTGGCGGCCGGCTGATCAATGGCGACCGGATGTGGCACTATGTCGAGGGCATCGCCAACTGGGCGCCGATCTGGCCGGCGCATGCGATCCGTATCCTGCCCGGCCCGTCCTCGCTCTGGTTCGATGCCCGCGGCAAGCGCCTGCCGGTGCCGCTCTTTCCGGGCTTCGATACGCTCGGCACGCTGGAGCATCTGCGCAAGACCGGCTTCGACCATTCCTGGTTCGTCACCAGCCGCAGCATCGTCGCCAAGGAGTTCGCGCTCTCGGGCTCCGAACAGAACCCGGACCTCACCGGCAAGAGCTGGCGCAAGGTCATCCAGCGCGCCCGCGCCGGCATGCCGGCACCGGTCCAGGCCTTCCTCGACAAGGGCGAGGACTTTATTGTCGAGACCGACTTCTCACGCCTGGTCTCTCGGATGAACGTGCTCGGTGGTGCCGGGCTGATCGACGAGGCAGATCTGCGGGCGCAGATCGAGGCGCGCGATCGCGACGCCGACAACCCCTATGGCAAGGACCTGCAGGTCACCGCGCTGCGCGGCGCCCGCGCCTATATCGGCGACCGGCTGATCCGCACCGCCAAGCCACATCGCATCCTCGACCCGGCCCATGGCCCGCTCATCGCGGTTCGTCTCAACATCCTGACGCGCAAATCGCTCGGCGGGCTGATGACCGATCTGTCGTCGCGCGTGCTGGGCGATGACGGCGAGCCGCTGCCTGGGCTCTACGCGGTCGGCGAAGCGGCCGGCTTCGGCGGCGGCGGCCTGCACGGCTATCGCGCGCTCGAGGGCACCTTTCTCGGCGGCTGCATCTTCTCGGGGCGCGTGGCGGGGAGAGCGGCGGCGAGGACGGTGGGGTAGGGCTCCCGGTGCAAGGGGCGGGGATTGATTGTCGCGCCATCCCCGCGCCTCTTTCGCGAAAGCGCGCAAAAGCCTAAACAGCTTCGCCGTCATGCGGCCTCAACCCCGCCGTGAAGGCGCTGCCAGATGCGCGCGCCGCGCCAACAAGAGCAACAGGACTAACGCCCATGTCTCTCGTCGACTCCGTCCGCCGGACGATCGTACCGATCCACAAGGAAGGCTATGTCTTCATCGCCATCGGCGTGGTGGCGACGCTGGTGCTCGGCCAGCTCTGGGGGCCCTTCGGCTGGATCGGCACGCTGATCACGCTGTGGATCTGCTATTTCTTCCGCGATCCCGTCCGCATCGTGCCGCAGCGCGAAGGGCTGGTGATCTCGCCGGCCGATGGCCGCATCAGCCAGATCGCCACCGCCGTGCCGCCGCCGGAACTCGATCTGCCGGCCGAGCCGATGACCCGCATCTCGGTGTTCATGAACGTCTTCGACTGCCATGTGAACCGCAGCCCCGTCGCCGGCCGCCTGCTCAAGATGGCCTATACGCCCGGCCTCTTCCTCAATGCCGAGCTCGACAAGGCGAGCGAGGACAATGAGCGCAACGCATTGGCGATCGAGACGCCGGCCGGCACCATCGCCGTCGTCCAGATCGCCGGGCTGATCGCGCGCCGGATCGTGCCCTTCGTCAAGGAGGGCGATCCGCTCGGCCAGGGCGAGCGCTTCGGCCTGATCCGCTTCGGCTCGCGCGTCGATGTCTACCTGCCGCAGGGCGTCACTCCGTTGGTCGGCGAGGGCCAGACCGCGATCGCCGGCGAGACCGTGCTGGCCGATTTCTCGGGCAACGACATTGCCCGGGTGTTCCGGGGGATTTGAGCTAAAGCCGTCATTCTCGGGCGGAGCGAAGCGCAGACCCGGGAATCTCCTGCGAGAGGGCGATGCCGCCCTTGGTCCTGAGATGCTCGGGTCAAGCCCGAGCATGACGCTATGCGCTTCGCCCAGCGCTAGCCTCCCGCCCCAAAACCACGTATTCCGGCTGGTATGAGCGACCTCTTTCCCCCTTTCGAGCCTGAGCGCGTCGAATCGAAGCGCGCCCGCTTCAAGGCGATCCCGTTCCGGCTGATCGCGCCCAATGTCGTGACGCTGATCGCCCTTTGCCTCGGCCTGACCGCGATGCGGCTGGCGGTCGACGGAAAGTTCGAATCGGCGACGATCTGCATCCTCGTCGCGGCGCTGCTCGATGGCATAGACGGGCGCCTCGCGCGCCTGCTCAAGGGCACCTCGCGTTTCGGCGCCGAGCTCGATTCGCTCTCGGATTTTGTCTGCTTCGGCGTTGCCACCGGCTTCGTGCTCTGGACCTTCGTCCTGCACGACCTGCGCTCCTTCGGCTGGATCATCGTGCTGACGCTGGCCTGCGCCATGGCGCTCAGGCTGGCGCGCTTCAACGTGATGATCGACGATCCGAACCGGCCGGAATGGCAGAAGAACTTCTTCGTCGGCATGCCGGCGCCGGCCGGCGCGATCACGGCGATGCTGCCGTTCTACCTTGAGTTCGTCGGCGTGCCGGTGCGGGAGTATGGCGCCCCCTTCGTTGGCCTCTACATCCTGTTCATCGCCTTCCTGACGATTTCGCGCATTCCCTGCTACGCCGGCAAGACGCTCGGCACCCGCGTCCCGCGCGACCAGGTGCTGCCGATCTTCGTCGCTGTCGTCGTCGTCGCCGGCCTGCTCTTCGCCTATCCGTTCGAGATGCTGGCGCTGGTCGTCGTCGCCTATCTCGCGCTGATTCCGGTCAGCGTCGCGCGTTATCGCAAGCTGGAGCGCGAGTATGCAGCGGCGGCCGCGCTGCCGACCGTCGCCGAACCGGTGATCGAGACGAATTCCGAATCTAAGGCTTAGCGCCGCTTCGCCAGCCGGCTGGCATTGGCGCGGGTACGCCGCGAGAACGGCTCCAGCGTGCTGTGGACGGCCTTGGCTGTCGCTTCGCCGAGCCCGTTCGGCGTCAGCGGGTTGAACGCCATGCTCCACCAGAACAATGTCGCGGCATGGCCGATGGCGAAACTGCTCTCGGCCATGGCGGCGGCCTTCTCGACCATGGCCTTGCCGGCCTCGCGCTGGCCCCTGGCGTCGCCGAGCGCGCCCTTGGCCAGGATCGGTAGCCGCATCGCGATGGTGAGCCCGGCATCGACCTGCATCGCGACCATCTGGGCGAGGACGCTTTGCGCGTCCGCCGCCAGCGCGACAGTCGAAGCAGATCCAGTTCGTGACGCCATGGCGAAAGCTCTCCGGTGACGAGAAGGGGGCCGCATAGGCCGAGCCTCGCGGGTCGCCGCCACGCCCGCCTGTCTGATGTGGCGACCTAAACGAATTAGTGCAATCCGGAACCATGCATGGCGGTGCCCAAATTCTGGGCCTTGCACAGGAGATGCAAGGAACCATGCGCGACGCCCCGGCCGCATGCAACCATGCCGTGATCGCGAAAGTGGTTCCCAGTTCGGCGGAACATGCTCTAAAGCCATGCGGGAAATCCGTTCTCGACGCGCAGCGAGCCGACACGCTTTGAATCTCTTCAGCTCCCAGAAGCCGCCGGGCTGGCGGCCCAAGCTGGTCCTGGCTTCGGCCTCGCCGCGCCGCCTCGCTCTGCTCGAACAGGCCGGTCTCAAGCCCGACGCGCTGTTGCCGTCGGATCTCGACGAGAGCCCGCTCAAGAGCGAGCGCCCGCGCGACCTCGCCCGCCGGCTCGCCCGTGCCAAGGCCGAGGCGGGGCTCGCCGGGCTGAAAGGGCGGCCCGATCTCGAAGGCGCCTATATCCTCGCCGCCGACACGGTCGTCGCGGTCGGCCGGCGCATCCTGCCCAAGGCCGAGATCGTCGACGAGGCGGCCGCGTGCCTCCGCCTGCTCTCCGGCCGGGCCCACCGCGTCTATACCGGCGTCGCGCTGGCGACCCCCTCCGGCTCTATCCGCGAGCGCATCGTCGAGACCCGCCTGCGCTTCAAGCGGCTCTCCAATGACGATATCGAGAATTATCTCGCCTCGGGCGAATGGCGCGGCAAGGCCGGTGCCTATGCCATCCAGGGCATCGCCGGGTCGTTCGTCGTCAAGCTCGTCGGCTCCTATACCGGCGTGGTCGGCCTGCCGCTCTACGAGACGGTCAATCTGCTCGGCGGCGAGGGCTTCCCGATCCGCTTGGGCTGGCTGAATGTCGGCTGAGCGAACCTGAAGCCAGGCGATCATGGTCCTGATCTGGCTCTCGCCGCTCATCCTCTTCCTTGGATTGATTCTCTCCGGACGCACGGCGCTGACCGCCGGCACGCTGGGCACGATCTGCGCCGCGCTTGTCGCCTTCTTCGCCGGTCCCGCGCAGCCGGATGCGGCCGCGATCATCAGGCATTTCGCGGCCGGCGCCTGGATCGGCCTGCCGGCGACGCTGGTCATCATCGCCGGGCTCGCCTTCTCACTCAGCCTCGAGCGGGCGCAGGCCGATGTCGACCCGGCCCGTCCCGAGCATGGCGCGCTCGCCGAGGCCTGCCTGCTGCGTGGGCCGTTCCTCGAAACCGCGACCGGCTTTGGCGTCGGCTATGTCGTCGCGGTCTCGGGCGCCCGCCGGCTCGGCGTCGACAAGGCGCCGGCGCTGGCGCTCGCCACCTTCAGCCAGATCCTGGTGCCCTGGGGCGCGCTCGGCATCGGCACCAGGATCAGCGCCGATATCGCCGGTGTTTCGCTGACCGCGCTGATCTGGCGGATCGCGGTCGTGACCGCCCTGCTCGGCGTGGCGCTGCTGCCGCTGTTCTGGCGGCTGTCGCGCCAGGCCGGCCTGCCGCCCGCACTCGCCGACCGCATCGAATGGGCCGGCCTCATCCTGCTGCTGATGGCCCTTCTGGTCGCAGCCAATCTCACGCTGCCGCTGGAGCTCGCCGCCATCGCGGCGCTCGCGCCGGTGATGCTGCTGCGCTTCCTGCGGGTCAGGGGCTGGGCCGGGCTCGACCGGGCGCTGCTGGACCGGCTCATGCCCTATATCGCGCTCGTCGTCGCGCTGGCGCTGATGCGGCTGGTGCCGGCGATCCATGACCGGCTGGAGCACCCGTCCTTCAAGCCGTTCGCCGATGCCTCGGCCTTCACTCCGCTGCTCTCGCCGGCCCTGCCGCTGATCGTCATCGCGCTCGTGGTCGCCATCCAGCAAGGCGGGACGAAGCTGGCCGTGGGCTTGATGAAGCTGACGCTGCAGCGCGCGGGGCGCGCGGCGCTGCTGACCTTCCTGCTCGTCGGCATGGCCTGGATCATGGTCGGCTCCGGCCTCGCCGGCGGCATCGGCCTCGCCGTCAGCAGCGTGCTCGGCTCTTGGTCGGCCGGCGTCGTGCCTATTGCCGGCGCGCTCGGCGGCTATCTCACCGGCTCGAACACCGGCGCCGGCGCCGTCTCGATGCCGCTCGCCACCGCGCTCGTCCCGGCCGGCGAGGCGCGGCTCGCGGTGATCGCCGCCGCGGTCGTCGCCGGCAGCCTGCTCACCGCGGTGAGCCCGGTCCGCGTCACCATGGGCCAGGTCCTGATCAAGGCGACGACGGCCGAGACCGGGCAGGCGATGCGCTCGCTCTGGCCCTGGTTCGCACTGGTCGTCGGCCTCACCACGGCCATCGCCCTCGCGGCCGCGCAGCTCGCCTGAGCATCTGGAGCGCATGCCGGCGTGCATGCCATGCGCTTGCTCCAGAGACGGCGAGTGCCGATGGTGGCGCCATCACAAAGGCTCCGATAGCGAACGAACGCAGGGCAGGGAACACCGGTATGACGAAACGTCTCGAAGGCAAGGTCGCGATCGTTGCGGGCGCGGGCTCGATCGGCCCGGGCTGGGGTAATGGCAAGGCGACCGCGACCGTGTTCGCCCGCGAGGGCGCCAGGGTCGTCTGCGCCGACCGCAATCTCGAGGCGGCCGAGGAGACCGCGAGCATCATCAAGGGCGAGGGCGGCGAGGCCTTCGCGATCCGCACCGACGTCACCAGTGAGGACGATCTGCGCGCCCTCGTCGAGGCGACGCTCAAGGCCTATGGCCGCATCGACGTGCTCGACAATAATGTCGGCATCGCCGAGGTCGGCAGCGTCGTCGACCTGCCGCTCGAAACCTGGGAGCGCGTCTTCAAGGTCAATGTGACCGGCTGCTTCCTGACGATGAAGCACGTCATCCCGGTGATGCAGCGCCAGTTCGCCGAGGACGGGCGGGGCGGCTCGATCATCAACATCTCCTCGATCGCCTCGATCCGCCACACCGGCGTGCCCTATGCCAGCTATGGCGCCAGCAAGGCGGCGATGAACCAGCTCACCCGCACGACGGCGGCGCAATACGCGCCCGAGAAGATCCGCGTGAACGCCGTGCTGCCCGGGCTGATGAAGACGCCGATGGTCGAGCATTCGGCCGGGCTCGCCCAGACCTATGGCAAGGGCGACGTCGCCGCGATGTGGGCGGCGCGCGATCGGCAGGTTCCGATGGGCCATATGGGCGAGGCCTGGGACGTTGCCTGGGCAGCGCTCTTCCTCGCCAGCGACGAAGCGCGCTATGTCACCGGCATCGAGCTTCCTGTCGATGGCGGAGTGACCTTGCAATATGGCGCCTGAACAACCCGAGAATCCCGCCCCGCCTGCGCGGCCCTGCCCGATCTGCGGCAAGCCGGCGGTGCAGCGCTTCAAGCCTTTCTGCTCGGGCCGCTGCTCCGACATCGACCTCGGCCGCTGGCTCAAGGGCAATTACGTGATTCCGGGCGAGCCGGTGGAAGAGGCCGAGGAAGTGCCGACGCGGCGGGGCGAGGACGACTGAGCCCGGCAAAGAAAGGCCCGGCGTTTCCCTCTCGGGAGGACGCCGGGCCGTTCTCTGACCGCCGCGCGACGAGTCAGGACTTTCCGTGTGGGCTGATCGCCCTGAATTCCGCCTCCCGCGCGATCGAGCCACCGGTACATCCGCGGCTTGCTCCAGATCGGCGGTAGGCACGGCGCCGTTTCCAGCGCCGCCGCATCAACTTGGCCGCGTCGCTTTGGTTCCAGGGTTTATTCACGCCGGAAAGACGGCCGTTCTGGCAGCTTGTCGGATTGGCGGCGCCATCCGCTCCAGCGCAGCAAAACGGCCGTGCAGGCCGCGGGTTCGACGCTTGTGTGGGCTCTAATGAAAATTTCAGAGGGGCAGGATCGTTTGTCGGCTGGACAGCCCATGCCCATGCCTCTATATCGCCTCCACCAACCGGAGCGCAGCGCGCTTCGCGGGACGCCCAGGTAGCTCAGTTGGTAGAGCATGCGACTGAAAATCGCAGTGTCGCTGGTTCGATTCCAGCCCTGGGCACCATTTTTCCGCTGAGCGCTGCTTTCTCAAAAAACTGGTTTCTAGCGTCCCGACACTTTGTGTCCGGGTCTGTCCTTGCTGCTGAACTGGACATTGAAGCTTCTGAATCAGAGTCTCTGCAGTTTTGGCGATTGTTAGCCGCTAGCAGGCTCTTGCACAGCGTCGAACACGTGAACATCGGCCCCAACGCGGACGCGGATCTGATAGGTCTTCTGCTTCGCATCTCCTGCAGGAGGTGCAATGCCAACCGTGCCGCCGTACCACTCGCCCGGCAGTAATGTGTGATCCTTGATGTAATCATTCTCAAGGCGAGCCATGTTTGCTTGCCCTTGAGCGATTGAGGACTCAATCATCGCTCCATTCTGCGCCGAGGCGTTTGCCGATGCGATTGCCGCTGCTGCCGGGCTGTAGCCGGTCGTTGTGGCGATGTAAGTTCCGCGGGGCGTATAGATCGTGCTGTTCGACCGATAATAGCCTGCCTGCGACGCCGCAGCTGCGTTTGCACCGGCGGCGACACCGACGAGGATGGCAGAGACGACCTGCCGTGTTTTCTCTTCCTGCTGCAGCTTCTCGAAAGTCAGAACTTCGAGGGGCTGCCCCGTTGTACCTGCACCGAAAGACTGTTCGACCTGAATCTCGGCGACCGTGAAATTCTGCGGCGCCTTTCCACGGTTTTGCATGGCGACAACGAAGCCAACACGCTGACCGGCCGGGATTTCACGGCCGCTGCGGCTCAGCAGAACCACGGATTCTTTGCCTACTGAAGAAACCGCAGGCTTACCCTCCCGCATCAATGCGGTCTGTCCAGGCCCAGCGTTGAATCGTACACGATCAGAAACGCAGCCGGTTGCCACAGCAGCCACAAGGACCGCGCACCCCACCCTAATCATCGCTCCCCCCGAGGCTGCAGCTTTTTGTTCTTGGCAGCCAACACAAGCGTAAGTTGCTGGAGCGAAGGGCGTCAATTCAACCTATGTCGATCACGACAGTCGCCGATCCCGAATGTCGTAAATCTGTTCGGCTAGATTCTGATACTCCGCCAGCAACTCCTGCAACGGCCCGATATCCCGGAAGGCCCGCTGATCCTGCTCTTCCTCGCCTTGCTCGTCCCAGGCGGTGATCGCCTCGTCGGCGGCGGCCATCTGATCTGCTGACGGGGAGGGTGGTGGCGTGGCGCCGGTTTCCTCGACAAGTCGCAGGGCGATCTGGCGGCGCAGTTCGTCTGCGCGTTGGAGCATCGGCTCGAGCGGGTCGGTGTAGGGCATCTGTCGAACCTTGCTTCGCCAATCCGGATCACGAAAGCCGCTCGCGGCAACACCTTGCTTCCTCGCGCGTTGAGGCCCGACGAGCAATCGCTGTGGGGGAGAGTGGCATGAATTTCGGCAACATCAGTTTCGACATCTGGCGCGAGATCGATCTGTTGCTGCGCCTGCTGGCCGGGATGGCGGCCGGGATCGTCGTCGGCTGGGAGCGCACTGGCAAGCAGCAGGCGGCCGGCATCCGCACCTTCGGGCTCGTCGGCCTCGGTACCGCCGCCGCGGCGACGATCTTCAGCGAGCCGCATGAGATCGACGCCGCCAGCCGCGTCGTGCAGGGGCTGATCACCGGCATCGGCTTCCTGGGCGCCGGCGTCATCGTGCTGCGCGAGGGGCAGACGACACCGCAGGGCATGACAACGGCGGCGGCGATCTGGGTCACGGCGGCGCTGGGCTGCGCCGCCGGGCTCGGCGATCATGCGATCGTGCTCTCGGCGACCGTGCTCGCCTTGGGCCTGCTGATCGTCGATCATTCGATCGAGCGCCGGGCCGGCCGGCCGGCGCCCACGGCAGAGAACGGCGGTGAGGGAACTGGCTGATCGGCCGGGCAGTTGTCCTGCCACTCCCATCGAGGCGTGACATCCGGCAGAATGCCTGCCGCGGACAAGAAGGCGAGGGCAGGGCGATGATGGCACGCGCGATGATGGCGGCAGTCCTGGCCGCGCTGCTGCTGGTCGATCCGGCGCTCGCCCAGATCGGCACGCCGGGCAATGCGCCGCTGGCGCCGGGGGGCGCGCGCCAGGGCCTGGGGCCGCCCTCGATCTTCGATAGTACGCCCGACATCAGGCTACATGCGCCGGGACCAGGCGGCCTGCCCGGCGCCGGCCCGCCGGTCGACTATGGCGGGACGCCGCGCGGCGCGCCGCGCTCGTCGAATCCGATCTACATGCCGCGCTACGGGGCGGTCGATGATCCCTCGCCCCGGCGAGCCGTCGTCGCCTATTGCAAGACCCCGCGCCGGGCCTGCGCGGCGCCGAGCCGCGCCCGGGCCGGCGCGGCCTGCTCTTGCCGCCTGCCGAACGGGACGCGGCTGCGCGGACGTGTCGCCCGCTAGAGTATATTCGAGCGAAGTGGACACCGGTTCGTGTGAAGAAAATGCGATAAAACAATGAGCTGGAGCATGTCCGCGATTCGGAGAAACGCGGACATGCTCTAGTGCGGCAGGGGGCTTCCGGCGGCGGCGATCGATGTTTTAGCTTCCGTTAGGGCTTGTCTTGCCTGGTGGTTCTGCCGTTCACTGAATAACGGTTGTATCGCCGTGAAAGGGGCGCCCGGCGTTTGTCGATACTCAGGGACGTTGCCGACGACATCTATGAGGCTGCCTTCGATCCGGAGAGATGGCCGCGCGTCATCGATCGGATCAGCCTGCGCAGCGGCGCCGAGTCCGGCGGGATGATGGTGTTCGACAGCACCCGGCCAATCAGGAACCTCGCGACCGGGCGCACGGCCGATCTCCTGGCGAAGGTGTCGGAGGGCGGCCACTGGAAGCTGGACCGCCGCATCCCGTTCTTCTTCGCCAATCCGCTCAGCGGATTCGTCATCGCGGACGAGTATTTCTCGCCCGAGATCGCCCAAGACGAGACCGCGATGCTGGGGCAGGCGCTTGGCTTCGACCAGCAGGCCGGCACGATCATCCCGATGCCGACGGGCGAACTGGTCGTCTTCATCCTCAACCGGCTGCGCGAGGAGGGGCGTTTCGACCCGTCTCTGACCGCGGCGCTGAACGAGTTCCACCCCCATCTCGCGCGCAGCGCCTATCTGGCGGCGCGGCTGAGAATGGAGCGGGCGCTCTCGGCGGTGGCGGCGCTGCAGGCCCTCGGCGTGCCGGCGGCCGTGCTCTCGGGCAAGGGCAGGGTGATGGCGAGCAACGCCCTGATCGAGAGCGTCTCGCAAACCCTGATCCCGCTCGCCTTCGGCGGCCTCGGCCTCGCCCGCCCGGCCAACAACAAGCTGCTGCAGGAGGCGCTCACGGCGGCCCAGGGCGATCAGGAGGCCGCCGCCCGTTCGATCCCGGTGCCGGCCGAGGATGACTGGCCGGCGATGATCGTCCATGTCGTGCCCTTGCGGCGCTCGGCGAGCGACATCTTCTCCGGCGCCGCCATCCTGATCGCCGCCGTCACGGTGAGCGCGAGCCGCCTCGTGCCGTCGCTGCAGGTGCTGATGGGCCTGTTCGACCTGACCCCGGCCGAGGTCAAGCTCGCGGCGGCCCTTGCGAGCGGCTTGTCGCTGGAGCAGGCCGCGGCCCAGGCGCGTATCCAGAAGACCACGGCGCGCACCCATCTCGACGGCATCTTCCGCAAGACCGGTACGCGCCGCCAGGGCCAGCTCGTGGCCCTGTTGAAGGGCGCGCAGCTATTGTGATGGTCCGTGCTCCACGCAGCGCTCCGCGGACAGGCTCGGGATAGCCGCTATGGCCGAAGACCTGATCGATCGGATCTACGAGGCGGCGTTCGTCCCCGAAAAATGGTCGGATGTCCTGACGCGTGCCTCGCGCCTGTCGGATTCCGCCACCGGCTCGATTCTCGTTCTGAGCGACAAGTCGCCCGTTCGGGGCAAGTTGAGTTCCGCGTCTTCGGATCGTGATGAATCGCTCAGGGACGTCCAGCGCGTCTTCGACGAGTTCGTGAATGGCGACCATTGGCGGTTTCCCGGCGTGCTGCGGATGTACAATTTGCAGCCGGCCCGTTTCGTCCATGTCGAGGCGTTCATGACGCCCGAAGACATCGAACGCGATGCCCAGAGGATGCGTCTGCGGGCCCTCGGCATCGGCGCCCATCTCTGCACGGCGGTCCCGATGCCGGGCGGAGAGCTGGTCACCTATGTCTTCCAGCGCTGGCAGGAGGATGGCGACTACCGCCAAAGCGAGATCGAGGGGCTCGACAGGCTTCGGCCGCATCTGGCGCGCGCAGGCCTGATGGCGGTGCGGCTGGGATTGGAGCGCGCCCATACGACCGTTTCGGCTCTCCAGGCGATGGGGCTACCGGCGGCGATCATGAGAAGCACGGGCCCGGTGCAGGCGGTCAACGCCTTGATGGAAGCGATGGCCTCGGTCTTCCGGCCGGCGGCGCTCGGCCGCATGGCCATTGCCGACGCCGAGGCCAACCGGTTGTTCCAGCAGGCCGTTGCGGCGGCGCGGGCCGACATCGAGCCCTCGGTCCGCTCGATCCCGATTCCGGCTACGGATGAGCGGCCGGCCCTGATCGTTCATCTCCTGCCATTGCGTCGATCGGCGCTCGATATTTTTTCGGGCGCGGACCTGCTGGTCGTGGCGACCAGGGTCTCGGCGAGCACCGCCGTCCCGTCACCGACCATCCTGACCGGCCTGTTCGATCTGACGCCGGCCGAGGCGAAGCTGGCGACATCCCTGGCAGGTGGGCTGTCACTGGAGGCGGCGGCGGCCGAGAGCGGTGTCCAGATGACCACGGCGCGCACCCATCTCGATCGCATCTTTCGCAAGACGGGGACGCGCCGCCAGGGCCAGCTCGTGGCTTTGCTGAAGGGCACGCAGCTGCTCTGAGCGCGGGGCGCCGCGCCCTCAGCCGCGCTTCACCGCCCTGACTGTCCCGCCCTGGCCGCTCCCGCAATAAAAGCGACCGCCGCCGGCCTCCATGCCCGAGACGAAGGTCCCTTCCGGCATGCGCATGGCGTCCAGCACCTTGCCGGTCTCAGGATCGACCCGGCGGATCTCGCTCTCCTCATCCTCCCAGGTCGCGTGCCAGAGCTCGCCATCGCTCCAGGTCACGCCGGTGACGAAGCGGTTGGATTGCAGCGTGCGCAGCACCTTGCCGGTTTCCGGGTCGATCTGGTGGATCTGGCGCTCGCGGTAGTGGCCGACCCAGAGCGTGCCCTCCGCCCAGGCGAGGCCGGAATCGCCGCCGCCGGCCGGGGCGGGAATGGTCGAGAGCACGCGCCCGCTCTCCGGATCGATCTTCTGGATGCGGTCCTCGGCGATCTGGTAGAGGTGCTTGCCGTCGAAGGCGGTGCCGGCATGGGCGGGCACGTCGAGGCTGCGCACGGTCTGCCCGCTCTCCGGATCGAGCGCATTGAGCCTGTCGCCCGAGGCGAACCAGACTTGTCTGCCGTCATAGCTGACGCCGTGCACGGCCTCGACGCCGGGGAAGGGGCCGTATTCGCGCAGGATGGTGGCTGTCCTGGTCATGAGATGATCTCCTCTGTTCGGTTGGACCGGGACGAGGTCTAGCCATCCGGCAGCGGAGCCGGGAGTAACAAGGCTGTCGGGAAACCCGGCACCGGCGGCGTCAGCCAGCGCCGCGCCCGCGCCTTGCCGAAGGACTGGATCTTGCCGGCCTCGGCCAATGCCTCCAGCGCGCGCTGCATGTTGCGCTGGCTCACCCCGAGCGCCAGCGCCAGCGCCGAGCTCGACCAGGCCTCGCCATCGGCGAGGAGGGCGAGCACGTCGGCATGCGGCTCCTCCAGCGGCTGCGCCAGCACCGCGACCTCGCGCGCCCGGTGCGGCTTCAGGGCAAAGCCGCGTTTCGTCGCGCTGATCTCGGCGATCCCGTGCAATTCGGCGCGCAGCCGCCCGATCTCGACCCGCAGCCGGGCGCGATGCGACTCGTCGGCCTCCTTCGCCCGGAAGGCGCGGGCCAGCAGCACCTCGCGCGAGGCATCCGCCGGCCAGGCCTCGGCGAGCGTGCGCGCGAGCGAAAACAGCACGGGCCGGGTGGCGAGCGGCACGGTTGTACCGGCCTCGCGCACGAGATTGCGGCAGGCATCGACGACGAAGCTGCATGATGCGAGCAGCGCCGCGACCTCGCCCAGCATCAGCGGGCGCTCCTCGCCCTGCGCGATCAGCCGAGCAGCCGGCGCCTCCAGCACGCGCGCGGCGGCCTCGACCTCGGCCACCAAAGCGGGGATGCGGGCACGCTGAGCTGCCTCTGCCGCCTGTGCGAACGCTGCGCGGGCCGGTTCCGCCTGCAACCGTCGCAACGCGATGCCACCGATGGCGAGCGCTCGCGCCGCCTCCAGCGCCGGCGGCAGCGGGTTCTCGTCGAAGCCGGCGAGCACGCGCTCGGCTTCCCCGAGCCGGCCGATCAGCAGCAGGCGGCGCACCGCGATCGTGCGGGCATGAGCGGCGTTGAGGCGGTCGCCATGGGCTTCCAGAGTTGCGCGCGCCGCATCGAGCGCCTTGGCTGGCCAGCCGAGATCACGCGAGACCAGGGCGATTTCGGCCTCGGCGAGAATGCAGCGGGCCCGCGCTACCGGTTCCTTCGTACCGAAGCCTTGGCCGGCGCGCTTGAGCAGCACCTTGGCGCGGGCGAGGTCGCCGAGTTGCGCCATGGCGATGCCGCGCAACGCCAGCGCCGGTGCATCCTCGCGCAGCGCGACGCGGTTGAGCGCGCCGAACGGGTCGCCCGCCGCCAAGGCTCGCCCGGCTGCCGTGATCAGCGAATCCATGCCACAGCCCGAAATCCCGCCAAACTTGTCACTCCCGCTCCCTGTCGCCTCAAGCGTACCCCTGACCGCGACGCCGCATCGCGAAACGGCGAGCGGCGAATGTCAACCGACGACAGGAGCAAGCATCATGACGGCTCATCTCACTGGAACGCGCGAGGACTGGCTCAGGGCCCGGCTCGACCTGCTAGCGGTCGAGAAGGCGCTGACGCGGCAGAGCGACGCCGTGGCGCGACAGCGCCAGGCTTTGCCCTGGGTCAAGGTCGACAAGGATTATCGCTTCGTCACCGAAGCCGGGCAGGTCGGGCTGGCCGACCTCTTCGCCGGGCGCTCGCAGCTTCTGATCTACCATTTCATGTTCGGGCCGGACTTTTCCGCCGGCTGCCCGTCCTGCTCGCTGATCGCCGACGGCTTCAACGGCATCCACGTCCATCTCGCCAACCATGACGTGACGCTGACCGCGGTATCGCTGGCGCCGCTCGACAAGCTCGTCGCCTTCAAGCGGCGCATGGGCTGGAGCTTTCCCTGGGCCTCCTCTGCGACGGGCGATTTCAACTTCGACTTCAGCGCCTCCTACAGCGAGGAGCAGGAGCGGCAGGGTGCGGTCGAGTACAATTTCCAGCGCGAGCCGCAGGTCGACTGGAGCAGCAACGACATCGTCTCCGGGCTCGCCGTGCAGAGCGGCACGACACCGTCAGGTTATATGCGCGAGCGGCCGGGGATGAGCGCCTTCATCCGCGAGGACGGCGCGATCTACCACACCTATTCGAGCTACGGACGCGGCGTGGACGCGATCTGGAGCATATATCCCTGGCTCGACCGCGCGCCGAAGGGTCGCAACGAGCCGAGCGGGCCCTGGTGGCGCCTCCGCGATGCCTACCTCGCGCCTTCTGCCGCGACGGCCCAATCATGCTGTGCCTGAGCCCCCGGCCGCATGCTGGTCGCGGAGCGTCGGGCAACCCGTCCGGCGTCTCCGTCGTGGGGGCGGGGCGGATGTTCTTCGCCGTCTGCGCCCTGCTGTTCGTCGCCAGCGCGACCGCGACCATCCTGATCTGCCTTGCCATGGCCGATATGGGCGAGGTGCCGATGGCGGGCGGCTGGTCGATGTCGACGGCCTGGACGCCGCTCTGCGGCGGCTCCTGGCCGGCGGCCGCCGGCTCCTTCCTCGGCATGTGGATCGCGATGACGCTGGCGATGATGCTGCCCTCGCTCGCGCCTGTGCTCTGGCGCTGCCGAGAGGCAGCGCTGCACTCCGGAGAAACCAGGGCAGGGCTGTGCGCTGCTCTGGCCGGCCTCGGCTATCTCGGGGTCTGGACAGCGCTCGGGCTGGCGGTCTTCGTCGGCGGTGCCGCGCTGCTGGAGGTCGCGATGCGCTGGCCGCGACTGGCCTGCTTCATGCCGCTCTTGGCCGCCGTGATCGTGATCGCGGCCGGCGCTTTCCAGGTCTCGGCTTTGAAGGGCGACCTGCTCGGTTGTTGCCAGCAAATCGCTCAGCGAGGCGCAGGCGCTCTCGCCGCGATGAGGCAGGGGCTGCGGCTCGGCCTCGCCTGCTGCGCCTCCTGCGCCGGGTTGATCGCGCTCCTGCTCGTCGGCGGCGTGATGGATCTGCCGACGATGGCCGTCGTGACCGCGGCGATCACCACCGAGCGGCTCGCCTCAGCAGGCGAACGCGTCGCCCGCGCCTGCGGCGGCGTCATCCTCGGAATGGGGGCGGTCATGATCGTGCAGGCGCTCTGGCTGATCTGATGCCCCGGCCCTCGCCGGGCCCGATCGCCGCCGCCGCCATGTCTGCCATGCATTTTCGCATCTGCTCAGAAACGCGCCACGCAGTGCCGCGCCGCCTCGCGCTGGCCTATACAGGTCGCAGGCGATCCTCGGGTTGGGTCGCACGCAAAAATTGTACGGTTCACGAGGAGACGCACATGACGCTCAAAGCCCGATTCCTCATCGGAACAGCCTTCGCCGCGGCGATGCTCGCAGGCGCCCCGGCGCGCGCCGACATCACCATCGGCCTGCTCGCGCCGCTGACTGGCGCCGTCGCTGCCTATGGCGATCAGGTCAAGAACGGCGCCCAGGCCGCCGTCGACGCCATCAACAAGAAGGGTGGCATCGCCGGTGAGAAGGTCGTCCTGAAGCTCGCCGACGATGCCGGCGATCCCAAGCAGGGCGTCTCGGCCGCCAACCTGCTGGTCGGCGACAAGGTCCGCTTCGTCGTCGGCCCGGTGACCTCTGGTGTCGCCATGGCCGCGTCCGACGTCTTCGCCGAGAGCGGCGTCCTGATGGTGACGCCGACCGCGACCTCGCCGGCGTTGACCAACCGCGGCCTCGCCAATGTCTTCCGCACCTGCGGCCGCGACGACCAGCAGGCCGAGGTCGCCGCCAACTACGTCCTGAAGAACCTGAAGGCCAAGAAGATCGCCATCGTCCACGACAAGGGGACCTATGGCAAAGGCCTCGCCGATTCCTTCAAGAAGGGCATCAATGCCGGCGGCATCACCGAGGTCGCCTATCTCACCCTGAATCCGGGCGACAAGGACCTCGCGGCGGTGATCACCCGGCTGAAGTCGGGCGGCGCCGAACTGATCTATTTCGGAGGCTACCACCCGGAAGGCGGCCTGCTCGCCCGCCAGTTGCATGATGCCGGCGTCAAGGCGACGATCATCGGCGGCGAGGGCCTCTCCAACACCGAACTCTGGGCGATCGGCGGCGACACCGCGGCCGGCACCCTCTTCACCAACGCCACCGACGCGCTGAAGAACCCGGCCTCGGCTGAAGCCGTGGCGGTGCTGAAGGAGAAGGGCATTCCGCCCGAGGCCTTCACGCTCAACGCCTATGCCGCCGTCGAGGTGCTGAAGGCCGGCATCGAGAAGGCCGGCAAGGACGCCAAGGCCGACGCGGTCGCCAAGGCATTGAAGGCTGGCCTCGAGGTCAAGACCGCGATCGGTACGCTGACCTATGGCAAGACCGGCGATCTGAGCTCGCCGAGCTTCTCCATGTACAAGTGGGAAGCCGGCAAGATCGTCGCCGCCGACTGACGATCTGCTTCAGATGCGAGGGAGGGCCTGCGGCGTGCCGCGGGCCCTTTTTTGTTGCGGGTGGGCGCAAGTGCTGCCCGTCTCCTGAACGCGCCGTTCGGGAACCGTTCAGGCGCTGGGCCGTTCAGTCCGGCGACCGAACGGGAACTGCCCATGTCAGCCGCCGAAGCCTTCGCCACTACCAAGCCCTTCGCCAAGCCGTCATTGATCGCGATTCGGCGTGAAGTGGATGGCTATGGCATCCGCTTTGGCTTGAACGAGGCCGAGGATGCGCAGATGCCGGGCCCTGTCTTCGCGACGCTGGACGAAGCCATGGCCTGGGTCGAGCGCATCGATGGTTCCGGCGGCCATTGAAACAGTTCGATCGGGGCGATTTGCGCCATGCCTGTCGATCGATCGTCGGGACGGCTTGTCAAAGCGGGTCGCGATCGGGCATAGAGCCTTCCAACGGAGACGTGGCCGAGAGGCTGAAGGCACTCGTTTGCTAAATGAGCATACCCCACAAGGGTATCGAGGGTTCGAATCCCTCCGTCTCCGCCATTTTCCCTTCCTGCAAGCATTTGATATCGTTTAGTTATTATCTGAAGAATCAGTTGCCAACCCCAATAAGCGCCCCAACGAGTGACCGAGGCCGCAAGAAGCTGCATGCCTCCGCGACCGCCTTTGACTGAAAGATGACGCTTGCGTGCGCAATTCGCGCGAATCGCAAACTTCCGGCTAGCGCCAGATGCAGACATTGCAAATTGCCGCGAAGCGGACATTCATGCTCGGGAGAGCAAGGGGCGCTCAGGATACAAAATATCAGCGCGCAACACCAAGCGATGCTGCCATCGAAGCCAACAATGGCCGATGCAAGCGCCGGGCAGATCAATGCGCACTCATTCGGCTTAAAAACTCCCGAGCGCGAGCGCTCTGCGGATGCTGGAAGAAGGCCTCTGGCGGCGCCTCTTCTACGATGGCGCCGCCATCCATGAACACGACGCGGTCGGCCACGGTCCGAGCGAAGCTCATCTCGTGAGTGACGATGATCATCGTCATGCCCTCGTTCGCCAAATCGGTCATGACGCCCAGAACCTCCTTGACCATTTCCGGGTCGAGCGCCGAGGTCGGTTCGTCAAACAGCATGACCTGCGGCTGCATGCACAAGGCCCGAGCGATCGCAACGCGCTGCTGCTGCCCGCCCGAAAGCTGGCCCGGGTAAGCGTCGGCCTTGTCCTGGATGCGGACACGCTCAAGCAACGATATCGCCCGCGCTCGAACCGCATCTTTCGGAAGCTTGCGCACCTTCCTCGGCGCGAGCATCAGATTGTCGAGCACCGTGAGATGGGGAAAGAGGTTAAACTGTTGGAACACCATTCCAATTTCCCCGGAAAATGCCGCAACGTTGGAGCAATCTGAGGCCAGCTCACGTTCGCCTACGGAAATCGCGCCGCGCGCCCGAGTCTCAAGTCCCGCGACGCAGCGGATCAATGTCGATTTTCCGGATCCCGAAGGCCCACATATGACGACACGCTCCCCCAACAGAACCGTCAACGAAATGTCCTGGAGAACTGTCGCTTCACCATAGTTTTTATGGATGCTCTCTATAGTTATCATTTTGATTCTTGTTTCGATGTGAGATTTTGCGGAGATGCATGTTCGTTTTATTATTATGTCTGTTTTTTACGCTTCGGCGATTTCATCCGGGAGATTTTCTTTGACCCTGTTCAAGAAATTACGAACCAAAATATTGTCATCCCCTTGAGCTCGGTAGATGATGTAGAATGTCGACAGATAGTCGACGCTCGGGCTGGCGGGGATCCTGTGCAGGCGGGCGTGGGGCGGCAGAGCCTCCGCATAATGCTGCGGCAGAAAGCCGATAAAACGCCCGGACAGGATCAGGGCAGCATGTGCTTCCATGTTTTCCACGAAAGCGTTGGGCACGATGTTTCCGCTTATCTTCTCGATATTGTAGCGGTTGAGATACCGTCTGACCAAGAAAGGATAGGAGGAAAGCTCTTCGACGGGGACCTCTTTCTTTGACGCAAGCTCGTGGTCAAGCGAGCAGTAGATCGACTGCCGCTCCCGGAATACCGGAATATAGTTGAGGCCGACACGCTTGTGGAAGAAAGAGCCAATCACGATGTCCCGCTTTCCCTCGATCAGCTCCTGTTCCATCTCAGCGGAGGAGCCGACCTTCAGTTCGATGACGACCTCGCTGGCGTGCTCGCTGAAGGAGCGGATGATCGCGGGCAGGTTCCACACCCGGTTGGAGATGACGGCGTCGATCATGCCGATCCGCAGGACGCCTTTCATGCTGCCGGAAATCGACGCTGCGATGTTCTGGATCCGGTCGGCGGCCGAAAACAGCTCGACGCATCCCTCATAGATCTGTTGCCCGTCCCGGGTGAGGGAAAACCCGGCCCGGCCTCGGTGGCAGAGGCGAAACCCAAGCCGCTTTTCAAGCTCCGACAAATGTGTCGAGACGGTCGACTGGGCCATGTTCAATGTGAGTTGAGCACCGACCAGCCCGCGTGCTTCGACGATGGCCTTGAAAACCCGAAGCAGTCTCAGATCGATATCCGACAAACGCACTGCACTGCGCTCCTATCGAGGGCCGTCAACGGCTGGATTTTGGCATTCAAGCGGCGGGAGCGCGACACTGCGCGAGACCTCGCGGCGTCATCGGAACCTGGCGCGGCATTGCCGCGCAGAGGCGAACTGAGTTCCATGGCCGCGAGGTCATCTCGGCCGAACTGAGGTTTTCCGGTAGCGCGCGTTCTAGTTGGCGCCATTCGGATAGATCATCGCGTCGATCCAGGCGTTGTCCTCGCGCCCGCATGCGATATCCGCGAGAAGTCGTTCCTCCTCCGCCATGCGGTCCTTGGCGGCTGCGAGGGCTGCGGCGGCATCGGACGCCGGGACAACGATCACGCCGTCATCGTCCGCGACGACGACATCGCCGGGGGTCACGGTCGTTCCCCCCACGACTACGGGGGTGTTGATCTCGCCCGGACCCGTCTTGAACGGTCCGCGCAGCGAATGGGCGCGCGCCAAGCACAGCACGGGCCCCTCGCGGAAGGCGCCGATATCCCGCACCGCGCCATCGATCACAAAGCCCGCAAGCCCGCGAGCGACGGCCTGCCGCATCATGATCTCTCCGATGAGGGCGTTGCCGACATCGCCTGCACCGTCCACGACGAGCATGTCGCCGGGCTGCGCCATATGCAGCGCCTTGTGGAGATACAGATTGTCGCCCGGACGAACGCGCACCGTGAAGGCGCTTCCCGCGCGCCTTCCGTTCCGGTCGAAGCGACGTAGGCCCTGCATGCCCGAAAGCCTGCCGAACACGTCGCCGATGATAGGCGTGGGCACCTCAGAAAGCGCGGAAACCAGATCAGGCGCGACACGCCGGTCAATGTCGTTGATGACGGGCGCGCCAATCATCAGATCACGACGCCTGCGGATCGAAGCGCGCGAATGTCGTCGAGGCCGTATCCGAGCGCACCCAGGAGATCGTCGCTGTGTTCGCCAAGCCGCGGTGCCGGGCATCTGAACGCGCCGGGCGAGGCCGATAGCCGCGGGCTGATGTTGTGCATCGGAACATAGCTCCCATCCTCGTCTTCGGCTTCGACGAAGACCTCACGTTCGATGAAATGCGGATCGGCCGAGATGTCGGCCACGTCGTAAATCGCGGCAACCGGTACCTCGCCAGCCTGCATCGCGGCCAATGCCTGAGGCCTTGTCTTTGTGGCGAACCAGGCAGCCAGGGCGTCGTCAAGATCTTCGCGGTGTTCCACCCGGGTCGTGTTGGTCGCGAAGCGCGGGTCGTCCTTCAGCTCCGGTCGCCCGATGACGTCGAAGACCCGCACTGCCGTCGACTGGGTCGAGGCCGACAGCGCCACGAACTTGTCGTCTCTGCAACAGTAGACGTTGCGCGGCGCCGACCCGTTGGAGCCGCTGCCCTGGCGTGGCGCCACTTGGCCATTCTGCCTGTAGACCGCGAGGTCGGTCCCCATTGTCGAGAAGAGCGGTTCGAGCAACGCCACGTCTACGATCTGGTTGCGGACACCCTTTTCGTTGCGCGCCAGTACCGCCGTCACGACCGCGAAGGCCCCCTGCAGGCCGGCCATCATGTCCGCGAGAGGATTCTGGGGCAGGACCGGCTCGCGGTCGGGAAAGCCCGTGCGGGCCGCGAAGCCACTCATCGCCTCCACCAGCGTTCCGAAGCCCGGCAAGGGCGAATAGGGGCCCGTCTGGCCAAAACCCGAGATCCTTACCAGTACAAGGCGATCGTTCGCCTCATGGAGGACTGCGGGAGCCAAGCCCATCTTCTCCAGCGTTCCGGGCCTGTAGTTCTCGACGAGGACATCGGCCGTGCGCACCATGTCCAGCAGGATCTCGCGCGCCTTCGGGTCGCGCAGGTTCAGTCCGATCGAGCGCTTGTTGCGGCAGTAGCTGGCCCAGTAGAGCTCCTTGCCCGCTTCTTTCCAGAAGCGCAGCGCATCGCCTTCCGGAGGTTCTATCTTGACGACATCCGCGCCGAAATCGGCCAACTGAACCGACAGGACATTGCCGGCGACGAGGCGCGACAGATCGAGGACCTTGAGCCCGGTCAGCGGGCCGGCGGCGTCGGGAGCATAGGAGACGATCCTGCCTGTCGGAGCGTTGGGATGTTGCGTCATGGTCGGGTTGCTCGTCATTGGCTGTCGCGGGGCGGGCGGGTTAACTGCTCATGGCGCGCGAGCACGGCGCGCGCGCGCCGATAAATGGGCTCGTCGACCATCGTTCCGTTATGTGCGATCGCGCCGAGCCCCCCGGCAATCGCGGCGGCGAATGCCGTTGCGAGTTCCCGCGCTTCGGCCACTTCCCTCGAAGAGGGCGAGAATGCCTCGTTCAGGATTCCGATCTGCGATGGGTGGATGCAGGCGGCTCCGGTGAAGCCCAGCCTGCGCGCATGGCGCGCTATTCCCGCGAGCGCCGGCAGGTCCCGGAAATCCACGCTGCTGCCCGGAAGGCCGATCGCTTCCAGGCCTGCGGATTTCGCTGCAATGACGACCTGCTGGGCTGGCGCCGTCAACGCCTCCGGCGACGCGGCGACACCGAGATCCTGGGCGAAATCCTGCTCTCCGAAGCCGAGGGCGCGCAAACGTCCGCTCGAACCCGCAATGGCTGGCGCCGCGACCAGCCCCTTGGCGGTCTCGATGTCCGCCATCAGCGCGACCGCCCCCTCAGGAGCGCCGGAGCGCTTCTCGGCCGCGGTCACCAGCGCTTCGGCGTGCTTCACATCCGAGGCGCATTCCGCCTTCGGCAGCACGATGCCGGTCGCGCGGGCGGCCACGGCGGCAGCGATGTCCTCCTCGAGCAGCGCCTTGTTCACCCGCACCCAGCTCAGGACGGCATGGGCGGCCAGCCGCGCGACAGCATGGGCGAGATGGGAACGCGCCTCCTGCTTTCTTTCCGGTGCGATCGAATCCTCCATGTCGAGGACGATCGCATCGGCGCCGCGGGTGTGGGCCTTCTCGATGAATGCCTGCGAGAGCACGGGGATGAAGAGTAGCGAGCGAATCGGCAGGGCGCGGGGCTGGAGTTGGGACATAGGGCTTCCCTCACAGCCGACCGGGCGTCGTGCCCGGTATCGAGAGGACCTGCTCGACGAGCCCGAACGCGCGGGTGATCACATAGCCGATGGCAAGGTAGAACAGGCCTGCGAGCGCAAAGATTTCGAAGGGAGCGTAGGTGTCGGCGACGAGTGTGCGTGCCACGCCGGTGACGTCCATCAAGGTGATGACGCTTGCCAGCGCGGTCGCCTTCAGGACGAGGATGGCTTCGTTTCCGAGCGCTGGTAGCGCCGCGCGATAGGCCTGCGGCAGTACGATGTAGACGAATGCCTGGCCGCGACCGAGGCCCAGTACCTGCGCCGCCTCCCATTGTCCGCGCGCGACGTTGGTGATCGCACCGCGCATGAGTTCGCCGACATACGCTGAGGAGTTCAGCCCGATGGCCAGAACCGCGCAGAAGAAGGGTTCACGCAGATAAGGCCAAAGAATCGAAGTGCGCACGGCCTCGATCTGAGCCAGCGCATAGTAGAGGAGAAAGACCTGTACGAGCAGCGGGCTCCCGCGCAGGCAGAACGTGTAGAGGAAAGCCGGCAGGCTCACGAGGCGGCTGCGCGAGACCAGGGCGAGCGCGACCAGCAACCCGAGAACCTGGCCGACCGCGTACGACAGAAGCGCGAGGGACAGCGTCGTCCCGGTAGCCCTCAGCAATGGCATGAAAGCTTCTGCGAACAGAGACAAGTTCATGGGCGTACACCAACCTGGCCGCGCGAGACCCAAGCGTCCGCCGACTTGAACAGCACAGTCGAGATGGCGGTGATCGTTATGTAGATGAGCGCCGCCGTCAGGTAGAAGCCGAGGTGGTTGTCGGTCGCGGCCGCGCCGATATTGGCCACGCGCATCAACTCCTCGAGTCCGACGACGGACACGAGTGCGCTCTCCTTGAGCAGGACGAGCCACTGGTTGCCGACACCGGGCAGGGCTCGGGCGAGCATCTGGGGCATCAGGACGAGAAGGAAGGTCTGCCCAGCACTCAGCCCGAGAACGCGGCCTGCCTCACGCTGACCTTGAGGCACGCTCTGGAGCGCGCCCCGGAATATCTCACAGAAATAGGCCGCACTGACCACGGTCAGGGCGAAAATCCCTGCCGCCAGCCCGTCGACCTCGACATAGGAACCCGCGATCCGGCTGAGGAGCACGGTGCCGCCAAAATAGGCGAGGAAGATGATCAGGAGATCCGGGAGCCCCCGAATGACGGCGACGTAACCCCGGATCAGAGCCCTGACGGGAGGCGGGCCGTGGAGCACCGCGCCCGCCAGGAGGATGCCCGCGGCGAGCCCCAGCGCGAGGCTGCTGACGGAAACACGCAAGGTGATGAGCGTGCCGTCGAGTAGCTGAGGCCAGAAGGCCTGTAGTCCCTGCATGCCTGTCCTGCCAGTCCCGCTCTGCGCCGAGCGGGGAAACTGCCCGGACGCGCGCCGGGCAGTGGATTGCACCTTCAGAGGGCAGCGCCGCCGCCTCTGGCGCCTATTTGAATGACAGGCTGAAGCCGAGCCATTTTTCGGCCAGTTTGTCGGCCGTCCCGTCGGCGAAGACGGCCTCGATGGCGCCGTCGAGTTGCTTCTGCAGCTCGACGTCCTCCTTGCGCAAGGCGATGCCATAGCCTTCGCCGAGCTCCTTAAACGTGTCGCCGGAGAGCTTGGGGCCGAGGTAATCGTACTTCTCGGCGAGTTCGCCGACGAGTTGGCGCTGCCAGTTCGCCCCGTTCAACGAGGCGACATCGATGCGGCCGGCCTTGAGATCGGCGATGATCTCGTCGATGCGGGCGTAGGTGCGGATCGTCGCCTTGGGGAAATGTGCCTTCAGCATCGCTTCCTGAGTCGAGCCGCGCTGGCAGCCGATGACCTTGCCTGCCAGGCGGCTCACCAGAGCCGGGACCGTCTCGATATTGCGATCGGGGAATGTCTTGGCGGCCACGAGCCTGATGACGATCGGGGCGTAGGGGCGCGTGAAGTTGACGCTCTCCTTGCGCTTCTCGGTGATCGCCATCGAGGTCATCAACGCGTCGAACTTCTTGACGAGCAGCGCCGGAAGAAGGCCGTCGAAAGCCTGATTGGTGAACTGACACTCGCGCTTGATCCGCGCGCAGATCTCATTGCCGAGATCGATGTCGAAGCCGACGAGCTTTCCGTTCGCGTCGACGGATTCCCACGGAGGGGCATCGGCCGAGGTGCCGATCCGCAGCGGCTGGGCCTGGGCGACAGCGGGAAACAGCGACAGGCAGAGCGCAAGGCGAGCGATGGATTTCAATTCGAACCTCCCGTGAACCGTTATTGTCCGGTCACGCTGACACTGTTTTTCTCGGCAAAAAATAGCGAGTGACTCAAGATACATCGAAGCGAGCGATGTATCGACCGCCGCCATCACGGCGCATCCGTGCTGGGCGAATGCTGCTGCCGCCCCGATGTTTCGCTCCGTTTTTTTGATGTTGCCGGCGAGCCCGAGCTGTCATGCGACGACAGACCTGCCCCCGTGGAGACGACGATCTGTGGCCGATCTGCCGAAAGACATCTCGATCCTGGAAGTCGGGCTGCGCGACGGGCTCCAGATCGAGCCACGCATACTGGCCACTGACGAGAAGCTCGCTCTGGCGGAGCATCTCGTTGCGGCGGGGCTCAGGGACATAGAAATCGGCTCTTTCGTCAGCCCGCGACTCGTGCCGCAGATGGCCGACACGAAGGAGTTGGCGGGACGGCTCTCCGCCCGTGAAGGCGTGACCTATCGCGCCCTCTGGCTTAATCTGCGCGGGCTGCGGGAGACGCTCGCCTGCCCAGCCATCACGGTGGACGGCCTGCTTTCGCTCAGCGCCAGCGAAGCCTTCGCACAGCGCAACACCAATCGGGGGATCGACGACGATTTCACGGCGATACCGGGCTGGATCGAGGCTTATCGCGGTGCTGGAATCGAGGCCGACACGCTCTCCGTGCTGGCGGCTTTCGGCTGCAATTTTCAAGGCGCCATCCCGACGAGCGATCTTCGGCACCTGATCGCCGGCGCGATCCGGATGTGCTGCGACAACGGCGCCGAGATTCGCCGGATCACACTTTGCGACACCATGGGTTGGGCGACCCCGCTGATGATCAGGCGATGCATCGCCGCCATTCGCGAGACCTGGCCGGAAATGATCATCCGGCTCCATCTCCACGATACGCGCGGGTTGGCCATCGCCAACGCCCAGGCCGCCCTCGAACTGGGAGTGCGTGAATTCGAGACGTCCATCGGTGGGATGGGAGGCTGCCCATTCTCCGGCAACGCCCTCAAGGCGGCGGGCAATCTCAGCACCGAGGATCTGGCGTTCCTGTGCCAGGCGAACGATGTCGAGACGGGTCTCGACCTGGAGGCGTTGATCAGCGCCGCCCATCTGGCGGAGACATTGATCGGGCATGATCTCCCGGGAAAGCTGATGAAATCCGGGCGACTTATCCTCCCGCGCCCAGACTAAATTCCAACGCCAGCGGCATACCGGGCCACCTCGCCCGGCCGATGCTGCCCCCCGCAGGCGGAAGGAAGCACAGGCCGGCCTCGAAGCCTCGATCGCCGGAAGCTGATCAAACGCGGGCCGCTTCGCGGAGCGAGGGGCTGAACAGGATGAGGCTCAGAATCTCGAACAGCATCTGGGCCGCGGTATGGGCCGTGTTACTCGTCGCGTCATAGGCAGGCGCGACCTCGACGACATCGCCGCCGACCAGATTGACACCCTTCATCCCGCGCAGGATCTCGAGGGCTTCGCGGTTTGTGAGCCCCCCCACCTCCGGCGTGCCGGTGCCCGGGGCGAATGCCGGGTCGAGGCTGTCGATGTCGAAGGAGAGATATGTCGGCCCGTCCCCCACGACCGCTCTCGCCTTCTCGATGATCGCCGGCAGGCCGAGCCCGGAAACCTCGCGGGCAGGGATCACCGTCATCCCCGATATCCGGGAGAACTCCCAGATGTACTCGGCCGAGCCGCGGATCCCGATCTGAATTGTCCGAGTGGGATCGAGTACGCCGTCGAGCACGGCGTTCCGGAACGGGCCGCCATGGTGAAAGCGCTCGCCTTCATAGACGCCACCAGTGTCGCAATGGGCGTCGATATGGATCATGCCGACAGGGCCGTGGCGGCCGAGAACTTTCAGGATGGGGTGGCTGATCGAATGGTCTCCACCGACCGATAGCGGGATGACGCCGGCATCGACGATCCTGCCGATGTGGCGCTCTATATCCTCGTGGCTCGTCGCCAGGTCGAACCTGCTACGAAACGGCACGTCCCCGATATCGGCCACGCGCATTTCGTGGACCGGGGCACATCCGAGCGCATCGTTGTAAGGTCCGATCCGCTCGACGGTCCTCAAGGCGCGCGGGCCAAACCGCGAGCCGGCCCGGTTGGTCACGGCGAGATCCATCGGGATTCCGAGAAGAGCGACCTGCAACCCGCCAAGGCGATCCGGGCTCTCGGCGAGGTTCAATGCAGGCGCGTCCAGCAGTGTCGGGAAACCCGCATAGGGGAATTCGCGCCGGTCTCCGTCCTTGAAGATCAGGTCGGCGATCCGCTGATAGGCCGGCGTCTCCATTGCCCCGCCGGAGGCCTTCCCGAACCTGCTCCGGAGCGCGGCAAGATTATCCGAGTCCCACATTGTCGCTGGCTCCCTGCACTCATGACGATCACGGCGAATAGTCCAGACAGATTGCTTGCGAGAAAACCTATTGCAATTGAGAATATTAAGGAGCCTATGATGAGAAAAATTTGTGGACCTGATGCGCCGTCGACCTCTCCTTCTCAATGCTCTCAGAGCCTTCGAGGCCGTCGCCAGGCATGGAAGCCTCACCGGCGCGGCGGGGGAACTGCATGTCACGCCGAGTGCGGTGAGCCATCAGCTGCGGGCGCTCGAGGCCGGCCTGCGGGTAAGGCTGCTCGAAAAGGGAAAGCGGAAGGTCAGCCTCACGCGGGCTGGGGAACAGCTCTATGCCGACAGCGCCGCAGCCTTCGATATCCTGTCCGGCTCGATAACGAAGATCGAAAAGCGAGTCTCGCACGGAAAGCTCTGTGTGGGCTGCGTGCCGGCATTCCTGTCCTACTGGCTGATGCCGAAGCTCGAGTCGATCCGAGCGCATCTGCCAGATGTTGAGGTCAGGTTCGTTTCTACGAGTTCCTCGGACCCAGATGCTGGGAAAGGAGACGTCAACATCCTGTATGGGGACGGCAACTGGCCGGACATGTGGGTGCATCTGCTCGCGGGCCTGAACCTCTTCCCTGTGATCAGCCCCAATCTTGCCGGACGGGTTCCGCTTCGATCGATCCGCGATCTCGACCGGCACGTGCTTCTGCAGTCCGACGACGGGACAGAATGGCAGAGGTGGCTGCAATCCTCGGGCGTGCGGGGAAAATCCTACACCCGGCAATATCTTCCAGATGCCCAACTCTGTCTCGAAGCGGCCATCTACGGTCAGGGTGTCGCCGTGGGAGACCATCTCACTGCGAGGCACGCGCTCGATACCGGACGACTCGTCGCCCCGTTTGCCGCCAGCGTTCCTGCAAACCGATCACTGTATCTCGTATGCCCGAACGGCTTTCAGGAAACGCCAATCATTGGAGCATTCAACGGTTGGCTGCTCGCGCAACTCCAGGCGAACACTAATGGCGAAAGATGACTGAGTTTCGGGCCGAGCGTGGCGCTCTTGCCGATGGCGAGGTCGAAACCGGCTTCGACCAGCGCCACATTCTTAGCGATCAGAAGACCCGAGACCGTGAAGGGCGCGGACGCCCCATGCCTTGGCGATCTCGGCCGCGCTCTGTCCCGATATGTCAGCAGGTGCGTGACGCGCGCCTCGCCCGGCGTGAGATCCAAGAGAGCATTTCGGGATCAAAGGTCGCCGCTCGGCCGTCGCCGATGGCCTCCTGAATGGGATCCCGTTTTGCCATTGCCGCGCTATAGCATCGGACCGAAAAGTGGAATCTACTTTTCGGAATAATCCGATGCGATAACAATGTGATAGATCATCGTGATCGCGCCCGACTGGGCGCGCGATGATCTAGCCGTAGTTCGAAGAGTTCAGCTCGTCGGGCGTGACCGCTTCATCACCACCGACGCCCGCAGCCTGCCG
>NZ_LMJW01000017.1:0-247 GCF_001429505.1 Allobosea sp. Root483D1
CAGGTCCTTGACATGGGCGGCGTCGAGGAATTTCAGACCGCCGAACTTCACGAACGGGATGTTCCGGCGCGTCAGCTCGATTTCGAGCGGGCCGCTATGGTGCGAGGCGCGAAAGAGCACGGCTTGCTGCTTCAGCGCTGCGCCGGCCTCGCGGTTTTCCAGCACCCTTTCGGCGATGAAGCGAGCCTGGTCGGCCTCGTCCCGGACATTGACCAGCTCGGGCGCCGCGCCGGCGGCGCGGTCGGTC
>NZ_LMJW01000017.1:351-53867 GCF_001429505.1 Allobosea sp. Root483D1
TTTCAGCTCCTCCGCCCAGGCGATGCACCAGGGATAGGACAGCCGCAGCACCGCCTCGATCGGCTGCTCGGCGTTGACGCAGCGCGAATAGATCGACAGGCACGTTCCCTTGGTCGGAAAGCGCGCCTCGGTCTTCGAGAAGCCGAGCTCGTGCCGGACGAGGTTCATCAGGTCGGCGGCGTCCTCGCGATCATGGATGGTGAAGGCGGGGTCGAGCCCGATCTGCTCGGCAAGATCTCGCAGCAACCGCGCGCCGACGCCATGGAAGGTGCCAGCCCAGTTGAGCGCATCGACCGCGACGCCGGCGCCATCGCCCATTACTTTGCGGGCGATGCGCTCGACGCGGCGGATCATCTCCGAGGCGGCACGGCGCGAGAAGGTCATCAGCAGGATACGCCGCGGGTCGGCGCCGCAGACCAGCAGATGGGCGACGCGGTGCGCCAGCGTATTGGTCTTGCCCGACCCGGCACCCGCGATGATCAGCACGGGTGGGGCAGGGTCCGCACCACCGCCATGCGATACGGCCCGTCGCTGCGCCGGGTTGAGGCTGTCGAGATAAACGTGCGCGTTCATGCGTGATTCGTTCCGTGCTCACGAACAAGAACATACCATGACCGCTAGGGACCACATCGAATGACAACAGCACCACCGCGGGCGAGCGGAACAGCCGCCGCCCGAGGTAGTTCTGCCGCCATGGCTAAGAGAAATCCGTACCGGGAACAGCGGCTCGTCATTGCGACCTACAACGTCAACAATGTCCGGCGCCGCCTCGACAATCTCCTGAATTGGCTTGCCCATGCCGGGCCTGACATCGTCTGCCTGCAGGAGTTGAAGTGCCGGGACGATCAATTTCCCGAAGACGCCATCAACAAGGCCGGTTATCAGGCAGTCTGGCACGGGGAGAAGACTTGGAACGGAGTCGCTATCCTCTCCAGGAACGCAACGCCGATCTTGATCCGCGACGAACTGCCTGGGGATCCGTCAGATCGCCAAAGCCGCTATATCGAAGCCGCGGTGCGGGGCATCGTGATTGGTTGCCTCTATCTCCCCAACGGCAATCCGCAGCCTGGGCCGCGCTTCGATTACAAGCTCACCTGGTTCAAACGCCTGACGCGTCACGCGGCGACGCTCAAGGCTGCAGGCGTTCCGGTCGCTCTGGTGGGCGACTACAATGTCGCGCCAACCGAGCTCGACATCTACCCGACCCGATCATGGGATGATGATGCGCTGATCCAACCCGAGAGCCGTGCGGCTTTCGCCAAGCTCTTGAAACAAGGCTGGATCGACGCGTTGCGCGAAGCCCATCCTGCCGAACAGCTCTACACCTTCTGGGACTACAAGCGACAGCGCTGGCCGCGCAATGCGGGTCTTCGTCTCGACCACATTCTGCTTTCCCCTGATCTGGCTCAGCGGTTGATCGATGCTGGTGTCGATCGGGAGGAGCGGGGGCGCGAAGGTGCTAGCGACCACGCCCCGGCTTGGGCGCTCCTTGCCGCGGATTGACGTAAACATTTGCAGATATGTGCGGTGGGGGCCGAGCGGACTGCGCCCGAATCGCCCCGGGATTTCGCTTGGTCAAACTGCTCGCCATCGACACCGCGATCGCCCTTTCACACGGCAACTCAACAGCCATACAGGCCGTCAATTCGTTGGCTTCTCTCTGATCCAGTTGCCGCTTGAGAGGCAAACTGCTCATCGAGCAGGTGCGACGATCATGCAACCTGGAACCTCTGGCGGCTCCGCGGCGTTCGGTTCAAGATAGAACATACCATGAACATGGAGGCGCGCCTGGTGCAACTCACCACGCTTCAGAAGCTGGAGATCCTCAGCGACGCGGCGAAGTATGACGCCTCCTGCGCTTCCTCCGGCACGACCAAACGCAACTCGCTCGCCGGCAAAGGCATCGGCTCGACCACCGGCTCGGGCATCTGCCATTCCTATGCGCCGGACGGGCGCTGCATTTCGCTGCTCAAGATCCTGCTGACCAATTTCTGCACCTACGACTGCGTCTTCTGCATCAATCGCAGTTCGAGCAATGTCCAACGAGCGCGCTTCTCGGTCGAGGAGGTCGTCGCGCTGACGCTGAACTTCTACAAGCGCAACTATATCGAGGGCCTGTTCCTCTCCTCCGGCATCATCCGCTCGCCGGATTACACGATGGGCGAGCTGGTTCGCGTCGCCGAGAGCTTGCGCCTCGATCACGATTTCCGCGGCTACATCCATCTCAAGCTGATTCCGAGCGCGAGCCAGGACTTGATCGACCGCGCGGCGCTGTTCGCCGACCGGGTCTCGATCAACGTGGAACTGCCGAGCGAGACCTCGCTCAAACGCTTCGCGCCGGAAAAGCAGCCGCTCGATATCCGCAGTGCCATGGGCGGTCTCAAGTTGAAGATCGACGAGGCCGCTGCCGAGCGCGAGCGCTCGAAGCGGGCGCCGGCCTTCTCGCCGGCTGGGCAGAGCACGCAGATGATCGTCGGTGCCGATGAGGCGAGCGACGCGACCATCCTGCAGCGCAGCGCCCATCTCTACGGCGCCTATGGCCTGCGCCGGGTCTACTATTCCGCCTTCAGCCCCATTCCCGACTCCTCGAAGCAATTGCCTTTGTCGGAGCCGCCCCTGATGCGCGAGCACCGACTCTACCAGGCCGATTGGCTGACGCGCTTCTACGGCTTCGAGGTCGACGAGATTCTCGATGCGGCGCCGGGCGGCATGCTTGACCTTGCCGTCGATCCCAAGCTTGCCTGGGCCCTGCGCCATCGCGGGCGCTTCCCGGTCGACGTCAACCGCGCCGATCGCGAGATGCTGCTGCGGGTGCCGGGGCTTGGTACCCGCAGCGTCGATCGCATCCTTGCCATGCGGCGGTTCCGGAGCCTGAGGCTGGAGGATGTCGGGCGGCTGGTGCGCTCGCTGCGCGTGCTCAGGCAGTTCATCGTCACCACGGACTGGCGGCCGGGGGCCGCGCTAGACGGCGAGAGGCTGAAGGCGCAACTGGCGCCAAAGCCGCAGCAACTGGCGCTGCTCTGATGTTCGTCGCGCGCCTTTCCCATCCCACCGATTTCGAGGGCTGGCGCGGCTTTGCCCGGCGCTTCGCCCAAGCCCTGGTCGCGCCGTCGGCGATCGACTGGCGCGTCGGCGATGGCGATTCCGGCCTCTTCGGCGAAGATGTCGTCGCGGGCGGCGAGGGCAAGGCCTTGAGCGTGCCGCGTGCCTTCATCGCATTGGCGCAAGAGGTGATCTGCCATAGCGACCCCGCGCGCTTCGACCTGCTCTATCGCCTGCTCTGGCGGTTGCAGGAAGAGCGGGAATTGCTCCAGATCGCCTTCGATTATGACGTCCATCGCGCCGAGGCGCTGGCACGCTCGGTCCGGCGCGACATGCACAAGATGACCGCCTTCGTGCGCTTCCGCGAGGTCGATGACGGCGAGGGCGGCGAGGCCTTCGTCGCCTGGTTCGAGCCCGAGCATCATATCCTGGAGAAGATTGCGCCCTTCTTCGTCGAGCGCTTCACGACGATGCGCTGGACGATCCTGACACCGCGGGGGACGCTGCTCTGGAACGGCCGCGAACTCAGGCTCGGCGAGGCGGCGACGCGGGCGCAGGCGCCAACCAGCGACACGATGGAGGAGTGGTGGCGGACCTATTACGCCAGCATCTTCAACCCGGCCCGGTTGAAGCCGAAGGCGATGAAGGCGGAGATGCCGGTGAAATACTGGCGGAATCTGCCCGAGGCCGAGCTGATTTCTCCCTTGATCGCCGATGCGGCACGGCGAACGCAGGAGATGATCATGAGCGCTCCGACCTCACCGCAGAAGCGACGCACCGCAGCGGCCGCGCCCGAACCGGCTGCTGCCGATCTCTCGGCAATCGAGAGCTGGGAGGAAGCCGCGGCCGCCGCGCGCTCCTGCCGGCGCTGCGACCTCTGGTGCGATGCGACGCAGACGGTCTTCGGCGAGGGGCCGCGCAGCGCGCCGGTCGTCTTCGTCGGCGAGCAGCCCGGCGATCAGGAGGACCTTGCCGGCAAGCCCTTTATCGGCCCGGCCGGCAAGGTCTTCGACCGCGCCATGGCCGATGCGGGGCTTGATCGCGGCCGTGCCTATGTCACCAATGCGGTGAAGCACTTCAAATTCCAGTTGCGCGGCAAAAGGCGCATCCACGAGAAGCCGAATGCCGGCGAGGTCAAGGCCTGCCGCTTCTGGCTCGATATCGAGCTCGGTTTCGTCAAGCCGCAACTGGTGGTGGCGCTGGGCGCGACCGCGCTCAAGGCGCTGACCGGCCATGCCGGCTCGCTGACGGCGGCACGCGGACGCGAGCTCACTCTGCCGGATGGGACGCCGTTGCTGGCGACCGTCCACCCATCCTATCTGCTGCGCCTGCCGGACGAGAATGGGAAGGAGGCGGAGACCAAGCGTTTCATCGCCGACCTGAAGCATGTCGGTAGCCTTGTGCCGGGCTTACGCCTGCCCAAGGCGGCTTGATCGGGATTGGCGTCTTTTCCAGCTGCGGCCGCGTCCGTGCTCCCACTACCAGCCGTGTCCCATCAAACTTTGCTAAACGGCTTGTTTCGTCCTGCGCCGGCCCGCACGCAGACGCCGAAGGGGCGGCGAGGCGCTTTCAGCAACTCATCGCTGCTTACGGTGCCTCGCAGCCTCGTAGTCTCAGGCCAACATCCGGACATTTGGCTCACGCGCCCATTGCCGCGTTCGTGCCGGAGCCAGGAACGTTTCGGCCGACTTGCCGAGCGCAACGACACCGTCATCGACCTCGACACCGGCCTTGTCGAGCAAGGGCTTGGCCGCGGCACTGTAACCGATCCCCTTGAGATGGCCGAAGGCGTCCTTGGCAAAATCGACGGCGGCGCCCTCTTTCATCAGCATTTGGCAGCCCGCGTCCGAGAGGATGATCGCGACGGCGTCGAAGATCACCGACGGTGAGCCTGCCAACTGCCCGTCGGCCTTCAGCATCTTGCCGTCGTTCAGCTTCACGCCACCGATTTTTGGCGCGACAATCTTCACCGTCCCTCCTTCGCCTTCGACCGCTGCCTTCACGGCAGCGACCATGGCTCCGTCCGCGCCGTCAGAGACGAGGATGCCGACCGATCGGCCCTCCAGCGTCTGCGGGTATTTGCCGACGATGCGTAGCGCCGGAGAAGGCTCCATGTCGATCGCTGCCACGGCTGCAGTCGACGCCTTCGGCAAAGCCATGGCGAGGCCATCTGCCACACGCTGGGCCAGCGTCTCGTCGACATTGACGAGGTTGGCCATCACGCGGGTGCGGACATGCTCGAGCGTGACTTTCGACAGCTCGAAGACGAGTGCACTTGCCATATGCGCCTGCTCGATCTCGCTTTGCGAGCGGAAGAACAGGCGCGCATGGCTGTAATGATCCGCGAAGCTCTCCGCGCGCAGACGGACCTTGTGCTCTTCGACCGGAATTGCGGCCGTGCGGAATCCGCCGACCGGATCCTCGCGGGGACCACCGGCCTCGCCCGCGTCGGTGAGGCTGTTGGGTTCGTAATTGGCCCGGCCCGTGAAGACCTGTGTCTGCATCTGGCCGTCGCGCTGCAGGTTCTGGAAGGGGCAGCCCTTGGCGCTGTTGATGGGTAGCTGGTGGAAGTTGACGGTTCCGAGGCGCGAGAGCTGGGTGTCCTGATAGGAGAACAGGCGCCCCTGCAGCAGAGGGTCCTCCGAGACATCGATGCCCGGCGGCATGTTGGTCGGCAGGAAGGCGGCCTGCTCGGTCTCGGCAAAAAAATTGTCCGGATTGCGATTCAGCACCATGCGGCCGACGACCCGGATCGGAACTAGCTCTTCGGGGATGACCTTGGTCGCATCGAGGATGTCGAAGGGTAATGCGTCTGCCTCGTCCTGGCTCAGCAGCTGCACGCCGAATTCCCATTCCGGGAAATCGCCCTTGGCAATGGCTTCGTGGAGGTCGCGGCGATGATAGTCAGGATCGGCGCCGGCGATCTTCACCGCCTCGTCCCAGCAGGTCGACTGCGTGCCGAGCTTGGGGCGCCAATGAAACTTGACGAAGGTCGGCTCATCCTTGTCGTTGAGCAGGCGGAAAGTGTTGACGCCGAACCCCTCGATCATTCGCAGCGAGCGCGGGATGGTGCGGTCGGACATCGCCCACATGATCATATGGGTCGATTCCGGCATGAGCCCGATGAAATCCCAGAAGGTGTCGTGGGCGGTCGCTGCCTGGGGATAGCCGCGATCGGCTTCCATCTTCACCGCGTGGACCAGGTCCGGGAACTTGATCGCGTCCTGGATGAAGAACACCGGGATGTTGTTGCCGACGAGATCCCAGTTGCCTTCCTTGGTATAAAACTTGACCGCAAATCCGCGCACATCCCGGGGCGTGTCGACTGAGCCCGCGCCACCGGCGACGGTCGAGAACCGCGTGAACACTTCGGTCTTGGCCCCCACCTCGGTCAGCACTTTGGCGCGGGTGAATTCGCTCAGCGACTCCGTCAGTTCGAAGAAGCCGTGTGCTGCCGAACCGCGCGCATGAACGATGCGCTCGGGGATGCGCTCATGGTCGAAGTGCTGGATTTTTTCGCGCAGAACGAAATCTTCGAGCAGCGTCGGTCCGCGGCCGCCCGCCTTCAGCGAGTTCTGGTTGTCGCTGACAGGTACGCCATGATTGGTCGTGATGCGGGCCTCCGGCGCGGATGCCGTCTGATGCAGCTCTCCGCCATTGCCGGAGCTGGCTTTCATAGGAGCGGTGTCGTCGCGCGGGGTACGGGCCATGGGTTTGTCTTTCGTTCGGGGTGCTGAGGCTTTTAGGCGAACGAACTGGAATGGCTCTAAGTTCCGGCACGAGAGTGTGAATTCGAGACAGAGTCGTGCGCGTGCCGCTGCTGGTCGACGTGCCCGTAATCTGTTCGACGCGAGCAGGATTCGCCCCCCTATTCGAAGCAGAGCAGCTGTTGCGCTAGCATATCGCGCCCGTCGCAGAGCGAGCGGGCTTGGCAGCGCTTGGGCCCGTCCCGACGCAGGTCAGCCGGATCGAGGCGACATCTGCGCCTCGATCAGTTCGGCCGTCCTCCGGTAATGCGCGGCCAGAAGAGCCTCGGCCTTGTCGGATTCTCTCGCAAGCGTCGCGTCCATAATCTGCCGATGTTCGAATGCGACGTCGCGCGGGCCCGTCGGCATCTTTCCCGCGAGCGCTGGCAAGCGATAGCGCTGGGTCTCGACATGGAGCTGGTCGGACAGGTTGATCAGCCGGCGCGAGCCGCATTTGGCGATGAGCGCGCTGTGGAACTCCTGATGGCGGATTTCGAGCGCTGAAAGCTCGTCGACGCTGAGCTCACGGCCAAGCGGAGCGAGGCGGCGCACCTGCAGGTCGAGGGCGTGGAAGGCCGCGACGATGCCGGCCTCCCAGTCATCGTCGCCACGATCGATCGAGCGTTTCAGAGCCTCGCATTCGATCAGCGTTCTTGTCTCGGTCACATCCCACATCTCCTCGATCGAGACGGGCGCGACTGAAAACCCGCGCAGCGCTGCCGCGAGGACGAGCCTTTCGGTCTGCAGGCGGTTCAAGGCCTCGCGCAGGGGCGAGAAACTCAGGCCGTAGCGCTGGCGCAGGAATTCGAGCCTTAGCGGCTGGCCGGGCTCGAAGACGCCCGCGACGATGTCGCTCCGCAGCCGCCGATAGGCAGTTTCGGCCGCCGTGAACGACGCCTCGGGGGACGCCGTCTCGTCGTGGCTGGCCATGGCTGCCGCATTCCGCTTCGCGCGCACGTTCGATTCCAATCCTCGGTTCCGGGGCAACCCTACACGAATGCAGAACTAACGCAAAAACATCTTTCTTTCGAAAATCCTGCGTGATAACTAAAATCCATCGAATGAGAGGAGGCCGCAATGTCAGCTCCGAAGCAAAACCATCGCGAGGACGTCGCCGGGCGTGCGAACGTCGAGGATACGCCAGAGCTGCTGGCCTATTACGAGGAGCTGGAGGCGCTCGAAGCGGGCGCGCTCTGGACCGTGGCCAACAAGATCGAGCCCTGGGCGCCGAAATCGGCCTCCGTCCCCGTGCTCTGGCGCTATCGCGACCTGCGCGAGCATGTCCTGCGCTCGGTCGAGCTGGTGACGCCCGAAAAGGCCGGTCGCCGCGTGATCTACCTGAACAATCCCGGTCGCCGGGATGTCTCCGCCGCGGTGGGCTGGCTCTATTCCGGCCTGCAGGTCATGCATCCCGGCGAGACGGCGTCCGCTCACGCCCACAGTGCTTCGGCGCTGCGCTTCATCATGGAGGGCTCGGGCGCCTACACGATCGTCGACGGCCACAAGATGACGCTCGGAGCCAACGACTTCGTGCTGACGCCGAACGGCACCTGGCACGAGCATGGCGTCTCGTCGGATGGCTCGACCTGCATCTGGCAGGACGGTCTCGACATCCCGCTGGTCAACACGCTGGAAGCAAATTTCTACGCGGTCCATTCCGACCTGCGCCAGGCGGTCGGCTATCCCGTCGACGACATGACAGGGGCCTGGGGCAATCCCGGCCTGCGACCGGCCGGCCATGACTGGGGCAAGCCCTACTCGCCGCTGCTGAAATACGAATGGGCGCCGACCTACGAGGCGCTGACGCGCTTTTCCAAGGTGACGGACGGATCAAGCTTCGACGGCGTGCTGATGAACTACGTCAATCCGGTCACCGGCGGACCGGTGATGCAGACCATCGGCGCCTCGATGCAGATGCTGCGTCCGGGCGAGAAGACCAAGGCGCATCGCCACACCGGCAGCTTCATCTACCAGGTCGCCAAGGGCAGCGGTCACTCGGTGATCGATGGCAAGCGCTTCGATTGGCAGGAGCGCGACATCTTCTGCGTGCCGTCATGGGCCTGGCACGAACACGCCAACGCCTCGGACAGCGACGATGCCTGCCTCTTCGCCTTCAACGACATGCCGGTGATGAACTCGCTCGGGCTCTACCGCGAGGAAGCGTTTGGCGACAATGGCGGCCACCAGCCGCTCGCACTCTGAGGGCTGCCGATCATGCGTCTCGTAACCTATCGCAGCACGATCGAAGCTGCAGCGCGCCTCGGCGTCATCGAGGGTGACCTCGTCATCGACGTCGCCACGCTCGGCGCCGGCGCCGGGCTTGCCCTGCCCTCTGCGATGCTCGATCTGATCGATCTCGGCCCGGCCGGGCAGGCATCGCTGAGCGCGCTGCTCGACCAGTGTCGTGGGCGCTGGCCCGCTCATTCGGCCTTTCCGCTCGTCAATGTCAGGCTGCTCGCGCCGATCCCGCGTCCGCGGAAGAACATTTTCGGCATCGGCCTCAATTATGTCGAGCATGTCGCGGAATCGGCCGCCACGCTCGACACGCCGAAGGACTTGCCAAAGCAGCCCGTGATCTTCTCGAAGCCGCCGACCAGCGTCATCGGCCCCGGCGAGGCGATCGAGCATAACGCCAGGATCACGCAGCAGCTCGACTGGGAGGTCGAGCTCGCGGTGGTCATGGGCCGGACCGCGCGCCGCGTCACGGAGGCCGAGGCGATGGGCTTCGTCTTCGGTTACAGCGTGATGATCGACGTCAGCGCCCGCGACAACCGCCGGGCCGGCCAGTGGATCTACTCGAAGGGCCAGGACACCTACGCGCCCTTCGGCCCCTGCATCGTCACGGCCGACGAGATCACCGAGCCGCATGCGCTCGACCTCTGGCTGACCGTCAACGGGCAGACCAAGCAGCGCTCCAACACCCGCCACATGCTGTTCAAGATCCCGACCCTGATCGCCGACATCAGCGCCGCGATCACGCTTGAGGCCGGCGACATCATCGCCACCGGCACGCCGGACGGGGTCGGGGCTGGCCGGACGCCGCAGGAGTGGCTCTGGCCGGGCGACGTGGTCGAAGCCGGCGTCGACGGCATCGGGGAGATCCGCCACCCGGTCGTGGCGGCCTGACATCCAGGGATCAACGACAAAGGGCGACGGCAACGGCCGCGCCGAAACGGAGGGGAATTCGATGAACAGGTCAGCATTCACACGCCGGATGATCGTCGCGAGCCTCGCATCGGCAGCGGCGCTGCCGATGACGCAGCAGGCCTTCGCCCAGACCGGGGCTAGCGCTCCGGTCACGATCGGCTTCATCACCACGCTATCGACGCCAGCCGGCTATATCGGCGAGGACATCCGCGCTGGCTTCCAGCTCGCCTTGACCGACGGCAAGCTCGGTGGCGTACCGGTCAACCTCGCGGTCGAAGACGACGCGCTGAAGCCGGCGAACGCCAAGCAGGCCGCCGACCGGCTGATCCAATCCGGCGTCAAGCTATTCACCGGCGTGAACTTCTCGAACGTGCTCGCTGCCGTGGTTCCCGGTGTCCTGGAATCGGGCGGCTATTATGTCAGCCTCAATCCCGGCCCCTCCTCCTTCGCCGGCGAGCGCTGCCACCGGAACTATTTCGTCGCCTCCTACCAGAACGACGCCTTCCACGAGGCGGCCGGTCTCTCAGCCAACCGGCTCGGCTACAAGCGCGTCGCGCTTTTGGCGCCGAACTACCAGGCCGGCCGCGATGCGCTGGAGGGCTTCAAGCGCACCTTCAAGGGCGAGATCACCGGCGAGATCTACACCAAGCTCGACCAGACCGACTTCTCGGTCGAGCTCGCGCGCGTCCGCTCGCTCGCACCGGAAGCGATCTACCAGTTCCACCCCGGCGGCGCCGGCATCAATTTCGCCAAGCAATATGCCAATGCCGGCCTGGGCAAGAGCATTCCCATGCTGATCCCGGCCTTCTCGATGGATGCGCATATGGTCGGCGCGACCGGCGATGCCGCAGACGGCATCTACGCCTCCGCGCTCTGGACGCCCGAGGCCACCAGCCCAGCCTCCAAGGCCTTCGTCGAGGCCTTCCGCAAGGCCTATTCGCGGACACCGACCATGTATGCCCAGCAGGCCTATGATACGGCCAACCTGATCGGCAGCGCCCTCAAGGCGGTGAACGGCGACATCGGCAAGCAGGACGAGTTCCGCAAGGCGCTGCTGGCGGCGCAATTCACCGCGGTGCGCGGCAAGTTCTCATTCGGGCCCAACCAGCACCCGGTGCAGGACTACTACCTGACGAAGTTCGAGAAGCGTCCGTCCGGCGAAATCGTGCAGACGATCGTCCGCAAGATCGCCGAGGACTACGGCGACGCTTACGCTGCCCAGTGCAAGCTCAACTGAGCCCTGAAAAATCGACCGGCACGTTTGACGCCTGATTCACCGCGCAACAAGGGCGTGTGGAGATGATCCTTTTTATCGAGCAGGCGCTCAATGGCCTGCAATACGGATCGATGCTGTTTCTTCTGGCATCGGGATTGACGCTGATCTTCGGCATCATGGGGGTGATCAATCTCACCCATGGCGCCTTCTACATGGTCGGCGCCTATTGCGCGGCGTTCGCGGTCCTCTCCACCGGCTCCTTCCTGGTCGGCATCGCCGCCGCCTTGATCGGTGCCGGGCTCTATGCGGTGCTTGTCGAGGTCGCGGTGGTGCAATGGCTGTATCGCCGCGACCATCTCTACCAGGTGCTGGCGACACTCGGCCTGATCCTGTTCACCAACGAAGCGGTGAGCATGATCTTCGGGCGCCGTCCGCCGCTGATGGACATCCCGCCCTTGCTGCAGGGTTCGGTTCCGCTGCTTCCGGGCCTTGATTACCCGCTGATGCGCATCGCCCTCATCGTGACCGGGGGGCTGGTCGCGATCGGCCTGTGGGCACTGGTCAACCACACCCGCGTCGGCATGCTGATCCGGGCCGGCGCCGACGACCGCGAGATGGTCGATGCGCTGGGCGTCGACATCCGCCGGCTCTATACGCTGGTCTTCGGCCTGGGCGGCGCGCTGTGCGGGCTGGCCGGGGTCATGGCGGCACCGCTGCTGGCCATCGAGATCGGCATGGGCGAGCGGGTGCTGATCACCACCTTCGTCGTCATCGTCGTCGGTGGCGTCGGTTCGGTTCGCGGCGCGCTGGTCGGGGCGCTGCTCGTCGGCATGGTCGACAGCCTGGGACGAGCCTACATCCCGCAGCTCCTGCTCTTGTCGCTGCCCGCCACGACCGCCGACACGCTCGGCGCCGGGCTGGTGTCGGCCAGCATCTACCTGCTGATGGCGATCGTCCTGCTCGTCCGGCCGAACGGCCTGCTGCCGGCCAGGGGATGAGCGCGATGATGACCTCCCGTCTCCGCCTGGCCGTTGTCGCCGGCGGACTCTTCCTCCTGCTGGCGGCGCCCTTTCTCGCGCAACCGACCGGCTCGGCCGGGCTGCTCGGCCTCGCCAACCGCATTGCCATCTACGCCATCGCCGCCGTCAGCCTCGACCTCATCCTGGGCTATGGCGCGCTGGTCAGCTTCGGGCACGCCATGTTCTTCGGGCTCGGCGGCTACGCCGTCGGCATCGTCGCCTTCCACACCGGCTCGGGCGAGCCGCTCCTCGGCTGGTCGGGCTCGAATGCGGCGCTGATCGTCTGGCCGCTGGCGCTGGTGGCCTGCGCGCTTTTGGCCGCCATCGTCGGGACGCTCTCGCTGAAGACCAGCGGCGTCCAGTTCATCATGATCACGCTGGCCTTCGCACAGATGGTCTTCTTCGTGCTGGTCTCGCTGCAGAGCTATGGCGGCGATGACGGCCTGCTGCTCGACCGGCGCAACACGCTGCCCTTCATCGATCTCTCGCGGCCGACGACCTTCTACTATGTCTGCATCGCGCTGCTGATCGGCTGGACGGCCTTCTGCGCCAGGATCGTGAACTCGCGCTTCGGCCTCGTCCTCCAGGCGCTGCGGCAAAGCGAGCGACGCTCGATCAACCTCGGCGTCGATCCGTTCCCGTTCCGGCTAACCGCCTTCGTCATCTCCGCAATCGGGACCGGCCTCGCCGGCGTACTCTGGGCCAATTACGCCCGCTTCGTCTCGCCCGACATGGCCGCATGGAGCAAGTCGGGCGAGTTCATCGCCATCGTCGTGCTCGGCGGGCTCGGCACGCTGCTCGGCCCGATTGCCGGAGCCGCCGTCTTCATCGCGCTCGAACAGATCCTCTCGATCTGGACCGAGCACTGGATGATCGTGATGGGACCGATCCTGACGCTGGTGGCGCTGTTCGGTCGCCGAGGCCTCGCCGGGCGCCTGTTCGGAGAGCGCAATGGCTGAATGGTCCGCTCAGCAGCAGGCGCCCATCCTGGCGATCGACGGCCTGCGCAAGGCCTTCGGAGCCCTGGTCGCGACCGACGACGTCACGCTCGATATTCGCGCCGGCGAACTCCACGCGCTGATCGGCCCGAACGGCGCCGGAAAATCGACGCTGATCACCCAGATCTGCGGGGAATTGAAGCCGGATGCCGGGCGCATCCTGTTCGACGGGCGCGACGTCACGCGGTTGCGTCCCCATCTGCGCTCGCGGCTCGGGCTCGGGCGGACCTTTCAGATCACCCAGCTCTGCCCGGACTTCAGCGCGATCGAGAACGTGCTGCTGTCGATCGAGACCCGCGGCGGCGGCTCGTTCGACATGGTCTCGAACCCGCGCGGCAATGCCGGCGCCATCGCCAGCGCGCGGGAACGGCTCGCCGAAGTCGGCCTCGGCGATCTCGCCGCCAGGCGGGCGGAAACGCTCGCCCATGGCCAGCGCCGGCAGCTCGAGATCGCGGTTGCGCTCGCACGCGAGCCGAGGCTGCTCCTGCTCGACGAGCCGATGGCCGGGCTCGGGCCGGAGGAAACGGCGGCGATGACCCGGCTGCTCGACGGGCTGAAGCGGCGCTACGCCATCCTTCTGGTCGAGCACGACATGGCCGCCGTGTTCGCGCTGGCCGACCGCGTCAGCGTGCTGGTCTATGGGCGCCTCATCTTCACCGGCACGGTGGCGGAGGTGCGCAGCGACCCGCAAGTCCGCGCCGCCTATCTCGGGGGAGAGCCGGCATGCTGAGCGTACGCGACCTCGCGGCCGGCTACGGTCATGCCCGGGTCCTGTTCGGATTATCGTTCGAGGCCCGTGCCGGCGAGGTCGTCTCGCTGATCGGCCGCAACGGCATGGGCAAGACGACCACCATCCGCGCCATCATGGGGCTGACGCGGCCCACCGCCGGCGAGATCGCCTTCGACGGCCTGCCTCTGGCCGGGTTGGCGCCGAACGCCATCGCCCGCCTCGGCATCGGGCTCGTGCCGGAAGGGCGGCGGGTGTTCCCTTCGCTGACGGTGGAGGAGAATCTCATCGCCACCGCCCGCGGCGGCAGCGCCGGGCACTGGACCCTGCCGCGCGTCATCGACCTGTTCCCGCGCCTCGGCGAGCGCCGCCGCCAGTCGGCGAGGACCTTGTCGGGCGGGGAGCAGCAGATGCTGGCGGTCGGCCGGGCGCTGATGACCAATCCGCGCCTGCTCATTCTCGACGAGGCGACCGAAGGGCTCGCGCCACTGATCCGCGCCGAGATCTGGCGCTGCCTGCAGATGCTCAAGCAGGCCGGGCAAACCATCGTCGTCGTCGACAAGAACCTGGCGGAGATGGCGTCGCTGGTCGACCGCCACCACGTCGTCGAGAAGGGGCGGATCGTCTGGGCCGGTACGCCCACCGCACTGCACGACGATCCCGATCTTGCCAGCCGCTATCTCGGTCTGTGAGGACACCGCCATGGCACAAACCGCCAGCGAACTAGTCTATCGCGGCTTCGACCGCGCTACGCTCGACCGCGAGTACAATGCCCGCGAAAGCGTCGCCTCCTTCGACGCGGAATATGCCAAATACGTCTCCGTCAGCGCAGAGGTGCAGAAGCACGAGCGCATCGCCGACATCGTCTATGACGAGACCAGCGGCGAGACGCTCGATCTCTACCCGGCCGAGCCGGGCGCACCGCTCTTCCTCTGGGTCCATGGCGGCTACTGGCGGGCGAGCTCGAAGGATGACAACGCTTTCGTCGTGCCGGGCCCGAAGGCGCATGGCTTTGCCGTCGCGGTAATGAACTACACGCTGGCGCCGCAGGTCTCACTCGACGAGATCATCAGACAGACGCGCACCGCTGTCGCCTTCCTTCATGCCCGCCGCGCGCAATACGGAACCGGCGGTCTTGCCGTCGGCGGCTCCTCGGCCGGCGGCCATCTCGTCGGGATGCTGCTGGCTGGCGGCTGGCAGGCCGATTTCGGGCTGCCGGGCGATGCGATCACAGTCGGTATGGCTTTGTCGGGGTTGCACGACATCGAACCGCTGCGCTCCACCCATGTCGATGCCTGGCTCGGGCTGGATGATGCCGCCATCGCCCGCAACAGCCCGATCCGGCACATCCCCCAAAGCTCGCGTACCCGGCTGCTGACCTCGGTCGGCGGACTGGAAACCAGCGAATTCCGGCGCCAGACCGCCGACTATGCCGCGGCCTGGATGGCAGCGGGGCACGACGGCGAGGTGATCGCCATGCCGCAGCACAACCATTTCGACATCGCGCTCGACCTGGCCCGGCCCGATGGCGTGCTGGCGCCAGCGCTCGCAACGGCGATGGGCAAGTCGGCCAGACATTCTAAAAACCGCCCGTAGCTAACCTGCTCACCCCTGCCCTTTCACTCCAACGAGGCGATCGGCGATGTCCCGACTTCCCTTCAAGGCTGCGGTCGCGCAGGCGGCCTCCATACCGGGCGATCCGCTCGCCTCAGCCCGCAAGGCGGCCGATCTCATCGCGGAAGCCGCGGTGGCCGGGGCGCGGCTCCTGGTCTTCCCGGAGGCCTTTCTCGGCAGCTATCCCAAGGGCAACTCCTTCGGCGCGCCGGTCGGCATGCGCAAGCCGGAAGGCCGCAAGGCGTATCAGGCCTATTGGGAGCAATCGATCGCGCTCGATGGCGCCGAGGTCGAGGTCGTCGCGGAAGCGACGGCCCGGACGGGGCTCTTCGTCGTCATCGGCTGCATCAAGCGCGAGTTCGGCACGCTCTATTGCACGGTCCTGTTCTTCGACGGCGAGCGCGGCCTGGTCGGCAAACACCGCAAGCTGATGCCGACGGCGGGCGAGCGCCTGATCTGGGGCTTCGGCGACGGCTCGACCATGCCGGTGTTCGAGACGCAGTTCGGGCGCGTCGGCGCGGTGATCTGCTGGGAGAACTACATGCCTATGCTGCGCATGCACATGTTCGCGCAGGGCATCGAGATCTACTGCGCCCCGACCGCCGACGATCGTGAGACCTGGCTGCCATCGATGCGCCATATCGCGCTGGAGGGACGCTGCTTCGTCCTGACGGCCTGCCAGTACATCACCCGCGCCTCCCACCTGGACGATGACGAATGCGCGCTCGGCCATGACCCGGCGACGATCCTCATGCGCGGCGGCAGCGCGATCATCGATCCACTCGGGGCGGTGCTGGCCGGGCCGGACTTCGATGGCGAGACCGTTCTCTACGCAGAGATCGATCCCGGCGCGATCATCCGCGGCAAGTTCGATTTCGACGTCGCCGGCCACTACGCCAGGCCCGACGTGTTCCAGCTCGCGGTCGACGATCGGCCCAAGCAGGCTGTGTCGCTCGTCAGCCTGAGCTCCGGCCGAAGGACTGAGGCCCGGGCATGATCTTCGATATGGGCGCACTGCCGCCGCAGGACCGCTACAAGATCATGACGGCGACGATCGTGCCGCGGCCGATCGCCTGGATCACCACGCTATCGCGCAACGGCGTCGTCAACGCCGCCCCGTTCAGCTTCTTCAACATGATGGGCAACGACCCGCCGACCGTCGCCATCGGCATCATGCCGAAGGCCGGCCTGCTCAAGGACACCGCCGCAAACATCCTCGAAACCGGGGAGTTCGTGGTCAACCTTGTGGCGGAAGCCGACGCTTCGGCGATGAACCTGACCTGCATCGATGCGCCGCCGGAGGTCGACGAACTGGCGCTGGCCGAGCTTGAGGGTGCGGCGTCACGTTTCGTCGCTCCGCCGCGCATCAGGACAGCGCGCGTCGCGTTCGAATGCCAGGCGCTCACCTCGCTCGTCACCGGACCGCTGCAGACCATCGTGATCGGCCGCGTCCTGTGCGCCCATGTCGAGGACCGCTTCGTGCTGGATGCGGAACGCTGCCACATCGACACGGTGGCGCTCGAGCTGGTGGCTCGCATGCACGGCGGCGGCGCCTATCTCCGGAGCTCAGACTTGTTTCACCTGGAGCGGCCGAGTTAGGCCGAGCGGCGAGCGCAGGCACCGCGAGAGGAGAGCGCCGCTGCGACCTGAGCCGGCCCGTGCTGCGACCTCTCTATAATGCTGTGCTGAATCAGGACCCCAAATCGCTTCCCATGACGGGGCGATCCGAAGGGGCGCTGCTACCCCGCATATGTTCGCGCGAGCGGCGGCGGTATTCGACAGCACGCGCGGTTCTCCGTTACGCCAACCTCAACCGGCTCGTCTCACCGCCCGAAACCGGACCTCGCTAAAGTCGGCTTGGGCCAAGACACGACCTTAGCCCGCGGCCCGAACGCGAACTTCAAAGCGCCGCATGAGCAAGATCGGAGCTCGCCGATTACAGACTTTGGCAACGTCCGGTTGCAAGCAGCTCGAGCGCTGGTGTGAGCGGGCGAAGCTGGCGTGAAGGCGGGCTGAAGCGTCAGTTTCGTGGCGAGGTCCCCACGCTAGGTGGAACTTTGCCGGGACCGGCCAAATTGGCCGTTCGGGTAAGCATTGCGAATTAGCCGAACCAGCCGGCCTTGCCCAGCGAGCCGGGAACGGCATGGCCCAGCAACTCCGCGAGCCAGGGATCGAGCGCTGCGAGTGCACGCCCGTCAATGCCTGAAGCGACACCCATGCCGTCGAGCAGGTAGACGAGATCCTCGGTCGCGATGTTTCCGGTCGCGCGCGGCGCAAACGGGCATCCGCCGATGCCGCCGCAACTGGAATCCAGGATGCTGGCGCCGGCGCCGATCGCGGCAACGGCATTGGCGATGCCGGTGTTGCGGGTGTCGTGGAAATGCGCGCGAAGCGGCAGCTCGCCTAACAGGGCATGTGCGACAGCGAACAGATCGCCCACCTGCCCGGGTGTCCCGACCCCGATCGTGTCGGCGAGGCCGATCTCGTCGGCGCCGATCTCGGCGATCCTGGCGACGATTTCGATGACCGCCGCTTCCGCGACCCGTCCTTCGAACGGGCATCCGAACGCCGCTGCCACGAGGACGTTCCGGCGCCGGTCGGCAGCCCGCGCCAATGGCTCGATCTGACGCCAGCCGTCGAGGGCAGCGGCAATGCCGCGCCCCTGATTGCGCATGCTGAAGGTCTCGCTCGCCACGACGACATAGGTCAGCTCGTGGCAGCCGGAAGCGATCGCTCGCTCGGCGCCACGCGCGTTGAGCACGAGACCTGAGAAGCTGACCCCCTCATGGCGGTCCTTGAGGGCGGCCATGATCGCCTCGGCGTCGGCCATCTGCGGCACGCGCGTTGGGTTGACGAAGCTCGTCGCCTCGATCCGGCGTGCGCCCGCGTCGACCAGCCGGGCGATGAGGGCGAGCTTGTCGGTGGTGGACACCGGCCGCGCTTCGTTCTGCAGCCCGTCGCGCGGCGAGACTTCGACGATCGCGACTCGCGCCGGCAGCTTGCCGTATGTCATCTCAGGCCACGCGCGCGAGCGCTGCACCGATGACGCCGCTCTCGCGCAGTGCCGCCAGCCGTCCCTCGTCCAGGCCGAGCAGATCCCCGAAGACCTCGGCATTGTGCTGGCCGAGTTCGGGACCGACATCGCGGACCTCTCCCGGCGTCGCCGAGAGCTTGGGCGCGACGTTCTGCATGCGCAGCTTGCCGAGCCGCGGATGGAGCACGTCAACGATGGCCTTGCGGGCCTGGAAATGCGCGTCGGCCAGCATTTCAGGAGCGCGGTAGATGTCGCCACGCGGGACGCCTGCCGCGTCGAGCTTCTCGCCGAGTTCCTCACGCCCGAGGCCGCCCGTCCATTCGGCGATCAGCGCATCGAGTTCGGCCTGCCGCTCGCCCCGCGCCGTATGGGTGGCGAAGCGTGCGTCGGTGCCCAGTTCCGGACGGCCCATCGCCTCGGTCAGGCGGCGGAAGACACCGTCCTGATTGGCGGCGATGAGGACAAAGATGCCGTCCTTGGTCGGGTAGACGTTCGAGGGCGCGACAAAGGGCAGGATCGCACCCGTCCGCTCGCGGACATAACCGGTCTGGTCGTATTCGGTGACGAGGCTCTCCATCACCGCCAGCACCGCTTCGTAGATCGCGCTGTCGACGACCTGACCGCGGCCGAGCCGGTCGCGGGCATGCAGGGCCATCAGCCCGCCAATGCAGGCGAAGGTCGCCGCCAGCGTATCGCCAATCGAGATGCCCATCCGGCTCGGCGGAGCCAAGGGATCGCCCACGACATAGCGCAGACCGCCCATCGCTTCGCCGATCGAGCCATAGCCGGCCTTGCCGGCATAGGGGCCGGTCTGCCCGTAGCCGGAAACGCGGATCATGATCAGCCTGGGGTTGATCTTGGCGAGCTCCTCATAGCCGAGCCCCCATTTCTCCATCGTGCCGGGCCGAAAATTCTCGATCAGGATGTCCGATCTGGCCACGAGGTCCCGCACGATCTGCTGGCCCTCGGCGCCGCGCGCATTGAGCTCGATCGACTTCTTGTTGCGGGCGACGACCGGCCACCACAGCGATACGCCCTGGGGCTTCTCGCGGCCCCATTCGCGCATCGGATCGCCGATGCCAGGCTGCTCGATCTTGATCACCTCGGCCCCGAAATCGGCCATGAGCTGACCGCAGAACGGGCCGGCAAGAAGCTGCCCCATCTCGATCACCCGGATATCGGACAGCGGGCCCGATCGGCCGGTCGCTCTGGCGCTGGCATTGCTCATCATGGACTCCTGATTTCTTGCAACTGCGGATGCCGCGGCCTATTCGGCCGCGACACCGAGGGCGCGTCCGGCGCGCAGTTCGGCGATGACCTCGTCGGTCGCCGCGACCCGGCCCCAGAGCCGCGAAAAGCCTTTGAGTGTCGCGTTCTGCATCTCGTCGCTGCAGGTGCCGGTCGCATCGGAGACCATCACCACGCCAAAGCCGCGGTCGGAAGCCTCGCGGGCGGTCGTCTCGACGCAATTGTTGGTGGAGACGCCGGTGACGACGATCGTCTCGATGCCCAGGCCGCGCAGGGCGGATTCGATGCCCGAGGAAGCGAAGGCGCCCTGGGTGCGCTTGTTGATGACGAGTTCGCCCGGCAGCGGCTTGATCTCGTCGACGATCTCGTGCTCGCGGTTGCCGATTGTGTTCTTCGTCGCGGTGAAGAAGGCGCGGGTGCTCGGTGCCGCATCCGCATAGTCCGGCAGCTCGCAGCCGAGGGTTACGTAGATCACCCGGGCGCCGAGCCCGCGCCAGGCATCGAGCAGGCGCTTCGTGTTCGGGATCACGAGCTTCTCGATCCGGTCGAAGCGGTAGCTGGCCTCGTCGAGCTTGCCCTGGCTCGCCAGCAGGGCGCCGAGCCCGTGCTCGCGGCTGCCCGAGGCATATTGCAGGTCGACCGGGACCAGCGCGGTCGTACGGGGGTCGATGCCGACCTTGCGGGTGAAGGCTTCGATGTATTCGGGATGCATGGAGGTCCTCCGTTTTCAGCCGAGCAGGAAGAGCGCCGGCAGATAGGTGATGAGCAGGAGAGCGAGAGTCAGGATCAGGATGAAGGGCAGGACGCCGCGTACGACGGTCTCGAGCGGAGTGCGCGAGATGCTGCCGATGACGAACAGGTTCATCCCGACCGGCGGGGTGATCGAGGCGATCTCGATGTTGATGCAAAGGATGATCGCGAAATGGATCAGGTTGATATCGAGCAAGCGCAGGCTCGGCAGCAGCATCGGCATGATGACCGTGAGGATCGTGATGCCGTCGAGGAAGCAGCCAAGAATGAGCAGGATGATGTTGATGATCAGCAGGAACTGCCACGCTGAGAGGTTGAGTGCCTCGACGGCTCCGACGATCGCCTGGGGTATGCCTGCGAGGGTCGACAGCATGCCGATGAAGATCGCACCGGCGAGGATGATCAAGATCGTCGCCGTCATGCGCGCGCTGTCGACGAACAGAGCGGGAAGGTCGGCAAGGGACATGCTGCGGTAGATCAGGAGGCCGGCGACCAGGCCGTAGAGGGCCGAGACTGCGGCCGCCTCCGTCGGCGTGAAGATGCCGCCATAGATGCCGCCGAGCACGATCCCCGGCATGACCAGCGCCGGCAACGCCTTGACGCCGGTCTGCAGTATCTCGGTCGGAGAGAAGCGTTCGGCCCGGCTCCAGCCATTGCGAAGGCATAGCACGAAGGCGACGAGGCCGATCAGGAAGGCGAGGAAAATGCCGGGCACGATGCCGGCTGTGAAAAGTTCCGCCACCGAAACCTGGGCGATTGCTCCGTAGATGACGAAGACGATGCTGGGCGGGATCAGGATGCTGAGCGTGCCGCCCGCCGCCATGACGCCGGCCGAGAAGCTGCGCGGAAAGCCGAGCCGGTCGAGCTCGGGGATCGTGACGCGGCCAAGTGCCGCCGCCGCTGCGGCGGACGACCCGCTCATTGCACCGAAGATGGCTGATGCGAGCACTGCCCCGACCGCGGGGCCGCCGGTGATCGGGCGGGTCAGGGCCCGCATGAAGCCGTAGAGATAGGCCGCCAGATGCCCCTTCACCATGATGTTGCCGGCGAGCACGAAGAACGGGATCGCGAGCAGCACGAAACTGTCGAGATTGGCGAACTGCGATTGCGCGAGCTGGGTGAAGGAGGTCCCTTGGAAAATCGCCACCGCTCCGAGTCCCACGAGGCCGAGGGCAAAGGCGACGGGCACGCCTATCGCAAGCAGGATGAACAACGTGCAGACGATGAACAGCGTCATTGGGCACCAACGGTTTCGGGCTGAGCGCCAAGCGGCATCGGTCGGTCGCGGCTCGCGCGAACGGCCCTTGCGAGGAAGCGCAGGGTCATGATGGCGAAGCCGACCGGCACCACTGCCTGGAAGACGTAGATCGGGATCACCAGCGAGCTGTCGGCCGAGGAGAGGCCGAGCGCGGCACTGCCTTCGACCCAGCGGTAGCCGAAATAGCCGACCACGCCGGTGAAGAGCGCGCAGAGCAGGGAGACCAGCACTTCCAGAGCCCGCCGCAACGGGGCGGGCAACAGATCGATCAGCAGCTCGACGCGGATGTGATCATCGGTGCGGACGGCAGCAGCCGCACCGAAATAGGTCGAGACGATGATGAGGTAGCGCGAGAGCTCCTCGGACCAAAGGTGGGAGGTGTTGAAAAGCGACCGTCCGCCCATCTCGAAACAGACGACGGCGAAGCAGGCGAACAGCGCCAGTCCCGCGAGCCATTCGTCCAACCTGTTGAACCAGCGCAACATGGCGTCCTCCCACTGGCCCGGTCAGCCGCCGAAGGTTCGCATCTTGTCGATAAGCGGCTTGCCGAACTGTTTCTCGCTGGCTTCCCAGATCGGCGACATCCCCTTGGCCCAGGCCTTGGCCTCGTCGGCGGTCTGCTCGTGGAACTTGACGCCCTTCTGGGCGAGCTCGGCCTTGGCATTGTTGGCCGCTTCGCGCGCCCGAATCTTGTGTCCCGAAATGGTCTCGGCCGCGGCGTCGCCGATCAACTTGCGATCGGCCTCGGAGAGCCCCTCCCAGAACTTGCTGTTCACCGTCCAGGGATAGAATGCGAAGAAATACCTGGCGTAGGTGATGTTCTTGATCGCTTCGTGGAAGCGGTAGCTGAGGAAGGCATCGAGCGGAGTGTTCAACCCATCGATGACGCCCTGCTGGATGGAAGTCGCAACCTCGGTGATGTTGATCGCGACTGCGGTGGCTCCGATGGCGGAAAGGGCGGCGGCGTTGGTCTTGCCGACGGCACGCAGCTTCAGGCCCTTGAAGTCCTCGGGCTTGACGATTGGTCCCTTGCGGGAGCCGGGAACCACGTAATCATAGGGCAGCATGCCGAGCACCTTGACGCCCTTGCCCTCGAGTTCGTCGAAGACCTCCTTCTGGAAGTCGCGGTCGTCCATCGCCTTGTAGAAGGCTTCGTGGGTCGGGAAAGCGTAGGGCAGGTCGAAGACGCTGAGCTTCGGCGAAACGCCGACCCAGTAGGCGGAGACCAGCGTGGTCATTTCGGCGTCGCCGCGGACAACGCCCTGAAGCAGGTCCAGTCCCTTCAGCAGGCTGCCATTCGGATAGAGCTGGACCTTGATGCGCCCCTTCGAGCGCTCTTCCACCAGCTTCTTGAAGGCCTGGTTGGCAAGCCCCGGCGCGACATCGGCCGCGTATTCGAACGGGAAGCGGATGGTGATCGACTTCTCCTGCGCACTGGCCGTGGAGCCGAGCGCGAGCGTGGAGGCGATGGCGGCGACCGCATGGCGGCGGGTGATGGACATGGCATTCTCCCTCGATCTTGTTGTTTTCCCGGAGACGGCCGGGGCCGGCAGGCTCAGTGCTTCCCCAGGAAATCGAAGAGCAGCTCGGAGAAGCGCGCCTTCATCGCCTTGCCGGCGATGACATGGGCGGCTTCGGCGAGCAGGTAGCCTTCCGCGCCGGGAATCGCGTCCTGGATCGGCTGCGTCGTCCTGGGGCCGGTGACCTGGTCGAGGCCGGCATGCAGGACGAAGGTCGGCGCCTTGATCTGGCCGGCGCGCGCGGTCGTGTCATGGGCGATGCAGGCGTCGATCAGGCGCGAATGGGCAGGGTAGCGCCCGTTGAGATGGCCCCAGACGCCGTCGATGCCGAGCAGCCGGTCGATTTGCCGGTTGTAGTATTCCGGCTCGAAGGACAGCACCGTCACCGCATGCTGGAAGGGCAGGAAGCCCATGTCGCGATGAACGATCCGGAACAGCTCGAGCTGGTCGGTCAGGAATCGGTCGGTCTTCAGCCAGGCGCCGGTGTTGACCATCGAGCGGACGAGCTGCGGATGGCTGATCGCCATCTCCTGCGCGATGCAGGCGCCCATCCCGATCAGGCCGATCACATGCGCGTTCGGTATCTCCAGATGTGCGAGCAGGCCGATCGCGTCGTCGGCATACATCCGGGTCGTTGCCGGCCTGTCGAGCTCGTCGCCGGAATCGCCGATGCCACGATGATCGAAGATCACGACGGAGTAGCGATCGGTCAGGCCCCAGGGCAGGTGATGATGCTCACCGTGACAGAACGTGCCCCATCCCCCCATGAGGAGGACGGGTTCACCCTTGCCGTGGATCTCGTAATACATGTCGTGGCCGTTGATATGGGCGATCGGCATGGGTTTTCCTCGTCGATAGGCCGGCGTCAGGACGCCGTGAGCTTGCGGATTTCGGAGAGGCAGGCCTCGGCATCGACCACATCGGCATAGCGGCGGCCGACATCGAGCAGGTTGGCGCGGTGCGCCTCGATGCCCATGTCGCCGACGCAGTCCTCGGGGACGATCGTCCGGAAGCCGTAGGAGAAGCAGTCGATGATCGAGGCGCGCACGCAGCCGCTGGTCGTGCAGCCGGTGACGATCACCGTGTCGACCTGCGCCTTGATCAGATAGGAGACCAGTGGCGTGCCGAAGAAGATCGACGGCCCGGCTTTGACGAAGTTGACGTCATAGGCCGGGTCGAAGACGCGCGGATCCATCTGCGTCGGCCTGTCGCCATGGAACATGCCGTCGCGCACGCCGGTCGCCTTCCACAGGATCATGTCCTTCTCGCCGCACCAGGCGGTGCGGCAGGAGGCAACGGGCACGCTGTTGGCCCGGGCGAATGCCAGAAGGGCGGCGGTCCGGTCGACCGCTGCATGGATATGTGCCGACTGGCCCAGCGCGTAGGCCGGATCGGTAAACGCGAGCTGGAAGTCGACCACGATCACCGCTGGGCGCTTGCCCCAGCCGATGCCGATCTCGCCATAGCCTCCCGCTTCGAAGCTCATGCTCCCACCTCATTGCCTTCTGCAGCTTCGGCGGCCAGCCGCGGCACGCTCAGCCGCGGACGCGCCGGCTCGTGCCGGAATTTGATCGCCGGCCCGATCTGACGCGTCGCGCCGCCACCCAGCACCATGCCGCGATGCTGCGCGTGCGGATCGTCGAACGCCTCGCTGATGCGCTTGACCGGTGCGAAGCAGATGTCGCGCCCCGCGAACCATTCGACCCATTCAGCCTGGCTGCGGCGCACGAATGTTTCGGACAGGAAGGTGATGGCCGGAGCCTGATGCGGCCCGGGGCCGGCTTCGCAGAGCACGGCGAGATCCGGGCGTTCCAGCGCGGAGAGCAGGTTTCGGACGAATTTCGCCTCCTGGCCGCCGAGCACAATGTGACGTCCATCGGCTGTCGCGTAGATCCGGTAGAAGGCCGAGCCGCCCATGCTGCGTTCGTGCTTCGGCACGGGATCCCGGCCATGGGCGAAGACCGGGCCGACGACATTGGGATAGGCGGCGAGCACGGCGTCGTGCATCGACATGTCGAGATAGTCGCCGCGCCCGGTACGTTCGCGCCGAAGCAGCGCCATCAGCACGCCGGACAGGGCCTGCAGCGAGCTCAGCATGTCGGCCGCGGGGATGCCGGGAATGGCGGGGGTGCCGTCCTGCCCCTCGTTGATCGAGATCGCCCCGCCAAGCGCTTCGACAGCGAGGTCATGCGCCGGTCGATCGCGATAGGGGCCATCCTGGCCGAATGCGCTGATCGAGCAGTAGACGATGCCGGGATTGCGGGCGCTGACGGTCTCGTAGTCGACGCCGAGCCGCCGCACGACGCCGGGGCGGAAGGTTTCGACCACGACATCGGCCTCGTCGCAGAGTTTCAGCAGTCTTTCGCGTCCGACCGGGTCCTTGAGGTCGATGACGAGGCTCTCCTTGCCGCGGTTCGTGTTGCGGAAGAATACGGTCTCGCCGTCGACGCGCGGGCCGATCTCGCGGCCGGGATCGCCACCCGGGGGCTCGATCTTCAGCACGCGCGCGCCATGGTCGGCGAGCGTCATCGTCAGATAGGGCCCCGGCAGGAAGACCGAGAGATCGACGACACGGAGGTCTTCGAGCTTCATTGCCGCGGCCTAGGCTGCTGCGCCGGCGCGCAATGACGCGATCTCTTCGGCGCCTAGCCCGATCTCGCGAAGCACGCTTTCGGTGTCCGCTCCGAGCGCGCTGCAGGCGCTGGCCTTCGGTCGCTCGCCATTGATCCGCAACGGGCTGGCCAGGCAGCGCAGATCCGGGCGCTGTGGATGGGGGACCTGCGCGACCATGCCGGTGCGTTCGACGAAGGGGTTGGCGAAGGCCTGCGGTATGTCGAAAACCGGCGCCACCGGCAGCAGGCCGTTGAGGCGCGACAGCCATTCCCGCGTGCCTGCCTTGGCGAATTCGGCGTCGAGCTCCTGGGTCAGCAGGCCGCGATTGGCTCGCCTTGCCTTCATGGCCGAGAAGCGCTCGTCGTTCGCCAGATCCGGCCGGTTCATGGCACCGACCAGCGCGGTGAAGAACTTGTCGGTCATGCACATGATGAAGAGCCAGCCATCGGCCGTCTCGAAGGTCTGCACCGGCACGGCCGAGAGATGGGCGCTGCGGGCCATCCGCGCCGGTACGTCGCCCTCGTTCAGATACCAGGTCGCCGGATAGGAGAGCTGGTGCAGCGCGACGTCGAACAGGCAGGTATCGACATCGGCGCCGATGCCGCTGGTTCGCGCACGCAGGATCGCAGCGAGCAGGCCGACCGCACCGGTGATGCCGGTCATGAAGTCGATCATCGACAGGCCAAGCCTGGTCGGCGCGCCGTCGGGCTCGCCGGTGACGCTCATGATGCCAGCTTCGGCCTGCATCAGATAGTCGTAGCCCGGCCAGCCGCGCCGCTCATTGTCGCGGCCATAGGCCGAGATGTGCAGGCAGACGATGCGGGGGTTGACCGCCTTGAGGGCGTCATAGGTCAGGCCGAGCTTGTCGGGCTGGTCGCCGCGCAGATTATTGACGACCGCGTCGGCAGTGGCGACGAGCCGGCGGAAAGCCTCGGCGCCGAGCGGTGTCTTCAGGTCGAGAGAAACGCTCTTCTTGTTGAGGTTGAAGGTCTGGAAGTACTGGCTGTCGTCCTGGCCGAGCATATGCGGGCCGACATGGCGCGAGGCGTCGCCGCCCAGCGTCGGGCTCTCGATCTTGATCACCTCGGCGCCGAGATCGGCGAGCGTCATCGAGCCATAGGGCCCGGCTCCGAATTGCTCCAGCGTTAGGACGCGCAGGCCGGCGAGCGGGCTCATGCGGCTGAACTCCTCTTGATCCATTGCTTGGAAATGATGATGCGCTGCATCTCGTTGGTGCCTTCGCCGATGCACATCAGGGGCGCATCGCGGAAGTAGCGCTCGACGTCGAACTCCTTCGAATAGGAGTAGCCGCCGTGGATGCGCATGCTCTCGAGGCTGTTCTCGACGGCGGCCTCGGAGGCGAAGTACTTCGCCATGCCTGCCTCCATGTCGCAGCGCTCGCCGCGGTCATAGGCCTGGGCGGCATCGAGGGTGAGCAACCGCGCGGCGCGGGCCCGGGTGACCATCTCGCCGAGCTTGAGCTGGATCGCCTGGTGCTCGGCGATCGGCTTGCCGAAGGTTCGGCGTAGCTGCGCGTACTCCGTCGCCAGCCGTAGGGCACCTTCGGCGAGGCCGACGCCACGAGCGGCGACGTTGATGCGTCCGAGCTCGAGTCCGCCGGTCGCCTGCTGGAAGCCCTGGCCTTCGACGCCGCCGATCAGATGGCTGCCGTCGAGCTCGTAGTCGTCGAAGACGAGTTCCGCCGAGTCGATGCATTTGTAGCCTAGCTTCTCGATCTTCTTGCCGACACGAAAGCCCGTCTTCTTCGGCGCGAGGAAGAGGCTCATGCCCTTGTGGCGCGGCTCGGCTGCCGGGTCGGTCTTGACCAGCAGCGCGAAGCAGGACCCTTCGATGCCGTTCGAGATCCAGGTCTTGGTGCCGTTGATGATGTAGCGGCCGTCGTGGCGTCGCGCTGTCGTCCGGATTGCCTGGAGGTCGGTGCCGCAATCCGGCTCGGTCAGGGCAAGGCCGCCACGGATCTCGCCACTGGCGAAGCGCGGCAACCATTCCGCCTTCTGCTCGGGCGTGCCGAAGCGCTCGACCGCGGCAGCCATGATCAGATGCGAATTGAAGATGCCGGTGATCGCCATCCAGACATCAGAAATGCGCATGACGATCTTGGCATAGGTCGTCGCCGGCAGGCCGAGCCCGCCATATTCCTGGCCGATCGTCGCGCCGAACAGCCCGAGCTCCTTCATCTGCTCGACGATCTCTACGGGATAGATGTCGTCATGATCGTGCCGGCGCACCACCGGCCTGACCTTCGTGTCCAGCCAGCGATCGATCGTGTCGAAGAGCGCCTGTTCTTCGTCGGCAGGGAGCGGGGCGTTGCGCATCGGCCGGCTCAATAATTGGCTGCGTCGTCGACGCCGTGGCCACGCTTCGGGACCAGCATCGAGCGGACGAAGTCGCAGACGGCCTTGCCGTCCTGATTACGGCCGGTCGTCTTCACCGTGACGATGCCGTCGCCTGGCCGGCTCGCCGATTCACGTTTTTCGAGTACTTCGGTCTCGGCATAGAGCGTGTCGCCGCAGAACACGGGTGCGGTCAGGCGGATTTCCTTCCAGCCGAGATTGGCTTTGGCTTTTTGCGAGACGTCGGAGACGCTCATGCCGACGACGATCGACAAGGTCAGCGGGCTGGCGACGAGGAGCTGCCCGAATTCCGAATGCGCCGCGTATTCGCGGTCGAAATGCAGCGGATGGGTATTCATCGTCAGCAGCGAGAACCAGGTGTTGTCCGTCTCGCTGATGGTGCGGCCCGGCCTGTGCTCGTAGAGGTCGCCGATCGCAAACTCTTCATAGTAGCGACCGAACGTCTCGCGGTAGCGTTGCTGAGCTAGAGTTTTGACGGCGTCACGCATGGCGGCTCGCGGGGCTGCTGATATGTCCGGACAACTTTCAATGATATGCCTGGGCAGTCAACCACCTGGATATGCTGCGCAGCATTAAATCGATGCTGCGACGCAACAGTCCGCCACGTGACACACCGGCCGGATGAGTGGAGCCGAGTCACCACGCAACCGAGCATGGCCCTAAAATCATACGTATCGGCAGATTTTCCTTACCGCACTTGTCAAAACACCTGTGCTGCCGGCGAGATTTTCGCTCTGGAGTAGACACGCTGGATGATCTAGATTAGTCCGGATAAATTATCAGGGATCGCGATGGATCGGGACAGCATGGACGGGGCGGTGAAAGTGCCGTCGAAGGAGCATGGCACGGCTTTGGACGCCGCCGGCTCGCCGCTTTATCAGCGGATCGCTCAGACCCTGCAGGCGGAGATCGAGGCGGGGATGTTCGCCGTCGGCTCGATGCTCCCGACCGAAAGCGAACTTTGTGCGCGCTTCGATGTGAGCCGGCACACGATTCGCGACGCCCTTCGGGTACTCGGCGAGCTGGGGATGGTGTCGCGGCGGCGCGGCTCGGGAACCCTGATCGCAGCGGGCGCCCCGACCACCCGCTATGTCCAGGCCATGCGCTCGCTGGAAGAGCTGACGCAATACGCTCACGACACGCAATACGAGATCCAGCGGCTCGAGCGTGTCGCGATCACCGCCGATGTCGCCCTGCTCATCCCTGCGCCGGTCGATTCGACCTGGATGCGTCTGGAAGGCATACGCTGGCGGCCACATTCGGCCGAGCCGATCTGCGCGACCGCCGTCTTCGTGCACCTGCGCTTCGCCGAGCACCTTCACGACGTCGCTTCGGCTGAAGGGCCGGTCTACGACCTCATCGAGCGTCGCTCAGGCGAGCGCATCGCCGAAGTCGTCCAGGAGATCTCGGCGGAGCCGCTGCCACGTTTTGCGGCGCGGGCGCTTGGCTTGCGGACCGGCGCCCCCTCCCTGCGCTTCGTCAGGCGCTATATCGATGACAGCGGCTCGACGATGCTGACCTCCATGAACTGGCATCCGGCCGAGCATTTCGTCTACCGCATGAGGTTGAAACGGGACGGCTAGCTTCCCCAAACATCCCTTTATCGCGGCCAATCGATGAGATGTGTCCATTACAAAAGTGGCTTTCCGCAAATTCCGCCTTCGGGTGGTGCGTCAGCTTCCGCTTATGGCGCTTCACGGCAGCAAGGCATGCTGTTCTGACCTATCGTGAACGTCTGGAATGTCTGTATCGAGTAGTTCATTAGAGCGCTCGGCTGACCGAACTTGGTGCAGGGCGCTCCAGGTCCGATTGGAAGCATCAAGCTTTGATAGCGGCAATAGCTGAGCGAACCCGTCATTAACGCCCCAGCTTCTGGACGCGGTCCGGGGCGACGCCGACCGTTTTAGGCGGAAGCATGTCAACGCCGCGCTGGCGCGCGACGGCCCGCAGTTCGCGCGGCGCCATGCCGAAGCGCTCTTTGAATGCGCGGCTGAAATGCGCCTCGCTGCGGAAACCGAAGGAAAAGGCGATGGCGCTCAGCGTCTCGCCGGCACGGTCGTCGCCATTGATGACCTCGTAGCAGCGCTGCAGCCGGCGTTCGCGGATATAGGCCTGCACGCCGCCATGCTCACCGAAGACAGCGTAGAGCGCGCCGCGTGTCGCCTCCAACGTCTTCATCAGCGAACCGACGGTCAGTCCGAAGTCGCCCAGCGAGCGCTCGACATGCGCCTGAGCCCGGCTGAACAGGTCGAGATCGGCGGGCGTCGGCTCTTCGCGCGCGCCATGGCCACCTTGTGAGGCCGCAATCGCCAGTTCGACGATGGCTGCGGCAGCAGCAATGCCCTGCGCCAAGGTGAGGCCCGGCAGAGCCGCGTAAACGTCGCGCATCAGTTGCGACAGCAGGCGTGTGGCCGGCAGCTTCATATCCGGTACGAGGCCATGGACCGCCCGCGCGCGGAGGGCTTCGGGCATGGCACTGCGCGGCACCGTGAGCGCCATGGTGCGGTAGGGCGAGGTCTCGAAGTCGAAGGGCAGGCCGAAATCGATGAAGCTGACATCGCCGGGCTTGGCAAGGAAGGCGCGGCTGCCGCAGGAGCCCTCATAGGTGCCTTCGAGATGCAGCGAGATGTTGACGTGATCGACGCCGGTGCGCGCCGCATCCTTGGCCGTGCGGACGAGGTGGTTGGCATGCGAACTCGTCGACTCGCTGAGGATGAAGCGGTCGAGCATGTAGAGGCTGGTCGAGGCGTGGAACGCCGGGGCATCACTGGCTGAGACGAGTTCGGCGCTGCAGGCGAAAGTCAGGTGGTGCTGCCAAGCCTTGAAGGACGCCCCGTCGGCTGTCGGCGGCAGCACGATGGCAACCTGCGGCCCGCCGAGAACCGGCTCGGCCGCACGCCCGCTGCCGTTCGCATTGGGGGAGCTGCCTGCAGGCTGATGGTCGTCCGTCATCGCCTGCACTCTCACGCGCCGTTGCGGATTCGCAACACATTGGCCCCAGAACGGAATATCAAAAGATAGCGGACGTAGCGTCAAGTAGCCCGGATTTCAAACCTTAAACTGCCCTGGGTTTCGCCTCTCCCGACAGCGGCGAGTTGCGGATGTCCGGAGGATCGATGAGCACTTTCATGCAGCGCGTCTTTCGCAGCGCGTCCGCCCCTATCGCGCCGGCGGGCTCGCCTGTCCTTGGGGTTGCGCGCAGCCTGTCGGCGCGAGGCTTGCTCGCGCTCGCCTCGCCGATCGTGCTGAGCCTCGGCGCCGGAACGATCCCTGGGGCGGCGCAGGATGCCTTCATCGACGGCGGTTTAGCGGTCACCGTGCCGAGCGGCCAGCCCTCGCCTTGGCTGATCAACGGGACCCTGGTTGTTGGCGCGACGAGTGCGGGCACGCTCCAGGTCGAGGCTGGCGGCCAGGTTGGGGACATCAACGGCTATATCGGCTTCGGCGGCGCCTCGCATGGTATTGCGATCGTGACCGGCTCGAACTCGTTATGGTCCAACAGCAACGACCTGCTCGTCGGCATCGCCGGCCGGGGCGAGTTGACCGTAGCCAATGGAGGCCAGGTTCGGAACGTCCTCGGCTTCATCGGCTACAACTCCGGCTCCCATGGCGTCGCGGCGGTGACCGGCGCCGGCTCGCTCTGGGCCAATAGCGGCGATCTTTACATAGGCACCGCCGGCCAGGGCGTGTTGGCCGTTATGAATGGCGGCCAGGTTCGGAACACCTACGGCCTTCTCGGCTATTTTGCGGACTCCACCGGCACCGTGACCGTAACAGGCGCTGGGTCGCTCTGGGCTAACTCTCTCGGCATAGCGGTCGGCGAGAGCGGCACGGGAACGCTGACAATCGCGGATGGCGGCAGGGTCGAGAGCGGCGGCACGGGCAGCGCAATCGGCGACCTCGCCGGCTCGCGCGGCACGGCGACTGTGACCGGTGCGAACGCGATTTGGGCCAACAGCAGCATCCTTATTATCGGTAATCTCGGCAGCGGAGCACTGACCATTGCGAATGGCGGCCGCGTCGAAAGCGGACGCAGCTATATTGGCGGCGTCGCCTCCGGATCGGGCAGCGCCACCGTATCCGGCGCCGGCTCGGTCTGGTCCGTGATGAACGAGGACCTTCTGGTCGGCTTTGCAGGCCGCGGAGCGTTAACCGTCAGCGCCGGCGGGCGCGTGCAGAATAACTGGGCGACGATCGGCTCTCTCGGCGGATCGATCGGTTCGGTGGTGGTAATTGGCCAGAACTCAACCTGGGCAAATAGCCGGCGTATCGCCGTCGGCGAAGCCGGCGCCGGGACATTGACCATCACCGCCGGCGGCCTGGTCTCGGCTCAGAGCGTCGTCGTGGCGGCCAATGCCGGCTCGACCGGCACGCTCAACATCGGTGCGGCTTCAACGGAAGCGGCTATGGCAGCGGGAGTGCTGCAAGCTGGCGGCCTCGGCTTCGGCAGCGGCAATGGCCGGCTGGTGTTCAACCATACCGGCGGCAATTACGATTTCACGCTGCCGATCAATGGTCTCGGTAGGATCGATCATCTTGCTGGAGTGACGCATCTCTCGGGCGACAGCTCGGGATTCTCGGGCACGACCGTTGTGTCGGGCGGAACGCTTGGTATCGACGGCAAGCTCGGAGGCCTGGTCGATCTTCGCCTGGGCGGGCGCCTGCAAGGCACAGGCACCATCACCGGCAACTTCGTGGCGAATGGCGGCACGATCGCGCCGGGCAACTCGATCGGCACGCTCACCGTCAACGGTGCCTATGTCCAGAATGCCGGCACGGTCTACGAGGTTGAGGTCGATCCGGGGACGGTCACCTCCGATCGCATCCAGGTCCACGGCAACGCGATGCTGGCCAATGGCGCGGCGGTCTTGGTGATCAACTATACCGGCGCCGCCTATGTCGCCGGCCAGCGCTACACCATCCTGACCTCGACCGGGCTCAGCGGCAGCTATGGCGCCGATATCGCGATCGGCCCGATCCTCAGCCTGCGCAACAGCACCGACGCGACGAACGCCTATCTGACAGTGGTCCAGACCAACACTGCCGGCGGTATCGGCGGGACCGGCAACGAGCAGGCGGTCGGCCAGGCGGTCGACAGCCTGCCGACCGGCAATGCCGCCCAGACCGGTGTCTACAACCAGGCGAGCCTCGATGCCGCGCGGAGGGCTCTCGGGCAGCTCTCCGGCGAGATCCATGCCTCGGCCCGCGCCGTGCTGGTCGACGAGAGCTGGCTGCTGCGCGCAGCGGTCAACGACCGTCTGCGCTCGGCTTTCGGCACGGTCGGCTCGAGCCCGATGGCGACGCTGAGCTATGGCTTCACCGCCGATCTCGCGCCGCGCATCCAGGGAGCGATGCCCAGGCTCCCCGCGGCCGAGCGCTTCGCTGTCTGGGGCCAGGGCTACGGCTCCTGGGGCCGCACAAGCAGCGACGGCAATGCCGCGAGCCTCTCCCGTTCGACCGGCGGCCTGCTGGTCGGTGCTGATGCAGCGGTGTTGGAGAACCTGCGCCTCGGCGTCGTCGCCGGCTACAGCCGGACCCAGTTCGACGTGAACCGCCGGCTCTCCTCGGGCGAGAGCGACAACTACCATCTCGGCCTCTATGGCGGCGGCCAGTTCGGCGCGCTCAGCCTGCGCACCGGCCTGAGCTACACCTGGCACGACCTCTCGACCCGGCGCGGCATCGTAGCGGCCGGGCTCGGCGACACCTTGCGCGCCGGTTACGATGCCGGCACGGCACAGGCCTTCGGCGAGCTCGGCTATCGCATCGAGTTTGGCCAGGTCGCGTTCGAGCCTTTCGCCGGCCTCGCCTATGTCGTCCTGCGCAGCGACGGATTCACCGAGCGCGGCGGTGCCGCGGCGCTCTCTTCCGGCAGCGACGACACCGGCCTCGGCTATGCCACGCTCGGCCTGCGCGCCGCGACGACGACCCGCCTCGCTGGCGCGGATCTGACGCTGCGCGGCGGCCTCGGCTGGCGCCATGCCTTCGGCGATGTCGATCCGAAGACGACGCTTGCCTTCACCGGCAGCAACCCGTTCAGCATCTCAGGCTTGCCGATCGCCAGGAACGCCGCCCTCCTCGAGGCCGGACTCGGGCTTTCGATCAGCCCAAGCGCCACGCTCAGCCTAGCCTATACCGCCCAGCTCGCGCAGGACACACAGGACCATGCCTTCAAGGCGAACCTTGCCGTCAGGTTCTGAACGCGAAGGAGAAGCTCGGCTAAGCGGGACAAAACCGTCGGACGTCGTTTTCCGAGAGCCTCTAGCCGTGCGGACCAACCCCAGCCCATGGAACTGGATACCCTTCGCGCGATACAAGTAGCACGACCGAGCAGTCAGGTGCGTCAAGAGCCGTCTCGTCGAGCTTGACGAGTCCCTCGAAGCGCCGGGTCCCCGACCTCTTGTCCTCGTCGAGTTCGTAAGCGCGTTGGTCAGGATCTTCCAATCGCTTCTGAAAGCAGCCCGAACCTCAGCGCCTCAGTTATTCTTGAACGAGGGTGGCAGGCCCGAATCTGTAATAGGCGCCTTGGTCTCCGGTAAAAGCTCGATGAGCATCGTCCGGGCGCGCAGCCCAACGTCCGCTTTCCGGCAGCGGTCTAAGGTCAGGAAATGGCGAATATTGGCTCCAAGAGGCGCAATTGGCGCTATGCAGGCGTTGGTCGTTACTTTTTTGTCTAGGCCGCCGGAATTTCAGGTCTCTTCTATGAGAGCGGCCTTCCGGTTTCGCATGATCGTCGGCGACAGCATTGCAAGCAGCATGACTGCGACGATGCCCAGCAGCACCGCGCTGATCGGGCGCTGCAGGAAGACCGAGAAATCCCCCTCGGACAGCAGCATAGCGCGGCGGAAGTTCTCCTCGAGCTGCGGACCGAGCACCAGCCCCAGCAGCAGCGGAGCCGGCTCGACGCCGACCTTGATGAAGAAGTAGCCGATGGCCGCGCAGCCCAGCATCAGCCAGACATTGAACAGGCTGTTGGCGACGCCATAGGTGCCGATGCAGCAGAACAGAACGACCGCCGGGAAGAGCAGGCGATAGGGGATCTTCAGCATCGAGATCCACAGCCCGACCAAGGGCAGGTTGATCACCAGCAGCATCAGATTGCCGACCCACATCGAGGCGATCACGCCCCAGACCAGCTTCGGCTGCTCGGTCAAGATCTGCGGGCCGGGCTGGATGCCCTGCATCATCAGCGCGCCGATCATCAGCGCCATCAGCGCGTTTGCCGGGATGCCGAGCGTCAGCAGCGGGATGAAGCTGGTCTGGGCGCCGGCATTGTTGGCTGCTTCCGGGCCGGCGACGCCCTCGATCGCGCCCTTGCCGAAGCGGGAGGGGTCCTTCGCCAGCTTCTTCTCGAGCGCATAGGAGGAGAAGGGCGGCAGCGCCGCCCCACCACCCGGCAGGACGCCAAGCACCGAGCCGAGCGCCGTACCGCGGACCATGGCTGGAAAGGCCGCCCGCAGATCGGCCCGGCTCGGAATCAGGCTGCGGATCGATTGGCTCACGACGCGCCGTTCCGCCGGGCGCTCCAGATTGGCGATGATCTCTCCGAGGCCAAACAGGCCCATGGCGACCGGAACGAAGTCGAGCCCGTCGGAGAGTTCGGCGACCCCGAACGTCATGCGCGCCGCGCCCGAGCTGACATCGACCCCGACGAGGCCGAGCAGAAGGCCGAGCAGCACCATCGCCAGGGATTTGGCGACCGAGCCATGCGCCAGGACGACGGCGGCGATCAGACCGAGCACGAGTAGGCTGAAATACTCGACCGCCGTGAACTTCAGCGCCAGCACCGACAGCGGCACGCTCATCACGGCGATGACGACAGTCGCCACCGTACCGGCAAAGAACGAGGCGAGCGCCGCGATCGCCAGGGCCGTGCCGGCCTTGCCCTGCTTGGCCATCTCGTGGCCGTCGATGCAGGTGACGACCGAGGAGGTTTCGCCCGGCACGTTGACGAGGATGGCGGTGGTCGAGCCGCCGTACTGCGCGCCGTAGAAGATGCCGGCGAGCATGATCATGGCGCCGGGCGGCGACAGGCCGAAGGTGAAAGGCAAAAGCAGGGCGACGGTCGGGATCGGGCCGATGCCGGGCAGCACGCCGATGGCTGTGCCGATCACGACGCCGAGCAGGCACAGGCCGAGATTGTTCAGCTCGAGCGCGGTCGAGAGCCCGAGCAGCAGGTTGTCGAAGAGTTCCATCGGGAGCTTGAGCCTTCAGCGCGGCCAGACAGGCACGGGCAGCGCCAGCACCTTGACGAAGAGAAGGACGGCCGCTGCCGAAAGGGCCAGCGCGAAGGGCAGGCTCTCGCGAAGACGCCCCTCGCGGGTTGCAAAGCTCGCCAGGATGACGGTGACGACCGCGGCGACGGCAAGCCCCAGCCGCTCGGCGGTCAGCACGAAGACGCCGACCGCGCCGAGCACGGCGAGCAGCGGACGCAGCTGGACGGCATCGATCGCGACCGCCGCCCGCCTGACGCCGCGCACGCAGAAGAACAGGCCGAAGCCCAGAAGGCCGAGCGCGACGGCGCGAGGCATGTAGCCCGCGCCCATATCGGCGGCGTGGCCGACGACGAGCTTGCGGGTCGCAATGAGCGTGCCCGCTGCGACCGCCGCGAGGAACAGGCCGAAGAGCAGGTCCTGCCAGTCGATCCTGGAACGCGTCATCGGCCGAACTCCGCTCAGCTGCCCTTGATGCCGGCTTCACGGATGATGCCGCCCCAGCGCGTGGTCGCATCGCTCAGCCAGCTCGCGAACTCGGCCGGGGTGCCGGCGCGGACGACGCCGCCCTGCTCGGCGATCTTGTCCTTGATCTCCGGCATCGCGAGGATCTTGCCGATCTCGGCGTTGAGGCGCGCGACCATCGCCGGCGGCGTGCCGGCGCGGGTCAGGATGCCCTGCCAGGTGCCTGCGTCGCCGCCAGGCAGGCCGACTTCCTTGAAGGTCGGAAGCCCCGCGACGCGCTCCTCGCCGGTGACGGCGAGACCGACGAGTTGCTTGTTCGAGACGAAGGGCAGTGTCGCGGTCGAACCGTTGATGATGACGCCGCTTTCGCCGGAGACCACGGCCCGCGAGGCTGCCGCACCGCCTTTGTAGGGCACGTTCTTCCACTGGATGCCGAGTTCCTTGGCCATCTGCACCGCGGTGATGTGATTGGCCGCGCCGACCCCGGAATTCGCGACCGCGAGCTTGTTTGGATTGGCTTTGGCGTAGGCGATCAGCTCCTGCGCCGACTTGGCCGGAATGGATTCATGCACCGCCAGCACATAGGGGCCGAACATCACCATCGAGACCGGTGCAAGATCCTTGACGGGATCGTAGGTCAGGTCGGAGAACAGGCTCGGCGCGGTCGCGAGCGAGCCGACATCCATCAGCAGCAGGGTGTGGCCATCGGGCGGCGCCTTGGCGACGGCGTCGGCGCCGAGATTGCCGGCAGCGCCCGGCTTGTTCTCGATCACCACGGACTGGCCGATTGCGGCCGAGAGCTTGGGGGCGATCAGGCGGGCGAGAATGTCGGAGGTTCCGCCGGGCGCGAATGGCACGACGAGCCGGACGGGGCGCTCGAAATTCTGGGCCGCGATGGGCGGGCCGGCCAGCGCTACGCTGGCGAATGCTGCCAGAACGAGGCTTTTCTTGAGGGACGCTGCGAAGCGGAATCTGGGTGGGATCATGATTTCCTCCTGGGGGCGCAAGCCCGGCCCGGTGGCCGGATTGCGAGGGCGCAAGCAATCTGAAAGCTGCCTTGTCCGCCGCAGGATAGGTCAGGCACGATGCGTCGATGAGTTAGATTGGCAATGGAACGATGTCTTTTTTGGATCGCACGATAGCGGCAAAGAGCTTGCCGGAGCTTGGCGGCCGCCTAATCTCGCCAGCAGACGACAAAAGTCGCGACGGGGATCTTCGGGAGGACATGATGAGCAGATCGATCACGCGCCGCGCGGCTCTCAGCCTCGCAGGCGGCGCCGTCGTAGCGCCGCTGGTTTCGCGTGGCAGCTTCGGACAGGCCTATCCGACCAAGCCGGCGACGGTGATCATTCCGTTCGGGGCCGGCGGCACGACTGACCTCGTCGGGCGCATCATCTGCGAGAAGCTGACGCAGCGGCTCGGCAAGGCCTTCGTCATCGAAAACCGGGCCGGTGCTGGCGGCAATACCGGCGTCGCCGCGCTCTCCCATGCCACGCCCGACGGCTATACGATCGGCATGACGACGCCCTCGACGCATGGGATCAACCCGAACCTCTACAAGGAAAAGCTGCCCTTCAAGCCGTTCGAGGATTTCGAGTTCCTGTCGCTGGCCTCGTCGCAGCCGAACTTCCTGTGCATCCATCCCTCGATCCCGGCGCAGAACGTCGCCGAGCTCATCGCCTATCTGAAGGCCAATCCGGGCAGGGAGAATTTCGGCTCCTCCGGCATCGGCACCTCGATCCACCTCTCCGGCGAGCTGTTCATGCAGCTGGCCGGCGTGACGATGCAGCACGTCACCTATCGGTCTTCCGGCGCGCTGGTGCAGGACCTGATCTCCGGCAACGTCAAGATCTCCTTCGACAACTTCACCTCGCCCTATCCCCACTACAAGGCGGGCACGCTGCGCGGGCTCGCCGTCACAACCCTTGAAAGGGCCAAGATCGCGCCGGAGGTGCCGACGCTCGCCGAGACGCTGCCGGGCTTCGACATCAGCTCCTGGAACGGCTTCCTCGCACCGAAGGGCACGCCGAAGGAGATCTGCGACAGGCTCACCGGCGAGATGCAGGCCGTGCTGAAGGACCCGGCGGTGGTCTCGCGCTTCGAGGAATTGGGCGCGGCAGCGACGCCATCCAGCGGCGCGGAGGCCAGAAAGAAGGCCGAGACCGAGATCGCCAAGTTCAAGGGCATCATCGACAAGGCCGGGATCACCATCCAGAACTGACATCGCGCCTCTGCCGGACCGGGCTGGCGCCGCCGGAGAGGCTGGACATGTTCGAGTTGAGCCAGCTGCGCTGCTTCGTCGCCGTCGCCGAGGAGCTGCATTTCGGCCGGGCGGCGGTGCGTCTCAACATGACGCAGCCGCCGCTGAGCCGTCAGATCCAGATCCTCGAGCGGGTACTCGACGTGGTGCTGCTGGAGCGGAGCAACCGGACGGTGAAGCTCACCCCGGCGGGTGAGAGCTTTCTCGCGGAGGCTCGCCACCTGCTCAAGCTCGCCGAGAGCGCGGCGCTGCTCGCCAAGCGCGTGGCGAACGGCAAGGCCGGGTCGATCAATATCGGCTTCACCGCGACCTCGGCCTATTCCTACGTGCCGGAGCTTGTCGCCGCCTGCCGCCGCGAACTGCCCGATGTCGAGGTCTCGCTGAAGGAAATGGTCAGCGGCGACCAGCTCAAGCGGCTGGATTCGGGCGAGATCGACATCGGCCTGCTGCGCCCGCCGATACCGCGCAACGGACTCAGCGCTTTTCGCGTCACGGCCGAGCCCTTGATTGCCGCCGTCAACGCCGACCACGCGCTGGCGCGCTCCGAGACGATCGCGATCGAAGACCTCGCGGCCGAGCCCTTCATCATGTACGCGCCGTACGAGGCGCGCTACTTCCACGACCTGCTCGTCGAGCTGTTCTCGCGGGCAGGGCTCGTGCCGAATTATGTCCAGCATCTGGCTCAGATCCACTCGATCCTCGCCATGGTCCATTCCGGGGTAGGCGTCGCGCTGGTGCCGCAGGCCGCGATGAACCTGCGTTTCAGCGGCGTCGTCCTGCGCCCGATCGACCTGCCGAAGCAGAGGCCGGCGGAGCTGTTCTTCGTCAGCCGGGAGGACAATGACAACCCGCTCCTGCCGACCGTTGCGGCGCTGGCGCGGGGATTGGCTCAGGACCCGGCGAAAGCCGGCCGAACGATCCAATGAATGGATCGCCCGATACAGTGATTGGTCTCAATCGGCATCGTTCTTGATCTACTCCTGCGGCTGAGTTCAGCGAGGAGCCGATCATGAGCAAGATGACCCCCCAGGAGATGGCACGGCATATCGGTAACGGGCTGCTGTCGTTTCCGGTCACGCCCTTCGCCCCCGGCAATGTCTTCGACGAGGCGCGCTACCGCTCCAATCTCGACTGGCTCTGCGGCTACGACGTCGCCGGCCTGTTCGCCGCGGGCGGCACGGGCGAGTTCTTCTCGCTCTCGCCGGCCGAGGTCGTGACCGTGGTCGCGACGGCGGTCGCCGAGACCGCGGGGCGGGTGCCGGTTCTCGCCGGCGTCGGCTACGGCACGCAGATCGCGACCGAACTGGCGGCCGGGGTCGAGCAGGCGGGCGCCGACGGCATCCTGCTGCTGCCGCCCTACCTGGTCTTCTCCGAGCAGGAGGGGCTCGCTGCCCATATCGAGGCCGTCTGCAAGGCGACTAGGCTCGGCGTCATCGTCTACAATCGCGACAACGCCATCGTCACCGAGGAGACGCTGGCCAGGCTCTGCGAGCGCAATCCCAATCTCGTCGGCTACAAGGACGGCATCGGCGACATTGAGCTGATGACGCGCATCCATCTGCGCATGGGCGACCGGTTGACCTATATCGGCGGCCTGCCCACCGCCGAGACCTTCGCGCTGCCCTATCTCGAAATGGGCGTGACGACCTATTCCTCGGCGGTCTTCAACTTCGTCCCGCACTTCTCGACCAAGTTCTATGCCGCAGTGCGTCGCCGCGACCGCGAGACGGTGCAGGCGGGGCTGCGTGACTTCATCCTGCCGCTGATCGCGATCCGCAACCGCAAGCGGGGCTACGCCGTCTCGATCATCAAGGCGGGGATGAAGGTGGTCGGCCGCGATTCCGGCCCCGTCCGGACGCCGTTGACCAACCTCACGCAGAGCGAGACGGAAGAACTCGCCGCCCTGGTCGCCCGGCTCGACAAGGGCGAATTCGCGACGCGCGAACTCGCCGCCGCCTGAACACCATCTCTGCGGAGACGCCGACGATGTCGCACCGGGCCGGTGCGGCATCGCTTTCGGCTGCGACGGCAACCGGCGCCACGATGCGTCGATTGCATCGGTCGATACGTCATTTGAGCTGTCTCAGTGCGATCGCGGCCCTCTAACCTGCCTCCTCATAGAAGGTCGAGCTGCCGGCAAAGACGGCCGACGCCACGGGGGGACGATCATGATCGCCGCGAAGAACACTGGTGTCGCCGCATTGGTTGCGGTCATGATGACGGCCATGCCTGCCACCGCGAAGACCATGGTCTATGTCTCGAACGCCGACAGCCGCGAGATCAGCGTGCTCGAACTCGACGCGCAGCTCGGCGAACTGAAGCCCGTCGAGACTGTGCCGGTGACCGGCACCGCGATGCCGATGGCGGTCTCGCCCGACAAGCGCCATCTTTATGTCTCGCTGCGCTCGCAGCCCTTCTCGGTCAGCACGTTCGCGATCGACCGGCAAAGCGGCAAGCTCGGGCTGCTGTCCACGGTGCCCCTGCCCGACAACATGGCCTATGTCGCGACCGACCGGACGGGCCGCTTCCTGCTCAGCGCCTCCTATACCGGCGACAAGATCGCCATCAACCCGATCGACGCGCAGGGCGCCGTCGGTGCCGAGCCGGTCCAGGTCGTGCCGACCCGCAAGCACGCTCATGCGATCCTGGCCGACCGTGCCAACAAGCATGTCTTCGCCAGCAATCTCGGCGGCGACATCCTGCTGCAATACAAGTTCGACGCCATGACCGGTCGCGTCACTCCGAACGAGCCGCCCTTCGTCGAGACCAAAAAGGGCGCAGGGCCGCGCCATTTCGTCTTCAGCCCCGACGACAGGTTCGCCTATCTGGTCAACGAACTCGACGGCACGCTCAACGCCTACCGTTTCGACGCAGCCAGGGGCACCCTGGCCGAGACCGGCAGCGTCAGTATCGTACCGAGGGGTTTCCAGGGCGGCGCACCGGCCAGCGCCGAGCTTCGGATCATGCCGAACGGCCGTTTCATCTATGCGTCGGAGCGGACATCGAACACGATCGCGGCCTTCCGTGTCGACGGTGCCACCGGCGCGCTGACACCTGCCGGCAACTTCGCAACGGAGACACAGCCGCGCGGTTTCAACATCGACCAGAGCGGGCGGTTCCTGATCGCGGCCGGGCAGAAATCCGATTCCGCGACGCTGTATGCGATCGACGCCGAAAGCGGGGCGCTGAAGGAATTGAAACGCTATCCGCTCGGCAAGAACCCCAACTGGGTGGAAATCATCGATCTGCCCTAAGCGACCATCTGTCGTGAACTGCAACGGCGAGCCCACCTGGAACGGGCCTCCTGCGCCACCCGCCGCTCGGCCATCATCGCACCGCCCTCCATCCGAGGACGACTGGAATCAGGACTTCACACCCGCAGCACCGCCGACTTTTTCAACGACATCGGCCCATAGCTGAAGTCTAGGAGGTCTGCTTTCGGGTAGGCTCCTAATGTCGCAAATGCTTCGCCAGAGCTTCCGATTAGCACGCCATGAAATGCGTCAGCTTGACGTTGAGATAATCGTGGATCGCCTGCCGGCCGCCCTCGCGCCCCATGCCGGAATGGTTGATGCCGCCGAACGGCGCCTCGGCGTGGGCGATCATGAAGGTGTTGACCCCGACCATGCCCGCGCTGAGGCCGGCGCTGAGCGCTTCAGCATAACGCTGGCTGCCGGTGAAGCCATAGGCGGCAAGGCCGTAGGGGGTCGAGTTAGCCCGCGCGATCGCGTCGTCGAAGTGGCGGAAGGTGGCGATCGGCGCCAATGGCCCGAAGGGCTCGTCGCGCATGATGCGGGCCTCGTCGGGCACATCGGCGAAAACGGTCGGCTCGAAGAAGAAGCCCTTGTTGCGGCTGGCCGGACGCCGTCCGCCGGTGAGGCGCCGCGCGCCGGAAGCCTCCGTCTCGGCCGAGAGAGCCTCGACGCGGTCGCGCTGGCTGGCGAGCGTCAACGGGCCCATCGATGTCGCCCGGTCCTGGCTGTCGCCCAGCACAAGCGCCTCAGCTGCCTTGACCATGCCGCTGGCGAAGCGTTCGGCCAGGCTCTCATGCACGTAGAAGCGGTTGGGAGCGATGCAGACCTGGCCGGCATTGCGGAACTTGAACAGCGCGCAGAGCGTCGCCGCATTGTCGACATCGGCATCCTCGCAGATCACGACGGGCGCATGGCCGCCGAGCTCCATCGAGCAGCGCTTGACGGTCCTGGCGGCCTCGGCGAGCAGCATCTGGCCGACGCGGGTCGAGCCGGTCAGTGAAATCTTTCGGACCTCGTTGGCGGCCATCAGAAGCGGCGTGATCGTCTCGGCCGGGCCGAAAAGCATCTGGACGGTGCCGGCAGGCGCACCGCCTTCGGCACAGGCCTGCGCGATCAGCGTCGAGGTCAGCGGCGTCTGCTCGGACGGGCGGCAGATGATCGGGCACCCGGCGGCGAGCGCTGGCGCGATCTTGCGGGCGAGCAGGTTGATCGGGAAATTCCAGGCGGTGAAGGCGGCGACGATGCCCACCGGCTCCAGCCCCGTGGCGAGGCGCCCGCCCTGGCGGGAGGGGATCGTCTCGCCGAAAAGGCGCTCGGCCTCACCGGCGAACCAGTCGAACTGCTCGATCGCGATCAGCACCTCACCCTCGGACTGGGCGATCGGCCGGCCGATCTCATGGGATAGCGCGCTCGCCAGCGCGTCCTTGCGCGCTTCCATCGCCCGGGCGATGCCGCGCAGCACCTTGGCCCGCTCCCAGCCATGCACCTTCGACCATGTCTTGAGCGCGACTTGCGCATGGTGCAGCGCCTCCTCGACCTCGGCTGCGCCGGCGCAAGGCGCCGCCCAGAGCAACTCCTCTGTGCAGGGATTGCAGACGGAAAGCGGCGGCCGCGACGTGGTCGGCCGGAACTCGCCCCCGATCAGAAGTTTTGGCGCAAGGTTTGACATGAATATCTCCAGGACTGTCACAAGATGTCTGGCTCGCCGACCGGCGCACCGAACGAAGTTTCAAGGAAATCGAAGTCGCAGCCTTCATGGGTCTGGCCGATATGGCGCGAGAACATCCAGCCATAGCCGCGCTCGAAGCGCGGTTCAGGCAGTCGCAGCGCGGCGCGCCGGTGCGCGAGCTCGGCCTCGTCGACACAGAGAACGATGCTGCGGACCGCGACATCGACGCGGATGAGGTCGCCGCTGCGAACGAGAGCGAGCGGGCCGCCGATATGGGCCTCGGGTGAGACGTGCAGGATGCAGGCGCCGTAGCTGGTGCCGGACATGCGCGCATCGGAGACGCGCAGCATGTCGCGCACGCCCTGCTTGAGGAGCTTCTTCGGGATCGGCAGCATGCCCCATTCCGGCATGCCGGGGCCGCCCTGCGGGCCGGCACCGCGCATCACCAGGATCGTGTCGGCGGTGACGGCCAGATCGGGATCGTCGATCTCGGCCTTCATCTGCGCGTAGCTGTCGAAGACCAAAGCGGGGCCGGTATGGTCGAGCAGGCGCGGCTCGGCCGCCGAGGGCTTCATCACGCAGCCTTCAGGCGCGATGTTGCCGTAGAGCACAGCCAATGCAGGCTCGGTCGAAACCGGTCTGTCCAGGGGGCGGATGACGTCGTCGTTCCAGATCGGCGCACTCTCGATCGCGGCGCCGAGCGTACGCCCCTCGATCATCAGCGCATCGAGGGACAAATGCTGCGTCAGCCGGCTCATCAGCCCGGGCAGGCCGCCAGCATAGTAGAAATCCTCCATCAGATAGCGCTCGCCGGACGGGCGGATGTTGGCCAGCACGGGGATGGTCCGACTCGCCGCCTCGAAATCGCCGAGGCCGATATCCTGGCCGGCGCGGCGCGCCATCGCGATGAGGTGGATGATGGCATTGGTCGAGCAGCCCATCGCCATAGCGACCGCGATGGCGTTCTCGAACGAGGCGCGCGACAGCACGGCCGTCGGCCGCAGATCCTCGGCCACCATCGCGACGATGCGCCGACCGGTCTCGGTCGCCATGCGGATATGGCCGGAATCGGCGGCCGGGATCGAAGAGGCGCCCGACAGGGTCAGCCCCATCGCCTCGGCGATGGCGGTCATGGTGCTGGCCGTGCCCATCGTCATGCAGTGGCCGTAGGAGCGCGCGATGCCCGCTTCGACCGCCTGCCATTCCTGCGCGTCGATCTTGCCGGCGCGGCGATCGTCCCAGTATTTCCAGGCGTCGGAGCCGGAGCCCAGCACCTCGCCGCGCAGATTGCCGCGCAGCATCGGCCCGGCCGGCAGGAAAATCGCGGGAATGTCGGCGCTGATCGCACCCAGGATGAGGCCGGGCGTGGTCTTGTCGCAGCCGCCCATCAGCACCGCGCCGTCGACCGGATGCGAGCGCAGCAGCTCCTCGGTCTCCATCGCCAGAAGGTTGCGGTAGAGCATCGTTGTCGGCTTGACGAAGTTCTCCGAGAGCGAGATCGCCGGAAGCTCCAGCGGAAAGCCGCCGGCCTGCAGCACGCCACGCTTCACGTCCTCGACGCGCTGGCGGAAATGCGCGTGACAAGGGTTGATGTCGGACCAGGTGTTGATGATCGCGATGACGGGGCGACCGTTCCAGTCCTCGACGCCATAGCCCATCTGCATCAGGCGCGAGCGGTGGCCGAAGCCACGAAGATCGTCGGTGTCGAACCAGCGGGCGCTGCGAAGCGGCGGCTTCGTCATTGGCTCGCCGTCACGCCGCCGTCGATATAGACGATCTGGCCGGTCATGTAGCTGCCGGCAGGCGCGGCGAAGGTGATGACTTGCCCGACCACCTCGACGGGATCGCCGATCCGCCCGAGCGGGTTGCGGTCGAGGATGAAGTCGCGGAAGCCCTCGCGCTCGAGATGATGGCGGATACGCTCGGACTGGATGAAGGTCGGCGCGACGCCGTTGACGGTGATGTTGTGCTCGGCGAGTTCCATCGCATGCTGCTTGACCAGCATGACGAGGCCGCCCTTGGTGGCGCAGTAGGCCGAATAGCCGCGGTTGCGCAGCGCCAGTTGCGAGCGCACCGACAGCAGGTGGATCTGGCGGCCGCCGGTGCCCTGCGCGATCTGGTGGCGCGCCGCCGCCTGGCCCAGGAACATCGCCGATTTCAGGTTGATTTCGTAGACGTTGTCGAAGGTCGCCTCGTCGACATCCATCAGCCTCTGCTCGCGCTGGATGCCGACGCAGTTGACCAGCACGTCGATGCCGCCCATCGCCTCGGCGGCACGGTTGGTCGCCTCCGCGATCGCGGCCGGGTAGCGCGCATCGAGCTCGAAGCCATGGGTCTCGACGCCCTGCCCGCGCAGCCTGTCCGCCAGCGCTTGCGCCTTGGCCCCGCAGGGTCCGGCGATGGCGACATGGGCGCCGTGCCGCGTCATCGCCGAGGCTATCGCCTCGCCCAGCGCACCATAGCCGCCGGGCAGAAAGACGCGCAGTCCGCGGATGGTAAAAAGCCGGTCGATCGCATCGAGGTCGATCTGCGGCGTCAGATGTCCTTCGGGCCGGTTCATGCGGCAGGCTCCAGGGCGGCGGCGCGCTCCGTCAGCAGGTTGCCGAGATAGTCGCGCGCCGGCTCGAAGCCGAGCAGGCCGGCATAATCCGGCAGGGGCGTGACGACGCCCTTGTTGACGAAGATGAAGCGCTCGCAGATTTCCTCGAGGATCTCGAGATGGAAGCGCTCATTGGGGTGAACGCAGAGGAAGACCAGCCGGCCCTCCGAACGCAGGCGCCGGAAGAAATCCAGCATGAAGCCGATATAGCCGTCCTGCGTGTTGAATTGCGGCTCGTCGAAGAGATGGACCAGCGGGTATTCGCTGCCCGCGCGCTCCATCAGGGCGTTGGGGCGCAGCGACCGGAAATGCCGGACCTGGTAGGACTGGTGATAGTGGATCGCGAGGCGGTCGCGCTCGTCGGTGCGGACGCGGTGAATGTTGCGGCCGCAGACCGCGACGGTGCCCTCCGTCGGGCTGTTCGAGCCGGTGATCAGCTCGAACAGTGTCGTCTTGCCGGAGCCGTTGGGGCCCATCATGCCGACGATCGCCGGCTCCTCAATGCGGAAGTCCGCGTCGAGCCGGAAGGTCGGCGTGCGGTCGAGCCGGCCGCGCGTGTAGATCTTCGAGAGATTGCTGACGTCAAGCATCGCGCTCATGGTCACATTCCGATCAGGCGCTGGCGCCGGGATTTGTCGTCGAGCAGGTCGCGGGCGGCCCCCTCATGGACGATACGGCCGCGGTCCATGACATAGGCGCGGTCCGAGACCTCAAGCGCGGCGAGGGCATTCTGCTCGACGATCAGTACCGAGATGCCCTCGGCCTTGAGGCGCCGCACCGTCGACAGCACGTCCTGGACTATCTTTGGCGCGAGGCCCTGGCTCGGTTCGTCGAGCAGGACGAGGCCGGGCGAGCCCAGCAGCGCGCGCGAGATCGCAACCATCTGCATCTCGCCGCCGGAGAGGTTCTCGCATTCGCGCGGCATCAGATGTTCGAGCGCCGAGAAGATCGAGAACATCTCGCCGACCTGCCAGGACCGAAAACGGGTCTTGCGCATGCCGATCTGCAGGTTGCGGGCGACGGTCAGCGTCGGGAAGATACGGCGATCGTCGGGCACCCAGCCGATGCCCATGGCCGAGATGCGATGGGTCGGGTGACGGGTGATGTCCTGCCCGTCGAAGCGGATCTGGCCGCGACGCGGCGGCGTCAGGCCCAGGATCGAGCGGATCGTCGTGGTCTTGCCGGCCCCGTTGGCGCCGAGCAGCGAGACCACTTCGCCCTCGCCGACACGCAACGAGGTGCCAAACAGCGCCTGCGTCTCGCCATAGAAGGTTTCGATGTCGCGGACCTCAAGCATGGGTCGCCTCCGCCAGCGTCGAGCGGCGAACCCATTTGTTGTCGCCAAGCTGCGCTGGAGGCCCCTCCGCGATGACCTGGCCCCAATGGATCACCGAAATCCTGTCGGCGAGCTCGAACAGGAAGCGCATGTCGTGCTCGATCATCACGATCGTGTAGCGATCGCGCAGCCGCTTCACGAGCTGGGAGAGGCGACGCGTCGCCTCCGCGCCGAGACCCGAGGTCGGCTCGTCAAGGAAGAGGATGCGAGGCTCGGCGGCTAGCGCCACCGCGATCTCCAGTGCACGGCGGTCGCCATAGCTGAGCGAAGCGGCCGCATCCCAGGCGCGTCCCGCAAGACCGACCTGATCGAGCACAGCGAGCGACTGGTCGATCAGGGCGCGATCCGAGAAGACGGCCGCCATCGCGTGCAGACGGCGCTCCCGGAAGGCCGGCAGCGCCAGCATGACGTTCTCGATGACGACCGTGTCGTCGAAGAGGTTCATCAACTGGAAGGAGCGCGACACGCCCATCCTGGCGATGCGCTGCGGCGGCAGGCCCGAGATGCGCTGGCCGTCAAACGTAACCTCGCCGCGATCAGGCTTGTGCTGGCCGGTGAGGACATGGAAGCAGGTCGACTTGCCGGCGCCGTTGGGACCCATGATGCCGCTGACCTGGCCTGCCTCGAAGGACAGCGAGATGTTCTCCAGCACGACGCGCGAGCCGAAGCGCTTGTGGATGTTGCGGGCCTCGAAAAGAGCCATCACGCGGCCTCCGTCGCGGGAGCCGGTGCTGCGGTCGTCTGGAGCGGCGGCTTGCGCCGCGCGAGGCCGTGCAGCATGCCCGCCAGCCCCTCGGGCCGCAGCATCACCATCGCCATGAAGATCAGCCCGTACCAGAGCAGCCAGGTCTCTGTGATGCTGCCCAGCACGTCGCGAGTGACGAAGTAGAACACCACACCCAGCACCGGCCCCCAGAAACTGACGAGGCCGCCGCCGACCAGCACCATCATCACGACAAGCCCGGATTGATGCAGGCTCATCACGTCGGGATAGGCGCTCTGTTGGGCCATCGCGAGCAGGCTGCCGGCGAGGCCCGCGATCATCGTCGACAACGTGAAGACGGCCCATTTGAAGCGCCAGACCTCGTAGCCGACGAAGCGGGCGCGGGTCTCGTTCTGGCGGATGGCCTGCAGCACCCGGCCGAAGGGCGAGTTCGCCAGCCGCCAGCACAGCACGACCACGATCATCAGCAGCGCAGCGGCGAAGTAGAACAGCGCGCGGCTGTCGGTCAGGGAGACCTGCCAGGGCCCGAGCGTCAGCGGGGGGCGCGGAATGCCGAGCAGCCCGTCCTCGCCGCCGGTGACGCGATGGAGCTTCATGGCGAGGAACCAGAAGATCTGGCCAAAGCCGATCGTCAGCAGCGCATAGTAGATGCCGCGGCGATGGGAGAGGAACGCCCCGACAAGGGCGCCCGCGATCCCGGCCGCCAGTACGGCCGCCAGCAGGCCGCCCCACAGGCTAACTGCGACATGGTGCTGGAACAGCCCGAAGGCATAGGCGCCGATGCCGAGATAGGCGCCATGGCCGAAGGAATGCAGGCCGGTATAGCCGAAGAGCAGGTTGAACCCGAGCGCGAAGGCGACCCAGATCGCGATCTCGATGCCGAGATACTGATAGAGCCCGACGGCAGGCAGCAGCCAGGGCGTGGCCAGGAGCACCGCGGCGAGGACGATCATAGGCGGCGTGATCCAGGCCGATGGGCGCGCGGGAATGTCCGAGAGCGAGATCATGGCGTCAGTTCTCCAGCGCGCTCTTGCGACCAAGCAGGCCACGGCTGCGGAAACCGAGAACGGCGATGAGGAGGAGGTACATCGACATCGTCGCCCAGGCGGCCGCATAGGCGCCGGTGATGCCCATGGCGAGGCCGACCAGAAGCGCCGCGATGACGGCGCCCCAGAAGCTGCCGACACCGCCGATGACGATGATGAGGAAGGCGGGGATGACGATGTCGACGCCGACATGGGGACGAAGGCCCCAGATCGGCACCATCACCACGCCGGCAAGTCCTGCCAGGGAGGCGCCAAAGCCGAAGACGACCAGCCTCAGCCTGGCGAGGTCGTAGCCGAGCGCACGGACCATTTCGCTGTCATGCGCGCCCGCCTTGATGACAGCACCGGCCGAGGTGCGTTCGAGGAACAGCCAGACGGCAAGGATCGCGGCGATGCTGAAGCCGGCGGCGAAGAAACGGTAGGTCGAGAAGATCATGTCGTTCAGCAGAAAGGCGCCATTGATCGCCCGCGGCAGCGCCAGATTCTGCTCGCCCGTGCCCCAGACCAGCCGGATCAACTCCTCGATGACGAGCGCGGCGCCGAAGGTCAGCAGCAGGCCGTAGAGGGGCGGCTTGCCATAGGCCGGGCGCAGGCACAGCTCGAGCAGCATGCCGGCGAAACCCGCCAGAGCCGGCCCGATCGCCAGCGCCAGCACATAGCGCAGGCCGAGCGGCAGGCTCAGCCACCAGGCACCGAAGGGCGTGCCCGCGAACCAGCCGCCGCCGATCACCGTCAGCGCGAAATAGGCGCCGATCGCAAACAGCGAGCCATGGGCGAGGTTGATTACCTCCATCACGCCGACGATCAGGGTGAAGCCTAGCGCGATCAGGGCGAAGAGCAGGCCCAATGTCAGGCCGTTGATGATGTGGGGCAGAAGATCGATCATGCGTGTTCCGTCCGGATGCAGCGATGCCGTCACCCGCGGCCGTCGGGCGACGGCCGCGAATGGCAGGACGGATCAGGCGTCGAAGGTCGGCGTCTGCTCGTAGGATTCGAGCTTGCAGAGCTTGGCGGAATCCGTGTCGCGGACATCTTCCGCCTTGGCCTGGCTCAGGACGTCGAAGATGTCGTCCTTCTCCTTCGGCGCCTTGTTGGCCGTGGCGAGGTAGATCGTCTGCTGGACCTGATGCGTCTGGGCGTCGATCGTCGCATCGAAGTGCTGCATGCGGTCGCGGGCCGAAATCTTGTGACCTTCCAGCGCCCTGATCACGGCGATGTTGTTGGTCGTGCCCGCACGCTCGATGGCTCCGAGGAGTTCCCGGATCGACATGTAGCCGTTGTAGAAGACGTTGCCGGGCGAGCGCATGGCCGTCTCGGGATACATCGTCTGGTAGCGCTTGACGAAGTCGGCCACGCCGGGGAGGTCGAGGCGATAATACCAGGTCGTGCCGAAGACGCCGAAGAGGTTCTCGATCGGCAGACCGTAAACATCATCCCAGTCCTGCTGACTGTTGATCCAGGCCGGCTTGTCGCCCATCTTGAGCTGGACCACCTGCTGGCGCATCGCCTTCTGGTCATCGCCGCCGATCGCAGCGGACACGACGCCGGGCTTGCGCTGCTGCACCTTCAGCAGGGCAGAGGTGAAGTCACGCGTGCCCTGCGGGATCAGCACCTCGTCCATGACCTTGCCGCCATATTCCTTCAGCAAGGCCTTGGTCGCCGCGGCGGTGTCGTGCCCCCAGACATAGTCGTTGGTCAGGAGCATCCAGTCCGGCCCGAAACGCTCGATCGCGCTCTTGACCGCGGCCTTGGCGAAATTGGTGCCGTTGCCGTCGAAGACGAACTTGACGCGATGGCAGTTCTGGCCGGCCTCGGTCGGCGAGGACGAGTTCGTGTTGATGTAGATCACGCCGTATTTCTGGGCGACCTGGCTGATCGCATTGGCGACGCCGGAATGGACAGCGCCGACGAGGAAGCCGCATTGCTCACGGCTGATCATCCGTTCCGCCACGCGGCTGCCGGTGGCGGCCGTGGTCTCGGTGTCGATATGGACGAACTCGACCTTGCGGCCGAGGACCCCGCCGCGCTCATTTGCTTCGGCGATCGCCATTGCCATGCCGCGTTTGTCGCTGGCGCCGGAGTTCGCATACATGCCGCTGGCATCGGCCGTGATGCCGATCCGCAGCGGCTTGGCCGCGCCTTGCGCCCAGGCGCGATTGTGTTTCCACGGGCCGGCGAACAGCGAGACTGCGGACGCAGCGCCGGCGGCGCCCAACAGACCACGTCGCGAAACCTGAATCTTCGACATCGATGTCCTCCCCGAAACGGACGGGCTCGTGCCCGTCTCTTGCCTGATCGAAAGTCAGAATTAATTTTCAAAGAGCATGAATATTTTTTCTGTCATGTCAACAGCGGCTCCGAACTTAAACGCTTTGCGTCGCAGATAGGGTGAGATAGAAGGTCGAATGAACGAAAATTCATTCAATAGGCCGGCTGCGACCGCTTCCGCGAGCGATGCGCCGCAGGAGACCTTCGAGGCCCTTCGCCAGCGCCTTCGCAACCGCTTCGACCAGCTCAGCCCGCATCTGCAGCGCATCGCGCGGTCGGCGCTGGAAAAGCCCAACGACTTCGCCCTGAACACGGTGGTCGGCATCGCTGGCGACCTCGAGGTCCAGCCATCGACGCTGATCCGCTTCGCCAAGGAATTCGGCTATCGCGGCTTCTCCGAGATGCAGCGGGTCTTCCGGCTACGCCTGATCGAAGGCGCCCCTCGTGCGCGCGAAGAGGTCTTTGCACGCCAGGCCGCCCCGCAGCAGGCGAACGACTACGGTGCCCTGCTGAATGGATGCGTCGATGCGCTGATCGCCTCGCTGGAAGATCTGCGTCGGAGCGTTTCGCCGGAGGCGCTCGACAAGGGAACGCAAATGCTGCGGCAGGCCGAGCATGTCTATATCGCCGGCCTGCGCCGGTCCCGGCCGATCGCGACCTATCTGGCCTATGGGCTGACGCGCTGCGAACGGCAGTGCAGCCTGCTCGATTTCGGCAGCGGCATGGCGGCGGAGCAGATCGCTACCATGCGGTCGAGCGACCTTCTCGTGGCGATTGCGTTCACGCCCTATACCCAGTCGGTGGTCGACATCACGCTCGACACCCATCTCAGCGGCAAGCGCATCCTCGTCCTGACGGATGTGCCCGAGAGCCCGTTGGCGCGCCACGCGGAACTGACCTTCCTCGTCGACAATTCGACCACCAGCCAGTTCAGGCCGATCTCGGGGGCGATCGCGCTCGTGCAAACCTTGATCACCGGGCTCGGAGCGGGATGAGCCGATGCGTCGTTCGTCGCATTCGCAGGGGGTACAATTTGAATGTCGTCTTTCGGGCGTTGTCTCAATGTCCGTTGTTGGCGCACCGCGGCGATATGGCGTCGTCGCGATGTGCGTCATAGAGGCGATCAGCGCCGGCGAACCGACCCCGGGAAATCGGCCGAGGACCGAATAGATGGAGCTGACCCCATGATTGAACGAATTGGCATGACGGAACGCTGGAGCGACGCAGTTATNNTGGACAATCCGTCAAGGTGCAGACCGAGGAAGTTCTGCTCAGCCTCGATGAGACGCTGGCCCAGGCCGGCGTCTCCAAGAACAACCTGGTCAGCGTTACCATTTACCTCGCCGACATGGTGGGGTTCGCCGCCATGAACGAAGCT
>NZ_LMJW01000017.1:53894-88322 GCF_001429505.1 Allobosea sp. Root483D1
GCCAAGACGATCCGTCGGGCTTGATCGCTCGACGGAAAGATGGTGCCCGCCTCCCTAAACCAACCGCTTCTGTGGACTGGAGGATGCCCTCTGGCTCGGGCCCGCCCTTCGTCCGCATCAGCCGCTCCCTGATCGTCAACCTGGATCAATTGGAGCAGGTGGAATGGCAGGAGGCCGGGCGCTGCAGCGTACCCCTCGGCGGCGACATCGGGCCTGTCACGCCCGGCCGCATCGCAGCCGTCGGCTTCGGCAATGCATCGACAGCCACCGGATGATCAGCGCCTAGCTTGGGCATGGCTTCGCGCTGCGGCACTGCCCTGGATGCAGCGATCCACGAATTCACTGTCGAGACCTAATATCTCGCTGAGAAGCGCCGTACGCCCCTTAGCGTTGACGAATTCGAGGCGGCGCAGGCCCAGCGGATCGATACGGTTGCGCAAGAGCGCCAGCACGTCCGTATCGGGCGCCCTTAGGGAGCGGCACTCCGGATCGACCGAAACCGGGAAGCCGGTTGCTTCCCGGACGTGCTCGAGCGTCACGCCGGGCATGGTTTCGATAATGACGAGCTGGCGTGTTTCGGAGTCGAGCCGGAAGACGCAGAGGTCAGTGAAGACGAGCGACCGGCCGGTGCGATAGCCATGTGGGGAGCGTTCGGCTTCGGTCAGCAGCCCGCGTGCCGAACTGGCGATCTCGACGTCGTCGACCACGGAAAGCGGCGAGTGACGCGGCACGTAGAGCAGGTAGTCGCGATGCATGTTGGCGACATCGGCCATGCCGCCTTGCCCCGGTAGCCGGATAAAGCCGCCGGATGGCTTGTCGATGGCGATCGTGTTGACCCGGCCGCGGCGGTCGACCTTGGCGGCGGCGACGATCTCATGCGTCACGGCGCCGGCCTGGTAGTAGGTCGAATAGGTGTCGTCGCCGCCGGCATGGGCCGCGGCCGTTTCACCGTCGAGGCTTTCGAGCAGCGACAGGATCATCGGGCTGGGTGCGACGTCGAGATGGCCGCAACTCATCGTGGCGATCATCATCCCGGGCGCATGTGTCGCCTTGGCCAGCCGATAGGCGACATTGGCCAACGGCGAGACGGCGCCGGCGCTGGCAAAGCTGTCATCGTCGAGTTCCGCGGCAATGCGCGCGGCAAGGATCTCGTCGATCGAGGCAGGCGCGGGGGCCGGCAGGATTGCCGGGCTGGCGATATCGGCCGCGACCGCGTTCACCGTCGCAGCGTCGATCTTCGCTGCCCTGACGACCTCGGCGGGCACTCCTTCGACAGGTGCCGAAACGCTCTGGGACAGACGCCGCCCGGTATCGCCGAAGGCCTGCGAGAGCCGCGCATAGTCGGTGACATAGAATGGCAGGCAGGAGGTCGGGTAGGCGGCGCCGGGCGCCAAGGCAATCGCCGTGACCTGATTGCGGGTGAGCACCGTCTGGCGCCCGGCTTGCGCCAGAGCGCCGACGGGCACGATCTCTTCGACCGTCACGAGCACCTGCCGGGCTGCGCCCACCATGGCCACATCCAGGGCCCTGGGTCCGAGGATCTGGACGTTGCCGCTCTCGTCGGCGCGCTGGGCGTGCAGGACAAGCGTGTCGAGCCGCAGTGCGGGCACGAAAGCCGTCACCTCGCCATCGATCGCATCAGGCGCCAGCTTCACGCCCGGAACGCGTGCCAGCATCTCCGAGCCGGCTGGCGGCTGGAACGGCAATGAAGGCAGGTTCTGCTGGGCAGCCCTGAGCGCCTGGATCATCGCCAGCGCCGTCCAGTCCCTGACGGGCAGGGCCGTGGTCTCGGCAGCCTTACGAAAGCGCGGGGGCAAGCCGAAGATGTCGAGGCTCGAAAAACAGGTGTCGATCTCGGTGACCGCCTCGGCCTCCAGAAGCAATTCCAGGGGCAGGCCGCCGGCCCATGAAACGTAGCGCAAGCCCTTGGCGCCACGCCCGGTGATCGCATTGATCAAGGCGATCGGAAGGCGCGCAAAATGGTGGCCGCCGACGCCGAATACGTCGCGATCGCGGACCAGGCCGGCAAGGCCGGCGAGATCCGTGAAAAGCGGACTGTTGGGCTTGACGAGGGATATGCGGCTCACGGCTTTGCTTTCGCGCTGCTTCTTTGCGCGAACTCCTGGATGCGGGCTTGGCCGATCTTGCTGCGGTAGAGCTCCCCCACGAGGCCGCGCTCCATGGCAAGGCCGGCCGCGAGATCGCCGGAGAAGGCGTGTGCCGTCAGCCGCTTCAGGCCTTCGACAGCCGCCGGTGGCTCGGCCGCGATCGCTTCGGCCAGTTCAATGGCGCGCGGCAGCAAGGCCGCGACATCGACGATCTCGGCGACCAGGCCGGCGACAACGAAATCGGAGGCCGGGACGATCGCGCCGGTCAGCAGCAGCATGTTGGCGCGGTTGCGGCCCAGCTTGGCGACGCTGCGCTGCGTGCCGCCACCACCGGGGATCAGGCCGAGCTTTATCTCAGGTAGACCAAGCTTGGCGTACTGGTTGGCGAGGACGATGTCGCAGCACAGCACCAGCTCCATGCCGCCGCCCAGCGCGAAGCCGTTGACCGCGGCGATCACCGGCTTGGCATTGCTCTCGATCGCCGCATACATGCGCGTCCCCGCCGCCTGGAAGGCGTCGAACTCAGCGTCCGTCTGCGCCGCATACTCCTTGATGTCGGCTCCCGCCATGAAACCGCGGCCCTCGCCCGTGACGACGATGGCGCCGATGTCGGGACTGCCGGACAGGGCTTCGAAGGTGGCGGTGATCTCGCCCTGCATGAGCCTGTTCATGGCATTGAGCTGGTCGGCGCGACGGAAGGTGACCAGCGCGACGCGGCCCTTCGTTTCGACGGTGAGCGTCTGGTAGTTCGCCACGGCTATGCCTCGTCGACGGTCATGTCGCCGTCCGCCTCCAGGGCGGCGATCTCGGTGCTGGAGAAGCCGAACTCGGCCAGGATCTCGCGACCATGCTGGCCCACCAGCGGCGCAGGACGCTCGATGCGGGCCGGCGTCTCGCTCATGCGGACCGCCGGCGCGACGACCTTGACGTTGCCGCCGCGGGGATGATCTGAACCGCCTGATCGAGGCGATGGGCGTCCGGCGTCTCGGGCTCGTGACGCCCTATACCCGCGACGTGCAGCGGAAGATCATGGCCAACTACGCCGCGCTCGGCATTGAGACCGTCGCCGAGCGGCATAGCGGCCGCTCGGACAATTTCTCCTTCGCGGAGGTTTCGGAGGCCGAGATCGCCGCGATGTGCCGCGAGGTCGCCGTCGCGCGGCCGGACGCCATCGCCATCGTCTGCACCAATATGCGCGGGCCGCTGATCGCGCCGGAGCTCGAACAGGAACTCGGCATTCCGATCCTGGATTCGGTCGCCTTCACGCTGTGGGGGTGTCTCGACGTGATGGAGGTGGATATGCTGCCCTTGCGCAAGTTCGGCCGGATGTTCGCCTGCCCACCCGCCCCTTTGTTCGCATCCGCATGAGGCAAGCTGTGCGAGCATTCTCGGCATTTCCGGAGGAGGAAGACGTGCCGAGTATGGTGCCCCCGACTTTGCACGACCGCTTGATCGTGCGGTTGCGGGCCATCTTCCTCAACGGTGAGCTTCCGGAAGGCAGCCGCATCCCCGAAGTCGCGCTCAGCGAGCGGTTCGGCGTATCCCGGACGCCGCTGCGCGAGGCGCTCAAGGTGATGGCCGCCGAGGGCTTCGTGATCCTGCGCCCGAACCGGGGAGCGGTGGTCGCACCGATCGATCCGACCGAGGTCGCCCCACTCGTCGAGTTCAAGGGCGCCCTGGAGCGCCTAATCGGCCTGCTCGTTCCGCTTCGCGCCAGCGAGGCGGACATCGCGGAGCTCGAAGGGCTGCACCTGGATCTCGGCGAGGCCCTGATGCGGCAGGACCATGCCGCCTATACCCGCATCAACTATGCCTTCCACCAGCGCCTGGCACAGGCGACGCGGAACCCAGTGCTCGTGCAGAACTACGAGGCAGTGCAGCAGAAGATCTGGCGCTACCGCTTCACCATCAACGAGCTCTCCGAGCGGCTGGCCGCCTCCTATGCCGAGCATGCGGGCATCATGGTCGCCCTGCGCGCCCGCACCCGGCTGGATCTGGCCGAGCGCCTGGAGGAGCACAACCGCCTGACCGGTGAGGCGATGGCGCAGGCTCTCGCCACCAGCGGCAGGTTCGGCCCCTCCCAGAAAAAGAGCCGCAGACGGAGCCGGTCAGTATGACCCAGTTCGACACGATCATCCGCGGCGGGCGCATTTCGACGGCGTCGGATACCTTTCATTGCGATATCGGCATAAGGGAGGGCCGCATCACTGCACTGGGCGAGCGGCTCGGCAATGCCGACACCGTCGTCGACGCCGCGGGCAAATGGGTGCTGCCCGGCGGGATCGACAGCCATGTGCATGTCTCGCAGCCTTCCGGCGAGGGCATCGTCATGGCCGACGATTTCGAGAGCGCGACCCGCTCGGCGGCGCTCGGCGGCAACACCACCATACTGCCATTCTGTACACAGGAGAGCGGCGTTTCCCTGCGGGAGAGTGTGAAGGCTTATCACGCGAAGGCCGAGGGGGCCTGCTACACGGATGTCGCCTTCCATCTGATCATTTCCGATCCGACCGAAACCGTACTAGGCCAGGAGCTGCCGGCGCTCGTGCGCGACGGCTACACCTCCTTCAAGGTGTTCATGACCTATGAGGGCCTGGCGCTCAGCGATCTCGATATGCTCAAGGTCATGGCGGTGGCGCGCGATACGCGTGCCCTCGTCATGGTCCATGCTGAGAACTACGACGTCATCCGCTACCTGACCGACCAGCTCGAACAGGCGGGGCGGACGGCGCCGCGCTTCCATGCCACCTCGCGCCCGATCATTGCCGAGCGGGAGGCGACTTATCGAGCAATCTCGCTGGCCGAATTGTCGGATATCCCGCTGATGGTCGTGCATGTCTCCAATCGCGAGACGATGGAGGAGATCAGGCGGGCACAGCAGAAGGGTCTCAAGATCTTCGCCGAGACCTGCCCGCAATACCTGACGCTGACCGCGGGGGATCTCGACGGCCTCAACATGGAGGGCGCCAAATATGTCTGCTCGCCGCCGCCGCGTGATGCGCAGAGCCAGCTCGCCTGCTGGGAAGGCCTCCAGCAGGGCGTGTTCTCCGTCTTCTCGTCGGACCATTGCCCGTTCCGCTATGACGACCCGCAGGGCAAGCTCGCACCGAAGGGCCGGACCAGCTTCCGCTGGGTGCCGAACGGCATTCCGGGAGTGGGCGCGCGCCTGCCGATCCTGTTCTCGGAAGGCGTCGTCAAAGGACGGATCGACATCAACCGTTTCGTCGCGCTGACCGCGACCAGTCACGCCAAGATGTATGGACTCTACCCACGGAAGGGAACGATCGCGGTGGGAGCCGACGCCGACATCGCCATCTGGGATCCGTTGATCGAGCAGACGCTGACGCATGCGATGGTGAACGACGGTTCCGATTATACACCCTACGAAGGCATGAGGATCACCGGCTGGCCCGTGACGACCCTCGTGCGTGGGGAGATCGTCGCGCGCGACGGCAGGATCGAGGCCCGGAAGGGGCATGGAGCCTATCTCAAGCGCGCCATCAGCCAGTTTGCCTGAGATGTTTGTTCAACGTCCCGGAGGGCGAGGCATCCCCAAGAGTCCGAGGTTTCGCATAAACATTGGATCCGTCCGGAAACTGTCCTCCAATCCAATGTTCCAAAAAGCCGTTGCGGTGCAGAGAGTCCGGTGATGTGGCTCGTTCTCGCACTTTGCCATAGGCCGGGAGCCGTTCCCATGTCGAATAATCAGCAAGGTCTGTGGGGTGCCTCCGTTCCGCCCCGGCCCCATCGCTTTGCCCTTGTCCCCATCTGCATCGCCTGGACGCCATGGCGCACTGGAAAGCCGTCACCGGCGTCGCTGCCCGGCAGGCCAAATGCACCTCTTCACGCCCGCCTGAAGTTAACGTGACAACGCCGGGTCGAGTTGCGGCAGCCCTCCGGACGGCCGGAAGCACCCTGAAAGCGAGAAATTCCGGCAGCGCAAAGGCGCGGGCGGCGGGTCACCATGATCGCTCTCCAAATGCGGTTGACGAATTGCCGCACTTTCTTGCCGGGCAAGTAACTGCTAATCAGCGCGGGAAATCGCGCGGATGCAGCGCACAAAGGCCGGAAAAATATGCTTCTTCGCGTCGGCACCCGTCGTAGCCCCCTTGCTATGACTCAAACCAATTTTGTAATTGGTGCAATTCAAGAACAATTCCCCGATATCCAATTTGAAGTCCGCCCAATCTCGACCGTTGCTGACCGCGACAGGGTTTCCGAATTTCATCAGTTCGGCATGATCGGTGTCTTCACCACGGAGCACGAAGACCAGTTGCTCCGCAAGGACGTCGATTTCGTCGTTCATTCCCTCAAGGACCTGCCGACAGTTCTGCGCGACGGGCTGGTGCTGGCGTCGGTGCCCAAGCGCGAGGACCCTCGCGATGTCCTCTGTGGATCGACGCTCGAGGGCTTGCGGCCAGGCGCAAGGGTTGGAACTGGGTCGCTGCGTCGCCGCGCGCAGATCTTGAGCCTGCGGCCGGATGTGACCGTCGTTCCCATTCGTGGGAACATCGGTCCTCGGCTTGCCAAGATCGAGGGGGACGACGCGCTCGATGCCGTCATCTTGGCTCAAGCCGGCCTCGAACGTCTCGGCCTGAGCAACAAGACGGCCGAGCTCCTCGACCCTTATCTGTTTCCCTATGCCGTCGGCCAGGGAGCCCTCGGCATCGAGGCGCGCGGCGAGCATACCGAGCTCGTCGAGATTCTGCATGCGATCGAATGCAAGACGACCAGAGCCGAGGTTGATGCCGAGCGCGAGATGATGCATGCGCTGGGCGCGGGCTGCAGCCTGCCCGTGGGCGCCTTCTGCAACTGGAAGGAAGAGCGCCTGATCCTGCAGGCTCAGATCACGTCGCTCGATGGCGAGGAACGCGTCGTCGCCATCGAGGACGAGCCCGGAGACCGGGCGAAGGAACTCGGCCTCGCTGCCGCCGAAACACTGAAGATCTGCGGCGGCGAGAAGATTCTGCAATCGAGCTATCGGGAATTCTGCAGCCACTTCAAGATGCTGCAATCCTGAAGAAGCCGCATCGGTTCACGCGGCCTTCGCATGCGCCACGGCGTCCACAGCCGCGGCGATCGCAGCTTCGGTTGCCTCGATATCGGCCAGGCTGTGCGCGGCGGAGAGGTAGCAGAGACCACGCGGCAAGGTCTGCACTCCTTCCCTGAGGAGCGCGCCGGTGAATAGCAACGTGTTCTCTTTGTCGACCTGTGCCGTATCGCGCAGCGTCTCGATTGCCGCCTCGGCGGCGAAAATCTGCAAGGCGGCCCCGGCCTGCCGCGCGCGGACCGGAACACCCCTCAAGGTGGCCCGATCGCTCAGGAAGCGGCACAGCCGGCCGGCAAAGGCGTCCATCCGAGCATAGATCTCGTTGTGCCCGTCCCGTAGCTCCTCAAGGCAAGCGATGGCTGCCGCCACGGAGAGCGGATTGCCGTTGAAGGTGCCGCGATGCATCAGGCGCCCACTTGAAAGAACCTCCATCGCTGCACGACTGCCCGAGACCGCGCTGATCGGCAGTCCGGCGCCGAGCGCCTTGCCGAGCACGCTGAGATCCGGCGTCACGCCATAACGTTCCTGCGCGCCGCCGAGAGCGAGGCGGAAGCCGGTGATCACCTCGTCGAAGATCAGCAGCGCCCCACAGCGCTGCGTCGCAGTCCGCAGCCGCTCCAGGAAGCCGGCCGGCGGCTCGAAGCAGCCGCCATTGATCGCGACCGGCTCGACGATGACGGCGGCGAAGCTGGAATCGAGCACGGCCTCGACCTGCTCGGCATCGCCCCAATCCAGCAGCGTCACGCTCTGGGCCGCCTGCGGGTCCTGGCCGAGGGCGGAGGCGCCGTCCTGTCCGATCGCATTGCCGACATGGATGCCGTCGGCCCAGCCGTGGTAATTGGCCCGGAACTTCACGATTTTGACGCGGCCCGTCGCGGCCCGTGCGACGCGCAAGGCGAGTTGGATCGCTTCTGTGCCGGTGCTGACGAAGCTCGTCTGCTCGGCCGAGGGCACGCAGGCCGCGATCAGCTCCGCCAGTTCCGCCTCGCCGCGATGCACGCTCGCGGTCCGCAGGCCGCGGCTCAACTCGTTCTGAATGGCCGCGATCACGGAAGGGGGCGTATGGCCCAGGATCAGCGGGCCGTAACCCAGGGCGTAGTCGATGAAACGATTGCCGTCGACGTCGACGACATGAGCGCCGTCGCCGCGCTCCATGACGATTGCCACGGGGCGCTGCGTCGCGCGCGGGGTCGACGAGACACCGAAGGCGAGATGGGACAGCGCGCTCTTGCGATGTGCATAGGAGCCGGCGAAGCGCTGGCGGTCTGCGGCGTCGAGGCTGTCTCTCATCACTCGTCTCACATGGGCGTCAAATCGACTCAATAAGTATCAATGATATAAACATAATACAACGTCCGTTCGCGAGCAGTTGGGCTGATTGGTATTCCCGACCATACATGCTAGCGGTTCCTCACGCGAAACGGGAAAGGTAACCCATGGCAAGACCGCAGACGGGTATGGCGGCGGAGCGGTCTTCGTCGGAGCGAGACGTCATCCCGCTCTATCATCGCGTCTACGTCATGCTGCTCCAGAAGATCATGGACGGCTCCTATCCAGCCGGTTCTCCCATCCCGAGCGAAGACGACCTCGCCGAGACCTTCAGCGTATCGCGCGTGACCATCCGCAAGGCGATGGAAAGGCTGGAGCGTGAAGGGCGCGTCCTGCGTCAGCGCGGACGTGGTACCTTCCCGCTGACGCCGGCCAACGAGGCCGGCGAACCCGCGAGTCAACTGCTCAACAACCAGATTTCGCTCGCCCGCAAGACGAAGATCGCCTTGCTCGAATACGGTTTCGTCCGGCCCTCGCCATTGCTCGCCCAGACCTTCGACATCGCCGAAGGCACAGAGCTGCTGCGGATCGCGCGCGTCCGCGGCGATGAGCGCTCGCCGATCTCCCACACGATCTGCTACCTCCCTGCCGACCTCGCGCCGCTGGTGCCGCGCACCGCGATTTCATCGCTGCCGGTTTCCGCCACGCTCGCCGCGGCGGGCGTCAAGCTCGCCCGCTTCGAGGAGAAGATCACGGCCGTGCTCGCCGATTCCGACATCGCGCCGCATCTCGACGTCGCGATCGGCACACCGCTCGTGGCGATGACCCGCCATGTCCGCGACGAGGATGGGCGGCTGATCGAGCTGCTGCAGGCGCTCTACCGGCCCGACCGCTACGAATACCGCGTCCAGTATTCGATCGACGGCCAGAACCTTGGCACGCCCTGGAAGGCAATGATCACCGACAGCGGCAGTTCCTGAGGAGCCGCTGTCGGGCTGGGGCGTCAGCGGCGGATGAACGGGTTCGGGATGTCCGTCGCCGTCGAGATCCAGACGCTCTTGGTCTCCATGTACTCCCTGATGCCGGCGATGCCACCCTCGCGGCCGACACCGCTCATCTTGAAGCCGCCGAAGGGCGAGGTCGTGCTGGTCGAACGATAGTTGTTGACCCAGACCGTTCCGGCGCGAACGCGTTTCGCCATGGTCAGCGCCCGGCGCATCGACTGCGTCCAGATGCCGGCCGCCAGGCCGAACTGCGTGTCGTTGGCGATGCGTACCGCATCATCCTCGTCCTTGAAGCGGATCACTGACAGGACCGGGCCGAACACCTCCTCCTGGGCGATGCGCATGCCGTTCTTCACGTCGACGAAGATGGTCGGCTTGAAGAAGAGCCCCTTCGGATAGCCTGGCACCGAGGCCGGCTCGCCGCCGGCGACGAGCCGCGCGCCTTCCGATTTGGCGATCTCGACATAGGACTTGATCTTCTCCAGCTGCGGCCTGGTCGAGATCGGCGCGACCTGCGTTTCCGGATCGGATGGGTGGCCGAACCTGACATCGGCGATGAAGGCTTTCAGCCGCTCGACGAAGGCGTCGTGGATCGTCTCCTGCACCAGAAGGCGCGAGCCGGCGACGCAGGTCTGGCCGGACGCGGCGAAAATGCCGGCGACGGCGCCCTTCACGGCCTGGTCGAGCTCGGCGTCGTCGAAGATGATGTTCGGCGATTTGCCGCCGAGCTCCAGCGTTACCCGCTTCATGTGGCGGGCGGCCTTCTCGTTGATCATGCGCCCGGCTTCCGGCCCGCCGGTGAAAGCGATGCGCTCGACCAGCGGGTGACTGATCAGCGCGTCGCCGACTTCGGCGCCATAGCCGGTGATGACATTGACGACACCCTTCGGGAAACCGGCCGCCTCGACCAGTTTGACGAATTCGAGCAGCGAGGCCGAGGTGAACTCGGACGGCTTCAGCACGACGGTGCAGCCCGCCGCGAGCGCGGGCGCCAGCTTGAGACTGGTCAGCGGCAACGGCGAATTCCACGGCATGATGCAGGCGACCACGCCGATCGGCTCAAGCGTGGTGTAGTTGAACACGCCGGGCTTGTCGGTCGGGATCACCGTGCCTTCGATCTTATCGGCCAGCCCGCCGTAATAGTAATAGTAGTTCGCCATATAGCGCATCTGCATCGACAGCTCGGCGAGGAGCTTGCCGTTGTCGCGCATCTCGACCCGCGCCAGCCAGTCGGCGTTCTCGGTGATGAGGTCGCCGAGCTTGCGCATCAGCGCGCCGCGCCCCGAAGCCGACAGGGCCGGCCATGCCCCTTCCGAGAAGGCGCGATGCGCCGCCGTGACCGCCCGCTCGACATCGGCGGCGTCGCCGCGCGCCACCCAGGCCCAGTCCTCGCCCGTCACCGGATCGGAGGTTTCGAGCCAGGCATTGCTCGCCGGATCGACGAAAGCGCCGTCGATATAATGCTGATAGCGATAGCGCTGGTCCGGGTCCTGCTTGGTCGGGCGGATCGTGGGCGAGATCGGATCGAGCGAGAGCGTGGCTGCGGTCATCGGAGGTCCCTGGAGAGCACGGCGTCGGGTTGCCGTTGACAGATATGTATCATCATCATATCAAAAATACCAATACGCTTGTCACAGGGGTGACGGGCGGCTTGACGCGGCAGCCGGGACTGCTGTCGATGGCCGTCAAACCCGGGCTAGATATCCACAAGAACGAGGGGATCAGCATGAAGACGACGAGATTTGCCCAGGCGGGGCTGTGTGCGCTCGGCCTGACGATGGCGGCGGTTCCGGCCCTGGCGCGCGACCTGATGGTCGTCGGCTTCGGCGGCGGCTTCCAGGACAATGCCCGCAAGCACCTGTTCCAGGGCTACGCGGCCGAGAAGGGCATGAAGGTCGCCGACGACGTCTATAACGGCGAGATGGCCAAGATCTATTCGATGGTGAAGTCGAACGACGTCACCTACGACGTGATCATGGTCGAGGCGCCCGAGCTTGCCCGCGGCTGCGAGGACGGCGTCTTCGAGAAGCTCGACTGGAGCGTCATCGACCAGAAGAAGTTCATCCCCGGCGGCACCACAGCCTGCGGCGCCGGCGCCGTCGGCTGGGGCGTCAGCCTGTTCTACGATCAGGCCCGCATCGCCACTGGCCCGGCGAGCTATGCCGAGCTCTGGGACGTCCAGAAATTCCCGGGCAAGCGCTCGCTGCGTTCCGGCGCCAAGATGACGCTCGAGATCGCGCTGCTCGCCGACGGCGTGCCGGCCGCCGAGGTCTACAAGGTGCTGGCGACGCCGGAGGGGCAGAAGCGCGCCTTCGCCAAGCTCGATCAGCTCAAGCCCCATGTCGTCTGGTGGAAGTCGGGCACGCAGCCGCTGCAGCTCGTCGGCTCCGGCGAGGCTGCCTATGCGGTCGGCTATGTCGGGCGCACGATCCGCGCCAATGAGGGCGGCGCCAAGTACCCGGTGCAGTGGAACACCCTGCTGTTCTCGTTCGACTACTGGGCCGTGGTGCGCAACTCGCCGAACAAGGCCGAGGGCATGAAGCTGATCAACTTCATGACCGACGAGAAGCCGCTGACCAATCTGGCGCAGGACTGGGCCGTGTCGCCGGCCAACACTGCCGTCGCCAACAACCCCGAGGTCATCAAGAAGAACCCGGGCATGGTCGCCAACCATGCCAAGGAAGGCGTCTTCATCAACACCGAGTTCTGGGTCGAGCACGGTGAGGATCTTGAGGCCCGCTTCAACGCCTGGCTGGCGAAGTAACGCTGCAATCCGGCGCGAGGGCTCGGCATGTCACGACGGAACCTGCTGGCGGCGGCGCTGATCGCGCCTCTGCTGCTCCTGGTCACGCTGAGCTTCCTCGTGCCGCTCGGCGCGACGCTTTACCGGGCGGTCGATGATGCGGAGTTCTCGGCCGCTCTGCCCCGCACCGCCGCGCTGCTGCGCAGCTGGGACGGCAATGGCCTGCCTCCCGACGAAGCCTTCGCCAGCATCGTCGAGGAGCTGCGCACCGCGCAGCAGAACCAGGAGGCCGGGGCTGTCCTCAGCCGCCTGAACTTCGAGGAGACCGGCCTGCGCAGCCTTTTGCTGCAAGCCGCGCGCGCCTCGACACGCCTTGCTCCGCCGGTCAAAGAGAGCCTGATCGCGCTCAATCCGCGCTGGGGTGAGCCCGAACTCTGGCGTCTGTACAAGCGTGCGACGGGCCCCTGGACCTCGCTCTATCTGCTGCGCTCGCTCGATATGCGCCCGACCGACAAGGGCATCGTCCATGCCGGCGCCGAGGACGCGGTCTTCCTGCCGCTGTTCTGGCGCACCTTCGAGATCAGCCTGATCGTGACGGTGATCTGCGCGCTCCTGGCCTATCCGGTCGCCTACACCCTCTCGATCCTGCCGCAGGGCTGGGCCAATGCCGGCATGATGCTGGTGCTGATCCCGTTCTGGACCTCGATCCTAGTGCGGACCACCGCCTGGTTCATCATCCTGCAGCGCGAGGGGCCGATCAACGCGCTGCTGCTCGCTTTCGACATCGTCAACCAGCCGCTGACGATGATCTTCACCCGCTTCGCCGTCTATCTCGCGATGGTCCATGTGCTGTTGCCCTTCGCCATCCTGCCGCTCTACGGCGTGATGAAGGGGATCAAGCCCGACTATATGCGTGCCGCCGCCTCGCTCGGCGCGCCGGGTTGGCGCCGCTTCCTGCGCATTTACCTGCCGCTGACCATGCCCGGCGTCGCCGCCGGCTCGCTGATGGTGTTCATGCTCTCGGTAGGCTTCTACATCACGCCCGCCCTGGTCGGCGGCTCCGGCGACCAGATGGTCAGCTACTTCATCGCCTTCTTCACCAACACCTCGGTGAACTGGGGCATGGCGGCCGCGCTGGCGACCTTGCTGATGGTGATGACGGCGCTGCTCGTCGTCGTCGCGCGCCTGATCGTGCCCGGCTTCCGCTCCGGCAGCGTGAAAGTCTGAGCGATGACCAGTACATCGGCCCCCGCTCCGCGCAAGACGGTCACCGCCGGGCGCCTCGCACTCGCCTTTGCCACGAGCCTGATCCTGCTCTTCCTCGTGGCCCCGATCGTCGTCGTCTTCCCGCTCTCGCTGTCCTCCGGCGAATTGCTGGTGCTGCCGACGCCGGGCTACTCGCTGCGCTGGTACGAAGACTTCTTCAGCTCCAGCCGCTGGCTCAGCGCCACCTGGAACAGCTTCGTCGTCGGCATCGCCACCATGGTTCTGGCGACGCTGCTCGGCACGCTCGCCGCCTTCGGCATCTACCTTGGCCGCTTCCGCGGCAAGGCGCTGCTGCTCGCCATCCTGTCGCTGCCGATGGTGACGCCGGTCATCGTCACCGCCATCGCCATGTATTTCGCGCTGTCACTCGTCGGACTCGGCTCGACTCTGACCGGCCTGATCCTCGCCCATACCGTGTTGTCGGTGCCCTTCGTGCTTTTGACCGTGCTGGCCTCGCTGCAGACCTTCGATCAGAACCTCCTGCGTGCTGCCGCCAGCCTCGGCGCCAATCCGGCCATCGCCTTCCGCCGCGTGGTGCTGCCGCTGATCGCGCCCGGCGTGGCGACGGGGGCGCTCTTTGCCTTCGCGACCTCCTTCGACGAGTTGATCGTGGCGCTGTTCATCGCCAGCCCCGGCCAGTTCACCTTGCCGCGGCAGATGTATGCCGGCCTGCGCGAGTTCCTCAGCCCCACCATCGCCGCCGCCGCCGTGCTGCTGATCCTCTTCTCGGTGCTGCTGCTGGCCCTGAACGAATTCATCCGGAAGCGCGCCCAGGCTCGCGGGGTCTCTCCCTCCGGACCGACCGCATGAGTGCGAGCATGAGCAACCCCATCATCGTCTTCGACAAGGTCACCAAGAGCTATGACGGCGCGACGCAGGTCGTGAAGTCGCTCGATTTCGCGGTCGAGCGCGGCGAGTTCGTCACGCTGCTCGGCCCCTCCGGCTCGGGCAAGACCACGACGTTGATGATGCTGGCCGGCTTCGAGGATCCCTCCGGCGGCACGATCACCTTCGACGGCCGGCCGCTGAACAACGTACCGGCCCATCGGCGCGGCATCGGCGTGGTCTTCCAGAACTACGCGCTGTTCCCGCATATGAGCGTCGCCGCCAACCTCGCCTTCCCGATGGAGATGCAGGGCGTCGGCCGGGCCGAGCGCGAGGAGCGGGTGCGCGGTGCGCTCGACATGGTCAAGCTCGGCCATCTCGCCGACCGACGCCCGATGCAGCTCTCCGGCGGCCAGCAGCAGCGCGTCGCGCTGGCCCGCGCTCTGGTCTTCCGGCCCAAGCTCGTGCTGATGGACGAGCCGCTCGGCGCGCTCGACAAGCAATTGCGCGAGCACATGCAGCTCGAGATCAAGCATATCCACGAGCAACTTGGCGTCACCGTGGTCTACGTCACCCACGACCAGGGCGAGGCGCTGACCATGTCGAACCGCGTCGCGGTCTTCCATCACGGCCGCATCCAGCAACTCGCGCCGCCGAACGAGATCTACGAGAAACCGGCCAACGCCTTCGTCGCCTCCTTCATCGGCGAGAACAACCGGCTCGACGGCACCATAGCCGCGCGCGACGGCGCCCATTGCCGCTTACGCCTCTCCGATGGCAGCGAGGTTCGCGCCATGGCCGGCACCGATCTGCCGGTCGGCGCTCCGGCCGTGCTGGCCCTGCGGCCCGAGAAGGTCCTGATCGGCCCGGTCGCGGCCGGCGAGAACCGTTTCGAGGCTGCGATCGAGGAGTTGGTCTATTACGGCGACCATACCCGCCTGCGCCTGCGGCTCGGCGGCTCCGACAGCTTCACCGCGCGCCTGACCTTCCGCGACGGGCTGCCCACCTTGCAGCGTGGCGATCTCATTCCGGTCGGCTGGGCGACGGCGAATTGCCTCGTGCTCAGCCCCGAAGAGGCCTGACGGCGGCGCCGCGCCACGCTTGCCAAAACATATTAAGTAGCATACTTAATACATATGCAGAGCGCCATGCGCCGCTGCGGAGGACACCATGACTGCCAGCCTGAAAACCCAAGTGATCGTCGCCGGCGCCGGGCCGGTCGGGCTCGTCGCGGCCTTGATCCTTGCCAAGGCGGGCGTCGACGTCGTCGTGCTCGAGAAGCGCGCCGGCCTCACCGCCGCCTCCAAGGCCTCGACCTTCCACCCGGCGACGCTGGAGATCCTCGACGGCCTGGGCGTGCTGACGCCGATGCTGGCCGAGGGCGAGATCGTCAAGCGCATCCAGTACCGCACGCCGGCGGGCCCCTTCGCCGAGTTCATCCTCGCCGATCTCGCCGAGCGCACGCCCTTTCCCTTCCGGCTGCATCTGGAGCAGGCGCAGCTGACGCCGCTGCTGCTGGCGCAGATCGAGGAGCACCCCAATGCCCGCGTTCTGTTCGGCGCCGGCTTCGAAGCGCTGACGCAGGACGAGAACGGCGTCACCGTCACCGCCGACCGTGACGGCGAGGCGCTGACCATCGCCGCCGACTACCTCCTCGGTACCGACGGTGCCCGCAGCGCCGTGCGCGACGCCCTCGGCGTCGCCTTCGACGGCATGGTCTATCCGCACAAGGTCCTGCGCGTGATGACGTCGGACGATCTCGATGCGGTGCTCCCCGGGGTCGCGCCGATCACCTATCTGCACAACGGCCCGAAATCGCTGAGCTTCCTCAAGATGCCGGATTGCTGGCGCATCATCATCCGCGTGCCGGGCGACGTGCCGGACGAGACCGCGCTCCAGGACGGCTGGTTCGCCGATCGCATCCGCGAGGTCATGCCGAGCTGGACCACGCCGCCGACGGTGCTCGGCCGCGACGTCTACGGCGCCAGCCGCCGTGTCGCCTCGCATTACCATGTCGGCCGGGCCTTCCTCGCCGGCGACGGCGCCCATGTCACCAACACCCGCGGCGGCATGAACATGAACTGCGGCATCCATGATGCGCAGGCCCTGGCGCAGGCCATGATCCGCGCGCTGCGCGAGCGGCGGCCGGAGCTCGTCGTCGCAGCCGCCGCCGAGCGCAAGCGCGTTGCCGAGGAGATGCTGATCCCGCGTACCGACCGCAACGTCGCCGGCGGCGAGGACTGGCTGCAGAAGGTCCGCGAGCTCGCCGCCTCGCGCAGCAGCGCGATCGACTATCTCGCCGCTGCCGCGATGCTCGACATGCTCGAACGTCCCGCCCGCGCCGCCTGAGGACACCCGACATCATGGATCTCGCCCAACTCGCCACGCAGCCCGCACTCGCCGTGCTCGTTCCGCCGGCCAACCCGACCGTCGAGCCGGAGATGAACCGGTTGATCCCCTCGGGGGCCCGGCTCTACGCCGCGCGCCTGCCGGTCATGCCGGACACCACGCTGGAGCAGCGCAACCGCGCCTATATCGCCTCCTACGAGCCGGCCCTGAAGACCTTCGGCAGCCTGAAGCTCAATGCCGCGACGGTCGCCCTGACCGGGCCGAGCTACCGGCTCGGCGCCGGCGCCGACGATGCATTGGCGGCGTGTCTCTCCGATGCGTCGGGCTTTCCCGTCGAGACCGCGAGCGGGGCGATCCGCCATGCGCTGAAGGCAATCGGCGCGAGACGCATCTGCCTGTTCTCGCCCTATCCGGCCTGGCTGACCGAGGAGGCTGCCGGCTACTGGACCGGCGCCGGCTTCACCGTTGCCCAGGTGGTCAAGGTCTCCGAGACTTTCCGCGCCTATGAGCTGACGACGGAAGAGGTCGAGGAAGCCCTGCGCCAGGTCGAGACCGCCGGCATCGACGCCATCGTCATGAGCGGCACCGGCATGATCACCTTGCCGGCCATGGTAGCGCGCGCCGAAGGCTCAGGCCCGCCGCTGCTCTCGTCAAATCTCTGCTGCGCTTGGTGGATGATGAAACAGGTGGGCGTGAAGCCCGGCGCGTTGTTCACGCGGGCCTGCTCGCCGTTGAGCGCGACGCTGGGCTGAGCGAGGCCCGGCTCAGCGCCCGGGGCAGTGGGCGACGCATTTGATCTCGACCAGCAGGCCGGGGTGAGCGAGCTCGGAGACGCCGATCCGCGTCCAGGCATAGCCTTCGCGCGGAACGAGGTGGTTCTTGACCTTGCGGAACACGTCCATGTGGCGCGCCATCCCGACATGATAAGTGGTGACGTCGACCATGTCGGCGAAGCCGCAGCCGGCCGCCTCCAGCACGATCCGGACATTCTCCCAGGCGGCCGCGAACTGCTCCGCCGGGTCCTCGATCACCTGCAAATCGGGCGTGCGGCCGACCTGGCCCACGACATAGACGATCTCGCCGACGCGCACGGCCGGCGCATAGCCTGCCCGCTCGACGATGGCGCGCATCGATTCCGGGACGATGATCTCGCGATCGGCCATGGCTACGGTTCCTCCCCCGGTTGTCGACTTACATTCAGGTCATCCCGGGCGACCGAAAGGAGACCCGGGATCCATGCCTGAACCTCTTTCGGGTAAGCTCCGGAATGGATCCCGGATCTCGGCTTCGCTGCGCCCGGGATGACCCGCAATATGCGAGGAAGCTTCAGCCCGAAACGCCTGCCGGCAGATCATCGCGGACGGAAAGGCCGCCGAGATAATCCTTCACCTCGGCGGACGGGATCACGTCGGCATATTTGCAGTTGAGATCGAACAGGTTGATCGCGTGGCTCGCCTGGAAGCGGTCGAACGCGGTCTCCTCCGGGATCACCACCTTGAAGTTATAGGAATAGGCATCGACCGCCGTCGCCCGCAGGCAGCCCGAGGTGGTGCAGCCGGTCAGGATCAGCGTGTCGACGTCGAAGAAATTGAGATGGCTCATGAAGATGGTGCCAAAGAAGCAGGACGGCTTGCGCTTGCCGATGCGGATGTCCTGCGGGCGCGGCGCCAGAGGCGCGACGGTCTGGGTCGCGTGCGTGCCTTCAGTCGAGGTCTTCTCGGCGCCGCGATGATTCTTGCCGACCTGCACGCCGGAATCGATCATGTCCGGCCGGCGAGCGCTCTCGGTATAGAAGACCGGGATGTTCTTCTCACGAGCCATCTCCAGCAGCGGCACGATGTGCTCGACCGCAGCCCAGGCCTCGGGGCCGCAATGCGTGCGGTACTGCTTGAGGCCTTCCAGGATGTCCTCCGGCTTGTCGCCGCAGAAATTGTACTGGACGTCGATGATGAACAGGGCCGGCCGCTTGCCGAAGCCGCCGCGCTTGCCGTAACCGGCCTGCGCATAGACCTGCTTGTCGCGCTCGGTCAGGAAATCGTCCCAGATTCGCTTGGTCATCGTCTTTGAGCCTTTGAGGTCTTCAGGAGCGGTGCAGATAACGGCCGGCCGGCGTCGCGCGGGCCTGGGGATCGACGGCGCCGTCGCTGGCGATGACGCGGCCGCGCAGGATGGTGCGCACGGGCGCGCCCTTGAAGCGCATGCCTTCATAGGGCGAGTAGTCGGAGAAGGATTCCTGCGTCGACGGATCGACCACGATCTCCTTGTCCGGATCGACGACGACGAGGTCTGCATCCATGCCGACGGCGATGTGGCCCTTGTTCGGGATCGAATAGAGCTTCGCGACATTGGCGCTGGTCACGGCGGCGATCTGCTCGATCGGCAGATCGCGCTTGTGCACGCCCTCATGGATCAAGACCGGCAGCAGCGTGCCGATGCCAGGGAAGCCGGCGGACGCCTTCCAGATGTCCGGCCCCTTGGTCTCGCGCTTGCGCGGCACATGGTCGGAGCCGATGGTCGAGATCGTGCCGTCGCGCACGCCCTCCCACAGCGCCTCGACATCGGTGGCCGAGCGCAGTGGCGGATTGACCTTGCCGAGGAAGCCGATCGGCGACTGGCTGGTCAGCGCGAGATAATGGCTGCAGGTCTCGACATGGATCGGCGCGCGGCCGGGCCGCTTCGCCCGGCGCACGATCTCCAGGCTCTCGGCGCTCGACATGTGCACGATATTGACCGGGCACTGCGCCTTCTCGCCGAAATAGATCACGCGGAAGACGTTCTCGGCCTCGAGGAAGCCGGGGCTCTGCTCATCCCAGACCGGCAGGTCGTTGCGGCCGGCGGCCTTCAGCGGCTCGCGGAAGACCGGGATGACCTCGACATTCTCGCAATGGACGCCGACGACGCCGCCCTTGATCCGCGCGCCCTGTAGCAGTGCCCGGTAGAGCAGGCCGTCATCGATCTCGGTGAAGCCCTTCGCGGCGCCCGAGGCGCCCTTGTACATCAGGTAGACCTTGATCGAGGTGACGCCGAAGTGCTCGGCGCAGTCCGGCAGCGTCTCGATGTGCAGCTTGCTGGTGACGCCGAAATGGAAGCCGAAATCGATCAGTGACTGGCTCTCGCCCCGCTCCTTCCACGGCCCGGTCGACTGGCGCAGGTCGTTGGAGCGGTGGAAGGTCATCATCCCGGTGACACCGCCGATTGCGGCGGAGCGCGACTCCGTCTCGAAATCGGTCTCGTTCGAGCCGAAGCCGATATGGGTATGCGGGTCGATCAGTCCCGGCATCACCCATTTGCCACGGCAATCGATCACCTGCCTGGCGCTCGCCTGCTCGCCCGGCGCCAGCAGCGCGGCGATGCGCCCGTCCTTGACCGCGACCGAGCCGGTGCGGACTCCGACGCCCGGGAAGACGATCTCGCCTCCCGCCAGCAAGAGATCGAAACTCATGGATGCTCCGTGACCAGGACCGGCGCGACGCGCCGGGTGAAAAAGGCGAGAACCTCGGCCATGATGCCGCCGGCGCGCAGGCAGGCGCGCTCGCTCATGGTCGAGACATCGGCCGTGACCGTGAAATGGATCGGCCCGGAAGCGCCGGTGGCGGTGACGATTGCCGAGGCGGTGCCGTCGATCGCGGCGACCAGCCCGTCGATGTCGAGGCTCTCGCTGCCATCGAGGCCGAGCTGACGCCAGCCTTCGCCGTCGGCGAAGCGCAGGGGCACCACACCCATGCCGATCAGGTTGGAGCGGTGGATGCGCTCATAGCTCTCGGCGATGACGGCGCGCACCCCGAGCAGGGCCGAGCCCTTGGCCGCCCAGTCGCGGCTGGAGCCCATGCCGTAGTCCTTGCCGCCGAGCACGATCAGCGGCGTTCTGCGCTCGGCATAGGCTGTTGCGGCTTCATGGACAGAGACGACCTCGCCGTCCGGCTGGAGCTGCGTCCAGCCACCCTCCCGGCCGGGCACCATCTGGTTCTTGATGCGCAGGTTGGCGAAGGTCGCGCGCGCCATCACCTCGTGATTGCAGCGCCGGCCGACATAGGTGTTGAACGCCTTCGGCTCGATGCCGAGCCCGATCAGATAGCGCCCCGCCGGACTGTCGACCGGGATCTCGCCGCTCGGCGAGATGTGGTCGGTGGTCAGCGAGTCGCCGTAGGCGCCGAGCACGCGCGCGCCATGCAGGGCATCCGGCACGCCTTCACGCGCCCGCTCGCGGGCGAGCTCCAGGAAAGGCGGCTCGACCAGATAGCTCGATTGCGGGTTCCAGCCGAAGCGCAGCCCGCTCGACGCGGCAAGCTCGTCCCAGAGCAAGCTCGACGGCATGTCGCCATAGACCTCGCGGAACAGCCGGGCATCACCGGCGCGCGCCGCGAGCGTGGCGATCTCGGCTTCGTCCGGCCAGAGATCGGCAAGGCGGACTGGCTTCTCCGCATCCGCTCCGTTGAGGGGCTCGCTTTCGAGATCGATGTCGATGCGCCCAGCGAGCGCGAAGGCGACGACCAGCGGCGGCGACATGATGTAGTTGGCTCGCACCTGCCGGTGGATGCGGCCCTCGAAATTGCGGTTGCCCGAGAGCGCGGCGGCCGCGACCAGGCCGCCCGCATCGATCGCCTGCGCCATCACCGGCAGCAGAGGGCCGGACTTGCCGCCGCAGGTGGTGCAGCCATAACCGACGACGCCGAAGCCGAGCTGCTCCAGCGACGCCAGCAGGCCGAGCTCGTCGAGATAGCGCGTCACCACGCGCGAGCCCGGCGCCAGCGAGGTCTTGACCCAGTCCGGGACCGTGAGCCCGGCAGCCACCGCATTGCGCGCCAGCAGTCCGGCCGCGATCATTACCGCCGGGTTGGAGGTGTTGGTGCAGGCGGTGATCGCCGCGAGCGCGAGCGCGCCATGCCGGAGCGCAGCAGGGCCGGCAGGTGTCGAGACCTGAACGGCCGCGGCGGGATCGGCGGCGAAACCACCTTCGGCCAGCGGTTGCGGCAGCCTTCCTGTGAAATCACCCGCCACGGCAGCAAGGTCGAGCCGGTCCTGCGGCCGGCGCGGCCCGGCGACGCTGCGGCCGACCTTGGCAAGGTCGATCTCGACGACGCGGGAATAATCCGGGTCGGCCAGGCCCGGCTCGCGGAACATGGCATTGGCCCGCGCATAGGCCTCGACGAAGGCGGCCTGCTCCGGCGAGCGCGTGCGGGCAAGATAGGCGATGGTCTGCGCGTCGATCGGAAAGAAGCCGGCAGTCGCGCCGTATTCCGGCGCCATATTGGCGAGCGTCGCCCTGGATGGCACCGACAGCGTCGCCGCGCCCGGCCCGAAATATTCGATCACGGTCGCAACAACGCGCTCGCGCCGCAGCCGCTCGGTGACGGTGAGGACGAGGTCGGTCGTGGTCGCGCCGGCGGGCAGCGCCCCGACGAGCCTGACGCCGACGAATTCCGGCACCGGGAAGACATAGGGCTGGCCGAGCATCGCGGCTTGCGCCTCGATGCCACCAACGCCCCAGCCGAGCACGCCGATGCCGTTGATCATCGGCGTGTGGGAATCGCCGCCGATGACGAAGTCGGGGCAGGCGATCTCGCCGAGCGATGTCGCGACCCGCGTGACGACGGGGGCGATGTGCTCCAGATTGACCTGATGGATGATGCCGGTGCCGGGCGGGTAGACGCGGACGGAGCGGAAGGCCTGCTGCGCCCATTTCAGGAAGCTGTAGCGCTCGCCATTACGCTCGAACTCGCGCGCCATGTTGCGCGCCATCGCGTCGGGCGCGGCGGAGACGTCGACCTGCAGCGAATGGTCGACGATGACGTCGACGGGAATGCGCGGCTCGACGCTGGCCGGATCACAACCCGCTTCGGCGACGGCGTCGCGCAGCGAAGCCAGGTCGAGCAGCACCGGCAGGCCGCTCGAATCCGGCAGGATGACGCGGCCGACGGTAAGCGGCACGCCGACGCCGTGGTTGTCGCGCCAATGCAGCATCGCCGCGACGGCGTCCGCACCGATATTGGGATCGCAGAGCCTGCCCCGTTCGAGATTCTCGACGAAGACGCGGCAGGCATAGGGCAGCGTGGTGAGGGCGACGCCGGAACGCTCAGCCGCACGGGCGACCGAGGCGTAAGCTCCGGCCGCAGCATCGGTCGCCAAGGTATCATCGGACGTCATGACGCCGGCCATTCCGCGGCTCGTATCGTTCAACACCCTCGAAAAATGCGAGGAGGGTCCAATAATGTCAACACTTTCAGAAAAGTATTTTTCTACAGACATTTTGATTCCCGACCAGCCGGCAGCTAAACCAAAGTCGCGGTATATACGGCACCGGTCACGCGAGGCCCTGCTTGCGTGCTTCCAGCGAGTACCCTTCAAAACTGTTGACACATTTTTGAGCCGCTCCTAACGTTCACGCATGGACCTGCAGGAAGCGGCAACCGGCGAACGGCGCCCCGAGACGCTCGGCGAAGGGATCTTCGGCCGCATTCTCGAGCTGATCTACAGCACCGAGCTCGCCCCCGGCATGGTCGTCAACGAATCCGTGCTGGCCACGCGCTTCGGCGTCAGCCGCGGGCCTGTCCGCGAAGCCATCCGCCGTCTCCAGGGCATCCAGCTCGTCTCACGCGAACCCTTCCTGCGGGCGCGCGTCGTCTCCCTGTCCGCCCAGGCGATCCTCGAGCTCTTCCAGATGCGCGAGGCGCTCGAAGGCTATGCCTGCCGCCTCGCCGCCCAGCGGATGAGCGAGGCCGAGATCGATGCGTTGATCGCCGATCTCGAAGCCGCCCATTCCGGGCGCCAGCCGGAAGGCGCGCGCTTCGACTTCCACGAGCGGGTCGTCCGCGCCAGCGGCAACAGCCGCATCATCGACAGCCTCTGCGGCGATCTCTACCACCTGCTGCGCATCTACCGGCGCATCTCCGGCGCCGTGCCGGAGCGCAAGGAGCTCGCCTTCACCGAGCACTGGCAGATCCTGCGCGCCATCAAGATGCGCGACGGCGCCCTCGCCGAATCCCTGATGCGCTCGCATGTCGAGCGCGCCGGCCGCCATGTGCTGGCCCAGGTCCCCGAAACTCCATCCATTGCTGCCGCCGAGGCGGAGAAACGAGCATCATGATCGCCAGACGCGAGATTTCGGCTCCAGCCGCCTTCCGGGCCCTGCTCAATTCCGGCGAGTTCCTGGTCTCGCCCGGCGTCTACGACGGCTACAGCGCCCGCCTGGTCGAGGCCGCCGGCTTCAAGAGCGCCTGTACCAGCGGCGCCGCCATCGCCAATTCGATCCTCGGCGTCGAGGATCTCGGCATGATGGGGCTGAACGAGAACGTCAATCACTGCCGCCAGCTCGCCCGCTCGATCGCGATCCCGCTGACCTGCGACGCCGACAACGGCTACGGCAACCCGATGAACGTGCACTATACCGTGCAGATGTTCGAGGAGGCCGGCGCGGCTGGCGTCAACCTGGAGGACCAGGTCAGCCCGAAGCGCTGCGGCCACATGCCGGGCAAGGAAGTCGTCTCCAAGGAGGAGATGGTCAAGAAGATCGAGGCCGCCTGCCTAGCCCGCCGCGACGACGACTTCGTCATCATCGCCCGCACCGACGCCCTCGCCGTCGAGGGTATCGACGCGACGCTGGAGCGCATCCGCGCCTATGTCGCGGCCGGCGCCGACGCCATCTTCCCCGACGCTGTCAAGACCGAAGACCAGATCGCCCGCGTCGTCGAGGCGGCCGGCAGCAAGCCGGTCTCGATCAATATGGGCTTCGGCATCCGCCCGCGTCCGACCACGCCGCTGATCCCGCTGCCGCGCCTCAAGGAGCTCGGCGTGCGCCGTATCAGCCTGCCGCGCATGCTCCCGGCCGCCGCGATCAAGGCGATGCAGGAGGCGCTCTCGGTGATGCGCGGCGTGATGGAGACCGGCATCCCGGCCGATCGCTCCGACCTGCTGGTCGGCATCGAGGAGATCTGGAACCTGATGGGCTTCCCGGCCATGCAGGCGCTGGAGAAGCAGCTCCTCACCACCGATCACTACGAGACCAAGTACAAGACGACGGCAAAGGCCTCCTGAGGCAGAGCGGACCATGGCGCCCGCCGAGCCCGATCTCGAAGTCGATGTCCTGGTGATCGGCGCCGGCGGCTGCGGCCTTGTCGCGGCGCTCGCCGCGCATGAGGCCGGAGCCGAGGTCGCGGTCGTCGAGAAGCTGCCGCGCCTTGCCGGCAACACCATGCTGTCGAGCGGCTCGATCCCCGCTGCCGGCACACGCTTCCAGGCTGTAGCCGGCATCGCCGACGACCCCGCCCGCTTCGCCGCCGATCTGCGCCGCACCGCCGGCCCGCACGAGGCCGAGGCGCTGGTCGACCGCCTCGCCACGATCTCGGCGCCGATGGTCGAATGGCTCGCCGATGCGCTCGGCCTACCGATCGAATTGATCGGCGCCTACCGGCATGTCGGCCACAGCGTCAACCGGCTCCATGCCGTGCCCTCGCGTCGCGGCACCGACCTGATGCAGGGGCTCTGGCAGGCGGCGGAGACGCGCGGCATCCCGGTGGCACTGGCCACCCCGGCGACCGCCCTTCTCGTCGAAGATGGTGCCGTCCGCGGCGCGCGGATCCAGACGCAGGGCAGCGAGGAGAGCCTGATCGCGGCCAAGGCGGTGATCCTCGCCTGCAACGGCTTCGGCCACGACCGGGAACTCATCGCCCGCCACGCCCCCGACATCGCCGGGGCCGAGTATTTCGGCGCGCTCGGCAGCGATGGCGAGGCCGTACGCTGGGGCGAGGCGCTTGGTGCCCGCTTAGCCAATATGGGCGCCTACCAGGCCCATTCCGCCATCGCACAGCCGCATGGCGAGCTCGTGACCTGGACTGTCGTCGAGAAGGGCGGCGTCATCGTCGACGAGACCGGCCGGCGCTTCGCCGACGAAACCCTCGGCTATTCCGCCTTCGCAGCGCCGGCGCTGGCGCGCGGCGGGCGCCTGTTTGCGATCTACGACAGCCGCATCCGCGAGGCCACCGCCGCCGGCCAACCGGATTTCGGCGTGCTCGTCGCCCATGGCGGCGCACCCGATTTCGCCAATGCCGACGCGCTCGCCAACGCTTGCCGCCTGCCGACGGATGCGCTCGGCGAGACGTTGGCGCTGGCTGCCGGCGCGGCCAATGGCGATCGGCTTGATGCTCTAGGTCGCAAGGCCTGGGGCATGGGGCCGCTGCAGGCGCCGTTCGTGGCGACGCGGATCGCGCCGGCGCTGTTCCACACTCAGGGCGGCCTGCTCGTCGACGAGGAAGCGCAGGTGCGGCGCGAGGATGGCGGCGTCGTGCCAGGCCTCTATGCCGGCGGCGGCGCTGCCGCCGGAATCAGCGGACGGGCGGGCGGCGCCGGCTATGCCTCCGGCAACGGCCTGCTCGCCGCGCTCGGCCTCGGCTTCATCGCAGGGCGGGCAGCGGCCAGCAAAGCGCGAGCGGCCTAGAGGGCGGGCGCAGCGGATGGATCTCAGGGCGCTGCGCTATTTCCGGACCGTCGCAGAATGCGGCAGCTTCAGCCGCGCCTCGGAGATGCTGCGCATCTCCCAGCCCGCCGTGAGCCGCACCATCCGCGAGCTGGAAGCCGAGCTCGGCAAGGAACTGCTTGAGCGCGGCCGCGACGGCGCCAGGCTGACCGAAGCCGGCCGCATCCTGTTCGAGCACTCCGCCCAGCTCCTGCGACAGGTCGAGCAGGCCGCCAGCGACGTCCGCCGCGGCTCGGCCGCCTTGACCGGCCGCCTCACCATCGGCATGCCGCCGGGCGTCGGCCATCTGCTGGCCCCGCCTTTGCTCGCCCGCTTCAGCGCCGCGCATGAGCAGGTCGAGATCAAGATCGTCGGCGGCTTCTCGAGCCAGCTCCACGACCTGCTCGCCCGCCGCCAGCTCGATCTCGCCTTCGCCCATGATCCGCTGCCGCAGCGCGGCCTCAAGGTCACGCCCCTGCTGCGCGAGGAGGTCTTCGTCGTCGGGCTCCCCGGCAGCCTCGGCGGCGGCACCGGCGGATTGCCCTCGGCCGAGATCGTCAAATTGCCGCTGATCCTGCCCAGCCGGCCGAACGCCTCGCGCCGGTTGCTCGACGCCTGGGCTGCCCGCGAAGGCCTGTGGATCGACGCCCGCTACGAGGTCGACGACCACGTCATCACCAGCGGGCTGGTCAAGCGTGGCCTCGGCGTCAGCCTGATGACCCGCGCCACCCTCGCCGCCGGCATGCTCGCCGGGGACACAGACATCCGCCCGATCGCGCCGCGTGCCTATTGGCCGCTGGCGCTGGTCGAGCTCGATTTGCCCTCGCCCCCCGGCATCGCGAGCGAATTCGCCCGGATCGCCCGCGAGATCGTACGCGAGATGACCGAGCAGGGAGGTTGGCCGGGCGCGATCGGCCCGGAATGACCGGGCGCTAGCCGGGAGCGACCAGCGAGGCCCCGCCGCAGACATAGAGCGTCTGGCCGGTGATCGCCCCAGCCTCCGGCGCCAGCAGGCACTGCACGAGATAAGCGACCTCGTCCGGTGCGATCAGCCGCCCGATCGGCAGCGAGACGGCGGGCGCCTCGCCGCGGCCGGGATCGCACAGCATCGGCGTGTCGGTCGCTGCCGGCGCCACGACATTGACGGTGATCCCGCGCGGCGCGAGCTCGAGCGCCAGGCTGCGGGCAAGGCCATGCAGGGCGGCCTTGGTCGCGGCATAGGCGCCGCGCCCGGGCCGGCCGAGGGCACCCCGGCTCGACAGCAGCACGATGCGCCCGCGGGTATCGGGCAAGGCCGGCGCAAGTTCGCGCAGGATCGCGATGGCGGCGCCGACATGCAGCCGCCAGAGCGTCTCGACATCCTCGTCGCGGATGTCGGCGATGCGCCCCGTCCGCATCAGCCCGGCGCAATGCACGAAGGCGTCCGGCCGCTCCACCAGGATTTCCGGTAGGACACTCGCCAGCGCCACGGCATCGAGCAGGTCGAGCGGGATCGTGCGCAGGCCGGCAGCCTCCGCCTCAGGCGGCGCCGGCTGGCGGTCGATCCCGGTGACGCGCCAGCCTGCCGCCAGCAGACGCTGCGCCAGCGCAAGGCCGATCCCGGACGAGCTGCCGGTGATCAGGGCATGGCGAGATGTCGCTGCCTCAGCCATGGGCCGGCTCCGGTTCCGGCTGCATCGCCCCGGCATCGATCACGAGCCGCTCGCGCAGCAGCGGGACGACCTTGTCCGCGAAGGCCGCGAGCCCCTCCGCCATCGGGTGGAAGCGCAGCATCAGGCAATCGACCCCGATGCGCTGATAGGTCTCGATCCGCTGCGCCAACAGCTCCGGCGTGCCGACGAGGCCGGCGCCGAGCCCGCGCGCAGCCACGGCGGCGATACGGCTGCGCTTGCCGTAGTCCAGCATCTCCTCCGCCTGGGCATGGGCGTCGTCCAGCGTATCGGCGCAGATCACATGCGCGCTGAGCCCGATCCCGAGCTCGCGCTGATGGCCGGCGGCGAGCGCCTTCATCTCGGCGATCTCCTGCGTCATCGCCGTGAGATTGTCGTCGTAGAGCCGGTAATCGGGCACGTAGTCGGCGAACCAGACATCGCAACTTTCCGCCACCAGCGCCTTGCCCTCGGGCGAGCGGCTGGCGGCATAGATCGGCGGTGGCGAGCGGCGCGCCTTCAAGGGCAGGCTCGCCTTGTCCACGTTGTAATAGCGGCCGCTGAACGAGAATACGTCTTCGGTCCAGAGGCCGCGCAGCACCCGGACGAATTCGCCCAGCCGCGCTGCGCGGTCTGCGCTGCTCTCCAGCCAGCCGCCATTGCCGAACAGGTTCAGCTCGTCCGGCCACCAGCCATTGACCAGGTTGATCGCAAAGCGCCCGCCGCTGATCCGGTCGAGCGAGGCGCCCATCTTGGCCACCGCCTGTGGCGTGACGATGCCGGGATGGGCCGCGACCATCAGCTCCATCCGCCGCGTGCGCTGCGACAGCGCCGAGGCCATGACCCAGGCTTCGAGATCCGGCCCGAGCCAGCGCTCGGCGATCAGTGAGATCGAGAACCCGGCCTCCTCAGCCTGCTGCAGGATGCGCGCCGCGAATTCGAAGGACGTATCGGCCGCTCCACCAGCGCCGGCCGTGCCGAGCTCGGCGATCGCGCGCTCCATCTCGGGTTCGGAGCGGATGGTATGGGGCAGTGGAGCCCAGATTCCCAGTCTCATGGCGCGGTCCCGGTCGACGTGAGGGTGGCGGCGCGCTGCACCGACGCCAGACCGGCGAGCGCCGACGCTTGCGATTGGGCGAAGGCAAGCACCTGCTCGCCGACGCGGCCGAGATCGGCGGCGACCGCAGGGTCGCTGCAAGCTCCGCCTGCGAACAGGCCGGGCACGGTGCGGATCGTTGCACCGTACGGCGTCGGCCAACCGCGCAGGGCGTGCGCGATCGTCCGCAGCGTCGCCAGCGTCTGGCCTGCCGCCTGCCAGCCGGCGGCGCAGGTGATCAGCCCGATCGGAACGCCGTCGAGATAGGGCCGCGCCTCCCCCGACAGCTCCTCGGCATAGTCGAGCGCGTTCTTGATCAGGCCGGAGATGGTGCCGTGATAAGCCGGGCTTGCGATGATGAGCCCGTCGCAATGCATCAGCGCCGAAACTAGCGCTGCAGCACCTGGATCGCGGCTCGCGACGCCCGGTTGATAGAGCGGCAGCAATAGCTCGCGCCCGGCGAAGATGCGGATCTCGGCCTGGTCCCCGATTGCCTCGCAGGCCTGGCGCAAGGCGAGTTCGGTCGAGGATTGCTCACGGGGCGTGCCGCCGATGCCGACGATCAGCGGCTTGACGGTGGGCATTCTCGCGGGAGGGGACGTGGCCAGCATGGTCTCCGCTCGAACAGGACAGATCGGCATCACGAAACCGGGTCGGCGAGCTGACGTCCAAGGCCGTTTCGTCATCGCCCCATAAGCGGATTGCATGCAGGCCTGCGAGATACTGTTGACACTATTGACGATAGGCCTTGCGCCATCTCCAAAGCGCACCACGCCCCCACAACACCAACCTCAATGACGGATGACCATGAGGCGCTGTCGATCCGGGGCTTGAACTGACAATGTCCGTTTGACCGCCTGCTTTCGAGATACGTGCCGAAATATGCGTCAGCCCGCGCCGCAAGAAGTGTTGACATTTTCTTGCATACAGCAAAGGCTCAGGCATCGCGCCTGGCCTGGGCACCTTGCCCGCCACGTGCCGATCAGGCCGGAACGAGGGAAGAAGAACGATGAGCGGGATGGACGATGCGGGGATCGGGAGGCGCGCCCTCCTCGGCGGGCTGGCCGCAACGGCCGGGCTCGGCCTGGCGAGCAGAGCGGCCTGGGCTTTTCCGACGCAGCCGGTCACCTTCGTCGTGCCCTATGCTCCCGGCTCGACCGACCAGTTCGCCCGCGCCTTCGGCACCGAGATGGAGAAGATCCTCGGCAAGACCGTGCTGGTCGAGACCCGGCCCGGCGCCGGCGGCACGATCGGCGCGAACTACGTCGCCAAATCGGCCAAGCCCGACGGCCACACCCTGCTGTTCTCGACCTCGGCGCCGCTCTCGGTCGCGCCGCACCAGAACCAGTTGCCCTATGCAGTGTCCGACCTGCGACCGGTCGCCCGCGTCGGGCTTGGCCCCAACGTCATGGGAGCCCGCATCGGCGCGCCCTTCAACGACGTGAAGAGCCTCGTCGCCTATGCCAAGGCCAATCCGGAGAAGGTCACCTTCGGCAGTGCCGGCACCGGCGGCGGCACCCATCTCTCGGGCGAAGCCTTCGCGCTCGCCGCCGACATCAAGCTGACCCATGTGCCCTTCCCCGGCGCGACGCCCGCGGTGGCGGCGACAGTCGGCGGCACCATCGACCTCGCGCTCGGCTTCGCCCAGTCGATCGTACCGCAGGCCAAGGGCGGCCGCATGGTCGCGATCGCCCAGTTCGGCAAGACGCGCGCCAAGATCCTGCCGGATGTGCCGACCTTCGCCGAATCCGGCGTCGACCTCGCCCTCTCGCCGCTGGTCGGCATCTGGGCCCCGAAGGCCACGCCCGACGCGGTGGTGCAGCAGCTCGCCGCAGCGATCGAGAAGGCCGCCACCGGCCCGGCCGTCGTCGCCTTCGCGCAGAGCACGATGACCGAAGTCGAGTTCGCCGGCCCCGACGTTTTCGGCCGCGAGATCGCCGAGGAAAGCGCGATGATGAAGCCGTTGCTCGTCAAGCTCGGCCTGGCCAAATGACCGGAAAAGCGAGCAGCCTCGGCGAAGCCCTGCGGCCGCGCCTCGCGGCGGTCGTCGGCGTGCTTTGCGGCCTGATCGGGACCTTCGCCTCGCTGCAGCTGCCGCTCGGCACGAGCCGATTGCTCGGCCCCGGTGCGGTGCCGCTGCTGCTCTCCCTGGCGATGACCGGCCTGAGCCTCGCGCTGCTCCTCAAGCCGGGTGCGGGCGAAACCGACGCGGATGAGGACGGTGGCGGCCTGCACGGCGCGGCGATGGTCGCGCTCGTCACGCTGATGATCGGCGCCTTTGCGCTGCTGCTGACCTGGCTCGGTTTCATCCTCTCCGCGACGATCCTGATGTACGGCCTCTACGCCATCGGCGAGGAGAAACTGGTCTCCGCGAAAGCCCTCCTCCGGGCCGTGCTGACCGCTCTCGCCGCCTATCTGCTCTTCGTCGTCGCGCTCTCGGTCAACATGCCGGCCGGCTCGCTCTGGGGTTACTGATGGAAGGCTTGCTCGGAGGGTTCATCGTCGCCCTGAAGCCGATGAACCTGGTCTTCTGCTTCGGCGGTGCGCTGATCGGCACGCTGATCGGCGTCCTGCCCGGGCTAGGGCCGACAGCGGCGATCGCGATGCTGCTGCCGCTGACCATCGGGCTCGACCCGGTCTCGGCGATCATCATGATCGCCGGCATCTATTACGGCGCCAGCTATGGCGGCTCGACCACCGCGATCCTCGTCAAGATCCCCGGCGAGGCGCAGAGCGTCGTCACCTGCCTCGACGGCTACAAGATGGCGCAGCAGGGCCGCGCCGGCGCCGCCATCGCCATCGCCGCGATCGGCTCCTTCGTCGCCGGCACGGTCGGCGCGGTCGCCATCGGCCTGATCAGCATGCCGCTGGTCGAGTTCGCCATCCGCTTCGGGCCGGCCGAGAACCTGTCGCTGCTGCTGCTCGGCTTCATCGTCATCCTGGTCCTGGCCAAGGGCAACGTCGTCAAGTCGCTGATAATGATCTCTGCCGGCCTGATGCTCGCCATGGTCGGGCAGGACGTCATCACCGGCCAGCCGCGCTTCACCCTCGGCATCCCCGAGCTCACCGACGGCTTCGGCGTGGTCGTGGTCGCGATGGGCATCTTCGGCCTCGGCGAGGTCTTCGAGAACGTCGAGAAGTTCCGCACCCGCTCGATGCAGGCGGTGCCCGTCGGCAGCCTGATGCCAACCAAGGAGGACTGGAAGCGCTCGGCCATGCCGATCGCCCGCGGCTCGGTGCTCGGCTTCCTGATCGGCCTGCTGCCGGGCGGCGGGGCGACGCTCGCCTCCTTCATCTCCTATGGCGTCGAGAAGAAGTTCACCAAGCACCCGGAAGAGTTCGGCAACGGCGCGGTCGAGGGTGTCGCCGGGCCGGAAGCCGCCAACAATGCCGGCGCGGCCGGCTCCTTCATTCCGCTGCTCGCGCTCGGCCTGCCGGGCAACCCCGTCACGGCCCTGCTGCTCGGGGCGCTGATCGTCCACAACGTCACGCCCGGCCCGCTGATGATCCAGGAGCGGCCCGAGATCTTCTGGGGCGTGATCGCCTCGATGTATATCGGCAACGTCATGCTGGTGCTGCTCAACCTGCCGCTGATCGGCATCTGGGTGCAGCTCCTGAAGGTGCCCTATCGCGCCCTCTATGCCGCGCTGATCCTGTTCATGATCATCGGCGCCTACTCGCTCAACAACAATCCGGTCGAGGTTCTGCTGCTGCTGCTGTTCGGCGCGCTCGGCTATGGCCTGCGCAAGCTGCGCTTCGACACGGCGCCGCTGATCCTGGCCTTCGTGCTGGGCGGCCCGATCGAGTTCAACCTGCGCCAGACCATGATGCTGGCGCGCGATCCGCTCGACTATCTGATGGGCCGGCCGATCGCCCTGACCATCCTGGCGTTCGGGCTTCTGCTGATCGTGCTGCCGATGTTCTCCAAGGTCCGCCAGAAGCTGATGGTGGCGAGGGCGGTCAATGAGCTCTGAGGCGATCGTCTCGCCCGCCTTGGCAGCCGGCCGTCATAAGGGACCAAGAGCGCTGGCGCTGGGCTACCTCGCTGCGATGGAACGGCGCGACCTCGATGCCGCCCGAGCCTTCGTCACCGAGGATGCCGATTTCATCTTCCCCGGCGGTGCCCGGCGGCGTGACCTCGCGGCCATCGTCGCGGGTTCGTCCGGGCGCTATCGCAGCATCGCCAAGCATGTCGAGCGCTGCGATCTCTGCGAGGCGCCGGACGGCAGCGCGGTCGTGTACGTTCTCGGCAGCCTCTACGGCCAATGGCCAGATGGCGCCGCCTTCTCCGGCATCCGCTTCGTCGATCGTTTCGAACTCGTTGGTGGATTGATCCGGCGGCAAGAGGTCTGGAATGACAGCGCGGAAGCACGGCTAGCAGCGCAGATCATCAGCAACTGCTGACCACCCGGAAGCGCTTGCGCAGCCGCGCTCTTCGCCATCGAAAGACCGCGCCCCGCAAACCCGCTGCACCCATTTTCGGAAGCTTTGGCGTCCGAAAATGGGGCATTGCATGGGTCGTACACAATCTGCCATGTCTTGACCTGCGGGGAGTATGGCTCGCTGACGGCGGTCACGGCTCGCTCACTGGCGGATGACAGGCTCTCAACGCTGCGCTATCTGCGCCCGCGTCGCGAACCAGTCCGACGGCTTGTTCATCACATAATCGAGGAAACGACCAGGCCGGTGCAGCGGCCGCCGTTGATGGCTGAGGGCAGGCATTCACGGTCGGGCGGAAGCATCAGGTCGCGACCGGATGCAGCCGGCGGCCGTTCTGTGGGTTCAAGGCAGCTCTGGCAGTTCCGCCGCCAGTTCGACGTGTCGCGCGATGGCGTCGATTGTGAAGGCCTCATGCGCTATCGGGCGAGCAAGCTGGACTGCGATGCCTGTTCTCTGAAGCCGCGATGCTGTCCGAAAGCGCCCGCCCGCAAGCTCCTGCGCGCCCCTCGGAAGAACCCATCGACCGTGTCGCCGAGCATGCAAGTCAATCGTCAAGAGCAAACGAGGGCTGCTCAATGCAATTGGGTAATCGGCGTCTTGGCGAAGAACGCAAGGAGCTGCACTCGTCGAACCTGCCGCCGGACGACGACAACGCCGCTCTGGTCGACGCCGTGAACCTGAAACACCGACTTCGCGATATCCAACCCGATCGTGGCTGCCTGATCCATGCTCTCCTCCATCTCTGCGAGAGCTTACGCTCCCGCGGGGCTGGAGAGCCGTCCACAGCATCAAAAGCGGAACTTGGCGCGCCGTCCGAATGCAGTCCTCTGGATCTGTAGTGATTGGCGAACTGCAGAATCAATTTTTCCGGAAAGCTGATCGATCAGAAGACGACCTTGTTGGCACCGTTGAGCTGGAGCCGCTAGCGGGCATCATTGGGCGTCGCGATCTCCCGCCCGAGGCCATCTTCGCCGGGCGGCATGCACCTGATGGCATTCGATTTCGCGCGCGGGCCGGGCTCGAGCCAGAGGGCATCCTCCAGCCCACAGATGCGGTTGTTTTAGGGAGGCGCGCACCATCTTTCCGCCGAGCGATCAAGCCCGGCGGATCGTCTTCGTATTTGGCAATGGAGCCGATGGGACCGGCGCGGGACTATCGGGAGGCGATCGCCGTCATCTCGA
>NZ_LMJW01000017.1:88341-118250 GCF_001429505.1 Allobosea sp. Root483D1
ATTCTTGGAGACGCCGGCCTGGGCCAGCGTCTCATCGAGGCTGAGCAGAACTTCCTCGGTCTGCACCTTGACGGATTGTCCGCGCGTCTGCTCGGCGACATGGCCCGCGAGGAAGATCAAATCTCCAACGATAACTGCGTCGCTCNNNNGTTCGGTCCTCGGCCGATTTCCCGGGGTCGGTTCGCCGGCGCTGATCGCCTCTATGACGCACATCGCGACGACGCCATATCGCCGCGGTGCGCCACTTGCAGACGCTGGATCATTGCCGAAAAGCAGACCTGCGGAGCGCCGTGCATGACGGCCGGCGTCCCGTCCCTGGCGGGTTGGAATTTCCGCTTTCCGATTTGGTCCTGCGGCCCCGCTTACCACCTGTATCGGATCGCGCCCTTGCCGCCGAGGCTCCTGCTGTTCTCGCCGAACTCGCCGTCGAAGGTGGCGGCGATGGAGAGGCCGTTCCTGAGGTCGAGCTCGGCGGTGGCGCTGGTGCGCAGGGCGTTGCGGTCGAGCGCCGCGCCGCTGACCAGGAAGGTCGCGCCGGGCAGCGATTGGAAGCTGGCGATGGCGGTGGTGGCGGTGTCGAAGTTGTGGACCCAGGCGAGCGCGCCGCGCAGCGCCAACGGTAGCCCGACGAGGCTGAAGCTGGCATCCGCCCGCAGGCCGAGCTCGCTGCGCGTCGAGGTGACGTCGCGGGACGCGTAGGACAGCGCGAAGAGGCTGGTGCCGGCCGGCGCCGTCTCGGCATAGTTCGGCAGCGCGATCATGGTGAACTGCGCCGCGGCGTAAGGGGTCAGCGCCGTGGGGCCGAGCGCGAAGCGATGTCCGGCCTCGAGCCGGCCCGACCAGCTGTTGACGTCGAACTTGGCCTCGAGACGATCCCCGCCGACGCTGCGATCGGTAGTGACGTCCTGCCAGCCATAGGCCAGAGCAGCCGAGAGATAGCCCTGCCCGAAATGCTGGCGCAGGAAAAGGCCGGCCTGGAAAAGGTCGGATTTGCCGGAGCCGAGCCCATAGGTGTTGAAGCTGGTGGCGCCGCCGGCCAGCGCGAAGCCAGCGACGGTCGAGGGCGTCAGCCTGTAGTCGGCACCGACGGCGGCGCCATAGACGCGGTTGGTGTTGGCGGCAGTGCCGGCGCTGGCATCGGCGCCGGTGAACTGGGCGGCGCCGAAGCCGCTGCCCCAGACGCTCCAGCGCCAGGCATCGGGATCGGCGGTCAGCGCGAGCTTGCGCGTTGGCAGGTCGACGGCCTTGCTTGAGGCGGCCTTGCCGGAGCCATAGGCGGCATAGGAGGCGAAGCTGCCGGGCGCGGGCGCGATCGAGACGCCGCGGCCTTCCGGCGACGCATCGACCAGCGTGCCCATGAACTGGGTCATGGCGCCGCTCGTGGCAATCTGCGTTCCGGTCGCCGGCTCGCCTGCCGCGTGCGTCAGACCGGCAGGCGTCAGTCCGCCGAGTTCCAGCGGGATACTGCCGTTGCTGTCAAAATAGCTCGCGACTGCGTTGGCAACGCCACTTTGGTTGGAACTGAAGCTGGTGCCGGGAGGTGGTGCCATGGCCAACGTCAGATTGAGATAGACGTCATGAAAGCCATAGCTCAGGGCTGCCTTGAAGCCGGCGGGCAGGTTAGTGTCAGTCTCGCTGACGAATTGGCCATAGATACCGCCGCTCGACTGGAGGATGGTGTACTGCTTCGAGACATAGGTGCCGGGAGCGAAGCGCGCGCTTACCTTGCCGCCGTCGAGATGGGCCGAGGCGGAAACATTGACCCGGCTTGCGTCAGATGACGAGACTTCCACCGCATAGGTCGAGCGCGAGTCGAGCCTCAGGACCCCGTTGACGTTAAGCGTGCCGATCGGGTTGCCGGGCGCGAGCGTGCCGCCGCTGATGATGGTCTGGCCGACCGTGCCGGTGCCTCCAAGCTCCCCGCCTGACACGATCACCGCATTGGCGAGCGAGCCGTTTACCTCCAGCCTGCCGCCGTAGACCGCGGTTACGCCCGAGTAGGTGTGGGCGCCCGAAAGCGTCAGCGTGCCGCTGCCGGTCTTCATCAGGTCACCGGTGCCTGAGATGACGCCCGCGTAGCTGGTGTTGATCGACTGGTCGACGGTCAGCCTGCCGCTGCCCAGGGCGACAGTGCCCCCCGTGCCGGAGAACGAGGAGGCTGTCAGGTCATGGCTGCCGAGATCGAGCGTGCCGCCGTTCACCGTATAGGCCGTGGATTGGACGGGGCCGCGACTAAATCTGTCCCATCGCAACGTGCCGGCCTCGACCATCGTGCCGCCGGTATAGGTGTTGGCGCCGGTCAGCGTGAGTACGGACGTGCCGATCTTGGAGACACTGGCTGAGCCCTTGATGACATTGGATAGGGTGACATCAGTGGGGCTGTCGAGGACAAGCGAGCCGGCGACTTCGATATCGCCTCTCAACGTCGTTGAGCTGTTCAGGGTCAGAGCGTTTGTGCCGCCGGTGAAGGTGATGGCGTTGGCGCGCACGGTGCCGGAACCATTGAGGCCGCCACTGACATTGGAATTGGAGCCAAGGATGATGGACAGATTGCTGCCGACGATGGCGCCGCCGCCTACGCCGTGCGAGCCATTAGCCGTTCCCCCAAGGCCGCCCCGTCCGCCATTGCCTCCGGTCACCTCGGCAAAGGCGCCAATGAAAATGGTTTTGGCGCCGGTGGATGTGAAGTAAAGCCCGGCACCGCCGCTGCCTCCAGCGCCGCCGTACCCATTCGTAGCCGAACCTCCGGCACCGCCATCGCCGCCTTTGAGAGTGCCGGTGTTGGATTGGGTCCACGTTCCGCTGCCGGTGACGATTGCGGCCGTGCCGCCCGCGCCGCCGCCGCCACCACCGCCGTAGGCCCAGGGCGAAGCCTGACCTTGCCCGCCGTGGACGCCCCAGCTTGAGCTTACCAGGCCGGGGCCAAGATACCCATGGGTGCCGCCGCCGCCACCAGCGCCGCCGAAGGCCGAACTGCCGCCTGAGCCACCGGTCGTAAGGCCGGCCCCACCGCCACCACCACCACCACCTTGGCCACTATTATTGTCACGGCCAGCTCCGCCGGCGCTGGTAAGAGAGTCCGTGCCGCCCGCACCACCGATCCCACCAGCGCCACCGCCGGCCCAGCCGGGCCCCGCCGCCAGCATCATGACGAGAGAGGAGACCGCGACGAGAGCGGTGGAGCGCGTCAAAGCGCCGCGAAGGGGCGACGGGCTCGGCGTCGGGACAGTCAGGTCGGCAAGCATAGAGATAGTCAGCCCCATGGTTCGCATTGATGCGGATGACCCTGAGTAAGCTATCGCGACTAACGATTCGGCAATAAACTTGTCTATTGGCGATGGGGCGAGGCTGTCAGCGGGAGGGCCCTGATGACGAGCCCTATCGGGTGTCGGGCGGCCGTGGCTGAGGTCCGCCTCCGTCGCAGGGCGTCTGGTTCGCTTGCTGCCGGGCTACAGCATCAAGTCGGCAGAAGCTTTCCTGGCCTATCCATCATTGCGGTACATGTGGCCCGTGATCAGAGCCTTCACGGATTTTTTGCCATCGCTCGCCTCCGCGCCGCCGGCCAACCCAGCTCGCCTCCTTCCGCGCCCTGGCGGGCGGGGTTTGGAGATGTTGGCACGGCGCAGGCTGCGGCTGGATTTGGATCCCGGCGTCGGCCATAAACCGTCATTCCGAACGGCAGATAAGGACAGCATCGGCAGCCCGATCGCGGGCCTCAACTGCCCGGAAGCAGACACTCTAGATGTCAGCAAGAGGCCAACTCCAGTCTTGCTTATGCGGCGTTTTGAATCGTGTTCGAGCCGCAAGCTAAGTCATGACTTGGCCCATTCTGGACTCTCAGAAGGTCCGCTTGCAGGCACCGGATTGTTCAAGGGCAAAAGGACTTCGCTCTGCCAACTTTCAACGTTCCATGTGCGAAGTTCCCACGCCCCATTCGCTTCAGGGCAGATAGACGTCGAAATGGTCGAGCTGGGCCATGCTTCTCTTGATATGAACCAGCGCCTCATCGCCCTCATTGGCCACTAGGACCATCGTAGCTAACAGGTGCGCGACCGCGGTCACAGGGATGATGGACGGGAGCAGAGCATCGGTCGAGTTGGTGACAATGATGTTCGGACCATGCTCGGACGCCACCGGTGACACTTTGCTGTCGGTTATCGCGATAATGCCTGCGTTTCGGCCTCGCGCGAATTGAGCCGCGGTGACTGCATCGCGGGTATAAGGTTGGAGGCTGAATATCAGAAGGGTATCTTTTTCTGTTATATCACGAAGAACATCTGCAGTCGCGCCGCCGAGGCCTGTTATCAAAATGGTCTTACTGCTGAACAGGCGCATTAGGTAACTAAAATAAAAACTTGCAGAGAACATACTTCTCAATCCAAGGACGTAAATTCTCCTGGATTCATTAATTAATTCTACGGCTTTCTTTAATTGCGGGATATTTTCTTCGCTTAAAATAGCAGTAATATTGCCAACTTCGCTTTGAATTGCATTCTCAAAAAACGACTGTTCCGATTTCGCCTCGTTCGTCAGCTTGCGGACGCGCAGCTCCCAGCTGTTCGTGCCTTTGCTCATCCAGCTGCGGAAATGCTCGCGAAACGGTTCGTAGCTCTCGAAGCCGATCGCCTTTGCCAAGCGGATCATCACGCTCGGCTGCACGCCGGCCTGTCCTGCCAGGGCGCGCATCGAATGCATCGCGACTTCGTTGGGATTGTCGATGATGAAGCGTGACGCCTTGCGCAGCTGAGGGCTGAACGTTGGAAACTTCTCTTTCAACTCTCGCAACACATGACTGTCGGGCAAGGGCAGACTCCGTGATTGCGACCGCAGAACGCCCGACCCTGTCGTTGCACCGGGGAGCCGGACGCACGCGATTCGACCCGTCCTGTTCAATACCCGAACTTGGCCACAACTACGAACGCTGGCGCTCAAACGAACGGCGGCTGGGCCTTTCGGGGCCGAAGCAGCGTTCTAGGCCGCTCCTGCGGTGACGCCTTGAGCTGCGACCATCGCCATTCGCATCTTCGCGAACTGCACGACCTGTTCGCCGACCATCCGCAACTGGTTCGTCACCGACTCGTCGGTCAGACGGCCCCTCTCGTCGAAGATCGGAAGCGAGGTGTTGACCATCGCGCCGAAGGGCGTCGGCCAGCCGCGCAACGCATGCGCCATCGCCCGCATCGCCGCGAGCGTCTGCCCGCCGGCCTGCCAGCCGCCGGCACAGCAGATGCAGCCGACGGCGCAGTTGTCGAAATAGACGCGCTCATCGCTGCGCAGATCCTCGGTATAGTCGAGGACGTTCTTGACCAGCCCCGAGATCGAGCCGTGATAGGCAGGGCTGGCAACCACGATGCCATCCATCCGGCGGAAGAGATCGACGACCCGGCGCGCGTTCGCATCCCGCTCCATCGAACCGGGAGCGTAGATGGGAAGGAGAAGCTCCTCCCCCGTGAAGACCTCGACCTCGGCCCCGTCCTGCACAGCAAAGTCGAGGCAGGCGCGCAGGACTCGCTCTGTCGAGGAGCCGTTGCGCGCCGTTCCACCGACGCCGAGGATGAGAGGCCGCTTCGGTATGAGGATCGTCATGATCGCCCCATCGCTGTGAGAGCTGCAGGTGCGGCGGCCCGTGTCAGGCCACCTTCAATGTCGGCCAGCCGGCTCCGCCGAGACGGTTCAGGTCACCGAAACGCTTGGTGAGACGGGGCATAACCTCGGCGCCGAAGCGCTCGATCGACTTCAGCGTCTCCTGCTGTGGAACGCCGGGGATGCCCATGAACATGCTGACATGCGTCGGGTTGACCGCCTCGATGTCGGCGGCGAGCCGCTCGGCAACGGTGTCGGGATCGCCGATCGGCAGCCGCGCCGCGATCTCCTCGAGCGATGGCTCGTCCGCAGCCGGCACTTCCTTGAGGAAAGCGCCGTCGAGCTCGCCATATTTGCCGCGCATCGCCATTGCGATGCGCCGGACATAGCGGGCCCCGTCGGCGGCACGAAGAGCTGCGGATTTGTCGTCGGTGACGAAGACATAGCGCTGGATCGCGAAGGGCATGGTCCGGGGATCGCCGCCGGCTTCGGCATAGGTTTTCTCCAGGCATTCGCGCGTCTTGCGAACGGTCTCGACAGTGTTCCAGCCGGTGGTGAAGAACGGCGTGTAGCCGCGCTCGAAAGTGCGTCGCTGAGCGTCGAGGTCGCCCGCCATGCCGGCGAGGTAGACGGGGATCGCGCTTTGGCGCGGGCGCACCGAGAACGTGGTCTCCGGGAAGCTGAAATCAGCGCCCTGGAAGGACACGACGTCGCGCCTGAGATAGGCGTCGACAAAGTCGAGCGTGTCCAGCAGCTTGCCGCGCGCTTCCTTCACATTGCGGCCGAACTTGTGGAACTCGTACTCCTGGTAGCCGGTGCCGAAGCCGAGCACGAGCCGCCCCTCGCTGAGCTGGTCGATCATGCCGATATCCTCGGCCATCCGGATCGGCTCGTAGAGCGGCGCGACGATCACGGCAGGGCCGAGCTTGATCGTTCTGGTCCGTCCGGCCATGTAGGCGGCCATGGTCAGGGGGGAGGGGCAAAGGCAGTAGTTCGAGAAGTGGTGCTCGGCGAACCAGGCGATTTCGATCCCCGCTTGCTCGGCCACGCGGACATGATCTGCGGTCTCGCGGTAGACTTCGCCGGCTGTCTTGTTCCTGTCGCGCTGGGTCGACAGGCAGAACAAACCAAAGTTCATGATCTTCCTCCGTGATCTCAGAAGCCGACGATGGTTTCGCCGCCATTGGGGCTGATTGCCTGCCCGGTGATGAAGGCGGCCTCGTCGGAAGCGAGGAACGCGACGGAGTAGGAGATCTCCTCGGGTTGAGCCCAGCGACCGATCGGAACCTTCTTTTCCTTCTCGCGGATCTTGTCCCAGCCCTGCACGCGGATCGGCATCTCAGTGATCACGCCACCGGGGCAGACGGCGTTGACCATGATCTTCCAGGGCGCGAGTTCCTTGGCCCAGGCCTTGGTGAGCCCGAGAACCGCGGCCTTCGCGCCACAGTAATGCGAGGCCGTGTTCGTGCCGGTCATGCCCCAGATCGAGGAGATGTTCACGATGCGGCCGTAGCCGCGCTGCTTCATCGCGGGCACGACGCTCTGGGTGCAGAAGAAGGTGCCCTTCACGTGGATGTCGAACATCCTCTGATAGGCTTCTGGCGTGATCTCCTCGATCTTCTTGTGATCGCCGATGCCGGCATTGTTCACGAGGATGTCGACCGGGCCGAGCTCCTTCTCGATGCGGGCAGCGAGCGCCTTCATCGCCGCGGGGCTGACGATGTCGTCATTGGCGACGAGCGCGCGCCGGCCGAGCTTGCGGATTTCGGCGGCGACTTCCGCCGCCTCTGCCTCGAGCACGTCATGCACGACGATGTCGGCGCCGCGCTCCGCCATCAGCAGGGCGTGGGCCTTGCCCATGCCGCGCCCGGAGCCGGTGATCCAGGCGATCTTGCCTTCGAAACGGGCGTTGTCATGTCCAGATGTCATGATTTCGTTCCTCAATATCCGACGATGACTTCGCCGCCGTTGGGGCTGAGAACCTGGCCGGTGATGAAGTCGGCCTGGGGCGAGGCGAGAAATGCGACGGCGTATGCCATTTCGATTGGCTGGCAGTAGCGCTTGAGGGGTACCTTGGCCTCCTTGGCACGCAGCACGTCGTTGTCGTCGAGCTTCATCGGCCCGCCCGAGCGGACACCGCCGGGCGCGACGGCGTTGACGTGGATGTTCCAGGGCGCGAGCTCGTGCGCCCAGGCCTTGGTGAAGCCGAGCAGCGCGGTCTTGGCCGAGCAGTAATGGGACGCGACGGGCGCACCGTTCATCCCCCACATCGAGGAGATGTTGACGATCTTGCCGTAGCGCTTCTCCTTCATCGCCGGGATGACGGCCTGTGCGCAGAAGAACGAGCCGCGGACGTGGACGTCGTACATGCGGTCGAAATCTTCCTCGGTGATCTCCTCGATGAGCTTGCGCTGGCCGTAGCCGGCGTTGTTGACGAGGATGTCGATCGGCCCGAGGGCGCTCGTCGCGTCGCTCACCGATTGCTGAACCGCGGCGATATCGGCCATGTCGACTTCGGCGACGAAGGCCTTGCGCCCAGCCGCGCGCACCAGTCGGCCGGTCTCCTCCGCAAACTCGCCCCGCAGATCGATGATCGCGATGTCGGCCCCTCTCTCGGCCATCAGCAGAGCATGGGCGCGGCCCATGCCATCGCCGGCGCCGGTGATGAAGGCGACCTTTCCTGCAAGTTCAGTCATGGCTCATGTCTCCGGGATGAGAAGGGTGGAGCTGGCCGGCCAGGAGACGAGGACCTCCTGGCCCGGCTGGAACATCACCGTGCGGTGCGTCGCGGCGCGGCGTACGGAAACCGGCTCCGAGGCACCGATATCGACCTGGTAGCGGAAGGTTCCGGCGGTATAGACGGCGTCGACCACCGAGCCCTTGGCCCGGTTGAAGCCGTCTGCCGAGACGTTGTCGTTGTCAGCGATGTCGACCGCTTCGGGACGAACGCACAGGACATGAGGCTTGTCCGGTGTGACGCTGAGCGAGGTTCCGACAGCGTTGTAGACGTGGTTGTCCGCGGTGCGGCAGGTCACGGCGCCCGAGCCGCGATCCTCGACCGCCGTGACCTTGAACAGATTGGCTCCGCCCAGGAAACTTGCGACGAAGGCGCTGCAGGGGTGCTCGTACAGCTCGCGCGGAGCGCCGCATTGCGCGACACGACCCGCATTCATGATGGCGATGCGGTCCGACATCGCGGTCGCCTCGTCCTGATCATGCGTGACGTAGAGGACGGTCGCCGAGATCTTGCGATGGAAAGCCTTGATCTCGTTCTGCATTTCCTCGCGCAGGTTCTTGTCGAGCGCGCCCAGCGGCTCGTCCATCAGCAGCATGCGTGGGTCGTAGACAGCCGCTCGCGCCAGAGCGACGCGTTGCTGCTGGCCGCCGGATAGCTGGCTCGGCTTGCGATCCGCCATCTGCGTCAGCCGGACGGTGGCGAGCATCGCCGCGACGCGCTCGGCTATGACCTTTTTCGGCAGCTTCCGCAGCTTCAGCGGAAAGGCGATGTTCTCGAAGACGCTCAGATGCGGAAACAGTGCGTAGTTCTGGAACACCATGCCGATGTTGCGCCGATAGGGCGGCAGGCCGGCGATATCGATCTTGTCGACCTCGATCCGCCCGTTCGACGGTGGCGTGAAGCCGGCGATTGCGCCGAGCAGCGTGGTCTTGCCCGAGCCGCTCGGGCCGATGATCGAAAAGAACTCGCCGGGCAGGATGTCGAGATTGGTGGGATGGAGCGCGGTGACGGCTCCGTAGACCTTCTCGACATCGATCAGGGAGATGTGGGCGCCGTGCTTAGCCATTGGCCGTAACCTGATTGCGAGAGCCGACGGCCTGGAGGAAGGAGGCGATGACGAGCAGGACGAGCGTGAAGGCAAAGATCAGCGTCGCGACTGCTGCGATCGTCGGGGTGAGGAATTCGTTGAGCTGTTCCCAGATCAGCTTCGGCAGCGTCCGCGTGCCGGCGCCAGTCAGGAACAGCGACAGCATCAGTTCGTCGAACGATGCGGCGAAGGCGAGGATGCCGCCGATGAAGACTCCGATACGGATCATCGGGAACGTCACGCGCCAGAAGGTCTGCCAGGGCGTGGCTCCGAGGGTCATCGCGGCGAGCTCGAGCGCTCCGTTCTGGCTGGCCAGCACGGCGGTCACGGTAATGAAGACCAGCGGGATGCCGATGATGGTATGCCCGATGATCGCCGCCAGGTGCGTGCCGAGCAGGCCGAACTTGATCATCATCGGGTAGAGCCCGATCGCGAGGATGACGTGCGGCAGCATGGTCGGCGCGACGACGGCCGCGGACATGACGCCGGCGCCTTTCCAGGCCCCGCGCTTCAGCGACAGCGCGGCGAGCGTGCCGAAGATCATCGACAGCAACGCGGCCGGGATGCCGATGATCAGGGAATTCGCCGTCGCTTCCGCCCAGGACAGGTTCTCGGCGATCTTGACGTACCACTGCGACGACCAGCCCGTGGGCGGGAAGGAAAGGTAGCTCTTGTCGCTGAACGACAGCGGCAGGACGATGAACTGCGGCAGGATGAGATAGACGAGGATCAGCGTCACCACCGCGGTGAGGGCGAGCCCGCCGATGCGATAGCGCCAGGGCAATATCGAGCTAGCGGCCATGGGCGAGCCCTCCCTCGACGCGGTTGGAGAGGCGCACATAGACCGAATAGACTGCGACGGTCAGGACCAGCAGCACCGTGGCCAGCGCCGAAGCCAGGCCCCAGTCGAGCTGACGGTTCGCCTGCTCCTCGATCAGCACCGCCGCCATCATATGGCGTGGTCCGCCGAGCAAAGCCGGAGTGATGTAGAAGCCGAGCGACATCATGAAGACGAGGGCCGAGCCGGCCAGCACGCCCGGCAGGGACAGCGGCAGGAAGATCCGCAGGAATGCCTGCGCCGGGGTGGCGCCGAGGACGCCGGCTGCTGCGAGCAGACGACCGTCGATCGAGCGCATGTTGGCCACGAGCGGCAGGATCATGAAGGGCAGCATGATGTGGACCATGCCGACATAGACGGCGATGCTGCCGGGGATGAAGTTGACCGGCGTGTCGACCAGGCCGGTCGAGGTAAGCGCCTGGTTGAGGATACCGCGACGCTGGAACACCACCATCCAGGCGTAGGACCTGATGACGACGCTGGTCCAGAGCGGGATGACCACGAGCGCGCCGATCAATTGCTGGATCGACGTGCGGGCGCGCGCCATCACATAGGCGACCGGATAGGCCGTCACCAGGCACAGCACCGTGACCATCAGCGCCGTCGTGATCGTCAGCCAGAGCGACTGGAGATAGGGGCCGTCGGTGAAGAGCCGGCGATAGTTCAGCAGGCCGATCGCCGGATCGGAAAAGCTCCGCCAGATGACGCCGAAGATCGGCACTAGGAAGAACAGCGCCAGCACCGCGCCCGGAGGGATCGCGAGCAGACGATTGAAGTCTGCCGCGCTCCAGGACGAGCTCTTGCGAGCCCCGTCTTGTCTTGGGTTCATCTGCGCCATCGTGCGTGCCTCGTGGTCACCCCGGCGAACCGGCCTCAGGCGAGCAGCCACTTGTTGAAGCGCTCGTTCACCGCCGCGCCGTTGGCCGCCCAGTACTCGATGTCGAGAAGGCGGTTGTTGTCGCCGGGTTGGGGCAGGCTGACCTTGATGTCGTCGCCGAGCAAAGTGAGGGCCGCCTTGTTGGCCGGGCCGTAGGGCAGCTGCTTGGCGAATGCGGCCTGGGCCGCGGCCGTGGAGCCGAGCGCGACCAGTTCCTGCGCCTTGGCGATGTTCGGAGCGCCCTTGGGAATCGCCCAGGCGTCGCTGACGAGGATCGACTGGTTGAGGGTGAAGTCGACCGGCGCCCCGGCGAGCTTCGGCGCATGGACGCGGCCGTTCCAGATCGCGCCGGCCTCGACCTCGCCGTCGAGCAGGAGCTGCGCACCCTGCGCGCCGCGCGCCCACCAGACGATCTTGGACTTGATCTTGTCGAGGCTCTTCAGGGCTCGCTCCACGTCGAGCGGGTAGAGGTCTTTCAACGCGACGCCATCGGCCAGAAGGGCGACTTCAAGTGTCTGGAATGGACGCTTCCACAAGCCGATGCGGCCTTTGATGGCCCATAGCTCCTTCCAGTCCTTTGGCGGGTTGGTCTTCACGTTCTCCTTGTTCCAGGCGATGCAGTAGGCGGCGAAGTCGGTCAGCAGGAAATGCTCGTGGACCGAACCCGGAAACATCTGCGTCTTGTCGAGCTTGGAGGTGTCGAGCTTTTCCAGCAGACCCTGCCGGGCGTAGACGATGACCTCTTCGGCAGCGCCTTGGAGGACGTCCCACTCAGTCTTGCCCTGCTCGACCATGGCCTTCAGGCGCGCGCCTTCATTGCCAGTGGTGATGATGTCGATCCCGGTCTTTTCCTTCCAAGGCGCGAAGACGGTCTTGCGGTAGGCGTCCTCGATGGCGCCGCCGCCCGTCGCCATGACCATGCGGCTGGGCTGGGCCTGAGCCATTTCGGGCAGGCCGGTAGCCAGGCCGAGCGTTCCGGCACCGGCGGCAGCGAGAAAGCGACGGCGGTTGAGCTGCGAATTGCGATGTTCCATCGTTGAGTTCCCCTCTTCTTCAACTTCGGTTGGAGTTGTTGCCAGTCTTTTGCTGGCTAAAAAAATAGATCGTCAGCGCAGCAAGGCACCGCCGTTCACCATCACGGTTTCTCCGACCATGTAGCGATTGCGGTTCGAGGCGAGGAACAGGATCACCTCCGCAATGTCTTCCGGCGCGCCCCCGCGCCCGAGCGGCGTCGAGGCGACCCGTTCGGCGAACCATTCCTGGCTCAGGTTGGCATCGGTCGCGATCGCGCCCGGGCTGACCGCATTGACCAGCACCTGCGACGGGGCGAGCTCCAGCGCGAGCGACTTGGTCAAGCTGACCACGGCCGCCTTCGCCGCTGCGTAGTGCGGCAGGTTCGGCTTGCCACGATAGGCGTCGGCCGAGGCGACGTTGACGATACGCCCGTAGTGGCGCTCGACCATCAGGTCCATCAGCATCCGCGACACCAGGAACGTGCCGGTGACGTTGGTCCGGAAGGTCCAGTCCCAATCCGTCATGGTGATTTCGTGCGCCCGGCCGTAACGCCAGCCGCCGGCATTGTTGATGACGAAGTCGAGCCGGCCCTGCTGCTCGCTCACGATGCGCGACCGCAGCTCGCTCAGCTCTTCCTCGCTCGCGACGTCGACGGGGGCGGCATGAGCCTTTCCGCCGCGGGAGCGGAGCTCCTCGGCCAGCGTCTCGACGCCGCGCCGGTCGAGATCGACGAGATAGATCGCGGCGCCTCTTTCGACGAGCAGGCGGGATACGATGCGCCCCAGTCCGCCGGCAGCTCCGGTGACCACGCCGACGCCGCCAGCGAATTCCTGTGATGACGATAGCATGGAGGTTTCAGGCTGGGCGCTCATGACGTCGACCATCGGTTTTGTTCTCGATGACGCGACGATCATACATTTGGTTCATTCTGTCAATTCATAAATCATTTGTTGCATCATTCTTGTGACGATGCTATTTGCAGCGGCATCGGATGATGCCGGCGTGTGTGGAGCGCGCGCCCGCCTCGGTCTCAATCTTCAGCGAGCCCTTCATGAGCGCGACGTCCAACAGAACCAGCGTGTTCCACCGGTTCCCGAAAGCCGACATGCCGCGCGCTGTCTCGGGAGAAGGGCCCTACATCATCGACGATCTGGGCAACCGCTATCTCGACGCATCCGGCGGCGCCGCGGTCAGCTGCCTCGGCCACAGCCATCAGCCGACCATCAAGGCGGTGCAGGATGCCGTCGCTCAGCTCGCCTTCGCGCATACGAGCTTCTTCACCAGCGAGGCGGCGGAGACCCTGGCCGCCTTCCTGTCTCAGGCCGCTCCGGGAGATCTCAACCATGTCTATTACCTGTCGGGGGGCTCGGAGGCGGTCGAGGCCGCGCTGAAGCTGGCGCGCCAGTACTATGTCGAGAAGGGCGAGCTCTCGCGCTCGCGCATCATCGCACGCCGGCAGAGCTATCACGGCAACACCTTGGGTGCGCTGGCAGCCGGCGGCAATCTCTGGCGGCGCAAGATGTTCGAGCCGATCCTCGTCGACGTCAGCCATATCGCGCCCTGCTACGAATACCGGGAGCGCGGGCAGGACGAGACGGAAGAGGAGTACGGCCTGCGTGCCGCCGGCGAGCTCGAGACAGCGATCCTCGAGGCGGGGCCGGAGAATGTGATGTGTTTCCTGGCGGAGACCGTGGGGGGCGCGACGCTCGGCGCGGTGCCGCCGGTGAAGGGCTATCTGCGGGAGATCCGCCGGATCTGCGACAAGTACGGCGTGCTGCTGATCCTCGACGAGGTGATGTGCGGCATGGGACGGACCGGTTCGCTCTTTGCCTATGAGCAGGAAGGCGTCTGTCCCGATCTGGTCTGCATTGCGAAAGGCCTCGGCGCCGGCTATCAGCCGATCGGGGCGGTGATCGCGTCCGCACGGGTCTTCGATGCGATCGTCGAGGGCACCGGCTTCTTCCAGCATGGCCATACCTATACCGGACATCCCACGGCCTGCGCCGCCGCGCTGGCGGTCCAGACCGCGATCAGGGACGAGGGCTTGCTCGCCCGGGTTGGCGAGCGCGGCCGGCAGTTGAAGCAGCTGCTCGAAGACCGCTTCGGCGCGCGCGACTATGTCGGCGACATTCGCGGACGAGGCCTGTTCCTGGCGGTGGAATTCGTCGCCGATCGTGCGAGCAAAGCGCCGTTCGCGGAGCCCGGCTTCGCTGCACAACTCAAGAAGACGGCTCTGGCCAAGGGACTGGTCTGCTACCCGATGGGCGGGCTCGTGGATGGCAGGCTCGGCGACCACGTCATGCTGGCGCCGCCTTACATCGTCGAGGAGAGCCATCTCGACGAGATCGTCGACAAGCTCGACAGCGCCATCGACGACGTCCTGCGTGCACGCCGGTGAACGGCGGAGGGAGCGACCGCAATGCCCGAAATCATCAAGGTCAAGTCCGGCAATCTCACGGAAGAGACGTCGAGCTATTCCAGGCTCGTTGTGGCCGGCGACACGATCTACGTCTCCAACACCGCGGGACGAAACTACGTCACGCGTGAATTGCCCGAAGACGTCGCCGGCCAGGCCAGGCAGGCGCTCAAGAACATCGAGGGAGCGCTGGCCTCGGTCGGGGCCAGCCTGCGCGACGTCGTGCGCATTCGGATCTTCGTGCCTGACCGTCAGGACAAGGAGATAGTCAACAGGATCATCGGCGAGACCTTCAAGGGAATCGATCCGGCCAACACCACGCTCTGCACGCCGCTTGGCAAGCTGGAGCTCAAGGTCGAGTTCGAGGTCACGGCTTATCGCCGCAGGAAACCCGACGAACCGGAGCACCGCTTCGCGATCACGCTGGGATGAGCAGGCATGCCGGCGAGACAAGGCTGGCATCGGATAGTTCGCAAGGGGAGACGCCCATGAAAATGACGACTGAAGAAGCGTTCGTGAAGGTTCTCCAGATGCACGGCATCGAGCATGCCTTCGGCATCATCGGCTCGGCCTTCATGCCGATCTCGGACCTGTTTCCGAAGGCCGGGATCACGTTCTGGGACGTGGCTCACGAGACCAATGGCGGGCTGATCTGCGACGGCTATACGCGCGCCACCGGCAAGATCGCGATGGCGATCGCGCAGAACGGCCCGGGCATCACCGGCTTCGTGACGGCGGTGAAGACGGCCTACTGGAACCATACGCCGATGCTGGTCGTGACGCCGCAGGCGGCGAACAAGACGATCGGGCAAGGCGGCTTCCAGGAAGTCGAGCAGATGGCGCTGTTCCGCGACATGGTCTGCTACCAGGAGGAGGTGCGCGATCCCACCCGCATGGCGGAGGTGCTGAACCGCGTGATCACCAAGGCCAAGCGCCTCTCGGCGCCGGCACAGATCAACGTGCCACGCGATTTCTGGACGCATGTCATCGACATCGACCTGCCCGCGATCATCGAGTTCGAGCGGCCGGCCGGCGGCGCGAAGGCGATCGCCGAGGCGGCACGGCTTTTGTCCGAGGCAAGTTTCCCGGTGATCCTCTCCGGTGCAGGCGTGGTCATCGGCAACGCGATCCCGGACTGTGCTGCGTTGGCCGAGCGCCTCGATGCGCCGGTCTGCTCGAACTACCAGCACAATGACAGCTTCCCCGGCAGCCATCGGCTGGCCTGTGGCCCGCTCGGCTACAATGGCTCGAAGGCGGCGATGGAGCTGATCGCCAAGGCCGATGTCGTGCTGGCGCTCGGCACGCGCCTCAACCCGTTCTCGACACTGCCGGGCTACGGCATCGACTACTGGCCGAAGACCGCGAAGATCATCCAGGTCGACATCAATCCCGACCGGATCGGGCTGACCAAGCGCGTCAGCGTCGGCATTTGCGGCGATGCGGGCCAGGTTGCGCGCCAGATTCTCGCGCAGCTCTCGCCGTCCGCCGGCGATCAGGGTCGGACCGAGCGCAAGGCGCTGATCCATACGACGAAATCGGCCTGGCTCCAGCAACTGTCGAGCATGGACCATGAGGACGACGATCCCGGCACCAGCTGGAACGAGCGGGCCCGCCGGCGCGATCCGGAGCGGATGTCGCCGCGCCAGGCTTGGCGCGCCATCCCGGCGGCGCTGCCGAAAGAGGCGATCATCTCCTCCGACATCGGCAACAACTGTGCGATCGGTAACGCCTACCCGTCCTTCGAGGCGGGGCGCAAATACCTCGCACCCGGCCTGTTCGGCCCGTGCGGCTATGGTTTTCCCTCGATCATCGGCGCCAAGATCGGCTGTCCCGATGTCCCGGTCGTCGGCTTTGCTGGCGATGGCGCCTTCGGCATCTCGATGAGCGAGATGTCCTCGATCGGCCGTAGCGAGTGGCCGGCCGTGACCATGGTGATCTTCCGCAACTACCAGTGGGGCGCCGAGAAGCGCAACTCGACGCTCTGGTATGACGACAACTTCGTCGGCACCGAGCTCGATCCTCATCTCAGCTATGCGCGCGTCGCGGAAGGGTGCGGGCTCAAGGGCGTGACGGTAAGGACGCAGGAGCAACTGACCGAGGCGCTGTCGACGGCTTGCGCCGGGCAGAAGGACGGCGTCACCACCTTCATCGAGGTCATCCTCAATCAGGAACTCGGCGAGCCCTTCCGCCGCGATGCGATGAAGAAGCCGGTCATGGTCGCCGGCATCGATCCAGGGGACATGCGCCGGCAAGCCGTGGCCTGAGCCCTCACGATCAGCACCTGGCCCGGGCTTGCGCCGGGCCGCTTCCCGCTGGACGCCGACATGACAGATGCGCCCGTCGCGCCGGACCGCCTGCGCGCGATCACCGGACCATTCGCCGCGTTCGCCCCGGGTGTGCTCGTCGCGGCGACGCTGTTCATCGCAGGTGTCCGGTGAAGCCGCTTGATCGCCTGGTCGCGGCGGCCCGTGCCAAACCGCGCCGTATCGCCCTCTCGGACGGCGCCGACGCGCGCGTGGTCGCCGGAGCGCTGCGCGCCATGCGCGACGGGCTGGCCGAGATCACCCTGGTCGGCGACGAGGAGGAGATCGCAGGGGCTCTGACAAGCCGGGCATGCGGGCCCGGCCGGTTGCGCATTGAGGATCCCGCCCGATCGAGCCGGACCGCCGCCTATGCCGAAAGCTATGCAGCGTTGCGCCGGGCTAAGGGGACGACGCTCGAGCAGGCCATGGTCGCGATGCGTGATCCGCTGATTTTCGCGGCGATGATGGTGCGCGCCGGCGACGCCGACGGCACCGTCGGCGGCGCAGCCCGAACCACCGCCGAGACGGTCCGGACGGCGCTGCAGGTCTTCGGCCGGGCGCCCGGCCAGGCACTCGTCTCGAGCTTCTTCCTGATGCTGCTCTGCGAGCCGCATCACGCGAAGAAGGGCGCCTTCATCTTCGCCGACTGCGGTCTCGTGATCGAGCCCGACGCAGCCGAGCTCGCCGACATCGCCGTTGCCTCGGCGCGCACCTATGAGAGCCTGACGGGAGGCGCTGCAAAGGTTGCGCTGCTGTCCTTCTCGACCGCTGGCAGCGCGACCCATCAACGCGTCACAAAGGTTGCCGAGGCGACCCGCCTTGCGAGGCTGGCCGCGCCGCAGATCGCGATCGAGGGCGAGCTGCAGTTCGACGCCGCCTTCGTCGAGAGCATCGGCCGGGCCAAGGCGCCGCACTACACACTGAACGGCGCCGCCAACGTCTTCGTCTTCCCCAGTCTGGAAGCAGCCAATATCGGCTACAAGATCGCCCAGAGGATTGGTGGAGCGAGCGCCGTCGGCCCGATCCTGCAGGGCCTGGCGAAGCCGGCCAACGACCTTTCCCGCGGCTGCAGCGTTGACGATGTCTACCACCTCATCGCAGTAACCGTCGTACAGGCAAGTGCCGAGGCGAAGCCTGGTTGATCACAATCTGCATCTGCTGCGACCGGGCGGAGACGAGATACCGCGCCGCACGTAGGCCAACTCCTACTGGGATGTCTGTTTCTGGGCTTCGGCTCAAAGTCCGCTCACAGCGCCAAGCCGTCGCAGCTCATGATCAGGCGATCGCGCCTTTAAGGCGTCGGGACGAGCATGCTCATCAGCGGGACGTGCTGTTGACAGCCATACATGTCGCCCTCGCCCGAGGCCCCCTGAGCGCGCGGTCGCCTGATCGTCACCTTGATGGCATTCGCCTGATCGATCGCGAAGAACGATGAGATATCCGACTCGGACAGGCCGTAAGCCCTGGCGACGGTTGCGGGCGTGATCGCGCCTGAATCGCGGATCAGTTCGTAATTGGCCCTATCCCGGCACAGGATGTCGAAGGTAATGCGGTAGGGACCAGCGTTCTTGCTGCGGACGATATCGGCGATCTCGCGGAGTCGACGGGCGGTCATCTCAGAGGTCCTCCAGCGTGACGGGAAAAAGCTCGGTCGGCGAATCCACCTTCATCAGGTGGTAGGCGCTAAATTCGTAGACGGGGCCGATATCGAGATCGGAGGGTGAATAGGGAAAGGCGAGATTGCCGGACGGGTTGATGATACCGTCGTAATGGTGGTGCAGCATTGCGCCGCTGATCTGGTGGCAGGCGGCATGCGCCAGTTCCTGCGCCGCGGCCGTGACCTCGATCACAAGGCCGACTTCGCGCGCAGGAGAGCGATCCTGCTCCAGCTCCTTCATCACGCCGTCGCGGCCATAGACGTGGAACTGGACCGAGATCGGATCGGGCACGAAATACTCGAGCGCCCTGGCCTTGAGCTGCTCCAAGATGCCGTTGAGCGCGGCGATCGTCGTCGGGCAGCGGATGCCGGCAATCGCAATCGAGCGATAACCAGCAAGCCGGGCGCCCTCCAGTTTCACGTAATAGTGCGCAGTCTCCGTCAGCTTCGCGCCGGTCACGCGGACCTGCCTGTCGCCGATCTGCTCGAAGGAGCAGCCGGTGAGGTCGATCTCATGACCCGGCCCGCCTTGTCTGAACGGATTCTCGCGCTCGTAGAGCGAGTGGGCGGAAACCGATTTAACCGACGCGCGCCGCTTGATGCTGCCGGGCTCCAGCGTGAAGCCGTCATCGTCGATCGTGCCGAGCATCACATCCATCGCGAAGGGCTCGGCCGAGAACGCGCCGCATTCAAGGATCTTGCCCATGTGGATCGCGAGAGCCGGATCAGCGCCCTTCCAGATAGGATAGGCGGCGATGACCGAGTCATCGCAGGCGCGGCCGGCGATGATCACGTCGGCACCGGCATCGAGCGCTTCGCAGATCGGCTCATGCCCCATCTGGGCGACGAGCGTGACGGTTTCGTCGAGCGCGTCCTGGGTCAGGGGATAGCCCGCCTCGAAGTCGACGACCTCGTTCGCAGCGACCGCGCGCTTGGCCCGTTCGATCGGAATATCCGAGCGGATCGTGGCAAGCTTGAGCTTCAACCCGTGCTCCCGCGCGATCTCGCGGACGAGAGCCGCCGTGCGGTCGACCTGAACACCGGAGCCCGCGCCGCCGACGCTGCCGACGATGACGGGGATGCCGGCAGCGCGCCCGGCCCGGATCAGGGCGGTTAGCTCGCGCTTGATGCTGACATTCGAAACCAGTGGCTTGCCGGAGCCGAGATAGTGCGGGCCCGGATCGGTCGATCCGGCATCGACGGCGATCACGGCTGGGTTCAGCGACATGCCGCGCGCGAGCGCTTCCTCGCCGAAGCCATAACCAAGCGTTCCAGTCGGAGTCAGGACAGTGATTGGCGGCATTCGTGCCTCCCCTACACAGAAAAATTCATTCCCGCATAGAGTCTGCGGCGCGAGCCCAGGGTCAAATCGCTTCTGTGGCCTCAGCCATAGCCAAAGGTTATGTCTGTCCACCCCGCCTAAGCGGCAGGTTCGCCGATCGCTGTCGCCATGGCAGCGAGCTTGCGCGTCAGGCCGGCCCGGACATGCTCGACCAGTGCACGCGTCCCGATCGCAGCCTCTCGGAAGCCCGGCAGCACGACCCAGATGTCGTAGTCCACGACGGGGCGGAACGGCCGGATGACGAGCTGCGAGGCTGGAAATCCCTCTGTGCTCAGCGGATCGACGACCGAGACACCGACGCCGTTGGCAACGAAGGAGCAGCTGGCCTCGGTCAGTTGCGCCTTGAGGACGATGTTGCGCTCGACCCCGCTCGCGGCGAAGGCCTTGTCCACCTGCAGCTGCGCGCGATCCTCCTCGACCATACCGACGAAGCGTTCGCCGGCGAGATCGGCCGCATGGACGACCTCTCGCTCCGCCAGCGGGTGGCCGGACGGGAGCACGCAGACCGCGCGCATTGAGCACAGCTTCTCGAAGCGCACGCCCGGCCGGTCAGATGCGAACATCCCAAAGCCGACATCGACGCCTTGCGTGGCGAGGCGTTCCACCAGAAGCCAGGAATTGCGGCTCGACATCTCGATCCGCAGGCCCGGCCGCGCTTCCAGGAATTCGGCCAGGATCGGGGGCAGAACGCGCGTGGCAAGCGACGGAAAGGTCACTAGCCTGATCTCGCCATGGTCGAGTCTCCGGATCGCCCTGGCCCGCGCCTGGATCGAATCGACGCCGAGAAAGACGCGTTCGACCTCCTCGTAAAGCATCTGCGCTTCGGGCGTCGGGATGACGCCGTTTCTCTGGCGCAGGAAGAGGCCGAAGCCGCATTTGCGTTCGAGCAGCAGGACGAGCTTGCTCACCGCCGGCTGCGACAGCCCGAGCCTTTCCCCGGCGCGGGTGAAGCTGCCCAGTTCCATGATCGCCTTGAAGGCTTCGATCTGGCGGATATTCATGCCCATGGCGCGTCGACATGTCCCGGATCGTCTGCGCCCGGGCTAGGCTCGCCCGAGACATGGTCGGCAAAGCGCTGGAGTTCGGCTAGGGCATGGGTGAGGAAGCCCTCGACGAGGTTGAAGGAGCGCGCCGCTCTCGGACGGATCAGCCAGATGTCGAATTCGACCGCGGGCAGGAACGGCCTGATGACGACATCGGGATTCGTGTTGTTGTAGGCGCTGATGGGATCGACCACCGCCACCCCCGCACCGGCGCCTACAAAGGAGAAAGCCGTCTCTGACTGGCCGGCCTCGATGCGCATCCGTCTCTGGATCTTCCGCTCGTCGAAGATCCGGTCGATGACGAAACGCGCATGGTCTTGCGGCCCGAGCGAAACGAACTCCTCGTCGGCCAGATCGTGGGCGTCGATGCATGGGCGTGTCGCCAACCGATGGCGGGCGGGCAGAATGCATAACCCGCGGAGTCGGTGGAGATGCGTGCTTTCGACCTCGGGCCGATCGCTCGGCAGGAAGCTGAAGCCGATATCGACATGCTGCGCGGCGACGGCGTCGATGAGGCTGCGCGAACGCATGCTCTCGATGCGGAAACGCGTGTCGGGCCGGTCCTTGCAGAAGCTCCAGAGGATATCAGGCATGACGCGGCGTGCGATCGCGGGAAAGGCGGCGATGCTGAGTGCCCCCCACGATTGATCGCGCAGCGCCGTCGCGATCCGGGCGATCTGGCCGACGCCGACGAACATGCGCTCCACCTCGACGAACAGGGCCTGTGCCTCCCGCGTCGGCGCCAGCTTGCTGCCTTGTCGCTCGAACAGGCGAAAGCCGCACTGACGCTCGAACTGGGCGATGTGCTGGCTGACGGCCGGTTGCGAGATGCTCAGCCTCTCCCCGGCGCGTGTGACGCTGCCTGTCGTCATGACGGCACGAAAGGCTTCGATCTGACGGACATTCATGCAGGCATCATAAGTTTCATTTATTCTGTGACGATGATTTTCTATTGGAAAATTATATTCCACAAGATGATCATCTCCTCAAGGACGCGCTGGGATGTCCGCGGGGCATTCCGGGAAAGCGTCCGGACAACGGGGATCGCCATGTTCATCGAAACCGCTCAGCGGCGCCTGCGCGCCATGATGTCCGCCGCAACCGGCCCGGCTCGCAGCGCGCGCTACCTCGCCGGCGCCTCGTTCGTCGGGCTCGGCCTCGCAGCCTCGCTCAGTGCCGCGCAAGCCGACCAGCTGGACCGCGTGAAGCAGCGCGGCAAGCTCATCGTCGGCATCCGCAACGACTACGTGCCCTTCGGCTACCTAGACCCCAAGGGGCAGAACACCGGCTTCGAGGTCGACCTGGCGCGAGCCGTCGCCAAGGATGTCCTGGGTTCCGAGACGGCCATCGAGTTCGTTCCCGTGGTCGCCTCCAACCGGATCGAGTTCCTCAATGCCGGCCGCATCGACGTGATCTTCGCGACGCTCGGCGTCAATGCCGATCGCGGCAAGGTCATCGATTTCACGCAGCACTACTATTCCATGGCCGGCATCGTGCTGCTCGCGCCGAAGGAAGCGACCTACAAGAGCTGGGACGACATCCGCGGTAAGAAGATTTGCGGCAGCCAGGGCAATCTCTACAACCGCACGCTGAGCGAGAAGATGGGCGCGGAGCTGGTGCTGTTCACCGGCACCGCCGAGATATTCAGCGCCTTCCAGGGCGGCCGTTGCGACGCCATCGCCTATGACGGCCCGAACCTGAACATGAAGGTCACGGAAGACGGCTGGAAGGACAAGTACAAGATCGCGCTCCAGACCTTCGAATACGTCCCGATCGCCGGCGGCGTGCGCAAGAACGAGCCCGGCTTCCTCAAGGCGGTCGACGCGGCCATCGTCAAGGCGGAGGCGAGCGGGCTCATGGTCGAGGGCGAGAAGAAGTACAATCTCGGCGAGAGCGAATACGTTCAGAAACGGGCGGCCGACGCCAAGAAGGCGCAGTAGCGCGAGCACGGAACGAACCAGCCGCAAGCAGGATCGGCCCCATCATGTACGCGTCGAAGGTCGATCCTTCCGCCACGCGCCGCGCCATCGACGGCGATGCGGGCCTGGCCGGACTCGATGCTGCTGTGCGGCGCGTGTTGCCGCCGGCGCTCTACCACTATCTTGCTGGCGCCTCGGACGACGAGGCGACGCATGCCCGCAACCTGCGCGCCTTCGGCGACTATGCGTTCCTGCCGAAGGTCCTCGTCGATGTCTCCCAGCGATCGCTTTCCGCCTCGCTGTTCGGCGTCGAGAGAAACCTGCCCTTCGGCATAGCGCCGATGGGTTTCAGCCGGCTCATCGCACCCGACGGCGATATCGCCCTCGCCCGTGCCGCCACCGATGCGGGGATACCCTTCATCCTCAGCGGCGCCTCGCTGACGCGGATGGAGGAGGTCAGGGCGGCGGGCGCCACGAGCTGGTTCCAGGCCTACGTTCCCGGGGAAGCGGGCCGCATCGCGGCGCTAGTCGATCGTGTCGAGGCGGCCGGCTTCGATACGCTGGTGATTACCGCCGATACCGCGGTGCATCCCAAGCATGAGCGCGCCGCGCGCCATGGCTTCCGCTCGCCGGTGAAGCCGAGCCTAGGCCTCGCCTGGCAGGGACTGTCGCATCCGGGCTGGCTCCGGCGCGTCCTGCTGCGTGATCGCCTGGCGGCCCTGAAGTTCCGCTTCGAGAACATGGATGCCGGCCAGGGCCCACCGGTTTTTTCCGCGACCCTGACCCGCGACATCGGCAGGCGGGATGCTCTCTCCTGGCATCATGTCGATGCCGTGCGCAGGCGCTGGAAGGGCAAGCTCGTCATCAAGGGCATCATGACCGCCGAGGACGCGGCGACCGCCGCACAAGCCGGGGTCGACGGCATCATCGTCTCCAACCATGGCGGCCGGCAGCTCGACTGCGCCGCGAGCTCACTCACGGCACTGGAGCGGATCGTGGAGCGCAGGCCGCCTCTGACCCTGATGTATGATGGTGGCATCCGGCGTGGTGCCGATGTGCTGAAGACGCTGAAGCTCGGCGCCGATTTCGTCTTCGTCGGGCGGCCGATGCTGATGGCCGCTGCGATCGGCGGCCAGCGCGGCGTGGCCGATGCCATCGCACTGCTCGCTCAGGAGATCGATATCGCCTTGGCCCTGCTCGGCATCGGCCGGCTCGCCGGCCTCGCCAGGGTCGAGCTGCTGCGAGACCGGGGAGCCTCGTCATGAGCCTTGACTACAGCTGGCTCAGCGACGGGCTCTACCAGACCTGGCTGCTGCGCGGCCTGGGAACGACGGTGCTGATGAGCCTGCTCGGCATCGCGCTGATGCTGGTCATCGGCGTGGCGGGAGCACTGTGCCTGCATTTCCGCCTGCGGGTGCTGGAAACACTAACCACCGTCCTGGTCGAGCTTTTCCGCAACACGCCGCCGCTGGTGCAGCTCTTCTTCCTGTACTTTATGCTGTCGGAAGTCGGCCTGAAGCTCACGGACCCGACGACCGGCCGCAGCGTGCCGCTGTTTTCGGGCTTCACCTGCGTGGTGCTCTCGCTGGGGCTCTACAACGGCGCGATCGCGGTCGAGATCATCCGTTCCGGACTGCTCGCCGTGCCGTCCCAGACCGTGGAGGGAGCGCGCTCGCTGGGCTACACGCGCTTCCAGGCCTTCCGCCATGTCGAGCTGCCGATTGGTTTCCGGCTGTCGATGCCGGCAATGACGAACAATGTCGTCAGCCTGATCAAGACGTCGTCGCAGGCGGCGCTCGTCGCGGTTCCAGACATCATGTACGGCGCGACGCAGATCTCCCTCGAGACCTTCCGCAACCTCGAGGTCATGCTGCTGATCTGGATCCTCTACGTCGCCCTGGCGAGCCTCGCCGTCGTCGTCCTCCGCCGGCTCGGCGATGCCCTGCGCATCCCCGGATATGGAGTGCAGGCGTCATGAGCAGCGAGTGGCGCGCCTTCCTGCTCGGCATCATCGGCGTTCCCGCCATGCTCGCGGGCCTGCTTGTCGCCGTCTACGGCGCCGAGACCGAGATCATCCTGACGAAGCTCTGGTTGCGCACGCCGCTACTGCTGTCCGGCTCGGCGGACTTCAGCAGCTACAGCGGCGGCTTCGCGGCCAACATCATCATCAGCCTTTGGGCGATGGCGATCGCCGTTGCGATCGGTGCCGTGCTCGGCATTGGTCTGATCGCCCGTGGCGCGCTTGTCCGGGTCCCCTCCGAAATCGTGATGAACGTGCTGCGCAACTCGCCCTGGCTGGTGGTGCTCTACGCGATGCTCTATCTACTGCCCTTCGAGGTCACCGTCTTCGGCGTCACGATTTTCCTGTCGCCGATGGTGAAATCGATCGTCGGGCTCGCCCTGCCGGTCACGGCCAATATCGCGGAAGTGTTCCGCGGCGGCGTCGAAGCGATCGCGAGCGGGCAATGGGAATCGGCGCGCTCGCTCGGCTATCGCCGGCTGCAGATCCTTCGGCACATCGTGGTGCCCCAGGCGCTGCCGCTGATGACGCCCAATCTCATGACCATCTATGCGATGCTGTTCATCGGCACGAGCCTCGTCGTGGTCACCGGAACCTCAGACGTTCTTTCGGTGGCACGCACGGTCATCGGCAGCGACGGCGATCACATCGCCACAGCCGTCTACATCGTCGTGCTGCTGCTCTTCTTCCTGTTCAGCTTCCCGATCGCGATCCTGACACGCTGGCTCGAACGGCGCGTGAGAGCGAGGTGACAATGACGAATGCAATCCCGAAACCCTTCATCGAGCTCGCCGACGTCCACAAGTCGTTCGGAACCTTCCCGGTGCTCAACGGCGTCTCGCTTTGCGTCAGGGATGGTGGCGTGGTCTGCATCATCGGCCCCTCCGGCTCGGGCAAATCGACGATCCTGCGCTGCATCAACGGGCTCACGCCGATCAACCAGGGCCGCATCCGCGTCGGCGAATTCCAGGTCGAGAAACTGCGGACCGATCGTGAATTCATCCCGTTGCGCCACCAGGTCGCGATGGTCTTCCAGCAGTACAACCTGTTTCCGCATCGGACCGTTCTGCAGAACCTGACCATGGCACCCGTCCAGGTGCTCGGCGAAAAACCGGCTGAGGTGACCGAGCGCGCCCGTTCGCTGCTCGCCAAGGTTCGGTTGACCGGCAAGGAAAACGCTTATCCGGGCGAGCTCTCGGGCGGCCAGCAGCAGCGTGTCGCGATCGCGCGGGCGCTGGCCATGCAGCCTCGCGTCATCCTCTTCGACGAGGTCACCGCCGCTCTCGACCCGGAAATGGTCAGCGAGGTGTTGAGCGTCATCCGCGATCTCGCGCGCGAAGGCATGACCTGCGTGCTGGTGACCCATGAGATGCGCTTCGCCCAGGAGGTCGCCGACGAGGTGTTCTTCACCGATCGTGGCGTCATCGTCGAACACGCGTCACCTGCGACCCTGTTCAAGGCGCCCTCCGATCCGCGCCTGAAAGACTTTCTCGACAAGGTTCTCTGAGCACCCGCGACCAGGATCGATTGCAATGACCGCCCTCAAGATATTGGTTCCCGATGCGCATCTGCGCGATCTCGACGTCGAGCGCGGCGTCTCGGGCGACAGGCTCGACTACATCGTCTTCGACGAGACCGACCCGACCGCGATTCCCGACGAGATCTGGCGCAGCTGCGATGCCATCCTGGTCTGGCACCGCATGAAGATCACGGCCGACGTCGTCGCCAAACTCGACCGCTGCCGGCTGATCGTGCGGGTGGGCGTCGGCTTCGACAATGTCGACGGCGCCGCCTGCCGCGCGCGCGGTATCCCCCTGTCCAACGTCCCGAACTACGGCACCACCGAGGTTGCCGACCATGCGCTGGCGATGCTGCTGCATCTCGTCCGCGGCCTGGGAAGCTACGAGGCGCGCCTCAAGGCCGACCCCGTCGCCGGCTTCATCGCCGAGAACGTGCCGGTCGTGCGCCGCATTCGCGGGGCGACCTTCGGCGCGATCGGAATGGGGCGGATCGGCACCGCGATCGCCCGGCGCGCCGCCGCTTTCGACATGAAGGTGATCTATGTCGACCCCTACCAGCCGGAAGGGCATGATCTCGGACTGGGGATCGAACGCGTCCGCAGCCAGGAGGAGCTGCTGCGCCGGGCCGACATCGTCAGCCTGCATGTCCCGCTTTCCGATGCCACACGCAACCTGGTGGGCGCGGCCCAGTTCGCCGCCATGAAACCCGGCAGCATCTTCATCAACATCGCCCGCGGCGGCCTCGTCGATGTCGATGCGCTGCATGACGCGCTGAAGAGCGGCCATGTCGCTGCGGCCGGGCTCGACGTGCTGCCCAAGGAGCCTCCCGTGCCGACGCCGCCGCTGATCGAGGCTTGGCGCAGCAACGCACCCTGGCTCGCCGGGCGCCTCGTCGTGACCCCGCATGCGGCCTTCTACTCGGAGGCCGGTTATCTCGACATGCGCACCTTCTCCGCTGAGATCCTGCTCGAATTCCTGTTCGAGGGACGGCTGCGCAACAACGTCAATCCCGGCTGGGACGCCAAGGCGGCCTGAACGGCGGCAACGCCCTCTCGCAATATGGAAGAGAAGACAATGGCCTTTCAGCAGAGCCAAGCCCATTTCAGGGCACTCAGCGCCGAGGAGCTCCAGGCGTGGCGGGCGATCCCGCCGGCAGTGGCCTCCGACTGCATGAACCGTACCCAGGTGATGAAGGCCGCGATCAAGCCGATCGCACCGGACACCATCCTTTGCGGCCAGGCCCGCACCGTCACGACCATGGTTGGCGACTGCGGGCCGATCTGCTCCTTGATCGCGGCCGCCAGGCCCGGGGAAATCATCGTCGTCGATGCCGGCGGCGTCGAGGACACGGCCGTCTGGGGCGGCGTCATGACCGAAGAAGCGGTTCAGCGGCAGATCGGCGGAGCCGTTATCGACGGTGCGGTGCGGGACGTATCCGATCTACGCAAGGCCGGCTTTGCGATGTTCTGCCGCGCCATCGTTCCAAGGGGGCCGCATCATGGTTTCGGCGGGACGATCGACGGCACCGTTTCGGTCGCTGGAGTGCCGATCAAGTCGGGCGACATCGTCCTCGGCAACGACGATGGCGTCGTGGTCGTGCCGCTGGACCGCGCCGCCGAGGTGCTGGCCGCCGCGCAGGCGCATCTGCTCAAGGAGGAGGATTGGATCAGGACGATCCGTTCAGGTGGAACGATACCTGAGATGTTCGCAATTCCCGCAGCGAAATAGCACCGGAAAGACAAGCGGTGGGCGTTCAAAACCTTCGCGGGCATTCCTAACATTGCTTCGATAGGGAATGTCTGGCGCGCATTGAGTTCGCAAATACCCACGCTGCTTTGAGTGGCGGGAGAGCGCCACTGCGCAAACAGTACAAAATCCAGCACGGACGATCCCTAAGCGCGCAGCTGGCCAGCCAGCGCCCTATCGAGCGGCAGTCACAAGGTCGGGTAATGCAATGAGCCTGCGACAAGTGAGAGCGGCGCAAACAGGACCTTAAGCAGGAAGCCACAGAGGGCGACGGTGACGCAGGCTCCCGAACCTAAGTTCCGCCTAGACCACAGCCCCTGCGAGTCGAAAGGCATCGCGCAACCTCAATCGCGCTGCTGCTCCGCTTTCCACGCCAAGTATTCAGCTTCGGCATCCTGAGCGAGCGGATAGTAGCGCCGAAGATCCCCGCCCTTCGACAGCATGAGACGCGAGAAGTCCTCCCATTCGGCATGATGGCTGCCGGCCTCGAGCAGCCTCTCGGCATAGGCGATAGGGACGCAGATGGCCCCGTCATCGTCGGCGATGATGATGTCGCCCGGTCTGACATAAGTCCCGCCGCAGGCTATAGGCACGTTGACCGCGTGCGGCATCAGCGTCGTCTGGGTATGGAAATTCGGCGAAGCGCCGCGCATCCAGTAGCCGATGTCGAGTGCGAACGCCTTCGCCGCATCGCGGATCACCCCGTCAATGACCATCCCCGCGCCGCCCTTGCCGGCGAAATAGGTCAGCATCATCTCGCCGAAGATCCCGCTCTGCATGTCGCCGCGGGCGTCGACTACGACGACGTCGCCGGCCTCGACGTGATAAAGCGCGTGCCTGTGAAGTTGTTTCTCGCGGTCGGCGTATTCGTCGTCGCCATAGAGATCCTCGCGCTTCGGCATGAACTGCAGCGTAAGGGCAGGGCCAGCGATGACCTTGCCGCGCGAGTGCGGCACGGCTCCTGCGATGAACGGGTTTCGAATGCCCATCTTGTAGAGTTCGCTCGACGCGGTGGCCGTGCCGATGCTGGCAAGCCCGTCGAGAAGCGCCTTGGCGGGACGGTTGATCGTGGGGATGTCGAACATGCGTCGTTCCTGATGGTTGCCGGCGTGATCGGGTCGTGGTGAGCGCTTCTGCGGATAAAAGAGATCGCGAGGCAGCTTCTCAAAGCCCGCCGACGACCGGATGCCAGTCCGGGCGGTAGGGGTCCTGGTGGAAGCGGGCGTAGTAGTCACCCTTCTCGTCGTAGAGGGCGCCGTAGTGACGCATCTTGTCCTCGTCGAGCGCAACGCCGAGGCCGGGCCCGGTCGGCACGCGGATGGCGCCGTCCTCATAGGGCATCAGCCCGCCCTCGATGATGTCGTCGGTCAGGTAATGGTAGTGTGCGTCGCCGGCGAAGCTCATCTCGGGGATGGTCGCTGCTGTGTGCAGCATGGCGGCGAGTTCGATGCCGAACTCGGCCCCGGAATGCATCGCGACGCCGAGCCCGAAGGTGCGGCAGACCGCCGATAGGTCCTTCACCCCGCGTGGGCCTTCCCAATAATGGATATCGGTCAGGACGATATCGACCGCTCCCAGGCGGATAGCAGGGCCGAGATCGTCGAACTTGGCGGGGTACATGTTGGTGGCGATGGGCGTGCGCACCGCCTTGCGGACCGCGGCATTGCCTTCGAGCCCCCAGGCGGGGTCCTCGAAATACTCCATGCCGACGGCTTCCAGCCGCTGGCCGATGCGGATCGCCGTCGGGACCGACCAGACGCCGTTGGGGTCGATGCGCAGGCCGAAGTCCGGCCCCATGCGCTCGCGG
>NZ_LMJW01000017.1:118268-118377 GCF_001429505.1 Allobosea sp. Root483D1
CTCCTGGCAGAGATCGGCCATGTCCTGCGGATGCTCGTCATGGCCGCCGCCCGGCCGGTCATAGCGCCAGAACAGATAGGCGATCATCGGGATGCGGTCGCGCACCGGC
>NZ_LMJW01000017.1:118383-157570 GCF_001429505.1 Allobosea sp. Root483D1
ATATCGAGGCAGGCCATCTCGATCGCGGCATAGAGGCGGGCATTGGAGAGATAGTAGATCGCCCGCAGCGTCTTCAGCTTGATCAATTCGAGATGGAACGGGTCCATGCCGATGATGCGCGGCTTCAGCTTCATCAGCGCGCCGCGCTGGTCACCGCCGCCGACCTCGCCCAGGCCGATGATGCCCTCGTCGGTGATCAGTTCGAGGATGGTGCGCAGGAAATAGCCGGGATGGACCCCGGTATTGTGGCGAAGCTGCGCATTGAGCGGGATCGCTACGCAGCGCACCCTCATGTCGACGATCTTCATCGGCCAAAATCTCCCTAGAGATGCATGCCGCCATCGACGAAGAGCGTCGTGCCGGTGATGTAGCGGGCGGCGTCGGAGGCCAGGAACAGCGCGACCTCGGCGCAATCCTCCGGTGTGCCGGGGCGGTTGGCCGGGATGCGGGCGAGCACGGTCTCGCGATAGGCGGGCTCGGCCAGCGCCTCGCGATTGCGCGCGGTCGCGATGGCGCCCGGCGCCAGCACATTGCAGGTGACGCCGCTGGCCGCGACCTGGCGGGCGATGTTGCGGACCATGCTCTCCAGGGCCGCTTTGCTCGCGGCGTAGGCGAGCATGTCGGGGTGCTCCTTGACCTGCTGGATCGAGCCGATCGCGATCAAGCGGCCGAAACCGCGCTCTGCCATGGCCGGAACGAAGGCCTGCATCAACCTGTAATTGGCGGCGAGATTGAGCTCCCATTGCCGATCGAGCGCGGCCCGCTCGAAGCCGTGCCAGGGCGCCCGTTCCTGCAAGGCGGCGTTGAGGACGAGGATGTCGATCCCGCCGAGCTGGCCCGTCGCCCCGGTGATCAACTGTTCGACGTCGGCAGTGCGGGTCAGGTCGGCGGCAATGCCGAATGCCGCCCCCGCCGCACGGCAGGCCGTGTCGAGCTCGTTGCCTGCCGTCGGGCCGTTGAGGCAGACGGTGGCGCCGGAGCGCGCGAGCGCGGTTGCGATGGCAAGGCCGATGCCTTGTGTCGCGCCGGTGACGAGCGCCCGGCGATCCGTCTGGTCGGCCTGGAGGTGTGCCGGCTCAGCCATTGCCGTCGCCGAGCCGGGCGTCGAAGGCGTCGCGCACCGCATCGCCGAGGAAGTTCAGCGCGAGCACGGTCAGGAAGATGGCGAGCCCGGGAAAGAAGCTCATCCACCAGGACTGGTAGAACTGGATGCCGGTCGCGACCATGTAGCCCCAGCTTGGCGTCGGCGGCTGCACGCCCAGGCCGAGGAAGGAAAGAGCGCTTTCGGTGATCAGCGCCTGTGAGGCCGAGAGCGAACCGTAGACGATGACGTTGCCGGAGACGTTCGGCCAGATGTGCCGGAACAGGATGCGAAAGGGCCGCGCGCCGGCCGCCTGCGCCGCCACGACATAATCGGCCTCGCGCAGCGTCAGTACCTCTGCGCGCACCAGCCGGGCGAAGCCAGGCATCTTGGTGATCGCGATGGCGAGCATGACATTGACGAGATCGGGGCCGAGCACCGCGACGATCGAAAGCGCCAGCACCAGCAGCGGGAAGGCGAGGAAGGCGTCCATGACGCGCATGATCAGCGCGTCCCAGCGCCCGCCGAGCCAGCCGGAGACAAGCCCGAGCAGCGAGCCTGCGACCAGCGCGAGCCCGATTGCGAAGATCACGACCTGCAGCGAGACCGTGGCGCCGTGCAGGACGCGCGCGAGCACGTCGCGGCCGATTTCGTCGGTGCCGAACCAGTGCGCCGCGCTCGGCGGCATCGAAAATGCGTCCGGGTCGATATCGATCGGCGAATGGGGCGAGAGCCATGGCGCCAGCAGGCCGAGCGCGACAATGACGGCGAGCACGATCGTGCCGAACCGGCCTTGCCAGGAGCCGAGGATGCGACGCAGGATGATCGCCCCGGGCGAGAGCTGGGCCCGTGGCGTCGGCGCGGCGGAGGAGGGCATCGGTCCGGTCACGGCCGCCATCGCCTCACGCCTTCACGCGCGGGTCGAAGGCCCGGTAGAGCAGGTCGGTCAGCAGGTTCACGGCGAAGACCGCTATGACGATGAACAGGATCGCGCCCTGGATGACCGGGAAGTCACGCTGGAAGATGCCGTCGACCAGCATGCGGCCGAGGCCGGGCAAGGCGAAGACCGTCTCGGTCACGACCGCGCCGCCGAGCAGGGCTCCGATCTGCAGGCCGATGACGGTGACGATTGGGATCAGCGCATTGCGCAGCGCGTGCCGGATCAGGACCAAGCGCTCGCTCAGTCCCTTGGCCCTTGCGGTGCGGATATAGTCCATCGACAGCACCTGCAGCATCGACGCGCGGGTCTGGCGCATGACGAGCGCGGCGAAGGCGGTGCCGATCGTCAGCGCCGGCATCACCATGAGCATCAGGTTGCCGCCGGGATCGTCGAAGAAGCGGATATGGCCAGAGGGCGGCAGCCAGCCGAGCTTGAGCGAGAACAGCATGATCAGCAGCACGCCCATCCAGAAATAGGGCACTGCGACCGAGGACATGGCGATGAGGCTCGCTGCCACGTCGATCAGGCTGCCACGGAAGCGCGCGGCCAGGATGCCGGCCGGCATGCCAATCGCGACGGCGATAAGGATCGAGAGGAAGCCGAGCTCGAGCGTCACCGGGATGCGCGCCGCCAGCATCTCGCCAACATCCTCGCGCGTGCGCAAGGAGCGGCCGAAATCGCCCTGCACGACGCGCGCGAGCCAGGTCACGTAGCGGACCGGAGCCGGCTGATCGAGGCCGTACTCGACGCGCACCGCGGCGCGCTGCTCCGGGCTCGCCTGCTCGCCGAGGATGGTGACGGTCGGGTCGCCCGGCAGCAGGTTGGTGAGCGCGAAGACGATGATCGTCACGAAAAAGGCCACCGGCAGCATCTGCGCGAGCTTCTTGGCAAGGTATGGCAGCACGGCCGCGATCCCTCAGTAGCGATCGAGCCGGCGGTGGTCGCGGGCGATCTCGGCGATGACGGCGTCGGACACCGCGAAATGGGTGGTCATGGCGAGGCGCGCCGCGGCGGGATCGCGGGCCTTGATCGCATCGACGATGGCCTGATGGCGGGCAACCGTCGCGGCGGGGTCACGCAGGTCGCGCTGCATGCCGAGCGCGCGCTGGGTGAACTTGATGGTGTCGACGAGCGCGCTGACCAGATGCTCCAGCAGCGCGTTGCCGGAGCAGCGGGCCAATGCGACATGGAAGGCGAGGTCACCCTGCAGCCAGCGCTCGAAATCGCCGTCGATATTGGCCCGCATCTTCTCCAGCGCGACCTCGACCGGCTCCAGTTGGAGCGGCGTCGCCCGCTCGGCGGCAAGCGCCGCGACCTCGACCTCGATGGCGCGCCTGAGCTCGACTGCTTCGCGCAGGCCATTGTCGGTGACACGGACGGCGAGGCGCAGGAACTGGTCGAGCGGGGCGACCGAAAGCCCCTTGATCGTGGTCGGCTTGCCCTGCTGGATCTGCACGATGCCGAGCGCGGAGAGGCGCCCCAGCGCCTCCCGCACCACCGGCTTCGAGACGTTGAGCCGCTTGGCGAGCTCGGATTCCGACGGAAGCTGGTCGCCCGGGCGATAAACGCGCTCGGCGACGCGGTCGATCACGAACTGCGTCACCGCTTCGGTCAGGCGCTGCTTGTCAGGTTGAAGGGCGGCGATCTCACTCATAACATATCAGATAGGTTGTCTTGAAGAGCCCGTCAACAGGGCGATGCCGGTTGATGGCAGCCGTTCGTGAACACTTCGCCGGTAGGCCTTGCAATGCGATACGGCAATCGGTTCTGCCGAAGTGCAGTGCCGCTTTGCGCCGGTGGGCAAAAACCGATTGCTTATCTCATAACATATCTGATAGGTGGCTTTTCGTCGGCGCCAGACCGAGAGCGCCTTGGGAGGAGGTCACGCCAATGGCCCTGATTTCACGTCGCGGTCTCTTGCTGGGCGCGTCCGGTGCGGGTCTCATCGCCGGGCTGCCCGGCCTTGCCTTCGCGCAAGGGGCCCCGGTGCGCGGCGGTACCATCGTCGCCTCGATGGACCTGCAGCCGAAGAGCCTCGACCCGATCATGGGCGATGCGCCGACCTCGGATCGTTACGCCCTGATCCAGATGTTCGAAGGCCTGCTGAAGTTCGATGTGCAGGGCAATCTCCAGCCCTCGCTGGCGACGAGCTGGCAATGGTCGGAAGACAAGAAATCCGTCGTCTTCAAGCTGCGCGAGGGCGTCGCTTTCCATGATGGCGAGCCCTTCGACGCCGAGGCGGCAGTTTACAACATCTCGCGCGTCGTGGCGCCGAACTCGACTGCGCCGCGCAGCCCCGATCTCGCCGACATCGCCGGTGCCGAGGTGGCCGGGCCGATGGTCGTCAAGATCAACCTGAAGCAGCCGTCTGGCGCGGCGCTGGCCTCGCTCGCAGTGGAGGCGGGCATGATGTGCTCGCCGGCGGCGCTGAAGAAGCTCGGCCAGGATTTCGGCCGCCAGCCGGTCGGCACTGGCCCGTACAAGTTTGCGGAATGGGTCGGTGGCAGCCAGATCCGCTTCGTCCGGAACGAGCGCTATTGGCGCGACGGTGCTGACGGCAAGAGGCTGCCCTATGCCGATGCCGTGACGCTGCGAATCATCCCGACCACGGCGGTCAAGATGGTCGAGGTCAAGTCGGGTGGGGTGCACCTCGTCGACGGCGTCACGCCACGCGATTTCGAAGAGGTCGAGAAGAACCCGGCGCTGAAGCTGGTCGCGGTCCCGCCGGGCATCGCACAATGGCTGACCTTCAACGCCTCCAAGGGCATCTTTGCCAATCCGCATCTGCGCGCCGCGGTCAACCACGGCATCGACCGCAACGTGTTGATGAAGGGTATCACCCGCGGCTTCGGCGCGGTGACGCCGACCTGGGTTCCGCCGAGCGACTGGTCCTATGACGCGAGCGTGCCGCAGCCGAAGCTCGATCCGGCCAAGGTCCAGGCCTTGCTCAAGGAGGGCGGGCAGCCCAACGGTTTCACCTGCAAGCTCTCGATCATCCAGCGCGATCCCGACACGCAGGTCGCGCAGATCGTCCAGGCCCAGCTCAAGCCGTTCAAGATCAACATGGAGATCGAGATCCTGGAGCGGCAGGCCTGGGTGCCGAAGGTGCTCGGCCTGCAACACGAATTGGCGATGGGCCGCGTCAATGTTCCCCGCGCCGATCCCGACCACGTCTTCGGCCCGTTCTTCGGGCGCGCGGCGGCGCAGAACTGGTCCGGAATCAAAGACGAGGAGATCTTCAAGCTGGTCGATCAGGGCCGGGAGGAGACCGAACAGGCCAAGCGCAAGGCGATCTATAAGGAGCTCCAGACCGCGCTGAACAGGAACGACTACTACTCCTGGCTGTTCTTCCGCGAGGCGCGTCATGTCGCGCGCAAGGAACTCCAGAACATCGTGCTCGATTCCGGCGGCGCCTGGCAGCTCGCCGAAGCTTGGCTCGCCAAGGCCTGATGCAGCCTGTCACCATCCTCGTTCTCTCGGCCGGGGTGCCCGCGGCGACGATCGCGGCGCTGGCGGAGCGCTTCGACGTGCTCGGGCCAGGTAGCCACAACGAGATCGAGGCGCTCGTTTCCGCGCATGGCGCCCGGATCCGCGGCATCGCCACAACGGGCAAGGCGCGGCTGGACCGTGCCTTGCTCGCCAGACTGCAGGCGCTCGAGCTTGTCGCTTGCTACAGCGCCGGGCTGGACAAGATTGATACCGAAGCTCTTGCCGAGCGCGGCATCCCTCTCACCAACAGCTCAGCGGCGCTCGCCGATGAGGTCGCCGATCTCGCTATCGCGCTGATGGTCATGGCCCGTCGCCGGCTAGTCGCGGCAGATGCCCATGTCCGCAGCGGCGCCTGGATCAAAGCTGCCTTTCCGCTCGGTCGCTCGGTGACGGGACTACGCCTCGGCCTGCTCGGCCTCGGCCATATCGGCAGCGCCATCGCCCGCCGCGCCAAGGCGATGGGCATGCAGCCACGCTACTGCACGCGCCGGCCCCTCGCCGGCTGCGCCTATTCCTATCATGCCGATGCGCGGGCGCTCGCCGCCGACAGCGATGTCTTCGTGATTGCCTGCCCGGGCGGGCCGGCCAATCGTGGCCTGGTCGACGGCAGCGTCATTGCAGCGCTGGGACCCTGCGCGACGCTGGTCAACATCGCACGCGGTGAGATCGTCAACGAGCCGGCGCTCATCGAAGCGCTGGCGTCGGGACGGCTTGGCAGCGCCGGGCTAGACGTCTTCGCCGGCGAGCCGAACGTCCCGCTGGCCCTGCGGGAGCTGGACAATGTCGTGCTGGCTCCTCATCTCGGCAGCGCGACTATCGAGACTCGGGATGCCATGGGCGAGAGCGTCGTCCGATCTCTGGAGTGGCTGTTGAACCCAGTGTGAAAACGGATGGTCTTGGCCGACTTCTCCGCCCGATTATCGCTCTGAGCGGCAGTGTCAGCTCGTAGGCGATCTGTCGATGCCCGCTTTTGGCGCAATCCGGAGTGGCGGGATGAAGCGATTGAGGCGATCGGCTCCATGATCGAGAAGATCGTCGTTACGCCGCGTGCTGTCTGCGGCGTTTTGCTGGAGCTTCACGGCGACCTTTCGCGGATTCTGGCCGTTTGCGCCACGAACGCAAAAACCCCGCCTCGGGAGGAGACGGGGTTTTTGATGACTGGGATATTTTGGTTGCGGGGGCCTGAAACCACCGAGAGTAAACATGCCGCATGCTGCTTCTGGCGGGAGCCAGGGCCAATTTTATCCCGGTTGATCGGCGTCAGCTCTGCGCCAATTATGTGAAGAAGTCGGCGCTGGGACGGCGGTCGACGAGGGCTGAATGGCTCGGCCGGAAGGTGTTCGCCCTCATGCCGCCAGAGGTCGCCTCAGGAGGGGTGCCCCAGTTCAGCGGCTCTCAGCGTCGACCTCTGCTGCGCTGAAGCGCTGACTTCTTCAACACAATCGGCCCCTAGCTGACATTCAGCGTGTCCGGTTTCCGGGGCCGCGCCTGAAGGCAGCGTGACACCAGAGCCGCAGCGCTGATCTCTTGCCCACCGGCTCTGGAGCGCCCACTAGCAGAAACCGTACTGGGAATACCGCGGAAATATCTTGCCCCAAAGGTCAATAGAAATTGACTTTGAACGAGGGCCTATAGGCGATCCCAGCAATTCGGAAAGCCTTTGCTTCGCGCGCGGGCACGGCACCCTGCGGAGGTCACGTGATTCACCACTGTCTTTATGTGCCGCTCTTCATACGTCTGACCACGGCATGCGTTCCACGCGATGCTGTGGTGCGGACTTCCAACGGCCCAGGATAGGCGCATCCGGCGATCGCCTCGACAAAATGATTCCTTCGAAAACAGCTTACGGCGCCAAAGCCCTTGACCCGTCAGTCAAAATGAAGCGGTGCGGCAGAGGATTCTAGATCGACGCCTACACCTCAAAACACATCGGTCGATGGAGGCGCGCATGAAGCTTTCGATCACTCTGTTGGCGGCATTGATTGGCTTGATCATGGCCAGTACCGGCGAGGTTCGCGCTGTCGTCTACTGTCAGTACATCAACTATCCGGCTGGCTGTATTGCAGCACCCGGCGTTGTCCTGCGCCCCCGGCCGGTCGCCCGTGCCGTGGCCACTCCCGGTGTTGGCGCACCGGGCGTCGGCGTGCGGCCGGGAACCCCGATGAACCGCGGCGGGCCGGTCAACCGCGCCGGGCGCCGTTGAGGCTGCGGCCGCCAGAATCGCGAACGCCGCCTCCTCGACCTTCCATCGAACCTGGCAATCCCATGTGTCGGGCTTACGCGTTCAGTTGCTTTTCCCGACCGGGAACCCTGCTCGCCGCGCCCCTTCGGTCAGTTTCTCTCGATCACTGGCGGTAAAATTCCGCATTGCCAGCTCGGCCGCGAAATTGTCGAAGAAGCGCGGCCGCATCTTCTGGAACTGATCGACGCTCTCGGCGCGCTCGTGCTCCAAGCCGGCACGAGCGAAGATGAGTGCGGCGACAAAATGATAGAATGAGAACCTCGGCAGATCCACCCGCTTGATCCATTCGACGGCGAGCTGATCGTTTCCCATCATGTAGTATGCGAGGGCCATAAGCCCTGTGTAATAGCTCGCCTGGCTCGGATTTCTGGCCAGAGCGTCTTCCATCATCGCAACGCCACGTTTCCAATCGCCGGCCTGAGCAATCCGACTGCCGAACTCGGCCAATATCTCTGTGTCGTTCGGGTTGAACGCCAGCGCTTTCGCGCCGATCTCAAGGGCAGCGTCCGGCATCCGGCTGAAGAACAGGACCGTCATCAGTGCCTGAAGCGCTCGGGCATTGGTGCCATCGAGTTCGACCGCGCGCTCCGCGGTCTGGCGTGCCCGATCCGTTCCGAACGGCGGCGGCCCGCGTCTATTGAGCTCGAAGCGATCCTCGTCCAGGTACAAATATGCCAGCATCGCCCAGCCCGTCGAATAGGTAGGGTAATCGGCGATCGTCTTTTCCAGACAATCGCGCGTTGCGGAGTGCTCCTCGCCATCGAGCACCTTCCGGTAATGATAGAAGCGTAAGATACACAGATAGGCCTCTGCATTCCCTGCGGTCTGCGTCAAAGAATTCTGCGAAACAGGCGCAAAGATCGCGCCATAAGGCTGCGCGACCGCTGCCGCCACCTTCGCTGCAATGTCAGCCTCGATCTCGAAACTTCCTGCTCCCCTCAGGGTTCGATCATAAATCTGGCTCCAGACGATCCTCCAGCTCTGACGGTCAATCAGCCTGGCCGACACACGTAGCTGGTCGTTTGCGACTCGAACCCCGCCGGCGAGCAGATACCGAGGACCGGCAAACAGATCAGTGGCATTCGCCCTTTGGCCCGGAGCGTTCGGAAGGCCTCCGACGACCTTTAAATCCCTGAACCGAGCCAGCTGGGTGAGCAATTCGTCGGAAATGCCGGATGCGTAGAGCGCTCCCGGCGCCCCGGACAGGTTCGCGAACGGGAGAACCTCGATCGTGATCTCCGGACTGGGAAGCCTTTTCGGCGAGCCGATCCACACCCAAATCACGGCCAGGATGAGCACCAGCGCGATCGACAGGACAACCGCAAATCGACCGGAGCGCCGAAGTCGCGCCCAGAGCGCCTGCGCCAGCGGAACACGCATGCCCTGCGGATCGACATCGGCCTCCACCGAATGCTCGCGACCGGTCCACTGCAGTGTGGGAATATAGGTTCCCTTCGGGATGTCGATCCGGATCGGGTCTTCGCGGCCGGAGAGCAGATAATATCGCTCCAAGGCACGGCGGAGGCGCCCCGCCTCGATACGCACCACCGGATCGTTCATCGTGTCGAAGTTATCGCCGCGACCGAAAACCTCCTTGGCGATCACATAGGCCTTGAGGCGATTGCCTCGCCCCGCCAGCGCTTCTTCGACGACAAAGGTCAGGAAATTCCGCAGCCGCCCCGTTGCCGCGAAATCGGCACTCTTCAAGATCCGATCGACCTGTTTTCGAACCGCGTCGACGTCTACGCCGTCATGATCGCCGCGATGGGCTCCAGGGCCGCTCATGACGTTGCACCCTCATATGAGGGGAATAGTATTTACGACTCAGTTCGCAGACAAGCTAACGATATAACTCTAATACCTAAGTATTTTAACTAAATTGGATGAGTAATTGGACTAGTCCGCTTCCGAGATGCGAGTCTGGACAGGCTCGCTGTCCGCAAATGTGAACCACCGTCAACATTCTGACAATGATCAATGTCAAAGAGCAGATGGAGGTCGCTTCATTCGCAGGCGCGGATCAACCACGGGTTCGTTCAGATCGACATCAGAGCCACAAGAACGGGCCCCCAGGCCGTCAGCAGGATATTACCGATCGCATAGGGCACCGTATAGCCAAGTGCCGGGATACTGCTCTGCGCCTCGTCCTGAACGGCCCGCAACGCGGCAGTGATCGTGCCAGCTCCGGCGCAGGCGCCCAATACGATGAGTGGATCCATCTTCAGGACGTATCGGCCGAACAGGATGCCGATCGTGTGCGGCAGCAGCGCGGAAACCAGGCCGACCGCGACGAGACTGAGCCCGGTCGTGCTCAGCCCCGACACGAAGCTCGGACCGGCGCCCAGGCCGACGATACCGATGAACATGCATAAGCCGAGCGTATCGAAGATCCAGATCGCCGGCTCGGGAATGCGGCCGAAATAGGGATAGGCCGACCTCAGCCACCCGAAGACGAGGCCCATGACCAGGGCCCCACCGCTGGCGGTCAGCGTCAGCGGCACGCTACCGACGACCACCGTCAGCAGGCCGACGAGCCCACCGAGGAAGATGCCGAAGCCGACGAAGACCATGTCGGTCGCCGACGTACGCCGATCGGGATAGCCCAGTTCAGCCGCAGCCCGCTCGACGCTCGGCAGCGGACCGACGATCGAAAGCACATCTCCACGATTGACCCTGCTTTCGGCGCCGATCGGCATGTCGACGCCCGAGCGCATCAACTTCGACAGAAAGACGCCGCGGGCGAATTGCGCTTTCGCCAGCTCGGCCAGCGATCGCCCATCCAGCGCGCGATTGCTCAGGACCACGTCGAGTGACTCGATCGGTATGTCGAGGAGAGCCGGATCGCTGACCTCCATACCGATCGTGTCGCCGCGATCGGTATGGATTTCCTGCCGTGCCATCACGGCGATGACGTCGTCTTGACGAAGGACCAGGTCGGGCGCCGGCTCGAGCAGCGCTTCTCCGCGGCGAATGCGCAGGATGTAGGCCCGCGCCGCCTTGGGCAGGGCCTCGAGCTCGGCGACCGTTCGCTCGAAGAGCTCGCTGTTGGCAATGCGATAGGCCCGGACATCGAACCCCCTTGCGGCTGAGACCACGCCCTCTTTCTCGGCCGCCGCCGCCGTCGACTGCGAACGCATGGCCGCGATCGTCTTCAAGTCGACGCCCATCAGTTTGGGCCCGATCTTGGGAAGGAACCAAACCAGCGAGGCTGTGCCGACGAGATAGGTGACGGCATAGGCCACCGGGATATTGTTGATGAGTGCTGTCCGCTCCGCCTCCGGCAAGGGTAGACGCTGGATCGCCTCGCCCGCCGTGCCGATCACCGTCGATTCCGAGAAAGCCCCGGCAAGCAGACCGGCGGCGGTGCCGATATCGTAGCTGAGCAACTTGGCGAACAGCAGCGCCGTCAGCAGGCAGGTCACGCAGAGGACCACCGTGAGCGCCACCTGCGGCAGGGCGTCACGCTTCAGGGCGCGGAAGAATTGCGGCCCGACCTTGTAGCCGGTGGTGAAGAGAAAAAGGTCGAAAAAGACCGTCTTGACCTGTGGCGAGACCTTGATGTCGAGCTGTCCGATCAGAACGCCCGCCAGCAGGCAGCCGACGACGATGCCGAGGCTGAAGCTGCCGAACTTCAGCCGGCCGATCAGGAAGCCTATGGCGATGGTGAGGAAGATCGCGAGTTCCGGGCTCTCGCGCAGCGCGTTCGCGACATAGCTCATGGGCCGCCTTCACGAGGCACGAAAACCACGGATCGGGCCGATCCCCGATCCGCCAGATTGTCTGGGCGGCTTGCCACCGAACCGCCCGGGCCAGATCACTTATTTGCCTGGTGCCTGCTTTCCGGCCTTGTAGGCCTCGAAAGCCTGGCGATAGCCGCGCGCGACGGCACGCGTCGCCCGGCCGATCTGGCCATAGACCTCGTCATCGAGATTGGCGAAGGAGACGCGGACCGACCAGTCCGGCGCATGGAAGCCGCCACCGTTGAGCAGGACGATGCCGTGGTCCTCCGCCAGGCGGAAGACGATATCGAGCGGGTGGACGTGCTCCTTCATGTAAGCGACCACCTCGGGGCCGACATATTTGTTGGCCCAGAACTCGAAATCGACGAGGCCATAATAGCGGTCGTGCAGCGCGTTCTCCGGAACCTCGATGCCGAGCCCTTCGATCATCTTCTGCGCCCGGTTGTTGACGATCTCCATGCAGGTCTTCTGGTAGAGCTTGGCCTCGTCCATCATCTCCGACAGCGAGAACAGCGACATCATCACCTGCTGCGGCAAAGAGAGGCCGGCGGTGTGATTGAGCGCGATGTCGCGGCTGTCGGCGACAATGCGGTCGATCAGCTTCATCTCGCGTGGCTTCAGCGTCAGCGGGCCGTAGCGCGTGTCGAGCGCCGCCAGGATCTTGTCCGGGTGGTTCGCGATCGCCTTGTCGAAGATGTTCTCGCGATGGATCGCGATGACGCCGAGGCGCCAGCCCGTGCAGCCGAAGTACTTGGAGTAGGAGTAGACGCCGATCGTGTTCTTTGGCAGCGCCCCGAGCAGGCCGCGGAAGCCCTTCACGAAGGTCCCGTAGACATCGTCGGTCAGCAGCAGGAGGTCGGGGCGCTTCGTCTGGACCAGCGCGACGATCTTGCCGATGGTCTCCTGGCTCAAAGCGACCGCATAGGGGTTGCCGGGATTGACGACGAAGAACGCCTTGACCTTCGGGTCCTCGAGCTTCTTCAGCTCCTCATCGGTGAACTGGAAGCGGTTTTCCTGCGGCGCCGCGATGCTGATGACGTTGAGGCCGTAATCCTCGAGATGCGGCATTTCGAGATAGGGCGTGAAGATCGGCGTCGCCAGCGCGATGGTGTCGCCGGCATTCAGCAGCCTGTTGGCCTTCAGCGACTTGAAGATGTAGCACATCGCCGCCGTGCCGCCCTCGACCGCGTAAAGGTCGAACTGCCCGGACGGGCGCGGCTCGCCGCACATCGCCCACATCAGATATTCGTGCACGATGCGCTCATTGTGGACGAGCATGCGATCCGGCACCGGGTAGTTGTCGCCGATGATCGAGTCGACCAGCTCGTGGACGAACGCATCGGGCTTGAAGTCGAACTTCTTGACCGCGAAAGCGACCATCTTGCTGAGGAAGGTCGCGCCGGGCGAATCCTTGTGCTCTGCCAGCCAGGCCTCCAGCCGGCCGGCGATGCCGTCGGCCTTGGGCATGCCGCCGATGCCGGCGGGCTTGTTCATGACGCGGCGGCTCTCTGTGATCGCGAACTGGCCGAGCAGGAAGAAGCCTTCGCGCGGCGTCATCGCTACCCAGTTCGGATTGCCGCGCCCAGCATTGAGCAGCGCGATCGAGGAGGTCTGGGCAGTCAGCTTGGCGAGGCGGATCAGCTCGTCCTTGATCTCGAAGGGGCTGAGTTTCTCGAAGCTGCGCAGAGTGACGGGATCCATGACAGTTCTCCGAAATTCGCGTCGTTTCAAAGAGTTATAACGTTGTCGGCTAGGTCATGAGCAGGATGATCACCATGCCCCAGATCGTGAGCAGCGTGTTTCCGACGGCATAGGTCACGGTGTAGCCGAGAGCTGGGACCTGGCTGCCAGCGGTCTCGCAGATCATGCCGAGCGCGGCTGTCGTGGTCCGGGCGCCGGCGCAGGCGCCGAGCAGGATCGCCGGGTCGAAGCGGAAGATGTACTTGCCGGCGAACATCGCCAGGATCAGCGGTATCGCCGTGGCGACCGCGCCCCAGAGGAAGAGACCGACGCCCTGGGTCTGGAGGCCCTTGACGAAGCCCGGCCCGGCCGAGATGCCGACGACCGCAATGAACATGTTGAGGCCGACCGAATTCATGAACCAGACGGTCGAACTCGGGATGCGGCCAAAGATCGGGCGCACCGAACGCAGCCAGCCGAAGACCAGGCCGGAGATCAGCGCTCCGCCTGCCGTCGACAGCGTCAGCGGAACGCCCGACACCTTGAAGACGATCGCACCGATGAGGGCGCCAAGCACGATGGCGCCGCCGATGAAGGCTACATCCGCCACATCGCTCGGGCGATCGGCATGCCCCAGGGCCTTGGAGACCGCGGCAATGTCCTGGCTGCGACCGACGACGGTGAGGATGTCGCCGCGGTGGATCATCGTCTCCGGCAGGATCGGGATGCTGACCGCAGTCGCGCCACGGACGATCTTGCGGAGGAAGACGCCGCGCGCCGTCGGCAAATGCGACAGCTGGGTCAACGTCTTGCCGTCGACATCCTTGCTGGTGACGTAGATGTCGATGCCCTCGGCCTTCAGGTCGAGCAGCTCGGGATCCTCGATTTCATCGGCGTTCTGGCCGATCAGGGTGACGAGGGTCTCACGCGGCCCGGCCAGTGCGATGACGTCGCCCTCCTGCAGGACCGTGTCGGCGGTTGCGTCTTCGATGGCACCGTTGCGGCGGATGCGCTCGACGAAGACGCGGGCGTCGGGCACCAACGCCTCGGCCTCCGCAGCGCGCATGCCGGCTACCTTCGCGCCGGGGCGCAGGCGGAAGGCTCGCAGTTCGAAGCGGCGCCAGGCGGAGCCCGGCCCGCCGATCTCCTTGGCGCCGCCGAGCCTGGCTTCATAGTCCTTGCAGGCTTGGCGCAGGTCGATGCCGAGCAGCTTGGGGCCAAGCTGCGCGAGCACGATCGCGGAGCCGACCGTGCCAAAGATATAGGTCACGGCGTAAGCCACCGGCATAGCGTCGAGATATTCCTTGGTCTGTTCTGCCGAGAGCCCGAGCCGGTTGATCGCGTCGGTTGCCAGGCCCATCGAGGCGGAAATCGTCTGGGATCCCGCATAGAGGCCGGCGGCATAGCCTGGATGATAACCCGCGACCTTGGCGACCACGACGGCGCTGGCGAGGCAGAAGACGCAAACCAGCGCCGCGAACACGGCTTGCGGAGCGCCGTCCTTGGCGATGCCGCGCACGAATTGTGGCCCGACGCCGTAGCCGACTGCGAACAGGAACATCAGGAAGAAGGTCGACTTGACGTTGGAGGAGATCGTGATGCCGAGCTGACCTATGATCACCGCGGCGATGAGCGTCGACGTCACGGCGCCGAGGCTGAAGCCCTTATAGGCGAAGCCGCCGACGTAATAACCGATGGCGAGCGACAGGAAGAGCGCGATCTCCGGATAGGTGCGCAGCGTGCTGACGAACCAGTCGAACATGACGATCCCTCATTTTCAGTGTTCAGGACCTGAGCGCTGGCTATGCCGCCTGCGACTTCTTTCGGCCGTTGCCCGTAACGTGGCTTTTCTTGCTGATGAGCGCGTCCGGCTTCAGCAATTTGAGACCCTTTGCCTTCTCGTAGCCGTGGATTTCCTTCACATCGAGCTTGCGCATGAAGGTGATCGTTTCGTGCGTCACCACCTGTCCCGGCACCAGGATGGGGAAGCCGGGCGGATAGGGGATCACGAAGCTCGCCGAGATCAGCGCCGGTCCCTTGTCGATCCGGCGATCACAGTCCGGGCTGTCGATGCGTAGATACTCACATTGCTTTTCGGCATAGGCGGCGAAGAAAGCGCTTCGGATATCGCCTTCTGGCGTCGTCTCGCCGGCATCGCCACGGAAAGCATCGTGGAAATGGCTGAAGTCAGGCAGATCGGGCACTTCATTCATCAGGCTGTGCACACGGGCCGCGAAGGCCTTTTGCTCCGCCTCGCCGCCGCGCTGCAGCCTCGCCTCGATCTCGTTGCTGATCTTGAGCAGGACGCTGATCAGCAGCGCGACGTCGCTGCGCGTATTGTTGATGTTCGACTGCAGCAGGACCGAGTTTCGCGAGGTCTTGTTGACCTGGATGTTGTACTGGGCGGCGAGCAGCCCCTTGAAGCTCGTGCCATCGAAGCCCGCGGTGCCGCAGACCAGGGTCATGCGGGTCGGGTCGAGGCAGAACTCGTCCTCCCGCATGCTGCGGAGCTGATCGTCCCAGCGTGTGTCGGGCGCGAGGAAGTCGACGAAGCCGCTGCTGCGGTATTCCTTCGGCACCATCCCGTCAGCGCCGACGATCCGGAAATATTTCGAGATGAGCGGGTGGATCGCGACCTCGCGCCGGATGTCGAGCGCCACCTCGATCGCGTTCATGACCAGGCCGTAGCCCTCGAGCTCCATCTGGCGCCGGGCGACGTCGAGGCTGGCAATGAGCTGCTGGTTCGGGCTCGTCGAGGCATGGGTGAACACCGCCTCGTGGAACTGCGCTTCGACCTTGTTGAAGTCGACGTCCTTGACCAGGACCATCGAGCCCTGCCGGATCGCCGACATCGACTTATGGGTGGAGTTGGTCTGGTAGACGCGCAGGCGCACCGCGCGCGGATCCGGCACGAGGCGGGTATCCAGCAACTTGTCGATCGACGGTTTGCCGCCGAGTTCCTTGCGCTGCCGCTCATATTGGACGACCGAAGCGGGGTCGCGGAGCCAGGCCTCGATATCGGCGGCCGCCCCCATTGCGGTCCGTGGCCGCAGGAAGGGCGACCAGCGCGCGAAGCCGAACCAGGCCTCGTCCCACAGGAAGATCAGGTCGGGCTTGATGGCGAGGCATTCCTCCATCACACGCCGAGTGTTGTAGATGTGACCGTCGAAGGTGCAGTTGGTCAGATCGACCATCTTGACGCGGTCGAGCCGGCCTTCCGCCTCGAGATCGAGTAGCGCCTTCTTGATCGTGCGCAGCGGCACGGCGCCATACATCGAGAATTCCACCATCGGGAACGCCTCGACGTAGAACGGCTGGGCCCCGCTCAGCACCAGCCCGTAATGGTGCGATTTGTGGCAGTTGCGGTCGAGAATCACGATGTCGCCGGGCGCGATCAGCGCCTGCAGCACCATCTTGTTCGAGGTGCTGGTGCCATTGGTGACGAAGAACACATGCTCGGCGCCGAAGGCACGCGCCGCCATCTCCTGCGACCGCTTGATGTTGCCGGTCGGCTCCAGCAGGCTGTCGAGGCCGCCGGTGGTGGCGCTGCTTTCCGCCAGGAAGAGATTGATGCCGTAGAACTGCCCCATGTCGCGGATCCAGGGCGAGCGGAACACCGATTTGCCGCGCGCGATCGGCAGCGCGTGGAAGGTGGCGATCGGCCTCTGCGCATAGAGCTTCAGATTGTCGAAGAAAGGCGTCTCGAAGCGGGCCTTGATGCCTTCCAGCACCGAAAGATGCAGCTCGAGCGGCTCCTCGATCTGGTACATCACGCGACGGATCATCGCGGCTCGCGGGTCGCCGGCAAGCTTCTCGACGCGTCGATCCGAGAGCAGGTAGATGTCGAGTTCCGGCCGGATTGCCTTCAGACCTGCCGCCAGTCGCAAAGCCAGATCGGCTTCGTCGACCTTGTCGAGCAGGGGCTGCTGCGCCGCGAGCACGCTGCGCAGAACGGGCGCATCATGGGCCGAGCGCAAGGCAAAGCCTTCATAGATGGCGACAGCGGCAATGTCCGGGTTCAGCACAGCTGCGCAAATCGCGTCCTCGAGGCTGCCGACCAGGATCGCCTCGTAGACGAAGGTATCCTCGGCGCGGCGCAGCCGGCGGAATTCAGCGGCCATGCTCGGCCAGCGCCCGGCCGGAGCTGGCGTCACGGTCAGCATCTCGAAATAGGGGCGGTGGACGGCGCCCTCCCCGAGCGTCGCCGGCAAGACATCGACCGGCTCTGCGAGAGACAGATCGACCGCCTGCCACTCCTTGGAGTCATGCTTGTAGTTGCCGGTGATGATCGCGAGCGATATCCGCTTGGCGAGAGCAAGGAAGCCGTTTGCGTCTTCGTTCTTCAGCCGCTCGCGCAACGCGGCGATCAGTTCGCCGCCCGGAAATGCGTGGAACTCCTCCATCGCACCGAGCTCGTCCAGCGCGGCTCCCACGGCCTGCTTCGGCTGCGCTCCCTTCGCCCAGAACCGCGCGATCGCATGCAGATCGCGCCAGCGATCAGTGCGGCCCGAAGGGGCCGAGAAAAAGTGATCGATGGAGCGCGCGTCCTCGAGGGTGGAGGCCATTTCGAGCCCTTTCCTTGACCGCCAAAACTGCGAGCCACAGCCGCATCGCGTCGAGAGAGGTGCCCCAACACCTGGGCCTCTGTGCGCAGTTAAGTCTCAGGAAAACTCAACATAAGAACCGCCGCCGGCGTATTGTCCTTAGGTACAGGTTCTCGTCGCGCCGGATCGTTTAGTATTGCCCTTCAGTCTCGACAGAAATTAATCCGGCGGCAGAGCCTCGACGGGCCTTCCGGAGACGGTCGGTGCTTACCCTGTCGGATAGCCTTGTTCATGGGGGTTCAAGTCATGATCAAAAGCATCGCTTTCGGATTAACCTTGTTCCTTGGCTTGAGTATTATCACTGGCCTGATCGGTCTCCGATCAGCTTCGGCGTGCAATAGAACGGCTGGATGCGCCATGGATAGCTTATTGGAAGATCACATGATGATGCAGAACGGTAAGATGAAAGACGCGATGGCCGCAGGCAAAGACAATATCGATGCCTTCCACCGATTGCAGGAAGCTGAGCGGCGGTTCGGTGCGGGCGCGAGTGCACCAAGGCGGTGAAACAAAGATGCCGCAATCTAATACTGTCGGTTGCTAGGTAACTGCTTTCTCTGCCCGCCCACCCTCGACGCTCTGTATGGATCCGACGGAGAGAGGCGATGTACCTTCGCATAGCTCTGGCTTGTCTCGTCGCGAGCGGATTGAGCCCTCGCGCGCTTGCCCAAACGCAAGCGCCTCAGCCCTCCTCCGCGACCGCAGCCACGGCAACCGCCGTGCCGAGCGAGCAGGTTCTGAGCAAAGCGCAGCTCGACGCGCTCGTCGCCCCGATAGCGCTGTATCCCGACGTGCTGGTGGCTCAGATCCTGATGGCCTCGACCTACCCGCTCGAGGTGGTACAGGCCGAACGCTGGGTTGCCGCCAACAAGCAGCTCAAAGGGGATCAGCTCACCGCTGCTGCCGAGCAGCAACCATGGGACAGCAGCGTCAAGGCGCTCGTCGCAGCGCCCGAGGTACTCGAAAGGCTGAGCAAGAATCTCGACTGGACCCAGAAGCTCGGCGACGCGGTCCTGGCCCAGCAGCCTGACCTGATGGACGGCATCCAGCGCCTGCGCTCGCGCGCGCATGAAGGCAAGAAACTCTCCTCCGGCTCACAGCAGACGGTGGTCGTCCGCCAGGAGAACGACAGGCAGATCATCGCGATCGAGCCGACGACACCCGAGACGATCTATGTGCCCCAATACGATCCGGCCGTCGTCTACGGCACGTGGCCCTATGCGGATACGCAACCCTATTACTTTCCGGCTCCCGGCTACATCGCCGCCGGTGTGATCGCGACGGGGCTTGCCTTCGGCGCCGCGTACGGCTTGGGCCGCTGGGCCTCGAACGGCAATTACTGGGGCGGAAACATCAATTGGAACAACAACAACATCAATATCGACCGCAACCGGGTGACGCATTGGCAGCATAATCCGCAGCACCGCCACGGCGTCCAATATCGCAACAACACCGTCCAGCAGCGCTTCGGCAACAACAACATCCGGGCGGGCAGCGAGGGGCGGATGGACTTCCGGGGCCGTGGCGGCGACCAGGTTCTGCGGCCCGGCGGCGGTGACCGCGGCCCGGGCGACATCCGGTCCGGCCCGCGCCCGGAGCAGCGGCCAGGAGGAGGACGGGTCGACGCCGGCAACCGCCCGGGCCCCGGCGCCAATGTCGGCGACCGGCGAGCCGGCGATCGCGCCGGTCCCGGCCAGTCCAGGCCTGGCGGCGGCGCAGCAGGGCGGCCTGCGCAGCGCCCGTCCACCGCGCGCCCGGCCCAGCCCAGGCGTGACGGCGCCTTCGGCAATGTGCAGTCCGGCCGCGCCGCGAACATGCAATCGCAGCGCGGGCGGGCGAGCTACGCCAATTCCGGTGCCGCCCGCGGCATGGCTGGCCCCAGGCCGTCGGGCGGGCGCGGAGGCTTCAGCGGCGGCGGAGCCCGCATGGGCGGAGGACATATGGGCGGCGGAGCGCGCATGGGAGGCGGCGCAAGGGCGGGGGGCGGGGCACGGGCAGGCGGAGGCCGCCGGTCCGACATCGCGCTGAAAACCGATATCGAGCTCCTGGGCCGGTTTACGAACGGGATCGGCCTGTATCGCTTCGCCTATCACGGCTCCGGCAAGACCTATGTCGGCGTCATCGCCCAGGAGGTCCAGGGCGTGATGCCGCAGGCGGTGTGGCGTGGCGCGGATGGCTATCTGCGCGTCGACTACGACCGGCTCGGAGTGCGGTTTCAGACATTCGAGAAATGGCAGGCGTCAGGTGCGCCCCTGCCGGCCACGACGACATCGCACTGATCGCAAGCGGTCCGGGCACTGACTCCAGAAATCGAAGGACGGAGGCCGATGACATGCTGAGGCTTACAGCCCGTTCCGCCCGGCGCCTCCTATGTCCGGCGCTGGCGAGCTTCCTCGTCTCGATCGCGAGCGCCGAGGCGCAGGAGCTCTTCAAGACACCTGAGGACGCGGCCTCCGCGCTGGTCTCCGCCGCGCGCGACAACAATCTGCAGCGCCTGTATTCGATTCTCGGAGCCAATGGTCCGAAGATCGCATCGTCCGGTGACCGCGTGCTGGACGCCGCAGACCGCCAGCGCTTCGCCTCGGCCTATGACAGCCGCCACTCGATCAACCAGCAGGGCAATTCCGCGACGCTCCTCATCGGCCAGGACGATTTCCCGTTCGCGATCCCGCTGGTGCGCGCCTTCGGTCACTGGAAGTTCGACACTCGGGTCGGATACCGCGAGATCACGCTGCGGCGGCTCGGTCGAAACGAGCTCAATGCGATTCAAACCTCCCTCGCCTTCATCGACGCCCAGCAAGACTATGCCGCGAAGGACCGCGGCCAGGGCGCCGGCACCTATGCACAACGGATCGTCAGCAGCGAAAAGGCGAAGGACGGCCTGTACTGGGAAGCGGCCCCCGGCGAGGAGGAAAGCCCGCTCGGCAGGCTCGCGGCAGATGCCGCCGCCGAAGGCTATCGGACGAGCCAGCGACCTCAGCCCTTCCACGGCTATTTCTACAAGGTTCTCAAGCGTCAGGGGAGTGCGGCCCCGGGCGGCGCGATCGACTACATCGTCGGCGGCAAGATGATCGGCGGCTTCGCGCTGCTTGCCTATCCAGCCGAATACGGCCGATCCGGGGTGATGAGCTTCATCACCAGCCACGCCGGGACGATCTACCAGAAGGACCTCGGTCCGGGCACCCGATACACGGCAGCGCGCATGACCCGCTTCGATCCCGGACGGGGCTGGGACAAGGTCTCGCCGGATGATCTCAAGCCAGCCGATGTCGGCACGGCAGGCAATCGACCCTAGCTCTCAGTTTCATCCAGTCATCAACGCAGGAGAATGAAGATGAAAGTAGCGTCTCTGGCTCTCTCAGCTACTCTCTGCTTCGGAACGAGCGTAGCCGAAGCGCAAGTCATGGTCGACATGTCCAAGATGACATGCGGGGATTATCGCAAGCTCCCGCCCAACACGGCAAAGGTCGTGACAGCCTGGATGAGCGGCTGGGCCAATCAAAAACGCGGCTTCAACAAGATCAACCTGACGGCACATCCGCAGAACGTCGCCGCGGTGGAACGCTACTGCAACTTCAATTCGAGCGCGACGCTGATGTCTGCGATCGAGAAGTCCCTGCCCTGAACGCGATGAGGAGACCGACCATGCTCAAGACGCCCCTCGCTGCAGCCGCCCTGGTTGTCGGCCTCCACCTGCCCGCGAGCGCCCAGGTCATCTTCGATATGAGCGTCGTGACCTGCAAGCAGTACACCGCCGCCAGCCGCGACCAGGCCGAACTCCTTGGAGCCTGGATGAGCGGTTACTTCAGCGCATCAAAGGACATCAATATGGTGGACTTCCGCTATATCGAGCGGAACGTGAAGAAAATCACGAGCTACTGCAAATCCCACCGGAACGAGACCTTGATGACAGCGGTCGAGAAAAACGCCCGTTGACGCTTGCGCCCCGGTCGAAGGGCGGCCAGGCACCGCCACTCTGGCGGCGCGCGTGTATCGTGCTTCTTCATTGGAGGCTCCGGTGATTGGTGGCATTCCGATGCTGGCCGGGCTGGCCGGCTACCAGCGGAGGTGGCTGCGGTTCGACATCACTGCAGGCCTCGCGGTCGCCGCGGTAGCCATTCCCAGCGCCGTCGCCTATCCGGCCATCGCGGGGCTTCCGGCCGAAACCGGCCTCTACGCGAGCATTCTGCCGCTTGTCGGCTACGCCTTGCTCGGCCCGTCGCGCAAACTGATCGTCGGCCCGGATGCCGCGACCATGACCGTCCTTGCCGCGGCGCTGGCGAGCCTGCAACTGCACGATTCTGCCGAGCGGGTCGGTGCGGCGGCGGCACTGGCACTGCTCGTCGGCCTGTTTTGCCTCGTCGCCAGCAAACTCAGCCTCGGCGTCGTTGCCGCGTTCCTGTCGCGCCCCATCCTGATCGGCTTCATCAGCGGCATTTCAATCTCGATCCTGGTTGGGCAGATCGGACGTTTCACTGGCGTGCGGATCGAGTCCGACGGCCTGCTGCCGCCGATACTGGAGATTATCCGCAAGGCGGCGCAGATTCATTGGCTCTCCGTTGGCTTTGCTGCAGCCATGCTCGCTCTTCTCGCATGGCTGGCGCATCTGCGCTCTCCGATCCCCGGTCCCCTGGTCGTGGTCGCGCTCGCAGGCTTGGCATCGGCGCTTTTCGATCTCGAAGGCCGGGGGATGAAGGTCATCGGCAGCCTGCCGGAAACGCTCCCGACGCTGAGTTTTCCGGACTTCTCGCAGCTGCCGTTCAGGGAGCTTATACTCGGCGCGGGGGCGATCTGGCTGGTGGGCGTGAGCTCCGGCCTCGTCGCAGCGCGCAGCTTTGGCGCCCGCGACCGGTTCGACGTCAACGCAAACCGGGAGCTCGACGGCATCGGGGCGGCCAATCTCCTCTCCGGCCTGTTCAGCGGCTTCCCCGTGACGGTCACCGATTCACGCACCGCCATCAACATGTCCGCGGGGGGCCGCTCGCAGCTCTCGGCGCTGGTGGCCGCCGCCACACTGACGATATTGCTGCTCTATCTTGGCGGCGCGCTACGCCTGCTGCCGACCCCCGCTCTTGGGGCGATCCTGGCTTTTGCCGCGCTCAGCCTGATCGACATGCAAGGGCTTCGCGAAACCTGGCGCATCAGCCGCATGGAATTCGTCTTCGCGTTCATCAGCATGTGGGGGGCGATCAGCCTCGGCGTGCTCAGCGGCGTCGTCATCGCGATCGCCGGCACCCTGCTCTATGTGTTGCTGAACGAAATGCGCCCTCGCGAAGCAATGCTGGGGCGAATTCCCGGCCGGAGCGGCTTCTACAAGCTGCACCGATCGAAGGATGCCCGTCCGATACCGGGCATGGTCCTCTACATGATTCAGGGGAGCGTCCTCTTCTTCAACGCCGACTATGTCAGGTCGCGTATCCAGAGCATCGCGGACCAAGCGCCGCCGGGCACGAAATGGCTGGTACTCGATGCGAGTGCGATCGCGCGGATCGACTCGACCGGTGCCGTCATGTTCCGGGAATTGCATGGTGCTCTAGCCGAGAAAGGCCTGTTGTTGAGCTTCGCCGAGCTTCATGCCGATCCTCGCGATATACTCTCGCGCGCCGGCGTGCTCGAACCGCGGCGAGCCGATATGGTCTTCGAGGATCTGGAGGACGCCTGTCGCGCTTTCGAGGTCCGGACGTGCTGACGGATTCAGCGCGGCTTAATCCGCCTGCAGGTCGCGTTCCCTGACGAGAATATCGGCGCTGACGACCAGCGCCCACAGCGGAAAAATCAGGAAACTCCAGTCCACGACATGGCTGCCGAACAGGATGAAGGCAGCGGCGACGTATCCGGCCAGCGCCGTCCAGCGCGCCGTGATCCCGGTGCGCAGCAGGATCGTCGAAGCCGTCAGCAGGAAAACCCCGGCCATTTTCACCGCATAGATGCTGGCGAGGTTATAGGCGAACGACCGTGCCCAGATGAAGGTCACCGAGCCGGTGAGCTCGCGAGGCAGGGCCGTATGGGCGACCAGGATCGCGCCAATGGCGGAGGCTGCGGTGAAGAGCAGCGCGACGAAGAGGAGCCCGCTCCCGAGAAAGACCGTGGCGAACAGCTTGTGCTCCTGCGCGCCCAGCTTGTCGCGCAGCACCCCCATGAACCACAGAAAGGCGATGCCGGCGAAGGGGATCAGGTTCAGCGCCAGCGCGACTTTCCAGGCCTGCGCCCTGAGCCAATCGCCAGGATCGCGTGGATGCACCCGCAAGGTCTGCAGCATCAGAAAGATCGACGTCAGCAGCAGGACCGAAAACAGGATTCCAGCCACTGCGGCGGCTCGCGGCGTCTTCAGTCCAGCGGGTGCACCCTGAAACGACACGGCGTGCTCCTGTCAGCTCCACCGCCCGCGAGCTCTTGCGTTATGCGCCCACGTTTCGCAGCAAACCGAGCCGTTCGGCACAGGACACCAGCTCGGCCACGGAGCGGACCTCCATCTTCTCCATCACCTTGTGGCGGTGGGCCTTCACTGTCCGCTCGGTGGTGCCGAGCTCGAAGGCGATTTGCTTGTTCATCTTGCCGCGGACCACGAGGTCGAAGGCCTCGCGCTCTCGCGGTGTCAGCTGCTTCAGCCGCGCCAGACGCTGCCTTGCCCAGCATTCCTGCGCGCTGACGAGGCGGTGGCGCGCGATGACCCGGTCGATGGCGTCGATGAACTCGTCATACTCCACTGGCTTCGGCAGGAAGTCTTCGGCGCCGGCCCTGATCGCCCGAACGGTCGTGCGGATATCGCTGTCACCCGCCAGGAAGATCACCGGCAGGCTCGAGCCCGCCGCGATCAGGCGATCGCGAAGACCGGGACCGCCGACACCCGGAATCTGGACGTCGATGACGATGCAGCTTTCAACGCTGCTGTCAGGAAGATGGCTCAGAATCTCATCTGCGCTGCGATAAGCCTGAATCCGGTATCCTGACGCCTCGAGAACCGGGCCGATCCTCGCCTGGAAGGCCGCATCATTGTCGACGAGATGTACAAGGGCCATCATATCCCCCTTATTCGTCGTGCTGCTTGCAGGGCGCCGGGCCGATGTCGCCATCATGGCGCGCGCCCAAGCGAGATCCGCTGATCAGGGACTCTGCCGCGATCCGTCGTGGTCAGATCCTGCAGACCACAGCGCTTGTACTTCGCAGCGACGCCGCCATCGGACGTGGAGTAGCGATGCAGGCCGCCATCCGGCATCGGCGCGAGAATGGCATGGGCGGTGTCGCTCGTGATCGAGGTCGTGCAATGGAGGGTCAGGGCCTGCCGGTCACCCGTCACCAGGACCTTGACGATCCGGCGGGTCGCGAGCGAAGTCGACAGTCGCCTGCCGGTGATGATGAAGGCTGGGATGAAGGCATTCGCGGGCCGCTTGAAGCCGATGCCATTGCGCGTGGGAGCAAAAACACTGCCGCAGGCAAGGTCGCCATCAAGCCAGGCCCCCTGAAGATCGCGCGTCTGCGCCAGGGCATCAGGCACCGGCGCAAACATGGCGATGGGAAGCAGGTGCAGCGCCGCACGACGAAGTATTGCGATCATGGCTCCCTCCGCGCCAGCTGCGACATCGCCCGCTTGCGATGCGCCCGCATCGGCGAGCATCTCATCAATGCGTGTCGGGCCCCCGCGAAACATCATCGCGCCTCCGTCCGATCACATGCGACCGGCCGTTCCCCCGACTGGTGCGTTCGGCAGCACTCAAGGCCGCATCGCCCCCTTGCAGGTAGTATTTTACGGTACGCTACGCGATCGGAGCTCATGATTGATCGCAAGCTCGAGGTCGCAGCCCCGGGCTATTTTCTCGCGTCGACGATGTGCGACTTGACCGGAAAGCCGGCGAGGATGGCGGCTCGGATCAGAATGACACGATCCCTCGGGGTGAAGTTGCGCTTGTCGAGCTCACTCCCGAAGTCATCGAAGAATTTCGGGCGCAGCTTGAGAAACTGCACGCGGTTTGCCTCTGCCTCGCTGCTCAGCCCGGCACGCGCGAAAATCAGCGCGGCGACCAGATAATAAATCGGAAAGCGCCGCAGATCGGCTCGGCGGATCAGGTCGACCGCTTTCTTGTCGTCATTCTGCATATAGGCTGCGAAGGCTAAAATCCCGACATAGTAGTCGGCATGGCCGGGATTGCGCGCCATGGCCTCCTCGAGCAGAGCAGCGCCGCGTTGCCACTCTCCGGCCTGGGCGATGCGGCTGCCGAATTCGCCGAGCAGCTCGGTATCGTTCGGATTGATCGCAAGCGCCTGGTTGCCGATACGAAGTGCCGCGGCGGGTTCCTTGAGGAGAAACAGGACCGTCATCAGCGCCTGCAGGGCACGGACGTTCTGGGGCTCCAAGCGGACGGCATGCTGCGCCGCCTCACGAGCTCGCTCGACTGGCGTGGGTGAGCCAGGGCGTCGGTTCAGTTCGAAGCGATCCTCATCGAGATAGAGAAAGGACAGCATCGCCCAGCCCGTGGCATAATCGGGATAGAGCACAGTCATCCGCTCGAGGCACTCCCGCGTCGGCAGATGTTCGCGTGGGTCCAGCGTGTTTCGATAGCGATAGAAGCGGAACGAGCATTGGTAGGCTTCAAAGCTCGGCAGGCGGCTTTCGCGCGAGGAAGCCATCTGTCTGAAGAGGATACCGTAGGGCTGTGCGACGGCGGTAGCGACCTTGGAAGCAACATTCATCTCAATATCGACAATGCCGCTGGTCCGCAGATCGGCATCATAGGCATCGGACCAGATGACTGTTGCGGTCTCGCCGTCTAGGACGCGGCTGGTGATTCTGAGCCTGCCGTTAGAAACGCGGACGCTTCCTTCCAGGGTGAAACGGTTGCCGAATTTGCGGCGGATCTCCGCCGCGGACACGCCGTCAGGCACCGCGCCGGCCGTCTCGCGCCCGAAAACAGTCAATTCCTTGAAGCGGGCCAGCTGCGCGAGGATCTCTTCGGAAAAGCCAGCCGCATAGACATCCCCTTCCGGATCACCGGAGAGGTTGATGAAGGGCCTGACGATGATGGACGGCCCGGTCACGGCTACCCGTTCCTTTCGAGCTGCCGGCAAAATCGTCAGGTCTGATGTCCGGGCGAAGTTCCAGCCCAAGCCGATCATCAGCGCGATTGTGGCGCCGACGAACCAACGGTGCTTCAGCCAGTCGACTGCAAGAGCGAAAAACTGCGCAGCCCGCAGCGCGACGGACGAAGGCCGAAGGGCGGCCAGCTCCAATTGGCTCGATGACTGTTGCAGCTCCGCCTCGCCTGGATTGTCCATGCGGCGGCAGAAGCGGGGTGCGTAACCACCCTTGGGAATCTCGATCAGGATCGGGTCGAGGCCGCCCGCCAGCAGATAGTAGCGTTCCAGCGCGCGCCTCAGTCGGCCGGCTTCAATACGCACAACGGGATCGTTCTGAATGTCGAAGTTGATGTCCCTGCCGAAAACCTCGACCGCAATGGAGTAGGCCTTGATGCGGTCCGCATGGCCTGCGAGCGCCTGCTCGACCACGTATGACAGAAACCGCCGCAAGCGTTCTGGCACGCTGAACTCCGCATTATTTAAAATGCGAGCGAGTTGAGCGCGAATATCTGCTTCACCAACACCAAGCACCGGTAAAGCTCCCGGCGCTTCACTTATGCTAAGTCCTATCTCTGGCCGCTCCATGGAATCGATCCTCCCGGGCGAAAATCCAGTTAAATAGCCTTCATTTCCAAAGGTAATGTCGCGTAACCTCCCGTTATTTACTCCCGCCCGGCCCGCCGCGCCACATAATTGTGCCTCTTTCACGGGGGTGCCTTCTCATGGATCGAGGCATTCTGGCTGCCCTTAGGCTTCTGCCGAACCACAAGAAGTCGATCCAGGAATTGATGCTTCGGAATGAGAATTTCCGTGCGTTGTGCGCGGACTTGGCCGAAGCAGAATTTGCGCTGGAGCGCTGGGAAAACTCTAAATTTCCAGAAAAAGAGGCGCATTGCGCTGAATACAGGCTCATCATCATTGGTCTTGAAGCTGAAATTCGGCAAACTATCCGCGATCGATAGCCTTTTGAATTAGGAATTCAACTCCGATCTGACATGTTTTCTGCGTGAGATTTACAAATTGGAGATTCTCGCCATGTCGAAACACATCAACTGGATCTTCGCCCTAGCTGTGATGTCAGCGGCTTCCGGCTGTGCTCCGTACCCGCTGGTCAGCAGCGAGACGGTGGTGGTCGCCGGCGTCGGCCCGGTCGAAGTCGAGCGCCTCAATGTCAGGGTGGTATCGGTCAACCGGGCCGCTCGCTCGGTGGTCGTCGCGCAGGGACGCCACCAATGGCTGGTCAGCGTTCCCCCGATCTTCGGCGATCTGCGCCGGGTTCGTGCCGGGGACATGGTAGAAATCAGCCGGATCGAGGGGGCTGCCGTGGATGTCCGGCGCAGCCGGCGCGGCGACCGACCCGGCATCACCTATAGGGAGGCGGTCAGCGGTCCGCCATTCCACAATCTGCCCGACAAATACGTCGTGCGGGCGGTAACCCTGACGGCCCGGTTCGAGCGCTTCGACCCGGCCAGCAATATCGTGAGCTATGTCGGCCCCCTTGGCCCACGCTCGCTCACCGTCGCCGACCCCGCGGTCAGGGCGGAATTGCAGACCTTCGGACGCGGCGACATGGTCGATCTCACCTTCGCCGAAGCTTTCCACATCACGCTCAACTGACAGGCTCTGGAGCCGTCAGGCGACGGCGGAAGCCGAACCAGACATTGCGATCACTAACCGTGAAGGAGACGCGGGCCATGTCGAGAGTCAGCGATCCGGCCAAGGCGAGCATCCTCGCCGACGAGAGCTTCATGTCGGCGGATGATCTCCGCTCCTACATGACCGACCTGGAGATGGCCAAGGCCTCCAAGATGCTGGCAAGCATGGACAAGGCCGAGGAGGCGAGGAAGAAGCTCGTCGCCTCCCTGCAGCAGGAGATCGCCGTCACACCTGCCAAGATCGCCGAGATCAAACAAAGCCTCGCGACGAAGACACGCGCGGCGGCCGAACGCGGCGAGCAAGACGTCCTGGTCATGCGCTTCCCGAGCGCGCTCTGCACGGACAAGGGCAGAGCGATCAACAATGCCGAGCCGGACTGGCCCGATACCCTCACGGGGAGGCCGCGACAGGCCTACGAATTCTGGAAGGAGCATTTGCAGCCGGCAAAGTACAAGCTGCGCGCGATGATCATCGACTGGCCGGGAGGCATGCCGGGCGATGTCGCATTCTTCCTGAGCTGGTCTTGATGGCGGGGAGGATTTTACCATGGAAGCGCATGTCGGCGAGCCGCTGAACCGTAAGCGCTACGAACGAAAACTCCGAGAGCTGCACGCCGAACTGGTGAAACTCCAGGAATGGACGAAGCATGCAGGCGCCAAGATCTGCATCGTCTTCGAGGGGCGCGATGGCGCCGGAAAGGGCGGCGTCATCAAGGCGCTGACCGAGCGCGTTAGCCCCAGAGTGTTCCGGGTGGTGGCGCTGCCGCCGCCGACAGAGCGTGAAAAATCGCAGATGTACGTCCAGCGCTATCTGCCGCATCTGCCGGCGGCCGGTGAGATCGTGATCTTCGATCGCAGCTGGTACAACCGCGCTGGCGTCGAGCGGGTCATGGGCTTTTGCAGCGAAGAGCAAGCCAAGAGCTTTCTCGAGGTCGTCCCGAACGTCGAGAAGGCGATCGTCGAATCCGGCGCGACCCTGCTGAAATACTGGCTTGAAGTAGGTCAGAAGGAGCAAACCAAGCGCATGGAGGAGCGGATCAACGATCCGCGCAAGATCTGGAAGCTGTCGCCGATGGATCTGGAATCATACAGCCGCTGGTATGACTACTCGCGAGCCCGGGACGAGATGTTCCGCTCGACCGATACGGCATGGGCGCCGTGGTTTGCGGTCCATTCGGACGACAAGCGACGAACACGCCTGAACATCATCTCGCACATCCTCGCCTCGATTCCTTACGAAGCGCCGCCCCGCGAGAAGATCAAGCTTCCGAAGAGACAGAAATCGAAGGGATACGAGGAGCCTGATTTGGCCAGGAACTGGGTGCCGGACATAGCCTGAAGCTGCGGATTCAGGCGTTGATCTACCGATCCGGACGCTCGTTTTTCGCAGCCATTGAAGCTTACCTGATCCAGCAGCATATCATGGCCCGTCGCAAAAGCAGCTATTGCAGGACGTGATCGAGGACCGCAACGAGGAGGGCACGGTGCTTGATTGGTTCGTTCACCGCGTGTTGCGAGCGGCGGGCGTCGTCGCGGAATGGTTTCTGCCCACCGGTCATAAGCAATTCGGTCTCATCCAGCTGGGCGCGGCGCTTCTTCTCGTCACCGCAATCATCGCATTGGCGGCATGCTTGCCAAAAATCCGCGCTCGACGCGGCCGAGGCAGCATTGATGATCGAACCTGATGAGCGGATCGGACTTGCGCGGTCACTGACGATACAATCGCCGCGCCGCGCGGTGTCGTTCTTGCGGTCCGACATCGACGCCGGCCGCAGCCCGGTGATCCCTATCCTCACCGGGATCGCCGACGGGCTCGGGGAAGAGGGCTTCGACGACGAAACCTCCGATTTTTTGCTGCGGCTCGGTATCGCGGACTTCGATGAACCTATCGCGAGCGCGGCGAGGAGCACGGAATCGCTCCAGGAGCTTGGCTCCTCGATCCTCTCCAGTGCCAGAAGCGTGGGCGCCGATCGCTTTCTGGCGTCAACGCTAACGAGCCGCGACCAGGGATGCCGTTCCGGCTTCGATGCTCCGTCCACTCGCCTGCCGGACCAATCGGAGAAACGGGCCCGAGCTCCCTTCGGCGCGAAAACCAGGTCGAACGGCCGTCCCTCGATCTTGCGCGGAGCGAGCGCATAGGTGGAAATGGAGAAACTCTGCTTAAGCGCGGGCAAGAACGCCGCGAGAAGTCGCTCGACGATCGGCTCGGCCTCCGCGCAGTCGAAGACGACGATGGGGTGGCGTATCTGGAAAAACAAAGCCTCCACCAATTCCGCTCGCCTTGGATCCGAGACCGGCACGGACGCAGGGGAAGAGGTGGCCGGCGCCAGCCTTGCCAGCTTCTCGTCGAAATCAACCGGGACCAACAGCGGCAGGACTTGGCGAATGCCGTCCATGGATAGCCAGCGCGCGGTCGGCACGATCAGGCTTCGCGTTCGTACGCAACCCGACCTCGGAGCGGCTGTTTCCTGCCAAGTCCGCGCGACCACGTAATCGCTTCCGCTGGTCAATGGGTAGGCGGTCAGATAGGGCCTGAACGTCTCGCCCGGTCGCAGTTGCCCCCCGATGTCCGAGAGGCGGTCGACAAGATCCTGGTCTTCCCTAGGGAGGCGCTTCGTCGAGGCGATGAGTTGATGACCGCTTCGGTAGCCATGTATCTGTTGGTCGATGACGCGGCGACGATCAAGGGCGGGTCGGCGCGCTCCAGCGCGGCACGCACCCATTCCCCGGCGATCGCCGACAGAAGCATCGTCGTCTTTCCCGTGCCGGGCGGGCCGTTGACGGCGAGGATGTCGCCGTTCCGCGCTGTCGCCAGATGGGCGAGCACTTCGCGTTGATGGTCGGAAACCGAGAACTTGTCGCTGGAATGGCCAAGACGCTCCGCCAGCGGGAAAGGAGACATGCGCACGGGTTCGACGTCGCAAGCGGTCCTGCGCGCGAAATTCGCCAGAAGCGGGGTCTCCGGGGCGCCATGGATCAAGGCATCAGCCAAGTCGAGTATCTGCTTAACCGTCGCGGCCACCTCGGTTTCGGGTTGGATCAGGCCATGGCCTACGATCTGGTACTCAGGGTCCGAAGCCGGCCAGTTGCCGCCCACTTCGGCGATTATCTGCCGCCAATGGTCATGGTATTTTTGCCAGAGATCGGAATCTTCTTCTTTCGCGGGGAAGGGCTTGGCTGTCAGAAAGAGGTCGAGATCTGCAACACTACCGACCGAGAAAGCGCCGCGCGCAAGGGGATCGAGTATATCCCGCCCGATGACGCTGTGGCTGGGAATGATGCGGCCCTCACGTGTGACCTGTGCCTGGGTCACGATCGGGGTGACTTCGAGCGGCAGACCGTCTCCTCGCGATCTCGTGTGCCGAATCTTCCGGCGAACATGGAGCGGGCGGAGGCTGACCGCGATACGCCGTACATGGTCCGGTACATCTTTAAACAGGAAATCGACGGCCTCTCGCCCGAGGAGACCAGTTTCGTCTTCCTCGCGGGACAGGGCGTGAAATTCCCCGAGCATCTTGCTTGTTAAACAGGCGTCGCCGATCGCGCTATCGGCAATTGCCGACCGCCAATATTCTAAGATAGCCCGATCCGTTTTGACCATCGCCTAGCCAGGGTAATGAATTCGCCCTAGCGCCATCTCCCATAGGGTTGCCGAGCATTCAACATTTCCGTGGCATACACGCCGCGCGCCGAATGCCTGCGCGCGGTCTGAAGAGCTGCCTTACCGGACTTTTTGTGGACTGGCGTTAGCGGGAACGCTGCGGCGTGCGGCGGTCACTGTTCAGCACCGCGGGCTCTGGTTTCTGCCGCTACGTGAGTGCCTAACTGGGTCCAGAATGGCCATTCTGCCAGCAATGTTCGCTTCTGAGCAACGTGCAATGTCCGCACTTGCGCCCCTCGGAAGCGCAGTCAAAAGCTACTGGCCCGAGCAGCAGTCTTGATCGTTCGGTTCAACCCAATTCTGGAAATCATGCCCACCAAGGTCGCGATAGCAACGCAGACGGGCAGAGATATTAGCCAGCGCCATATTCCGATCGGCTGCTCAGGCATCCCCAATTGTACTGCCGCATCGAATAGAATGACGGGAACACCAATGAGCAGAAGAGCGCCACTTATCCACGTACTCAGGATGGCCCCGGCCATGCTGCTGGAATCGCCTTCGTAACGAGTCCGAAGACTCCAGACAGCCCACTGCCCAATTAGGTACGCAGCGATCGCCGCCAAGATGGACGAAGCGCCTGTGAACAAGACGTGCGCGCCGCCAGAGGGTTGGCCGGCGTGTGAGATTGCGGCCGCGCAGAAGATAAACATCGCTATCGCCGCGTTTCGAGCCCATCTCAGAGGCAGTGCGTTGAGCCACATGGCAGCCGCCTCGCTCGTTGCCTTAAGCACCGGGTCACCGGAGGCCTGCCTACTGTGGTAATTCACCGCGCTCTCCGGCTATCTAAAATCCGATTATCAAATATCTAATTTTTGGATTTTTCTGTCAATCCCCTACCCATGCGCCGATCCCTCAGGGCGCTCATGGCCGCAACTTTCCGTTCAGCTCGACATCAACGGTTGGCGGAACTGCTCGCAGAATACCGGCAGCGAGCCGGGCTGCACCAAGCTGACGTAGCCAGGCAACTGGGTCGTCACCAGCCGTTCATCGCCAACATTGAAAGCGGTCAGCGTCGAGTTGACGTGACAGAATTTCTCCAGCTCGCAAAGGCGATTGGATTCGATCCGCATACGGCGCTGGCCGCACTAATCGCCATTGATGAAAATGACAATATAACAACATGAGATATGCCCTTAAGTATGACGTGAGGCCTAGCCTGCGGATGCTTGCTGACGAAATTGATCTGTCACAGATATTGCATCCGCTTATTTGCGAAGGAGCCACTGATTTAATTACTTACGACTGGAATATTCCTTCATTCTATTCTCACGGAGATTACTATCTTTTCCTCGATAACCTCAGATCAGACCAATGGCGGTGGGAATTTTTGAGGCGTAACATACTTTACCGATTGATGTGGTGCTTCCGAGAAAGCAATCGCTTCGATTTGGCTTTTCGCTCTTTCGAGGGTGATCGCGACGTTTTTTTTGCAAAGCTCGTTTTCAAGCTTTTTGGCCTTCGCAATTTCCCTGATCCGCGCATTTCTTCGATAGCCTTCATTAAGCTGGAAAAAATTAATCCGCCGAGTTTCCCGATGTTTCTCGACAATAATCCAAACAATGAACCCAGATTTTCGGATTTTGATTTTGAAGAATTGGTTTTTACTCAAATTGAAGAAATAATTAAACATCAGAAACTGAACAAAGGCACGGTATTTATTGCAATTGATCCACACGGGGATATCCAGAAACAGATCAAGAAAATCGGATCCTATTTTTCGCCAGACCTGGACCAAGAAGCGAACATGAGGGCAAAAGCCCGGCGGGAAGATGAAGTTCAGCGGAAGACCCGTTCGATGTGGCTGCTATATCTCAAGGTCCTGGACGCTCGTGACAGCTACGCGAGCTGGTCCAAAATTGCACAGCTTCTCCCTGCAAAAGAGGTGGCCTCTCGCAAGCACGCCGCGCGCGATACCTGGGATGCAGCGGACCGTATTCGACGCAACTTTGCCAGTGTGATTTAGCGACCGGCCTTCTTTCCCAATTTCTCTCCTCGATGACATCCGGCACTCCTGCTCACGGAGGTATCGTGATGTCGAGCCAGAAGCATCAATGTCCGCCGACGCGGATTAATAACCCTTCGCCCGGGCCGTCAGATGCCTCCTCTGGTCAGGTGGTATTAGCGCGCCTGGCGCGACTGCTTGGGCGACAGGAAGCCAAGGCGGGGCACGAGAGGCCTGCGTATTCGATAGGCCGCGCCACGGGCAGGTCCTTCAATGAGTAAGCCTCTTCCCGCGTTGCTGACCCTGCCGGACGTCGCCGAGCGCTGGAAGATGAGCGTCAAATCCGTCCGGCGCCTCATAGCAGCGAAGCGACTTGGCGTCATTCGCATCGGCAAGGCGTTACGCGTTTCGGAGGATGAGCTTGTCCGCTTCGAGCGTCAGAACTCCACGTGACTAGTGGCCATTGATGGCCACTGAAGTCTATCGAAATCAATGGTTTACCTGCCGTCGGGAAACTCCACCCGGCCGAACTCCGTAAGACCGAACGTGTGCTAATTCCCGATTCGGTACGCACGTCACCCAGCTTCCGCTTCTGTCCACATCTGTCCACGAAGGGGCTTCCCGATGGAGCAGACTGCCTTTGATTTCTCATGGCCTGAGCCAGTTGAGAATCCGCCCGCCGCCACCTCCGAAAAGCACCGCACCGTGCATGTGCAGCCGGCGGAGACGATGGCCGATATTCACGCATGCGCCGCAGCGGATATCAGCTTGACGGACGGGCGCCGGCGCGACCTTCTGTCCGGGCTGAACCGGTTCGGAGCGATCGCCGGTCGCCCCCTTACCGAGATCCCCGCGACGGCCTCTGCGATACGCGCAGTGTTTGCCGAGGCGAAGCCGATCAGGCTTGGCATCAAGCGCAAGACGCTTCAAACGCTTCGCTCGAGCGTCGCTTTTGCGGTGAATCAGTTTGCCCCGGCCCGCAAGACCAGCAGTTCGGCCGTGAAGGAGAACTGGAACGCGGAATGGGCCGCCTTGATCGGCCTGATCCAGACGCCTTTCCGGCGCCACGCTCTTTCGCGATTCGCCGAGTTCTGCTCCCAACAGGCAATCTCGCCGGCAGACGTCATGCCTGAGACGCTCGCGGGCTTCTATCTTGCCTTGACCGAAGCCGAGATCGTGAAGGAGCCGAAGAACATTGTTCACGGCACGATTTCGAGCTGGAACCGAGCTGCCCGGGATATCCCTTCCTGGCCGCAGATCCGCTTGAGCTCCCCAACGAAGCCGACGCCCTACGTGTTGCCGCTCTCGGCTTTTCCGCAGGGTTTCCAATCGGACCTCGCCAACTGGGAAAAGGGGGTTTCGGCGAAGCCTAAGGCGGCTTCGATCTTCAGCGCAGAAGAGCTGCTTCGCCCGCTTCGACAGGATACGATCAAGAGCCATCTCCTCTTGTTCCGACAGGTTGCGACGGCGCTCGTGAAGTCCGGTACGATGAAGCTGGATGAGATCGACAGCCTTGCCGAGCTCTGCGATCCCGACAAGCTGAAGGTCGCGCTGGAATTCGAGTATGAGCGCCTTGGGGGGAAGGAGCGGCGGGTGCTCGAGATGGCGAGCAAGCTGCGTGTGCTAGCTAAGCACTTTGCCAAGCTGAGCCCTGACCAGATCGCCAAATTCGACCAACTGTGCGCCAACCGCCCCAAGCGTCAGAATCATATCACCGATAAGAATCGGGAGCGGCTCAGTCAGTTTGATGATCCCGCGAACTACGCTTTGCTGCTGAGCGTTCCTGCGCGGCTGGCAAAGGAGGCGCGGCAGACGGCCAATGCTTACCGTGCCGCTAAGCTGATGGAGCAGGCCGTCGCGGTATCGATCTTGTTGAGGGTAGCACCTCGCCTCGCAACACTCCGTCGCCTCGAGCTTGGCTGGTTCAAGCGTCAGGCTGACAGCTCCTTCGTCTTGATTATTCCGCCGGGGGTCATGAAGGGCGGGCGCCCCCTGGAGCTGACCCTGAATGCCGAATTTGCCGGACTGCTCGACGAGCATACCGAGCGTTTTCGCTCCGCACTTCCCGGCGCGTCGGGCTCGTACCTGTTCCCTGGCGAGAGTTCTGGCCCTCGGTCTAAGAACGCCATGTACGAGCAGATTGTCGATGCGGGACGAGAGGTCGGTCTCGATATTAACCCACACCTCTTTCGCCACCTCCTGCAGAAGGTTTGCGTAGAGCGAGACCCGTCGTCTGTGGGTGACGTTTCCAAAGTGCTCGGGCACGCGTCGATTTCGACGACCGTCATATTCTATGCCGACCGTAACGGTAAGGCTGCCAGCAAGCGCCTTGACCAATTGCTCTCGAATGCGAAAGACGCGGAGCTCCCGAAATGAGCCGCCGTCTCATCGATCCCTCTCGCAAGTCGATGCCGTTTCAAGAGTGGCCTGACACTGACAAGGCGCACTGGCACTTGGCCACGAATAAGCGCACCCTGTTCAACGGAGTGGGGAAAGGCGCGCATTGGCGTCCTCGCACCAAGAAGACCAATATCCAGAACTATGGTCGTTTTCTCGGCTATCTCGCATGGTCGGGACAGTTGGAAGCGGAGAAGTGCCCGGCGGACCGCGCTACTCGTTCAGTGGTGGAGGCGTACTACGAGCACCTGGCTTCTATCGTTAAGCCGATTTCGCAGCTGTCTCTACTCGTCGGCCTCAAGGTGACGCTTCAGGCCATGCACCCGAGCATCAGTTGGCGCTGGCTACAGGATGCCTGCAACAGACTGCAGACTATCGCGTCAGCCGAGCGTGACGTCTGCCGCGAACTGCCGTGTATCGTTAAAATGGATCAGTTGGCGCATCAGGAGCTCGCTGATGCCAGATCTGATCTAGATGTGGAAGGCTACTCGCCATATAGGACCGCTCGCTTCCGCGATGCACTGCAGCTTGCGCTGCTCATCCGCCGCCCGCTGCGATCGACCAATTTCTCCAATTTGCGGATCGGGCACGAGCTCAATCAGTCGGGTTCTGAATGGACCATCACGATCTCCGGCGATCAAACGAAGAATGGTCGGCCAATCGAGATGCCCTTCCCACCAGCGCTCGTCGACGCGTTGAACTTCCATTTGGACTCCGTACGCCCGACATTTCCGTCTGCCCGCTCAGCCGATCATCTCTGGCTGTGCAAGTTTGGCGTGAACCGGAACACGTATTGGCTTCACGAACGCATCACTAATACTACGAAGCGGCTCACGGGCAGCTCGATCAATCCGCACATGTTCAGGGCAATGGGGGCAACCCTCTTGGCCGACGATGCCCCAGAGGACCTTTACGCCGCGGCGGATCTGCTGAGCCATCTGCACATGTCTACCACCGATCGCTATTACATCCGATCCCGCAATCTCGCCGCCAGCCGACGGGTCGACGCCTTGCTCACGCAAATTGGGAAAGCAGCATGAGAGCCGCCATCTACGCGCGCTATTCAAGCGAGAACCAGCGGGACGCCTCGATTGAGGATCAGATCGAGCTCTGCCGGCGCTATGCGGCGGCGCAGGGCTGGCAGGTCGTCGCGACCTTCAACGATCGGGCGATCTCTGGAATGACGGTCGATCGGATCGGGTATCGGAACCTGCTTGGGGAAGCCCACCGCGGCAAGTTCGACGTAATCGTGGTGGAGGCGCTCGATCGGCTATCACGCAAGCTCTCCGAGATCGCGCGAGTTCATGACGAACTGCAGTTCGCCCGCATCAGCTTGCACGCTGTCAGCCTGGGGCGGGTCGAGATGATGCATGTCGGTATGCTCGGAACGATGGCGCAGATCTATGTGGCGGACCTGCGCGAGAAGACGCGCCGCGGACAGCTTGGCCGGATCCTGCAAGGACGCGCCGCTTCCGGAAAGGCTTTCGGCTACGACATCGTGCCGGGAGCCGAGCGTGGCGAGCGCACAATCAACCATGCTGAGGCAGCAACCGTTCGCAGAATCTTTCAGTTGTTCGCTAACGGCGTGAGCCCACGAGGAATCGCCCACCGCCTCAATGACGAAGCCATTCCGGGGCCTGACAGGCGCCCATGGCTGGACACAACCATCCGCGGACAGAAGGAACGCGGTACCGGTATCCTGAACAACGAGCTCTACGCGGGAGAGCTGGTCTGGAACCGCTGCTCTTATGTAAAGGACCCGAGCACAGGTCGTAGGCTTGCCCGGCCCAATCCGTTGACGCAGTGGGAACGCAAGCGCGTACCCGAGCTTCGTATCGTCGACGAGGAACTCTGGAATGCGGTCAAGCGCCGCCAGGACGCCGTTGCTTTGGATATGGGCCGGGACGAGCAGGGCAATGCCCTGAACCGCGCGCATCGGCGACGGTACCTCCTCTCGGGCCTGCTCTCGTGCGGATGCTGTCGGGAGGGTTATACCCTAGTGGCTGCCGGCCGCTACGGCTGTGCGGGTCGGCGCTCTAAGGGCATCTGCATCAACGACCGCACCATTGGCCGGGTTGAGCTCGAGGAGCGTATCCTTGGCGCTCTCAAGCAGAGACTGCTCACGCCCGAGTTAGTCGCGGAGTTCTCCCGGGCGTATCAGGAGGAATGCAATCGTTCCGCAGCCGAGGCAGACGGCTTGCGTTCGACCGCCTCTGCGGCAATGGCCGCGGTACAGCGCAAGATCGACGGCATCATGAGCGCGATCGAGGAGGGCCTCTATCAACCGTCGATGAAACAGCGTCTGGCCGACCTGGAGGAAGAGAAGCGTTTGCTGAATGCCCGGCTGTCGGATGCCAGGGAGCCCTCCCCCGTCCGCGTCCATCCCAACCTCGCCGAAGCCTACCGACGCCGGGTCGCTGAGCTAGAGAGCCTGGTGGACGATCCAGAGCTACGCGATGAAGCAATGGAGGCCATTCGCTCGATGATCGAGCGCATTGTCGTTTCGCCGCGAGATGGCGGCGGCGTCACGCTTGAGTTGCACGGCGATCTCGCGCGGATTCTGGCTGTGTGCTCTGCGAACGCAAAAACCCCGCCTCAAGAGACGGGGTTTTCACTCTCAGTGGTTGCGGGGGCCAGATTTGAACTGACGACCTTCAGGTTATGAGCCTGACGAGCTACCGGGC
>NZ_LMJW01000018.1:0-412525 GCF_001429505.1 Allobosea sp. Root483D1
AGATCACAACTGTAGGGCGTTGCGGACGGGCATAACCCCGACCGTTCACAACAACGTCCGCGCTAACCGAAGAATGCATGTTCATCGCTGCCTCCCTCACGCCGCCGACCTGAGGCCGACGCCCATCTCGTCGAGAACCGACGAAACGGTGGCGACGAAGTTGCGCATGTCCTGCGCACCCAGCGCCCCGATGCAGCCGATACGGAAGCTGTCGGCCACGGTGAGCTTGCCGGGGTAGATGACGTAGCCGGCATCCTTCAGCGCGTCGTAGAAGCGCTGGAAGACGAAGCGCTCATCCTCCGGCATATGGAAGGTGACGATGATCGGGGCCTGCCGGGCCGCGGGGAGCAGCGTGCGGAAGCCGAGGGCCTCCATGCCCTCGATCAGGATCCGAGCGTTCTCGGCGTAGCGGTCGCCGCGCCCGGCGACGCCGCCTTCCGCCCAGAACTCCTGAAGCGCCGCGTGGAACGCCACGATGACGTGGATCGGCGGCGTGAAGCGGTATTGGCCGGTGCGCTCGAAGGTGGCGTGCTGATCATGCAGGTCGAGGACGAGGGTCGTGGCATTGCCCTTGGTCTGCGCGAGTGCGCTCTTGCGGGCGATGACGAAGCCGAGGCCGGGCACGCCCTGGATGCACTTGTTCGAGGAGGCCGCGACCGCATCGAAATGGACGTCGCGGCTGTCGAGCGGCAGCGCACCGAAGGCGCTCATCGAGTCGACCAGCAGGCGCCGGCCGTGCCGCTTCACCAGTGTGGCGATCGCCTCGATCGGATTGCGAATTCCGCTGGTCGTCTCGCAGTGGACCGCGAAGACATGCGAGATACCGGCATCCCCGCCGAGCAGCGTGTCGACCTCGGTCAGGTCCGGCGGCATGTCCTCGGCCGTCTCATGGACGATCACGCTACGCCCGGCGATCTCCAGGATCCGCCTGGCGCGCTGACCATAGGCGCCGTTGATCAGGACGAGCACCGTGCCGTCGCGCGGGACGAAGGTCGTCAGCATGGCCTCGACGGCGAAGGTGCCGGAGCCCTGCATGGGAACGGTGACGAACTCCGATCCGCCGTGGATGACCTTCGGCAATTCGTCCATGACGGCCTTGTTGATGCCGACGAAGGTTGCGTCGCGCGACCCCCAATCGTGGATCATGGCCTCCTTGATGGCCTTGCTGGTGGTCAACGGCCCGGGTGTCAGGAGAAGCGGATCACCGGTTTCGGAAACGGCGGGGCGGCGGGGGGCAACCATGGCGCGGTCTCGCTCTTTGCGTGTCAGCGGATGACCAGACGCTAGGCGGCCTCGACCTATCGATCCAATACGTTCTTTCCATCTATCATATTGATGAAACCTATAGATCTCAGGCCGCGGTGGGGACTGTGTCGAACAGCGATGCTGCCAGACCGGCTGGCCCGAGGGGCGGGCTGCGGTGCCGAGGCTGGGTGATCCTGCGCAGAGCCGAGCCGGCCCAGCGCGGGGGCTGGTTTCTCCGAGCGACGCCTTGTGATGAAAGTGACGTAAAGGAAGTGCTATTTTCCTTGCGGAATGATAGGAAATAATTTCTTTATCGTATACCCCCATTTGGGGAGTTTACCCTTGGTTAGAATCAGGAATAATCCCGCCGCGGCGTTGGTGATCGGCGAGCTTAATGAGCAATAAGAGTACCATCTGGGCCCAGCCGGCGATCCGCCTCCTGAATCTCACAGTTCAGAGCAAGAACATCGGCCGAAGTACGCGGTCGGCCGCTCCTGTGAGCCATGTCCTTCAAGATTCGTGCGGAATCTCCAAAACTAGAATCACGATAGAAGACTAAAAAGCGTCACGCACGATCGCGATGTGCAATTCTTGAGAATACAGCAGCCGAAATCAGAATATCTGCCGCCGCGTGCGGCCCACGGGAGCTTCCTCTGATGTCCACGATCACCGTCGATTTCTCGGCTGCCACTTTCGGCCAGGTCTTCAACCCTGGGACCCTCATCGAGGCCTTCACCGTCGATGGCAACGGTGCGCGGCCCGTGAGCCCGCTCGACGCGGTTTCACAGACCGTGACGGCGACGATCGACGGCGGGCCCGCTGAGCTGTCCTTCACCTTCAACGGTTTGAATGGCAGCCTGCCGGCCTGGGCGGCGGCGCCGACCAGCAATGATGTCTACCTGCTCGGGGGCTCGAGCTACGGCTTTCACCTGAATTCGCCCGGCAGCGTGCCTAGTTTTTCGAGCGTTCTGGCGGCTATCAATGCCATCAACAACAACGACTACCCGACGCCGCAGGCCTTCTATCAGGCGATCCTCGCGGCCCAGAACGCGTTTGCGAGCTGGGTCGCGCAGGTGCGCGATCTGACGTTCACCGACCTTACCCTGTATTCGGGGACGGAGCAGGTCGGGACACTCCAGCTCAGCGAACCCAGGTCCTTCGACCCGGGCGACGCCGTGAATGGCGTGACGCCCGCCTATCTGCTCAATCCAGCGAACAGTTTTGTCATCACCGGCGCGGCTTTCGATGACGATCTGATGGGGGGCGCCGGCAACGACACCATTTCCGGCGGCGACGGTGACGACCGCCTGACCGGTGGCGCAGGCGCCGACGTCATCGACGGCGGGAGTGACAATCTCGGCACCAGCGGGATCGGCGATACAGCTTCTTATGCGAGCTCCGCCGCCGGCGTGACCGTAGACCTGTCCCTGGCTGGTCCGCAGGTCTCGGCAGGCGATGCGGCCGGCGACACCCTGACGAATATCGAGAACATCGACGGCTCGGCCTTCAACGATTCTCTGAAGGGCGATAGCGGCAGCAACCTGATTGTCGGCGGGGACGGCAACGACCTCATCGAGGGCGGAGCCGGAGCCGACGAGCTGATCGGCGGGGCCGGGGCCGATACGCTGAGCTATGCGGGGTCGAGCGGGGCGGTCACCGTCAACCTCGCCACGTCGACGGCGACAGGCGGGGACGCGACCGGGGATACTTTCGGGGGCTTTGAAAACCTGATCGGTTCGGCTCACGACGATACCCTCACCGGCGATGCCGGCGCCAACACCATCGAAGGCGGTGCCGGGGCCGACACATTGAGCGGCGCGGTTGGGAATGACACGCTGAGCTATGCCGGTTCGAGCGGCGGGGTCACCGTCGACCTCGCCGTGCCGGCCGCGACGACTGGCGGCGACGCGACCGGCGATGTGATCAGCGGTTTTGAGAACCTGCTCGGTTCGGCCCAGGGAGATACCCTCTCCGGCGATGCCGGCATCAACATCATCGACGGCGGCGACGGCGACGACACCGTCCGCGGCGCAGCCGGCGCCGACGTGCTGCGTGGCGGGGCGGGCAGCGATACGCTCAGCTATGTCGGCTCGATCGCGGCAGTGACCGTCAACCTCGCCTTGCAGACTGCGACCGGCGGCCACGCCACCGGCGACACGATCAGCGGCTTCGAGAACCTCACGGGATCGAGCTTCGCCGACATCATCACCGCGAGCAATGCCGCCAACGCAATCGATGGCGGGGACGGCATCGACACCGTCAGCTATGCCAGTGCCACGACCGAGGTCATGATCGGCCTGATCGGTAGTGGAGGGGCCGGAGCGGCCGGGGACGTCCTGACCAATGTCGAGAACCTCATCGGTTCGGCGTTCGATGACTTCCTCGCCGGCTCCAACGGCGCGAACGTCATCGACGGTGGCGCCGGCGACGACCTCATTGTGGGCGGCGCGGGCGCTGACCGCCTGACCGGCGGCGCAAACACGGCGTTCGGCGATACCGCCGGCTACTTTAGCAGCACGGCCGGCGTCACGGTGAACCTCGCTCTGGCCACGGCACAGGTCAGCGCAGGCGATGCGAGCGGCGACATCCTGTCGGGCATCGAGAACGTCGTCGGCTCGGGCCATGCCGATACGCTGCTGGGCAGCGCCGGAAACAGCCGCCTCGAGGGGGCGGCCGGTAACGACATCATCGAAGGCGGAGCGGGCGCCGACTATCTCGACGGCGGGGCCGATATCGACACCTTGCGCTACGCCGCCTCGAACGTGGCCGTGCAGGTCAATCTCGCCGCGAATACCGCGACGGGCGGCCACGCGGCCGGCGACACGATCCTGAATTTCGAGAACGTCACCGGTTCCGGCTTCAACGACGACCTGACCGGCAACGCCGGCGTGAACATCCTCGAGGGCGGGGCCGGCAACGACATCCTGGAGGGCGGTGTCGGCGCTGACACGCTGAACGGCGGCGCGGGCGCCGATACGGCGCGCTATGCGGCGTCGGCTGCCGGTGTCACGATTGAACTTAACCTGAGCGGTCCGCAGGTCAGCGGTGGCGATGCTGCGGGCGACATCTTCATCGGGATCGAGAACGTCATCGGCTCGAATTTCAACGACAATCTGTTGGGCAGCGCGGCGGCCAACAACCTGGCCGGTGGCGATGGCAACGATTACATTGACGGTCGCGGCGGCGCTGACGTGCTCAACGGCGGCAACGGCACCGACACCCTTTCCTATGTGGGCTCCGTGGCGGGCGTCACGGTCAATCTCACGGCCAATACGGCGACCGGCGGCGACGCCACCGGTGACATCATCTCGAATTTCGAGAACGTTCTCGGCTCCAACGCCGCCGACACCATCACCGGCTCTGCCGGGAACAATATGCTGATGGGACAGGCCGGCAACGACATGCTCTCGGGCATGGCGGGAGACGATACGCTCTACGGCGGCAACGGTGCCGACACGCTCAACGGCGGCGACGGTGCCGACACGGTCCGCTACCTCGACGAACGCCTAAGCGGCGAGGGCGCCGGGCAGCGCGTGATCGTCAACCTCTCCGCGGTGGCGATCACCGTCCCCAGCGGCCCGGGAGCCGGCACGGTCGCGGCCGGCAAGGCGATCGACACTTACGGTCTGACCGACACGCTCATCGGCATCGAGCGGGTGGTGGGCACCAATGCGGCTGTCGGCGACATCATCTACGGCAATGACGCCGACAATGATTTCGTCGGCCTGGTCGGCGACGATGAGCTTGTCGGCGGCGCCGGCAGCGACACCTTTGTCGGTGGCGCCGGTACAGACAAGTTGGATGGAGGTCCAAACTACCGTGCCGGCTTCTACGATGACGATTTCGACTTTGTCGACTATCGCCGCGAAGCGAATGAAGGCGGTCGCGACTATGGTGCCGCTCCCGTGCAGGGCATCACCGTCAATCTCGACGCGGGCACCGCGACCGACACCTACGGCAATGCCGAACAACTCGTGGACATCGAAGGTGTCCGCGGGACGCAGCTCGATGACAGCTTCATGGGCTCCTCCCAGAACGATGACTTTGTCGGCTTCAAGGGCTCGGACAGCTTCAATGGCGGCGCCGGCAACGACACCGTCTATTACAACCTGGATGCCTCGGGTAACCGCAACTCCGATAATACTGCCGATGACAATGGAACGCGCGGCGTTGTGGTGAACCTCGGTAACACCAACATTGCCGATCTGCAGGGCTATCTGACCGGAATGGGGACGACGGTCACGACGTCCTATACCGACATCTTCGCCTTCCGCGCCTATGATGGCTGGGGCGATACCGATGCGTTGGTCGGCATCGAGCGTATCCGCGGCACCGACCAGAGCGACATCGTCATCGGCAGCAGCGCCAGCAACCGGGCCCGGTTGGGGGCTGGGGCGGATTTCTTCGACGGCGCCGGCGGCACCAATGACATGATCGATTTCCGGTCGAACGGTGGCACTCTCACGCTTGGGACGGTGGCCAATTTGAACGCCGGGGCGTTCACGCTGACGGCGCAGATGCTCTCCTTCGTGACCGGTGGCTATGCTCCAACGACGATCGCCGGCCAGTCCGCCCGCGACTTCTCCAACGCGATCGACGAGTTCCGCAATGTCGAGAGCATGCGCGGCTCGCAGGTCGGCGACGTTCTGATCGGCAATGGGCTCGCCAACGAGCTGCATGGCGAGGCCGGCAACGACTATCTCCTCGGCGGCCTCGGCGAGGACAGGTTCATCGGTGGGCTGGGCAACGATGTCCTCGACGGCCGCCCGATCAATGGCTCGGGCAACCTGGTCAGCGATGTCGACGACTATGACCGCGCGAACTACGGCGACGAGCAGTCGTTCGCCGGTCTCACCGGTGCGATCCTGCCGGTCGCCGTCAACCTGTCAGGCGTCGCCAGGTCGGTGACCCTTGCCGGCGTCGGCACCTTCACGCTCGCTGCGGGCACGGCGCGCGACATCTTCGGCGGTACCGATACGCTGATCGACATCGAGGAAGCCGTCGGCACGAACGGCAACGACGTCCTGATCGGCAGCAGCACCGAGAACCTGGACTATGAGGGCTTCTTCGGCCTTGCCGGCAACGACGTGATCGAGGGCGGCGCGGGCGGCTTCGACCAGGTCCGCTACGACCTGGATTGGAGTATGCGGCCGCAGAATTTGCTGAACGCGGCCCTGCCTACGGTCGGCGCGATCGTGAACCTCTCCGCGGTTTCGGTTACGGCAGGCGGCTTCACCGTCGCGGCCGGGCGGGCGCGCGACGTGACCGGGGGCACCGATACCCTCTCTGGTATCGAGGGTATCCGCGGTTCCGAGTTGGACGACTTTTTATTCGGCGGAGCGGCGGACGAATACTTCCGTGCGATGAGAGGCGCCGATCTGATCAATGGCGGCGCCGGCTTCGATTATGCCGACTACCGCTCCGAGGTGGCGAACGGCGGTACACTGGGCCTCATCGCCAACCTGTCCGCTAATGCGATCACGGTCGGGTCGGACATTGTCGGGAGCAACTTCGCTCGCGATACCTTCAACTCCTTCGATACGCTGGTCGGCATCGAAGGCATCGTCGGTAGCGACAACAACGACTTCGTCGTCGGCAGCGAGGCGGTCAACGAGCTGCGGGGGCGCAATGGCGACGACATTCTGCTCGGCATGGGTGGCGATGACCGTCTCTTCGGCGATGGCGGCAACGATACGCTGGAGGGCGGCGCCGGCCTGGATTGGCTGTATGGCGGTGGGGGCGATGATATCCTCCGCGGTGGTGCTGCTTACGACGTCATGATCGGTGGCTCCGGCTTCGACGTGTTCGACGGGACGTCCGCCGGACCGAGCGATCCCGAAGACTTCGACGCCGTCCGATACGACCTCGAGGGCGGGTCACAGGGCGTGACCGTCAACCTGCTCACCGGTGTCGCGACCGACTCCTTCGGCAATACCGATCTGCTGATCGACATCGAGGAGGTGTGGGGCACGGCCTTCGCCGACCGGTTGACCGGAGGCAATGCGGCCAACAACAACGACTGGGAGATGTTCTTCGGCTTGGCGGGCGCCGACCGGATCGACGGCGGAGTCGGCTTCGACGAGGTGCGCTACGACAAGGATGCCGTCAATGGCGGCACCAGCGGCATCGTTGCCGATCTTCAGGTCGGCACGATCAAGGACGGTTTCGGTCACATCGACATCGTCCGCAACGTCGAGGGCATCCGTGGCACCCAGTTCGTCGACACCCTGAACGGAGACGGCGGCGACAACCGCTTCCGCGGCCTTGCCGGAGCCGACGTCATCGACGGCCGCGGCGGCGTCGATACCATCGACTACGGCCGCGACGCGGCGAATGGCGGTGCTCAGGGCGTCACCGTCAATCTGGCGACGGGGATCGGCAAGGACGGCTTCGGCCATCAGGATCTGATCTTCAACGTCGAGAACGTGATTGGCACCGAGGTTGCTGATCAACTGACGGGTTCGAGCGGCGTCAACAAACTCGACGGCCGGGGTGGAAATGACACCCTGGTCGGCGGCCTGGGTGCGGACACGCTGATCGGCGGCGCCGGCAACGACGTCTTCCGCTTCACCAACGTTGCCGATGGCGGCGATTTCATCTGGGATTTCGCCAAGGGCCAGGATCGAGTCCAGATCTCCGCCTCGGGCTTCGCCGGAGCCGGCCTCGTCGGCTCGGCCGCCGGGACCATGGTGACGGCGGCGCAGTTCCTGGCCGCCGGCTCCGGCCACGTTGCGACCACCGCGGCGCAGCGTTTCATCTACGACCAGTCGACCGACCAGCTCTGGTTCGACAGCAACGGCACCGGTGCCGGCGGAGATGTGCTGATCGGGACGTTCACCAACAACCCGAACATCACCAATACGGACCTGTTCCTGATCCTCTAAAGACCCACCCGATCAGCTGGCAGCGCCGGCTGATCGACAAAATCGTCGCCACCCAAAAGCGAAAGCCGGGTCCGATTGGATTCGGCTTTCGCGCGTCTGGTGACGTGCAATCTGTCCTGCGATCCTTCCTCGCTTTACGCATCTCTTACGATTTAAACGCATAGGTTGCATATAACGAGATGATGCGCTCCATTGGACATGGCTTCTCCCGGTCCTTCAGGCGCGACGCATCGGCTCCATGACGAGGTAAGGCCACGATGCCCGGTAGCCGGATTCCCATGTCGAGCCCGCTTCGCAGCCTGAGCCTCACAAGCGCGACCTAGATGTCGCAGCTCGCAATCGAAACGCGCGCTGCGCGCAAGGGCATGGTCAGGCCGATGCGACCGTCGGATGTGCCTGCCGTCGCCCAGCTGTTCCTGAAGATATTCAGGGAAGCCGACAAGCCGGCCGATGCCGACCTGCAGGACTACCTGGCAACCTTGACCCTGGCGTCACCGTCCCATGACGACATGACAGGCACACAGGTCTACGAACAGCAGGACGGGCGCATCCGTAGCGTGCTTCTCGCCGTGCCGATGCGTTTCGTCGCCGGCGGGACCGTCCTGCCCGGGCGCCTGCTCGGCGCCTTCATGACCGATGCCGACAAGGAAGCGGCCGGAGCGGCGCAACTCATCCTCGCCCTGCGGCCTCGGCGCGCCGATTTCGCCTTTTGCGACAGCGCCTCGCCGACGAGCCGCAACCATCTTCTCGCCATTGGCGGTAAGCCGATCCCTGCGCAGAATCTCGAATGGGCCCGCAGCTTCCGCCCGATTGAGGCTCTCGCCGGACGCTTCGCCGAGCGCTTGCTTGGCGGCAAGGGGGTCGGCCTCTCCATCCTCGCGCGCCCGCTCGACGGCCTGCTGCGGCGCCTGCGGCCGGAACAGGACGCGGCGGAGCCCGGCGCTGCGAGCGTCATGAAGATGCCCGTTTCGAGCTTCCTCGAGCATGCGCCGCGGCTCATTGCCCATTATGCGGTACGGCCTCTCTGGGATGAGGCGGAGCTCTCCTGGCTGGTGTCGCTGGCGGCGCGGAACACTCGGTTGGGCGCGTTCACCATCCGCGCCGTCGCCGACCGCCTCGGGGCGATCATCGGCAGCTTCGTCTACTATGCGGCGCCGGGGCGAACCGCGCATGTCCTCAACGTGCTGTCGCTTCCCGGGCGCGAGCCTGCCGTCCTCGACGCGATGTTCCGTCATCTCGACGAGACCGGCCATGTCGAGGCGCGCGGCCGGACGCAGCCGGCCCTGATGGCCGGGCTCTCGTTGCAGCGCTGGCTCGTCTTCCGGCATCGGGCCTTCGCCTTCGTGCTGACGCGGGTTCCCGAGATCAACGACGCCGTGGCGCGTGGCGATGTCTATGTCGGCGGCCTTGCCGGCGAGGACTGGAGCAGGCTCCTCACCGATTTTCACTGAGGCAGATGCGATGACGGTGTCGGTCATCCTCAAGACGCTCAACGAGGAGGCGAGGATCGGCGCCGCGATCGAGAGCGTACTGGCGGCCCTGGGCGGGATCGGCGGCGAGATCATCGTGGCCGATGGCGGTTCGCGCGACCGCACGCTCGCCATTGCCGCGACCTATCCCGTCCGCGTCGTCCAGCTCGAACCAGCCATCCGCCCGAGTTGCGGGATCGGCCCCCAGCTCGGCTTCCAGTACAGCCGCGAGCCGTTCATCTGCCTGATGGATGGCGACATGCTGGTCGATCCTGGCTTCCTGCCCGAAGCCCTCGCCTATCTCGCCGCCAATCCCCGCGCCGCCGGCGTGACCGGCCATGTCGAGGAGATGAACGACACCAGCCTCGAATATGTCAGGCGCGGGCGCCGGGTCTCGCCGGAGAACCGGACGGGCCCGATCGATCGCATGAACGGTGGCGGCCTTTATCGCAGGGAGGCGATCGAGCAGGCCGGATACCTGTCGGACCGCAATCTGCACGGCTATGAGGAATTCGACCTCGGCCTGAGATTGCGGGCGCGCGGCTGGACCCTGCATCGTCTCGACCGCCGCTTCGTCCGGCATTTCGGCCATGCGATCAACGCCTACGCGCTGCTCCTGCGCCGTTGGAAATCGGGCTATCTGCGCGGGATCGGGGAACTGCTGCGGGCCGCGCTCGGAAAGCCGCAGGGGCGGCGGCTGTTGCAGGACCTGCCCGAGCTGAAGCTCTGGGCAGTCGTCTATGCTTGGCTGATCGCGATGATCGCGCTGCCCTTCGCGCTGCCGAGCCCGGCTTTGGGGCTCGCGATCGACGCCGTCCTGACGGCCGGCATCATCGGCATGATGAGCCTGCGTCAGCGCAGCCTGTCGCTCGGCCTCTATGGGGTTGTCGCCTGGCTGTTCCACGCCACTGCCTTGCCGCTCGGCTTCTTCCAGAGGCGCGACGCCCCGGAGGCCTGGATCGAGAGCCGGGTCGTCAGCGACGGATCATGAAGGTGCGGGACTTGCCCGGGCGGGCTCGGCCGCATGCAGGCGGCTGCGCCCGGCGAAGCGAAGCAGCACCAGCCATGCGGCCAGGACGATGGCACCGTCGATGACGTAGAGTGCGATGACGGTGCCGATCGGGGCTGCCAGCCAGGTCGCCACCGCGATCAGGGCGCTGCCCGCAAGGTTGGCGCTGTTCAGGATCCAGGCCCGCGCATCGTGCCGCCCGGAGGCACCGAGCAGGTCGACCGCGGCTGCCCAGGCGCCGACGAGGACGATGGTGCCCGAGAGACAGCGCACGAAGAACGGAAGGTCGTGATAGTCGCGGCCGAACAGGGCGGGAAGCTTGGGCGCCAGCAGGAACAGGACGAGGGAGGTCGCGACGCCCAAGGCGAGCGCCGCCGCCAGAGCCCGCTTGGCGGTGGGCAAGGCGAGATGCAGGCCGTCGCGGCTCTCGCGCGCCAGGCGCGGATAGAGCAGCCGGTTGAGGGCATCGATCGCAAGATAGCTGCTGTCCATGATCCGCCTGGCGACGCCGTAGCTGCCGACCGTCTCGATCGGGGCGAACAGGCCGATCACCAGCAGATCGACATTCGAGCGCACGGCCCGCGCGACGAATTGCGAGCAGAACAGCAGGCCGGCACGCAGTTCCTCGCGCAGGATCGCGAGCCGAGGCCGGCCGAGGGGCGAAAGCCATGCCGCTCCGACCAGCGCATAGAGAAGATTGCCGCCGCACTGCCAGAGCGCCCATTCCGCCAGGCTCGAGACCCTGAACGCCAGGCAGGCGAGAGCCGCCGTAACGGTGCGTGCGACAGCGAAGCCGACGACCGCGCGGTTGGCGGCATGAATCCGGCCGAGGGCGAGGAAGGCGGTCTCGACGAGAAGGATCACGCGCACAAGAACGACGTTGCCGAAGAACAGCAGCGCCAGGGTCGTGATGCCGACGGAAGGGCCGGAACTCATGCGGGTCCAGGACGACATCGCCGCAACCCCGCCGACGACGAGCAAGGCTCCGCTCAGGCCGATCAGGAGAAGATTGTGACCGAGCAGGCTCGGATAACTCGCGGGCTGGCGTGAGACCCTGCGCAGCAGGCAGTCGGACGCGCCGAGGCCGCAGAGCTGCACTGCGATGGCGGTCACGGCCGAAATCTGCACGAACAGGCCGAACTCGGTCGGTCCGAGCGCGCGCGCCAGAATGGCGAAGGTCACGAGCTGCGAAAGGGCCGCCGCCGCCAGGGACCCGCTCGACAGCAAATAGCTGGCGAGGATTGGGCAGGCGAGTCGAATTTTCCGGCCGAAACCTGTCAGGCCTTCTCTCAAGCAACGCTCCTATTCGTATCTAGTGGTGGAATTGAGGTGTAGGGCTACTTTGGTCGCTCTGAGTAATGTATATGAGTAAATTATACTTAGAAGACGCAATTAAATACGATTTATCTTGATAAGATAATCTTTAACTACTCCGTAGTTGCCCGGCGAGTGCTCCAGAGCCGCCACGATCGCCTGCGCGTTAAGGTAAACGCTTAATTGAAAAATATACCTAAGGTTGTGTTTCTTTAACGAAGCCGGATTATCACAACCTATAGGTGTAATCACGGAAATTCGCGAGCACGGGGAGACAGATGATCACGATTGCGGCGCCTGCCTTGTTCCGAGCCCCAGCGCGCGAGGTGACGCAAGCTCACCAGGATCGATGCGCCCCATCGGCCGCTTCCCGCCACGTCGAGCGACGGCCACCTGTCTTCTCGGGTTTCGGGCTCTGGCCTGCACGGCCCGCACAGGGCTCCGCGATGCCCGTGACAAACGCGCACTCACACTGACGCAGGCCGAGATGTACCTCACAACCGACAGCAGCAAGATGCGGCGCGAGGACGAGGCTCCTTTTCGACGAGCTGTCGACCTGGTGTCTCCGCCCATCCGCGCGGTCAGCGCCACCCATGTTCTGCGATGGCTGCTGCGTGGCTGGCTCTGGATGCCGGTCGCAGCGTTCGTCGGCGCCGTCGCGGCTGTCGGCGTCACATTTGTGCTGACGCCGCGCTTCACGGCGACGACGGAGCTGACGATCGCGCCGTCCAACCTGCTGATCGCTCCGAACGATCTCTACGCGACGAACATCCAGAGCGACAGCCAGATCCTGGATGTCGAGAGCAAGATGAGGATGATCTCCTCGGGCAACGTCCTGCGCCGGGTCGTCGACGAACTCGCCCTGAAGACCGATCCCGAATTCGCGGGCCAGCCGTCGCTGTTCAGTCTCTGGGGAGCTTTCGATCAACCCCAGTCGTACGCCGGCGGACCCGATCTCGCCGCCGTGCTGGCCAGGCGCATCAAGGTTGCCCGGCAGGAACGCTCCTATGTCGTGTCCCTGTCGGTCTGGGCAAGCGAGGCGGCCTGGGCGGCCCGGCTCGCCAATGCTGTTGCCGAGACCTTCCGCGACGAGGTCGTGCGGGCCGATGCGGAGCGGGTCGGGCGTGCGGCGCAAGGGCTGACCGCCCGGCTCGGCGAGATCAAGGCCGCCGCGACCGAGGCGGAAGACCGGGTCGAAGTCTTCCGCCGCGCCAACGGTCTGCAGCAGGGGCCTTCCCGGCAGCCGCTCAGTGCGGAGGCGCTGGAGCGTATGAGCGGCAAGCTGACCGACGCCAAGGCGCGGCTGGCCGAGGCGGAGGCGCGCTACAACGAGGTCTCGCGTGCGGTCTCGCAGCATGGCGTGCAGGGCGGCGGTCTCCAGTCGCAGACCCTGGCCGGATTGCTCGCCGACGAGGCGGCCCTGCGCCGGCAGGTCGCGGTGCTGTCCAAGACCCTGGGGCCGCGCCATCCCTCGCTGGGCAACGTGCTGACCGAGGCCGATGCCCTGGCCAAGGCGATCAGATCCGAGACCGAGCGGCTTCGGCGCACGGCGCGTATCGAGGTCGATCAGGCCAGGAAGTCGCTCGACGCGCTGACCGGAGAGACGCGCCTGCTGCGCGGGAGCGTCTCCATCGACGACCAGGCCCAGGTGAAGCTGCGCGAGCTTGAGCGCGAGGCGAGCGCCAAGACTGCGCTCTACCAGACTTTCCTGACCCGGGCAGGCGAGGCCGCCCAGCGACAGCAGATCGACGCGACAGATGTCCGGGTGATCACGGCCGCGGCTGCTCCGTCACGTGCGACCTGGCCGCCACGCCCGATCATCGCGGCCGCGGCCGGCATGGTGCTGGGACTGCTTCTCGCGGCTGGTGCGCTGCTGGGGCGCGGCTATCTCGGCGAATTTCGGTCCGGCAGGAGCGCAGCCCCATGACGCGGACGCACGATAGGCGAGGCAACGCGACTGCCGGCAGCCTGGGAGCGCTGCTCTTCACGGCAACGCTGCTGTTCTACCTGGTCACGCTGACGCCATTCATCGACCTGTCGGCAGCCGACGCGAACGCCGCTGCGGCGGCCAAGTCGAACACGATCAACCAGATCATCTATCTTGGGCTGACAGCCGCGTTGTGGCTGACCGTCTTCGCCTCGCCCGCACGCCATCTGGTGGCGCGGCCGCGCGGCATCCTGATCGTGCTGCTGCTCTGGTTCGGGCTCGCATCGGCGCTCTCGGCGCAACCCGACCTCGCGCTCAAGCGCGTCTTCCTGGCGATGCTCACCATCGTGAACGGCAGCATCCTGCTGCTGCTGCCGCGCTCCGAGCGCCAGTTCGCGGGCATGGTCGCGCTCTGCTGCCTCGGCGCGCTCGGGCTCGCCTATGGCGGCGTCGCCCTGATGCCGCAGCTTGCGGTCCATCATGCCGGCGAGGTCCGCGAGCCGATGAATGCCGGGCTCTGGCGCGGCCATTTCGCCCACAAGAACGTGGCGGCCGCGGCGATGGTGATCATCAGCTTCGCCGGGCTCTATTTGTTCAGCACCGGCCGCCGGATCGTCGGCGCGGTGATGGTGCTGCTGGCGATCGTCTTCCTGACCCGCACCGGCGGAAAATCCGCCGCTCTGGCGTTACCAGGCATCCTTGCCATCGCCTGGGTCTTCGAGCGCTGGCGCTCCGTCCGGATCCCGATGGTCGTCCTGGGGATCGCCGCGGTCAACATCCTGACGATCGGCTGCTCGGTGTCACCAGCCATGCGCGAGCTGGTCGCACAGCTCGGCATCGACCCGACCTTCACCAACCGGACCGACATCTGGAAGGTCGGCGCCGCCGCAGCCATGGACAATCCGCTGACCGGCTACGGCTTCCAGCTGTTCTGGCAGACCGACGAGATGGTCCACAAGGGCGGCGCGGCGGCGAGCTGGGCCTTCGCTGCCTTCAATGGCCACAACGCCTATCTCGACATGGCGATCACGACAGGCCTTCCCGGCCTCGTCCTGACCCTGGTCCTGCTGGTCTGGCTGCCGCTGCGCGACATCGCCCGGGCCGAGGCCACGCCGAACGATCCCGCCTTGACGCGCTTCTTCGTGCGCATCTGGCTCTACGGAATCCTGGTCGCCTGCGTCGAGAGCCTGTTTTTCCAGTCCGGCAGCCTGATCTGGTTCATGCTGGTCGTGGCGATCTTTGGCCTCCACCTCCAGGCGAACGCGCACGAGATCCGGGAACCGGCCCAGCATCGGCGCAGCATGGAGCCGGCTCATGCGTAGCGCGGCCACGTTTTCTACCCCGCCCGAGCGCCTCGCTCGCCTGCCGGCGCTGATCGACCAGTACGCCAGCCGTCTGGAGAACCGGCTGATCCGGGCCGCGCCGTGGCTGGTCATGCAGGTCCCGGCACGGGAGCCGATCGTCTCCTTTACCTTCGACGACGTCCCCGCATCGGCTCTCGATGTCGGCGCAGCGATCCTCGAGGGGGATGGCGTACGCGGCACCTTCTACATTTCCGGCGGACTGGCCGGACGGGTCGAGCCGAGGCGCGCCCTGATCGATCTTGCCGGCTGCAAGGAACTCGCGGTGCGTGGCCACGAGATCGGCTGCCATAGCCATGCGCACCGCGACCTGCGGCATGTCGACGGCAATGTCCTGATCGAGGATCTGGCCCGGAATGCGCGCTATCTCGACGCGATCGACCCGAGGTCGGGCCGGCGCAATTTCGCCTACCCCTACAATAGCGGCTCCTTCGGGAAACGAGCCATCCTCGCGGGCGCCTTCCGCACCTGCCGCGCAGCAGGCGAGGGGATCAATCGCGGCCCGACCGACCCGACCTTCCTGCGCGCGGTCGAGATCCGGCAGCCGCAGCAGCATGTGCTGGGGCTGGCGCGCTGGATCGACGCGTTGGTCGCCAATCCAGGCTGGCTGATCTTCTTCACGCACGACATCTCGCCGCGGCCGACGCCTCATGGCTGCACCGCGCCCAGCTTCCGGCTGCTCGTCGGCTATGCGCTCGCGCGCGGCTGCCAGGTGCTGACCGTCGATGCGGCGCTCGACCGCATGGGCTTGCGGGAGCAGGCGAGATGACGCGCGCTCGGCGGCTCCTGGCCATCAACAACTACTTCTATCGGCGCGGCGGAGCCGAGAGCGTCTTCCTCGACCATATCGACCTGTTCGCGGCGGCCGGCTGGGAGGTCGTGCCCTTCGCGATGCGCCATCCCGCCAACCTGCCAAGCGCCTGGTCCGAGTATTTCGTCTCGCAGATCGAATATGGCGAGGCGGGCGGGCCGATCACCAAGGCGAGGCAGGCCGCCAAGGTCGTGTTCTCGCTGGAGGCGCGCCGGAAGATCCGCGCCCTGATCGGTCGGGCGCCGCCGACGATCGCGCACGCCCACAATGTCTACCACCATATCTCGCCGTCGATCTTCGGAGCGCTCAAGGCGGAGGGCGTGCCGCTGGTGATGACGGCGCACGATCTGAAGATCGCTTGCCCGGCCTACAAGATGCTGAGCCGGGGCCGCGTCTGCGAGCGCTGCCATGGCGGGCGCATCCACAACGTGCTGCTCCATCGCTGCGTCAAGGAGTCGGCTGTCGTCAGCGGGCTGGTCTTCCTTGAGACGCTGGTTCACCGCAGCTTCGGCCTCTACCGCGACACGATCGATCGCCTGGTCGCCCCGAGCCGCTTCTATCGCGACAAGCTGGTGGAGTGGGGCTGGGACGCAGGCCGCATCGCCTACATCCCGAACTGCATCGACACCGGCCAGTACTCGCCGACGCTCCATGAAGGCGACTACTTCGCCTACGCTGGGCGGTTGGCGCCCGAGAAGGGGCTGGCGACGCTGGTGCGCGCCGCGGGCCTGTCGCGCCAGCGGCTTGTGCTGGCCGGCAGCGGCCCCGAAGAGCCCGCCCTGCGCCGTCTCGCGCAGGATCTCGGCGCCGACGTCGCCTTCACCGGCCATCTCGACAAGCCGGAACTGAAGCGGCTGATCGGCGAGGCGCGGGCGTTGGTTCTCCCCTCCGAATGGTACGAGAACGCGCCTATCAGCATCCTAGAGGCCTACGCGCTCGGGCGCCCGGTCATCGGCACGCGGATCGGCGGCATTCCGGAGCTGGTCGCCCACGACGAGACCGGCCTCCTGGTCGAGCCGGGCAGTCCGGCAATGCTGGCCGAGGCGCTCATCGCCCTTGCCGGCCTTTCGCCCACTGCGCGCGCCCGGCTGGGCGCGGCCGGCCGCGCTTGGATCAGCCGGGAATTCTCGCCCGACCGATATCGTGACCGCACCATGGCTCTCTACGAGGCGCTCGGCTGATGTACACCTTGATCCCGCCGATCGGCGCAAAGCCGCCCGAACGCACAGTGATCTTCGTCGGCTTGCGCGGCGTCCCCGAGGTCCAGGGCGGGGTCGAAACCCATGTCGCGGCGATCTCGGCGCGGCTGGCGGAGCGCGGCTGGCGGGTCGAGGTGCTCGGCCGGGCGCCCTACCTTCCCTCGCAACGGCCCTATACCTGGAAGGGCGTCACCGTCACGCCGGTCTGGGCGCCGCGCTCGCGCAGCTTCGAGGCGCTGGCGCATACGGCTTTGGGCCTCATGGTTGCCGCTGGGCGCAACCCGGACCTGGTGCATATCCATGCGATCGGGCCGGCGCTGCTGACCCCCTTCGCGCGCCTGCTCGGCCTCCATGTCGTGGTGACGCATCACGGCTTCGACTATGAACGCCAGAAATGGGGCCCCCTCGCCAGGTCGATCCTGCGGACCGGCGAGGCGATGGGAATGCTGTTCTCCCATGCCAATATCGGCGTGTCGAAGGTGATCGTCGACAGCGTCCGTAACAAGTTCAGCGTTGGCGCGACCTTCATCCCGAACGGCGTCGAGAACCCGTTCCCGAGGCTGGATACGTCCTATCTCGACCGTATCGAGGTCACGCCGCGCCGCTATGTCCTGAGCGTCGGCAGGACCGTCGAGGAGAAACGGCATCTCGACCTGATCAAGGCGTTCGCACGCCTCAGCGATCCCGGCCTCAAGCTCGTCATCGCCGGCACGGCCGACCATGCCGGGCGCTATCAGCGCGAGGTCGAGGCGGCAGCTACAGCAACGCCCCGCGTGGTGATGGCGGGTTTCCAGCGTGGCGAAGCCTTGTCCCAGCTCTACCGGCATGCGGCGCTCTTCGTGCTGCCCTCAAGCCATGAGGGCATGCCGATGGTGCTGCTCGAAGCCCTCAGCTACGGCGCGCCGTGCCTGGCCAGCGACATCGACGCCAATCTTGCGCTCGACCTCGGGACGGACTGCTACTTCCCCTTGGGCGAGGTCGAGGCGCTCGCCGACGCGATGCGGCTGAAACTCGCCGCGCCCAACCACGCCGAGAGTGCCGAGCGCGCCGCCCGGGTGCTGGATTCCTTCGGCTGGGGCGCGATCGTCGATCGCACCATGGATGTCTACGAGAGCGCGCTGCTCGGCTGGAGAGCGCGCAGGGTGCGCCATGGCGGTCCCGGCCTGCGGACCCACATCGAATTCGGAGGCCGGTGATGCCGCTCGCCCTGCGAAGCCTCGACATGACGATCCTCGGCCTCGGCTTCCTCGGCCTGGCCTGGGGCAAGAGCGGACTGCACGGCTACGCCACGCCGAATCGTGTGGCGACCTCGGATGAGGCGGGCAAGATCGCCTATCTCCTCGACATCTTTGCCGCGCTCCGCCGCTTCATGCCGCCGCAATTCGACCTGCGCGGGCGCGATGTGCTGGAGCTCAGCCCCGGCGCGTCGCGCGGCAATGGCGTGCTCTTCCTCGCGCTCGGCGCGCGCTCCTATCACGCCATCGACGTGTTCGACCTTGCTGGCGATGAGGACCCGGCCTTCTATGAGCGATTGCTCGACTGCTTCTCCGAAGGCCGCGAGGCCGACCGGGAGCGTGCGCGAGCCATCGCTCGCACCGCCAGCACACGTGAATTCGGCTATGCCGTCGGGCGCGATTTCGACATCTCACGCCTAGCGCAGGGGCGGAGTTTCGACCTGATCGTCAGTTGCGCCGCATTCGAGCACTATGACAGCCCTGCCGAAGCCATTGCGAACCTGACGCGGGTCGCCCGGCCCGGCAGCGAAAGCATCCACATCATCGACCTGCAGACGCATTCGCGCTGGATCCGCGAGCGCGACCCGAACAATATCTATCGCTATCCTGAAGCCATCTACCGGCTCTTCCGCTTTCCCGGACAACCGAACCGGCAGCGTCCCGCCGATTACATCAGCAGCTTTTCGGCCGAGGGCTGGAGCGATGTCCGCTTCGTGCCGTCGCGAACGATCGATCCCGCGCTTCGCGAGGCCTCGCTGCGGGGCCTCGCCGCGCCCTTCGCCGGCCGCGACGACATGAGCATCCTCGATGGCGCCCTGACGGCGCGCTATCCTGGACCGGACGGTGATTGGGGGATGGCGTCGTGACCAGCCGCCGCTCCGTTCTTGGTGGCCTCGCCGGCATCGCGACGCTAGCCCCCTTCGGGCCGTTGCCAGCAGCGGCTAAGTCCGGCAGCGACATTCCGCTGTTCCGCCGCGGCATCGGCGTCTCGCACGCACTGGGCTGGGCCGAGGTCGAGCCCGACGGCTCCTATGGCGCTGCGCCGTTCTCCAGCCCGCGCTTTCGCTTCGATCAGGTGCAGCGGCAGTCGATCCGGGCCGCGGGCTTCGATTTCGTGCGCCTCGCCGTCGATGTCGGCCCCTTCCTGGCCTTCTCCGGGGCGGCTCGCGACCGGCTCGATGAGTTCCTGATCGGCACGGTGCGCGACCTCATCGATGCCGATCTCGGCGTGATCGTCGACCTGCATCCGAGCGCGATGAATCCGGCCTACCGGCCGGCGGCGCTGACCGAGGGCGTCGAGACGCCGAAGTTTCGGGCCGTGCTCGCCCTGCTGCAGCGCCTGGCCGCTCGCTTGGATCGGCTCGCACAGGATAGGACAGCCAGGCTCGCGCTCGAGCTGATGAACGAGCCGGAGCTGCCGCAGGCGGCCTGGCAACCCATGCTCGAAGCCGCCTACCGCGCTGCTCGCAGCGGCTCGGCGACGCTGCCGCTCGTGCTGGGCGGTGGCTCGATTAATGCGGCCGCGGGGCTGGCTGCGCTCGACATGCGCCTGTTCGCCGGCGATCCGCGCCTGATCTACACCTATCACGACTACTCGCCCTGGCAGTTCACCCATCAGGGGGTGCGCGGCAATCCCGCTTTCGCCCTGGACGCGATCGCCTACCCGGCGCCGTCCTCGGCCGAGGCGATGATCGCAGCGGCTCGGCAGCGCATGGTCGGCCTCGCGCTAGACGGCTCGGCAGTGGAGCAGGCGAAGGCGGCGCAACAAACCCTCCCGCGCTATGCCGGCTTCGATCGCTCCGCCCTTGAAAGAACCTTCCGGCAGGTGAGCGCCTGGCGGATGGCGCAACGATTGCCGGCCCATGCCGTCCTGCTCGGTGAGTTCGGGGTCCACAGGACGCCTTATCTGCGCACCCCCGAGGGATCGACCGCCCGCGAGCACTGGCTGCGCGACATGCGCGAGCTTGCCGAGGCGCATGGTTTCGCCTGGGCCTGCTGGACCTATGCGGGGGCGGGCGGCTTTGCGCTCGCCGAGAACGAGACCGGTCCGGGTTTCGACACGGCGACCCGCCGGGCGCTGGGGCTCCTCTCCCCATGACCCCAGCCATGACGCGACGGCGCTATGCCCATCTCGACGGGTTGCGGGCGGTTGCGGCGCTTGCCGTGATGGTCGAGCACATGTTTGGCGATCTCATCAGGCAGGCCCCTTCCGCGGTGGGCTCGATGAGCACGCTCGCCCAATCCGTGGTCCAGAATGTCAGTCTCGGCCGGTTCGGCGTGGCGCTGTTCTTCCTGATCAGCGGCTTCGTCGTGCCGTTCAGCATCGATGGCGAGCGGCCGCTCCGGCATTTCGCGATTGCGCGGCTGTTCCGGCTCTATCCAGCGCTGTGGCTGGCGCTGGCGGTGCTCATTGCGGTCGCCTGGTTCGCAGGAGAGACGCCGCGGACCGCGACCGTGCTGGCCAACATGACCATGGCGCCGCCGCTCTTCGGCCAGCCCTGGCTCTCGCCGATCCACTGGACCCTGTTCATCGAGCTGCTGTTCTATGTCCTCGTCGCGCTGCTGTTCGCGGCGGGGAGGCTGAGACATATCGGCGTCCTGCTTGCCTTGAGCCTGGCCCTGATCGCCGCGACGGTCGTGCCGGTCCAGTTGCGCATGCACGGCGTCGTCAACCTGCCGGTCCAGTATCTCGGCCTACACCTGTCCTTCCTGTTCCTCGGCCTGCTGCTGCGGCTCTGGCTGGTCGAGCGGAGGCGGGGAGGATGTCTCGCGGCGCTGGTTCTCGGGCTCGCGCAATTCGCAGCGCTCCTGTCGGTCGCGCAGTTCTCCCTGGCGCGCGGCGACAATTTCGTCATGGAGGGGCTGAGGCCCGTTCTGAGCGCCTATGTGCTCGCCTTCGTGGTCTTCCTCGTCGCGATCAGGCTGGAGCGGCCGCGCTCGCATTTCCTCGCGCGGATCGGGCTGATCAGCTACTCGATGTATCTGTTTCACGGGGTGGTCAACGCGCTGGTCTATCGCGTCCTGCCGCTGACCGGGCAACCTAGCGATATCGCCACGATGCTGGCCTGCACCGGCCTGACGCTGGCGCTGTCCTGGCTGGTCTATCTGACGGTCGAGCGCCCGATGATCAGGCTCGGGCGCAGAATCTCGTCGAAGCGCAGCGCTCCGCTCGCCGAGTCCTTGTCGCGTTCAGACACGTTCAATAGACAGGCGGACCGGAGCGGCCCGCTCGCTACCTCCGATACCCGCACCGGGGCGCTGGCGCTGCCAGCGTCGGACTATCGCGCCGTTCCGACGCAGTCGGAGATCGTCGTCGAAGCCGCCTCCGAAACCCAGGCGAGCGACAGGCTCGTCGGCGCGATCCTCGGGACTGCGATCGCCGCCGTCACTTTGAGCTGGTTCGCGCTGCTCGGTTATGTCGGCTGGGCGATCGTCGAGGCGTTGTGACCGTGCAAGGCGGTCAGCCCGGAGATTGCGGCGTCATGAATTCCGCGAAGAAGGCGGCGAGGGCCACGTGATCGTCGAGTGGCAGCACGTTGGCGACGTATTGGTCGGGCCGCACGATCACCAGGCAACCACGCTCCCGATCGATGCCGCGCAGGTCGAAAATGTCCTGACCGCTGCGAAGATCGGGGCAGAACACCTTCTCATAGTCGACCAGGCCGAGGCGGCCCTTGCGCGGCAGGAGCAGCTTCGGCAAGGCCTCGACCGCAACGTCGCGATGGGGCTGCTGAAGGATCGCGCGCAGGTCGATGACCGCGTCGATATCGGCTCCCGGCCGGGTGCAACGGCGCAGGGGCGACGAGGGGGAATCCGCCAGGGCATCGCAAAGCGCACGCAGGCGTGATGATGCCGAGGACGGGTCTGTCTTGTCGGCGAAGGCGTAGAGGCGCCAGCGGCCATCGGCCTGCGCGACATGGCCGAGCTCGACGGGCTTGGCGTCGCCGAGGCGGATCACCGGCGCCGAATGGAAGCGCGCGCCGATCGGCAGCCCTGTCGCGAGGCCGGCATGGGTCGAGTGGCCTGTCAGGGGAGACGGCGCGTAGCGGGTCGCGGTGCCCGCCGTGTAGCGGCCATGCCTGACGAAATAGGCCTCGACCTCCTTGGGATCGACGCCGTCGCCGGTCTCCGAGGTCTTCAGGGGGGCGCTCAGCAGCTTCGCCCAGTCGCGATCGAAATCGATCAGCTCCCTGGCGATCGCCTGGCGCTCGGCCGAGTAGCTGTGCAGCAGCTCGGGAGGGCATTGCCCGCGCAGGACCGCCGCCAGCTTCCAGCCCAGGTTGAAGGCATCCTGCATCGAGACGTTCATGCCCTGGCCGGCCTTCGGGCTATGGGTATGGCAGGCATCGCCGGCGATGAAGACGGCCGGCAGGCGCTGCTCGACCTCATCCGCCGGTACGTCGTCGAACTTGTCGCAGAGACGCTGGCCGATCTCGTAGACCGACCACCAGGCGACCTCCTTCACCTCGAATGTGTAGGGGCGCAGGATGCGCTGCGCCGCGGCGATCAGGTGCTCCACGCCGATATTGCGGCCCGCGACCCGCTCGTTCTCACTGAGCTTGTCGAGCTCGACATAGATCCGGATCAGATAGCCGCCCTCGCGGGGTATGATGATGATCGTGCCTTCGCCGGCGGACTGGATCAGCGCCTTCAGCCGCACATCCGGGAAATCGGTGACGGCGAGGACATCCATGACGCCCCAGGCCTGGTTGGCGGAATCCCCGTGCAGCGTGCGCCCGATCGACTTGCGCACGGCGCTGCGCGCGCCGTCGCAGCCGACGACATAGCGGGCCCTGACGGTCTCGATCTCGCCCTCATGCGTGGGATCGACACGTTCCAGCTTTACGCTCACCGGGTGCGACGAGGTGTTGTCGATCTGGAGATCGAGCAGGCGCCGGGAATAATCCGGCTCCAGCCGGCTCGGCGAGCGCCGCATCACGTCGAGGAAGAAGTCGTGGATCCGCGCCTGGTTCAGGATCACATGCGGGAATTCGGAAAGCCCGTCCTCGACATCCTGGATGCGGCCGCTGCGGGTGATCGCCTCCGGCCGCGTCGCGTCGGGTTTCCAGAAGACGGTCTCGTTGACCCAGTAGCTCTCCTTCAGTACCCGCTCGGAGAAGCCGAAGGCATCGAACATCTCGATGGTGCGGCAGGCGATGCCGTCGGCCTGGCCCAGCTCCAGCGGCCCGGGCTTCTGCTCGACGATCCGCGTCGTGATCTCGGGAAAGGCCGCGAGCTGCGCCGCCAGCGTCAGGCCTGCGGGGCCGCAGCCGACGATCAGGACATCGACCTCTTGCGGCAGCGAGCCACCCGTTGAGGAAGCGGCGAGATCGGTGGCAGGCTGGGAGATAGCGGGATCGCCCGTCCGAAAACCGTTGAGATGGAATTGCATGGCGGCCACCTTCGGTGAGGCAGAGCGTTGAGGTGGTTGTCGTCGTGCCGGGCGCTGTCAGCGCCGGCGGGCACGGGCCTGTTCGAGCCACATCTCCCAGGGGCGATGGACCTGCGCTTCGATGCTCGCGACGCAGGCGCGGCTTTCGCCCTCGGTCAGATAGGTGACTTCGCCGAGCTGCATCGCCTGGAGCTGGTAGCGCGCATTGAGTTCGGCATAGACGGCGCGGTAGACCGCCTGCTTGATCGAATAGCCGACCACGGTCGAGCCATGGCCGCGCATCAGCACGATGTCGTGCCCGTCGAAATGCTCGGCGAGGGCGCGGCCGAGATGATTGTTGCTGATCAAGAGGTCGGTCGCGTCGCCGCCGGCCTCGCGAATCTCGAAGACCGGGGCGCCCTGGCCGACGAAGCCGGCCATGTGGAACATTGCCTTGAGCCGCGTGCCCTTGACGACGCTGAGCGGCACGATCGAATGCGAATGGCTGTGAATGATGGCCATCACGTCGGGGCGCTTGCGGAAGATCTCGGCGTGGATGAAGCGCTCGAGATAGACTTTGCGTCCGTTGGCATTCACCGCTTCGCCATCGAGCGTGAACTCGACGATGTCCTCGGCCGCGACCCGGCTCGGCGCCATGTTGCGCGCCAGCAGGAAACGGTCGGGCCGCTTGTCATGGCGCACGCTGATATGGCCGAAGGCATCGACGACGCCCTGGTCGAAGAGGATGTGATTGGCGGCGACGAGGTCCCCGACGATCTCAGGCGAGGGAGCGACCGAGGCGGCGGCCGTATCGGCCACGTCGACGGCGATGGGGTGGTTACCATGGTCCGAAGTGCACATTGCTCGCTCTTTCCAAAGTCGCCTTGATCGAAATTCTACAGGCCAGGCCTTGCCGACAGGGCGGTCTCGCCGCCGAACCGGGCAGATGATCAGAGCGGCAGACGGGCGCGTGAGCCGCTTTCGGCCGCGCGAGCGACGCCCGGATTCCAGCAACTGGAACCGCTGGGGCCAACCTCCCATCCGGCGATCCCTGACAGATCGTCCGTATACTGATTAACAGAATACGCCCAGATTTTTGACTGTCAACCACGCGGCGAAAAATTCGGTCACGGCGATGCTCCGCTTGAACGGAGCGGGGGAGAATGGAGGAGGGAGGACGAGCCGCGTCCGGCCCGCAGGGGAGCGGCAAGCGCTGCCGCATGCGGCCTTGACCGGGCCTCGGGGAGGTCATGCAGGCTGAGGTCTGCGATAATTTGACAGTCTACAGAATGAAAGTATACAATCTATAGTCGAAGATCGGCTGTATCGGCCTGGTAGTATTCAGCTGGGCCGGCATATGAAGAATGGGCGTTGCCTCTGTTCAAGCGGCGAGATCTGCCCGCCCTATCACCAAGGCAAAGCGACGATGGCGATGGACGATATCTATCATATGCCCGGCCATCTCATCCGGCGCGCGCAGCAGATAGCCGTCTCGCTCTTTCTCGAGGAATGCGCGCCGGTCGATCTTACGCCCGTCCAATATGCGGCGCTGGTGACGGTGCGCGATAATCCCGGCATCGACGCGACCCGCCTGTCGGCCCTCGTCGCCTTCGATCGCTCGACGCTCGGCAATGTGCTCGAGCGGATGGAGGCGAAGGAGCTGATCCAGCGCTCGGGCAGCAAGGACGACAAGCGTATCAAGGTGTTGCACCTGTCGCCGAAGGGCGAGCGTATCCTGCAGGAGGCCGGGCCGCTGGCGCAGCGGGCCCAGGAGCGCATCCTCGCCCCGCTGACGCCGGACGACCGAGAGGTCTTCATGCGCATGCTGGCGCAGCTGGTCGAGCTCAACAACGACGCCTCGCGCGTGCCGCTGCGGCTTGCGGCCGGGCGCTCGACCGAAGCGGCCTGACCCACTCCGACATTCCCCGGATGGCTGTGATCGAGGCAGCCGCGCGAGTTCCGAGCGATCGGCATTCGTGCGGCTGGTCCCGCTCGGCGTTCGCCCGGTTCAGTCCGGGCAAAGCTGCCGTTCGCCGCGGCGGCATTTGACAGCTCCAAAATGTAATGCATACTGATAATAAGTATGCGTTCTTATTCCGAGGCATGCGCGGAACAAGCGCCCGGCGGCATCCCGTCGCCGCGCCGTGCTCCGCTGCAAGCCGCGATCGGGGAGCGCGGACGGCCTTTCGAAGCAAATCCAAGAACCGCACCAACGCGGCCCTATCCGGAGGACAATCAGATGATCATCACACGACGTGCCGCCTTGATCGGGCTCGCTGGCGCAGCGCTCGCGCCCCGTGCCGCCCTGGCCCAACGCAAGATCGTCAGGTTGATCGTGCCCGCCGCGGCGGGCGGTGCGATCGACGTCATCGGGCGGCTCTACGCCCAGCGCATCGCGCCGGCGCTCGACGAATCCTGGGTGGTCGAGAACAAGGCCGGCGCCAGCAATACGCTGGGCGCAGCCGACGTCGCGAGGTCCGCGCCCGACGGCACGACCTACCTCACCAATGCCGACATCCACATCATGGCGAAGCACGTCATGCGCAGCGTGTCCTATGATCCGCTGACGGATTTCACGCCGATCTCGCGCTTCGCGACCTCGCCGATGGTGCTGATCGGCTCGAGCAAGACCCCTGCCACCATGCCGGCGCTGATCGCCGACATGAAGGCGAAGCCCACCGAGTACACCTTCGCCAATTCGGCGCTGGGCAGCATGGGCCATCTCGCCACCGAGAGCTTCAAGCGCCGCACCGGCACGAGCGCGGAACTGGTCAATTATCGCGGCACTGCTCCGGCGATCACGGATGTGGTCGCCGCCCAGGTCCCGCTGATGGTCGCCCCGCTCGGCTCGGCCCTGTCGTTCATCGCCGACGGCAAGGTGCGCGCCTTCGCGATCATGGGCGCGCAGCGCAGCAAGCTCCTGCCGAACGTGCCGACCGCGGGCGAACTCGGACTGGCGGATATCGACTTCACGCTCTGGTACGGGCTGTGGGGGCCGAAGGGCCTGCCGGCCGAAACCGTGCAGCGCGTCAATGCCACGGTGCAGGCCGCCTCGAAGGATCGCGAGATCGTCGAGAAGCTGACGGCGCTCGGCGCCGAAGCCGTGACCGAGGACCCCGCGAGCTTCGCCAAGTTCATCGAGGCCGAGATCCAGCGCGCCAACCGCGTGGTCGAGGAAGCCGGCATCAAGCCGGGCTGACCGGGCGGCTTGGCCGACGGCGCAAGCCTAACAGGCTCGGCATGTCCACACACGGCATGGTCCACGCGACAGGGAGTTGAAAACAGCCGATCACGCTTCGCATCGGGCCCGCGATCGACTAGGTTGTCTAAAATCTGAGATTCAGATGATGCGGCAGATGAGGTCGGCTTGATGGCAATCCGGTTCAATGAAATCGGTGAGCGGCTGAAAGCCTACCGTCTGGGGCGTGGGCTTCAGGCTGAGGACGTCGCCGAACAGCTCGGGATTTCGCGGGCCGCGGTCTACCGGATCGAGGCCGGAGGCGTCGTCAAGATCGAGACCCTGGAGCGGCTGGCGACGCTGCTGGAGACAACCGTCGCATCGCTGCTCGGGGCGGGGGTCGAGTATTATTCCAGCCCGGTCAGCTATTTCGAGCGCATGCGGCAGATCGAGGAGCAGGCCGACCAGGTCGTCGCGCATTTCCCGCCACTGTCCTATCTGCTGACCTCGGACGACTACTCCGCCTCCCTGCGGCAGACGCTGGTGGAGGCGTTGCCGGCCCATATCGCCCGCGAGCAGGCCGTGGCGGAGATCGATGCGATCATCGCGATCCTCGACGAGCGCAAGAAGGCCCGCAAGCGCCGCCGCTTGAGCGTCGTCAACTTCGTCAACGTCCTGGAGATCGAGCGCTGGCTCAAGCTCGGCGTCGTCGGCCGCTTCAACCTGCCGCCGGCCGAACTGGCCCAGCGCCGGCTGGCGGCGCGCGTAGAGGTCGAGCATCTGATCGGGCTGATCGAGAGCGAGCCGATGGGCGTGCAGATTGGCCTGATCGAGGAGACGCTGCCGAACATCACGTTCCAGCTCTTCCGGACCGCCGAGAAGACGCTGCTGGGCCTGAGCCCGTTCCGGCTGGGCGGCGAATTGCCGAATGTCCGATCCGGCATCGCCATGCTGACCGCCGACGAGGAGCCCGTGCGCCTCTATGAGGAGATCGCCGACGGCCTCTGGCGCCGCGCCCTCAAGGGCAGTGACGCCGGAGCGGTCCTGCGGGCCGCCCTCGACCGCTCGGGGATCGCGCAGCCGCCGATGAAAGAGCCGTCTTCGGAGCTGGTCTGACGTCCGCTCGGCATTTCGATCATCGCGGCTTTGCCTGAGCATTGTCGCAGGAAAGAGCCTGTTCGGTTGTTGGTCGCAAAATTGAGATTTAATATTGCAATTGAGATTTCAGCGTGACATAAAGTGATCGAGGGATAGCGTCGGGGTTCTCCGATGATATCGCGAATTTCTCGCGGCCGAGCCTGATGCCCTGCCGCCAAGTGGCGCGTAAAGCGCTCTGAGAAAGCGGGCCAGCGCCCAAACTCCGACGATATCAAACCGGCCGGCAGCCGCGCGCGGAAGCGCGCGCTGGTGCTTTGGCGTTTCGATACGCATCGCAAAGAAAAGCAGAACGGGGGAATTCGCCGTGAGTGACAACCAGGCAGCCGTCAGCGGCTCCATCGCCATATCCTCTCCGACCGAGGTCGACAGCAAGGCCCGCAAGGCGCTTTGGGGCGCCGCCATCGGCTATGCCATGGACGGCTTCGACTTGCTGATCCTCGGCTTCATGCTGCGGACGATCTCGGCCGACCTGCAGCTGACGCAGGGCCAGGCCGCCTCGCTCGTCACCGCCACGCTGATCGGCGCCGTGCTCGGCGGCATCGGCTTCGGCATGCTGTCGGACCGCATCGGCCGCGTCCGCGTCCTGACCTGGACGATCGTCCTCTTCGCCGTGTTCACCGGCATGTGCGCTCTGGCGCAAGGCTATTGGGACCTGCTGATCTACCGCACCATCGCCGGGCTCGGCCTCGGCGGTGAATTCGGCATCGGCATGGCGCTGGTGGCGGAAGCCTGGCCGGCCTCGAAGCGGGCGCGCGCCTCGTCCTATGTCGGCCTCGGCTGGCAGGTCGGCGTGCTCGCGGCCGCGATCGCCACCCCGATCCTGCTGCCGACGATCGGCTGGCGCGGCATGTTCGCCATCGGCATCCTGCCGGCGGTCGCAGCCTATTTCATCCGCCATTCGCTGCATGAGCCCGAGGTGTTCGTTGCCCGCAGCAAGGACCGCCCGAAGGAATCGGCGCTGCGCCTGCTGGTCAAGGATTGGGACACCACCAAGCTCAGCCTCGGCATGGTCGTGCTCTGCTCGGTCCAGAATTTCGGCTATTACGGCGTGATGATCTGGTTGCCGAACTATCTGGCGACCCGTTTCGGCTTCGCCCTGACGCAGTCCGCCGTCTGGACCTCGGTCACCATCGCCGGCATGGCGGTCGGCATCTACGCCTTCGGTCATATCGCCGACCGGATCGGGCGCCGCCCGGCCTTCTTCGGCTACATGCTCGGCGCCGCCGTGATGGTCATCGTCTATTCGCGGCTGACCGACCCGCTCCAGCTCCTGGTCGCGGGCGCGGTGATGGGCTTCTTCGTCAACGGCATGCTCGGCGGCTATGGCGCGCTGATCAGCGAGCTCTTTCCGACATCCGCCCGGGCGACGGCGCAGAACGTCCTGTTCAATATCGGGCGCGGCGTCGGCGGCTTCGGTCCGCTCGTCGTCGGGACGATCGCGGCGGCCTACAGCTTCGAGATGGCGATCGCCTTGCTGGCGACGCTCTATCTGCTCGACATCCTCGCCATGTGGTTCCTGATCCCGGAGCGGCGTGGCGCTGAGCTCTCCTGAGCGCGAGGGGATGATCATGTCAGCCCAACACGATCAGTCCCAGGCGGCCGCGCGCTTCGGCGCGGCCATCGGCGGAAGCTGCCCTTCTGCGCCGTGGAAGGCGAGCATCGTCGCCGAGCTCGCCGAGGTCGTCCGCAACGAGGCGGTGAACGCCGAGTACCGGCACCTTGTGGTCAATTGCAGCGAGGAGGCCGCCGCGGCCCAGCCGGGGCAGTTCTTCCAGCTGCTCTGCCCGCAGCCGGCGGGCGAGCAGCCCTTCCTGCGCCGGCCGATGAGTCTCTACGGCGCCGATCCCGACAAGCGCCAGGTCGAGTTCCTCTACAAGGTGACGGGCGCCGGCACGCGCGGGCTCGATACGCTGAAGCCGGGTGACCGGCTCGACATCATGGGCCCGCTCGGCGTCGGTTTCACGCTGGATCCGGGCTGGCGCCACATCGTCGCCGTCGGGCGCGGAGCGGGGCTGGCGACGCTCGCTCCGCTCGCCAGGGCCGCGAAGGCCAATGGCACGCAGGTGACCGCGGTCTTCAGCGCGAGGCGGCCGGAGCTGCTCGTCTCGGTCGAGCTCTTCCACCGCCATGGTGCCGACGTCATCGCCGTCACCGATTCCGAAGCGACCAGCGGGCCGGCCAATGTCGAGCGCATCCTGCGCCGTCATATCGCCGAGGGTCGCTGCGATGCCTTCTTCACCTGTGGCTCGAGCCGGCTGATGCGGGTGCAGCAGCGCCTGGCACGCGAGTTCGGGCTGCCTGGCCAGGTCGCGATGGAGCAGCAAATGGCTTGCGGAATCGGCCTTTGCTACTGCTGCGTGCGCGACTTCAACGTCAATGGCGAGATCGTCAACCGGCGCGTCTGCTGGGACGGCCCGGTCTTCAACCTGATGGAGGCGCTGCCATGAATGCTGCGGTGAACTCCGGCATCCGTGCCGTCACACATGTCGACCTCTCCGTCGCCATTGGCGGGCTAACCTTGCGCAATCCGGTCATGCCGGCCTCCGGCACCTTCGCCGAAGGGCTGGAAAAGGTGATGGACTTCAACCGGCTCGGCGCCTTCGTCACCAAGACGATCACGCGCGAACTGCGCGCCGGCAATCCGCTGCCGCGCGTGGTCGAGCGGCCGGGCGGGCTGATCAACGCCATCGGCATCCCGTCCAGGGGCGTGCCCTATTTCGTCGAGACAACCATGCCGCATTATGCGGCCTATGATACGCCGCTGGTGGTGAGCATCTCGGCGCCGACGGCGGAAGGCTTCGCCAGCCTCGCGGCGGAGCTCTCGATCCCCGGCATCGCCGCGATCGAGGCCAACATCTCCTGTCCGAACATCGAGGAGGACGGCAAGGCCTTCGCGATGCGCGCGGAGTCCACCGAGAAGGTGACGCGCGAGCTGCGCAAGGCGACGAGGCTGCCGCTCTGGGTCAAGCTCACGCCCAATACCGGCGACGTGCCCGAGGTCGCGCGCGCTGCCGAGGCCGCCGGCGCCGACGCGGTCGTTGTCGCCAACACCATCCTGTCGATGGCGATCGACCTGAAGACCTTCAAGCCCTGCCTCGGCAACATCATGGGCGGGCTGTCGGGGCCGGCGATCAAGCCGATCGTGCTGCGCCAGGTCTTCCAATGCGCCAAGGCGGTGAAGATCCCGGTGATCGGCTGCGGCGGCATCTCCACCGCCGAGGACGCGATCGAGTACATGCTCGCCGGGGCGAGCGCCGTGCAGGTCGGCACGGCGACCTTCCTGCAGCCGGCGGCGATGACGACGATCATCGACGGGCTCGAGGCCTTCTGCCTGCGCCGCGAGATCCCGCGCGTCGCCGATCTGATCCATGGCGTCGTGATCGAGGAGGCCGACGAGCCCGATCTTGCCTGGCTGGACCCGGTCTCGTGACCGCGCAACCGGCCGAGATGCGCAACGTCTTCAGCGGCGACGAGGGCGACCGGGTCCTCGCCGAAGCCCTGTTCGGCTCCTTGCGCGAGGCGACGGGCGACGGTGTCGGCATCACCCGCGAAGCCTATAGCGAGCGCGAGTCGCTGGCGCTCGACCTGGTCGAGGCGAAGGCGCGCGAGCTCGGCCTCGCGACGGAGCGCGACGCCGGCGCCAATCTCGTCGTCACATTGGCGGGCCGCGAGCCGGAGCTGCCCTTCCTCGCTTGCGGCTCGCATCTCGATTCCGTGCCGCAAGGCGGGAACTTCGACGGCGCGGCCGGTGTCATCGCCGGGCTCGCCATCATCGCCCGCTTCAAGGAGGAGGGCTTCGTCCCGCGCCGGACGATCAAGGTCTACGCGCTGCGCGGCGAGGAGAGTGCCCGCTTCGGCAAGGCCTATATGGGCTCCAGCGCCCTGTTCGGGAAACTCTCGACCGCCGATCTTTCCGTGCGCGATCATGCGAGCGGCCAGGCTCTCTCGGAGTGCATGCGCGCTGTCGGCGTCGACATGGCCCGCGTCGAGAGGGCTGAGCCGCTGCTCGACCCCGCCACCGTCGCGGCCTGGATCGAGCTGCATATCGAGCAGGGACCGGTGCTGGTGGCGCGGGATTTGCCAATTGGCATCGTCACTGGCATCAGGGGCAATATCCGGCATCGCGAGGTCGAATGCCTTGGCGAGGCCGGCCATTCCGGCGCGGTGCCGCGCTGGCTCAGGCGCGACGCGGTCTTCGCCACCGCCGAGCTGATCACCCATCTCGACCGGCACTGGCGCACATTGCTGGAGCGCGGCCGCGACGTGGTCATAACGGCGGGCGTGCTCGGCACCGATCCGCAGGAGCATGCCATCGCGCGCATTCCCGGTACGGTGCGCTTCTCCTTTGAGGTGCGCAGCCAGAATCGCGAGACGCTGGAGGCCTTCTACGACCTCTTCCTCTCGGAATGCGGCCTGGTCGGCGAGGAGAGGGGGGTCGAATTCCGCGTCGACCGCCGGCTCGAATCCGCTCCTGCCGTGATGGATGCCGGCTGGATCGCCAGGCTCAAGGCCGCGGCGCGCAATCTCGGCCTGCCCGACGAGGACATCCCGAGCGGGGCGGGCCATGATGCGGCTGTTTTCGCCAATGCCGGCATCCCCAGCGCGATGATCTTCGTGCGCAACCAGAACGGTTCGCATAATCCACAAGAGGCCATGGCGATCGACGATTTCCTCGCCGGGATCGCGGTGATGCGGGACGCCATCAGGGAGGCGGTGCGATGAGCGCGAACGAGACGGGCCGCGAGGTCGCGCAGCTGCTGTTCAGGGCGGGCGCCATCCATGTCAGCCGCCAGCAGCCCTTCATCCTGGCCGCCGGCTGGGCCAGCCCCGTCTATGTCGATGTCCGCCTGCTGCTTGGCGATCCGCAACTGCGCCAGGCGGTCAGCGATCTTGCCGCCCGCTATGCCGGCGCGGCCTTTCCGCCCGGCAGCCTCGACGCGATCGCCGGCGCCGAGACGGCCGGCATTCCCTTCGCGGCCTGGCTCGCCGACAGGTTGGCCCTGAAGCTGCGCTATGTCCGCAAGCGCCCGCTCGGCATCGGCCGCAACGCCCAGGTCGAGGGCGGGTCGGTCGAGGGCCTGCGCGTGCTGCTGATGGACGACCTGACCACGGATGGTGGCAGCAAGCTCAACTTCGCCCGAGGCCTGCGCGCGGCGGGGGCTGTGGTCGAGCATGTCCTGACGATCTTCTACCACGACGCCTTCCCCGGCGCCGATGCCCGGCTGCGGGAGGCAGGCCTGACGCTCCATGCCCTCGCGAACTGGGGCGATGTCCTCCGCGCCGAGGCCGGCAGCGGGCTTTCGCCAGAGGATCGCGCCGAGATCGAGCGCTTCCTGGCCGATCCCGTGTCCTGGTCGACCCGCCATGGCGGCCGCGCCAGTCTTGCTCCCAGGACCTGAAGCCGGAAGGATCGGGTGATCGCGCGAGATGAAAAAAGGACTCCGACATGGCCGATGATGCCCCCCGCCCGGACAGCGTGCAGCTCGCCACGACGCAGACCATTGCGCTGGCCGAGATCTCGACCCGCCGCGAGCATGATCTGCTCGGCGAGGCCGATGTGCCCGCCGACGCCTATTGGGGCATCCATACCTTGCGGGCGGTCGAGAATTTCCCGATCACCGGCGTCCCGGTCGGCCATTTCCCCGAGCTGGTGCGCTCGCTCGCCTTGGTCAAGCAAGCTGCGGCCCGCGCCAACCGGCGCCTCGGCAACCTGCCGGCGGCCAAGGCCGAGGTGATCGACCGCGCCTGCGATCTCATCGCCAGGGACAACCGGTACCACGACCAGTTCGTCGTCGACGCCGTGCAGGGCGGAGCCGGGACCTCGACCAACATGAACGCCAACGAGGTCGTGGCCAATGTCGCGTTGGAGCTGATGGGGCGGCCGAAGGGCGATTATGGCGCGCTCCACCCCAATGACGACGTCAACATGGCCCAGTCGACCAACGACGCCTATCCGACGGCGCTGCGCCTGGCGGTGATCTTCGCGACCGAGCCGATGATCGCAGCGCTCGACGAGCTCGCCTTCGCCTTCAAGGCAAAGGCGGTCGAGTTCGCCGATGTGCTCAAGATCGGCCGGACTCAGCTCCAGGATGCCGTGCCGATGACGCTCGGCCAGGAGTTCGACGCCTATTTCGCGACGATCAAGGAGGACGTCTCGCGCCTGCGGGAAGCGGCTGCCCTGTTCCGCGAGATCAATCTCGGCGCGACCGCGATCGGCACCGGCATCACCGCCGACGCGCGCTATGCGGCGCTCGCCATCGAGGAGCTGGCACGCTCGGCGCGCCTGCCGCTGGTGCCGGCGACGAACCTGATCGAGGCGACCTCGGACATGGGCGCGTTCGTGCTGTTCTCGGGCGTGCTCAAGCGTGTCGCGGTCAAGCTCTCGAAGATCTGCAACGACCTGCGGCTCCTTTCGAGCGGGCCGCGGGCAGGCCTCAGCGAGATCCGCCTGCCGGCGGTCCAGGCGGGCTCCTCGATCATGCCGGGCAAGGTCAACCCGGTCATTCCGGAAGTGGTCAACCAAGTCGCCTATCTCGTCATCGGCCACGACCTGACCGTCACCATGTGCGCCGAGGGCGGGCAGCTCCAGCTCAACGCCTTCGAGCCGACCATCGGCTATTGTCTGCTTTCCTCGCTGCGCCATCTCACCGCCGCGGTGACGACGCTGACGACGCGCTGCGTCAACGGCATCGAGGCGGATCGCGAACGTTGTCGGGCGCTGGTCGAGGATTCAATCGGGCTGGTCACGGCGCTGGGCCCGGCGATCGGCTACGAGGCCTCCTCGCGTGTCGCCAAGCGCGCGCTCGCCGAGAAGCGCAAGGTCGCCGAGATCGTGCTCGAGGAAGGGCTGCTCACGCTCGCCGAGCTCGACGAATTGCTGCGCATCGAGGCGATGACCGCCCCTTCGCGCGCCAAGCCGCCGACCCCGTCGCGCGCCTGAGCGCGACATCCCGCCGACCCATCGCGGTCATGATCGCAATTTCGCGGAGAGATGATGAACGAGCTTTTGAACTGGCTGCAGCAGCAGAAGGGCAGCCTGCGCACCTATGTCGAATTCCAGGATCGGGCGCTGGCCCTGCGCGCCGACGCGCCGGAACAAGCCGCTCTGCTTCGCCTGCTCGCCGATCTCACCGGCCGCTTCGTCGAGGCCTATGACCGCCAACCGCTCTCCGCCGAGATCGCGGCGCGGGCGCTGGATCAGCTCACCGAGTTTCTCGGCAAGGCCGTTGGCGGACGCACCGCGGGGCCGGCCGACCAGCTCGCCCTGCTCAACCAGATCGGGGCCAGCGAGCTCGCCTGACGGGGAACGGAGGGAGGCCGGCTTTCGCGCCGGCGCGACCCGGCTCAGCCCGCCACGCCGGCCAGTTCCTTCTGGCGGATGCAGGCGACGCTGTGGCCGGAGCCGACCTCCTCGATGGGGGGAATCGCGCTGGCGCAGGCGTCGATGACATGCGGGCAGCGCGTGCGGAAAACGCAGCCCGAGGGCGGGTTCAGCGGGCTCGGAATATCTCCCTTGAGGATCACGCGCTCGCGCCTGACGCTGGGATCGGGCACCGGCGCCGCCGAGAGCAGCACCTTGGTGTAGGGGTGGCGCGGATTGGCGTAGACCTCCTGCGCCGGGCCCTTCTCCATGATCCGGCCGAGATAGAGCACGACGATGTCGTCGCAGAGATACTCGACGACCGAAAGGTCATGGCTGATGAAGACCATGGTCAGGCCGAGCTCGCGCTGCAGCTCCTGGATCAGGTTGAGCACCTGCGCCTGGACCGAGACGTCGAGCGCCGAGACCGGCTCGTCGGCGATGATCAATTCCGGCTCGACCACGAGCGCGCGGGCGATGCCGATGCGCTGGCGCTGGCCGCCGGAGAATTCGTGCGGGTAGCGCCTTGCATGGTCGGGATTGAGCCCGACCCGGCCAAGCAGTTCGGCGATGCGCGCCTCGCGGGCCTTGCCGCGAGCGAGCCCGTGCGTGTCGATCGCCTCGCCGATGATCTCGCCGACGCGCATGCGCGGGTTGAGGCTGGAATACGGGTCCTGGAAGATGATCTGCAGGCGGCGGCGATAGCCGCGCAGCGCCTTCTCTGACAGCCCGAACAGATCGATGCCGTCGAAGACAGCCTCGCCGCCGGACGGTTCGACGAGACGCAGGATGCAGCGCCCGACCGTGGTCTTGCCCGAGCCGGATTCGCCGACGATGCCGACGATGCTGCCGCGGCGGACATCGAAGGAGACGTCCGAGACGGCGCGAACCTCGCCACCGCGCGTCGGGAAGATCTTCTGGAGATTGCGGACGGAGAGCAGCGGCGCTTCCGTCTTGTCCGCATGGGCGGGCGTGCTTGCAGCGGTCACAGCGCGTCGTGCCTCCAGCAGCGGGTGAGATGGGCGGCGGCGACGTCGATCAGCGGCGGCGCGTCCTGCGTGCAGCGCTCCTCCACCAGCGGACAGCGCGGCGCATAGCTGCAGCCGGGCGGCAGCGCGAGCGGGCTCGGGACATTGCCCGGAATGGCGTTGAGCAGGGCCCGACCCTGGCCGGGAATACGGTCGCGCCGGGCATCGGGGATGCAGGCGAGCAGGCCGCGCGTATAGGGATGGCGCTGCCGCGCGAATAGTCCGCCGACCGGCCCCTGCTCGACGACGCGCCCGGCATACATCACCGCGACCTCATGGGCGATTTCGGCGACGACGCCGAGATTATGGGTGATGAACAGGATGCTCATGCCGATCTCGGCCTGGAGCCGGCGCAGCAGATCGAGGATCTGCGCCTGGATGGTGACGTCGAGCGCCGTGGTCGGCTCGTCGGCGATCAGCAGCGATGGGTTGCAGGACAAGGCCAGCGCGATCATCACGCGCTGACGCATGCCGCCGGACATCTCGTGCGGATACTGCGCGAGGCGTCGCTCGGCCGCGGGTATCTCGACCAGCTCGAGCATCTGCTTGGCCCGCGCCCGCGCCTGGCTGCGCGACATCTTCTCGTGCAGCAGGATCATCTCCATGATCTGGTCGCCGATGGTGAAGAGCGGGTTGAGGCTCGTCATCGGCTCCTGGAAGATCATCGCGATCTCGCTGCCGCGGATGGCACGCATCCGCTTCAGTGGGACCTGCGCAAGATCGATGACCTCGCCGCTGCGCAGGCGGTAGAGGATGCGCCCGCCGACGATGCGGCCGGGATCGGCGAGCAGCCGCATGATGGTGAGGCTGGTCACCGACTTGCCGGAGCCGGATTCACCGACCACCGCCAGCGTCTGGCCGCGACGCAGCGAGAAGCTGACGCCGTCGACCGACTTGATCGCCTGCGAGCCGATGAGGAAGTGGGTCTGCAGGTCCTCGACCTTGAGCAGGATGTCGTCGCCGGCCCGGGATGCGGCGACGGGGGCGAGTTCCATGGTCGCCATCGTCACAGGTCCTTTCGCAGGCGCGGATCGAGCAGATCGCGCAGGCCGTCGCCGACCAGCTGCAGCGACAGCACGGTCAGCACGATCGCGGCACCGGGGAACAGCATCATCCAGTCGGCCTGGCCGATGTATTGGCGCCCGCCGGCGATCATCGTGCCCCAGGTCGGGACCTCCGGGCTGACGCCGACGCCGAGGAAGGACAAGCTCGCTTCGGCCAGCATCGCATAGGCGAAGATGAAGCTGGCCTGGACCAGGATCGGCGAGACGAGGTTGCGCAGGACATGGCGCGTCATGATCCGCCAGGTCGGCACGCCGAGCGCGCGTGCCGCCTCGACATAGGGCAATTCGCGGATGATCAGCGTCGAGGCGCGCACGATGCGGGCAAGGCGCGGCGCATAGACGATCCCGAGCGCAACGATCACGGTCGCGAGCGAAGGGCCGAGCGCCGCGACCAGCGAGATCGCCAGCAGGATGTCGGGGAAGGCCATCATCGCGTCGATGATGCGGGCGATGACGCTGTCCAGCTTGCGGAAGAAGCCGGCCATCAGGCCGAGCGTGATGCCGAGCACGGCGGCGAGCGCGGTCGCGGCCGCGCCCACCAGCAGCGAGAGCTGGCCGGCATAGATCGTGCGGCTGAAGATGTCGCGGCCGAACTCGTCGGTGCCGAAGAACCAGCGCTCGCTCGGCGGTTTCAGGCGGTTCACCACCGAAAGCCGGCTCGGCGAATAGGGCGCGATCAGCGGCGCGAGGATCGCCAGCAACGCGATGATGGTGAGGACGATGAGGCCGATCACCAGCGTCTTGCGCTGCAGGATCAGGCTGGCGAGCCGCGGACGGCCGGCGGGAGCGGAGGAGGCGGCCATCAGTAGCGCACCCTTGGATCGATTGCGAGGTAGAGCATGTCGATCAGGAAGTTGATCAGCACATAGAGGGCGGCAATGACGAGGAGCGCGCCCTGGATGACCGGATAGTCGCGGCGCAGCACCGCCGAGACGACGAGATTGCCGATGCCCGGCAGGCTGAACACGGTCTCCGTCACCACCGCGCCCGAGACCAGCAGCGCCGCAGTCAGGCCGACCACGGTCAGCACCGGGATCAGCGCGTTCTTGAAGGCGTGCTTCATCACCACGCCCCACTCGCCCATGCCCTTCGAGCGGGCGGTGCGGACATAGTCGTCGTTCAGCACGTCGAGCATCGAGGCGCGGGTGAAGCGGGTGATCAGCGCTGAGGAGACGATGCCGAGCGCCAGCGCCGGCAGGACGAGATGGCGCAGCCGCTCGATGAAGGAGGCGTCCGGGCCGCCATAGCCGGAGGCCGGCATCCAGCCATAGCGCACGGCGAAGACCTGTATCAGGATCAGGCCGAGCCAGAAGCTCGGAATGCTCGCGGCGAACATGGCGAAGGTGGTGGCGAGCTGGTCGAACAGCGAGCCGCGCTTATAGGCCGAGAGAATGCCGACCGGCAGCGCGATCGCACTGGCGATCAGGATCGAGAACAGGGTGAGGAAGAAGGTCGGCTCGGCCCGCTCGGCAAGCGCGCTCAGCACCGGCATGTTGAGGAAGATCGACTGGCCGAGGTCGCCGCGCAGCATCTGGCCGAGGAACAGCACATATTGCGTCAGCAGCGACTGATCGAGCCCGAGCCTGCTGCGCAGGCCGGCGATGTCGGCGGCCGTCGCATCGGGTCCGAGCATGACCGCCGCCGGGTCGCCAGGGGCGACGCGGACGATGATGAAGACGATCGTCACGACGGTGAACATCACCGCCAGCATGCCGAGGATGCGCTGCATCACATATCGCGTCATCGCGTGCCGGTTCCCCATTGCTTCATCGAGGCTTCGCCCCGGTCATGAACGCAGGCCCGTGGCCGTGCGCAGGGCACGGTCACGGGCGTCTCAGAGGTGGCCCAAAGGCCGCCTCAGCCGGTCACGGCTTGAGCGAGGCGTTCCAGAAATACGGCCAGGGCGAGGCCGTGTAGCCGGCAAGGCGCGGGGCCTTGGCGCTGAGGGCGGCGAAGTCACCGACCTTGTAGAACGGCGCTTCGTCGAAGATCAGCTTCTGCAGGTCGGCGAAGATGGCGACGCGCTTCTTCTCGTCCGACTCGGCATTGAGGGCCGAGAGCAGCTTGTTCTTGGCTTCGCTCGCCCACCAGCCGGGATAGCTGTCCGGCAGCGGTGCGATCAAAGCCGGCTCGGCCAGGAACGGGCTGTGGGTGATGAAGATGTCCCACAGGGCCGGCTCGGCCCGGCGCTGCACCAGGGTCGCCCAGTCGACGACCTGCAGGTCGACCTTGAGGCCGGCGGCCTTGAGATACTCGGCGGCGACCTGCGCCATCTTGTAGTGGAACTCGTATTGCCGGCTGGTCAGGATCCGGATCGGCGCGCCGTCATACTTGGCGGTCTTCGCCAGGGCCTTGGCCTTGTCGGCATCGCCCTGATTGTAGGCCTTGATGCCGGCGTCGCTGCGCCAGGCATAGCCTTCCGGATACATGGCGCCGTCGACCTTGTAGAATTCGGGCTTGCCGAAGGCCGCGGCCAGCATGTCCTCGGCATTGAGCGCCGCCTGGACAGCCTTGCGCATGTCCTTGGACGTCATCATGCCCTGCTTGCTGTTCATGATGAACATCGGCCAGCCGAAGCCCTGCATCAGCAACGGCTCGGTCTTGGCCTGGCCCTTCAGCCGATCATAGGCCTCGACCGGGATCAGGTCGGCGAAGTCGAACTGGCCGGCGAGTGCGCCCTCGACGCGGGTGTTGGCATCCGGCACCGGCACGAAGCGGATCTCGTCGAGATACTGCTTGCGCGCGCCGCCGAAGCCGTCGGGCTCGCCCTGGCGCTGCTTGTAGCCGTCGAAGCGGGTCAGCTGGATGTACTGGTCGGGCTTGCGCTCCTTGAGCTGGTAAGGCCCGGTGCCGATCACCTCCTTGATCGGGTTCTCCATCTTGTCCGCCGGCATGATCACCGCGGCCGAGTTGTTGAAGGCGAGCAGCGCGGTCAGCGGCGCGAACGGGGCCTTCAGCGTGATCTTGACCGTCTTCTCGTGGGACGCCTCGATTGCGGCGATGTTGTCGGCGACGAGCTTGCCGCGCGAGGCCAATTCGGTCCAGCGCTTCAGCGAGGCGACGACGTCCTGCGCGGTCATCGCCTTGCCGTTGTGGAAGGTGACGCCCTGGCGCAGCGGGATGGTGTAGACCTTGCCGCCGTCGCTGATCTGCGGAAGCGTCTCGGCCAAGAGCGGCGTCAGCGCCCAGTTCTTGTCGAAGGTGTAGAGCGTCTCGTAGAAATGCTGGGTGATCATTCCCAGCAGGTCGCCGGCCGCGACCATCGGGTCGAGCGTGTTGGGCTCGCCGATCGTGGCGACGTTAATCACTCCGCCCTTCTGCTGGGCGAGAGCCGGCGCCCCCGCGCCTACCGCAACGGCGAGTGCCGCCGCGCCGATCCGGGTCAATTTCTGCAACATTTGTCGTCCCTCCCTGTTGTTTCTTGCCTGTTGGTCTTCAAAAAAACTGCGCGCGCCGTCAGCGCAGGCGGATCGTCTCCACCACATGGGCGAGCTGCGCGGTCACGGCGGCGGTGATGGCCTCGCCCTTCTCGCGCGTGGCCAAAGACGGGTCGCCGACGACCCCGGTGCCACCGGACATTTCGTGCATCGAGCGGAACAGCGCGCCCCGCGCCGGCAGGATCATGTCGGCATTGGCCCAGTCATGGGTCTCGACATAGCTCATGCCGGAGACCAGCGCGGTGCGGACGCGATCGGGTGCGCCGAGCAGCATCAGCGAGGTCTCGAACTCGCAGGCATGGTTGACGCCGGCGAAGGCGCTTTCGCGGATCGTGCCGAGCTCCTTCGAAGCCAGTCGCCACCAGGTCAGGAAGGCGACGCGGCAGTCGCGGTGTTTCGTGCCGAAGCTCTCCAGCAGCACCTGGCCGATCGCCTGGTTGCCGCCATGGCTGTTGAAGACCACGATGTTGCGGAAGCCGTGGCGCACGACGCTGTCGAGGATATCGCCGACATAGGCCAGGAAGGTCTCGTGGCGGACGCTGAGCGTGCCGGCGAAGTCCATATGATGCTCGGAGCAGCAGATCTTCACCTGCGGCAGGATCAAGACACCGTCGCCGAGGCGCTGCTCAAGCGCCTGCAGGAAATGGTCGCCGATGACGGCGTCGGTCTCGAGCGGCAGATGCGGGCCGTGCTGCTCGATCGCGGCGACGTTCAGCACGACCGGGATGTCGCGATCGAGCGCGGCGACCTCATTGGTCGTCAGGGTTTCCCAACGCATGGATGTGAGCTCGTCTCTTTTAGGAAATCGTGCGGCCGCCGACGCGGAAGCGGGCGATGGCGGCTTCGTCGAGGACGATGCCGAGGCCCGGCCCCTCGTCGGGGATGCGCACATGCGGCGGCTCGAAGGCCAGCGGCCTGGTGAGCAGGTCGTGGCTGCGGATCATCCGGCCGAAGATGTCGCTCGGCCAGACGCAGCTCTTCGCCGCCGCGGCCTGATGGACATACATCGCCTCGAGGATGCCGAGATCGACCTCTGATCCGTGCCAGCAATAGACGCCGGCGGTCGAAGCGATGTGGTCGAGCGTCTGGAACTTGGCGAGGCCGCAATTGAAGTTGAAGCCGTCGACCGCGCCATGGGCGATAGCGTTGATCGCGTCATGCGCGCGCTGGCCCTGATAGACGTAAGGCAGCGAGACGTGCAGCACGATCGGGATCGAGGAGAAGCGGCGCAGTTCCGCGAAATCCTGCAGCATCCAGCGCGGCAGCGGGTCCTCGAGCAAGAGGACGTTGCCGACCTTCTCCAGTTCCCGGATGATCGGGCGGGCATTGCCGGAATTCTCCCAGCGCTGGTTGGGATCAAAGATCACCTTCATGCCGGGCGCATGCTGCTTGATCTGTGCGCACCAGCCGGCGACGTCGTCCTCAAGGTCGCATTTGAACTTGATGACCTTGTAGCCCTGCTCGAAATAGCGCTTCACCCAGGGGCCAACCTCCTCCTGCGTGCGATGGCTCGACCAGGCGCTGACATTGACCCGGTCGCGGATGGCGCCGCCGAGCAGCCGGTGCATCGGCACGCCGAGCGTCTTGGCATAGGCGTCCCAGATCACGCATTCGAAGCCGTCATATTCGCGGCAGAGCGGCAGCGGCAGGTCCTGCAGCGGCAGGTCGAACACCGACTGGCCGATCAGGTTGGCGCAGATCGCCTCGATGCGCGGCCACTCATGGTCGCGATAGAACTCGCCGATGCCGACGACGCCGTTCTTCAGCGTCATCCGGACGATGAGCTTGGGCAGTTCGTCGAACTGCACGCTCCAGCCAGCCTTGCCGCCGACCGGCAGCATGTGGAGCGGCTTGGCCAGGGTCTCGGAGTTGATCACGCCGGGATGGGCGGGGACGACGACCTCGTCGAACTGGAAGGAAACGATCGTCCCGTCGGCTGGCTGCATTGGCTCGGCTCGTCTTTTGGCTGGCGCATGGCGCGACGGGCCGGGAATGTAGCTAGATTACATTTACTGTCAATCTAGTCGAAGCCGTTCGCTTGGGTGACTTGCGGTATCGTCCCGAAATGATGCATGGCCCGACTGCGGACACCGAGCCGGAGCGCCCCTGCGGTCGGCGATAAATTCCAAAATATCTCATTGAGATAATCGACTTGGCCGGCATGGCCGCGCGTCGATCCGCCGCGCCCGGCGGGGCGAGCTTCCTGTTGAAATCAAAAATGTAGCAAAATTACCAACTGGCCCGCTCAGTCACCGATCGGCTGACCCTCGGTGCTGCCGTGGAGGGCGATCAGGGTCGCGCGGGCGCGCCAGAGCTTCTTCGAGACGATCTTCATGCGGCGGGCCCCGAGCAGCGTCGCCATGCAGTCGAGCAGGAAGAGCTGCCCGTAGCGGCCGCGGTTGGGCATGTAGAAGAACTTCTCCTCGTCGAATGCCTGCAGCGGCACCAGCACGCTGGCGAGCCCGGCGAGCGGGCTCGCCGGATGAGTGACGGCGATGACCCCGGCTTCCTGGCTGCGGGCGATCTCGGCACTGTCGAGCAGCGAGCGTGGCTTGCCGGTGACCGAGAAGATCAACAGCACATCCTCCGGGCCGCAGGTCGCGGCCATGACGCGTTGCTGATAGGGATCGGCCGTCGAGGATGCCGCGACATCGAGGCGGAAGAGCCGGTTCTCCGCTTCGGTCGCGACATTGGCCGAGCTGCCGCCGACGCCGAAGCAGAACACCCGTCGCGCCTTGTCGAGCACATCGACGGCCGCTTCGATCGCCTTCGGATCATGCTGGCTGAAGGCCATCGCCAATGCCTGCACGGTCGCGTTGTAGACGTGCTCGGCGACCTCGTTGCCGGTGTTGGCCGGCTGCTGGCGTTCCGCCGCGAGATACATCCGGCCGATCGCATATTCCTGCGCCAGGCGGATCTTGAAGTCGGTGAAGCCATTACAGCCCATGCGGCGGGCAAAGCGGACCACGGTCGGCTCGCTGACCTGCGCCTGCGTGGAAAGATCCCTGGTGCTGATCCGCGTTGCACCGTCGATGTCCGCCAGAATGATCTCGGCGACGCTGCGCTCGGCCCGGTTCATCTCGGGCGCGTCATGCCGCATGCGGTCGATCAGGCTGGTCACGTGGCGCATCGTCCTGTTCCCGCGCGCGCTGCTGCGCCGCCGCGCATGTCTTGGCATGTGCGGATGGATTTGGCCAAGCCAAGGTCTTCCATCCCGTGCACGGCTCTCGCGCCATTGCGGACGCTTCGGAACAAGGCCGGATGCGACGCGAAGCCCTCGGGCGCCCGACCGGCCGTATCCACAGCGCGATGACAGAGATCGTCACCTTGCTGGTCAGGGAGCGTTATTTCCTGCAGCTTGCGCAGCCGTCAGCGGAGACAGATCAGCCATGGCAATATCGAGCCTCTCGCCTGAGCTGGCGGCGAGATTCGCCGGCATCGCCCTCGGGCATGTCGGGCGCGAATATCCGAACAAGCCCGACCACACTTTGGCCGGGCCGGAGGACGCCCAGACCCCGCGCCAGCTCCATCCGGTGTTCTACGGCAGCTATGACTGGCATTCCTGCGTCCACAGCTACTGGATGCTGGCGCGGCTGCTGCGGCGCTTCCCGGAGATGCCCGTCGCCGCCGAGATCCGCGCCTTGTTCGACGCGCAGCTCGTTCCCGACAAGATCGCGGCCGAATGCGCCTATCTGGCCGCGCCGACGGCGCGCGGCTTCAAGCGCCCCTATGGCTGGGGCTGGCTGCTCAAGCTGGCCGAGGAACTTAGCCTCCAGGACGACCGGCGCTGGTCGGATCTGCTAAAGCCGCTGGCGGAGATCTTCGCCCAGCGGTTTCGCGACTTCCTGCCGCTCGCGACCTATCCGGTACGGGTCGGCACCCATTTCAACACGGCCTTCGGCCTGCGCATGGCGATGGACTATGCCGCCGCCACGGGCGACCGGGCTTTCGCGGCACTGCTCACCGAGACCGGCCTGCGCTGGTATGGCGAGGATGTCGACTGCCCGGCCTGGGGCGAGCCGAGCGGCGACGATTTTCAGTCCTCCGCGCTGATCGAGGCCGAATGCATGCGCCGCCTCCTGCCGGCGGAGGCGTTCCTGCCCTGGCTCGATCGCTTCCTGCCCCGGATCGAGCGGCATGAGCCGGCGACCTTGTTTCGGCCGGCGAGCGTCACCGATCGCTCCGACGGCAAGATCGCGCATCTCGACGGCCTCAACCTCAGCCGGGCATGGTGCTGGCGCGCGATCGCCGCTGCGTTGCCGCCGGGCGATGCGCGTCGCGGACTGGTGCAGGAGACGGCGGAGCAACACCTGGCGGCCGGCCTGCCGCATATCGCCGGCGACTATATGGGCGAGCATTGGCTCGCGAGCTTTGCGGTGCTGGCGCTGGAAGCCTGAGGCTGCCGCTTCAGATCACGAAGTCGATCGCGGGCTTGTAGGCGGCGGCGCGGCTGGCGAGATCGGCGATGGTGGTGTTGTCGACCACCGCCGCCATCGCGTCGCGCACCTCCCGCATCACCGAGCGGACGACGCAAGCCTCGACGTCGCCGCAGTCCTGGCACGGCTTGAAGGCCGACTGGCTGGCGCAGTCGATCGGCGCGATCGGTCCTTCCAGAGCGCGAATGACGGCTCCGACCTCGATGGTCCGGGCCGGCCTCGCGAGCGCGTAGCCGCCTCCCGGCCCCTTCTTGCTGCGCAGCATGCCGGCATTGCGCAGGTCCAGCAGGATCGCGTCGAGGAACTTCTTCGAGATGTTGTTGCGCTGGGCGATCTCGGCGATCTGGGCGGTTTCGCCGACCTCGAGCCTGGCGAGATGCACCATCGCCTTGATGCCGTATTTGCCCTTGCTGGTCAGCACGGCCGGTCCTCCCCGCAGAGAGGTCCACTCTATCGATCTATTTTATCGCGATTGCAAAGTGGCCGCCCGTCAGCTCGCCCGCGTCCCGTCCGATCCGGTTCTGATCGCATAGGCCACCGCCCCGGCGCTCATCAGCGCGAGACAGAACCAGGTCAGCGCGTAGATCAGATGGGTGTTGTGGAAGGCGACCTGGGTCATGCCGCCCTGCGGCAGCGGGCCGGGTTCGGTGGCGGCGTCGGCATCGATGAAATAGGGCGCGACCGCGCCGAGCTGCCGCGCCTGCGCGATCGCTGCCACATCGCGTGAATACCAGCGGCCGGCGGCGGGATCGTTGGCGCGCAGAAAACCGCCGACCGGTTCGTCCGGCCGCAGCAGCCCGACCACCACCGCCTCGCTACCAGCGACCTTGCGCCGATCCTGCGGCGCACGCCGGTCCTCCGGCACGAAGCCGCGATTGACGAGGACGGTGAAGCCGGCATCGGCCCGGAACGGCGCCAGCACCCAGAAGCCGGGGCCGCGCTCCGTCACCGCCATCGTCAGCGTCTCCGGCGCATCGAGATAGCGGCCCTGCAGGGCGATGCGGCGATATTCGTCCGCTGTGGCCGTGATCCCGGGCCATTCAGCCGGTCCGGGCGCTACGACAGGCGGCGCCTTCAGGCGCGCCTCGACGCGGGCGATCAGGTCGAGCTTCCAACTCCGCCGCTGGACCTGCCAGACGCCGAGGCCGGCGCAGACCAGCGTGACCAGGCAAAGCCCTGCGATGAAAACCGTCCGGACGATGCCGCCGCGTCGCCGTCTCTCCGCGTCCGGCGACACGGGTCCTTGCCTCACATCTTGTGCAGGTCGGGCATCATGTTGGCGTTGAGGTGGAACATCACCCAGAGCGAGCCGGCGAGCGCGATCGCCACGATGATGATCGTGAAGATCAGCGCCATCATCGTCCAGCCGCCCTCCGAGCGGCCGTTCATGTGCAGGAAATAGACCATGTGGACGACGATCTGCGTGGCGGCGAAGAGCATGATCACGATCGCTGTCAGCGTCGAGTTGCCCAGCACGTCGTTCATGACGAGCCAGAACGGGATCCCGGTCAGGACGACGGAGAGCAGGAAGCCGGTGACGTAGCCGCGCGGGCTGCCATGCGAGGCGCCGTGGGAATCGTGCCCGTCATGGTGATCGTGGCCATGGGCCTCGGCGTGGTTCTGGCTCATTTCAGCACGCCCATCAGGTAGACGAAGGTGAAGACGCCGATCCAGACGACGTCGAGGAAGTGCCAGAACATGGAGAGGCACATCAGGCGGCGGCGGTTGGCCGGGATCAGCCCGCGCCGCGAGACCTGCACCATCAGCACCGTGAGCCAGATCAGGCCGAAGGTGACGTGCAGCCCGTGCGTCCCGACCAGCACGAAGAAGGAGGACAGGAAGGCGCTGCGCATCGGCGTCGCGCCCTCGTGGATCAGGTGCGCGAACTCGTAGAGCTCGATGCCGAGGAAGGCGAGACCGAACAGCGCGGTGACCACGAGCCAGCCCTGCATCGCCGCCTGCCGGCCCTTGTCCATCGCCAGCATGGCGAAGCCATAGGTGATCGAGGAGAACAGCAGCATGGCTGTGTTGACCGCCACCAGCCTCAGGTCGAACAGGTCGGCGCCGGAAGGCCCCGCCGCGTAGTTGCGCCCGAGCACGCCATAGATCGCGAAGAGGACTGCGAAGACCAGGCAGTCGCTCATCAGATAGAGCCAGAAGCCGAGCATCGTCGAGCCGCCGGGGTGGGCGTGCTCTTCCTCGGTGACGTAGAACGCCGGGGCGGTGCCTGCGGCCTGCGCTGTCGCCTTCGCCATCATCCGCCCCTCAGGCCCGACCGAGCAGTTGCGTGCGCGCATCTTCCGCCTGAACGACCTCTTCGGCCGGAATGTGGAAGTCGCGGTCGTAGTTGAAGGTATGGATGATCACGGCCGCAATCACGCTGACGAAGGCGAGCGCCGCCAGCCACCAGATGTACCAGATCAGCGCGAAGCCGCAGATCGTCGCCAGTCCGGCGATGATCAGGCCGGCGCCGGTATTCCTCGGCATGTGGATCGGCCGATAGCCCGTGAGTGGGCGCTGGTAACCGCGCTTCTTCATATCGGCCCACGCATCGAGGTCATGCGCGATCGGCGTGAAAGCGAAGTTGTAGGCCGGCGGCGGCGAGGAGGTCGACCATTCCAGCGTGCGCCCGTCCCACGGGTCGCCGGTCGTGTCGCGCAATTGCTCGCGGCGCAGGATGCTGACGCCGATCTGGATCAGGAAGCACAGGATGCCGAGCGCGATCAGCACGGCGCCGAACGCGGCGATCACGAACCAGATCTGCAGCGAAGGATCCTCGAAGCGGCTGAGGCGCCGCGTCACGCCCATCAGGCCGAGGATGTAGAGCGGCATGAAGGCGACGTAGAAGCCGATCACCCAGAACCAGAAGGAGAGATGGCCCCAGAACGGATCGAGCCTGAAGCCGAAGGCCTTGGGGAACCAATAGGCGATGCCGGCGAAGACGCCGAAGACCACGCCGCCGATGATGACGTTGTGGAAATGGGCGATCAGGAACAGGCTGTTGTGCAGCACGAAGTCGGCGGGCGGCACCGCGAGCATGACGCCGGTCATGCCGCCGATGACGAAGGTGATCATGAAGGCAAGCAGCCACATCATCGGCAATTCGAAGCGGATGCGGCCGCGATACATCGTGAACAGCCAGTTGAAGATCTTCGCCCCGGTCGGGATCGAGATGATCATCGTCGTGATGCCGAAGAAGGAGTTCACGCTGGCGCCCGAGCCCATCGTGAAGAAGTGGTGCAGCCAGACCAGGTAGGACAGGATGGTGATGACCACCGTCGCATAGACCATCGAGGCGTAGCCGAAGAGGCGCTTGCCGCAGAAGGTCGAGGCCACCTCCGAATAGACGCCGAAGATCGGCAGGATCAGGATGTAGACCTCCGGGTGGCCCCAAATCCAGATCAGGTTCACGTACATCATCGGGTTGCCGCCGAGATCGTTCGTGAAGAAGTTGGTGCCGACATAGCGGTCGAGCGTCAGCAGAGCGAGCGTCGCCGCCAGGATGGGGAAGGTCGCGACGATCAGCACGTTGGTGCATAGCGACGTCCAGGTGAAGACCGGCATCTTCATCAGATCCATGCCGGGCGCGCGCATCTTGACGATGGTCGCGATCAGGTTGACGCCCGACAGGGTCGTGCCGATGCCTGCGATCTGCAGACCCCAGAGGTAGTAGTCCATGCCCACCCCGGGCGAGTAGGCGGCCCCCGAGAGCGGCGGATAGGCGAGCCAGCCGACCTTGGCGAACTCGCCGATGAAGAGCGAGGCCATGATCAGCACGGCGCCGCCGACGGTCATCCAGAAGCTGAAATTGTTGAGGAAGGGGAAGGCGACGTCGCGCGCGCCGATCTGCAGCGGCACGACATAGTTCATCAGGCCGGTGACGAAGGGCATCGCCACGAAGAAGATCATGATCACGCCATGGGCGGTGAAGATCTGGTCATAATGGTGCGGCGGCAGGTAGCCCTCGTTGCCGGCGAAGGCGATCGCCTGCTGGCCGCGCATCATCAGCGCATCGGCGAAGCCGCGCAGCAGCATGATCACGCCGAGGATCATGTACATGATCCCGATCTTCTTGTGGTCCACGCTGGTGAACCAGTCGTGCCAGAGATAGCCCCAGAGCTTGAAGCGGGTGATCAGGGCGACGAGCACGAGCCCGCCGAGCGCCACGGCCGCGAAGGTCGCGATCAGGATCGGCTCGTGATAGGGGATCGCTTCGAGGGTGAAGCGTCCGAAGAGAAGCTTCCACCAGTCAGGATAGGAAGTCATCGGTCCCTCGGCTCGCAGCTGCGGCTCAGTTGACGGCGCGGGCGGATAGGCCCGCGGCGCCGTAGACATCGGTCGGCGTGCAGATCGCCATCACGAAAGGACGTGGCGGCAGCGGCTGCCCGCCGCGGCGTACGCTCTTGTCGTATTCAAGTGCTGCGACGGTATGAATGCCCTCCTTGCCGCCGCCGCCCTTGGCGTCCATCGCCATCATGTCGCGCGTGCACATCTTGGCGCGGTCGACGCACATGTTGAGGATGGCCGTGAAGAGGTCGGACGGGATGTCGCGGAAATAGCGGACCGTCTCGCGCTCGCTCGGCCGCTCCAGCACGAGATATTCGTCGCGCCCGAGCGTGCTGCCATCGCGGATCGCGCCCTGCACCCAGTCGCCGAAGGCCTTGTCGTCGACGCCGCGGAAGCGGAAGCGCATGTCGGAGAAGCCGGCCCCGCTGTAATTGGCCGAGAAGCCCTCGAACTCGCCTTGGTGGTTGATCACGGCGTTGAGCTTCGTCTGCATGCCGGGCATGGCGTAGATCTGGCCGGCGAGAGCGGGGATGAAGAGCGAATTCATCACGGCGGAGGAGGTGATACGGAACTCGATCGGCTGGTCGACCGGCGCCACCACCTCGTTGAGCGAGGCGATGCCCTGGGCCGGGTAGAGGAACAGCCATTTCCAGTCGAGCGCCACGACCTGGATCACCATGGGCTGCTTCTTGATCCCGTTGCCACCTGCCTTCGCCTCGACCAGTGGCTTGCCGGCGCTGATGCGGTTGAGCGGCCGATAGGGGTCGAGCAGATGCGTGCCCATCCAGGTCATCGCGCCGATGACGATGACGATCAGCAGCGGCACCGACCAGATCACCACCTCGAGCGGCAGCGAATGGTTCCAGTCCGGATCATACTCCGCCTTGGCCGAGGCGCGGTAGCGCCAGGCGAAGAAGATCGTCAGCGCCATCACCGGGATGATGACGAGCAGCATCAGCGCGGTGGAGGCGAGCAGGAGGTTTCGCTGCTGCAGCGCGATGTCGCCGGACGGCGAGAGCAGCACCCACTGGCAGCCGCCGAGCAGGGCTACGAGCGGCAAGACCGTTGCAAGTCGAAAGATCCGCAAGAGAGTCGAAGCCTCCCCGATCAGGAATAGCGGTTCTCTAGGTCCATTCTTTCGCGCCGCACATCGGACAATCTGTCCCAGCGCGACAGTTTGACGGGTTGCTTCCATCCACCGTATCCATTTGTCAGAGGTGCGGGCAAGTCCGGTCTCTCCGGGCGCCCGCCAGCTTAGGAATCCGCGGTCATGAGCGCTGACGCGACGGTCCAATCACCGGCCCATCTGGCGGAGGATCACGGGCGGGATCACGTCAGCCCCGCCGATATCGCGCTCGGCGTCATCATCGGGCGAACGTCCGAGTATTTCGACTTCTTCGTCTTCGGCCTCGGCTGCGTGCTGGTCTTCCCAGAGCTGGTCTTCCCTTTCGTCGACCGACTCACCGGCACGCTCTACAGCTTCGGTATCTTCGCATTGGCGTTCGTGACGCGCCCGATCGGCTCGGTGCTGTTCTTCGCGATCGACCGCAATTACGGCCGGGCGACCAAGCTCACCGTCGCGCTCTTCCTCCTCGGCGGATCGACGGCGGCCATCGCCTTCCTGCCGGGCTATGCCACGATCGGCATCTGGTCCTGCGTCATCCTCGCCGCCTTCCGTCTGCTTCAGGGCATCGCCCTTGGCGGCGCCTGGGACGGGCTGTCCTCGCTGCTGGCGCTGAACGCCCCCGCCAACCGGCGCGGCTGGTACGCCATGCTGCCGCAGCTCGGCGCGCCCTTCGGCTTCATCCTCGCCGCCGGGCTCTTCGCCTATTTCGAGGGGGCGCTCGGGAAGGAGGACTTCCTCGGTTGGGGCTGGCGCTATCCCTTCTTCGTGGCGCTGACGATCAATGTCGTCGCGCTGTTCGCGCGCTTGCGCATGGTCGCGACCCATGAATTCGCCCAGCTGATGGAAACGCGCGAGCTGGTGCCGATGCCGGTATCGGAGCTCATCCGCGCCCATGGCCGCACGATCGTCCTCGGCGCCTTCGTACCGCTGGCGAGTTTCGCGCTCTTCCACCTCGTCACCATCTTCCCGGTCAGCTGGATCAATCTCTTCACCGACCGCTCGGTCTCGGAGTTCCTGCTGGTGCAGGCGGCCGGCGGCGTGGTCGGGGCCGGCGCGATCGTCACCTCCGGCCTGATCGCCGACCAGATCGGCCGCCGCAACACATTGCTCTTGTCCGGCGGAATGATCGCCCTGTTCAGCCTGTCGAGCGTGGTCGCACCGCTGCTCTTCGGCGACAGCCTCGCCGGTCAGACGATCTATGTGATCCTCGGCTTCGGCTTGCTCGGCCTGTCCTATGGCCAGACGGCAGGGGCGGTCGCCTCGAGCTTCGGCCCGCAATACCGCTACACCGGCGCGGCGCTCACCTCCGACCTCGCCTGGCTGCTCGGCGCGGGTTTCGCCCCGCTGGTGGCGCTGACGGTGTCGAGCACCTTCGGCCTCGCCTGGGTCGGCATCTACCTGCTTTCCGGCGCGCTCTGCACGCTGGCGGCGCTGGCGGTCGATCGGCGCTCGGAAGCGCGCTACGAGTGAGGCGATAGCCCCGCAGGGAAAGCGGGTGGCCGGTCCGTCACCCGGTCCTGCTCAGGAAGAGCCCGATCTCGTCGGCCAGCCAGTCGCGGACCGCGCGGAGCTTGGGGTTGTCCTGGCTGCCGGCGCGATAGACCAGATCGTAGCCGCGCTCCGCCGCGAGCTTCAGCTCAGGGAAGGGCGCGACGAGGCGGCCGGCGGCGAGATCCTCCGCCACGAGCACGCTGCGGCCCAGCACCACGCCTTCGCCGCGCAGGGCGGCTTCGATCGCGAGGCTGCCATGACTATAGGCGGGGCCGCGGCTGCGGAGCTTCGCCAGGCCTGCCAGCGCAAACCAGCGTTCCCAGTTCGCCAGCATGCGGTCCTCGTGCAGCAGGGTGCACCCCGCCAGCTCCACCGGCGACGACCAGGCGCCGGTCTTGGTCCAGTAGGCCGGGCTGCAGACGGGCGTGACGGTCTCGTCGAGGATCCGTTCCGCGACCGCGTTGGGATATGGCCCGATGCCGTAGCGGACGGCGGCGTCGATGCGTCCGTCGGCCAGATCGACATTGATGTCGGTGACGTCGAGATGGACGTCGTAGTCCGGGAGACGGACCATCAGCCGGTGCAGGCGCGGCGCCAGCCATTTGCTGGCCAGCGATACGCTCGTGCTGAGCGTCAGGCGCGTCGCCGCATTCAGGCTGCGCAGGCGTTCGGCCTCTCTGGTGAGCTCCGCAAGGTTGCGGGCGACGACCGTGAGAAACTCCGCCCCGGCCTCAGTCAGCACGATCCGCCGGGTCAGGCGCTCGAACAAGGCGACACCCAGATGCGTTTCCAGCGTCTTGACGTGGCGGCTCACCGCGCCATGGGTGACGTTGAGCTCCTCCGCCGCCAGCGTCATGCTCGAGAGTCGTCCGGCCGCTTCGAAGGCGCGGAGCGTCTGCAGGGGCGGAAGGCGGTCGAGCGGCGACATCACGCGTGAGTTTGGCTCACTCATGATGTGACGACAAATGGTTTGTCGGAAGCAGGCGGAAGACCTACAGGCTGCGATTGCGCAGTTCCCTCGCCGCGACGAATGAAGACCGTCCCATGAGCCAAACGGCCCTGGCCACCCGTTACAGCCCATCCGTCGGCAGCTTCGCGGCGATGCTGCTGCTCGCTTTGATGTGGGGCGTCTCGATTCCGATCACCAAACTCGGCCTGCTCACCCTGCCGCCGCTGACCTTGACCGCGCTGCGCTTCGCCATCGCCTTGCCACTGATGTTCCTCCTCGTCGTCGGCAAGCAGCGCCTGCCGCGCCGCGCGCTGCCCCGCGTCGCCGCGCTCGGCGTCCTCGGCATCGGCATCGGCCAGGTGGCGCAGACCTTCGGCGTCGTCGGCACCTCGGCCTCGGTCGCCACCATCATCTCCGCGACCATTCCGATCTTCGTCGTCGTCTTCGCGGCGGCGCGGCTGCGGCAATCGGTGTCAGGCTTGCAGGCCCTGGGGTTGCTCGCCGCCTTTGCCGGTATTGCCCTGGTCGCCTCGGGCCGCGGCGATGCGGCTGTCGCGACATCGCAGACCACGCTCAGCGGCGCGGCGCTGGTGCTGCTCTCGGCGCTGACGATCGCCTTCTACTATGTCTGGAGCGTCGAGCTGACCGAGCAGTACGGCACTGCGACCGTCGCCGCCTGGAGCACCGTCTTCGGCTTCCTCGCGCTCTTGCCCTGGGCGGCCTGGGAGATGTGGCATGTGCCGTTCCAGGTGACGGCGGTGGGGCTCGCGACCGCCGTCTATCTCGGGCTCGTGGTGACGGTGGCGGGCCTGTTCCTCTGGCTCCATCTGCTGCGAACGGTGCCGGCGCGCATCGCCGCAGGCATCCAATATCTCCAGCCGGTCGTCGGCGTCGCCACAGCCTCCGTCATGTTCGGCGACGAGCTGGGCCTGTTCTTCGTGCTCGGCGTCCTGCTCGTGCTCGGCGGCCTTGCGCTCACCGTCACGGAGCGGCGCAAGGCGGCGGCCTAGCCGGCTGCCTCAGCCCCCGAAATAGGCGGTGTTGCGCCCGCCGATGACGATGTCCCAGCGATAGAGCGCTTCGCCGTTCGGGCCTTGCCCGGTGAGGCTGCCGAAATGGCGGGCTTGCGCCTCGCCCAGCAGGATGAACATCGGGTCGCGGGCAAGATGTGGATCGCCCGCGAAATACATCTGGGCGATCAGCCTGGCCGAGCCGCCGCGGATCGAGACATGGACATGGGCCGGGCGCCAGCGGTCGATGTCGGGCCGCGCCAGATAGGAGCCGGGCATGATGGTGCGGAAGCGATAGCGTCCGGCTTTATCGGTCATCGTCCGGCCGAAGCCGAGGAAGTTCGGATCGAGCCGCTCGCGCACCGGGTCCTTCACATGGGTGTAGCGCCCCCATTTGTTGGCGTTCCAGACCTCGACCAGCGTGTTGCGGACCGGGCGGCCGAACTCGTCGAGGACATGGCCGGAAATCTCGATGACCTCGCCTTGCGCCTGCGGGCGGCCTGGCGCGATCCGGGTCAGGTCGTTCTCGCCGAGCTTGAGGCCGGGCAGATCACTCACCCAGGGCACGAAGCTGCGCCGCGCCGCCTCAGGGATCAGGTGCAATCGCTTGCTCGGGACGCGCCGCTCGGCTGCGCCGTCGGTCGGGCCCGGCAGCATCAGGCGGCCGCGGTCGATGATCAGGGACATCGCTTGCCCTCCGCTCAGCTCGAAAGATCGTCGAAGAAGGGCGTCTCGCCCGGGCCGCGCATCACGATCGCGATCTCGTAGACCGCCGGGCCATCCTCGGGCGCTGCAATACGTCTGGCGACGAGACGCTCGCGCAGCTCGGCCGGCAGGCTGGCGAGCAGGGGGTCCTCTCCGTTTGCCTCCGGTTCGTCGTCGAAGAAGATCTGCGTGACCAGCCGGGTGATCCCGTCGGAGAACATCGTCATGGTGATATGCGGCGCGCGCGCCGCCATGCCGCCCTCGGCGGGGAGCGCGCCGGGCTTGATCGTCCTGAAGGCGAAGGGCTCGGTCGTGGTGATCAGCCGGCCGAAGCCGTCGAAGAACGGGTCGAGCAGCGGGTGGCCGTCATTGCCGGGCGTGCGCAGGACGCCGGCGGCGTTGGCCTGCCAGAACTCGATCAGCGCGTCGTCGACGATCGCGCCGTCGCTGTCGAGCAGCCGGCCGCGCAGGATGATCTGCCGCCCTTGCGGCCCGACGCTCAGCCCGTAATGCAGGCGCGTCAGGTCGCTGCGGTCGCCGTCGATGAAGGAGTAGGGGTAGTAGGGGCCGACCGTGTCCTCGGCGAGCGGCGCGAGCCGATTGGTCGTGACAGGCGCAGCGCTCATCGCGCTACCCCGAAGGGCGATCTCTGCGGCATGCCATCCTCCCTGGTTCAAATTCGTTTATATGCAAAACTTTGTTTAATCAACGCGGCGAGCATTAGGCCTCCGAGGCTGTGCTCGCGAAGCGGCCGGGATCGAAGAGCGGCAGTTCCGGCTCGCGGCCGAGGATGAGGTCGCCCATCAGCGCGCCGATATATGGGCCGATCGTGTAGCCGCCGCGCACGCAGCCGAGCAGGAAGGCATTGTCGACTCCGGGCGCCGCGCCCGCGAGCGGATAGAAATCCGGCACATTGGCCTCGAAGCCGGTCCAGGACCGTACCACCCGGAAGCGGTCGAGGCCGGGCACGGCAAACAGGGCGAGCCGCAGGTTCGGCAGCAGGGTCGCTGGATCGACCGAGCCGCGGCCCTGTTCCGGCGAGCCGGTGCCCTGCCAGCCGCCGCCGATCAGCACGCTGCCATTGGGCTTCTGCTTCAGCGTGAGCAGGCCGGTAGCGTGTCCGATGACGGTACCGACCAGCGCCGGGCCGCGCTCGGTGACCGATACGGTGTTGACGCGGGCGCGGACCGGCAGGTCGAGGCCGATCATCGCCCCGGCGCCCTTGAGCCAGGCGCCGCAGGCGAGCAGCAGCCGGGTCGCCCGGATGGGACCCGCCGGCGTCGCGAGCTCGAAGGCGCCGCCGCTGCGGTCGATCGCCGTGACCGGCGTGCGCTCGCGGATGTCGACGCCGGCGGCTTCGAGCAAGGTGCGGTAATACGCGCCGGACAGGCTGGCATTGGCGTAGCCGTCCTCGCCGCACCAGCTCGCCGCCACGACCTTGCGCGACAGATTGGGCTCGAGCTTGGCGACCCGTGCCGGCGTGATCAGTTCGACCGGTGCGCCGGCCTCGCTCTTCAGCGCCATGCGCTCGTGCAGGAGCTCGGCCTCGCGCTGGTTGAAGGCGAGTGTGATGCCGCCGGTCTTGTGGAAGCCGACGTGTTCGCCGGCTTGTTCCCAGAGCTCATGGCCCTTGATCGCATAGGGCATCAGCTTGACCCGCTTGATCTGCAGCGAAAGCGTGCCGGCATTGACGCCCGAGGCGCCGCTGCCGAGCGTCTGCTGCTCGATGACGATCGTGCGCATCCCGCCTGCGGCAGCACGGCAGGCGGCGGCGCTACCCATAATGCCGCCGCCGATGACGGCGAGGTCGTAGAGGGCGCTCATAGCGGGGCCGGGGCGGGGATGGGTAATTCGTCGTAGTCGAAGGCGGCGGCGATCGCGGCGAGCGGCACCGGGCGTAAGGGGGGCCGGGCGCTCGGCTGGCCGATCGTCTGGCGATCCCAGCCGGTCGCGGCCGCGATCAGCATCGCCGCCGCCTCGCCGCAGACGCGGCCGCCGCAGGGGCCCATGCCGCAGCGCGTCGTCGCCTTGAGGTCGGCGAGCGTCCTGGCGCCGGCCGCGATTGCGCTGTCGAGCGTCGCGCGGGAGAGGCCCTCGCAGCGGCAGACGGTCGCCCCAGCATCGATCATCGCGGCGGCGCCGGGCGGCGGCATGGCGAGCCCCGACATCGCTGCGCCGAAGCGTCCCGATCTGCGCCAGTCGGCCGCGATCGTCGCGGCCTGGCTCGCAAGATCGCCGGCGTGCCCGAGCCGGCGGGCAACGCCGAGAGCCGCAAGCTCGCCCGAGAGCGGGGCGGTATCGGCCCCGCGCACGCCGGCGCCATCGCCGGCGACGAACAATCCAGGCACGGATGTCTGCAGCGCGGCATCGACGGCGGGGACCCAGCCGCCCAGCTCCGGCTCGTAGCGATGCTCGGCACCGAGCAGCCGCGTCACCTCCGTCGAGGGTAGCAGGCCGAAGCCGAGGCAGACGGCATCGGCCGCGATCGTCGGCTCGGTACCGTCAACCGGCCGCCAGTTGCGATCGACGGGACCGATCGTGACGGTTTCGACCCCGTCCGTGCCATCGACCCTGCGGATGGCCGCGCCGGAGTGGATCGGAACCCGCGCCTTCAGCAGCGTGAGCAGCCAGCCAGCCCCCTTGGCCATCAGATCGGGCCGCGCCAGCATGGCGCCGGCCCCAGCAAGCCAGCCGGCGCGCGGCGCGGCATCGACCACGGCGGCAACCTCGCCGCCTGCGGCGATGATCTTGCTGGCGACGAGCAGGAGCAGCGGGCCGGACCCGGCGACGACGACGCGGCGCCCCGGCAGCACGCCATGGGCCTTGAGCAGGATGGTCGCGCCGGCCAGCCCGATCACGCCGGGCAAGGTCCAACCGGTCACGGGGATATGGCGCTCGACCGCGCCGGCAGCGACGATGAGATTGGGTGCTTCGAGCGTCAGCGGGCCGTCGGGGCCGATCGCGATGACGGAAAAGCCTGATGTCAGCGACCAGACGCGGTGGTTGGCGTAGAGCACGGCGCCGCTGGTGGCGAGCTTTGCCCGCAATGCGTCGCCTTTGCGTTGGTCGGCCTCGGGCTGCGTCGTGGTCCGCGCGGGAGAGGGGGCGCGGTAGACCTGGCCGCCGGCTGCCGACGCCTCGTCGAATACGGCGACGCGGAGGCCGAGGCTGCGGGCCTTGATCGCCGCGGTGGCTCCGGCCGGGCCGGCACCGAGCACGATGAGATCGTAATCACTCACCGCACCGACTCCACGACCAGCCCTTCATGCACTGGCGTGCGGCAGGCTTCGGTCAGCCTGCCGTCGATCGAGACGACGCATTCCTGGCAGACGCCCATGAAGCAGAAGGCGCCGCGCGGGCCGTCATCGTCACGGCTGGTGCGCAGCGTCCGCCGCCCCTGCGCATAGAGCGCGGCGGCGAGCGTCTCGCCTTCGGACGCGGTCAGCATCTCGCCGTCGAAGCGGAAGCTGACTTTCCGCGTCCAGGCCGAACCGATGCGCAGGTCGCCGTCCATCTCAGCGGCCGGGCAGCAGGCCGAGCTCGTCCAGCGTCGCGCGGAGCTTGTCGAGCTGGGCTCCGCCGAGCGGTAGCAGCGGGTCGCGCGGCACGCCGGCGGGCAGGCCCTGCAGGTTGAGCGCCGCCTTGAAGGAGGAGGGCCAGGTGCCGAGTGACATCAGCGTCTCGTAGACGATGGTCAGCTTGTGATGGGCGTCGACATAGTCGGCATCGGGCGCCTTGCGGCCGATCTCCATCAGCATCCCGGCCGTCTTGCCGAGCAGTTCGGGGCCGGTGGCGATGAAGCCGGGCGCGCCGAGCGCGCTGCCGACCAGGATGTAATAGGCCGGGCCGACCATCACGGCGATCCGGTCGCCCATGCGGCGGATCAGCCGGGTCAGGTGGCCGATGTCGCGGTTGGATTCCTTGATGCCGACGACGGGGGCGACGCCGGCGATCGTCTCGACATCGTCGATCGAGAGCTCGATCACGGCGCGGCGCGGCGAGTTGTAGAGCACGATCGGCATGTCGACCGCCTTGCCCAGCAGCTCGAAGCGCCGCAGCAATTCCTCGCGCGTCGCCTTCAGCACATAGGTCTGCGGCATGACCAGGATGCCACTGGCGCCGGCCTCTTTTGCCGCCTGCGCATACTGGATTGTCTGCTTCGAGCCCGGCGCGGTGCAGCCCATCATCACCGGCACGCGGCCGGCGCTGCGCTCGACGGCGACGCGGGTCAGGCGGGCGCGTTCGTCGCGATCGAGCGCCCAGCTCTCACCATTGTCGCCGGCGACGCAGATGCCCTGCGCGCCGATGCCGATCAGATGCTCGACGATGTCAGAGAATGCGTCGACCATGATCTCGCCGCGCGCGTCGAAGGGCGTGACGATGGCCGGCACGAAACCCTTGAGCGTGTCCTTCGTCAACATGGTCATGAGCGATGTCCTGAAGCAGAGCCCGCAAGAAGCGTGGCCATGGGAATGCGGAAGATGCTGCCCGTCTGCGCCTCGACGATGAACAGGACAGACTGGTCCGGCGAGAAGGCGCAGGAGGTCGTCCAGAGCCCGCCCGGCGTGTGCACCACCGCGACTGGGTCGCCGAGGGCATCGACGAGATAGAGCCGCCCCGCCTGCGCCTGGGCGATGGCGAGGCGGCCGGACGCATCGACCGCCAGCCCGTCCGGGCCGAGGCCGCCGGAGAGCTGGAGGAAAGTGCCGACCATGGGCCAGGCCGGATCGGGGGCCTCGGCCATGAAACGCCAGACGGCATTGGCGCGCGTCGCGGCGAGATAGACCAGCTTGCCGTCGGGCGAGAGCGCGATCCCGTTCGGATAGGGCACGTTCGCCAGGATCAGCTCCGGCACCGTCGCGCCCTGCCGCAGCCGATAAACCCGGCCGGTCGGGTCCGACAGGCTGGAGCGGCCGGAATCGGTGAACCAGACATCGCCGTTCGGCGCGATGGTGAGATCGCTGAGGCCGCGGAACGGCTCGGTGTTCACTCGTGCGCAGAGCGTCGTCACCGTCTTCGCCGCAGGATCGAAGGCGAGCAGGCCATGGCGGTAATCGACGATCAGCCAGCTGCCGTCACCGCGCGGGCGTAAGCCGTGCGGCTCGCCGTCATACTGGAAGGCGAGCTGCCAGCTGCCGTCCGGCGCGATCCTGAACAGGCGGCCATAGGGCACGTCGGCAAGCCAGAGATGCCCGTCCGCGTCGAAGCAGGGTCCTTCCATGAAGGAGTGCAGGCGCTGGCCCGGCCGCGTTGTGCGCACCCAGTCGGTCGGCTCGCCGGTCCAATGCAGGGCCTGCGGCAGGCGGGTGAACAGCTCGGCCTCGTGCCGGGGGAATGAGGCGCCGATCATGCGACCACGCCTCGCGCCTTCAGGGCCTCGACCTCAGCCGGCGAGCGCCCGATCTCGTGGAGGATCTCGGCGCTGTGCTCGCCGAGCCGCGGCGGGGGCCGGTCGATCGCCGGGCCGGCGGCGGCGAAGGTGAAGGGAGCGAGCGGGACAGCGACGGAGGCTGCGCCCGGCACCGCGGCATCAAGCGCGTGAAAGAAGCCACGCTCGCGCAGATGCGGCAGGCGGGCGGCTTCGTCGAGCGTGCGCACGCGTTCGGCCGGGATGCCGATCGCGTGAAGCCAGTTCTCCCACTCCGCCGCGGTGCGGGTGCGCATGATCGGTATCAGCGCCTCGCGCATCGCCTGCGCTGCGTCCCACAGCGCCGGCCAGCCATCGAGCGCGGCGAAGTCGGGCCGGCCTAGCGTCTCCCACAGGCGCCTGTTCTGTCTGACATTGAAGGCGCCAAGCATCAGGAGGCCGTCCGCTGTCTCATAGGTGCCGAGCCCGGCCTCCTTCGGGCGCGGCTGCGCGGGGCCTTCATAGAGCGCGGCGGCGGCCTCCGGCGCCATCAGCGTCAGCGCGGTGTCAAACATCGCGCAGTCGATGACCTGGCCCGTGCCGCTGGCCTGGCGCTGGAACAGCGCGGCCGAGATCGCGAACGCAGCGGCGTAGCCGGTGGCGTAGTCGATGAAGGAGGCGCCCGATTTCACCGGCTCGCCCGAGCGCCCGGTGGTGCGGGCCATCACGCCCGAGGCGGCCTGGATGATGTTGTCATAGGCGTTGACCGCCTCGCGCTCATGGCCGCGGGCGAAGCCAGTGATCGAGCAGTGGATAAGCCGGGGATTGCGGGTGCTGAGCGCCTGCGCCCCGAGGCCGAGAGCCTCCAATGCCCCGGCGCGATAGTTCTCGACCAGCACGTCGGCGCCATCGACGAGATCGAGCAGGATCGATCGGCCTTCCGCCGTGGCGAGGTCGAGCGCGAGCGAGCGTTTGTTCGAGCCCTGCACGAGATAGTTGATGCCGAGGCCGGCAGCGTTGAGGGCGTCGTCGGGCCCGCGTCCGCGCGCCGTGTCCGGCATCTGCGGCGGCTCGATCTTGACGACATCGGCGCCGAGCAAAGCGAGCTGATAGGCGCAAAACGGTCCGGCAAGCACATGGGTGAGGTCGAGAACCCTTATGCCGTGAAAGGGACGCTGCTCTGACGGGTTCAAGGCTCGGCCACTCCGTTCTTGTTTCTCATACGAAAATGTGTTTTGCATATCAACACAATTCTTCCGGTTGCGGAGAGCGGCATGTCACAACCCAGCCCCCGGGCGAGCGCATCTGCGGTCCTCCATCGCAACCTCCGCAGCACGCCGCAGCTCGCTCTAGCCGGAGACGGCGTCCACCTCGTCGATGCCGACGGCAGGCGCTATCTCGACGCCAGCGGCGGCGCGGCGGTGTCCTGCCTCGGCCATGGCCATCCGCGCGTCACCGCGGCGATCATCGCGCAGCTCGGCAAGCTTGAATACGCCCACACCTCCTTCTTCACGAATGAGCCGAGCGAGAGGCTGGCGCAGATGCTGATCGAGCGCGCGCCGCCCGGCTTCGGCCAGGGCCGCGTCGCCTTCCTCGGCAGCGGCTCGGAGGCGATGGAAGCAGCGCTGAAGCTGGCGCGGCAGTATTTCGTCGAGATCGGCCAGCCCAGGCGGAGCCGCTTCATCTCGCGGCGGATGAGCTATCACGGCAACACGCTGGGGGCGCTCGCGGTCGGCGGCCATGCCGGCCGGCGGGCGCTGTACCAGCCGATCCTGATCGAGACCTCGCAGATCTCGCCCTGCTATGCCTATCGCGACCAGCGCGAGGACGAGACGGCCGAGGCCTATGGGCTGCGCGTCGCCGACGAGCTCGATGCCGAGATCCGGCGCCTCGGCCCGGAGACTGTCGCGGCCTTCCTCGCCGAGCCGATCGTCGGGGCGACGCTCGGCAGCGTCACCGCCGTTCCCGGCTATTTCGCCCGCATCCGCGAGATCTGCGACCGCCATGGCGTGCTCTTCATCGCCGACGAGGTGATGTGCGGCATGGGCCGCGCCGGCGCGATGTTCGTGAGCGCGCAGGAGGGCGTCAGGCCCGACCTCATCACCATCGCCAAGGGGCTGGGGGCCGGCTACCAGCCGATCGCCGCGACCATGGCGAGCGAGCGCGTCGCCGGGGCGATCGAGGCCGGCTCCGGCCTGCTCGCCAATGGCCACACCTATATGAGCCATGCCGTCGCCTGCGCCGCTTCGATCGCCGTGATCGAGACGATCGAGGAGGAGGGTCTGCTCGACAATGTCGCGCGCATGGGCGCCCTGCTTTCGCGCCGGCTGGGCGAGGCCTTCGGCCAGCATCCGCATGTCGGCGACATCCGGGGCAGGGGCCTGCTCCAATCGCTCGAACTCGTCGCCGACCGGGACAGCAAGCAGCCCTTCGTCGCGAAAGAGGGGCTTGCCGCCCGGATCAAGCAGACGGCTCAGGCGCTCGGCCTGATCTGCTATCCGTCGAGCGGCACGGCCGATGGCGTCAATGGCGACCATGTCCTGCTGGCGCCGCCCTTCACCATCGATGCCGGCCATGTCGACGAGATCGTCGAGAAGCTCGGAGCAGCGCTGGCCGCGACCTTGCCTGCCGCCCGCAGCGCCGCCTGAGGAGACGCAGCCTTGTCGCGCAAGACCATCCTGACCTGCGCCGTCACCGGCAACCTGACGACGCGTGAGCAGCATCCCGGCCTGCCGGTGACGCCGGCCGAGATCGCCGCCGCCGCCATCGCGGCCGGCAAGGCCGGTGCGGCGGTGGTGCACCTGCATGCCCGCGACCCTGCCACGACGAAGGGCACGATGGACCTTCCCCTCTTCACCGAGATCGTCGACCGCATCAGGCAGTCCGGCTCCGAGGTCATCCTCAACCTCTCGACCGGGGAGGGCGGGCGCTTCGTGCCGGGCATCGACGATCCCGCGGTCGCGGCCCCGGGGACGACGCTGACCAGGCCGGAACGCCGCGTCGCGCATGTCGAGGCGCTGAAGCCGGAGATCTGCACGCTCGACCTCAACACCATGTTCTCGGGCAGCGCGGTGGTGATCAACACGCCGCGCAACGTCACCGAGATGGCGAGGCGCATCTACGCGGCCGGCGTTCTGCCCGAGCTGGAATTGTTCGACGGCGGCGACCTGCAGCTCGCCAGGGCGTTGCAGGCTGATGGGGTGCTGCGCAATCCGCTGCTGATCCAGATCGTGCTCGGCGTGCGCTATGGCGCGATCCCGAACCCGCAGACGCTGGTCTACTTCGTCTCGCAATTGCCGCCGGACTGCATCTGGGCCGCCTTCGGCATCGGCCGGCACGAATTCCCGCTGCTGGCGCAGGCCTTCCTGCTCGGCGGCCATGTCCGGGTCGGGCTCGAGGACAACGTCTACATCCGCAAGGGCGTGCTGGCGCGCGACAATGCCGAGTTGGTCGAGAAGGCCGGCACGATCATCGAGAATCTCGGCGGCGCGCTGGCGACGCCGGCCGAGGCGCGGGCGATGCTTGGCCTTTAACCCAGCCGCTCGGAAATCCGCTTGGCGGCGGCCCTGACCGCCGCGAGGTAGCGGCCGTCGATCTGGTCGAGGTCGAAGGCCGAGTCGGGGCCGGAGATGTCGATCGCCGCGACGACCGTGCCGCGCCGGTCGATGATCGGCGCCGAGATCGAGCTGCCGGCCGCCTCCATCACGCCGCGGCTGACGACGTGGCCGCGCGCTGCCGCCGCCTCTACCGTCGCGATCAGCTCCGGCGTCGAGGTCGGCGTCTGGCTGGTCAGCGGCACGAAGCGCTCCTTCCGGAAGAGCTCCTCCAGCTCCGGTTGCGGCAGGCTGGCGAGCAGGAGCCAGCCCATGGGCGAGGCGTAGGCCGGGACGCGCGAGCCGACATTCATGTTGCTGAGGAAACCCGAGCGGGTCTGCACGCAGCTCAGATAGAGCACGTCGCGCTCGTCGCGGATCGCCAGATGTGCCGAGACCAGCGTCTCGTCGCGCAGGGCCTCCAGCTCGGGGCGGGCGATCTCGATGATGTCCTTCGAGGCGAGGAAGGCGAAGCCGATATTGAGGACGCGCGGCCCGAGCGCGAACTGCTTCGACTGCTCCTCCTCGAGGAAGCCCATGTGCCGGAGCGTATAGATCAGGCGGAAGACCGAGGAGCGCGTCAGGCCGAGCTCCGAGGCGATCTCGGTGATGCTCAGGGGACGGCGCGCCGCCGCGACGATTTCGAGGACACGCAGGCCGCGATGCAGGCCGGGCACGAAATAGACCGCGTGGTTCTTGTGCTGCGTTTCCGCATCCGCCGCGTCGTCCATGCGCTGTCGACTCGCCTCAGGGGTCACCGTTCCATTTGCATGTAAAACAGTTGGGCGCTGCGGTCACGCCCGCGGCCGAGGCTGTAGCGAGCGTGATGTGCGATCGGCTGATCCTTTCGGGGCGTCAGTCCGGCAGCACCTTGCCGGGATTCATGATGTTGTCGGGGTCGAGGCTTGCTTTGAGCGTGCGCATCACCTCGACTGCAGCGTCGCCGTGCTCCTTGCGCAGGAACTTCGCCTTGCCGTAGCCGACGCCGTGCTCGCCGGTGCAGGTGCCGCCGAGTTCGATCGCGCGGTTGACCAGGAGGCCGTTCAGCCGCTCGGCCTCGCGGGTCTCCTCGGGCGAATCCATCCTGATCAGGAAGCCCATGTGGAAATTGCCGTCGCCGACATGGCCGAGGGCCGTCACCGGGAAGGGCGCGTCCTTGGCGTGCTCCCTGATCTCGGTGATGCAGGTGGCGAGCTCAGAGATCGGCACGCAGGTGTCGGTGCCCCAGCTGCTGGCGCCGGGGCGCAAGGCGAGCAGCGCGTAATGCAGGTTGTGCCTCGCTTGCCAGAGCTTGCTGCGTTCCTCGGCGCTGGTGGCAAAGCGCCAGCCCTCGCCGCCATGGCCTTCGGCGAGCATCTGCACGGTCTCTGCCTGCGAGACCACGGCCGCCTCCGTGCCGTGGAATTCGAGGAAGAGCGCCACCGTCTCGGGATAGTTCAGATTGTTGTGGCGGTTGATCGCGCGCATGCAGGTTTCGTCGAGCAGTTCGACGCGGGCGACCTGGATGCCGCACTGGATGGTCTCGATCGCGCAATTGACGGCGCTGGCGATGTCGGGGAAGGAGCAGACCGCGACCGAGCTCGCCTCGGGGATACCGTAGAGCTTCAGCGTGATCTCGGTGATGACGCAAAGCGTGCCTTCCGAGCCGACGAAGAGGCGGGTGAGATCATAGCCGGCCGAGGATTTGCGGGCTCGGCCGCCGGTCTTCAGGATGGTGCCGTCGGCGAGCACGACGGTGAGCGCCAATACATTGTCCTTCATCGTGCCGTAGCGCACTGCGTTGGTGCCCGAGGCGCGCGTCGCGGCCATGCCGCCGAGCGTGGCGTCGGCACCGGGATCGACCGGGAAGAACAGGCCGGTGTCGCGCAAGTGCTCGTTGAGCTGCTTGCGGGTGACGCCGGCCTCGACCGTGCAGTCGAGATCCTCGGCATTGACCGCGACGATGCCGTTCATGCGCGAGAGGTCGATGCAGACGCCGCCATGCAGCGCGACGACATGGCCTTCGAGCGAGGTGCCGGCGCCGAACGGGATGACCGGCACCTTCGCCTGATGACAGAGCTTCACGATCTGGCTGACCTCCTGCGTGGTCTGCGGATAGCAGACGACATCGGGCGCCTTGGTCGGGTGATAGGATTCGCCATGGCCGTGATGCTCGCGCTCGCTGTCCGAGGTCGAGCAGCGCGGGCCGAGCAGCTCGCGCAAGGAGGCGGTCAGGCCGTCGAGGGCGGTGTGCCGGGACGGCGCTGTCAGTGTGGCGGTCATTGTCATGAATATTGCGATCCCGGTCCTGGCCCTGTGCCTTCCGCCGACGCACTCTTCAGCGACAGCGCGCGTCCGGCCACGCCTTCGCTAGCATGACGGCATTGCACGCGACAGGACGCGGCGGGCGAGCGACGCCTTCTCAATCACGGAGCGGCGTCCTCGCTGAGGAAGCCACTGAGTTCGCTCGTCAACTGTCGCCAGGCCGGCTCATGCGAGAGGATGACGTGATTCCTGCTTTCGAGCGCGACGAAACGAGCATTCGCAATGCCGCGCGCCAGTGCCAGCCCCTGAGCGAATGGAACGCGGGCGTCGCCGCGTGAATGCAGGACGAGCGTCGGCATGGTGATCTTCGCCAGAAGCTCGGTGACGTCGATGTCCGCGGTTGCCCGGAATATTCGCAAGGCATTCTCCGGCGAGGTCGAAACCCGCTGCAGGTCGTTGAACCAGCCCATCTGCTCCAGCGTTCCGTCGGGGATCATCAGCGAGGTGAACACCTGGCGAAAAGCCGGGTTGTCCTGTCCCCAGCCGAGCCGGATCAGGCTTTCGAGCGCCTCGCGCTGGGTGAGCTGGCCCGGATTGCTGTAGCGGCGCCAGCCGACCGGAAAACCGCCCATCAGGATGAGCTTCGAGACACGCTGCGGATAGCGGGCTGCGTAGGCGATCGAGACGGCCGCGCCCTGGGACATGCCCAGCAGGGCGAAGCGCTCGAGTCCCGCCGCCTCGACGACGGTTTCGAGGTCGTGAACGAAGCCCTCGAAGGAAATGTCTTCCACGTCCCAGTCGGAAAGTCCGTTGCCGCGGGCGTCGTAGCGGATGAACCGGACCTGCCCGGACAGCATGTCGATGAAGGGCGCCCAGACCGGGCTCTGACGATCGAATTCGACGTGGTTCAGCCAGTTCCCGGCCTTGACCATGGGCGGACCGTTTCCGCTTGCAGCCATGGCGAGATGAACTCCGTCGCTGCTCCGGCAGAACGTAACGGTTTGCGGATGGGACTGCGCCGGCGGCGAGGTGCCTGCGGCAGCCAAATCGACCAGCAGTTCGTGGACATCGCCGATGAAACGTATGCCCCGGCGGGCGATCGTCCGGATCAAGCGTTGGGAGTGGCCGTCATCGCAGATCGCATGGCGCGCGGCGTTGATGCGGCTCGCCAGCGTCGATTCCGAAACGATCCGGCCGTTCCAGACAGTATCGATCATGTCGTCGCGGCTGACGACGCGATGGCGGTTCTCGACCAGATAGACGAGCAGATCGAACACCTGCGGCTCGACGCGGATGACCTCGCCCGCGCGCCGCAGTTCCCGGCGAGGCACATCGACAGCGAAGTCCTCGAACTGGAACAGCATGACCGCTCCGACACGACCCGGCTCCGGTGGGATTAGCAGGGCTCTCGCGGTCAAAATCAAGGTTTTCTCAAGGGCCGGTCAAAGCCGCCTCAAAGCGCGCCGGGCTTCGCAGGCGCATGGTCGCCATGCCGGGCAATGACGCCAGGCGAATGGCAGGGAGCCGGCGATGAACCCCGATCACGACCTCGTCCCCCTCGAGCCCGTCCCGCGCGAGGACGCATTCGCGACCGTGCGGCAGGATGGAAGGATCGATTTCGATTTCTACCGGGCGCAGGCGCGCGCGCTTCGCAACCAGGCTCGCTCGGATCTGCTGCGCCGAGGACTACGCCTGCCAATGGCCGGGCTCGGCCTCATCGCGCTGGTGGCCTCGCTCGTCCTGCTGCCCGCGACGCTTTGATCGTCGGCACGGCTTTGCGCCTCGCCCACCCAGCTCGCGCTGCCCATGCGGCGGCCATGTCTCGGGAGAAGGTCATGACACGATTTGCATCCGTCTTTTACGGCGTCGCCAGCTATCTGTTCTTCCTCGTCACCTTTCTTTATGCGATCGGCTTCGTCTCGGGCCTCGTCGTTCCCAAGACGCTCGACAGCGGACCCTCGACCGTCCTCACCGAAGCCATCCTGATCAATCTCGCTGTCCTTGCGGTCTTCGCCATCCAGCACAGCCTGATGGCCAGGCCGCAGTTCAAGCGTTGGTGGACGACGATCGTTCCCCCGTCAGTGGAGCGGCCGACTTACGTCCTGTTCGCGACCGCGGCTCTCGCCCTGCTGATCTGGCAATGGCGGGCGATGCCGGAGATCGTCTGGCAGGTCACGAACCCCATCCTGGCGACTGCGCTGGTCGCGTTGTCATTGCTGGGTTGGCTGATTGTCCTTCTGTCGACGTTCATGATCAGCCATTTCGAACTTTTCGGCCTGAAGCAGGTCCTGCTGCACTTCAGAGGGCGTCAGCTTCCGGCAGCGGAGTTCAAGACGCCCGGTTTCTATCGCTTCGTCCGTCACCCGATCTATTTCGGCTTCCTGGTCGCCTTCTGGTCGACGCCGGTCATGACCCAGGGACATCTGCTCTTCGCCTTCGCGACGACGGCCTACATCCTGATCGGCATCATGCTGGAAGAGCGCGACCTGGTCGGCCTGTTCGGCGATGAGTATCGGCGCTATCGCGAGCGCGTCTCGATGCTGTTGCCGTTCTGGCGGCGGAGCTAGTCCCAACCGAAGCGCGCCGAGCCAGAGGTCATGGGCTCGGCTCTCGCCCGGCGACGCCGAGCAAATACTGGCCATAGCCGCTCTTCGAGAGGGCCTGGCCGAGCGCCTGCAATTGCTCGCGGTCGATCCAGCCGTTCTCGAAGGCGATCTCCTCGGGGCAGGCGATGCGGAAGCCCTGGCGGCGCTCCAGCGTGCGCACGAACTCCGAGGCCTCGACGAGGGAATCCGGCGTGCCGGTGTCGAGCCAGGCATAGCCGCGCCCGAGCCGCTCGACGCTGAGCGCGCCGCGTTCGAGATAGGCGAGGTTGACGTCGGTGATCTCGAGCTCGCCGCGGGCCGAGGGCTTCAGCTTGCGGGCGATCTCGACCACCTCGGCGTCATAGAAATAAAGGCCGGTCACGGCCCAGTGCGAGCGCGGGACCTTGGGCTTCTCCTCGATCGAGAGCGCCTTGCCGGCGGCATCGAAGGAGACGACGCCATAGCGCTCGGGATCGCTGACGCGATAGGCGAAGACGGTGGCGCCGCTGGTCCGCGCCGCGGCGCGGTGCAGCACATCGGTGAGGCCATCGCCGTAATAGAGATTGTCGCCGAGGATCAGCGCGGACGGGCTGCCGGCGACGAAATCGGCGCCGATATGATAGGCCTGCGCCAGGCCTTCGGGCTTGCGCTGCACTGCATAGGAGAGCTTCAGACCCCAGCGCTCGCCAGTGCCGAACAGAGCCTCGAAGCGCGGCGCGTCCTCCGGCGTCGAGATGATCAGGATCTCGTTGATGCCGGCGAGCATCAGCGTCGAGAGCGGGTAGTAGATCATCGGCTTGTCGTAGATCGGCAGAAGCTGCTTCGACGTCACCATGGTCATCGGGTGAAGCCGGGTGCCGCTGCCGCCGGCGAGGATGATCCCCTTCATCGATAGCTCCTTCAGCTTCGCGGCTGCGCGAGCAGCGTGGCGACGCAGGTTTGCACGGATTCCTGCCAGGGCGGCAGGCGCAGGCCGTGGCGAGCGGCGAGCAGACTGCAGTCGAGCCTGGAATTGCTCGGCCGGCGGGCGGGGGTGGGGTAGTCGCTCGTGGCGATGCGCCTGACAGTGGCGCTCGGCCCGCCCAGTGCCGCCGAGGCGGCAAAGACGGTCTCGGCGAGGTCGGCCCAGCTTGCCTCGCCGGTGCCGGCGGCATGGAAGATGCCGCGGAGCGAGGCATCACCGGGGCGGGCGGCCAGTGCCTTCGCCATCGCCATGATGGTGTCGGCGAGGTCGAACGCGCTGGTCGGCGAACCCAGCTGGTCGGAGACGACGCCGATCTCGTCGCGGGTCTCGGCGAGGCGCAGCATGGTCTTCACGAAGTTGCCGCCATAGGGGCTGTAGACCCAGGCGGTGCGCAGGATCACCCAGTCGGAGCCGGAAGCCATGACCGCGTCCTCGCCGGCCAGCTTGGACCGGCCATAGGCGCCGAGTGGCGCCGTCGGATCGTCTTCGCGCCAGGGCCGCGACGCCATGCCGTCGAAGACATAGTCGGTGGAGATCTGGGTCAGCGGCACGCTTAGGGCCGCAGCCGCTGCGGCCACGGCACCGGCGCCAGCGCCGTTGATCCGCATGGCGAGCTCCGGTTCGGTCTCGGCCTTGTCGACGGCGGTGTAGGCGGCGGCGTTGACGATGCAATCGGGCTTGGTTGCGGCGAGGGCCTGCCTAACGCCCTCCAACTGCGCCATGTCGAGCTCGGGCCGGCCGACCGGGATGACGGTCACGCCGGCCGTCTCGGCGCGGGCGAGAAGGGATTGGACGACCTGCCCGGTCCGTCCGGTCACGGCTATGCGCATCGGGCCTTCGCCATCGGAAGCATGGCGGCCGGTCTAGAGCATGCGCCTTGTGGGCTCAACCCGCGGCCTCGAAGCGGCGGGCCTCCTCGCAGAGCCAGGCGATCAGGGTATCGAGCGCCGGGCTGCGCTCGCTCTGCGGATTGACCGTCAGCCAGCAGCCGGTCGCGCTGTCGAAATCGAGGCCGAGCGGATTGACAAGAGCGCCCGAGGCCAGCTCCTCGGCGACATAGCAGCGGGGCGCGAGCGCGACGCCGAGCCCGGCGACGGCGGCGCGGATGATCACGGAATAATAGCCGTAGCGCACGGTATGGGCCGGCACCGCGCCGCGCAGGCCATGCGCCTCGGTGAATTCGGCCCAGAAGGCCGGCATCTGGAAATGCTGCAGCAGCGTCATCTTCTGGATGTCGGCGGCGCGGGCGAAGCCTCCCAGGCGTTCGAGCGCCGCGGGTGCGGCGACGAGCGCGACCCGGCGACCGAAGAGATAATGCGATTCGAGGTCCGGCCAGGGGCCGAAGCCATGGACGATCTCGAGATCGGCCTCCTCGATCTCGTTCTCGCTGACGAAATTGGTGAACTGGACGTCGATTTCGGGATGCGCCTGGGCGAAGTCCGGGAAGCGCTCCATCAGCCAGCGCTCGCCGGCGATGGCGATCATGTGCAGGCGGATCGGCCGGCCGATCGCGGCGCGCTCGGCGAGGCGGCGGGCGCCGCGCTCCATCTGCTCGATCGCGGCCTCGGCATAGGGGCGATAGATCGTGCCGGCCTCGGTCGGTTTCAGCCCGGCGGGGCTGCGCTCGAACAGCTCCGTGCCGAGATGCTCCTCCAGCGCCTGGATCTGCTTGGAGACGGCGCTCTGGGTCAGGTGCACCTCGCCCGCCGCCTTCGCCGTCGAGCCGAGGCGGGCGACGGCGAGGAAGACCCGAAGCGCCGTGGTCGACGGCGGGAGGTTGCGACCGGCCAAACAGATATTCCTTCAGCGACTACCCTTGAGGAGATCGTTTCGTTTGCCGGTTGCGCGGTCAAGAGGGCAGTGTTTTCGATAGGGGAGAAGAACATCATGAACCAGACCACGCGTCTCTGGGGCGGCCGTTTCCGCAAGCCGCCGGATCCGCGCATGATGAAATTGTCGAGCGCGGCCGGCGCCCATGCCCGGCTGGCGCCGCAGGACATCGCCGGCGGCAAGGCCCATGCGGCCGAACTGGAGCGCGCCGGACTGCTCAGCCAAGACGAGTTCAAGATGATCGTCGTCGCTCTCGAAGCCATCGCCCGCGATCTCGCCGCCGGGACGCTCGCGCCGGAGGAGGGCGACGAGGACGTCCATACCTTCATCGAGCGCGTACTGACTACCCGCATCGGCGCGACCGGTGCCAAGCTCAGGGCCGGGCGCTCGCGCAACGACCAAGCCGCCAACAACCTGAAGCTCTATCTGCGCGCCGAGGCGCGGACCATCGGCGCGATGTTGGCCGAGCTACTCGACGCGATTGCAGGACAGGCTGAGCAGCACGCAGCCTCGGTCTGCCCGGGCTTCACCCATCTGCAGAGCGCCCAGCCTGTCACCTTCGGCCATTGGCTGATGGCGCATGGCCAGGCGCTGTCGCGCGATGCCAGCCGGTTGCAGGATTGGGAGAAGCGCTCCTCGCTCTCGCCGCTCGGCGCCGCCGCGCTCGCCGGCTCGGCGATCGCGCTGACGCCGGAATTGAGCGCCAGGGCGCTCGGCTATGATGGCCCCTGCGAGAACTCGGTCGATGCTGTCGGTGCGCGCGACCATGTCGCGGAATTCCTGTTCGTTGCGGCGATGTTGGCGACGAACCTGTCGCGGCTGGCGGAGGAGGTGACGCTCTGGACCTCGCGCCAGTTCGGCTGGGTCGTGCTCGACGATGCCTTCGCGACGGGATCCTCGATCATGCCGCAGAAGAAGAACCCGGATATCGCCGAGATATCGCGCGGCCGGGCGGCACGCCTCACCGGCGACCTCGTCGCCATGCTGGGCGCGCTGAAGGGTCTGCCGCTCGCCTATAACCGCGACCTCGCCGAGGACAAGCGCGCCGCCTTCGACGCGGTCGATGTGCTCGGCGAAGTGCTGCCGGCCTTCGCCGGGCTGGTTGCGACAATGGAGGCACGCACCGACGTGATGCGGGCGCAGGCCGGCGCCGGCTTTGCGCTCGCGACCGAAGTCGCAGATCATCTCGCCCGCAAAGGCGTGCCCTTCGCCGAGGCGCATGAGATCAGCGGCGCGCTGGTGCGCTATTGCGAGGAGATGGGCCGCGAGCTCGAAGGGCTGGAACCGGTGGAATTGCGCGCGATCGATCCGCGTCTCGACGAGAGCGTGCTGAAGGTCTTGACGCTCGATGCAGCAGTCGCGGCACGCAGCGGCCATGGCGGCACGGCCCCGGCCAGGGTCATCGAGCAGATCGGCCGCTTCCGCACCTGGCTCGCCGGCTTCTCGCAATGGACGAGGGAGGGCGGGGCATGAGCAGTGCAACCCAGACCATGCCGGATCGCGGCCTTGCCGAGATCGCCGGCCTGACCATCGTCCCCAAGCGCTTCTACGGGCGCTGGGTCGCCGCGGCGGCGATCTTGTTCGTGCTGGCCTGGATCGTGAAGGCGTTCGCGCAGGGGCAGATCGCCTGGCCGGTGGTGGCGCAATTCTTCACCGCGCCGGCGATCCTCGCCGGTCTCGTCAACACGCTGATCATGACCGCCTGCGCCATGGGGCTCGGCATCGTGCTCGGCGTCGTGTTCGCGATCATGTACATGTCGCCGAACCCGGTGCTGCGCGGCGTCGCGCTGTTCTACATCTGGTTCTTCCGCGGCACGCCGCTGCTGCTGCAATTGCTGCTCTGGTTCAACCTGGCGCTGGTCTTCCCGACGATTGGCATTCCCGGTGTGATCGAGTGGCGAACCATCGATGTGATCGGCCCGTTCATGGCGACGCTGCTCGGCCTCGGCATGAACCAGGGCGCCTATACCGCCGAGGTCGTCCGCTCCGGCATCCTCTCGGTCGATGTCGGGCAGACCGAGGCGGCCAAGGCGATCGGCATGACCCGGCTGACGACGTTGCGCCGGATCGTGCTGCCGCAGGCGATGCGGGTGATCATCCCGCCTGTCGGCAACGAGGTGATCAGCATGGTCAAGCTGACCTCGGTCGCCAGCGTGATCCAGTTCTCCGAGATCCTGCGCAATGCGCAGAATGTCTATTATGCCAATGCCCGCGTCATCGAATTGCTGATCGTCGCTGCCGGCTGGTACCTGCTCGTCGTCACCCTCCTGCAGATCGGCCAGTTCTTCCTCGAACGCGCCTTCTCGAAGGGCAGGGGCGAACGCCGCGCCAAGCCTCAAATCGCCGAGGAGGCCGCTGCGTGACCGCCTTGTCCCCGATCGTCGTCGCCGCCAGCGTCACCAAGCAGTTCGGCCGACTGAAGGCGCTGAACAATGTCTCGCTCTCGGTGATGCCGGGCGCGGTGCAATGCATCATCGGCCCGTCCGGCTCGGGCAAGTCGACGCTGCTGCGCTGCATCAACCAGCTCGAGAAGATCGATGCCGGCGCGATCACGGTCGCTGGCGAGCTGATCGGCTATCGCCGCGTCGGCAACGAGCTGCACGAGCTCAGCGACGTCGAGATCGCGCGCCAGCGCCTCAAGACCGGCATGGTCTTCCAGCGCTTCAACCTGTTCAACCACATGACCGTGCTGCAGAACATCATCGAGGGGCCGCTCACGGTGCTGAAACGGCCGCGGCGCGAGATCATCGCCGAGGGCATGGCGCTGCTCGAGCGCGTCGGCCTCGCCGAAAAGCGCGATTCCTATCCGATCGAGCTCTCCGGCGGCCAGCAGCAGCGCATCGCCATCGCCCGTGCATTGGCGATGAAGCCGCAGCTGATGCTGTTCGACGAGCCGACCTCGGCGCTCGACCCCGAGCTGGTCGGCGAGGTGCTGAACGTGATGCGCGATCTCGCCGCCTCCGGCATGACCATGATCGTCGTCACCCACGAGCTCGGCTTCGCTCGCGAGGTCGCGAACGACGTCGTCTTCATGGACAAGGGCGAGATCGTCGAGCAGGGGCCGCCGCAGCAGGTGCTGGTCGCGCCGAGCCAGGGCCGCACCCGCGACTTCATCGCTGCCGTCCTCAAGTGAATCCAAGCCTATTGAAGCCAAGCAAAGACAAGAGGGAGACCACCATGCTTCGCCTTTCGCTCGCCGCCGCGCTGCTCGCCGGCACCGCGCTCGCCGCCCAGGCCCAGGCCCTGCCGGACCGGATCAAGACCGCCGGCAAGATCGTCATCGCGACCCAGCCGAACTATGCGCCGATCGTCTACAAGGACCCGGCGACCAATACGATGGCCGGCTTCGACTACGAGCTCGGCGAGGCGATCGCCAAGGAGCTCGGCGTCAAGGCCGAGTGGCAGGACACCGCCTTCGCCCAGATGCTGCCCTCGCTGACGACCGGCCGCGTCGACATGGTGATGGCCGGGATGAGCGACCTGCCGGCACGGCGCGAGACGGTCGATTTCGTCGACTACATGGTCTCGGGCGCGCAGTTCTACACGGTCACCGCCTTCGCCTCGACGATCAAGTCGGTCGAGGATTTGTGCGGCAAGAGCGTCGGCGCCAGCCGCTCGACCAACTGGCCAAAGCAGATCGGCGAGTGGAGCGACGCCAACTGCGTCGCGAAAGGCAAGCCGGCGATCACCGTGGTCGGCACCGAAGGGTCGGTCGACGCCCGCACCCAACTCAAGACGCAGCGCCTGCAGGGCGGCGTCCAAGGCAGCGAGACGATGACGCATTTCCAGAAGCTGGAGCCCAACACCTATATCGCGCTCGGCGAGCCCTTCACCCGCTCGCTCACCGGCATCCCGTTCCCGAAGACGGCCGAGGGCGGCCAGCTGCGCGATGCGGTCAAGGGCGCGCTGGAGCGGCTGCAGGCGAACGGCACCTATGACGCGCTGGTCGCCAAGTACGTCCAGCCGAGCAACGTGCTGAAGCCGATCTCGGTCAACAAGGGCGAGTGAGGCGGAATGCCATAGGATGGCCTTCCGTTCCAGGGAGGCCGGTCGCCGGTGTCGGGTGATGTAGGCTGACTGCCGGACGCTTGTCTGTTATACATTCCGTACAACAGACAAGCTCCGGAGCGCGCCATGAACAAGCCCGAGAAGCCTGCCGGCGAACAGGCCATGGTCCTGCAGGTCCGCAAGATCGGCAATTCGGTCGGCATCATCTTGCCGAAGGAATTGCTGGCGCGGCTGAAGTTGGCGGAAGGCGACAAGCTGACGGTGGTCGAGCAGCCGGAGCTCGGCCTGAAGCTGACGCGCTATGACGATACCCACGCGCGCGGGCTCGAAATTGCCCGGCGCTCGTTCAAGACCTACGCCAACACCTACCGCGCCCTGGCGAAATGACCGAGCCCGTCTGGGTCAGCGTCGAGCTGGTCGTCGATATTCATGCCGAGCAGCTCGCGCTGTTCGGGGGGCCGGCCGGCATTCGCGATCACGGGCTTCTGGAATCGGCGCTGGCGCGTGCGCCGAACAAATATGCCTATGGCGAAGACGATCTCGCCGCCCTCTCTGCGGCCTATGCGTTCGGCGTTGCGCGTAATCACCCCTTTGTCGACGGCAACAAGCGGGCTGCCTTCGCCTCTATGATCGTCTTCCTCGGCCTCAACGGCATCGACTTCCTCGTGCCCGAACCGGAAGCGACTGCTGCCATCCTCGCGCTCGCCGCCGGCGAGGTCGAGGAGGAGGGGCTGACGCGCTGGATCCGCGATAACTGGCCGAAGGACGCGCCCGCATGACGACGCCGATCTGGATCGAGGCTGCGATCAACGGCTCCTGAGACAGCGTGCCTGCTGGCTTTCCCCGGTAGAGCGCCTACATCCGGTAGCAGCCCGTCATGAGCCGCGCGAGCCTCAATGTCCGAACGCGATAGCGAAGCCAATCGATTCTCCGCCCGCGCGGCGCGCTATGCCCGCGTCGGCGCCAATGTCGGAGGGGTGGCGGCGCGGATAGCCGGTACAAAGCTGTTCGGGCTGGAGGGCCGCAACGCCACCAATGCCGAGGCGCTGGCCAAGGCGCTCGGCGGGCTGAAAGGCCCGTTGATGAAGGTGGCGCAGCTCGTCGCCACCATTCCCGACGTGGTGCCGCCGGAATACGCCGCCGAACTGCAGAAGCTGCAATCGGAGGCGCCGCCGATGGGCGCGGCCTTCGTCAAGCGCCGCATGCAGGCCGAGCTCGGCGCGAATTGGCGCGAGCGCTTCAGCGAATTCGATCTCAAGCCGGCGGCCGCGGCCTCGCTCGGGCAGGTGCATCGGGCGGTATCGCTGGACGGTGCGCCGCTCGCCTGCAAGCTGCAATACCCCGACATGGAATCGGCCGTCGAAGCCGACATCTCCCAGCTCGAGATCCTGTTCGGGCTGCATCGGCGCATGGGCGCGGTGATCGACACCAGCGAGATCGCCAAGGAGATCAGCGCCCGCGTCCGCGAGGAGCTCGACTATCGCCGCGAGGCCAAGCATGTCGCGCTCTACCAGCAGATGCTGGCTGCCACGCCTGAGGTGCGCGTGCCGGATGTCGTGCCGGAGCTGTCGACGCGCCGGCTGCTGAGCATGGGCTGGCTCGACGGCGACAAGATCCTGAACCACAAGCAGGCGAGCCAGCAGATCCGCGACCGGATCTCGACCGCGATGTTCCGGGCCTGGTGGCGTCCGTTCAGCCATCACGGCGTCATCCATGGCGATCCGCATCTCGGGAACTACACGGTCTTTCAGGACGGCGGCGAACCGCAAGGTATCAATCTGCTCGACTATGGCTGCATTCGGATCTTCCCGCCGAGCTTCGTCGGCGGCGTCGTCGATCTCTATCGTGGCCTGCTTGAGGGCGAGGAGGCCCGCGTCGTCCACGCCTATGAGGTCTGGGGCTTCAAGGGGCTCAACAAAGAGCTGATCGACACCCTCAACATCTGGGCGAAGTTCATCTACGGCCCGCTGCTGGAGGATCGCACGCGCCGGATCGCCGAGGACGTCAAACCGTCGGAGTACGGGCGCAAGCAGGCCTTCCAGGTCCATTCGGCGCTGAAGGCGCGCGGGCCGGTGACGGTGCCGCGCGAGTTCGTCTTCATGGATCGCGCCGCGATCGGCCTGGGCGGCGTCTTCCTGCATCTCGACGCCGAGCTCAATTTTCACCGGCTGTTCGAGCAGGAGATCGAGGCTTTCAGCGTCGCAGGCGTGGCAAGCGAGCAGAATGTAGCACTGGCGGCGGCCGGGCTCGCAGCTCACTGATCGCCGGCATCGTCAATTTCGCGCCTGCACGGCACAATCCCTCGGTGGAGGGATGCCATGCAGGACGCGAGCAAGGACGATGCATCGCGGCGCGATTACGGCCTGTTCGTGCGGCGCAATCCCGGCGGGCTCGCGCTCAAGCTGTCGGATGAGGGCGTGGCGATCGCGGGTGATCGCCTGGTCTGGACGACCGCGACCGGCGAAGATTCACGGCTGCTCTCCGATATCAGCGCCGTGCATCTTTCGGTCGCTCACATCACCCGGCATGGCGATTTCGGCAGCTGTATCATCCACTTTGGCGGGGCTGCGCCATTGCAGGTGGTCGGCAGCAGCGCCTTCGGCTTTCCGGATGAGGAGCGCGACCCGGTCTATGCCGGCTTCGTTCGCGACCTGCACAAAACCCTCGCGACGAGGCCCACGGGTGTCGTGCGCTTCTCGGCCGGAGTGAGCGAGGGGCGGCTGCAGGTCATGCAGGTGATGCTCGTCATCGCCGGCTTGCTCTTCGCCGCGTTGCCGTTGATCCTGCTGCTGCTCACCGGTGACCTCGGCATGCTGGCCGTCGCTGTGGCGGGCGGCCTCTTCGTCGCCGGTCTCTATGGCTGGACGCAAAAGAATCGGCCGCGCGGCTATGATCCGCACCATGTTCCGCCGGAGCTGCTGCCATAAGTCGCGCCGTCTATTTTCGTGACCTGATCGCGCATTAATCGGCCGCGGCTGCGCATTTTCCCTCTGTTGTGCTGCTATCGTCCAGAAAATGGTCGTCGCAGCTCCGGCGCTCCGTTGCCGACCCTTTTCAGGTGCGCTACAGGGCGTCACGACAGGGTTTGAACTCGGGACTTTCTTCATGGCCGACCACGGACACGCCGCCGACGCTCCGCAGATGGATTATCCGGAGCATGAGCGCACCTATGTGGGCTTCGTTCACTTCGCCGAAGTCGGCACGCTCGCCTGCCTCGCCATCGTCGCGGCGCTCGCCGTCGGCGGCACCAAGCATGCCTGGGGCACCGCCATTATCGGCACCCTGTTGACCCTGGTCGGCACCGGCGTCGGCATCGCCGCCCCGTCGATCGGCTGGCGCGCCACGTTCGTGCCCTTCGCCCTGATGCTGCTGGCGCTCCTGCTCTACTGAGTCCGGAAAGTCTGGCACTGACGGAATCGTCGAGGCGCTGGCCCATCCGGGCCGGAGCCTTCCGTCATCGGAACGTCGTAAAGGGTCGGCTCGATGCCGGCCCTTTTTCGCTTTGGGCGGCGGCCGAAGGTAGCGGGTGATGCGCAGGATCCTGAAGTTTCTCGCCGTCGGCGCGCTCTGCGCCTATGGCGCCGTGCTGGCGCTGCTCTACGTCAAGCAGCGCGAGATGATGTATCCGCGCAATCCGGCCAGGGCCGAGATCGCCAGCGCCAACCTGCCCGGCGTCGAGGAAGCCACGCTCACCGCTGCCGACGGCGAGAGGCTGGTCGCCTGGGTGGTGCCGCCGCGCGAGGGCAAGCCGGTGCTATTGTTCTTCCACGGCAATGCCGGCAATTTCGGCCGCCCGATCCGGCAGACGCGCTTCCGCGCCCTGACGCAGGACGGCACCGGCCTGTTCGCCGTCAATTATCGCGGCTATGGCGGTTCGACCGGTTCACCGACCGAGGACGGGCTGGCGCTGGACGCACGCGCCGCCTATGCCGCGGCCGTAGCGCGTTTCGGTGCGGAGAGGCTGGTGGGCTATGGCGAGTCGCTCGGCACCGGCGTGGTGCTGAAGCTAGCCGCGGACGCCCCGCTCAAGGCCGTAATCCTCGAAGCGCCTTATCTTTCGACCGCCGCCGTGGCGCAGCAACTTTATCCCTTCATCCCGGTTGGCCTGGTCATGCACGACCAGTTCCACTCCGACCGGGTGATCGGCAAGGTCAAGGCGCCGCTGCTGGTGCTGCATGGCCAGCGCGACGGCGTCATCCCGTTCAGCCAGGGCGAGGCGTTGTTTGCGCTCGCCAATCCGCCGAAGCGCTTCATCCGCTTCCCGGAGGGCAATCACGAGAACCTGCCGGCGCATGGCTCGGTGCCGGAGATCAGGCGCTTCCTCGCCGATCTCAATACGAGCCGCCTGGCCGGGAGCCAGACGGTGACCGCCGCGGCGGGGCGGTAGGCGAGGTGCGTCAGAGGCGGAACATGCCGCCACCGCCGCCGAGGCGGGCGGAGCCGGAGCGGGCGATCTGATTGTTGCCGTCGAGGCCGAGAGCGCGCTGATAGGCTTCGCTCGCTTCGGTCTTCTTGCCTTGCTTCTCGAAGGCGAGGCCGCGGCCGGCCCAGGCGGCGGCATTGCGGTTGTCGACATTGAGCGCGGCGGTGAAGTCCTCGAGCGCCGAGTCGTATCTGCCGAGGGCGTTGAGGCTCTCGCCACGGGCGATATAGGGCGGGGCGGTATAGGGATTGCGGTCGATCACCGAGTCGAAATCGGTGACGGCCTGCTGGTGCTGGCCTTCCTTCTGGTAGACCAGCCCGCGGGCGTGGAAGGCTTCCGCCGATTCCGGGTTGAGGCGGATCGCGGTGTTGAGGTCGGCCAGCGCCTGCTGGCTGTTGCCCTGCAGGCGCAACAGGTTGGCGCGGGCGACGAAGGCCGGGGCGTAGCTCGGATTGGCGGTGGCGGCGCGGTTGAAGTCCTGCAATGCCGCGTCGTTGCGCCCGCTCTGGCGCAGCGCCAGGCCGCGATTGGTGTAGGCCGGCGCGAAATTGGCGTCGATCTGCACCGCCTTGGTGAAATCGGAGATGGCGTCGGAATAGCGGCCGACGCGGGCATAGGCGGCGCCGCGCGTGTTGTAGGCCTGCGGATCGTTCGGGTTGCGGCTCACCACTTCGCTGAGCGAGCCGATGTTGACGCTCGCGGCCTCGGCGTTCTCGGTCTGGAGTTCGGCGACGCCGGCCCCGGAGCTCATGCTCACCGTGTCGCAGCCTGCGAGCGCGAGCGCGAGGCCCGTCGCGATCAGCCAGTTCCTGCCCGTGAACATGCTCTTATCCATTGCCTCGAACTCTCGCCTGCCATGCGCTACGCCCGCTCCGGTGCGCGGCCCATCCTCCAAAACGCCCAACCCCTCACAAGGTTTGGTTAACAAGTCTACAAAAACAACTGCGCCCGGAGAAGCTCCAGGCGCAGATATCAGAATGGCACTGGGGCGGCGGTCGCCGAGCCTCTTGCGCGGTCAGACAGCCGCCGGGCGGGCGGGCCGCTCGGGGCGCTTCGGCTTCACCGGCGCCGGCAGCAGGCCTTCGCGCTGCAGCTTCTTGCGGATCAGCTTGCGGGCGCGGCGGACGGCCTCGGCCTTCTCGCGCGCCTTCTTCTCGGACGGCTTCTCGTAATGGCCCCGGAGCTTCATCTCACGGAAGACGCCCTCGCGCTGCAGCTTCTTCTTCAGCGCCCGCAGCGCCTGGTCGACATTGTTGTCGCGAACGAGAACCTGCACGGGATTGTCCGTCGTTGTGGGTGGCTCAGAATCCGGGCGGCGACCTGCCGTTCTGAAGACCGCCGCGAAGGCCGTGCGGATACCAGAATTCGCTCGGGCTGTCCACGCTGCAGCGCGGCAAAACCCGCGTAAATACGCGGTTTTCGGGGCTGCTACAGCGCTGTGCGGCTCACCCGGCCTCGGGGAGCACGCGGGTGACATGGCCCATCTTGCGGCCGGGTCTTGCGTCGCGCTTGCCATAGAGGTGCAGATGCGTGCCCGGCTCGGCCAGGATGGCGCGCCAGTCATTCGCCTGATCGCCGATCAGGTTCTGCATGGTGACGTGGCCGCGCCGCGTCGTCGCACCGAGCGGGAAGCCGCAGACGGCGCGGACATGCTGGTGGAACTGCGAGGTCTGCGCCCCTTCGCTGGTCCAGTGTCCGGAGTTGTGGACGCGGGGGGCGATCTCGTTGACGACGACCTGCTCGCCGCTCGTACCTTCGACCAGGAAGAACTCGACGGCGAAGACGCCGACATAACCGAGCGCCTCGCCGATCCGGCGTGCGGCCTCGACGGCAGCTTCCGCAGCAGCCGGGGCGATGCGCGCAGGCACCTGCGTCAGTGCCAGGATGTGGTCGCGATGCTCGTTCTCGCAGACGTCGAAGGCGGCGAAGGAACCGTCGACGGCGCGGGCGGCGACGACAGAGACCTCGCGCGCGAAAGTGACGAAACCTTCGAGGATCGCCGGGAAATGCCCGATCTCGTCCCAGGCCTGGGCGAGATCGACGCCGTCGGCGATCTTGACCTGGCCCTTGCCGTCATAGCCGAAGCGCCGCGTCTTCAGCACGGCGGGACGGCCGAGCCTGGCGACCGCCTTTTCCAGGTCGGCGAGCGAGTCGACCGGCTCGAACGGCGCCACGGCAAGGCCGAGATCGGCGACGAAGCGCTTCTCGGTGAGGCGGTCCTGCGTCACTGCGAGCGCTCGCGCTCCCGGGTACAGCGGGGTGCGGGCGGCGAGGAAGGCCGCCGTCGCGGCCGGGACGTTCTCGAACTCGTAGGTCACGACATCGACGGCGTCGGCGAAGCTGGCGAGCGCCGCCTCGTCTTCATAGGCGCCGATGGTGTGGCGGGCGGCGACCTCATAGGCCGGGCTGTCGGCGTCCGGCGCGAAGATGTGCACGCGCACGCCGAGATCGGCCGCGGCCAGCGCCAGCATGCGGGCGAGCTGGCCGCCACCGAGGATGCCGAGGACGGCGCCGGGACCGAGGCCGCGTGGATCGGGCTGGCTCATGCCTCGTCCTTCGGGCGTTCGGCGACGGCGTTGCTCAGCCGGGTGCGCCAGGCGTCGAGGCGTTCGGCGAGATCGGAGTCGGAGAGGGCGAGCACGGCGGCGGCGAGCAGGGCTGCGTTGATCGCGCCGGCCTTGCCGATGGCGAGCGTGCCGACCGGAATGCCGCCCGGCATCTGCACGATCGAGAGCAGGCTGTCCTGACCGGAGAGCGCCTTGGATTCGACGGGGACGCCGAAGACGGGAAGGGGGGTGAGCGAGGCCGTCATGCCCGGCAGATGCGCGGCGCCGCCGGCGCCGGCGATGATGACCTTGAAGCCTTCCGCCCGGGCGCCCTTGGCGAAGGCGTACATCCGGTCCGGCGTGCGATGGGCCGACATGATGCGCGCATCGAAGGGGATGCCGAGCTCGCCCAGCGTATCTGCAGCGTGACGCATCGTCGCCCAGTCGGACTGGCTGCCCATGATGATGGCGACGGGAGGAGTCGGCTCGGCCATGAAATGCGCGCTTCCCGGCAGGAGGGAGGAAGCGCGCGATCTAGACCGGCCGCAACGTCACAGGCAAGCGCGGAATCGGGATTTGCTCGGAATTCCGGTAGCCTAGGCGATAATATCAGGCGTTAGCTGGTCTTCGAGATAGGAGATGCGGTCGCGCAGATAGAGTTTGCGCTTCTTCAGGCGCTGGATCTGGATCTGGTTGACCGGGCCGAGCCGCTCGAGTGCGTCGATGGCGCTGTCGAGATCGCGATGCTCTTCGCGCAACCGCGCCAGCTCCGCCTCCAGGACCTCGATTTCCTCCTGGCTCAGTTCGAATCCCATGAAGCCGTCTCATCATCGCCGCGATCGGGCGCGACTATGCGCAGGCACGGGCGGCGCGGCAAGGGTGTCGCCCGGGCGAATGCAGGGCTGGCTTGCTCGCATTCATGCGCCTCGGGAAAGGTCTCGGAAGGGATCACAGAAACTCATGGTGCAGTGCACGTCTGCCCCGCAGACGCAAAGCCGGCTCTGTGTCAGACTTTACCTTGCCAGAACGCTCATCAGGAGGATCCAGATGTCGCTGCAGACACATCTCGCCGAGCTTGAACGCAAGCATCGCCAACTCGAGGACGCTATCGCTCAGGCGGTATCAAGCCCCTCGTCGAACGATCTCAGCGTGGCCGAGCTGAAGCGAAAGAAGCTGCTGCTGAAGGATGAGATCGAACGCGTGCGGCTGACCATGCCGTCACCGACATTGCACTGAGATGACAGGCGGGCCGCGGCGGCCCGTGACGATTTCGCGCAAGGCGCGACGCCGGCCCCGAAAGGGGCCGGCTTTTTATTGTGTGGTTCGCGTCTTGCCGGCCGCCCGCTTCGAGATCGAGCGGAAGTGATCGACGAACCGCCCGAGGGACCTCATGATGGAGAGCAGATGGGTCGAGGGAACTGCGTGATGGCGCGCATCGATATGCGCAACAGGAGCCGATATTGGAACGCACCCGGCGTCGACGGCCTCAGCTGCCTTCACGCCGACTTCACGACGCATGACTACGCGCCGCATCAGCACGACGCCTTCGTCATTGCCGTGACAGAAAGCGGGGGCTCCGAATTCAAGAGCCGCGGCCGCAGCGACGAAGCCCGTGAGAGTGTCCTTCTGGTCTTCAATCCAGCCGAGCCGCATTCCGGCCGGATGGGCTGGAGCAAAGGCTGGCGCTACCGCTCGATCTATCTGACGCAGCCTGCCATCGACCAGGTGACGGCCGATCTCGGGATCGCCCGGCCGGCCTATTTCATGCGCAATGTCCTCGGCGATGCCGATCTGATCGCGGCCTTCACGCGGCTGCACCGCAGCCTCGACGATGGCCGGGATCCGCTCGAAGAGCGTGAACTCCTCGTCGCCAGCTTCGGTCAGCTCTTCGCCCGCCATGGCGACGGTGCCCGGTCGATCCCGATCGCGCCTCGGGACGAGGCCGCGGTTTCGCGCGTTGCGAAGCGGATGGCTTCGCGGCATGCCGAGAGTCGGCTCAGCCTGAACGAGATGGGGCTTTGGGTCGACATGACCCCGTTCCAGCTCATCGGTCTGTTCAAGCGTACGGTCGGGCTGACGCCTCACGCCTATCTGACCCAACTCCGCTTGAAGGCGGCAATCCGACAGCTGAAAGCAGGCGCGCCTATCGCAGACGCGGCTCTGGCCAGTGGTTTCTACGACCAGAGCGCGCTGACCAGGCACTTCAAGCGCTCGTTCGGGATCACGCCGCTTCAGTACCAACGGGCCGGCTCTGCCAGCTGAGCGATCAATTTCCGCCAATACCGTGCTGAAGCAGCTCGCCAGGCTCCTTGTCGAAAAGGAGCCTTCGCGTGACGCGTTATTTCTGTCTGGACGAGCCGGAGGTGTTCGACCTCGAAACCGCGGTCGTGGCTGCCGAGCCGGGCCGCGTCCGGCTCGATCGCTCGCCGTTCTATCCTGGCGGTGGCGGCCAGCTCGCCGACAGGGGAACATTGCACTGGTCCGGCGGCGAGGTCCCGATCGCCGGCTTCGAGATTCTAGGCGACGGCATCTGGCACCTGCTTGCCGCGCCGGTGATGCTTTCGGGCGCCGTCGCTGCGCAGGTCGACCGCCCGTTCCGGCAGCTGATGCGCGAACTCCATACCGATCTGCACATCGTCAATGCGCTGGTCTACCAGCGCTTCGACGGCGCGCTCGTGACCGGCGTCCAGATGAACGAGGACGGCACGGCGCGGATCGATTTCGACTTAGCCGAAGCCGACAATGAGCGCCTGCGCAGCCTCGAAGGCGCCATCAACGACGTGATCAGGCAGGACCTGCCGGTCGGCGAAACCTATGTCGGTGAAGACGAAGCGTTCGACGAGCCTGGCCTGATCCGCTCGCGCTCGGTCACGCCGCCGCCGACGGCCGATGGCAAGATCAGGGTCGTCGAGATCGTCGGGCTCGATCGCCAGGCCTGCGGCGGCACGCATCTGGCGTCGACGGGAGCGTCGCGCCCGCTGCGGATCCTGAAGATCGACAACAAGGGCCGCCATAACCGGCGCCTTCGCATCGGCCTCGACGGCGTGTGAGGCCGGCGATGTCAGCGCTGTTGAAAGGGTTTTGGGCGCGTCCGCTTCTGCTGCTCTGGCTGCCGCCGCTGTTCTGGGCAGGCAATCTCGTTCTCGGCCGCGCGCTCGGGCCAAGCTTTCCGCCAGTCTCGCTCGCCGTCGGGCGCTGGCTCGTCGCGCTGGCCTGCCTTGCCCCCTTCATCGGCCGGCAGGCCTGGCGTGAGCGCGGGCTGCTGCGGCAGCATCTTGCCCTGATCGTCGCCTGTGGCGCCTTCGGTGTCGCCGGCTACAATGCGCTGGGTTACCTCGCGCTGCGGACGACGCCCGCCGCCAGCGTCGCCTTCCTGAACTCGACCTTGCCGCTGATGGTGCCGCTCGCGGCCTTCGCACTCGGGGTCGAGCGCGTTTCCGGCCGGACGCTTGCGGGCATCGCGCTGTCCTTTGCTGGGGTGATCTGGATCGTCGCACGCGGCGACCTGCAGCAGCTGCGCGGATTGCGGGCCGATGGCGGCGAGTTGCTCGTGCTCATCGCCGTCGCAAACTACGCGGTCTACTCCGTCCTGCTGCGGCGTAAGCCGGCAGCCTTGAGCCCGCTCGTCTTTCTGGCGGCAACGATGGCGGCCGGCCTGTTGGTGCTGGCGCCGTTCTGGGCCTTCGAGCTGGCGCAAGGCGCGCGCATTCCGACCGATGCGGGCTCGGTCGCGGCGGTTCTCTATATCGGCGTGTTCGCCTCGCTCATCGCCTTCATCCTCTGGGGGCACTGCGTGGCGACGCTCGGGCCCAGCGTCACCGGGGTGTCGTTCCATCTGGTGGCGCTGTTCACGGCCTTGCTTGCGGTCGCGGTTCTGGGCGAGCCGGTGCACGGCTTCCACCTTGTCGGGATGGCTCTGATCCTCGCCGGATTCTTCCTCCCGACCGGGACCTGGGGGAGCGCTCGACTACGACCAGCACGGCAACCCGGCACATCCCGGCTCTGAGAAGCGCCATGGATACGATCGAGATTCTGCAAAAGCTCGTGGCCTTCGACACCACCTCGCAGCGCTCCAATCTCGATCTGGTCCACTGGGCCGCCGATTACCTCGAGAGCGCTGGCGCGCGGGTGCGCCTGACCAGCGACGCCTCGGGCGAAAAGGCCAACATCCTGGCGACGATCGGGCCGGATCAGCCGGGAGGCATCGTCCTCTCCGGGCATACCGATGTCGTCACCGTCGACGACCAGGATTGGGCGAGCGATCCGTTCGCGCTCGCCGGCCGGGATGGGCGCCTGCATGGCCGCGGCGCCGTCGACATGAAGGGCTTCGTCGCGGCCTGCCTCGCAGCTGTCCCGGGCTGGCGGGCCAGCGAGCTGCGGCGGCCGATCCATCTTGCCCTGTCCTATGACGAGGAGGTCGGCTGCCTTGGCGTGCCGCTGTTGATCGCCGACATGCTGGCGCATGGCCCGCTGCCGGCGCTCGCCATCATCGGGGAGCCGACGCAGATGCACATCGGGCTCAGCCATCGCGGCTTCTATGGCTATCGCAGCGTCTTCCATGGCCGCGCCGCCCATTCGAGCGACCCCCTTCTCGGCGCCAGCGCGATCGAGCCGGCGGCGGCACTCGTGGCCAGCCTTACCGCCCTCGGGGGAGGGCAGAGCAGCGGTCGAACAACTGTCAACATCGGCAGGATCGAGGGCGGGAATGCCATCAACATCATTCCCGAACGCTGCGAGGTCGTCTGGGAGTTCCGGCCGCCCGATGAAGCTGCGGCACGGGCCGTGCTCGCCGCCGTCGAAGACCTGGCGGCTGGGCTGGCTGCCGGGGTGAGCGTCGAAACGGCCTCGCTAGCGAGCGTGCCGCCGCTCGACTGCGCGGCGGGCAGTCCGGCTGCCGGAGTGGTACGCGAGCTCGGGGGCTTGTGGCCGCCGATCGCGATGCCGTTCGGGACCGAGGCAGGCTTCTTCCAGCAGGCGGGCATCCCGGCTTTGGTCTGCGGTCCGGGCTCGATCGCACAGGCGCATCAGCCGAATGAGTGGATCGCCATGACTGAACTCGACGCGGCGGACCAACTTCTGACGCGCGTCGGTGCCTGGGCGGCCGCAGAGAGTTGAGATCGGTCAGGCGGGCGCTCCTTGTCTCAAGGCGCAGCGGAGAAGGAAATCTCACCGCGTCACGGGGCGAAACTGACCACCGGAGCTTCGACGCGGCAGGTTTCTTCGACCGATGGTTTGGTGGCGGTTCTCGTCAGTTCGAATCTGGAGCACAGATTGCCGTAGCCGGGTGTTGCCACCGTGCCCGACATGTTGGTGCCGCCTTGCCCGACCCGCCCGTGCAGGTCGACGGTGATGTAGCCGGCCGGTCGCTTGATCCAGGTGGAGCCGATGATGTCGACCGCGCCGCCACTCCTGATGCGGCCTGAGACCGTGAAGCAGCCATCAGGCACGGTGATGTTCTCGCGCACGGCGTAGAACTGGAACACGCCGGAAAATTCGCGGCCATCTTGCGGGTCGATCGTTAGGGTCAGCCCGGTCTTCCCCTGCGCGCAGACATAGGTGCCTTGCCAGTTTCCGGTGAGTGCGGCGGAGGCGTCCTGGGCCCGAACCGACGGTGCCAGCATGGCCATGAGCGCCAGCGCCGGAGCCGTGATCACATAAGCAACCGCCGGCCTGCCCCAGCGGGCCGTGAAGGGAGCCGTTTGCCTCCGCGCTATCACAATGCCCGCGCCATCTCGCGCAGCTTGAACTTCTGGATCTTGCCGGTCGAGGTCTTGGGCACCTCGGTGAAGACCACCGTCCGCGGGCATTTGAACGAGGCGAGCAGGGTCTTGCACCAGGCGATGATCTCGTCCTGCGTGGCGCTCTGACCGGGCTTCAATTCGACGAAGGCGCAGGGGGTCTCGCCCCATTTCTCGTCGGGGCGGGCGACGACAGCGGCGGCCTGCACCGCCGGGTGCTTGTAGAGCGCATCCTCGACCTCGATCGAGGAGATGTTCTCGCCGCCGGAGATGATGATGTCCTTGGAGCGGTCCTTGAGCTGGATGTAACCGTCGGGATGCATCACGCCGAGATCGCCGGAGTGGAACCAGCCGCCCGCGAAGGCGGCCTTGGTCGATTTCGGGTTCTTGAGATAGCCCTTCATCACGACATTGCCGCGGAACATCACCTCGCCGAGCGTCTGGCCGTCATGCGGCACGGGCTCCAGCGTCTCGGGGTCGCGGACATCGAGCCCTTCCAACGCCGGATAGCGCACGCCCTGGCGCGCCTTGAGCGCCGCCTGCTCGCCGCCGGACAGGGCGTCCCAGGCGCCGTTCCACTCGTTGACCACGGCGGGACCATAGACCTCGGTCAGCCCGTAGAGATGGACGACGTTGAAGCCGGCCTGCGCCATGCCGGCGAGCACTGCTTCGGGCGGCGGCGCGGCGGCGGTGAAGAAATTGACCTGCTGGGCGAAGCTGCGCCGCTCCGCCTCGGGCGCGTTGAGAAGCGCCGACATCACGATCGGCGCGCCGCACATATGGGTGACGCCATGGTCGGCCAGCGCATCGTACATCGCCTTGGCCCGGACCTGGCGCAGGCAGACATGGGTGCCGGCGAGCAGCGAGATCGTCCAAGGGAAGCACCAGCCATTGCAGTGGAACATCGGCAGGGTCCAGAGATAGACCGGGTGCCTCCCCATGCCGCCGGTGAGCACGTTCGAGGTCGCGAGCAGGTTGGCGCCGCGATGGTGGTAGACCACGCCCTTGGGATCGCCGGTGGTGCCGGAGGTGTAGTTCAGCGCGATCGCGTCCCACTCGTCCGATGGCATCAGCCAGTCGAAATCGGGATCGCCCTGCTTGAGCAACTCCTCGTACTCGATGCTGCCGAGGCGCTCGCCCGGCCCGTCATAGACCGGGTCGTCATAGTCGATGACGAGCGGCTTCACCTTGCAGAGCGCCAGCGCCTCCTTGACCGTCTTCGAGAACTCGCGATCGGCGATCAGCACCCTGGCCTCGCCATGGTCGAGCGAGAAGGCGATGATCGCGGCATCGAGGCGGGTGTTGAGCGTGTTCAGCACCGCCCCGCACATCGGCACGCCGTAATGGCATTCGAGCATGGCCGGGGTGTTCGGCAGCATCGCCGCCACCGTGTCGTTCTTGCCGATGCCGTGCTGCTTCAGGGCCGAGGCGAGACGGCGGGTGCGGGCGTAGAGCTCGGCGTAAGGCCGCTTCAGCGGGCCATGGACGACGGCGACATGGTTCGGGAAGACGCTGGCGGCGCGCTCGAGGAAGGGCAGCGGCGAGAGCGGCTGGAAGTTCGCCGGGTTGCGATCGAGATCGGTGTCGTAAGGGGAGATCGGCATGGCGTTCGGCGTTCCCGGCTGGTGTTGCCGACCAGCCTAGAAGCGCGTCCCGCCTCCCGCAATCAGCCGAAGAGCGGACGCAGGCCGTCGAAGACGAGTTTCACGCCGACTGCGATCAGCAGCCAGTAGATGATGGTGTAGAAGCGCTCGGCCGGGACGCGCCTGACCAGCCAGACGCCGGCGATGGTCGAGAGGATCGCGACCGGGGCGAGTGCGGCCGAGGCCATCAGGTTCTGCGGGCTGAACTGGCCGAGGACGAAATAGGGCAGCACCTTGATCCAGTTCATCAGCGCGAAGAACAGCGCGCCGGTGCCGACAAAGACCGCCGGCGGCAGGCGTTGCGGCATGGTGTAGATCTGGAAGGGTGGGCCGCCGGCATGGGCGATCATGCTGGTGAAGCCGCAGATCGCCCCCCAGAGCGTTCCGGCCGCATAGTTCGCCTTGGTCACCGGCTGGGCTGCCGTCTTGCCGGCGAGGAGGCGGCGCAGCGCGAAGCCGATCGAGATCATCCCGACCGCGAGGCCGACGACGGCATCGGAGACCTTCGCCGCCAGGAGATAGCCGACGAGCACGCCGAGCAGCATGCCGGGGATCAGGGTGGCGAGGTTGCGGCGATCGAAGTCGCGGCGATAGGACCAGACCGAGACGACGTCCTGGATGATCAGGATTGGCAGCATGATCGCCGCCGCCTGCACCGGCGAGACGATCAGCGCCATCAACGGCAGCGAAAGCAGGCTCAGGCCCGCAAAGCCGCCCTTGGACAGCCCCATCAGGATGACGGCCGGCACCATGATGGCGAAGAAGGTGAGGTCGAAGGTCATCGTCCCGCGCGGCTGCCGGCTGGGCCGGCTGTGCAGCACAGCCCATGCGGTTGCGCTGAAAGTCTGACAGAGGAGCGCTTGCACGCAAGCGGCGGACATGGGCACGATCCCGCGCCAAATCCGGCCCGCAGACGGCCAGCCCTGAGCGAAGCTCTAGGCCCAATACCAGGCGAAGAGGAACGCTTTTGATGACTGCCAGCCATGCAAGCCGCTATGCTGAGATCTATGCCGCCTGGCAGCGGGACCCGGAAGGCTATTGGGCCGAGATCGCGGGGGGCATCGAGTGGATCAAGCCGCCGCAGCAGATCTTCGACGCGGAGGCCGGCATCTATGGCCGCTGGTTCCCGGATGCGAGCTGCAACACCTGCTTCAACGCGCTGGATAGGCATGTCCGTGATGGCCGCGCCGAGCAGACGGCGCTGATCTACGACAGCCCGGTCACCGGCACCAAGCAGCGTTTCACCTACGCTGAGATGCTCGACGAGGTGTCGACCCTCGCGGCCGTGTTGCAGGACCAGGGCGTCGGCAAGGGCGATCGCGTCATCCTCTACATGCCGATGATCCCCGAAGCAGCCATTGCCATGCTGGCCTGCGCTCGGATCGGCGCGGTGCATTCGGTGGTGTTCGGCGGCTTTGCGGCGAAGGAGCTGGCGACCCGTATCGACGACGCCACGCCGAAGCTGATCATGACCGCGACCTGCGGCATCGAGCCGACGCGCGTGGTCGAATACAAGCCGTTGCTCGACGCCGCGATCGATCTTTCGACGCACAAGCCCGATGCCTGCATCGTGCTGCAACGGCCGCAGGTCGATGCCTCCATGCATGTCAGCCGCGACAAGAACTGGCGCACGCTCGTCGCCGCCGCCCGCGCAAACGGTCGCAAGGCTGACTGCGTCGAGGTCGCCGCGACCGACCCACTCTATGTGCTCTACACTTCCGGCACGACCGGCAGACCCAAGGGCGTGGTGCGCGACAATGGCGGTCACATGGTCATGCTGCTGGCGACGATGACGCAGCTCTACGACGTCAGGCCCGGCGAGGTGATGTTCACGGCGTCCGATGTCGGCTGGGTCGTCGGCCACAGCTATATCGTCTACGGCCCGCTGCTGCTCGGCGCGACCTCGATCCTCTACGAGGGTAAGCCGGTCGGCACGCCCGATCCCGGCGCCTATTGGCGGGTGATCGCGGAGCATAAGGCGGTGGCGATGTTCACGGCGCCGACCGCTTTCCGGGCGATCCGCAAGGACGACCCGCAGGCGACCTATCTCAAGAACTACGATCTCTCGCAGTTCCGCACGCTCTTCCTCGCAGGCGAGCGGGCCGATCCCGACACGCTGAAATGGGCCGAGGAGGTGCTGAAGGTGCCGGTGGTCGACCATTGGTGGCAGACCGAGACCGGCGCCTGCATGGTCGGCAATCCGGTCGGCCTCGGCCTTCTGCCGATCAAGCACGGCTCGCCGAGCGTGCCGCTGCCGGGCTACGACATCCAGTGCCTCGACGAAGGCGGCAAGCCCGTGCCGGCCGGGACGATGGGCGCGATCGTCGCCAAGCTGCCGCTGCCGCCCGGCGCGCTGCCGACGCTTTGGCAGGACGATGCCCGCTTCCGCAGCGCCTATCTCGAAACCTATCCCGGCTTCTACAACACCTCGGATGCCGGTTTCATCGACGCGGACGGCTATGTCTTCATCATGGGCCGCACCGACGACATCATCAACGTCGCCGGCCACCGTCTCTCGACCGGTGGCATGGAGGAGGTGCTGGCCTCGCATCCGGCCGTGGCCGAGTGCGCCGTGGTCGGAATCAGGGACGGGCTCAAGGGCGAGCAGCCCTGCGGCTTCGTGGTGATGAAGGCCGGGGTGACGCAGTCGCCGGCAGAGGTCGAGAAGGAGCTGGTCGGGCTGGTGCGCGACAGGATCGGTCCCGTCGCCGCCTTCAAGCTCGCGATCACGGTGGCGCGCCTGCCGAAGACGCGCTCCGGCAAGATCCTGCGCGCCACGATGAAGAAGATCGCCGATGGCGAGGAGTACGCCATGCCGGCGACGATCGAGGATCCGGCGGTGCTGGCTGAGATCGGCGTCGCGCTGAAGGGCAGGGGGCTGGGCTGAAGTTGCATCGTGCAATTCGGCGACAATACAACTTTACGTTGCTTTAAATAGAATCGTTCAGGATCGCAGGCGCTTATCCTGCCGGATCTAAACGATGGCGTTTCGCCCACGCATCGGACTGCTGGCTCTGGCGATCGGTGCGCTGCTCGCGCCGGTCGGCGTCATCCTTGCGCCGCGCGACGGTGCGACCGTTCTCGTGCTCGCGGCAAGCTCTGTTGCCGCGGCCGAGGCCGTGAGCCTTGCTGACGGTGTCATCCTCGCACCGGTCGGCCGTTTCGGCTTGCTGGCCCGCTCGGCCGTCCCCGGCTTTTCAACCCGCCTCTACAGCTCCGGCGCCGCGCTCGTCCTGGCCGGGCTGGGCGGCGGCTGCTCCGGCCAGGCGCGCGATCCCTTCATCTCAGCGAGACGGTCCCCATGAGCCAGAGCCTCGAGACGTTCCGCGGCGCCTTCGCCAAGCCCTTGATGACAGGGCAGTGGCTGCTGGTGCCGGTGACCTGCGCCGTCGCCTGGTTTGCCGGGCATCCGGCGCTTTTCGCGATCGGGCTGGTCTCGACCCTGCTCGCCGCGGCCACGACCCTGGCCTGGCGTTCGGATGGGATCGGCCTGTCGACCCGCCTGGTCTCGACCATCGCGATCAACGGGCAGGTCGCTCTGCTGGTCTTCGCCTGCGAGGGCACGCGCTACCAGATCGACCTGCACATGGCCTTCTTCGCCGCGCTCGCGGTGATGACGGCGTGGTGCTGCTGGCGCTCGATCCTGGCGGCGACGGTGGTCGTCGCGGTGCATCATCTCGTCCTGAACTTCGCCTATCCAGCGGCGGTGTTTCCCGATGGCAGCGAGTTCGCCCGTGTCGTCGTCCACGCCGTCATCCTGCTGGCCGAGGCGGGCGCACTGATCTGGATCGCGCAGCGGCTCGCCGCGGCGCTCGATCAGGCCGACGAGGCGGCCTCGACCGCTCTACTCAACCAGGAGCGCGCCGAGATATTGCGCCATGACAATGTGGCAAGCGAAGCCGAGCGTGTCGCGATCGAAGCGCACTTGCTCGAAGCCGTCGCCGGCGTGGTCGATGCGGCCAAGCGCGGCGATTTCTCGGTTCGAACCGTCCGCACTGCCGACCTTGGCCGGTTCGGCGCGCTGGTGAGCGGCATCGACGAGCTGACCGACGCTTGCGAAGCTTTCCTGGACGAGGCCGATCGTGCGCTCTCGGGGCTGGCCGACGGCGATCTGAGCACGCGGATGTCGACCGGCTTCGAAGGGCGGCTCGCTGCCGTCGCCGGCAATTTCAACCGCTCGGCGGAGGCGCTCGCTGGAGCGCTGGCGGCAGTCGCGAGCAACGCAGTCCAGACGCGAGCTGCGGCCGAGGACATCCTCTCGGCGACACTCGACCTGTCGCAGCGCGGGCAGAGCCAGGCCAATGCGCTTCAGGACACCTCCAGCGTCATCGAGGAGATCGCCGCTACTGTCCGCCAGACCTCCGACATCGTCCAGGCGGCGGCGCGCAAGGCGCGCTCGACCGCCGACGATGCCGGCGCGGGCGTCGCGGTCGCGGGCCGCGCGGTCGAGGCGATCGACAAGATCGACCAGCAGGCACGCCGGATCGTCGACATCGTCGAGGTCATGGACGGGCTCGCCTTCCAGACCAATCTGCTGGCGCTGAACGCCTCGGTCGAGGCGGCGCGGGCGGGCGATGGCGGTCGCGGCTTTGCCGTGGTCGCGACCGAGGTCCGCCGGCTCGCCCAGCAATCGGCCGATGCGGCGCGCGACGTCCGGGTGCTGATCAGCGAGACCAAGGTCCATGTCGACGAGGGGGTGAGGCTGGTGCGCGAGACCGGCGCCAGCCTCACCGCCATCTCCGGCGAGGTCGAGGAGGTCGCGCAGGCCTTCGGCGAGATCAGCCAGGCGACGGCGGAGCAATCGCAGGGCGTCGGCGCGATCGAGCGGGCGCTGGTCGAGATCGATGCGGCCACGCAGGACAATGCCCAGGCGGCGGAACGCACCGCCGCGGCAGGGCGAGGCATGGCGGAGGCGGCCGAAGCAGTCGCGAGGCTGGCTGGCAGCTTCCGGCTCGATGGCGGGCAGGCCAGTGCGGGATTGCGCCGGGCGGCCTGAGCCGCATCGCGATCAGAACCCCAGCGCCGCGCCGTTCCAGCGCAGCAGCCGCGCCGGCAGCTCCAGCCGCATCAGATCCTCGCCGACGATCAGCGGCCCGGCATAGCCGCCCGCACGGATCTCGGAAAAGAGCGCCGCGGTGTCGGCTCCCGGCGGAACGAGATGGGTCAGCGCCAGCGCCTTGACGCCGGCGCGCTCGGCAAGGCCGCCCACGACTGCCGGGGTCATGTGATAGCTCTGCACCGACGCCACGGTCTCGGCCGAGCGCACGCCGGCGGCGACAGGCATCTGGCTGTCGATGAAGACCTCGCAGATGAGCAGGTCGCAGCCCTGCGCAGCCTGCTTCAGTGACGGCGTCAGGCGCGTATCGCCGGAGAAGACGATATTGTTACCTTCTGCCGATAGTTTGAGCCCGAAGGCCGGCTCGACCGGCTTGTGGTCAACGAGGAAGGCCTCGACCACAAGAGCGCCCAGCCCGGCGACCGGGCCCTCGCGCAATTCCTCGAAGACGACCTCGAGACCGGTGGCATCCGGTCGCTTCTCGAAGGCGATGCGCAAGGCCCGCTCGCGGGCGAAGGCCTCGTACTGGCCGCGCATATTGGCGAGCGCCGGCTGCGGTGCGAGCACGCGCCAGGGCCGGCTGCGGCCCTGATGCCAGGACGAGACGACGAGCTGGTAGAAATCGACCAGATGGTCGGAATGCTCATGGGTGACGATCAGCGCGTCGATCTGCGCCCCGGCATGACCGGCGGCGACGAGGCGCTGGCTGACGCCGGAGCCGCAATCGACCAGAACCTTGACGCCACCCGCCTCAACGAGATGGGCGGGGCCGGCGCGGCGCAGGCTGACCGGAGGGGCACCGGTGCCGAGGAAGGTGAAAGCGAGATCGGTGGCCACGGTCACTCGTCTCCAGCTTCGATCGTTTGGAGCACTGCTGCGCTTCTTCGAAACGGGGTAGTGCTCCAACCCTTTATTCTATCGCATTTTCTTCACGCGAACCGGTGGCCACTTCGCTCGAAAATGCTCTCGTCGGGCTCAGTAGCCGCCGTCGTCGTCCTCTTCCGCCGGGCGCTTGAGCTGCTTCAGCTTGGCGAAGACCGAATCGACGTCGATCTTCTCCTCTTCCTCGCGCTTCGGCCGGCTCATGTCGGCGAAGGGCTGCGAGGCCGGCGCCGGCTGCGGCGCGGTCGTCACCTCGGCCGGGAGCAGGGTCGAGCCAGTCTCCTGCAGGACCATCGCGGGGCGCTCCTTGGCGGCGCGGGCCACTTCGAAGTCGAGGTCGATCTGCGAGGACAGGCCGAGGCTGACCGGATCGATCGGCTGCAGTTGCTGGGCGTTCCAATGCGTGCGGTCGCGGATCTGGGCGATCGTCGTCTTGGTCGTGCCGATCAGGCGGATGATCTGCGCGTCCTTGAGCTCGGGATGGTTGCGCAGCAGCCAAAGGATCGCGTTCGGGCGGTCCTGGCGTTTCGAGACCGGGGTGTAGCGCGGGCCCTTGGTGCGCTTGATCTCCGGGACCTTGACCTTGCGCTCGGCGAGCTTGAGCTGGTGAGCCGGGTTCTTGGCGGCGCGCTCGAGCTCCTCGCGGGTGAGCTGGCCGGAGGTGATCGGGTCGAGGCCCTTGATGCCGGCCGCGACCTCGCCGTCGGCGATGCCGCGCACTTCGAGCGGATGCAGTTTGCAGAACTCGGCGATCTGCTCGAAGGTCAGCGAGGTGTTCTCGACCAGCCAGACCGCAGTGGCCTTGGGCATCAGCGGCGTTTGTGACACGGGCCGTCTCCTGGAATGTCGCGGGCAATAGCTCTCAGGCGCCGACCGGCCGCCCCGGCCGGTCATCCAAATCATCGATGATGAGGAGGATGGCGCGCGTTATAGGCAAAGCCGCGATTGCTGTCCAATCAAACCAATGGATCAGATTGTCAGCACGATCTTGCCGATATGGGCGTTGCTCTCCATCAGCGCATGCGCCTCGGCTGCCTGCGCGAGCGGGAAGCGGGCGTGGATCACCGGCTTGCAACGCCCTTCCGTCAGCAGCGGCCAGACCTTCTGCTCGAGCTCGCGCGCGATTGCCGCCTTCTCGGCGATCGTGCGCGGGCGAAGCGTCGAGCCGGTATGGGTCAGCCGCTTCATCATCAGACGGCGAAAGTCGACCTCGGTCTTCGGACCGTTGAGGAAAGCGATCTGGACGATGCGGCCGCTTTCGGCTGCGGCATCGTAATTGCGGTTGATGTAGTCGCCGCCGACCATGTCGAGGATCAGGTCGACGCCCCGACCTCCAGTCGCCGCCTTCGCCGCGGCGGCAAAATCCTCGTTTCGGTAGTTGATGGCATGGTCGGCGCCGAGTTCGCGGCAGGCGGTGCATTTTTCGTCCGAGCCCGCGGTTGCCAGCACGGTCGCGCCGAAGGCCTTGGCGAGCTGGATCGCGGTGGTGCCGATGCCCGAGGTGCCGCCATGCACCAGGAAGCTCTCGCCCTTCTTCAGGCCGCCGCGCTGAAAGACATTGGTCCAGACGGTGAAATAGGTCTCAGGGATCGCGCCGGCCTCCTCCAGCGACAGGCCGGCCGGGATCGGCAGGGCATTGTCCTCATGGACCACGGCATATTCGGCATAGCCGCCGCCGGCGACGAGCGCGCAGACCTGGTCGCCGACCTCATAGCGCGAGACGCCTTCGCCGAGGGCGACGATCCGGCCGGCGATCTCGAGACCGGGAATGTCGGAGGCGCCGGGAGGCGGGGCGTAACCGCCCATGCGCTGCAGCACGTCGGGCCGGTTGACGCCGGCGACCGAGACATGGACCAGGACCTGGCCCGGACCGGGCTGCGGCACCGGGCGCTGCCGGGCTTGAAGGACCTCCGGGCCGCCGGGGGCATCGAAGCCGATGGCGGTCATCATCGCGGGCAGGGCAGTCATGGGCATCTCCTCGCCTGTGGTGCTGGCGTTCGTGTCCGATTAAGCTCCCGCGCTCGTAGGATGCAAGGCGAGGCTACGATGGCTGGATTTCTCGATGATGATCGCCCGGCGCCGAAGCGGGCTCACGAGATCGGGCAGGACCTGTCGCAGCTCGCCGTCGCCGAGCTCGACGAGCGCATCGCGCTGCTGGAAGCCGAGGTCGCGCGGCTGCAGGAGGCGCGGGAGAAGAAGGCGGCGTCGCGCTCGGCCGCCGATGCCTTCTTCAAGGCGAAGGCCTGAGGCGAAACCGCGGCAGTCAACAGCAAAGGCAGAGCCGGCGGCACTTGGCGGGACGGTTGAGTCCTTCCTGCCACGCGACAAGATGCGCCAGCGGATGAACGGATATTCATCTTCGCATCGCGGGCCGACGCGCCTATCCTGAGGACGTGGACAGAAGGCGGCGAGATGCCGCCCGCCCGCGCCGACGCGACGTCTCGGCCGGGGCCGCTTCCGACAATGACAGTCAGGTGGAAACGAGCGGACAGGCGGCTGGAAGCCGTCGCCGATCGCGTGCCTGCCTTCGACGACAGGAGAAAGACGATGCGCTTCGTCGCGCTCGCCATGGCCTTGCTCGGCGCCACGCCGGTTGCCGCCATAGAGGATACCGCCCGAGTCGGGCTGCGCGAGGACGGGGGAAAGCCGCTCGCCGCCCTGCAACTGCGCTGGCCGCAGACCATCGTGATCATGCAGGCGCCGGTCACCGTGCTCGGCGGGCACAGCATCGAGATCCGGCGCGAGATCGCGCCCAGCGTCAGCTTGGGCGGCACCTATCGCTATTCGTTGGGCGAGCGATTCGTCAGCGAGCGCTTCGGCCTGAAGCTGACGGTGACCCGGTAGCGAGCTGGCCGGGTCAGGATCGTTCGAATTTGTCGCATTTTCGGGCGCCGTTAACGGTCGCTTAACGATTCCAAAGTATGAATCGCATCATCCAGTTTGTCTGGATGTCGAGTGGCTCCTGCCCACTCTGTTTGACGCCTCCCTGTTGACCTTCGAGCCGCCTTCGGGGCGGCTCTTTTTTTGTCCGCGCCCGGATTTCCGGGCGGGGCAGGGGCATCGACGGCCCGGACCATCGCACCGTTAACCTTAACGACACGTTACCACAGCGCCGACAAGCTCATGGCGTTATCCTTGCGATGTCCCGGCCAGAACCGGCGTCGCGTCCTTCGACCGCACGCCACTGTGCCGATTGGAGACATGGGATGACCGATTTGACGATGCTGAGGCCTGTGGCCGAGGACGGCGCGATCTCGTTTGCACGCGGCTTCGTCAAATCGGACGCGTTCATGCAGCTGTTCCGCGAGGGGATGGGGCTGGTCGAGGCGACCGCCTCCTATCTCGACGGGGAAGGGCGGGCCGAATCGGCGGCGCTGCCGCGCGAGGTCTCGCTGACCTATGCGACCGAGAGCATGCGCCTGACGACACGGCTGATGCAGATCGCCTCCTGGCTGCTGGTGCAGCGCGCCGTCGCCGAGGGCGAGATGAGTACCGACCAGGCACGTAACGAGCACAACAAGGTGCGCATCGCCGAGCCGATGCTGCAGCCGAGCAGCGCCGAGGCCGCGCGCCTGCCGCAGCGCCTGCGCGACCTGATCGGCCATTCAATCCGCCTGCAGGAGCGCATCCGCAATCTCGACGAGCAGATGTCGGGCGCTGTCCGGCCAGCTGCGGCGAACCCGGTGCGCGGCCAGCTCGAGAGCCTGCAGGCCCGGCTCGGCCTGCTGCGCTGATATCGGGCGTCATGCTCGGGCTTGTCCCGAGCATCTCAGGCCGGAAGAGCCCCGACCGGGGGCCCTCTCGTGATGAGATTCCTGGGCCTGCGCTTCACTGCGCCCGAGAATGACGGCACTTTCCAGCCGCGGCCTATCGTCGCCATCAATGCAAAAAGCCCGGCCGTGAGGCTGGGCTTTTCTGTCGTGCTCGCCGGCCCAGAAAGGCCGCGAAAACGCGAATTACTTCTTGGCGAGGGTGCCCAGCGCACCGAAACGCGAGTTGAAGCGCGAGACGCGGCCGCCACGGTCCAGCATGTGCTGGGTGCCGCCGGTCCAGGCCGGGTGGGTCTTCGGGTCGATGTCGAGGTTGAGGGTGTCACCCTCCTTGCCCAGCGTCGAACGCGTGAAGTATTCGGTGCCATCGGTCATGACGACCTTGATGGTGTGGTAGTCGGGATGAATGCCGGTCTTCATGGCGAAATCCTCAATTGTCGAAAAGCGGGCTGCCGGAACTCGGCGCGCATCGCCGGCTCTTCGAACAATTCGTACGAGCCTGTTGTGAAGTCGGCTGCCCATAGCGCAGCCGCAGCGACGGTGCAAGCTTTTCGGGATAGGTGAGCGTGGCGAACGAGAACAACGAAGACAGCAAGGCGCGGCCGGATTTCAGCGCGCTGCGCTCGTTCTGGCCCTATGCAATGGCGCAGAAGCAGCGGATCGCTTTCGCGCTCGTGGCCCTGATCGTCGCTTCGCTCGCGACGCTGGCGCTGCCCATGGCGGTCAGGCGCGTCATCGATGTCGGCTTCTCCGGCGGCGAGCAGCAGCTGGCGAACTCCTATTTCGCCATCCTGATCGCCGTCGTCGCGGTGCTGGCGCTGGCGAGCTCGTTCCGCTTCTATCTGGTGATGACGGTCGGCGAGCGCGTCGTCTCGCAATTGCGGGCCGACGTCTTCGCGCATCTGACCCGGCTCGAGCCGGCCTTCTTCGACGCCAGCCGGGCCGGCGACCTGGTTTCGCGCCTGACGGCCGATACGACGCAGATCAAGTCGACCTTCGCCTCGACCGCCTCGATAGCCCTGCGCAACGCCATCATGTTCCTCGGCGCGCTGGCGCTGATGATCTTTACCAGCCCGCAGCTCTCGGCGATCGTGATCGGTGCGATCCCGCTGGTCGTGTTGCCGCTGGTGTTCTCGGGCCGCAGCGTGCGCAAGCGCGCCCGCGCCGCGCAGGACCGGCTCGCCGACGCCTCCGCCTTCGCTGCCGAGGCGATCGGGGCGATCCGGACCATGCAGTCCTTCGGGGCGGAGCGCGCCACGACGCTGCGCTTCCAGGGGGCCTCGGATGGCGCCTATGACGCTTCGCGCGATGCGACGCGCTCGCGTGCCTGGCTTTCCGGCATCGCGATCTTCCTGGTCTCGGCCAGCGTCGTGCTGGTGCTCTGGGTTGGCGCGACCGAGGTCTTCGCCGGACGGATGAGCGGCGGGCGCCTGTCGCAATTCGTGCTCTACGCCGTGCTGGCGGCGAGCTCGCTCGGCCAGCTCTCGGAAGTCTATGGCGACATTTCGGCCGCGGCCGGCGCCGCCGGAAGGCTCGGCGAGATTCTTGCGACCAAGCCGGCCATCACCGCACCGCCCCATCCCAAGGCGTTGCCCACGCCGCCGGTTGGCGCGCTCAACTTCGAGGGCGTCTCCTTCCGCTATACCGGCCGCAGCAATCTCGCGCTGGCGGATCTCGACCTTGCGATCAAGCCGGGCGAGCGCGTCGCGCTGGTCGGCCCGTCCGGTGCCGGCAAGAGCACGGTGCTGCAACTGGCGCTGCGCTTCTACGATCCCTTCGCCGGCCGCGTCGTGGTCGATGGCGTCGCCGGGCCGGAAGCTGATCCGACCGATTGGCGGACTCGCTTTGCACTCGTGCCGCAGGAGCCGACCGTGTTCGGCGTCTCCGTCGCCGACAACATCGCCTATGGCCGCCCCGGAGCGAGCCGGGCGCAGATCGAAGAGGCAGCGCAGCTCGCCGCAGCTGACGGCTTCATCCGGGCCCTGCCTGAGGGCTACGACACCGTCATCGGCGAGCGCGGCGTCACGCTCTCGGGCGGCCAGCGCCAGCGCCTCGCCATCGCCCGCGCCGTGCTGAAGGACGCGCCGATCCTGCTGCTTGACGAGGCGACCTCGGCGCTCGATTCGGAAAGCGAGCGCGCCGTGCAGGACGCGCTCGACCGGTTGATGCAAGGGCGGACCACGCTGGTCGTGGCCCACCGCCTCGCCACCATCCTCTCCGCCGACCGCATCCTGGTGATGGAGGACGGGCGGGTGGTCGAGGAAGGCACGCATGCCGCCCTCGTCGCCAAGGGGGGGCTCTATGCACGCCTCGCCGCGCTCCAGTTCGGGCTGGAAGCGGCCTAGTCAGCCTGCCGGCTGGAGAGCCGCTTCAAGCAGCGTCGCGGTGTCCAGCAGCCCCTGCTTGCGCGCCGCCTGCGCCGGCGTCAGCCCTTCCGCGTTCCGCATCGCTGGATCGGCACCCGCCGCCAGCAGGAATTCGGCGAGATCGCAGGCGCTGGTGTCGTGATCAGGCAGGCAGAACAAGGGCGGCTCGCCTGAGCGGGCCGACGCATTGGCGAGCGCAGGAGCCTCGGCGAAGAGCGTCTCCAGTCGCTCGATCTCGCCGGCCTGACACAGGGCTTCGATGTCGTGACTGCGCGAGGCCAGATAGATCTGCGCAGCGCTGGCGCCCTGATGACGCGCCCAGCCGAGCGGCGTCGAGCCATAGCGGCGCTCGATCGGATCGATCTCGGCACCCGCCTCGACCAAGAGCGCGACGATCTCGATCGCGTCGCTGCCGGCCGCCTCGTGCAGGGCGCGAACGCCGTCGCGAGTCTCAGCATCCGGCGAAACGCCGAGGCGCAGCGCGAGGGCCGCGATCTCCGCCTTGCCCTGCCGGATCGCGACCAGCAGCGGGGCCGGGCTGAGCAGGAAGTCCAGATTGCCGTCGAGAAGCCGGCGCGCCTCGGCTTCTTCGCCGCGGGCAACCGCGGCGGTGAAGGCCTCCTGCCCGCTGAGCTCGACCGGGCTGGCGCCATTGTCGACGAGCAGGCCGACGAGATCGCTGCGGCCGTCGATCATGGCCTGCTTGACCAGGCTCTGCTTCGAATAGGCGTTGAGCACCTGCGCCCGGGCGCCATGGGCGAGGAGCCAGGCGGCGCGTTTCGGCTGGCGCGGCACGGCGTTGCCGAGCAAATAGTCGAGCGGCGGCGCCGGCAATTCGCGTACAGGCTCGTGCCAGCGCCCGGTCTCGCCGCGCTTTTCCGTCTCACTCCAGAGCAGATCGAGCCAGAACACCTCGTCAGCGCCGAGCGACGAGTTGTAGAGCGCCTGGCCGTTGAGCGGGTCGGCGCCGCGAGCGATCATCAACTGCGCCAGCGCCTCTGCCTGCGGATGCGGCGGCTGATTGCCTTCGCCGCCGCCGATGACGCCGGTCAGTGGCGTGAAATGGTTGCTGCCGTCGCTGAACAGTGCGTTCGGAGCGGCGCCATGGTCGAGCAGGAGCTGCGCGATAGCGACGGCGTTGCGCGACAGGGCCTCGTTCGGCAGGCGGGTGAAGGCGAGACGGAGCAGCGGCTTCCAGCCGTCGAAATCGCTCGGTCTGTCCGCCAGTGCCGCGTCCTTGCCGAGAAAGCTGCGGACAGCGTCAAGGTCATGCGCGGCGACGGCGGTGTGGATGCTGTCGCCGACGATCTCGGGGTGGCGTTCGAGCAGGCGCTGCGCCAGCGCGCCGCGCGCCGGCCGATCAGCCTCGTATGTGCCCCAATTTTGCGTGCCCGGCCTGACGCCGTAGCGCAGCACCGACTTCTCCAGGAACAGCGCGACGAGCGCGGCACGGCCGCGCGCCGCAGCCTCCCGCGCAGCGAGTTCCTGCTTCAGCGCTGCCCAGTTCGCCAGCCCGTAGTCGCGGGCGAGCGCGTGCTGGACCTCGCGCAGCTTTGCCGCACCGGCGTGGTTCGGGATCAGCTTACGGAAACGGGCAAGGGCCTCGGTGTCGCCGGCCTCGATCTCCTTCAGCCAGCGCTTGGCCTGGCGACGGATCGTCTCGAGGGTCGAACGGGGCGTGAGTTCACGGGTGGGATCAGACATGGGTCTTCCTTCCGAGGAAAGCCTGATGTCCGCTCGACAGGCCGGAAGAAAGCGAGATGCGATGTCTTCGCTTCAGATTATGGGTGGGAGCAGGCTCCCTTGCCGCGGACTGGTGGCGCCCCATGCGCTCTACGGCGATGAAAACCGCATGACGCCAGCGAAGTCAATCGCCGTCGGTGCGGGCTGCGAGCCGCATTCGTCCTTACCGCCTGGTCGCTCCGGACAATGCCTGCGCAGCCTAGCCGGTTTGCCCCGGCAGCAGACTCCTCGCCACACCCTCGATGCGCTCGGCTGCGGCGTTGAGCACGGCTGCGGCCTTCTCTTCCAATTCGCCGGCGCGCTGGTCGGCGAAGCCGGCATCGCCCTGCAGCGACTGCAGGCGGCCTTCCAGCGTCTCGACCTTCTTCTTCAGCTCGGTGACCTCGTCGGCGACCATCAGCGCCGCCATGACGTGCAGGCGCATGTCGCCGATCTCGCCGAAGGCCTGGCGCATCTCCTCGATCTTGCCGTCATAGAGCTGCGCGAGCGCCTCCAGATGCGGCTCCTCGCCCTCGCCGCAGGCCATGCGGTAGGCCTTGCCGGAGATGGTGACGTTGACCTGGGGCATCAGGCGTCCTGCTCGGCTTCTTCGTCGGGGTGGGCTTCGACGCGCGCGATCACTTCGGCGAGCGCCGTCATGGCGCGGTCGAGCTTGCGATCGACCTCTTCCGCGACGCCCTGGACCTGGCCGACCCGGGCCATGGCACCGTCCAATTCGACGGCGAGGCGAGCGCGATCGTCCTGCATCAAAGTGAGTTCGGTTTCGAGATTGGCCCGGCCACGCTCGACCTCGAGCCGCCTGCGAGCAGCTGCCTCGAGTTGGCCGAGCGCGCTTTCGAGGCGCGACAGGGCGTGATCCAGTCCTGGAGACGCCACGCTTCTTCCTCTGCAGGCCGGCCGGAGCCGGTTCATCCGATTCGGAAGCCTAGTTTAACAAATGTGAGCGTGGAAAGCGCTTTAGGTGTCTCCGCGATCCGCGTGCCCTGTTGGCAGTGGATATCCGGCCGTCTCAGGCGAATTGACTCCGCTTGAGCGGGCAGCCTATCGAACGCGCGACCTTTTCCATGTTCGCCGCTCGCTGCCGGCCGGCACCGGCGCGAGCCCTTGTCCCGTCCGCCGGAGAGATTCCATGACGACGTCCGCGATCGACCGCGCCCAGCACGAGCGGCTCGCCAATGCCATCCGCTCCCTCGCCATGGACGGCGTCGAGCAGGCGAAGTCCGGCCATCCCGGCCTGCCGATGGGCGCAGCCGACGTCGCCACGGTGCTGTTCACCCGCATCCTGAAATACGATGCGGCCGAGCCGCGCTGGCCTGATCGCGACCGCTTCGTGCTCTCGGCCGGCCATGGCTCGATGCTGATCTACGCGCTGCTCTATCTCACCGGCACGCCGGGCCTGGAGCTTGACGACCTCAAGAAGTTCCGCCAGCTCGAATCGAAGACGCCCGGTCACCCTGAGAACTTCATGACCGCCGGCGTCGAGACCACGACCGGTCCGCTCGGCCAGGGTCTCGCCACCGCCGTCGGCATGGCGATGGCCGAGCGCATGCTCGCCGCCGAGTTCGGCAAGAAGCTGGTCGATCACAAGACCTACGTCCTCGCCTCCGACGGCGACCTGATGGAGGGCATCAGCCAGGAGGCGATCGCGCTCGCCGGTCATCAGAAGCTGAACAAGCTGATCGTATTTTGGGACGATAACGGCATTTCGATCGACGGCCCGCTCTCGATCTCCGACTCGGTCGATCAGGTCGCGCGCTTCAAGGCCTGCGGCTGGAAGGCCGAGCGCGTCGACGGGCATGATCCCGATGCGATCGAGGCGGCGGTCCGCCGCGCCCAGAAGTCGAACAAGCCGACGCTGATCGCCTGCAAGACCGTGATCGGCTTCGGTGCGCCGAAGAAGGCCGGCACTTCCAAGGCGCATGGCGAGCCGCTCGGCGCCGAAGAACTCGCCGCCGCCAAGAAGGCGCTCGGCATCACCGGCGGGCCGTTCGAGGTCGCGGCCGACGTGCTCAAGGCCTGGCGCGGCTTCGGCGCCACCGGCTTCGCCGAGCGCAAGGACTGGAATACGCGCCTCGCGGCGCTGTCCGAGCGCAAGCGCGGCGAGTTCGAGCGCCGCCTGTCGCTGACCCCGCCGGCCAAGCTCGCCAAGGCGCTCGTCGCCCACAAGAAGGCGCTGGCTGCGAGCCCGGTCACGGTCGCGACCCGCAAGGCCTCGGAGCTGGCGCTTGAAGCCATCATGCCGATCATGCCGGAGCTGGTGATGGGCTCGGCCGACCTGACGCCGTCCAACAACACCCGCACCAAGGCGGCCGAGGACTTCACGCCGAAGACCCCGAAGGGCCGCTATGTCCGCTACGGCATCCGCGAGCACGGCATGGCTGCGGCGATGAACGGCATCACCCTGCATGGCGGCTTCCGCACTGCCGGCGGCACCTTCCTGGTCTTCGCCGATTATGCCCGCCCGTCGATGCGGCTCGCCGCGCTGATGGGGCTGCCGGTCGTCTACGTCATGACCCATGATTCGATCGGCCTCGGCGAGGATGGCCCGACCCATCAGCCGGTCGAGCAGATCGCCAGCTTGCGCGCCATGCCGAACATGCGCGTGCTGCGCCCCGCCGATGCGATCGAGACGGCCGAAGCCTGGCAGATCGCGCTGGAGCGCACCGACGGACCGACCGTGCTGGCGCTCTCGCGCCAGAACCTCGCGCCGGTGCGCACCGACGGCACGGCGACGAACCGTTCGGCCAAGGGCGCCTATGAGCTTTTGGCGGCCGAAGGCGGAAAGGCGCAGGTCTCGCTCTTTGCCTCGGGCTCCGAGGTCGAGATCGCGGTCGCTGCCCGCAAGCTCCTGGCCGACAAGGGCATTCGCGCCCGCGTGGTCTCGGTGCCGTCGCTCGAAGCGCTGCTGGAGCAGGACGAGGCGACCAAGGCTGCCATCATCGGCGAGGCGCCTATCAAGATCGCGGTCGAGGCCGCCGTGCGCTTCGGCTGGGATGGCGTGATCGGCGCCGATGGCAGCTTCGTCGGCATGTCCTCCTTCGGGGCGAGCGGCCCCTACAAGGAGGTCTACAAGCATTTCGGCATCACGCCGGAGGCGGTGGCCGAAGCCGCGATCAAGCGTCACAACGGCTGACCTCCTTGAAATTTTTAAGGCCTGCCCTTGCGTTCCGCCATGGTTTGGCCGATTTGCCCGCGTGAATGACGCCGGCTTAAGCCGGTGAACGGCGAAGGAGAGGATTGAGATGACGGTCAAGGTGGCGATCAACGGCTTCGGCCGTATCGGGCGCAACGTTCTGCGCGCGATCATCGAGTCGAAGCGCAAGGACATCGAGGTCGTGGCGATCAACGATCTCGGCCCGGTCGAGACCAACGCGCATCTCTTCCGCTTCGACTCCGTGCATGGCCGCTTCCCCGGCACGGTGACCGTTTCCGGCGACACGATCGATGTCGGCCGCGGCCCGATCAAGGTGACCGCGATCCGCGATCCCAAGGATTTGCCGCACAAGGCGCTCGGCGTCGACATCGCGCTGGAATGCACCGGCATCTTCACCACCCGCGAGAAGGCGGCGGCCCATCTCGCCGCCGGTGCCAAGCGCGTGCTGGTCTCGGCCCCCTGCGACGGCGCCGACCTGACGGTGGTTTTCGGCGTCAACAACGAGGCCCTGACCAAGGACCACGTCGTCGTCTCGAACGCCTCCTGCACCACCAACTGCCTGGCCCCGGTGGTCAGGGTGCTGCATGACGCCGTCGGCATCGACAAGGGCTTCATGACCACGATCCATGCCTATACCGGTGACCAGCCGACGCTCGATACGATGCACAAGGATCTCTACCGCGGCCGCGCCGCCGCGATGTCGATGATCCCGACCTCGACCGGCGCCGCCAAGGCGATCGGCCTCGTCATTCCCGAGCTCAAGGGTCGCCTCGACGGCACCTCGATCCGCGTGCCGACGCCGAACGTCTCGGTCGTCGACTTCAAGTTCATCTCGAAGCGCAAGACCACGGTCGAGAAGATCAACGAGGCCATCATCAAGGCGAGCAAGCGCGGCGCCCTGAAGGGCATCCTCGCCGTCACCGACCAGCCCAACGTCTCGATCGACTTCAACCACGACCCGGCCTCGTCGACCTTCGCGCTCGATCAGACCAAGGTCCTGGACGAGAAGTTCGTCCGCATCCTGACCTGGTACGACAACGAGTGGGGCTTCTCGAACCGGATGAGCGACACCGCCGTCGCCATGGCGAAGCTGATCTGACCCACATTTCTGCTGCGGCCGCGCCTTCCCGGAGCGGCCGCGCCTACCCCGCCGAGGAACGGACCGCGCAATGAACAAGATCGAGCCGACCGTCGCCACGCCGACCACGCCCGTCGAGACCATCGCCGTGCCGCCGGCCCCGAGCATGGCCGAGATCGCCGCAGCCCGTGTCCCCGAGCCGAAGCCGGCTGAGCCGCTTGCGCCGAGCGACCCGCGCAAGCTCGACCAGCTCTCGCGCATCGAGGACAAGACGGCGCGGATCGAAGAGAAGTTCGCGCGCTACGAAGCGGTCCTGACCCGCGCCGAGGCCTCGCTGGAGCGCAGCGCCCAGAAGGTCGACCTCGCCGCCGGCACCATGGACTTCGCCGGCCTGCGCGAGGAACTTTCGTCGCTGCGCCAGCGCGTCAACGCCACGCCGCGTTTCGGCGCGCTGCTGCTCACCGGCATCGTCACGGCGGTCCTGACCGTCATCCTGACGGTGATCGTGCTGAAGGCCGGCGTCCCCGGCGTGCTGCCGCCGATCCTGCCGCGATGAGCTTCCGCCCGGCCGCCGATCTCGCGGACGGGCGCAGTGTCCGCTGGCGGGCGCTGGAAGGCGACGGGCTCGAGCATCTCACGCTGCGGACGGATACGAACGGCCTTCGCGCCGAGGCGGCGCTGATCGGCGAACGCGACGGCCAGCGCTACGGCGCGACCTATCGCATCGACTGCGATCCTGACTTCACGGTCCGGGCCTTCGATATCGCGGCGACTGATGGCCGCAAGCTCGCCATGTCGAGGCGGGGCGGCGGCTGGCACGACAGCGAGCGCGGCCATTTGCCGACCTTCGACGGTTGCGTCGACATCGACCTCTCCGCGACACCTTTCACCAACACGCTGCCGATCCGCCGCTGCGCCTGGCAGGCGGGCCAGCAGCGGCGGATCGCTATGCTCTTCGTACCCTTCGACAGTTTCGAGCCCTTCGTCACCGAGCAGGTCTATACCTGCTTCGCGCCGAGGCTCTTCCGGTTCGAGACGGCCGATGGCAGTTTCAGCGCCGAGCTTCCTGTCGACGAGGACGGCCTCGTCATAGATTATCCCAGCCTGTTTCAACGTCTTTGAGAGAGCCCTCCATGCCCGCTTTCCGCACCCTCGACGACGCCGATCTCGCCGGCAAGCGCGTCCTCGTCCGTGTCGATCTCAACGTGCCGACGGAGGAGGGCAGGGTCACCGATACCACCCGCATCGACCGCATCCTGCCGACGATCCGCGAGATCGCGCAGAAGGGCGGCAAGGTCATCCTGCTCGCGCATTTCGGCAGGCCGAAGGGGCGTGACGAGAAGAACAGCCTGCGGCAGGTGGTGCCGGCGCTGGCGCATGCGCTCGGCCAGCCGGTGATCTTCGTCGGCGACTGCATCGGTGCGGAAGCGCCGAAGGCGATCGCCGCCGCCAAGAATGGCGAGATCCTGTTGCTCGAAAACACCCGCTTCCACGCCGGCGACGAGGCGAATGATCCCGACTTCGTCAAGGCGCTCGCCGCCAATGGCGATCTTTATGTCAACGACGCCTTCTCGGCGGCCCATCGCGCCCATGCCTCGACGGAAGGACTCGCGCATCTGCTGCCAGCCTATGCCGGGCGCACCATGCAGGCCGAGCTGGAGGCGCTCTCGGCCGGGCTCGACAACCCGGCGCGGCCGGTGATGGCGATCGTCGGCGGCGCCAAGGTCTCGACCAAGCTCGAGCTGCTCGGCAATCTCGTCAAGAAGGTCGACGTGCTCGTCATCGGTGGCGGCATGGCCAACACCTTCCTCGCCGCGCGCGGCGTCACTGTCGGCAAGTCGCTGTGCGAGCACGACCTCGCTGGCACCGCCCGCGAAATCGAGGAAAAGGCCAAGGCGGCCGGCTGCGAGATCATCCTGCCGGTCGATGCGCTGGTTGCGCGCGAGTTCAGGGCCAATCCCGGCCACCGCGTCGTCTCGATCGGCGAGGTCGGACCGGACGAGATGATCCTCGACGCCGGCCCGCTCAGCGTCGCCGAGGTCGTGCTCAAGCTCAACACCGTGAAGACCATGGTCTGGAACGGGCCCTTCGGCGCCTTCGAGCTGCCGCCTTTCGACACCGCGACGGTTGCGGTGGCGAAGGCGGTGGCGGAGCGCGTCCAGAACGGCAAGCTCGTCGCGGTCGCCGGTGGCGGCGATACGGTCGCGGCGATGAACCATGCCGGCGTCGCCGAGGACCTTACCTATGTCTCGACCGCCGGCGGCGCCTTCCTCGAATGGATGGAAGGCAAGGCCCTGCCGGGCGTCGAGGCGCTGCGGAAGAGCTGAGCTGAACCGCAGTTTCCGGTTGCGAAACGCAATGTTTATGCTATGTTCTCGCGCATGAGCGAGAACGTGCAGACGGCAATGTACGAGATCCTGAAAAAGATTCAGGCGCAGCTCTCCGAGCACGACAAGCGCTTCGACGCCGTGGACAAGCGCTTCGACGAGCTCGGCGACCTCGTTCGCAAGCAGCGGCGAGACACTGCTGGTTTGCTGGTTATGGCGAAGTCCGTAACTGGCAATTTCGCCGAGGAACTCGCAGCGATCGAGGAACGTGTCCGGGTCCTGGAAGCGCGCGGGCGTTGATCGCGTTCACGTTTTCAGCCGGTTTCGCTTTGCGTCCGCCACAGTTCGATTCTAAACCCTCCGGATAAAGCAGAGCCCAACCGGAGGATCATCGTGGCCCGCATCACGCTTCGCCAATTGCTCGACCATGCCGCCGAGAACGACTACGGCGTTCCGGCCTTCAACATCAACAACATGGAGCAGGCGCTCGCGATCATGGCCGCGGCGGATGCGACGGACGCGCCGGTGATCATCCAGGCCTCGCGTGGCGCGCGCTCCTACGCCAACGACATCATGCTCAAGCACATGATGGACGCGGTCACCGAGATCTACCCGCACATCCCGGTCTGCGTGCATCTCGACCACGGCAACGAGCCGGCGACCTGCATGACCGCGATCCAGGCCGGCTTCACCTCGGTGATGATGGACGGCTCGCTCAAGGCCGACGGCAAGACCCCGGGCGACTGGGACTACAATGTCGGCGTGACCAAGACCGTCACCGACATGGCGCATCTCGGCGGCATCTCCGTCGAAGGCGAGCTCGGTGTCTTGGGTTCGCTTGAAAGCGGCGAGGGCGAGAAGGAGGATGGCCACGGCTTCGAGGGCAAGCTCAGCCACGACCAGCTCCTGACCAATCCCGACGAAGCCGTGAAGTTCGTCGCGGAGACCAAGGTCGATGCGCTCGCCATCGCCATGGGCACCTCGCACGGCGCCTACAAGTTCACCCGCAAGCCCGACGGCGCGATCCTGGCGATGCACGTCATCGAGGAAATCCACAAGAAGCTGCCGAACATGCATCTCGTCATGCACGGTTCCTCTTCGGTGCCGCAGGACCTGCAGGACGTCATCAACCAGTACGGCGGCAAGATGCCCCAGACCTGGGGCGTGCCGGTCGAGGAAATCCAGCGCGGCATCAAGCACGGCGTGCGCAAGATCAACATCGACACCGACAACCGGATGGCGATGACCGGCCAGATCCGCAAGATCCTGTCCGAGAACCCCGGCGAGTTCGATCCGCGCAAGTACCTGAAGCCGGCGATGGAGGCGATGACCGCGCTCTGCAAGAAGCGGCTGGAGGAGTTCAACACCGCCGGCCAGGCCTCGAAAATCAAGCGCGTCATCACGCTGGCGGACATGGCCAAGCGCTACGCCAAGGGCGAGCTCGACCCGACCTTCGGCGCCAAGAAGGCGGCGTGACGATCTCATAGAGCACGCGGATTACTCGGAACCACTTCGTCATCCTGGCCGAGCTTCGCTCGCCCAGGATGACGATGGTGGCTCAGTGTGAACTCAGCAGGTTCCAGGCCGATACTTCGGCTTTCGTAGACAAAACGCCCGGCTCAGGCCGGGCGTTTCTCGTTCTAACAGGGAGGCTCGGGCGCGGGGCGCCTGCTCACGCCGCGCGGTTCTGCTTCGTCAGGTTCTCGAACGCTTCGGTCAGGGTCTCGGCCTGGCGCGTCAACGCCTGGGCGAGGCCGAGCATCTCATCGACGCCGATCCCTGCGGCCTGGGCGGATTCGTTGACGCAGGCGATAGCCTGCGCGACCTCCTGCGTGCCCTGCGAGGCGAAGCTGATGCTGCGGGCGATCTCCTGGGTCGCCGCCCGCTGCTCGTCGACGGAGCTAGCGATCGTCAGCGTCGTCTGGTCCATGTCGCCGACGAAGCCGACGATGCTCTCGATGGCCTCGACCGCCTCTTGGGTCGCGGCCTGCATCGCCGGGACCTGGGCAGCGATCTCGTCGGTTGCCCTGGCCGTGCGCGCTGAGAGCTGCTTCACCTCCTGCGCGACCACCGCGAAGCCCCGTCCGGCTTCGCCGGCGCGGGCCGCCTCGATGGTGGCGTTGAGCGCCAGCAGGTTGGTCTGTGCGGCGATGTCGCGGATCAGGTCGACGATGGAGCCGATCGTCTGCGCCGACTGCGCCAGGCCCTTGACGATCGCTTCGGTCCGCAGCGCCGCCTTGCTGGCATCGTGAGCCTTGGTCGTGGCGCGGGCGACCTCCCCGGAAATCTCGCTGAGGGAGATGGACAGCTCTTCGGTGGCGCTGGCGACGCTGCCGACATTGTCGGAAGCCTCATCCGAAGCCCGGGCGGCGGCGACGGCCTGCAGGCCGGTCTCCTTCACGACGCCATTCATCGTGTGCGCCATGCCCTCGACGATGCGGGCGCTGCCGGTCACGGTGCCGACCACGTTGCGGACAGTGACCTCGAAAGCCGAGATCTCCTGCTGGACGCGCTCGCGGCTCTGGCGCTGAGTATGCGTATAGGCTTCGAGCAGCAGTTCGAGGTCGAGCTGCACCGCCTTGTTCAAGGCGGCGCGCAGGGCGATGCGCCGGTTGTATTCCTTGGCCTGCCAGACATGGCTGAGCCTGGCGAGGCCGTCGCGCAGCAGGCCGAGCTCGGCGCCGATCGCATTGCCGACGATGGCATGGCAGATCGCGACGGCATGGGCAGGAACGCCATTGTCGTTGAACGCGTTGGCCAGGGTGTGCGCCGACTGCAGATAGCCGTCATCGAGCTCGCCCGAGATCAGCCGGATCCAATGCGCGAGGCGCAATTCATGCACGTCAGGCTGCTGCATCGCCTTCAGGATCTCGGGCCAGGCCTCGAAATGCTCGTGCAGTTCCGGCAACAGGGTCGGCAGGCGCCGGCGCGCGAACTCCGCCTGCTGCCGCAGCAGGCCGATATCGGTGGCGTCGATCCGGAAGGTCCGCAAGCGCGCGGTATGCTCGACGATGACTTTGTTCATGATGCGCGCTGCGTTCGCTTCCGCTGATGGTCCGTCCGGGACCTTGCCGGCAGTTGGCGAAGAAACGCTTAAGCATGAGGCGGAGGGCGCGTAAGCTGGAAACCCCGCCGCTGCGCTTGCCTCGCGGCGAGCCGGCTGAGTATAAGCCGGCCGGCGCATAATCAGCGGAGATCAGGGCGTATGGCCGGCCATTCACAGTTCAAGAACATCATGCACCGCAAGGGCAAGCAGGATGCGGTGCGCTCCAAGCTGTTCTCGAAGCTGGCCCGTGAAATCACCGTCGCCGCCAAATTGGGCATGCCCGACCCGAACATGAATCCGCGCCTGCGCATGGCCGTGCTGGCGGCGCGTGCCGAGAACATGCCGAAGGACAATATCGAGCGCGCCATCAAGAAGGCGCTCGGCGGCGAGGGCGATAATTACGACGAGGTCCGCTACGAGGGCTACGGGCCCGGTGGCGCGGCGGTGATCGTCGAGGCGCTGACCGATAACCGCAACCGCACCGCCTCCGCCGTCCGCTCCTACTTCACCAAATCCGGCGGAGCGATGGGCGAGAGCAACTCGGTCTCGTTCATGTTCAATCGCGTCGGCGAGGTCAGCTATCCACCGGAAGCCGGCGATGCCGACAAGGTGATGGAGGCGGCGATCGAGGCCGGCGCCGACGATGTGATCTCGGATGAGAACGGCCACACCATCCTGTGCGCCTTCGACGCCCTGAACGAGGTCTCCAAGGCGCTGGAAGCTGCGCTCGGCGCGCCGGCCTCGGCCAAGCCGGTCTGGCGGCCGACCACGACGACGCCGCTCGACGAGGACAAGGCGGCGTCGATGATGAAGCTGATGGAAGCGCTCGACAATGACGACGACGTCCAGAACGTCTTCGCCAATTTCGAGATCGCCGACGAGGTGATGGCCAAGCTCGGCGGTTGATTCAGCGCCCGATCAGCCCGTCCCAGAGCGGCAGGCTGACGAGCGCGCTGAGGAAGATCGTCAAATAGGCGATGCGGCGGAAGGTCTGCTCCGAGGCCAGGACGAAGGCGTGAGTGCCGAGCCAAAGGCCCACGCCGTAGACGGCGAAGAGCGGCAGCGCCATCAGCGCCGAGGCGAGCGTGATGATGCCCTTCAGCGCCAGGATCGTGCCGCTGATCACGGTGCTCAGCCCGATATAGGCCTGCAGATTGGCGCGGGTCTTGTGCCGGTCGTTGCGTTGGGCGCTGAGCCAGAACACGGCGAGCGGCATGCCGCCGATGCTGGCGAGGCCGTTGCACAGGCCCGACGCCGCGCCGACACCGAGCGAGAGCGGGAGGCCGGGCTTGCCGTGATAGCGCCAGCCCGAGCCCATCAGGCCGACCGCCGCCAACACGAGCAGCGCCAGAATCCAGCGCATGGTCTCCCGATCGAGCCAAGTCAGCAGGGCGATGCCGATCGGCAGCGTCAGCGTCGCGGCGATCAGGAGCGGGATGACCTCGCCCCATTCCGCCCGCTTCGCCGCCCTGAACCCCAACGGCAGGGCAAAGGGCATGTCGATCACCCAGATCAGCCCGAGCGCCGCGACCGGGCCGAGCACGACCGAGGCCAGCGGCATGAACACCATGGCGAAGCCGAAGCCGGTGAAGCCACGCACCAGCCCGCCGAGAAAGGTCGCGACGAGAAGGACGAGGATGCCGTCCGAGGTGACACCGGGAAAAAGCGAGATCAGAAAGGCGGTCATTGGGTCGATCGGAGAAGGATGTTCTTTCCTTCACGGAAGAGGCGAGGCGATCAACCCCTGTTGTGGTGATGGCAGCGATGAGCGTCGCTCATCGGTGGCGCGCAACGCTCGCGCCTCTGGCTCAGGGCTTCGCCGGAGCACGCTTCGTGCGGGCCGGGCCGCCGGCAAGACGGGAGGCCGGATACCTTACGAAACTTTAACAATGCCCGTCATTGCGCGTTCATCTTGACGGTCCTAGCGTCCTTCAGCCGCGAGACCTCCCGGGATGTTCCGCCTGGTCGACGCAGCGTCAATCCGGCCCCATAGGGGATGACGATCATGACACGCACCAGATTTGCGCTTGCCGTTGGGCTTTTTGCATTGACCGGCGGATTGGTCCTGCAGACATCGTCGCCGGCGCTCGCGCTGACGATGAAGGAGTGCAGTACCAAGTATAACGCTGCCAAGACCGGCAATACGCTCGGTGGACAGTCGTGGAACGATTTCCGCAAGGCGCAATGCGGCGATACTGCTGCTCCCGCCGCCGCAACTCCTGCCGCCACGACCACGGCCGCCCCGGCCAAACCGGTCGCCAGTGCGCCCGCTACTGCCGCCAAGCCCGCAGCGGCTGCCGCTTCGGCCGGCAACGCCATGTTCCCGAGCAAGGTCGACCCGAAATACTCGACTCTCTCGGCTGGCAAGCAGCGCTTCAAGACCTGCAACGACCAGTACAACACCAACAAGGCCAATGGCGGCAATGGCGACCTGAAGTGGATACAGAAGGGCGGCGGCTACTACAGCCAGTGCAACACCCGGTTGAAGGGCGCCTGAGCAAGCTGTACCGCGGTTGCATCACGTAAGACGGGGTCGAGGCTCGCTTCGGCCCCGTTTCATGCAGCGACGAGGTGCGTCGGAGCCAGATCGAGCATAGCGTTCGCGCATGTCCGATCCGATTCGCATTCTCGGCCTCGATCCCGGTCTCAGGAAGACCGGCTGGGGCCTTATCGTCAGCGAGGGGACGAGGCTGTCCTTCGTCGCCTGCGGCGTGGTTGAAAGCGATGGCAAGGAGACCCTCGCCGAACGGCTGCGGCAACTGCATGACGGCATCGCCGGCGTGATCGCGCAGCACGCGCCACAGGAGGTCGCGGTCGAGGAGACCTTCGTCAACCGCGATCCGCAATCGGCACTGAAGCTCGGCCAGGCGCGCGGCGTCGCGCTGGTGGTGCCGGCGCTGGCCGGGCTCGATGTGGCTGAGTACGCCGCCAATCTGGTGAAGAAAACCGTGGTCGGCGTCGGCCATGCCGACAAGAAGCAGGTGCAGGCGATGATCCGCGTGCTGCTGCCCAAGGCCGAGACGCGCAGCGCCGATGCGGCGGATGCGCTTGCGGTCGCGATCTGCCATGCGCAGCACCGCGGCGCCCGCGCGCTGCTGGCGCAGTATCAGCTGCGGAAGGCGTAGAGTTCGGCGTCCGGATCGCCCTTGCCGAGGAGGCCGGAGCGAATGATTTCGGCGCCGACGCGGCTATAGGTGATGCCGTTGCCGCCGAAGCCCATCACCGTCCAGCAATTCTTGAGATCCGGCATCTGGCCGATGGTCGGCAGGCCGGTCGTCGAGGCTCCGAATGTGCCGGTCCAGGTATAATCGGCCTCGGTCGAGATCCCGGGCAGAAGCTTGCCGAGCTTGCGCTGGATGGCTTTCGTCTTCCCGCCCATCAGCGCGTCGCGCTTGTCTTCGTCGACAAAATCCTCGTCCTCGCCGCCGCAGATGATGCGGCCGTCGGGCGTCGTACGCATGTAGAGATAAGGGTCGGACGCCTCCCAGATGAAGCAGCATCGTGGCCAGAGGCTGCGTTTCTGGGGGGCGGTGGCGAGGGCCCAGGTCGAGAGCACGCCGTGGCCTTTCGGCATCTTGCCAAAGGGCAGTTCGTAACCGGTGCAGAAGACGAGGTGGCGACAGCGGATGTGGTGGCCGCCCTTGGTGCGCAGGCTGACCGAGCGCGACTTGGCATCAAGGTCGACGATCTCGACCGGCCAGGCGAGGCGCGCGCCCCGGGAGATCGCGGCGCGAAGGAAGCCGGCAGCGAGCATGACCGGATCGGCCTCCAGATTGTCGTAGCCCAGTAGGGCCGCTTCGCGATCGATGCCGAAGCGCTCCTTCAGTGTAGCGGCATCGAGCAAGGCGGTTTCCAGCCCGGCGTGGCGGCGGGCTTCGCCCTCACGGGCCAAGCCGTCGGCATCGAGCACGTCGCCGGCCAGATAAAGCGAGTCGCGGCGGGTGACGGGAGCGATCGACAGCGCCTCGATCCGTGCCCCGAGCCCATCGACGGCGAGCCGCGAGCGGCGCCAGGCGCGGATGGCGGCCTCCTCGCCGATCTGGTGCGTGAGCGTGGTCAGGGGTTGGTCGATTTCGTATTGCAGCAGGGCCGTGCTCGCCGGCGTCGAGCCGCGCACCGGCCCGCGGCGGTCGACCACCAGCACACTGAAACCTGCCTCACTCAGCGCGTCGGCCTGCATTGCGCCCGAGATGCCGGCGCCGATGATGACGACGTCGCTCTGCGTATCCTCGGTGATGCCCTGCCTGGGAAAGCGCGGCGGCCGCTCGCCCTGCCAGACCGAGCGCCCGGTCCGCAGATTCCTCGCTTTTGTCAGCACGTGCCCACCCCCGCCATATCGCCGGTGGAGAACGCATGATCGCCACGAATGATCCGATCTGGCGGAGGGCTTTCGCCATGCTAACAGGAGGCATGATCGGAAAGCTCAAGGGCCTCATCGATTCGTATGGCGAGGACTTCGTCATCGTCGACGTGCAAGGCGTCGGCTATGTCGTGCAGTGCTCCTCGCGCACGCTGCAGCGCCTGCCCAAGATCGGCGAGGCGGCGGCGCTGTCGATCGAGACGCATGTCCGCGAGGACGCGATCCGGCTCTACGGCTTCCTCTCCGATACGGAGCGCGACTGGTTCCGGCTGATGCAGATGGTGCAGGGCGTCGGCGCCAAGGTCGCGCTCGCCATCCTCTCGACGCTCGAACCCGGCGCGCTCGCGACCGCGATCGCTACCAGCGACAAGACGGCGGTGGCGCGCGCGCCCGGCGTCGGCCCCAAGCTCGCCCAGCGCATCTGCGCCGAGCTTAAGGACAAGGCGCCGGCCTTCGGCCATGTCGACCCGGTGCTCGCGCAGCTCTCCGGTGCGCTGGAAGACAAGAGGCTGCCGCAGCCGGTGGCGGACGCCGTCTCGGCGCTCACCAATCTCGGCTATCCTCAGGCGCAGGCCGTAGTGGCGGTCGCAGCCGCCTCGCGCACAGCGGGGGAGGGGGCCGGCACGGCGCAACTGATCCGGCTCGGCCTGAAGGAGTTGGCGAAATGAGCAAGGGACCGACGGTGATCTTCCGCGAGATCGCCGACAAGTCGACCTTTCTCGCGCTGATGATGCGGCACTGGGGCTCGCATCGCATGATGATCGGCTCGAAGCTCTATGATTGCGCCGAACTGCCGCTGATCGGCATGTTCACGGCCGAGAGCGAGTTGCTGGCGGTGGCGAGCTGGGCACGCGACGGCGATATCGCGGTGCTGTGCGCGCTGCATTCCTTGAAAGAGGGGGAAGGCGCGGCCTCGCGCATGCTCGAGGCGGTGAAGGCGGCGGCGCGGGCTGCCGGCGCGCGCAAGCTCCGGGCCATGCTGACCAACGACAACATGCCGGCCCTAGTCTTTTACCAGAAGCACGGCTTCCGCTTCTCCGGGCTCCATATCGAGGCGATCGACGCCTATCGCGCGATGGTTCCGACGATCATCAAGACCGGCTACCAGGACATTCCGGTGCATGACGCGCTGGAGCTGGAGATCGTATTGTGAGTGAGCCGAAGCGACCCGCCTTGATGTCGGCTGACAAGCGCGAGGATGACAGCGAGTCCTCGCTGCGGCCGCTGTCGCTCGCCGACTTCACCGGGCAGGCGGCCGCGCGCGCGAATCTCCAGGTCTTCATCAATGCCGCCCGCACGCGTGGCGATGCGCTCGACCATGTCCTGTTCGTCGGCCCGCCCGGTCTCGGCAAGACGACGCTGGCGCAGATCGTGGCGCGCGAGCTCGGCGTCAGCTTCCGCTCGACCTCGGGACCGGTGATCGCCAAAGCCGGCGACCTCGCGGCGCAGCTGACCAATCTCGAAGAGCGCGACGTGCTCTTCATCGACGAGATCCATCGCCTCAACCCGGCGGTGGAGGAAATCCTCTATCCGGCGATGGAGGACTACCAGCTCGATCTGATCATCGGCGAGGGGCCGGCGGCGCGCTCGGTCAAGATCGACCTGCCGAAGTTCACGCTCGTCGGCGCCACGACCCGCGCCGGCCTGTTGACCACGCCGCTGCGCGACCGCTTCGGCATCCCGATCCGCTTGCAGTTCTACACGGTCGAGGAGCTGCAGGGCATCGTCGCGCGCGGCGCCCGGGTGCTCGGCGTGCCGATGTCGGATGACGGCGCCAACGAGATCGCCCGCCGTGCACGCGGGACACCACGTATTGCCGGCCGGCTGCTCAGGCGCGTGCGCGACTTTGCCATCGTTGACGGCGATCCGATCGTCACCCGCAAGGTTGCCGACAAAGCGCTCGGCCTGCTCGATGTCGACGCCATCGGCCTCGACCAGATGGACCGGCGCTATCTGACGACGGTCGCCATCAACTTCGGCGGTGGGCCGGTCGGGATCGAGACCATCGCCGCTTCGCTCTCCGAGCCGCGCGACGCGATCGAGGAGATCATCGAGCCCTTCCTGCTGCAGCAGGGCTTCATCCAGCGCACGCCGCGCGGGCGGCTGCTGACGCCGCACGCATTCCGGCATCTGGGCATGCCCGAGCCGAGCCGGGAGGGGGCGCAGTTCGGGCTGTTCGGCAGCGAGGGCGAGGACTGAGGCCACCGGTGGCGCAGTCCCGCATTTGGATGATGCGGTGTCTTTTCCGTCGTGTTGTCATCGGTTCCGATCACGCGATGCCGGGAGAGACGATATGCGATCTGCGCTAGTGGTGGCGGGCCTGATGCTGGTTTCCGTGGCAGCCTTCGCCGCCGAGCCCACCCCTGACGCCACTGTTCGCAAGGCCTATGAGGTCACGCAGAAGACGTTGGACGGCGGCGGCGAGCCGCCCTGGCGTCCGCCACATCGCGACGCGTTGATGAGCAAGAGCCTGGCCGCGCTGTTCGCCCGCGACGACCGCTATCAGGACGAGAGCGGCGATATCGGCCATGTCGGGGCGGACCCGTTCATCCAGGGTCAGGACGGCGAGGTGAAGAGCCTCAAGGTCACCGTCACCCAGGCTCCGGCAGGCGGCAAGGCGCTGGTGACGGCGAGCTTCCGCAGCTTCGGCAAGGCGATGTCCGTGCCGTTCCGCATGGTCGAGGAGGGCGGGGGCTGGCGCATCGACGATATCGGCGCCGGCAAGAACTCGGTCCGTCGCGAGCTGGCGCAGCCTTATGATTGCGGCTCGTTCATGGGCAAGCCCTGCAAGCGCTGAGCGGCCGCAGGGCGGTTCGCCACGGCTGATGCGAATCCCGGGCTGATCTATTGGCGAGCGATCTTGGCGCGCATCATGGCGGGGCGCGCGCCGGCATCCTTGAGCGCACCGGATTTGGCGGCTTTTGGGTTTTCGACCGGTCGCATGCCCTTGCCGGCCGTGCGGCTAACCGGGCGCTCCAGCGCGCGCTCGCGCTGCTTCATCGCCAAGGCCTTGCGCGCCAGACTGCGTTGGCTTGGCGCATGCAGCTTTTCGATCCGCCGGGTCTGCTCCGCTCCGACGCGCTTGAGCGCTACGGTGAGTGCGTCCGCCTTGGCCTTGGTGCCCTGGTTGTCCGAGGCCGGCCGTGTGCCCTGCGGTGCCGCTTTGCCGCGGAATTCACGGCGCTGCTGCCGGGCGATGCCGCGGGCTCGGTCGCGCTTCTCGCGCAGGGTGCGAGTGAGATCGCGCAGGTTCTCGTCGCTTTCGCCGGAGAGCTTGCCGCGCCGCGTGCGCGCCACGAGGTCGAATTCCGACTGGTCGAGAAGCCGTTCGAGCGCCTTGGCCGAGAGTGACATGAGCTGTCTCCGTAAGATTGCGCCCCCGCCCGAGACTATGCCGATGCGGCGCCTTTTGTTCCCGCGGCAATTTGCGCTGCGGGCGGCCCGCCTGTAAGCCGCGGACATGGCCAGCCCGCATCAGATCTCCGTTCGCGTCTACTACGAGGACACCGACTTCTCCGGCGTCGTCTATCACGCCTCCTATCTGCGCTTCATGGAGCGCGGCCGCACCGAGCTGATCCGGGCGCTCGGCATCGAGCAGCGCGAGCTCTTCGACGGTGACGCGGCGCTCGGCTTCGCGGTCCGGCGCATGCTGATCGATTTCGTGAAGCCGGCGGTGATGGACGACCTGCTGACCATCGAGACCAAGCCGACCCTCGCGCGCGGCGCCACCATGGAACTCGACCAGCGCATCCTGCGCGGCGAGGAGGTACTGATCACCGCGCAGGTCAAGGTCGCCTGCGTCGGTGGCGGCAAGGCCCGGCGCATCCCGGATGTCCTCCGACATCGCCTCGGCCTCGAAATCCTCTGATCACTCCTGCCGCCCGCTGGCATCGACGCTGGCGGATCGCCATGTTAGGGCCCGTAACATGAGCTGGAAACGCAACGAGCCCGAGCAGCCGCGGGGCTATCACCACGGCAACCTCAAGGAGGCGCTGGTGCGCGCCGCCCTCGGCCTGATCGGCGAGAAGGGGCCGAATGGCTTCACCTTCGCCGAGGCCGCGCGCATGGCCGGTGTCAGCCCGGCGGCGCCGTACCGGCACTACCGCGACCGCGACGAGCTGCTTGCCGACGTCGCGGTGCACGGCTTTGCCGCTTTCGAAGCGGCGCTCGCCAAGGCCTGGGACAATGGCAAGCCCGATCCCGAGACGGCGTTCCACCGTCTCGGGCGGGCCTATCTCACCTTTGCCCATGACCAGCCTGCCTTCTATTCGGCGATGTTCGAGGCCGGTGTGGCGCTGGATGCCAGTCCCGAACTGCGCGCCGCTGCAGACCGCGCCTTCCTGCAACTGCGCCAGGCTGCCGAGACGCTGATCGCAGCACTGCCACAAGGAAAACGCCCGCCAGCGCTGATGATGGCGCTGCATATCTGGGCGATGTCGCACGGTGTCGCGGCTCTGTTCGGCCGCGCCGATGCGGGCCGGCGGCCACTGCCGATGTCGGCATCCGACCTGCTGGAGGCCGGAATGCTGATCTATCTCAAAGGCTTGGGGTTGCCCGCCGACCAGCCGGTCTGACGTCCCGTCGAATTTTTTAAGTGGGCCGTCTTGAAAGCCTTGGCAGCTGCGTCCAGATATGTGAATGTGATTTACATTCACACGGTCGGCGGAAGCTGGCCGGGGAGGTTGGTCGGCAGCGGCATCCGTCGCTGCCATTCAGGTTCGAGAGGAATCGATGCCGATCGTCGCGAAGCTTGATGAATACGGAAAAGGAGCCTGGCTCGCCTTTGCGGTGCTCGGCTTCATCATTTTCTGGCCGCTGGGTCTGGCGACCCTGGTCTTTCTGTTCTGGAGTGGACGCATGGGACATGGTTGTGGACCGGCACGTTACGAGTACCGGATGAGCCGCCTGCAGGATAAGATGGAACGCCTGCGCGAGCGCATGGGCGGGGCCCAGCCCTTTGGTCGCGGTGGTTTCGGTGGCGGCTGGGGCCGCGGCGCATCGAGCGGCAACCGCGCCTTCGACGAATATCGCGACGAGACGCTGCGTCGCCTCGAGGACGAGCAGCGCGAGTTCCATGACTTCCTCGGCCGGCTGCGCATGGCCAAGGACAAGGCGGAGTTCGACGAGTTCATGAATACCCGCCGTCCCAGCACCGGCACGGATACTGTCGAAAGCGCCTGATCGCCCCTTTTCAGAGCTGACGACCGTCGGCGGCCCGCTTCCTCACGGAAGCGGGCCGTTGGCGTTTTTCCGGCGCTGCTGCAGGCGACGGAGCCTCCGGCTTGTTCCTGTTCGTGGTCACGAAGAAGATCACGATGGTCAGCGCCGAGGTCAATGAGGCGAGGACCGCGGTGATCTGAGCCTTCAGGCTCTCGATCTTGCCGATCCGACCCGCGACGAGGTTGTGACGCAGCTGGAGCGCGGTCAACCGCTCCCCCGCTTCAATCACCATTGCGCTTTCGACCGCCTGGATGTTCCGGATCGTTCCGGCGTCATTGTAGTCTTGGTCGACCAATGCGTCATAGGACGCCATCCAGCTTTGCCAATCCTGCGGATGGACGATGGCCGCCATGCGACGCATCGCCTGCTTGGCGTTCTGCCGGAACAGCCGGTCGAGCAGATATCTGTACTGCATGTCTGCCTGCGAGCCGTTCATCACCAGGAGCAGGGCACCGCGGCCGAGCTGCAAGGTCTCGAAGGCTTTCACTTGGCCGTCGAGCCCGGCGAGGTCGCGCGTCAGCGTGTCGCGCTCGTCGGTGAAACGCGCGATACGCCGGTCGAGCGAATTCGAGAGGGCGAAGATCGCGATGGAGGAAACGATCGCGGGCGAGACGATGAGGAGCGCGCTGAGCGTCGTCCGGTTCCAGACATAGTGCCGGGCATGGCCTGCGATCCGCTCGCTAAACCGCATCGACCCAGCTCCCGCCGCGCGCGCTTCGTGATCAGCCGCATGGCCGTCATAACGCGATATTAACCATGCCGGCTCTTAACCTCGACGGGGATTTAACGGGACACAAGGCCTCTGGCGCACGCGAGCACCGCCGTTTGGCCCATCTTTCGCCGAATTCAGCGGCAATTGGTGTCAATGGCATATCCCCGGAGCGCAGATCGGGCGGCGGCGCGACCTTCGCGGCGCAAGCTACAGGCTGTGCGGGACTGAACTCGGTTTCGCGCTCGCCAGGCAGAAGGATGACAGGATGAACCCCGCCGTGGAGATCGCGCAGGCCGCGCCGCAGATCGACATGTCGTTCTGGACGCTGTTCTGGCACGCCCATATCGTCGTCAAACTCGTGATGATGGGCCTGCTAGGCGCTTCGGTGTGGTGCTGGTCGATCATCGTCGACAAGACCCTGCTCTACCGCCGTACCCGCCGCGATATGGATGCCTTCGAGGAGGTGTTCTGGTCGGGCCGCTCGCTCGAGGAGCTCTATCGCGACCTCGCCAACCGGCCGGTCAACGACATGGCCGCCGTTTTCGTCGCGGCGATGCGGGAGTGGAAACGCTCCTTCGAAAATGGCGGGCGTTCGGTGGCGAGCCTCTCGGCACGCATCGACAAGGTGCTCGACGTCACCATCCAGCGCGAGGCGGAACGCCTCGAATCGAAGCTGCTCGTGCTTTCGACCATAGCTTCGGCAGCGCCCTTCATCGGCCTGTTCGGCACGGTCTGGGGCATCATGAACTCTTTCACCGCGATCGCTGTCTCGAAGAATTCCTCGCTCGCCGTCGTCGCGCCCGGCATCGCCGAAGCGCTGTTTGCCACCGCGATCGGCCTGTTCGCCGCGATTCCGGCGCTGATGGCCTACAACAAGCTGCAGGCCGAAGTCGCCAAGGCCCAGAACCGCCTCGAAGCCTTCGCCGACGAGTTCTCCGCGATCCTGTCGCGGCAGATCGACGAACGCCTGGCGGCGTGAGGGGCTGAATCATGGGCATGTCAGCCGCAGCCGGGGGCAAGGCCGGGGGACGCCGCGGGCGTCGCCCGCGGCGCCATGGTGCCATCGCCGAGATCAACATGACGCCGTTCATCGACGTCATGCTGGTGTTGCTGATCATCTTCATGGTCGCCGCGCCGTTGATCGCGACCGGTGTGCCGATCGACCTGCCGCAGACCGGCGCCAAGCCGATCAATGTCGATCAGAAGCCGATCACCATCGCCATCGACGAGAAGGGCCAGATCTTCCTGCAGGACCAGCCGACGCTCGAGCCCGACCTGGTGCAGAAGCTGCAAGGCCTCGCCAAGCAGGGCTTCGAGGACCGGATCTATGTGCGCGGCCATAAGCAGGTCGACTATGGTCGCGTCGCCTCGGTGATGGCGACGATCACCAGCGCCGGCTTCAGGCGCGTGGCGCTGGTCACCGAGCCGAATTCGCATTGAACGAGAAGGTGCCGTCGCGTTGATGGTTTCGCGCTCCGAACCCGGCTTGGCGGTTTCCGCCCTTGCCCACGCGACCGTTCTGGTCGCGGGGTTGCTGGCGTTTTCCGGCGTGGCGCCGTTGCCGGAGCACCAGGAGGCGATCGCCGTCGAGGTGGTCGACCCTTCCGCGCTGAACCAGGTGACGCGCGGCGAGCGCCAGGCCGAAAAGGTGCAGGAACAGCCGCAGCAGCGGGCCGAGCGCCAGTCCGAAACCGTCGAGCGCAAGGAAGCGGGCGAGGCCAAGCAGGATACGCCGGCGCCGCCGTCGCGCCCGCCCGAACTCAAGGTCGCCGAAGACAACGCCGCGGCGCCGCTGCCGCCCGCGCGTCCGACCCCGAAACCGACCCCGCCGGCCGAGCCGGTCAAGCAGCCGCCGCAGAAATCCGAGCAGGCTGCCGCTCAAGAAGCCGAGCAGCGCCGCGAGGCGCTGGCGAAGCTCGCCGAAGAGGCGGAGCTCGAGAGCAAGGCGAAGCAGGCCGAGCAGGATGCCAAGGCCGCCGCCAAGGCGAAGGCCGAAGCCGAGGCGCAGGCGCGCGCCGAGGCGGCCAAGGCCGCAAAGCAGAAGGCGGAAGCGGAAGCCAAGGCCAAGGCGGAGGCCGAACACAAAGCCAAGCTCGCCGCCGAGGCCAAGGCGAAGCGCGAGGCTGAAGCCAAGGCCAAGCGCGAAGCCGAGATCGCCAAGAACTTCAACCCGAACGACATCGCCAAGCTGCTGCAGTCGAAGGAGCAGGCGCAGTCCTCGGGTGCGAGCGCGCCGCAGATCAACCGCACCGCCTCGCTCGGCACCCAGACAGGCTCCTCGCAGAAGCTCTCGCCGTCGCTCCGGGCACAGCTCATCGGCATCATCCAGGACCAGCTACTGAAGTGCTGGAGCGTGCCGATCGCGCTCAGCAACGCCAAGGGCTCGGTGGTGCCGGCCGTGCGTATGAAGCTCAACACCGACGGCTCGCTGATCGGACAGGCGACCGTGACCAACTCCTCGCCCGACCCGCTCTTCCGGGTCGCGGCGGATTCGGCGCTGACGGCGACGCGCCGTTGCTCGCCGCTGCGCATTCCCGCGCAATTTGCCGCCTATTACGACGATTGGCGCGACGTCATCGTGAATTTCGACGCCAGGGACGTGCTGTGACCACCATGGACCGCATTCATCATCCTGTCTTTCACCGGGCCAGCAGGCCAACCCGCCGCCACGCGCTGGCGCTGGTCGGCTCGACGCTGGTCATGCCTGGGCTGGTCGCTCCAGCCCAGGCGGAACTCGTCATCGACCTGCGAGGGGGCTCGTTCAAGCCGATGCCGATCGCGGTCGCCGATTTCGCCGGCGAGGGTGGGGCCCTGGTCTCCGGCATCATCACCAACAATCTGAAGCGCTGCGGCTACTTCCTGCCGATCGAGAAGGCGCGCCACCCGGAGAAGAACCCGCCCTTTGATGCGGCGCCGCAATTCGAGGCCTGGAAGGCCGCCGGCGTCCAGGCGCTGGTGATCGGCCGGGTCTCGCGCGACGGCGGCCGGCTCCGGGCCGAGTTCCGGCTCTGGGACGTGGTCGCCGGCCAGCAGATCGACGGCCAGCAATACTTTACCGATCCGAACAATTCCCGCCGCGTCGGCCACATCATCTCGGATGCGATCTTCACCAAGATCACCGGGGTCGGCGGCTTCTTCGACACCCGCGTCGTCTTCGTAGACGAATCCGGGTCGAAGGAGGCCCGGCGCAAGCGGCTCGCCATCATGGATCAGGACGGTGCCAATGTGCGCTATCTGACCGATGGCGCGACCTCGGTGGTGACGCCGCGCTATTCGCCGGTGGCCCAGGAGGTCACCTATATGGCGCAGCGCACCGGCGAGCAGCCGCGCGTGCATGTGCTCAACATCGAGACCGGGCAGCGCCAGGTCGTCGGCAACTTCCCCGACATGACGACGAGCCCGCGCTTCTCGCCCAATGGCGCGCGGATCGCGCTCAGCCTGCAGCAGGGCGGCAACGCCAATCTCTATGCGATCGACATCGGCTCGCGCACGACGCAGCGGCTGACTTCGACGGCAGCGATCGACACCTCGCCATCCTATGCGCCCGATGGGTCGCAGATCGTCTTCGAGAGCGATCGCGGCGGCTCGCAGCAGCTTTACGTGATGGGCGCCGGCGGCGGCGAGGGCAAGCGCATCTCCTTCGGCCAGGGCTCCTATTCGCAGCCCTCCTGGTCGCCGCGCGGCGATCTCATCGCCTTCACCCGCCAGGGCGGCGGCACCTTCGCGATCGGCGTGATGAAGCCGGACGGCTCTGGCGAGCGCATCCTGACCGAGAGCTTCCACAACGAGGCGCCGAACTGGGCCCCGAATGGCCAGTACATCATGTTCTTCCGCGATCCCGGCGGACAGTCCGGCGGCAAATTGTACATGGTCGACATCACTGGCCGGGTCGAGGTGCCGGTGCCGACGCCGTCTTTCGCGTCCGACCCGACCTGGTCGCCGCTGCTCACTGCCGCGCGCTGAACATCAGGCGCTCCGAGCCGCGCTCACGTCCCCGCGAGGGGCGGCCGATGCCATTTTGGGAGCGCTTTTTCGTCCTAGCGTCCGTGGCGGCGGGCCATGTCGGGCTCGAGAGGAGCCAGAGGCGTGGTACAATCGGCCATCGACGATGAGGATGACGAGGAGATCGGGCGCCGCCGCCCGCGCTGGCGGCTGCGGATCGCGCTCGGCGTCACCGCCGCCGTTCTGATCGGCTACTGGCTGTCGCCCTATGCAAGTGCGGCGCGCTTGGCGCTGGCGGCCAATGCCGGCTCAACCGAAGACGTCCTCGCACGAACCGACCTGCCGGCGCTGCGCGCCTTCTTCGCGCGGCAGATCGTCAGGACCTATATGGCGCGCCAGCCTCAAACCCGTTCGCTCGATCCGCTGGCGCGCCAGATCGTCGGAGGGGTCGCAACCGGTTATGTCGACGCCATCATCGCCGAACACCTGACGCCACAGGCGGTCGCGGCCCTGATCAGCGCGCGCGGAGCGGCGGCGCCACCGGCCGGAGTGCTCGGCCAGGGCGTGGCGCTGCCGAGCCCCGATTTGCAGGGCGCCTGGACGCTGTTTACAAACTCCGGCTTCGATGGCCCGGCCAGTTTCGCCGTCGAGCTTCCAGTCCCGGGCGAGGCGAACGCGGAGCGATACCGCCTTCGTTTCGGGCTCGTCGGGCTGCGCTGGATGCTGCGGGCGGTCGAGCTTCCTCGATCGGCTCTGGAAAAGCTGGCCGATGAGCTGAAGGCCCGGACGGACCGCGGTGCATGATGCAATTGTGCAACAGCGGCCGAAATGGCGGCCATCGCCATATTTGGTTAACCATACGCCGCAATGCCGCCACTTCGCCTTGTTCTGGCAAGGTCTCGTTTAGGTTGACACTTCATTGATGGGGAACGCGTGACGCCGCCCGGCGCGCTCCGCGTCCGACATTCGGAGAGAATTGACATGCTCGCCTCCTTCGCCGCCAGCGCCCGTACCGTGCGCATCGCCGCCGCCCTGATGGGCGCGCTCGCCCTCGGCGCCTGCGCCAAGGACCAGAATGCCGACGGTTTCGGCGCCGGAGGCGCCGCCACCCCCGGCAGCGCCCAGGACTTCGTCGTGAACGTCGGTGATCGCGTCTTCTTCGAGACCGACTCGACCGACCTGACGCCGACCGCGGTCGCGACCCTCGACAAGCAGTCGGGATGGCTGCAGCGCTATCCGCGCTACACCTTCACGATCGAAGGCCATGCCGACGAGCGCGGCACCCGCGAATACAACTATTCGCTCGGCGCCCGCCGCGCCCAGACGGTTCGCGACTACCTGGCTTCGCGCGGCATCCCCGGCAACCGCATCCGCACCATTTCCTACGGCAAGGAGCGGCCGGTCGCGGTCTGCAACGACATTTCCTGCTGGTCGCAGAACCGCCGGGCGGTGACAGTGCTCGACGGCGCCGGCGGCGTCTGATCCGGACGCTCGATAAAAGCTTGACGTGGCCGGCGCTTACCGCAAGGAAAGCGCCGGCTTTTCCATATTTTGGCCGCGGTATTCGCGTGTGATAAGTTCAGTTCCCGAGGCGATGCGGTTTGCCTGATATGAGCTTTGCTACGACTTCCATTCTGGGCCTGAAGCGGCTCTCGTTCCGGCGCGCGCTGCTTGCCGGTCTTTCGCTGCTGGCGATCGGCCTGATCCAGCCAGCCGCGGCGCAGGATGCGGCCGATCTCGTGGTGCGCACGAGCCGGCTCGAAAACCAGCTGCGCCAACTCTCCGGCCAGATCGAGCAATTGCAGTTCGAGAACCGGCGGCTGACCGAGCAGCTGCGCAAGATGCAGGAAGATGTCGACTTCCGCTTCTCGGAGCGCGGTGGCCAGCGTGGCGGCGCCGCTCCGGCGCCGCAGGCCACACGTCCGACCAATCCTCCGCCTGCTACGCCGGGGCGCGAGCGTCGTGGCGACGCTTTCGATCCCGCCGCCCAGCCCGGTTCGGCCGGTGCGCCACGCCAGCTCGGCCAGGTGATCGACGAGGAATTCGCCGGCGATCAGGGGCAAGGCCCGATGGACCTGTCCAGCGTCGGTCGTCCCGTGCCGGACGGCGCGCTGCCGCCGGCGACGCCGCGCGGCCCGAGCGTCGCGGCGACGGGACAGGCGGGCACCCCGCGGGAACTCTATGATCTCGCCTACGCCCATGTGCTGCGCAAGGAGTACGAGCGCGCCGAGATGAGCTTCCGCGAGTTCCTGCAGAGCTATCCGCGCGACCGCCTGGCCGCCGACGCGACCTTTTGGCTTGGCGAGAGCTATTTCCAGCGCCGGCGCTATCGCGAGGCAGCCGAGCAGTTCCTGAAGATCTCGCGCGACTTTCCGAAGGCCGGCAAGGGCGCCGACAGCCTGCTCAAGCTCGGCATGTCCCTGAACGGGCTCGGCGCGCGCGACCAGGCCTGCGCCACCTATGCCAAGGTCGGTGTCGACTATCCGGCCGCGTCCAACACAGTACGCCAGGGTGTCGAGCGCGAGCAGCGGCGCGCCCGCTGCGCTTGACCGCGGCGCCGGCAGATCCATCCGAATCCCAGCCCCTGACGGGGGCGGACGCCGCCGTCCTGTTTCGTTCGCTCGCCGGCGAGGACGCGCTGGTCGTCGCCGTGTCCGGTGGGCCGGATTCCGTCGCTCTCCTCGCGCTTCTGGCCGCGTGGGCGGGCCAGAGTCGTCCGCGCCTCCTGGCGGTCACCGTGGATCACGGCCTGCGCCCCGAGGCGGCGCAGGAGGCGCTGATGGTCGGCGAACTCTGTGCCGGGCTCGGCGTCGAGCACCGCACCAGGCGCTGGCTGGGGGACAAGCCGCAGACCGCGCTGCAGGAGAAGGCACGTGCCGCGCGCTACGCCCTGCTGGCGGAGGAGGCGAGGGCGTCCGGCGCCACCGCGATCGTAACCGCCCATACCGCCGACGATCAGGCCGAGACCCTGCTGATGCGCATGGCCGCCGGTTCCGGCCTTGCCGGTCTCGCGGGGATGGCGCCGCGCAGCGCCGTGAACGGAATCGTGCTGGCAAGGCCGCTGCTTGGGATCGCGAAATCGCGGCTCGTCGCGACCTGCCAGGCGAGCGGACTTTCCTTCGTGCGCGACCCGTCCAATGACGATCCGCGCTTCACCCGCATCCGCTGGCGCCGGCTGCTGCCGGAACTGGCCGAAGCCGGGTTGACCGCGGGACGTCTTGGCCAGCTCGCAAACAGGCTGGCGCGAGCCGACGAGGCACTGGACAGGCTGGCGCTCCGTGCCCTGGCGGCCGTGCCGGCCGGTGAGGGGGACGGACAGCGCTGGTTCGATTTCGCGCGGCTTTGCCAGGAGCCCGAGGAGATCGTCATCCGAAGCCTGGCGCTCGCGCTCGCGGCGGCGCAGGACAGTGACGCGGAGGCCGAGGTGCCGTTGCGCCTGGCGCGGCTCGAGGATTGCACGCGGGCGCTTATCGCCGCCACGCGCGAGGGCAGGGCGCTGCGGCGTACGCTCGGTGGCTTCCGCCTGTCGCTTGCGGGTGACGGCGTTTTGACGCTGATGCGCGAAGGCCGGAGGAGCCGAGGCGTTCACCCTGCGACGGTATAACCCTAAGAAGGGGCAGCCTTCCCTTGGCAAGGGGGCATGGCAGCCCTAGATTAAGCTGCGAAAACCACAGGCTCGTGCGGCAATTCCGCCGGCGAGCGGATCGGAACCATAATGAATCCGAACTTCCGCAATTTCGCCCTCTGGGTGGTGATCTTCCTGCTGGTCCTGGCGCTGGTCACCCTGTTCCAGAGCCCGAGCCAGCGCGCCAGCACCAACGAAATTCCCTACAGCCAGCTGATCAACGAGTCCGAGGCCGGCCGCATCGCGAACGTCGTGGTCGCCGGACAGGAGATCACGGGCACCTTCTCGGATGGACGCAGCTTCGTCACCTATGCTCCGTATGGCGATCCGGCGCTGCTGAAGACGCTGGCGCAGAAGGGCGTGCAGGTCTCGGCTCGCGCGCCGTCGGAAGGCACGCCGTGGTTCATGGCACTGCTCGTGAATTCGCTGCCCTTCGTGATCTTCATCGGCCTGTGGATCTTCATGTCCCGCCAGATGCAGAACGGTGCCGGCAGGGCGATGGGCTTCGGCAAGTCCAAGGCGAAGCTCCTGACCGAGGCACATGGCCGCGTCACCTTCGAGGACGTCGCCGGCATCGACGAAGCCAAGGAAGACCTGCAGGAGATCGTCGAGTTCCTGCGTGATCCGCAGAAGTTCCAGCGGCTCGGCGGGCGTATTCCGCGTGGCGTGCTGCTGGTCGGCCCTCCGGGCACCGGCAAGACCTTGACCGCGCGCGCCGTCGCCGGCGAGGCGAACGTGCCGTTCTTCACGATTTCGGGCTCTGACTTCGTCGAGATGTTCGTCGGCGTCGGCGCATCTCGCGTCCGCGACATGTTCGAGCAGGCCAAGAAGAACTCGCCCTGCATCATCTTCATCGACGAGATCGACGCCGTCGGTCGCCATCGTGGCGCCGGCCTTGGCGGCGGCAATGACGAGCGTGAGCAGACCCTGAACCAGCTGCTGGTCGAGATGGACGGCTTCGAGCCGAACGAGGGCGTGATCATCATCGCCGCGACCAACCGGCCCGACGTGCTCGACCCAGCGCTGCTGCGTCCGGGCCGCTTCGACCGCCAGATCGTCGTGCCGAATCCGGACGTCGCCGGTCGCGAGAAGATCCTGCGCGTGCATGTGCGCAAGGTTCCGCTCGCTCCCGACGTCGACCTCAAGGTGCTGGCCCGCGGCACACCGGGCTTCTCCGGCGCCGACCTGATGAACCTCGTCAACGAGGGCGCACTGCTGGCCGCCCGCCGCGGCAAGCGCATGGTCACCCATGCTGAATTCGAGGATGCCAAGGACAAGGTCATGATGGGCGCCGAGCGCAAATCCATGGCGATGTCGGAAGAAGAGAAGAAGCTGACCGCCTATCATGAGGCTGGCCATGCCATCGTCGGCCTCTACGTGCCGGCCGGCATACCCGTGCACAAGGCGACGATCATCCCGCGTGGCCGCGCGCTCGGCATGGTCAAGTTCCTGCCGGAGGGCGACCGCTACTCGATGAAGTACAAGGAGTTCACCTCGCAGCTTGCGGTCGCCATGGGCGGGCGCGTCGCGGAAGAGATGACCTTCGGCATGGAGAACGTCACCTCGGGCGCGACCGGCGACATCCAGCAGGCGACCAAGATGGCCAAGGCCATGGTCACCCAGATGGGCTATTCCAAGGAACTCGGCATGGTCGCCTATGGCGACAATCAGGAAGAGGTTTTCCTCGGTATGTCGATGGGCCGGACCCAGAGCTTGTCGGAGGCGACCGCGCAGAAGATCGACAGCGAGGTGCGCAAGCTGGTCCATCAGGGCTATCTCGACGCCACGGCGATCCTGACCGAGCATCACGAGCAGTTCGTCGCGGTGGCCGAGGCGCTGCTCGAATTCGAGACCCTGACCGGCGACGAGATCCGCGACCTGATCGCCGGCAAGCGTCCCTCGCGCGACGCCGACGATACGCCGTCCGGGCCGCGTCATTCGGCGGTGCCGAGCGCCGGCAAGGGCCGCAAGCGCGATGAGCCCGATACCGGGCTGGAGCCGCAGCCGCAGGCTTGAGCGCATACAAGACCCTAAAGTGATCAAAGGGCGGCCTCCAGGCCGCCCTTTGTCATGATCGCCCCCATCATTCACGCTTGCTGGGGACGGCCAGCGCTTGACGGATACGTTCCGACACAATTTGTGAGAAGCTGAGCGGGCAAAACGCCTGTATGAGCTGCAAAAAGCAACGGTTCGGACAAGGCTCCGGGGATAACCTCATGACCCGCAAATACTTCGGCACCGATGGCATTCGTGGACGTGCCAACGGCGTGATCACGCCTGACCTCGCCATGCGGGTCGGCCAGGCCACCGGCATCGCCTTCCGCCGCGGCGACCATCGCCACCGCGTGGTGATCGGCAAGGACACCAGGCTCTCCGGCTACATGATCGAGACGGCGCTGATCGCCGGCTTCACCTCGGTCGGCATGGATGTGCTGCAGCTCGGCCCGATGCCGACGCCGGCGGTGGCGATGCTGACCCGCTCGATGCGGGCCGATCTCGGCGTGATGATCTCGGCCTCGCACAATCCTTACGAGGACAACGGCATCAAGCTGTTTGGGCCGGACGGCTACAAGCTCAACGACGAGGTCGAGGCGGAAATCACCCGGCTGATCGATTCCGATCTCGGCAAGCAGCTATCCTCGTCCGCCGAACTCGGCCGCGCCAAGCGCGTCGAGAGCGCCCATGCCCGCTATATAGAGTTCGCCAAGCGGACTTTGCCGCGCAATCTCGGCCTGGACGGCCTTCGCATCGTGCTCGATTGCGCCAACGGCGCCGCCTACAAGGTCGCGCCCGAGGCGCTCTGGGAACTGGGCGCCGAGGTCATCACCATCGGTGACGAGCCGGATGGCTTCAACATCAACAGGGATGTCGGCTCGACCCGTCCCGAAGCGCTGGCGAGCAAGGTGCGCGAGCTGCGAGCCGATCTCGGCATCGCGCTCGACGGCGACGCCGATCGCGTCTTGATCGTCGACGAGCAGGGCCAAATCGTCGATGGCGACCAGCTGATGGGGGTGATTGCGCGCAGCTGGCAGGAGGATGGCCGGCTCTCGGCACCCGGGATCGTCTCCACGGTGATGTCCAATCTCGGCCTGGAGCGCTATCTGGCGGGGCTCGGCCTGTCGATGGCGCGCACTGCGGTCGGCGATCGCTATGTGCTCGAGCACATGCGCGCGAACGGCTTCAATCTCGGCGGCGAGCAGTCCGGGCACATCATCCTCTCGGACTATGGCACCACCGGCGACGGACTGGTCGCAGCGCTGCAATTGCTTGCCGTGGTCAAGCGCCAGGAGAAGCCGGTCTCCGAGGTCTGCCATTGCTTCGAACCGTTGCCGCAGATCCTCAAGAATGTCCGCTACAAGCAGGGGCGTCCGTTGGAAGAAAAGCCGGTCGTCAGTGCGATCAAGGCGGCCGAACTACTGCTCGGCGAGAGCGGGCGGCTGGTGATCCGTCCCTCCGGAACCGAGCCGTTGATCCGCGTCATGGCTGAAGGCGACGACCGCGACCTCGTCATGCGCGCCGTCGACGAGGTGGTCGAGGCGGTGACCAAGGCGGCGGCCTGAGCAGGCACCGTCGCGTCTTCTCCCGTCATTCCGGGCTCCGCTGCGTTGCGGCCGGGATGACGGTGCGCATTCAGAATGGCAACGTGATCCGACCCGATCGAAAGTCTTCGCAAACGATCTGCGGCTGCCAGCAAGGCCGCTGTTTACGGTTCGCTAGCGTTAGTTTTTAAGGTTAAGTGTCGTTTAAGAAATCCATGGCAAGGTTTCCCCATCGGTAACTCGCGTGCGCTTGAGTCCAGCCGCATGCAAACTCGAAGGGGCCTGCCATGCGCAGCCTGAAAACCCTTGCGCTTGCAGGCTCCATTGCCGTGAGCGCCTCCGCCATTGCCCAGGCAGCAGATTTCCCGATGGCCCCTCCGCCCCCTCCGCCGCCGCCGGAACTGCGCGGCACGATCTCGTCGGGCATCTATCTGCGTGGCGATGTCGGCGTCGGCTACCAGCAGATCGACAAGTACGAGCAGGCGAACGTCCGCGCCGATGGCGGCACCTTCTTCGGTGCGACGGATCAGAACACGACCTTCTTCGCCGGCGTCGGTATCGGCTACCGCTTCAACAACTGGTTCCGTGTCGACGGCACCTTCGAATATCGCGGCGGCGGCTCCATCGGTGTCAACGACCGCATCGACTACACCAACGGCGTGGGCAATCCGGGTATTCTCACCAATACCTACAAGGGCAACCTGTCCTCGATGGTCGCCCTGTTCAACGCCTATGTCGATCTCGGCACCTGGAACTGCCTGACGCCCTATATCGGTGCCGGTATCGGCGTCGCGAGCAACCGGATCAACGGGCTGACCGACCAGGGCGCCAACTGGGTCGACACCACGACCGCCATTATCCAGCCGACGCTCGGGACCGCGAGCAGCGGCACCAAGACCGGTGTCGCCTGGGCGCTGATGGCCGGTGTCGGCTACGAGGTGAACAAGAACCTGACGCTCGAAGTCGGCTATCGCTATCTCAACCTCGGCGACGCCCAGTCCGGACCGATCCGCAACGCCTTCCTGAACGACACCTACGCGCCGCTGAAGGTCAAGTCGCTCGACAGCCACGACATCAAGATCGGCATGCGCTGGAACTTCGGCGATCCCGATTGCTGCGGCCCGGTCGAGCGCCCGGTCGCCTACGCGCCGGCCCCGGTCGTCCGCAAGTACTGACCAACCGACACATCCAATCGAAAAGCCGCGCGAGCCCAGCTCGCGCGGCTTTTCCGTTTTGGGCTGCATCGGCATCGCACGGCGAATGCGATGGCGCGACGCCTTAGGGAGCGCGGCTCGGCAGCCTTTGGTTGACATACTCCCATGGAGTATATTAGCCCTATGGCATGACAGACCATGCCGCATAGTCCGGACGAGAAGAAGCGCGCCATTTCCCGCCTGCGCCGGATCAAGGGCCAGGCGGACGCGTTGGAGCGCGCGGTCGAGGCCGGAGTGGAGTGCAGCGCCCTGCTGCAGCAGATCGCAGCGCTGCGCGGGGCTGCCAACGGGCTGATGGCCGAGGTTCTGGAAAGCCATCTGCGCGAGACCTTCGGTCTGGCGCGGGGAGGCGGACTGGGCGGAGGGGAAGAGGCCGGCTTCGAGCGCGAAGCCGAACTCGACGGGATCATACGGATGCTGCGCACCTATCTGAAATAGGTGCGGGCGACGCTCTGGAGGAGGGTTTTGAGATGAAGACACGTGCCGCCGTGGCCTGGGAGGCCGGCAAGCCGCTGACGATCGAGACCATCGAGATCGGCGGGCCGAAAGCCGGCGAGGTGCTGGTCGAGGTGATGGCGACCGGCATCTGCCATACCGACGCCTATACGCTGTCGGGGATGGATTCCGAGGGCAAGTTCCCGGCGATCCTCGGCCATGAGGGCGCGGGCATCGTGCGCGAGGTCGGCGCTGGCGTGACGACGCTTAAAGCTGGCGACCATGTCATCCCGCTCTACACGCCGGAATGCCGCAGCTGTAAATCCTGCCTGTCGCGCCGCACCAATCTGTGCACCTCGATCCGCGCCACCCAGGGGCAAGGTCTCATGCCCGATGGCACGAGCCGCTTCTCCTGCGATGGCGGCCAAAGCGACGGAACGATCTTCCATTATATGGGCTGCTCGACCTTCGCGAACTTCACCGTGCTGCCCGAGATCGCCCTCGCCAAGGTCCGCGAGGACGCGCCCTTCGACAAGATTTGCTATATCGGCTGCGGCGTGACCACCGGCATCGGCGCGGTGATCTACACCGCCAAGGTCTGGCCGGGCGCGAATGTCGTGGTCTTCGGACTCGGCGGCATCGGCCTCAACGTCATCCAGGGTGCCCGCATGGTCGGAGCCGACAAGATCATCGGCGTCGACATCAACCCGGGCAAGCGCGCCATGGCCGAGAAGTTCGGCATGACCGACTTCATCAATCCCGCCGAGATCGGCAACGACAAGGTGGTGCAGGCGATCGTCGACCTGACCGGCGGCGGCGCGGACTTCTCGTTCGACGCCACCGGCAACACCAATGTGATGCGCCAGGCGCTGGAATGCTGCCATCGCGGCTGGGGCGAGTCGATCGTCATCGGCGTTGCCGAGGCCGGCAAGGAGATCGCGACCCGGCCGTTCCAACTGGTGACCGGCCGCGTCTGGAAGGGCACCGCCTTCGGTGGGGCGAGGGGCCGTACCGACGTGCCCAAGATCGTCGACTGGTACATGGAGGGGAAGATCAACATCGACGATCTGATCACCCACAAGCTCTCGCTTGACGAGATCAACCACGGCTTCGACCTGATGCATGAGGGCAAGTCGATCCGCTCGGTCGTGGTCTACTGAGAATACCAGGCCGGTCCCCCGGAACGCTTCTGCCCGATCATCGTTGATCGGGACGGCGCATCGGGGGACCAGCCATGACGACAGCCAAACCGGGGAGCGGCAGCCGCTCCCTCTTCACGCGCCTGTCGCAGGCGACGGCGCATTGGGCCGGCAAGCCGCAGACCTTCTTCATCGCGCTCGCCATCATCGTCGTCTGGGCGGTATCGGGACCGTTCTTCGGCTTCAACGACACCTGGCAGCTGGTGATCAACACCTCGACGACGATCGTCACCTTCCTGATGGTGTTCATCATCCAGAACAGCCAGAACCGCGATACCGCGGCGATGCAGATCAAGCTCGACGAGCTGATCAACAAGATCGAAGGCGCGCGCGAGGAGTTGCTCGATCTCGAGGAACTCGACGAGGACAAGCTCGAGGAGATGCGGGCGGAGTTCGAGGAACTGGCACGCAAGGCACGGGCTGCTCGCGAGGGCCGCTCCGGCTGAAGATCACCGCGAGTCTGCCCAGCTGGACGCCGGCAGCCGCCACGCTATCCTTCGCCGCGAACGCGCGTCGCGGCGTGATCGGCTGGGGACGATGGCATGTGGGGAGCGGGTCGGCGCAGGCTTGGTCTGGCGATGCTGCTCTGGTTCGCTAGCACTGCCGCTAGCGCGGCCGCACCGCTGCTCGATGTCCAGGATGTCGCGATGTTGCGCCGCCTCGAAACGGCAGGTTTCGCATTGGCTGATGTTCTGGGCGCGAGTGGGTCCGACAGCACCGCTGCGTTGGCCCGGGACAGCGCTGCCTTCCGCACCATCGCTGGCCAGGTCGGCGAGGACGTCGCGGTGCTGCGCGCCGAGATGCTGACCAATGGCCGCAGGCTCTACGAGGTCACCGACGGCAATGTCGGCCGGGTCATCGAGCTCCGCTGGCTGCGCTCGCCGATCGCGCGCTTCCAGCTCACCGCGGTGGTCAACCGGCTCGACCGGCAGGACTTTGCTGGGCTGTCCGGCGAGGCCGGCTGCGGCGAGGTCCGCCTGATCTACCGGCTCGCCTATGCCTTCGACGATGCGAAGCTGAAGCGCCGGCTGGCCTCGCGCCTGCCGTTCACGCTCAATGCCGTCTTCAGCGTCAAGGCGGGCGAGGGCGGCTCCTGCCGTGAGGCCGCGCAAGCCTGGCTGATCGAAGCCCGTGGCGATCCGGCCGCGCTGGCACGACAGCTCGCCAATGGACCGCTGTCGAAGGATCTGATCAGCCTCAAGCAGGTCGAGGTCAACGCGCAGATCGTGCGCTTCCCGTCCGGCATGGAGACCGAGTTCGGCGGGCAGGCGGCGTATCTGCAACGCGTGTTCGCTGCTAGCCGGGGCGAGGGCGGCCTGACGCTCAAGCCCAAGCCGTTGGAGAACACACCGGACGTGGCGCGGCTGAAGTCTGATGCGGCTCTGCGGCAGGGCTTGATCGACTATGTCCGGGCCAATCTCCCGGCGATCGACCGCGGCGTCTACCAATTGCCCGAACGCTTTCTGGCGACGAAGGCGATCTCCTATTCGACCTTCGGCAGCGCCCGGTTGGCCAACCACCCTTTCACCGAGGCCTTGCCCGCAACCGCGCTGACGGGGCTCGATTTCGGCACCGCTCGGCTGGTGCGCAACGAGAAGGCGCTGCTGGAGCGGCTCGACAACGGCTCCTGCATGGGCTGCCATCAGGCCGGAGCTACCGCCGGCTTCCACATGTTCGGTCTCGACGACGGCTCGACCTCGCCGCTGAACCGGATCAAGGCCGGCATATCCCCGCACTTCTATGCGGAAGGGTTTCGCCGTGCGGCCTATGTCGCGGCCGTCGCTGATGGCACCGAGCCGGAGCGCTACCGCCCGCCGTCCTTCGCGCCGCCGGCGAACTGGCAGGCCGGCCGGACTTTCGCCTATCAGCCGGCCGCGCTGACCATGCCTTGCCTGACGGGTGAGAGTGCGAGAGCCTTCGGCGAGGGCTGGGCCTGCGCCGCGGGCTCGGTCTGCAAGCCGCTGGTCGAGAGCAAGGCTGTCGGGTTCGAATTCGGCCAATGCGTCAGGCTCGACGAGGCCCGCAATTTCTCCGGCCAGCCCTGCCTGACCGGCGCGATCACCACTGCGGTCGGCAAGCCTTACCTCGATCGCTATCGCAAGACCGGGCAGTTCGGCGCCTTCGCCACGGGCTTCTCGCAGACCGCCTTCAACTGCCGGCCGGCCAAGATCGGCGTTCCCGCCGGAATGGCCTATCGCCAGTGCACGCCGGCCGACCGCAGCTTTTCCGGCTTTGCCAATGGCAAGGTGCCGGATGAGATCTGCGGGCTCGCCGGCGGCAAGGCCTTCGACGATTGCGTCGCGACCAACCGTTTCGACGACTGTCTGTCGAAGGCGGTGACGCGCGGCAATCGCGGCACCTGCAGCGCGACCAGCTTCTGCCGCGAGGACTATCTGTGCCAGGCGATTCCGGACGACGTGCCGGGCGCGACCACGACGGTGAAGGATTACGGCTTCTGCTCGCCGACCTATTTCCTGTTCCAGATGCGCATCGACGGCCATCCTGATCCGCAGGCGCGACTGTAGCGCTCAGGCCGCCAGCACGAAGTCGAAGCGGCCGAGCTGACCGCCTTCGCCCGGGCGCAGGCTCATCAGCAGTTTTTGATCGAACAGGCCGTCGCGGCGGTTGCCGGGCTCGTCGGGAAAATAGAGCTGGGTGGTGAGCGCCGGGCTCTGCGTGCCGGCGCGAACCTTCACATGGAGATGGCGGGTGCGGCCGGTGTAGAGGCCCGGCGCGCGCGTGATGAACTGGTAGCGCCCCTGCTGGTCGGCGAAGAGGTGGCCGCGGAAGCGGAAGCCGCGATTGTCGTACTGGCCGCCGGCATCGGCATGCCAGAAATCGAGCAGGGCGCCAGGGATCGGCCGGCATTGCCGCGTCAGCACGAAGCCGCTCAGCACCAGCAAGGCGCCCTCGCCATCGGCCCGCAGATCGGCGCGCTGCGGTGAGGAGGGGGTGAAGAAGGGGCCTTCGGTCTGGCGCGGAGTCGCGGTGGAGTGTCCCTCGCAGGCCGGTGTCGCCGGCAACTCCACGCTCTGCGCAAACGCATCGGCCGGAAGAGTGAGGCTTGCGAAGCCCGCAGCCGAGAGACGCGCGAGCAGGTCACGGCGACTTGGAGCATCTGACATGGTTTCCCCCTTGCGGCATCGGCATTCTTGCCATGCGGGTGATGTCCGATTTCGGGCAAAGGCCGGGCCTCGCCGAACTGTGATAGTGGCGGAGGAGGGGAGAGACTCCTGTGGGCACATTGCGCCCATGTGCCCGCGCGCTGGCGATCAGGCGTGCTTTTCGGCAATAGTCCGCCCTGCGAGGAATTGGCCGGCACAGGCATTCCGTTCGACGAGACGGTGAGGGGACGGCATGCCGACCGATATCGAGATCGCCCGCGCGGCGACCCTGCAGCCCATCGGCGCCATCGCCGAGGCGGCCGGCATCCCCGATGCGGCGCTGCACCCCTATGGCAAGTACATTGCCAAGGTCGACACCGGCGCGATCCCGGACTTCGCCGAGAAGCCGGACGGCAAGCTCATCCTCGTCACCGCGATCAGCCCGACGCCGGCCGGCGAAGGCAAGACCACGACGACGGTCGGCCTCGGCGACGGGCTGAAGCGCTTGGGCAAGCGCACGATGATCGCGCTGCGCGAGCCTTCGCTCGGGCCCTGCTTCGGCCAGAAGGGCGGAGCGGCCGGCGGCGGCTATGCCCAGGTCGTGCCGATGGAGCAGATCAACCTGCACTTCACCGGCGATTTCCACGCCATCACCAGCGCCCACAACCTGCTGGCGGCGCTGCTCGACAACCATGTCTACTGGGGCAACGGGCTCGATCTCGACGAGCGCCATATCGCCTGGCGCCGCGTGCTCGACATGAACGACCGGGCGCTGCGTGCGATCGTCTCTTCGCTCGGGGGAGCCAGCAACGGCTTCCCGCGCGAGGACGGTTTCGACATCACCGTCGCCTCCGAGGTGATGGCGATCTTCTGCCTTGCAACCGATCTCGCCGATCTGGAGGAGCGGCTCGGGCGCATCGTCATCGGCCGTACCCGCAGCAAGCGCCCGGTCACCGCCGCCGAGCTCAACGCCCAGGGCGCGATGACGGTGCTCTTGCGCGATGCGCTGATGCCCAACCTGGTGCAGACGCTGGAGGGCACGCCGGCCTTCGTTCATGGCGGGCCCTTCGCCAACATCGCCCATGGCTGCAATTCGGTGATCGCGACGCGCGCCGCGCTGAAGCTCGCCGACTATGTCGTGACCGAGGCCGGTTTCGGCGCCGATCTCGGGGCCGAGAAGTTCTTCGACATCAAGTGCCGCAAGGCGGGCCTGAAGCCGGATGTCGCGGTGGTGGTCGCGACCGTGCGGGCTCTCAAGATGCATGGCGGCGTCGCGCGCGACCTGCTCGGCACCGAGAACCTCAAGGCGCTGGAGGTGGGTCTCGCCAACCTCGCCCGCCATGTCGAGAACGTCAGGAAGTTCGGCGTGCCGGCGATCGTCGCGATCAACCATTTCACCGACGATACGCCCGCCGAGCACGCGCTGATCCAGAATTTCTGCCGCAACCATCTCGGCGTCGAGGCGGTGATCTGCCGGCACTGGGCTGAGGGCGGGGCCGGCACTGAAGAGCTCGCGACCAAGGTCGCGGCGCTGACGCAGAGCGGCGAGGCGGATTTCGCGCCGCTTTACCCGGACGCGATGCCGCTGCGCCAGAAGCTCGAGACGATCGCCCGCGAGATCTATGGCGCCGCCGGCATCTCGGCCGACGCCAAGGTGACCGCCCGCTTCGCCGAGCTGGAGGCTGCCGGCTATGGCAACCTGCCGGTTTGCGTCGCCAAGACCCAGTATTCCTTCTCGGCCGACCCGACCCTGCGCGGTGCGCCCTCCGGCCATCTCGTGCCGGTGCGCGAGCTCCGGCTCTCGGCCGGAGCCGGCTTCGTCGTCGCGATCTGCGGGGACATCATGACCATGCCCGGCCTGCCGCGGCAGCCGGCGGCGGAGCGCATCTACATCGACGCGCACGGCCAGATCGAGGGGCTGTTCTAACGCCTGCAGCCGCAGGACAGGGCGGGCGCCACAATCGTCAACGAAGTGTAAACCATATCGCGGCCACCATGTGCCCCGCGCGATTCCGAGCATGTCGGAGGGCCCGGGAGATGCCGACGAGATGAGTCTTACCGCCGCCTGGAGCAAGTCAGGCCTGAAGGCGCGCGTGCTCGTGCTTGTCCTGGCGACCCTGGTCGCGATCGCGGTGCCGGCTTCCGGCATCTTCCTTTGGATGGTCAACGGCACGGTGGTGAAGCTCGGCACGCTCTTCGCCGAGAAGCAGATCCTGTTCGATCGCTATCGCGGGCTGGAAGCGCTGATGCGCGAGGTCTCGCTGGCCGAGACTGTGGCGCGCGCGCCGGTGATCGTCGAATGGGCACAGGACGAGACCGATCCGGAGAAGGCCAGGCGCGGCCTCGCCGAACTCGAGCACTACCGGCTCTCCTTCACCGACCGCAGCTATTTCGCCGTCGTCGACAAGAGCGGCAACTACTATTTCAACGACAAGGCCAACACCTACCAGCACGACCGTCTGCGTTACACCGTCTCGCCGAGTGCTCCGCAGGACACCTGGTATTTCAAGACGCGCGCGCTCGGCAAAGGCTGCCATCTCAACGTCAACCGCGACGAGGTGCTGGCCGTCACCAAGGTCTGGATCAACTGCATCATCGAGAAGGACGGCAAGGTCCTCGGCCTGATCGGCACCGGCGTCGATCTCACCCAGTTCATCAAGGAGGTCGTCGAGTTCCCGCAGACTGGTGTGCAGAGCATGTTCGTCGATTTGCAGGGCGCGGTGCAGGCGCATCGCGACCCGCGCGTCGTCGATTTCCACAGCCTGACCAAGGAAGCTGCGGCCAAGAAGACGATCTTCCGCCTGCTCGACGAGGAGGGGGACCGCAAGGCGCTCGCCGAGATGATGCAGCGCGTCGCCAAGGGCGAGGCGCTGGTCCTCTCCCGCTTCATGCAGATGGACGGCCACGAGGTGCTGGTCGGCGTCGGCTTCCTCGATCGGCTCGGCTGGTTCAACGTCACGGTGATGGATGTCGACGCCATCATCGACCGCAAGCTGTTCGCGCCGATCGCTGGGTTGATGGTGGCGATCCTCATCGTCGCCGCCGGGCTGATGACCTTCCTGTTCAAGCGCAAGGTGCTCGACCGGCTGGCATGGGTCGAGCAGGGCGTCGTCCGGGTCCGCGCCGGCGACTTCTCGGCCGTCGCGAAGGAGGACGGGAATGACGAGATCGCCCGGCTCTCGCGCGCCTTCAACGAGATGGCCCAGGCCGTCGGCGACAATACCGGCCGCCTCGAGGCGATGGTCGCTGAGCGCACGCAGAAGCTCGAACAATTGGCGCAGCACGATCCTCTGACCTCGGTGCTGAACCGTCGCGGCTTCGAGGAGGTTTTCGCGCGGGAGCAGAACCGGGCCCGGCGCGATGGCAAGGCCTGCGGCCTCATCATCGTCGATCTCGACCGCTTCAAGCTCGTCAATGACGACTACGGCCATCATGCGGGGGACGAAGTGCTGATAGCCTGCGTGCGGCGGATGCTCTCGATCTTACGCAGCTACGATGCCTGCGCCCGTTGGGGCGGTGACGAATTCATCCTGCTGATCAGCGATTGCACAGCGGAGTCGCTCGCGGCGATAGCAGCCAAGATCGCGACGCTGCTGCGCGAGGGGCCGGTCGCGCTCAGTGACGGCCGGGCGGTGCCGATGACGGCGAGCCTCGGTGCTGCCATGGCGCGGCCGGAGGACAGTCTGACCGATGCCGCAGCGCGCGCCGATGCGGCGCTCTACCAGGTCAAGCGCAACGGCCGCGACGGCGTCGCGATCGATGAGCCGCAATCGGCCACGGCGTTGCGGCGGGTGGTCTAAGATTGGGCGTCATTCTCGGGCGAAGCGAAGCGCAGACCCGAGAAACTCAGGACAGCAGGGCGCCGACTGGAGCCTCTTCCGGCCTGAGATGCTCGGGTCAAGCCCGAGCATGACGGTCTTTGCTCAGCCGAAGGTCAGCTGCACCTTCATCGCCCGGGACTTGTCGGCGGCGAGGTCGAAGGCCTCCACGGCGCGCTCGATCGGGATCGAGGCGGTGAGCAGCGGCGAGAGGTCGATCCGGCCGGACGCGATCAGCTCGACCGCCCAGTCGAACTCCTCATGGAAGCGGAACGAGCCACGCAGGTCGAACTCCTTGGCGACGACGACATTCATCGGAATGGTGAAATTGCCGCCGACGCCGATCTGGACGATCACCGCGCCGGGGCGCAACGCATCGAAGGCGCCGGTCAGCGCATGCTGGTTGCCCGAGCATTCGAACATCACGTCGAAGGCGCCCTTCTGCGCACCATAATCGGCCTTCAGCCGCTCCGGCTCGGCCATGACGTTGATCACGGCCGTCGCGCCCATCTTGAGCGCAGTCGGGAGCGGGCCGTCGACGACGTCGGTGACGACGATTTCGGAAGCGCCAGCGGCGCGGGCCGCGACCACGGTCAGCACGCCGATCGGTCCGGAGCCGGTGACGAGGACGCGCTTGCCCAGCAGCGCGCCGGCGCGCTTGACCGCATGCAGGCAGACGGCGAGCGGCTCGGCGAAGGCGGCCTGCGCTGCGCCGACATGGCCGGGCAGCTTCACCGCCTGGCGCTCCTCGATCACCAGCACCTCGCGGAAGCCGCCCTGGACATGGGGAAAGCGCATGGCGCTGCCGTAGAACAGCATGTCGAGGCAATGTTGCTGCTGGCCGGACTGGCAATAGCGGCAGCGGCCGCAGGCCCGGCTCGGATTGACCGCGACGAGATCGCCCGGCTTGACTCGGCTGACCTCGCCGCCGACCGCCTCGACGATGCCGGCGATCTCATGGCCGAGGATCAGCGGCTCGCGCACCCTGATCGTGCCGAAGCCGCCATGAAGATAATAATGCAGGTCGGAGCCGCAGATGCCGCCGGCCTTGATCTTGACCTTGACGTCGAGCGGGCCGAGCTCCGGCACGGCCGCGTCCTCGACCCGAAGGTCCTTCTCGGCATGGATCACGACGGCGCGCATGGCGGGACTCCTGATAGGGCGGCAGCCATGCGGCTGCGGCATTGTCTAATCGTTTTAAACCGCTTACCCAACCCTTGACACGCTCACAAGCGGCAAGATCGCGCCACGACCGGGAGGATAGGATGTCGCTCAATCTGTTCAAGCTCGACGGGCGCATCGCGCTGGTCACCGGCTCCGGCCAGGGCATCGGCCTTGCGATCGCCGAAGGCCTCGCCGCCACCGGCGCTCATGTCGTGCTGAACGGGCGCGATGCCGGCAAGCTGGAGAAGGCGCGCAGCGCCATCGCGGCGGCTGGCCACAAGGCTTCGGTTGCCGCCTTCGACGTCACCGACCAGAAGGCGGTCGAGGCTGGCGTCGCCAAGATCGAGGCCGAGATCGGGCCGATCGACATCCTGATCAACAATGCCGGCACGCAGAAGCGCGGCGCCTTCGTCGACTTCCCGGCCGAGGACTGGCACTTCCTGATGGCGACGAACCTGCATTCGGTGTTCTACGTCAGCCAGGCGGTGGCGAAGCGCATGGTCCCGCGCAACCGTGGCAAGATCGTCAATATCGGCTCGGTGATGAGCAAGCTCGGCCGGCCGAGCATCGTGCCCTACACGGCGTCGAAGGGCGCGGTCAGCCTGATGACCCAGGGGCTCGCCGCCGAGCTCGGCAAGCACAACATCCAGGTCAACGCGATCGGCCCCGGCTATTTCGTCACCGAACTGAATCAGGCCCTGCTCGCCGACGAGACCTTCTCGAACTGGGTGAAGAGCCGCGCCCCGGTCGGCCGCTGGGGCGAGACCAAGGAGCTGGCGGGCGCGGCGATCTTCCTGTCCTCGGAAGCCTCCGACTATGTCAGCGGCCATCTGCTGATGGTCGATGGTGGTTTGACTGCGGTGGTTTGAAGTCAGGCAATACGTACCGGCGAAGGGCGCGGGGAACCCTTCTCCCGTATGGGAGAAGGGCAGGGATGAGGGCCTGTCCTATCCGCAGAGGGCTCAACGAGTCCGCTGCGCCCAAATAATCAGCGGCGGTCCCTCACCCCTGCCCCTCTCCCATCCGGGAGAGGGGTTCCCCGCGGATATCCGGCCGTCGTAGCTAACTCGATACGCCCGCCTTCAGCGTCTGGCTGCGACGAAAGGCCCGAGCTCAGTCAGCGACGAGATCGTAAGGTCCGCGCCTTCGCCCAATTGCTCCGGCTGCATGCGCAGCGCCTTGAACAGGCTCTTTGGACTGATCGGGCCAGCCGCCAGTTCCTTGCGCAGGGCCTCCTGTGGCACCCGCTCGATACGCGCAACCGTCATGCCGTAGGCCTTGGCGCCGGCGATGTCGAAGCCGTTGGAGGAGACGAACAGGATCTCGTCGCGTGTCAGCCCGAGCCGTTCCTCGACCAGGCGATAGCCGCGCGGATCGGGCTTGTAAGTCTTGATCTCGTCGACGCTGATCACGGTTTCCAGCAACCTGTCGATGCCGGCCTGTTTGGTGAGATTGGCCAGCATGGAAGGGCTGCCATTGGAGAAGATCGCGAGGCGTGTGGGGGTAAGGCCCTGCAGCGCCGCCAGCGCCTCCGGATAAAGCGCCAGCGCGTCATAGGCTGCGGCGATGCGGGTGAGGAGTTCGGGCGTCGCTGCGAGCCCGAGCGTCTTCAGCGTGAAGTCGAGCGAGGCTTGCGTCACGCTCCAGAAATCCTCGTAGCGGCCCATCAGGGCACGCAGCCAGGTGTATTCGAGCTGCTTCAATCGCCAGATCTGGGTGATCGTCTCGCCATGGCCGGGGAAGGCGGCATCGGTGACGCCGGCGACCGACTGGACGTCAAACAGGGTTCCATAGGCATCGAAAACGACGGCCTTGATCGGCATCGCGGCGCTCTCCTCCGGAGCCCTTGCGCGGGCTGCGGAGCTATTCTTAACGCTCGCCTTGGCCGCGCGGAGCGTGATATCCGCACAAGCACTTGTTCGCAGATGCACAGGATACGCGCATGTCCAGCCGCCCCGTCATGCTGATGATCCTCGATGGCTGGGGCTGGCGCGACGACAAGGACAACAACGCGGTCCTGCTGGCGAAGACGCCGAATTTCGACCGGTTCTGGGCCTCGTCGCCGCACGCTTTCCTGCGTACTTCCGGTTTGGATGTCGGCCTGCCCGAGGGCCAGATGGGTAATTCCGAGGTCGGCCACCTCAACCTGGGCGCTGGCCGCGTCGTGATGCAGGACCTGCCGCGGATCAACCAGTCCGTTGTGGACGGCACGCTGAAGCAGGCGCTGGATGCAAGCGGCCTGATCGGCCGGCTCAAGGCCAGCGGCGGNNNNGCGCTGGCGAAGCTCGTCGTCGCTGCCGGCGTGCCGGCGGTGATCCATGTCTTCACCGACGGGCGCGATACGCCGCCGCGCTCGGCGGCCGGGTATGTCGCTGCGCTGGAGGCCGCGCTGCCGCCTGAGGTCAAGGTCGCGACGGTCTGTGGCCGCTATTACGCGATGGATCGCGACAATCGCTGGGAGCGGGTCGAGCTCGCCTGGAAGGCGCTGGCGCTCGGCGAGGGCGAGCGGATGCCGACCGCGGGCTCGGCGATCGAAGCGGCCTATGCTGCCAATGTCAGCGACGAGTTCATCAAGCCGGCGGCGATCGGCGACTACAGCGGCATGGCCGATGGCGACGGGCTGCTCAGCTTCAATTTCCGCGCCGATCGCATCCGCGAAATCCTGGCGCCGCTGCTCTTCGCCGAATTCAGCGGCTTTCCGCGCCCGCGCATGCCGAAGCTCGTCGGCGCGGTCGGGATGACCTCCTACAGCTCGCAGCTCGATCCGATCATGCCGGCGCTGTTCGCGCCGCAGAGCCTCGCCAACGGGCTCGGCGAGACCGTGTCGAACGCCGGCTTGAAGCAGCTCCGCTTCGCCGAGACCGAGAAGTATCCGCACGTCACCTATTTCTTCAACGGCGGACGCGAGGAGCCTTTCGAAGGCGAGGAGCGCAGCATGACGCCCTCGCCGAAGGTCGCGACCTATGATCTCCAGCCGGAGATGTCGGCGCCGGAGCTGACCGCGAAGGTCGTCGCTGCCGTCGAGAGCGGGCAACACGATCTCTTCGTGCTGAACTTCGCCAACCCCGACATGGTCGGCCATACCGGCGTGCTCTCGGCGGCGATCAAGGCGGTCGAGACGATCGATACGAGCCTCGGTCAGATCGCCGACGCCATCCTTGCCAAGGGCGGGGCGCTGCTGGTCACCGCCGATCACGGCAATGCCGAGCTGATGGTCGATCCCGTCACCGGCAATCCGCATACGGCACACACCACCTTTCCCGTGCCAGCGATGCTGATCGGCGGGCAGGCGACAGGCCTGGCCGAAGGGCGCCTGGCCGATGTCGCGCCGACGCTGCTTGCGCTGCTCGGGCTGGCGCAGCCGGCCGAGATGACCGGCCGGTCGCTGCTGCGCTGAAGGCGGTTATCTGCTGCGGAGTTGGAACCGCCAGCATGACCGTCGGGTTGTTCGGCAGGGAGGACTGCCCAATGCCGAACAAACACACCAACCGCTTGACCGATACGCCCGCCGCCTTCGTGACTGCTTCGCGCCCCGGTCAATCCGGGGCGCCTGAGCAGCGGCGGGCCGGGCCGAATCCACGCTCTGCCCACCCGACCGGGCCGCATGCCCCCTATGAGCCGGATGATCCCGAGGGCCTGGCCGCGGGCAAGCATGAGCGCAGCCAATCGAAGGACGGGCACTGACGCGTCAGGCTCGCGGAAGGCGCTTCCCGGATATTGGCGGCCCTTTGTCCGCTTCAACCCCGCTGTGACTGTAAATCGGCAGAATGTCTCGCGAGATAACCTGTTTTCGGCGTCGCTCAATTCGGTCAAAACACTGACCCGGGGTATAGCTTCTCATCATTTAAACAAGCGTTAGGTTGAATAATGAGTCGATGTCTATCGCTTTTCGGATTGAAGCGGATAAGTTGTCGTCTTGATCTGTCACGCAAGGGAAAGTAGTGACGCGGCGATGGCCCTGCAGGGGGCTGTGCGTTCGACCGGGTTTTGGTCTTCGTGGATGCCAAGGGCGAGCGGACCAGGGATGAAAGCGCGCGATGCGAGACGGCCGGCGAGCGCCGGAGTTGTGGAGAGAGAAAAGCCTGGTTCGGTCAGACGCGAGATTCTCGACGCCGCAGCCGACATCATCGTGCGTCAGGGCTACGATGCCTGCACCATGCGGGCGGTGGCGGCGCTGGTCGATATGAAGGCGGGCAGCCTCTACTACCACTTCAAGTCGAAGGACGAGATCGTCGAGCAGATCCTGAACCAGGGGATCGAGACGCTCTATAGCCGCGTGGCGGAGGCCATCCGCGGTATGCCGAGGGAGGCTCCGTTCGCGCGGAGGCTTTCGGCGGCCGTCGAGGTCCACGTCACCAGCCTGGTCGGCAAGGACCAGAGGTACATGCACGTCTACGAGCATCTGCCGCTGGTGATCCGGCGACGCAGCCGCAAGATGCGTGAGAAATACTCCCAGCTTTGGCATGACCTGTTCGCCGAGGGTGTCGCCAGCGGAGAGGCGGCGCACGGGCACGATCTGAGCCTGCTGGTGCCGTATTTCCTCGGCGGGTTGAACCGGGTGCCCGAGTGGAGCCGTGCCAGCGGCGCCAGCAGCGAGCAGATCGCCGGGCTCGCCGTCGCGACGCTGCTCGACGGAATCGCAGCGAAGCGGTAGCAGGTGGCGTGAGGCCGCGACGATGCGGCCGCTCGTTGCCGCCAGCCTTGTGGAAGCCATGTCCGGGACCTTCGCTATCAGCCTGAACGGCACCACCGACCTGCCGGCCGGCAAGATCGCCGCGGTCGTGACCTCGCTCGAAATGGTCGCGCCGCCGCCCCGCCGGGCCGATCCGCCGGGCGTCGAGGGCTTCGCGCTGGAAGAGATCGGCCGTGCGGACGTGGCGCGCTATCTTGCGGTCTATCGCCTGCTCGGCGAGCGCTGGATGTGGTTCAGCCGGCTGGTCAAGCCGGTCGAGGAATTGCAGGCGATTCTCTCCGACCCCGCCGTCGAGTTCTTCGCGGTCCGTTTCGCAGGACGCGATGTCGGCCTGCTCGAGCTGGATTTCAGGGAGCCGAACGAGGGCGAGCTCGCCTTTTTCGGCCTGGACGAGAGCGTCGTCGGCAAGGGCGCCGGGCGCTGGCTGATGAATCGGGCGCTGGAGCGCGCCTGGTCGCGCCCGATCGGCCGCTTCTGGGTGCATACCTGCACGCTCGACCATCAGGGTGCGGTCGAGTTCTACCAGCGTTCGGGCTTCACGGCGTTCAAGCGCGGGGTCGAGGTGGCCGACGATCCGCGCCTCGGCGGGGCGATGCCACACCGCGCCGTCCCGCATCATCCGGTAATCGAATAAGGCCTGACTTATATCAGTGCCAGTGACGCTAACGCGTCAGGCCGCTGATCCAACGCGGATTTATCAAATCTGGCCAAAGGCTTGATATTCCGCATGCGGAATATCAAGAGGCATTTTCAATGCCTCTTGATATCAGGCGCGCGAGCGCAGGCCGATCGAGTCCATCATCGCCTGGTCGCGGGCGGCCTCGGCGGCGCGTTCGGTGGCGCGCTCACGGTCGTCGAGGATCTCGACCTTCTTCATGTCCTCGAAGGCCTCCTGCAACTCGCCTTTCGCCTCGTCGAGCTGGCCCTGCAGATTGTCGGCGGACTGGCGCAGATTGTCGCGACGGCCGAGCGCCGCCTTGGCATAGGTCGGATAGGCGAAATGGGCCGGGTCGGAAATGCCGGCGCGCGCCTCTTCGTTATGGATCTCGCGATCGAGATCTCCAGCCATCCGGTTGAATTCCGCGATCATCATCTCAATCTGGCTCACCCGGCGGCGCTTCTCGTCCACCTGGAAGCGTTTGAGACGCAAAAGGGTCTCTCGCGACTTCATGTCGTGCCCAACTCCTGATTACGCATCGAGCCCGTTCCGGTCTGCTTTCATCGCAAGCCGACCATAAAACGGTCTCCAACTTTAGTTCAGAGACGGATTCGCCGATCGGGTTGGTTCAACCTGACCGGATCCGACTCTGGTGGCGCGCCGACCCCTCGGCTTGCCACCGGAACACTTCCGCGAGACGAAAATCACAATGGCGCAAGGAGGTTGATCGTTCCTTACCAGGATCGCTCGCTTTCGATGCATGCAACGGGTGCGTCCCGGGCTCTCCCGGTCGGGCACAGCTCGCGCTAGCTTGGGGCGAATCAATAATAAGGGGCGTGCGTGCCAGCGCGCCGGACAGAATCCTTGCCCGTCTCGCGCCGTCTCCCCGAATACAGCCTGCTGCTGAGCGGGCTCGCCCTGACGCGGATCATCGGCTGGGGCTCGATTTATTATTCGCCCTCGGTTCTGGCGCGCTATCTCGAACGCGACATCGGGCTCGGCCCGATCGTGGTCTTCGGCGGGATCACGATCCTGCTGGTGATCGGAGCGGCGATCGCTCCTCTGCTCGGGCGCCACCTCGACCGGCGCGGCACGCGCCATGCGATGGTGCTGGGCGCGGTGATCTCGGCGCTGGGGCTGGCACTGCTGGCGCTGGCGCAGGGGCCGGTCAGCTATCTTGCGACCTGGTTCGTGATCGGCATCGGCCATGCGATGCAGCTCGCCAACACCGGCAACGTCACGGTGGCGCAGCTGATGGGCGAGCGCACCCGCCGGGTGATCGGACTGATGATGCTGGTGACGGGTCTTGCCTCCAGCGTGTTCTGGCCGCTGACAGCCTGGCTCAGCGCCGATTATGGCTGGCGCGCCTGCCTGATGGTCTTCGCGGCGATCCAGCTCGTGATCGTGCTGCCGATCCATCTCGCCATCCCGGCCTATCGCGCCAAGCCGTTGGCCGAACCCGGCCCGTCGGCCATGCCGGCCGAGGAGCAGGGCAGGGTGCCGCCCGGCGAGCGGCGGGCGATATTCTGGCTGCTGGCGTTGAGCTTCTCGGCGAGTGGCCTCGTCTCCTGGGGGCTGCCGCTGCACATCATCGGACTGATGCAAGGGGCGGGCATCGCCGGTGTGAGCGCGGTTGCGATCGCTTCGCTGAGCGGCCCGGCGACCCTGGTGGCGCGAGCGGTCGATGCGGTTGCGGGCGAGCGTCTTCCGGTCGAGCGTGTGGCCTTGGCCGGACTCGCGCTCGGACCGGCGTCCTGCCTGCTGATGGCGCTTGCGCCAGGGTCGAGCGCTATCGCGATCGCCTTCGTCATGCTGTTCAGCGCGGCCATGGGCGTGATCGCGGTCGCGCGCGCGACCCTGCCGCTGGCGCTGTTCGGCCGCCACGGCTTCGGCGCGATGCTCGGCCGCCTGACCGTGCCGCAGAACCTGACCTTCGCGGCGGCGCCGTTGCTCTTTGCATTGATGGTTGAGCGGCTGGGCGCATCGGGCACGCTGGTGGTGTCGGCGGTGATCCAGAGCATGGCCCTGCTCGCCATGATCGTGCTGGTGCGGCGACTGCGCACCTGATCTCGTCTCGGAAACGACAAGGTCGGCTGCGCCACTGACGCGATCGTGCATAGGGCTGCGACCCGGGCCGACCTATCACGCCGCCGTCCCGATGAAAGCGAGCCCAAGAGCTGATGCCGTCCTGTTCAATGACCCGCCGCCTCGCCTTGCAGGCCTCGCTCGGACTGCTCGCAGCACCGGCGGTGGCGGAGGCGCGGCTGCCGCAGTTCCGGACGGCGCGCTACCAGTTCATCGAATTCGATCCGGTCGAGCCGATGGCGCCGCTCGCCCTGCAGGGACTGGACGGCAAGCCAGCCATCGCCAAGCCGGTGCCGGGCAAGGTCTGCCTCATCTATCTCTGGGCGACATGGTGCCCGGTCTGCCGAATCACCTTGCCGCGCTTCGAGCGCCAACTCGCGGACTTCCGGGCCCGGGACGTCGAGATCGCGTCGATCAGCACCGACGAGCGCGATCTCGCGCATGTCAGGGCCTATCTCGGGCGCCTCGGGGTCAAGCGCTTGCCGGCCTTCTACGACCGAGGCGGGAAGGCCCTGGCGGCTGCAGGGACCGGGCAGCCGCTGTCGGCTGCAGAGGGGCTGCCCGTGATCTACGTCACTGACCGGCGTGGCGGCGTGCGCGGCTATATGCTCGGCGAGGCGGACTGGGCGTCGCCGCAGGCGACAGCGCTGCTCGATCATGTCGGGCGGCTGTGAGGCTCACATCCCCATGATTCGGGCGAGCCGGGAATAGCCGTCGGCGAGGCCGGTCGCCTCGTCCTTGGCCTGCTTCAGGAAGGCTTCGAGCTCCGGATTGAGCCGGATCGCCTCGTCGACCTCGGCTGAGGCACCCTGGCGATAGGCGCCGAGCCGAATCAGTTCCTCCATGTCGGCATAGGTCGCGAGCGAGGCGCGGGCCTTTTGCACCACCGGATAATAAAGCGGGTCGCAGGAGCGCGGCATGGTGCGCGACACCGATTTGAGGATATTGACCGCCGGATAGCGGCCGCGCTCGGCGATGGAACGCTCCATGACGATATGGCCGTCGAGAATGCCACGCACCGCGTCGGCGACCGGCTCATCATGGTCGCCGCCGTCGACCAGCACGGTGAAGAGGCCGGTGATCGCGCCGTCGCCGGTCCCCGGGCCAGCGCGTTCGAGCAGGCGCGGCAATTCGGCGAAGACGGTCGGAGTATACCCTTTGGTCGTAGGCGGTTCGCCGGCGGCAAGGCCGATCTCGCGCATCGCCATGGCGAATCGCGTGACCGAATCCATCAGGCACATCACCTGCAGGCCCTGGTCGCGGAAGAATTCGGCCAGGCTCAGCGTGGTCAGCGCCGCCTGCTTGCGCATCAGCGCCGGCTCGTCCGAAGTCGCGACCACGACGATCGAGCGGGCGAGGCCGTCCGGCCCGAGATCGTCCTGCAGGAACTCCTGGACCTCGCGGCCGCGCTCGCCGACGAGGCCGATGATGTTGACGTCCGCTCGCGCATAGCGCGCCAGCATCGACAAAAGCACCGATTTACCAACGCCGGAGCCGGCGAAGATGCCCATGCGCTGGCCAAGGCAGCAGGTCAGGAAGGTATTAAGGGCGCGCACGCCGAGATCGAGTGGCGGGCCGACGCGCCGGCGGGAATGGGCCGGGGGCGGGTCGTTGCGGAAGGGGATGGTGCGCTCGCCCTGCGGCAGCGGCGGGCCGCCGTCGACCGGGCGGCCGAGGGCGTCGACGACACGGCCGAGCCAGGCCATGGTCGGGCGCAGGCCCGCCACGGTGCGGTCGACATAAGCCGGGCAGCCGCGGCGGACGCCGTCGAGCCCGCCATAGGGCATGACCAGCGCCTTCTCGCCGGAAAAGCCGATGACCTCGCAGGGGACGCGGATGCCGGGAGCGATCTCGATGCCGACCCGCCCGCCGAGGCTCATCGCCGCGATCGGGCCGGAGACTTCGACCAGCAGGCCGCGCACGGCGGTGACGCGGCCATAAACGGAGGTGGCCTCGAGCTCGCCGATGATCGTGGCGAGTGTGGATAACCGGTCCTGTCCGGGCGAAGCGCCGCTCATCGTCCCTGCCGTTTACCTTCCATTAAGCGGAGTGATTAACACTACGTTTCGAAGCTGCGTCGTGGAACCGAACGATTTTCGCCCGTTTCCCCGATTCGAGCTTCCGCGAAAGGCGCTTTCGCGGCTGAAGTCCAAACGATCCGTGTCAAATTCGACTCACCTCGACAAGGATCGTCAATCTTCTGCCAAGAAGCGCTTGCGCCCGGGAATCAGGGTTTGTTAACCATTTCCCCGTAGCGTGTCGCGTGGCGTTTCATCAGGCAAGCGTTCGTCCCCAGGACTACGAGGGTCTTGGGTGGTTCAACGGGATCGCTGGCCTCGGGGCGAAATTGGGGACGTGACATGCGGGTTCTGCTGATCGAAGACGATAGCGCGACCGCTCAAAGCATCGAGCTGATGCTCAAGTCCGAGAGCTTCAACGTCTATACGACCGATCTGGGCGAAGAGGGCGTCGATCTCGGCAAGCTCTACGACTACGACATCATCCTGCTCGACCTGAACCTGCCGGACATGTCGGGCTACGAGGTGCTGCGCAGCCTGCGCGTCGCCAAGGTCAAGACGCCGATCCTGATTCTCTCCGGCCTCGCCGGCATCGAGGACAAGGTGAAGGGCCTCGGCTTCGGCGCCGACGACTACCTGACCAAGCCGTTCCACAAGGACGAGCTCGTCGCCCGCATCCACGCCATCGTGCGCCGCTCGAAGGGCCATGCCCAGTCGGTGATCACGACCGGCGACCTCGTCGTCAACCTCGACACCAAGACCGTCGAGGTCGATGCCCAGCGCGTGCATCTGACCGGCAAGGAATACCAGATGCTGGAGCTGCTCTCGCTGCGCAAGGGCACGACTCTGACCAAGGAAATGTTCCTGAACCACCTTTACGGCGGCATGGACGAGCCCGAGCTGAAGATCATCGACGTCTTCATCTGCAAGCTGCGCAAGAAGCTCGCCAACGCTTCGGATGGCAAGAACTACATCGAGACGGTCTGGGGCCGCGGCTATGTGCTGCGCGAGCCGACCGAGGTCGAGCAACGCATCCCGGCCTGATCTGCGTCATCACGGCGTCATCATCGACGCCCAACAGTTAGATCGCCTGATCGTCGGATGTACACGACAGGTGAACGGGGACCCCGCCGCGAGGCGGGGTTTTTGTTTGTCGGCGGGAACGAGCCTGGAGAATGTCGTCGGGCGCTGGCTGATCAGGTCCGCGCGATCTTCCGTGAGGAGAACGCGGCGCCGAGCTCGGACGCGGCGGGGAAGGGCGGTCGCCGGGTCTGCGCGATCGAGGCGGCGTCGCGGTAGATGCCGCGATGTTGTGGATCGGGGACCAGGGTCGTGGTGATGCCGATCACGGTCTCGGCGGCACCGAGGATGAAGGCGCCATTCCTGGCGAGCCGCTCGGCGAGCGCGGCCATGACCCGGGCCTTGGTCGGAACGTCGAAATAGATCAGCACGTTGCGGCAGAAGATGACGTCGAATTGGCCGAGCTGGTGATTCGGCTCGAGCAGGTTGTGCTGCCTGAGTGCGACCATGTCGCGGATGCGCTCGGAGAGGCGCCATTTGTCGCCCTCCTGCCGGAAATGCTTGAGCAGGAGCTGGATCGGCAGGCCGCGCTGGATCTCGAACTGGCTGTAGAGTCCCTGGCGCGCCCGGTCGAGCACTTCGGTGGAGATGTCGGTGCCGAGGATCTCGATCGTCCAGCCGGCGAAGCGGTCGGCGGTCTCGTCGAGCAGCATGGCGAGCGAATAGGCTTCCTGGCCGGTCGAGACCGCCGCGCACCAGATGCGCAGCGTCCGGCTCTCGGCATTGGCGGCGAGCTTTTCCGGAAGGACGACGTCGCGGAACAGGTCGAAAGGCGTGCGGTCGCGGAAGAAAAGGGTCTCGTTGGTGGTCATCGCCTCGATGACGGCGGCTTCGAGCTCCGACGCCGGGCTGGTGCGCAGCTGGACGACCAGAGCCGGTATGCTGGCGATGCCGCGGCGGCGGCAGAGCATGCCGAGGCGGCTCTCGACGAGATAGCGCTTCTCGGTACTGAGGAAGAGGCCGGAGCGGCGCTGCAGCAGCACGCGCAGGAAGTCGAAATCGAGCTCGGTCATGCGGGACGACTCCCGCCGACCAGCGTGCGAATCGCCGGGCCGATGCCGCCGAGCGGCAGCACCGCGCTCGCCTGCCTGGCACGCACCACCGAGCCCGGCATGCCCCAGACAGTGCTCGAGGCCTCGTCCTGGGCGATGACGGCGGCGCCGGCGCGACGCAGGGCGGTCGCTCCATCGGTGCCGTCGCTGCCCATGCCGGTCATGATCAGGCCAAGTGCGGCCGGGCCGAGATGGCGGGCTGCCTCGGCGAACAGGATATCGACCGCCGGGCGGCAGAAATGCACCGGCGGGCCGTCGCTGATGCTGGCGACGATATGGCCGAGCTTGCGCTCGATGCCGAGATGGCGCCCGCCCGGCGCAACATAGATCGTGCCGCGAGCGAGCCGCTCGCCGTCATGCGGCTCGCGCGTCGGCACGCCGAGCTGCAGCGCGATCTGGTCGGCGAAGGAGGCGGTGAACAGCGGCGGCATGTGCTGGACGATCAGCGTGGTCAGGTTGGCGAGGGCCTCGCCGAGGTCGGCGAGGACGCGTGCGACGGCGCGCGGCCCGCCGGTCGAGGCGCCGATGACGAGATAGCGCGGCATCACCGAGACCAGCGGGCGCAGGTCGGCGACCCCGTTCGGCATCGCGATGGCGGCGCTTCCGTCGGGCGCCGACTCGCCATCGCGGAGGCGGGACTGTGCGATGCTGCCGAGCTTGCCGAGGAGCTCGCTGCGGAAATCCAGCGAAAGCGTCAGGCCGCTGCGGCTGTCGGGCTTGGGCAGGACGTCGACGGCGCCCATGCTCATGCATTGCAGCGCCAGCCGCGCATTGCGCTCGGTGAGCGTGGTCGTCAGCAGCACCGCCGTCCGCGGGCTCTCCTTGACGATCCGGGGCAGGGCCTCGACTCCGTCGAGCACGGGCATGTCGAGGTCGAGCACCATGATGTCGGGATGGTGGCGCCCGGCATGCTCGATGGCGGCTTCGCCGTCACCGGCGACGCCGACGACCTGGAAGCGGCCGCTCTCGCCGAGCCAGCGCGCGAACAATCCCCGCACCACGACGGAATCGTCGGCGATCACCACGGTGCTCGGGCGCGCGCCTGGCCGGTTCGCGAAATGCGGCACGGCGATCATGGCGATCGAGCAACTGGGGAGCGGGACTGGCGCATGGGATTAGAGCTTCAGAGCAGGCCGACCTGGTGGAACTTCGAAGCGACGATCTCCTTGTCGAACGGCTTCATGATGTATTCGTCGGCGCCGGCATGCATGGCGCGGGCGATGTGCGCGATGTCGTTCTCGGTGGTGCAGAACACGACCTTGGGCCGCTTTCCGCCGGGCATCTGGCGCAGGTTCCGCAGGAAGTCGTAGCCGTCCATGATCGGCATGTTCCAGTCGAGCAGGATCGCGTCCGGCATCTCGCCCTTGCAGGCGTCGATGGCGCGCGCGCCGTCCTCGGCCTCGGCGATGCGGAACTGCAGCCCTTCCAGGATACGGCGGGCGACCTTGCGGATGACCGCGGAGTCGTCGACGACGAGGCAATATTTCATGACATGGCTCCAGGCGGCGGATCGTCAGGCGGCGATCGGCAATTCGATATTGAGGACGGCATCGACATCGATCACGACGAGAAGGCGATCGTCGAGGCGGTGGACGCCCTTGGCGATGGCCGCCCAGGCGCGATCGAGATGGATCGGCACGGGCTCGAAAGTCGTGCGGCTGAGGCGCATCACTTCGCCGACCGCGTCGACGATCAGGGCGAAGGCCTCGCCGCCCTGGTCGAGCCCGACAGCGGTGAGCTCATGCTCCTCGGCGCCGGTCGGTATAGCGTAGGTCTCGGCGTGGCGCATGCGCCGGCGCATGCAGATCGCGGTCACGACGCGTCCGCGCAGATTGATCAGGCCGACGATCTCTCGCGGGGCCAGCGGCACCGGCGTGATGCGCGTGGCGATGAACACGTCCTGCACGCGCCCGATCGGCAGGCCGAGCAATTGCCCGCCGACCGTCACGGTGACGTAGTCGAGCGAGTCCTCGAAGGCCGAAAGACCGGATGTGCCCTCGTCATTCGGCTCGATCATGCGGCTCGCCTCAATCTGGGACGGGTTTCGGCCAGCTCCGCGATCAGCGCGCGCCGATCGAACTTGGCGACGACCTCGTCGAACTGCGCCTGGGCCGCGGCGATGTGCAGCTCGGGCGTCGGCAGGCTGGTGAGGCCGATGATGCGCAAGCCCGCATGCCGGCTCTCGGTCCGCAGCCGCACGGCGAGGGCGAAAGCCGCCTCGGCGTCGCGGTCGAGATCGACGACGATGGCGCTCAGCTCGGCGCTGCCCGAGGCGAGACCAGCGGCCATCGCCGGATCCGCAGCGTGGATGATCTGCAGTCCCGCGGCCTTCAGCACGGGAGCAAGCATCTCGCGCAGGAATTCGGAGGGCTCAATCAGCAGGACGCGCGGGCCGCCAACGTCGCCGCGACGCTGGTGCAGCCAATTCGGGTTGGCCTTCGGCAGGTAGTGCGCGAGGTCGAGGATCTCGGTGGCGCGGCCCCGGATGATCGCCGAGCCGAGCAGCCCATGCTCGGGCATCGCCAGCATCTCGATGTCGAGCACCTCGTCGACGATGTCGACGATGGCGTCGACCGCCAGCGCCATGCTGAAGTCGCCTTCCGAAAAGATCACCAGCGGCTGCAGGCCAGTCGGCCGGAGCGCGCAGCCCTCGACCGGGACGACCGGCATGAGCCGCCCGCGGTAGTTGAGCAGCGTGCGCCCGCCGCCATTCTCGAACAGCCCGGCTTCGACCTCCTCGAGCCGGGTGACCAGGGAGAGCGGCACGGCCTGCACCGCGTCCTTGCCCGTCCGGAAGACCAGCATCGTGGTGCGCTCGATGGGAGAGCCGACATCGACGGGTTCATCCGCGGCGACGTCGTCCTGTCCCGCCGCTACACCGACGAGACGCGCAACGCCGTTGGGATCGACGATCAGCACCACCGCGCCGTCGCCGAGGATGGTGTTGCCCGAGAAGAGCGGGATGTGACGCAGGCGCGTCGACATCGGCTTCACCACGATCTCCTCGGTGTGGAACACCGATTCGACGAGGATGCCGAACTGGCGCTCGCCGATCTGGGTCACCACGATGAAGCCGTCGTCGGCAACCGGTGCGTCGGCCGACCTGGCCATCACTCCGGCCAGCGCGATGATCGGCAGCAGCCGCTCGCGCAGGCGCAGCACGGGCGCATTGTTGATGCGCTCGATGCGGTGCTCGCCTGCGGCCTTGACGCGCACGAGTTCGCGCACGACCACCTGGGGAATGGCGAAGCGCTGGCCACCGGTCGCGACGATGAGGGCCGAGACGATCGCCAGCGTCAGCGGGATCTTGATCGTGATCGTGGTGCCGGTGCCGGCGATGCTGGCGATGTCGATCATGCCGCCGATCGCGTCGACGTTGACCTTGACCACATCCATGCCGACGCCGCGGCCCGAGACCGCGGTGACGGTGTCGGAGGTCGAGAAGCCGGGGTGGAGGACGAAGCGCAGGAGCTGGGACTCGCTCATCCGCTCGGCTTCGGCCTCGCTTGCCAGCCCCCGCTGAATCGCCTTGCGGCGAATGCGGGCGACATCCATGCCGCGGCCGTCATCCGAGATCGCGATCGTGACCGAGCCGCCTTCGTGATAGGCTGAGACCCGGATCGTGCCGATTTCAGACTTGCCTACCGCGGCGCGCTCCTGCGGCTCCTCGATCGCATGGTCGGCGCAATTGCGCACCATGTGGATGAGGGGGTCCTTGATCAGGTCGAGCAGCTGGCGGTCGAGCTCGGTCTCGGCCCCTTCCAGCACCAGTTCGATCTTCTTTCCGAGATCGGTGGAGAGATCGCGGACGATGCGCGGCAGCTTCGACCAGGCGTTGCCGATCGGCTGCATGCGCGTCTTCATCACGCCGTCCTGCAGCTCGGCGGTGATGAGGGACAGCCGCTGCAGCGGTGCCTTCAGGCCGACATCCTCCTGCCGGCGGGAGATCTCGAGCAGCTGGTTGCGGGTCAGCACCAGCTCCGAGACCATGGTCATCAGGTGCTCGAGCGTGTCGACATTGACGCGCAGCGTCGCCGGGCCGGCGGCCCTCGCGTCCTTGCTGGCCTCGCCATGAGCCATGCCGGGCTGGTCGAGCGGGCTCGGCGCGGCGCGGAAGACCAGGTCCATCTCGTCGGCGACGGCGCTCGCGCCCGCCTCGGTCGACCGCGTCTCGGCTGTGCGGGCGAGATAGGCGGCGACTGGATCGAGCGAGGCTTGCGGCTGCCGTGCGGCCAGCTCGTGCTTCGCCCGTTCCGCCAGGCCGCGCAATTCGTCGATCAGCTGGGCGTCGTGGCCCGGCGGCTCCTGCCCCTTCTCGGCGAGCTCGGCCATGATCTCCTTGATCCGGTCGATCGTTTCCAGGATCGCGGTGACCGCGGTCGAGGAGACGCTCGCGCCGTCCCGGAACTGGCCGATGACGGATTCAGCCGCATGCGTCAGCGCCTCGAGCCGTGGCAGGCCGATGAAGCCGCAGGTGCCTTTGACCGTGTGGACGAGCCGGAAGATGTTACGCAGGATATCGCCGTTATTGGGCTCCTGCTCGAAGCGGACGAGCTCTCGATCGACCATGTCGAGATGCTCGCCGGTCTCTCCCAGAAACTCTTGCAGCAACTCGTCCATGCAAGGACCGCTCACTCACGTCACCGATGCTGCCGCGGATATTGCGGTGCAAGGGTTTATGATCTGTTGAGAGCGAGCGGAAACCGTGCGGAATAGCGATCCGTCTGGAGCGTTCTTCCGGTGCTTCAGGCCGCTTCCGCGCTGATGCTGACCGTGTCGCCCTCGATCGTGAAGGCGATCTTCATTCCAGCGGCGCGGGCGACCATGCCGGTGTAGAGCGGTTGGACCGCGTGGGCGTCGATGGCGCCGGTCTCGGAGCGGCCGGCGATCAGGTCCTCGACATGGGCGGGGATGCGCGCATGCGAGCCGGTCGCGGTGATGGCGAAGCTGCCCTGCTCGCCGATGACGGTGCAACGGGAGGTGATCTTGCCGCCGCGCGGGATCGCCTGCGTCGCCAGCACGAGCAGGTTGAGCACCAGCTTGACCTGGTTCTTGGGCAGGAGGGCGCGCGGCGCCTCCCAGTCGAGCGAGAGCTTCTCGTCGTTGAGGAAGCCGTTGGCGACGGAGCCGGCGTCGCCGAGATCGATCATCGCGCCGGCCGAGCCGGCCGCGCCGAAGGCGAGCCGCGCGAATTGCAGCCGGGCCGAGGCGTTGCGGGCGCTCTTCTTGATCAGGTCGAGCGCAAAATCCTTCATCGAGGGATCGTCTTCCTCGAGGACTTCGAGCGCGTTGACGATGGCGCCGACCGGGCTGATCACGTCATGGCAGACGCGGCTGCAGAGAAGCGCGGCCAGATCGAGCGGCTCGAGTGAGATGGCGGTCATGATCCGGTCCTGCGGTCAAGAGAATCAGGGCGGCACGCACCCCGCGTCGATGGCGCAGAATGCGCCAGGCTGGTTTGCAGCTGGTTAACCATAGCTGTGGCCCTCCGCCTGTGGCGGGCGCCCGCTTTCGCCATGCCCGGGCAAGATGGCTGCCAGAAGGCGAGCCGGCTTTTACTTTGACGTCTCATACACTAGCTAACGGAATGATATCGCCGGAGGCGCCGCCCGGCATGGATGGATTCTGGCATTCGGCGCCGGCGAGACTGGTTCGACGATGACCATCGCTCATGACGATCCACGCCTGACTGACCGGGACGGGCTCGCCCGCGCGCTCGGCGAGGCGGCGCGGCGCACCGCTGCGGTCCTGCTGGCGAAGCGGTCGGCGCGCGACGTCAGGATCAAGGCCGATGGCTCTCCGGTCTGCTCCGCCGACCTCGCCGCCGATTTCGCCGCAAAGCAGGCATTGGCCGAGCTGCTGCCGGGTTTTCCGGTGATCAGCGAGGAGAGCGTCGGCGAGGTCGCGCCGGCTGCCGTCTTCATCCTGCTCGACCCGCTCGACGGCACGCGCGAGTTCCTCGCGTCCGGCGACAGCTACTGCGTCGCCATTGCTGTCATCCTGGACGGCCGCCCGCTCGCCGGGGCGATCGCCGCGCCTGCCATCGGCCGGCTGTGGTATGGCGGCGAGCGGAGTTTCGCGCAGGCGCTTGACGCCGAGGCGAGGCCGCTGGGTGCTGCGCGGCAGGCCCATGTCAGGACCGAGCCGGCGGACGGACCGCTGATGCTGGTCAGCCGCTTCCATGGCGACACGGTCAGCGCCGGCGTCGCGGCCGCGGTCGCGAAGGGCGATGGCGCGCCGGTGTCGTCGGCGGTGAAATTCGGGCTGATCGCCTCGGGCGAAGCCGATCTGCATGTCCGCGGCGGCCCGACCATGGAATGGGACATCGCCGCGGGCGATGCGATCCTCGGCGCTGCCGGCGGCGTGATCCTCACCCTTGACGGCGAGAAGCCTGTCTATGGCAATGTCGAGCGGGATTTCCGCAACCCGCCCTTCGTCGCGGCGAGTTGCGAGCGGCTGGCCCGGCTCGCGATCGAGAAGGCGGCGACCTGTCGTTGTTGAGCGGGCCTAGAGCAGGATGCGAAAAAGTGGGAACCGGTTTTTCGCAGAAATCCTGCTCTAAACTCCTAAAATCGATCACGTTTTATGATTTTGGATCGGTTCGATCCAAAATCGTCGTGATCTAGCGCGCGATCACGGCCGCCACGGCGGGCCAGCGTTCCTGGGCCTTCGTCCGCAAGGCCGCCTCAGTGACGAAGCGCTGGCGGTTTTCGTCGCTGCGGAAGAAATACAGCCGCGAGCCGATGACCGCGAAGCGGCGCGGATCGGCATCGACCACGCGCCCGTCCGCCACGCCGCTGGCATCGAAGCCGCCGAAGCGCGGGGTGTAGACCTGCGGCGCCTCGCGGAAGGCGTCGCGATTGGCGGCGCTGGCGAAGCGCCAGACCGTCCCTCCATGGATCAGCTCGTAGGCGGGCAGCCCCGGCACCGCGGCATCGTTCAGGAAATAGGCGACGGGATCGAAACCGGAGAGGGCAAGGCCGGTGCGGTTGTCGCGCTGCATGGCCTCGCCGAGATTGGGCAGGTCCGGCAGGCCAGGCGGGAGGGCGGAAGCCCGGCCCGTCGTCGCGGACACAAGAAGCGCACAGCCCGTCACGATGCCGGCGAGCAGCGACCCGGCATGCCTTGCTGCGGCCTTCATCACCCACCAATCCTTGGTTCGTGTCGCGTCACGGCGCGTTCTGCGCCGCGGTTCACCGCTTGGATACACATACGGCGTATCCAAGAGGTTACCGTGGTCGCGAGGATTCGCACGACCCGCCGTCGACGCCATCCCGGCAGGAGGCCGAATGCCCATGCCCGGCGCTTGCCTGGAGACGATGAGATGAACCATACCCGCCGCGCCCTGCTTGCCAGCGCCATGCTGCTCGGAGCAGGCTTTGCCGTTGGTCCCGCCGCGGCCCAGCAGAACGATCGCTCCTTCTCGCAGAACGAACTGGTCTCCTCCGGCCACCAGTTCTTCGGCAATGTCTCGCGCGGCCTCGCGTTGACGATCGAGGAGGCCGTGCGCCGCTGGGGCGAGCCGAACGGCTATGTGCTCGGTCAGGAGGCGTCCGGCGCTTTCGTCGGCGGTCTGCGCTATGGCGAAGGCACGCTGTTCACCCGCAATGCCGGCGACCGCAAGGTGTACTGGCAGGGGCCGTCGGTCGGCTTCGATTTCGGCGGCGAGGGCGCCCGCACGATGATGCTGGTCTACAACCTGCCGAGTGTACGCGCGCTCTACCAGCGCTTCGCCGGGGTCGACGGCTCGGTCTATTTCGTCGGCGGCTTCGGCTTCACCGCGCTGGCGGCGGAGGGCGTCACGATCGTGCCGATCCGCACCGGTGTCGGCTGGCGGCTCGGCGTCAACCTCGGCTACCTGAAATTCACGCCCGAGGCGACCTGGAACCCGTTCTGACCTGACAATTGCCGGCTGCTGGCCTTATCTATCCAGGCATGGCAGCCTAAAGGCCAGGCTGATCGCAGAAACCGGAGCCGCCCCGCCTTGATCGAAGCCGTCATGCTCGTTGCGCTCGGCTTCCTGTGCGCCAGCCTGCTCGCCCTTGCGGCGTTGCCGGCGCTGAGCCGCCGGGCCGACCGGCTGGCGCGGCGGCGGGCCGAGGCCGCATTCCCGCTGTCGCTCGCCGAGATCGCCGCCGACCGCGACCATCTGCGCGCCGAGCTGGCGATCCGCGAGCGGACCCTGGAGCAGAAGGCCGAGAGCGGCTTTGCCGCCAAGGCCGGCGCGATGAGCGAGATCGGCCGGCGCGACATGACGATCGGCCGCCTGGAAACCGATCTGGCCGAGCACAGGCGGCGGGTCGAGACGCTCGAGGCGGAGCTGGGGGAGAGGACGCAGGAGCTGGCGCAGACGCGCGAAGCGCTGGCCAGTGAAGGCGCCGGGCACCAGACGACGCAGGCGACCTTGTCGAGCCGCGTCGGCGATCTCGCCGCCGTGGAGGCGCAGCTCGCCGAGACGCGCCAGGCCCTCAGCGGCACATCGGCCGACCTCGCGGCCCGCAACCACGAGCTCGGCGAACTCAGGGCCTTGCACGACAGCACCGGAGCGACGCTCGCCGAGCGCGACCAGGCGCTCTCGGCGCTGACCAGTGAACATGACCGCCAGCGTCTCGCTTTGGTCGAGGCCGGCACGCTCAGCCTCAAGCTGGAGGGCGAGCGCGGCGATTTCTCGGCGCGGCTCACCACCGCGGAGACGGCGCTGGCCGAGGCGCGCACGAGCCTCTCGGCCATGAAACTGGACCGCGACAGCGAGAGATTGCGGGCCGACGCCCTCATGACACGGGCGAACGAGGCCGAGGCGACGCTGCGCTCAGCCGATGCGAACGCCGTCAAGCTCGGCGCGGAGATCGCAAAACAGGAGGCGGCCATGATGCAGGCGTCCGCCGGCCACGCTGAGACGCTGGCCAGGATCAAGGCGCTGGAGGGCAAGATCGAGGCCGCCGCCGCGACGGAGGCCCGCTTGAAAGAGCAGGTTGCGAGCGAGGCGACGGCTCATCGCACGGCACTGCGCGAGCGCGACGAGATGGTCGAGGCGCTGCATGCCGAGCTGGGCACCCTGCAGGGCGCCCGCGACCAGGCACGCGCCGACCGGGCCGGGCTCAAGCGCGAACTTGCGACGCTGCGCAAGCAGAACGGCGGCAAGGCCGCTGGGGAAGCGGCGCTGCGCCAGGAGATCGTCCGGCTGGCCGATGCGCTGCTGGTGGCGTCGGAAAGCCGTGAGGCGGCGGAATAGGCACCTGCCGGCCAAAGCCTTTTCACAGCGACCTGCAATGCTCTAGTGAGAAAACCGATCGCGCCTGCGGTCGTTCTTCTCGGTTTGGGATTCATGACGGATATCGTTTGCATCGGCGAACCGCTCGGCGAGTTCAACGCGACGCGCGGCGAAGCCGGCGCCTATCGCTTCGGCCTTGGTGGTGACACCTCCAATTGTGCGATCGCGGCGGCGCGGCAGGGCGCGAAGGTCGCCTATGTCGGCGCGCTCGGCGATGACGAGCCGGGCCGCTCCTTCCGGACGGCGTGGGCTGAGGAGGGCGTCGACGACAGGCATGTCTCGACCCACCCGTCGGCGCCGACGGGGCTCTATTTCGTCTCCCACGGCCCTCAGGGCCATGTCTTCTCCTATCTGCGCGCCGGTTCGGCCGCGAGCCTCTATGGCCCGTCACAGCTGCCGAAGGATGTCATCGCCTCCGCCAAAGTGATCCAGGCGTCCGGCATCAGCCAGGCGATTTCGGCGAGCGCCTGCGATGCGGTGTTCGAGGCCTTCGCGTTAGCCCGCGAGAGCGGCGTGCTCACCGCCTACGACACCAATCTCCGGCTCAAGCTCTGGCCACTGACGCGGGCACGGGCGATCGTCCATGCCGCCTGCGAGATGGCCGACATCGTCCTGCCGGGCGACGGCGACGCCAAGCTGCTGACCGGGCTGGAGCAGCCGGACGCGATCGTCGACTTCTATCTCAAGCTTGGCGCCAAGGTCGTGGCGCTGACGCTTGGCCATGAGGGCTCGCTGGTGGCGACGCCGGACCGGCGCCAGCGCTTCGTGCCGATCAAGGTCGATGCGATCGACGCGACCGGCGCCGGCGACTGCTATGACGGCGCCTTCCTCGCCGAATATATCCGCACGGGCGACGCCTTCACCGCCGGCGCCTATGCCAATGTCGCGGCGGCGTTGTCGACGCAGGGCTATGGCGCGGTGGCGCCGCTGCCGCGTCGGGCGCAGGTCGAGGCGCGGATCGCGCAAGAAGCGGCGAGCCGGGCATGAGCGTTCCTGTCCTGATGGAAGCGGGCGCGCTGCTCGCCCGCTATGATGTGCTGATCAGCGATGTCTGGGGTGTCGTCCATGACGGCGTGCTGGCGCTCGATCCGGCCTGCGAGGCCTTGATGCGCTATCGCGAGGGCGGTGGCACCGTGGTGCTGCTCTCGAACGCCCCGGGGCCTTCGGAACAGATCGCTGGCGTGCTCGACGGCAAGCGCGTGCCGCGCGCTGCCTGGGACCGGCTGGTGACTTCCGGCGATGTTACGCGCGCGCTGATCGCCGAGACGCATCTGCGCAAGGCCTATCATATCGGCTGGCATGACGACCGCGCGGTGTTCGAGGGCTTTGACGTCGAACTCGTCGGCGAGGACGAGGCCGAGTTCGTCGTCGCGACGGAACTCAACGACTATCGCCGAGAGCAGCCGGAGCAGTACCGGCCGCTGCTGTCGCGCTTCGCCGCACGCGGGTTGCCCTTCATCTGCGGCAATCCCGACCTCGTCGTCCATGTCGGCCATGATCTCCTGCCCTGCGCCGGAGCGCTGGCGACGATCTACGAGGAGCTCGGCGGCCACGTCGCCTGGGCCGGCAAGCCCCACCGGCCGGCCTATGATCTTGCGCTTGCCGCCGCCCGCGAGGCGCGGGGCGGACGCGATGTCGATCCGGCCCGTGTGCTCGTCATCGGCGATGCGGTGCGCACCGATCTCGCCGGCGCCAGGATGATGGGCTTCGACAGCCTGTTCATCGCCGGCGGCATCCATCGCGACGAGACGATCCGCGATGGCGCGGTCGTGCCCGACGGGCTCGCCCGGGTGCTGGCGGCGCATAGGCCGCTGCCGGTCGCGGCGATGGCGGCGCTGGGCTGATCAGACCGGTGGCGGGTTCGTCTTGCGGATCCGCTCGCCGATCGCATGATAGAGCCCGTCGAGCGGGCGGAAGACGAAGCGGACCGTCGAGCGGCCGGGCGGCACCCTGACGGCGCGGAAAATGACGTTGGCGCGCAGCAGCTCGGCCGGCTTGCCGTCGACCTCGACCTGCCACCAGGGCTGCCAGACATCGTTCAGCACAAGGAAGCCGCCGCGCGGCGCATCGGCCTCGAGCAGCACCTCGGTCGTGCCGTAATTGCGGATGCGGACGCTTCCCGCCTGCGCCGGGCCGGTCGGCAGAGGTGGCGGCGGCCTGTCGAGCAGGACGGTGCGGCGCGGGTCGAAGCCCGCGGGCCATTGCCCACTCTTCAGGATGGCGCCGAAATCGGCAGCTTGCGCTTCGGTGACGAGGAGCACGCGCGGCAGGGCACGCGGGTTCTCGTAGACATAGGCCTCCTTCGTCCGCGCGATCTGGACGAGATCGCCGGGCTTCAATCGCTTGTCGATCTCCTCGACCGGGACGCCGGTTGCGATGAAGCGCAGGCCGAGCATGTCGGCGAGCAGCGATCGGTAGGACGGCATCAGCGCCGAGAACGTGCGCTGGTCGGGCAGGGCGACATGGTCGCCGGCGCCGGTCGCCTGGCTGTAGAGGCCGAGCCGGAGCGGGTTGTAGCCGAGCGTGTTGTCGAGGCCGTGGACGAGGCTGGCATTGGGCCAGTGGAAATCTATGCCGGCGAGCTCGATGCGGTCGCGCCGGTCGGGGCCGGCGGTGCGGGCTGTTTCCCGCTTCAGCAGCGCGATGGTCTCGTTGCCGCTGTCGGCGCGCAGCACCTCGTACATCCCAGCCGGCAATGCGGTCGACTCGCTCGGGCCGTTATTGACCCCGAGGTCGACGACCATGGCGGTGGCGAGGATGATGGTCGCGGCCATGCCGGTGCCCTGCAAGGCGAGACCGCGCGCTGCGACCAGCGCCCCCGCCACCAGCGTCAGGCAGAGCACGGCCGTGACCAGCGGCACGAAGGCGACATGGAGCCGGCCGATGGTCCAGGCCAGCCAGATCGCGGCGGCGAACCCCGCCAGCAGCAGCAGGATTTCGAGCGCGATCTGCCAGCGGCGCGGGCGCGGCGCGGTATCGGTCAGGACGAGATGGGTGAGATAGCCGCCGAGGATCGACAGCAGCGCGCCGAGGATGAAGAACGCGTCGGCTGGGCGGCGATAGAAGTCGATGCCGGGCAGATGGAAGAGCAGGGCAAAGCCCGGCGTATAGCGGCCGAGCGCAAAGACCAGGACGAGCAGCGCAGCTACGCTCAGGGCGATGATCTCGCGCCGGAGCAGGGCGCCGCGGACGATTCCGACACCGACGACGAGCAGGATCGGCAGCAGGCCGAGATAGAGCTCGCCCATATTGCGGGCGAGATAGAGGTCGAGTGGGCCGAAGCGTTTCTCCCAGGCCGGGCTGGGCGGGCCCCAGAAGTTCTCCAGCGGCCCCGACGCGCCATAGAGATTGGCGATCAGCCCGGTCAGCAGCGAGCCCGGATGCAGCGAGCCCTTGCCGGCTCCGGCGAGATCGATGACCGGCCGGTTCGATTCTTCCGCAAGGACGGCGGTGAGCAGGATCGGAACCGTCGCGACCAGCGTGGCACCGAGCACACCAAGCAGCAGCGGCATGATGCTCGCGCGCAGCGCCGCTAGCGGCTTGTCGGCCATGGCGATGGCGGCGAGCACCAGCCCGGCGAGGACATAGACGCCGAGCAGCGCGACCTGGTCGCGCCCCAGCACCATGAAGCCGGCGGCGATCCCGGCCGCGAAACCGTAGCGCCAGGAGCCGCGCTCCAACGCGCGGGAGAGCAGCAGCAACGTCACCGCGAAATAGGCAAGGCTCAGCACCTGCCCGACATGCTGGATGCGCCAAGCGGCGGCGGCGCCGAAGGCGAAGGAGAGGGCGCAGACGACGGCGCCGGCCGGATGCCAGCCGCGGTCGCGGAAGAGCAGGACGAGGCAGAGCGCGCCGACGAGCAACGAGCCGAGCAGGGCGCCGTCGCTCCAGCGGAAGTCCGGCGTCGGGTTGAGCAGGGCGATGAGGAAGAAGGGCGGTGAGAAGATCAGCGATTGCGGGTCGGCGACCTGCGGCGATCCCGCGAAGACGAAGGGCGTCCAGAACGGCGAGAGGCCCTTGTGCAGCGCGCTGGCGAGGAACTGCAGCTGCGGGTGGAAATGCGCCTTGGCGTCCCAGGGGATGGTCAGCGCGCCGGAAAGCCAGGGCCAGGACAGAGCGAGCCAGCCGGCGCAGACCAGCAGCATCACCCTGGCGGTCGGCCAGGGCGCAGGCGTCGGCGTGATGTCTGGGCGGTCCCGGTCTGGCATCGAAGCATCGGACATGGGGACTTCCTGCCCCAGGTCCGGAGCCCGATCAATCCTTCGGCGCGGCGCGCGCCATCAATGCGTCCATGTCGATGAAATGGCCGGCGCGATCGCGCTTGGAGGCGAGATAGCGGACATTGTGGATGTTGGGGCGGCCGAGCACGCGCTGCGTCGCGGCGACTTCGAGGCCGGCAGCCTTGATCGCCCCGATCTTCAGCGGGTTGTTGGTCAGCGCCGTGACGCTGGAGACGCCGAGCTGCTTCAGCATGGCGGCGGCGAAGTCGAAATGACGCTGGTCGAGATCGAAGCCGAGCACCTCGTCGGCGTCGTAGGTGTCCCAGCCCTGGCTCTGCAGCTTGTAGGCGCGCATCTTGTTGGAGATGCCGTTGCCGCGGCCTTCCTGGTCGAGATAGAGCAGGATGCCGCCCTCGTTCTCGGCCATCCACTGCACGGTCTCGCGCAGCTGATCGCCGCAATCGCATTTCAGCGAGCCGAACAGGTCGCCGGTCAGGCAGGCCGAGTGCAACCGCACCGGCACTGCCGTCGAGAGATCCGGCTTGCCGACGATGATCGCGACCTGGTCACGCAGACCCTCGCCACCACGGAAGACGACGAATTCGGTGTCAGGCGCGCCCTCCAACGGAACCGGCGCGCGGCCGACGATGGCAAGGCGCGCGACCTGGGCGGCCCGATAGCCGTTGACGGCTTCGATGGTGACCTCGATCAGCGGCTCGCCGGCGACTTGCGCCGCCGAGACCGGGACGAGGATCACTGCCGGCAGCACCAGCGAAAGACGCGCCAGTTCAAGCGCGGCGTTGTCGAGGGTACCTGCCGGACCGACGGGAGCGTCGACGCGGGCATCGAGCTTCAAGGCCAGCGTCTCGACGCGGGCGAGGTCGATCGCGGGCATGGCGAGGATGCCGGTCTCTGCGCGCCCCTTGGCGCCGAGGCGGCGCAGGCGCGCAGCGCTGAGAACGAGGCGAGCATTACCGGCGGACAGGGAGTCGAGGCGGGCAGCGAGATCGGCCTCCGCCAGCTCGGCCGACAAGGCCAGCGCCAGTTCCTCGCCCTGGCGCAGCAGCACGGGGCGGGCGGCGCGGAACTCGGCGAGAGCGCGGTCGACGGTGACCAGATCGGTTTCACCCGGCCGGCCGAAAAGCTTACGCGACTGAAGCATCGGAAGGTCCGTCAGATTGCGCCCGGGGGCGCGGAGGAATTTGAACTTGTTACGCGCGTCTCGCTCGGACGGATGCACCCGGCGCGATACGGCGCTTCTACAACGTTTCCGCTTCTGCGTGGTTCCAAGTTCTACGACACCGCAATCGGACTGATCGGCGACCAATTGCAGACTGGGCTATAAAAGCGCGAGATTGAACACCAGATGAATAGTCCCGGCAGGGGCAGAATATGGCGATCGGGAGCGTCGAAGGGAAATGACGCAGCGACATGACGAGGTGACGACCGGCGCGGGGCGCGCCATCTACAGCCCCGTGGCGCGCGCACTGCACTGGATCACGGCCGCGGCGGTGTTCGTGATGGTGCCGGTCGGGCTCGCCATGACCTATCGCGGCAACACGCTCGACATCTGGGATGGGGTGACCGACGCACTCTATTCCTCGCACAAGCTGACTGGCTTCCTACTCCTCTGGCTCGGCGTCGGCCGGCTGATCTACCGGCTGGTGCATGGCGCGCCGCCCGACGAGCCGACGCTGGAATGGTGGCAGAAGGCCGGCTCGCACATCGTGCACTGGGCGCTTTACGGCTTGCTGCTGATCGTGCCGCTGCTCGGCTGGGTCGGGATCTCGCTGTTCCCGTCGCTGACGATCTTCAACCTGTTCGACCTGCCGGCGCTGGCCGCGCCCGATGAAGAGGCTGCCAAGCGCGTGCTCTTCGTCCATGGCTGGCTCGCCATCCTGCTAGCGCTTTTGGCCTGCGGGCACATCGGCGCTGCGCTGTTCCATTATTTGGTCGGCAGGGATGGTGTGCTGCGCCGGATGCTGCCCGGGCTGAAATAGGCTTCACCATTCGGTGGGCGGCGCCGTCCCCCCGACGATCTCCGCCAGCCGGCGCCTTGTGCCCGGCGTCGTCTTCTCCGGCAGGGCCGAGAGCGGGAAGAAGCGCGCCTCGGCAATCTCGCGATCGGGCTGCTTCGGCCCGCTCTGCGTGAAGGTGCGCACGATGAAGACGGCGACATGGTCACGGTCGGAGACATGGCGATTGAGGAAGACGCCGTGGAGCACGGCCGGCCCGGTCAGCGCGATGTTGGCCTCCTCGCGCAATTCCTTGGCGAGTGCATCGACAAGCGTCTCGCTGGGCTCGACGCCGCCGCCGGGCATGTGCCAGCCGGGGGTGTAGGTGTGGCGCACCAGTAGGATATCGCCAGCCTCGCTCAGAACGGCGGCGCGCACGCCCAGGGTCATGCCGCGGCGCAGGCGGAAATAGAGGTGCAGGGCCCGCCCGGCCAGCCGCCGCAGCGAACGCGGCACCCGTTCGATCCCCGATGCGCCGGAGCGCGGGCCTGATCCGTCCTCACTGCTCACGATTTGGGCAGATCCTGATGCCGGGCTAATTGTCTATGCAATAGACGCATAACAGAACTCTGTTTGCCCTCTCGATATAACACAAACGCGCCTTAAATAGGGATCACAACGCTCACGCAGTCACCGCTGGGGAATTATCATGCTTCTCGCCTTCATCACCGCCCGTCTGAACGCCAAGCCCCGCTTCGTCTGGAAGCCAGCTGTCACCCTGACCGATCCGCGCATCGTCTCGGAGCTGATGGGCTCGGCCAACTGAGCCTTTCAGGCTGCGTCATCTTCGCCCGCCGCCGCCGTCGCGCTTGACGGGGCGCGGGCGTTGAAGGCAAGCGCTTGAGCGTGTTCACGCTCGCGCATCTCTCCGACCCGCATCTCGGGCCGCTGACCAAATTCTCGCTACGCGAGCTGATCGGCAAGCGCGCGACCGGATATGTCAACTGGCGCCGCAAGCGCCGCCATGCCCATGACATGGAAATCCTTGGGCTGATCGTCGCCGACATCCTGGCGCAGAAGCCCGACCATATCGCCTGCACCGGCGATGTCTCCCATATCGGCCTGCCGACCGAGTTCAAGACGGCGCTCTCCTTTCTCGACACGCTCGGCCCGCGCGACGCCGTCAGCTTCGTGCCCGGCAATCACGATTGCTATGCGCGCTCATCACTGTCGGCGCTGGCGCGCGAGCTGGCGCCCTGGTGCGCCAGCGACGGCGGCGAGGCGGGCTATCCCTGGTATCGCAAGCGCGGCTCTGTCGCGCTGATCGGGATGAATACCGGCATCCCGACCATGCCGCTGATGGCGACCGGTCGCGTCGGTTCAGCGCAGATCGCCGAAACTGAAAAGCTGCTGGCGCGGGCCAAGGCCGACGGGCTGATCCGCGTCGTGCTGATCCACCACCCGCCTTATGTCGGCGGTGCGCGGCGCACACGTGAGCTGGTCGACGCCGATGCCTTCGAGGCGATGCTGCGCCGGGCGGGGGCCGACCTCGTCCTGCACGGTCACAATCATCGCTTCTCGCTGGCCTGGCGGCCGGGGCTCGACCATGACGTACCGATCGTCGGCGTGCCCTCAGCCTCGATCGGCCTGCGCGGCGGCCATGGCGAGCTCGCCTGCTGGCATCTCCTGCGCATCGAGGGGCCACCGACGGCCCCTCGCATCAGCCTGGAGCGCCGTGCCTTCGATCTCGACGGCACGGTCAAGCTGCTGCAGCTGATACCGCTCACGGGCGGCGGGATGGTCTGACGCGTAGCGTCAGACGCAGCGGCCGCCGTCGACCGCCAGCACCGAGCCGGTCACCATTTCGGATTCATCCGAGCACAGGAACAACGCCGCATTGGCGATGTCCTGCGGCGTCGAGAAACGGCCCCAGGGGATGGTCGCGGTGAAGGCCTTGCGCTTCTCCGGCGTGTCTTCACCCATGAAGGTCGCGAGCAGCGGCGTCTCGCCGGCGACCGGGGCGATGGCGTTGACGCGGATCCGGTCGGGTGCGAGCTCCACCGCCATCGACTTCGAGAGCAGGTTCGCGGCGCCCTTGGAGCCATTGTACCAGGTCAGGCCCGGGCGGGGGCGGACGCCGGCGGTCGAGCCGATATTGAGGATGACGCCGCCGCCATGCTCGCGGAAATGTGGCACCGTCGCCTTGGCCATCAGGTAGATCGACTTGACGTTGACGTCGAAGACGCGGTCGAACTCGGCCTCGCTGACATCGAGCATCGGCTGGTTGCGATGGCTGATGCCGGCATTGTTGACGACGATGTCGAGGCGGCCGAAGCGCGCGATCACCTTCGCCACGGCGCTGTCGACGCTCTTGCCCTTGCCGACGTCGCAGGCGACCGCGAAGGCTTTGCGGCCGATCGCCTTCGCCGCTTCCTTCGCCTTGTCGCCGTTGATGTCGAGTACGGCGACGCGGGCGCCCTCGCGCACGAAGGTCTCGGCGATGCCGAAGCCGAACCCTTGCGCCGCGCCGGTGATCAGCGCGGTCTTGCCCTTAAGTCTCATGGTGTTCCCTCGGAAAGCGTTTTGCCTGGCGACTTTGGGCCGATTTCACAGGCGGGATAAATACGCTTTCGCGATTGGCCGGATAGCGGAATTGTATGGGCGGCAGCGTCATTCTCGGGCGGAGCGAAGCGCAGACCCGAGAATCTCAGGACGGGAAGGCGCCGACCAAAACCTCTTCCGGTCCGAGATGTTCGGGTCAAGCCCGAGCATGACGGCTGGGCTAAGCTTCGATCTCCTCGCGCAGCATCTCAAGCTCGAGCCAGCGCTCCTCGGTCTGCGCGATCTCGCGCGTGACCTCGTCGAGCCTTGCCGTCGCCTTGGCGAAGAGCTTGGGATCGCGCGTGTAGAGATCGCCGGCCAGCGCCGCATTGAGCTTGCCGGCTTCGGCCTGCAGTTTTTCCACCTGCTGCGGCAGGGTCTTCAGCGCGTGCTGTTCGTTGAAGGAGAGCTTGCGCCTGGAGCTGGCCGCGCCGGCCGCCGAGGCGGCCTTCGGCGCTTCTGCCGCCACCTTCACCGGAATGGCCCGCGCCTTGGCGCCGACGCCGCGACCGCGCTGGGCCAGCATGTCGGAATAGCCGCCGGCGAACTCGGTCCAGACGCCATCGCCATCCGAGATCAGGGTCGAGGAGACGACCCGGTCGAGGAAGTCGCGATCATGGCTGACGAGCAGGACGGTGCCGGCATAGTCGGCGAGCAGCTCCTGCAACAGGTCGAGCGTCTCGATGTCGAGATCGTTGGTCGGTTCGTCCAGCACCAGCAGGTTCGACGGCTTGGCGAGGGCGCGGGCCAGCATCAGCCGGCCACGTTCGCCGCCGGAGAGGGCGCCGACGGCGGTGCCGCGCTGGATCGGCTGGAACAGGAAGTCCTTCATGTAGCTGATGACATGGCGTGGCGTGCCGCCGACCATGACCTGGTCGGAGCCGCCGCCTGTGAGCGCATCGCCGAGCGGCGTCGCCGGATCGAGGCTCTCACGGCGCTGGTCGAGCGTCACCATTTCGAGGGTGGCGCCGAGCTTGACCTTGCCTGAGTCGGGCTTGAGCGCGCCGGTCAACAGGTTGATCAGCGTCGTCTTGCCGGCGCCGTTGGGACCGACGATGCCGATGCAGTCGCCGCGGGCGACGCGCAGCGAGAAGTCCTTGACCACCGGCCGGCCGTCATAGGCCTTGGCGATGTCGACGGCCTCGATCACCAGCTTGCCCGAGGCCTGCGCCTCGCTCGCTTCGAGCCGGACCGAGCCGACGGCCTGGCGGGCGGTGCGGCGCTGCTCGCGCAGGCCGTGCAGTTCGCCGAGCCGGCGCTGGTTGCGGGTGCGGCGGGCACTGACGCCATAGCGCAGCCAGTCCTCCTCGCGGGCGATCTTGCGGTCGAGCTTGTGGCGGTCGAGTTCCTCCTGCGCCAGGACCTCGTCGCGCCAGGCCTCGAACTCGCCAAAGCCGCGCTCGACACGGCGGGTCACGCCGCGGTCGAGCCAGATCGTGGCGCGCGAGAGCGAGCTGAGGAAGCGGCGGTCATGGCTGATCAGCACCATGGCCGAGCGCAGCGATTTCAGCTCCTGCTCGAGCCATTCGATCACCGGCAGGTCGAGATGGTTGGTCGGCTCGTCGAGCAGCAGGATATCGGGCTCGGGCGCGAGCACGCGGGCGAGTGCGGTGCGGCGCGATTCGCCGCCGGACATGGTGGCGGGGTCTTCCTCGCCGGTCAGGCCCAGTTCCTCGATCAGGTATTGCGCGCGATAGGCGTCGTCGCCGGGTCCGAGCCCGGCCTCGACATAGGACAGCGAGGTCTTGTAGCCGGAGAAATCGGGCTCCTGCGGCAGATAGCGGATGGTCGCGCCCGGCTGGACGAAGCGCTCGGCGCTGTCGGGCTCGACGATGCCTGCCACGATCTTGAGCAAAGTCGATTTGCCGGAGCCGTTGCGGCCGACCAGGCAGACCCGCTCGCCGGCGGATACTGCGATCTCAGCGCCTTCCAGCAAGGGTTGGCCGCCGAAGGTGAGCGCGACGTCGCGAAGGTGGAGCAAAGGAGCCATGGCGCGGGGGATAGACTGCGGCGGCGCGCCTGTCACCCTTCCGGGTCTTGCGACGCGGTTCAGCATGATCCACTATGAGATACGATTTGTATCTCATATGAGATTAAGTCCATGAGACAGCCGACCCTGCGCAAGCCAAGACCCGCCTGCATTGGGGATAATGGCGGCCCGCCCTTGGAAGAGAAGAAGCGCAAGCCGGCGGCTGAGAAGGGTGAGATCGGCCATTCTTTCGACTGGCGCTTCGCCCATCGCAAGGCCTGGAGGAAGCCGCGCGAGATCGCGCTCAGGCGGCAGGAACGGGCCGAGGCGCTCGGCTTGACCTATGAGGAATATACGCTCGAAGTGCTGGAGCGCGGCTATTTCCCGCAGGTCGAGCATGTCGAGACGATCGTCGCCAACCGGCCCCAGCGTCGGCGCGACGGTGGCGTGGTCGGGCAGTCGCTGAAGGGGATGCGGCTGAAGAAGTAGAGGGCGTCATTCCCGGACGGAGCAAAGCGCAGATCCGAGAATCTCAGGACCAGCTAGCTGGTTTCCGTCATGGTCGGGTCAAGCCCGACCATGACGGGGTGCTAAGCCCGCAGCGCCCGCCGCAGCACCCTGGTCATCGGCCGCTCGAACCAGTGGTAGACCGCCAGCGCCGCGAGCACCGCGGCCACTAGCGCCAGGACGATAAAGAGGCCGGTTGCACTTGGAGCGAGCCGGGCGAAGACCTCGCGCAGCGCCCGCATGGCGAAAGGGTGGACGAGGTAGAGCGCATAGGAGGCATCGCCCAGAACCGCCAGCGAACGTACCAGCGCCGATGGAGCGGTGACGTTGCGCCCGCAGGCCGCAGCGGTGACGAGGAGGAGCGCGGCGGGCCCGCGCAGGGCGACGGCGCCCCAGGAGGTCTGGGCCCAGCCGTCGCCGGAGGCGATCACGAAGAGGGCAATGCCGACAGTCGCCATCAGCCAGCGCAGGCGGCCGTCGAGCCTGAGGCCGTTCTGGCGCAGCAGGCCGACCGCCATGCCGGCGGCGAATTCGAGCACGATCGGCTGGCCCCAGAAGCCGAAGGGCAGGGGCAGCGGCCCGGCGAGGGCCTGCGCTCCGACCAGCCCGGCGAGAGCGACGCAGACAAGCGGCACGACCAGTCGTCCGGGCGCCAGCAGGGCTGCGCCGAACAGGGCGTAGAACAGCATCTCGTAGTTCAGCGTCCAGCCGAGCGAGTAGACCGGCTGGAGCTCGCCCGCCGCGTTTGACATCGGCCAGAACAGATAGGAGGCGGCGATCTGCTGGAGGCTCGGCGCGCCGGAATTGAGCAGCGCGGGCGAGGCGAGCAGCACGGCGAGGAAGAGCGTGGTCGCAGCCCAGTAGAGCGGCACGATCCGCGCGATGCGCCGGGCGATGAATAGCCGTGCCCCGCCTTGCCGGTCGAACAGCCCGGCCGAGGAATGCACCATGATGAAGCCGGAGATGACGAAGAACAGGTCGACGCCGGCGGTCCAGGGCAGGGCATGCGAGGGCGTGAAGCTGGTGCCGGCCCTTGCCGCGAGGAAGCCGGCATCGGCCTGGACGTGATGGACCGCGACCATCAGCGCCGCAAGCGCGCGCAGGACCTGGATGCCGTAGAGCTGGGGCAAGGCGGGGATCGTCTGTGAACGGGGGCAGGTTGAGCGCTGGAGCGCTCAGGCAAACCACAAGCGCGCGGGATCGTCGAGGCCGAAGCGGCCGGGGGTAGCGGCGATCGCTGCCAGGCCCTGTTCGGCGGGATCATCGGCGGTGATGACGTCGAGCGAAAAGCGGGCGGCGAGATCCTCGACCGGCGGCTTGCCGGCGAAGACAGCGTGGATCGTCGCCTTATCGGCGAGCGGCAGGATGCGCGGCGCGATGCCGCCGGCGAGATAGACGCCGCCGGTCGCCTTGAAGCCGAGCGCGAGATCGCCGGCGACGCGGGCCAGCAGCCGCCAGAAGCAGACCACCGCCATCAGTGCCGCGGGATTGCCGTCGAGCGCCAGCGCGGAGACGTCGGCGGCGCTGACATCCGGTTCGGCGACGTCCGATTGGCGCATCACCGCGCGATGGAAGCGGATGAGGCCGCTGCCGCTGAGCAGTTCCTCGACGGTGACGCGCGGCAAGCCCTCGGCCAGCGCCGGCCAGAGCTTCACCTCGGTCGGGTCCTCCGGTCCGATGCCGATATGGCCGGATTCGGTCGGCACCAGCATGCCGGTGTCACCGCGTCGCAAAAGGGCAGCGGCACCGAAGCCGGTGCCGGGGCCGAGCACGAGGCGCGGACCTTCAGGTTCCGGCTGACCATGGACGAGATTGACCAGGTCACGGTCCCTGAGCACCGCGAGCGAGGCGGCGAGCGCCTCGAAATCGTTGACCAGCAGCCCCTGCTCGAAACCGAGCGCGCGGCCGAGTGCCGGGCCGTCGAAATGCCAGCTGGCATTGGTGAGCTGCGCCTTGCGGCCATCGAGCGGGCCGGCGACGGCGAGGATGGCCGAGCGCGGCTTCACCGTCAGTGTCGACAGCACCGAGCCGAGCGCCGCCTCGGGCGACGGATGCGCGCCGGTGCTGATCCGGGCCAGCGGTTCATGCAGGGCGCCGGGCGTCGGCACCAGCGAAAGCCGGCAATTGGTGCCGCCGATATCGGCGACGAGGACCGGATGGGGGAACCTTGAGCCGCTCACGCGTGCTTCTTCCAGGGCAAGAACCAGCCGAGGCCTTCGAGCGTGCCGGCACGCGGACGATACTCGCAGCCGACGAAGCCGGGATAGCCGAGCGAATCGAGCTGGGCGAAGAGAGCCGGATAATCGGGCCGGGTGCCGTCGGGCTCGCGCCGTCCCTCGGCATTGGCGATCTGGACATGGCCGATCAGCGGATAGAGCGCCTCCAGGCGCGCGCCGACGTCGCCGTGGATCAGCTCGCAATGATACATGTCGAACTGCAGCTTGACGTTCGGCCGGCCGGATTCGCGGACGTACGTCGCCGCCTGGTCGAAATCGTTGAGGAAATAGCCCGGCATGTCCTTGCCGTTGATCGGCTCGAGCAAGAGGTCGACGCCATGCTCGCCGAGCTTGTCGGCGGCATAGGCGAGCGAGGCGCGATAAGCCTTCTGCGCCGCCGGATCGTTGGGGTCGGTGAGGCCGGCCATCATGTGCACGCGCTTGACGCCGGTCTCGTGGACATAGGCCAGCGCCGTCTCGACGCCTGTGCGGAACTCCTCTTCGCGGCCGGGCAGCGCCGCCATGCCGCGCTCGCCCTTGGCCCAGTCGCCGGGTGGCAGGTTGAACAGCGCCTGCTCAAGCTCGCCGCCGGCGAGCGCCAGGCCGACCTTCTCCGGCGGATGTTCATAGGGGAACAGGAACTCCACCGCCTCGAAGCCGGCCTCGGAGGCCGCCTTGAAACGGTCGAGGAAATCCCACTCGTTGAACATCATCGAGAGATTGGCGGCAAAACGCGGCATGAAAGGTCTCGTCAGTCAGATTGCGGGCGCAAGCTAGCCCGTTCGGGCCGGCACGTCATCGGTAACCTGCAGGATGTGGGACAGTTCCGCTTGATCAGCCGCCGAGCAGGCGGGGGAGCGACGAGGCCAGCAGCGCGATGCCCGACAGGGTCAGCAGGCTGAGCACGATGCGGTGGAAGGCCTGCTCGCTGATACCGATATAGAGCCGGCCACCGAGCAGCGAGGGGATCAGCATCGCCGGCGCGACGATGGCGAAGGCCGGCCACATCTCGCGCGTGACGTTTCCTGCCAGCACATAGCCGAGCATGGTCACGGCGAGCATGGTCAGGTTGAAGTTCTGGACGATGGAGCGCTGCGCGTCCTTGTCCATCCGGCGCAATGAGCACCACAGCGTCGGCAGCACGCCGGAGAAACCGCCGAAGCCGCCCATGATGCCGCCGCCGAGGCCGATCGCGCCGTCCGCCAGGCGCCCGCCGCTGCGGATCGGCGGCAGATGCGGCGCGAACAGCATGATCGGGCACCACACCGCCAGCAGGATGCCGAGCCCGGCCTTGAACACGTTGGGCTCAATCAACGGCAGGAGCAGGACGCCGACCGGGATGCCGGCGAGGCCGCCGAGCAGGAAAGGCCAGAGCCGGGCGAAGTCGAAGCCGCGGCGTACGGTCAGTGCCGCGATGGTCTGGCCGGTCAGGCCGCCGAATACCGCCATGACGGCGGCGAGCTTCGGGTCGAGCGTCCAGGCCCAGACCGACATGGCGACAAGGCTGAAGGCGAAGCCGGACAGCCCCTGCACGAAGCCGGCGAGAGCGGCGCCGAGAGCCAGGGTCAGGATTGTGGAGGTATCCATGGATCGGGCTTCCGAGCCTGCTGACCTGTTTGGCCGTGCGTTACCATCGTCGTCAACGCGAGAGTCGTCCCGGGCGGAGCGAAGCGTAGACCCGGGACCCATTCCGGAACGGTTCAGGAATGGATCCCGGATCGGCGCCGCTATCGCGGCTTGTCCGGGACGACCAGTCGGAGATTGGTGATGGGTTACTTCTTCGCTTCCGGCTTGGCCGGCGGATTCGGGTCCTTCGAGAAGCTGCGGAAGACCATGTCGGGCGAGGAGGTGTTGTGACGCGAATGGGTGGCGCGGCCCATCCAGACATCGGTCGCCTTGCCGCCGGTGAAGGGCATCAGCGCCTCCTCGCGCCAGCCCTTGGCGCCGGGTTCGCGGATGGCGATGCGGGCGACGTCGTTGTTGAACTCGGTGACGTACATCGAGCGCAGCGCGGCGAAGGCCTTGCCGCCGGCGACCGGCTTATCGAGCACGGCGTCGAGCACCATGCGGTTCTCATCGACGCTGTCGAGCTTCAGCGTGCCCGAGCTGCCATCCTTGAAAGCGAGATTGAAGGAGAGCGTCTTTGGATCGAAGGCGATCTCCTTGATATTCACCACCGGCCGGGCGCCGTCCTGCTCAACCGGGCCGAACAGGAAGGAGGAGCCGTAGGCCGCGGCCGAAAGTTGCTGCGGCGGCAGCGGGCGGACACGCCAGTAGCCATCCTGCGGATAGACGACCAGCACCTCGTAGGAGCCGGTCTTGCCGAGCTTCCAGAGCTGGACGAGATGCAGGCCCTTCTCGACGCGGTCGCCGACCCGGAAGGTCGTCTCGGCCGGGCGCCAGAAGCTCTCGAAGGTGTAGCCGACGAGCCAGTACTCGATGCTCTCGTAGAAGGTGATGCGCTGCGGCGGCACCGGCGCCTTGAAGACGGGATCGCCGGTCATGTCGCAATCGGTCCAGTCGGCGTCCCAGTTGTCGCGCAGCAGGCCGGCGATATAGGCCGGATGCGCGGCCTCGATGCGGAAGCGACGGACCTCCGGCGAGATCGCCTTGATGGTGACGTTGTCCTTCTCGGCGCAGGCGACCTGCTCCGACTCGTTCTTGACCTCGACGGCGACGTCGCCGGCGGCATGGGCTGCCATGGCGGAGGCAAGGAGAGCAAATGGAACCAGGAAGGTGCGCAGCCGCGCGGACAGGGTCGTCATCATCGGATCAGCCTTGCAAAAGGGCGTAGACATCGCCTGAGTTCGCATCATGTGGCAGTTCGCGGATATAGCCGGCCATCGCCGCGGCGGGAACAGCTTCGGCGAAGGCGAGCGTCTGGCTCTCGCCCAGTGCGACATTGAAGCGGTAGGGGCCGAGCGCCGCGAGCCTGGCGAGACAGGCTTGCGCGACATCGCGCTGGATCGTGGTGAACTCGAAGGAGAGGGCGGGCGGCGTCTGGCTGAGCCCGGCGAGCACATGTGCCTCGAAGCCCTCGACATCGATCTTGACGAAGGCGGGCAGGCCGTATTCGCCGATCAGTGCATCGAGCGTGGTGCAAGGCACGGTGAGCTCGCGATCCCAGATCTGCTCGCCCCAGCCTTCCTGGCCGTGAGCCGCATCGACGAACTCGGCCGAGAGGGTCGAGACGGTCGGGTTGGCGCTGTTGATCCGGAGCGTTGCCGTGCCCTCGCTGTCGCCGCAGGCGGCCTCGACCAGCGTCACCTTGGGATCGCGGCCGTGGATAAGGCGCAGCGCCCTTGCCGGGCCGGGCTGAGGTTCGAGCGCAACGACGCGGGCCCCTAACCGGCGGAAGGAGGAGATGCGGTCGCCGACATGGGCGCCAATGTCGAAGGCGAGGTCGCCCGGCCGCAGGAAGCGCGCATAGAGCGAGTCCATGGCGACCTTGCGGACATGGTCGCCATGGTAGACGCGCAGCGAGCGCGCCAGGCTCTTTGCGGTGCCCTGGGGGTACGCGACCGGCTTCATCGGGTGTCGCCGCCCTGGATCGCGACGATCTCGGCCGGCGGGTCGAAATCCTCGGGGATGCCGCAGAGACCCGAGCGGACGAACAGGGCGCCCAGCGCCGGCGCTGCGGTCAGCATCGCGAAGGGGATGGCGAGGAGATAGCCGGCAGTCAGCGGCAGCGACCAGACCAGCACGGCCGGCGACAGTACGGCGAGCGTGCCGAAGATGTAGATTCCAAACAGCAGATGCGGCCAGAGGCCGGCGAAGGCGGTGGCGAAGGAGAGGGCATGGGCATCGCGGGCCTGGCCGTTCCAGCCGATCTTCGCCTTGCCGAAGGCGAGGCCGATCATGAACAGCGTGGTCCGGAAGGTCGAGACCGCGCCCTGCAGGAAGGCGAAGACGACCTCGATCAGCGAGGAGACGACGAAGCGCAAGGTGCCGCCATAGCGCTTCGTGCCATCCTTGGTCAGCAGGATGTCGGCGAAGCCGGCGAGCTTGGGCGACAGGTACATCGCGAAGAACAGCACATAGAGGAAGGCGGCGAAGCCGGCGGGGTAATCGGCGATTGCGCGATCCTCCAGCACCTTCAACGGCAGGAGCGCGATCATCAGCGTCCAGGCCGGGAGGCCGATGAACATCAGGATCGCCCAGGCGAGCTGGAAGCGGCTCATCGCCTTGAGGTCGGGAATGTCCATGATCTTCAGATACTGCAGATTGCCGAGGCACCAGCGCAGGTCGCGCCGGGCGAATTCGAGCATGGTCGGCGGGTTCTCCTCCCAGCTGCCCGCCTCGACCGGGAGCACGCGGACCTCGTAGCCGGCGCGGCGCATCAGGGTCGCCTCGACCTGGTCGTGGCTCATGATGGGACCGCCGAGCGGCGGCCCGCCCGGCACGGTCGGCAGATGGCAATGGTCGCGGAAGGGCGCGATCCGCACCATGGCGTTGTGGCCCCAGAACGGACCGCAATCGCCGATCCACCAGGCCGAGCCCATGGTGTAGGGCCGCATGCCGTGGCGCATGCCGAACTGGAAGATGCGGGCGAAGGCCGATTTGCTCGGCATGCCGACGACGAGGCTCTGCAGGATGCCGAGCTTCGGATAGGCCTGCATCATCCGGGCGAGGGCGAGGATGGCTCGCCCCGACATCACGGAGTCGGCGTCGAGCGGCAGCATCAGCTCATAGCGATCGCCCCAGCGCTCGCAGAAATCGCGGACATTGCCGGCCTTGTAGCCGGCATTGTCGCTGCGGCGGCGATAGACGACGGTGCAGTCCTCGCCCGCATCGCGGGAGAGCTCGGCCGCAAGCGCTTCCTCGCGAGCCGCGACCTCCGAGTCATTTGTGTCGGAGAGCACGAAATAATCGAACCAGCCGCCCTCGCCGGTGGCGTTGACACTTTCCTTGACGATACGCAGCCGCGCGAAGGCGCGGGCCGGGTCCTCGTTGCGCAGCGTCATCAGCACGGCGGTGCGGATTGTGAGCGGCGTCTTTGCCTCGCCGGCGGCTGCGAAGGGCGCGACCTGATCGAGTCCGTCCTCCGTGCCGTGCAGGAGCCAGAGCCCGATCACGGCGTTCCAGAAGCCGAGCACGGTCCAGGGTGCGCCGAACAGGAAGGCGATGAAGATCGCGATATCGGCAAGGCTCCAGCCGCCGGCCGAGAGCACGCGCGCCAGGCCGTAAAGCAGGCCCGCGAGGGTTACGAGATTCAGGGCCGCGACGAGCCAGCGCCGCGCCAGCAAGGTGGAGAAGGACTGCAGCCCCGCCGGCGTCAGCCTGGTGTCCTCTTGCGCCGCCGCCTGGAACGTGGTCGGAGCGGGACGCTGGTTCATGGCGGTTTCCGTCATGGGCTCATCAGGCTGGCGGGGAACGGCGCGGAGGGCGATGCGTGGTAAAGCCGGCAATTGCAAACGAAGCAAGCGGAGAGACGCAGGCGACCGCGCTCTGGTATGCCGCCGCGCGTGAATGCGTCCTGAACACGGAAGAGCTGCCGCTGCCCGGGCCGGGCGAGTGCCTTGTGCGCACGCTCTGGAGCGGCATCAGCCGCGGCACCGAGCGGCTGGTCTTCGAGGGCCGGGTTCCCGAGAGCGAATATGAGCGCATGCGAGCCCCCCTCCAGCAGGGCGCGTTCCCGTTTCCGGTGAAATACGGCTACTGCGCCGTCGGCATGGTGGATGCGGGCCCGGCCGAGCTGCTCGGCAGGACTGTGTTCTGCCTGCATCCGCATCAGGACCACTTCGTCGTGCCGACGGACCGCGTGGCCATGGTGCCGGAAGGCCTTCCGGCCAGGCGTGCCGTGCTCGCCGCGAACATGGAAACCGCGCTCAATGCGCATTGGGATGCCGGCTCCGGCCCGGCCGACCGGATCGTCGTGGTCGGCGGCGGCGTGCTCGGCCTGCTCGTTGCGTATATCGCGGCAAGGCTGCCGGGCGCCGAGGTGACGCTGGTCGATCTCGACGAGAGCCGAGCCGGGCTTGCGGAGGCGCTGGGCTGCCGGTTCGCGCTGCCGACGCACTGCCCGCAGGATGCCGACCTTGTCTTCCATGCCAGCGCCAGCGCTGCCGGTCTCGCCACGGCGATCGGCGCAGCCGGGTTCGAAGCACGGATCGTCGAGTTGAGCTGGTATGGCGAGGGCAGCGTAGCGGCGCCGCTCGGTGGCGCCTTCCATGCCCGGCGCCTGCAACTCGTCTCCTCGCAGGTCGGGCAGGTCTCGCCGTCGCGGCGGGCGCGCTTCGATTATGCGCGACGGGCCAATGCGGCGCTGGCGCTGCTGGCTGACGCGCGGCTCGATGCGCTGATCACGGACGAGATCGCGTTCAGGGATGCGCCTGCGCGATTGCCCGCGCTGTTCGCCGGCGCAGGGCTGACGGCGGTCCTGCGCTATTGATCTTTTCCCGGGTCATCCCGGACAAGCGGCAAAGCCGCGCCGATCCGGGATCCATTCCGGAGCCTTCCCGATTGGGGTTCCGGAATGGGTCCCGGGTCTCCCTTCGGTCGCCCGGGACGACACGCGTCGTGGAGGGTAGGCAGAAGCGCGGCAGGGGCTTAAGCAAGCTGCGCTGAAGGAGACCGCCCATGTTTTCCGTCGAAGTCCGCGATCGCATCATGATCGGCCATTCGCTGCCTGATCCGTTCTTCGGCCCGGCGCAGGCGATGCACGGCGCGACCTTCGTCGTCGACGTCGCCTTCTTCCGTGAGAATCTCACCCGTCAGAACGTCGTGGTCGATATCGGCGCGGCGCTCTCCGTGCTGAACCAGACGCTGAAGCCGCTGAACTACCAGAATCTGGATGCCCTGCCGCAGTTCGCGGGCGTGCTGACCACCACCGAATTCCTCTGCAAATACATCTTCGACGCGATGGCGGCCGCGGCGCGCTCCGGCAAGCTCGGGGCGGACGCCGCCGATCTCGCCAAGATCCGTGTGACGCTGCACGAGACCGACCTGGCCAGGGCAAGCTATGAGGGCGCGCTCGCGTGAGCGAGATCGTCTTCGCCATTCCCGGCGACCTCTCGCTGCCGACCGGCGGCTATGCTTACGACCGGCGGCTCCTGGCGGAATGGCACGAGATGGGCGTCGCGGCGCGCCATCTGCCGCTCCCGGGTGGTTTCCCGACACCGAACGAGGTCGATCTCGCCGAAACCGGCCGGGCGATCCTGTCGCAGCCCTATGACAGCGTGCTGCTGATCGACGGCCTCGCCTATGGCGCCTTCCCTGAGAGCATCGCGGCCGGGCTGGCCGGGCGCGTCGTCGCGCTGGTACATCATCCGCTCGGATTGGAAACGGGCCTGCCGCCGGTGCAGGCGGCGGAGTTCGTCAGGCGCGAGACGGCGGCCTTGCGTTATGCGGCTGCTGTCATCGCCTCCAGCGAGACGACCAAGCGCCTGCTCGTCGCCGATTTCGCCGTGCCGGCGGAACGCATCACGGTTGCCGAGCCGGGTGTCGACCCGGCGGAGCGGGCAACCGGTTCCGGAGGCAGCGAGAGCGTCGAATTGCTCGCCGTCGGCTCGCTCGTGCCGCGCAAGGGCTATGACGTTCTGATCGCGGCGCTGGCGGGGCTGGCTGACAAGCCATGGCGCCTGACCATCGTCGGCGCTGATGATCGCGCACCTGCGACCACAGCTGCTTTGAAGACCCAGATTGCCGCCGCCGGGCTGTCCGAGCGGATCAGGCTCACGGGTGCGCTTCGGCAGGGCGAACTCGACGCGGCCTATGTCAGGGCCGATCTCTTCGTCATGCCGTCGTTGTTCGAGGGCTACGGCATGGTGCTGACCGAGGCGCTGGCGCGCGGCCTGCCGATCCTGTGCACCACGGGCGGAGCCGCTGCCGAGACGGCTCCCGACGAGGCTGCATTGAAGGTCCCGCCGGGCGATGTCGCGGCACTGCGTGCCGGGCTGGCACGGTTGTTGGATGATCGGGACGAGCGTCGGCGCCGCGCCGACGCGGCCTGGCATGCAGCCGGCGCATTGCCGCGCTGGCGGCGGACTGCGACGATCGTCGCTGAAGTTTGTGCGAAGGTATCCCCATGAGCGGCTTTTCTCCCGACTGGCTGGCTTTGCGCGAACCGGCCGACCATGCCGCGCGCAATCCGCAGGTGCTCGCTGCAGTCGGCTCGACCTTTGCCGGACGGCAATCGCTTTCGGTCGTCGATCTCGGATGTGGTGCCGGCTCGAACCTGCGTGGCAGCTACAGCGCGCTGCCCGTGCGCCAGCACTGGACGCTCGTCGATGCCGATTCGCGCCTCTTGTCCGTCGCCCGGCGCAAGCTCACCGAATGGGCCGACGAGGCGCAGGAGCAGGGCGAGGAGATCGTCTTGCACAAGGACGACAAGACGCTGACGGTCGATTTCCGCCAGGCCGACCTGACCAAGGAGCTCGAATGGGTGCTCGGCTGGCAGCCGGATCTGGTCACGGCCGCGGCGCTGTTCGATCTCGCCTCGGCACGCTGGCTCGAACGTTTCGTCGCCTCGCTCGTCAGCATGCGGCTGCCGCTCTACACCGTGCTGACCTATGACGGGCGCGAGAGCTGGGAGCCGACACACCCGGAAGACCAGCGCATGCTCACGGCCTTCCATCATCACCAGCGCACGGACAAGGGCTTCGGCCCGGCGGCCGGCCCCGATGCCACCGAGGCGCTGGCCCAAGCCTTCCGCAAGGCAGGCACGGCGGTCACGGTCGGTGAAAGCCCGTGGCAGCTCGAAGCGAGCCAGCCCGACCTGATCCGCGAGCTAGCGGCGGGTATCGCTGCCGCCGTTGGCGAGACCGGGCATGTCGCATCGGAGGCGATCGCCGCCTGGCTGGAGGCCAAGCGCGGCGCGGTCTCGGTACGCATCGGCCATCAGGACCTGTGGGCACGGCCGGTGTGAGGCCATTGCCAATCATGCCGAATTCGGCCATGCCGCGAACCCGACCATGACCTCGCTTCCCCTCACCATTCGCCAGGAACTGCCGGGCGACGCAGCGGCGATCGAACGCCTGCACGAGCGCGCCTTCGGACCGGGCCGCTTCGCGCGGACGGCTTTTCGTCTACGTGAGGGCGCGCCGCCCGATCCGGCACTCTCCTTCGCCAGCCATGTCGGCACCTTTCTGGTCGGCGCGGTCCGGGTGACGCCCATCCTCGCCGGTGGCGCGCCGGCGTTGATGCTCGGCCCGCTGACCGTCGATCCAGCCTTCGACGGGCGGGGCATCGGGGCGGCGCTGATGAACGCGGCGATCGAGGCGGCGCGCGAGCACGGCCATGATCTGATCCTGCTGGTGGGGGATGCGCCCTATTACGCCCGCTTCGGCTTCAAGCCGGTGAAGCCGGGCCAGCTCGTGCTGCCCGGCCCGGCCGATCCGGGGCGGTTCCTGGCGCTGGAGCTGAAGGACGGCGTGCTGGCACAGCGCAGCGGCGCGGTGGCGGCGCTGCGCTGATCAAGGCGTCATTCTCGGGCTTGACCCGAAAATCTCCTGACCAGAAGGCGCAGACCAGAGCCACATTCAGCCTGAGATGCTCGGGTCAAGCCCGAGCATGACGGTGGTGGTCACGCCTCGCGCTTGAACCGCCGCCCGCTCTCGCCGATCCAGCCGGCGACCAGCGCACCGAACAGGATGGCGAGCCCGATCAGCCCAACGAAGAGCGGTGAGATCGAGACGCCGCGGACGATGCCGGAATCGCTGATGCGCAGGCCGACCCAGTCGGCGCCGGCGAACTGCCGCCCGGAGCGGACCGGCACGATGCGCGGGATGCTGACGCCCGAGCCGTTCTCCTGGCCGATCCGCCGCGAGGAGCCGCCGGTCGCCTCGGCGAGCGCCTGGAGCTTGCCGGGGTCGCTGACCACTTCCATCAGCTCGCGCGGATTCTCCGGGCCGACGCTGGCGAAGGCGGTGAGGTTCTCGGTGGTGATCTTGTGCAAGCCGAACTCGCTCGCGGCGGTGCGGGCGACGAAGAGCCCGGGGCGGCCAGCCTCGAAGGGCACGGTGCGGACCGAGCCGTCGGGCGCGGTGATGATAGCCGGCGCGGGGCTGTCGCCGAGCGTCTGGCGCTCGATCTCGATGTTGCGGCCACGGGCGCTGGCGCGCAGCGCCTCCTCTTCGAGGTCAGGCTCCTTCATCAGCCAGTGGCCGAGGCGGCGCAGCAGGTCGAGATGCGGGCCGCCATCGCGAAAGCCGCGGGCCCAGAGCCAGGCATGGTCGGAGAGGAAGAGCGCGACGCGGCCCTTCTGCTCGCGCGCCAGCAACAGGAGCGGGCGCTCACCGGGCCCGGTCATCACGGCCGAGCCTGAGCGGGTGCGGGCGCCGACCATGCGAAGCCATTCGCCCCAGCGCGGCGGCTCGACCTCGGAGCCCGGCAGATCGCGGGTGACCGGATGGCGCTTGCCCGGCTCGCTGACGCGAGCGCGAAAGGCCTCGTCGAAGACGCTGCCATCGGGCTGCGCCGGCAGGATCTGGCCGAGCGGGGTGCGTGCCAGCGACTGGGCGCCGGAATATTCCGGCCCGGCAGCGATCAGCAGCGCGCCGCCGTCACGGACATAGCGGACGATGTTGTCGAAATAGACCAGCGGCAGGATCGACTGGTTGGCGTAGCGGTCGAAGATGATCAGGTCGAAATCCTTGATCTTGACCTGGAACAGCTCGCGCGTCGGGAAGGCGATCAGCGAGAGCTCGTTGATCGGCGTGCCGTCCTGCTTCTCCGGCGGGCGCAGGATGGTGAAATGGACGAGGTCGACATTGGCGTCGGCCTTGAGCAGGTTGCGCCAGGTGCGTTCGCCCGGATGCGGCTCGCCGGAGACCAGCAGCACGCGCAATTTGTCCCTGACGCCTTCGATGGTGATGACGGCGCGGTTGTTGGCGAGCGTCAGTTCGTCGGCGAGCGGGGCAGCCTCGATCTCGATCACGTTGGGACCGCCGCGATCGATGCGCACCGGCACCTGGATCGTCTCGCCGGTGATCGCCTCGCGCCGGGCGACGATCTCGCCGTCGCGGCGCACCGTGATCGCGGCACGGCCCGGCCCGCCCTTGTCGACGACGCGCAGGCGGACATTCTGTTCCTTGCCGACGATGCCGAAGCGCGGCGAATCGACCAGCACGATGCGCCGGTCGATCTCGCGCTCGCGGCCGGTGGTCAGCACATGCAGCGGCGCGCGCAGGCCGAGCGCCTCGGCCGTGGCGGGTGCGTCATGGGCGAGTCCGTCGGTCAGCAGGATTGCCCCGGCGACACGCTCGGACGGGACATCGGCGAGGCCGGAGGCGAGCGCCTCGAACAGGCGGGTGCCGTCGCCGGCGCCCTGCTGGTCGGTGACCTCGATGGTGCGCGTCTCGACGCCGGAAATGCCGCGCAATTGCCGCTCGACCTCGGCCTGAGCGGCCTGAGTCTGCTGCGTACGATCGGCGAGGCGGTTCGAGGCGGACTTGTCGACGACGACGGCAACGACGTCCTTGACCGGCTCGCGATCCTCGAAGACGAGCGAGGGGTCGGCAAGGGCGATGGCGAGCACGCCGAGCGCAAGCGCCCGCAGGATCGCACTGCGCCCGGCCAGCACCAGCGCCATGCCGGCGGCGACCGCAGCCAGAACGGCGAGGCCGATCAGCAGCGGCAGCGGGACAAGCGGGGCGAAGGTCAGGCTCCACATCGGGCGGTATTTCCTTCGCTACTGACCGAGGCGTTCGAGCAGGGCCGGAACATGGACCTGGTCGGCCTTGTAGTTGCCGGTCAGCGCATACATCACGAGGTTGACGCCGGCGCGCAGCGCCATTTCGCGCTGGCGCGGATCGGAGCCGGACATCGGTACGAGCGCCTCGCCGCGCCGCCCGACGGCCCAGGCGGCGGCAAGGTCGTTCGAGGTGATCACGATCGGCGAGACATTGTCGCCGGCACGCGCGGGCCGGCGGCCATCCTCGCTGGCGGGCGGCAAGACCTCGACCCAGGTCGTGCCGCTGTCATAGCGGCCGACGAAGCCGTCGAGGATGTAGAAGGTCTTGGTCAGGACGTGGTCGCGCGGGATGGGCTCCAGCTCGGGAATGTCGAGCGTCTGCAGCATGCGGCGGAGCTGATCGCCTTCCGGCGTGGTGCCGCCGCCGGGCCGGGTGCTCATCGCGTCGCGGGTGTCGAAGATCACCAGCCCGCCGCCCTTCATATAGGCTTCGACCTTGCGCAGCGTCTCGGCGGAAGGGATCGGCCGGCCGGCGACCACCGGCCAGTAGAGGATCGGGTAGAGAGCGAGCTCGTCGCGGGCGATGTCGACGCCGGCCGCTTCGCCCGGCTCCAATGCGGTACGGGCGCCGAGCACGATGTTGAGCCCGGCCATCCCGGCCTTGGACATGTCGTCGACCCCTCTGTCGCCGGTGACGACATAGGCGAGACGGGTCGCGCTCGCGGCGGTGACGAGATCGTGCGGTACCGGTGGGCGTTGCTCGGCCGGCGGGGCAGGGGGCGCGGGCGGCTGTTGCGCCTGCGCCGCATCCGGGATGGGCAGGGCCGCGAGAGCGAACGCCAGGAGCAGCGCTGCCGGTGCCGCACGGCGGAAGCGGGCGAGGTTCATCCGGCCTCCGAGCCAGAGTGTCGCCAGCGTGTCGGCGACGAGGAGGAGCAGCGCCAGTACCAGAAGCTGCGGGCGGATATCGCGGGCGACGGGCTGGTCGATCGGCAGTATCGGGGCGCCGAGCGCGGCAAGGTCGAGCGCCGCCAGCGTGTCGGCCGGAGCCAGCGTGTTGACCGCCATGGCGCCATCGGTCGGGCCGTAGATGCCCGGCGGATGAGCGAGCGTGGCGCGGCCGGTGAAGTTGCGCGCCACCGGCTGGGCGGTCGCCGGCGGCGAGCGGAAGGCGCCTTGGCCGTCGAGCACGCGCGTCGGCGAGAGGGTCTCGACCCTGACCTCGCCGCCTTGTCCCTCGGTCGCGCTGGTGCCGGACATGGCGACGACCTTGCGCAGCATTTCGACGAAGAGGCCGGAGAGCGGCAGGTTCGACCAGGTGGTGTCGGCGGTGACATGGACCATGGCGAGCACGCCGTCGCCGCGGCGCTCGCCGGTGACAACCGGCGTGCCATCCTCCAGCGCCGCCCAGGTCTTGCGGGCAAGGTCGGGCTCGGGCTCGGCCAGGATCTGACGGGTGACGCGGACATCCTCGGCCAGGGATGAACCGAAGAAGGGACTTTCGCGGGTGAAGGGGGCGAGCTTGCGCGGCGTCTCCCAGGAGAGGCCGCCGCCGAGCGTACGGCCGCCGCGGCGCAGGCGCACCGGCGTCAGCTCGTCGGAGGAGGCGGCGAGCCGCGCCCCGGCGAAGCGCAGCAGCACGCCGCCGCGCTCGACGAAGGCCGAGACCTTCGCCGCGGTGTCGCCGTCGAGCGCGCCGATATCGGCGAGGATCAGCACGGAAAGGTTTTGCGCCAGGAGCTCGCCGACGGGGTCGGTCGAGCCGGCGCGCGGCTCGCGGATCTCGGCGAAGGGCGAGAGCGCGCGCGAGACGTAATAGGTCGGCGAGAGCAGCGGCTGGGCGGTGTCGGCGGTGGCACCGGAGACGATGCCGACGCGGCGGCGCTTGGCGCGATCGTCTAGCAGAGCGACGGCGCCGGCGCTGCGCTCTCCGGTGATCTCGAGGCGGGAGACGGCGTTGCGGACCTCGATCGGCAGGGTCAGCCGCGCGGTGGTTTCAAGCTCGTTGCCGCCGAAGACGAAAGGCGCATCGCCGAGCGGCAGGCCCTTGAGGTCGAGGGCGCGAACCTGCCCGCTCGCCGCGGCGTTTACCGTCGGGCGCAGCACCTTGACGGTCAGCGCGCCGGCGAGGTTCTCGGGCGTGGTGAGGGCGCGCTGGTCGGCCGGGCCCGCATGGATCGACAGCCGGCCCGCGCCGGCCTCCTGCTTCAGCCGGGCGAGGAAATCAGCATCGCCGCCACCAATGCCGAGCCCGTCGGCGACCCAGACCGTCTCGGCCTGGGGCTGGGCGCGCCAGAAGGCTTCGAGCCGCTGGAGATGGGCGCTGCGATCGGGCGCATGCGGCTGGAGGCTGAGCGCGCGCAGGCGCTCGAGCGCGCCCTGTGGTTCTGCCAAGGCGATCTCGGCCGGGGCTTCGGCGAGGCCGACGACCGCGACCGGCCGGCCTTCGCGCCCGGCGGCCATGATGCGGCTTTCGGCGATGGCCTGGCGTTCCAGCCAGTCGGTCGCGGCGCCGAAGCCGTTGTCGACCAGCAGCAGCAGCGGGCCGCGCAGGGCGGCCGCGTCGCGCACCGGGTTCCAGACCGGGCCGGCGACGGCGAGGATCGCCAGCGCCGCAACCGCCATGCGCAGCGCCAGCAGCCACCAGGGCGTATGAGCCGGCGTCTCACGCTGCGGGATCAGATCGCGCATGATCTTCAGCGGCGGGAAATCGATCCGCTTCGGCCGCGGCGGCGTCACCCGCAGGATCAGCCAGAGCACGGGCAGGACGGCCAGCGCGATCAGGGCCAGCGGCGCGGAGAAGGCGATCGGGAGGGAGCTCAGCATCGGCTCACATCCTTTCGCGGGGACGGTGCGCGATATCCCCTCTCCCCTTGCGGGAGAGGGCTAGGGGTCGCGCGACGCTGATCGCTGGCGCGGCGTGACCTTCTCGGAAACGTTCCAGACCTGAGCGACCCCTCATCCGACCCTTCGGGCCACCTTCTCCCGCAAGGGGAGAAGGGAAGAGCGGCATGCGCAATGCTCAGGACCGACATCGGACTAGCTCCCAACGCCGCGCGAGGCGGCGATCAGGCTGGCGATGCGCAGGACTCCCTCGCTGGCGGGGCGGTCGGTCCGGTGCAGGGTCAGCGTCCAGCCGGCATGGCGGCAGGCCTCGCGGATGGCGTCGCGATGGGCCTGCAGCCGCGCGCGATAATCCTCGCCCCATTTCCCGGCATCGCCGACCCGCAGCGAGAGACCATCCTCCAGGTCGAACAGTTCGGCCTGCCCGGAGAAGGGGAAGGTCTCCTCGATCGGGTCAGCGATGAGAAGGATATGGCCCTTGGCGCCGCTGCTCGCCAGCGTGGCGATGCGCTTGGCCAGGGCCGCGGCCGGCGTCAGCCCGTCGGTGATCAGGATCGCGTCGGCGAGGCGCGGCAGCGGCTCCTCCGGCGGCAGGTCGGCCTCGCCATTGCGGCGATCGGCCAGGATCGCCTGCGCCAGCAATTCGACGATGCGGCGCGAGGCCATCGGCCGGGTCAGGCCGAGATGGCCGACGCGCTCGCCGCCCTCGACCAAGGCTTCCGCAAGGGCGAAGCCGGCGATCAGGGCGCGGTCGACCTTGCTGGTCAGCGCCAGCGAGGAGGCAAATCCCATCGAGGCCGAGCGGTCGATCCAGAGCCAGATCGCGTGCGAGGCCTCCCATTCGCGCTCTCTAACGAAAAGATGGCCGTCGCGGGCCGAGCGGCGCCAGTCGATGCGCGAGGCAGCCTCGCCGGTGACCAGCGGCCGGTACTGCCAGAAGGTCTCGCCGGGGCCGGAGCGCCTGCGGCCATGGATGCCGTGCACGCTGGCCGAGACACGCCGCGCCTCCAGCACCAGCCGGGGCAGGCGCGCGGCGAGATCGAGCGAAGCCTTGAGGACCGGCTGGCCCGGCTGGCGCTCGGATTGGCCGAGGACGCGCGTGCGCAGCATCAGCTTTTCCTCAACCCAGACGCTCCACCAGCCTGGCGACGATGCCCTCGACCGTCTCGCCATCGGCGCGGGCGGCGAAAGTCAGGGCGATACGATGCTTCAGCACCGGGGCGGCGAGCGCGGCGACGTCGTCGATCGACGGCGCGAGCCGGCCTTCGACCAGAGCGCGAGCTCGGGCGGCGAGCGTCAGCGCCTGGCTGGCGCGCGGGCCGGGGCCCCAGGCGAGCTTGTCGGTGATCGCCTTCTCGCCATCGCCGGGGCGGGCCGAGCGGACGAGATCGAGGATCGCATCGACCACGGCCTCGCCGACCGGCAGGCGGCGGACCAGGCGCTGCGTCGACATCAGGGTCTCGGCCGTCATTGCCTGGACCGGCTTGTGCTCGGCCGAGCCGGTGGTCTCGAGCAGGATGCGGCGCTCGGCCTCGCGGTCGGGATAGCCGACATCGATCTCGAGCAGGAAGCGGTCGAGCTGGGCTTCCGGCAGCGGATAGGTGCCTTCCTGCTCGATCGGATTCTGGGTGGCCAGCACATGGAAGGGCGCCGGCAGGTCGTGGCGTTCGCCGGCGACGGTGACGTGGTGTTCCTGCATCGCCTGCAGCAGCGCCGACTGGGTGCGGGGCGAGGCGCGGTTGATCTCGTCCGCCATCAACAGCTGGGCGAAGACCGGGCCCTTGATGAAGCGGAAATGGCGCTTGCCGTCAGGGCTCTCGTCGAGCACCTCGGAGCCGAGGATGTCGGAGGGCATCAAATCGGGCGTGAACTGGACGCGGCGGGCCGAGAGGCCGAGAACGGTGCCCATCGCCTCGACCAGCTTGGTCTTGGCGAGGCCAGGCACGCCGACCAGCAGGCCGTGGCCACCGGCGAGCAAGGTGATCAGCGAGAGATCGACCACCTTCTGCTGACCGAAGATGACCTGGCCGATCTCGGTGCGGGCAGCGCCGATGGCAGCGAGGGCCGCCTCCGCCGCCTCGACGACGCCGGTGTCGAGGTTGATCGGGGCGTTTGCATCACGGGCTTGCGCCACCATTGCGATCTCCTTCAGCCTCGCACCCGCGCGGCCCTGCTGTCCGATTCCAAACTCTGACCCTCGCGGGGAACATGCTCAAGGGGGCGAGAGTGGCGGTGCACAACAGTCCGCTTCACGATTATGTAGAGTTCAAGGCGAGAGGACGATGCAACCGGCATGCCGATGACGAAAGCGCGAGGTGACGTGACGAACGAGGCCGCTGGCGCGATGAATCGCCTGCTGAGCGCGCTCGGGAGCGGTCCTGCCCGCGGTTTGCCGCCGGTCGAGCGCTGGAATCCGCCGTTTTGCGGCGATCTCGACATGCGTATCGCTGCTGATGGCACCTGGTTCTATCTGGGCACGCCGATCGGCCGGCCGGCGCTGGTCAGGCTGTTCTCCTCGGTGCTGAAGCGCGAGGGCGATGATTACTTTCTCGTGACCCCGGTCGAGCAGGTCGGGATCAAGGTCGAGGATGCGCCGCTGCAGGCGGTCGAGATGGCCGTGGAGGGCGAAGGCGACGGGCGCAGCATCGCCTTCCGGACCCGCACCGACGACCTTGTCACGGTTGGCCCCGACAACGCCTTGCGCTTCGAGAGGGCTGCGAACGAGGGCGTGAAGCCCTATGTGCATGTCCGGCGCGGGCTCTGGGCCCGGCTCACGCGGGCGCTGACCTATGATCTCCTGGCGCTCGGCGAGGTCAGCGAGGTCGAGGGGCTGGCGCAGTTCGGCATCGCGGCCGGCGGCGCCTTCCATGTGGTTGCGCCGGCCAGCGAGATCGAGGGACTGTGATGCAGCATCCGGCGAAGCAGCTTGCCGAGACGGCGTTCTGGAATGGCGACGATCTCGAGGCGCTGCTGCTCCGTAGCCTGCGGGCGGAGCCGCCAGCCCTTGGCGACCTGATCGCGCGACCGCGCGGCGACCATGACCTCCAGCCCGAACCGACCGACGTGCCCGACGAGGCGAGCGCGATCGAGGCGGCGGTGCTGATCCCGATCGTGCTGCATCCGGGCGAGCCGACCGTGCTGCTGACCCAGCGCGCCGCGGCATTGCGCAGCCATTCGGCACAGATCGCCTTCCCGGGCGGGCGCATCGACACCACCGACGGCTCGCCGCTGGTCGCGGCATTGCGCGAGGCGGAGGAGGAGGTCGGGCTTGCTCCCGACAAGGTCAGGGTGGTCGGCTATCTCGACGCCTATCTCACCGGCACCGGCTATCGCGTCACGCCGGTGGTCGGGCTGGTCGACCCGCCGCTTGCGCTGACGATCAATCCGCACGAGGTCGATGAGGCCTTCGAGACGCCGCTCGCCTTCCTGCTCGACCCGGCCAATCACCAGCGCCATGGCCGTGAGTGGAAAGGCCGCCATCGCACCTACTATGCGATGCCGCATGGCGATCGCTATATCTGGGGAGCGACGGCCGGCATGATCCGCAATCTCTACGAGCGCCTGGCCGAACGCTAAAGACTGACGGATTGGACAGGCCTGATGCTGCGTATGCTGATCGAGGAGTTCCTGCTCTTCGTCCTGCCGTTCTGTCTGTTCGCGGGGTATCTCGTGATCAGGCGGCGCAATCCGTTCGACGTCGAGCATTGGAGCCGCCATCTGTTCTGGTTGTCGGTGGCCGGGCTTGTGCTCGGTATCGGCTCCTTCGTTTATGCCGGCCTGGTCGCGCCGCGGCATACCGGCTCGTTCGCGCCGCCCCATGTCGAGAATGGCAAGCTGATCCCCGGCGAGTTCGATGACCGGCCGAAGCGATGACCGGGGTTGAGCGGCAACGGCTCGGCGCGCTGCTGGCGCGCGCCGATGTCGCCGCGCTGCTCGCCGCGCTGAACCGCGACGGGGAGGCGGCGCGCGTTGTCGGCGGCGCCGTGCGCAATGCGCTGCTCGGCGAGCCGGTGGCGGATATCGACATCGCGACGACCTGCCTGCCAGCCGAGACGATGCGGCGCGCGCGGGCCGCTGGCTTCAAGGCCGTCCCGACCGGCGTGGAGCACGGCACGGTCACGGTCGTGATCAACGGAGCGCCCTTCGAGGTCACGACACTGCGCCGCGATGTCGAGACCGATGGCCGCCACGCCGTCGTCGCCTTTGGCCGCGACTTCCGCGAGGATGCGCTCCGCCGCGACTTCACCATCAATGCGCTCGGGCTCGATGCCGCTGGCGTGCTGCACGACTATGCCGACGGGCTCGCCGATCTCGAAGCGCGGCGGGTGCGCTTCATCGGCGCGGCGAAAGACCGCATCGCCGAGGACTACCTGCGCATCCTGCGCTTCTTCCGCTTCCATGCCCGCTATGGCGTTGGCGAGCCGGACCGGACGGCGCTGGAGGCCTGCATCGCCGGGCGTGGCGGCCTGGATGGGCTCTCGCGCGAGCGCGTCTGGGCGGAATTGCGCAAGCTGCTCGTGGCGCCCCGTGCTGCCGAAACCCTGCAGGCGATGGCGGGGGCGGGACTGCTGATGCCGGTAATCGGCGGCGTCCCCTATCTCTCGCGCTTCGCCGCGATTGCAGACGGGCCGGGGGAGGGCGTCTACCCGGCCTTCCGGCTGGCGGCGCTCGCCGTCACGATCGCCGAGGATGCGCTCAGGCTGCGCGAGCGGCTGCGGCTGTCGAACGCGGAGTTCGAGCGGGTCGCCGGCATAGCCGCAGCGCTGGAGGCTCTGTCGGGGAGGGAAGCCCTGCCAGGGATCGCGCACTTGCGCCGCCTGGCCCATCGCATCGGGACGGATGCCGTTGCGGGCGGGCTGGTGCTTCTGGGCCAGGACGGGACATCGGCGGATATTCAGGCGCTGATCGCCGAACTGGCGCGGACACCGCCATTCCTGCCGAGCGGGAAGGATGTGCTGGCGCTCGGCGTCGGCGCCGGCCCGAAGGTCGGGCAGCTACTCGATGCGGCGCGGGCGGCCTGGATCGAGGCTGGATGCCCGGCTGGGCGGGAGGCGCAGATGGCGACAGTCCTGTCGTCATTGCGAGGAGCATGAGCGACGAAGCATTCCAGGAGCCACGGAGCTCTACGCCTCCCTGGATTGATTCGCTGCGCTCGCAATGACGGTGATTACGGCCACCTGACCGTCGGCGGCATCGAGGACAGGATCGAGGCGACGTTGCCACCGGTCTTCAGGCCGAAGATCGTGCCGCGGTCGTAGAGCAGGTTGAACTCGACATAGCGGCCGCGGCGGACCTGCTGCTCATGGCGCTCGGCGTCCGTCCAGGATTTCGTCAGGTTGGCGCGCAGGATGCGCGGATAGATGTCGAGGAAGGCCTCGCCGACCGCCCTGGTGAAGGCGAGATCGGCCTCCGGGGCACCCGACCAGAGGTAGTCATAGAAGATGCCGCCGATGCCGCGCGGCTCATTGCGGTGCTTCAGATGGAAGTACTCGTCGCACCAGGTCTTGAAGCGCTCATAGTCGGCGACGCCGGCATGGGCGTCGCAGGGCATGCGCATCGCGGCATGGAAGGCGACCGCATCGGGATCCTCTTGGCGGCGCCTGCGGTCGAGGACCGGGGTCAGGTCGGCGCCGCCGCCGAACCACGGCTTCGTCGTCACGACGAAGCGGGTGTTCATGTGCACGGTCGGCGCGTGCGGGTTCCAGGGATGGGCGATCAGCGAGATGCCGGTGGCATGGAAGCGCGGGTCTTCGGCCGCGCCGGGGATCTGTGCGGCGAATTCCGGCGCGAAGCTGCCATGCACGGTCGAGACATGGACGCCGACCTTCTCGAAGACGCGGCCCGACATCAGCGACATCACGCCGCCGCCGCCGGCAGCACCGTCATGGTTGGTGCGCTGCCAGGGCGTGCGGACGAAGCGGCCGGGCTTGTCGGTCTCTGGCGGGAAGGGGCCGGTCGCCTCGTCCTCGATTTGCTCGAAGGCGGTGCAGATGCGGTCGCGCAGGCTCTCGAACCAGGCGCTGGCGCGCGGCTTCAGGGCTTCTGCAAGGGTAAGGGCGGATGCTTGTTGCTCATTCATCGGTTTGTCTCGTTCCGTGCCGGTTTGGCGCGGGGAACCCCTCTCCCGGATGGGAGAGGGGCAGGGGTGAGGGACCGCCGCTAGACACCTTGGCTGCTCGCCAACAACGGCGCAGGTCGCGTTTCGCTGGTTCGGCGGCAGGCCCTCATCCGGCCCTTCCGGGCCACCTTCTCCCATTCGGGAGAAAGAAAGAGGGCCGCTCGCCCGGTCATGTCCCTTCGTGTCTCTGCTCCGGATAGGCGCCAAGCTGACGCAGCGCCTCGCCCACTACCATCGCTGCTGCCATGGCGACATTGAGCGAGCGCAAATCGCGGCGCATCGGGATATGCACGGTTGCGTCGGCCGCAGCGTAGACCTCCGGCGGCACACCGGCTGATTCACGCCCGACCATGACGATGTCGCCGGGCCTGAAGGCGAAATCCGTGTGGGCGCAGGCGCCATCGGTTTCGGCCAGGACGAGGCGGTGGCCGGCCTCGCGTCGCCAGGCCTCGAAGGCGCGGAAGGAATCATGACGCGCCACCGCAGCCCGCTCGATGTAGTCCATGCCGGAGCGGCGGAAATTGCGGTCGGAGACGTCAAAGGCGGCCGGCTCGACGATATCGACGGCGACGCCGAGGCAGGCCGCCAGGCGGATCATGGTGCCGGCGTTCTGCGGGATGTCGGGCTGATAGAGGGCGAGGCGCAGCATGGGCGCGTCATCCGCGCTGCGCCTGCCGGCGTCAAGGCATGTGTCTCAGGGGCGGACGGCGATGGCGACGATCTCGACCTTCGCATCCAGGGGAAGGCGGGCGACCTCGACGGTGGCGCGTGCTGGCGGGGCGGTCTTGAAATAGCTGCCATAGACCCCGTTCATCTTGCCGAAGTCGTTGAGGTCCTTCATGAAGACGGAGGTCGAGACAATATGCTCCATCGTCAGGCCATCGGCTTCGAGCACGGCCTTGAGGTTTTCGAGGGTTTGCCTGGTCTGGTCCTCGATGCCGGCGTCCTTCATGAACTGCTTGGTCTTCGGGTCGATCGCGACCTGGCCGGCGAGGAACACCATGTTCCCGATCTTGATCGCCTGCGAATAGGGACCGATCGCCTCCGGCGCGTTCGGCGTCGCGATCACCGTCTTGCCCGCAGTCTGGGCGAAGCCCTGCGTTGCCAGAAGGAGTGTGCCCGCAAAGGCGAGGGCGGCGTGAAACCTGATCATCGAGCAGACCTCCGGATAGCCGCCTTCCCGCGCGGCGCGGCATCATGCTCTGCGGTGTGATGGAGCCCGGCAAGCGGGAAACCGGCGCGATTGCAACCTAAGTCGATATTCTTTCGTCGTAGGTCCCGCGCCCACTGCAAGACAGTGCGCTTGCGCCGTGCTGCAGTCTGCTGCCATGGCATGACGGGGCGGCGCTGTCAGGCTCTGGTCACCGCCCGGTGCGCGCACCATATCGGCTTCGTAGCCATTGCCTGCCCAGGAGGGCGACCCTACGTCCATGTTCGCCCCGCTCTTCCGTTTCCTTGAAAGCCGCATCGACGTCTTCGCGCCGTTCGACGAGCGCGAGACGCCGCCGACCGGCGTGTTCCGCTTCATGTGGCATCACATCAAGGGCGCGAAGGGCTGGATGGCCCTGATCATGCTGACGGGCCTCGGCTTTTCCGGCATCGAGGCGGCGATGTACCTGATGGTCGGCTGGTTCGTGGACCTGCTGGCGAAGAACTCACCGGAGCAGGTCTTCAGCGAGCATGGCTGGCTGCTGATCGGTGCGGCGGTGCTGGTCACGGTGGTCAGGCCGCTGATCTATTTCGCCAACCACGCCATCGTCGACCAGGTGGTGGTGCCGCAGATCACCAACCAGATCCGCTGGCGCAACCATGTCTACACGCTCGGCCACGCGCTCTCCTACTTCCAGAACGATTTCGCCGGCCGGCTGTCGTCGCGGGTGATCCAGGCAGGGCAGGCGATCCGCGGCGCGACGATCGAGGTGATCGACGATCTCTGGTATGCGCTCATCTTCGTTTCGGTCGCGCTCGGCTTTTTCGGCTCGACCAGCATCTGGCTGGTTCTGCCGGTCATCGTCTGGCTGGCTGCCTATGTCGCGCTGCTGATCTATTTCGTGCCGCGGGCCAAGAAGCGCTCGGAGGCGAACTCGCTCGGCCGCTCGACGACGACAGGACGCATCGTCGACGCCTACACCAACATCCTGACGGTCAAGCTCTTCGCCCGTGCCGATGCCGAGCGCTCGGCAGTGCGCGACTCGTTGACGCGCTGGAACGCCTCCTTCCTCAACCTGTCGCGATTGATCACCGGCGTCAGCGTCATCCTGCAGGCGATGAACAGCCTGCTCGTCGTGGCGACGGCCTGGCTCAGCCTGCATCTGTGGAGCCAGGGCGAGATGACGCCCGGCGCTGTCGCCGCCGCGATCGGGCTCGTCTTGCGCCTGGTGCAGATGTCGAGCTGGCTGATCCATCTGGTGCGCGGCGTGTTCGAGAACATCGGCTCGGTGCAGGAGAGCATGGAGACGATCGCCAAGCCGCATGACCTGCCGGATGCAGCCGACGCGGTGCCGCTGCAGATCGTGCAGGGCGGCGTGCGCTTCGAGCATGTCCGCTTCAATTACGGCAGGCCGGCGGGCCTGTTCGACGACCTCAACCTGGAGATCAAGCCGGGCGAGAAGATCGGGCTGGTCGGCCCGTCCGGCGCGGGCAAGTCGACGCTAGTCAACCTCCTGCTGCGGCTCTACCCGCTCGATTCGGGCCGCATCCTGATCGACGGGCAGGACATCGCCCATGTCACGCAGGAATCGCTGCGCAGCCAGATCGGCATGGTGACGCAGGACAATTCGCTGCTGCACCGCTCGATCGGCGACAACATCGCCTATGGCCGTATCGGCGCGACGCAGGACGAGATCGCCGCCGCGGCCAAGCGAGCGGCAGCGCATGATTTCGTCCTCGGCCTGAGCGACCAGGACGGACGCGAGGGCTTCGACTCGCGCGTCGGCGAGCGCGGCGTGAAGCTCTCCGGCGGCCAGCGGCAGCGTATCGCGATCGCCCGCGTGCTACTCAAGGACGCACCGATCCTGATCCTCGACGAGGCGACCTCGGCGCTCGATTCGGAGGTCGAAGCCGAGATCCAGGCGCAACTTTCCACATTGATGGAAGGAAAGACTGTGATCGCGATCGCGCACCGGCTTTCCACCATCGCCGCGCTCGATCGGCTGATCGTGCTCGACCAGGGCCGGATCGTCGACATGGGCAGCCATGACGAGCTGGTGCGGCGCGGCGGGCTCTATGCGCGGCTATGGGCCCGGCAGTCCGGCGGCTTCCTGGCGCTCGCGGACGGCGAGCGGATTCCGGCCTGAGCCGGCCGCACGGCGGCATTGCTGCAACGCAGTGGGCTGCGGCACGCGCGACAGTAGACTTCGTCAAAACTGCATGCCAAAGAGCCCGCAGACGACGTGCTGTCGGAAGGTGGCACTGCGTCCGCGCCTCCGTGAAGGCGCTTGATTGTGTTTCAGCCGGCCAGCCCGGCAGCCGAGCAGGGAACTGGATCGTGGCGCAAGCGACCAATACGACTGGCACCGAACCCACCCGCCGCGACTTCCTGATGCTGACCACCGGCGCTTTCGCCGCCGTCGGCGCGGGCGCGCTGCTCGTGCCGCTGCTCGGCCAGCTGGCTCCCGACGCGCAGGTCGTCGCTGCCGGCGCGCCGATCGATCTCGACCTCGCCCCGATCGCGGAAGGCCAGGCGATCAAGCTGTTCTGGCGCGGCAAGCTGATCTTCGTGCGCAACCGCACGAAGAAGGAGATCGACGAGGCGCTCGCCGTCGACATCGCGACTTTGCGCGACCCGCAGACCGACCAACAGCGCACCAAGGCCGGCCATGAGCGGTTCCTCATCGTCTATGGCAACTGCACCCATCTCGGCTGCGTGCCGCTCGGCAACGCCCCCGGCGAGCCGAAAGGCGAGTTCGATGGCTGGTTCTGCCCGTGCCACGGCTCGCATTACGATTCCTCCGGCCGCATCCGCAAGGGTCCCGCGCCGCTGAACCTGCCGGTGCCGCCCTACGCGTTCACCGCGGACACCAAGATCAAGATCGGCTGAGCCTTTTTAAAGGCGAGGACGGCATCGAGCGGAATTGAGAGAGCTTGAGGCGAGCATGAGCGGTCACAGCACCTACCAACCGAAGACGGGGATCGAGCGCTGGCTCGATGCGCGCCTGCCGATCGTGCGGCTGATGCACGATTCGGCGGTTTCCTATCCGGTGCCGCGCAACCTCAACTACCTCTGGACCTTCGGCGGCATCCTCGCCTTCATGCTGGTGGCGCAGATCATCACCGGCGTGGTCCTGGCGATGCACTACACGCCGAACGCGGCCATGGCGTTCAACTCCGTCGAGCACATCATGCGCGACGTGAACTTCGGCTGGCTGCTGCGCTATCTGCACTCCAACGGCGCCTCGATGTTCTTCGTGGCGGTCTACATCCACATCTTCCGCGGCCTCTACTACGGCTCGTACAAGGCGCCGCGCGAGGTGCTCTGGATCCTCGGCGTCATCATCTTCCTCCTGATGATGGCCACTGCCTTCATGGGCTACGTCCTGCCCTGGGGCCAGATGTCGTTCTGGGGCGCGACCGTCATCACCAACCTGTTTTCGGCGCTGCCGGTGATCGGCGAGACGATCGTCACCTTCCTGTGGGGCGGCTACTCGGTCGATAACCCGACGCTGAACCGCTTCTTCTCGCTGCACTTCCTGCTGCCGTTCATGATCGCCGGCGTCGTCGGGCTGCACATCTGGGCGCTGCACCATGTCGGCCAGAACAACCCGACCGGCGTCGAGGTGAAGGACGTCAAGAAGGACACCGTTCCCTTCACGCCCTATGCGACCATCAAGGACCTGTTCGGCATGGTCTGCTTCATGCTGGTCTTCGCCTGGTTCGTGTTCTACCAGCCGAACTTCATGGGGCATGCCGACAATTACATCCCGGCGAACCCGGCTTCGACGCCTGCCCACATCGTTCCGGAATGGTACTTCCTGCCGTTCTACGCGATCCTGCGCGCCATCCCCGACAAGCTCGGCGGTGTGCTCGCCATGGGCGGCGCGATCGTGATCCTCGCTTTCCTGCCCTGGCTCGACACCTCCAAGGTCAAGTCGATGACCTACCGGCCGATCGCCCGCCAGTTCTTCTGGATGTTCGTCCTGGTCTGCATCGGCCTCGGCTATCTCGGCGCCATGCCGGCGGACGAGCCCTACGTCACCATCTCGCGTATCCTGACGGTGCTGTATTTCGGCTTCTTCGCGGCACTGGCGCTGATCGGCATCTTCGAACGGCCGACGCAGCTGCCGACCTCCATTGCCGACTCGGTGCTCGGCGGCTCGGGCGCACGCCTCGGCCACGCCACCGCTTCGGAACCGCAGGCCAAGGGCTGAACGAGACCATGAGCAAGATGTCCCTCCGCCTGTCGCTCGCTGGTTTGGTCACGGGCCTTTCCATCGCTGCCGCCTCGCCGGTCCTGGCTGCCGAAGGCGCTCCGAAGCCGCCGGCGCAGAACTGGTCGTTCTCCGGCCCGTTCGGCAAGTTCGACCAGGCCCAGCTCCAGCGCGGCTTCAAGGTCGCGAAGGAAGTCTGCGCCAGCTGCCACGCGATGAGCCTGGTCAAGTTCCGCAACCTGTCGCAGCCGGGCGGCCCGGGCTTCACGCCCTCGCAGGTCGCGGCACTGGCGGCGAGCTATACCAACATCAAGGACGGCCCGAACGATTCGGGCGAGATGTTCGAGCGTCCCGGTCGCGCGGCCGACGCCTTCCCGGCGCCGTTCCCGAACGAACAGGCGGCACGCGCCGCCAATGGTGGCGCCTATCCGCCGCCGATCGACATGCTCGCCAAGGCGCGCACCTATACGCGCGGCTTCCCGACCTTCATCTTCGACATCTTCACGCAGTACCAGGAGCAGGGGCCGGACTACATCACGGCGCTGCTGACCGGCTACGTGGATCCGCCGAAGGACTTCCCGCCGCTGCTGCCGGGGCAGAACTACAATTCCTATATGCCTGGCCACCTGATCGCGATGCCGAAGCCGCTGAATGACGGTCAGATCGAGTATCCGAAGGGGCCGGACGGCAAGTCGCCGGTGCCGGAGACGGTCGAGCAGTACGCCAAGGACGTCTCGGCCTTCATGGTCTGGATGGCGGAGCCGCATCTCGAGGCGCGCAAGCGCATGGGCCTGCAGGTGATGCTCTTCCTCGCGCTGTTCGCCGGCCTGCTCTACTTCACCAAGAAGAAGATCTGGTCGCGCCTGCCCGAGCATGCCTCGAAGCACTGAGCGAGATTGAGTTGGAAAGGGCCCCGGCAACGGGGCCTTTTTCGTTTGTGCGTCCCTCCCAAGCTCGCCATCCCGGACAGGCCGCGCCAGCGCCGCCGGATCTCCCTGCGATCGCCCGGGACGACCGCATTCGATTGCGAAGGCCGTCGTGTTACGGCTGTCACGAATCTCGATCCTTATCCGGGCAATCATCGGGGACCCGACATGGCTGAAGCGGTTCTGGGCATCATCGGCGGCTCCGGCATCTACGACCTGCCGGGGCTCACGGACCTCCGCGAGGAGCGGATCGAGAGCCCCTGGGGCGAGCCGTCCGACCTGCTCCGGACCGGGCGGATGGGGGAGACCAGAATCGTCTTCCTGCCGCGCCATGGGCGTGGCCATGCGATCCCGCCCTCCGAGATCAACTACCGCGCCAATATCGACGTGCTGAAGCGGGCGGGGGTCACTGACCTCGTCTCGCTCTCGGCCTGCGGCTCCTACAAGGCCGAGCTCTATCCCGGGCTGTTCGTGCTGGTCGACCAGTTCGTCGACCGTACCGCCGGCCGTGCCAGCTCCTTCTTCGGCAAGGGCTGCGTCGCCCATGTCTCGGCGGCGCATCCGGTCGGCCCGGCGCTGCAGGAGCGGATCGCCGCCGCGGCGAGCGCGGAAGAGTTGCCCTTCGTCAGGGGGGGCACGCTCGTCACCATGGAAGGTCCGCAATTCTCGACGCTGGCGGAGTCGCTGACCTATAAGGGCCTCGGCTACGACCTGATCGGCATGACGGCGATGCCGGAGGCCAAGCTCGCGCGCGAGGCCGAGATCACCTACGCCACCGTCGCCATGGTCACCGACTATGACTGCTGGCACGAGGAGCACGGGGCAGTCGATGTCGCCTCCGTCATCGCCGTGCTGCACGCCAATGCCGACAAGGCGCGCCGGCTGGTGGCGCGACTCGCTGCCGATTTCCCGCGCGAGCGCGAGGCCTGCCCGGCCGGTTCGCACAACGCCCTCGACTTTGCCATCGTCACCGCGCCGGAGCACCGCGATCCCAAGCTCGTGGCCAAGCTCGATGCGGTGGCGGGGCGGGTGCTGAAGGCGCAGGGCTGACGCTGCGCCAGCTTTCCCGGAGCGGGCACCTCGGGTTAAGAGGAGCCGCCCCAGTCGATGGACGATATGATGGACCGCAGCGCGCTCGACGACCTGAAGAATGCGATCCGGACGATCCCCGATTATCCGGCGCCGGGCATCCAGTTCCGCGACATCACCACGTTGCTCGGCGATGCCCGCGCTTTCCGCCGCGCGGTCGACGAGCTGGTGCAACCCTTCGCCGGGCTGAAGATCGCCAAGATCGCCGGCATCGAGGCGCGCGGTTTCATTCTCGGTGGCGCCGTTGCGCACCAGCTCTCGGCGGGCTTCGTGCCGGTGCGCAAGAAGGGCAAGCTGCCGCATGAGACGGTCGGCATGCCCTATTCGCTCGAATACGGCGCCGACGAGATCGAGGTGCACAAGGATGCCGTCTCGCGCGGCGAGCGCGTCCTCCTGGTCGACGATCTCGTCGCCTCTGGCGGCACGGCGGAGGCGGCGGTGAAGCTGCTCTCCTCGCTCGGCGCGGAGGTCGTCGCCGCCTGCTTCATCATCGACCTGCCGGACTTGGGCGGGGCCGACAAGATCAGGCGGCTCGGCGTGCCGGTGCGCACGCTGGTCTCCTTCGCCGGGCATTGAGACCATGAAGATCGGCGGTCAGCACTACCGTACCATCTGGCTCGACGAGGACGGCTGGGGTGTCCGCGTCATCGACCAGACGCGGCTGCCTTTCCATTTCGAAACCGTCAGGCTCTCGACCGCCGAGGAGGCGGCGCATGCGATCCGCCACATGACGGTGCGCGGCGCGCCCCTGATCGGTGCGACCGCGGCTTATGGCGTCGCGCTGGCGCTGCGGGTCGATGCCTCAAACGCCGCTCTGGAGCAGGCGCTTACGCTGCTCGGCGCGACGCGGCCGACAGCGGTCAATCTGCACTGGGCGCTGGCGAGGATGCGCAGGCGGCTGACTGGCCTGCCGGAAGCCGAGCGGGCCGTGGCGGCCTATGCCGAGGCGGCGGCGATCTGTGATGAGGACGTCGCGCTCTGCCGTGCCATCGGCGAGCACGGGCGCAGGCTGATCCGCGAGATCGCCGCACGCAAGCCGGCGGGCGAGCCGGTCAACATCCTGACCCATTGCAATGCCGGCTGGCTCGCCACCGTGGACTGGGGCACGGCGCTGGCGCCGATCTACCTGGCGCATGATGCTGGCATTCCCGTCCATGTCTGGGTCGACGAGACGCGGCCACGCAACCAGGGCGCGGCCTTGACGGCCTATGAGCTCGGTGGCCATGGCGTGCCGCATGCCGTGATCGTCGACAATGCCGGCGGCCATCTGATGCAGCACGGCCTTGTCGACATGGTGATCGTCGGCACGGACCGGACGACCGCGACCGGCGACGTCGCCAACAAGATCGGCACCTATCTCAAGGCGCTGGCGGCCAGGGATAATGGCGTGCCGTTCTACGTGGCGCTGCCATCACCGACGATCGACTGGACGCTGCAGGACGGGCTGAAGGAGATCCCGATCGAGGAGCGTAGCCAGCGCGAGGTCACGCATCTGTTCGGCCAGAGCGAGGATGGCCGCACCGGCTTCTTCCAGGTCGCTGCGCCCGGCAGCCTGGCGTGCAATCCGGCCTTCGACGTCACCCCGGCGCGGCTGGTCACTGGCCTGATCACCGAGCGCGGCATCGCGCCGGCGAACGCCGAGGGACTGGCGAGGCTGTTTCCTGAGATGACGAGTGGTGAGGCGGCATGAGCGAACTGAAACTGCGTGAGGAGATCGTTGCGGTCGCGCAGGCGATCGACAAGGCGGGCTTCTGCCCGTCGAAATCCGGCAATGTCTCGGCTCGCTTCGGTAACGGGCTGCTGATCACGCCGTCGGGGCTGCCCTATGCGCAGACGAAGGCAGAGGATCTGATCCATCTGTCGCTCGATGGCGCGGTGCTCTCGGGCAAGCGCAAGCCATCGTCGGAATGGCCGTTCCATATCGAGATCTACAGGGCGCGGCCGGATGCGCAGGCGATCGTCCACACGCATTCGCCACGCGCCACGGCGCTCTCCAGTGCGCGCCGCGGCATCCCGGCCTTCCACTACATGATCGCGCTCTGCGGCGGCGCCGATGTGCGCTGCGCCGACTACGCCACCTTCGGCTCGCCGGAACTGGCGGCGAACGCGGTTCGGGCGCTGGAGGGCCGCAAGGCGGTGCTGCTCGCCAATCACGGCGTGATCGCGCTCGGCGCGAGCCTGGCCGGGGCGCATACCATCGTCGCCGAAGTCGAGAACCTGGCCGGGCAGTATCTCGACCTGCTGGCATCCAGGCTCGAGCCGGTCATTCTCGACGCTGCCGAGATGGAGCGCGTCTCGGCCAAGTTCGCAGGTTACGGAAAGGTCGGCTGATCTTACGAGCCGATCTCACCGGTTGTTAACGGCTCTCGTTTATTGAGGGCCGGATGAAGCTCTCGCGCTATCTGCTCGACTCGCTTGACGCCCTCGGTATCGGCGTTTGCGAGTACGATGAGCAGATGAGGGCCCTGTGCTGGAACCAGACCTTCCTGCAGATCTTTCCCGAGGATGAGGGCGAGATCTACGTCGGCGAGCCCTATGCCGACAATCTGGAGCGCTTTTATAGGCTCCGCCTCTCGCCCGAGGAGATGCCGGACATCGCAAGGCACGTCGCCGAAGGCGTGACGCGCCACGAGAACCAGACGCAGCCCTTCGAATTCATCCATAATGGCCGCAAGCTGCGTGCGTCCTCCTTGCGTGCGCCAGATGGCGGGCGCGTGCGGCTGTGGCAGCCGCTCGACGTCGAGAGCCATGCCGAGGCGGCGCCTGAGCTGGTGCTGCCAGTCATGGATGCGCTGCGCTTCATTCCCGACGGCGCCACGATCCTCGACGCGAAGGAGCGCGTGATCGCGGCGAACGACGCCTTCCGGCGGCTGTATGACCTGCCGCGCGGCACACCGGTGGTCGGTCGCACGCTGGACGAGATCATCGCCTGGTGCTGGCGCGGCGCTTCGCCCACAGGGGCCTGGCGGGCGGCGATCAGCAACGGCCTGCGCTATGACGGCGTGCCTTTCGAGATCGAACTGCCCGGCCAGCGCTGGCTCAGGCTGATCGCGCGGCACAGCACGGCCGGTGTCAGCTTCTTCACCCATGCTGACATCACCGTCGCCAAGCGCCAGCAGATGGAGCTGCTGGAGGCTCAGGAGGCCTTGCGCCGTGCCAATGCGGCGCTGGCGGAGCTCGCCGAGACGGACGGGCTGACCGGCCTCGCCAATCATCGCCGCTTCGTGGCGCGCTTCGCCGATGCCGCCGCCCGGCAAGAACCGCTCTCGCTGATGATGATCGACGCCGACCACTTCAAGACGATCAACGATCGTTTCGGCCATCTGGTCGGGGATGCCTGTCTCAAGGCCATCGCCGAGGTCATCTCGGCCCAGGTTCCGTCGCCATCGGCGCTGGTGGCCCGGATCGGCGGCGAGGAATTCGGCGTCCTGCTCGGGAACACCGCTATCGAGGCGGCTCAGGACGTTGCGATGGCCGTCCGCCGCGCCTTGCGGCGCGTGCCGTGGCGCCTGCTTCATGACGAGCTGACAGGCGTGACCGTCTCGATCGGCCTGTGCGCGGGAGAGGGGCCGCTGGACGGCAAGAGCCTCCAGGCTCGTGCGGACGAGGCGCTCTACGCCGCCAAGCGCAATGGCCGCGACCGCATCGAGCTGGCGGTCCCCCCAGCGGCACCGCGACGGGCCGCCAGCTGATCAGCGTTTGCGCTCGATGAAGACGCAGCCGTCGAAGCTGAAGACGGTCTCGCCGTTCTGGTTGACGCCGGTGTTGTGGTGGAAGAACAGGCCCCATTCCGGACGCGAGAGGCTGGGACGCTTGTCGGCGACGGTCGAGTGATAAGTGATGCGGTCGCCGGCATAGACCGGCTTCAGCCAACGCAGGTCCTTGAAACCGGGCGAGGGGCCGAGGCGCGGGGCGGCAGCCGGCGCGAGCGTCGCCTCCTGCCGGCGGCGGTGGCTGACCATCGCCGCCATCCAGCCGGCCGCCGTATGCCAGCCTGAGGCGCAGAGGCTGCCGAAGGAGCTCCTCTTCGCCGCGTCCTCGTCCATGTGGAAGGGTTGCGGGTCGAAGGAGCGGGCGAAGGCGACGATCTCCTCCGGCGTGAAGACGAGGCTGCCGAGCTCGTAGCTCTCGCCGACGACGAGCTCGTCGAAGAAGCCGGGAGGGGCCGTCGGCCCGGCGGGCGGCTCGACGCTGACGGTCGCCTGCGGTGGCTCGTAGCTGGCGGAGTGCTTCAGCCAGTCGCCCCGTGCCGCCTCGAAGCCGGAGCCGCGGCGGCCGAACATGATCCAGTTGTTCTGCTCGACCACCGGCTCGCCGCGCTGGTTGATGAGCTCGAGGCGGAACTTCACCAGTCCCATCTGCGGGCGCGAACGCGATTCCTTGGTCTCGACAACGGTCCAGCGCAGCGTCAGCACATCGCCGGGCTTGACTGGCCGCAACCATTTGACCTCCTCGATGCCGGGCGAGCCCATCGAGGTCGCGTCGAGGAGAAAGCCCTCGGCCACAAGCCGCATCAGCAGGGCGCAGCTGTGCCAGCCCGAGCCGATCAGCGAGCCGACGAAGCTCGTCTTCGCCTTGTCGGGGTCGATGTGGAAGTCCTGCGCGTCGAAACGCCCGGCGAAGGCGAGAATGTCGTCCTGCGAGACGGGGAGCGCGCCGTATTCGTTCACGGCGCCGGCGACGAAGTCCTCGAAGTAGAGCATCGGTAGCCCATCTCACTGATCAGGCCCGCATTCTGCTCGCGCGGCCACGCGTGATCGAGCCGAAAACGCGCAAACTCCGAATGCTCACCAGACATGGCGCCGGAGCGGGTTGCGCTCCGGCGGCGCAGACTCAGTTGGCGAAGCGGAAGTGCAGCACGTCGCCGTCGGCGACGACATATTCCTTGCCTTCGAGCCGGAACTTGCCGGCCTCGCGCGCGCCAGCCTCGCCTTTATTGGCGATGTAATCCGGGTAGGCGATCGTCTCGGCGCGGATATAGCCCTTCTCGAAATCGGTGTGGATGACGCCGGCGGCGGCCGGGCCCTTGGTGCCGTTCTCGATCGTCCAGGCGCGGGCCTCCTTCGGCCCGACGGTGAAATAGGTAACGAGGTTGAGCAACGCGTAGCCGGCGCGGATCACCCGGTTGAGGCCGGGTTCCTCGAGGCCGACGGCTTCCAGATAGTCCTTCTGATCGGCGGCCGGCAGCACCGCGATCTCGCTCTCGATCTTGGCGGAGACGACGACGGCGACCGCGCCTTCCTCGGCGGCGCGGGCCTTCACCTCTTCGGAAAAGGCATTGCCCTTGTCGGCGCTGGCTTCCTCGACATTGCAGACATAGAGCACGGGCTTGGAGGAGAGCAGGCCGAGCATCTCGAAGGCGCGGCGTTCCTCGGCCGCAACCTGGACCAGACGGGCCGGCTTGCCCTCGCGCAGCAGCACGAGGCAGCGGTTCATCAGGTCGGCGGCTTCCTTGGCCTCCTTGTCGCCGGACTTGGCCTTCTTCTCCAGCGGCAGGACGCGCTTCTCGAGGCTTTCGAGGTCGGCGAGCATCAGCTCGGTCTCGATGATCTCGATATCGTTGATCGGCGAGACCTTGCCCTCGACATGGGTGATGTCGCCATCCTCGAAGCAGCGCACGACATGGGCGATGGCGTCGCATTCGCGGATATTGGCGAGGAACTGGTTGCCGAGGCCTTCGCCCTTGGAGGCGCCGCGGACGAGGCCGGCGATGTCGACGAAGGTCAGCCGGGTCGGGATGATCTCCTTCGAGCCGGCGATCGCAGCAAGCTGCTCAAGCCGCTCGTCCGGTACGGCGACGTCGCCGACATTCGGCTCGATCGTGCAGAACGGGTAATTGGCCGCCTGCGCTGCCGCCGTCTGCGTCAGCGCGTTGAAGAGGGTCGACTTGCCGACATTCGGCAGGCCGACGATACCGCATTTGAAGCCCATGCTGGCTGGTCCGTTGCGTTGCGACCGCTCAGGGGCGGTGATGAGATGATGATGCGAATGCTCCGGGCCTTATTGGCGTCCGGGCGTCAAAAGACAAGATGGCGATGGGAGAGGGGGCACCTGCGGCGACCAGGGTGGCCACCCAGCCCGGTCGTGCGACGAGGCTGCCGCAATCCCCTTCCGTAGAGTTCGACAGAGCTCATCTTCGTCGCGGGGGCGTCGAAAAAAGGACGGAAGCCTCCCGATTTGAACAGTGGTTCACAAATCGTAAATATTTGCTGCTCGTCATTTAGGCAAAGCAACGCTAGGTTGCAAACTCCGGCTTTCCGTGGAGTTCCTGGCACATCATGGTTGTACTCGGTCGTTTCGACGTGGTCCGTGCCCGAGTAGCGGTCATGTCCACGGTGAGCCTGCTTGCGCTCGCCGCTACGCCCGTTCTCGCGCAGACATGGCAAGGCGCCACGCCCGACTGGCATACGCCAGGCAACTGGTCGACCGGAACCCTTCCTACCGGCGCCACCGCCGTCACGATCGGAGCCGGCTCGCCGATCGCGCCGCTCATCACTGCGCCCGGCGCTACCACGAAAACGCTCCACATCGGCGCCACCGGGGCGGGCCAGTCACTGACGGTGGGGGCGGTAGGCGTGCTCACCACGACCGACTACGCGACCATCGGCAATCTCGCCGGCGAGATCGGGTCGGCGCGCGTCGAGAGCGGTGGCAAATGGAACGGTACCCATCTCGATGTCGGTTTCAAAGGCAGCGGTAGCTTCAACGTCTCGAACGGCGGGAGTGCGAATTTCAGCCAGTTCGTCCGGACTGGCATCTTTGCCACCGGGGTGGGTGGCATCACCGTCACGGGGGCGGGGACGTCCTGGAACAACGGTAATGGCCATGTCGTTGGCGATAGTGGCCGGGGCACCTATCAGATCCTGGCCGGCGCCAAGGCTTCCGATCGCGCAGTAACCCTTGGCTACAACGCGGGGGCGGTCGGCAACGCCACCGTCGACGCCTCGAAATGGGACATCTGGGGCGCGCTGATGATCGGCCAAGGAGGCCGTGGCGATGCTGTCGTTAAAGGCGGCAGTACAGTGACTACAAGCAACAATGTCTATCTGGGCTGGCTGGCCGGAGGAAAGGGATCGCTCACCCTTGACGGAGCCGGCACGACGCTGACGGCCAGCGGCTTCACCGGCATCGGATGGAGCGGCGAGGGCCATGTGCTCATTAGCAATGGTGCGACATATCGCACGGGCGTAGGGGCTATCGGCTATAATGCGGCCGGCTCGCGCGGCGATCTGCGCGTGACCGGTGCCAACTCGCAATGGCTCGGCACGGGCTTCCTGATCGTTGGCAGCGTTGGAGTTGCCGAGCTGACGGTCGATAGCGGTGGTGCCGTGCGCATCGATAACGGAGCGGGGCTGCTGGCCATCGCGAACCGGGCCGGCTCGACCGGCACCGTCAATATCGGCGCCGCATCGGGTGCCCAAGCCCTCGCCGCTGGCTTCCTGGACGTGTCCGAGATCCGTCTCGGTCCGGGAACGGCGCGGCTGGTCTTCAACCACACCGATACGAACTACGTCGTTTCCGCCCGCATCACCGGCAAAGGCACAATCGTGCACGAGAGCGGCACGACGGTCCTGAAGGCGGCGAACAGCTTCACCGGCGCGATGCAGGTGACCGGCGGCCTGCTCGTCGCCGAGGGATCATTGGCCTCGTTCTCCAATGTGACGATCGGAGAGGGAGGTACCATCGGCGGCACGGGGCAACTGCCGTCGACGACCGTGCTGGGCACGATCTCCCCCGGCAATTCGCCGGGCACGCTGACGGTCAACGGCAACCTGACGATGGGCGCGAACTCGACCTATGTCGCCGAAATCCAGGGAGCGGTTGCCGACCGGATCAACGTCACGGGAACGGCCGCCCTGGCGGGGACGCTGAGACTGGCCTTCCTGCCGGGCGCCTACAGCTTCGGCACGCCCTACACGCTGCTCTCGGCCCAGGGCGGCCTCGGGGGAACCCGCTTCGGCACGGTCGATTCCACCGCTGGCTTTGGGGCCGGCATCGGCGCCAACGTGGCCTATACCGCCAACGACCTACTGGTCACGCTGTCTGCCAAGCCGCTGGCCGGTCTCGTCACCGGCCCCGCCAACGCTCATGCCGTCGCCGCCGGGCTCGACCGGGCGGTCGCGGGCGGGGCGGACCCGTCGGCCTTGTTCGGGATCTACAACCTGCCGGCGGCTGCGATGCCGGCTGCGATGAACCAGCTCTCCGGCGAAGTCCACACCGCGGTTCCGGCAATGGCCTTCTCGGCCGCCGACCAGTTCCTGCGGGCGATGCTGGACCCATTCGCGGCGGGACGTGAGACGATGGCATCGGGGGCTGCGGCATTCTCCGATCTCGCGACGCGTAAGGGCGCCCCCGCGCAGGATCCCGCTCAGCCCCTTGCGCCGGCCTATACGGTCTGGGGCGCGGCCTTCGGGTCATCCGGGCGTAGCAATGGCTCAGCCTGGGTCGGTTCGGCGCGCCGCGATCTCGACGATGCGCATCTGGCGGTCGGCGCCGATCTGCGGATCGCGCCCGGTACGATGCTGGGCTTCGCGCTCTCGGGCGGCAGTGCGAATGCGTCGTTGGCGGGCGGGCTCGGCAAGGCCAATGCCGATATCTTCCAGGCCGGTCTCTACGGCACGACACGGCTCGGCCCGCTCAACCTCGCGGCCGCCGTCGGTTATGGGGTGCTGGATACGGAGGTGAAGCGCAGCGTGGCGCTGCTCGGCAGCTCGTTGTCCTCGTCCTACACCACCACCGCCTGGAGCGGCCGGCTGCAGGCGAGCATGGCGCTTGCCGACTGGGGTGGGTTCACAGTGTCGCCGCTGGCGGCGCTGCAGGCGGTGCAGGCGCGCAGCCCGGCGCGCGCCGAGACGAACTGGGCTGGCGCCAACGCGGGAGCGCTCGTCGTCGGCAAGCGCAGCGACGTGACCTCGCGCAGCGAGCTCGGCGTCCAGCTCGACTACGCCAGCGCGCTGGGTGGTCGAGCCCTCGCAGGTTATCTGCGCGCGGCCTGGGCGCACTATTATCAGCGCGAGGCCAGCCTGAGCGCCTCGCTGACCGGATTGGCGGGTTCCGGCTTCGTGATCGACGGTGCACGGGCGCCGCGCAACAGCGCGTTGCTGGCGGCGGGGCTCGATCTCAGGCTCAGCCAGTCGGTGGTGATCGGTGCTCATCTCGACGGCGAGCTCTCGGAGAGCGCCCGGCGCATCGGCGGGCAGGCACGGCTGAAGGTCAGCTTCTGAGACGGCTGCGCGCGGCATTGCGGAAGAGGTGTCTTTGGGGGGCGAGCACGGATCACGCGAACGTGCATGGCGGCAGGTTTGGCCAGCGCGCACGAGTGGAGCGCGACTTGAAAGACCGGCTTACCGGAGTTGCTCCATGCGCCTGCCCTCGCTCGCCCTGATCGGCCTCGTCACGGTCCTCGCCACTGGCGCACAGGCGCAAACGCCGCAGACCCGCATACGCGGTACGGTCGAGCGTCTCGACGGCCAATCGCTGACAGTGAAAACGCAAGAAGGCACGGCGACGGTCGCTCTCGCGCCGAATTATTCGGTCGGCGCCGTGATCAAGGCCTCGATGGCCGATATCAAGAAGGGCAGCTTCATCGGCGTCGGCGCCCGTCCGCGTGCCGAGGGCGGGTTGACGGCCGTGCAGGTCTTCATCTTTCCCGAGGCGATGCGCGGCACGGGCGAGGGGCACAGGCCCTGGGCCGTGCTGCCGGATTCGACGATGACCAACGCCACGGTGGCCGAGACGGTCTCGCGCGTCGAGAGTAGCAGCGTCACGCTGACCTATCCGGGCGGCGAGCAGACAATCGCGATCACGCCCGAGGCCAACATCGTCATGGCCGCGCCGGCACAGGCGGCCGATCTCATCGCCGGGGCGCAGGTGGCGCTGACCGCGAGCCGGCAGGCCGATGGCAGCCTGTCGAGCGGCCGGGTGACGATCGCCAGGGCTGGTGCCCAGCTGCCGCTGTGAAAGTCGAGCTCTAATCCGTCGCCTTCTCGCCCAGGCGCTTCACGGCGCCGTGGCCGCGTGCCTCCATGAAGAGATGGACCTTGTTCTGGAAGCCGGCATCGTCATGGGCGGCGAGGAGGGCGGCATTGTCGGCGCAGGCGGTACAGAGGTCCTCGACCCAGGGCTCCTCGGGCTTGCCGAAATCGTTGAGCACATAGGCGTGGACCAGCGCCTTGTCGCCGGGATGGCCGATGCCCATCCGCACCCGGCGATAATCGTTGCCGATCGCGGCGGTGGTCGAGCGCAGGCCGTTATGGCCGGCATTGCCGCCGCCGAGCTTCATCCGCAGCTTGGCTGGGGGCAGGTCGAGCTCGTCATGGAAGACCACGACGTCGGCCGGGGCGACCTTGAAGAAGCGCGCGGCTTCGCCGATGGCGCGGCCGGACTCGTTCATATAGGTCTGCGGCATCAGCAGCAGCACCTTCTCGCCGCCGATCGTCGCCTCGCAGGCATAGCCCTGGAAACGGCTGCGCCAGGGCGCGGCGCGACAGGCGCGGGCGATCGCCGCGACCGCCATGAAGCCGATATTGTGGCGGTTGCGGGCGTAGCGTTGGCCGGGATTGCCGAGGCCTGCGAAGATCAGCATCGTTCGGTTCCGCACCCGTTGTCATAGCAAAACGGCCGGGCATGCCCGGCCGTCCGCAAGCATAGTCCCGGAGGAGCGCCAGGCTCAGGCCTTGGGCGCTTCGCCTTCGGCCTCTGCGGCCGGGGCGTCCGCCTCGACGGTCGGCGGAATGATCGTGACCAGGGTCCGATCCTTCGTCGAGGTCAGGGTGACGCCGGCCGGCAGCTTGAGCGCATCGCTGTGCAGCGTGTCACCGACTTCGAGACCGGCGACCGAAACCTCGATGAACTCGGGGATGTTCTCGGGAGCGACTTCGATCTCGAGCGAGTGCTCGACGATCTGCAGGGCGCCGCCGCTCTTCAGGCCGGGCGACTGCTCCTGGCCGACGACGTGCACGGGAACCTCGACCTTGATGGTCTGGCCGGCAGCGACGCGCAGGAAGTCGACGTGGATCGGGAAATCCTTGACCGGGTCGAGCTGGTAGTCGCGCGGGATGACGCGCGTCTTCTTGCCGTCGACGTCGATCTCGAACAGCGTGGTCAGGAAGTGACCAGCATAGATCATCTGGCGGGTCTTGTTGGCATCGAGCGCGATGGCCACAGGCGTTTCGCCCGCGCCATAGATCACGGCGGGAGTGAGGCCCTGGCGACGAACTTCCCGGGCGGCCCCCTTGCCGACCTGGGCGCGCGCCGAAGCCTGAATCTGCTTCACGGCGGTCATGTGTTTGATCCTTAGTTCTTTAAAAGACATGGCCGCCAGCGGGCGGCCATTGCGGTTCGCGCCCCTGCCTCCAAGGGTGTCAGTGGGACGCAGGCAGGCTCATAGGCGAAACCGGGGATAATCTCAAGTCCAGAGCCGGATTTCAGGCGGCGGTGGCGGCCGGACGCGACAGGGACCCCGAGGGCGCCCGGCTGAAACTGCCGACGAAGGCGGGGACCGCCTCTGCCGGCATCGGCCGCGAATAGTGATAGCCTTGGCCGAGGCGGCAGCCCATCCCGGCCAGGCGCCGGGCCTGGCCCTCGTTCTCGATGCCCTCGGCCACGATCCGGATGCCGAGCCGGCTGGCGATGCCGATCAGCGCCTCGACGATCGCACCGTTCCTGGTTCCGCCCTCGATGCCGGCGACGAAGGACCTGTCGATCTTGATCGTGTCGACCGGGAAATCGAGCAGATGGGTGAGCGAGGCGAAGCCGGTGCCGAAATCGTCGAGCGCGACCAGGATGCCGCGCTCGCGCAACCCCTGCATGGTGCGGGCGACGCCGTCGCGACGCCCGCCCATGATCACCTGCTCGGTGATCTCGACGACGAGACGGTCGAGCGGCACCTGCACCCGCTCGAACGCCCTGACGATGCGCTGGACGAGGTCGCCCTTCTGGAAGTCGGCCGAGGTGACGTTGAGGCCGACAAAGGGGATCGGCAGGCCATCCCGCCGCCATTGCGCCATGTCGGCCGCGATCGCTGGCAGCATCAGGTTCGAGATGCGGTAGGCCAGCTTGGGGTCGAGCAAGGCATCCTGGAACTCACCGGCGGCGACGACGCGTCCGTCGTCGAGGCGCAAGCGCGCCAGCGCCTCCATGCCCCTGATCTCGCCGCTGTCGAGCCGGACGATCGGCTGGTAATAGGGAATGAGGCGCCCGGCGCCGAGGGCGTCGCCGACGCTGCGGATCGTCTGGATGCGGCGGATCATCGAGGTCCGCAGGCCGCCCTTGAAGCGGACATAGCCGCCGCGCCGCGTCTCCTTGGCATGGTAGAGCGCGAAATCGGCGTTCTGGCGCAGAGTGACGCTGTCGGCGCCGTCCTCTCCGGCGATGGCCCCGCCGATGGTGACGCTGGGGACGATGGTCGTGCCCTCGCAGTCGATCGGCGTCTGCATTGCGGCAAGGATGGCGCTGGCGACGCCACGCAACTCTCCGGCCTTGTCGTAGCCGGGCAAAAGGACAGCGAATTCGTCGCCGCCGATCCTGTACGCCGTTCCGTTCGGCGCGACCGCCGCGAGCCGCGAGCCGACGGCTTCGATCAACCGGTCGCCGACCGGGTGGCCCATGGTGTCGTTGACCGCCTTGAGGTGATCGATGTCGATCAGCAGCAGCCCGAAGCCGATCCTGGTCCGGCTCGTCGCTTGGCCGATCGCCTCGTTGAAGCGGGCCCGGTTCGGCAGGCCGGTCAGCGTGTCGAAATAGGCGAGGCGGTGATTGCGGGCATTGACCTCGTCATGCTCGATCGCGATGGCGCACAGATGCACGCAGGTCTCGACGATCCGGCGCTCGAAGGGCGTCGCGCCGCGCGGTTCGGGATAATAGAAGGCGAAGCTGCCGACGATGCGGCCGTCGCGTGCCGCGATCGGGCTCGACCAGCAGGCGCGCAGGCCCAGCGGCAGCACGAGTTCGCGATAGCCCTCCCAGAGCGGGTCGCTGGCGATGTCGGTCACCTCGACCGGGCCCTTGCGATAGATTGCCGTGCCGCAGGAGCCGACGCGCGGCCCGATCGGCGTGCCGTCGACCGCCTCGCCATAGGCGCGCGGCAAGCTCGGCGCCGCGAGCGGCCGCAGCCTGAACTCGCCGTCGACCGTGACGACCGAGCAGACCACTTCTGGCGCCAGCGCCTCGACCCGCTCGCAGAGCGCCGTCATGATCGCCGCCAGTTCCTCGCCGCGCGCGATCGATTCCAGGGTGGCGTTTTGCAGGGATTGCAGACGCTCGGCGGAATCGTGACGGCGCATCGGGGCTCTCGACGAGGCGGGAGGCACCACTATGCCGCAGCGGCATGAAACCGCGGTTTCCCGCTTAAGTCGAATTGTTGCTTTTTGCGCCCCTCAGGCGGGAGAGAGCCCGATCCGCTCGTCGCGCCGGCGCAGAAGATGCATCAGCGGCAACGCCAGCAGCACCATCCAGGCCTTGCCGATGATCTGCCCGGTGAGGAAGTCCAAGCTGCCGAAGGCGAGCCAGAGGAAGACGAGGCTGTCGACGACGAGGCCGAAGACGCTCGAGGCGGCGACGGCGGCGACGAAGTTGCGGCGCTGCAGCGGGGTGTAGACCGCGAAATCGGCGAGTTCGGAGAGCAGGAAGGCCGTGGTCGAGGCCAGGACGATGGCCGGTGGTGCGAGCGTGCCGGAAATCAGTGTACCGATCGCGATCGCGCCGAGGCCCGCGAGCGGACCCAGGCGCCGCTGGACGATGTCGCGCAGGACGAGCGCGAGCCCGACCATCAGCACGCCGCTCGGCGCCTTGATGCCGGGCGCGACGGGCACCAGGCAGGGGCCATCGGGCACGCAGACGGTGCCGGCATTCCCGATCAGCCAGTTGGCGAGCGGGATGGTCAGGGTGAAGAGGGCGAGGGCGATATAGCCCTCGATCTGGCGCTGCCGATCAATCGTCATGCTTTGGTCCGCTGTCGTCCGGCGCGGCCTCATAGGCCGCAAAGCCCCTGGCCCGCAAGTCACAGGCCGGGCAATGGCCGCAGCCATAGCCCCAAGGATGCCGCTTGGTTCGGTCGCCGAGATAGCAGCTATGGCTCTCCTCGACCACCAGATCGAGCAGGGCTTCGCCGCCCAATTCCTTTGCCAGGGCGAAGGTCTGCGCCTTGTCGCGCCACATCAGCGGCGTGTGCAGCACGAGCCGACGATCGAGGCCGAGGCCGAGCGCGACCTGCATCGCCTTGATCGTGTCGTCGCGGCAGTCGGGATAGCCGGAATAATCGGTCTCGCAGACCCCGAGCACGATGTGCTTGCAATCGCGGCGATAGGCCAGAGCCGCGGCGAAGGTCAGGAAGATCAGGTTGCGGCCGGGAACGAAGGTGGTCGGCAGGCCCGCATCAGTGAAGGCGATCTCGCTCTCGCTGGTCAGCGCCGTGTCCGAGATCGCTCCCAGCGTCTTCAGGTCGAGCAGGTGGTCAGGCCCGAGCCGGTCGGCGTAGATGGGTGACAGGCCCGGCAACTCGGCCCGAATCGTCTCGCGGCAGGCGAGCTCGACGCGGTGACGCTGGCCGTAATCGAAGCCGACGGTCTCGACCGTGGCGAAGCGCTCCAGCGCCCAGGCCAGGGCGACGGTGGAATCCTGGCCGCCGGAGAAGAGGACGAGCGCCCGGTCCGCGCCGGCCGTTGTGGCCGCCATCGCGCTGCTCCCGTCAGTCGAACAGGCTGGAGACGCTCGACTCGCTGGCGGTGCGCTCGATCGCCTCGCCCATCAGCCCGGCGACGGAGATGACGCGGATGTTGCGCGCGACCTTCACCGCCTCGGTCGGCATGATCGAATCGGTGATCACCAGCTCCTTGAGTTTGGAGGAAGCGATGCGGGCAACCGCGCCGCCGGAGAGCACGCCATGGGTGATGTAGGCGTAGACCTCCTTGGCCCCCTGGGCGAGCAGGGCCTCGGCGGCGTTCACCAGCGTGCCGCCGGAGTCGACGATGTCGTCGAGCAGGATGCAGGAGCGGCCCTCGACCGTGCCGATGATGTTCATCACCTCCGACTCGCCCGGCCGGTCACGGCGCTTGTCGACGATGGCGAGCGGGGCATCGATGCGCTTGGCGAGCGCGCGGGCCCGGACGACGCCGCCGACGTCGGGCGAGACGACCATGGCGTTCTTCCATTCGAGCCGGTCCTTGATGTCGCGTGCCATCAGCGGGGCGCCGAACAGGTTGTCGGTCGGGATGTCGAAGAAGCCCTGGATCTGGCCGGCGTGCAGATCGAGCGTCAGCACGCGGTCGACGCCGGCATGAGTGATCAGGTTGGAGACCAGCTTGGCCGAGATCGGGGTGCGGCCCGACGCGCGCCGGTCCTGCCGGGCATAGCCGAAATAGGGGATCACCGCCGTGATGCGCCTGGCCGAGGAGCGGCGCAGCGCATCGGTGATGATCAGCAGTTCCATCAGGTGGTCATTGGTCGGGAACGAGGTCGACTGGATGATGAAGACATCCTGGCCGCGCACATTCTCCTGGATCTCGACGAAGATCTCCATGTCGGCGAAGCGCCGGACCTGGGCCCGGGCAAGCGGCACATCGAGATGGCCGCAGATGGCTTCGGCGAGCGGGCGATTGGAATTGCCGGCGACGACTTTGAAGGAGGAGGCCATGCCGGGTGCACCCGAAACGCAGATAAAGGCGAGCCGCGAGCGGGGGCAGCTCAGTTTCGAAGGGCTCATAACAGCGTGATGACGCCGAGTCGACCAAGGAGGCGCGGCATCCCCATGCAAATGCTGCACTGCACCGAGCGGTGGTGCACGTTTCGCGGGATATCGTGAATCGACTCGACCCGAAGGCGCTCCGGGCCGAGTGCGCGTCCCTTAGCGCTTCTTCTCGGTGTCCGCCTGCGCGGTGCGGGTCTTGCCCTTGGCGTCGGGCTTCGGCTCGGGCACGGGCGCGGTCGTCAGGAAGCTCGCGATCGCATCGGCCGATTCGGACGCGGCCTTGGCGACGATGGTCTGGTCGATGCCGGCCCATGGGTCTGAGCTGCCACCGCGCCGGCCGAGGCTCTCGCCCTGGACGCGCTGCGCCCGCTTCTTGCTCTCGTCATAGACGTCCCAGACGAAGGCGAGGGCGGTCTGGCCATCCTCGGTCGGCTGCGCGGTGAGATAGCCGCGGACCCGGAAACGGGCCGGCTTGTCACCGGGGACAATCTCCATCTTGCGCTCGGCTGCGGCTTCGCCGAGCAGGCCGGCGAAGTGCGCCGTCACCTGGTCGGGAGCGCCGGAGATGCTCTGGACCGAGACCGGAACGCCCGGCGCGTCGACGCGCGGGCGCGCCGCGGTCGTGGTGGTTTCCTGGCAGCCTGCGAGTGCAAGCGCGGCGAGCGGCCCCAGAACGAAGCCGTAAAAACGAACCGACATGACGCCTCCCGCCCATTGTTTGGGCTCGGATTGCTGGTCTTCCCTGCGGCGACCGTTTTAGGCGCAACGATCCCCAAGGTCCAGATGGGTCAGGTAAGGGGGCAGGTGAGGCGGTTGCACTGCAGTGATTGCGCTGTGGACGCTCCTTCGCCATATCTCCCGCCAAGGCGCATGGGGCGCCCGCCGGAGAGCTTCGATGGTCAGCACGTCCAACCGTATCCTCGACGACATCGCCCGGCTGGCGACCGACGCCGCCGGTGCAGCGCAGGGCGTGCGCCGTGAGGTCGAGACCGTGGTCAAGACGCAGATCGAGCGGCTGCTGCGCGATCTCGACGTGGTGACGCGCGAGGAGTTCGAGGCGGTGCGCGAGATGGCGCTGCTGGCGCGCGAGGAGAACGACAAGCTCGCGGCCCGGCTGGCGGCGCTCGAGGCCAAGTCCGAGTCAAAGTAAGTCCGAGAGCGATTAGGCCGCCCGGTGAGCCGGCATCTTCCCGCTGTGGACAGTCCCGCAGAGGGATTGAGGCGAACGTCGAATCCGCAGAGCTTGCATCACGTACCGGGTGCCGAAGGGCTCGATCAGAACCGTGCAGGTTCCGTTAGGGCCCCAGACTCGCCTGAGCTATCGTCGATGAAGAGAGGTGATTCGTCGGTGGGCTCCACTTGAGAGCCGGCCGATGAAGCGAAGATCGCGCCAGTGATCTTCTGGTCGGGTTGTGTGCCTTACGCTTTTCCAGTCGCCGTGTTCCCGTTCTCGAACAGGCCGCGCCTGCCATCAGGGCCTGCGTCGGCTGTTGGACCTTGGGCATGATGGATCTTGATCTGGACACTGAAACCGAACGCCCCTCGAACCCCCTCGATCTTGTCGAACGCCTCGCCTCGCTGAACGATTGGAGCTTCGATCGCGACAGCGACGACGAGCTCTCGGTCTCGGTCACCGGCGGCTGGGCCGATTACCATGTCGCGATCACCTGGCTTGCCGAGGTGGAGTCGGTGCACATCGCCTGCGCCTTCGATCTCAAGGTGCCGGACCGACGGCGCAACGAGGTGATGAACCTCGTCAGCCTGGTCAACGAGCAGCTCTGGCTCGGGCATTTCGACCTGTGGAGCCGCGAGAACGTGGTGATGTACCGCCACGCGCTGCTGCTCTCGGGCGGCGCCGAGCCGACCGAGGAGCAGGCCGCCGGGCTGATCAAGGCGGCGATCGACGCCTGCGAGCGCTACTACCAGGCCTTCCAATTCGTGGTCTGGGCCGGAAAGAACGCCCGCGAGGCGCTCGAAGGCGCGCTGCTGGAGACGGTCGGCGAAGCGTGAAGGCTGGTCCGGCCGGGGCTTGACCCGGGCCGCGCTTGGCGGTTCAGGTCCGTGCGCAACCGTGCATCGACCGGAGAGACGCCATGGCCAGCCCGCTTCCGCAGACCCTCACCCTCGTCGGTGCCGGCAAAATGGGCGGCGCCATGCTCGAGGGCTGGCTCAGCATCGGCGTGAAGGGCGCGGGGATCACCCTGCTCGACCCGCATATCTCCAGCGAGATGCAGGGCCTCGCGGTTGCCGAGGGCATGAGCGTCAACCCGGCTGCTCCGAAGCCCGCCGAGGTGGTCGTGCTGGCGACCAAGCCGCAGATGCTCGACACGGCCGCTCCGTCGGTGCAGGCGCTGATCGGGCCGACGACGCTGCTGATCTCGATCCTCGCCGGCAAGACGCTCGGCGATCTCTCGGCCCGCCTGCCCAATGCCGGTGCGATCATCCGCGCCATGCCCAACCTGCCGGCCTCGGTCCGGCGCGGCGTCACCGCCGCTGCTGCGGGCAAGGGCGTCAGCGAGGCGCAGCGGCAATTGGCGGATGCGCTGCTCGCCGGCGTCGGCAAGGTCGAATGGTTGTCCGACGAGGGGCTGATCGACGCCGTCACCGCCGTCTCGGGCTCTGGGCCAGCCTATGTCTTCAATATGGTCGAGTGCCTCGCCGCGGCGGGAATTGCGGCGGGCTTGCCCGCCGACATCGCCGAGCGATTGGCGCGGGCGACCGTCGAAGGCGCAGGCGAGATGCTGTTCCAGTCGCCGCTGCCGCCGGCGACGCTGCGCCAGAACGTGACCTCGCCGGGCGGCACGACCGCCGCCGCGCTCGAAGTGCTGATGGCGGATAACGGCCTTGCGCCGCTGATGCGACGCGCGGTCGCTGCCGCCAAACGCCGCGCCGAGGAACTTTCGGGCTGAGGCGGCCTTTCAAGCGCCCCGGTTGCGCCCTAGCTTCTCTCATAGATCACGATGATTTTGGATCGAACCGATCCAAAATCATAAAACGTGATCGATTTTGGGAGTTTAGAGCAGGATCTCTGCGAAAAACCGGTTCCCACTTTTTCGCATCCTGCTCTATCCGCTCGCGACAGGAGAGAAGCTGATGGCGCGCAAACCCGTTTCCCCAGAAGCTGAGAAGCCGGCGGGCAAGCCCGATCCGCGGCGCGCCGTGGTCGATGCCCTGTTCCGGCTGGCGGCGACGCAAGGCTGGGACGAGATCGAACTGCCGGCGATCGCTCGCGAAGCCGGGATCAGCCTCGCCGAGTTGCGCGGGCTCTTTCCCTCCAAGCTTGCGATCCTCGGCGGCCTCGGCCGCATCCTCGACGACGCCGTGCTCGCCGGCAATTCCGACGATCTGGCGGAGGAATCCTACAAGGAGCGCGTCTTCGATCTGGTGATGCGCCGGCTCGATGCGCTGGCGCCCTACAAGGCCGGCCTGAAGGCGCTGATGCGGCATCTGCGCCGGCAGCCGCTGGCGCTCGCCGCGCTCGGGCGCAATTCCGTGAACTCCTGGCGCTATCTGCTCGCCTCGGCCGGCATCCCGACCGAGGACGATCTCGGCTCCGTCCGGGTCCGCGGCGCGACGCTGCTGATGGCGCGTGTGCTCGACACCTGGCTGGAGGATGACGAGCCGGAGCTGTCGCGTACCATGGCCAAGCTCGACCGTGAGCTGAAGACGGCCGGCCAGATCATGGCCCGCGTCGAGGATGTGCATCGGCTGACGGCGCCGCTGCGCGGCCTTGCCCGCTCGCTGTGCTCGGGTGTTCGGCGCACGCCGCGGCGCGAACGCATGCGCGGCGAGGACAGCGACGATTACGCGCCGGCTATCTGAAAGCAATCATAGGTTGCGTCGAGCAACTGGAGATTGTGGCGAAACCGTGGCATCGTTAAGCAGGCATTAGCGGCTTCTTGCGAATGTGAAGAATCACATTCGCAATGGGGCGGCTATGTCGGTGTTGAAGAAGCTTACCGGGCTGTCGATCAGCCGTTCGTTCGGGCTGGTCGCGATTCTGGCCGCAGTCATCGCTGTCGTGAGCGCCGCGGTGACGCTCAACCAGGCCCGGATCGACATGCTCGATCTGAAGCGGGCCGAGGTGAAGAACGCGGTCGAGGCGGCCGCCTCCACGGTCAACGCCTATGTCGCGAAGGTCGAGAAGGGCGAGCTCAAGGACGCCGACGCGCAGAAGCTCGCGCTCGATGCGGTTTCCAATGCCCGCTTCGACGACGGAAATTATATCTTCGTCATCCGCTATGACGGCTTCAATATCGCCCATGCCAATCCGAAGCTGGTCGGCACCGACATGTCGCCGCTCAAGGACCCGACCGGCAAGCTCTTCGTCAAGGAACTGACCGATACGGCCCGGGCCAAGGGGGCCGGCTTCGTCGACTACATGTGGGTGAAGACTGGCGACAAGGACCCGTCCCTGAAGGTTTCCTATGTGGTCGGCGTGCCGAAATGGCAGTGGGCGATCGGCACCGGCATGCATGTCCATGCCGTCGACGTCGCCTTCTACGGCATGATCAAGGACGTTGCGGTCGTGCTCGTGCCGCTGACGCTGCTGCTGCTCGGGCTCGTCATCTTCCTGAGCCGCCGGGCCTCGGCGATGCTGCACACCGTCGCCGGCAATATGAGCGCGCTGGCCGCCGGCGATCTCAAGGCGCCGATCGCCTATCAGGAACGCCAGGACGAGGTCGGCAGCATGGCGCGGGCGCTCGTCGTCTTCCGCGACGCGGCGCTGATGAAGCAGCAGGTCGAGACCGAGAAGGCGCAGGCCGAAGCCGATGCCGGCGAGCAGCGCCGCGCCGCCGACACGCAGCGCAGTCTCAACGAGGCGCAGCGCGGCGAGGAGGCGAAAAAGCAGGCCATCGTCGTCGATGCGCTCGGCGCCGGCCTGGAACGCCTGACCGAAGGCGATCTGACCTACCGGATCGAGGCCGCGTTCAGCGCCGAATACGTCAAGCTGAAGAACGACTTCAACGCGGCGATGGCGCATCTCGAAGAGACGATGCGCCAGATCGCGACCAATACCGAGAGCATGAAGGCCGGCGCCGGCGAGATCAGCCAGGCGGCCGACGACCTCGCCAGCCGCACCGAGCAGCAGGCTTCCTCGGTCGAGGAGACCGCGACCGCGCTCGACCAGCTGACGGCGACCGTGCGCCAGACAGCCGAGGGTGCGCGCCAGGCGAGCCTCGCCACGACCCAGGTCAAGGGCGAGGCCGAGCAGTCGGGCGAGATCGTCCGTGGTGCGGTCGCGGCGATGGGCGGCATCGAGAAGTCGGCCGGAGAGATCTCGCAGATCGTCGGCGTCATCGACGAGATCGCCTTCCAGACCAACCTGCTCGCACTCAACGCCTCGGTCGAGGCGGCCCGCGCCGGCGATGCCGGCAAGGGCTTCGCGGTCGTCGCCTCCGAGGTTCGTGCGCTGGCGCAGCGCTCGGCCGAGGCGGCCAAGGAGATCAAGGGCCTGATCACCGCCTCGTCCGTCGAGGTCGAGAAGGGCGTCGCCTTGGTCGGCCAGACCGGCAGCGCGCTCGGTCGCATGTCGGGCGAGATCACCCGGGTGACCTCGCTGGTCGCCGAGATCGCCTCGGCCGCCCAGGAACAGGCGACCGGGCTGCAGGAGGTCAACACCGCGGTCAACGAGATGGACCAGGCGACGCAGCAGAACGCCGCCATGGCCGAGCAGTCGACCGCCGCCTCGCAGGCGCTGGCGCAGGAGGCCGACAGGCTTGCCGCGCTGGTCGGGCGCTTCCGGCTCGGCGGCGACGTGGTTGCCTTGAAGGCGATGGCGGGCAAGATGGCGCATGTCGCGGCGGCGCCGCGGCAGGCGCGCGCTGCGCCGGCAGCGCCCGNNCATGGCAATGCCGCACGCAAGGCCGCCAATGGCGGCGACCGCGGTTGGGAGGAATTTTGAGCACGCCTAGCGAGATCGCCGCAGAGATCGGCTTCGACGATTTCCTCAAGGTCGACATCCGTGTCGGCACCATCGTCGAAGCCACTCCCTTTCCCGAAGCGCGCAAGCCGGCGATCAAGCTGGTGATCGATTTCGGCGGCACGATCGGCCGCAAGAAGTCCTCGGCACAGATCACCAGGCATTACCGGCCTGAGGACTTGCCGGGCCGGCAGGTGCTGGCGGTGGTGAACTTCCCGCCGCGCCAGATCGGCAAGTTCATGTCGGAGGTGCTGACATTGGGCGTGCCGGATGCCGATGGCGAGGTCGTGCTGATCGGCCCCTCGCTCGAGGTGCCCGCGGGTGGGCGCCTCTTCTGAAAGCCACCCTTCAGGCGGCGTGATCCTGCCGCCAGATCCCGGTTGCCAGCGTGGTCGGTGCCAGCTCGGGCTCGCTCCAGCGCAAGGGCAATGCCGCCCTGCGCCGCCAGGCGCGCGTCAGCTCGATGTGCATGAGCCGTTTGGCGCCGTCGAGCTTGGCCAGCTCCGGCCCGTCCCAAATGATCTCTGCCACCCCTTGCAACTGCAGCAGGTCGCCCTTGGCGAAGTCGATGAAGAGCAGGGACGTTTCCGGTTTGCGCAGCAGGTTGCCGAAGGTGTTGAAATAGCTGTTGCCGGCGAAGTCCGGCACCGTCAGGCGATCGCCCTCGATCCGGACGAAGCCCGGCTTGCCGCCGCGATGCGAGATGTCGAGCCCGCTGTCCGAGCCGCTGGCGATGAAGAGCGTGTCCGAGCGCAGGATCAGGTCGCGGGCCGCGCCATCCAGGCTGGTGAGCTCCTCGGCTGCAGTGCCAGCCGCGGCCGGCACGAACGTGGGCTGCCTGAGCTGGATGTACTTGGCGCAATTGCCGAAGCTCTGCGTCACGGCGATCTGCAGCCCGTTGCCGTCACGCGCGCTGATGATGCCGTTGGCCCGGTTGCGACGGCGGGTACGCAAATCGAGCCCGAGCAGGCCGATCGGCGCGCCTGCGCTCAGCGCGGGATTGGCCGGATCGTCGGGGCCGGGCAAGACAGCGATGGCCAGCGCATTCGGCGCCGGGCTTGTGACGAAGCCTTCCGGCCCGGTGAGGATCGTCGCGATCGGCTTGCCCTGCGCATCGCGGCCGGCTGCAAAGAGGTAGGGCAGCAGCGCGAAGAAATCACGGTGCTGGTCTGGCATGAAGTCGCGGATGCCCGCGCCGCGCGAACTCTCGCCGGCGCGGGCCTGCGCCTCCAGCTCGCCGGGATGAAATGGCGAGGCGTCCATGACCGTCAGCCCTTTCCGGGAATGGGTGAGGGCGGGATCGGCTTGAAGAAGGGCAGGGCCTCGATACGTGCGATCCAGGCCCGCACTGCCGGATAGGGATCGAGCGGAATGCCGCCCTCCGGCGCGTGCGCCACATAGGAGTAGCAGGCGAGGTCGGCGAGCGTCGGGTGTTCGGCGGCAAGATAGCTGCGGCCGGCGAGATGCTCCTCCATGAAGGCGAGCAGGCGGGCGGCGATGCGCTCGGCCCGGACCGGGTCGTCGGGGAGGCCGAACTGGGCGATCATGCGGGCGATCGCCGGGCCGTGCATAACCTCGCCGGCGGCGATCGAAAGCCAACGCTGCATCTGCGCGGCGGCCACCGGCTCCTGCGGAAACCAGTCGCTCTCCGGCGCGTAGCGCCTCACCAGATAGACCAGAATGGCGTTGCTGTCGGCGAGGGTGAGATCACCGTCCTGAAGTACCGGGATCTGGCCGAGCGGGTTGAGCGCGCGGAAGGCCTCGCTGCGGCGCACATCGGCCGGGGCTGGGACGACGTCGAAAGCGAGCCCGAGCGCGCGCAGCAGCAATTCGACGCGGTGGGTGTGGCCCGAAAGAGGTGTGCCGTGGAGCGTGATCTGAGCTTGGGTCATCAGGGCCTCGCGATTATGCGAAAGCGAATCTGATTGTTTCAGGCAGAGAGCGAAAGCTGGTAGGCTGGCAAATCAGAATTCCGAATGACGGAATGATCATGGATCGACTCGACGAGCTCACCATCTTCGTCGCGATCATCGACACCGGCAGTCTCGCCGGCGCGGCGCGCCAGCTCCGGCGCTCGCGCCCGGCGGTGACGCGGGCCCTCGCAGCGCTGGAGGAACGCGCCGGCGTCAGGCTGATCGCGCGTACCACCCGCCAGTTGATGGCGACCGAAGCGGGGCGGGAACTGGCGGCCTCGGCCCGCAATATCCTCGCCGAATACGAGGCCTCGCTTTCAGGGGTGACGGCTGCGCCGATGCGGGGCCTGATCAGGATCACCGCGCCGCTCGCCTTCGGACGACGCCATGTCACGCCGGTGGTCGCCGAGTTCCTCGACCTGCATCCCGAAATCCAGATCGAGCTGGTGCTGGCCGACCGCAATCTCGATTTGATCGAGGAGGGCCTGCATCTGGCCCTGCGTATCGGCCCGCTGCCGAGCTCGCGACTGGTCGCTCGCAAGGTTGGCGAGGTCAGGCGCGTGCTGGTCGCGGCGCCGGCCTATCTGGAGCGCCGCGGCACGCCGCTGCGGCCGGCCGACCTCACCGGCCACGACACCATCGTCAGCATCGCGGCCGGCCAGAGCATGCTCTGGCGCTTCGCCGGAGGGGCGCGCAGCGCGACCGTGCAGGTGGCGCCGCGCCTGATCGTCAACGAGGTCGAGTCGGTGCTGATCGCGGCGCGCTCCAGCCGCGGCCTGGCGCGGGCCCTGTCCTATCAGGTCGCACCGGACATCGAGGCCGGCACGCTGGTGCGGGTGATGCGGGAATGGGAGCCGCCGGCCTCGCCGGTGCAGCTCGTCGTGCCGAGCGGCCAGCATCTTCAGCCCAAGGTGCGTGCCTTCCTCGACTATGCCGCCGGCCGGCTGCAGCAGCTGCCGGTGATCAGGCCGGCGCGTTGAGCTCAGGGCTCAGCGCAGCTCGGCATGCCTTGCCGCCTCTTCGTGGATCCAACGGCGAAAGGCTGCGATCGGCGGCCGGTCCGCCACGGCCTCGGGGCAGACGACGTAATACTGGGAGGCGCCGGGCAACTGCTGCGGGAAGGGGCGGACCAGGCGCCCGGCTTCGAGATAGTCGCCGATCAGGGCGCTTGTCGCGAGCGCGATGCCCTGGCCGGAGGAGGCGGCCTGCAGAGCGAGGAAGGTGTGCGAGAAGCGCGGGCCGTGCGTCGCGTCGACGTCGTCGGCACCGGCGAAGGCGAGCCATTGCTGCCAGGTCACATAGTTCGGAATGCCTTCCGCAAGCTCGTGCAGCAGGGTGTGGTGGCGCAGGTCCGAGGGCTCGCGCAGCGGTCGCTCGGGATCGCTCAGTAGCGCCGCGTTGCAGACGGGAAAGAAGCTCTCCGTCATCAGGAGGTCCGAGCACAGGCCGGGATAGGTGCCTTTTCCATAGCGTACGGCGATGTCGATATCCTCGCGCGCGAAGTCGGTCAGATGCAGCGAGACCGAGATGCGCACCTCCAGCTCGGGATGGCGCTGCTTGAGCGAGCCGAGGCGCGGGATCAGCCAGCTCAGGGCGAAGCTCGGCATCGTGCTGACCGTCAGGACGTTGGCGGTATCCGGCCGCAGGGCCCGGGCGGTGGCCTCGTCGAGCTGATCCAGCATCTGCGAGATCGCGGCGGCATAGCGCTGGCCGAGCCCGGTCAGCGCGATGCCCTTGCTCGGCTGCCGTGTGAAGAGTGGACGCCGAAGCCAGGCTTCGAGGGTCTTGACCTGTTGGCCGACGGCGCTGGCGGTGACGGCGAGCTCGTCGCCCGCCCGCTCATAGTTGAGATGGCGGGCGGCGGCCTCGAAAGCACGCAGCGAGGTCATGGGTGGCAGATGGCGGCGCGTCATGTCATGGCCAAGTTCTGCTTGGGCTGAGGCAAAGAAGTTCTCATTTGCTTCCAGGCCTCGCAACCCCCAAATTCCGGGGCATAGAACTTGTCAAAGGAGGCCGCCATGTCGGCCAGGATCGCCACAGAAAATCTTTCCCTCTCCGCGCCGCAGCATGCGGCGCATGGGCTCGCCGGGCTGTTCCTCCGCTTCGAGAATTGGCTGACGGCGCGGGCCAGCGCCCGGGCACTCTATAGCATGGACGATGCGGCGCTTTCCGATATCGCCCTGTCGCGCAGTGACGTGGAGCGGGTGAACGACACGGCTCGCAAGGCTTTGTGGTGGCACTGACAAGGTCGTCATTCCGAGGCAGGCCGGAGGCCTGAGCCCGGAACCCATGCACGCCGGCCATCCTCACAAGGACGCGTCAATCGGCGCGTCGTACTGGGGAGATCCGTGTTCATGGGTTCCGGGCTCTTTGCTGCGCAAGGCCCCGGACGGCGCAAATCTGATCAGACCGGCAGCCTGACCGTGGCGCGCAGGCCGCCGAGCGGCGACTCGCCAAGAATGATGTCGCCGCCATGCGAGCGGGCGATGTTGCGGGCGATGGCGAGGCCGAGGCCCGTGCCGCCGCCGTCGACATTGCGGGCCTCGTCGACCCGGAAGAACGGCTTGAACACGTCCTCGCGCAGCTCCGGCGGGATGCCCGGCCCGTCATCATCGACCATGACGATCAGATAGCGCGCATCATGGGTGGCGCGGATGGCGATGCGATCGCCGAAGCGCGCGGCATTCGAGACCAGATTGGTGAGCAGGCGCCGGATCGCGTCCGGGCGGACCACGACCAGCGGATCGCCGACGACAGTCAGCTCGGTCTGGTGGTCCTGCCGCTCGGCATCGGCCTTGAGCGCCTCGAGCAAAGCGCGGATGTCGGTCTCGACCGGAGCCTCGCCGGCATCGCCGCGGGCGAAGGCGAGATAATCCTCGAGCATGCGGCTCATCTCGTCGACATCCTTCTCGAGCGCCTCGAGGTCGGGCGACTTTTCAAGGAGCGCGAGCGAAAGCTTGAAGCGGGTCAGGATGGTGCGCAGGTCGTGGCTGACGCCGTTCAGCATCATCGTGCGCTCGCCGATCGAGCGCTCGACGCGGCGTTTCATCTCGATGAAGGCGTTGCCGGCGCGGCGGACCTCGCTGGCGCCGCGCGGCCGGAAATCGGCGTCGCGGCCCTTGCCGAAGGCCTCGGCAGCGTCGGCGAGGCGCAGGATCGGCCTGATCTGGTTGCGCAGGAACAGCACCGCGATGGTGAGCAGGATCAGCGAGGTGCCGATCATCCAGAGCAGGAAGATGTGGCTGTTCGAGGCATAGGCCTGGCTGCGCCGGGTCAGCACCCGCATCACGTCCTTGCCGAGCTTGATCCTTATCTCAATCAGGCTGGAGCGGCCGACCGTGTCGAGCCAAAAAGGCCGCTTGACCTGCTGGGCAAGCTCGGCCGAGAGCGCGCTGTCGAGCAGAGAGAAGAAGGGCCGGGTGCCGGGCGCCGGCAGGTCGGCGTCGGGCAGGATCTCGACATCCATGCCGAGGCGCTCCTCGGCGATGCGGCCGAGCACCGTCGCCTGCTCGTCCTGCGGATAGCTTTCATAGACGTCGATCAGCGTCGCGATCTCGGAGGAGACAGCCGAGGACAGCCGCTGCGTCACCGTCTGCCAGTGCCGCTCCATGAAGACATAGGCGATGACCGATTGCAGTAGCACCACCGGTGCGATGACGATGACGAGGGCGCGCGGATAGAGCCCCTTGGGCATGATGCGCGCGATCGGGCGCAGCGACCGGTCCGGCAGGCGCCAGAGCGGGGCGAACCTGGTGGAGAGCGCCGAGGCGCCCCTGGTCCAGGCATGGCGCAGCTTGACCAGCGTCCGCGCGGCGAGCGGGACGAGACGACGCCTGAGCGAAGCGTCCGCCATGCCGGTCAGGTCCTGTCGACGACGAGGCGGTAGCCGATGCCGCGCACGGTCTGGAGATAGAGCGGGTCGGCCGGGTCGCGCTCGATCTTGCGGCGCAGCCGGTTGATCTGCACGTCGATGGTGCGGTCATTGGCGGCCGAGCCCTGATTGGCGAGCTGCTCGCGCGGCACATGCTCGCCGGCGCGCTCGGCCAGTGCGGTCAGGATCTCGCGCTCGCGCTCGGTCAGGCGGATCGAGTCCTCGCCATGGCGCAGTTCGCCGCGGGCGAGGCCGAAGATGAAGGGGCCGAAGCGGACATAGTCCGGTCGCGTCGGTGCGGCCGGCGCCTCGGGCTGGGCGTTGCGCTTCAGGACATTGCCGAGGCGCAGCAGCAATTCGCGCGGCTCGAAGGGCTTGGCGAGATAGTCGTCGACGCCGATCTCGAGGCCATTGATGCGGTCGCTCGACTCGGCGCGCGCGGTCAGCATCAGGATCGGCACCTGCGAGGTCTGGCGCAGGCGGCGGGCGAAGTCGAAACCGTTCTCGCCCGGCATCATCACGTCGAGCACCATGGCGTCGAAGACGAGATGGCCGAGGCGGATATCGGCATCGGCCGCGTTGGCGGCAGTGGTGATGCGGTAGCCATGGTCGCCGAGGAAGCGCGCCAGGAGATCGCGCAGACGGCGGTCGTCATCGACCACCAGGATATGCGGGGCCTCGTCGGGCACTGGCTTGAGCACGCTGGCCGCCATCTGGGCTCCTCTTTCCGCCTCCGGCGCTGGCTGACGCGCCGCTACCTGCGCACAAGGATAGCACAGGCCATCCGGGCGCAGGCCGCGCCCGGGCTCGTCGCAGATAACTTTGTCTAACGTTCTGCAACGCCTGCGGCGGGGCGCGACGCGCCGCCGGGGCCGACCTCATCTCACCGGCCCGCTTTGCCGAAGCTGACGCCCCGGTCGGTGACCTTCAGGCTGAAGCGGCTGCGGCCGGTCGGATTGGCGCGGGAATCATTCCGCCCGAGGACGGTGCCGGTATAGGTGATGACGCCCTGGCCGAACTGGACCTGCCGCGGCTCCATCCCGACCGTCTCATCGGCGCGGCCGACCGGCGTCCAGCGGCCGCCGGCCTCCTTGAACACGATCGCCATCTGGTTCACGGCGTTGCCGGTCTGGTCGTACTGATAGCCGACGAAGGCGACCGCATAGGGCGTCGGATCGTTGCTGAAGCTGCCATGGAACAGGCTGGCATTGGTGGCCGTGTCGATGATCGGGCATTTCTGCTCGCCCTGCTGCGTGTAGCAGGCAATGCGGGTCTGCTTGAGATAGCGGGCGACGCTCTCGGCGGCGGGGCCCTTGAGGCTTGCGGTCACGTCCTGCGCTGCCGCCGCGGTCACGAAGCTTGCCAAGGCGGCGAAGCTAAAGAGAATCCTGCGCATCATCATCTCTGTATCGGCGTCTCGTTCTCACCGTGGCCCGGCGAGCAGGTCCTGCACCTTCGTGCGCTCGGACGGGTCGATCAAGCCCGCCAGATAGCGTGCGACGATCTCGCCCGCCTCGGGCCCGACCTGCGCGAGCGCGCCGTTGATGCGCTTGCCCTGCAGCTGCGCCAGCCTGACGGCGAGCTCGCGGCCGGCGGTGGTGGCGTAGAGATTGCGCTGGCGCTTGTCCTGCGTGCCCGTGCGCGACTCGACGAAGCCGGTCTCGACCAGCTCCTTCAGCACGCGGTTGAGGCTTTGCTTGGTGATCTGCAGGATGTCGAGCAGTTCGGCGATGGTCAGCCCAGGCCGGCGCTGGACGAAATGCAGCACGCGGTGATGGGCGCGGCCGAAGTTGTAATCGGCGAGGATGCGGTCGGGATCGCCGACGAAGTCGCGATAGGCGAAGAAGAACAGCTCGATCAGCTCGTAGGGTACGTCGGCGCGCGGCGCCTCGGGCGAGGCGGCAGAAGCTGGATGCAATACGGGTGTGCTCACCGTCACGCTCATTTTTTATGTCAGCCTTGTTGACATATCTCAGACGTAAGATTACCGGTCAAGCACGCGGGGCGACCGATTATGTCGCCGGTGCCGGTCTCGGCGCAGCATAGATACCGCGCTTGCACGCCCTTCCGGCCTGTGGCGGAGTGCCTGCAAGAAAAGCACCTGGAGGACTGTACCATGTCTGTCATTCCTTTCGACCAGCGCGACGGCGTCATCTGGTTCGACGGCAAGCTCGTGCCGTGGAAGGAGGCCAAGGTGCACGTACTCACCCACGGCCTACACTACGGCTCCTGCGTCTTCGAGGGCGAGCGCTCCTATGACGGCGTGATCTACAAGTGCACCGAGCACTCGCAGCGCTTCCACAAGTCGGCCGAGATCATGGATTTCACGATCCCGTACTCGGTCGCCGAGCTCGACGCTGCCAAGTATCTCTGCCTGAAGGAGAACGGCCTGAAGGACGCCTATCTGCGCCCGGTCGCCTGGCGCGGCTCGGAGATGATGGCGGTCTCGGGCATGAACAACACCATCCACACGGCGATCGCGGTGTGGGAATGGCCGAGCATGTTCGACATGGCGCAGAAGCTGAAGGGCGTGCGCCTCGATGTCGCCGAATATCGCCGGCCCGACCCGGCCTGCGCCCCAGTCCATGCCAAGGCGGCGGGGCTCTACATGATCTGCTCGCTCTCCAAGCACAAGGCGGAGCGCGGCGGCTATGCCGACGCGATGATGCTCGACTGGGAAGGCAATGTCGCCGAGTGCACCGGCGCCAACATCTTCTTCATCAAGGACGGCGTGGTCCACACCCCGCTGGCCGACCGCTTCCTGAACGGCATCACCCGCCAGTCGGTGGTCGATCTGTGCAGGAAGCGCGGCTTCGAGGTGGTCGAGCGCCGCATCCGGCCGGAAGAGCTCGAAGGCTTCAGCGAATGCTTCATCACCGGCTCGGCCGCCGAGGTGACGCTGGTCTCCGAAATCGGCCCCTACAAGTTCATCACCGGCAATATGGGCAAGGTGATCATGGAAGATTATTCGGACGAGGTCCGGCAGGCTTCCAAGGCCGCGGCCTGAGCATCGCTCTCATCAACGTCATGCTCGCCATAAGGCGAGCATGACGAGTTTGCGATGCATCGAAGGCATCCCGTTTCGGCGGCCGTGGACCAGCTGGCGGCGGATCGAAATGCCACAGATGCCGCTCGATAGGCCGAGGGGGTACTGTGCTGCCTTGACGGTGACCGGCCCCGTCGCCATCGTGCCGGCAGCGATCTTCTCCCCTACGAGGCCCCCATGCGCCGCGTTTCACTCCGTTCCGTCCTCGCCGCTGCGATCTGCCTGACCGGCCTCTCCGCCCAGGCGGCGGGCGGCCGCTATGTCAATCCCGCCGACCGGGCGGAAGAGCGCATCATCCCGATGTACGGCAATCTGCCGGCCTGCGAGGATCCGGCCGTGCTCGGCGAGATCACCAGCTGGTTCAACTCGCGCGAGGCCAAGTTCTGGGGCCCGCTTCAACTCGGCAGTTTCGACCGCATTCGGCCCATCGCCTGGCGGCCGTGGGGCGACGACTTCATTCCGCGCCGGTTCTGCACCGCCCGCGTGCTGACCAATGACGGCGTGCTGCGCCGGGTCGACTATTCCGTCCGGGAGAATCTCGGTCTGTTCGGCTGGACCTGGAACGTCAACTGGTGCGTCTCCGGCCTCGACCGCCACCGCTCCTACGCGCCCGATTGCCAGATGGCCCGCCCCTGATTCGGGCGCGATCATGCGATTGAACCGAATTGCTGCCGGCCTGCTGGCGCTCTGCGCGCTCGGCGGTTCAGCCGCAGCGCAGGGCCGCTATGATCGCGGCGGCACGCCGGGCGATTTCGATTTCTACGTGCTCGCCCTGTCATGGTCGCCGGGTTTCTGCGAACTCGACGGCGGGCGTGGGCGCAATCGCGAGCAATGCGCGCCGGGCGCCAATCTCGGTTTCGTCGTGCATGGGCTCTGGCCGCAATATGAGCGCGGCTTCCCCAGCGATTGCGGCCCCTCCGGCCGGAGCCCGTCGCGCATGGCGATGGAGCAGGTCGAAGGCCTGTTTCCGACCGAGAGCCTCGCCCGATATCAATGGCGCAAGCACGGCACCTGCTCGGGCTCGAGCCCGGCCGATTACTTCGCCGATGTCCGCCGCGCCCGCGAGAAGGTCAAGCTTCCGCCGGCGTTGACGGCGATCGACGGCGACCGGAGCTGGACGGCGCTCGATCTCGAACGGGCCTTCGTCGACGCCAATCCGGGCCTGCGCACCGACATGATGTCGGTGTCCTGCCGGCGCGGCGTGCTGGAGGAGGTGCGGATCTGCTTCAGCAAGGACCTGCGCGGCTTCCGTTCATGCCAGGAGGTCGACCGTTCGGGCTGCCGCGCCCGCGATTTCCGCGTCAACGCGATCCGCTGAGTCGATGAACTACCGTCACGGTTTCCACGCCGGCAATTTCGCCGATGTGCTCAAGCATGTCGTGCTCGTGCGCATCCTCACGCACCTCAACGCCAAGGACAAACCCTGGCGGGTGATCGACACCCATGCCGGCGCCGGCCGCTATGATCTCGGTTCCGAAGAGGCGCTGAGGACGCATGAATGGCGCGACGGCGTCGCGCGAATCGAGCAGGCGCCGCTCGCGCCCGCGGTCGAGGAGCTGCTGCAGCCTTGGCGCGCGGCGCTCGCCGCAGCGCGTGCCCGGCATGGCGCGGACACCTATCCGGGCTCGCCTTGGCTCTGCCGCCAGGCCATGCGCGAGGACGATCGCCTGATCGCCGCCGAGCTGCATGAGAACACCTTTCGCAAACTCGCCCAGGCGCTGGGCCGCGACGAACGCTGCAAGGCGCTCGAGATCGACGGCTGGACGGCGCTGCGCGCCAATGTCCCGCCCAAGGAGCGGCGTGGCCTTGTGCTGATCGATCCGCCCTTCGAGGAGAAGGACGAATTCGCGACGCTGGCGGCCGAATTCGTCGCCGCGCACCGCAAATGGCCGACCGGCATCTACGCGCTCTGGTATCCGCTCAAGGATGAGCGCGCGGCGGAAGGGCTGCTCGAGTCGATCCTCGATGCCGGTATCGGCCGCCTGCTCCGGCTCGAGATCGACGTCGACCGACCGGAGGCGGCCGGCGGTTTGAGCGCGACGGGGATGATCGTCGTCAATCCGCCCTGGCTGCTGGCGCAGGAAGCCGAGATTCTGCTGCCGGCCCTGTGCGATCGGCTCGCGCAGGGGCCCCGCCCGCGCTATCGCTGCGAGGCGATCCGCCCCGACGGCTGATTGCTTATTTCCGCCACCCCGAAGGCTGCTCCGATGCTGATCCTGCGCTCGTCTCCGACCTCGCCCTTTGGCCGCAAGATCAAGATCGCCATCGCCGAGCTCGGTTTGGAAGAGCGGATCGAGGTCATCGCGGCCGACACCGCGGATCCGGCCGATGCGCTGCGCCTCCAGAACCCGCTCGGCAAGGTTCCGACGCTCGTGTTCGAGGACGGCACGACGCTGTTCGACTCGCGTGTGATCGCCGAATATCTCGATCATCTCGCCGGCGGCGGCCGGCTCTTCCCGGCGGGGGAGGCGCGCTTCGCGCAATTGCGCCTGCAGGCGCTTGCCGACGGCATCTGCGATGCCGGGCTGTTGCAGGTCTACGAGATTCGCCTGCGGGCCGCCGAGATGCGCAGCCAGCCCTGGACGGAGAACCAGGCCGGCAAGGTCGCCAGGGCGCTTGCGGCACTCGAAGCCGCGCCGCCCGTCTACGACCGGCCGCGCATCGGCGAGATCGCGTTCGCCTGCGCCCTCGGCTATCTCGACCTGCGCTTCGACGGCCGCTGGCGCGCCAGCCATCCGGGGCTCGTCGCCTGGCTCGACGGTTTCGCCGCCAAGGTGCCGGCCTTCGAGGCGACGCGCTTCAAGGGCTGACTTCCCACGAAACTACGTTCGTCATCCCGGAGCTGCGCGGCTTCGCCGCTTGCCCGGGATGGCGAAGTGGTTCTCTCGACGGGCAGACAACAAAAAACCCGGTGGCCGAAGCCACCGGGTTCGTTCTGTCTCCGTGAGGAGAAAATCAGAACTTGTAGCTGAGGCGGGCGCGGACGACCGAGAAGTCGGTGCCGACCTTGGTGGCAGCGCCGAGGATGTTCTTCTCGCCGAGGTCGACGTACATGTACTCGACGCCGCCGATCAGGTTGTTGGTGAAAGCGTACTCAAGGCCGGCGCCGACGGCGAAGCCGCCGGTGTGGGTGCGGTCAGAGTTGAAGGCGAACGGACCGACGAGACCCGGGAACGAGGTCTTGACGTTGCCGTAAGCCCAACCACCGGTGGCGTACACCAGGAAGCGGTCGAAAGCGACGCCGGCGCGAGCGCGGACGGTGCCGTACCACTCGGTCTTGACGTTGACCAGGCCGAGGTTGTTGCCGCTGCTGAGGTCGGCGCCCTGGAAGTCAGCTTCCGCGCCGATCACGAACTGGCCGATCTGGTAGTTGTAGCCGACCTGGCCACCACCGACGAAGCCATCGAGATCGCCGACATTGGCGAAGCCGGCAGCGTTCACGTTGCCGAAGCCGTAGCCGGCGTTGGCACCGACGTAGAAGCCGGTCCAGGTGAAGACGGGAGCGTAGATCGGGGCAACGACCGGGCCCTTGCGGCTCGGCAGGTCGGCAGCGGAGGCAGCGCCGGCGGCGAGGAGGCCGAGGGCCGCAACGCCCGAGAGCAGATACTTCTTCATGACAAACTCCTTAGTCATCGTATTTTCCGGCGCTGGCCGGCGGGTGATCCCAGTAGGTTCGTTATAAGGCAGGTGACGGGCCGTGTCTGTTGCGGCGAGAACACATGTGCTGGTCAGACCGAGGCGAAATTGCGGCACGATCCGGAACAGGCAAGGCATAATGGTCAATTTCGGTTAGGCATTGTTAAGGTAGTCTGAATGGCTAACCGAATACTAACGCAACGGGAGCGACTACGGACGGCCATCACATAATCGCCCATGTCGGCTTTTGGTTCCGTCGCCGCTGCAGTCCCGTCATGCGCCGACTGCTTGCAGCCTGCCCCGGCGCATGCTTTAGCCAACTGGCCCCGCCTTTCCCGCCGAGACCTGCGTGCCCCCGCTTTCGATCTTCATCATCGCGCGCGACGAAGCCGATCGCATCGGACGCACGATAGCTGCGATCCGCGGCCTCAGCGATGACATCGTCGTGATCGATTCCGGCTCGACCGACGGCACCCAGGCCATCGCTACGAATCTGGGCGCCCGCGTGATCGAGCGCGACTGGCCGGGCTACGGCCCGCAGAAGCGTTTCGCCGAGGAGCAGTGCCGCCATCCCTGGCTGCTCAACCTCGATGCCGACGAGGTGACGCCGCTGGACCTCGCCGCCGAGATCGCCGCCCTGTTCGTCGAGGGCGAGCCGGCCTGCGACGCGTATCGCCTGCGCATTGCCGAGATTTTCCCGGGGGAGGGCGCGCCGCATCGCTTCGCCTATGCGCTCTCGCCGGTCCGTCTCTATCGGATCGACAAGGGGCGCTACTCGCCGTCCCCTGTGCATGACCGCGTCGACCTTTCGCCGGATGCGCGCGTCGGCACGCTCAAGGGCACGGTCCATCATTATTCGGTCCGCTCGCTCGGCGACCAGATGGACAAGCTCAATGCCTATAGCGACGCACAGGCCGACGACCTCGATGCGCGCGGCGAAACCCTCTCGGCCCTTCGGCTCGTCGCAGAGTTTCCGGCGAACTTCATCAAGGCCTATATCGGACGACGCCACGCCCTGCGCGGGGTCTACGGCTTCATGACCGCGATGAACTACGCCTTCTATCGTTATCTGCGCGTCGCCAAGCACTGGGAGCGCCGGCTCCTGCGCCGCAGCACCAACGGCGACGGACATGGCGGCTGAGGTCGCCCTCGTCACCGGCGGCGCCAGGCGCATCGGCCGCGCCATCGTGGAGCGCCTTGCCGGCGCCGGCTATGCAGTCGCCATCCATTGCAATGCGTCGCGAAGCGAAGCGCTGGCGCTGGCCGACCAGATCATCGCGGCAGGCGGGCGGGCCTATGTCGTCGTCGCCGATCTCGTCGATCCGGCGGCCGTCGAGCGAATCGTGCCGGAGGCCGAAGCAGCGCTTGGGCCTGTCAGCCTGCTGGTCAACAGCGCTTCGAGCTTCCTGATCGACGACTTGATGGCACTGGACGTGCCCACGTGGAATCGCCAGTTCTCGGTCAATCTGCGCGCGCCCTCCGTGCTCGCGGGCGCGATGGCCAAGCGCCTGCCGCAGGACCGGCAGGGCGCGATCGTCAACATCGTCGACCAGCGCGTCTGGAAGCTGACGCCGCAATATTACTCCTACACGCTGACCAAGGCGGCGCTGCTGACGGCGACGACGACGATGGCGCAGGCGCTGGCACCGCGCATTCGCGTCAACGCGGTCGGTCCGGGCCCAACCTTCGCCAATCCGCATGACGGCGAGGCGCTGCTGGCGGCGGAAGCCGGCGGCACGCCGCTCGGCCGCAAGGTCGAGGCCGACGACATCGCCGAGGCAGTGCTCTATCTGGCACGCGCCCGGGCGATCACCGGCCAGATGATCGCGGTCGATGCCGGCCAGCACATTGCCTGGCGCACGCCCGACATCGTCGACTGACGGCAGGCTGCTTCAGGCAGTCGCGTCGTTGCGATAGGCCGCCCGGCCGCTGGCAAGGGCATCGGCCAGGAGGTCGAGCCGGTCCTGCCCCCAGAAGATCTCGCCGTCCAGCACATAGCTCGGCGCGCCGAAGATGCCGGCCTCGACTGCCTCCGCGATCGCCGCCTGATAAGCCTGGCTGGTCGTCTCGCTGCCGGCCGCCTCGATCAGGCCTGCGGGATCGAGCCCGACCCGCTCGGCTGCGGCCAGGATCAGCTCGGGCTGTGACATGTTCTGCTCGCGGGCCCAGACGTCGGCCAGCACCTCTCCGATAAAGCCGGCCGGATCCTCGCCGCGCGCGATGACGGCGAGCACGATCCTGTCCCCCAGCGAGACGTCGTAGGGAAAGAATTTCGGGAACAGGGTCAGCGGCAGGCCGCGCTTGGCGCGCCAGCGCTGCAGCTCCTGCACGCGGTAACGCTGGCGCACCGGGTGCCGCTTCGGCAACGGCAACCCACCGGTCTCCTCGAAGACGGAGCGCAGCGGCGTCGGTCGATAGCGAACGGAAAGCCCGTGCTGCCTCGCCAAGTCGACGAAGGTGCCGTGACCGAGATAGGTCCAGGGCGAGAGTAGCGTGAAATAATAGTCGATCTGGCGGGGCATCGGTGACCTCGGGCAAGCAGGAGCCGCAAGGTGCCCACTGATGGCTGAGCCGGGCAAGCTTGCCCGGTGTGAATTGTCGTGATCGCTCCGATCAACATGACAATGGCGCCGCCGCCGGAGCGGCGGCGGCGCCATGATGAAAATGTCAGGCCGCCGCCTTGTTCTTGATGGCGCCGATGATCGCGGTGAGGATCGCGCCGCCGGCGCCGCCGCTGATCAGATTGGTGAGGATACTGCCGACGCTGAGATTGCCGCCCATCGCAGCCGCCGAGATCGCAGGCAGCAGAACGGGGATGAGCTGACCGAGTACGCCGCCGCCGACCAGGCCGGCGATGGTGTTGCCGATGGTGCCGATATCAAAGGTCGGCGAAGCCTTGCCGGCCGCATTACCACCGATCGCGCCTGCGACCAGGTTCATCAGGATCTGTTCCATGTTCAATCCCTCAGCCAAGGTGGATGACGAAGGGAGGATGACTCTCCATCATGACGTGCGCAACTCGGCATCGATGGAAACAGCGCCTGCAACGGTACGTTGCGCCGACTTACGAACCGGAATCACGAGCTCGTTGCGGCGCAAGCCGGGAGAAATGATCCCTAGCCCAGCGCAATCGCCGAGATCAGCCGGCCGTAATCGGCCTCCTGCCGGTGAGTCGTGCGGCGATAGCTGTAGAAGCGTGCCTCGTCGCCATAGGTGCACAGGCCCATGTCGTAGAAGCGGCCGATGCCAGCTTCCTGGGCCCGATGGGCGATGAAGGCCGGCAGGTCGAACATCGCATGCGCCGGCCGCTCCGAGGCGTGGAAGAAGCGGGCGAAGGTCGCGTTCTCGCCCTTGAAGCGTTCGACGAATTCAGGGCCGACCTCATAGGCTGCAGCGCTGATGGTCGGCCCGAGCACGGCGATGATTCGCTCGCGCCGAGCACCGAGCTTCTCCATCTCGGTGACGGTTGCGCCGATCACGCCCGAGAATGCGCCCTTCCAGCCGGCATGGGCCGCGCCGATCACGCCGGCCTCAGAGTCGGCGAACAGGATCGGGCCGCAATCGGCGGTGGAGACCCCGAGCGCAACACCATGGGCAGTCGTGACCATCGCATCGGCCCTGGGCCGCTCCGCCGGCCAGGGGCCGGTGACCACAGCCACATCCGGCGAATGCACCTGGTGGACGCTGACCAGTCGGTCACGCTCGACGCCCATCTGCTTGGCCATGCGGGCGCGGTTTTCGGCGATACCGGCCTGGTCGTCGTTCGAGCCGAGCCCGCCGTTCAGCGAGGCGTAGATTCCGCTCGAGACACCGCCCTCGCGGGTGAAGAAGGCATGGCGGATGCCGGGCTCATGAGTGAGATTGGGCGAGGTGATGAACATGGCGGCGCATCCATTTTAAAGGTCAGCCCTGCTCTGGCAGGCGATGAAGGTCAAATCCGGGCAGGAGCGGCAATTTCGGGTCGGCGACCACCGAGACCTTGAAGAGCTCGCCCATTGCCGTCGCCCCGGTTTCGACCAGGCGCTCGGCTCCGCTCGCAAGTGTCTCGGCCTGTGCCGGCGTCGCGCGGCGGGACAGTGATTCGAGCCGCTGTTGCAGACCGAGCGCCAACAGGAAGTCGCGCTGCGTGACGGCGCCATGTGCCGCCGCACCGGCGGCGAGCCCCGCCAGCGCCATCCGGGCGAAATCGACATGGACGGTGAGGTCGGCATCGCCGGGCTCGGCCAGCACGTCGACGAAGGCATGGTGCTTCAGCGCCTGCAGCGTGTCGCCGAAGCCGGAGCGGGCCGGCCCGTAATCGATGAACAGCCCGGCGCCACCCTCGGCGGCGACATGATGCGCGACGGCCGCGACTGCCTCCAGCGCTGCGGCGGGCTGTTCCAACACGGAGCCGAGCGGAGCTGCGATCGAGAGGGAATGGTCGGGCTCTGCCGACAAGCCGAAAACGAATCTGCCTTCGCCACCCCATCCGACCAGCCGCTCGCGCCAGCCTTCCGGCGTGCGGACGAACTGGTCTAGCGGCAGCGCGTCGAGGAATTCGTTGGCGACGACGATTGCCGGCCCTTCGAGCGCCTGCTCGACCCGGTCATGCCATTGTGGCGCTACGCTGCTTCCGGCCAGGGTCTCCCTTTGCCGCTCGCGCAGCACCGGGCTGGTCTCGACGAGATGGACCGACAGAGCCTCGCGAAAGCCCGGCAGGGCTCGCGCCGCCCGCAGCATGTCCTGCATCAGCGTGCCGCGCCCTGGGCCGAGCTCGACGAGGCGGATGGAGGCCGGCTCGCCCATTGCCTGCCAGACGCTCGCCGCCCATATTCCGATCAGCTCGCCGAAGATCTGGCTGATCTCGGGGGCGGTGGTGAAGTCCCCGTCCGCTCCGAACGGGTCCTGCTTCATGTAGTAGCCATGGCTGGGATGGCCGAGGCAGAGCGCCATGTAGCGGGAGATGCTGATCGGCCCCTCCTGGCGGATCAGCTCGGCAAGCTCCTGCGCCAGAAAATTCACGCTTTAGCCGGTTCCTGCCGCCGCAGGACCAGCACCAGGCCAGCGAGGAACAGCGGCACCGACAGCACCATGCCCATGGTCAGCCACTCCGTCCCGAACAGGAAGCCGAGCTGCGGATCGGGCTCGCGGTAGAATTCGCAGGCGGTGCGGGCGATGGCGTAGCCCATGCCGAACAGCCCGGCCGCAAGGCCTGGCCGCTTCAGCCCGCCCAGTTTGACCACGATCATCAGGATCACCAGTAGGAGAAGCCCCTCGCTGAAGGCCTCGTAGAGCTGGCTCGGATGGCGCGGCACCGGGCCGCCATGCGGAAACACGATCGCCCAGGGCACGTCCGGCGCCGGCCGCCCCCAGAGCTCGCCATTGACGAAATTGGCGATGCGGCCAAGGAACAGCCCGATCGGCGCCACCGCGGCCCCGAGATCAAGCGTCGAGAGCGGCGGATAACCGCGCCGCCGGGCGAAGACCCAGAGGCCTGCCGCAGCGCCCATGAGCCCGCCATGGAAGGACATTCCGCCCTTCCATACCGCGAAGATCTCCAGCGGATTGGCGAGATAGTCTCCGAGATTATAGAACAGCACGAAGCCGAGCCGGCCGCCGATCACGACGCCGAGCGCGGCGAAGAGCAGGAAATCGTCGAGCGAATCCGGGTCCGGCCGCGCCCGGCCGCCCCAGAGCCGCTCGGCCCCGGCGAGCCGGCGTGCATACCACCAGCCGCCGAGCAGGCCGGCGACATAGGCAAGCCCGTACCATTTGATCGAGAGCGGCCCGAGCTGGAGCGCGACCGGATCGATCATCGGGAAGGGAATGGCGAAGACGGGCATGGGCTTCTCGCACGGCTTAGGCGCGGCGGAGATGGCCGTGCCATGGCGACGCGGTCAAGTGAAAAGGCTGGAGCGTTCGGGCTGCACTGATCACCAAGCAGTCAGCGGCATCTGCCTTCGACCTGATAGGCGACACGGAAAGGACCGCCGTCGACGCCGAAGTTGGAGATGCACTCTGCCCGTTGGAATGGTGCGAAGAAACGATATGTCTTCCATTCCCACCCGACTGAACCGAAATATTGCCACCGGTCGGAGTCAGTGGCTCGGTACTCAGTCGGATTCATCAACCTAGGTGGCTGTCCTGGCTTGAACTCGACAGCTGAGAACCCGCCCATTCCATCGATGATGACGAGCCAATCTTCCGGCGTGATGTAGAGATTGGCATGCGTCTGCGGACCCCAGTCATCCCACATCTTTTCGGATAGGGAGCCATTTTTCGTTTCAACGATCAGATAGTAATGAGGGCTGATTCCAGTGATGCTCCAAACCTGAAAATGCGCAGTCGCCCCAGCAATTGGTAGCGCGATAGCGACCTCCCGCGCCGGTCGGGCGACACTGAAGCCGACGACCAGCACCAGAGCGACGATCACTAGTCCAAATAGCTTGCCCATGCAGCGGCCTTGGCACAGGGCCATAGCGGCTTCAAGGCAGATCAGGGGTTCAGCCCCGCCCGCGCACTCGTGCCTCCGCCAGCAGCGGCTCTGCGGACAGTTCCGGCGAGGCCGGCGGCAGGTCGGTCGGCAAATGGTGCTGGATCGTCAGCACCAATTCGTCGAAGCCGTTGTCATAGGTCGAGAAACGCAGGCGCGGCCCCTCGAAGGAGGAAATCCAGAGATAGCCGGTCCACTCGACACCGATCCGGGCGAGCTCGTGCCAGCTCATCGTGATCGTCCGGCCTGTTATTGTCCGGCGCTCGATGCGCTGGCTGTTCCAGCGCACCTGTTCGACCAGCGCCTGGGCCGCCAGGAACAGGGTCAGGCCGGCGAAGGCGCCGGTGAAGAGCAGCCCCGAGGTCCGATCGACGCGCTCGCCCCAGACCACCAGTGTCGCGACCGCGGTGATCAGCAGGCCGGCGAACAGGCCGAGCCAGAAATACGGGCCGGGCGTCAGGTATTTCCATTCGCCATGTCGCCGTGCCCGCCGCCGCTGCAGGCAGACGCAGAGCGCGGTCACCGCCATGAAAGCCGGAACGAACAGCGCGATCTTCGTCAGGACATCGACGGACATGGACGGCCTCGGGCGAAGCGGAGCCTGCTTCTACCGAATCTTGCAGGAAGCCCGAAATGCAACCCTTCGGAATGGCAAAGGATTCCTTGCCCGATTCCTGGCGCAATGCAGCGCGGAATCCTTCGGTCGGAACCGAAGCGTTCGTGCTCTGGCCAGATCAAACCGCCTGATAGCCTGCGGCCTGCCACGCAGGAGAATCCGATGAAGCGAGAGATCATTCGTGTCGAGCCGTTCTCGGCCTGGGGCGAGCGCCTGGAAGTACCGTTCTCGCCGATGGTCCGCCATGGCGAGACCCTATACGTCTCGGGCATGCCCCCCTTCGATCCTGCCACCGGCGAGATCGTCCAGGCGCCGATCGAACGCCAGACGGAAATCGTGCTGGAGCAGATGAAGCTCTGTCTCGAAACCGCCGGCTCGTCGCTGGCGAACGTGCTCAAATGCAATGTCTATTGCACGTCCCCCGACAAGTTCGCCGCCGTCAACGCGGTCTATGCCCGGTATTTTCCCAAGGACCCGCCAGCCCGCATCTTTCTCTGCGTGCCGGTCTGGTTCGGACCCTTCGACATCGAGATCGACTGCATTGCTGCAGCCTAAGGAACAGCGCCGGCGCGGCGATCGCACTCCTGACATGACGAAACAGCCTGCCCATCCTACATCAGGGGTATGAATCGCGAACGCCCCGACATGCCGGACATCGAGATCGAGGACGAGGAGGATGTGCCTTCCACGCCCGAGCCGACGCTCGACCTCGGCGACGCGGCGCCGAGCGCGCTCAAGGCTGGCATCGAGATCATCGCCGACTTCGCCAAGCATCTGCCGAACCGGCCCGGCGTCTACCGGATGTTCGACCGTGCCGGCGAGGTTCTCTATGTCGGCAAGGCCAAGAGCCTGAAGAACCGGGTCACCGCCTATGCCCGCGGCATGGCGCACACCAATGCGGTGGCGCGCATGATCGCCGAGACGGCGAACATGGAGTTCGTCACCACCGGCACCGAGACCGAGGCGCTGCTGCTCGAATCGAACCTGATCAAGCAGCTCAGGCCGCGCTACAACGTGCTGCTGCGCGACGACAAATCCTTCCCCTATATCTTCCTCTCGGGCGACCATCCGGCGCCGCAGATCGCCAAGCATCGTGGCTCGCGCCAGCGCAAGGGCGACTATTTCGGCCCCTTCGCCTCGGTCTGGGCGGTCGAGCGCACCATCGATGCGCTGCAGAAGGCCTTCCTGCTGCGCTCCTGTTCGGACAGCTATTACGAGAACCGCACGCGGCCCTGCCTGCTCTTCCAGATCAAGCGCTGCTCCGGCCCCTGCACCGGCGAGATCTCGCATGGCGACTATCAGGGCCTCGCGGACCAGGCGCGCGACTTCCTCTCCGGCCGCTCCTCGGCGGTGAAGGAGCTGCTCTCCAAGCGCATGCAGGCCGCGGCCGAGGAACTCGAATTCGAGAAGGCGGCGCGCTACCGCGACCGGCTGGCGGCGCTCTCGGCCGTGCAGGCCGGGCAGGACATCAATACGCAAGGGGTGGAAGAGGCCGACGTCTTCGCCATCGACGAGCAGGCCGGGCAGTTCTGCGTCGAGATCTTCTTCTTCCGCAACAAGCAGAACTGGGGCAACCGCGCCCTCTTCCCGCGCGCCGACAAGAGCCTGACCCCGGCCGAGGTGCTGGCCTCCGTCGTCACCCAGTTCTACGACGACAAGCCGCCGCCGAGACTCGTCCTGCTCTCGCACGAATTGGCGGAGGCCGACCTCATCGCGCAGGCTCTTTGCGAGCGCGCGGGCCGCAAGGTCGAGCTCGCGACGCCCAAGCGCGGCGAGCGGCGCGACCTCGTCGCCCATGCGCAGAAGAACGCGCATGAGGCGCTCGCTCGCAAGCTCGCCGACAGCGCCGGCCAGCAGAGCCTGCTCAATGCGCTCGGCGTCGCCTTCGGTCTGGAGAAGGCGCCGCGCCGCGTCGAGGTCTACGACAACTCGCACATCATGGGGACGAACGCGGTGGGCGGCATGGTCGTCGCCGGGCGGGACGGCTTCATGAAGAGCCATTACCGCACCTTCAACATCTCCTCCGACACCATCGCCGGCGACGATTTCGGCATGATGCGCGAGGTGCTGAAGCGCAGGTTCACGCGGCTGGCGAAGGAGAGCGCGGCTGCTTCCGGCCCAACCGAGGAGGCGCGGGAGCCCTCTCCCCTTGTGGGGGAGGGGTGGGAGGGGGGTATCGCACCCGCAAACGCTCCTGAGCCCAGCTCACCTGATGTCCAGAGTGGCATACCCCCCTCTCTGGCTCTCCCCCACAAGGGGGGAGAGGATGCGCCTCCTCCTGAAGCGCCTGAACCCGTTCAAGACGCCGAAGACGATACCGCCTTCCCCTCCCGGCCCGATCTCGTCATCGTCGACGGCGGCAAGGGGCAGTTCGAGGCTGCCAGAAAGATTATGGCCGAATGCGGCGTGACCGACATTGCGCTCGTCGCCATCGCCAAGGGCGAGGACCGCAACGCCATGCGCGAGACCTTCTTCATGGTCGGCAAGGAGCCGTTCAAGCTGCCGCCGCGCGATCCGGCCCTGTTCTTCATCCAGCGCCTGCGCGACGAGGCGCACCGATTCGCCATCGGCACGCACCGCGCCAAGCGCAAGCGCGACATCAAGTCGAACCCGCTCGACGAGATTCCGGGCATCGGGCCCTCGCGCAAGCGGGCGCTCCTGCTGCATTTCGGCACGGTGAAGGCGATCCAGCGCGCTAAGCTCGACGACCTGATGCGTACTCCCGGCGTCAACGCGGCGACCGCAAAGGCGGTGCATGCGCACTTCCATGAGCATTGATCGGAGCCCATCCTGCAGCCCTCATCCTGAGGAGCCGCGAGAGCGGCGTCTCGAAGGATGCATCAGGAGGCTCCGGAACCAGCTGGACCATCCTTCGGGACGCACTCCTGCCGAGCACTCCTCAGGATGAGGGCTGGGAAATGGTTTGGTCGTGCCTGTGATGAATTGCTGGGTCACACTCTTGCGTGTTGACGCTGTCATGAAGGGGCTGCTTTGGTGAGCGTCGTGACGAGTCTCAACGAAGCCATCCGCCGCCGGGGACCATGGTCCCTGCCGAACCTCCTCACCTACGGCCGGATCCTCGCGATTCCGGCGCTGGTGGCGCTGCTGTTCTGGCCCTGGGACGCCTGGGCGCGCTGGACGGCATTGGCGATATACGTCGTCGCCGCCGTCACCGACTATCTCGACGGCTGGCTCGCCCGTAGCTGGGGCCAGCAATCGGCCATCGGCCGTATGCTAGACCCGATCGCCGACAAGCTGCTGGTCTGCGCCCTGCTGCTGATGCTCGTCCATACCGAGACCATCAAGGGCTGGGCGGTGTGGGCGGCGATCGTCATCCTCTGCCGCGAGATTCTGGTCTCCGGCCTGCGCGAGTTCCTGGCCGAGCTCAAGGTCAGCGTCCCCGTCAGCAAGGTGGCGAAATACAAGACTACGGCACAGCTGTTCGCGCTCGGCTTCCTCGTCGCCGGCCCTGCCGGTGACAAGGTCCTGCCCCATAACACCCAGATCGGGATCGTGATGCTGTGGATCGCGGCGCTGCTGACGATCTACACCGGCTGGGATTATCTGAATTCCGGCATCCGCCATCTCGTCCAGGAGGACGAGCGCACGTCATGAGCACGACCGTCACCGAGCCCGCCAGCTTGCGGCTGGTCTATTTCGCCTGGGTGCGCGAGCGCATCGGCCTGACCGATGAGACCGTCACGCCGCCGCCCGGCACCGCGACCATTGCCGATCTGGTGCGCTGGCTGAAGACGCGTGGCGAGGGCTATGAGCTCGCCTTCGAGAACGAGGCGATCGTGCGCGCCGCGATCGACCAGACCCATGCCAAGCCGGCGACGACGATCACCGGGGCGCGCGAGATTGCCTTCTTCCCGCCGATGACCGGTGGCTGAAGCCAGAGCATGATGCGAAAAAGTGGGAACCGGTTTTTCGCAAGAATCATGCGACCGTAGGGCCACCATGACGCCGCTCGTCCGCATCCAGCGCGAGGATTTCGACATCGGCGCCGAGATCGCGGCGCTGACGGCCGGCAATCCCAATATCGGCGCCGTGGTCAGCTTCGCCGGCCTATGCCGCGACGAGAGTGGTCGACTCGCCGCGCTCGAGCTCGAGCATTATCCCGGGATGGCCGAGGCCGAGATCGCCCGCGTCGCGACCGAGGCGGCCGAGCGCTGGCCGCTCTTCGGCCTTCTTGCCATCCACCGCTTCGGGCTGATCAAGCCCGGCGAGCAGATCGTGCTGGTGATCGCCGCGTCGAGCCATCGCCGCGAGGCCTTCGAGGCCGCCGATTTCCTGATGGACTATCTCAAGACCCGCGCCCCGTTCTGGAAGCGCGAGCACCTCGCCGACGGCACGCTCGGCGGTTGGGTCGAAGCCAAGGCGGATGACGATGATTCGGCGAAACGTTGGGAGCAAGCGCCCTGAGGTGCTGAAGTCGCTTCTTGTGGGCAGTGCATTGGCCATGCTGCCGGCGCTCGCCCAGGCGGCGAGCCCTGAGCCGAAGGGCTTTCGCGACTGGATGGCCGGCTGCGACAATCTCAAGAGTTGCACGGCGCTGTCCGTACCCTCCGACGCTGTCGATACGACGGCTTATCTGCGCCTGGAGCGCCCCGCGGGGCCGGACGGTGCGTCCAAACTGGTCTTGCGGCTGCGCGGCGAGTGGCAGAAGCCGCCGCTGGCGGTCGCGCTCAAGCTGGATGGCGTCGCCTTCCCCGCCGGCGGCAAGGCCATGCCGGTCACGGCCGATGCCGACCTGGCTTCAGTGGCCTTCCAGCCGGCCGAGACGGCAGCGTTCATCGAAGCGGCACGCAAGGCGACGAAGCTGTCGGTGGCGGCTCCCGGCGTATTGGCGGAGGTCTCGCTCTCCGGCGCCGTCGCGGCGCTGCTCTGGATCGACGAGCAGCAGGGCCGGCTCAACACGCCCTCGGCCCTGATTCGGAAAGGCAGTGTCGGCACCGCTCCCGCCGCGCCGGCCCTGCCGGTGGTCACGGCGAAGCCGGCGAGCGGCACACTCTCGGAGAAGAACGGGAAGGCCCTCGCCACGGCGCTCCGCAAGCAGATCAAGCAGCGCGATCCCGATCAGTGCGAGGATGGCGAGATGACGACGAAGCATGACCAGGCATGGCCGCTCGACGGCAAGCGCAGCCTCGTCTCGCTCACCTGCTCGCTCGGCGCCTACAACGCCTCCAACGCCTTCTGGATCGTCGAAAACGGCGCAGTGGCGAGCGCCAGGCCGGTCGAGTTCCCGCAGAACGACGACAGCGAGAAGAACGTGCTGATCAATGGCGAGTTCGAGCCGAAGACCGGCCGCATCGACTATTTCGCCAAGGGGCGCGGCATCGGCGATTGCGGCGCCGCCGGCGGCTATGCCTGGACCGGCACGAGCTTCGCCCTGACCGGGTTCAGCATGATGGGCGAATGCCGCGGCATCGGCTCGGACGACTGGATCACGCTGTTCCGCAGCGAGGTCAGGACTGCGAAATAGGCGCTTTCGCCCGCCATCGCCTCGACCAGCAAAGACATCGTCGTGCTCGGGCGAGCATGGCGACAATGCACGAGCGACTCTGAAAAGATGTCGAGCACGATGGCAAGAAAAAAGGCCGGCGTCCCGAAGGAGCCGGCCTAGAAGTTTGAAACATTCAGCGCAAAAGCGCCAAACATCTCAGAGGGGAACGGCTGGAACGAACTCAACGCCGGGAGGAGATGCGGAGCCCGTTCCGAACAACCGTGGACTGAATATCGGGCAGACCCTGCCTTTTCGCAATGCAGCATTGGGCGGGTCGGTTATGCGCTGGCAACATGACTCATTGCTAGAATTCGTCACAATTGCGAAGAGACCGCGCGTGGCACGCATGCGCAGCCGGCGTAAGGCCAGGCGCTGCCGGGATTTGCGGCAGCGCCTGCTTGTCGTTTAATACGTCCAGCGCTGCGACTTCTGGATCAGGAAATCACGGAAGACCTGCACGCGGGCGACCGATTTCATCTCCTCCGGATAGACCAGATAGCTTTCGAGCTGCGGCATCTCGGTCTCGCGCATCAGCTGCACGAGCGGCGAGCCGGCCTCGATCAGGTAGTCGGGCAGGATGGCGATACCGGCACCCGAATCGACCGCGCGCTTCATCGCCGTGATATTGTTGACGGTGAGATGAATCGGACGCGGATTGCGCTGGTCGCGGCCGAGCGTGCCGAGCCAGTGCACCGCCGTCAGATAGGACGGCGAGGAGGCGCCGAAGGATAGCAGCCGGTGGTTGTCGAGCTCCTCATAGGTCTTCGGCTCGCCGAAGCGCTTGATATAGGNCGGCTGGCGCAGGCGAATCGCGATGTCGGCCTCGCGCATCGAGAGGTCGAGTTCCTCGTCGGTGAGGATCAGCTCGACCTTGATGTCGGGGTAGAGATCGAGGAACTCGGCAAGCCGCGGCGTCAGCCAGTGCCCCCCGAGGCCGCGCGTAGCGGTGACCTTGAGCTCGCCTGACGGATGCTCGCGCGTCTCCGAGAGCTGGGCGCGCGTCCGCTCCAGGCGCTGCGTCATCTCGCGCGCAGCGCGCCAGAGCAGTTCGCCCTGCTCGGTGAGAATGAGGCCACGCGTGTGCCGATGGAACAGCGGAGCGCGCAATTCACGCTCCAGTGCTCCGATCTGGCGGCTTACGGCAGACTGGCTGAGGCCCAGCACGTCGCCGGCTTTGGTGAAGCTTCCAGATTCAGCAACCGTGTAGAATATGCGAATGCGGTCCCAATCCACCGCTTTCCCCCCGTGTTATGCGTTCAGCGCATGATGGGGGGTATAGGGCAGTCAGGTCAACGACTGCTTTGCCGGGGCGGTTGATTTTAGCCCTTAATATCGTGCTGGAACTGATCAATTCCAGTGATGGATGCGTGTTCTCGCTATTCCGCCGCCTCGCGCACGCCGAGTTGCTGGGCCATCAGCCAGCGTTCGGCGTCGAGTGCTGCCATGCAGCCGAGTCCGGCCGCCGTCACGGCCTGGCGATAATGCTCGTCGGTGACGTCGCCGGCGGCGAAGACACCGGCGACATTCGTCTGAGTCGTGCCGGGCGTGACGTCGAGATAACCCGATTCGTTCATGGCGAGCTGACCGGCGAAGAGCTCGGTCGCCGGCTTGTGGCCGATCGCGACGAAGATGCCGTCGGTCGCAAGGTCACTCAGCGCACCTGTCTTCAGGTCGCGCAGCCGGACATGCGTGACGGAGGGCGGCTGTGTGCCGCCGAGGATCTCGGCGACCTCGGCGTTCCAGACCAGCTTGATTTTCGGGTGCTTGAACAGGCGCTCCTGCATCACCTTCTCGGCGCGCAGCGAATCGCGCCGGTGCACCAGCGTGACCTTGCTGGCGAGATTGGCGAGGTAGAGCGCCTCTTCGACCGCAGTGTTGCCGCCGCCGACCACGACGACCTCCTTGTTACGGAAGAAGAAGCCGTCGCAGGTGGCGCAGGCCGAGACGCCGAAGCCCTGGAAGGCCTGCTCCGAGGGCAGGCCGAGCCACTTGGCCTGGGCGCCGGTCGCGACGATCAGCGAATCGCAGGAATAGGTCTCGCCGCCATCGCCCCAGAGCCGGAAGGGCTGCTGCGAGAGGTCGACGCGGGCGATGTGGTCGGAGACCATCTTCGTGCCCATGTGCTCGGCCTGGGCGCGCATCTGCTCCATCAGCCAGGGGCCCTGGATGACGTCGGCGAAGCCGGGATAGTTCTCGACATCGGTGGTGATCATCAGCTGGCCGCCGGCCTGCAGGCCGGAGATCAGCACCGGCTCGAGCATGGCGCGGGCGGCATAGATCGCGGCGGTGTAGCCGGCCGGGCCGGAACCGATGATCATCACCTTGGCGTGGATATGGGCCATTTCTTCGCTTCCTGAGCCGGCACGAGCCGGTGATATCGGTATCGGGGTAGCCTCACGCCAGCCCCGTCGCAGCCTTGTGACGCCGCCAGCCGTCAAGCACGGCTGCGGCGATTGTTCCGGTCGAATCTAGCGGTTGGTAAGGCCCGCCTTCAAGCTTGCCCTGGAAATGATGCACAGCGCCGTAGCGCTTCAGCGCTTCCAGGAACTTCGCCAGCTTGCCGTGGCCGCCATGTGGCTCGAACACCAGGATCGGCACCCCGGTCGCCGTAGCCTCGCCGATCATATTGGTGGAATCGGCGGTGGCGACGATGACGTCGGCATTGGCGAGCAGCGGCACATAGGGGTTGGCGCCGGAGCCGTCCCACCACCAGCCGCCATGGCGGCGGAAGACCTCGCCGATCGCGGCGTCGAGCGCCGGCGGGGTCCGGCGCGAGCGCGAGCCCATCAGTGCCACGCCGGAGGCGGCGAGGGCATCGAGCTCACGCGCGAAGCGCTCGATATCCTCCGGCCGGAAGCTATGGTGGCGGCTGTCGCCGCCGACGAGGACGGCGGCGCGAGGCGAGGGCAGGGCGGCGATCTCGGGTAAGGGCACGGCCCGGGCAGCGGTCAGCGCCTGCGGCGCCAGCCGGTGGGGCGAGGTGATCGTCACCAGCACGTTCTCGCCACGCAGGCGATCGTGCTCGGAAACCCAGATCAAGTCGGCGGTGCCTGTCCCGGTGCGCGGGTCTTTCAGGAAGACGGTGAAGGTGGCGCCGTTCGAAGCCTTCTTGACGGCGCGCAGATAGGCGACGGCGCGGCGCCCGGAGGCGATGGCGATATCGGGGAAAGGCGGGCGGATCGGGCTACGCGGTCGATCCGCCCCCTCGCGCGGGTCGATCGGCCCGCGCGGCATCAGCCAGCTCCAGGGCTTGCCGGGATTGACCCGGCGGACCTCCGGAATCGCGCCCATGCGCTCGGCGACGCCGAGGCATTGCACCTCGTCGCCGGCCTTGCCGTCGGTCAGCACCCAGAGGGAAGGCGTCGGTTCTGTCGGCACGGTCGGCTCGCCCCGGATTGACGTGGTCGATGCCTTGTAACGCGTCGATGGCGCGTCTACACCAGCGCGGCTATTTTTCAGGAGGATTTGTGCGCGCCAAACTCGACGAGATCGATCTCCGTATCCTGACGGAGCTGCAGAGCGACGGGCGCATGACCAATGTCGAGCTCTCGAGCCGGGTCGGCATCTCGCCGCCGCCCTGCCTCAGGCGCGTGCGCGCGCTTGAAGAGGCCGGCGTCATCACCGGCTACCGGGCGCTGCTCGATGAACGAAAACTCGGCATCGAGGTGGTCTGCTTCGCCTTTGTCCATCTCGCCAGCCAAGCCGAGGCCGATCTCGCCGCTTTCCAGAGCCGGATTCGCGAATGGTCGCTGGTGCGCGAGTGCTGGACGCTGTCGGGCGACATCGACTTCATCCTCAAATGCGTCGCGGCCGACCTGAAGGCCTTCCAGGATTTCGTCGCCGACCTGACGGCACTGCCGAACGTGCGCAATGTCCGCACCGCGCTGGCGCTCGACCGGGTCAAGGACGAGCCGATCGTGCCTTTGTAAGAACGCCTTCACCGGATCACGCGTCATGCTCGGGCTCGACCCGAGCATCTCAGGCCGGAAGAAGCTCCGATAGCGCCTCTCGTCNCCCCCTGATGCCTAGCCGCCGACCGCGCGCCTGATCCACTGGGCGTTGCTGCCGACCAGCGCCTCGACCCGGCGCTGATTCACATCGGGGCGATACCAGGCCCCGCCGAAGCTCGGCGACATTATGGCGAGGATCGGGTAGCGGGCGATCTCGCGGCCGTCGGCGCCGACCAATACGGCTTCGCTTTCCAGGGTGTCGTTGCCGAGGGTGGCGGCCTGCCCGCCGGCATAGCTCGTCAGGTATAATCCTGTGACGCTGACCTGCAGGGTCGCGCCGCGGCCGCCGCCAGCGGTGCGAAGGCTGGCGAGCTCGCGCTCCAGCATCGGCTTGATCAGTGCTGCGGTGGCGCTCTGCCCCTTGGCCGCCAGCGGAGCGGTGTCGACGCGAACGGCGCCGATGGCGACGGGCGGAGCGGTCAGAGCCGTCGTCTGGCAGCCTGCCAGCACGGCGGCGGCGAGGCTCGTTAGCAGGGCGCGGCGTGCGAGCATCGTCTCAGGCCCCGAGATAGCGCTTGATCCACTGGGCGTTGTTCTCGAGCAGGGCGGCGACTCGGCGCTGGTCGACATCCTGCCGATACCAGGCGCCGCCCGAGGACGAGAGCAGCATCGAACGGATTTCGCGGCTGAAGAGCACGCGGCCGCGATCGACCACCTCGGCGAGGCTGTCCATATTGTCATTGCTGGCCCCCTCGCCAGCGCTGCCGCCGCCGACCGAGGCGGCGAGCCACAGGCCCTGTAGCGTGACATGGAGGGTGGGGCCGCCGCGTTGGCGCAAGGGCGCGAGCTGGCGTGCCAGTTCCTGTTCCATGGCGCGCGCGATCCGCGGCGCATTCTCGCCCCAGCCTTGCGGGCCCAGGAGACGTGCATCGACCTTGATGGCGCCGATCGAAACGGCTTGCGCCAGGGCTGGAAACGAAACGAGCCCGCCGGCAGCGAGCACGGCGGACCCGGTGAGAAAAACGCGGCGCGTGGTCATTGGGGCAGTCTCCGGCGGCAGTCAGGTCCTCAATGTAGGAGCTGCCGCCGGGCTGGCCAAGCGGTGGCGTCAGCGAAAGGCGACGCTGACGACCTCGTAGGACTTGCCGCCGCCCGGCGTGTTGACGTGGACGGAATCGCCGACCTTCTTGCCGATCAGCGCGCGCGCGATCGGCGAGCCGATCGAGACCTTGCCGGACTTCACGTCCGACTCTGGCTCGCCGACGATCTGGTAGAGCTTCTCTTCCTCGGTGTCGTCGTCGATCAGCTTGACCGTGGCGCCGAACTTGATCGTGTCGCCGCCGAGCTTGCTGACATCGATGATGTCGGCCCGGCCGATCAGCGATTCGAGTTCCATGACGCGGCCCTCGTTCAGCGACTGGGCTTCCTTGGCGGCATGGTATTCGGCGTTCTCGGAGAGGTCGCCCAGCGCGCGCGCTTCGGCGATCGCCTGGATGATGCGCTGGCGCTCGACCTGCTGGCGCTGCTTCAATTCGACCTCGAGGGCGGCGAAGCCACCCGCCGTCATAGGAACCTTTTCCATCGTCCCGTCCCAATTATAAAAAACGAATACGCGCGCCGGCTGTGGCCGACGCGCCCGCATCGCTCCGATCGTCAGAAAACTATTTCGCCGCGCAGCCGGTCAGGCAGCGCGGACGAAATAGGATTGCAGCGACCTCACTTCGAGATCGCCGCTGCAATAGGCCTTGATGCCCTCTGCCGCAGCGATCGCTCCGGCCAAGGTGGTATAATAGGGCACCTTGTGCAAGAGGGCCGCGCGGCGCAGCGAACGCGAGTCAGCAAGCGCCTGTGGACCGTCGGTGGTGTTGAAGACGAGCTGGATCTCGCCGTTCTTGATCGCGTCGACGACGTGCGGGCGACCTTCCAGCACCTTGTTGATCTTGCTGGCGCGGATGCCGTGTTCCTGCAGCAGGCGCAGGGTGCCGCCGGTGGCGACGATCTGGAAGCCGAGTTCGGCCAGGATCGCCATGGACGGCAGGATGCGCGGCTTGTCCTCGTCGCGGACCGAGACGAAGACCGTGCCCTTGACTGGCACTTTCGAGCCGGCGCCGAGCTGGCTCTTGGCAAAGGCGACGTCGAAGGAGCGGTCGAGGCCGATGACCTCGCCGGTCGAGCGCATCTCCGGTCCGAGGAGGACGTCGACGCCGGGGAAGCGGGCGAAGGGGAACACCGCCTCCTTCACGCCGACATGCTCGAGCTTCTCCTGTTTCAGGTCGAAGCTCGCGAGCTTCTCGCCGGCCATCAGGCGTGCCGCGATCTTGGCGATCGGCTTGCCGATCACCTTGGCGACGAAGGGCACGGTGCGCGAAGCGCGCGGGTTGACCTCGAGCACATAGATGTCGCCGTCCTTGATGGCGTACTGCACGTTCATCAGGCCGCCGACGTCCAGCGCCAGCGCCATGGCGCGGGTCTGGCGCTCCAGTTCGGCGATGGTCTCGGGGCTGAGCGAGCGCGGCGGCAGCGAGCAGGCCGAATCGCCGGAGTGGATGCCGGCCTCCTCGATATGCTCCATGATGCCGGCGATGAAGGCGTCCTTGCCGTCGCAGAGGCAGTCGACGTCGACCTCGATCGCATCCGAGAGATAGCGGTCGAACAGCAGCGGGTTCTTGCCGAGCACGGTGTTGATCTGGCCGGTCTTGTCGTTCGGGTACTTGGCCTTGACCTCGGAGGGGATCAGCGAGGGCAGCGTGCCGAGCAGGTAGTCCTCGAACATCACCTCGTCGCGGATGATCGCCATGGCGCGGCCGCCGAGCACATAGGACGGGCGCACCACGAAGGGCAGGCCGAGCTCGGCCGCGATCAGGCGCGACTGCTCGACCGAATAGGCGATGCCGTTCTTCGGCTGCTTGAGATGCAGCTTGTCGAGCAGGCGCTTGAAGCGGTCGCGGTCCTCGGCGAGGTCGATCGCGTCGGGCGTGGTGCCGAGGATCGGGATGCCGGCCTCTTCCAGCGCATGGGCCAGCTTCAGCGGGGTCTGGCCACCGAACTGGACGATGACGCCGTGCAGCGTGCCGTTCTGCTTCTCGGTCTCGAGGATCTCGAGGACGTCCTCGGCGGTCAGCGGCTCGAAATAGAGCCGGTCCGAGGTGTCGTAATCGGTCGAGACCGTCTCGGGATTGCAGTTGACCATGATGGTCTCATAGCCCGCGTCGCGCAGGGCGTAGCAGGCATGGCAGCAGCAATAGTCGAACTCGATGCCCTGGCCGATGCGGTTCGGCCCGCCGCCGAGGATGACGACCTTCTTGGCGGAGGAGGGCTGGGCCTCGTCCGCCGGCGCGCCGGCGAACGGCATGGCGTAGGTCGAGTACATATAGGCCGTCGGCGAGGCGAACTCGGCGGCGCAGGTGTCGATGCGCTTGTAGACGGGGCGCACCTTCAGCGACCGGCGCAGCGTCCTGACCTCGGCTTCGCTCTTGCCGGCGACGGCGGCGAGGCGCTTGTCGGAGAAGCCCATCGCTTTCAGCTGGCGGAAGGCGATCGGGGTCTGCGGCAGGCCGTATTTGCGGACCTTTTCCTCGGCGTCGACGATGCCGCGCATCTGCTCCAGGAACCAGGGATCGATCTTGCAGCTCTCGTGGATCTGCTCGTCGGTGAAGCCGAAGCGCATCGCCTGGGCGACATGGAGGATGCGGTCCGGCGTCGGGACCGAGAGCGCGGCCTTGATCGCGTTCCTGTCGTCGCCGTGGCCCATGCCCTCGACCTCGATCTCGTCGAGCCCATCGAGCCCGGTTTCGAGAGAGCGCAGCGCCTTCTGCAGCGATTCCTGGAAGGTCCGGCCGATCGCCATGGCCTCGCCGACCGACTTCATCGCGGTGGTCAGCGTCGGCTCGGCGCCGGGGAACTTCTCGAAGGCGAAGCGGGGGATCTTGGTGACGACATAGTCGATCGTCGGCTCGAACGAGGCCGGGGTGGCGCCGCCGGTGATGTCGTTCTCGATCTCGTCGAGCGTGTAGCCGACGGCGAGACGCGCCGCGACCTTGGCGATCGGGAAGCCGGTGGCTTTGGACGCCAGGGCCGAAGAGCGCGAGACGCGCGGGTTCATCTCGATGACGATCATCCGGCCGCTCTCCGGATCGACGGCGAACTGCACGTTCGAGCCGCCGGTCTCGACGCCGATCTCGCGCAGCACCGCCAGCGAGGCGTCGCGCATGATCTGGTATTCCTTGTCGGTCAGCGTCAGCGCCGGGGCGACGGTGATCGAATCGCCGGTGTGGACGCCCATCGGGTCGAAGTTCTCGATCGAGCAGACGATGATGCAGTTGTCGGCCTTGTCGCGGACGACCTCCATCTCGTATTCCTTCCAGCCGAGGACGCTCTCCTCGATCAGGACCTCGCTGGTCGGCGAGGCGTCCATGCCGCGTTCGACGATGTCGATGAACTCGCTCTTGTTGTAGGCGATGCCGCCGCCGGTGCCGCCCATGGTGAAGGACGGGCGGATGATGGTCGGCAGGCCGATATCCTCCAGCGCCTCGAGCGCGGCGCCGAGCGTCTTGACGTGATGCGAGCGCGGGGTCGAGAGGCCGATCTTGGTCATCGCCTCGCGGAAGCGCTCGCGATCCTCGGCCTTGTCGATCGCGTCGGCGGTGGCGCCGATCATCTCGACGTCGAACTTTTCCAGCACGCCCATCTTCTGCAGCGAGAGAGCGCAGTTCAGCGCGGTCTGGCCGCCCATGGTCGGCAGCAGGGCGAAGCCGCCCGGCAGGACGTTGCGCTCCTTCTCGATGATCTTGGCAACGATCTCGGGCGTGATCGGCTCGACATAGGTCGCGTCCGCCAGGTCCGGATCGGTCATGATCGTCGCCGGGTTCGAGTTGACCAGGACGATGCGGTAGCCTTCGGCCTTCAGCGTCTTGCAGGCCTGGGTGCCGGAATAATCGAACTCGCAGGCCTGGCCGATGATGATGGGGCCGGCGCCGATGATCAGGATCGTCTTGATGTCTGTGCGCTTGGGCATGGGCTCGACCGGTTCCGTGCAGGCGCGCATGAGCCGTCCGATCGAAAGGAGCGGAGGCCGGCGATCGCCCAAAGATGAATGCTAGGCGCTCGCTATAGACGCCGGGAGCGGCGGGGGGAAGCGGAAAGCGCTTCTTCCTGTCATGCGCGCACAGGGAGCGCATTTCTCCCTTTGCGCAGTTGAGCCGCGGCGAGCGGGGTATAGCATCCGGTTCCGCGATGGCGTCGAGCCGGTTCGCGCCTGACTCCGGCCACGCCTCCCCAACCAGAGGAGCTTGGCCATGCGTCAATCCGATCCGCAGAAGCTCGATGCCCTCGTCGGCCGTCTCGTCGGAGACGTCGGAGCCTGCGTCACCGGCTCCCTGATCGTGCTGGGCGATCAGCTCGGCCTCTACCGGGCCATGGCGGACGGCGAGCCCGTCACGGCGGCGGAGCTCGCCGGCAAGACCGGCCTGAAGGAACGCTATCTCCGCGAATGGCTCTCGGCCCAGGCCGCCGCCGAATACGTCCAGTACGACGAGGGGGCCGACAGCTTCAGCCTGTCGCCGGAGCAGGCCATGGCTTTCGCCGAGGAAGGCAGTCCGGCCTTCTTCGCCGGCGCCTTCGAAATCGTCCAGTCGATGTGGGTCGACGAGCCCAAGGTCGAGCAGGCCTTCAGGACCGGCGCGGGCCTGGGCTGGCACGAGCACAGCAACTGCCTGTTCCGCGGCACTGAGCGCTTCTTCCGGCCGGGCTACAACACCAACCTGGTGAGCAGCTGGATTCCAGCGCTGGAGGGCGTCAAGGCCAAGCTGGAGGCTGGGGCGGTGGTCGCCGATGTCGGCTGCGGCCATGGCGCCTCGACCATCCTGATGGCGCAGGCCTATCCGAAGTCGCGCTTCTTCGCCTTCGACTATCACGGCCCCTCGATCGAGAAGGGCAGGGAGGCGGCGGAGAAGGCCGGCGTCGGCGACCGCATCGTCTTCGAGCGGGCCAGTGCCAAGGATTTCCCGGCGGCGCGCTATGACCTGGTCGCCATGTTCGACTGCCTGCACGACATGGGCGATCCGGTCGGGGCCGGCCACCATGTCAGGGAGACGCTGGCGCCGGACGGTACCTGGATGATCGTCGAGCCCTTCGCCCATGACAATCTCAAGCAGAACATCAATCCGGTAGGCCGGATTTTCTACGGGGCTTCGACGATGATCTGCACGCCGGCCTCGATGTCGCAGGAGGTTGGGCTCGGCCTCGGCGCGCAGGCTGGCGAGATGCGGCTGAGGAAGGTCGCGCTCGATGCCGGCTTCACCCGCTTCCGCCGCGCCACCGAGACGCCGTTCAACATGGTGTTCGAGGTCAGGGCCTGAGGCGGGAGCGGTAAACCCGCTCGCCAGGACAGCGAGCGGGCTAATGCGGCCGACTCAGTCGATCGTTATCGCGCTGGCGGGGCGATCGCGATTTCGCTGACGCGGGCGGCCTCGCGCATGGCCGCCTTGCGTCGCTGCGTCGCGATCAGCAGCAAGGCAAGCGCGCCGAGTTCGCAGGCGGCCCCGACGAAGCCGAGCTCCCAGGACGCGCCATGGCGCAGCACCTGCTGGCCGAGCACGGCGCCGGCGGCGATGCCGACATAGAGCGCCGAGGCATTGAGCGAGAGCGCGACCACGACGGCATCCGGCGCCATCGCGGCAAGGCGCGACATCTGCGAGGGATGCCCCGCCCAACCGGCGCCGCTCCAGACCATCAGGACCACCGGCAGGACGAAGATCGCGACCGCTGGCGGCAAGGTCACCGCGACGAGCGAGGCGGCGGCGAGCGAGGCTGCGAGCAAGGTCAGCACGAAGGTCAGCGTCGGCACGGGGCCGAAGCGGTCGCTGGCCTGGCCGCCCAACTGGTTGCCCAGCGCCGAGCCGATGCCGGTCAGGACCAGCGTGGCGCTGAGCCAATGGCCGGAGATGCCGGCATGGGCCGAGAGGAAGGGCGCGACATAGGTGTAGAGCGTGAAGGCGCCGGTGGTCCAAAGCGCGGTGGTGCCGAGCGCCAGCAGGACATCGCCGCGGCGCGCGACCTGCAGGCGTTCGGCGAGCGTGTTGGCGCCGCGCGGCAGGCCGGCGGGCATCTTGAACAGCAGGCCGGCGAGCGCGAGCGCGCCGAAGAGTGCCACGACCAGGAAGGCGAAATGCCAGCCGAGCGTAGCCACGGCGGTGCCGAGCGGCACGCCGAGAATCAGCGAGACGGTCATGCCGCCGGTGACCAGCGCGATGGCGCGGGCCCGGCGCTCAGGCGGCACCAGAGCGACGGCGACGGCGTTCGCCGCTGGCATGAACACGCCCGACGCGAGCGCCATGACGATGCGCGCCAGCATCAGCGAGGAGAAATCGCTGGTGAAGGCGGCGACGAGATTGGCGAGCGTGAAGACCGTGAGCGAGCCGACGAGCACGAGCTTGCGGTCGAGATTGCCAAACAGCGTCGAGAGCACCGGCGAGCCGATGGCATAGGCGATGGCGAAGATCGAGATCAGCAGGCCGGCGGTGTCGACACTGACGCCGAAGGCCGCGGCGAGGTTCGGCAGGATGCCGGTGATGACGAGGCTGCCCGTGCCGATGGCGAAAGCGCCACCGGCCAGCAGGAGGAGACGGATATCCATGGCAGAGGGCTCCGTGTGGAGGTGCCGACAATTTCAATGATCGTTGAATCATGGGCGCCGGCCGACCATGAGTCAATCCTAAATTCAAGGATCATTGAAACTTGTCAGGAGCGGCCGATGCAATTAAGTCGGAGGTGATGAAGCAGCTCTTCCATCCGGAGATCGAAGACGTCCTGCCGGCCGACGTGTTCGCCGCGCTTGGCGATCCGATCCGGCTCGGCATCCTGGTCTCGCTCGCCGATTGCGATGAGGTCGACAAGGCGCGCTGCGGCGCCTTCACCGAGCTCGCCTCGCCCTCGCTGCTCTCCTACCATTTCGCAAAATTGCGCGAGGCCGGGATCACGCGTTCACGGGCGGAAGGGACGGTGCGCTTCCTCAGCATCCGCCGCGACGAGTTCGAGCGGCGCTTCCCCGGCCTGCTCGACAGCGTGATCGAGACGGCGCGGCGCGACCCCTCCGTGCCGCGGATCAAGATCGACGTTTGAGGTTTTCCGCCGTCATGGTCGGGCTTGTCCGGGCCATCCCCGTCTTCGCTGGGTGAGGGTGGTGTTCAAGACGTGGATGCTCGGCACAAGGCCGAGCATGACGACGTGAAGCCGTAGCGCCGTCAGCCTAACCGCAGCATGGGCACCCTGGCCCGAACACTGCCCGACTGCCCAGGGCTGCAAGCCTTCCGCGCCAGCCGGGGACATGCTCCCTGATTCGCGCCATCGTCCTGTCGCGGTCGAGGCGCGTTGGGCGGCCATCCTCGACGACGACCGCCCCGTCGACGATGCTCGTCACCACGTCGCTTGCCTTGGCGTAATAGACCAGCGCGGCGTAGTCGCCGTAATAGGGTTGCAGGTGCGGGCGGTCGATGTCGACCATGATCAGGTCGGCCTTCTTGCCGGGCTCGAGCGAGCCGATCTCGTCCTGCAGGCCCATGACCCGGGCAGCGCCGATCGTGTGTAGCTCCAGCGCTTGCGCGCAGGAGAGGGCGGTCGGGCTGCCGAGGCGCAGGCGCATGGCGTTGAGGGCGTTGCGCATCCCCTCGAACGGGTCGTTCAGCATCCAGTCGGTGGCGAAGCCGGTCGGAATGCGGCGCGCCATGATGTCTTCGAGCGGCGGATAGCGGCCGCGGCGCGGATAGATCGTCGGGCAATGCGCGTAGGCGGCCCCGCTCTCCTGGGCCGCGTCGAGATCGCCCGTTCCGGCGAAGACGAGATGGGCGAGCACCACGTCCGGACCGAGCATGCCGACATCGCGAAGGAACTCGACCGGACCACAGCCATGGGCCGCCTTGACCTGCTCGACCTCAGCGACGCTCTGGGCGGCGTGGATATGCATGCCGATGCCGAGCCGGTTGGCCTCCGCGCGGGCGATCCTGAGCAGTTCCGCCGAGCAGGTGTCGGTGGCGTGCGTGCCGATGCGCGCGGTGATGCGGCCATCGGCAGCGCCGTGCCAGCGCTCGGCGAAGGCGACGCCGTCGCGGAGCCGCTCCTCGCCGATATCAGGATGATGCGTGTAGTCGCCGCGCCAGAGCTCGTGCAGGCGAACGTCGAAGACCTTGTGGGCGATCTGGGCACGCAGGCCGCAGGAAGCGACGGTCTCGGCGAGTCGGTGCGGCGCATACCAGATGTCGTTGATGGTGGTGATGCCGGCCTGGAGCATGTCGGCGCAACCGGCTTCCGCCAGCAGCGCCCACTCGTCCTCGCTGATGTCCTTCTCCATCCGGAAGGCGACTTCGAGCAGCGCCGCCTTGGCGGCGTGGTCGTCGGTCTGGCTGCGGAAGACCAGCGATGCCGCGTGCGAATGGCAGTTGACGAAGCCGGGCAGTACGACCCGCCCGGCACCGTCCAGCGTGCGAGCCGGTGCCCAATGCCCCTCGGGTTGGCGCGGGCCGGCATGGAGGATGCGCCCACCGGCGATCGCGACCTCGCCATCCGGAATCACCGGCAGGCCGGGGCTGATCGGATAGAGGAACTCGGCGCGGACCAGTAGGTCAATCTCGATCATGGCGACCCCTCCATCGGCGTGGAGTGGCGAACTTAGCGAGCCTCGATGATTTCCCAAGCCCTCATCCTGAGGAGCGGACCGTAAGTCCGCGTCTCGAAGGATGCTTCAGGAGGTTCCGGGGCAGCCGGAGCATCCTTCGAGACGCCGCTGCGCGGCTCCTCAGGATGAGGGCTGAGTTTGGAGACCTCCCACAGGACAGCCTTGCGTCCGCGATTTGCCCTCGCTATGAAATGTTACAACGTAACAAAATATGAGTTCCGAGATGGATGCCCGCCTTCCCGTCACCGTGCTCTCCGGCTTTCTCGGCGCCGGCAAGACGACGCTGCTGAACCACGTCCTCAACAACCGCGAGGGCCGCAAGGTCGCGGTCATTGTCAACGACATGAGCGAGGTCAACATCGATGCCGACCTCGTCCGTTCCGGCGGCGGCGACCTGTCGCGCACCGACGAGAAGCTGGTCGAGATGAGCAATGGCTGCATCTGCTGCACCTTGCGCGACGATCTCCTCGCCGAGGTCGGCCGGCTCGCCCGCGATGGCCGCTTCGACTACCTCTTGATCGAGGGTACCGGCATCGCCGAGCCGCTACCGATCGCAGCGACCTTCGAATTCCGCGACGAGGACGGCTTCTCGCTCTCCGATCTCGCCCGGCTCGACACCATGGTGACGGTGGTCGATGCGGTGAACCTGCTGAAAGATTACGGCTCGCGCGACTTCCTGCGTGAGCGTGGCGAGACGGCTGGCGAAGGCGACGAGCGCACCTTGGTCGATCTCCTGGTCGAGCAGATCGAGTTCGCTGATGTCGTCGTGCTCAACAAGGTCGGCGATGCCGGGTCGGAGGCGACGGCGCAGGCGCGGCTCATCATCAGGGCGCTCAACCCGGATGCGCGGCTGATCGAGGCCGATTTCGGCCGCGCGCCACTGGACGCAATCCTCGATACCGGCCTGTTCGACCATGAGAAGGCGCAGGAGCACCCGCTCTGGCACAAGGAGCTCTATGGCTTCAAAGACCATGTGCCGGAGACCGAGGAATACGGCATTTCCTCCTTCGTCTACCGGGCGCGCCGGCCGTTCCATCCCGAAAAGTTCAACGCCTTCCTCGCCCAGAGCTGGGCCGGGCTGATCCGGGCCAAGGGGCATTTCTGGCTGGCGACGCGGCCCGAATGGGTCGGCGAGATGTCGCTCGCGGGCGCGATCTGCCGCACCGAGGCGATGGGCTTCTGGTGGGCGGCGGTGCCGCGCCCGCGCTGGCCCGACCATCCGGAATGGAAGGCGATCCTGAACCGGCACTGGCACTCAGTCTGGGGCGACCGCCGGCAGGAGCTGGTCTTCATCGGCTGCGCAATGGACGAGCGCGCCATCCGCGCCGGGCTCGATGCCTGTCTCCTCGGCGAGACGCCGACCATCGCCTTCAAGCCCGAGCGCTATCGCGATCTGCCCGACCCGTTCCCGGCCTGGCGCCGGGCCGATGCCGCTTGAAACCTTATCCGATCCGTTCCGCCACTCCCTTGCTGCCCGTCCTGGAGATTGCCATGCGTCCGCTTTCCCTGTTGTCCACGCTCGCCGTGTCGGCCGTGCTTTCGAGCCTGCCGGCGCTCGCCCATGACCATGCCGTGCTGCGCGGCCGTCTGGTCTTCGCCGATCACGAGAAGCCGGTGGTGCGCGTGCTCGATCTCGACACCGGCGAGGTCACGCACAGCTTCGATCTGCCCAAGGCCAATCCCGGCTTCGCCACGGCGCAGGGCGGCCGCTTCGTGGTGATCAAGACCGGCGACGATGCCGGGACGATCCGCTTCCTCGACACCGGGCTGACGATCGAATCGCATGGCGACCACAACGACATCGAGAAGGGGCCGGTGAAGCTCGTCGACCTCGTGCTGACTGGCCAGAAGCCGGCCCATGTCATCTCCGGCCATGGCCAGCTCGCCTTGTTCTATGACGGCATCCGGCCCTGGGACGGCCAGAGCACGGCGAAGGCGGTGCTCGTCGCGATCAACGATCTCGCCAAGGACAAGCCGCAGCTGACGGAATGGCCGAGCCCAGGACCCCAGCACGGCATCGTCGTGCCGATGGGCGAGGGACGCTGGCTGATGTCGGTGCCGAACCCGGTCTATGTGAAGGGCGAGGATCGCAGCGCCTCGTCGCGACCGGACGGGTTCGAGATCCTCGATCGGACGAAGGGCGGTTGGGCCAGGCTCGCCAGCTTCAACGACGCGACCAAGGCCGATGCCTCCTGCAAGCTCTATCACGGCCATGCCGCCGCCGACGGCCGCCATGTCTTCGGCTGCGCCGAGGGGGAGGGCGGCGGCATGCTGGTCATGTCGCAGGCCGGTGGCAAGTTCAGCGCGCAGAAGCTCGCCTATCCCGACGGGCGCCGCATCAGCGCGATCAAGGCCAGGGTCGGCGCCAAATTCATGGTCGCCAATTACGGCAAGACCTCGCCCTATGACGGCTTGCTCAGGGTCGATCCAACCGCCAAGTCGCTGTCTGCTACCGATATCCTCCCGGTGCCCGGCGGCCAGTCGGCCTGCCAGTTCGAACTCTCCGGCAACGGCAGGCGGCTCGCCAATCTGACGCCGGACGGCAAGCTCCGGGTCTATGACGTCGCCGCCTGGAAGGAGCTTGCCAGCTTCGACGCCGTGTCGGCCTTCGACTGCCAGTATGGCGCGAAGACGCCGACGCCGTCGCTCGCGGTGGTCGGCGGCAGCGCCTATGTCAGCGACCCCACGAATGGCCGCATCCGCGAATACAATCTCGAGACGCTGAAGCAGGCGCTCGACCTGCCGGTCGAGGGCATCCCGGCCAACCTCGCCGGCAGCGATGCGGGCTGATCTTCGGCCTGCATCATAAAGCTCGGTCGTCCCGGGCGACCGCAGGGAGACCCGGGACCCATTCCGGAACCTCTATCGGGAAGGCTCCGGAATGGATCCCGGATCGGCGCGGCTTTGCCGCTTGTCCGGGATGACGCGAGGAGGGAATTGCGAGGCGTATAGGCTTCCGTTCAGCATCCGGGGTATAGGCATCCCGGATGCTGCAACGTCTTCCTCGCCAGAGCCGCCAGGTCGTCGCCTACGCCTTCTCGGGCGTTATGGCGGCGGTCGCGCATTACGGATTGCTGATCGGCCTGGTCGAGCTCGGCGGGGCCGATCCCGTTGTGGCCTCGCTGGCCGGTTTCGTGCTCGGTGGCGTCGTCTCTTATGTGCTGAACCGCTGGCTCACCTTTGTGGCGACGCGCACGCATGGCGAGGCGAGCTGGCGCTTCGGCCTGATCGCCTTCGGCGGCTTTCTGCTCACCGGTGTGCTGATGCACCTCTTCGTCAAGGTCGCCGGTCTGCCCTATCTGCCGATGCAGGTCGTGACCACGCTGATCGTGATGATCTTCACCTTCGCCGGGCACAAGTTCTTCAGTTTCGCCGATCGCGAAGGCCCCTGATCAGGTCTGGCCGGCGGCGTAGAGCGCCCAGCCGACCAGCAGCAGGCTGACAAAGCTCGCGAGCGTGCGGACATGGTTCCACATCGTCCACGGGCCGGAATAGTGCTGCCAGAGTGTCCGCGCTTGCTCGGGATCGGCCGGGATCGTGGCGATGGCAAGCGCCTCGTTCATCGGCACATTGGCGACGATGGTGATAAGGAAGGTGCCGGCCAGATAGACGATGGCGGCGAGCGCCAGCAGCAGCGCGACCTGCCCGGCGCCTTGCTTCCACCACAGCCCGGCGGCGACCAGCGCCACCACCGGCGTGCCGAAGAAGGCCGGGAAGAAGATCGCGTTGCGCACGACGATGTTGATGCTCTGCATCGAGGCGATCGCGGCCTTCGGATCGGTCGCGTCGAGCGCCCACATCACCGACATCGAATAGGCATAGAAGAAGCCTGCCATGGCGCCGGCCAAAACCAGCGTGACGATGGTGAGGGTGAGCGCGAGCGCGGTCATGGCGTTGCAGCCTCCAGCATCAGCGGCTTGCGTGCCGAAAAGGCCATGCGATGCGGGTTATGGCCGAAATTCGTGCGGCGTGTGACGCCCTTGAAGCCGGCCGCCTCGACCAGCGCGCTGATGCCGACGGCGCTGTAGGTCGAAAGCCCGTATTGAGCGCGCAGCTTGCGGTAGTCCGAGAAGACGGTGCGGACGAGGCCGCCGAGCGCCGCGACGAGAAAGCCGCCGCGCCAGGCGAAGCCGAGCAATTCGGTCGCGTCGGTCAGCGGCGAGAGATCGGGCGGGATCACGTCGGCGAGGATGAGCTCCCCGCCCGGCTTAAGCTTGGCGAGCCAGGTCGCCAGCGCCCGCTTCAATTCGTCTTCGCCAAGGTACTGGATCAGTGAGTTGGCGACGACGAGGTCGAGCGAATCATCCGGCAGCGCCTCGACCTCTTCGGGCGAGACGACCGAGAGATTGGCGAGCGCGCCGAAGCGGGCCTTCAGCCTGTCGCGGACGGTCGGTGCTGCCTCGCAGAGGATCAGCCTGCCACTGGCCGCGGCGACGAGATCGGCCGAGAGCGCCTCGCCACAACCGACATCGAGGATGGCCGCGTCCTTCGACGGCACGGCGGCGGCGATATCCTGCGCGATGCGGCGATAATGCAGGGCCTTGTGGCGATCCGAGACATAGATCGCATGCTCGCCATTCCAGAAATCACGCCAGGACATCGGGCTTCCGTTTCGAGGGCGGCGCCGGGGCGCCTTCGCCTTAAGCCCTAGCATGGCCGCGGCGACTATGGAGTCAGGTTGATTGCACGCAGGGTTTGTGCTGCCTCAAATGAGCCAATAGCTTCCGCGCGACCGACGGAGCCTGCCGACCATGCTGCTGTTGCCGAAACTGCTGAAGCGCTCGATCCGCAAGGGGCGCCTGACCGTGATCGCGCCGGACGGGACACGGCATGTCTTCGGGCCGGGCCGGACCGAGTTCACCTTCGCCGGCAAGCCGGTCGTCGCCGGCGAGGTGACGGTGCGCTTCAAGGATACGAAGATCGAGCGCGAGCTCTTCCTCAATCCCGAGCTGGCGCTGGCCGAAGGCTATATGGATGAGCGTATCGAGTTCGAGGACGGTTCGACCATCCATGACCTCCTGACGCTGTTCTGGATCCAGCGCAGCGAATTGCGCAAGCACCCGCTGCAGGCGGCGATCCGCAAGATCCGCTTCAAGATCCGGCGCTGGCGGATGCACAACCCGCTCGGCGTCGCCGGCAAGAAGGTGAAGCACCACTACGATATCCCGACCGACTTCTATCGGCTCTGGCTCGACGAGACGATGACCTATTCCTGCGCGTATTGGCATTCTCCGGATGTCGGCCTGGAAAACGCGCAGAAGGCCAAGCTCCGCCACCTGGCGGCGAAGCTGAAGATCGAGCCGGGCATGCGCGTTCTCGACATCGGCTCGGGCTGGGGCGAGCTTTCGATCTATCTCGCCAAGGCCTGCGGGGCGAAGGTCACCGGCCTCAACGTCTCGCCCGACCAGATGGCGGCGGCGCAGAAGCGGGCCGAGGTCGCCGGGGTCGGCGATGCCGTCAGCTTCATCAACAAGGACTATCGCGAGCTCACCGGCACGTTCGACCGCGTCGTCTCGGTCGGCATGATGGAGCATGTCGGCGTCGCCCATTACCTCGAATATTTCGAGAAGATCCGCGACCTCTTGACCCCTGACGGGATCGCGCTGGTCCACTGCATCGGCCGCGTCGGCCCGCCCGGCTTCACCGGCCCGTTCTTCGACAAGTACATCTTCCCCGGGGGCTATGCGCCGGCCTTGTCGGAGGTGTTCGCCGCGGTCGAGCAGACCGGGCTCTGGCATTCCGACTGCGAGTTCTGGCGCCGGCACTATCACTGGACGCTGGAGGCCTGGCGCGAGCGCTTCATGGCGCATCGGCCGGAGGTTGTCGCGATGCTGGGCGAGCGCTTCGCCCGGATGTGGGAGTTCTACCTCTCCGCCTGCTCGATCTCCTTCGACATCGGCGGCGATATGGTCTTCCAACTGCTGCTCGGCCCGCACAAGAGCGCCGTGCCGGTGATCCGGGACTACATCACGCAGGCGGAAGCCGAACTGGAACAGCGGGGCTTCTAGACGATGGCCGGACATTTGCCGATCGAGCAGGTCTCGGACCTGCTGCGCGAGGTCGCGGCGGAGGTGGTGATGCCGCGCTTCCGCAAGCTGGCGGAGACCGAGGTCCGGGTGAAATCCCCAGGCGAAGAGGTCACCATCGCGGATGAAGAGGCAGAGCGGCTGCTCAATATCCGGCTCCCTGAGTTACTCCCGGGATCGCGGGTGATCGGCGAGGAAGCGGTCTCGGCCCAGCCGGAGCTGCTGCAGGGGCTAGGCGAGGGCACGGTCTTCGTGGTCGATCCCGTCGACGGCACCGCCAATTTCATCAAGGGCAGCCCGTGCTTTTCGATGATGGTGGCGCTGCTGCGCGAGGGCGAGCCCGTCGCCTCCTGGATGCTGAGCCCGGCGACTGGGACGCTGCATGTCGCCGAGCGGGGCTCTGGCGCCTGGATCAATGGCGAGCGCGTCAGGGCAGGCAGGGCGCCGCAGTGGAACGCGCTGCGCGGCGGCGTGCTCACCCGCTTCCTGCCGGCCGAGATCACGGCGCGCGTACAGGCCAATGGCCGGGATCTCGCCGCCATCCTGCCGGGCATGCACTGCGCCGGCGAGGAATATCCCGCGATCGTGCGCGGCGAGCAGCACTTCGTCGTGTTCTGGCGCGGCTTGCCCTGGGACCATGCGCCGGGCACGCTCTTCCTCGAAGAAGCCGGCGGCCGGGCGGCCCGCTTCGACGGGCGTCCCTACAAGCCGGCCGAGCCGGGCTTCGGCATCCTGGCGGGGCAATCGCCCGAGCTGTGGGACGAGCTGCAGCGGCGGCTGTTCGCGGAGGCTTAGACTGGGCCTCGTCCGCGAGGCTGGTCAGCCCCTGCGCCAGACATAGCGGATGTCTGGCTCGCGCTCCTCATTGCGCGATCCGTCGGTCAACTCAGCTTCGACGAAGTCGTGTCGCTCATAAAAGCGCCTGGCGATGGCGTTTCGCTGAAACGTCCAGAGATTGAACTCGGAGCAGCGCATCTGCGCCACGTCCAGCAAGGCGCTGCCCACACCCTGGCCCTGATAGGTCGGCAGCACATAGAGCTGGTCGATCCAGCCATCGCGGAAGGCGATGAAGCCGACCAGCGCCGGACCGTCGAACGTGCCCCACAGTTCGCATTCGTCGAAGACCACGCTCCCGAAATAGGCGCGGTCTTCCTCGGGCGTATGGAGCCCTGCCAGCCAGGGCAGGCGATCATCGAAGCTCGCACGGTGCACGGCAGCCACCGCGTCCATGTCACTGCGCTGGAGTCTGGTCGGGGAACGGAGCATTCCCCCGCGTAGCAGAGGCTCGCTCAGCCCGGCAACGGTTGGTCGGTCGCACCCAAAACCTCGCCGGCTTGGCGCCGCGAGGGTTTGAGGCAGGACGCCATCCGAGGGAGGCGCGGGGCTAAGGCGGCGTCGCAGTCGACGGCTGCGTGCCGAATGTCGATGTCGATGATGTCGAGGCAGCGCCACTGGCCACTGCCCGAGCCCCGCGCGCGGTTCTCTGTGAGATCTCGTCGTGTGTTGCGTCCGGCTGGACCGGGGTGCCTACCCCGAACGACGAAACCCCTCCGTGGTGGAACGAGCAGAATCAGGTCGCAAAAGTGGTTCGCACTTCTGCGGAGCATGCTCGTTCAGGCTCGCAAGGCCCTCTCGCCACAAACACCGCTCTCCCGCCCGGCCTCATGATGCCTCGCGAAGCCCCCTCGGTTCGGGCGGGACGGGGAGAAGCATAAGCGAGGTTTGAGGGGCGGGGATTGATTGAGGGGCTATCCCCGCTGGCTGCTGACTCCGTGAAGGGGAGGCGCGGGGAACCCTCTCCTGGAAGGAGAGGGCAGGGTGAGGTGTAGGCCCTGGGACCAATGCCGTGAGCGCTCACCGCGCGGTTGAGTTCAGGCTCACGATTGCCCTCCGAACACCTCACCCCTGCCCCTCTCCTTACAGGAGAGGGGTTCCGCGTCGCGGTCCCCATGGTTGCCGCGGACAGGCTATGGCGCCTGTGCCTCTAAAAACTAAGGAATTGACCTAAGTATTGAGTCCACCTATCACTGCCTCGCGCAGATTGCTGCGCAGCCGTCGGCAGGGAGGAAGGCCGTGACACCGCAAATCGGCGCCGGCATGCAGCAGGCGCCCCATCCCGTCGTCGTGGACAAGGTCTTCCGGGCTTTGTCCGATCCGACGCGACGGCATGTGCTGGAGCGCCTGACCGCGCGGCCAGCTTCGGTGAGCGAGCTCGCCGCACCCTACGCCATGGCCCTGCCGTCCTTCGTCGAGCACCTGAAGGTGCTCGAGACGAGCGGTCTCGTGCGCTCGCACAAGACCGGGCGCGTCAGGACCTACGAGCTGGCTACGGACCAGTTGAAGCTCGCCGAGGATTGGCTCGGGCACCAGCGCAACCTCTGGGAGCGCCGCCTCGACCAGTTCGACGCCTATGTCATGACCCTGAAGGAAGAGGAGAGCAAATGACCTTGCCTGCGATCACGATCAATCCCGAGCTCGACCTGCTGCTCGAACGCAAGCTCGATGTCCCGGTCGAACTCGTCTGGCGTGCCTGGACGACGCCGGAACATCTGCGCAACTGGTTCGCGCCCAAGCCGTGGGCGATCTCCGCCTTGGACCTCGACCTGCGTCCCGGTGGCGCGATCAACTTCACCATGCGCTCGCCCGAGGGCCAGGAATTCGCCAACACCCAGTGCTATCTCGAGGTGAAGCCGCTGGAGCGGCTGGTCATGACCGACACGCTGCTCGGCGGTTATCGACCTTCGCCGAACCCGTTCTTCACCGCCATCCTGGATCTCGCCAGGGACGGCAACGGCACGCATTATCGAGCCGTGGCCATCCATGGCAACGATGCCAGCCGCAAGCAGCACGAAGAGATGGGTTTCCACGAGGGCTGGGGCACGGTGGTCAGCCAGATGGTCGAGTACATCAAGGCCGGGCGCCTCCTGTCCTGACAGGCGCGCGCTCCGATCGATCCTGAAGGCGGCGCGGCTGCGCCGTCCTCGCCCGTGAGCGCGTCGCGCCGCGGCCTTCTTCCCCGCAGGAAAGGGAAACCCGCTCAACCCGGCAACAGTTGGTCGGCCGCGCTCAAAAGCCCCGCCGGCTTGCACTGCGAGGATTTGCGGCAGGACACCATCCAAGAGAGGGGGCGGGGTGGCGTCGCAGTCGACGGCTGCGTGCCGAATCTCGATGTCGATGTGTCGAGGCAGCGTCACTCGCCGCTGCCTGAACCCGCGCGACGGCAGAATTGAAGGCGGGATGCTCGCCGCGAGGGCGAGCGGCCGGCTTGCCGTCAGGCGCGGACGATCTTGCGGCGTGCCTTGGGCTTGGCAGGCGCCAGGGCCTGCGCCTCGCGCTCCAGCGCTTCCTTCTGCAGCCGCAATTGCCTCAGCTTCGCAGTATTCTCATCGCGGGCCTGGGCGATGCTGTCAGCCTCGGAGACGATCCGGCTGCGTGCGAGCGACTGGGTCTGCACCTTCAGGAAATTGTTGTCGGCGTCAGAGCGCTGCTTTGAATGTTCAGCCAAGATGGCCTCCCGATAGTTTCGATGGCGAGGTCAGGCACATAAAAAAGGCCAAGCATACGCTTGGCCTTCCCTTGGAAGTCATTCCAGTCAGTAGTGCCGGTACATCCATGGTCACCGTGACGAATGACGTCCGGATCATGCAGCCTGAAGCTGCTCGGCGGCCATCTTGCCCGACTTGTTGTCGCGAGCGACCTCGAAGCTGATCTTCTGGCCTTCCTGCAGATCGCGCATTCCAGCGCGCTCGACAGCAGAGATGTGGACGAAGACGTCCTGGCTGCCGTCGTCAGGCTGAATGAAGCCGAAGCCCTTGGTGGAATTGAACCATTTCACTGTGCCGGTGGCCATTGAAGAACCCTCCTATTGGCAATACCTGTCGTCCGCCATGCGACTGCTCGGCGGATTCAGAACGATTTCGAAAGGGGGGAGTTCATCAGAAGCGTGCCGAAGCACGAAAATAAAACCGACCGTCCAAGCAAATATCGACAAAATCAAGCTACGATTTTCGAGGCGAGATGTCAATCATCGCTCTCGTTTTTCATTTCAATCGCGCCGAATTTGGGGGTTGAATTCGAGTTTTTAGTGAATGAAGACCAGATTTTAGACCTGAGCTCAGTGAAGTTTCGCAGTATCGCCTGCTTCTTTATTTTCCATAGGGCCGGGTGCGGCAAATGTGGTGAGCGGGCTTGCGCCTCACCGCTTCAAATTGACGATCACCACGCCGGCCAGAGCCATGGGGCGCTCGAAGCGCTCCACCAGCGAGACGTCGCTTTCAGCCCGGCCCCTCTCCCACCCGGGAGAGGGGTTCTCCGGCTCTCTCACCCCGTCGGCATTGCCGACATGTCGGCGAAAACGGCCTCGAAAGTGTGGCCGTCGGCATCCTCGAAGGCGCGATTGTAGAGCCAGCCCATATCGGTCGCCGGGCGCGGATCGGCCTTGCCGCCGGCGGCTGCCGCAGCCTTGACCAGCGCATCGACCGCGGCGCGGCTCTCCTGGGTGAGCGCCAGCAGGACCTGCGCCCCGGCATGAGCGTCGGCGACTGGCTTGGCGGTGAAGGTCGCGAAATAGTCGCGGCTCAGCAGCTGGAAGGTGATCGCCTCGGACCAGACCATGCTCGAGGCCTGGTGATCGCTGAAATCGGGGTTCTGCGTGCAGCCGATCGCCTCGTAGACGCGGGTCGCGGCAGCGATGTCGGTGACGGGCAGGTTGACGAAGATCATCTTGGACATGGCAGTTCTCCTTGCTGGGGTAGGGGGCTGTCAGAGGTTCTGCTGCAGGATGCGTTCGTTCGGATGGACGCAGATCAGCGCGAGCCGGCCTTCGCCGACATTCTCGAAGCGATGCGGGATATCGGGAGCGGCGACGACGATGTCGCCGGGGTAGCCGCGAGTGGTTTCGCCACCGACGGTGAACTCGGCCTCGCCCTTCTGGACGATCCAGGTCTCGGAATAGGGGTGGACGTGCAGCATCGAGCCCTGGCCCGGCTCGGCATCGACCATGAAGAACGAGATCGGCCCGCCGAGCGCTTCGCCCTCGAAGCGCAGCGTGCGGTTGGCGCCGCGCTGCTGGTCCTGTGCACGAAGGATATTGAACATCGCTGCCTCCCTGGCTGCTGGTGATCTATCTTCACGAGAAGATATCTATCGCAGAAAATATCTTCCCGTCAAGATAAATATCTTCGCGCCGAGATATCTTGGCCAAAGGGCATGCGCCGTGTATGTCTCGCTGTGGCGGCAGCGACGGCCAAGGCTCGGAAATGACAAACGAATCAGTGAACCAGGAAGGCACCGCGGAGGACCACGTCGACCGGCTGCGTCGGCTATGGGCACGGGAGCTGCCCGGCCTGAACACCGAGCCGATGGCGATCCTCGGCCGAGCCTTTCGGCTCGGCAACATGGTCCGGCCCAGCATCGAGGCGACCTTTGCCGGCTTCGGGCTCGACCGCGGCGAGTTCGACGTGATTTCGACCTTGCGCCGGTCCGGGCCGCCCTACCGGCTGACGCCGACCGAGATGTATTCCCTGCTGATGATCTCCTCGGGTGGACTGACCCACCGGCTCGACCGGCTGGAGAAGGCCGGGCTGATCCGGCGCGAGAAGTCGCCGCAGGACGGGCGCAGCGTGCAGGTCGCGCTGACGGAAAAGGGTGCGGCGCTGGCCGAGCAGGCGTTTCGCACGGATATGGCGAGCGAGCTTACCTTCCTGCAGCCGCTCGATGCAGGCGAGCGCGAGATGCTGGCGGGATTGCTGAGGAAGCTGATTTTGGGGGTCGAACGGGATCAGGCGGGAGCTCAGGGCGCCGAGTGAAGGCACGTCATGCTCGGGCTTGACCCGAGCATCTCAGACCGGATGAGGCTCCAATCCGCGCCTTCTCGTCACGAGATTCTCGGGCCTGCGCTTCGCTTCGCCCGAGAATGACGACGTGTTCACCGCTTCAAATTGACGATCACCACGCCGGCCAGCGCCATGGCGCCGCCGATCAGGCCGAGCGTGGTCGGGATCTCACCGAGCCAGAGGAAGCTGATCAGCATCGCCGCCGGCGGCACGCAGTACTGGAAGTTGGAGGCGCGGGCAGCCGGCAGGCGCGATAAGGTAATCGCCCAGGTGCCGTAGGCGACGACGCTCGAGACCAGAGCAAGCCAGACGACGGACCAGATCGCCTGCGCCGGGGCGGCCGGCAACTGCTCCAGTGCGCCGGGCAGGAAGGGCGTGAGCGCGAGGCCACCGAGCGCCATGTTCCAGGCCGCGACGGTGAGCGGCTTGTGACGGGCGAAGAGCGGCTTTTGCACCACGGTCGAGACCGAGTTGCAGAGGGCGGCGCCGAGGATCAGCAGGACGCTGATGCCGATATTGAGGTCGAGCCCGTTGCCGAGCGCGATCACGCCGATGCCCGCGAAGGCGAGCGCTGTGCCGAGCCAGGCGATCAGGCTGAAGCGCTCGTTCAGGACCAGCATGGCGAGCGCTGCCGTCATGATCGGGTTGGTGTTGATGATGAAGCTCGCCGCGCCCGCCGGCACGACGCGCTGGCCGAGATTGAGGAAGATCGCATAGAGCGCGATGAAGACGATGCCGCCGGTGAGGAAGCGCCAGATGTCGGCGCGCTCGGGCAGCTTCGGACGCATCACGACCAGGAAGAGCGCCGCGAACACGCCGGCGATGGCAAAGCGCAGCGCCGCGAGTTCGAGCGCGCCGAAGCCGGTAAGGCCCGCCCGGATCGCCGGGAAGGAGGACGCCCAGGCGATGACGGTGAAGGGAATGGTGAAGAGGAGAATGGCGTCGAGGGTGGAGCCGGGCCGGGTGGGCGCGGCGGGAGCGGCGGTGGTCATGGTGGCCTCACAGGGGCAAATGACGGTTCGCTCCCGATAGACGCCCCGGCGAGCTGATTGACAAACGAGTAATTCGATGGCGAGCTGTGAGCATGGATCACAGCTCGCCGCTTCCACCCCTCGATACGCTGCGCGCCTTCGAGGCCGCTGCCCGCTCCGGCAGCTTCTCGGCCGCGGCCGAGGCGCTGAACCTCACCCATGGCGCGATCTCGCGGCAGGTCGCCAAGCTGGAACACTGGCTTGGCCTGCGGGTGTTCGAGCGGCAGGCGCGCGGGGTTGCGCTGACACCGGAGGGGCAGCGCCTGTTCCAGCGCACGCAGGAGGCTTTCCTGGTCTTCGCCGACAGCTCCGACCGCTGGAGCGAGCCGCGCGGGACGGCGGTGGTGCGCTTCAGCGCGACGCCATCGGTCTGCTCGCTCTGGCTGATGCCGCGCTGGCAGCGCCTCGAAAGCGGCGATCCCGCCGTGCGGATCATGCTGCAGGTCGATCATCGCAAGGTCGACCTTGAGGAGGAGGGTATAGACCTCGCCATTCGCTGCGGCCGCGGCGGCACGCCGGGCCGGGTCTCAGTGCAGCTCTTCGAGGAGTGGTGCTACCCGATCGCCTCGCCGGAACTGGCCAAGGCGATCGGCGAGGGCAAGCCGGAGCGCTTCCTCGACCAGCCGCTGATCCATGATTCGGACGCCGCCGGCTGGCGCGCCTGGTTCAATGCGCAGGGGCTCGACTTCCGGCCGCGCCAGCAGGATCGGAGGTTCGAGGACTACAACCTCGTGCTCGACGCCGCCGCCAGTGGGCTAGGCGTGGCCTTGTCGCGCCCGCCTTTGGCGCAGGCGCAGGTCGATGCCGGGCGGATCGCCAGGGTCGACGCCCGCATTGCGCTCAACCCGGTCTCGTACTGGCTCGACCGGCCGATGGGGCAGCCACGGCCCGCGGCAGTGGCGCTGGCGACGCGGATCGCGACTGAGGCCGGACTGTCGGCGGCCAAGCTGGCGGGCTTCCTGAAGCTGGAGGCGAAGGCGGCCTAGGAGACGGCATCCAGTCACGTCGTTTCGATCCAATGCAGGGCTGCTGGATCGGGCGCAGCCCTCCCCCCTTGTGGGGGAGGGTTGGGAGGGGGGTATGCAGGGCGCTGCCCCTTCGGAGACGTCTCTACTGCAAAGCTGATGTTTGCCCGCGGGGCTGACTACCCCCCTCTCCAACTCTCCCCCACAAGGGGGGAGAGGGCCTGTTGCGGCGCCCGCGCTAATTGAGGGGCGATGTCATTGGAAGCCGAGTGATCCAGATGTGCCCGCATCTCCTCGGCCAGGGCGAAGAAGCGGTCGCGAACCGGCCTGGCATGCGGGTGGGCCTGCTCGATCGCCATGAAGACACCGGGGCTGTCATGGCGGACCATCTCGGTCGCGCGCATCAGGAGGTCGAAGCTCGCCGTGGTCATCCGGCGCGGCAGCGGCTCCATCCTGACCAGGATCTTGGCGATGAGATGGGTCAGGCCCTGGACCATCGCCGCCTCGCGGTCGTGCGCCTCCGGCGTCGTCATGATCACGGTGAGGCCAAGCATGCGGCGCAGGAAGGCGGCGATGCGCCAGGCGCTGCGGCCCCGGATCGGGCAGATCGCGATCTTGAGGCCGGCAATGCCGTCGCGCCCGCTCTGCGGGCCGAAGAGGGGGTGTGTGCCGACGATCTCGACGTTGTCAGGCAGCTCGGCCAGCATGGTCGCGGCCGGGCCGATCTTGACCGAGCCGACATCGACGACGATCGCCCCGGCGCGCAGATGCGGCCTTAACGTCGCGATCGCCTCGGAGAGGGCCGCGACCGGCACGGCGAGAATGACGATGTCGCAGGCGGCGATCTCGGCCGGGTCGGCGGCGATGATGCCGCCAGCAGCGGCGTCCGCTGTCAGCGCCGGATCGAACGCCAGGAGGCGGCAATGCGACCTGAGATGACGGGCGATCAGGCGGCCGAAGGCGCCAAAGCCCATCAGGCCGATGGAGGGATTGGTCTTGTTTTGGGTAAGCATCGCGTTGTCCTTGAGGAGGGCCGCGATGCCGGGTGACTGCCTGATTTCAACCGCCAGCGCGGCGGTTGAGCATGGGAGTGCGACCGCCTTCTATGAGGACGGCGCGTAATAGTTGCGAGCGAGGCAGGTCGCTTGGTTCATGCTTCGCTTCAAGCGCAGGCTGCGGGGACTGTCAACCACAGCCTCATCTCGGGCAGTTGTTCTCGCGCTCGCGCCGCTGGATGTCGGCGATATCGGCCCGGTTGCGGGCCGTCAGCGGCACGTCCGCGACATTGTCGTATTTGCAGCCGGCATTGTCGCCAAAGGCCTTCTTGCCGCGCTCCGTCTTGAAGCAGTAGCCGGCTTCAAAATAGATCGCGTTGCGTTCGCCCCAGAGTTCGTCACAGGGGAACGCCGCCAGCGCCGGCTGGTGCAGCAACATGAGCGCCAGGCAAGCCGCTGGAAGGCGCAGCATCAGGCGGCCTTCTTCGCCTTCTCGGCTTCCATCAATTCGACGAAGCGGGTGAAGAGGTAGTGGCTGTCCTGCGGGCCGGGTGAGGCCTCCGGATGATGCTGGACGCTGAAGGCCGGGCGATCGTTCAGCGCGATGCCGCAGTTCGAGCCGTCGAAGAGCGAGACATGAGTCTCGGTCGCGTTGGCCGGCAGCGTCGCCGGATCCACGGCGAAGCCGTGGTTCATCGAGACGATCTCGACCTTGCCGGTGGTCTTGTCCTGGACCGGATGATTGGCGCCGTGATGGCCCTGCTTCATCTTCATGGTCTGGCCGCCGATCGCGAGCGCCAGCATCTGATGGCCGAGGCAGATGCCGAAGGTCGGGATCTTGCGGTCGAGCAGCTCCTTGATCACCGGCACGGCATATTCGCCGGTCGCGGCCGGATCGCCCGGGCCGTTCGACAGGAAGACACCGTCGGGGTTCAACGCGAGGATGTCCTTGGCGGTCGCGGTCGAGGGCACGACCTCGACCTCGCAGCCGGCCTTGGCGAGCAAGCGCAGGATGTTGCGCTTGACGCCGTAGTCGATCGCGACGACCCGGTGCGCCGCGCTCTCGCGCTTGCCGTAGCCGCGCGGCCACTGCCAGGGCGTCTCGTCCCAGTCATAGCGCTGGGTCGCGGCGACGAGCGGCACGAGGTCGAGCCCGGCCATGTCGGGCAGGGCGGCGGCCTCTTTCTTGAGACGCTCGATGTCGAAATTGCCAGCCGGGTCATGGGCGATGACCGCGTTCGGCATGCCGTTCTCGCGGATCAGCGCTGTCAGCGCCCGGGTGTCGACACCGCAGATGCCGACGATGTTGCGGGCCTTGAGCCAGGCATCGAGATGCTTTGCCGAGCGCCAGTTCGAGGGCTGCGTCACCTCGGCATGCAGCACGATGCCGCGCACGCCGGAGGAGGCGGCGGCGTTGACCGTCTCGGTGTCCTCCTCGTTGACGCCGACATTGCCGATATGCGGGAAGGTGAAGGTGATGATCTGCCCAGCATAGGACGGATCGGTCAGGATCTCCTGATAGCCGGTCATCGCCGTGTTGAAGCAGACCTCGCCGGGAGCCTGCGTGATGGCGCCGAGGCCGAAGCCTTCGAGCACCGTGCCGTCGGCCAGCACCAGCACCGCGGTCGCGCGTGGCTCAACCCAGCCCTCTTGCCAGCCTTGCGTGGCGGGGTTTCCTTCATGAGCGGTCATGTCTATGTCTCGTCCAGGCCGCTGGAAGCTGCGGCAAGCGTGAAGGCTGCGCGCGAGTGGCGCTGCCGGTCTGGAGCGCGAGCCTTAATCAGGCGCCTGCGCCCCGTCAATGAATGAAGAAGGTTTGCAACATCATGTCCAACCTGCGTGAGCAGTTCACCGCCGACCTGAAGACCGCGATGAAGGCCGGCGAGAAGGGCAAGGTCTCGACCATCCGCCTGGTCCAGGCGGCGCTGAAGGACAAGGACATCGAGGCGCGCGGGGCCGGCAAGGGCGAGGCGACGCCGGACGAGATTCTCGCCTTGCTGCAGAAGATGATCAAGCAGCGCCAGGAATCGATCACGATCTACGACGCCAATGCCCGTCCCGAGCTCGCCGATGGTGAGCGCGCCGAGGTCGCGGTGATCTCCGCCTACCTGCCGAAGCAGATGAGCGACGAGGAGATCAAGGCGGCGATCGAGGAGGTCATCGCCGAGGTCGGCGCGGCCAGCGTCAAGGACATGGGCAAGGTCATCGGCGCGCTGCGCGCCGCCTATGCCGGCCAGATGGACTTTGCCAAGGTCTCCCCTATGGTAAAGCAGTTGCTGGGCGGCTGATCCGCAGGCGGCATTTCCGCCATATCGACGGGGCAGCGTTTCGGCAAAGGAGGCTTCCGATGTCGAAACGGTCGATCATTGTGATCGCGCTCGGCCTCGCCTTGCAAGGCCCGGCTGCGCTCGCCCAGTCGGAGGGCTGGGGCACCGGCTATCAGATGGGCACCTCCTATGCCGGGGTGAGCGGCGCCGACGGGACGCGGCTCACCTTCTATTGCGGCGATGCGGCGGCGGCTCGCGCCAACCCGGCGATTGCGAGCGGCCCTTACCTGATGGCCGTCCTGCCCAAGACGCAGCTCAAGGACGCCTTGCCGTCGACGATCGAGATCGTGGCTGACGGCAAGGCGACGCGCGTGCCGGTCAAGGCTCAATCGGGTGTCGACGAGGTCGAGCTGACCTGGACACCCGATGAGGGTTTCGGCGTCATACAGATGAGGCCGGTGGTGGCGGGCCTGCGCGAGGCGAAGCGGATCGAATTGCGGGCTGCCGACGCGACCATCCTGCTGCCGACGGACGGTGTGGCGAAGGCCCTGGCTGGCGATCCGCTGCGCTGTCCGTAAGGAGCCGGCTGCTTACGGCGAATAGCTCGTGCGCTGCATCACCCGCTCCTCGATCGCGCCGACCATGCGGCCGTGCTCGGCGGCGCTGCTGTCCTTGATCTTCGACCATTCGGCATCCTGCATGAAGCGGGCCCAGCGCTCGCGCATCGTCGCTTCATCATGCCAGCGCAGGACATAGACGAACTCGGTGCGGTCCTTGCCCTTAGCCTCCCACATCGCTGCGATGTCGAAGCCATGGGCCTTCATGATGCGGGCGGCATGGTCGCGGAAGCGGGCGTGGAAGGCCTCCTTGTTGCCGTCGAAGATCTCGTAGATGCGCAGTTGTTCGATCATGGTCGGTCGCTCGGTCGCTGAGGCAGGGAGGGCGAAGGCGGCCGCCGCGGTGAGCGCGGCCGCAAGCAAGGCTGATCGCCGGATGGGGCGGTGCATGAGCTGAAGCTCCTCGGCTATTGCTGTGCGAGGAGGCTGCCTGCCTGGCTGCTCTCAGTAAAATATATTGTTCGTCCTAGTTTGATATGTCCTGCATATCGATGGCCGCTTGCCGGAGCACGGCGAGGAAATTGTCCCGCGCGGGCGAGCCGCGCGTCGCATCCCAGGCGGCGATCAGTTCGACATGCGCCATCTCCGGAGGCGCCTCGACTGCGATCGGCCGGAAGGCGACGCCGGCGCGCGGTATCAGCGCCAGCGAAGCCGGGATCAGCGCGACGCCGAGGCCGCTCGCGACCAGGCTGGCGACAGTCTGCATCTGGCGGGCCTCCTGGACGATGCGCGGCGAGAAGCCGGCGAGCCGGCAAAGCCAGATGATCTGGTCGTGGAAGCCGATGCCGAGCTGGCGCTGCGTGCCGATGAAGTCGTCGCCGGCGAGAGCGGCGAGGGGAATGGTCTTGCGTCCAGCAAGCGCGTGATCGTCCGGCAGGGCGGCGAGGATCGGTTCGCGCAGCAGGCATTCGCTGGCGAGCTGCGCAACCATGATGCCGGGCTGGCGCATCAGGCCGATATCGGCCTCGCCGGCGGTGATCGCTGCGAGTTGCTCGCCGGTTGTCGCCTCGCGCAGGACAAGCTCGATGCCGGGGAATTCGGCGCGGAAACGGCGCAGCGCCAACGGCAAAAGATCATGGGCGGTGCCGACGAAGGTGATCGCGAGGCGGCCGGCCTGGCCGGCGGCGACGCGCTGGGCCTCCCTGATGCCGTCATCGAGCTGGGCGAGGACGCGCCGGGCGGTGACGAAGAAGGCTGCGCCGGCCGGCGTGAGCGCGACGCTGCGGTTGCTGCGCTCGAACAGGCGGAGGCCGAGCGCGTCTTCGAGCTTGCGGATCGCCTGGCTGAGCGGCGGCTGCGCCATGTGCAGCCGCTCGGCCGCGCGGTGGAAATTCAGCTCCTCGGCAACGGCGATGAACTGGCGCAGCAGCCGCGTCTCGATCATCGGGCGCGCTCCTGCCTCGCTTCGCCAGCATGGCTGGCTATCACGCGCTGTGGATTGCGCCAATAATCAGGGGAGCGCTGCGATCGGCGATTGGCACAAGCTCTCCGCATCGCCAGATAGGAAGCCATGAAGTTCCCGCCCTCCGTCCTTGAGGAGATCAAGGCGCGGCTGCCAGTCTCGGCGGTCGTGGGCAAACGCGTGCGCCTCGCCAAGGCCGGCCGCGAATGGAAGGGGCTCTCGCCCTTCAACGCCGAGAAGACGCCGTCCTTCTTCGTCAACGACCAGAAGGGCTCGTTCTTCGATTTCTCCTCCGGCAAGAACGGCGACATCTTCAAGTTCGTGATGGAGACCGAGGGGCTGTCCTTCCCGGAGGCGGTCGAGAAGCTCGCCTCGGAAGCCGGCGTTATCTTGCCGAAAGTTTCCGTCGAGGCGCAGGTACAGGAGGAGAAGCGCAAGGGGCTGCACGAGGTCGTCGAGCTCGCGGCACGCTTCTTCGAGGCCGAATTGCAATCCGAGCGCGGCGGGCTGGCGCGGCGTTATCTCTCGGGGCGCGGACTGGAAGGCCAGGCGCGCCAGCTCTTCCGCATGGGCTATGCCCCGCCCGACCGATTCGCGCTGCGCGATCATCTCGCCGGCAAGGGCGTCGGCGCGGATGCGATGATGGAGACCGGGCTTCTGGTGCATGGCGAGGAGATCGCCGTGCCCTATGACCGCTTCCGCGACCGGGTCATGTTCCCGATCCATGATGCGCGTGGACGGGTGGTCGCCTTCGGCGGCCGGGCGATGAGCGCCGAGGTCTCGGCCAAATACCTGAACTCGCCGGAGACGCCGCTCTTCCACAAGGGCGGTCTTCTGTTCAACCACCACAATGCCCGCAAGGCCGCGCACGACACTGGCCAGGTGATCGTGGTCGAGGGCTATGTCGACGTCATCGCCATGACGCTCGCCGGCTTCCCGCAGGTGGTGGCGCCGCTCGGCACTGCGCTGACCGAGGACCAGCTCACCCTGCTCTGGCGCATGGCCGGCGAGCCGGTGATCTGCCTCGACGGCGACAAGGCCGGGCGCAAGGCGGCGAGCCGGGCGATCGATCTTGCGCTGCCGTTGCTCGAACCGGGGCGCTCGCTCTCCTTCGCGCTGTTGCCGGAGGGGCAGGATCCGGACGATCTCGCCCGCTCCGGCGGCAAGCCAGCGGTCGCCGAGGTGATCGGTTCGGCAAAGCCGCTGGTCGACATGCTCTGGGCCCGCGAATTCGAGGCGAGCCAGCTCGACACGCCCGAGCGGCGCGCTGCCTTCGAACGCCGGCTGAAGGAGCCGCTCGGCCTGATCCGCGACGAGGCGACACGCCGGCATTATCGCCGTGAGATCGACGAGCGCATCGGCCAGCTCTTCGCCCCGCCACCGCAGCAGGAGCGTTTCGAGGGGCGCCGGCAGGGTGGCTTCGGCGGCAATGCGCGCGGCGGACGCGGTTTTCAGCGCGGCCCGGAGAGGCAGCCGCTGTCGCTGGTGCGGCCGAGCCAGCAGCTCACCAGTTCGCCGCTGATGCAGCGCCGGCATGGCGAGAATCAGCGCGAGGCGTTCATCCTGCTGGCGCTGGCGAGCCATCCCGACCTCGTCATGCGCTGCGTCGACGAGATTGCCGAACTCGCACTCGACGGGACGGCGGCCGAACGCTTTCGCCAGGCGCTGCTCGATGCGGCGATCGACGGCGCCTTCGACCAGGAGGCGTTCGGGCGGCGGCTGGAGCAGGGGCGTGTCGCCGAAGCACGGGCGGCGCTGCTCGCCGTCACCCAGCCGGCCGAGCGGCTGAAGCTGGCGCAAACTGCTGATCCTGAATCGGTTTTTGATTCGATTCGTCAGGCTCTCGTCTTGCATCATCGCGCACGCACGCTACATAGCGAGCTGAAGGCAGCCGAACGCGCATTGGCTGACGAACCAACGGAAGCCAATTTCGCCTGGATGAAGGACGTCAAGGGCCGCCTCGAGACGATCGAGGGGACCGAGGCGAATTCCGACAAGTGACCAGGCTGGCGCGTTGCTTTTCGTCGGCAGATCCGGGGTGACTTTCGAGATGGTGCACGATTCATCAACGATGGTCGGCGCTATCTGTGACGAATGAGTAGGGTGGGGTGCGCGGCAGCAACGGCAGCCGCGGCGCCCTTTTCTGCGTCGGAGCGGCTACCTCCGGCGCGCAAGATGGTGGAGCGCTGATTGATGGCGACCAAAGTGAGCGAGCGGGACAAGTCCGAACCGGGTTCCCCGGAAGCGCCCCCGAGCACGGACAGCCCGCTCCTCGATCTCACGGATCAGGCCGTCAAGCGGATGATCAAGCTCGCCAAGAAGCGCGGCTATGTCACCTATGATGAATTGAACGAGGTCCTGCCTTCGGAGGAATTCTCTTCCGAGCAGATCGAGGACGTGCTCGGCCAGCTCAGCGAGCAGGGCATCAACGTCGTCGACAACGAGGATCCGGAATCGGCCGGCGAAGAGCGCGCGGCCCGCGGCAAGGACGATAGCGAGGACGAGGCCGAGGGCGGCGATCTTGTCGAGGCTTCGCGCCCATCGCTGCCGGTCGAGACCAAGCGCAATCTCGAGCCGACCGAGCGCACCGACGATCCCGTCCGCATGTATCTGCGCGAGATGGGCTCGGTCGAGCTGCTCTCGCGCGAGGGCGAAATCGCGATCGCCAAGCGCATCGAGGCTGGCCGCGAGGCGATGATCGCCGGGCTCTGCGAGAGCCCGCTGACCTTCCAGGCGATCATCATCTGGCGCGACGAGCTCAACGAGGGCAAGGTCCTCCTGCGCGACATCATCGACCTCGAAGCGACCTATGCCGGCCCTGACGGCAAGAACCCGGAGCAACTGCCGGGCGAGGGCGAGGAAGGTGCGGAAGCCGCCGAGGAGGCGACGCCGGAGGGCGAGACCCCACCCGAGGGCATGGATGACGACGATATCGAGAACAACGTCTCGCTCTCGGCCATGGAAGCCGAGCTGAAGCCGCGTGTGCTCGAGACCTTCGATTCGATCGCGAGCAACTACACCAAGCTGCGCCGCCTGCAGGATCAGGACATCGCCAACCGGCTGGAGAACACCAAGCTCTCGCCGTCGCAGGACCGCAAATACAAGAAGCTGAAGGACGACATCATCGTCGCGGTGAAGTCGCTCTCGCTCAACAACAACCGCATCGAGGCGCTGGTCGAGCAGCTCTACGACATCAACAAGCGCCTGATCTCGCACGAGACCCGGCTGCTGCGTCTCGCCGAGAGCTATGGCGTCGGCCGCGAGGATTTCCTGAAGCAGCATATCGGCGGCGAGCTCGATCCGAAGTGGCTGCTGCGCGTCTCCAAGCTCGGCTCGCGTGGCTGGAGGGAGTTCGTCGCGCAGGAGAAGGATCGGATCAAGGATCTGCGCGAGGACATCCACACGATGGCCTCGGAGACCGGCCTGGAGATCCAGGAGTTCCGCAAGATCGTGCTGATGGTCCAGAAGGGCGAGCGCGAGGCCCGGCAGGCCAAGAAGGAGATGATCGAGGCGAACCTGCGTCTCGTGATCTCGATCGCCAAGAAGTACACCAACCGCGGCCTGCAGTTCCTCGACCTGATCCAGGAAGGCAATATCGGCCTGATGAAGGCGGTCGACAAGTTCGAGTACCGCCGTGGCTACAAGTTCTCGACCTATGCGACCTGGTGGATCCGGCAGGCGATCACCCGCTCGATCGCCGACCAGGCCCGCACCATCCGCATCCCGGTGCACATGATCGAGACGATCAACAAGATCGTCCGGACCTCGCGCCAGATGCTGCACGAGATCGGCCGCGAGCCGACCCCGGAAGAGCTGGCCGAGAAGCTGGCCATGCCGCTGGAGAAGGTGCGCAAGGTCCTGAAGATCGCCAAGGAGCCGATCTCGCTGGAGACCCCGATCGGCGACGAGGAGGATTCTCACCTCGGCGACTTCATCGAGGACAAGAACGCGATCTTGCCGATCGACGCCGCGATCCAGAGCAATCTGCGCGAGACGACGACGCGGGTGCTGGCCTCGCTGACCCCCCGCGAGGAGCGCGTGCTGCGCATGCGCTTCGGCATCGGCATGAACACCGACCACACGCTCGAAGAGGTCGGCCAGCAGTTCAGCGTCACCCGCGAGCGCATCCGCCAGATCGAGGCGAAGGCGCTGAGGAAGCTCAAGCACCCGAGCCGCAGCCGGAAGCTCCGGAGCTTCCTGGACAATTGAGACGGGTTTCGAACGGGGCGCTTCGGCGCCCCGTTTCTTTTTGTGCAAGCGATCGTCGTCTCGCAGATCCGGCTCTAGCGATTGGCCGCCGTGGTCTCGCGATAGTCGCTGATCGCATCCATGATATCCCAGGCCGCGAAGACGACGGGGACAGTTACGCCGCCGGCTTTGGCGAGGGCCACGTTGCGGTTGCGCGCTGCCAGTTCCGCCGTACGCGTCGTCAAGCGCGCGGTGTCTTCGACTATGCGCTGGGAGGCCTTCTCGGACGCTTTCCTGGTCAACGTCTGCTGAGCGAGTCGAGCTGACTGCTTATTGATCTCGCCCTGGACCGAGCGGACGATATTTTCGGCGTTCGCCGAGTTTGCGAGAGCTTTGTCGAGGACACGCGTTGCCCCCTTTCCTGCCAGTTCGCTGCCCCCGGCCTTCCCTCCTTCCATCGCAATCCCTGCCACTTGAGCACCGGCGCCGGCGTCCCAACTCTTGATGACCGAATGGGTGACCGAATGAGCGAGGCCCGTGGCTGCAAATGCCGTCGCTCCCGCTCCCGCCTTGACGCCGAGAATCGTTAGGCCGCCGCCGGCTGTCAGGGTCCCGCCGACCAATGCGGGGGCGACAAATCCGATGCCGACCACGGCCCCAAGGACGGCGACACCGACCTGGGCGCCGAGCTTGATGGCGGCTAGATTGTCTATTCCGTCCTGGGTTTCCCGGATGACGTCGCTATTGATGTCCGAGGCGTTCCGGTAAAAATTCTGGATGTCCTTCCGCGCCATGTCGCGGAGCTGCCCCATGGTCGTGACATATCCCTGCGCCGCGCCAGGACCCTCTTCGGAGAGCTTGCGGACCCAGGCCAGAAGATAGCGCTCGTGCAGTTCGTTGGTGCGGCGTTCGACTTTTTCCGGGGAACCTTCCCGCACGACGGCGATGCCAGGCGGCTCTTTCCAGAAGAAGACCGTGTAGATCGCATTGATCACCTTGCTGTCCCGATATGTCTCCCATTCGATTTTCAGGGATTGCTGGCTGGCGATGACGAGTGCGCAAGAGCGAAAGAACCGGCTGATCGTGGGAAGATCATAACAGACAACCGAAATATTCTTTTGCATGTTTCCGCCTTTGTTGGAGGTAATTGAGGTATTTCAAGGGGGTGGCCGCCATGCAGGGCCATTCTGCGAGCCCGGAAAACAGCAGTTCGCCGCGATCGGTTCGACCGCGGGGCCGCGGGGCGATTGGGCTTTTCAGAGCGGCTTTCGACCTGCCGCCGCGTCGTGAAGGGCGGCGCGAGCCACCCTCCGCGGGACGGTCAGCCCGCCGGCGCGACGAGCATCCCGGTGAGCTTGCGCGCCACCGGCAGCGCCAGCAGCAGCACCGGGAAGGCGATCAGCCAGGACAGGCCCCAGGCGCCGGGCCAGCTTTGCAGGAAGGCCGGTGTCGGCCCAAGGACGCGCAGCGTCGAGATTCCCGAGACGATCAGGGTCATCAGGCCCGACAGGATCAACGGGGTGACGAGCGCGCCATAGCGCGCCGGCAATTTGCGGAAACGGTTCATGGGAACATCCGTAAGGACAGGCTCAGCCGTCATGGCCTTCTGGCATCCTGGCGGCGCTAAGCCGGGGGATGCGTTGCCTGACGTGAGACGCTTACGGCCATCCAAAGGGACGCGCGCCGCCGTTACGACCCATCCGGGCCGGAGGCAAGCAGAATCGGTCCAGGCAGCCACAGTTCTGCTAGGGTGAGCCTCACAATCGAGGCTTCCCCTGGAGGAGCTATAGATGACCGGTATCCCGACCGCCGCCGAGATCGAGGCCGCCAAGGCGGCGCTGCAGGCCAACCTTCCACCCCAGCAGAAGAAGCAGGAAGAGGAAGGTTCGGCTGCCGGCGACATCGCCGAGGGTGTCCTCGATGTCGCCAGCAACGTCTCGATCGAAGCAATTGGCGTCGCCGTTGAGATCGTCGGCACCGTGGTCGAAGGCGCGGGCACCGTCGTGGTCGCGACCGGGGAGGCCGTCGTCACGGTGATCGGCGGCATCTTCGAGGGGCTGGGCTAGCAAGCCGTCCGCGACAGGGATATCGATGCGGGGCCATCGCGGTAAGTGGAGCAAGGCATGTCCCTCGAATTCCTGCTGACTTCGCTGATCATCGTCGCCTCGCCCGGGACGGGTGCGATCTACACCATCGCCGCCGGGCTGACGCGCGGAGCCAAGGCCAGCGTGCTCGCGTCCTTTGCCTGCACGCTCGGCATCGTGCCGCATCTGCTCGCCGCGATGATGGGCCTGGCGGCGCTGCTGCACGCCAGCGCTCTCGCCTTCTCGATCGTCAAATATGCCGGCGTCGCCTATCTGCTCTGGATGGCCTGGCAGACGCTGAAGGAGCAGGGCGCGCTCAGCGTCGAGGCCGCGGCCGACAAGCGCTCGGCCTGGCGCGTGCTGGTCGACGGCCTCGCGCTCAACGTGCTCAACCCCAAGCTCTCGATCTTCTTCGTCGCCTTCCTGCCGCAGTTCATCGCCGCCGACGAGGCGAGCCCGATGGCGCGCATGCTCGAGCTCTCCGGCGTGTTCATGGCGATGACCTTCGTCGTCTTCGCGCTCTATGGCCTGTTCGCCGCGGCGATGCGCGACAAGGTGGTGAGCCGACCGGCGGTGATGGCGTGGCTGCGGCGTACCTTCGCGGCCGCTTTCGTCGCGCTGGGCGCGAAGCTCGCGCTGACCGAGCGGTAATGGCAGGCAAGCAGACCCGCCTCTCGATCGAGACGCGCGGGGCGGGGCTCTACGAATTCACCGACGCGGTCGCCCGCTTCGTGCGTGAGACGGCGCTCGATGTCGGCCTGCTGACGCTGTTCGTGCGCCATACCTCCTGCTCGCTGCTGATCCAGGAGAATGCCGACCCTGACGTCAGGCGCGACCTTGCCGCCTTCTTCGCCCGGCTCGTGCCGCCCGCGGACGATCCGTCGATGGCCTATCTCACCCATCGCGCCGAGGGGCCGGACGACATGCCGGCCCATATCAAGGCGGCGGTGCTGCCGGTCTCGCTTTCCATTCCCGTCAGCGGCGGCCTGCTGGCGCTCGGGACCTGGCAGGGCATCTACCTGTTCGAGCATCGCACCAGCCCGCATCGGCGCGAGGTCGTGCTGCATCTGGCCTGAGCGGTCAGCCCGTAACAGGGCGGGCCAGCAACCGCATGAACGTGCCGTAGCATTCGTGCAGGTCGTCCGGCGACAGGCCGAGATCGAGCTGCTGGAAGCCGATGAAGGCGGCGTATTCGACGCGGGCGAGAGCGAGGGCTTCCCGCGCCGTGAAGCGCCCGCTCTCGCCATGAAGCTTTTCCAGATAGACGATGCGCTCGCGGTCGACCTCGGCGCAGGTCGCGGCCACGCCGGGATCGAGCTGGGCGAGGCGGCGCATGCCCTGCTCGACGCGGACATCGAGGGCGAGCGCCATCCTGTCGAGCGCGACCAGGCGGTCCTGCGCCGGCCCGCCCTTGTCGGCTTCCTGCATCAGGCGCAGCGTATAGGTCTCGCGCCAATGTGCGGCGAGCGCGGCGAGATAGGCCTCGATCGCCGGAAAATGCGCGTAGAAGGAGCCTTTCGTCTTGCCGGCGCGGCGGCAGAGCGCCTCGATCGTCAATCCGGATGGCCCCTGCTCGGCGAGCGCGGTGAGGCCGAGCCCGAGCCAGTCACTCCGGCGGAAGCGGCGCGGGGCAGGGGAGGTCACCGCCACAGGCCGATCGCACCGCTGATCGCAATCGCCGCGAACAGCGCCCATTGCGGGAAATGCGCGATCCGCAGGCGAAACAGGCCGATCATGCCGAGGCTCCAGAGGCAGAACAGCGCCGCACCGGCAGTGGCGAAGAGGGCGAGGTCGCGGCTGCCCTGGCCGGTCGCGACGAGGCCGAATGCGAGCGCCAGCGCGGCGAGCACGATCGTCACCAGATGCCAGCAGTAATACATGGTGAATTTCGGCACGGCGTGCAGCCGCTCTGTCACCAGCAGGGGCGTGGCGACATGCCGGCCGCCGAGAATGACGTGGATCAGGGTCGTGGCGGCGGCGAGCGCGGCGGCAAGGGCAAGCCAGGCGTTCATGGCGACCTCTCGAAAATATACCGTACTGTATGGTATTATTTTCGAGAGGAAGCAAGCCTTCGAACTGCAGGCGGAGGACGGTCCCGATGGCAGGAGGGGGGAGTGCGATGCGGAGAAAGCGAGCGCGGCGACTGTGGTCCGAAGCGGGATGGGATCACCGCCCTGCGTAGTATTCGGGCTCCGGCGGCGGTTCCCAGGACTGGCCGGTGGCGATCAGGCAACTCACGCCTTCGGGAAACGTCGCGAACAGGGTGAAGGAGCCGCTCGGGGAGGCGAAGAGTTCGATCACGCTGCCGTTCGCCGCGAGGCCGTAGCCGATTCGGCGCTCGCCATAGAGTTCATGCAGCTGGCTCGTCGCTGTGCCGCGCTCGGCGCAAGGAATGCCGGCGGGAGCCTGCGCCCGAGCCATGTCGGGGGACAATGCCAGCGCCAGCGCGATCGGCAGGCAGGATGTGAGGAAGCGCGTCATGGCTGCTCCTGCGACAGGGCGGCAGGAAAGCGCGCGGAGGTGGACGGGCGCAGCTTTTCCGCCCTGTCTTAAAAGACATGGTGATGTCGATGCCGGGGCACCAGAGGCGCAGAGCGTCGCGTGGCCGGGGCATCGGCGGCGCTGCCATGCTGAAGGATCGCCCTTGGCCAAATGGTCCGCATCTGCGCTATACAGCGCGGACAGACGGAGCTCGCCATGTCCTTTCTCAAATCCCTTTTCGGTCGCAAGGAAGCCAAGCCGGCCGCTCCAGCCGGGCCGCTGAAAAGCACCGAGTACTTGGGCTTCACCATCCATGCGACGCCGTTTCCCGAAGGCGGGCAGCAGCAGCTTTCCGGGGTGATCGAGAAGGAGATCGACGGCGAGATGAAGAGCCACCGCTTCATCCGGGCCGACCGCTTCCCGGGCGCCGAGGAGGCGGCGGACTTCGCCATCATCAAGGCCAGGCAGCTGATCGACGAGCAAGGCGAACGACTGTTCAAATAGGATTTATGGTAATCTCTGTTCTATGCATGGATGTTGTTCCAATATTGTTGGCTCAATATTGATTCAAAATTTTAAATCTAAGCGACCATTGCGATTTCCCTACGAAATCGTCTAAATTTGATTCAAATAATACGGAGCTCACTGCGGCTTTTGATCTCTTCAAAATAGCTATTTGGCTGGGTTGTCGGATTCGCCTCTGCCATTTAAAACTTTATTCGGTTTTTCCCGCTTTGATGCCATCACGTTGTTCGTCGTACCGAGATCGTCCGCATGCCTCCCAATTCCCCCGGCAGCCAGAAGCCGGATGAACCTTCGGGTGCGCAAGCCGGCGTCGCCGACGACAGCTGGTTCCGCGAAGTCGTGGCGCAATTGCCGTTGGCGCTCTATGCGACGGATGCCGACGGGCGCGTGACCTATTTCAATCAGGCGGCTGCCCGGCTCGTTGGCCGCGAGCCGCAGCTCGGCCAAGACCGCTGGTGCATCGCCCACCGTCTCTTCCAGGTCGATGGTTCGCCGCTGGCGCATGAGGACTGTCCGCTGGCGGTCGCACTGCGCGAGAGGCGGGCAGTCCGCGGCATCGAAGCGCTGGCCGAGCGGCCCGACGGCAGCCGCGTGCGCTTCATGCCGCTGCCGACGCCGCTCTACGATGCCGAAGGCAAGCTCACCGGTGCGGTCAATGTGATGGTCGACGTCAGCACCGGCCCGCAGGCCGGCAGCGATACCGCATCGCCCACCCACGACCTCGCCGAAGAACTCGCGGCAGCGATCGCGCAAAAGCAGCTGCACCTGCACTATCAGCCGGTCTTCTCGGCGGCAGGCGTCCTCACCGGCTTCGAGGCACTGGCGCGCTGGGTCCATCCCGAGCGGGGCGTGATCCCGCCATCCGAATTCATCCCGGCGGCGGAGGAGAGCGGGCTGATCCTGCCTCTGGCGCGGGAGCTTCTGTGCCAGGCCTGCACCGAGGCGGCGAGCTGGGAAAAGCCGCTGCGCATCGCCGTCAACGTCTCGCCGCTGCAGTTCCGCCATGGCGACCTGCCCGGGCTGATCGACGAGGTGCTGATGGAGACCGGCCTCGAGCCGGAGCGGCTCGAGCTCGAGATCACCGAAGGGGTGATGATCACCGATTTCGACCGGACCATGCTGGTGCTGCACCGGATCAAGGCGCTCGGCGTGCGCATCGCGCTGGACGATTTCGGGACGGGCTACTCCTCGCTCTCCTATCTGCACATGTTCCCGCTCTCGACGCTGAAGATCGACCGCAGCTTCGTCGCCAATCTCGGCGTCGCCTCGGAGGCGGCGGCGATCACGCGCGCGGTGATCGCGCTCGGCCATGCGCTCGACATCGAGGTGGTGGCGGAGGGCGTCGAGACGCGCGAGCAGCTCGACTTCCTGATCGACGAGGGCTGCAACTACATGCAGGGCTACATGCTCGGACGGCCGCTGCCGCCGGAGCAATATGCCGACCTGACCGGTCGCAAGGGCTGAGCTAACCTCGCCCGCCGGTTGCCTGCAACTCGGCGAGCAAGGCCTTGCCGCTCCAGCTCGCCTTGTCGATTTCCGCAGCCTTGATCAGCGCAACCAGGCGCGCGTTCACCGGCGCCCGCTGCCCGAGCCGCTCGGCGAGGCTGATCACCTCGCCATTGATCCAGTCGATCTCGGTCCTACGCCCGGCGGCGAGATCGTCGGCCATGGAGGAGCGCGCCAGCGGGTCGATCGCGAGCATCTTGCGGGCGAGACGGGCGAAGAGCACATCGGGCAGGCGCAGCAGAGCCGGGATCCAGCGTGCCGGCAGAGGCGTCAGCCGGGCTGGCCGGATGCCGGCTTGCGCCAGAAGAACGAGCGCCTCGGCCTGGGCGAGGGCAAGGCAGCGGCGATAGTCGCGCTGCGCCAGCTCCTGCTGCAATGGCAGGCCGGAGAGGGCGTTGACCGCATTGTTGAGGTTGAAGAGCAGCTTGGCCCATTGCACCGGCAGCATGTCGCGGTGCCGGCGCAGGGCGAAGCCGGCGCGGGTGAAATCGGCCAGGAAAGGCGCGAGCTTGGCCGAGTCCGCGACTTCGGGCTCGCCTTCCGACGCCTGATGGAAAGCGCCGGGGCCGCGCCTGACCACGTTGAACGGCACCATGCCGGCGAGCACCGTGCGGCCGGGCAGGGCGGCACGCAGCGTCCCGGTGTTGCCGAGGCCGTTCTGAAAACTGATCACGACGGCGTTCGGCCCGACGATGCCGGCCAGCTCGGCGGCGGCCTGCGCCGTGGCGCCGGATTTCACCGTGACGAGGATCAGGTCGGCTGCCGCCGCTGCACCCGGCTCGGCCGAGAAGGCGATCGCCTCCGGCAGAACGCGCCAGTCGCCGCCGCCATAATGGGTCAGCGTCAGGCCGTGCCGGCGGAGTTCCTCACCGATGCCGGAGCGGCCGATGAAATTGACCTCGGCGCTGCCCGCGGCGAGGCGGCCGCCAAGATAGCAGCCGATCGCGCCGGCGCCGTAGATCGAGATTCTCGCCATCATCCCCTCGCGACAGGCGGCCAGCATGCCGAGCGGGCTGCTTCCATGGCAAGCGCATCGCCAGGGGAGGCGGTCCGAACCCCACATCGGCGCTGCGTCGCCCCGCTGCCCGCGCGCTTGTGGCCCTGTCCGGCGCTGCCTAATGCTCAGGCACGGAGAAAAACTTTCTCCGATCGCATGGCGAGGAAACATGAACGCCCAGGACGCGCGCTACGCGCCGGATTCAGCCTATGCCTGGATGAGGCTTGCGCTCGCCCTGCTGGTCGGGACGATCGCCTGCGTCGGCTCGTGGTCGGCGGTCGTGGTGGTGACGGCGGTGCAGCAGGAGTTCGGCGTGATGCGCGCCGACGCCTCGCTGCCCTATACCTTCGCGATGATCGGCTTCGGCGTCGGCAACATCGCGATGGGCCGGCTGGCCGATCGTGTCGGCATCGCCATGCCGATCGTGCTCGGCGCGGTGCTGCTGGGCGCCGGCTATGCTCTCGCCTCGATCGCCGGCTCGCTCTGGCAGTTCGCCCTGGCCCATGGCTTCCTGATCGGGCTCGGCGCCGCCACCGGCTTCTCGCCGCTGATCGCCGATCTCTCGCACTGGTTCCGGCGTTATCGCGGCCTCGCCGTCGTCTTCGGCGCCTCTGGCAGCTACCTCGCCGGCATGTTCTGGCCGCAGCTGATCAACTGGGGCGTCGAGACGCATGGCCTGCGCACCACCCATCTCTGGCTCGGTATCGCCTGCCTCGCGGTGATGCTGCCGCTGGCGCCGCTGTTCCGGCGCCGGCCGAACGCGGCGAGCATCGCTGCTGCCGAGGCGGTGAGCGCTGGCGCGCGCGGCAGCCTCGGATTGTCGCCGAACCAGCTGCAGCTGCTGCTGGTCGTGGCTGGCTTCTGCTGCTGCGTCGCGATGTCGATGCCGCAGGTCCATATCGTCGCCTATTGCAGCGATCTCGGCTATGGCGTCGCCCGCGGCGCCGAGATGCTGACGGTGATGATGGCGCTCGGCATCGTCAGCCGGGTCAGCTCCGGCTTCATAGCCGACAAGATCGGCGGCACGGCGACGCTCGCTCTGTCCTCGGTGATGCAGGGCATGGCGCTCTTCCTCTATCTCTGGTTCGACGGGCTGAGCTCGCTCTTCATCGTCACCGGCATCTTCGGCCTGTTCCAGGGCGGGATCGTGCCGATGTATGCGGTGATCATCCGCGACTACATGCCACCGCGCGAGGCGGGCATGCGCATCGGCATCGTGATGTCGGCGACGGTCTTCGGCATGGCCTTCGGCGGCTGGGTCTCCGGCCTGATCTTCGACGCGACCTCGTCCTACCGGCTCGCCTTCCTCAACGGCCTGGCCTGGAACCTGATCAACCTCTCGATCGTCTGCTGGCTGATGCTGAAGGCGCGGTCAAAGCTGGCGGCAGCGTCATAACGCAAGCCCTCATCCTGAGGAGCAGACGTTGGTCTGCGTCTCGAAGGACGCTCCAGCTGGTTCCAGAGCCTCCTGGACCATCCGTCGAGACGCCGCTTTGCGGCTCCTCAGGATGAGGGCTCCACTTGTTCCGGCTCTCGATCAGGCTGAAGCAGTTCCCGGCCGATACGTCCCGAAGCACCAGACGTGGCCTTCCGGGTCCTTGCAGATGAAGTCTCGGCTGCCATAGGGCTGGTCGGTCGGCTCCATGCAGATTTCGGCGCCGGCCTTGCGGGCCCGTTCGCAGAGCGCGTCGATATCCGTCGTCGCGATATAGGGCGAGGCGGTGGTGCCGCCGAGCTCGGCGGGCGTCTTTACCAGCTTGGCGAAGTCGGTGCCCTCGCTCGAGCCGAACATGACGATGCCCTCGCCGAGCCGCAACTCGGCGTGCACGACCTTGCTGCCGTCCTCCGAGAGGAATACGGCGTGTTTCTCGAAGCCGAAGGCCTCGATGAGCCAGTCGACCATCTTCACCGCGTTGCGGTAGCGGAGGCCGAAATAGATTGCGGCTGGTTGCGGCATTGGCGGCATCTCCGGTTGCGTGTCGCGCCAGAAAAGCCGACCGGGCGCGCGCCGTCTTGAAAGAATCGGACGTCAGGCGGACTCCAGTATGCCGTGCTCGCCGGCGTCGTTGCGGGCGAGGGCGGTTGGCGGTAGGCCGCATAGCGCAGCAAATTCCCGGGTCATATGGGCCTGGTCGGCATAGCCGGCGGCTTGGGCGATCGCGGCCCAGCCTCCGGGTTCCTGCTGCCCGGCCAGTTCGCGGGCATGCTCGAAGCGCAGGATGCGGGCGATGGTCTTCGGCCCGACGCCGGTCTCGCTGACGAAACGCCGGGTCAGGTGGCGCTCGCTCCAGCCGGCCGCAGCTGCGAGGTCGCGCATGCGGCCCCTGCCGCGCCGCGCCGTCAGCCAGGCAAGGCCGCCGGCGACCTCCGGCGACAGGCTGCGCCCGCGCGCCAGCCTCTGGCTGATGACGCGATCGAGCAAAGCAAAGCAGTCGGCCCAGGACCGGCATTCGCGCAGGCGCGGACCGAGAAGACGCAGCTCGCCGAGATCGTCGAGATCAACGATGCGGCCGGCCATGTCACGCTGGTCGAGCTGGAAGAAGCCATAGGCGCCGGCGGGGGTGAAATCGACCTGCACACAGGCGGCGAGCCCGGTTGAGGAAACCAGGACGGGGCGGTCGATCAGGCCGGCTGCGAAGCCTTGCGGCGCGGTGCTTTGCCCGCCAGCGACGGACAGCATGAAGGGGGCGGCGAAGTTGACGATCAGCGGCAGGACGAGCACCGGCACTTCGCGGCGCAAGATGGGTTCGGCGCGGTGCTCGCGATAGCCCGTGTAGCCGAGCACGGCGCCCGCCAGATCGGGCCGCGGCGGCGCCCGCACCAGTTCCCAATCCGCTTGCATTGCCGGCCCCGCGGTCTTCGGCGGATAGTGGCGCGTATCGGCTGCCGGCTCAACGGCAAAGGGGGTATGCCATGCTCATGACCAGACCGTCCGACGCTCTGCCGAGGCTGCCTCGATCGGCCGAACTGACGAGGTGGTGATGCCACGCCTGATGCAATTCGAACGCCGCCATGAGCGGCTGGTCCCGATACGGCGCTTTGCTATGCGCCTGGGCCGGGCGGTGCTGCTCTGGCTGGCGCTGACCGTGATCGGGCTCGCGATCGGCATGGCGGGCTACGCTGCCAGCGAGGGCATGAGCGCCGTCGATGCCTTCGTCAACGCGGCGATGATCCTGTCGGGCATGGGGCCGGTCGCCGAGCTCAAGACCGTCGGCGGCAAGATCTTCGCGGGAGCCTATGCGCTCTTCTCGGGGCTGTTTGTGGTGATCGCCACCGGCTTCGTGCTGGCGCCCATCCTGCATCGTGTGCTCCACTCCTTCCATATCGAAGAGGGGAAGGGCAACGATGACTGAGCCTGGCGCGAATCCTGCCGAAGAACCCTGCGGCACCTTGACCGTGCGCACCATCGCCATGCCGGCGGACACCAACGCCAACGGCGACATCTTCGGCGGCTGGGTGATGTCGCGCATGGACCAGGCCGGCGGCATCGCCGGGGTCGACCGGGCGCAAGGACGCGTGGTGACGGTCGCGGTCGAGGCGATGACCTTCATCCGTCCGGTCAAGGTCGGCGACGTGCTCAGCGTCTACACCTCGGTGAAGTCGGTCGGGCGCACCTCGATGAAGATCCAGGTCGAGGCCTGGGCCAGGCGCTTCCGCACCACGCTGCACGAGAAGGTCACCGATGCGAGCTTCACCTTCGTCGCGATCGACGATGACGGCAAGCCGCGCCCGGTGCCGCCGATGCCAGCCGGCTGACGTGGTGCGCAAACCCTAACGAGATGTGAACCGGCCCCATCGTCGAGTGATTCAGAAGAATCCGACAACTTAAACGTTCTTTAAGTGGACCGCCGCAATTCTGCCGTCGGCCGGTCCATCGGGACCGCTCTGTCAGGGGGCTGGGAGGTCCTGCATGATCGATCGCCGTCGCTTGCCGGCGAGCGTGGTTTGGCTTGCGCCAGCGCCGGAACATGGCGCCGTGCCGACGAGCCGTCGCCGCACATCATCGAGATCGTAACCCGTTCTGAGGCCGACCATCGTCGGCCGCTCGCCCCATCGTCCGTGTCCGCTCCTGGCCAGCGCCGCGCTGCCGGGGATGCCTTCAGGAGTACCGCGTCAATGTCGAAGACTGTGAAGCCCGCGCGCCAGAAGGCGTCACGTATCGGGATCGCCGCGCGCATCTATGCCGCGCTGGGCGTCCTGACGGTGTTGACGATCGCGGCCTCTCTGGTCGCCTGGTTCTCCTATGGCCGGGTCGGCAGCACGGTCGCCGACATGGTCGAGCGCAAGATGCCGGTGGTCGAGCTGGCGCTCGAACTGTCGCAGGCGGCCACAGCCTCGACGGCGCTGGCGCCGCGCTTCATGGAAGTGCAGAGCGTACGCGAGCGCGCAGCTTTGACCGGCGAGTTCGACAAGGTCGAGGCCCGGCAGTTCGACCTGGTCCGCAAGATCGGCGAGGGCAATGTCGACAACAAGAAGGCGCAGGCCGCGCTCGACGGCCTCTCGCGCCAGATCAACGACATCAACGACCTGACCGGCGAGCGCCTGCGCAACGCCGCGGAAGGCACCGCCGCGCTGGAGAAGCTCGGGACCGCCTACGAGGCCTTCGTCAAGGCGGCCAGCGGCGAGGCCGAGCAGGCCAAGTTCGCGGTGACCTTCGGGCTCGACGATCTCGCCGTGCTCTCCGGCGAAGCGCTGACCGGCGCAGTCAAGACGCTGATGGACCGCGACTTCGCCATCTTCGACCTGGCGCGCACGCTGCAGGCCAATGTCAACGAGATGGTCGGCGTGCTGCGCGAGATCGCCCAGATCAACGACAAGGAGAAGCTCAGCCTTGCTCGCGAACGCTTCAACGGCATCGCCTATCGGCTGCGGACCCTGCTCGCCGACGCCGAGAAGATCACCGTCAACAAGGCCCGGGCCAAGACGGTCGAGGACCTGATCGCGGTCGGCGAAGGCAGCGACGGGCTGGTCGACATCCGCAACCGCGACATCACCACCCGCGAAGGCATCACGCGCGGCCTCAAGGAGGTCGATCAGGCAGCGGCTCAATTGCGCCGCGAGGTCGACGCGCTGGTGCAGGGCGCGCGCGGCGAGGCTCAGGCTGCCGTCGGCTCGACGCAGAAGCTGATCGAGACCAGCAAGCTCTGGCTCGGCATGATCGGCCTCGGCTCGCTCGTCGTCGCGCTGGCGCTGGCGCTGTTCTATGTCCGGCGCCAGATCGTCGGCCGCCTCAACCGGCTCTGGGCCGCCACCAGGGCGATCGCCGACGGTGAGCTCGAGACCCATGTCGAGACCAAGGGCAATGACGAGATCGCCGACATCTCGAAGAGCGTGCTGCTCTTCCGCGACAATGCGGTGGCGCTGCGCGCCGCCGAGCTCGCCAAGGTCGAGGACGAGGAGCGCGCCCGCGAGCAGCGCCGGCAGATGATGGCCGAGCTCGGCGAGGCCTTCGGCGTGGTCGTCGCAGCGGCGGCGCAGGGCGATTTCGGCCGGCGCGTCGACGCCAACTTCGCCGATGCCGAGCTCAACGCGCTGGCAGGCTCGGTCAACGAATTGCTCGAGACCGTCCAGACCGGCCTGTCCGAGACCTGCGAGGTCCTCGGCCACCTCTCGGACGGCCGCCTGGTCGCCCGCGTCGAAGGCCGCTACCAGGGCGCCTTCGCCGAGCTCAAGAACGGCACCAACAGCCTCGCCGGCGAGTTCGAGAGCACGCTGGCGCGCCTCTCGGAGACGGTCTCGGCCGTGCGCAGCGCGACCAGCGAGATCCTCGACGGCGTCACCGACCTCGCCGAGCGTACCAGCGAGGAGAGCAATGCGGTCTCGGTGGCGACCAACCAGCTCGGCGCCTTCGCGACCAATGTCCAGAAGACCGCCAAGGACGCCGCGCAGGCGGTCGGCATGGCCCAGAGCGCCGAGGAGCGGGCCCAGCAGGGCGAGCAGGTCGTCGCCTCGGCACTGGAAGCGATGCACCGCATCCGCGTCTCCTCCAGCAAGATTTCGGAGGTGATCTCGATGATCGACGAGATCGCCTTCCAGACCAACCTGCTGGCGCTGAATGCGGCGGTGGAAGCGGCCCGTGCCGGCGACGCCGGCAAGGGCTTCGCCGTCGTCGCCAGCGAGGTGCGCAGCCTGGCCAAGCGCTCGGCCGACGCCTCGAACGACGTCAAGAAGCTGGTCGAGGCGGCCCATGGCGACGTCAAGGTCGGCGTCGGCCTGGTCGAGCAGAGCTCGGCCGTGTTCGGCAGCATCCTGACCTCGGTCAACGATCTCTCGGCGCTGATGAACGGCATCTCGCAGACGGCTCGCGGCCAGGCGAGCGATGTCGCGACGATCAACAAGGAGATCGACGGGATCGGCACCATGGCGCACCAGAACGCCGCGCTGGTCGAGGAGACCAATGCCGCGCTCGCCCTCACCGACGAGCAGACCCGTTCGCTGACGGAGCACATCGCCCGCTTCAGCTTCCGCGAGGGCGGGGCGGAGCACGATCACGAGCAGGCGCGCGCGGCCTGATCCAGGACGCCGAAACCGGGTTCACCAGAACGCCGCCGCTCCCACAGAGCGACGGCGTTTTTCATGCGCTGCCGGCCGCCGCCTCACGCCGGCATGACGTGAAGGTGATGGCCCAGCCGATGGACTTCGCTGGCCGTCGCTCCTTAGATGGACGGACAAGACGATGCGTCGGACGGGCCTGTGGCTGCCTCCGGGCCGTGCCGCCCAAAAGTCTTTCCTGACGTCAGATACAAATGGCGAGGATCAGATCATGACCGTGACGATCATCCATCCCAACCGCAGAATCCTGCTGCTTGGCGCAGCGGCTGCCGGCGTCGTCGGCCTGCTGCCACGCCATCTTGCTACCGCGAGCGCGCAGACTGGCGGCCATACCCCGACCCAGACGATGCCCGGCGGCGCCAACAACTACATGCCGGGCGCGGCTCTGGTCGAGAACCTCGGAACCGGTTTCGTTGCCTCAGGACTCGTGCGCAGGGCCGGCAATGGCGAGCCGCTGCGCAATGTCCGGATCCAGATCTGGGCCGCGACCGATCGTGGCGGCGAGCGCGAGCCGAGCAATCGCGGCAGCGTCATGACCGATGCGAACGGCCGCTATCGGCTCNGCCGATCGTTCCGCAGTTCGGCCAACCGCACATCCACATCGCCTATGACGATCCCGGCTTTGCGACCCTGTTCCTGCGGCCGGTGCTGAACAGCCGGCACGATAAGAGCATGGCCGTCGACTTCGTCCTCGCTCCCGCTGCGGGCAATGCCGGCAAGTCGAGCTGACACGGGCCGACGGGGCATCGCCTGGCTGGCGATCGCGGCCGTCGCCACTATCCCCGTGGTCGCGGCGGCGCTGAGCCCGCTGCAGCGCGGTCGTGAGCTTCTCTGGGTCATCGGCGGCATGGCCGGCGTGGTGGCGCTCAGCCTGCTGTTCGTGCAGCCGCTGCTGACCGCGACCGCTCCGGTCCTGATGCCGGCCGCGCGGGGGCTGCATTGGCATCGTTGGGGCGGAATCGCGATCGTCGCCACAGTCGGACTGCATATAGGGGCGCTCTACGCCTATAGCCCCGACGACGTGATGGACGCGCTGCTGCTAGTCGCGCCGACGCCGTTCTCGCTTTACGGCGTGATCAGCCTGTGGTGCCTCATCCTCACCGCCATCCTCGCCGCGACGCGCCGGCGCTTGCGCTTCTCCCACCGGAACTGGCGCATAGCGCACAGCGTGCTGGCCGTGGCGATCGTTAGCGCCGGTGTCGTTCACGCCATCCTGATCGAGGGCGCGATGGAGGAGATTTCGAAGCTCATGGTCTGCATCGCCGCGCTGGCTGCGACCACGGTCGGCGCGCTCGAGATCAACGTCCTCGGTCCCCTGCGCCGGCGCCGCAATCTGCAACGCGCCTAGTGCTACCGGACCGGAGCGTCACGCTCGCGGCAAAGCCGTTGCACGCCTGACCGGCCGGATGCTAGGGCTGCGGTGGGCCGGTAGCTCAATGGTTAGAGCTCGCTGCTCATAACAGCGCCGGTGCCGGTTCGAGTCCGGCCCGGCCCACCATTCCTTTGTGATTTCATTGAAAATATTGCGCTTTTTCGCCTGATTTTCCCGCCGCCTGCAACCCGGCTCGAAAGTGGGAAAGATTTATTCAGGCTTCGTCCTCGGAAACGGGGTCTTCGACCTCCTCGATTCCGTCGAGATCGATAAGATCGATGAGGCCGTTCCTGCTCCGACGGCAGCGATCCGATGGCGCGCCGCCCTGGCGACCAGGACAGGGCGGTTCACATCGGCAGTATCGCTCCTAAGGCTGTCGGAAGAAATCTGCAGTCCGCTTTTCAGGACGCCATCGAACGTCGTGATCGACGGCTTCAGGGCCAATCTCCAATACGCCAGCTTCTCTTTATAGTTCTCTTCAGAAACGCCAGATCAGCGGAACGATGAAGACCGCGACGACAAAGAACCAGGCCAGAAGCGGCAGGCCAAGCTTCCAGTAGTCGCTGAAGACATAACCGCCCGGTCCCATCACCATCAGGTTGGTCGGGGTGGCGATCGGCGTCAGGAAGGCGCCGGCCGCCGCGACGGCCGTGCTCATCAGCACCGGGCGCGGCGAGATGCCCATGGCGGTGGCGGCGGCGACGCCGATCGGGATGATGATCAGCGCCGTCGCCGTGTTGCTGATGAGCTGGCCAAGCACCGCGGTCAGCACGAACAGGCCGGCGAGCAGCGCCGTCGGGCCGGCATCACCGACCAGCGCGACGAGGCGGTCGGCCAGCATTGTCGCCGCTCCGGTCTCGATCATCGCGGTGGAAAGCGGCATCATCGCCCCAACCAAAATCACGGTTGTCCAGCCGATCGCGCGGTAAGACTGTTCGACGGTCATGATGCCGCAGAGGATGATGGCGCCGGCCGCCAGCAGCCCCGCCACGGCGGATGGGACGATGCCCGTCGCCAGCATCAGCACCATCGCGAACAGGATGACGATCGCTTGCTTGGCGCCGGGGCCCATCGGCACGGCCTGGCGCCGCACCAGCTCCGGGGAGCTGACGACGAGGACGTCGGGGTCGTCGAGATGGGTGTCCAACGCCTTCCAGGTGCCTTGCAGCAACATGGTGTCGCCGGCTTGGAGCACGACGCCAGCCACCTTCGTCGCACCGGCGCTCGGCGCTTCGCCCGCGCCACGCTGCACGGCGAGGATGATCAGGTCGCCGCTTTCGGTGACCATGCCGGGGAACACGGTCTGGCCGATCAGGCCGGAACGCGGCGGGATCACAACTTCGGCGAGGCCGGAGCGGCGGTTGAACAGGGTCTCCTCGCTGTCTCCGGTACCCTCCTCACGGAAGGCGAGATGCATCTGCGCAGCGAAATTGGCCGCGGCTTCGGCGTCGCCGCGCAGCAGCAGATGGTCGCCCTCGGCGATCGTCGTGCGGCGCAGCGGCCCGGCGGTGTCGCCGTCCTGGATCGCGACGAGCTGCAGCCCGGACCATGAGCCGAGGTCGATCCCGGCGGAGGCCTGCCCAACATAGGGACAGGTCGCGCGGACGCGCAATTGATGGAGGCCGCTGGCCAGCCCGTATTGCTCGACCAGTGTCTTGGCGTGGCGGCTGAAATCCGCCGGCATGGTCGCGCCATTGCGTTGCGGCAGCAGCTTCTCGCCGAACAGGACGATGATGGCCATGGTGCCGGCGAGCAGCGGGATGCCGGCCAGCGCGAACTCGAAGAAGCCGAAGCCGCCGACACCGGCATCGAGCCCGGCCTCGGAGACCAGCACGTTCACCGGCGTACCGGTCAGAGCCAGCATGGAGCCGGCATGGCCGGCGAAGACGAGCGGCATCAGCAGTTGCGAGGAGTTGCGCTTGAGCCGGACCGCAATGACGACCACAACCGGCAGCAGCGCGGCGACCGCGCCATTGAGGCTGATCAGCGCGACCAGCAGCGCAACCAGCCCCATCATCATCAGCAGCAGGCGCGTGCGGCTTTCCTCGCCCGCACCCTTGATCAGGAGCTGGCCGGCCCAGGCGGTGACGCCGGTGACCTCGAGCCCGGAGCTGACGACAAACAGGGAGGCGATGAACATGACGGCCGGGTCACCGAAACCGGCGAGCGCCTGGGGCAAGGTGAGCACGCCGGTCGCCCAGAGGCCCAAGGCGGTGCCCATCGCGACGAGCACGACGGGCACCTTGTTCGTGATGAACAGGACGACAGTGATGGCGATGATGAGGCCGGTATAGGCGATCGGGCTCACGCGGCGGCTCCTTGTGGGTCCTGCTCGCTCGCAGACCCTGTTGGGGGTCAGTCTTCGAGCGTCGCCATCAGGATGCCGAGGCGGCAGCCCTTCTCATACTCGTCGAGATTCACATATTCCTTGATCGTATGGATCTCGGCCTGGCCGGCACCGATGGTGATCGTCGGGACGCCATGCTTGTCGAGCCAGTTCGCGTCGAGGCCACCATTGGAGAACAGATAGACCGGCTCGATGCCGAGCACGCCCAGCGCCTTGGCAGCGCGCTTGACCACCGGCGAATCCTTGGCGAGCTCGAAGGGCGGATAGGCCGGTTTGTGGCTGAACTTCACCTGCGCGGTTTCGCCGGCATCGTCCTTGACCTCGGCCTGTGCCTTGGCGAAGGCTGCCTTGAAGGCCTCGGCGATCTTGGTCGCGAAGGCGGCCTCCGGGCTGCGCGCCTCGCCGCGGATATAGGCATAGTCGGTGACGACGTTGGTCGCGTCGCCGGCGGCAACCGTGCCGCCCTTGCCGCCGAAGATGCCGACATTGCTGGTGCCGCGCCCGTCCGCCTTGACGATCTTGCCGAACCAGCCCTCGCGGCGGGTTTCCGCGAGCGCGATCGCGCCGACGAGCGTCGCCGAGATGCCCTTTTCCGGAGCGACGCCGGCATGCGAGGCCTTGCCGGTGATCTCGACCTCCCAGTTCTCCTGTCCGACTGCGCCGATCAGCAGTTCGGAGGCGAGCTGGCCGTCGACATTGATGCACATGACAGCGCCGCCGAGATCCTTCGGGTCGAGCTCGCGCGCGCCGTGCAGGCCGCTTTCCTCGCGCACCGTGAAGAGCAGCGTGATCGGCGGATGCGGCAGCTTGTGCTTGATCAGCGTCTCGGCCAGCACGACGAGGAGGGCCACGCCGGTGCGGGCATCGCCGCCGAGCGCGGTCGTGCCGTCGGAGACGATGCGGCCACCCTCGCGCTTCGGCTTGGCGCCGGCACAGAGCGGGACGGTATCGAGGTGGGTCGAGAATAGCAGGCGCGGTCCCGGTTTGGTGCCGGGCAGGTCGACGATGAGGTTGCCTGTCTCGGTCGGCAGCGGGATGCGCTTGTTGGCGTCATCGAAGCGGATCGCGGAGGCCGGCACGCCGACCGCCTTCAGCGCTTCGCTGACCGCGGCGCCGATATCGGCTTCCTTGCCGGTCACGCCTTCGACCGAGAGGAAGCGCATGAGATGTGCGATGGCGGCTTCGACGTCGAGGGGAACGCTGGGGCTGCTCATGATGTCCATCCGATAAAGGTGAGAGGCGATGTCGCGGTGCTGGGCGGCCGGGCTCACAGGCCCCAGGGCAGGCCGAGCATCTTCCAGATGGCGAAGAGCGCCGTCCACAGCACGAACATCCACACGACATAGGGCAGCATCAGCGAGACCACGGTGCCGACGCCGGCGTTCCTGTCGTATTTCTGGATGAAGCCGACCACGAGGGCGAAATAGGCGTTGAGCGGCGTGATCGCGTTCATCGGTGAATCACCGATGCGATAGGCTGCGAGCACGGCTTCCGGCTCGACGCCGAGCTTCATCAGCAGGGGCACGAAAACGGGGGCGAAGATCGCCCATTTCGCGATCGCGCCGGTGAGCAGCAGGTCGATGATCGCGACCACCACGATGAAGCCGAGCAGCAGCGGCAATGCGCCGATATTGGCGGCCTGCAGCACGCCCGAGAGGCTCAGCGCCATCACAGTGCCGATATTGGTGTAGGTGAAATAGGCGACGAACTGGCTGAGCACGAAGAACAGGAAGATCGTACCGCCCATGTTCTTGATCGATTTCTCGATCGCGGCGATGACCTCCGCCAGCGTCTTCAGAGTGCCGGCGCCGATTCCATAGGCCCAGCCGGTGACCAGGAACAACAGCATGATCAACGCGATCAGGCCGTTCATGAAGGGCGAGTTGCCGATCAATTCGCCGGTCGTCGGGTTGCGCAGGGGCGCGCCCGCGGGGAGCGTCAGCAGGCAGAACACCGCAACCAGCGCGAGGAGGCCGAATCCGGCGAAGCGAAGACCGCGCGACTCCGCCTCGGACAGTACGGCGCCCTGCTCGGTGACCGTTCCTTCGGCCGCCAGCTTCGGATCGTAGGTTCCCAGGCGCGGCGAAATCATCTTGTCGGTGATGAACGCGATGATGACGGTGAGGAACAGCACCGAGGCGATCGAGAACCAGAGATTGGAGGCGAGGCCAATCGTGCGGTTGGGGTCGACGAGGCGGGCGGCGTCGTTGGTGAACTCGACCAGAACCGCATCGAGCGGCTTGATCAGCATGTTGACGGTGAAGGCGCCGGCGACCGCGGCGAAGCCGAGCGCCAGGCCTGCGACGGGATGGCGCCCGACCGCGAGATAGGCGATGCCGGCCAGCGGGATCAGCACGAGATAGCCCGCATCGGCCGCGATGCTGGCGATGATGCCGACGAAGGCCAGGATATAGGTCAGCGCCCAGTGCGGCGAGACAATCACCAGTTTGCGGATCAGCGCGGTGACAAGCCCGGATTCCTCGGCGACGCCGGCGCCGATCATCGCGACGATCATGAGGCCCACGGCCGTGAAGCTCATGAAGTTCGGAATCAGCGACGAGTACATGAAGCGGATGCCGTCGATCGTCAGCAGGCTCTGGATCGCCGTGCTCGCCGCCTCGATCTTGTGCGTGTCGGGGTTGATCCGCTCGTAGGTCACTGCGGTACCGAAGAGCCCCAGCACGGCCGACAGGGCGATGACGATGCCGATCAGGATCAGGAAGATGACGACCGGATGAGGCACCATGTTTCCGACCTTCTCGACGGTGTCGAGAAAGCGCTGCATGGTCGTCTTTGGCGCGACGGTGGCGGTTGTCATCGCATTCCCCCTTGAGCCGAGACCTTCAGCTGAAGACCTGCGGCCGCCGCGCAGGACCTGGAAGCCCACAAAGCCGCAAGATTTCAACCTCGGAGGCGAATTCTAACTCTCGGGTATCGCTGCGGCATAGGCAGTGAATCTCAAACTCTGGGTCTTGCGTCCCAAAAACGAGCCTGCCGCATCACGGGAACCCGTGCGGCGGCAATGTCGATGTTCCAACAATGGGATGACGAGCGCAGGGTTGGGACTCTGAGCCGATCCGCGTCGTTGCCGGTATTGCTAGCGTCGTTGTCGCCTCGCACGGTCCCCTGGCCGCAAGTGCGCCCGCGGGCTGGCGATGGAGTAGCTGTCAGGGAGAAGTCATATGCCGAGGCGAGGCTCTTGGTGCCTGAAATCGCCGCTGCAGGAGCGGGAGGCCACCGGGGAACAAGCATGAAGCGAGACCCAGCTTCATCCGGCCCGCGCTGTCCCGGAGCCATGGCCGCGCCGTCGCGCTTCACGCGAACCGTGAGCGCGGCGGGAACGTGACCTTGGACTGGAGCCTTGGTGCGGAGGCCGCGACCTGGGCGACCTCGACAGCGCGCCTCGACGATTTCCGCCCGCTGCTTCCGGCGGAGGAGGGGATCGTTGCGGGACTTCAGTCCGGCACTTTCGACCGGCTCGGGGACGGGGGGCTACCGACAGAGCCCGATCCGGCCCGCATCGTGCGGGCTCCGTTCCTGCGCTTCCTGATCCTCGGAGGCGAGGCAGGATGCCGCCCGCACGAGAAGGGGATCCTCGTCCGAGGGGCCTGGATCGCGGGGTCCCTCGATCTCGAGGCTTGCCGCGTCTTCCGCGACATCGGGTTCAGCGATTGCTGTTTCGAAGCTGTTCCGATCCTGCGCGCGGCCATCATCAACCGGCTGTTCCTCGACGGCTCGCGGTTGCCTGGGCTGCAGGCGGAGCGGCTTGAGGCGCGGGGCGGAATCTACCTGCGGGGAGCGGAGATCGAGACCGGGATCAACCTCGACCAGGCGCGGCTCGGCGGCAATCTCGAATGCGACGGCGCGATCATCAGCAATCGCGGCAGCTATGCTTTGCAAGGCCGGGGCCTGGAGGTGCGCAATGTGCTGCTCCGCGGTGCGACGCTGCGCGGTGGCGCCAATCTGTCAGGCGCCATATTGGCCGCCGATCTCGACGCGACGGGAGCCGGCATCCAGGCTTTCGAGCGGATGGCGCTCGATGCGGACGAACTCGCCTGCCGTGGCAGCGTCGTTTTGCGAAGTGCACGCATCAATGGTGAAGTACGGCTGACCAGTGCCGCCCTCGACGGGGATCTCGATTGTTCCGGCGCGACGGTCGAGAATGCCGGCGGAGCCGCCGTCGAGGTCAGCAGAGGTGTTGTCGCGGGGGCTTTCTTCCTGCGGCATGGAGCGCGGCTCGACGGCACGCTGGCGCTGACCGGTGCGTCGATCGGCACGATCCATGACGAGGCGGTCTGCTGGCCGAAACCGGGAGAGCTGCTGCTCAACCGCTGCCGCTACGGAGCCTTCATCGACGGTCCGGTCGATGCCGAGAGCCGCCTTGCCTGGCTGGCGCGGCAGTCGCCGGAACGGTGGGGCGAGGATTTCTGGCCGCAACCCTATGAGCAACTCGCCGCCGTTTTCCGCGAGATGGGCCATGGCGAAGATGCGAGCACGGTGCTCGTCGTCAAGGAGCGGCTGCAGCGCCGGGCGCGGCGGGGCCGGGCCGAAAGCCCGATATGGCGGGCGCTGCTCTTCATTGCCGACGGCATTCTGGGCATCACGCTCGGCTATGGCCGCAGACCGCTTCTCGCGGTCGCCTGGCTCGTCTTCTGCTGGTTCGCGGGCACCGCAGTGTTCTTCTACGCCGAACAGCAGGGCGCGATGATGCCCAATAGTGCGGTCGTGCTGCGCGCACCCGAATGGACTCTCTGCGGAGTCGCGCGCGGCGAACAGAGGTCCCTCGTCGCCAGCGGGTTATCGCAGGGGCTGGGCGAACCGGGCGAGACACAGCTCGCCTGCTTCCGCCGGCAATGGGAGGCTTCGAGCTATCCTGCCTTCAGCCCGTGGATGTATTCGCTCGACACCTTGCTGCCGGTGCTGGACATGGGGCAGCGCACCTTCTGGCGCCCGAATCCGACGAAATCCGGAGGGCGTGTCGCGATCGGCTATTTCTACTTCCATTCTCTGGTGGGCTGGGCCCTGAGCCTACTGGCCGTTGCAGGTTTCTCGGGGCTGGTGAAATCGTCATGACGGCAAGCATCCTCGTGACCAGCCAATCCACCGGCCGATAGAGGCCAGCTTTTGGAGTTGACCCGGTTTTGTGGACTGCTAGCGGCTATGGCGGGTCGAAAGCGCGACGGCATCCTGACCGGAATCTGGCACTCGAAAGCCCAAAAGATCAACGGAATCAAGGATGACTCTGCGTCTCTGGCCCGCCCACCCTCGTTCTTGTGCTACCGCTTGGCGAGCTGGATGCCAGAGACCACCTGGGTCACTCACCCCACGACAATATCGTCATACTCGGGATGGCGGCTGACCCAGCCGGCCATGAAGGAGCAGCGTGGCACGACCTTGCGGCCTGACGCCCTGATCTGCTCGAAGACGCCCTTGGCCAGGCGCGAGCCGATGCCCTGGCCCGACAAAGCCTGCGGCACCTCGGTATGGGTGAGCACGACGCGATCGCCGTCGAGCTTGTAGTAGGCGAGGGCGAGCTCGCCATCGATGGCAAGCTCGAAGCGGTTCTGGTCGGGGTGGTCGACAACGCCGGTATCCATCGGGCCATCCTTTCGCTCGCAGCGTCCGGGCTTGCGGGACGCCGGATCGACTGCAGTCTGGGGTGGGAGCGCCGTTGGACGCAAGAAGCCGGCATCGACAGGGCGAAGCGTCGATGCCGGGTTGCAAGGTCGGTCGCGCCCTGCCTATAGCATCGGACCGAAAAGCGGAATCCACTTTTCGGAATAATCCGATGCGATAACAATGTGATAGATCATCGTGATCGCGCCCGATTGGGCGCGCGATGATCTAAGGCCTCAGCCGGCCGCCAGCTTGGCCGCGATCCCGGCGACGTGCCGGCCCTGATAGCGGGCGCCGGCGAGCTCGTTCTCGGAAGGCTGACGCGAGCCGTCGGCCCCGGCGATGGTGCTGGCGCCATAGGGCGAGCCACCGCTGATCTCCGCCATCGTCATCTGGCCCTGGAAGGTATAGGGCAGCCCGACGATGACCATGCCCTGATGCAGCAGGACAGTGTGGGTCGAGAGGATCGTGCTCTCCTGGCCGCCATGCTGGGTGTTGCTGGAGGAGAAGACGCTGCCGACCTTGCCGACGAGCTTGCCCTGGAACCAGAGGCCGCCGGTCTGGTCGAGGAAGTTCTTCATTTGCGCCGGCATGTTGCCGAAGCGGGTGGGCACGCCGATGATGATCGCGTCGTAGTTCGGCAACTCGTCGACCGTGGCGATCGGTGCCGCCTGGTCGAGCTTGAAGCCGGACTTGCGGGCGACCTCCTCGGGGACGAGCTCGGGCACGCGCTTGATGACCACGTCTGCGCCGGTCTCGCGCACGCCCTCGGCGACCGCCTGCGCCATCGTCTCGATATGGCCGTAGCTGGAATAGTAGAGAACCAGAACCTTCGTCATCGGAAACATCCTCTTTCGGGGTGAACCGCCGGAGCGGGGAAGCTCTGCCGGTCTAGATTGAGCGTCCTAGGGCACTCGTCCACTCACGAGCGTGACAGTCAGCCGCGCTGCGAGTCGAGCTGCTCCTGATCCTTCTGGACCTGCTGAGCCTTCATGTAGCTCTCGATCAACAACGCGTAGGGCGGGAAGATCTTCGTATAGACCTCGGCCCATTCCTGGGCATCGTCGCGATGCCAGGTCTTCTGCAGCTCGGAGGCGACGGCGGCGGTGTCCATCGGCACGACGCCGGCCTGGACGACGCGGGCGAGCGTGATCTCCTGCGCCATCTTCGAATAGGTGCCCGACGCGTCGACCACGGCGAAGACCTTGTAGCCGTCATGGGCGGCGGCGATCGCCGGGAAGGCCATGCAGACCGAGGTGATGGTGCCGGCGATGATCAGGGTCTTGCGGCCGGTCGCCTTCACCGCCGCGACGAAGTCGGGGTTATCCCAGGCGTTGATCTCGCCCTTGCGCGCCACGTATTGGGCGTGCGGCGCGTTCTGGTGAATCTCCGGGATCAGCGGCCCGTTCGGGCCCTGCGGCACCGAGGCGGTGGTGATCACGGGCATTTTGCTCAGCGTCGCCATGCGGGCGAGGGCGGCGGCATGGTTGCGCAGCACCGGCATCGGCATGTCGGCGACGGTCTGAAACAGGCCGCTCTGATGGTCGATCAGCAGCATGACCGCGTCGTTGGGATCGATGACCGGGCGCTGGCCATTGAAGTTGGCGGGGGTCGTCATGGCAGGTCTCCTTGGTGCTCGCGCAAAGGGAGGTGGAGCGCAGCGGTGTCCGCACCGCGCTCCACCGGAGGCTCAGGCCTTCTTCGCCGAGACGGTGGCGTAGCTGGTGATCAGGTTGCGATAGTCGGGGATGTGGTTCGAGAAGAGCGCACCCAGCCCCTCGACATCGTTGCGCCAGTCGCGATGGAGCTCGCAGGCAACGCCGAACCAGCTCATCAGCTGGGCGCCTGCGTCCGACATGCGCTGCCAGGCGGCTTGGCGGGTGATCTCGTTGAAGGTGCCGGAGGCATCGGTGACGACGAAGACCTCGAAGCCGGCCTCGATCGCGGCAAGCGCCGGGAAGGCGACGCAGACCTCGGTGACGACACCGGCGATGATGAGCTGCTTGCGCCCGGTCGCCTTCACCGCCTTGACGAAGTCCTCATTGTCCCAGGCATTGATCTGGCCGGGGCGCGGGATGAACGGCGCATCCGGGAAGGTCTGCTTCAGCTCCGGAACGAGCGGGCCGTTCGGACCATCTTCGAAGCTGGTGGTGAGGATCGTCGGCAGCTTGAAGTATTTGGCGAGGTCGGCCAGCGCCAGGACGTTGTTCTTGAACTTGTCCGGATCGATATCGCGGACCAGCGAGAGCAGGCCGGTCTGGTGGTCGACCAGCAGGACGACGGCCTTGTCCTTGTCGAGGCGGGTATAGGGCTTGGTCATGGTCTTTCTCCCTTGGAGAGGCATGTCCGGCATTGCGGCGGCGGACGGCGCCGGAGCCGGCTTTCAGGCCGGGATCTTGCCAAAGCGGCCGCTCTGGAAATCGGCCATTGCCTGGCGGATCTCCTCCTGCGTGTTCATGACGAAGGGGCCGTGCATCGCGACCGGCTCGTCGATCGGCTCGCCGCTGAGGACCAGCACGCTGGCGTCGGTCTCGGCCTCGATCGTCACTTCGCCGCCAGTGCGGTCGAACAGCACGAACTGGGCTTCGCGAGCCTTGTCGGCGCCGTTGATCAGGACGTTGCCGCGCAGGACGACGATACCGAGGGTACGCCCTTCCGGCAAAGCAAGCGACGTCTGCCCGTCGCGCTTCAGGGCGAGGTCCCAGATGTCGATCGGGGTGAAGGTCCGGGCCGGGCCGGCATGGCCCTGATAGTCGCCGGCGATGACGCGCAGCGTGCCGGCGCCATCGGGCAGTGCGACCGCCGGAATGTCCTTGTCGAGCAGGGTCTGGTAGCCGGGGGCGGCGCTCTTGTCCTTCGCCGGCAGGTTGACCCAGAGCTGCACCATGTCGAGCGTGCCGCCGCTGCGGGTGAAGGCCTGCGAATGGAACTCCTCGTGCAGGATGCCTGAGGCGGCGGTCATCCACTGCACGTCGCCGGGGCCGATCAGGCCGCCCTGCCCAGTGGAGTCGCGATGCTCGACCTCGCCCTGATAGACGATGGTGACGGTCTCGAAACCGCGATGCGGGTGGACGCCGACGCCGCGCGGCTTCTCAGCGGGCGCAAACTCGGCAGGGCCGGCATGGTCGAGCAGCAGGAAGGGGCTGACATGCTCGCCCTGGGCAGCGTGCGAAAACATCGAGCGGACGGGAAAGCCGTCGCCGACCCAATGGGCGGCGGGGCTGCTGTAGATGCCGCGAACTTGTCGCATAGCCTTGTCTCCTCGGATGCGCCGGCATGGCGCTGTGTTGTCCAGAAGATTATGAGCGAGACAGCGGGTGCAGTAGCCGGCATTATCCCGCCACTCTGTCCTATTGGCAGGACAATGGTGCCGCGATGCAGGACCTGAACGATCTCTACTTCTTCGCCCAGGTGGTCGAGCATCAGGGCTTTGCCGCTGCCGCCCGCGCCATGGGGATGCCGCGCTCGCGTTTGAGCCGGCGCCTCGCGCTGCTGGAGGAGCGGCTCGGCGTCAGGCTGGTGCAGCGCTCGACGCGGCGCTTCGCCGTCACAGAGATCGGCCGCGAATATCATCGGCATTGCCTCGCCATGCTGGTCGAGGCCGAGGCGGCGCAGGAGGCGATCGATCGGGTCCGGGCCGCGCCTCAAGGCGTGGTGCGCATCGCCTGCCCGTCGGCGGTGCTTTATTTCCAGGTCGGGGCGATGATCGCCCGCTTCCTCGCCGCCTGTCCCAAGGTCGAGGTGCAGCTGGAGAGCACCAACCGGCGGGTCGACGTGATCCGCGAGGGCTTCGACATTGCGATCAGGGTGCGCTTCCCGCCGCTGGAGGAAAGTGAGCTGGTGATGAAGGTTTTGGCCGAGAGCCGGCAATGCCTGGTGGCGGCGCCGCAGTTACTGGCGGATTTCGGGCGGGCGCCGGTGCCCGCCGATATCGGGGCGCTGCCGAGCCTGTCATGGGGCGGTCTGCACCCGGCCCATGAATGGCGGCTGCAGGGGCCGGGTGGCGCCGAGGCCAGTATCCGCCACCAGCCCCGCTTCGTCACCGAGGACATGGTGGCGCTGCGCCATGCCGCGCTGCAGGGCGTCGGCGTCGTGCAGATGCCGACCATGGTGGTGATCGAGGATATCCGGGCGGGCCGGCTGGTCGAGGTCCTGCCGGATTGGACGCCACGGGCCGGCCTCATCCACGCCGTGTTCCCATCGCGGCGCGGCTTGCTGCCCTCGGTCCGCGCTCTGCTCGATTTCCTCGGCAGCGAGTACGCCCGGCTGGATGCGGAGAGCCGCTAGCAAAAGCGGCCGAGCATCTGCCCGGCCGCCACGTTGTGTCTTCCTGTGGGCGGTTCGCTTACTTGAACGCGATCAGCACGCCGTCTGCGCCGATCGTCGCCTGCAGACCCTGGCGGCGCGTGTCGAGGCTGAGGGTCACGCCCTTGTCGTTCTTGAGCCAGACGCGGCCCTGGCCAGCGCGGCCGACGGCCCAGCCTTCCTTGAGCTGGACGTAAGGACCGGCGAGATCGTTGCGCTCGGTCAGGCCGTAGACGCGTCCGCTGGCGACGACGCGGGCTGCGCCGATGCCACCGATGCCGAGCCCGCCGACCGAGATCGGATAGGAGCGGCCGCGATAGGTGAAGGTGCCGCCGCCGAGCTCGCCGGACGCGATGAAGGCGACCGCGATCTGCTCGATCTTGACCGTGCCGGTCTGCGGGCCGAGCGTTCGCGGCTGGGCGATCGCCGAACCGGAGACCAGCATCAGCGCAGCGGCGCCGGCGAGAAGGGATTTGATGGCGGGCACTGGCAGTACTCCTTGGTGATGCAACGGAGTAAAGAACCGCCGGGGAGCCCGGCGGTTCCGTCTGCCCGCTTCGCCGGCTACCGGAAGGGCGGGGAGTACTGGATGCCGCCCTTGCTCCAGAGCTCGTTCGGACCGCGTGCCAGTTGCAGGCGCGAGCTCTTGCCGAGATGGCGCTCGAAGCTCTCGCCGTAGTTGCCGACGGCCGAGATGATACGCACGACCCAGTCGTTGCCGACGCCCATCGCCTCGCCCATCTTGCCGTCGAGGCCAAGGAAGCGCTTCACCTCGGGGTTCGAGGATTTGAGCATCTCCTGGACATTGGCCTTGGTGATGCCGAGCTCCTCGGCGTTGATCAGGGCGAGCACGGTCCAGCGCACGAGGTTGAACCAGGTCTCGTCGCCGGTGCGGACCCAGGGGCCGAGCGGCTCCTTCGAGACCACCTCCGGCAGGATGAGGTGGCTGTCGACGTCCTGCAGCTTCATCCTGACGGCGGAGAGGGCCGAGATGTCGGTGGTGTAGGCGTCGCAGCGGCCGGATTCATAAGCCTTGAGTGCTTCCTCCGATGTGCCGAAGGCGGCCGCCTCGTATTTCACCCCGAGCTTGCGGAAATAGTCGGCGAGATTCAGTTCGCTCGTCGTGCCTTGGGCGACGCAGACCGAGGCGCCGCCGAGCTGTGCCGCGGAGGAGACGCCGAGCTTCTTGGAGACCATGAAGCCCTGGCCGTCATAGTAATTGACGGTGGTGAAGGTGACGCCCTGGCCGGCGTTGCGCGACAGGGTCCAAGTGGTGGTGCGCGGCAGGACGTCGATCTCGCCGGCCTGCAGCGCGATCAGCCGGTCCTTCGAGGTCAGCGAGACGAAGCCGGCCTTCTCGGTGTCGTTGAAGATGATCGCAGCGAGGGCCCGGCAGACATCGATATCGAAGCCCTGCCAACGGCCGTCGGCGTCCTGGGTCGAGAAGCCGGCAACGCCGGGGCTGGTGCCGCAGATGATCTTGCCGCGGTCGCGGATCATCTTGATCGTATTGGCGTCGGCGGGCGCCGCGAAGCCGGCGGCGAGTGCCAACGCTGCGGTCAGGCGAAGCAAGGTCCGTTTCATCTTTGATCCCCTGTTGTTGTTTCCAGGCAAAGCTCTCCCGCCGCGGCGGAGACGTCCCCGCCGCGTTCGTCATCTTTCGTCTTTCGGCCTCAGGCGACCTTGGCAGCCGCCGGCTTTTCCAGTGCGACCAGCAGCGCGTCGAGATCGTTCCAGAGGTCGTCCGGGTCCTCGAGGCCGATGCTGATGCGCAGCGCCGGACCCGGATGGGGCCAGGGCGTCACGGTGCGCTCGCCACCCAGCGCCAGCGGCGCGATCAGGCTGCGCGTGCCGCCCCAGGAGGCGCCGATGGCGAAGACCTTGAGCGCGCTGAGAGCCGCTTCGAACAGGGCATCGGGCACTGGTCGCAGCACGACGCTGAACACACCCGACGAGCGGCCCATGTCGCGCCGCCAGAAATCATGGCCGGGGCAGGAAGGCAGGGCCGGGTGCAGCACGGTCTCGACCGCAGGCGAACGGGACAGGCGCCGGGCGACATCCTCGGAAACCTTGCCCATATGGGCGAGGCGCAGCGCCAGGGTCTCGATGCCGCGCAGAGCAAGCTGGCACTCATCGGGCGAGACGCCGACGCCGAAGCCGCGCAGCGTCTCCTTCAGCTTCTCACGCAAGCCGAGATCGGCAACGGTGACCGAGCCGAGCAGCAGGTCGGAATGGCCGCCGACATACTTGGTCAGCGCCTCGCAGGCGAAGTCGGCACCATGGGCCAAAGGCTTGAAGATCAGCGGCGTCGCCCAGGTGTTGTCGCAGCCGACGAGTACGCCCTTCGCCTTCGCCGCCTTGACGATGGCTGGAACATCCTGGACTTCCATCGTGTTGGAGCCGGGCGACTCGACCCAGACCAGCTTGACCCGATCGTCGATCAGCGCGGCGATACCGGCGCCGATCAGCGGATCGTAGACGCCGTAGTCGATGCCGCGCGGCTTCAGGTATTCCTCGCAGAAGCTGCGCACCGGCTGGTAGACCTGATCGGGGATCAACACCTTGTCGCCCGGCAGCAGCACCGAGAGCATCACGATGGTGACCGCCGCCTGGCCGGAGGGGACGAGCACGGTGCGCACACCGGCATGCAGGGCTGTGAGCTGGGCCTCCAGCGTCCGGGTCGTCGGCGTGCCGTGCAGGCCGTAGGTATAGCCATCGAAGCCGCGATGCTTGCGGGCGAAGAAGCTCGCTGCGTCCGGGTAGACGATGGTCGAGGCGCGATGCGTCGGCACCGTCAGGCTGGCATAGCCTTCCTCGTTGACCGAAGGGTGATGAACGGTGCGGGTCGCGTCATGCATGGAGGGCTCCTTTGACGAAGAGGTTCCCTCCGCAGGACCCTTCCGGCAATCAGCCAAAACTTATGACTCGATGCCTAGTCGTTATGGTCAGCGTACTTCCATCAGGCAGTCGATGAAGTCTCGCACCAGCTGGGATTTGGGCCGGTCGAGCGGCAGGATCAGCAGGCTGCGGCTCTGCACCTCCGGCTCGAACGGCCTCAGCACCAGCCGCGTCGGGTCGGCGCCGGCGACTGCATAGGGGCTGACCAGGCCGACGCCGACGCCCTCCGCGACGAGGGCGCAGACGGTCGCGGCGTAGATGGTCTCGACGACGATGCGCGGCTTGACGCCGGCTTCCGCGAAGATGCGGTCGAGCCTTTGGCGGGCGCGATCCTCCGGCACGTAGGCGACGAAGGGCAGATCGTGCAGGTCGGCCGGGCCGATCAGCTCCTTCTCGGCGAGCGGGTGGCCGAGCGGCAGGGCGCAGAGCACGCGCGGCTGGACGAAGAGCTGATGAAGGACGCCGGAGACGTCGATCTCGTCGGCGGCGAGACCGATGTCGAAGGCGCCGGAGGCGACGCCGTCGCGGACGTCGCGCGAAGGCAGCACCATCAGCGTCACCGCGATCTCCGGGCGCCGGTCGCGGAAGCGGCGCACCGCCCGCGGCACAAGCGAGGAGCCCAGCGCCGAGAGCGAGCCGACGCGCAGCTGGCCGGCGCCATGGTCGCGGATGCGGGCGGCGGTGGCGCGCAAGGAATCCATGCCGAGGAAGGAGGCCTGCACCTGGGCGTAGAACAGCTTGCCCTCGGGCGTCGCGACGATGCGGTTTCGGATCCGGTCGAAGAGCAGGAAGCCGAGCGACTTCTCCAGCTCTGCAATCGCGCGGCTGACGCCGGGCTGGGTGACGCCGAGCAGTTCGGCGGCGCGTGAGATCGTGCCGGCCTTCATCACCGCGGCGAAAGTTTCGAGCTGTCGGCTGTTCAAGCGGTGTCCGCCCCGGGGCTGTTGTTCGCCGTGCAGCCTAGCGACGGCGCCGGGTCGAGGGAACCGGGGCGTTGCTCGGCGGGGCGCCGCTTAACTGCGGATTTACCCTGTTCCTTTAGGGTCGACAGGCAGAACTCAAATGGAAGCGCCGCATCGATGCTCGCCCCGGCCCTGAAGCTGCCTGATCCTGCCAATGAGGATGCGCCCGGAGCGGAGGCGGCGGCGCGGGCCGTGCTCGAGATCGCCGAGCGTTTCGGCAAGCTCAGCGCCGAGATCACCGATATTTCGGGGCGTGTCGGCGACGTCAATGGCGAGCTCGACCGGCAGACCGACGGGCTGCATCGCGTCGTCACCTCGGTCGAGCAGGTGTCGCGCTCCAACCAGGCGATCCAGCAGGCGGCGGACACGGCCCAGCAGGCGGCCTCCGTGGTCAAGAGCGGGCTCGAGCGCGTCACCGGCGCGGTCCGGCAGGGGCTCAATGCCGCGCAGAACGACATCGCCGAATTGTCTGAAGGCGCGCAGTCGATCTCGCAGGCGCTGAACGAAGCGGTGAGCCGGGCGCACAAGGCACGCGAGGCCAGCGAGGCGATCCAGACGATCACGCGCGAGATCCAGTTGCTATCGATCAATGCCGGCGTCGAGGCGGCGCGCAGTGGCGCCGCCGGGCGCGGCTTTGCGGTGATCGCCGCGGCGGTGAAGCAGCTCGCCGAGCAGACGCGCGAGGCGACCTCCGCCAGCGCCCGGCAACTGGACGCGCTGGTCGCGACCGTCGACCAGCTGGCGAAGCAGAGCGAAGCGAATGCACAGGCGGCGCGGCGCGCCAGCGAGGAGAGCCAGGGCATTTCGCAACAGATCGGCGAACTCGATCATTTCGGCCGCTCGGTCGTGGGCCTGATCGGCGAGATCGACTCGATCTCGGCGCCGGCGCGCGAGAATGCCGTCGCCTTCGCCCAGGTCGGCGGCGAGCTGAAGGGGCTGGTGGCCGGAGTCGATCAGTCGGGCCGCAATCTCGAGGTCGCGGCGCGGCGCGGGGCTTCCCTGGTGTCGACCAGCGAGGCGATCCTCGGTGCGATCGCGGGTTCGGGCGTGCGTACTCCGCAATCGGACATGATCGGGGTCGCGGTCGAGGCCGCTGCGGCGATCTCCGAGCTGTTCGAGCAGGCGCTGGCGAGGGGTGAGATCGGCCTGGGCGATCTGTTCGGCGAGGCCTACCGGCCAGTCCAGGGCAGCGACCCGCAGCAGTTCATCTGTGGCTTCACGGCCTTGACCGACCGACTGCTGCCGCCGGTGCAGGAGAGGCTGCTGACGGTGAACAAGCGCATCGTCTTCTGCGCGGCTGTCGACCGCAACGGCTATCTGCCGACGCACAACCGCAAATACTCGCAGCCGCAAGGGGCAGATCCGGTCTGGAACAACGCCAATTGCCGCAACCGGCGCATCTTCAACGATCGCACCGGTCTTGCCGCGGCGCGCAACCAGAAGGCGTTCCTGCTGCAGACCTATCGGCGCGACATGGGCGGCGGCAACTTCCTGGTGATGGAGGATCTGTCGGCGCCGATCTTCGTGCGGGGCCGGCACTGGGGTGGCTTGAGGTTCGGCCTCAGCGTCTGACGGGGTAGGGCGGAGCCTTAACCGCCGTGTGCGAGGTTTCTAGTCGAGTACGAGTTTCGAGTTGCTGACATGCATATCGCGCCATCCTTCCCCAATCTCTCGGTGCTGCTGATCGATCCCAGCCCGCACTATCGGCGCATCATCCGCACGATGCTCTACCAGGCACAGCTGCAGCGGGTCTTCGAGGCGGCCGATCTCTCCACGGCGGCGACGACCTTCATCCAGAAGCAGCCCAACATCGTCATGCTCGACTGGGATCTGCCCGACGGTGACAGCGTCAAATGCCTGGCCTCGATGCGCTCGTTCAAGACCTCGCCCTTCGCCAAGGCGCCGGTGCTGGTGATGATGGAAAAGCCCGACCGGCGCGCGGTGGTGCAGGCCGCCAAGCTCGGCGCGCACGAGATCATCGTGAAGCCGATCTCGCCGAACAATCTCTGGCTGCACCTGTCGGGCATCATCAACATCCCGCGCAAGTACAAGGAAGCGAACGGCAGCATCTCGCTGGTGCCGCGTGCAATCAGCAACAACTTGTTCTGAAATTGAACAAAGCTGCCGCGGAACGGCCACAATCCTTGCCGCGAGCCCGGTCAGTTAGCGAAATTTTTACCAATCGCCGGGATGCTTCCTAGTCAACAAACACAGGGCGCGCCGCCGTGGTCATCACCGTCTCCCTTCCGCCTTTCCTCGGCCGATCAGAGGCTGCGGCTTTCCGCAATCAGCTCCTCGTCGCGCTGGAGCAGAAGGAGAGCATCGCGGTCGAGTGCGCCGAGGCCGGGCCGTTCCCGAGCCTGTGGATCCAGCTCATGCATGCGGCCGCGACCAGCGCCAAGGCGCGCGGGCTCAGCGTCACACTCAAGGCGGTGTCCAACGAATGCCGCCAATCCTTTCAGGCGATCGGGTTCGACCCGGCGCAAAGCGCTCTCGTTCTGGAGTGATGCCGCGATGAAGATCCTCGCGATCGACGATACCAAGACATTGCTCAGCCTGCTCAGCATGACGCTGCGCAATGCCGGCCACGAGGTTGCGGAGGCGGAGAACGGCGAAGAGGGGCTGGTGCGTTTCGACCAGTTCAAGCCCGACCTCGTCATCACCGACCTCAACATGCCGATCATGGACGGCATCGAGTTCACGCGTGCCTGCCGCTCTCGGCCGGCCGGCCAGAACACGCCGATCATCGTGCTGACCACCGAGAACGGTGCCGAGATCAAGGCGGAAGGCCGCCGTGCCGGCGCCAGCGCCTGGATGGTCAAGCCGTTCGAACCCAACACCCTGCTCGGCCTCGTCGCGCGCTACCAGAACTGAGGCGTCCATGGATCCCCTGGCGGAACTCAAGCAGACCTTCTTCCAGGAGTGCGAGGAACTCCTCGGCGCACTGGAGCAGAAACTCCAAGCGCTCGACGAGGGCTCGACCGATTCCGAGGACGTCAACGCGGCCTTCCGCGCCATCCACTCGATCAAGGGTGGCGCAGGCGCATTCGGCTGCACCGAACTCGTCGGCTTCGCCCATGTCTTCGAGGCGGCGCTCGATCATCTGCGCTCCGGCCGCGTCGCGCTGGAGGATGCGCCCTTCACCCTGTTCCTGCGCTGCTCGGACGCGGTCGCCGACCTTGTCTCCGCCGCCCGCAGCGACGAGCTGGCGCCGGTGCGCCCCGATCTTCTCGCCGCGCTCGAACAGGTCGGCCAGGCCAAGCCGGTCGCCGCGCCTGCCGCTCCGGCTCCCGCTGCGCCTCCGGCGGCTCCCAAGGCCGACGCACCGCCCGGCATCGCCGCGCTCGGCAATCTCCTCGCCATGGTCGACGCCAAGATGGGCGGGCCCGCTCCCGGGGCTTCGGCTGCGGCCAATGACGGTTGGGACGACGACGAGCCCGTTGCCGCCGCCACGCCGGCGCGCAGGCCCGGCCACGACGTCCGCATCAAGATCACGCCGGAAGCCGACCTGTTCCGCCGGGTGATCGAGCCGCGCGTCGCGATCGGCATCCTGCCGGCGGACGAGGTCGTCTCGGTCGCCTGCGATCTCAGCCATGTGCCGGCGCTCGAGACGCTCGACGTCACCGATTGCCACATGCGCTTTACGGTGATGCTGCGCACCGAGCTCAGCGCCGACGAGATCGTCTCCAAATTCGACTTCACCCTCGCCAATGAGGAGTTCGAGGTCGAAGTCTTGGCCGAGGTCGAGGCCGTTGCCGAGGTGGCGCCCGCCGCTGCTCCGGAGGTGCCGCAAAACGTCGCCGCCGACCTGTCGGCGATCCTCGCCCGGCTCGGACCGACCTCCGACGCTGCGCCGCAGCCTGACATCCAGCCGGTCGCCGCGCCCGCGGCGGCTTCGGCTGCCGCTGCGCCCGCGGCTGCAGCTGCCCCGGCGGCGCCGCGCGCGCCGGTGCGGCCCGCCGCCAACGATGTCGCCGCACGCCAGCGCCAGGCGGTCAGCGTCCGCGTGGACCTCGACCGCATCGATCGGCTGATGAATCTCGTCGGCGAGATCGTCATCACCCAGTCCATGCTGGTCGAATGCGTGCGCTCGCTGCCTTATGACGTCTATGCCAAGACCGCCGAAGGCATCCTGACCCTGTCGCGCCAGACACGCGAGCTGCAGGACCATGTCATGGCGGTGCGCGCCCAGCCGGTGAAGGCGGTGTTCCAGCGCATGCCGCGCCTGGTGCGCGAGCTCGCGCAGACCCTCGGCAAGGAAGTGAAGCTCGTCCTCGAGGGCGAGAACACCGAGGTCGACAAGACCATCATCGAGGAACTGGCCGACCCGCTGACCCACATGATCCGCAACTCGATGGATCACGGGGTCGAGACGCCTGAGGAGCGCATCGCTGCCGGCAAGCACCCGGAAGGCACGATCAGGCTGATCGCCGAGCATCGCGCCGGCCGCATCGTCATCAGCGTCACCGATGACGGGCGCGGCATTGGGCGCGACAGGCTGCTCGCTAAGGCGAAATCACGCGGCCTTGTCGGCGCCGACGAGAAGCTCGCGCCCGAGGAGATCGACCAGTTGATCTTCGCCGCCGGCCTGTCCACGGCCGACGCTGTCAGCGACATCTCCGGGCGCGGCGTCGGCATGGACGTCGTGCGCCGCAACGTTGAATCGCTCGGCGGTCGCATCAGCGTCGATTCCGAGCCCGGCCGCGGCTGCAAGTTCACGCTCGCTTTGCCGCTGACGCTCGCCGTGCTCGAAGGCATGGTGATCCGCTGCGGCGACGATCGCTATGTCATCCCGATCGCCAGCGTGATCGAGACGCAGCACCTCGCCAACACGCCGATCGAGCACCTGACCTTCGGGCAGGAAGTGCTGCGCTGGCGCGGCGAGATCACGCCGCTGCACCGGCTTGGCGCGGTGATGGGATCGGCGGGCACACGCGACGAGAACATCATCATCATCGCGGAGACCGAACGCGGCGGGAATGTCGGCATCGCCGTCGACGAAATCGTCGGCCAGCAGCAGGTCGTCGTGAAGAGCCTCGAATCGAACTACGGCACGGTCAACGGCGCCTCGGCCGCGACCATCCTCGGCGACGGCCTGGTCGCTCTCATCCTTGATGTGGACTCGATGCTGCGTGTGGCGGCGTCGAGCGTCCGCCAACCCGTTCCCGAACTCAAACTGGCTGGATGAACCATGTCCCTGCAGCTCAGCGAAAAGCACTTCACCTCGGCGCAGCCTGAGTCCGCGGCGCGCCGGATCGTCACCTTCCGGGTCGGCGACCGCACCTTCGGCATCGATGTCGGCATGGTGCGCGAGATCAAGGGCTGGCAGGCGACGACGCCGCTGCCGCATGCGGCCCCGCATGTGCGCGGCGTGCTCAACCTGCGCGGCGTGATCCTCGCGGTCTACGATCTGCGCACCGCGATCGGCCTCGGCTCCACCGAGGCGACCGCGACCCATGTGATCGTCGTCGTCGATGTCGAGGACAAGACCGCCGGCCTCTTGGTCGACTCGGTCTCGGACATCGTCGACGTGCCGGTCAGCGCGGTCAGGCCGGCGCCGGACCTCGAGCGCGACGAGCACGGGCTGATCGAAGGCCTGGTCCTGCTCGACACCGAGATCGTCGCGTTGCTCGACCTCGCCGCGGTGATCCGCGACGGCGGCGACAACCAGGACAAGCAACTGCGCGTCGCCTGAGCCTCCGATGGCCCCCGGCAGCGCCCAGCCGGGAGACCAGAGATCAGTCCGATCGCCTGAGAGATCAACGAGCCGATGAGCCAACTGGGCGCTTTCTCGAAATTATCGGTCAAGCTGCCGGCGCTGTTCGCCGGCGGCGCGGCCGTTTCGGGCGGGCTCGTCGCATTCGCAGTACAGCAGGGCGCGGCCACCCGGCTCGGCGCCCTCGGCCTGTCCAGCCAGCAGGCCGAACTCGCGCTGTCGGGGTTCGCAAGCGCGGCCTTGCCCTTTGGCATCGCCGGTATCGCGCTCGCCGCCGGTCTCGGCTGGCTCGTTGCCCGTTCGCTGGCGCGGCCGGTCACGGCGTTGCGCGAGGGCATGGAGAAGCTCTCGGAAGGCGCGCCCGGTGACCTGCCGGAACTCGCCCGCCGCGACGAGATCGGCGAGCTTTCGCGGGCGCTGCGCCAGGTCCAAGAAAGCTCGATCGAGGCAGGGCGGATTCGGGCGGCGCTCGACGGCTGCCGCACCGCGATCATGGTCTGCGACGCGAAAGGGCAGGTCGTCTACGTCAACAAGTCGCTGCTGGCCTTCTTCAGCGAGGCGCAGGAGGATTTCCGCGCCGCTTTCCCGGGCGTCTCGGCCAAGGACATGCTCGGCAAGGTCCTCGAGCTGTTCACCAGCCCGCAAGGCGTTCCCGAGGCGCGCACGATGCGCGTCGCGCTGGGCCGGCGCATGGTCGGGCTGATGCTGACCACGATGATGCAGCCTGACGGCCAGCGGCTCGGTGCGACGATCGAATGGCGCGAGCTGACCGAGGAATTGCGCGCCGCCGACGAGGTCGCAGCCGTCGTGGCCGCCGCGGCCAAGGGCGATTTCTCGCAGCGCGTGCCGCTCGCCGGCAAGCCGGAGGCGCTGCAGCGCATCGCCGAGGGGATCAACGAGATCAATACGATCGTCGAGGCGGCCACGAACGAATTCGCCGCGGTCCTGGCCGGGCTCAACGAGGGCGACCTGACCGGGCGGGTCGACGGCAGCTATGAAGGTTGCCTCGGCGAACTGAAGGCCGGGCTCAACCAGACGCTCGCGCGGCTGACGCAGACGGTCTCCGGCATCCAGGCGACGGCGGCTCACGTCGCGGCGACGGCCGTCGAGATCCGAGCGGGAGCGGCCGATCTCGCTGAGCGCACCGAGCATTCGGCTGCGGGGTTGGAAGAGACATCCACGACGACCGGACAGCTCGCGACCTCGATCGGACAGAGCGCAAGCCGCTCGCGTCACGCGACCGAGCTCGCCGGCGAGGCGATGGCCGTCGCCGGGACCGGACAGCAGGCAGTGGCCGAGACGATCGGTGCGATCGGGCGGATGGAGCAGTCCTCGGCGCGGATCGCCGAGATCGTCTCGGTGATCGACGGCATCGCCTTCCAGACCAATCTGCTGGCGCTGAACGCCGCCGTCGAAGCGGCCCGCGCCGGCGATGCCGGCAAGGGCTTCGCCGTGGTCGCGAGCGAGGTGCGCACGCTGGCGCAGCGCTCCGCCACAGCCGCCAAGGACATCAAGGGCGTGATCGCCAATTCCAACGCTGAGGTCGCCGAAGGCGTGCGCCTGGTGCGCAGGACCGGCGAGACGCTCGGCCGCATCGTCACGGCGGTGGAACAGGTCTCCGCCACCATCTCGGAGATTTCGCAGGCGAGCGCCGGGCAGGCGAGCGATATCGCGGCGATGAGCCGATCCGTCGCGACGATGGACGAGGCGACCCAGCAGAATGCGGCGCTGGCAGAGCAGAGCGCCGGCTCGGCCGCGAGACTCGCCGAGCAGACAGAGGCCCTGCGCGAGCTCGCCGGCTTCTTCCACCTGGGCCGGGCGCCGGTCCAGGCGCGGCCGGCTCCGATCGAATCGAGCTGGCAGCGCGCGCCCGCCGCGAACGCGACGACCGAGCCGCGGCGCCTGCCCGCTCGCCAGGATACCCATTCCACCGAATCCCGTCCCGTCACTCCGCGCCGCCGCGTCGCCGGCGGACGGAAGGACGAGTGGTCCGAGTTCTAGTTCTTATCGCCAAGGCCGAAGCATGCTTGCCCCGCAGCCCGTTCAATCAGACACCACGCTCAGCCGTGACGACATGGCGCTCGTGGCCAAGCTGGTCTACGAGCACGCCGGCATCGTCATCCGCGAGCACAAGGAGGCGATGGCGCGCGGGCGCCTGGCGCGGCGCGTCAAGGTGCTCGGCCTCGGCTCGATCGCGGAATACTGCTCCTATCTGCGTACGCCAGCGGCGGTCGACGAGATCCCGGAGCTGATCAACGCCGTCACCACCAACCACACTGCGTTCTTCCGTGAGCGCCACCATTTCGACCATCTGCGCAAGGATGTGCTGCCGCGCCTGATCCAGGAGCGGGCAGGGCGGCGCGGGCGCATCCGGATCTGGTCGGCGGCCTGCTCCTCGGGCGAGGAGCCCTACAGCGCCGCCGCGATCTCGCGCGACGTGATCGGCCATCGCAGCGATCTCGACTTCAAGATCCTGGCGACCGACATCGACACCGACATCCTCGACCGCGCGGCGGCCGGACAATACCCCGCCGACCAGTTCGACCGGCTGCCGGCGGACCTGCGCCCGCTGCTCAGGCTGGAGGGCCAGAGCACGCGCGGCGAAGCCCGCATCGCCGACGACCTGAAACGGCTGATCGCCTTCAAGCGGCTGAACCTGATCGAACGCTGGCCGATGAAGGGGCCGTTCGACGTGATCTTCTGCCGCAACGTCTTCATCTATTTCGACACGCCGACCAAGGCCGCGATCCTCGACCGCTATGTCGCCCTGCTGCAGCCGGGCGGCTTCCTCTATCTCGGTCACTCCGAATCCCTGCCGCAGCCACACCCCCAGCTCAGGCTGATCGGCCGCACCATCTACGAGCGCACGCCATGAGCCTGAACCGATCCTCACGGCGCTATTTCGATCCGCGCTTCGACGCCACCATCATCACGGTCGCGCCGGGCGAGCATGAGATCACCGCGGCGAAGGACGAGATCGTCGCCACCGTGCTCGGCTCCTGCGTCTCGGTCTGCATGCGCGACCCGCAGATCGGCGTCGGCGGGCTCAACCATTTCCTGCTGCCCAAGAACAATGGCGGTACCGACACCAGCGCCGGCGAGCGCTATGGCGACACCGCCATGGAGGTGCTGATCAACGGCCTGTTGAAGCGCGGCGCCAGGCGCGGGCAGCTCGAGGCCAAGGTCTTCGGCGGGGCGCGCGTGCTCTCCGGCGCCACCATGCTGGCGATCGGCGAGGGCAACATCATCTTCGTCAACGAGTTCCTCGCCCGCGAGGGGATTCCGGTCGTCTCCAGGGATGTCGGTGGCACACGCTCGCGCCGCATCCACTACCAGCCCGCGACCGGGCGCGCCTGGGTGCAGCACGTCCAGCAGGCGGCGCGCGATCCCGAACGCGCGCAGGAAATGGCCTATCTCAACCGCCTCAAGACCCAGCCTGTTGCCGGTGAAGTGGAGATCTGGTGATGAGCATGCTGACCTCCGGTGGCCCGGTCAAAGTCCTCGTCGTCGACGATTCCATCCTGATGCAGAAGTTGATGACGCAGATCGTCAACTCGACACCGGGCTTCCAGGTGATCGGCGTCGCCGGCAGCGCCGAGGAAGGCTGGGACGCGATCCAGGAATTGCGGCCCGACATCCTGACGCTCGATATGGAGCTGCCCGGCCGTCACGGGCTCAAGCTGCTCGCCCGGGTGCTGAAGCAGGACCCGCTGCCGGTGCTGATCGTCTCCGCCTTCGGCGGCCCCGGCGCGGACAACACCATCCAGGCGCTGGAACTCGGCGCGATCGACTTCATCGAGAAGCCCGACGGATCGACGCATACGCTCGAAGGCTTCATGAAGCATGTCGCCGCGGCACTGCAGCGCGCCTCGGCCAGCCGGCGCCTGATGGCGGCTGCGAAGGAGATGGTCACGCAGCAGCGGCCCCAGAGCGCCCCGGCCCGGCCCGTCGCGGTGCATATGCCGGCCAGCCACGGCAAGGTCTCCCTGATCGCGATCGGCGCCTCGACCGGCGGCGTGCCGGCGGTGCAGACCGTGATGCGCGACGCGGCGCATCTGCGGCTGCCGATCGCCGTGGTTCAGCACATGCCGGCCGGCTACACCGCCAAGTTCGCGGCAAGGCTTTCGGCCGCGACGGGACTCGACGTGCGCGAGGCTGCCGATGGCGAGCGTTTGCGGCCGGGCATGGCGGTGGTGGCGCCAGGCGGCCTGAAGCATCTCGAGATCGAGGAGCGCCGCGGCGAGCTGATCTGCCATCTCAAGGACGCGCCGCTGGTCAGCGGGCACTGCCCCTCGGTCGATGTGATGTTCCATTCGGTGGCACGCGCGCTCGGCAGCCATGCGATCGGCGTGCTTCTTACCGGCATGGGCCGCGATGGCGCTGACGGTTTGTTAGCCATGCGCAAAGCCGGAGCTGCGACGTTAATCCAAAGTGGCGAGACCTGTGTGGTAAACGGGATGCCGAAAGCCGCGTTCGAGTTGGGCGCCGCCGACAGGGTCGTACCGCTCGACCAGATCGGAGGCGCTATCGCGGGGCTGCTGGGCGAACGCCCGCAGCAGCGTACCGCATAGATCATCGCGCGTCCGAACGGACGCGGTCACGATGATCTATCGCATTGTTATCGCATCGGATTTTTCCGAAAAGTGGATTCCGCTTTTCGGTCCGATGCAAAGGAGAGTGCCATGTCAAAGGCGAGAAGCGACTACCGCATCCTCGTGGTCGACGACCAGAAGAGCATGCGTGGCCTTGCCACCTATTTCCTCAAGCAGATCGAGTTCCAGGACATCGACGAGGCGGAGAACGCCCGTGAGGCCCTGATGAAGATGCAGACCAAGCGCTACGACTTGCTGCTGCTCGACTGGAACATGGACGGGATGAGCGGCATCGACCTGCTGCGCGCCATCCGCTCGGTGCCGGAGCTCAACCAGATCAAGATCATCATGGCGACCTCGGAGCGCTCGGTCGACAAGATGGACGAGGCGACCAGCAACGGCGCCGACCATTATGTCGTGAAGCCCTATGAGCTGCGCGACCTCGAGGTGCGCGTGAAGAAGGTGCTGGCCTGCTGAGCAGCTGGCCGTTTCGCCAGCGATCGACGCCTCGGCTCGCGCCGGGGCGTTTTCGTTTTCGCTCGCGGATATCTTACTTGGCGAGTAGGCTCCATCGGCAGTAGCCTGGCACCATCGCGGAGCTTGCCCATGCGCTTCCATCGCCGCCAGATCCTCGCTTTGCTTAGCCTCGCACCGGCCGCTCCGGCGTTCGCCGCGCAGGGTGAAAGCAACGTCTACGCCTTCAGCTTCGACCGGGCGGAGGGGGGCCGCATCCCGCTCTCGGCCTATCGCGGCAAGCCGATCCTGATCGTCAACACGGCGACGCAGTGCGGGCTGGCCGGGCAGTTCGCCGGGCTCGAACAGCTCTGGGAGCGCTATCGCGAGCGCGGCCTCGTCCTGATCGCGGTGCCGAGCAATGATTTCGGCGGGCAGGAGCCGCTCGACGGCGCGGCGATCGCCGAGGCGGTGCGTCAGAGCCATGGCGCGAACTATCCGATCACCCAGAAGAACGTGGTGCGTGGGCCCGATGCGCATCCGTTCTATCGCTGGGCGGCGAACCAGCGCCCGAGCGAGCTGCCGAGCTGGAACTTCCACAAATACCTGATCGGCCGCGACGGCAGCCTGATCGGCAGCTTCAGCTCGCGCAGCGATCCGCTGTCGCCGGAGTTGGTCCGTGCGATCGGGCAGGAGCTGGAGAAAGGCTGAGCGACTGCCCAGCGTCGGCTTGGTCGTCGTCTCGGTGCGAGAGACGGACTCCACCGATCATGCGGACGCGCTCGGTCTGCGGCGTCAGATCGAAATGCCGCATTTGCTCATCTGCTCGTTTCTGTAGCCGATGGCCGCCCTGCCGGCGCCGGCCGGCGCCCTGAACTTGCCGTTCCTGTTCTGTGCGGCGTAGGTCGCGAAGACCGATGCGTAGCACTCGGCGTTGGAAAACCCGCGCTTCTTGGCGCTCGCGATCCCGGTTTTGTAGGCGGATTTGGCCGCTTCGGCAGGTGCGGTGGCGAGCAGGGAGACCGCCATTGCAGCCAGCAGCGCGGAGCGTTTCATCATCGGGAACTCCCTTGAGTCCAGACCAGGCAAATCGCCCGCCCGGCGAGGTCATCGAGGGGGACTAGTCACCTCAATCGGGCGGGGCACGGTCTCACTTGCGGGCGTAGATGTCCTCGATGCGGACGATGTCGTCCTCGCCGGTATAGCTGCCGACCTGGACCTCGATCAGTTCGAGTCCGATCTTGCCGGGGTTCTTCAGCCGGTGGGTGCAGCCGATCGGCAGGTAAACCGACTCGTTCTCGTGGACGAAAGCGACCTTGCCATCGAGCGTGACCTCGGCCGTGCCGCGCACCACGACCCAGTGCTCGGCACGGTGGAAATGCTTCTGCAGGCTGAGCTGTCCGCCTTCCTTGACGTGGATGTGCTTGACCTGGAAGCGGGCGCCGATGTCGATGCGCTGATACCAGCCCCAGGGCCGGTAGATGCGCAGGTGCTCGCTGGCTTCGGGACGGCCCTCGCTCTTCATCTGCTCGACCAGGTTCTTGACCTTGCCGGCCGCCGCCATCGAGGCGACGAGCACGGCGTCGCGGGTCGAGACCACGACGACGTCATCGAGGCCAACCACGGTGGTCAGCACGTCCTCGCTGCGGATGAGCGAGCGACGGGTGTCGAGCGCGACCGCCGGACCTTCCAGGACATTGCCGTCGGCATCCTGCGGCTTGATCGCGTGGATCGAATCCCAGGAGCCGACATCCGACCAGTCGAAGGAGGCGGTGAGCATGCCGGCATGGGCGGTGCGCTCCATCACGGCGTAGTCGATCGAGATCTTGGTCGCCTTGCTGAAGCTCTCCGGGTCGAGCCGCAGGAAATCGAGGTCGCGGCTCGCCTTGTCGACTGCCGCCTGCGCGGCCGAGAGCACGTCGGGAACGTAACGCGCGAGCTCCTCATGCATGGTCTTGGCAGCAAAGAGGAAGTTGCCGCTGTTCCAGAGATAGCCTTCGGCCAGGTATTGCTGGGCGAGATCGAGCTTCGGCTTTTCGACGAAGCGGGAGAGGCGACTGGCGCTGGGCTCGGCCAGCGCCTCGCCGGGGGCGAGATAGCCATAGGCGGTCGAAGGGTGCGTCGGCTTGATGCCGAGCGTCATGATCAGCCCGGTCGCGGCCAGACTCGCGGCGCGCTTGCAATCCTCGCGGAAGGCCTGGGCGTCGCCGACGACATGATCGGAAGCGAGCGCGACGCAGACCGCCTCAGGATCGCGCTTGCCGGCCATGACCATGCCGACCGCGATGGCCGCGGCGGAATCGCGCCGCTCGGGCTCGAGCACGATCTCGCCGGTGATGCCGAGCGCCAGCATCTGCTCGGCGACGATGAAGCGGAAATCATTGTTGGTGATGACGATCGGCGCGCCGAAAGCCGGATCGACGAGCCGCTGCAGCGTCGCCTGGAAGGTCGAGAGGCCATCCTCCAGCAGCGCGATGAACTGCTTCGGCATGGTGTCGCGCGACAGCGGCCAGAGGCGGGTTCCGGAGCCGCCGGCCATGATGAGAGGAACGATCTTAGCAGCCATGAACGGGTTCCGGCGGAAACTGATCCCTCATTCCTACAGCACCGAAGCTACCATCCGATAAACGCTCATAAGGAGAGGATGGTGGTGTCGGTCGAGGTATTGTTCACCCTTTCGGCTTCTGCCCCGGTCGGAACGCCACGATCATGGCCGGGTCGGTTTCGAGGTACGGACCCTCGATCAGGTCAATGCAGTAGGGGATCGCCGGCATCACCGCATCGAGGCATTCGGCGATGGCGCGCGGGCGGCCGGGCAGGTTGACGATCAGCGACCTGCTGCGGATGCCGGCAAGCTGGCGCGAGAGGATCGCCGTCGGCACCTTGGCGAGGCTGACCTGGCGCATCAATTCGCCGAAACCCGGCATCAGCTTCTCGATCACGTCCTCGGTCGCCTCGGGCGTGACGTCGCGCGGGGCGGGACCGGTGCCGCCGGTGGTAACGATCAGGCAGCAGCCCTCCTTGTCGGCGAGCTCGATCAGCGTCTGGGCGATGCCGGCGCGCTCGTCGGGGATGACGCGGGTGATCGCCTGCCAGGGGCTGATCAGCGCCTTGGCGAGATAGTCGACGATCGCCGGCCCGCCCTCGTCTGCGTAGACGCCGGCCGAAGCGCGGTCGGAGACGGTGACGATGCCGATCTTCGCGGGGGATGCCATGGCTTGTCCTCAAACCCGGTAGAAGTCGCGATACCAGCGCACCATGCGCCCGATGCCCTCGGCGAGCGGGGTATGCGGGCGGAAGCCGACCGCCGCCTCCAGGGCCGAGACGTCGGCGGCGGTGCGCAACACGTCGCCGGGCTGGCGCGGCTTCATCTCCATCACCGCCTTCCTGCCGACCGCCTGCTCGATCGTGGCGATGAAATCCATCAGCGGCACCGGATCGGAGTTGCCGATATTGTAGAGCCGCCAGGGCGCCGAGGAGGTCGCCGGGCCGGGCTCGTCGCTCGACCAGGCGGGGTCGGGCGCGGCGATCTGGTCGAGCACGCGGACCACACCCTCGACGATATCGTCGACATAGGTGAAGTCGCGCTCGTGTTTGCCTTCGTTGAAGACCTCGATCGGCTCGCCGCCGAGGATCTTCTTGGTGAAGATCATCGGCGCCATGTCTGGCCGACCCCATGGGCCGTAGACGGTGAAGAAGCGCAGCCCCGTGGTCGGCAGCCCGTAGAGATGGCTGTAGGCATGGGCCATGCCCTCGTTCGCCTTCTTGGTCGCGGCGTAGAGGCTGACCGGGTGGTCGACATTGTCCTCGACGCGGAAGGGCGTGCGGGTGTTGGCGCCGTAGACCGAGCTCGACGAGGCGTAGACGAGATGCTGAACGCCATTGCGGCGGCAGCCTTCGAGGACATGGCCGAAGCCGGTGAGGTTGGAGTCGAGATAGGCCTGCGGCTTCTCGATCGAGAAGCGCACGCCGGCCTGGGCGCCGAGATGGACGACGCGCTCGAAGCGGCCTTCGGCAAAGAGCCTGGCCATGCCGTCGCGGTCGGCGAGGTCGAGCGTCTCGAAGCTGAAGCGGTTGTGGCCGGCAAGGCGGGCGAGCCGCGCCTGCTTCAAAGCGGGATCGTAATAATCGTTGAGATTGTCGGTGCCGACGACCTCGTCGCCGCGTTCGAGCAGAACCCGGGCTGTCTCGTTGCCGATGAAGCCGGCAGCCCCCGTCACCAGAACGCGCATGATCCTCCTCGCGCCAATCGCGCCATTTCGTCCATCGTCTATCGAGCAGCTCGGGGCTCCGGTCAACGCAAGGGCTCGCGGGCTGCGCCGTGATCTGGTAGCGCCGCGCGATGACCGCCGTGCCGAGCAGTGCTGTTATCGATCGACCCGTCCGTGGCCGCGGCTTCGTGGTGACCTTCGTCGCTGTGGTTGCCGGCGTGCTGCTGCTGACCGCGGCTGCAACGCTCTGGCGTGATCCGTTCTGGGTCTTCCGCGCGGCACCGCCTTGGACGCATGATGGAGCAGGAGCCAGCCGCCTGCTCGACACGCAGATGCGCCGGGTGAAGCCGCTGCAGATCGCCAATCTCCGGCCGGGCACGCTGCTCGTTGGTTCCTCGGTGGTCTATCGCGGGCTCGACCCGCGCGATCTCGCGCCCGGGTTGCCGCGGCCGGTCTATAATGCCGGCTTCTCCTCGCTGATGGCGGCGGAACTGCCGGTGCTCGCGGCATTGGCCCGCGATGTCGGTAGCGTGCGGCACGTCGTCATCGGGCTCGACTACTTTATGTTCACGCGGCTGCCGCCACCTCCACCGCTGCGGCCGGAACTGGCGAGCGCGCTCGGGCGCACCGAGATGCGGCTGAAGCTGATGTTCAACTCGGATACGCCTGAGAATCTGCGGGGCGGAGGGCAACAGCGCACCGAGCCCGGTCTCTGGCGCGGTGACGGCTTCAAGACGACGCCGGATTTCAATGCCGCGCTGACACGCAAGGTCGCGGCAGCGCAGGACATCGCGGCGATGGTCTATGAGCCAGAACGGCTCGCGGCGCTCGATGCTGCGCTTGACCGCCTGCGTGGTCTCGATATCGCGATCTATCTCTCGCCGATGAATGAAGTGCAGCTCGCGCTCCTGACCGAAGGTGGGCGCTTGCGAGAGTTCGAGCGTTGGCGAACGGATATAGCCGCGGTGACGGCCCGGCATGGCCTCACCCTGTATGACCTGACGACCGGCCACCCCTTCGACGATTTCGATCCGGACCGGGGCTCGTCACGCTTCTGGGTCGACAATGTCCACTTCAAGCCGGAAGTCGGACGCTGGGTTCTGGCCCAGCTCGGTCTCGCTTCAGGCGCGGTCGCGCCAGCGCCTTAGCTGAAGGCGCGCCGTCGCTGCGAGCCGGGGCAGGAGCGCGGAGCGGCCTGCGAGCGCGATGACCGCGCTCGCCATCTCCTGGCGCTCGCCCCAGGGATAAGCGGATGGATCGACCCGGTCGCCGGCGCCGCTGTCGAGCCGGAAAGGGCGGCCCTCGGCGAAATCGGCCCGCAACATCTCGATGGCGAGCGCCCGGCCGGGCGAGAGCCGCGCCTTGCCCTCGTCATAGGCGATCTTGAGGAAGTGCGACTGCCCGGCGAGATCGAGCAGCAGGCCGCCTGCGATCGGCACACCATCCAGCCGCAGCAAGTCGATACGAGCAGCGTCAGTGGCGGCGAAATTCCGAACGAGCTCGCGGATATAGGCGCCGTCGCGCGGCAGGCTTGCGAGCGCGGTGCCGCCACGGCCTTTCCAGCCGGCGGCTTCGAGCGCCAGGACATCCTCCCGCGCGGCGACAGCGTCAGCGCCGCGCTGGCGTTCATAAGTTAGCGTGCCGGCCTTCTCGAGCTGGCGGTGCTGCTGCATGCGCTTCTTGTAGCCTTGGCCGAGGACGCGGCGCAGGTAGTGCTCGGCATCGTCGCCCGGCTCGGGAACCAGCATCGGCCGCTGCCAGCGCTCGAAGGTCGCGATGGTGCTGTCGGTCGCCGCCAGCGCGGCCTCGATGGCGGCGAAAACGTTACCCTGCATGGGTAAGAGAGGCAGCTTCAGGATCTTCGGCAGGTCGGGCGCCTCGACGATGGCGCGCACCAGCGCAACAGCGACATCGCCGGCGCGTTCTCGGTCGAGCACCGGGGCCGATGACACCTCGTAGAGCGGCACCAGCGGCGCCTCGAGGACGGGTACGAAGCCGCTGTGGAGGCTGCGCACCTGACGCAGGGCCCAGATGCCGAGCAGTTGCTCCTCGCCTGGCTCATGCGCCGCGAGGACGACGATGTCGTCGTTGGCGATGCCGAAGCTCAGTGCAGCCGCGACGGCCGCCGGCGCCATATGGAGGTTTGGCGCCTCGGCCCTTCGGCAGAGATCGGCGAAGGCATTTGCGTAGGTTGCGCCATAGGCCGCCGCCGCCAGGCGGCTGACCGCGATAGAAGCGGTCATGGGCGCGGCGGACCACCGCTGCGGCGGCGCAGGCCGAGCACGAAGGCGATGACCTGCGCGGTTGCGAGGTAGAGTTCCTCGGGGATCGTGTCCTCGAGCTCGACCGCCGAAAGCGCCTGCGCCAGCACGGCGTTCTGCTCGACCGCGATGTCGTGCTCGCGCGCCGTCTCGATGATCTTCTCCGCGACGACGCCATGACCCTTGGCGGTGACGCGCGGGGCGCCCTGGCCGTCATATTCGAGCGCGACGGCGAGCGGCAGCGGCAGAGGCTGGGTCATGAGCGGCGGTCCAGGAACTGGCCGGCGCTCGCCTTGGCCTGCTGCGGGTGGCCGGTGAAGACCTCGAATTCGGCGCTGTCGAAGCGCGATCTGAGCAGCGAGGTCTCCAGGTCCGGAGTCGCCTGCCGCAGCAGGCGGCTGGTGTCCTCGCGCTCGGCCCAGAAGGAGACGCCGATGGCGCGGCCCTGCAGCGTCACCACGCCCTGCAGCGCGCCGAGCGGCTCGACATCGAGCGCGAAGCGCACGCGCCAGAGCGGCGCATCAGGTGTTGCGGACCCGGACTGGGGTGGATCGCGCTCGATTTCGAGCGGCAGCACGGCGGTGCCGTTCGGCAGAGCGAGCGGGATCTCGGTCAGCCAGCGCGCCGGCGGCTGCTGGTCGAGCCGCGCGGCCTCTTGTGGCAGCGAGGCGTATTGGGCGAGCGCGATACGATCGAGCGCCGCCTCCGCCTGGCCGAACAGCGTTTGCGCGATCATGGCCGGCCGAGCGGCGCTGGTCAGACTGGCCTCCGCGGCCGGCTGCGGCGTCAAGAGGCCGTCGCGCGGCGGGGCAGGGCGGGTCTTGGCTGGTGTCGATGCGGCGGCGTCCTGCTCTGGTGTGCTGCGTACGGCTGGGCGCCCGGGCTGCGGCGCAGTTTCGTTCGTCGCTTCGCCGGGGAGCGGCAGTTGAGGGCGCGCCGCCGGCGCACCTTCGACCGCGGGCTTCAGCAGATCGCGCAGGCTTTGCAGGGCCGCCTTGAGGTCGGTCTGCGGCGTTGGGGCTTCTCCAGCCGCCTGCCTGGCTTCGAGGAAGACACCGGAGCGGGCGATGGCGGCCTTCAGCGCTTCGGCGGTGACGGGCCGGGCTTCTGCTGCCGGCAGCCGCTGGGCGAGGATCTGATCGACCACCGTCATCAACGGCTTCGGCAAGGTGAGCGCGACCGAGCCCTGCGCCAGGCTGCCGAGATTGGCGAAGAGCGGGGCGAGACTGTCCTGCCGCCCGAGCGCGGCGCCGAGCAGGGGGCCTGCGACCGCGCGGGGCGAAATGGGCGCTGTCTGCGGGACGACCGGTGCAGTGGCGGTGGAGATCGTGCGGCCCGCCTGCAGAGCGGCGGGGACCGTCGATGCCTGGGCCGTTGCGGCGGACGCTGTCGCCAGGGGCGATTGCGGTGCCGGCTGGGAAGCCGAGGGCGTTGTGCCGACCGTCGCTTGCCCCGCCGGTGTCGAAGCGTGGGGGGCGCTGGCGCCCTCAGCTGGCGCAGGCCGAATGCCGACCAGCGTCGCCTGCAGCGGGGCGCCGGGTTCGGCGGGCGCGGCAAGCTTGAGCATCAGGCTGGCGCCGGGCTGCAGCGCGGCCTGCCTGGCCTCGGGGCCGGCGAGCACGAGCGCGACCTTGACGCCATTGACCAAAGCGGTGGCGTTGCCGTCGCCATCGAGCGAGACGAGCTTGGCTTCGACCGTCTTGCCGGCGGCAAGGCCGCCATTGCCGGTCATCGCCGCGAGCAGGGTCGCGAGGCTCTGGCTCTTGACGAGCGCGGCGAGTTGCGACGGATCGGGCGGGATGGCTGCCATCAGGGGAGCCTGGCACGAAATGTTAAGGATTCTCTTGCGCGCGGCGGCATTGCGTCAGCTGCGCTGGTGCGAGGGCCGGCTCTGCGGCAGGTTTGCCCGCCTGTTCTGGAGATGTCGTCATGGATTATCGCGCGCTCGGCCGTTCCGGTCTCAAGGTCTCCCCGCTCTGCCTGGGCACGATGATGTTCGGCGCACAGACCGAGGAAGCCGATGCGCGCGCGATCATCGACAGCGCCGCGGGCGCCGGCATCAACTTCATCGACACGGCCGACGTCTATGCGGAGGGGCGCTCGGAGGAGATCACCGGCCGCGCCATCGCCGGCAACCGCCATGGCTGGGTGCTGGCGACCAAGGCGGCGAACGCGATGGGCGAGGGGCCGAACCAGCGCGGGCTCTCGCGCAAATGGCTGTTTGAGGCGTGCGATGCCAGCCTGAAGCGCCTCGGCAGCGATTTCATAGATATCTACTACCTGCACAAGGAAGACCACGAGACGCCGCTGGCAGAGACGATCAGGGCGATCGGCGACCTCGTGCGGGCCGGCAAGATCCGCTATTTCGGTGTCTCGAATTATCGCGGCTGGCGCGTCGCCGAGATCTGCCGGCTCTGCGACGAGCTCGGCATCGACCGGCCGGTGGTCAGCCAGCCCTATTACAATGCGATGAACCGGATGCCGGAGGTCGAGCACCTGCCGGCCTGCGGCTATTACGGGCTCGGCGTCGCCAGCTACTCGCCATTGGCGCGCGGCGTGCTGACGGCGAAATATGCGCCCGGCCAGGCCCCGCCAGAAGGCACGCGTGCCGGCCGCGCCGACAAGCGCATCATGCAGACCGAATGGCGCGAGGAATCGCTCGTCATCGCCCGCACCATCGCCGACCACGCCGCGGGGCGCGGCCTCACGCCCGTGCAGTTCGCGGTCGGCTGGGTGCTGAACAACAAGCTCCTGACCGCCGCCGTGGCGGGGCCGCGCACCATGGAACAATGGCAGGGCTATCTCTCGGCGCTGTCAGCCGACTTCACCGCCGATGACGAGGCGCTGGTCGATCGGCTCGTGCCGGCGGGCCACCCCTCGACGCCGGGCTACAGCGATCCGGCCTACCCGCTGGAAGGGCGGTCGGCGCGGACGGGGTGAGGGCTGCTCAAGGATGCAGCTTCAGCCCCTTGATCGCCTTGTCGACGGCCTTGCGCTCGCCGTGCAGCGCGATCCCGACGAGGTCGAGCGCCTCGCTCGCGACCGCTGCGACGGCGGCGCGGTTGGCCTCGTCATGGCCGGTCGCGAACAGTTCGCGGGTGTAGAGCGAGGGCGCGTCTGGCCCGCTTCGCCAGCGCGGCGCAGGACGCGGGTGAGGTCGGCGGAGGTCGCCGCGAAGACCAGGATCGGCTGGCGCACCAGCGGACCGTAGACCTTGCCCGAGCCGTCGCGGTAAGCTTGGCCGCCGAGTTCCGGCGCGGCGGCGACGAGCCCGCCGGCGAGGAAGGCGGTGACGTTGAGCTTCTGCCAGGCGGCGAGCTCTACATGGACGATGATGGCAATCTTGGTGTCGAAGCGCATGACGACAGCGATAGGGCTCGGCCAGCTCGCCGGTCTTGAACGTTCGTGCGCGCTCGCCTCGCCGGGCGACTGGATCCGCAGCGCGCCGGACGGGGAGGGCATCGAACGGATCGAGGCCTTCTTCAGCGGCCATGCCTATGACACGCACCGGCACGACACCTACGCGATCGGCTACACGATCAGCGGGGTGCAGAGCTTTGATCACCGCGGCGCGCAACGGGACTCGACGCCGGGCGACCTGATCGTGCTGCATCCGGACGAATTGCATAACGGCCGGGCGGGGATCGAGAGCGGCTTTCGCTACCGCATGGCCTATATCGAGCCGGGCCAGATCATGACGGCGCTCGCCAGGCGCGCCAGCGCGATTCCGTTCATCGGCAATGCGGTCTGCCGTGATGGCAGCCTGATGCGGGCGCTGGTCGGCCTGCTCGGCGATGTCGAGCATGCGCTTGAGCCGCTGGAGCGCGATGCGGCGGTCGGTGCACTGGCCGAGGCACTGCTGCGGCTCGATCCGTCCTGCGCGCTGGATGGCGCCGAGACGCCGGCGATGCGGGCTTGCGAGCGGGCGCGTGATTTCCTGAGCGAGAGCCGCGATGAGGCGATCGATTCCACCATGTTGGAGAGCGTCACCGGGCTCGATCGCTATGCGCTGGCGCGGCAGTTCCGCCGCCGCTACGGCACCAGCCCGCATTATTACCTGGTGATGCGCCGGCTCGAGCGTGCGCGATTGCTGATCCGCCGGGGCGAAGCGCTGGCCGAGGCGGCTGCGGCCAGCGGCTTCGCCGACCAGAGCCATATGACCCGGCACTTTCGCCGTGCCTACGGGCAATCGCCCGGACGCTGGCGGGCGATGCAGGTCGGCGGCGTGCCGGAGGCCGCCTGAGGGGCACTCAGTTCAGGATGCAGAAGCCGCCGACGACCGTCTGCGAGCGGCACCAGATTTGTGGTTCGGCGGGCTGTGTACCGCGCAACTCAGCGGTCTCGGTCGCCGAGACAGCGGTGGGCGCCGCGGTGCGGGACGGCTGGTTCGCCGTGGCGCTTTCCGCCTGGCGGCTGCGCAAGCTTGGGGTCACTGCGACATGGGAGCCGTCTCGCTGGCTCTGGTCGGCATGCGGGTTGTGCGAACGGCTGCCGCTGCTGAAGCGAAGCTTGGCGGCTTCGGCACTGGCCGGCAGCAAAGCGATAGCGAGGGCGGCGGCGACGAGACGACGGATCATGCCAGGCTCCATTGCGCGGCATGATTGTGTCTGAGCGAACCTTTCCTGCCCAGCAAAGCCTCGGATCAGGCTGAGCAAGGCGTTAAATGGATAGCGAGGGCTGTGCGGTGGCCCGGGCTCTGGTCAACCCGTCCCAGGCCATCATCGCCCCTTGCGCCACGGCCTCGAGTTGGGTGCGGGTCGCCCCGTCACGCGCGCGGATCGACATGCCCTGTTGCACCGTGATGTAGAAGGACGCGATGGCTGAGATGTCGCACGACGCGGGAAGCGCGCCTTTCGCGGCCTCTGTCCGCAACCGAGCCTCCAGCAGCCCCTGCATCTCGGCGCGGGCGTCGCGCAACTCGCAGGCGGCCTCCTCGCTCACCCCGGCAGCCTGGATGACGGAGAGCACGACCATGCAGCCTGCCGGTTTGCCGGGGCGGGTGAAGAGCCTGGCCGACCCCATCAAATATGTCTCGATCGCAGCGCGCGCGTCCGGAGCGGCAGCGAGTGCGGCGCCGAAGCCGCCGCCTTCGTAGTCGTCGTACAGCGCCATCGTCTCGCGATAGAGCGCCTCCTTGCTGCCGAAGCAGGCGTAGAGGCTCGGCGCGTTGATGCCCATCGCCGCGGTGAGCTCGCTCATCGAGGTGCCCTGATAGCCCTTCTCCCAGAACAGCAGCATTGCCCGGTGGAGGGCCTCCCCCCGGTCGAAGGTACGTGGGCGGCCTCGTTCGGCCATGGCTGTCACCTTTCTGTATCGACCGATAAATAAATCGCTTGACGCGCTGGGGCAAGCGCATCATTTGTATTTGTATCAATCGCTACAAATATGGTGACCCATGACAAAACTGGCAGGCAAGAAGGCCCTGGTGACCGGCGGAAGCCGCGGCATCGGCGCGGCGACGGCGCTCAGGCTGGCGCAGGACGGAGCGGATGTGGCGCTGACCTATGAGCACGCCCGCGACAAGGCCGAGGCCGTGGCGGCGCAAATCCGGGCGCTCGGCCGCAAGGCCGTGGTGCTCCAGGCCGATAGTGCCGATCCGGCAGCGGTGACGGACGCGGTCGACAAGGCGGCAGCAGAGCTCGGCGGGCTCGACATCCTCGTGAACAATGCCGGCATCTGGCACTATGGCGAGGTCGGCAGCTGGGATCTCAAGGAGATCGACGCGATCATCGCGATCAATGTCCGCGCGGTGATCATCGCTTCGCAGGCTGCCGCCAAGCACCTGCCCGATGGCGGCCGGATCATCACCACCGGCTCGTGCCTGGCCGAGCGCGTGATGGAGCCGGGCATCGCGCTCTATGCGATGAGCAAGGCGGCGTTGATCGGCTTCACCAAGGGCCTCGCCCGCGATCTCGGCCCGCGCGGCATCACGGTCAACGTCGTTCATCCCGGCTCGACCGATACCGACATGAATCCCGCCGATGGCGAGCATGCCGAAGCGCAGCGCGTCAGAATGGCGATCCCGCGCTTCGGCAAGGCCGAGGATATCGCCGGCCTCGTCGCCTATCTCGCGAGCGAGGAGGGGCGCTTCATCACCGGCGCGGGGATCACGATCGATGGCGGGGTGAACACCTGAGCGCTGCGGCACTCAGTGCCCCGGCAGCACGATGATCGTCGGCTTGGCCGGGAGCGTTGCCTTCGAGAGCACGATCTCCGGCCGCTCGCGGCGCTCGACCGGCCAGAGATCCTGCGAGCGGGCGAGGAAGCGGTTGAGGGTGCCGCCGCCGAAGAAGTGCATCGGGATCATCACCCGGGCCTGCACGGCCTTTAGCACGTCCAGCATGCCCTCCTGGTCGAGCGTATAGCTGCCATCGACCGGGAAGAGCACGATGTCGACCCGCCCGAGCGCGCGCAAATGGCCGGGTTCGAGCGGGTGATGGAGATGGCCGAGATGGGCGATGCAGAGCTCGCCGATCTCGAAGACGAACATCGAGTTGCCGTTGAAATCGGTATCGCCGCCATAGGTGCGGATGTTGGTCGGGACGTTGCGCACGCGGATGTCGCCGAGCGTGACGTCGTGCTGCGCGGGCCCCTTGCCGGACGGGTCCCAGCCCGGCAGCACCTGCTTGATCGCCGGATCAGGCGCGCGGGAGTAGTGGGTCGAGTGCGCCTTGTTCATCGTCGCGATGTCGGGCGTCACCGGCGGGCGGACATAGTCGTTGTAGTCGGTCGCGACCTTCACCCCGCCAGGCGTCTCGATCAGGAAGGTGGCATGGCCGATGAAGCTCAGGCGGACCTCGTCCTTTGCGAGGTTCGCGCGCTGGATCGGCAGGCGATAGCTCGCCATTTCCGGCCGGCAGCCCGGCTCGTTCGCCTGGGCGAGGGCAGGGCCGGCGAGGCCGGTCGCGAGGATGGCGGCCAGGGCAAGCCGCGCCAGCATCGTCGCAACCGTCATCGTCGGCTCCCAGGGCAATTGCTGCACTGGGAGCTTCCCGCAAAAGCCGGGCCGCGGAAAGCCGGCTGGCGGGTTTGTGAAGCCTGAAGGTCAGCCCTTGCTGACCCTCACGATCGCGTCGGCGCGCTTCTCCAGGCCCGGCAGCAGTTCGAGGCCGAGGCCGGGCGCTTCCGAGACCGTGATCATGCCGTTCTCGGCCTTGGGCAATTCGGTGACGAGCTCGGTGTACCAGCCGGTGTAGAAGGCCCGTACCGATTCCTGGATCAGTGCGTTGCGGGCGTGCAGCGAGAAATGGCAGGAGGCCGCGTAGACCACCGGGCCGGTGCAGTCATGCGGCGCAACCGGGGTGTGCCAGGCCTCGGCCATGCCGGCGATCTTGCGCGCCTCCGAGAGGCCGCCGCACCAGGACAGATCGAGCATGACGACGCCGGCCGCCTTGGTCTCGAGATAGTCGCGGAAGGAGTGGGTGTAGGCCAGCGTCTCCGAGGCGCAGACCCAGGCCTTGGAATGGCGGGCGTACTCGCCGAGGTCCTGGACATTGTCGAGGCGGAACGGATCCTCGTGCCAGTAGGTGTCGAACTCGGCGAGGCGCTCGGCCAGCTTCTTCGCCATGGGCAGGCTCCACAGCGAGTGGAACTCGACCATGATGTCCATCTTGTCGCCGACTGCCTTCCTGATCTTGCGGAAGGGTTCGAGCGCCGTGTTCAGCTCCTGCGGGCTGATGTCCCAGCCGGCGGTGCGCTCGGCGGCGATGTCGAAGGGCCAGATCTTCATGCCGGTGATACCCTGCTCCAGCAGGGAATGCGCGAGATCATCGGCCCGGTAGAGGAAGCCTTCGAGGTCCTCATAGGGGCCGCCCTGCTCGCCGACATGCCAGTTCGCAACCTTCTGGGAGCGGGCATCGCGGATGTATTTGTAGCCCGCGCAGGTGTTGTAGGTGCGGATCGTGTCGCGGGACCGGCCACCGAGCGCGATCGAGACCGGCTGGCCGATCGCCTTGCCGTAGATGTCCCAGAGCGCGAGATCGACGGCGGAGTTGCCGCGCGTCTCGACGCCCGAGCCGCGCCAGCCGAGATAATTGTTCAGGCTGGCATTGCGCGCCTCGATCTGCAGCGGGTCCTCGCCTAGCAGCTTGGGCGCGACACTCTCGTGCAGATAGGCCTCGACCGCGGCGGCGCCCATGAAGGTCTCGCCGAGGCCGACGAGCCCGTCATCGGTGTGCAGGCGCACCCAGACGAGGTTGCCGAACTCGGCGAGGCGGATGGTTTCGAGGGCGGTGATCTTCATCGGTGGTCCGGGATTGGTTGGAATATGGAGCATGGGGCAGGCGTCATTCTCGGGCTTGCCCCGAGGACCAGAGGGCGCTGGTTTCCGAGATGGTCGGGTCAAGCCCGACCATGACGGCGTTGGTAGGCCGGCTTATTTGCCGCGGATCTTGGCGAGGTCGGCCTGGATGCGCTCGATCGTGTCCTTGCCGATCGTCGCCTGGTGACGCTGATAGACGGCCTGGGTGCTGTCGCGCATCTTGCCGAGCTCCTCGGCGCTGACCTCGCTGACCTGCATGCCCTTCGCCTTGAGATTGACGAGGGACTTGTCGTTGAGCTCGCGCGAGACCTTGCGCTCCTCGTCGCGGCCGACGATGGCGCAGTCGCTCAGCACCTTCTGCTCCTCGGCCGAGAGCTGGTCCCAGAGCTTCTTCGAATAGAGCATCAGGAACGGCGTATAGGCGTGCCGGGACAGGGTCAGGTACTTCTGGACCTCGTAGAGCTTCGAGGTGTCGATGGTGACGAGCGGGTTCTCCTGGCCGTCGATCGCATGGGTCTCCAGCGCGGCGAAGACCTCGCCGAAGGCCATCGGCGTCGCGTTGGCGCCCATGGTCTTGAAGCTGTCAAGGAAGATGTTGTTCTGCATGACGCGGACCTTGAGCCCGGTCATCTCCTCGGCCTTGGTCACGGCGCGCTTCGAATTGGTGAGATTGCGGAAGCCGTTCTCCCAATAGGCCAGGTTGACCACGCCGAAGCCCGGCAACTTTTCGGAGATGTACTTGCCGAAGGCGCCGTCGAGCACGGCATCGGCCTCCTTCTCGTCGGTGAACAGGAAGGGCAGGTCGAAGACGCCGAGCTCCGGCATGATGCCCACCAGCGGCGAGGAGGAGGTGATCACCATCTCCTGCGTGCCGGCGCGCAGCGCCTGCGTCGCCTGCAGGTCGCCGCCGAGCGCGCCGCCCCAGAAGGCCTGGAGCTTGAGCTTGCCGCCGGATTTCTCGGCCATGCAGGCCTTCATCTTGGCGACGCCGTTGCCGACGGGATGGTCCTCGTTGATGCCGTTGGAGACGCGGATGTTGCGCTCCTTGATCTGCGCCTGGGCCGAGCCGGCGAATGCCGCGAGCGCGACGCCGGCGACAAGCGAGAGGAGGCGGGCTGTCTTGGTCATGGTCTACTCCCTGGTACTGAACTCTTCTTGGTTTCGGGTAGGCAGGCAGGTCTCACTTTGAATTTAGAGACCGTTTTACCGATCAGCTTGCGGCGCAAGCCGATCGGAACGGGCTCTAGCGTCCGCTCAGCCAGGCGAGCGGCACCATCACGAGCTGCGGGAACAGCACGAGCAGGAACATCGCGATCGACTGGGCGATGAAGAACGGCCAGACGCCGCGGATCACCGCGCTCATCGGGACGCGGGCGACGCCGCAGACGACGTTGAGCACGATGCCGACCGGCGGCGTGATCAGGCCGATGGCGTTGTTGATGATGAAGAGGACGCCGAAATAGATCGGGTCGATCCCGGCCTGCTTGACGATCGGCATCAGCACCGGCGTCAGGATCAGCACGGTCGGGGTGAAGTCGAGCGCCGTGCCGACCGCCATGACCAGCAGCATGATGATGATCATCAGCAGGGTCTGATTGCCCATGAAGGGCTCGAGCAGCGAGGAGAGTTCGGCCGGGATATTCGCCTGCGTAATCAGCCAGGCCGAGACCACGGCCGCGGCGACGAGCAGCATCACGGCGCTGGTCGTCTTCGCCGCCAGCAGCGTCACCCGGTAGAGATCGCGCAGCTTCAGCTCGCGATAGACGAACATGCCGACGATCAGCGCATAGACGGTGGCTACCACCGCCGCTTCCGTCGGCGTGACGATGCCGAAGCGGATGCCGCCGAGGATCGCGATCGGCATGAGGAGCGCAAGCGATCCGTCCCAGGTCGCCTGCAGGCGCTCGGCGCCGGTCTTGCGCGGCAGGACGGTGATCACGTCCCTGCGGCAGACGATCCACCAGGCGATGACCAGCGAGAGGCCGATCAGCAGGCCGGGGAAGACGCCGGCGAGGAAGAGCTTGGTGATCGAGAGATTGGCGGCGACGCCGAAGACGATGAAGCCGATCGACGGCGGGATGATCGGCGCGATGATGCCGCCCGATGCGATCAGGCCGGCCGAGCGGCCGACATCGTAGCCGGCGCTGCGCATCATCGGCAGCAGGATCGAGGCAAGGGCGGCGGTGTCGGCCGCGGCCGAGCCGGAGAGCGAGGCCATGATGATCGCCGCGAAAATCGCGACATAGCCGAGGCCGCCATGGAGATGGCCGACCAGCGAGAGTGCGAAGTTGACGATGCGCTTCGAGAGGCCGCCGGCATTCATCAGTTCGCCGGCGAGCAGGAAGAAGGGAATGGCGAGAAGCTGGAACGAATCCGCGCCGATGATCATGTTCTGCGCGATGATCTGGGTGTCGTAGACGCCGAGCCAGAGCATCAGGCTGACGGCGCAGACGATCAGCGCAAAGGCGATCGGCATACCGAGCGCCATCGCTCCGCAGAGCGAGACGAGGAAGACGGCGACGGTCATTCCAGGTGCCCCTTCAGGTTATGCGAGGGGCTGGCGCTGTAGTCGCCGGCGAATTCGGCGAGTTCGTATGGGCCAAGCATTCCGGTCAGCGCCCGGAACAGGCGGCCGAGCGTGATCAGCGCGATGCCGGCGCCGGCGAAGTAGAGCACGCCGTAGACATAGGCCATGCTGATGCCGGTGACGGGAGCGACAGAGGTCTGGTTGATCGCCTGCTGGCTCCAGGTGCCGTCGAGCAGCATCAGGGAGCAGACCAGCACGATGATGTCGCTGGCGATCATGCAGAGCCGGCGGCCCTTGTCGCCGAGCGCGCCGACGAGGGTGTCGACGCCGAGATGACCGTTTTCGCGCATCACAACGACGGCGCCGATGAAGGTCAGCCAGACGAAGAAATAGCGCGATAGCTCCTCCGACACGTCGATGCCGGAGTTGAACGCGTAGCGCAGCACGACATTGCCGAACACCATCGCCACCATGCCTGCGAGCAGGGCGACGAGACTGAACTCAAGCGCGCGTAAGACCCACCTTTCGGCGTGACGCAGCATTGGACGTTTCCCGTTGGTCTGTTGTTTGTGTTCCGGCGCTCTTCGGCGCCTCTGGTTTGGTGCGGTCGGCGTTTTCCATGTCGGCGCGGGCGACCGCGATCAGCTCCGCCATGGTCCGCCGCGCCCGTTCCGGGTCGCGGGCGACGATGGCGTCGGTGACGACGCGGTGGATCGCGAGCGAGGCCCGGGCGCGCTCGAGGTCATGCATCGAGAGCCCGAACGAGGCCTTGAGCACGGCCTCCAGGATCGGCTTCAGCTGGATCAGCAGGAGATTGCCGGAAGCTTCCAGGATCGCCTCGTGGAAGCGATAGTCGGCGGTCTCGTGGGTCCGCTTGTCGCCCGCCGCCGTCATCGCCGCCATCGCCGCGGTGATCTCGGCGATCTGCTGTTCGGTGCCGCGTTCCGCGGCGAGGCCGGCGGCTGACGGCTCGATCATGCCGCGCAGTTCGAGCAGGTCGCGCTGGAAGCCGCTCGCCATGTCGGCATCGCTGATCCAGCCCATCACCTGCGGATCGAGCAATCGCCAGGCCGAGACCGGCTGGACCCGCGAGCCGACGCGCGGGCCGGTGACGATCAGCCCGAGCGCCTGCAGCGTCTTGGTCGCCTCGCGGATGACGGTGCGGCTGACGCCGAAATGCGCGCAGAGCTCGTCCTCGCGCGGCAGCGTGCCGGAGAGCCCGATCTGGCCAGCGACGATCTCCCGGCCGAGCCGGTCGACGAGATGCGCATGGAAGTTCGAAGGGCGAGCCATATATAGATCATATCATCATATGATTGAGAGGCAAGCATGCAAGCGCGCCTTCCGACCCGGCTTTCAACAAGGGGTTCGATTAAGGATGGAGGCATCGATGGTTGCGGGCGGCGCGACCGGCCGCTACATAGCGGCCAGATTTCCCCAAAGCCCGAACGCCAGCCGCAAGCGGAGTCCGCACGCCTCATGTCTCGTCAGTTCATCTATCATATGCGCGGCCTGTCGAAGACCTATCCGGGCGGCAAGCAGGTCCTGAAGGACATCCATCTGTCGTTCTATCCGGACGCCAAGATCGGCGTGCTCGGCGTCAACGGCGCCGGCAAGTCGACCCTGCTCAAGATCATGGCCGGCTTCGACAAGGAGTGGACCGGCGAGGCCTGGGTCGCGGAAGGCGCGCGCGTCGGCTACCTGCCGCAGGAGCCCAAGCTCGACGAGACTCTCAACGTCCGCGACAACATCATGCTCGGCGTCGCGCCGCAGAAGGCGATCCTCGACCGCTACAACGAGCTCGCCATGAACTATTCGGACGAGACCGCCGACGAGATGACCAATCTCCAGGACGAGATCGAGGCCAAGGGCCTGTGGGATCTCGATTCCAAGGTCGACCAGGCGATGGACGCGCTGCGCTGCCCACCGGACGACTGGGAGGTCGGCAAGCTCTCGGGAGGCGAGCGCCGCCGCGTCGCGCTCTGCAAGCTGCTGCTCGAACAGCCGGAACTGCTGCTGCTCGACGAGCCGACCAACCATCTCGACGCCGAGACCACGGCCTGGCTGGAAGGGCACCTGCGAAGCTATCCTGGCGCGATCCTGATCGTCACCCACGATCGCTACTTCCTCGACAACGTCACCAGCTGGATCCTCGAGCTCGATCGCGGCCAGGGCATCCCATATGAGGGCAACTATTCTGCCTGGTCGGTGCAGAAGCAGAAGCGCCTCTCCCAGGAAGGCCGCGAGGACGTCTCGCGCCAGAAGACGCTGGAGCGCGAGCAGGAGTGGATCTCCGCATCGCCCAAGGCGCGTCAGGCCAAGAGCAAGGCCCGTATCCAGCGCTATGACGAGCTGGTGCAGAAGGCCTCGAACAAGGGGCCGGACACCGCGCAGATCGTCATCCCGATCGCCGAGCGGCTGGGCAACAACGTCGTCGACTTCGAGGATCTGTCCAAGGGCTTCCAGGACAAGCTCCTGATCGACGGGCTCACCTTCAGGCTGCCGCCGGGCGGCATCGTCGGCGTGATCGGCCCCAACGGCGCCGGCAAGACCACGCTGTTTAAGATGATCACCGGCGTCGAGAAGCCCGATGCCGGCACGATCAAGATCGGCGAGAGCGTCCAGCTCGGCTATGTCGACCAGAGCCGCGACTCGCTCGACGACAAGAAGAATGTCTGGGAGGAGATCTCGGGCGGCAACGACATCATCTATCTCGGCAAAAAAGAAATCAATTCAAGGGCTTATTGCTCGGCCTTCAACTTCAAGGGCGGCGACCAGCAGAAGAAGGTCGGCTCGCTCTCGGGCGGTGAGCGCAACCGCGTCCACCTTGCCAAGATGCTGAAATCGGGCGCCAACGTCCTGCTGCTCGACGAGCCGACCAACGACCTCGACGTCGACACGCTGCGGGCTCTCGAAGAGGCGCTGGAGGATTATGCCGGCTGCGCCGTGATCATCAGCCACGATCGCTGGTTCCTCGACCGCATCGCGACCCACATCCTCGCCTTCGAGGGCGACAGCCATGTGGAATGGTTCGAGGGCAACTTCCAGGACTACGAGGAAGACAAGCAGCGCCGGCTGGGCATCGATTCCACCATCCCGAAGCGCATCCAGTACAAGAAGTTCACGCGCTAAGCGGTTGGCGCAGGATTCAAAAAGGCCCGCGCTCCGGAAACGGGGCGCGGGTCTTTTGTATTGGAACCTACTGGGTCTTGCCAGAAGCGCATGTCATCCCGGCCGGAGCGAAGCGTAGAGCCGGGATCCATGCCTGAACCTTTGCCGGAAGCGCTCCGGCATGGATCCCGGATCGGCGCCGCTGCGCGGCTTGTCCGGGATGACCAGTGGCTCCAGGGCAAGCCAGTGCGCCAAAGCGAAGCAGGGCTGGCAGAGCAGCTAGCTTCGAGCCCGGGCCTCCCCGCCGAGCAGCTTCTGCAGGGCTTGGAGGTCGGTGCCGGCGAAGTCCGAGGAGCGGCTGACCTGCGCCCACTCCGCCGCCTCTCTCTGCCGCTCGGCTTCGGCCTGGGCGAGGACGAAGAGCGCGTCGCTGCCGAGGACGAGATGGGCCGGCAGGCTCTCGCGCCGGCTGAGGTCGAGGATGATCCCGGCGATCCTTTCGGGATCGCCGATCTCGTTGCCGACATAGGCCTTCAGCAGGTCGAGCACGGCGCCGACGCTGGGCTGGTAGTCCGGCATCACGGCCGGGGCATTGCCGCGGGCGATCTCGCCCCAGCCGGTGCGCATGCCGCCGGGCTCGACCGAGACGATGCTGATGCCGAGCGGGGCGACCTCCTTGGCAATCACCTCGGTGAAGCCGCCGACTGCCCATTTCGCCGACTGGTAGGCGCTGAGGCCCGGCGTGCCGGTGCGCCCGCCGACCGAGGAGATGTTGATGATCTGGCCGGCGCGCTGGGCCCGCATCACCGGCAACGCGGCGCGGGTGAGATTCACGACGCCGTAGAAATTGGTCTCGATCTGGGCGCGGAAGCTCGCCTCGCTGGTCTGCTCGAAGGCGACGGCGTGGCCGTAGCCGGCATTGTTCACGAGGACGTCGAGCCGGCCGAAGGTGTCGACCGTGACGGTCACGGCCACGTTCGCGGCTGCCATGTCGGTGACGTCGAGCGCGAAGGAGAGCAACGTGTCTGGGTATCGGGCCTCGAGGTCGGCGAGGCGACCGGGATCGCGGGCGGTCGCGACGACGTTGTCGCCGGCGGCAAGGGCCGCCTCGGTGATGGCGCGGCCGAGGCCACGAGCGGCGCCAGTGATCAGCCAGGTCTTGGTCATGAGATGTCCTCTAGACATTGTGAGTGAGTACTTGCTCATTTAAATCGACTAAATGGACCCAAGCGGCCATTCCTTGGTAGGTTTCAGGCGGAGATACCGTCCCAGAAGACCGCGAAGCCGGTCTTCCTGTAGTGCTCGTGCCGGTTCGGCTCCTGCGCGATCAGGTCGAGCGTCATGGTGCCCATGGCATCCAGAACCGCGCCGATGAAGCTCTGCGGCTGGTTCTTGAGCACGCCGTCTTGGTGGCCCTGCTCGAACATGGCGCTGATCTCGGCGAAAGCCGTGGCGGCCTTGCTGCGGGTTTCCTGGGTGATCCGGTCGGAGACCGCGAGCTGCCGCAGCGCCTTGCGCTTGGCGGGATATCTCGCGCCCCAGTCGATGAAGCCGTTCCAGAAGTGCTCGAACCGGTCGCGCACGCTGCCATTGGCCGGATAGGAGGCCACAGTGAGCTTGGCGAAGTCGGTCTTCAGGTCGAGATAGAGCTGGTTGAGCAACTCGTCCTTGTTGGCGAAATAGGTGAAGAGCGTGCCTTCGGCGAGGCCGGCTTCCCTGGCGATCTTGGCGGTCGGCGCGCCGGTGCCGAGTTCCGCCACCAGCTTGCAGGCGGCGGCCAGGATCGCTTCGCGCTTCGCTTCGCTGAGGGGACGGGCCATGGTTCGCTTGATCTAAATGAGTGAGTGATTGCTCATTTAATGAATCAACCCGGCAAGTCAAGGGCGCTCCACGCATCTCGCAGAGCTGTGAACTCGCAAGACCTCCCGGGTGGGAGAGGTGTGAGCAGTGCTCGCGCCGCCGGCTGAGCAGGCGCCTCAGGCCTTGCCCTTCACCAGGATGTTGCCATCGACATCCTGGATATCGCGCTTGCCGCAGAGAGCCATGGTGATGTCCATCTCCTTGCGGATGATGTCGAGGGCGAGCCTGACGCCCTCCTCGCCCAGGGCGCCGAGGCCATAGAGGAAGGGGCGGCCGATCAGCACGCCACGGGCGCCGAGCGCGACCGCCTTCAGCACGTCCTGGCCGGAGCGGATGCCGCCATCCATCCAGACCTCCATGCGCCCGCCGACCTGCTCGACAATGCCGGGCAGGGCCGCGATCGAGGAGACCGCGCCGTCAAGCTGGCGCCCGCCATGGTTGGAGACGATCAGCGCATCGGCGCCGCTCTGGGCCGCGAGCTCGGCGTCTTCGGCATCGAGGATGCCCTTCAGGATCAGCTTGCCGCCCCAGCGGTCCTTGATCCATTTGACGTCGTCCCAGCTCAGCGTCGGGTCGAACTGCTCGGCGGTCCAGGCCGAGAGCGAGCTCATGTCGCCGACACCGCTGGCATGGCCGACGATGTTGCCGAAGCTGCGCCGCTTGGTGCCGAGCATGCCCAGGCACCAGCGCGGCTTCAAAGCGAGGTTGATCAGGTTGGCGAGCGTCGGCTTCGGCGGGGCGGAGAGGCCGTTGCGGATGTCCTTGTGGCGCTGGCCGAGGATCTGCAGGTCGAGCGTCAGCATCAGCGCCGAGCAGCCGGCCGCCTTGGCGCGGTCGATCAGGCGCTCGATGAAGGCGCGGTCGCGCATCACATAGAGCTGGAACCAGAACGGCTTGTCGGTGTTCTCGGCGACGTCCTCGATCGAGCAGACGCTCATGGTCGAGAGTGTGAAGGGCACGCCCGCCCGGGAGGCGGCTTTGGCGGCGAGGATCTCGCCATCGGCGTGCTGCATGCCGGTGAGGCCGGTCGGGGCGAGCGCGACCGGCATTGCGACCGGCTCGCCGATCATGGTCGAGGCGAGCGTGCGGTTGGTCATGTCGACGGCGACGCGCTGGCGCAGCTTGATCCCGGCGAAGTCGGCCTCGTTGGCGCGGTAGGTGCTCTCGGTCCAGGCGCCGGAATCGGCATAGTCGTAGAACATGCGCGGGACGCGGCGTTTTGCCAGCAGACGCAGGTCCTCGATGGTCAAAAGCTGGGCCATGGTCGCCAAATCCCGCGTTTTCTCCGTGTCCCCGGTCGCATGGAACGGCGCGGGAGGCAACCGGGGAGGGCGCGGACCTTGGCATGCCGACCCCGCTTCCGGCCTCGTTCAGGCCGGCGCGGCGATGGCAGCGGTTGAGCCGAGCGGCCCGATCCTGTAGGGCGGCCTTCCCACCTCATGCTTCAGCGAGACATTCCTCATGCTTCTGCGGCTCGTCGCTGCATTCCTGTTCTGCGGCCTTGCGACCTTTGCCCACGCGCAGCAGCAGGGCGTCGGCTGGAAGAGCGGCCGCGAGGCCGCCGAGATCGAGCGCAAAATCACGACGCTGATCGGGAAGATGACGCTGGAGGAGAAAGTCGGCCAGCTCCACCTCTCCGGACGCGGCGAGGGCTTCGACGTCAACCAGGTCAAGGCCGGCCGCATGGGCGCGGTAATGAATTTCGTCGTGCCTCAGGAGGTCCGGCAGGTCCAGGAGGCTGTCAGACAGTCGCGCCTCAAGATCCCGCTGATCATCGGCCTCGATGCCGTCCACGGCTTCTCGACCTATTTCCCGCTGCCGCTCGGCCAGGCTGCGAGCTGGAATCCGCAATTGATCGAGCAGGCGGCCTATTGGACCGGGCGCGAGGCGCGCGCCGCCGGCGTCAACTGGACCTTCGCGCCGATGGTCGACATCTCGCGCGATCCACGCTGGGGCCGCGTGCTGGAAGGGGCGGGCGAGGATGCCCATCTCGCCAGCATCATCGCGGCGGCGCGTACCCGCGGCTATCAGCGCGGCGGGGTGGCGGCGAGCGTGAAGCATTTCGTCGGCTATGGCGCCGCCGAGGGTGGGCGCGACTACAATTCGACCTGGATCCCGACCAGCCAGCTGCACGATCTGTTCCTGCCGCCGTTCAAGGCCGCCTTCGACGCCGGCGCGATGACGGCGATGGCGGCGTTCAATGCGCTGAACGGGATGCCGGCCACCGCCCATCGCGGCATGCTGACCGATCTGCTGCGCGGGCAATGGGGTTTCCGCGGCTTTGTCACCTCGGATTTCGGCTCGATCACCGAGCTGCGGCTGCACGGCATCGCCAAGGACGACGCGGAAGCGGCGCGCAAGGCGCTGCTCGCCGGCATCGACATGGACATGATGGGCGACGTCTACCACAAGCACCTTGCCAATGAGGTGAAGGCCGGCCGCGTGCCGGTGAAGGCGCTCGACGAGGCCGTCCGGCGCGTGCTGCGGGTCAAGTACCATCTCGGCCTGTTCGAGCAGCCGGATGTCGATGTCGCCGCGGCGCCCTCCCTGATGCAGACCGAGGAAGCCCGCAAGGTCGCGCGGCAGGCGGCGCGCGAGGGCGTGATCCTGCTCCGGAACGACAAGCAGACGCTGCCGATCGCGCCGGCCGTCAAATCGGTCGCGGTGATCGGCGCCATGGCCGTGCCGGAGGACGAACGGGTCTGGACCGATCCGGCCGGCCTCGGCCGCCGCGTCGTGCAGCCTCTGCCGGAGGCGCTGCGCGAGCAACTGCCCTCCGATGTCACGGTCGCCTACGAGCCCGCCTTCGCCAAGGCCTGTGGCACCGAGTTCAAGGACAAGGACGCCGCCGTGAAGGCGGCCGCGACCGCCGACCTCGTCGTCGCTATGCTCGGCGAGGATTGCGAGTTCATGGGCGAGGGCGCCTCGCGCACCGATCTTGGCTTGCCCGGCGTGCAGCAGGAGCTGCTCGAGGCATTGGTCAAGACCGGCAAGCCGGTTGTGCTGGTGCTGGCGACCGCGCGGCCGCTGGTCCTCACCTGGGCGGACAAGAACGTCGCTGCCATCGTGCAGACCTTCCATGGCGGCACCGAGGGGCGCGCCGCGATCGCCGAGGTTCTGGCCGGCAAGGTCAATCCGGCGGGGCGGACGCCGATGAGCTTTCCGCGCTCGGTCGGGCAGATCCCGGTCTATTACGACCAGCTGCCGACGGGGCGGCCGCAGAAGATCCGCCAGCGCTACGAGTCGATCTACATGGACGAGGCCAACGAGGCGCTCTACCCGTTCGGTTTCGGCCTGTCCTATAGCCGCTTCGCCTATGCCAATCCGCGCGTGACGAACGCAAGGGTGCCGTTCAATGGCGCGACCGAGGTTGCTGTCGACGTGACCAATCAGGGGGATCGCGACGGCCAGGAGGTGGTACAGCTTTATATCCGCCAGCCGGTGGCCGAGCGCTCGCGGCCGCTGCGGCTGCTCAAGGGTTTCGACAAGGTCTCGCTCAAGGCCGGCGAGACGCGGACGGTGCGGTTCAAGCTGGAGGGCAAGGCTCTGGGCGGCCATGACGATGCCGGCCGCTATCAGTTCGATCCGGGTATCGTGGAGGTTTACCTGGGTGGTTCTTCACTCGCCACGGTAAAGATACAATTCGAATTGACGAAGCCTTGACCGGACGTAACGGAAACTGCCGCCGCTTTCATCTCGACAAGCTTGCGTTTTCGGTCAATCCTTCCGGTGCGGGGCCTTCTCGACGTTGTTGCCGAGGGGCTCCGTTGCGACCACGGATGCTCCAAGGGATGCGGCGATGGCGACCGGAACCGTCAAATGGTTCAATACCGAGAAGGGCTACGGCTTCATTCAGCCTGCCGATGGCGGCAAGGATGTGTTCGTGCACATCACTGCCGTCAAGGAAGCAGGCCTGATGTCCCTGACCGAGGGACAGAAGCTCTCCTTCGACCTGAAGACCGAACGCGGCAAGACCGCGGCGGGTGACCTGAAGCTGCTCTGAACGTAGCAGCTGGCATGATAGGGGTGACGAAGGCTGCGCCTGCGGCGGTGAAGACTGCGCCCAAAGCCGGCAGGCTCGTCGCCACATTGACAACCGGCCCTGACCGGCAGGGTAGCCCCGCGTTCGTGACAACGCGCGCTGCCACCCTTGTTTGCGACCTCCTCGGCATTCCCGGTGATCTCCACCACGGGCCATCGCGCCGCGCCGGTGCCCGCGAGCCCTGGCTGCCGCGCGGGACGGTGATCCGAAACGACCGCCAAATCTCCGCGCTCGGCCTCGACGAACTCGCAGAGATTGCCGGACGCCTCGGCCTGCCGGCGCTGGAGCCGGAATGGCTCGGCGGCAATCTCCTGATCGACGGCATCGCCGATTTCTCGCGGCTGGCGCCGGGCAGCCGGCTCGCCTTCGGCGGCAATTGGGGCGGCAAGGGGCGCTTCGACGGCGGCGCAGTGCTGTGCGTCGAAGCCTACAACGCGCCCTGCCGGCAGGCGGGCCGGGCGGTTGCCGCGATGGCGAGTGATGCCGCGCTGGAGTTCGCCTTCGTGAAGGCGGCGGCCGGCTTGCGCGGGCTCGTGCTCAGCGTCGACCGTGCCGGACGAGTGGCGCCGGGCGATGCGGTGATCGTCCTGCCGCCGGTCACTGCAGGTCAGCGGGCGTAGCGCCGGGCACCCGCGACGCAGAGGACGACGGCGGCCGAGGTCGCGACCATCTGCCAGCCGACGGTCTCGCCGAGCAGCAGTCCGGCGAGCGCCAGGCCGAAGAAGGGCTGCAGCAATTGCAGCTGTCCGACGGCGGCGATGCCGCCCTGGACCAGGCCGCGATACCAGAAGACGAAGCCGATCAGCATGCTGAACAGCGAGACATAGGCGAGGCCGAGCCAGGCACCGCTGCCGACCTGCCCGAACGACGCCGGCAGCGTCAGCAGCGTCAGGCCGGCCATGATCGGCAGCGACAGCACCAGCGCCCAGGAGATTACCTGCCAGCCACCGAGATGGCGCGAGAGGCGCGCGCCCTCGGCATAGCCGAGACCACAGATGATGATCGCGGCGAGCATTAGGAGGTCTCCCACCGGGGAGGCGGCGATCCCTTGCGTCCAGGCGAAGCCGACGACGCAGAGGCTGCCGAGGATGGCGAAGAGCCAGAAGGCAGGCCGGGGCCGCTCGCCGCCGCGCAGCACCCCGAAGATCGCGGTCGCGAGCGGCAGAAGACCGACGAAGACGATCGAATGGGCGGAGGTGACGTGCTTCAACGCGAGTGCGGTGAGCAGCGGGAAGCCGACGACGACGCAAAGCGCGACGACGGCGAGTGGCACGAGGTCGGCGGCGGCGGGCCGCTTCTGGCGCAGGGCGAGCAGCAAAGCGAGCCCGAGCAAGCCGGCGATGGCGGCTCGTGCGACGGTCAGGAACACCGGGTCGAAATCGGCGACGGCGACGCGCGTCGCCGGCAGCGAGCCGCTGAAGATGACGACGCCGATGAAGCCGTTGAGCAGGCCGTTCGCAGTCTTGTCCATGATACCTCCTGAGGCTGGCCTGCATGCGGCGAGGGCGCTCAGATTTCCAGAGACAGTCCAGTACAGTTCGGGCAAACTGTCCGGATGCTGGAAGCAGTACAGGTTAAGGAATCAGCTGGTTCCGCGGCTGCCGCCGACACGCTGGTCGGGCGCGTCATGGCGACGATCCGGCAGCGGATCGCCGGGCGAACGCTGGCGCCGGGCGCCAAGCTGCCCTCGATCCGCGGTCTCGCCGTGAGCATGGGCGTGTCGAAATCGACGGTGGTCGAGGCCTATGAGCGGCTGGCGGCGGAAGGCGCGATCCAGGCGCGGCGTGGGTCGGGCTTCTATGTCCGGCGTCTGCCGCCGCTCTCGCTCGCCGATGCCGCACCAAGGCTCGACCGGGCCATCGATCCGCTCTGGCTCTCCCGGCAATCACTCGAAGCAGGTGTCGGGAGTCTGCGGGCCGGATGCGGCTGGCTGCCGCCCGACTGGATGCCGGAGGCCTCGATCCGCCAGGCGCTGCGCCGGCTCAGCCGGGCCGAGGTCGGGACATTGGCCGAATACGGCACGCCGCTCGGCCTGCCGGCGCTGCGCCATCTGCTGGCCCATCGCCTGGCCGAACGCGGCGTCGAGGCTTCGCCGGATCAGATCATCCTGACCGAGTCGGGCACGCAGGCCATCGACCTTGTCTGCCGCTTCCTGCTCGAGCCCGGCGATACGGTGCTGGTCGACGACCCCTGCTATTTCAACTTTCATGCGCTGCTGCGCGCTCACCGGGTGAAGATCGTCGGCGTGCCCTATACGCCTTCGGGGCCAGATCTTGGTCTCTTCGCACAGGCGCTGACCGAGCACCGGCCGCGGCTCTATGTCACCAATTCCGCACTGCATAACCCGACCGGCGCGACGCTCTCGGCCGCGACCGCGCATCGCCTGCTCAAGCTGGCCGAGCAGGCTGGGCTGACCATCGTCGAGGACGATATCTTCGGGGATATCGAGCCGGAGGTGGCGCCGAGGCTCGCCGGGCTCGATGGGCTGGAACGGGTGATCCAGATCGGTAGCTTCTCCAAGACGCTCTCGGCTTCGGTGCGCTGCGGGTACATCGCGGCGCGGCGCGACTGGGTCGAGGGCCTAGTCGATCTCAAGGTCGCGCTCTCCTTCGGCGGCGGGCGCCTTGCGGCCGAACTGGTACTCGACCTGTTGAAGGACGGCAGCTATCGCCGGCATGTGGAGGCGCTGCGGCAGCGCCTGGGGCGGGCCATGGCGGAGACGCGCGGCCGGCTCGCCGCGCTCGGCATCGAACCCTGGCTGACGCCGCGCGGCGGGATGTTCCTGTGGTGCCGGCTGCCGGGCGAGCTCGACGCGGCGGCGATCGCGCGGCATGCGCTGGGCGAGGGCATCGTGCTCGCGCCGGGCAATGCCTTCAGCCTGTCGCAGACCGCTAGGCATTTCATGCGCTTCAACGTGGCGCAGGCCGCCGATCCACGGATTTTCACCGTGCTGCGCGAGGCGATGCGGGCGGCGGGATGATTGCAATCGAGGGCGCGGGGAACCCCTCTCCCGCGTGGAGAGGGGTAAGGTGCGTTTGTTTCATCCGTCGGTGTCGACTGGAATATCGGACACAACAGGCTTGCATCTCACCCCTGTCTGACATAAAGATATCTTTATATCTTTCACAGAATTTCGAGGTGCTCGCAGGTGACCCGCCGCTTCCACCATTCGCTGCCGACCCTGCTGGCCTGCCTGCGCGCGGCGGGCGAGGAGACGCGCCTGCGAATCCTGGCGCTGCTGGCGGAAGGCGAACTCTCGGTTTCCGACCTCACCGACATTCTCGGCCAGTCGCAGCCGCGCATCTCGCGCCATCTCAAATTGATGGCGGAAGCCGGTTTGCTGCGCCGCTCGCGCGAGGGCGCCTTCGCTTTCTTCCGGCTCGACGATGCGACGCCCGGGGGCGCATTGGCGCTGACGCTCGCCCGCGATCTCGATCCTGCCAACCCGGTTCTGGCGGCTGATCGCGAACGCCTCACCGCCGTGCGTGCAGCCCGGGCAGCGACAGCGCAATCCTATTTCGCCAATGTCGCGCGCGAATGGGACCAGTTGCGCTCGCTGCATGTGCCAGACGCCGCCGTGGAGGCGGCGGTCGAGGCCGCAGTTGGCGAGACGCCGCTGCAGGCGCTGCTTGATCTCGGCACCGGCACCGGGCGGATGCTGGAGCGCCTTGCGCCCAAGGCCACCCGCGCGGTCGGCGTCGATGCCAGCCATGCCATGCTGGCGGTGGCGCGCGCCAATCTGGAGAAGGCGGGGCTGTCGCGGGTCGAGCTTCGGCAGGGCGACATCTACGCGCTGCCTTTCGCGCGCGGTTCCTTCGATCTGGTGATCGTGCACCAAGTGCTGCATTTCCTCGACGATCCGGCGCGTGCGCTGCGCGAGGCCGCGGCGCTGCTGTCGCCCGGCGGGAGGCTGATCCTGGTCGATTTCGCGCCGCACGAGATGGAATTCCTGCGGACCGAGCACGCCCATCGCCGGCTCGGCTTCGAGAAGGACGAGATCGTCGCCTGGTTCGCCGAAGCCGGCCTCGACTGCGATCTTGCCGAAGAGATCACTGCCGCCGATGGCGCTAGCGGCCAGCTCGGCGTCATGCTCTGGCGTGGGCGCGACCGGCGCCTCCAGGGCGATTTTCCGATTCGTCAGTTCGATCGTGAGGTTGCGTGATGAACGCGTTCCGTCCCAGCCGCCACGGCTCGCGCCGCCCGCGCGTCTCCTTCGAGTTCTTCCCGCCGAAGAACGAGGATATGGAGGTCAGCCTCTGGGAGAGCGTGCGCCGGCTCGAGCCGCTCGGACCGGCCTTCGTCTCGGTGACCTATGGCGCCGGCGGCTCGACCCGCGAGCGCACCCACAACACCGTCAAGCGCATGATCGACGAGACTGGCCTGAAGCCGGCGGCGCATCTGACCTGCGTCTCCGCCTCCTGCGCCGAGGTCGATGATGTCATCCGTTCCTATTGGGCGGCGGGCGTGCGCCATATCGTGGCGCTGCGCGGCGACCCGGCCGGCGGGCTCGGCACCACCTACGAGCCGCACTCCGAGGGCTATCACCAGACCTCGGACCTGGTCGAAGGCATCCGCAAGATCGGCGATTTCGAGGTCACCGTATCCGCCTATCCGGAGAAGCATCCCGAGGCTGCCTCGCTCGACGCGGATATCGACGCGCTCAAGAAGAAGGTCGATGCCGGCGCGACCCGGGCGATCACCCAGTTCTTCTTCGATAACGACGTCTATTTCCGCTATCTCGACAAGGTCCGCTCGCGCGGCATCGAGATCCCGATCCTGCCCGGCATCGTGCCGGTGCAGAACTTCAAGCAGACCGCCGGATTTGCCCGCAGGACCGGGGCGAGCGTGCCGCAATGGCTGGCCGACCGCTTCGAGGGGCTGGAGGACGATCCGGCGACGCGCCGGCTGGTCGCCGCCGCCGTCTGCGCCGAGCAGGTGCTCGACCTGATCGATCGCGGCGTCTCCGACCTGCACTTCTACACGATGAACAAGGCCGACCTGGTCTATGCGATCTGCCATCTCGTCGGCCTGAAGCCGGAGAAGGCGCAGGCGCAGCAGGTGGCGGCGGAGTAGACTGATGTCCGACTACAATCCCACTCTCGCCGACGGTGCCGAGGTCGAGCGCGCCCTGCGCCAGGCCGCCTCCGAGCGTATCCTCATCCTCGACGGCGCGATGGGGACGCAGATCCAGGATTTGAAGCTGACCGAGGCCGATTTCCGCGGCGAGCGCTTCAAGGGCTGGAATCACGACCTCAAGGGCAATAACGACCTGATCGCGCTGACCATGCCGGAGGCGCTGCGCGACATCCATCTCGCTTATTACCGGGCCGGCGCCGACATCGTCGAGACCAACACCTTCTCGGGAACCTCGATCGCCCAGGCCGATTACGGCATGGAGGCGATCGTCTACGAGCTCAACGTCGAATGCGCCCGGATCGCGCGCGAGGCGGCCGAGATCGCCCGCAAGGAGGACGGTCGCCGCCGCTTCGTTGCGGGGGCGATCGGCCCGACCAACCGCACGCTCTCGATCTCGCCCGACGTCAACAATCCCGGCTTCCGCGCCGTCAGCTTCGACCAGGTGCGCGATTCTTACGCCGAGCAGGTGCGCGGCCTGATCGATGGCGGCTCTGAACTGCTGCTGATCGAGACGATCTTCGACACGCTCAACGCCAAGGCCGCGATCGTCGCGATCCAGGAGGTCTTCCGCGAGAAGGCGATGAAGCTGCCGGTGATGATCTCCGGCACGATCACCGACCTTTCCGGCCGGACGCTCTCCGGCCAGACGGTCGAGGCCTTCTGGAACGCGGTGCGCCATGCCGATCCGCTGACGATCGGCCTCAACTGCGCGCTCGGCGCCCGTGAGATGCGCGCCCATATCAAGGACATGTCGCGCGTCGCCGGCACGCTGGTCTGCGCCTATCCGAATGCGGGCCTGCCCAATGAGTTCGGCCTCTATGACGAGCGGCCGGAAGCGACCGCCAAGATGCTGGCTGAGTTCGCCGATGCCGGCTTCGTCAACATGGTCGGCGGCTGCTGCGGCACCACGCCGGACCATATCCGCGCCATCGCGGAGGCCGTCGCCGGCAAGGCGCCGCGCAGCGTGCCGGAGCCGAAGCCTTATCTCAGGCTCGCCGGGCTCGAGCCGTTCACGCTCGACGAGACCATTCCGTTCGTCAATATCGGCGAGCGCACCAACGTCACCGGCTCGGCGAAGTTCCGCAAGCTGGTCACCGCCGGGGACTTCGCCGCCGCGCTCGATGTCGCGCGCGACCAGGTCGCCAACGGCGCGCAGGTGATCGACATCAACATGGACGAGGGCCTGCTCGATTCCGAGAAGGCGATGACCGAGTTCTGCAATCTGATCGCCTCGGAGCCGGACATCTCCCGCGTGCCGATCATGGTCGATTCCTCGAAGTTCCATGTGATCGAGGCCGGCCTCAAGACGATCCAGGGCAAGCCGATCGTCAACTCGATCTCGATGAAGGAGGGCGAGGAAGCCTTCCTCGAGCATGCCCGCATCTGCCGGCAATATGGCGCGGCCGTCGTGGTCATGGCCTTCGACGAGACCGGCCAGGCCGACACTTATCAGCGCAAGATCGAGATCTGCACGCGCGCCTACAAGCTCTTGACCGAGCAGGCCGGCTTCCCGCCCGAGGACATCATCTTCGATCCGAACATCTTCGCGGTGGCGACCGGCATCGAGGAACACGACAACTACGGCAACGACTTCATCAACGCGACCCGCACCATCCGCGAGACGCTGCCCCACGCCCATATCTCAGGCGGCGTATCGAACCTGTCCTTCTCGTTCCGCGGCAATGAGAAGGTTCGCGAAGCGATGCATTCGGTCTTTCTGTACCATTGCATCAAGGTCGGGATGGACATGGGCATCGTGAATGCCGGCCAGCTCGGCAGCTACGATGACCTCGATCCGGAATTGCGCGAGCTCTGCGAGGACGTCGTCCTCAACCGCCGCAAGGATTCGACCGAGCGCCTGCTTGACGCTGCGCCGCGCTTCAAGGGCGACGGCTCGCAGGCGGTCTCGGGCAAGGATCTTGCCTGGCGCGAGACCGATGTGCACGAGCGCCTCAAGCACGCGCTGGTCAACGGCATCACCGAGTTCATCGACCGCGATACGGAAGAGGCCAGGGTGCAGGCCGAGAAGCCGCTCCATGTGATCGAGGGGCCGCTGATGGCTGGCATGAACGTCGTCGGCGACCTGTTCGGCGCCGGCAAGATGTTCCTGCCGCAGGTGGTAAAGTCGGCCCGCGTGATGAAGCAGGCCGTGGCCTACCTCATGCCCTACATGGAGGAGGAGAAGCGCCTCAATGGCGGCGGCGAGCGCTCGGCGGCCGGCAAGGTGCTGATGGCGACGGTGAAGGGCGATGTCCACGACATCGGCAAGAACATCGTCGGCGTCGTGCTCCAGTGCAACAATTACGAGGTGATCGACCTCGGCGTGATGGTGCCGACGCAGAAGATCCTCGACACGGCGCGCAAGGAGAAGGTCGACATCATCGGCCTCTCCGGGCTGATCACGCCTTCGCTCGACGAGATGGTCACCGTCGCCTCCGAGATGGAGCGCGAGGGCTTCGACATCCCGCTCTTGATCGGTGGCGCGACGACCAGCCGCGTCCACACCGCGGTGAAGATCCACCCGGCCTATGAACGTGGCCAGACGATCTATGTCACCGACGCCTCGCGCGCCGTCGGCGTCGTCTCCAGCCTGCTCTCGCAGGAGCAGAAGCCCGCTTATGTCGAGGGCATCCAGGCCGAGTACGAGAAGGTCGCCGCCGCCCATCGCCGCTCGGAGGCCGACAAGCAGCGCCTGCCGCTGGCGAAGGCCCGCGCCAACGCCTTCAAACCGGACTGGGCCGGCTACCAGCCGCCGAAGCCGACCTTCCTCGGCACGCGCGTGTTCCGGACCTATGACATCGCCGATCTCGTGCCGCTGATCGACTGGACGCCGTTCTTCCAGACCTGGGAGCTGAAGGGCCGTTACCCGGCGATCCTCGAGGATGAGAAGCAGGGCGAGGCGGCGCGCGCGCTTTGGGACGATGCGCAGTCGATGCTGAAGCGCATCGTCGAGGAGCGCTGGTTCAACCCGAAGGCGGTGATCGGCTTCTGGCCTGCGAACGCGGTCGGCGACGATATCCGCCTCTATACCGGCGAGAGCCGGCAGGAGACGCTCGCCACCTTCCACGGCCTGCGCCAGCAGCTCTCCAAGCGCGATGGCAAGCCGAACATGTGCATCTCCGACTTCGTCGCGCCCGAGGGCATCGAGCGGCCCGACTATATCGGCGCCTTCGTCGTCACTTCGGGTGCAGAAGAGGAGCGCATCTCGGAGAAGTTTGCCCGCGACAACGACGATTATCGCTCGATCATGGTCAAGGCACTGGCTGATCGCTTCGCCGAGGCCTTCGCCGAACGCATGCACCAGCTCGTGCGCACCGAGTTCTGGGCCTATGCGCCGGACGAAAGCTATTCGAACGAGGATCTGATCCGCGAGGAATACCAGGGCATCCGCCCGGCGCCGGGCTATCCGGCCCAGCCCGACCATACCGAGAAGGCGACGCTGTTCGAGCTGCTCCAGGCCGAGCGCCGCGTCGGCGTCAAGCTGACCGAGAGCTACGCGATGTGGCCGGGCTCCTCGGTCTCCGGCCTCTATCTCTCGCATCCCGACGCCTATTATTTCGGCGTCGCCAAGGTCGAGCGCGACCAGGCCGAGGATTATGCGGTGCGCAAGGGCATGGATATCCGCGAGGTCGAGCGCTGGCTCTCGCCGATCCTGAACTACGAGCCGAGCGCCTATGCGGAGGCGGCGGAGTAGGGCGCCTCGCTGCGAGCGCGGCGAGGTCACGCGGCCAGGAATTCCTCGGCCGCGAAGTCGACGAAGGCTCGCAATTTGGGCGAGGCGTAGCGGCTGGCAGGCCACATCAGGCTGAGCTTCGTCTGCACCTCGACATAGCTGTCGAGGATGCTGACGAGCGAGCCCCGCTGCAATTGCGCTGCGACCGACAGGTCGGGAACACAGGCGATACCGAGCCCGCTTTCGGCGAGGCCGATCTGCGCTTCGAGCGCGTTCGTCACGACGCTGATCGGCATGTCGATCTGCACGGGCTCGCCATTCCTGGACAAGGGCCATTGGTCGAGCTTTCCCGTGGAGGCATAGCGATAAACCAGGCGGGAATGCCGAGCGAGATCTTCCGGCGTTTCCGGCGTTCCCATCTGGCGGAAATAGTCCGGCGATCCGACAATCGGCCGGCGGAAATAGCCGAGCGTTCGGGTCATCAGCCTGGAATCGGCATGTTCTCCCGTGCGGATCACGACATCGAAACCCTCGCCGATCACATCGACTATCCGGTCGGTGGCATCCAGCTCCAGCTCAACCTCGGGGTAACGTCGTTTGAATGCGGCGAGTTTCGCCATCGGCATCATGCTCATCGACGGCAGACTGACACGCAACCTGCCTTGCGGTGCCACCTGGCTCTGCGACAGTTCGAGCTCGGCGGCCTCATATTCACAGAGAATGCGCCGGCAGCGTTCGAGGAAGATCGCGCCCTCCGGCGTCAGTGTGACGCTGCGAGTCGAACGGTGGAACAGCCTTGCGCCAAGCCGATCCTCCAGACGCGCCACGGCCTTGCTGACCGCCGATGCCGAGATGCCGAGCTTGCGGCCGGCTTCGGTGAAGCCACCGGCATCAGCCGCATGCACAAAGGCGAAGAGCGCTCCAAGGCTGTCCATGTCGCGATCCCTCATGCATGACGGAAATGTCCAAAGTATTGTGAATTGTGTCCTGTTTTTCGGTCATTGGGAACCGGCTACCTCAAGCGCCGACACATCTTTGAAAGCGCTCCGCCCATGACATCCGCGACAAACACGCTATCGACCGGTGCAACCGATGCGAGGCTGCCGTTAGGGGGCCTGCTGGCGCTCGCGATGGCGGCCTTCATCACGCTCCTGACCGAGATCCTGCCATCGGGACTGCTCCCGCAGATGGCGCAGAGCCTCGGAAAGTCCGAGGCGCTGATCGGCCAGCTCGTCACCGTCTATGCGATCGGCTCGCTCGTTTCCGCCATCCCGTTGACGATCGCCACGCAGAACTGGCGGCGGCGCACGCTGCTGCTGATCGCGATCGGCGGTTTCGCCGTCGTCAACACGGTGACAGCCATCTCCGACAGCTATGCCGTCACGCTGGTTGCTCGTTTCGTCGCCGGCATGAGCGCCGGCCTGCTCTGGGCGCTGGCGGCTGGCTATGCCGCGCGCATGGTGCCCGACTATCTGCAGGGTCGCGCGATCGCCATCGCCATGGTGGGAGCGCCGCTTGCCCTATCGCTCGGCATTCCCACGGGAACCTTCCTCGGCACGCTTCTGGGCTGGCGCTGGACCTTCGGCGTGATGAGCGGGCTGACGGTGCTCCTCGTCTTCTGGGTGCTGGCCAAGGTCCCCGATTTCCCCGGCCAGAAGCGGGGTCAGGAATTCGGGCTGAAGACGGTGTTCATGCTGCCGGGCCTGCGGCCGGTCCTGTTCGTGGTCTTCGCCTATGTGCTCGCCCACAACACCCTCTACACCTATATCGCGCCTTTCCTCGAGCCGGCCGGCATCAAGGACCGGACCGATGTCGTGCTGCTGGTCTTTGGCATTGCGTCGCTGCTCGGCATCTGGATCACAGGCGTCCTGATCGATCGCTGGCTGCGCGAACTGGTTCTTGCGAGCGTCGCATTGTTCGGCTTTTCCGCCCTGGCGCTCGGCATCGCCGGAACGGTGCCGGGGGTGATCTATGGCGCGGTCGCCATCTGGGGGCTGGCATTTGGCGGGGCCGGGACGCTGTTCCAGACCGCATCGGCCAAGGCGGCTGGCAATGCGGCCGATGTCGCACAGTCGATGCTGGTCACGACCTGGAATCTCGCCATTGCAGGTGGCGGCATCGTCGGCGGATTGCTGCTGAGCGGACTTGGCGTTGCGCCTTTTCCGTGGGTGTTGATCGCGCTTCTGATCGCTACATTCGTGGTCGCATGGGCCGCGAAGAGCCATGGCTTTCGAGCGGCTGCAGCCAGATTGTAAGGGGCAGGCGCGGGGAACCCTCTCCCGGACGGCAGGCCTTGTGGCCAGCGCCGTGAGAGCTCATCGCGCGGTCAAATTCAGGCCAACGTTTCCAGTCCGAACACCTCACCCCTACCCCTCTCCTTACAGGAGAGGGGTTCCCGCGCCCTTCCGGTGAGGTTCTTCACCCGCCGCAGCGCTGCGCCATCACGGCAAAACCCTTCTGCCCGCCGGCCAGCGGGAAGCTCTGCGTCTCGCCCTCGACGTGCAATGTCAGGCTTTGGCCTTTGCGAAGCACGGACTGGAGCGCGGGCGTCAGCGTCGTCGTTGCCTCGAAGTGGTTGCCCATCTCGTCGCTGACCAGCTTCATGCGCAGATCGGCCTGTCCACCGCTCGACGATAGTTTGGCTGTCGTGACGGCGTTGTCCTTCATGCCTTCCTTGAAGAAGGGCACCCGCACGGTCAGGCTCTTGCTGGCGAAGTCGCAGGAGAAGAACAGGCGCTGGTCGTCCGTCTGCGGCATCTCATAGGCGACGACGATGCCCTCGCCATCCTGCCGGACGCCCCAGCTCAGGCCATCCTTGGCCACAGCGGCGGCAGTCTGGAGCGCCAGAGCGGGCGCCAGCAGGAACATTGCCCTCGGGATCATCGTCGCTGTCCTCGTATCCATTGATCGCCGCGCTTTGCGCCGGACAGGCGGCAATTCGCGCATTGCACCGTCATTGCGGAAGGCTTCGTTTCGCGCGCAATGACGAAAAGAGTTGATCGGCCAAAAGCAAACAGGCCGCCCGAAGGCGGCCTGTCCGCAGTCTGGTGATATCGGATTGCTCAGGCCGGCACGGCGGCGGCGGCGCCGAAATCGCCGGCTTCACGGCTCTGCTTGCTGGTCTCCGACACCGGCACGACACGCGAGACCGAGCGGCGCTCTTCCTCGATGCGCTCGATCAGGAAGAAGGCGCGTTCGGCCGAGCCGAGCAGCGCCAGGATCGCGCCGCGCTCGACCCAGGGCAGCTCGGCGCCGAGGCGCAGGCAGCGCTCGCGGACGGCCGTCAGGGCGGCGATGCGCGGCTCGGCTTCGGCGGAGACGATTGGCGCATCCTGCCCGGCCGGAACGATGGCGCGCATCGCCTCGGCGACCTGGTCGACGATGCTGTCGACGACTTGGCGACCGGGTTCACCGAAGGGCTGGCGCTCGATGCGGCGGGCGATCTGGTAGAGGGTCTCGCCGAGGCTGGCGGTGAAATCCTCTTCCTCGATCAGGCTCGCGACCAGGTCGGCGCGGGCATAGGGCATCTCCGGCGTGAACATGCCCGAGGTGTAGGCGCGGATGTCGCGGTTGAGGACGTCGATCGCGGCGTAGTGCTCGTCGCTCTTCTCCGGCGCATCGGGCTTGGCCCGGGCGATGTCGAGGAAGAGCTGCGAGGCCTGGAGATAGCGCCCGGTCTCCTGCTGGATGTTCGCGACGGCATGGGCGTGGTCGGTCGCCTTGGCGAGGAAGCGCGGCGTCGAGTAATCCTCGATGTCGTCCACCGACGAAGCGCCGACGCGGGAGAGAACCCGCTCGAACACGCCGACGAAGGGGAAGAGCAGGACGGTGTTGAAGATGTTGAAGAAGGTCGAGTAGAGGCCGATCGCGACGGGGACGAGCGGGAAGGTCTCCTTGCCGTCCTTGATGACTGGCACGCCCGGATTGCCGCCGAACCACTGCATCGCCCAGGTCAGGATATCCATGGAGACGAAGAAGAGCGGGATGGTGATGGCGACGCCGATGATGTTGAAGGATATGTGGGCGTAAGCCGCGCGCTTGGCGTTCTTCGACAGGTTGAGCGAGGCCATCCAGGAGGTGATGGTGGTGCCGAGATCGGCGCCGAGCGAGAAGGCGACGGCGGTCTTCCAGTCGAGGATGCCGGCGGCGCCGAGGCCCATGACGATGCCGATCGTCGCCGAGGAGGAGTGGATCATCGCGGTGATGCCGGCGGCGATCAGCACACAGTAGATCAGGCTGAGATAGGTGTCGGCCTTGAGCGAGGAGATGACACCCATCACCTCCGGCATCGCCCGCAGCGGACGCAGGCCGCCGGTCATCAGGTTGAGGCCGTAGAAGATCAGCGCGAAGCCCATGCAGGCCAGCGCGATGTTCTTCACCTTGTCGGTCTTGGCGAAGATGTGCAGCAGCGCGAAGATGCCGGCGAGCAGCAGACCGAGCGGGCCGAGCGGCAGCGCGATCAGGCCGTTGCCGAGGGTGGTGCCGATATTGGCGCCCATGATCACGCTGATCGCGGGCCGCAGGCCGATCACACCGGCGTTGACGAGGCCGACCACCATCACCGTCATCGCTGTCGAGGACTGGATGATGCCGGTGATGAAGGTGCCGGCGAGGACGCCCTTGACCGGCGTGCCGGCGATCTTGGCGAGCAGCGCCCGCATCTTGTTGACGGCGAGATTCTGGATGCCGTTGCTCATGAATTCGAGGCCGAGCATGAAGATGCCCAGGCCACCGATCACAGGCACGATCACCTGCGTGAAAATATCGACTTGCATGCTCTCGACTCCGACAAGGGGTGCGCGGTCGCCTCTGCGGCCGGGTCGAGGCGTCACGGCGAGCGACAGCACGCGCGCCCGCAAACAGGCCCGCGTGCTCGTCCGTGCCGGTTTCCCCACCTGGCTAACGGACTCCTAGGCAGGTCGTGCGACAGCCCGGTGACTATGCGTCATGATGCTGGCGAGCCGCTGACCGGCCGCCGGCATCGATGTCTGCCGACGGCTGCTTTTGGGTATTTCAGGCGGCTTGCGCCTCCAGATCGAAGTGGAAGACCTTGGCGATCAGCCGCCAGCGCCCGTCGAGCCTGATGAAGCTCAGGAGATCGGTGAAGCGCTTCGGCCCGATCGCGCATTCGGCGCGGGCGAAGGCAGTCACCGGCCCGGCGAACTCGATCGAGAGGATGCGGTCGCTGCGGGGCTCATCGCGGCTGGCCGGGGAGGGGCGCTTGGCCACCATGGGCAGGTACGCGTCCATGGTCATATGGGTCAGGCTGCCCTCCGTGCCGCAGGCGTAGATCGCCTGCGGGTGGAAGAGCTGTCCGAGCTTTTCGGTGTCGCTGTGGTAGAGGCCGTCGAAATAGAGGCCCAGGGCTGCGACGATTTCGGAAAAGCGCGGATCGGTGCTCACTGGATCAGGCCTTCGGCCTTCATCGCGTCCTGCACCGTGACGCGGGCGGCGACGCGGGCCATCAAGGCCTGCACTTTCGGCCAGCGCTCGAGCGGGAAGCCGACATGGCCGCCCCAGTTCGCCACCGTGAAGAGATAGCCGTCGGCGACGCTGAAGCGCTCGCCCAACAGATAGGAGCGGCCATCGGCGAGCTTTGCCTCGACATCGTCGAAGCGGCGCGTGAGCTTGCCCTTGGCCACCTCCTTGTTCTCATCGCTATCGGCGACATTGAACAGGGGGCCGAAGCCCTTGTGCAGCTCGGACGCGACGAAGTTGAGCTCTTCCTGCAGGCGGGCGCGAGCGAGCGTTGCCGGCTTGGGAGCGAGTTCGGATTCCGGCTTGAGATCGGCGATATACTGGACGATCGCTGCACCTTCGGTCAGCACCGAGCCGTCGTCGAGCTGCAAGGCAGGCACGTAGCCGCGCGGGTTGACCGCGTAGAAATTGGCGCCGCTCTCGGTCTTCTTGGTCTTGGTGTCGACCTTTTCCAGCGTAAAGGGCAGCCCGGCTTCGCGCAGCGCGATATGGGGCGAGAGTGAGCAGGCGCCTGGGGAGTAGTAGAGTTTCATGGTGATCCGTCTCCATGTTGGCGGGCGGGTCAGGGGTAGGAGACGAGATAACTTTTGTATACCCGGTAACTTGTGGTTACTGAATTTTGCGGTACCCTGGCGGTAACCGGAGAATTCACCTCATGGCTTTGAAGATACGGAAGAATCGGGCAAAGACGCCGCCGCCGACCTGCGCGGTGGGCACCTGCATGCAGGTGCTCGGCAAGGCCTGGACGCCGAATGTGATCTGGTATCTGAGCGCCGGGCCGCGTCGCTTCGGTGAACTCCGCCACGACATGCCGCTGATCTCCGCCAAGATGCTGAGCGAGCGGTTGCGCGACCTGGAGACCAAGGGAGTCGTCGAACGGCGTGTCATGCCGAGTTCGCCGCCCTCGACCGAGTACGGGCTGACCGAACTCGGTCTCGAGCTGATGCCTGCGATCGAGGCGATCGTCGCGGTCGGCAGGCGCCTGAAGGAGCGTATGGGGCAGGCGGCGGAGGCTGCCTGAGAGTATTCTGCGTAATCCCGGACGCGAAACCGCCTCGCACTTTCGCTGGAATGGTTTCAGCCCTTCGCCGCTGCTTCCAGTCCGGCGATGTCGAGCTTGACCATCTTCAGCATCGCCTCGGCGACGCGCTTGGCCTTGGCGCGATCGGGGTCTCGGACCAGCTCGCCCAGGCGCTTGGGCGTGATCTGCCAGCACAGGCCCCAGCGATCCCTGAGCCAGCCGCATTGCTCGAACTTGCCGCCTTCGCCGAGCGCCTCCCAGAGCCGGTCGATCTCGGCCTGCGTCTCGCACTCTACGACGATCGAGAAGGTGTGGTTGAAGGCGTCGGAGCGCCCGGCCTCGAAGGCCTGGTAGCGTTGGCCGCCGATGGTGAAGGAGGCGATCTTGACGCTGCCGGCCGGTCCGCTCGGCGATTCCGCCGGCAGGGCACTGGTCCATTCCAGCGCGGAATTTGGGATCAGCGAGGTGTAGAGGCTGATCGCCGCCTCCATGTCTTTGTCGAACCAGAGATTCTGGGTGACCTTCATCGCCATGCTCCTCGCTGCTCGCTCAGGCCGCGGATCGGCCTGTCGTCTCAAGGACGAAGCAGAGGCGAAGGTTCCGACAGGGGTGGGGCGATTTTTTGGAGGAGCTGCGATACGTAAGGTTGAAGGCGTCTCGACCCGCTTGCCTCATCTCGCGGGCCCCATGTGTGGAGCGGCCCCGCTTCACAGCGAGGCCGCTTTGTCTCACCAGCGATCGTAGCGGGGGCGACCATAGCCGTCGCCATATCCGCGCCGGTAACCGTAACCGCCCCCGTAGCCGCCGCCATAACCACGTCCGTAGCCGCCGCCGTAACCACCACCGTAGCCGCGTCCATATCCGCCACCGCCACCACGACCGTAACGCTGGCGATCGAGGTTGTTCTGGATGATCTGCATCCGGCGCAGCTTGGCGTCGCTGGCGGTGAATTCTGTCGGCAGCTTGTCGAGTTGCTGGGCGATAGCGGGCGCGAGCGCGCCGTGCTCGGGTGCCGCGGGCGCGGCACTGACCGCCGTGACGGAGCCCACGAACAGGGCTGCCGCGATCAGTAGATGTCGCATGAGGTGTCTCCTGGTTCTTGCTGAGGCGATCATCGCTGTTGCAACTGCAACGCCACCTGAACGGAATTGTTCGCTTATGTTCAGCGAACGCGGGTGCTGGACGGCCGGGTCCGAGCGAATGGCTGTCAGCGAGCGCCCGCCGGCGAGAGGGTTGCCTCAGGAAGGTTACCGGAAGGTTGCAGGCCAGCCACGGGTTTGGGTCAGCGTGCCGTGCGGCTCAGCATGGCCTGTGGTGATGGCTGGTGTCGATGCCCGTAGTGGGCCGAAAACAGACGTTCTCTCTCAACATCTCAGTCGCGCGGTGGAACGGTGCCGTATTGCGGCAGGCCGTCTGCGATCTCGTAGTAGTCTCCCTTGTCGGCGACGTAGATATGCAAATTTGCAGTGGTCTCTGTCGGTCTGTCGAAAGCACCCATTGCCACGGCAATCCAATCTCGATCCGACCGATCCCAGAATAGAGACGATCCGCATGTCGAGCAGAAGCCGCGTCGGACGTTCTCCGACGATTGAAACCACGTCAGCGTCTCCTCGCCGCCGATCGTCAAGGCAGTCCTAGGAACGTCAGTGGACGCGAAGTGGTGGCCCGACTGCTTGCGGCACATACGACAATGGCAGAAGTTAGGATTTGGCAGACTGTCGGCCACTGTTAAGGTGATCGCACCGCAAAGGCATGAGCCGCTGTGCATCCTCGATTTACTCCCGCAGGCGTCTAGCCGGGAAGCATGGCATTGGGGTCGCGACGTGGGCAAGAGCGCCCGCTATGGGCGGAAGCCGACATCAAACCCGTCGCAAAAATCGGTCGCGCACCCCGCGCTCAGCAACAGGCCTTTGTGACCGAAATGCCTTCGGTTTTTCCAATCAGGACGGTTTGGTGGGAACCAAGGGGCTCACGAGATTCTCACAATGAGTTTCGATTTGCGCGCAACCTCGAGGGGGTGAAATGTCCCCATACTGCAGCGCAACATCCCGGATGGCATTCTCGTTACTTGGTGCCGATGGCGCTTTCGAATGTTTCCCCCTGCCTGATGCGCTCAAGGTGAGCATAGGTAGACAGGTACCCCACCCGTTTGGCCCATAAAGTGACTTCGTTTTTTGCGAACGCGTAGTTGGCAGTCAATAATTCCGAGTCGGAAGCAAAAAAAGATCGAGCAGACCGGAGTTCTCTGACAGGCTTGCTATCCACAATTACTCCCGCTTGAATGTCATATTCCGGCCTAAAATCAACCTGCATGGCAAGCCCTTCATCAAACCAGGTCGGAAGTTCGATGAATTTAGCCCAAAATCCGATGCGATCCGCGGTTTCGGCATGCATCAATTCATGAGAGATGACGTCTACGTTTTGGCCTTTAGGGCCGATCAGAACGCAAGTTCTTGAACCAATGAATTGCGTACTGCCATACTCGTTAAGCCGAAACGGCCCAAATCGAGTCGAATCATCAAAGAACAGGACAATCGGTTTCGATCGAGGTTCTCCAAAAACATCTCGAATCCTGCCCTTTGCGTCCAACAAAAGGTGCTGAATCACGCGGGCTTGATCTGGCTCTAGGGTGCTTGATGCGACCAAGGTTCCGTCATTCAAGTGTATCGAAGGTATGGCGTCCGATACAGCGCACACCGCAACAGCGGGGTTTGCCGCAGCGTATCCCACCGCGCCAAACCCGGAAACGGCTACCAGAGCTGCCAGAATCCGTGAAATCCTAAAGCGCAGGACCATCTCCCAATGTGTGAAATCAGAGCCGATCTCATCTGCTGAGGTAGACCATGCCGCGAAAATCCTGATCAAGGCGACAGAAAATAACCGGACTTTTGCGGCGCCATCGAATGGGTTTTCGCGACGATGGCAATGTCTGCGCCGGGGCTGAAGCAGGCGCTCCAACCCATCGAGTCCCTATCTAACTCGCGCGAGGTACGCCGGAGCGAGCCATCGCGACGTCTCCCGTGGCCTCGCCGAACAGGCGCAGGCAGTTGCGGCCGGCGGCCTTGGCGACGTAGAGCGCCGAATCCGCCTCGGCGAAGCGCCGCTCCGGATCGTGCAGCAGGCCGGGCCTCAGGATGGTGGCGCCGATCGAGGCGCTGACCGCGATGCTGGTGTCGCGCCAGGTGACCGGGCGGGCCAACGCCTGCTGCGCCTGCTCCAGCCGGTGCAGCAGATAGGGCCGGCCGGCGGCGGAGCAGAGCAGCAGGCCGAACTCGTCGCCACCGATGCGGGCGATGATCGCCGCGTCGCTGAACGAAGTCTCCAGCCGCATCGCGATCTGGCGCAGGCATTCGTCGCCGGCAGCATGGCCGAAGCGATCGTTGATCGGTTTCAGATTGTCGAGGTCGATGATGGCGAGGGCACCGAGCGCGCAGGCGTCGCCGGTGTGGCGGCGCAGGTCGGAAAGCTGCATCTCGAAGGCGCGGCGATTGGCGAGGCCGGTCAGCGGATCGCTGTAGGCGAGGCGGCGCAGCCCCATCCACATGTCCTTTTCGCCGGTGATGTCCTGCTTGGCGCCATGGATGCGGACCGGCCGGCCATGCTCGTGCGTCACCGAGGCGGAGAGGCGCATCCAGCGCTCGGCACCGGCGGTGGTGCGGATGCGGGCGTCCATGACGAAGCCCTGGCCGCTGGCGATCAGCCGCTTGCGCAGGCGCTCCATCTCGGCGCGGGACTCGTCGTGATAGAGATCGACGATCGACGAGCGGTGGATGGCGGAGCCGCGCGCCAGGCCGAACAGGTCGTAGATGCCGTCGGTCCAGCTCAATTGCGTATCGGCGAGCCGGCATTCCCAGGCACCGATGCAGGCCATCAGCGCGGCCTGGTCGTAGAGGCGTCTGGCTTCGGCGTCGGAGAGCGGCATCGTCTGGCTCTGCGCCTTGCGTTCGGTGATCGGCGAGTCCCGTGACGCTAGGGCCGAACGGTTAACGAAGCTTGCCGCGTCACTCGCGCCTGAGCGCCTCGATCGGGTCGAGCCGAGCGGCTTGGCGCGCCGGGTAGAAGCCGAAGAAGACGCCGATCAGCCCGGAGACGCCGACCGCGACCAGGATGGTCTGCAGCGAGATCACGAAGGGCCAGCCGGCGAAACGCGCGATCGCGGTCGCAGCCCCGATGCCGAGCGCGATGCCGACAGCGCCGCCGATGGTCGCCAGCGTCGTCGCCTCGATCAGGAATTGCGAGAGCACGTCGCGCTGGCGGGCGCCGACTGCGAGCCTCAGGCCGATCTCGCGGGTGCGCTCGGTCACCGAGACCAGCATGATGTTCATGATGCCGATGCCGCCGACCAGCAGCGAGACGCCGGCGACGGCGGCAAGCAGCCAGGAGAGCGTGCTGGCGGCGGCGGTCGCGGTGTTGGCGATCTCGGTCAGGTTGCGGACGATGAAGTCGTCATCCTGATCTTCGACGAGGCGATGGCGCTGGCGCAGCAAAGCGCGGGTCTGCTCGATGCCGGGGCTGATCGCCTCCTCGCTGGCGAACTTGACCATGATGGTCTGGACCGAGCGATCACGGGCGTAGTTGCGGCCGATGATGCGTCGCCGGCCGGTGTCGAGCGGCACGAAGATGACGTCGTCCTGGTCCTGGCCGAGCGCCGACTGGCCCTTGCCGGCCATGACGCCGATGACCTTGAACGGCACGTTGCGGATGCGGAACATCTGGCCGAGCGGGTCGCTCTCGCCGAACAGGTTCTTCGCCACGGTCTGGCCGATGATCGCGACGATCTCGCCGCGACGCAGCTCTTCCGGTTCGAAAAGACGACCTTCGGCGAGCCCCCATTCGCGTGCGGCGAAGAAGTCGAGATCGGTCGCGGTGATCGTCGTCGACCAGTTGGTGCCGGCATAGACGGCCTGGGCGCGGGTGGTGATCACCGAAGCCGAGGCGACGACATCCTCGACCTCGGCTGCGACGGCGCGCGCATCCTCGTCGGTCAGGGTCGAGGAGGCGCCAGCCCCGAGCCGCACGCCGCCTTGCGTGACGTTGCCGGCCTGGATGATGGCGAGATTGGCGCCGAGCGACTTGATCTGGCTGTCGACGCGCTCGCGGGCGCCCGAGCCGATCGCGACCATGGCGATCACGGCCGCGACGCCGATGATGATGCCCAGCATGGTCAGGCCTGAGCGCAGCGCATTGGCGCCGATGGCGGAGAGGGCCGAGCGGATGGCTTCCAGCAGGCTCATTCGGCGGCCTCCGGCAGCGGGGTCGCGCCGTCGTGCGCGGCGAGCGCGGCGCGCGCATCGGCCGGCTCCTGGCGGGTGTCGGCGATGACATGGCCGTCGCGGAAGCGCACGACCCGGCGGGCGTGGCGGGCGACCTCGGCGTCGTGCGTCACCAGCACGACCGTGACGCCCTCGCGGTTGAGGTCCTGGAAGAGGGCGAGAATCTCGAGCGCGGTGCGGCTGTCGAGCGCGCCGGTCGGCTCGTCGGCGAGGAGCAGGCGCGGCTGGTTGACCAGCGCGCGGGCGATGGCGACGCGCTGCTGCTGGCCGCCGGAGAGCTGCATCGGCCGGTGATGGGCGCGGTCGGCGAGGCCGACGCGGGCAAGGGCAGCGAGCGCCCGTTCGCGCCGCGACTTGCCGTCGAGCCCGGCATAGACCATCGGCAGCTCGACATTGGCGCAGGCATCGACGCGCGGCAGCAGGTTGAACTGTTGGAAGACGAAGCCGAGCTTGCGGTTGCGGAGTTCGGCGAGCCCGTCGCTGGAGAGCGTCTCGACCGCGACGCCGTCGAGCCGGTAATGGCCGCCGGTCGGCCGGTCGAGGCAACCGACCAGGTTCATGAAGGTCGACTTGCCGGAGCCCGACGGTCCCATCACAGCGATGAGTTCGCCGGCCTCGATGTCGAGCGAGACCCCGCCGAGCGCGGTGACGCGGCCGGAGTCGAGATCGTAGACCCGGGAGAGATCGCGCACCTCGATCAGGGGCATGGCGGGAGCCTCAGAACAGCCGCGGGCCGCGCGGGGCCGGGCCGCGGCTGGCGGGGGCGGCCTCGGCATTGCGCGGGCCGCCGCCGATCACGACCTCGATGCCCTCGGCGATGCCGGCGGCCGGCAGGATTTGCGTAAAGGCGCCGTCGCTCGGTCCGAGCCGGATCGCAACCGGCTTGGGCTGGCCCTCGCCATCGAGCACGTAGACGCGGCCGGGGGTGACCTCGCTTTGCGCCGCCGGGCGGCCTTCCTGCATCAGCGCCTCGAACTTGGCGCGGCGCTCGGGATCGAGCACGGCAGCGATCTTGGCGCGCAATTCGGTGCGGGCGGCACGGAAGGCGGTTCGGCGTTCCTCCTCGGACAGGCCGGCCATGGCCTGGCGGCCTGCAGCGCGCTGCTCGGACATGATCGCGGCGATCGCCTGCTTTTGCTCCGGCGTCGGCTGGACCTCCTCCTCGATGCGCTCGCGCAGCGCGCCGGCAGCGCGCCCGCCACCGCCGCCGCGTCCCGCTTGTGTCTCGGCCGGGGCGGCCGCGGGCAGGGCGGTCGGGCCGCCGAGCGGGCGGAAGCGCAGCGCCGCATTGGGCACGCGCAGCACGTCCTGCCGGTCGTCGGTGATGATCTGGACGTTTGCCGTCATGCCCGGGAGCAAAGCAAGGTCGCGGTTCTCGACGCGGACGACGCCGGTATAGGTGACGACGTTCTGGATGGTCTGAGCGCCGAGGCGGACCATCTGCACCTTCCCCTGGAAGGTGCGGTTGGGATAGGCATTGACGCTGAACGAGACGTCCTGGTCGACCTTGAGCCGGCCGACATCGGCCTCGTCGATATTGGCGTAGATGTCGATGGTGCGCAGGTCCTGGGCGATCTGGAACAGCACCGGCGCCGAGAGCGAGGCGGCGACCGTCTGGCCGAGATCAACCTGGCGCTGGACGACCACGCCGTCGACCGGCGAGCGGATATCGGTGCGTTCGAGATCGATCAGGATATCCTTCAGCTTGGCGTCGCGCTGCGCGATCAGCGCCTCGCCGGACTGGACCTGGCCTTCCGCCAGCGCGATGTCGGCATCGAGCCCGCTGATCTCGGCCTGCAGCGAGGCGATCTGGGCCTCGTTCGAGGCGAGAGTCGCGGTCTGGATCTCGACCTGGGTGCGGGCGCTGTCGAGACCCTGCTGCGCGCCGGCGCCGCGCGTGAACAGTTCGTTCTGACGGTCGAAGGTGCGTTTGGCGTCGGCGAGCTGGGCGCGGGTGCGCTCGCGCTGGGCCTCCTGATCCTTGACCGTGGAGTCGGCCTTGGTCCGCGCCACTTTTGCCCGCTCGAGCTGGGCGCGCTTGACGACGAGATCGGCCCTGGCCTGCTGCAGGTCGGCAGCGGCGGCATCACGTCGGGTCTTGATCTGGTCGCTGTTGAGGCGGGCGACGATCTGGCCGGCCTTCACCTGCGAATTATAGTCGGCGAGGATCTCGACGACCTGTCCGGAGAGCATCGAGCCGACGACGACGGTGGTCATCGGGGTCAGCGTGCCGGTGGCGCGCACCGAAGCGGTGATCCGGCCGCGATCGATCGCGGCGGAGCGATACGGCGTGTCATTGGCGGCGCCACCGGTCGGCCGCAGTGCGAAATAGCCAGCCGCCAGCGCGCCTGCGCCGACCACCGCACCGATTGCCCAGAGACGCACGTCCGTTCACCCTCCGAGGCCGGGGAAATTGCCAGCCTTCCATTGCCGTGCATCATGCCAGATTCAGGCGGCGCAGACGAGTTAACTCGCTGCAATGTTGCGGAAAGCTTGCCGGTTCAGTTGCTGATCCAGATCTCGAGGGAGTTCGGTGGAAGTTGGAGGAATTCCCGGATAACGACTTTAGTCGGGACTAAGCGTTCAGCGTTTACCTCATCGGCGAGCATCTGTGCGGCGTCCCGTTCCCGATCCGAGCGGTAGCGCACTTCGTTCCTGCCTGCGGCTATTCCGATGCGCTCGCCGCCCTGAGCTGCCCCGGGCGTGTTCGGCCAGCTCTCGCCGAGTTTGCTACCGAAGCTCTTCATCTGTTCGCGGGTCAGTGTCCCGGCAAATTGGATCCAGACCGTGTATCGACTCTTTTCCGGTGCTTGCTGGGGGGCTTGCGGAGGCAGAGTCTGCTTGGGAGGCGCAAGGTCGAGCTTGTCAGGGAGCTTTTGAGCCAGAATGCTTCCGAAGCCCGAGTTCCCCTTCGTGTTCAATGCGGTGACGAGCGCGTTCTTGTGAGTTTCATTTGAGGAACGCAGCTCGGCTATCGTCCGTTCGTAGCTCAGTTGCTGCTCCTGCTGATATTTTTTCGCCTCTTCGAGTGATTGCGATTGCCCAAGCAAATCGTTGATTTTGACGACGACCTGCTTCGCGCCCGAATAGGTGAGCGCCGCGATGCCGATCGCTGCCGCTACGAGGGCGTAGCTGACCCAATCGCGGCTATCGAGCAGCCCTATGCGCGTCACGCTCGCCTCCCGGGCGGTCGCCTCATTCATCTCCTGCGCCGATGGGCTGGGTTGGCTGGACGCCCGAGGCTGCCGTCCGGGCGCCATCGTCACATCCGACTGCTCCAACGTGTCCTGGGTAATGTCGCGTCCGTGATCGACCAGCAGTGCGATCTCGGTGTCGGAAAACCGGTCCAGATCGGTCCTGATGTTCTGCAAGCGGGTTTGCGTCGTGACCAACGCTTGCGATCTGGGGCTGGTCTGCCCGATGGGAACATAGAGGACCCTGCGCCTGTTCCGCATCTCGCGCATGCGCGTTAGCGTCGCCTTCGACGTCCGACGCATAAGAACGTCGGTGGCGCGGACATTGCGAGCGAACACGCCCGAGAAATCGTTGCGGAGCGAGGCGTTGAACGCGCCGCCCGCGTCGCTCACGACGACAGTGTCCATCGGCCGGCGAACCCCGTCGACATCGAGCGCGACGAACTTGTCGAAGCCAAGATTGTCGTAGACGCCGCCATCGGTCAGGGCGATCGCGCTGAAGGCGCCGTCCGACGAGGCGCCGATCTTGTCCCAGGTGAGCCGCATCGGCGGAAAGAGCGGAGGAAATGCGCTGGAGGCTGCGACGGCGACACTCAATCTGACATTGTCGGCTGGGTAATGAACTGGTTGTTTTGTTATCGTTTCGCCATTGTCTCCGGTGCTTTCATCGTGAACTGTAAAATAGTCATCGCAAAAACTGCAGAGATCACCTGTGTTGAAGCTGGTCGAGAGAATATAAAATTTGGGAGCATCCGGGTTTATCTCGCGGCATCGGCGCAGGGAGGCGTTTTGGAAGAGCTTCTCATATTGCTTCTGAAGGATTTCCGTTCGGCCGATGCTTTTCCAGTAGGGTAACAGCAGCAAGCTTCCGAGCGCCCATCTGCGGACGACCCGGTTGCGAATATCCCAGCTGCCTACGGCGCGCAGTTCGCTGCACGCGCTGAGAAACTGCCGCTCGTCGGCGCTCGTGTAGCGGTTCCAGTGCAGGGCGAGATGCGCGGCCGTGATGCTGCCACCCGAGACCGAGTAAACCTCCCTTACACGATCGAGCAGGCCGGCCTCGCGCAGGGCGGTGATGACGCCGAGGTGGAAGAAGGTTGCACGCAGACCGCCACCCGAGAGGCAAAGCGCGATCGATTTCGGGGGCTCCATCCCAACTTCAAATGCGTCCATGCAACGCGCCTCCAGAGGGCTGGAGCTTACCAAGCGTTATGCGGTGGCACAACTTGCGAGGGTGGGAATCATACGTTACGCCGTCCGCGCTTCCTGCGTCAGCGCCAGCAGGTCGCGCAGCGTGGTGATGGTCGAGCCGTCGGCGACGCCGTCGACCTTCTCCGGCCGCCAGTGGCGCTGGAAGGCGGCGACGACGGCCTCGAAGCGCTCGTCATAGGTCCCGTCGACCAAAACGCCATAGCCGAGCATGGCGAACATCGCCTGCAGCGCCTCGACCGGCGGGCCGGCATCGCCGCGGGCGAAGAAGCGGCCGCCCTTGATCGGCGCGGGTTCAACCCAAATTCCGACTCCCCCTTCGGCGAAGCGGCGCCAGGGGAATGTCTCGCCGGGATCGATCTTGCGGCCGGGCGCGATGTCGGAATGGGCGAGCACGCGTTCGGGCGGGATGTGCCAGCGCTCGCAGATGTCGCGGCAGAGGTTCAGCGTCGCGGCGATCTGCGCCTCGGGAAAATCGGGCAGGCCGCCGGGATGGCCGGGATTGGCGATCTCGATGCCGATCGAGGCCGAGTTGAGATCGGTCTCGCCGGCCCAGTGCGATGCGCCGGCATGCCAGGCGCGGCGCGCCTCGGGCACGAGCTGGAGGGTGTGGCCGTTCTCGAAGACGAAATAATGCGAGGAGACCTGCGAGGCCGGGTTGCACAGCCACTGCAGCGCCTCGCCGGCATCGGGCATGCCGGTATAGTGCAGGATCAGCGTGTCGGGCCGGCGGCTGCGGTCCTTTTCCCGGTTCTGGCCGTCGTGGAACTTGCGCTCGCCATGGTTGGGCGAGGGGAAGACCTTGGCGGCGAAGCGGCTGTCGGGGGCGAGGACGATGCTCACGCCGGCTCGGGCTCCCTGCGACCGATGCCGCGTTCCTTCTCGATCGTATCCCAGGCGGCGTTGATGGCGGCGAGGCGGCGCGTCGCGATGCAGACCGCCTCCTCGGGCAGGCCGCGGGCGATCTCGCGATCGGGATGGTTCTCGATGACAAGGCGGCGATGCAGCTGCTTGAGCTCGCGGTCGCTCATCTCGCGATTGGCGCCGAGTATGAGATAGGGATCGTCGCGGCGGCGCAGGTGGCGGGCCTCGATGCGGGCGAAGCCGGCTTCGTCGATGCTGAAGATCGTCGCGACATCGCGCAGATAGGCGTGCTCGCGCTCATGGATCGCGCCATCGGCGGCGGCGATCAGGAAGAGGCCGTCGAGCACGTCCTCGATCAGGGCCGGCTCGTCGTGGAAGGCCTCGGCGATCTGCTGGGCGTAAGCCTCAAAGCCGGCGCTGGTCTGCTTGGCGAGGTCGAACAGGCGCTCGACATGGGCCTTCTGCTCTTCCGGCACCTCGACGATGCGTTCGAAGGCCGCGATCTCGTCGCGCGTCACCACCCCGTCGGCGCGCGCCATCTTGGCGGCGAGCGCGACCAGGCCGGTGGTGAAGATCAGCTGCTTGGGGGCGGGGCCGAAGAGCGCGCCTTCGCGGTCGATCAGGACATGCCCGGCCAGAGCGCCGACGAGCGCGCCGAGCGGCCCGCCCAGCGCAAAGCCGAGGCCCCCGCCGCCCAAAACCCCCCAGAAAGACGACGTCATCGTTCATCCAGCCACGGCCTCGACCATCGGATCGATGATCGAGGCTTTTGTTTTCGCAGCGGCTTATCCGAAAACCGCATTCCACTGTCCGGGCCGATGCCTGTCGGCCATGGCTCCTGCGTAGGACGCGAGCGGCTCAGCGGCAATAGAGCCGGCCGTAATAGTCGCGGTAGTAGCCGTAGGGGCAGCCGCCGCCATAGTAGCCGTCGTCTTCGTAGTAGCCGCCGCGGCGATAGGGCGAGGTCGCCGAGCCGACGATTGCGCCACCCACTCCGCCGATCGCGGCGCCGGCCAACGCACCGCCGGCGCGGCCGGTGGCGAGCCCGCCGATCACGGCGCCTGTGGCTGCGCCAAGCACAGCACCGCCGCCGACGCGTTCCTCATGCGGCGTGCAGGCGCCAAGCGCCAGCCCGACGGCCGCCATCGCGATCAATTTCTTCATCTCGTTCCCCCTTCTCGGGTCGCACGTAGCGGCACGGACTCGGCCGGAGCCTAGTTTTTGCATTGCGACCGGCAATTGCGGTGGCAATGCGGCGATGATTTGGCCTGCCGCCATGACTGCGTCAACGCCGGCGAGGGTGAATCGTTCCGGCGCTTAATACATGATGATTACTTCTCTCGGAACGAGGCTAAAGTAAACATTGTTCTTTCGAAATCGATCGAAAATTGTTCGTATCAGCCAGATTGTCGTCACATTCATCTATCATTTCGCCGCTGTGTTTTGCGCTGAAATGGATAGATGAGGCTCCTTTCGTATGACCAAAATCTCTGGTAGCGGCTGCGCCGCCTTCGCGATTTGCCTGGCCTTTCTTCAACCCGCTTCCGCCCAGGTGAACGCCGAGACCGACGCCCGCGCCTTCATCGTACGAGAGGCCGAAATCAAGCGTCAGGCAGCCGCGGCCGAAGAGGGCCAGGATTCGCGGCAAGCAGCTTCCGAAACCGTCCAGACGAAGAGAGAGCGCGGGGCGCAGGCCAAGGCTGGCAAGACCGTTCGTGAAGCCCGCACGCCACTCGCGGCGCCCGCCGGTTCCGAAGGGCTGCGCCAGCTGGTCGCCCGCCATGCCGCCGCCAATGGCGTGCCGTTCGCGCTGGCCGATGCCGTGGTGCGCATCGAGAGCCGCTACAACCCCCGCGCGGCCAATGCCGGCAACTATGGGCTGATGCAGATCCGCCACCAGACGGCGCGCGGCGTCGGCTACAGCGGCGGCGCCGCTGGCCTGCTCGATGCCGACACGAATGCCCGCTACGCCATGAAATATCTCGGCCAGGCTTATCGCCTCGCCGGCGGCGACACCTGCCGCACCGTGATGAAGTACCAGAGCGGCCACCTGGCCAACCGGATGAGCGGCGCCAATCGCACCTATTGCGCCAAGGTCCGCAGCATCTCCGGCAGCACCGGCACCATCTCCGCCAGCAACTGAGTTCCGACCCGGCAGGCGCTTCGCGATGCCGGATTCATCCGTCGTTGAAAATCAGGTGCTTGCGTGATTTTCAACGAGCGGAATACGCAATCCCTCGGCGGGACTGCGTATGCGCTTGACGGCTCCGGCCTTTAGAGCGCAGAGGGAGCCCGCCAGTCGGCCGGACGGCCGCTCCTGCTTCGGCAGGGGAGGAAAGTCCGGGCTCCACGGAAACACGGTGCCGGATAACGTCCGGCGGGGGCGACCCCAGGGAAAGCGCCACAGAGATCGAACCGCCTCGTGCTGGAGAGTTTCGGCTTTCCTGGCGAGGTAAGGGTGAAAAGGTGCGGTAAGAGCGCACCGCGGACCCGGCAACGGGGACGGCATGGCAAGCCCCACCGGGAGCAAAACCGAATAGGGACGATGCCTGCCCGCAAGGGCAGGGGGCCGGTTTCCAGGCCCTGTCGTCCGGGTTGGTTGCTCGAGGCGCGCAGCAATGTGCGTCCCAGAGGAATGGCCGTCACGTCGGGGGAGAAATCTCCCGGCCATCCAGAACCCGGCTTACAGGCCGGCTGGCACCCTCATCGCAGCGAAAAGGGCCGGGATCGCTCCCGGCCCTTTCGTGTTTGACGAGGCCGAGATCAGAGCGTGTAGCTCCATTCGGCCGTGGCGAAGCGATAGCCGTTGCCCTCCTTGCTGACCCGGCCGAAGCCGGGGAAGGGGATATGCGCGCCGCTGAGCACCAGCTTGTCGGCGGCCGCCATGTCGAGCACGCGCCGACGCGAGGCCGCGGCCTGCTTGCCGTCGGTGTCGAAGACGAAGGTGATCTCGGGCTGGGCGGTCTGCAGCACGACATTATGGATGCTGTCGCCGACGAGCAGGAGCTGCTGGTTTCCCGACGACAGCCGCAAGATGCTGTGGCCCGGCGTGTGTCCCGGAGCATGTTCCAGGGTCAGGCCGGGAGCGACCTCGCCCGCCTTCACCTTGCGGGTGCGGGCGGCATAGGGCGCGAGCGCGCCGCGGGCGGAAGCGAAGAAGGGTTTCGCCTCGGCCGGCGCCTGGCTCAGGATGCCGTCATCGTGCCAGAAGGCGTATTCGGCCTCGTGGATGACGAGCTCGGCATTGGGGAAGCGCGCCGCCTTCTGCGCCGTGAGCAGCCCCTCGTGATGGTCGGGATGGGCGTGGGTCAGGACGATCGTATCGATCTGCGCCGGCTCGATCCCGGCAGCGCGCAGATTGGCCTCGGCCCGGCCCATGGTGTCGCCCATGCCGTTCCAGGCGCCCGAGCCGGTGTCGATCAGATAGGTCCTGTCCTTGCTGTTGACGACGAAGGCATTGACCGAGGTCGGCAGGCTCTCGTCCAGGCCGGCACTGGCGACGAGCTGGCCGACCGTCGTCGGATCCGCGCTGCTGAAGGATTTGGCGCCGAGCGGGACGTAGCCGTCGAGGATCGCGGTGATTTCGAGGTCGCCGAGCTTGCGGCGATAGATGCCCGGCACCTGCGCGCCGGTCTGAGGAGCGCGGGCGTGCGCGGGCAGGGCAGGCGCGAACGCGGCTGCTGCGGCCGCGGCGAGAAAATGGCGGCGATCGATCATGGGGATGTTCCAGAGGCTCGAGGTCTAAGGCTTCCGGAAACGCGGCTCGCTCGGAGGGGGCGGGCCAAGTCGTCTCACGGCCGGAGGGATGCCCGGCCGTGAGGCTCAGGTGGGTGGCGCAGCGTCAGGCTGCAACCGTCAGCTGGACGTCGATATTGCCCCGGGTCGCGTCCGAATACGGGCAGACGATATGGGCCTTCTGGACGAGGTCCTCGAGCTTTGCCTTCTCGATGCCGGGCGCCGAGATCGTCAGCTTGACGGCGATGCCGAAGCCCTTGCCGTCGTCGCGCGGGCCGATGCCGACATCGGCGCTGACGCGGGCGTCGTCCGGGATCTTCACGCTTTCCTTGCCGGCGGCGAACTTCAGTGCGCCGAGGAAGCAGGCGGAATAGCCCATGGCGAAGAGCTGCTCGGGATTGGTGCCGTCACCGCCGCCGCCGCCGAGCTCCTTCGGCGTGTTCAGCACGAGCTTGACGTTGCCGGTGTCGGTCGCGGCCTGGCCTTCGCGGCCGCCGGTGGCGGAACCATGGGCGGTGTAGAGAATCTTCATCGTTGCTCTCCTTGCTGGGCGGGGCATCCGCCGTGGTTGATGTGAATTAGATTGTGCACAATTGAATTGTCTGCAATTCACATGTCCGTGAACGGGGGCGGCGGCGGCGCCGACGAATGAGTATCTTGGGTCAGAACAGACGCTCCACCCAACCGGGTGTTCCAGTTCGGCTGCGTCCGGCTCTAATCTCACAATGCGGGCAACAATCGGCAAGGCTATGACGAAGGATAGGATGACTACACCGGTACGTGGGCTCGACGAGCAGATCTGCTTCGCGGTCTACTCCGCTGCTCATGCCTTCAACCGGGCCTATCGGCCGTTCCTGGCCGAGCTCGGGCTGACCTACCCGCAATATCTGGTCATGCTGGTGTTGTGGGAGCATGACGGCCAGGGCGTGAAGGCGATCGGCGACAGGCTGATTCTCGATTCCGGCACGCTGACGCCGCTGCTGAAGCGCCTGGAAGCAAACGGCCTGATCCTGCGTAAGCGCGGCCGCGAGGATGAGCGGCAGGTGCTGGTCGAACTGAGCGAAGCGGGTCGCAGCCTGCGCGAGAAGGCGGGCAGCTTGCCCAACCCGGTGCCCTGCGCGGTCGAGGAGAGCGGGGTTCCGCCCGGGCGCTTGCTGGGCGATGTCCGGGCCTTGCGCGAGGCGTTGTTGAGCAAGGCGGTCGCCGAGGATTGAGGCCGGGCAGGGCAGGGGCCGACACGTCGAAAATATTTCTTCGCAGCCGCGGCGGATTGGCTAGCGCTAGCCGGCGACGCCACGCTCCGTCGCGTGCCAAAAATCCTCGTCTTTACGGATAGTTAACCTTAACGGGCTGTGATGGTCACAGGCTCGGGCAGACCGCCGTCTGCAGCGCTGGATCCGTTGACGCCCATATTGTCCCATGCTATCCCAAATCATCCCGTCGAAACCGACAGGCAAGCACCAAGTCAGAGCCCGTGTGCCGCGCGGATTCTGGCTGACGGCTCCGCCATGTCGGGGTCGACGGGAGTATCGATCGCCGGCTCCGGCCGGTGCGCTTCGCGCTTACAGAGTTCGACTGGAAGCCCGACCAGGAGGCGGCGTTGACGGACCGCTTCGTCTCCCATTTCACCAACAAGCTCGACGCCAAGGGGCGGGTCTCGATCCCGGCTTCGTTCCGGGCCGTTCTGGCGAAGGACGGCTACGAGGGGCTGTACGTCTATCCGGCGCTCGACCAGGCCAGCCTCGACTGCGGCGGCCATGCGCTCAGGGCGACGATCGACGAGATCCTGTCGCGCTTCTCGCCTTTCTCCGAGGAGTGGGAGTCGCTCTCGACGGCGCTGAACGGCACCTCGGAAGTGTTGAAGGTCGACCCGGAAGGGCGGATCATGCTGAGCGAGACGCTGAAGGCGCATGCCGGCATGGGCGACACCGTCACCTTCGTCGGGCAGGGCCACAAGTTTCAGATTTGGGAGCCGGAGCGCTTCAAGGCACATCTCGAGGATGCCAGGGGAAAGCTGCGCGACGTTCGGCGCATGCTCGGGGCGAGGGCTGTGGCATGACGGGCGAAACCCACATTCCGGTGCTGATGGCCGAGGCGCTCGACGCACTCGCGCTCAAACCCGGCGGTCGCTATCTCGACGGCACCTTCGGTGCCGGCGGCTATTCGCGCGCCTTGCTGGAGCGCGAGCCGGAAGCGACGCTGCTCGCGCTCGATCGTGATCCGACCGCGATAGCCGGGGGCGCCGACCTCGTCTTGGCGATGGGTGGGCGGCTGACCCTGGCCGAAGCCCGTTTCGGCGCGCTGGCCGAGGAGGCGGAGCGCTTCAAGATGACGCCGCTCGATGGCGTCGTCCTCGACATCGGCGTCTCCTCGATGCAGCTTGATCAGGCGCAGCGCGGCTTTTCCTTCCGGTTCGACGGGCCGCTCGACATGCGCATGGCGGCGAGCGGGCAGAGCGCCGCCGAGCTCGTCAACGAGGCCGATGAAGGCGTGCTCGCCAATATCATCTACCATTACGGCGAGGAGCGGCGCTCGCGCGCCGTGGCACGCGCCATCGTCGAGTCCAGGCGGAAGGCGCCGATCACCACGACCAAGCAACTCGCCGACCTCGTCGCGGGCATCGTCCGAGGCGAGCCCGGCGGCGCCCATCCGGCGACGCGGACCTTCCAGGCCCTGCGCATCGCGGTGAACGACGAACTTTGCGAACTGGTCCGGGCGCTGCACGGCGCCGAGGCCGTGCTCGGGCCGGGCGGGCGGCTCTCAGTCGTCACCTTCCATTCGCTCGAGGACCGGATCGTCAAGCAGTTCTTCGCCGAACGCTCGGGCAGGGCGCCGGCCGCCTCGCGCCATGCCCCGGCGGTGGCGACCCAGCAAGCGACGTTCAGGCTGATCACCAAGGGCCCGGTCGCGCCATCTGAAGCCGAGACGAGGGCCAATCCGCGCGCCCGCTCGGCCAAACTGCGCGCCGCCGAACGCACCGAGGCGGCGTCGCGCGCGCCCGATCCCGATCTCGTCGGTCTCGCCGTCGTGCCCGCGCCGCAAACCCGCCGGAGGAGCTGAGCGTGATCAAGCTCTTGCATGTCATCGCCATCGGCGCGCTGGTCTCCTCGGCGGTCTATGCCTACTCGATCAAATACGAGACGACGCTGCAGGCCGAGCAGCTGCAGAAGCTGAAGGCCAAGGCCCAGCGCGAGCGCGAGGCGATCGCGGTGCTGAAGGCCGAGTGGCAGTTCCTCAACCGCCCTGAGCGGCTGCAGGCGTTGGCCGACAGGCATCTCGATCTTCAGCCGCTGGCGATTACGCAGATCGTGCGCCTCTCCGACATCCCCAATCGCGGTCCGAAGGTGGATTCGATCGGCCGCAAGCTCGAGGATCTCGGCCTCGGCCTGCCGACCGAGACGCCGAGGGACCGCAAGAGCAACACCGCGACCACGCCGGGAGCCCGCCCATGAGCCAGGAGCTCGACAGCCAGGCCGGGGCACCCGAGATCGTCGCGCCGACGGTCGCCAGGCCCGAGGTCGTGAAGCCGAAATGGCGCTTCCGTACCGAATGGTTGCGCGACATCTTCCGGATGAGCGGCGAGAAGAGCGAGCCGCGCGTCGGCCTGGTCATTCTCGGCTTCAGCTGCCTCTTCCTGGCGATTGTCGGCCGGCTCGTCATGCTCGGCGCCTTTCCGAGCGACCAGGTCGGCCTGCGCCGGGCGACATCGAACGCGATCTCGGCGGCGCGGCCCGACATTCTCGACCGCAACGGCATCCCGCTCGCCACCGACATCCGCACCGTCTCGGTCTTCGCCGAGCCGCGCAACATCCTCGACAAGGACGAGGCGACCGAGCTGCTCACCGCGGTCCTGCCCGATCTCAACGCCAAGGAGCTGCGCGACAAGCTCAGCACCAAGAAGGGCTTCGTCTGGGTCAAGCGCGAGATCACGCCGCGCCAGCAGGCCGAAGTGCACCGGCTCGGCATTCCCGGCGTCGGCTTCGTGCCGGAGAACAAGCGCGTCTATCCGAACGGCAACGTCGCCGCCCATGTGCTCGGCTTCGCCAATGTCGACAATGTCGGCATCGCCGGCATCGAGAAATACATCGACTCGCAAGGCCTGCAGGATCTGAACGGGGCGGGCTTTGCGATGCAGGCCTCCGACCTCAAGCCAGTCCAGCTCTCGATCGACATGCGCGTCCAGCATTTGCTGCGCGACGAGCTGGTCAAGGGCATCGAGAAATACCGGGCGATCGCGGCGGCCGGCGCCATCATGGACGTCAACACCGGCGAGATGATCGCGCTGGTGTCGCTGCCCGACTTCGATCCCGGCAACCCGGTCGACGCGCTGGAGAAGGACCGGATCAACCGGATGAATGTCGGCGTCTACGAGATGGGCTCGACCTTCAAGGCGCTGACCATCGCGATGGCGCTCGATTCCGGCAAGGCCAACATCAATTCGAGCTATTCGACCGCCGGCGGCATGATGCGGTTCGGCCGCCAGGTCATCAAGGAATACCATGGCACCGGCCGCACACTGACCGTACCGGAGGTGTTCCTGCACTCGTCGAACATGGGCTCCATCAAGATGGCGCTCTCGGTCGGCGTCGAGGGCCACAAGGCCTTCCTCAGGAAGATGATGCAGCTCGACCGCATGACGACCGAGCTGCCCGAGAGTGCCGCGCCGATCGTTCCGCAGCGCTGGGGCGAGATCAACACGGCGACGATCGCCTTCGGTCACGGCCTCGCGGTCGCGCCGATCCAGGCGCTGGCGGCGGTCGGCGCGCTGGTCAACGGCGGCTACCTGATCAGGCCGACCTTCCTGAAGCGTACCGAGGAAGAGGCCAAGAAGGACGCGATCCGGGTGATCAAGCCGGAGACCTCCGAGGCGATGCGCTACATCATGCGGATCAACGGCGAGAAGGGCTCGGCCCGGTTCGCCGACGTTCCCGGCTACTTCGTCGGCGGCAAGACCGGCACGGCCGAGAAGGTCATCAACGGCCGCTATGCCAAGAACAAGAACTTCACCACCTTCACGGCGATCGCGCCCTCGGACAAGCCGCGCTACGTCTTCCTCTCCATCTATGACGAGCCGAAGGGCTATGCCGAGAGCGGCGGCTACTCGACCGCCGCCTGGAACGCCGGCAAGACCACCGGCAAGGTGATCGAGCGGGCGGCGCCGATCCTCGGCATGGCGCCGCGCTTCGAGCCGCCGCCGGCACCGTTCCCGTTGATGGCGAGGCTCGGCGCCTGGGGCTCGCGGTAGAGGCAGTAGGGGAGCGTCATGCTCGGGCTAGAGCCTGTCATGTCTGGTTGGTTGTGGACGATGCGTGGGATGTTCATTAGGCGATAATGGACGAGACAAGCGCGGGGAACCCCTCTCCCGGATGGGAGAGGGGCAGGGGTGAGGGACCGCCGTTGTTCATTGGGGCGATGCGGCGCCGTGGCACCTTTTTGCGGATAGGGCAGGNATCCCTGCCCTTCTCCCCCACGGGAGAAGGGTTCCCCGCGCTCTCCACATCTTTGGTTGGCCCTTCCGTCTCGGCTTCTCGGATAGGCAAGGATGGAACTTGTGACAGACGCTCCTGGCTTCAGCCTCGGCCAACTCTTTCCGGGCGCGTTTCCGGAGGCGGGCGAGCGCCGCGTCAGCGGCCTCGCCTTCGACAGCCGCAAGGTTTCGGCCGGCGATGCCTTCGTCGCGCTCGCCGGCTCGAAGGCCGACGGTGCCCGCTTCGTCGCCGACGCGGTCCAGCGCGGGGCGGTCGCGATCGTCGCCGGCGGACCTCGTCCGGCCGATCTGCCGGACGGGATCGCCTATGCGCAGGTCGGGGATCCCCGGCTCGCCTTGGCGTTGGCCGCGGCCAAGGTGCATCCGCGCCAGCCCGGCACGATCGTCGCCGTCACCGGCACCAGCGGGAAATCCTCGGTCGCCGAGTTCACCCGCCAGATCTTCATGGCGCTCGGCCGCAAGGCTGCGAGCGCCGGCACGATCGGCATCGTCACAGAGACGGGAGCCGACTATGGCTCGCTGACCACGCCGGACCCGCTCTCATTGCATGCTTCACTCGACCGGTTGACGGGCGAGGGCGTCACGCATCTTGCGATGGAAGCCTCCTCGCACGGGCTCGACCAGCGCCGGCTCGACGGGGTGAGCCTGAAGGCCGGCGCTTTCCTCAATCTCGGTCGCGACCATCTCGACTACCATCCAAGCGTCGAGGACTATCTGTCGGCCAAGCTCAGGCTCTGGGAATTGCTGCCGGCCGGCGCGCCGGTGGTGATCAATCGGGACGAGCCCTATGCGGACAAGGCCGAGGCGGCGGCGAAGGCCGGCGGCCACAAGGTGATCGGTATCGGCAGGCTGGGCGACCGCCTGAAACTGCTCGATGTGGCTCGCGAGGGCTTCTCGCAGCGCCTGACGGTGGAGATCGACGGTGTTGCGACGGAGGTCGTGCTGCCGCTGGTCGGCGACTTCATGGCCGGCAATGCGCTGGTCGCGGCCGGTCTCGCGATCGCGACGGGCGAGGATGCCGCGGCCTCGGTGCGCGCCGTGGCCGGCCTGCAGGGCGTGCCGGGCCGGCTGGAACGCGTCGGCGAGCAGAATGGCGGGCTCGTCGTGGTCGACTACGCCCACAAGCCCGATGCGCTCGCGGCGGTGCTCAAGACCTTGCGGCCCTATGCCAGCGGCCGGCTGATCTGCATCTTCGGTTGCGGCGGCGACCGCGACCGCGGCAAGCGCCCCCTGATGGGCAGGATCGCCGCCGATGGCGCCGACATCGCCATCGTCACCGACGACAATCCGCGCAGCGAGGACCCGGCGGCGATTCGCGCCGAGGTGCTGGCGGCGGCGCCGGATCGTCTCAGGGAGATCGGCGATCGCGGCGAGGCGATCGCGGCGGGTGTCACGATGCTGCAGCCTGGGGATGTCCTGGTCGTCGCGGGAAAAGGCCATGAAAGCGGCCAGATCATCGGCGATCGGACCTTGCCGTTCTCGGACCATGAGGTGGTCCGGGAGGCGATTGCGGCTTTGGCTGGGGGAAGACGGGGATGACGACCGAACCGCTGTGGACCGGCGCGCGCCTGATCGAGGCGATGGACGCCCGTTCGCAAGGGCCTGTTCCGGCCGCCGTGACCGGCGCTTCGATCGACACGCGCACGCTGGAGCCGGGCGACGCCTTCTTTGCGATCACGGGCGAGGCACGCGACGGGCACGACTTCGTCGCGGCGGCACTTGAGAAGGGCGCGGCGCTCGCGGTCGTCGACGAGGCTCATGCCGGCGCTTTCCCGGCCGGCGCGCCGCTCGCCGTCGTGGCCGATGTGCTACGCGGCATGGAGCAGGCGGGCATGGCGCGCCGGGCCGAGCTCTCGGCCCAGGTCGTCGCGGTGACCGGTTCGGTCGGCAAGACCGGGACCAAGGAGGCGCTGCGCCTTGTACTCTCGCGCCAGGGCAAGACCCATGCGCCGGTCGCCTCCTACAACAACCATTGGGGCGTGCCGCTGACGCTGACGCGGACGCCGCGCGACGTGCGCTATGGCGTCTACGAGATCGGCATGAACGCCCCCGGCGAGATCCTGCCGCTGGCGAAGATGGTCCAGCCCGATGTCGCCGTGATCACCACGATCCAGCCGGTGCATCTCGCCGCCTTCGAGTCGCTGGAGGGAATCGCCCGCGAGAAGGCGGCGGTCTTCGGCGGACTGAAGGCGGGCGGTACAGCAATCATCAATGCCGACATCCCGCAGGCCGGCCTGTTGCGCGAACTGGCGCTCGCCGCCGGGGCAGGGCGCGTCATCGCCTTCGGCGAGAGTGAAGCTGCGGATGTGCGGCTGCTCGGCTGCGCGCTGAAGCCCGACGTCTCGACAGCCGAGGCCAACGTGCTGGGCCGGCCGGTGACCTACAAGCTCGGCAGCCCGGGCAAGCACATCGTCCTCAATTCGCTCGCCGTGCTGGCGGTGGCCGAGGCTCTCGGGGCCGATCTCGCTTTGGCCGCGCTGGCGCTCGCCGACCTGACGCCGCCCTCGGGCCGCGGCGCCCGGCAGGTGCTGCACGCGCCCGCCGGCCCGTTCACGCTGATCGACGAGAGCTATAACGGCAACCCCGCCTCGATGCGGGCCGCGATCGAGAATCTCGGCCGCATGCCGGTCGCGGGCCGTGGGCGGCGCATCGCCGTGCTCGGCGACATGCTGGAGCTCGGCGAAACCGCGCCGGAGCTGCACAAGGGGCTCGCCGATGCGGTCACCGGCAACGGGATCGACCTCGTCTTCGCCTGTGGCCCGTTGATGAGATCCCTCTACGATGCCTTGCCTTCGCACCGCCGCGGCGCTTATGCCGCACAGGCGAGCAGCCTCGAGCCCCATGTGCTCGATGCCGTCCGCGCCGGCGACGTCGTCACGGTGAAGGGCTCGCTCGGTACGCGCATGGGGCCGATCGTCAAGGCGATGACGGCCCGCTTCCCGGTCGTCCAGGCCGACGACTGAGTAAGGAACTAGGTTCGATGCTGGTCTGGCTCGCCGATTTCGCGGTGCACTTCCCGATCCTCAACGTCTTCCGCTACATCACCTTCCGCGCCGGCGGGGCGACCGCGACGGCGCTGCTCTTCGTCTTCTTCTTCGGGCCGGCGGCGATCTCCTGGCTCCGGATCAAGCAGGGCAAGGGCCAGCCGATTCGCACCGACGGGCCGGAATCGCATCTCGCCAAGCGCGGCACGCCGACCATGGGCGGGCTGATGATCCTGACCGGGCTGTTCGTCGCGACGCTGCTCTGGGGCAACCTGCGCAACCCTTATGTCTGGATCGTGCTCGGCGTCACCGCGACCTATGGCGCGATCGGCTTCTATGACGACTTCCTCAAGGTGACGAAGCAGTCGCACAAGGGCTTCTCCAGCAAGGCGCGCCTTGGCCTCGAGATCGTCATCGCGCTCGCCGCCTGCACGGCGATCATGCAGGTCAGCCCGCCCACGATCGCGAGCGGCTTTGCGATGCCGTTCCTGAAGGAGCTGATAATTCCGCTCGGCATCCTGTTCCCGGTCGTCACCGCCTTCGTCGTGGTCGGCGCCGGCAATTCGGTGAACCTGACCGACGGGCTCGACGGGCTCGCCATCGTGCCGGTGATGATCGCGGCCGGCACCTTCGGCTTCATCGCCTATCTCGCCGGTAACGCCATCTTTGCCAACTACCTGCAGATCCACCATGTGCCCGGCGTCGGCGAGCTCGCGGTGATCTGCGGCGCGATGATGGGGGCGGGGCTCGGCTTCCTCTGGTTCAACGCGCCTCCGGCGCAGATCTTCATGGGCGACACCGGCTCGCTCGGCTTAGGCGGCATGCTCGGTACCATCGCTGTGGCGGTGAAGCACGAGATCGTGCTCGCCATCGTCGGCGGCCTGTTCGTGGTCGAGGCGCTCTCGGTGATCATCCAGGTCGCGGTGTTCAAGCGCACCGGCAAACGCGTCTTCCTGATGGCGCCGATCCACCACCATTTCGAGAAGCTGGGCTGGACCGAGCCGCAGGTGGTGATCCGCTTCTGGATCATATCGGTGGTGCTGGCGCTGGTCGGCCTCGCGACGCTGAAGCTGCGTTGAGCCAATGACACCCGTCACGGTTTTCGCCGGCGAGACGCTCGCCCTGTTCGGCCTCGGTGGCTCGGGTCTGGCGACGGCGCGCGCGCTTGTCGCTGGCGGAGCCAAGGTCGCGTGCTGGGACGATCAATCCGCGAGCCGCGACAAGGCGGCAGCCGAGGGGTTGTCCGTCGTCGATCTCGCTGCCGCCGACTGGTCTGACTTTGCCGCCTTCGTGCTCTCGCCCGGCGTGCCGCTGACCCATCCCGCGCCGCATTGGACGGTCGAGACGGCCAGGGCGGCGAATGTGCCGGTGATCGGCGATATCGAGCTGTTCTTCCTGGAGCGGGCCAGGATCGCCCCTAGCGCGCCCGTGATCTGCATCACCGGTACCAACGGCAAATCGACAACCACGGCGCTGATCGCGCATGTGCTTGAGGCGGCCGGCCGCGACGTGCAGATGGGCGGCAATATCGGCACCGCCGTGCTGGCGCTGGAGCCACCGGCGGACAACCGCATCCATGTCGTCGAGTGCTCGACCTTCCAGATCGACCTCGCACCCTCGATCAAGCCGACGGTCGGCCTCCAGTTGAACCTGACGCCGGACCATCTCGACCGGCATGGCACGCTCATAGCCTATGGCGCGATCAAGGAGCGGCTGGTCGTGGCCTCCGACATCGCGGTGATCGGCGTCGACGACGAGCCGTCGAAGCAGATGGCGCGCCGGCGCGCCGCGTCGGGCAAGGCATTGGTCAAGATCAGCGGCGAGCAGCCGCTCGACGCTGGCGTCTTTGCCGGCGTCACCGCCAACGCCGGTCAGCTCGATACGCGGATCGTCGAGGTCAGGGACGGCAAGCCGAAGGTCGTCGCCAATCTCGCCGGGATCGGTAGCTTACGCGGCAGCCACAATGCCCAGAACGCGGCAGCGGCCTTCGCCGCTTGCGCCGCGCTCGGCCTCACAGCCGAGGAGATCGCCGCCGGCTTCCGGAGCTATCCGGGCCTGAAGCACCGGATGGAAGAGCTCGGCCGCATCGGCCGCGTCGTCTTCATCAATGATTCCAAGGCGACCAATGCGGATTCCACCGAGAAGGCGCTGACCTCCTTCCGCGAGATCTTCTGGATCCTCGGCGGCAAGGCCAAGGACGGCGGGATCGAGTCGCTCAGGCGCTATTTCCCCAACATCGCCCGCGCTTATCTGATCGGCGCGGCGAGCGACCTCTTCGCCGCGACCTTCGACGATGACGGCCGCGTTCCTTACGAGCGCAGTGGCACGCTCGACGTCGCGGTCGCCGCCGCGGCGAAGGCCGCGCTGGCCCAGCAGGGGAGCGGCGAAATCGCCGTGCTGCTCTCGCCGGCTTGCGCGTCCTATGACCAGTTCCCGAACTTCGAGGTGCGGGGTGACGCGTTCCGGGCGCTGGTCAAGGCGCTGCCGGGGTTCGAGGCGGTCGCGGCCCACTAGCTCGCAGTCGCGTGCTAGATTGGGGCAGCGCCAGCAGCCGGGAAGGGCCCCCATGCCCAAGATCGACCTCGCAGCCGTGCCTGAGCGCAAAGGCTCGGGCTATCCGAAGCCTTTCGACGCGCCTTGCGCCGAACGCATCCGCAAGCGGCTCGGGAATGTCGGCGGCCTCAGCGATTTCGGCGTCAACCTGATGCGATTGCCGCCGGGCGGCTGGTCGAGCCAGCGGCACTGGCATTCGCATGAGGACGAGTTCGTCTACCTGCTCGAGGGCGAGCTGGTCCTGGTCGAGGACGAGGGCGAGATGGTGCTGCGCGCCGGCGACTGCGCTGCCTTCGCCAAGAACAGCGGCAACGGCCACCACATGATCAACCGCTCGGAGACCGCCGCGGTCTATCTCGAGGTCGGCAGCCGCCAGGCGGCCGACCTCACCACCTGCTCCGATATCGACATGATGAGCGCCAATGCCGACGTGCGCTTCGTGCACAAGGACGGCACGCCCTATCCGGAGGCTTGAGCTGCCTGTGCATGAGGGGCCGAGCCCATCGACAAGCCGACGATCGGAATCAATCGGTTAACCATTCATTGACAGAGTGATTCGCCGGAGCGGGCGCCTTCGATCTGCCTGCTCGTCGACGGAGCCTTGGAACGATGGTCTCGCGCGCAGAACCCAGCCTGAGCGGCCGCTGGTGGTGGTCGATCGACCGCGTCATCCTGACGACGCTGGTGACGCTGATGGTCTCCGGCGTAGTGCTGCTGATGGCGGGCGGGCCACCCGTCGCGGAGCGGCTGGGTCTGTCGACCTTCCATTTCGTCAACCGCCAGGTGGTCTATCTCCTGGTGGCGTTGGCGATCTTCCTCTCGACCTCGCTGCTGGCGCCGCGCCAGGTGCGGCGGATCGCGCTGGTCATTTTCGTGTTCGCTCTCGCCGGCGTGATCGGCACGCTCTACTTCGGCGTCGAGGTCAAGGGCGCCAAGCGCTGGCTGACGCTCGGGCCGCTCGGCTCGATCCAGCCTTCCGAATTCCTCAAGCCGGCCTTCGTCGTGCTCGCCGCCTGGGCCTTCGCCGAAGGCCATCGCCGGCCCGAGCTGCCGGGCACGATCATCGCCTTCCTGCTCTTGCCGATCACGATCGTGCCCCTGGTGCTGCAGCCGGATTTCGGCCAGACCATTCTGGTCACCCTGGTCTGGGCCGGGCTGTTCTTCGTCGCCGGCCTGCATTGGTTCTGGGTCCTGGGGCTCGGTGGCATCGGCGCCGTCGGCCTGTTCATCGCTTATGAGCTCGTCCCGCACGTGCGCGCCCGCATCGAGCGCTTCATGGACAAGGGCTCGGGCGACACCTTCCAGGTCGACACGGCGCTGGAGAGCTTTGCCCAGGGTGGCTGGTTCGGCAAAGGCCCGGGCGAGGGCACGGTGAAGCGTATCCTGCCGGACGCTCATACCGACTTCATCTTCGCGGTCACCGCCGAGGAGTTCGGCATCGTCGTCTGCATGGTGCTGGTGCTGCTCTTCGCGGTCATCGTGCTTCGGGCGCTGTTCGTGGCGCAGCGCGCCGAGGATCCGTTCGTGCGCCTGGGCGTCACCGGGCTTGCCCTGCTCTTCGGCATCCAGGCCGCGATCAACATGATGGTGAACCTGCACATGATGCCGGCCAAGGGCATGACCTTGCCGTTCATCTCCTATGGCGGCTCCTCATTGATCTCGCTGGCGCTGGGTACCGGCTTCCTCCTGGCGCTGACGCGCAAGCGACCACGCGCCGAAAGCTTCGGCGAGCCGGGGCGGCGCTCGTGAGCGCCGGGGAGCAGGCGCCGCTCGTCGTGCTCGCAGCCGGCGGCACGGGCGGGCATCTCTTCCCGGCGGAGGCGCTGAGCCACGCCTTGCACAGCCACGGCGCCAGAGTGGCGCTGATCACCGATACGCGCGCCGCCGAATACGCCGGCAACTTCCCGGCCGAGTCGATCCATGCGGTGCCGGCGGCGACGCCCTCGGGCAAATCGCCGATCGCCATGGCGAAAGCAGCGTTTGTGCTCTTGCGCGGCGGTCTGGCGGCGCGCCAGGCGATCAAGCAGCTGAAGCCCGCCATCGTCGTCGGCTTCGGCGGCTATCCGACGGTGCCGCCGGTCTATGCCGCGGCGCTGATGGGCGTGCCGACCATGGTGCACGAGCAGAACGCGGTGATCGGCCGGGCCAACCGCTTCCTCGCCAGCCGGGTCAAGGCTATCGCCACCGGTTTCGCCGAGGTCGGCGGGTTGACGCCGGAACAGGCGGCAAAATGCACGCAGGTCGGCAATCCCGTCCGGCCGGCGGTGATCGAGGCGGCCTCGCCCTATGCCGAGCCGGAAGGGCGGCTCAACCTCCTCGTCTTCGGCGGCAGCCAGGGCGCGCGGGTGATGGCCGATATCGTGCCGCCAGCTATGCAATTGCTCTCGCCGGAGGAGCGCAGCCGCCTGTCGATCGTCCAGCAGGCGCGGGCCGAAGACGATGAGCGCGTCAGGAAGATCTATTCCTCGCTCGGCATCAAATTCGAGCTTGCGCCCTTCTTCAAGGACATGCCGGCGCGGATGGCGGCGGCCCAGCTGGTGGTCGCGCGCTCCGGCGCCTCGACCGTCGCCGAGCTCACGGTGATCGGCCGGCCATCGTTGCTCGTGCCGCTGCCGGGCTCGCTCGACCAGGACCAGGCGGCCAATGCCGGAGTGCTCGCGAGAGCTGGCGGGGCGATGATGATCCTGCAGAACGATTTCTCGCCCCGGCGGCTCGCCGCCGAGCTTTCCGTGCTGCTCGCCGAGCCGTTGCGCTTGACGGCGATGGCTCAGGCCGCCAAGAGCGCGGGCATACCGGATGCGGCCGACCGCCTGGCGCGGCTCGTGCTGCAGACCGCCCGGAACTGACTTTTCAGGACGCGATACATCATGAAACTGCCGCCGAAGCTCGGCTCCATCCATTTCGTCGGCATCGGCGGCATCGGCATGTCCGGGATCGCCGAGGTGCTGCACAATCTCGGCTACAAGGTGCAGGGCTCGGATGCCTCCGACGGCGCCAACGTCAAGCGCCTCGCCGAGAAGGGCATCAAGACCTTCGTCGGTCACAAGGCCGAGAATATCGGCGAGGCCGAGGTGGTCGTGGTCTCGACCGCGATCAAGCGCGACAATCCCGAACTGATGGCGGCGCGCGAGCAGCGCCTGCCCGTGGTGCGCCGCGCCGAGATGCTGGCTGAGCTGATGCGGCTGAAATCTTGCGTCGCCATTGCCGGCACGCACGGCAAGACGACGACGACCTCGCTGGTCGCGACCTTGCTCGAAAAGGGCGGACTCGACCCGACCGTGATCAATGGCGGCATCATCAACGCCTACGGCACCAACGCCCGCATGGGCGAGAGCGACTGGATGGTGGTCGAGGCCGACGAATCCGACGGCACCTTCCTGAAGCTGCCGGCCGACGTCGCGATCATCACCAATATCGACCCGGAGCATCTCGACCATTTCGGCTCGTTCGAGGCGATCAAGGCGGCCTTCCGCGCCTTCGTCGAGAACCTGCCCTTCTACGGCTTCGCGGTGATGTGCATCGACCATCCGACCGTGCAGGAGCAGGTCGGCCAGATCGAGGATCGCCGGGTCATCACCTACGGCGAAAACCCGCAGGCTGACTTCCGCCTGCTCGACATCGACCTTACGGGCGGCCAATCGAAGTTCACGCTGCTGATCCGCGACCGCAAGCGCGGCCGCGAGGAGGTGGTGCGCGACCTCGTCATGCCGATGCCGGGTCATCACAACGCGCTCAACGCCACCGCTGCGATCGCCGTCGCCTATGATCTCGGCGTGCCGGTCGAGCAGATCCGCGCCGGGCTCGCCGGCTTCGGCGGGGTCAAGCGCCGCTTCACCAAGACCGGCGAATGGAACGGCGCGCTGATCTTCGACGATTACGGCCACCATCCGGTCGAGATCGCCGCTGTGCTGAAAGCCGCGCGCGCCTCGACCAAGGGCAAGGTGATCGCGGTGATGCAACCGCATCGCTACAGCCGCCTGGCGAGCCTGTTCGCCGATTTCGCCGCCTGCTTCAACGATGCGGATTCTGTGATCATCGCCGATGTCTATGCCGCCGGCGAGCAGCCGATTCCGGGCATCGACCGCGATTCGCTGGTGGCGGCGATCAAGGCGCGCGGCCATCGTCATACGCTGCCGCTCGAATCCTCCGACAAGCTCGCCGGCATGGTCGCCGAGCTGGCAGGGCCGGGCGACTACGTCGTCTTCCTGGGCGCGGGCAACATCACGCAATGGGCTTATGCGCTGCCGGGGGATCTCGCGGCCCTGGGGACTTCCCGGTGAGCTTTCCCGATCTGACCCCCGACATCCTCGCTGCCGCGCCCGAACTGCGCGGACGGCTTCTCGCCAATCAGGCGATGGCGGGGCTGACCTGGTTCCGCGTCGGCGGGCCGGCGCAGGTTCTGTTCACCCCGGCGGACGAGGCCGATCTTGCCTATCTGCTCGGCAAGCTGCCGGCCGAGATCCCGGTCACCGTGGTCGGGCTCGGCTCGAACCTGATCGTGCGCGATGGCGGCATTCCCGGCGTGGTCATTCGCCTCGCCGGCAAGGTCTTCGGCGAGATTGCCCGCGAGGAGGGCGACCGGCTGCGCGCCGGGACGGCTGTTCCGGACGTGAAGGTGGCGCGCGCTGCGGCCGACGCCTCGCTCGACGGGCTCGCCTTCTATCGCGGTATTCCCGGCTGCATCGGCGGGGCGTTGCGCATGAATGCCGGCGCTCATGGCGGCGAAACCACCGACGTTCTGGTCGAGGCGCGGGGCGTGACGCGCGCCGGTGAGATCGTCACCTTCTCGCATGCGCAGATGGGCTTCAGCTACCGTAACTCGACTGCGCCGACCGACATGATCTTCACTTCGGCGCTGTTCCAGGGCCGGCCGGGCGAGCAGGCAGAGATCCTGGCCGAGATGGACCGGGTGACCTCGGCGCGCGAGGCGGCGCAGCCGATCAAGGAACGCACCGGCGGATCGACCTTCAAGAACCCGGAAGGCGGCAAGGCCTGGCAATTGATCGATGCTGCCGGCTGCCGTGGCCTGCGCATCGGCGGGGCGCAGGTCTCCGAGATGCACTGCAACTTCCTGATCAACACCGGCGGCGCGAGCGCCGCCGATATCGAGGGGCTGGGCGAGGAGGTCCGCCGCCGGGTCAAGGACAATTCAGGCTACGAGCTGCACTGGGAGATCAAGCGCTTTGGTGTTGCGGCCTGACCGACGCAGCTGCATCGCCGGACTTGCGCCGTGACAGCATGATGCCGGCGACGGTCGAGCCGAAGATGATGGCGATGCCGAGCCATTGCTGGGCGTTGAACCATTCATTGAGCACGGCGGCGCCGAGGAAGGTCGCGACCAGCGGGCTGAGCAGGCTCAGGAAGGCGACGCCCGTGCCGATCGTGGCGATGCCGCGCACCCAGAGCCAATAGGCGAAGGCGGTGCCGATCACGACCAGATAGGTCAGCCCGGCGAGGTTGCGCAGGGTCGGCACGGGCGGCAGGCCCTCGACGGCGAGAGCGACCGGCAGGAGCAGGAGCCCGCCGAGGGTGAGCTGCCAGGCGGCGAGCGCGAGCGGCGTGCCGACCTTGCCCCAGCGCTCGATCAGCACCGTGCCCGTCGCCATCGAGGCGGCGCCGACGAGCGCGGCGGCGACGCCGATCGCGTCGAGCTTCACCGTATCGTCGATGACGAGCAAACCAACGCCGACCGTGCCGGCGAGGGCGGCGAGCACCTGTCCAAGGCCGGGCCTGCGTAGCAGCAGCGGCCAGGCGAGGAAGGCGACGAGCAGCGGCTGCATCGAGCCGAGCGTCGCAGCGAGCCCGCCCGGCAGGCGCGAGGCGCTGAGGAAGAGCATGCCGAAGAACAGGCCGATATTGGCAAAGCCGATGATGGCCAGCGGCAGGAGCTTGTCGCGCGGCGGCAGGCCGGGGCCGAGCAGCATCAGGAGGATGCCGGCCGGCAGGGCGCGCAGCGCTCCGACGAGCAGCGGGTGCTCGACCGGAAGCGTCTGGGTGAAGACGACATAGGTCGAGCCCCAGAGGATGGGCGCCAGGATCGTCGCGAGCAGGATGCGGGTCTTGGTGTCGGCCATGATGGCCTCCCTTTGCATCGAGGGGTGCTTGCGGTAATATAATTCGACAAATGATAATTCGATATCGAATTACTTGATAGCGGATAATTAGGCGCAGGATTTCCATGAGTCAAGCTGACGAGGTGAACGGGCAGGGCGGGCCACTGGATTCGATTCTGGCGCAGTGGCGAGTGGCGCGACCCGACATCGATCCCAGTCCCATGGCGGTCTGCGGTGCGGTCTGGCGCGCGGGCGAGCGGATTCGCCAGGGACTGGCCGGCAATCTCGTTGGAGCCGAACTCGACTTCGCCGGCTTCGACGTGCTGATGACCTTGCGCCGCCAGGGCGAGCGCGGCGGCTCGCTGACGCCGTCCGAGCTCGCCAAGGACATGATGCTCTCGACCTCGGCGATGACGAATCGGCTCGACCGGCTGGAGAAGCGTAGGCTGATCGCACGGCAGGCCGATCCGCAGGACAGGCGGAGCTTGCGCATCCTGCTGACGCCAGAAGGATTCGCGCTGATCGAGCGGCTTGTGGTCTCGCATGTGGCGACGGAGGAGGCGCTGATTTCGGCGCTCAACCAGGCCGAGCGCGCGCAACTCAAGGCCCTGCTGGCCAAGGTCGCGGCCGCGGAAGGGGAGTGAGTCCGGCGCGCAACAGCTGCCGGGTATTAACCGGCGGGGTCCATCGTTAACGCGTCGTTAACCATGTCGGCTCAGGTTCGCACCCATAAGTTCGGTGTCGGGAACCTTGATGAGCAAGCATGTCGCAGTGCTGATGGGCGGGTGGTCCGTCGAGCGTGAGGTCAGCCTCAGCAGCGGCGCGGCCTGTGCTCGGGCGCTGGAAGGCGTCGGCTATCGCGTCACGCGCGTCGAGGTCGGCCGCGACGTTGCCGAGGTGCTGGCGAAGCTGAAGCCCGATGTCGCCTTCAACGCGCTGCACGGCCGCTTCGGCGAGGATGGCACCATCCAGGGCGTGCTCGAGATCCTCGGCATTCCCTATACCCATTCCGGCGTGCTCGCCTCCTCGCTCGCCATCCGCAAGGACAAGGCCAAGATGGTCGTGTCCGCTGCCGGTGTGCCGGTGGCGCACGGCGTCAATGTCTCGCGCTTCGAGGCAGCGAAACGGCACCCTCTGCCACCACCCTATGTGATCAAGCCGATCGACGAGGGCTCATCGGTCGGGGTGGTGATCGTTAAGAAAGGCCGCGAGCACCCGCCCCAGGAGATCGCCCGGCCGGACTGGCCCTGCGGCGAGACCATGCTGGCCGAAACCTTCATAGCCGGGCGCGAACTGACCTGCGCGGTGATGGACGGCAAGTCCTTGGGGGTAACGGAGATTCGGGCGGCGACGGGCGAGTTCTACGACTACGACGCCAAATATGCCAAAGGCGGTTCAATCCACATCTGCCCGGCTCAAATTTTACCGAATATTTACCAGCGGATCGAAGAGTGTGCGTTAACGGCGCATCAAGCAATCGGGTGCCGCGGCGTCAGCCGTTCAGACTTCCGCTACGACGACGAGAGCGACACGCTCGTCTGGTTGGAAGTCAACACGCAGCCGGGCATGACCGAGACTAGCCTGGTGCCCGAATTAGCCGCCCATGCGGGCATGAATTTCGGTGAGCTCGTCAGATGGATCGTGGAGGACGCCTCCTTGAATCGGTGAAGGTGGGATCGGTGTTCACCGGTGCCAACCTGCCGATGCGCGCGACGGGGCCTCAGCTCCTCGTCGGCGAGCGCTCGCGCCGCTGGTTCCGCGGCTCGCGCCGCAGCGCCGTCGCGGTGCCGCTGGCCGAGCGGCTGCCGAGCGGCATCGGCTCCTTCCTGGCGATCGGCTTCCTGGCGCTCGCGGGCGTGAGCGGCGCGGTCCTGGGCGGCCACTACGAGACCTTCCGCGAGAATTATGGGGAGCCCAGGCATGCGTTCGCCCGGCTCGTCGGGCTCGGCATCGACCGTATCACCATCTCGGGCCTGAGCGGCCTCTCCGAGATCGAGGTCCTGGTCGCCGCCGGTATCGACCCCAAGATCTCGCTTGCCTTCTTCGACGCTGACGAGGCGCGCAAGCGCCTCGAGGCGACGCCGATGATCCGCGAGGCCTCGGTCCGCAAGCTCTATCCCGGCGAGATCGCGATCAACCTGACCGAGCGCGAGCCCTATGCGCTCTGGCAGGTCAAGGGCGAGCTCTTCCTGATCGCCCAGGACGGCACCGTGATCGACAAGATGGACGATGGCCGCTTCGCCTATCTGCCGCTGGTCGTCGGCCCCGACGCCAACAAGCGGGCGAAGGAATACATCACGCTGCTCGGCGAGGCCGGCTCCTTCGGCTCGCGCATCCGCGCCGGCAGCCTGGTTGCCGGTCGTCGCTGGAACCTGAAGCTCGACACCGGCGCCGACATCAGGCTGCCGGAGCAGGGCGCCGGCGCTGCGCTGAAGCGCCTCGCCAGCCTCGAGCAGGATTTCCGAATCAGTGAGAAGGACCTGATCGCCATCGATATGCGCCAGCCTGACCGCGTGACCATGCGTCTGACCGAAGAGGCCGCGACGACGCGGTTCGAGCAGCTCAAGAGCAAGACCAAGAAGAAGGGCGGCGAGGCATGAGCTTGATCTCGCAAGGCCTGACCCCGCGGATGCGGCCACTGTCGTCGCGCAAGAGCGCGACCTTGTCGATTCTGGACATCGGTACGAGCAAGGTCGTCTGCCTGATCGCCGAGCTGAACCCGGCCGAAGCGAATGAGCGGCTGCGCGGGCGCACCCATGTCGCGCGCATCATCGGCATTGGCCATCAGCGCTCGCTCGGCCTGAAGGGCGGTGCGATCATCGACCTCGAAAGCGCCGAGCGCGCCATTCGCGCCGCGGTCGACGCGGCCGAGCGCATGGCCAAGGTCGAAGTCCAGTCGGTCATCGTTAACCTGACCGGCGGCCGGCTGAACTCGCAGCACTACCAGGCCAGCGTCGATCTGCGCGGCGGCTCGGTCGGCGATTCCGACGTGAAGCGTGTGCTCGCCGCGGCGGCGACCCATGCGATCCGGCCGGGCAAGGCCGTGCTGCATGCGCTGCCCACCGGCTACGCGCTCGATGGCTCGCCGGGCGTGCTCGATCCGCGCGGCCTGATCGGCGGCTCGCTTTCTGTCGACATGCATGTCGTCGCTTCCGAAGCGGCTGCGGCGCGCAACGTCATGCTCGCGGTCGAGCGCTGCCACCTCGAGGTCGAGGCGGTGGTCGCGACCCCCTATGCGGCGGGCCTTTCCGTTCTGGTCGACGACGAGGCCGAGATGGGCGTCGTCGTGGTCGACATGGGCGGCGGCACGACCTCGCTCGGCGTCTTTTCCGGCGGGCACCTGACTCATGCCGACGCGGTCGCGGTCGGTGGCAACCACATCACCATGGACGTGGCGCGCGGGCTCTCGACCCGCGTCTCCGCCGCCGAGCGGCTGAAGACGCTGCACGGCTCGGCGATCGCCAGCCCCTCCGACGAGCGCGACATGATCGCGGTGCCGCAGGTCGACGACGACGAGCGCGACATGCCGAACCATCTCTCGAAGTCGCATCTGGTCCGGATCATCAAGCCGCGCGTCGAGGAGATCCTCGAATTGGTGCGCGACCGGCTGAAGTCGGCCGGTTTCTCGGCCGAGGCCGGGCGGCGCGTCGTCCTGACCGGCGGCGCCTGCCAGCTCACCGGCATGCCGGAAGTGGCGCGGCGCGTGCTCGGCGGCCAGGTCCGCACCGGCCGCCCGCTCGGGATCAAGGGTCTGCCGGAAGCGGGCAAGGGCCCGTCCTTCGCGGCGGCGGTCGGCCTGCTGGTCTATCCGCAGGTCGCGCATGTCGAACATTTCGAACCGCGGGCAGGGGCGTCGTTCTTCGCCCATGCGACCGACGGCTACTTCTCCCGCGTCGGCCGCTGGCTGCGCGAGAGTTTCTAGAGTTGCGGCCCGCGCTACCGAAAGGCTGGCGCGGACCGGGGTGAGTTTTAGCAGAACGGGGCTCCGGCCCCTGGCGTGGAAGACGGGACGGCCCGCCAGGAGCCGGACAAGACAGTGAAAGAGGCAATCATGGCGATGAACCTGCAAGCCCCGGACATCCGGGAACTCAAGCCCCGGATCACCGTGTTCGGTGTCGGTGGCGCCGGCGGCAATGCCGTGAACAACATGATCGAGGCCGGCCTCGATGGCGTCGATTTCGTCTGCGCCAACACCGACGCGCAGGCGCTCGCACTCGCCCGCGCCCCGCGCATCATCCAGATGGGCCTCCAGGTCACCGAAGGCCTCGGCGCCGGCTCGCAGCCGGAAGTCGGCCGCGCGGCGGCGGAAGAGGTGATCGACGAGATCCGCGATCATCTCGCCGGCGCACACATGGTCTTCATCACCGCCGGTATGGGTGGTGGCACCGGCACGGGCGCGGCCCCCGCGATCGCCCGCGTCGCCCGCGACATGGGCATCCTGACTGTCGGCGTCGTCACCAAGCCGTTCCAGTTCGAGGGCCAGCGCCGCATGCGCATGGCCGAGGCCGGAATCGGCGAGCTCAACGAAGCCGTCGACACGCTGATCGTGATCCCGAATCAGAACCTGTTCCGTGTCGCCAACGAGAACACCGGCTTCGCCGATGCCTTCGGCATGGCCGACCAGGTGCTCTACTCCGGTGTCGCCTGCATCACCGACCTGATGGTCCGTCCCGGCCTGATCAACCTCGACTTCGCCGACGTCCGCGCCGTGATGCGCGGCATGGGCAAGGCGATGATGGGCACCGGCGAGGCCCAGGGCGAGAAGCGGGCGCTCTCGGCCGCCCAGGCCGCGATCAACAACCCGCTGCTCGACGACGTCTCGATGAAGGGCGCGCGCGGCCTGCTGATCTCGATCACCGGCGGTCGCGACATGAAGCTCTACGAGGTCGACGAGGCCGCCACCCGCATCCGCGAGGAGGTCGACTCCGAGGCCAACATCATCGTCGGCGCCACCTTCGACGAGGCACTGGAAGGCACGATGCGGGTTTCGGTGGTCGCCACCGGCATCGACAAGCCGATGAGCGCCCATGGCGAGCTCGACCCGACCGAAGCCCGCATCGCCGAGGTCGCCGAGCGGCTGAAGGCCGAGGCCCGGCTGCGTTCGGCCGTCCCGAACGTCCGCACCTCCGCCATGGCTGCTCCGGCGCCGATGCCGGCTCCCGTGGCCGAGTACGTGGCTCCCGAGCCGGTCCGCGCTCCGGCCCCCACGAGCTTTGCCGCCGATCTCCGCATCGAGCCGGCCCAGCCGCGTCCGGCGATGATGGCTCCGCCGGTCGTCGAGACTCCAGCCCCAGAAGCGTCGGTGCCGCATTTCGAGGACAGCTTCATCCCGCCGGTTCCCGAGCGCGCCGTGATCCGCCCGACCCGCATGCCGCGCGTCGAGGACCTGCCGCTGCCGGCTCAGCATCAGATCGCGCAGAGCCGCGGCGCGGTGGCCGCTCCGGCACCGGCCTCGGTCGAGCAGAAGCGCATGTCGCTGATGCAGCGCCTGGCCTCGGTCGGCTTCGGCCGGAAGGAGGACGAGCACGAGATTCCGATGGCGCCGCC
>NZ_LMJW01000018.1:412542-412652 GCF_001429505.1 Allobosea sp. Root483D1
GGCTCCGGCTCCGCGTCAGGCTCCGCCGGCCCCGGCGGCTGGCCCCAGCGCCGCCCATGCCGAGTTCATGCGCCGTCCGCCGGCGCCGGTCACCCGGCCGGCCCAGGGCC
>NZ_LMJW01000018.1:412670-460887 GCF_001429505.1 Allobosea sp. Root483D1
ATCTCGACCAGCTCGGCCGCACCGCTCCGGCGCGCAACACGGAAGAGGACCAGCTCGAGATTCCGGCCTTCCTGCGCCGCCAGTCGAACTGAGTTGCCATATCCGGTTCAACCGGTTTAAACGAACGGCCCGGCGGAACCTTCCGCCGGGCCTTTTTTAACGCCTGAAAAACCATATACATCAATCAGATGGTTAAGGTTTTCTGGCTTTGTAAGCTCTGTTACAGAGCGAAAGAAAGCGTGATTTTGAAGCCTGCGTGCCTGCGCGTATCTTGCAGCGCATCACCGGGTAGGGGGATTCGGGATTAGTCCCGAGTTCGCTAGCAATCAGGGAACCGCGTCGGTCGTCGAACAGGTTGCGCCGCAAGGCGCCGGCCCGGAGATCGTCGCGCTTGAGACGGATACTGAGTATGATGGCTGAACGGCAGACGACCCTACGCTCGCCCGTGACCCTGCAAGGCATCGGCGTTCACTCCGGGGCTCCCGCCTGCCTGGCTCTGCGGCCTTCCACTGCGAATTCCGGCGTCGTCTTCCTGCGCAAGGGTCTCGAAGGCGGCCATGAGCAGCTGATCCACGCCCGCCACAACAAGGTCAGCGCCACCGAGCTGTGCACGGTGATCGGCGATCAGACATCCGGCTCCGTCGCCACGATCGAGCATCTGATGTCGGCCTGCGCCGGTCTCGGCCTCGACAACGTGCTGGTCGAGATCGACGGGCCCGAAATGCCGATCATGGACGGCAGTGCCGCCGAGTTCGTCTCCGCCATCGAGGCGACCGGCCTCGTCGCGCTCGGCGCGACCCGCCGCTACCTCAAGGTCCTGCGTCCGGTACGGATCGAGCATGGCCGCGCCTTCGCCGAGCTGGCGCCGGCCGAGAGCGGCTTCCGCCTCGATGTCGAGATCGACTTCGACACCCCGGCCATCGGCCGCCAGCGCAAGATCTTCGATCTCGACCCCGAGGCCTATGCCCGCGAGATTTCCCGCGCCCGCACCTTCGGTTTCATGCGCGATGTCGAGCAGCTCTGGAAAGCCGGCTTCGCGCTCGGCGCCTCGCTCGACAACACCGTCGCGATCGGCGAGGACAAGGTGATCAATCCCGAGGGCCTGCGCTACGCCGACGAGTTCGTGCGCCACAAGGTCCTCGATGCGGTGGGCGACCTTGCGCTCGCCGGCTACCCGATCCTCGGCGAGTTCCGTTCCTATTGCGGCGGCCATCGCATGAATGTCCGCATCCTCGAAGCTCTGTTCGCCGACCGCGCGAACTACGCGATCATCGAGGCGCAGCCGGTGTACGCCCACCAGGCGGTGCAGATGGCGGCCGGCCCGGTGCCTGCGGCGCTCGCGCCCGATCTGCACTGAGCAGGGTATTACGCGACGCCACGCCTTGCATTCGCCCGTTTCCTGTTGGAAACGGCGATCGCACTGCATGAAGCGCCCGTCACGCTTGGCGAAAAGGTTGCTTCTGAGCTAAAGCCATTTCGCGCGCTCTTCTCGAAGGGGCGTCACAAGGACGGATGAAGTGAGCGTCATGCGGCTGAAGACATTCAACTCCGGCGAATCGACGAGGGGCGGCAAGCGCCTCGCGCTGGCTTTCGCCCTCGCGGCTGCGCTCGGCGGCTGCGACACGATGAGCGCGCTCAATCCGTTCGACCGGCCCGAGACCTACAAGCCCGAAGTCGTGGCGGAGGTCCCGGCCGACAAGCTCTACAACGAGGGTCTCGCCCGTCTGCAGAACGGCGACACCGAAGGCGCGAACAAGAAGTTCGACGAGATCGACAAGCAGGCGCCGTTCTCGCCCTATTCGAAGAGGGGCCTGATCATGGCCGCCTATTCAAATTACGAGGCGCAGAAATACGACGACGCGATCACCGCCTCGAAGCGCTTCCTGGCGCAGAACCCGGCAAGCCCGGATGCGGCCTATGCGCAGTACATCCTGGCGATGTCCTATTACAACCAGATCCCGGACGCGACGCGCGACCAGGAGCGCACCGACCTGGCGCTGCGCGCGATGCAGGAGCTGCTCGACCGCTATCCGAAGTCGGAATACGTGATCGATGTGCGCGAGAAGATGCTGGTCGCGCGCGACCAGCTCGCCGGCAAGGAGATGAATGTCGGCCGCTTCTATCTCGAGAAGCGCAACTACACCGGCGCTGTCGGCCGCTTCCGCGACGTCATCACCAAGTACCAGACCACGCGCCATGTCGAGGAGGCGCTGATGCGCCTGACCGAGGCCTATATGGCGCTCGGCATCACCAACGAGGCGCAGACCGCCGCGGCGGTGCTCGGCCACAACTTCCCTGACAGCCCCTGGTACAAGGATGCCTATACGCTCCTGGAGAGCGGCGGCCTGCAGCCACGCGAGGATCGCGGCTCCTATATCAGCCGGGCCTTCAACGGTTTCACGCGCGCAGTTGTCGGGTTGACCGGTCTCGGCCGCCTCTAAGGCGGCCTGCTGGTGCTCCGGCAAGGTCATCTGCAGCCGGCACAAGGGGGCTGAGTCGCCATGCTCGCTCAGCTCTCGATCCGCGACATCGTTCTGATCGACCGGCTCGACCTGGGTCTCGAGGACGGGCTCAGCGTGCTGACCGGCGAGACCGGCGCTGGCAAGTCGATCCTGCTCGATGGTTTCGCGCTGGCGCTGGGCGCCCGCGGCGATGGTGGGTTGGTTCGCCATGGCGAGACGCAAGGCCAGGTCAGCGCCGTCTTCGACCTGCCGATGTCGCATCCTGCCCGCAAGCTCGCTCAGGCGCAGGAGATCGACACCGATGGCGACCTGATCCTGCGGCGCGTGCAATACGCCGACGGTCGCACCCGCGCCTTCGTCAACGACCAGCCGGTCAGCGTCCAGATCCTGCGCATGATCGGCGCTGCGCTGGTCGAGATCCACGGCCAGCACGACGACCGGGCCCTGACCGATCCGGCCCAGCATCGCACCATCCTCGATGGTTTCGGTGAGCTCGCGGAGCAGGCGGCTGGGGTCGCCCGCGCCAGTGAGACGCTGAAGAAAGCGCGCCAGGCCCTACAAAGCCAGCGCATCCGGGTCGAGACCGCCCGCAAGGAGGCCGATTTCCTGCGCCATGCCGTGGCCGAGCTCGGTAAGCTCGCGCCGGAGCCGGGCGAGGAGGAGGCGCTCGCCGCCAAGCGCCAGGGCATGATGGCGGCCGAAAAGGTGGCGCGCGACATCATAGAGGCATTCGAGGCGGTCGGCGGCACTGCGTCTCCGGTCGCGGCGCTGTCCGGCGTGCTGCGCCGGCTGGAACGGCGCTCCGCTCAGGCGCCTGAACTGATCGATCCTTCGATCGCCGCGCTGACCACGGCGGTGGTCGCGCTGGAAGAGGCGGGCGAGACTTTGCAGGCGGCAGCGCGTGCCGCCGAGTTCGATCCGCGTGTGCTGGAGCGGGTCGAGGAGCGGCTGTTCGCGCTGCGTGCGGCCGCGCGCAAGTTCGACGTTCCCGTTGATGCGCTGCCGGCGCTGGCCGAGACCATGGCGGCCGACCTTGCTGCGCTCGACGAGAGCGAGGGCTCGCTGAAGCGGTTGGAAGCCGAGCTGGCCGAGGCAGAGGCGGCCTATGTCGCGCTGGCGACAGTGCTCTCGGCCGGGCGCATCCGGGCGGCGACGGCGCTCGATGCCGCAGTCAAGGCGGAGTTGCCGCCGCTCAAGCTGGAGCGGGCGCGGTTCATCACGCAGATCGATAGCGATCCCGATGCACGCGGGCCGGAAGGCCTCGACCGCGTCGAGTTCTGGGTCGAGACCAATCCCGGCACGCGGCCCGGGCCGATGATGAAGGTCGCCTCGGGCGGCGAACTCTCGCGCTTCATGCTTGCGCTGAAGGTGGTGCTGGCCGAGCGCGGCTCGGCGCCGACGCTGGTCTTCGACGAGATCGACACCGGTGTCGGTGGCGCGGTGGCGGACGCGATCGGCGAGCGACTGGCGCGGCTGGCGGCGCGTGTGCAGGTGATTTCGGTGACGCATGCGCCGCAGGTCGCGGCCAAGGCCGGCCAGCATTTCCTGATCGCGAAATCGGCTGATGGCGGGGAGGGCGCGGACGAGCGCACCGTCACCCGCGTCTCGCCGCTTCAGGACGACAGCCGGCGCGAGGAGATCGCCCGCATGCTCGCCGGCGCCTCGATCACCGAGGAGGCGCGGGCGGCGGCCGGCAAGCTGCTCGATGCCACCGCGATGCGGGGCTGAGCTTGATCACGCCGGGATGAGTTCGTATCCGGCGCCGTGCTCGATCACCCGCCTGAAGCCCTCGATATGACCGCCCGAGACGAGCCAGCCTTCGCGCACAGCGCGCGCGAGGACGGCGCGGCGGGAGGCGAGGGCGGTGGTCGCGTCGAAATCATAGACGAAGCCGATCTCCGGCTCCGCTGCCTGCAGATCGGAGAGATGGAGCCCATCTCCCCAAAGCAGCAGGCTCTCTTCGCCTTCGATCAAATAGCCGCTATGGCCGACCGTGTGTCCGGGAAGCGGGACCAGTGTGATGCCAGGCCGTACTGTGCCGGCCGCGGCGGGGCTGATGCGGTCGCCATAATGCTTCTTCACCGCCGCCGTCACGGCGAAGCCTCCCTGCCGATTCTGCGGTGTCTGCGCTCGGTTGGCCTCGTCTCCGAAGAAAGCGAAATCCGCCTCGGGCACGATGATCGCGGCATTGGGGAAACGGGCGCGATCACCGTCAAAAAGGCCGAGCGCATGATCGCCGTGCAGATGCGTGATCAGGACATGCTCGACCTCATCGGGAGCGATCCCGGCTCTCGCCATGGCGGCGGGCGCATGGCCCATAGCTTCGCCCCAGGAGGGACCGGTGCCAGCATCGACGAGCGTGATCCCGTCGGCTGCCCTAAGGGCGAAGCAGTTGACGGGGATGCTGACCTTCGGCTTGCCCCAGCGCGCCACGGCCTCGTCGCGGGCGGTCTCTCCGCCAGCGTGGATCAGGACGTCGAGCGGCGCCTCGAAGATTCCGTCACGGAGCGTGAGCACCTCGTAGGAGCCGAAACGCCGCCAAGTCTCGCCCATGTCGATTGTTCTCATTGCCGACGCCTTCTTGCTTCAAAGAGCGCGAGTCGTCCCGGGCGACCGAAGGGGGATCCGGGACCCATTCCGGAACCTTATTCGGAAAGGCTCCGGAATCGATCCCGGATCGGCGCGGCTACGCCGCTTGTCTGGGATGATATCGTGATGAATGCCGACGGCCGAGTTCTCAGGATGAGGGCTGCGCATGGCTTGTTATCTCAGAACGCCGGCCACGCCATTCCCTTTTCCCGCGATTTCCTCTATGTGCAGCGCAATATCGCGGTGCCGCGTCCGGCGCCGCCCCTCGTTATGCGTGCTGCCGACCCGCCAGCTGCAATCTAAGGCCTGACATCCATGTCCTTCATTTCCACGAGTGCGCCGCTCGCGCGTGCGCTCGCCGACCGCAATTACAGTGAGCCGACGCCCGTCCAGGCTGCCGTGCTCGAGGAGACGGCCGCCGGCCGCGACCTGCTGGTCTCGTCGCAGACCGGCTCGGGCAAGACGGTGGCCTACGGCCTCGCCATTGGCGCCGACCTGCTCGGCGAGGCCGAGGCCCTGCCGCGGGCCGAACGGCCGCTGGCGCTGATCGTTGCGCCGACGCGCGAGCTTGCCCTTCAGGTTCAGCGCGAGCTCAACTGGCTCTACAAGCAGACCAATGCCCGCGTGATCTCCTGCGTCGGCGGCATGGACCCGCGCCGCGAAGCGGCCCTGCTCGACGAGGGCGCGCATATCGTCGTCGGCACGCCCGGCCGTCTGCGCGACCATATCGAACGCCGCCGCCTCGACGTGTCGGGCCTGCGGGCGGTCGTGCTCGACGAGGCCGACGAGATGCTCGATCTCGGCTTTCGCGACGATCTTGAATTCATCCTGAAGTCCGCGCCGGAAGAGCGCCGCAGCCTGCTGTTCTCGGCGACGCTGCCGAAGGCGATCATCGCCCTGGCACGCAGCTATCAGCGCGACGCCCTGCGCATCGAGGTCGCCGGCGGCGAACGCGGCCATGCCGATATCGAGTACCGCGCGATTCGCGTCTTCCCGAAGGAAGCCGAGCTCGCGGTCGTCAACCTGCTGCGCTTCCACGATTCGCCGACCGCGCTGGTGTTCTGCAACACCCGCAATGCGGTGCGTCATCTCGAGGCGATCCTGCTCGAGCGTGGCTTCTCGGCTGTGGCGCTCTCGGGCGAACTCAGCCAGAGCGAGCGCAATTCGGCGCTGCAGGCGTTGCGCGACGGACGGGCACGTGTCTGCGTCGCGACCGACGTCGCGGCGCGCGGCATCGACCTGCCGGGCCTGACGCTGGTCATCCATGCCGAGCTGCCGAACGATCCCGAGGTGATGCAGCATCGCTCGGGCCGTACCGGGCGCGCCGGCAACAAGGGCACGAGCGTGCTGCTGGTGCCGGCCTCGCGCCGGCGCAAGGCCGAGATGCTGATCTCCGAGGCCAAGATCGAGGTGAGCTGGGCCGGCCCGCCGACGCAGGACGAGATTCGCGTGCTCGACGAGCAGCGCCTGCTGAATGACCCCCTGCTCTCCGGCGAGGCGAGCGAGGACGATGCGCCGATGGTCGCGGCCCTGCTTGCAGGGCGCTCGACGGAGGAGATCGCGGCGGCGCTGGTCCGCGTCTATCGCTCGCGCCTGCCGGCGTCCGAGGAGGTCGGCGATCCCAATTTCGGTCGTGACGAACGCCGTCCCGTGCGCAGTTCCGAGGATTACGCAAGGCCGCGCGAGCATGGCGGGGCCGAGCGGCCGGAGCGCCGCGAGAAATCCGGGCCGCGCGGCGATACCGTCTGGTTCCGCCTGAACATCGGCCGCAAGGATGGCGCCGACCCGCGCCAGCTCCTGCCGATGCTGTGCCGGCGCGGCAAGATCACGCGCGACGAGGTCGGCGCGATCCGCATCTTCGACAAGGAGACCAAGGTCGAGATCGATGCCGAGGTCGCCGAGCGTTTCTACGAGCTCGCCAAGGCGGTCGACCGCGACAAGATCATCATCGAGCCGGTGACCGGCGAGGACGAGCGCCGCCCGGCCAAGCCCTTCGCCGAGAAGGCGAGCCACGCACCGCGTGCGCCCTATCAGCCCCGCGAGCAGCGTGACGAGCGTTCGTCCGCCCCGACGCGCAAGCCTTATGAAGGCAAGGGCAAGCCTTATGAAGGCAAGGGTAAGCCGTTTGGCGCCAAGCCCTACGATCCTGCACGGCGCGACCGCGAGCCGGCCTATGAGGAAACCGCGATCCTGCGGCCCGAACGGCCTTTCGACAAGAAGGCCGAGCACGGCGGCAAGCCGTTCGCCGGCAAGTTCAAGGGCGGCAAGTTCGAGGGTGGCAAGAAGCCGTTCGGAGCGCCGCAAGGTGGCGAGCGCCCGGCTGCCGGTGACGCAAGGCCTGCCGGCAAGAGCTTCGGCGATAAAAAGCCGTTTGGAGCCAAGAAGCCCTTTACCGGCAAGAAGCCGTTCGGAGCAAAGAAGCCGCGCCGCGACGACCGCTGAGGCGGGGTTTCTCCCTTCTCCCCCTGCGGGAGAAGGTGGCCCGAAGGGCCGGATGAGGGGGCGCTGAGCTACCCGTCATGCTCGCCCTTGTGGCGAGCATCCACGTCTTGAACACTGTCCTCGATTACGGAAGACGTGGATGGTCGGGACAGGCCCGACCATCCCGGCGAAGCGCTGCGTGACCCCTCACCCTAGCCCTCTCCCGCAAGGGGAGAGGGGAGCTGTTGCGTCTGTCATCTCGGTGATTGATGGCTCGAAATCGTTTCCGCGCGATCAGCGCAGGCCGAGGAACGACAGAATCGCCAGGACGACAACGACCAGGCCGACGATGTAGATGATGTTGTTCATGGTGGAGCCCCCTCCGGTTGCGGTGCCGTCGCATCTGCACGGCTGACGGTGCGTGCGATCTTGCCGCAGCACTCTCGCAACGCGATGCATGGCGGGATTGTTCCGGAATCGTCGTATCCCTGTTGCACTCGCGCGCCATCCGCTCCCACAATGCCCGCCCGGGCAGAGACTCGGACGGGGGAACGCTATGAAATCGATCGCGAGGGCGCTGGGCGCCGTCTTCATGCTGGCAGGCCTGGCTTTGCCCGCCGCCGCGCAGGACCGGCTGGTGATCGCCGGGCGCGATGCCGGCTTCGCGCCGGCCCTGGCCAAGATGGTCGAGCTTTATCAGGCCAAGAATCCGAATTTGAAGATCGAGCGGCTCGAGCTCGGCGGCGGCCCGCTCTATGAGCGCCTCGCGGTCGGCGCGCGTGAGAAGACCGCGGCGACCGATGTCGCGATGCTCGACGACATCTGGGCGCCCGAGTTCATGGCGCGCGGCTGGCTCACCGATCTCGGCACGGTCGGCGGCCTGCCGGGCGAGTTCGTCAAGTCGGCGATGGACGTCTCGCGCCATGACGGCAAGCTCTATGCTGCGCCCTTCGTCGGCAACATCGCGATGTTTGCCTATCGCAAGGACCTGCTCGCCAAGCACGGCTTCGAGCGGCCCAAGACCTGGAGCGACGTCGTCAAGGCGGCGCAGGTGATCCAGGACAAGGAGCAGGGCGTTTCCGGCCTCGTCTTCCGCGGCATCAAGGGCAACCCGATCGTCACTTCCTTCCTGCCGGTGCTGTGGGCGCATGGCGGCGACGTCGTCAGCGCCGACGGCAAGGCCGTGCTCGACACGCCCGCCGCCGAGAAGGCGCTGACCCAGTTCCTGTCGTTCAAGGCGCTCGCGCCGAAGGGCGTCGAGACCTACAACGCGACCGAACTGCGCGATGCGATCCAGCAGGGCCGCGCCGCGATCGCGGTCGAGATGTGGTCGTCCTGGGCCGGCACGCTCGACGGTAGCGCCTCGAAGGTCGCGAACCAGGTCGAGGTCGTCGCCACGCCCGGCGAGGTCAAGGGTCCCGCGCCGATGCTGGGTGCCTGGCTGCTCGCGATTCCCTCGGACTCGCCGAACAAGGCGCGCGCCGCCGACTTCATCCGCTTCGTCACCTCGCCTGAGAACCAGAAGCTGATCGCGCTCGAGACCGGCAACCCGCCGACGCTCACCGCGCTGTTCAACGACAAGGACCTCGTCGCCAAGTACCGCTGGTACCCGGCGCAGCTCGAGGCGCTGAACGTCGCCCAGGCCCGTCCGCGCATCAGCCAGTGGGCCCGCGTCGAGACCATTCTCGGCGACTATCTCCAGCTCGCGCTGATCGGCCAGATGCAGCCCAAGCAGGCGCTGACCGAGGCTAACGCCCAGATCGCCCGCGCCCTGTCGCGCTGACCCTAACGCGGGCCGTCTCCCTGCGAGCCGGCCCGCTTTTGTCTGGACGTAATGACCGCTTCACGCCGCCTGCTGCCCTGGCTCCTGTTGACGCCGGCGCTCATCATCTTCGCCGGGCTGACGCTCTATCCGCTCGGGCGGACGCTGGCGCTTTCGCTGTTCGCCACCGATTACGGCTTCGAGAACGCCAAGTTCATCGGGCTGGAGAACTTCCAGGAACTCTGGGACAGCCGCTTCTTCCGGCAGGCGGTGACCAACACCGTCGTGTTCACGGTGGTCGCGACCGTGCTCGAAGTCGCGGCGGGGCTTGGGCTGGCGCTGCTGCTCAACCGCGCCTTTCCCGGCCGCACGCTGGTGATGACGCTTTTGCTGGCGCCGTTCGTGCTCTCGACCATGGTGGTCACCGCGATCTGGCGGGCCTGGTTCCATTTCGATCTCGGCTTTCTGAATAACCTCTTGCGCACAGTCGGCCTGCCGGGCGTGCCCTGGCTGTTCGATCCCAATCTCGCGCTCTGGTCGATCGTGCTGGTCGATCTCTGGCAGACCGCGCCCTTCGCCTTCCTGATCATCTTCGCCGGGCTGCGGCTGATCCCGCAGGATGTCTACGAGGCCGCCCGCGTCGACGGCGCCGGGCCGTGGCGGCGTTTTCGCGACATGACGCTGCCGCTGCTCGCGCCCTATCTCTTCGTCGCGGCGCTGCTGCGCTCGGTCGACAGCTTCAAGCTGTTCGACAAGGTCTACGCCATGACCGGCGGCGGGCCGGGCCAGTCGACCGAAACGGTCTCGATGTTCGTCTACCGGCAGGGCTTCCGTTTCTTCGACATCGGGCTGGCTTCCGCGGCTGCGGTGGTGATGATCGTCGTCGCTGGCCTGCTCGCGGTCGTCTATGCGGCGTCGCTGCTGCGAGGAGCGGGCCGATGATCCGGATCATCGCTGCCTTCGGCCTTTGCGCGCTCTCGCTGATCCCGCTCGTCTGGATGGTCGCGACCTCGTTCAAGCCGCCAGCCGAATATGTCTCGACCTCGATCGCGCTCTGGCCGCAGGACCCGACGCTGGCGCATTACCGCGTCTTGCTCGACGGCGGAATGTGGCGACTCGGGCTCAACAGCGTCGTGGTGGCGTTCGGCACGGTCGCGCTCTCGCTGCTCGCCGGCCTGCCGGCGGCCTACGCGCTGGCGCGCTTCGAACTGCCCAAGCGCTTCGACATCGTCTTCCTCGGCTTCGTGCTGGTGATCAAGCTGGCGCCGCCCATCGCGCTCGCGATCCCGCTCTACCAGGTGCTGCGGGCGCTCGGCCTGCTCGACACCCATCTCGGCCTGATCCTCGCCAACCAGATCCTGGCGCTGCCCTTCGCGATCTGGATGCTGCTCGGCTTCGTCCGCGACGTGCCCTATTCGTTCGAGGAGGCGGCGATGCTCGACGGGGCCGGCTTTGTGAGGCGGCTGCTCCAGATCGTCGTGCCGCTGCTGATGCCGGGACTGGTCGCGACGGCGGTCTTCGTCGCGATCATGAGCTGGAACGAGTTCCTGTTCGCGCTGCTCTTCATCCAGACGCCGTCGAAATTCACCTTGCCGGCCTTCATCGCGACCTTGATCAACGAGGACGAGACGCTCTGGGGCAGGCTTTCGGCGATGGGGCTGATCGCCTCGCTGCCGGTGCTGCTCGCGGTCGGGCTGGTCAGGCGCGGGCTGACGCGCGAGGTATCGATCGACCAGCACTGACGGAGATCGTCATTCTCGGGCGCAGCGGAGCGCAGACCCGAGAATCTCCGGACGACGAGGCGCCCCCATCAGCGCCTCATCCGGCCTGAGATGCTCGGGTCAAGCCCGAGCATGACGTGGTGTGGCTTACCGCGGCACGACCTTGCGGTAGAGGTGCCAGCTGGCGTGGCCGAGGATCGGCATGACGATGATCAGGCCGACCAGGACCGGCAGCGAGCCGAGCACCAGCAGCGCTGTGATCGTCAGGGCCCAGTACAGCATTCCTCGCGGGCTCTTCTCGACGGCGGCCATCGAGGTCTTCACCGCGGTCGCCATGCTGACATGCCGGTCGAGCATCAACGGGAAGGAGATGACCGTCATCGCGAACACCAGGATGGCGAAGAGCAGCCCGAGCGCATTGCCGAGTATGATCATCGTCCAGCCGTTCGCCGTGGTCAGCAGCGGCATCATGAAGCCCTCGAGGGAATCGAGCGGGACATCGCCCATCAGCCAGCCGTAGATGATCCAGGCGCTGAACAGCCAGGCGAGGAAGACGCCGGTGAGCAGCGCGCCGAGCAGCGCGATCTGGCCGATGCCGGGCGAGTGCACGACATCGAGCGCATGCTTCCAGGAGGTGTCCATGCCGAGCTCGCGACGGCGGCTGATCTCGTAGAGACCGATCGCCGCGAAGGGGCCGAGCAGGGCAAAGCCGGAGGCCAGCGGGAACAGCAGCGGGAAGATATTGTAACTTACTGTCAGGCGGGCGAGCAGGACGCCGGCGATCGGATAGATCAGGGCGATGAAGAGCAGATGGCTGGGCTGGGCCATGAAGTCGGAATAGCCCTGCCTGAGGGCGTCCTTGATATCGGCGATGCCGATCTCGTTGACGGGCAGGGCATCGGCGGGCGCAGCATCGTTCGCCGCCATCTGGGGATGATGGATATGGGTATCGGCCATGGCGTTCTTCCCGGTTCCGCCCGGTTCGCCTTAGCGGTCCTGACGCGATCCTCCGGTCAAGACCTGCGAGGCGTCGAGCATTTCAGCGAGGGAAGCCTACACCCGACCCGCTCCTGCCACAAATCGGCGTACCCAAATCGTGAAACTGGAGCTTCGCAGGATACTTCCCCTGAACTAGAACTGCGCCATGGCCGACACTGTTCCCAACCCCGTCGAAGATCTGACCCCCGAGGCTGCCCGCGCCGAGCACCAACTGCTCGGCCCCGAGATCGCGGCTGCGAACGAGGCCTATCACAGCGACAGCGCGCCGATCATGGACGACGCGACCTTCGACGCGAAGTTCCGCCGGCTCACGGCGCTGGAAAGCGCCTTCCCCGAGCTCAAGGGCAGCGAGGCGCTTTCCGACAAGGTCGGCGCCAAGCCCTCGGGCAGGTTCGCCAAGATCCGGCATCGCGTGCCGATGCTCTCGCTCAACAATGCCTTCGCCGATGAGGACATCGCCGATTTTGTCACGCGCGTGCGGACCTTCCTCGGCCGCAAGGACGACCAGCCGATCGCCTTCACCGCCGAGCCGAAGATCGACGGGCTTTCGCTGTCGCTGCGCTATGAGAAGGGCGAATTGGTCAGCGCCGCGACTCGCGGTGATGGCGAGGAGGGCGAGGACGTCACGGCCAACGCCCGCACCATTTCCGAGATCCCGCACCGACTGAAGGGCAAGGACGTGCCTGAGGTCGCCGAAGTCCGCGGCGAGATCTATCTCGGCCATGCCGATTTCGCCGCGATCAACCAGCGCCAGCGCGAGAAGGAAGAGCGCGAATTCGCCAATCCGCGCAACGCGGCGGCGGGCTCACTGCGCCAGCTCGACGTCTCGATCACCGCGAGCCGCCCCTTGCGCTTCTTCGCCTATGCCTGGGGCGAGATGCCGGAGCTGCCGGCGCCGACACAGTTCGGCGTGGTCGAGGCGTTCGCGCGCTGGGGCTTCAAGACCAACCCGCTGATGGCCCGCTGCGAGAGCGTCGAGGCGCTGCTGGCGCGTTACCGGCTGATCGAGACGCAGCGCGCGACGCTCGGCTACGACATCGACGGCGTGGTCTACAAGGTCGATGAGCTCGCGCTGCAGGCCCGGCTCGGATTCGTCGCGCGGGCGCCGCGCTGGGCGATCGCGCACAAGTTCCCGGCGGAGCTCGCGACCACCGTGCTGGAGGCGATCGACATCCAGGTCGGGCGCACCGGAGCGCTCTCGCCGGTGGCGCGACTGAAGCCGGTGACGGTCGGCGGCGTCGTCGTCACCAATGCGACGCTGCACAACGAGGACTATATCCGCGGCTTCGACTCGAAGGGGCTGCCGATCCGGGACGGCAGTGACATCCGCATCGGTGACACCGTGACGGTAAAGCGCGCCGGCGACGTGATCCCGCGCGTCGAGGCGGTCGACCTGACGAAGCGTCCGGCTGACGCGCAGCCTTATGTCTTTCCGACGACCTGCCCGGTCTGCGGCTCGGATGCGGTGCGCGAGCACAATCCGCGCTCGGGCAAGGAGGACGCGGTGCGCCGCTGCACCGGCGGGCTGATCTGCGAGGCACAGGCGGTCGAGCGTCTCAAGCACTTCGTCTCGCGCGACGCGCTCGATATCGACGGGCTCGGCGACAAGCAGATCGAGTTCTTCCACGACGATCCCGATTTGCCGGTGCGAGAGCCGGCCGACATCTTCACGCTGGCTGAGCGCGATGCGGCGAACTTCAAGAAGCTGAAGAACAAGGAAGGCTTCGGCACGACCAGCACCAAGAAGCTGTTCGCGGCGATTGACGACCGGCGCAAACCACCGCTCAACCGCTTCCTCTTCGGGCTCGGCATCCGCCATATCGGCGAGACCAATGCCCGGTTGCTGGCGCGCCATTACGGCTCGTTCGAGGCGCTGCAGGCGGCTTGCCTCGCCGCCGAGAACCCCGAGAGCGAGGAGCGGGCGGCGCTCGATGCGATCGATGGCGTCGGCCCGACCGTGGTCGAGGCGCTGCTGCAGTTCTTCGCCGAGGAGCACAATCAGCAGATGCTCGGCCGGCTGCTGGCGCAGGTCACGCCGCAGCCGCTGGAGGCGGTGGCCTCGTCCAGCCCGGTCGCCGGCCAGATCGTCGTCTTCACCGGCGCGCTCGAACGCATGACCCGCGACGAGGCCAAGGCGATGGCCGAGCGGCTCGGCGCCAAGGTTGCCGGCTCGGTCTCGTCGAAGACGGATCTGCTGGTGGCAGGGCCGGGCGCCGGCTCGAAGCTCAAGGACGCCGCCAAGCACGGCGTCAAGGTGATCGACGAGGCCGGCTGGTTCGAATTGGTTGGCGGGTAGGACGATACCGTGCTGCTACCAACATAAGGTCGAAGGGCACGGGGAACCCTTCTCCCGTGTGGGAGAAGGGCAGGGATGAGGGCCTGCCCTTTCCGCAGAAGGCTCAACGGCTCCGTTGCATTCCAATAATCAGCGGCGGTCCCTCACCCCTACCCCTCTCCCATCCGGGAGAGGGATCCCGCGCTTGTTCAGGTCACTTTTAGCCCCGCTCCGCCGCCAGCGTGCAGATCATCCGCGCGACATCGTAGGACTTCTCGAAGGCCGGGACCGGCAGGAACTCGTAGCGCGAGTGGAAATTATAGGCGCCGGTGAAGAAGTTCGGTGTCGGCAGGCCGCGGGCCGAGAGCGCCGCTCCGTCGGTGCCGCCGCGCATCGGGATCTGCTTCTTCCTGATCTGTAGCGCCTCCAACGCGCCGAACAGCAACTCGACCGGGCGGTGGTCGTCACCGAGGCTGTCATGGATGTTGCCATAGGTGTCGCTCACCACGCATTCGACCCGGCCGGTCGGATAGAGCGCGGCGATCTCGGCGGTAACCTCAATGAGGCGGCGCTTGCGCGCTTCGAAGCTTGTCCTGTCGAAATCGCGGATCAAGGCGCCGAGCCTTGCCTCGCTGGCATTGGCGGTGATGGTATTGAACCAGACATAGCCTTCGCGGCCTTCGGTGTTCTCCGGCGTCTCAGCCCGGTCGAAGCGGCTGATGAAGTCCTGCGCCATCAGCACCGGGTTCACCAGCACGCCCTTGGCCGACATCGGATGGGTGCTGACGCCGGTGAGGGTGATTTCGGCGGCGGCGGCGTTGAAGTTCTCGATCACGACTTCGCCGAGCTCGCAGCAATCGATCGTGTAGGCGAAGTCGCAAGGGAAGCGGGCGAGGTCGAGGACCTTGGCGCCGCGCAGGCCGATCTCCTCGTCCGGGACAAAGGCGACGGTGATGTCGCCATGGCGATCCTGCGGGCCGAGATTGGCGAGCAGGGTCATGATCACCGTGATCGCCGCCTTGTTGTCGGCGCCGAGCACGCTGTTGCCGTCGCTGGCGATGATCTCGGCGCCAGCCCAGTCGCGCAGTTGCGGATGCTCGGCGACACGCAGCCAGATGTCCTGATCGCGGTTGAGGCAGAGGTCCTCGCCTTCGAAGCGCAGCAGCTGCGGGTGGATATCGGGCGAGAGACCGGCGTCGAAGGTGTCGAGATGGGCGATGAAGCCGATCTTCGGCGCACCTGCCACGGTGCCGCGCTTCACAGCCGTGACGGTGGCGCGGTCGTCGATGACGACGTCGTCGAGGCCGAGCGCGCGCAGCTCGTCAGCCAGCAATTGCGCCAGGCGCTGCTGGCCCGGCGTGCTGGGCAGCGTCGTGGCCTTGATGTCGCTTTGGCTGGTGACCGAGAGATAGCGGAAGAAGCGCTCGATCAGTTGCTGGCGGATGCTCATCTCGGCGTCGTCCGGCTAGTAGGGCAGTTGCCGGGACGATAGAGCGCTTTTCCTCAGGCCGCGACCGCCGGCTCGCCGATCGTGACGGTAAGCGAGCCGAGTGTCTCGATGCTGCCGACGAGGACGTTGCCGGGTAAGACGGCGCCGACGCCATGCGGCGTTCCGGTCATGATCACGTCGCCCGGCTCCAGCGAGAAGTAGTTCGAGAGCGTGGCGATGATCTCCGGCGTACGCCAGATCATCAGCGACAGGTCGGAATCCTGGTGGGCGACGCCATCGACCTCGAGCCTGATGCCGCCCGAGGCGGGATGGCCGACCTGCTCGACCGGGTAGACCGGCCCGCACGGCGCGGAATGGTCGAAGGACTTCTTCAGTTCCCAGGGGATGCGCGGCCCGTCCGGCGTGTTGAGGAGGCGGCGGCGGGTCATGTCGAGGCAGATACCGTAGCCGAAGACGTGGGACAGCGCCTGGTCCTGCGGGATGTTGTAGCCCCCGGACTTCATCGCGACCATGAGCTCGAGCTCGAAATGGAAATCGTCGGTCATCGGCGGATAGGGCACGGTGCCGCCATCCTGCACGACTGCGTCGATCGGCTTCTGGAAGATCAACGGGAAGTCGCGCGTCTCGTCGCCACCCATCTCGCGGACATGGGCGACGTAGTTGCGGCCGACGCAGTAGATTCGCCTGACCGGAAAGCGCGCCGACGAGCCGATGATCGGCAGGGTCGGTTGGATCGGGGCGGGGACAGCGAGATTTACGAGCGTGGTCATCGAGCGGCCGTGGCTAGGTGGCGAATACATCGAGCATAGGACGCGCCCATCCAGTGTCCATATAAATCTGCATATTTTTATGTCCTCATAATAAATATGAATTTAATTGACATAGAAAGTCGATGATGCATCGTTGTCTCGCTCACGTCGAAAAACCAAGGGGAACGGGATGAAGCGTAGGCAGTTCATCGCGGCGGCCGCAGGGCTGCCCTTCGCACTCGCGGCTCCCCGGGCGCTGTCGCAGGCGCTGGACGAGTTGACGATCGTCTACCCGAGCCCGGGCGGGCTGGGCTATTTCGCGCTCTATGCCGCAATCGGCGAAGGCTACTTTGCCGAAGAGAAGCTCAAGATCACACCGCGCAGCGTCAACGGCTCGGCAGCGGCGATCCAGGCGCTGCTTGCCGGGCAGGCACAGCTCGCCCACCCCGGGCCGGGACCGTTGATGGCGGCGAGGGATCGCGGCCAGGACCTCGTCTACATCTACAATTACTTCACCCGCAGCCAGTTCAACCTCGTCGTGCCGGAGACCTCCGCCTTCCAGAAGCCGGCTGACCTGAAGGGCAAGGTCATCGGCGTCGGCACCGCCGACGGTGCCGAGGTCGCCTTCGTCCGCTCGATCTTCGACGCCGAGGGCATGAAGGAGGGCGCCGACTACAAGTTCATTACGGTGGGCGAGGGCGGCATGGCGGTCGCCGGCTTCATGCAGAAGGCGATCGACGCCTATGCCTCCGATACCGCCGGCGCTGCGACGCTGAGCCTGCGCGGGATCAAGCTGCGCTCGCTGACGCCGCCGCGCTTCCAGTCCTATTTCGGCAATGGCTATGTCGTCACCCGCAAATATCTCGACGAGAACCGCGGCATGCTCGAACGTTTCGGCCGTGCCCTGGTCAGGGGCACCAAGTTCGGCCTCGACCCGGCCAACAAGGCGGCGGTGCTGAAGCATGCGCGCATGGGCAATCCGCAGCAGCTGGAGAACATGCCCTTCGCCGAGGCGCTGATGGAGGTCTACTATCGCCTGACAGCGCCGCTCGATCCGGCCAAGGGCTTCGGCTACAACAGTCCCGAAGCCTGGGAGATGTGGCAGAAGACACTGCTCGCCTCGGGCGACCTCAAGAAGCCGCTCGACGATCTCAGCAAGGCCTATTCCAACGACCTGATCGCCGCCTGGAACGCGCCGAAATGACATTGGCGACGGCCGAAGCGGCCGGGCATCTCGCCCGGCCGGTCTATGAGCTCAGCAGGGTTTCGAAGGTCTATGGCGAAAGCGTCGTCGCGCTGGAGAGCGTCGACCTGACGCTGCGCCAGGGTGAATTCCACGCGGTGATCGGCTCCAGCGGCTGCGGCAAGTCGACCTTGCTCAAGATCATGGCCGGGCTGACACCGCCCTCGACGGGCAGGGTGATGCTGGCCGGGACGCCGGTGCTGGGTGCGCGCGCCGATATCGGCATGATGTTCCAGCAGGCGACGCTGTTTCCGTGGCGCACGACCCTGCAGAACATCCTGCTGCCGATCGAGGTGCGCGAGGGTCGTGCCGCGGCCGAGGCCGCTGCGCCGCGTGCGAAGAGCCTGCTCGAACTCGTCGGCCTTAAGGGCTTCGAGGCGACCTATCCCTCGCAGCTCTCCGGCGGCATGGCCCAGCGCGCCGCAATCTGCCGGATGCTGATCTCCGAGCCAAACGTGCTCCTTCTCGACGAGCCGTTCAGCGCGCTCGACGAGATCACCCGCGATTTCATGAACATGGAGCTGCAGCGCATCTGCCGCGAGCGCAACGCCTCGGCCTTCCTGGTGACGCATTCGATCGCGGAAGCGGTCATCCTTTCCGACATCGTGCATGTGATGTCGGCCCGGCCGGGCCGGGTCGTGCGCAGCATCGCGATCGACCTGCCGCGGCCGCGCACGCTCGAGATGACGACGCTGCCGCAGTTCGGCGCCTATGTCGGCGAGATCCGCGGCCTGCTCGACAAGGGGGCGTTCCTGTGAGCGACGTCGTCGACAAATCAGCCGTTTCAATGCCCGCCGATACGGTCTGGGCCGAGAAGGTCTCGTTCACCTCGAAGCTGCCGCGCTGGATCTCGATGCTCGGCCTGCTCGTCCTGTTCCTCGGGCTCTGGCAAGGCGTGACCTCGTCGGGGATCGTCTCGCCGCTGATCCTGCCGACGCCGGCCGAGACGATCCGCGACATCGGCTTCGTCGGTCGCAACCTCTCCTCCGGCGACTACATGCTGCCGGCCTTCTGGGTCACGGCGAGCGAGGTCGTCTGGGGCTTCGTCGTCGCGCTGACCATCGGGGTCACGCTCGGTATCCTGGTCGGCGAGACCAGCTTCGGCGAGCGGGCGGTGATGCCCTATATCGTCGCGATCGACACCATGCCGAAGCTGGCCTTCGCGCCGCTCTTCGTCGCCTGGCTCGGCTTCGGCATCATGTCGAAGGTGGCGCTCGCGGCCTTCATCTCGGTGTTCCCGATCATCGTCGGCACAGCCGCCGGCCTGCATGCGGCGGACGAGAATGCGCGCATGCTGTTCAAGAGCATCGGCGCCTCGCGCCTGCAAACGCTGGTCAAGCTCAAGATCCCGACCGGGCTGCCGCAATTCTTCACGGGGCTGAAGATCGCCGCGATCAGTGTCGTCTCGGGCGCGATCGCCGGCGAGTTCCTCGGCGGCGGGGCGGGCTTCGGCGAACTGATCCGGGTCGCCGCCTCGCAGCTCGACACGCCGCGGGTGTTCTCGCTGATCATCTATCTCAGCCTGCTCGGGCTTGCCATGTTCGGGCTGGTCTCATGGCTGCAATACCGGTTCGTGTTCTGGCAGCGTTCGCGTAACAGCATCACCACGAAGACGCCGCGCCCAGCGGCCTGAACCCGAGAACACGCATGGCGAAGGTGAGCGAAAAGACCACGCTGTCGACGACGGTCTACCAGAAGCTGCGCAGCGACATCATCCAGGGCGAATTCCGCCCGGGCGAGAAGCTGCGGATCGAGCCGATCGCCGCGACCTATGGCGTCGGCAGCAATGCGGTGCGCGAGGCGCTCTCGCGTCTCTCGGCGGAGCGGCTGGTCGAGCGCTATGAGCAGCGCGGTTTCGCCGTGCCCGCGATCGCGCTCGACGACTGGCGCGTGCTGGTGCGCACGCGCTGCTGGCTCGAGACCAAGGCGCTCGAAGAGGCGATGGCCAATCGCGACGAGCACTGGGAAGAGGGCATCGTGCTCGCTTTGCACCGCCTGTCGCGCTTCCGCTCGGACCGCCCGGAGGAGAGGGCCGGCTGGGAGGATGCGCACCGCAACTTCCACCGGGCACTGCTCGCCAATTGCGGCTCGCCCTGGCTGCTCGAGTTCTGCGACATCCTCGCCGACCATGCAGCACGCTACATCTCGATCTCGCACGCTTATGGCAATATGCCACGGAACGGCCAGAGCGAGCACGAGGCGCTGATGAAGGCTGTCCTGAACGGCACAGCCGCGGATGCCGGTGCGTTGCTGGTGGCGCACTACACCAAGACGCTGCAGACCATCGAGGAGCTGTTCGCGCAGGGACGCTTCGCGCCGCTCACCGAGCCTCGTAGCGGGCGGGCCGAAGCGCTGGCCGACTGAGCTTCCCCGTTCGGAGGGCTATTCGGCCAGACTTCGCGGTGACGCATCGATAGGCCGCGCCGCGGGGATCGGCGGCTCGGCGTTGCGGAAATGGCTCGGCGACTTGCCGATCACCCGCTTGAAGGCGCGGCTGAACGAGGCTTCCGAATCGTAGCCGAGACGGCGGGCCACGGCCGAGATCCGCATCCGGTCGCGCACCAGCCACTGCCTAGCCTGATGCATCTGGACCTGCAGGACATAGCGCGCCGGCGTCTCGCCGACGACCGCGGCGAAACGCTCGGCGAAGGCGGAACGCGAGGCGTGCATCACCCTGGCGAGCGCATCGACAGTCCAGTCCTCGCTCGGGTTGAGGTGGATCGCGGCGAGGACGCGGCCGATGTCGGGATCGCGGGCGGCGGCGACCCAGCCGGTGGCGCTGCCGCAGCCGCGCTCGACCCAGGACCGGATCAGGGCGGCGGCGACCACGTCCGCCAGCCGCGTCAGGATGCCGCCCGCGCCGACGCGATCCAGAGCAAGTTCACATGCCATGGTGGTCAGCAGCGCCGGGATCGCCGGCTCATGCACCGCCATCTCGTGGACCCACATCAGCTCCGGCATCATCCGCAGCATCGGGTGCTGGGCGTCGACGTTGAAGCAGAGGCTGGCGCTGAAGAACAGCGTCGCTTCGCCGTCGTCGCCTTCTGCTGCGCCGCCGCCGCGCGCCTCGGCGATCTCGCCGCAACAGGCCTGGAAGGCGCAGCGCCCGGTCGGCTTCGCCGACAGGCCGGGCTCGCTGGCGAGTACATGCTCGACGCCGCGCGGCATCAGCACGGCGTCGCCCTGTTCGAGCCGAACCCAATCGCCCTCGGGCGCGCGCAGCCAGCAGCCATGCTCGGCCATGAAGTGAAAACGCGCTGCCGGCTGGGCCGGAAACAGCAGGCACCAGGGCGTGGTCATCTGGTAGCGAGCGTAGTCGACGCCTTCGAGCCGGAGACCGCGAAGCATCTCGGTCAGCGGGTCAGGTCCCGATCTTCTGGACGATTGGTCAAGCATATCGGGTTTTCTAGCATGGAAGCTCCAGGCGGTCACGCCTAACTCCGGTGTCCATTCTTCCTGGAGCGACCCATGTCGGATTCCTTGTCAGCCACAGCCGATGCCGAACTCGTCGGCATCGTGCCCGACGAGCGTACCGCCGCCTGGCCGGCGGTCTTCGCGCTCGCCATGGGCGTGTTCGCCCTGGTCAGCGCCGAGTTCCTGCCCGCCAGCGTCCTGACCTCGATCGCCGCCGATCTCTCGATCAGCGTCGGCGCCGCCGGGCAGACCGTCACGGTGACCTCGCTGGTCGGCGTCGCCGCCGCCATCTTCACCCCGATCCTCACCAGCCGCTTCGACCGGCGCCTGGTACTCTGGACGCTGTTGTCGCTCCTGGCGGTATCGAGCCTGGTCACGGCCATGGCCAACGGCTTTGCCATGCTCCTGGCCGCGCGCTTCCTGCTCGGCATCGCCCTCGGCGGCTTCTGGTCGATGGCGCCGGCGCTGACGCTGCGGCTGGTGCCGGCCCAGTCCGTGCCGCGGGCGCTGGCGATCATCTCGGCCGGCGTTTCGGCCGCCTTCATCGGCGGCGGGCCGCTTGGCGCCTATCTCGACGCCCTGATCGGCTGGCGGATGGTGTTCGGGCTGTCGGCCGGGCTGGCCGGCGTCGCCCTGCTGGCGCTGCTGACGTCGATGCCGCCTCTGCCGCCGCAAACGACGCCGCGGCTGGGCACATTGGTGGAACTGCTCTCGCGGCCGAGCGTGCGCCTGATGCTGCTTTCGGTGCTCGTGATCATCTCCGGGCAGTTCACCGGCTTCACCTATATCCGACCCTTCCTCGAGCACGCTCCGCAGCTCGGCGTCACAGCGATCACCTTCGTGCTGCTTGGCTATGGCGTCGGCAACGTCATCGGCAATTTCGCCGGCGGTGCGGTCGCGGGACGTGGCGTCAAGCTCGCGATCGTTTCGTTCGCGCTGACGATCGGCATCCTGGCGCTGGTCATGATCCTGTTCGGCGCTTCGTCGCTCGTCGCAGGGATCACCGTCGCGCTCTGGGGCTTCGCGTTCGGCTTCGCGCCGGTTGGGTTCCAGAGCTGGATGGTGCGCATCGCGGCCGATCATGCCGAGGCGGCGAGCGGGCTCCTGACCGCGGCCTTCCTGGTCGCGATCGCCAGCGGCGCGGTGTTCGGCGGCCTGCTGGTCAACTATGTCGGCGGCCTTGGCCCGATCGGCTACATGGCGGTGGCGACGCTCGCCGGCGCGCTGCTGGTGCTCGTCGCCGGCAAGGAGCCGCCACGCCCCTGACTCCTGACAGATGGCGACGTGCTTTGCGTTGGCGCGATTTCTCGCCGCTCGGCTGTGAGCAGCCGAACGGAAAGCGCGCTGGCGTGATCGTCGCCATCACTTTTCTTCAAGACACGAAGGGCGGCTTCCGCTCTATCTTGCGCCATGGATCTGATCAGCCAGGGCGACGCATTGCTGGAGATGCCGCTCCAGACGGGGGAGCATGCCCGCCTGTTCACGGCGGCGCGCTTCTCCGGGCTGGAATGCCTGTCGGCGAAGTTCTCGACCCACACCTATTCGCCGCACGCCCATGAGACCTATGCGGTCGGCACGATCCTGTCGGGCTGCGAGCTCTGGCATGCCCGCGGCCGCACGCTCTTCGCCCGCAGCGGCGACCTCGTCTTCAACCATCCGCTCGATGTCCATGACGGCGCGCCGAGCGAAGGCGGCTATCGCTACCGGATGACCTATCCAACGATCGAGCTGATGCGCGAGGTCGCGATCTCGCTCACCGGTGACGAGAGCATCGGCACCCCGTTCTTCCCCGAACCGACCGTGCAGGACCCGGAAGGCTCGGCCCTGTTCTCGGAGGCGCATCGCGCGCTGGAGGAGGGTGGGGACGCGCTTGCCGGAGAGGAAGGCCTGCTGCGCGCCTATGGCTGGTGCCTGTCGCGACATGCCGATCTCTCCATCCGCGAGATCGGGCGCGAGCACGGGCCGATCGCAAAGGCGAGGGAACTGCTCGAGCAGCGCTATGACGAGGATTTGTCGCTGGCCGATCTGACGCGGCGCTCAGGCCTGCCGCGGCATCACCTGATCCGAGCCTTCCGGCGCGAGACCGGGCTGACGCCGCATGCCTATCTCGTCGATGTCCGCGTCCGTCGCGCCCGCGAGCGGCTGCGGCGCGGCGAATCCCCCGGCGCGGTCGCGGCCGCCACCGGGTTCTGCGACCAGGCGCATCTGACCCGCGCCTTCAAGGCGAGGCTCGGCGTGACGCCGGGCGTCTTCCGCGCCGCCCATCACGGCTGACGACATCAGGAAACTCCATGTCCTGGAAAGATGAAGCCCGTGCAGGGCTGAATGACATCTGGCCGGCTGCGTTGGCGGCGGTGCCGATCGGCCTGCTCTTCGGCGCGCTCGCCGCCGGCAAGGGGCTCTCCCCGCTCGAAGTCTTCCTGATGAGCGTGCTCGTCTTCGCCGGCGGGGCGCAGTTCGCCGCGGTCGAGCTCTGGGCGAGCCCGGCGCCGATCGTCGCGCTGGTGTTCTCGACGGCGCTGATCAATGCCCGCCACATCCTGATGAGCGCCTCGATCGCGCCGAAGCTCAAGGGCTTCTCTACGGCCCAGATCTTCGGCGGGCTCTACTACATGGCCGACGAGAACTGGGCGCTGGCCGAGAAGCGGGCCCGAACCCATCCGGTCACGCCGGCCTACTGGTTCGCCATGATCGTGCCGTTCGTGCTTGGCTGGCTGACGACCTCGACCACGGGCGCGATCATCGGCGCTGCGCTCGGCGACCCCAAGCGCTACGGCGCTGACTTCGCCTTCACCGCGCTGTTCATCGCCCTGACCGCAGCCTTCTGGAAGGGCCGCGTCACCGCCTGGACGGTGGCCGCGGCCGGCCTCGCCTCGGCGCTCGCCTACAAGCTCGCCGGACCGCCCTGGCATGTGCTGGCGGGCGCGCTCTGCGGCCTCGCCGCCGCCTGGATCGCCGCTGGCGACATCGCGGAGAAACCTGTCGAAAGCCCGGCCGAATGACTGTTGATCCGATCAATCTCGCCGCCTTCCTCGGCATGGCGCTGGTGACCTATCTCACCCGCATCGCCGGCTTGGCACTGGTCGGCCGCCTCAACCTCTCGCCGCGGGCGCAGGCCGCCTTCGACGCGATCCCGCCTGCCGTGCTGATCGCGGTGATCGCGCCGAGCGCGCTCGCGACCGGTTGGCCGGAGACGGTCGCAGCATTGGTCTGCGGCCTGGCGGCAACGCGCCTGCCGCTGCTCGGTGTGGTTGCCGTGGGCGTCGCAACCGTGGTTGCCTTGCGCATGGTGGCCTGAGGCTGGCCGAGGGAGAACACATGCGTCCCGTGATGAATTCCGTGGTCGAGGCGATCGGCGACACGCCGCTGGTCCGGCTCGACCGGCTGACGCGGCATCTCGGCGCCAACGGGATCATCCTCGCCAAGCTGGACTATCTCAATCCCGGCTTCTCGAAGAAGGACCGGGCCGCGCTGGGGATCATCGAGGAGGCGGAACGCGCCGGCACGCTGAAGCCAGGGCAGACCGTGGTCGAGCTCACCTCCGGCAATATGGGCACCGGGCTTGCGATCGTCTGCGGGATCAGGGGCTATCCCTTCATCGCAGTGATGTCGAAGGGCAACTCGGAAGAGCGCGCCCGGATGATGCGGGCGCTCGGGGCCGAGGTGGTGCTGGTCGACCAATTGCCCGGCTCGGTGCCCGGGCAGGTTTCGGGCGGCGATCTCGAACTCGTCGATCGGGAAGCGAAGCGGATCACCGGGGAGCGCGGCGCCTTCCGCGCCGACCAGTTCCACCGCGACGGCAACTGGCTGGCGCACTACCGCACGACCGGGCCGGAGCTTTGGGAGCAGAGCGGCGGGGCGCTCGACGCTTTCGTCGACTTCATCGGCTCGGGCGGCAGCTATGCCGGGGTAACCAAGGCGCTGAAGGAGCGCAGCCCGGCGCTGCGCTGCTATGTGGTCGAGCCGGCCGGCGCTGCCGCTGCGGCGGGCGAAGTGGTCACAAGGCCCGACCATCCGATCCAGGGCGGCGGCTATGCGATGGCCGATCTCGCCTTTCTGAAGGATGTGCCGGTCGACGGCTATCTGCAGGTGGCGGGAGACGAGGCGCGGGAGATGACACGGCTACTCGCGCGCCATGAGGGGATTTTCGGCGGGTTTTCTGCCGGGGCGAATGTTGCGGCGGCGCTGCAACTGCTTGGTGGGGCTGAGGCCGGGAAGACGGTTGCCGTCATCATCTGCGACTCGGGCCTGAAGTACCTGTCGACTGATTTGTGGGGGTGACGCGCAGTCATGCTCGGGCTTGACCCGAGCATCTCAGGCCGAGGAGGCTCCATTCAGTGCCTTTCCCGTCATGAGATTCTCGGGTCTGCGCTTCGCTTCGCCCGAGAATGACGGTTGCTACAACGGCAGACACGCCTGCTCCAGCCAGGCTTTTGCCTCGCCCTCGACCAGTGGCGCGAGATTGCTCCAGACCTGCGCGTGATAGGCGTTGATCCAGGCGAGCTCGCCCTCGTCGAGCAGTGAGAGGTCGATCAGCGCGCGCTCATAGGGGCACCAGGTCACGGTCTCGAAGCCGTACATGGTGCGCTCGGCGCCGGGGATCTGGCGCTCCTCGACGATGATCAGGTTCTCGATGCGGATGCCGTAGGCGCCTTCCTTGTAGTAGCCGGGCTCGTTCGAGAGGATCATGCCGGGCTCGAGCGGCGTGGTGCCGAGCTTGGAGAGGCGCTGCGGGCCTTCGTGCACCGACAGATAGCTGCCGACGCCATGGCCGGTGCCGTGGTCGAAATCGAGCCCGGCCTGCCAGAGCGGGGCGCGGGCGAAGGCGTCGAGCTGGGCGCCCGACGTGCCTTTCGGAAAGACCGCCCGCGAGATCGCGAGATGGCCCTTGAGCACGCGGGTGTAGCGGTCGCGCATCTCCGCCGTGGGCTCGCCGATCGCCATGGTGCGGGTGATGTCGGTGGTGCCATCCTCGTATTGCCCGCCGGAATCGACCAGAAAGATGCCGGGCTCGATCCGGCGGTTGCTCGCTTCGGTGACGCGGTAATGCGGCAGGGCCGCGTTTGGGCCGGCGCCGGCGATGGTGGTGAAGGAGACGTCGCGTAGTTCGCCGGTCTTCAGCCGCTCGGCCTCCAGCGCCGCGACAGCGTCGATCTCGGTCAGTCCGCCCTTAGGCGCCTCGCGTGCCAGCCAGGACAGGAAACGGACGATCGCGGCGCCATCGCGCAGGTGTGCCCGCCGGCTGCCGCTGAGCTCCGTTTCGTTCTTCTTCGCCTTCATCAGCGCAATCGGGTCGGTGCCGGCGTCCGGCGTGCCGCCGGCATCCCGGATCAGCGTGGCTAGCGCGGCAGCGGCGGTGCTGGAATCGAGCCTGACCTTGGCCTTGGCCGCGCCGAGCGCCTTGAGCTGCTGTTCGAGCGCCTGCGGCGGCGCGATCTCGCCGAGCGCGCCGATGGCGTCGCCGGCCTCGTTGGTGATTTTCTCCGGCGCGAGGAAAACGGTCGGGCGGCCCTCGCGCGGCACGATCGCATAGCCGAGCGGCAGCGGCGTGTGCTCGACATCGCCGCCGCGGATGTTGAAGACCCAGGCCAGCGCATGCGGGTCCGAGAGGACAAGCGCGTCGACCTTGGCCTTGGCGAGCTCCTGCCGGATGCGGGCGAGCTTGCTGGCGCTGCTCTCGCCGGCATAGGCAGCCGGATGTGCCTTGACCGGAGCCGTCGGGGGGGCAGGGCGGTCGCTCCAGAGCGCGTCGATCGGGTTCGGCGTCACCGGGACGAGCATGCTGCCCGCCGCTGCGGCCGCTTTCTCCAGCCTGGCGACGCCGTCGACAGTGTGGAGCCAAGGATCGTAGCCGAGCTTGCCGCCGGCCGGGAGATTGGCCTCGACCCATTTGTCGAGCGGCGTTTCCTCCATCTTGGTCGGCGTCACGACGCTCGTGTCGGTCTGCGCCGCCGACTGGATGGTGTAGCGGCCGTCGACGATCAGGGCCGCTTTATCTGCGAGCACGATGGCGTTGCCGGCCGAGCCGGTGAAGCCGGTGAGCCAGGCGAGGCGGGCCATATGGGCGGGGACATACTCGCCCTGGTGCTCATCGGCTCGCGGGATGATGAAGCCGTCCAGCCCTTGCCTGGCCAAGGCGGTGCGCAAGGCTGCGACGCGCGGCGCGACTTGCGACGGATCGCTCGGCTCGGAGAAGGACTGAAAGCGGGAGGCGGTCGATCGCGATTCGGTCATGGAGGGCTCTGAGGCTGGATTTCGGCCATGCTCGCCTCCATGTGCCGGAAAGGCCAGTGCAAAACTGCCGGTTGGCCCCTGCTTTCGAAGCGGGCGCGCATTGGCTCGCATTTGAGCTGATTGCCTCTTGGCTATGCGAATTGCGCAGTCGTTAACGGATATCTGTTTTCGGTATGCGTTTTTTGCATGTTGTGCATATGCGAACGTATCTTCTCGCAAGTGCGAAGACGGCCCACTTTAGCCGCATAAGAGAACGAGGAAGCGACCGGGACTGTCCTTCGTGATCTGAGGAGAGACCCTATGACCTACGTACTGAATTCCACCGATGTCCTGCCGGCCGCGACCCGCGCCGCAGCGACGGAGACGAAGGCCGCCGGCCAGGGCTTCTGGCAGCGCCTCTACGCCGCGATGATCGAGAGCCGCCGCCGTTCAGCCATGCGCGAGCTGCGCGCCCATAGCTACCTGGTGCGCGAGAGCGAGCTGGTGCTTGGCGGCTTTCCGGCGACGACGCTGAAAACCGACGCCGAGTTGCCCTTCAACCGCTGACTTCAATCGCCGCAGGCTGCGAACCGCGCCGCGCGCATCGAAAAAGGAACCAAGACCATGATCGCCATCGTCAAGCACGCCTATGACGCCGTCGTCGACGCCGCCAAGTTCGCCGCCGCCGTCTGGAACGATGCCCGCGCCATGCAGGCGCAGGCCGAAGAGAAGTACGGCCATCTCGGCTTCTGATCCGGCGGCGAGCTTCGCCGCCATGCCGGCCGCCTGACGCGGCGTTCTGCGCTTCCGGTGCTCACGGACTTGATGTCCGCTCCGGTTCGCGCACGCCACGCCATTCGGCCCGGCCTGACGACAAATCCCTGCTCGCCGTCTTTCAAAGCGTAGGGCCTAGTAGAGGCGGCGCGGCCTGACGGCTGCGCCGCCTCTTTTCATGACCAAAGTCGCCCAGCCCTCCCGCGAGGTGCGCCGCGCCAGCGCCAATCCCTGGTGGCGATAGGCCGAGACGACGCCGGCGACGTCCATTTCCAGCAATCCCGACAGGATCACCGTGCCGTCATTGGAGAGGGCGCGGGCGATCGCGGGCGCGAGCTTGCGTAGCGGGCCGGCGAGGATATTGGCGAAGATCAGGTCGAAATGGCGCGGCCGGTTCGCCTTGGCGTGGCGCAGGCCCGGCGCGACATAAAGGTCGAGTGCCTGCGGTGCGTGGTTGATCCTGGCATTGTGAGCGGAAACCTCGATCGCGATCGCGTCGATGTCGCCGGCGACGACCTTGCGCTTGACCTGCTTGGCGAGCGCGAGCGCCAGGATGCCGGTGCCGGTGCCGACATCGATGGCGTGCTTCGGCCGGCGCTTCTTCAATTCGGCATCGAGCGCGAGCAGGCAGCCGGCGGTGGTGCCGTGATGGCCGGTGCCGAAGGCGAGCGCCGCCGCGATCTCGATGGCGACGTCGTTGACGCGCACCGCCTCGCGATCATGCGAGCCGTGGACGAGGACGCGCCCCGCGCGCACCGGCTGCAGGCCGTCCAGGCTGGCAGCGACCCAATCCTTCTGGTTCACCGTAGTGAAGGGCGTGGAATCGATGCCGTCGCCGACGATCGGGCGCAGCATGTCGCGCACCGCGTCCTCGTCCGGATGCGTCGCGAAGTAGACCTCGACCTTCCAGGGCGCGTTCAGCGAGAGCGTGGTGACGCCGGTCTCGACCTCGAAAGCGGAGACGGCCGTCTCGGTCGGGTCGAAGACCTCGCCGAGCAGCTCGGTCAAGGCGCGTGCCTTGTCGCCGCTGGTTTCGAGTTCGAGGACGGTCGCGACCGTCGATGGCAGGAGGCCTTCGCGCATGACGGGGAATTAGCAGGGCGATGGCGGCTTGTCATTCGGTTGCCGCCACCTCTCTCTGTCGTCCCGGACAAGCGGCGAAGCCGCGCCGATCCGGGACCCATGCCTGAACCGTTCCGGAATGGGTCCCCCTTCGTCGCCCAGGACGACTTGCAAGGGGCAGGGCGATTGCCCTCAGCCGTGCTGCGCGTTCAGCTGGGCGAAGATCGCGGCGATCTGGCCGTTCTCGGCGGCGAAGCGCAGCGGCTTGCAGCGCTCGACGATGATCTCGCCCGAGGTCGGACGCGCCGTCGGTGGCATCAGCCAAAAGATGCTGACCAAGACGCTGCGCGAGATGGAGCGCGACGGGCTCGTCGTCCGCACCGTCCACCCGGTGATCCCGCCGCATGTCGACTACACGCTGACCGAGCTCGGCCGCGAGCTCAGCGCTGCGTTCTGTGGCGTGTGGACCTGGGCCGAGACCTATCATGCGCAGGTCTCGGCGGCGCGAAAGGCGTTCAGGGAACGGGAGGAGAGGTCGGGGCGCCTACTACCCTGAGATCATGAACGCTGCGCTTTCCGTCATGGTCGGGCTTGTCCCGACCATCCACGTCTTCCTCCAGGCAGTGCGGTGTTCAAGACGTGGATGCTCGCCACAAGGGCGAGCATGACGAAGTGGATTAGCGGACAGCGAGTCCCTCGCAGCGCAACTGGTCGCGACCGCCTTCACAGCGGCGGCGATTGCCGTGCTGCATGTTCTTGTGATCGGCACAGCAGCCGTTCGCCTTGTGTGGCTTGCAAAGCAAGCAGCCGGCGCGGGCGCTCTTCGGACGTTTGCGTTTGTGGTGCATGGTGACCTCTCGGCTCCGAATTACCACAGCCAAACCACATGATCACAATAGTCCGTTGTCGTCCTGGGCGGAGCGCAGCGTAGACCCGGGACCCATTCCGGAACGTTTTTCGGCAAGGCTCCGGAATGGATCCCGGATCGGCGCGGCTTCGCCGCTTGTCCGGGATGACCCTCGTTGTGAGGTGCAGGCTCGCTATCCCGTCTTCTGCACGAAGCTATCCAGCACCATCTTCCTGCCCGCCTTGTCGAAATCGACGGTCAGCTTGTTGCCGTCGACGCTCGCGACCGAGCCGGGGCCGAACTTGACGTGGAAAACGCGGGCGCCGGGGTCGAAGGCCGAGGTGCCGGTCGATTTCGCTGTCAGCTCGCCCTCGATCAGCATCGGGCCGCGCTGGCGAGAGCCGAAGCCGCGCTGGCCGGCGTCGGAGAAGCCCGAGTTGCCGCCGCCCGAATTGAACTTGGCCTTGTTCTCCTGCGCGCGCTGCCAGCCCGGCGTCTGGTAGGAGGAGCCGAAGCTTTCCATGCGCTCGAAGCGCGAGGCGCCATAGCCGCCTTGGCTGTAGGTCGACGCCGCCTGGACGACCTCGACATGGTCCTCCGGCAGTTCGTCGATGAAGCGCGAGGGCAGGCTCGACTGCCAGAGGCCATGGATGCGGCGGTTCGAGGCGAAGAAGAGCTTCAGCCGCTTGCGGGCGCGGGTCAGGCCGACATGGGCGAGGCGGCGCTCCTCCTCGAGGCCGGCGCGGCCGTTCTCGTCGAGCGCGCGCTGGCTCGGGAACAGCCCTTCCTCCCAGCCGGGCAGGAAGACGGTGTCGAACTCCAGTCCCTTGGCGGCGTGCAGCGTCATGATCGAGACGCGGGCGCCGCCATCGCCGCTGTCGGCGTCCATCACCAGCGAGACGTGCTCGAGGAAGGCCGGCAAATCCGGGAACTCGTCGAGCGAACGGACCAGCTCCTTCAGGTTCTCCAGTCGTCCGGCGGCATCGGCGGAGCGGTCCTTCTGCCACATCTCGGTGTAGCCTGATTCCTCAAGCACCAGCTCGGCTAGCTCGCCCTGCGGCATGGCTTCGGCCCGGGCCGACCAGCGGGCGAAGGCCTCGACCAGTTCGCGCAGGGAGGTGCGAGCCTTGGGCTTGAGCTCGTCGCTCTCGACGACGACGCGGGCCGCCTGCAAGAGCGAGAGCTGCGCGGCGCGGGCATAATTATGGAGGATCTGGATCGTTGCGTCGCCCAGCCCGCGCTTGGGCACGTTGACGATGCGCTCGAAGGCGAGATCGTCAGTGGGGCTCACCACGCAACGCAGATAGGCCATCGCGTCGCGGATCTCGGCGCGCTCGTAGAAGCGCGGGCCGCCGATGACGCGATAGGGCACGCCGACATGAATGAGCCGCTCCTCGATCTCGCGCATCTGCGCCGAGATGCGGACGAGGATGGCGACCTCGGCGAGGTTCTCGCCTTTGCTTTGCATCGCCTCGACCTCATCGGAGATCAGGCGGGCTTCCTCCTGGCTGTCCCAGGCGCCGGTGATGGTGACCTTCTCGCCGGGCTCGTCCTCGGTGCGCAGGGTCTTGCCGAGGCGGCCCTCATTGCGGGCGATCAGCTTGGAGGCGGTGGCGAGGATATGGCCGGTCGAGCGGTAATTGCGTTCGAGACGGACCACGGTCGCGCCCGGGAAATCGTGCTCGAAGCGCAGGATGTTGTCGACCTCGGCGCCGCGCCAGCCATAGATCGACTGGTCGTCGTCGCCGACGCAGGCGATGTTGCGCCGGCCCTGGGCGAGCAGGCGCAGCCAGAGATACTGGGCGACGTTGGTGTCCTGATACTCGTCGACGAGGATGTAGCGGAAGCGCTCGTGATAGCTCGCCAGCACGTCCGGATGCTCGCGGAACAGCGTCAGGCAATGCAGCAGGAGATCGCCGAAATCGACGGCGTTCAGCGTCTTCAGCCGGTCCTGATAGGCGGCATAGAGCTTGCCGCCCTTGCCATTGGCGAAGACACCGGCCTCGCCCGGCGGCACGTCCTTGGGCGCCAGGCCGCGATTCTTCCATGAGTCGATGAAGCCCGCCAGCATGCGGCCGGGCCAGCGCTTCTCGTCGATGCCTTCCAACTGGATCACCTGCTTCATCAGGCGGATCTGGTCGTCGGTGTCGAGGATGGTGAAGTCGGAGCGCAAATCGAGCAGCTCGGCATGGCGGCGCAGCAGCTTGGCCGAGATCGAGTGGAAGGTGCCGAGCCAGGGCATGCCCTCGGCGACCGGGCCGACGAGATGGGCGACGCGCTCCTTCATCTCGCGCGCCGCCTTGTTGGTGAAGGTCACCGACAGGATCTGCGAGGGGAAGGCGCGGTTCGTCGCGATCAGATGGGCGATGCGGGTAGTCAGCACGCGGGTCTTGCCGGTGCCGGCGCCGGCCAGAACCAGCACGGGGCCGTCGGTGGCCTCGACTGCCAGGCGCTGCTCCGGATTGAGGCCCTGCAGATAGCCGGCCGCCGGCTGCGCCGCCGCGCGCGATGCGAGGCCGCCGGGGCGGGGCAGGGGGGCCGAGGTGGTGTGGTCTGACAAGGGATCTGCTTGCGTGATCGTGATTCGTTCTCGGTCAATATAGGGGCAGGCGTGGCGGATTGCTCGCCGTCGCGGATGGTTTTCCGCCACGGCGAGCGCGTCACTATAAACCCAGCCGCGTCAGCGCGCTGGCAGCAGATATCTCAGTCCCTGCGTGAAGCCGCGCGGTGCGACGGAGAGGTGATCCTCGTCGTTCAGGACCACCGATTTCACGCTCAGGCCCGGATACTTCCGGCCGCGCAACGCCGCTTCCAGGGTCTGGTTATCGGCGACCATGTCGACGCTCTGGCTGTAGCGCCGGTCGCCTTTGCGCAGCGCCTCGTACTCGCCGACATAGAGGAAGACCTTGGCCGGCAGATCGCGGTTCTTGGCGGCATAGCTCGCCTCCAGCCCGAGGATGTGGCGCTTGTCGTACCAGAGCGACGGGCTGCCGAGGATGTAGCCGCTGAATAGGCCTGGCTCGGTGAAGAGGATCTGAGCGCCCAGCAACGACCCGTAGGAGTGGCCGAGAAAGAGCGCTCTCGCCGGATCGGTGCGGTAGCGGGCGGCGATGAACGGCTTCACCTGGTCGCGTAGATAGGTCTGGTAGGCCTGTCCTTGGCCGTGGATCGCGCCTGATGGTGCAGTGCTCGGCCCGTTCGGCGTCGGCGTGTAGTCGCGTCGGCGGCTGACCGCGCCGTCCTCGCCCTTGCCATAGGACAGGCCGACCAGAATGAACTCCTCGACCCTGGGGCCGTCGAGGTTCAGGCGGCGGTTGATCTGGCGGATGATCGGGAAGGCGTAGTCGGCATCGGTGACGTAGAGCACCGGATATTTCCGCTGCAGCTCCTTCCCATAGGACGGCGGGAGGGCGACGAAGACCTGATAACCACGGCGCGAGACCGGATCGGGCACATCCCAGACCTCGCTGTCGGCGATCTCATAGGGACGGCCTTCGCCCGGCTGCACTTTCGGAACGGATTGCGTCTGGGCTTGCGCCGGGACGGTCGCAAGGCCGAAGCCGGCGGTAAGAGCGATGACCAGGGTACTCAGGGCGCGTCGCAGCACGTGTAGGCTCTCCATAGGCCCGCGCCGATGGCGGCGCGCCGGGCGAGGTACGAGGAGAACTCGGGCGGCAATCGGGCAGGTTCGCAATTCCGGAGCGCCGGCATAGGCTGGTGGTTAATGACGGGGCGGTTCGCGGATCGGAAGGGAAGGCCATGACCCAGGCATCGCACGCCCATCAGGTCACCAATCAGGTGCCGCCGCTGGCCGATTACGATGCCTATGCCGCTGACCCGGTGCTGAAAGCCGTTATCGCGGCCTTCGACGCCGGCTGGGCCGATGAGCGGCTGCATGAGGCGGGGCGGACGGTCGGCGCGGCCGAGACGATCGAGATGGCGCGGCTCGCCAACCGGCATGGGCCGGAATTGCGCAGCCATGACCGCTTCGGCAACCGCCTCGACCAGATCGAGTTCCACCCGGCCTGGCATGCGCTGATGGCCCGCGCCATCGGCCAGGAGACGCATGCGCTCGCCTGGAACCGGCCCGGCCCGGGAGCACAGGTGGCGCGGGCTGCCCTGCAATATCTCTGGTATGGCTGCGAGAGCGGCATCTGCTGCCCGATCTCGATGACCTATTCGGCGATCCCGGTGCTGAAGCAGGACCGGGCGCTCTGGGCGCAATGGGGCGCGCTGATCTCGTCGAAGACCTACGACAAGCGCCAGGGGCCTGCCGCGGGCAAGCTAGGGGGGACCGTTGGCATGGCGATGACCGAGACCCAAGGTGGCTCGGACCTGCGCCAGACCCAGACCATCGCTTATGACAATCGCGACGGCACCTATTCGCTGCATGGGAGCAAATGGTTCTTCTCGGTGCCGCATTCCGACCTCTTCCTGACGCTGGCGCGCAACGAGGAGGGCATCTCCTGCTTCGTCGTGCCGGGCTGGCGGCCGGATGGCGAGCGCAACGGCATCGCGATCCAGCGCCTCAAGGACAAATGCGGCAACCGCTCGAACGCCTCCTCCGAGGTCGAGTTCAGGGGGGCGATCGGCCATATGCTCGGCGATCCCGGCCGGGGCCTGCGCACCGGCCTGTCGATGAACCACAATACGCGGCTCGACATCGCCGCGGCGTCAGCCGGGCTGATGCGGCAGGCGGTGATGCTCGCCGGCCATCACGCCCAGCATCGTACCGCCTTCCAGCGCCAGCTGATCGACCAGCCGATCATGCAGAACGTCCTCGCCGACCTCGCCATCGAGGCGGAGGCCGCGGCCTGGCTCGCCTTCCGGCTGTTCGCCGCGGTCGACCGGCAGGAGCAGTCGGAAAGCGAGAAGCTGCTGGCCCGGATCGGCGCGCCGCTGGCGAAATACTGGGTGGCCAAGCGCACGCCGGCGGTCGTGGTCGAGGCGCTGGAATGCCATGGCGGCAACGGCTTCATCGAGGAGAACCCGATGGCGCGGCACTATCGCGAGGCGCCGCTGAACTCGGTCTGGGAAGGCTCGGGCAACGTCATCTGCCTCGACGTGCTGCGCTCGCTCGAGCGCGAGCCGGGCTCGCTGCAGGCGCTGCGCGCCGAACTGCACGCGGTCTCGGGCCAGGACCGGCGCTACGATGCGGCGCTGCAGGGCTTGGATACGGACCTGCATGAGATGATCCGTCATGAAGGCCAGGCCCGGCGGCTGACCGAGCGGCTGGCGCTGATGCTGCAGGGCGCGCTGCTGATCCGTCACGCGCCGCATGCGGTGGCCGATGCCTTCGTGGCGACACGGCTCGGCGGGCACTGGTCCGGCCATTTCGGCGACTTGCCGCTGGCGGTCGATACGGCGACGCTGGCGCGGAGGGCGGTGCCGGAGGGCTGACGGCAGGCGGAAACTCGATCTTTTCTCGCTTGCGCCCGCGTGCGAAGGAACCAGCAGCCGGCGCCGCGCATTCTGTCGTGTCGGAGCAGTTCAGCCCGACATTGCGGAACGATCGACGTGCACAGCGACGCCGGCCTCATTGCCCCCATCCTGACGCAGATGTTCGAGCAGGCGCCGACCTTCATGGCGCTGCTGCGCGGTCCGGATCACCGCTTCGATCTCGCCAATCCAAGTTATCTCAGATTGATCGGCGATCGCGAGGTCGTCGGCCGCACCCTGGCTGAGGCGCTGCCGGACGCCGTTGCGCAGGGTGTCGTGGACATCCTCGACGACGTCTATCGCACCGGCGTGCCCTACACCGCGAACGGCGCACGCTTTCTGATCCAGGCCCAGCCCGGCGGGCCGAGCGAAGAACGCTTCCTCGACTTCGTCTACCAGCCGCTGCGCGATGCCGACGGCAAGGTCAACGCTATCTTCGTCGAGGGCGCGGACGTCACCGAGCGGACCTTGTCGGAGCGGGCGAGGCGCGACAGCGAAGCGCTGTACAAGGGCCTGTTCGACGCGATCGATGAAGGCTTCTGCATCATCGAGTTCCTGTACGGGCCGGATGGTCCCGACAGCGACTACATCCACATCCAGGCCAATGCCGCCTACGAACGCCATGCGGGCATTCCGAACGTGGTCGGCCAGAAACTGCGCGAAATGGTGCCGGACGAGGCGGACGCATGGGTGGCGCGTTATGGCGCCGTGCTGCGCACCGGCGAAGCGATCCGCTTCCAGCAGGAACTGGTCGCGACCGGTCGCCATCTCGAGCTTGCGGCGGTCCGCATCGAGCCGGCAAGCCGCAAGCAGGTCGCCGTCATCTTCCAGGACATCACTGCGCGCCGCCGGGCCGAGATCGCCCTGGCCGAGCTCAACGCCACGCTTGAGCAGCAGGTCGAGAAGCGTTCGGCCGAGCTGCTGGCCGCCGAGGAAGCCTTGCGCCAGAGCCAGAAGATGGAGGCCGTCGGCCAGCTCACCGGCGGCATCGCCCACGACTTCAACAACATCCTCGCCGGCATCGGCGGCAGCCTCGAAATGGCCCAGGCGCGGATCGCGCAGGGCCGGATCGCCGATACCGAGCGTTTCCTGACCGGTGCAAAGAGCGCGGTGCGACGAGCCGCCAGCCTGACCGAGCGATTGCTCGCCTTCTCGCGGCGCCAGACACTCGCCCCGAAGCCGGTCAACGTGAACGGCCTGGTCAACGGCATGCTCGACCTGATCACGCGCAGCGTCGGGCCGACGATCGCGATCGAAGCGGTCGGTGCGGCGGGCCTGTGGACCGTCCATGCCGATGCCAGCCAGCTCGAAAACGCCCTGCTCAATCTCTGTATCAACTCGCGCGATGCCATGCCCGATGGCGGCAGGCTGACGATCGAGACGGCCAATCGCTGGATGGATGAGCGGGCGGCGCGATCGCGCGACCTGAAGCCGGGGCAATATGTCTCGCTCTGCGTCTCCGACACCGGCACGGGCATGACGCCGGACGTGATCGAACGCGCCTTCGATCCGTTCTTCACGACCAAGCCGATCGGCCAGGGTACCGGGCTTGGCCTGTCGATGGTCTATGGCTTCGCCGGGCAGTCCGGCGGTGCGGCGCGGATCTATTCGGAGCCCGGCAAGGGCACGATGATCTGTATCTACCTGCCCCGCCGTGCCGGTGACCTTGCTAGCGAGGGCGAAGCACTGACGGACCAGGCCCACCCGCAGCCGGCTGCGGGTGGCGAGACCGTACTGGTCGTCGACGACGAGCCCCTGGTCAGGATGCTTGTCGTCGAGCAACTGGAAGAACTCGGCTATCTCGTCGTCGAGGCGGACGACGGGCCCTCGGCACTGAAGATCATCGACACGAAACAGCCGATAGATCTTCTCATCACCGATGTCGGCCTACCTCGCGGCATGAACGGCCGCCAGTTTGCAGACGCCGCGCGCGCGCGGCGTCCAGGCCTCGAAGTGCTGTTCATCACGGGCTATGCCGAGAATGCCGTGCTCAACCACGGCCACCTCGATGCGGGCATGCACATCATGACCAAGCCGTTCGAGATGGAGGTTTTCGCGCGGCGCGTACGCGAGCTGCTCGACGGTCGCAGGTCGGCGAAGATCTGAGGGTCTTCGCTCCTCGCCGGGCGGTTGGCGAGAAGGGCGCTACCATAAGCGTTCCTGATCCTGGCATCCAAATTCGGGATTTCTATAGCGCAGGCGATTCTGCGAGCCTTTTCGATATGTCATGCGAGGCATTCGAAATGGACAAGAGACAGTTGACCGGCATTCTCCTGCTCGTGATCGCGCTCCAGATCCTGCCAGTCTCGGATACGCTCGCGAAACATCTCTCCGCGTCGTTGCCTGTGCTGCAGGTGATCTGGGCGCGTTTCTTCTTTCACTGCCTGGCGACGGGTCTCTATAGCTCCTGGCGCTATGGCCCGCGCCTGCTGCTGCCCACGGTTTCCTGGGTCCTGACCGCCAGGAGCGCCGCGCTCTTTTTCGCGGTTGCGCTGTTCTATGTCGCGATCCACCAGATGCCGCTGACCACGGCGCTGACGCTGTGGTTCGTCGAGCCCTTCCTCCTGACGATCCTCGCCATGCTCGTCTTCAAGGAGAAGGTCGCGCCGCTGCAATGGCTGGCGATCGCCGTCGGTTTCCTCGGCATCGTCCTGGCGATCAGGCCGAGCGCCGACAACTGGCAGTGGAGCTATCTCATCGGCCTTGGCGCCGGCATGGGTTATGCCGTCTTCCTGCTGCTGACGCGGGTGGTCGAGAGTAAGATTCCGGCGATCGTCTCGGTCTACCAGACCGGCCTCGTCGGCTGCGTCCTGTCGAGCATCGCGGTGATCCCGGTCTGGCAAACGCCGAGCGCCGTCCAATGGCTGCAGCTGATGGCGACCGGCTGCGTCGCCGCAAGCGCGCATTTCCTGATCATCAAGGCCTTCGAACGGGCGCAGGCGAGCCTGCTCGCTCCCTTCACCTATGCGGAGGTTATCACCGCGACCATGCTCGGCGTTCTCGTCTTCGGCGACGTGCCGGATCGCTGGGCCTATGCGGGACTCGCGATCATCATCCTGAGCGCGATTGCCGTGGTCCCGCGCGAGCCGCGACGCGAGGAGGCGCCTCAGGCGTGATGATGGGCTTGCGGCTCGTATCGGAGCGGCGCCGGCGCGAGACCGATCCGGATCTCGTCGGCGAGCGCATCGAGGACTGGCGAGGTGCTGGCCCGGTTGAGCTTGAGGCAGAGGTGGACGGGGGCGAGCGGGGGCAGGCCTTCGGCCTGACCCAGAATCCGCACGCCCGCCGGAGCGAGGCTGCGCTCGACGGCGCTGACGCCCATGCCGGAACGGACCGCAGCGTGGATCGCCCCGATATTGTCGCTGCTGAAGCCGATCCGCCAGTCGCGCCCGGCGGCATCGAGAGCCTCCGCCATCGTCGCCCGGCAGACGCAGCCGTCGGGAAACACGGCCAGGGAGAGAGGGCGGCTCTTTGCCTGGGATGGTGTCGCTGCGATCCAGACAAGCTCTTCCGTCCGGATCAGCTCCTCCTCCGCGACCGCGCCGCGGCTGGCGACGAGCGCGAGGTCGATCAGCCCGTCCTTCAGCCTGCGCTCGATGGCGACGCCGTTGTCGCAGACGACATCGATCTGAACCCCGGCTTGAGCCTCGGCGAAGCGGCGCAGGATCTCGGGCAGCAGGATGTTGGCGTAGTCGTCGGAGGTGCCGATGCGGACGATTCCCGACAGATCGGCCTGGCCGATGCGGCTCATGGCCTCGTCGCTGAGCGAGAGGATGCGCCTGGCGTAGTGGAGCAAGAGTTCGCCTTCCCGCGTCAGCTGGACCTGGCGTTTCGTCCGGTCGAAGACCTCTTTGCCGAGCGCCTCCTCCAGCCGCCTGATCTGCATGCTGATTGCCGGCTGGGTCCGATGCAGCCGGTCGCCGGTGCGCGTGAAGCTCTGCGTCTCGACGATCGTGACGAAGGTCTTGAGCAGTTCGGTCTCGATCGGCGGCCGCATCCTGGCGCTCCGGCATCAGCTGTCGGGCGAGGCTACAGGATGAAGGGGAAATCGGCTATCGGCGGCAGCTGTCGTCATGGTCGGGACAAGCCCGACCATGACGGGGAGGCGTCAACCCACTTCCGGCGCGAAATCCATCGCCACGCCGTTGATGCAGTAGCGCAGGCCGGTCGGGGGCGGGCCGTCGGGGAAGACGTGGCCGAGATGGCCGCCGCAATTGGCGCAGTGCGCCTCGACCCGGTGCATGCCGAAGCTGTAATCCTCGCTCTCCTCGACCGCGCCTTCGAGCGGCTGATCAAAGCTCGGCCAGCCGGTGCCACTCTCGAACTTCTTGTGCGACCTGAACAGAGGCTGGCCGCAGCCGACGCAGGAGAAGGTGCCGGCGCGCTTCTCGAAGTTCAGTGCGCAGGACCCGGCCCGCTCGGTGCCGTGGCCGCGCAGGACCCGGTACTGCTCCGGCGTCAGCTTCTCGCGCCATTCAGCGTCGCTGAGCTGGAAGGGGAATTCGCGTTCCGCCGGCTTCCCCGTTTTGGCGAACATGTCCATCAGGCCCATGCGAGGCTCCTTTCCGCGTGCTCTGGTCGGATTGTCGCGCGAGATATGGGGATTTGTCTTCCGGATTTCACGGGGGCGCAATGCGGCCTGTTTCACGTTCGTGTTCGGCGGCGACCGCTCTCTTCTCCGGTGTCGCCCCGCGTCACCCAACCGTCACGCGACTCCTCTAGTCGGCTCGCCATCGCAACGGGCGCAGACGAGGGGCCTCGTGACGCAGACGATCCGCGCAGTGAAGCGCACGACCAATCTCGGCCTGACCACCGCCGTCCATCGCAGCAAGCCCCTTTCGCGAGCCGGCCTGCTCGAGCGGATGTTCACGCTCGCCTTCTCCGGACTGGTCTATCCGCAGATCTGGGAAGATCCGGTCGTCGACATGGAGGCGCTGGCGCTGCAGCCCGACGACCATCTCGTCGCCATCGCTTCCGGCTCCTGCAACATCCTCTCCTATCTCACTGCCGATCCCGCGAAGGTCAGTGCGATCGACCTCAACGGCGCCCATATCGCGCTCGGGCATCTCAAGCTCGCGGCGCTGCGCGAGATCGACGATCACGCGATTTTCCGCCGCTTCTTCGGGCAGGCGCAGTCGAAGGCCAATGTCGAGACCTATGACCGATTGATCGCGCCGCGGCTCGATGCCGTCAGCCGGGCCTATTGGGATGGGCGCAACCTCGTCGGTCGCCGCCGCATCGAACTCTTCGCCCGCAACTTCTATCGCTACGGCCTGCTGGGCCGCTTCATAGGCACGGGGCATTTTCTGGCGCGCCGGCTCGGCTGCGATCCCAGGGTCATGCTGCAGGCGAAGACGATTGAGGAGCAGCGGGCGCTGTTCGAGCAGCATCTGGCGCCGGTCTTCGACAAGAGACTCGTGCGTTGGCTGGTGCGCCAGCCGGCCTCGCTCTACGGGCTCGGCATTCCGCCGGCGCAGTACAAGGCGCTTGCCGCCGATGGCGATACCGGAATCCGGGGCGTCCTGCGCCACCGGCTGGAGCGGCTCGCCTGCGGCTTCGACCTGAAGACCAACTATTTCGCCTGGCAGGCTTTCGGCCGCGGCTATGGGCCGGAGCCGGATGCGGCGGTGCCGCCCTATCTCGAGCGCAGCAATTTCGAGACGGTGCGGGCGCGTGCCGGCCGCGTGGCCTACCATCAGAGCGCGATCACCGCTTTCCTCGAAAGGCAGCCGGCCGAGAGCTGCAACGGTTTCGTGCTGCTCGATGCGCAGGACTGGATGAACGATGCAGAGCTGACGGCTTTGTGGACGCAGGTGACCCGGAGCGCCGCGCCCGGAGCGCGCGTGATCTTCCGCACAGCTGCCGACGAGCGTTTGCTGCCCGGCCGGGTGCCGGAGGCGATCCTGTCGCAATGGCAGTATGACGAGCCGCGCAGCCGTGAGCTCGGTGCCCGCGATCGTTCCTCGATCTACGGCGCCTTCCATCTCTATGTCCGCGGGGCTGCGGCGTGATCGACGAGTCTGGAGCTGGATCTGAGCGAAAAACCGGCTCCCACTTTTTCGTATCCAGCTCAGGCAGCGGGACGGATGCCGCCGGCCTGATGGACCGGATGTATCGCGTCCAGCGGCACATCTACGATGCGACCCGCAAATTCTATCTGCTCGGCCGCGACGGGCTGATTGCTGGCTTGAAGCCGCCGCCGGGCGGCGCGGTGCTGGAGGTCGGCTGCGGCACGGGCCGCAACCTGATCAAGATCGCGCGGCGCTATCCGCATGCGCGCTGCTATGGGCTCGATGTCTCCGAGGAGATGCTGCGCACCGCGCGCCAGCAGGTGGCGAAGGCCGGATTGTCCGAGCGGATAGTGCTGGCGCAGGCTGATGCGACGGATTTCGACCCGCAGGCCCTGTTCGGCCGAGCCGGCTTCGAGCGGGTGGTGATCTCCTATGCGCTCTCGATGATCCCGCCCTGGCGCGAGGCGCTGGCGCAAGCGCTTGCTGTCGTCGCGCCGGGTGGCGCGCTCCATATCGTCGATTTCGGCGACCAGGCGCATCTGCCCGGTCCGTTCAGGGCGGTGCTGAATCGCTGGCTGGCGCTGTTCCATGTCACGCCGCGCCGGGATCTCGATGCGGTCGTGACCGATCTCTGTGCCGAGGCCGGCGTGATCGGCGGCACCACGCGGCTGTTCGGCGGCTATAGCGTGCAGGCGGTCGCAATCAGGCCGGCTTGAGCGCTGGGGCTGGACGCCATCGCTGCCACGCTGCTACGTCGACTGGATGAGCGCAGCCGCCGATCCCGACGACAGCAGTGGAAGCTCTGGGCTGCGCGACCGGCTTCGGCAGCTCTATCACGGCCGTACTCCCGCGGCGCTGCGCTTCCAGTTTGCGACGCTGATCGTCGACCTCCTGATCATCGGCTTCTTCGTGGCGACGCCGGTGCTGCGCGACCGGCCGGAATTCCTCTGGCTCGACTATACCGTCGCGATCATCGTCATCGCCGAGATCGCGGCGCGCTTCCTCGCCTCTTCGAACATGCTGCGGCTGCTGCGCCAGCCGACCATGCTGCTCGACCTCTTCATCCTGGCGACGCTGCTGGCGCCGCAATGGCTGGAGAATTTCGGCTTCCTGCGTATCTTGAGGCTCTGGTCGCTGTCGCAGCGCGGGTTGATCTGGGCGCAACTGCGGCAAACGCGTTTCCGCGACTGGGAGGACGTTGCCAAGGCCCTGGTCAACCTCGCGACCTTCCTCTTCGTCGTCACCGGCTTCGTCTACACCTTCTTCTTCATGAGCCGGCCGGGGCTGGAGGGCTATGTCGAGGCGCTCTACTTCACCGTCGCGACGGTGACGACGACCGGCTTCGGCGACATCACCCTGCCGGGCATCGCCGGCAAGCTGACCTCGATCGTGGTGATGATCATCGGCATCTCGCTGTTCGTGCGATTGGCGCAGGCGGTGTTCCGGCCGCACAAGGTGACCTTTCCCTGTCCGCAATGCGCCCTGCAGCGGCATGAGCCCGATGCCGTGCACTGCAAGGCCTGCGGCCACCTGCTGAAGATACCGGACGACGACGATTGATCGGCGGGTCTCGGTGCTGACACGCGCGAGCCGGCTCGACGCCTAGAGGAGGGGGCTTTCCGGTCATGTCGAGAATTTTGGAGTAGCGATGGCGCCGGTGGTGGTCGATCCTGAAAAGGTCCGGGAGTTCGAGGATGCCGCGCGCTTCTACGAATGGCTCGGCGAGCATCATGACCGGGCGGACGAAGTCTGGATCAAGATCCACAAGCTCTCGTCCGGCTTGCCGTCGATCACGCCCAAGGAGGCGATCGACGTCGTGCTGTGCTGGGGCTGGATTGATGGCGTCAAGAAGGGGTTCGACGAGCGCAGCTATCTGCAGCGCTACACGCCGAGGACTGCGAGAAGCATCTGGAGCCAGATCAATGTCGACAATGTCGCCCGCCTGATCACGGAGGGGCGCATGACCAGCCACGGCCTGGTGCAGGCAGACGCGGCCAAGGCCGATGGCCGATGGGCACGCGCTTATGGCGCCGGCCAAAACCTGAAGATCCCCGATGATCTCCAGGCAGCGATCGACGCAGAGCCTCTTGCCCGGGAGATGCTCTCGAGGCTGAGCGCGCAGAACCGCTTCGCGCTGGCGTTTCGTGTCCACAATCTCAAGACGGAGGCCGGGAGGCGAAAGAAGATCGCGGCCTTCGTCGAGATGCTCAAGCGCGGCGAGACGATCTATCCGCAGCGCTAAGAGGGTCCGACCCGGCTAGTGCCGCGTCTCCGTCTCGTGCTCCGCTTCCCGTTCGCCAGTCGGCTCGCCGAGCGTGATCGCGCTCTTCTGCGGCATGCCGATCATCCGGCCGACCGTGGCAGGGCGCGGCATCTGCGCATGCGCCGCCTTCATGATCGCGAGATTGGCGAGGATGTCGGCCGGGAAGGGCGTGACCTTGCGATTGGCCATGTCGACATGCAGGGACAGGTTCTCGGAGGTCGCGGCGAGCCAGCCTTCGCTGGCATGGCGCATTTCGAGATAGTAGTGCAGGCGCTTGTCGTCGAAGGCGATGAGTTGCGCGGTGACGCGAACCAGATCGTGCGCCGACAATTCGCGCTTGTAGAGTACATGGCACTCTGCAGCGAAGAACGACGCCTTGCGGGCCTGGACATAGTCCTGGTTGAGGCCGACCAGCGAGAAGACCTCGTCGACCGCACGATCGAACAGGACATGGTAATAGGCCATGTTGAGATGGCCGTTATAATCGATCCATTGCGGCTCGACCCGCATTGGGGACGAGACAAAGGGAGCGAAGAACAAAGCGGGCGTGCGAATTTCGTCCGGCATCGGCTCCTCCTTTCGGTCCGTCTCTCGTCGATGCGTAGGCGGCTCTGCGCCGCCGGCTCTTGCAGGCGCGAGCAGGGCGCGTGAAAACAACACGAGCGCTGCTCCAAAGGCCGAACCCTTCCAGACTAGGCGAAGTTCTCCAGCCATGACAATGCCTTCTACCGCTTCCGTGCCCCCCCATGCTCGGGCTGCAGAGCTGCCGCCGTCGCCGCAGGCTGTCGCCGCGTTGACGCGGGAGCTGGCCGCGCTGGTCGGCAACCGGCTCGTCACCAGCCTCGCGGTCCGGCAGCAGCACGGCCACACCCTGACCTGGATTCCGAACCAGCCGCCGGATGCGGTGGTTTATCCTGAGAGCACCGAAGAGGTGGCCTCCATTGTGAAACTTTGCGCCAGGCATGGGGTTCCGGCGATCGCCTTCGGCACGGGCACCTCGCTGGAGGGCCATGTCAACGCGCCCTTCGGCGGCGTCTGCATCGACATGAGCCAGATGAAGCGGGTCGTCGCGGTGCATGCCGAAGACCTCGACTGCACGGTCGAGGCCGGCGTTACCCGCAAGGAGCTGAACGAGCATCTGCGCGACCAGGGCCTGTTCTTTCCGATCGATCCCGGCGCCGACGCCTCGATCGGCGGCATGGCGGCGACGCGCGCCTCCGGCACCAACGCCGTGCGCTATGGCACGATGAAGGACAATGTCATCGCCCTGACCGCGGTGATGGCCGATGGCGCGATCGTCAAGACGGCGAGCCGGGCCCGCAAATCCTCGGCCGGCTACGATCTCACCCGCCTTCTCGTCGGCTCGGAAGGCACGCTTGGCATCATCACCGAGGTGACGCTGAAGCTGCACGGCATTCCCGAGGCGATGTCGGCGGGCGTCTGCCCGTTCCCGTCGGTGAAGGCGGCCTGCGATGCGACGATCATGACGATCCAGTCCGGCCTGCCGGTGGCGCGGATCGAGTTGGTCGACGACGTGATGATGCGCGGCGTCAATCTGCATTCCAAGCTCGGCCTGCCGGAGACGACGATGCTGTTCGTCGAGTTCCACGGCTCGCAGGACGGGGTGAAGGAGCAGGCCGAGCGCTTCGGCGAGATCGCCGCCGAGTTCGGCGGCGGGCCGTTCGACTGGGCGACCAGGGCGGAGGATCGCTCCAAGCTGTGGCAGGCGCGGCACGACGCCTATTGGGCGGCCCGCGCGCTCCGCCCCGGCGCGGAATCGGTTGCGACCGATGTGTGCGTGCCGATCTCGCGGTTGGCGGAATGCGTCGACGAGACCAAGCGCGACATCGAGGCCTCCGGCCTGATCGCGCCGATCGTCGGCCATGTAGGCGACGGCAATTTCCACACCCAGCCGCTGGTCGATCTCGCTGATCCCGACGAGGTCGCGCGCTGCGAGGCCTTCATCGACCGGCTGGTCAAGCGGGCGCTCGCCATGGAGGGAACCTGCACGGGTGAGCATGGCGTCGGCCAGAAGAAGATGAAATACCTCACGATCGAGCACAGCCCCGCCGCGCTCGACACGATGCGGCTGATCAAGCGTTCGCTCGACCCGCAGAACATCCTCAACCCCGGCAAGATTATCGCCTTCTGACATCCAAACGGGTTCTCCAGCGGTATTACTCACAAGAATGTCGTGATCCTGCCGCGACTTGCGTGCATGATCGCGCCGTCGACATTTCGAGGATTGATGCAAGAGCGTGCGTGAGGCCCTGACCTTTCTGGCCGGGCTGCTCGTCGCGGCGTTGCTGGCCGCGCTGCTAGGGCCAAGCTTCGTCGACTGGCGCGAGTACAGGCCCCATTTCGAGCAGCGCATCAGCGCCGCGCTCGGCGTGGAGACCCGCGTCGCCGGCGATATCGGGCTGCGGCTCCTGCCGTCGCCGCGGCTGAGGCTGGGCGAGGTGCGCCTCGGTTCCGGCGAGAGCGGGACGAGCAGCGCCAGCATCGAGACGCTGACCGTCGAGCTCGCGCTGGCGCCGCTGGCGCGCGGCGAGTTCCGGCTGGTCGAGGCCGAGGCCGACGGGCTGACGCTCAATCTGACCGCCGACGAAAGCGGCGCCATCGCTTTGCCGGCCCGCCAGGGCGCGGGGATTCCAGGCGAGACGGCGATCGACCGGCTGGCGATCCGCCGTTCGGCCGTGGTCTGGCGCGAGCCCGGCAAGGCGGCGCAGACGCTGGCGCCGATCTCGGTCGATGTCTCCGCCGTCAGTCTGCACGGGCCCTGGCGCGTCGAAGGCGAGATCGCCGGCTCGTCCCTGCGCTTCGCCACCGGTGCGATCGAGGCAGACGGGCGGCTGCGGACCAAGAGCTCGATCACAGGCGAGCAGGCGCAGTTCAGCTTCGACGGCTCGCTGATCCTTGGCGGCGCCGAGCAGCGTGTCCGGCCCGGGCTGGAAGGCAGCTTCACGATCGCGCCCGGCGGGGCCGTCAGCCTGGCCGGCCGGGTCAGCGGCGACAGCCGGCGCCTCGACTTCGCCAGCCTCGCCATCGAGATCGCCGGTGGCGCCGCGCGGCTGGAAGGCGAGGGCTCGTTCAATCCGGCGGATAGCAAGGGCAGCGTCCAGCTCAAGGCGCGCCGGCTCGATGCCGATGCGCTGAGCGAGGCGCTGGCCCAGCGGCCGGGCTATCAGCGCGCCCTGCAGGCGCTGCCGGGGCCGGTCGATCTTGCGCTGGAGCTCGACCAGATCGTCTGGCGCGGCGAGGATTTCAGCGGCTTTGCCCTGCGCGGCAAGCTCGATGGTGACGGGCTCGATGCGGGCAGCGCCACGGTCAGGATCGCCAATGCCGTGCTCGACGCCCGCGGCACGCTCGACGGCCAGGGTTTCCGCGGCACGGTCGAGGCGAAGGCGCCCGATGCGCGCCGGGCGGCGCTGGCCCTGGCACGGCTCGGCGTCGAGGCCGGGCTGGCCGACAGCTTCGCCGCCCTGCGCAGCTTCGACGGCACGGCCGTGCTGGACTGGAGCGACGAGCGTCTCGCGATCACCCGCATCACCGCGCGGGCAGGCTCTGGGCCGCGTCTCGAAGGCTCCGGTGCGATCACGTCCAGCCGGCTCGACGCCAAGCTGACCCTGAACGGGCTCGATCTGTCGACCTTGCCACCGGGCGACAGCCTGAACGCGCTCACCGGCCGGCGCGACCTCGCGCTCGATCTCACTTTGAACGGTTTGCGCTACCTTTCGGCCCCGCCGGGCTCGGCCCGGCTCGCGCTGACGCGGCAAGGCAGCGACTGGCGCCTCAGCCGCCTGGCGGTCGACGGCTTCGGCGGCGTCAAGGTCGAAGGCGAGGGCGCGCTGCTGCCGGGCGGCGGCGAGATCGCCGGGCGCGTGCGCGCCCCGCGCTTCGCCGCACTGACGGCTTTGGCCGGCCCCTTGCTGCCGGAGGGCTTGCGGCGCGTCTTGCCACGGATCGAGGACGGGCTTGCCGGCATCGATGCCGGCTTCAAGCTGGCACGCGCCTCGAATGGTGAAACCAGCGTCATCGCCGAGGGCTCGGCCCAGGCTGGTCGGTTGGCGCTCAACGGCAAGCTGGACGCAGCCGGCCAGTGGAGCGGAGGCGATGTGAAGCTTTCGCTCGACGACCGTCGCCGCGCCTTCGCCGCCTTCGGGCTGCCGCGCCCGGCGCGGGGCGGACCGGGCGAGCTTACGCTCAGTTTCGGCGCAAGCGGACCGGTCGGCTCGCTCACCGGGCCCGGGCTGATGCTGGTGCTCGAAGGGGCGGGCGAGGCGGCGCGGCTCAGCCTCCAGGCCGACGGGCCGGGGCAGGTGCTGCCGGAGGGGCTGGCGCGGCTCGTCCCGGACGGGCTGCTCGATGCGCATGGCCGCGTCTCTTTCGGCGAGGAGGCGAGGCTCGACGATCTCGTGGTCAACGCTGGCGGCAAGGTGGCGCGCGGCGCACTGACCTTCTCGGCCGAGCGTGGTATCGGCGGGCGGCTCGACCTGCCGTATTTTGCGTTGCAGCCCGCACTC
>NZ_LMJW01000018.1:460904-517496 GCF_001429505.1 Allobosea sp. Root483D1
GGCGCAGCCCGTCACGGGCAGCCAATGGTCGCCGAGCCGCTTCCAGGCGGCGACGGGGCTCGGCGAGGTCAGGCTCGCCCTCGGCGCTGAGCGGCTGGAACTGACCGACAAGATCGCCTTGACCAAGGCACGGCTCGACCTGGCGGCGGGGCCGGACGGGCTCGTCCTCGACAATCTCCGCGGCAGCCATGCCGGGGGCGAGGTCAGCGGGCGGCTTTCGGCCCGTCGCGAAGGCGGGCTGGCGCAGATCACCGGCAAGCTCGGCCTCGCCGGGCTCGACCTTGCCGCACTGACGCAAGGGGCGCTGACAGGGAAGCTCTCCGGCAGTTTCGAGGCCGGCGGCTCCGGCGAGAGCCCGGCGCGCCTGATCGCGGCGCTCGGCGGCGCCGGCTCGATCAGCGTCTCGGGCGCCGGCATGGCGCGTTTCGATCCCTCCGCGATCTCCAAGGTGATCGCCGCGACGGGCGAGGATGCTTCCGAGAGCGAAACGGACCGTCTGCAGGACCGGATCGGCGCGGCTCTTGAGAAGGCAAGCTGGCCGCTTGGCGATGTCACCATTCCCTTCACCCAGGCGGCCGGCGTGCTGCGCGTCTCGCCCGTCTCGGTCGAGCGTGCGGGCCTGCGGGCCGATGCGACCGGGCTGGTCGACTGGCGGGCGATGACGACCGATCTGCGCCTGAATCTTCGCCCGCTCGGCGCTGCGCCGAAGGGCTGGCCGGAGCAAATTCCGCAGGTCGGCGTCGCCTGGCGCGGGCCGCTCGATGCGCCGAAGCGTGAGACCGATGTCGGGGCGCTCTCCAATGTGGTGGCGGCGCGGGCGCTGGCGCGCGAGATCGAACGGGTCGAGGCTTTCGAGGCGGACCAGCGCGAGCGGGCGATGAACGTTCGACGCCTGCGGGCCGAGCGCGAGCTGCGCGAGAACGAGCGCAAGCTCGCCGAATTCCTGAAGGCCGAGGAGGAGCGCCGCATCGCCGAGGAAAAGCGGGCGGAAGAGGCACGCAAAGCCGAGGAGGCCAGGCTAGCCGAAGAGGCTCGCAAGGCGGAGGCAGCACGCAAGGCCGAAGAGGCCCGGCTCGTCGAAGAAGCCCGCAAGGCCGAGATCGCACGACGAGCGGAGGAGGCCAGGCAAGTCGAGGAGGCACGCAGGACAGAGATCGCCCGCAGGCTGGAAGAGGCGCGCGTCACCGAGGAGGCGCGCAAGCTCGAGATCGCCAGGCGGCAGGAGGAAGCGCGCAAAGTCGAGGACGAGCGGCGCAGGGCCGAAGCCGAGGAACGGGCCAGGCAGGCGGCGATCCGGGCCGCGATCGAAGGACGGCCCGGGCCGATGATCCTGCAGGGAGCGCCGCCCTCCTATATTCCGGGCGATCCCTATGTCAGGCCGCGCGGCGAAGCCCCGCCGCTGCCACCGCCGCTCGACATCCAGCCGGTGCCGCGGCCGCTGTCGCGCTCGCCCCTGCAAAACTGATTCAAGCGGCTGGCATACTGATTCAAGCGCATGCGGCGCCGATTCAATTTTCTTTCATAAACCGTTGAAATAGCGATATTTTCTCCCGCAGCAAGTCGATCAGCTGCCCCGGAGCAGCTTGAAGGCAATCGCCCACATCGTGGCGGCGACGATGCCATCGAGGATCCGCCAGGATCTTGGATTGGCGAAGAGCGGGCGCAGCCAGCGGGCGCCGTAGCCGAGCCCGAAAAAGAACAGGAACGACGCGGTCATGGCGCCGGCGGCGAAGACTAGTTCCTGCCCGGGAAACTGGCTGGCGATGCTGCCGATCAGCAGCACCGTGTCGAGATAAACATGCGGGTTGAGCCAGGTCAGCGCAGCGCAGGTGACGAGGCTGGCCGAGAGGCTCGCGCCGCCGCTGGCCCCGACCGCCAGAGCCTCGGATGAGCGCAGGGCCGAGAGCAGGCTGCGCGCGCCGTACCAGATCAGGAAGGCGGCGCCGCCATAGCGCATGGCGGGTTCGAGCAGGGGCAGCATCGCCGTCGCCTGCCGCAGGCCGACGACGCCGGCCAGGATCAGGACCGCATCTGAAAGTGCGCAGGTGAGACAGACCGCGAAGACGTGCTCGTTCCGCAGGCCCTGCCGCAGTACGAAGCTGTTCTGGGCGCCGATGGCGACGATCAGGCTGAGGCCCATGGTCAGGCCGGTGACATAGACGGAGAAAGGCATGAGCGACGGTCCTGTTTCGTCGCCCTGCCTAGGCGCTGGGTTCGATTTAGTGTAGTTAAACATCATTAGTCTGATTAAGCTGAGCTAATGCAATGCTCGATTATCCCGCTCTGCGGGCCGTCTCGCTCGTGGTCAGGACCGGCAGCTTCGACAAGGCGGCGCAGGCACTGAACGTCACGCCCTCGGCGGTCTCGCAGCGGGTCAAGCAGCTCGAGGAGCGGCTGGGGACGGTGCTGATCATCCGGGGGCAGCCCTGCACAGCGACCGAGCGGGGCGAATGGCTCTGTCGCCATATCGAGCAGGTCGGCCTGCTCGAAGGCGAACTGATGACGCGGCTGCCGGCCCTGGCCGAGCCGGACCTGCCGCAGCAGCGCGTCACCCTGCGGATCGCCACCAATGCCGACAGCCTCGGAACCTGGTTCCTCGGAGCCGTCGCAGCTTTCACGAAGCGCAGCCCGCATCTCCTCGACATTGCCGTCGACGATCAGGAGCATACGGCGGATTGGCTGCGGCAGGGGCGGGTGCTCGCTGCCGTCACCGCGCTGGAGAAGCCGATCCAGGGTTGTCGCGTGATCACGCTCGGCTCGCTGCGTTATCTTGCGACGGCGAGCCCGCAATTCATGATGCGCCATTTCGCGCAAGGTGTGACGCTATCCGCGCTGGCGCAGGCGCCCTCACTGGTCTTCAACCAGAAGGATCGATTGCAGAGCCAGTGGATGGAAGCTGCCTTCGGTGAAAGCCCCGGCCATCCCGTGCATTGGGTGCCGTCGACGCAAGGCTTCGTCGAGGCGAGCCTGCTCGGCATCGGCTGGTGCGCCAATCCCGAACTGCTGGTGAGGGACCATATCGCCGCCGGGCGGCTGCGCGAGCTCATGCCCGGCACGGCGCTGGACATACCGCTGTTCTGGCAGGTCAACCGGATTGCGGCCGAGCGGCTGACGGATCTGACGCGCGCGGTCGTGGAGACGGCGCGACGCCTGCTCGTCAATCCACTGGGGTGAGCCGAGCGGTATCGGCACGCCCGCGATAATGCGCAAGCACCCGCAGCCGCAGCGCCGAGGAGAGGTTGAGCTCGCCGCGGCCGGAATCGACCTCCATAACCAGACTGGCGACGGGCCGCTTCTCGGCGGCCGCGATCTCCTTCAGCGCCTCCCAGAACGGCTCTTCGAGCGAGACGCTGGTGCGGTGGCCGGCGATGGCGAGGGAGCGCTTGCGCAGGCCGCTCATGTCTTGCCGCTCACGCCTTGTCCTTGCCGTCGGGCTCGTCGGAAAGGCGATGGCCTTCGAGGCGGCGTTCCGCCTGCGCCTTCTCCGCCTCGGTCAGTTTGCGCTCGGCCTTGGTCCGGCCGAACTCGATCCGGTTCTGCGCGGCCTGCGCTTCGGCGCTCGCCCGGTCGCGGGCCTTGCGGGCGCGGCGGAGATTGACGATCTCGGCCATGGCCCCCTCAACCCGGGCTGAGCATGTCTTCGGCGACGACGGTCTTGTCGAACAGCGCCGCGTCGACGCCAGCCTTGAGGGCTTCCTCGCGCAGGGTCGTGCCGTTGTGATGGGCTGCCTTGGCGATGCTGGCGGCCTTGTCGTAGCCGATCGCCGGAGCAAGCGCCGTCACCAGCATCAGAGAGCGCGAGAGCAGTTCGGCGAGGCGCTCGCGATTGGGCTCGATGCCCTCGACGCAATTGCTGCGGAAGCTGTCGGCCGCGTCTGCAAGGAGGCGAGCTGATTGCAGGAACGCCTGCGCGATCACCGGCTTGAAGACGTTGAGCTCGAAATGGCCCTGGCTGGCGGCGAAGGAGACGGTCGCCTGGTTGCCGTGCACGCGGGTCGCGACCATGGTCAGCGCCTCGGCCTGGGTCGGGTTGACCTTGCCGGGCATGATCGAGGATCCCGGCTCGTTCTCCGGCAGGCTGATCTCGCCGAGGCCCGAGCGCGGGCCGGAGCCCATCAGGCGGATGTCGTTGGCGATCTTGAACAGGTCCATGGCCAGCGCGGTCAGCGCACCATGGCTGTAGGAAATCGCGCCATGGCTGGCGAGCGCCTCGAACAGGTTGTCGGCGGTGCGGAAGGGCAGGCCGGTCAGCCTGGCGACCTCGGCCGAGAAGGCCTTGGCGAAATCGGGATGGGCGTTGAGGCCGGTGCCGACCGCGGTGCCCCCCTGGGCGAGCGCCAGCAGGCCGGGCAGGGTCTGCTCGATTCGGGCGATGCCGAGCTCGATCTGCGCGACATAGCCGGAGAATTCCTGGCCGAGCGTGACCGGGGTCGCGTCCTGGAGATGGGTGCGGCCGATCTTGACAAGGTCGGCGAAGGCGTCCGCCTTGGCGGCGAAAGCATCCTTCAGCCGGCCGAGAGCGGGCAGGAGGTCGTTCGAGACGGCGAGCGCGGCGGCGATGTGGATCGCGGTCGGGAAGCTGTCGTTGGAGGACTGGCCCTTGTTGACGTGATCATTGGCGTGGACCGGGCTCTTCTTGCCGAGGCCTGCGCCCAAGATCTCGTTGGCGCGGTTGGCCAGCACCTCATTGGCGTTCATGTTCGACTGGGTGCCTGAGCCGGTCTGCCAGACGACGAGCGGGAAATGCTCGTCGAACTTGCCGGAAAGCGCCTCGTCGGCCGCCTGGACGATCGCCTTCTCGACGGTGGCGTCGAGCAGGCCGAGCTTGGCATTGACGGTGGCGGCGGCCTTCTTGACCATGACCAGCGCGTGCACCAGCGACAGCGGCATGCGCTCGGCCGGCCCGCCGATCTTGAAGTTCTGCAGCGAGCGTTGCGTCTGCGCTGCCCAATAACGGTCGGCGGCGACGTCGATCGGACCGAAGGAATCGGTCTCGCTGCGGAATCCGGTCATGATGGGAGTCCTTGGGTCTCAGGTCTTCTTGCGGAAGGCGTCGAGGCTGACGACCTGGGCGCCGCCTTCTTCCTCGGCCCCAGCCGATTTCTGCTCGACGGCTAGGTCGGGCTTGCCGGCTTCGTCCGTTTTTTCGGCGGCTTTCGACTTGGCGGCCGGCAGCGACTTCACAGACGCCTTGGCGGGCAATGCCAGCGGCACAGCTGGTACGACACCAGGCTCCGACGCCGCGCCACGCGGGCCCTTCGCCGGCACGGGCGGTTCGCCCGCCGCGGCTTCGCCGGCTGCGTCCTGCGTCTCGAACTTCAGGCCGAACTGGACCGACGGATCGAAGAAGGTGGTGATCGCGTCATAAGGGATCAGCAGCCGCTCCGGCACGCCGGAGAAGGAGAGGCCGACCTCGAAGGCGTGGTCGCTGACGTTCAGGTCCCAGAACTGGTGCTGGAGCACGATCGTCATCTCGTCCGGGTGCTTCTCGCGCAGGCGCTGCGAGAGCCGCACGCCCGGAGCGGTCGTCCGGAAGGTGATGTAGAAATGATGCTCGCCCGGGAGTCCGTCGCGGCCCGCCTCGGACAGGATCTTGCGGACGACGCCCTTGAGCGCGTCCTGCACCATCAGGTCGTAGCGGAGAATATCCTTGGTCATCGCGTCCGGGTTCCGTTTCCGCTCCTCTAGATCACGTCATGATCGGAGGGAAGCTCCCCGAAACGAAAAACGTGACCAATTCCATTAGTTTAGATCGCCTCTCATGCAAAAGAGACTGGGCGCTTCCGCTGCTGGCCCGCGTCGGCGCAGCTGCACAAAAAAAGTGGAGGCTTCTGTTGCCAGGCGCCTCCGAGCCCCGCCTTACGCGGCTAAACGCAAGGGCTTTGGTTTGGGAACCAGCACCGCTTACGCGGCGACAGCAACCCGAGCATTGTTGTCGTTGGCAACTATGCTTTTGGCCCGATAACGGCGGAACCATGCCGAGCAAAAGAACGACCTTTACACCCTCGTCGATCCTATTTCGCCCCCGCCGCAGCCCTGCAGCCTGACGGCTGCAAGTCCCTGCCGCTCGCGCCGCAGGGCTGTGGTGGAGGCGCCGGGTACCGCCCCCGGGTCCGAAAGGCTTATTCCGACGTCCGTTTATCGCCATAGCCGACCTTGCGGACGGCAAGCGGAATATAGGGACTGAGTGCGCGCGGGGAAAGAGAGCAGAACGCCGTCCCGGCTAATTTCTGCGGAGGCGGCGCAGAAACCACAGGGAGAGCCCCGCAGCCTGCGCCGTTTCCGAACAAGATTGCGATCAGGGCGCTGCCGCGCCGCCGATCACCGAGCCGTCATAGGCATTGAGATCGAGGGTCACCTCAAGGCCGCCCTGGGCGCGTCCGGCGATCTCCCAACGCCAGTCGGAGAGGGCGATCTCCTCGATGTGGACGAGGCCGTGGCGGAAGGCGATCGAGCGCGCCTGCGCTTCCGTGATCTTCGGCGCGGTGGCGGCTGCCGGATTTTGAGGCTTGGCTTCAGCCGAGGCCGATGCCGAAGCGTGCCCTGCCAGGCCCACTGCCAGAAGCAGTGCGGCCAGCATGGATAGTCTGCTCATAATACGATCCTCATCAGCCGGGCGTTTGATGGAGCATCGGATCATTCCGGAAACCGGAAGCCACCTTGGTCCGATGCTTCAAGCGCAGGCCCGAAGCGCCCCTTCTGTTCATCACGCATTCAGATTGGGGCGATCTTTCGGCATTGCAATATCCGAGGCGATCACGATTTCTTTCGATGTCGCGAGGGCTGCGTGAAAAGCGGTTGAGAGCTGCGGCGCGCGAGGAGCGCGCCGGTGCGGATAGCGCTATTGTCGCGGGCTTTTCAGATTCGAATTCGGGTTCAATGCACCAGTATCACGCCCTTCTGCAGCGCGTCCTCGACGAAGGCGTCCGCAAGGACGACCGGACCGGCACCGGCACGCTCGCTCTGTTCGGCCACCAGATGCGCTTCGACCTGTCGGAAGGCTTTCCGCTGGTCACGACCAAGAAGCTGCACCTGAAGTCGATCATCCACGAGCTGATCTGGTTCCTGCGCGGCGACACCAATGTCCGCTATCTCCAGGAGAACGGCGTCACCATCTGGGACGAATGGGCGGACGCGAACGGCGATCTCGGCCCGGTCTATGGCCGTCAATGGCGCTCCTGGCCGGCCCCCGACGGCAGCACGATCGACCAGATCGCCTGGCTGGTCGACGAGATCCGCCGCAATCCCGATTCGCGCCGGCTGATCGTCTCGGCCTGGAACCCGGCCGATATCCCGAAAATGGCGCTGGCGCCGTGCCATTGCCTGTTCCAATTCTTCGTGGTCGACGGAAGACTGTCCTGCCAGCTCTACCAGCGCTCGGCCGATGTCTTCCTCGGCGTGCCCTTCAATATCGCGAGCTACGCATTGCTGACCCAGATGGTCGCGCAGGTGACCGGCTTGCGCGTCGGCGATTTCGTCCATTCCTTCGGCGATACGCATCTCTACCTCAACCATCTCGACCAGACGCGCGAGCAGCTTTCGCGTGCGCCGAGGGCGCTGCCGACGCTGAGGCTCAATCAGGCGGTGCGGCGGCTCGAGGACTTCCGCTTCGAGGACGTCGTGATCGAGGGCTACGACCCGCACCCGGCGATCAAGGCGCCGATCGCGGTATGACGCTCTCCATCCGTCCCGTCCGGCCCGACGAAGCGGGGTTGGTGCTCAGTTTCGTGCGCGAGCTCGCCGAATACGAGCAGCTGCTGCACGAGGTCGAGGCCAGCGAGGCCGATATGGCGGCCGCCCTGTTCGGGCAGGAGCCGAAGGTGTTCTGCGATATCGCCGAATGGGACGGCGCTCCCGCCGGCTTCGCGATCTGGTTCTACACCTATTCGACCTTCACCGGTCGGCACGGCATCTGGCTCGAGGACCTCTATGTCCGGCCCGAGCAGCGTGGCCGCGGCATCGGCAAGGCCCTGATGGCGCGCCTCGCCAAGCGCTGTGTCGACGAGGGCCTGTCGCGCTTCGCCTGGTGGGTTCTGAACTGGAACGAGCCCTCGCGGGTGTTCTACCGTTCGATCGGCGCGGTGGCGCAGAGCGAGTGGACGGTGAAGCGGATCGACGGGGCGGCGCTGCAAAAGCTCGCCGCCGGAGGCTGAGCGGGTGACGAAGCTCCCCATCGTCCTGATCGCGGCGATCGCCGACAATGGCGTGATCGGTCGCGACAACCAGCTGATCTGGCGGCTGCGGACCGATCTGCGCCGCTTCCGCGAATTGACCATGGGCTGCCCGATCATCATGGGCCGCAAGACCTTCCTCTCGATCGGGAAGCCGCTGCCGGGACGGCAGACCGTGGTGCTGTCGCGCGATCCGACCTTCCAGCTGGAGGGCGTCCATGTCGTGCCGGCGCTCGATCAGGCGCTGGAGACCGCGCAACGGCTCGGCGGAGCGATGGGCGCGCGCGCCGTCATCGTCGCTGGCGGCGGCGAGGTCTATGCGCAGGCGCTGCCCTTCGCGGACCGGCTGGAGCTGACCTTCGTGCACGCCCGGCCGGAGGGCGATGCGGTTTTCCCGGCCTGGGATCGTTCGGCCTTCCGCGAGAGCGTCCGCAGCGAGCATCCGGCTGGCCCCGAAGACGAATTTTCCTTTGCGTTCGCGACTTTCGAGCGGCAGAGCCAAGCGGCTATTTGACGCTATTAGGCTCATCCGGAGCAAGACCGCGGGTTTCGATGGCAAGGCTTTCCGGACAATGCAGCGCCCTTTTCGATGCGCTGAGCCCTCGGCGCCGGTCTCGCCCGGTCCATTTCTTGCCGATTGAGCCATGGAGTGGTACATAGATACTGCCTTGGAGCGGCGGAATGATCATAGGCTTTCGCGATCAGTGGCTGCGGGCCTTTTTCGTGGAGGATGTCCATTCCCGAAACATTCCGTCCGAGCTCGAGGCTCGCTTGTTTCGGAAACTCCAGATGATCGACGACGCTGTTACGGATCAGGATTTGCGTGTGCCGCCCAGCAATCATTTCGAGAAGCTGCGCGGCAGTCTGGCCGGTTTCCATTCGATCCGCGTCAACCAGCAATGGCGGTTGATCTTCCGGTGGGATGGCGAACGCGGCGAGGCGGATGGTATCTACCTGGACGATCACAGTTACCGATGAGAGCGAGGCGACGATGCTGACGACCAAGCGCAAGCCGGCGAGCGTCGGGGAAATCCTCACGGAGGAATTCATGCAGCCGATGGGCCTGACCCAGAGCGCGCTCGCCGAGGCAATGGGCGTCCAGCGCAAGCACGTCAACGAGCTCTGTGGCGACCGCAGGACCGTGACGGCGGCAACTGCGCTGATTTTGGCGCGGGTGTTCGGCAACAGCCCGGATTTCTGGCTGAACCTGCAGCGGCGCAGCGACCTCTGGGCGGTGATGAACACGCCCGAACAGCGCGAGCGGGTCGAGCGCGCGCGCCCCTTGCGGAATGCCGCCTGAGTAGGCTGCTTGAGCTGTCGGATCGAGAACTGCGACGAACGGCCTACGACTAAAGGGGCTTGCGTCGTTGACGAATCCGTGGCCGATGCCCAATTCAACGCCCATTGCGCCACATGGCGCTGACAGCGATCTGCCGTTCAGCTATGCACGGTCGAAGCAAAGAGTGAGGAACGGCTGAGGCATGCCTTGGAGTAACCAGAGCGGCGGTAGTGGTGGCAGCGGCGGCGGTGGTGGCCCCTGGGGCCAGCGTGGCGGCGGCGGCAATGGCGGCGGCCCCTGGGGGGGCGGCGGTCCTTCCGGCGGCAACACCCCGCCCGATCTCGAGGAGATCATCCGGCGCGGCCAGGACCGGCTCAAGAATTTCATGCCGGGCGGCAATCTCGGCGGGCGCGGGCTCCTGCTCGTCGGCCTCGGTCTGGTGCTGCTCTGGCTCGCCACCGGCGTCTACACGGTGCGGCCCAACGAGGTCGGCCTCAACCTGATCTTCGGAAAATATGTCGGCAAGACCGCGCAGGGCCTGAACTACAACCTGCCTTATCCGATCGGCAGCGTGGTCAAGCCGCAGGTGACCAACGTCATCACCACCGAGGTCGGCTTCCGCACCGTCGAATCGGCGCGCACCTCGCGCCAGACCGATGTCGCCGAGGAAAGCCTGATGCTGACCGGCGACGAGAACATCGTCGACATCGACGTGATCGTGCAGTGGCAGATCGATCCGGGCGCGCCCGAGGCCTTCGTTTTCAACATCCAGGATCCGCCGGGCACGGTGAAGGCGGTGGCCGAAAGCGCTGTGCGCGAGGTCATCGGCCGGCGCAACATCCAGCCGGTGCTGACCACCGATCGCGCCGCGATCGAGACCGAAGTGCGCCAGCTGATGCAGGACACGCTGAACAGCTACCGCGCCGGCGTGCTGATCCGGCTGGTGCAGTTGCAGAAGGTCGACCCGCCGCAGCAGGTCATCGACGCCTTCCGCGACGTCCAGGCGGCGCGCGCCGACCAGGAGCGCCTGCGCAACCAGGCCGAGACCTACGCCAACCAGGTCGTGCCCGAATCGCGCGGCCGTGCGGCGCAGCTGCTGCAGTCCGCCGAGGCCTTCAAGGACCAGACGGTCAACGAGGCGCTCGGCCAGATCAGCCGCTTCAACTCGGTCTATGAGCAATACAAGAACGCGCCCGCCGTCACCCGCGAGCGCCTCTTCCTCGAAACCATGGAGCGCGTCTTCGGCGGCATGGACAAGGTGATTCTCGATCAGAACGGCTCCGGCAACGGCGTCGTGCCGTATCTGCCGCTCGGTGAGCTCGGCCAGCATCAGCAGCGCCGGCCAGCCGGCCAGAACCAGGGCCAGGCCCAGGCCCAGCAGCAGGGAACGACCCGATGAGCGGCTTCCTTCGCGTCGGCGCCCTGGCCGTCATCGCCATCGTCGCGGTTGTCTTCTACGCCGCGACCTTCGTCGTCCAGCAGACCCAGTCGGCGATCGTGCTGCGCTTCGGCGCGGTGCGCAGCGTCGTCACCGAGCCGGGGCTCTATTTCAAGCTGCCGGCTCCGTTCGAGCAGGTCACCTATCTCGACAACCGTATCCTCGACCTCGACCTGCCGGCGCAGGAGATCATCGCCTCCGACCAGAAGCGGCTGGTGGTCGATGCCTTCACGCGCTACCGGATCTCCGATCCGCTGCGCTTCTACCAGGCGGTCAACAACATCCCGCGCGCCAATTCGCAGCTCGCCTCGATCGTCAACGGCCAGGTCCGCTCGGTTCTCGCCGAGGCGACGTTCACGTCGATGGTGCGTAACGATCGCTCGCGGCTGATGAACCGCATCCGCGACGACGTGAACCGCGAGGCCGCTCGTTTCGGCATGACCGTGGTCGACGTCCGGTTGCGCCGTGTCGACCTGCCGCAGGCGAACTCGCAGGCGGTGTTCCAGCGCATGCAGACCGAGCGCCAGCGCGAGGCGGCGGAAGCACGCGCGCTGGGCGGCCAGCAGTCGCAGGAGATCCGGGCACGGGCCGAGCGCGACGCGATCATCATCGTCGCCGAGGCGCAGCGGAAGTCGGACGAGACCCGCGGCCAGGGCGAGGGCGAGCGTAACCGCATCTTCGCCGAGGGCTTCGGCAAGGATCCGGAGTTCTTCGCCTTCTACCGTTCGATGCAGGCTTATGAAGCGAGCCTGAAGGCCGGCGACACACGCATGTTGCTGACGCCGGATTCGCCGTTCTTCCGCTTCTTCAACGACCCGTCCGGCAAACGTGCCGGCGCGGCCAGCGATGCGGCCCCGGCGACGCCGGCAGCACCCAAGCCCTGATCCTAGAGCAGGATGCGAAAAAGTGGGAACCGGTTTTTCGCAGAAATCCTGCTCTAAATCCCTAGAATCGATCACGTTTTATGATTTTGGATCGCTTCGATCCAAAATCACCGTGATCTAGGACCGAGCGCTGCGCATGACAGATTTCCTCGCGGCGCTCGGCCTGGTCTTCGCCATCGAGGGACTGCTCTTCGCGTCAATTCCCGAGATCGCCAAGGAGGCGCTGCGAAGCGCCTCCGAGACGCCCGCGGAGCGGATGCGCCTGATTGGCATCGTCTCGGCGGTCGTCGGCGTCGGCCTGGTCTGGCTGGCCAGGAGCTGACCGGACCTTTTCGAACGATCACGGCATTATGACGCAATCTTGCGTCGCCCTTACGCCTCATTTTGACGTTCTTAAGTTGCGTTCGGATTCCGGCTGCGCTGCAATGACGTCAAGGCCGACAACTTGGCGCGACATCTCATGATCATGAGGACATCGATGGCACTCACACATTCCCATGCCTACCGTCTGGCGCGGGTCGCGACTGTCGCCGGCATGGCCTTCGCGACGGTGCCCGCCTTCGGTCAGGCGACGCCGGCACCTGGCAACGTCCAGGCCACGCCGCAGGCCCATGGCACCACCATCTCGCTGGCCGATCTCGCCGAGCGGGTGATGCCGGCAGTGGTCAACATCGCGGCAGTGACGACCAGCGAGACGCGCGGCCGCAACCTGCCGCAGCTGCCGCAGCTCGGCCCCGACACGCCGTTCGGCGACCTGTTCGAGGAATTCTTCAATCGCCGTGGCCAGGGCCAGCAGGGCCAGCAGGGTCAGAACCAGCCGCCGCAGCCGCGCCGCTCGCAATCGGCCGGCTCGGGCTTCGTGGTCGACCCGTCGGGCCTGGTGGTGACCAACAACCATGTCATCGGCGACGCCAACGAGATCACCGTGGTGTTCAGCGACGGCCTGCGCCTCAAGGCCGAGGTCGTCGGCAAGGACACCAAGGTCGACCTAGCGCTGCTGCGCGTGAAGCACGACAAGCCGCTGCCCTTCGTGAAGTTCGGCGATTCCGACAAGATGCGGATCGGTGATCCCGTCATGGCGATCGGCAACCCGTTCGGCCTCGGCGGCTCGGTCTCGTCGGGCATCGTCTCGGCCCGCAACCGCGACATCAACCAGGGCCCCTACGACACCTATATCCAGACCGACGCGGCCATCAACAAGGGCAATTCCGGCGGCCCGCTGTTCAACATGGCCGGCGAGGTGATCGGCATCAACACAGCGATCCTGTCGCCGACCGGCGGCTCGGTCGGCATCGGCTTCGCCGTGCCATCGTCGCTCGCGACCAACATCGTCGATCAGCTGCGCGAGTTCGGCGAGACCCGCCGCGGCTGGCTCGGCGTGCGCATCCAGAACGTCGATGACGCCGCTGCCGAGGCGCTCGGCCTCGGCACCGCACGCGGCGCGCTGATCGCCGGCATCGACGAGAAGGGCCCGGCCAAGCCGGCCGGCCTCGAGATCGGCGACGTGATCGTCAAGTTCGACGGCAAGGACGTGAAGGATTCGCGCGAGCTGCCGCGCATCGTCGCCGGCACACCGGTCGGCAAGGACGTTCCGATCCAGGTGATGCGCAAGGGCAAGGAGCTCGCCAAGACGGTCAAGCTCGCCCGGCTCGAGGACGGCGAGAAGGTCCAGCAGGCTTCGGCCAACAAGCCGGCGGTCGAGGCCGCCAAGCCCGCGACCGCTTCGGCGCTCGGCCTCGAATTCTCGGCCCAGAGCGAGGAGCTGCGCAAGCGCTACTCGATCAAGGACGGGCTGAAGGGCGTGATCATCACCAAGGTCGACAGCAACTCCAACGCCGCCGACAAGCGCATCCTGGTCGGCGAGCTGGTGGTCGAGGTCGGCCAGGAGCCGGTGAATTCGCCTGATGACGTCACCAAGCGGCTCGACGCCCTGAAGAAGGAGGGCAAGAAGTCGGCCCTGCTGCTCGTCTCGAACGCCCAGGGCGAGGTCCGCTTCGTCGCGGTGACGATGAACTGACCTCGTCAGCCTGGTCCAAGCACGATCAAAGGCGGCCTGCGGGCCGCCTTTTTTCTTGGGCGATGGCAGTGATCAGCATTTTGCATTGGCCGCGCGCTGGCGGCTCCGGCAGGTTTGCCGGAACACGCGTCAGAGAGGCCGCCAATGCGCATGAGCGAGATCCCCTTCGGCACGACCGACTGGTCGACAGTCGAGCCTGAACACTTCGCTGGAGATCAGGGGCAAGCGACCTGGCGCACGCGGCGCTTCGGGCCGGCGGACAATCCGATCCGCGTCAGGATGGTCGAGTATTCGCCGGGCTATGTCTCGGACCATTGGTGCGAGAAGGGGCATATCCTGCTCTGCCTCGAGGGCGAGCTCGAGACGACGTTGGCCGATGGCCGGGTCATGCTGCTTCGCGCCGGGATGAGCTATCAGGTCGCCGATCATGCCGAGCCGCACCGCTCGCGCGCGCCGAAGGGCGCGCGGCTGTTCATCGTCGACTGAGTTTCAGCCCCTGACGATCTCGTCGCCGCGATAGCCCTGGGCGTAGAGCAGCGCGGTGAGATCGGCATGGTCGAGGCGCGCATCGGCCGCGGCCGCGACCGCCGGCTTGGCGCGATAGGCGACGCCGAGCCCGGCCTCGCCCAGCATGGCGAGATCGTTGGCGCCGTCGCCGACAGCGAGCGTCGCCTCGTTCGGCAGGCCGAAGCGGGCGCGCAATTCGATCAGCGCGTCGAGCTTGGCCTGCTTGCCGAGGATCGGCTCGGCAACCAGCCCCGAAAGCAGTGCCCCCTCGCTGAGCAGGATGTTGGAGCGGTGCTCGTCGAAGCCGATCGTCTGGCTGATCGGGCCGGTGAAGACGGTGAACCCGCCCGAGACCAGCGCCGTATAGCCGCCATGGGCGCGCATGGTGCGGACCAGAGCGCTGCCGCCGGGTGTCAGCGTGATGCTCTTGGCGATGATCTCGTTGACGACGCCGAGCGCGATGCCCTTGAGCAAGCCGACGCGCTCGCGCAGCGCCGGCTCGAATTCGAGCTCACCGCGCATGGCCCGCTCCGTGATGCCGGAGACCTTGTCCTTCAGGCCGACATAGGCGGCGAGCTCGTCGATGCACTCCTGGCCGATCATGGTGGAATCCATGTCGGCGAGGAACAGGCGCTTGCGGCGGGTGGCGGCGGGCTGGACGATGATGTCGACCGGAGTGCCGCCCAGCGCCTCGCGCAGTGTCGCTTCGAGCTTGCGCGCATCGCCGGCTTCCGCGAAGAGGTCGGCCGCGATCTCGCCATCGAGGCGTTCGGTTCGCGCAGGGGCGGGCGAGGCAGCGCGCAGGCGGGCGAGCAGGCCATCGTCGAGCAGGGCCTGACCATGGGCGGAGACGAAGGTGGCGACGAGCGTCATGAGGGAGCCGGGCAACAGGTGAGATACAGCGCGGTGCTCATCGCAGGTCCGACCGCGAGCGGCAAGTCGGCGCTGGCGGTCGAACTCGCCCGCCGTTTCGGCGGCGTCGTGGTCAATGCCGACTCGATGCAGGTCTATCGCGACCTCCAGGTCATCACGGCGCGGCCGACGCCGGCGGAGATGGGCGAGGTGCCGCATCGGCTCTACGGCCACATCGACGGCGCGGTGAACCATTCCGCCGCGGCCTATGCGACCGAGGTCACGGCGCTCTTGCAGGAACTGGCGGGGCAGGGCGCCTTGCCGGTGCTGGTCGGCGGCACCGGGCTCTACTTCAAGGCGTTGACCGAGGGGCTTTCGGAGATCCCGCCGGTGCCCGAGGAGGTTCGCATCGCCTTCCGGGCTCGGGCGGAGCAGCGCGAAACCGGCGAATTGCACGCAGAGCTCGCCGACAGAGATCCGGAGATGGCGGCGCGCCTGCGGCCGAGCGATCGCCTGCGGGTGATGCGGGCGCTGGAGGTGTTCGAGGCGACCGGGCGCTCGCTGGCGAGCTTCCAGGGTTCGAGGCGGCCGGGGCCATTGGCGGGGCAAAGCCTGCTCAAGCTCTTCCTGGCGCCGGAGCGGGAGCTGGTGCGTGCCCGGATCGATCAGCGCTTCGATGCGATGATGGCGCAGGGGGCTCTCGACGAGGTCGCGACCATGCGTGAGCGCCGGCTCGATCCGCTGCTGCCGGTGATGCGCGCCCATGGCGTGCCGGGGCTGATCGCCTATCTCGACGGGCAGCTTCCGTTGGACGAGGCAGTGGCGCGCGGCAAGGCCGACACCCGGGCCTATGCGAAGCGGCAGGTGACCTGGTTCCGTCACCAGATGGAAGGCTGGGCAGCGGCGGCGCCGGAGACGGCGCTGGATGTCGCGCTCGCGGCTTGCAGCGCGACGGACTGAGCCATTCCTTTGACACGGGGGCTGTTCTTGCCTGCAGGCGCGGGAGCCCTCCCCACAAGGGGGGAGAGGACAGGCCGCGGCTCCGTGGATGAGCATGTGCAGCCTTCTTGCGATCGTCCTGTGCCGGCTCTAATCCCGCTTGACCATGCGGCGCTGCTCGTTTAGCGTTCGGCAACTTTCGTTCCAACAGGGCTGCGACATGCGCAAGCTTATTATCGTACAGGTGCGCTGGTAGGGGCCGGTTTAACAACCGGGCGTCCCCGACGCCAGCGCACGCCCAGGCCCCTCCGAGGGCCTTTTTTATTGCCTTTTTCCGACCGAACCTGACCAAGACCTCCGCAGGAGACCGTTATGAGCGAGATGATGACCGGCGCCGAGATGGTCGTTCGCGCCCTCCAGGACCAGGGCGTGGAGCATCTCTTCGGCTATCCCGGCGGCGCCGTACTGCCGATCTACGACGCGATCTTCCAGCAGGACAAGGTCAAGCACGTGCTCGTCCGCCATGAGCAGGGCGCGGTCCATGCCGCCGAGGGCTATGCCCGCTCGGCGCCGGGCAAGGTCGGCTGCGTCCTCGTCACCTCCGGCCCCGGCGCGACCAACGCGGTCACCGGCCTGACCGATGCGCTGCTGGATTCTATCCCGCTCGTCGTCATCACCGGCCAGGTCCCGACCCATCTGATCGGCTCGGACGCCTTCCAGGAATGCGACACGGTCGGCATCACCCGCTCGTGCACCAAGCACAACTATCTGGTGAAGAGCATCGCCGACCTGCCGCGCGTCCTGCACGAGGCCTTCTTCGTCGCGGCTAATGGCCGGCCCGGCCCGGTCGTCATCGACGTTCCCAAGGACATCCAGTTCGCCACCGGCGCCTATAGTCGCCCGCGCGACAACCAGCACAAGACCTATCGGCCGGTGGTCAAGGGCGACCTCAACAAGATCAAGGCCGCGGTCGAGCTGATCGCCAAGGCGAAGAAGCCGGTGTTCTACACCGGCGGCGGCGTCATCAATGCCGGCCCGCACGCCTCGGCGCTGCTGCGCGAGCTGGCGCGGCTGACCGGCTATCCGGTGACCTCGACCCTGATGGGACTGGGCGCCTTCCCGGCGGCCGACCGGCAGTGGCTCGGCATGCTCGGCATGCACGGCACCTACGAGGCAAACCTCGCCATGCATGACTGCGACGTCATGATCAATATCGGCGCGCGCTTCGACGACCGGATCACCGGCCGGCTCGATGCCTTCTCGCCGCACTCGAAGAAGATCCACATCGACATCGACCCGTCCTCGATCAACAAGAACGTCAAGGTCGACATCGGCATCATCGGCGACTGCGCCCATGTGCTCGAGGACATGGTCCGGATCTGGCGCGAAACGTCGCCGCAGATCGACAAGACCGCGCTCACCGCCTGGTGGACGCAGATCGATGGCTGGCGGGCGAGGAACAGCCTCGGCTACAAGCAGTCCGGCTTGGTGATCAAGCCGCAATACGCGCTCGAACGGCTCTATGAGCTGACCAAGGACCGCAACACCTACTTCACCACCGAAGTTGGACAGCACCAGATGTGGGCGGCGCAGTATCTGCGCTTCCAGGAGCCGAACCGCTGGATGACCTCCGGCGGGCTCGGCACCATGGGCTACGGCCTGCCGGCGGCGATCGGCGTGCAGATGAAGCATCCGGGCGCGCTCGTCATCGACGTCGCCGGCGAGGCCTCGATCCTGATGAACATGCAGGAGATGTCGACGGCGGTGCAGTACCGGCTGCCGGTCAAGATCTTCATCCTCAACAACGAGTACATGGGCATGGTGCGCCAGTGGCAGGAGCTTCTGCATGGCGGGCGCTATTCGGAGAGCTACTCGGCGTCGCTGCCGGACTTCGTCAAGCTGGCGGAGGCCTATGGCGGCCATGGCATCCGCTGTTCCGACCCGGCCGATCTCGACCGCGCCATCATGGAGATGATCGAGACGCCCGGCCCGGTGATCTTCGACTGCCTGGTGGCGAAGGAAGAGAACTGCTTCCCGATGATCCCATCGGGCAAGGCGCATAACGAGATGATCCTGCCGGACTTCGAGGGCGATACCGGCGAGATCATCGACGCCAAGGGCAAGCAGCTCGTTTGATCGGGCAGCGTCATGCTCGGGCCTGACCCGAGCATTTCAAGCGGAGTGAGGCGCCAGCCGGTGCCTTCTCGTCAGGAGATTCTCGGGTCTGCGCGGAGTTTATCCTTGGGCCGACCGAAAGTCGGACCCGAGGGCTTCGCCCGAGAATGACGGCATCGGCACAGCATGGGGGACCACATGGCGACCATCGGCCTGATCGGCGGAATGAGCTGGGAATCGACGGCAGTCTATTACCGGCTGCTCAACGAGGGCGTGCGGGCGCGCCAGGGCGGGCTGCACTCGGCCGATGTCCTGCTGCACTCGGTCGACTTCTCGGCGATCGCCGAGATGCAGGCGAAGGGCGACTGGGACCGTGCGGGGGCGGCGATGGCGGCGAGCGCGCGCCGGCTCGAGCAGGGCGGCGCAGTCTGCATCGTGCTGGCCACCAACACCATGCACAAGCTCGCCGACCACATCACGCAGGCGACGAACCTGCCTTTCCTCCATCTCGCCGACGTCACCGCCAAGGCGATCCGCAAGACGACTGCGCGCCGGCCCCTGCTGCTGGCGACGCGCTTCACCATGGAGCAGCGTTTCTATCGCGACCGGCTCGGCGCCTTCGGCGTCGAGGCGCTGGTGCCGAACGAGGCGGAGCGGACCGACGTCCATCGCATCATCTATGAGGAGCTCTGCCGCGGGCAGGTGCTGCCGGCCTCGAAGGCGCGCTATCGCGAGATGGTCGCGCGGGCGGCACTGGAGGAGGGGGCCGACGGCGTCATCCTCGGCTGCACCGAGATCGGGCTGCTGGTTTCGCAGGCCGATTTCGATATCCCCACCTTCGACACCACGGCGCTGCATGTCGAGGCGGCGCTCGACTTCACGCTGGCAATGGAGCAGGCGGCATGAAGCTCGTCATCGCCAACAAGACCCACTCGTCCTGGTCGCTGCGGCCGTGGCTCGTCCTCAAGGAATTCGGCATTCCGTTCGAGGAGGTGCTGGTGCCGTTCGGGCCGACCTTCGACGATCCGGAGTGGAAGCGCACCGTTGCCGAGTACACGCCGGCGCGTAAGGTTCCGTCGCTGGTCGACGGACCGATCGCTGTCTGGGATTCGATCGCCATCATCGAATACCTCGCCGAGACGCATCCGGAGCTGCCGATCTGGCCGCGTGACAAGGCGGCGCGGGCCATGGCGCGCTCGATCTCGGCCGAGATGCATTCGGGTTTCGTGGCGCTACGCAGCGCCTGTCCGATGAACCTCGCCTGGGTCCACCCGGCGCGCGATCGCGGCGAGGCGGTCGCGGCCGATATCGCCCGTGTCACCGAGATCTGGCGCGATGCAAGGCAGCGCTTCGGCGCCGGCGGCCCGTTCCTGTTCGGGGAGTTCAGCGCGGCCGACGCGATGTTCGCGCCGGTGGCCAGTCGTTTCACCACCTATTCGGTCGCGCTCGATCCTGTCAGCGCCGCCTATGTCGAAACCCTACAGGGCACTGCCGGCTTCCAGGCCTGGCGCGAGGCCGCGCTGGCCGAGCCCTGGATCGTATCCGAGGACGAGGTCGACGAACCGGTCCTGACCGATTTCCGCCCGCATATCAGCCGCAGCAAGGCCCAGCGATGAACACGACGCATTATCCGAGCGCCCCGACCGCCCAGCCGATCGCCCGCCACACCCTGGCGGTGATCGTCGACAACGAGCCGGGCGTTCTCGCTCGCATCGCCGGCCTGTTCTCCGGCCGCGGCTACAACATCGAGAGCCTCACCGTCTCCGAGACCGAGCATGAGAAGCACCTCTCGCGCATCACCGTCGTCACCTCCGGCACGGCGAACGTGATCGACCAGATCAAGGCGCATCTCGACCGGCTGGTGCCGGTCCATCGCGTCGTCGACCTGACCCTTCAAGGCGAGGCGATCGAGCGCGAGCTCTGCCTGGTCAAGGTCGTCGGCAAGGGCGACTACCGTGTCGAGGCGATGCGGCTCGCCGCATCCTTCGGCGCGCGCACGCTCGATGCGACGCTGACTTCCTTCGTCTTCGAACTCACCGGCACAACCGAGGAGATCGAGCGCTTCATCAAGCTGATGACCGTGGTCGGCCTGACCGAGGTCTCGCGCACCGGCATCGCGGCGATGAGCCGCGGCGCGGAGGCGATGTGACCCGGTAAGCTGGTTGCGGCATGAGTCGCAGCCTCGCCATCATCGGGTGCGGAACCGCCGGGCTGGCGGCCGCGCTGCTGCTCGAACGGGCCGGCCACAAGGTCACGCTGGTCGAGCGCTTCGGCGAACCGCAACCGCTCGGCTCCGGCTTGATCTTGCAGCCGAGCGGGCTCGCGGTCCTCGATGCACTCGGACTTGCCGCCCCCTTGATCGCCGCTGGCAGCCGGATCGACCGGCTGTTCGGGCTGAACGCTGATACGGGCTCCGTTGTCCTCGATGTGCGCTATGCCGCGCTGGAGCGCGAGCGCTTCGGCGTCGGCATCCATCGCGCGGCGCTGTTCGAGGCGCTGTTCGCGGCAGTGCAGAAGCGGCCGGTCGCGATCGAGACCGGGATCGAGGTCGGCGATGTCGAGACGGATAGTGGCGGAAAGGTCTGGCTGATCACGGCGAGCGATCGCCGCGTCGGCCCGTTCGATCTCGCGGTCGATGCGTCGGGCACGCGATCGCCGCTGCTGGGCCATGCCGCTGCCCCCGCAGCACGCGTGCCGCTGAGCTATGGCGCGCTCTGGGCCAATGTCCCGCTCGGCGGGGCCGGATTCGACCGCCATGCGCTGGAACAACGCTATCGCCGCGCCAGCGTGATGGTCGGCGTGCTGCCGATCGGTCGCCATGCCGGGGAGAGCGAGCCGCAGGCGGCCCTGTTCTGGAGCCTGAAGGCTGATGCGCTCGACGCCTGGCGCAACGCCGGGTTGGCAGCCTGGAAAGCCGAGGTCGAACGCGCCTGGCCGGCGACTGCGCCGCTGCTCGCGGAGATCGTCGATCCCGAGCAGCTGACCTTCGCGAGCTATCGCCACCAGACGCTGCCGCAACCTTTCGGCCGGCGGCTCGCCTTCATCGGCGATGCGGCCCATTCGACCAGCCCGCAACTGGGGCAGGGGGCGAACATGGCCCTGCTCGACGCGTATGCGCTGGCCGTGGCGCTCGATCAGGCCGCTGATCTCGATGGCGCGCTACGCCGCTATGCCCAACTGCGCCGCTGGCATGTCCGGCTCTATCAGGCGGCGAGCCGGATGTTCACGCCGTTCTACCAGTCGGACAGTGCCGTGCTGCCGTTGATCCGCGACCGGGTGGTCCCGCCATTGGCGCGGTTGCCTGGCATCGACCGGATGCTGGCGCTCCTGGTTTCCGGGCTGATCGGCGATCCGCTGCGAAGGCTGGGGTTGAAGGCGCCCGCGATTGCTGGTGAAAGCGATCGTCCGGCGCTGGCCGGGGAGGGGGCAGAGCGGTGACGATCGGACTGAATGAAATCTCGCTCGGCCTCGGCGCCATCGGCTTCGCCTGCTTTGCCTGGCCGATCTACCGGCGCCTGTCGGGGAAGACCGAGGCCGAGCCGCTTGGCTCGGGCAAGAGCCTGCGCTCGCCGCTGTGGTGGGCTGGTTTCGTGCTGACGGTGGCGGCGATCTTCCTGCAGCGGATCGCGGCGCAGCAGATGGCGGGTGGCTGAGCCGCGGCAGCGCGCTTGATTGCCGGCGGCGATTGACGGCAAATGCGCTGCGTAATCCCTTGCGAGCGAGCAGGCGATGTCGATCCATCTCGAAATCCGCAGCTATCGCGGCGGCGACCGTCACCGCCACGACTATAGCCAGATCCTGCTGCCAATGCAGGGCGCGATGCGGCTCGATGTCGAGGGGCATTGCAGCGTCGTGTCGAGCCAGTGCGTCGCGATCATCCCGCGCGATCACGAGCATGATTTCGTGCCGACGCCGGATTGCAGCATGCTCATCCTCGATGTCGAAGCCGGGGCCTTCGCCGGCGAGGCGGAGCCGGCCCTGCTCCGCGATACCGCGCCGTCGCTGACACGGGTCGAGCCCTGGTTGTGGCGGATGTTCCGCCAGCTCGGCGCCGAGGTCGAAGCCGGCGCCTGCCGGGCTGATGATGCCGCCCACCTGGCGCTGGCGGGGCTGCAACTGGTCGCACCACGCGCGATGCCCCGGCCCGTGCCGCACTCGGAACGTCGCGTCATCGCTATAGCCCGCGAGGGTGGAGCGGGGAGCGTCGCCGAGATGGCGAGGGCAGCCGGCCTCGGCCAGAGCCGGTTCCATGCGTTGTTCCGGGCGACGACGGGGCAGTCGCCCAAGCAATCACAGCTGGCCCGGCTGTTCGACGAGGCGGCCGAGCAATTGGCCACGACGGCGCTGTCGGTTTCCGAGATCGCCTATGCCCTCGGCTACCAGAACGCCTCGTCCTTCAACCGGCAGTTCAAGCGACGTTTCGGCCTGACGCCGTCCGAGTTCCGCGCCGCGGGCCGGAGTGGCCTGGGCCGATAAGCGCAGCTTCGGTCAAGTCGTTCGGAGCTTTGCCTCATCACGGGGGTGCGGGTGGTCGCTATGGTCGATGCAACTCCGCATCCATGAGGACCATTCGCGATGAAACTCACCGATTTCAAGGTTCTGACCTTCGACTGCTACGGCACGCTGATCGACTGGGAGACCGGGATCTGGAACGCGCTGCAGCCGCTGCTCAGCGCCGGCCGGCTCGCTCTGGGTCGTGAGGAGGCGCTCGCGCATTTCGGCCGCGTCGAGACAGAGCTGGAGGAGGCGGGGCCGTCGTTGCGCTATTCGACACTGCTCGCCGCGGTCCATGCGCGCCTCGCCAAGGATCTCGGCGTCAACATCCATGCCGATCTGAACGAGCGCTTCGGCGGCTCGGTGCCGGACTGGCCGGCCTTTCCGGATTCCGCCGAGGCGCTGGCCTATCTCAAGCGGCACTACAAGCTGGTGATCCTGTCCAATGTCGATCGAACGAGCTTCGCGGCGAGCAACCGCAAGCTCGGCGTGACCTTCGACGCGATCTACACCGCCGAGGATGTCGGCTCCTACAAACCCGACCCGCGCAACTTCGCCCATCTGCTGGCGCATCTGGAGACCGATCTCGGCCTCAAAGCGGGCGACGTTCTGCACACGGCGCAGAGCCTGTTCCACGACCATGTCCCGGCCGAGCGGGCCGGGCTCGCGCGCGCCTGGATCGATCGGCGCTTCGGCATGGCGGGCAGCGGCGCGACACAGGTTCCCGCGAACCAGCCGAAGGTCGACTTCCACTTCAAGAGCATGGCCGAACTGGCCCAAGCTCACCGGAAAGCCGTCGGAGGCTGATCAGCCGCTGAAGCCACCGTCTTCGAGGAAGCTCTGTTCCTCGGTCGAACTCTCTCGGCCGAGGACGGTGTTTCGGTGCGGGAAGCGACCGAAATCGCGGATGATGTCGCGGTGGATGACGGCGTATTTGACCGAGTCGTCATCGCCCGAGGCCTCGCTCAGGGCGACGCAACGCTCCTGGTCGGCAAGATCCTCGGAGTGCATGAACGGCATGTAGAGGAAGCGCCGTTCGGGATTGTCGAAGGCCTCATCGAAGCCGCGCGCGATCGCTCGGCCTGCGACCTCGCGGGCGAGCGGATCCGCCGCGAAGGCGTGAGCCGAACCGCGGTGGAGATTGCGCGGGAACTGGTCGAGCAGGATCAGCAACGCGTAGACGCCCTCCGGCGTCGCTTCCCAGTCCGAAAGCTCGCCCCTGGCGGCGGCATCGACCAGCGGCCGGAAGCGCCCGGCGATCTCGGCGTCGAAGGCATCGTCCTTGGCGAACCATTTGTCCGGGCCGGCCGCGCGCCAGAAGGCGAGGACTTCGGCGGCAGCAGGCGGGGTAGGCTGTGTCATGGTAGGCTCCGGATCAGGCGCTCTCTTCGGGGAAGATATAGGTGCCCTGACGGCGCGCGGGCGATGAAATTTCTCCTGCATGCCCTTGCGCGTCGGCAAGCCGTACGGTAGATGCCAGAACCGTAACGTACGGTACTCTCTGGATCGATGAGCGACACCGCGACCCATAGCCAAGGCGAGGCGCTGAGCGAGCGGCAGCAGGCCGTGCTCGACGCCGTGCTGGCGCTGATGGTGGAGCAGGGCGACCAGCTCACCATGACGGCGGTCGCCCGGCGCGCGAGCTGCTCGAAGGAGACGCTGTACAAATGGTTCGGCGATCGCGATGGCCTTTTGACTGCGACGGTGCAGTGGCAGGCCTCGAAAGTCCGGGCTGACAATTACGACCGTCAGGCGCTCGATGCGGCGACGCTGCGCAAGAGCCTGCGCGATTTCGCCGAGAACTGGCTCAGCGTGATCACGAGCCAGACCTCGATCGCGCTTAATCGTGCCGCCATCGGTCATGCTGCCTCGGGCAAGAGCAATCTCGGCGGCATCGTGCTGGCGAACGGGCGTGTCGCTATTGGCGAGCGGCTGAAGCCGGTTCTGGAGGCCGGTCGCGCCGCCGGACTGCTCTCATTCGACGACGCCGAGACGGCGTTCCGCACCTTTTTCGGCCTGGTCGGCCGCGACGTTCAGATCAGGCTGCTGCTGGGCGATGTGCTCGTCTCTGGCAAAGCCGAGATCCAGCGCGACGCGGCCCGGGCCACCGACCAGTTCCTCACCCTTCACGGACGGCAGGGCGCCGTACCGAAAGCCTGAAGCAAACAGATCAACCCCAAGGAAGGACGCATCACATGCGCGTTTATTACGATCGCGACGCCGACATCAATCTGATCAAGGGCAAGAAGGTCTGCATCGTTGGCTACGGCTCGCAGGGTCATGCCCACGCGCTCAACCTGCGCGATTCCGGCGTCAAGGACGTCATCATCGCGCTGAAGGCCGGCTCGGCCACCCGCAAGAAGGCCGAAGAGGCTGGCTTCAAGGTCATGACCCCGTCGGAGGCCGCCAAGGTCTCAGACATCATGATGATGCTGACCCCGGACGAACTGCAGGGCGACATCTACCGCGACGAACTGCACGGCAACATGAAGGAGGGCGCTGCCCTCCTGTTCGCGCACGGCCTCAACGTCCATTTCAACCTGATCGAGCCGCGCAAGGACCTCGACGTGCTGATGGTCGCGCCGAAGGGCCCGGGCCACACCGTGCGCTCCGAGTACCAGCGTGGCGGCGGCGTGCCGACCCTGATCGCGATCCACCAGGATGCGACCGGCAACGCCCATGACCTCGGCCTCTCCTACGCCTCGGCCAATGGCGGCGGCCGCGCCGGCATCATCGAGACCACCTTCAAGGAAGAGTGCGAGACCGATCTGTTCGGCGAGCAGGTGGTGCTCTGCGGCGGTCTGGTCGAGCTGATCAAGGCCGGCTACGAGACGCTGACCGAGGCCGGCTATGCCCCGGAGATGGCCTATTTCGAGTGCCTGCACGAGGTGAAGCTGATCGTCGACCTCATCTACGAGGGCGGCATCGCCAACATGAACTACTCGATCTCGAACACCGCCGAGTTCGGTGAGTACGTCACCGGCCCGCGCATCATCACCGCCGAGACCAAGGCCGAAATGAAGCGCGTGCTGACCGACATCCAGTCGGGCAAGTTCACCCGCGATTGGATGCTGGAGAACAAGGTCAACCAGACCTCGTTCAAGGCGACCCGCGCCCGCATGGCCGCCCATCCGATCGAGGAAGTCGGCGCCAAGCTGCGCGACATGATGCCCTGGATCAAGGCCAAGGCGCTGGTCGACAAGACCAAGAACTGAGAAGGCCTACTCCGTCATTCCGGACAAGCGGCGAAGCCACGCAGCTCCGGAATCCAACGTAGAATGCAATGTCTTATGATGGATTCCGGCGCTCCGCTTCGCTGCGGCCGGAATGACGGCATCGAGGTTAAAGGAAGTCGAACGGGCGCCCGGCAGGGCGCCCGTTTCGCGTTGAGGAACTTCGCTTCGGGAACCGCTTCCCGCGGCAGGCGTTGATGCTCCAGTCGATGGAAGCAGGAGCGTGCGATGACCGGCCAAGACGAACTGAGGCACATGGCGATCGAGCGGCTGCATCAGCGCCATGCCCGTCACGGGCTGGCCGATGTCGCCAAGCCGGCATCATGGGAAGATCAGATCCTCGTCCTGCTGCTGGGTGGTTTTCTCGCCGTCACCATGCTCGCGAGCATCCTGATGCGCGCGGCCGGCGGCTGATACGGTTCCGAAGCCAGCCAATGGAGGCGGCGATGCAAGACGACGTGAAGGAGCGCGAGGCGCGGATTCCCGAAAAGGGTGGCCAGCCGATCCCCCCAATGCGGGCGGATGTCCATTCCGATGCCGATCCGGCAGTCGAGACCCCGGTAGAGGCGAGGCAAGGCTTCCTCGACCGGCCTGTGCTGATCGTTCTCGTCGCAGGGCTGGTGCTCGCATTGGTCGGCTGGGGCATCGCTGGAATGTTGGCCTCTTGAGCCATCGCGACCCGGCCGAGACGAAAGAGCTCGACGACGAAGCAGACCAAGGCTGAACAGATGGAGGCGATGATGACACCGATCCGATCGATGCCTGCGTCCCAAGGTTTTCAGTTCAAGTTCGCGCATCTGGCGCTGGGGGCCTCGTTTGCCCTGGTGATAATGGTCGTCTTTGGCCTGCTGTAGCGTGCCAAGGCCCCAAAGCCGGCATGGTCAAATCCTGACCGGGCCGGCTTTCGTTTTGGGATCGTGATCTCCATCGGGCTCGCCCAATCACCCCTGACAGAAGCTGTCATTGAGCCCCGGAGCTTCTGACAACTCCTGTCAGGCTCAGGGTGTCCTGTGCCGTCTCACAACGACGGAGACAGGTCATGATCAGCTTCATCATCGGATCGGCCAAGCCTGTGCTCGCAGTGGTCGGCGCGATCGGCCACTGGCTGCAGTCGCGGCGCGACTACCGCACGCTCAGCGACATGAGCGAGCGCGATCTGCGCGATCTCGGTTTGCGCGACAGCGATCTGCGCGACACGAGGGCCGCCCCATTTTTCGGAGACCCGACCGCGATCATCTCATTGCGCGTCGAGGAGCGGCGCGGCCTTGCGGGCGGGGAAAGCGCTGGGGAGGTCCGGGGTGGCCTGAGCGCCGGTGCATCGTCCCCGCTGGAGCGGAGCGTTCAACGGGCGGACAGCGCCACGAGCAGCCGGGTGGTCTTCCTCCGGGCTGCGGAGTGAGCGGCAGGGGGGCAGGGTGACCGCTGACACCGGTCGACCGAAACAAGAAAGAGCCGGCCGCGGAAGTGGCCGACTCTTCGATTTTTGGGCAGGGATCAGAAGGTGACGTGATCCTTGATGTCGGCTTCGACGTTCGAGGGCAGCACGCTGCGCTTCACCAGATCGTCGAAGTTCTTGAACTTCGCTTTGCCGCGCTCCTCGACGATCTTCTTGGAACGGGCCTCGCCGATGCCCTTGAGCTGCTCGAGCTCGCTGGCGCTGGCAGTGTTGATGTTGACCTTCTTGGTCTGGGCCTGGGTTGTGGGCGCAGCCGGCTTCGCGGCGGGTGCAGCGGGAGTGGTCACGGGCGCGGCCGGCTTGGCCGGGGTCGTGGGCTGGGTCGCGGTCTGCGCGAGGGCCGGGCCGGCGGCGAGGGCGAGCGCAGCGAGGCCGATGGCGAAACGAGTCATGGTCATGATCTCGACTCCTGTAAGTCGTGCCCGGTGGAGCTGGAGCGCGGATGCCGGGCCGTCCGCGCCGCCGCGCCGGTGGTGAACCGGGGGATCCGGTCTCGACGCGATGGCCGGACTTTCGGCCGCCGCGCCTGAACGCGATCTGAGGTGAGCGTTCAGCTGGCGTTGTGCTTTCCGCCGGGTTTTCGCCACGGTTCGTCGGCGCTACTTGCCGGTGAACTGCATCATGTATTCGGAGAAGCGCCCGGCGCCGTAGATCAAGCCGAAGCCCCAGGCGAAGGACGCCGCGAAGTTCGCGATCTGGAAGGGCCAGAACGGCATCTTCACGATGCCGGCGACGAGCGCGATCACCGCCCGGATCGGCCCGAAGAAATGGCCGATGGCGACGCCGAGCACGCCCCATTTCTCGAAGAAGTCGTGGCCGCGCTGGAGCAGGGCCGGATTGTTGCGCACGGGCCAGTGGTCGTTGACGCGCGGGCCGAGGACGAGGCCGACCCAATAGGAAATCCAGAAGCCGGAGGCGGCGCCGAGCGCCGCCGCGAGCGAGAGCGGCATGAGATTGAGGCCCGAAGCGCCGGCAACCGCGCCAAAGGCGGTGAAGAACACCGTCGCCGGCACGAGCCAGGACAGGATCGCGACGCATTCGGCGAAAGCGATGAAAAAGACGATCGGCGCGGCCCAGTACTGGTTGGCACGCATGAACGCGACGAGCTCGTGCATCCATTGCTCAAGCGGGGGCATGGGCCGGCGATTCTCCCTAAGGGCGGTGAACGATATCGGGAGCGATAGAGCAGAAGCGTCGCTTTTTCGCTACCCGGTGAGCGGACTGCGAGACCGGATGCCGCGGGCGGGTTGCCTTCGCGGATTGATTGCCTAGTGTCGCGACGAACGGAAATAAGCCGCGCGGGCCGGGACGGCGCCGACGGCAGGGGACGGGATATCCATGGAGTCCAAGGTCAGCCCGCCCGGCGATGCGGGCGCGGCAGAAGAACAGCCGGCGGTCAGGCTCGCCGGCATCGACATCACCTTCCATCTCCAGGGCGGCAGCCGCTACCAGGCGGTGAAGGGCATCGACCTTGCGGTAGCACCGGGCGAGTTCGTCTCGGTGGTCGGCCCGACGGGTTGCGGCAAGTCGACCCTGCTCAACGCCGCCGCCGGTCTGCTGACGCCGTCTGCCGGCAAGGTTGCGATCTTCGGCCAGCCGCTTTCGGGCCTGAACCGCCGCGCCGGCTATCTCTTCCAGCAGGATGCGCTGATGCCGTGGAAGACGGCGCTCGACAACGTCAAGGTCGCGCTCGAGCCGATGGGCGTCTCGGATGCGCAGGCCGACAAGCGAGCCCGCGACTGGCTCGGCCGGGTGGGCTTGCGCGCCTTCGTCGAGCGCTATCCGCATATGCTCTCCGGCGGCCAGCGCAAGCGCGTCGCGCTGGCGCAGATGCTGATCCGCGATCCCGAGATCCTGCTGATGGACGAGCCCTTCGGGCCGCTCGATGCGCAGACCCGCCAGATCATGGGCAATCTCCTGCTCGATCTCTGGAGCAGGGACCGCAAGGCACTGATCTTCGTGACGCATGACCTCGAGGAAGCGATCGCACTCTCGGACCGGGTCGTGGTGATGACGGCAGGGCCGGCCGCTGGCATCGTCGCCGACTACCGGGTGCCGCTGCCGCGTCCGCGCGACATCGCCGAGATCAGGCTGGAGAAGGCCTTCCACGAGATCCATCGCGACATCTGGGCTTCGCTTAGGGTCGAGGTGCAGAAGGCCTATGCCATGGGCGAAGGCAAGGAACTGGTCGAGGGAGCTGCGTCATGAACCGCGTGAAGCTCCTTGCCCTGCAAATCCTGGTCATGGTCGTGTTCCTGGCGATCTGGCACATCGTCACCACCACCAGCCTGTTCGGCGAGGTGAAGACGATCCAGTTCTTCTTCTCGACGCCCGGCGAGGTTCTGGCCCGAACCTGGAAGCAGCTCACCGGCACCGATATCTACTGGCATCTCGGCATCACCCTGACCGAGACGGTGCTCGCCTTCGTGATCGGCTCGGTCGCCGGCATCTTCTTTGGCTTCGCCTTCGCCAGGAACGCGCTGCTGGCGGCGGTGTTCGATCCCTATATCAAGGCGTCGAACGCCCTGCCGCGGGTCGTGCTGGCGCCGATCTTCGCGCTCTGGTTCGGCCTCGGCATCTGGTCGAAGGTGGCACTCGGCTTCACGCTGGTGTTTTTCATCGTCTTCTTCAACGTCTACCAGGGCGTGAAAGAGGTCTCGCCGACCGTGCTGGCCAACGCCCGCATGCTCGGCATGAACGAGCGCCAGCTCTTCCGCCATGTCTACTGGCCGTCGGCACTGACCTGGATGTTCTCGTCCCTGCACACCTCGGTCGGCTTCGCGCTGGTGGGTGCGGTCGTCGGCGAATATCTCGGCTCGTCCGCGGGACTCGGCTACAAGATCCACGAGGCCGAGAGCGTCTTCGACGTCACCGGCGTGTTCTCGGGCATGCTGATTCTGGCGATCTTCGTGATCCTGATCGATTCGATCGTGACCCTGGTCGAGAACCGGTTGTTGGTCTGGCGGCCGGGGCAGAGCAGCACGACGACGACGTAACGTAAGCTCTGCTTGATTCCCGGCGCGAATGAGCGCCATCCTCGCCCTTCCACCGTTGAGGGGCGGTCATGGAACTCGACGTCTGCGATCGTATCACGGCCGATCCGACGCGCGAGGACATCACCCGCGCCATCGACCAGAGCGGCGACGATCCGGGTTGGTTCATCAACCTCTCCGACGATGACGGTTATGTCGAAGCGGAGCGGGACGAGCGCGGCCGGTTCCGGCTGGCCTATCACTCGGGCAAGGCACGGTTCGACGCTGCCGAAACGGTTGACGCCGCGACCCTGAACCGGATCCTGCTCGCCTATCTCGGCGGCGACACCAGCTGGCGCGGCAAGCTGGCCTGGCAGCGCCAGGTCTCGCCGGCCAAGGCGGCAGAAGCTGCGGGCGAACCGCCGGTCTGGGCGATCGTGGCGGTGGTCGCCTCGCTCGCGCTGATCTTCGTGATCGTGGAAGTGCTGCCGGAGAGCTGGCTGGAGCAGTTGCCCTTTGCCGGCACGACCTTCGGCAACATCGCCCTGATCGCCCTGCCGGTGGTGGTGATGGTCGCTGCGATGGTGGTCAACGCGATGCTGAAGGTGCGCCGGGCCAGGAGCTGGGCCCAGGCGCCGGGGCGCGTGATCCGGTCGCATATGGCGGCGCGGCGGCCGCCCAAGGGCAACGAGATCGGGACCGTCGTCAATATCCCCGCCGTGACCTATTCGTTCTCGGTCAAAGGCGTGACTTATCAGGGCACACGGATCAGCCTCGGCGACATCAGCGGCAAATATGCCGAGGAGGCGCTGGCGCGCTATCCGGCCGGCGCGAATGTGACCGTTTTCTACGATCCGGCCGATCCCGGCGATTGCGTGCTGGAGCGCGAGGCGCCGAAGGGAGCGGTCAAGGGCTGCGGCCTTCTGCTGCTCGGGGTCGCCCTGCTGGGCGGCGGTTTACACTGGGCGGTGACGCAAGGGGCCGAGGTTCTCAAAGCCCGAATGCCGGACGCGGATGTTCCGGTGATGCTGTTCGCCGGCCTGTTCGGCCTGATGGCGCTGCTGTTCTTCGTCGGGCACCGGCGCTATCTCGCGCGCGCCAATGCCTGGCCGGTCACACAGGGGGAGATCATCTCCAGCGTCGTCGAGCAGCGGGGCTCGACCGAGAACGGCAAGACGCGCACGACCTATCTCCCCGTCGTCGAGTTCGCCTACACGGTCGGCGGCAACCGCTTGCACAGCCGGCAGGTGAAGCTTGGGCTCGAAATCTCGGGGTCGGAGAGCTTCGCGCAGGCGATCGTCACGCGCTATCCGGCCGGAGCGGCGGTCGACGTGCACTACGATCCGCGGGACCCGTCGAATGCGGCGCTGGAAAACCCGACAGAAACCAACTGGCTCCTGCTCGGCGTCGCGCTGGCCTGCTTCGCCATCGCGCTCTATGCGAGCCGCGCCTTCCGCTAGGCGTCCCGGCCCGGCGGGGCTTCGAGCATGCGTACCAGTTCGGCATAACGCGGCATCAGTTCCTCGCGCCGTTGCATGTCGCGATCGAACTGCGTCCGCTTGTCCGCCACGCTGCTCTCGTCCTGCGGCGCGACGGCTCCCTGGAACATCTCGTCGAGGGCATGGGCCGTGGCTCGATCGCTGAGCCAGACGAGTTCCTGCTGCAGCGCCGTATACTCGGTCATCAGTTTGAAGCGCTTTTCGACCCAGCTCGGCTCGGCCGGGTCGTCGGCACCGGCTCCTGGCGTCTGCGCAGCGGCGCTGCCCTGGGCCATGGCGGCGCGAGCCTGGTCCGACAGGTCGAGGATGACGGCGTCGTCTCGATCAGGCGTTGCCGACGTCATGGCGGCAGGCGGAGAGCTTGCCCTGTCCGGAGCCGGCACGCCCGCTGACGGCGCGCTGTGCGGGAGTTCATAGGGGGAAGGCGCAGTCCGGGCCGCTACTGCGTCCACCATGACCGTCTCCTGTTTCGTCCGTTCTGGTCGAAAGCCGTCGTCGAGGCATCGTCGGGAGGCACCGAATCCAGCCAGTGTGGAAGGCGAGCTTTAACAAGCCTTGAATCTTTCCTGTCGCTTCCGCGGCGATCGGCCCCGGCTTCGCGCTCCGCGCCATGCCTACGCTTGCCCAGCTTGCGGCAATGCGCCTATCTTCATTGCGAAATCGCGCCTTTTACGAAGCGCGTCGTCGATCAACCGGAGGAAACCCATGTTTTTTACTCGTCGCGCGGCGCTGGCTGCGCTCGCCTTCACCACGGCACTCGGCGCTTCGTCTGCCTTCGCCCAGAACGCCGAGAAGCCCAAGCTGACGCTCGGCGTCGGCGGCAAGCAGCTCCTGTACTATCTCCCGCTGACGGTCGCGGAGAAGAAGGGCTTCTTCAAGGACCAGGGGCTCGACGTCGAGATCAATGATTTCGGCGGCGGCGCCAAGTCGCTGCAGGCGCTCGTCGGTGGCTCGGTCGATGTCGTCACCGGCGCTTATGAGCACACCATCCGCATGCAGGCCAAGGGCCAGGATATCCGCGCCGTGATCGAGCTCGGGCGCTTCCCGGCGATCACCATCGCGGTGCGCAAGGACCTCGCCGACAAGGTCAAGTCGGCGGCCGACTTCAAGGGGCTCAAGATCGGCGTCACCGCGCCCGGCTCCTCGACGGCGCTGACCGCGCAATACGCCATGGTCAAGGCGGGCCTCAAGGCGACGGATGCGCCGATCATCGGCGTCGGCGCGGGCGCCAGTGCGGTTGCGGCGATCAAGCAGAAGCAGGTCGATCTGATCTCGCATCTCGATCCCGTCACCTCGAAGCTGGAAGCGGACGGCGATGTCGTCTCGCTGATCGACACCCGCACCGAGGCGGGGACCAAGGCGCTGTTCGGCGGCTCGAACCCGGCGGCGGTGCTCTATCTCAAGAACGACTTCGCCGAGAAGAACCCGGTCACGACGCAGAAGCTCGTCAACGCGCTGATGAAGTCGCTGAAATGGCTTGAGACGGCCAAACCCGAGGATGTCGCCGATCTCGTCCCGCCGGAATACCATCTCGGCGACAAGCCGCTCTACCTGACCGCCGTGAAGAACTCGCAGGAGAGCTATTCGCGCACCGGCATCCCGACCGCCGACGCGATGAAGAGCATGTACGACTCGCTCAAGCTGCTCGATCCGGAGCTGACGAACTCGAACGTCGACCTCGGCAAGACCTTCATCGATTCGTTCGCCAAGAAGGCGGCGGCGGGGTCGTAGCCGAAACGGAAACCCTTCTCCCCTCGGGGGAGAAGGGGACAGCCTCAGCCCCGCGTCCCGCCGACCGAGATGAAAGCCATCAGGCAGGGCTCGGCCAACGGATTGCGCCAGCGATGCCGTGTCCCGTTCTGCACGATGCAATCGCCCTGGCGCAGATGGACTCTTTGCCCATCGTCCAGCTCAAGCGTCATCTCGCCGCGCACCACGACCCCGTAATCGATGGTGTCCGAGGTGTGCATGCCCGGTGCACTGAGATCGAAATGGTCGCCCATGCGCGGCACCTTCTCCGACATCTCCTGCAGCGCGCTCTCGAAGGTGACGCCGGCCGGCGGCTTCCAGCCCTCGGGTCGCCGCGGCGGATAGGAGATCAGACGGAACATCGTGCCGCCGGGGCCGGGAAAGGCGACCGTTCCCGCGAGCATCGGGTCGGATTCCAGCCCGGTGAGCTTCGGCACGCCCTCGGTCCTGTAGAGCTCGTAGAAGGTCAGCCCGGGATTTGAGTCGATCTCCACCACCTTGGGCGTGACGTCGAAGGACTTGAACACCGACTTGCCGGCCTCGTCGCGGCCGGTCAGCGCCCGTTTCGGGGGCGGCAGCTCGCTGGAATCCTTCGCTTGGACAGGGGCTGAGACGGCGGCCAGAGCGCCGCCGCCGACCATGGCGGAGAGCGCCTGGAGCAAACGCCGCCGATCGTCTTGCTCAGGCTGGGGGGAAGAAAATTCTGTGCTGCCCGCGGAGCTATTCTTGTTTCGCCGCGGCCAAAGCCAGGAAATCATGCGCATTTGTCCCCTCCGTTGTTCGACCGCTTGTTATGTCTGTGAGGTGATCGCTTCTTCGGTTTGATCCGTCGCGGATATAGTTTGCTGCATACTGATTTTCCCAAGAATTCGAGCGCTTGCAATTGGACATTAGACGCGTCGCCTAGGCGGAGTTCAGCGCGGATTCTGCTAGGGATGTGCAAGTAACGGGCGATGGCTCGTTCTTCGGGCGGCGAGGCAGCGTATTCGTTCGGTCGCCGGCTCATTTCTGATCCGCCTAAAGTCCAATTGTTAGCGATGATCAGCGGATGAATATTTCGGAGGCGTCTGCTGGAAGGCCTTTCCAGCGGGATGGCCAAAAGGTGCTCGCATGACGCCGAATGCCGCCGCCTTGTTCGCCTTCGTCATCCTGATCCTGCCGATGGGCTATCTGCTGCTGGCGGCGCCCGGCTTTCTGTTCGTGAAGCTCGACATCCTGCCGGTCGCCCGGCTCATGCGCATGATGTTCAGCGCCTATTTCCAGGTTCTGGTTATCGCTGCCGTCATCGGGACCGTGGTTTTCGCCCTGACCGAGCGCTGGGCTTTCGTTATCGGCGTCGGCGTGCTGGCCTCCACGCTGATGGTGCGCCGCTGGCTCCTGTCGCGGCTGGATAGCCAGATCGACAATTGGCCCGCCGACGTCGGTCGCCGGCTGCGCCGCCTGCACTATAGTGGCATGGCATGCAACGCGGTTCAGCTCGCCATCGTTATCGGCAGCATTCCCTACATCATGGGCTCGCCGGCCTGACAGTTCGGGCACCTGCGCACTGGACTTGCGGTCGCCACGGCGTGAGAGTGGTCGTTGACGCAAGGAGAGGCGCCATGACCGATCGCGCTGCCGTCGAGACCTTGATCCGGGACGCTTATGCCGCCCGCCATCGCGGCGATCTCGATGCCCTGATGGGATTCATGCACTCCGATTGCAGCTATCGACTCGCGGGCGGACCGCAGGCTGCCGAAGTCTTCGCGCAGCCCGAAGGCCATGCTGCCGTGCGCGAGCAAATGGCAGGGCTGATCGCGACCTATGCCTTCAGCGACATTGAGGAACTGGCGCTGACGGTCGATGACGACAAGGCGACGCTGCACTGGCGCGCCAATGTCGCATGCAAGCCGACCGGGCGCAGCGGCGCGTTCGAAATCATGGATGTCTTCACCATCGTCGACGGCAAGCTGAAGAGCGTCACCCAGTTCACCGACACGGCAGGGGTGGCGCGGCTGTCGAGCCCATAGCGCCAGGGCTGATCGCTTCCATCACGGCTTTCGATTGGCGCCGGCCGCACCAGCCGCTAGGTTCGCCGCGTCGTGTCGTCGAAGGCTGGCCTGCCCCCATGAACATCCTCTCGATCCAGTCCCATGTCGCCTATGGCCATGTCGGCAATGCCTCGGCCGTGTTCCCGATGCAGCGCCTCGGCGTCGAGGTCTGGCCGATCCACACCGTGCAGTTCTCGAACCACACCGGCTATGGCGCCTGGAAGGGACAGGTCTTCGACGGCGCCACCATCGATGAGTTGATGGAGGGCATCGGCGAGCGCGGCGTACTCGGAAAATGCGACGGCGTGCTGTCCGGCTATATGGGCTCGGCCGATATCGGCCACGCCATCCTCCAGGCGGTAGCCAAGGTGCGCGAGGCCAACCCGAAGACGATGTATTGCTGCGATCCGGTGATCGGCGATGTCGGCCGCGGCGTCTTCGTGCGGCCGGGTATCCCTGAATTCATGCGCGAGCAGGCGGTGCCGGCCGCCGACATCGTCACGCCGAACCAGTTCGAGCTGGAATTGCTCACCGATGTCGAGGTCAAGACGCTGGCCGATGCGCACCGCGCCGTCGAGGCGCTGCGCGATGCCGGTCCCAAGGTCGTGCTCGTCACCTCGCTGATCACCAACGAGACGCCGGATGACGCGATCGACCTGATGGCGGCGGACGGGCGGGGCACTTACCGCGTGCGCACGCCGAAGATCGACATCAACATCAACGGCGCGGGCGACGCGATCGCAGCGCTGTTCTTCGTCCATTATCTGCGCGACGGCTCGGCGGCGAGCGCGCTCGGCAAGGCGGCCTCCTCGATCTACGGCCTGCTGAAGCGGACCAAGGAAGCCGGCTCGCGCGAGATCCTGACGGTGGCGGCGCAGGACGAGTTCGTCACGCCCTCGCAGCTCTTCGCCCCCGAGGCGGTCTGAAGCGCATGAAGCTGCGCCTTGGCACCTTCAACGTCGAGAACCTGCTGACGCGCCACCGCTTCGAGCCGGGCGGGCGGACCGAGACGGCGGCGGCGATGTCGCTGTTCCATTTCCCGCGCGCCGATGAGCGCGATGCGGTCGAGCGCTCGCTTGCGGTCGCGCTCGAGGACGACAAGCGCCAGATGACGGCGCTCGCCATCGCCGAGGCCAATGCCGATCTCTGGATGCTGCAGGAGGTCGACTCGCTGGCTAGCCTGCAGGCCTTCTTCGCCAACTACGTCCACCGCATCGCCGACCACCGCTACGGCCATTTCACCCTGCTCGACGGCAATGACCGGCGCAATATCGACATTGGCTTCGCGGCGCGGCGCGACCTGGTGAAGCCGCCGCAGGTCACGGTGCGCTCCTATAAGGGCATGAGCTTCGCCGATGCCGAGGCGTTCTCGCCCGAGGTCGCCGCCTTCGGCATCAGCCCGCGCGACAAGGTCTTCGCCCGCGACTGCCTGGCGGTCGAGCTCGATCTCGGCGACCGGCGGCTGACCCTGTTCGGCTGCCATTTCAAGTCGATGAACAATGGTCGCGACGACGGCAGGCAGGCGACCCTGCCGATCCGCCGGGCCGAGGCGCTGGCAGTGAAGAAGATCGTCCAGAACTGGTTCGGTCCCGGCTGGCGCGAGGCGAACTGGGCGATCCTCGGCGATCTCAACGGCTACCGCATCGGGCTCGGCCCGCTGGCGGCGCCGGTCGACGAGGGCGACAGCGGCATCGAGCCGCTGCTCGAAGATTTCGCCGTCGATCCGATCGAGAGCCTGCCGCCGCATGAGCGCTGGACGCATTTCCGGCGCTACTGGTCGGAGGAGCGGCAAGCGCTGGTCGACAGCCATATGCCGCTCGACCATATCCTGCTCTCGCCAGCACTCGCCGCGGCCAATCCGAAGCCGTTGATGCAGATGATCCGGCGTGGCCTGCCTTATCGCGTGCCGCTCGATCCACGCGAGGCCGACCGCTCGATGGCCAAGCTCGCCTTGACCTGCGACCGCTATCCGCGCGTCGGCTGGGACCGGCCAAAAGCCTCCGACCATTGCCCGCTGACGATCGAGCTTACGATCCCGAAGGAGCCCGCATGAGCCGCCGCTTCGTCACGCTCGACGTGTTCACGACGAGGCCGCATGCGGGCAACCCGCTCGCCGTGGTGCTCGACAGCGAAGGGCTGGACACCGCTGCGATGCAGACCATCGCGCGCGAGTTCAACCTGTCGGAAACGGTCTTCGTCACGCCGCCGGCCAACCCGGTTAATCGCGCCGCGATCCGCATCTTCACGCCGGGGCAGGAACTGCCCTTCGCCGGGCATCCGACGGTCGGTACAGCTGCGCTGCTGGCGCTGCGCGATGCCGCGGAGGGGCGGGTGTCGGACAGCCTCATCCTGGAGGAGAAGGTCGGCCTGGTGCCTTGCGTCGTGGCGCTCGGCAATGCGCGTAGCGCCCGCGCCGCCTTCACCTTGCCGAAGCTGCCGGAGCAGATCGCGCAGCCGATCGCCGATGCAGCGCTGGCGGAGGCGCTTGGGCTGGATCTCGCCGATCTCGGTTTCGAGGGCCATCGGCCGAGCGCCTTCTCGGCCGGCGTCGCCTACACCACGGTGCCGGTTGCCAGCCGCGAGGCAGTCGCAAAGGCGCGCATCGCCGGGACCTTCGAGCGCACGATGGCGCCGGCCCAGAACGGCAATGCCTTCGTCTATTGCCGCCAAACGGAAGAGGCCGGGCATCACTACCACGCCCGGATGTTCTGGCCGGAGAGCGGGATTAGCGAGGATCCGGCGACCGGCTCGGCCGTCGCTGCCTTCGCCGGGGCGGTCATGGCATTCGATCGGCCGGGCGATGGCACGCACCGTCTCGTCATCGAGCAGGGCTACGAGATGGGCCGGCCCTCGCAGATCGAGCTGACGCTGACCGTCAAGGGCGGCGCGCTGGCCTCGGCGACGATCAGCGGCTCGGCGGTGGTGATGAGCGAGGGCGTGCTGCTGTGAATGGCGTCGTCGATGGCGAGATCGTCGGGCTCGATCGCGTCGAGGCCAGGATCGAGGCTTTCGACTGGGCTTTTGCCCGCGAGCGCGCCGACGAGATCGCGGCGCATTGGGCCAGGATCAGCGACGGCAAGCCGGCGATGTTCAATGGCCGCGTCATGCTGCAGCATCGGGCCGCGATCGAGGGCGGGGTGTTCCAGTCCGGTTATTTCGAGGCCGACTATGCCGCTTTCATGAGCTGGCGTGATTTCGGCCATCCCGGTCCGGTGATCCGGAACGGCTTTGCCATGGCGGCGCTGCGGTCGAGCGACGGCGCTTTCCTGCTGGGCCGGATGGGCAATCACACCGCTAATCCGGGCAAGGTTTATTTCGCCGCCGGCACGCCCGACCGGGAGGATGCCCGCCCGGACGGTACGCTCGACCTTGCCGGCAGCGTCACCCGCGAACTCTGCGAGGAGACGGGTCTCACGCTCGATGAGATCTCGGTCGAGGAGCGCTGGACGGCGGTGATCGCGCCGGGCCGCGTCGCCTTCATGCGGCCGGTCGGGATCGACCTGCCGGCTAAGGCGGCGCGCGCGCTGATGCTGGAGCGGATCGAAACGCAGGCGGAGCCCGAGCTTTCCGACATCGTGATCGTCCGCAATCTCGCCGATTGCGCGGGTTACGACATGCCGCCCTTCATGACGTCCTATCTCGTCCATATCTTCGGGCGGGGATGACCCTTACCGATCGAGGTTACCGATGGCCGACGCGTCCGAAGTCCTGAACCTGCCTGCCGGCAATCCCTTCGGGCGTGCCTGGGAGACGCCGTTCGGCCTGCCGCCCTTCGCCGAGATCACGCCAGAGCATATACGCGAGGCCTATCCGGCGGCGCTGGAGCAGCACCGGACCGAGATCGCGGTGATCAAGACCGAGACGGCTGCGCCCGACTTCGCCAACACGATCGAGGCGCTGGAGCGCTCGGCGCGCGGCATGAGCCGGCTGGGCGGCGTGTTCTATAATCTCGCCGGGGCCGACACCAACGAGGCACTGCAGGCGATCGAGCGCGAGATGTCGCCGGTGATGTCGCGGCACTGGTCGGCGATCATGATGGATCACGACCTCTTCGCCCGCGTCGATGCGGTGTTCGTGCAGCGCGAGAGCCTGGGGCTGGACGAGGAGCAGTTGCGGCTGCTGGAGCGGACGCATCGCGGATTCATCCGCTCGGGCGCCAAGCTCGAAGGCGAGGCCAAGGCCAGGCTCGCCGCGATCAACGAGCGCCTGGCCGGCCTTGGCACCAGCTTCGGCCAGAACCTGCTCAAGGATGAGTCGAGCTATGCGCTGATCATCGAGGACGAGGCCGATCTCGACGGCCTGCCGCCCTTCGTCGTCGCGGCGATGGCCCGTGCCGCCGCCGATCGCGGCCAGGACGGCAAGCATGCGGTGACGCTGGCGCGCTCGATCATCGAGCCCTTCCTGACCTTCTCGACGCGGCGTGACCTGCGCGAAGAGGCTTTCACCGCCTGGAGCAAGCGGGGGGAGAATGGCGGCGAGACCGACAACCGCGCCATCGTCGCCGAGATGGTGAGCTTGCGGGCCGAGAAGGCCAAGCTCCTCGGCTTTGCGACCTTCGCCCATTTCAAGCTCGACGATTCGATGGCGAAGACGCCGGAGAACGTCCGCAACCTGCTCGAGCTGGTCTGGAAGCCGGCCCGCGCCCGCGCCGGGCAGGAAGCGGCCGATCTTGCGGCGCTCGCGCAGAGCGAGGGCGAGAACGCTCCGATCCGCCCGTCCGACTGGCGCTTCTACGCCGAGAAGGTCCGGCAGAAGACCTATGCGCTCGATGAGGCCGTGCTGAAGCCCTATCTCCAGCTCGACAAGATCATCGCCGCTTCCTTCGATACCGCCGGCAAGCTGTTCGGGCTCTCTTTCGCCGAGCGCCCGGAGCTGAAGGGCTACCATCCGGACGTACGCGTCTTCGAGGTGACGGAGACCGCGAGCGGCCGGCATATCGGCCTCTTCCTCGGCGATTATTTCGCCCGCGCCTCGAAGCGCTCGGGCGCCTGGATGAGCGCCTATCGCGGCCAGCGCAATTTCGACGGCGAAATCCGGCCGATCATCGTCAACGTCTGCAACTTCGCCAAGCCGGCGGAGGGCAAGCCGGCGCTGCTCTCGATCGACGATGCCCGCACGCTCTTCCACGAATTCGGCCATGCCCTGCACGGCCTGCTCTCGGACGTGCATTACGGCTCGCTCGCCGGCACTTCGGTCTCGCGCGATTTCGTCGAACTGCCCTCGCAGCTCTACGAGCACTGGTTCCTGACGAAGGAGGTGATGCAGCGCTTCTGCCTGCATGCCGAGACGGGCGAGCCGATCCCCGAGGCGCTGGTCGACAAGATCAAGCGGGCGCAGACCTTCAACCAGGGTTTCGCCACGGTGGAGTACACCTCCTCTGCGCTGGTCGATCTCGCCTTCCACTCGCTGGAGGCGCCGGCGCAGGTTGATCCACTCGCCTTCGAGGCCAAGGAGCTTGCCCGGATCGGCATGCCCGCCGAGATCACCATGCGCCACCGCACGCCGCATTTCTCGCATGTCTTCTCGGGTGACGGCTATTCGGCCGGCTATTACAGCTATCTCTGGTCGGAGGTGATGGACGCCGACGCCTTCAACGCCTTCATCGAGGCGGGCGACGTCTTCGCTCCCGAGGTCGCCGGCAAGCTCAAGCGCTATATCTATTCGGCCGGCGACACGCGCGACCCGGCCGAGGCCTATACGCTGTTCAGGGGCCGCCTGCCGACGCCGGATGCATTGCTGGAGAAGCGGGGGTTGGCGGCGTAGCCGCCGCCTCTACTCCCGCGCCAGCACGACCAGACGCGCGCCGCGCCCGCTCAACAATGTGAGCGCGCCGCGCTCGATCCGCCAGCTCCGCGTCGCTTCCAACGCCGCGCGGAACTGGTTCTCGAGCTGCATGCGCGGCTCGGGGCAAGCCATCATCGTGCCGACCAAAGGCCCGAAGCGGATTGTCTTGTCGCGGATGGTCGCCTGGCCGCCCATGCCGTTGCAGCCGCTATGGGCGGAGACGCGCCCGTCCGACTCGATTTTCAACGTGGCTCGGACATCGGCCGGCAGCGGCCGGCCACGCAGGTTCTCGACGCGCCAGGAACCGGCGGGGCCGCCGACCTCGGCTGGCGGCGCGACGCGCTGGACGACGATCTCGCCGCTCGCATCCGGCACGAGCGCGGCATGGTGCTCCGTCGTCGTGAACCAGAGCTGGCCGCGGACCCTGATCTCGGCACGCAACGCGTAGCGATGGCCTGGCCGGATCACCGCGTCGTTGAAGCGCAGCCGGTAAGGGATCGGCACCTGCCCGCGCGGGGCGATCCGCGTGCGCGCGATGGTGCGGGACGGCGCGTCGGCGAGCGAGACGTCGAGCAGGCTGACCTCGACCACGGCACCAGGCGGCAGCGCGATCCGCTCGCGATAGGTAACTGTGCCCGAGAGCGTGCGCGGCGCGGCGAGCGCAGGCAGCGGCAGCGCGGCCAATGCGAGGGGCGCAACTGCGAAGATGCGACGGGTGATCATGATCTACGCTTCTCCGTTGGCCTCGCCGGCATTTTGCCCTTCGAAGCCTTTCACTGCCGAAGCGACCAAGGATGCCTTCTCTCCGCCTGCGGAGAGAAGGAGGGTTACGGGTAGCCGAACTTCGTCCGTGTCGCGCGGATCTGCCCGATGGCGCCACCATCATTGCCGGCGGCGCAGCTCTTGCGGGCGGTGTCGATCTCGGCGCTGACGCGGGTGTGGACACCCTTGGTGGTGTGGCCAGTCTGCAAATCGTTGTCCATCACCGCCTGGAAGCGGTCGACCTCGCCGGCGCAGCCAGTGCCGGTCGGCATGCGGAAGGTGTTCGGCGTGACCCCGGTCGGCGCCTGCTCGGGCGAGGGGGCCGGTGGTGGGCCGCCTGACGGCGTCTGGCAGGCTGCGAGCAGCAATGCGGTGAGAGCCGGCACGAGGATCGATGTGGTGCGCATGGACAAGGCTCCGGCAGGTCGGATGCAAACCATGGTCGATTCCGTCGGCGAGGCAAAGCCTCCTCGCAGGAGGAGAGGCCGTTCAGTCCTGGCTAGGCATGAAGAGAGCGATAAAGGTGAAGAAGCCTGCCGCCGCGACCGCCAGCCAGATCGAATGCAAGCCGACCCGGCCATGCGCGAAAGCACCCAGGAGCGCGCCGCCGAGCAGGCTGAGCCAGAGCACGAAATGGCGCAGGAAGGCGAGCTTCGGCCCACCGAGCAGGGCACCGGCAATCCGCTGCCCCATCTTGACCAGTGTTCCGGTCATATAGGTCAGGCCGATCGTGACCTCGCCGTCGCGCTGGAAGACGGCGTTCTCGGCGCCCATCGCCAGAGCGAGGATGCCTGCAGCGGCGATTCCCGCCCCGATGGAGTCGAGCCCGGCCGACAGGGCCAGCGCCAGCGTCACGAAGGCGAGCACAGCCGCCTGGCGCCGTCGCCCGCCGAAGTGGCCGGAGAGCGAGCCGCAGATCACGCCGAGGATGAAGAGGATGATGATCATGCCGGCCAGCACAATGCCATCCATGCGGCGCTCCACCAGCTCGATGCCGAGGCGTGTGGTGTTGCCGGTCATGAACGAGACGAAGAAGCCGCCGAGATTGAGGAAGCCGAGCGCGTCGACGAAGCCGGCCAGCCCCGAAAGGCCGATGGCAAGCCCGATGGCAGGACGATCATAGCGCAGCATCGAGACGGACTCCGGTTATGCGGACCGGCTTCCAATGCGCCATAGTCGGCCGAATCACGTCATCAGATTAATCCACACATCTCATCCGTCATTCCCGCGCGCCGGAGCTTTGCGCACTTACTCCCGTCACATTTCGACGGAACGCTGGCTGCCATGACTGTGCTGCACACCACCGAGCTCGAAATCTTCGCCGACTACTTCCAGTTCTATCTTCAGGACGAGGCGGTCGACGAGGATTGGGGGATGTTCTGGACCGACGAGACGGTGGAGCGGATGCTCGCCGTCGGCGAATGCTCCGTCGGCATCGCGACAGCGCGGAACATGAACGTCCCGGTCGTGGTCTCGGTCCATGACGCGGCGCCGGATGCCGATTTCGGCGAATGGGAGCTGGTCAACGAGTGCTCTTTCCGCGTGCGCTCGGGCCAGGTGATGGTGATCGGCTGCACCGAAGGCTCGCCGCAGGAGCGGGCACGCTTTTCGCTCGCGCCGGGGCCCTATCGCGTGCGGGTCTCCTATGCCGGGCTCGACACGCTGAGCGAGAATGGGCTGGAGGGCGACGATTTCTACCGGCTGCAGGTCTGGCCGGCGCCGCTCGCCGGGACGAGGACGCTGAAAGAGCGGGCAGGCGCTGCAGGTTGAACTCGGCGCACGAACGTTCAAGACCTCCGAGGCTTGCCTTCCTAGCCTGCGATCCGGTAGACAGCCCAAGTCGTCGAGAGGATCGTTCGTGGCCCAATTCGCCACCCATGCCGAGAGCCAGAACCGCGCCACTGCGCGGACGGCCGGCATGTGCGCTTCTTCGCGCGCTCCCTCGCTCCTTGGTCAGCTGCTTCTCCTTACCTGCCCCTGAGGGCCGGCCGGGCACCTGTGCCTGGGCGCTCAGGGGATGACGAGAACAGAGCTTCAGACCTCGCGCGCCAGCCCGCACCGAGACGCGGCGCGCCGACCAAGGACAAGATCCATGAGCAATGCCAGCAACACCGTCTCCGCCAAGGACCGGGTTCTGATCTTCGACACCACGCTGCGTGACGGCGAGCAATGCCCCGGCGCGACCATGACCTTCGAGGAGAAGCTCGAGGTCGCGGACATGCTGGACGCGATGGGCGTCGACATCATCGAGGCCGGCTTCCCGATCGCCTCTGACGGTGATTTCGAGGCCGTCTCCGCCATCGCCAGCCGGATCAAGCGCGCCAGCGTCGCAGGGCTCGCCCGCGCGATCCCCGCCGACATCGCCCGCGCCGGCGAGGCGGTGCGCCATGCGGCCAGGCCGCGCATCCACACCTTCGTCTCGACCTCGCCGATCCATCTGCAATACCAGATGCGCAAGAGCGAAGAGGAGGTGCTGGAGATCATCACCAGGACGGTGACGCAGGCCCGCAACCTGGTCGAGGACGTCGAATGGTCGGGCATGGACGCGACCCGCACGCCGATCGATTATCTCTGCCGGGCGGTCGAGACCGCGATCAAGGCGGGCGCGACCACGATCAACCTGCCCGACACGGTCGGCTACGCCACGCCCGACGAATACCGCGCCATGTTCAAGGCGGTACGCGAGCGCGTGCCCAACGCCGATAAGGCGATCTTCTCGGCGCATTGCCATAATGATCTGGGACTCGCCGTCGCCAATTCGCTGGCGGCGATCGAGGGCGGGGCGCGCCAGGTCGAGTGCACCATCAACGGCATTGGCGAGCGCGCCGGCAATGCGGCGCTGGAGGAGATCGTGATGGCGCTGCGGGTGCGCGGCGACGTCATGCCCTACGACACCGGCATCGACGCGACCTATCTGATGCGGGCCTCGAAGGCGGTCTCGAGCGCCTGCTCCTTCCCGGTGCAGTACAACAAGGCGATCGTCGGCCGGAACGCCTTCGCGCATGAAAGCGGCATCCACCAGGACGGCATGCTGAAGCATCAGCAGACCTACGAGATCATGACCCCGGCCTCGGTCGGCGTGACCAAGACCTCGCTGGTGATGGGCAAGCATTCCGGCCGCGCCGCCTTCCGCTCGAAGCTGAAGGAGATGGGCTACGAGCTCGGCGACAACCAGCTGGAGGATGCGTTCACCCGTTTCAAGGCGCTCGCCGACCGCAAGAAGCACGTCTACGACGAGGATATCGAGGCGCTGGTCGACGAGAATCTCGCCACTGCCCATGACCGGGTGAAGCTGGTCTCGCTGACGGTGATCGCCGGCACGCGCGGCCCGCAGCGCGCCATGCTGAAGCTTGATGTCGACGGCCGGGTAACGGCTGAGGAGGCCGAGGGCAACGGGCCGATCGACGCCGTGTTCAACGCGGTCAAGGCGATTGTGCCGCATGAGGCGGTGCTCGAGCTCTACGACGTCCACGCCGTCACCGAAGGGACCGATGCCCAGGCCGAGGTCACCGTGCGTCTCTCCCATGACGGCGCGGCGGTGACCGGCCGCGGCGCCGATCCGGACACGCTGGTTTCTTCGTGCAAGGCCTATCTGGCGGCGCTCAACAAGCTGGTCGCCCGGGGCAGCCGCGTGCACGCGCAGGCGGCGGAGTAACTGTAGCGAACCTGCTGCCTGGTGAGCCGGTGTGCTGCGCTGTGACCAGTGCGGCACAGCGGCTCATTTTTTGCTTCAGCGATGGAACAAAGTCTGGATTCGCAAAACGGGTGAGCGCTCTCATGTGCGTGGGGATCACCGCGAGACGTTTTCGATGAAGTTGCTGCGCCTGATGTCGCTCGGCGCGCTTGCCGTACTAGGCGCCCAGCCCGTCGCTGCCCATGCGCCTGCCTCCGTGCCGGAACGGGCCGAGCGCGCGCAGGAGCGCGTGCGCGTCTGCATGGGCGCGATCGAAGCCGGCAGCGCCGAGCGGCGCTCAGCCTGCGACGAGAGCCTGAGCGGGGAGCTCAACCGTGCCGTCCGGGCCGACCTGCTCGCCAGCCGCGGCTGGCTCTCCGAGGCCAGCAACGCCCTCAATGAGGCGCTGCGCGATTTCGATGCGGCGCTCAAGGCGGTGCCGAATCACCTTGCCGCCCTGCGTGGCCGGGCGCACACCCTGTCCGAGCTCGGCCGGCATGTCGAAGCCGCGGCGCTGATCGAGCGGGCGATAGCCATCGGCGGGCGCGCGACGCTGCTGGCCGACCGGGCCCTGCTGCGCGAGCGCGCCGGCAACATCGCCGGAGCCCGCGCCGATCTCGACGGCGCCATCGCGCTCGATCCGTCCAATAGCTGGGCGCGCGGCACGCGGGGGCGCTTCCTGCAGGACGAGAGCGAGCACCAGGCGGCGCTGCTCGATTTCGACGCTGCGCTGGCTCTCGAGCCGGAGGTGACCTCCTATCATTACCGCCGCGGCTTCTCGCTCGTCGCGCTGGGCCGGCCGCGCGAGGCGATCGCCGCTTTCGACGATGCCTTGCGGCTGGAGCCGACCGTCGTTCAGGTCTGGCTCGAGCGCGGGCGGGCCTTCGAGCTGCTCGGCCATGAGGGCCCGGCGCTCGCCAGCTACGAGCGGGCGCTGCGTCTCGACACAAGGCACGAGGCCGCGCTGTCGCGGCGCGCCTTCCTGCTGCAGCGGACCGGCCGCGTCGATGAGGCGATCGCCGCCTATGATCGCCTGCTCGTCGTCCAGCCGCGCGCTGCCTTCGGCCTGAACAATCGGGCCGGCCTGCTCACAGGCGCCGGCCGGCGCGAGGAGGCGCTGCGCGATCTCGACCGTGCCATCGCGCTCGTCCCGGGCGACGGCAATGCGCTGCGCAACCGGGCGCAGCTCCTCCTAACGCTCGGCCGCAACGACCTGGCGCTGCGCGATCTCGACCGGGCCGGTCCCGGCCATGACGCCGGAGCCTGGCATGGCATGCGCGGCGATGCGCTGCTGGCGCTCGGCCGGCCGGCGCCGGCGCTGGAGGCTTATCGCGCCGCGCTGGCGCTGAAGCCGCAGGATCGGGCGACGCTGTTCGGCTTCGGCCTGGCGCAGGAGATCCGCGGCGATCGGAGCGCGGCGGCTGCCGCCTATGGCGCGCTGCTCGCGGTCGATCCGGAGCATGAGGGGGCGCTCGAACGCCGCGAGGAATTGCTGCCGGTGCTCGGCCGCTCGATCGAGGTCTGGCCGGCGCGCCTTTCCGGGCTGTTGCGTGATGCGGGCGACGCCTATGAGCGGGAGCGCGAGGCGCTGCGGGGTGTCTACGGCGCATTGCGACCGCAGGCCCAGCCGCAGCCGGTTCTGGTCTTGCCGACCCCGCCCAATCCGCTCGCGGCGCTCGATGCCGCCCTTTTGCTCGACGCCTTCGACGTGCCGCGCCTGATCCGCCGGGCCCAGTTCAGCATCGGCCAGCCGCAGCGCGAGGCGCAGGTGCGGACTGACCTCGCCACCGCCTTGCTGCTCGAGCCGGAGAACCCGGCGGCGCTGGTGCAGCGCGCCCGGATGAGATTCCGCGATGGCGCCTTCGCCGCGGCGCAGGCCGATGCCGAAGCGGCGCTGCGCAGCGAGCCGGGCTCGATCGAGGCGCTGTTCCAGCGGGCGAGGGCGCTGACGGCGCGCGGCCAGCTCAGCGCCGCGCTGAAGGCTTATGACGACGTCGTCGCGGTCGCGCCCGCGAATGCCGCAGCGCTGCTCAACCGGGCCCTGCTGCTGCAGCATGCCCGCGAATACGAGCGGGCGCTGGCCGATCTCGACGCCGTGGTCGCGGCCAACCGGGCCGATCCGGACGGCTGGGTGGCGCGCGCCGCGCTGCGCACGGCGCTTGGGCAGACCGATGCGGCGATCGCCGATTTCGACCGGGCGCTGTCGCTCGATGCCCGTCTCGGCCAGGCCTGGTACGGCCGCGCTCTGGCACATCAGCGCCGCGGCGACGCAGCCGAAGCGGCGGCCGATTTCGCCAAGGCGCAGGCGCTCGACGCGAAGGTCGAGGAGCGCTATCGCGCCTTCGGCGTGACCACGCCCTGATCGCAGGCCTCGGCTTCGTCAGATCGGTTTTCGACCGATTCACAGCCTGAATCGCCGTTTTGCGGTGGACGGCGCGCGCCGCTCGCTTGGCGCAGGCCTGATTCTTGCCACTATTCCGTTCCGGTGCGCGTGCGCGCGTTGGCTGGGAGCGGGACGATGGCTGGCTATTTTCCGAACTGGACGCTGAAGACCTCCGGCGATGTGATGCCGGACGAGCGCCTGCCGACCGGGCAGACGGTGATCGCCGGCCTGCAGCATGTCGTCGCCATGTTCGGCTCGACCGTGCTGGCGCCGATCCTGATGGGCTTCGACCCCAACGTCGCGATCTTCTTCTCGGGCATCGCGACGCTGCTGTTCTTCGTCATCACCGGCGGGCGGCTGCCGAGCTATCTCGGCTCCTCCTTCGCCTTCATCGGCGTCGTCATCGCCGCGACCGGCTATGCCGGCAGCGGCCCGAACGCCAATCTGCCGGTCGCGCTCGGCGGCATCATCGCCTGCGGCGCGGTCTATGCCGCGATCGGCCTCATCGTGCAGGGCGTCGGCACGCGCTGGATCGAGACGTTGCTGCCGCCGGTGGTGACCGGCGCCGTCGTCGCGGCGATCGGCCTCAACCTGACCGCGGTCGCGATCAGCATGATCTCGGCCAGTCCCTACACCAAATGGGTCGCGCTCTTCACGGTGGTGGCGGTCGCGCTGGTCGCCGTCTACGGACGTGGCCTGGCGCAGCGCCTGCCGGTGCTGATCGGCGGGCTTGCGGCCTATATCCTCTATGCCGCGACTGCGACGAGCTTCGGCGCGCCGCCGGTCGATTTCGGAAAGGTCGCCGCAGCCGCCTGGTTCGGCCTGCCGAACTTCGTCGCGCCGGTGTTCGAGCCCAAGGCGATCGCGCTGATCGTGCCGGTCGCGATCATCCTGGTCGCGGAGAATCTCGGACACATCAAAGGCATCTCGGTGATGACCGGGCGCAATCTCGACGGGCTGATCGGGCGCGGCTTCTTCGCCGACGGCGTCGGCACGATGATCGCAGGCTCCGGCGGCGGCACCGGCGTCACCACCTATGCCGAGAACATGGGCGTGATGGCGGTGACGCGGGTCTATTCGACGCTGGTCTTCGCTGCCGCCGGCGTGATCGCGCTGCTGCTCGGCTTCTCGCCGAAGTTCGGCGCGGTGATCGGCACCATCCCCGTCGCGGTGCTGGGCGGCCTCGCCGTCGTCGTCTTCGGCCTGATCGCCGCGACCGCCGGCCGAATCTGGGTCGAGAACAAGGTCGACTTCGCCCAGCCGAAGAATCTCCTGACCGTGGCGACCGCGCTGATTCTCGGGGCCGGCGACCTCAAGCTGCCGATCTTCGGCTATGAGCTCGGCGGCATCGGCACGGCGACCTTCGCCGCGATCGCGCTCTACCATCTGCTCAATCGCCGTTCGGCGGCCTGAAACCCTCGAAAAGCAGCCTGTCGCGCTGTGCGCGGCAGGCTTTTCGCCGCCCTGTCGGGAGGCGAGCCGAGGTTCTCCCGAAACGAGTTTGCATATTTCTGTCGCAAACGGGTGGACAGGACCGGGGGTGTTTGCTACATCGCCGGCCGTCGGGACGCGGTCCACGCCTCTCCGGCAACGTCTTCGTGGCGTATGGGTGATTAGCTCAGTTGGTAGAGCAGCTGACTCTTAATCAGCGGGTCGTAGGTTCGAGCCCTACATCACCCACCACGGACATCTGATACCAGGCGGATGGCGGTTGAAGGCAGGGCGCGAACGGCGCCCTTTTTTGCGTTCGCGTGACCTCGAATGCTGCAACTCGCTGGTTTCTGAGCGGGCTTTCGGGATCTAGCGAACCGACAGGCCTATCGCCACGTCCGCGCAGTCGCCCATACGCCTTTGCGGCTCGGCATACGTTGCCGGCACGGCGGGGCCGCTCTATCCCTGGCGGGAGAACAGACGCGAGGGTAGGGCGACCATGGCCGGCGAGACCAGCATCGGCAGCTTCGACTACGTCATCATCGGCGCCGGCTCGGCCGGCTGTGTGCTGGCCAACCGGCTCTCGGCTAACCCACGCCGCAAGGTGCTGATCGTCGAGGCCGGCGGCAAGGACGACTGGATCTGGCTCCACATCCCGGTCGGCTATCTCTACGCCATCGGCAATCCGCGAGCCGACTGGCTGTTCCAGACCGAGGTCGAGGCTGGACTTGGCGGGCGTGCGCTGGCCTATCCGCGCGGCAAGGTCGTCGGCGGCAGTTCGGCGATCAACGCGATGATCTACATGCGCGGGCAGGCGGCCGATTATGACGCATGGCGCCAGCAGGGACTGACCGGCTGGGGCTGGGACGATGTCCTGCCGCTCTTCCTCAAGCACGAGGACCATATCGCCCCGGACGGCCGCTTCCACCGCGCCGGCGGCGAGATGCGCGTCGAGCATCCGCGCGTGCGCTGGGACATCCTCGATGCGCTGCGCGATGCGGCCGAGGCGGCCGGCATCCGCAAGATCGACGACTTCAACACCGGCGACAATGAAGGCTCCTCCTATTTCCAGGTCACCCAGAAGCGCGGCCGGCGCTTCAGTGCGGCGCGCGCCTTCCTGGAGCCGGCGCTCAATCGCGACAACCTGCGGGTGGAACTCGGCTGCATGGTCGAGCGCATCGTCGTCGAGGATGGCCGCACGACCGGCGTCGTGCTGACCCGTGACGGCGAGCGCTATCTGGCCGAGGTCTCCGGCGAGGTGCTGCTCAGCGCCGGCGCCGTCGGTTCGCCCGCCATCCTCGAACGCTCCGGCATTGGCGATGGCGAGCGCCTGAGCGGGCTCGGCATCGAGACCGTCCGGCACGCGCCCGGCGTCGGCGAGAACCTGCAGGACCATCTGCAATTGCGGCCGATCTACAAGGTCGACGGCGTGCGCACGCTCAACACCGATTACGCCAAGCTCTGGCGCCGACCGCTGATGGCGCTGGAATATGCGGTGCGTCGCACCGGCCCGCTGACCATGGCGCCTTCGCAGATGGGCGCCTTCGCCAAATCGGCGCCGCATTACGCCAGCGCCAATCTCGAATTCCATTTCCAGCCGCTCTCGCTCGACAAATGGGGCGACGGGCTGCACCGGTTCGGCGCCTTCACCGCGAGCGTCTGCAACCTGCGTCCATCGAGCCGCGGCAGCGTCCACCTCAAATCGGCCGATCCGGCGGCGGCGCCTGCGATCGCGCCGAACTATCTTTCGACCGATGAGGACCGGCAGGTCGCGGTCGATGCGCTCAAGCTCGCCCGACGCATCGTGGCGCAGTCTCCGCTCGCCCGCTTCAACCCGCAGGAGCATCTGCCGGGACCCGGCTTCGAGACGGATGAGGCGCTGGCCGAGGTCGCCGGCCGGATCGGCACTACGATCTTCCACCCGGTCGGCACGGTGAAGATGGGCCGCGACGACGACGCCAAGGCCGTGCTCGACGAACGCCTGCGCGTGCGCGGCGTCGCGGGCCTGCGCGTCATCGATGCCTCGGTGATGCCGGCGATCACCTCCGGCAACACCGCGGCGCCGGCGATGATGATCGGCGAGAAGGGCGCGCAGATGGTGCGCGAGGATGGGCGGTAACGTCCGTCTTCCCGAGAGGAAGAAGAGGATCGCGCTGCAATTCCGGCGCGCCAGATATGACCAGCCGGCAACATCCGGCCCGTTCTTGTGACGATCGCCGGGCAACGATCTTTACTTTCCGGGCGAACCGCAGCACGAACAGGTGCATGGCGCAGCCTCATCTCCAGGTTGTGCGCCAGTCCGGGGGGACTTCAGTGGAATCCGTGCTCGCCGCCGAGGTTGGGAGACCATCTGCCGCGCGGCTCCGTTCGCGCTTGTGCGCGGGGACGGCTCTTGTGCTCCTGTGCACGTCTCTCGCCGGCCCGGCGCTGGCCAATGGCGGCGCCGGTGGCGGGACGGTCAATGGAGCGGGCGGCAATGGCGGCGCCGACAATCTGACCAGTGCCGGTGACCCCGGCATTGCCGGCAGCAATACCATCCCCGGGGCCGGTGGCGGTGGTGGCGGTGGAGCCGGCTCTGGAACGGGCGGAGCAGGTGGCGCAGGTGTCACCACCCTCGACGGGACCTCCGGAAGTGGCGGTGCCGGCGGCGCCCATGGCTATGTCGGGGGAGCGATTCCGGTTGGCGCGGCGCCTGGCGGAGCCGGCGTTGATGGCGGGAATGGTCTTTACAATAACGGCGCAGCGAATGTGGGCGGCGGCGGCGGTGGCGCGGGCGGCTACGGTGCCGTTGTCACGGCGGCCGGTTCGTCCGGAACGGTGTCGGGGACCTTCACGGGCGGCGCCGGTGGCGCGGGCGGCAATGCCGGTGTCAGCGGAAGCGGGAGCATGGGCTTTGGCCGCGGCGGCTCCGGCGGCTCCGGCGGCGCAGGGCTCGCTTTCACGGCTGGCGGCGCGACGCTGACGGTCATCGGTACAGTCCAAGGTGGCAACGGCGGGGCTGCCGGCGCGAGCGGGTCCTTCGGCGGCGCGGCGGCGCCCACGGCCGGCGCCGGCGGCGAGGGCATCGTCGGCTCGAACCTGACGATCACCAATAGGGGCACGATTGCGGGCGGCGTGTCCGGTGGCGGGACCCAAGCGGCGGCGATCCATTTCACCGGCGGCAGCAACACGCTGAGCTTCGGCAACGCTACCTCCGGCCTGACCGGCGGGATTGTCATCGACTCCGGTACGCTCACCTTCAACCAGTCGAGCGCGGTTACGGTCGGCAACGTCATCAGCGGTGGTGGCAGCGTGACCAAGGACGGTGCCGGCACTGTGACGCTCACCGGCGCCAACACCTATACCGGCGGTACGACGCTCAACCAGGGCACGCTCTCGATCTCGTCCAACGGGAACCTCGGCAACGCCTCGGGCGGGCTCACCTTTGGCGGCGCCAGCATCTTGCAGGTGACGTCGAGCTTCACGACGGCGCGGACGACGACGCTCAACGCCAATGGCACGGTCGAGGTGACCGCTGGCCAGAATTTCACCATGGGCGGTGCGATTTTCGGTGCAGGCGGCCTCGCCAAGACCGGAAGCGGGACGCTGATCCTGACCGGCACCAATTTCTTTACCGGCGGCACGACGATTTCGGAAGGTGTGGTCTCGATCTCGTCCGATGCCAATCTTGGCGGCGGCGGGGTCACGATCAGCAGCGGCTCGGCCTACGTCCCCTCGACCGGACTGGGCGCCGAGGCGACGCTGCGCGTGACTGCGAACACCTCGATGAGCCGGACAATCGATTTCGCCAGTTTCGGTGGCCGCATCGATATCGCTGGGGGCACAGCCACGACCCTGACTGGCAGCATCACCGGCGCGCCCGGCGCAAGCTTCATCAAGCAGGGTGGCGGCACGCTCCTCCTGACCGGAGACAGCAGCGGCTTTCTCGGCACGACGCGCGTCAATGACGGTACGTTGCGGATCGCGGCCGGCGGCCAACTCGGCAACGCCGTGCAAGGGGCAGGTTACATCTCGAACGGCGCCACGGTGGTGGTGACGGATACAGGATCGACCTGGACGACTTTCGGTTCGATCATCGTCGGCGACTCAGGGGCGGGCACGCTGCGCATCGAGAACGGCGGCAAGGTCAGCAGCGGCGGCACCGGCATCGTCGGCGCAGGCGGGGCCAGCAGCGTCACGATCACTGGTGCGGGCGGCGGTACGGCCTCGGAATGGGACAACCGGACCGCGCAGCTCTATGTCGGCCATTTCAACAGCGGCACACTCACGGTCTCGGATGGCGGCATCCTGCGCGTCGGCGGCGGCACCGGCACGGTCACGGCGGGATTGAGTATCGGTGGCGCCGGCGGTACGATCAATATCGGCGCGGCCGAGGGTGGCGTAGCCACGCAGGCTGGCCAGATCCTCGCCGGGACGGTCGATCTCGTCGCCAGCGCGAGCCAACTGGTCTTCAATCATACGGGCGCCGGCTACAGCTTCGCATCCGACATCACCGGAGCCGGGTCGGTGCGCCAGGTCGCCGGCGTCACGATCCTGACCGGCAACGACAACGATTATTCGGGCGCCACCCAGGTGCTAGGCGGACGGCTTGTCGCCGGCAGCGCGGGCGGCTTCTCCTATAACTCCGACTATACGGTCGCGGCCGGCGCGACGCTCGAAGTCGGCAGCGGCGCTTTCAGCGTCGCCGAGATCGGCTCGCTCGCGGGCGCCGGCGCTGTCGAGATCGCTACCGGCCAGACGCTGGCCATCGTCGGCCTCTCCGGCCAGGTCAAGACCTTCTCGGGCAGCTTCTCCGGCGACGGCTCGCTCCAATTCAGCGGCACGGGCGCGCAGATCTACACTGGCACCGGCACGCTCGGCCGAGGGCTCTCGGTCTGCTCCTGCCTGGGCAGCACCGGCTCCTTCATCATCCGGGGCGGCTCGTTGACGCTTGGGGACATCATCATGGTCGTCGGCGGCACCCTCGTTGTCGACCAGGGCGGCAGGCTCGACAATGGCGGCGCCCCCTTGCTCGCCAGCTCGACCGTGCGCATCGACGGCGCCGGCACTCGGGTGACGGTCGGCGATACCCTTGTCCAGGGCGCTGGCGACCCGGTTATGATGACGATCTCCGGCGGCGCGATGCTGACCTCCAACGCCAGCTTCCTGGCAAATGGCGTCGTCGGCCTCGGGGCAACCGCTGCCGTGCTGGTAACCGGTGCCGGGTCGCGCTGGGACGTCGGTGGCGGGTTGCAGATTGGCGCCGGGGGGCCCCCACCAAACTTCGGCGCTTCGGTCACCGTTGCCGATGGCGCGGCGCTCGCGCTGGCCTCGGGCGATCTCTTTATCGACACGCCCGGTACGCTCAATATCGGCAATGGCGGCAAGGCGGGCACGGTCACGCTCGCCGCCGGCGCGATCCTCAACGACGGCGCGATCGTCGCCGATTTCACCGACAGCGCGACGCTGGCGGCGGTGGTCGACGGCGCAGGCACGCTTACCAAGCGCGGTTCGGGCACGCTGACGCTGACGGGGACCAACACCTATTCCGGTGCGACCACGGTCACGGGCGGCAAGCTGGTGGTGAACGGCTCGACTGCCAATTCGGTGGTGACGCTCGCCGGTGGCGCGCTCGGCGGCTCGGGCACGGTCGGCGGCATCGTCACCACTGCCGGCGGCATGGTCGCGCCAGGCAACTCGATCGGGACGCTGAACGTCGCGGGCAATGTCTCCTTCGCTGGTGGATCGACCTATCAGGTCGAGATCAACCCCGCCGGCCAGGGCGACAAGATCGTTGCGACCGGCGTGGCGACGCTCTCGGGCGGCACGGTCCAGGTCCTGGCCGAGAGGGGCAGCTACGCCGCGAGCACCAATTACACCATCCTGACCGCCGCCGGCGGGGTCAGCGGCCGCTTCGGCGATGTGACCTCAGACCTGGTCTTCCTGGCGCCGTCGCTGGCCTATGACAGCAACAACGTCATCCTGACCATGACCCGGACGGCCACGAGCTTCGTGGATGTGGCGGGGACGCGCAATCAGGCCTCGATCGGGCATGCCGCCGAGGCGCTAGGCGCCGGCAATCCGATCTATGATACGCTGCTCTCAGGCACGGTGGCCGAGGCCCGCGCCGGCTTCGACCTGCTGTCCGGCGAGGCGCATGCGCAAGGCGTCTCGGTGATGATCGACGAGAGCCGGCTGGTGCGCGAGACGATCCTGTCGCATCTGCGTGGGCCGTTGCTGACCCCGCCGGGTGGGCAGGTCGCGGCCTCGTTCAGCGCCGACCTGCCTGGCCGCAAGGGCGCGGTGCTGATGGCCGCGCCGATCCCGCAGCCGCGCTACAGCTTCTGGGGCGAGGCTTTTGGCGGCACCGGCAACACCGATGCCGACGGCAATGCCGCGAGCCAGTCGCGCCGCACCGGCGGGGCCCTGCTCGGCGCCGATTTGATGCTCTACGACGCGCCCGGCTCCTCGCTGAAGCTCGGCGTCGCCGGCGGCTACAGCCAGTCGCGCTTCGATCTCGATGCCCGCCGCTCCTCGGGCAAGCTCGATAGCGGTCATGCCGCGCTCTATGCCGGCGCCCGCTTCGGCAATCTGCGCTTCGATGCCGGCGCGGCCTATAGCTGGTCGGAGAGTGATATCCGCCGCCAGGTCGCGATCCGCGGCTTCGGCGACAGCTTGCGGCTGCAGCGTCCGGGCTCGGTGGCGCAGGGCTTCGCCGAGCTCGGCTATGCCTTCGCCTTCACTGGCTTTGCGCTCGAACCCTTCGCGCAGCTTGCCTTGATCCGGGTCTCGACCGAGGCCGGCACCGAGCGCGGCGGCGTTGCGGCACTGCGCGTCCTCTCCTCCGAGCAGACGCTGGGCTTCACGACGCTCGGCCTCAGAGCCGAGGCGCAGATCGGGGCGATGCCCTTGTTCGCCCGCGGCCTGATCGGCTGGCGTCACGGT
>NZ_LMJW01000018.1:517520-533526 GCF_001429505.1 Allobosea sp. Root483D1
GGGCAGAGTCGAGATGCGGTTCTGAAGGGGCTGAGGGCAAGGCGTCGTCACCCTGCCGTGCTCAACACTCCGGCAGGTTGACGGCGAGACCGCCGAGGCTGGTTTCCTTGAACCTGGCGTTCATGGCTTCACCGGTCTGGCGCATCGCCTCGATGCAATTGTCGAGCGGCATGAAATGCGAGCCGTCGCCGCGCAAGGCAAGCGAGGCCGCTGCGACCGCCTTGATCGCGCCGATGCCATTGCGCTCGATGCAGGGGACCTGGACCAGACCCGCCACCGGATCGCAGGTCATGCCGAGATGGTGCTCAAGGGCGATCTCGGCGGCATTCTCGACCTGCTCGGGCGAGCCGCCGAGGATCGCGCAGAATCCGGCTGCGCCCATCGCGGCGGCCGAGCCGACCTCGCCCTGGCAGCCGGCCTCGGCGCCTGAGATCGAGGCGTTGTGCTTGATCAGCCCGCCGATCGCTGCAGCAGTCAGCAGGAAGTCGGCGATCCTGCCGGGCTCGGCCCCGACGCAGTGGTCGAGATAATAGCGCAGCACTGCGGGCACGACGCCAGCGGCGCCGTTGGTCGGCGAGGTCACCACCCGGCCGCCGGCCGCGTTCTCCTCGTTCACCGCCATGGCGTAGACGCCGAGCCAGTCCGAGGCGGCGTGCGGCTGGGCGCGATTGCTCTGGCGCTCGGCCGTGAGCTGGCGATGGATCTTCGCTGCCCTGCGACGCACGCGCAGCCCGCCCGGTAATTCGCCGTCCTGGCTCAAGCCTCGCTCGATGCAGCCGTTCATCACCGACCAGAGTCGGGCGAGGCCGCGTTCGACCTCGTCCGGCGCCTGGAGGTGGCCCTCATTGGCACGCTTCATCTGCGCGATCGAGAGCCCGCTTGCGCGCGCCATGCGCAGCATCGCCGCTGCGTTCGCGAAGGGATAGGGCCAGGAGGACGTCGTGGCGCTGGCTGCCGGCGCCTCGCGTTCCTGCGCCGTCACCACGAAGCCGCCGCCGATCGAATAATAGGTCTCCGATAGCAGCGCGGCTCCGGCGGAATCACGAGCACAGAAGACGAGCCCGTTGGCATGGCCGGGCAGGGGCAGCCCGTAATCGAAGATGATGTCGACGGCAGGGTCGAAGGCGAGCGGTGGCAGCCCTTCGAGATGCAGGAGGCGGTCGCGCTGGAGGCTCTCCATCTGACGCTCGGCCGCGTCGAAATCGAACTCGGCCGGCGTCCAGCCGAGCAGGCCGAGCGCCACGGCCCGGTCCGTGGCATGGCCTTTCCCGGTGAAGGCGAGCGAGCCGTAGAGGGTGGCGCCGACAGCGGCCGCATCAGCGCGGGACGGATGCTGGCGCAGGAGGCGTAGGAAGTGCCCCGCCGCCGTCATCGGCCCCATCGTATGCGACGATGACGGGCCGATCCCGATCTTGAAGACGTCGAATACGCTCAGGAACATCACCCGCCTCCAGCCGAACGCGATCCTACACGGTCGGTGCGAGGAGGCTATCCGGGCGGCCGTTACCCCTTCGTGTCCTCAGGCCGGCCGGTCGTCGCGGCAGGGCGAAAACCATTGCCGGCCTGGCACGGAGTGAAAGGTTCGGAGGCTGGAGCAGCTCTTCGTCCGTCAGGCGGCGAGGCCGCCCTGCGAGCCCTTGTCGCCGCGCAGCATGTTGCGCAGCTGATAGGCCAGCGCCACCGGTGCCGGGAAGCGCTTGCGGCAGAAGGCGATCTTGCGGACGTAAGAGTCGATTCGCCAGGTCGCCCAGGTCTTTCCGGCGAAATAGGCGATGTCGCCCTGGCGCAAGGTGCGCTGCGAGCCGTCCTGCGCGGTGACGTGGACCGCGCCTTCGAGGATGATGACGGTCTCGTCCCAGTCGAAGAACCAGCGGAACTCGCCGGCGGTGCAGTCCCACATGGCGGTCGTGGCGGCGTCGTCGCCGCTACGCGAATGCAGCCCGACGCGCGCCACCGGCTCTCCGGCGATGATCCAGGACGGCTCGATCGGAGCCGGCTCCATCGGCAGGTCATCCATGCCGCGGGACACGAGCGGCGCCTGCTCGACCGGTGCGACCATCGGAAGCTGCCGCAGCATCATCGCGGCCGCGCCCGCGAGCATCATCTTCAAGGCCATCAATTCCTCCCTAAAATCGCGCGGATCATGGGCGAGGAGGGGTAAAAGCGGCCCTCGGGAATCGCTCACAGTTGTCTGCATTTGGTAGCGGCTCGGGTAACCATCCCGGGCCGCTACCTGCAACGCCGCTTTCAGGCGCGGTCGACAGTGATGATGGCATCGGCAAAGGCGGCCGGAGCTTCCTGCGGCAGGTTGTGGCCGATGCCGCCATCGATCGTCCTGTGCCGGTACCAGCCGGAGAATTTTTTGGCGTAGGCGGCAGGATCGGGGTGCGGTGCGCCATTGGCGTCGCCTTCCAGGGTGATCGTCGGCACGGTGATCACCGGGAAGGCCGCGAGCTTGCTCTCCAGCGCATCGAACTGGGGCTCGCCCTGCGCCAAAGCGAGGCGCCAGCGGTAATTATGGATCGAGATCGCGACATGGTCGGGATTGTCGAAGGCCACAGCCGAGCGCGCGAAGATTGCGTCGTCGAACTTCCACTTCGGGGAGGCAGTCTCCCATATCAGACGGGCGAAATCCCGAGTGTTCTTGGCATAGCCGGCGGCGCCCCGTTCGGTGGCGAAATAGTACTGATACCACCATTGCTGTTCGGCTTTGGGCGGCAGCGGCGCCTCGTTCAGCTTCTGGCTGCCGATCAGGTAACCGCTGACCGAGACCAGGCCCTTGACGCGCTCGGGCCACAGCGCCGCGACGATACAGGCCGTGCGTGCGCCCCAGTCGCAGCCGCCGAGCAGCGCTTTCTCGATCCTGAGCGCGTCCATCAGCGCGATGACGTCGACGGCGAGCGCCGCCTGCTGGCCGTTCCGTGGCGTGTCGGCGGAGAGGAAGCGCGTCGCGCCATAGCCGCGCAGCGAGGGCACGATCACCCGGTAGCCATTGGCCGCCAGGAGCGGGGCGACGTCGACATAGGTGTGGATGTCATAGGGCCAGCCATGCAGCAGGATGACGACCGGTCCGTCTGCCGGGCCCTGCTCTGCATAGGAGACACTGAGCACGCCGGTTTCGATCCGCTTGAGTGTACCGAAGGACGACAGCGTCGGCGCCGCCAACGCTGGCCGGCTCAAGCCGACGCCAGCTGCGGCGATTGCCGTCGTCATGGCGCCGACGAAGAAGCGGCGGCTGGGCTCGATGGTTTCAGGGGGCTTGGTCTTGGCCATGGTGGAATGCCTTCTGCGCGCGGCGGCGATGACTGGAGAGGGAAGGCGCCGGCGGAGATCTCCGCGCGGCGCCCTCCGATGCAGCTCAGACGAGGTTGATCTCGACCTCGATGTTGCCGCGGGTCGCCTTGGAGTAGGGGCAGGTCTGGTGCGCGGCATCGACCAGGGCCCGGGCGGTCTCGCGATCCAGCCCCGGCAGGGCAACGTTCAGGCGAGCCTGCAGGACATAGCCGCGCTCGCCATGGCGCAGGTCGACCTCGGCATCGACGGCGGTGTCGGCGGGAACCGCGACCTTGCGCTCGCGCGCCGCCAGCCCGATCGCGCCGATGAAGCAGGCCGACCAGCCCGCCGCGAAGAGCTGCTCGGGATTGGTGCCGGCGCCGGGAGCGCCGGGGGAGGTCAGGTTGACTTCGAGGCGGCCATCCGAGCTGCGGGCGGCACCATCGCGGCCGCCGGTGGTGTGGGTGCGGCCGGTGTAGAGAACCTTGTCGGTGGAGGACATGTCGAGTTTCCTTCTGTTTTTAGATCGCGTTCGATCTAATCGGATACGATCTTATATGTGGCAGCTCGAACTGATGTCAACCCTTCCGATTTAATCGGATGCGATATATATCAGGGCAGCGATGACGCGCTCATAACGAGGCCCAGCCATGCCCACTCCGACCCCGAACGATCCGAATGTTCCCAAGCTGGCGAATTTTCTCTGCTTTGCGATCTATTCGGCCAATCTGGCCTATGGCCGCGCCTACAAGCCGATCCTCGACGAGCTCGGGCTGACCTACACCCAGTACATCGCGATCATCGCGCTCTCGGAGGAGGACAATCAAAGCGTCGGCGGGCTGGGCGAGAAGCTGTTCCTGGAGTCGAACACGCTGACCCCGATCCTGAAGAAGCTCGAAGCGCTCGGCTATATCCGCCGCCAACGCGACCTGGCCGACGAGCGCCAGGTGCGCGTCAGCCTGACACCAGAGGGCCGAGCCCTGCGCGAGAAGGCGCTGCCGATGAACCTGGTGGCCGCTGCCGGTCTCGGCGAGGATTTCCCGGTGGTGCAGAAGGCAATCGTCAGGTTGCGCAGCAACCTGCTCAAAGCGGCGCGTGGGCAGGGGGTGAAGTCGGTTGAGGCGGCTGAGTGAGGTTCGCGCCTCGTTTACAGCGGGCGATGATCGACGTGGCATCCGCGGGGAACCCTTCTCCCGTGTGGGAGAAGGGCAGGGATGAGGGCCTGCCCTATNNCCGCAGAAGGCGCAACGGCGGCGCGGTGCTCAAGTAATCAATGGCAGTCCCTCACCCCTACCCCTCTCCCATCCGGGAGAGGGAATCCCGCGCATGTCTGACACACCGCGAAGCGAGCCGGGCGAGGATAACGGTGACAGGTAAGGCAATTTCCGCCCACTCAAGCCACGGCCTTCGCCTGATTGCTCGGCTCGGCGCCTTCGAGATCGGCCATCGCTGCCGCGACGCCGCCGCTGCGATGGGGCACGCCCGCCGCGGCAAGGCCCATCTCGACGCCGGAGAGAGCGCCGAGCAGGCTGAGCTCGTTGCACTCGCCGAGATGGCCGATGCGGAAGACCTTGCCGGCGACCTTGCCGAGGCCCGAGCCGAGCGAGATGTTGAACTTCTCCAGCGCGATCCTGCGGAAGCGGTCGGCATCATGGCTGGGCGGCATCAGCACGCCGGTCAGGACCGGCGACTGCTCGGCTGGATTCTCACAGAGCACCTCCAGCCCCCAGGCGTTGACCGCGGCCCGGCAGGCGCTGGCGAGACGCTTGTGGCGGGAAAAGACCTGGTCCAGCCCCTCCTCCTGCAGCATGGCGAGCGCCTCCTTCAGCCCGTAGAGGAGGTTGGTCGCAGGCGTATAGGGGAAGAAGCCGCCGGCATTGATCCTGATCATCTCCTCCCAGTCCCAGAAAGAGCGCGGCAGGGTGTTGGTCTTCGAGGCTGCGAGCGCCTTTTCCGAGACGGCGTTGAAGCCGAGGCCGGGCGGCAGCATCAGCCCCTTCTGCGAGCCCGAGACTGTGACGTCGACCTGCCACTCGTCATGGCGATAGTCGACCGAGGCGAGCGAGGAGATGGTGTCGACCATGAACAGGGCCGGGTGGCCGGCGGCGTCGATCGCCTTGCGAATCTCGGCAACGCGGCTGGTCGCGCCGGTCGAGGTCTCGTTGTGGACGACCATCACCGCCTTGATCTTGCGGGCCTTGTCCTCGGCCAGTCTTGCTTCGATCGCAGCCGGATCGGCGCCGCGGCGCCAATCACCGGGGATGAACTCGACCTCGATGCCGAAGCGCGTCGCGATATTCTTCCACAGCGTCGCGAAATGGCCGGTCTCGGCCATCAGCACGGTGTCGCCGGGCGAGAGCGTGTTGACGATCGCCGCTTCCCAGGCACCGGTGCCGGAGGAGGGGTAGATCACCACCGGCTGCTTGGTCTTGAAGACGGTCTTGCTGCCCTCCAGCACCGCCTTGCCGAGCACGGCGAATTCGGCGCTGCGATGGTCGATGATCGGCATGGCGATGGCGCGCAGGATCCGGTCCGGAATCGGGCTCGGACCGGGAATGTGCAGGAAGTGACGCCCTTGCATGATGTTTCTTATCCTCCCCGAGGGCCAGGCGCCGCTGCGCCGCTGTCCGATATTTTGCATTCATTTTTTGGAAGATCAACTGCGACATGGTATGCTAATTATCGACAATCGGGCTCGACAGGCGACCCGAGCCGACTTAGCGATGATGCATGAGCGAGCCATTTCTCGATACTCTCGACGAGCAGGGCCCGGCGCCGGCCGAGGTCGCAAGGCCGGTCACGTCGCTGCATGAGGGGCTGCTCGCCGCGCTGCGCGACTTCATCGTCGAGGGCCATCTCGCCGATGGCGCCCGCGTTCCCGAGCGAGCGTTGTGCGAGCGCTTCAACATCTCGCGCACCCCCCTGCGCGAGGCGCTCAAGGTGCTGGCGGCGGAGGGGCTGATCGAGCTCCTGCCCAATCGCGGTGCGCGGGTGCGCGAGCTCAGCCCCGAGGATGTCCGCGAGCTCTTCGACGTGATGGGTGGGCTCGAGGCGCTCGCCGGCCGTCTCGCTTGCGAGCGGATTTCGGAGGCCGAATTCGCCGAAATCGAGCGCGTTCATCACGATATGTACCGATTCTATCTGCGCCGCGACATGCATGGCTATTTCCATTGCAACCAGGCCATCCATCAATTGATCGTCGAGGCCGCCGGCAACATCACGTTGGCGGCGACCTATGCCAACCTGGCCGGCCGGATCCGGCGGGTGCGCTATTCGGCCAATCTCGCCAAGGATCGCGACCGCTGGGGCGAGGCGATGCGCGAGCACGAGGCGATCCTCGATGCGCTGCGGCGGCGCGCCGGCTCGGAGCTCTCCGACATCCTGTTTCTGCATCTCCGCAACAAGCGGAAGGCGGCGCAGGCTTCTGCTGGGTGAAGACGGCCGCTACCGGGCGGCGTCATGCTCGGGCTTGACCCGGGCATTGCGGAAACCAGCTATTTCTGGTCCTGAGATTCTCGGGTCTGCGCCGCGCTTCGCCCGAGAATGACAGTGGTAATCGTTCTCAAATTTTGCATTTTCACTTTTAGGATTGAATGCAAAAATTTTTGATCTAAGCTCCCTCCATCGCGCCGTTAGAGCGCAATCATCGGGAGGAGCGATCATGAAGCAGCAATGGCTGGCCGCGACCGCAATTCTGGCCGCCGGCATCGGGCCCGCGGCCGCCTGGGAGCCGAACAAGCCGGTCGAGATCGTGGTGCCGTTCTCGGCGGGCGGCGCGTCCGACCAGATGGCGCGGACGATCCAGGGCATCATCCAGAAGCAGCAATTCACCAAGCAGCCGATCATCGTCGTCAACAAGCCGGCTGCCGGCGGCGCCGAGGGCATGCTCGACATCCAGAAATCGGCCGGCGATCCGCACAAGCTGATCACCACCTCGAGCGGCATCTTCATGACGCCGATGGCGACCAAGCTGGCGCTGAACTGGACCGATTACACTCCGGTCGCGATGCTGGCGCAGGATTCCTTCCTGCTCTGGGTCAACGCCAAGGCGCCCTACAAGAACGCCGGCGACCTGATGGCGGCGGCAAAGAGCGCCAATCCGGCGATGAAGATCGGCGGCACGTCGTCCAAGCGCGAGGACAACCTGCTCGTCTTCGCCATGGAGAAGCAGGGCGGCACCAAGTTCGCCTATATCCCCTACACCTCCGGCGGCCAGGCCTCGACGCAGTTGTCGGGCGGGCATGTCGAGGCCACCACCAACAACCCGGCCGAGGATCTCGCCAACTGGCGAGGCGGCGCGACGCGCCCGCTCTGCGTCTTCGCCGAGCAGAAGATGACCTATACCGAGAAGGTCGCGGACGGACAGTCCTGGGCCGACATCCCGACCTGCGCCTCGCAGGGCTTGAATGTCAGCTACCAGATGCTGCGCGGCATGTTCATGCCCGGCAAGGTCAGCAAGGAGCAGCAAGCCTTCTATGTCGACCTGTTCAAGAAGGTCTCCGAGACGCCGGAATGGAAAGATTACCTCGCCCGCAATGCGCTGGCGGCGGACTATCGCGACGGCGAAGCCTTCGTTTCCTTCCTGAAGGCGGACGAGGCGAAGCACGAGAAGCTGATGACCGAAGCCGGCTTCATGGCGAAGTGAGGCCGGGGCTCGACCACGGCCAATTGCGTCATGGTCGGGCTTGTCCCGACCATCCACATCCTTCGCTTCGCTAATCACATGCGATGTTCGAGACGTGGATGCTCGGCACAAGGCCGAGCATGACGAAATCGGAGCTGCCGAATGTTCACGAGCTCCGGGTTCGGCCTCATGTGCCGCGCCGAAATGATGCACCAGCGCCGCTCACGCGGCTTGTCCGGGATGACATGGGAGAAGACGGATCGTGTCGAGTCCTAGTGAAACCGAAGCACCCGAACCCGGCATCTCGCGCCGCCCGGTCGAGATCGCCACGGCGCTGCTGCTGATCGGCCTCGCCGGTATCGTCCTCTACGACTCGCATGGGCGTGGCGCGGGCTGGGATGGCGGCCCGCAGAACGGCTTCTTCCCGGCCCGTGTCGGCTGGATCTTCCTCGCCGCCTCGCTCTTCATCCTCTGGCAGTCCTTCCGCCGGCCGGATGCGGTCTTCGTGACCTATGAGCAATTGCGCCAGGTCGTCCGGGTGCTGGGGCCGCTCATCCTGTTCGTGGCGCTGATCCAGCCGCTCGGGATCTATGTCGCTTCGGCTGTTTTCATCGTCACCTTCATGGCGGTGGTCGGGACGTCGCGCTGGTGGTCGATCGGGCTGACGGCGTTCCTGGTACCGATCGCCTGCTTCTGGGTCTTCGAATTGCAGTTCCGCGTGCCCTTGCCAAAGGGCCCGCTCGAAGCCGTGCTCGGTTATTGAAGGACGACCGATGGACGATCTCGCCTCGCTCATCGCCGGCTTCCAGGTCGCGCTCTCCTGGCACAATATCGGCTTCATGGCGGTCGGGGTCATCCTCGGCATCATCGTCGGGGTGCTGCCGGGCTTAGGTGGTCCCAACGGCGTCGCGATCCTGTTGCCGCTGACCTTCGGCATGGACCCGACCTCGGCGATCATCCTGCTGTCGTCGATCTACTGGGGCGCGCTGTTCGGCGGCGCGATCACCTCGATCCTGTTCAACATTCCCGGCGAGGCCTGGTCGGTCGCGACCACCTTCGACGGCTATCCGATGGCGGTGCAGGGCAAGGCAGCCGAAGCGCTGACGGCGGCCTTCACCGCCTCCTTCATCGGGGCGCTTTCCGGCGTGGTGCTGATCACCTTCGTCGCGCCGCTCGTTGCCCAGTTCGCGCTCAAATTCGGCCCAGCCGAGTTCTTCGCGGTCTTCCTCCTGACCTTCTGCTCCTTCATCGGGATGGGCCGGGAAAACCGCGCCAAGATCATCGCCTCGCTCTGCATCGGCTTCCTGCTTGCGGCGGTGGGCCTCGATTCGATCTCGGGCGATCTGCGGATGACGTTCGGCTCGGCCGAGCTGATGCGCGGCTTCGACTTCCTGATCGTCGTCATCGGCCTGTTCGGCGTCAGCGAGATCCTGCTGACGGTCGAGGAGGGGCTGGTGTTCAAGGGCAAGCAGGCGAAGATCGACCTCAAGGTCGTGCTCCGGACCTGGGCCGGCCTGCCGCGCTACTGGGCGACGCTGCTGCGCTCCGCGGTCGTCGGCATGTGGATGGGCGTGACGCCGGGCGGCGCCATCGCCGCTTCCTTCATGGGCTACGGCCTCGCCAAGCGCTTCTCGAAGCGAGGCAAGAATTTCGGCAAGGGCGAGATCGAGGGCGTGCTGGCGCCCGAGACCGCCGCGCACGCCGCCGGCACCAGCGCGCTCCTGCCGATGCTGGCGCTCGGCATTCCCGGCTCGGCGACCGCGGCGGTGCTGCTCGGGGGCCTGCTAGTCTGGGGGCTGCAACCCGGGCCGATGCTGTTCGTCGAGCAGAAGGAATTCGTCTGGGGGCTGATCGCCTCGATGTATCTCGGCAATCTCGCCGGCCTGATCATCGTGCTGGCGACGGTGCCGCTCTTTGCCGCGATCATGCGGATCCCGTTCTCCTTCGTCGCGCCGGTGATCCTGATCGTCTGCGCGATCGGCGCCTACACCATCTCGAACTCGATCTTCGATATCTGGCTGATGCTGATCTTCGGCGTCGTCGGCTATGTCTTCAAGAAGCTCGACTACCCGCTCGCCCCGATGATCCTGGCGCTGGTGCTGGGCGACCGGGCAGAGGATGCCTTCCGCCAGGCGCTGCTGGGCTCGGGCGGCTCACTCGGCGTCTTCTGGGCAAATGGACTGGTCGGGACACTCGTCGTGCTGGCCTTGCTGCTGCTATGCTGGGGGCCGGCCAGCGATGCGATTGCCGCCCTGCGCGGACGTGGCCGACCAGATCCAGATACTGCTGAGGCCACCAGATGACGCAGGCCGCGCTGCCGCGCCCGCACAGCCGCAATCTCGGCTTCGAACGCAAGCTGTCGCAAGCGCTGGAAGGGGAGGTGCGATTCGACGCCTTCACCCGCGGGCGCTACGCCACCGATGCCTCGATCTACCAGATCGTGCCTCAAGGCGTCGCCTTCCCGAAAAGCGAGGCCGACCTCGCCGCGGCGCTGACGATCGCCGCAGAGCACGGCGTGCCGGTGATCGCGCGCGGTGGCGGCACCTCGCAGAACGGCCAGCCGATCGGCGATGCGCTGATCGTCGACATGAGCCGGCACTTCAACGCGATCCGCGACTACGATCCGGCCGCGCAGATGGTCTCGGTCGCGCCCGGCATCGTGCTGGAAGCGCTAAACACGCATGTGAAGAAGGACGGGCTGTTCTTCCCGGTGGAGCCCTCGACCGCGAGCCGCTGCACCATCGGCGGCATGGTCGGCAACAACTCGTCGGGTGCGCGCTCGCTGCGCTACGGCAAGACGGTCGACAATGTCATCGCCCTGAAGGCGATGTTTCATGACGGCGAACAGTTCGCGCTCGGCGAGGGACCGGTCGGCGACAACGCCTCGCCGCGGGCCCGGGCGCTGATGGAGACGATGCTGGCGCTCGCCGATAGCCATCGAGACGAGATCGAGGCGATCTTCCCGAAAGTGCAGCGGCGCGTCGGCGGCTATAATCTCGACGAGCTGATCGTGCCGCGGCCGAACCTGTCGCACCTGCTGGTCGGTTCGGAAGGCACGCTGGCGCTGACGACGCAGGCGACGCTGAAGCTCTCGGCCCTGCCGCAGCACCGCGTCATGGGCGTCTGCCATTTCCCGAATTTTCGCGCCGCGATGGAGACGACGCAGCATCTCGTCGCGCTCGGGCCGGCCGCGGTCGAGCTCGTCGACAACAATGTGCTGGTCTTGGGCGCCGACATCCCGCTCTTCGTGCGCACGCTCGCCGACATCACCAGGGGCAAGCCGAACTGCCTCCTGCTGGTCGAGTTCGCCGGCGACGATCTTGCCGCTCTGAAGGGCGACCTCAGGCGGCTCGACCAGTGCATGGCCGATCACGGCTTTTTCGATGCGGTGGTCGAGGTGATCGAGCCTGCCCGGCAGAAGCCAGTCTGGGACGTGCGCGAGGCCTGCCTCAACATCATGATGTCGATGAAGGGCGACGGGAAACCGGTCTCCTTCATCGAGGACTGTGCGGTCCCGCTGGAGCACCTCGCCGACTATACCGATGCCGTCACCGCGCTGTTCGAGCGCCACGGCACGCGCGGCACCTGGTATGCGCACGCCTCGGTCGGCTGCCTGCATGTCCGCCCGATCCTCAATATGAAGACGGAAGCGGGCGTCAAGGCGATGCGGGGCATTGCCGAGGAGGCCTGCGAGCTGGTGCGGCGCTTCAAGGGCTCGTTCTCGGGCGAGCATGGCGACGGCATCTCGCGCTCGGACTTCGTCGAGCCGATGTTCGGGGGGCCGTTGACCCGCGCCTTCGAGGCGGTCAAGGACGGCTTCGATCCCGATAACCACCTCAATCCCGGCAAGATCGTCCGACCCTACCATATGGACGATCGCAGCCTGATGCGCTTTTCGCCGGGCTACGCCACGCCGGTTCCGGTGGAGACCGCGCTCGACTGGTCCGACTGGGGCGGCTTCGGTGGCGCGGTCGAGATGTGCAACAACAACGGCACCTGCCGGAAGATGGCGGGCGGCACGATGTGCCCGTCCTGGCGCGCGACGCGGGACGAGCAGCACCTCACCCGCGGGCGGGCCAATACGCTCAGGCTCGCGATCTCCGGCCAGCTCGGCGAGGGCGCCTTCACCTCGCCGGAGATGAAGGAGACGCTCGATCTCTGCGTCTCCTGCAAGGGCTGCAAGCGCGACTGCCCGACGGGCGTCGACATGTCCAGGATGAAGGTCGAGTTCCTGCATCACTACCATGCCAGGCACGGCCTGCCGCTGAAGGAACGATTGATCGCCTATCTGCCGCGCTATGCGCCGTTCGCGGCGAAGCTCGCGCCATTGATGAACCTGCGCGACCGCATTCCGCTCCTGGCGAAGCTTAGCGAACGCTGGCTCGGCTTCTCGGCACGGCGCTCGCTGCCGGTCTGGCGCCAGCCCTGGCGCGAGGTGGCTGGCCCGTCGGACCCGTCGGCCGTGAAAGGCGATGGCCGCGACATCGTGCTCTTTGGCGACACCTTCAATCGCTATTTCGAGCGCGAGAACCTGGAGGCGGCCGAGCGCGTGCTGCTGGCCGGCGGTTATCGCTTGCATCGTGTTGCGGCTGCGGGCGGAGGCCGGCCGCTCTGCTGCGGGCGCACCTTCCTCTCTGCCGGGTTGGTTGACGAGGCCCGTGCCGAGGCAAGGCGGACGCTCGATGCGCTCGCGCCTTTCGTTGCCAGGGGTGCGCGGGTCGTCGGGCTCGAACCTTCCTGCTTGATGAGCTTCCGCGACGAGTTCGCGGCACTGCTGCCCAAGGCCGAGGTCGAGCCGCTAGCCAAGGCGGCGCTGCTGGTCGAGGAGCTGCTGGCGGCCGACATGGCTGCGGGCCGGACGAGCCTGCCATTGCGTGACCAAGGCGGGCGCGTCGCGCATCTGCACGGCCACTGCCACCAGAAGGCCTTCGACGCGATGGGCGCAGTTGAGAAGACCTTGCGGGCGGTGCCGGGGCTCGAGGTCAGGCCGATCGAATCGAGCTGCTGCGGCATGTCCGGCGCTTTCGGTTATGGCGCGGCGACGATCGACGTCTCGCTCGCCATGGGCGAGCTCTCGTTGCTGCCGGCGGTGCGCAAGGCCGGCGCGAACGATCTCATCGTTGCCGATGGCACCAGCTGCCGCCACCAGATCCACGACGGCGCCGGCCGCGAGGCTCTGCACGTCGTCAGGGTGCTGGACGAGGCGCTGAAGGAGCACGGCAACCCAACATAGAGAACGACGAACCCGGACAACGGGACAACCGAGGGAGGACGATCATGCTACGGACGAGGCTTCTCGGCACGACGCTGGCGCTCTGCGCCATAGGAGGCGCGCAGCAGCTCATGGCGAAGGACTATTTCCTTGCCAGCGGCCGCTGGGACAATGTCGTCCTGGTCATCGACCTCGAGAAGGCGATCGACCCCGCCAATGACGGGACACCAAAAGCCGTCGTCAATCGCCTGCGCGTCACGCCGGATATCCAGGTCGACGGCAAGACTGTCGTCTCCAGCGGCCAGCCGATCTCGATCGCGATCGCGCCGGACTATCGACGGGCCTATGTCGTCAATCATTCCGGCCGCACGGCGCCGGAGGCCGCCGCCGCCTTCCAGCATGGCCATGCCGGCACGGTGACCGTCATCGATCTGAAGAGGGCGCTCGATCCGGCGAGCAACGGCACGCTTGGCGCCGTTGACGGCTATATCGAGACCGGCGGCTTCGGCCCGACCGGGTTCGCCATCGCAGCCGACGGCAAGCATGCGGTCCTCGCCCATGCCGAGCAGGAGGGCGACGAGGATGGCGGGCGCCATCTCAGCATCGTCGACCTCGCCAGCAACAAGGTGATCCGCCGTGTCGAGCAGGCCTTCGGCAAGCCCGGCTTCCCCTGTCCGCCCAATCCGGTGCCGCACCGCGCGCCCGATCCGAAGTTCGGCTGCTTCCCCGACACCAATGGCGTCACCATCAGCCCGCTCGGCGGCGGCACGATCTTCGGCGCCAATGGCGGCACCGACGACATCACGGTGATGAGCCTGTCCAAGGCGATCGCCGGCGAGAGCGGGGCGGAGGTCGCGCGCATCCCGGTCCAGGCCGGCGGCTTCGGCATCTCGACCAGCCCGGATGGCAAGCTCGTTGCCCATGCCTCCCGCGAGAATGCCCAGACCGACACGCCCGGCAACACCGTCACGATCGTCGATGTCGAGAAGGCGCTGAGCGATCCCGGCAAGGCCGAGGTGGCGCGCGTCCTCGTCGGCACCGATGACGAGAAGACGCCGACGCGGCCCTTCGTCGCCGCCTTCCTGCCGGACGGCAAGCGCATCCTCTCGACCCAGTTCCGCTCGAACAATATCGACATCATCGATGTCGCCAAGGCGCTCTCAAAGCAGCCCGCGACGATCAAGCGCATCGAGCTCAAGACGCCTGGCGGTGAACCGTCGCGGCCGCGCGGCATCGCGATCACGCCGGATGGAAAATACGCGGCGATCACCGGAGCGCCCAAGGGCAAATCCAACTCCAGCGTCGTCTGGATCGTCGATCTGGCGAGCTATGAGGTGAAGGGCCGCGTCACCGAAATCGGCAATGAGAGCTACATGATCGGGGCTTTCCAGGCCGACTGAGAGGGCAGGGTGCAGGCCACGATCCACAGCTATCTCCGGCGCGGATTCAGGGGGTGTTAACCCTGCGCCGGTACCTCTCGATGCTCAGTCGAGTGAGTGTCGGGCCAGCGTTGATCCATGCGTAAAATCCATCGCAATCTCCAGACGAACAGCACCTCTCCCGCTGCCCGAATCTCGGATCAACTCGCTGATTTCGCTGACATTCCGGAGCCGGCTCCGGTCAGTCGCCGCGCGTCTGAAGCGCCGGGGGCACCGGGGCTCGTCCGCTTCGGGCGCACGCCCGACAAGGTTCGTCGGCAGGAGGTCGAGCGCACCGCTGCGGAGCCTACGAACCCGCCGCCCGAGCCCGTGCCGGAAGTCCCCGTCGATCCCGATCGCGTCCGCTATTGGCGGACCCCGCGGCACATGCTGCAGCAGGTCTGGGGTGGTGGATCGCCCGAGGCGCCGCTGCCCGAGGCCACGTCGCAGGTCGAAGCCGAGATGGCGGAGGAGGGCGAGGATGCCCTGATCGCTCCGGCAGTCGATGTACCGCTGCCGGATGAGAACCCGGCCGAGGCGGTCACGACCCCGTTCGCCTTCCTCTCCGACGCTGCCTTCTGGGAATTCATCCCGGACGCCGAGCAGGAGGACGAGGCAACATTCGAGACCGCGCCGCCGGTCCGCGCATCCAGGGCGCCGCCGGCGATGGCCCAGCCTATCGCGCCGGTGGCAGTGGCCGAGCCGGCGCGCCCGGCGCCTGCTCCGATTCCCGCGGCTGCCTCGGCGACGATGACCTTCGGCTGGACGCAGCCCTATCGCTTCGAGTTGAGCCTTACGCCGCCTGCTCTGCAGGTGGTCGCGCCGGTTTCTGTGGCGGCCGCGCCTGCTCCTGCACCCAAGGCCCAGGCTCCGCGCCGCAGGATCATGGGGCAGCTCGCGCCAGCCGCAGCGCCCGTGCCGAAGGCGGTCGCGGCGGAGGCTGTGCCCGCTTCCGTGCAGCCGAAGGTTTCAGTCGTGCCTTCTGCGCCAAAGCTGCGCGCCGTCGCCCTGCAGCCCAGGCCAGCCGCATTCCATGGCTTCGAATTGCCGCCGATCGAGTTCCTGGCCGAGCCGCCGCAGATCGCGGCAACGATCCCGATCGAGCTCATCCAGCAGAATTCCGGGCTGCTCGAGGGGATTCTGGAGGACTTCAACGTTCGTGGCGAGGTGGTTCAGGCCTGCCCCGGCCCGGTCGTGACGCTCTACGAGCTCGAGCCCGCTCCTGGGACGAAGAGCTCGCGCGTCATCTCACTCGCCGACGACATCGCGCGGTCGATGAGCGCGGTGTCGGCGCGCGTGGCGGTGGTGCAGGGCAAGAACGCGATCGGCATCGAACTGCCCAACGCCAAGCGCGAGACCGTCTTCCTGCGCGAGCTCCTGGCCAGCCAGGACTTCGAGGGCACCAAGCACAAGCTGGCGCTCTGCCTCGGCAAGACCATCGGCGGCGAGCCGGTGATCGCCGATCTGGCCCGCATGCCG
>NZ_LMJW01000018.1:533612-533748 GCF_001429505.1 Allobosea sp. Root483D1
CGCGGCGGGCGAGGTCATCACCCGCACGGTCCAGACCGGCTTCGACAAGCATTCGGGCGAGGCGATCTACGAGGAGGAGGCGATGGACCTCTCGCCTCTGCCCTATATCGTCGTGATCGTCGACGAGATGGCCGAC
>NZ_LMJW01000018.1:533829-533962 GCF_001429505.1 Allobosea sp. Root483D1
TCCTTCGGTCGACGTGATCACCGGCACGATCAAGGCGAACTTCCCGACCCGGATCTCCTTCCAGGTCACTAGCAAGATCGACAGCCGCACCATCCTCGGCGAGATGGGCGCCGAGCAGCTGCTCGGCCAGGGC
>NZ_LMJW01000018.1:534110-583880 GCF_001429505.1 Allobosea sp. Root483D1
GCCGGCTCAGTCCGACCAGGACAGCAGGATCTCATAGGCCGTGGGCTTGACCAGGCGCATGTCCGGGTTGGACGAGGAGAATTCCTTGTCGCCCGAGAGCCGGTCGAGCGCCTTGGCGTCGGCGCCCTTGGGGTAGCCGAAGCGGATCGTCAGCTTGCAGCCGCCGAAGGCCTTGGCGAGCTTGCCGCCCTGCCAGTCGGCGGCGGTGCCGGAATAGTCCCAGTCGAAGCCGAGGATGCTGAAGGGCTTGCCATTGGCGGCCTCGACCGCGGCGACGGGCGTGCCGACGGCGAGGCGCTCGCCTGCCGGTCCCGCGACTTCCCAGCCCGAACCCTCGCGGACATAGATCGTGCCGGGCTGGCGGCGCTTGGCTCCATCACGCCAGATCAGTTCCAGCCGGCGCTTGCGGTCCTTGGGGAAGAGGATGGCGCCGGCCGCCTTCTCGCCTTCGCCGATCTCGATCCGGGCGCGCTGGACGTTTCCGGGGCCGAAAGCCTTGATCAAGGCCGCCTCGTCGGCATCGCGGGCGAAGGGGCCGTTGCAGGCGAGCAGGTCGGCGGTCTGCGCCTGCGCGGTCCCGGCCGCAGCGAGGAGCGCGACCGTCGCAAGTCGCAAAGCGAGAGCCAGTCTGCCCATGTGCTGCTATCCCCTGCCGGCGGCGGGCCAACAATAGCGCCGCTGCGTCAGACCTTGGGAGGCTTTGAAGCACGATCGAAGACGGGTGTCGCCTCGGTCTTGCCGGCCGGCTCCTGCCCGGTCGGGATATCTTCGGCCGCGTGGCGGACGGCCTCCTCCTGTTCGGTCAGCCCGTCGAGGGTGTCGTTGGCGTCGCTGCCGACGTCATGGACATTGGTCTGGTCGCTGGCGCGGCGGCGATCACTGATCGGTGCGTCTCGATCCGGCCGGACCGAAGCGTCCTCGGGGCGGACGGGATCGTTCTCGATGCGCTCGTCGAGCAAAGCGGGGTTCTCGCGCGGTTTTCCATCATCCGGCATGGTGCTGCTCCATTGCTGGTTTCCTGCCGAACCAAGCTGCGAGCCGCGGCATTGTTCCGCGCTTCCCGCCGCGAACCTTCGCGCGGCACGGACGTTTGTGGAGGCATGCAAGGAGTGCCCTCATGACAACGACCCATCAGGCCGGCGGACCGCCAGGCGGCGTGCCGACAAGTCCGACACCCCCGCCGGAACTGCCGCCGATGAACCCGGGCGAGGTCTCGCCGGCACCGCCGATCGAGAACCCGCCGGACAACGAGCCGAACGGCATCCCGAACGACCCGCCGCCGGAACTGCCGCCGAACGCGCCGCCAGAAGGACCGCCGGCGACGCCGATCGACCTGCCGCCGGCGCGCGATCCGCGCGAGCCGCAGGAGCCTCGGCAGTAGGGAGCGCGTCATGGACGACGATCTGCCCGGCATGACGCGAGAGCCTGGAACGGCAGCGTCCGGACGCAGCCGTCCTTGATCGGGAGCATGGCGAAGGCGGCCAGCAGGCCGCCTTGCCTCAGAGCGCCGGCCGGTCGCTCTCGCCGAGATCCCAGTAGAGGCCGGCCATCAGGCCGAGCGCCTCGCGCGGGATCGCGACGGGAACGTGCTCGTTCGGGGCGTGCTGCGAGCAGCCGGGATAGGAATGCGGCACCCAGATCGTGCGCATGCCGACGATATCGGCGAAGATGTCGTTGGGCAGGCCGCCGCCGAGATTGGGCAGCAAAGCCGGCTTCTTGTTGGTGCTCTTGGCGAGCGAGGCCAGCGCCCATTCGACCCAGGGGTCGTCGGGATCGAGCCGGGTCGCATTGAAGACCGCATCGCGCGCCTTGGTGATCTCGACCATGCCAAAGCCATGGCGGTCGAAATGGCGGCGCAGCGCCGGCATGACGTCGTCCGGATCGATGCCGACGACGAAGCGGAGGGCGCAGCGGGCCCAGGCGCTCGGCGGCACGGCGTTGACCGGGGTCTCCGGCACGCCGGACTTCATCGCCAGCACGTCGAAAGAGCACCAGCCGAAGACCTGCTCGGCCGGCGACAGGCCGGGCTCGCCCCACTCGCGGTCGATGGTCGGACCATCGGGGCCGCCGTCGATCTCGCAATCGGCGAGCGCCTTGCGCACGGCCGCCGGCAGCTCCTTCGGCACCCATTCATGGATGCGGATCTGACCGGTCGGCGAGGTGATCGAGGCGATGGCGTGGGCGAGCTGGATCGCCGGATCGGAGAGGATGCCGCCCCAGTTGCCGGAGTGGTGGCCACCCTCACGGGCGTTGATGGTGAGGTCGAAGGTGACGCCGCCGCGGGCGCCCAAAAAGATGGTCGGGCGCTCGGCATTGAGGCGCGGCCCGTCGGAGGCGATCAGCACATCCGACTTGAACAGCTCCTTCTGCTCGATGCAGAGCTCGCGTAGGCCGGGCGAGCCGCATTCCTCGCCCATCTCGATCAGATATTTGGCATTGAAGCCGAGCTTGCCGCGCGTCTCGAGCACCGATTTCAGCGCGCTGATATTGATCAGGTGCTGGCCCTTGTTGTCGACGACGCCGCGGCCATACCAGCGGTCGCCGCGCTCGGTGAGGGTCCAGGGCGACAGGCCTTCGGCCCATTGCGCGTCGAGGCCTCGGATGACGTCGCCATGGCCGTAACCGAAGATGGTCGGCAGGCCTTCAGCCTCGAAGCGTTCGGCGAAGAGGAAAGGCCCCTTGGCCTTGGGATGGTTGAGGATCGTGCAGGTGAAACCGAGGCTCTCCAGCAGGGGCTGCATCTCCTTGTCTAGATACTCAGCGAGCACGGGAGCACGGTCGGGATTCTGGCTCTCCGTCGGCATGGCGACGAGCCGCGACAGGTCGCTCTTGAAGCTGCCGGAGTCGAAATAGTCGAGCGCATGGGCGATCGCCTTGGCGCGGGTCATGGGGCGTTCTCCATCTAGACTTGAGTAGCCTGACTCTCAGCCCTCATCCTGAGGAGCGGACGTCAGTCCGCGTCTCGAAGGATGTTCCAGATGGTTCCGGAACCTCCTGGAACATCCTTCGAGACGCCGCTGCGCGGCTCCTCAGGATGAGGGCTGTGGGTCGGGACGGGCAGGGATGCATCAGTTGCGCTTTTCGGGCGAGATCACGTCGCGCAGGCCGTCGCCGGCGAGGTTGATCGCGAAGATCAGCAAAGCGAGCGCCGTGCCGGGCAGGGCGATCAGCCAGAACGAGAAGAACATGTAGGCCTTGGCCTCGGAGACCATCAGGCCCCAGGACGGCAGCGGCGGCTGCACGCCGAGGCCGAGGAAGGAGAGCGCGGCTTCGAGCAGGATGGCGCTCGCGGCTTCCAGCGTCGCCACCACGATCAGGTGCGGGGCGATGTTGGGCAGGATCTCGCGCAGGATGATGCGCGTCGTGCTCGCGCCGGAGGCCTGCGCCGCCGTGATGTAGTCGAGCGAGCGGACCTGCTGCGTCGCGCTGCGCATCACCACGGCGAAGCGGTCCCATTTCAGCAGGCCGAGCACCAGGATGACGATCCAGAGCGAGGAGCCGATGATGGCGACGACCGCGAGCGCCACCAAAATCACCGGCATGGCGAGGCGGGTCGTCACCATGAAGGTCACGGCCATGTCGATGCGCCCGCCGAAATAGCCGGCGAGCAGGCCCATCGTCGTGCCGATCAGCCCGGCGATGGCGACGACGCTGATGCCGATCAGCAGCGAGATGCGGGCGCCGTAGAGCAGGCGTGAGAGATAGTCGCGCCCGAGCGGGTCGGTGCCGAGCGGGTGGAGCCAATTGCCCTTGTCGTACCAGAACGGCGGGACGTTCCGCGCCGTCAGGTTCTGCAGATAGGGATCGTGCGGCGCCAGCACCGGGGCGAGCAAAGCCAGCACCACGAACAGCAGCAGCAGGCCAAAGCCGAACAGGAAGGATTTCTGGGCCAGCGCCCGGCGCAGCAGGCGGCGCCCGCCGGTGACGTCGCTGGTGGCGAGGGGGAGGGAGGTCGCGTCGCTCATCTCAGGACACCCGGATGCGCGGATCGAGCCAGGCATTGGCGATGTCGGCCAGCAGCGTCAGCAGGACGTAGACGACCGAGAGGAGCAGGACGATGACCTGCATGACCGGGAAATCCTTGTAGGTGATGCTCTGATAGGCGAGGTAGCCGAGCCCATCGAGCGCGAAGATCGTCTCGATCACTACCGAGCCGCCGAGCAGGAAGCCGAGCTGCACCGCCGTCAGCGCCACGACCGGCACGGCAGCGTTGCGCAGCGCATGGGTGATGACGACGGCATAGGGCGAGAGGCCCTTGGCGCGGGCGGTGCGGATATAGTCGGCCGAAAGCACTTCGATCATGCCGGCGCGGATCAGGCGCATGAAGGCCGGCGCGGTGTAGTAGCCCAGCGCGATCGTCGGCATAACGTAATGCAGCCAGGTCCCCGAGCCGGAGACCGGCAGCCAGCGCAGCGTGATCGAGAACAGCATCACCAGGATCAGCGCGAAGAAGAAGTTCGGCATCGCCTGGCCGAAGACGGCGATGGCGAGCGCCAGCCGGTCGATCCAGCTGTTGGAATAGATCGCGGCGAGCACGCCGAGCGGGATCGAGATCGCCAGCGCGAAGGCGAGCGAGGAGACGCCGAGGATCAGCGTCACCGGCAGCTTGGCGAAGACCAGCGTGGCGACGTCGGTCTTGAAATAGATCGAGGTGCCGAAATCGCCCGAGAGCGTCTTCAGCAGCCAGTCGAGGTACTGGACGACGAGCGGCCGGTCGAGCCCGTAGGTCTTGCGGATGACGTCGAGATCGGCCTGCTGCGCGCCTTCGCCGGCGATCGCGACCGCGATGTCGCCGGAGAGGCGCAGCAGGAAGAAGGCGATGGCCGAGACCGCAAGCGCGACGAGCAGCGCGAGGCCAAGCCGTTTGACGATGAAGCCGAACACCGGGGCTTCCTTCAATTTTCTAAGGTTTAAGCAGTCATCCCGGCCGGAGCTTAGCGGAGAGCCGGGATCCATGCCTGAACCGTTCAGGAATGGATCCCGGCTCGGCGCCGCTTCGCGGCTTGTCCGGGATGACCCGTTCGTTGGAAGGAAAGGAGCCCCTTACTTCCAGCCCATCTCCCAGAAGCGGACGAGCTCGTCCGGATAGGCCTTGAAGTTCAGGTCCTTGTTGGCGACGTAGTAGACCGGCAGCGAATAGAGCGGCACGGCATAGGCCTTGTCGGCGATGATCTTCAGGCCGGCCTTGTAGGCCTCCTTGCGCACTGCCGGATCGACCGAGTTGTTGCCCTTCTCCAGCAGGTCGCGCACGGCGGCGTCGCGGGTGATGTCCTCGCTGCGGAAGGCGAAGTAGTTCGGCGTCGCCGCCGACGTGTCGTTGACCGAGAACGAGCCCCAGGTCTGGTGCGTCAGCATCGCCTTGTTGCTGGCGATCTGCTCGCGCATTGCGGCGTATTGCAGGAAGCGCAGATTGGTCTTGATGCCGACGGCTTGCAGATAGCCGATCAGCGCCTCGGTCTGGTTGCGCTCGCGATAGGCGACGATGTCCATGGTCAGGCTGGGATGGCCGGCTTCCGCCAGCAGCGCCTTCGCCTTGGCGGGGTCGTAGGCGTAGCGGGCCGCGCCCTCGTCGGTGCAGCCGAACTGCGAGGGGAAGCAGATCGTGTTGATGACGCGCGAGCCCGTGCCGACGATATTCTTGACCATCGCCTCGCGGTCGATGGCGTGGATGATCGCCTTGCGGACGCGCTCGTCCTTGAGGGCGGGGGCCGGCGTGCCGTCCTGGATGTTCATCTGCATGAAGACGATGCGCATCGTCTCGCCCGAGACGACCTGCAGCGTTGGCACGGCTTGGAGCTGGTCGGCCTGGTCCTTCGGAACGTGCATGATCAGGTCGGCGCCGCCCGAGAGCATCTCGGCCATCTGGGTCTGGCGATCCGGGATGAAGCGGATCTCGAACTTGCCGACCTTGGGCTGCGGCTTCGGCGAATCCTTGAAATAGTCCTTGTTCAGCTCGAGCGAGATCGACTTGCCCGGCACGTAGTTCGTGACCTTGTACGGGCCGGAGCCGACCGGCTTCTCGTTCTGCCCCTTGGGGCCGACCTTCTCGTAATACTCGTTCGGGTGGATCACGACCGGGCCGGCGAGATACTCGATCGCGGCCGGGAAGATGTCCTTTGTGGTCAGCCGGACCTTGTACTTGTCGAGCTTCTCGGCCTTGGCGATCCAGTTGACGTTGCCCTGGGTGACGACCTTGTTCTCGGTCTTGGAGATGAAGTTCAGCGTGTAGACGACGTCGTCGGCGTCGAACTCCTCGCCATTGTGGAACTTCACGCCCTCGCGCAGCTCGAAGTCGATGGTCTTGTCGTCGACCTGCTTCCAGCTCTTGGCGAGCTGACCCTTGTATTCGTTTGTGTTCGGGTCGCGGTAGATCAGCGTGTCCCAGACATTGGCGCCGATGATCACGCCGATGCGGACATTGTTGAAGAACGGGTCGACGCTTTCCGGCGCCTGATCATAGGCGAAGCGGACGGTGTTGGCCGCCTTCTGGGCCAAGGCTGGCGTCGCAAGAGCGGTCGCAGCCAAAATGGTAGCGGCCAGGGCCGTTGAGGCCTTGTCGAAGAAGCGCATCTTTTTCCCCTCGCAGCGTTGTCGCTTGTCTCGTTCGGCGGGCAGCACGAAGCCACCGTCACGCCGGCGACACAAACTCTGCACAGCTTCGTGCTTGCCGCCATAAGAATGAATCGAAAGGATCGTTGCCGAGACGGCAAGGGGCGGCTACTGCACGCTCATGCAGACCCCGGCCTTGCGGTATTTCCTGTCGGTAGTGCGGACCGGCTCGATCAGCGCCGCGGCGCAGCGCCTGCGCGTTGCCGGCTCGGCCGTCAGCCGCCAGATCGCCAATCTCGAGAAGGAATTGGACGCCGCGCTGTTCGAGCGGCGCTCGCACGGCATGATCCTGACCCAGGCCGGACAGACGCTCGCGGCCTACGCCCAGCGCCTCGAACTGGAGAGCGAGCAGGTCGTCAGCGAAATCCGTGAATTGCGCGGCGCCAGCAAGGGCTTGATCAGGCTCGGCGTCACCGAGGGCTTCGCCGTCAGCTTCATCCCGGAGGTGATCTTCGCCTTCCGCCAGCAGCACCCGGACGTCGCTTTCGACGTCAAGGTGATGTCGCCGCAGGTCGTCACCGAGCATGTTCGCACCGGCACGGTCGATCTCGGGCTGACCTTCGTGCTGCAGCAGGAGCGCGGCGTCACCATCAACTGGCAATGCGCAGCACGGACCTACGCCTTCGTCGCGCCGCACCACCCGCTGGCAGGCAAGGATGCGGTCAGGGTCGAGGACATCTTCGCCCACCCGGTCGCTGTGCTCGACAGCGAGGCGACGGTGCGCAAGATCGTCGACATCTACTTTTCCGCGCGCGGACTGACCGTAGACGCGGTGCTGACCTCGACCAATGTGGCGGGCCTGCGCCATTTCTGCAAACTGGGTGGCGCCGTGATGTTCGCCAGCTCGATCACCTTCGGCGCCTCGATCCGGGACGGCTCGGTGGTGGCGCTGCCGCTCAGGGATGGCGACCTGCCGCCGCGCAGCCTGCAGATCCAGACGATGTCGGGCCGGGCTCTGCCCAAGGTGGTGACGAATTTCCTGAGCGTGCTGATCGAGGAACTGCAGCACGCCGATGTGCTGGCGGCGATGGCGACCGAGCGGGCTCCGGTTCCCGAGGTCCGGCAGGCATGAGCGTTCCAGTGAAGAGCGATGTGCCCGAGATCATGGTGCCGCATCCGCATCAGCTTGTCGCGCGCGATGCGATCCTGGCGGCGCGCGCGGCGGGCAAGCCGGGCTTCCTGCTCGGCGACCTGACCGGGCTCGGCAAGACGCTGTCGGCCTGGCTCGCCCTCTCGGCGATGCCGGAGCAGGAGGTGCTGGTGATCTGCCCGAAAGGCGCGATCCCGCAATGGCGGCGCACCATCGCCCATGCCGGGCTGCCGGCGAAGAAGCTCACCTTGATGAATTTCGAGCGGACGAAGTCGCTGCTGGCTCCGCCTCCAGCCAGCAGCAAGCGCTCGACGCGAGCGAAGAACAACGAGCTCGCCAAGCTCGGCACGCCAAAGCGGATCTGGCCGCTGGTGGTGATCGACGAAGCGCACCGCATCCGCAATCCGAACTCGCAACAGGGGCTGGTCTGCCGGCAGATGGCCGCGACGGCTGAGTTCACGATCTATATGAGCGCGACGGCCGGGCAGGCACCGCACGAACTTTCCTATCTCGCGAGGTTGCTGAGTGATGCGACGGGAGCGCCCGGCGCCGATCTCGACGGCTTCCGGGCGCTGATGAAGCGGCTGAAGATGGGCCGGGCCAAGGGGCGCTGGAAGAACTGGAGCTGGGAGCCGAACGAGAGCGACCGCAAGGTGATGGCGGGCCTGCTCTATCGCGGCGCCAACGCCATCGGGCTCAGGCGCCGGCCGGAGGAGATCGCCGGCTGGCCTGAGGTGCAGCGCGAACTCGCCCCCGTTGCGCTCGATGCCAGCGAGCGCAAGCTCTACGACGCGACCTGGCGCGAGTTCCGGCGCGAGCTCGGTCTCGCGGGAGGATCGACCCGCAAGCCCGCCGGCTGGGCCGCCGATCTGCGCTTCCGCCAGAAGGCGAGCCTGCTGCGCACCGCCGGCACGGCCGAGTTCTGCCAGGATCTGCTGGAGAATGACGAGCAGGTGGCGATCTCCGTCGCCTTCCTCGAAACCGGCGCGATGCTGGCCGAGAAGCTCTCAGGCAAGGGTTGGCGCGTCGGCTCGATCACCGGCGAGTATTCCGGCGAGGCCAACGAGGCCACCCGCATAGCCTTCCAGACCGGCAAGCTCGACGCCGTGGTCTTCACCGTGACCGAGTCGATCTCGCTGCATAAGGCCGAGATGCCAGGGGGCGAACGCGAGCGGGCGCTCGTCGTCCACGACCTCCGCCACAGCGCGATCCAGCTCCAACAGATCGAAGGGCGCTGCCATCGTGACGGCCAGCACGCGACGATCTTCTACGCTTATGCCGAGGATACGGTGGAGGAGAAGGTCGCCACGACCGTGCTCGCCCGCATGGCGGCGATGGAAGGCCTCGCGGGCGACGAGACGGCAATGCTCGACGCGATTGCCGGGGAGGTCGAGCGGGCGGTGCTGGCGCGGGAAGCGGCTTGAATCTGCCTCACCCCTGATCAAGTCATCCCGGGCGACCGAAGTGAGACCCGGGATCCATTCCGGAGCCTTCCCGATAGAGGTTCCGGAATGGATCCCGGATCTCCGCTTCGCTGCGTCCGGGATGACAGCAGAATTTGAATGAATCGGCGCTAATTCGTCTGCGAGCGCGGCGGCTCGTCGGGCTTCCGCTCGCCGACGCGCTTGGCTTCGTCGACGACGCGCTCGGTCGCGCCGACCGCCTTGTACCAGAGGTCGCGCGTGTAGGCGCCCTGATGGACGATGGCGTCGTAGCCGATCGCGATGACCGCGATCACCAGCAGAATGCGAAACATGGAACATCCCCCGTCCGAAATGATGCTCGACGAAGAACGTTCGGGCGGCGGCGGGGTTCCTCTGCCGCGAGGTTGACCACCGCGGCGAGGCGTTGTCCCTTCTCGCCGACACGGAGGCGGGTGGCGGATGTTCGACGATCTCAAGGGCAAGCGGATTCTGGTGACCGGCGCCTCTTCCGGGCTTGGTGCGCACTTCGCCCGGCTGCTCGCTGGGAAGGGTGCGCTGGTCGCTGCCGCGGCGCGCCGGACTGAGCGGCTTGAGGAACTGGCGCGTGCTTGCGAGGGCTTGCCTGGGCGGGTCATGCCGCTGGCGCTCGATGTCAGCTCGGTCGCTGCGATCGAGACGAGCGTCGCCAAGGCTTCCAAGCTGCTTGGCGGGCTCGACGTGCTCGTCAACAATGCCGGGGTCGGCGAGACGGAAGCTGCGCTCTCGGTCAGCGAGGCGCAGTGGGATGCGCAGCTCGACGTCAATCTGAAGGGCTGCTTCTTCACAGCGCAGATGGCGGCGAAGATCATGGCCGATCAGGATGGGGGCGGCGCGATCGTTAATATCGCCTCGATCCTGGGCGAGCGCGTCGCGGGCAGGGTTGCGCCCTATGCGATCTCCAAGGCCGGGCTGATCCAGATGACCAAGGCGCTGGCGCTGGAATGGGCAAGGCACGCGATCAGGGTCAACGCGCTTGCGCCGGGCTATGTCGTCACCGACATCAACCGCGAGTTCTTCGCGGGCGACGCCGGCGAGGCGCTGAAGAAGCGCATCCCGATGCGCCGCGCCGGCGAACTCGACGATCTCGACGGGCCGCTGCTGCTGCTTTCATCCGATGCCGGGCGCTACATGACCGGCGCGGTCGTCGCGGTCGATGGTGGGCATCTGGTCAGCGGGCTGTAAGGACGCGGCTGCGCCAATCCGTCATTGCGAGCGCAGCGAAGCAATCCAGGAGGGCGTAGACCCCTGCCGCCCCTGGATTGCTTCGTCGCTTTGCTCCTCGCAATGACGGGGATGTTCTTCTTCAAGCGTCCGGCAGCAGGTCTTTCAGCCGGATCAGCGCGATCTTCTCGACCTCGGCCAATGCGGTGTCGAACTCCTGCTCGGGGGTGCTCTTCAGCCGCTCCTCGAAGGAGGCGAGGATGTCGGCCTTGGTCAGCCCCTTGACCGCAAGGATGAAAGGGATGCCGAAGCGGGCCTTGTAGGCCTCGTTCAGGGCGGTGAAGCGGGCGCGCTCGTCCGATGTCAGCCGGTCGAGCCCGGCCGAGCCCTGCTCGCTGGCCGATTCCGGTGTCAGCTCGCCGGCGGCGGCGATCTTGCCGGCAAGGTCGGGATGGGCGTCGAGCAGGGCCTTCTGCCGCTCGCGCGGAGCCTTGCGCATCACCGCGACCATCGCTCTGTGCAGCTCTTCGGCCTTGTCCTGCTCAGGCGAAAGCCCGGCGGCGTGGGTCTGCTCGGCGATCCAGGGCGAATGCTCCCAGACACGGCCATAGACCTCGGTGAACAGCGCCCGCGGCAGGCGCGAGGGCCGATAGCCGCCTTCCGGCGGATGCGTCCTCACCCAATGGCGGGCGATGTCGAGCCTCGTCGCGACCCAGACCTTGTCGTGGCTCTGGACATAGTCGAGGAAGCGGGCGAGCGCGGCGGCGCGGCCGGGCCGGCCGACGAGGCGGCAATGCAGGCCGATCGACATCATCTTCGGCGCGGTTTCGCCCTCGGCATAGAGCGTGTCGAACGAATCCTTGAGATAGGCGAAGAACTGGTCGCCGCTGTTGAAGCCCTGCGGCGTCGCAAAGCGCATGTCGTTGGCGTCGAGCGTATAGGGCACGGCGAGCTGCGGGCCGTGCGGACCTTCGAGCCAGTAGGGCAGTTCGTCGGCATAGACGTCGGCGGTGTAGAGGAAGCCGCCCTCTTCCATGGTCAGGGGAATGGTGTTCTGCGACGTCCGGCCCTGATAGCAGCCGAGCGGGCGCTCCCCGGCGAGCTCGGTCTGGATGCGGATCGCCTCGGCGATGTGGGCGCGCTCGGTCTCGGCCGGCAGGTCGCGATAGTCGATCCATTTCAGGCCGTGTGTGGCGATCTCCCAGCCGGCCTCCTGCATCGATCCGACGATCTCCGGATAGCGCTGCAGGGCCGAGGCGACGGCGAAGACCGTGACCGGCATGTTCCGCTGCGTGAACATGCGCCAGAGCCGCCAATAGCCGGCGCGCGAGCCGTATTCGTAGATCGACTCCATGTTCATATGGCGCTGGCCCTGCCAGGGCGCGGCGCCGACGATCTCGGAAAGGAAGGCCTCCGAGGCGGCATCGCCATGCAGGATGCAGTTCTCGCCGCCTTCCTCGTAGTTGACCACGAACTGCACCGCGATGCGCGCCTGCCCCGGCCAATGCGGATGTGGGGCGTTACGGCCATAGCCGACGAGGTCGCGCGGATAGGTCGTGCTCATAGGGCGATTCAAGTCCATGTGGCGATGATTCAGGAACAGTCGGCAAGCGATTGGAACGAGAGCTGTTTTCCGCGATCCGGTTTACCGCGGAGTCGCGTCCGGTCGAAGGCGCCGGAGCTGCTCTTTTCGGAGATGCTCCTTTTCGAAAACGCCTCAGCTGCCGCGATAGGTCGAGTAGCTCCAGGGCGAAGCGAGCAGGGGCACGTGGTAGTGCCCTTGCGGCTCGGCGATGGCGAAGCGGATCGGCACGAGATCGAGGAAGGCGGGCTCGGGCAATTTCGTATGGAGGTGGCGGAAATAGTCGCCGATCGCGAAGGTCAATTCATAGCTGCCGACCGGCAGCGTGCCGGTGAGCAGGGGCGTATCGGTGCGGCCATCGGCATTGGTGACGACGTCGGCGATTCGTTCGCGGCTGCCATCCGGCAGCAATGCGTCGAGCGCGATCGCGACGCCGGCGGCCGGCTTGCCATGGACCGTATCGAGCACATGCGTCGACAAACGCCCCATGCCTTGAACCTCTCGCTGAAGCCGCGTCGTGCGGCGGGAATGACGCTTGCCTTCCAAGGCTGCGAACCTAGTCTGGACCGCGATGCAAGTTCCCTCCCGGATTCCGCCCTGTCAATTCGTTCGCACGCGGTCCCGCCGGGAGCCCGGCCGTGTTTGAGGCATATCTGATGGAGTGGGGCAGCCAGCTTCTGCGCTGGCTGCACGTAATCGCGGCGATCGCCTGGATCGGCTCGTCCTTCTTCTTCATCCATCTCGACGCTTCGCTGCGGGCCGCGCCCGATGCGCCCCGGACCGAAGCCGGCCAGCCGACGCAGTTCCTCGCCTGGCAGGTCCATGGCGGCGGTTTCTACGCGATGCGCAAATACCTGGTCGCGCCGGAGGTGCTGCCGAAGGAGCTGACCTGGCACAAATGGCAGGCCTACTGGACCTGGATCTCCGGCTTCTTCCTGCTGGTCTGGGTCTATTACGCCCAGTCCGAGCTCTACCTGATCGATCCTGCGGTGATGGCGCTCTCGCCTTTTGCGGCGGGCGCGATCGGGATCGCGGCGCTGGCCGGCGGCTGGCTGTTTTATGACCTGCTCTGCAGGTCTCCGCTGGGCAAGAACGATGTCGTGCTCGGCCTGCTCGGCTTCGGCTATGTGGTCGCGGCGAGCTGGGCCTTCGCGTCCGTCTTTTCGGGGCGCGGCGCGCTGATCCATACCGGCGCGCTGATGGCGACGATCATGTCGGCCAATGTCTTCTTCGTGATCATGCCGGGCCAGCGCAAGACCATCGCTGCGATGGTCGCCGGCGAGGTGCCCGATCCGAAATACGGCAAGCAGGCCAAGCAGCGCTCGCTGCACAACAATTACATCACCCTGCCGGTGCTGTTCCTGATGCTGGCGAACCACTACCCGGTGACCTATGCCAACTCGGTGGTGATCCCGGCGCTGGTCGCGCTGATCATCGTCGCCGGCGCACTGATCCGGCATTTCTACAATGTCCGCCATGCCGACCATGCCAAGTCGCCCTGGTGGACCTGGGCGGTGGCGGCTTTGGCGCTCTGGCTCGCCTTCTGGGTGGCGATGGCGTCCTCGCCCGGCGGGCGCGAGCGGCTCGGGCTGAAACCGCTCGAAGCGGCGAAGCCGGTGATGCTCGCCGGCCTCGTGCCGCCTTCGCCGGAGGTGGCCAACATCGTCACCGGGCGCTGCGCCATGTGCCATGCGCCGGAGCCGTCCTGGCCGGGCATCGGGATCGCACCCAAGGGCGTCTATCTGCACGAGCCCGAGCTGATCGCCCGCCAGCGCCGCGCCATCGGCGTACAGGCGGTGCTGACCCACGCCATGCCGCCGAACAATCTCTCGGGCATGACCGCGGACGAGCGGCGCGTGCTTGCCGCCTGGGTGGCGCAGAAGCGCTGAACCGTGCCGCCAGCAGCGGCAAGTTGACGCTGCCGAGGCCAAGCTGAACCGCTGATCCCCGCCGTTCAGTTTCATTCAGTTTCGGTTCACCTCGGAACCATCATCGTCGACCGTGATCACATCGGCGTGATCGGCGCGCGATCATGTGTGGCCGAGTACGCCGGGGGCCTTGGGGGTCCAGTTGAAAGCCTTGTGGAGATCGGGCTCCAGCTACTGGCTGGCGGCCGCGCTGTTCTGTTGCGCCTGGGTGGCGCTGTGCTGGCCCTGGCTGTCGGGGGCGGTGACGATTCCGTTCGACGCCAAGGCGCATTTCCAGGCGCAGATTCAGTTCCTGGCGCAGGCGCTGCATTCCGGGCAGTCGCCGTTCTGGACGCATAACGTCTTCGCCGGCTCGCCCCAGGTCGCCGATCCGCAATCGCTGATCTTCTCGCCCGCCATCCTGCTGGCGCTGTTCAACCCTTCGCCGAGCTTCCGCGCGGTCGATGCCTATGTGCTGGCCCATCTGCTGGTCGGTGGGCTCGCGATGCTGATGTTCTTCCGCGACCGCAACTGGCATCCCGCGGGCGCGCTCTTGGCGGCGCTGGTCTTCGCCTTCGGCGCCTCGGCGGCCTGGCGCGTCCAGCATGTCGGGCAGATCGCCAGCTTCGCCTTCTTCGGTCTCGCCTTCTGGCTGACGGCGCGGATGCTGCAGCGCGCCTCGCTGCGCTATGGGCTGCTCGCCGGCTTTGCAGCCGGCATGATGGTGCTCGAGCCCGACCAGGTGGCGCTGCTCGGCGCCTATATCCTGATCGGCATGGTCGTGGCTTACTGGCTCTCGGAGGGCTGGGTGGGGGTCCGCGAGAGCATCGCGCCGATTGCCGCGGCCTGCTTTGCCGGCATCGTCACCATCGCGGTGCCCCTGCTCTGGACCTGGCTCTTCGCCGAGGCGACGACGCGGCCGGCGATCGATCTCGTCGAAGCCGGCAGGGGCTCGCTGCACCCGGCTTCGCTGCTGACCGCCTTCGTCGGCGATCTGTTCGGCGTGCGCGATCCGGCGACCGAGTTCTGGGGCCCCTACAGCCCGGAATGGAACGCCAAGGAGCTCTTCCTCTCGAAGAACATGGGGCAGGTCTATGTCGGGGCGCTGCCCTTCCTGCTGCTGATCGTGCCGGGGCTGACGCGCGGCTGGCTCTGGGACAAGGCGATCCGGCCCTTCACCATCCTGTTCGTGCTGATGGTGCTGTTCGCGCTCGGCCGCTACACGCCCTTCTTCCACCTGGCCTATGACTATCTGCCGGGCGTCAAGGTGTTCCGGCGGCCAGCCGACGCGACCTTCCTGATCGGGGGCTTGGGCGCCGTGCTCTCGGGCTATCTGCTGCACCGCATCCTCAGCGAGGAGAAGCCGGGCGCGACCCTGCGCGATCTTGGCATCGGCGCTGGTGCGATCGCGCTGCTCATTGGCCTCGCTCTGCTGGTGGCGCGCCAGGCCGGGCATCTCGGCCAGGCCTGGCTGCCGAGCGCGACCGCCGCGGCGTGGTTCGCGAGCGCACTTCTGCTTCTCGTCGTGCTGACGCGCTGGCGCGGCGCTGCTGCTCCGCTTGCCGCGAGCCTGATCGTCACCGGCGTCGTCGCCGCCGACCTTGCCGCCAATAACGGCCCGAACGAGGCCACGGCGCTGGCGCCCGAGATCTATGACGTGCTGCGGCCGGAGACCAAGAACGAGACCGTCGCCGTGCTCAAGAAACTCACCGCGCAGCCGCCGGATTCAGCCCGGCGCGACCGGGTCGAGCTGCTCGGCATGGGTTTCGAATGGCCCAATGCCGGCATGATCCACGGCTTTGATCACACGCTGGGCTACAACCCGCTGCGGCTCGCTGATTTCTCGGATGCGGTCGGCACGCGCGATTCGATCGCGGCGCCGGGCGAGCGCGTGTTCACGCCGCTGTTCCCGTCCTATCGCTGCCGCCTCGCCGACTTCCTCGGCCTGCGCTACATCGCGACGCGGGTGCCGATCGGCCAGGTCGATGGCGCTCTGCGCGCCGGTGATCTCAAGCTCATCGCCTATACCAAGGACGGCTACATCTACGAGAACCCGCGGGCGCTGCCGCGTGTCATGTTCGTCGGTGGCTGGCAGCTCGCCGATTTCGAGGGGATGAAGTCAGCCGGCAAATGGCCCGAGATCGATCCGCAGCGCGTCGTCCTGCTCGACCAGGAGCCGGAGCCCGGCGTGCCGGACGGGCCGGTCGCGACCAATGCCGAGGTCAAGCTGAAGCGCTATCGCAACACGGTGGTCGAGATCGAGGTCACGAGCGCCCAGCCCGGCTTCGTCGTGCTGAACGATATTTGGCATCCCTGGTGGAAGGCTGAGGTCGACGGGCAGGAGGTCGATATCCTCAAGGCCAACGTCCTCTTCCGCGCTGTGCAGGTCCCCGCCGGCACGCACAAGGTCCGCTTCAGCTTCCACCCGCTCGAGGGCGCGATCGCCGAATTGCGCGATCGCGTAACGCCGCCGGAGGAAGAGGGCGTGGTTGCGGAGGCGCCGACGCATAGCGGCCCATCCGGCTCGCTGGCAACGCGGCTCCAGCCGGTTCTGCCCGAGCCGGTTGCGCGCCCGGCGCGCGATCTGGCCGCGCATGACATGCAGACATCGTCGGTCATGTCGGTGGTGCGGTAGGGACAGGCGTCATGCTCGGGCTTGACCCGAGCATCTCAGGACGAGAAAGGCGCTTTATCCTGCATGAGATTCTCGGGTCTGCGCTTCGCTTCGCCCGAGAATGACGTGCAGCCTCAAGCCACGCCGAGCTTCTTCTGCAAGGCGCTCGACGAGGTCGTGTACTGGAAGGTCAGCCGCTTCTCCGGATAGACGTAGCGGTGGACCTTCTGGGCGGCGAGCGCCGCCTCGTGGAAGCCGGACAGGATCAGCTTCAGCTTGCCCGGATAGGTGTTGATGTCGCCGACGGCGAAGATGCCGGGCACGTTGGTCTCGAATTTCTCGGTGTCGGCCGGGATCAGGTTCTCGTGCAAGTTCAGGCCCCAATCGGCGATCGGCCCGAGCTTCATGGTCAGCCCGAAGAAGGGCAGCATCGTATTGCAGGCGATCTCGAACTCGGCGCCGGCATTGTCGCGACAGATCGCGCCCTGAAGATCGTTGCCTTCGCCCTTGAGGCCCATCACCTGCCCGAGCCGGAGGTCCATGGCGCCGGAGGCGACGAGGGCGCGCATCTGCTCGACCGAATGCGGGGCGGCGCGGAAATCGTCGCGCCGGTGCATCAGCGTCACCCGCTTGGCGATCGGCTGCAGGCTCAGCGTCCAGTCGAGCGCCGAATCGCCGCCGCCGACGATCAGGATCTCGCGGTCGCGGAAGAGCTCCATCTTGCGCACGGCATAATGGACGCCGCCGCCGTCATTGCGGCCCTCATAGGCGTCGATGCCGGGAATCGGCGGCTTCTTCGGCAGGAACGAGCCGCCGCCGGCAGCGATCAGTACCGCCTTGGCCTCGAACACCGTGCCGGCGTCGGTGCGCAGGCGGAAGCGCGGCGCCTCGGGCGTGCCCAGTACCTCGACCTGCTCGATCATCTGGTTGAGATGGAAGGTCGCGCCGAAGGGCTTGATCTGCTCCATCAGATTGTCGACCAGCCCCTGGCCGGTGACGAGCGGGAAGCCGGGAATGTCGTAGATAGGCTTCTCGGGATAGAGCTCGGCGCATTGGCCGCCGACCTTGGGCAGGATGTCGACGAGATGGGCCTTGATGTCGAGCAAGCCGAGCTCGAACACGGCGAACAGGCCGCAAGGGCCGGCGCCGATGATCAGCACGTCGGTCTGGACGGTTTCGCCCTCGATGGCGGCGGCGATGTTCATGGTCGCAGTTCCTGAGACGGCTTCAAGGGCCGCCGGTCACGCACCCGTTGCCGGAAATCCGCCGGCCTTGCAATGCGACATGGCGCAAGGCCGGGCAGGCAGGGCCGCATGTGACGATAGCAGAATTCAGCCGCCGGTTTCGGCAACCAGCCCTGCCGCGGCGATGCCGGCAAGCGCTGCCGCCTCGTCATTGTCGGAGGTGTCGCCGGAAATTCCGACGACGCCGATGAGGTCGCCTTCGGCATTGCGGATCAGTGCTCCGCCGGGAACAGGCACCACCGGCCCGCCGACGGAGAGCGCGACGCCGTTGATGAAGTGCGGGCGCTCCAGCGCCATCTTGTTGAGGGTGCGCGGGCCGACACCGAGCGCGATCGCGCCATTGGCCTTGCCGAGCGCGATCTCGCCGCGCTTCAGGCTCGTGCCGTCCTGGGCGAGGAAGAATTTCTGCGCGCCGCGCGCGTCCAGCACCGCGATGGCGAGCGGCTTCAGGGCGTTGTCGCGCGCATATTTCAGAGCGCCGTCGATGATCAGGCTGGCCTGTTCGAGGGAAAGAGCGGTCATGGCTGGCCTTTCGCGGTGTCGATGACGGGCGTTCTTTGGTTCGGCTCCGTTCTGCCAGTGCCGACAGCGCGAGGGAAGGGCGGCGACGCGGTTTCGTCTTGCAGTTGTCGTTCCGAATGGGCTTGATGGGTTGCCCGTCCGGGAACGTGTTCCGCAAGGTGACGCCACTTTTGCGACCAGAACATGCTCCAAGGCTGTCGGGTTGCGTGAAGTCCTAGCGTTCGACCGATCCTGGTCGAACGGAAGGCGCGCCAGGAGAGCATGCTATGGGTCTGTTCAGTTTCATCAAGGAAGCCGGCGCCAAGATCTTCGGGTCGAGCTCGGCCAATGCGGCGACGGCAGATCAGTTGCAGAAGGAACTGGCCGGCCACGGCCTGCCATCCGACGTCAAGATCGACGTCACGGGCGACAAGGTGAAGGTCTCCGGCAAGGCGCTGAGCACCGAGGAGGCCGAGAAGATCATCCTGGCGATCGGCAACACCGCCGGTGTCGGCTCGGTCGAATCGGAGCTGATCGTCAACAAGGAGGCGGCCGCCGCCGTGTTCTACACGGTGAAGAAGGGCGACACGCTCTGGAAGATCGCCGAGGAGAACTACGGCAAGGGCAAGGGCGCCAAGTACACCGAGATCGTCAAGGCGAACACGCCGCCGGTGAAGGATCCCGACCTGATCCAGCCGGGCTGGGTGCTGCGCATTCCGCCGCTGGCCTGATCACGCTCGAGTCGGATCTGATCGGGTTGAATCAACCCGATCAGTGAATCCGTCTCGCGCTTGTAGTCTGGAGACCGTTTTTGCCGGCGAGCTTGCAGTGCAAGCTCGCCGGAACGGGCTCTAGCGAGAGCTGCCCGTCGGGCAAGTTCCTGCGGGCTTGCGAATTAGTTACGAATGAAACTATAAGGCCGGAAGGCGTGAGACTTCCGGCCAGTTTGCATCGGGGCCGGTTTGATCCATCTTGCGTCTTCGCGAGACGGGCCAGCCGGCCTTTTGCTGGCAAGGCCCGCGGCAGGGTGAACGCAACAACGCAGAATTCCCGGGGAGGGGACCCAAATGAGCTTTGATCGCCGCAAGTTCCTGACGCTCGCCGGCTCGGCCGTGGCCGCTCCGGCGGTGCTGCGCGCCAGCCGTGCCAATGCGCAGGAAGTGACGCTGCGCATGCATCACTTCCTGCCGCCGGTGGCGAACGGGCATTCCAAGTTCCTGAAGCCCTGGGCCGACAAGGTCGGAGCCGAATCGAACGGCCGGATCAAGATCGACATCTTCCCGTCGATGCAGCTCGGCGGCACCCCGCCGCAGCTCTACGATCAGGCCCGCGACGGCGTCGTCGACATCGTCTGGACGCTGCCCGGCAACACGCCCGGCCGCTTCACCGGCATCGAGGCGTTCGAACTGCCCTTCGTGCCGAACAAGCGGGCGCTGGTGAACTCGCTGGCGCTGACCGACTATGCCAGCGAGCACCTCAAGGACGAGTTCAAGGATATCCATCCGATCTGCTTCTGGGCGCATGATCACGGGCTGATCCATGCCAACAAGCCGGTGAAGACGATGGAGGACCTGAAGGGTCTGAAGCTGCGCTTCCCGACCCGGCTCGCCGGCGAGGCGCTGCGTGCGCTCGGTGCCAACGCCATCGGCATGCCGATCCCGCAGGTGCCGGAATCGCTGGCGCAGCGCGTCATCGACGGCTGCGTCGTGCCCTGGGAGGTCGTGCCTTCGATCAAGGTGCAGGAACTGGTCAAGAACCACACCGAGATCCCGGGCTCGCCGACCTTCTACGTCGCAACGTTCGTGCTCGCGATGAACAAGGCCAAGTATGAGGGCCTCGCGCCCGACCTGAAGGCGATCATCGACAAGAATTCGGGCGCCGCGGCCGCCGCCATGGCCGGCAAGGTCTGGGACGAGCAGGCCGTCGTCGTTTCCGAGATGGTCAAGAAGCGCGGCAACAACATCATCACGCTCGAGCAGGCGGAGGCGGACCGCTGGCATAAGACGACCGCGCCGGTGATCGAGGGCTGGCTCAAGACCGCCAAGGACAAGGGTCTCGACGGCGAGAAGCTGCTTGCCGCCGCCCGCGCCGCGCTGACCAAGCACCAGAACGCCGCCTGACCGCCGCGATGACCGGGGACATGGGGGAAAGGCCGCCATCGCGCATCGACGCGGTGGCGGAGACGGTCGCGCTCATCGGCGGGGCACTGCTGATCGCGGTCGCGACCATGGTCGTGGTCAGCGTGACCTTGCGCAGCGATCTCGTCGGCGCGGCCGGCGTGCCCGGCGATTTCGAGTTGGTGCAGATGGCGACCGCGGTCGCCGCCTTCTGCTTCCTGCCGCTCTGCCAGCTGAAGCGCGGCAACATCTTCGTCGACACCTTCACGCTGAAGCTGCCGCAGCGCTGGTGTGACGGCATCGATGCGCTCTGGGACGTGGTCTACGGGCTTGCCATGGCGCTGATCGCCTGGCGGCTCGGCGTCGGCGCGCGCTCGGCGCTCGCCAGCGGCGAGAACACCATGGTGCTGCAGCTGCCGAGCTATCTGCCGATCGCGCTCTGCGCGGTGCTTGCCGGCTTCGTCGCGCTCGCCGCATTCGTCAGCGCCAGCCGCCTCATCAGGCAGCCCCGATGAGCGGTTTTTCCCTCGCGATCACCGGCTTTGCCGTCATGCTGGCGCTGATGGCGCTGCGCCTGCCGATCGGGCTCGCCATGCTGGTGGTCGGCAGCGCCGGCTATATCCAGCTCAACGGGCTCGAGCCCTTCCTCAACTACATCCGCACCACGCCCTACCAGATTTTCGCCAACTACACGCTCTCGGTGATCCCGCTCTTCGTGCTGATGGGCGCCTTCGCCGAGCGCTCGGGGCTGGCGGGCGACCTGTTCAAGGCGGCCTCGGCCTTTGTCGGCCATCGTCGCGGCGGCCTCGGCATGGCGATGATCGGGGCCTGCACCGGCTTCGGCGCGATCTGCGGCTCCTCGGTCGCGACCACCGCGACCTTTGCCCGCGCGGCGCTGCCGCAATTGCGCAGCTACCGCTATGATCCAGGCTTCGCCTGCGGCGTCACCGCGGTCGGCGGCACGCTCGGCATCCTGATCCCGCCCTCGGTGATCCTCGTCGTCTATGCGATCTCGACCGAGCAGAACATCGCCAAGCTGTTCCAGGCGGCGCTGATCCCCGGCCTGATGGCGGCGACGTTCTATTGCATTACCATCTGGATCATGTCGCGGCTCGACGGCACGCTCGCGCCCGCCCATGAGCGCACACCCTGGCGGGAGCGCTGGCCGCTGCTGCTCGGCGTCATCCCGGCGCTCGCGGTCGCGGTGATCGTGGTCGGCGGCATCTATGGCGGCGTCTTTACCCCGACGGAGGGCGCGTCCGTCGGCGCCTTCATCATGCTGGCGATCGGCCTGTTCCGGCGCACGCTCAACTTCGAAGGGGTCAAGCAGGCGATCCTGCAGACGGCCGAGACCTCGGCGATGATCTTCGCGATCCTGCTCGGGGCGGAGGTGTTCAACGCCTTCCTGGCGCTGACGCAGGTGCCGACCGCCGCGGCCGAGATGATCGCGGCTTCGGGCTGGGCGCCCTACACGGTGCTGGTCGGCCTCTTGCTGTTCTACATCGTGCTAGGCGGCGTCATGGACGAGCTCGCCATGATCCTGCTGACGCTGCCGGTGTTCTTTCCGATCGTGACGGCGCTCGATTTCGGCATGCCGACCGACGACATCGCGATCTGGTTCGGCATCCTCGTGCTGATCGTGGTCGGCATCGGCATGACCTGCCCGCCGATCGGGCTGAACGTCTTCGTCGTCGCCTCGCTGGCGCGCGACGTGCCGGTGACGCGGATCTATCGCGGCGTCCTGCCCTTCGTCGGTGCCGATGTGATCAGGCTCGGCATCTGCGTGGCATTTCCGGCCTTGAGCCTCTATCTGGTGAAGCTCCTGAACTGAGCGACATCCGAGAGTGACAGCATGATCGTACACGACCTCGACATCGACGCCGTCAAGGCGGGGCTCGCCGACGGCTCGATCCTCATCGTCGATGTGCGCGAGCCGCACGAGTTCGCCGCCGGCCATATCCCCGGCTCGCTGTCGCGGCCGTTGTCGCAGTTCGACCCGGCCGACCTGCCGAACGAACCCGGCAAGCGCGTCGTGCTCTCCTGCGCTGCCGGCGTGCGCTCGCTGCGGGCGCTGGAGTTCGCGCAGGCCGCCGGGCTCGACATCGACAGCCACTATCTCGGTGGCTTCAAGGATTGGGCCATGCGCGGGGAACCCATAGACCGCTGACGCATCGTGTTCCGGTTGCGGTTGGCAATGCCAGCGCCGATAACGGGGCGCGGCCTCAAACCCGGCCGTGGTCGACCAAAGGTGTCCTGATGAAGGCCTCCCGCCTGCTGAGCCTCTCCCTCGCAGCCCTGCTTTCCACTGCCTGCGCAGCCCCGCTCGCCTTCGCGCAGGCTGCCCCGCAGAGCGGAGCCAAGCGGCCGGCGCAGGACCCCGAGCTTCAGGCGGCGATCGCCAAGTCGAATGCCTATACCTCGCTCTCCAACCGGACGATCCGGGCGATCGAATCCTGGGATCGCTACAAAAGCTGGGTCGACATGAAGAAGGGGCCGACCGGCAAGGAGCGCTACATCTCCTACGGTCTCTACAGCCTCTATGACGTGAAGGACGAGATCGCCAAGGCCGAGGCGGCGGCGGGGCAGCCGCCGGCGCAGCCGGAACTCGACGGCGCGGTGAAGCGCTATATCGCTGCCTATCAGGAACTCGCGCCGCTGATCACCCGGGCCGAGCGCTATTACGAGCGCAAGGACTATCGCGACGACAACGCCGCCGAAGGCCGCGAGCTGCACGCCAAGATGGTGCCGGCGGCGGAGGCCTTCATGCGCGAGCGGACTGCTTTCAGCGTCCAGCTCAACGGCTACAAGAAGGGCATCGACACCCGCGAGCTTGCGGCGATCGAGGCGAGCGAGGGCCGCCTTGCCCGCTGGCAGCTGCGCAACATCATGATCAACGCGCGCGCCGTGATGGATGTGATGCCGAGCAATGAGAGCCCGATCGTCGACCTCGTCGCCTTCGACACGGCGCTGGCCGGCTATTCAGGGGCGATCAAGGAGATGGACCGCTTCAAGGACAGCAATCCGTCCGGCGTGCCGATGATCGATTCCTCGGCGAGCACCTGGCTCGGCTCGCTGCGCGACTTCCGCGAGAAGCTCGGCAAGTCGAAGGGCGACGTCCGCAAGGGCGCGGCCAACGATGCCAACCGGATCGTCTCCAGCTACAACATGATGGTGAGCATGTCCGACAGTGCCGCGCGCATGATCCGCTGAATTCAAGACCCGGCAGGTTGCGCCTAGCGCATCCCGGTCCCAGCGCGCGGACCGGGGTGACGTCGCGGCTATCCTGCGCCAGTCTTTCTCATTCGAATGATCCGAAGGAAGTTTGCCGATGCGTCCGATGAAGTTCGGGATGGGCCAGCCGGTGCGGCGGGTCGAGGATCAGCGTCTGACCACCGGCACGGGCCGCTATACCGACGACACCGCGGTCGAGGGCGCCCTGCACGCCTATGTGCTGCGCTCGCCGCACGCGCATGCAAGGTTCAGGATCATCGACAAGCAGACGGCGAGGACGCGCAAGGGCGTCAAGCTGATCCTGACCGGCGAGGACGTCGCCCATCTTGGCGACATCCCTTGCAAGGGACTGATCAAGGACATTTCCGGCGAGGATGTGAAGCCGAATCCGGTGCCGGTGCTGCCGGTGGACACGGTACGCCATGTCGGCGAAGCCATCGCCTTCATCGTTGCCGAGACGCTCGACCAGGCGCGCGATGCGGCCGAGGCGATCGAGATCGAGTTCGAGACGCTGCCCTCGATCACCGGTATCGCCGAGGCGCTCGAAGCCAAGGCGCCGCAGGTCTGGCCGGATCGCGCCGGCAACGTCGCCTTCGAGGCGGAGCAGGGCAACGCCAAGAAGACCGAAGAGGCCTTCGCCAAGGCCGACCGGACGGTCTCGGTCACCATCGTCAACAACCGTCTCGCCTCCAACTATATGGAGACGCGGGCCTGCATCGCCGAATACGACAAGGCGACCAAGCGTTGGACGCTGACGCTCGGCAGCCAGGGCAGCCATGGCACCCGCGAGATCCTGGCCGACTACATCCTCAAGGTCGATCAGTCCCGCATCCGGGTGATCACGCCCGACGTCGGCGGCGGCTTCGGCACCAAGATCTTCATGTACCGCGAATACCCGCTGACCATGGTCGCCGCCGAGACGCTGAAGCGGCCGGTGCGTTGGGTCGCCGATCGCACCGAGCATTTCCTCGCCGACACCCATGGCCGCGCCAACCTCAGCACCGCGACGATGGCGCTCGACAAGCGCGGCAAGTTCATCGGCCTCAAGGTCGACCTCGCCGCCGATATGGGCGCTTATCTCTCGCAATATGGGCCCTTCATCCCCTGGGTCGGCACGACGATGACGCCGGGCTGCTACAGCATCCCGGCGGTGCATGTCCGCTTCCGCGGCGTCTTCACCAACACCACGCCGGTCGATGCCTATCGCGGCGCCGGGCGGCCCGAGGCGGCCTATCTGATCGAGCGGCTGGTCGATGCGATCGCACGCGAGACCGGCAAGACGCCGGATGCGGTGCGGGCGCAGAACTTCGTCAAGCCGAGCGAGATGCCGCACAGGACGCAGACCGGCCCGGTCTACGATTCCGGCGAGTTCGAGGGTCATATGCGCCGCGCCATGGAGGTGGCGGACTGGACGGGCTTCAAGAGCCGCCTGAAAACCTCGCAGAAGGCCGGCAAGATCCGCGGTATCGGGCTCGCCTGCTATATCGAGGCCTGCGGCGGTGGCGGGCCGGAGAGTTCGACCGTGATCCTGGAGAAGGACGGCACCGTCACCGTGCTGATCGGCACCCAGTCGAACGGGCAGGGCCACGAGACCGCCTATTCGCAACTCGTCTCGCAGCATCTCGATATCCCGATGGACCGCATCAAGGTCATCCAGGGCGATACCGACAAGGTCGCGACCGGCTCCGGCACGGGCGGCTCTCGCTCCATCCCCGTCGGCGGCGCGGCCCTCAACGCGGCGACCGGCATCCTTGCCGACAACCTGAAGAGCCTTGCCTCGGATGCGCTCGAAGCCGCCCCGGGGGACCTCGAGATCGTCGACGGGGCCGTTCGCATCGTCGGCACCGACAAGAAGCTCGACCTCAAGGCGATCGCCAACCTGCCCGGCGCCAAGGCCGAGCAGCTCAGCGTCCATCAGAGCTGGACGCCGCCGGAGGCGACCTATCCGAACGGCACCCATGTGGTTGAACTGGAAGTTGATCCTGCGACCGGGGGGACCGAGATCCAGACCTATGTCGTGGTCGATGATTTCGGCGTGACGCTGAACCCGATCATGCTGCAGGGTCAGGTCCATGGCGGGGCAGCGCAGGGCATCGGCCAGGCGCTGATGGAGGAGATCCGCTTTGACACATCCGGCCAGATGCTGACCGCGACCTTCATGGACTACGCCCTGCCGCGCGCGATCGACATCCCGAACTTCCATTTCGAGACGCGCAACGTGCCCTGCGTCACCAACGCCCTCGGGGTGAAGGGTGCGGGCGAGGCCGGCGCGATCGGCGCCTGTCCGGCGGTGATGAACGCCATGGTCGATGCGCTGAACCGCGCCGCCGGGATCACGGCGATCGACATGCCGGCGACTCCGGGCAAGGTGTTCGCGACGCTGAAGGCGGCGGGATATCGGCTTTGACGCAAGGAGGCGCTTGCTTCCTTGCAAGGAGTTTCACGACAATGCGACTTGGCGCTGTCGTGCGCCTGCGTTGATCTGGAAGAGTTCAAAACAGCGCCGGTTCCGGCGCTGCCTTCCGGAGGATTCCCACGCATGCTTCGCTCTGCTTTCGTCGCCCTCGGTCTCGCCGTCGGTGTCTCCGCCGTCCTGGCCCAGGCCAACCCGATCGCCGAACGGCGCGACACGATGAAGGGCGTCGGCGCTGCGACACGGGACGGCGCGGCTATCGCCAAGGGCGAGGCGCCGTTCGATGCGGCGAAGGTGCAGGCGATCTTCAAGACCTATGGCGATGCCGCCAAGAAGATGCCGGGCCTCTATCCCGACACCGCCAAGACCGGCGGCGAGACGACGGCAGGCCCGAAGATCTGGGAAGATCAGGCCGGCTTCAAAGCCGCCTTCGCCAAGTTCGAGGCCGATGCCGGCAAGGGCGCGGCCGTGACCGATCTCGCCGGCTTCCGCACGGCTTTCGGCGACGCCACCAAGAATTGCGGTGGCTGCCACGAGACCTATCGCATCAAGAAGTGATGGCGGCCTGACGCTTCCCGATTTGACCTGATCTAAGGAGCGGGCTTCTTTGCAGAGGCCCGCTCCTTTCGTGTCGGCGGCATCCGGAGCGAACCGTGTCGCGATACGAGCGTTATTCGCCTGGGACAACTCGATGAGGAACCGATGCGCCGCCTGCTGATCACGCTTCTGGTCTTCATCGCGCTCGGCATTGCCGGCTTCTTCGTCCTCACAGACCCGCGGGTGGTCTCGCCGGGCCCCGCAGTCGGCACGCTGCCGGCGCCCGACATCGAGAACGGCAAGCTGCTGTTCGCGGCCGGTGGCTGCGCCTCCTGCCATGCGACGCCGGGACAGGACGACAAGACCAGGCTCGGCGGTGGCCTCGTGCTGGACTCGCCCTTCGGCAGGTTCCACGTACCGAACATCTCGCCGCATACGCGCGACGGCATCGGCAACTGGGGCACGGCCGATTTCATCCAGGCGATGACCGCCGGCGTTTCGCCAACGGGCCAGCACTATTATCCGGCCTTCCCCTACACCTCATACCGGCTGATGCCGGCGAAGGCCGTCGCCGATCTCCTCGCCTATATCCGGACGTTGCCATCGGTTGAAGGCAAGGCGCCCGGCCATGAGCTCGGCTTCCCCTTCAATATCCGCCGCCTGGTCGGCGGCTGGAAGCTGCTGTTCTTCGACGGGGCGCCGTTCAAGGCCGATCCCGGCAAGAGCGAGGAATGGAATCGCGGCGCCTATCTGGTGAACGGGCCGGGCCATTGCGCCGAATGCCATTCCAGCCGCAACCAGTTCGGCGCCATCGTCCAGGCGACGCGCTTTGCCGGCGGGCCCGACCCCGAGGGCAAGGGCTGGGTGCCGAACATCACCCAGGCTGAGGATGGGCTCGGCAAATGGTCGAAGTCCGAGATCGCCGAATTGCTCAAGGCCGGCTTCACGCCGAGCTTCGACAGCGTCGGCGGTTCGATGGCGGCGGTGGTGCGCAACATCGCGCAGTTGCCGGATGCCGACCGGCTGGCGATGGCCGAATATCTGAAGTCGCTGCCGGCAGTGCAGGGGCCACCGCGGCCGCAGAAGGCGGCGGGTGGCTAAGGGGGTGACGGTGGGCAGCTTTACGAAGCGGCCCTCAGTCCATCACCGCCGCCTTGAGGATGCAGACCATCAGGGCCGTGCCCGGCTGGCCGCTGACGCAGCGGACGACGTGCTGGCGGTCGCAGCGATAGCGCAGTGTCTCGCCGGCCTTGGCGCGCTGGGTGATGCCGCCGACCTCGACCTCGAACTCGCCGGCGCTGACCGAGAGCGATTCGATCGAGCCCCGCTGATGGCCTTCCGAATCGAGCTCGCCGCCGGGCTCGGCGCTGACCTCGTACCATTGCAGCCATTCGACGGTCTTGATCCAGCCGATGATCGCGAGGCGCAGCTTGCCGTCCTCCGAGACCAGGATCGGCGTGTCCGGCCGGGCGATCTTCTCGATGAAGGCCTCTTCCTCATTGGTCGAGAGCACGCGCTCGATCGAGACGTCGAGCGCCTGCGACAGCCGCCAGATCGTCGCCAGCGTCGGATTGGTCTCGTTGCGCTCGATCTGGCTGATGATCGACTTGGCGACGCCCGACTGCTCGGCCAGTTCCGAGAGCGACAGGTTATACGCCTTGCGCAGCCGCTGGATCGTCTTGCCGAGCTGGCCCGAAATCACCTGCGCGCCGGATGCGAGCTCGCGGCCGCCACGTTCTTTGGTTTCGATGCCCATTACGCTCTTGCCTGCGGTCGTCTCTAGCCCGGCTAGATTGTGCCGTTTGGGATAGAGAACGATTGTTTGTCTTAGCGGACAATGCCTTGGATCACTCCAAGCGGCAAGTCGAGCGGCTTCAGACCGAACGGGACGGGCCGACCTCGCGGGTTTCCTTCTTGAGGAGACCGAGCTGCTGCTCGCGCAGGATGACGTAGATGCCCGAGGCGATCACGATCAGCGAGCCCAGGAGAACGGCCATCACCGGCCATTCGCCGAAGACGAACCAGCCGAGCGCCGTCGCCCAGATCATCGTCGAGTATTCGAAGGGCGCGATCAGCGAGGCGTCGCCATAGCGATAGGCCTGGACCAGCAGCATCTGGCCGAGACCGCCGAGCACGCCGATGGTGACGAGCAGGATGAAGTCCTTCAAATCGGGCACCGTCCAGCCGAGCGCCAGCGTCAGCAGGCCGAGCAGCGAAGTCAGCGACATGAAGTAGAAGACGATGGCGCCGGTCTTCTCGGTGTGGGTCAGGAGCCGGACCTCGACCGAGGCGAAGGCGGAGCAGAAGGCGCCGGCGAGCGCGAGCAGGGCGCCGATGGCGGGGCCGCCGGACAGGCCGTGCCCGAAGGCCTGGGCGCCCATATGCGGCGAGAGCATCAGCAGCACGCCGACGAAGCCGACGGCGACCGCGGTCCAGCGATAGACGCGGACCCGTTCCTTCAGGATCAGCGCCGCCAGCACGACGACGATCAATGGCGCGGCATAGCCGATCGCGACCGCGTCCGAGAGCGGCAGCAGGTGCAAAGCGGCGAAGCCGAGGAACATGCCGGTCGAGCCGATGACACCGCGCTTGAGATGGCCGCGCAGATTGCTGGTCTTGAGCGCCTCGGGAAATTCATGCCGCCAGGCCAGCCAGATCATCAGCGGGATCAGCGCGAAGAACGAGCGGAAGAAGACGAGCTCGCCGGTCGGATAGCGCGAGGCCAACGTCTTGATGCCGGCCGACATCAGCGTGAACGACAGGGCCGAAAGCAACTTGAGGCTGATGCCGAGGAGCGGTGACAAGGGAAAAGGTCGGGCACGAGGAATGGAAGTCTTGTGCAAGACTTCCATTCCTTAGACCACGAGCGTGGAGCCGTTCCAAGCACCGATCTTGCAAATCGGACCGGCGCGATGCGGGACGCCATGGCTAGCGCGGTCAGGCGAGGCGGTATTCGAGGATCTCGTCGCCGCGATCGTCGAAGCTGCCGGTCGAGGTCCAACCCAGATGCCGGTAGAAGCCATAGGAGCGCACGGCCGGATCGGATGAGCAGCTCAGGAACAGCCTGGTGAGGCCGAACTCCCTGAATTCTGTGACAACCAGGCCCAGCAGGGTCTTCCCGACGCCCTGTCCTTCATGCTCGGGCAGCAGCGCCAGCACGGCGATCTCGCCGGTTTCGCGCTCGCCGAAGCAGTAGCCGACGATCTCATCGGCCTCGATCGCGACATGGCCTGGCAGGCTGCCATCGGCGATGGCGGCCTGCCAGCTTTCGAGCGTGACACCCGCTTCCGCGAGGCGCTCGACCGAGAAGGCGTTCTCCCGTGTCCTGCCGCGCAGGACGACACAGGCGGGCGTATCCTCGGGGACGGCGCGTCGATAGGCGATGGTCATCGGTCTCGGTTTGGTTCTGGAGGAGAGAACCGAGGCGCACGCTGACGCGCCCCGGCCGACCCGGGGTCAGAAGTTCGTCCGGAACGAGCCGCCGTCGATCAGGAAGTTCTGGCCGGTGATGTAGCCGGCATGGGCGCTGGAAATGAAGGCGCAGAGCTTGCCGAACTCGTCGGGCGTGCCGAGGCGGCCGGCCGGGACGGCAGCGAGCCGCCGCTTCGTCGCTTCCTCGATGCTGATGCCCTGCATCTCGGCGACCTTGTTGGTCGCGGTCTTGATCCGGTCGGTGTCGAACACGCCCGGCAGGATGTTGTTGATCGTGACGTTGGCATGGGCGATTTCGCGGGCCACGCCGGACAGGAAGGCAGTGAGGCCGGCGCGGGCGGCGGAGGAGACGTCGAGCCCGGTCAGCGGGGTCAGCACGCTCGCCGAGGTGATGTTGACGATGCGGCCGAAGCGCCGCTCGATCATGCCGTCGACCACACGCTGCACCAGCTCCAGCGGTGTCGCCATGTTCTGCGCGACGCCTTCGATCAGTCCTTCGCGCGTCACCTCGCGGAAGGGCTTGGGCGGCGGGCCGCCATTGTTGTTGACGAGGATGTCGACCTTTGGCGCTGCGGCGAGCAGCGCGTCCTGGCCAGCCTTGGTCGAGACGTCCGCGACGACGGCGATCACGGTTGCGCCGGTGCTGGCGCGGATCGCGCTCGCGGTCTCCTCCAGCGTCTTGGCGTCACGGCCGTTGACGACGACGGTGCAACCCGCTTCGGCGAGCGCCTGCGCGCAGCCACGGCCCAGCCCCTTGCTCGAGGCGCAAACGATGGCCGTACGGCCGGCAATACCCAGATCCATTGTCGTCTCCCGGAAAGTCCGTTCCTGTCAGGGCAGGCAAAGCACGGTTTCGCCGCCGCGTCATCAAAGCGTAGTGCAAATCAGACACACGCCGGTGAGCCCGCTCCGCTCAGCTTGCCTGCAAGCTGAGCGGAAAAGCGGTCTCGAACTTGGGATGAGAGACGGATTCACCGATCAGATTGGGACAATCTGATCGGACCCGGCTCTCGCATCGCAATAGATAGGCCAGCGAGCATGAGCGACGACAGCGACGCCAAGCAGGTTCGCAGCATCTTCATATCCGACCTGCATCTCGGCACGCGTGGAGCGCAGGCGGATCTCGTGCTGGAGTTCCTGCGCGACTATGACGCCCCGACGATCTACCTGGTCGGCGACATCATCGATGGCTGGCGGCTGAAGAGCGGCTGGTACTTCCCGCAGTCGCACAACGACGTGGTGCAGAAGCTGCTGCGCAAGGTGCGCAAGGGCTCGACGCTGATCTACGTCACCGGCAACCACGACGACTTCCTGCGCGATTACACCGGCCTGCAGTTCGGCGGTATCACGCTGGTCGACGACATCGTCCACGAGACCGCCGACGGCAAGCGCATGCTGGTGATCCACGGCGACCTGTTCGACCTCGTGGTGCGCAATGCCAAATGGCTCGCCCTGCTCGGCGACTGGGCCTACACGATCGCGCTCGTGCTCAACCACGGCATCAACAAGGTCCGCCGCGTCCTTCGTCTGCCGCACTGGTCGCTCTCGGCCTGGGCCAAGCACAAGGTCAAGAACGCGGTGAACTATATCGGCGAGTTCGAGCAGTGCCTCGCCGACGAGGCGCGACGGCACAAGGCCGACGGTGTGATCTGCGGGCACATCCACCACGCCGCCCAGCGCGAGATCGGCGGGCTGACCTATATCAACACCGGCGATTGGGTCGAAAGCTGCACGGCCGTGGTCGAGCATGACGATGGCCGCTTCGAGATCATCCGCTGGCCGCAGCATCGACAGAGGGGCGAGAAGCCGGCGCTGCCGGCCCCCGCGACGCGTCCTGCCCCTGTGCCGAGCCTCGTCGAGGCCGCGTGATGCGCGTCCTGATCGCGACGGACGCCTGGCGCCCGCAGATCAACGGCGTGGTGCGCTCGCTGGAACGGATGGTCGAGGCGGCGCCGGAATTCGGCGTCACCCCGCAGATGCTGACGCCGGAAGGCTTCTGGCAGGTCGGCCTGCCGTCCTATCCCGACATCCGTATCGCGTTGGCGACGCGCCGCCACATCGCTAGGCGCATCGCCGAGTTCGGCCCCGATCATATCCATATCGCGACCGAAGGGCCGATCGGCTGGCTGACGCGCGCTGTCTGCCTCGCACAGAAGCGGACCTTCACCACGAGCTACCACACCCGCTTCCCGCAATATGTCGCGGCGCGCTGGCCGATTCCCGAGAGCTGGAGCTACCGTTTCCTGCGCCGTTTCCACGGGCCGGCGGCCGGCGTGATGGTCTCGACGGCGACCGTCGAGGCGGAGCTGCGCGCGAATGGCTTCGAGCGCATCCTGCGCTGGGGGCGGGGTGTCGACCTCTCGCTGTTCCATCCGCGTCCGGAGAGCGTGCTCGACCTGCCGCGACCGATCTTCCTCAGTGTCGGCCGGGTCGCGGTCGAGAAGAATCTCGAGGCCTTCCTGTCGCTGCGGCTACCCGGCAGCAAGGTCGTGGTCGGAGACGGCCCAGCTCGCGGCGATCTCAAGCGCGCCTTCCCGGAGGCGCATTTCCTCGGTGCGCGCGAGGGCGAGGACCTGGCGTCGATCTATGCCTCCTCCGATGTCTTCGTCTTCCCGAGCCTGACCGACACCTTCGGCATCGTGCTGTTGGAGGCAGCGGCGAGCGGGCTGCCGGTCGCGGCCTTCCCGGTGCAAGGGCCGAGCGACGTCTTCGCCGGCAGTCAGGCGGCGGTGCTGCACGAGGATCTGCGCCAGGCCGCGCTCTCGGCCCTGCGCCTGCCGCGCGAGGCCGGGCTCGAGCTCGCCCAGCGTCATAGCTGGCACAACAGTGCCGAGCAGTTCTACGGCCATATGCGCCGGGCGATGCAGGCTGCGGCGGCGGGGAAACCTGCGCGGGCTGAACCGGAGCCGGTGCAGAGTCCGCTCTCCGTCCGGCTGGAGCCGGTGGAGCGCAAGGAGTTCGCGTAAGTTTGGTTCAGGCGAGCAGCGTCACAGCCGGCGCGAGCGGGCATGGCGCGGGAGCGCGGGCTGCGGCGCACTCGCCGGCTTGAGCTCGCTGCGGAAATCGTCGCGGCGCTGATGCACCGAGGCGATGACGAGGCCCATAGGCACGCCGAGGCCGACCAGAGCCGCTTCCGACAATTGCAGGCTGGCCTCGATCGTCTCCGGCACGGCGTCATTGACGCCGATCTCGTAGAGATGGCGGGCATGCTTGGCGTCGCGGGCGCGAGCGACGATCACCAGGTCCGGCCGCATGCTGCGCGCTGCCGCGACGATCTCGTCGACGGCGCGGGGATTGTCGATGGTGACGATCAGAGCGGTCGCCTCCTCCAGGCCGCAGAGCCGCAGGAAATCCGGCCTGGTGGCGTTGCCGTAGAAGGCCGGGCGGCCGGCCCGGCGTTGCGCCGCGATCAGCGCGGGATCGGCATCGACGGTGATGTAGGGAACCTTGTGCTGATCGAGCATCTCGCTGACCAGCCGGCCGACGCGGCCGAGGCCGACGACGATGGCACGCGGTGCGTGATCGTCCGGCGGCAGGATGCTCGCTTCCGTGGGCAGGTGCACCGCAGGCGCCAGGCGCGCCGAGAGCTTTCGCGCCATGCGGGCGGCGAGCGGCAGGAAGATCATGGTCAGCGAGACGCCGGCCAGCACCAGCGAGGCGGCGCTCTGGTCGACCAGCTTGGCGGCGACGGAAGCAGTCAGCAGCACGAACGCGAACTCGCCGCCCGGGCCGATCATGATCGCGGTTTCGAGCGCGGTCGCCCGGGACAGCTTGAAGTAGCGGGCGAACAGGAAGGTGATTGTCACCTTGGCGAGGAAAAGCCCGGCGGCGATGCTCAGGATCGCGACCGGCTGAGCCGCCAATGCGGCCGGGTTCACGCTCATGCCGACAGTCAGGAAGAAGACGCCGATCAGCAGCGATTTGAACGGCTCGATCGTGACCTCGATGGCGCGGCGATACTCCGTCTCGGCCAGCAGCAGTCCGGCGATAAAGGCCCCCAGCCCCATGGAGAGGCCGGCCCCGGCGGCGATCAGCCCCGTGCCGAGTGCGACCAGGAGCGTCGCGGCCATGAAGCTCTCGGATGAATCGGTCGAGGCGACCAGGCGAAAGAGCGGGCGCATCGCGACGCGGCCGATGACGACGATGGCAGCGATGGCGGCGACTGCCTGAAGCAGTGCCTGGGTCAGGCCGGCGAGCAGCGAGCCGTTCTCCTGCGCACCGAGCACGCTGACCAGGAAGAGCAGAGGAATCACCGCAAGGTCCTGGCAGAGCAGGATGGCGAAGCTGGCGCGCCCGGCCGAGGAGGTGATGCGACGGTGCGCCGATAGCAGCTCGACCACCATCGCGGTCGAGGACAAGGCGAGCGCCGTGCCGATCAGCAGGGCCGCGGCCGCCGGCTGCCCGAAGGCATAGGCGATGGCGCTGATCGCGGTGGCCGAGAACGCGACCTGGCCCAGGCCGAGCCCGAAGACCAGCCGGCGCATGGTCATCAGGCGCTCATAGGAGAGCTCGAGCCCGATGACGAAGAGCAGGAAGGCGACGCCGAGCTCGGCAGGGCCGGCGAGCGCCTCCGCATTCGAGACGGTGATCGCGCCGAGGAAGGGAATCTTGGCGGCGAGGCCGCCGAGACCATAGGGGCCGAGCAGGGCGCCGCAGGCCATGAAGGCGACGACCGAATTGACCCGGAAACGCTTGGCGAAGGGCACGATCACGCCGGCCGTGGCGAGCACGACCACGGCATCGCGATAGGCGGAAGGATCGATCGTCCCGGCCACGTCACCCTCAAGGAATCAAGCGAAGCTGCTGATCCCAAAGCTTTGCTTGGCAAAGCCTTGCAACACAAACCAAATCACGCGTCGGGCTGACGAAAACTTGCCCCGCCGCCGGCTGACCTCTAAGCACTGTGCCGTTCGCGTCGGCAGTGCGGTCGCGAACTCGCCATACGAAGGGCCCCGCATGCGCTTTACCGGCACCGCCTCCTACGTCGCCACCGAGGACCTGACCGTCGCGGTCAATGCCGCGATCCGGCTGGAGCGGCCGCTGCTGGTCAAGGGCGAGCCCGGCACCGGCAAGACCGTGCTCGCCGAGGAGATCGCCGCCGCGCTCGGCGCGCCGCTGCTGACCTGGCACGTCAAGTCGACCACCAAGGCGCAGCAGGGGCTCTACGAATACGATGCGGTCAGCCGCCTGCGCGACAGCCAGCTCGGCGATGCCCGCGTCTCCGACATCGCCAACTACATCAAGCGCGGCAAGCTCTGGGAGGCCTTCGTCTCGCCGGTGCGCCCGGTGCTGTTGATCGACGAGATCGACAAGGCCGATATCGAGTTCCCGAACGACCTCCTGCTCGAGCTCGACCGCATGGAATTCCATGTCTACGAGACCGGCGAGACGATCAGGGCGGCGCAGCGGCCGGTGATGATCATCACCTCGAACAACGAGAAGGAATTGCCGGACGCCTTCCTGCGCCGCTGCTTCTTCCACTACATCCGCTTCCCGGACGCCGAGACGATGCAGAGAATCGTCGAGGTGCATTTTCCCGGCATCAAGAAGCGATTGATGGAGGAGGCGCTACGCCTGTTCTTCGAGGTGCGCGAAGTGCCCGGCATCAAGAAGAAGCCTTCGACCTCCGAGCTGCTCGACTGGCTGAAGCTCCTCGTCGCCGACGATATCGGCCCCGAGGTGCTGCGCGAGCGCGATCCGCGCAAGCTGATCCCGCCATTGCACGGCGCGCTGCTCAAGAACGAGCAGGATGTCTCGCTGTTCGAGAAGCTTGCCTTCATGGTGCGGCGGGAGAGCCGCTGAGCTTCACCGCCGGGATCGCGTCGCAAGGCGGGATAGCGGTGGCGAGATCCACTTTGGGGTCGATTTCGCGGACGGCTTCCTTGAGGTCGAAGTCGCGCATCAGCAGGACATAGTCCTGCGTCTCCGACGTCCTGAGATAGCCGGTCATCGCGATCGGCTTGCCCGAGAGCTCCCCGAGCCGGCAGGCCTTGTCGGCGCCGAGCGCCAGGCTGCCGCGATTGCCGCTGTTCTGCGGCCCGATGAACATCTCCTCGCGGAAGCTGCCGAGACGGGCCGCGTCGGCTGCGCTCAACCTGAACACGGTGAAGCGGCGTCCCGGTGAAGCCATCGTCGGCAGTTTCGCCAGCTCGGCTGGGTCGCGCACTTCCTCCAGAACGACCTTGCGCTCATGGCGTCCGCCATCCTTCGGGAGGGCGACGAGCGTCATGGTGACGCCGCCGGGCAGGGTGCGGATGTCGGCCGGCAGGCTGATGCCGGCGCGCAGCTGCGCTAGATCGGTGGTCTTCATGTCGATCTTCGACAGCTTCGGCAGCGAGGTCAGCGGGACGTGGCCGCAGCCGGCGAGCAGAGAGCAAATCAGCAGATTGGCAGGTAGGGCAGTGCGCATGGCGGCTCTCGATGAAATGGCTTTGACATTCAGAAATTCATCTCTTAGTTTAATTTTGTCAATCGCGGAGTGAAGTGAAATGACAGCCATACCGAATTCCGCCCAAGGCCGATCCGCCATGGCGAGGTTGCGCCGCGTGAGTACGGTCGCGCGCATCCTGTGCATTGCAGCGGCGGCATTGATGGCATTCGGCGCCGTTTGGCTCTGGCGCGATCCCGAGCAACTCGCCGCCTATGCCCGCAGCACGATCGGGGTCAGCGCCCCGGTCGGTCCACTCTCGGAGCGCGGCTACTGGGCCGCCCTTGCGATTGGCCTCGTACCTGCGAGCCTCTTCATTGCAGCGATGTTGCGGCTTTCAAGCCTGTTTGGCCGGTTCGGCCGCGGCCAGGTTCTGGAGGAGGAGAATGCGCAGCGGCTGACACGCGTCGGCTGGCTGCTCACGGCGATGGGCGTGGCGACACCGCTGACACGTGCGGTGCAGAGCGTGGCGCTGACCTTCGACAACCCGTCAGGTCAGAAACAGCTGGCGATCACGCTCGATCCGGGGACGTTCGGCGTGCTGGCGGCCGGGGCGGCGCTGGTCGCCTTCGGGCTGGTGCTCAAGGAGGCCGTCCGGCTCGCGGACGAGAACCAGAGTTTCGTGTAGGAGCTGGGCGATGCCGATCATCGTCGAACTCGATGTCATGCTGGCGCGCCGCAAGATGCGCTCCAAGGAACTGGCCCAGCGCATCGGGCTGACCGAGCAGCAGGTCTCGCAGCTGAAATCCGGCAAGGTCCGCGGCATGCGCTTCGACACGCTGACGCGGATTTGTGCCGTGCTCGACTGCCAGCCGGGGGACCTGCTGCGCTATGAGCCGGGCGCCGAGGACCTCACCATCGATCCCGATGCGGGCGATGCGTAACAGGATCAACCGAGTCCGAGCAGCGGGCGCGCCTGCAGCGCCGCGACGAGTGCTGTCGCGGTGAGTGCGGCATAGGCAGCGGAGACCGCGCCGAGGGTTACAAGTCCGGTTCTGCTCTGCCTTGTCGCCAGCCAGAGCAGCACCCCGATCGCCGGGATGATCTGCAAAGCGTGCAGGCCAAGGAAATGTGCGATGCGCAGGTCTCCGATCGCGAGCGACCAGCCGAAAACCGGAAGCGTCCGATGATCGACCGGCACGGCGCCGACATAGTGGCCGGTGGGGCTCGAGCCGAGGAGGGCGCCACTCAGGAGCCCGAAGACGCAGGTCAGGGCGAGGCCGGCGACCAGCGACCAGCGCACGACGTCGGGCATTGGCGAGGCGTCGCGGCGGGCGAGGCCATAGGCAAGGAAGCCGGGCGCGATCGTGAACATCACCGCGCCGATGCCCATCAGTACGTAGAGCCAGACGCCGAGCGCGCTGTCGTTGTTGTAGTGCGAGGCTTCGACGCGCGAGGCGCGCCAGGCGATGTAGAGCACTTCGAGGACGATCGGCACGATCACCGGCCAGACCATGTAGCGCCCAAGCCAGGAGGCGCGGAAACGATCGCTGGCGAGCGGCAGGAACAAGGCCAGCGTCAGCAAATAGAAGGCGATCGAGAGCTCGAATTTCAGCGGTTTGATCCAGGTGTCGACGCCCTGAAACTGCCTGGCGTCGATCAGCCAGGCGAGGGTGGTCGGCACGGCCAGAGCGAGCACGGCGAAGGCGGCGCCGGTCAGGCGTGGCTCGAGCTCGAGATCGGGCAGCCAGGCCGGGAGGCGGGCCTGCAGGCGGGCGATCCGATCCTCGCGTGCCAGGCGGAAGCAAGCCTCCAGCAAGAGATAGGCGACGAAGCCGACCGGTCCGAACAGGAAGGTCATCGGCAGCACGGGCAGCATCAGCCAGTGCGGGATCGCCTCCGCTTGCGAGCGCCGCAGGATCCAGTTGCCGAGGAAGAGATCGAAGGCGAGATAATGGACCCAACCGGCGAGCAGCAACGGCTTCGAGGCGAACAGGGCCGCAACCGAATCGAGCGAGGAGAAGCCACCCTTTGCGTCATGCCAATGGACGGCGATCAGCACCGCGTAACCGAGCGAGAGCAAAGCGGGGATGATCCAGCCGGCGAGGGCGGCGGAAATACCGCGCCAGCGCGGCAACAGGATCAGTGCGAGCCAGCCGAGCATGGCCAGCTGGCCGGCGCGGGCGAAGGCATCGTCCAAGCTGAGAGGCATCATGCACTCCTATCTTGACACTGTTCAGTTGCGATGCCGTCCTATTGCGTTATCTTGACGGCGTCAAGTTCGATTTTGACGAGCGTAGGCAGGGCGTTGCGATGACGGCGGGCGGCGTGATCAAGCGGGGCGGGTATCATCATGGCGATCTGCGCCAGGCGATGATCGATGCGGCCGAGGCGGTGCTGGCCGAGAAGGGCGTCGGCGGCTTCACCCTGCGCGAATGCGCCCGCCGGGCCGGTGTCTCGCCGGCGGCTCCGGCGCATCATTTCGGCAATCTCGTTGGGCTGCTGACTGCGATCGCGACGCTCGGCTTCGATCAGCTGTCGGACGCAATGGAGGCCGCAGTCGCCGAGGCGGTCGCGACCGGCAAGGATCGGCTGGCGGCGATTTGCGAGGGCTATCTCGAGGTCGCGCTGACGCGGCCCGGCCGCTTCCGCGTCGTCTTCGGGCGACTCGGCCTGAAGAGCGGCGATGCGGAACTGCGGGCGGCAGGCGTGCGGGCCTTCGGCATCCTGGTCCGGGAGACCAAGCTGGCGCTCGGACGGCAGGTCGATGTCGATGTGTTGACGCGGCTGCCGTCGAGCTATGGCGACGACACGGACCTCGCCGAAATCCTGTTCGTCTGGTCGATCACCCACGGCTTCTCGACCATGCTGATCGACGGCCAGCTCGCCCCGCTGGAGATGCAGCCGGGTGGGCGCGAGCGCTTGATCGCGCTGTATTCGGGTCGCCTGATGGAGATGCTGCTCGCTGCCGTGCGCGCTTCCACGGCCATGCCACTCGCAAATCCCGTCAGCCATGGTTAGATGGCGGCCATGCGCCGCCTGATACTCCTGCGCCACGCCAAATCGGCCTGGCCCGCCAACACCGCCGACCGCGACCGCCCGCTCGCCACGCGCGGGCATGAGGCCGCCCCGGTCATGGGTCGCTATCTCGCCGAGGAGCTGCTGCTGCCGGATCTCGTCCTGATCTCGCCGGCGAAGCGCACGGCCGAGACCTGGGAGCTGGTCAAGCCGATGCTGCCGGAAAAGCCGCCGACGCATTTTGAGCCACGCATCTACGAGGCCAGGCCGGAACGGCTGCTCAACGTCGTCCAGGAGACCGAGCCCGAAGTCCGCACGCTGCTGATGATCGGCCATAATCCCGGCTTCGAGGAGCTCGCCGCCAAGCTCGTCGGCCATGGGGACCGCTATGCCGCAGCGCGGATGGCGCAGAAATATCCGACCTGCGGGCTCGCCGTGATCGATTTCTCCATCGAGGACTGGCGCGATCTCGCACCGCGCAGCGGTCGCCTCGATCGCTTCGTCACGCCGGCTTCGCTCGGCGAAGGCCCCGACGAATGATGCGGACGGCCTGATGGCGTCCGGCTCCTATCTCGACGAGGCGCGCAACGCCGCGCTTGCCTTCGGCGACAGCCTGCTCGGACTGGCGCGGCCGCGCCTGCGCATCGGCGTCACCGGCCTGTCGCGCTCGGGCAAGACGGTGTTCACCACCGCACTGATCCAGAACCTGGTCGAGGGCGCCAAGCTGCCGGTGCTGAAAGCCTCGGCCGAAGGCCGGATCGCGCGGGTCAGGCTGGTGCCGCAGCCCGACCCAGACATTCCGCGCTTTCCCTATGAAGCGCATCGCGCCGCGCTCTCAGGTCCGGATCGGCGCTGGCCGGAATCGACGCGCCGCATCTCGGAACTCAGGATCGAGATCGATTACGAGCGCGCCGAGGGCTGGTTCAAGGGCCCGGCGACGCTGACCCTCGACATCGTCGACTATCCCGGCGAGTGGCTGCTCGATCTTGCCCTGATCGGACAGGATTATGCTGATTGGTCGGCGCAGGCGGTCGCGGATGCGCGCAAGGCGCACCGGCTCGCCATCGCCGCGCCCTGGCTCGACGATCTCGAGCAACGCGATCCCGCCGGCCCGGCTGACGAATTGGCGGCCGAGGCTGCCAGCGATGTCTTCAAGGCCTATCTCGCTGCCTTGCGTGCCGATCCGGAGGCGGTGGCGGTGACGCCGCCCGGTCGCTTCCTGATGCCGGGCGATCTCGAAGGCTCGCCAGCCTTGACCTTCGCGCCGCTCGATCTGCCGCCGGGCGCGCAGCCGCAGGCCGGCACGCTCGCCGGGCTGATGGCGGAACGTTTCGAGGCCTACAAGCGGGTCGTGGTCAGGCCGTTCTTCCGCGAGCATTTCGCCAGGATCGACCGGCAGATCGTGCTGGTCGACGCGCTGGCGGCGCTCGATGCCGGCCCCGCTGCGCTCGCCGACCTCGAAACCGCGCTCGGCCAGGCGCTGTCGGCCTTCGCCGTCGGGCGCAACAGCCTGCTGTCCAGCCTGTTCGCGCCGCGGATCGAGAAGGTGCTGTTCGCCGCGACCAAGGCCGACCATCTCCACCATACCAGCCATGACCGCCTCGCCGGGGTGATGTCGCATCTGGTCGCGCGTGCCTCGGCGCGGGCGCAAGGGGCGGGCGCCAAGGTCGAGGCGATGGCCTTTGCCGCGATCCGGGCCACGCGCGAGGTCCGCATCCGCGAGGGCCGCGAGGAGCTGCCGGCGATCGCCGGCGTGCCCGAAGCGGGCGAGGTCGTCGATGGCGAGGTCTTCGATGGCCAGGCCGAGGCTGCGATCTTCCCTGGCGATCTGCCGGAGCGGCCCGAGGCGATCTTCGATCCGGATGCGCCGCGCTGGCATGTAAGGGCGCCGCGCTTCCGGCCACCTCTGGTCAAGCCGGACGCCGGTGGGCGTCTTGTGCCGCCGCCGCAGATCCGCCTCGACCGGGCGCTTGAATTCCTGATTGGGGATCGGCTGGCGTGAGGGAGGGGCGAGCATGAGCAAGGCACCGCGCGCCATCCGCCTCGATCCGCAGGAGGGAGCTTCCGAGGACGCCGTCTTCGGCGGCCGCAGCGATGTCGCTGTTGTGCCTGAGGTCGAGCCAATCGAGCCTGAAGCCGTAGCGGCTCCGCAGCCGACCCGCCGTCGCTTCAGCTGGGGCAGCCTGTTCGTCGCGGCGCTGTCGGGGCTGTTGGCCTTGTCCGTCACGGTCTGGGCGGAGCAGACGATCAGGTGGCTGCTGGCCCTCAATCCGGCTGTCGGTATCGCGGCGCTGGTCTGCGCGGCCGTTGCGGCGCTGGCGCTGCTGGTCATCTTGCTGCGGGTGCTGCGCGATATCCTGCGCGAGCGGCGGGTCGAGGCACTGCGCGAGCGCGCGGTCGTGGCGCTTGCCGAGGGCGATCTCGCCAAGGCGCGCGCTGTCGCGGTCGATCTCGACAAGCTCTATGCGGGCCGGCCCGAGACCGCAAAGGGCAGGGCGGAACTCTCAGCCCATACGCCACAACTGCTCGCTGCGCGCGACCTGCTCACCGTCGCCGAGCGCAGCCTGCTCGCACCGCTCGATGCGCTCGCGCAGGCGCAGGTGGCGCAAGCGGCAAGGCGGGTTTCGCTGGTGACGGCGGTGAGCCCGCGTGCGTTGGTCGACGTGGTTTTCGTGCTCGTCGCCTGTGCCCGGCTGCTGCGGGCGATCGCCACGATCTATGCCGGCCGTCCGGGCGCTCTTGGCCTGTTTCGGCTGGCGCGGCAGGTGCTCGGCCATCTCGTCGTTACCGGCGGCATCGCGGCGGGCGACGCCGTCATCCAGCAGGTGCTCGGCCAAGGACTGGCGGCGCGGCTTTCGGCGAAGCTCGGCGAGGGTGTGCTCAACGGGCTGCTCACCGCCCGGATCGGGCTTGCCGCCATCGCGGTCTGCCGGCCGCTGCCCTTCGTCGAAGAGAAGCCGCCGGGCCTGTCGGATGTCGCCGGCGACCTTTCCGGCTGGGGCGGCAAGGACGCCTGAGCCCGGCAGAAATTGCCGGCAGTGGACGAATCTGCCCGGTCGGAATCGTCGCGAAACCTTTCGAAAACCATCCAAGCTGTTGAAATAGCTCAGATGCGGCCATGGCACAGGCCGTGCAAACTCACCCTCGGTTCGACATGCCGCCCATGGGGGGCGCTGTCCAGGTCTGGTGACCAGGTGAGGTTGCGATGGGTGTTTTCAGTGCGCTGACGACGGCGGTGACGGGCATGCAGGCCCAGTCCTACGCCCTCGAAAATATCTCCGGCAACATCGCGAACTCGCGTACCGCCGGCTTCAAGCGGGTCGATACCAGCTTCTCGGACCTGGTGCCGGATTCAGCGCTGAACCGGCAGATCGCCGGCTCGGTCGCTTCCTATAGCCGCGCCACCAACACGATCCAGGGCGACCTCAACGCGACGCGCATCGACACCAATGCGGCGATCAACGGAGACGGCTTCTTCGTGGTCGACCAGCGCCAGAGCGGCGTCGGTGCTTCGACCCAATTCGCCAACAGCAATCTCTATACCCGCCGCGGCGATTTCGACTTCGACGCCGACGGCTACCTCGTCAACGGCGCCGGCTACTATCTCAAGGGTCAGAAGATCGACCCCGTCACCGGCCAGATTATCGGCAGCCAGCCCGATGTGCTGCGCATCACCAAGGACCAGTTCCCGGCCAAGGCGACGACCCAGATCGAATACAGCGCCAATATCCCGGCCTATCCGAAGACCAACAGCGCCGTTTCGACGACACCCGGCTCCGAGTTGCTGAATGCGGGCACGGGCTTCGGCACGAACCCTGGCGTCACGCCGGGCGGTACCGGCACCGTCGTCGGCAGCGACCTCACTCTCTTCCTCAACCGCTCGATCCCCGGCGGTTCGGTCACGGTCTACGACACCCTCGGCAAGGCAACCAGCGTCGAACTGCGCTGGGCCAAGATCTCCAATGCCACGACCACTCCGGCGCCGGGGACACCCGACACCTGGAACCTGTTCATCGCCGAGAATACCGGCGCGACCGGCGCGGCCGTCGCCTACCGCAATGTCAACACCAATGTCACCTTCGATTCGACCGGCAAGATGACGTTGCCGGCCAATGGCAACATCACGATCCCGCCCATGACGATCGGCGGAAACGCGATTTCTCCCGCCACTGCCCCGATCAGCATTGTCACCAACGGCACCAGCCTGACCCAGAACGGTGACACCAGCGGCCAGATCGACGCCCGCAGCATCCGCCAGAACGGCTACACGGCCGGCACGCTCGACCGGGTCTCGATCTCGAACGAGGGCCAGGTGATCGGCACCTTCAGCAACGGCCAGGTCGTGGCGCTGGCGCAGATCGCAGTCGCCCGCTTCAACGCCGGCAATGCGCTGAAGCGGCTCGATGGCGGCGCCTTCGAGGAGACGATCGAGTCGGGCGCTCCGATCGTCGGCCTCGGTACCGCGGCGCTGATCGGCGGCAATGTCGAGCAGTCGAACACCGACATCGCCGACGAGTTCTCGAAGATGATCGTCACCCAGCAGGCCTATTCGGCCAACACCAAGGTGATCTCCACGGCGCAGGAGATGCTGCGCGACGTCTTCAACATCATCCGCTGATCGGCTGAACGCAGCCTGGCCCTGAAGGCCCAGTAGGGCTGGGCCAAAGAGTACGAGCCAAAGACGACAGGAGTTGACGATGGGTCTCAGCACTTCGCTCGGCACCGCCATTTCCGGGCTCAACAGCGCCCAGACCGGCATCGGCGTCATTTCGCAGAACGTCGCCAATGCCGGCACGCCCGGCTATGTCCGGCGCAATGTCTCGAGCGTAGACTCGATCTCCGGCGGCACCGTCGGGGTCAACAATCCGAACGTGCAGCGGCTGCTCGACCGCATCGTCCAGCACCAGCTGCTGCAGGAGAGCTCGGGCGCGGCCTATACTTCGACCCGCGCCCAGGTCTTCGCCAATCTCGACCAGCTCTACGGCGCGCCGGGCAGCAAGACGGCGCTGGACTCGATGTACAGCAGCTTCACCAGCTCGTTGCAGGCGCTGCAGAACGACCCGTCCTCCTATACCAACCGCGCCGCGGTGCTCGATGCGGCGAGCCAGCTCGCCAACCGGCTGCGCGGCCTGTCGGACGGTGTCCAGCAGCAGCGCAGCCAGGCCGAGGCCGGCATCGGCGCGGGAGTGACCCGCGTCAACGAGCTGCTCGACCAGCTGACCAACGTCAACGCACGCATCGTCAACGCCCAGCAGACCTCCGGCACGGCGGACCTTCGCGACCAGCGCGACCGGATCGTCTCCGAGCTCTCGCAATATGTCGAGATCCGTACCGATGAGCGCCCGAACGGCTCGCTCAGCATCACCACCGCCTCGGGCACGCAGCTCTTCGACGGCCGCCCGACGGTCAAGTTCGAGTTCGATGCGCGCGCCAATATCGGGCCGCAATCGCAATGGAGCACCGATCCCACCCAGCGCGGCGTCGGCACGATCATCGCCCGGGACCTGAACGGCAACGGCTTCGACGCGATCGCCAACAACACCTTCCGCTCCGGCGAGATCGGTGCGCTGGTCGAGCTGCGCGACAAGACGCTGGTGCAGGCGCAAAAGCAGCTCGACGAGATCGCGGCTCAGCTGTCGAGCGCGCTCTCCGATCGCGAGATCGCCGGCACGGCGGTGACCGCCGGCGCCGCGACCGGCTTCGACGTCGACCTTGCCGGGCTGCAGTCCGGCAATTCGGTGACGCTGGACTACAAGGTGACGCCCGGCGGACAGACGCAGCGTTTCACCTTCGTCCGCGTCGAGTCGGCGGCATCGCTGCCATTGCCCGCCTCGGCCCAGGGCGATGCCAACAACCGCGTCATCGGCATCGACTTCTCCGGCGGCCCGGCCTCGGTCGCAGCGCAGATGCAGGCGGCTATCGGTCCCGGCTTCACCGTCTCGAACACCGGCTCGGTGCTGCGTATCGTCGATGACGGCGCCGGCGCGACCCGCGACGTCGTGGGCCTGACCGCGCGCCCGACCCAGACCTCGCTGACCGGCGGCACCGGCGAGCTGCCCTTCTTCGTCGATGGCCGTAACAACGGCGTCTATACCGGCTCCTATGAGGGCGGCGCGCAGTCGGCCGGCTTCGCCTCGCGCATCACCGTCAATCCCGACCTGATCGCCGACCGCTCCCGCCTGGTCGTCTTCAACACCAGCCCGGCGACGCCGCAAGGCGACACGACCCGTCCGAAGTTCCTCCTGGATCGGCTGACGTCGAGCCAGCGCAGCTTCACCAACGCGACCGGCTTCGACGGCTCGACCGCGACCTCGAGCGGCACGGTCTCGAGTCTCGTCCAGCGCGTCGTCGCCGGCCAGGGCCAGGCGAGCGAGCAGGCCAAGCGCCTCGACGAGGGCCAGCAGGTCGCCTTCTCTGCGGTGCAGAGCCGCTTCCTCGAGGACACCAAGGTCAATGTCGACCAAGAAATGTCGTCGCTGATCGAACTCCAGAGCGCCTACGCCGCCAACGCACGCGTCATCTCCACCGTCAAGGAGTTGCTCGACGTGTTGATGAGACTGTGAGGAGATAGTCGATGACCATCACCCCGACCGGTACTGGCGCCTATCGCCTCGCCAATCCGAACCAGTTCGTCTCGATGCGCAACCAGTTCGACGATCTGCAGCGCCAGTTGGCGACGCAGAAGAAGTCGGAGACCTTTGCCGGCCTCGGCATGGATCGCGGCGTCAGCCTCGACCTCAACAACAAGCTCTCGACGCTAGACGGCTATCTGACCGGTATCCAGCGCGCCGACGTCAATCTCAAGCTGATGACGAAGGCGGTCGAGAATTTTGCCAAGCTCGCCGGAGAGACGCGCGCCGATGCGCGGCCGGACAGCTATGTCGAGACCTCGACCGGGCGCACCTCGCCGCAGGTTCTCGCCGAGGAGAAGTTCAAGCAGACGCTCGATCTCCTGGGCTCGCAGGTGAACGGCCGCTATTTGTTCTCGGGCAGGACCAGCGATGTCGATCCGGTCGAAGGCTTCTCCCTGATCATGGATGGCGATGCCACCCGTGCCGGGTTGAAGCAGATGATCTCCGAGCGCAAGCAGGCCGATCTCGGCGCCGGAGGCCTTGGCCGGCTCGTCGCCGGCGGAGCCGGCACCAACGCGACCGTCGCCGAAGAGGCGGCGGGTTTGCCCTATGGCTTCAAGCTGATCAACGCTTCGAGCAGCACGGCGGCGCTGACCACGGCCTATACGGCCGGGCCGCCGGCCGACATCGCGGTCAACGTCGCTGCGCAGCCGCAGGCGGGCGACACGCTGAAGATCGCGCTATCCCTTCCGGACGGCACGACCAAGGAGATCACTCTGACGGCGCGGGCGGAAGGCACCACTGGCGCCGCTGCCGATGGTTTCGTCATCGGGGCCGATGCCACCGCCACCGCGACCAATCTGCGCGCCTCGATCAGCGCAGCGCTGTCGCGCGAGGCGAGCACGTCGCTATCGGCCGCTTCGTCCCAGGTCGCCGCCAAGGACTTCTTCGCCGGCAGCCCGAGCAACCCTCCGCTCAGGGTGCCTGGACCGCCCTTCAACACCGCGACGGCCGCGCCAGCGCCCGGAACCGCCGCGAACACGGTGATCTGGTACAAGGGTGACGATGCCGCCGGCTCGGCCAGGGCGACGGCGAGCGTTCAGGTCGATCAGGGCCAGCAGGTCGCGGCCGGCGCCCGCGCCAATGAGGAAGCCTTCCGTACCGGCCTGACGCAGTTCGCGATCATGGCGGCCGAGACCTTCCCGGCGAGTGATGCAAACTCGAAGCTGCGCTATGAGGCGATGACCGAGCGGGTGCGCAACAATATCGGCTTTCCGACCGGGACGCAGAACCCGTCGGAGATCATCGTCGAGCTCGGCTCGGCCCAGACCGCGATGGCCCAGGCCAAGGAGCGGCACACCGCGACCAAGGACTATCTGAGCACGACCCTCGCGGGTGTCGAGGACATCACCAAGGAGGAGGTGGCGATGCAGATCCTGGCACTGCAGACCACCTTGCAGGCGAGCTACCAGACCACCTCGATGCTGCAGCAACTGCGCCTGACGAACTATCTCTGAGGCCGCCGCGGGTCGCAGGCATCAATGAGAAAACGGCCCGGAGCGATCCGGGCCGTTTTCGTTTGCACGAGATATCGTGGCGGGCTCAGCGGCCGCGCAGACCGGCGGCGATGTCGCGATTGATGTTGACGAGGATGCCGATCGCGGCCGGTTCCGGCGCTGCGGCGATCTGGAAGGTCCGGTTGAAGATGAAATTGGCGAGACCGAGGATGTTTCGCTTGATCTCGACCGGAAGCGGATTGTCCTCGGCGATCACTGCCGAGACCAGCAGCGTCCAGAGCTTGCGGTTATAGGCCAAGGCTCCGTCGAGTTCGCCGGAGCGGGCGGCCCAGTCATCGGCGATCATCTGGAGACGGGCGCCCGCTTTGAGTAGCAGGCCGGCTTCGAGTTCGCGCGGCGACTGGACGTTCTGTGCCGCCTTCGAGGCCGCGGCGTAGGCATTAAACCCGCTTTGCATGCTCGAGCAGTTCCGCCTCGTAGGAGATCAGCGTCTTGGCCGCCTTGAGTGCTTTGTAGAGCTCGCCGCTTAAGATGCAGTTATTGATTTCAGACATATGCGGCAAAGCGCTGGGCGCTGCCTGCAGGAAATCGCGCACCAGCTGGAAATAGACCTCGTGCTGCGTCGTCGGGTCGCCGGCGAGATACATGAGCTGGATCGTGAGATAGATTTTCTTGGCCGGCGTGTCTGCTGACGCGCTGGTGAGAATGTCCTTCTCGCGCAGGATCGGCGCTTCGCCTTCGATGAAGAAGCGCGTGCGCTGCTCGTCGTTGCGGATGACGACCGAGCCGATGATGATGCGCTCGTTCGGCTTGAGCTCGACCTTGAGGGCCATGTCTGTCCCGCCTTCTGGCTGGAGGGGAGGGATATCAGCCGAACAGGCGCAGCACGCCCTGGTCGGCCTGGTTCGCGAGCGAGAGGGCGGTCTGCGACAGCTGCTGGCGGGTGTTGAGCGCGAGCAGGCTGGCGCCTTCCTCGTTCGGATCGGCCAGGACGAGGTTGCCGGCGCCGGTGATCAGGACGTTGGAGAGTTCCTTGGTGAAGTCCTGCCGGGTCTGCGCGACCGAGAGGTTGGAGCCGAGCGTCGAGGCCAGCGACTTCAGCGAGGCCAGCGAGCCGGTCAGGGCTGCGGTCGCCTTCTCCAGATCGGCGTCGTTCTGGAAGTTGATGAAGCCGGCGAGCTGCGTGTTGATCGCGCGCGGAATACCAATATTGTCGGCCGTGATGTTTGAGCCTTGGATGTCGAGCTTGGTCTGGTTTCGGCCGGTCTTCTCGTTGAAGACGATCGAGAGGCGATCACCTGAAAGCAGGTTGATGCCGTTATAGCTCGAATCCTTGGCGAGATCGTCGATCTTGTCACGCAGGTCGTTGAACTGGTCGATCAGGTTCGAGCGCACCGCCGAGGTGATGTTCGGGGAGGTGATGGTCGAGGTGGCCAGATCAGCGTCGGCGGCGGCGAAGTTGATCGCGGCGTTGCTGTTGGTGCCGGCGACCTGTGCCGCAGAGATGGCGGCCGGGCCGGCGTTGCCGACGCCGAAGCCGAATTCGACAGTCTGCGAGCCCTTGCCCTTGACGTTGAGCTGGCCCTTCTCGTCGACAAACGCCGTTACGAGGCCCGATTTGTTGATCTCGTTGACCATGTCGCGAACCGTGGTGGTCGCCGTCAGCGGGAAGCTCGCCTCATAGGTGTCCGCGCCGACGGTGATCGAGAAGGCGGCATTGGTGTTCGTGGTCGTGTTGATGCCGAGATGGCCGGGCGAGGAGGCGGTCGCCGCAGCAGGAGCGGCCGCGCCGGCGGCGCCGATGAGCTTGTCGAGCGCCACATCCTTCAGGCTCTTGCTTGTCACCGCGGTTTCGGCGGCGTTCGCCAGGGCTCCACCGGCCTTGGTTGGGCGGTTCTGGGCCGCATCTGCCTGGGCCTGCTTTACCGTCGATTGTAGCGACTGGACCAGCTTGGTTATGCCGTCGATGCCCTTGGAAGCGGCCTGAATGGTCTGAATGCCGTTCGAGATGCCGTCGAGCAGGCCGGTGAGCTGGCTCGAACGATCGTTCAGCGAAACCGAGGTGAAGTAGTTCACCGGATTGTCGATCGCCGAGTTGACCTTCCGGCCAGTCGCCAGGCGGTTCTGGATCACACCCTGCTGGGCAGTGGTCTGCTGGAGGGTCAGAAGGTTGTTGCGAACGCCGTTCGACAGGATCGTGTTGGCCATTTCAGGTCCCTCAGACAGCGCGATTTGGCGCTCAACCAGCTTGCTCTGAGCCGACAATCCTTTGTTAAGGCTAATAAACGGTTAATCACGCCGCCGGGCGCAAACGAAAAGCGGCGGAGCCGAAGCTCCGCCGCTCTTTTTGCTTCGTCCCGCGTTCTGCGGGCTGATCCGCTCCTGCGGACCGAAG
>NZ_LMJW01000018.1:583885-584171 GCF_001429505.1 Allobosea sp. Root483D1
CTGTCGGCGCCGGTGGTCAGGACGTTGGCCATGTCCTTGGTGAAGTCCTGCCGGGTCTGGACGACCGAGAGGTTGGCACCGAAGGTCGAGGAGAGCGACTTCAGCGAGGTCAGAGCGCCGGTCAGCGACTTGGTGGCGGCTTCCAGATCGGAGTCGTTCTGGAAGTTGACCGAGCCGGTGAGCTGGGTGTTGCCAGCCTTGACGAGACCGAGGTTGTCGGAGGTCAGCTGGGTGCCCTGGACGTCGAGCTTGGTCTGGTTCTTGCCGGTCTTCTCGTTGAAGACGA
>NZ_LMJW01000019.1:0-178 GCF_001429505.1 Allobosea sp. Root483D1
CCGGGCCGTCGTCTCGTACTCGACGTGAGCCGTCGAGATCGTGATGCCGCGGGCCTTCTCCTCGGGCGCCTTGTCGATCTGGTCATACGCCGTGAACGACGCGCCGCCAGACTCGGCCAGCACCTTCGTGATCGCAGCCGTCAAGGACGTCTTGCCATGGTCGACGTGACCAATCGTA
>NZ_LMJW01000019.1:193-94363 GCF_001429505.1 Allobosea sp. Root483D1
ACACCTTGTTCCTGACGATGCCCGCGCAGGGCCGGAAAAACGGGGTCGCATTAGGGGGTTTTCGGGCGAAGCGCAAGCTGGAGGGAGCCGAGACCATTGCCCGGCCCTTCTGGAACGGCATCGCATCAACAATTTCCGGCACCTTGCTGGAACGCGCTCGCAAGGCGCGGCGCTCACCGAGGCTCCCGGCCGCTCTCTAACGAAACGGCTGCAACCCGCCGGGCGCGAGGCGGAACAGCATGCGGCTGACCGGATAGTCGTCCTTCATCGCGGCGATCGCTCGCAAAGCCGCCACGGCTTTCGGGTCGTCGCCATCGCCGAAGGCGAGCACGCTGCGCCCCGGCATGGCGATCACCACCGTCTTCGGCAGATCGGGAATGTCCTTCCATGGATTCGGCAGCAGAAGCAGCGAGGCGTTGTAGTCGGGCAGGTCGAAGTCGAAGGCGCGGAACGCGCCGTGATCGTGGATCTCGAACCGATTGGCGCGCCGTTCGAGATTGGCGAGCGCCGCCTCGAACACCTGCGCATCGCTCATGCCATAGCGCCGCCCTTCCCCGACCGGGACGAAGCGGGTGATCCGCGGCAGGTCGAGCGCCGGCACGACGATGACGTCGCCGGCAAGCGGCAGGTGAAGCAGCTTGCCGTCGGGCACACCCTGCTTGCGGGCGAGTGCCGCGAAGTCGTCGACATAGGAGCGGTTCTTGAGGACCGGCAGCAGCGCATCGCGGAAACGCGCGACCTCGGCCGGGCTGGGCTTGCTCGGATCTCCGCCGGCCGCCATCCGGTCGAGCTTCTGCAGCAGACTGTCGAAAGCCTTTTGCCGGTGGCTCGCATCAGGCTCCCGGTTGAGCTGGGCCGACAGGCTCGCCAGCCCGAAGCGCATCTCGGTGCCGCCGGCGACGACGACGAAGTCACCGGCATCGACACGCGCACCGCTGACGCCGGTCCGGCCGCGGCTGGCCGCCTGCAGCAGCGCCGCCAGCTCCGCCTCGCTGACCGGGCGCGCCTCGTTCAGCCGCGCTCGATCCAATGCTGCCGCGGACACAATGAAGCCCGCGAGGCAAGCCAATGCCAGCACGAACGCACGCAACGCTCTGACCATGACGACCCCACCCTCACGTCACAATCGGATGCTCGCACACAACCTGAGCGAGAACAATGACGCAGCGGCACTCGCCGTATAATGGGCTGGTGCGCCATGCCAGCCGTGGCGTAAGAGCGGGCTCTCTATCGGTTTCAGGAACACATCATGACCGAACCCAAACCCGGCCCGCGCATCGCCATCACCTATTGCAGCATGTGCAACTGGCTGCTGCGCTCCGCCTGGATGGCGCAGGAGCTGCTGCAGACCTTCGGCCAGGATCTCGGCGAGGTCGTGCTGATCCCGCGCACCGGCGGCATCTTCCTGATCCATTATGATGGCGAGCTGATCTGGGACCGCACCGTCGATGGCGGCTTCCCCGATGTGAAACAACTCAAGCAGCGCGTGCGCGACCGGCTCGATCCCGAGCGCGACCTCGGTCATCTCGACGACCACAAGAAGAAGCTCGTGGAGGGCTGAGCGGCCGCGCGCGTATGCTCCGCTGCGCTCAAACGGTGGTCATCCCGGCCGTAGCGAAGCGCAGAGCCGGGATCCATTCCTGAACCTTTGACGGAAACGCTCCGGAATGGGTCCCGGGTCAAGCCCGGGATGACCCCGCGTGTTTCCGAGTCAAATAAGCCGGGCGGAATCAGTTCGCTTTCAAACGTCGCAGAAAACGAGTCAGATTCCGCCGCCGCAATCGCCGGCTAAGATCTGGTCCATCGAGCGCGACGGCTCGGCGCAGCCGGCCTCGCCCACCACCTTGGCCGGCACGCCGGCGACCGTGGTGTTGCGCGGCACCGCCGCGAGCACGACCGAACCAGCCGCGACGCGGGCGCATTGCCCGACTTCGATGTTCCCGAGGATCTTGGCGCCGGCGCCGATCAGCACGCCTTTGCGGATCTTGGGGTGGCGGTCGCCGCCCTGCTTGCCGGTGCCGCCCAAAGTCACGTCCTGCAGCATCGAGACATTGTCCTCGATCACCGTGGTCTCGCCGACGACGAGGCCGGTGGCATGGTCGAGGAAGATGCCCTTGCCGATCTTCGCCGCCGGGTTGATGTCGGTCTGGAAGACCTCGGAGGAACGGCTCTGCAGATAGAGCGCGAAGTCGCGCCGGTCCTGCCGCCACAGCCAGTTCGCCAGGCGATGCGTCTGCAACGCGTGGAAGCCCTTGAAATAGAGCACCGGCTCGATCAGCCGGTAGCAGGCGGGATCGCGGTCGAGCACGGCAAGGACGTCGGCGCGGATGCCCTGCCCGATCTCGGGATCGGCAGCGAGCGCCTCGTCGAAGGCCTGGGCGATCAGTTCGGCCGGCACGGCGCCATGGCCGAGGCGTGCGGCGATGCGATGGCCCACCGCCGCCTCGAAGCCCGGCTGGTTCACGATCGTCGCCAGGATGAAGCTCGCCAGCGCCGGCTCGCTCGCGATCGCCTGCTCGGCCTCGCTGCGCAACCGCGACCAGACCGGGTCGACCCGGTCGAGCCCGGTAGCGGGATCGCGAATATCGATGTTTGGACGCCCGGACGGCATGGCGTTCTCCGCTGCGGTTCGCTCGTAGAATAGTCTGGCACGAGAAGATCGTGCCGGAGCACATGGACCCGCCTTCTCGCTGAATCAAGCCTCGAAGAACAAGAATCGATTTGCGAATGAATATTGCCAAGTCATTGCCGTAGAATAATATTCTACCAGCGGAGAATATTATTCTACACCCGGCACGCTACGGCCTGCGCGCCAGGAACTCGACGACTGCCTGCTTGTGCGTGCGGTCGCCGACCGCGAGATTGTGATCGCGTCCTTCGATGGCGAAGCTTTGCGCGCCCGGGATCAGCGCCGCCAGCTCCGGGCCGGAGCCGGAGACGTCGTCCTTGGTGCCGACGCTGACCAGGGTCGGGACCGCGATGCGGCCGACCTCTTCCTTGCTCAGCGTCTGGCGCGTCCCGCGGATGCAGGCCGCGAGCGCGCGCAGATCGCTGCCGGTGTTTTCGGCGAAGGCGCGGAACATGCGTTGCATCGGATCGGTCAGATCGGCGAGCGAGGGCGCCTCCATCGCATCCGCAATCCCGAGCGGCAGGCCGACGCCCTCGACCAGATGGATGCCGAGCCCGCCGAGCAGGAGCGAGCGCACGCGCTCGGGATGGGCAAGCGTCAGATGCGACGAGATACGCGCGCCCATCGAATAACCCATGATGTCGGCGCGCTCGATCGAGAGATGGTCCATCAGCCGGCGCGCATCCTCGGCCATGATGTTCGAATGATAGGCCTCGGGATCGTAGAGCTTCTGGCTGCGGCCATGGCCGCGATTGTCATAGAGAACGACGCGCCGGCCGGCATGGGTCAGCGTCTTGGTCCACTGCGTGTTGACCCAGTTCACCGCATGGCTCGAGCCGAAGCCATGGATCAGCACGATCGGATCGCCGCTGCCCTCGCCGGTCGGGGCGAGGTCGAGATAGGCGATTGCCACGCCGTCGGAATCGAATGTCTGCATCGGCCCTACTGCCAAGCTGCTTGATCTCAGGGCAGGTCTGCCATGACGGCGTGGCTTTGGGTAGCGCTTCGCTACGTCCGGGATGACTCGCGCAAGTTGATGAGGATGGCCGGCCCCTTTCCGCAACGCCGCGCGCCGCTTATGACGAGACCATGAGCGAGCAAGCCCAACCTCCGGCCGGCGGCCGTATCGAACTGGTCGATCTGGCCCGCGGCATCGCGCTGCTCGCGATGTTCGTCTACCACTTCGCCTATGATCTCTCTTACTTCCGGCTGATCCGGGTCGATGTCGTCAGCGATCCCGCCTGGCGCGCCTTCGCCCGGCTGATCGCCGGCTCCTTCCTGGCGATCGTCGGCTTCAGCCTGGTGCTGTCGACGCGCAACGGTTTCGATCGCGGCAATTATCTGCGCCGTCTCGCCCTCGTCGCCTGCGCTGCGGTGCTGGTCACCTCCGCGACCTGGTTCGCCCTGCCGGACATCTTCATCTTCTTCGGCATCCTCCACCATATCGCGCTGGCGAGCGTGCTGGCCCTGCCTTTCCTGTTCCTGCCGACCGCCGTCATCGCGCTCGCGGCGGTCGTCGTCTTTGCCCTGCCCTTCATCCTGGGGCACGATCTCTTTACGCAGGACTGGCTGTCCTTCCTCGGCTTCGGGCCCTGGCCGCTCACCGCCGATTTCGTGCCTGTCTTCCCCTGGTTCAGCTGCGTGCTTGCCGGCATGGCGCTGGCGCGGATCGCGCTCCCGAAAGCGCAGGAGAGCAGCTGGGGCCGCTGGCGGGCGACGTCCGCTCCGGCCAGGCTCGTCGTCCTCGGCGGCCGCAACAGCCTGTTCGTCTATCTCGTCCACCAGCCGCTCTTCATCGGCGCGCTGTTCCTGTTCATGCAGGCAACCGGCCCGAAGCTGCCCGACGCGGAAGCCGTGACCTTCCTGACCTCCTGCCAGCGCTCTTGCACAGCAACAGGCACGCCAAAGGAGATCTGCGAGCGTGTCTGCGGCTGCTCGATGGACGGGCTCAAGCAGGCGAACCTCTGGGTCAAGGCGCTCGCCGACGCGCTGAGCCCGGCGGAAATCGAGCGGGCTCGGGAGATCGGCCAGAGCTGCGCCCGCCAACCCTAATCGTCTCGCCGCCCATAGCGGCGACAGGTCACGGCAGCATCGATGTCGATCTATCTCGCGCGCGCTGGCGCGGCCCGCGACGAACGATTATGGTGCCGCCCAAATCGCAAGGACGAGAACCATGGCCGATCACGGCACCCCGCATTTCCACAATGATCCCGGCGTCGCCGTGATCCATGTCGGCGCGCGCGAGTTCATGTGCATCGGCGCCAAGCCGCCCTTCGACCACCCGCATGTCTTCCTCGACATGGGTTCGGACGACGAGATCGTCTGCCCCTATTGCTCGACGCTGTTCAAATACGAGCCGTCGGTCGGCCATGGCCACTGCAAGCCGGCCGAGTGCGAATACCACGACACCGCCGCCAAAGCGGCGTGAGGACACCCTGCCGGGGGCGCGGCAGGACATGACATCATGGCCAATCTCCCGATCCTCATCGCGGGCGCCGGTATCGGCGGCTTGACCGCCGCGATCGCGCTCGCCCGCCGCGGCATCCCCGTCGCCATCGCCGAGAAGCGCACGCGCTTCGACGAGGCCGGCGCCGGCATCCAGGTCTCACCCAATGCCGGGCGCGTGCTCGAATCGCTCGATCTCGGCTTGGCCTTGCGCCGCGCCGCGATTCGGCCCGAAGCGCTGGCGATCGGCCATTGGCAAGGCGGTAAGCCGCTGCTCGCCATGCCTTTTGCCCCGCCCGTCGAGGGCGCGACGCCGTCGCGCTCGCTGAAGCGCGCTGATCTGCACCAGCTCTTGCTCGATTCGGCCCGGACCCTGCCGAACATCCGCTGGATTATCGGCCGCGGCCTCGTCGATGCGCGCGAAACCGAAGCCGGCGTCGCCGTCACTCTGGGTAGCGAGAGCGGCGGGACCGAGACGGTCAAGGCCATGGGCCTGATCGGCGCCGACGGCCTCTGGTCGCGCGCCCGTGCCCTCGTCGGCGATACGACCGAGCCCGGCTTCACCGGCTGGGAGGCTTGGCGCTCGCTGGTCCCGGCGGAGGGCTTGCCCGAGGCGCTGCGCCGCCCGGCGGTGGCGCTGCATCTCGGCCGCGCCCGCCATGCGGTGCATTACCCCGTCTCAGGCGGCAAGGAGATCAACCTCGTCCTGATCCGCGCCGCACGCGAGGCACGTCCCGGCTGGTCGCGCGAGGGCGAGGCGTCGCAGTTGACCGAGATCGCCGGCAATGCCGGCCCCGGCCTGCGCGAATTGATCGAGCGCGCGCCGAACTGGCGGATCTGGTCGCTCTACGACCGCGCCCCTGCGCGGATGGCCAAGGGCCGCATCGCTTTGCTCGGTGACGCCGCCCATCCGATCCTGCCCTTCCTGGCCCAGGGCGCGGCGCTTGCCATCGAGGACGCCGCCGTGCTGGCCCATGAGCTCGCCACGCGGCTGGCGACCGATGGGACAGCGGCCGTGCCGGCGGCGCTTGCCGCCTATGCCAAGGCGCGCGGCGAGCGCGCGGCGCGGGTCCAGCAGGCCAGCCGCAAGAATGGCGAGGCCTACCATCTCGGCCGCCCGTGGAGCTTCGCGCGCGACTTCGCCATGCGCCGCTTGGGCCCCGACGGCATGCGCCAGCGCCATGCCTGGATCTATGACTGGCGGGCACCGGGCTGACGAAATCGTCATCCCTTCGCCTCGCCTGATCTCGTCAACGCCGCATTCGCTTCCTAGATTATCGGCAGGCGACACGAAACGAAACGAGCCAATGATCCGCATCGACCTCAACAATGCCGCCAGTGCCCGTCTGGTTCGCTTGCCCCGTTGGGCGAGCTGGTTGGTCATGGCCGGAGCCTTAGTCGTCGGCGTGCTGATTTTCCTGGTCGCGGCGAGCCTGGCGCTGATCCTCGTGCCGCTGGTCATCGCCGGCGCCGCCTTCGCCAGCTGGCAGTTGCGCCGCCGCATGCGCGCCGCCGGCATCGATCCGCAAAAGCCGTTCGAGCGCAGGCAGCCCGACGCTGCACGCGGCGAGATCGTCGACGCCGAGTACCGGGTGATCGAGCCGGGCGAGCGGCGCTAAGCCGGAGCCCGCGCGGCCAATTCGGCCCGCAGCCGGGTGTTCTCCGTTTCCAACTCTTCAAGCCGCTGTCGCACCGGTGCGAGCGCTGGCGCCAGCTCTGCCTCGCTGAAGCGTGGCGTGATGTGCTGCGGGCAGTTCCAGTCGAAGGCCTCGACCTTGATGGTCACACCGCGCTCCGGCACGGCGCGATAGCCCGGCACGATCAGGCGCCGCGCCAGCTCCGGCTCGGCGGCGAGATCGTGGAAGCGAGCCCGGCCGAAGATCTTCAGCCGCGCCTTATGGCCGTAATCCATCAGGAACAGACAGAGCCGGTCGTCGGCCGAGAGATTGCCGAGGCTGAGATATTGCCGGTTGCCGCGCAGGTCGGCGAAGCCCAGCGTCGTCTCGTCGAGCACGCGCAGGAAACCGGGTGGCCCACCGCGATGCTGCAGATAGGGCCAGCCGGTCTCCGAGACACTCGCGAGATAGAAGGAATCGCGCGCCGCGATGAAGCCGGCCTCGGCCTCGCCGATCCGGTCGTGATGCGCCTCGCCCTCCTCCTGCCTGGCATAGGCGCGCCGGCTGCCCTGCGCCTCCTGCGCCGCCTTCACGGCCGGTGTCGTTGCGATCTCAAGGAAACGGTGGGTCATCTCATGGGCCTCCGCCCGGTGAGATGACCATTTCACCAATGGTTCGCAATCACTGCTATCAACAGTTCAGAATTCCGCTGAGCGGAACAATCCTTGTCACGCCGGCAGTCGCACCAGCAAGACACCCGCCGCCGCGCAGGCGGCCAGCACCGGGATCATCCCGAACTTGAAGCGCAGCAGCGCGATCATCGCCGCCGCAGCAAGTACGGCCGCCCGCCAGTCGAGTGAAGCCAGCACCGGCAGGTCCGGCGCGAGCGGCCCGATCACGACCGGCCGCACTGCCCTGAACAGCACATGCAGGCCGAACCAGAGCGCGAGATTGGCGATGACACCGACGACCGCGGCCGTGATCGCGGTCAGCGCCGCCGACAGCGCCTTGTTGCCGCGCAATGCCTCGATGTAGGGCGCGCCGAGGAAGATCCAGAGGAAGCAGGGCGCGAAGGTCACCCAGACTGTCAGCAACCCGCCGAGGCTGCCGGCGACGAGCGGATCGAGCCCGCCATGCCCCCGCCATGCGGCGAGGAAACCGGTGAACTGCAGCACCAGTATCAGCGGGCCCGGCGTCGTTTCGGCGAGGCCGAGCCCGTCGACCATCTCGCCGGCGACCAGCCAGCCATAGGTCTCGACCGCCGCTTGCGCGACATAGGCCAGCACGGCATAGGCGCCGCCGAAGGTGACGACCGCCATGGCGCTGAAGAAGCCGCCGATCTGCGTGAAAACGTTGCCGCTGCCGAGCAGCGCCCAGAGCAGCACGACCGGCCCGAGCCAGAGCGGCAGCCAGACCGCCAGAACTTTCAATGCCTTCCCCACCGAGGGCTCGGCATGCGTAAGCTCGCCACGTTCGAACATCAGGTCGACCACGCCCTTGAACTCCGGCGCGCCGTCCTTGCCGGCATGGCTGCCATTGCCGAACAGCGCCGGCGCCCAACGATTGCCGAGCCAACCCACGAGCCCGGCACAGAAGATCACCAGCGGAAACGGCGCCTTGAGCAGGAAGAGCGCGAGGAAAGCCGCAACCGCGATCACAACCATCGCCCGGTTCTTCAGCGCCCGCCGGCTGATCCTGAGGCCCGCCTCGATCACCACGGCGAGCACCGCCGCCTTCACGCCGAAGAAGATGGCATCGACCAGCGGAACCTGGCGATAGAGCACATAGAGCAAAGAGAGGCCCCACATCACCAGCGCGCCCGGCAGGATGAAGAGCAGGCCAGCGATCAGCCCGCCGATCGTCCGGTGCATCAGCCAGCCGATATAGGTGGCGAGCTGCTGCGCCTCGGGGCCGGGCAGTAGCATGCAGTAGTTGAGCGCATGCAGGAACCGGCGCTCGCCGATCCAGCGGCGCTCGTCGACCAGCTCCTTGTGCATCAGCGCGATCTGCCCCGCCGGCCCGCCGAAGGAGAGCAGGCCGATCTTGAGCCACACCCGTGTCGCCTCGGCGAGTGTCGGCGTGGCGGGGGCGGCGGGGACGGCGATAGCCGCCCCTTCGTTGATTGCAGTCGTCATCGCCCGGTCCTCAGATCTTTCCCGGCGCGGACGGCCAGTTATGGGTTTCCTCGCCGGCGTCCCGGCACCAGCGATAGAAGGCGTCGTAGAGCAGCATGCCGGCTTCAAGCTGTGCCAGGTCGTCGCGATACATCCGTGACAGGCCGAGCGAAGCGGCAAGGAAGCCGGCAGCCTGCGGCACGAGGTCGAGCCTGGCCGTGTCCGCCGCCCGGACGATGGCGGCGAGTTGGTCGAGCGCCGGCGACGCCAGCCCGAACTCCTCGATCATCGTGTCGAAGCTGCAGCGCTCGCCGCGATGGCTCCAGAACACGCCGTCGATGTCGAACGGCGTCGCCCCGAAGCGGTCGGCAACATCCGCGACCTCCGCAGCCGAGACGAACAGGAAGACAGCCTCGCGATCGACGAAGCGGCGGATCAGCCAGGGACAGGCGATGCGATCGACCTTGGGCCGCGCCCGGGTCACCCAGAGCGTCCGTCCGGTAGCGTCGCGCTTCGGCAGCTTGCTCGTATCGACGAGGAGGCCGCCGGCCTCACGCCAGGCCTCGAAGCCGCCGGTCAGATTCTCAGCCTCGATGCCCTCATGGCGCAGCCAGGCGGCGGTGCCTTCGCTAAGCTTCTGGCCTCTCTGGCAAATGACGGCAACCTTGCGGCCGGCATAGGCGCCGGCCCAGGCGGCGACGTCGCGATGGCTGCGCCGTTCCGAGGCCGGCAGCAGGCGCGGCTCGGCGGCGACGTCCTCGTCGATGCGGACATCGATCAGGACAGGCGCATCGGGCAGGCCGACGAGCCGGGACAATTGTGCAGGCGTGATCTGGATATTGGAAGACATGAGCGTCCATCCTTGAGCAAGGAGTGTGGACGCGATCCTTGGGCTGACGCCTCACGGGGCGGTCGCGATAAGCCCCTGCGAAGAGTTTAGATCACTACGCCGAGGCAGGGTCAACAATCGCTCGCGTCCCTCTTATTGGAGTAAACGCGGGTCGTCCCGGGCGACCGAAGGGAGACCCGGGACCCATTCCGGAACCTTTTCGGAAAGGCTCCGGAATGGATCCCGGATCGGCGCCGCTTCGCGGCTTTCCGGGATGACACTGTGATAGATGTCGAAGCCTAACCTCTTTTCGGCCAAGCCTCAGGGTTAGAGCTGCAAGCGTATCAATCGATCCGGCTGACCAGCAGCTTGTCGATCCGCCTGCCGTCGAGATCGACCACCTCGAAGCGCCAATGGCCCTTTTCGAAGCTCTCGCCGACATTGGGCAGCCGGTTCATCTCGGCCAGCACGAAACCGGCAACGGTCTGGTAGTCGGCGTCGCGCGGCACATGGATACCGAGCTCATGCGAGAACTCGTCGACCTGCATCCAGCCGGCGACCAGGAAGGAGCCGTCGGCACGGGTGACGATCGCCGGCTCCTCCTCGTCCTCGTCCTGGAAGGCTCCCGTGATCGCCTCGAGCACGTCGCTCGAGGTGATGATCCCCTCGAAATGGCCGTATTCGTCAAAGACCAGCGCGAGATGGACATTGGAAGCGCGGATCGCGCGCAACACGTCGAGAGCACCGCTGGTGTCCAGCACCACCGGCGCCTCGTGCACGAGACTGCGCAGATCGCGGCCGTCGCCGTCCGAGAGCGCATCGAACATGTCCTTGACGGTGACCACGCCGATGATCGAATCGGCCTCGCCGTCCTGCACCGGCAGGCGCGAGCGCTTCGTGGCGCGGACCTGGATCTTGATCTCGTCGGTCGTGTCGGCGAGATCGATCACCTCGACCTCGCGCCGGGGTGTCATCAGCGCCCGGGCCGAGCGGTCGGCGAAGCGCATCACCCCGGAGATCATCTCGCGCTCGTCGCGCTCCAGAACGCCGGCATTCTCGGCCTCGGCGATGATGGTGCGGACCTCTTCCTCGGTGACCGTCTCTTCCGACTCGCCCTTTTGGCCGAGCAGGGCCAGCACCAGCTTGCCCGACGCGTCGAGCAGCCAGACCAGCGGCGAGGCGACCTTCGCCAGCACCACCATCGCCGGAGCGACGCGCGCGGCGACGCGCTCTGGATCGCGCAACGCAATCTGCTTCGGCACCAGTTCGCCGACGATCAGCGAGAGATAGGTGATGAGGACGACGACGGTTCCGACGCCGAGCGTATCGGCCATGGCATTCGAGAATCCGTGCGTACCGAGCCATTCCGACAGGCGTGCCCCGAGCGTGGCGCCCGAAAAGGCACCGGAGAGCACCCCGACCAGGGTGATGCCGATCTGGACGCTGGAGAGGAAGCGGCCCGGGTTGTCGGCGAGCTTGATCGCCTTCGCGGCCCCTTTGCTGCCTCGATCGCTGAGGACTTTCAGCCGTGCCGGCCGGGAAGAAACGACCGCGAGTTCCGACATGGCGAGCACACCGTTGATGACGGTGAGGACGACGACGATCAATATCTCGGTTAACAAAACCGGCTCGAAAACTGCAGGGCCGCACTCTGTATCGGTCTGCTTCTGAGCCGCTTATAACGCATTGACGGCCGAACGCGATGGGAGAAGGCGATGCCCCAGGACGATTCCGATCAACGCGATCCCCGCCAGCTCGCGCCGGCGACTCAGCGCAACCGCGAACCGATTCTCGCCGTGCTGCGTGAGGTGCTGCCGGCGCAGGGGCAAATTCTCGAGATCGCCAGCGGCTCCGGCGAGCACGCCATCCATTTCGCCGCCGCCTTCCCGGGCCTGACCTTCCAGCCAAGCGACCCCGATCCGGCCGCGCTCGCCAGCATCGATGCCTGGGCTGGCGAGAGCGCGCTGCCGAATCTGCGCCCGGCCATCCGGCTCGATGCGACCGCGCCGCGCTGGCCGGTCACGGAGGCCGACGCGATCCTGTGCATCAACATGATCCACATCTCGCCCTGGGCGGCGACCGAGGGGCTGATCCGGCACGCGGCGCAGCTATTGCCGGCGGGCGGGCCGCTCTATCTCTACGGCCCCTACCGCCAGAGCGACGTGCCCCTGGCGGCGAGCAACGCCGTCTTCGACGACAGCCTGCGCCGGCGCAATCCGAAATGGGGCCTGCGCGAGCTCGACGCCGTGGCCGAATTGGCGAGGGCTGCCCGCTTCGGCGCGCCGCGAGTGACGGCGATGCCGGCGAACAATCTCAGCGTGGTGTTTCGCCGGATGTGATCGTTCACCCGCCGTCGCAGCTGGTTTCCTGCGTCGCGCAGATGCGGTCGAGCCAGGCGCGGAAGCGGCCGACCTCTGCTCCTGCCTTGGCAGCGGGCTTGATCTCGACGCCGGAGAGGGCCTCGCTGCCCGCCGGCAGGCCGTACTCGACCAGCACCCATTTGCCGCTGCAGCCGAGAAGTCGGCCGTTCTGGACGAAGGCGTCGCCGTCGAAGCTCGCTCCGTCCTGGCCGGAGAGCACGGCCGGAGCCTTGGCGTCCGGGCGTTGCCGGCCGGCGGCGGCCTGCGACTTCACGGTCAGCTTGCGCCCGCTCACCCAGCCCGAGCCCTTGAACATCGGCCGCGACGCGGCGTCGGTCAGCATCTCGTTGTCGCGGGCCTTGGCGATCCTGAACCAGCCATTGGCGCCGGCGCTGACCTCGACCTCGACCATGGCGCGCACCGGCGGATCGTCGCGGCTGAGCTTCACCGGCGGCAGCGTGCCGACCACCTTGTGATTGGTACCCGGTCCGGCGCGGACATTGAGCCCCTCCGGATCAGTCTCGCTGACGAAGGCACCGAATGTGCAGGCGACCTGCCCGGCCGGCGCTGGCGCCACGCTTTCCGACTGCGCCCGCGCCACCGGCGCAGAGAGCAGCAGAGCAGCCGTCAGGCTGGCTGTGAGGATCTCACGACGCTGCATTGACCAGCACGTAGTAGAAGGCGTTGGGTTTCCCGACAGCCTTCAGGAAGATCGGGTAGCGGTTCTTCGGAACCGTCTGGCAGCCGGCCGACCAAGTATTGGGTTCGAGCACATTGTCCGCCCCGCCGCGGTGGATGTACATGCTGGTCCCCGCCCCCGACGGGTCGATCCGGCTCTTGTCATCCTGGGTGAAGCGGCCATCGCCGTCGGTGTCGCGCTCGGCGATCTGCGTGGTCTTGACCTGGAAAGCCCGGTCGCCGAGGAAGCCGCCCTTCTTCTCGAAATACTGGTAGGTGCCCTCGGTCAGGCGGCCGGCATCCTTGATGCCGTCCTTGTTGATGTCGACGCCATCCGCCTTCTTGAACGCGACGCCCTTGTAGCGCTTGTCGCCGCTGCCGGCGCGCTGCGAATACTGCGCGCCCGGCTCGGTACAGATCGGAAAGCTCGTGAGCTCGCGGAAGCGCCCGGTCCGGCGCATCACCACGACGAGGTCGTCATAGGAGCCTTTGCCGTGCTTGGCGATCGTGCTGCTCTCCTTGCGTAGCGCCAGCAGGACGAGGCGGCCAAAGCGGAGGTCGAAGCGCGCATCGGTCGAGCCGAACCGCCAGAAGATCGCCGAATAGGAATCGAAGGCCTGCTTCGGCGTGCGAAATTGCGGGCGGTCGGCGGAAGGGCGGCGGAAACGGGCGTCGAGGATCTCGCTGTAGAAGTCGCGCCATTCCCGTATCGCCCGTAGCCGCGTCTCGGCGGCCGGGCTGAGATTGACTTCGACGACCCGCCAGAAGAAGTCCTGCAGGCCAGGGGGCACCGCCTCGACGATGTCGCGCCAGCGCGAGAAGGCGATGACCTTGTCCTGCCGCAGGCAGCGGTCGAACTGCCGGGCGAAATTGGCGAAATCGAGTTCGGCGAGGTCCGGGCGGCGGGCGCTCATGCCTCACCGTCCGGTCGTTGGAGCGGGCGCATCAAACCCTCCACACAGCGCGCTTTCCGTTCGGCTGGCTCAGCTGAACGACCAGAACTGGCGCAAAGTCACAATGCTCTGCGTCATCGGCATGACCATAAGGCAACGCCGCCCAAAGGTCAGGCGGCGAGCAACCGGTCCATCAGCAGCTTGCGGGTGTCTGAGGCGTTTTCGCCGATCAGAGCACCATCGGCAGCACGAAGAAGCCGCCGATGACCACCACCGCCAGCGCCAGCGCCGTCATCGGCAGGTGCTTCTCGATGAAGATGCGGATGTCGTCGCCATAATAGCGCAACGCCACCGCGATCATCGCGAAGAAGGTGACGCGCGAGATCACCATGCCGAGCGTGAACTTCCAGATGTCGAAATGCAGGAAGCCGGACATGATCGTGACGATCTTGAACGGGATCGGGGTCAGGCCCTTGGTCAGCAGCACCCAGAACCAGTAGTCCTGCGAGGTGTGGATCAGGTGGGCCGCCTTCTCCTGCAGGCCATAGATGCCGATCAGCCAGGCGCCGACCGATTCATAGAGGAGCGCGCCGATCGCATAGCCGAGATAGCCACCGGTGACGGCGCCGAGCGAGCAGACGCCGGCATAGAACCAGGCACGATCGGGCCTGGCGATGCACATCGGAATCAGCAGCGGGATCGGCGGCAGCGGGCTCACCGAGCTTTCGACGAAGGTGATGGCGAAGAGCAGCCAGGGAGCACCGGGATGGGACGCATAGGAAACGCACCAGTCGTAAGCACGCTTGAGCATGAAGGGGAAACCGTTCCTGGGTTCTCGCGCCGGTTGCAGGGCTGCCCTGCGTCCCATGCATTAATCTATCTGGCGCGGTCAGGCCAGAAATCTCTTGGGCTAGAGTCAATTGCGCAGATGGGCGTCAACAGCACGACGCTTTCGTGACGAGATTGCGGGAGCGGCTCAGGCGAGCCGCTCCAGCGCCTCCCTGATCTTGAGCTTGCGGGCTTCGGCCGCCGCCTTGCGCTCGCGATTCTCCTCGACGATCTCCTCCGGCGCGCGCGCCATGAAGTCGGGATTGCCGAGCTTGCGCTCGACCGCGACGATGTCCTGGTCGAGCTTGGCGAGCTCCTTGTTGAGGCGCGCCCGCTCGGCATCGAGATCGATGATCCCCGCCAGCGGCAGCGCCGCGACCTCGCCGCGCACGATGATCTGCGCCGACTGGCCAGGCGCCTGCTCGGCGAACTCGATCGCGGAGAGCCGGGCCAGCCGCTCGATCATCGGCGCCCAGGCCTCGACCGCGGCCCTGGTCGCCGCACTCGCCTTGACCAGCACCAGCGGCACCTGCGTCCCGCCCGGCACGTTCGTCTCGGAGCGGATCGAGCGGATGTCGGAGATGAGATCGACGACGAAGCCGATCTCGGCCTCGGCCGCCTCATCAACGAGCGCGGAGAGTTCGGGCCAGCGCGTCAGGCAGACCAGGCCCGCCTCCCCGGCCGGCACGACGCGCGATGCGCCGGCATTGGCCTTCTGCGCCCAGAGCTCCTCGGTCAGGAACGGCATGAACGGGTGCAGCAGCTGGCAGATCAGGTCGATGACATGGGCGACGGTCGCCTGCGTCTCCGCCCGCGCCGCGGTACCGGCAGCGTCCAGTTCCTCGGCCTGCAGCACCGGCTTCGACAGTTCGAGATACCAGTCGCAGAACTGGCCCCAGACGAAGCGATAGGCCGAATCCGCCGCCTCGTTGAACTTGAAGTCCGCGATCCCTGCAGCGACCGCATCGGCCGTGCGCGCCGCCTCGGAGAGGATCCAGCGGTTGAGCGGCAGCTTGACCGCCGCCGGGTCGAACCCCTCGGCTCGCAGGCAGCCATTGATCTCGGCGAAGCGCGCCGCGTTCCAGATCTTGGTCGCGAAGTTGCGATAGCCCTCGACACGTGAGGTCGCGAGCTTGATGTCACGGCCCTGCGCCGCCATCGCCGCGAAGGTGAAGCGCAGCGCATCCGCGCCATAGGTGTCGATGAGCACCAGCGGGTCGATGACGTTGCCTTTCGACTTCGACATCTTCGCGCCCTTCTCGTCGCGAACCATCGCGTGGAGATAGACGTCGCGGAACGGCACCTCGTCCATGAAGTTGAGGCCCATCATCATCATCCGGGCGACCCAGAAGAAGATGATGTCGAAGCCGGTGACCAAGGTCGCGGTCGGGTAGTAGCGCTTCAGCTCCGGCGTCTCCTCCGGCCAGCCAAGAGTCGAGAACGGCCACAGGGCGGACGAGAACCAGGTGTCGAGCACGTCGTCGTCGCGCCTGAGCGCGACCGGCCCGCCATAATGGCCAAGCGCCAGCGCCTGCGCGCCGGCTTCCGTTTCGGCGACGAAGCATTCGCCGTCCGGCCCGTACCAGGCCGGGATCTGGTGACCCCACCAGAGCTGGCGCGAGACGCACCAGGGCTCGATGTTCTCGAGCCAGTCATTATAGGTCTTGGTCCAGCTTTCCGGCGTGATCCGGGTCCTGCCGTCCTTGACGGCCGCCAGCGCGCGGTCGGCCAGCGGCTTGACGTCGACATACCACTGGTCGGTCAGCCAGGGCTCGATCACCACGTCCGAGCGGTCGCCATGCGGCACGGTGTGGGTGTTCGGCTCGACCTTGCGCAGCAGCCCGCGCGCCTCCATCAGCCCGACCACGGCCTTGCGCGCGGCGAAACGGTCGAGGCCGTCGAGCGCCAGCGTCTCGCGCTCGGGCGCCGTGCCTTCCAGGAAGTCGGCATTATCCTGAATCAGGATGCGAGCTTCGCCGTCCAGGATGTTGACGACCCTGAGGGAATTGCGCTTGCCGACGTCGAAGTCGTTGAAGTCGTGCGCCGGGGTGATCTTGACCGCGCCGGTGCCCTTCTCCGGGTCGGCATAGTCGTCGCCGAAGATCGGGATGACGCGCTTGACCAGCGGCAGGACGGCGCTCCTGCCGATCAGCCCCTTGAGCGTCTCGTTCTCGGGGTGCACCGCGACGCCGGTATCGCCCAGCATCGTCTCCGGCCGGGTGGTCGCGACGGAGATATAGGTCGAGGCGTCCTCCGGATCGTAGGTGGCGCCCTCGATCGGATAGTCGAAATAATAGAGATGTCCGCTCGGGTCCTTGGCGAGCGCCTTCTCCAGCTTGGCGGCGTCGAACGCCTCCTCGCCGCCGCGCTGCCATTTGAACGAGCCGGTCTTCTCGAGCTGCAGCACCTCGATGTCCGAGATCGCGGTCTGGAATTTCGGATCCCAGTTCACCAGCCGCTTGGCGCGGTAGATCAGCCCCTGCCGGTGCAGACCGACGAAGACCTTGAGCACGGCGGCCGAGAGCCCCTCGTCCATGGTGAAGCGCTCGCGCGACCAGTCGCAGGAGGCGCCGAGGCGCTTGAGCTGGTTGACGATCGTCCCGCCAGACTCGGCCTTCCACTTCCAGACCTCAGCCAGGAAGGCCTCGCGGCCCATCGTGCGCCGGTCGGTCTTGTTCTCGGCCGCGAGCTTGCGCTCGACAACCATCTGGGTCGCGATGCCGGCATGGTCGGTGCCGGGCTGCCAGAGCACGTCCTTGCCGCGCAGGCGCTCGAAGCGACAGAGCACGTCCTGCAGCGTATTGTTGAGCGCGTGGCCCATATGCAGCGAGCCGGTGACGTTCGGCGGTGGGATCACGATGCAATAGGGCTCGGCCCCGGGCGCGGCTCCGCGGCCCGCCTTGAAGGCGTCCGCCTCCTCCCAGGCCTTGCTGATGCGCGCCTCGACGGCGGCCGGCTCGAATGTCTTGTCCATCATCGTTTCGCTCGAACGCCAAACGGCCGGGGAACCTGCCCCGGCCGCGATATCATTGGCCAAAAGGTCTGCGGTCTTAAGAGCGCATGCAACGGCCTCGCGTCAACGCTTTCGACGCGGGGGCGCCCCGACAGGCGGGGGTGCTTGAAAATTCCTCGGCCCGCACCGGATGGCGCGGCCACGGAGAACCGGAGCGAAGCGAACCAATGCCATGAGCGCCGGAGACGCCGGCAGGGTTCGCAAGCGCTCTCAGGCGACGTTCGACTCCAGGAACCAGAGCGCCTTGTCGAGCGCCCGCGAATAGCCGGTGAAGATGTCGGCGGTATCGGCATCGCCGGCCTCATCGGCAGAATCGATCGCCGCGCGGACCGACTTCGCAGCCTCGGCATAACGCTCGATCAGCTCGGCGAGGTGATCCTTCACCGAGACGATGTCGGTCGGATAAGCCTTGAGCTTGGTTGCGCCGGCGACGATCTGCACCGTGCCGAGCGCGATGCCGCCGAGCTGCGCCACCCGCTCGGCCACCGTGTCGACATGGGTGTCGAGCTCGGTCCGGAACCCGTCGAGCATCTCGTGGATGGCGATGAAGCCCGGCCCCTTCAGGTTCCAGTGCGCCTGCTTGGTGACGAGCGCGAGATCGATGCCGTCGGCGAGCCGCGCATTGAGCAGCTCGATCATCGTCGTCTTGGTGTTCGACTTCAGGTCGTTGCGGGATTTGAACTTGGCCATGGCAACCTCGCGCCTCGTGAAGGGCGACCATACCAGCAAAGGAGGCAATTCAGCGACCGCGGCAACGGAACCCCGGCCACGCTTCCGCAGTTGGGAGAGGGACTGCAGAAGGAGCCGAGATATGACCCGCAAGAGGGACCAGGACCGCGCCTGGGAGCTGATCGAGGAGATCGGCCTGTGCATGCTCGTCAGCCACGACGAAGGCGGCGAGGTCCTGCGCGCTCGCCCGATGAGCGCCCATCCGCGCCGCGACGAGGATGCGATCTATTTCCTGACCGATCTGCGCTCCCATAAGGACGACGAGATCGAGATCAACGAGACCGTCTGCCTCTGCTTTTCCGGCAGCGGCTCCCACACCTATGTCTCGGTCTCCGGCACGGCCAATCTGCTCGACGATCGCCTCCGGGTGGCCGAACTCTGGTCGCCGGCGGCGCGCGCCTTCTGGGAGAGCAAGGACGATCCGAACATCCGCATCCTCAAGGTGCGCCCTGCTTTGGCGGAGTTCTGGGACAGCCCCGGCAAGATCGTGACCACGGTGAAGATGGCGGCCGCAGCCGTGACCGGCTCGCGGCCCGATCTCGGCAGCAACCGCAAAGTCCTGCTCTGAGGGGGCGACGATGAGATTTCTCGTTCATTTGGTCGGCGCCTGGGTCGCCTCGGAAGCAGCCTCCGGCCGCTATCCTCGTCCGCTGTCGCTCGGCATGCAGCTTCTGGTCTCGCGGCTCGGGCCGCAGACGGCGCTGATGGCACTCGCCGGCTATGCCATCCAGAGCCTCAACGAAGGCGGGGCCTTTGGGTCGCCCCGGACGCAGCGCCGGAAACGGCGCCGCTAGATTATCGCGCGTCCGATCGGACGCTGTCACGATGATCTATCCCGTTGTTATGGCATCGGATTTTACGGAAAATGGATTCCATTTTTCGGTCCGATGTTAGAGCCGAAGCCGTCTCTCACTTTGAGTAGAGCCCGTTCCGATCAACTTGCCCCGCAAGTTGATCGGAACGGACTCTGGACGGCTTCAGCGCCGCCCGCCGCGTGCGACACGCTCGATCTCGGCCCGCACAAGCCGCTCGACCATGGTCGGGAGATTGTCGTCGAGCCAGGTCTTGAGCATCGGCTTCAGCATCTCCTTGACCAGATCCTCCAGCGTGCGCGCATTGTTGCTGAGCACGGTGTTGGCAAGCGCGCCGAAGGCGTTGTGCACGGCAGCGCCGGTCTGGTCCGAGATCAGCGCCGTCATATCCATCGGCGGCGCGGGCTGCGGCTGGATCGGAGGCGGCACGAACATCTGCGGTTGAGGCGGCTCGGGCTCGGGCTCCGGCTGCATCACGGCCTGCGGCTCGACGAAATCGATATCGTCCGCCGGCGCGGCCAGCTCTTCCTCGACGCGCTCGGCTTCTGCCCCGAGATCGAGCACGTCGTCCTCGATCGGCTCTGGCTCTGGTTCCGGCTCGGGCTGCGGCTGTGGGGCCAGCGCGACCGGCTCCGGCGCGGCCTCCTCCGGTGGCGCAGCAGGCTTCTCGTCATCGGCGATGATCCGCCGGATGGAGGCGAGAATCTCCTCCATCGAAGGTTCATTGGCCTTGGGCTGCGCGCTCATGCTGATTCCGGTCACTCGACTCAAGGGACGCCTATGGAATCAGTACGCCCCGCTGCATGAGTATTTCACCGGAAAACCGGCAGGCAAGGCGGCCGGAGGCCGGCCCACAGGAGAAATCCGGAGTGTTGCGCCGGTGCTGCGCTGTCATCCCGGGACGTCGCGTCAGCGAAGGGCCGGGAATCTGGAACCGATTGCCCTCGAAGCGCAGATGCCGTCGCTCTTCCGGACTTGAAGGCAGTTCCGCATTCCGGGTTCAGGCCTTTGGCCTGAACCCGGAAAGACGAGCGGTTCTCAAGCGAGCGAAAGCCGGCTTAGCGCCCGTCCGGCGTCTGCGTGCCCCAGAGCAGGCCCTTGACCTGATCATAGTGCTTGCGGGAGTCGTAGCGCTCGGCCTTGAGCTTCAGCGTGTCGGACGAAAGCCGCCCGGTCGCCGACAGCACCGCATAGGTCGCGACGACACGGTCGCGCTGTGCCGTAACCAGCGTCGAACGGGCGATCACCAGCTCCTGCTGGGCATTGAGCACATCGAGAGTCGTGCGCTGGCCGACCTTGGCCTCCTCGCGTACGCCGGCGAGCGCGGTCTCGGCCGCCTGCACCTGCGCCTGCGCGGCGGTGATCTGCGCCTTGGCCGCATCATGCGCGCCCCAGGCGGACACGACCGCGGCGCGGACGGTGTCGCGCGAGGTGTCGACCTCGATCCGGCGCTGCCCGGCCGTCTCCTTGGCCTGGCGCGTGCGCGAATAGACCTGCCCGCCCTCGTAGATCGGGATGGTCAGCGTCGCCACCGCGCTGGCCGAGGTGCGATTGTCGCCGAAGAACTGGTTGTCGTAGCGCTGCTGGACGACGCCGCGCACACCAAGCACCGGATAGAGATCCGCCTCGGTGACCTTGACCTGCAGCTCCGCCGCATCGACGCCGTGCAGCGCCGCAATGATCGCCGGATGCGCTGTCAACGCGATGTTGAGCGCCGCCGGCAAGGATTTCGGCAGAAGGTTCTCGACAGGCCGGCCGGGCGCGAGCTGCTTCGGCTCGATGCCGATGTTCTGGCGGAAGCGGGCGATCGAGGTCTTCAGGTTGGATTCGGCGAGGATCGCCTGCGATTGGGCCTGCGAGAGGCGAGCTTCGGCCTGCGCGACGTCGGTGCGTGTCACCTCGCCGACCTGAAATCGATCCCGCGTCTGGCGCAGCTGCTCCTCCAGCACCTCGACGTTGTTGCGGTTCAGGTTGAGGATCGCCGTGTCGCGCAGCACGTTCATATAGGAGGTGGCGGCGTCGAGCAGAACGTTCTGCTCAGTGTTTTGCAGGGTCGCGCGGGCGCCGAGCACCTGCGATTCGGCCTGGCTGACGGTGCTGCGGGTCTTGCCGCCGTCGAAGATGTTCTGGTCGACCTGGAGGCCGGCGCCGCGCGGATTGGTTCGCGAGAGGTTGCGGTTATGCGGGCTGCCCGTGCCCTGCGAATTGAACGGCGTGTCGCTCTCGGTGATGCTGGCGCCGATATCGGCGGAGGCCGTGACGCGCGGCCGATAGCCGGAGAGCGCCTGCGGCACGTTTTCGTTGGTGGCGCGTACCGCGGCGCGCTGCGCATTCAGCGTCGGATTGGCTGAATAGGCGCGCGCCAGCGCCGCGTCCATCGTCTGCGCCAGCGCCGGGGAGCCTGCGAGGGCTCCCAGTATGCCGGCGATCACCAGACGGCTCGCGGTCTTCTTCAAAGTCGGTCGCGTTACAATCACTGGACGCCTCTTGTGCGGACTCTAGTCACGCCCAGGCATCGCCCCAGCCTCGGCACTCGATTTAAAATCATAAGCTTTGCAGCTCGCTTCGCCAATGTTGCGAGAGGAACCGGCCGCTTTTCAATTCTGCACTGCCGCATAAATGCGACACTTCGCCGGCGATTAGTACCGACGACCTACCCCTTCTGGGGAAAACCAGCCCTCAGAGAGCAAACACCTCCGCCTTCCGGAACTCGCGCAGCGCGGGCGCCGCCGCATCGAAGACCGGTCGGCCGGAGAGCGATTCGCCCACCTTCCGATAAAGCACGACACGCGCCGAGCGTCCGACGCCCTCGACAACGATCAGTCGCCCACCCTCGCGGACATGATGGAAGAGCGGCTCTGGCGGCGCCTCGCAGGAGCCGCTGACCAGGACCGCGTCGAAGCGGCGCTCCTTCGGCAGGCTCGCGACGAGCTCGGCAGCCGCGACGCCCGGCCGGGCGAAGGCGGTACGCGCCAGCGCCAGTGCGGCCTCGTCCGGCTCCAGCAATGTCGTCCTGGCGCCCATCTCCGCCATCAGCGCCGCGCCGTAGCCCGAGCCGCCGCCATATTCGAGGGCTTCCTCGCCCGGCTGCAGATCGAGCACCTGGATCATCCGCGCCGTCACCATCGGCGCCGGCAGCGCCCGGCTCGTGCCCGGCAGCGGCTCCTGGCGATCGAGATAGGCCAGATGCGACAGCTCGCCCGGCACGAAAACCTCGCGCGGCACCGTGTCGGCCGCGGCGAGCACGGCGCGATCGGTCACGTCATAGGTGCGCAACTGGCAATCGACCATCATGCGCCGCAGTTCGGCGAAGCTGCTCATGCTCAAATCTCCGGAAGAAGGCACCCGGACGGGCACCTCGAGCCTGCCCGCGGTTTCTGGGCGAGGCCGCCGCAAAAGGCAAGGCCGGGTGATGGCGCCGGCTCCTTCGAATGGAGGACGCAGCCGTCCGGGCATCGTCGCAATGCTCGTCACCCATCCCTTTCATCGCGGGTGACGAGCCATGACAGCAAAGCCTTTCTTCTGGTCGGCCCTAATGCTGGCGTGCCATCTCGCCATGCCGGGGCTGGCTCAGGATCATCCCCTCCTCGGCCGCTTCCAAGGGTCGCAGCAGGTCGGGTTCAAGGAAGCGGCCTTCGACGAGGCCCGTATCATCACCGGCCCGATCGACGAGCGCAGCTCGCGCGAGCAGAGCGGCGCCGGCTGGCAGACGGTAGAGGGCAAGGTCTTCACGCTCTACTACAAGCTGCCGCCCGGGCGTACCGGCCTCGAGGCGCTGCGCAACTACCAGGCGAGCCTGTCCAGCGCCGGCTTCGAAATTCCGTTCACCTGCTCGACCGAGGCAGGGAGCTGCTTCAGCGACGGGCGCAAATATCCCGGCCTGTTCCTTGGCCTGGCGCTCGACGGAACCACCGACCTGCCGAAGCTGCAGCTCGGCGATCTCGTTCGCAACTTCTTCGGCAACGGCAATGGCCGCTATCTCTACGCAAGGCTGAACCGGCCGACCGGCACCGTCCATGTCAGCCTCGCCTTCTCCGAAGACGAGAGCCGCGGTCGGACGGTGATCGCGCGCGTCATCGAGGCAGGTGCGATGCAGACAGGCCAGATCCAGGTGGTCGAGGCCAGCCAGCTCGGCCGCGAGATCGACCAGCACGGCCGCGCCAACCTCTATGGCATCCTGTTCGACTACGACAAGGCCGACATCCGGCCGGAATCGCAGCCTCAACTCAAGGCGATCGCCGAGCTGCTCAGCAAGAGCCCGGCCCTGCGGCTGGACGTGGTCGGGCACACCGACAACCAGGGCAGCGCCGCCTACAATCTCAAGCTCTCCGACATGCGCGCCTTCTCGGTCGTCGCCGAGCTGGCGACCCGCTACGGCATCGATCGCAGCCGCCTCAACGCCGTCGGCAAGGGACTTGAGCAGCCTGTCGCGTCGAACGCCGACGAAGCCGGCCGGGCACGCAACCGCCGCGTCGAGCTGGTCCGGCGCTGAGGCATGGCCCGGAGCGACGCACTACCGGTTCCGAACCGGCAGCTCCGCTGCGCGCAGCAAGGCTGCGACCTGGCTCTGCTGACGTGTCCCGGTCTTCCAGAAGATGCGGGCGAGATGGGTGCGCGCCGTCGTGATCTTGATGCCCTGGCGCTGCGCCAGCTCGGCCAGCGACAGGCCGGAGGCAAGGCCTAGGGCCAGTCTCGCTTCGGCCTCGGTCAGATCGAAAAGCCGCTGCACGGTGGTGAGCTGGCCGCTGGCGGGCGCAAGCATCCGCGCCACGATCATCACGTCGCTCGCGCGTCCGGGCAGGGCATAGCTCGCCGGCAGCGGCGTAACGCAGACCGAAAGGTCGCTCCCCTCGAAATCGGGTGCGCGCAGCAGCATCTGGCTCTGCGCGGCGGCGCGATCGCTCGCTCCTGCGACGAGGTCCCTGAGGCCGTTCTGTTCGCGGGGCGCGCGGGCGCATACCTTGCCGCCGCGCAGTCCGAGCGGATTGCCGGGAGCGGCGAGCAGCTCATCGGCAGCTGCGTTCGCATAGGCGAGTTGCAGCGAGCGGTCGACGATGATGATCGCAAGCGACAGCTCGTCGAGCGCCCGCCGCGCCATCTCGCGCTCGATGCTGATGCCGCCGAGCTGCTGGTGCAGCATCGTCACGCGCCGCATCACGGCGGCCAGCCGCTCGAACAGCCCGAACTCATTGGCGTCGAACGGCTCCTGCCAGCGTCCACGCTGGATGTCGAACATCCAGAAGGAGCCGTCGACATCCAGCACGCGGCTGGCCATCCCGCCATACATGTCCTGCGGCGCCATCCATTCGCGCCAGATGCGGCTGTCGCGGAAGCTCTCGCCGAACAGGACATGGTCCCGATAGGCCGAGCCGACCGGGACCGAGGCGACCCGCGCGCCGAAAAAAACGATCTCGGACATCAGCTCGCGATGGCAGAACGCGTTGAGGTCCGGATCGGATACGTTGGTGATCGCGTCGTCGGGATGGGAGTCCGGACCGAAACAGCCGAGGCAGATTTTGGAGCCGCCGAACAGTTGGCGAACCTGCTCGATCGCCGCGGGCATCTGCCCGAAGTCCAGCGCTGCATCCAACAACCCGTCGATGGCCCCGGTGACCACATCGAGATTCGCCCGCGCCATCTCAGTCCTCGGCCAGCCACGCGCCTTGCCGGCGTGACCTGACCTTCCCCCTCGGCCCGGCATCGTCCGCTACGGCACCGGCCGCGGAACGCGCGCCGGAGAATCAGGCTAACCTCATGATCCGGCGCAGCAAAGCCTAAATCTTCCCCAGGGTCACTCGGCAGGCGAGGTTTCAGGCTGGCCGCCGGCGTGCCTTCAGCACCTCGTCGGCCTCCAGCAGCGTCTCGAAGGCGTAGACGAACTTGTCGTCGAGCGTGTCGCCGTACCAGATTTCCGGCACGATCGTGCGGAAGCGGGTATCGAGCAGGTCGGCCAGGGCCTGCGTATCCTTCATCCACTCCAGCATGTCGGCGTAGAGATTGAAGTTGCTCGGCGTCGGGAAGCGGGCGACGAGGTCCTCGAAGCCCTGCTTGACCAAAGCGGGATCGCAAAGCGTGTCCTCGATCTCGTGCTCGCCGACTTCGGTATTGGCCGCCTGGACCAGGGCGTAGAAGCCATAGCCGAAGCGGTCCTTGGTCAATTCGGCGGCGCGCCGGGCGAAGACTTCAAGGTCATGCTCATCGCGGCCGAGCCAGCGCGGCATGATCATCCGGGCAAAGTTGCGGCAGAGGTCGATGTTGTAGCGGTCGAGCGCCCAGGCCGCCTCGAAGCGGCGCTGATACTCGCTGAAGGAATCGGTCTCGGCGCCGCGCCGGAAATGGCTGGCCCGCCAGGCGAAATCCTCCGGATCGGGCTGGCTGTCGAGCACCGCATCCGCCTGCCGCAGGAACCTGCGGAACTGGTCGGCCTGGTCCATATTGACGTCGGCGGCGCAGGCAGTGCCGCGCCAGGCATAGGCCGTCACCCGCAGCGCATCCGCATAGGTCGCCGCCGAGAAGGGCGAGGGATCGTTCTGGAAATAGGCGGCGAAGCCGTCGAGCAGCGCCTCGTGCCGCGGCCCGGCGTCGTCGCTGCCGGGAAGCGCCATGAACTCTTCGAGGAACCAGTCCTTCACCAGCAGGTAGCGCGGCTTGCCGTTCTCGGCGAGATCGCCTTGCACGCGTGCCGCCTCGAAGGCGGCGCGATAGGCCGCGAAATCCCGTTCCTGCCAGGCCCGCCGCATCGCATCGCGCTCGCCGAAGAGGCGCGGAATCTCGTCATGCAGGAAGAGCGAGTGCAGATCGTAGTCCCGCAGCAGGATCTCGTAATTGGTCAGTTCCTCGGCCAGCTCCGCGGCTGGCCTGCCCAGCACCTTGTCGCGCACGCTGCGGACGAGATCCTTCCAACCCATGCCGTCCCCTTCCCCGCCCCGCCCCGCCGGCGCCTTACATGGCCGCTCGGCATCGGTGCCTTGCGGAAATCAGCGCCGCTCTCGCCAAATTTGCCCTGCATCCGCCGCCGTATCGCCGCTCCGCCAGCGGATATCTCTGACGCGGGCGAACGATCGGGCAAGCCGGGCGTTTCAGCTGGGTGGCAACGACCGAGGTGACATGGGCTTTCCCTCCGCGCGGCAAGAGCTGAGAACCGCCTTCAGGCGGATCGAAGCCGAGCTCCCTCCCCGCTTCGCCAAGGCGATGCGCTGGCTCCGGCATCGTGATTCGCGCCTGATCAGGATTCCAGCCGGACTCGGCCTGATCATCGGCGGCGTCTTCTCGTTCCTGCCGATTCTCGGGGTCTGGATGCTGCCGCTGGGCCTGATGCTGCTCGCAGCCGATATCCCGTTTCTGCAACGGCCGATGGCGCGCTTCGCGACCTGGTGCCTCGGGTTGATCGAGCGCTTCAGGCGTCGTCGCTCGGGCTGATGAATCAGCGCCGTGCGCGAGGAGAACCCGCCCCGGCGGGGCATCATCGGGAGATCAGCGCGTGAAAGGGAATTTGGAGGCCTCGCCCGGAATCGAACCGGGGTGCAAGGATTTGCAGTCCTCTGCGTAACCACTCCGCCACGAGGCCATCCCGGAGCGGCTCGAAGCGCGCTCCTCGGCGGGCGTATAACCACATGCCGCAGCGCGCCGCAACCGAAACTCTCTCGGCAATGTGAATTGACGCTGGGGCAGACCGGGCGGCCACGATTTTCTCGACGTTGATGCCAGCAAAAGGCTTGCACCTTCCCGGCAGCGTCGCTATACGCCGCCCACCGATCCCGGATAGCTCAGCGGTAGAGCAATCGACTGTTAATCGATTGGTCGCAGGTTCGAATCCTGCTCCGGGAGCCAGCAGTTTCAAGGGCTTGAGCGGCGACCGCTTGAGCCCTTTTGCTTTCCGGAGACGGAAAATGGTGCAGCGCGAGAGGCAAACAGCGGTGCTGCGGTTCTTCGGGCTCGAGCTATCCGTGCGCCGCTGGGCCGCCCTGATCGGTTGGGGCGCAGTCGCCCTCGTCATCGTCGCGACCTTGTCCCCGATCGGCGCTCGCCCGCATATCGCGCATCTCGGACCGCAGATCGAACGTTTCGCCGCCTATCTGGTCGCCGCCGCGGCGCTCGCCATCGCCTATCCGGCGCGCAAAGGCGTGATTCTCCTGTGCATCATCGCCGGCGCCGCCGGACTCGAACTCGCCCAGCACTTCGAAGCGAGCCGGCATGCCCGTGCGCTGGATGCGCTGGTCAAGATCACGGGTGGCCTGAGCGGGCTTGTCGTCGTCACCCTGTGCGAGCGGCTCTGGTCGAAGCGTGTCGCCCCGGCGGCAACCCGCCGCACGAGCTGATTCTCTCGTGTCACCTCTCGCTCGATAGCGAGCGGGTTGATGCACCCATCCAAGCGCCGTGCGGCTAAGGGCTGAGACTGCCTGCCGTCGTGCCCGGCAATGGCAGGGGCCGGACCGCATGGATCCCGCGCTCCGTCACGATGCGCGTATAGGCTTCGGCCGCGCATTCATTTCGCGTCGCCCGGTGCCAGAGCTCCTGCCAGCTCCTCGGGGCGAACATCACCAGCGTATGCCGGAACGAGCCGCCCTCGCGTTCGAGGACGCAGGCGCAAGCCGCCGTCTCGACGATGTCGGTGGCCTGAGCGCGACAGTGCTGATGCGCGGCGCGGTCGTCGCGCGCCTCCCGCTCCCCTTCGTAGAGAACGCCGGTCGCCAGCACGGCGAAAAGCAGCACGGGCAGGCTCCACAGCAGCCGGCCGCCTGCAGGCGAGGTCTCACGCTCCTGCTGGACCTGGCTCATGGTGGGGTCTCGTCCGTCATCTCATTTCCGACTCAAGCGACGCGATGGGACACGGCAGCGGGCGGCGTTCACGGCGCAGCCCGCTGCCTCCCGTCATGCTCAGGCCGAGCGGGCCATCGGCTCCGGACGCACGACGCTGAGACGCGTGGAGCCCTGCTCGCCACCGATCCTGAAGGTCGCGACCAGCCCGTTGAGTCGCTGGATCTGGTCCGAGAGCGAGGTCGCCGAGGCGGCGCTCTCCTCGGCCAACGCCGCGTTCTGCTGGGTCATCTCGTCCATATGGGCGACGGTCTGGCTCATCTCGTCGATGCCGTTCGCCTGCTCGGCGGAAGCCGTCGAGATGTCGGAGACCGTGGCCGAGACGCGCTTCGACGCCTCGACGATTCGGCCGAGCACCTCGCCCGCCTCCCTGACCAGGCTGACGCCCTGATCGACCTTGGCACCCGATTCGTTGATCAGGGCGGTGATATCCTTCGCGGCCACGCTGGAGCGCTGCGCCAAGGTACGGACCTCGGAGGCGACGACCGCAAAGCCCTTGCCGGCATCGCCGGCCCGGGCCGCTTCGACCGCCGCGTTGAGCGCCAGCAGATTGGTCTGGAAGGCGATCTCGTCGATCACAGAGGTGATGTCGGAGATCTTGCGCGAGGCTTGCTCGATCTGCGTCATCGCCTCGATCGCACTGCCGACGATCGCGCCGCCCTGCACCGCGATTTGGGTCGCCTCGCCGGCCAGCGCCGCAGCCTGCCGCGACGAGCTGGCCGAGGCCTTGACCGAGGCTGCCAGCTCCTCGGTCGTCGCCGCAGTCTCCTCCAGCGAGGAGGCCTGCTCCTCGGTGCGCTTGGAGAGATCGTCGGCGCCCATGTTGATCTCGCGCGCGGCGGTGCCGACGTCCGAGGCCGTGGTCTGGATCGTCTTGACCGTCTCGGCCAGCCGGTTGACGGCGCGGTTGAAGTCGTCGCGCAGCTTCTGATAGTCGGCCGCGACTTGGTCGCCGATGCGATAGGTCAGGTCGCCCTGCGCCAGCAGGTCGAGCCCATTGGCGAGCAAGGTGACAACCTGCTGCTGCTCCTTGGCGAGCTTCTCGCGCTCGATCTCGGCGCGGCGCCGTTCCGCTTCGTTCTTTTCGCGCTCGGCGGCGGTCACGCGCTCCTGCTCGCTCGCCTGCGCCTCGAGGCGCTTCATCTCCAGGCCGTTTTCCTTGAAGACGAGCACGGTCTTGGCCATCAGCCCGACCTCGTCCCGGCGCTGGCTGCTCTCGACAGCGGCATCGAAATCACCGCTCGCGAGCTTGTCCATGGCGCCGCGCAGGCGCGCCAGCGGGCCGGTGATGGTCTTTGCCGACATCAGCAGCGCGAGCCCGATGCCGAGCAGGATGCCGGCGAGGCTCAGCCCCAGCATCAATTTGGTGGTGAAAGCGATATCGCTCCTCATCGCGGCGGACTGGGTGTCGACTTCTTTCAGCACGGTGCTGCTGAGCGTCACCACGGCCTCTGCCAGCTCGGCGGTCTTGGCATCGGCCCTGTCCATGATCGCCAGCGCCTTGGCGTTCTCGTCGCGGGCTCCCAGAGCAATCGCCTCGTCGAGCGAATTCTTCATCTCCCTCACGCCGGCGAGCAGGCGGTCGAACTCCGCTTTTTGTTGCGGCTCCTTGGCGGCGGCAGCCGCCAATTGCGCCGTCGCTCGCTGATAGGATGCGTTCATCTGGGTAATGCCGTCCTGTCCACCCTTCGAACCAGCGGGGTAGGCAATGACTTTATAGGACTGCGCCAGCATGTCGTTGACACGCCGCGCCGCCCGGCCGGTCTCGAACAGCGCCGGCGGAGCTGTATCGAGCATCTCACTATAGACTGCATCGGCGCGGGCGAGTTCCCGGCTGATGAAGACAGACGCCGCCAGGCCGATCAGACCGACGAGGGTGACGGCACCCGCGATCTTGGTGCCGATGCGGATATTGCTCAGGTTGAATGCAGAGTTGGCCATGATTTCCCGCGCCCAGAACGACGATGAAAAAACCTGTGCCGTCAAAGTAAAAAAATAGAAAACGATTCAGAATACGCAAAAAAAATCCCGCCATCAGCGGGGGGTGCTGATAGCGGGATCGATATAGACCTTGAGATCTCCATCGAAGAACGATGAAAATTCAAACACAACTAGATCATAGGTCATTTTGACTGTGACGTGACGGGAGGCCTCACGTCGTCAGCCAAATCAAGGGGAGGTACTTGGTAAGCTGAAATTCCGCATCTCCAGCGCGTCGCCCACGCCCTGGAGAGGTGTAGCCCCAGCTTACCGATTCGATCCTCGGCCAAAGCGCGCCGGTCCGATATCCGAAAAGCGAAAGCATCTGTCCGGAAAGCGTAATCCGATACCTGCCCCGCACTGCGACCGCTCTGCCGTGATGCGAAAATCACAGACGCGTGGACGGAAGGAAGCACCGGATATGCGTATGCCCCTGGCGCCGGCCCGGTATTGCGCCGCCGACCCCGCCGCGACTCAGCTTGCCTCACCGAACCAGGAGCAGCCGATCGACAGGCCACAACCGGATAAGAAAAATCCCTTATAGCTCTCAAAAAGAGAGGAAAATTCTCTTCTCCTGCCTGGAGCCGGTCAAAATCCCTCGCTGCCGCGATACCGCCATTTTTATCTCGGGATACGACTAAAGTCGCTCGCCCCGACATTGTGGCCGCACGGATCGTGCGGCGAAGAAGCAGTGAAGGTTGCATGACGCAGCAGGGGCGCGCGCACTATCCAGCCGACGCAGAGCAGGATGACTTGCTGGCGCGTCATAATCAGTTCGAAACCGATAATGCTACCGCCGCCTGCCGGCAGACGATCCTCTTCGAGCGCCAGGATTTTCTCGAACCGCTCGATCGGGAGGAGCCTTTTCGCATGTCGATCAACTCCGTGTTGCTCGACGATATCCGCATCAGCGCCGTGAAGACCAGCGGCCACCGCGTGCGTCTTGTCGAGGACGAGAACGTCACCCTGCTGCTGCCCTGGACCGGAACAATCGAGACCGACGACATCGGCCGTCGGATCACCGCGAATACGGAATCGATGCTGATTCCGACGCCGGGAGCACGCACCACCGTCTGCGAGCCGGGCTATCTTGGGCTCGTGGTCCAGCTTCCGCTGACGCGGCTGCGCAGCGCCGCTGCGCTCAACCCCGACGACCGCTGGCGCCCGGACGGACAGGCGCCGGGGCTGATGAGCGTCACCGCCGGGCAGGGTGCCGCGCTCGGCCGCCATCTGCGCCATCTCGCCTACGAGCTCGACCAGCCGGATACGCTGCTCGTGGCACGCGGCGCCGCCAACGCCGCGGCGCTGATGGTGACCGAGCTGCTCGGCTCCGCCTGGCAGGCGGGGGCGGCAGGCTCCGAACAGAGCGTCAGGTCGGCCGGCATGGCCCAGGTCGCGCTCGCCGAAGAGATCATGCGCGCGAAATCCGACGACGCGCTCTCGATCACGGCGCTCGCCGCCAGGGTCGGCGTCAGCACCCGATCGCTGCAGCTCGCCTTCCGCCAGTATCGCGGGGTCGGGCCGCGCCAGATCCTCGAGGATTTCCGCCTCGACGCCGCCCATGCCAGGCTGTTCGCCGCCGCGCCCGGGGACAACGTCACGCGGATCGCGCTCGATTGCGGCGTCACTCATCTCGGCCGCTTCGCCACGCGCTACCGCACCCGTTTCGGCGAGACGCCGCTGGCGACCTTGCGCCGCCGCCGGAGCTGACGGAGCCGCGGCGCGCTATCCCGGCTGCACGCTGGCGAAGGCTTCGGCAATCCGCTGCGGCGCCGCCGGGCGGGCATACATGCGCTCGAGATAGCGCTGCAGCCGCGGGAAGCCGTCGAGCAATCCCACCTCGTTCGCCCAGTCCATCAGATAGGCGGTGACACAGTCGGTAGCCCCCATCTTGTCGCCGACGATGAAGTCGCGACCCTCCATATGGGCTTCCAGCACGGCCGCCATGCGCCGGAACTCCTCGCTGGCCAGCACGATGTCCTGCGGCAGCCGCTGCTCCTCGGGATAGAGGAAGCTGTGCTTGGTGATGCGCCAGAGCGGCTGCTCCAGCTCGGTCATCGCGAACAGGATCCAGCGATAGGCCTGCGCCCGCTCGTCGAGATCATCCGGCAGCAGGCGCTTCTCCGGGAATTTCTCGGCCAGATAGAGGATGATCGCCGCCGATTCCGGCAGGACATTGTCGCCGTCGACCAGCACCGGCAGCTTGCCGGCCGGGTTGATCGCCAGGAATTCCGGCGTCTGCGCCTCGCCGCCGAGCAGGTCGACATGGATATAGTCGAACGGCACGCCGAGTTCCTTCAGGCCCCACAGGGCACGCAGCGTCCGCGTCGGCCCGAAGCCATAGAGCTTCATCATCGCTCTCTCCTATACATACCGATTGGTTTGTATTGACGGCACTCCGACTGACAACCTCTGTCAGCATTCTCGATCGCGGCCTCCGGCAACGCCATCATCGCGCCACCATCGCGGCTAGTTTGACGCCTTCCTTCAGCTGCTGACACGGACAAGCGCTGGTTGCTGCGATCCTGAGTTCGAAAAGAGGGCCGACTGAGGAGGAGAACCGGAACAATTGACATCGTCGAAACGTAGAATGTTGATATCAACTCAATAAGCGCGCATCGAACACAGCCGATGCGCGGACCGGACATGCCCCCTTGGGGGTGCAAGAGGAGACGACCATGAAAATCGTGACCAGCCTGAGCTTCCGTGGCCAGTGCCGCGAGGCGTTCGAGTTCTACGCCAAGGTCCTCGGCGGCAAGATCACCGCTGCCATGCCCTATGGCGATGCGCCGCCCGGCATGGGCATGCCGGACACTGACGGCAAGTACAAGACCTGGCTTATGCATTGCTGGCTCGAGGTCGGTGACCAGGCGCTGATGGGCGCCGACATGGATGTCGACTGGGCCCAGAATATCGACAAGCCCAAGAACGGCTTCGACGTCACCCTGCACACCAATGACAAGGCGGAAGGCCAGCGCTGGTTCGATCAGCTCGCCGACGGCGGCAAGACCGTGATGCCGTTCAGCGAGACCTTCTGGTCGCCCGGCTTCGGCTCGCTCGTCGACAAGTTCGGCGTGCCGTGGATGGTGAACACCATCCCGACCGGCGACTGGAAGCCACCGCAGGGCTGATCGCTCGGGCTCGAACACCCATTGAGAAGGCGGCCGGGCATAAGCTCCGGCCGCCCGGGCGTGGTCGTGGCGCGCCGCTGCTGATAGGGAGAGCCCGATCAGCAAAAGGCCGTGACCTCATGACCGCCCGTTTCACCGAGACCCTCCGCCTCGCCAGCCAGCCGGCCTGGTCGCAATCCGTCGGCCACCGCTTCGTCACTGAGTTGCTCGATGGCACGGTCTCCGACGCGGTCATGGGCCGCTACCTGATCCAGGATCACCGCTTCCTCGACAGCTTCCTGACGCTGCTGGGCGCCGCGCTCGCCAGCTCCGATAGCTTTGAGGCACGCATCCGCTTCGGGCGCTTCATCGGCATGGTCAGCGGCGAGGAGAACACCTATTTCCTGCGCTCCTTCGCGGCGCTCGGCGTCAGCGAGCAGGAGCGAATAGCGCCTGCCGATAGCAAGCCCACCGCCGGCTTCAAGGCAATCATGCGCGAAGCCGCCGCGACGCGTTCCTACGCCGCCGCCCTCTCCGTGTTGGTGGTGGCCGAATGGCTCTACCTCGACTGGGCCCAGCAGGCGTCGCAGCCACTCCCGGCGAACTTCGTCCATGCCGAATGGATCACGCTGCACGACAATCCCGACTTCCGCGATTTCGTCGGCTTCCTGCGGGCCGAGCTCGACCGCGTCGGCCCGGGAGAAGCGGAAACAAGCCGGGACTTCTTCCTGCGCACCGTCGCGCTGGAGAAGGCGTTCTTCGACGCGGCCTATGACGGCGAGGCCTGACCGGCTCCGTCTCGCCTGAGGCAGACGTGACAGGCAGGGGCCGCTCTGTCACAAGGGCGATCGAGAGACGGGGGCGTTCGCCGCAAGGCGAGCTGAGAAGCACCCTTCGAACCTGAACCAGATCATGCTGGCGGAGGGAGTCGCTCGGGGCAGCCTCGTCAGCGCTTATCCCCGCGCCCGCCTTCCACCGGAAAGGCGAGCCTTGACGACGCACGGCGCGACAGAGCGGAGAGGACCTTCCGCAAGGCCGGTGATGGCCGCGCTCGCTCCGGCCCTGCGCACCATCCTCGTCCTGCTTCTGGCCTGGCAAAGCGCGATCTGGCTGTTCCAGCCGCCGCGCTACATCCTGCCCTCGCCGCTCGACGTCGCTCTCGCCTTCCAGCGCCAGCCCGGCTTCCTCGCCAGTCACAGCCTGACCACCATGGCCGAAATCGCGCTCGGCTTCGCGCTCGGCTCGCTGTTCGGGGCGCTGACGGCGCTCGCCATCGTGGCGCTGCCGCGGCTCGGGCGCCTGCTCTGGCCGGTGCTGCTCGTGCTGCAGTCCTTCCCGGTCTTCGTCATCGCACCGCTTTTGGTCGTCTGGTTCGGCTTCGGCATGGGCTCGAAGGTGATCATGGCGACGATCATCATCTTCTTCCCGGTCGCCTCCGCCTTCGCCGACGGCCTGCGCCGGACCGACCCCGAGCTGATCGACGCCACCGCGCTGACCTCGGCGACGCATTGGCAGACGCTGCGCTATGTCCGCCTGCCGCTCGCCATGCCCGCTTTGCTCACCGGCCTGCGCGTCGCTGCCCCGCTGGCCCCGCTCGGCGCCGTGATCGGCGAATGGGTCGGCTCCTCGGCCGGGCTCGGCTTCGTCATGGTCCAGGCCAATGCCCGCATGCAGACCGACACGGTTTTCGCCGCGATGACGGTGCTCGCCGTGCTCAGCCTGGTTCTGCGCCATCTCGTCGATGCGCTCGGCCCGCGCCTCATTCCCTGGGCGGGCGAACAATGACGCCGCCCCGTTTCAAGCCGATCACGCAGAAGGACTTCGCCTGATGACCCTACGCGCCCCAACCAGACGCGCCCTCATGGCTGCCGGCTTCGCCCTGGCCGCCGGCCTCGCCAGCCCGGCGCGCGCCGCCGACAAGCTCACGGTGATGCTCGAATGGTTCGTCAACCCGGACCATGCGTCCTTGGTCGTCGCGCAGCAGCTCGGCCTGTTCAAGGAAGCCGGGCTCGAGGTCACTATGGTGCCGCCCTCCGATCCCTCCGCTGTGCCGCGCCTCGTCGCCGCCGGCCAGGCCGATATCGGCATCCACTACCAGCCCAATCTCTATCTCGACCACGCCGCCGGCATCCCGATCGTCCGCGTCGGCACCTTGGTCGAGACGCCGCTCAACAGCGTCATCGTCAAGGCCGACGGGCCGATCAAGAGCCTCGCCGATCTCAAGGGCAAGACCATCGGCTATGCCGTCTCCGGCACAGAGACCACTTTGCTCGGCCAGATGCTGGCCAAGGCGGGCCTCAAGCTCGAAGACGTCAAGCTGGTCAACGTCAACTTCGCACTCTCGGCCGCGTTGATCAGCGGCCGGGTCGACGCCACCATCGGCGGCTACCGCAATTTCGAGCTGACCCAGCTGAAGCTCGAAGGCCATCCCGGCACCGCCTTCTACCCCGAGGAGCACGGCGTTCCCGCCTATGACGAGTTGATCCTGATCACGCGCCGCGACGCTATCGGCGACGCCCGCCTGCCGCGCTTCCTCGACGCGATCGAGAAGGCGGCGCTCTATTTGACCAATCATCCGCAGGAGGCCTGGAAGCTCTTCATCGCGGCCCATCCCGATCTCGACGACGCGCTCAACCGCCAGGCCTGGATCGACACGATGCCGCGCTTCGCCAAGCGCCCGCGCGCCCTCGACACCAGCCGCTACGAGCGCTTCGGCGCCTTCCTTGTCGAGCGCGGGCTGATCCAGAAGGCCCCGGCGCTCGCCGAGATCGCGGGCGAGGTGAAATAGCGGACGGATTGCGGCGGCAGGCCTGTCTGTCGCCGCGCCCTAACCCGCGCCCACATCAGAGCCGCTCTGTGCTGATGGCTCTGGGTTTGGCGCCGAGCGCGATGCTATGAGCCGACTTCGCAGTTATCGGGCGCCCTCGCCCGGAATCGGAGCTGCGCCCGGCGAAATCATCCGCATGAACGTCAGCAAGCCGATCGCCTCCACCCGCCGCGCCGACCTGCCGGTGCTGTTCGCGCTCAGCGCGACGCATCTGCTCAACGACATGATCCAGTCGCTGATCCCGGCGATCTATCCGATCATCAAGACGGCCTATGCGCTGGATTTCGGCCAGATCGGCCTGATCACGCTGACCTTCCAGATCACCGCCTCATTGCTGCAGCCGCTCGTCGGGCACTACACCGACAAGAACCCGATGCCCTATTCGATGGTGGTCGGCATGGGCTGCACGCTGACCGGGCTGATCGGCCTCGCCTATGCCGGCAGCTATCCGCTGCTCTTGCTCGCGGCGGCCTGCGTCGGCCTGGGGTCCTCGATCTTCCATCCGGAAGCGACCCGCATGGCGCGCAATGCATCGGGCGGCCAGCAGGGGCTGGCGCAGGGCATCTTCCAGGTCGGCGGCCAGAGCGGCGGCGCACTCGGCCCGCTGCTCGCCGCCTTCATCATCGTACCGCGCGGCCAGACCAGCGTCGCCTGGTTCTCGGCCGCAGCCCTGCTCGCCATGGTCCTGATGGTCTGGACGGCGCGCCGCTATGCCGAGCTGAGCAAGGCGGCCGCTGCCGCCGCCGCGGCGAAGCCCGCGAAGGTCGCGGCGGCCGCGCCCGCGGCGCCCGCGCATTCGAAGGGCCAGATCGCCTTCGCGATCACCATCCTCGTCATCCTGCTGTTCTCGAAGAACGCCTACTCGTCGAGCTTCAGCTCGTATTACACCTTCTATCTGATCGGGAAGTTCGGCGTCTCGGTGCAGGCTTCGCAGCTGATGCTGTTCCTCTTCCTCGCCGCCGCGGCCGTCGGGGCGCTCGCCGGCGGCATCATCGGCGACAGGGTCGGCCGCAACCGCATCCTCTGGTTCTCGATCCTCGGCGCCCTGCCCTTCTCGCTGATGCTGCCCTTCGCCGACCTTTTCTGGACCGGCGTGCTGACGGTGGTGATCAACCTGATCATGGCGAGTTCCTTCGCCGCGATCCTGATCTACGCCATGGAGCTGATGCCGGGCCGGATCGGCCTGATCGGCGGCCTGTTCTACGGCCTGTCCTTCGGCCTCGGCGGACTCGCGGCAGCGATCCTCGGCGAAGTCGCCGACTGGATCGGCATCGAGGCGGTCTACCGCATCTGCGCCTTCCTGCCGGCGATCGGCCTGCTCGCCTGGTTCCTGCCGAAGGTCGAGCATCGGAGGGGGTAGAATTCGCTACTGCCGCCAGCAGGACCGAGGTCTGGTCACACGATCGGAGCAGGCCATCGTTGCGGCAAATTGCTTGCCGCAAGACAACATTGGGACGTGATTTTCAATGATCTACGAAATGCGGGTGTATCGCTGCTTGCCTGGTCGGCTTCCGGCTTTGCTCGACCGTTTTGACAAGGCCACACTGAAACTGTGGGACAAGCACGGCATCCGGCAAGCCGGATTCTTCACCACGCTGATCGGGGAGTCCAATCAGGACCTGACCTATTTCCTGGCCTGGGAATCGCTTGCCGAGCGCGAGACGAAATGGACGGCGTTTGCGACCGATCCGGACTGGACCGAGGCGCGCACCAAGAGTGAAGCGGACGGCCAGATTGTCGGCAACATCGTCAGCCAGATTTTGGCGCCGACGGCCTTCTCCGCGGTGAAGTAAGCGCCGGGCAGGCGATTGCCTCTGCCAAAACAAGAGCAGCAAGGGCGATGTCGCCCTTGCTGTCAGTTGAGTTGACGCCCTTGTAGTTGCGCAGCCGTGGCAACGGTCCGGAGTTCGTCGCCAAGGCCAGTCGGGCTTGTGGTACCCCGGCACGGTGGCCGACCGCCGCGCCGCCAGCATTCGGCCAGCGACAAGGTCGGGCGGAAAGCTACCGCTGCTTGCCGGGACAATCGAGCGAGGCTGATGCCTTCTACGATGCAGGCTGCGCTTCCGGCATCTTCCACGTGCCGCTCAGGAACACGGCGCGAGGGCGGTAGAGCCGGAATGTGTAATTCCACCCCTGCGTGATCGGCAGGCAGTTCGCGATCTTGCCGTCGCAGCCGGCGAACTGGATGTCGATCGCGCCATCGGCGCTTGTCTTGCCGGTGATGCTGTTGACCGAATAGGCGTCGTAGTCGTTCTTCTGGAAGAAGCCCTTGTCGTTGTAGACGCTGATCGACCAGAACGCGTCGACGGGGACATCCTTGACCCTGAGCTTGTAGACCGTCTTGCCATCGTTTTTGGCCGGAGTGAACGACAGGTAGGATGCGTCCTTGTCGGGGTTGCCACCCCAGCCGGCTGCCGTGCCGATGAGGTGCATGACCGGATCGACCTTCCCCTTCGGGCCGAAAGCGTTGGCGAAGCTGCCCGATGATGCGGCGGACAACGCTTCGAGCGCATCACGGATCTTCTTCTGCTGAGCCAGGTCCCAGTTCGGGGCCTCGAACTTGCCGACCGATTTCTGCTCCACCTTCAGCGCATCCTGCAGGGCATGAACCTGCGCGAGGTCCTTAGCGTCGTTGGGATCGACGAGGATACGGACCGCGATGAACACATAGCGGGTGCCGACCTTGTCCTTGGTGAGCGTCGTGCGGCCCGGCTTGTAGACCACCATCGGGGTGTAATGGTCTTCGCTGATGACCTGCATCGAGATGAAGCGCTTGCCGGCATCGGGAAGGGTGATGGTCACCGGGCCGGCGTCGAGGTCGAAAAGCGCCTGGGAATAGAGCGTATCCCGGTTCATCCGGACCACAGGCTGGTTGTCGATCGGCGTCGGCGCCCTGGTGTGGACGAACTTGCCAAGGGCACCGGCGTTGGCCGTCTTGACCATATAGAAATCGCTCTCGGCTCGCTTGAAGTTGTCGAGATTGACCGGAACGGGCTGTGCGGACGCCACGCACGGCGCGAGAACCAGGAAACCCAGGCTGTAGACCAGCTTCATTCGCATCGAACGGTACCTCATTGGTGTCTTTGATCGATTTGCTCGTCGCTATCGCGCGGACAGCGCAGCAGCCTCCGCGGCGCATTCGGAGGCTGAGGGCGTCCGCTTCGCCTTCGCGGCCCTCACCTCCGCTTTCGCGGCCTTGAGATCGGCGAGGAAAGTCGGGTCGGTCTGCAGCCGCGCGACGGTTGCCGCGCCCATGATCCGGCCGGCATCGACATCGCTCTGCCAATGCGCGTCGCAGATCACCCGGCTCTGTCCGAATTCGAGGCCGCGCTTGAGCAGCGCATCGGCGCGCTCGGGATTGATCTGCGCGAAGACGAGCGCCCAGCCCCAGCCCGCGGCCGTATGGCCGGACGGGTAGGAGCCGTCATCCCGCAGGATGGCCTCCTGATCGGCCCGGCAGGTCGCTTCGTTGTGCACCACGAAGGGGCGGACCCGGTTGTACTTGGTCTTCACACCATAGGTGGAGAGGCCCAAATCCGAGAGCATCTTCTGCGTCATCGCGTAGAGGCGCGGGGTGTTCTGGCTATCGATCCGGACGCCCATCGCGCAGGAGAAGTTGTCGGCGGCCTGCGGAAAGGCGAGGTCGGCGTCGGTACGGGCGAGCTTCCAGCGTTCAGTGTTTCGCAGGGGAAGCGTCGCCTTGCGCGCTTCCTCGTCCCGGGCCAGCGCAGCAGAGCCCGTCTCGGGCGGCGGGCCGAGCAGAACCAGGCTGTCGGGCAGGTCGGATCGCTTCAGATAGCCCGGCGCGATCTTGAAATGCGGGTCGGTGACCTTGGGCTGCGCGTCGGCCGCCTGCGCCAGGGCCTGTCCGCAGATCGCGAGCAGCGCCAGCGCGGAAACGCCTGCGGTCCGAAGCGCATTCGCAGTCATCGCCATTCCCATTCCTTTCGACATTGCCGAACTCATCAAGGTCCCGGTCAGAACCGGTATCGCGGCCCGACCGGCCGGCGAATGTCGTCGCGAGCATCTCGTGCATGGGCAACCTGCCCGTCTTGCCATTTCACGCCAAGCGCGACCGGCTATTCTCCGTCATCGCCGACCACGAGCCCTCCGGGATTCGGCCTTGTAAAAAGCATCAACCCGGTGATCGCGGCGAGGTCCGATGGCTGATATCCCCTTGACGCGCGGGCAGTTCCTGCTGCCCTTCGTCAGCATCCTCGACGATATCGGCGCGCCGACGGAGACGCTTCTGGAGCGGTCCCGGCTGCCATCGTCCCTGGCCGAAAAGAGCGATCTCTATTTGCCGCTCCTGCCGGCGCTGCGCTTCGTCGAGACCGCCCAGAGAAGCCAGGGCATCGCGGATTTCGGCTTTCTCGCTGCCCAGCGCCTGCACTTCTCGCATATGAGGGAAGAGACCCGGGCCCTGATCGCGCATTCGCCGACGCTGCTGGTCGCGCTCCGGCACGCCTGCCATTGGGCGTCGCGGGAAGACACCATTCTGAGCATGTGGATCGAACATGACGCGGATCATGTGCGGGTCTGCAGCAGGCTGGCCGGCACGGCCGGGCTGCTGCATCTGAAACACGCGCAATGGATCCAGAACATTTTCTCGGTCTACATCGTCAGGCAATTCGCAGGGCCCGGCTGGATGCCGACGGCGATCGCCTTTGAATCGTCTTATGCGCCAAGCCCGGCGACGCGATCCTGCTGGCCGAATGTGCGGTTTCTATCAGGCCAGCATGCCGCCTGGATCAGCCTCCCGATCGCGCTGCTCAGCCTCCCCAACCGTTCGGCCGCCTCGTTTGCGCCGACGCGCAACAACGAGGACGGCCCTTCCGCCTACGACATCGTCGACCTGCTCAAGCTGATGCTGCCGGCCTATCTCGACGAGGGAACCACGGCGCTGGCCGACGTCGCCGAGATCGCGGGCGTTAGCGCGCGGACGCTTCAGCGCAAGCTCGCTTTGATCGGCCTGTCCTACTCGGACATCCTCGACACGGTCAGATACGAGAATGCGAGCCGGCTACTGCAGGACACCGATTGCAGGATCATCGATGTCGCCTTTTCCTCCGGCTATACCGACCCGGCGCATTTCAGCCGCGCCTTCCGCCGGATGACAGGCGTCACGCCACGCCGGTTTCGCGAGCAATCGCGGCTTGGCTAAGCGGCAACGCCTCCGGCGGCCAGCAGGGGCTGGCGCCGGGGAGTGAGCGGTCACGGCTGCGGATTGATGCGCCGGATGGCGAACTCGATCTCCGAACGATTGATGCCGATATCCTTCAGCGTCCTGTCATCGAGAATCGGCAACGCGTTTGCCGCGTTGCGCATCTGCACCCTGTCGCGGATACCGCGGAGCCGTCCCGACAGCGCCTCGATCAGCCTGGTCGTCAGGGGACGCCGGGCAGGCTTTCGATGAGGTGGGACGAATGGACCATGGACCTCATAGATAAACTGCTCACCGAGGATTTGCCCGACAGCCCTGCGACCAACCAACCGGTCGAGCACCGACTTGGTGCGAGGCCGCAGCATGTCGGTCAGGTCTTCGATGTCGTGAAGAAAGTCGCTTCTAACCGCATACATGGCGCCGCTCCCATTGCCTTGCCCGCCGCCGCCTCAGGCGGTGTTGCAGCGTTGTGGCGGTTCGGGGGCATCTCGTCTGTGAGGTGCCGCACACGTCTGCCCCTTTCCAAGAAGGCGAAGAGACGACATGATGCTGCCAGTAACCCGTGCCGGTTACGCCGACAGCCTTGCCCTCTGGCCTGATTTGCCCTCCTGCCATCAGACGTAGGCGGACTGCGCATGTTGTCGACGGCGCAAACGTTGGATCGTTCTGTCCTCGCAGTCCTCTGCGCTGACGTCGCCGACTATAGCCGAATGATGGATACGGCGGAGGAAGAGACCCACAAGCAGCTGACGTGGCTCTGGGCGACCGTGGTCATTCCTGTCGTCGAAAAGTACAAAGGTAGAATTGTCAAATTCACCGGCGACGGTTTTCTCGCCTGCTTTAGCGACGCTGTCGCAGCAGTAAATTGCGCCCTGAAGGTACAGGAATTTACGCGCCAATCCCAATTGAAACGCGATCCTGAACGTCGGATTCAATTTAGAATTGGGGCAACAATCGACAGTGTGATTATCGAAGATAACGATATTTTTGGAATTGCTGTAAATACGGCGTCACGACTTCAGCAAATAGCCACTCCCGGCGCTGTATTGATTTCAAGCGATCTATTTACTAAAGTTAACGGCAAAATCAATATATCTTCCAGCGATTGGGGCCGGATCAGGTTAAAGAATTCTCATAGCCCGACGCACGCGTTTTTAATAAATACGCCGGGCACAGATTCATTTCCTTTTATTACGAAACCGCATCGTAAGCGAACGCGTCTCCCAACCATCGCTGTTTTTCCGTTTTCAGCTTTTGGCAGCAGTGGTGTCGAAGATTATTTTTCGCAAGGACTGATGGATGGCATAATTGGTGCCCTCAGTAGTCTGCGCGATATCATGACAATCAATCGGGGATCAACCGTTGACTATTGCACAAAAGAGCCTCCCGCCCTTCTGGGAAAACGACTGGGGGCGCATTACGTTCTCACAGGAGTAATTGGGCGATCTGGCAATGAAATTCGCGTAACCTGCTCACTAACTGATGTGAAGAGCGGCAGCGTTCTTTGGTCCGATCACATGGGCGGCATCTTGTCGTCGATATTCGATATGCAGGACAGTATCGCGACCAAGGTCGTTGGGACGATCGCTCCCCATGTCCGCGAAGCCGAACTTGCGCGGGCTGTGATGAAGCGCCCCGAGAATATGGACGCCTATGATCTGCTTCTTCAAGGTATAGACCTGCTCTACAGAATGGACAGTGAGCAGTTCGTTCGCGCACGAAAATTTCTCGGCAGTGCCATCGAGACCGACAGTCGGTATCCCCCAGCTTACGCTTACGCCTCCCTCTGGCACATTTTCAATATTGGCCAAGGCTGGTCGGCCGATCCGACATTAGATGCTTACCAAGCCTGGCAGTTGGCCTCCGCCGCTGTCGATCGGGATGCCTCCAATTCGCTGGCGCTCGCAATCTGCGGGCACGTCAAGTCATTCCTGTTTCACGAGTACGCAGCAGCTACATCTTACTTTGAGCGCGCGATCAATTGTTCTCCAAGCCACGCCTGGGCTTGGGCCCTCAGCAGCGGCACATACGCCTACATGGGAGACGCCAAAGAGGCGGTCGAACGCGCCGAGCGCGGGATCGCGCTGTCACCCGCAGACCGGCATGCATTCTACTATCTGTCTTTCCTAGGCCTTGCCCACTACGCCGGTGAATCTTACGAGGCGGCCGTGGATTGCGACCGCAAGGCCGTGGGGCAGAATCCCCATTTTCGAGCGGGGCTGCGAGTCCTGATAGCCAGTCTTGTCGCGCTCGGCAGACTGGAAGAGGCGCAGGGAGTCGCGCGCGCCCTCCTTGCTGAGCAGCCATCCTTCCGGGTCTCTGTGTACGCACCTCAGTGCCCCTGGTGGGATAACGAGGTCCGAGAAACATTCTTGAGGCGCCTGGTGGACGCCGGCCTTCCCGAGTGAGCAAGACGAGTCGGAGGCCGCGAGCAGCATCCGATAATGTAAACAGGGGTAATATTATGGGAAACTGCTTCTATGATCCGCTAGATTTGCCGGAATTTCCCACTCACCCGGATCAGCCCGGCTTGCGAGAGGGTCCGCGCGATCTCCTCACAGATATTACAGAGTTCCCAAGGCACTATTGGGATCCAGACTATGTCGGCCTGGCAATCTTGCCCGAATTTGCGACGTCCGGCTGGGAAAGCCAAATATCTGTTTCGCCGCCGCCATCGACCAAATCGGAGGAGACGCGCGAGGAAATCGAGTATTTATTGGAATTGATGGGCGAACGGAATAAAGCCCGAAACGAAATTATAGCGCAGAGCACTGATTTTCCAAAATACTGGCTAGGCTTGTTGATGATGAGCCGCACGTCTCACCCTGCCACATACGAAATGATCAAAGCCGCAGCTCGCGTCGGTGAAATGGTGATGTTTTTCTACAAATTCAAATTCAACCGGCCGCGCCCGCATCAGTTATGTCCGGCGCTGATGCCGATGATGGCTGTGCCCGGGCACGCTTCGTATCCGAGTGGCCATTCCCTGATGTCTCATATGCTGTCCCTTACAGCGGCATCGGTGCGAAAAGATATCGAGGGCTCCCTGACAGTGCTGGCCAACAGGGTGGGTAAAAATCGAGAAATCGCTGGTTTGCATTATCCCAGCGATACGAGCGCTGGAGAGGACATCGCAAAAGGCGCATTCGAAATTCTTTCCAGCTGCCCTGGCTTTAAGAAATTGCGGACTGAATCAAAGAAAGAATGGCGCTAATAGTTTTGACCTGAGATTTGATCGTCCTCCAGCTTTGGGTAGAGAGTCCGTCGATCAAGGAGACGGACGCGGCTTCCCCGCGCGCTCATGTCCGCGTCTCGGCGGTGAGCCCAGGTCAGCGATCGGCGCACAGCTGACTATTGACCTGACGACTCATCTTTCAAGCCATGGTGCGGACGGCGGGGATCGAACCCGCATACCGTTTCCGGCGAGGCATTTTAAGTGCCTTGCGTCTACCAGTTTCGCCACGTCCGCGCTGCGAAACTGGTTAGCGATACCAGCGCCCGGCGACAAGCGCCGGTTGCGCGCTTGTCCTCAGCGCCGGTGCGCCGGCTTGTACCATTCGACCCCGTCCGGATCGACATAGAGCCCCGGCGCGACGTCGGAGCCGAGCTTCTTCTCCTGCATCGGCACGCGCACGGTGTCGTCGCGGTCGCCGCGGCGGATATAGGGGCCGCTCGCCTGCTGGCTGTGCTGGCCGCGCCCGCCGCCATCGCTGCCGCCCATCACCGCCCGGCGGCCGGCGACCTTGTCGTCGAGCGCCGCGACCTGGCGGGCCGAGAAGGCGACCTTGGCCGAGCCCTCGACAATCGGAATGGCCTTGCCGGAGGCGCCCTCGCCGGTCACCCGGATGCCGACGAAGCGCGGCACGTAAGATTGCCCGCCGCCGCCGCGCGCCAATGCGTCCCAGCCGCCGGTGGTCGAGACCTGGGCGCCGCAGCGCTTATGGGCCCGCTCGCAGGCGACGCGCGAGCCGTAACGCGGCGCCTTCTGCTCGAACTCGGCGCGAGCGTTGCGATAGGCGTGCTCGCATTGCTCGGCCGAGAGCTTGCCGGCCTCGATGCATTCATCGCGGCGGACATAGGTCTGGCCAGCCGCCTGGGCGGCGAGATCCGCGGGTGTCAGGGCAAGCCCGGCAACGGCAAAGGCCGCCGCGCGGGCGAGGACGAGGGGAAGAAGCGTGATCATGCGGCTTCCCAGATCATGCGATTGTGGCGTCACAGCAGCGGCCTCATCGTGATGGCGAGCTCGCGCGTGCCACCATAATCGATCTTGCCGTTGCCGAGCACCGGAATCGTCGCGGTGACCAGGATCGCCTTGGGCAGCCATAATTCCGGGAAACCCTGGCGCTTGGCCTCGTCCTGCAGAGCTTTCTTCTCGGCATCGGGCTTTTCGGTGACGAGAACGAGCTGCTCGCCCTTGCGCACATCCGGCAGCGCCACGACCACATGGTTGTGACCGGGCCAGAGCCCCGAGATCATCGACTCGACCGCCGCCAGCGAGACCATCTCGCCGCCGAGCTTGGCGAAGCGCCGCGCCCTGCCCCTGATGGAGATGAAGCCGTCATCGATCGAAACGATGTCGCCGGTGTCGTGCCAGCCGCTCTCTGGCGGCACGATCGCGCCGGGATTGTCGGCGTTGAGATAGCCCAGCATCACGTTCGGCCCCTTGACGCAGAGCCGCCCACCCTCGGTGATGCCCTCGACCGGTTCGAGCTTAGCGGTGATGCCGGGCAAGAGCCGGCCGACGCTGCCATCCTTGGTCGCGACCGGCGTGTTGCAGGCCAGCACCGGCGAGCATTCGGTGCAGCCATAGCCTTCGAGGATGGTGGTGCCGTAGGGCTCCCACATCCGCCGCGTCTCCGGCTTCACCCGCTCGGCCCCGGCGACGACATAGCGCACGCTCTTGAGGTCGCCTTCATCCGCAGCGCGCGCGTAACCTTGCAGGAACGTGTCGGTGGCGAACAGGAAGGTCGCAGCCGTTTCGCCGATCAGCTTCGGCACCTGCTTGTAGTGCAGCGGGCTCGGATAGAGCACGACCTTCATGCCGTGGGTCAGCGGCATCAGCAGCGCCGCCGTCAATCCGAAGGAATGGAAGGCCGGCAGCGGGTTCATCACCACGTCACGCTCGGAGAGAAAGCCGGCCGCCAACTGGAAGATCTGGCGTGCATTCGAGACCAGATTGGCATGGCTCAGCACCACGCCCTTCGGCTTGCCCTCGGTGCCGGAGGTGAACAGCACGACGGCCGGATCGTCGGGCTTGGCGGCATGGCGCGCATGCACCATCCCGGGCACGAGCGAGGCCAGTGCGCCGATCGCTTTGTCGAGGCTGGTCAATTCCTTGCGGACATCTTCGAGATAGATCACCCGCCGCCCCGGCGCGAGCGCCTCGACGATGTCATCGAGCTTGGCCTGGTCGATGAAGCGGCGCGAGGTGACGATGGTCGAGATCGGCCCGATCTCGCAGGCGGCGGTGAGGTTCTTCAGGCCGGCGGTGAAGTTGAGCAAAGCGGGGACGCGGCCGAAAGCCGAGAGCCCGAACAGCGTCACCGCCATGCCCTGCACATTCGGCAGCATCAGCCCGACCGTCTCGCCCGGCTTCGTCAGCGCCGCGAGCTTGCGGCCGAGCACAAACGCACCCAGCACCAGCCGGCCATAGGTGATCGGCTTGCGCTCCGGGTCCTCCAGCGCGATGCGGCCCTTGCCATGCTTGCTGGCGGCCGCCAGCAGCGCCTGGAACAGGCTCAATCGAGCGCCTTCGGCGTCGAAGGGCTGTGCCGGCAGTTCGATCGCAGCCATCTCGCGTGACGCTCCGGGTTCGTCTCTCTCCACAGCGGAACGTAGCGATCCGGTGCATGGTTGCAATGCGCCCGGCGCGTCAGCCATGCTGCATCGCAACAAGAATCACCCCGAAACCGCCATGATCTCAACGATCCTGAAAAGGCGGCGGCGCAATCGCTGAAATTTGACGAAGAAGCCGTTCATCACGTCGCGCCATCGTCATTGAGATCGGGCATACTAATCGCTATCTCCGGTTGCGGAGCTGGGGATTGCAGCCGTGCCGACCATTTCGAGAAAACTCATAGCTGCCGCCGCGCTGGCCGCGGTTTCGGTTGCTGCCTCGCCGGCGAGCGCCGCGGGCTTCTGGGAGACGCTGTTCGGCGTCCCGCAGCGCCGGGCCGTTGCGCCCATGCCGGAAAGCACCCCGCTGCACATGACCGTGCGACCGAAGCAGAAGAAGGCGGTCAAGCTCGACGGCAATGACGGGCCGAAGACCACGCTCGTCAAGCCGATGGAATATGCGAACGACCCGTTCTGGTATCTCCGGGACGAGACCCTGAAGAAGGGCGACATCATCGTCCTGAAGGACCGTGTCGTGGTCTTCGACGGCGGCGCCCGCGCCTATGCCAACTTCGCCAGCTTCCAGACCAGCAAGCTGCTCTCCGCCAAGGCCAAGGGCCAGCTCAAATACCTGATCTCGACCCCGAGGGACAACTATACGGTCTGGGAGCCAGTCCAGTCGATCTCTGACCGCAATACCAGCGCCTCGGCCGAATTGTCGGAGCGTGCGCGCTGAGCCCCGGGCTCCCCTGACCATCGCATTCCCGTCGCATTGATACCTTCGAACGGTCAGACCGGCGACAGAGGCTGACCGGATTTCGCATCTAGCGTCGCTTCGCATCGGGCGTTTGCCCCTCCCTCCAGTGATGGAAAGGAGCCAACGATGCGTAATTTTGTCAGGACCGCCTGCCTGTCGCTGGCGCTGCTCGCCGGCGCCGCCGCGGCACAGGCCCAGGGCCCGTCCCTCCCCATCCGGGATAATCCCAGGCTCCAGAATCCTGATTCCATCCGCAATGCCACTGTGGTCGAGCGCGGCTCTTTGCCACCGCAACTGCGGGTGCAGGTCGACAGCGCCGTGGCACAGGCCAGCCCCGACGACCTGAAGCAGCTCAGGCAGTCGATCGACGCCATTCCCGCGGCCGCCAAGGCACTCCAGGCCAAGGGCATGAATTCGGCCGCGATCATCGCGGTGGGCTTCGACGAGGACGGCGATCTGACCCTGATCGCCGAAGAATCGATCTGAGAGACCAGACGATCCGAAGGATGCCGGCCGCACGGCCGGAGCGTTTCCACGGGCAGTTCGGCGCTCCTGCCCTGTTCCCGCGTAGCGCCGCATGGAAAGGACTGATCATGAAGTTGACCGAAGCAAGCATCGACAGCGCCCTGCACCAGCTCGAAGCCCAGGCGATTCCGGAGAACCACCCCGCCACGGTCCAGCTCGGCGAGCTGTTCGGCGAGCACACCTTCTTCCTCGACGCCGGCGGGCTGACCATCATCGAGCCGGTCAAGACGGATGGCACCGCCGAGGCAATGGGACGCGTAGTCAAGCTCGCAAGCTGGGGCGATGAGACACGCAGGAATTTGTCCCCGCACGATCCGGAATACACCGACATCATGGTCGCGCTCGACAAGGCGGCGTAGAGCGTAAGCCTCCCCGACATCCGCGCGGGAACCCCTCTCCCGGATGGGAGAGGGTAGGGTGAGAGGCCGCCGCTGATTGTTAGAGCGATGCGGCGCGGTGGCGCCTACTGCGGATGGGGCGGGCCCTCATCCCTGCCCTCTCCACTGATCTCGGGCCTGCCCGAGTTCAGCACTCAAAGTGTTCGAAGTCGGATGAATCCGACTTCGATGCAGGAGAAGGGTTCCCCGCGCCCAACGGCCGATGGTTAGCCTCTCAACCGAACGCCCCGATCTCGTGCTGGATCGCGCCGGATATCTCGCGCAGCAGCGCAAAGCACTCGCGCATCGGCTCGATGACGTCGCGGTGCAGGGCCGCATAGGCGCCGCCTTCGCGCGGGCCCGGCGGCTCGCCGAAATCGAGCCCCAGCGCCGGGTCGGGATTGAGCGGGAAGATCTCGCCGAGCAGCGCGAGCGCCCCGGTCATGTCGAGCCTGAGTATCCGCTCCACCAGAAGCTCGCGCGTCACCCCGGCATGCGGCCGGAAATCCGGGATATGCGTCGCCGAGAGCCAAATCCGATGCAGCAGCGCCAGCCGGAGCGTATGCAGCGCCACCAGCCTGACCGGCATGGCCGGCGGTTCGCCCACCGCCTCCTTCAGCTTCAGCCGGTCGGAAGCGAAGCGCCAGAAGAGGCGTCGCAACGCCGGCGCGAGGTCGAGCTGCGCCAATGCGTCAGCGACGGCGAGCAACTCGTCGCGCCGCCCCTCCTTCTCGGTGCGCCGGGCCCGGTCGAACCAGCTGCCGGCGTCGAGCGTGTCGAGATAGGCGCGTAAGACGTCGAGATCGCTGTGCGCCATCGCATGGGCCGCGAGGCGATAGGCCCGGCCGAAGCGCTCGGAACCGTCGCGCATCGTGGCGAACAGCTCCGGCGCGCGCCCCGCCGCCTGGCCGATGCCGTGCACACTGTTCGCCAACCAGCCGAGCTGCTGCAGGATGGCGTTGTTCGGGATGGCGCGGAGTTCCCGCGGATGTCGGATCACCGTCGGCCCGCCGGCATCGCTCTGCCGCGCCGCCGGGCGCGAGCCGGTCTTGTCGAGCAAAGACGGGCCGAACGTGCCGATCAGCGCTGCATAGCCGGGGTCGTCGACGAGATGCGTCATCTCCTCGCGCACGGTCTGGAAGAACTCGGTGGCGAAGTCCGGCTCGGCATAGATCGGATCATCCGCGCTCGTCGCCGGATCGGCGAAGACGGCTTCGGCGATGCGCGCCACCGTCGCGCCCGCCAATCCCTTCGTGCCGAACAGCAGGTAGCCGTCGCTGCCCTGGAAGCTGGTCTCGCGTGTGACCCTGACGCCAGCCTTGGCGAAGGCGCGCCGCGGCCATTCCGGATCGAGATAGGCGAGCCGGTCGCTAAGGCTGTCGGGATGGGCGCCGCGCCCGGCCGACTCGCCATGGGTGTCGAAGATGACCAGCTCGACCTCGGTCAGCCCGTAGCGCTGCAGCAGTTCGAGGATGCGGCTCCTCAGCCGCTCGACCCAGAAGGTCGCCGCGACCTGGCCGATATAGCGGCCGGAATCGGAATAGCCGAACTGGACGCAGAGCCGGCCATGGCGCTTGAGATAGTCGCGCCAATGCGGGCTGCGCAGCGCCTCGTCGATGATGCGCGGACCCTGCTCAAGGGCGTCCGAAGTCTCGAACAGCGGCGAGATCTCGACGAGGTCGGCGATGCCGAAGCGCTTGGCGAGGTAGAGCGCCGACAGCAGCGTATAGCCCGTCTCGGTCTCGGCGATCAGGAAGCGCACCGGCCGCGAGCCGTCGATATGCTTCACGATCTGCGCGACCATCATCATCATCCGCGCTGCCGAGGCGCGCTCGACCGCGAGCGCCCCGAAATCGACCGGCGTCGGCTTCGCCCTGGCAAGCGCCTGGTTCGCCGCGGCAAGGAAGGCGCGCCGCTGCGCCGGCTGGGCCGGTTCCTCGTCGAGCGGGATCACGCCGCGCATCGCGTTGTGAAGCTGCGAGGCGTTGAGCCGGAAATGCGGCAGCGCGATCGAGACGCCATGCGCGATCACGCCGGCTCGCGCCAGCACCAGCGCGCTCGCCGTCGCCTCGTCCTCGGCCAGCACGACCGCCTTGTCGAGCGCCGCGAGCAGCTTCGAAGCATCCGGCATGGCCGCCTCGCGCTCGCCGATCAGCGCCAGCGAGAAGGTCTGCAACGCCGCGATCTCAGGCTTGCTGTTGAGCGGCGGGCAGAGCGCCAGCTGCCGCTCAACGGCCGCGAGCGCGCCCTCGACCAGCGCCCTCGCCTCGGTGGTCGCCTGTGCCTCCGGCAACTTCTCGAGCAGGCGGAAGAACTGGCCGCGCTTGGACTCCAACCGGTAGCGCAGCGTGTCCCACCAGCCGATATCGGTGCGCCCATCGGTATCGCTGCCGACCCAGGAGGCGAGTTGCAGCGCGCGTGGCTTCAATTCCCGCCAGCGCTGCGGCCAGCGCGCCCGCGCCTCGGCGAGGAAGGCGGCGTTCAGCCGGTCGATCGCATCGCGAGCGTTGCGTACCGAGAAGCGCGCCTGCTCGAACTCGTCCTGCAGGGTGATCGTCGCATCCGGCCGGAAGGAGAGATCGGCCGCCATCAGCGCCGCCGCATCGCCCTCGTTCGAGGCGAGCTCCGCCAGCGCATGCGCCACCATCCGGCTCATGCCGAAGGTCGGATGCGCGGTGAAGACCGCCGCGAACCGCACCCGCGCCAGCGCCGCGCCATAGGCCTCGAAGGGCTGGGCGGCGCCGCTCGCCTCGTCGGCGACACGCCGGGCCAGCGCCGCATAGGCCTCGGCTTCGTCCCGCTCCAGTCCGACATAGGACGCCACGCGGGCAGCTCGATCCGCCAACGCAGCGCGGCCAAGCTGACGGATCAGCGCCGCGGTGTCCTGCAGCGTTACCTCGCCGCGATCGATCTTGCGGGTGAGCCAGAGCGTGACGCGCAGCACCGGATTGCCGAACGGGTCCTCACGCGCATCCGAACGCGCCTGCACGATCGCCGCCGACAATTCGCCCGCCAGCGCCGATGGCGACAATTCCTCCGCATCAGCCACGCCGCTCTCCGCTTTTTTCAATCGTTTGATGAGGCGGGCCGAAGGTGAGCAGGATTCCGATTCTACCGCAACTGCGAAAAGCATTTCGGCAATGCAGCAGCGAGCAGCGCCGATCCCGAAATCTGGCCTTGGTGAGGAACATCAGCCTCCCCGCCTCGTTGGCCTGAGAGGGAGCGGACACGATCCGTCCTCAGCCCCGTACCATGCAGGAAGGAGCAGACCATGCTCAAGCATGCCTTATTGGCCGCCGGCCTTGTTCTCAGCTCCAGCGCCGTGATGGCGCAGAATCAGGGCCAGCCCAACGGCCTGCCGGAACCGCCGGGCATCAGCAGCGAGCTGACCCCGCGCTTCCAGCGCTATGTGGTCGAGCAGCGGCCGACCTCGTACAGCTATGATCAGCCCGTCATCGTCGGCACCACCCTGCCCGCGACCGGCGTGACCTATTACCCCGTGCCGGCGGAATACGGCGTCAGCGCCTATCGCTACACCGTGGTCAACAACCGGCCCGTCCTGGTCGAGCCCGGCACGCGCCGCATCGTCCAGGTCATCAACTGACCCGATCGGCTGCTTTACGTTCGCATCGAAGGCCCGCCCCCTGAGGGCGGGCCTTTTCGCGGACTGGTCGAACCGTCACGCACACGGCTCTTTCCGGCGCTCCCGGCACAATGACCAGGCCCCGGCCCTGCCCTTACAATCACCGCGTCCATGGCCATATTGGGATCAACCCGGAGGACGCCATGGACACGACAGTGCGGCGCAATCTCTCCGACAACTGGGGCGTCAACGATCTGCTCGAGCGTCCGATCTGCTCGATCATTCGCGATCCGCACGGCAGTTGCTGGATCATCCTCTCGCAGGATCAGGCCGTGCGTCTAAGCGAGATCCGGAAGGGTCCGTTCTTGTCGGTGGACGCGGCCATGGTGGCCATCGAGAAGAACCTCAAAGGACCATGCCGTCATCGTACGGCAACTGTTCCGCAGAACTATTTCCCGTAAAGTTCCGCAGTCGCGAAATAGCAGGGTTTTGTCTATACAAACTTCATTTGGCCACATTGCCTGGATAGAAACAGCACGCAGGCGAAGAATGACCGAGCGGCTCCCTGATTGGAACTGGCGGCGCGCCTCCATCCTACCGTCGAAAACTGAATGCTGCCCATGGCAGCACCATTGCCGCACGCATTGTGCCCGGCGATGTCATCACAAGACCGCACGGCCTTGGCCGGGCGGCAAACGGATATAAATGCAAGAATCAATTGAACTGAAGTCACCCGAGACCGGGCGTGTCGCCAATGCGATCGCCAATACGCTTCCGCCGAAATCCGCACCCGATTGGAAGCCGCAGCCATGCGGCCTCAGCCGCCAGGAGTTGCGTCGCATCGTCAAGAAGATGCTGGGATGAGGAGGCTGGACATGACCACGCATCAACCCAGACCGACAGCCTTCGACAACCGCTTTCCCCGCTCGGGACCGCGCGACGACGTGCAGACAAGGCGGGGATCGACCGCGCAGGCGAGTTATGAGCGCTATCTCGCCTTGGCCAAGGCCAAGGCCCTCGCCGGCGACAGCATCGAGGCCGAGCGCTACTACCAATATGCCGAGCACTATCACCGCCTGATCAACGGCAGCGCGGCCTGAAGAAGCGCCCGAAGCGGCTAAGGTCTCGACCCCGCCCGCATGCTCTACACGACATCCAGGCCGAGCTCACGGACGAGGACGGCGGCCTGGGCCTTCGAGATCACGGCGCCGCGGAAGGCTTTCGCATCCGCCAGACGTATCCCGCCGAGATCCGCGCCGCGCAGATCGGCGCGCTCGAACCGGCAATCGACCATCGCGGCGTCACGCAGCGAGCACTCGTCGAAGACGGCCTCGCGGAAATCGCAGCCAACCAGCTGAGCCTCGCTGAAGTCGATCCGCCGCAGCGTGAGCTTGCGAAACGAGACCTTGGCGAGCTTGGCCAGCGCGAGCACTACCTCGTCGAGCGACAGGCCCCAGCTCTTGGCCTCCTGGAGGTCGGCGCCCATCAGCTTGCATTGCGACAGGCTCGCATGCGCCAGTGAGGAACGCCGAAAGCTGGCATTGCTGAAATCGCCGCCGGTTATCACCGCCTCGCTCAGATTCGCTCCGGCGAACGAGGCGAAGGCTGCCCGGCATGCGGTAAAGCGGGCCTGCTCCAGCACGCTACCGTCGAAACGCGCGCGGCCGAGCCTGCATCGATCGAAATGCCAGCCCTTGAGCTCGAGGCTGGAGAGATCGGCCCCCTCCAGCGTGCAATTGCCGAGGTGGAGGCGCTTGCCGTCCCTGGCGTAGCGCTCCGCCTCGGTCCTGCCGATCTCGACATCCGCCAGAACCACGTCGAACTCGTTGGTCGCCGTCATCGTCATGTCTCGCCGCGAGTCTGGGAGCTGCTCCAGCTAGGCGAAGCGGGCCCGTGGAGCAATCTGCCCGGGCCTCCGGCTGCGTTTCGAAATGGCGGCGACGAGCCGTCACGTACTTTGCCTCTTTCGTCTGAAATTAACTTTCTGATAAGAGGATCGGGTTTCCTTGCCGGAGACGACGGCGCGCCGCTTGCGGTAGCCAGGGTCCCGAATTCAGGAGGTTGCCGCATGAAGCGGGCTATGATCGCTGCAAATGCCGTCCGTTCCACCGCTGAGAACCGCTACGGCCGCAAGGCGATCCCGCTTCTGATTTCACTGGCAGCACCGGTCCTGGGCGCCTGCAGCACGGCCCCTGTCCAGACCGCTGCGACGACGACTGCCGGCCCCGCGACGACGACGAAGCAGACTCACGAGATCCGCAAGCGCGCCATCGAACTGGCCAAGGCCGATCCGCGCGAGAAGGAATGCCTCGTCCGCGCGATGTATTTCGAATCGAACCGCTCGAGCGAGTCGGGCCTGCTCGGCGTCGGCACGGTGGTGATGAACCGGGTTGGAGCGCCGCGCTACCCTGAGACGATCTGCGGCGTCGTCGGCGCACCGCGCCAGTTCGCCCCCGGCGTGCTCACCCGCCAGTTGGTCGCCCGCGACCTGCCGAAGGCCGAGGCCGCCGCCGAAGCCATCCTCGCTGGCAAGCGCAACGAGGCTGTCGGCAACGCCAAGCACTTCCACATGGCGGGCCTGCGCTTCTCCTATGCCAACATGCACTATGTGACGGTGGCCGGCGGCAACGCCTTCTACGTCAAGGGCGAGCGTCCCGAGCGCCGCCGCATCGAGGAGCCGAGCTATCAGCTCGCCGCGGTCTCTGAGCCCGCCCCGCTCGCCACGAGCGCCTCCACCGCGCCGACCTCCTTCGCGAGTGCGCCGCTGGCCTTCGCGCCGGAGACGCCGGCAGCCGCCGCGCCCGCAAGCCCGGCGATGCATCTCGTCAGCAACATGACACTGCCGCCGAGCCGGCCCTATGATCTCGGCATGTCCAGGAAGACCGCCCAGGCCTTCATCGTCCCGCCGAAGAGCGACGCCCGCCTCGCGGCGCTGATGCCCGCCTCGCGCGGCCTGCGCGGCAGCGTGGCGCAGGACTGAGCTTCTCCCCGCGCCTCCTCGTCATGGTCGGGCTTGTCCCGGCCATCCACGTCTTCGCTTGTCGAGCGCACAAAGAACCACGCCGCGGAACCCCTCTCCTGGAAGGAGAGGGTTCCCCGCGCCTTTGCGTCACGCGCAGCGGCCTCGAGCGGAATAACTCCCCCAATCAATCCCCGCCCCCTGAACCTGCTGTATGCTTCTCCCCGTCCCGCCCGAACCGAGGGGGCTTCGCGAGGCATCATGAGGCCGGGCGGGAGAGCGGTGTCCGTGTGCGAAAGGACCGTTGCGGGTCCCGAGTAGCTGCGGAGGGTTTCGTCGTTCGGGGTAGGCACCCCGGTCCAGCCGGACGCAACACACGACGAGAGCTCACAGAGAACCGCGCGCGGGGCTCGGGCAGTGGCCAGTGGCGCTGCTTCGACATCATCGACATCGACATTCGGCACGCAGCCGTCGACTGCGACGCCGCCCGACCCCGCGCCTCCCTCGGATGGCGTTCACCTCAACCCTCGCGGTGCAAGCCGGCGGGACGCGCGACCATGGACGATCGTTTCATAGCCCTCGCCGCTTATGCGCGCGTCGTCCCGGACGGAGCGCAGCGCAGATCCGGGATCCATTCCTGAGTCTTTCAGATTGAGGTTCCGGAATGGATCCCGGGTCTCTCTGCGGTCGCCCGGGATGACACGCGCTTTAATTGAAACGCAGCACGCTATAGCCTGCTTCACCACGCCCACGAGCGCCCATGAGACGAAGCCACCCGACCCGCCTGCCCGCGCCCTATCTCAGGCGCATCTGGCTCGACCGCGCGGCGGTGCCGGATGCAGAGGCCTATCCCTGGTGCCTCCCATTCCTCCGCGACGAATTCGAGCTGTCCTTCGACCGGCCGATCACGATCATCGTCGGCGAGAACGGCACGGGAAAATCGACGCTGCTCGAAGGCATCGCCGCGCTCGCCGGCTTTGACGAGGCCGGCGGCGGCAAGGGCTACCGTCCTGTCGATCATGCGCAGGCCGTCGAGGCCATGGGCGGGCGCCTTGCGAGCGCGCTAAAGGCGAGCTGGCTGCCGAAGGTCACCGATGGCTGGTTCTTCCGGGCCGAGAGCTTCTTCTCGGTGGCGCGCTATCTCGACAGCGCCGCCCGGGAGTCAGGCTACGCGCCGCCCGACTTCCTCTCCCATTCGCATGGCGAGGGTTTTCTGCGCTTCTTCGAGGAGCGCTGCCAGCGCCGCGGCATCTTCATCTTCGACGAGCCGGAATCGGCGCTGTCGCCGGCCCGCCAGATCGAGTTCCTCAAGCTGCTGCGCCGCATGGACCGGCTCGGCCAGTGCCAGGTGATCATGGCGACCCATGCCCCGATCCTGATGGCCTATCCCGGCGCCCGCCTGCTTGGCTTGAGCAAATACGGGCTCGATCCCGTGACGATCGAACAGACCCAGCATTTCCGCCTCATCCGCGAGTTCTGCCTGGACCCGGCGACGTTCGTGGAGACGATGATGGAGGAGTGAGGGGGCAATGTCCTCGCTATGTTCATCGCCGAGCAGGAGCGCTTCGGCCTCCCTATCAACTGGTTCGATCTCGCCAACGCCGCGCCGACCGGCCCTATCTGATCAGCATCGTGCCGCAAAATGGTGGGCAATGCTGATCAGACGGTACGGGACCATTTTGATGGATCGTCGGCCAAGGCTCAATGCGACCACCCCTTACTCCCGGCCGTGATCTTAACAACATCGGACGCTGGGATAACTACAACATTATCCGAATTCTGAAATATCGCGTGGTGTGATAGCATCATGATAATTTTGCTTTCTCTATAGATAGTTTCAATATTTCCTTTATCTCTAGCTATAATTTCAACAAGAGAATCTTTAGAGGTTTTTACATACAACCCTCTGCAGCATCCGAATACAAATACGACCAACATCACACTGATGCCGAAACTTACATACATCTGGAAAGTGATAACCTGAGCGCTAACCAGCCGATTAATTACATCTATGGACATAATAAGCGTTGTCATCGAAAATAAAATTAAAAAAGAAACTGTCAAAATCCTGAGTTTATTCCAAATATCATCGCCCAGAAAAATCTTATATTCTGGCAATACATAAATCGCTATCAATGAGACCGTGAGCGCGACTAAAGTAATATTTCTCATTTTCTTATTTTCAGATTTTACAATTTTAGGTATTTCCTGAACAAAAACAGTAATAATCGAAACATATGCCAGAAGAAAAATGACTCCAATTAAAGCCAGTTTCAATAAATCTGAATACTCCAATATCCACACCAACCCTGAGCCAAATACGAGCAAATAACCATAGGCAAACAGAGCAGACATTGCCGCACCAACTATCGTGGCGATAGCGGAAAGCACGAGGAAATGTTTCGTCGCGTATTCTATCACAGCATACTCTCATAACAGGGCTTCGCCAGCAGTTATATATTGGATTAACGCTATTTGAGCTGCAACGCCATTCCAGTTTCCGACGCGCCGAGGCGCCAATCTCCCACCGATGGCCGCTATTCCGCCCAGCAGGGTTTGGCGTGCAGACGCCCCTAGGCAGCAATGCTAAACCTGCCCCATCAGCCCCTCGTTTCCCGAGTCCCCGCCTTGCCCAGCTCCCTCTCCACCGCCTGCCTCCAGGCCGCCGTCGATTTCGCGCAGGCGCATGACTCCCCCTGGCCGCGCAGCATGTTCTATCCGGACGGCGCCTATGTCGGGAATCGCGAATGGGACGAGAAGGGTCCGTGGACCGAGATCGTCGGGCCGGTCGAGCCGCGCGGCGGGCCGGCCGGCATCATCATGCAGGGCGGCAAGGTCGTCGCCGAATGGGGCGATGTCGAGCGCGCCGACATGACCTTCTCGATCGCCAAGAGCTATCTCTCGGTGCTGGCGGGCCTTGCCGTCGCCGACGGTTTGATCGCCGATCTCGACGAGCCTGTCGGCAAAAGCGTCGACGGCCCGCATTTCTCCAGCCCGCACAATGCGAAGATCAGCTGGCGCCATCTGCTCAACATGAACAGCGAATGGCAGGGCGAGATCTTCGGCAAGTCCGACCAGGTCGACCATCACAGACAAATCGGCATCGGCGCCGACAACAGCCGCAAGGGCCAGCGCCGCGAGCTCAGCGAGCCCGGCAGCCTCTATGAATACAACGACGTCCGGGTGAACGCGCTCGGCTACGCGCTGCTGCGCCGCTTCCGCCGGCCGCTGCCTGAGGTGCTGCGCGAGCGCATCATGAACCCGATCGGCGCCTCGCAAGGCTGGCGCTGGGAGGGCTACGAGACCTCATGGCTCGAGATCGACGGCGAGCGCATGCAATCGGTCCCCGGCGGCGGCCATTGGGGCGGCGGCCTCTTCATCAGCGCCCGCGACCATGCCCGCTTCGGCCAGTTGATCGCGCAGAAGGGCGTCTGGGAGGGGCGCGAGCTGATCCCGTCCGCCTGGCTGGCGCAATCGGTCGTGCCCTCGCCGACCCTGCCGAATTACGGCTTCCTCTGGTGGCTGAACCGCGGCCCCGCCGCCAATCCCAAGCTCCCGGCGAGCGCCTTCAGCGCGCAAGGAGCGGGCAACAACCTGATCTGGATCGACCCCGAGCACGACCTCGTCGCGGTGCTGCGCTGGATCGACAAGGCCGCCATCGACGGGTTCCTGGAGCGGCTGGTGGCGGCGGCGGAGTAGGCTTGCCGTCATGCTCGGGCTTGACCCGAGCATCTCAGGCCGGAGGAGGCTCCGGTCGGCGCCCTCTCGTCAGGAGATTCTCGGGTCTGCGCTTCGCTCTGCCCGAGAATGACGCCGAGGCGGGCCGCCATGCGCCGCCCACCCTTGCCGCCGTCCCCTCCCGCGCCCATAAGCCGCCCTGCTCCCGCAAGGCCCCACCCCGTGTCCCCACCCGCCTCCCCCCGTCTCGCCATCGGCTTTGCCTGCGGCATTCTCGCTTCGCTGATCTGGGGCGTGCAGGCGGTGGTGTCGCGGCAATCGGTGACAGACGGGCTCTCGGCCGGCGACGTCACGATCCTGCGCTTTCTCGCCGCCGCGCTGGTGCTGCTGCCCTTCGCATTGCAGCGGCTGAAGCCGTTCCCGGTCGGCAAGCTCGGCTGGAAGCGGGCGCTGATTCTCACTGCACTCGTCGGCCCGAGCTACAGCTTGATCCTGGTCGGCGGCGCGCATTTCGCCCCGGCCCTGCACTCCTCGGTGATCACGCCGGGGCTGATCCCGGTCGTGACCGCGCTGCTCGCGGTGCTCGTCCTCGGCGACCGCATCAGCCCGCTCAGGGTGGTCGGACTCGCCATCATCGTCACGGGGATCGCGGTCTTCTCCTACGAGGCGCTTGTCGACACGCCGACGCGCGAAGGCGCCTGGATCGGCGACCTGCTCTTCGTGCTGATCGCCCTGCTCTGGTCGGTGTTCGGCCTGCTGGCGCGACGCTGGGGGGCGGATGCGGTCGAGGTCACCATGGCGACCTGCCTGCTCTCGGTGCCGCTCCTGCCGCTGCTGGCACTGGTGCAGCCGGTCCATCTGCTGCAGGTGCCGCTGCCGGCGATCGCGCTGCAGGCGGTCTATCAGGGCGTGCTCGTCGGCGCCGGCGCGCTCTTCCTCTACACCCAGGCGGTCGCCATCCTCGGCGCCAGCCGGGCGGCGCTGTTCCTGCCGCTGGTGCCGGTGGTGACGGCGCTGGCCGGCTCCGCCCTGCTCGGCGAGCACGCCTCGCCGCTGGAGATCGCCGGCATGGCGCTGGCCATCCTCGGCATGGTGGTGGCGCTCAAGGCGCCGAGCCACGCCTGAACCTACTACAGCCCTCATCCTGAGGAGCCGCGAAGCGGCGTCTCGAAGGATGCTCCAGATGTTTCCGGAGCCTCCTGAAGCACCCTTCGAGACGCGCTCTGCGAGCGCTCCTCAGGATGAGGGCTTAGGAAACGCTCAGCCCTTGTGGTCCTTGGCGATCGGCTCGACATAGGACAGCCCCATGTCCCAGGGGAAATAGATCCAGGTGTCCTGGCTGACCTCGGTGACGAAGGTGTCGACCACCGGCACGCCGGCCGGCTTGGCGTAGACCGTGGCGAAATGGGCGTTGGGCAGCATCTCGCGCACGACGCGGGCGGTCTTGCCGGTGTCGGTCAGGTCGTCGACGACGAGCACGCCCTTGCCCTTGCCGTCGCCGATGGCGCGGATCGAGGGGGCGATCTCCTTCATCACCCTGAGCTCGGTCTGGTTCTTGTAGTCGTGGTAGCTGGCGACGCAGACGGTCTCGATCATGCGCAGGCCGAGCTCGCGGCAGATGATCGCCGCCGGCACCAGCCCGCCGCGGGTGATGCAGACCATCGCCTCGAACGGTCCGGCATCGGCCAGGCGCCAGGCGAGCGCCCGGGCATCGCGGTGGAACTGGTCCCAGGAAACGGGGAAGGCCTTGTTGGAGGAAGCGTCGGCCATGGCGGGTCCTGCGGGAAAGCGAAGAAAGAGCCTTCCCGCAAAGCGCATCCGGAGGGCGCTGGCAAGAGCCTGACGGCCACAATCCCCGCCGCACGTCCCGCCGGCGGCCCTCTCAGAACTCGGCCCAGCCGTCGTCGCTCCGGCCCCCCGCCACCCTGGCGCGTGGGAGCGGCACGGGTCTCGCCGGCGCAGCCGCGGCCTTCATCGCCGGCAGGACCGAGCGCAGATCCGCCGCCAGCCGCGCGGGCTGGTTGTCGGCGCCGAGCCGGAAGGCGCCGACCAGCGCGGCGAGCGCCTGCGTCTCGCTCTGCAGGTCGCGCGACAGCTTCGAGCTGGAATCGGCCATCAGCGAATTCTGCTGCGTCATCTCGTCCATATGGGCGACGGTCTTGGCCATCTCCTCGACGCCATTGGCCTGCTCGGTCGCCGCGCTCGAAATCTCGGCGATGGTGCCGGCGACACGGTTCGCCGCATCGACGATCTCCTCGAGCGTGCGGCCGGCATCCTTGACCAGCTGGACGCCAGAGCGAACCTGCTCGCTCGAATTGGCGATCAGCGACTTGATTCCGTTGGCGGATTCGCTGGAGCGGCCGGCGAGCGCCCTGACCTCCGAGGCGACGACCGCAAAGCCCCGCCCGGCATCGCCGGCCCGCGCCGCCTCGACCGCGGCGTTGAGCGCGAGCAGATTGGTCTGGAACGAGATCTCGTCGATCATCGAGATGATGTCGGCGATCGAGGTCGAGGCCTGCTCGATCCGGCCCATCGCCGCGACCGCATCGGTGACGATCGCCCCGCCGCGCGAGGCGACGGCTTTGGCCTCGTTGCCGAGCGCCGCCGCTTGGCGCGAATTGCCGGCGCTGGTCTTGATCGAGGCGGCGAGCTCCTCGGTCGTCGCCGCCGTCTCCTGCAGGCTCGAGGCCTGGACCTCGGCGCGTTCGGCGAGCTCGATGCTTTCGCCCGCCATCTTGTCGGCGGCCGCGCCGACCTTGCCGGAGATCGCGCCGACGGCGCCGATCACCTCGACCATCGTCTCGATCAGCTCGTTGATGCCGCCGCAGAGGACCGCGACCTCGCCCTCCTTGCCGGCCATGTCGATGCGGCTCGTCAGGTCCTTGTCCTTGGCCCGGCCGATGACACCTTGAGCCTCGCCGACCGCTTTGGCGAGCTGGCGCGCCGCCTTCTGCTCGGTGATGTCGGTGGCGTATTTCACCACCTTCATCGGCCGGCCCTTGGCGTCCATGATCGGGTTGTAGCTCGCCTGGATCCAGACCTCGCGGCCGCCCTTGCCGAAGCGCTGGTATTGGCCGGAATCGTAGACGCCGCGGCCGAGCTTCTCCCAGAAGGCGCGGTATTCCGCCGAGCTGCGATAGGCGGCATCACAGAACATGCCGTGATGCTTGCCCTTTATCTCGGCCAGCGAATAGCCGGTGACTGCGAGGAAACCCTCGTTGGCGTCGAGGATGTGGCCATCGAGCGTGAACTCGATCACCGCCATCGCCTTGCGGATCGCCGCCACCTGCCCCGCCATGTCGGCTTCGTGGTTCTTCTGGTCGGTGATCACCGTGGCGAACTTGATCACCTTGACCGGCTTGCCGCCGGAATCGAGGACCGGATTATAGCTCGCCTCGATCCAGAGCTCACGACCGTCGGCGCCGACGCGGAGAAATTGGCGCGCGTCGTATTCCCCCTGCCGCAGCCGCTCCCAGAACGCCTTGTAGTCGGCGCTCTGAGCCTCCTCCTTCAAGACGAACATGCTGTGATGGCGCCCCCGCACCTGGTCCAGCGTGTAGCCCACCGCCTTCAGAAAATTCTCGTTGGCATCGAGAATCGTGCCGTCGAGCTTGAAACTGATTACCGCCATGGCGCGATTCAGCGCCGCCATCTCGCCTTCAAGCTCACGGCGCGATATGCCGCCCGCAAATGGATTCAGCCGCATGCCCCGTCCCCCGCATTCAGCCCCAGCGAACTCTTGGCCCGCAAGATCAGAATGACTGAGAATGGTTTATGACTTGCTAAGCGAAGACGGTCTCTAAGTTAAAAATCCCACTTAAGCCCATTCAATTAAAACAATTACTATAAATCAAGCGCTGTCGACGGATTGAATACATTCAGTGAAATCGAATACAGCCATTTTTGTTAGCAGACTAAATTTATAAAAACTCGCTACATCAAATAGAAACGCCTCTATCCATGCCCTAGAGATACTTGCGAATTATTCCAGACTGCTGCGCAATTAAACTTTAAACGGCGTTAGAAATTTGAGAAACGCAACCTGTAAGTTGCGTGTATTTCATTTATGCAATCTATCCGTTAAGGCGCTTGCGCTCGGATTCGACCATCGCCTGCACGGCCGACGTCGCCATCATCAGCTTCTCCGGATCGCGCGAGCGGACGACGATGTTGGTATCCGGCCCGGTCTCGGACCAGAACGGATAGGACCCGATCGAGCAGTCGGGATGGGCTTTCGCGATCTCGGCAAGCGGCGTGCCGATATCGCCCTCCTTCAGACCCGCCCTCACCGTCTCCGACAGTATCCTGGCGCCGGTCTTCAGCGTCGGCGCGACGACATCGAGCATCGCCTGCATGATCGCGGGCACGCCGGCCATGACATGGACATTGCCGATCCGGAAGCCCGGCGCCTTCGACACCGAATTGGCGATCAGATCGGCCCCTGCGGGAATGCGCGCCATGCGCATCCTGGCTTCGTTGAGCTGATCCTTGGGAAAGCGCTCCAGCAACATGTCGACGGCGCGCTGGTCGTAGTCGATCGGCACGCCGAAGGCGGTCGCGACCGCATCCGCCGTGATGTCGTCATGGGTCGGGCCGATGCCACCCGTGGTGAAGACATAGGTGTAGCGCGAGCGCAGCGCGTTCAGCGCCGAGACGATCTCGTCGGTCAGGTCGGGCACGACCCGGACCTCACGCAACTCGATGCCGATATTGGTCAGGTACTCGGCGATGTAGCCGATGTTCTTGTCCTTGGTCCGGCCGGAGAGGATCTCGTCGCCGATCACCAGGATCGCGGCGGTGACCACCGGCTGGAAGGCGGGCGCTGGCGCTGCCGTCATGGGCTTGTCCCTGCTGTTCTCGTTCGCCGCATGCGTGCCCCTATAAGGCCAGCGAGCTAAGCCGCTTGCGCGCAATTGCTCAAGCGGCGCGCCAGTCGGGGCCGCCATGCGCCCGCGGCGCGGCGTTTCACGAGGTCGTGCGCTCGTAGACGAGGTTGAGCCGGGTCTGGGCGATGAGCTTGTAGCCCTTGCTCTCCAGCAGGGCCGGCAGGTCCACCTGCCAGCGGCCGCGCGAATCCTCGACGATGACGAAGCCGGGCCAGAGCGCTTCGGGCGCATCGCGCAGGAAGGGTTCGAGGATCAGGTCCTCGGCGCCTTCGACATCGAGCTTAATCGCGTCGATCCGCTCATAGCCCTCGCTCTGCACCAGCGCGAGCAGGGTCGTCGCCGGCACCCGCACCGAGTTCGCATTGCTGGAACGCAGGATGCGCACGCTCGATTCGCCCTTGTTGGCGGGATCGAGGAACAGCGTCAGCTCGCCCGGCTTGTCGGCTAGCGCGCAGGCGATCGCCTTGACCGTGCCGAAAGGGTTCTGGGCGATGTTGTAGGTCAGCCGCGCGAAGATGTCGGGCTGCGGCTCGACTGCGAGGATGCGCGCCCCGCGCCCGGCACGCGCCGCGACGAAGAGCGAATAGGCGCCGACATTCGCGCCGACATCGATGAAGCTGAAGCCGTCGCGGATGCGCGAGGCCAGGAGCTCGCGCTCGCGCGCATCGAAATATTGCGGCGTGAACAGCACCCGCTTCTCGCAGACATTGCCCTCGGGATAGAGCCGCATCTGCGCGCCGAGCGCCTCGATGTCGACGGGCTGGCCCTTGAGCCGGTTGAGCCCGAGCCGGCGCAGCGCGAAGGCGACCTTGCGGCCGAGGAAGGAGCCGGAGGCGCAGCGCGTCCAAGCGATGATGCGGGCGATGCTGCCCCGCGGCGCGAAGGTACCGAAAGGCTGGTCCTCGGCCGGTCTGATCTCATTGAATGCCATTGGCGCGCTGTACACCCCCAGCGCGGATGGCGCCAGAGCCCGATCATCTCCGAGGCGGCGCGAAGGCCTGTCAGGCGACATCGCTGGCAGCCGAGGCGCAATCGGCATGCAGCGGGCAGAGGCTGCCGCAATCGGCGACGCCGGCCAGGAGATAGCGCAGGCAGCAGAGCTTGCGGCGCCGGACCGGTTCGCCCTGCTCCACCGGATAGCGCACCGCCTCGCACATCGGGTTGCGCTGGCCGGACGGCTCCAGGCGGCGCTCCAGCCGCTGGCGCGCCGCCGCCAGCGCCTGCGGATCGGCGAGATCGGCCGGCAGCTGCTGCAGCGTCCATTCGAAGATCGCCGCCGCATTGGCCCAGAGCAGCCGCGGCGACACCCGGAACTGCCCGGAAAGCTGGGCGACCAGCGGCGCGACATGGCCCTCGAACAGGCGCGCGAAGGGATCGCCGCCATCGCATCGCGCAGCGCCCTCGTCGGGGATGACGATCGCGCTCGTCAGCCCCGCCTCCTGCGGGACGATCGCGATCCGGTCGAGGTCCAGCGGCAGGTCGCGCTCGCCGAGCAGGATCGCAACGGTCGCGGGGATGACCAGCGCGCCGAAATGCCATTGCGTCCACATCGAGACCAGCGCACGCCGGTCGCTATCGGGATAGAGCGTGGCGAAACGCGCCATCAGCCGGTCGGCCCCGCCTTCGAGCAGGTCCCGACCCGAAACGCTCTCCCGGGCCCCGCCGGGCAGCACGAGCTTGTCCCTGTACCAGGCCAGCGCTTCCGGGAAGCGAGCGGCAAAGGACGGCAGCGGCCGTGCCTCGCTCATCCGAGCGCCGCCTGCTCCGGCGCCGTCGGTCGCGCCGGCCCGGCGACCCCGCCGAACAGAGCGGCGAGCGGCGCCGCGATCAGGGCGACGCCGGCGGCGAGCGCGAAGCAGACGCCGTAGCCGAAATGTTGCGAGACCCAGCCGGCGCCGATGCCGCCGGCCATGCTGACCAGTCCGTCCATGCATTGCAGCAAGGTGAAGTCGACGCCGGCCTGGCGCGGGTCGGACAGCGCCATGAAGCGGGCATAGAGCGCGACAAAGCCGAGCGCCATGATGCCGGAGGAGCTTGCCAAAGCCAGCCCGAGCACGAGCGGCTGCGGCAAGCCACGCCAGGCAGCGAAGGCGAGCCCCGCAAGTGATAAAGCCTGCAACAGCAGCGCCAACACAAGCACGCTGCGCGCACCGAGAGCCCGCACCAGCGCGCCGCCGAGCAGCGCGCAGGCGAAGCCGACGGCAAGACCGCCGACGCCGTTGACCAGCCCGAGCGAGGCGAGATCGAGCCCGCTATCGACCAGATAAGGGCCGAGCATGGCGACGCCCCATTTCTGCGCCGGCACATAGACGGCGGCGAGCAGGAGGCCGGAGCGCATCTCGGGCCGCTTCAGCGCCTCCTTCAGCGAGGGCTGGTGCGTGCGCCGGGCCGGCGCAGCCGGAGCTGGCGAAAGCAGGAAGGGCAGCGCCAGCAGCAGGAGCAAGCCGGCCATGGCGAAGGTGGCGAGCTGCCAGTCGAGCCGCGCCACCAGCACGAGAAACAGGCCGGAGCCGAGCGCCGAGCCGAGATAGGCTCCGCCGACCTGGGCGGCATTGCCCCAGCCATGATGGGCCTGCGACAGGGTCTCGACCGCATGTCCGTCACAGGCGATGTCGCCGGTCGAGGCGGAGAAGGCGATCAGCACGAAGACCGAGATCAGCGGCACGAAAGCGACCGGCCCGATCAGTCCGACCGCGACGAGCCCTGCGGCCGACACCAATGTCGTCGCCAGCACGATCGTGCGCGAGCGCGCCGGCCCGGTACCCGGCAGCCGATAGCGCTCGACCGGCGGCGCCCACAAGAACTTCAGCGCCCAGGGCAGCACGGCGAGATAGGTCAGGCCGATCTGGTCGAGCGGCAGGCCGCGCTCGCGCAGCACGCTCGGCAGGGCGATGAAGGTCAGTCCGCCGATGATGCTCTGGCCGACATAAAGGCCCCCGATGGCGAGGACGATCGCCGCCGGCGACAACCCGAGCGCCCTCACCAGCGATAGCGCAGGCTGGCGATGACCTTGCGTCCCTCGTCGAAATAGCAATAGCCGGCGGTGCAGGTCTGCTGGATCTCGTTCAAGAGGTTGGTGGCGTTGACCTGGAAGCGCAGGCCCTTGAGCTGCGGGCTGAGGTTTTCCAGGTCGTAGCGGACCGAGCCGTCGACGAAGGTGCGCGCCTTGTTGTCGATCACCGGCCGGCCGAGATTGTCGCCGAGGCTGGAGCCGACATAGCGCACGCCGCCGCCGATGCCGAGCCCGCGCGCCGGCCCGTCCTGCACGGTGTAGTCGAGCCAGAGCGAGGCCATGTGGTAGGGCACGCTGCTCAGGGGGTTGCCGACCGTCTCCGCCGTCAGCTTCTTGATGCGCGCGTCGTTGTAGGAATAGGAGGCCTGCAGGCTGAGCCCGTTCGCCAGCGAGGCGACGCCCTCGATCTCGAAGCCGCTGGAGCGCAGATCGAGCTGGACCTGGCGGTTGAGGCCGTCGACGACCTCGTAGACCACGCCATTGTCCTGGCGGATGTTGAACACCGCGGCGCGCAGCGAGGCATTGTAGCCCGGCAAATCGTATTTCACGCCGAGCTCGGCCTGCTTGCCAGTCGTCGGCTGGGCGACGCCGCCATTCAGCACCGTGCCCGGATTGGGCACGAAGGAGGTGCCGTAGCTGACATAGGGCGCGAGGCCGAAATCGGTGACGTAAGACAGCGCGGCGCGGCCGGTGAACTTGCCGTCGGCGCGCTTGCTCTGCGTCGGCACCGCGCCGGCGGCGCCCGCCTCGAACTTGCTGTCGACCCAATCGTTGCGGACGCCGGCGGAGAGGCGCCAGCCTCCCCATTTCACCTGATCCTGCAGGTAGACGCCGGTCGTGGTCAGCGTCTGCTCGGTCCGCCAGAGGAAGGCGGGATTGTAGCCGAGTGGCACGCCGCCAAAGGCTTCCTTGCTCTTGTAGTGCAGCCGGCTGACATCGACGCCGGCGAGCAAGGTATGATCGACCGCGCCGGTCCGGAACTTCGCCTCCAGCGAGGTGTCGACCGAGACGCCGGCCGTGTTCTCGCGGGTCAGGCCGGGGTCGAAGTAGACATATTGCTGATTGTTGCCGAGCTGCTGGTACCGCGCCCGCTGGCGCAGCGTGAAGACCTCGTCGAACTTGTGCTCGAACTCGTAGCCGATCCGCGCCTGCTGCTGGCGGAAGTCGTTGTAGCGCTTGTTGCCGACATAGACCTTGGTGGCGCCGAGCGTCTTGGACAGCACATTGCCCTGGCGATCGATGTAGGGACCATACTGGTTGAGATAGGCCGCCGTGCCGCCCGTGGTCGAATCCATGTACTCGCCGAGCACGGTGAGCTTGGTCGCCTCGTTCGGCTTCCAGGTCAACGCCGGCGCGATGAAGACGCGATCGTCCCTGATCGCGCTGATGTCGCTCTTCGCGTCGCGGACGAGACCGGTCAGCCGGTAGAGCAGCGTCCCCTCCGGATTGGCCGGGCCGGAAATGTCGAAACTGAACTGCTTGCGGCCGAAGGAGCCGCCCTGGATCTCGATCTCGCGGAACGGCGTCTGCGTCGGCCGCTTCGAGATCAGGTCGACGATGCCGGCGCTGGTGCTGGCCCCGTAGATCGCCGAGGCCGGGCCGCGCAGCACGCTGATCGCCTCCAGCCCATAGGGTTCGAGCCGCATCAGCCCGTTCGGGCTGCCGATCTGGCGCAGGCCGTCGCGGAAGACGGCATTGTGGGTGACGTCGATGCCGCGGATGGTGAAGGCGTCGTAGCGCGGGTCGAAGCCATAGGTGCCGATGCGCGCGCCCGGCGTATAGGCCAAGGCCTCCAGCAGGTTCTGCGGCTTGCGCTGTTCGAGCTGCGTCTGCGTCACCGTCGAGATCGACATCGGCGTCTCGAGCAGCGGCGTATCCGTCTTGCTGGCGCTGCGGCCGGAGGTGGCGACATAGCCGTTGGCGCTGAAGACGCCCTTCTCGCCGGAGCCCTGCCCTTCGACCACGATCGTGTCGAGCTGGATACGGTCAGTCCCCTGCGCCAGGGCAGCGATCGGAGCAAACAGCAGTGCGGACGAGCCCAGCAAGGCAGAGCGAATATTCACGGCACACGACTCTCGACGGGAACGACGATCGCGGCCTAACAACCGAGAATAGATCGGTCAATACATTATAGTTTTGAATTGTTAAAAGTAAATATTAGCGGTATATACTTAAAATATCAAACAACATCTTATACTCCGACGTGACCTCATCCGCCCCACGATCGCAGCCGGCGCCTGGCGACCCGCCCGTGGGGCCTGCCGAGCCCCGCGCAGCCGAGCCTGGGTTGCGCTTCCAGCGCATCCGCCTTGCGCCACAACCCAAACCCAATAAATAAGGAGGTCTAGGAGCGGCCTCCGGAATGACCTTGAACGAATCGATCTCGCGCGCGCGGCGCGACCCCGCCATCAAGCTGCATGGCCCCGAGGGCTTCGCGGCAATGCGCAAGGCCGGACAGCTCACCGCGCGCGGCCTCGACATGCTCGCCGGCGAGGTCAAGCCCGGCGTCACCACCCAGCGCCTCGACGATCTCGCCTTCCAGTTCGCCATGGACAACGGCGCCTACCCGGCGACTCTGTTCTATCGCGGCTACACCAAGTCGATCTGCACCTCGATCAACCATGTCGTCTGCCACGGCATCCCCGACGACAAGCCGATGCGCGAGGGCGACGTCGTCAACATCGACTACACGCTGATCGTTGATGGCTGGCACGGCGATTCCAGCCGGATGTTCGCGGTCGGCGACATCCCGCGCAAGGCTGAGCGCCTGGTCGAAATCACCTATGAGAGCCTGCTGCGCGGTATCCGCGCGGTGCGCCCCGGCGCGACCACCGGCGATATCGGTTTTGCGATCCAGCGCTATGCCGAGGGCGAGCGCTGCTCGGTGGTGCGCGACTTCTGCGGCCACGGCCTCGGCCAGGTCTTCCACGACGCGCCCAATATCCTGCACTATGGCAGCCCAGGCGAAGGCGTCGAACTCAAGCCCGGCATGCTCTTCACCATCGAGCCGATGATCAATCTCGGCAAGGCCAGCGTGAAAGTGCTCTCCGACGGCTGGACGGCGGTGACGCGCGACCGCTCGCTCTCGGCCCAGTTCGAGCACACGATCGGCGTGACCGACGCCGGCTGCGAGATCTTCACGCTCTCGCCTGCCGGCCTCGATAATCCGCTCGCCCGCCCATGAAAAACGGCGGCAGCGGCAAACCAGCCCCGCTTGCCGCCGCCCCGGACGACGCCCAGCCACATCATCTCGGCCATCGTGAACGGTTGCGCCAACGCTTCCTCGACGGCGGCGACGCCGCCCTGCCCGATTACGAGCTGCTCGAGCTCTTGCTCTTCCGCTCGATCCCGCAGCGCGACGTCAAGCCGCTCGCCAAGCAGCTGATCCAGCATTTCGGCTCCTTCGCCGAGGTGATCGGCGCGCCGTTGTCGCGGCTGACGGAGGTCAAGGGCATCGGCGAGAGCGTCGCGCTCGATCTCAAGATCGTCGAGGCGGCGCTGAAGCGCACGATGAAGGGCCAGGTCGCCAAGAAGCCGGTGCTCTCCTCCTGGTCCTCGGTGATCGACTATTGCCGGTTGGCCATGGCCTTCGCCGAGCGCGAGCAGTTCCGCATTCTATGACAAGCTATTGATTTAGCTAGCTGACGTCCCTCGCCTTGCGTCGGACGTCCCTCACCACATCTCACAAATTTGCCCGCCCGCATCTGCCGGTGGGTCATTCCACACATTGGAGACTGCTAAATGCAGATCACGGACTTCGTGCCGTTGCCAGACCCGGGCGGCAGCACGGCGCGCACTGTTGCGCGCTTTTCAGTGTCGTTCGCCGACATGAAACTCTCGGGCTTCCGTCTACGGCTCAGGCCCAACGGCACATTCATAGCCGCGCCGCCTGCAGCTTACGGGCAGCGTGTCGCGAACTTCACACCAGACCTCTTCACCAAGATCAACAGCGCCGCCGAAGCGGCTTACAGGAGGCTTCACGCCCTTGACCGAACCTGCGCCTGAAGCCGCCCTGCCCCACCTCATCTTTGGCGGAGACGAGACGCCAGAGCAGATTGAGGCAATCGTCTCAGAATACGTTGCGGCTCACACCGCGATTATTCGCGAGCAGCGTGACGAGCTTGACCACGATGCGGAGGCCCGCGAGGCCGAGCTTGAGGCCGGCCCCAAAGCCGACAACGACAACGACGCCCCAGGCTCTAAGGGCGCGCCGCTGCCTGTCATCTGCCCGGCGGATTGGCATGGCCTGCCTGTGCCGCAGCGTGAGTGGTTCATAGAAGGCCTGATCCCGACGCGTCAGGTGACAATGCTCGCCGGTGACGGCGGCGTGGGTAAGAGCCTGCTCGGCGTTCAAATCGCCGCTGCGGCTTGCCTTGGTGTTGAGACGCTGGGGCTAACCCCGGCTCGGTGCGGCGTCGTCTATCTCGGCGCGGAAGACGAGGCCGACGAGTTCCACCGCCGACTCGCCGATATCGTGGCTGCGCATGACCGGACGCTAGCCGATCTGGTGGACTTCCGATTGATCCCTTTGGCCGATCGTGACGCCTTGCTGGCTACGCCGGACGGCAAAGGCGTCATGCAGCCGACCAGCAATTTCATCAGCCTCGACAATCATATCGCTCGGCATCAGCCGGGGTTGGTCATCCTCGACACGAGCGCTGACTTGTTCGGCGGCGATGAGATCAAGCGCGGTCAAGTCCGGCAGTTCGTCGCGATGCTCCGCGGGCTGGCCATCAAATGGAACTGCGCCGTTGTGCTGCTCTCGCATCCATCGGTGTCGGGAATGCAGACCGGAACGGGCACGTCCGGCTCTACGGCCTGGAACAACTCGGTGCGGAGTCGTATCTATCTGACGCGGCCGGAGGGTAAGGACGTCGACCCGGACATTCGTGTTCTGAGGACGATGAAAGCCAACTACGGCGCTGTCGGCGATGAGATGAAGCTGCGTTGGCGAGCCGGTGCTTTCGTGCTGGATAAAGGGTTGCCCGCAGCTGAAATCGCCTTCGTCAACCGGGCACAGGATGACGCCTTTATCCGCCTCCTAAGAGCGGTCTCGCGCTCCGGACAGGTGGTGGCGCCAACCAAGGGCGTGAACTTCGCGCCGAAGGTACTGGCCTCTCGGACTGACGCGGCGCCATACGACGAGCGGACGCTTGAGAAATCCATGCACCGGCTCCTCACTGACGGCACGCTGAAGGTTGCGAAGTACGGCCCGCCGTCCAAACGACGCCAGCAGCTCCTCGTTTCAGCCGACGATTTCGGCGGAGAGGATTAGGTGTTCCACCCCACCTTCCACCCCCCTTCCACCCCTATACCAGGGGGGTGTGCTTCCACCCCCCTTATACCCCCGGCAGGGTGGAACACCCTGGTAGGGGCTGGACGCCCCACCGAGGTTCCCCTGTAAAAAATCAAAGAGCCGCCAAGCGGCTGGTCGCGCGGGCTTGCCGTCGAGCTCCGCGGCAGGAAGCTCAAGGACATCACACAGGCTGAGGTCGATAAGCTCGCGCGGAAGCTATATCCAGAGGCCCTCCCTTCGACGCTGCTGCGCCAGTTCCGTTTCGTGCGGTGGGGAATTACGCAGTACGGCAGGATTGGGCCGAAGCTCGCACATGGAATTTGCCGCGCAAACCGAAGTCGACCAACGCACCGCGAAAGGCCACCAGGGTTGGCTCGCGTCCGACGACCTATGATCACGCAGCCCAGTTCGTGGCAGCTCTTTCCCCTGCCCCAGCGATGACCATGACCGGGCTGTTCTTCACCGGCTTGCGGCCGATAGAGCTCTTCGCACTTGAGGCGTCTGACGTGGATCTAGAGCAGCGCTGGCTGGTGGTCCGCAGCAGCAAGACTGGCGAGCCACGAGGCGTGCCGATGCACGAAGTTCTGGCGCGGCTGTTCGCCTCACTGGTTCAGCGCGGTGGCAAGGTTTTCCGGACACATGATGGAAAGCCCTACGCCGTGCTGGAGAATGCCGGAGGGCAATTGAAGATGCCTCTTAAGGCGGCACGCACGCGAAGCGGCATCCTTGACGTCAGCCCTTACACGGCGCGCCACACCGTTTCGACGCAGCTCGTCGTCAACGGCGTGCACCAGTACGTCAAAGACCAGATCCTCGGTCACGCCGTCAACGATATGTCGAGGCGATACACCAATATCCCGCAGCCGCGGATAGAGGCCATCAACACGATCGCCGTGCCGGATACCTGGAGTTCACTCGAGTGGTGGAAAGACTCCCTTGCCTGGGCGAGTAAACTCGCCGGCGAGCAAGGGCGGCGGACGGATTTGGAGAGAAAGCGGTTGGAACGGCCGTAGCGAAGGGTTGCCCGCGCCGTAACTCTTGTCGATCGAGGTCAGTTCCGACCCAACGCAGGATACGATGATCATCCTCGCTGCACAGGCTGATGCTGACATCGCTTTGCGATTGTCGCCGGGGGTTGTGGCTGAGCTTGAAGCAATGCTGGCGCGCGCCAATCAGGAGCAGGCTAAGCGGCTAACTAAGCAGTGACCCGATAGTCGGCCTTCCTCCTCGCCGCGCTGATCATGGCGGCTGTCACCGCGTGGATAGCGGTCTGGGCTGAGAGCGCGGGCAGGGTGGGAGAGAGGCGGAATGAGCTTGATCGTCTCGCACCCATTCCGGTCATCGAGGTCTCTCTCATACTCTCGCCAAAAGCTGTTATCCATGGCAACCTGCCGCAGGGTCAGGGGCGCGCCATGCGGACAATACTCGTCGGATTTCTTCTCTGCCTAGGTCTCTTGCTACCGGAGCGTTCTTCGGCACAAAGCCGGCTCCTCTCCGACAATGCCGATTCGATCGCGGTTGTGGTCGGCAACAAGACCTACAAGCAGACCAGCTCGGTCGACTTCGCTCATAATGACGCCGAGGCGATAAAGGCCTGGCTTATTGGTGCTCTCGGCTTTCGCGAGCAGAACATCTTCCTGTTGAAGGACGCCACGCTGAGTGAGCTCAATCAGGTTTTCGGGACCGAAGTCAATCCGCAGAGCGGTCGGCTCTGGCGCAGCACAGCCGAAGGCCGATCGAACGTCTTCGTCTACTATTCCGGTCATGGCGTGCCCGACCTCGCAACCCGCCAGCCTATGCTGCTCCCGCAGGACGGCAATCCCAACCTGATCGAAACCGGCTATGCTCTGCAGACACTTTATCGGAACCTGGAACTGGTCCGGCAGAAGATCGGCTCGCAGCGCCAGCTCATCGTGATGGTTGACGCCTGCTTCACCGGCGAGACGGGTCGCAAGGGCGAGAGCTTGCTTGCGGTCTCCGCACCAGGCTTCGTTCCGGCCAAGCCCCGCGCAGGGTCCGGCATCGTCAAGCTGGTGGCGACCTCCGGCACCACCCCGGCCAATTGGGATGAGAACCAGAAGCTCGGCCTGTTCACCAGCCGCTTCCTGATGGGCGCTGCGGGGCTGGCGCGACAGGAGGGGGCATCGGAAGATAGTCCTCTCGCATGGTCCGATCTGCAACGGTACCTCTTGCAAACAGTCGAGGTCGCCGCCCGACGTGACAGCGGACGCGAGCAGGCGCCGGAGATCGACCAAGCATCCTTGACGTTGCCTGTGGCGTTGCCCGTACCCGCAGTAGCGCGCGCCGTCGCGTTGGCACGGGACGAGGCGAACTGGCAGCAGGCGAAGGCGACGGGTGAGCGTAGCGCGCTGGAGGCCTATGTCGCTCGCTGCGGCGAGGTCTGCCAGTATCGGGCGACGGCCATGGCGCAGCTTCTCAACAGGCACCGCGGCGCAGAGTCGGCCGCTGACGAACGGAACTGGCAAACACTCAGCACGGCCGGCAAATACGAGGAATATCTCCGCAGCTGTGGAACGGTGTGCGCTTATCGAGCTGTTGCTCTGGGATATCTGGGGCGAACGGAAGAGAGTGCTGGCGCACCCACTGTGCCGCACCCGAAAGGTCAGGTAGTCGCGCTACCTCCGGCAAGTCCCGCGCCGGCAGATGAGCCGAAGCCTAGCGTCGCGCCCCCGAATAAGCCGGCCGCTCAAACGAAGACTCCCTCGCCGCCTAAGTGCAAAAAAGGAGAGACATTAACCGGCAGCCGCTGCATCGCCGCGAGAAGGACGGAAAAAGTCCGAAGCGCCAGGCCAGTCGCGCCGTCCGCGCCTGACTCGGGCGGCAGCAATACACAGAGTTTCCAGAACTCGAGCGGAGACCACGTGGTGGTTCGAGCCAGAACCGTGAGAACGTACGTGAATGCACAGGGCCACAGGATCCGAGTCGTCGAACGCACTGTCACTCGCAATGGTCGACCGGCTGGAACGGATCAGGTCGAGGTCAATTTGCACACGAATGAGGCAAATGGGATCTAAGGCAGATCGAGCTAGCTGCCGCGCAGAAACTATTTCGGCGATCATGCAGGCCGCTTCAACCTCCGGCACGCTGATACGCAGCGCGAGCGTCAGTTTGGCCAGATCGATCAGCGATCATGCCGAAATGCCCTACCGATTTGCAGGTTTATACCGCGGCGTCAGTGTCCGATTGTCGTCGCCAGTATCACCGGCCGGCGTTCACGCCTCGTCATCGCTTGGAACCGCCCGGGCGCCCTCCGAAAACAGCCCGCGGAGAAAACCCTTCGAGGACGCGCGATCGCCGTCACGCGCGAGTTCGTCCAGATCGAGCAGCAGCGCTCGGATCAGCGCCCGCTCGCTACCATGCTCTTCAATGGGATCATCGATCTCGGTCTCCAGTTCCGTCATTGGCGACGTATCCGGCAATGGCACAGCTGGCAGGGTTGCGCTCTCCAGAATGAGAACATACTGAGAACTATACCCCGAGACAGTCAAGCCATGGCCGCAGTCGATAGTTTCTTCCTCCAGCCGTTCCGGACGCATCGCAAGCGCCTGGTGCCGGCTCAGCGCGTACTGGCAAAGACGAAACATCACGCGTTGAATGAGGGCGAGCGTCTAGGCCGAACGGCGGAAGGCGTCGCCGTTATCCACGTCACCGCAGATGGTGAGACCGGCGAGGTAAGCGCGATCGAAGTGCTGGCGCGCCACGGCGCCATCTCGGAGGAGTTCGAAGAACAGATCAGGGCGCTATGACATGATCCCGGCTACGCAGACCCACAGTGGCCACGCGAAACCCGGGTGCCACGACACGTTCTGGTCGGCGCTGACAGTTCGCCTACCTGGCAGCGAGATCCACGGCTGATTTGTACGTTGAAGCCGATCAGCGGCTGAGGCAGAGTGACTCAACTAGAACGGAGGCGGCCATGGAGTGCTCTGCCTACATGTTCTTCCGCGCCGCGACGGCGCTAGTTGTGCTTTACGCTTTAATGGGATCGGTCCTTGCAGTCCGCCGGCTTCGAGCCAGCTTCAAAGACCATCCGACTGACGATGGACGAGTTGACCAGCTGTCTGTTACGGCATCGTCACTGACATCATGGCGAGTTGTCGGCTGGCTTATGTTCTGCGTGATACTTCCACCTGAAAAGCCATGAACGGCTTCTTTCAACTTACCTTCTGGCTCGCCATCATGGCGCCGTACTTGATGACCGTGCGTTGGCAGTGAACCCAGGAAAAGGCCGGCCCGCCGAAGCGAGACCGTGCCGGTGCTATTGTATGGCTATGGGCCCAGTTCTTTCCGCACCTATCCTGACGACCCCGACGAGCGGATTCGCGAGAGCTTTTGGACGGTTACCAGCGAGGGCGTGCACGTCGGGGTGATCGTCTTCCATAGCACCCTTCCAAAACCGATGTGGGGCTGGTCGATCACGGTGCAATATCCGAGCCCTGGCATCGGCAAGCAGGACGAGGAAGTCGTGCGCAAGCGCCCGTAGCGCGGCTGGCTCGGAGCCGTGCTCCTCAATCAATTCGGCGATCATCGCCGTGATCTCGGCATCAAGGGACGCGTCTTATACCCGCTGGTCGGCTGGTTGCGCTGACATTTGCTCTCGCTCTCGGCTATGAGAACATAATGAGAACAGGCTTGGAAAGGAGTCAAGGCTGACGAATCTGCAGCATTATGGAAAACTGATAGCACGTCAGGGGGCTAGCGATGCTTTGGGAGCGAGAGGCAAGCGGGATCGAAGTCGGGCGCGCCGAAACGGCGCGTGAGTTCATGGAGGCTCTGAGGCCTTCCAACGATCTATGGTGGGAAGACGACGATGCCGCGTGCCCGTGGGTCTTTCGTGGCCACGGCGACGCGTCTTGGAAGCTCCTTCCGGCAGCTTGGCGAGAGGGGAACTCCGTTATCCAGCGGGCGCGAGAGGAAGCATCACGCCGTCTTGCTCGCGTTAATCCGCATCAAGAGATGCGTTGGCTGTGGGGCAACCACGCATCAGCAGAGCACAACTTTGATTTCGAGGCCGAGGATCTGCCGCGCCGCCTGACGATTGAAAATACCGCCGAATGGCTACCTGTCTGGGACTTTATTGGACGGTGCGACGCTCTAGGAATGCACAACCCGTTCGGCTCCTTGCCGCCTGACGGCGATCAGCCAGATTGGCTCTGCGAAGCGGGGTTCCCGATGATTGGCGACGAATACGCATTTCGGTTCACCAATACGCTTCCCGCGCTGGCCCTAGCGCAGCACCACAAAATACCGACAAGGCTATTGGATTGGACCAAGAACCCCCTGACAGCGCTTTATTTCGCGGTAGAAGACAATAGGAGCAGTGCAGAGCTAGCGGTTTGGGCTCTCCATCGCCGACGCGCGAGCGAAGTTAAGCTTGCTCCGGTTCAATTCATCGATGGAGTGCGCACTGTACCAATTTCATGCGGCGTTCATGTTGCCAAACCTTCATCTCAAGGAAATCCGTTTCTCGCCGCGCAATCGGGAGTATTTACGTCTGTCTCTGCCGCTGGCCTCTATTACATAATGAATGAAGGATGCAGGCCCAGCTTGGAAGACTTTGTCGCTCAATCGAAAACCTCTGACACCGTTCTACGGAAGCTAGTTTTGCCACAAGCAGAGTTCGAAGAACTTCAAAAACAGCTGTGGCGGGAGGGTATTTTAATGTCTTCTCTCATGCCGACCATGGACAACATTGCGGCCGAGGTTTTGAAGCGGTGGGCTCGATAGGCACCCGGGCGCAACCCTTGGGCTCTGCGACGCGATAGTCGGCTGACTCAATGCTCAATGCAGCTTGCAACCCTTTACCCTCGCGGCCCGTCGCGCCGCACGGTTCTGCCGAGCCGCTGTGGGCTCCCGCTCGGCGGTCATCGGTATCGCTCAGCGCTTCGCCCCCGCTGCTGGGCGAATGGCGCAGCAACGTGGAACTCGACCGGGTGAGTTCTCAGAGCAGCCCGACCGTCCAAAGTCCTTATAGCCATTAGTGCGGGCCAAACAGCCCAGCCCAACACCTCAGGTCCATATCGATACAGCTCACGCCGCCAGCGCGGCCATAGTGCCCCGCTCGCGCGCTCCGCGGCATTGTCCCGGCCGATCATGATCACACAGCGGCCGGCCGTGATCGACAAGAGCGTTCTCGCAGATCGACACGCTCATCGCGATGCGGCTGACGAGCCCGCAGGACCGCAAGGCGATCGAGGAGTGGGTGAAAGGCAATGCCGACAGCGAAGAGTCAAAGCTGGTCCTCGACAGCCTCGCATCTCTACCTCGCGGTGAATGATGGCTCTGGCAGCCGGCGGAAGATGTCCTCGAGCGCACGATGTTTCCTGCGATCACCTCCTACGATTCTGGGAGCCCGGGGAAGCCGCGCGCGAGGTGAAGCCGCTTTCTCAAGCCGGCATGGCTGAGATCCGCGCCGCCCTGCAGGAGATGCAGGTCGAGCGCAAAACTGCAGGCGGTGCTGGTGCTCCTGCAGGTGTGTCCGGCAAGCGGGCCGGCACGGTCCTGGTCGACGAAATCGCCGCGGCCGAGCAGCGCGGGTATGCGCGCGGCCTCGCCGAGGGCAAGAACGCCGGCTGGACCGAAGGATATCGCACGGCATGGGGAGGCATCGCCGAGCAAGCTTCCGAGGCGCTTGGCCGAGGTTCATGGATCGAGCCTTCGAAAGCGCCCGTGGCCGTCGCCAAGGCAGCTGCGCAACCGAAACCGAAAATCGAGCCGAATCGTCAACCGTCGGAGCCCAACCCGCTCAACAGCGCGGCGAAGAAGATGCTGGCGGTGCTGGATACGAACCTGCCGGTTGCCCGGTCGTGGACGCAGGTCGCGACGCTCGCCGGCCTGAAGGCGCGCGGTGGCCATTTCAATGCAGGCAGGAAGGGGCTTGCCGACGGCGGGCTCATCACGGAGGCCGACGGCTTAGTGCGCCTCGCGCAGCCTTCCGACGACGCCGCAATGGCGTCGAATGATCCTGCTGCCGTCGTCGACATGTGGGCGAGCGCGCTGTCCGGCGCGGCGCCGAAGATCTTGCGGCGGCTCTTCGAAACCGGAGGCGCAGCTGAAAGGACGGCGATCGCCGCCGATCTTGGCATGAAGCCACAGGGTGGGCACTGGAACGCGGGTTGGAAGGAGCTTCGCGACAATCATGTTGTTCGGATCGAGGGGCAGCGCGCGACGCTCACCGAACTGCCAAGCCCAGGAGCGCAGCATGACCGGGGCGACAGATAGTGACCTGCTGCCCTGCCCGTTCTGCGGCATCGAGAGCGCACGCGTTCGGCACATTCGTGATGGTCACAAGGTGGTTTGCGCTTCCTGCCAGGCGAGCGGGCCGCCCCAGTATCACGGCCGTGCCGACGACGAGCCCGCAAGGATCCGCGCCGCAAGCAGTTGGAACCAGCGCATCGGCAACGCCGCGGACACGCTCGACCTCCCCGAGGATTACCACGAGCCGGCTTCGCGCCACGTAGTGGAGCGGTTCCTGACCACCATGCGGCAACGGCTCGCCTATCTCGAAGCCACCGCCCTCAAGGAGGCCAGCAGCCATGCCGACTAACGCGAAGGGGCTCATAGAGCGGGTGGACAGCGGAGATCAACTATCCTCGGGCGCGCATCTAGACGACCTGCATGTGCTGGCAGTCAGCTATTGGCACAGCACGCGGCCATCCTCCGATAAGGCGTTCACTGAGATTGTCGATCAAATAGAGGCCAGAGCTACAGCCGCCAATTTTGAGGATTGGGAGAAGGCTTTCCCGGGATCTCGGGGCATCCTCCGCGCCATCCAGGAGTCACGCCATGACCGACGAGAAGGTCCGATATGTCGCTGATCTGATGAAGAAGCATCGCCGCGAGCTCGTAGCCGAACCTTTGGACCGCATCTGGCTCGAATTGGCTGAGGTTGCCATCGGTGGCGCGGCTGGTTTTGACTACGCCTTTGGACCCGCCAAGCCGAAGGAGGCGGAGGGGCTGAAGTTCGGCTCCCGGCTCACCGTCGAGGGAGTGGAGGCGGTCGTGGTGTCCATGGCTACGATCGAGGCACACGAAAAGCTCATCGCTGAACTCCGGAGCTCGATCGATGCGCTGCTTGATGATCGAGAGCGCCGCGCCATGCTCTCAGCGGCGGGAGACGGTACCGCAGCCTCAGATGTTCGGGGAGAGAAGACGTGAGCACGCTAGACCGAGCAATCGCAATCGCCGCAGTGGCGCACGCCGGCCAGACGGACAAGGTTGGCGAACCCTATATCGCGCATCCGATGAGGCTCATGGCGCGCTTCCTCGCGGCCGGCGAGCAGCAACTCGCGATCGTTGCGGCATTGCATGACGTTGTCGAGGATTCAGAGTGGTCGCTAGAGCAGCTTGCCGAGGAAGGCTTCTCTCTGGAGATCGTCAGCGCCATCGATGCCTTGACCAGACGCGACGGCGAAGAATACCTCGCCTACGTGAGACGTGCTGCCATCGATCGTCTCGCGCGCCCTGTGAAAGAGGCGGATCTCGCGGACAACAGCGACGAGAAGCGCCTGTCCTGGCTCCCGGAGGCGGACCAAGATCGACTGCGCCGCCAATATGCTTCGGCCCTCCAGACCCTCGCCACCGTCAAGGAGACGCCGTAAAATGGAGGGATGAAGTTACTCTTAGGACAAGGGCGATGCCAGACAAGCAGGCCATTGAAATCCCAGTTGTCCGCGTCGCCTCGGTCGAAGTCAGTGGCGACCCGACGCATGATTCCTTGATCACCTTCAGCACTGAGGCTGACACGGACGTTGTCTTGCGTTTGCCGCCGACGGTCGTGGCGGAGCTGGAGGCCCTGCTCGCGCGCGCCAGCCTGGAACAGGCGAAGCGGCTGCCAAAACAGTGACCCGGCCGAGCAGCATTCTCATCGCGGCACTGATCGTGACGGCCTTCACGGCTGGTATCGCGGTCTGGCTGAGGTGGCGGGCTGGGTGGTGAAGCGTCGGGCGACCTAGAACAGGTCGCCTTGAGCCGGCGGCTTGACCGCTGGGAACAGCGCCGGATCAGTCGGATCATCCTTCTTCACGCCGCGCGCGACGATCTCAAGCATCCCCTCCGGCAAGGGCCGTTGCAGCGCCTTCGCCTGATCCCATGGCGCCGTCATCCAGGCTGCGCACTCCTCCGGCGTCGTCAGGATCACCGGCATGGCCTTTGGGTGGATTGGCGCCACCTCGGCATTCGGATCGGTCGTTAGGAAGGCAAAGAGGTCTGCCGTCTCCTCCCCCTTCTTTACCTTGCGCACGCTCTTCCATTGCGCGCACCAAATCCCGGCGAAAAAGGCCGTGGGTCGATCCTCGCCAAAAGCGAACCAGATGTCGCCGCCGGCATCGCGATTGAACTCGCTAAAGCTGGCGAAGGGGACGAGGCAGCGGTTCGGCACGTCGAGCCAGCGCTTCCAATGCGAGCTCGAGGTGTTGCGGACGTTCGTCGTTCCGCTGTCGGGCTCCATGCGCAGGAGCAGGTCGAAATCGACGGGCTTCTCCTTCGCTCGCAGCTTGTCGGCTCGCCTGGTCGCGGCATCGAGCAGCGCCTTCTTCGACGACGGCATCCCCCAGCGCGTCATGGTCAGGCGCGCCTCGCCATCCTCATTGCGGATGATTGGTGCCTCATAGTCAGGGAAGATGCCAGGCTGCGGAGGCAGGTTGGCGAAGTTCGCGCCGCCATCATTAAACCGCGCGAACAGCTTGCGCATCGCCTCTACGTTGCGGGTGTGGCTGTAAAGATTACACATCATCGCCCTCGCCGACGCGCCGGCGGCGGCGTGGCGCCTTCGGCTCGGCCGGGAGCATGTCGCCCTTGCCGCCTTCGATCAACTGCCATTCGAGCAGCGCCGGTGGCAGATCCGGCGGCCCGACGCGGCCGATGTCGGGCATGTATGCGCCGCACTTGCGGCCGTACTTCTGCGGCTTGCGCAGCTCGTGTGCGGGTCCCATGGGCAATGCGAGACGAAGACGCGCAGCAGACGCCGGAGCGGCGCGCGGGTGCCATACTGCGCCACACAATCGGCAAGGCGGGAATCTCCGCCGCGCTCGCAATGGTGGCATCGGAAGCGGATCAGAATCCAGGGATATTCCCGTAGCAAGGTGTCCAAGGTCGGACGCTCTGGCGCCGGTGGTGACATAGTCCGCGTTCCCTGATAATGAGAACATAAGCGGAACAAGATGGCGCGGGAGTCAAGCCATTATAGGAGACGCGAGATGGACATGACGGAGTTGGCGAACCTGCACAAGGCCGAATTGGTCAATCTGCTCCACCTGTGGCAGCACGTCGGGCAAGGCCTTACACGGACGATCCTGCTGCTCAGCACGGCAATCACAGGCGACGGAGTCGATGGCGCCAAAGTGACCCTAGAGGCCGCGCAGATGATCGCCGGGATGCTTCTCAAAGAGGCGGCCGAGAAGCGCAAGGCCGGCGAGATCGGCGAGGCGGAGGTTCGCGAGCGCGCTGTCGAGCAGTTCAACATGCTGGTCCGCGAAACGCTTCGCCCTGTCCCGCCTCGGCATTGATGCAGAATCGCAACCCGCGCCGCGCCTACACTAAGGACGGCTCGATGGTGCAGCCGGCCACGGTTGCGAGCCATCGAAAGAACGGCGGGCACCGCGTGGATATCTGGTGCAACGACTGCAACCACCATGCCGAGGTCAGCACTGACGGCTTGCCCGACGATCTGCCGATCCCCGATATCTGCCTGCGCTACCGATGCTCGAAATGCGGCGGCAAGAACCTGATGTCACGGCCCAGCGTCCATGAGCATCGCGGACAGGTGACGCGGAAACAGAATGCCAGTTAAGGGGGGAGAGCTGGAGTTCCTGGTCTTTCGGCTTAGCAGCCGGGTCGCCCTCAAGCCGGACATGCAACTTCTGCCTCGCCGGAAGAACGGCATGGTTTGGGCTGTGCCGATGGCTGCCGCACTGGCAGCCATCTTTCAGAGGTATCGAATTAGCTTATTCGGTCTCTGTTTGCGGTCCCTACCTGACGAGTTCGATCTCGCCGGGCCGCCAGCTCTTGTCGAACCACGGTTCCAGCGGTCCGTAGAGGCGCAGGAGCATGAACCAGCCCTTGCCCGGGATTGTCTGCACCCAATTGTTTTCCATCCCAGCCGGAGCCTTGGGCCCGAAATAGACGTCCACCGAACCATCCGCATTGGTCTTGACGCCTGTGCTCTGGCTACTGACGCTCGGGGCCTGTTGGTCGGTCTGCACCATCGAGCGGCTCTGGTTGTCGTAGACGATGACCGACCAGAAATCCTTGACCGGGATGTTGGGAGGCAAGCGCAACTTATAGTTCTTGCCGCCGTCCAAGGGATCGCCCTTCGCATCCTGCACCGACCAGGGATATTGCGAGCCCTTGCCCACCATCTTCTCCTCCATTGCCGGGGTCACGGCGATGGCGAAGTAGTAAAAGAAGACTGCGCCGTCCAGGTTGCTGACACCAGGCGCAGACTCGAATTTGTAGCCACCCAAAAACGGCAGACGCCACGCACTATCGGGATAGAAATACGCATCCTTCGGGCGAATCTTGAAGGCAATCGTGCGCGCGGTGACGGCACCAATGTTGGCGGCGTCGGTGAGTATCTTCTTCATCCGCTCATCGGGATTGAAGGGCTGCCCCTTGACGATGCCAATCGAGGCGAAGAGACCCAAGGTGGTGGGATCGGAACCGTCCGCCGGCTCTTCCTGGATAACCTGGTTCAACAGGCTCCAAAACGAGTAGTCACCGGGTGAGACGAAGTTCGATGGAATTCCGGAGGCATTGGCGAATTTCATCGGCGGCGGGTTGGCAGCCTCAGCCAAGGGATAGATCCGCAGGTTTTTCTTGACCGCATCGACGGCAGGTTGCGTGGAGCCGTCTACAAGGAATGCGCGAAAGACGAAGTAGCTGCCGAAGGTGCTCGGCCGCAAAACGTGATATCCGACGGGTATGTCGCCCTTAAAGCCGGGCGGCACCAGAAGGTACTTGCCGCCCTCGCCCTTGTCGGCCCCGGTGATGCCGATGTCGCCCACCCACTTGTACCAGAAGTCGTCGACAGTCCCGAGCACCTTGGGCGGAACCTCAGCGACGACTGGACCCTTGCTCGTGTCGACCCAGATGAAGTTGTAGATCGTGTTGTCGTTGGCCGTCAGCGCGACGGTCTTGGAATCCAACAGGCTTTCCCAGATCACGTTGGTCTGATTATCGGGTCCGAACTTGCGCAGCGAGTCGCGCATCCCGGCCTGATTGACGATCGGAATCGCCAGCAGATAAGCCTGTAGCGCACGCGAGCGGTCCAGATTGTCGTAGATTTTCTCAACGGTGTCCGCTGAGGGGTAGCCGTAATTGAGATTGAGCGTCCCGATAGAGGATTCGATCTCGTCCGGTACGGCGACGCCCGGTGCGAACGGCGTCGTCATTTTCATCTGCGGCGCCGGTTGAGCAGAAGCGGTGGCCAGGCCTATCAGTAACACTGCGGCGGTGGCGTAAAGCAGTCTCGTCGTGTGTGTCATTGCTTCCCCCTGTCGACAGCCACTGCAACCATCGGTGGTTTCCCACGCGGCAGTCAATCGCAACAGACGCGTTAGCGCCGCGACAGCGTTGCGCTATTCATTTTGCGCCAAGTTTGAAGTGCCCACGACCCCAGTCCTCCTTAGATAGAGGATTGAGTGGACGGCTGCTTAAAACGGGAGAAGCCGGCTACGCGGAAGCAGACACTCCGAAAGCCCGCTGTGGGCCAACTCCGGCCACCAGCTCCCGATCTTCCAGTGTCGCAGTTGGGTCGGACGTAGACATCATACCAGGCGGTAGACCGTCGCCTAGTCTGCCTTGTCGCGCAGACCCTTGGACGAAGCGCGGCGCAGCTTTCGTCATGCGCCCTGTGTTTCTGTTAGTCAGTCGCCACCGGGAGAGCTAGCACGCGACCCGTTACGGCGAGATGCTCGTCGCTGCGGTTTAAAACCACCACCACGACGGACGAGCCGTCATCGCAATCGACGATCAGCCGACGGCAAAACGCGACGTCATCGAATGCTGCTGTGTCGAGGAGCAGATAGCCGGCTCGGCGGTCGTCATGATGGGAGGTGAACTGATAGGAGACCTCGGTCCTGCGCCCATTGCGCAGGTTCAAGTGGCACTTCCCGGTAAGCATAGCCTGTCTCCCACCTAGTGGAGTCGACATGCGTAGCCCGCGGTCATTTCCAGAAGCGGTATGGAGACAACGGCCAACCAGTGGAGCGCGTTTTCTAGCTCCTTGTCTATGTATCAGGGCGCGCCGTGCCGAGGTCAGGACACCCGGAAGATGGTGACCTTGTCCGCTCCCTCGCGTAGGCCTTTGAACGACGCATGGCGCAGCTTCTCGTCATGGGTCCAGCCCCGATAGGCGATCTCGGCCGCGAGCTTCGGTTTCACCCAGACGACGCCCTTGCGGCTCAAGCCACGCGCCGGCGGCGATGCGGATGTGATCCTATCCAGCTGCTTGCGAAGCGCCGTCGCGCTGGTGTGCGAGAAGCCCGTGCCGACGCTCCCAACATAGGTCAGGCCGTAGTTTCCGTTCCCCGCCAGCAGCAGTCGGCCGATGCGGCCCAGAGCCGCGCTGGAGGGCTCGTAGCCGATGATCAGGAAGGTGTCGGACTGGACGCATTTGATCTTGAGCCAGTCGCCGCCCCGGCCCGACCGGTAAGGGGCATCGCGGCGCTTGGCGATGATGCCCTCTAGGCCAAGCCGGCAGGCTTCGGCCAGGAACGCGGCGCCGTCAGCCTCGACCTCCTCGCTCAAGCGGATCATTCCGACCTCGCCGGCAAGAAGACCCTCGAGCATGCCGCGCCGCTCATCCAGCGCCATCCGGGTCAGATCATGTCCGTTGAGGTAAAGCAGATCGAAGGCGAAGAGCATGGCGCGCTCGGCCTTGGCCTTGCCGCCGCGACCGCCGAGCGCCTGCTGCAACAGTCCGAAATCGGATCGGCCGGCCTCGTCGAGAACAACCGCCTCGCCATCGAGGATGAAGCTTGCCGCATCGAGCTCGGCTGCTTCCGCGGCGATCGAGGGGAAGCGATGCGTCCAGTCGTGGCCGCCGCGGGTGATGATCCGCACGCCGCTGGCATCGCCATGGACCGCCAGGCGGTAGCCGTCCCACTTCACCTCGAAGGCCCAATCCGGACTGCTCGGCGCCTTCGATTGCAGGAGAGCCAGGCAAGGCTCAATCCGTGCTGGCATAGGATCTGTGAAGAGGTCGGATTTGGCAGCGCCGCGCCGCGGTTTGACGGGGGCGCTTCGTAGCGCCTCGCCAGCTGGCATAGCCTTCAGGACACGACGCGGCTGCCTCGCCATACACAACACCACTGGACGCACCGAACTGGCGACTGAACGTTAGCCGGCCGGCCGCGTTCCGGCTCATGACGAAGAATCTAACGACCGATCGGAACGCCAGCGCTGCAAGGCAGTTCCGTGAACAGTTGCGTTGGAGGTTGTCATGCGTTCTCAGCCAAAACGGTCCGGCCCCAGCTATCAGGTCACCGAGCGTACGCCTCGCCGGCGAGAACTCTACCGAGAACCCTGCCAGGACGAAGAAGGCAATCGCTACACCGTTATCGTCTATCGGCCCTTCCCGAAACTCGCGGTCACAAAATATGAACTTGAGGACGGCACGCCGGTGCGCTTCATCGACGACTGCCTGTTCGAGATCGAATCGACACGTCTAACGCTCACCCGGTGCGGACTGTGACGACCCGATACCTAGACAATCATCCTATGGTCTTCTCCCACCTTGCCGGTCGCGAAGTCTCGACTTGGTCAAGCGAGTGGGTGCGGCAGTGCGAGGTCGACACGCTACTTGCCATGCCTCTGCCCCGACGGCTGCGCTTCCTGAATGGGTCTGGCAATCCGGAGGATGGCCGCGACGGCAGGCCGCTCGAAGCCGTCCGCGGCCCAGCTGGCGCCGCGGCGTTGGCGGCCGATCTGGAGCGAATGGAGCAGATCTTGGGCAAGAAGGTGAACTGAAAGCAGTGGCTATGAGGGCCTACGGAGACGCGCGTTAGCTGCGCCAAACGGTCACAGGCGATCGGGCTGGACCAGAGGCGCCTAGTGGCCGCCCTTCGCGCCTGGCGACGCGTCTTCCATCAGACGCGCCATTAAAAGCTGATCGAGAGAATCCAGCAAGTTCCTCAGACCTTCGACGGGCATCACAAGACGAGCTCGAACTACGGCCTCGATGGATAGTTGTGCGGTTGACCCGGACAACATTTTCTCTGCGACCGGTCGTCCGTGGGTGAAAGTAAGGGTGGCGAATTCGCCCGTCACAGAGCAGTTGAACGGACCCGCGACAACCGTCTCAGGAATGTTGTCGGGATCGACGACACGAATGTGGCTCATGGCTTCGCTGCGATTGCACCATTCGGAGAATTTCGACCTCTCGCCGGTATGCGCTGGGGGCGACTGCACCGGCGAGAGGCAGGGCGCTGCTGGGAATGCGCCACCGCAAGGCGAACACGCCGCAGGGAAAAGGCCGGGCCGGGGCTGAAGAAGGCCCTCTCAGGCTTTGGCGGCCGGCAAGCTATCGATTGAGAGGAAATCGCGCGCCTGGCAATAGCTCTTCGCCGCGGGCAAAAATCGATACCAAGCCGGCTTGCCATTAACTCCTGGTGTCGCCGAGTGGAGATAGAGGACATCGTCACCACCTTCGATCAGGGCGTCAGGATCGATCCTGGCAGCTCGGCAAAGCGCTCTGGCGATATGCTCGATGCGGGCCTCGTCCATTTCTTGGACCCCTACCCAACGAGAATGATGAAAGGCCTTGGCGCTAGTGGGCGCGGCGCTAATCACCAACAACGTTTGGCGAGCAAAGTTCCACCCGTACCCGGAACCTTTGCTAGCGCCCGGCATTGCAGCCAGCAGTACCAGTTGCGTTGGAGAATGCGATGCGTGCCCAGCCGAAGCACGCCAGGCTCAGCTACAAAGGCCCAGCAGCCCGGCCTCCGACCGCCAGGAGATATATCGAGAGCTTTGCCAGGACGACGACGGCAACTTACACCGTGTCGCTTGAACCAATAGCCGAACGGCGATGATAGCAAGTGAGTCTGCAGGCGGTGTAATAGCAATCCAAGAAAGGCCCGCCGAACAACGCCCGGCGAGCCTTCCTCGAATCTCTTTGGATCAGGCCGCTTTGGCGACAGCCGCGGAGTTTGCCGGCTCGCCGAGCTGTGTCAGCAGCTTGTCGGTCTTGGTCTCCTCGGCGAGTGTCGCATCGAGCAGCGCTACCGCTTCCTTGTGGCCGAGCTGCTTGGCCCAGGATTTGAGCGTGCCGTAACGCGTCATCTCATAGTGCTCGACCGCCTGTGCGGAGGCGACGAGCCCGGCGTCCAGCGCGGGGCTGTCGGCATAATCCTCAATGACGGCCTTGCCTTCCTCGAGAATGCCGAGGATCGCGTCGCAGGTCTTGCCGCGGGGGGCCTTGCCGATCACTTCGAAGACGTCGCTCAGACGCTCGACATGGATCTCGGTCTCGGTGCGGTGGGTCTCGAAAGCCTTCTTCAGTTCGGGCGACTTTGCCGCCTTCGCCATCTTGGGCAGCGCCTTCAGGATCTGCTTTTCGGCGTAATAGACGTCCTTGAGCATGTCGTGAAACATGTCATCGAGGGCTTTGGGTGCAGTCGTGGCCATTTTGGTCTCTCCAGGTTTCAGGGTGTAGGCGTGGTGATCAGGCCTCGGCCTTGTCGCGGGCACGGCCGCCGACGGTCGCGCCATAGCTCGAAGCCAGCGCGCCGATCAGCATCGCGATGAAGGTCGCCAGGGCGAAGGAGGCGGCTCCCTTGCGGGCAGCGTCCGCCGTCTCGCGCGCTGTCTGCTCGGCCTTAGCGGCGGCTTCCTTGGTCTTGGCTATGGCGTCGTTGATGCGCTTTTCGGCGTCAGGCGGGCTGATGCCAGTCTGAGTCGCGATGACGCTGGCGACGTAGGTCTTGTCGGCTGGGGCCATATCGCCGCTGCGAATGCTCATAGCGACGATGCGGCCGACCTCGGCGCGGGCCGGAGCCGTGTCGGTGGACGACGGAGCCGGGCGATCTGCGCGGAACAGTGTGTCCGTCACGTAAGCTGACAGGTCGAGGTTGGACAGGTCGACGCGACCTGCGGCCTGGCTCGCTACACCGGAGACGGCCGAACCGAGACTCGATGCAGCATTGGCGCCGAGGCGGGCGGTGCCGCCAATGACCGCCGAGGCGGCTGATGCAAGAAGAACTGCACTGACGATCGCGCTGACGGCCCAAGTCATGAAGCCATGCGCCGTGTCGCGGAATGCGACCTCGTCGGTGTGGAGGCCGACACGCTTGGTGCGGAGCCGACCGGCTAGATAACCGCCGGCACCTGCAGAGATGAGATGAACGAGCGCCAGCCAAAGAAGGGCGGCGATGCCGAACGTAGCGGCGGTAACGCCTGCATTCGACCAGGGCGAAATGGACGTAAATCCAAGCCCGGCGCCTGCGGCGAGGAGCATCAGGGAGATGGACGCGCTGACCACAGCACCTCCCAGTACCGCACTCCAAGAAACAGCGGACGGCGCGCGTGCAATAGTGCCGTCGGCAGCGCCCCGGGAGGTATATTCTGTCATGTGGATTGTACTTTAAAGGCGCCGCTGCGCGGCGCATTGCAGACGGCCCATTGACCGCCGATCTCGACACAACGGGCGAAAGACCTGCGTGTTCCCTGATCTCAACCCGCAGCGGGGGTGCCGCCGCGGTCCGTTGATAAACGCTTGCGGCACGGGAACAGATCAACGCACCCTTTGTTGAGTCGTGATGCTCAACGTTACGAGCTTGTCGTCAACCTCCGGCTCGCGGTGGGGTCCCTCAACCCGCTTTGAAAGGATGACGCATGCGTGCGCTCTGTTGGCATGGAAAAGGCGACGTTCGGGTCGATACGGTTCCCGACCCGCAAATCCAGCATCCTCGAGATGCGATCATCAAGATCACTTGCTGCGCAATCTGTGGTTCCGACCTGCACCTCCTCGATGGCTATCAGCCGACGATGGAGAGTGGCGACATTCTCGGTCACGAGAACATGGGCGAGGTCATCGAGCTCGGCTCGGAAGTGACCAACTTGCGTATCGGCGACCGCGTCGTCGTGCCGTTCACCATCAGCTGCGGCGATTGCTGGTTCTGCAAGAAGGGCATGTTCTCGGCTTGTGACCGGACCAACCCGAACGCCAAGATGGCGGCGAAGGCGATGGGCCAGTCGCCGGCGGGGCTCTTCGGCTTCAGTCATATGATGGGCGGCTATAGCGGTGGCCAGGCCGAGTATCTGCGTGTTCCGATGGCCGATGTCGGACCGATCAAGGTGCCTGACAGCGTCAGCGACGAGCAGGCTCTGTTCCTGTCCGACATCTTTCCCACGGGCTACATGGCCGCAGAGAACGCGCAGATACAGGACGGCGATTTCGTCGCGATCTGGGGCTGCGGGCCGGTCGGTCAGTTCGCGATACGCTCGGCCTTCATGCTCGGCGCTGGCCGGGTCGTCGCCATTGACGAGGTGCCGGAACGGTTGGCCATGGCTGAGGCTGGTGGGGCCGAGACGATCGATTTCTCCAAGACCGACGTCTACGACCAGCTCATGGCCCTGACCAATGGTCGCGGTCCCGACAGCTGTATCGATGCAGTCGGCTGCGAGGCCTCGGGACACGGCGCGGCGGATGCCATCCTCGACAAGGTTAAGGCTGCGACATTCCTTGCAACCGACCGCATGCATGTGCTGCGGGAAGCGATCATGTGCTGCCGTAAGGGCGGCACCATCTCGATCCCGGGGGTGTATGTCGGCATGGCCGACAAGCTTCCGATCGGCGCTGCAATGAACAAGGGCCTGACTTTCAAAATGGGCCAGACCCATGTCCAGGCCTATACAAAGCCGTTACTTGCGAAGATCGAGGCAGGCCTCATCGATCCGAGCTTCGTCGTCACGCATCCGGCCAGCCTCGAAGACGCGCCCGCCATGTACAAGAAGTTCCGCGACAAGGAGGACGGCGTGATCAAGGTCGTCCTGCGCCCTTAGGCGCGCGTTCTTCGCACTCCAAATCGGCTGGGGCAATGAGGAGACGATCATGTTTCTACGTGTCGACAAGCTTTAGATAGACCTTCCCGCCCCGAAGAAGAAAGACGAGAACGCCGCGGCCGCGCTTCAGGAATTGCTCGGTGGAAAATACGGCGAGATGTCGACTCTCGGGACAGCATGAGCGAACTCTTTGAGGGATTAGAAGCCTCAGCGCGCGAGATCTGCTCGGCTGGTCACAGTCGAACTTCACGAATTGCGAATCTTAGCGACAGCAGGTTCGTGACAAAGAAAAGGGCTAGTGCGTGTTGTTGTCGCGCTTGCCTGAAAGCGCGCGCTTGTGGCGGCGAACAACTGCAGCCGCCACCGCGGCCACGCCTGCTATCCCTGCGCCGGCCGCGAGCGCGGGCCATTTCGTGCGACGCAACATATAAGCTTCGTATTGAAGGTTCAGAGGTGCAGGCGCCGCCCGAGGTCGGTCGCCAACAATTCGCGCAGCCAGAAGGCAGCCCGCCGCTGCCAAAAGAAGGCCCCCGGCGATCGAAAGGCTGGCGAGAATCGAACCGTAGCGGAACATCAGCGCGGTGTAGCCGGCGTTGAGTGCGTAACCCAGGGCGAAGAACGTGATGAGGCCACTCAGCGCCATCAAGGCGTAGGACATCGCCGTCCGTTTGAGAGCTGCTGTTGCTCGTGCGGCAAAATAGGCGAGCAGGCCGCCCACGACCTATTTCGCTGCCCAGAAGCCGAACACGACGCCGACTGCCGCTGCCCAACCGAGGGCGCGCAACGGTCGTTCACGGACCTCCTCAATGATCAACCGCTGCAGCTCGCTCACGCGGTCTGCCGCAGCATCGGCCATCACATGTGTATCGACCCCGTAGTCCTTCAGCCGGTCAGAGGCTGCCTCAGCGGAAGATTGACTGGACGCGGTTCCGCCGCGGCCTTCGTCGGCGGCTTCAGACATCGTCTTGAATCCGTTCTCCATGGATGATCCCCTATTGCTTAACTGGGGCGATGCCGAGCGCCGCATCACCGATGGGGATCAAACGGAAACGAGGGGCAGCTGTTCCACTCCCCGATATTTATCGCGCTTGCCATGGCCAAAGACAAACTTGCCCTGCTGGCCTGCAGCCTATTGCTCGGTTGCCGGCGCTCCTGAAGTGGTCGCGAAAAGAAAAGCCCCGCGGCGGTGCCAGCGGGGCGAGTTGGCTTGGTCACTGGAGATCGGTTAACGCCCTTTCAGCCGGCCGGTTCCGCATCAGGGCGGGCGCCGCTCGGTGCGGAGTCGGTCGATCTCGCGCTGCATCTGCTGGAGCGCGTCGCGCAGGCTGAACGTGTCCCCAAACTTCTTGTTCTGGTCGTCGATCTGGCGCTGGAGATTGACGACCGAGGCATCGAAGCCGCGCCAGCGCTCGGTGTGCTCGCCGCGCGGCACCGTCACCGCCTCCAGCGCCTTCAGGTCGGCGTTGACGCGCTCCATCTCCGATCGCGTCCGGCCACTACGGCCATCGAGCTCGCGGATCGAGACGAAGCGTTCGCCTAGCGTCCCGACGGTCTTGGCCATCTCGACCATTGCCATCTTGAGATCTGTCTGGTTTTCGCGGATCGGAGCGTATGCGAGGGCGCCGACCGCGGTGATGACGGCGAGGCCAAAGAGGCCGATCGAGATCAGCAGCGGATACTGAGGCCGCGACCGCTCCTCAATCTTCGACGCGAGGCTGGCGAAAAGCGTTTCGACCTTGGACGAGAGCGCCGAGACGCTTTCTGACATACTCCGCTGGCCGCTCTCCAGCCCATAGACGCGCTGCTGGAGCGCGCCGATGTTGACGGTCGCCTCATCGGACATCAGCACGTTCTTTCTCAGGCATGGGCCATCACCGGGCCGTGACAGACGGATCGTCGACCTTGGCCCCGATCTCCGGTGTGGTGACGATGGTCGCGACCTCCGGCAGAGCCGCGGCGGATGCGACCAGGCCCGCCTTGCGGCGAACCCACAGGCCCCACGCCGTCGGGATTGCCCACATGACGAAGGCGACAAGAACCGTCGCGCCCTGCTCGTCGTTGAGCCCCTTGGCAGCAAGCGCGGCAGCGCCGGATTGCACGAGGGTGCGGAGAAAGCTGAGGATCTGCTCGTTCATGATTTGCTCCTTGAGATTACGTAGGGGAAATCGCCGGTTTGAACAGGACGATAGGTTGCGAAGATCGTCTCCCGCGGTACTGTTGAAGCGTTCGAAACATCCCAGCTTCGAACCGCTGCCGGTCACAGCTTCCTCCCAGTCGAACGTGACCGGCAGCACCTGTTTCGTGAGCGAGGTGCGTCCATGTTGAGGAAGATGACTTCCAATGAGGCGCAGGGCGTATGGCTGCGTGCAGCGATCGTGGTAGTGATCGGGACGGTTCTCGCGCTGCCGCTTATCTAATTAAGCGGCGAGTGAAGCCGAGACGCCGGCGCGCAGCAGGTCACCGCAGGCCTTGGCGCCCTTCACCGAAGGGGCGAAGGCAAGCCGGGTGAAATCCCACTTGCCGCGCTGCTTGATGCCGAGATTGGCCTGCACCTCGGCATGCGAGAGCACGGTCCTGGGCGTGACCGGAATCCCGTAGCGCCGGCAGAGATCAGCGACGACACGCACCAAACGCTCCCACTGCACGGCCGTCATCGGCGCCTTGCCGGGATCGAAGGGCTGCTCCTTCGCTCCCGCCATGCAGCAGAGCGAGACGCCGATCGAGCCGGTGTTGCAGTTCAGTGTGTGGCTGGCCCGCTTGCCGGTGCCGCCGATGCCGTTGGCCGAGATCGGGCTGTCGCCGCGGACCAGGCCGCCCTGCCCTTCGATCAGGATGTGATAGTGCGAGCGATCGAGGTCGGAGGCGCGGTGCTGTCCGGCAGTCCAGTGACAGATGACGCGCTCGAGGCGACCGGCCGGCATCCACTGCGCGGGGACGATGTCGCCGGGTTCAGGGATCGCAGGCGCCGGTTTGGCGGCGGCCAGTGCCTCATGCAGCCTGGCGATCGTCAGCGGGCCGGCATGGCCATCGACCTTCAGGTCGTGCCGCTTCTGGAAATCCTTGATCGCCTCGCGCGTCTTCGGCCCGATGTTGCCGTCGACGGCCACCGAATAGCCGAGCGCAACCAGCGCGGCTTGCACCTCGTTGGGGATCATCTGATGCTCCGGGCGTGAAAAAGCCGCCCGATGGCGGCGGGAAACGGCACACAAAAATCTGCGCGAAGGCAACTTCTGAGCGGCAAGATCGCAGCAATGACGGCCCGCGAAATGACACGGCACCAATTACCGTCTAAGCCCGCGCTCTCCCGCCGCTCGCGCCCCAGCCGATGCTATTCAACTCCTTCGCCTTCCTGCTCGGCTTCCTGCCGCTCGCGCTCGCTCTGCACTGGCTGGTC
>NZ_LMJW01000020.1:0-53411 GCF_001429505.1 Allobosea sp. Root483D1
CCCCCTCAGAGAACAGAACCCGGGCAATCCCCTGCTGCCAAACACCAGACATCAAATGCCCCGCGGAGAACAATACTTTCTCACGAAGTCATTCATGGTGAAAATGGATGCGATTGCAACTTCCGAGGTCGGGCGCGTTAATCAATTCCTAAAGCGCGAAGGGGCGGAAAGGTCTCGCCTTGAGTCTTTGCATGCGAAACGCAGCTCCATGAAAAGACGTTCAATTCACATGACGTAGGAGCACCTCCGCCTGCTCCAGAACGGTCCTTACGGCCTCTTCGGAGAGATCAGGTGGATACCCAAACTTTTTCAGAATTCGCTTCACGAGGACGCGCATTCGCGCTCTCGCGCTCTCGCGCTTATGCCAATCGACGGTAGCGTTGGCCCTGAGCTGTTCAAGTAGCTCATGTGCGATGACGCGCAGCATATCGTTGCCGAGTGCTTGGATTGCACTCTCGTTCTGCGCCAGCGCGTCGTAGAACGCGACTTCCTCCTGTGATAGTCCCTGCTCCTCGCCGCGCCGTCGGGCTTCCTGAAGGTCTTTCGCCAACGCGATGAGCTCATTGATCATCTCGACGGCGGATATTGCGTTGGCATGATATCGGGCGACAGCGTCTTCCAGCCTTCGGGAGAAGGTCCGACTTTCAACAATGTTCGTCTTCGCGCGACTTCTGATCTCTCCATTCAAGAGCTTCTGGAGCGCATCGAGTGCGAGGTTCTTGCGCTTCATCAGGCGAATTTCGGCGAGGAACTCATCTGACAGAATCGAGATGTCCGGCGACTCAATACCCGCGGCCCGTAGAACATCTATGATTTCAGAGGAGGCGACGGCACGATCAATAAGCTGTTGGACCGCAAATGCCCGGTCTGCCTCGCCTAGACCGCCCCTCGCCGTGGATTTTGCGATAGCAGCGCGGACGGTCTGGAAAAAGCCGACCTCATCCCGGATAGCGTTTGCCAAGTCGCTTGCAGATGCAAGCGCATAGGCCTTGGATAGCTCAAGCACCATGTCCTGAAAGGCACGATGCGCCCGCTTCTTTTCCTCCTGATTGGTGGCTTTCGCCGCTTCCTGTTCCTGCCAGCGCAAAACCCAATCGATCGCGCCAGCCAGCGCGTGCAATCGCTGTTTCGGAGTGCCTGTCAGCCCGGCGCTGTAATCATGGCCGTGGAATATCGCCCTGACCCGCTCAAAGGCTTCCTTCAGCGCGGCAACGGCCTGTTCCTCATCGATACCGGTCTTGTCCTGATCTGAGGGGCTGTAATCCGCCAGCGCCTTCTTCAGGTTCTGAAGGATGCCGATGTAGTCAACGATCAGCCCGCCCGGCTTGTCCTTGAAGACGCGGTTCACGCGGGCGATAGCCTGCATCAGACCGTGTCCGCGCATCGGCTTGTCGACATACATCGTGTTCATGCAGGGCGCATCAAACCCAGTGAGCCACATGTCCCGGACGATGACGAGCTTGAGCGGGTCAGCCGGGTTGCGGGCTCGTTTTGCAAGCGCATCGCGCCGTCGCTTGTTGCCAATATGCGCCTGCCACGCCGGGGGATCTGAGGCGGCGCCGGTCATCACCACCTTAATCGCGCCCTTGTCGTCGTCGTCAGAATGCCAGTGCGGGCGAAGGGCGATGATCTCATTGTATAGGTCAACACATATGCGACGGCTCATGCAGACGGCCATAGCCTTGCCATCCAAGGCAGAGAGCCGCGCTTCGAGATGTGTGACGAGATCGGTCGCAATCTGTTTCAGGCGCTTCTTGGCACCAACCAGGGCTTCGACTGTTGCCCATTTCGCCTTGAACTTTTCAGCCTCGGTGAGCGTCTCATCCTCGATGAGTGCTTCAATCTCGGCGTCAATCTTTGGCTTCTCATCCTCGTTGAGTTCGATCCGCGCCAAGCGGCTCTCATAGTAGATCGGGACCGTTGCGCCATCTTCGACGGCACGGGAAATGTCGTAAATGTCGATGTAATCGCCGAAAATCGCGGGCGTGTTCCGGTCCTGCCCCTCAACTGGCGTGCCCGTGAAGCCGATGAATGATGCGTTGGGCATCGCCTGGCGGATGTAATGGGCATAGCCATAACGGCGAACGCCGGTCTTCGTGTCGAGCCGCGCATCGAGCCCGTATTGCGTCCGGTGCGCCTCATCGGCAATGACGATCACATTCCGTCGATCAGTCAGTAGCGGGAAGCTCTCCTCACCGCCGATCGGCGAAAATTTCTGAACCGTCGTGAAGATTACACCGCCCGCCGAGCGATCAAGAAGGCGCTTTAGTTCCTCGCGGCTGTCCGCCTGTTCCGGCTTTTGCCGAACCAGATCGCGGCAGAGGCTGAAGGTTGCGAACAATTGGTCGTCCAGATCATTGCGGTCTGTGAGGATGACGAGCGTCGGGTTCTGGAGCGCAGTTGAACGCACAGCGAGCCCGGCGAAAAACGCCATCAGGTAGCTCTTACCCGAGCCTTGCGTATGCCAAATCACGCCGATCTTGCGGTCACCGTCCGGGCCGGAAGCGTCGATGGATTCCGCCAAAGCCTTCTGTGCGCCATGGAACTGGTGGTACCCGGCGATGATCTTGAAGGGGCCTTCGCCCTTGTCGCCAAAGACAGTGAAATCCCGCACCAATTTCAGAAAATTTTCCCGCTCGAACACGCCGCACAGCAGCGTGTCGAGCTCGGGCGTCCCGGGCGCTGCGTAGTCCTGCCCATTGATCGTGCGCCATGGCATGTAGCGCTCTTCCGGAGCAGTCAGTGATCCGATCCTGGCCTTGATCCCGTCCGATGTGATCAACACCGCATTGGTTCGAAACAGAGATGGCAACTGCCGCTTGTAGGTGTCGATCTGGTTGAACGCAGCCTTCAGTGTGGCGTTCTCGTCCCCTGGGTTCTTGAGCTCAAGCACGGCCAGCGGCAGCCCGTTGACGAACAGCACGATATCTGGTCGCCGGTTATTGCGCCCCTCGATCAGCGTGAACTGATTGACGACCAGCCAGTCATTGGCGGCCACATCGTCAAAATTGATCAGCCAGACCTTCCCGCCCAGGACGCGGCCATTGTCGCCGCGATACTCCACATCAACGCCATCCGTGACCAGGCGATGAATGCGGCGGTTCTCTTCGATGACGTTCGCGCTCTCGGCGATGAGGACCTGACGGATCGCTTCGGATCGTGTCACCTCGGGCAGGCCTGGGTTGATCCTCTCGACGACCATTTCGAGGCGCTTCAGCAGCACCGCATCGGAATAGGAGGCGCGTTGAGGCGAGACTCCATCCGGTGCGATGACACTGCCGTGGAGATACATCCACCCCAGATGCCGCAGCGTTTCGATGCCGGCGAGCTCGACAATCTCCTCCCCAAAACCGCCTATCATGCCAGCACCAGCCCGCGCTTGAGTGAGAGACGATCCTGAAATGCCGACGGGATATCGTCCCAATGTTCTACGAGCAAATCCACCAGCTGGCGGCCATTGACGAGCCCGATCCTCGGGAAGCCGTTCTCCAAGGCCACGTCAAAAGCCTGGCGCTGGAAATCGGCGGTGGTGATGAACGCACCTTGTCCGCCAAACGGGATCGCCTGTCTCAATTGGCGGACCGTTGACGCCGCAATCCTTGAGCCGAGCTTGTAGCGTTTGGCCTGGACGAAAACTTTCACCTTAGCGAGGTTGGCCACGTTGAGTTCGCCGGTGGCATCAACGCCGCCGTCACCGGTCTTGCCGGTCACCTCGGAGCCTTCGAAGCCGAGGGCGGTCAACAAGTGGCTGACGAGGATTTCAAATTCCTTGTCATCTAGCCGCAGAACCTGTTCGAGCACGGCGGCATAGGGATCGTAGGGTGTACCCTTGGCAGCCGGGATTTCAGCCGCGCGCCCGACAAGGCGAAGCACCTCGTCCAATTGCGAAACGCCGAACACGGTCAGTGATGATCGCATTGTATTTTGAAGCGGCACAGACAGCCCGGAGCGAAGCATCGGCTCCTTGGCCCATGCCACGCCGCGACGATGCGGATAGGGGCAAGAGGGATCGCCTGTTTTGAACGTATAACCCGGCTGCACAATGCCGGGGTGCAGAAGCTCCGTATTCGCGTCCGGCGTGATGACGATATCGCCCGGCGCAATCTCAAGCAGGAAGCGGGCGATCTGCCCGACTTGCTGGCCCACGACGATGTTGCTGGTATCCTGCGGATAGGCCGCGCGATATAGCGCCTGCAAATCATCCCGGTGGGCGCAGGCCGATAAATCCTGATGCTCAAGCCAGCCGATTGCGACAAAGCCGCCATCAACGAAAGCGCGTGCGAAGCGGCCGAATTCGGCGCGGACGCACCAGACATTCGTCATTCGGCTTGACCCTTCTTGATGGCATAGAAAAAATCGCCGCCCGATCTTGGGCCGCCAACCAGCTCTTTCAAATTATTCTTCTTGATGTATTCGCTGGCATAGAAGCCGACGATCTTGTCCATTGCATCGTTCCGACGATCGGGCGGAAAGCCAAGAGCATTCAAGAGACGCCCCATCCTGATGCGCATGCCTTTTGTCGTGCTAACGTGGACTGGCCAATCAATCGGGGAGTTCTCCTCATAGGTCTTCGCCACGCGCTCGGCCCATTGAGAAACAGTTGATGGTGCAATGCCGTCATCAGGAACAATGAGCTGATTTAGCAGCGCTTCGATTGTTGTCGGCTCGCCTTCGATGGCTTCGGGCGGGGCATGCTCCACAGGCGGTTGAAGTGGGGGTTTCGACGCTACCTGTTTCCGGACGATCTCGGCGCGCTTCCGGTCTGACACCTCCCGCCTGAGCCAATCATTGCAATAGAGCGACGCCCCGCTCGGGTCGGGAAATAGGTTCGCGTGATGAATGTTCATCCGACGGAGCATAGACAGGCAGTCCGCGCGGCCCGTGTTCGGGATATGCACCTTGTAGATATAGCGGGCGATATCTTCAGCTTTGTCGGGGTCTACGGCTCCGCTATCGATCACTGCATTGATAACGGCCGAAACGAAGTTTTCGTCATCGGTTGGGGTGACCGTGAACAGTCCCGCCTGATTGACAAGCCGAGCATTTTCTCCGAGCGCGGGTTCAAAAAATAAATTTGGGATTACTTTATCAATCAAGCCACGATTGAGGGAGAATACCGCGCGGCTGCCGTTCTGCTTCTCAAGTTCGTCGTCTTCTTGCGCGAAGGCGAAGAAGAGTGCGACGAATGGCGATTCCGTCCAGTCGAGCAGGGGCGTCGCTAGCCCAAAGTGCTGGCCGTAAGCCCATACTTCGTTCTCGTCATCGGTGATGCCGGCGAGATCAACACCGCGCCCGCGCATGGCGAGCTTGAACCGGGATAGGAGTTTCGATGAAACCTCGGGTGGGATAGCTCCTCCGTCGAACTCGCGTGTGAGTGTGTCTTCCAATTGCCATTCATAGCGGCGATGGCCACGATAAACCCGATCCCCAATGCCGAGCGTTCCCCATTCCTCCCCAATCAGCGATTCGAACGCCTGCCAGCTCTCGACGCGGCAAACAGGAACTAGCCCATCAATATCGGGGTTGTGAAACTCGAAGGATGGCCAAGTTTTCAGCCTGAGGTGATATGGTCCTTCCGAGGGCACGATTTCCTTAACGCTCATATGGGCACGCCCTCAGCGAGCTTTTTCGCATGATGCACGCGAACGTCGCCGGACATGAGCTTGGGGAGGAGATAATCGCGGGTTTCAGCCAGGGCGCGATTTTCAGAAAGCGATGAGTAAATACGCTCAAAGATCGGTTCGATAATATTTGAAAATGAGGCCAGAATATCTTCCGACGGTGAAGGAACGAGCAGTCGCTTCATGTCGTCCTTGGTGACGTGTCCCAGACCGGTCGTCTGTTTGTTCCGTGCCAACTCGGCAAACTGTGGCATCAAGTATTTCAAGGCTATATAGAGGGCTGCCTTGGTCCGTTTCCCGTTCTCGCGCACAGCAAATATATGCTGGTTGAGCCACGCCTCGTTACCGGTCCATATGAATGCATCTATCGAGGTGTCGGGATTGCCCGACCATGAGAAAAGCAACTCGCCATTATGAATCCGATACCGGCCGCCAAGGTCCGTATTCGTGAACTTGGTTTGGTCTGTAACGCCGACCTTGAGTTCGGCAATCTTCACAACGGGTAGACCCTCGCCTGACGCGACGAAGTGCATGTTTTTATATGCAGCGCCGTTGACCCAATAGGCCAAGTCCAATAGTGGTTCCAACCGCCACCCCACCGGCAAGCCATCGTCGCCAAGGGTGTCGGGGAAGAGTGCGGCGAGTTCGGTGGCGCGGGTGGCATCCGGAGTGAGGCCGCCCATGGTTGCGACTGCGTCCGTGGTGCCTGCCAGCCTGCGGCGGGTGGGGCCGAAATTGACAAACCAATCCTTGAAGATCGCCTGTGCAATTGCCTCCAGCGTCTCATTCATCCGCCGATTCAACTCGATTTTGTCATCGAGGGCGCCTAAAACCAACCCGATTGCTTCCTGAGTAGGCAAATCGGGAACCAATATTGGTAGGTTTCCGAAATCTGTCTTATTCATGATTGGTTGCGCAGCGCCACTGGCCTTGCTTCGTATTTCATCCTTTCGAGCCAACAGGTTGTAATAGACAAAAAATCTATCAAACCTACCGGAGACGATTATCGAATTAATTTGTTGATTCGAAACATATGGGCCATTTACCAATGCGGCCTTGCCCATGTCAGATCCAATACATGAAACCACCAACGACGGCTTCTGAATAAAAGATGATTGTACCTTTGACACCCCCTTCTCAGTGAGTGTTCTGGCTGTTTTTTCAATATTTCTTCTTCCGTCCATATCGGACGGCGTTACGAAGAGTATTTCGCCGCCGTATGAATCTGCGTCTGAAGTTGGCGGTGTCTTTCCTGTTACGATGTGTCCGACCTCTCGGAGTTTAACCTCTTTCCAATTGCTCATTGCTGGCCAACTCCTGCCAGCCGCTGTCGAATTAGAGCTTCAATCTGCTGCCCCTTAGCAAACTGACGCCCGAGTTTTTCAGTGAGATGTTGGAGGTGGTCTGCAAAATTTAGGCCGTCATCCTCGATATCTTCGGCCGCTACATACCGCCCCGGCGTCAGCACAAAGCTTTCCTTGGCGATTTTTTCTCGCGTCACCGAGGCACAGAAGCCGGGCTCATCCCTGTAGGCGTTGAACTCGGTCTTGGAGCGCCAGCGGTGATAGGTGTCCGTGATCTTCGCGACATCCTCTTCGGAGAATTCGCGCCGGGTACGGTCCACCATGCGACCGAGCTTGCGGGCATCGATGAACAGGATTTCGCCGCGCCGGTCGCGGTGGCCGTTGGCACTCTTGTCCCGCGCCAGAAACCACAGGCAGGCCGGAATCTGGGTCGAATAAAATAATTGGCCGGGAAGCGCAATCATGCAGTCCACGGCGTCCTTCTCGATCATCGCGCGGCGCATCTCGCCTTCGCCCGATTGCTGCGAAGACATGGAGCCGTTGGCCAACACCACGCCCGCCGTGCCACGTGGCGCGAGGTGATGGTAGATATGGCTCAACCAGGCGTAGTTGGCGTTGCCTTGGGGTGGCGTGCCGAAATGCGTCCAGCGGATATCCTCCTCAAGGCTCGCCCGCCACCAATCCGAGACGTTGAAGGGTGGGTTGGCGAGGATGAAATCGAACTTCATGTTCGAGAACTCGTTTCGAACGAACGAGCCTTCGTTGTTCCAGCGGATATCGGCATCGATGCCCCGCACGGCGAGATTCATCTTGCAGAGTTTCCACGTCGTGTTGTTGCGCTCCTGCCCGTAAATCGAGATGTCATCCGTGCGGCCACCGTGCTCCTTGATGAACTCTTCGGACTGAACAAACATGCCGCCCGAGCCACAGCAGGGGTCATAGACGCGGCCCTTGTAGGGCTCCAGCATGTCGACGAGTACGCGCACCACGGAACGCGGCGTGAAGAATTCGCCGCCCCGCCTACCTTCCGCGCCGGCAAAGCCCGACAGGAAATACTCATAGGTTCGCCCGAGCAGATCGCGCGAATTGACGCCCTCCTCATGCACCTTGAAGTTGGAGAATAGCTCGACCAGATCGCCAATCATCTGCCGGTCGAGCGAGGGGCGGCCATAGTCCTTGGGCAACACACCTTTCAGCGTCGTCTCATTGGCCTTTTCGATGGACTCCATCGCGGTATCGATCAAACCCCCGATATCAACCTTCTTGGTGTTGCCGGAATTGGGATCGATGATCTCAAGATCGCGGGCACGGGCATTGGCCCTAAGGTTCGACCAACGGGCGATTTCCGGCACCCAGAAGACGCGCGCGGCCAGATATTCCTCCGGATCCTCCGGATCAGCGAAATCCTCCTGGAGAAGTTTTTGTCGTTGCGCCTCGAACGCCTCCGAGATGTACTTTAGGAAGATCAGACCGAGTGCGACATGCTTGTATTCGGACGGCTCGAGATTGCCTCTGAGCTTGTCCGCCGCCTTAAACAGCTCTGCCTCAAAATTAAAATCGCCGCCGCCATTCCCGTCGGTCGCCATTCCGCGAATCCCCAAGCCATAATTTTGTAGGGACCATACTTGCTTGGGCTGATAACGAAATAGTGTGCGCTGCATTGGGTTTGAAAAAGCGCGAAGGGCGTAGTGACTGAGGCGTTTTCAGCGCGTGCGCTGGTTCGAGGCGGGAGCGATCAACACAGGCTTGAAAATAGCTGCTCCGCATCGGCTATCGAGTACGGCAGTCTGTTTGATCAGCGGCTAAAGACGGCGCCACGATTTAGAGGTTTCAACGATGCCCAGTGACCACGCTCGTCGGGATGATCTGATCGGAAAGGTCATCTCTGGAGAGCTCTCGCCCTCTGAAGCGGAGGCAGAGGCTGCGCGCCTGGACCTGAAGGCCATCGAGTATCGGCCAAATTGTGACGACTATGACCCTATGAAAGAGCCGTTCTGGACTCTGCCGATGGCTATTGCTTGGATCGCGTGTCGTTCACCAGAAGCTGTTCGGGAAAATTGGGATGTATATCGCACCGAATGCACTCACTGGCGGTACATGGATCATTGGAAGGGACCGAATAGCTCCGGCTTCGATCTGTTTGGATTATCGCCGGCTAGTTTGCTCCGCCTTCGGTTGGGTGAAACCCTGGGCCTTCGAGGCGATGGCGAGCAGCCTTATTCAATGTCCGTGGCTGACGCCATTAACGCGCTCTGGCAGGCCATGCGTGGCTCATGTTTTGAAGCGACTGGCATTGATGTCGCTAGTGGCAGACGCGAAACGCTCGACGCGATTCGGTTGCAAGATCTTGAACTCGCGGAAATCGACGACCGCGACGTCTTGTGTACTCGGGCTCCCATAGGGAGGGGCCCAATTCGCTACAGGGACGTTACCGTACCGACGGGCCATGTCCGTGGTCTGTGGAAAGCTCGCTCTCCGAAGCCGGATCGGATTGTGTTGCCCGAACTCGAGCGGCCAGATGGGCCGGGCTATATGCCGCTGTACTGTGCTGCCCAATGGATCGCGACGCAGGGCGGCACGGTCGATTTCGATCCGCTTCAAACAGATCGATGGAAGTCAGCCTATGGCGAGCTGCTTGCCCGCATTTCGTCTGATGACGTGAAAGTCATCGGATTTCGCGACGGGATGCGAGAGCCTGTGCCGGGATATCAGTTCGCCGGCGTGAAGATGTCCTATCCGTTTATCGATACGGCCATCGACTTAATCCTCGGCGACGAGATGTATCTGCAATCCTACGCCTTCACTGATGAAGAGGATTGGCTGGGAGGTCTCGATGACAGCCTCGTAAAGCATGGGCGCCCGAAGTGGGCGCGGCTCGTTGTCTTGGGGTCAGACGTGGCGAGGCTATGGGCTTACCCGCAGGATGGCAGTCGACAGGATCAGTCTGATCTATCGTCTTACCGTTCAGGAGGGCCGGGTAGGCCGTCGGCTATGCATCTGGTTGAGGCGGAGTTTCATCGCCGGTGCAAGCAGGGGTCAGTCGAGCCCCCTTTGGCGAAAGAGGCCGCTTTCCTAGCTTCTTGGCTGCGGACGTACCACCCTACCGCGCCACCGCTCACACCCAAAACCATCGGAAATCGACTGATGGCGGCATTTCGGGCATATATACGAGCCCGAAATTAAAATATCGGGCGAATATCGGGCGCCTTTTTCGGGTATCGCACACAAATCATAGCTTCCTTCGTAGCAACCGGGGCATGCCCCGAAAACGATGGAAGATGAACATGATGGATGCTGATACCCAACAGGCTGAGGCAGTACATTTCCTGCGCCGCGCGGATGCGGCGTCCTATATCCAGTCCGTTTACGGCTTTCCCTGCTCGCGACAGTGGCTAGCGAAGCTCGCCGTGATCGGCGGCGGCCCGGTCTATCGAAAAGCGGGACGGACACCGATCTACGCGCCCGCTGATCTCGACGCCTGGGCACGCGCCCGCATCGGTCAGCCGCAGCGCTCGACGTCCGACGTGCTGACGAGCTCCGGAAACTAGGGCATGGGCGCGCGGCACCCCAACCATCGTCGCGTCAAGCTGCGGCAGACCTACACGATCGATGAACTGGCGCGCCTGTTCGAACTCCATGAAAACACGGTTCGCTCATGGCGCAAATCGGGGCTGGAGCCGATCGATGACGGTAGGCCGATCCTGTTTCGCGGCGATGTCGTCGTCGCCTTCCTAAAGCAGCGGCGAGTGTCGGCGAAACAACCCTGTGGGCCGGGTCGCCTGTTCTGCTTGCCCTGTCGGAAGCCACAGGAGCCGGCTGGCGGGATGCTCGACTATACGCCCGCGACACCAACGGCGGGCAGTCTCACGGGCCTGTGTCCGGTTTGCGACCGGATGATGTTTCGGCGCGTCTCCCGGCATCGGGTCACTGCCGTCGCCGGCCAATGCGACGTCCAGTTCCAAGGCGAACAGGCACGTCTATCTGCGTGAGCCAATCCCTTCGCAACTTGTGACTTCGACATCGGAGAACCGACACCATGAAACCTAATGGCAAGAACGAACGCATCAAGCGGACATATGCGCGCTATCTCAAGGCTGCGAAGCGGCATGGCGAGGCTTCGATCGACACGGCCCTAGCGGCCATAGACCGCTTCGAATGTTACACCAAGCGCCGCGATTTCGCGCAATTTCACATCGAACAGGCCATCGCGTTCAAGGATCACCTGGCCGCGCAGCTTAATGAACGAACCGGCAAGCCCCTCAGTCTTCCAACGCAGCTTCACACCTTGGCGGTGCTGCGCAGCTTCGTCATCTGGCTTGCCGATCAATCTGGCTATCGCAGTCGGATCCGTCATTCCGACGCCGACTATTTCAGCCTGTCGTTGAAGCAGACAGCCATCGCCAGGGCTCACCGTCCTGTAGAAGGCCCGACCATCGAGCAGGTCCGCCACGTCGTCGAGCACATGGCGCATTGCTCCGATATCGAAAAGCGGAACAGGGCGGTGATCGCATGCGCCATCCTCACTGGTGCCCGCGATGACGCACTAGCGTCTTTGCGACTCAAACATATCGATATGGGGGAACGCGTGCTGCGGCAGGACGCTGGCGCCGTCCGGACCAAGGCATCCAAGAGTATCGAGACGTGGTTCTTTCCGGTCGGCGATTTATTCGTCGATGTGGTCGAAGATTGGGTGCGATTCCTCAAGGACGAACGGCAATGGGGTCTGGACGACCCCCTGTTCCCGAAAACCAAGATGGCAGCGAGTGAGAATTGCCTCAATCGCCCTGCCGGGCTGGAGCGCACTTGCTGGAGCAACGCCGCGCCGATCCGCAAAATCTTCCGCGACGCCTTCGTGTCAGCGGGCTTGCCGTATTTCAACCCCCACTCGCTTCGCAAGACGCTGGCGCGGTTGGGGCTCGAGCGCTGCCGCACTCCTGAAGAGTTCAAGGCCTGGAGCCAGAACTACGGCCACAACGACGTTCTGACCACCTTTACTTCGTATGGACAGATCGATCGCCAGAGACAGGCCGAGATCATTTGCGCACTTTGGAAGCCAGCCCCTAAAGTTGGTCCGGGCAATGAAGCTCTGATCCGTAGCGCCGTCGAGTTCGCCCTTTCGCAATCGTCCAGACGCTGACACCAATGGATTGAAGTCGACGTTTAGCCAGGAAGCGGACGAGGCCGGCGGACGTTAGACGGACCTTGTCTGCATCGATGACCGTTGAAGCCGCACGACTCGGGCAAGTTTGTTTGCCTGCGTTGGAAGATCAGCTTGATCAGATGCATCTCCCTGACCGCTGCCGAACAGATCGGCGCGACGTCGTCGCTAAGCGGCTGTTGTTTAATCCGGCAGTTCAAGCGAGCTAGTCAGTTCGAGCCATTCTCGCTGTTGCAGTCCGCTGGTCTCCAACGTGACCTTCTCGCCCGCGATAAGCCGGCGGACAATCTGCAAGGCTTGCTTAGATAGGCTTACAGAATCCATTCGATAGTCGCGGAAGGCCTCGTACGTCAACGGCACCCACCGCTCGACCATAGCAAGGATCACGGTTGCATATGCTCTGATCTCGTATTGAGCGTGGGCATCCGCCCGCAATCGGAGGAAGCTGAGCAGATTGTGCAGGTCGACTTTCCAATACCACTGTGTGTACGAGTTGAGAGTCAGATTCATTCGGGCGAGTTCTCGCGCCAGTCCGCGGCGGCTCGTGTCGCGATCGCTCTCTTCCCCTTCGTTGAGCATCCAAGCGTAGTGATCGTAGTTCCTGGTAGCGTCCTCGCGGAGCAGCGCCAGGACCTCATCGGCTTCCGGAGACTCGAGAAGGGCGTCTCGGCCTTGACGGTTGCTTTGGGATTGTGCCGCGAGGTGCGCTCGGTCAGGTATGTAAAACTCCTTGTCCAGAATTGAATAGCGCGCCGAAACCTCGTTAACGTTGGCGGTGCGGTGACGAATCCACTGCCTCGCTACGAAAATGGGCAGTTTGACGTGGAGCTTGAGCTCGGCCATCTCGAAGGGGGTAGAGTGCCAATGCCGCATCAGGTATCGGATGAGGCCGCGATCCTCGCTGATGCGACGCGTTCCCCGACCGTATGAGACCCGCGCGGCCTGCACGACCGCACCATCGTCACCCATGTAGTCGATCACGCGCACAAAGCCGTGATCAAGCACCGGGACCGGAGAGAAGAGAATCTCCTCGAGGGCAGCCGACGTCGGCCGTAGCGTCTGACTGGTTTGGGCGCGCGCAGCATCTAACTCGTTTTGTTGTTCAACCGTGAATGACATTCAAAGCCTCGTCGGGGCAACCCGGCTCCATTAAAGATGGAGCTTCGGCAATCAGGCTGACGGAATAGCATCATCCAACAATGCGCGGACCTTGCTCTGGGCATACTCGAGCATGTGACGCAAGATGGCGGGAGACCCCTCCGGGGCCCGCAGCTTGTGACAGTCGCTGGCCTGTAGCGTCAGCCTGCCGGTTCCCATAGCAAGGAGGAACTCGAGTGCAGCTTCCCCCTGCGGCGCATTCCACCGGACGAGCGCCCGATCGATGATGCGCCTCATGGCCTCGCTTAGATCGCTTCGCGCGGCGTAGTTGAGCTCGTGGGGGTGGGCGGCGCGAAGCAGCGCTGCCTGGATGACGCCGTCGTTATAGCGACCGAACATGCCGGGCTCTATGAGCATCACGTGGAAGGCAGTTGCCCAGAGCTTGGTGACGCTCGCCGTCCTCATGTTGTGAAGAACAGATGCGATTGTCGCAATAACGTCGCCCTGCGAAGCTGCTGCTGCCGAGGTCTTGTCGTTCCAGAAAGCGAAGCCATCCCTAAGCGCGAGTGGTGTTTCGTTGGGGCTGGACAGGAAGAGGTTCTGGCCTGCCGGGAATAGGGCGGCCCGCAGATGTTCGCTGCGGACGTCCACGAAAGTTCTGACATGATCTCCGTCCGAACCGCCTGGCATCGACTCTGCGAGCTCGCGCAGAAACCGCTCCTCTAGGCGCCACGCGTGCATCTCGCCGCCTGGCATGACCAGCCTTCTGATGGTCACCAGTTCATGCTTGAAAGACTTGTTAAATACGAGGTCATTCGTAAGCGCGCTGTGCCTCGTGGCCTCCGCGTTCTTCGCAATACCGACAATATAAATCCGCGGCTTGTCTTTCAGGATGTCCCTTAACTCACGGCTGACGTCGAGCAGCGCGTTCCCCGATCCGATGCAGGCAGCGATGACGATAACCGCCTTGGCTTCGTCCGCCTTGATCGTGTGCAAGTCGCTTGCTGCCACGAGTTGCGGGCGATGTACCAGATCGGCGGCTGCCAGGTCGCTAAGCTTGACCGCCAACTGCTTGGAGGCGGGATCATCGAGATGGATGAAGTGGCTTGTGGCGCTAGTCACATAGCGCTGAGCGATCCTCTCGAGCGCGTCGCCAAATTTCGTATCGAAGGTGGACGACGGCAGCTCGCACCAGATCCGATGTCCGCCCGTGCTGGTCCTCTGCAGAGTGAACACGCCCTGATTGGCGAACGCTTCGGCTATATCGTGGAGGCCGGTGGGTGCATCGGTCACCAGGATGGGCGCGGTTTCGTACCGGATCACGTCGGCCAGGAACTGATCGCTCACAAAGCGAGCGAGCCGGGAGTTGTCACGACACCAGGGACAATCGTCCGGCTGGAACACCTCCAGCATCGACCGACCATCGCGGCTTTTGATGTCGGGGTGCGAGCTAACGTCGGAAACGAAGGAGATGTCGGCGTTCTTTTCCGCGGCCGAATAAATGCTGACGACGCGGTCCTTTCCGACGCTCTCGCGCTGCATCAACTTGCGGGGCAAAGTCCCGCTCGCCGTCGCCGAGATGAGGAACAGCGATTTCTCGGGCTGAGGGAACTTCGCACGTGCAAGTCCCTCATAGGACGAGAAGGTGCCAACTTGCAGAGGAGGACAAGTAGGGTCGAAGCGGAGCCTGATGGCGATCATTGCATAAGCGAGTGCCGCGATGGATGAGGTATCGAGCCAGATCCGGTTGGTCGCGCCCTTCAGGTAGTCAAGCAAGGTCATCGCGACGAATTCAATTTCCACCCCGCTGACCAGCGCATTTGCCGTGCGCAGGAATGCCCGGGAATGGACACCTCGGGGATGTTCGAAATGCAGTCCCGCGCTTGGCCTCATCAAGACCTGACGTCTGTCGAAGATCTCCCTCAAGCCGGCGGCCTTCAGCTTCTCGAAGGGCTGGTCGGGCCATGGCGCCTCAGGTCCGGCGATCGATTCGAACGCCTCGCAACGCCCGTGCTGGTCGAAGTATGCGGCGCTGATCGAGGTATGTTGAGGGACAATGCGCAGAAAGGCCCTGTCCTGGAGGATGGCCGGCATGCTGCCCGAGACGAAATCCCTCTGCGTTTCCGGCATCACGAGCAGAATCCGGTCGGGAAGCAGATTAATACAGTGATCCTCGTCGATAGCTCTCTGCAGATCTGTCGATTGGAACGGAGCTGCGATCGCGGCGAGCACGAGTACGGACCCCGGGCTGACCTTTTCATCAGCATCCCAGCGGAAGGCGAAGCACCAACTCATCTGTTCTGGATGTTCACGGGGATGAGGAGGCTAACCGCAGTCCCCGCGGCGCGCCCGAGGGGAGTGTACGTTTCAGATTGGCTAAAAGAGTCGAGCAAAGGGCAGTTCTCCTCCGCCCCACCTTTCTGAACATCGACTTTGAAGGGAGCGAACGCCCGATAGAGAGATAGGCGACCGGTGCGCAGTCGTATGAGGCCTCCATGTTCTCTAACCACGCTGAGGACCCGCGGCAGTCCGTGACCGTAGTTCCGCCGCTGACGGCTTGTGATCCCGATGCGGAAGCAGGCTTGAACCAGTTCGGCTTCCTGGCGGATATCGAGCTCGTCATCGAGGTCCGTGCTGGCCATCCTGGCGGCCATTCCAGGGCCGCTGTCGACGACCGAAATCTCGAGGAAACGAGCGTGCTGTTCCGACTTGGAGACGTCCGCGACCCTCGTGAGATAGCCTTGCAGATCGGCGGCGCCGAGGCTGCCGTCGCTGATCTTGCCGAATGGGATGCTCCGTTCCGCGACGTTCACGCAACGGACCGATCTCAGATAGCGTCGCCCGGACAGGTCGGTTCTGGCATGTGCGTGAGAGTTATCGAAAAGCTCATGAAGGGCTGACCCGAGTTGCTCACCAAGGATTGCCTTCTTCGGGCCATGTCGCGGAGCCACGGCTACGAGGGCGTTTTCCAGAAGATCCTGGAATTCGGTGGCCGAGCGCACTTCCGGCGGATCAGTTGGAGAGTAGAGAGCTTTGATGTCAGGCCTCGTCGAATGGTCGACGCACATTAGGAACAGTTCCTGGCCCCGCTGAGGCTTTGGAACCGGAACGTCCATAGTCTCGACTTGGGCCTTGATGCGGGCGTTTACCTCGTCCCTGACACTCGACACGCCGTCGGCCTCAGTCGTATCGGCGGACATCATCGCTGCGATCATGCCATGGGGCCGTTCGCAGAGCCGATCTAGGGCGGTACGTCTGTCCACCCCTTGGGCATGGCTAACGAGGACCGGCCTCGATTGCTGCCGGGCCCAGGTAATGATCGTCTGGGCACCCGCGGCGAAACCTCCGGGCCTGGCCTGCAGCTTCCAGTCAGTGGCGAGCTTTAGCGGGCGGTCGCCAACCTTCGCTGCATCGGCGATCAACGCTTCGCAGCGCGAGAGATCGGTGGTCTTGTCGATCCGCATCGGCGAATGGAATTTGTCGTTCGGCTCTGGTTTTCTCGTCGGCATGGATGCGGTGTCCTTTAGGACGGGTCCCTTCCGGTGTCCGCATCCTTTGCCGTTTCCCGGCCCTACGTCGCTAGTTCTGTACCGATTGTGAGTTAAAGGTTTTGTTCGCGCTAGGGGCATGCGTGCATGTTGACGCCGCGGGGCAAGGCAAGCGCCTCGCGGCCGTGTCCAACCACTAATGCTATGTGGCTGGCTGGGCAGGCATTAGTTTTGTTAGCTAGGGGCCAACTGCGGAAAAGTGGGCGTTGGTCATAAGGACTAAAAAGGGGACATCCCCGCGAGGCCTCGTGGCTATCCGGTGGCTATTCGAAGCCAGCAGAATACCGGCAAAACCCGGGATTTCCGAAGAAACGTCAATTAAATCAAATGGTTAAATGGCGCGCCCGACACGATTCGAACGTGTGACCTTTGCCTTCGGAGGGCAACGCTCTATCCAGCTGAGCTACGGGCGCAAACCGTGTGAGGCTGGATAGCTGATTGGCAGCGCTTGGGCAACGAGGGAATTTGCGATTGAGCCAAGGGCCATCAGGTAAAGGTCGCGCGTTCGAATCGTGTCGGGCGCGCCGCGCTGTGGTTGCTCATCAGCGAGCGGTCGATCGTCGAACAATTCGATGCGCGGTGATCGCCTTCATTGCGATCCGTATTGCGGTAGACGTATCCGAGGCGACGAGGCTTGCGAACTTCGTCCCCAGGGAGTTGGCGGCTCAGCACTGACTTTGCGCGGGCTGATCGGCCGTCGGCCCTGAGCTAGCGTCAGCCGCTACGCGGTCATTTCTCGGCGGCACGCAGGCGCGCCGATTTCGTCGCGCCTCGGATTGCCCGCGCCAGCCAGGGCGCGCAGACGCTCAAAGCCGTCACCACGAACAGGGCGACCACGATCGGCCGGGTAAAGAACAGCAGCCAGTTGTGGTCGAAGATCAGCAAGGATTGCTTCAACGTCTCCTCGACCATCGTGCCGAGCACCAGCCCCATCACCAGCGGCGCCGGCGAAAACCCGTAGCGGCGCATCACATAGCCGATCACGCCGAAGCCGAGCATGACCCAGACATCGACCAGCGACTGGTTGGGGCCATAGGCGCCGACGATCGCGAAAACCAGCACGCCCGGCCACAGGATCGCGTCGGGGATCAGCGTGATCCGGGCAAAGAGCTTGGCGGCGAACAGGCCGAGCACGACATACATCAGGTTCGAGGCGAGCATCGAGGCGAAGACGGCATAAAGCAAAGCCGGCTGCTCGTTGAACAGATGTGGGCCGGGCCGCACGCCCTGCACGATCAGGCCGGCGAGGATGATCGCCGTGGTCGCGCTGCCCGGTATGCCGAGCGCCAGCGTGGGCACCATGCTGCCGCCGACGGCGGCGTTGTTGGCGGCCTCGGGACCGGCGATGCCCTCGATCGAACCCTTGCCGAACTCGTCCTTGTATTTCGACCAGCGCCTGGTCTCGTTATAGGAGATCAGGGCGGCGGTGGTCGCTCCCAGCGCCGGCAGGATGCCGATGAAGGTACCCAGCACGCTCGACAGGCCGATCGCCTTGGCGCATTTGCGATAATCGGCCATCGAAGGCAGCTTCATCGCGTTGAGGCCGAGCCGTTCGGGAATGATCTGCAGCCGGCCGGCCTGCACCAGCAGTTCGCTGATCGCGAACAGGCCGGTGAGCACCGGCACCAGCCCGAGACCCTCGCTCAACTCCGGCACGCCGAAGGTGAAGCGGTCGACGCCTGTCATCAGGTCGAGCCCGATCGTCGCCAGCAGCACGCCGAAGGCTCCGACCATCAGGTTCTTGATGCCGGTCGAGCTGCCCACGGCGGCCAGCATCGACAGGCCGAAGATCGCGAGCGCGAAATATTCAGGGGGGCCGAAGCTATAGGCGGCCTTCGCCAGGAGTGGAGCTGCGACGATCAGCACGAAGACGCTGAAGATGCCGCCGATCGCGCTTGCGATCGTCGACATGCCGAGGGCTCGCCCGGCCTCGCCTCGCCGCGCCATCGGATAGCCGTCATAGGCCGTCGCCGAGGCGGACGGATCGCCGGGTGTGTTGATCAGGATGGCGGTGATCGAGCCGCCGAAATTGGCGGCGCAATAGATCGCGCCGAGGAAGGCGATGCCGGCAACCGGGCTCATCGTGATGGTGATCGGCAGCAGAAGCGCCGCCGTCGTGCTGCCGCTGAGGCCGGGCAGCGCGCCGACGATGACGCCGAGCACCGTTCCCGCGAGGATGATGCCGACCATGTAGGGGTCGGCGAGGATCGCCATGCCGGCGAGAAAAGCGTCCATCTGATCCTCGTCGCTGGTTGCGCAACGCTCTGGCAGGCGCGATGCGCGGGCTGCTCAGCTCAGCCAGGTCTGGAGAAGTCCGCGGGGCAGGCCGATGCCGAAGCCGCGCACGAAGGCGAAATGGAGAGAGAGCGACATGCCGACGGCGATCGTCGCCAGCAGCGGCAACCGGCGCTCGCCCCAGAGACGCCCGATGCCGATGACGGATGCGACGACCGCACCGTGGATTCCGAACACGGCCATGGCCGCCATCACGCCACCGAGCGCGGCAGCCGTGGCGTAGATCATCGGATGCACTGCCTCGATCTCCGGCCGGCAGCGGTTGCTCGCGGTCAAGGCAAGCCAGCACGACAGCGCAATGATGACACCGAGCACAAGCCGCGGAAAAGTCTCCGGGCCCATGCCCGTGGAGATCGCCGCAGGCACATCGTCGAAGGCCAGGGTCACGCCCCAGACCGCGAGGCATAGCGCAATGATGACAAGACCGGTCACGATATCCGGGTGGACACGGCCAGGCGCGGGCCCGGCCGTGGTGGATGTCTCGTCGCCCCCCTCCGTCGTCGATGCCGCAAGCGTGGTTGTCGGCGACGGAAGCTGCCGGGTCGTCATTTCTTGATCCCAAGCGAGACCAGCGCGGCGTCGCCGGTTTTCAGGAATTCGTCGATCTCCGCCTGCCAGTCGGCGCGGCCAACGACGCTGCCCGCGGACTGGCCGGAACTCTTCAGGTAGTCCTGGTAGATCTTGCCCTGCATCGACTTGACCAGGCCTTCTTCCAGCACCTTGATCCGGTCTTCCGGCGTGCCTTTCAGGACGGCGAAGCCGCGCGTCGTCGAGTAGACTGCCGGGATGCCGATCTCGGCTGCCGTCGGGGTCTGCGGCAGCGAGTCCATCTTGTTCTTGGCGAAGACGATCAGCGCCCGGACCTCATTCGCCTTTATCTGCGATTCGGCCTCGGCATAGTTCAGCAGCGCGCCATCGAGATTGCCGCCGACGAGATTGACGACGATGTCGCCACCGCCACGGAAGGGCACGACGATCGGTTTCCACAGGCCGGCCTTCTCGGCGAAGCCGACGACGGCGATGTGGTCGACGCTGCCGATCTGGGTGGTGCCGAACTTCAAGGACTTGGTCTTGGCCGCGGCGATGAAGTCCTGCGCCGTCTTGTAGGGACTGTTGGCCCCGACCATCAGGACTTGCGGGTCCTCGGTGGCGCGGGCGATGCCGACGAGATCGCCGACCTTCACCGCCCCGCCCTTGCCTTGCAGCAGGGTCAGCAGATGGGTCTGCGTGATCAGCATGATGGTGTGGCCGTCCTTGGGACGGGAGACGGCATATCCGAACGACGCAGACCCGCTGCCGCCGGTCTTGTTGGCGACCACGAGTTCGGTCTTCAAGGCGGCGGGCGCCTGGACCATCATCATGCGGGCGGTGATGTCCGTGCCGCCGCCGACACCGGCATGGGTGACGACCTCGATCGGCTTGGACGGAAATGCCTCCTGGGCCCGGACTGCTCCCGCGGCCAGGACAGCGAGGCCGAAGCCCAGCGCGAGGCACGTCTTCTGGTGTGCTGGCATAATCGTTTCCTCCTCCATTGCTGGGCCGGCCCGTTCGGGCTCGTTCCCGTCTCGTATTCAGGTCTCTTTGCGCTCCTCAGTTTCCCGCCGCGCGAGCAGCCAGCGGCGCTTGCCGCCATGGGCGTGATCTTCGGCGAGCAGGCGAGCGCGATCGGCATCGCCGGCGGCCATGGCCTCGACGATCGCCTTGTGCTCGGCATTGGATTCGCGCATGCGCGGCGCCGCGCTGAGCGCGCTCTGACGTAGGAGATGGGTCTCCTTGATCAGCGCCTCATAGGTCTGCCTGGCGCGGCCATGGGCGGCAAAGTCCAGGATGGCATCGTGGAATGCGAGGTTGAGGCGGTAATAGTTCGCCCCCTCGTCCCGCGAGATGGCATCTTCCATCTCTGCGATCAGCCCCGACAGAACCGCGAGCTGCTCCGGCGTGATCAGTACCGCCAGTCTCTGGCAGACGAAGCCGAAGACGACGGCGCGCACGTCGTAGATTTCGTTGGCCTCGTCGTCCGGGATTTGGCGGACGAACACGCCGAGATTGACGACCGAGTTGAGCAGCCCGGAGCGGACAAGGCCCCGCGTCGCCTCGCGGATCGGACCGCGACTGACGCCGAGGCGGGCAGCCAGTGCCTGCTCGTTGATGCGCTCGCCGGCCTCGAGCTCGCCGCTCAGGATCATGCGCTCGATCTCGTCCTGGACGATATCGGTCAAGGTCTGTGTGCGGCGCTGGGCGATGGCTGACATCACGTCGTTCATGGCCTGATCGTTGACCCGCGAAACGCAACTGTCAACAGTCGACGAAACATTGTTGACAGTTTGCATGCTGCTCGGCAGGTTGCGGCGAAGGAGAAGGCCATGCCTTTCAAACCCGCTTCGCGAGCGCTGTCCCGCTTCACCGTGCTCGATCTCACCCGTGTCAGGTCCGGACCGACCGCCGTGCGCCAGCTCGCCGACTGGGGTGCGGACGTCATCAAGATCGAGACGCCGCCGGAGCTCGAGCCGGGCGAGGGGCCAGGCGGCCCGCGTCACGGTCCCGATTTCCAGAACCTGCATCGCAACAAGCGCAGCCTGACGCTCAATCTCAAATCGGAGGAGGGCAAGGCGATCCTGCGCAGGCTGGTCGAAAAGGCCGACGTGATCGTCGAAAACTATCGCCCCGACGTGAAGCATCGGCTTGGCATCGCCTATGAGCAACTGGCGGCGCTCAACCCGCGCCTCGTCTATGCCAGCATCTCGGGCTTTGGGCAGGACGGACCCTATGCGACGCGGCCCGGCTTCGACCAGATCGCGCAGGGGCTTGGCGGGCTGATGTCGATCACCGGCCTGCCCGGGCAGGGGCCGGTGCGCGTCGGCATTCCGGTGGCCGACCTGACGGCCGGGCTTTACTGCTCGCTCGGCATCATGGTGGCGCTCCTGGCGCGCGAGGAAACCGGCAAGGGCCAGTGGGTCCAGACCTCGCTGCTCCAGGCCCAGATTGCGATGCTCGATTTCCAGGCGGCGCGCTGGCTGATGGATGGCGACGTCCCCAAGCAGGCCGGCAACAACCACCCGACCAGCATCCCTACCGGCGTCTTCCAGACAGCCGACGGACACATCAACATCGCCGCGACCGGACAGGCGATCTGGGAGCGCTTCTGCCGCTCGGTCGAACGCGCCGACCTGATCACGCATCCGGACTACGTCACTGCGACGCTGCGCTCCCGCAACCGCGACGCGTTGGGTCAGGAGATCAACGCGATCCTGAAGACGCAGAATGGCAGCTACTGGATCGCGCGCTTCAGCGAGGTCGGCGTGCCCTGCGGCCCGATCAACAACATCGACGAGGTCTTTGCCGACCCGCAGGTCCAGCATGTGGGAATTGCGCAGAGCATCCATTCACCTGCGCTTGCTCGCGACATCACGCTTGTCGGCCAGCCGGTCCAGCTCAGCGACACGCCGAGCTCGATCCGCGTGCCGCCGCCGGAGCAGGGCGAGCAATCCGACGAAATTCTGGGTGAAGTCGGTTTCTCGCCTGCGGATATCGCCGCCTTCCGCGCCAATGGCACGATCTAGGCTCTTGTTTTGCCGCGTTTTCTTCACGCGAACCGGTGCCCACTTCGCTCGAAAACGCTCTAACCGAAGCGACCGCAGTCAGGATTTTTCCCAATGACCGACAAGATGATCGCCCGCAAGGCCGATGGTATCGGCTGGCTGGTCTTCAACAATCCCGACCGCCACAACGCCGTCTCGCTGGAGATGTGGGAGGCTGCGATCAGGATCATCGCCGATTTCCGGGCCGATCCGGAGGTGCGGGTCATTGTGGTGCGCGGGGCGGGCGAGAAGTCCTTCGTCTCCGGCGCAGACATCTCGAAATTCGACGACGAGCGCGCCCAGGAAGCGGCGGTCAAGCGCTATGAGGACGCGACGGAGGGCACCTACAGCGCACTGCGCGCCATCGAGAAGCCGACCATCGCGATGATCCAGGGCTATTGCATCGGCGGCGGCGCGAATCTGGCGGTCTGCTGCGATCTGCGCATCTGCAGCGAGACGGCGAAATTCGCCATTCCCGCCGCCAAGCTCGGCCTCGGCTACGGCTATGCCCGTATCCGGCGGCTGATGGAGGTGGTGCATCCCTCTTTCGCCAAGGAAATCTTCTTCACGGCCCGCCAATTCGATGCCGAGGAGGCGCGGACCATGGGGCTGGCCAACCGCATCGTCCCGCAGACCGAACTCGAAACCTATGTGACGGACTATGCCCGCACCATTGCCGGCAACGCGCCCCTCACGGTGACGGCGATCAAGCAGATCGTGAACGAGGCACTGAAGGACGAGGCGGACCGCGATCTCGCTCTCTGCGACAGGCTGGTGAAAGCCTGCTTCGACAGCGAGGACTATGCCGAAGGCCGGCGCGCCTTCGCCGAGAAGCGCAAGCCGAACTTCAAGGGACGCTGAGCGAGGGAACGACGATGTCCGACAGCGCCCAGGCGGAAGCCCAGCCGACGATCCTCTACGACCTTGCGGACGGCATCGCGACCGTCACCTTCAACCGCCCCGAGGCGCGCAACGCCTTCACCTTCGAGATGTATGAGCGGCTCGTCGAGATTTGCGAGACGGTGAACGCAGACACCTCGATCCGGGCGGTGATCCTCACCGGCGCCGGCGGGCGGGCCTTCGCCGCGGGCACCGACATCGCGCAGTTCCGCGCGTTCAGCACCCCGGAAGACGCACTTGGATACGAGGCACGCATCGACCGCGTGCTCGGTGCGCTGGAGACCTGCCGCGCGCCGACCATTGCGGCGATCGCTGGCGCTTGCACCGGTGGCGGAGCGGCGATCGCCGGCAGCTGCGACCTGCGCATCGCGGCGAGCAATTCCAGGTTCGGCTTCCCGATAGCCCGCACGCTCGGCAACTGCCTGTCGATGTCCAATTATGCCCGATTCGCCGAGCTGCTCGGGACCGCTCGGCTGAAGGAACTGATTTTCACGGCGCGGCTGTTCGAGGCACAGGAGGCGCTCGCGATCGGGCTCGTCAGCGAGGTGGTGGCCGAGCCTGCCGACGTCATGCCCCGCGCGCAGGAACTGGCGCGCCTCGTCGCCGGGCATGCGCCGCTGACGCTGCAGGCAACGAAACAGGCGCTACGCCGCCTCAGACCTGCGATCCCGCGTGACGAGGGCGATCGCCTGATCCTGATGTGCTACATGAGCGACGATTTCAGAGAAGGCATGAATGCGTTCCTCGAGAAGCGGGCGCCGTCATTCTCTGGAAAGCACCCTTAGCGCGATCCCAACAAGAACTCCGGCAAGACGCATCGAGAGCGGCAATGGGGGATTTGCGGACGCGGCGATCGCGTCCGCAGTCCGCTTCTAGACCTGTTCCTCCTTGGGCCGCGTCGATGGCCGCAGGCGCTCGCGCAGGCCCTGGAAGACGACGTAGAGCGCCGGGATCACGAAGATGCCGAGGAAGGACGCGAACAGCATGCCGCCGAAGACCGGCGTGCCGACATTGCGCCTGGCGAGCATCGAGGGGCCCTCCGCGATCACCAGCGGCAACAGGCCGAGGATGAAGGCGAAGGATGTCATCATCACCGGGCGGAAGCGGAGACGTGCGCCTTCGGTGGCCGCGTGCAGGAGGGGGTGGCCCTTCTCGCGCAGTTCCTTGGCGAACTCGACGATCAGGATGCCGTTCTTGGCGGCGAGGCCGATCAGCACGACGATGCCGATCTGGGCATAGAGATCGAGCGTCAGCTTGGCGATGACGATCGCGACGAAGGCACCGAGCACGGCGACCGCCACCGAGAGCAGCACCGGCACGGGAATGGTCCAGCTCTCATAGAGCGCAACCAGGAAGAGATAGGCGAAGAGCAGCGCGAAGGCGAGGATCATGCCCGTCTGACCCTCGGCCCGCTTCTCCTGGAAGGAGACGTCGGTCCAGGCGCCGCGATAGCCGGTCGAGAGCGTCTTGGCCGCGACCGCCTCCATCGCCTGCAGGGCCTGGCCGGAGGAGACGCCCGGGGCGGGCGAGCCCTGCAGCGTCACCGCCAGGCGGTTGTTGTAGCGGATCAGCGCCTGCGGGCCGACCATGACCTTGGCCTCGACGAAGGAGCGCAGTGGGATCATGTCGCCGGCGCGGCTGCGGACATTGATGCGGTAGATGTCGTCGACCGAGGCGCGGTCGGCGCCGTCGGCCTGGACCTGGACCTGCCAGGTGCGGCCGAACAGATTCATGTCGTTGACGTAGTAGCCGCCGAGTGAGGCCTGCAGCGCCTGGAAGACGTCGCTCAGCGCCACGCCGAGAATCTGGACCTTGTCGCGGTCGATGTCGAGATAGATCGACGGCGCCGAATCCGAGAAGGTCGAGAATACCCGCCGCAGTTGCGGTTCCTGGTTGGCGGCCACCGTCAGGCCGCGCAGCGCCTGGCCGAGCGCCTTGGGATCGGCGGAGCCCATGTCCATCAGCACATAGCTGAAGCCGCCGCCGTTGCCGAGGCCGATGATCGGCGGGGGCGCGATCGGGACGACGTTGCCGGCGCGTATGGCGCGGAATTTCTGGGCGAGGCGGGCGATGACCGCCGAAGCCGAGTCCTCCCGGCTGGTGCGTTCAGAGAAGGGCTTCAGCGTCACCACGAAGAAGCCGGCATTGGGCTGCGAATAGTTGTCGATGAAGTTGAGGCCGATGACCGTGGAATAGTCCGCGATCGCCGGCTCCGTCTTCAGGATGCCTTCGACCTCGGCGGCGAGCGCCGATGTCCGGGCGACCGAGGCGCCGTCGGGCAATTGGGCGACGACGAAGAAGGCGCCCTGGTCGTCTTCCGGCAGGAAGCCGGTGGGCGTGATCCGGCCCATGGCGTAGATGCCGGCGCCGAAGGCCGCGGTCAGAGCAAGGCTGACGAGGGCGACGCGCACGAGCCGCGCAACGGCTGAACCATAGCGGTCACGCGTCCAGTCGATGCCGCGCATGACGTAGCCGATCGGCCCGCGCCGCGGCCCGTGATGCGGCTTGAGCAGGATGGCGCAGAGGGCCGGCGACAGGGTCAGCGCGTTGATCGCCGAGAGCACCATCGCGACCGCGACGGTGACGGCGAACTGGCGGAAGAGCTCGCCGGAAATGCCGGGAATGAAGGCGACAGGCACGAAGACCGAGAGCAGCACCAGGGTGATCGCGATGATCGGGGCGACGATTTCGCCCATGGCGCGCTTGGTCGCCTCGGCCGGCGTCAGCTCGGGATGCTCCTCCATCACGCGCTCGACGTTCTCGATCACGACGATCGCGTCGTCGACGACGATGCCGATGGCGAGGACCACGGCGAGCAGCGAGACGGTGTTGGCGGAGTAGCCGATGGCGTTGAGCACGATGAAGGCGCCGACCAGGCTGACCGGCACGGCGATGGTCGGGATCAGCGTCGCCCTGAGATTGCCGAGGAACAGGTAGACGACGAGCACGACGAGGACGAAGGCCTCGATCAGCGTCTTCTGGACTTCGTGGATGGTGGCGGTGACGAATGCGGTCGGGTCGTAGGTGACCTTCCAGGCGAGGCCTTCAGGGAAGGACTTCTCGAGGTCGCTGATCGTCGTCTTGACGGCTTCGAGCGCGGTGAGGGCATTGGCGCCGGGCGCCTGGTAGACGCCGATCAGCACGGCCGGGCCGCCGTTCAGACGGGTGTCGCGGTCGAGATTGGCCGCGCCGAGCTCGAGGCGCGCCACGTCCGAGAGCCGCAGGATCGAGCCGTCGGCATTGGTGCGCAACACGATCTTGCCGAACTCCTCCGGCGAGGTCAGGCGGCCCTTGGTCTGGATGTTGAGCTGCAGCTGCTGGTCGTCGGAGATCGGCCGGGCACCGATGCGGCCGACAGCGGCCTGCGCGTTCTGGCCCTGGATGGCGGCGATGACGTCGCCGGTGGTGAGGTTCAGGCCGGTCAGGGCGTCGGTGCGGACCCAGGCGCGGATGGCGTAGTCCTGCGCGCCGAACAGCGAGGCGTCGCCGACGCCGGCCGTGGACTTGATCGCGTCGAGCAGATTGATCGTGACGTAGTTCGAGACGAAGAGCGTGTCGTAATTGCCCTTCGGCGCGTAGACGGCGATGACGCCGAGCAGCGCCGAGGACTGCTTCTTGACGACGACGCCGCTGCGCTGAACCTCCTGCGGCAGCTTCGATAGAGCGAGCTGGACGCGGTTGTTGACGTTGACGTTGTTGATGTCGGGGTCGGTGCCGAGCTCGAACGAGACCTGCAGCGAATAGCTGCCGTCATTGCCGCTGACGCTCTTCATGTAGAGCATCTTGTCGGTGCCGACGATCTGGGCCTCGATCGGCTGGGCGACGGTCTGCTCGACCACGGCAGCCGAGGCGCCGGGATAGGAGGCGCGCACCGAGATCTGCGGCGGCACGATGTCGGGATATTGCGCGACAGGAATCGCAAACAGCGAGATCAGGCCGGCGATCGTGGTGACGAGCGCGATGACGATCGCCAGCCGGGGCCGGTCGACGAAGACGGAGCTCAGCATGAGATCAGCTCCGGCCGGTCGTCAGGGTCACAGGCGAGGCGAGCACGGGCACGCCCGGCCGGAGGTTCTGCAGGCCCTGGATGATGATCTGTTCGTTGCCGACGAGCCCTTGCTCGATGACGACATAGGAGCCGGCTTGGGCTCCGACCTTGACGCGCTTGGCGACAGCCTTGCCGTCCTCGACCGCGAAAACATAGCCGCCCTGCTGGTCGGCGATCAGCGCCGATTGCGGCACCAGCACCTTCTCTTCGCTCTTGTCGGCCTGGACGGCGACACGCACCAGCGTGCCGTCGAGAAGCTTGCCCGTCGGGTTGGGCAGGGTGGCGCGCACCAGCACGGTGTCGGTGGAGCGCTCCACGGATACGTCGACGAAATCGACGCGGCCCTTCTGGTCATAGGTCGAGCCGTCGGAGAATTTGAGGGAGACCAGCGGGGCGGAGCCGTAGGCCGGCAGCCGGTTCGTCTTCAGTGCCAGGAATTCGCGCTGGCTGACCGGGAAGGTGACGTACATCGGGTCGTCGCTGACGATCTGGGCCAGCACGCCGCTATCGGGCCCGACGACATTGCCCTTGGTCACCTTGGTGCGGCCAATCCGCCCGGCGATCGGCGCCTTGATCTCGGTGTAGCCGAGATTGATCTGGGCGGTCTTCAGGTTGGCCTCGGCGGTGGTCTGGTCGCCCAGCGCGCCCTTTTCCTCGGCGACGCGCTGGTCGCGGACGGCGACCGAGCCGGCATTGGTGCGCAGCAGGTCCTCGGCGCGCTGGCGCTGCACGGTGGCGTTCTGCAAGGTGCCCTGGGCACGCTCCAGCGCGCCCTGCGCTTGCTCGACCGCCGCTTCGAACGGCGCGCGCTCGATCCGGAAGAGCGGTGCGCCTTCGGTGACGGCCGATCCGTCCTTGAACAGCACGTCCTCGAGATAGCCGGTGACGCGGGCGCGGATGTCGACGCGGTTGACCGCCTCGATGCGGCCGACGAAGTCGGCGGTCTGCGTGATCGCGCGCTTCTCGGCCATCACGGTGCCGACCGGGACGGCGGTGGGGGCTGGCTGCTGGGCGAGGGCGCTCGTGCCGAGGCCGAATACAAAACACGCCATGAGCGTTGCAGGGGAGAGGCGCGAGGCCGCAGAGATCCGTTTTACCTGCGCTATCCGAGAACGCTCAGACATTCCGATATCCCTTGCCGTTTCGCCCCGCCAATCGACCGGCGCAGAGCGAGCTATCCAATTCAGCGTTGATACTCGGCATTTTCTTGAGGGAATGCTACGGTCTTGTTACCCGCGCCATGCCGGCTTCGCATAGGGCGCAGTTTTCTCCGGGTTGCAAGCCGCGCAGCAATGTTTCTTTCGGCGCCGCGCGGATGTGTTCACGACATCCTGTCGAAGCTGTCCGCGCGGGCGAGGTCCCAGTTGCGGCGATAGAACGCATGCTCGCAGAGCCCGGTCAGCAATTCGCCGGGCTGCAGGAAGACGTGGAGATCGGAGAACAGGCGAATCTCGGTGGCGCTGACACGGCGCACGAGATGGTGCGGGCCGAGTTCCTCAGGATGGGTCAGGCCGGCCGCCGCCAGCATGTCGGCCAGCGCGTGCAGCGTGTTGGCGTGGAAGCGATGGACGCGCTGGGCCTTGTCCGGCACGACCAGCGCGCGCTGGCGGACGGCGTCCTGGGTGGCGACGCCGGTCGGGCAGCGATTGGTGTTGCAGGACAGGGACTGGACGCAGCCCAGCGCGAACATGAAGCCACGTGCCGCATTGGCCCAGTCAGCGCCGATCGCGAGGACGCTGGCGATGTCGAAGGCGCTGACAATGCGCCCGGCGACACCGATCTTGATCTTGTCGCGCAATCCTGCGCCGACCAGCACATTGTGGACGAAGAGCAGGCCCTCGCGCATCGGCAAGCCGATATGGTCGCTGAACTCGACCGGGGCTGCGCCGGTGCCACCCTCGGCGCCGTCGACGACGATGAAATCGGGCACGACGCCGCTTTCCAGCATCGCCTTGACCATGCCCATGAACTCCCAGGGATGGCCGAGGCAGAGCTTGAAGCCGACCGGCTTGCCGCCCGAAAGCTCGCGCAATTGCGCGATGAAGGCCATCATCTCGAGCGGTGTCGAGAAGGCGCTGTGGCTCGGTGGCGAGATGCAGTCCTGCCCGACCGGCACGCCGCGCGTCGCGGCGATCTCGGGCGTGACCTTCGGCGCCGGCAGGATGCCGCCATGGCCGGGCTTGGCGCCCTGGCTCAGCTTGATCTCGATCATCTTGACCTGCGGATCGACTGCCTGCCGGGCGAAGCGCTCGGGATCGAAGCGGCCGTGCTCGTCACGGCAGCCGAAATAGCCGCTGGCGACCTCCCAGACGATGTCGCCGCCGCCCTCGCGATGATAGGGGCTGATGCTGCCCTCGCCGGTGTCGTGGCTGAAGCGGCCGAGGCGGGCGCCGGTGTTGAGCGCCCGGATCGCATTGGCCGAGAGCGAGCCGAAGCTCATCGCCGAGATGTTGAAGACCGAGGCGGAGTAGGGCTGCCGGCACTGGTCGTTGCCGATGGTGATGCGGAAATTCTCGGGATCGGAGACCGGCGCCGGCCTGGTCGAATGGCCGATGAACTCGTAGCCGTCGCGATAGACGTCGAGCAGCGTGCCGAAGGGATGGTCGCCGGCGAGGTTCTTGGCGCGGCGATAGACCAGCGAGCGCTGCGAGCGGGAGAACGGCGCCGCCTCCTCGTCCGCCTCGAACAGGTACTGGCGCAATTCGGGGCGGACCAGCTCGGCGAACCAGCGGATATGGCCGATCACCGGGTAGTTGCGCCGGATGGCGTGCTCGGTCTGGGCGAGGTCCCGGAAGCCGAGCAGTGCCAGCATCGCGGCGAGGAGGCCGGGCAGCCAGAGCCAGGGATGACTGAAGGCCAGCGGGACCGCGACGAGTGCAACCAGAATGCAGAAGACGAGGGTGGTGAAGCGGCTCAGTCGCAACGTCATGTTCAAGGCCTGTCCAAACGAGGAAGCTATCTCCCTGTAGCTTTGAGCCAGTGTAAAGACGCTTGCGCCGGCGGCCAGCCCCCCGCCTCTCAATCGGCGCGCACGCTGCCGCTCTCGGCGCTGACGCGGCCGAACAGGTCGCGGGCGCGGATGCGGTAGAAACCCGCTGCAGTGCCGGCATCCAGATAGACGCTGGACAGCAGGCCGACCGGATTGACCACCTGCCAGGGGCCGCTCTCCCCGGTACTCCAGAGCACATCGAAGAGCTGGATGCCGTCATAGGGTGCCGGCGCCCAGAACAGCACGCGGTTTTCGCCATTGAGGCCGCCAAACCCGCCGATCCTGGGGGCGGAGGGTGCGGCGGGCGCGGCATCGTCGCGCCGGACCAGCGCAACCAGCGCGACAGAGGGCAACGGCATGTCCACCTTCAGCTCGTATTGCGCCTGGGCGCCACCGATCTGGAGATGCTCGACCGTCAGGGCCGGCTCCTGCGCCAGACGCATCGCCGAGAGCTCGGCTGCGTTCGGCAAGTCGGGCGCGCCAAGGTCTTCCCACACCGTGAAGGGATCGCCCTTGCCATGGGCGATGCGGAAGGTGGCGAGCGCATAGGCGCCGGGCTGCAGTCCGGAAAAGTCGAGCTCGACCGCGCTCTCGCCCGACTGCCAGATGCGATCGACGCTGTTGTAGAGAAGGACGCTGGCGCCCGAAGGCTGCTCGGCGCCTCCAAGCGCGGTCGCGATCGCGCCGAGACCGTTCCGGTCGGGATCGAGTCCCTGGCCATCCAGGTTGAAACGGCGCTCGCTCAGCAGGCCGAGCAGTTCCATGACGCTGAGGGCCGGCTTCTTGACGAGGTCGAACGGCTCGGGCTCGGCGCGGCGCGCGTCGAGCGCGGCGATGTCGGTCTTGTGCTCGGCCTGGGCGGCGCGAACCGGGCGCTTGCCGAAATAGGTCAGATGCGTGCGGTGGCCCCAATGGCCGACGAAGCCGTTATCGTTGCTGAGGACCTCGTAGTCGACGCCCTCGCCATCGATCATCAGGCGCTGGTGCTGGTCGACGATCTTGGCGGCGAGCCCGGCGAAATAGGGCATGCCATGCCAGGTATGGTAGAGTTGCCAGCCGATCTGCGGGTCGCATTCGTCGTTGACGAAGGGCAGGCTGGCAAAGCGCGGATGGTGCTCGCGGATATAGTCGACCGCCATCATCTCGTGCCGGATGATGGACAGGCTGTTCGGCGTCAGGTCCTCGGCATGCTTCTTCGCGCCTTTCTCGTGCACCGAGATGAAATCCAGCCGCACGCCGGTCTCGCCGGTGAACAGGTTGGTGCCGGTATCGCAATGGGCGAGGAAGCTCTTGAATATTGGCGGGATGCGCCGGGCGACGCCGGGACCGCCGAGCTTGAGCTGGGGATCGACCGCCTTCAGCGCCTCCGAGCAGGCGTCGTAATAATTGTTGAAGCCGGTCTCGCCGCCGAGCCTCCACCAGATGTCGGGCTCGTTCCAGGTTTCGAAGTACCAGGTCCGCAACTCGTCGGCGCCGTAGCGCGAGCGGTAGCGCTGCGCCATCTCGCTCATGAAGTCGCGCCAGTGATGCGCCTGCGCGAGCTCGTTGAAGTCGCTGTAGATGTAGGAGGGATTGCCCATCAGCTCGAAGAAGGGGCGGATGCGGTGCTCCAGCATCACGTCGATCGCCGCATCGAGCCGCGACCAGTCGTACTTGCCGAAGGCGGAGGCGGTGACGAGGTCGAGCATGTAGTGCACGCGCATGTATTCGATGCCGCGATTGGGCACGCCGCCGACATAGGCGAGCGTCTGCCGCATCTCCGGCTCCAGCAGGAGTTCGGCCGGCGAGAAGCCGGTGCTGCGCCAGAAGCGCCGGAAGGGCATGGTCGGAGCGGAGAGATCGATCTGGATACGGGTCTTGTCGGACATGATGGATCCTTCGCTGAAGGCAGAAACAATGCCGGCTAAGTTTTTGGCTATTTGAACTTGTCGCGCATCGACTGGATGCCGGGGATCGCCGCCATCAGATGGGCGTGGCGTTCGTCGAAATGCTGGACCAGACCGCGCCGCGTCTTCCCGACCAGAATGGTGAAGATGTAGCAGCGATGGCCGGGCGAGGTGACGGTCGGATGGTAGCCGGCGTCGACCAGAACGGTGTCGCCATCCTCGACCATGAAGCATTCGGACTTGCCGTCGGCATAGACGATCTGCGCGCCGAAGCCGCTGCCGGGCTGGTAGCGGTAATGGTAGAGTTCGTCATGGGCGGTCTCGCCGGCGCGATCGGTATCGTGCTTGTGCGGGGGATAGCCGGACCAGCAGCCGGGATCGGCATAGAGCTCGCTGACCAGGAGGTTGCCGGCGCGGCCCTGGCCGTTCTGGCCGAGGATATGGAAGATGCGGCGGCGGCTATGGCTGTCGGGCGAGCCGACATCGACCATCGCGACCTCCTCCGGCGCGATCCGGAAGGGCTTCAGTCCCGTCTCGTCACAGAGCCCGCCGGCGACGGCGATCTCGACGGGACCGGTCGCATTCTCCAGCCGGACCGTGCTGCCCGGTGGGGCATAAACCGAATCCGCCTCGCCCGACCAGATGTCGGCCCGCTTGCCGACCGCGACGAAGCGCTCGCCATCGACGATGATGTCTATGGTGCCGGAGAGCACGACATGGACGCTCTCATGCCCTGGCAGGGCCTGCTCCAGGCTGTCGCCGGGTTGCAGCCGCAGCAGGTTGAAATGGACATGCGGCAGGCCGGGGTCGTCGCTGACGATGGCGCGGTTGGCGTTGTCGCGTGCGCGGATGTGCTTAGGCATTGGCGGGGAGTCCGGTCTGGATGGTGTCGACGCCCTTGAGATCGAGCATCTCGGCGTGGTGGCAGGCGACGCTGCGGCCGCCGAGATCGCGCAAGGGTGGCGGCGTGGTGCGGCAGGCTTCGCTGGCGAAGCGGCAGCGCGGATGGAAGGCGCAGCCGGCGGGGCGGTTGGCGGGATCGGCGACCTCGCCCGGCAGGCGGATGCGGCGGTTCTGCCGGCGCTGGGTCGGGTCCGGGATCGGCAGGGCCGAGAGCAGCGCCTCGGTGTAGGGGTGCAGCGGCCGGGTGAAGAGCGCCTCGGAGGTCGCGATCTCGACAACCTGGCCGACATACATCACGACGACGCGGTCGCAGATGTACTCGATCACGCTGAGATCGTGGCTGACGAAGAGATAGGTCAGCCCGAACTCCTCCTGCAGGTCGCGCAGCAGGTTGAGCGTCTGCGCCCTGACGCTGACGTCGAGCGCCGAGACGGCCTCGTCGAGCACGACGAGGCGCGGATGGGTCGCGAGCGCGCGGGCGATGCCGATGCGCTGGCGCTCGCCGCCGGAAAAGGCGTGCGGATAGCGCCGGGCATATTCCGGCCTGAGGCCGACCTTGGCGAGGAGCTCGCGAACCTTGGCGTCGATCTCTGATGGCGGAACCAGCTTGTTGACCTTCAGGACTTCGCCGACGATGTCGCGGACCTGCAGGCGCGGATTGAGCGAGGATTGCGGGTCCTGGAAGACGATGCGCAGATCGGTGCAGTAGGCGAGCCGCTGGTCCTCCGAGAGCCTGTCGAGATCGACGCTGCCGCCATCCTTGCGGCGATAGCGCATCGTGCCGGCGGTCGGCTGGTGGATGCCGAGCAGGAGGCGCGTCACCGTCGACTTGCCGCAGCCGGATTCGCCGACGAGCCCGAGCGTCTCGCCCTGCCTGATCTCGAAGGAGACGTCCTCGACGGCGCGCACCGGATTGGCGGCCTTGCGCTGGAAGAGGCTGCGTCGCGGCGGGAACAGCTTGGTCAGCCCGCGCACGTCGAGCAGCACGTCGGGAGCGAGTCCTGCAGGATCAGCCATGGGAGGCGCCTCCGATCGCGGCTGGCTCGCGCGCCAGGACGCAGCGCACATCGCGGCGCGGGCCGATCGTAACCGTGCCGGGATCGACGCTGTTGCAGATGCCCTTTAGGGCGGCGTCGCAGCGCGGATGGAAGTCGCAGCCCTTCGGCCGGTCGAAGGGCGAGGGCACCATGCCGCGGATGGCGGCGAGCCGCGTGCCGCGTCCGGCGCCGAGCCGCGGCACGGATTTCAGGAGAGCGCGGGTATAGGGATGGCGCGGATCGGCGAAGATCTGCTCGACCGTGCCGCGCTCGACGATCTTGCCGAGATACATCACCGCGACGTCGTCGGCGATCTCGGCGACGACGCCGAGATCATGGGTGATGAACAGGATCGAGAGGCCGTCCTCGCGCTGAAGTTCCTGCAGGAGGTCGATGATGTTGGCCTGGGTGGTGACGTCGAGCGCCGTTGTCGGCTCGTCGGCGATGAGCAGGCGCGGCCGGCAGGACAAAGCGAGCGCGATGCAGACGCGCTGGCGCATGCCGCCGGAGAATTCGAACGGGTAATTGCCCAGCCGCTCCGCCGGCCGGGGGATGCCGACCCGGCCGAGCATCTCGACGGCGCGGGCCTGTGCCGCCTTCTTCGACAGGCCAAGATGCCGGCGGATCACCGGGACGAGCTGCTGGCCGATGGTGTGGACCGGCGAGAGCGCCGCCATCGGCTCCTGCGAGATCAGCGAGATCTCCTTGCCGCGCAGGCTACGGATCTGGCGGCCGCGCGGGTCGAGTTTGGTGACGTCGACCGCCTCGCCGTCGCGGCCGGAATAGAGGATGCTGCCGGCGGCGATGCGCCCGCTCGGCGGCAGCAGGTTCATCAGCGCCCGGCCGGTGACGCTCTTGCCCGAGCCGGATTCGCCGACGATGCAGAGCGTGCGCCCGCGCGGCACGTCGAAGGTGACGCCGTCGACGGCGCGGACCAGCCCGTCATCGGTGCCGATCTGGACCTTGAGGTCGGCGACGGCGACGAGCGGCGAGGGGGCCACCGCTGCTGTCCCGTGTGCGGGCATGGGCTCAGGCATAGGGATCGGCCGCATCGCGAATTCCGTCGCCGAGGAAGTTGAGGGCGAGCACGGCGACGACCACCGCCGCACCGGGGGCGAGCAGCCAGGGCGCCGTGGTCAGTGCCAGGATGCTCTGGGCGTCCTTGAGCAGCACGCCCCAGCTCACCACCGGCTCCTTCAGGCCGATGCCGAGGAAGGAGAGGGCGGTCTCGGCCAGGATCATGCTCGGGATCGCAAGGGTGACCGAGGCGACGATATGGCTGGTGAAGGAGGGCACCATGTGCCGCCAGATGACGCGCTGGCGCGAGCAGCCGTCGAGCCGCGCCGCGAGCACGAAATCCTCGGTCCTGAGCGAGAGGAAGCGGCCGCGCACGACGCGCGCCAGGTCGGTCCAGCCGATCAGCGAGAGGATGATAATGATCCAGAGGTAGACCAGCAGTGGGTCGAGGTTAGCCGGCACCGCGGCGGCGAGGCCCATCCAGAGCGGGATCGTCGGGATCGATTTCAGGAAGTCGATGCAGCGCTGCACGACCTCGTCGATCCAGCCGCCATAATAGCCGGAGATGCCACCGAGCAGCAGGCCGAGGAACAGGCTGATCGCGACGCCGACCAGGCCGATCGACATCGAGATGCGGGCGCCGTGGATGGTGCGCGAGAGCACGTCGCGGCCGAGCCGGTCGGCGCCCCAGAGATACATCGGCTGGGACGGATCGCCCGGGCCGATCAGGTGCCGGTCCCAGGGGATCAGCCCGAGCAGCTTGTAGGGCTCGCCTTTGGCGAAGAAGACGACCGGGTGGACCGATTTCTCGTCGACGACGAAGGTCCGCTTCAGCGCCACCGGATCGAAGCTCATCCGGTGGCCGTTGACGTACATGAAATGCGTCTCACCGGCGGCATCCGTGCCGAAGAACTTCAGTGTCTGCGGCGGGCCATAGGTGAAGCGGGCATTGTAGCTGTCGGGCGAGAACGGCGCGACGAACTCGGCGAGCAACGCGACGAGATAGATGCCGAGCACGACGAAGAGGCTGGCATAGGCCAATTTGTGCCGGCGGAAGCGGCGGAAGATCAGAGTCCACTGGCTGGCTTCCGCAAACCGGCGCGCCGCCGGGGCGACGGTTTCGGGAACTGTGGGGGCGGTGACGTCGCTCATCCCAGCCTCAGGCGTAGCGCACGCGCGGATCGAGCCACGCGAGCAGGAGGTCGGAGATCAGCGTGCCGATCACGGTGAGCACGCTCAGCATCAGGATGAAGCTGCCGGCAAGGTACATGTCCTGCGCCAGCAGGGCCGAGAGCAGCAGCGGGCCGGCGGTCGGCAGGCTCATCACCACCGAGGTGACGATCGCGCCGGAGACGAGGTTCGGCAGCACCCAGCCGATGGTCGAGATGAACGGGTTGAGGGCGACCCGGACCGGGTATTTGAACAGCAGCTCCGCCTCGCCGAGCCCGTTGGCGCGGGCGGTCTGGACATAGGGCTTGTAGAGTTCGTCGATCAGGTTGGCGCGCATGACGCGGATCAGCGCTGCAGTGCCGTGCGTCGACAGCACGAAGACCGGCAGCCACAAGTGCATGGCGAGGTCGCCGATCTTGGCAAGGCTCCAGGGCGCGTTGACGTACGCAGGCGAGAACAGGCCGCTGACGCTCATGCCGAAATAGCGCGAGAACACGTACATCAGCGCCAGGGCCAGCAGGAAACTCGGTATGGCGAGGCCGAGGAAGCCGAGGAAGGTCACGACATAGTCGAGCCAGGAATAGCGCCGGACCGCGCTGTAGATGCCGATCGGCAGGGCGACGAGCCAGGTGACGACGAGGGTGATGCCGGAGAGCAGGACGGTGAGGCCGAAGCGGTCCCACATCAATTCGGAGACCGGCTTGTTCCACTCGAAGGACTCGCCGAAATCGCCGCGGAAGAGGATACCGGAAATCCAGAGCCAGTACTGCACGTACCAGGGTTGATCGAGCCCGTAGCGCAGCTTCAGCGCGGTCAGCGAGTCAGTGTCGAGCGAGCCGCCCTGCTCGGCGAACTTGGCGCTGAACGAGGTCAGGAAGTCGCCCGGCGGCAATTGGATCACCAGGAAGGCGACGACCGACACCGCCGCCAGCGTTCCCAGCGTATAGACGAGCCGTCTCAGCATGTAGCGGAGCATCACAGGCCTCCGATGCGGTTCGGGCGGGGCGGAGAGCCCGGAGCCGGCGGCTGCGGGCTCCAGTCTCGATGGCCGGGGCTATTCGTAGAAATACTGCTCCGGATTGGTCGGGCCGGGCGTCATGTAGAAGAACGTGTCCGGCATCAGCTCGGGCACATTGCGCATGTTGTTCTTCACGACGCCGTAATTGTCGGCGTCCATGTTGGTGCCGATCACGTAGAACTGCTCGCGGGTGATCGCGAGGATCTTCTTCATCACCTCGAACTGGCCGGCGGTGCCGGGCGTCTTCTGCATTTCGACATAGAGCGCCTGCTGGCGCTTGGCCGGCTCGGGCGGCTCCTCGGCATTGGGATCGTTCGGGTTCTGGAAATAGATGCCCCAGGCCGAGGCGAAGGCCGCCTGGTTCTCGTAAGGAAAGTACCATTTCGGGTCGAGGACGCCGAGGAAGTCGTAGCCGCCGCCGCCGATCCAGACCATGGCGTCGTGCTCATTGGCGAGCATGCGGGCGAAGGCGAAGGATTCCTCGATCGTCTTGACCTGCATCTCGATGCCGACCGCGGCCCAGTACTTCTTGATCAGTTCGAGCGCGTCGATCTGGTAGCGGCGCGAGGTTGCGGCGTCGACGGCGAAGGAGATGCGCTTGCCGTCCGGGCCGAGCCGGAATTTCTGCCCGTCTCGCTTGGAAAAGCCGGCCTTGTCGAGCAGCTCGTTGGCGCCCTTCGGGTCGAACTTGGTGTACTGCGTCGCCATCTCGGCGTCGTAGAGCGCTGTGCCCGGACGCGGCGCCGCCTGATAAGGCTGCGACTGGCCGGCATAGATCAGCTCGTTGAGCTCCTCGCGGTTGATGGCGAGCGAGAGCGCGACGCGGAAATCCCGATTGCGGAAGACTTCGCGCAGCACCGGGTTCTTGCTGGTCTGATTGAGCGAGATGCACATCGCATTCGACCAGGCCGGCTGCGCCTTGAACAGGCGATAGCCGCTGCGCTCGCGGTTCTGGGCCAGCACGATCCGCGTCTCCAGGCCATTGAGGCGCTGGTTCTGCATGTCGAGCTCGCCATTGATCGCCTTGAGCACGATCGCCTGCTGGTCGCCCATGATGTCGAAGGTGACACGGTCGATATAGGGCAGCTGGCGCCCCTCCGGATCGACCTTGAAGTAGTATGGATTGCGCTCGAGCACGACCTGGGTGGTGCCGCCATAGGGCACGGTCATCTGCCAGGGGTCGAGCACCGGCCGGCCGGTGGCGCGCCAGCGGCCGGGGAAACTGGTCTTGTTCAGGAACAGGGCCGACCAGTTCGCCGCCTTGGCCTCAGCGACCAGCTTGTCGATGCCGCCTGGATTGTACTTCTTGTGGAACTGCTTGAGATAATGCGCCGGCGCCGCGGCCAGGATGTCCGAACCGAAGGTCGTCGCCATGTTCTCCAGCAACATGCCGTTTGGCCCGGTGAAGCGGAACTTCACGGTGACGTCGTCGATCTTCTCGACGACGACGGGGTCGTTGCCGCTGCGCAGCCAGCGCGGAACCGACGGCGTCAGCTCCTTGTTCATCAGCACGTCCTGGTACCAGAACACCAGGTCGTCGGCGGTGAACGGCGCGCCGTCGGACCAGCGCGTGCCCTTGCGCAGATGGAAGACGTATTCGGTGCCGTCAGGCTTGACGTCGACCTTCTCGGCGACATCGGGCTCGACTGCGGTCCAGGCCCGGTTCCAGCGGACGAGGCGGGTGTAGCCGACCGAGCGCTCGATCAGCGAGTCGCTGCCGCCCATCAACGCCTGGCGCCAGGTGCCGCCATACTTCCCGGCCTTCTCGACGGGGCTGAGCACCAGCGGCGCCTCGGGCAGGCGCTGCGCGACCGGCGGCAGCTTGCCGCCCTTGACCAGTTCGGAGAGCCCGGGCGCTTCCTTGTACTCGGCGGCATGTGCCGTGCCCGAAAAGGTAAGAAGCAGGGACAGAGCAGCGCCACGCAGGGCGCGCCCATGGAAAGCTGCCATCGTTTCCTCCGCTGCGCCTTCTGCTCGTGGCGGGCGCTATGGAAGGTACGTTATCGTTATCTCAATTAGGACGTCAAGTCTTGCGATCGCGGTCATTTCGGCCGCCGATCTGATACTGTACGGAGGAGAAACTGAAATAAATCAGCGATAAATGCCGCCAAAGAAGTTACTGGAAAAAGATATCGTTATCGTGAGATAAGGCGATATGGACATGAAGCCGGTCTTGCGCCCGCCCACGATCACCGATGTCGCCGAGGCGGCCGGCGTCTCGCCGATGACCGTCTCGCGGGTGCTCAACGGCCGCGGCGGCGCCGGCGAGGAGACGCGTCGGCGCGTGCTGGAGGCGGCCCGTGCACTGAGCTACCGACCCAACACCTTTGCCAAGAGCCTGAAGAACGACCGCTCGAACACAGTCGGCATCGTGGTGCCTGACATCGTCAACCCGTTCTTCCCCGAGATCATTCGCGGCGCCGAGCTGGTGGCGCGGCCGGCGGGCTACACACTGCTCTCCTGCAATGTGGTTGAGGATCCCGAGCGCGAGGAGGAGGTGCTCGGCATGCTGCTCGACAAGCGCGTCGACGGCCTGATCATCTGCAGTGCCCGCCTCGACGAGGAGCGCCTTCTGCGTGCGATCGCGCCGCACCGGGCGGTGGTGCTGATCAACCGCGCCGCCGCCAAGCGCCATGCCGGCACGATCGAGGTCGATTACCGTGCCGGCGTCGAGGCCGTTGTCATGCAGCTGATCGCGCAGGGCCGAACGCGCTTCGGCTTCGCGGCCGGGCCGTCCTCCTCGCATGGCGGGCGCAAGCGACGCGAAGGGATCGAGGCGGCGCTGGCGCGTCATGGGCTGTCGCTGGTCTTCGATCTGCCCTGCACGCCCGATCTTCAGGGCGGGGCCGAGATCGCGGCCCGTTTCCTGCCCGAGGCGGCGCGGATCGATGCGATGATCTGCTACAACGACCTGATCGCGCTCGGAATGATGCGGCCGCTGGCGCAGGCGGGCGTCAGCGTGCCCGGCGACATCGCCATCGTCGGCTGCGACGACATTCCTGCCTCGAGCCTGGTCTCGCCGGCTCTGACGACGCTGCGGATCGCCAAGCAGGACCTTGGCGAGATGGCGATGCGGATGCTGCTCGACCGCATCGCCGGCCGCAACGCCCAGCAGGGCATCGTCATCGAGCCCGACCTGATCCTGCGGGCGACGACGCCGGCGCTGGGCTGAGCTGGCCAAGGTTCCTATCTGGCGAGAGAACCATCCCGTCTTTCCGGGGCAGGCCGCAGGCCTGAGCCTGGAATCCAGAGCTGATTCCGTCTCCGGAAAAGCGCGTCGCTCGCTGTGCCATCATCACGGCCGGTATCGGTTCTGGGTTCCGGGCTCTTCGCTGCGCGAAGTCCCGGGATGACGACATTGTTCCGCGTAAAATCCGCGTGCTCTAGCCGTGGCCGTAGGCGTCGGCATCTTCGTTAGCCGGCTCCTGACGATCGAAGGCTTCGAACCAACGCGACAGGCCCGGTGGCGGAGCGCCAGCCCGCAATTGCCGAAGCGCGACCCGCAGGGTGTGACGAGCGAATTTGTTTGCCGGCTCGCGAAAGCCCGCAGGATCTGAGCCGGAGCGGGCTGCATCCAGAAGGCTGCGTTTCAGCGCCGTGAGCTCCGGATCGCCGGTAGCGGCGAGGAGCGACTGGAAGCGCTCATGCGCCACGCCATCCCAGGGCCGCGGCCGGGCCATCGCATCTTTCAGCGGATGCGCCGGGACGAGATGGGCGACGGGAATGTACCCGTCCGGGACCGGTTCGGTCGCCGCATGCGAGCGTCCGCTGCGCAGCAATTGCGGCAGGACATGGGTGTGCGGCCCTTCAGGGCTCTTGCCGTCTGCGGGCGGGATCGGCTGGTAGACCTCGCAGCGGCCGGCCCGCGTGATGAAGACGCGGTGCGGTCCCTTCGCGACGATTGCTGCCATCGCCGGGTTGCCGGCCTCGAACAGGCTCTTGCTGGCGACCCCGCGCAAGGTCGCGATCAGTTCGGGATCGCCGGTGCGGATGCAGATGTCGACCTGCAGCGTGCCGAGGCCCATGTCGAACAGGATGCCGGGCCGGTCCTGCGGCCGCAGCGCCGCTTCGTCCGGGCCGAGCTCGGTCAGGACTGTGCGGCGGTTCATCGCGCAGGCCGCCTCCGGCAGGCAGAGCGCGATGCGATGGCTCCAGCCTAGGCCGACCGCGGTCTCCGAGGCGAAGAGCCTGATCTCAGAGAGATCGTCGAAGCCGATGCCGCCGCGATTGGTGACGGCAGCGAGACGATCCGGTCCGTCGCCGAGCGCCACCGGCTCACCGGGATCGCGCACGAACTCGGCGATGGCGCCGAAGGTGCCGAGATTCCACTGCGTCGTCGCCGTCGCCAGTTCCTCGCGGATCAGGCTGGTCACGTCATCTGCCGTCATCGGCCGGGTTCTCCATGGTTCAGGGCCTGCCAGGGCAGGACGAAGTCTTCGCCGTCCCGCTTGCCGCGGGCGACTGCGATGCCGAAGGCGCGGGCGAGGTTGTCGTCATCGAGCACTGCGGCGGGCGGGCCGTCGGCGAGAATCCGACCTTGATCGAGCAGCACGAGCCGGTCGCAGAAGCGCCCGGCAAGCGAGAGATCGTGCAGCACGACGACGATGCCGGTGCCGGCGGCAGCGATCCGCTTGAACAGCGCCATCGCCTCGAGCTGATGGCGCGGGTCGAGCCCGACCAGCGGCTCGTCGGCGAGCAGCATCTCCGCCTCGACCGCCAAAGCCCGCGCCAGCAGCACCCGCATGCGCTCGCCGCCGGAGAGGCTGTCGAGACTGCGCTCGCGGAAAGCGCTCGCATCGGTTGCGGCGAACGCGTTGGTGATCGCGGCGCGGTCGACCTCGGTGAGATCGGCGAAGGGGCGCCGATGTGGCAGGCGGCCGAGTGCGACGACGGCTTCCGCCCGCATCTGCCATTGCACGCTGCCGCCCTGGGCGAGGAAGGCGAGGCGCTGCGCCAGGGTGCGGCGCCCCAGCGTCTTTGCTGGCATGCCGTCATAGAGCACCGTGCCGGCCGCTGGCGGCAGCAGGTCGGCGAGGATGCGCAGCAAGGTGGTCTTGCCGGCGCCATTGGCGCCGATCAGGCCGACGAGTTCGCCGGGGCGCAGCGCCAGGTCGATCCCGGCGAGGATCGGCTTGCCGTCGAAGGCGATCGCGATGCCGTTCGCTTCGATACGCATCACGCCTCCCGCCGCAGGCGCTGGATCAGGCTGAACAGGAAGGGCGCGCCGATCAAAGCGGTGACGACGCCGAGCTTGAGCTCGGGCCGAATCGGCATCAGCCGCAGCATCGTGTCGGCGGCGAGCAGCAGGATCGCACCGCCAAAGCCGCTGACCAGCAGGAGCCGGCCCGGCCGGTGACCGACCAGCGGCCGCAGGAGATGCGGCACGACGAGGCCGACGAAGCCGATCGCGCCGGTGACGGCGACGGCACTGCCGACGGCGAGCGCCGCGCCGCCGATCAAGCGCACCCGCAGCCAGGTCAGGTCGAAGCCGAGGCTACGCGCCGTGTCCTCGCCGAGGGTGAGGCCGTCGAGCGCCGGCGCGCTGGAGAGAAGCAAGGCCCAGCCGATCAGCATCAGCGGCAGCACCAGCCAGACATGGATCAGGCTGCGATCGGCGAGCGAGCCCATCAGCCAGAACACGATCTCCAGAGCCGCATAGGGGTTGGGCGCGAGGTTGAGCGCCAGCGAGGTCATCGCCCCCGCAAAACTGTTGATCGCGACGCCGGCGAGGATCAGCGTCATCGTGCCGGCACCGCGGCCATTGAGCCCGAAGAGCAGGAGGACGGCGAGCAGCGCCCCGGCGATGCCGCCGAGCGGCAAAGCGAGCGCGAAGGCGCCGGCGAAACCGGAATAGAACACGGTGACGGCACCGAAGGCGGCGGCGCTGGAGATGCCGACGATGCCGGGCTCTGCCAGCGGGTTGCGCAGCAGGCCCTGCATCGCCGCGCCGGCGAGGCCGAGGCTGAAGCCGACGAGAGCACCGAGGATGGCGCGCGGCAGGCGCAATTCGACGAGCACGAGCGCAGGCAGGCTCCGTCGGCCGGCGATCCAGTCACTGAGCGCGACGAAGATATCGAGCCGAGCATAGCCGACCGCGAGCGACAGCACGGTCATGGCGAGCGTGGCGGCAGACAGGAGGGCGACGAGGCGCCAATAGGACATCCTGTCGGATGCGGATGATGGCATGGCCGCGGTGCTCATGGTCGGCTTCCGGTCGGCGTCGGCGCTGCCGCATCGAGCAGCAATTCGATCGCGTCGATCACCGCCGGACCGGCGCAGGTCCAGAGCTTCGACGGCAAGGCGATGAGCTTCAGCCGATCGCCGAGCCGGGCAAGGATGGGATGATGCAGTATCTCGTGCGCGAGCGAGGGCGGGCCGTCGGGCGTGGTGTTGAGGATCAGGATGTCGGCCTTTCCTAGCGCTACGGTCTCGAGCGCGATCTGGCCGTAATTGTCGATGCCGAGCTCGGCGGCGAGGTTGATCAGGCCCGCCGCCGTCAGGATCTCGTCGACGAGCGAGCCGCGCCCGGTAGTGAAGCCGTTCGGGCGCAGCACGATCGCGCGCGGATGGGTAGGGCGAGGGCGGTCCGCCAGCTCGGCGAGCCGCGCGTCGATCCCGGCGATCAACGCCTCGCCGCGCTCTGGTTCGCCGAGCAACTTCGCCATGTCGCGGATCTGCTGGCGCATCTCGGCGAGATTGCGCGGCACGCCGAATTCTTTGACCGGCGCGCCGACGCGCTTCAGGAGCGCGACGGTGCTTCGTGTGGTGAAGGCACCGGCGATGACGAGGTCGGGCTTCAGTGCCAGCACCTGCTCGACCAGGCCGTGATTGGCCGGAATCGTGCGGGCGAGCTCGGCCATGTTGGCGTTGCGCGAGTCCTGCGACAGCCAAGTCACGGAGGCGATGTGCTCCGGTGCTGCAAGGCGCAGCACCAGCTCGTCGGTGCACATGTTGAGCGAGACGATGCGCTGCGGCCGGGCAGGCACGTCGTCCGCGCGGGCGAGGCTGCCGGACGCCGCCAGCCAGAGGCCGAGCGCGAGGGCGGCCAGTCGCCTCACAGGCTCATCCTGATCCCGCCGACGGCGCTGAGGCCCGGTACCAGGAAGCCGACCGGGTTCTCGTAGCGCTTGTCGAACAGGTTATCGACGCGGCCGAACACGGTGAACCGCTCGTCGACCTTGTAGTCGGCGGCGAGGTTGACGATGGCGGCGCCCGGCGCGCGCATCCGCGAGATCGAGAAGTCGCGGTTTCCGTCCATGCGCTCACCGACATAGATCAGCGTCGCGGACAGGGTCAGCTTCTCGATCGGCATCCAGCTCGCGGTGACGCTGAGCTTGTGACGCGGCCGGCGCAGCAGTTCCTGGCGCGCAGTCTCATCCTTGGCGAGGGTGAAGGTGTAGTCGGCCCGGACCTTGAATTGCGGCGTCAACTCCAGCGCGGCGAAGGCCTCGACCCCCTTGGTCGTGGCGCGCCCGATATTGGCGTAGGAGGTGCGCGTGGCGTTGGTCAGGATCAGGTTGTCGATGTCGTTCTGGAACCAGGTCGCGCCGAAGTTGACCTGCCCGTTCAGCAGCGGCTGCTCGAAGCCGACATCCCAGCCGCGGCTCTCCTCCGGCTTCAGATCGGGGTTGCCGTAGAAGTTGAAGGCCGGGCGTGAGTCGCTGAAGCGCTCGCTCAGCGTCGGCGCCTTGAAGCCGGTGCCGTAGCTCGCCTTCAGCTTGGTTTCGGTGCCTGGCACGATGAAGACCGGTGCGATGCGATAGGTGGTGTGGCCGCCGAACTTGTCGTCGTGATCGTAGCGGATATTGGCGACGGTGAAGAAGCGGTCGGTCCAGTTCGACTGCAATTCGACGAAGGCGCCCTTGTTGCCGTTCGAGACAGTCTTGGCGGACGTGTCGAAGCGCTCGGTCTCGTATTGCAGGCCCATCACCAGGGTCTGGCCCTTCACGATCTGAAGGTCGCCACGCCAGTCGTATTTGGTGCGTTCGCCCAGGTTCTCGCTGGGCAGCTCTAGGAGGCCGAAGGCGTTCGGCCGGCGGTTGGAACGGTCCTGATTGCTGTAGGAGACGCCGAAGCGGTTGACGAAGCGGCCGTCCAAGGGATTCCAGACGACCTCGCCGCGGGTGAAGGCCTGGCGGTAGTTCTGGCTGGAGCGGAAGGAGTCCGGCCGGCTCGGGAAGCCGGAATCGCCGGTGAACAGCAATTGCCCGTCGATGTAGCGGCCGACCCAGTTGACGCTCAGCGTATCGGTCAGCTTGGCGCCGAGGCGGGCGGAATAACTCCAGTTGTCATAGGAGTTCGGATTGCGCCGCCGGCCGGCGGGCACGAGCTCCGGGGGCGTCACCGGTGTCGCATCCGCACGGAAATGGCTGATGCCGAAGGCATAGTCGAAGCGGTCGTCGCCGCCGCTGACGCCGATGCTCTGGTTGAAGGTGCCATGCGAGCCGGCCTCGACCGAGCCCGTCACCTTGGGCGGGCCTTCGCCGCGCTTGCTGGTGATCGAGATGACGCCCCCGAGCGCATTGGCGCCGTAGAGGCCGCTCTGCGGGCCGCGCAGCACCTCGATCCGCTCGATGTCGGTGGTCAGCATCTGGCCGAAATCGAAGGAGCGGTTCGGCGTCGAGGGATCGTTCACCTCGATGCCGTCGATCAGCACCTTGACGTGGTTCGAGTTGGTGCCGCGCATGAAGACCGAGGTCAGCCCGCCCGGGCCGTTGGTCTGGACGAGGTTAAGGCCAGGCACGGCGGCGAGCGCCTGCGGCAGGGTGCGGCGCTGCTGGCGCTCGATCTCCTTGGAGGTGATGACGGTGACCGAGCTCGCGATCTCCCTGGCCGGCGTCGGAACGCCGGTCGGGCTGACGACGAGTTCGTCGAGCGCGATCGGCTTTTCGCCCGATTGCGCCAGTGCGGCGAGCGGCGTCAGCATGGTCGAGATTGCGAGCAGGGAAAGGGCAAAGGGTAAACGCCCGCTCCTGGCGGGGTTGGACAAGCGGATCACGGTAAAACCTCGGCGGTAACGTCAGTGGCACGTCACCGCGAACGAGATAGTCCGCTCCGCTCCCGAAAAAAGGGCGCGCAAAGGCCTATCACCCATCAGCGGACCCCCGGCCGATGTGTTCGCGTGTGACCACGGCTGACGGCAGGTCTCCTGGCTCGCGGGTCACCGCCTTTCGCCGCCTTCCCAGGGCCGAGGTCCCAGTGGCGTATGGCGAAAGGCTCGCCGCTTACAGTTGCGGGGGCAGCCGCAGCATGAGGTGGACGAGCCACCCGCACTGCGTTCCCTTTTGATCCCGTGAGGGAACCGTCGCGTTCACGAGTAGGGCGGAAATGCGGCAGCGTCAATTCGCCTGCCGTCTTGGCGACAAGGCCGGTTACTCGGCCGCCTTGAGCGATCGTTTCCGTGGCGCCTTCGCGGCCGGCGCCTCCGCGTAAGGCGCAAGAATCGCCATGATGTCGCGTCCGCGCGGCTTGGCTTCCGCCACCAGCGCGCGCTTCGCCACCGAATCGAGATGGTGGTGCATCAGGCTCGTGACTTTTCCGACGTCGCCGGTCGCGAGGGCGTCGATCAGCAGGCGGTGCTCGTTGATGCCGCATTCCGAGGAGTGCGGCCGACTGTAGAGCGACAGGATCAGGCAGCAGCGATAGGAAAGCTCACTGACATAGCGGATGAGGATCGGGCTCTCCGTCATCTCAGCGAGCAGAATGTGGAACTCGGTCGCGAGCCGGATCGAGACCGCGTCGGGGCCGCCACGCGCTGTGTCCTCGGCATCGACATGGGCGCGCAGGGTCGAAAGCTGCGCCTTGCTCAGCCGACCGGCGAGCTGGCGCATGACGAGGCGCTCCAGCTCGATGCGGATGTCGAAGGTGTCGCGCGCCTCCTGCCAGCTCGGCGTCGCCACCACGGCAGTGCGGTTGCGGCGTAGTTCGACCAGACCCTCGGCGGCGAGCTGGGCAAGCGCATGGCGTGCCAGGGTGCGGCTGACGCCGAAGCGTTCGCCGAGCGCGTCCTCAGGCAAGGTCGCGCCGGGTTCAAGCGCTCGCTCGATGATCGCGCGGCGCAGCGCCCGGCAGATCATCCCCGCTTTGTCCGATGCGCCGCTTCCGGCCTCTTCCCGCGCCATCGTAGACACCAATGGTTGAACTTCCTTCGTCTTAGCGTCTGCGCCTTGCAGTTCGCAATGCGGATTGGGGCGCAGGCGGAACCGGACAGTCCCTCTCACGTTCTTAGGGCGACCCAATAGGGGCCGGGGGGCTTCGCGCATGACGACGACACCGGCTCCAAGCCGAAGAGCGGTCCAGCCGGAGGCGGGCGGCATCAGCGCGGGCGACCTGGGGGGCGCCGACATCGTCAGGGTAGCGGCGGCACTCGTCTCAGCGGCAGTGATCATAGCGGCGCTCTATTACGGCCAGGACATCCTGATCCCGCTCGCCTTCGCCTTCCTGATCGGCTTCGCGCTCAATCCCCCGGTGGTGTGGCTGCGCCGGCGCGGGCTGCCCAAGGTGATCGCGATCGTGGCGGTGATGACCGTCGTGCTCGTCCTGCTCGCCAGCCTCTTCCTCGTGCTGGGAACGCAGCTCCGTTCGCTCGGCGAGCAACTGCCGACCTATCAATCGACCATCCACAGCAAGCTCGACGACCTCAAGGCGCAGTTCAAGGCGCCCGGAATGCTCGATAGCGCATTGAACGCGATCACCTCGCTTCAGAAGGAGGTGGAGGCGGTGCAGGGCGCGGAGGCGCAGCGGGTCGAGGTCGTGGCGGCGCCGGGCACCCAGCTGCAGGTCGCGCTGGTCTGGCTCGGCCGTGTGCTCGGACCGCTGGCGACGGCCGGCATCATTCTCGTCTTCGTGGTGCTGGCGCTGCTCGACCGGACCGACCTGCGCGACCGGCTGCTGCGCATCCTCGGGGGCAACCTGCACCGCTCGACCGATGCGATCGAGGATGCCGGCCGGCGGATCAGCCGCTACCTCCTCATGCAGCTCGTGGTGAACACCACCTTCGCCATACCGCTGGCGCTCGGCCTGTGGCTGATCGGCGTGCCCGGCGCTTTGCTCTGGGGCGTGGTCGCGGCTGTCTTGCGCTTCGTGCCCTATGTAGGCGCGCTGATCTCGGCGGTCTTCCCGCTGGCGCTCGCCTTCGCGGTCGATCCCGGCTGGCACATGGTGCTGTGGACGCTCGCGCTGATCGCGGGGCTCGAGTTCATCAGCAACAACATCGTCGAGCCGATGCTCTATGGCACCAGCACCGGGCTCTCGGCGATCTCGCTGATCGCCGCCGCGACCTTCTGGACCGCGCTTTGGGGCCCGGTCGGCCTGATCCTGTCGACGCCGCTGACGGTCTGCCTGCTGGTCCTCGGCAAGACGCTGCCGCAATTGCAGTTCCTCGACACCCTGCTCGGCTCGGTGCCGGTGCTCAGTCCGACGGAACGCATCTACCAGCGCCTGCTCGCCGGCGATGTCGACGAAGCCATCGAGATCGCCGAAAGCGAGATCGAGACGCTCGCAGTGGTGCCCTTTTATGACGCCGTCGGCATCGCGGTCTTACGCCTCGCCAGCGATGACTACGGTCGCCAGGCAACCGCAGCCCACCGGCTGCGCGTCGCCGAGGGGATGGAGGCTCTGCTTGAGGAACTGCGCGATGAGCATCCTGTCGCGGCTCCGGTGGTCCCGGGGCCACAAGTTGTCTGCATCGGCGGCAAATGGGAGATCGACGCGATCGCAGCGGAGATGCTCGCGCATGCGCTCTCTCTGGAAGGGATCGCCGCGCAAACCCGTCGGGTCGTCCATGTCACGGCGAGCTCGGTCGGAAGGCTCGACCTGGATGGCGTGCCTGTCGTCTGCATCAACTATTTCAGCGGGGAGCCAAACAGCGCCGCGCGTCAGTTCTGTCGGCGATTGCGGCAGCGCTGGCCGGAACTCAAGATCGTTCTTGTCCTCTGGACTGTTCCGGCCGAGGCGCTGGCGAGCGACGCTTTCAAGGAGATCGGCGCCGACGAGATCGCGACCTCGATCGCGGAAGTCATCGGTCGGGCCCAGCGTATGCTGCCCGAGGTAGCGGGCGAACCGACGGGGGCGGAGGCGCCTGCCAATGACGATGAGCGCGTCGAAGCGCTCCACGGGACCGACTTTCTCGCCGCAAGCCTGCGTGACGATCTCGATGCGATCGCCAAGCGGGCGGCCGACGCCTTCGATGTCGACGTGGCGATGATCTCGGCGATCGACGCCGACCAGGAAATCGTCATCGGTCGCAGCAAGGAGCTTTCCGGTTTCGGCCGGGACGAGGCCGGCCGGCCGATCCTGCCGCGCCAAGCGGCGATCTGCGACTATGTCGTGGCGAGCGGCGAGACGCTGGTCGTCGCCGATACCGAGCGTGATGCGCGCTTCACCGACAATCCCGTCGCCAAGACCTGGGGCCTGCGCTTCTATGCCGGCGCGCCGCTGCGCTCGGCCGATGGCTTCGTCCTCGGAGCGCTCTGCATCCTCGATGCGGACGCGCGCACGCTCGACGAGCGCGAGCGCGAGCTGCTGGAGAAGCTTGCGGCCGACGTCGTCGAGACGATCAGCCGGAAAGAAGTCGATCGCAGCTCGCAGCAAGCGGAGACCGAGACCGAAGCGAGTGCGACGGTCGGGCAGCCGGTCCCGGAGTGATGCTGCGCGGCGTCGCTCAGAAACTGTAGGCCGCCTTCACCTTCAGTACGTGCTGGCTGAAATTGGTGACGTCGAGATCGCCGGGCACACCCTTGGCCTTGCCGGCGACCTGGATGTTGTAGGCGGCCGAGATGGCGAGCTGCTTGCTCGCCTGCCAGAAGATGCCGGGGCCGGCGAAGGTGGCGTAGCCGGCTTCCTTGCCGAAGCCGAGATCGTTGTGGCGGCGCTGATGGCGGACTTCGCCGCTGAGATAGAGCCCGTCGATCAACTGCCAGGCGAGCGAGCCGCCGACCGTGAAGGTCGAGGAACGCAGATAGGGGCTCGGGCCCGTCCAGGTCAGGTCTTGCGAGAGGTTGAGCGCGGCGTAGAGCTTGCCGGGGATCAGCGTCTTGTCGGCGAAGAGGCGGATGCCGGTGTTGTAGGTGGTGAAATTGCCGGCGCCGGTCGGGTCGGTGCGGTTGAAGCTGGGATCGACGACGATGGTCAGGCCGATGCCGTGCAGGTCGCGCCCGAGCAGGCGGTATTTCATCTCGACGCCGGCGCCGGCGCTGCGGCTGTCCGCCTTGGTGTCGGCGATGGTCGCGTCGGTGTAGCCTCCGAGCAGATAGGGGCCGATCTCAAAGCAGGGGAAGCGGCCGTAGGAGCCCTGGAGCTGCAGGCCATGCGCCGCCTGGCGGCCGTCGCGGACACCGAAGCCGCCGCCATAGGTCAGGCTCGCGCCGAAGGAGCCGACCTCAGCGACATCCGAGCCGGTGGTGAAGCCGAAGGCGTCGGTCGGGATGCCCTCGCTCTCGGTGCAGGCCGAGAGCACAGGCGGTGCAACCGACGCGCCCTTGCGGGAGGGAAGATCGGCAGCCAGCGCCGGCGAGAGCAGGCCCGAGACGGCGAGGGCGACGGCGGCGTGCTTGAGCATGACTGGCGATCCTGTTGGCGAATCCACCCTACGCAAATGCGAATGAGTCGCAATATGGAATGTTCGATCGCGGGATCATATCGTTACAATGTTGCAGGCGGGCAACAGCGGGTCAGCTCAACCTTGAGAACTCAGGGTCTGCAGCCGTGCGAACGCCACCGGCGCGATCTCGGCCAGCGTCACGATCGGCTTCCAGGCGGCGGCGTGGACTTCCTCCTCCTGGGCAGTCAGCAGCAAGGTGGGGTCGGCAATGAAGAGATATTGCAGGTCATGATGGATATGCGGCGGTTCGTTCCGGCGCGGACTGCCCGGCACCTCGTGGCTGCCGATGGCGAAGGGCAGATCGCTACCGCGATGCCAGGGGTGCAGCGCGGAACCGGCAACGCCGGTCTCCTCCACCGCCTCGCGCAGCGCCGATTCATGGAAGGTGGCGGCCGGCTCGTAATGGCCGCCGGGCTGGAGCCAGCGGCCAATCACGACATGGTCGATCAGCAGGATCCGGGCATGGTCGGGCGAGAGCACGAAGGCGCTGGTGGTGGCATGGCCCGGCATGGTTTCGCGCCGGTCGAGCGCATGGCGCTCGGCGATCTGCCAGCGCAGCAGCGCAAGGCGCTCGCGCGGGCCGGCGACCTCGGTGAGGTAGCGGGAGACCGTGGAATCGAGGCGGTCGAGGAAGCTCATGGCCCAGCGCATCGCATGCCTGATGGTGGCTGGGAAGACCGCCGGCGGCTCAATCAGCGCAGCTTCAGCCGGAACTCCTCGAACTCGCCGTTCTTCACCCCGTCATAGCCGACGAGGACGCGCAGCTCGTCGCGCTCCTGCGCCAGCACGGTGAGCGCCTCCGCCTTGGCGTTCTTGCGCACCCGCAGCTCGCCGAGCTCGCGAGCGGCGGCGGGTTCGGCGGGATCGAGCAGCAGGATCGCATAGGGCACGTCCTGATCCTGCGCCGGGCCGACGAGGACGAGCAGGCGGCCATCGGCGAGCGGAGCGAGGTCGCGCACGCCGCGCTGGGCGCCGGCGCGGAAGGCAAGGAGCTGCGGCTTTCCCGTCGCCGGCTCGCTGCCCGGCTTGAACAATTCGGCGACACTGCCGCCGACCAGGAAGGCGCGGCCATCGAGCGAGGGCGCACGCAGGCCGAGCCAGAGCCGGTCGCCGACCACGGCGAGGCCTTCTATGTTGAGCCCGTTGCTCTCGGCGTCGAGCGGCTTGCCGAGATAGGGCGCGATCTCGCCGGCTGCGCCGAGAAGATCCGAGACACGCCAGCTCAGCTCGGGGGCGCCGGCCTGGCCGCCGGCGGATGGGATGCGCGCCAGCAGGAAGGAAGAGGGGCGATACTCGCCGCCATGGCGCGAGCAACCATGCGAGCTGACGACATAGAAGCTGCGGTCGGCATAAGCGACGCCCTCGCCGTCGAACTCGCCGAAGCCGCCCGGCTTGGGGCAGCCGATCGTCGGCTGGCGTCCGCTCGCGGCAGGGGCGGTGTCGCCGACGAGCGGCAGGCTGCGCTCGGGCCGGATCGTCGTCTGCGTCAGCGTCGCGAACTGGGCCGCCTTGCTCTCGTCGTTGATCACGAGGCAGCGATACTCGCCGCCGGCAGGCGCGCGGCAGGCAATGCCGCTGATGTCCTTGGCGGCCTTGCCCTTCTTGCCGGCGAAATCCGAGGTCGCCTCGATCTTGCGTTCGGGATTCAGTGGTTCGGCGCGGGCGGGGGCGGCGGCGAGCAAAGCGAGGGCGCAAAGGGTGGGCAGGATCGAAAGCCGCATGGCCTTGCTCCGATGGAAAGAGGCGAGATAGGTGGCGTTGTGGCAAGTTGCAAAGGCAAGGCGCCAATTCTTGCGCCGGGCAAGGGCGTCCTGTTGCAGGAACCTGATATCCCCGCCACGGAAAGGGGTCGTCTCCCAGTCGCGTCATGCTCGGGCTTGTCCCGAGCATCTCAGGCCGGAGGAGGCTCCAGTCGGCGCCTACTGGTCCTGAGATTCCCGGGTCTACGCTGCGCTTCGCCCGAGAATGACGCATGAGCATCCCCGCCCGCAGGCTCATCCTGCGGGCGTTATCGCAATCGAGGGGCAGCGGAGCGCCGCGAGGCGCAGTTTGGTATTCCGCTTCCATTGAGCCAGGAAGCGGCGCGAAGGGATTGAGCCACCCTCCGCACNNNNTGTCGCGCCGGCTGACGCCGGCGCGGTCTAGCGAGCTCCTCGCGCAGGGGCCGTAGTACCCCCAGGTCGGTTCCCGAAGCCTCCCGGGAGCGAGGCGCAACCCTCGCCCGCAGGCGCCGCACCCACC
>NZ_LMJW01000020.1:53468-220124 GCF_001429505.1 Allobosea sp. Root483D1
CGGCGGATTATACGGGAGGTTGGGAGGGCGGGGATAAGTTTGCGGTCTGTCCCCGTCGGGCGCGGGAACCGCGACAGAACCCCTCTCCCGGATGGGAGAGGGGCAGGGGTGAGGGACCGCCGCTGATGACTAGGGCGAGNNACGGCGCCGTTGCACCTTTCTGCGGATAGGGCAGGCCCTCATCCCTGCCCTTCTCCCACACGGGAGAAGGGTTCCCCGCGCGTCATCCGCGCAAGACGTGGATGCTTGACACAGGGCTGAGCATGACGGGTGTGCCTTTGCCGGAGATCTGACTATGAGTGTACGGGTCCGTGTGACGTTTGGGGATGTTATGGCGCAGCTTTTTAAGCCTGATATGCCGGCGGTGCTGGAACGTACCCACCTTGCAGGCCACGCCGATGCGTTCCTGCTGCCTGTCTATGAGGCGGGATCGAATGCGATCCACTCTTTGCTGGACATTCACGGTGGCGCGAAGATCGCCGCCGAAGGCAAACTGGTGTTCTCGTTTTCGCTAGGCACAACACCGGAGGAGTTCACCGTTACGATCTCGGACAACGGCTGCGGTCTCGACGACTCAAACTACAAAGCTTTCCTCACACCTTTCACCGGTCACAAACTCAAGCGAGGCGGCAAGGGTTTTGGGCGCTTCGTAGCCTTCAAGGTGTTTAATGACATTCTGTACCGCTCGAAATCGAAGGGGCCAAACGGCTCGATTGTCACGCGCAATTTCAAGTTCGATGTCTATGCCGACGAAGAGATAATCGATTTAATCGGCGGTACTGGGCCGGAGTTCGATACGGGCTGTGCAGTCACTTTCAAGCAGATCAAGCCTTCCTATCATAAGAAGTGGGCAGAGCTGAATGCCGAGAGGATTCTGAATCATCTCTCCAGCAATTTCCTGACCTACCTCGTGGACGGCCGTATGCCGGACACAAGAGTCTTTATTGGCGCAGAGGAGTTCGATTTACGTTCGCATTTTGCGAGCGTCTTTAGCCATGAAAAGACGCACGAGTTCCCTGTCGAACTCAGGGACACGTCCTATCAATTCAAATGTGATGTCTCACGCGTCGCGCGGGGGAAGCCGTTCGCCCGTCATGCTCTGATGTTCTTTGCCGATAACCGGTTGCTCGGCGCGGGTCGTGCCATCGAGAACAAACTTGGCAAATCGGCATTTCAGAAATCAGACGGCAGTGAGTATGTGGTAATAGCGAGCCTGTCCGGCGAATTCTTCGACGAAAACGCAAACCAAGCGCGCACCTCGCTTGAGGCAAGCGACGATGAAATTCTGGAAATCGTCGATAAGGCCTGCCAAGCGATTTTGGCTACGGAAAGCGAGCAGCATGATAAGATCAAGAAGGATCAGCGCGACGAAGTTGTTCAGCTGATCGCGCGGCATCCTCTGTTGCGATATGGGCTTAGCGGAACAACGATTGCCGATTACGTAAAGTCAAAGCCTAACAACTGGCGACAAGAGAATTTTGTTTCGGATCTTGCTGTCCAGCGCCTACGCGAGGAGAGGCGTTGGACGAGCTTTGTGCAAACCACCATCGCGAACAAGGAGCTTTTTGCGCAGCGTAAGGCGCAGCTATTGCAGCGCGTCTCTGATACCTATCGTGACGCACTCGCTGAATACATTGTGCATCGCAAAGCGGTTATCGAGGTCGCCGATCAGCTTCGAGGGGCAGATGATGCGGGCGCGATGACACGCGAAGACGCATTCCATCAGCTAATGTTTCCGCGCCTTACAGATTCGGCGACAACCAAGTATTTCCAGCACAATCTCTGGCTGCTCGACGAGCGTCTAGCGTTCGTGTCTTACATATCGAGCGACCGCACCCTGCACGGCGGACGACGCCAGATGGGCGACAAAGTCACTGACGTCGCCTTTTACGATGAGTGCTATGTGGCCGGCGGCCAAGGTAACACCTCTGTAGTGATCGTTGAGTTCAAGCGACCGGGACGTGACGATTACAGTTTCGGGCGCGAGGGTCAGGACCCAATCAAGCAGATTCATGATACGGTCGAATTCATCCGCGAACGTAAATCATTCGTGACGACGAACGGTAAGACGATCGACATACCATCCTCAACTCCCATCACGGCAATCATCGTTGCAGACATGGAGCCTACGCTTCGCAATTTGGCGCGGCGATACGATTTTAATGAGACTTGGGACAAAAAAGGTCTTTTTAAATATCATGAAGATTTCGACGTTTTCATCGAAATATTCGGTTTCGACAAGCTGATCTCTGATGCCGAGAAGCGCAATGCGGCATTCTTTGAGATATTGTTGAACGACATAGGAAGTTAATTAGATTTGGCTATGCGGGAACTCGAACGGGGCGGGAGGTTCGAATGCTAAAGGTTTCCCGGAGCCGCAAATAGTGGCAGACGCCGCCGCGAGGCGGCGCCTTGTATCGTCAGAACCTCAACTCACCCCAGCTTCGCGTAAGCCGGCACGGTCAAAAACTCCTCGAACTCCGGCGCGAGCGAGAGCTTCGAGAACAGGTCGATCGCCTCGGGGAAGCGGCCCTTGTCGTAGGCCTCGGCGCCGAGCTCGCTCTTCACCCGCGCCATCTCCTCGGTCAGGCAGCGCTTGAACAATTCGGCGTCGACCCTGGCGCCGCCTTCGAGCGCGACGCCGTACTGGACGAACTGCCAGATCTGGGCGCGGCTGATCTCGGCGGTCGCGGCGTCCTCCATCATGTTGTAGATCGGCACTGCGCCGCGGCCGCGCAGCCAGGCTTCGAGATATTGCACGCCGACGCGGATGTTCTCGCGGAAGCCGTCCTCGGTGCGGGTGCCCTCGTGCACCTCCAGCAGCTGCTCGCGGCTGACCTCGACGTCCTCGCGCAGCTTGCCGAGCTGGTTCGCCTGCGGCATCAGCCGGTCGAACACCTCGTTCGCGACGGGGACGAGGTCGGGATGGGCGACCCAGGTGCCGTCATGGCCGTCGCCGGCCTCGCGCTCCTTGTCCGCCTTGACCTTGGCGAAGGCGGCGGCGTTGGCCTCCGGATTGTTCTTGACCGGGATCTGCGCCGCCATGCCGCCCATGGCGAAGGCGCCGCGGCGATGGCAGGTCTTGATCAGCAGCAGCGAATAGGCGCGCAGGAAGGCCTTGGTCATCACGACCTGCGAGCGGTCGGGCAGGACGAAGGCCTTGTTGCGGGCGAGCTTCTTGATGAAGGAGAAGATGTAGTCCCAGCGGCCGCAATTGAGGCCCGCCATGTGCTCGCGCAGCTCGTAGAGGATCTCGTCCATCTCGAAGGCGGCCGGCAGGGTCTCGATCAGCACAGTCGCCTTGATCGTGCCGGTCTTCAGGCCGAGCGCGGTCTGGGCGGCGACGAAGACGTCGTTCCAGAGCCTCGCCTCGAGATGGCTCTCGAGCTTGGGCAGGTAGAAATAGGGGCCCGAGCCCTGCGCCAGCGCCGCCTTGGCATTGTGGAAGACATAGAGGCCGAAATCGACCAGGGACCCCGAGGCCTCCTCTCCGTCAATGACGATGTGCCGTTCCGGCAGATGCCAGCCGCGCGGGCGGATGATCAGGACGGCGGGCTTATCCTTGAGCTTGTAGGCCTTGCCGGTGTTGGCGTCGGTGAAGTCGATCTGGCCGGCCCAGCGATCCCTGAGATTGATCTGGCCCTCGACCATGTTGGCCCAGACCGGCGAGGAGGCGTCCTCGAAATCGGCCATGAAGACCTTGGCGCCGGAGTTCAGCGCGTTGACGATCATCTTGCGGTCGACGGGGCCGGTGATCTCGACGCGGCGGTCGAGCAGATCGGCCGGGATGGCTGCGACCTTCCAGTCGCCCTCGCGGATGTGCCTGGTCTCAGGCAGGAAGTCCGGGGTCTCGCCGGCGTCGAAGCGCTTCTGGTGCTGCTTGCGCAGAGCGAGCAGGCGCTTGCGGGTCTCGTTGAAGCGGCGCTGCAGATCGGCGACGAAGGCGAGCGCATCATGGCTCAGGATCTCGTCATAGCGCTCGGCGAGCGCGCCCTTGACGACGACGCCGGTGGGAAGGTTCAGGCTGGTCGGGGCGGTCATGGCTCTTCTCTCTCACCTACATCAGGTGAACCCAGTATGGCCCGGCATGATTTTATCTGGAATGGCAGAGAAAGTCAGATGATCTGATCCAAAAGAGAAACAATCGAATTTCGAAGCGAAATCGGCCCTGAGTCCGCCATTGCACTGGCGTGTCACGGCGCGGGGCGTGCCGGTTGACGATCAGGGGATTTGTTCATGACCGCCACCCGCCTCGGCCTTTTGACCGCCGCGCTTGCAACCTGCCTGCTGTCCACGCCGGCCTTCGCCCAGAACCGCTGTGCTGTCACCGACCCGACCGGCACGCCGCTCAACATCCGCGAGACGCCCAATGGCGAGATCATCGGCCGTGTCAGCAACGGCGCCGGCATCAGGGTGATGAACACCTCCTTCGACGAGCGCGGCCGGCCCTGGGCCCTGATCAGCCCGCGCGGCCGCAACCATGTGGTCGGCTGGGTCTACCGGGAATTCGTGTCCTGTTATTGAGGCAACGGCGTCATGCTGGGGCTTGACCCGAGCATCTCAGGCCGGAGAAGCCTCCATCAGCGCCATCTCGTCCTGAGATTCCCGGGTCTGCGCTGCGCTTCGGCCGAGAATGACGCGCGGGGTCAGCCCCCCGCCAACTCGACGAACCGCGCCAAGAACGCCGCCTGCGCTTCCTCCGTCGCCTGCGGCTCGAGCAGCGCCAGCACCTCGCGCGGCAGCGCCTGTGGACGACCGAAGAAGCGTAGCGCTTCCTCGCGCTCGAAGCCGGCGAGCTCGGTCGCCTCGAGGAAGGCCGCGATCTTGTCGGCGTCCTTGGTCTTGCGCTTGACGATCGCCGGCGTCACGGCCGGCAAGCCGAAGCGCAGATGGATCGCCGCCAGCAGGCGCAGTTCGACGCCCTTGTAGGCATCGCCCATCACCGCCTTGAACGGCGAGATCATGTCGCCGATGACGTATTCCGGCGCATCGTGCAGCAGTGCCATCAGCCGCCAGTCGCGCGGCCAGTCGGGATTGAGATGACCGGCGATCGCCTCGACCAGGAGGCTATGCTGCGCCACCGAGAAGGAATGGGCGCCGCGCGTCTGGCCGTTCCAGCGGGCGACGCGGGCGAGACCATGCGCGATGTCCTCGATCTCGACATCGAGCGGGGAGGGATCGAGCAGATCGAGCCGCCGGCCCGAGAGCATGCGCTGCCAGGCGCGTGGCGGGGCAGGAGGTTTCGCCATCAGGCGGCGGGGCGGGCATCGCGGGCGAGCGCCGCGCATTCCTGCCAGCGGAAGCAGCCGGTCAGGTGGTCGTTGACCATGCCGCAGGCCTGCATCACCGCATAGACGATGGTCGGGCCGCAGAAGGTGAAGCCGGCGGCCTTGAGTTCCTTGGAGATCGCCTTCGACACCGCGGTCTCGGCCGGAACGTCCTCGTGGGTGAGGAAGCTGTTCTGGATCACCCGCCCGTCGAGATGCTTCCAGAGGAAATCGTTGAAGGGCCCCTTCTCGCTGAGCCTGAGATAGGCCTGCGCGTTGCGGATCGTGCCCTCGATCTTGCCGCGATGGCGGACGATGCCGGCATCGTCCAGGAGCCGCTGGACATCGGCCTCGCCGAAGCGGGCGACCGTCTCGGGCTCGAAACCCGCGAAGCCGGTGCGGAAGGCGTCGCGCTTCCTCAGGATGGTGATCCAGGACAGGCCGGCCTGGAAGCCGTCGAGCATCAGCTTTTCCCAGAGCGTGCGGGAATCGTATTCCGGCACGCCCCATTCGGTGTCGTGATAGGCGAGATAGAGCGGATCGCTCCCCGGCCAGATGCAGCGATACTTGCCGTCCGGCCCCTCGACCGCCTCACGCCCGCTCATGCCGCTGCTCCGAAGTCTGGCTCGCCCGGAAAAGAAAAGCGGATGAAGGACGGCTTTTGCGCCAGCGTGAAATCGAGGCCGCCAGCGTCCAGCGCGTGACCGGCAGCAAGCGCATCCGCCACCCGGTCGAGCCGGAGTAAAGCAAGGCCGCGGCCGTTGGCGCAGGAGCCGACGCGCCCGAGCAGCTTGCCGCCGGCGCTGGCCTCGACGCCGTCGTCCGGCTTGATCCCCTCGCTGAAGACGATCGGCACGACGCGCGAGCGGGCGGTGCCGCGGTGCTGCATGCGCGAGACGACCTCCTGGCCGATATAGCAGCCCTTCTTGAAGGAGACGCCGCCGAGCTGGTCGAACAGCGCCTCGTGCGGGAAGGTGTCGCCATAGATGAAGTCGCGGCCGCCATCGGGGATGCCGAGGCCGATGCGATGGGCGTGGTACTCGTCCAGGCTGGCATCCACGAGCTCGTCGGCGCCATCGAGATCGACGATGGCACGCTCGCCGAGCTCGACCAGGCGCGGATCGGCATAGACCAGCCCGGCATCGGCCGGCAGCTTGCCGCCATCGGTCGCGGCGAGCACGGCCACCGTCCGGCTGAGATCATCGAGCGTGACCTTGGCGCGCAGCTTGTAGAGCTTCAGCTTCTTCATCAGGTCGGCGGTCTGGAGCAGGGGTGTATCGAGCAGGAAGCCGCCGCCTTCATCATCAGGCACGGCGACAATCATAAAATCGCCGATGATCTTGCCTTGCGGTGTCAGCAGCCCGCCATAGCCGGCGCGCTCGGCCGTGACGGTCTCCATCGCGTTGGTGACGATGTTCTCAAGGAAATCGCGGGCGTCGTCGCCGCTGACGCGGATGACGCCGCGGTCGACCAGTCTGGTTGCCGGCATGGTGGGCTCTCTGAGCGATCGCTGTTTCGGCGCGGGCGCCGTTCGCCCCGATAGTTAGGGTGCTTCGGCCCGGGGCTCAACCGATGCGACGGCGGAGACAGGAAACGGGTGCCCTACTTTTTTCCGGGCCTCTGACGATTTTTTTTCCGCGAGCTGTCGATCCGGCGATTTGCCGTTCGACGTGTCAGTAAGAAGCAACGGAGGTCGCAGGTCATTGCCGCCTCCGCCCGAGCTTCGGAGACGCGATGCGGGGCGAGCTCCCGCGAGTTCGGGAGACATCAGATGAGACAAGTCGTTGCAGCCACCTTCGTGTCTCTCGACGGCGTGATGCAGGCACCAGGCGGCCCGCAGGAGGATCCGCAGGGCGGATTCAGCCATGGCGGCTGGACCTTCCACCACTGGGACGAGGCGATGGGCAAGGTCATGGACAAGGCCTTCGTCGATAAGTTCGACCTGCTGCTCGGCCGCCGGACCTACGACATCTTCGCGGCGCACTGGCCCTATGCCGGCGATGATCCGATCGCGGTCAAGTTCAACGCGATCACCAAATATGTCGCGACGTCCGAGCCGCAGACACTGACCTGGCAGAACACCGTCGCGCTGCATGGCGATCCCGCCGCGGAAGTCGCGGCGCTGAAGCGCCAGGACGGGCCGAAGCTCCTGCTGCAAGGTTCGAGCGAGCTGATCCAGGCGCTGCTGGCGAAGGATCTGATCGACGAGATCACGCTGCTGACCTTCCCGGTCGTGCTCGGCAAGGGCAAGCGCCTGTTCGGCGCGGGCGCCATGCCCGCCGCGTTCAAGCTCGTCGAGAGCAGCGCCTCGAGCACCGGTGTGCTCATGGCGACCTATCGCCGCGAGGGCGAGGTCACCACCGGCTCGTTCGAATTCGCGGAGCCCAGTGCCGCCGAAATCGCCCGCCGCGAAAAATATGCGGCCAGGAGCTGAATTTTTTCCAGAGCCTCTCGATCGGGGCGTTCCTCGTTCGACGTGATGACAGAGGGCGGGAATTTTCCTGCTCCGTACCGAAGCCAAGCCAACCCCGACAGACAGGAGAAGACCGATGCGCGTGATGGTTCTGGTCAAGGCCGACAAGGACACTGAAGCCGGCGTGATGCCGAGCGAGGAGATCCTCGCCCAGATGGGCGCCTATAACGAGGAACTGGTGAAGGCCGGTGTGATGCTGGCGGGCGATGGGCTGCATCCGAGCTCGAAGGGGTTGCGCATGCGCTTCCAAGGCTCGCAGCGGACGATCATCGACGGCCCCTTCGCCGAAACCAAGGAGCTGCTCTGCGGCTTCTGGATCTGGCAGGTCCGCTCCTTCGACGAGGCGGTCGAATGGCTGAAGCGCGCCCCCTTCGACGGCGGCACCGAGATCGAGATGCGCCCGATCTTCGAGATGGAGGATTTCGGCGAGGCACTGACGCCGGAGCTGCGCGAGCAGGAGGAGCGCTTGCGCGCCGAAACGGCGAAGCGCGCCGGCTGACGTTCCGATCCAGGCAAACCGAACCGAAACGGACGGCGCGAGGCATCGCCTCCGCCCTTCCACTTCAAGGAGAAGACCGATGCGCGTGATGGTTCTGGTCAAGGCCAGCAAGGACAGCGAAGCCGGCGTGATGCCGAACGAAGACCTCTTCACCCAGATGGGCGCCTACAATGAGGAGCTGGTGAAGGCCGGTGTGATGCTGGCGATGGACGGGCTGCATCCGAGCTCGAAGGGGCTGCGCATGCGCTTTTCGGGCTCGCAGCGGACGGTTCTCGACGGCCCCTTCGCCGAGACCAAGGAACTGCTCGCCGGCTTCTGGATCTGGCAGGTCCGCTCCTTCGACGAGGCAGTCGAGTGGCTGAAGCGCGCGCCCTTCGACGGCGGCACCGAGATCGAGCTGCGCCCGATCTTCGAGATGGAGGATTTCGGTGAGGCGCTGACGCCGGAGCTGCGCGAGCAGGAAGAGCGCCTGCGTGCCGAGACGGCGAAGCGCGCCGGCTGAGCCAGCAGAAGTCCACAAACCCAATCAATCCCAAAGGAGAAGACCGATGCGTTTCATGGTGATGGTCAAGGCGACCAAGGACAGCGAAGCCGGTGCGGCACCGACCACGGAATTGGTCGATGCGATGATGGCCTATAATGAGGAACTGGTGAAAGCCGGCATCATGAAGGGCGGCGATGGTCTGCAGCCGAGTTCGAAGGGCGCGCGCGTGCAGTTCGACGGCGCCAGGCGCGCAGTCGTCGACGGGCCCTTCGCCGAGACCAAGGAGCTGGTCGCGGGCTACTGGATCTGGGAGTGCAAGTCGCTCGACGAGGCGGTTGCCTGGGTCAAGCGTTGCCCCAACCCGATGCCCGGCCCGTCCGAGATCGAGATCCGCCCGGTCGTCGACTTCGCCGATTTCGGCGACGCGGTCTCGCCCGAGGCCGATGCGGCCTGGAAGCGCCTCAAGAGCGCGGTCGGTGACAACGGCTGAGGCGCTTGCCAGCGACGATCGCTGATGGTGTGTATCGCAACCGATGACGGCAAGCGATGCACACCGCGCGATCGAGACGGTCTTCAGGATCGAGGCGCCCAGGCTGATCGCGGGCCTTACCCGCGTCACCCGCGATGTCGGCCGGGCCGAGGAGCTGGCGCAGGACGCGCTCGTTGCCGCGCTCCAGCAATGGCCTGATGAGGGCGTGCCGCGCAATCCCGGCGCCTGGCTGATGCAGGCGGCCAAGCATCGCGCGCTCGATGGCATCCGCCGCGCCAAGATGCTGCAGCGCAAGCATGACGAGATCGGCCGCGACCTCGACGATGAGGCTGACCCGACAGCCGAGATCGAGGACGCCCTCGACGACGAGCTCGGCGACGACCTGTTGCGCCTGATCTTCACCGCCTGCCATCCGATGCTCGCGGTCGAGGCGCGACTGGCGTTGACGCTACGATTGATCGGCGGCCTCACCACCGAGGAGATCGCGCGCGCTTTCCTGGTGCCGGAGCCGACCATGGCGCAGCGCCTCGTCCGGGCGAAGAAGGCGCTGACGGAGGCCAAGGTACCCTATGAGGTGCCGCATGGCCCCGAGCTTGGCGAGCGTCTCGCCTCGGTGCTGGAGGTGGTCTACCTGATCTTCAACGAGGGCTATGCCGCGACCGGCGGCGAGGACTGGGTTCGCCCGGCCCTGTGCCAGGAGGCGATGCGGCTTGGGCGCATTCTCGCGGGGTTGGCGCCGCAGGAGCCGGAGGTTCATGGCCTGCTCGCGCTGATGGAATTGCAGGCCTCGCGCCTGCGCGCCCGGATCGGGCCGGATGGCGAGCCGGTGCTGCTGCTCGACCAGAACCGGGCGCGCTGGGATCGCCTGCTGATCAATCATGGCCTCAAGGCACTCGAGACGGCGCGGAGGCTTTCCGCAGCGCCCAGCTCTTATGTCCTGCAGGCCGAACTCGCTGCCTGCCATGCGCGCGCCCGCAGTGGTGACGAGACCGACTGGCGCCGGATCGCAGCGCTCTACAGTGCGCTCGGAACGTTGACGCCCTCGCCGGTGATCGAGCTCAACCGGGCGGTCGCGGTCGCGATGGCGGATGGGCCGGCGGCAGGGCTCGCGCTGGTCGACGCGCTAGCCGATGTCCCTGCGCTGAAGAGCTATCACCTGCTGCCGGGCGTGCGCGCCGATTTCCTGGTCAAGCTCGGCCGCCATGACGAAGCGGAAGCTGAGTTCACCCGCGCCGCTGGCATGACGCGGAACCGGCGCGAGCGCGACCTGCTGCTCGGCAGGGCTGAGACGGCGCGCCAGGCGCAGGCGGCGAGCTGAAGCTGATATCTCAGCCGGCAGAGACGGTGTCGGCGAGGCGATACCAATCAGGCTGATGCGAGCGGTTGTGGATCGCGGCCGGCGCCGGGAAGCCGGGGTCGGTGAAGCTGCCGGCCGAGACCGAGATCGCGCCCGGCATGGCCTCGGCCCGCATGAAGACCAGGCCGCCGCAGCCGGGGCAGAAGACCTGCTCGATCCAGCGGCCGGCATCGCTGCCGCGACGCCAGACGGAAGCCTCGCCCTCGATCGCGACGATCGCGCTCTCCGCGAAGATGGCGCGATAGGCGAAGGCCGAGCCAGTGGCGCGCCGGCATTCGCTGCAGGCGCAGAGATAGACGCGGCACGGTTCGCCCGAAACGGTAAGCCTGAGGCGCCGGCAGCCACAGCAGGCGGTGCGCTGGCGTGCCGTGGGCTCGGTCACCATAGTTGTGGTGGGAGGCAAGCGGATCTCCTGACAAGGCGCGTGATAGGGTCGGCTAGAAGGGCTTGGCCTTCTGACATCGCTCCCCGATGTGAGGTTCAGAAGGTTGCGGTCTCGGTTCAAGCCGGTGCCGCGCGTGCCCGGAATGTCCAATATTTATCGGTCAGGCTCAATTACTTACGTGGGAGTAAGTGGCGCGGGAGGGAAGGATGCCGGTCAGGATCAACTTGCCTGATGCATGCGGCCTCGGCCTAGCCTTGTCGGTGATTGGCGGCCGCTGGAAAGCGGTGATCCTGTGGGAGCTGCACGAGCGGCCGCTGCGCTTCGGCGAATTGCGCCGGCGTCTACAGGGGATCAGCGAGAAGGTGCTTTACGAGCAGTTGCGCGAGATGGGGCGCGACGGTGTCGTCAGGCGCGAGGTGTTCGAGGAGGCGGTGCTGCGTGTCGAATATTCGCTGACGCCAGCCGGGACGGCACTCAACGACGCGGCCCATGTGCTGGCGCAATGGGGCCTCGTCCATGCCAGGCGTGAAGGGCTTCCGGTTGCGGCCGAATAGCTAGTGGCGCGTGCCGGTGGTGAAGTTGCCGCAGCGAATCTTCTCGGGCAGGGCCTCAGCGAAGACGGCGGTCGCCTCCTCGCCATAGGTCTCGACCAGGGTCCGCATCGCCGCGAACAAAGCGGCATGGGCGAGCGCGTCGGAATCGAGCCCGTCCTGCTGCGCTTCGGCGAAAGCGTCCTCGATGTAGCAATAGGCGACGCGGCGGGCGTCCTTGACGTCCTCGGCGAGGGCGGGATCGAGCGGCAGATCGTCGGAGAGAGCAGACATGAAGGCAGCGGAACCCGGCGTCGAAACGTAAGCCAACGGGCAGAACAGACGAGCGCGGGGCGCGGCCATTCCAGCGATTTGCCTGCCGACAATACGGCCAGGCTCCCGCGGGCGCCATCATGGTCTTTAAGAAAGGTTAATTCACCGGGGACAATTCTGCTTAAGAATGGCGCAGGCTTGTCCCAAACTAGCCGCCGAAGCGGCTGGCCAGCGCCTTGGCGAGCTTCTCGCCCTCCTGGGCAAGCCGGGCGGAGGCTTCCTGCGTGCCGTCGCTGCAGGTGCGGTGCGTTGCCGAATAGGCGCGGTAGCCGCGGTTATAGGCGCCGGCCAGCCGCTCGCGCCGTTGTGGCGAGCGCCCTTCGGATTCGAGCAGCGTCGCCATGCGATCGCGCCAGTCCTGCGCCTCGCGCGTCTCGCAGAGCGTGCGCAGATAGGAGAGCGAGCCGATGATCTCGGCGAGCTTCAGCAATTGCGGCTCATAGGGCGGCGGCGGCGATTCGGGCTCTGTCGGAGGCGGTTCGGCGGGGCGTTGTTGCGGCGAGGCAGGGCGCCGCGCCTGCGCCAGCAGCGCCTCCGGGCTTCCAGCCAGGGCGGCGAGGATCAGAGCTGCGAGCGCCCGTTTCGTCATGCAGTAGCGTGGCGCTTGAAGATGGCGGCGGCGCGGCGCAGGACATCGCCGAGTTCGCGCGTCGTCGGCAGGCCGCCGAGCTTCAAGGGATCTGCCCACATCACCGCGCCGGCTTCGGGCCCCGGCCGGGGCTCGCCGGACAGCCACTCCCCGACGAAGGAGGCGATGACGAAGTGATGGGTCACTGCGCCCTTGGGATCGCGGCCGACGATCTCGACATGGCGGTTGAAGCCGAGGATGCGGGCGCTGACGCCGACTTCCTCCTCGAGCTCGCGCAGCGCCGCCTCTTCAAGGCTTTCGCCGGCCTCGACCTTGCCGCCGGGCAGGGACCAGAGCTGGTCGGCCGGCGGTTGGGTTCGTGTTGCCAGCAGAACCTTGCCGTCACGGAAGACGGCGATCGAGGCGGCGAGCACCGGGCGCGCCGCCGCGCGGGCGGGATTCGGGAAACGGATGATCTGGCCGTTGTCCTGACCGCTCACACGTGTTGCCCGCCATTGATGTGGAGCTCGGCGCCGGTGACGTAGCTCGACGCGTCGGTGCAGAGGAAATGGATTGCCTTGGCGACCTCCTCGGTCTTGCCGAGCCGCCCGAGCGGGAGGGTCGCGACGATCTTCTCGGTGCCGGGGGAGAGGATCGCCGTGTCGATCTCGCCGGGCGAGATCGAGTTCACCCGGATGCCGAGCTGGCCGAAATCGGCGGCCATCTCGCGGGTCAGGCTGGCGAGCGCCGCCTTCGAGGTCGCATAGGCGGCGCCGGCGAAGGGATGGACGCGCGAACCGGCGATCGAGGTGACGTTGACGATCGCGCCCTTCGCTGCTGTCAGCTCGTCGAGCAGGCCGCGCGCCAGCATGATCGGCGCGAAGAAGTTGACCTGGAAGACCTGGTGCCAGTCGTTGAACGAGGTCGTCGCAGCGCCGAGCCGCCCGCCCTTCGGCCCCTTCGGCGAGATGCCGGCATTGTTGACCAGCGCATTGAGCTTGCCGCCCTCGGCGGCGAGGCGCTTCTTGATCTCGGCGATGCCGCGCATCGTGTCCTCGGGATCGCCGAGATCGATCTGGACATGATCGTCGGCGCCGGACGGCCAGGGGCATTTGTCGGAGAAAGCCTGGCGCGAGCAGGACAGGATGCGCCAGCCGGCCATGGCGAACTGCATCACCGTGGCGTGGCCGATGCCGCGGCTGGCGCCGGTGAGCAGCATGACCGGGCGCTTGCCCTGTTCCGTCTTGGGAAAGTCGAATTTCGGCATGGCCATTGGCGTTGTGACTTTCCTCAAGGGTAGAGCCGCGCCTTCGTCCAGGCCTCGCCCGGGGCGGCGCGGCTGAAGACGATGCGGTCGTGCAGGCGGAAGGCGCCGTCGCGCCAGAATTCCATATAGACGGGGGCAATACGGAAGCCGGTCCAATGCGGCGGGCGCGGCACCTCGCCGACGCCGAATTTCAGCGCATAGCTCGCGACCGCTTTTTCTAGAGCGAACCTGCTTTCAAGAGGCCGCGACTGCTGCGACGCCCAGGCACCGATCCGGCTGTCACGGGCGCGCGACTGGAAATAGGCGTCGGCCTCTGCGTCGCTGACGCGGCTGACCGGGCCGCGAATGCGGATCTGCCGGCGCAGGCTCTTCCAGTGGAACAGCGCGGCGGCCTTGGGTTGGCCGGCGAGCTCTTCGCCCTTCTGGCTCTGCGTGTTGGTGTAGAAGACGAAGCCGTCGGGGCTGCGGCCGTTCAAGAGGACCATGCGGACATTGGGCAGGCCGTCGGCGTCGACCGTCGAGAGCGCCATGCCGTTCGGGTCGTTCGGCTCCGAGGCCTTGGCCTCCTCCAGCCAGCTTTCGAACAGGGCGAAAGGCTCGCTCGCCTCGGTGAAGTCACCGCTCATTAACGCATTCACGTGCTTAATCCTCGAAGGTTTTTGGGAAGCGTTGGGCGAGCGCGATCCGTAATGCGATTTGAGTTGGCAGTCATATATAAGCCCCGCGGGCAGCGGAGCCAGAGGCCGCGTGAGCGCAGTCCCCTTGCACGCGGGACATCGCTCGCAGGCATGCTCCTGCTTGCGCTGGGTTCGGCCGGCTGTTCGGTCTCCTTCCCGATCATGGGTCTGTCGAGCAAGGCGGAGGACGAGGTCGCGATCACCACCGCCTCGGTGCTGCCGGCGCGCGCCGTCGAAGGCAAGAGTCCGCTGGTTGCGCTCGCACCCGATCTCGGCACCGAGGACTGGCGCCGGGCGGAGGGTGCGATGGCGCTGGCACTCGACCCGCAGGGCAATGGCGCGCCGGTGTCCTGGGACAACGCCCAGAGCGGCATGAAGGGCACCTTCACCCCGGTCGGCGGGCCGTTCCTGAAATCGGATGAGATCTGTCGTGCCTTCCTGGCCTCGATGAGCCTGCAGACCGGCGCGGTGACGCTGCAGGGCACCGCCTGCCGTCCCTCCGGCGGCGAATGGGCCGTGAAAGACGCCAAGCCCTGGAAGGGCACCGTCTGAGCCTGTTGCAACTGCGCCACAGTCTTCCCATCTAGGGGGCGGTTCCGGTACGCCGGAATACGAAGCCTCCGGGGGTGTGTTTGAATGCGTGATCCGTATCAGGTTCTGGGCGTGGCGAAATCGGCTGACGAGGCCGAGATCAAGAAGGCTTATCGCCGCCGCGCCAAGGATCTGCACCCCGACCGCAACCAAGGCGATCCGAAGGCGCAGGAGCGCTTTTCCGAGCTGAATACCGCCTATGAAGTCCTCGGCGATGCCGACAAGCGCAAGCAGTTCGACCGCGGCGAGATCGATGCCGAAGGCAAGCCGCGCTTCGCCGGCTTCGAAGGCATGGGCGCCGGGCGCCGGGGCGCCCATCATGGCGGCTTCGAGTTCAACTTCGATGGCGGCGGAGCGTCCTCCGGCCGCAGCGGCGCCGACCCGGGCTTCGACCCGGCCGACATCTTCGGCTCGCTCTTCGGCGACGCCGCGAGGCGTGGCGGACGCGGCCGGGCGAGCCAGCCGCAGAAGCCCCCGGAACAGAGTTTCACGCTCGAGGTCAACCTGGCCGAGGCGGTCAATGGCGGGATGCGCCGGGTCAAGCTGCCCGGTGGGCGCGAGGTCGAGGTGACGATTCCCGAGGGCGTCGCCGACGGCAAGGTCATGCGCCTGCGCGGCCTCGGCCAGACGCATCCACTCACCGGCGAGACCGGCGACGTGCTGATGACGATCAAGGTCCGGCCCGATCCGCGCTTCACCGTCGACGGCAGCAATCTGCGCGCGCGCGTTGCAGTGCCGCTGGCGACGGCGGTACTGGGCGGGCCGATCCATGTGCCGACGCTCGGCGGCGCCGTCGAGATGAACGTGCCGCCGCTGACCGGCACGGCGCGCCAGTTCCGCCTGCGCGGCAAGGGGCTGCCGGGCGAGAAGAAGGGCGAGCGCGGCGACCTGTTCGTTTCGATCGACATCGAGATGCCGGCCGAGGACGCCGAGCTCACCGCTCTGATGAAGGCCCGGGCGGGCTGAGGCCAGCTGAACAGGAATTCGGCAAAGGACGCTTCCACCCTTCGGCTGCCTCGGTTATGAGACGCTCCGGTCTACTCGCCGGTTCGTCCAGTTCGAAGGTCCCAGATGCCTGAATCCAGCAGCGCCGCCCCGACCGCCAATCTGCTCCGGGGCAAGCGCGGTCTCGTCATGGGCGTCGCCAACAACCGCTCGATCGCCTGGGGCATCGCCAAGGCGGCCGCGGATGCCGGCGCCGAGCTTGCCTTTACCTATCAGGGTGACGCGCTGAAGAAGCGGGTCGAGCCGCTGGCAAAGCAACTGGGTGGCCATGTCGTCGGCCATTGCGACGTCACCGACGGCGCGACGATCGACGCGGTCTTCACCGAGGTCGAGAAGCTCTGGGGCAAGCTCGACTTCGTCGTCCATTGCATCGCCTTCTCCGACAAGGACGAGCTGACCGGCCGCTATGTCGACACGACCGAGGCCAATTTCTCGAAGTCGCTGCTGATCTCCTGCTATTCCTTCACGGCGATCACCCAGCGTGCGGAGAAGCTGATGCCGGATGGCGGCTCGCTGCTGACGCTGACCTATTACGGCGCCGAGAAGTGGATGCCGCACTACAACGTCATGGGCATCGCCAAAGCGGCGCTGGAATCGAGCGTGCAGTATCTCGCCGCCGATCTCGGCCCCCAAAAGATTCGCGTCAACGCGATCTCGGCCGGGCCGATCAAGACCCTGGCGGCGTCGGGCATCGGCGATTTCCGCTACATTCTGAAGTGGAACGAGTACAACTCGCCGCTGCGCCGCACCGTCACGATCGAGGAGGTCGGCGAGACCGCGGTCTTCCTGGTCTCCGACATGTCGCGCGGCATCACCGGCGAGATCATGCATGTCGATGCCGGCTACCATGTCGTCGGCATGAAGGTGCCGACCGCGCCGGACATCTCGCTCGACAAGGGCGAGTGAATTTTGCAGCGCATCAGCGATGCGCTGTAGACAGAGTTTTGTAGCTACTTTGTTGTAACGAAGTGACGCATCATCTATCCTGCTCGCGAGAGCAGGAGAGGGCGATGTTGAGCGCGGTCAAAAAATTCGGGAACTCGGCCGGCGTGCTGATCCCCAAGCTGTTGCTGTCCGAAATCGGCGCCAAGGCCGGCGACAGCGTCGAGCTCAAGGTGGAGGGCGGACGGATCGTGATCGAGCCCGTCGTCCGTCCCGCGCGCGCCGGTTGGGCGGAGGATGCACAGCGTCTCGCACGAGAAGGGGATGACGAACTCGTCTGGCCGGAATTCGGCAACGACGAGGATGCGACTCTGACATGGTGAAGCGCGGCGAGATTTGGCTGGCTGCGCTCGATCCGACAATTGGCAGCGAAATCCAGAAGACGCGCCCCTGTCTCGTCATTTCGCCGCCGGAAATCCACGACCACCTGCGGACCGTCATCGTCGCGCCGATGACGTCTGGCAGCCGCCCTGCCGGCTTCCGTGTTCCGGTGCAGTTTCAGGGCGTCGATGGATTGGTCCTGCTCGAGCAGACTCGTGCGCTGGACAAGCAAAGGCTCCGAAGGAGGTTGGGCAACGTTTCCGGCGCGACCCTCGGGCAGGTTTTGCAAACCTTGCGGGAACTCTACGCGGACTGAGCCGGCGAGGCGGCGTGCAGCCGGCGTGTTCCGTCCTCGTCCCGGCCGGCATCCTGACTCGCGATCGCCACCAGCAGATCGGCGACGCTGCGGTCCCCGATCATGATCACCGGCGCGATCTCCGCCAGCGGCGCCAGGACGAAGGCACGCTCGGCGATGCGCGGATGCGGGACCTGCAGGCCGGGGCGGTCGATCGTCTCGCTGCCATAGGTCAGGATGTCGATGTCGAGCGTGCGCGGCCCCCAGCGCTCGCGCCGCTCGCGGCCGCTCTCACGCTCGATCACGAGGCAGAGCGCCAGCAGATATTCGGCCGAGAGCGAGGTCTCGATCAACACCGCCATGTTGCGGAATTCCGGCTGGTCTAGCTTGCCCCAGGGCGCGGTGCGCCAGACCGAGGAGGTAGCCTTCAGCTCGACGGCGGCGTGATCACGCAGCCGCACCAGCGCGGCTGCGAAGGCGGCAACGGGATCGCCGAGATTGCCGCCCAGGCCGAGCGTCGCCTCAACGCTCACGCGTGAAGTCCAGCTTGATGCCGACCGATTCCATCCGGCCCGGAATCGGCGGAGCCGGCTTGCGCAAGGTGACCGCGACGCGGATCACGGCCGGATACTCCGTCAGGATGGCGGTTGCGAGTGCCCGCGCCGCGGCTTCCAGCAGCTTGAAGCGCTTGGCCGAGAAGGTGCGCGTCACCAGGCCGACGACCTCGCCATAATCGACGGTGTCGGCGATGTCGTCGCTGACCGAGGATGCCCGCAGGTCGCAATCGAGGACGAGGTCCATCGAGAAGCGCTGCCCGAGCCGGCCCTCTTCGGCAAAATGGCCGTGGTAGGCGTAAAGGTCGAGCGCCTCGATGAAGATCTGTCCGGTTGCGCTCATTTCGCTTCTCCGATCGCCGTCCAGATTTTCAGCGCGTCGACATGCTCGTCGACATCATGGGCGCGAATGATGGCAGCGCCTTGGGTGACGCCGAAGAGATGCGCGGCGATGCTGGCGGCGACACGCTCGGCCGGGACCGCCTTGCCGATGACATGGCCGAGCACCGATTTGCGCGAGGCCCCGAGCAGGACCGGGCAGCCGAACTCGCCGAGGCGGCGAAGTTCCCTGATCAGCAGCAGCGATTGCTCGGCGGTCTTGCCGAAGCGGCCGATGCCGGGATCGACGACGATCTGGCCGCGCGGCACGCCGGCCTCGAGCGCGATCGCGATCGAGCGCTCGAGGAAGCGCATGACGTCGGCGAGGATGTCGAGGCCGGGATCGACCTCCTCGCGGTTGTGCATCAGGATGATCGGCGCGCCATGACGCGCGGCGACGCCGGCGATGGCGGGTTCGCGCTGCGCACCCCAGACATCGTTGACAATCGAAGCGCCGGCCTTGAGCGCCGCGTCGGCGACTTCGGCCTTGTAGGTGTCGATCGAGATCGGAACGTCGCTTTGATCGGCGATGCCGGTGATCACCGGTATGACCCGCGCGAGCTCGCTCTCGGCATCGAGACGGATGTGGTCCGGGCGGGTCGATTCACCGCCGACATCGACGATGTCGGCGCCCTGATGCGCCAACTTCAGCCCATGCGCGACAGCGACGGAAGGATCGGCGAACAGGCCGCCATCGGAAAAGGAATCCGGGGTGACGTTGACCACGCCCATCAGCAGGGGCCTGGCGCCAAGGCTGAGCCTGCGGCCATCCGGCAATGTCAGCGTGGCGGTCATGCGACGATCGGGTTGATGCTGGAGGCTGCCTCTTACACAGGGCTGCGGGGCGCGGCCACCACAAAGCTCACGAGGCAGTGAAGGTATGCCCCTGCGGTGCTTTCGCCGCTTTGACGTCGGTGCCGCCAGCGTGCATGAGGCGGGCATGACTCCCCTGACGATTCCCGGCCGCCTCTTCCTCGTCCGCCATGGCGAAACCGACTGGAATCGGGAGGGCCGGTTGCAAGGCGGCAAGGACATCCCGCTCAATGCGCTCGGCCGCATGCAGGCGGAGGAGGCGGCGCGCCGGCTCAAGGCGCTGACCCCGGACTACGCGACCGTGGATTATCTCTGCTCGCCGATGGAGCGGGCGCGGGAGACGATGACGATCCTGCGGCGCGAACTCGGCCTGCCGGCGGAGACATTCCGCATCGACGATCGCTTGCGCGAATTGACCTTCGGCGAGTGGGAAGGCTTCACCTGGCGTGAGATCCGCAAGAGCGAGCGCGAGCTCGCCCAAGCCCGCGAGAGCGACAAATGGGGCTTCGTGCCGCCGGGCGGCGAGAGCTACCGCATGCTGGCCGAGCGCATCCGGCCGGTGCTCGAAGGGCTGGCACCGGACACGGTGATGGTCAGCCATGGCGGCGTGGCGCGGGCGGTGCTGGCGCTGCTCGGCGCGGTCGGCACGGCCGATGCGGCTCGCATCGAAATCTGGCAGGGCAAGATCCTCGTGGTCGAGGACGGCAAGGCGACCTGGATGTGACATCAGACCGCGGCAAGAGGTCGGACAGTTGAGCGCACCTCGCCTTCGCGCTTGCCGTTCAGCCGCGGTTAAGCCAAATCTGCTCATGTACGGCCGGCAGGCGAGTTTCCGCGCGGCTGCGGGTGTCCGGCCTCAGGATGTGGTGGACGCGTCGTCGCGGGGAGGCGGCCGTCCGACGTGAGATGCGGTCCGGCACTGGTCCGGACCTCGACGGGGCAGGATGAACGAGATCACCACAGTTTCGGCCGGCACTGCCGATTCAGGCGCGACGGCGCTTGCGATGCTGGCGGGCGAGAAGCGGCCAGATCTGCTGCGCGACGAGGTGCTCGCCGAGATTTTCGCCGCGAGCGTGTCGGCGCGCCCCGAACATCCGGCGATGATCTGCGGCGAGCTGCGGCTGAGCTATGCGCAGGTCTGGGCGCAGGCGCAGGCCCAGGCGCGCGGCCTCGCGCTCGCCGGCATCGGCCCGGGCGACATGGTCGGCCTGTGGATGCCGCGCGGCATCGAGCTTCTGGTGGCGCAGATCGCGATCACGCTGTCGGGCGCCGCCTGGCTGCCCTTCGACGCCGAGGCGCCGGTCGAGCGCATCGCCATCTGCCTGGAGGATGCCAGCGCCAAGGGGCTGGTGACGCAGACCGACTGGAAGGCGCGGGCGCTGGCGACCGGGCGCACCGTCTGGTGCCCGCAGCAGCTCGCCGCCGCCAGCGACGGCAAGCCGATGCCGGCCCGGCCCGCCGGGCTGACGCCGGACCATCCGGCCTATTTGATCTACACCTCGGGCTCGACGGGCGTGCCCAAGGCGATCGTCATCAGCCAGCGCAACATCTGCCATTTCCTGCGCTCGGGGAATGCGCTCTACGGCATGGGTCCGGAGGACGTGGTCTTCCAGGGCGCCTCCGTCGCCTTCGACCTGTCGATGGAGGAGATCTGGACGCCCTATCTCATCGGCGCGACCCTGTTCGTCGCGACGCCGCAGATGATGGGCGACGCCGAGAAGCTGCCATCGATCCTGAGCGACGCCGGTGTCACCGTGATCGACACGGTCCCGACCCTGCTCGGCATCCTGCCCGCCGACGTGCCCTCGCTGACGCTGATCCTGCTCGGCGGCGAGGCGTTGCCGCCCTCGATCGTGCAGAAATGGTCGAAGCCGGGCCGGCGCATCTTCAACACCTACGGGCCGACGGAAGCGACGGTGGTGGCCACAGCCGCGGCAGTCGAGCCGGGCGAGACCGTCACCATCGGCCGGCCGATCCCGAACTACACCGCCTATATCGTCGATGACGAGATGAAGCTGACCGGCGTCGGCCAGCAGGGCGAATTGCTGATCGGCGGTCCTGGCGTCGCCAAGGGCTACCATCTGCGTCCGGAGCTGACCGCCGAGAAGTTCATCGCCAATCCGTTCGGCGGGAGCGGCAGCGATCCGGTCCTCTACCGCTCCGGCGACGCCGTCAGCCTCGACGGCGACGGCAACATCGTCTTCCACGGTCGCATCGACGACCAGGTCAAGATCCGCGGCTTCCGCGTCGAGCTCGGCGAGATCGAGACGGCGCTCTCGGACGAGGCCGGCATCGGCCAGGCCGCCGTGGTCCTGCGCACCGATGACGGCATCGAGCGGCTCGTCGCCTTCCTGGTCGGCGAGCCCGGCGTGCAGATCGAGGGCAAGGTGCTGCGCGCCTCGCTGCGCGAGAAGCTGCCGCCCTATATGATCCCGGCGCATTTCGAGCCGATCGGCTCGCTGCCGCGCATGGTCTCCGGCAAGGTCGACCGCAAGATGCTGAAGGCCGCGCCGCTGACGGCGCCGGCTGCGAGCGGCGAGCAAGAGCCGCCGCGCAACGAGACCGAGGCCGCCCTGCTCGACGCCGCCAAGCGCGTGCTCGGCGCGCAGGCGCTGCCGCTGGAGGCGGATTTCTTCGTCGATCTCGGCGGTCATTCGCTGTTGGCGGCGCGCTTCATCTCGATCGTGCGCGAGACGCCGGCCTATGCCGGCATCACCCTGCAGGACGTCTATGGCGCCCGCACCTTGCGGGCGATGGCGGCGCTGCTCGATGCGCGCGGCGTGCGGGCCGCAGAGGACCTTTCCTTCACGCCGCCGCCGCTCAGGCGCCGCTTCCTCTGCGGGCTGGCGCAGGCGATCGTGTTGCCGATCATCATCAGCCTGTCGACCGCGCAGTGGCTCGGCATCTTCGTCAGCTACATGCTGCTCTCCGGCGAGGAGTTGTCGGCGATGGCGCAGGTCTTCGCGCTGCTCGGCATCTATGTTGCGATCACCATCGCCACCGGCTTCATCGCGATCGGCCTGAAATGGCTGGTTCTGGGCCGGACCAAGCCTGGCACCTATCCGCTCTGGGGCGTCTATTATTTCCGCTGGTGGTTCGCCTCCCGCGTTGCCGGGCTCGTGCACATCAAATGGCTGCAGGGCACGCCGGTGATGCGCTTCTACTGGCGCCTGCTCGGCGCCAAGGTCGGGCGCGACGTCATCATCTCCGATTACGAGGCCGGCGCGATCGACCTGGTCGAGCTCGGCGATGGCACCACACTGGGCTCCAAGACCACTTTCGCCAATGCCGAGGCGATCGGGGCCGACTTCATCATCGGCCGGATCAATATCGGCAAGGACGTCTATGCCGGCTCCGCGGTCGTGTTCGGCCATGGCTGCCGGGTCGGTGACCATGCCGAGATCGGCGACCTGACCGCGATCGCGCCGGGCGCGACCATCGGTACGGCCGAGATCTGGGACGGCTCGCCGGCGCGCAAGACCGGCATGGTCGATCTCGAGGCCCTGCCGCCCCAGGCCGAAGCGAGCGCCGGGCGGCGGGCGGCGATGACGCTGTTCTACGTGGTCATGCTGATCGTGCTGCCGCCAATCAGCCTCCTGCCGATCTTCCCGGCCTTCTGGCTGTTCGACAAGATCGACAACTGGGTCGCGACCTGGTCCGACCTCAGCTATCTCTGGTATCTGCCGATCCTGACCTGGCCGACGGCGATCGGCTTGATCAGCATCACCGTCTTCCTGATCGCGGCCTTGCGCTGGGCGATCCTGCCGCGCGTCTCCTCCGGCTCCTATTCGATCCATTCGGGCTTTTACGCCCGCAAATGGACGGTGGCGCTGGCGACCGAGGTGACGCTGGAGACGCTGTCCTCGCTGTTCGCGACGATCTACATGCGCTTCTGGTACCGGATGATGGGCGCGCGCATCGGCTCCGGCGCCGAGATCTCGACCAATCTCTCCGGCCGCTACGACATCACCGGGATCGGCGCCGGCAACTTCATCGCGGATGAGGTAATCTTCGGCGACGAGGACCTGCGGCGCGGCTATATGCGCCTCGACATGACCCGCACCGGCGAGCAGGTCTTCGTCGGCAACGATGCGGTGGTGCCGCCGGGCGCGATCATCCCCGACAAGGTGCTGATCGGCATCAAGTCGAAGCCGCCGGCGAACGAACTGATGAGCGCCGGCGACACCTGGTTCGGCTCGCCGCCGATCAAGCTGCCTACCCGCCAGAAGGTCGATCTCGGCGCCGACTGGACCTACAAGCCCTCGACGGGCAAGAAGCTGGCGCGCGCCGGTTTCGAGGCGCTGCACACCTCTTTCCCGGCGATGCTCTTCATCACCTTCGGCACGCTCGCCGTCGATCTCGTGCTGCAGCAGAAGATCTTCGACCGCGACTGGACGGGCCTTGCGTTCGCTTTCATGGGCTGCGCCGTCGTGATCGCCATCACCCAGGCGCTGATCTGCGCCCTGATGAAATGGCTGCTGATGGGCGTCTACAAGCCGGTGATGAAGCCGATGTGGTCGTTCTGGGCGATGCGGACCGAAGCGGTCTCCGTGCTTTATTGGGGCCTCGGCGGCAAGGTGCTATTCGATTATCTGCGCGGCACGCCGTTCCTGCCCTGGTTCCTGCGCCTGTTCGGCGCGCAATACGGCCAGGGCGTCTGGCTGGATTCCACCGATATCACCGAGTTCGACTGCATCAAGGTCGGCGACTTCTGCACCGTCAACGCCCATTCGGCCCTGCAGACCCATCTCTACGAGGACCGGGTGATGAAGGTCGGCAGGGTCACGCTCGGCAAGGGCGTCTGTGTCGGCGCCGGGGCGACGGTGCTCTACGACACCCATGTCGGCGACTACGCGCAGGTCGGCCTGCTCACCGTGATCATGAAGGGCGAGAACCTGCCTGCGAATACACGCTGGGAAGGCGCGCCGGCGGTGCCCGCGGCAGCGCACTAGAGCGCGCCGTCACTCGGCGGCGTGGCGACGTTCGCTCTGCAGCGGCAGCGCGATCTCGGTTGGCTGAAGCGGGCGGACCGCGCCCTTCGCCAGTTCGCCGAGCGCCAGGGCGCCGATGCCGACGCGGACGAGGCGCAGCACCTCGGCGCCGGCGGCCTCGACGATCCGCCGGATCTGCCGGTTGCGGCCTTCGTCGATCACCATCTCGATCCAGGCGTTGCGCTGGCCATGACGCAGCAGGCTGGCCGCCTTGGTCGTCAGCCTTTCGCCGTCGTCGACGGTGCCGGCCCGCAGGCGCTGCATCATCGCCTCGTCCGGCACCGTGTCGATCTGGACATGGTAGGTCTTCTCCACGCCCGAGGCCGGATCGAGGATGGTTTTCGCCCAGCGGCTGTCATTGCTCAGGAGCAGCAGGCCTTCGCTCGCCCGGTCGAGCCGGCCGACCGGCGCGACGAAGGGCAAGTCGATGCCGTCGAGGCAGGCGTAGATCGTGGGGCGCCCCTGCGGATCGTGCCGTGTCGTCAGCGTGCCGCGCGGCTTGTTGAGCATCAGATAGATGCGCTGCTCGGCGGAGACCGGCTCACCGTCGACGGAGATGCGGGCGCGGCCGATCTGCAGGCGCAGGGCGGGATCGAGGGCGAGCCGACCGTCGACGCGGACACGGCCTTCGACGATCAGCTGCCCGGCCTGGGTGCGCGAGCAATAGCCGAGCTTGGAGAGGGCGCGCGCGAGGCTGACGGGCGCTGGGCCCGGGCCGGGATGTCTGGACATGATTGTTTCCGGACGGCATTGCGGGCTGCCGGCGCCGAGATGGGCGCAGGGCGACGAGCGAGCGGCGGGGCGCGAAGGCGAAGCCTTGGGCCTGTCCGGTCGGATACGGATTGGACCTGTTGCGATGCCGCATCGGCGCGCATCGTGGCCGGACCAGCGCCACAATCCCCGAGCGGCGTCTGTCGCCGGCTCGGGGCTAGGTGCCCGCGATGATGACGCTCCCGGGACGCCAGGAGCGCAGGAGGATGAAGCCCTTGCGTCGCATGGGCGCTAGAAGCCGTGCCGTTGCCGGCCTGTCAATCCCGCGGGGCCGGGTGAACCCGGCAGGGCAGGGTTTCGCGCCGCGGCGATCCGGCTTATGAGCCATTCCAGCAAGGTTCCGGGCTCTCATGTCGCACAACACTTTCGGCCATCTCTTCCGCGTCACCACCTTCGGCGAGAGCCATGGGCCTGCGATCGGCTGCGTCGTCGACGGCTGCCCGCCGCTGATCCCGCTCCGCGAGGCCGAGATCCAGCGCGACCTCGACAAGCGCCGGCCCGGCCAGTCGCGCTACACGACGCAGCGCCAGGAGCCCGACGCGGTCCGCATCGTCTCCGGCGTCTTCGCCGACGAGAGAAGCGGCGAGCAGGTCACGACGGGCACCTCGATCGGCCTGATGATCGACAATGTCGACCAGCGCTCGAAGGACTATTCCGAGATCAAGGACAAGTACCGGCCGGGCCATGCCGATTTCACCTATGACGTGAAATACGGCATCCGCGATTACCGCGGCGGCGGCCGCTCCTCGGCGCGCGAGACGGCGACGCGGGTCGCGGCCGGCGCGATCGCGCGCAAGGTCGTGCCGGGCATGATCGTGCGCGGCGCGCTGGTGCAGATGGGCCGGCACAAGGTCGATCGCGGCAACTGGGACTGGGACGAGATTTCCCGCAACCCGTTTTTCTGCCCGGATGCGAAGGCGGCCGAGCGCTTCGCCGATTATCTCGACGGCATCCGCAAATCCGGCTCCTCGATCGGGGCGGTGCTGGAGATTGTCGCCGAGGGCGTGCCGGCGGGCCTGGGCGCGCCGATCTACGGCAAGCTCGACGCCGAGATCGCCGCAGCGCTGATGAGCATCAACGCGGTCAAGGGCGTCGAGATCGGCGAGGGCTTCGCCGCTGCCGAACTCTCCGGCGAGGAGAACGCGGACGAGATGCGCGCCGGCAATGACGGCAAGCCGCTTTTCCTCTCCAACCATGCTGGGGGCATCCTGGGCGGCATCTCGACCGGCCAGCCGATCGTGGCGCGCTTTGCGGTCAAGCCGACCTCCTCGATCCTGTCGCCCCGCGCCACGGTGAACCGCACCGGCGGCGAGACCGAGATGTTCACCAAGGGCCGGCATGACCCCTGCGTCGGCATCCGCGCCGTGCCGGTCGGCGAAGCCATGGTCGCTTGCGTTCTCGCCGACCAATTCTTGCGCCATCGCGCGCAGGTCGGCGTGGTCGAGCCGCGTTGGCCGTTCGGACAGTGACGACAGGCGTCATTCTCGGGCGAAGCGTAGCGGAGCTCCGAGAATCTCAGGACAATAAGGCGCCGACCGGAGCCTCATCTGGCCTGAGATGCTCGGTCAAGCCCGAGCACGACGGTAAAGCTGTCTGATTTCAGTATCACTGAAATTTTTTTTCCTGTTCATTGATAATGAAGCAAAGGCGTATTAGCTTCGTCTCATGAAGCTCGACGCTTGGCTCCAGCACACCAAGACCGGCCGCAGCGCCTTTGCGCGGCAGGTGGAACTGTCGCCGGCCAGCGTCACCGCGCTCTGCAACGATCCCTCCGCCTGGATTTCGCGGGAGAGCGCCGAGCGCATCACTGCCGCGACCGGCGGCGCCGTTACCCCCAACGATTTTCTGGGCCTCCAGAGCCCGCGCGAGGCCGCCATGATCGCCAGCAATGTCGCCGAGACCGTCGAAGCCTTCGCGCGCGGCGAGATCGTCATCGTCACCGACGACGATGACCGCGAGAACGAGGGCGATCTCATCGTCGCCGCCTCGCTGTGCACGCCGGAGAAGATGGCCTTCATCATCCGCAACACCTGCGGCATCGTCTGCGCGCCGCTGACGACGGGCGAGGCGCGCCGCTTGCGGCTCGACCCGATGGTTTCGTCGAACGATGCCCCGCTCGGCACCGCCTTCACCATCACGGTCGACGTCAAGCATGGGCTGACCACCGGCATCTCGGCCGAGCAGCGCACCAACACGGTGCGGGCGCTGGCCAACGGCAATATGGGCGCGGCCGACTTCGTCCGGCCGGGCCATGTTTTCCCACTGATCGCCAAGGATGGCGGCGTGCTGATGCGCTCGGGCCATACCGAGGCTGCGGTCGATCTGTGCAAGCTTGCCAATCTGCCGGCGGTGGGCGTCATCTGCGAGCTCGCCAATGACGACGGCACGGTGATGAAGGGCGCGCAGATCACCGCCTTCGCCCAGAAGCATAATCTGAAGCAGATCACCGTCGCCGACATGATCGCCTATCGCCAGGCGCGCGAGAAACTGGTCGAGCGCGTGCACTCCTTCCCGGTCAAGACCGAGTTCGGCGAGATGACCGGCCATGTCTACATCACGCCTTTTGACGACACCCAGCACTTCGCTTTCGTCATGGGCAAGCTCGGGGATGGCGAGAAGGTCCCGGCCCGGCTGCACCGCGCCAATGTCGTCGCCGACGTGCTCGGCGGCGCTTCCTCGATCCAGTGCGTGCTGCGCCGGTTCCAGCAGGAGGGCAAGGGCGTGCTGGTCTATCTGCGCGACGGCTCGGCCGGCGTGCCGATCAACAGCGTCGAGGGCGAGGAAGGGTCGGACGCGCTGCGCTCGCAGCAATGGCGCGAGGTCGGCCTGGGCGCCCAGATCCTGCGCGATCTCGGCGTCGCCTCGATCGTCAACCTGGCGTCCTCGACCCGCGCCTTCGTCGGCCTCTCCGGCTTCGGCATCGAGATCGCCGAGACCTCGCCGCTGGAGTGACGGCGAAGGCTAACCCCGCATCAGCGCCATGACGTGGGCGGCGGCCGATTTCGACAGGCCCTCGAGATCGTAGCCGCCTTCCAGGAGCGAGACGAGCCGGCCGCCGGCATGGCGGTCGGCGATCTCCATCAGCTTCTGCGTCGCCCAGGCGAAGTCGGCTTCCTTCAGATTGATGTTGGCGAGCGGGTCGCGCCAATGCGCGTCGAAGCCGGCCGAGATGATCACGAGGTCGGGCCGGAAAGCCTCGAGCCGCGGCAGGATCGCGCTCTCGAAGGCGTCGCGGAAGACATCCGTGCCGTCGCCGGCCCGCAGGGGAGCGTTGACGATGGTGCCGTGCTGGCCGCGTTCGGATGGGGCGCCGGTGCCGGGATAGAGCGGCATCTCATGGGTCGAGGCATAGAGCACGCTGGCATCGTCCCAGAAGATCTCCTGCGTGCCGTTGCCGTGATGGACGTCCCAATCGACGATGGCGACGCGCTCGGCGCCATGAGCGGCTTGCGCATGGCGCGCGGCGATGGCGGCGTTGTTGAAGAAGCAGAAGCCCATCGCCTTGTCGCTCTCGGCATGGTGGCCGGGCGGGCGCATGGCGCTGAAGGCATTGGCCACGCGCCGGGTCATAACCTCGTCGACGGCATGGACTGCGGCCCCGACACCGTGCAGCACAGCCGAGAGTGTGCCGGGGGACATGATGGTGTCGGCATCGACCTGGACGAGACCCTCCTGCGGGGCCGCCTCGACGATCGCACGTGCATAGGCGGCGGGATGGCAGAGCTCGACCTGGGCGAGCGTGCCTTCCGGGGCCTCAACGCGTTGCAGGAGCGCGAATCGCTCTTCCTGCAGGGCCTCCTCGACGGCGCGGATACGGTCGGCGCGCTCGGGATGGCCTGGCGGTGTGGCATGGCCAAGGCTGGAAGGGTGGCTGATCAGCAGCGTCGTCACGCGCAGGTCTCCGAAGTCGGTAGGCGAGCCGGATCGTCTAGGCTCCGAGCGTGACCATATTGTCACTGCAATGCAGCAAGACGCCAGAGCAAGACTGGAACTTCATTGCCTCCGAAACATTTGAGCCGTAAGACCGGTCTGCGTTCGATCCGGGCCGTGCCTAGTCGGGTCACCGTTTTTTAACGAAGCATTCATCATAACGAGCGTCGTTTCGGCGTCGGCGGTGGAAACCATGAAGCAGACTTTCGTTGCGGTGCTCGGCCTGTCGGTGCTTCTCGGCGCCTGTCAGTACAAGACGGTGCATGCGCCGTCGCTGTCGGCACGCGATGCCGAATACATGGCGCTCGTTCCGAATTTCGAGACGCAGATCACGCATCTGCCTTACGAGATCACTGATCCGACCGGTGAAGAGCCCGGCACGATCATCGTCGATACCACGGAGAAGTACCTCTACTTCGTCCTGCCCAACAAGAAGGCGATCCGCTACGGCGTCGCGACCGGCGACGAGGCCTTCGGCTGGACCGGCACCGCGGTGATGCAGCGCAAGGCGGAGTGGCCGCGCTGGACGCCCCCGGCCGAGATGATCGCGCGCTGGCCGCATCTGGCGCCGCGCGCCGGCGGCATGGAGGGCGGGCCGGAGAACCCGCTCGGTGCCCGCGCCCTCTATCTCTATCAGAACGGCAAGGACACGCTCTACCGCATCCACGGCACCAACGAGCCGGAGACGATCGGCCGCTCGGCCTCCTCGGGCTGCATCCGGATGCGCAACATCGACGCGATCGACCTCTACAACCGCGCCGCGGTCGGCGGGAAGGTCATCGTCCGCTAACAGGGACGACGCGCCAGCGTCGCCCGTCAGCCCAGTTCGATCAGGACGATCTCCGGCGGCGCGCCCAGCCGGATCGGCAGCTTGCTCGTGCCGAGCCCGGCCGAGACGACAAGGTCGCGGCCATTCTCCCGGACAGGGCCGTAGGCATAGCGGTTGCCATAGCGCGACGGCACGATCGGCGACCAACCGAACAGCCTGACCTGGCCGGCATGGGTATGGCCCGAGAGGGTCAGCCCGACGCGAGCCGGCGCTTTCGCGAAGATGTCGGGCTCGTGGGCCATCAGGATCAGCGGCGCGTCGTCGTCGACCATGGCGAGCGTGGCCGGAAGATCGTCGACGCCATAACGGAAGCCGCGTGGCCTGCGCCGCAGGACGAAGGCCTCCTGGTCGCCGAGCCCGGCGATCCAGAGCGGGCCGGCGCTGGTCTCGAGCCTGAGGGCCCGGTTCTCCAGAACGGGGATGCCAGCCTGCTCCAGCGCGATCCCGGACTGCGTCGGCCCGCTCAGTTCCTTCTGGGCGCGCTCGTCTTGCCACCAGTCGTGGTTGCCGAGGATAGCGAAACGCCCGGCCGATGCCTCGAGGCTGGCAAGCTCGGCAGCCCATTCGGCAGGCGCGGGATCACTTGGGCGGCGGGCGCGGCTGGCGACGAAGTCGCCGAGCAGCAGAGTGAGGTCAGGTTTGAGCGCATTGGTCTGCTCGACGATCTGGCGGACGCGTGAGACCGGCATATGCGGGCCGCCGACATGCAGATCCGCGATCACGGCGAGCCGGAGCCGCTTGCCGTCGGGCCAGCTTGCGGGCTTCAGCCGATAGCGGGTCACACCTTGATGTGTCGGCTCCCAGGCATAGGCGTAGCTGCTGAGCCCGAAGCCGGACAAAAAAAGACCGGCGAGAGTCTGAAGGACTCTGCGCCGGTCAAGCATGGAGGGTCTCAGTAGGAGGTCGTCGTATCAATCTTCGAAGCCATTGCGCAGGAGCGCCGGAACGTCCCTGTGCTGCGAGGTCAACGCGGCCGGGGCCCAGCGGGTTCCCGCCAGAATGGCAGGAATCGCGATCGGACGGAAGCGCGATGCATAGGCCTCGCGTGCGCTGGCATCATGGAAGCTGGCGGAACGGTGCGCGGGGTGGCGCGGCTTATGCGTCGACATGGTCCTCGGCTTCCAGTTCAGCGGGCTGGCAGTTCCTGGCCGCCAGCACCTGCAATGTCGCTGCCGATCGGGTCGGGCCGGCGGCGGCATCATGAAATTCTCGTGACGTTTTCATCGTCACACCGAGGCTTTGGTCAGCTTTGGCACAGTTTCGCGGGGGAGGCCTCGCCCAATAATGAAAGGCGCGTGGAACCTTCTCCCGTGTGGGAGAAGGGCAGGGATGAGGGCCTGCCCTATCCGTAGAAGGCGCAGCGGCTCCGAGTCGCCTTAACAATCAGCGGCGGACCCTCACCCCTACCCTCTCCACTGATCTCGGACTTGCCCGAGATCAGCACTCAGAGTGATCGAAGTCGGATAGACCCGACTTCGATGCGGGAGAGGGGATCCCACGCTCAATTGTTATCTGTCAGCCCGCCAGCAGGCCTTCCCCCTTGACCCAGTCGAGCGTCTTGCCCAGCGCCCGCTCATAGCGGTCGAACATCTCGTCGATCTCGGCCTCGGTGATCACCAGCGGCGGGCAGAAGGCGACGCGATCACCGCCCAGCGCACGCAGGATCAGGCCTTCCTCCTGGGCGAAGCTGGTCGACTTCAGCGCGACGCCTTTCTTGGCCTCGAACTGCGCCTTGCTCGCCTTGTCCTTGACGAACTCGATGCCGCCGATAAGGCCGACGCCGCGGGCCTCGCCGATCAGCGGGTGCTCGGCGAGCCTGGTCAGGCGCTGCAGGAACTTCGGCGCGACCCTGCGGACGTGATCGATGATCTTGTCGCGCTGGTAGATCTCCAGCGTCTTGACCGCGACCGCGCAGCCGACGGGGTGGCCGGCATAGGTGTTGCCGTGGCCGAAGGTGCCGATCTTCTTGCTCTGGTCGACGAGCACTTCGTAGACCTGTTCGTTGATCAGTACGGCGCTGAGCGGGAAATAGGCCGAGGTCAGCGCCTTGGCGCAGGACAGCGTGTCGGCCTTCATCTTGTAGGTGGTCGTGCCGAACATCTCGCCGGTGCGGCCGAAGCCGGTGATGACCTCGTCGGCGATGAACAGCACGTCGTATTTGGCAAGGACGGCGTTGATCGCCTCGAAATAGCCCTCCGGCGGGGTCACCGCGCCGCCGGCACCCATCACCGGCTCGGCGATGAAGGCGGCGACCGTGTCCGGCCCCTCGCGCTGGATCATCTCGTCGAGCTCGGCGGCGAGGCGCGCCGAGAAGTCGAGTTCGCTCTCGCCGGGCTGCGCGAAGCGATAATGGTGCGGGCAGGAGGTGTGCAGAATGCCGGGGAGCGGCAGGTCGAAATCGGTGTGGTTGGCCGGCAGGCCGGTCAGCGAGGCCGAGGCGACGGTGACGCCGTGATAACCCTTCAGCCGCGAAATGATCTTCTTCTTATTGGGACGGCCGAGCGCATTGTTCATGTACCAGACCAGCTTGACCTGGGTGTCGTTGGCGTCCGAGCCGGAGGCGCCATAGAACACCTTGGAGATCGGTACCGGCGCGATTTCCTTGAGCTTCTCGGCCAGCTCGATCGCCGGATCGTGGCTGCGGCCGGAGAAGAGATGGGTGAAGGGCAGCTTCTTCAGCTGCTCATAGGCGGCCTCGGCCAGCTCCTGATTGGAATAGCCGAGCGAGGTGCACCAGAGCCCGGCCATGCCCTCGATATAGTCCTTGCCGGTGGTGTCGTAGACGAAGACCCCCTTGCCGCGCTCCAGCACCAGCGGGCCGACCTCGCGATGAGCAGCCAGATTGGTGTAGGGGTGGACGAGCGTCTCGATGTCACGGACGGCGAGGTTGGTCAGCATTTCCGGCTCCCGATACTTATGCGTCGTTTATGCGAGCATAGACCGCAGCCGGCGCAAGCGCTGAGCGATTTTCCTGCAGATCGGGGCAGAGTCTGGCGCGGGACAGGCCGGGCTCGTCGGAATCTTGAGGCGGCCTTTTTCAGGTCGGGGCCCTCATCTGGAGGAGCGATCCGCTGGAGCGCGTCTCGAAGGATGCTCCAGCGGGTTCCGGAGCCTCCTGAAACATCCTTCGAGACGCCGCTGCGCGGCTCCTCAGGATGAGGGCTGGCGAAGGATATTTCGCCTGGAACGATTCCAATCACGCTTGCCAGCCGCCACCGCGATGCGCATGGTTCCGCGCCCTTCGAAGAGGACCAGCATGATCGATCCCGCCAGCATGGCGAACCAGCCGGCGCCCGGCCGCGACTGCGGCAGCTGCACGCTGTGCTGCAAGGTCTATGACGTGCCGGCGGTGGAGAGCGTCGCCGGCACCTGGTGCAGGCATTGCCTGCCTGGCCGGGGCTGCGGCATCCACGCGACGCGGCCGGAGCATTGCCGCGCCTTCTTCTGCCTCTGGATGACGCAGAATTTCCTCGGGCCGGAGTGGAAGCCGGACAAGGCCCGTTTCGTGCTGACCATGGACCCGGCGACCAGCTGGCTGTTCGTCCAGCTCGATCCCGGCGCGCCGCAGGCCTGGCGCAAGGAGCCTTACCTCACGCAGCTGCGCCGCTGGGCCGCCGCCGGCAACCGCCCGGTGATCGTCTTCCTCAACAAATCGGCGACCGCGGTCATGCCGGACCATGACGTGCCGCTCGGCGCGATCGAGCCGGATGAGCGCCTGGTGTTGCGTGAGGAGCTGGCCGGCGGGCGGCCGCGCGTGACGGTGGCGAAGGTCAAGGCTGCGGCGTGAGCGCGCCGGGCCGGCCGATGCTTCACCATCTCTCGCTCGGAGTGGCCGATATCGAGCGCGCCGCCCTGTTCTACGATACCGTGCTCGCACCGCTTGGATATACCCGTATCTGGAGCGATCTTCGGCCCGGCGAGAGCAATCAGGCCGTCGGTTACGGCATTCCAGGCGGTGGCGACGCGCTGGCGCTGAAGCATCGTCCTGACGGAGCACGGCCGCCGGGGTCAGGGTTCCATGTCGCTTTCGCGGCTCCGGGCCGGGAGGCCGTCGACGAGTTTCATCGCGCCGCGCTCCAGCATGGTGGGCGCGATAATGGTGCGCCCGGCCTGCGCGTGCATTACGGCCCGCATTATTATGCGGCCTTCGTCGTCGATCCCGACGGCCACAACATCGAGGCTGTGTTCAACACGGCGGTGTAGCTGCCCCGACAACAGGAGAACGCCCTTGAGCGAACGGGCGCGCGATTTTGGCCTGCTCTGCGGCTCGCTGCAGCCGGGGCCGCTCAATGCGATCACCGATGTGCCAGGCGTCGCCGTGGGGCATTGCACGGTACGCGAAGGCGACCTGCTCACCGGCTTCACCGCGGTGCTGCCGCACCAGGGCGATCTCTTCCGCGAGAAGGTTCGGGCCGGCGTCGACGTCATCAACGGCTTCGGGAAGAGCGCCGGGCTGATGCAGCTCGCCGAGCTCGGCCAGATCGAGACGCCGATCCTGCTCGGCAACACCTTTGCGGTCGCTGTAGGCATCGAGGCCTTGGTCGGGCGCGCGCTCGCAGGCAATCCGGAGATCGGCCGCAGCACCGGCACGGTCAACTCGCTCGTGCTCGAATGCAATGACGGCTTCCTGTCCGACATCCGGGCCCGACGCCTGACGGTCGCCGATGCCGAGGCTGCGCTCGACGCAGCCAAAAACGGGCCGGTCGAGGAGGGCGCGGTCGGCGCCGGTACGGGCATGAGCGCCTTCGGCTTCAAGGGCGGCATCGGCACGGCTTCGCGGCTGATCGAATTCGATGGCCGCAGCTTCACGCTCGGCGTGCTGGTGCAGGCGAATTTCGGCAATGCCGGCGACCTCGTCCTGCCGGACGGGCGTCGCCCGGTGCCACCTGCGCAGGGGAAAATCCCCTCTCCGGAGCGCGGCTCGGTCATCATCGTGCTGGCGACCGACCTGCCGCTGGAGAGCCGCCAGCTCACGCGCATCGCCCGGCGCTGTGGCGCGGGACTGGCGCGGCTCGGCGCCTTCTGGGGCAATGGCAGCGGCGACATCGCCATCGCCTTCTCGACCGCGAACCGGATCGCCCATCACGACGAGGCCGATCTCGTCCCGCTCATTGTGCTCAACGAGAACCGGATCGACCTGCCATTCCGCGCCGCGGCCGAGGCGACGCAGGAGGCGGTGCTGAACGCCATGCTGGCCGCACTGGATACGGTTGGGCGGGATGGCAATCACCGGCCGTCGTTGGCGGATTACGTTTGATCCGTCCGCACTGTGCAGGAGCCGGCGATCGGCATGTCGTGCGGCAAAAACAGGCCAGTTGGTCTGAAGCGCTGTCTTTTGACATAGACGTAAGATCGCCGGTGGGCCGATTGCTGTTTCAATGAGTTCGATGCCGCAGGATTTCTCCGAAGACGTCGCGGCCATCGCATCGATCGCCGCGGTGCCGACCATCCTCGACGTCGTCTGCCGGACGACCGGGATGGGCTTTGCCGCCATAGCGCGCGTGACCGAGGATCGCTGGGTGGCTTGCGGCGTCCGCGACGAGATCGCGTTCGGACTTCAGCCCGGGGGCGAGCTCAAGGTCGAAACCACCATTTGTCACGAGATCCGGCAGCATCGCGATGTCGTCGTCATCGACAATGTCGCGGAAGACCCGATCTACAGCGCGCACCACACGCCGCAGATGTACGGCCTGCAGAGTTACATCTCGATGCCGATCATCCTCCCGGATGGCCAGTTCTTCGGCACGCTATGCGCGATCGACCCCAGGCCCCGCTCGCTCAACAATCCGACGACGCTGGGCATGTTCAAGCTCTTCGCCGAGCTGATCGCCTTTCACCTCGATGCGCATCAGCAACTGGCGGCGACCCAGGCCAGCCTCGCCGGCGAGGTCCAGAACAGCGAAACCCGCGAGCAGTTCATCGCTGTGCTCGGACATGATCTGCGCAATCCCGTGGCCTCGGTCGCAGCCGGGCTGAACATGCTCGACCGGACCGAGGACATCGCGAAGATCCGGTCTCTGACCGGGATGATGCGGCACAGCCTCGTGCGGATGTCCGACCTGATCGACGATGTCCTCGATTTTGCGCGGGGACGGCTTGGTGGTGGCATCCAGCTCGATCGCGGCGACGAAACCGGGCTGGAGGCCATGCTCGAGCAGGTCGTCGGCGAGTTGCGGTCCTCGCATCCCGATCGTGACCTGCTGAGCGAACTCGATCTGTCAGGGCCGATCGATTGCGACGGCGCAAGGATCGCGCAGATGCTGTCGAACCTCGTCGCCAACGGCCTCACGCATGGCGCTGATGATCGGCCTGTCATCGTGCGTGCCCACAAGACGCGCGACTACTTCGAGCTGTCGATCGCCAATGCCGGCGAGCCGATCCCCCTCGCGGTCAGGAAAGAACTCTTCAAACCGTTCGTCCGTGCCTCGGCGAAGCCGAGCCAGCAGGGCCTCGGTCTCGGGCTCTATATCTGCTCGGAAATCGCGAAAGCCCATGGCGGGACGCTCGAGGTTTCCTCCGATGCGGACGAGACCCGGTTCACGTTCCGGATGCCGCTCTGAGCGAGCGGCTATTGTGCTCCGGGTGACCGATACCCCCCGCCCAATCTCTCCAGCATCGCTCCGACCGCGATCGCCATCCGGTCCTCGCCGAAGGGCGCGATGATCTGCACGCCGGTCGGCAGGTCGGTCTTGGACAGGCCGATCGGTGCTGAAAGCGCCGGCAAATCGGCGCCGGTGGCGAGGCTCGCCCAGCACAGGAAGTCGAGATAGGGCCGCTCCACTCCATCGATGTCGAGCCGGCGGGCGTGGAAATCGGGCAGATGGTCGTGCCTTTGCGCCGCGACCGGCGCCGGCGGGCAGAGCAGGACATCCCAGTTCTGGAAGAAGCGGGCCCATTGCCGCTTCAGAGCGAGGCGGCGCTGGTGGAGCTGCTGGTAGAGGCCGGGCGTCATGCGGGCGCCGCGCGCCTGCAACGCCTGATGCGAGAGGTCGCCGGGCGCATACTTCGCCGCCTGCGCCTGGATGCGGGCGCGCACCTTCGGCGGCAGGCCATAGGCGACGACGGCGTGGTTCAGCAGCGCATAGACCTCATAGGCCTCGGTGAAACGGAAGCCGGGGCGGGCGGTCTCGTCGACGATCGCACCGGCCTCGGCGAGGCGTTGCCCGGCTTCGCGCACGGCCTCCGAGACCTCGTTGGTGACCGGTGCGAACGGTTCCTGCGCCCAGATGGCGACGCGAAGGCCCTTCGCTTCCGTCCGGCGCGGGGCGGGCAAGGTCGCTCCTGCGACATTTGGATCGCGCGGGCCGATCAACACCGGCAGGACTAGCTCAAGGTCTTCGGTCGCACGGGCGATCGGGCCGGCGACGACGAGGTCGGCATTGCGCAGGGTGCGCCGCTCCGGTGGCGGCGGGACCAGCCCCCAGGTCGAGACCAGACCCCAGCTCGTCTTCAGCCCGAAGACGCCGCAGGCCTGCGCCGGCCAGCGGATCGAGGAGCCGAGATCGGAGCCGAGCTCGAAGGCGCTCATCCCCGTGGCGACCGCGACCGCCGCGCCTCCGGAGGATCCGCCGGGGGAATATGCGTCGTTCCAGGGGTTGTTGGTGACGCCATGGGCCGGGTTGTAGCTCTGGAAGTCGCCGGAGAAGACCGGAACCATGGTCTTGCCGAGGATGACCGCGCCGGCAGCGCGCAGGCGAGCGACGGCGGCGGCGTCCTCCTGCGGGATGCGCTCCTTATAGGCCGGCAGGCCGCCGGAGGAGGGCAGGCCGGCGACGTCGAAGGCATCCTTGATCGTGATCGGCAGGCCTTCGAGCGGGCGCCCCTCGCCAGCCGCGATGCGCCGGTCCGACTCCGCCGCCATCGCTCGCGCGGCGTCGCGATCCTGCGCGACGATGGCGTTGAGGGAAGGGTTCAGCGCGTCGATGCGGGCGAAGGTCGCTTCGAGCAGCTCTCGGGCGCTGAAGCGGCGGGCGAGCAGAGCGGCGCGCAGGCTGGTGGCTGAGGCGGTGAGATCGATCGAGGCCATCGGGGAATCCGGCGGAGGGAGGATCAAGTCGTAGACCAGGGTCGCTGGCCAGGACAATCAAGTGCCTTACGTGGTGGAGTGCAAAAACCCCTCTCCCGGATGGGAGAGGGGCAGGGGTGAGGGACCGCCGTTGACTACTGAAGCGCGACGGCTCCGCTGTGCCTTCTGCGGATGGGGCAGGNNNTCCCTGCCCTTCTCCCACACAGGAGAAGGGTTCCCCGCGCCCTTGTTTGCCGGCAGCGCCTACCGAATCCTGATCTGCTTATCCCGCCAGCCGCCGCTCCATGCCGCGCAAGAAATCCTCGCCATCCCTCACCCCGAGCTCATAGGCGAAGCGGATGCCTTCCCAGTTGCGGATGGTGAACTGGCTGACCGGGATCACTTGCGAGGGGCGGACATAGGTGCGGTTCTCGACCTGCGGCACCTCGGCGAAGGGGCGCGTCAGCAGCACCAGCGTCTGCTCGCCGGCCGCCTCCATCTCGGCGAGCGCCCAGGCCGGGGCACTGTCGACCAGGCCGCCATCGAGCGCGGCGCGGGCGCCGATATTGCCCGCCGGCATGAAGGGCGGTACGGCGGCGCTCGCCATCAGTGCATCGACCAGCGCCTCGGGATTGGCGCAGTCGGCGATGCGGACCAGGTCGGGCCGGAAGCCGAGTTTCCGGCCCACGGTCGGGTGCACCGGGCGGCGGAGGCGCTTCTCAAGCTGGTAGGCGCCGATGCCGATGGTGGTGATGACAGGCAATGGCCAGAAGCGCGGCGGCCGCGAGATCGCGATCAGGAAATCGGCCTGGCCCTTCAGTGTTGCCAGCCGCTCCGGCGTGAACAGGCTCGCGAGCATGCCGCGATACATCTCGGCGATGGGGAAGAGCCGGCCGCCCCGGCGAAAGGCAGCCCAGTCGACCTCGGAGGTGCGGCCGGTGCAGGCCTCGCGCAGCATCTCGCGCACGGTCGGGCCGACGCCGAGCGCATTGTAGAGCATCGCCCCGGCCCCGGCGCTGGCACCGACCACCCGGCGCGGCTTCAGGCCGATCTGCGGCGCCACCGTCTCGTAGAAGCCACCCTGCCAATAGCAGCGGTTGCCACCGCCGGCATAGGCCAGGCCTGCGAACATCAGCCCTGGTCCGCGTCGATGGCGCGGGCGCGCTCGCGCCAGGCCAGGACCAGCCGGTCGAGTTCGGCGAGGTCTTCCGCCGGCAGTTTGCCGAGCGTCTGCGTGACATAGTCGTGCTGCGTCGCCATGCCGGCCTCGGCGAGGCGGCGGCCCTCGGGCGTCAGGTGCATGGCGTAGGAGCGGCGGTCGCCGACGATGGCGCGGCGCTCGACCAGGCCGGCCTGGACCAGTCGGTCGACGAGGCCCGAGACATTGCCCTTGGTGACGTAGAGCCGTTCGGCGAGCTCGCTCTGGCTGATGCCCTCGCGCTCGGTCAGCGTCGAGAGCAGGTCGAATTGCGGGATGGAGAGACCGAGCTCGCGGATGCGCGCCGTCATCTGGCCGAGCATGCGCTGGTGCAGGCGCATGAAGCGGAACCAGACGCGGTCCGGCTCGATGGGTTCCGGGGCGGGGACTGGGTGCGACACTGACAAGGCGTTCATTCCCTAGATCGTTTAGTTATAAACTAACTCATCTCCCAGACGGACGCGAGGGCTTTCGCCGCAAGGCGTCCGCTGGCTATGCTGCCAAAAAGCGAAGCAAGACGACAGGGAGAAACGCATGCTCGGGCTGATGCAGAATTGGCCGCTGCTGATCCACCGGATCATCGACCACGCGGCGATCCAGCACGGCACCCGCGAAGTTGTCTCCCGCGGCGTCGAAGGGCCGATCCGGCGCACGACCTATGCCGAGGTCCGTCATAACGCGCTCAGGATCGGCAAAAGGCTGACAGGGGAGGGTATTCGCCTCGGCGACCGCGTCGCGACGCTCGCCTGGAACACCGACCGGCATCTGGCGCTCTGGTACGGGATCAGCGGCATCGGCGCGATCACCCACACGGTCAACCCGCGGCTCTTCCCGGAGCAGATCGCCCAGTTGATCAACCATGCCGAGGACCGGCTGGTCTTCCTCGACCTCACCTTCGTTGCGCTGATGGAGGGCCTGCAGGACAAGCTGCCGAGCGTCGAGCGCTATGTGATCCTGACCGACGCGGCGCATATGCCGGAGACCTCGCTCAGGAGCGCCGTCGCCTACGAGGACTGGCTCGCTGGGGCCGATGCCGATTTTGCCTGGGCCGCGTTCGACGAGAACACCGCGGCAGGGCTCTGTTACACCTCGGGAACGACCGGAGGCCCCAAGGGCGTGCTCTATTCGCACCGCTCCAACGTGCTGCACGCCATGGCCTGCGCCCAGCCGGATTATATGGGCCTGTCGGCGCGTACGGTGGTGATGCCGGTGGTGCCGCTCTTCCATGCCAACAGCTGGTCGCTGGCCTTCTCGGCGCCGATGACCGGTGCGAAGCTGGTCATGCCCGGCATGAAGCTCGACGGCGCCTCGCTGCTGGAGCTGCTGAACGGCGAAGGCGTGACGCTGACCGCGGCGGTGCCGACGGTCTGGCTCGGCCTGCTCCAGCATCTCGAGGCTGATGGCGGCAAGCTCAACAGCCTGAAGCGCGTCGTCATCGGCGGCTCGGCCTGTCCGCGGGCGATGACCGAGGCATTCGAGACGAAGTACGGCGTCACCGTCGACCACGCCTGGGGCATGACCGAGATGAGCCCGATCGGCTCGTTCTGCTCGATCAAGCCGGTCTATTCCGAGCTCCAGGGCGACGGGCTCTACGACCTCAAGGTCAAGCAGGGCCATCCGCAGTTCGGCGTCGAGTTTCGCCTGACCGACGATCACGGCACGGAGCTGCCCTGGGATGGCAAGACCTTCGGACGGCTGAAAGTGCGTGGGCCGGCCGTCGCCGGCGCCTATTATCGCCATGATCAGCCGATCCTCGACGAGCACGGCTTCTTCGATACCGGCGACGTCGCGACCATCGACCCGCATGGCTATATGCAGGTCACCGACCGATCCAAGGACGTGATCAAGTCGGGCGGCGAATGGATCTCCTCGATCGAGCTGGAAAACCTCGCCATCGGCCATCCCGACGTGGCCGAGGCGGCTGTGATCGGCGTCGCCCATCCGAAATGGGACGAGCGGCCGCTTCTGGTCATCGTGCCCAAACCCGGCAAGACGCCCGGCCGCGAGGAGATGCTCGCCTTCATGACCGGCAAGGTCGCGAAATGGTGGCTCCCCGACGATGTCGTGCTGGTCGAGGCGATTCCGCACACCGCGACCGGCAAGATCCAGAAGACGGCGCTGCGGGAGATGTTCCGGGAATATCGGTTGCCGGGGTGAGCGCGCGGGAGGGCCGCGATGGGTGGTTTGCGGACATTGGGGCTCACTGCCAGACTGCCGCATGAACTTTGGGCGGGGCCGCCTGTGAAATGATAACCATTGGGGCTGATTTTGGTGGGCCGGAGCTCAAAGGCACGGTCGTACGCGATGCCGTTCTGGCTGCTATGAACGTCGCATCCGACACCCGCCGTAAGAATTACGATGACGGCACATCAGGCTGGATCAACCCAATATTCCTCGTTCCCGGATCCATCACGCAACCTGATTTCGAAGGCTACAAGATCGGGCATTTCTCGGCCAAGAGAAAAGGCGTAGTTGTCATGATCGCCGTCCCAGAATCGGCTGCACTGGGGGATCAAGTCCACTTCCGGATCTATTCACTCCTCCATGGCGCTACGAGATTAGCAGCCAGTTTCTTTGCCGAGAAGAACATAGCCTTCGATCATGACGAATGTGCCAGGGTGCTGACGGCAGTGGCAGAACGTTTGCGGGTCGATCCCAACAAACTGTGGGTGCCATCGCCCCAGAATGCCAGGGTTTCGCCCGGGCGGTCCAATGGTCTCGGTATCGCATGGCGTTGCGCAAACTATCTCGCCAGAGCAGTGCTCGTAGTTGGCCTGCTCTGGGTAGCAATGATTGTCATCCTCATCGTGGCACGGGACTACCGCTGACCGCAGGACAGAACCTCGTAAGCCTAAAGGAACAACAGATGTCGGCTTCATCGGATCTTGCCGCAACCAGGAACGGGTATTCGCTCATTCTCGCGAAGCTCATCGAGCGACTTGATGCCAATGGGGCTCTGTCGAAGGACGATTTCAGACTTGAATTACTGGAACTAGCGGCCCGCATCGAGATCGATTGGGAGGATGCATACGAGCCCGGCGCCCGTCGGCTGGACGTGGCAGCTCTGCGGGGAATTGCCGATAGGTTGCAGGAGAAGAAGGATGGACTGACCTCGCGCCTCGGCTACGGAGCGAAACTTGATGCCGAGCCGAGCAATGACGAGTAACCGAGGTCCGCGCTGGGCCGGCAGGCGTTAAGCTTTTCAGTTAAGGCTGAGGAATGAGTTACGCGGTCAAGCTCGCGATCTTTCCGCCGTGGAAAGCACCGGTTCCCTCTGAGACGGTCGGGACGTTCGCGACCATTGACGAGGCCACCGCAGCCGGAGGGCGAGCCCTGATGCCGATCGCGGAACGCGAGCTCATCGCACTGGCAGGCCAATTCCGGCCCGTATCCGCGAAAATCGGTGGGCAGTCCAGAACATCAATCGATGTGCCGGATCAGGCAGTTCACGGCTTCCTGATCTATGATGCCGCAGGGGTCGAGGTTTTCAACTGGACCACGCTCGACGTTGCTGTCCAACGGGCTGCTTTGGAGCCGGAGTAATAGCGGTTCGTATTGGTCCGCATCGGGTCGGAAGCTGCCGTCGAATAAGCATGTCCAGCCCCGCCCGCCCGCGCGGCGAGGGTTTGAAGGCAAGCGCAAGTCCAAGGGGAGCGCGGGGGCGGGTACGGCGGCTTTCGGCCGCTTGTCGAATGTAGATGTCGAGATAAGAAGCGGCTGATGCTCGCCGCTCCTGAATCCCGCGCTCGGTCCCCTGATGGTGCCCCGCAGTGCTTTCAGTCCCGGCTCAACAGAGCAAGACCCGGACAGCGAGACCTTCCGCTAGGGAATATCGATTGCCGGCGCGAGCGAGACAGGGAAAGCTGAGATTAGTACGGACCGAGCGTCCTGCTCGCACGCCGAGACAAGGAGATCGCATGGAACTCCTCTTGGTCTTCGCGTTTCTGGCGCTGTTTAGCCTGAGCGCGCTGGCGGGGCTCGCGCTGCGCAAGCGCCTGCACGAACGCCACCTGACCAGTGAGAACATGGAGTCGATCAGGCTGGTTACCGGCCTGATGGTCACCTTCGCCGCGCTCATCCTCAGTTTGCAGTTGTCGACGGCTCGGACGCATTACGACGTCACCAGCGCGCATCGATCGGCCTATGCCGCCCGCCTCGCCAATCTCGATCAATGTCTGCGCGTCTTCACGGCGGCGGCCGATCCGATCAGGCTGAAGCTTCGGCAATACACCGCCGCGGTGATCGCGAGCACCTGGCCGCGCGAGATCGCTCCAGAGGTCGCGGGTATGCCCGATCCGCGCGGCATGGCTGTTCGTGGCGAGGATAGCGGGCTGACGCGTTTGATGAACGATATCGGTGCCGAGGTGGACGCGCTCGAGACCGCCGGTCTCGAACACTCGGCGGCCCGTTGCCGCGCCGCCTACGCAGCCGTCTTGGCGGCGAGATGGAACGTCATCGAGGATGCGAACACAGCCTCCGGTGGATTCTTCGTATGTTTTGTGAGCTTCTGGCTCAGCCTGGTCTTCCTGAGCTTCGGCCTGCAGATCCCGCGCCTTGCGCTCAGTGCGGCCGTCCTGGCGATCGGGGTGTTCTCCGTTTCGAGCATCATGTTCGTGATCGTCGACCTCAACTTCCCCTATGGGGGGGTGTTCCACATCCCCAGCACGGCTATGCGCGAAGCCCTCGCCGATATGCTGCGATAAGGGGCTGTCAGCGCCGCGGATCAGATCGCCGCGAGGAAACCCGCGATCGCCGCGACCAGCGTGCCTTCCGCCTCGCGATGCGGGACATGGCCGATCCCTGGCAGGATCAGTGCCTCCCCACGTCCTTCGGCGATCCGTTGGGGATGGCGGGTCGAGCCGTATTCGTCGCGTTCGCCATGGACGGCGAGGACCGGGCAGCGCAGGCCGGCAAGGGGACGGTCGAGGTCCCAATCGGCGAAGGCGGGCGAGAGCCAGGTCCCGATCCAGGCGTCCAGCACCCAGGGCGTCCTGTCGCCGTGATAGCGCGCCAGCCGGGCGAGGTTGCCCTCGTCCCGGAAATCGCGCTGGGCCACCCTGATGCCGGCCAGCGTCCTGTCCTCGATGAAGGTCTGGGCGGCGATGGTGACGAGCGCCTGGCAGCGCCCGGGCCAACGCGCTGCCGTCTCGATCGCCATGCAGCCGCCGACGCTGTGGCCGCAGGCGATGAAATCGCCGATGCCGAGCTGGTCGGAGAGGACCGGTACGACGCTTGCCGCCTCATCCGCGACGAAATCGAGGCCGAGCCGTCCCGGATTTGGATCGGAGCGACCAAAACCGAGGCGGTCATAGGCGACGACGCGCCGGCCGGTCGTTGCCGCGAGCTTTTCGGGAAAGCTTCGCCAGAGCTCGATGCAGCCGAGCGAGTCGTGGAAGAGCAGGATCGGCGGAAGCCGCCCCGCCGTCGGAGCTGGCGGCGACCAGCTTCGCGTGAAGAGGTGGTGTTCACCGAGCCGGAGCAGGGCGTCCCGTTGGTCGATGGTCGTCACTCGGGCACGCTCTGCCGGCACTTGTCGAAGCGGCTATCCTGCCTTGGCGTTCGACATGTCCACAAGGAGGCCGGCCGCCTTTAAGGGCGGCCGGCGGGTTGATCAGAATTCTTCCCAACCGCTGTCGCCATGCTTGCCGGCATTGGCGACCTTGCGCGGGGCGGGGCTGAAGGCGGTCGCCGCGAGCTTCTGCAGGCGCTGCGGCTCGGGGGCTGCGGGCTTGCGCGTGGCCGCCGGCCTGGCAGCCTGGCGGGCAGGGGCGGCATGGCGCGTGGCCGCATGGGTGGCGACGGCGTCGCCCCCCGTCTTGAACGCCGCGACGAGGTCGTTGAGCTGCGTGATGCGCTGGTTGAGCGCATTGGCCGATGCGGCGCTCTGCTCGGAGAGAGCGGCGTTCTGCTGGGTCATCTCGTCCATATGCGCGACGGTCTGGCTCATCTCCTCGATGCCGTTGGCCTGCTCGCCCGCGGCCGAGGAGATGTCGGCGATGGTCGCGGCGACTTTCTGCGACGCCGCGAGGATCTGCGTCAGCGCATCGCCGGCCTGCCGCACCAGCTTGACGCCTTCGCCGACCTCGGCGTTCGAGGACGAGATCAGCGTCGAGATGTCCTTGGCCGCCTCGCCCGAGCGCTGGGCCAGGGTGCGCACCTCGGAGGCGACCACGGCGAAGCCCTTGCCGGCATCGCCGGCGCGGGCCGCTTCGACCGCCGCATTCAGCGCCAGCAGATTGGTCTGGAAGGCGATGTCGTCGATCACGCGGGTGATGTCGGAGATCTTCTTCGAGGCCTCCTCGATCCGGGCCATGGCAGAGACAGCCTTGCCGGCGATCTCGCCGCCGCCCTCGGCCGCGCGCATCGCCTCCTCGGCGGTCGACGCTGCCTGGCGTGAGGCCTGGGCCGAGGCTTTCACGGAGGCGGCGAGCTCCTCGGTCGTCGCGGCGCTTTCCTCGAGCGAGGAGGCCTGCTCTTCGGTGCGCTTGGAGAGGTCGTCCGCGCCGGTCGCGATCTCGCGGGCCGAGAGGCCGACATCGGCCGAGGTGAGCTGGATCGTCTTCACCGTCGAGGACAGCCGTTCGACGGTCTCGTTCACCGCCGCCTTCAGCTCGCCGAAGCGGCCGCGATACGGGGTGGCGATGTCCTGCGTCAGGTCGCCCTCGGCGACACGCTGCAGCACGGCGACGAATTCGGTCGTGGCGCTGTCGACCACGGCGTTGATCTCGTTGATGCCGGCGACCAGCTTCTGCATCTGTTCGTCGGCGTCGCCGATCTCCAGCCGGGCTGAGAAGTCGCCGTCGGCGGCGGCGGCGACGACTTCGCCGACATCGGAAACGACGCGCGACATTGCCTCGGCACGGGCTGCGCGCGCCGCGGCTTCCGCCCGCTCCTGCGCTTCCAGCGCGCGGATCTGCACCAGCTTGTCGCGGAAGAGCAGCAGCGCCCCGGCGACGGCGCCGACCTCGTCATGCCGCCCGGTCTGCTGGATCGGTGTCTCGAGCTCGCCATTGGAGAGGCCGTCGATGCTGGTCTTGATCGCGGCGAGCGGCCGGATGACGCGCGAGACGATCAGGGCGCCGGTCGCGAGCATCAACGCGACCAGCGTGCCGAGCAGCAGGTTGAACACCCACTGGATCTGATTGACCGTGGCGTTGGTCGTATCGAGGAGGGCATTGGTGCGCGCTTCGACCATCACGAAGAACTCGTCGACGGGCTTCATGATCTCGGCCTTCATCCGATCGTAATCGGTCGAAAACAGCAGCTCGCGGGCGAGGTTGAGATCGCGCTCTTTCTTGACGGTGTATTTGCCGTTGCCATCCTCGAACAGCCCCTTGGCGGCGTTCATGGCGCGGGTTTCGAGGGCGACGAGACCTTCCGACTTGGCGCTGGCCTGATTGAGCCTGGCGAACTCGGCGTCGGTGAAGCCGGCTTCCTTCATCGCCGCCAGCAGCGCCTTGGTCTCGCCGGGGCCGCGCGGGCGCACGGCATTGTCGAGGACGAGGTCCCAGTAGATCCGGTGCGGCTCGACCGGGCGGGCCTTCTCGCCACTGCGCATGGCGATGACTTCGAGATATTGCTGCTCATAGCGCGCATTGCCGGTGACGGCGAAGGTCCGCGCCAGCCGCGTCAGGTCGTCCGAGCTCTGCCGGAATTCGTCGGCGAGCAGATACGAGGTATGCGCCTGGCGATAGGCGCCGGCGCGGGCCTCGACGGCCCGCTCCTGAAAATACCAGGCCGCGATGATGGCGACGATCAGGGCGGCGAAGAGCCCTGCAATGCACAGGAATGTCTGCTTGATCGTGAGATTGGCTGCCAGGCGCATATGCGGGTTCCTAGACTGCGTGGGGTTGGCTGGAGCTCGCATGGGCGACGGCGAGGGCGAATTCGGATCGAGTGGTACGATCACCTTGCGAGATGCCTGAGCGCTGTTCGCCCATTGGGATGATGCACCCTCAATACGCAGGGATGTGCGACCGCAAGGCCGTTCTGTACTGTCGACGGTAGGTGTAAGGGAAATCCGAGTGCTCATTTTCTAAGCAGACGGTTGCGCCGTGATAGTAAATTTTTACTAAAGTATCGGTTTGAATTGCCGATATTTGTTTTGGAGCAGTGTGGGCTGTTGCCCGGCAGACGCAATCGGGCAGGGCGGAAGCTTGTCGCGATGGTATTTTTGCAGCTTTCGCGGGTTTATGATGGATTTTACAACCTGATATATAGTCCGCGTTTCGCAGATATTACCGTACGGAAAGGTCCACCGAGCGCAATCACACGTTTCAGTCGGCTGCAATCTTCAACGTTTCCGTGAGGAAGCTGGCGAGCGCGCGGGTTGCCGGCGTCGGCCGGCCCGGCGCGAGATGCAGCGCAATCTCGGAGGCCGGCAGGGCAGGCAGGCCGTCAGCTTCGCCGAGCAGGCGCAACCCCTCGCGCGCCGTGCCGGCCTTGACCACGGTCAGCGCCGCCCCGGCAGCCGCAACCGCCTCGACCGCGCCGATGCTGGAGGACGAGAACAGGATGCGCCAGGGCCGTCCTGCCTCGTTCAGCGCGGCGAGCGCCCATTCGCGGTACATGTTCGGCGCCTTGAGCAGCGCCAGCGGCAGCGGGCCCGGCGGAGGGAAGTCATGCCGGTCGGACCAGGCCCAGGCGGTGCGCTCAACGCGCAGCACCTCGCCGCTGCCGTCGCCGGCCTTCTGCGTCGCCAGGACGAGGTCGAACGCCTCGCCGAGATTGGCGATGAGGTCGCGGGTGAAGCCGGTGGTGACCTCGAGCTCGACCTCCGGATGCGAGCGGGCGAAACGGGCGAGCGTCTCGGGCAGGACGATGGTGGCGTAATCGTCCATCACCGCGAGCCGGACGCGGCCGGAGACGCTTTGCGCCCTGACCACGTCGAGCGCCTCGTCATGTAGCGCGACGATGCGGCGGGCGTAACCGAGGAAATCCTCGCCGGCGCGGGTCAGCAGCACCTCCTGCGGCGAGCGCTGCAGCAGGGTCTGGCCGGCGATCTCCTCGAGCTTTCGCACCTGCGTGGAGATCGTCGATTGCGTGCGGTTGAGCGCAGCCGCGGCGCGGGTGAAGGAGCGCAGCTCCGCGATGGTGACGAAGGTCCGCAGCAGGTCGATGTCGATATTGCGCAGCAAGGGTGCCTCTCAGGCGCAGCAAACGGGCCGGCGGACATCCGTCCGGCAGGCGCAGGACGAGGTGATCGGTACGTCGGTTCGCGCCAAGGCCGCAGCCAGCTTGCGTTGGAGTTCCGGCCGTTCCCGGGTCTCTTCGCGGCGCTGCAAGCATTCGACGAGGCCGTGCAGTGCCCAGACATTGCCCGGATGCTGGGCGCAGCGTTGGATACCGCCGCTGAGGCCGAGGTCGTCGCGATAGACCATCTCCGCCTCGGCATGATGTCCCTGCTCCATCAGCAGGGCGGCGAGGGCGTGCCGCGGCGGGTGCATCCAGGCCCATGGCTCGGTGTAGTTCAAATGGTCGTCGAGATGGACGGCCTTCCTGAGCTGCTCATAGGCACGCTCATGGTTGCCTTTGTGATAGTCGAGTTCGCCACCGAGCATGGCCTCGCCCACGGCGAGGGTATCGTGGGCGTAATTGCTGAGGAAGCGATAGTCCGCGCCGATGCGTGCCTTGGCGCGGGCGAACAAATGCTGCTCTCGTTCGGCATTGGCGAAATCCTTCAGCGTCGCATGGGCGATGCCGCGCGCGTAGTGCTGCATCGGGGTGGAGACGCGATAGATCTCGGGATCGCCGGGGAAGGGCTCGTCGAGGATCTCCCGCCAGCGGCCGAAGCGGACGAGGACGTGCATCTTCATCGAGGCATAGGCCTCGCATGTCCTGACGAGCTTGGGCCGGTCATGCAGCGAGAGGATGTCCGGCGTCACGATGGCCCGGACCTTGTTCGCCGCCGCGAGCGCTGGCCGGTACTGGCCGAGCAGCATGCAGGCATGCATCATCAGGTGCAGGTCGTGGCAACGCGCCGTGACGTAGAAGTTTCGTGATCCCGCATAGTCGGCATAGAGGTCGTCGGCGCGGATCGCCTGTTCGCTGGCCAGCCTCGACCGCTCATAGTCACCACACAGCACATAGATGTGCGCCGGCATGTGGTTCATGTGGCCGGCATCCGGCAGCCTGTCGGTCAAGCTGTCCGCCGAGGCGAGGGCGCGCTCCGGCTCGTTCGACATTTCGAGCAGATGGATGTGCAGATGCAGCAGCGCCGGGTGCGGCGGCGCGCCGGCCGCTTCGGCCATGGCGATGCCGCGTTCGCAGACGCTGAGAGCCTCCAGCGTGTCGGCGTCCCGGGCGGGGCGTCCGGTCCTCAAATCCCAGAGGCGCCGCGGCGTGCGCGTGATCAGGGCTTCGACCAGCAGGGCCATGACGTCCTGATCGTCCGGGCAGGCGTGATGGACCCGGCGCATCGCGGCGGCGTAGTCGTCATCCCAGCGATCATACTCCTCCGGCCCGACCGGATGGGGCTTCTGGAAGCGCCTGGCGAGGGCCTCGACGAGCAGGCGCTCGGCATCATCAGTGCCTTCGCTGAGGGAAAGCGCTTGCTGGATATGGTCGAAGGCGAGCCGGGTGGTCGCCTGCGCCTCCAGTGGACCGAGGTCGCGCCAGGCCAGATTGTAGAAAGGGCCGGCGCCATAGGCGACGCCCCAATGCGCCATGACGCAATCGGGGTCGAAATCCAGCGCCCGCTGGAAGCACTTGACCCCTTCCTCCTGATTGAAGCCGAAGCACCAGTTGAGGCCGAGATCGAAGAAGCGCTGCGCCTCGGGAGAGGCGGTCCGGATGATGCGCTTGTGGAGGCCGAGATCGAAGCGATCCATCGTCACACCAGTTCGGGATAGCCCAGCTCGGCGGCCTCCCGCTCGTAATCGAGGATGCGTTCGTAAGGAGCATGCGAGGCCGGGCCGATCGAGGCAATGCGCAAGGCCGCCAGCACCATGCGGTGCTCCGGCTTCGCCGACAGGGCGAGCAGCGCGGCGCGCAGAGCTTCGACCTGCGCCGGTGCGGTCGCGATCGAGGTGACGAAGGGTATGGCCGGGCTCGGCGGCGTTTCCGCGATGACGCGCAGCCCCGCCACGGCCTGCGGTCTGTGCTCGCTGAAATAGGCATAGGTCATGCAGTCGATCGAGGCGGCGTCGAGCTCGCCGGCGGCGACGCGCGCCATGCTGAACGGGTGCGTTCCCGTCTCGACGATTTCGCTGAAGAACGGCTTGCCGCCGGCGAGGGGGGCGATCAGCCGCCGTGGCAGGTTCATGCCGGAGTTGGATTGCCGGCTATTGCAGGCGAAGCGCGTGCCGCGCAGGTCCTCGACGGTCTCGAAAGGGGAATCGTCCCCGACGAGGATGAAAGCGCAATGGCTCGCCTCGCTGCAACCCGGCGCGTCGTAGCTGGGCACGCCGAGCAATTGGTACTGGCCGCGATAGATCGTCTGCAGCGGGTAGCCGCAGGTCTGCGAGAAGAAGATTTCGGGGCCGATGGCAGCGGGAACGGCGGGGCGGTCGAAGGAGAAGGCCTCTGGCAACTCTCCGGCCTCCGGCCCGAGCTCGGTGACGAGCGCGTTCCAGAAGGCCAGATAGAGCGCGCGCATTTCGGGGAGATTGTACATCGGCGAGGTCGCCGAGAGCGGCGGTGCCTTTGTCCGCGCAGCGATATCCGTCATGTCCAATCCCGTCCCCATTCGGTTCGGCATGCTAGGGGAGGGAGCCATCGGCCGACAAGCGAGGGCAACGCCGCATGGCGTTGTGCCCCGCAGCATGGACAGCGCCGATGATCAAAATCGAATAATTCAATTTTGGCTGGCCGTGCGTCGCCGCTAGCTATAGGGCGAGCCCTTCTGTTCGGACGTAGCGTCAAAGAGGTCAAGCATGCCGAGGCTGAGATCCGCCACCACCACCCATGGCCGCAACATGGCCGGCGCCCGCGGCCTCTGGCGCGCCACCGGCATGAAGGACTCGGATTTCGGCAAGCCGATCATCGCGGTGGTGAACTCCTTCACCCAGTTCGTGCCGGGCCATGTCCATCTCAAGGATCTCGGCCAGCTCGTCGCGCGCGAGATCGAGAAGGCCGGCGGCGTCGCCAAGGAATTCAACACCATCGCGGTCGATGACGGCATCGCCATGGGCCATGACGGCATGCTCTATTCGCTGCCTTCGCGCGAATTGATCGCCGACAGCGTCGAATACATGGTCAACGCCCATTGCGCCGACGCGATGGTCTGCATCTCCAATTGCGACAAGATCACGCCCGGCATGCTGATGGCGGCGATGCGCCTGAACATCCCGGTCGTCTTCGTCTCGGGCGGGCCGATGGAAGCCGGCAAGTACATCGCCGAGGGCGTGCTGAAGAAGGTCGACCTGGTCGACGCCATGGTCGCCGCCGCCGACAGCAATCTCAGCGATGCCGAGGTCGACGTGATCGAGCGCTCGGCCTGTCCGACCTGCGGCTCGTGCTCGGGCATGTTCACCGCCAATTCGATGAACTGCCTGACCGAGGCACTGGGTCTTGCACTGCCGGGCAACGGCTCGACGCTGGCGACCCATGCCGACCGCAAGCGCCTCTTCGTCGAGGCCGGCCATCTCATCGTCGACATCGCCAAGCGCTGGTACGATCAGGACGATGCCTCGGTGCTGCCGCGCAATGTCGCCAGCTTCAAGGCGTTCGAGAACGCGATGACGCTCGACATCTCGATGGGCGGCTCGACCAACACGGTGCTGCATTTGCTCGCCGCGGCGCATGAGGCCGAGATCGACTTCACCATGGCCGATATCGACCGGCTGTCGCGGAACGTGCCGGTGCTGTGCAAGGTCGCCCCGGCCGTCGCCAACGTCCACATGGAGGATGTCCACCGCGCCGGCGGCGTCATGGCGATCCTCGGCGAGCTCGACCGGGCCGGGCTGATCGATACCTCGCTGCCTACGGTCCACAGCGCCACGATGGCCGAGGCGCTGGAGCGCTGGGACATCAGGCAGACCCAAAGCGAGGCGGTGCGCTCGTTCTACAGCGCCGCGCCCGGCGGCGTGCCGACGCAGGTCGCCTTCAGCCAGGACCGGCGCTACGAGGAGCTCGACCTCGATCGCGAGACCGGTGTCATCCGGGAAAAGGCGCATGCGCATTCGCAGGATGGCGGCCTTGCCGTGCTCTACGGCAATATCGCGCTCGACGGCTGCATCGTGAAGACGGCCGGCGTCGACGCCTCGATCCTGACCTTCTCCGGCAAGGCGGTGATCTTCGAGAGCCAGGACGCGGCGGTCGAGGGCATCCTCAACAACAAGGTCAAGGCCGGCGAGATCGTGCTGATCCGCTATGAAGGCCCGCGCGGCGGGCCGGGCATGCAGGAGATGCTCTATCCGACGAGCTATCTGAAATCGAAGGGGCTCGGCAAGGCCTGTGCGCTCATCACCGACGGGCGCTTCTCGGGCGGCTCGTCGGGCCTCTCGATCGGCCATGTCTCGCCCGAGGCCGCCGAGGGCGGCGCGATCGGCCTGGTCGAGAGCGGCGACGTGATCGAGATCGACATTCCGAACCGCGGCATCAGCCTCAAGGTCTCCGACGAGGAGATGGCGCGCCGGCGTGCGGCGATGGAGGCCAAGGGCAAGGATGCCTGGAAGCCGGCGGCGCCGCGCAAGCGCAAGGTCACGACCGCGCTCAAAGCCTATGCGGCATTGGCGACCAGCGCGGCCAAGGGGGCGGTCAGGGCGATCGACTGAGCGATCAGGCGCGGTTCGCGATAGCCGGAGGCAGCCAGCATGGCCGAGTTCTGGGGCGTGCTGGCTGCCGCGGCGTCGAGCGCCTTCGGGGGCACCTCGATCGGCGCGACCCGCTATCTCGTCGCCTATCTCGACCCGCTGGCGATCGGATCGTTCCGCTTTGGCATCGGCTGCCTGCTGCTCGCGCCGATCGCGCTGATCTCCGGGCAGCGCTGGCCGGAGCGCCGGGACTGGCTGCAGACCGCCGGCCTCGGTCTGCTCTTCTTTGCGGTCTTTCCCGTCCTGTTCAACGCCTCCCTGATCTACACGACCAGCGCCCGCGGCGCTCTGGCGCTATCGACCTTGCCGCTCCTCACGCTCGTGGTCGGCGCGCTGCTCGGTAGCGAGGCACTGACGGCCCGGAAGACCGTCGGCGTGCTGACCGCCATGGCGGGGGTCGGCTTCGCGCTCCTCTCGGGCCTTGGCCAGGCGCCGCCGATGGCGTGGCTCGGCGATCTCCTGATGATCGCGGCAGCGTTCTGCATGGCGCTCTACGGCATCTGGTCGAAGCCGGTCATCCGGCGCTGCGGCCCGATCCCGTTCACGGCGGTCGCGATGGCGATCGGCGCGCTCATGCTGATTGCCGTCTCGGCGCTGCGAGGCAGCTTTGCCGCCGTGGCGCAGTTCGGCTGGCAGCAATGGTCGGCGGCGGTCTATCTCGGCGCATTCGGGGCGGCCCTGACGTTCTATCTCTGGGCCTTCGCCCTCGAGCGCGCCTCGCCGACGCGCGTCGCCGTTACGGTCACGGTCAATCCGGTCACCGCATCGCTTGTGGGGGCGCTGATGCTGAACGAGCCGATCGGCTGGAATCTGGTGGTCGGGATCATCGTCGTCGGCGCGGGTATCTGGCTGGCGACTACCGACGGAGCTCGCGGCTTGCCTTCCTCCCGGTGCTCCGCCACCTAAGAGAGATGCACCGGCGTCTCGTCTTCGAAGAGCCAGTCTCACGCGCGGCGATCTGGAGCCGGCGGCTGGCGCTGTTCGGACTGACGGTCGTTGCGCTCGCCGTGCTGATCTTCCGTTTCGGCCAGCCTTCGGTCGAAAGGCTGGCGCCGATCGCCGGCGCCTATATCTTCGTGCTGCTGGCCTTCCTGCTGGCGCTCGCCGCCTTCGTCAGGATCTGGCAGGACGGGCATCGCGGCATCGCCATCGCCGTGCAGGCCTTCGTGCTTTGCCTGCTCTTGCTCGCCCCGGTCGCCTATGGCGGCTTCCAGCTCGCGACGCTGCCGCTCCTTGCGGACGTCTCGACCGATATCGACGAACCACCGGCCTTCAGTCGCTCGCGCGTCGCGCTCACCGCCAGAGGCGGGATCGTGCCGCCCGATATTCCAGCCGAACGGCGCAAGGCGCAGCGCCAGGGCTATCCGAAGGCGCTGCCGATCGTGCTCGAATTGCCGGCCGAGGTCGCCTACGACATCGCCCGCAAGGCTTCAGTCAACCTCGGCTGGCAGGTTTTGGAAGGCGCGGCGCCGGGTGGGCGCAGCGGGGCAGGGCGGCTCGATGCGGTCGCGCGCTCGCGCGTGCTGCGCCTCGTCGACGACATCACCATCCGCATCCGGCCGCGCGCTGACGGCAGCCGCATCGACGTCCGCTCGGCCTCGCGGCTGGGCGGCTTCGATTTCGGCGCCAATGCCAAGCGAATCGCCGCCTTCGAGGAGGAGGTGAAGCTACTGGTGGAGCTGCGCTGACAGATCGTCCTGCGCTTCCCGTCATTGCGAGGAGCGCAGCGACGAAGCAATCCAAGGCCGTAGAGCACTTCCGCGGCCGTAGAGCACTTCCGCCTCTGGATTGCTTCGCTTTGCTCGCAATGACGGAGCAGCCTCAAGCCAGCCGGTAGCGGCTCGCCAGCAGCGGCGCCTTGTCGTCGCAGAACACGATGCCGCGGGCGACCAGATCCTCGAGCTGGGCCAGCACCGAGAGCGAGGCGGCGCCGCGCAGCGCCGCCGGGAGTTCCTGATAGATCGGCGGTACCATTGCCGCGATCGTTTCGTCGCCGGCCTGCAGACGACTGAGGATCGCCGCCTCGCGCAGGCGGCGGTGCTGGACCAGCCCGCGCAGGAAGCGTTGCGGCTCGCGCACCGGGCCGCCATGGCCGGGCCAGTAGAGTCGGTCCCCACGTCCCCGCAATTTCTCGATCGAGGCCATGTAGGCGACCATCGAGCCGTCGGGCGGGGCGACGATCGAGGTCGACCAAGCCATGACATGGTCGCCCGAGAACAGGGTGTTCTCCTCCGGCAGGGCGAAGGCGAGATGGTTGGCGGTGTGGCCGGGCGTCTCCAGCGCCTCAAGCGTCCAGCCCGGCCCGGAGACGGCATCGCCCTCAGCCATGATGAGATCGGGCGCATAGTCCCTGTCCGCGGCGGCATCGAGCGGGTTGATCTCGCCGAGGACGAGTTCGCGTGCCGGCCGGTGCAGGCCGCAGCCGACGATACGCGCGCCGGTCGCCGCCTTCAGGGCCCGCGAGGCCGGGGAGTGGTCGCGATGGGTGTGGGTGATGACGATGTCGGTGACGGTCTCGCCGGCAATCGCCGCGAGCAGGCGCTCGACATGGCCGGGATCGTCCGGGCCGGGATCGATGATCGCGATGCGGCCGCGGCCGACGATATAGCTGCAGGTGCCGGTGAAGGTCATCGGCCCGCCATTGCCGGCGATCAGACGGCGCACCAGCGGCGAGAGCTGCACCAGCTCGCCCGACGCCGCGCCGGGGTCGCGGTCGAAGTCGAGCGGCTCGTCGGAGGTGTCCTTGGTGGCGCTGGTCATCTGCACATCCGGAAGCGGGCATGATCGCCGGCTTGTCGGCCGGCGGGCCATTTCCTATAGACGAACGAGCCGGGCGTCGACGGCGCCCGAAGAAGAAGGACAAATCCGATGGCCGAGACGCTGCCACTGCCCGCCACCACCATGGTCAACGCTGCCCTGCCGGCCTTGTCGGATCCGCGCACGCGCGTCCTGCGCAATGTCGCGCTCGCCTTCGTCGGCAGCCTGCTCATCATCGCCGCCGCCAAGGTCAAGGTGCCGTTCTGGCCGGTGCCGATGACGCTGCAGACTCTGGCCGTGCTCGGTCTCGGCGCCGCCTATGGCGCGCGCCTGGGCGCCGCGACCGTCGCGCTCTACATCGCCTATGGCCTGGTCGGCCTGCCGGTCTTCACCAACACCCCGCCGGTCGCGGCCGGCCCGCTTTATCTGCTCGGACCGACAGGCGGCTTCCTGATCGGCTTTATCGCCGCGGCGGCGATCGCCGGCTGGGCCGGCTCGCGTGGTGCTTCGCTCTGGCGCCTTGCCGGCGGCGTGGTGCTGGCCGAGATCGCGCTGATGACGCTGGGCTTCGCTTGGCTGGCGCTCGGCGCGCAGATGGCAAGCGGGGCGACCGGCCTCGGTTTCGCCAAGGCCTGGGCTTTCGGCGTGCAGCCCTTCCTGCTCGGCGACCTGATCAAGGCGGCATTGGCGGCAAGCCTGGTCGGAGCCGGCTGGTCGGTGCTGAAGCGCCGCGGCTGAGCCGTTCAGCTTTTACAGAATCAGAAAGCCGGGGCCTGGCCCCGGCTTTTTTTGTTGTCCACCGGTAGCGGGAAGTCAGCCCTGCGGCTTCTGGTCGGTGCAGGCCTTCTTGACCGGCTGCAGGAACATGTCGAGCTCCATCAAACTGCCGCAGCGGTCGCAGCCGGCGAGCAATGTCGTGAGGCCGAGGACGGCGATGAGGCGGATGGCGGATTTCATGCGAGCGCGGCTCCAGATTGCGGCGCGAGCATAGCGAAGCGGCCCGCCGCGCGCCACTCCGCTCCCATTCCGAGGCAACGGCGCGCGGAGCTACATGACCTAACGGAAGTTCGATAGATTCCGAAGATCGCCTCTCCTGTGGCTTCCACTCAGGATTGCATGCAAGACGCTGCTGCGGGCCTGCTGGTCCGATAAAGACCAGTTTTGGCTCGAAGGTGAATACGCATCCACAGTAATCGATCCTGTTTACCACCTGTAAAGTCCGGCGGCCGCACTCTTTTCGACGGATTACCAACTGCGGATCGATGCCGGGGGGGCACGCGATGCGTGAAATCGGTTTCGGGCTGATATTCAGCCTGGCCATCGCCTTGGCCGCCTTTCTGGTCGCTGCCTGGCCCGTTCCTGGGCAGCCGATCGCGGCCTTCTTTCGGTCTGGCACGTCCCAGCCGGAGATGGCGCGTGCCGTCGCCGCGGCCGGGGGCAGCCTCCTCCAACTGGACGGCACCGCAGCCGTCGCGATCAGCGTCGGCGACGGCCGCGATTATGCGACGTCCCTCTATCGGGCGGGCGCCTGGCTCGTCATTGACGGCTCGCTGGCGCAAACCTGCATCCGTCAGGCAAGGAGCCTCGCAAATGGGTGAGGTCGAGCGGCTCCGTGCGCGGTTCGCCAGGCTCCTGATGGCAATTCTGTGGACGAATGTCGGGCTGCTCCTGGTTGCAACGCCATCGGGCGGGCCGGCTCAGTTGAATCTCGCGGCGATGGGCACGGCGCTCGCGATCCTGGGCACCCTCGCCTGGCGGATCGACCGGATCGGCTGGGTTACGCGCCAGGTGTCCAGTGTCGTGCTGGTCGGCCAGGTCATGCTGCTGGTCTATGCCTTTGCCGGGCATCCCTATCAGGTCGACCTGCACATGTATTTCTTCGCCATGCTGGCGGTGCTGGCCGGTTGGCTGGACTGGCGCATCTTCCTGCCGGCGTCGCTCGCCATCACCGCTCACCATCTCGTGCTGAGCTTCGTCAATTCGATGGGTGTGTTTCCGGGCGGCGGCGATCTGCGCCGCGCGCTGCTGCACGGCGCCATCGTGGCGGTTCAGGCGGTGGTGCTGAGCTGGATCGTCTGGTCTCTGCGGCAGGCGGTGGAAGCCTCCGAACACGAACGCACCGAGGCACAGGCGGCGAGGAGCGTCGCCGACGAGGCGCGCCGGGATGTCGCCACGACGACGGCGCAGGCCGCGCATGAGCGCCGCCGCATCCTGCACGACCTAGCCAACGAGTTCGAGCGCAAGATCGCCGGCATCGCGCGGGCGGTGATCGCCTCGATCGCGTCGCTCAGGGCTGCCTCGGAGCAGATGCGCACCGGCGCGGAGGAGGTGTCGCAGCGTTCCATGGCGGCGTTGCAAGCATCGCGCTCGTCCTCCTCCAACGTCGTCGCCATCACCGAGACGACATCGGAACTGGCCAGCTCCTTCACCGAGGTCGACCGCCAGGTGAACGAGGCTGCGCGCCTCGTCGGGCATACCACGCAGCAGGCGCTCACCGTGCTCGACCGGGTCGGCGAACTCTCGCGCAAGGTGCATGAGATCGGCAATGTCACCCAGGTGATCTCGACCATCGCCCGGCATACCAATCTCCTGGCGCTCAACGCCTCGATCGAGGCTGCCAGGATCGGCAATATGGGCGGTGGCTTTGCCGTGGTCGCGCACGAGATCAAGGGACTCGCCGACGAGACCTGGCGGGCGACCGAGCAGATACAGAACCAGATCGACGCGATCGGCCTTTCCGGCGCCGATGCGGTCACCGCAATCGATGCGATGACGGCGACGATCGACGCGCTCAACCAGATCTCCTCCGTGGTCGCGGCGGTGGTGGAGAAGCAGAACGTGGCGACGGCCGGCATCGCCGAAAACGTCAGGCGCGCCGCGGACGAGACGGTGACGGCGGGCGGGCATATCGACATCGTCAGCCGCGTCGCCGAGGAGACCGGCGAGGCGGCCAACCATGTCGCTGATTCCGCCGATGTGCTGTCGCGTCAGTCGGCCGATCTCGACACCGAGGTCGCCGATTTCCTCGGCCGCATCCGGGTCGCCTGAAGCTGTCCTCTCGGCCGGGCCGAAGCAGCGCCCGAACCAGGCGGGCGGGGTCGCGCTCAACAGCGCAGGCGAGGACCGGTGGTTCCCAGGAAATCCGCTGGGCAAGAAAAAAGCCCCGAAGGGCTGTTCTCGCAAGATCTTGGACTATCTCGGGAAATTTTGGTCGGAGTGGCAGGATTTGAACCTGCGACCCCCTCGTCCCGAACGAGGTGCTCTACCAGGCTGAGCCACACTCCGATTAACTGGTGGCCGGCTTATAGCCAGCCCGCCGCCGCAGCGCAACAGCCAAGGATATGGGTTGTGCAATCTTTTCGGCAAAGGGTGGGATCAATGCGGGCCACGCGCATCGCGATCGAAACGGGACGTGCGTGATCCGATGTTGCACGCGCTCGCGACGCGCTCTAGAAGGCAGCGCAGATTGGGGCGTCGCCAAGCGGTAAGGCAGCGGTTTTTGGTACCGCCATTCCCAGGTTCGAATCCTGGCGCCCCAGCCACTTTCATGTAAAGCGCTGATTTACAAGCGGTTCTGCTGCCCTCATAGGTCCGGCAATGCGATTTGCCCGTCCGGTTGCTACAAAGGGCACCATTTTGGCGCGTCTTCTCCGCAACGTCGTCCAACGAAACCGCATCTTTCATTTCCGCCGCGGCATCCCGCTTGATCTACGCCCGCGCTTTCGGCGCCGCGAGATCACCTGCTCATTGCGAACCTCCGAACTTCACCTCGCCGGGATCAGGTCGCGGGAGCTATATTTAGCGGCAGAATCGCTCTTCGACGAAAGCCGCTGCGACCCCATGCTCTCAGACGACCAGCTCGCGGCCATCGTGCAGGATTTCTATGGCTACGTTCTCGAACAGGAAAACAAACTGCGGCTCAGGCATGGGCGCATCCCGGAGGAGGTTCGAGTCCGACGCGCCGAGCACTTCAGCACCGTCGCCAAGCAGGCGCGCGCCGACCTCGGCGCTAACGAGTTCGGCAGTGTCGCCTTCATCAGCGAGGCAATGTTGCGCAAGCACAAACTCGCCGGTCAGCTCGACGAGACGAGCCGGAACCAGGTCTCGCAGGTGCTGATGCGCGGGGGCATTGAACTCGCCGAAGCGGTCAGGGCTCGCTACGAAGGCGATTTCAATTTCGAGCCACGTGACAAGCTGCTGGCGCGGAAGGTCGAGGCCTTGTTCGCGGCGCCGGCGAATAAGGGCTTCGTCGCACCCCACTGGCTGACCTTCAAGCAAGCCCAAGCGCTCGGCGCCCAGGTTCGTAAAGGCGAGCGGGCCAGCCAGGTCGTCTATGCCGGGACGCTGAACCGGACCGAGATCGACGAGGCCGGGGCCGAGGTCGAGCGCGGCATCCCCTTCCTCAAAGCCTACGCCGTCTTCAACGCCGACCAGATCGACGGCTTGCCGGACCGGTTCATCCCACGGCCGCTCGAGGCTATCCCCGACCACACGCGCAACGCCCAGGCCGAGGCATTCGTCGCCGCAACGGCAGCCGATGTCCGCCATGGCGGGCCCCGGGCCTATTACAGTCCCAGCGGCGACCACATCCAGATGCCGCCGTTCGCCAGCTTCAACGAAGCCGAGGGCTACTACGCCACGCTTTGCCATGAACTGACCCATTGGACGGGCCATTCGACCCGCCTCGACCGCGACCTCAGTCGCACACGCTGGGGCGATGCCGCCTATGCCGCCGAGGAACTCCTGGCTGAACTCGGGGCCGCCTTCATCTGCGCCCAGCTCCAGCTCACGCCGCAGGTCCGCGAGGACCACGCGGCCTACATCGCTTGCTGGCTCAAGGTCCTCAAGGCCGACAAGCGTGCCATCTTCACCGCCGCCGGCCAGGCGCAGCGCGCCGCCGACTTCCTCCTCGCCTTCATCCACCCGGTCGAGCCGCTCACCGACGGCCTACCTTCATGAAGCGGCGCAGCGCAACCGACCCCAACCAACTCGGCTTCGACCTCCTGCTCGCCGAGACCGACAAGGCGAACCAGGCGGCTGCGCTCAACCGTGCCATCGGTCACCTTCCCAGCTCGCTGGAAGCGGCCTTGCCCTATTACCGCGACTTCATCGCCCGGCATCATGCCGCGATGCTGGCTGGCGACGGAAAGACCGCCATCGCGCTTCGTGAGGAAGCCGGCCATCTCGCCTTGCGCCTCAATCACGGCGAGCCGGGCATTCTCGCCGGCCCCGATGCCCCTGGCTGCCAGCTTGCCGATCTCACCGCCGCCGAGCCCGGCACAGTTCCAAGCTGGGGCCAGCAGGGCGAGTTCATCCTCAAGGTCGCCGGCATCCGCGTCCTCATCAATATGAGCGGCCTATTCGGCATCGGCGCGCGCTTCATGACGTACCTGAGCTTCAGCGCTCGCGCGGTCGACTGGGACCAGCCGTTCCTGAGCGAGCCCGGCTACCGCAGCTTCATGGGCACCAACGCGCCACTCGTGCCCGGCTTTACCCCAGCTGGCTTTGCACGCGCAGTCATCGGCAATCACGTCGCCACCACACTGAAAGGCAAGCTCGTCGCGATCACACAGCAGTATCGACCGACAGACGCGCGATGGGCAGCGCCGCCCGGCTCTGATAGGACCGCCGGTACAGATATCGATCTCTAACAGCCTGCACGTCTTGGGCACCGGTTTTCCAGAACCCCTCCCGTACGCTTCCAGAATCCGATTGTGGAAGCGCAGCAGCCTGAAATGCCGGCCGAGAGTCGAGTGCGCCGACGACCCACCTCGGACTTCGCGCATGTCGGCGCCTGGCCCATTGCCGACGTCTAGGGAGTCTGCTTTCGGGCAATCTGATCGCGGGCGCCGGGTTCGTAGTGCCACCGAGCTTGGCTGATTTCAACGGCCGAACCCATCGAGCAACCGGTTCCATTTCATGCCGAGGTCGAGCACGGCGCTCCGGGCGAAATGGAAGGGGAAGGGCTTGATCGGCGTGTTCGGCAGGCTGGTCGTCTCCGGCTTGCCGGCGAGGTTGCGGCCGAGCCAGGCGCCGCATCGGTTGGCCAGCGCGACACCGCGGCCGTTATAGCCGACCATGACATGCAGATCGTCTTCGAGCGCGTGATAATGGGGTAGATAGTCGAAGGTGATGCCGACCAGCCCCGTCCAGCGATAGGCGATCGGCACGTCGCGCAGTGCCGGGAGGATGCCGTGGAGCACCCCTTCCAGCACCGAGTAATCGGCGATGTCGCGCGCGGTCTCGCGCGACGACAGGAAGGAGGCGCGCCCGCCCAGCATCAGCCGCCCGTCCGGGCTGCGGCGGAAGTAGAGGACGAGCCGGCGGCTGTCATAGACCGTCTCGGCCCCAGGCAGAATGCCGGCATGCTCGGGGCCGAGCGGCGCGGTCGCGATCTGGAAGCTGTTCACCGGTAGCAGAGACTGCGCGAGGCCGGGTACGAGCGCGTCGCTGTAGGCATTGGTCGCGACGAGGACCTTGCGGGCGAACAGCACACCGTCGGGCGTCGGGATGCGCCAACGGCCGGCCTCGCGCCGCAGTGACAGGGCCGGCGAGTTCGGAAACAGCTCCGCGCCGGCGCTGCGGGCCACGCGGGCCAGCTCCCGGGCGAGATCCAGCGGCTGGACGCTCGCGCCGCGCGGATCGTAGAGGCCGCCGAGATAGCGTGTCGTGCCGACGCGCCGCTCGACATCGGCTGCGTCGAGATCCAGGGCGGCGACGCCGGCCTTGCGCAGCCCGCCGGCGGCCTGCCGCACGCTGGCGAGCGCGGCGGGATGATGCGCCAGGCGCAGCAGACCCGGCCGGGCGAAGCGGCAGGCGAGCCTCTGGCGTTCGACCAGCTCGGCGAGGAAATCGGGCGCCTCCTGCCCGAGCCGATGAAGCCCGCGCCCGGCTTCGCCATAGCGGGCCGACAGCGCCGCTTCGTCGAGCTTGACGCCGGGATTGACCTGCCCGCCATTGCGGCCGCTCGCGCCATAGCCGATCGGCCCGGCCTCCAGCAGCGCCACGGAGGCGCCGATCTCGGCGGCATGCAGCGCCGCGGACAGGCCGGTGAAGCCGCCGCCGACGATCGCGATCTCGACGCTGCGTTCGCCGGCGAGCGGCGGGGCCGAGAATGGCTCCGCCGAGGCGGTAGCGAGCCACAGGCTCTCGGGCTGGGCAAGCGTCGCGGCGCCGTCGGCCATGGTCAGCGCAGGCGCACGAAGAAGTGCTTGGCCATCGGCTCCAGCACCTCCCATGTCCCCTTGAAGCCGGGATTGATGACGAGCGTCGCGCCGGGCACGAGCTCGGTCCGGGAACCGTCCTCGCCGCGCACCACGCCGCGGCCGGACAGGATCGTCATGAACTCCCATTTGTCATAGGCGATCGTCCAGCAGCCGGGGGTCGACTCCCAGCGCCCGCTCGTCATGCCGTTCTCCGAGAGATAGAGCCAGCTGCGCCAGGTCGGCTGGCCGTGGAGGATGCGCTCGGGCGCCGGCGCGCTGTCGCGCGGCTCGGCGCTCGCATCGTTGAAGTCGATGATCGTGGGCATGGAAAGGGCTCGCTTGTTGGCTTCTGGTCAGCGCGGCGGGAAGAGCAGGGCGTCCCGCTCGTTCCAGCTGAGTCGGACGGTGTCGCCCGCCTTGAAGCGCGCGGCCTCGCTGACGCGCCCGTCGCGGACGATCATCGGGCCGAGCTCGGTATCGATGGTCAGGCGCACGGTCGCGCCCATAAATTCGCGCAGGGCGACGCGGCCCGGAATGGCGTTGCAGGGGGGTGTGTCCTGCAATGCGGCGAGCCGCAGAGCCTCGGGGCGGATCGCCATCACGGCCTGCGCCTGCGCAGGCGCCGCTGCACGGGAAGTGGTCGCGGTGAACAGCGCGCCGGGGATGCCCGTCGGGGCGACGGTGGCGAGCGGGCCGTCTTGGCCGCGCATCGTCACGTCGATGAAGTTCGACTCGCCGACGAAGCCGGCGACGAAGGCCGAGGCCGGGTTCTCATAGATCTCGTCGGGCGTCGCGAGCTGGCAGATCTTGCCCTCCGCCATCACGGCGATCCGGTCGGACAGCGCCAGCGCCTCCTCCTGATCATGCGTGACGTAGAGCACCGTCACGCCGAGATCGCGCTGGATGCGCTTGATCTCGGTCTGGAGCTGGTCGCGCAGGCTGCGGTCGAGCGCACCCAGCGGCTCGTCCATCAGCAGCACGGGCGGCTCGAAGACGAGGGCCCGGGCAAGCGCGACGCGCTGCTGCTGGCCGCCTGACAGCTCGGCGATCCGGCGCGTGGCGAGATGGCCGAGCGAAACGATGTCGAGCACCCGGCCGATAGCCTTCTCGATCGCCGGCTGCGTCCATTTGCGCATGCGCAAGGGGAAGGCGACGTTCTCGAAGACGTTGAGATGTGGGAACAGCGCGTAGTTCTGGAAGACGACGCCGAGGTCGCGCTTTTCCGGCGGGAGACCCGCGATGTCGCGGCCGTCGATCGCGATACGCCCGGCGTCGAGGTCGACGAAGCCGGCGACCGCCATCAGCGTCGTCGTCTTGCCCGAGCCGCTGAGGCCGAGCAGGGTGACGAACTCGCCCGGCGCGACGTCGAGCGAGACATCGTCGACCGCGACGAAATCGCTGTAGCGCTTGCTGAGATGGCTGATCTGGACTGCGGCGCCGGTCATGCTCGTGTCCCGCCGCTCACCAGAAGCGCATCGTCGCGTCGGTCAGGCGTTCATAGCCGTCGGGCGTGATCAGCACGGATTCCTCGTAGTCGCCGAGATAGCCGTCCTGCATGATCGTGCGCTCGACCGAGAGCACCATGTTCGGGACGATTGGCGTCGTCACGCCGCGCGCCAGCCAGGGATCGTCCCAGCCCAGCCCGATGCCGTGGCCCATTGCCGAGAACACGCCATCGACGGCAAAGCCCATGGATTTCTGCTTGTCGAGGCCTGCCGCGCCAAGATCGCCCGCAGTGGCACCCGGCCGGATCGCGGCCAGCGTCGCCTCGATGCTGGCGATGGCCGACTCGAACAGCTCGACCTGCCGGTTGGTGACCGGGCCGACGGCCTTGGAGCGCGCGAGGTCGAAGACATAGCCGTCGACCGCGCCCGAAATGCCGAGCCGGATCCAGTCGCCATCGGCGAGGCGCTTGTCGGAGCCCCAGGTCGGGAAGTTGCTCTTGGCAAAGCGCGAGGGATCGCCACCGCGGCCCGAGGCCATGAAGGAGTTGTAGAGCATGCCGCCGGCGGGAACGAGATAGTTCAGGCCGGCCGCGACGACGTCGCCATGCGAGGCGCCTGTGACGGCGGCGTCCATCATCGCCTCGATCATGCGCGAGCCGATCGTGGAGGCGCGGCGCAGCAGGGCGATCTCGGCCGGCGACTTGATCGAGCGCAGGTTCATCAGCAGGTCGTCGGCGGGCTCGATGACAAGCTCGGGCAGCGCGGCCCGCAGCTTGTTCAGCATGGTGAAGGTCAGCACGTCGCCGCCGACGAGGCCGATGCGCGCGCTGCCGAGCCCGGCCGTCTTCAGCGCCTTGACGGCATCGTCCAGCACGAAATCGGAATAGGTCACGCGGCCGTCGGCGAGCCGGATGCGTCCGTCGTCGGGCACGTCGATGACGAGCTCGGGGACCTCGTCCACGGGCAGGATCAGGAAGGTGTGGGCGCGCGCCGACCAGTTCCCCTCGAAATCCGGGATGAAGGGGAAATGCGTGTAAAAATTCGTGAGGTAGAGCACGTCGGCATAGCGGTCGAGCGTGCCGCCGCCACGCGAGCAGACCAGGAGGCCGGCGAGCCCGCGCGCCTTGGCGGTCGCGATCGCCCGCCGGCGGCGCTCGACGAACTCCTCTGCCGGGACGGTCGGCTTTCCGACCGATGCGGTTGCGTCTGCAGTCATGGGATCATTTCCGCTTGAGGAACCAGAACAAGGCGAGCAGCAGGCAGGACACCACCAGCAGCAGGCAGGAGGCCGCCGCGACGATCGGGCTGATCTCGAAGCGGATGCCGCTCCACATCTGGACCGGCAGGGTGGTTGCGCCTGAGCCGCTGACGAAGAGCGCGACGACGACCTCGTCGAAGCTGGTCAGGAAGGCGAAGATGGCGCCGGCTGCGATGCCCGGAGCCAGCACCGGCAGCGTCACGCGAAGGAAGGCGACGAGCGGCGTGGCGCCGAGGCTGCGCGCGGCGTTGACCATGCGCCAGTCCATCGATTGCGCGACGGCCGAGACGTTGATGACGACGAAGGGCAGCGCCAGAATGGTGTGCGCGAGCACGAGGCCGGGGACCGTCGCGACCAGCCCGAGCTTGGCGAAGGGCGAGTAGAGCGCGGCGGCGGTGATGATCGTCGGGACGATCATCGGCAGCAGGAAGAAGAAGCTGACCAGCCGGTTGGCCCGGCGCGGGAGGCGCGCGAGCCCGAGCGCGATCATGCTTCCCAGCAGGGTCGCGAGCAGCGTGGTGACGACGGCGACCATCGTGCTCGTGATCAGCGAGCCATACCATTCTGGCCGCTCGAAGAAGGCCTCGTACCAGCGCCCCGAGAAGCCGCGCGGCGGAAAGGTGATGAAATCCGTCTGCGTGAACGAGATCGGCGCGACGATCAGGGTCGGCATGATCAGGAACAGGCAGAGCAGGCCTGTCGCGCCCGAAAGGATGCCGTTGCCGAGGCCCTTGGTCATCGCGCACCCCAGAGGCGGCCGAGGCCGAAGAAGCGGTCCCCGATCCAGTAGAGTGTCACCGTGGCGGCGAGCAGCACGGTCGAGAGCGCGGCGGCAAACGGCCAGTTCAGCGTCTGGTTGATGTTGAACTCGATCAGCTGTGCGAGCAGCAGGTCGCGCGGGCCGCCCAGGATCGCCGGCACCACGAAGAAGCCGAGGCTGAGCATGAAGACGAGCAGGAAGCCGCCGAGCACGCCGGGCAGCGTCAGCGGTACATAGACCTTGAGGAAGGCCTGGGCGGGCGAGGCGCCGAGCGAGCGCGCCGCCCGCATCACCGCGGGGTCGAGCCGGCTCATCACGGCGGCGAGCGGCAGGACCATGTAGGGCAGCATGATCTGCGTCATGCCGATCAGGACGCCGGTGGTGTTGTAGACCAGCGGCACCGCCCCCTCGATCAGGCCGAGCTGGCGCAAGACCCCGTTGATGACGCCCTGCGGGTTGAGCAGGATGATCCAGCCATAGGTCCGCACCAGCAGATTGGTCCAGAACGGGATCAGGATGCAGACCAGGATCACGGCCTTGCCGATGCCTCCGGCGCGGTTGAGCTGATAGGCCAGCGGGTAGCCCAGCAGCACGCACAGCATCGCCGTCTGCGCGCTCAGCAGCAGCGTCCGCCCGACGACGCGCAGATAGGTCGGCTCGGTGAAGATTTTCACATAGTGCACGAGCGCACCGGCGCGATCGCCGAAGCTGGTCGCGACCAATTGCGCGACGGGCCAGACGAACAGGCCCGCAACGAGCAGGAAACCCGGCAGGATCAGGGCCGCCGGGACGGCGCTGCGCAATCTGGCGGACATCGCCGCTCCCATCGTCCCGGTCGGCTCAGGAGAGCTTCCAGGCGTTCACTTTCTCGGTCGCGGCGGCGAGGTTGGCGCCCCACCACTTCTCGCCCATGACGACGGCGTCCTTCATCTGCGGGCCGCCGGAGAGGATGGCGGCGCGCTCGGCCGGGATCATCTCGAAGGCCTTCGGGACGACGGGGCCGTAAGTGTAGGCCTTGGCGATCGCGGCCTGCGCGTCGGGCGTCAGCGCGAAGGCGAGGAACTGCATCGCCTGCTTGGCGCGCGGCGCGCCCTTCGGCACCACCATCGCCGACCAGGTCAGGAAGGCGAGGTTATTGGCGATCTCGATCGGTGCGCCGTTCTTCTTGGCGCTCAATGCCCGCCCGTCTGGGACGAGACCGATCACGGCCTGGCCATCGGTGATGAACTGCTCGGCCTGGGCATTGGTCTCGTAGAACAGGATGTCGTCGCGGATCGTCGACAGCTTCTTCAGCGCGCGCTCGATGTCGAGCGGATAGAGCGCCGAGGGAGCGACGCCGTCGGCGAGCAGGGCCGCCTCCAGGAACGCGCCGTTCGCCTTGGAATAGAAGGCGCGCTTGCCGGGGAATTTCTTGGTGTCGAACACGTCGGCGAAGCTCGCCGGGCCGGGCGAGAACTTCTTGTTGTAGGCGATCAGCCGCGAGAACAGCACCTGGGGCACGGAATAGGGCGTCACCAGATCGGTGGCGGTCATGATCGGCGTCTTGTCGACGACGGTGAAGTCGATCGGCTCGAGCAGCTTCTTCTCCGCGCCGATCCACTGGAAGTCCGGCAGCACCTCGACGATGTCCCATTCGGTCTTGCCCGCCTCGACCATCGCCTGGATGCGCCCATAGGCGTTGCCCGAGACGGTCCGGATGGTGATCCCGGTCTTCTGCGTGAACGGCTTGAACCAGGCCTCGCGCATCGCCGCCTCCCAGGAACCGCCCCAGCTCGCGAAGACGAGCTCGCCGGACTGCGCATTCAGGATCGACGGGGCGGCGACGGAAGCCAGGGCGGCCGTCGACAGCTTGAGGAGATCGCGGCGGCTGGCGCCGCTACGGGGCCGGGATGTCCAGTCGCGAGGGGACGTCATGGGGCACTCCTTCGATCGCGTCCTGCAAGGTTCGCCTGCAAGCCGCATTGGTATGAACCAATCCATACCATATCAGGTTACGCACGCGATCAAATGCTGTAAAGGGGAATTTCGGATACCAAATTCCGGCTTGCGGCGCCTGGATTGGTATGATTGGTATAGGCTTAGGAGACGCAGGCATGAGCGATCGCATCGGCAGGGATTGGCCAATCGGCGCCGCGTCCTCGCGCGACGATCTGTTGCAGCAATGCCTTGCTGCGCTGGAGCGCGGCCAGTTGCGGGCCGGCCAGCGGCTGCCGAACGAGCGCAACCTGGCCGACATCACCGGGCTGTCGCGTTCGACCGTGCGCGTCGTCCTCGACACCCTGGAGCGCGATGGCCGGATCGTCCGCCAGGTCGGGCGCGGCACCTATGTGGCCGATGGCGCCCGCGCCGAGGCGACGGACGTCCCGATGCTGCCGACGCCGGCCGAGTTCATGGAATTCCGCCTCGCCATCGAGCCGTCGCTGGCGGAGCTCGTCGTGCTCGGCGCCACGGATGCACGGCTGGAAGAGCTGAGCGCCATCGTCGCCCAGGGCGGCAGGGTCGAGCGCTGGCAGGAGGCGGAGGCGGCCGACAGGGCGTTTCACCAGGCGCTGTTCGACGCGACGGGCAACCGCCTCTTCACCGAACTCGGACAGCGCCTCAGCGATGCGCGCGAGAGCCGGAGCTGGCTACGGCTCAAGGAGGGCAGCTTCTCGCCGGAGAAATGGGCCGTCTATCATCGCGAGCACGAGGTCATCGTCGCCGCCTTGCTCGACCGCAATGCGGAGAACGCCAAGAATGCGTTGCGGCGCCATCTCGGCGGGGTGCGGGCGAATGCTCGCATGGCGGTCTGGGAGCTATAGGCAATCCGCGACGGCGAGATGGCCGGCCAGAATGGGCTGGTAGCGCTCGACCGTGCGCAGGGCGGCTGCCGCGCGATGTCGCGATCTTCATTTCCTTGAGATCGGCGACCGATTTGAAGGCATGCTGTATTCGCGGCCTTCACGATCAGGACGACGAGAATGCTGGCGATGCCGCTCTTTATGGCCTGGTCCTCGCTCACTGGAGAACGCGCCCCGATCGCCAGGACGACAGGCGCCGCCGTCAGGCCACGACATTATCCGCAGGCGCTGCCTGCAGGCACTTCATGGACAGGCTGCTTGACCGGCAAGCCTTTGTCTTTGCGGGCGAAAGTTTCGCAATGGCGCGGCAGCGCGGGTGCCAGCACCTAAGTACCAGCAGTTAGGCATCCTGCCCTTCTTCGGCCAGGGACGCCCTGCAGCGGCGCTCGGCGGTGATCCTGCCGACAAACCGGAGATCGGCCCCATGAGCGCTGCTCAGTGAATGTCCGCTCTCTGGCAGACAGCCAACTTCCGCTCTTGGCGCGATGGCGACACGAAGATGCCCCTCAAACTTTAGCTGGCTCCTCGAGCCTGCAACCGAGGCGGCCGCGCTGGAAGGTGTTTTAAAGCCGCCGGCGACAAGATCTTCCGCTTCTATAATCCCGTTCCTGACATTGGTTATCCCACATGCTCGCGTTCATCCCGCTCCGCGAAGGCTGCCTACCAACATAGCGCCTGCCTACCAAGCCTACCGCTCCGATCCTGTCCTGCTGCGTGATAGGTGATCAGGCGGTCTGAGCATGGAAACCAGCGCGACCTTCGTCATTCCGCTCGCCGAGCACGACCTCCTGCTAGCCAACGGCCGGCTGACTGCGTCTGGTGTCCAAAATGACCCGTTGCCAGTGGTCCGGCTGTTCATGAGCGATACCGAAGCGTTTTTCCTTCTGTTCAACCTCGACCCAGCACAGCCGGACTGTAGCCTGGCCTTTTACGATCTAGGCGTGGGCCAGCCCAGAGTCGGCCATATTTCGCTAGCCGAGGTCGCAGGCTTTCGGGGGGCGGGGAGCATCGCCCCGTGCGGCGCGACACTGCGTTCGAGCCAAAGCTGCTGCTATCCGCATATGCGCAGTATGCCGCCGCTTATGCACGGCTGTTCGCGTAGCCTCTATGCTGGATGCAGCTGCTGCATCAAAGCAGACTACGGGCGCTGAGAGGCTTTTAGATAGAAGTGATCCTAGATAAAGGGCAGAGCCAATCCAAATAAAGTGACAAAACCTGTCGCGATCGGCCGCAAAGGATAATTCTTATAATATTCTCTTGTTTCGCTCTGAATCAGCTCGGCGTTAAGACGAGCTTCTGGCATTTTACTAGAAATCACAGATGCAGCAATCATCAAGCCAAAGCCGATAAACGTTGCGATTATAGTCCATGGGATGGAAATAATATCAAAAGACATTACGGCAATTGGAAAAATAGACGGGACCCATCCTACGTCGTGGCGCAGTTTTAGAGCTCTAATACTCACTGAAAGCTCCCATCTGCCGTGCGGTTTCACTACCTTCGGTAGCAAGACATATAGCGCTCACGCGTTAGGGAATCTCGGTGACGAGTTGGTTGTCCACAAAACCGGGGCAACTCCATACTGGACCTGTTCCGGACCGGTGAGCGGTCCGACTACGCCGGTAAGGCCGACGGCTGAAACCGCCGGCCTTACCGCGAGGGCAGGGGGCTTCAGAGCTGCTGCAGCCCGCGATAACGCGCGAAGACGTTCTGCCGGCCGGCGGAGAAGACGACGACGTCATAGGTATCGGGCGGCTGCCCCTGTACTTCCATGCCGGGCGAGCCGACAGGCATGCCGGCGACGGCGAGGCCCGTCACCTTCGGCCGCTCGGCGAACAATCGCTTGATTGCCTGCGCCGGAACATGGCCTTCCAGCACATAGCCGCCGATCTCCGCGGTGTGGCAGGATGCGAGGGCGTCGGGCACGCCGAGCTTCAGCTTGAGCGGGCCGACATCCACGACCTCGACCACCTCGACCGGAAAGCCGGCCGCCTTCACATGCTCGACCCAGTTGCCGCAGCAGCCGCAGTTCGGATCGCGCGTCACGACCATCTTCGGCAGCGTTTCGGCGGCGCTCGACGGGCGTAGCAGTCCGAACACGGCGGCAGCCTGCGTAGCGCCGATCAGCAGCCCGCGGCGGGAGAGGGCGAGTTCTTTCGTCATGCTGGTCTCCTTGTCGTCTTGAGTTCCATTGCCGCCGGCATCAGTCGAGCGAGACGCTGCGCAGGCGCAGCGCATTGCCGATCACGCTCACCGATGACAGCGCCATCGCCGCTGCCGCAATGATCGGGGACAAAAGCAGCCCGAACAGCGGATAGAGCACGCCCGCCGCCACTGGCACGCCCGCTGCGTTGTAGATGAAGGCGAAGAACAGGTTCTGCCGGATATTGCGCATCGTTGCCCGGCTGAGCTGGAGCGCCCGCACGATCCCTTGCAGATCGCCCTTGAGCAGGGTCACGCCGGCGCTCTCGATCGCGACATCGGTGCCGGTACCCATGGCGATGCCGACATCGGCCGCCGCGAGCGCCGGCGCGTCGTTGACGCCGTCGCCGGCCATCGCGACCACGCGACCCTGCGCGCGCAGCCTGCTCACGACGGCGCTCTTGTCTTCGGGCAGGACCTCGGCCTCGACCTCGTCGATGCCGAGCCGGCGCGCCACGGCCTGCGCCGTGGTCCGGTTGTCGCCGGTCAGCATGACCACGCGGATGCCGGCTCCCTTGAGCGCCGTGATCGCTGCCGGTGTGGTCGGCTTGACCGGGTCGGCGATCGCCAGGAGCCCGCCGACGCGATCGTCGACGGCGACGAAGATGACCGTGCCGCCCTCGGCCCTGAGCGCCTCTGCTTCACTCGTCAGGGCAGCGAGATCGACACCGGCCTCGGCCATGATGCGATGGCTGCCGATCACCAGCCGCCGGCCGTCGACGATGCCGGTCACACCCTTGCCGACGGGACTGTCGAAGTCCTGTGCCTCGCTCAGGGCGAGCCCGCGCTCCTTTGCCGCGTCGACGATCGCGGCAGCCAGCGGGTGCTCGCTCGCGCGCTCCAGCGAGGCCGCGAGCCGCAGCAACTCGGCCTCGTCGAAACCATCGACCGGCTTGAGCGCGGTCAGCTTCGGCTTGCCTTCGGTCAATGTGCCGGTCTTGTCGACGACGAGCGTATCGACCTTCTCGAAGCGTTCGAGCGCCTCGGCATTCTTGATCAGCACGCCGAGATGGGCGCCGCGGCCGACGCCGACCATGATCGACATCGGCGTCGCCAGGCCGAGCGCGCAGGGGCAGGCGATGATCAGCACGGCGACCGCGGCGACGAGCCCATGGGCGAGGCGCGGCTCCGGCCCGAACGCCATCCAGGCAATGAAGGCGGCGATGGCGATGACGATGACCAGCGGGACGAACCAGCCGGAGACCTGGTCGGCCAGTCGCTGGATCGGCGCCTGCGAACGCTGCGCCTCGGCGACCATGCCGACGATGCGGGCGAGCATGGTGTCGCTGCCGACCTTGCCGGCGCGCATGATGAAGCCGCCGGTCCGGTTGAGCGTGCCGCCGATCAGCACGGCGCCGGCCTCCTTGGTGACGGGCATTGATTCGCCGGTGACCATGGATTCGTCGATCGAGCTGCGGCCCTCGATCAGCTCGCCATCGACCGGCACGGTCTCGCCGGGCCGGACGCGCAGGCGGTCACCGACATGGACGGCATCGAGGCCGATATCCTCATCGGTGCCGTCATCCCGCACCCGCCGGGCCGTCTTCGGCACCAGGTCGAGCAAGGCGCGGATCGCGCCGCCGGTCTGCTCGCGCGCCCGCAATTCGAGTACCTGCCCGAGCAGGACGAGCACAGTGATCACCGCCGCCGCCTCGAAATAGACCGCCACCGAGCCGTCGCCGGCGCGGAACACCGGCGGGAACAGGCCGGGCGCGACTGTCGCGATCAGGCTGTAGAGCCAGGCGACGCCGGTGCCCATGGCGATCAGCGTGAACATGTTCAGGCTGCGATTGACGAGGGAGGCAAAAGCCCGCTGGAAGAACGGCCAGCCGGCCCAGAGCACGACGGGCGTCGCCAGCGCGAGCTGAATCCAGTTCGAGCTCTGCGGGCCGATCCACCTATGCAGGTCGACGAGATGCCCACCCATTTCGAGCATGAAGACCGGCACGGCGAGGGCGAGTCCGACCCAGAACCGGCGGGTCATGTCGATGAGCTCGGCGCTTGGGCCCTGCTCCGCGCTCGCAATCTCGGGTTCCAGCGCCATGCCGCAGATCGGGCAATTGCCCGGCTTCGGCTGGCGGATTTCAGGATGCATCGGGCAGGTATAGATCGCCCCCTTCGGAGCCTGCTTCCCAGGGGAAGTCCCGATCGTCTCCGCGACATAGGTGGCCGGGTTCGCCTCGAACTTGCCGCGGCAGCCGGTGGAGCAGAAAAAATAGGCCTGCCCCGCATGGGAGACGCGGTGCTTTGCCGTCGCCGGATCGACGACCATGCCGCAAACCGGGTCTTTCACAACCGCGGCCGAGGTATCGTGGTGATGCCCGTGGTCATGATTATGACCGTGGTCATGATGATGACCGCTGTGATGATGCTGGTCCGTCATGGGAACGCTGCCCCGCTGTTCCATCTCGTCGCATAAATGCTGCGCCAGCCGGCGCTTTCGCGCCGGCTGGCGTGCCTCAGACCGGCTCGGTCAAATCAGCCTGCGCTGGGCGTATATCCCGCCGCTGACACCGCTGACTTGATCGCTGCGATATCGGCGCTGCCCTGCACGCTGACCAGCTTCGAGCCGGGATCGGCGGTGACAGAGGTGCCCGGGATTTTGCCTTCGATCGCCTGCTTGATCGTTCCGGCGCAGTGGCCGCAGGTCATGTCCTCGACGCGAAGGCTGATCGCCCCGCTGGGGGGCGGTGTCGCGGCCAAGGCCGGGGTCGAATGCTGCTGGCAGGAGCACATGGCTGCAATGTCCTTTGCGTGACGATTGCAGCAGCCTGCACCTTCCCACGATGGTAAGGTCAAGCGCCTTTCGATCATTTTCGCGAGGTGCTGCTGATCGCGCCATGCGGCTCATGCCGGATATGCGCTGTCGCACTGGTCCAGCGGCGCAAAGCCTGCATTGTGCGCGCAGCTACTCCAGCGGCGAACGCACATGCCCGAGACCATGGCCCAGCGGCCGACGCCGCTGCAGCTCTTCCTGATCTTCTCCCGCATCGGCCTGACCAGCTTCGGCGGCGGCCTCAGCGGCTGGATGCTCCGGGAGTTCGTGCAGCGGCGCAGGCTGCTGAGCGAGGAGGACTTCCTCAACGGGCTTTCGATCGCGCAGGCGTTGCCCGGCGTCAACGTGACCAACATGGCGATCTGGATCGGCTACAGGCTGGGCGGGCGGGGCGGCGCCATCGCCTCCTGGCTCGGCATGATCGTTCCGGCGGCGATCGTCATCGTCCTGATCGGCAGCGCCTTCGCCTCGATCTCCGGCTACGAACTCAGCCATGTCGCGCTCAACGGTGCGGCCGCCGCGGCGATCGGGCTCTCGCTGGCGATGGGGCTGACGGCGGCGCGGCGCGTACCGCGACGGATATTCCCGCTCGCGGTCATGATCGCGACCTTCATCGCCGTCACCGTGCTGCACTGGCCGCTGCTCTGGACCGTGCTGGGCATCGGCTCGCTCAGCGTCGCCGTCGCCTATCACCAGAGCTGAGAGGGCATCGTGCCTGCCACACCCTTCAGCATCCTGCTCGTCTTCCTGCCGCTCTCGCTGGTCACGATCGGCGGCGGCCAGAGCGCGATCGCCGACATGCATCGCCAGATCGTCGACGTGAACCACTGGCTGAGCGCCGCGCAATTCGTCGACGCCTTCGCCATCGCCCGGCTGGCGCCCGGGCCGGGCTCGTTGCTGGCGACACTGATCGGCTGGCAGATCGCCGGGTTCTGGGGCGCAGTCGCCGCGACGGTCGGCATCTTCGGGCCGACCGCCGTGCTGATCTATGCCGTCACCAGCCTGTGGTCGCGCTATCAGGGCGCCCGCATTCTCACTGCGCTGGAGGTGGGGCTTCGGCCCGTCGCAGCCGGGATGATCCTGGCGGCCAGCTATGTCCTGATCCAGGCGCTCGACGGCGGCTGGTTCGCGCGCGGCCTCGCGCTGGTATCGACCGCCTTGTTGATGCTGACGCCGGTCAATCCGCTACTGCTGATCGCGGCCGGGGCAGGCTGCTTCGTCGGCCTGCATAGCCTGGCGTTGATATAGGAAGGCTGGCTTTACACGCCGTTCCTGACGGCGCGGAACTGCGCGATGAAGGCCTGCGGATCGGGGAGCGAGGCCATGCGCGCGACCTCCCGCTCCTTCGGCGCCTTTGCTGCAAGCCCGCTGACGCTGGTTGGGAAGAACTGGATCGCCGGCGTGCCCTCGATACCGTAGCGCGCCGCGAACGCCTTCTCGGTCAGCTTGCTCCCGTCGAAATCGGTGACCTCGCGCGCGCCGAGAATGTTGAGGTGAAGCACCGCGAAATTGTCGCGGATATAGGCTTCGATCTTGGGGTCGGCGAGATGGACCTCGTGCATGCGCCGGCAGGCCGGGCAGTTGCGCAGGCCCCAGAGGATCGCGAAGCGCTTGCCGCCCTGGCTCGCCGTCGAGAGATCCTCGGTGAGGTCGAGGAAGCTCTCGAGATACCAGTCCTCCTGGTAGAGCCCGTCGTCGCCGAGGCGGGCCTTGGCCAGGGCCGGCGCCGCCGCCATCACCGCCAGGGTGCCCGCCAGCAGACCGCGTCGTGTGATCATGGCGTCGCCTCCGTACGGCCCGAACGGGCTCTGGTATATACATATGAATACGACTATGTTCCGGGGATGATTGCAAGCGGGCGATATCGCGCAAGGCTGGCGGCAACGCTCACATTGTCGCTATTCCTGTCGCTGCCGGCCTTCGCGGCCGAGCTCGTGATGTACACCCGCAATGGCTGCCCCTTCTGCGTGCGCTTTGAGCGAGAGGTCGCACCGGTCTACTCCAAAACCTCGGAGGGCAAGGCCGCGCCGCTGCGTCGGATCGAGCTTCCGGCTGGCGGTGTCCGCGGCGGAGAGTTGCGCGAGCCCGTCATAGCCACGCCGACTTTCGTGCTGCTCGACGATGGCCGCGAGGTCGGCCGCATCACCGGCTATCTCAATGACGACATGTTCTGGGGTTTGCTCGGGCGGCTCGTTGCTGTCATTGAGACTCCAGACCAGATTCAACGATCAAGTGCGGAGAAACAATGACCGCGATCGTCTCGAAGGCGCTCGAAACCGAACTGCGCGATGGCGCCGAGTTCTCGCCCGAGCTCGACCAGCTGATGCGCAAGGCCCGCAAGGCCAGCGATTTCCTGAAAGCCCTCTCGCATGAGAACCGGCTGCTGCTGCTCTGCCTGCTGGCCGAGCGCGAGCGGACGGTGACCGAGCTCGAGAACCTGCTCTCGCTGCGCCAGCCCATGGTTTCGCAGCAGCTGGCGCGCCTGCGCCTCGACCAGCTCGTCACCACCCGCCGCGACGGCAAGGCGATCTATTACAGCCTCGCCAGCGACGATGTCCGGCGCGTCATCGCCGTGATCTACGACATCTTCTGCGGCCCGCCCGGGACCGAAGCCGGGAAGTCGTGAGCCGACCTCGCCCGCATCGGCGCTCGTCATGATCGCGCTATCCGCCTGGGGCGCGACGCTCGCAGGCGTGGCGGTAGGCGCCGCCTGCGGCTTCACCGTTCGTCGCGCGCGGCTGTGCTCCTTCGGCGCAGTCGAGGATGCCTGGATGGGCGGCGACACCCGCCGGCTGCGGATTTTCGGTCTCGCGCTCGCGATCGCGCTGATCGGCACACAGAGCCTGATCGGGCTTGGCCTGCTCGACCCCGCGAATTCGACCTATGTCCAGCCGGCTCTGCCCTGGCTGTCGATCGTGGTCGGCAGCACATTGTTCGGGCTCGGCATGGCGCTGGTCGGCACCTGCGGCTTCGGCTCGCTCGTGCGGCTCGGCTCCGGCGATCTGCGCAGCCTGATCGTGATGATGATCTTCGGCGCGGTCGCCTATGCGACGCTGCGCGGCATGTTTGCCCCGATCCGGATCGAGTTGCTGGAGAAGGTCTACTGGCCGCTTCCCGGTGGTCTCAAGGGCGATCTCGCCAGCATCCTGACCTATCTCGGCGCCCCCGCGGCGCGCGTGCTGGTCACAGCCGCCGGCGCGTTCATCCTGATCGCCATCGTCGCCCTCGATCCGCGGCTGCGGCGCTCGCCGCGACTGCTGCTCGCCGGCGCGGTGCTCGGCGTTGCCGTCGTCGCCGGCTGGTGGGTGACAGGCGTCGCCGTCGATGCCTTCGAGACCGTGCCGCGAGCCCAGAGCCTGACCTTCGTCTCACCGGTCGGCCGGGCGCTCTATGCCGTGCTGAGCGTGCCCTCGGCCCTGCTCGAATTCGGGATAGGCACGCTCGCCGGCGTCACGCTCGGCTCGTTCCTGTCGGCGCTCTATGACCGTGAATTCCGCTGGGAGGCCTTCGACGACGACCGCGAGATGCGCCGCCATCTGCTCGGCGCCGTGCTGATGGGCGGCGGCGGCGTTCTTGCCGGCGGCTGCACCATCGGGCAGGGCATCTCGGCCGGTTCGATGCTGGCCCTGTCCTGGCCGCTGGCGATCGCCGGCATGATGATCGGCGCACGGATCGGCATCGCCTTCCTGGTTGAAGGCTCGCTCAGAGGGCTCTGGCAGCGCGGCTGACAGGGCGCCTGCGACATCGCTTCCGCGATCGCGCCAGGTCATCTCAATTGACGTATATCATTTCTAATATATATTGAATTTCATATTTGTTCAAGAAGCCGGATACCGGCTGACGAAAATCCTCATGGAGATCGCCATGAATCGCAGGACGATCCTGACAGTCGCAGCCGGGGCGGCCATCAGCGGCATCGCGGCCCGCGCCGAGGCGCAGCAGGCAGTCACTCCTCAAGCGACAGGCTCGCATGTCGGCATCGCCAAGGCCAAGCAGACGACGCTCGGCCTCTACATGACCCCGCGCGAGGCGGCTGATGCGATGGGGCGCGAAGGTGCAAAAACCCTGTTCGTCGATGTCCGCACCCGCGCCGAGATGATGTTCACCGGCTGGGCTCCGGCGATCGACGGCAATGTACCCTTCGTCGATGTCACCGAGTTCTGGGACTGGGACGACAAGGAAGGGCGCTACAGGCTCGATGCCAATCCGACCTTCTCGCAGGATGTCGGCCGGCTGCTGACGGCGAAGGGCCTCGCCAAGAGCGACCGCGTCATCGTCATGTGCCGCTCCGGCGACCGCTCGGCGCGCGCGATCGACAAGCTCGCCGAAGCCGGCTTCACGCAGGTCTACAATCAGTATGAGGGCTTCGAGGGCGATCTCACTCCTGAAGGCCGGCGCAGCGTCAACGGCTGGCGCAATGCCGGGTTGCCCTGGACCTTCAAGCCCGACAAGGCGAAGTTCTACCTGCGCGGCTGAAGGATCAACGAGCCCTTATCCTGAGGAGCCATGTCGCAGGCATGGCGTCTCGAAGGATGCTCCAGGAGGCTCCGGAGACATCTGAAACATCCTTCGAGACGGCCGCTGACGCGGCCTCCTCAGGATGAGGGCTGAGGTTCTGAAGCAGAATTCTCAGGATGCCGCGACAAAGCGGTAGGCCGTGCCCTGCCGCTCGACCCGCCCGACGGCGCCGGGCAGGTGATAGCCGATGATCTGTGCCTTGTCCTGGCTGAGCCGATCGAGCAGCCGGCGCCGCGTTGTGACGGCAAGATCGGCATCGTGGTCGGACGCCGGCCGCCAGTCCGGTCGCGCGAACGAAATCAGCGGATGCGTCAGCGCATCGCCCAGCACCATGACCGGCCCACCGGCCGTCTTGAAAGCGAACGAGACATGGCCGAGCGTATGTCCCGGCGTTGGAACCGCCTCGATGCCGGGCAGCCATTCCCGGCCGAGCTCCAGCCGTTCCAGCTTGTCGCCCAGTTCCTTGGCGATGCGCTGTGCCCCGGCCGCGAAGGCATGCCGGTCTTCGGGCAGGCGCTGATAGACCTTCGGATCGGTCCAGAAGCCGATCTCGGGCGCAGCGACCAGCCAGCGTGCATTGGGAAAGAGCGGGCTGTCGAACTCGTCGAGCGCACCCCAGAAATGATCGGGATGGAGATGGGTGAACAGCACATGCGTCACCGCATCGGGCTCGATTCCGGCCGTCTTCAGGCTCTCCCCGAGCTTGCCCGAGCCCGCCAGGAAGTTCGCGCCCGAGCCGCAATCGAACAGGATCACGTCCTTGCCGCGCTTCAGGCAGGTGACGTTGAGCACCGAGCGCGTCGGCCCGGCTTGCTTCGCCTCGGCGGCGAGTTCGGCCGGTGAGACATCACGCGCCAGCATCGACAACGGCAGCTCGAAGCTGCCGTCGCTGAGGACGGTCAGCGCCTCATCGCCGGCCCCGAGCGTCGCCACGACCTGGGCGAGCGCAGGGGAGGCGAGGGCGCAGGCACCGACAGTGACGAACAGGCGACGCGTCAACATGGGGCGCTCCGACAAGGCCTACTTGTTCACCGGCGATTCCGGATCGAACAGATAGGCCATCACGTCCTTGATCTGCTGCTCGTCCAGGACCTTGTTGACGCCGAAGCGCGGCATGTTCGAGCAGGGCACCACCGCCATCGAGTTGTAGATCTTGGTGTAGGCGTCCTTGATCGTCTCGGGGTCGTATTTGCGGTCCTTGCCATAGGCGGCGAGGCTCGGCCCGAGCGTGCCGTAGCTCACTTCCTTCGGGTCGAGCTGGTGGCAGGCGAAGCAGTTGCCGCCGGCGACCGTACCGGCCGGATCGGAGAACTGGCCGCCGCGGCCGTTATTGGCGACCTGATAGCCCTTCTTCCAATCGCCGAGGAATTTTCCGTCGGCGGGATAGACGACGCGCGCCGATTCCCGCTTCAGCATCGCGTCGGACTCCGCCGAAGACGGATTGTTGCGGGTCGTGTTGCAGACCGCCAACGAGTCGTCCGGCTTGATCCTGGCCTGCCATTCGGCCGAGGCCTTGCCGAAGGTCGATTTCAGATAGGCGTCGATCACGGCCTGAGCCGGGCGTTCCTCGGCGGTAGCGGCCCCTGCGACGACCAGCAGGGTCGCCAGGGGAATGAGTGTCCTGATCATCACGTTTCCCCTCAGCGCTTGATCGACGGAACTTTGATCTCGCCGCCTTCGGCCTGCTTCTGCAGGAAGACGGTGAGCGCGGTCAGGGCCTCCGAGCCGTATTCCGGCACCGGCCAGCGCTGCTGGCGATAGCAGTCCCAGAGCCGGTGCTGCATCGTCCTGAGCGCGCTCTGCGAGACGCGGTAGGTCGGCCAGGAGCCCATCGTCTCCTGCGCGGTCTTGCCCTTGACCGAAAGATTGGGCAGGCCCTGCAGGCGGATGCGCTTGCCCTCCTCGGCATGGCAGGTGGCGCAGGAGAAATCGTTGACGCCGCCGCGCGTGTAGAACAGGGCTTCGCCGACCGCCGCCATCTCCTTTTCCTTGGGATGAGCGAGCTGCGGCTGGATCTTCATCTCGCTCGACTTGTTGGCGATGAAGGCAACGAGGTCCTCCATGTCCGAGGCCCGGGCCGGACCCGAGAAGCGCCGCAGGACGACCTCCTTGGTGTCGAGCCCCTGCAACTTGTCCATGCACCAGAGCAGTCGCTGCTCAGTGTCCATCACCTTGTCTGCGTCGGCGAAATAGCGCGGTAGCTTGGCGAAGGCGCCCTCGAGCTTGCCCGCCCCCTCGCCGAGGTCGCAGCCCTCCAGCGAGACGTTCTTGGTGCCGCGCTTCTCCGCCCAGAGCACCTCGCCGCGGTCGACCGCGAGGAAGCCCGGATTCGAGAATGGGTCCGAGAGCATCTGGCGATAGCGCTCGATCTCCTTCTCGCTGTCGTCCTGCGGCGGCGATTGCGCGGTCAACGGTCCCGCGACCAATGTCATGACAGCCGCCAAAGCGGCCGCTCCGATGATCGGAAGCTTCATCCCTCGCCCTTTCGTTTCCTCCGGGACCGCTTATCCTGCGATCTCGTCGACGGCCCTCTCGGGGGCTTTACATTCACAAAAAACAATATCACGATACGTGCAAATGATTGGCGTCCCGCTGTCGCGCCGTCAAGAGTTAAAACAAGACGAATGTGAAGGAGGAGCCCTCGTATGCTGACCCCCCTGTCGACGCTGTCGCGCCGTGATGCGGTGAAGGCCGCCGCTTGGGCCCTCGCCGCCGCTGCGATCGCGCCGAAGCTCGCTTTTGCCGACGAGAAGGCCGTCGCCGCCGAGATCAAGAAGCTCTACGGCGACAAGCCGATGACCTCCGGCAAGATCAAGCTCGACGTTCCCGAGATCGCCGAAAACGGCCTGGTCGTTCCGATCAATATCGAGATCGAGAGCCCGATGACGGACGCCGATTACGTCAAGGCGGTGCACGTCTTCGCCGAGGGCAACCCCCTGCCCGGCGTCGTCAGCTACCAGTTCACCCCGGCCTGCGGAAAGGCCTCGGCCGCGACGCGCATGCGGCTCGCGCAGACGCAGGACATCATCTGCGTCGCCGAGATGTCGAACGGCACGCTGCACACGGCCAAGGCCAACATCAAGGTCACGATCGGCGGCTGCGGCGGCTGACACCCCGCATCGTCATCGAACAGAACAAGGCGAGGAAATCCCCATGACCACCAAGCCCACGCCCCGCGTGCGTGTTCCGGCCAAGGCCACTGCCGGCGAGATGATCGAGATCAAGACGCTGATCTCGCACGAGATGGAATCCGGCCAGCGCAAGGACGCCAAGGGCGAGACCATCCCGCGCCAGATCATCAACAAGTTCTCGGCGAGCTTCAACGGCAAGCCGGTCTTCGCGGCCGATTGGTTCCCGGCGATCTCGGCCAATCCCTACCAGTCCTTCTTCTTCAAGGCGACGGAATCGGGCGAGTTCACCTTCACCTGGAAGGACGACAACGGCTCCGAATATGTCTCGAAGAACAAGCTGACGGTCGGCTGAGCCCTCTCGTCATTGCGAGCGTAAGCGAAGCAATCCAGTCTCGTAGAGCTCTACCGCTCCTGGATTGCTTCGTCGCTTCGCTCCTCGCAATGACGGCCAAAGCTCCACTTGAAGAGCCCCTGGATCGCGATGTGCGCGCATCCAAAGGATGAGTCATGATTTCAAGACGTGAATTCCTGCAGGCGACGGCGGTCGCCGCAGCGTTGACGACCGGATCCGGCCTCGGCCCGCTCGGGCGCGCCGCCGCCCAGCAGAAGCTGTCGCAGGCCGATATCCTGCGCTTCGAGCCGCTGGGGCAGGTTACGATCCTGCATGTGGCCGACATCCACGCCCAGCTCATGCCGCTGCAATTTCGTGAGCCGGCAGTCAATCTCGGCGTCGGCGAGGTCAAGGGCCTGCCGCCGCACCTGACCGACGCGGCCTTCCGCGAGCATTTCAAGATCGCCGCCGGCTCGGCCGACGCCTTCGCGCTGACCTCCGACGACTTCATCTCGCTCGCCCGCAACTATGGCCGGATGGGCGGGCTCGACCGGATCGCGACGCTGGTCAAGGCGATCAGGGCCGAGCGCGGCGATGACAAGGTCGTGCTGCTCGACGGCGGCGACACCTGGCAGGGCAGCTGGAGCGCGCTCCAGACCAAGGGCCAGGACATGGTCGATGTCATGTCGGCCCTGAAGCTCGACGCGATGACCTCGCATTGGGAGTTCACCCTCGGCGCCGAGCGGGTCAAGGAGATCGTCGAGAAGGCACCCTTCGCCTTCCTCGCCCAGAACATCCGCGACAAGGAGTGGAACGAGCCGGTTTTCCCGCCGCGCAAGGTCTTCGAAAAGGGCGGCGTCAAGGTCGCGGTGATCGGCCAGGCGCTGCCGCGCACGGCAGTCGCCAACCCGCGCTGGATGTTCCCGGAATGGGAATTCGGCATTCGTGAAGACGAGTTGCAGAAGCAGGTCGAGGAAGCCCGCGCCGAGGGCGCGGCCGTCGTCGTGCTGCTCTCGCATGACGGCTTCGACGTCGACCGCAAGCTGGCGAGCCGGGTCAAGGGCATCGACGTCATCCTGACCGCGCATACCCATGACGCCATGCCCGGGTTGATCCGGGTCGGCAATACTGTGCTGGTCGCCTCCGGCTCGCATGGCAAGTTCGTCTCGCGCCTCGACATCGCGGTGAAAGACGGCAAGGTCGCCGATATCCGCTTCAAGCTGATGCCGGTCTTCGCCGACGCCATCGCGCCCGATCCGGAGATGGCGGCGCTGGTGACGAAGCTGCGCGCGCCCTTCGCCGCCGACCTCGCCAGGGAAATCGGCCGCACCGACTCGCTGCTCTACCGGCGCGGCAATTTCAACGGCAGCTTCGACGATCTGATCTGCGACGCCATGCTCTCGCAGCGCGACGCCGAGATCGCGCTCTCGCCGGGCTTCCGCTGGGGCGGTTCGCTGCTGCCGGGCGAGCCGATCACCTGGGAGGCAATCACCAATGCGACCGCGATCACCTATCCGAACTGCTACCGGATGGAGATGACCGGCCTGCAGCTCAAGGAGATCCTCGAGGACGTCGCCGACAACATCTTCCACCCCGATCCCTATTTCCAGGGCGGCGGCGACATGGTCCGCATCGGCGGCATGGGCTACGCCATCGATGTCGGCAAGCCGATGGGCAGCCGTATCTCCGGCCTCAACCATCTGAAGTCGGGCCAGCCGATCGACGCCTCCCGCAAATACGTCGTCGCCGGCTGGGCCAGCGTCAACGAGGGCACGCAGGGGCCACCGATCTGGGATGTGGTGCGCGACCACGTCGCCGCGACCAAGACCATCACCATCAAGCCGAACGACGCTGTGAAGGTGAGCGGAGCATGAGCGCCTCCGCCATTACGGCCGTTAAAGAACAAGGAGACGGGGCATGACCTCTCCCGCAAAGCCCGATCCGCTGAGCCGCCGCCGCTTCCTCGGCGGGGCGGCGATCGCTGGAGCCGGCCTCGCCGGCACCGGCCTCGCCCATGCCGAAACGGGCAAGCCAGACCCACTGATCACCGAGGTCCAGGACTGGAGCCGCTATCTCGGCGAGGGCGTCGACAAGCGGCCCTATGGCACGCCGTCGCGCTTCGAGAAGCACGTGATGCGCCGCGACGTCTCCTGGCTGACGGCCTCGCCCGAATCCTCGGTCAATTTCACGCCGCTGCACGAGCTCGACGGCATCATCACCCCGTCCGGCCTCTGCTTCGAACGCCATCATGGCGGCATTGCCGACATCGAGCCGGCCAATCACCGGCTGATGATCCATGGCCTCGTCGACAAGCCGCTGGTCTTCACCATGGAAGACCTCAAGCGGATGCCCCGGCAGAACCGCATCTATTTCCTCGAATGTGCCGCGAATTCCGGCATGGAGTGGCGCGGGGCGCAGCTCAATGGCTGCCAGTTCACCCACGGCATGGTCCACAACGTCATGTATACCGGCGTGCCGCTGAAGACGCTGCTGGCCGAGGCGGGGGTGAAGACCAACGCGAAATGGCTGCTGCTGGAAGGTGCCGATTCCTCCGGCATGAACCGTTCGCTGCCGCTGGAGAAGGCACTCGACGATGTGCTGATCGCCTTCGCCATGAACGGCGAAGCGCTGCGGCCCGAGCAAGGCTATCCCTTGCGCGCCGTCATCCCCGGCTGGGAGGGCAATCTCTGGGTCAAATGGCTCCGGCGCATCGAGGTCGGCGACCAGCCCTGGCAGGCCCGCGAGGAGACCTCGAAATACACCGACCTCCTGGCCGACGGTCGCTCGCGGCGCTTTACCTTCTTCATGGACGCCAAGTCGGTCGTGACCAACCCCTCGCCGCAGGCGCCATTGAAGCAGAAGGGCCGCAACGTTCTCTCCGGCCTCGCCTGGTCGGGGCGCGGCACGATCAAGCGCGTCGACGTCACCCTGGACGGCGGCAAGAACTGGCAGCATGCGCGGATCGACGGGCCGGTGCTCGATAAGTCGCTGACCCGCTTCTATGTCGATTTCGACTGGACCGGGCAGGACCTGCTGATCCAGTCGCGCGCGATGGATTCGACCGGCTATCTCCAGCCGACCAAGGAGGAGCTGCGCAAGATCCGCGGCACCAACTCGATCTACCACAACAACGGCATCCAGACCTGGCATGTGAAGGCAAACGGGGAGACCGAAAATGTCGAGATCGGTTAGGCCCGTCCTGCTCGCGGGCCTCGCGGCGATCACGGTTCTGGCCGCCGCGCCGCTTATCGCGCAGACCAAGCCGGCGGCGAAGCAGGCGCAGACGCATCCGCCGGCCAAGGCCGCTCCGGTCCCGGCCGCCAAGCTCGGCCTTGGCCGCGAGGCGCTGCCAGAGGAGATCAAGGCCTGGGACATCGCCGTGCGTCCCGACGGCAAGGGCCTTCCGCCCGGCAAGGGCACGGTCAAGCAGGGCGACGAGATCTTCCAGGCGCAATGCGCCAGCTGCCATGGCGAATTCGGCCAGGGCAACAACCGCTGGCCGGTGCTGGCCGGCGGAATGGGCTCGCTGAAATCCGACCGCCCGGAGAAGACGATCGGCTCGTTCTGGCCCGACCTCTCGACGGTGTTCGACTATGTCCGCCGGGCGATGCCCTATGGCAACGCCCAGTCGCTGTCGCCGGACGAGCTCTACGCCGTCACCGCCTACCTCCTCTACCTCAACGACATCGTGAAGGATGAGGACTTCGAACTGTCGGATAAGAACTTTACCAGTGTGAAGCTGCCAAACGCCGCGGCCTTCTACGATGACGACCGCGAAACCACGGAGAAGGCGTTCTGGGGCAAGGAGCCGTGCATGAGCAACTGCAAGCCGGAGGTGAAGATCACCGGGCGAGCTGCGGTCCTCGACGTGACGCCGGATTCCAAGTCCGCGCCGAAGGTCGACTGATGCGAGGAGCCGGCACCGTCCGTTTTGCGGTGCTCGGCTTCGTCCTGGCCTGCGCGCCGGCCAAAGCAGCCGGCGACCGGGCGCTGGGTGAGTATCTCTCGTCGGAATGCACGAGCTGCCATCAGAGCAGCGGTCGGCAGGTCGGCGGCATTCCGGCGATCGTCGGCCATCCGGCCGAGCAGTTCGTCGCGCTGATGAACGCCTATCGCGAACGTCAGCGCGACAACCAGGTGATGCAGGCGGTCGCCACCCGGCTCTCGAGCGAGGAGATCGCGGCGCTAGCTGCCTATTACGAGAGTCTGAAGCCCAATCCATAGCCGGGCATATGGCCCGAGCAGCGGAGGAAGAACGATGTCGGAAGACACTCATCAGGCTTCGCGCCGGGCGTTGATGCTGGCGGCGGCGAGCGGGGTCGTCGCTGCGGCCGCTCCGGCCCTTGCCGCGCCCCGGCAGACGGCGCTCGCCGACCTCAAGAAGGAGGCCGACATCGCCTGCCTCTATCATTGCGATTTCGGCGAGCCGCAGCGTTTCACCCAGATGCTGCAGAACATCGCCAACCACTACTCCGCCTATGGCGCCGACCCGTTCGCGCTCCAGCTCGCCATCGTCGCGCACGGCCCGGGGGTGAAATTCTTCCTGGACAACCTCGACGACACCACCTGGCGCGACGAAGCCGCCACGGTTCCGAAGATATTCGAGCGCATCGAGGACGTGGCCAAAAACGGGCTGAAAATCCATCTCTGCGAGATCACCTTCACCCGGCTGAAGATCGACAAGAGCAAGGCGCGCAAGGCCGAGTTCATCGGCTTCGTGCCGTCCGGCGTCGCCGCCGTCGCTGCACTGCAGACCAAAGGCTTTGCCTATTTGAAGGTCGGATAGGGCCCGCAAGAGGCCTGCCGTCAACCGTGGGAAAGGGAGAGGGAAAAATGACTGCTAGCCGCCGCACATTCCTGTCGGGCCTCGCCGCCGCCGGCAGCTTCGCTATCGCCTCACCGGCCGTGCTCGGCCAGGGCAAGCCGCGCGTCGTCGTGATCGGCGGCGGAGCCGGCGGGGCGACCGCAGCAAAGTACATCGCCAAGGAGTCGAACGGCGCCGTCGCGGTGACGCTGGTCGAGGAGAACGAGGTCTACCAGACCTGCTTCCACTCCAACCTCTTCATCGGCGGCTTCAAGACCTATGAGGAGATCAGCCATCGCTACGATGCGCTGGCGAAGAACCACGGCATCACGCTGGCCCGCGCCCGCGCCACCCAGATCGATCGCGACAAGAAGGAAGTCGTGCTCTCGACCGGTGACCGCCTGCCCTATGACCGCCTCGTCGTCTCGCCCGGCATCGACCTCAAATACGATTCCGTCCCCGGCTGGTCGAAGGAGGTCGAGGAAGCCATGCCGCATGGCTGGAAGCCCGGTCGCCAGACGCAGCTGATCAAACAGAAGCTCGACGCCGTGCAAAATGGCGGCACGATCGTGATGATCGCCCCGCCCAATCCCTATCGCTGCCCACCCGGCCCCTATGAGCGCGCCTCGATGTTCGCCCATGTGCTCAAGGCGAGCGGCCGGCGCGACTGCAAGATCATCATCCTCGATCCGAAGGAGAGCTTCTCGAAGCAGGGCGTCTTCCAGGAGGGCTGGGAGAAGCATTACGGCGCGATGATCGAATGGCTCGGGCCGAAGGTGCATGACGGTATCAAATCGGTCGATCCGAAGACGAACACCGTCGTCACCGGCTTCGAGACCTACAAGGACTGCGCCTTCGTCAACGTCATCCCGGCGCAGATGGCCGGCGAGATCGCCCGCTCGGCGGGCTTAGCGCCGGCTGGCGGCTATTGCACGATCGACCCGGCATCGATGAAGTCGGTCGCCGACCCCAACATCTTCGTGCTCGGCGATGCCTGCGTCGGCGGCGACATGCCCAAATCCGCCTTCTCAGCCAACAGCCAGGCCAAGGTCGCGGCGATGGTGATCCGCGGCGAGCTCGCCAATGCCCGCACCTTCCCGGCGCGCTACATCAACACCTGCTGGTCGCTGATCGAGACCGACGATACCATCAAGGTCGGCGGGCGCTACGAGCCGAAGGACGGCAAGATCGCGGCAGCTGAGACCTTCGTCTCGCAGCCGCGCGAGAGCGCCGAACTGCGCAAGGAAAACCAGGCCGAGAACGTCGGCTGGTACGCCGCGATCACCGCCGACATGTTCGGCTGAAAGCCGCTCCTCCATTCCCGTATCTGCAAGGTCTGACCGCATGAAACTGCCCATCCTCGCCGCCGCTCTCGCTGCCGCCTTCGTCACCACCGGCGCCCGGGCGCAGGACGTCTCGGCCGGCGAGCGTTCCTGGAACAAGTGTCGCGCCTGCCACCAGGTCGGCGAAGGCGCCAAGAACCTGGTCGGTCCGCAGCTCAACGGCCTGTTCGGGCGTCATACCGGCGAAGTCGAGGGCTACAGCTATTCCACCGCCAACAAGGGCGCCAACATCACCTGGGACGAGGCGGTCTTCGCCGAATACATCAAGGACCCCAAGGCCAAGATCCCCGGCACCAAGATGATCTTCGCCNNTCCGGCTCCGGCGGCAGCCTGCGAGCCTATCCGGGGCTGCTGCCGCTGATAGGCTGGGTGGAATTCGCGGCCGCACCATCCCTGGCTTTGATCCATGTCAAAGCAGTCCGGCGGCACCTCGCTAACCTTGCGGAGTGCGCCGGGCTGGACAACTTGCAGGTGAGGACTAAGCTCCTTTGACAAGCTCCAATCTGGCTGAAGGCGATATGTGATCGCCGACGCCGACGGCGATGGAGACTGGCGATGGGAACTGACCCTGCGGGCACTGCTGAGGTGCACCCGGTGCAGCCGACCAGGAAGGCCGAGATCATGGCCTTTCTCACGCTTGCGGTTCTGATCTGGCCGGTCGTCGCCGTCGGGATCGTCGGTGGCTATGGGTTCCTGATCTGGATGTTGCAGGTGGTCCTAGGACCGCCTGGACCGCCGCGCTGAGGTCCCGCCATGCTGACCGGCAAGCGCGAGATCGACCGCCGCAAATTTCTCACAGGCGACATCCTGCCCGAGCGCGGCGCCATGCCGGCTCGCCCGCAACGCTTCTTCCATATTTCCAGCGCGGTCGTCACGGCGCGCCCCGAGCACTGCGCCGAGATCGCGCGCCAGATCGCCGCCCTGCCGGATACGGAAGTGCGCGCGGTCGAGGGCAGCAAGATCGTGGTGGTGATGGAAGGCAAGAGCAGCGGCGAGATCGGCAGCCGGCTCACCACCATGGCGCTGATGGACGGCGTGTTCTCGGCCAACATGGTGTTCGAGCAGCTCGAACCGCTCGACGATTCGGGAGATGACAGATGAGCTTGTCCCGTCGCGAGTTGCTCAAGGCCCAGGCCGCGGGGATCGCTGCCATGGCGGCCAATATCGGCGGTGCAGCGCAGGCGCAGCCCGTCTCCGGCGGGGTCGATGCGCTGAAGATCTCCTGGTCGAAGGCGCCCTGCCGCTTCTGCGGCACCGGTTGCGGCGTGATGGTCGGTGTCAAGGAAGGCCGGGTCATCGCCACGCATGGCGACATGAAGGCCGAGGTCAATCGCGGCCTCAATTGCGTCAAGGGCTATTTCCTCTCGAAGATCATGTACGGCGCCGACCGGCTGACCCAGCCGCTGCTGCGCAAGAAGAACGGCGCCTACGCCAAGGACGGCGAGTTCACGCCGGTTTCCTGGACCGAGGCCTTCGACACCATGGCCGCGCAGGCCAAGCGCGTACTCAAAGAGAAGGGGCCGACCGCGCTCGGCATGTTCGGCTCCGGCCAGTGGACGATCTTCGAGGGCTATGCCGCGACCAAGCTGATGCGGGCCGGCTTCCGCTCGAACAATCTCGATCCCAACGCCCGCCACTGCATGGCCTCGGCGGCCTACGCCTTCATGCGCACCTTCGGCATGGACGAGCCGATGGGCTGCTATGACGACTTCGAGCATGCCGACGCCTTCGTGCTCTGGGGCTCGAACATGGCCGAGATGCACCCGATCCTGTGGACCAGGGTGGCGGACCGCCGGCTCGGCCATCCGCATGTGAAGGTCGCGGTGCTCTCGACCTTCACCCATCGCAGCTCCGACCTCGCCGACATCCCGATCGTGTTCAAGCCGGGCACGGACCTGGCGATCCTGAACTACATCGCCAACCACATCATCTCGACCGGGCGGGTGAACAAGGACTTCGTCGACAAGCACACCACCTTCGTGAAGGGCGCGACCGAGATCGGCTATGGCCTGCGGCCGGACGATCCGCGCGAGGTCAAGGCGAGGAAGGCCGAGGACCCTGCCGCGACGACGCCGATCGATTTTGCGGCCTTCGCCGCCTTCGTGAAGGACTACACGCTGGAGAAGGTCTCGGCCCTGACCGGCGTCGAGCCGGGCTTCCTGCAGCAGCTCGCCGAGCTCTATGCCGATCCCAAGCGCAAGGTCACGTCGTTCTGGACCATGGGCTTCAACCAGCATGTGCGCGGCGTCTGGGCCAACCAGATGGTCTACAACCTGCATTTGCTGACAGGGAAAATCTCCGAGCCCGGCAACAGCCCGTTCTCGTTGACCGGGCAGCCCTCGGCCTGCGGCACGGCGCGCGAGGTCGGCACCTTCGCTCATCGCCTGCCTGCCGACATGACGGTGACCAATCCAGACCACCGCAAGCACGCCGAGGAGATCTGGCGCGTCCCGCACGGCATCATTCCGGAGAAGCCGGGCTACCACGCCGTCGAGCAGGACCGGATGCTCAAGGACGGCAAGCTCAATTTCTACTGGATCCAGGTCAACAACAACCTCCAGGCGGCGCCCAACAACAGCAACGAGACTTATCCGGGCTATCGCAACCCCGACAACTTCATCGTCGTCTCCGACGCTTACCCGACTGTGACGGCTATGGCGGCCGACCTGATCCTGCCGGCGGCGATGTGGGTCGAGAAAGAGGGCGCCTACGGCAATGCCGAGCGGCGCACCCATGTCTGGCACCAACTGGTGCAGGCGCCGGGCGAGGCGCGCTCCGATCTCTGGCAGCTGATGGAGTTCTCGAAGCGCTTCACCACCGACGAGGTCTGGCCGGCCGAGATCCTGAACGCCAATCCGAACTACAAGGGCAAGACCCTGTTCGACGTGCTGTACCGCAACGGCAATGTCGACAAGTTCGACCTCTCCGAGATCGATCCCGGCTATGAGAACCAGGAGGCGAAAGCCTTCGGCTTCTATGTCCACAAGGGGCTGTTCGAGGAATATGCCTCCTTTGGCCGTGGCCACGGCCACGACCTTGCGCCCTACGACACCTATCATCAGGTGCGCGGGCTGCGCTGGCCGGTGGTCGACGGCAAGGAGACGCTCTGGCGCTATCGCGAGGGGCTCGACCCCTATGTGAAGCCCGGCAAGGGCGTCGAGTTCTATGGCAACAAGGACGGCAAGGCGCGGATCATCGCGGTGCCCTACGAGCCGCCGGCGGAGATGCCGGACGATGAATACGATTTCTGGCTGGTCACCGGCCGCGTGCTCGAGCACTGGCATTCCGGCTCGATGACGATGCGCGTGCCGGAGCTCTACAAGGCCTTTCCGGGCGCGCGCTGCTTCATGCATCCGGAGGATGCCCGCAGCCGCGGGCTGAACCAGGGCGCCGAAGTCCGCATCATCTCCCGGCGCGGCGAGATGCGCACCCGTGTCGAGACGCGCGGGCGCAACCGTATGCCGCCGGGCGTGGTGTTCGTCCCGTGGTTCGATGCGAGCCAGCTGATCAACAAGACGACGCTGGATGCGACCGATCCGATCTCCAAACAGACGGATTTCAAGAAATGCGCGGTCAAGATCCTTCCGGTCTCCGCCTGATGCGCGCGAAGGCCATCCTTGGGGCCGCGCTCGCGGCCTGCCTCGTCCTTGCCTTCGGCGCGGCCCTCTCGCAGGAGGGCGCGCCGGTGAAGACCGTGCCGCGGCTCACCGGCACGCCGCAGCCCATGGCGCTGGAGCGGGTTCCCGCGCTCGGCCGGCCGGTCGTCGACGATGTCAGGCGCATGCGCAACTACCCTGAGCAGCCGCCGGTGATCCCGCATGCGATCGACGGCTACCAGCTGACGCTCAACACCAATCGCTGCATGGACTGCCACAAGCGCGAGTTCACGGAAGGCTCGGGCGCGCCGATGATCAGCGTCACCCATTTCCAGGACCGCGACGGGCAGGTGCTCTCCGACGTGACGCCGCGGCGTTATTTCTGCACTGCCTGCCATGTCCAGCAGACCGATGTGCCGCCGCTCGTGCCGAACCTGTTCCAGGACGCCAACGATGTCGGCCGGAAGCCGTAGCGGGGCGCGGTGATGGGCAAGCTCAAGGCGCTCTTCTGGCGGCTCTGGGGCCTGGTGGTCGCGTTCTGGCGCATCATCAGCCGGCCGAGCGCCTATCTGCCGCTCGGCTTCCTGACGCTGGGCGGCTTCGTCTGCGGCGTGATCTTCTGGGGCGGCTTCAACACGGCGCTGGAGATCACCAACACCGAGAAGTTCTGCACCTCCTGTCACGAGATGCGCGACAACGTCTATCAGGAGCTGCAGTCCACCGTGCACTTCTCCAACCGCTCGGGCGTGCGTGCGACCTGCCCGGACTGCCATGTCCCGCATAACTGGACCGACAAGATCGCTCGCAAGATGCAGGCCTCGAAGGAGGTCTGGGGCAAGATCTTCGGCACGATCTCGACGCGCGAGAAGTTCTTGGGCATGCGGCTCGAGCTCGCCAAGCACGAATGGTCCAGGCTGAAGGCAAACGACTCGCTCGAATGCCGCAACTGCCATTCATCGGTGGCGATGGACTTCACCAAGCAGACGCGGCGTGCGGCCGACATCCACAGCCGCTATCTGGTCACGAAGGAGAAGACCTGCATCGACTGCCACAAGGGCATCGCCCACCTCCTGCCGAACATGACCGGGATCGAGCCCGGCTGGAAGGAAGCCCCGGAGCTGGAGGGCAAGGGCGCCTCCTGGCATGGACCCGAGCGCGCCGTCAGCGCCTATCTGGCCGAGATCGAGAAGCGCTGAAGCAAGCGTTTGCCGAACAGGGCAGGGTCGCTCCGGGCGACTTCTATCGGCGAGCCATTCTGGACTCTCGTTCAGCGAGGCTCCCCGCATGGACCCCGGATCTCTGCCTCGTCGCGTCCGAGATGTCCGCGCCGGCGACGGCGCGTCGGCTTGTCCGTGGGGCGAAGCAGGCCATTCATCTCGCAGATCACATTGTCGCCGGCGAGGACGCGAAGGCGCGCGATTGAGTCTGCGCGGGCCGGGCACGCCCTTGATCATTGCTTGAGGCGGCGCGGTTTCGGCACGCGGAAGTTGCTGAAGACTCGAATTTTCGCGATCCAAAACGTTTGCGCAAACGTTTTGGATCGCTATCCTATGCCGAAACGCGGCGTCGAGCCGTTGCAGGGAGGATGAGTTGGGGCGAAATGGCCGGTTTTCCCTCGCGTGCCGTCACGCCGTGGTGAAATTCGCACCGCGCCGCCGCGCCGCCCCCGCCGGTCGCGGGGGCGCCTGATGGTGACGATCAAGGACGTTGCCCGTGCGGCCGGGGTCTCAGTGACCACGGTGTCCCATGCGGTCAACCGCACGCGCCATGTGAATCCGGGTACGATCGAGAAGGTGCAGGCGACGATCGAGCAGCTCGGCTACCAGCCGAGCGGCGTCGCGCGGGCGCTGCAGAGCAACCGCACCCACACCGTCGGCATGATCGTCACCAGCTCGACCAACCCGTTCTTCGCCGAGGTCATCCGCGGCGTCGAGACCGGCTGCTTCGATCGCGGCTACAGCCTGATGCTGTGCAATTCCGGCGACGTCGCGCAGAAACTCACCGCTTATCTGCGCACGCTGATGATGAAGCGGATCGACGCGCTCTTGGTGATGACCAGCAACGCCAGCTCCGATTTCTTCCGCCATATCGAGCAGATCAAGACGGTGCCGATCATCGCGCTCGACACGACGATCCCGCGCGTCGACTGCCTGATCAACGACGATTCGCTGCTGGGCGGGCGGCTCGCCGGAGCGCATCTGGCGGCGAAAGGCTTCCGCCGCATCGGCTGCGTTACAGGCCCGGCCGATCACCCACGCAGCACGGAGCGCCTCGCCGGTTTCACCGCCGCGCTGGCGGAGGCGGGCGCGCCGCTCGATCCGGCCCTGATGATCGAATCCGACCTCACCGTCGGCGGCGGCCATGCGGCGATGGTCGAGCTTTTCGCCCGCCGCGGCACGAAACGGCCGGATGCGATCTTCTGTTTCAACGACCTCGTCGCCATCGGCGCGATGTGCGCGGCGCAGCAGCGCGGCCTGCGCGTGCCGGAGGACCTCGCGGTCATCGGCTATGACGACATCGACATCGCCGCCTTCACCTCGCCGCCGCTGACCACCATCCGCCAGCCGGCCTACGATATCGGCGTCAAGGCGGCCGAGCTTCTGGTCGGCCTGCTCGATCACGGTCATCCCTTGCCGCGCACGCTGGCGCTGGAGCCGACGCTGGTCGAGCGCCTCTCGGTGACGCCTGCAACAAGCCTTGGAAGGTCCGCATGACCCGCTACATCATCGATTGCGATCCCGGGCATGACGATGCGATGGCGATCCTCTACGCCGCCGCGCATCTCGACGTCGTCGGGCTGACGACCGTCGCCGGCAACTCCTCGCTGGAAAACTCGACCCGCAACGCGGTGGCGATCTGTACGCTGGCGGGCCTCAACCTGCCCGTCGTGCCGGGGCTCGACCGCGCCCTGATCGAGCCGCCGCTCGATGGCGCCTATGTCCATGGCGCGACCGGCATCGACGGCGCGGAGCTGCCGGCGCCGGGTTATGACCCGCTGAACCGGCACGCCGTCGACTTCATCATCGAGACGGCGAAGGCTGCGCCGGGCGAGCTCAGCCTGATCGCGATAGGCCCATTGAGCAATGTCGCCATGGCGCTGCGGCTGGAGCCGCGGCTGGCCGGTTGGCTGAAGTCGATTGCGATCATGGGCGGCTCGATCACCAGCGGCAACCGCACGCCCTATGCCGAGTTCAACATCGTCTGCGATCCGGAGGCTGCGGCGATCACCTTCGCTGCCGGCGTGCCGCTCAGCATGGTCGGGCTCAACGTCACCCGCCAGGCCGGCATCGCCGAGCGCCATATCACCAGGCTGCGCCAGGGCGGTGGGCGGGTCTCCTCGGTGATGGCCGATCTGCTCGCCTTCTACCTCGCCAAGATGCAGGAGCGTTACGGCACGCCGACCGCGGCGATGCACGATCCCTGCGCCGTGGTCCCGCTGGTCAAGCCGGGCCTCATCACCTTCCAGGCGCTGCCCGTCCATATCGAGCTCGGCGACGGCCCGCTGCGCGGCATGACCGCCTGCGACTCCCGGCCGATGCGGCGGGACCACGACCAGCCCGGCGCCAGCCGGCCGGCGAACTGCGACGTCGCCGTCGCCGTGGACGGCGAGGCCTGCGTCGATGCCGTCATCGACACCATCCTCGGATACGACCGCTCATGATCCCGCTGCTCATCGATTGCGATCCTGGCCATGACGATTCGATGGCCATCCTCTATGCGGCCCGGCACTTCGAGCTGCGCGGCCTGACCACGGTGTTCGGCAACTCGATCGTCGAGAACACCACGCGCAATGCCTTGAAGATCTGCGAGCTCGCCAAGCTCGACATCCCCGTCGCCGGCGGCATGGGCGCGCCCCTGGTCGGCAGCTTCGCGCCCTCGATGATCCATGGCGCCAGCGGCCTCGACGGCGCGGACCTGCCCGAGCCGAAGCGCCTGCCGGTCGACATGCATGCGGTGACGATGATCATCGAGCAGGCGAAGAAGGCCGAAGGAGAGCTCGTGCTCGCCGCCATCGGCCCGCTGACCAATGTCGCCGTGGCGCTGCGGACCGAGCCGCGGCTGGCGCGCTGGCTGAAATGCATCACCATCATGGGCGGCAGCCTCGATATCGGCAACGCCTCGCCTTACGCCGAGGCGAACATCCTGAAGGATCCGGAAGCGGCGGCGGCCGTCTTCTCCTGCGATGCCGAGATCCATCTCGCCGGCCTCAACTTCACCCGCCAGGCGATCCTCGACCGCAGCCATGCCGAACTGCTGCGGCAGGCGGGCGGGGCGGTTCCTGAGACCGTCGCAGGCATGCTCGACTTCTATCTCGGCCGCAACGAGGCCCGGTACGGCAAGCCGATCTCGCCGATGCACGACCCCAGCGCCCTCGTTCCCTTCGTCCGTCCGGATCTGGTCGAGCATCGCGCCTTCCACATCCAAGTCGAGCTGGCGAGCCCGCTGCTGCGCGGCATGACCGTGGCGGACCAGCGCAATGTGACGCGCCGCCCGGACGAGCCGGAGCCGCCGCGCGCCAACGTCAAGGCCGGCATCCGCATGGATGGCCCGGCCGCGACCCGGCATGTGATCGAGACGATCGCGAGCTATGGGCGCGGTTGAGCGCGCCCGACTGCGACTGGCCTGCTGCCTGCAACGAACAAGACTGATCAGGAGGATTGGATGACGACGCGCCGCACCGTTCTGAAGGGCATGACCGCCGCCGGCGGGATGCTCGCCGCGCCGCAGTTGCTGCGCGCCCAGGCCAAGACCGAGCTCAACGTGATCTGGGTCGGCTGGCCGGAGAGCCACATCACGCCGATGGCCGAGATGTTCATGAAGAACAATCCGACGATCGGCCTGAAGCTCGAGCGCATCCCTTTCAACGAGCTTTTCCCGGCACTCGAGGTGCGCCTGCAGGCGCGCTCGCCACTGCCCGACATCTTCTTGGCCGATGGCCCGTTGACCGCCTCCTATTCGATCCGCAAGCACCTTGCCGAGCTCGACGGCATCCTCGGCAACGACCTTGGCCGCTACACCAAGGCGGCGCTGGCGCAGGGCACCTACAAGGGCAAGCTGATGACGCTGCCCTATATCAGCAGCGGCATGGTGCTGTTCCTCAACCGTAAGCATTTCGCCGACGCCGGCGTCACCCTGCCCGAGGCCGACGTCGCCAAGCGCTGGACCTGGGAACAGACGCTCGAGGCCGCAAAGAAGCTGACCGACCCCGCCAAGAATCAGTGGGGCCTCGTTTTCGAGATGGCCGACCGGCCCTATCAGGCGCTGACCCTGCCGCAGTCGAAGGGCGCGCAGGTGCTGAGTGAGGACGGCTTGACCGCGACCGGCTATGTCGACTCGCAGCCCTTCATCGACGCGATGCAGTTCTACGCCGACCTTTTCAACAAGCATAAGGTGACGCCGACCGGCGTGTTCGATACCAATCTCGCGCTCGAAATGTTCGCGACCGGACGGGCCGCGATGTACTTGGCGACCACGCCCAGCCTCGCCTCGATCTCGGCGCGCAAGGATCTCGACTGGGCCGTGGCGCCGCAGCCCTATTTCGAGGGCGGCAAGGCGGTGACGCCGACCGGCAGCTGGCATATCGGCATGAACCCGCGCACCAAGCAGCGCGCCGCCGCCGAGACCTTCATCAAGGCCTTCGCCCAGCCCGAATATGTCGAGGCGCAGGCGCGACTGCGGCCGAACCCGCCGGTGCTGAAATCGGTCTGGGATTCGATGGGCGCCGAGCTCGCCACGCCCGGCTGGCGCATCGTGCGCTCCGAGATGGAGAACACCGCCGTGCCGCGGCCGGCGACCCCGGGCTGGCTCGAATACGAGGACATCCTGCGCGGCGCCTTCCGCGAGATCCAGGGCGGCGCCAATGTCGAGCAGCGGCTGAAGAAGGCGGCGCGCGACATCGACCGCGAATTCACCAAGTATCGCGGCTGACCGGTGATGACCGCCTTGTCCGACCGGGCCTCGGCCCCTGTCGCCGTCCCGGATGCGCCGCGCGTTGCGCGGCGCATCGCCGGCCGCTCATCCGACCCGATGCAGCCACGAACCTTGGTGTTGCTCGCCTTCCTGCTGCCGGCGCTGGCCTTCCTCATCCTGTTCCGGCTGACGCCGATCGTGATCGCCATCGGCGGCAGCCTGTTCACCCAGAATCTTGCCGGCGAGACCTCCTTCGGCGGCCTGATCAACTATGCCCAGCTCTTTGCCGACGAGCGCTTCTGGAACTCGCTCAAGGTCACGCTGATCTTCAACCTGATCATCAATCCGCTGCAGATCCTGATCGCCTTCGGCTACGCGCTCCTGGTGATGGCACCGGGCAAGGGCGTCACCTTCTTCCGCGCCGCCTTCTTCCTGCCGATGACGCTCTCCACCGGCCTCACCGCCGTGCTGTGGAACATCATGCTGGATTCCAACCTCGGACCGGTGAACGCCATTCTCGAGGGCCTCGGCATCGGCCGCCAGCCCTTCTTCCTCTCGGAGCATCAGGCGCTCGGCACGATGATCGCCATCGCGACCTGGAAGGGCTGCGGCTACTGGATGATCTTCCTGCTTGCCGGGCTCTACCGCATTCCGGGCGAGCTTTACGAGGCCGCGCGCATCGATGGCGCCAGCCGCTGGCACCAGCTCGTCCACATCACCCTGCCGCAGATGCGCCGACCGCTCGCCTTCGTCTTCGTGGCGGATACCGCGATCAACTTCCTGTTCTTCGCGCCGGTCTACATCATCACCAAGGGCGGGCCGAACGGCGCGACCGACCTCTTGATGTTCCGCGCCTATGAGAACGCCTTCACCTTCATCAACTGGGGGCGCTCGCTGGCGCTGTCGACGATCATCCTCGTGATCATCGGCGTGATCGCTGCGATCGAGCTCAGGCTGTTCCGCGACAAGGAAGGAGCCGACGCATGAGCGTCGATCGCCGCTCCACCGTGCTGGTCTTCGGGGCCGCACGCTATGTCACGATGTCGCTGATCGCGCTCGTGCTGCTCCTGCCCCTGCTCTGGCTCGCAGTCTCCTCGCTGCGGCCACCGGCCGACATCTTCGCCCATGGCAGCCGCCTCGGCTGGGGCATGGTGATCCCGGAGCGGCTGACGCTGGAGAACTACACCTCGCTCATCGGCACCGGCTTTCCGCGCGCCGTCGGCAATTCGCTCTTTGTTGCGCTGACCACCATGGTGGTCGGCGTCATCATCAATGCCGCCGCGGGCTTTGCCTTCGCGGTCTTCGACTTCCGCTTCAAGAACGTGATCTTCGTCTTCGTTCTCGCCGCGGCGATGATGCCGTTCGAGGCGATCGTCATCCCGCTCTACATCCTCGTGCAGAGTCTGGGCTTGATCGACACCTATGCCGCGCTGATCCTGCCGGACCTCGCCAATGGCTTCGTCATCTTCATGTTCCGCCAGTTCTTCGCCGGGCTGCCGCGCGAGCTCTACGAGGCGGCGCGGGTCGACGGCGCCTCCTGGGGGCATATCTGGCTGAAGATCGCGCTGCCGATCTCCTGGCCGGTGGTGCTGACCGGCGGCATCATGCTGTTCATGCACCAGTTCGAGGCGTTCTTCTGGCCACTTGTCGCGGCGCCCTCGCCGGAGCACACGCTCGTACAGGTGGCGATCGCGCGCAATATCAGCCTGGAGGGTACGGAGTGGGGGCGATTGTTCTCCTCGACCACGCTCGCAGGCCTCGTCGCGCTCGTGCCATTCCTGCTCTTCCAGAAGTTCTACATCCGCAACTTCGTCACCAGCGGGCTGAAATAGCGGCCCCAGCCCGGTGACGAGGGCACGACATCAGCGTCGCAACGCAGGCGCGAGCCCGGCCCCGGCCGGCTCGCGTTTCGTGCGCTCCTGCTCCCGGATGAGGCGAAAGCAAGGGGGACGCTAAATCTTTTATCACGTCGGCTACTGACATCGGCGGCGCGCTGGTTATTCTGATGCCGCTTTCAACCGGCTCATCGGTGGTTGTCTGGGCGAGGGGCCCGCGCAACCTCGGTGATCGATCGCTAAAATAGACCCTGGCATGAAGGACCTGGCATGACGTCTCCGATCCTCTCGGTCTCGAACCTGACGACCTCGTTCCGGGTCGAAGGGCTCTGGAAGCCGGTCGTGCGCAACATCTCCTTCGAGATCAAGCCGCAAGAGACGCTGGCGGTCGTCGGCGAATCCGGCTCCGGCAAGAGCGTGACGGCGCTGTCGATCATGCGCCTGACCCCGCCGAGCTCGAGCAAGATCGAGGGCTCGATCAAGCTCAACGGCAAGGAGCTCCTGACCCTGCCGGATGCGCAGATGCGCCAGATCCGCGGCAACGAGATCGCAATGATCTTCCAGGAGCCGATGACCTCGCTCAACCCGGTGCTGACCATCGGTTTCCAGATCGCCGAGGCGCTGATCCTGCATCGGAACATGTCGCGCAGCGAGGCGGAGGCCGAGACGGTGCGTCTGCTCGAGAAGGTCAAGATTCCGGCGGCGAAGTCGCGCTTCCACGAATACCCGCACCGCTTCTCCGGCGGCATGCGCCAGCGCGTGATGATCGCGATGGCACTGGCCTGCAAGCCCAAGCTCCTGATCGCCGACGAGCCGACCACCGCGCTCGACGTTACGATCCAGGCGCAGATCCTCGAGCTGATCAAGTCGCTGCAGGAGGAGGAGGGCATGTCCGTCCTCTTCATCACCCACGACATGGGCGTCGTCGCCGAGATCGCCGACCGCACCGTCGTCATGTACAATGGCGACGAGATCGAGACCGGCGCGACCGAGGACATCTTCGCCAATCCGCAGAAGCCCTACACCAAGTCGCTGCTCTCGGCCGTGCCGCGGCTGGGCTCGATGGATGGTCGCAGGCGGCCGATGCGCTTCCCGGTGGTCGACCGTCTGACGGGCCAGTCGGACGTTCCCGTCGAGGTGCCCGATACGGTCCAGGCAGCGGAACGCCCGGTGCTCGAGGTCTCGGGCCTGACCACGCGCTTCGAGATCCGCTCGGGGCTGCTCTCCTCGGTCAAGGGCCGGGTGCACGCGGTCGAGAACGTCTCCTTCAGCCTCAAGGCGGGCGAGACTTTGGCGCTGGTCGGCGAATCCGGCTGTGGCAAGTCGACGACCGGCCGCTCGGTGCTGCGCCTGGTCGAGCCGCTCTCGGGCTCGGTGCTGCTCGACGGCGTCGACGTGCTCAAGCTCGGCCAGACCGAGCTGCGTGAGCAGCGCAAGCGCATGCAGATGATCTTCCAGGATCCGTTCGCGTCGCTCAATCCGCGCATGAACATCGGCGCGGCGGTGGCCGAGCCGCTGCTGATCAACAATCTCGCCACCCGCTCCGAAGCGCGCGACAAGGTTGCGGACCTCCTGAAGCGGGTCGGGCTGTTGCCCGACATGGCGAGCCGCTTCCCACACGAATTCTCGGGCGGCCAGCGCCAGCGCATCTGCATTGCGCGCGCGCTCGCGGTCGAGCCGCGCCTGATCGTGGCGGACGAAGCGGTCTCGGCGCTCGACGTCTCGGTCAAGGCGCAGGTGGTCAACCTGATGCTCGACCTGCAGGCGAGGATGGGGCTGGGCTATCTCTTCATCTCGCACGACATGGCGGTGGTCGAGCGCGTCAGCCACCGCGTCGCGGTGATGTATCTCGGCGAGATCGTCGAGATCGGGCCGCGCGAGGCGATCTTCGGCAACCCGCAGCACCCCTATACCAAGCGGCTGCTGGCGGCGGTGCCGATCGCCGATCCAGCCCGGCGCCTGACGAAGCGTCCGGTCTCGAACGACGAGATCAAGAGCCCGATCCGTCCGGCCGACTATGTCCCGCCGGTGCGCCAGTATCGCGAGGTCTCGCCCGGCCACGCCGTGATGATCTGGGGCGAGGAATGGGAAGCCAAGCCGGTGATCGCCAAGGTGGCGTGAGCCGCTCCAGTCCGGACCGCACCGGTCAGCTTGCATCCAGGCCGACCGGTGACGCGCATGGCAGGGCGGCGAGGCGCTCCTCCGTCTGATTAGTCCCTTTGATCAACGGGCCTCCAGCTGCGCAGGCTGGCATGCGGAACGATCTCAGCCTATGCCAAGTGCTGAGAATCGTTGCTAGAACCAGTCATGCGCATCTGGATCAGGAATCCGCTCGCCATCCTCGCCGAGAATGCCGGCGGCGGGGTCGTGATCGAGAACGGATTGATCGTCGAACTCGTAGCGGGCGGCGGCTATCCGACGCTGCCGGTGACCGAGAGCTTCGACGCGTCCGGCCATGTCGTGCTGCCGGGGCTGATCAACACCCATCACCATTTCTACCAGACGCTGACCCGCGCCCACCCGGCGGCGATCGACCGCGAGCTCTTCCCCTGGCTGAAAGCGCTCTACCCGCTCTGGGCGCGGCTGCGGCCGGAGGATTTGCGGTTGGCGGTGCGTGCCGCGCTGGTCGAGCTCATGCTCTCCGGCTGCACCACGGCGGCCGACCATCACTATCTCTACCCAGCCGGGCTGGAGAACGCCGTCGACATCGCGGTGGAGGAGGCGACGGCGCTCGGCATCCGCGTCACCATCTCGCGCGGCTCGATGAACCTGTCGCAGAAGGATGGCGGCCTGCCGCCCGACGAGGTCGTGCAGGACGAGGACACGATCCTCGCCGATTGCGAGCGGGTGCTTGGCCTGTTCCATGACCCGAAGCCCGGCAGCATGGTGCAGATCGCGCTCGCGCCGTGCTCGCCCTTCTCGGTGACGACCTCGCTGATGGCCGCCTCGGCCGAGCTGGCGACGCGCTTCGATGCGCCGCTGCACACGCATCTGGCTGAAACGCAGGACGAGGACGCCTATTGCCAGGAGATCTACGGCAAGCGCCCGCTCGACCTCCTGGAGGAGGCCGGCTGGATGCGGCCGAAGACCTGGCTGGCGCATGGCATCCATTTCTCCTGCGAGGAATGCGAGCGGCTCGGCAAGGCCGGCGTCGGCGTCTGCCATTGCCCGACCTCGAACGGCGTGCTCGCCTCCGGCTTCTGCAAGACGCGCGAGCTCGAGGCGGCGGGTGCGCCAGTCGGCCTTGGCGTCGACGGCTCCGCCTCCAATGACGGCTCGAACCTGATGGAGGAGTTGCGCCATGCGCTCCTGGTCAACCGGCTGCACTACAAGAGTGCGAGCGCGGTGACGGCGCGCGACACGATCCGCTGGGCGACGGAGGGTTCGGCACGCTGCCTCGGGCGCTCCGATATCGGCAGGATCGCGCCTGGGATGCAGGCCGATCTCGCGCTCTACAGGCTCGACGAATTGCGCTTCTCCGGCGCGCATGACCCGATTGCGGCGCTCGTGCTGTGCGGGGCCCATCGCGCCGACCGCGTCATGATCGGCGGGCGCTGGCGGGTGATCGATGGCGAGATTCCCGGGCTCGATCTGGCATCCCTGCGCCGCGCCCATGGCTTAGCGGCGAAGCGCTACGCCTGAACTCCCCGCAAGCGTCATCCCGGACAAGCGGCGCAGCCGCGCCGATCCGGGATCCATTCCGGAGCCTTTCCGAAAGAGGTTCCGGAATGGGTCCCGGGTCTCCCTCCGGTCGCCCGGGACGACCTATTTGGAAACCGGCAGAGGGGTGAGTCCTGATTTCATCAGCGGCTTGAGGAACCCCGTCAGGTCGTCGGTGACGAAATGGACGTGGCCGGCCTCGACCACGGCCTGCTCCGAGGCGTCGCGGAAGGGGTCGGGCGTACGCGGCACGATCAACACCGTCTTCATGCCGAGCGCGCTCGGCACGATCAGGTTCTTGTCGATGTCCTCGAACATCGCCGCGCGGGCGGGATCGACCGCGTGCTTGGCCAGGAAGTTCTCGTAGGTCGCGCGCTCGGGCTTGGGCAGGAAGCCGGCCTCGACGATGTCGAAGATGTCCTCGAAGTGGTGGAGGATGCCGAGCTTGCCGGCGACGTTCTCGGCATGGCCGCGCGAGCCATTGGTCAGGATCAGCTTGCGGCCGGGCAGGGCGGCGATCGCCGCGCCCAGATCGGGATTGGGATCGAGCATCGACAGGTCGATGTCGTGGGCGAAGGCGAGGAAATCGTCGGGATCGATGCCGTGCTCCGACATCAGCCCGTTCAGCGTCGTGCCGTAGCGCTCGTAATAGTAGCGGCGCAGCTCGTGCGAGGAGAGCCCGTCGAGACCAAAGAGCTCGAGCAGGTACAGGCTGATCCGCTCATTGACCTGCGGCCAGACCTGCGCCTCATGCGAATAGAGCGTGTTGTCGAGGTCGAAGATCCAGTGGTCGACATGGCCGAACGCCGCCTGCTCCGGCAGGAGCGGGATGGCGGTGGTGATGGCTGCATTCTGGTTCATTGGGTCATGTCATGTGGGGCGCACCATCATGACATGCAAGATGCTTGCAAAGTGGTTGCGACGACGAAGTACCCCGTCATGCTCGGGCTTGACCCGAGCACCTCATGCCGGAAGAGGCCCCATCAACGTCCTCTCGTCACGAGATTCCCGGGTCTTTGCTGCGCTCCGCCCGAGAATGACGGCAGTGGCTTCTCACTTCCGGATAATCGTGCCCGAGCCGGTATCGGTGAAGAGCTCGATCAGCGCCGCATGCGGGACCTTGCCGTCGAGGATGACGACGGCCTCGACGCCTTTTTCCAGCGCGTAGATGCAGGTCTCGATCTTCGGGATCATGCCGCCGGAGATGGTGCCGTCGGCGATCAGGCGCCGGCACTGCTCGATGGTGAGCTCCGGGATCAGGTTCTTGTCCTTGTCGAGCACGCCCGGCACGTCGGTCAGCAGCAGCAGGCGCTTGGCGCCGAGCGCGCCGGCGATCGCGCCGGCGAAGGTGTCGGCGTTGACGTTGTAGGTCTGGCCGTCGGCGGCGGCGCAGACCGGCGCCAGCACCGGAATCAGCTCCTCCTTCAGGATCGCCTTGAGCACGGTGGTGTCGACCGTCTCGGGCTCGCCGACGAAACCGAGGTCGAGCACCTGCTCGATCTTCGAATCGGGATCGACGATGGTGCGCGTCGCCTTCCTGGCGAGGACCATGTTGCCGTCCTTGCCGCAGAGCCCGATCGCCTTGCCGCCTTCGCGCGAGATGTAGCCGACGATCTCCTTGTTGACCGAGCCGGCCAGGACCATCTCGACCACGTCCACGGTCGCAGCGTCGGTGACGCGCAGGCCCTGCTTGAACTCGGACTTGATGCCGAGCTTCTCCAGCATGCGGGCGATCTGCGGGCCGCCGCCATGGCAGACCACCGGCTTCAGCCCGGATTGCTCGAGCAGCACCACGTCCTCGGCGAAATCCTCGGCGGTGGCGGCGTCACCCATGGCGTTGCCGCCATATTTGATCACGATCACCTCCTGGTCGTAGCGCTGCATGTGCGGCAGCGCCTGGACGAGCAGCTCGGCGGCTTGCGAGGGCGTGAGATTATGAGGGGTATTCATCGGCAGGCTCCGAAGGCGCAGGAGGCAGCCGCGCCGCGCCGCGTTCTAACTGAAGATAACAGGCTGCGAAAGCGCGCCGATGCCGGTCAGGCGCGCTTGGAGAACAAGGCAGCGATGACGAGCCCGAGCCAGCCGCCGAGCATCATGAAGCCGCCGGCGGGAGCCGCGCCGAGGAAGAGCCGTTCGCCATGGAAGCCGCGCATGGAGAGATCGGCGGAAAAGAGCGCGACCCCGAGGATCATCAGCGAGATCGCGAGCCGCGCTGGCCAGTCCGCCAGCAGTTCGGCGCGCCGCGCGGCGCAGGCGGCGATCACTGTGGGAGCGTGGAAGAGCAACATCTGCCCGGCGATCTGGACGTTGTCGGAGGCCCCGGAATGTGTCGCGGCCGCGAGCAGCGTCACGCCGGCGAGCCCCATCAGCATGGCGATGGACAAGTGGATGCGGGTCGCAGTGATCATGACGGGTCCGTGTCATTGGCGCAGAGAGGGGCGGGGCGTACGGGTGAACAGACGCTGCAGCTGCTTGCAAGGTCAAGCGAGAGCGGCTGTGGCATCGTGCTCCAGCTACGCTTCAGTCTCGGTGGGGCGCATTGCGGCTGAGTTGCGTCACCGGCGCCGGCGCCGAGCCATACCGGCTCTGATGCTCGAGCTCGGCGTTGAGCTCGGCGCCGGCGAGAACGATGATCGCGGAGAGCCAGAGCCAGGTCATGAACACGACGATGGTGGCGAGCGAACCATAGGTCGCGGTGTAGCGGCCGAGCGTGCTGACATAGAAGGAGAAGCCGATCGAGGCCGCGACCCAAAGCAGCGCCGCGGCGACGGCACCGGGCAGCACCCAGGCGAAACGCGGCGGCTTGCGGTCCGGCCCGATCCAATAGAGGCAGCCGATCGCGGTGATGCCGACAAGGAAGAAGGCAGGCCAGCGCAGCCAGCGGATCACGACCTCGATCTCGTGGCCGAAGGGGAAGAGCGCGGTGACCACCGGCAGGCTGGCGATCAGGGACAGCGCCAGGATCAGCACGAAAAGCGCGCTCAGCGTCGTCCCGAGCGAGACCAGGTTGAGGCGGATGAAGCCGCGTTGTTCGCGCACGCCATAGATGATGTTGAGCGCGTCGAAGATCGCCTTCATTGCGGCATTGGCGCTCCAGATCGCGACGAGGAACCCGATCAGGAAGGTCAGCGAGAGATTGGTCGCGTTCTGGCCGGACAGCCGCACCGCCTGCTCGCGGATGAGCTCGCGCGCCGCTTCGGGCAAGACGGTGGTGACGTTGTCGAGCTGGCCGACGATCGTCGCCGGGTCGGTCAGCATTCCGTAGACCGTCACCAGCAAGGAAAGGGCCGGCACCAGCGACAGCAGCGTGAAGAAGGCGACGGCGCCGGCGAGCGACAAGACGCGCGCTTCCTGGATACGGGTGCTGAAGCGCAGCAGCACGTCCTTCCAGCCGCGCCAGGGCAAGGCGATCGGGCTTGCGGCACCTTGTCCGCGCCGGGCCTGGCGCAGGGGTTCGCCGACCCGGCGCGAGACCAGGCCATGGACATAACCGGCGGCCACAGCCGCGAGCCCGGCAGCGCCCGTCAGTCGCTTGAAATAGGCCATGCGCGCTCCGGTGCAGGGGCGGTCGATCCTAGACCGCTCCGTCGCGGTGGCAACGTTGCGGCAGGCGTTTTCGTTCCGGGAGACGGACGGAGGCGGGCCGCTTAGAGGTTCGTTAACCTTAACATTTTCATAATGCCGCTCCTGACGCCATCGCGGCGCCGGCCGGATCATCCACCCGGCCGCAGCCATTGTTCGAGCCGAGCATGTGATGAAGACCCTTCTGAAAGCCACTATCGCAGCCGTCGCCCTCTTGAGCGGCGGCGCCTCCCTGGCGGCTGACTTCTCCAGAAAGGGCCTTCTGCCGCCAGCACCGGACCTGCCGACATTCTATAACTGGAGCGGCATCTATGTCGGTGGCCAGGCCGGCTACTCCTGGGGCTCCGACAGGGCGAGCGAATTCGCCAGCGCCGGCCGGGCTCCGCTCGGCCGCTCCTTCGACTACAGCCCGTCCTCGTTCATCGGCGGCGCCCGCCTCGGCTTCAACTACCAGCTCGGCGTGGTCGTGCTCGGCGTCGAGGGCGACATCGAGGGCGTGAATGCGCATGCCGGGCAAGGCGATGCAGGCGGCGTCGTCCGCGTGCGGCAGGACTGGCAGGGCTCGGTACGTGCGCGCCTCGGCTACAGCCTCGACCGCATCCTGGTCTACGCCACCGCCGGCGCGGCCTTCACCAAGCTCGAATATTCCTATGTGACGCCGCTTGCGGGCCTGAGCGAGACGATCAGTGCCTCGAAGACCGGTTGGACGGTTGGCGGCGGCGTCGACTACGCCTTGACCGACAATCTCATCCTCGGCCTCGACTACCGCTACACGGACTACGGCAAGTTCGATCATGTCGGCTTAAGCGCCTATCTCGGCCGCACGGTCGAGCACGAGCCGTCGGCGCATGCGGTGCGCGCCAGCCTCGCTTACAAGTTCTGAGAGCCGGTTCGGACAATATCCAAGCCCTCATCCTGAGGAGGCCGCGTAAGCGGCCGTCTCGAAGGATGCTTCAGCTGGCTCCGGAGCCTCTCCGACCATCCTTCGAGACGCGCCTGCGGCGCTCCTCAGGATGAGGGCTGTGGGTGCATCGCGGGCTCCGAAAGATTTCGCGCGTTCTATCCCGCCTTGCGGAACATGCCGGGCGTGATGCCGTGCACGGCGCGGAAGCTGCGCGAGAGATGGCTCTGGTCGGAAAAGCCGGCGGCGAAGGCGGCGTCCGCCAGGCTGGAGCCCTCCTGGATCAGCCGGTTGGCGCGGCGCAGGCGGCGGTCGCGGATGAAGATGGCAGGCGTCGAGCCGGTGAGTTTCTTGAAGTCGCGGATGACCTGGAAGCGAGTGACGCCGGCGGCCGTGGCGAGGCACTGCAGATCGATCTCGCCAGCGAGCCCATCCTCGATCACCAGCTCGTAGCGTGAGAACCGGCGCTGCGAGCCGGAGCGGAGCAGCTCGGCCGGCCGATCATTGTCGCCATGTCGCAGGATCAGCCGGCGCAGCGCGGTCAGCAGGGAGGCCTCCGCGCGGGTCGCTTCCGACGAGGTCGATTCCACATGCGCTGCGGTAAGCAATCGGGCCAGTTCGGGATCGTCGAGCAAGGCCTGGGGGAAGAGCGGCACATGCGGCTGCCCGAGTTCGGCTGCGATGTCCGACAGCAGCCTCACCGAGGGATAGAAGGTCCGGTAGGCCCAGCCCTGTTCGGCGCCCGCCTGCCCATCATGCCACTCCTCCGGATTGACGACGAGCACCGAGCCGGCCGGAGCCAGCACCTCCTGGCGGCCGACGCGCACGCGCTCGCAGCCTTCGGTGATCAGCGCGATGACGTAGCCGTCATGGGTGTGGCGGTCATAGCGATGCTCGCGAAAGCGCGCCTTGAGCAGGCCGAGCTCACGGAAGGCGGCGTGGCGCCAGAATTCCTGGGTCTCCTGTCGCGGCTCGCTCATGGTCAATCTGGTTCAAGACGCTGCCCGGCCCGCTCTCCTAATCCTTGCGGGACAGGAGAGAACCATGTTGCACAATGACCCGATCGCCGCGCTGACACCAGAGGTCGTCGCCTGGCGCCATCACATCCACGCCAATCCCGAGCTCGGCTTCCAGGAGGTGGAGACCGCCCGCTTCGTCGCCGAGAAGCTGCGCTCCTTCGGCCTTGAGGTGCAGGAGGGCATCGGCGGCACCGGCGTCGTCGGCACGCTGCGTTCAGGCTCGGGCAAGCGCGCCATCGGCCTGCGCGCCGAGCTCGACGCGCTGCCCGTCATCGAGCGCACTGGCTTGCCTTACGCCTCGAAGAGGGAGGGCGTGATGCATGCCTGCGGCCATGACGGCCACAGCGCCATGCTGCTCGGGGCCGCCAGGCTCCTCAGCCAGAACCCGGATTTCGACGGCACCGTCCATTTCATCTTCCAGCCGGCCGAGGAGAACGAGGGTGGCAGCATGAAGATGATCGAGGCCGGACTGTTCGAGCGCTTCCCGGTCGAAGCGGTCTATGCCGTGCACAACTGGCCGGGCGTGCCCTTCGGCACGATCGCAGCCCGCGCCGGGGCGCAGATGGCGGCGGTCGACAATTTCGAGCTGCGCTTCTCTGGGCTCGGCGCCCATGTCGCCATGCCGCATCTCGGCGACGATCCGATCCTCGCCGCCGGCGCCTTCATCCAGAGCGTGCAGCGCATCGTCGCGCGCGCCGTCGATCCGCAGACGCCGATCGTCGTCAGCCTAACGCAGGTCCATGGCGGCAATGTCGGCAATATCGTGCCGAAGGAGGTCTGGCTGCAGGGCACCTGCCGCTTCTTCGATCCGGCGCTGTCCGATCTTTGCGAGAGGCTCATCGGCGAGATCGCGCAGGGTGTCGCCGCCTCGCATGGCGTCACCGCCGCGCTCGACTACAAGCGCGGCTATCCGCCGGTGATCAACACGGTGGAGGCGGCGGCGCTGGCGGCGCGGGCTGCGGCTGCGGCAGTCGGGTTGCAGAATGTCATGGCCGAGTTCAAGCCGAGCCTCGGCTGCGAGGATTTCGCCTTCATGATCCGCGCCGCGGGTGGCTGCTATGCCTGGATCGGCGCCGGCGAGGTCGGTCCCGGCGAAGGGCTGCACGGCGACCGTTATGTCTTTAACGATGCGATCGTCCCGCATGTGCTGCGCTACTGGCAGAATCTCGTTGCAGGCGCGCTGCCGAAGGCCGTGCCATGAACGCGCATGTCCCCCCTCGCCGGATGATCGACCGTCGCTGCGGCGGGCGCATCCTGCTCGACGGCGTCGACACGATCATGCTCGGCGCCAACGACTATCTCGGCCTTTCGACCGACGAGCGCGTGCTCGCTGCGACCAACGAGGCGATGCGGCTCTATGGCACCGGGACCGGTATCTATCCGGTCTTCGTGACGACACCGCTGCACGAGGCGCTGGCCGAGAACCTCGCTTCCTTCCTCGGCGTCGAGGCGGTGGCGCTGTTTTCCTCCGGCGGCAGCGCCAATGGCGGCGTGCTGACCACGCTGGTCGGCGCCGGCGACGCCATCATCTCGGACCGGCTGAACCATGCCAGCATCATCGATGGCTGCCGCCTGAGCCGTGCCGATGTCGAGACCTATGAGAACCGCAATGTCGCGGGTCTGCGCCGGGCGCTGGAAGGTACGAGGCAGGCCAAGCGGCGTCTCATCGTCACCGACGGCATCTTCAGCATGGAGGGCGGTGCGGCGCCGCTCGCCGAGATCCAGGCGCTGGCGCGCGAGTTCGACGCGCTGCTGATGATCGACGAAGCGCATGCGACCGGTGTGGTTGGGCCGGGCGGCGCTGGAACCGCCCCGCTCTGCGGCCTCACCAGTGGCGCGCCCGACATTCTGCTGACCGGCTCGCTGTCGAAGGCGCTGGGCGGCGCCAGCGGCGGCTTCGTTGCCGGTCCGCGCGTTCTGATCGAGCGGCTCAAGGCGCAATCGCGCAGCTGGATCTTCACCATGGGGATGACGACGGCGAATGCCGCGACGGCGCTGACGGCGCTGAAAATCTGTCGCGACGACCCCGGCCCGCGCGAACGGCTCTGGCGTAATGTCGCTCACCTGCGCGAGGCGCTGCGCTTCTACGCGCTCGCCTGCCATGACAGCGACAGCGCCATCACCGCGGTCAAGGTCGGTAGCGAGGAGCGTGCGCGCGCCATGACCACCCGCCTGGTCCGGGCCGGCGTCTTTGCCCTGGCGATCTCGTTCCCGATTGTGGCGCAGGGCGAGGCGCGGTTGCGGCTGCAGGTCAGCGCCGCCCATGAGACCGCCGAGCTCGACGAGGCGGTGGCCGTGCTGGCGACGGCGTTCGCGGAGACGGGTTGAGGTCAGGCCGTCGCGAGCCGGTAGAGATGCACCGGCTTGCGCGGCGCGCGCTTGATCACGCCTTTCGCCTCGAGGTCGAGCTGGACGGCCTTCAGCCACCAGCCGGCCGTGCTGCCCTGCGGGAAGAGATTATCCGGCAGCAAGGGCAGCAGCGCCTCTTTCGCATCGGGTACGGTTAGCCCGGGCGCCTCGTCCGGCAGGATGGCGAGCAGTGCCTGGCGCATTGCCAGATACTTGCCGCGGTCGACCCGCTCGGACTTGCCGGGCTTGTTGACATTCTCGATCTCAATCTTGTCGTCAGGCATCGACCGTCCCCGCTGTTGTGATCTTCGGATTGCGGAAGCCCATGGCGATCCAGGCGCCCAGCAGCTTCAGGTAGAATGAGACCGTGTGGGTCTTGAGATTGGGGATGTCGGCCGGCAGGGCGGATGCATCGGGCAGGTCGCCGGTCATGGTGCGCAGCGTCGCTTTCGGCCGGGCGTTCTCCAGCCAGAGATGCGAATAGAGGCTGAGCCAGTGCGCGCCCTTCATCTCCAGGAAGACGGGGGTGTTGCAGCAGGTCGCAACCACGCGGCGCGAGCCTGCATCGGGAGCCAGCCGGAACTCGCGCAGGGTTTCCGCGCCGGAGACGAACCGGATCCGGTCCTTGCGATATTCGGCGCTTGGCGTCGCGCCATAAGAGGTCAGGACGGGTCTGGCGTTGGGCAGCCTGGCTAGCCGCGCCGCAGCGGCTCGGCAGCTGTCGCATAGGCATTCGGAGACGAGGATCGGAGGCCCCTCGACTTCGAGCCGTGTATGCCCGCAGGCGCAGCCGATCGTCATGCGTTGGCTCATGCTGCCAAATCCTCCGCGACGTGGAAAAGGTGCCGGATGTACCGGTCGAGATGATCGAGGCTCTCGCGCGCGAGGTCCGGGTCGTTGCCGGCCTTGGCCAGGACGAAGCCGCCCTGGAGAACGGCCTGGGTGTGCCGCGCCAGGCTCTCGGCGGTCCAGTCGGCTGTGATGCCGCGGTCCTGGCGGGCCTGCTCGATGTCGGCTTCCAGCGTCGCGGCATGACCGAAGATGCTGCGGCCGCAGGCGTCGCGGATGTCGGGTGCACTCGCATGGACTTCCTGCGCCATCGTCCCGACGAGGCAGGTGAACTCGAAGAGATCGCCGGCGATGATCGCCTTGCGGAAGGCGACATAGGCGAGGACGCGATCGAGTGCGTCGGCCGGCTCATGATAGGGGGCGGCTGCGAAGAAGGGGGTGACTTCTTTTGTCCAGAACTCGGCCGCGGCGACGCCGAGCGCCTCCTTGCTGGCGAAATGATGGAAGAACGCGCCCTTGGTGACATCAGCGGCGCGGCAGAGATCGTCGACGCTGGTGGCAGCGAAGCCCTTGGCGCGGATGACGTCGCGCGCCGCTTCGAGGAGGCGGGTGCGGGCGCTTCCACGTTCGGGGGACAGTTTGGTTGGCCGTGGCATGACATATACATACCAGTCAGTTGGTATGTTGCAAGCGACTTTTCTCAATCATCGCCGTAATCCATTGACAAATAAATTTGTCAATGCGAGCTTGAGGCCATGCTCGACCTCGATGTCATCGACGATCCCGCTCGCGCCGCCGTGGCGCTCGACCCGGTCAAGCGCCGGATCCTGGCTGAATTGTCGGAGCCGGCCTCGGCCGCTTCGCTGGCCGGGCGGGTCGGGCTGACCCGGCAGAAGGTCAACTACCACCTGCGCGCGCTCGAGGAGCACCAACTCGTCGCGCCGGCGGGCGAGCGGCGATGGGGCGGGCTGACGGAGCGACTGGTGGTGGCGAGCGCGGCGTCCTTCGTCATCTCGCCGGCGGCGCTGGGCTCGCTCGGCGCCGATCCGGAACGCAAACCCGACCGGCTCTCGGCGAGCTATCTGATCGCGCTGGCAGCCCGGATCGTGCGCGAGGTCGGGGCGCTCTGGAATGAGGCGCGGCGACAGGAGAAGCGGCTCGCAACCCTCTCGCTCGACAGTGTCATTCGCTTCCGCTCGCCGACCGAGCGTGCGGCCTTCACCCGCGAGCTCACCGAAACCGTGGCGGCGCTCACCGCCCGCTATCACGACGACAGCGCGCCGGGCGGGCGCTCGCACCGCCTCGTGGTCGCCGCCTATCCGGCGCCCGAACCGGCCAATGCCTGAAAGGATACTGGACCATGCCGATCAAGAAGGACGGAACCGGCAAGCGCTGGGTCGAGATGGAGGTGCTGGTTCCCGGCACGCCCGAGCAGGTCTGGCAGGCGATGGCGACCGGGCCGGGCAATACCGCCTGGTTCACCCGCACCACGATCGAGGAGCGGGTCGGCGGCAAGCTCAGCTTCAATTTCGGGCCGGAGATGAGCTCGGGCGGCGAGATCAACCTCTGGGAGCCGCCGCATCGCTTCGGTTACACCGAGTACGAATGGGGGGAGAAGGCCCCGCCCGTTGCGACCGAGATCACCATCACCAGCCGCTCCGGCGATCAGTGCCTGGTCAGGATGGTGCATTCGCTTTTCGCCGCCAGCGATGACTGGGACGACCAGATCGAGGGCTTCGAGGGCGGCTGGCCCGGCTTCTTCGCGGTGCTGCGGCTCTATCTCAGCCATTTCGCCGGCCAGAAGGGCGCTTCCTTCCAGGCGATGCGGGTGACGGGAGGCGAGCATCTCGCCGTCTGGACGCAATTGACCGAGAGGCTCGGCCTCGCGGGCGCGAATGTCGGCGAGCGGCGCGAGCTGCCGGCTACGCCACAAGCCTTCTCCGGCACGGTCGAGCAGGCCGAGCAGGGCCGGAAGCAGCGCTACATCCTCTTGCGTTCAGAGAATGGCGTCGCGCTGATCGGCAGCTACCAGATGGGCGACAAGGTCAATGTCAGCGCTTGCCTGTTCTTCTATGGCGAGGATGCCGACAGGCGCGCCGCCGAGAGCGAGCCGGCATGGCAGGCCTGGCTCAAGGACAGCTTCGTCGCTGTCGGTTGATCGTTCGGCTCAGCAGCGCTGGGCGAGCAGCCACGCCTTGACCAGCGCTGCCTGCTCGGGATGGCGCGGTCTGCGGGCGCAGACGACGTAGAAGTCGAGGCCGCCGCGCATGCTGGCCGGCGTGCCCAGCGCGAGGCGGCCGGCGGCAAGGTCGGGCTCGATCAGGAAGCGGCTGGCGAGCGCGATGCCCTGGCCGGCAATCGCAGCGTCGATCGCCAGTGCCGTCTGGTTGAAGCGCGTGCTGCGGATCGTCAGCGGCATGGGCCGCCCGAGCGCACGCTCGAAGAACTCCGGCCAGAGGTCGTGCCCGTCGCGTAGCAAGGGCAGGCGCGCCAGCTCCTCTTCGTCGGGACGCATGGCGGGACGGCAGACCGCGACGATCTCGTGCTCGAACAACAGGTCTGCGGTCAGACCTGGACCGAAAGGCGGACGCCCCTGGCGGATGGCGATGTCGACGCCATCCGATTGGAAGTTCGCCAGCGCATCGCTGGCGAGGATGTTCAACTCCAGCTGCGGATGGGCGGCGGTGAAATCAGGCAGCCGAGGCACCAGCCATTTTGCGGCGATGCTCGGCGTGGCGCTGATCGTCAGCCGCAAGGGCTGCGGGCGAAGATTGTCGGTCGCCTCGACCAATAGAGAGAAGGCGCGGGCGACATGGGTCGCATAGCTGCGCCCGGCGCCTGTGAGCGCCAGCAGGCGCGGCTGGCGCTCGAACAGCTTCAGGCCGAGGTCGCTCTCCAGCCCGCGGACATGCTGCGCGACCGCACCCTGCGTCACGCCGAGCTCATCGGCGGCGGCGCGGAAGTTGAGGTGCCGCGCTGCCGCCTCGAAGGCGCGTAGCGCATTGAGCGACGGCAGGCGTTGCTGCGTCTCGATCATGCAGTAGTTTTTCTATCGATATGATGTTGACCAACTGACTGGCGAGCTTACGCGGCTAATGCGAGAAAGACCATAATGAGTACCGCCGCTCGCAGCGCTCATATGTCCTTCGCAGAATGATGGAGCTTCCTATGGCAGGAGAAAAAGTCGCGATCGTTACCGCCGGCGGTAGCGGCATGGGCGCAGCGGCGGCGAAGCGGCTGGCGCAGGACGGCTTCAAGGTCGCGATCCTGTCTTCTTCCGGCAAGGGCGAGGCGCTGGCCAAGGAGCTCGGCGGCTTCGGCGTCACCGGCTCGAACCAGTCGAACGACGATCTCAAGCGCCTGGTCGATGAGACGATGGCGCGCTTCGGCCGCATCGACGTGCTGGTCAACAGCGCCGGTCACGGCCCGCGCGCTCCGATCACCGAGATCACCGACGAGCAATGGCATACCGGGCTCGACGTCTACCTGATGAACGTGATCCGGCCGACCCGGCTGGTCGCGCCCGTGATGGCGGCGCAGACATCAGGCGCGATCATCAACATCTCGACCGCCTGGGCCTTCGAGCCGGCGGCCAATTTCCCGACCTCGGCGGTGTTCCGCGCCGGGCTCGCCGCCTACACCAAGCTCTTCGCCGACCAGTATGCGGCGCAGAATGTGCGGATGAACAATGTCCTGCCCGGCTGGATCGACTCGCTGCCGCAGACCGAGGAGCGCCGCGATGGCGTGCCGATGCAGCGCTACGGCACCAGCGAGGAGATCGCCGCGACGATCGCCTTCCTCGCCTCGGAGGGCGCCGGCTACATTACTGGCCAGAACCTGCGCGTCGATGGCGGCTTGATGCGCTCGCTCTAGGAGCGTAGCCATCGCGCCGCACGGTTTTGACGAACGGAGCAGGCGCGATGACGGGCAAGGTCGACTGGGATGCGAACCAGTATCTGCGCTTCGAGGACGAGCGGACGCGCCCGCCGCTCGACCTGATCCAGCGCGTGCGCCTCACCGACCCGCAACGCTGCATCGATCTCGGCTGCGGGCCGGGCAACAGCACCGAGCTGGTCGCCGCCCGCTTTCCGAATGCCGCCGTCGAGGGCCTCGATTCCTCGTCGGACATGCTCGACAAGGCCCGCAAGCGCCTGCCGCAGCTCTCCTTCACCCTGGCCGATCTCGGGGATTGGACGGCGGATGGGCGCTACGACCTGATCTTTGCCAATGCGGCGCTGCAATGGATTCCCGATCATCCCGCCTTGTTCGCGCGGTTGGCGCGGTCACTCGCGCCGGGTGGTACGCTCGCGGTGCAGATGCCCAACAACCTCAGCGAACCCTCGCATGTCGCCATGGACGAGGCCGCCACTGAAGGGCCGTGGGTGGCTCGCCTCGCCAATGCCCGGGCATCGAAGGCTGCGATCGGTTCGTTCTCGGATTATCGGCGCTGGCTGATGGAGGCCGGCTGCCAGGTCGACATCTGGCAGACGACCTATGTCCACGCGCTTGCGGGCCATGATGCGATCGTCGAGTGGTTCAAGAGCACGGGCCTCAAGCCTTATATCGATCCGCTGCCGGCCGAGGAGCGCGACGCCTTCCTCGCCCGCTACCGTGAGAAGATCGCGGCAGCCTATCCGGTCGAGCCGGACGGCAAGGTCCTGTTGCGCTTCCCGCGTCTGTTCATCCTGGCGACCCGGGCATAAGCCTCGGCGATTAGTGCTGTCCGGTCTTCGTCTCGGCCAGTACGTCGTGCAGGACGAGCTCATGCGCCAGCGCGTTGAAGGTGGCGTCGTCGATCTCGCCTCTCTTGAGCAGGCCGCGCAGAGCCTCGCGCTCGGCCGCCAGTGCGGTGTGGCGCAGGGCACTTTCGGCCCGCTGCAGCACCACGGCTTCCTCGCGCGGTGTCTTGCCGTCGTCGAGGAGAGCGAGGCGGCGCCGATAGGTCGCGATCAAGCCCTCCGCCACCGCTTGGTCGACGGTGGCGGCGCCGTCGGTGCCGCCACGATGGGCGACGCTTTCCAGACGAGCGATCGCGGCTTCGGTGGCCGTGATCCGCGCCCGCCGCATCTCGGTGGCGTGGGCAGCCCCCTGGCCGGCGGCGAGCCCGCGCACGAGCGGCGGCAGGCCGATGCTGGCGATGACCAGCCAGAGCAGGATCACGCCCGCGGCCAGGAAGATAGCGGCGTCGCGTCCCGGAAAGGGCGAGCCGTCGAGTGCGAGAACCGGCAATGACAATACGCCGGCGAGCGTGACGGCGCCGCGCACGCCGGCGATCGAACCGGCGAACCGGGTTCGCGCCGTGGTGTGGATCGGCTGGAGACGAAGGCGCAGGACAATGGCGCGGCTCAACGCGATGGCGACGGTGATCCAGACAAAGCGCAGCAGGATCAGGCAGAGCGTCAGCGCGACGATGATGCCGAGCGGCTGCCAGAGCCAGTGCGTATCGATCAACGCTGGCGGGACGGTACGGATGATCGCCGGCAATTGCAGGCCGAGCAGGACGAAGAGCGTGCCGTTCAGGAGAAAGGCGAGCATCGTCCAGAAGGAGTGGGCGAGCATATAGGCGGAGACGCTGAGCTGGTTCGCGGTCCGCGTCCGCCCGACCGTCAGGCCGGCGACGACGGCGGCGAGCACGCCGGAGGCATGCACGGTTTCCGCCGCGAGGAAGGCGGCGAAAGGCAGGAGCATGATGACCAGAACCTGCGCCTCCGGCGCGATCCGGTCGAACTTCGCCAGCAGTTTCAGCGCCCAGGAGACGACGATGACAGCGAGCAGGCCGGCTGCGATACCGCCGGCGACAGCGAAGAGGAAGGCGAGCGAGGCCTGCCAGAGCGAGAAGCTGCCGGTCAGCGCAGCGGCGGTGGCGAAGCGGAAGATCACCAGGCCGGAGGCATCGTTGAGCAGCGATTCCCCTTCGAGCACGTGTATCAGGTCCTTCGGCACGCTCTCCTTGTCGACGATGGAAGAGACCGCGACGGCGTCGGTCGGCGAGAGCACGGCGGCGAATGCGAAGGCGACCGGCAACGGCATGGTCGGTACCAGCCAGTGCAAAGCGAGGCCGCAGAAGAGGGTGGTGAAGAAGACGAGACCGAAGGCGAGCGACAGGATGGGCCGCATCAGCCGGCGGTATTCACGCTTCGGCGCCTCCCAGGCATCGGCGAAGAGCAGCGGGGCGATGAAGAGCAGGAGGAAGAGCTCCGGCTCGATATGTGGGTGGAAGCCGGCCGTCGGCCAGGCCAGGGCAGCGCCGAGCGCGATCTGAACGATCGGCAGCGGGACGATCCTGAACAGCCGGGTCAGTGGCTGCGAGGCCACCACGGCCATGACCAGGATCAGGATGAAGGTGAAGGTCTGCATCGACTACGCGGCCGGCCCGGTTTGCTTTGGGGTCAGCTGCGAGGTTTATCCTACCGCTATCCGGCGCGCCAAGCGCGCCGGAGACGGTTCAGCGATATCTCAGAACGCGACCTTATCGGCGCCCTTGAGCTGGAGCTGCTCGCGGGCATCGTCCGGCGTCGCGATCTCGAGACCGAGGCCTTCGATGATCTTGCGGGCGGCGCGGACCTGGTCGGCATTCGACTTGGCGAGCTGGCCCGGGCCGAGCCAGAGCGAATCCTCCAGGCCGACGCGCAGGTTGCCGCCCATCGCGACCGCCATTGCCGCGATCGGGAGCTGGTGGCGGCCAGCGCCGAGCACCGACCAGTGATAGTCGTCGCCGAAGAGCCGGTCGGCCGTGCGCTTCATATGGGCGACGTCTTCCGGATGCGGGCCGATGCCGCCGAGCAGGCCGAAGACCGACTGGACGAAGAAGGGCGGCTTCACCAGCCCGCGATCGACGAAATGGGCCAGCGTATAGAGATGGCCGATGTCGTAGCACTCGATCTCGAAGCGCGTGCCGTTCTCGGCGCAGGTCGTCAGGATGTTCTCGATGTCCTTGAAGGTGTTCTTGAAGACGCGGTCATTCGAGCCTTCGAGATAGGGCCGCTCCCAATCGTGCTTGAACTCCTTGAAGCGGTTCAGCATCGGGTAGAGCCCGAAATTCATCGAGCCCATGTTGAGCGAGGCGACCTCGGGCTTGAAATGGGCGCAGGGTTTCAGCCGCTCCTCGACCAGCATGGTCGGGGCGCCGCCGGTGGTGATGTTGATCACGCAGTTCGAGCGCTGCTTGATCACCTTGAGGAAGGGCTCGAACGCCTCCGGCGACTGGTCGGGCTGGCCGGTGACCGGGTTGCGGGCGTGGACATGGACCAGCGCAGCGCCGGCCTCGGCCGCGCCGACCGCAGCGTCGATGATCTCCTCCGGCGTCACCGGCAGATAGGGCGACATGGAGGGGGTGTGGATCGCGCCGGTGACGGCGCAGGTGATGATGACTTTGCGGTTCTTGGCCATGGTCGGGGCTCCGGTCGGATAGGTAGGATTAGTATCGCGTCAGGTCGTCATTGCGAGGAGCGTTAGCGACGAAGCAATCCAGGGGACGTAGAGCACTGCGGCCCATGGATTGCTTCGCTGCGCTCGCAATGACGGCAGGTGTTACTCACGCCGGCTTGCGCTTTGCCGCGCGCTTATGGGCCTGCAGGGCGGCGAGACGGCTGTCGCGCCAGTCGCTCAGGCGCTTGACCCGCGAGGCCTCCTGCGCGCCGCGCCATTCGCGCATCACCTCGGCGACCGTCTCCGGCTTGAACGGGTTGCCGAGCCCCTCGGAGGATTTGACCATGCGGTCGAGCGACTCCGAATAGCGCGCGCAATAATCGGGGATGCCGCCCGGCGCATTGAGTTCGATCGTCTCGAACGGCCCCATGAACGACCAGCGCAAGCCGAGCCCGTCGCGGATCGTCTTGTCGACATCCTCGGCGCTGGCGACGCCCTCGCCGACGAGGCGGAACGCCTCGGCCAGCAACACCGCCTGCAAGCGGTTGAGCACGAAACCGGGCTTCTCCTTGCGCAGCATGATCGCGACCTGGCCGGCCTGTTCGTAGATGCGCTTGGCCTTGGCGACGATCTTGGGGTCGGTCCAGGGCGCCGGTGCCAGCTCGACGATCGGCACCAGATGCGGCGGGTTGACCGGGTGGGCGACGAGGCAGCGGGCGCGGCCCTTCAGCTCTTCCGAGAAGGTCGAGGCCATGATGAAGGAGGTCGAGGAGGCCAGGATCGCGGAAGCGGGCGCGAGCGCGTCCATCTGCGCGAAGAGTTCGCGCTTGGCCTCGACTGTCTCCGGCCCGTTCTCCTGCACCAGCGCGACGCCCTTGAGCGCATCGGCGAGGTCCCTGGCGACGCGGATGCGGGCGAGCGAGCCCTTGGGATCATCGACGAGGCCATGACCAGCGAGCTCCCTGAGGTTCTTGCCGATATGGACACGGGCGGCCTTGGCGGCGTCGGGCTTCACATCATGCAGCGCGACCTCGAAGCCGTGGCTGGCGAAGACGGTGGCCCAGGCGCGGCCGATCAGGCCGGAGCCGACGATGGCGATCTTGGTCATGCGGGGAGGTTCCGTGACAGGACGTGGCAAAGTGAAAAGCTGCCGTCATTCTCGGGCGAAGCGAAGCGCAGACCCGAGAACCTCCGGAGAGAGATGCTCGGGTCAGGCCCGAGCATGACGCACTGAACGGAGGGGCGGCACATCACAGCCAGAGCACCTGCCGCCTCAGCGCCAGGTCCTGGCTCAGCGCGCGCGAGGGGCCGGTATGGGTGACCTGGCCGCGCTCAAGCACGACGGTGCGGTCGGAGAGCGCCAGCGCGAGGTCGAGATGGTGGTCGACGATGACGATGGCGATCTCCTTCCGGAGCTTGTCGAAGGCCTCGAACAATTCCTCGACTACTGCCGGGGCCAGTCCCTCGAACGGCTCGTCGAGCAGCAGCACGCGGGTATCGCCGGAGAGCGCGCGCGCCACCGCCACCATCTGCTGTTCGCCGCCGGAAAGGTAGTCGGCCGGCGAATGCCAGCGCTGCTTGATGCGCGGGAAGAAGGCGAAGATCTTCTCGTCTTCCCAATGCGTGCCGTTGCCGGTGCGGCGGCGCAGGCGCCCGAGCTCCATATTGTCCTTGACGCTCATGCCGGCGAAGAGGCCACGGCCCTGCGGCACATAGGCAATGCCGGCGCGGGCGATCTGGGCCGGCGGCAGGCGAGCGATGTCGCTGCCGGCAAGGCTGATCGAACCGGAGGCTGGCGGCGCGATGCCGGTCACGGTCTTGAGCAGGGTCGACTTGCCGGCGCCGTTGCGGCCGAGCAGGGCGACGATCTCGTTCTCGTGGACGTCGAAGGTAACCTGCCGCAGGATGTGGCTCTTGCCGTAGAAGGTGTCGACGCCCGCCAGTCCGAGCAGGGCCTTGTCGCCGGCGGCGCTCTCGCGCGGCTTCTCGGCCAGCGCGTGGGCGCCGGAGCCGATGTAGACCTCCTGCACCTTGGGCGAGGAGCGGGCGTCCTCGACCGTGCCGTCGACCAGCACCGAGCCTTCGTTCATCACCGTGACATGGTCGGCGATGGCGAAGACGCGGTCTATGTCATGCTCGACCAGCAACACCGGCAACTCGGTCGAGATCGACTTGATCAGGTTGCCGACGCGCTCGCGCTCGGCCGCGGCGAGGCCGGCGAGCGGCTCGTCGAGCAGGAGGATGCGCGGGCTGGTGGCGAGCGCGAGCGACATGTCGAGCAGGCGTTGGCCGCCATAGCTGAGCGAGCCGGCCTCCGCCGTTTCGATGCCGGAGAGGCCCATGGTCGAGATGACCTGACGGGTCTCGTCATTGACCTGGTCGAGGGCGCCGGCTGACTGCCAGAGACCGAAGCGCTGGGCTGACCGGGCCTGCACGGCGAGCCGGACGTTCTCGGCGACCGAGAGTGTCGGGAACAGGTTGGTGATCTGAAAGGCGCGGCCGATACCGGCCCGGGTGATCGCTTCGGGCGAAAGGCCGGCGATGTCGCGATCGCGCAGCCGAACCTGCCCGCGGTCCGGCTTGAACAGGCCGGAGATCAGGTTGAACGCGGTGGTCTTGCCCGCGCCGTTGGGGCCGATCAGCGCATGCAGCTTCCGGTCGCGCATGGTGATGTCCACATTCTCGACCGCCTTGATGCCGCCGAAGCTCTTGGCGAGCCCGGTCGCGGTCAGGATGGTGCCGTCGCCGGCATCCCCAGGCTTCATGAAGGCGGGGAGTTCGACCGCGCCGGCCTTGCGGGCCGACATCGCCGCGTCCTCCGCGACCTGCTTGCGGAAAGGCTTGAGCAGGCGCTGGCCTACGCCGACGAGGCCGTCAGGCGAAAAGACGATGAAGGCGACGAAGAGCAGGCCGAACCAGAACAGCCAGTTCTCGGTGACGCTGGAGAGCAAGTCGCGGAAGACGACGAAGAAGAGCGCGCCGAGCGCCGGGCCGAGGAAGGAGCGCATGCCGCCGATCACCACCATCGCCAGCAATTCGCCGGAGAAGGCGACCGAGATCGGCTCGGCCGAGGTCATGCGGTTGTTGAAGAGCAGGAGCGTGCCGGCAAGGCCGGTGAGCGCGGCCGAGACGGTGAAGGCGACGAGCTTGTAGCGGTTCGTGGCATAGCCGAGGAAGCGGGCGCGCTGCTCGTTCTCGCGGATTGCGACGAGCACGGTGCCGACCGGCGAGCGATGGAAGCGCCAGAGCCCGTAGACCACGGCGAAGCCGATCGTCGCCACCAGCCCATAGAAGGGCAGGGCGGTCTCGAAATCGATGCCGGCGAAGAGCGGGCGCTTGATGCCGCCGAGACCGTCCTCGCCGCCGGTGACCGAGGTCCAGCGGAAGGCGACCGAATAGATCATGGCGGCGAGCGCCAGGGTCAGCAGCGAGAAATAGACGCCTTTGCGGCGCAGGATCAGGGCGCCGAAGGCGAAAGCGATGAGGGCGACGAGCGCGACCGCCAGCAGGATCGGCAAGGCGAACTGGCCGGGCAGCCAGTTGCGCTGGATCAGGCCGGCCGCATAGGCGGCAATGCCGAACCAGGCGCCATGACCGAAGGAGACGAGCCCGGTCGTGCCGACCAGCACATTGAGCGCCATGCAGGCGATGGCGAAGACGACGACCTCAGTGGCCGAGGTGGTGCCGAGCCCGACCGCATGCATCAGCGTGGGCAGGATGGCGAGGCCAATTACGGCGAGGACGAGCGGGAGGTAATCGCGCTGGGAGCTGGTCATGTCGTCCTCACTCGAAGCGCTGGATGCGCTCGCCGAACAGGCCGCGCGGACGGAAGAGCAGGACGAGCAGCATCATCAGGTAGATCACCGCGGTCGACCATTGCGTCAGGCCAAGGCCGATGGTGATGCCCTTGACCAGGCCGACCATCAGGGCGGCGACGACGACGCCCCAGAAGGAGCCGAGACCGCCGATGACGACGACGACGAAGGCCGGCGTGATGATCTCCTGGCCCATGGCCGGATGGATCGAATAGATCGGCGCGAGCAGCACGCCGGCAAGGCCGGCAAGGCCGATGCCGATGCCGGCGACCGTCATCATGTAAGGCTGGAGCGAGATGCCGAGCGCGCCGACCATGTCGGGGTTCTGCACGCCGGCGCGCACGACGCGGCCGAAGGCGGTGCGCTGCAAGAGGAACCAGAGGCCGAGCACGCAGGCCGCGGCGATCAGGATCAGTAGGGCCCGGTAGCGCGAATAGATGAAGTCGCCGATGAAGATCTGGCCGCGCAGCGCCGGCGGGATCGAGAAGGAGAGCGGCGGCGCGCCGAAGATCATGCGCAGCGACTGCTCGGCGACCATGGCGAGGCCGAAGGTCAGCAGCAGCGAGAGGATCGGGTCGGAGCGATAGAAGCGCTGGAACAGCCCGCGCTCGATGACGATGCCGATCAGCGCGACCAGCACAGGTGAGGCGATGATCGCGCCGCCGAAGCCGATATGCGGGGCGAGCACGATCGTGAGATAGGCGCCGATCGCATAGAAGGCGCCATGCGCCAGGTTGACGATGCCGCCGAGCGAGAAGATCAGCGACAGACCGAGCGCGATCAGGAGGTAATAGACCCCGTCGAGCAGCCCGTTCAGCACCTGCTGGATAAAAAGGGTGAGCAAGGGATGGCCTTTACGGGGTTGCGCGGTGGGGCGGTTTGCCGGGCGGAGGGCTCGTCATGCTCGGGCTCGACCCGAGCATCTCAGGCCGAAGGAGGCGCCAGCCGGCGCCTTCCCGTCATGAGATTCTCGGGTCTGCGCTTCGCTTCGCCCGAGAATGACGTAGGCGCCTCAGCTCATCTTGCAGACGGCTTCGTCGCCCTGGGTGGCGATGACCTCCATGTCCTCGTTCGGGCCGGGAACCGGGGCCGAGGAGGTGAAGAGGTCCCACTGGTTCTTGACCTGCGCCGCCGGCAAGGCGGTGATCGTGTACATCTCGCTGATCAGCTGGTGGTCGGAGGCGCGGAAATAGCCCTGGCGCGGCTTCATCACGTCGAACTTCGCGCCTTTTTCGAGGTGCTCGAGGATCTTGGCGGTGTCGGTCGACTTCAGCTCGTTCATCGACTGGGCCATGACCTTGACGCCGACATAGTCGCCCCAGGCCTGGTTCTCCGGCGGCTTGCCGTATTTCTTGGTGAAGGCGGCGACGAAGGCCTTGGTCGAGGGCGTGTCGATCAAATGATGCCAGACGCAGGGCCAAGTGCCGCCGAAATTGTCCTTGCCGGCGGCCCAGGCCAAAGCCGTGTCGAAGCCGAAGCCGGCGACCGGGAAGGTCAGGCCGAACTCGGAATACTGTTTGAGGAAGTTGGTGATCTGGTTGCCGGCGAGATTGGAGATGACGAGATCGGGCTTGGCCGCGCGAATCTCGAGCAGCAGCGCCGAGAAGTCGGTCGCATCCGTCGGGACCAGCTTGTCGGCGGCGAACTGGCCGCCATTGGCTTCCATGAAGCGCTTGGCGACCTTGCTGAGGTCATGGCCGAAGGCGTAGTCGGCGGTGAGCGAGAACCATTTCTTGCCCTTGACCAGCCCCTGGGCCAGCAGCGAGCGGCCGCAGCTCTTCACATACATCGAGTTCTGGTGCTCGACATGGAACATGTAGCGGTTGCAGCTCTCGCCGCGCAGGGCGTCGGAATTGCCGCCGGTGTTGAAGAAGAGCGTCTTGTTGCGGGCCGCGACCTGCGAGATCGTCAGGCAGGAGGCGGACGAGATCTCGCCGATGATGCAGGCGACCTTGTCGCGCTCGATCATGCGCTCGGCCTTGGTCGAGGCGGTCTGCGGGTTGACCGAGTCCTCCTTCAGCAATTCGAGCTTGCGGCCGTTGATGCCGCCGGCTGCGTTGATCTCCTCCGCGGCGAGATCGGCGGCCATGACGCCGTACTCGCCGAGCGGGCCCAGGAACCCGGTGCGTGGCGTCAGGTGCCCGAAGCGGACCGCATCCGCGCTCTGTGCGAGAATGACCGCCGGGCTGGCGATCAGGCCGGTGGCCACTCCGCCGAGTCCGACGAGCGTTTGGCGGCGTGAAAGACCCTTGATCCTTGACTGCTCTGACATGCGTTCCTCCCAGAACTATTCCGCGCGCTTTGGCGTCGGATTGCGTCGATCGTCATTTCGTTTGCGCGGTGTTGGAACCGCTTGTCGTGATCTGTGATCACAGTTAGGTTGGCAGACATGGTTGCCCGAGTCCAGCCCTCAGATGTGCCGCAAGCGCGGCCGGCCGCCTCCACTGCGGGGAAGGTCGGGGAGCTGTCGGCGCTCGACGAGGTCGGCTCGCTTCAGCACGAGACGCTGGGCGAGCGCGTCACCGGCGAGCTGAGGGCGCTGCTGATCGCCGGGCGGTTGGCCCCGGGCGAGAAGCTGTCGCTGCGCCGCGTCGCCGAGGCGCTCGGCGTCTCGATGATGCCGGTGCGCGAGGCCGTCAGCCGGCTGGCTGCCGACAAGGCGCTGGAGGTTCTGCCAGGGCGGGCGGTGAGGGTGCCGGTGCTGACGCAGGCGCAGTTCCGCGAGCTGACCCGGATCAGGCTGGTGGTAGAGGGCTTCGCCGCCGAGGAGGCGACGAAGGTGATCACCGACGCGCAGATCGCCGTGGTCGCCCGGCACGAGGCAGCGTTCCTGGCCGCAGCAAAGGACCCGCCGGACCCGGCTGCGGCGGTCGCTGCCAATCGCGACCTGCATTTCGCGCTCTATGAGGCGGCCGGCATGCCCTCGCTGATCGAGATGATCGGGCGGCTCTGGCTCAAGGCCGGGCCTGTCCTCAATCTCGACATGCGGCACGAGCCGCGCCGGCTCGACGGCGGCAGCGCCGTCGTCGCGCATGCGCAATTGCTGGAGGCGCTGCGGCGGCGCGATCCGGTGGCGGCGAGGCAGGCGCTGGTCGAGGACATCAGTGCTGCAGCGGACCATATCGAACGGACGGCGCGGCTGGCGGAGTAGCCGGTCGCCTGAAGAACGACGGAAAAGGGGACGGAAACGATGGATCTGACGATCAAGGGCCTGCGCGTGCTGGTGACGGCCGGCGCCAACGGCATCGGCCGCGCCACGGCCCGCGCCTTCGCGGCGGAGGGCGCCAGGGTTCATATCTGCGACGTCGACGAGAAGGCGCTCGCCGAGATGGCTGAGAGCGATCCGGCGATCACGCGCTCGGTCTGCGACGTCTCCGACCGCAAGGCGGTGGCGCGGCTGTTCGAGGAGGCGCTGGCGGCGCTCGGCGGGCTCGACTGCCTCGTCAACAATGCCGGCATCGCCGGGCCGACCGGGCGTGTCGACGAGATCGCCCCCGAGGACTGGGATAGCTGCGTGGCGATCGACCTGACCGGCCAGTTCAACTGCACGCGGCTCGCCGTGGAGCATCTGAAGCAGTCGCAGAACGCCTCGATCGTCAATCTCTCGAGCCAGGCCGGCAAGCACGGCTTTCCGCTGCGCTCGCCCTATGCAGCGGCAAAATGGGGCGTGATCGGCTTCACCAAGGCGCTCTCGGCCGAGCTCGGCGAGTTCGGCATCCGCGCCAACGCGATCTGCCCGGGCCTCGTCGACGGTCCCCGCATCCAGAGCGTGATCGCCAACAAGGCGCGCTCGATGAACGTCTCGCATGAGGAGATGACGGACCGGCTCTTCGCCGGCGTCTCGATCAAGCAGTTCGTCGATCCCAATGACATCGCCAAGCAGATCGTCTTCCTGGCCTCGCCCTTCGCCAAGACGATCTCGGGCCAGGAGGTCTCGGTCTGCGGCGATACGCGGATGCTGAGCTGAGCGGGAATGTCGTCATTCTCGGGCGAAGCGAAGCGCAGACCCGAGAATCTCATGACAAGAAGGCGCCAGACGCCTCATCCGGCCTGAGATGCTCGGGGCAAGCCCGAGCATGACGTGCTGGTGGCTGCGGCGATCTGCTCGCCCTGTACCTTCGTCCCCGGATCGCCTAGAGCATGCCGCCTGAACAGGAGCGGCGGCTTGTCGAAGGGCGTCCATCACGAATTCGGGGCCGGAGCCGGCCATGACGATACCGAAGGGTCGAGCGATCGCTCCTTCGGCTTCGTCTTCGCGGCCGTCTTCGCGCTGATCGGCCTCTATAATCTCTGGCATTGGGGCCGGGCGTGGCCCTGGCTCGGGTTGATTTCTGCCGGCTTCCTCGCCGTCGCGCTGATCCGGCCGGCGGTACTGGCGCCGCTGAACAGGCTCTGGATGAAGTTCGGCCTGCTGCTGGCCATGATCATCAACCCGATCGTGCTTGGCATCCTGTTCTTCCTCGTCTTCACGCCGATGGCGTTTGTCGCCCGGCTTGTCGGCAAGGACTTCCTTCGGCTGAAGAAGCAGCCGGAGGCGAAGAGCTACTGGATCGTCCGCGATCCACCGGGACCGGAGCCGGTCTCGATGAAAGATCAATTCTGACCTGGATAGACCAATGTCGTTCCTGCGCGAGTTCTTCCGCTTCATGGCGGCGCGAAAGAAGTTCTGGCTGGTGCCGATCCTCTTGATGTGCGTGCTGCTCGGCGGCCTGCTCTTCCTGACCAAGGGCAGCGCAATCGCGCCCTTCATCTACACGCTGTTCTGAGCGTCCCGGCCGCGATGCGCATTCTCGGGATATCGGGGCTCTACCATGACAGCGCGGCCGCGCTGGTCGTCGATGGGCGGATCGAGGCGGCGGCGCAGGAGGAGCGCTTCACGAGGCGGAAGCACGACGCCGAGTTTCCCAAGCATGCGGTCGAGTACTGCCTCTCGGTCGCCGGCTGCGGCCTCGATCAGCTCGATGCGGTCGTCTTCTACGACAAGCCCTTCATCAAGTTCGAGCGCCTGCTCGAGACCTATCTCTCCTTCGCGCCTGCTGGATTCACCTCGTTCCGCATGGCGATGCCGCTGTGGCTGCGCGAAAAGCTGTTCCAGAAGCAGATCATCGCGAGGGAATTGAAGAAGCTCTCGCCCGGCTTCGACATCGAGAAGCTGCTCTTCACCGAGCACCATCTCTCGCATGCGGCCTCGGCCTTCTATGCGTCCCCCTTCGAGGAGGCGGCGATCCTGACCATGGACGGCGTCGGCGAATGGGCGACGATGACGCTCGCCATCGGCAAGGGCAGCGACCTCAAGGTTCACAAGGAGCTGCATTTCCCGCATTCGCTCGGGCTGCTCTACTCGGCAGTGACCTATTACATTGGCTTCAAGGTCAATTCCGGCGAGTACAAGGTCATGGGGCTGGCGCCCTATGGCGAGCCGCGTTTCGCCAAGCTGATGCTGGAGAAGCTCGTCGACCTGAAGGAGGACGGCTCCTTCCAGCTCGACCAGAGCTATTTCAACTATGGTGTCGGCCTGACCATGACCAACGCCAAGTTCGCCGCCCTGTTCGGCGAGCCGGTGCGTGGGCCCGAGCAGTTGCTGACCCAGTTCCATATGGACATGGCCGCCTCGATCCAGGCGGTGACCGAGGAGATCGTGCTCAGGCTGGCGCGCTCCATTCGCGCCGAGACCGGGCAAAAGAATCTCTGTCTCGCCGGTGGCGTCGCGTTGAACTGCGTCGCCAATGGCAAGCTCCTGCGAGAGGGCATTTTCGATGGGCTCTGGATCCAGCCGGCGGCGGGCGACGCCGGCGGAGCGCTCGGCGCGGCGCTCGCCGGCTATCACCTCTTTCACGGCAAGCCGCGCGAGGTGCCCGTCAGCGGCGACGCGATGCGCGGCAGCTATCTCGGGCCGGAGTTCAGCCAAGCCGAGATCGAGGCCGAGCTGACGGCCGCCGGGGCGAAGTTCACGGCGATGGGCGATGCCACCCTGATCGAGTCGACAGCGCAGGGGCTCGCCGATGGCAAGGCGGTCGGCTGGATGCAGGGGCGGATGGAGTTCGGGCCGCGCGCGCTCGGCGGCCGCTCGATCCTCGGCGACCCGCGCTCTCCGGCGATGCAGAAGACGCTCAACCTCAAGGTGAAGTACCGCGAGAGCTTCCGGCCCTTCGCGCCCTCGGTGCTGCGCGAGGACGTCGCCGACTGGTTCGAGCTCGACGGCGATTCGCCCTACATGCTGCTGGTTGCCGATGTGCGCGAGGGGCTGCGGCGCGAGATGACGGACGAGGAGAAGGCCCTCTTCGGCATCGACAAGCTGAACGTGCCGCGCTCGACGATCCCCGCCGTCACCCATGTCGATTATTCGGCCCGTATCCAGACTGTCCATGCCGAAACGAACCCGCGCTATCACCAGCTGATCTCGCGTTTCAAGGCGCTGACCGGCTGCCCGGTCGTGGTCAACACCTCCTTCAACGTCCGCGGCGAGCCGATCGTCTGCACGCCGGGCGATGCGTTCCGCTGCTTCATGGGCTCGGAGATCGAGCTCCTCGTCGTCGGTAATTGCCTGCTGCTCAAGGAGGAGCAGGACCCGGCGCTCAAGCTCGACTACAAGGACGCCTTCGAGCTCGATTGAGCAGCGCGGGACAATGGGAACCTGATAGGAACCTTCGCTCATGTGCGGTCTGTTTGCTTCAATCGGCTTCGAGCCTGATCCGGCGCGCATCGATATCGTCGCGCACCGTGGCCCCGACGGACGCGGCTGGCAGACCTATGCCAGCTCCGCCGGCCCGGTGGCGCTCGGCCATCGCCGACTCGCCATCATCGACGTCTCCGATGCCGGCCTGCAGCCGATGCCGGATGTTTCGGAGCGCTATCACCTCGTCTTCAACGGCGAGATCTACAATTACATCGAGCTCCGCGACGAGATGCGGGCGAAGGGCGAGGTCTTCGTCAGCGAATCCGATTCCGAGGTGCTGCTGCGCGCCTATATGCTCTGGGGTGCCGACGCCCTGCCGCGCCTGCGCGGCATGTTCGCCTTCCTGATATGGGACGCCCGCGACAAGACGCTGTTTGCAGCACGCGATCGCTACGGCATCAAGCCGCTCTATCTGTTTGCGACGCCGCGCGGCTCGGCCTTCGCCTCGGAGATCAAGCAGTTGCTCGGCCTGCCCGGGATGAGCGGCCGGATGAATGTCGCCCGCGTGCATGATTTCCTCGCCTCCGGTGTCTCCGACCACACGTCCGAGACGATGTACGAGGGCGTGACGCAGATTCGCGGCGGCGAATGCGCCCTGGTCGATGCCAGCCGCTCTGGTCCCGTCGATGTCGCGGTGAGGCGCTGGTATCCGCCGGCAGCCGGGGAGCTGTCGCTGTCGGAAGGCGAGGCGGCCGAGCGCTTCCGCGACCTGTTGACCGAAGCCGTCCGGCTGCATCTGCGTTCCGACGTGCCTGTCGGCTCCTGTCTGTCGGGCGGCCTCGATTCCTCTTCGATCGTCTGCCTGATGTCGAACATGATGGGGTCGACTGCGGGCGGCGCGAAGGTCAACACGGTTTCGGCCTGCTATGCCGAAAAGAGCGTGGATGAGAAGCCGTTCATGGACGCGGTGGTGGCGCATGCGCACACCGAGCCGCATTTCGTCTTCCCCAGGGCGGACGACGTGTTCCAGCGCGCTTCCGACATCACCTGGCATCAGGACGAGCCCTTCGGCTCGACCTCGATCTTCGCGCAATGGTGCGTATTCGAGGAGGCACATCGCGTCGGCGTCAAGGTCATGCTGGACGGGCAGGGAGCCGACGAGCAACTCGCCGGCTACCATGGCGGCTTCGCCTATTACATGGCAGATCTGACCCGACGCGGGCAGTTCGGCCGGCTGCTGCGCACCATGGTCGAGCGCAATCGCTACCACGGAACCTCGATCTACGAGCAGATCCGCACTCATCTCGTGCCGTTGCTGCCGCTGGGGCTGGCCGGTATGCTGCGCCGCCAGCACCGGGCGTTGAGCCGGCATGACTGGCTCGGCACCGAGATGTTGCGGCAGCGGGGCAATCCTCGCACCGCGACCGAACTCGCCAACGATGTGCTCGGCCTGCCGGCCGCGACCGATATCAGGTCGCTGTGCATGACGCTGGCCTATGGCTCCAACCTCGCCATGCTGCTGCATTGGGAGGACCGCAACTCGATGGCGCATTCGATCGAGGCGCGCGTGCCTTTTCTCGATCACCCGCTGGTCGAGTTCAGTCTGGCGCTTGGCAACGACCACAAGATCGTTGGCGGCGACACCAAGCGCGTCTTGCGCCGTGGGATGAAGGGCATTCTACCCGAGGCCGTTCGCGAGCGGCGCGACAAGCTCGGCTTCGCGACGCCCGAGCAGATCTGGTTCCGCGGGCCGTTGCGCGGTCTGGTCGAAGAGGGGATCGAGAAGACGCTCGCACTCTATCCGGAGCTGATGAACGCTAAAGGCGTAAGGTCATTGGCCAAGGAGATGCTCGATGGTGCGCGTCCGCTCGACTTCACTCTTTGGCGGATCGTCAATCTCGGTATGTGGGGCGCGCGGAGCGGAGTGACGAGCTAACTTGTGGCGCTCCGGCTCGGCGGGAGTTCGCCTTGCCTGCGTTCGTCATAAGCACTATGCGCTGCTCTGCCGAGGCGCCGTCAGCGATTATCAGGGACAGGGACGATGGATCTGGATTTAGGCCAACTGCGTGACGCAAAGATCCTCGTGACCGGATCCGATGGCTTTATCGGGTCTCATCTTGTGGAAACCCTCGTTCGGGCCGGATGCAGCGTCCGGGCGTTTGCCCTGTATAATTCTTTCAGCTCTGCCGGTTGGCTCGACACTGCCGACGAAGCAGTTCGCAATCGGATCGAATTTTTCTTCGGCGATATCCGCGATCCCAACGGCGTGCGGGATGCGATGCGCGGCTGCGACATTGTCCTGCATCTCGCGGCACTGATCTCGATCCCGTTCTCCTACCACTCGCCCGACACCTACGTTGACACGAACATCAAGGGGACACTGAACGTCGTCCAGGCGGCACGGGATCTCGGCGTTCGGCGCGTCGTTGCTACCTCCACGAGCGAAGTCTACGGAACCGCCCGCTTCGTCCCGATCACGGAAGAGCATCCACTCCAGGGACAGTCGCCCTATTCAGCGTCGAAGATTGGCGCCGACCAGATCGCGCTGTCGTTCCATGCCGCCTTCAACACTCCCGTCGTCGTGCTGCGTCCCTTCAACACCTATGGGCCGCGCCAGTCGACGAGGGCGGTCATCCCGACGATCATCACCCAGATCGCGGCGGGGCAGCGCTCGATCAAGCTCGGCGCGCTTCACCCCACCCGGGACTTCTCCTTCGTCGAAGACACCGTGCGCGGCTTCATCGCTGCGGCGCGCGACGACAGCGCGGTGGGCCAGGTCGTCAATGTCGGCAGCGGCTTCGAGATCTCCATCGGCGATACTGCGAAGCTGATCGCCGAGGTCATGGGCGCCGACATCGATATCCAAACGGACGAAACCCGGTTGCGCCCCGAAGCCAGCGAGGTCGAGCGGCTCTATGCCGGCATCGAGAAGGCGAAGAAGACCATGAACTGGTCGCCCATCTATGGCGGCGTGGAAGGCTTCAAGCGCGGGATGGCGAAGACCGTTGACTGGTTTACAAAGCCGGAGAATCTGGCTCGGTACCGGCACACACAGTACAATATTTGACGAAGCAAGATCTGGCCGCTCCATGAACCTCACCGCAATCATCGACGCCATCCGTGATGTCGCCGCGCCGGGCAATCAGCGCGTCGCGCTGCATGAGCCGCGCTTCGCAGGCAAGGAATGGGACTATGTGAAGGACTGTCTCGATACGGGATGGGTCTCGTCGGTCGGCCAGTATGTCGACCGGTTCGAACGGGACCTGGCGCGGACATGCGGGGTCCAACATGCCGTCGCCGTGGTCAACGGGACCGCTGCGCTGCACATGGCGTTCCTCGCCGCCGGTGTAAAGGCGGGCGACGAAATCCTGATGCCGACCCTGACCTTCGTCGCGACGGCCAACGCTGCAAGCCACGCCGGCGCTATCCCGCATTTCGTCGACAGCGACGAGATCAGCCTGGGCATCGCCCCGGCCAAGCTGGCCGAGCATCTCTCGAAGATTGCGCAGAGGACCGATGCAGGGGTTGTGAACACTCTGACAGGTCGCCGGATCGCCGCGATCGCTCCGATGCACACCTTCGGGCATCCGGTCGACATGGAGCCGCTCACCGAGCTTGCCCGCGACTGGGGAATCCTCGTGGTCGAGGACGCAACGGAGTCCCTTGGGAGCCTCTACAAGGGCAAGCCGACCGGATCGCTCGCGCCGATCGCGACGCTGAGCTTCAACGGCAACAAGGTCGTGACGACGGGCGGCGGCGGCGCGGTCCTGACCGACGATCCCGAGTTGGCCCGCCGTGTCAAGCACCTGACCACGACGGCCAAGAAGCCGCATCAATGGGCTTTCCTGCACGACGAGATCGGCTTCAATTACCGGTTGCCGAACATCAATGCGGCGTTGGGGTGCGCGCAGCTCGAGCAGCTCGACGGCTTCCTGTCGGCCAAACGGCGCCTGGCTGAAGCCTACCGGCAGAGATTTGGGTCGGTGGAAGGCTGCAGCTTTGTCCAGGAGCCCGGCTACGCGCGCTCCAACTTCTGGCTGAACGCCATCATGCTCGATGACGATCATGTCTCGCTGCGCGACGAGGTTTTGCGGCTGAGCAACGAAGCTGGGCTGATGACGCGTCCGTGCTGGGAGCTCATGCACCGCTTGCCGATGTATTGCGACAACCCGCGCATGGATGTCGCGAGCGCCGAGAGGATCGCAGCCAGGCTGATCAACATCCCGTCCAGCGCTGTCCTGGCCGATGGTCTCTGAGCCGACCTTCGCCTCGTCGTTCCGAAAGATCTGCGTCGTTACGGGAAGCCGCGCGGACTATGGATTGCTGTCCTCTCCCATGGCTGCGATCGCGCGGGAGGACAGGCTCCGGTTGCAGGTCATCGCAACCGGCCAGCATCTCGTAAGTGGCTCGGGCGAGACCATCGCGTCGATCGAAGTGGACGGATTCAAGGTCGATCGCATCGTCCCGCTGGACATCGAGCGTGACGGTCCCCTCGATGTCACCAAAGGCATGGGGCGGGGATTGATCGGGTTCGCCGAAGCCTTCGCTGCGTTGAAGCCGGACATCCTGCTGGTGCTCGGCGATCGCTATGAAATCCTTGCCGCCGCCGCCGCCGCACTGCTGGCGAGGCTGCCGGTGGCCCATATCGCCGGCGGAGATGTCACGACGGGCGCTGTCGACGATTCGATCCGCCACGCTCTGACGAAGCTGTCCCATGTCCATTTCGCGACGAACGCCGATTCAGCTCGCCGGATAAGGCAACTGGGCGAGGACCCGGCGCATGTCCACGTCGTCGGTAGTCCCGGCATCGACAACATCCTGACGACACCGCGGCTGACGCGAGCGGAGCTGTTCGAGTCGATCGGCCTCGACCCGCGCAGGCGCAATCTGCTCTTGACCTTCCATCCGGAGACCGCAACCGGCGACAGCGCCGGCCAAATGCAACAGCTCCTGGGTGCGCTGGAAGACCTCACGGCCGATGTCGGCCTCATCTGCACCGGCAGCAATATCGACGTCGAAGGCGCCACGTTGACGCGGATGATGAAGACGTTCGCCGCGTCTCGCGAGAATGCGGTCTTCGTGCCGTCGCTCGGTCAGAAGCGCTATTACAGCGCGATGCGATATGTCGATGCCGTGGTCGGCAACTCCTCGAGCGGTCTCTACGAAGCGCCTTCTTTCACCATTCCAACGGTCAACATCGGGATGCGTCAGGATGGCAGGCTCAAGGCGCGATCGGTCATCGACTGCGCCTGTGAACGGAGCGCGATCTCGGCCGCGATCCAGCGCGCCTTCGCTCTCGATTGCAAGGGTGTGGTAAACCCTTACGGCGATGGAGCGACGGGAGCGCGCATTGCTGGAATACTGGCGGACATCCGGGAGCCGACAGAACTGCTCGTGAAGCGGTTTCACGACTTGCCAGGAGAGTTTTAATGTCGCCAACGCTGATCATCGCAGAAGCAGGCGTCAATCATAACGGGTCTCTGGACCTGGCATTGAGCCTGATCGAAGCTGCGGCTCAGGCAGGTTCCGATATCGTCAAGTTTCAGTCGTTCACGGCCGCAAAACTGGTCCGCAAGGACGCTGCCAAGGCAGCCTATCAAGTCGCGAACACGGGTAATACCGAGACGCAATTCGCCATGCTGCGCCGGCTCGAGCTTAGCGACACCGCGCACCGGAGCATATCTGAACACTGCGCCGCGAACGGCATCGAGTTCCTGTCGTCGCCTTTCGATATCGAGAGCCTTCGATTCCTGCTGGATCACTGCGATCTGAAGCGGGTCAAGCTGGGTTCGGGCGAGATCACCAACGGGCCGCTCCTGCTCGAGGTCGCTCGCAGCGGCAAGCCTCTGATCCTGTCCACCGGAATGGCGACGCTGGGCGACATAGAGCAGGCGCTGGCGGTGCTGTGCTTCGGCTATGTGACAACGCAAGGGGCTCCAACCCACGAGCTGTTGCTGGAGGCACTCGGCGATGCCGCGGCCAGGCGTGTCGTCGCCGAGAAGGTCACGCTCCTACACTGCACGACCGAGTACCCGGCTCCGCTGGGCGAGGTGAATTTGCGTGCGATGGATACCCTGCGGGACGCATTCGGACTGAGCACGGGCTATTCGGACCACACCGACGGGTTCGAGATCAGCGTCGCCGCCGCCGCCCGGGGCGCGAGCGTCATCGAGAAGCATTTCACGCTGGACAAGACCTTGCCGGGGCCGGACCACATCGCCTCGCTCGAGCCGTCGGAATTGACCGCCATGGTCCGCGCCATCCGCAATGTCGAGATGGCCCTGGGCGAGCGGACCAAGGCGCCGACGCCGACCGAGCGGCGAAACTTGTCAGTGGCGCGCAAGAGCATTGTGGCCGCCAGGGATATCGCTGCCGGGGTGACCCTGAGCGCCGACGACCTCGACGTCAAACGCCCAGGCAATGGGCTTTCGCCGATGCTGATCTGGGAGCTCATCGGGAGCAGGGTCGGGCGGGACTACAAGACCGACGAGCCGATCGAGCGATGAGAAAGCCGGTCGTCATCCTCGGAGGAGGCGGCCACGCAAGGGTCGTTCTGGACACGTTGCGACGACTGGATATCGAGGTTGTCGGTCTGGTTGGCCCGGAGCCGCCACGCTGGGGTGACTCGGTGCCCTATCTAGGCGACGATGATGCACTCCGTGCATTCGAGCCCAGTACCGTGAGACTGGTCAATGGCCTGGGCTCGATCGGCCGCACGCGGCGCAGGCAGGATCTATTCTCGCGGTTCAAGAGCGCGGGGTTCAGCTTCGAGACTCTCGTCGATCCAACCGCTTTGGTTTCTCCATCGGCGGAACTTGGCGAGGGGGTCCAGGTACTCGCTGCGGCCGTGGTCCAGGCCGGCGTGCGGATCGCTGCCAACTCCATCGTCAACACCGGCGCCATCGTTGAGCACGACACCATCATCGGCGAGCATGGTCATGTCGCCCCTCGCGCCGTGCTCTCGGGTGGAATCGAGGTTGGAAATGGCAGTCATATCGGGGTAGGAGCAACCGTCATCCAGGGGATCGTGCTCGGCGACGATGTCGTCGTGGCCGCTGGGGCGGTAGTCATACGCAATGTCGAGTCTGGCGCGACGGTAGCCGGTGTGCCAGCCAGAATCATAAGCAGGTAGGACGATGGCCGACTTCAAAAAAGTGACCGTTGGTCTCGACAGCGCCGTCCTCGATGTGATCCAGACGATCGAACGGGGAGCCATACAGATCGCCCTCGTCGTCGATGCCGAGGGCGTCCTGCTGGGTACCGTCACCGATGGCGACATCAGGCGCGGGCTGCTTCGGGGTATCGACCTCCATGGACCCGTTGCGAGCGTGCTTCAGACCAAGCCGCGAACGATACGGGTGGAGGAAGGCAAGGAAGCGGCCTACCGGCTGATGCGGCGCCTGGAGATCCATCACATGCCCGTGGTGGACGGCGCCGGACGCTTGGTCGGGCTCGAGCTGCTGGACGACCTCGTGAAGCTCAATGCCCAGGATACCTGGGTGGTCTTGATGGCGGGCGGCAAGGGCACGCGCCTGATGCCCCTGACGGCCTCCACCCCTAAGCCGCTGCTTTCGGTCGGCGGCAAGCCCTTGATCGAAACCATCATCGGCAACTTCATCGACCAGGGATTCCAGCGCTTCTTCCTGTCGCTGAACTACAAGGCTGAGATGTTCCGCGCGCATTTCGGTGATGGATCTCGTCTTGGCGTGTCGATCGAATACCTGCACGAGGCGGAGGCTCTTGGCACTGCCGGGGCTCTCTCGCTGCTCCCGGCGCGTCCGACCGGCTCGATGATCGTGATGAACGGTGATCTTTTGACTGCGATCGATTTCCGAAACCTGCTGATCTTCCATCGCGAGCACAAGGCTGCGGCAACCATGTGCGTGCGCGAATATTCTTTCCAGGTGCCGTATGGCGTGGTCGAGATCGATGGACCCCGGCTCATGGGAATCGTCGAAAAGCCGGTGAGATCGTGCTTCGTCTCGGCGGGCATTTATTCGCTGGAGCCTGAGATGATGGACCTGTTGCCGGGCGGCTACTGCGACATGCCAGACCTGTTCGAGGCTGCGCGCACCTCGGGCCGGGAAACCCTGGCGTTCCCGGTCCGTGAGTACTGGCTGGATATCGGCAGGGTCGCCGACCTCGAACGGGCCCGGACCGAGTTCGATCAGGTGTTCGGCGGATGACGACCTTAACCGTCATTCCGGCGCGCGGCGGTTCGAAGGGATTGCCCGGCAAGAATATCATCGACTTCGGCGGTCGACCGCTGATCCATTGGACCATCGCAGCCGCGGTCGACAGCGGCGTCTGTGGCCAGGTCATCGTCTCGACCGATGATGCGGCGATTGCACAGGCCGCGGTCGATGGTGGCGCGTCCGTCCCATTCTTACGTCCGCCTGCACTCGCGACGGACAAGGCAAACTCGCTCGATGTCGTCAGGCATGCGATCCAAGCCTTGCAAGATGCATCTGGCGGGAAGATTGCGACCATCATCCTGCTCCAGCCCACGAGCCCTTTGCGAGACGCGAACGATATTGCACGAGCCCACCGGCTTTTCAGCGACGGCGCTGGCCGCAGGCCTGTCGTGAGCGTCTGTGCCGTGAAGTTTCAGCCGAGCTGGATCTTCGATCTTGCGCCCGACGGCGGACTGTCCCCTGCGTTCGGAGCCGATGCGGTCGCCAACCGCCGACAGGATAGCCCACAGCGCTACATGCCCAATGGCGCAATCTACATTGCGGACGCGGAGGCGATCCTGTCCGGGGGCGGATTCTTCGAGGGCGCGCAGGGCTATGTCATGCCGCGCGATCGGTCCGTCGATATCGATGACGCTGACGACCTCGAATTGGCACGCTTCAGATTAACCTCAGCATCTCGATCCTGATCGAATACCGTTGAGCGTGACTTGTCAGACTTGGCGCGAGAAATATAGTGCTATTTAATTCTTTTGAATTTTTGGCATTCATGGCCCTTGCAGTGGTTTTATTTTATACGACGCGGATTTATAAAGTTCGTCGCATCCTGCTGATCGTCGCGAGCTATATCTTCTACGGGGCGTGGAATCCGCCTTATCTTCTGCTTCTCGCCGGTACGACCCTATTGGATTTCAGCGTCGCCAAGCGGATGGACAGTGTGAACAGCGCCGCTGCTCGCCGCTTCCTGCTGATATTGAGCATCACTTTCAATCTGGCTTTGCTGGGATCGTTCAAATATGGCGAGTTTCTGATCAGCAACCTCAACCTCGTCATGTCTGAATTGGGGTTGTCCGGGTTTGAATATCGTTCTGGGGGAATTATTCTTCCCTTGGGTCTTTCATTCTATACCTTTCAGTCGATCGGTTATGTCGTCGACGTGTACAGGCGTCATATCAAAGCAGAGACCAATATTCTGGACTACGCTCTTTTCGTCAGCTTCTTTCCACAACTCGTGGCTGGACCGATCCTGCGGGCCGCAGAATTCATCCCCCAGATCAAGGCTTTGGCCCATCATCGTGTCGTCGGGCTCGAGCAGGCGGCCTTTCTTCTGGTCCTGGGGCTCTTCCAGAAGACGGTGATGGCGGACAATATTGCTCCGCTCGTCGATGCCGTCTTCAAGGCGCCCGCGTCCTACGGCTCCGCCGACGCCGCTCTGGCGGTCTATGGCTTCGCCTTCCAAATCTATTTCGATTTTGCGGGGTATTCGAACATGGCGATCGGCCTCGCAATGCTGTTTGGCTTCCGCATCCCCGAAAATTTCAACAATCCCTATGCCGCGATCGGCCTCCGCGATTTCTGGACGCGCTGGCACATCTCGTTGTCGCAATGGCTGCGGGACTATCTCTACATTTCCCTCGGCGGGAACAGGAACGGAAGCGGCCGGACGGCACGCAACCTGATGATCACGATGCTGCTCGGTGGCTTGTGGCACGGCGCAAGCTGGACCTTCGTGCTATGGGGCGGCATCCACGGGCTGTACCTCATCGCCGAAAGGCGCCTCGTGGCGCTCGCCGACCGGCTCGGACTGCGACGCCCGCTCGGCCCGGCGGCCCGGCTCGTTTTGATCATCCTGACGTTCCACGCGGTCTGTTTCGCATGGATATTCTTTAGGGCGCAGAACGGGTTGGACCAGGCCTTCCTGGTACTTCACCGGCTGGTCGTGCCGACCGGCACATCCGTTTCGCCGCTCCTGCAGGATCGCGCGATCTACGTCTATCTCGGCGGCCTCTATCTGGCGACGCTCTGGAGTTTCCATGCGCTGAGATTGCGGGCAATCGAGGCAATGTGGTTGCGTGGTCTTCTGGCGGGCGGGATGCTCGCGCTTACCGTGTTGGGCGCTGGAGCTGGAAATGCTTTCATCTATTTTCAGTTCTAGAACGGGGTTCTGGCCCGCGGGCCTGCTCGGATTGGCGGCGCTGCTGGGCCCGGCCGAGTCCATGATCAGGACGATCGAGCGCTCGTTCGGCGAAAAGGCCCGCTTCACCTATCCCGCCAACGACGCCCAGAAGCTCGACTGGGCGCTAGACTACCTAGCGCAGGGGCGGCCGATCTCGACCCTCATCGTCGGCAACTCGCAATGCGAATACGGAGTCGACCCCGCCTGGCTCGAACCGGGCAGCTACAATCTGACGTTTTCGGGAAGCTCGTTCATCGCGGGCCTGAAACTGGTGCGTACGCTCGATCTGGCTCCCAAGCAGATCGTGATCTGCATCTCGCCGGCCGACCTGACGCGCGACATGGTGACGAGAGGTGACCAGATCGTCGCGGCGGCGCAGGCCAAGCGCGGTCTGGTCCGCGGCTCGTCGTTCCGCGACAAGGTCACCAGTTGGCGGCAGCGCTTTGAGAATGAGGTCGGCGCCGGCTTCGCCGTCGTCTTTCGCAGCGGCGATCCTCACTACAGGCGTTTGCTGAGTGATTTTGGCCACCTCCTGACCCGACGCGACGCCTGGCCCGATACGCTCGAGGCATGGGGTAGGTTCTGGACATCGGGGCAGAGCAGGAAGCCCCAGCAGGTCGATGCCCGCTACTACACGGCCAGGTTCGATCGCGGCTTCCTCGGGCTGGTGATGATCCGGCCCTGGAACAGCGCGGATTTCGACAGCGGAGCATATCTGCCCGTGGTGAACAACTACCGCGCCACGGTGTTTCCCGACTACGACCAGAACGGCAACCGGTACTGGGAGGAAGCGAAAGCGCTGGTGGCGGATCTGTCGCGCTCCGGTATCCGCATCGTGTTGCTGCGGATGCCGGTCGCCAAGGACTTCGCCGTGATCGAAGACGAGGCTACCGGCTTTTCCAGGCATTTGGCGGCGTTTGCCACGAAGCTGGGGCTGCGCTCCCTCGACGGGGCGGCACTGGCGCCGGACATGGCGCGCGACGTGGCGAGCTACCGGGACGCCGCCCATCTGCACCAGCAGTCCGCGCAGATCTTTACGAACAGGCTCGCCAAGGAGTTGGCGCAAGGGCGCTAGAGCGTTTTCACGTTTTTCCGATTCCGGCGGGATTCCCAAGCCGGGCGAACAGTGCGATTCCTTCATCGTCTGACGACGGAGGCCGGAGATGGCGCGCGCCTACAGCCAGGATTTGCGCGAGCGAGTGATCGCCTCGGCGGAAGCCGGGATGCTTGGCCGTTATGCGGCGGCGCGGTTCGGAGTTGGAATATCGACGGCGATCCGCTGGCTTGTGCGCGAGTCAGGCTTGGCGAGACGAGCGCGCGACTGCAGGGTCGGCGGCGGGGTTCGCGGCTGGATGCGCATGAGGCCTTCATCGTGGGGCTGATCACGAAGCGCAAAGACATCACGCTGAACGAGATGATGGCTTGTCTGGTTGCCGATAGGGTTGATGGTGTGGCCGAGCTTGTCGATCTCGCAGCCCCAGTAATGGGCGCCTGGACAGGCTTCCATCGCGACGAGACAAGCCGGTTGAGCCGCAAAGAAGCTTAGGCCCGGCGACATCGTCGTCATGGACAATCTGCCGGCCCACAAGCCGGCGGGCGTCCGCGAGGCCATCGAACGAGCTGGCGCNTGCCCGAGCCGAGAGAGCGATCCCGGCTCTCTGGGACGTCGTCGGATCGGTCATCGACCTCTTCACGCCCGAAGAATGCGCAAATTTCTTCAAAGCCGCTGGCTACGATCCAGATTAAACCGGAAACGCCCTAGATCACCGCGCGTCCGAACGGGCGCGGTCACGATGATCTATCACATTGTTACCGCACCGTTTTCTTCCGAAAACTGGATTCCACTTTTCGGTCCGATGCTATTGAGAACGCGTGATCCGATCAGGTGATTCAACCTGACCGGATTCAGCTCCAGGACATCGGATTCACGGCCTGTGGAGACCGCGTTCGACCCAGTGCTCTAGCGATAGATGTCGCGAACGAGCTGCATCGCCTTGACACCGCTTTCGAGGCTGGGTAGCGGCGTCGACTGGCCCGCGGCTTCAGCGATCATCCATTCGGCCTGCCGGCGGAATCCCGGCTTGAAGTTCTGGTCCCAATCGTCGGGCTCGACCGGGACGAGCTTGCGGGTGCCGGCATCCTGGAAGGAAGCGCGCTCGAGCGGCTTCAGCTCCCACCGGCGGCTTCGGGTCGAGATCGTGCAGCTCCACGGTCCAGGAGCGGCCCAGAGGGCCTCGTACAGGCCGATGTCGCCGCTCGAGAAGCTCACCTTGGCGAGAACGAGAGCCGGATCATCTGCGTTCCAACGGTGAACGACGTCGACTCCTGTGACCTCGCCGCGTCCGAAGGCGAGCAGATAATCCACGAGGTGGATCGAGTTGGCGTACATCCAGTTCGCGACCACCTCGGGCGCATGGCCAATCGTCCTGGCGACTTCCAGCGACTGCTGATCCTGGACATGGATGAAGCGCGGTTCGGGATTCTGCGCGAGATCCGACAGGGCTGCGACCGTGCTCGACATCGCTCTGCGGTTCAGTCCGGCGTAGACATGACGGCCTGCGCTCTTGGCCTGCCGCAGGATGTCGATGGCTTCGGCGTGATCGAGCCCGATCGGCTTTTCCATTAGGATGCGCCAGGGGAAGGCGAGTGCCTGATCGAGAACCGATTTGATGCCGGTCTCATAGACGGAGACCTGCACCAGATCCGGCTCTGCGGCGCGATAGAGTTCCTCGATCGAGTCTGCAACGACGCCGATGCCGAACTCCGCCGCCAGCGCTTCGGCCTTATGGCGGGTTCGACCATAGATGCCGCAGACGCTGACGCCGGGCACGTCGCGGAACGCCTTGATATGTTCACGGGCCATCGCCCCGGTACCGATGATCGCCACCCGGTGTTCGGCTGCTGCCTTCATGCTGGTTCTCCTCAGGCGATCGGCAATTTGAGGGTTCGGGGAAGTTCGGGCCCGATGGACACCACGGCGCCGCCATTCTCATGGGAGAGATGGGCGGCAATCAGGACTTCCATCGCCAGTCGGCCGTCCTCGCCCGTCGGATAATCCACGCCCGCGATGAGCGCGCTGAGCACCGCGGCGCTCGGCGCGACTGCATCGGCCGGGGTGATGCTGAGCCGCTCGGTCTCGACCGGCATGCCGTAACGCGTCGTCGGGAGCTCGGAATGTTCCGCTTCGCGTACGACCGCGACGAGTTCGCCCGCGAGCTCGTCCACCGTGATGCGCCCGTTACGCGCCATGTAGACGGCATTGACGCCGTGGCCCTGGTCCGTCCAGCAATCCATATAGAAGCGCTGCCCGCTCTCGGTCTCGATCCGCACGGTTCCCGCAGCATCCTTGAACTGCGCACCCCGCGGATTGGGTACGGCCTCTTTCGAGAAGTGAGCGCTGACCCGGATCGGGCTTTCATCGGTCATGAATCGGAACATCTCGAAATAATGGGTTCCGTTCATCGCGATACCGAAGTTCCCGGCCTGGACGCCGACGCTCGTCAGCCCGCCGAAGCGCGGCTGCGCGAGCATGCGCTTGGGCAGCTGATACTGCTCCATGAAGCGCATCTGGTGGTTGATCGCTAGCCGGATGCCCGCGCTGCGGCAAATCCCGATCATCGCGTCGCATTCCTCCAGCGAGACCGCCATCGGCTTCTCGCACAGGATCATGCTGACGCCCGAACGAGCCGCGAGCTCGACGAGGCCTGCATGCGACGGGGCAGTCGTCGCGATCACGAGGCAATCCGGACGGGCCGTCGACAGCATGACGCCAGCGTCCGAATAGAAGACGCCGGACGGCAGCTCGAGCGTGCCGGCCGCGCCGGCGAGCGTCTGCTCGTTGGCATCGCACAGCCCGACGATGTCCAGTCCGAGGTTCCGTGCGACCTGCACATGCCGCAGCCCCATGCGTCCGAGGCCTATGATCGAGATTTTCAACATCAACTCCCTGCGGTCCGTGTTCGCGCAATCGCGGTATTGCTGTAGTGTCGAACAGGACAAAAGTGAATGCCGTCGGCTTGGCGGGCGGTCTTTTGGAAGGCAGATGGTCGGAATTTCAGATCTGTATCGATCGATCAATGCTGTCGACGATCTTGAGGCTGCCAAGCATATCGCGATCGGGCGCTGGCTGGCGTGGCCAATAGTGAAGATCACCCTGGCCGCCCGCGCCGTGGTCTCGGCCAATGCCGTTTCCCCGGCAAATGGCGTTTCCGGCGGCATTCTCAAGCGTTTTACCGCGCAGTTAGGAGCGGTGGTGCGCGACTGCCGACTGGCCTTGCGACCGGCGCTGTTGCCTGATCGTTCGACGATCCTGCTGGTCGGTGTCCGCAAGGCGGTTACTGCCGACGACGGTACCGAAACGGATTTTTTCTTCGGGAACCTCAACGCGACGCACTGGGCCGGACAATCGCGCTTTCTCTCGTTCCCGCGGATCGACGAAGATAAGCCGGGGGGCGACAGCCTAGTCAGCTATCTCGCCCACGCTCGGTTGCTGGCGAAAGTTCTTATGCCAGCGATGCTGCCACCCGCCTACCGGCTCGTCCGTGCGATGGGGAGGCAGCCGGGCGGTCCTGCAGTCGGCCTGGGCCGCGCCGCGTTGATCCTCGCCAATTTCCAGGCCAGGCGAATCCTGTTCCGCCGCTTCCTTCGAGTTTCGCAGTTCCAAACCATTCTGATGACTTACGCCCCTGGCCGCATGCCCGAGATCGCAGCTGCGCAGGAATGCGGCATTCCCGTCGTGGAGCTTCAGCACGGCGTCTTCGGCGCCAACGATCCGGACTACGGATGGTCGGCTTCGCTACGACCTTCAAAGGAGCGGATGCCTCTTCCGAACCGCGTTGCCGTTTTTGGCTCTCATTTCCGGGACCTGATGCTCGCAAAGGGCTTCTGGGACGCGCGGGATGTCGTGATTGCCGGTTGTGCGGCCATCGATAACGCATCCGCTGGCCCGATCGCATCTCGCGAGCGGCCATCTGTCCGCTTTTTCTCGCAGCCGCTGTTCCACGCTGTCATGCGCGACTTGCTGCTCAACCTTTGCCGCGAGCCGGTGCGCCTGGCAGATTTCGATTGCGAGTTGGTCCTTCACCCGGAAGAGACCGATGGCGAGGAATTCTACGGCCCGCTCAATCGGGTCTGGCCGACGCTTAAGATCATCCGCTCTCGCGGCAACCCGCTGCCGCTGATCGCATCGGCCGATGCGATCGTTGCGTGCAATTCACTTGCGTTGCTGGAAGCCTGCGGAATGGGGCGTCTCGCGATCTCGCTGACGCGCCCCGGCGGTGGCGGCGGCTTGAGCGACATGATGTCCGATCCGACGCTGGAGCAGTTCGTGCCGCATGTCGAAAGCAGCTCCGACTTGGTTGCTTTGCTGCTGCGGCTGTCACGAGGAGAGCTGGACGGCCAGCGGGCGGAGCTTTCGTCGCTGGGAAAGGCTCTCTACGCTGCCGGCTGGCATTCCCGGATGCGAGCCATACTGGCCGACGTCGCCAAGGAGGCGGATCGCCCCGGTCGATCATCCGCGGATCTTCAGCGTGAGGTCGCGGCCTGATGGCCACCGTCCCTGATTTCGGCTCGTCATCGCTCACCTGGAAGACGCGCTCGGGCCATTCCGGTGGATGGCGGCTCATCGCAACCGCGGCGAAGCTGGATGCCGACGGCAACAGTATCGAGGAGTATGGGCTGGCCCCGATGGTCATGGCCGGAAACGTCGCCGGCGACGGCCCGTTGGGTAAATCCCCGGCATACTCGTACCAGATCCTTGCTTCCCAACACCGGCACGTCATCTTTCGGACCCATGCGAGGGACGGGCGCTGCGACGATACCGAGAGCGAGAATGCGACGCTGTTCGAGCAGCTCGCAATCGATATCCGGCAGGTCAGGGCGGAGAAGCTGGGCCGCGAGGAGATCCAGCCGGACTTGCTTCGACGCTGCGGAACACTGATCGGTATCGTCGAATACCGCGAGGGCGCCGAGCGATGGCGGCTCGCCTTTCCGGTCAACCATCTGACCTATGGCCCACCGGGCGCGGGGCCGGTGTTGCAACTGGAGACCGGCCCGCTTCCGGTTCCGTCGACATGGTTTGGAGCGCGCCACGAATCGGCATGCCAGGCCTCGTTCCACCTTGCCTTTCTCTTCTGGCGCGATTGGTCCAGGCTGGAGTTCCAGGCTCCGGCGCAGGGCCGCGATCGTCACTCCGACGCAGTCGGTCGCCTCGAACGCGCCGGCACAAGCTTGAGTATCCTGGCCGGGCGATGAAGATGGTGACATGGAAGGAAGGGGGCTATCCTCAGCCCTGCGAGCATTCCTATCGTTCAGCCTCTGTTCAACCTCGGACAGTAAGCTTGCCGTACTCTGACCAAGGTGAACCCGATGAAACAAAGTCGTCTCATTGTACCGCTCACATGGATCGCCTTTTCAATCCTGGCTGTGACGCCCGCATCTGCGCAGTACTGGCGCCAGGACGACATCGGCTTCATCCAGCCACGCTGGCGTAACGGTTCAGCGGTGTGTCCCGAGGGTTATGACTATGATCGTGGCCGCTGCAAGCCGCAGGGTCAGTATGGCCGAGGGCGCGGTGGTAATTACGGAGATCGAGGCGGCTACTACGGAGAGCGCAGAAGAGCACGCGACGGTGTTCCGCCTCGTTTCAACCGACGGGGATCCGCCGTCTGCCCGGAAGGGTATGACTACTACGACAATGCCGGGTTGTGCTTCTCGCGCTAAGGCGCAGAGGGCATCTCTCCGGAGCAGAATTTTGCCAAGCACGTGCTGCCGGGAGGGCTCCTCCCGGCAGTGCCGTTTGAGGGGTCGGATTCCTCGCACTTGCAGCATCAAGCTGCTAGAGCAGTCTCGATGTGAGGCGCGGCAAAGGTGGGCCGATTTTTATGATCAAAGCAGCCATGATGCGCGTCAACACGACATGGAACGTCGTGCGGATGGTCGCTGAGCTCTCGCGTGCCAGGGTCGGGCTGATAGCGGCATTTGTCGTCGCCTCTGTCTTCAATGCGTTGACGGACGGCTTCACTGTCATGCTCGTCGTGCCGCTCGTCGACACGCTGGCCAGCAACAGCCTTTTCGCGAGCATCCCTTTGCTGGGGCAGTTCGGAGCCCTGTTCGAAGGGCTCACGGTCTCGCAACGCCTGCAATGGATCGCTCTGATCCTGGGCGTCATTGTGCTGGCTCGAGGAGCGATCCAGTATTTTCTGGATATCATCGTTTATGTCATTCCGACCGAAATCGAGAAGGAGCTGCAAGGCCGCTGCTTGCGCTCGATCATGGCGGCCAAAGCCGATACGATCGACAAGCTTTCGATCGGCGACCTGATCAACATGTCTTCCAGTTTCCCGATTCGCGTCGGGATTGCTGCCAGATTCTTGGCTCAGGCTTTTTCGAGCGTCGTTACAATCTGTATCCTGTTGCTTCTGATGTTGGCAGTCAGGCCTATCGTTCTCATAACGATCATGAGTTTTATTATTGTATGTTCGATATTTTTCAGATCGATTACGCGGCGTGTGGCCGCTGACATCAATACGAATTTAACGCGCTCGCAAATCGAGTTCTCATCTTACTATACTGAGATTGTACAAAATTTTAAATTTATCAAATTCTCTTCTGCGCATGAATTTTTCTACAAAAGACTCAATGCTTCGATGTTGAGATTGAAGCGGATTCAGATCAAATCCCTTGCCTTGCAGGCCGCGAGTTATCCTTTTTTTTCGACTGTAGGTGGATTGCTGGTCTGCACCATCGTGCTGATCGCCAGCCTCTTCAGTAGCGTCAGTGGCCAGGAAATACTTGCGATTCTAGTGATCTTTCTCGTGGGCTTTTCGCGGGTTCTGGGCCCATTGGCCACGTTTCACATCGCGCGCAATATTTTCGTTAGCAATGTCGAGGCCGTCGAAGGCCTGCATGGGTTCCTGGCCAAGCTCGACAGGGCCAAGGAGCCACAGGACGGTTTCAGGCTGTCCGCGCCGCCGGAGTCGGTAGCGTTCGACCGGGTTGGCTTTGGTTATGGAGAGGGTGAGCTGATCGTTTCCGATCTCTCCCTGAATGTCCCCCGGGGCGGGATGGTCGCCATCGTCGGTCACTCCGGCGCCGGCAAGTCGACGATCCTCAGGCTGCTGATGCGCCTGTACCGGCCGACGCGTGGAGAGATCCTCATCAACGAGGCCTCCCTGAACGACATCGCCGCCGAGACGCTCTGGCCGCGTGTTGGATATGTCAGCCAGGAAACGCCGCTGTTCCGCGGTTCTATCCTGGAGAACATCATGATCGCGGACCCGGAGGCGACGTTTCCGGAGGTCGTGGCCGCAGCCCAGGCCGCCTCGGCCAGCGGGTTCATCGAAAACCTGCCGAAAGGGTTCGATACGATCATCGACAGCGGCGGAGGTTCCCTGTCCGGCGGCGAGCGTCAGCGAATTGCGCTTGCGCGCATGTTCCTGAAGAAGCCCAGTTTGCTCATCCTCGATGAAGCGACCAGTCAGCTCGATACATTGACTGAAGCGGCGATCAGATCGGCGGTCAATCGTCTACGTGGGAGCGGCTGCACCGTCATCATCGTTGCGCATCGGTTGGCGACAGTTCAGGACGCTGACATGATCTACGTGCTGTCCAAAGGACAAATCGTGGAACAAGGTTCTCATAGTGAATTGATCAAGTTGGATGGCCTGTATTCCCAGATGGTCGCGACTCAAAGGCTGGAGGTGTCGTGATGCGGATTTACATCCACTGCGCGTCCGCTCATGAAAGGCGGATGGCTGCGGGTGTCGCGACACAACTCGGCACCAGCTATGACGTCATCGTTCCCGAGTTGGACAAGGCCAGCAGCTGGGTGCGGCTTTCAGCATCTGGTGAACCTGTGGAACTGCTGCCTGCGAGCTGTCCCACGGGGCCTTGCCAATCCAAACGGCCTCCTTCCCGCCGTCGGCTCATCCGGTTCATATCTTTCGCATCCGCGCTGCGGGGGAGGCGTGCCAGAGGCAGGCGCCTTCGCAGCATCGTCCGCTTTATCGAAGTTTACGGTTGGCGGGCCCTGTTCAGTCTCGGTTTGCGCAGAAGAAGGGAAGCGAGACGCGGGGCTGTGGGAGCGACCGCAGCTGATGCGGGGCTGGATAAATCCGCCGTTCTGGAGAAGAAGCCATCGCCGATCGCGCAGCTATGGCAATCAGGTTCTACCAACTTGACGGCTTTTACCTTGTTGGTGGTAGGTATTGGAACCGAGCGTGCGCGCCTCGCGCGGCACAAGAGCGAATTGCTGACGCTCGGCGCCGATTGCGTGGTGATGTTCGAAGACAATATCGGGAACAATTCGCGCCAGGTGGCTTTGGCCGCCAAGCGCGCCGGGCTGGATTATGTCATTTTGCCGACGACCATTCCCAACCCGATCGAGGCGGCCCATTACTATGCTTGCGATCCACGGCACCTGGCCAGTGGCTTTGTCGGATGGCTGATTCGTCAACTCAGGCCCGGCTGGATTTTCAATTACCAGGGGCACGACCGGTTGAGGCTTCCTGCCACCGACATCATTCTCTATGAGACCGTCGGCTTGGCTACGCGCAAGCCTTGGTTGCTGAACTATGGCCAAGCTTACAAGATCGCTGTCGATTCACCGAGGATCGCAGAGTGCTATGAAGTGCTCGGCTTTCCACCAGAGCAGCTGGAGACGCTGGGCAGCCCGGTGGACGACGTCCTTTTCGAAGCCAACCGAGATCGCGCGGCCTTACGCGAGGAGCTGTTGACACCACTCGGCCTGAGAGACGACCGCCCGCTCGTTCTGGTCGCTATCCCGCCGAATCAATTCACCTCGCCGTCGATTGAAGGCTTCGAATACGATTCCTACGAAGAGATGCTGCAGGGCTGGGTTGACGCGCTTGCGCCATTGGCCGCGCGAGCGAATATCCTTGCGGTGAAACACCCGCGGACCAAGGTCGAAGAGGTTCGGAGCTTCGCCCGCGCCGGCGTGCCGTTGGCCGATGCCGCGACAGAGACGCTCCTGCCGCTTTGCGATCTCTACGTGGCCAGCATTTCAGCCACGATCCGTTGGGCACTGGCGCTCGGCATTCCGGTGATCAACTACGATTGTTACCGTTATCGCTATGGCGACTATGTCGGAGCGAGCGGCCTTATCGAGGTCGAGGACCGTGCGAGCTTCGAGCACGCGCTACAGGACATCCTGGACTCAGCCGGGCGCCTGGACGAACTCGGCAGGCTGCAGACAAGCCAGGCGCCGGAATGGGGCGTTGTCGACGGACGTTTTGCGGCACGGTTGCGAGAGCTCGTCAATCGTGCCGCCAGAGAAAAGTCGCCGGCTTCTACACTCGAGCCGGCGAACGCATAGCTCCGAACCGCTCTCAGATAGCCATGAACGAACGAAACATCTTCTGACCGGCCAAGCTGCTGCGTTCCGGGTGAAATTGCACGCCGAAGACGTTGTCCTTCCGGACTGCAGCCGTCAGATCTCGGCCGTTATACGAGACCGTCGCCAGGAGATGGGCAGCGTTGGCGGGCTGGCACATGTAGGAATGCACGAAATAGGCGCTGGAGCGGCCTGGTTGCAGTTCCTGGAGGGGGGAGCCCGCCCAGTCGCCTTCGCCGACCCCGTTTTGCGGAAACTCGAGCGTACCCCAGCTGATATGGGGGACGGCATGCCTGTCGCCTGCGGCCGTCGTTTCGGGAATTCGAACGACATCGCCCTCGATCAGCCCGAGGCCAGGCGTCACGCCGAACTCCGTGCTCTTTTCCATCAGCATCTGCATGCCGACGCAGATGCCAAGAAATGGGCGCCCAGTCTTGATGAAGGACTGGGCGGCCGCATCCAGCCCGCGCGCGTTCAGTTCCTCCATGGCACGAGCAAACGCTCCAACGCCCGGCAGCACGAGGCGCTCCGCGCGCGCGACGACATCGGGATCGCCACTCAGGACCGGCTCAACTCCGACCGCCTTGAACGCATTGCAGACTGAAAAGACATTGCCGATCTGGTAATCGACGACAACAACGCTCCGGCTTTGCACGTCAGGCAGCCTCCAAAGAACGCACCGGAATCCCCGCATCGCCCAAGCGGGCTCGGAGATCGGGAAGCAAGACATTGCCGTAGTGCAACGCCTTCCCGATGGCGACGGCGTGGGCAGCGCCCTGCCGCAAGCCATCAATGACATCGCTGTTCCGGCCAACCCCCCCCCCGGCAATGACCGGTATGTCGACGGCGGCCGTCACCGCCTTGATCAAGGCGATGTCGAGACCGCGCGAGGTCCCGTCCTGGTCGATCGACGTCAATAAGATCTCGCCGGCTCCCAATTCCTGAGCCTTCGCGGCCCAGGCGATCGGATCCAGCCCAGTATGGTTGCGGCCATTGTCTGTCATGGCTTCCCAGCTTTTCGGCCCGGTCCGTTTGGCCTCGATGGACAGCACCGTCGCTTGAGAGCCATAGGTCTCGGAAATTTGTGATAGCAGCGACGGATCGCGGGTGGCGGCGGTATTGATGGCCACCTTGTCCGCCCCCGCCGCGAGGAGGGTCTTGACGTCTGCCAGCCGGCGGATACCGCCTCCGACGGTAATCGGAACGAAAATGCGCTCGGCCGCCTTCCTCACGATGTCGTCGAGGTTGTTGCGCTCGTAAAGGCTCGCGACGACATCCATATAAAGCAGTTCGTCTACGCCGGCTTCGTAGTATCGCAGGGCGAACTCGCCAGGATCTCCGATTTTCCGCCAGCCTTCAAACTGGACGCCCTTGATCAGGAAGTCCATTTTGAGATCCAGCCGGGCGATCAGGCGAACATTCGTCATCGATACTATCCGTCAGTTTGCCGAGAAGATCGTCCGCCTCAAGGCCCAGTCGTTACCGTCGAGCTTCCACAGATGCGGAGGACGGAAACGGTTCGCGAGCGCGTCGAAATAGGCCCTGTCCATGATCGGAGCTTCGAACTGCGTCGACGCCTTGTCGAACTCACGCTCCGGCAAGCTCAGATAGGTGAGGAGCTCCTCCGCAAAACGCTCCGGGAACTCGCCGTCATATCGTTTGACCAGCGCGATACCTTCCTCTCGCGTCAAATCGCCCGAGCGCACTTCCTGCGCTGCGTCGTAGGTAGAGCGGCCGATTCCGAACTTGATATAGGTCGTGTAGTAATGGAGGTCGTCGATCTTATCGTCGATCGAATTGTACTTAGAATAGGTTCCCGGAGTGCGCTCAGGCGACGCCTGGAAGCCACCGTTCTCAACGGCGAAGTAATAGGCCGACTGAGGGTGCCATTTGAGGTAGTAGCCGAGATAGTGGACCTCGATGCCACGCTTATCAAGCTCGGTGGGATCGATCGGGAGGTAGCTCTGCAAATCGGCCGGACGGACGCCGTAGTCGTTGATGAGCGACGCGACCGACGTTCCGCCCAGAAAGACCTCGTTGGGGTCCGTCGAGGAGAAGTAGGCGTGATCCCGGCGAGCGCTTTCGTTGTCTGCGATGGGGTTGCCATATTCCGCTTCGTTCTCGCCGTAGAAGATCAGCGGAATATTCATTGCCGCCGCCATTTTCGGCGCGAATGCCTTCTGCCCGATCATGAAGGCCTGGAAGGGGTGGAACAGATTCTCCACAGCCAGCCGCGTCATCAGACGCTTGACCCGGCCGTTCGGTGTCATCAGGTAATTGTCGAACCCGGAATGAATCCAGCGATTGAAGTTATGCCAGCCCCAATCCGTATAGACATGCGGCGCCCAGGTGACGGTGAGCGGGTTCATGCCGAATTCGTACTTCAGCATCCAGGACTGAAAGAAGGAATCCTTGCCGCCGGAGCCCGGCACGATGCAATCATAGCTGCCGTTGCGGGAGCGGTACTTGTCGCAGAGTTGGGTCAGTTCATGACGGCGCCTGTCCCAGTCGATGATCTGAGATTTACGCCGGGCCTGCTTGCACGCATCGCAGACGCCGTCGTCATCGAGCTGGATCGTCTGCTTGGTGCTCTCCTTGGTGTGCTTGTACTCCACAGCCGAGTTCGGCCTCTGGTTCGAGATCACACACTCGGAGCAGAACATCACGTTCCGGGGGAGGCCATACTTGGTTTCCGGCTCGGCTACATCAGCTGAGAACTTCGCACGGTCGAGGGAGTCGCGCCGCGGGTCGGTGTGCTTGTAGCTCATATTTGCCCTGCCTTCGAACCGGTATTGCCGGTGATGCCATGACGATCGGTCGCAAAGATGGACGACCACCCGTTCGCTGCCGGAAGAACGACGTCTGCTCGCTGATGCGATAGCGTCCCGCTCCACGGCATAGTTCTGCCCGAGCGGCCACAAACCGGCCCAAGGACCCGGGCCGCTCTCCCGGGCGATACCCGTTGCAGGCGGCAAAAGCAATATGGTCCATTCGCGCGGCCTGGCCGACAGAATGGCGGCGGAATGCCGCCGGCTCGCCGCCAGAAAGAAGCCGCTCCCTTCTCCGTTGCCGCCGGGGCGCGTATCTGCGATGGCCGCGCGTCAATCTCCCGCTGCCTGTCCGGAGATGTCGGTCGCCAAGGCGGCGATCCGAGCGAGTTCGGCTTGCTGTGCCCGTCTCTGCGTCCACCAGCGCCGGTGGTGGAGCCTCAGGCGCGGTGCATAAGCGAACGACCGCAAAAGGCTCTTTGCCGTGCTTCCGTAGCGACCTTCTCCTCGCGCGGCATTTGCCTTCTCGATCTCGAGATAAGCCTGAAGCCGCATCCAGGGTGCTTGTGGAAGAGGCTGGCTCGAGGCCGGGCCGAAGGTGGCCAGGATCGCCTCGCAAGACGTTGCCACTGTCTGCCATCCTGCGGGCGGAGAGCGAGTGACAACCGCCGCCGCCGAGGGCGCGACGACCAGACGCCCTCCCGCAAGACCGAGCCGGATACCCCATTCGAGATCCTCGAGCCGCCGCAAAGAGGGGGTCAGCGGTCCCACGAGATCCCATACCCTTCTGGAAAAGAGTGCGGTGGAACCTGGAAAATACCAGCAGCCGGCGGCCAGCGCTTCGAGGTCGGCCGCTTCGGCGGGCATCGCGAGAACCGCATCTTCGGGCGGCGACCAGCGCCATACTCCCGCTGCGCACAGGAACGGCGCAGCGTCGTCTTGCTTGGAAAAGAAGGCGAGCCGTTGTGCCAGGGTGTCCGGCAGGAAAAAGTCATCCGAGTCCAGGAAGGCGATGACATCGCTCCTGGACGCCTCGACTCCAGCATTGCGCGCGCCCGCAGCACCCCGGTTCTCGGGCAGACGCAACACTCGGACGCGCCCGCTCGAAACGAGCCGGTCCGCCAGGCTCACCGGGGTCGGTGACGCATCGTCGACGACGACCACCTCGGCCTGAACCCCAGGCTGCCGGAGCACGGACCAGACCGCCCTGGCTGTCTGCTCCGGTCGTTCGTAGCTCGGAATGACCACCGAAACATCGGGCTTCATCTTACGCGTCTCGCATCGGCCGCGAGGCCATCGACAAGGGCGACGAGCGACTTCTGCTCCTCGTCCCAGTTCAACCGCCGCGCGGCTGCCCGGGCCGCCGCCTTCATCTGTTTCAATTGTCCGGTCCCGATCCCATTGAGAGCATCGGCCAGTCTTTCGGGGGCGAGGTCGGCCAGGACGCCACAGTCAGCCGCCTCGACGATTCGTCTCATCTCGAGGCGCGGCGTGGCGAGCACGGCCAGGCCGGCCATCAGATATTCGAATAGCTTGTTGGGCAGGGCGAACTCATACTGCTCTGTCGTCGGCGGCAGGGCGAGATAGCCGATATCGGCATCGGCAGCCTGCTCGACGAGTTCGGCAGGCGAGACCGCGGGCGCGATGGCAAGCTGATCCGCGACTCCGAGCGATGTGGCCCTCTCGCGAAGACCTGCGATATAGGCGGCAGAACCATACCCCCTGATGACGATCTCGCCGTCGAAGGTCCATCGCGGGACGGAATCGATCAACTCCTCGAGACCCCGCTCGGGTCGGATGACGCCATGGAACAGGATGCGGCGCCGCGGCGCCGGAGGCCGGGGAGGAACGTCCTGGAACTTGGGAAGATTTCGGATGACCGTCGGTCGGTCCGGCAGCGAATAAAGCGTCTGCAAAGCATCTGCTATTCCATCGCTGACGGTCATCACGCGATCGGCGTTGCCGATATGGCGCGACTCAATGTGCTGGACGGCCGCCCGGGCTATGATCCGCCATTTCCAGTTCTGGACATGCTCGCGTATCGCGAATTCGTGGCTATCGTAGATTATGCGCGCTCCTGATGCGCGCTTGATCCTGGCGGCGACGGGAAGCGTGATCCAATCGTTGCTGACGACGACATCGGGTTTTTCCTGCAAAGCATATTGCAGCATCCGGGTTCGGTCGGCGCCAGTCCAGTACAGGAGCGATGCGACAGGCGGCACGAGCGTCGCGGGCCCCTGGGTCAGCACAAGTTCCAATCTTTGCCGGACTTCGCTCTTCAGCTCCGGAAGAGGCCGGAACCTGACGGCAGCGTCGGTGGGGAGGGGCTCCCGCCCGATGACCACGACATCATGCCCGGCTGCCTTGAGGGCGCCGGCGGTTCTCATGACCCGCGCATCACGCGCGAGTGGAGTGAGAGCAAGGATGGCGATGCGCATCAACGGCCCATCAGAAGCGTGTGGCCAGCAAGCGCCTCGCGCACGGCTGCGATGATGTAATCCTGTGCCGCCTCGTCGAGATAGGGGTGCATCGGCAGCGCCACGACCTCCTGTGCGGCGCGCTCGGAGATCGGCAGGCCGTTGCCGGCGACCGGGAAGTGCTTGTAGGCGACCTGCTGATGCAGGGGCTTGGGATAGTAGACCGTGGTCGGCACGCCCTTGGCCTTCAGCGCCGCCTGGAAGGCGTCGCGACGGCCGGCTTCGACGCGGATCGTGTACTGGGCCCAGGTCGAGACGCAGTCAGGCATCACGTAAGGCGTCGCGACGAGGTCCTTCAGCGCCGCGGTATAGCGGGCGGCCACGACCTGGCGCTGCTCGATCTCCTCGGCGTAGATCTTGAGCTTCTCGATCAGCACGGCCGCCTGGATGGTGTCGAGCCGCGAGTTCACGCCGACGCGGACGTTGTCGTACTTGTACGAGCCCTTGCCATGAAAGCGCAGCGAGCGCAGCAATTCGGCATGCTCGTCGCTGTCGGTGAGGATCGCGCCGCCATCGCCATAGCAGCCGAGCGGCTTGGCCGGAAAGAAGCTGGTGGTGGCGAAATCGCCGATCGCGCCGGCGATGCGGCCTTTGTAGCGGGCGCCATAGCCCTGTGCCGAATCGGAGATGAGGACGAGGCCGTTCTGCTTGCAGAAGGCTTCGATCGGCTCGTAGTCGCAGGCCTGGCCGAAGAGATCGACGGTGATCAGTGCTCCCGGCTTGAGCTCATGCTTGCGCGCCGTCTCGAGTGCCGCGGCGAGGCCCTTCGGGTCGATATTGTAGGTGGCCTCGTCGATCTCGGCAAAGACCGGAGTCGCCCCCATCCAGGCGACGACCTCGGCGGTGGCGGCGAAGGTGAAGCTCGGGCAGAGCACCGCATCGCCGAGACCGATGCCGAGCGCTTCGAGCACCAGGATCAGCGCGTCGGTGCCGTTGGCGACGCCGATCGCGTGCTTGGCGCCGCAGAAGGCGGCGAGCTCGGTCTCGAACTGGGCGACCTGCTCGCCGAGGATGTAGTTGCCGTCGTGAACGACCTTCAGGATGGCCTCATCCATCGCCTTGCCGATGCGCCGGCGCTGCGCCTTGAGGTCGATGAACTCGATCGCGGGGCGCTCGCTCATCCGACGATTTCCTCCAGGGTGTCCGGCCCGGTCTCGCGATAGCGCCGGCCGGTCTCGGGACAGGTGAGATCGGGGCCGAGCCTGGCGCCGTCATGGCTCATCCAGCCGATGCGACGAGCCGGAACGCCGGCCATCAGGGCGAAATCGGGCACGTCCTTCGCGACGACGGCGCCGGCGGCGATAAAGCAATAGGCGCCCAGCGTATGGCCGCAGACGATGGTGGCGTTGGCGCCGATGCTCGCGCCCTTCATAACCAACGTGCGGCGGAACTCCGCCTTGCGGTTCAGGAAAGCGCGCGGGTTGTTGACGTTGGTGAAGACGCAGGACGGGCCGCAGAAGACGTCGTCATCCAGTTCGACGCCGTCGTAAAGGGCGACGTTGTTCTGGATCTTGCAACCATTGCCGATTCGCACGCGCGGGCCGACCATGACGTTCTGGCCGAGGATGCAGTTCTTGCCGATCGTGGTCTCGCCGAGAACATGGACGAAGTGCCAGATCTTGCTGCCGGCGCCGATGGTCACGCCGTCGTCGACATAGGCGCTTTCGTGAATTTTCACGCCCGGAAAGCGCGGATCGTCACGCATTTCCGAAGCGGCCATCGACGCTCAGCCCTTCAGGTACTTGTTGATGAAGGGGTGACGCTCGCCATTGGCGCTAATTGGCAGCGTCCGGAACTCGGACACCACCTCGACGCAAAAGCGGACATCCTCTAGCCCGTAGCCGCGGCCGGCCAGGATCTCCTGGTAGCTGCGGGCGTGCAGGTCGGTGAAGCCTTCGGAGAACTCGACCTCCTCGCCGTCGAGCGTGATCGAGCGATAGGTCGTCTTCTTGCCCTTGACGTTGTCGGGCAGGTCGTTGGCGTCGACCGAGAGGAACCAGCGCACATCGGCCTTCTCATAGGAGAGCAGGCCGCCAGCGCGTTCGCCCTCGCGCAGGCTGGCGGTCTGCGACTGCAGAGGGCCGAAGACATAGGCGAGCATGTCGAAAAAGTGGACGCCGATATTGGTGGCGACGCCGCCCGACTTGGCCTCGTCGCCCTTCCAGGAGGCGTGATACCAGCGGCCACGCGAGGTGATGTAGGTCAGATCGACGGCGTGGCGCGCGTTCGACTTGGCGATGCGCTCCTTCAGCGCCTGGATTGCCGGGTGCAGCCGCAGTTGCAGGATCGTGCTGATCCTGTGCCCGGTCTGCTGCTCGATCTCGGCGAGGCCGTCGATGTTCCAAGGATTGAGCACGAGCGGCTTCTCGCAGATCACCTCGCAGCCCGAGCGCAGGCCGAAGCGGATATGCGCGTCGTGCAGGTAGTTGGGGGAGCAGATGCTGACATAGTCGAGCTGCTCCCCGCGGCGGCGCAGCTTGTCGACATGGCGGTCGAAGCGCTCGAATTCGGTGAAGAAATGTGCTTGCGGGAAGTGGCTGTCGATGACGCCGACCGAATCGTTGGGGTCGTAGGCGACCTTGAGGTCGCCGCCATTGGCCTTGATCGCCGCCATGTGGCGGGGGGCGATGTAGCCGGCGGCGCCGATCAGCGCGAAGCTCGTCATGATGGAATCTCGATCTCGTCCGTCGCACCGGGCGCAAACGGGCGGCAGCGTTCTATCAGGCCTTGAAGACGTTGTCCGCCTTGACGCCGGCGCGGGCACAGGCATTACGGGTGTCGACCACCAGCTTCGATCCGGCGACGATCGCCTTGTAATCGACGTCGTCATGGTCGGTCGCAATCAGCACGGCGTCGAAACCGGCGAGCGAGGCCTTGTCCACCGCGGCGCTCCTGCGGCCGGCGAGCTCGGCATGCTCGCGTGTCGGCGGGATCACCGGGATGAGGGGGTCGTGGAACTCGACCTGGGCGCCGCGCTTCTCGATCAACTCGATCAGCTTGAGCGAGGGGCTCTCGCGCATGTCGTCGATATTCTTCTTGTAGGCGATGCCGAGGATCAGGATCCTGGCGTCGCTCAGGTTCTTGTGGCCCTTGGAATCGAGGAGGGCGGCGAGCTGGTCGACCACCTGATAGGGCATGCGCCTGTTGATCTCGCCGGCGAGCTCGATGAAACGCGTGGCGACATCGTATTCGCGCGCCTTCCAGGTCAGGTAGAACGGGTCGATCGGTATGCAGTGGCCGCCGAGGCCGGGGCCTGGATAGAACGGCATGAAGCCGAAGGGCTTGGTCTTGGCGGCGTCGATGACCTCCCAGACGTCGATGCCCATCGCCGCGTAGACGGTCTTGAGCTCGTTGACGAGGGCGATGTTGACGGCCCGGAAGATGTTCTCGGTCAGCTTGACTGCTTCTGCCGTCGCGGTCGAGGAAACCGGCACGGCCTTGACGACCAGCGCGCCATAAAGCGCCAGCGCAATGGCGAGCGCGTCCGCCCCGTCGCCGCCGACCACTTTCGGGATGGTCGAGGTGCCGTAGTCGGGATTTCCGGGATCCTCGCGCTCGGGTGAGAAGGCAAGGAAGAATCCCTCACCGCTCTTCAGACCGGTGGCCTTCTCCAGGATCGGGCGCATGACCTCGTCGGTCGTGCCGGGATAAGTCGTCGATTCAAGGACGACGAGCTGATCCTTGCGCAGTCGCCTGGCGATCGCCTCGGTCGTCTTCACGACATAGGACAGGTCCGGCTCGCGGTATTTGGTCAGCGGCGTCGGTACGGCGATCAGCAGAGCATCGGGCTCGGCCATGCGATCGAAATCGGTCGTCGCGACGAAACGGCCGGTCTTTGCGCCTTCGGCGATCAGCTCCATCGGGATGTGCTTGATCGCGCTGCGGCCGGCGTTGAGGTCGTCGACGCGCTTCTGGTCGATGTCGAAGCCGATGACCTTGATACCCTGGCGCAGCGCAGCGAGCGCGAGGGGGATGCCGACATAGCCCAGACCGACGATGCCGATGACGATGGACCGGTCATCGACGCGTTGGATGAATCGCTGCGCTGTTGGCAAAGTCACAATGCGCTTTCGGCGGATAGGAGCTGGGCCTGATTTGAAGCGCGCTTCTTTCAGGATTGCTGACCTGCGTCAACATCGGCGGCCGCCGGGTACGACGAGGCTTTAGCGGTTGCACCTCGATATCAACGGTGATGCAATATGGTCTTTGCTGGGGCGGCTCAGCGTAGTCTTTGGATGATGTCTACCGATGAATCGAGAATTGGTGCTCTCCGATGCGGAAGAGCTGGCGCGGAAGCCGATTCGGATGCTGGTGACGGCTCGTGATGCCGCTGCGGCATTCCATCTTCTCGAAATCGTTCACGCTGCCAAGGACGACCCGAGGTTCGCGATACGCGTTCTCGCACAGGACCCTGCGAGCCAGATCTTTCGCGCGCACGATATCGGGTTTCGGCTCATTCCCTTGACGCCCGCCATTCGACGCGACTCGGTCGAGGCTCAGGCGCTGCTGGCCGCCGCTCGCGATGAACTCGCGCAGTTCGCTCCTGCTGCCGTGATCTGCGGCCTGAGTTCGCCGGGGCAAGGTGGCATTGATGAAGCCATTCTGGCGGAGAGCTCCTGCCCGAGCTTTGTCTTCCAAGACTTCTGGGGCGAGACCAACGAGTTCTTCGGGCGAGGTGCCGACACGTTCCTGGTGCTCGATGCCGAGGCGGCGGAGATCAATGCGGAACGCCATCGGAGAGCAAGCGTCGTCGTCGGCTCGCCTCGACATCAGCGTTACCGGAATCTCGTCACCCCCGGCTGGCGAGAGAGCGTCCGCGCCCGGTTCGGCCTTACGGGGACCGTCATAGGACTATTCGGACAATGCCTTCACTCCGTCGACAGCTACGGCCGGACGCTGGATCGGTGGAGTGCCATCGTCAGTGAGCTCGAGCCGCGGCCGACCATCCTGTACAGGCCCCACCCGCGCGAAGCTCCGGCAGACATACGGGCCACGCTGGAGATCGCGACTCGGCGAGGTCTCGAGCTGAAGTTGGCACAGGACTGTACTCTCGAAGAAAGCATCGCGTGCTGCAGCACGATCTTCAGCGCTTTTTCGAACTGTGCCTATGACGCGGCACATCTCAACGCGGTGTCATCCAGTCCGCTGGTCACGCCCGTCCTGATGCTGTTCGAGCCGGAGTTGTCGGCTCTTTATCGCTCGGTAGCGCCGTTCGATAAGATGCCCTACGCAAAGCACGGGCTTGCCGTCATCCTGACGGACCGGGATGCGGTGAGCGACCAGCTCAAGGCCAGCCTTTCGGATGAACGGCGCCGTTTCGTCTGGGACAATGCACACCGGCATCTGAGGTCCCCCGTTTCGTCGGCTGCTGCGATCCTGTCGGCCGCCATGGACCGTGTGGCCGAAGGCCGGACCTCTTCACGCCCGAAGAATGCGCAAACTTCTTCAAAGCCGCTGGCTACGATCCAGATTAAACCGGAAACGCCCTAGCGCCCGGTGATCACGGAGCAGCGCAATATCGGCGTTGAGGTTCGTTACATTGCGACAATCCACCGCTCCAGGTCACTTTCCCGTGATTACCCACCCCCTCTTCCTCCTCGGTCGATAATAGTGACGTTTGGTAATCTCCAAAAAAAGTGGCACCAATGCCTTCAATCCACATGGGACTGCCGCTTTCCACCTTGCGGCCCGCTTGCGATTAAGTTAGTTGCTTTCTCACCGATAAGGGACCAGCGCGGTAGTACGACGTGTGTTCGCACTATTTTCGGCTGCTGCTGCATACGCACCGGGCTCGGCATGGGCCAAGCGATCGCCGGCTTTTGCCACCGCGCGGCAGTTTTCGAAGGAGGCGGCCAGCCAATTCTGGAAGATTATCCCGCAAAATGGCGCCGGCCTGATCGGCCTCGCATCGATCTGAGCGTCTTGGCAATTTCGCGCACAGCAAAGCCTCGGCTCTTGCATGCAGGGCGCCGGGCAAAATTATAAACTTTGGCAAAACGCCATCAGGAGAGCTGGGCCGTGCATTGGCAGAAGGCCCGAAAGGAGAGCGCTTTTCGCTATGAGCGAGCAGAGAATCTATAACCGAGACCATGTTTACCTTGGCCCGAAAGCCAAAGATCCGAAGCACATGTTCGTGGTGCTGGGTGATCGCCTTCAGGATCACACGGGAGGGGCGGGCTTCTCACTCTGTGACATCGGCTGCGCATCGGGCGCCTTTATCGAATACGGCCTCTCACGTTTCCCGAATATCACGGCGACAGGAGTGGATTTCTCTCTGAGCCTGGTCGAGAGCGCTACAGCGCGGATTCCGAATGCGGTCTTCATGCATGGCGACGCCAACCGCCTCGACGGCCTGATGGCGGAGACGTTCGATATCGTCACCATGACGGGCACGCACAGCATCTTCGACGATTTTAGGCCATCCTTCTCCGAATGCCTGCGCATTGCGGCGCCGGGGGCGCTGGTTCTCATCACCGGCCTCTTCAACCCGTTCCCGGTCGATGCGCTCGTCCAGTGGCGTTATGCGGACGGTGTCGAGAGGGCATGGAATCCTGGGTACAACCTGTTCTCCGAGCGAGCTGTGAGTCGTTTCCTCCAGTCGAGCGAGCGGGTGGCGAGGTTCTCGTTCACGCCATTCTCGCTTCCATTCGACCTACCTCCGCAAGATGACCCGATACGATCGTGGACCGAGACCGAGCCTGCCGGGTCACGTGTCCTGCGCAACGGCATCATGTCGCTGCCGATGCAGACGCTTGCCATCGCGGTGAAGTGATGGACGCATCCGGTCCGGAAGATACAACTTCGCATGCCGATCGAAATGTCGAGCGCTTCTCACGCCTTTTTGCGGCCGGAAGTTATGCTCCGAAATATCCTGCCGAGTGGCTGATTCGCGCACATAACGGCTATATTCGGCCGCGTTCTCAGGTGAGACGGGTGCTAGATCTCGGATGCGGGACAGGAAACAACGCCCTGTTCTTTATCGAGCAAGGTTATGAAGTGCACTTGGCTGACGCCAGCAATACAGCGCTCGCGATTTGCCGAGACCGGCTCGGCCCCGGCGCAAACCTTCATCTGCTCGAACCAGACTGGGAAGAACTCCCTTTCGAATCCGGCACGATCGATCTCCTGATCGCTAACCAAGTCTTGTATTACCTTGGCGGTGAGACGCGCCTGCGCAGCGCCGCTCGGGAAATTGCCAGAGTTCTAGCACCCGGCGGCCATGCCCTCGTCAGCATGATCGGCCCGAAGAACTTCTACATCTCGGAGTTTGGCGAGAAGGGCCCAGACGACGTGGTCCTCGTCAATTTTCCTGCCGGGTTCCGGATTCAAGATCCAGAATACGTGTTCCCGATCAAGGACGAGCAGCACTTCGCAGCCGTGCTCGCGCCGCTGTCACCAATCTCGATCGGCTATTTCGATCATGCGCTGCTCGATGTGACGTCCAGCTTTCACTGGCTCGGCATCTTCCGGCTGGACGTTTGAGCGGCCCGATGAAAGTCCTGATTTCGGGCTATGGCCAGTCCCAGTGGCCGTTGATTGAACAGATCGCGCTGCGGCTCCTGCGGTCGCGCGTCCATGTCGCCTTCGCATCCTTCAACGCGGACGCTGCGGTCAATGCGGGGTTGACCGCCAGATGCGAGGCGCTGGGGATCGGCTTTCACTCGCAAGAGAGCCTGGTAGCTCAAATTCTTGAGCGACAGGCTCCTCGGGCAACACGCACGCCCAAGATATCGACGCCGTGGCAGCCCGATAGCACCGAAGAAAATTACCGCAGGCTGTTGCTGGCACAAATGCAGGCCAGCCAGGCGATCTTGAAGTCTGTCCAGCCCCACCTCCTAATCGTGTGCGAAGACGGGCCAGGCGGAAATGCCGCGCTCATCGCGACGGCAAGGCAAAAGGGGCTGCCGACGCTGGTGACTCCGTTCGGCATTGGCGAACAGAAGGATTACGACAACTTCATCGAGGACCGCGCCCGAGAAGGATCGCTCACACTTGTGCCGGAAGGTCCTATCGGCGAAGCGGTGAGAAGCTTCGCGCCGCACTGGATCCGGCCTTCGCCGCATGGCGAGGTCCTGATCCATCCTGCCGAGTTCATCCTGGCAAAGGTTGCGGTCGGGCTCGATCTTCCCAAACCCTGGGTCGTCCAGGGGGGAACGGCGGATCTCATCGCCGTCGAGTCTCCAGCCATGCGGCGACACTATCTCAGGGAAGGCATCGCCGAGAGCAAGCTGCGCCAGATCGGCTCGGTCTATTGCGACGTCATCGCGGACGTCCTGGCCCGGGATCCGAAGGCAATGCACGCTTATCGTTCCGCCAGCGTGATCGACGAAGGACGCCTCAAGCTTCTGATCGCGCTTCCGCCGAGCTACCACGGCGCGCGGGGACATCTTGCCGAGCATGCAAGTTATAGCGACTTCGTGCGGTCACTGGTGACCGAGGCCGCACGGATCCCCGGCATCGACCTGAGCGTCGCCGTTCACCCCGGCACGCACGCCGCCGACCGCCAGGCGATCAGCGCAGCCGGCGCCCGCATCTCGACGAACTGGTTGCTCGAGGAAATCCCGCGCTGCGACGTCTTTCTCACGACCTGGTCGAGCACGATCCGATGGGCGATCGCCTGCAAAAAGCCGGTTCTCAACTATGATGCGTACGGCTTCGCATTGCCGACCTATCGGGACGCAGGCGGCGTGACGACGACGCGAAACCTCGCCGAACTCATCGCACGTCTCAGGAATCTCGCAGAGAACCCGGACGCGCTGAGGGCTCACGCGGCACGTCAGGCCGAAAGTGCTCCCGACTGGGGACAATTCGATGGAGGCGATTTCAAACGGCTGCTACTGCTCGCCCGGGAATTGGTTGCGAGCCGACGGTTCTCGCCACGTCGTGCGGTGGCAAAATTGAAAACCATCGTCAAAAAACTCTAGGTGATCGGGAATTTGTTATGGAGATACGGCTCGGGCAGGACATCATAGGACCAGGAAAGCAGCCGCTATTCCTGCCTGACATAGATGTCTACTTCAAGAAGGACTTGAATCTCGCGAAAGACCTTATTTCAAAACTGAAAGACCTGGGCGTCAAGACGATCAAAGGAGCCCTCATTCACGATCGGGGCATGGTCGTCGCCAAAGACAACCTGACCGAGTACTTCACCGAGAATCGCGGCAAAGTTAGCGAACCATATGCCGATATCATCGAGCGGCATGTCGCATCGCTTCCCCAATTGCGGGATGTATACAGCTATGCCCACTCGCTGGGGCTGGATTTCGTCCTGAGCGTTTACGACTTTCAGGGGCTGCAATTCGCTCGGGACCTAGGCGCATGCGCCCTGAAAATTCCAAGCAGTAATATCGTGCATGCGCCATTGATCCGTGAGGCGGCGGCGTCCGGCCTTCCTCTCTTCATCGATACCGGCCGGTCGCGGCTCGCAGAGATCGATCGCGCAGTCGCGTGGGCACGGGCGGCAGGCGCGAAGAACCTCATCCTGCAACATAGCCCGCCCGGCCCCCCGGCAGCACCGGACCAGTTTCACCTGAGAATGATGGTGGCGCTGGGGCAGCGCTATAACTGCCTGTGCAGCCTGTCAGACCATTACGCCGGTACCGACATGATGATGCTGTCTGTCGCGATGGGCGCGCATGTCGTCGAGAAGGGTCTGTGCGACGACAGCGCCAGCGACGACATCGATCTCGCCCATGCACTGCGGATCTCCGACGTTTCGACGACGCTGCAGCGTCTGGATACGGCCTGGCGAGCGCTTGGCAACGAGACCCGCGAGCTTCCTGCGGACATGCCCCGTCCGCGAGATCGAATGGGACTGATAGCGTCGCGGGACCTGGAGGCCGGAGATATCATCGGGCTCGATACCGTGACCTTTGCTTTTCCGACGCTGGGCGTGGAGGTCGAGCGCTGGGACGAGGTCCTGGGTCGCAGGCTGCTGCGGAAGGTCGCGACAGGAACTCCGATCTCGTGGGGAGACATCGAGGGCGAATGACGGCTCTGCCACCGCATTCCGGCTTCGCTCCGAGGCCGCTGGCCTACAAGCCTGCTCCGGATCATCTCGCCGGGATGATCGCTGCAGTCATGGCGGCGACCGAGATCGAGCAGGCGGATGTCCCGGTATCGCCGCCGCGCGGATATTACCGGGCCACCGACCGTGGCGGGAAGCCGGTGTTCATCAAGATCGTCGATGCGAGGCGCGCCGAAATCCTGGCGTCGGCGAACGAGATCGTCGCAAAGCTGGCCGCTCGGGCCGTTCCGACCATTACCTGCATTCACGGCCCCTCGACGCTCGAGACGGGAGATGTCCTGTTCGCCTATCGCTGGGCGGACGGCAGCTTCGGAGAGCCCACTCCGCCTCAGTTGAAAAGCCTCGGCAGGGCAATCGTTCGGATGCACGGCGCCCTCGCCGCCGTAAATATCGATACGACATTGCGCGACTGGTCGTCATCGCATCGTACCATGCTGGAGGCTGCAGCGGAGGACACAGCGAACAGCGGCTTCGAGCGCCAAGCGGCCAGAGACCTCCTCGACCGATGGGGCGATTTCGTCCGGGCTCTCACCGACGACGCCCAACCCATCCACAACGACCTTCATCCCGGCAACGTGCTGTTTGAAGGTCACGAGGTTTCCGCCTTTCTGGATTTCGAGGAAACGATGAGCGGGCCCCTTTCACCGATCGTCGATCTGCACTGGGTGTGGGAACGCTGGTGCCTGCTGCGTCTGGACCCGAACCAGGCATTGACCGCGGCATTGACGTTTCTCGATGCCTACCTGGACGCCGGGGGCCGAAAGCTCGCGCCACCGCCCGGGACACTCGGCCTGATATCGAGATGGCGTTCGCTAATCGGAATCGCGACCCTCGAAAGCGCGCGGAGACCGGACCTGCCAGCCTGGGTGCGCGAACGCCGCAAATTCCAGTCCCTTTTGGAGCGCGCCGGCGAATGGCAGGAGAGCTTCGCGATGCTTGAGGCGCGCCTGCGCTAGGGCGTTTCCGATTTAATCTGGATCGTAGCCAGCGGCTTTGAAGAGTTTGCGCATTCTTCGGGCGTGAAGAGGTCGATGACCGATCCGACGGCGTCCCAGAGAGCCGGGGTCGTTCTCTCGGCTCGGGCGCGCAGGATCGCCTTGAGTTTGGAAAAGGCATTCTCGATTGGATTGAAGTCGGGGCTGTAGGGC
>NZ_LMJW01000020.1:220134-257815 GCF_001429505.1 Allobosea sp. Root483D1
TCGCCGGGCCTAAGCTTCTTTGCGGCTCAGCCGGCACAGATTGAAGCAGGCGGCTCGCTTCTCGTCACATCACAATCGATTCAACCGAAACCGGAAACGCTCTAGCTCCGGAGCTGAAACCTGAGAGGCGACTGCGGTGTCCACGCGATCCGGCTTTGAACGGATCATCGCCCGCCCCGCCGTCATCGCCGACGCGACCGTAAAGCGCGGCGGCGATGACGTGAAGCCGGAGCGTGCCGATCAATGGATTTCCGGTTCCGCCACCTTTGCCGTGCCGGTGAGATAGTCGAAATCGCAGCCCTTGTCGGCCTGCTGGATATGGGCGGCGGACATCTTGCCCCAGCCGCGCGGGTAGTCGCGGTCGGGCGGCGACCAGACTGCGAGCCTCGCCGCGATCTCGGCATCGCTGAGCGCGACCGAAATCGTGCGCGCCTCGACATCGACTGTGATGATGTCGCCGGTCTGTACGGCCGCCAGTGGGCCCTTGATATAGGCCTCGGGCGCGATGTGGAGCACGCAGGCGCCGTAGCTGGTGCCGGACATGCGGGCGTCGGAGAGCCGCAGCATGTCGCGCACGCCCTGCTTCAGGAGCTTCTTCGGGATCGGCAGCATGCCCCATTCCGGCATGCCGGGGCCGCCGACGGGGCCGCAATTCTTCAGCACCATGACGTGGTCGGCGGTGACGTCGAGGTTCTCGTCGTTCACCGCTTTCATCATCGCATCATAGTCCTCGAAGACGAGGGCTGGGCCGGAATGCTTGAGCAGGCGCTCCTCGGCCGCGGAGGGCTTGATGACGCAGCCATCGGGAGCGAGGTTGCCCTTCAGCACCGCTAGTCCATTGGCGGTGGACACGGCCTTGTCGAGCGGGCGGATGACGTTGTCGTCATAGACGGTCGCGAGCGCGATCGTCTCGGAAAGCGGCTTGCCGGTCACGGTCATGGCATCGGTGTGGAGCTTGCTCTCGAGCTGCTTCAGCAGGGCAGGCAGGCCGCCGGCGTAGAAGAAATCCTCCATCAGGAACTCGCCGGAGGGGCGCAGGTTGGCGATCACCGGGACCTTGCGCGAGAAGGCGTCGAAATCATCCGGGGTCAGCGGCACGCCGGCGCGGCCGGCCATGGCGACGAGATGGATGATGGCGTTGGTCGAGCCGGCGACCGCCATGTGGACGGTGAGCGCGTTCTCGAAGCTCTCACGGGTCAGGATGCGATCAGGCGTCAGGTCCTCCCAGACCATCTCGACGATGCGCTTGCCGGAGGCCGCCGCCATGCGCGGATGGGCGGCGTCGGCGGCGGGGATGGCGGAGGCGCCGGGGAGGGTCAGGCCGAGGACCTCGGCATGGCTCATCATGGTCGCGGCCGTGCCCATCACCATGCAGGTGCCGTGCGAGCGGGCGATACCGCTCTCCATCTCGCGCCATTGGCCGTCGGTGATGTTGCCGGCCTCCTTCTCGGCCCAGTACTTCCAGACATCGGCGCCCGAGCCGAGCGTCTTGCCGGCCCAGTTGCCGCGCAGCATCGGCCCGGCGGGCACGAAGATGAAGGGCAGGCCGGCGCTGCAGGCGCCCATGATCAGGGCTGGGGTCGACTTGTCACAGCCGCCGAGCAGCACGGCGCCGTCAAGCGGATGCGAGCGGATCGATTCCTCCGCCTCCATCGCCAGGAAGTTGCGATAGAGCATGGTCGTCGGCTTCTGGTACTGTTCGGAGGCCGACATCACGGGGATCTCGACCGGGAAGCCGCCGGCGGCCCAGACAGCGCGCTTCACCGCCTCGGCGCGGTCGCGCAGATGGGTGTGGCAGGGGTTGATCTCGGACCAGGTGTTGAGGATGCCGATCACCGGCTTGCCCATGAACTCGTCATGGTTGAGGCCCATCTGCAGCGCCCGCGAGCGATGCCCGAAGGAGCGCAGGTCGCTGGCGCCGAACCAGCGCTTGGAGCGCAATGTGTCGGGCGTCTTGCGGGGATGGGACATCGGCGTTTCCTCGAATTCTTGGTGTTCTAATCAGGTAAGCGGGCCGGTGGCGTCATGGTCGGGCTTGACCCGACCATCTCGGAAACCAGTGCCATCTGGTCCTGAGATTCTCGGCTCTGCGCTGCGCTCCGGCCGAGAATGACGGCGAGCCTCTATTCCGCCGCCGCCCGCTGCGAGCCCCAGCTCCCGACGATCTTGCGGAGTTCGGCGCGCTCGCTCTCGTTCAGCTCCGGCAGGCCCGGCAGGCGCACGGGGCCGACCTTGGTGCCGAGCAGGCCGAGCGCTTCCTTGACCACGGTGACGTTGGCGCCGTTGCCATACTTCGTCCGCAGCGTCTCGAAGCCGGCAATATCGTCGACCAGGCGGCGGGCGAGGTCGTAGTCGTTGGCCTCCAACGCCCTCCAGATCGCAAGCGAGCGTTCGGGCGCGACATTGACGAGGCCGGAGGTGAAGCCGCGGGCGCCGAGCGCGTGGAAGGGCGCGGCCCAGCCCTCGGCGAGGCCGCAGATCCAGTTGGCGCTTGAGCCTTGCGTGGCGCGGACGCATTCGGCCAGCAGCATCATGTTCGGCGAGGCGAACTTGACGCCGGCGACATTGGGGTGGGTCGCGACGCGGGCGAGATCTTTCACACCGATCGCATCGGAGCGAATATAGGCGACGAGCGGGATATCCAGCGCCTCGGCGATGGCGAGGATGTAGTCGGCCTGGCTCTGCGGGGCGGCGAAGGGATCGAGCGGGTGATGCACCATCACCGCGTCGCAGCCGGCCTTGGCGGCGAGCTTGCCGGTCGCGATTGCCTCCCGCAAAGACCTTCCGATGCCGGCGGTGACCAGCGCCTTGCCGGCTGCGGCCTCTGCCGCTACGGCGTGGCTGCGCACCACCTCGTCCGTGGTCATCGGGTAGAATTCGCCGGTATTGCCGGCCGAGACGATGTTGTGGATGCCGGCCTGCGCGATGCGCGCGACGATCTTGCCGGTCAGCGCCCAGTCGGCCTCGCCATCGCCCTTCCAGGCGGTGACATGTACGCCGGAAATGCCGCGCAGTGCGCTACGCACGCGATCATTCGTCATAGGCCAAACCCTCTGCATCGGCGCCGAAGACCTGGCGCACATGGCTCTTGGCGGAGCGGACGATGTGGCTCCGCATCCTCTGCTCGGCGCGCGCCGGATCTCGGGCCGCGAGCGCTTCGAAAATGCCCTTGTGCTCGACATAGCCCTGGCGCCGCTCGGTCGGCTCGGCGAGCAGGGCGATGCGCTGGGCATGGTCGTACATGCGCTGGCCGTCGAGCCGGCGCTCGAGATAGGCGCAGCCCGAGATGCGGTGAATCATGCCGTGATAGGCCTCGTTCAGGTTGACGAGGTCTTCGAGCGCGCTGTGCTCGGTCGCATGCGCCATCTCGTCGATCAGGCGGGCCATCTCGGCGATCTCGCCGGCACCGATCCGGTTGGCGGCGATATGGGTCATGACGCTTTCGAGCGCGGCGCGGCCGAGTGCCATTTCCAGCGCCTGGCGGGCCGAGAACTCGACGAAGACGCCGCGGCGGGCCTCCGTCCGGACCAGTCCTTCGCTCTCCAGCATGCGGATCGCGTCCTTCACCGGCGTGGTCGAGACGCCGAGCATGTCGGCGAGCTGGCGCTCGTTCAGCCGCTCGCCCTTGCGGAAGTTGCCGGCGACGATCGCCCGGCGCAGGCGCTCATGCACGTGCTCGCGCAGGGAGCGCAGCAAATGCGGCGAGACGGGTTCGATCGCGAGCGCTTCTGACATCCGGGTTCCCCTGGCGTGCCGTGCCGCGATTCTACTCACGCACGGCTAGTCGCCATTGCCCCACCAGACACCACAAAGCGCAAGCGACATCAAGTCTGAAATTTCAGATTTAAAATCTGGAATTGCGTGCTATGCAGTCGGACAAGACGGCCGCAAGACGCCGGAACGGCATCGGCCGGATGGATAATGACGAGGGAGGATTGGATGACATCGATCACACGCCGCAGCCTGCTCGCCGGAGCCGGCGCCATGCTGGCCGCACCGGCCTGTACCCCGGCCTTGGCACAGGGCGCTTATCCTGGAGGCAGGGTCGTCACCATCGTCGTGCCGTTTGCCGCGGGCGGAACAACCGACCTGCTCGGCCGCATCGTGGCGGATCGGCTCAGTGCCAGACTGAATGGCAAATTCATCATCGAGAACCGCGTCGGGGCCGGCGGTAACACCGGGGCGGCAGGGGTCGCACGATCGGAGCCCGACGGTTACACGCTGACGCTGGGCACGGTTTCGAGCCATGCGATCAACCCGGCGGTCTATACGAAGATGCCCTATGACCACATCAAGGACTTCGCGCCAATCTCGCAGCTCGCAAGCGTGCCGAACATCCTGATGGTCAACCTCGATCTGCCGGCCAAGACGGTGCCGGAGCTGATCGCGCTGCTAAAGGCGAATCCGGGCAAGTACTCCTTCGGCTCCTCGGGTGCCGGCACCTCGACCCATATGGCCGCCGAGCTGTTCAAGGTCTCGACCGGCACCGACATGGTGCATGTGCCCTATCGTTCGAGCGGACAGGTGACGCAGGACCTGCTCTCCGGCCAGATCCAGATCACCTTCGACAACATCACCATCGCCTGGCCGCACGTCGAAGCCGGCAAGATCCGGGCGCTCGCCACAGCGACGCCGAAGCGGCTCGCCGTCGCCCCTGACCTGCCGGCGCTGTCCGAGTTCATTCCAGGCTACGATGCCAGCTCCTGGCACGGCTTCTTCGCGCCGTCGAAGGTGCCGCCGGAGATCGTCGCCAAACTCTCGAGCGAGACGCAGGCCATCATGCGCGAGCCGGCGGTGATCGAGCAGCTCAAGAAGCTCGGTGTCGATCCGGTCGGCTCGAGCCAGGCCGAATTTACCGCCCATATCGCCAGCGAGACCAAGCGCTGGGCCGAGGTGGCGCAGAAGGCGAATGTGAAGATCGAATGAGCGATGCTGGTCGGCGTCATGGTCGGGCTTGACCCGACCATCTCGGAAACCAGTGGCATCTGGGCATGAGATTCTCGGGTCAAGCCCGAGAATGACAGCCAGCATGGCGCCGGGATCATCACTGCAAGCGACAGATCGACAGGACAAAGCCGCATGACCACCCTGACCCCCGAGAACCGCGAGAAGCTGAAGCGTGTCTCGACCGCGACCCTGACCACTGCGCTGTTCAAGCGCGGCCTGCGCAACCAGTTCATCCAGGATGTGCGGCCGCTGTCCCCGACCGCGCCGCGTATGGTCGGCGAGGCCTTCACGCTGCGCTACATCCCGGCGCGCGAAGATCTCGACCATCTCAGCGTGTTCGAGGGCACGCAGCATCCGCAACGCGTCGCGGTCGAGACCTGCCCCGCGGGCCATGTCATGGTGATCGACAGCCGCAAGGATGCGCGGGCGGCCTCGGCCGGCTGCATCCTGGTGACACGCCTGATGCAGCGCGGCGTCGCCGGCATCGTCAGCGATGGCGGCTTCCGCGACAGCCCGGACATCGCGGCGCTCGGCTTTCCTGCCTACCACAACCGCCCGAGCGCGCCGACCAACCTGATCCACCACCACGCGCTCGACCTCAACGCGCCGATCGGCTGCGGCGACGTGCCGGTCTATCCCGGCGACATCGTCGTCGGCGACGGCGAAGGCGTCTGCGTGATCCCGGCCGGCATCGCCAACGAGGTCGCGGCCGAGGCCTATGAGCAGACCGCCTATGAGGACTTCGTCGAGATGAAGGTCCGGGAAGGGCACGGCATCTTCGGCCTCTACCCGGCCAATGCCGAAACCAAGGCAGAGTTCGCGAGGTGGCGGCCGGACTGGAAGTGACCAGGGGCTCATGCCGGCTCGCACCAGGTTCGCCTCATCGCGAGCTGATTGAGGTTGGCGCAGCCCCCTCTCCATCTCTCCCCCGTTCCGGGAGAGAGAGGCGGTTTGGTTTGCTCCGGCGTGAGGTGGAAGGACGCGGGAGCCCTCTCCCGGACGGGGGAGGGTTGGGAGGGGCGGCGCCGAGGCTGCTCGATCGCCTGAATGCGATGTCGTGCCTGGCGAGATCCGATATCAGGCGGCGAGCAGCTCGTGCACCATCGGAATGACCTCCCGCCCATAAAGCTCGATGCAGCGCAGCAGCTTGTCCTGCGAGAGCGGCCCGGCGCTGATCTTGAGCTGGAAGCGCCGGAGGCCGAGTGCCTTGACCGTCGCCGCGATCTTGCGGGCGACGGTTTGCGGCGAGCCGAGATAGAGTGAGCCGCCCGAAACCTCGCGTTCGAACTCCTCGCGCGACATCGGCCCCCAGCCACGCTCGGCGCCAATCCGGTCGCGCATCGCCTTGTAGGCCGGGAAGAACTCCTCGGCGGCTTGCTCATCCGTCGCCGCGACATAGCCCGGCGAGTGCACGCCGATCGGCCGTTCGCCTTGGCCGAGCCGGCCCATCGCGTCGCGGTAGAGCTGGGCGTAGGGCGCGAAGCGCTGCGCCGGGCCGCCGATGATGGCGAGCATCAGCGGCAGGTCGTAGCGGGCTGCCCGCACCACCGATTCCGGGCTGCCACCGACGCCGATCCAGGTCGTCAGCTCGCCCGTCTCGATCGGCGGGAAGACCTGCTGGTTCTCCAGCGGTGGCCGCAGGCTGCCTTTCCAGGTCACGTTCTTCTTGCGGATCAGCTCGACGAAGAGGTCGAGCTTCTCCTCGAACAGCACCTCGTATTGCCGCAGATCGAAACCGAAGAGCGGGAAGGATTCGGTGAATGAGCCACGTCCGAGGATGACCTCGGCGCGGCCGTTCGAGAGCGCATTGACCGTCGAGAAGCGCTGGAAGACGCGGATCGGATCGTCCGAGCTTAGCACGGTGACGGCCGAGCCGAGGCGGATGCGGCTGGTGCGGGTGGCAATGCCGGCGAGCACGGTCTCGGGCGAGGACACCGCGAAATCGGCGCGATGATGCTCGCCAATGCCGAAGAAATCGATGCCGATCTCGTCGGCGAGCACGGCCTGCTCGACGAGGTCGCGGATCACCTGCGCATGCGGCAGCAGTGTGCCGTCCGGGCCGGCGGTGACGTCGCCGAAGGTGTCGAGGCCGAGCTGGAGAGAGGCGGGCATGGGCGGGTCCGAGCTTTGCATTGCGCCGGATCGGCGACGCCCGCGCCATCTGGCGCCGGGATCGCCCCGGTTCAAGATGCGCGGGTGCCGAGGGGTCTATGCGAATTCGCCGAAATCGGTACCATAAGGAACAATAATATCCGCCACCCCCCATTTGGGTGTGGCGGCGCGCAGACGATTGCTGTTGCTTCGGTGAGCTCCGAGGAAGCGGATTCGAGCGCGATTGCAAAGGGGGAGATGTTCATGGACGGCGAGGTTGCGGCCGAGACCGATCGATCGATCGTGGGCAATCCGATGCTGCTGCCGTTCTATGATCTGTCCTTCGAAGAGATCGAGCTGCTGTGCCGGGTGACGGCAGCGCAGCGCGAGGGCTCCGGGGGGAGCAGTGACGGCGCGTGGTTCGCGAACTTCATGGATGCACGGAAGGAGCCGGCCCGATAGGCGAAGCGCTTCTTGTCGCGCTCGGCATGGTCGCCCTCGCGGCGGCTGCCTGGTGGGCGACCAATCGATGGCGGCTGTAGGACCGGCCGCTCCCAGACCATATCCGGCGAATCCGGTTCGCCGGCATGCATTGTCTCATTGTTTTCAAGCAGCTCCGACCGCAGACCCGCCATACGCCTCCGCTGACTGCTCCGGGCGATCAGGCTGCCGGCTCAAGCCGGGCACGGCCGAGGACCATCACGCGGTCGATCTGGAAGCCGCAGCGCTGAAACGCGTCATGATCCTGCGGCCAGGCGGCCGAGCGTTCCAGCGAGATCGCGATGCGCGGCAGGTCGAGCTGCGCCGCGAGCTGATTGGCGAAGCGCAGCAGCGCGTCGACGAGGCAGGTCCCGGGCAGGCGCAGCATGGCGATTTCGGAGATTTCCAGCGTCGTGCCGCCCGCGATCGTCCGCCCGATGCGGAAGCCGAACAATGCGTGCGGCATGCGGCGGGCGTCCCGCAGGGCGAAGACGCCCGATGGCTGTACCCCATCCTGGGAGTGGTCGCGCACGAAGGCGGCCCAGCCATCCGGCGTGACCTCGGGGTGCAGCAGGGCGACGAGCCGATAGACCGTGTCGGCGCTGCCCGGCACGATGCGCGCGACTTCGAAGATGTCATCGCCCATCACGTGCGGCTCTCCCCAGTTTCGAGGCAGCAACCTCGTTGCGCAGGGCCTGTTGCCGCATTGATCTGGATCAAATTCGCAGGCCTGCGGCAGGGCACACGCTTTGTCGGCCTTCGCGCATGCGATAAGCTCCGCGCATGAGCAGGAAGGTACGATCGTGAACTGTCAGCCCTCGGCGTGTGGCGCCGCTGCCCGCGGCGAGAGCGGATGCCGCACCTGCATGGTCCGCCTGGTCAGCGTCTGCGCCTCGCTGACGGGTGACGAACTCGCGCTGCTGGAATCGCTGGCCACGCCGACGCATTTTTCGTCCGGCGACACGCTGTTCACGCAAGGAGCCGAGGCGCATTGCGTCTACAACGTCACCAGCGGCGTGGTGCGTCTCTACCAGTTGCTCTCCGATGGGCGCCGGCAGGTGGTCGGCTTTGCGCTGCCGGGCGATTTCCTCGGGCTCGCCATGCGCGATGCCTACGGCTTCTCGGCCGATGCGATCGGCGATGTCGCGGTCTGCGCGTTCTCGCGCGGCGCCTATACCGCGCTGGTCGACGCCAAGCCGCATCTGCTGAAGCGCCTGCACGAATTCGCGACCCATGAGCTGACGCTCGCCCATGAGCAGATGATGCTGCTCGGCCGCCGGACAGCCGAAGAGAAGCTGATCTGCTTCCTGCTCGGCATGCAGCAGCGCTGGGCCCGGCTCGGCAAGCCTTCCGTGACGGTGCCCCTGCCGATGACCCGGCAGGACATCGCCGATTTCCTCGGCCTGACGATCGAGACGGTGAGCCGCACCTTCACACGCCTGGCCAAGGACAAGACAATCCTGATCGTGCCCGGCGGCGTGCGCGTGATGAACCCCGAACGGATGAACGCCGTCGCGGCGTGAGCTGCGCCATCGCGTCACAGTCGGCCCCTTCCTACCCTTGACCTGGATCAAAGCCCCCCGGCCGGCCGGCCGCTAAGCCTCCCACTGAGGGCGCGACCCATGCGCCCGCGATGAGCGGGAGTCAGTGGTGACGGCGACGACGAGCCCTGTCAGGGCAATGACGGTCGGTGAGATGATCGGGATGCTGATCGCGGGAGCCTGCGTGCTGCCGCTGATCATGATCGGCGCGCTGACCGAGAACTCCGGCTACGCCTTCCACGCCCTGCTCGGGGCGGCCGTGGCCGTGGCCAGCATGATCCTGATCGGCAATCGCTGCTTCGACGGTTCGCCCGCGGTCCCGCCGCAGGAGATCGACGGCAAGCCCAACTACAATATGGGCCCGGTCAAATTCGCGACCGTCGCCTCGATGGTCTGGGGCATCGCCGGTTTCGCCGTCGGATTGATCATCGCGCTGCAACTCGCCTTTCCAGGGCTGAACTTCGACCTGCCCTGGACCAATTTCGGCCGGATGCGCCCGCTGCACACCTCGGCGGTGGTCTTCGCCTTCGGCGGCAACGTCCTGATCGGTACGTCCTTCTACGTCGTCCAGCGCACCTGCCGGGCCCGCCTCGCCGGCGACCTCTCGCCCTGGTTCGTCGTGCTCGGCTACAACCTTTTCATCATCATTGCCGGCACCGGCTATCTGCTCGGGATCACCCAGAGCAAGGAATACGCCGAGCCGGAATGGTATGCCGATCTCTGGCTGACCGTCGTCTGGGTCACCTATCTCCTGGTCTTCCTGGGCACGCTGAGGAAGCGTCGGGAGCCGCATATCTATGTGGCGAACTGGTTCTATCTCGGCTTCATCCTGACCATCGCGGTCCTGCACATCGGCAACAATGTTGCGGTACCGGTCTCGGTCCTGTCGCCGAAGTCCTACGGCCTGTGGTCGGGCGTGCAGGATGCGATGTTCCAGTGGTGGTACGGCCACAACGCGGTCGGTTTCTTCCTGACCGCCGGCTTCCTCGCGATCATGTACTATTTCGTACCCAAGCGCGCGGAGCGGCCGATCTACAGCTACCGGCTCTCGATCATCCATTTCTGGGCCCTGATCTTCATCTACATCTGGGCCGGACCGCACCATCTCCACTACACGGCGCTGCCTGACTGGGCGCAGACGCTCGGCATGACCTTCTCGATCATGCTGTGGATGCCCTCCTGGGGCGGCATGATCAATGGGATCATGACCCTGTCGGGCGCCTGGGACCGGCTGCGCACCGATCCCGTGCTGCGGATGATGGTGGTCTCGCTCGCCTTCTACGGCATGGCGACCTTCGAGGGGCCGCTGATGTCGATCAAGGCGGTGAACGGTCTCTCGCACTACACCGACTGGACCATCGGCCATGTCCATGCCGGTGCGCTCGGCTGGGTCGCCTATATCTCCTTCGGCGCGATCTACTGCCTGGTGCCCTGGCTGTGGAACCGCAAGGGGCTCTACTCGCTCAGGCTGGTGAGCTGGCACTTCTGGGTCTCGACCCTCGGCATCGTCTTCTACATCACGGCGATGTGGGTCTCAGGGATCCTGCAGGGCCTGATGTGGCGGGCCTACACCTCGCTCGGCTTCCTCGAATACGCCTTCATCGAGACCGTCGCGGCGATGCACCCGTTCTACGTGATCCGGGCGCTGGGCGGCACGCTCTTCCTGATCGGCGCGCTGATCATGGCCTTCAATCTCTGGATGACCGTGCGCTGCGAGGAGGCCGCCGACACGCCAGAAGCCCATGCGCTGTCGCCGCGCCAGCTCGCCACCGCCTGAGGAGCCGTCATGACGAGTATCGAACACAAGGCGCGGCGCCGCTCGCTCTGGGCGAAGCACAAGATCTTCGAGACCAACTCGATCGTCCTGGTCATCGCCACTCTGCTGGTGATCTCGATCGGCGGCCTCGTCGAGATCGCGCCGCTCTTCTACCTCAGGAACACGATCGAGACCGTGCAGGGCATGCGGCCCTACACGCCTCTCGAGCTCGCCGGCCGCGGCATCTATGTGCGTGAGGGCTGCTACAACTGCCACAGCCAGATGATCCGGCCGCTGCGCGACGAGGTCGAGCGCTACGGGCCTTACTCGCTCGCGGCCGAGAGCATGTACGACAAGCCGTTCCAGTGGGGCTCGAAGCGGACCGGGCCGGACCTCGCCCGCGTCGGCGGCAAGTATTCCGACGAATGGCAGCGGGCGCATCTGTCCGAGCCGCGCGCGATCGTGCCGCAGTCGATCATGCCGGGCTATCCCTTCCTGGCGAAGACCGAGCTTGCCTTCGGCGACATCGCCGACGAATTGCGCGCCAACCGCGCCGGCGGCGTGCCCTATAGCGACGAGATGATCGCGCAGGCGCAAAGCGACCTGAAAGCGCAGGCGACGCCGGACCATCCCGGCCAGGCCGATCTCGAAAAGCGCTATCCCAAGGCGCAGTCGCGCGATTTCGACGGCAATCCGCAGCGCATCACCGAATCCGACGCCCTGATCGCCTATCTGCAGGCGCTCGGCACGATGGTCGACTTCAAGCTCTACGACGACAAAGCCAACATCCGCTGAGCCCGACCATGCAAACGACCTATCACTGGCTCGCCGGCTTCGCCCAGTCCGCCGGGCTCCTCTACTTCGTCACCGTCTTCCTCGGGGTCTGCGTCTACGCCTTCTGGCCGAAGAACCGCGCCCGCTTCGAGGAAGCCGCGCTCAACCCGCTGCGCGAGGACTGACCGATGGACCAGAAGCACGACAATCCGCATGTCGATGCCGCCACCGGCCAGGCCACGACCGGCCATGAATGGGACGGTATCCGCGAGCTCAATACGCCGCTGCCGCGCTGGTGGCTCGGCATCTTCTACGCCACGATCGTCTGGTCGATCGGCTACTGGATCGTCTATCCGGCCTGGCCGCTTTTGACCGACACGACCAAGGGCGTGATCGGCTATGCCAGCCGGGCCGAGATCAGCGCCGACATGGCCAAGCTCAGGGCCCAGCGCGCCGCGCAGGCAGCCGGGATGGCTGAGGCCACGCCTGAGCAGATCAAGGCCGACCCGATCCTGTTCCAGATCGCGATGGCGCAGGGCAAGGCCGCCTTCGGCGACAATTGCGCGGCGTGCCACGGCATCGGCGGCGCTGGGGCCAAGGGCTATCCCAATCTCAACGACGACGACTGGCTCTGGGGTGGCTCGCCCGCGGCGATCCAGCAGACCATCCGCCATGGCATCCGCGTCGCCGGCGACAATGACACGCGCGTCAGCCAGATGCCGGCCTTCGGACGCGATGGCGTGCTGAAGCGCGAAGAGATCGCTGCCGTCGCCAGCCATGTCCGCGAGCTCGCCGGCCTCTCGACCGAACCGAAGGCGGACCTGCCGCTTGGGCGCAAGATATTCGCCGACAACTGCGCCGCCTGCCATGGCGCCACGGGCAAGGGCAATCAGGAGCTCGGTGCGCCCAACCTGACCGACGCGATCAGCCTCTACGGTATGGACATGGCCTCGCTGACCGAGACCATCGCCAACAGCCGAAATGGCGTGATGCCGGGCTGGGCCGGGCGTCTCGACGACCCCACGATCAAGGCGCTGACCGTCTATGTCCACTCGCTGGGGGGAGGGCAGTAGCGTGAGCAGCGCCGGGGCCGATCCTGACGACATTCCGCTCTTCGCGGCGTCGCGGAAGGTCTATCCGCAGAGCGTCTCCGGTCCGTTCCGGCGTGCGAAGTGGCTCATCCTCTTCCTGTGCCTGGGCATCTATTACCTCTTGCCCTTCCTGCGCTGGGATCGCGGCCCTTATCTGCCTGATCAGGCGGTGCTGGCCGATATCGTCAACAACCGCTTCTACTTTTTCTTCATCGAGATCTGGCCGCAGGAGGTCTATTACTTCACCGGCCTGCTGATCCTCGCCTCCTTCGTCCTCTTTCTGATGAACGCGGTCGCCGGCCGGGTCTGGTGCGGCTATCTCTGCCCGCAGACGGTCTGGACCGATCTCTTCCTTGCGGTCGAGCGCTTTTTCGAGGGCGACCGGCGCGAGCGCATGCGCCGCGATGCCGAGCGGTGGAGCTTCGACACGCTTTGGCGCAAGAGCGCCAAGCACGCGGTCTGGCTCGTCATCGCCTGGTGGACCGGCGGCGCCTGGGTGCTTTACTTCGCCGACGCGCCGACGCTGGTGCGCGAGCTTGCGACCTTCACTGCGCCGCTCTCGGCCTATGTCTGGATCGCGATCCTGACCTTCACGACCTACACGCTCGCCGGGATCATGCGCGAGCAGGTCTGCAACTACATGTGCCCCTGGCCGCGCATCCAGGCGGCTTTGACCGACGACGAGGCGCTCAACGTCACCTATCGCTATGACCGCGGCGAGCTGCGCGTCTCGGTGAAGCAGGCGGCGAAGCTTCGGGCCGAGGGCGCGCCGGCGGGCGACTGCATCGACTGCTTCCAGTGCGTCGCGGTCTGCCCGACCGGGATCGACATCCGCGACGGCGCGCAGGTCGACTGCATCCAGTGCGGCCTGTGCATCGACGCCTGCGACAATGTGATGACCAAGATCGGCCGGCCGACACGGCTGATTGCCTACGACACCGACGGCAACGTCCAGCGCCGGCTCGCCGGGCTCGCAGCGATCTACCGGCCGCTGCGCCTGCGCACGCTGGCGTATCTGGCGCTGATCGCCGTCGTCGGCGGCGCCATGCTTTGGCAGCTCGCGACCCGCAGCACCGCCGGCATCTCCGTGCTGCACGAGCGTGCGCCGTTGTTCGTCACCCTGAGCGATGGCTCGATCCGCAACGCCTATGCGGTGCGCCTGCTCAACAAGCGCCCGGAGCACCGGCCCTTCGCCCTGACGGTCGCCGGCCTGCCGGGCATCCGGATCGAAGCGGTCGGTGTCGCGCCAAGCGCCGATCTTCGGCCCGTCGTCACCGTCGACCCCGATTCCACGCGCGAGGTACGCGTGCTCGTCACCGTTCCGGCCGGCGTGCCGCTTGCGGCCTCGCAGGCGATCACCATCACCGCCTCCGATCTCTTCGCCGGCGAGACGGTGCGCGCGGACGATCATTTCATGGCGCCGGGAACTCAGCCATGAGCTGCTGCGGAGTCATCATCATGCCCTACGAGAATCCCGTGCCGGCCGCCCCGCGCCGGTCCTTCGAACTGACCGGCGGCATGGTCGCGGCCATGCTGATCCTGTTCTTCGGCGTGATCGTCTCGGTCAATGCGACGATCATGACGATGGCGCTGCGGACCATGCCGGGCGTCGAGACCCGCAGCGCCTATGAGACGAGCCAGCACTTCAACGAGGAGATCGCCCGCCAGCATGAGCGCGATGCGCGCGGTTGGTCCGCAGCGGCGACGCTTGTCCGGCAGGGCGACGGGGCGACGCTCGCCGTAACCTTGGCCGATCGCAGCGGCGGTCCGCTCGTCGGCTTCGTCACAAGCGCGCGCCTGCGCCATCCCGCGACCTCCGCCCGTGATCGGGAGCTGACGCTGAGCGAGAGCCGGCCGGGGCGCTACGAGACGCGCTTCGACCGGATCGAGACCGGTTCCTGGATCCTCGAATTACAGGCCAAGCGCGGCGAGGAACTCGTCTTTGTCTCGCGCAGCCGTGTCACCCTCAGGGAGCGCTGAGATGGCGGCGCAGGACCTTTCCGTCTTCGTGCGCCATCGCGACGATGGCGTCGCCAGCATGGAGCTGGCGGTCGACGGCATACGCTGCGCCGGCTGCATGCAGGCGATCGAGGGCGGGCTCGCCCGCGAGCCGGCCATAGTGGGCGCCCGCGTCAACCTCGTGCTGAAGCGCGTCTCGGTCGAATGGCGCGAGGCGCTGCTGCGGCCCGAAGCGGTGGTCGAGAGGCTCGCCGCGCTCGGCTTCAAGGCCTATCCCTTCGTGCCCGAGCGCAGGGAGGACGGGGCGGCGAGCGAAGAGCGCTTTCTGCTGCGCGCGCTCGGCGTCGCCGGCTTCGCCTCGATGAACATCATGCTGCTCTCGGTCGCGGTCTGGTCCGGCAATAGCGGCGATATCGACCCGGTGACGCGCGACTTCTTCCACTGGCTCTCCGCCCTGATCGCGCTGCCGACGGCGGCCTATGCCGGCCGGCCCTTCTTCGAGAGCGCGCTCCGGGCGCTGAAGGCGGGCGCCGTCAATATGGACGTGCCGATCACCATCGGCGTCGTGCTCGCGCTGGTCATGTCGGTCGCCGAGACCTGGAACCACGGCCGCCACGCCTATTTCGACGGCGTGGTCATGCTGCTCTTCTTCCTGCTGATCGGCCGCTATCTCGATCAGCTGATGCGACGCCGCACCCGCGACCTCGCCGGCAATCTCGCCGCGCTCAAGGCCGAGACCGCGACGAGGCTCGCCGCCGACGGCGGCGCGACCGTGATGCCGATCGCCGCCATCGTACCGGGGGACCTCGTGCTGGTCCGGCCGGGCGAGCGTGTCTCGGTCGATGGCATCGTCGAGACCGGCCGCTCCGAACTCGACCAGAGCCTCGTCACCGGCGAGACCGCGCCGGTCGAAATCGGGTTCGGGCAGCGCGTCCACGCCGGCACGCTGAACCTGACCGGCGCCTTGACCGTGCGGGTGGAGGCGGCCGGGCAGGGCACGCTGCTCGACGAGATCGACCGGCTGATGGACCAGGCCGTCGGCAACCGCTCGCGCTATGTCCGCCTGTCGGATCGTGCCGCGCGGCTCTACGCCCCGGTCGTGCACACGCTGGCGGCTTCGACCTTCCTCGGCTGGCTGGCTTTTGGCCTTCCCTGGCCGGAAGCACTGATGATAGCCGTCACCGTGCTGATCATCACCTGTCCCTGCGCGCTCGGCCTCGCGATTCCAGCCGTGCAGGTCGTCGCGGCCTCCAGCCTGTTCAAGCGCAAGATCATGCTGAAGGAGGGCGATGCGCTCGAACGCCTCGCTGAGGCCGACATCGCTGTCTTCGACAAGACCGGTACCCTGACGCTGCCCGAGCCGGAGATCCTCAACCCGCAGGCACTGCCCCCCGAGCGGCGAGCGGAGATCGGTGCGCTCGCGGCGGCGAGCGGGCATCCGCTGGCGCAGGCGCTCGCTCGTGCGCTCGATGCTTCGCGAGCGGCGGAGGATGTGCGTGAGGAGCGCGGGCAAGGCCTCTCGGTGGGGCAGGGCGACGATGAGCGGCGTCTCGGCAGTATCGCCTTCTGCGGCGCCGAGGCCGAGGCGGCGAGGGTCGCGGCATTGTACCCCGGCGCCTCGCTGATCGCCTGCCGCCAGGGTTCCTTCCGTACGGTTCTGGCGCTCGGGCAGGCGCTGCGCCCGCAGGCGCGCGAGACGATCGCCGCCCTGCGCAAAGCCGGGCTTCAGGTCGCGATCCTCTCCGGCGACCGGTTCGAGGCGGTCGCTCCGATCGCCGCCGAACTCGACGTCACCGAGCTGCATGCCGGCCTGATGCCGGGCGACAAGCTCGCTCTGCTCGAGCGCATGGGGAAGCAGGGACGCAAGGTGCTGATGGTCGGCGACGGGCTCAACGATGCGCCGGCGCTTGCGGGCGCGCATGTCTCGCTCTCACCGGTCAGCGCTACGCATCTGGCGCAGGCCGCGGCCGACATCGTCTTCCTCGGGGATAGCCTGGCGCCGGTCGCCGCCGCGCTGACGATCGCGCGCAAGGCGCGCCGGCTGATGCTGCAGAACCTCTGGTTCGCCGTGCTCTACAATGCGGTCGCGGTGCCGATCGCCATCGCCGGGCTGGCGACGCCGCTGGTCGCCGCCATCGCCATGTCCGGTTCCTCGCTGGTGGTGACGCTCAATGCGCTACGAGCCCGCGCACACGGGGAGGCTCGGCCATGAACATCATCGTGATCCTGTTCCCGCTGGCGCTCGGCCTCGGCCTCGTCGGGCTCGGCGCCTTCTTCTGGTGCATGCGCAGCGGCCAGTACACCGATCTCGACGGAGCGGCCTGGCGAGTTCTGCAGGATGACGATGCGCAGGCAGGGCCGCGAGGCGGTGTCAGCGGCAGCGACGGAAACGCTTTGGGCTGAAATCGAAGCCACGCTGGCGAATGAAGGAGAGCGTGTCGCCATCGACGCGGACGGTGAAGGAGACGCGCATCGGCCGCCCTTCGCCATGGCATTGCCCGGCGATCTCGTACACATCCCGCCTGCGTTGTGCGCGTAGCGTCCGGCAGCTCGCTTCGAATGTCGAGAAGTCGAGCTCCTGCTGGCCGAGGGCGATCACCGTGTCGTCGGCGCCGCAGCCCGGCGAGCCCCAGCGTCCGATCCACTCGGTCGCCTGCGCCGGTAGCGTGGCAATGGCAAGCCCGGCGCAAGCTGCAATTCGGGTGATGCGGTTCATGCTCGCGATCCCTATCCTGACCTATGGTCATGGTAGGGCGAATGACGATGCCGCGAAATAACGCCTTCGGGCTGATTCCCGTCCGCCGGACGGAGGAGAGCCCCGGCGCTGATGGCCGGGGCAATACCGTCAGTAGTAGACCGTGCGGCAGACGCGCACGGGGCGGCCGAAGCGGTTGCGCCGGACCGTGCAGACCGTCCGGCGACGGCGCGGACGGCGCCAGTACTGGCTGAATTCGGCCGGAGCAGCATCGAGCCTGGCGGCGTCCTCGGTGGCGAGGGACGCGGCGGCGGCTGGCGTGCTTGCAATGCTAGCGCCGACAGCACTTGCCGCGATTCCGCCAAACAGTGCCGTGACGAATGAACGTCGGTTCATGTTTTATCTCCTTCGTGTCGCCCAACCAGATATCTATTGCATCGATAATGAACGGATTATGAAATTCAGATCTGTCGGTTGATGCTGAATGTGAACTCACACGATTTCATTGAAATCTAAGGTTGTTATCATCGGCAAGCTCACGAAACGGAATGGCCGCTCCGCAATACTCAATTACTCCAGGCCGAGGCATCCATCAGGCAGTCGGCGGCATCGGCCGACGATCCCCCCTCAAGCCGGCAGGACGACGACCTTCGCGCCCTTCGGGATACGGTTGTAGAGGTCGATCACGTCCTGGTTCATCATCCGGATGCAGCCCGAAGAGACGGCTTCTCCGATCGTATCGGGCTCATTGGTGCCGTGGATGCGATAGAGCGTATCCCGCCCGTCCTTGAACAGATAGAGCGCGCGGGCGCCCAGCGGGTTGTGCTCGCCGCCCGCCATCCCGCCCGACCACCTGGCGTAGCGCTTGGGCTCGCGCTTGATCATGTCGGGTGTCGGTGTCCAGCGTGGCCACTGCGCCTTGCGCTGCACGGTCGCGGTACCGGTGAATTCGAGGCCCTCGCGTCCCACGCCGACACCGTAGCGCAACGCCTTGCCGCCCTCCTGGACGAGGTAGAGGAAGCGATCTCCGGGATCGACGACCAGCGTGCCCGGCTGGTGGCTCGTCGGATAGTCGACGAGCTGGCGCAAATTGCCCGGGCGCAGATCCTCCAGCGAGACGGCGGGGACACGGAAAGGCTCGTTCTCGACGGCGCCATAGCGCTTGAGATCGAGTGCGCTGAAGCGTGATGCGGGTGCGGACGGCGGCGCAGTGCGCTGCGCGACCGTCGTGCAGCCCGCCGCCAGCAGAGCGAGTGTCAGACCGGCCATGCGGCGGGTCGGGAGCGATTGGTCGGCCATGATCCGTGCGCCCGGCTTCACTGGGACGCCGGCTTGGCGCGGGCATCGGCAATGACCTGCTTGAAGCCCTTGTAGTCGAGCGTCGAGGTCCGGAACGGGCCGACGAGATAGGTCGGCGTGCCCTGCAGCCCAAGCGAGTCGGCCTGGGCCAGGTTCCGGCGCAGCAGCGCGGTGATCTTGTCGCCATTGGCGTCGAGATCGGCTTGGAGGCGCGTCATGTCGATGCCGGCGCCCTGGATCGCCGCCGAGATCTGCGCCTTGCTCAGCCGCCCCTTGGCCGCCATCAGCGCATGATGCGCGCGCTCATAGGCACCCTGATAGGTCGCAGCGAGCGCGAGTTGCGCGGCATAGACCGAGGTTTCGGCGATGACCGGCCAGTCCTTGTAGACCAGCCGGACCTTGCCATCCTCCTTGACGATGCGGGCGAGGTCCGGGGCCGATGTCTTGCAGTAGGGGCAGTTGTAATCGAGGAAGGCGACGACCGTGACATCGCCGTCACGGTTGCCCGCAACGGGCGCTTCCGGGTCGTTCAGGATCGCCTCGACGTCGATCTTGCTCGCTTCGGCCAGGGCGGATCCGGGCAGCGTCGCTGCCAGAAGCGACAAGCCGAGGAGGATGGTGCGGCGATCATGGTGCATGGACTTACGGCTTTCTCGGCTGCCGAGGACTGCGCCGCGCTGATTGCCGAGCGCGCTATCGCGGCTCGCGGCGGTCGCATCGTCGCGTCCCCGGCTGTGGACGGATGCGAGCCATCGGCGCTACCCAGCTTAAGCCAGCCTTAAGCTCGGCAGGGATGCTGGGGCCGAGGAGGTCACATGCGCGTGCTCATCGTCGAAGACGACCCGCTTCTCGCCGACGGTCTCGCCGTCGGGTTGAAGCTGCACGGCATGAGCGCCGAGCTGGTCGGCAACTGCGCCGATGCACGACATGCGCTGGCGGCCGGTGCCTTCGACGCGATGGTGCTCGATATCATGCTGCCGGACGGTTCGGGCCTCGATCTGCTCCGGGACCTGCGGGCGCAAGGCGAGCGTTGCCCGATCCTGCTGCTGACGGCGCTCGACGAGACCCATGACCGCATCGCCGGGCTCGACCGCGGCGCCGACGACTATCTCGGCAAGCCCTTCGATCTCGACGAGCTCGCGGCGCGGCTGCGCGCGATCGGGCGGCGTGGCGAGGGCCGGGCCATGGCTGGTATCGCGGCCGCGGGCCTCGTCCTCGATCCCGCCAGCCATGGCGTGGCGTGCAATGGGGCGACAATCGACGTGACGCGGCGGGAATTTGCGGTGCTGCGTGCGCTGGCGGAGCGGCCGGGCGTCATCCGCTCGCGCGCGGAGCTGGAGGAGCGGCTCTATGGCTGGCAGGAGGAGATCGAGAGCAACGCGATCGAGGTCCACATCCACAATCTCAGGCAGAAGCTCGGGCGGGAATTGATCGAGACGGTGCGCGGCCTTGGCTACCGCCTCAAGGGTACGCCATGAGCTCGCTGCGCGGCCGGCTGTTCCTGATCCTGGTCGCGACCACGAGCCTGATCTGGCTCGCCGCCACGGGCTGGATCTATCTCGGGACCAAGAACGAACTCGAGCGCGTGCTCGATACGCGCCTGCAGGAAGCGGCGCGCATGGTCGCCTCGCTGGTGCAGGACGACACCTCCGCCCAAGCGGCGATCGCGGCCGCGCCTCCGGTCGCCTCGCCCGAGACCGGCAGCTACGAGCGTCAGCTTTCCTGCCAGATCTGGTCGCTGGGCGGACGCCTCGTCGCGGCGTCGACGACGGCGCCGGCCGAGCGGCTTTCGGCGCATGGCAGCGGCTTCCATGACAGCGTGATCAATGGCGAGCTGTGGCGCGTCTATGCGATCGAGGACGCGGCCAAGGGTGTGCGGGTGCTGGTCGGCGACCGCCTCGGCCTGCGCGAGCGGCTCGTCCAGGATCTCGTGCTCGGGCTGGTGGCGCCGACATTGCTGATGTTGCCGCTCTTCGCCGGGCTGATCTGGCTCAGCGTCGGCAGGGGGCTTGCCCCGCTGCGGCAGATCGCCAGCGACCTGCAGAACCGCCCGGCCGATGATCTGAGCCCTGTCGGCGCCAATGCGGTCAGAGAGATCCGCCCGCTCACCGACGCGCTGAACGGGCTGTTCCGACGCCTCGACCAGGCCAGGCGGCACGAGCGCGAGATCACCGCCTTCGCCGCGCACGAGCTACGAACGCCGCTCGCGGGCATCCGCATGCAGGCGCAGATCGCGAAGGCCGCCGATAGCGACGCGATGCGCCTTTCGGCGCTCGACAGGATCGTGCAGGGGGTGGATCGGACGGCCCGGCTGATCAGCCAGCTGCTCACGCTTGCCAGGCTCGATGCCGATGCCGCCGGCTCCGACCGGCAGCGCATTCGCGTCGGTCCGCTGCTGCGCGAGATCGATGGCGAGCGGAGATGGCCGGAGCTGATGGTCGAGATCGATCCGGGTCTCGATGACCTCGTCGTGCTGGGCGAGCCTGGCAGTGTCCGGCTGGCGCTGCGCAACCTGCATGAGAACGCCTGCGGGCACAGCCCCGCGGGCGGGCGGGTGCGTTGGTCGCGCATCGCCGAGAATGTCCTCGCCGTCGAGGATGACGGCCCGGGCATTCCGGATGAGGAGTTGTCGCTGGTGACGCAGCGCTTCTATCGGGGGCGCAGTACCAAGACCGCCGGGACCGGCCTCGGACTTTCGATCGTCGAAATCGCCCTTGCGCGCCTGGGCGCCACGCTGACGCTGGAGAACCGCGCCTCGGGCGCGGGGCTCAAAGCGATGATCACGCTTCCAGCCGGGCGCGCGTGAGGCAATCCAGAGGATGGCGTAGCGACTTGCGCGAGGCCGGCGGCCAATCGCAGTGGCATTAAAGTGCATGCGCGGCCGCCACCGGGCTGCCGCGCATGTCTGCAATCAGGCGACGTCGAAGCGGTCGAGGTTCATCACCTTGGTCCAGGCGGCGACGAAGTCCTTGACGAACTTCTCCTTGGCGTCCTGGCTGGCATAGACCTCGGCCAGAGCGCGCAGGATCGAGTTCGAGCCGAAGACGAGGTCGGTGCGGGTGCCGGTCCACTTGGCGGCGCCGGTCTTGCGATCGGTGCCCTCGAACACGTCCTTGGCCTCGGAGGAGGCTTTCCACTGCGTGCCCATGTCGAGCAGGTTGACGAAGAAGTCGTTCGTCAGTGCGCCCGGCCGGTCGGTCAGGATGCCGTGCTTTGAGCCATCGGCATTGATGTCGATGGCGCGCAGGCCGCCGATCAGCACCGTCAGCTCCGGCGCGGTCAGGGTGAGAAGCTGCGCCCGGTCGATCAGCGCCACCTCGGCCGGCACCTGGGCGCCCGCCTTCTGGTAGTTGCGGAAGCCGTCGACGACCGGCTCCATCACCGCGAAGGAGTGGACCTCGGTCTGCTCTTGCCTGGCGTCGGTGCGGCCCGGTGTGAACGGCACGTCGACCGCGTGGCCGGCGGTCTTGGCCGCCTGCTCGACGCCGACATTGCCGGCCAGCACGATCAGGTCGGCCAGCGAGACCTTCTGGTCGCCGTCGGCCTCCTTGTTGAACTGGCGGCGGATGCCGTCGAGGACCTCGATCACCCGGGCGAGCTGCGCCGGCCGATTGACCTCCCAGTCCTTCTGGGGCGCGAGGCGGATGCGCGCGCCATTGGCGCCGCCGCGCTTGTCGCCGCCGCGGAAGGTCGCGGCCGAGGCCCAGGCGGTACCGACCAGCTCGCAGACGCTGAGGCTGGAAGCCCTGATCTTCTCCTTGAGCGCGGCGATGTCCACCGCGTTGACCAGGGGATGGTCGGCCGCCGGCACGACATCCTGCCAGATCAGCTCTTCCTTCGGCACTTCCGGGCCGAGATAGCGCGAGCGCGGGCCGAGATCGCGATGGGTCAGCTTGAACCAGGCGCGGGCGAAGGCTTCGGCGAAGGCCTGCGGGTTCTCGAGGAAGCGGCGCGAGATCTTCTCATAGGCCGGGTCGACGCGCAGCGACAGGTCGGTCGTCAGCATGGTCGGCTTGTGCTTCTTCGACGGGTCATGCGCGTCGGGAATGATCGCCTCGGCGTCCTTCGCCTCCCACTGGATGGCGCCGCCCGGGCTGCGGGTCTGCACCCATTCGAACTTGAACAGGTTCTCGAAGAAGAAGTTGCTCCACTGCGCCGGCGTCTGCGTCCAGGTGACCTCGATGCCGCTGCCGACCGCATCGGCGCCGTGCCCGGTGCCGAAATTGCTGGCCCAGCCGAGGCCCTGCGCCTCCAGCTCGGCACCCTCGGGATCCGGCCCCTTATGCGATTCCGGTGCCGCGCCATGGGTCTTGCCGAAGGTGTGGCCGCCGCCGATCAGCGCGACGGTCTCCTCGTCGTTCATCGCCATGCGGGCGAAGGTCTCGCGGATGAAATGCGCCGCCGAGACCGGATCGCCATTGGCGCCCGGACCCTCCGGGTTGACATAGATCAGGCCCATTTCGGTGGCGCTCAGCGGCGCGTCGAACTTGTCGAGCGGGCGATGGGTCAGCCATGCGGTTTCGGTGCCCCAGCTCACATCGTGATCTGGCTCCCAGCTGTCCTCGCGGCCGCCGGCGAAGCCGAAGGTGCGGAAGCCCATGGTCTCCAGCGCGACGTTACCGGTGAGGATCAGCAGGTCGGCCCAGGAGATCTGCTGGCCGTATTTCTGCTTGATCGGCCAGAGCAGGCGGCGCGACTTGTCGATGTTGACATTGTCCGGCCAGCTGTTGAGGGGGGCGAAGCGCTGCTGACCGCGACCACCGCCGCCGCGACCGTCGGCGAGACGATAGGTGCCGGCGGCGTGCCAGGACATGCGCACGAATTGCGGGCCGTAATGGCCGAAATCGGCCGGCCACCAATCCTGCGAGTCGGTCATCAGCTTGCGCAGGTCGTTCTTCAGCGCGTCAAAGTCGAGCTTCTTGAATTCCTCGCGGTAGTTGAATGCCTGGCCCAGCGGATCGGATTTGGCCGAGTGCTGGTTCAGGAGATCGACAGGCAGCTGGCTCGGCCACCAGTCGCGGTTCTGCCGGGTGCCGCCGCCATGGGCGACCGGGCATTTGCCCGTGCTGTCCTCAGTCTTCGCGTTCATGTCTCTCTCCGAGCTCGGCTGGCTGCTGGCAGGGTCTTAGCAAAGGCGTTTCATTATTTTAATTCCGATTTTCTGATCACGACGATAAGTTGTTCTTATGACGAGCTTGACTTTCAAACAGCTTCGCTATTTCGAAGCCCTGGCGCGGCACAGTCATTTCGGCCGCGCCGCGGAAGCCTGCGCGATCTCGCAGCCGGCTTTGTCGCAGCAGATCAAGGCCTTGGAAGAAGAGCTCGGCGCCGAACTGTTCGAAAGGGACAGGCGCCAGCTCCGGCTGACGAGCTTCGGCGAGGAGATCGCCCTGCGGGCCAAGGATATCCTGCGCGCGCTCGACGAGCTCGAAGGCTATGCCCGCGCCTCCCAGGACGGGCTGGTCGCGCGCTTGCGTATCGGCGTGATCCCGACGGTCGCGCCCTATCTGCTACCCGGCCTGATCGGCGACCTCAACCGCCTGCATGGCGGGCTCGACCTCAATGTGCGCGAGACGCTGACGCCGAAGCTGGTCCAGGAGCTGAACGAGGGCCGGCTCGACATGGCGATCGTCGCCCTGCCGGTGTCGGAGCCGTCGCTGACCGAGGTCGCCCTGTTCACCGAGCGCTTCGTGCTCGTCCGGCCGCGCGAGGACGAGGGCAAGCCGGCTCCCGATCGCGAGGCCCTGCGCGAGATGCGGCTGCTGCTGCTGGAGGAGGGACACTGCTTTCGCGAACAGGCCCTCTCGTTCTGCAATGCGAAGCCGCGCGCCGTGCAATCGCGCGATCTCCTCGATGCCAGCTCCTTGTCGACGTTGGTGCAGATGGTCGATGCCGGCCTCGGCGTCACGCTAATTCCGGAGATGGCCGTGGCGGTCGAGACGCGCTCGGCCTCGGTCTCGATCACCTATTTCAGGGAGCCGGAACCGTCCCGGACGATCGGCATGGTCTGGCGCAAGACGAGCCCGCTGGCGAAGCAGCTCCTTCAGATCGCGGAACTGGTGCGGCAATCGGCCTGGACGCGGCGCGGGGCGCGCGACATGCCGTCTTCCGGCGCCGGCGCGTGAGATTTCTAGGGTGGGCGGGGCTGTGCAATGCCAGTGGTAGCGGGGCATCCTGGGCTAGGCCGCGGCCGGATTATTGAGCGGGATTTTACGTCGGCACCCGATAGCGCGCGGGCGTAACGCCGAGGACGGCGCGAAAATGGCGCGTCAGATGAGCCTGGTCGACCAGCAGCCGGCCGTTACTCGAGCCTGTCGGCATAGCGTGCTGCGAACAGGGCTACCTCGGTGCGGTTCCGCAGCGCGAGCTTCTGGAAGATATTGGAGCTGTGGAACTTCACGGTCTTGACCGTGCTGCCAGTGGCTTCCGCGATCTCCTGGTTCGTGAAGCCCTGCGACATCAGCCGCACGATGCGGCGCTCGCGGGGCGAGAGCTTGCCGATCAGAGCCGCGCCTTCATCCGGTTCTGAGCGCATCGAGCGGATCAGCCGCGCGGCGAGGTTCGGCGGCACATAGGTGTCGCCTTTGGCCACCGATCGGATGATATCGGCGAGCTCATGCGCCGACACGTCCTTCAACGAATAAGCCGCCGCTCCCGCCTCGAGGGCTTCGAGCACCATCTCCTGGTCCTCGGATGCGGTGAGGATCATCGATCGCGTCGCGGAAGCGCGCCGACTCAGTTCGCGTGCCACCGAAAGGCCCCCGCCCGGCATCGACAGGTCAAGCAGCGCGACATCCGGCTTCAGGCTCTCGCACAGCTCCATCGCATCCGCGGCGTTGGCGCCTTCACCAACGACCTCGATGTCCTGGGCATCGCGCAGCGCCTGTAGGAGCCCGCTTCGGAATATCGAATGGTCGTCGATGACAACCACGGTGATGCTATGCTGGCTCAATCAACCCCCCTTGCAAAGCGAGCGTCATGGTCAGGATCGCGGGATCGGCATTCAGCTCGGCTTCAAATCTCCCCCCAAGACTTTCGACTCGCTCGCGCAGTCCCAGCAGCCCGAGCTGCGGTGATCCGTCATCGCCGATCTGAGTGTCGGCCGCCTTGGCGGGATTGCCGTTGCTGACCTTGATCGTCAGCTGGGTGCCGTGGAGGGCGACGCTGACACGTTGATCGCGGCTGCCGCCGTGACGCGTCGCATTGTTGAGCCCTTCCTGGACGAACCGAAAGGCGCAGATCCTGACCGCCTCCGAGACCGGCAGGTCGATCGGCTCCGCGTCCAAGGCCACCTCGGTCGAGCTTCGCTGGCCATGCTGTGCCACGGCTCGCCGCACGACCTCGTGCACCGGCAGGCCGCGCAGCTCGGGCAGGACGAGCCCGGACGCGATCGCCCGAATCTCGACGATTGCTTCCTTAAGCGCCGCGCCGATCACATGTCCAAGCCGGTCGCGCTGCTCCGGCGGGCCTGACCGGAAGGCATCGAGGTTGAGATTGGCGAAGCTGATCAGCTGTGCCGGCCCATCATGCAGGTCGGCTCCGACGGCGCGCAAGGTGCGCTCGTGGATCTCGACCGAGCGCATCGAGGCCCGCTGCAGCCGGTCGCTGAGCCTCTTGTTCAGCATCGCCAGCCGCTCGGCCTCGGCAATGCGCGCCATGATCGCCTCGTATTGCACGTCGATGGTACGCGTACCGCGCCGAACGATGCCATAGAGCCCGAGCATGATCAGCATCGTCATCACCGCGACGACGATCCAGGTTGCTATCCGCAGCCAGAGCAGGTCGGCCTCGAGTGGCTGCGTCCGCTCGTGGATTTCCGCGACGGCGACGACCGTGCCGTCGGCTTGGCTGCGCAGCGGGCTGTAGACCTCGAGATAGGCGACGCCGAGATTGCGGCTGGTGTGTTCACCGGCCCGAAGATCCGCGTAATCGGCGACGACCTCACCGGCGAGCGCGAGTTTCAGCGCGGGAGGCAGCGGGAAGCGGCGCCCGATCAGCATCGGCGAGTTCGAATAGACGATCGACCCGTCCGGCAGCCAGATCTCGAGATAGGGGAAGCGCTCGCCGAGCGACGAGCTCGACATCAGCCCGTTGAGGCGCTGCACCGATTCCACCGTGAGCCGGCCGGTGCTCGCAAGCTCCTCGCTCAGTGGGGCGGTGATACTCTGCATGAATACCGCCGTCGCTGCCGCCTTGCTGTTGATCGTCGATCGCTCGACCAGCTGGCCGATCGCCAGTCCGGCGCCAACCATCGCGAAGATCAGCAGGAGCCCGCCAGTCCGCAGGAAGTCCGCCGACAACCGGCGGGGCCGGTCGGGCGGAGCTGCGCCGAAAGTCGCTCCCGCACTATCTGATCCCATCGCGTTCCCAGGACTTTGGTCCAGGTCGTTTCTGGTCCCGGGTCCGAATGCCTGGCGCGTCTCCAGCCTTGCGAGCGCACCAAACTAAGACTCTCAAGATCAGCCGACCTTCTGCCCTTTCTTATCAATGAGTAAATGCCGATAGTCCAGTTAATATTCGGTTAACTGTCGATTTTCCCGAGTCAATCGAGGTTGTGCCGAAGCATAGTTAACAGAAAAAATGACGGGGTAACGGCATCATGAAACTGAACACGCACGACCTGCATTTCATCCTCAAGCAAATCCAGGTCGCCGAAGCTCATACTGCTGCGATCAACGCCGGGGGCGATCCGCGCGAGGCGCTCGCGACACTGGTCGGCACAGCCGGCGGCGCCGGGCCCGCACCGACGCAGGCCCATCTGATGCCGTTTGGCCTGCGCACCGTCAGCGGCGAGCTGAACAGCCTCGTCGCCGGCAGCGAGTTCGACGGTTCGGCCGACCAGATCATGCCGCGCCTGCTCGATCCGCGCTTCCGCAACGACCAGGACGGCGATGTCTACGGGGCCGGCGCCACGCAGGTCACCAACACGAATTACGGATCGATCGGCCAGAACGTCGTCGACGCGGACCCGCGCACGATTTCGAACCTGATCTCCGACCAGACAATCGGAAACCCCGCCGCGATCCTCAGCGCCCTCGTCGCGATCGGCCATGCCGATCCGTATGCCGTGCTGGCCCAACCGGCAAACCAGGCGGTCTACAGCGCCGCCGTCACCGCCTTCAAAGCCGCCGATGCGGCCGAGAAGGAATTCGCCAATGCCAGCGCGGCCAAGCAGGCGCTGGCCTATGGGCCGCCGAATCCGGCGGCATCGGCGGCGGCCGATCTTCGCCTTGCCAATGCGACCGCCGATCTCACCGCCAAGACGGCGGTCAAGGAGGCCGCCTATGAGGCGCTGGAGACCGTTCTGGGCGTCACCATGGAAGGCGATACGGTCGTCATCCCCAACGTGTCCGCCGATCTCGGCGACACCGCCCCGTTCAACGCCTTCTTCACGATGTTCGGCCAGTTCTTCGATCACGGCCTCGACCTCGTCAGCAAGGGCGGGGCGGGCAACGTCTATATCCCGCTGACCCCCGACGATCCGCTCTATGTCGAGGGCGGCCGCACCAATTTCATGGTGCTGACCCGCGCCACGCCCGAGATCGGGGCCGACGGCGTCGTCAACCACAACAACGAGACGACACCCTGGATCGACCTCAACCAGGTTTACACCTCGAACCCGTCGCACCAGGTCTTCCTGCGCGAATACAAGATGGTCGACGGCAAGCCGGTCGCGACCGGGCACATGCTCGAAAGCGCCACCGGCGGCCCGGCGACCTGGGCCGACGTCAAGAAGCAGGCGGCCGAGAAGCTCGGCATCCAGCTCAGCGACATGGATGTCCATCGCGTCCCGGCGCTGCTGACCGACCTCTATGGCGAATTCGTACGCGGCGCCAACGGGCTGCCGCAGCTGGTCACGACGAACGGCTTCGTCTCCGGCGATCTGGCGAGCCCGGTGCCGGCGGCGCAGGCTCTGCCGGCCGGCCGCGCCTTCCTCAACGACATCGCCCATAGCGCGGTGCCGACTGGCTGGGTGGATGACGACCGCAACCCGGCGACCCCAATGGTCGCGGTGACAGCCGATGCCGACGAGATTACCGGCAATCCGATCGCTCTGAACATGTACGGCATCGCGACGACCTATGACGACGAGCTGCTCGGCGCGCATGTCATCGTCGGCGACGGCCGCGGCAACGAGAATATCGGCCTGACTTCGGTCCACCATCTCTTCCACAGCGAGCACAATCGCCAGGTCGACGAGATGAAAGAGATCATCCTGTCCAGCGGCGACCTCGCCTTCCTCAACGAATGGCTTGCCATCGACGTGGCGGCGATCCCGTCATCTCAGGCTGCGATCGACGCGCTGGTCTGGGACGGCGAGCGCCTGTTCCAAGCCGGCCGCTTCTCGACCGAGATGGTCTATCAGCATCTCGTCTTCGAGGAGTTCGCCCGGGCGGCAGCTCCCGATGTCGACCCGTTCCTGTTCTCGAACACCGCCGATGTCGACGGCGCGATCGTCGCCGAGTTCGCCCATGTGGTCTACCGCTTCGGGCACTCGATGCTGACCGACACGATCGACATCCAGAAGATGGGCGCCGGTGGCCCGGTCCAGTCTTCGATGGGGCTGATCGACGCCTTCCTCAATCCGATCGCCTTCAACGCCCAGGGGGCCGATGCCGCGCAGGCCGCCGGTGCGATCCTGCGTGGCATGTCGCGCCAGGCCGGTAACGAGATCGACGAGTATCTCACCGATGCGCTGCGCAACAATCTCGTCGGCCTGCCGCTTGATCTCGGCGCGCTCAACCTGGCCCGAGCCCGCGAGACCGGCGTCCCCTCGCTGAACGAGGCCCGCGCGCAGTTCTTCGAGGATACGCAGGACACGCGGGTCAAGCCCTATGAGAGCTGGTTCGACTTCGCCCTGTCGCTGAAGACCCCCGCCTCCCTGATCAATTTCGTCGCCGCCTACGGCACCCACGACACGATCCTGGCCGCGACGACGCTCGAGGCCAAGCGCGCCGCCGCCGCGGTGCTGGTGCTCGGCGGACCGGGCGCGCCGGCAGACCGGCTCGACTTCCTGCACGCGACCGGTGCCTGGGCGAACGACGCCAAGCTCGGCGGCTTGAACGAGGTCGACTTCTGGATCGGCGGCCTTGCCGAGAAGAAGATGGCCTTCGGCTCGATGCTCGGCTCGAGCTTCACCTATGTCTTCGAATACCAGATGGAGAAGCTGCAGGCCGGCGACCGCTTCTACTATCTCAGCCGCACCCAGGGGCTGAACCTCCTGAACCAGCTGGAATCGGACAGCTTCGCGCAGCTGATCATGCGCAACACCGTGGTCGGCACCGATGGTGGCCATATCAACGGCGCGGCCTTCCAGACCGCCGACTACATCCTCGAGATGGATCCGTCGAAGCAGGTCACCGGCCTCGGTACCAACGGCAAGGCCGATCCGCTCCACGCAAACCCCGTCCTCCAGGCGATCAGTCCGATGGTCATCCGCCAGGATCTCGACGGCGACGGCGATCTCGACCTGCTGCGCTACACCGGCACCGAACATGTCGTTCTCGGCGGCACCAGCGAGCGCGACATCCTGATCGGTGGCGAAGGCGACGACACGCTCTGGGGCGGCGCTGGCAATGACGATCTCGAAGGCGGCTATGGCGTCGACCATCTCCATGGCGGCGACGGCAACGACATCATCACCGACAGCGGTACCGATATCGGCGCCGCCGACGTGATCCATGGCGACGCCGGCGACGACGTCATCAACCCTGGTAGCGGCCTCGACCTCGTCTTCGCCGGTTCCGGCAAGGACTTCGTCTACGGCGGCAGCGAGGCGAAGACCATCCAGGGCGGCGAGGGCGACGACTTTATCCGCGGCGGCACCGGCATCAATATGCTGATGGGTAACGAGGGCAACGACTGGATCGAGGGTGGCGAGAGCTTCGACACGCTCGCCGGCGACAATTCCGAGCTCTTCTTCAACTCGACGATCATCGGTCACGACGTGCTCAACGGGCGCGGCAACGACAATGATTACGACGGCGAGTCCGGCGACGACATCATGGTCCAGGGCCCGGGCATCCAACGCAACAACGGCATGGCCGGCTTCGACTGGGCAATTCACAAGGGCAACGCCACCGGTGCGGATTCGGATATGAACATATCCATCTTCACCAATCAGCAGGCCAACATTCTGCGAGACCGCTTCGACCTCGTCGAAGGCCTCTCGGGTTGGAAGCACAACGACAAGCTGACCGGTCGCGACGTCGTCATCGGCGGCTATGATGTCAACGGCAACGGCGCGCAGGTCGATCCCAGGGCGTCGTTCGACTCTTACTCGAACGCGCTGCTGGCGAAGAACGTCGCGCTGATCGACGGGCTCTCGGCCCTGGTCTCGCATCTCACCCCGACGCTGGCGCGCGACGCCGCCGGCAACATCCTGAAGGACGCATCCGGGCAGGACGCGATGGTCGTGCTCGACCCCGCCGATGCCTCCGACATCCTGCTTGGTGGCGGCGGTTCCGACGTCATCGAGGGCAAGGGCGGCAACGACATCATCGATGGCGATCGCTGGCTCAATGTCCGCATCGGGTTCAGCCATGGCGGCGTCGACTACACCACCGACGGCGTCTCGGAGCTCGTCTGGCGCAAGGCCGACTATGTCGACGGCGCCCCGGTCGCCGGCGCCACCCCGGCCTTCGGCAGGCAGACGCTCGACCAGCTGATGTTCAGCCGCATCGTCAGCCCCGGCGCACTCGACATCGTCCGCGAGCTGGTCAATGGCGGGCGCCAGGGCGACAGCGACGTCGCTGTCTATTGGGACGTCAAGGCGAACTATGCCTTCACCCGCAATGCCGACGGCAGCATCACTGTCGAGCATGTCGACCAGACGGCCGGCGCCACCGATCCGGCAACCGGCAAGAACCGCGAGTCGGACGGCATCGACTGGCTCTGGAACATCGAGAAGCTGCGCTTCGCCGATGGCGAGTTCCTGGTCAGCCAGCTGGTCAACAGCGCGGCGACAGGCGCCCCGGTGATCAGCGACCTGACCCCGACCGAGGGTCAGCAGCTTTCAGCTAGCACTGCCGCGATCCAGGATGAGAACGGCCTCGGCGCCTTCTCCTATCAGTGGCAGCTTTCGACCGATGGCGGGGCAAACTGGGTCAACATCCCGGGTGCGACTGCAGCGAACTACACGCCCAATGACGGCATTCTCGGCTTCGGGAGCCAAGTCGGCGGGCTGCTGCGCGTGACCGTGAGCTTTACAGACGGAGCCGGCCATTCCGAGAGCCTGATCTCGGCCCCGACCGGCGTGGTCGGCGACAACTGGGATGCGATCCCCTTCGTCGCCAACACGTTCAATGGCACCGCCGGCGACGATATCGCCGATGGCACCAGCGGCTTCCTCGGGGCCGGCGCCAATGACACCCTGAACGGCAATGCCGGCAACGACATCCTGAGCGGCGCCGGCGGTACCGACACGCTGAACGGCGGCGCGGGTAACGACCGGCTCGACGGCGGCGCCGGCGGCGGCGACGTGGCCGTCTATTCCGGCTCGGTTCGCAACTTTGGCTTCCAGCTGAACGCTTCGAACCAGCTCGTGGTCGTCGACCTGACTGGCGTCGAGGGTACCGACACGCTGACCACGATCGAGCAGTTGCGCTTTGCCGGTTCGACCTATGGCCTGGTCAACGGCAGCAATGGCAACGCCACGCAGACTGGCGGGACCGGCGCCGACCTTATCCTCGGCCATGGCGGAACCGACACTCTGAACGGCGGAAACGGCAACGATGTCCTCGCGGGCGGCGCCGGCAACGACACCATCACCGGCGGCAGCGGCAACGACCTCGCGCTCTGGCGGGTCGGTGACGGTCGCGACTTCATCGACGGCGGCGCCAACACTGACACGGTACATATCGCCGGCGACGCGACCGCCGAGACCTACCGCATCTACTCGCGGGCAGCGGCGACCGCCGCCGGGCTGACCGGTCTCAACGCCAACACCGAGATCGTCATCACGCGCAACGGCACCACCAATGCGTCGATCGTCGCCGAGCTCGACAATGTCGAGGAGATCGCGATCAGCGGCTTCGGCGGCGGCGATACCTTCATTCCGATCGGTGACTTCACACCGACCAGCCTCGCGACGAGCACGATCACGCTCGACGGAACGGATGGCGACGACATCGTCGACATCTCCACGCTGCAGTCGGCCCACCGCGTCGTCTTCCGCTCGAACGGCGGCAACGACATCATCGTCGGGACGCTACGCGAGCAGGACGTCATCGAGCTGCCGGCGGGCAGCGATCCCGACAGCTTCACCCGCAGCTTCGACGAGGAAACCGGCTTCTCGATCCTGTCGAATGGCCAGCAGCAGATCAGCTTCGCCGGCGATTTCGACCCAGTGCTCCGCGTCGACGACGAGGACGACGAGGACGCGCACGACGACGAGGATGAAGACGACGAGGATGACGACGAAGACGACACTGGCAGCGGTGACGACGACGAGGATGAGGACGACACCGGCTCCGGTGACGATGACGATGACGACGACTGCGGCTGCGACGACGAGGACGGCACCGGCACCCCGGCGCCCAATCCGTCAGGCGGCGCGGTGCGGACCGGGACGGGCCAGACCGATGTTCTGATCGGGACGGCAGGCGCGGATTCGATTGTCGGCCTCGGCGGCGACGACGTCCTGACCGGCGAAGCCGGGGACGACAATATCGCCGCCGGCGAAGGCGCCGACTTCGTCGATGCCGGAGCCGGAACGGACACGGTCTTCCTCGGCGCCGGCGACGACCACGGCTTCGGCGGCGACGGCAACGATGCGCTCTACGGAGAAGCGGGCGCAGACCGGATCTTCGGCGGGGCCGGCAATGACCTGCTCGATGGTGGCGCGGGCGACGACACCGTCGTGGGTGGCTCCGGCAACGACGTCTTCATCGCGGCGGTCGGTGACGGCAACGACAGCTATCACGGCGATGACCTCGCCGGCGGCAACGGTATCGACACGCTCGACATGTCGGTGGTGACCGCATCCGTCACCGTCGATCTCGGCTCCGGCCTGCTTGGGCGGGGCAGCGCGGTCAGCGTCCAGACCGGGCACGACACCTTGTGGGGCATCGAGAATGTCGCGACCGGCTCCGGCAGCGACACGATCACGGCCAGCACTGCGGTCAATGTGATCGAAGGTGGGGCGGGCAACGACGTCTTCCGCTTCAACAGCACGCAGGCGGCCGACGGCGACACGATCCTCGATTTCGAACCGGGCGACCGGCTCGACCTCGCCGGGATCGACGCTCATGCCGGGCTCTCCGGGAACCAGAGCTTCACGCTCGTGAACGGGCCGGCCTTCACCGGCTCCGCCCAGCTCATGGTGACCTACGAGACCAGGGCGGACGGCGACTACACGGTGGTGTCCGGCAATACCGGCGGCGATCAGGACGCTGATTTCCAGATCAGCCTGAAGGGCACCCTCACTCTCGGCCCGGGCAACATCACCCTTTGATGCTCCGGGTCTTGAGCCACCCCGGCCCCTCGGGCCGGGGTGGCGGCACCGTCTGTCAACTCATCGTCCGGGAGCGGCGTTATGGCCCCTACGAATCTGGCACTGGCCCGCAAGCGCGACGCCGCGAAGCTCACCGAGGGGCTGCGCGGGATCGTCGTCTACCTGGTCGCGATCTCCTGCCTGATCAACCTGCTGGCGCTCACCGGCTCGCTCTACATGATGCAGGTCTACGACCGGGCGCTGACCAGCGGCAGTGTCCAGACGCTCGTTGCGCTCTCGGTGATCGCCCTCGTGCTCTTCCTGTTCCAGGGCGGCTTTGACGCCATTCGATCGCGCGTGCTGTCGCGGATCGGCGCACGCTTCGATCATGAGGTCGCGCCGATCGCGCATCGGGTGACGATCGACATGCCGCGCTTCGGCTTCTCCACCACCGAAGCGCTCGAACGCGGCCGCGATGTCGACACCGTCCGCAGCTTCCTGGGTGGCCAGGGACCGGGCGCGTTGTTCGACCTGCCCTGGATCCCGATCTATCTCGGCTTCATCTATCTGCTGCATCCCTGGCTCGGCGCGTTGACGCTCGGCGGCGCCGTGGTGCTGAGCTTGCTGACATTGGCGAGCGAAATCGTCGCCCGCCGCATCGCCGGCGAAGCCAGGCAGTCGGCTCTCGGGCGCAGCACGATCGCCGAATCGAACGCGCGCAATGCCGAGGTGCTGAAGGCGATGGGTTTCGCCGGGCGCGCGACCCAGCGCTTCGCCGAGGCCAACGAGGTCCACCTCGACTTGCAATCGCGCGCCAGCGACATCGTCGGCTCCTTCGGCGCCTTCGCGAAGATCCTGCGCATGATCCTGCAATCGGCCGTGCTCGGGCTCGGTGCCTATCTCACCATCAAGGGCGAGCTCTCGGCCGGCGCGATCATCGCGGCCTCGGTGGCTTCCGCCCGCGCCTTGGCGCCGGTCGACCAGGCGATCGCCAACTGGAAACCCTTCGTCGCCGCCCGCCAGAGCTTCGCCCGCCTGCGCGAGACCGTCGTTGCCCTCAGCAAGGCGATCGAGCCGATGCCGCTGCCGGCGCCGCATCGCGACCTCAAGGTCGATCGGATCACGGTCGCCGCGCCCGGCAGCGGCCAGATCCTGCTCAGCGAGGTCAGCTTCGAGGTCGGCGCCGGCAAGGCGGTCGGCATCATCGGGCCGAGCGGTGGCGGCAAGACGACGCTGGTGCGCGCGCTGACCGGCATCTGGCCGACCCTGCGCGGCGCCGTCCGCCTCGACGGGGCCGAGCTCGAGCAATGGCCGGAGGAGGATCTCGGCCGGGCCGTCGGATACCTGCCGCAGGAGGTCGGTCTGCTCGACGCGACTGTCGAGGAGAACATTTCGCGGCTTTCCGAGCATGAGGATTCGAGCGGCGTCGTCGCGGCGGCGACCGCAACCGGCATCCACGACATGATCGTACGCCTGCCGGCCGGTTACCGCACGCCGTTGGGGCCGCAGGGCATGGCGATCTCGGCCGGTCAGCGCCAGCGCATCGGCCTGGCCCGCGCCCTCTACGGCAATCCTTTCCTCGTCGTGATGGATGAGCCGAACTCCAATCTCGACGGCGAAGGCGAGGCCGCGCTGACCAAGGCGATCGAGCAGCTCAAGGCCCGGGGCGCGATCGTCATCATCGTCGCGCATCGACCGAGCGCGCTTGCCGCTGTCGACTATGTCGGGGTGATCCAGGCCGGCAAGCTGACCGCTTTCGGGCCGAAGGACCAGATCATCAGGCCCACGGGCGGTGCGGAGGCGGCGGAAGCGGCACCAAGGCCGGCCGCGACCATGCCTAAAGCCATGCCATTCGAGCTCCAGCGGGTGTCGGTATGATCGACGTCAAAGCCGCCCGGCGCACGCAAGACGCGCCACAGAATCCAACTCAATCCTATGAGCGGAACGGACAGGATACCCCGCTCTCTCTGCGCGGCCCGGCCATGCTCGTCGCGCTGATGGCTGCCGTGATCGCCTATTTCCAGGGCATCATCGATCCCGGCAAGGCGGCAACGCCGCAGCCCCAACCCGAGCAGCCACAGCCTCCCGCCGTCGATGACAGGGTCGCCAGGGCCACGGACGAGGAGCCGGCGGCGAAGGCGGTGACCGAGGCCGGCGAGATCCCGGACGAGACCGGCGCACTCGGCGAAGCCGCCGAGAAGGCGGTCGGCAGCGGCGGGCCCGGGTCGACCGTGCCCGGCCTGCCCGATTTCCTCGGCATCGATTCGCCGATGTTCGAATTCGAGCAGCTGCCTTTGCCACCGCTGCGCTCGGTGCGGATTCCGAACGGTTTCGGTGATGACGCCAGCAATGACAACTGGTCTTCCCTCCGTGTTCCCACCGGCTCGGGCGGCTTGTTCGAGGTCGGCTTGCCGACCGTGGCCGGCTCCTTCCCTTCGCCGATCATCGGTCCGGGTGCGGGAGGCGGGCCTGATATCCGCCCGCCCGGCCCGGTCGATCCCGGCCCCGAATTGCCGCCGCGCAACCGCGCCCCGCGCCTCGCCGGGCCGGTTCGGCTGGTGGACATCGGCCCGTGCCAGACCACGCTCCTGACCATGGCACTGCTGCTCGCCGGAGCGAGCGATGCCGATGCGGATCCGCTCACCATTCGCCAGATCATCGTCTCGCATGGCACGTTGCAGCTGGTCGCGGGCGGTTGGCTCTACACCCCCGCAAAGGGCCATTACGGTCCGGTCACGGTCAGCTACGTCATCAGCGACGGCAAGGTCGGGGTGGTCCAGCACGCTCAATTCGAGGTGGTGGAGATCCTGGAGCTCACCGGCACCGCGGGCAACGACGTCCTAATCGGCACCGAATGCCGTGACCTCATCGAAGGCCTCGGCGGCGACGACCTGATCGAGGGCCGCGGCGCGGACGACATCATCCTCGCCGGTGCCGGCAACGACACCGNCGACGATATTCTCTATGGCGGGGCAGGCAACGACACGCTCTACGGCGATGCCGGCAACGATCACCTGTACGGCGAGGCCGGCAACGACATCCTCGATGGCGGCGATGGTGACGATGTGATCGTCGGAGGCCCCGGCGACGACATCATCCTGGGCGGTGCGGGGAACGATCTCCTCGATGGCGGTGACGGTAACGACAGGATCGACGGCGGGGAGGGGGCGAACACCATCCTGACCGGGGCCGGCGACAACGTCGTCGTCGCAGGCGACGGCGGCAACGTCGTGATCGGGGGAGCCGGTATTGAGAGCGTGCGCCTGGGGGCCGGCGGCGACACCGTCAGGGCCGGTGGCAGTAACGATCATGTCGATGGAGGTGCTGGCGACAACAGCCTCTTCGGCGAGGAAGGCGACGATACGCTCATCAGCGGCGCCGGCAACGATATGCTCGACGGCGGCACCGGCGCGGACATCATGTTCGCGGGGGCGGGCAAGGATCATCTGCGCGGCGGCAGCGGCAACGACACGCTCGATGCCGGCGACGGCGCCGACAAGGTCGAGGCCGGTGACGGCAACGACATCGTTCGGGCCGGGGCCGGCAATGACAGGGTCTATGGCGAAGGAGGCGACGACGTCATCCTCGGCGAAGCCGGCGACGATTGTCTGATCG
>NZ_LMJW01000020.1:257824-258095 GCF_001429505.1 Allobosea sp. Root483D1
AGTTCAGGGCTCGAGCGGCAACGACCATCTCGTCGGCGGATCGGGCAAGGACAAGGTCAAGGGCGGCGACGGCAACGACAAGGTCATCGTCGATGCCGACTGCGAGGACGACGACTACGATGGCGGCGCAGGCATCGATACGCTCGACCTGAGCGGCCTGACGCGTGGCGCCCTCGTCGATCTGGTCGAAGGCAAGCTCACCAGCCCAGAGGCCGGCGATGACGAGATCGCCTGCTTCGAGGTCGTGATCGGCGGCGCCGGCGACGACACC
>NZ_LMJW01000020.1:258110-259461 GCF_001429505.1 Allobosea sp. Root483D1
TTCATCATCGGAGCGCAGACGCCGACCACCGTCACCGGCGGNTCACGGCGACGACACGTTCAGGTTCGAGCTCGAAGGGCGCGATGCCGTCGAGGACGCCCAGGAGATGATCCATAAGATCCTCGACCTCGAGGTCGGCGACCGCATCCTGATCAGCCAGTACACGCTGCGCCGCAACGACGATGACGACGGGGACGACGATCGCGAGGGCGAGGACGATTTCGATCGCACCTACGGCGAAGAGGGCCGTGACGACCAGCCCTTCCGGTTCCGGATCGAGAAGATCGGCGACAGGGAAACCACCTTCATCGACGTCGATATCGAGAACGAAGGCGACAAGGGCTTCTCCATCGAGATCAGCGGCGCCCACCAATTCCAGTATTACAGCTAACCCTCGCGTGGAGTTCCCCGGTCATGAATGCGTATAATCCGGACCGCGAATTCGTTGCGGGCGCCACCGCGCTGCAGGCCAAAAAGCGCGACAAGAGCTTCTCGCTGCGCGCCCATGTGCTGTTCGGCCTGCTTCTCACCGTTGCGCTCGTGGTCGGTTGTGGTGGCTGGGCCAGCACCGCCCGCCTTGCTGGCGCGGTGATCGCGCAGGGGGCGGTCAAGGTCGATCAGAACCTCAAGGAGGTACAGCACCGCGACGGCGGCACCGTGCAGGTGATCGCCGTCCGCCAGGGGGACAGCGTGAGCGAGGGCCAGGTGCTGTTTCGGCTCGACGATGTCCAGATCAGGACGGAGCTGTCGATCATCCGCTCCCAGCTCGCCGAGTTCCTCGGCCGGCGTGCCCGGCTCGTCGCCGAGCGTGACGGGCTCGACGCGATGCTCGATCCGCCGGGCGTGAACGCGCTCAGCGGCGATGCAGCTCAGATCATGACCGGCGAGCGGCGGCTGTTCAGCGGGAACCGTCAGAACCGGGAGAGCCGCAAGGAACTGCTCGAGATCACCATCGTCCAGTCTGGCGAGGAGACGAAGGGGCTCGCAGCCCGTTTGTCGGCCAAGCGCGAGGAATTGCGTCTCGTCGAGATCGAGCGCGACAAATATCTCAACCTCTTCCAGAAGGGCTTCATCGACGGCGTGAAGGTCTTCAACATCAACCGCGAATGGGCTCGCCTGCTCGGCGAGCGCGGCGAGATCGAGGCGATGATCGCGCGGGCAAAGCTGCGCATCAACGAGGCCCGGCTGCAGATCATCACCATCGACGACACGGCCCGGACCGAGGCGCAGCGCGAATTGACCTCCGTCGAAGCCAAGATCGCCGAGCTCGCCAACCGGCGCTTCGCAACCGAGGACAGGCTGTCACGCACCGAGATCAAGGCGCCGGTCGCCGGCATCGTCAACGAGCTCA
>NZ_LMJW01000020.1:259467-259636 GCF_001429505.1 Allobosea sp. Root483D1
CCCCGACACGGCCAAGCTGCTCGTCGAGGTCCGGATCGCTCCGGCCGACATCGACCAGGTCCATGCCGGCCAGCCGGCACGCCTGCGCTTCGCCGCCTTTGCGCGTAACACGACGCCGGAAATCCCGGGCCAGGTCCGACATATCTCGCCCGCGACGACCAAGGACGCC
>NZ_LMJW01000020.1:259643-788094 GCF_001429505.1 Allobosea sp. Root483D1
GGTCATGATCACCACCGAAGACCGAACCGCGCTGTCCTATCTTGTCAAACCCGTGATGGACCATGCCCACCGTGTTTTCCGCGAAAGATGACGGTGTCTGTAAAGCTTTGCGCGGTGGGCTCAACGGATCGCAGCAACACACTCGGCGAAGGTCTCTGCTGGGGTTCGATAGAGCAAGGTTTTTCTTGGCCGTTCGTTGAGCTGTCGGGCGATGGCACTGAGCTGGGCCTGGCTTTTCAGGGACAGGTCGGTCCCGTGAGGCAGGTACTGTCGCAGCAGCCGATTGGTGTTTTCGTTGGAACCGCGTCGCCAGGCGACCTGGGATCGCAGGAGTAGACCTCGACGTTCGAGGCGAGAGCCAGGCGCTTGCCATCGGCGAGCTGACCTTCAACGACCGCGACCACTGCAACTTGGGAGTCTGCCACAGGCACCTTTCAGGCCTCCGGGCCAGTTACCGAGATCGGATTCTCACGCAATTTGGTCGGTCCCTTCCGGCGCCTTGAGGGAGCCTCGCGCCGTGAGCGCCATTCCAGAATCTGCCGAAGACCAGACATGCGTGACGGAGGACTTTTTCAGCGTTCTTTGACCGCGTGTGCGTCGGCATTCATGCAGTGGGTCGGTCATGGCAGCTGGATTCGGGCGCTGGCTGGCGGACGGAGCTGGTTCCAACATAAGCAGCTCGCTTGGGCGAAGTTCAGCTGGAGGTGGCGCCAGCTTGAAGTCCTATTCTCTCCAGGGTCGGTGGCGGCGCGTCTGGATCGGCAACGCGAAGGCGAGCGCCGACTAGGCTGGCGGAGGGGATCCGAGAACAGCTCTCGTGAGCGAGGAGATGAGCGAGCCGGTCATTGGCAGGATTGTGCGAACCGGCCGTAGATCAGATCGATCAGCCTGCCGACGCCAGCCGCGGGGAAACACACGGTCATTGCGAGATGCCGCGTCCTCCCGATGGCGAAAAGCAGACCCTCGGCAATATCTACGACCTTGGCAGTAGACCGGCCTGTGCTAGCCTAGATTTAGAGCGGAATGAAAATCCGCCATCGGCTCCGCCGTTGAAACCTTCGGCGCGGCCGTCCACGCAGGGAGGTGAATGCAATGCGGAAGGCATTAATGGCCGCCGTCGCGGCGTGCGCTTTGATTGCGGCCGGAGGCACCGGCCAAGCTCAGGAAAAACTCAAGATCGGCGTATTGGCGACGCTCTCGGGCGCGCTGACCTCGGGTGGTGAGGACGGCGTACGCGGTGCTCAGGTCGCCCTGAAGCAGCGCGGCGGCAAGATCGCCGGCCGCGAGGTCGAGTTCATTATCGCAGCGACCGATGCCAGCCCGGACTCGGCGCTGCGGGCCGCGCGCAAGCTGGTCGAGCAGGACAAGGTCCAGCTCATCCTCGGGCCGCTCTCCGGTTCCGAGGGCATCGCGATGCGCGATTACTCGAAGACCGTGCCCAACGTCACCGTGGTCGATGCATCCTCGGGCGCGCTCGAGACGACCTATGTCAACCCATCGCCGAATTACTTCCGTTTCAACAGCAACGGCGCGATGTGGATGGCCGGCCTCGGCGAGTATGTCTTCAAGGACAAGGGCTACAAGAAGCTCGCTGTCATCGGCGAGGACTACTCCTTCCCCTATACGCAGGTCTTCGGCTTCGCGCTCGGCTACTGCAAGGCCGGCGGCCAGATCGTCCAGCGTCAATGGGTGCCGCTCGGCACCAAGGATTTCGGCTCGGTCATCGCCAATATCCCTGATGACGTCGACGCGGTCTTCCTGGCGCTCGGTGGCGGCGATTCCGTGAACTTCCTCAACCAGTACGGCCAGACCGGCGGCAAGGCCAAGTTCGTCGGCGGCTCGATCATGGTGGACCAGACCGTGCTGTCGTCGCGCGGCAACGCCAAGCGCCTGCTCGTCGGCACGCCCTCCTCGGGCGGCGTCGCCGATGCCTGGGACGATCCGAAATGGAAGGCCTGGGTCAAGGCCTATCAGGATGCGTTCCCGGCGGATAAGCGCTTCGCCAGCCCGTCGCTCTTCGCGACCAATTACCACAACGCTTTCAATGGATTGGCGACAGGTTTGGAAAAGGTCAACGCCGACCTCTCCGACGGCGGCGCCAAGCTCCGGGCTGAGCTCGCCAAGGTCGAACTCGATGCTCCGAACGGGCCGATCAAGCTCGACGACAACCGGCAGGCGATCGCGACGACCTTCATCACCGAGGTCGTCGAGGCGCCGAACGGCGACCTCACCAACAAGTTCGTCAAGACGGTGCCGAACGTCTCGCAGACGCTCGGCCTCTCCGCCGAGGCGTTCAAGGCCGTCGGGCTTCCGTCCCGGACCAATCCGGAATGCAAGCCCTAGTCGCTTCCACCGACTGACTCCCCGGAAAGGCCGCGACCCGATCGCGTCCTTTCCGGCCTGCCGTCCCGCTCTGGTCAACGACGTCGCGCGATCCATGTGCGCCGTCGGGCGAAGGCTCACCTGATGAGGCAGCCTTGAGCCCACCGGGCATTGCTACGCGAGGAGCCATGAGTCGCGCAGTCGCGGTCTGCCACGGTCCATTCGGACGGGTGTCGATCTACGATCTCGACCGCCCACTGGTGGTGCATGCCCACCGGGAAGCTCATCTGATCTTCTTCCTCGACGGCTCGCGCGGGCTCGTGACCGTCAACGATTGTACCGTTCGGGTCGATCCGTTCATGGGCGTTGCGATCAATCCCTGGGAACCACATAATTTCCAACCGGAGCAGCCGGGGGCCTTCGGGCTCTTCCTTGTCGTCTATCTCAAGCCGGAATGGCTGGCGGCGCAGGCCATGCCGTCGGCCGGCTCGCTGGTCTTCCCCTCCTGCGAACTGGTCGTGACCCGCGAACTCGCCGCCTGGCGCGATCAGGCCGTCGAAATGCTGCTGTCGCAGCATCGCGAGCTCAACCTTGCCCCGGTGCTGATGGCACTGGCGCAGGCGTCCAGCGAACCGATCGGGCCCGAGCTCGCCTCGTCACTGCTGCATCTTTCCGCTGAGGGCGCGATCGACCGGCGCGTGCTGCGCGCCTGCCGGCTGCTGGAGCAGCGTCCTTCCTGCGAAGGTGCGCTCGCCCGGGTTGCGCGCGAGGCCGGCCTGTCGCGCGCCCATTTCTTCAAGCTCTTCCGGGAACAGGTCGGGGTCACGCCGGCTGTCTTCTCCAATACGGTCCGGCTCGACGCGGCGCTTGACCGGATCGTTCTCTCGAGCGATCCGGTGACCAGCATCAGCCACCGCCTCGGCTTCTCCGGCCAGAGCGTGTTCACGCGCTTCTTTACCGCCCATATGGGCATGGCGCCCCGCGACTATCGCCGGGTGCTGCGCACCGTCGGCCTGCCGCAATCGCAGGCGAACCATGTCTGATTTCATCGGTCGCCGCCCGATCTGGTCGCTGGTGATCCTGATCGCGGTCGCTCTCCTCGCCTTTCTGATCTTCGCGGTCTGGACGCCGTGGATGGAGCTGACCTTCGGCCGGAAGCGCGTCTTCCTGAGCGCGCTCTTCAACGGCATCACGCTCGGCGGGCTGTATTTCCTCGTCGCCAGCGGCTTCACCCTGATCTTCGGCCTGATGCGCAACGTCAACCTGGCGCATGGCTCGCTCTATCTGTTCGGCGGCTATGTCGGCTACAGCATCGGCAACCTGACGGGCTCCTGGTTCGCCGCGCTGATCGGCGCCTTCGTGATCGTCGCCCTGGCCGGGATGCTGATGCAGGTGCTGCTCTTCCGCTGGATGGAGGGACAGGATCTGCGCCAGACGCTGGTCACGATCGGGCTCTCGATCATCGTCGCCGACCTGCTGCTCTGGGGTTATGGCGGCGACACCTTCCAGGTGACGACGCCGGACTGGCTGTCCGGGCCGATCCAGCTGCCTTTCGTCGTCGCGCTGCGCAGCAATGGCGAGGCGGTGATGATGATGTACCCGCTGGTCCGCATCGCCATCCTGGTCGGCGCTATCATCCTCGGCATCGCGATGTGGCTCGTGCTCAACCGCACGCGCATCGGCATGCTGGTGCGCGCCGGCGTCGACGACCGCGACATGCTCTCGGCCACCGGCGTGCGCGTGCAGCTCGTCTTCATCATGGTCTTCGCCTTCGGGGCCGGGCTCGCCGGCCTTGCCGGCGTCGTCGGCGGCACCTTCCAGTCGCTGCAGCCCGGCGAGGACACCAAGATCCTTTTGTCCTCGCTCGTCGTCGTCATCGTCGGCGGCATGGGCTCGATCCAGGGCGCGGCGATGGGCGCGCTCATCGTCGGCCTCGCCGAGCAGTTCGGCTCGGTCTACATGCCGACCTATGCGGTGATGCTGACCTTCGTCATCATGGTCGTGGTGCTGGCGATCCGGCCGCAGGGCCTGGCGGCGGTGAGGCGCTGAGATGGCGCTCGCAGAACCCCGCCTCGTCAGCGCGACGCCGCGCCCGCGCGAGGGGCTCAGTGAGGTGCTGGCGCGCCAGGGCGCCTCGTTCTGGATCGTCTCCGCGCTGCTGCTGGTGATGCCGCTGCTCGCGAGCCCCTTCTGGCTCGTCCAGATCCTCGCCTACGCGATGATCCTCGGCATGATTGCGCTCAGCCTGATGTTCCTCGCCGGCTATGGCGGCATCGTCAGCCTGGTGCAGATGACGGTCGCGGCCTTCGCCGCCTATCTCGTCGCCATCTTCGGCGACAGCGCCATCACCCAGATCAGCCTGAAATGGCCGTGGTGGACGGCGGTGCCGGTCGCGATCCTGCTGGCTACGCTGTTCGGGACGCTGAGCGGCATGCTTTCGGTCCGGACCGAGGGCATCTACACGATCATGATCACGCTCGCGATCGGGTCGGCCTTCTATTACCTGACCCTGCAGAACTACACGATCTTCAACGGATTCAGCGGTTTCAACGGAGTTCTTCCGCCGGTCTTCCTCGGGGTCGACTGGGGCAGCACGGTGCCGTTCTACTATCTCGTGCTCGGCTGCGCCGCCCTGGCCTATGCGGTGGTCGTCTATGTCTCGCGCGCGCCCTTCGGCCTCGCTTTGCAGGGCACGCGCGACAACCCCAGGCGCATGGCGGCACTCGGCTTCGACGTCGTCGCCCATCGCATCGCCGCCTACGCTTTCGCGGCGGTGATCGCCGCCTTCGCCGGGGTGTTGCTGGTCTGGTACCAGCGCCAGGTCTCGCCCGGGACGGGCGGGGTCGGGCCGGTGGTCGACATGCTGATCATCGCCGTGGTCGGCGGATTGAGCCGCCCGATCGGTCCCTTCATCGGCGCGCTGGTCTATGTGCTGCTGCGGACTTTCGCGCTCGATCTCCTCGACTGGGTCGGGTTCGAGGGCAAGCGCTATCAACTGCTGATCGGCCTCGGCTTCCTCGTCATCGTGCTGTTCTCGCCGGATGGGCTGGTCGGCATCTGGCAGCGCTTGCGCGACCGCTATCGTCGCAGCCGCGAGGCGCAGGCGGCGCAGATGCGGGCCGGTGGAGGCACGCCATGAGCGCCGTGCCGAGCCTGGAACGCCTGAGCACCGCCGGTTCGGCCAATGCGCTGGAGCTGCGCGGCGTCTCGCGCCTGTTTGGGGCACTGGCGGCGCTGTCCGACATCACCCTGTCGGTCCGTCCCGGCGAGCGACGCGCCGTACTGGGCTCGAACGGAGCGGGCAAGACCACGCTGTTCAACTGCGTCACCGGCGATTTTTCGCCGAGCTCCGGCGTCATCCGCTTCTTCGGCGAGGATGTGACGGCCTTCCCGCCGCATGAGCGCATCCGCCGCGGCCTCAGGCGCACCTATCAGATCTCGTCGCTCTTCGCCGGGCTGACGGTGATCGACAATGTCTACCTCGCCTGTCGCGGGGTCTCGCGGAACCGCTTCTCGCTGCGCCGGCCGGGCCGCGACGATACGCTGCAGCATGCGGCCGAGAGCCTGGTCGACGCCGTTCACCTGACGGCCGTCAAGGACAGGCTCGTCGGCGAGCTCGCCTATGGCCAGCAGCGCCAGCTCGAGATCGCGCTCGCCCTCTCGGGCGCACCGCGCTTCATCCTGTTCGATGAACCGGCGGCGGGCCTGTCGCCAGCCGAGCGGCAGGACCTCGTCCGGATCCTGACCTCGCTGCCGGCCCATATCGGCTACATCATCATCGAGCACGACATGGACGTGGCGCTGCGCGTCGTCGAGAGCGTGACGATGATGCACAACGGCCGCATCTTCAAAGAGGGACGGCCGGACGAGATCGAGTCCGATCCCGAGGTACAGGAACTCTATCTCGGGGGCGGTCATGGCTGAGCGCCTGAAAGCCCCGCCTGCCGCCGGCGTTCCGATCCTGCAGATCGCGGGGCTCAACGTCTTCTATGGCCGCTCGCACGCCGTCCAGGGCGTCGATCTCACGCTGCAGCACGGCGTGCTCTCGGTCATCGGTCGCAACGGCATGGGCAAGACGACCATGTGCAAGGCGATCATGGGGCTGGTGCCGATCAGCTCCGGCTCGATCCGCTTCTTCGGCGAGGAGATCGCCGGCCGTTCCCCGGCGGAGGTGGCGCGGCTCGGCATCGGCTATGTGCCGCAGGGCCGGAGACTCTGGCGCTCGCTGACGGTCGACGAGCATTTGCGGCTGATGCAGCGCGGCAAGCGCGGCGCCTGGACGCCGGAGCGCATCTACGAAGTCTTTCCGCGCCTGGCCGAGCGCCGCAATAATGGCGGCGGCCAGCTCTCCGGTGGCGAGCAGCAGATGCTGGCGATCAGCCGGGCGCTGCTGCTCAACCCGCGCCTCCTCATCATGGACGAGCCGACCGAGGGGCTCGCGCCGGTCATCGTCGCTCATGTCGAGGAGATGCTGGTCCGGCTGGCCGATCAGGGCGACGTCGCGATCCTGGTGATCGAACAGAACATCGGCGTCGCCACCCAGATGTCCGATCCGGTGGCGATCATGGTCAACGGCCGGATCAACCGCATCATCGCCTCGGCGACGCTGGCTGGCGACCGCGAATTGCAACAGCGCCTGCTCGGCGTCGGCCGCCATGGCCATGACGAGACCGATGCGGTGCCGGAGGCAGCACGTCCCGGCCCGGCCGGACAGGCCGCCTCCGCCACCTCAAGCGGGCCGATCCGCGTCTATGTCTCGAACCCGGTCATCCCGAACCGCTGGTCGCAAGCCGTGCCGGCCGCACGGATCGAGGCCCAGGCCCGCACCATTTCGCGCCCGATGCTGGCGACGCGCGATGGCCAGGCGGTCCGGCCGCTCGCGGCCGCGGCAATCAGCGAGCCTTATGTCGTCGTCGCCGGTACGCTCGACACCAAGGGCGAGGAGCTGCGCTTCATCCGCGACCTGATCCGGGCCGAGGGCTTGCGTACCCGCCTCGTCGACCTCTCGACCTCAGGCCGCAGCGCCGGCGGCGACGTCACCCCGCAGGAGGTCGCCCTCGCTCACCCGAAAGGTTCGGCCGGCATCGCCTCGGGCGATCGCGGCACCGCGGTCGCGGCGATGACCGAAGCGTTCAAGGCCTGGCTGCCGCGCCAGCAGGGCCTCCTCGGCATCATCTCGGCCGGCGGCTCGGGCGCGACCGCGATGGTGACGCCGGCGATGCAGGAACTGCCGGTCGGCCTGCCCAAGCTGATGATCTCGACCATGGCGTCCGGCGATGTCCGCGCCTATGTCGGAGCCGCCGACATCACGATGATGCACGCCGTCACCGATGTGCAAGGCGTCAACCGCGTCTCGCGGCTCGTGCTCGGCAATGGCGCGCATGCCATCGCCGCCATGGCCAAGGCCCGCCTCGCCGAGCTGAAGCCCGAGGCGCCGCGCCGCCGCGAGGCCGAGAAGCCGCTGGTCGGGCTCACCATGTTCGGTGTGACCACCCCTTGCGTGCAGCAGGTCTCCAGGCTTCTCGCCGATGAATGGGAGCCGCTGGTCTTCCATGCCACCGGCACCGGCGGGCGTGCCATGGAGAAGCTGGTCGATTCCGGCCTCGTCGGCGCGGTAATCGACGTCACGACCACCGAGATCTGCGACCTGCTGATGGGCGGCTTGCTGCCGGCGACGGAGGACCGTTTCGGCGCGGTCATCCGCACTCGCATTCCCTATGTCGGCTCTGTCGGCGCGCTCGACATGGTCAACTTCTTCGCGCCCGAGACGGTCCCGGAACGCTATCGCGGCCGGCTGCTATATCCGCACAACCCGCAGATCACGCTGATGCGGACCACGGCGGAAGATAATGCGCGCATGGGCCGCTGGATCGGCGAGCGGCTGAACCAGATGGAAGGGCCGGTCCGCTTCCTGCTCCCCGAGCTGGGCGTCTCCGCTTTGGATGCGCCCGGCCAGGCCTTCCACGACCCGGCAGCCGATGCGGCGCTGTTCCAGGCGCTGGAGCAGACGGTGCGCACCGGCCCCGGCCGGCAGCTGATCCGCCTGCCGCTCCACATCAACGACCCCGCTTTCGCCGCCGCTTTGGTGCAGCAGTTCCGCGCGCTGCACGCCGGCAGGCGCCGCGAGCGGGCCGGCGGAGGCAGGACATGACGAGCTTCGACAAGAAAACCCTGCTGAAGCGTTTCCGGGCGATGATCGCCAGGGGCGAGCCGATCGTCGGTGGCGGCGCCGGCACGGGCCTGTCGGCCAAATGCGAGGAAGCCGGCGGCATCGACCTGATCGTGATCTACAACTCCGGCCGCTACCGCATGGCCGGCCGCGGCTCGCTCTCCGGGCTGATGCCCTATGGCGACGCCAACGCCATCGTCATGGAGATGGCGGCCGAGGTGCTGCCGGTGGTCAGGAACACGCCGGTGATCGCCGGCGTCTGCGGCACCGATCCGTTTCGGCGCATGGACGTCTTCCTCGACGATATCAGGCGCCTCGGCTTTTCCGGCGTGCAGAACTTCCCGACCGTCGGGCTGATCGACGGCACCTTCCGCGCCAACCTCGAAGAGACCGGCATGGGCTTTGGCCTCGAGGTCGAGATGATCGCCCTTGCCAACGCCAAGGGTCTGCTGACCACGCCTTACGTCTTCTGCGAGGACGATGCCCGGGCGATGGCCAAGGCCGGGGCCGACATCATCGTCTGCCATCTCGGCCTCACCACCGGCGGCTCGATCGGCGCCGGGACAGCGCTCAAGCTCAAGGATTGCCCGGCGCTGGTCGAGCGCTGGGCCAAGGCTGCGCTCGCCGTGAAGAAGGATGCGATCATTCTCGTCCATGGCGGGCCTGTCGCCGAGCCGGCCGACGCCGACTTCATCATGAAGAACACGGTCAACTGCCACGGCTTCTACGGGGCATCCTCGATGGAGCGCCTGCCGGTCGAGGTTGCGATCCGCGATCAGACCCGCGCCTTCAAGCAGATCGGCCGCGACCTCAAAACCAGCAAGCCGGCACGCAAGCCCGGCAAGACGAAATGACCCGGACTCGGGCGGGAGGATGATGACATGACCGGGCAACTGATCGGATCGCTGATCCTCTGGCTGATCGTGGCGGTGATCGTCATCGCCATCGTGGTCTATCTGGTGAACTGGCTCTACCGCCGGTCCTCGAAGGAGGTCTCCTTCGTCCGCACCGGCCTGTTCGGCGAAAAGGTGGTGATCAATGGCGGCGCCTTCGTGCTGCCGATCATCCACGATGTCACGCCGGTCAACATGAACGTGCTGCAGCTGGCGGTGACGCGGGCGAGCAACGACGCGCTGATCACCCGCGACCGGATGCGCGTCGACATCGACGCCGAGTTCTATGTCAGGGTGAAGCCGGAGCGGCAGTCGGTCTCGGTCGCCGCCGCCACGCTCGGCCGGCGCACCCTGCAGCCGGACCAGCTCCATGCCCTCCTGTCGGGCAAGTTCATCTCCGCTCTCAGGACGGTCGCCTCCGAGATGACCATGGAGGAGATGCACGAGCAGCGCGGTGCCTACGTCCAGCGCGTCAAGGATGCCGCCGCCGAGGCGCTCGACCAGAACGGTCTCGTGCTGGAATCGGTCGCGCTGACCGACCTCGACCAGACCGACCTGCAATATTTCAACCCGTCGAACCGCTTCGACGCCGCCGGCCTGACGCGGATCATCGAGGAGATCGAGGACAAGCGGAAGCTGCGCAACGACATCGAGCAGGACTCGATGATTCGGATCCGCACTCGCAATCTGGAAGCCGAGCGCCAGGCGCTCGACATCGAGCGCGAGAGCGAGATGGCGCGTCTCGACCAGCAGCGCGAGATCGAGATCAAGCGCGCCATGCAGCGCACCGAGGTCGCCCGCGAGCGCGCCATCCGCGACACCGAGGCGGAGCAGGCCCAGATCACCTCGCGCGAAGAGATCGAGAAATCACGCATCGCCAATGAGCGCGGGATCAGCGAAGCGCGCATCGCTTCGGAGCGCGACATCCGCCAGCAGGAGATCGCCCGGACGCAAGCCGTCGAGGAGGCTGAGATCGCTGCGCACGAGCATGTCGAGAAGGCGCGCATTGCCAACGAGCAGGCGATCAATGTCGCTCGCATCGCCTCCGACCGCGACATCCGCCAGAAGGAGATCGAGCGTACCAAGGTGCTGGAAGCGGCCGAGATCGCCGCACGCGAGGCGACCGAGAAGGCCCGCATCGTCCAGGAGACGGCGATCAACGCCGAGCGCATCACCCGCGAGCAGGAGGTGCGCAATCGCGAGATCGAGCGCACCCGCGCGCTCGAGCAGGATGACATCGCCGCGCGTGAATCGGTCGAAACCGCCCGCATCTCCCAGGAGGAGCGCGTCCGCGCGCTCCAGATCGCGCGCAACCGGGCGCTCGACGAGGCCGAGATCGCCGCGCGCGAGGCGATCGAGAAAGCCCGCATCGCCCAGGAGAACGCGATCGCGGCCGACCGCATCGCGCTCGACCAGCGCACCCGCCTGCTCGAAATCGGGCGCACCGAAGCGATCGAGGCGGCGGAGATCGCCTCGCGCGAGGCGACCGAGAAGGCTCGCATCACGCAGGAGCAAACCATTTCGAGCGCGCGTATCCGCCGCGACGAGGATGTGCGCAGCCTCGAAATCGCCCGCAACCAGGCGATCGACACCGCCGAGATCGCGGCGCGCGAGGCGACCGAGGCCGCCAGGATCGCGCAGGAGCGGGTTAACGCGGCCGAGCGCATCGCGGCGGAGCTCGCGACGAAGGAGCTGGAGATCAAGCGTGCGGCCGAACTCGACGGTGCGGAGCTCAAGCGCCGCGACACGGTCGAGCGGCAGCGCATTACGACCGAGCTGAAACTCGACCAGGAGCGCATCACCTCGACCAGGACACGCGAGATCGCGCAGATCGCCCAGAAGGAGGCGATCGAGGTCGCCGAAGAGCAGCGTGCCATCGTGCTCGCTGCCAAGAAGGTCGAGCGGGCCGACGCCGACAAGACGTTGCGCCAGGCCGAGATCACCGCGCGCCAGCAGGTCGAGACCGTCGACATCGCCCGCGAGCAGGCGCTGGAAGCGGTGCGGATCGAGCGCCGCCGCGCGCTGGAGCAACTGGAAATCGCGCGGAATCAGGCGCTGCAGGAGGCGCAGATCGTCTCGAACGAGGAGGTCGAGCGGGCCCGCATCTCGTCCGACCGCGGCCTCGACGAGGCCCGCATCGGCCGCCAGCGCGAACTGCGCAAGCTTGAGATCGGGCGCGAGCGCGAGGTCGAGGCGGCCGCCATGGACAAGGCGATCGCCATCTACGCCAAGTCGCTGGAGGAATCGGCGGCGCAGGTCAGTGCCGAGATCGCCCGCGCCAAGGCGGTCGAGGCCGAGGAGAAGGTCAAGACCGTCCGCGAGAGCGAGAGCGCACAGAGACGCAAGACCGTCGAGATCCTGCTCGCCGAGAAGGCCGCCGAAGAGTCCCGCATCGCGTCCGAGGCCGAGAAGGTGCGCCGCGCCGTCGATGCCGAAGCGCAGAAGCTGCTCTACGAGGCCGAGAACGTGCTCAGCGATGGCGCCCGCTACGGGCTGTTCCGCCGCCGCCTGCTCGACAAGATCGAGGGCATCGTCCGCGAGAGCGTCAAGCCGATGGAGAAGATCGAGGGCATCCGCATCCTTCATGTCGATGGGCTCGCCGGCGCGGCCAGCGGCGCCGGCGGCGCGGCACGCTCGCCCACCGACGAGGTCATGGAGTCGGCGCTGCGCTACCGGGTCCAGGCGCCGATGATCGACCAGGTTCTGAAGGAGATCGGCATCGAGGGCGGCAATCTCGCCAAGATGGGCGGGCTCATGCGCGAGGCCTCGGACATGCAGCGCGTCGCCAAGGAAGCGCAGCCGGCCAAGGAGCCGCAACCGGCCAAGCCGAAGGAGGCTGGCGAGCCCGGCCCAGCGGGCGGTGGCCGTTCCGGCCCCCGCAAGAAGTCGTGAGGCGCTGACCGATGGCCCGCGTCTACGTCTCCAGCGTCATCGCCGCTCCGGCCGCCAAGGTCTGGGCCCGGGTGCGCGATTTCAACGGCCTGCCGAACTGGCATCCTCGCATCGCCGAGAGCCGGATCGAGAATGGCGAGCCCGCCGACAAGGTCGGCTGCATCCGCGCCTTCTCGCTGCGCAGCGGCGACCGGCTGCGCGAGCAACTGCTCGGCCTCTCCGACTACGACATGTTCTGCACCTATTCGATCTTGGACTCGCCAATGCCGCTGACGAACTACGTCGCGACGCTCAGGCTTACGCCGATCACCGACCAGGAGCGGACCTTCATCGAATGGTCGGCCGATTTCGACTGCGCGCCGGAACGCGAGGCCGAACTCGTCGCCGGCATCGGCACCAATGTCTTCCAGGGCGGCTTCGACGCCCTCAAGCGCGCCTTCGGGGGATAGCGATGCCCCATGTCGTCCGCAGCACGATCATCGATACGCCGGCGGACCGGCTCTGGTCGGTCCTGCGCGACTTCAACGGGCACGACAAGTGGCACCCGATCGTGGCGCGGAGCGAGATCGAACGCGCCTACCCGTCCGATCGGGTCGGCTGCATCAGACGCTTTGTCCTGCGCGACGGCAGCGAATTGCGCGAGCAGCTGCTGACGCTCTCCGATCTCGAAATGACCTTCAGCTACTGCCTGCTCGATACGCCGATCCCGCTGTTCAACTACGTCGCCCATGTCCGGCTGCTGCCGGTGACCGACGGCAATCGCAGCTTCTGGCACTGGGAAAGCCGCTTCACCACGCCACCCGGACGGGAGGCGGAACTCGCCAGGCTCGTCGGCGACGAGGTCTACACCAACGGCATCGAGGCGGTCCGCCGTCTGCCTGTGATCGTCGGCGAGGAGGTCTGACATGCTCGATCTGAGAACCTGCGTGAGCCTGTCGGAAGCCGCCGGCATCCTCTCCGGCGATCGACAGGCGCTGCTGATCGGCGGCGGCACCTTGGTGATGCGCGAGGTCAATGAGGGCCGGTTGACCGAGGGCACGCTGGTACGCGTCACCGATCCGGCCCTGCGCCAGATGAGCACGAGCGGCGCTCGCGTCGAGCTCGGCGCCGGCGTGACCATGGCGATGGTGCTGGCCAATCGCGACCTCGCTTATCTCCATGCACCGGCGCGCGGCATCGGCGGGCCCGCGGTCCGGACGATGGCGACGATCGGTGGCAATCTTTTCGCCGCTACGCCCTATGGCGACTTCACCGTCGCGCTGCTCGCCCTCGATGCGCAGGTCGTGCTGCAATCCGGCTATGGCTCGGGCCGGGCGGTGCCGTTGGAGGATTTCCTGAGCGCGCGCGAGCGCGGCGGCCAGGGGCTTGTCACGGCGGTACAATTCGCCCGGCCGCAGAACCCGGCCGAACTCCATTTCCGCAAGATCAGCCGGGTCAAGCCGAAGGGCATCTCGGTGCTCTCGATCGCGGCCCATCTGCCGCTCTCGGGCGGCCGCGTCACGCAGGCGCGGGTGGCCTATGGTGCAATGGCGCCGACGCCGATCCGCGCCCGCGGCGTCGAGCGGGCGCTCGACGGCAAGCCGCTCGACCAGGCGGCGATCCAGGTGGCGAAGCAGGCAGCGCTCGAAGGCTGCCGCCCGGCGACCGACGCGATCGCCAGCGAGTGGTACCGGCGCGAGATCCTCCCCGTCCATCTCGGCCGGCTCCTGGCCGGCGAGCCGCGCTGAGGAGGCGCGCCATGGCCAAGCTCCCGGTCCAGTTCCGCCTCAACGGCAGCGATCGCGCCACCTTCGTCGATCCGGCGAGCAATCTGCTCGATACGCTTCGGCGCGGGCTCGGCGATTTCGGCCCGAAATATGGCTGCGGCCAAGGCACCTGCGGCGTCTGCACCGTGCTGGTCGACGGCGAACCGCAGCTCGCCTGCCTGACGCTCGCTGTCTCCTGCGAGGGTCGCCAGATCGAGACCACCTCCGGCATGGCTGATGGGCCTGATCTGCATCCGCTGCAGGCCGCCTTCATGGACCATTTCGCCGCGCAGTGCGGCTTCTGCACGCCGGGCATGCTGACCGCCGCGCGGGTGCTGCTGGCGAAGAACCCCCAGCCGAGCCGCGACGAGGTCGTTGAGGCGATCAGCGGCAACATCTGCCGCTGCACCGGCTACGAACCGATCATCGCCGCCATCCTCGCCGCAGCGGGCGCGCCCGGCGCGCGCCGGGCCTGAAGAAGGAGCCTGCCATGTTCGAGATGCGCAAGGACCTGTTCGCCGACGAGCGCGACGACAATCTCAACGTCGTCGGCAAGGGCATGCAACGCCAGGACATGCCGGGCCATGTCACGGCCCGCACTCGCTTCTTCGACGACCACGCCTTCGACGGCATGCTGCATCTCAAGGTGGTGCGCAGCCCGCATCATCATGCCCGCATCCGCGCGATCGATACCTCGGCCGCCGAGCGCGCGCCCGGCGTCAAGCGCGTGCTGCGCGGCGCCGACGTCCCCGTGAACAAGAACACGCTGCTCAGCCTGATCAATTTCGGCAAGGACGACGAGCCGTCTCTCGCGGTGAGCAAGGCCAGCTACAAGGGCGAGCCGGTCGTCGCGATCCTCGCCGACAGCGAGGCGCAGGCGCAGGCGGCCCTCAAGCTGGTCCGGATCGACTATGATCCCCTGCCGGCGGTGTTCGACGTCGAGGAGACGCTGAAGGCCGGCGCGCCGGTGGTCAACGAGACCTATCCCGGCAACTACTTCGAATATCACGAGCGCTTCGACCATCAGAAGCTGCGCTTCGGCGATGTCGAGCGCGGTTTTTCCGGCGCCGACATCGTGATGGAGCATCGCTACCAGATGTCGCCGATCGAGCATGCGCCGACCGAGACCAACGGCTCGATCGCTGCGCCCGAGCAGAATGGCCGCTTCGTCGTGCACTCCTGCGCCCAGGGCCTGTTCTTCGCGCTCGGCACCACCGCCAAGATCGTCAATGTCGAGTCGAACCAGCTGCATTTCATCGGCGGCACGGTCGGCGGCGGTTTCGGCGGCAAGGTCGACTCGCTGACCGAGCCGCTCGCCGTACTCGGCGCGATGCTGACCGGCAGGCCGGTGCGCTTCGTGCTCGATCGCGAGGAGGAGATGCTCTACGGCTCGCCGCGCGGCGCCGAGCGCATCTACATCAAGGACGGGCTGATGCGCGACGGGCGGATCGTCGCCCGCCACATCCGCAGCTATTTCGACGCCGGCGCCTATACGCGGCTGTCGAGCTATGCCGCGATCAAGTGCACGGCGCATGTGCCGGGGCCGTACTGGATCCCCAACGTCGCCTCCGACATCTACGTCGCCTACACCAATCGCTGCCCGTCCACCGCCATGCGCGGCTTCGGCGTCACCGCGGTCGACTTCGCGCTCGAAGTCCAGATGGACCGCCTCGCCGAAGCGGCGAACATGGACCCGATGGAGCTGCGTATCCTCAACGCCTATCGCGATGGCGACATGAAACCGCATCGGCGCGCCGCAAAGAACACGGCGCTGGTCGAATGCGTGCAGGTCGCAGCCGAGAAGGCGAACTGGCCGCTATCCGAGCAGGCGAAGCGGGCGTCCTCGCTGATCGGCGGCGGCGCCGGCGAGCGCGCGCAGATCCCGGCGACCCAGCTCGACGCCCGCGGCCAGATCGGCCGGCCCGATACGCGCAGCGGGCCGGTGACGCAGGTGCTGCCGGCCGGCACGACAAGGATCGCGCCGAGCAAGCAGCCAGTGATGGAAGGCGCCCGCGACGGGCACGCCGCGCCGACGCAGGTACCACGCTACGAGCCGCCACGGCCCACCGCCCCTCCGGCTCCACCGCCCTACCAGCCGACCCCTTCCCCTTACCAGCCGGCCGGCTCGCATCCGGCGCCGCCCGCCTACCAGCTACCACCCGCTCCGCCTGCCCCGCCGCCGGCGGCGCCAGCGCAGACCCAGCACGGCGCGGTGCGGTTCTCGTCGGTTTTCGGCACGAGGAGGCGCTGAGATGGCCCGTCACGAAGGCCGCGGCATGGCCTCGGTCAACTATCCGATCGGCATGAATCTCGGCGGCGATCCAAGCCAGGCGCTGATCCATTCCAACCCCGACGGCAAGTTCACCGTCGCGCTCTCGGCGATCGATCTCGGCCAGGGCATGAAGCAGGTCTCGCGCCAGATCGCGGCCGAGACGCTCGGCGTGCCTGTCGAGGACGTCTATGTCGACACCGCCGACAGCGACACCGGCCCGCACGACATGGGCTCCTTCGCCTCGCGCGGCACGCACCGGATGGGCAACGCCATCATCGTCGCCGCCCGCGAGGCCCGCGGCGTCCTGCTCGAAGCGGCGGCCGAGGAGCTCGAGGTCAACGCCGCCGACCTCGTCACCGATGGGCGCGGCAACATCCATGTCCGCGGCGCACCCTCGCGCAGCATCACGGTCAAGGCGACGGCGCAGGCGGCGCAGTTCAAGCAGGGCAAGACCATCGCCGGGCGGGGCATCTTCCTGATCCCGCTCTCGGCTGTCGATGCCGAGACCGGCGAGATGAACCCGAACACCGCCTTCGCCCATGCCTGCCTCGTCGCCGATGTCAGCGTCGACGACGAGACTGGCGAGGTCGAGGTGCTCAGGATGACCAGCGCCTATGAGCTCGGCCGCGTCATCAATCCGCGCATGGTCGAGCAGCAACTCGTCGGCGGCGCCTGGATGGGCATCAGCCACGCGCTCTATGAAACGCCAGAGCCGTACTACCCCAGCCCCGAGCACGGCCCGCGCGACTTCAACGAATACCTGATGCCGGGACCGGGCGACATCGCGCCCTATCACGTGACGGTGCTGGAGCGGCCGGCACCGGACGGCCCGTTCGGCGGCAAGGGCCCGGGCGAGATGTGCGCCAACCCGGTGCTGCCGGCGGTCGCCAACGCCGTCTACAACGCCATCGGCGTGCGGGTCGACGAATTGCCGATCACGCCGGAGAAGATCCTGCGCGGCATCAAGGCCAATGGCGGCGTCAAACCGGGCCCACGGCGTGGCGGCCCGGTGAACTGGCGGTGACGCGATGGCGCTGAGGACGACCGTCGCCGGCATCTCCAGCCCCGAGGACCTTGCCGAGGCCCTCCAGGCGGCGATGTATCTCGCCGATGACGGCATCGCGACGGCCGGCTACCTCTCGCTTGCGCTCGGCAAGCCGCTGCTGCTCGAAGGCGCGCCCGGCGTCGGCAAGACCGAGGCCGCCAAGGCGCTCGCCGGCATTCTCGGGCGCCAGCTCATCCGCCTGCAGTGCTTTGAAGGCATCGACGCGGCGGCCGCACTCTACGAGTGGAACTATCCGCGCCAGATGCTCGCCATCCGCCAGGCGAAGGAGGGCGAGCAGCTCGACATCTACCGCGACGACTTCCTGATCGAACGACCGATGCTGACGACGCTGCGGCGGCCGGAATCGACCGTGCTGCTGATCGACGAAATCGACCGCTCCGACCATGAATTCGAGGCCTTCCTGCTCGAATTCCTCTCGGATTTCTCGATCTCGATCCCCGAGCGCGGCACGCTGCGCGCGGCCGAGCGGCCGGTCGTGATCCTGACCTCGAACCGCACGCGCGAACTGCATGAGGCGCTGCGCCGCCGCTGCGTCTACCACTACATCGCCTATCCCGAGCCCGAGCGCGAGGCGCAGATCATCATGCTGCGCTCCTCGGCCGTTGCCGAGAGCACGGCCCGTGCCGTCGTCCAGGCCGTCGGGCTGCTGCGGCAGGAGCCGCTGGCCAAGCCGCCGGGCGTCGCCGAGGCGGTCGACTGGGCCGAAGCCGCGACGGCTCTGGCGCAGACCGGCGCGACCTGGCCGGAAGCCTTCCGCCGCTCGCTCGGCGCCGCGATCAAGGACGAGGAGGACCTCGCGCACTTACGGCCGCGCCTGCCGCTCTTCATTCCGGGGCTGGCGGCATGATCGCGCCGCTCCCCGCCGCTGTCCGCCTCTTCGTCGCCTTTCCGGCGCTGCTGCGCGAGCACGGCATCGCGGTCGCGCCCGAGCAGACGACCAGCTTCCTGATGGCGGTCGAATTGCTCGGCCCGCTCAGTATCGAGCATATCCGTAAGGCCGCCGTCGCGACGCTCGCGCCCCATCCCGAGCAGCGCGAGCTTTTCGATGCGCTGTTCGACATGCATTTCCTCGGCGGCGCCCTCGCTGAGCCCGGCGACGACGATTTCGCGCCTGACGAGGATATCTCGGTCCAGGAGGACACCGGCTCGCGCGAGGTGCTGATCGGCGACGAGGCCAACGAAACCGGCCAGGCCGCGACCGGCGCCGAGGCTTTGTCGGTACGCCAGCTCAAGACCCTGGGCGAGAGCGAGACTCTGCGCCGCTTCGGCCGGGCGCTGCCGGCCGCTTTGCCCCGCCGCCGCGGTTACCGTCACAGGGCGGCGCGGCGCGGCCCGATCGTCGATCTCGCCCGCAGCCTCAGGGACGCAATCCGCCATGATGGCGAGGTGATGAGCCTGAAGCGGCTCCGCCGCGTGACGCGGCCGCGGCCGATCCTGCTGATGATCGACGTCTCCGGCTCGATGAAGCAACGCAGCGACGCCAACCTCGCTTTGGCCCATACGATCGTCCACGCGACCCGGCAGGTCGAGGTCTTCACCTTCGGCACGAGGCTGACCCGCGTGACGCGGGCGCTCAGGCGCAAGCGGCGCGAGCAGGCGCTGGCGGAGGCCTCCGGCCTCGTCGCCGACTGGGATGGGGGCACCCGCATTGGCGACGCGCTGCAGGCCTTCCTCGCCGTGCCCCGCTTCGCGTCCTACGCCCGCGGTGCCATCGTCATCGTGCTCTCGGACGGTCTCGAACGCGGCGATCCATCGGCGCTGGTCGGCGCGGTCGCTCGGCTCGCCCAGCGCGCCCATCGCATCGACTGGCTGACACCGCTGGCGGCCGATCCCGGATACCGGCCCGAAACCGAGGCGCTCAGGCTGATCGCGCCGCGTCTTGCGAGCCTCTCGGACGGCGGCAGCACGGCGCGGATCTGCCGGCACATCCTTTCGCTCGGAGGCACGCAAGCGGCATGACCGGAATCGTCGACGCCCATTTCCACATCTGGCGGCAGGCCGACCTGCCCTGGCTGCTCGGGCCGATGCAGCCGCGCATCTTCGGGCCCTATGAGCCGATCCGGCGCGACTACCCGGTCACGGAATATCTCGGCGATTGCCAACCGGCGGGCGTGACCGAGGCCGTCTACGTCCAGGCCAACTGGGCAACCGACCGCTATCTCGACGAAGTCGCCTACGTCTCGCAGGCATCGGAGGAATCAGGCTTCCCGATCGCCATCGTCGCCTATGCCGACATGCTCGCCGGGGATGTCCGCCCGCAGCTCGACCAGCTTGCGCGCAATAACCGGGTGCGCGGCGTCCGCATGCAACTGCACTGGCACGAGAACACGCTCTACCGCTTCGCCAGCGGACCCGACCACGCACGCGATCCGCGATTGGTCACCAATGTCGGGCGGCTCGCCGATTACGGCTTCAGCTTCGACCTCCAGGTCTTCGCCAGCCAGATGGCAGGCGCCGCCGAGCTCGCCGCCGCCTGCCCGGACGTGACTTTCGTGCTCCAGCACGCCGGCATGCTGGAGGACCTCTCGCCGGAAGGCATCGCCGCCTGGCGCGAGGGCATGAGGCTGCTGGCAGCCCAGCCCAACATCGCCAGCAAGCTCTCGGGCCTCGGCACTTTCCTGCGCCGCAACGTTCCCGAGACCATCGCCTTCATCGCCAGCGAGACGCTTGCCCTGTTCGGTGCCGGGCGCTGCCTGTTCGGCTCCAATTTCCCGATCGAGAAGCTATGGACGACTTACGCCGAGCTGATCGAGGCGCATCGCGCCGCCGTGCCCGAAGCGGCGCAGGCCGCCGTGTTCAACGAGACTGCAAGGCGGGTCTACCGCCTCAGCCAATAAGTCAGGGGAGGCATGTCCATGGCGCTCGAAATCAAGATTCTCGACTATGGCGACATCGAGCTGGAATCGAGCTTCCTCGTGCTCGGCCGCGATTGCGGCCGTACAAGGCGCGTGCCGACCTATGGCTTCCTGATCCTCGGCGGTCCCTGGCCGGTCGTTGTCGATACCGGCTACCGCCACAACCAGATCATGGAAAGCCTCGGCATGCGCGGCCTCCAGTTCCACGAGAACATGATCGAGAACCAGCTCGCCAAACACGGCGTGCGGATGGGCGACGTGCGCTATGTCATGCACACCCATCTCCATATCGACCATGCCGGCAAGGACGAGCTCTTCCCGATGAACACCACGGTGCTCGTCAACCGGCGCGAGCTCGAATACTCCGTCTCCGGGCTGATGCACCCGCAATATCCGGCGCCCGACATCAAGCACCTGATCGACCGGCTCCATACGCGCGACGCGCTGCGCTTCGAGGATCTCGAACTCTCGGGGATGATCGAGCTCTTCCCCGGCTGCTATCTCGAAGCCGCTGGCGCCCATACTGAAGGCTCGATGAACGTCCATGTCGACACCAATGAGGGCCGCGCCATCATCTGTGGCGACGTGATCTACGACTTCAACGACCAGATCGTCACGCCCTTCCACGAGCTCCACGCCAACGAGCCCCGCACCACCGGCAATCACGGCGTCTCCAAGCGCGAGGAGAAGGCAGCGATCAAGAAGCTGCTCTCAGCCGGGGCGTTCCTGCTGCCGGTGCACGACAAGCCCGCCAAGATCGCCCATGGCCAGGTCGTCGGCCGCATGGACATGGCGGTGCCCGGCCCGGTGGTGCAGTCGCTGCCGGCCCGCAACTGGTTCGCGGCCTGACGGGCGCCGGCATCATGACCACGCATGTCGCCATCCAGCCCAGCTTCGCCGATCTGATCGACCTCTGGGCGTCGGTGCGCCAGCTCGGCACCGGCTTCGAGTTCTGCGAGGGACCGATCTGGCATCCCGCCGAGCAGCATCTGCTGTTCTCGGACATGCCGGGCGATGTGCGCCGCCGCTGGGACCGGAACGGCGTTCGCGAGGTCATGCGCCCGGCCAACAAATGCAACGGCATGACCTACGATGCCGGGCTCGACCTGATCGTCTGCGAGCACAGCACGTCGAGTCTCGTCCGCGAGCGGCCGGACGGGCAGCATGAGACCATCGCCTCGCATTTCGAGGGCATGGAGCTCAACAGCCCCAACGACGTGGTCGTGAAGTCTGACGGGGCGATCTACTTCTCCGACCCCTGGTATGGCCGCATGCCGGTCTTCGGCGTCGAGCGGCCGCGCCAGCTTGGCTTCCAGGGTGTCTACCGCATTCCGCCCGGCGGCGGAGCACCGCAACTCCTGGTCGACCGCTATCTCTTCGACCAGCCGAACGGACTCTGCTTCTGCCCGAGCGAGGATCGCCTCTTCGTCAACGACACCGTCCAGCACACTATCCGCGTCTTCGACGTCAAGCCGGACGGCCGGCTCGGCTCCGGCCGGATCTTCGCCTCCGGCATCGTCGGCCCCGAACCCGGCGTACCCGACGGCATGAAATGTGATGCGCAGGGCAATATCTGGGTCACCGGCCCCGGCGGCGTCTGGGTCTATTCGATCAAGGGCGAATTGATCGGCAAGCTGCGGGTGCCGGAGCTCGTCGGCAATCTCACCTGGGGCGGGCCGGACTGGCGCACGCTCTTCCTCACCGCGAGCCATTCGCTCTACGCGGTCGAGACCAAGGTCGGGCCGCGCCGCGAGCCCTACATGAAGGCTGCCGCCCAGCAGCCCGGCCGCAGCGCCGCGGCGGAGCGGCCGCTCGCTGACGCCAGCCCCGCTGCCTCCGTCTCGGCCAACGGCACGAAGAAGGCCGCTTCCGGCTACCGGCTCGATCCGTCGCGCTGCGCCCTGATCATCCAGGACATGCAGAACGACGTCGTCATGGAGGGCGGCGCCTTCGCCAGCTCGGGCTCGCCGGAGCATTGCCGGCAGCAGAACGCGATCGCCAATGGCGCGCGCCTGGCGCAGGCGGCGCGGGCGCGCGGCATCCCGGTGATCCATGTCTGGTTCGTCGTCGAGGCCGGCACGCCCGGCGTCACCATGAATGCGCCGCTGTTCGAGGGCCTGGCCGACGCCAAGGCGCTGGTGCGCGGCACCTGGGGCGCAGCGCCGGTGCCCGGCCTCGAAGCGCAGAGCGGCGACCATATCGTCGAGAAGCAGCGCATGAGCGCCTGGGAGGGCACGCGGCTGGAAACCGTGCTCAAGGCGCTCGGGCGCGACATCGTCATCGTCACCGGCGCCTGGACCAACATGTCGATCGAGCACACCGCCCGCACCGGCGCCGACAAGGGCTATTTCATGGTGGTGCCGGAAGACGCCTGCTCGACGATGAACGCCGAATGGCACACGGCCTCGGTCAACTATGCGCTGCAGAATGTCTGCGTGGTGACAGATGTCGAGGCTGTGATCGCCGCAACGGACAGCCGCGCCTAGCGAGCTGGCCTGCTCCCTGAAAAGTGGCCCTCCCTGAGGTCAGCTTTTGAGCCTTGGAGGATGCCCGTTATGCCGCAGAAGAAGCACAAGCCCGAAGAGATCGTCGCGAAGCTGCGGCAGGTCGAGCTGCGGCAGGTCAACGTGCTGTTGTCCCTGGGCGCCCGGTCGCGGAGGCGATCCGGGCCATCAGCGTGACGGCGTTCCCCTATTACCGCTGGCGCAAGGAGTTTGGCGGGCTGAAATCCGATCAGGTGAAGCGACTGAAGGATCTGGAGAAGGAGAACGAGCGGCTGCGCAAAGCCATCTCGGATCTGACGGTGGAGAAGCTGATCCTCAAAGAGGCCGCCTCGGGAAACGACTGAGCCCCGCCCGTCGTCGCCGCTGCATCGACCACGCCATGATGACGTTCGGCGTGTCGGAGCGGTTGGCGCGCTGGGTGCTGGGGCGGCATCGATCGACGCAACGCAGGGTTCCGAAGGGCCGCACTGACGATGCGGCGCTGACCGCCGACATTTTCGAGCTCGCCACCCAGTATGGCCGTTACGGCTACCGCCGGATCGCGGCCATGCTGGAGACAGCCGGTTGGGCAGTGAACGTCAAACGTGTCGAGCGGATTTGGCGGCGATCGAGACGCTCGACCGGACGATCAAGGCCGGTGAACCCTTCGGCGCAGAATCGAAGAGCGCCCTGCGCAATCTGATCGCGACGGTTACCGTGCAGCCGGCGCCAGCGGGCGCGAATCCAGAGATATCGATCGAAGGCCAGCTGACGAAGCTGATCGGCGGCGACCACTTTCCGACCAAAAAAACTTGGGGGGTAAGATGGTAGCGGGAGAGGGACTCGAACCCCCGACACGCGGATTATGATTCCGCTGCTCTAACCAGCTGAGCTACCCCGCCCCGATGGCGACGCGCCGAAGGACGGCGGTCAATCGCGACGGCGCGGATATAGGGGGCGGCAGGCATCGGCGTCAAGCCTTGATGGCGCCGATCAGCTCAGCTTCCGCAGCCTGACCACCTTGAAATAGCCCTGGCCGACATGGACGGTCTCGTAGCGGCCGGTGGCGGCGGCCCAGTCGGTCAGGCGCGAGACCTTGAAATCGCTGCTCCAGCCGATCGCCCTGGCCAGCGGCGCGACCAGCTTCCAGAGCGGCGCGGCGAAGCCGCCATCGTCGACGAGGCGGCTGGAAATCACGATCTCGCCGCCCGGCCGCAGCACCCGGTCCATCTCGGCGAGCGCCTGCTCGGGATTGGGCACGAGCGTGATGACGAACTGAGCGGTGACCGCGTCGAAGGAACCATCGGCGAAGCCGAGCCTGCAGGCGTCCATCACCATCAGGCCGCGGACATGGGCCAGGCCCTGGCTCAGCACCTTGGCCCGGGCGACGCGCAGCATGTCGAGCGAGAGGTCGGCGCCGACGACCTGCCGGTCGCGCTCAAAATAGGGCAGGGTCAGGCCGGTGCCGACGCCGATCTCGAGGATGTCGCGGCCGCTGGCGCAGGCTGCCGCCACCGCCTCGCGCTGGGCGCGGGCGAGCAGGCCCTGATAGATCCGGTCGTAGAATTTCGCCCAGACCGCATAGACGCGCTTCTGCGCGTCGAGACCGTTCGTCGTCGTCATGAAGTCGCCAGGGCAGGCTCGGGCTGCGGCGCCGGGCGCGGAACCCGGTTCGCCATGATGACGCCGCCGCCGAGCACGCGGGCTCCGCTGTCGGCATGGTCGTAGATCACGCAGGCCTGGCCGGGCGAGACACCCTCCTCGCCCTGCGCCAGCAGGACATGGACGCCCTTGTCGTCGGCGAGCAGGCGCGCGGGGCGCGGGGCGCGGGTCGAGCGGACGCGGACCGCGACCTCGATGCCCTCGGGTGGCAGCTCGGCGAGTGCGGTGTCGCCGATCCAGTTGAGGTCGCGCAGGTCGACGCGGCTGACGCTGAGCGCCTCGCGCGGGCCGACGATGACGCGGGCATTCTCGGCATCGAGCGCGACGACATAGAGCGGCTCGGCGCCGCTGATGCCGAGGCCCTTACGCTGGCCGACGGTGTAGCGCAGCACGCCCTCATGCTCGCCGAGCACGCGGCCATCGAGATGGACGATGGCGCCGGGGCGGGCGGCGCCGGGCTTCAATCGCTCGATCACCTCGGCATAGCGGCCGTTCGGCACGAAGCAGATGTCCTGGCTGTCGGGCTTGTCGGCGATAGCGAGCCCGAATTCCGCGGCAAGCGCCCGGGTCTGGGTCTTGTCGAGGCCGCCGAGCGGGAAGCGCAGCAAATCGAGCTGCTCCTGCGTCGTCGCATAGAGGAAATAGCTCTGGTCGCGGCTTTCGTCGGCGGCGCGGAACAGGCCGCGATGACCGGTGCCGAGATCTCGGCTGGCGACATAATGGCCGGTGGCGAGCGCGTCCGCCCCGAGCTCGCGAGCGAGGCCGAGCAGGTCGCGGAATTTCACCGTGCGATTGCACTCGACGCAGGGTATCGGCGTCTCGCCGGCGAGATAGCTCTCGGCAAAGCGCTCGATCACCGCGTCGCGGAAGCGGCTCTCATAGTCGAGCACGTAATGCGGGATGCCGATCGCCTCGGCGACGCGGCGGGCATCGTGGATGTCCTGGCCGGCGCAGCAGGCGCCGGCGCGGTGCACGGCCTCGCCATGGTCGTAGAGCTGCAAGGTGACGCCGACGACGTCGTAGCCCTGGCGCTTCAGCAGCGCCGCCACCACCGAGGAATCGACACCGCCCGACATGGCCGCGACGACGCGCGTCGCCGATGGCGGCTTGGCGATGTCGAGCGAATTGAGGGAAACGGTCATCAGGGTTCCGGGCGGGTTCGGGCGTGAGGCGTCCGAGGATTTGGGCGCTCTATAGCGGTTTTGACAGGTGCGGGCCAGCATCCGGCCGGCAATTCCTGCCGGGTCCACCAAGTCGGGCAAGCGATTCCTGCCGGGTCAGACGTGAGCTGGATTTCGCCAGGACGCTGAATCAAAACGGTTTTCTGGTTGGCTTGGCTCTTGCTCGGCGAGCTGCGGCCACATCGTCACGGTTCTGTTCCGGAGAGTATCCCATGTCCGCCGCGCCGGTCTCGCGTTCGTCCGCGCTGCCCGAGATCCCGCTTCCGAGCCGCCGCAGCCCCGAGCGGAACGAGCCGGAGCAGGTTTTCACTTTGCCGCAGGAGCCGGCGGAGCGGCCACGTCCGCGTCTCGAAGACGATCGCAGCGCGTCGCGCGAGAGCGCGGAAACCCGCGACGAGCCCAAATCGGATGACGGCGCGCGCCGGACGGCGGCGGCCGACGCCAAGTCTCCCGGCCGCCCCGATGAGCCTGGCAAGGACCGGCAGGCGGCAGGCGCCAACGAGCCGTCCGACAAGGCGAAGACGGACCCTGCGACCGACGCGGCAGCGACGAAGGACACCGTGGCTGCCGATGGCAAGACGGCCGAGGCGGCCGCTGGCGGCAAGCCGGCGAAGGGCAAGACGGCGGAGGAGAGCAAGGCTGCACTGGCCGCTGCGCTCGACGGAGCACCCGTGATCGCCGAGGCCAAGCCGGAGGCTCAGGCCGTTCCGGTCGCTACGCCACAACCCGTGCCGGTTCCCGGCATCGCGGCCGAGTTCCTGGCACTGGCGGCGCTGACGGTTCAGGTCAGCGAGCCCGCAAAGCCGGACGGTGCTTCCACGTCAGAGGGCAAGCCTGAAGGCCAGGTGACTGCGGCGAGCACTGTCACGAACACTGTCGCGCAGACGGCGGCGAACGGCCTCGCGGTTCCCGCTCCGACGGCGCCGGTCAAGGCCGATGGACAGGCCAGCGCGGCTGGCGAGGTCGCCGCGGCCGGCATCAAGGCCGGAACGACGCCGCAGCTCGCTGCGGCTCCCGGCAAGGCGAAGGTCGAGGCGACATCCGGCGAAGCCCAGCAGGGCGAGGCCAAGGCGGCCGATGGCCAGGCGATTTCGAAGGATGCGGGCGAAACCGGCAAGGCGACGCCGGTTGCGACCGGCAGCGAGATCAAGGCGACCGAGGCGGCAACCGCAGGCCAGCCTGCGCAGGCGGGCGCCGCTGACGACAAGGCTGCGCCCGCCACCGCTGCGCAGCCGACAAGCGCGCCCTCGATCCCGCAAGCCATTCTCGCAGTTGCCCCCCAGAGCCTGACAACGCCGCAGGCACCCGTAACCGAGCTCGACGCCGCCGCCCAGGCGACGGCCCATGCCCAGGCGGAAGCCGCGCACAAGATGCTCACGGGCGAGACCGGCCGGGCGACGCCGCTGCATGTCGTGCCGGTCGAGATCGGCGCCAGGGCGCTCGCCGGCAACAAGCGCTTCGACATCAGGCTGGATCCGGCCGAGCTCGGGCGGATCGACGTCAGCCTGGAGATTTCCGACAAGGGCGAGGTCAGCGCCAAGCTGATCGTCGACCGGGTCGAGACGCTGCATATGCTGCAGCGCGATGCGCGCACGCTCGAGCGTGCTTTCGAGCAGGCAGGCCTGAAGCCATCGGAAGGTGGAATCGACATGAGCCTGCGCGATTCCAATGACCAGCAGGCGGGTGCGCGCCAGCAGCGTCAGGACGAAGAGACGCCGCGCGGGCGCCGCGCCTGGGTCCAGGCCTCCGACGACAGCGCGCTCGTCGCCGAAGCGGCGAGCCTGCCACGCAATGCCAGCCGCCTCGGCGGCGTCGACCTCAGCATCTGAAGGAGGGACGGACGATGGCCGTTTCCAACACCGGCACCTGGAGCCCCCAGCAGATCGCGGCGGCCCAGAACAACACCGCGACCGGCAGCGGCACCTCGATCGCCAATAATTTCGACCAGTTCCTGAGCTTGCTGACGACGCAGCTCAAGAACCAGAACCCGCTCGACCCGCTCGACACCAACCAGTTCACCCAGCAGCTGGTACAGTTCGCCGGTGTCGAGCAGCAGCTCAAGCAGAACGAGACGCTGACCGCGCTGCTCGGCCTCAGCAAGGCGACGACGGGCGCGAGCGCGATCGGCTTCGTCGGCCAGACGGTCACGGCGGATGGAGCGGCGACGCCGCTCAAGGACGGCAAGGCCGAGTGGAAGCTCAACGCCTCCAAGGGCGGCACCGGCACGATCACGATCAAGGATTCGAGCGGCAAGGTCGTCTACAGCGGCACGAAGACGCTGACGGCCGGCGACCAGACCTATGCCTGGGACGGCAAGACCTCGACTGGCTCCACAGCGCCCGATGGCGAATACGTCATCACGGTGGATGGCGCCGACGTCTCCGGCGCGGCGATCACGGTCAAGACCGAGATCACCGGCAAGGTCGATGGCATCGACTTCTCGACCGCGGTGCCGACGCTGCTGATCGGCGCGATCAAGGTTCCGCTCGACAGGGTCAAATCGGTGAAGGCCACCAGCTGAAGAATCGGGTCATGCCTCATGCCGAAAGCCTGCGTGGTTGCTTTAGGCAAAATTTAAGCCCGACGGGGGTAGGCTCTCCGGCAGTAGGTCTGTTGAGTTGTGTGAGAGTACCATGACCGAGCCGCTGCGACCGCGCGTCAAATATGTCATCGGGCCCGATGGGAGCCCGCTGACCATTGCCGACCTGCCGCCGATGAATACACGTCGCTGGGTGATCCGGCGCAAGGCCGAGGTCGTCGCCGCCGTGCGCGGCGGTCTGCTCAGCCTGGAGGAGGCCTGCCAGCGTTATACGCTGACGGTCGACGAATTCCTGAGCTGGCAGTCTTCGATCGATCAGCACGGCCTCGCCGGCCTGCGCACCACCCGAATCCAGCATTATCGCCAATAAGCCATTCTGGGATTTGATAAAATTCATTAGGCGCCGGCCGAATGGCCGGCGCCTTCCGCGTTTGCGCTACGGATTGTCCTCATCGAACTGTGCCGTTTCCTAACCGCCGTTAACCGGGCGCTAACCATGCACTGGGAAAAACTTGCCTAGTGGTGTGTCTGCGCGTTGGTCTCGCAGGCACCGGGCGACGGAAAAACGGCGTGAACGGGCTACTGGATCAGTTCCGGAGATTCGGCGCGGCGCGGCTGGCGGCGATGCTGGCCGTGACGCTGGCGCTGATCGGCTTCTTCGCCTTCGTCATGCTGCGCATGTCGCAGCCGGCGATGGGCGTGCTCTTCGCCGACCTGTCGAGCCAGGACATCAGCGCCATCACCAAGGATCTCGATACGCGCGGCGTGAAATACGAGCTGCGTGGCGACGGGCAGACCATCCTGGCGCCGCGCGCCGACGTGCCGAAGCTCAGGCTAGAGCTCGCCGGCAAGGGCATCCCGTCCGGCGGCGGCGTCGGCTACGAGATCTTCGACAAGGGCGACGCCTTCTCCTCGACCAGCTTCGTCCAGAACATCAACCATCTGCGGGCGCTCGAAGGGGAGCTCTCGCGCACCATCCGCTCGATCAGCCGCGTCCAGGCGGCGCGGGTTCATCTTGTCATTCCCGAGCGGCGCCTGTTCGAGCGCGATCGCGAGCCGCCGCGCGCCTCGATCGCGCTCAAGCTCGCCGGTGATCTCGACAACGCCCAGGTCAGGGCGATCCGCCACCTCGTCTCCTCGGCCGTCGACGGCCTGAAGCCGGACCGGGTCTCGATCGTCGACGAGCGCGGCCGGCTCCTCGCCGATGGCGCCCAGGGCGAGCAGGGCATGGTCGGCGTGGCGCTGGACGAGCGCCAGGGCGCGATCGAGCGGCGGATCAAGGCGCAGGTCGACGACATCGTCGCCAGCATCGTCGGCCCGGGCCGCGCCCGCGTGCAGGTTTCGGCCCTGATCGATTCGAACCGGATCGAGAGCCGCTCCGAGACCTTCGATCCCGAGAGCAAGGTGATCCGCTCCAGCCAGAACCGCACGGAAGCCTCCGCCTCCAACGAGCAGCGCGAGGGCGTCACGGTCGGCAACGAATTGCCGGGCGCGCAGCAGAACCAGGGCCAGCAGCAGGGCCAGCAGCGCGACACCAACTCGAAGAACGAGGAGGTCGTCAACTACGAAATCTCGCGCACGACCCGTACCGAGGTGCAGGATGGCGGGCGGGTCCGCAAGCTCTCCGTCGCCGTGCTGGTCGATGGCGTCTACAGCCGGCAGGGCAACGAGACGAATTACCAGCCGCGGTCGCCGGAGGAACTGGAGCGGATCGGCCAGCTGGTGCGGACTGCGGTCGGCTTCGACCGCCAGCGCGGCGACCAGGTCGAGGTCGTCAACTTGCGCTTCGCCGAGGCGCCTCAGGCGCCGACCGATCTGACCGAGCAGACGCTGATGCAGCAGCTTACCTCCTTCACCAGGGAGGACGTCGTCCGCTTCGCCGAGATGGCCGTGATCGCGTTGCTCATCCTGATCGTGCTGATGGTGGTGGTGCGGCCGCTGCTCAAGCAAGTGCTGGCGCCCGATCGCGAGCTCCGGGCCATCCCGAGCTTCATGCGCAACGGCGTGGTCGTCGTCGACCAGGGCACGGGCGATCCCTCGACCTTCTCCTCCGCGTCAGGCAGCGCGGGCGCGGGCAGCGAGCCCGGACAGATCGACGTCGATGCGCCGTCGGAGCGCATGCTCGCGATCGCGCAGGTCAAGGGCCAGCTCAAGGCGCAGTCGGTCGAGAAGATCGGCGCCATGGTCGCGCAGAATCCGGCGGATTCCGTCGCGGTGCTGCGCGGCTGGATCCACGAGAAAGCACCAGCGTGACGGGAGCCTGAACCATGGCCGCGACACGTTCCATCGCAACCCGCAGCGGAAGCGCCAGCTCCGACGAGTCGTCGAGCTATTCGGACGGCCCGACGACGCTCGAGAGCATGACCGGGCCGCAGCGCGCCGCCGTCATCCTGCTCATCCTCGGCGAAGAGCACGGCCGGGTGATCTGGCAGGAATTCGACGACGAGGAGATCCGCATCATCACCCGCGCCATGGCGGAGCTCGGCACGGTCGATTCCGACCAGGTCGAGAAGCTGATGCTCGACTTCGTCGGCCGGCTCTCCAGCGCCGGCGCGATCACCGGCTCGTTCGACCGCACGATCTCGCTGCTGGAAAAGATTCTGCCGGGCGATCAGGTCGCGCTGATCATGGAGGAGATCCGCGGTCCAGCCGGCCGCAACATGTGGCAGAAGCTCGGCAATATCGACGCGGTCGTGCTCGCCAACTTCCTCAAGAACGAGTACCCGCAGACGATCGCCGTCATCCTGTCGCGCATCCGGCCGGATCATTCGGCCAGTGTTCTGCGCAACCTGCCGAACGAGCTTTCGATCGAGGTGGTCGGCCGGATGCTGCGGATGGAATCGGTGCAGAAGGAAGCGCTCGACCATATCGAGAACACGCTGCGCACCGAGTTCGTCTCGACCCTGACGCAGACGCGCCGGCGCGATCCGCACGAGATGATGGCCGAGATCTTCAACGGCTTCGACCGCCAGACCGAGATGCGCTTCCTCGCCGCGCTCGACGAGTCCAACCAGGAATCGGCCGAGCGCATCCGCGCCCTGATGTTCACCTTCGAGGATCTCGGCAAGCTCGATTCCGCCGGGCTGCAGACGATGATGCGCCAGGTCGACAAGGATGTGCTGGCGCGAGCCCTCAAGGGCGCCAATGAGGAGATGCGTGCCTTCTTCCTCGGGGCGATGTCGCAACGCGCGGCCAAGAACCTGCAGGACGACATGCAGAGCCTCGGCCCGATGCGGTTGAAGGACGTCGACGAGGCGCAGATGAAGATGGTGACCTTGGTCAAGGACCTCGCCGAGAAGGGCGAGATCGTCATCGCCAAGGGCAACGCCGAAGACGAGCTGGTGTACTGAGATGGCAGCAGCCAAGAAATTCATGTTCGACACCGACTTCCGCGGCAATGGCAGCAAGGCGGTCGACGAGGCGGCGCTCGAGGCCGCCAAGGCCGACGCTTTCCACCGCGGCCTCGACCAAGCCAGGCGGGACGGCGACCAGCAATTGGGCGCGCTGCTCTCGCAACTGGTGCGCCATGGCGAGCGGCTGCTGGCCCAGCAGGACGAGCGGCTGGCGCAGATCGAGGCCCAGGCGGCGCAGCTCGCGGTCGCGACCGCGCGCAGCCTCGCCGGTGCGGCCCTGGCGGACAAGCCGCTGGCGCAATTGCTCGCCGCGGCGCGCGAGTGCCTGGCCCATGCCCGGCATGCGCCGCATCTGGCGATCCGGGTGCATGAGAGTCTGGTCGAGACCGTCGAGGGCAAGCTCTCCGGGCTGGCGCGCGAGACCGGCTTTGCCGGCCGCATCGTCGTGCTCGGCGAACCGGACATCGCCATCGGCGACGGCCGGTTGGAATGGGCCGATGGCGGCATCGCGATCGAAAGCGCAGCGCTCGACGAGGCGGTCGACAAGGCAGTCAGGGCCGTCTTCGGCCCGGCAGCGGGGTAAGACAGATGGCAAGCGAAAACGACCTCAACCTGCCGCCGCTCAACCCGGCCGATCTCTCCTTCGACCACAATGCCGGGGGCGACTCGGTCGCGCGCTCCGGACCGGTTCCGGTCAAGACGGCGGAGGATCTCGAACAGGTCTTCGACGTACCGGTCACGGTGTCCGCGGTGCTCGGCTCGTCGCGGATCGCGGTCGGCGATCTCCTGCGCGTCACGCCCGGCACGGTGCTGGAGCTCGACCGGCGCGTCGGCGAGGCGATCGACATCTTCGTCAACGAGCGCCTGGTGGCGCGCGGCGAGGTCGTGGTGGTCGAGGAACGCCTCGGCGTGACCATGACGGAAATCATCAAGACCGACCGGTGACGAACCGGCCGGAGCGACTGCATTTTTCAAGGAAGGCCTAAGCCATGCGCCTCATCATCGTCGGCAGCCTCAAGGGCCAGCTCATCACCGCCGCCAAGATCGCGGTGTCGCAGGGCGCGGCCGTCACCCATGCCGAGAACGTCGAGCAGGCGCTGGCGGTGCTGCGCGCCAAGGGCGGCGACCTCCTGATGGTCGATGTCGAGCAGCCGATCGCCAGGCTGGTCGCGGCGCTCGAGGCCGAGCGCATCCGCACCCCGCTGGTCGCCTGCGGCACCTCGACCGATGCCCGCGCCGCCGTCGCGGCGATCCAGGCCGGGGCGCGCGAATACGTGCCGCTGCCGCCCGATCCCGAGCTGATCGCCGCCGTGCTCGCCGCCGTCGCCGGCGACAAGGCCAGCCTGATCTGGCGCGACCCTGCCATGGAGCGCGTCGTCCAGCTCGCCAACCAGATCGCGCGCTCGGATGCGCCTGTCCTGGTCACCGGCGAGAGCGGCACCGGCAAGGAGATGATCGCGCAGCATCTGCACCAGAAGTCGCTGCGCAAGGACAAGCCGTTCGTCGCGGTGAACTGCGCCGCGATCCCCGACAACCTGCTGGAGTCGGAGCTGTTCGGTCATGAGAAGGGCGCTTTCACCGGCGCGATCGCGCGGCGGATCGGCAAGTTCGAGGAGGCGAATGGCGGCACGCTGCTGCTCGACGAAGTCTCCGAGATGGACGTGCGGCTGCAGGCCAAGCTGCTACGGGCGCTGCAGGAGCGGACGATCGACCGGGTCGGCGGCGCGCAGCCGGTCAAGGTCGACCTGCGTATCATCGCGACCTCGAACCGCAATCTCGGCGATGCGGTGCGCGAGGGCTCCTTCCGCGAGGACCTGTTCTACCGGCTGAACGTCGTGCACCTGCGCCTGCCGGCGCTGCGCGAGCGGCCGGGCGACATCCTGGCGCTGGCCGACCACTTCGCCAAGAAATATGCCGAGCTGAACGGCATGCCGCTGCGGCCGATCGCTGCCGAGGCGCGCAAGCTCCTGCTCGGCAACAGCTGGCGCGGCAACGTCCGTGAGCTGGAGAACACCGTGCATCGCGCCGTGCTGCTGGCGCAGGGCGTCGAGATCGGCACCGAGGCGATGCTGACGCCGGAAGGAGAGACGCTCGGACCGGCCAGCGGTCGCGACGTGGCTTCGCGGGCGGCGCAGACGGCGGAGGCGGTGACGCGCGGCCTGGTCGGGCGAACCGTCGCCGATGTCGAGCGCGACCTTATCCTCGACACGCTCGACCATTGCCTCGGCAACCGGACCCATGCCGCCAAGATCCTGGGCATCTCGATCCGGACCTTGCGCAACAAGCTCAGCGAATATCTCGCCGCCGGCGTCCCGGTGGCGGAGCCGGGACAGGCGCGGACGAACTCGCTCTGACCGTCGGCAGCAAGCGCCGAAAAAGAAGCGGGCCGGAGCGAAAGCTCCGGCCCGTCAGAGGCCGCTCAGTAATAGCGACGACGATAATAATAGCGCCGAGGGCGGTAGTAATAACGCGGCCTGGCATAATAGCGTGGCCGGGCATAATAACGTGGTCGAGCGTAATAACGCGGTCTACGATAATAGTAATACTGGCTGAATTCTGCGTTTGTCTCGTCGAGACCGTCCTTGATCTCGGCGGACAGCTCCTCCGGTTTATTGGCCGGATCCGGTGTCGGAACCGGCATGAGCTTGGGTTGCGCTGCCTCTGCAGCGGCGATGCCGCCGACGCTGGCAGCGGCAAGGCCGCCGAACAGCGCCATCACGAATGAACGTCGATCCATGTCATGCCTCCAGTTGGTTCGATCCAGGCGCCGCGTTCCCACGAGGCCATTCTATTCCCCTTTCCGACCGTTCGTCACGCTCGCGACGTGACGATGGTTGACGAAAGGGCCGACGGCGCGGGAGACCGGCCGTTAGCTTGTTGTGACGGTTTGAGGTGCAATCGCCCAGTCGATGTCCTCCTCATTCTCAGACAGCCCCCAGCGGCTTGCTGATGTCCTCGAGCGAGCGGCGCTCTGCCTTGACCGCAAAGCGCCAGGCGATCAGGCCGGCGGCGATCATCAGCACCGCGCCGAACAGGTAGCCGCCGAACACGCTCATGCGCGAGCCGGTGTCGATCAGCGCGCCGAACAGCCAGGGACCGGCGATGCCGCCGAGGCCGGTGCCGAGCGAATAGAACACCGCGATCGCCAGCGCCCTGATCTCCAGCGGGTAGGTCTCGCTCACGGTCAGATACGCTGAACTGGCTGCCGCGGATGCGAAGAAGAAGACGATGCTCCAGCAGATGGTGAGCTGGTTGGCCGAGACCATCTCGCGCGCGAACAGGAAGCCGGTCCCGGCGAGCAGGACACCGGAGAGGATATAGGTTCCCGCGATCATCGGACGCCGGCCGAGCGTATCGAAGAGCCGGCCGATCAGGAGCGGTCCGAGGAAGTTGCCGGCAGCGAAGGGCAGGATGAACCAGCCGATCATGCTGGAGGGAACGGCGTAGAAGTCGGTCAGGACCAAGGCGTAGGTGAAGAAGATCGCGTTGTAGAAGAAGGCCTGCGACGTCATCAGCGCCAGCGCCACCAGCGTGCGCGGCCGGTAGGTGACGAAGAGCGTGTGGGCGACCTCGCTCATCGGGGTGCGCGAGCGCGGGCGCAAAGTGAGCGTCGGCAATGTCGCGGCCAGCTGCGGCGGCGAGAAGGATTCGATGTGCGCGACGATCGCCTGCGCCTCGGCGACCCGGCCATGGCTCATCAGCCAGCGTGGGCTTTCCGGAATCCACCGGCGCAGGATCATGATGATCAGCCCGAGCACGGCGCCGATGAAGAAGGCAAGGCGCCAGCCCAGATCCTGAGTCACGATGGCCGGATCGAGCAGGACGATGGCGGCGATGCCGCCGATTGCGGCGCCGACCCAGAAGGAGCCGTTGATGACGAGGTCGGTCCAGCCGCGCACGCGCGCCGGCACCAGTTCCTGGATGGTCGAGTTGATCGCGGTGTATTCGCCGCCGATGCCCATGCCGGTCAGGAAGCGGAAGAGCAGGAAGCTCCAGAGATTCCAGGAGAAGGCGGTGGCGGCGGTCGCGCTCAGATAGACCAGGACGGTGATGGTGAAGAGCTTCTTGCGACCGAGCCGGTCGGTGAGCCAGCCGAAGAAGACGGCACCGATGACGGCACCGGCGATATAGGCGGCGCCGGCGAGGCCGATATCGGTGTTGGTGAACCGTAAGGTCGGGCTTTCCTTGAGGGCCCCGGAAACGGCGCCGGCGAGCGTCACCTCGAGCCCGTCGAGAATCCAGGTCACGCCGAGCGCGACGACGACGAGTGTATGAAAACGCGACCAGGGCAGGCGATCGAGCCTCGCCGGGATATCGGTGACGATTTCGCCTGAGTTCTGGCGTCCTTCGTTCACAAGGCATTTTCCTTCGACAGACGGTCTTGGCGCCGCTTCAAAGGCGACGGGCGGCAGAGGGCCGCCCGTCGATGGGTTCACGTTCTCAGCGGTAGATCACGCGGCGGCGCACCACGACCGGGCGGCGGTAAGCCACGGGCCGACGCACGACCGTGGTGCGCCGGACGACGACCGGGCGGCGATAGGCCGGACGGACGACAGTGGTGCGGCGGACGACGACGGGCCGGCGGTAGGCCGGCCGGACGACGGTCGTCCGGCGGACTACGGTCTGGCTGAATTCGGCATCGGCCTTGTCGAGGCCAGCCTTCAACTCCGGAGCGAGCTCGTCCGAGGCCGCGGCGGGAACAGCGGTCGCGGCCTGGGCGATGCCAAGGCCGCCGACGCTGGCGGCGGCAAGGCCTCCGAAAAGACTCAGCATGAACGAACGTCTATCCAAGATTTTCCTCCAAAGGCTCCGGTGTCGAAACCGATCTCGTCGACCCCGTGCGAGTTGGCTGGCCGAATGCGGCCACAACGCGGCCATTCGATAACAGCCTGTTCAGGGAAAGGTTCCAGGTGGGATTTTTTCAGGCTTCTTAACCACTCGTTCACCATGCGCTCGGCAAGAATTGCCGGGTACGGCTCGCGCCCTGTGATGGGCGCCGCGTGGGAGTTTCCGGTCGATGAGCGATGTGACGGCGGGCGGCAGCGGGGGCATGCAAATGCCGACGCGCGGCCAGATGGGCGCGCTGCTCAACCGGCCGGACCTGTTCCTCGCCATCGGCGTGATGGGCATCCTCGTGGTGCTGATCTTCCCGCTGCCGGCGATGCTGCTCGACATGCTGCTGGCGCTCTCGATCATCCTGTCGGTGCTCGTCCTGATGACGGCGCTGTTCATCGAGGAGCCGCTCGAATTCTCGGCCTTCCCGACCGTGCTGCTGATCGTGACGATGCTGCGGCTGGCGCTGAACCTCGCCTCGACACGCCTGATCCTCGCCCATGGCCATGAAGGCACGGCTGCCGCCGGCCACGTCATCGAGGCCTTCGGCAATTTCGTGATGAGCGGCAATTTCGTGATCGGGGTGATCGTCTTCACCATCCTGATCATCGTGAACTTCGTCGTCATCACCAAGGGTTCGGGCCGTATCGCCGAGGTCGCGGCACGCTTTGCCCTCGATGCCTTGCCGGGCAAGCAGATGGCGATCGATGCCGACCTCTCGGCAGGCTTGATCGACCAGGACGTCGCCAAGGCCCGCCGCAAGGCGCTGGAGGACGAGGCCAACTTCTTCGGCTCGATGGACGGCGCCTCCAAGTTCGTGCGCGGCGACGCGATCGCCGGCCTGCTGATCACCTTCATCAATGTCATCGGCGGCATCATCATCGGCGTCGCGCAGCAGGGCATGAGCTTCGGCGCCGCGGCGCACAGCTATACGCTGCTCACGGTCGGCGACGGCCTCGTCAGCCAGATCCCGGCGCTGATCGTCTCGACCGCGGCGGGCCTGCTCGTCTCGAAATCGGGCGTGCGCGGCGCCGCCGACAAGGCGCTCGGCAAGCAGCTCTCGGGCTACCCCAAGGCGCTCGGCATGTCGGCAGCGGTGATGCTGCTGATCGCGGTCCTGCCGGGCATCCCGATGCTGCCCTTCCTCGTTCTCGCCGCCGGCTCGGGCTGGCTGGCGCGGCATTTCGGCAAGCTCGCCAAGGCGCGGGAGTCGGAAGCCGCCGTGCAAGCGCAGGCGGCCTCGCCGCTGGCGCCCGACGGCACGCCGAAGGAAGAGACGCTCAACGACCTGCTCAAGCTCGACGAGCTCAAGATCGAGATCGGCTATGGCCTCTTGCCACTGGTGAATGCGCCCGGTGGGGCGGACCGGCTGACCGACCAGGTCAGGGCGCTTCGGCGCCAGCTTGCCGCCGAGCTCGGCTTCGTCATGCCGGCGGTGCGCATCGTCGACAACGTCCAGCTCGAGGCCAACCACTACTTCATCAAGATCAAGGAGATCGATGCCGGGCACGGCATGGTCTATTCCGGCCAGTACATGGCGATGGACCCGATGGGCGGCAGCGTGACGCTGCCCGGCCACAACGTGCTGGAGCCAACCTTCGGCCTGCCCGCGACCTGGATCGATGGGGCGCTGCAGGACGAGGCGCAACTGCGCGGCTACACCGTCGTCGACGCTGCCACGGTGATCTCGACCCACCTCACCGAGGTGCTGAAGTCGCACATGCCGGAGCTGCTCTCGCATGGCGAGGTGCAGAAGCTGCTGCGCGAGCTGCCGAAGGACCATGCCGACCTGGTCAAGGAGATCGTGCCGCAGCAGATCTCGACCACCGGCATCCAGCGCGTGCTGCAATTGCTGCTCTCCGAGCGCATCTCGATCCGCGATCTCGGCACCATCATCGAGGGCATCGCCGAGGTCGCCGGCAGCGTCCGGAACCCGCGCGACATCGCCGAGCATGTCCGTGTCCGGCTCGCCCGCCAGATCTGCGCGCAGTTCTCCAACCAGCATGGGCAATTGCCGATCATCACCCTGTCGCCTGCCTGGGAGAGCGTCTTCGCCGAATCGATCGTCGGCCAGGGCGAGGATCGGCATCTCGCCATGCAACCCTCGCGGCTGCAGGACTTCGTCCATCAGGTGCGCGACAAGTTCGAGGAGGCGGCCCGGCTCGGCGAGATGCCGGCGCTGGTCACCTCCGGCATGGCGCGCCCCTTCGTGCGCCAGATCATCGAGCGCTTCCGCCGCGAGACGCCGGTGCTCTCGCAGAGCGAGATCCACCCGCGCGCCAAGCTCAGGACGGTGGGAAGCGTCTGACGAGCGTCAGCGCCTGCTCACCACCACCAGGTAGCGCGCCGGCTCGGGGCCGGGATTGCTGAAGCGGCAATCGCTGGGTGGGCCGAGCTCCATGCAGTCGCCGACCTCAAGCCGCGTGACGATGCCGCCCTCGTCGAAGTCGAGAACGCCCGACTGCATCCAGATTTGCTGGCGGATGAAGGCGTAGGAGCTCGCGGGATAGGCGATCGCCGCGCCGGGCGGCAATTCGCCGGCGACGAGTTCGAGATCGCCATTGCCGGCCGGTGAGATGGCGCGGCGGACGAAGCCGGTGTCGGGGTCGCGCCAGAGCGGTTGATCCGTGGCGCGGCGGACGCGTTCGCCGGCATTCTCGATGCGCGCCAGCAGGTTCGACAGGGTCAGGCCGAAAGCACCCGAGAGCCGGCCGAGCAGCACGGCCGTCGGGCTCGCCTCGCCGCGCTCGATCCGGCTGATCATGGCGCGCGAGACGCCGGAGCGCTCGGCGAGGTCGTTCAGGCTCCAGCCGCGCATTTCGCGCTCGCTGCGCAGGCGTTCCGCCAATCTTGACGCGAGATCGTCCATCATCATACCCTTGATTCTCTTATAATAGAGCGCGGCAAGGACGTTGGCCAGATAGGCGGGGCAGGCGCCCTCACATCGACGCCATGGCGGCATGCCGGGTCGGCATTGGTCCTTTCTTCGCAGCATCGCTAAGCGCAGCCCATGTCCCGCAATGCCGCCCTCTTCGCGCTGATGTGCCTCGTCTGGGGCCTGACCTGGCTGCCGATCAAGGTCGGCTCGCAGCATGTGCCACCGGTCTTCCTCGCGGCGTCGCGCTTCGTCATCGCCGGGGCGCTGATGCTGGCCTGGGCCGGCAAGGATGGCTTGCGGGTGCCGGCTGAGGCCTGGCCGCGCGTGATCATGACCGCGCTCCTGCTGAATACGGGCAATTACACCCTGCTGTTCTGGGGTACGGCCCAGGCGCCGACCGGCCTCGCAGCGATCGTCAACTTCGCGACCATCCCGATCTTCACCATCATCGCCAGCCGCCTGATCGAAGGGCACGCGATCGGCGGGCGCAAGCTTGCGGCGATCGGCCTCGGGGCGGTCGGCCTCGGCTTCCTGTTCTCGACGCGGGCGCTGGGCGGGCTCGCCGCGGCCAAGGGCGGGCCGCTCGAGCTCTGGGGGCTGTCGGCGGTCGCCACCGGCACGCTGCTCTATTGCTTCGGCGCAGTCTGGTCGCGCCCGGTGATGGGCCGCATCCCGACATTGACGCTGGCGGGCTGGCAGACGCTGATCGGCGGCTTCGGGCTCTGCCTGATGTCGGCGCTGCTGGAGACCATCACCCCGGCCCATTTTGGCGCATTGGTGTCGTGGCCGGTCCTGCCGGCCCTGGCCGTGCTGGTCATCGGCGGCTCGCTGATCGGTTTCACCATCTATCTCAGGCTGGTCCGCGACTGGGGCGCCTTCCGGGCCGGGCTCTACGCCTTCATCAGTCCGGCGGTCGCGGTCGGGGCCGGCGTCTTCGCGCTGGGCGAGCCGTTCGGCCCGGCCGAGGCGATCGGCAGCCTGCTGATGTTCGGGGCGGCGGCGATTGCGCTGAAGCGCTAGAGCCCGCTACTCCGGCTGGTCGATGTGCAGGGCCGCGGCCTTGGCGGCCGCCTGCTCCTGCGCCTTAACCTGCGTCTCATGCGCCAAGGCCTTGCGCAGTTGCGCGCGCTCGAAGGCGAGCACGATCGGCAGCGACACGACGAGCGGAATGATCAGGTAGAACATCCGCCAGACCAGCAATGCTGCAAAGACGGCCGGGGCCGGCACGCCGGGCATCACCGCCAGGAACACCGCCTCCATCACCCCGACACCGCCCGGCACCTGGCTGAGCAAACCGGCTGAGAAGGAGATCAGGAAGGCCCCGAGCACGATGAAGAAGCCGGGATTGCCCTGGTCCGGCAGTGCAAAATAGATGATGCCGGCAGCGCCCATCAGCTCCAGCGGGGCGGCGAGATATTGCCGGGCGACGATCGGCAGGCGCGGATAGACCAGCTCGAACGAGCCGATCTTGAGCGGCTTGAAGCGCAGCCAGGAGCCGATCGTGTAGAGCAGGCAGAAGGCGAGCAGACCGAAGCCGATCAGGCGCGCCTGCTTGTCGCCGATGCCGAACCAGTCGGAAAGCCGGTGCAGCGGCCGCAGGATCTGCGGCTCGCCGACGAGCACAAGCCCCATCAGCAGGAGGGTGCCGAAGGCGAAGGTGAAGGAACAGAGCGCGACCAGCACGGCGATCTCGGCCGCGCTCAGGCCCTTCGCGTGATAGGCGCGGTAGCGTACCATGCCGCCGGAGAAGACCGAGGCGCCGATATTATGCGAGAGGGCGTAGGTGACGAAGGAGCAGAGCGAGATATAGGCCCAGGAAATGCCTTTCTCGCGGTGCAGGTGCAACAGCGCGATCCGGTCGTACCAGGCGAGGGCGGCATAGGCGACGAGCGTCGCGAGCCCGGCATGGAAGAAGGCGGCGGGCGGAATGACCGCGATCTTCTGGCCGATGCCGGTGGCGACGATCCTGACCGAATCCCAGAGGCCGGCCTGTTCAAGCTGGGCCGCGATGGCCTCATTGGTCAGGGCCTCGGTCTTGAGCTTGTCCCAGAGCAGGTCGACCGACCAGACGACGGCGACGAGGCCGATCAACGGCCAGAGATAGTCGAGGTACTTTTTCATCGAACCCGCGAGCAGCCGGAGGCGAGATCAGAGCCCATCTATGATCCACGGCTTGTGCATGCAGGGTGTGCTTGGACGCAAGTCGTGCCGTCTCTCTGCCAAAGCCGGCCCTGCAGGGCAAGCGGCAGGCGCGAAGCCCGCCCCGGATCGCGACGAATCCGGAGCGGTGTGGCCAAGATTACTTGCCTTGCTTCTTCAGCCAGTCGCGCAGGAAGGCGATCTCCTTCTCCTGCTCGGTGATCACGCCCTCGGCGAGCTTGCGCAGCTCGGGATCCTTGCCATGGGCGAGCACGACCTTGGCCATGTCGACCGCGCCCTGATGATGCGGGATCATGCCGCGGGCGAAATCGACATCGGCGTCGCCGCTGAAGGCGATGCCCATCTCCTTGTGCATCTTGTCGTTGGCGGCCTTGTAGGCCTGCGTTGCGGCCGTATCGGAGGCGGCAGGGGCCGCGCCGTGGCTGCCATGGCCCTGATGGCCCTGCGCCAGGGCAAAGCCCGCGAGGCCGAGCGTGGCGAGCAGGGCGGCGCCCGCGAACAGGCTGCGGGTGGTCGTCATTCTGAAGTCCTTTCGGGAAGCCGGTTGCGGCGTGCCCGAAGCCTCCGCGCCGATCATGTCATCAGCGCGGCGAAGCCATGTCTCAGGCGGCTCCCGCCTGCGCCGAGCGCGCCCGGGCGAGCGTCTCCAGCTCGGTGACCAGGCCTTCCGGCGTCGGGCAGGGGATCACTCCGAGCTTGGCCAGATCGTCGGTGACGTCGACCGGGAGGCCGGAATTCGAATCCTCGGGGATCTGGTTGAGACGACCGCCGATGCAGACCGGCAGGCTGGCGCCGGCGCGTTCGAGCGCGGCCAGCACCTCGGTCGCGAAGCGCAGGGCGATGCCGTTATAGGTGCTGATCGCGATCACATCGCAGCCATTCGCCAGGGCGATGGCGACGAGGTCGTCCGGATCGGCCGAGGTGCCGCCGTCGACCGCCTCGGCGTCGAGTCGGGTCAGCAGATGCTCGATCAGGCTCTTGCCGTGCTCGTGCACGTCGCTGCTGGCGACGCAAACCTTCAGGCGAGCCTGGCCGATGCCGGCGCGGACCGGCGCTGCGACCTTGTCGAGCCAGGCCTCGGTCTCGTGCCGGAGCTCCTCGACCCATTCGGCCTCGACCAGCGCGCGGCGACCCCCCCAGGCGGTACGATCGGGCACGCCGGAGCCATAGAGCGCTTCGAGCCGCCGCGGGCCGATGCGGCGCAGCGCCAGCATGATCGCCGCGGCGTCGGCGATGTCGACGCCGAGATCGGCGAGGCCGGCGAGAACCCTGCAGCGGAATCGGTGTGCGCCCGAGACCAGAGCCTCCGCCATCGCATCGACGGGGCCGAGGTCGATCAGGCCGAGGCTGCCGGAGGCGTGCTCGACCAGCTTTCCGGCGAAGGTCTGCGCGTCGATGATCTCGTCGGTGTCGGGAATGCGCTCGTTCTCGGTGACCGGCACCGGGTTGATCGCGTGGCCGCTATGGCGCCGGCGCAGCGACCAGATGTCGGCCTGCAGATAGCTGGCGAGGCTGGCGAAATTGCCGGCCGGGGTCGATTTGTAGCTGACGGTATTGCCGAAGATCATGCTGCCGGGTGTATCGGTCACCTGCATCAGCGCATGATGGAAGGCGAGCCGCACCAGCGGGGCGGTGAAATGGTGCCCGTAGCAATGCGAGGCGCGGGCGCCGATCAGTTCCTCGACGATGTATTTCTCGATCAGCACCATGCCGAGTGCCGAGCTCATGTCGGAGAACAGGCCAGCGAAGCCGTCGTCGAGATTGGAATGGACGAGCACCTCGACCGGCTGGGCCGCGATCAGCCCGAGCGCCGTCACCGTCGCCTGCGTGGTGGCGACGTCGTCGTCCCAGTCGGGCAGGCGGAAGGTGAAGTACTGGCCGAGATTGCCGACGGTGGTGACACCCGCTGCCAGCGCCGCACGGGTGTTCTCGACCGCGCCGGGCAGGCCTAGCATGAAGTCGCCGAAATGTGCCGCGGCCGGGACGACGCCTGTGATGCGGGCGAAGTCCTCCGGCCCCGAGAGCACGATGCCGGTGCCGCGCGGGCGCTTGTCGCGCTCAGCCAGCGGATAACCCATCGACCAGTCGAGCGTGATGCCGAAACGGTCGACGCTGACGCCGAGCCTGGCGCAACTCTCATGCACGGTCCGGATTGCCTCCAGCGTGCGCTCGACGCTGCGGAAGCCGATATGGGCGTGCTGCATGATGCGCCCTTCGCCCGCCATGCGCCGCTTGTAATCGGCTTCGCAGGCGACTCCCGCCGTATCGAGGAAGAGGTTGCGGCCGACCTGCCAGTCGCGGGCCATGGCGGCGCCATCGGCGAGCAGTTCGGCGCCCGGCCGCAGGGTCGGCGGGACGAGGTCGGCGAGCTTGGGCAGCACAAGCGCGGTCATCGGCGTCCCCTCCTAGACCGCGATGCGATCGAATTGCCGGCGGATCGTGGCCGTGAGGCTCGCCGCCGTCAGGGCCGAAGTCTTCGGGTTGGCCGGCGAGGGCAGGTTGACGAAGCTCAGTCGTGCCGTGCCGAGCGCGCTCATCGCCTCGATCTCGTGCTTGTTTCCGGCGGCTTCCGGATCGGAGACGATGCGGACCGAGAGACGATCATGCCCCACCGCCAGCGCGATGGTCAGCCCGACATTGAGGTTCTTCGGGTAGAGCTGCGCCGCCTCGCGCGCCGTGCCCTCATAGAGCAGGATCTCGGCCTGCGCGGCCTTCTCGGTCAGGCCAGCGGCTGCGAGCTCGGGGCCCCAGGCCGCCGGCGGCTTGCGCGAGGTGTAGCGGATGCTGGCATCCGCCGTTTCGCGCAGCGCGGCGAGATAGTCGAGGCCGCCGACTGCGCCGGAGGGCACGATCAGCCGCGTTCGACCCTGCTCGGCGGCTTCGGTGAGGCGGGAGAGGAGATCATCGTCGGCGAGCGCGCCGGTCGAGGCCGGCAGAGCCGGGATGCCGGCGGCGAGGATCGCGGGCAGGAGCTGCAACACCGCTGCATGCCCAGCCGCCTCGACGACGAGGGCAGGGCGCCAGGCCAGGAGTTCGTCGACGGAGGCGAGCAGCGTGACGCCATCGGGCATGCCGGCGCGGCTCGGCGAGTCCGGCCGCAGCAGACAGGCGAAGGCAAAGCCGTCGTCGCCGAGCCGGGCCTGGATGTCCCGGGCGATCGTGCCGAAGCCGATCAGGCCGATGCGCCGCTCGCTCGCCATCGCCGGCTCCATCAGGGTTGCCGCTGGTCTTTGGGCTGGCTCGCGAAGACGGTCTGGCGCTCGATCTCGAGCACGTTCTCGGGTCGCGGGAAGTTCTCGGGCGCCGGCTCGCCGGCGCTGCGCGGGCGGCCGATCAGGCGGAAGAAGTCCTCAAGCCCGTTCGGCACGATCAGCCAGACCCAGTGCAGGTCCTCGGTGCCGTCATTGATGAACATGTGGCGGCGGCTCTTGCCGATGAAGATCGCGGTGCCGGGCACGGCCGGGACGTCCTTGCCGTCGAGCACCGCGCGACCCTTGCCGCTGAGGAAGTAGATCACTTCCTCATGGCGGTCATGGCTGTGCTCGCGGACATGGCCGCCGGGCGGCACGGTCTGGGTGCCGAAGGCGAGCGGATTGTCCATCTTCACCTTGGACGGGTCGAGCGCGACCTCGATATGGCCGTTGGCCGGCACGGGCTGCCAGAAGCTCGTCGCGGCGCCGGGCTGGACGACGAAGGTCTCGCCGGGCTCGTGGATGTCGCTCATCGGGTGAGGCTCCGTCAGTTCGCCCTTCCCGGCACGGCGGAAAGCAGCTTCTGGGTGTAGGGATGCTGGGGCGCGGCGAAGATGTCTGCGGTCACGCCATGCTCGACGACCTCGCCGCGCTGCATGATCGCGATCCGGTCGCAGATCTGCGCGGCGACGCGCAGGTCATGGGTGATGAAGATCATCGAGAGCGAGAGCTTGTCGCGCAGTTCGACCAGGAGCTTGAGCACCTGCGCCTGGACGGAGACGTCGAGTGCCGAGACGGCCTCGTCCGCGACCAGCACCTTGGGTTCGAGCGCGAGCGCCCGGGCAAGGCCGATGCGCTGGCGCTGGCCGCCGGAGAATTCATGCGGCAGGCGATCGGTGGCGGCGGGGTCGAGCCCGACCAGGGCGAAAAGCTCCTTGGCGCGGGCCATCGCGTCGGCGCGCCTGGTGCCGCGCGCGATCAGCCCTTGCGTGACGAGATCGCCGACGCTGCGTCGCGGGTTGAGCGAGGCGTACGGGTCCTGGAACACCATCTGGACGAGATGGCGCTGGCGCCGCAGCGTCTCGCCGGCGAGCTTGCCAAAATCGACACCGCCAAGCTCGATCGCGCCGCTGTCGGGATCGAGCAGGCGCACGATGCAGCGCGCCAGGGTCGATTTGCCCGAGCCGCTCTCGCCGACGATGCCGAGCGTCGCCTGGCTCGGCAGGGAGATGCTCGCCGACTTCACCGCATAGGTGACACGCTGCTTGCGGCCGAACCAGCCGCCGCCTGTGCGATAGGTCTTCGAGAGGTCGCGCACCGTCGCGATGGTGTGGTCGGGCAATGTGCGCGGCGGCGGCGGGGTCAGGCTCGGCACCGCCGCGATCAGCGCCTTGGTGTAGGGGTGCTGCGGGTTCTGCAGCACGGCTTCGGCACTGCCGGCCTCCACGACCTTGCCGTGCTGCATCACCATGACCCGGTCGGCGATCTCGGCGACGACGCCGAAATCATGGGTGATGAACAGCACCGCCATGCCGGTGCGGCGCTGGATGTCGCGGATCAGCTCGAGGATCTGCGCCTGGATGGTGACGTCGAGCGCGGTGGTCGGCTCGTCGGCGATCAGGATCTTCGGCTCGAGCGCAAGCGCCATCGCGATCATCACGCGCTGGCGCTGGCCGCCGGAAAGTTCGTGTGGATAGGCGCGATAGGCGGAGGCCGGCTCGGGGATGCCGACCTCGTCAAGCAATTTCAGCGCCCGCGCCTCGATCTCCTTCCTGGGCAGGTCGGTATGGGCGCGGAACATCTCGGCGATCTGGTCGCCGGCGGTGCGCAGCGGGTTCAGCGCGGTCATCGGCTCCTGGAAGATCATGCCGATCTCGGGACCGCGGATCGCACGCAACTCGTCCTCGGAGAGGCGGACGATGTCGCGCTCGCCGAGCATGATCCTGCCGCTGCGGATCGGCAGCGAGGGCGGCAGCAGCCCCATCAGCGCCGAGGCGGTCATCGACTTGCCGGAGCCGCTCTCGCCGACGACGCAGACGATCTCGCCGGCGTTCAGCGTCAGCGACAGGTTCTCGACGGCGAAGGGCCGGTCGGCGCCCTTGGGCAGGGCGACCGAGAGGTCCTCGATGCGGACGAGCGGGGTCATCGTGGGAGCGCTCATCGGTTGCGCAGCCTTGGATTGAGCGCGTCGTTCAGCCCCTGGCCGACCAGCGAGACCGAGAGGATGGTCAGGAGGATGGCGACGCCGGGGATGGCCGAGACATACCATTCGCTGCGCAGCACCTTGCGGCCCTGGCCGATCAGGTTGCCCCAGGACGCGATGTTCGGATCGGAGAGATCGAGGAAGGCGAGCGCGCTTTCCAGAAGGATCGCGGTCGCCATCACGACGCTGCCATAGACGATGATCGGGGCGAGCGCGTTGGGCAGGACCTCGCGGAAGATGATCCAGCGATTGGTCAGGCCGAGGGTGCGGCAGGCCTGGACGAATTCGCGGTTGCGCAGGGTCAGGAACTCGGCGCGCGTCAACCTTGCCACCGCCGGCCAGGAGACGACGCCGATCGCGATCGTCACCGCCGTCATGTTCGAGCCGACGACGACGACCAGCACCAGCAGCAGGATGAAGTTCGGCAGGGTCTGGAAGGCCTCGGTGAGGCGCATCAGCACATCGTCGGTCAGCCCGCCATAGAAGCCTGCGACCGCGCCGATGACGATGCCGATCGCGATTGCGATCAGGGTCGAGACGATGCCCATCAGGAGCGTGGTGCGGGCGCCATGGGCGATCTGGGCGGCGATGTCGCGCCCCGATGCGTCGGTGCCGAGCAGGAAGCGGCCGCCGGGATTGGGCCATTGCAGCGGCCGGCCGGCGAGGCCGAGCGGATCGCGCGGGTAGAGCAGGTCGGCGAAGACGGCGAGGCCGACGATGACGACGAGCAGGACGAGGCCGAGCACGGCGGCGGGGCTGGTCAGGAAATGCTTGAGCGCCTTCATGCTCAGGCTCCCGCGCTGATGCGGGGGTCGAGCCGGGCATAGATCAGGTCGACGATGAAGTTCACGCAGATGACCATGATGGCGGAGACGAAGACGATGCCGAGCAGGGTGTTGAGGTCGCGCTGGATCACGGATTCGTAGGCGAGGCGGCCGATGCCGGGCAGCGAGAACACGCTCTCGATCACCACCGAGCCGCCGAGCATGGTGCCGGCCTGCAGGCCGATCAGCGTCACCATCGGCAGCAGCGCGTTGCGCAGCACGTGCTTGCGGACGATCTCGCCGCGGGTCAGCCCCTTGGCGCGGGCGGTGCGGACGAAGTCGAGCGTCGAGACCTCCAGCATCGAGGCGCGCATGATGCGCAGGTAGATGGCGAGGAAGATCAGCGAGAGCGTGATCGTCGGCTGGATCAGGTGGCGGGCGATATCGAGCACCAGCCAGATCCCGGTCGCGCCCGAGCCGATCTCGTAAAGACCGCCCGGCGGCAGCCAGGCCAGCCAGATCGAAAAGACGACGATGCTCATCAGGCCGAGCCAGAAGGACGGCGTCGCGTAGAAGATGAGGCCAAGCAGTGAGATCAGCGTGTCGGACCAGCCGTTGACCCGCTGCGCCGAGACGATGCCGAGCAGCATGCCGGCGAAAAAGGCGAAGCTCAGCGCCGAGAGCATCAGCATCAGCGTCGCCGGAAGCCGCTCGAGGATCACGGTCGCGACCGGCTTGTTGTAGATGGCGGAGAAGCCGAGATCGAGCCGGACCAGCCGCCAGAGATAGTCGAGCAGGCGCACGGCCGCGCTGCCTTCGAGCCCGTAGAAGCGCCGCAGTTCCGCCGCCTGCGCCGGGTCGCCGCCGCCCATCTGCGCCATCAGCGCATCGACGGTGTCGCCGGGGGCGAACTGCAGGAGGACGAACAATCCGGCGAGCAAGATGAGCAGCGTCGGGATGCTGCTCAGCAGGCGTCGTCCGGCCAGTTTCAGAATGTGCATGAGCCGTGGTCTTCAAGCGCCGGGCGCGCGGATGGCGGGCATCCGAGAGCGTCGAGCGGTCCTTGTCAAAGGCGGTGGTCAGCCGGGAAGCGGCCGCCCGTCGAGGGGCGGCCGCTCCGGCTCGGCCGGATCAGGGCTCGAACCACAGATCCGCCCAGTGGCTCGACGGCCAGCGCGGATTATTGTGGTGGTTCTTCAGCTTCTTGCTGGTGACCGAGATGAATTGGCGCTCCGTCGCCATCCACAGCGGCACCTCGGTGTTGAGCAGGTTGACGAGCTCCGGATAGGCGGCCTTGCGCTTGGCCGGATCGATCTCGAAGGCGGCGTCGTCCATCATCTTGTCGGCCTTGGGGTCGACCCAGCCCCACTGGTTGGTGAAGGCCGTGCCCTTCGGGCTGCCCGAGCGGTACCAGACCATGGTGCTGATCGCCGGGTCGGCGCGGTAGATGTGCCAGCCGGTCGAGAGGTCGTAGTCCCAGTCGCGATAGACCGCGGTCAGATAGGTCGCGGCGTCAGGACGCTGGAGCTCGACCTTGATGCCGACCTGCTGCAGCGACTGCTGGATGAAGGTCGACCAGAGCGGGATGTCCTCGCCGAAGGGCGGGCTCAGCATCTTCACCGAGAAGCGCACGCCCCCGGCGCCGCGCTTGAAGCCGGCCTCGTCGAGCAGCGCATTCGCCTTCTTGACGTCGAAGGCATAGTCCGGCGCGCCGGCCTTGTAGAAGTTGGTCGAGACCGACGGGATCGGCCCATGGGCGCGCTTACCGTTGCCGTACAGGAAGTTCTCGATGAAGAAGTCGGTGTCGACCGCGTGGATGATGGCGCGGCGCACGCGCACATCCGAGAGCTCCTTGCGGCGCAGGTTGAACTCGATGGTGTTCTGGAAGGGCTGGCGCTCATTGCCGCGCGAGGAGACCTCGAAGCGGGCATCCTTGCCGAGCCGGTCGATGTCGGCCAGCGGCAGCGAGGAATAGTTGCTCATATGGACCTGGCCGGCCTCGATCGCCGCGGTCGCGGCGGCCTTGTCGGTGATGAAGCGCCAGACGATTTTGTCGAGATAGGGGAAGCCCTTGCGCCAGTAGTCCGGGTTGCGCTCGGCGATGACGTACTGCCCGCGCTCATACTGGGCGAACTTGAACGGGCCGGTGCCGATCGGGGCGACGTTGGCCGGGTTGTCGAGGATGTTGGTGCCCTCGTAGACGTGCTTGGGCGCGATGTAGCCGAGGTCCGGCGCCGCGCCCATGAACAGGTCCATCGGCATCGGGCGGCCGTAGCGGAAGATCGCGGTGTGGGCGTCGGGCGTATCGACCGCCTCCAGCGCCGAATGCAGCGCGGTGCCGTAGTTCAGGTGCTTCTTCCACAGCTCCATCGCCGTGTACTGGACGTCGGCCGAGGTGAAGGGCTTGCCGTCATGCCACTTCACGCCCTCGCGCAGCTTGATGGTGATGGTCTTGCCGTCGGCCGAGCCTTCCCAGCTCGTCGCCAGCATCGGCTCGAGCTCGCCCTTCTCGTTGAGGTCGACCAGGGGCTCCATGATCTTGGAGGCGATGACGTAGACGCCGGTCGAGGCCCGCAGGGCCGGGTTCAGGATGCGCTGCTCCTGCGGCATATGCACGGTGATGGTGCCGCCGCGACGCGGCTCCTGGGCGAAGGTCGTGGCCGGCAGTGCGGCGGCCAGCGCGAGCGCGCCGGCGCTGGTGAGCAGGCGGCGCCGTGTCGGATGTGCTGTGGTCATGGTCCCCTCCATTGTCATGATTGCTTGTGAATTTCGGTGGCGAGCGGTCATTCCCGCTTGGCGGACGCCTCCCAGCCGATCAGCGCGCCATCGACGCCTGCGCAGAGCAGGGCGTTCGGGCCGGTCCATTCGGCAAAGGGCGCGGCCGCCTTGATGTCCGCGATCGACAGGACGATGCCGCAGCGTGGCAGCTCATCGTCGGCGTGGCGCCCCCAGCGGGCTGCGAAGCTCGTCTTGTCGACGAAGACCAGATCGGCGCCGCGCGGGCGCATGCCGACGATATGGGCGCCGGCATTCGTGCCGACCGGCAGGTCGAGCAGCTTGCCACAGAGCTCGGCCTCGGCGCGCGGGTCGGCGGCGACGATCTCGATCCGCTTCAACGCCCGGGCGTCGTTGCGATGCGCGGTCAGGCTCGGCAGCCAGACGGTGTCGCGGGTGAGATGCTGACAGGCGAACAGGCGTACATCCGCCGGCGCCGGCTCCAGCGGCCATTGGAAGATGCGAAAGCCCGCTTCGCCCATGCGCCCGCCATCCAGCTCGACGGGGCGGCGGAATTCGAACGGGCCGGTGCTGCCGGAAAAGCCGTCGCGCTTCAGCGCGGCAAGGCCGGCAGCGGCGTCGTCGGTGCGCATGGCCAGGCGTTCGAGCCCGGCGCCATCAGCGAGGAAGCTGCGCGTCGGCGCGTTGAACTCGGTGGCGGTGAGCACGCCGAGGAGTTCGACATAGTCGTCCTCCAACATGATCGTGTGGTTGCCGGTGCCGAGATAATCGCTGTGCAGGCCGCGCGGCGAGACCGCGAAGCCGAGGGCCCGCCAGCGCTCGGCCGATGCCGAAAGCTCGCTCACGGCGATGACGATGTGGTCGAGCCCAAGGACGTGGTCGCGCATCCGTCAGAGGTTCCATGCACAGCGGGATTTCCCCGATGGAGCGAACCGTGTCATAAGTGCATGCAGTTGTACAGGCACTTTTGGACATCATGTGCGCAGCCCCTGCCCAAATCGCAGATTCTTGCTGATGAAAGCGCCTGTCGTGGCACGCGACTCGGCGGTCCGGGAGGGGGGCGTGCAGAGGAAAAACGTTTCGAATTCAAGGCTCAAGCGGGGTCATATGACCCCGACAGCGATGATCGAGCCGGCAAGCGCGGGTTCGACGCGTGACAGCCGGCTCTGCGGTGCGGAAGCGGGCTTCCTGCTATTTCCGCGTGGCTCGCGACCGGCGGCGCGGCGGCGCGGCCTCGTCCGGCAGATAGCTCTTGAGGAGCGCTTCCTTGAGGGCGGCGCGGGCTTCGGCGAAGGTCAGCGAGATATGGCGGCGCAGGATGTCGACGCCGCGCTCCCGGTCGCGCTCGACCAGGGCCTCGAGGATGCGCGCATGGTCGTCGACCAGGCTCCAGTGTTGCGGCGCGTTCTCGATCTGGGCGCGGCGCACGAAGCGGATGCGCGCGTTCATGCCTGTCAGCTGGTGCACGATCTCGGGGTTGTTGGCGAGCTCGGCGAGGTGGACGTGGAAGGCCTCGTCCAGTTCGAGAATCTCGTCCGGATCACGCTTCTCATAGCGCGGATGCGCCTCCGCCCAGAAGGCCTGGAGCCGGGCGATGCCGGCCTGGTCGGCGCGCTCGCAGGCCAGCGCGAAGGCGCCGGTCTCGATGATCGAGCGCATTTCGAACAGGTCGAGCAGGTCGTCGATGTCGAGTCCGCGGAAGCAGAAGCCGCGATTGGGCGTGAATACCAGGAAGCCTTCGGAGGCGAGCCGGTTCAGCGCCTCGCGCACCGGGGTGCGCGAGAGGTCGAGCATCTGGGCGAGATGGACCTCGTTGATTCGCTCGGCCGGGCGCATCTTGAACTCGACGAGCTGCTGCCGAATGGCCTTGTAGGCGCGCTCGGCGCTGTCGGCGGCGCGGCGCGGCGCGGTCCTGTCGGCGTTCCCGACGGCTTTTTCTGCAGTCGTGGCCTTGGCGGTCTTCGGCATTCAGCCTCACTGTCCGGCCGGTCTGCGGTCGCGTCCGGCCTCTCGACGCTTCATGCTTGAAATCGCCTCGCACGCAAAAATCAACCACCGATCGCCATTGCTGCAAGCAGTGTGCGCACTCATGGATGCATCATGACACGAATCGGCTTCCTCGGCGTCGGCCATCTCGCGGAAGAGATGATCACCGGGCTCCTGCGCAGCGGGCTGCCGGCCGGCGAGATGATCCTGTCGCGACGCGGGCATGGCCCGGAGCTGGCTGAGCGCCACGGCATCGCGCTCGCCACCGACAATGGCGCACTCGTCGCGGCGGCAGAGATCGTGCTGCTGGCGACGCGGCCGGCGGACGCTGTTGCCGCGGTGACAGGACTGGGCTGGCGAACGGGCCAGATCCTGGTCTCGGCCTGTGCCGGCGTGTCTCTGACGGAACTGCGCGCGGCAGTCAGGCCGGCGGGGGTAGCGCGGATCATGCCGCTGACCGCGGCCTCGATCGGCGCGAGCCCGACGACGGTCTATCCCGACCTGCCAGCCTTGCGGCCGTTGCTGGCGCGGCTCGGTGCGGTCATCCCGCTTGCCGACGAAACCGGGTTCGAGACCGCGACGGTCAGCGCCGCGATCTATGGCTGGGCCCAGGTGCTGATCGGGCTCGGCCGCGACTGGTCGCTCGCCCATGGCCTGGCGCCTGAGACGGCGCGGCAATTGGCGGCCGAGACCTTCGTCGCCGCCGGCCGGATGATCGCCGAGCGGCCGGAGCCGGTCGAGACGTTGCTTCAGAGCCTGGCGACGCCGGGTGGCATCACCGAATGCGGCCTGCAAGTGCTCGAAGCCCGCAATGTCGAGGCGAGCTGGACCGCCGCCTGCGAGGCGGTGCTGGAGAAGCTGACGGGCGCTGCGCCAGCCGCCCGCAGCGCCTGAGCCGCGACCGGCTTCAGCCCTCCACCGATTTGAAGACGTGGCCGCCGACTGCCTGGTCGGTCGGCGATATCTCGATCTCGGTGACGTCGACATGCTGCGGCAGAGAGAGCACCGCGGCGATGGTCGCGGCGATGTCCTGCGGCTGCAAAGCGCGGACATGGCCGTACATGGTCTCGTTGAGGCGCTCGCGATCGCCGCCGAAGGCGCGCAGGTAGATCTCGGTCTCGACGCGGCCCGGCGCCAGATCGGTGACGCGGACATTGCTGCCGGCGAGATCGTAGCGCAGCGAGCGGCAGGCATGCGCCAAGCCGGCCTTGGCGCCGCCATAGGCCGAGGTCCCGGCGAGCACGCCGCGCGCCGCCGTCGTGGTGATGTTGACGACATGGCCGCGCCGGCGCGCGACCATGCCTGATAGCAGCGCCCGCATCAGCAGCATCGGCGCGGTCAGATTGACCGCAATCGTCTCGGCGATCTCCTGCGCGCTCTGCTCGTAAAGCGGCTTCACCGTCGCGACCATGCCGGCATTGTTGATGAGCACGTCGATCTCGGCCTCGGCGAGCCCGGCCAGGATGGCATCGGTATCGCGGACATCGGCGACGACAGGCACGACACCGAACTCGTCGACGACATCGGCGAGCGCCTCGCGGCTGCGGGCGACGCCGTAGACGGTGAGGCCCATCCCGGTCAGGCGGCTGCAGATCGCAGCGCCGATGCCGCGCGAGGCGCCAGTGACGAGGGCGGTGCGGTAGGGGAAAGCCATGGCCATGGAAAGCTCCCGTTTCGATCGTCAGAGGGCGGCGCGCTGCGTCATCACGCGCAGCAGATCGACCAGACCGGCATCGCGCTGGTCGCGCAATTCGCTGTCGCTGCGATCGCCGATGGCTTCGCGAACCTCTTTGGAGACGCGCGCGATCGTCGGCTGGTCGAGCCGGGCGTCGCCGAGGTCGTCCCAGATGTCCTGATAGGTCTTGCCGTATTTGGTCAGGAAGGACTCGATGCCCTCGGCATTGAGATGGTTCGAGATGAACGAGCCCTGCAGCGTCCATTTCGGACCGGGGCCGTAGCAGAAGGCGCGGTCGACGTCCTCGGCGCTGGCGACGCCGCTCTCGACCAGCGCGATCGCCTCGCGCCACATCGCGCCCATCAGCCGGAGCGCCAGGTGCCCGGTGACCTCCTTGCGCAGCACGGCCGGCTTCTTGCCGAGCGCCTCGTAGAAGGCGCGGGTCTGCTCGACCACCTCGGGGGACGTGTCGCGGCCGCCGACGATCTCGACCAGCGGCATCAGGTGGACCGGGTTGAAGGGATGGGCGAGCACGATGCGCTGTGGTCGGGCGCAGTTCGCCTGCATCTCCGAGACTAACAACGCCGAAGAGGAGGAGGCGATCACCACCTCGTCGCCGACGTGCCGCTCGATTGCCGCGAGCAGCTCCTGCTTGAGATCGAGGCGCTCGGGCCCCGATTCCTGGACGAAGGCGACGCCGGCGAGCGCCTTGCCGAGATCGGCCGAAAAGCGGACGGGGCCGCGCGCCGTGCGGGCCGGCGCCAGCCGTTCGAGATCGTTGATCAGTGCCGGATGAAGCGCCTGGAAGGCCTGCCAGCGCGCCGGATCGGGATCGTAGCAGGAAACCTCGTAGCCATGATGGGCAAAGGTCGCCGCCCAGCGCTGGCCGATCGTGCCGAGACCGACCACGCCGATCGGCCCGCGCATCGCGTTCACTTCCATGGTCATGTCCTCGTCTCGGCAGCGGAAGACCCGCCGCGCAGAAAATCCAGCACCGCGTCGCGATAGAGGTCGGACTCGGCCCGCATGGCGTAGTGGCCGCCGCGCGGCAGCACCTTGAGCTCCGCCTGCGGGATCGCATCAGTGAGGCGCTGCGACAGATAGGCGGGGGTGACGATGTCGTCGGCCGCGACCACGACCCGGACCGGGCAGGAGATCTGGGCCAACTCGCCTTCGGCATCATGGCCGAGCACGGCGAGCATGCGCTCGCGCACCACCGCCGCGTCCGCCGGCTTCGAGCGGGTCGCTGCCGCCTCAAGCTCCGCCTCAAGCTCCGCCTCGACGACGGCATCGTTGGCGGCGAGCCAGTAGGGCGCGTTGAGGAGCGTCACCGCGTGGCGGCGATAGGCGTCGATCCCGAGCCGGTCGAGCAAGTCGATCCGCCCGGCGAAGAGCCGGCGCATATAGCCGCAGGGGCGAGCGAAGGTCGCCGACAGCACCAGCCGCGAGACGCGTTCCGGCTGGGCGAGCGCCAGGTTCTGCGCGATGGCCCCGCCGGTGGAATGGCCGAGGACGGCGGCGCTGGCGATGCCGAGGTGGTCGAGCAGGCCGGTGAGATCCTGGCGCATCGCGGCGATGCTGGTCGGCCCGTCCAGCGCCGAGGAGCCGCCGACGCCGCGATGGTCGTAGGTGACGACCTGGAAATGCGACGCGCAGACCTCGGCGAAGGCGTTCCAGAACGAAGCGAGGCCGCCGAGGCCGGAGATCAGCACGAGCGGCGGCCCTTCGCCGCGGATCGTGTAGGCGAGGGTTCCGCCGTCTGCGAGGGGAGCAAGCTCGGTCTTCATGCGCTCGCCCCGGCGGCTTCGTCGATCGCGGAGCGGGCGGCCGCGTTGACCGCCGACCACGGGATGCGCAGGTCGAGCCAGGCCGCCAGTCGGCCGGCGCAGAGGATGGCTTCGTCGACCAAAGCGGCGAGCGGGATGTCGTCACGGCCGAAGGCGGTTTCCAGCGCGAAGATCCCTGCCGCGCTTTCGCCAAGATGGCAGAAATCGCGCAGCCGGGTCGCGGCCTTGTTGCAGGCGACAGCCGCGATGCGGCGGGAGATGCGGGCCTCTTCCGTCGCAAGGCCGCCGCGCACCCACCAGAGCAGCTCATGCAGGATGCGCGCCTCCGATTCCGCCAGGAAGAGCGGCCCGATCGGGTGCATGGTCGCACGCGAGGCCAGCAGGGCCTCGATATCGGCAGGCGAGGCGTTCCAGAGCCTTTGCCTGATAGCGGCGAGTTCGGCCGGGACCTGCGATGGCGCCGGCTCCGGTGCCTGCACGCCTTCGACCGGCAGCAAATTGCCGGCGAAGAGCCTGCGCCCGTGCTGCTCGCGCAGGTGGGCACCCAGCGCCTGGAGTTCCGGTAGCCCGCCCTCGATATGGCCGAGCAGCGTGACCTCGGCCGTTTCGGCCTGGAGCGGCGCGAAGATCAGCTCGAGGAATTGCCGCGCCGGCCAGTACAGGAACGCGCCGGGGCGCGCCTCCATGACGTCGACGCCGCCCTCCGCATCCTCGACGAAGGGCGCATGCCAATAGATGTGCTGGCCGGCGATCTTCGGGGTGTGGAGCTGGAGTGCGGCGGGCAGCGTCGCGGCGAGCGTGGCAAGCGTGCGGGGCGCCCGCGTCGTGTCGCAGGCGATCCGCCATCTGTCACTGCCGACGATCAGGTCGAGTTTCATGGGCTGGGTGTCCGGCGCGGTGCTTATCCGTCTCAGGCTTTGGGCTTGAAGAAGGAAACGGGCTTGAGGATCTGGTTGCGCATGTCGAGCAGCGGGTCGGCTTCGACGACCTGCCGGCGATAGCCCTGCCAGGCCGGATCGGCCTCCATCGCGTCGCGGCGTTCCTCGCGGTCGGCGAGGCTGTCATACTGCCAGAGATGCACGACGCGGCTGAGCTCGCCGATATGGGTCTGGAAGAAGCCGAAGGGCTCGCCGAGATACTGCCGCTGCATCGGCAAACCGACATCCTCGTACAACTTCAGGAAGTCGTTCAGGCGGTTCGGCCGGGCCGTGTAGACGCGGTGGTCGAAGATCATCGTGCTTCTCCTCTGGTTCCGGCGCAATGCCGTCCGTCCCTCCGGTGACACCTTCGATCGCGGTCGTGCTTCGAGGGTGCGTTCGCCGTCGTGCGGCCGGTCCTGTCGCTTCACTGCAAGACTGCATTATCTTGTGTAGACACTTATAGCGCCACGTCGCGGACTGCGCTAGGGTCGATCGCAGCGAAAGGCGCTGATGTCTCGATCCCTTGTTCAAAACCAGGGAATCCGAGGCGCCCAGCGCAGGGAGAAAGCGGCGGCGATGAGGAATTCACCGACGGTGGACGAGCAGCTCGGCATGCTCGGGCGGATGGTGGCGGTGCGCCATCTCGAGGAGCGGCTCGGCGAACTGCACAAGGCTGGCAAGACGCGCGGGCCGATCCATCGCTGCGACGGCCAGGAAGCGATCGGCATCGGCGCGACCGCGATGCTGGATGACGAGGATCTGCTGACCAGCACCCATCGCGGCCATGCGCACTATGTCGGCAAGGGCGTGGCCTTGCACCCGATCGTCGCCGAGATCCTCGGCCGCGCCACCGGCGCCTGCGGCGGGCGGGCCGGGCACATGCTGATCGCCGATGTGAAGAAGGGCTTGCTTGGCGGCAACGCCATCGTCGGCGGCGGCATTCCGGCGGCGACGGGATTCGCGGTTTCGCTGCAGATGAAGAACCGCGCCGATGGCGGCCAGCGCGTCGCCATGTGCATCTTCGGCGACGGCGCGGCGCAGACCGGCATCTGCCACGAATCGATGAACATCGCGGCGCTGTGGACGCTGCCCGTCGTCTTCGTGCTCGAGCACAACCAGTATGGGCTGACCGCGCATCATTCGACGCAGTCCTCGGTGCCGGACCTGTCGGTCCGGGCCGCGGGCTACGGCATGCCGAGCGAGATCGTCGACGGCAACGACATCATCGCCGTCCACCGCGCCGTCGGCGCCGCGGTCGAGCGGGCTCGGCGCGGCGAGGGCCCGTCCCTGGTCGAGGCCAAGACCTATCGCATGGTCGGCTTCTCGACGAGCGATGTCGGCGGCTACCAGAAGGACGAGGACCTCGCCCTCTGGCGCGAGCGCGACCCGATCGTGCTCGCCCGCGCCCTGCTGGCCGACAGCGTCTCCGCCGAGCGGCTCGACGCCGTCATGGCAGCGGCGCGTGCCGAGGTCGACGCGGCCGTCGAGCAGGCGCTCAGCGATCCGCTGCCGAGCTTCGCCGACCATGCGCCGAGCGCGCCCTATACCGTTGCGGGAGCCTGACCATGGCGATGATGCGTTATGCCGAGGCGCTGCGGTCAGCGCTGCGCGAGGAGATGCAGCGCGACCCATCGGTCTGGCTGATGGGCGAGGACATCGCCGTCTATGGCGGCGTGTTCAAGGTTTCCAAGGACCTGATGGCGGAGTTCGGACCGGAGCGGGTGCGCGATACGCCGATCTCGGAGCAGACCCTGACCGCGATGGCGGTGACCGCGGCGATGGCCGGCACCCGTCCGGTGCTCGAGATCATGTATGCCGACTTCCTGCCGCTCAGCGTCGATGCGCTGATGAACCAGGCCTCGATCTACAACTATATCTGGAACGGGCAGGTCTCGATGCCGTTCGTGCTGCGCACGCAAGGTGGTGGCGGGGCGGGCGCCGGCGCGCAGCATTCCAAGAGCCTCGATGCCCTCGTCGCCCATATCCCCGGCCTCAAGGTGGTCGCTCCGGCGACGGCGGCGGACGCCAAGGGCCTGCTCAAGGCGGCGATCCGCGACGACCATCCGGTGATCTTCCTGGAGCACAAGCTGCTCTACAACACGCGCGACGAGGTCCCGGACGGCGATCATCTCGTCGAGATCGGCAAGGCGCGCATCGCGCGTGAGGGACGCGACATCTCGATCATCGCTTCCTCGAAGATGGTGGTCGATGCGCTGAAGGCGGCCGACGAGCTGGCCAAGGAAGGCATCTCGGCGGAGGTCGTCGACCTGCGCACGCTGCGCCCGCTCGACCGCGAGACGATCCGGGCCTCGATCGCCCGAACGCACCACGCCGTGGTGGTCAACGAGGGCTGGCGCTTCTGCGGGTATGCGGCCGAACTCAGCGCGACGATCATGGAGACCTGTTTCGACGAGCTCGACGCGCCGGTCGAGCGCGTCGCGACCCACGACATCCCGATCCCCTACAGCGAGCCGCTGGAAAGCACCGTCCTGCCCGACGCCGCCAAGATCGCGGCGGCGGCGCGCCGGGCCCTGGCCTGAAGGGAGCGCGGCATGAGCTATGAAATCACGCTCGCCGGCGGCGCCGGCGAATACATGGAGAGCGCGACCGTCGTCTCCTGGTCGGCCAAGGTCGGCGACCGGGTCAAGGCTGATGATGTCGTCGTCGTGGTCGAGACCGCCAAGGCCGCGACCGAAATCGAGGCCGGACGCGACGGCGTCCTCGCCGCGATCCTCGCGCCTGAGGGTGCGGAGGTCGGCATCGGCGCCGTGCTCGGGCGCATCGCCGATAGCCTTGCCGCGGAAGAGCCAGCTGTTGCCGCAGCGGAGCCGGCTGTAGCGGCGCTGGAGATCGCAGCTCCGAAAGCAGCGATGCAAGTAATCGACGCCAGCTGCCGCATCAGCATCTCGCCCCTGGCGAGGCGGTTGGCGCGTCAGGCCGGTCTGGATCCCTCCGGCATCGCCGGCACAGGTCCGGGCGGGCGGATCAAGAGCCGCGATATCGAGCGAGCCTTGCGGGAGCGGACCGACGCCGTACTGCCGGCGGCTCCGGCTGCGGCGATGCCATCGCCTGCCGTGGCGAGAACCGGTTCAGCCGTTCCATTGGTGCTGCTCCACGGCTTTGGCGCCAATGCCGCCGCCTGGAACATGGTGCGGCCGCATCTCGACGGACGCCCGGTGCTGGCGCCGGAGCTGCCGGGCCATGGCCGGGAAGCTGCGTTGGATATGCCCTCGCTGGAAGCGCTCGCCGAAGCCGTGCTCGGGCAGATCGAGGCGAGCGGCTCCAGCGACTGCGATCTCGTCGGGCATTCGCTCGGCGGGGCCGTCGCGGCGGTGCTGACGGCGAACCAGTCGGTGCGGGTGCGCTCGCTGACGCTGATCGCGCCGGCAGGCCTGGGGCCGGAGATCGACGGTGCCTTCCTCAGCGGCTTCCTCTCGGCGCGGACGGCGGAGAGTCTGACGCCATGGCTGGAGCGGCTCGCTGCCGCTCCTAGCCGGTTGCCACGCGGCTATGCGCAGGCGGTGCTGCGCGAGCGTGAGCGTTTCGGCGTCGGTGCGGCGCAGGCCGCGATCGCGCAAAGGCTCTTTCCGGACGGGACGCAGGCGATCGGGATCGCCGCGGACCTCGAACGCTTCGCGGGCCCGCTAAAGGTGATCTGGGGCAGGGGCGATCGTATCATCCCGCCATCGCATCAAGGCGAGCTGCCCGGCCATGTCGCTTGCCACCGGCTCGGCGGCACCGGGCACATGCCCCATATCGAAGCTCCGGCCCTCGTGGCGCAACTGATCTTGCAGAACGTGCGAAGCGCCGAGGCGAGCTGATGCGCGAAGCTCAGTTGCCGTAGCGCGCGACGAGGCAAGCGAACTCGCTCTGCCGGTGCGTATCGGTCTTGGCGAGGATGCGCTGCAGATGCGTGCGCACCGTCGTCGGCGCGACCCCGAGCTTGTGCGCCGCCTGGATCGTGTTCTCTCCCAGGAGAAGGCGCTCGGCCACGCGCGTTTCGGCGGTGGTCAGGCCGTGGTCGCGGGCGACATGGGCGAGCTTGCGGTCGATCGCGCCGGCCTGCTCCTGCATCACGACGACGAAGCGGGCGGGTTCGGCCGCATCGTTGCAATCCTCCGCCAGCGAGATGGCGAGCGTGAAGCTGCTGCCGGCGTCGCGATAGGACAGGCGCAACTCGGCCTCCGGCGTCGCGAGCCGGGCCCAGCGCTGCAGGCGGCCGTTCAGCTCGCGGTCACGGGTCGCAAAGCGCAGCGCTGAGATCACGCCGGCCCGGGTCAGGGCCAGCGCCGCCGCGTTCATCCGCTCGACGCGCAGTTCGGCATCGAGCGTGAAGACGCAGATCGCATCGGCAGCCGGTGCGGCCCGCTCCTGCCTCTGCGGCATCCGGTAGGCGGGGTGGGGCGTGCTGCTGCTGCAAGTCTCGGCGATCGACATGGAAATCTGCTCCGGCGCTGATGGTCTCAGCGACGGAGACGGAAGCGCGCGGCGAAACCGGACATGCGGCGCCGCGATATTTTTCGCGCTCCCACGCGGGCTCCTCGATTTGAAGGACGCGGCGGCCTTCTCGCCCCGGTAATCAATGGGGCGAGGCCGAATCCCGGTCCCTCCAGGCGCGCGCGCCGTTAACGCCGCCAGCCGGCGACACGCGCCGGGCATCCGGCCTCCTTCATACGAAGGACGCCGGATGCCTGCGGGCGGTTTTTCCTGGGCGATGGAACGGATTTCGCCGTGGTGAGAGGCGACGGAGCGAGTTTCCGGCGGTTGACGCTACAGGGCCGAACGGGACCTTGCCGATTGAGGGAGCTGACGACCATGCCTGGCATGCCCGCCGCGATCCATCCGCCTGTCCGCGGCGGCCCGGCTTTGCCGGCGCGCGGTGAACTCGGTTGAGCCCGCCATGAGTGACCCCGCCTCAGCGACCAAGCAGAAGGCCGAGCCGCGGCGCTATACGGCCGTCGAAATGCGGCAGGCGCAGCGAAAGGTCGGTCGCTATGGCGGCTGCCTGATGATGGCGCTGTTCGGCATTCCGCTCATGGTCGTCGCGATCGTGGTGTTGTCGGCTTTCCTCGGCCCGGTCGCGGCGGCGCTGCTGTTCATGGTCGCCGTGGTTTTCGGCTTCCTCTACAACCTGCTCCAGGGCGCGCTGGTGCTGCTGATCCCGAGCGCCATCCTCGCCGCGCTGACCTACGCCATCTACCGGCATTATCATCTGCCGGTGATCACGGCATCGCCCGGCGCCGGCGCGCGCTTCGCCACCGAGATCGCGCGGCTGAACGCGCTGCGGCTGGATGCCGCCAGGGATACCCGCCGCAGGGTGATGCTCTATGTGCCGATGGGCCTTGCGCTGGCCATCAGCGTCCTGGTCATGCCCGGCCGGGGCAGCGGCAAGTCCGGCATGCTCGCGCAATGGCTGTTCGCCCCGTTCCTGCTCGGCTTCGCCGCCGCCGTGCCCTGGCTGATCGCGCTCAGCATTCCCGCGGGCCGCTATGCGAAGACGTTCAAGCGCGAACTGATGCCGTTGCTGCTCAGGCGCCATGGCGAGCTGCGCTATGTCGAGGGTGCTGCCCCGGCGGTCGGCGATCTCGCCGCCAAGGGCCTGCTGCCGCGGCACGACCAGGCGGCGATCGACGACGCCATCGTCGGCCGCTATGCCGGCTATGAACTGCGCCTCAGCGAGATCGAGCTCGAGCGCAAGGCCGGGAAGAACAACAGCACGGTGTTCAACGGCCTCCTGCTCGTGCTCGCGGTCGACACGCCCTTCCTCGGCACGACCATGGTGCTCGACCAGAGCCGCCCGGCCCCTTCTGGGCTGATGCCGGTCAGGCTGGAAGACCCGCGCTTCGCCTCGATCTACGACGTCTACGGTAATGACCAGGTCGAGGCACGCGCCGTGCTGACGCCGGCGGTGATGGAGCGGCTGCTGTCGATGGCCGATGGCGGCGACTTCTTCCCGCCCTCCTGCCTGGTCGAGCACGACAGCATCACCTTCGCCGTCGCCCAGACCGGCACGCGCCAGCTCTTCGAACCGCCGAGCCTGCAGGCACATGACGCGGCTGCGCAATTGCAGCATCTCGAAGACGAGCTCGCCCTCGTGTTCCGACTGGTCGACGCGATGATCGCCATGCATGTCGCGGTCAAGCCGGGCGGCGTCATGCCTCCCGGCACATCCTTCTCCGAGCGGCCGGCTGTGCCGCCGGAGGATGCCTCGCACTGAAAGGGCCCGAAGCAGTGACCGCTTTCCTGATCCTCCTGCTCGGCCTCGGCGCCGTGCTGTACTTTTGGTACGCGGCGATCGTGAGACGCCGGAACGCGGTGGGCGAGGCGCTCGGCTCGATCGACGCACAGCTCCAGCAGCGCCACGACCTGATCCCCAACGTGCTCGCGATCGCCCGCCGCTTCCTGGAGCATGAGCGCGGCCTGCTCGACGAGATCACGCAATTGCGCAGCCGCGCCATGCCGCAGCTCGGCGCCCGCGACGTCTCCGGCGTCGCCGAGAAGTTCCGGACGGAAGAGGCGATCTCCGCCGACATGACGCGGCTTTTTGCCGTCGCGGAGAATTATCCGGAGCTGACCTCCTCGGCGCCGATGATCGAAGCCCAGCGCAGCTATGACGAGGTCGAGGCCAACATCGCGGCCGCCCGCCGCTTCTACAACAGCGCCGTCGGCGATCTGCGCAATGCGGTGCAGGTCTTTCCCGGCTCGCTGGTCGCGGGACTTGCCGGCGTGCGCGATTTGCCGCCTTTCTTCGAAACGACCGAGGCCGCGCGCCAGCCGGTCAAGGCGAGCGATCATCTCTAGGGGGATGCCATGCCGATATCCGGGATCATCGCCGCGGTCCTCGTCGCCGCCCTGTCGGCTGCGAGCGCCGCCGGGGCGGTCGAAGCGCTGCCGAAGCTCGCCGGCCAGGATTACGGCAAGGCGCGCGCGGCCTTGCTGCGGCAGGATTGGCCGCCGGTCGCGCTGCCCGATGCCGACAGCTGCATGGCTGGCGACAAGCGCTGTGCCGGGCGGCCGGAAATGTATGTCTGCGCCGGCACGGGCCTCGGCCAATGCGTCTTCGTCTGGCGCCGCAAGGCGACGGTGATCGACGTGATGACCGAGGGCGAAGAGCGCCCGGTCGTGCGCTTCATCCGCCTGCGGAAGGATTGAACGGACGGTCCCGTGAACCAGCGTGTCGATCTCGACCGGGAGCAATGGGCCGCGATCCGCGGCCTGTTCGATGCGCTCGCCGAGGCCTCGCCGGCCGAGCGCGAGCGCATCCTGGCGCAGAGCCGGCAGCCGGCCTCCGTGATCGCCGAAGCGAAAGCCCTGCTCGCGGCCGCCGACGGGGCCGGCGCGTTCATGGAGATCGATGCGGGCCGGCTCGCGGGCGCGCCGGATGCGGAGGTATCATATCAGTCGCTGGCGACGGGGACGCGGATCGGCGTCTTCTCGATCGTGGCGCTGATCGGCCGGGGCGGCCAGGGCGAGGTCTACCAGGCCGAGCGCTGGAGCGGCGGCTTCGAGCAGAGCGTTGCGCTGAAGTTGCTGCGCCCTGAGGCGGCCGAGCAGTTCGCCCGCTTCGAATATGAGCGCCAAGTTCTCGCCGGCTTCGAGCATCCCGGCATTGCCCGCCTGGTCGATGGCGGCAAGGCGCCGGACGGGCGGCCCTATCTCGCCATGGAGTTCGTCGCCGGTACCGCGATCACGCGTCATTGCGCCGAGGCCGGCCTGCCGCTCGCGGCGCGGCTCGACCTGTTCGAGCAGGTCTGCGAGGCCGTCGCCTACGCCCATCGCAACCTGGTCGTCCATCGCGACCTCAAGCCGTCGAACGTGCTGGTCACGCCGGAGGGGCAGGTGAAGCTGCTCGATTTCGGCGTCGCCCATGCGCTGGAAGCGCCTGGCCAGACGCTGATGACGCAGATCGTGTTCACGCCCGACTATGCCGCGCCGGAACAATTCGAGGGGCGCAATCCCACGACCGCGACCGATGTCTATGCGCTCGGCGCGATCCTGTTCGAACTGCTCACCGGCCGGCCGCCCTGGCAGCTGGCGAACTCGGCCTTCGCCGGGGCGATGCGCGTGATGCAGGACCAGCCGCCGCTGCCGAGCCCTGCTGCGGCTGAGCGCGCGGACGCACCGGTTCCGCCGGAGCGGCTGCGCGGCGATCTCGACGTCATCGTGCAGAAGGCGATGCGCTACGAGGCGGGCGAGCGCTATCAGGGTGTCGCGGAGCTGGCCGAGGATCTCCGGCGCTTTCGCCGGCTGGAGCCGATCGCGGCGCGACGCGGTGAGCGGCTCTATCGCATCCGCCGCTTCCTGCGTCGCAACCGGATTCCGCTGATCGCGGCCGGGCTGCTGCTGGCGGCGCTCGGCGCCGGCGCGGCCGGCGTCCTCGTGCAGATGCGCCGGACCGAGATCGCCAGGCTCAACGGTGCCGCCGAGAACGAGCGCGTCACGGCATTGCGCGACGGCTTCATGCTGATGCTGCGCGCGGCCTCCCAGAGCGGCGGGCCGGGGTTTGCCTCGGCGCGCCAGGTGCTCGACGCCGCCGCGGTGCAATTGCAGCGCGAGGGCGACGCCAATGTGCCGCTGCTGCTGCGGACCCTGGCCGAGCTCTATGGCGAGATCGGCGATCCGCGCACGGCCATCAGGCTGATGGAGCGCTATGCCGAGCAGGCGCGAGGCAGCGGCAGCGCCGGCCGGCTGGCCGAAGCCGAGCTGGCGCTCGCCGGCTACCGCTTCCAGCTTGGCGAGCGCGACAAGGCGCAGGCCGCATTGTCGGAAGCGAAGCGCTTCTTCCAAAGCGAGCCGGCGCGCCATCCCAAGCAATTGGCGGAACTCGCCGGGGTCGAAGCCGGGCTGCTACGCGAATCCGGCCGGCGGCCGGAGGCGATGGCGCGACTGCGTACCGCGATCGCCGAGCTCACCGCCCTGTTCGGCCGCGACAATGGCGAGATCGCGACGCTGCAGCACAATCTCGCGCTGCACGCGCTGGAGGCCGGGCAGATCGAGGCGGCGGCGCAGGCGCTCGACGAGACCGAGCGCGTGCTGGCGGCATCGGGACGCGGCCGCTCGGTAATCGCGATCGGCACGCTCAACCTGCGCGCCGCGCTGGCGCTGCGCCAGGGCGACGCGGCCGGCGCCGAGCGGCTATGGCGCCAGGCGGTCGAGCGGCAGCGGCGCGACTATGGGCCCTCGCTTGCTTTGGCGGCGATCGAGCTCAATCTCGGCCGGCTGATCATGGCCGGCAGCCGTTTCGCCGAGGCGATGCCGATCCTCGAAGGAGCGCTCGGCATTGCCGCTCCGCTCGCCGGCGAGAGCAGTGCGGTCACCATCATGCTGCGCCAGAGCCGCGCCACCGGGCTGATGGTGCAGAGCCGGCTCTCCGATGCGCAAGGCGAGATCGACCAGGCCTTGCGCGCCGCGCGGGCCGCCTTCGGCGAGCGTCATCCTTATGTCGGGCTCGGGCTCGGGGTCCGCTCGCAGATCCTGCTGGCGCAGGGTGGTGCTGGTGCGGCCCTGCAGGCGCTCGAACAGGCGGAAGCCATCCTGCGCGCAGCTGGCGCCGTCGGCGCGCCTCATCTCGCCGAGCTCGGCCCGACGCGCGCGCTGATCGAGGAGGCGCTAGCTGGGAAGGCCCCGCGTCAGCCCTGAAGCTCGCGATAGAGCCAGGCCCGGGCCTGGAGCCAGTCGCGCCTGACGGTCCGGTCGCTGATGCCAAGGACGCGCCCGGTCTCCTCCTCGCTGTAACCGGCGAAGAAGCGGCATTCGACGACCTTGACGAGGCGTGGGTCGATCGCTTCGAGCGCGGCGAGCGCGTCGCTGATCCGGACGACCTCGTCGTCGCCCGCGGCGGGGAGATCATGCCGGTCGTCGAGGGGCAGGGGGCGCTGGCCTTCGCCGCGCTTCTGGCTGAGCCGGGCACGGGCGGCATCGACGAGGGCATGCCGCATGGCGGTCGCGGCGCTTGCCAGGAAATGCGCCTCGCTGGTCCAGCCCGCGCTCTGGCGCAGCTTGAGATAGCTCTCGCTGACCAGCGCCGTGGTCTGCAGCGTCAAGGGCCGGCCGGCGCGGAGACGCTCGCGATGCGCGATCTTGCGGAGCTCCTGATAGAGCGCATCGGTCAAGGCATCGAGCGAGAGGCTGGAGTCGGCGGCCGTCATCATGGCGACGATAGCGATCGGGGCCGGGTGCCGCAACGCGATGGTGGCGATAGGCGGATCAGGCTGGAACAGCCAGTCCCCTGCAGACGAGACGAACCAGGCCCTCGATCTGGCGGTCGAGATCACGGCGCGGCACGGCGATCAGCTTCTCCTCCAGGCCGATCGCGACGACGCCGTGGACGGCGGAGAACAAGGTCCGGCTCATCAGCATGCGCTCAGGCTCAGCTCGATCCGGCACCAGCACGCTGAGCGGCTCCAGGATGTGGCGGAACATCGTCATCTGCTCGCTCACCGCCCAGTCTGGCACGATCGCACCTTCCGTCATGCGGTGCTCGAACAGGACGCGCCAGAGCTGGAGGTTGTCGCGGGCGAAGGCGCAATAAGCGAGGGCGACCGCGACCAGCCTGTCGGCGGCCTCGCCGGCGGAGGCCGGCGCGTCCTTGCCCTCGGCCGCGCTCAGCGCCGCGTCGAGCCGCGTCAGCGTGCGCGAGCCGACGCGCAGGACGAGCTCGTCCATGTCCGCGACGAGATTGTAGATCGCGCCGAGCGCGCAGCCGATCTCCTGCGCCAGCTCACGCGCCTTCAGGCCGGCCAGGCCCCTCTCGGCGATGGCTCGCTCGGCCGCATCGATCAGCTGGATGCGCTGCCGCTCGCGGCGCGCCGCGGTCGTGGTCATGCGGTCGCTTTCATTTTTATGAACGTTGTTCAAAATTATCCTTGAACGTCGTTCAAAGCTGGGGTATATCCGTTTCGTGAACATCGTTCATAGCAGGGAAAAGCCAATGCTCAAGATGTTTCTCACCTTCGTCCGCGGCGGCGCCGCCCTCGCCGAAGAGCGCTTCGCCGACCGCAACGCGCTCGTCATCCTCGACCAGCAGATGCGCGACGCCACCGGGGCTTTCGAGCGCGCCAAGAAGGCGCTCGCTGTCGCGATCGCGCAGGATCGGCAGGAAAGCGAGCGGCTCGCCGTCGGCAAGGCCCGCATCGCCGATCTGGAGAACCGGGTCTCGGCTGCACTCGCCGCCGGAGACGACAGCCTCGCCCGCGAGGGCGCCGAAGCGATTGCCGTCTTGGAGGCCGATCGCGACGCGGCGGCGGGTGCGCAGGCGCTGTTCGCCGCCGAGATCGTCCGCCTGCGCCGCCATGTCGGCCAGGCCCAGGCGCGCATTGCCGAATTGGGTCGCGGGCGGCGTCTCGCCCGCGCCGCCGAGGCGGTGCGCCAGATGCGGCAGGGCCGGATCGAGGCCGGTCCGGCGCATGAATCGAGCCTGACCGAGGCCGAGCAGACGCTGAAGCGCCTGCGCGAGCGTCAGGTCGAGGCCGAAGCGGCGGAAACCGCGCTCGACGAGCTCGACGGCGCGGCCGCCGCCTCGGTCACCGAGAAGCTTGCCGCCAAGGGCTTCGGCCCAAGGCTGCGGACGACGGCCGACGACGTGCTGGACCGGCTGCGCAGCCGGCAGCTGCAGGCGAATTGACCTCTCTACTCTCCAAACGCACCCGACGGGAGACAAGACAATGAACCAGAATGTACAACCTCATAGCGGCGCCTGGGTCAGCTTCACCTACGCCTCTTTCTTCGCCGCCGCGGCCATGGTCGGCGCCGGCGTCCTGTTCCTGCCGCTCGACTGGTGGGCGAAGGGCTATCTCGCCATGGGCTGCGTGATGCTCGTCCAGTCCTGCATCACCATGACCAAGACGGTGCGCGACATGCACGAGGCTTCCAAGCTGGTGAACCGGATCGAGGACGCCCGCACCGAGCGCCTGCTGATGGATGTCGGGAAGCCGGCTCTGTGAGCTTTGACGCGCCGCCGGCAAGTCCAGCTTAACCGCAAACCGAGATCGGCCGGCGCAGGCAAGAGTTGCTTAGCCCGGCCGATGCAACCTCATTGTCCCTTCCCGTGAGATCACCATGATCGACACATTGATGCTGAAGCGGCGCCTCGCCCCGCTGTTCTGGGCGCAGTTCTTTTCCGCCTTCAACGACAATTTCCTCAAGAACGCGCTGGTCTTCATCATCCTCTACAAGCTCGCCGGTTCGCATGGCGAAGCGCTGGTGACGCTGGCGGGCGGGCTCTTCATCGCGCCCTTCTTCCTGCTCTCGGGGATCGGCGGCCAGATGGCCGACCGGTTCGACAAGGCGATGATGGCGCAGCGGCTGAAGCTCGCCGAGATCGGCGCGGCGGCGGTCGCGGTCCTCGGCTTCACCTTGCATTCCGTGCCGGTGCTGTTCGCCGCGCTTTTCCTGTTCGGCGTGATCGCGGCGCTGTTCGGGCCGATCAAATACGGCATCCTGCCCGACCATCTGAAGCGCGAGGAATTGCCGGCCGGCAACGCCCTGATCGAGGGCGCGACCTTCATCGCCATCCTGCTCGGCACCATCGCCGGCGGCCTGACCGCGCGTGAAGGCGGCGATGCCGCCCAGCTCAGCCTGCTGATCATGGTCTTCGCCTTTGCCTGCTGGGCCGCGACCCTGTTCATCCCGAAGACCGGGCCGGCCGCGCCGGACCTTGCCATCGACCGCAACATCCTGCGCTCGACCCGCGACCTGCTGATCGATCTGTGGGGCGACGCCCGGCTGTGGCGCACCGGCGTCATGGTCTCGATCTTCTGGCTGATCGGCGCCGTGGTGATGTCGCTGCTGCCCTCGCTGGTAAAGAACGGCATGGGCGGCACGGAGATGGTCGTCTCGGCCTATCTCGCCGTCTTCGCCATCGCCATCGCGGTCGGCTCCGGCATCGGTTCCTTCCTGTCGAGCGGGCGCATCGTGCTGCTGCCGGTGCCGGTCGCCGGCGTGGTGATGGGCCTGTTCGCGCTCGATCTCGGCTGGGCGGTCTCGGGCATCGTCGCGCATCAGCCGGCGCAGGATATCGGCGCCTTCTTCGCCAGCCCGTCCGCCTGGCGCGTCGGCATCGACCTTGCCGGCCTCGCCATCGCCGGCGGCGTCTTCGTGGTGCCGTCCTTCGCAGCGACACAGGCCTGGGCACCGGCTGACAAGCGCGCCCGCATCGTCGCGGCGGTCAATGTGCTCTCGGCCGCCTTCATGGTCGCCGGCGCGGTCGTGGTCGCGCTGCTGCAGGCAGCCGGCCTGACGCTCAGCCATCTCTTCCTGCTGATCGGGGTCCTCACCATCGCCGCCTCGGTCTGGGTCCTGCGGACGCTGCCGACCAATCCGCTGAGCGACTTCCTCTCAATCCTGTTCCGCGCCTTCTACCGGGTCGAGGTCAGCGGCCGCGAGAACATCGCCAAGGCCGGCGACAACGCCATCATCGCGCTGAACCACGTCTCCTTCCTCGATGCGGCGCTGGCGCTCTCGATCCTCGACAAGGAGCCGGTCTTCGCCATCGACCACGGCATCGCCCAGCGCTGGTGGGTGAAGCCCTTCCTGAAGCTGACACGCGCCATGCCGCTCGATCCGTCGCGGCCGCTGGCGACGCGCTCGCTGATCAACGCCGTGAAGAACGGCGAGAGCCTGGTGATCTTCCCGGAAGGGCGCCTGACCGTCACCGGCAGCCTGATGAAGGTCTATGACGGCGTCGGCATGATCGCCGAGAAGTCCGGAGCGAAGGTCGTGCCGGTGCGGATCGAGGGGCTGGAGGCGACGATCTTCTCGCGATTGACCCGCGAGCAGGTGCGCCGGCGCTGGTTCCCCAAGGTGCGCGTCACCGTGCTGGAGCCGGTCACGCTGACGGTAGCCGAGGAGCTGAAGGGCAAGCCGCGGCGCCAGGCGGCGGGGGCGGCGCTCTACCAGATCATGTCCGACCTGATCTTCAAGACCACGGATATCGACCGCAGCGTCTTCGAGGCGGTCGCCGAGGCGGCGAAGCTCAATGGCAAGGGCCGCGTCGCGGTCGAGGATCCGATCACGGGCACGCTGAGCTACAAGCGCCTGCTGATCGGCGCCGAGGTGCTCGGCCGCAAGCTGATGCCGCTCGCCGGCAAGGGCGAGGCGATCGGCGTGATGCTGCCCAACGCCAATGGCGCGGCGGTGACCTTGCTCGGCCTGATGTCGGCAGCGCGCGTGCCGGCGATGATCAACTTCACCGCCGGCGCGAGCAATATCGCCGCCGCCTGCAAGGCGGCACAGGTGAAGACGATCGTCACCTCCCGCGCCTTCGTCGAGAAGGGCCGGATGGGGCCGCTGATCGAGGCGCTCTCCGGCGAGGTCGCGATCGTCTATCTCGAGGACGTCCGTGCCACCGTCTCGACCGGCGACAAGCTCAAGGCACTCTGGCACCACGGCAGGCCGATCGAGCAGGCCAAAGGCTCGGACCGCGCCGCGATCCTGTTCACCTCGGGTTCGGAGGGGGCGCCCAAGGGCGTGGTGCTCTCGCATCGGAACATGCTGGCGAATGCGGCGCAGGCCGCGGCGCGGATCGATTTCGGCCGGCGCGACAAGGTCTTCAACGTGCTGCCGGTGTTCCACTCCTTCGGCCTGACGGCGGGTCTCGTCCTGCCGCTGGTCTCGGGTGTGCCGGTCTATCTCTACCCGTCCCCGCTGCACTACCGGATGGTGCCAGAGCTGGTCTATGGCTGCAACGCCACCATCCTGTTCGGCACCGACACCTTCCTCACCGGCTATGCCCGCGCCGCGCACCCCTACGACCTGCGCTCGCTGCGCTACATCGTGGCCGGCGCCGAGCCGGTGAAGGATACGACGAGGCGGATCTATGCCGAGAAGTTCGGCCTGCGCATCCTTGAAGGCTATGGCGTGACCGAGACCGCGCCGGTGCTGGCGCTGAACACGCCGATGTTCAACCGCTTCGGTACGGTCGGCCGGATCATGCCCGGCATGGAAGCCAGGCTCGAGCCGATGCCGGGCGTCGAGGAGGGCGGACGGCTGCATGTGAGCGGCCCCAACATCATGCTGGGCTACCTCAAGTCCGAGAAGCCCGGCGTGCTCGAGCCGCCGCCCGAGGGCTGGCACGACACCGGCGACATCGTCGTGATCGACAAGGACGGCTTCGTCACCATCAAGGGTCGGGCCAAGCGCTTCGCCAAGATCGCCGGCGAGATGGTCTCGCTCGCCGCGGTCGAGGCGCTCGCCGCCGAATGCTGGCCGGGCGTGCTCTCCGGCGTCGCCAGCCTGCCCGATGCCCGCAAGGGTGAGCGGCTGGTGTTGGTTACGCAGCAGAAGGACGCGACGCGCGCCGCCTTCCAAACCTTTGCCAAGGGCAAGGGCGCGGCGGACCTGATGATCCCGGCCGAGGTGATGGTGGTCCAGGCCGTGCCGGTGCTCGGCTCCGGCAAGCTCGACTTCGCCGGCATTGCGAGGCTGGTGAAGGAGCGCAGCCAGGCTCCTGCCGCGGTGGTGGCCTGATGCTCGGCTTCTGGCTGAAGGCGCTGCGGCGGCCGACGCTCGATCTTTCGCTCGCGACCGCGCCTGGTCTGACGACGCGGATCATCGAGCGGCCGGGCGCGGTGCTTGACGATGCCGAGCTCGCGGCGTTGGTCGAGCAGCTGCGGACCGTGGCGGGGCGGACGCTGGCGCAGGGCGCGCTGACCTATGGTGTCTTCTCCGGCGAGCGCGAGCGCCTGAGCCAAAGCATCGTCACCCTGATCAGCGAGACGGCGACCGGGCGGCCAGTTGCCTTCAACGCCCTGGCGCAGATGCAGCTCTCGCTGAATGGCGAGCCGGAGCAGGTCACGCATCTCGGCCTCGTCATGGTCGATCCCGAGGTGCGCGGGCGCGGGCTGTCCTGGGTGCTCTACGGGCTGACCGTGCTGGTGCTGTTCGTACGCGGGGGCCTGCGGCCACGCTGGATCTCGAATGTGACGCAGGTTCCGAGCGTGGTCGGCATGGTCTGCGAGACCTTCTCCGACGTCTATCCTTCGCCAGATGCGGGCAGCCGCCAGAGCTTCGCGCATCTTACGCTCGCCCGGCAGATCATGCGCGGGCAGCGCCATGTCTTCGGCGTCGGGCCCGAGGCCGGTCTCGAGGAGGCGGGCTCGGTCATCACCGACGCCTATACCGGCGGCTCGGACGACCTGAAAAAGGGCTTCGACCAGGCGGCGCAGCATCGCGAAGCCCGCTACAACGAGTTCTGCCGGGAGACGCTGGACTATCAGCGAGGCGACGACGTGCTCCAGCTCGGCCGCATGGATCTGGCGGCGGCGCGGCGCTATCTGCTCGGCCAGGTGCCGCGCGCGTCTTTGCCTGGCCTCATCGGTGCCTCGGCTTTTCTGCTGCTGCAAAGGCTGGTGCTGCCCTTGGCTCACTGGCTCGACGACACCCGGCGTTTCGGCACATTGCGTCCGCGCGCCGCGAGGACGAAGCCATGATTCCCGGATTCAGCTACGAGCTCTTCACCACCCGCAATATCGGCTTTGTCACGGAAGCCGAGCAGGCACGGCTGCGGCAGGCGATGGTCTTCGTCTGCGGTGTCGGCGGCATGGGCGGGGCTGCGTTCATGGCGCTGGCCCGGGCCGGGATCGGCCGTTTCGTCATCGCCGATATCGACGTCTTCGAGGTCTCGAACCTGAACCGGCAGGTCTTCGCCAATGCCGGCACGGTCGGCCAGCCCAAGGCGGAGGCCGCCGCCGAGGCGGCGCGCGCGATCAATCCGGAGATCGAGATCGAGGTGCTCGGCGCCGAATGGGTCGAGCGGTTGCCGGAGATCGCAGGGCGCTGCAAGGTGATCGTCAACGGCATGGACGACATTGCGGCCGGCCTGCACCTCTACCGCACGGCGAAAGCGGCCGGCGCCAGCGTGATCGACGCCTATATGTCGCCGCTGCCTTCGGTGATCGTGGTCCGGCCGGAGGACCCGCGCCCGGAAGAGCGGCTCGGCTTCCCGACCCTCGGCAAGGACTGGCGGGCGCTCAGCGAGGACGACAAGCGCGCGGCGATGCTCTGCGAAGTGACGCATGTCATGCTGCATTCGCGCTCGCGCCATCATGTCGACCTTGCGATCGCCGGCGAGGTCGCGGCCGGCCGGCGCAGCCGCATGTCCTTCGCGCCGATGGTGATCACCACGGGCATGATGATGGCCTATGAGGCGATCGCGCTGACGCTCGGCAAGCGCACCGGCACCGATTGCCGTGGCTGGTTCTTCAACCCCTACCGGCCGGCCGTCGAGCGGCCCCTGCCGGCGCCGGTTGCGGCGCTGCTCAAACCGTTCGTGGCGCGGGCGCTCGCCAAGATGGTGGCCGGGCCATGAATGGCGGCTTCGCCAATCCGGCACTGGTCGCCGACTCGATCGTCGACATCTGTGGCGCGCTCGGGCTCGGCGTCGCCATGCTGACCTTGCGCCGGCGTGATCCGCGCGGGGCGCTCACGACGCGTTTCCTCGTGGCGATGGGGCTGGTGGCCGCGCTCTTCCTGCTGCGTGGCCTGGGCTGGTGGAGCGGGAGCGTCCTGCTCGAGCGGCTGGCCCTGTCCTGCGCCGCGCTGTTTCCGCTGGGTGCACTGATCGTCACCGAGGGCATGCTGCGCCGGCATGCGCCGCGCGCTGGGAAGATCGCTGTGCTCACCGGCTCGGCACTGCTCGTGCTCGGCGGCCTCGTCGGCCTTGCCGATCATCCATGGGCCTATGATCTGGCATTGGCCGGCTTCCAATTAGTCACGATAGCCTTCTGCGGGCTGCTGCTGTTCCGGCGCGATCCGGCTTCGCTGACCGAAGCCGAAAATACCGGCGTCTGGCGGCTCGGGCTCTGCGCCTTCCTGATCCTGCCTTTCGCGCTCAGCGATTTCCGCGGGCTGATGCCCGACATGCCGGTCCGGCTCGGCGGCGTCGGCGCGCTATTGTTGGTTTCGATCGTGCTGGTGACCGGCGGAGCGGCGCCGACGCGGCGGCAAGGCTTCGTCCTGCTCGGCCTGCGCGTCGCCGCGGCATTGCTGCTCGGCGCTGCCGCGGCGCATGTCACGCCTGGCGCCGATCTCGCCCATGGTGTCAGGCTCTGCGCCGTGGCGCTCGCCGGCGTGCTCGCGATCGCTCTTTCGGTCGATGCGCTGTCGAGCTCGTTCGATGCGGCAGCGCCGGGTGTCCTCGGTTCGCTCGCCCGCTCGCGCGCCGAGACACGCGAGGCGCTGATCGCCCAGCTCGCGGGACATCCGCTGTTCAGCAATGCCCGTCGGCTCGGCGAAGCGGAGCTCGGCGACTACGATCCGGCCATCCTGAAGCCGGCACTGCGCGAGGTCGGCGTGCTCCATGCCTCCGGGCGAAGCTGGCCCTGGCCGCCGGCCGACCCGGTGGCGGAGCGGCTCGCAGCGTTGATGGCGGCCCATTCGGCCAGCCATCTGCTCGTGCTCGGCGAGGAGCCGCTGGACCTGCTGCTGGTCACCGTGCCGGTGGTCTCGGCCGATCCCGCCACCGAAACGGCATTGGTGCTGGTGCGCCGATTGCTGGCGACCGCACCGAGCAAGGCCCCGGCATGATCGAGATTACCAGCAACAACCGCAAGGCCGCCTTCGCCGTCACGGCGCAGGTCTATCCGGCCGGCAGCCCCTATGTGCCGCCGATGTGGTCCGATTTCGACCGCATGCTCGATCCCGCGCGCAATCCGCTGGCCAAGGACGGTCATGGTCGGCTCGAATTGTTCACCGCGCTGCGAGACGGGCGGCCGCTCGGACGCATCGTCGCCGCGATCCACGACGCCTCGAATGCGCGCCATGGCACGGCCCGCGCCCAGTTCGGCTATTTCGACTGCGCCGATGATGCCGAGGTGGCATCAGCCCTGCTCGGCGCTGCCGAGAACTGGGCGCGCGAGCGCGGCATGGCGGAGCTCGTCGGCAACTTCAACCTGACGGCGATGCAGCAGGCCGGCGTCGTCACGGGCGGCTTCGAGAACGCGCCCTTCACCGACATGATCTTCAGCCCGCCGCATATTGCGCGGCTGCTCGAAGCGAACGGCTATACCCCGACCTTCCCGATGACGACCTTCCGGATCGCGCTGGCGCAGGTCGATCCCTCAGGGCTGCTCGGCGACAAGCAGCGGGCGATCCTCGCCGATCCCGATTATCGCTGGATGCCGATCGACCGCCGGCATTTCACCGAGCGGCTAGAGGAATCGCGGCTCATCCTCAATGATGGCTTCGACGCCAATCCGATGTTCGTGCCACCCACGGCTGAGGAATACCGCTTCCAGGCCGGCGACATGATGTGGGTGATCGACAAGCGCATCTCGACCGTGGTGCATCACAAGGGCGAGCCGGTCGGTGCGATCATCTCGATTCCCGATCTCAACCCGCTGGTGAAGGCGACCGGCGGGCGGATCGGCCCGAGCTTCCCCTTGCGCTTCCTCTGGCATCGCTGGACCAATCGGCGCGCCGTCATCGTCTACCAGTCGGTCAGCCGCGCCTTCCATAATCGCGGGCTCAACGGCGCCATGCTCTACAAGGTGACGAGCGCGCTGAAGGCGGCGGGCTATGACGAGCTCGGCGGCACCTGGATCGCCGACGTCAACGGGCCGAGCTTGCGCCAGGCCGAGAAGGCGGGAGCGAAGCCGCTGCACCGGCTGCACCTCTTCGCCAAGAGCCTGCGGGGCTGACGACCATGCTCGACCGCGCCCTGCTCGAAGCGCTGCTCGCCGAGGTTCGCCTCGCGCCGAGCGTCCACAATATCCAGCCGACGCGCTGGCGGCTCATCGGCAATGACACGCTGCTCCTCCTGGAGGACGTCACCCGGCGCCTGCCGGCGGCCGATCCATCGGGGCATGATGTCCGGCTCTCGCATGGCGCGGCGATCGAGGGATTGTCGCTGGCGCTCGGCCGGCGTGGGCTGGGGATCGCGGACATCCAGCCCATGGCCGAGCCAACGGTTTCCGGAAGCCTGCAGCCGGTCGCGCACATCGCGGTCGCGGCGGGCGGCGCGCTCGATGGGTTGGCCGATTTCGTCTCCGCCCGGACGAGCTGGCGCGGCGGCTTCCGGCCATTCGATGCCGCAGGCGAGGCGGCGCTCGACATGGTTTCCGCCATGACCAGCGATGCGCAGCTGCTTCGCGGCGTGCAAACCATCGACGAGATCGCGCGGCTCGCCGATGAGGCCGGCTTCCATTTCCTCTGCGATGACGCGCATCGCTCCGAATTGCTGCGCTGGATGCGGTTGTCGCGCACCGATCCCACCTATCAACGCGACGGGCTCAGCGCCGAGGCTATGGCGATGCCGGGCCTCGTCGCGTTCGGGACAGGGCTGGTGCTCGGGCCGCTGTTTCCACTTCTGCGCCGCCTCGGGCTTGCCGCGACGTTGGCGAGCGAGCGGGGCAAGTTCGCCAACAGTGCCGTCGCGCTCTTTCACCGGCCGGACGGCGAGGACCCGCTCGCGAGCGGGCGCGCCTTCTACCGTACCTGGCTGATGCTGGCCGCGCAGGGGCTTGCGGCCTGCCCGGTCTCGGTGCTGGCCGACTGGCCGGCGAGCAGCAGGCAACTCGCCGAGCACTATGGCGTTCCGGCCGGCCGGCGCCTGGTCAACGTCTTCAGGCTCGGCCTGCCGGATGGTTCGCCGCCTGGAAGCCGGGCACGGTTACCAGTGACGGAGCTGATCGTCTGACTTCTGCCGGAAAGCTGGACAATCCGCGGCAGGGCGACACAGTGGAGCACAGTCTTTCTGCGAAGGGATGCCAGGCATGCTGCCGGACGAGATGGTCAAGCGCTTCAGGGTCACCGATGGCGACGACTTCAAGCTGAAGCGTTTCGACCCCAGCGAGACCTACGGCCTCGAGATCGACAAGGACGAGGCGCATGAACTGTTGCAGACCGGCGTCAAGCGGCTGCGCGACCTGCAGGAGCGGCTCTTCGCCGAACGACGCTGGTCCGTCTTGATCGTGCTGCAGGCGATCGACACGGCCGGCAAGGACGGGACGATCGAGCACGTCATGTCCGGGATCAATCCGCAAGGCTGCGAGGTCACCTCCTTCAAGGCGCCGAGCTCGCTGGAGCTGCGCCATGACTTCCTCTGGCGCACCACCTGCGCGCTGCCCGAGCGGGGCGAGATCGGCATCTTCAATCGCTCCTATTACGAGGAGGTGCTGGTCGTCCGCGTCCATGAAGACTTGCTGCGCAAGCAGGGCCTGCCGCCCAAGCTCATCGGCAAGAATGTCTGGCACAATCGCTTCGAAAGCATCCGCGATTTCGAGAAGCACCTGGCGCGTAACGGCACCGTGGTCCTGAAGTTCTTCCTGAACCTGTCGAAGGACGAGCAGCGCCGGCGCCTCCTGGCGCGGATCGACGAGCCCGACAAGCACTGGAAGTTCGATCCGGGCGACCTGGCCGAACGCAGGCACTGGGACGATTATCAGGCGGCCTATCAGGACGCGATCGCCGAGACGGCCACCAAGCAGGCCCCCTGGCACGTCGTGCCGGCCGACAACAAATGGTTCACCCGGCTGATCGTTGCGGCCACGATCGTCGACCGGCTCGAACGGCTCGATCCGCAGTTCCCCACGGTCGACGACGCGGCCCGCAAGGTCATGGCGAAGGCACGAAAGGAGCTGCTGGCCGAGGATGGCGGACGCAAGCGCTGAAGCGAAGCCCGGAGGATTGTCGCGCGACGCGAATATCGGTTCGTGTTCGCGTGCCGGGACGATCACAGGTCGTCGCGGTTTCCTGTATTGCCGCGGCGAATGACGGTTTCCATTGCGGTTTCCAATGTCGAGAGCGCGATGCCGAGTGCCCGCTCGTTCCTCGGCTGCCCGGCGGCGTCATCCTTCAGGAGCAGGCCGAGCACCTCCCGCGCCGGAAGCCCTGGCTTCGGCTCGCGCCGATCCAGCCATTGCTCGACCATTGCGAGCTGGATCTGCTCGGCGAGCAGCTCGGCAGCCTTGACCTTCTCCCGCAACAGGTGCCGCTCTTCGGGAAAGCCATCCCGCGGTGGCTTGAGGAAGCGGCGAATCTCGCGCAGCGGCAGAACCGTCGCGACCCGCCATTCGGCCGTTAGCCGGCCGAGGTCCGCGACATCATCCGACGACAGCGGCTGCTGCAAAATCAGGTCGGCATAGATTGCGGCCAGCAGCTGGATCACATCGAGCTGGGCTTCGTCCTGCAAGGTCAGGCAGGCTTCGGCGACGCTGGGCAGCGCGTAGAATGTCAGCGCGAAACGCCAGAGGGGGCCATCGAGATCGAGCCTGTTCATCTCAGTCTCCGCGATGCGAGGCGCTTGGTTGCGAGGCTCTTGCCAATTCTCCGACGGTGACGGGCTTGATCGGGTCGCGGATGCGATAGTAGCCCGTTTCGGCCTCGCTCCGGTCCGTCTCCCGCGCGATCAGGCCGGTCACGCTCGGTCCGCAGAGCCGGCCCTGGCACGGGCCCATGCCGACGCGCAGGAAAGCCTTCGCCTGGCTGGGGCCGAGCGCCCCGCGCGCGACCGCCCGGCGCAATGAGCCGGCGCCGACCGCCTCGCAGCGGCAGATCGTGACGTGATCCGGCGGGGCGATGAGGCCGGGGCCCGGCCGGTACAGACGGTCGAGAAACGGCCGTGCCGTAAGATGGGCGTCGCGCGCCTGTCGGACACGGCGCAGCCGGGCGTCGCGTGCGGCCGGGGTGATGCGGCCCAACTCGGCCAGAATCGCGAGCGCGGCCGCCTCGCCTTCGTGGAGACTGGCCTGCGCACCGACGATGCCGCCGGCGTCGCCGGCGATGAAGACGCCGGGCAGCGTGCTGGCGCCCCATGGATCGCGCCGCGGCTGGAAGCAGGACTGGCCCTCGTTCCAGTCGAAGATGCAGCCAAGCGCGCGCGGGAGCTGCTGCTGGGGGATCACGCCCTCGTGCAGGCCGATAAGATCGCAACCCAGCCTGTGCGAGGCTCGGCCGGTACGGAACCGAATCGCGGTGGCGCGCTCCTCGCCCTCGATCGCGATCTCGCTGACGCCGCGCAGGAGTTTGACCCGCCCGAGCGACAGGGCCGCGAGCAGGCCGGCGCCCTTGGCGAGATAGCGCCAGCCCTGGCCGGTGAAAGCGCGCGGCAGATGCGGCAGTGCTGCAGGAATGTTCCCGGATTGGGCGGTGTCGAGCAAGGTCAGGTGCTCGACACCGGCATCGAGGCATTGCCGCGCGAAGAGATAGAAGAGCGGTCCGGTGCCGGCGAGGACGAGCCTCCCGCTCGGCACGAGGCCGCCCGTCTTAAGCAGGATCTGCAGGGCGCCGACCGTCATCACGCCCGGCAGGGTCCAGCCGGCCAGCGGCACGGGGCGCTCCATCGCGCCCGTCGCGATCACCAAGGCCCTGGCCCGGTCGAGCGTAGCCATACCGTTCGTGCGCGACCAGACCGCGGCCCCCGGTTCGACACGCCAGACGCTGCTGGAGAAACGCAGGCAAGCTCCAGAGGCGCGCAAGCGTTCGACCAGCGCCGCCCCGCGCCGATAATCGGGCCCGAGGATCGCCGAAAGCCGGGCATTGCTCCGGTTCCGCTCGATGGCGCGGTAGATCTGGCCGCCGGGCTCGGCCTGTTCGTCCAGCAGCAAGGCTCGCGCGCCGCCTTCGGCCAAGGTCGCCGCCGCAGCCATGCCGGCGGGGCCTGCGCCGATCACGATCGCATCCCAGCCCTGGCTCATGGCAATTGCCTCGCGCCGATCTGGCGGCGCACCACCATGCCGTCATGCGCCGGCGTCAGGCAGGCCTGCTGGTTCTGGCGGCCGTCGATCTCGACGAGGCATTCAAAGCAGACGCCCATCATGCAGTAGGGCGCGCGCGGCGAGGCGTCGACCGGGCTCTGGCGAAGCGCCCCGATGCCGGCAGCCAGCAAGGCTGCAGCCAGGCTGTCGCCGGGATAAAAGACGATCTCGCGCCCTTCGAAGGTGAGTGCCGGGCCGCCCTCGGGAGCGCTCGGCTCAATCCGCCTGAACATCGAACCGTCCGCTTCCGAAACTGGCGACCGCCGCGGGGAGGGTGCCGGCGGCCACGGCCGGGCCGATGTCGAAGGCATGCACGCTGGCGAGCGTCACCCCGCTATGGCAGGTCGCGGCGAAGGCGCCGGGATAGCGGCTGGATTCCTCGTAGATCGGCAGACCGTCCGGCGTCATCACCCGCAGCGAGCCCCAGAAGCGCACTACCCCGGCCGAGTCGAGGCCGGGCAGGACGCGCAGCGCCGTGGCGCAGAGATCGGCGGCCGTCGCCACCTGCGTACCCTCGTCGAAGCCGACCTCCTCATGGCTGCTGCCGAACAGGAAGGAGCCCTCGGCTGTCTGGCGCAGGCAGTTGGCGGCGTAGGGGAAGCAGGGGCGGACGCGCTCCGTCACCACGATCTGGCCGCGCTCGGGCTCCACCGGCATCGACAGGCCGAGCTGCGGCGCAAGCCGGGCGGAGCCGAGCCCCGCGGCGAGGACGATGCGGCGGCCACGGACCGGTCCGGCCGGCGTCGCGACGGCAAAGCCACTGGCTTCGGGGCGGATGTCGGTGACGGTGGTGCCCGGCCGATAGCTGCCGCCGCCATCCTGCAAGGCCCGTTGCAGAGCGCGCAGCAGATAAAGCGGGCTGACATGCGAATCCTCCGGCGAGAAGGAGGCTCCCGCGACATCGGGGCCGATCCCGGGCACGAGGTCGCGCAGCGCCGTGCGGTCGAGGAACTGCATCGAGATCTCGCCGCCATCTGCATGGGTGCGGGCGAGGATGTCGCGGCGCTTTTCGAGCTCGGCTTCGGAAAAGCAGAAGTGCAGCCCGCCCGCCGGCCGCCAGCCGATATCGAGGCCGGTGGCGGCACCGAGCTCCTCGGCCAGGTTCTTCCAGAGGCGGCCGGCTCGCAACGACCAATGCATGTAGGCCGGCTTGCCGACGCCTTTGCCCTGCAGCCAGATCAAGCCGAAATTGCCGCGCGAAGCCCGGTGCGCGACATCGCCTTCGTCGAGCAGCGCGACGCTCGCGCCAGCCCGGCTCGCGCCCCAGGCGATCGCGGCGCCGATCAGCCCGCCGCCGACCACGACGAGGTCGTAACCGCTGCCGGTCATCTGTGGAGTCTCGGGCCGTCGCCGTAAGCCCGCGGCCGGATCGCTGAATGGAGCCAGTCTACCAAAGTGACGATATCGAAGACCGGCAGACCGAATGCGCGCTGGATCGCCGCCGAATGCGGCGGCAGGTTGGCGCATTCGCTGACGATGGCGCCGATCGCGGGAGTCGCCGCGAGCATGCGCTCGACGACCGCGAGCACCTCGTGCTCCTGGGCGGCATGATCGGCGAGCGGCCGGTTCTCGCGCATATGCGAGCGGATGACGCCGTCCTCCGGCAATTCGCCGAGCGGCAGGCCGGTGGGGGCGCCGACATTGCGGAAATGCCGGTCCTGCAGCGCCTTGCGGTCCGAGACGATCACCCCGACGGTCCGGTCCTCGGGCAGCAGGCTGAGCGCGAGGGGAATCTGCATCAGGCTGGAGGTCGCGATCGGAACCGGGGAGTAGCGGCGCAGCTCCGGGTGGACCGCCGCGAGGAAGCCGCAACTCGTGGTGATGCCGGCGGCGCCGATCGCCACCAGATCGTCGATCGCCTCGCGGAACGGCCCGAGCGCCTGCTCTGGATCGCCCTCGATCACGTCCTTCGGCCTGACGCCGCGCACGACGCGGAACTGCACCGGGAAATCCCAGGTCTCGGCGTTGGCGACGTCGCCGGGCAAACGGTCGAAGCCGGTGTCGAGCACGATGACGCCGATCATCGCGCCGTGCACCGGGCGGCGTCTGGGTTGGCTATGCGGTGACGGCATCATGATCAGGCTCGTGCGATCAGCGAGGTTCGGGAGCCGCCTTGCGGGCCGCCGGCATGCCGGCCCAGCGCCGGACCGCGCCGCAATCGACCCCGAACAGGTCGAGCGCGCGGCCGACGCTGTGGTCGACCATGTCGGCGATCGTCTCCGGCAAAGCGTAGAAGGCCGGCACGGGCGGCATGATGATCGCGCCCATCTCGGCGAGGCTGGTCATCGTCCGCAGATGGCCGAGATGCAGCGGCGTCTCCCGCACCATCAACACCAGCTTGCGGCGCTCCTTGAGCACGACGTCGGCCGCCCGGCTGATCAGGGTCGAGGTCACGCCGGTCGCGATCTCCGACATGGTGCGCACCGAGCAGGGGGCGATCAGCATGCCGAGCGTGCGGAACGAGCCGCTGGAGATCGTCGCGCCGATATCCTGGATGTTGTGCACGACGCTCGCCTTCTCGGCGAGCGCCGCCGGGCTCATGCCGAGCTCCTGCGACAGAGTCAGATGCGCCGAGCGGGTGACGACGAGATGAGTCTCGACGCCGACCGCCGCCAGCAATTCGAGCGCCCGCACGCCGTAGACGGCGCCGGAGGCGCCGCTGATGCCGATGATGATGCGTGCGGGCGTGTCGTGATCGGTCATGGGAACCTGCCGTCAGGCGTTGTCGAACCAGTCGGAGAGGTCGATCTGGTCGGCGAGGCGGATCTTCTTGCGCTCGAATTCCGGCTTGCGGTGGAACGGCTTGGTCGCGTCGATCAGCAGGCGGCCCCAATGGTCCTTCTGCTCGTCGCGATAGAAGGACGGCGTCTCCGGAATGATCAGCATGTCCTTGTCGGGCCGACAGCGCGTCAGCGTCGCCCACATCACGTCGTCCATGTCGTAGATGTTCACGTCTTCATCGACGACGGTGATGATCTTGGCCCAGATCGGCTCGGCTCCGATCGTGGCGAGCATCACCTGGCGCGCATGGCCCTCGAACTGCGTGTCCATCTTGACGATGGCGTGGTTGACGAAGGGCTGGCAGGTGACGTCGAGGATGCCGGGCAGGGCGGCGCTGAGGCGCTGGTAGATATTGGCCGAGACTGAGAGCTCCAGCGTCAGCACCTCTTCGGCCGAGCCGCACAGGATCGAATGGAAGACGGCGTCCTTGCGGACGGTGACGCCCAGCACCTCGAACACCGCGTTCGGGCCTTCGGGGACGTAGTAGCCCATGAACTCGCCGAACGGCCCCTCGGGCCGACGCTCGTTCGGCAGGAAGCGGCCCTCGATGACGATCTCGGTGTCGGCGGGCACTTCGAGGTCGATGTGCTTGCATTTGCGCATCGCGATCGGGCTGCCCTTGAGGCGGGCGGCGACCTCGAGCTCGTCGACATCGTAGGGCAGGGGGGCGGCCGCGGTCAGGAACGAGGTCGAGGGCGCGCCGATCAGCATCGCCGCCTCGAGCGGCTTGCCCATCTTCTCGGCCTTCTCGTGATAGATCGTCAGATGGTGGCGCGGCGCCAGCCGGCAGCGCAGCTCCTGGTCGCTGACGAACATCGAGCGGTGATAGGACAGGTTGCCGACGCCGGTCTCCGGATCCTTGGCGATGAACATCGCCGAGGTGAAATAGGGGGCGGCGTCGCGGTCGGAATAGGTGATCAGCGGCAGCTCGGAGAGCTTGCACTCGATCAGGTCGTCATCCTCGGACTGCACGAACGGCGTGCCACCGGCGCCGCTGCCGAGGTTGGCGAGGTTGCTCCATTGCCGGCAGAAATCGGCGGCGTCGATGCCGATGATCTCGGCCAGCCGCTCGCGCGAGCCGTAGACATTGGTGACGACCGGGAAGCGGGTGCCCTTGACCTTGTTGAACAGGATCGGCTTGCCCCAGCGCTTTTGCGCCAGATGGGTCACGGCGGCGAGTTCGTGGAAGGGATCGACCTCCCTGTCGACGAACAGCAGATCGCCTCTCTCCTTCAGGCGCGCGATATAGTTTCTCATCGGATTGTCCTTGCGGATGTGATGTCGGGCGGGCGCGTCAGCGCCGGCGTTGCGATGGGCGCCAGGTCAGGGCCATGCGCTCGAACAGCGAGACGGCCCCGATGCCGAGCGTGGTGAAGGCGGTGATCGAGACCAGCGCCGCGAAGACGAGCGGGGTATCCATGTTGAACTGGCCGAACAGGATGAGATGGCCGATGCCGTCATTGCCGCCGATGAACTCGCCGACGATCGAGCCGACCAGCGCCAGCGGGAAGGCGACCTTGAGCGCGTCGGTGATGTAGGGGACGGCGTTCATCAGGCGCACCTTGGTGAAGATGCGCCAGCGCGTGCCGCCGGCCAGCGTCGACAGGTCGATGACATCGGCCTCGATCTCGCCGAGGCCGGTCAGCGAATTCACGAAGATCGGGAACAGCGCCAGCAGGAAGGCGAGGATGATCTTGGATTCGACGCCGAGGCCGAACCAGATCACGAACAGCGGTGCCACCGCGATCTTCGGGATCGAGTTGAAGGCGGCGAGCAGCGGCATGACGATCGAGCGCAGCATCGGCACATAGATGACGACCAGCGCCAGCAGGACGCCGAAGACGAGCGCCAAGACGAGGCCGACCAACGTGGTCATCCCGGTCATCGCCAGCCCGTGCAGCTGGATCGAGGCGGTCTCGGCGAAGCGGGCGGCGATCGCCGAGGGCAGCGGCAGGACGTAGCCAGGGATGCCCATCAGCGGCGCGCCGATCTCCCAGGCCAGCAGCAGGACGGCCAGGAAGAGGAGCGGGCGCAGGCGCGCGACGAGGGAGGTCTCGGCCATCGTCAGTACTCCGTCTCGCCGGCCTCGATGCCCTCGCGCACCCGCGCGGCGAAGGCGACGAATCTGGGATCGCGCAAGGTTGCGCTCGTGCGGGAACGCGGCAGATCGATCTCCACGATGTCGTGAATCCGTCCCGGCCGCGGCGACATCACCACGACGATGTCGGAGAGCAGGACGGCTTCGGTGATGCTGTGGGTGACGAAGAGCACGGTGTTGCGGCTCTCCTCCCAGAGCGTCTGGAGGGCAAAACCCATGCGCTCGCGGGTGATAACGTCGAGCGCGCCGAAGGGTTCGTCCATCAGGATCAGCGAGGGCTTGAGCAGCATCGCGCGGCAGATCGCTGCGCGCTGCTGCATGCCGCCCGACAATTCGAACGGGCGGCTCTCCTCGAAGCCGGAGAGGCCGGCGAGCGCCATCAGCTCGCGGGCGCGTCCCTCATAGTCGGAACGGCGCAGCCCGCCCATCTCGGCGACGAACAGGATGTTGTCGAGCGTCGTGCGCCAGGGCAGTAGGACCGGCGACTGGAACACCATGCCGACATCGCGGATCGGGCCGGTGACCTCCTGCCCGCGCAGCTTGATGCGGCCACCGCTGGCGCGCACCAGCCCGGCGGCGATGCGCAGCAAGGTGGACTTGCCGCAGCCGCTGGGGCCGACGATCGAGACGAAGCTGTTCTCGGGGACCGAGAAGGAGGCCTGGTCGATCGCCAGGGTCGAGCCGAACGTCTTCGACAGGTTCTCGACGATGAGGGAGGTAGACATGCAGGATTCCGGACTGGGGTCGTCAGGCTGAGAAGGGCGGCCGGAGCGGCCTATTTGCCCTTGATCGCGAACAGGTCGTCGGGCTTCAGCGTCGCGTCGAGCTTCAGCGCCTTCTTGACCAGGTCGATCGTGCGCTGGATGCGCTTGTCATCAGCGGTCCCGTAGCCGTGCTCGGCTGTGTAGGGCGTCTGTATCGACTTGATCGCCCCGGTCCACTGCGTCAGCACGGTCTCGCGGTTCATGGCCGGATTGGCCTTGACCATGATCTCGGCGGTCTCTTCCGGGTTCTTGATCGCGTATTCGACCGCCTTGCGCGTCGCAGCGGCGAAGCGTCTGGCTTCGTCGAGGTTCTTCTCGAGGGTCGGCGTGCCGGCGACGAGGACATAGCCGAACACGTCGTAACCCCAGTCGACGAAGCTGGAGAACTCGACCGTCTTGCCCTGCGCGGTCGCGACCTTGGTCAAGGCCGGCATGTCGCCGTCGGAGCTGGCGGTGAACAGGTCGGTCCGGTTGCTCAGCAGCAGCGAGAAATAGACGCCGGGGTCGGCGGCCTGCCAGTCCAGCTTGGAGGCGTCGAGCTTCTTCTCGTCGAAGATGATCGGCAGCACGACGCGGGCGCTGTCGGTCTGCGACGCCGCGATCCGCTTGCCGATGATCGAGTCCGGCGTCTTGAACGGGGTCAGCGAGGCGAGGCCGCTGGTCGTGACGTCGGTATAGACCATGAAGGCCTTGAGCTTCGCGCCCTTCGCGATCGCCTGAACGACAGGCCCGACTTCGGCCATGCCAAAATCGGCCTTGCCGCCGTCGACGGCGGCGATGACGAAGCCGCTGCCGGTTGCCGGGGCGATGTCGATGTCGAAGCCGGCTTCCTTGTAGAAGCCCTTGTCGCGGCCGACGAAGAACGGCGCATGACGGCCGTTGTAGACATAGTTGGTGAGGAAGGTGATCTTCTTCATCGTCGGCGCCGGTGTCTGCGCCTGTCCCTCGGTGGTCAGGCCACCGAGACCGAGCATGGCAGCAAGGGATGCTGTCAGAATTCCGAGCTTGTGCATCAAAACCTCCCCGTTTTCCCCGAAACGTTGCCGGGCCTCGCCCGTTCACCGCCCGGATTCGCGTTGCCGCGATCTCCCCTAGCCGGCGTGCCCACCAGCTCGTCCCAGAACTGCCCGGCCCGGCTCGAACTATCCGGGGCGCCGCGCTTCTCTTGGGAAAATCATGTTGCGCTATGCACAACAGTGTTGCACAATACGAGCTTGTCAGCCTTTGCCGGCCTCGTCAAGCGAGATGCAGGAGTGTGCCCTGGTGAAAAAACCCGATGTGCAGCCGGTCGAGGGGAGGGGCGGCACGGTCGGTGCCGTCGAGCACGCGATTGCAATCCTGCACTGCCTGTCGGGATCGCCGGAGCCGCTGGGGATCAACGAGATTGCGCGGCGAATCGGGCTGCACAAGAGCTCGATCTCGCGACTTGTCGCGACCTTGGTGGTGGCGCGGCTGGTCGAGCGCGATGCAGCCTCGGCACGGATCAAGCTCGGGCCGGGCCTGGTCCTGCTCGCTGCGCCCGTGCTGGCCGAGCTGCACATCAAGGATCTGGTCCGCCCGGCGCTCGAGGAACTGGCGGCGAGATCGGGTGAAACCGCGAGCTACAACATGTGGGACGGCAGCGATGCCGTGACGATCGAACAGGTCCCCGGTCCAGGCGCGGTCCGGATCTTCTCCGAGCCGGGCCGCCGCGATCCCGGGCATTGCACGGCCTGCGGCAAGATCCTGCTGGCCCATGAGTCGGCCGAGGCGATCGATGCCTATTGCGGGGCAGCGCTGGAGCGCTTCAACGAGCGGACGATCGTCGATCCCGCGGCGCTGCGGCAGGAGCTGACGACCTCCCACCAGCGCGGCTATGCACTCAATTTCGGCGAACTCGACAGCGAGATCAGCGCGATTTCCGCCGTCACTCACGATGCGCGTGGCAAGGTCGTCGGCAGCATCACGGTGACCGTGCCGAGCTACCGGTTCACGCCGGAGCGGCAGGAGGAGCTGATCGCCATGGTCGTCGATACCGCGCGCCGGGTTTCGCGGAGCCGGGACTAGGTCGCCGCCGTTCGGGATGACCTGACGCTAGCGAATCCGCCTCGGAAATTGCCCGGTGCCGCCCGGCGCCGAGAGTACCGGCTGGGCCGATGTCGCTTCATGCGCGCTGCGCAGGCGGTAGCGGTCCCCCGGATAGAGGAAGCGGCTGCGCGTCACCGGCACGTCACCGCGCCATGTCCGGCGGTCGAGCAGCAGGCAGGGCTGGTTGGCGTCGACCTGCAGCGCCTCGCGGCTTTCGTCATCGGGCCGGATGGCGCGGATCGTGTTGTCGACGAAGGTGACCTCGGTCATCCGCAGCAGATAGGCGTGGGGCGTGATCCGCGTGAAGTCCTGCTCGAGATAGGCGGGGGCCTCGGCCGCGTTGACGAAGCGGTCCTCGATCTGGACCGGCGTGCCGTCCTCCTTGTGGAGCAGGCGCGAATGAAAGACGGTGCTGCCCGCCGGGACCGGCAGCAGGCCGATGAAGGGGCTGTCCGGCGCAAGCGCGCAGAGCGACATCACCTCGCTGGTGTGGACGCCGCCGCTCGCCGAGATCTCTTCCGAGACGTCAGAGAGCTCGAAGATCGCACATTGCATCCGCGGGCCGACGACGAAGGTCCCGCGGCCCTGGACGCGTACCAGCATGCCCTCGGTCTGCAGTTCGCGAAGGGCGCGACGCACGGTCAGTGCCGAGGCGCCGAACTCGGCCGCCAGATCCTCCTCGCGCGGGACCTGGAAGTCCGCCGGCCATTCCGCGGCGCGAATCCGCCTTTCGATCGCGGTCTTGATCTGCCCGTAGAGCGGCTGGGTGACCTGGGTCAGTTCGGTCATGCATGGGTCCTCGGCGTGCGTCGATCTGATATCACAACGCGTTTCAAATGGTATCGGCCTCTGCCGCCTTTAAGAGCACATGGCGCGCATTTTCAACAGATAGGTGCTTGACACCGAAAGATCGATTGGATCAGTATCGCATATTGATATCATATCGACTTTGAAATGATATGATAAAAACAGCCTGGAAGCGCCTCGACCATGATGGCGTCCGGCTGTGACGGGAGAGATTCTGATGACGTCGCATTCACCCGCGCTGCGCACGCTGGACATGTACATCGATGGCCAATGGGTGAAGCCGGCGTCCGGGCAGTATTTCGAGACGGTCGACCCCTTCACCGCGCAGCCTTGGGCGATGGTGGCGCGCGGCGGCGCCCCGGATGCGGATCGCGCCGTGCGCGCGGCCCATCGCGCCTTCAAGGAGGGGCCGTGGGGCAAGATGCACCCCTCCGAGCGTGCCAAGCTCATCCATCGCCTGGGTACGCTGATCGAGGAGAATGCCGACGCGCTCGCCGAGATCGAGGTGCGCGACAACGGCCGGCTCCTGGCCGAGATGCAGCACCAGATCCGCTACATCCCGAAGTGGTATTACTACTATGCCGGCCTGGCCGATAAGATCGAAGGGGTCGTGCACCCCTGCGACAAGCCGGCGCTCAGCTATTCACGTCCCGAGCCGCTCGGCGTCTGCGTCGCGATCGTTCCCTGGAATGCGCCGCTCCTGCTGCTCTCGCTCAAGGCGGCCCCGGCGCTCGCCGCCGGCAACACGCTGGTGCTCAAGCCGGCCGAGCACACCTCGGCAACCGCGCTGAAGCTGATGGAGCTGGTCGAGGCTGCCGGCTTCCCACCCGGCGTCATCAATGTCGTCACCGGCTTCGGCAAGGAGGTCGGCGAGCCGCTCGTCACCCACCCCCTGACCCGTCATGTCGGCTTCACCGGCTCGACCGCGACCGGTGCGCATCTCTATTCGCTGGCGGCCAAGGACGTGAAGCGGGTCAGCCTCGAGCTGGGCGGGAAGTCGCCGAACATCGTCTTCGACGATGCCGATCTGGACAATGCCGTGCGCGGCGTTGTTGGCGGCATCTTCGGCGCGACGGGCCAGACCTGCATTGCCGGCTCGCGCCTGCTGGTCCAGCGCCGTGTCCACGATCAGTTCGTCGAGAAGCTCGCCGCCTTCACCAGGAAGGCCCGCGTCGGCGACCCGCGCGATATCCGCACCCAGGTCGGCCCGATCGCCAACAAGATGCAGTTCGAGAAGGTGCTGGGCTATGTCGACATCGCCCGCCAGGAGGGCGCCGAGCTGCTGATCGGCGGCAAGCGTCCGGACGGCGCCGAATGCGCGCAGGGCTTCTTCGTCGAGCCGACGATCTTCACCGGCGTCAACAACAAGATGCGGATCGCGCGCGAGGAGGTCTTCGGGCCGGTGCTCTCGACCCTGGTCTTCGACGATGCCGACGAAGCCGTCGCGATCGCCAACGACAGCGAGTTCGGCCTCGCGGCCGGCGTCTGGACCCGTGACATGAAGCTTGCGCTGCGCATGTCGGACCGGCTCGAGGCGGGAAGCGTCTGGATCAACACCTATCGCGACATTTCCTACACGACCCCCTTCGGCGGCTACAAGAAGAGCGGCATCGGCCGCGAGAACGGCGTCGAGGGTATCCGCGAATACCTGCAGACCAAGGCGGTCTGGCTGTCGACCGCGGACGAGATCGCCAATCCTTTCGTCATCGGCTGAGGGCGGCGCACAGCATGCCCCTTCGACAATGCCTCAAGTGGAACTGACGTCATGGTGATGAGAAAAGGCAGCGAGATTCTGGCCGACGAGCTCAAGCTCAACGGCGCCGAGATCATCTACCACGTTCCCGGCGAGAGCTTTCTCTGCGCGCTCGATGCGCTCGGCGTCCGCTATCCCGAGATCCGCGCGATCAGCTGCCGGCACGAGAACGGCGCGGCGCAGATGGCCGAGGCCTATGGCAAGCTGACCGGCCGTCCCGGCATCGCCTTCGTCACCCGCAGTCCGGGTGCGACGAATGCCGTCAATGCCGTCCATACCGCCTTCCAGGATTCATCGCCGATGATCCTGATCGTCGGCCAGGTGAAGCGCGCCTTGATGGAGCGCGAAGCCTTCATGGCCTATGACTTCCGCACCATGTTCGCGCCGATGACGAAATGGGTCGCCCAGATCGACGATCCCAGGCGCATCCCCGAATTCGTGCAGCGCGCCTACCACACCGCGATGACCGGCCGGATGGGGCCGGTCGTGCTGGTGGTGCCGGAAGACGTCTTCGAGGAGGAGTGCGAGGTCGCGCCGGGCAAGCCGAGCGTGCCGGCCTCGGCCGGCGAGCCTTCGCGCGAGGCGGTCGAGCAGATCTTCGCCATGCTGTCGGCCTCGGAGCGCCCGCTGCTGATCGTCGGTGGCTCCGGCTGGACGGAAAGTGCGCGCGACGACATCCAGGCCTTCGCGAGCGCCAACAACGTTCCGGTCGTCACCACCTTCCGGCGGCGCGACATCATCGACCATCGGCTGCCCTGCTATGTCGGCGAGATCGGCATCGGCTCGAACCCGGCCCTGCTGGCGCATGTCAAGGACACCGACTTCGTCATCATGTGCAACGACGCACTCAGCGACGTGAACACGATCGGTGCCGGCTACATGGAAGGGTTCACGCTCTTCGACATCCCGGTTCCCAAGCAGAAATTCGTCCACGTCACCCGCAGTTTCGACGAGCTCAACAGGGTGTTCCAGGTCGACCTCGCCCTGCTCGCGGACAACGACGCCTTCGCCCGCCAGCTCGCCGGGCATGCGCCGGTGGAGCATGCGGCGCGCGGCGACTGGACGGCGGCCCTGCGTGAGACCTTCGAGATCGAGACCACGCCCAGGCCCTGCCCGGGAGAGATCGACCTGCCGCAGCTGATGAAATGGCTGCGCCAGCGCCTGCCCGAGGATGCCATCGTCACCAACGGCGTCGGCGCCTACGCGACCTGGAGCCAGCGCTATTTCGCGCATTACCGGCTGCACACGCAGCTCGGGCCGATCAGCGGCTCGATGGGCTACAGCCTGCCGGCGGCGATCTCGGCCAAGCTGCTCCATCCCGACCGGGTGGTCGTCGATTTCGTCGGCGACGGTTGCTACCAGATGAGCTCGGAGGAACTGGCGACCGCCGTGCAATACGGGGCGGCGGTGATCGTCGTGCTGTTCAACAACAACATGTACGGCACCATCCGCATCCACGAGGAAAATCGCCTCGAGGGGCGCGTCAACGGCACCCAGCTCGTCAATCCCGACTTCCACGCGCTGGCGCTGGCCTATGGCGCCCATGCCGAGCGCGTCACCCGGACCGAGGAGTTCGCGCCGGCCTTCGAGCGCTGCCTGGCGGCCGGCAAGCCGGCGGTGATCGAGATGTGCGTCGACCAGGAAGCGATCCACTCGCGCTATTCGCTGACCGATCTCAGGAACCGTCGCAAGGCGAAGCGCTGACTGCCCCTGCCGCCTCGGGCGGCAGCTCTTCCGGTGCCGCCAGGCGGCATCGGCCATTCGAGCCCTCCGACAGAAGAGGGGCGCTGCGGATCTGACTGCAACCAACAATCGGGGATTCCAAGATGAACAGGACAATTTCAGCTTTGCTGCTCGCCGGGACGCTCGGTGCGTTGGCCTCTCCCGCGCTGGCCCAGGAGTGCAAGCTCAGGGTCACCACCTGGGGCGGCAGCTATCAGAAGACTTATGAATCGGTCGCTGCGGGGTTCGAGAAGGCCCACAACTGCAAGATCGAGTGGGTCGTCGGCGCGAGCCCCGACCATCTCGTCAAGGCACGGCTGGGCCAGGTCGACGTCGCCACCAACACGCTGCTGAACTCGATCGCGGGCGAGAAGGAAGGCCTGTGGATGGCCCTGGACAAGGCCAAGATCCCGAACATGGCTAACCTGTACCCGAACGCGGTCCACTCGCCCTACACGGTCTTCGTCAATGTCGGCGACTACGTGCTCGCCTACAACTCGGACAAGGTGAAGGCGGCGCCGACGAGCTGGGACGAGCTCTGGAAGCCGGACTACAAGAACCATGTGGTCATCTACGGCTTCGAGCATATCCCGACGCTCAGCCTGACCGTGCTGCAGGCGGAGCGGAACGGCGGTGGCATCGACAACATCCAGCCGGGCCTCGACAAGATGGCGGCGCTGATCAAGAGCGGCAACCTGATCGGCTCGCTCGACGTCGAAAGCCAGATGGTCTCGCTGTTCCAGACGCAGGATGCCTGGCTCGGCATGCTGGCGACCGGGCGGATGAAGGAGCTGCTCGAGAAGGGGGCGAAGAACGTCAAGTTCGCCCGCCCGGCCGAGGGCACCTTCCCGCTGATCAGCACGATCAACATCACCAAGGCGGCCAAGGATCCGGCCAAGGCGCAGGCCTTCGTCGATTATGTGCTGAGCCCCGAGGTCCAGATCGCCTTCGCGACGCGCAATCTCTACGCCCCGACCGTGCAGAACGCGCCGATCCCCGCCGACTTCCAGTTCCGCGATCTTTTGGTCCAGAACGAGCAGTTCAAGCGGCTGTTCCTGCCCGATCAGGAGAAGATCACGGCCAACAAGGCCAAGTGGCAGAACCAGCTCAACCAGATGACGAGCAAGTGAGCGATCTCGCAAGCGCCTGCCGGACGAGCGGGCAGGCGCCACACTCTTCGCAAGGCGTCGCCCGCTCGTCGGGCGCGCCGGTCAAAGCCTCGCCTTCGCCTCGATCCTGCAAAGCACACGATATGAACGCATCACAGGACAAAGCCATCCAGGTCGCCTCCATCTGCAGGCGCTATGGCGACGTCATGGCGGTCGACGACGTCTCCTTCGACGTCGGCCATGGCGAGTTCGTGTCCCTGCTCGGCCCCAGCGGCTGCGGCAAGACCACGACCCTGCGGATGATCGCCGGCTTCATCATGGCGAGCGACGGCACGATCCGGGTCAACGGCCGGGACGTCACCCATCTTCCGCCGGAGAAACGCGAGGTCGGCTTCGTCTTCCAGAACTATGCGCTCTGGCCGCATATGACGGTGGCGGAGAACGTCGCCTTCGGCCTGAAGCTGCGCAAGCGCGACAAGGCCTTCATCAGCCGCAAGATCGAGGAATCGCTCGGGGTTACCGGCCTGTCCGGCTATGAGGACCGGCTGCCGCGCCAATTGTCCGGCGGCCAGCAACAGCGCGTCGCCCTGGCCCGCGCGCTCGCGCTCGAGCCGCAGCTCCTCTTGATGGACGAGCCCCTCAGCAATCTCGACCGCGCTTTGCGGGTCGCGATGCGGCGCGAGCTGAAGCAGCTGCAATCGCGCCTGAAGATGACGACGCTCTACGTCACGCATGATCAGGAAGAGGCGCTGTCGATGTCCGACAGGGTGGTGATCATGAACCGCGGCAAGATCGCGCGCGTCGCCCGCCCGTCGGAGGTCTATGACGATCCGCAGTCGGAGTTCGTCGCCGATTTCGTCGGCACCACGAACTTCTTCGACGGGACCGTCACCGCGGCGTCCGGTGGGGTCCTGACCGTGCGTACCCGCGGGAACCTCGACCTGCAATTGACGGTGCCGACTTCCGCCGATGTCGGCGAGCCGGTGCGCGTGCTCCTGCGCCCGGAGCGCATCCGCATCTACCCGCCCGGCCAGGACGGGCCCAACGTCTTTCCCGGCAGGATCAGCTTCGTCGAATATTACGGCCCGACGATCCGCTACACCGTCCAGCTCGACGGCGGCGAGAGCGTCTATGTCGAGACGCATAATGCGAGCGGCGCCGCCACGATTGGAGACGCGGTCCGCATCGGCATCGAGCCCGGCGATTTCAGGCTGATCCGCAGCGAGGGAGGCAGGCCGTGAGGAGGAGGATGGCCGCTCCGCTCCTGCTCGCCCCGGCACTCGTGGCGCTCCTGATCTTCGTGGTCATGCCGCTGCTCTGGGTGGCGCGCACCAGTTTCAACCAGGGGGTCGACGGCGCCTACATGGTGTCGGCCATGACGATGGACAATTATGTCCGCTTCCTCGGCAGCTCCTGGTACCTGATCAACACGCTCTGGTTCTCGATCCGCATCGCCATCGTCGCGACAGTGATCTCGGTGCTGCTCGGCTATCCTGTCGCGCTCTTCATCGCCCAGACCCGCGGGCTGCAGAAGAGCATCCTGATGACGATGGTGCTGGCGCCGCTGCTGATCGGCCTCGTCACCCTGGTCTATGGCTGGATCGTGATCTTCCGCGGTGGCGGCCTGTTGAACTCGCTGATGATCGCGATCGGCGTCTATGACGAGCCGGTCCGCTATATGTGGGACCTCAAGGGCGTGGTCATCCTGCTGGTCTATATCGGCATGCCCTACATCGTTCTCTCGCTGCTGGACTCGATCGAGCGCATCAACCCGTCCTTTGTCGAGGCGGCCCGCAATGTCGGCGCCAATCGCTGGCGCGCCTTCTGGAGCATCACCTTCCCGCTGACGCTGCCCGGTCTCTATGCCGGGCTGGTGATCGTCTTCACCTTGAACTTCTCGGCTTTCGCCGTGCCGCTGATGGTCGGCGCCAACGACACGCAGATGATCGGCCTCGTCATCTACCGCGAGGCGCTCCTGAACAACGACCTTCCCTTCGCGTCGAGCCTGTCGGTGATCATGATCCTGGCCAATGCGACGATCCTGACCGGCATGGCCTTCCTGTTCGGCAAGCTGATCCTCAACCGGCTGGAGGCGAAGCGATGATGCGGCTCGACCTGGGCGCGCTGGCGCTGCGGCTCGTCACCTATCTGGCGATGGGCTTCCTGTTCTTCCCGATCCTGATCACGATCATGGTCTCGGTGAACCCGCAGGAGTTCATCCTGCCGCCCTCCGGCTTCACGCTGGAATGGTTCCGCCAGGCCTGGACCTCCGACACCTTCGTGCGGGCGATGGGAGTGAGCCTGTGGCTGGGCGTGGCGGCGACCCTGATCGCCAATGCGCTGGCCTTCATGGTCGTGCTGGCAATGGTCCGCTACGACTTCCGCGGCAAGGCGCTGATCAACCTCTTGATCATGTCGCCGCTCTTGATCCCGACGACGATCTTCAGCCTCGCGCTCTATGTCTTCTTCGCGCGGCTCGGCTTCGGCTCCGGCATTCCGGCGTTGGTCATCGGGCACTCGATCCACGTCCTGCCCTTCGCCGTCCGTATCCTGACGGCGAGCATGCAGAACTTCGACCTGTCGCTCGAGGAAGCCGCGCGCAATGTCGGGGCGGGACCGGTCCGGACCATGTTCTCGATCACCCTGCCGGTGATCAGGACCGGCCTCATCTCCAGCCTGGTGCTCTGCTTCGTGCTGTCCTGGAACGATTTCCCGATTTCGGTCTTCCTGGCGCCTGCGGGCTGGACGCCGCTGCCGGTCGAGCTCTTCTCCTATATCAAGTTCCAATACGACGCCGTCGGGGCGGCGCTGGCCAGCTCCCTGATCCTGATCTCGATCGTCGTGATGGTCGTCATCGATCGGCTCGCCGGCCTGCGCCGCGTGTTGCGTTGAGCTGCTACGCCCCGGCTCGCGGAATTCCGTGAGCCGGACCTCTACGAAGCGCAAGAACAGATCCCTGCGCGCGTTCGCGGCGTCACCGCCGCGCGGCCAGCGGAAGCGCGGCTGAAGGCCTGTGCGGCTTCGGAGCGAACTCGTAACCCGCAGGTAACCACGGGCTTTCCGAGCCTTCGGAAACAGACCCGAATCCTCCAAACCCAAAAAGCAAAAAAGCGCCGGGAAACCCGACGCTTACGTGCCTCTCAAACCTTGAGATTGTCTGGAGCGGGCGAAGGGATTCGAACCCTCGACCCCAACCTTGGCAAGGTTGTGCTCTACCCCTGAGCTACACCCGCATCCGAGACAGTCGCGCCGTGTTGGCGGCGCGGCCGGGTTATTGCCCCAAAGCGGCGGGAAGCGCAAGCGCCTTGTTGCAATTTTCTGATCGTCGCGTGACAGCCCGGCAAGACAGCTGGGAAAATGGCGCTGTTTCAGGGGACGTTCCAGCTGAGCCACCAGCCATGCCGCGCTGGCGGACGATGCTACAGGCGAGAAGCCCCGCTTGCGGAGCCGGCTCGGGGCGGCCCGCAGGGTATGCATCGCGTGCGGAGCGCGCAGCGGGCGCGCATCTTTCATGCCCCGCTTCGCTTGCCTGCGCCGGCCTGCGGCCTTAGGCATCGGCACGTCCTTTCCTTATTGGCCGCCCATGCCCACGCCGCTCTCTCCCGACGATCTCATCGCCAGGCTCGACGACCTTCGTATCGCGACGACGCGCATCGACCATGTCGCGGTCTTCACCGTCGCCGAATCGAAGGAACTGCGCGGCAAGGTCGCCGGCCACCACACCAAGAACCTGTTCCTGAAGGACAAGAAGGGGCGGCTCTTCCTGGTCTCGGCGCTGGAAAGCACGCGGATCGACCTGAAGCGGCTGCACGCGACGCTTGGCGCCAGCGGACGATTCTCCTTCGGTTCGGCCGATCTGCTGATGGAGAAGCTCGGCGTCACGCCGGGCTCGGTCACGGCCTTCGCCGTTGCCAACGACCGGGCGGGCGACGTCACCATGGTGCTCGATGCCGCCCTGATGGATGGCGAGCGCATGAACTTCCATCCTCTGGTCAACACGGCGACGCTTGGCATTGCGCGCGACGACATGCTCGCCTTCCTGCGCGCCACGGGGCACGAGCCGATGATCGTTGAACTTCCGGTGCCGCCGGACGATGGACAGAACGGCTGAAGCCACCCATCTATGGGTTGGCCCGCCGCGGCGGGCCTCCGGTTTCAGGACAGACAGATTGCTAAGCGAAGGACGAGCCATGCTGGTCAATGGCGATGCGGCCCCGGACAAGGGGTTGATCAAGGACACGACGACGCAGGGCTTCCGTCAGGATGTCGTGGCGGAATCGATGAACCAGCCGGTGCTGGTCGATTTCTGGGCGCCGTGGTGCGGGCCCTGCAAGCAGCTGACCCCGGTGATCGAGAAGGTGGTCAACGAGGCCGGCGGCAAGGTCAAGCTGGTCAAGATGAACATCGACGAGCATCCGGCGATCCCCGGCCAGCTCGGCATCCAGTCGATCCCCGCGGTGATCGCCTTCCAGCGCGGCCAGCCGGTCGACGGCTTCATGGGCGCGCAGCCGGAGAGCCAGGTGAAGGCCTTCATCGAGAAGCTCGTGGGGCCGATGGGCCCCGGGCCGGTCGAGGAGGTGCTGGCGGCTGCTGCGGAGGCTCTGGAGGCAGGCGATGCCGCCGGCGCGAGCGAGCTCTATGCCGAGGTTCTCGCGGCCGAGCCGGAGAACGCCCTGGCGATCGCCGGGCTGGCGCGCCTGCATCTCGACGCCGGCGACATCGAGGGCGCCAAGGGCTTTCTGGCCATGGTGCCGGAGGCCAAGATACAGGATCCGGCGGTGGTGGCTGTCAGGGCCGCGGTCGAACTCGCCGAGCAGGCGGCTTCGCTCGGTGATACCGCGGAGCTCGAGGCGAAGCTCGCAGCCAATCCGAAAGACCATCAGGCGCGGTTCGACCTCGCGCTGGCGCTGAACGCCCGCGACAGGCGCGAGGAGGCGGTCGATCATCTGGTTGCGATCATCAAGGCCGACCGCAAATGGAACGACGACGGCGCCCGCAAGCAGCTGCTGCAGTTCTTCGAGGCCTGGGGGCCGATGGACGAGCACAGCGTCGCCGGGCGGCGCAAGCTGTCGGTCCTGCTGTTTTCGTGAGGAGAGAGGAGCGCACGCCGATGGGCATGAACGCGGTCTATTCCGGGCCGGATGACTGCCCGGCGGTGATCCCGCTCTTCCCGCTGGCCGGCGCGCTGCTGCTGCCGCGCGGGCAGATGCCGCTCAACATCTTCGAGCCGCGCTATCTTGCCATGATCGATGATGCGCTGCGCACGCACCGCGTCATCGGCATGATCCAGCCCGAGCCGGAGAACGGGCGCCAGGCGCAGGTGCCGGGGCTGCTCCAGGTCGGCTGCATCGGCCGGCTCACCCAGTTCGCCGAGACGGGCGACGACCGCTACATCATCACGCTGACGGGCATCTCGCGCTTCCGGCTGGAGGAAGAGCTCTCCGTCACCACGCCCTACCGCCAGGGCCGCATCTCCTATGGCGATTTCGTCGTCGATTTCGAGGCGCGCGCCGGCGAGGGGGAGGTCGATCGCGCCGGCCTGCTCAAGGCGCTTCGCAGCTTCGCCAAGGCGAACGAGCTCAAGATCGACTGGAAGGGCGTCAACGAGGCGCCGAACGAGGCGCTGGTCAACGCGCTCTCGATGATGTGTCCCTTCGGCCCGCGCGAGAAGCAGGCGCTGCTGGAGGCTCCGAGCCTGAAGAGCCGGGCCGAGGTGCTGGTCGCGATCACCGAGATCGAGCTGGCGCGAGGCGGCTCTGACCCGGACACGACGCTGCAGTGAGCACTGCTTCCGCGCCTGCCTCCGGCGAACGGCCGGCGACCTATCCGCCGCGGCGCTCGGTCGTCGCCTGGATCTTCTTCGACTGGTCGGCGCAGCCCTTCTTCACCCTCGTCACCACCTTCGTCTTCGCGCCCTTCTTCGCATCGGCGCTAGCGAGCGATCCGGCTGAGGGCCAAGCGCTCTGGGGCTATGCGACGGGCCTCGCCGGGCTCACCATCGCTCTGCTCTCGCCTCTGCTTGGCGGCATCGCCGACAAGACCGGGCCGCGCAAGCCGTGGATCGCGGTATTCGGCGCGATGCTGGTCCTGGGCTCGGCGATGCTCTGGTACGCTAGGCCGGGATCGCCCTGGGCGGTGTCGATCGCGCTCTGCGGCTTCGTCATCGGCACGATCGGCGCCGAATTCGCGACGACCTTCAACAATGCGATGATGACGCGGCTGGTGCCGCCGGAGAAGCTCGGGCGGCTCTCGGGCACCGGCTGGGCGGTCGGCTATCTCGGCGGGCTGGTCTCGCTGGCGCTGACGCTCGGCCTTCTCGCCGCCGATCCGCAGACCGGCAAGACCCTGGCGGGATTGTCGCCGCTGTTCGGGCTCGACGCGGCCGCCCGTGAGGGCGACCGTTTCTCCGGGCCGCTCACCGCGCTCTGGTTCGTGATCTTCGTCACCCCGATGTTCCTGCTGACGCCGGATTCGCCGCGCACCGGCATTCCGCTCAAGGAGGCGGCTGCCGGCGGCTTCTCGCGTCTCAAGGCGACGATCGCAGAGCTGCCCTCGCTGCCGGGGCTCGGCCGCTTCCTCCTCGCCAACATGATCTATCAGGACGGGCTGGTCGCGCTGTTCGCCTTCGGTGGCATCTATGGCGCGGGCGTGTTCGGCTGGCAGACGATCGAGCTCGGCGTGTTCGGCATCCTGCTCACAGTCACCGGCACGCTCGGCGCCTTCCTCGGTGGCAAGCTCGATGATGCCGTCGGGGGCAAACCCGTGATCCTCGGCGCCATCGCCTGCCTGCTCTTCGCCTGCATCGGCATCCTCTCGCTCGGGCCGGGACAGGTCGCCTTCGTGATCGAGGCGGCCCCGGCAACGCCCGGCGACGGGCTCTTCGCCTCGCTGCCGGAGAAGGTCTATCTTGGCCTGGGGCTGCTGATCGGCCTCGTTGCCGGGCCCCTGCAGGCCTCCTCGCGCAGCCTGCTCGCCCGGATCGCGCCGCCGGCAAGGATCGGCGAGTTCTTCGGCCTGTTCGCGCTGGCCGGCAAGGTGACGTCGTTCCTCGGGCCGACACTGGTCGCGCTGGCGACGACGATCTTCGCGAGCCAGCGTGCGGGCCTCGCCGTGCTGGTCGGGTTTTTCCTGACGGGGGCGTGGCTGATCGCAGGCGTGAAGGTAAAGCGGCCCTAGCGATCGCTCGATGCTGCTGCCGACTCCGGCTGGCAGCAGGCGGGCTATCGTGCCTTGCAGGCGAATTCAAAGCCTGACAAGGCGGGAGGATCGCGGTGCGGATCGTGGAGATGGATGCGCCCGCAGGGCAGGGCGCCCAGCCGAAGCAGGTGGTGGCTGGCGACAATCTCGTCGCGCCGCAGGCCGTGCTGAAATGGTACGAGATCGCGGAAGCCCGCATCGACGCCTCGACCATTGTGCTGGCGCGAGAGACGGCGGCAGAGTTTGCAGCTGGCCGGCAAGACGAAGTCGGCTTCGCCATCCTGCATCGCTGCGGCGAGCATTTCCATTTCCTGCTGCTCTGCACCTGGCGGGGCACCAACGAGCTCTGGGAAACCGTGCAGTTCATCGATGAGGGCATGGCGTCCTTCGCGCCGTTCGACGCGCCCAATGCTCATCGCGGGACGTTCTGCATCTGGGAGATGACCGCGGTCTCGCACGAGACCGCGGCGTGGCGAAAGTTCCTGCTCTCGCCGCGCAGCGAAGCCGATCTCGAAGCCTATCTGCGCAGCCGCTATACCGGCGAGGCGTGACTGGTTTTCGAGATGCTCGGGTCAAGCCCGAGCATGACGGCCTGCATCATGGCAGTGCCTTCAGGTACCTCACCGGCCGGCCCGGCGCGGCGGCGTTGGCCGCGTGCACGATCGCGTTCGCGTCGATGCCGAAATGGCGGTAGAGGTCGGCGACCGTGCCGGTCTGGCCGAAATGCTCGACGCCAAGCGCCTTCTGCTTGTGGCCATGGACGCTGCCGAGCCAGGCGAGCGTCGCCGGGTGGCCATCGAGCACCGAGACGATGCCGCAATCACGTGAGAGCTCGCCAAGCAGGCGCTCGACATGACTGGTGGCGGCATGGTTGCCGCGCTGGCGCGCCCGCTCGGCCGCCTGCCAGCCGGCATTAAGCCGGTCGGCCGAGGTGATCGCGAGCAGGCCGACATCGCGGCGGTCTTCCGACAGCAGCCCGACGGCTTCTATCGCCTCGGGCGCGACGGCGCCGGTATAGGCAATGACGACCGAGGCGTTCGGCCCGGGCTTACGCAGCCAATAGGCGCCGTCGATGATCTCGCGTTCCAGCTCCGGCGTCATGGCGCGCTTGGGCTGCTCGACCTGGCGGGTGGAGAGGCGGAGGTAAACCGAGCCGCCGGTCTCGTCGCGCAGCCAGGTGCGCTCGTCCGGATCGCCCTCGCCATCCTTCTGCAGGTATTCGAACGACCAGCGCATCATCACGGCGAGCTCATCGACGAAGGCCGGCTCGAAGGCGCAGAGCCCGTCCTGGCTCATGCCGATCAATGGCGTCGCGATCGACTGGTGCGCGCCGCCCTCGGGCGCCAGCGTGACGCCGGCGGGCGTCGCGACGACCATGAAGCGGGCGTCCTGGTAGCAGGCATAGTTCAGCGCGTCCAAGCCGCGCGAGATGAAGGGGTCGTAGAGCGTGCCGATCGGGATCAATCGCTCGCCGAAGATCGAGTGCGACAGCCCCAGCGCCGAGAGGTTGATGAACAGGTTCATCTCGGCGATGCCGAGTTCGATATGCTGGCCCTTGGGAGAGAACTCCCATTTCTGCATCGAGGGGATGCGCTCGTCCTTGAAGGTGTCGGCCATCGACGCCCGCGCGAACAGGCCGCGCCGGTTGACCCAGGGTCCGAGATTGGTCGAGACGGTGACGTCGGGCGCGGTGGTGACGATGCGGTCGGCGAGCGGCCCGCCGAGCTTCGCCAACTCGTCGAGCACCTTGCCGAAGCCCATCTGCGTCGACATCGTCGCCTGGATGCCGGCTTCGAGCTTGGCCGGAACCGGCAAGGCAGGGGCCGAATGGCGCCGGCGACCCCTCGCGAAGAAGGGCACCTTGTCGAGGAAGGCACGGATGTCCTTCTCCGGCGTCGTCAGCCCCTCGAACAGATCCCATTCATGGCCGGGCCGGACCTGGTTGGCGGTCTTGAAACCCTCCATCTGCTCCTTGGTCATCAGGCCGGAATGGTTGTCCTTGTGCCCGGCCAGCGGCAGGCCGAAGCCCTTGACCGTATAGGCGAGGAAGCAGACCGGCCGGTCGTGATCGACAGCCTCGAAGGCCTCCAGGATCGAGGGCAGGTCGTGCCCGCCGAGATTGCACATCAGCTTCGAGAGTTCGGCGTCGGAGCGCTTCTCGATCAGCCTGGTCACCGGGCCCTGATCGCCGAGATCGTCCATCAGGCGCTTGCGCCAGGCTGCGCCGCCCTGGAAGGTCAGGGCCGAATAGAGCTGGTTCGGGCAGGAATCGATCCAGGCCTTCAGCCGCTCGCCGCCTTTTTCCTTGAACGCCGCCTGTTGCAGCGAGCCGTATTTCAGCGTGACGACATCCCAGCCGAAATTCTTGAACATCTGCTCGAAGCGGTCATAGAGCCCCTCGCGGATGACCGCGTCGAGCGACTGGCGATTATAGTCGATCACCCACCAGGTGTTGCGCAGGCCATGCTTCCAGCCCTCCATCAGGGCCTCGAAGATGTTGCCCTCGTCGAGCTCGGCATCGCCGATCAGCGCGACCATGCGGCCTTCGGGCGCGTCCTTGGCCCAGCCATGGGCCTTCACATAGTCCTGGACCAGCGAGGAGAAGAGCGTCTGCGCGACGCCGAGGCCGACCGAGCCGGTCGAGAAATCGACGTCGTCGATGTCCTTGGTGCGCGAGGGATAGCTCTGCGCGCCCTTGTAGCCGCGGAAGTTCTCGAGCTTCTCCTGCGTCTGCAGGCCCATCAGGTAGTTGATGGCGTGGAAGATCGGCGAGGCGTGCGGCTTCACCGCGACCCGGTCCTGCGGCTTCAGCGCGGCCATGTAGAGCGCCGTCATGATCGTCGCCAGCGAGGCCGAGGACGCCTGATGCCCACCGACCTTCATGCCGTCGCCATTGTCGCGCAGGTGATTGGCATTGTGGATCGTCCACGAGGCCAGCCAGAGGATCTTCTTCTCCAGCTCGGCGAGGATGGGCAGACGGGGATCGGACATCGGGATGCTCCTTGGACCCGAGCATCATGCACAATTGCCTTGGGGAAGGCAGCTAAAGACCATCTCGCTAGCTTCCAGAGTTGGCGGTTTCCGCTAAGCTTGGTCGACTGGGCGAGGGAAAATGCCAGAGTTCAAGCTCGACGATATCGATCGCCGCATCGTCCAGGCTTTGCAGGCGGATGGGCGCATCAGCGTGCAGGAGCTCGCAGGCAAGGTCGGGCTGTCGCCCAGCCCCTGCGCCAGGCGGGTGCGCCTGCTGGAGGAGGCCGGGATCATCGAAGGCTATGTCGCCATCGTGAACCAGGAGAAGCTCGGCCTTCCCGTTTCGGTCTTCGCCTCGATCAAGCTGGAGCGGCAGCGCGAGGAGGAGCTTGACCGCTTCGCCGCGGCGGTGTCGCGCTGGCCCGAGGTCGCCGACTGCTATCTGATGACCGGTCAGCGCGACTATCTGCTGCGCATCATCGTCAGCGACCTCGCCGCCTATGAGCGCTTCCTCAAGGACAAGCTGACGCGGCTCGACAATGTCGCCTCGATCGAATCGAGCTTCGCGCTCGGGCGGGTGAAGCGCTCCTATTCGGTGCCGGTGGAGTTGGGGCGGGGCTAGCCGGTTCGCGCGTTCCCGAACCGAATCCGGTACTCGCCCGGCATGGCCGGACCGTGGCATCCAGTCCCCGTCACGAGAGGAAAGACGTCATGCTGCAACTTCGGCCGAACTGCGAACTCTGCGACTGCGACCTGCCGCCGGCCTCGCTCCAGGCGCGCATTTGCAGCTATGAATGCACCTACTGCGCCGATTGCGCCGAGAAGACGCTGGAGAACGTCTGCCCGAGCTGTGGCGGCGGCTTCGTGCCGCGGCCGATCCGGCCTGTCGGCGATTGGGGCGGGCTCGGTCTCGGCCTGGCGAACCGCCCCGCCGGTACGAAGCGCCATCATTCGCAGTGGACGGAAGCGCAGCGGCGCGAGCGGACCGAACTGCTGCGAAACGTGCGGCCGCAGGACCGTTGAAATTCAGCGTCGCTCGAAGTCGCGATGGACATCGTGGGTGACGATCCCCGCGCCGTCCGGCGGGATCGTCAGCCAGTCCTTGCGGGTCAGCGTCTGCTTGGTGTCCTCACAGCCGGAATGCCAGTGGTCGCTCATCGAGGTCCGCGAGAACTCGTGGTCCTTGGCATGGCTCTCATAGCTTTTCTGCTGGTAGATCAGCTGCAGGATGGTGTGCTCGGGGATCAAGGCGAGCTCGTCGCGGAGCTTGCGGTCTTCCTCGCTCAAGGCGTCCTCAGGGATGTGGCTGAGGGCGTCATGGGTCTTCTTCTTCCAGCCCTGCAGGGTCTGGAACAGGTCGGTGACCATGCGGGTGCGCGAGGAGTACATGATGTCCTTGTGGCGTCCCATCACGTCCTGCATCGTGCGCGGCATCGGGCCACGCGACGAGAACAGGTCGACCTGGAAGATCAGCGAGTTCAGCGTGTCGTCCTGGGCGAGCAGATGCGACAGCGGCGTGTTCGAGACGATGCCGCCATCCCAGTAATGCTCGGTGCCGATCTGCACGGTCGGGAAGGCCGGCGGCAGCGCGCCCGAGGCCATGACATGCTCGGGCGTGATCTCTTCCTGCATGTTGTCGAAGTAGACGAAGTTGCCGGAGAGCGCGTTGACGGCGCCGACCGAGAAATGCGTGCGCTTCGCATTGATCAGGTCGAAATCGACCAGTTCCAGCAGGGTCTCGCGCAAGGGCGATGTGTCGTAGAAGCTGGTCGCGTCAGTGGCGCCGGCTGGCGCGAGCCAGGCGCTGGTGCGACGCGGCTCGAAGAAGCCGGGCTGGCCGAGCACCGTGGTCATGAACGACGAGGTCGCGTTGCGGGCCTGGCGGAAGATGTCGCCCTCGGGCGTGAACCACCAGACCTTGCGGTCGGTGATACGGTTCCAGAAGGTCTCCAGCCGTTCGAGCCGGCGCTCGCGCGGATTGCCGGCGATCAGCGCGGCATTGATCGCGCCGATCGAGACGCCCGAAACCCAGTCCGGCTCGATGTCGGCCTCGTGAAGCGCTTGGTAAACCCCGGCCTGATAGGCGCCGAGTGCGCCGCCGCCCTGGAGCACGAGCGCGACACGGTCGCAGCGCTCGGGGCGCCAGCCGAGATAGCGTTCGCTGGAGGACGGCGCAAAGGGGGCGTTCATGGCGCGGTTTCCGTTCGCTCGGTCTTTGGGGGGAGAGCTGGATTTGCCCCATGTCTGAGGGGTGGGCGGTGACAGGCATGTGACGTGGGCGGAACCAGATATCGGTGTCATTGCGCCGTCAGACAAGCTTCATCGCCCCGTCAGCTTACTCTTCCACCTCAGCGGCACGGACCTTGCGACGCTGCAGCGCGTCGCGTTTCTCGCGGCTGGGAGATCAGCGCATGCTCAAGGGCAAGACCGCCGTCGTCACCGGCTCGACCTCCGGCATCGGCCTTTCCATCGCCCGCGCTTATGCGGCCGAGGGCGCCAACATCGTCATCAACGGCTTCGGCGCGCCGGAGGCGATCGAGCAGGAGCGCGCTGGCATCGAGGCCGATTTCGGGGTCAAGGCGCGCTACTCGCCGGCCGACATGGCCCATGGCGGGGCGATCGCTGCGATGATCTCCGAGGCGGAGGCGCAGTTCGGCGGCGTCGACATCCTGGTCAACAATGCCGGCATCCAATTCGTCTCGCCGGTCGAGGAGTTCCCGGTCGAGAAATGGGACGCGATCATCGCGATCAACCTCTCGGCCGCCTTCCATGCCATCCGTGCGGCGCTGCCGGGGATGAAGCAACGCAGATGGGGCCGGATCATCAATACGGCCTCGGCCCATGCGCTGGTCGCCTCGCCGTTCAAGTCGGCCTATGTCGCGGCCAAGCACGGCATCGCCGGCCTGACCAAGACGGTTGCGCTGGAGGCTGCAACCTTCGGCATCACCGCCAACGCGATCTGCCCCGGCTATGTCTGGACGCCTCTGGTCGAAAAGCAGATCCCCGAGACCATGGCGGCGCGCGGCCTGACCAAGGATGAGGTCATCAACGACGTGCTCCTGCACGCCCAGCCGACCAAGCAATTCGTCACCAGCGAGGAGGTGGCGGCGCTTGCTGTCTTCCTGGCTTCCGATGCGGCAAAGTCGATCACCGGCGTCATCCTGCCGGTCGATGGCGGCTGGACCGCGCAGTGAGGGCATCGCCATGAACCGCAAAGACATCCTCGACCTGCCCTCGATGCCGCTTGCCGGGCCGAGCTATCCGGCCGGGCCGTACCGCTTCATCGATCGCGAATACATGGTGATCAGCTACGAGACCGATCCGGAGCTGATCCGCCATCACCTGCCCGAGCCGCTGATGCCGATCGCACAGCCGATCGTGAGCTACGAATGGATCAAGATGCCGGATTCCTCCGGCTTCGGCACCTATACCGAGACGGGGATCGTCATCCCCTGCCTGTTTGGCGAGGAGGAGGTCAGCTTCGTCTCGCAGATGTATCTCGACATCGAGCCGCCGATCTCGGCCGGCCGCGAGATCTGGGGCTTCCCGAAGAAATACGCTCATCCCAAGCTCGAAGTGATCAAGGACACGTTGACCGGCACGCTCGAATATGCCGGCCAGCAGGTCGCGATGGGCACGATGGGCTACAAGCATGAGAGCCTCGCCGGCAACGGCGTCAGGACGACCGCGATGCTGACCAAGACGCAGGTCAACCTCAAGATCATCCCCGGTGTCGACGGCGAGCCGGAGATCTGCCAGCTCGTCGCGCTCAACCTGACCGACATCACGGTGAAGGGCTCCTGGATCGGCCCGGGCCGGCTGCACCTGATCCCGCATGTCAACGCGCCGGTCGCCGATCTGCCGGTGCGCAAGGTGCTGGGCGCGCATCACTTCATCGCTGACCTGACTTTGCCCTTCGGCCGCAAGATCCACGACTACATGAAGGGCTGACGCGGCGGGTTGCGCTCTCGGCTGCGCCGATTATCTTGCCGCGCCGGGGGCGCGAGGGATTTCAGGGCGCGCATGATTGTCTCCTGGCTGGCGGGCTTGCGCCAGGCGGTGAGTTCGAAGCTCACCATCGGCATCGGCGGATTGCTGGCGCTTGCCATCACCAGCGGCCAGAGTCTGCTTGAGGCGCTGGAGCCGCCGACGCTGCCGGTGCTCGCCGCCGGCGCGTCGCTCGATGCCGGCCGCTGGCGCATCGCGCTGCACGAAGCCAGCCTGACGACGCAGTCGCGGCCGGATGGGCCGCCAGCGCCCGATGGCACGCAGTTCCTGGCGCTCGATCTCGACATCGTCAATCGCAGCTCGGAAACCGACAACACCTTCGCGCGCATCTTCATCGTCGACCCGTCGATCGACGCCCTGCAGCCCAACCCGATCTTCTGGCTGATGCGCGACAAGGCGATACTGAGCGCGCTGCAGCCAGGCTTGCGCGAGCGCGTGCGCGTGATCTGGCGGCTGGCACCGGGCGCGAAGGTACCGGAGCGATTGCGCCTCGTCGTCAACGGCGAAACCTTCAAGCCGCGTGACAATCTCTTCGCTGCACCGGGCTGGTTCAATCGCAAGCCGATCGCAGCCGCGAGCTTGCCGGTCGCTGCCGCGGAGATGCGGCCATGAGCGGCGTTTTTGCCAAGCTCGGAGCGCCCCTGATCGCTGCGCTGCTGCTCGCCGGCATGCAGCGCTTTACGCCGGGCTATGCCGAGATCACCGGGCCGATCCCGCTCAAAGGCGATCTCGGCGAGACGCTGACCGGCCGTGGCTTCACGGTGCGGGCCGACAAGGTGCTGCTCGCCGAGAAACTGCGCTTCAAGGCCTATGGCCGCGAGGTCGAGCGTGACACCGGCGGCGTCTTCGCGCTGGTGATCGCGCGGCTCGATGCGCAACCCGTCTCGACCACTGTCAGCGGCGCAATCTGGCGCAGCGCGCAGGGCGCCCGTTTCGTTGCGAGCCCGCGCTTTCAGGGAGCGCCACGGCTGCTCGGAACGGACCGGCTCGAACCCGGCCTGCCGCAGCGCGGCGTCTTCATCTTCGAAGTGCCGCGTGAGGCGGTCGCAGGTGCGACATTGCTCGTCGCCGCCTCGCGCTGGCCACGGCTGGATACGCAAGCCGAGATCGCGCTGCCAGCGACGCTCGGCACGCCGGCGTCGCTGCTCGACCTGAACGAGCTCGCCTATGAGTGAGGTTGCCGTATCCCATGGCGCAGCGCGAATGCGTCGCCTCAGCCTGTGGACGCTGCCGGTGGTGCTGGCGCTCGGCCTCTTCCTGCAATCCTACGAGAATGCCTGGGAGTGGTGGCGGTCGCGCGAATTGTTCGCGCGGGAGGTTCCGGCCAGTGCCGCGGCGAGCCTCGGCGGTGCTGAATGGAAACTGACAGGCCTGCGCCGCGTTGCCGAGCGCTCGGACGGCCGGGCTGTGATGCTGCTCGACATGGAAGCGGTGGTGCGTGATCCCGAAGCCTTCGCCCTGCTGCCGTGCCGGCTGGTGCTGGAGGCACCGGACGGGAGGCGATGGTCGCCGCAATTCCTGACTCCGAGCGAGGTCAACCGGTTGCCGGAGCGCCGTGGCCTGACGATCCCGACCTGTACCCAGGCGCTGGCGAGCAAGCCGGCGGCGGGTGCCACGCTCAGGATCGGCGAAGGCTTTGTGCTGCCGGCCGGGACGGCCGGAGAGGTCAGGCCGGTGCTCAGCCTGCCGGCCGAGCGGCCGCGTTATCTGCGCTTCCAGGTTCCGGGCTAGAACCCTTTACCACCTGCGCCGCGACGGCGGTCTCCATCACCGCCGCCAGCAGGCAGATGCGCAGGCTCTCGACAAGGATACCGCCGCGGATCTCGCTGGGGCCACCGAGCAGGAATGCGATTACGTTGGCGATTACCTGCCAGCTGTCGAGATCGAGCGGGCCGATCAGGCGGGTGAGGCCGATCCAGAGCCAGGCGGCGGCAAAGCCGATCAGGCGGTAGCCGACGACCAGCGCGATCAGCACCGAGAGGCTCGCGCCGAAGGCGAGGCGGACGCTGTTGACAACAGGCAGATAGCGCGAGCGGTAGCTGCCGATGAAGTGCTCGGCAAAGTCTCGTACGGCCTTCGGGGCTGCTTGCCAGCGCGCCAGCGCCGCTGCGGCGCGCCGGTCGCGCGCCAGGGCAGTGGGATCCTTGGCGTCGTAGCCATAGATCGTCGCGGTCATCAGCAGCCAGACCAGCGGTAGCAGCGTGTAGAGGAAGAGGCTCTGCAGGCTAGTGCTCAGCGCCGGTTCGGCGAGGTCGACCGCTTCCGGCATCGCTGCCTGCGCCTTGCCGACCAGCGCGAGCGTCCAGTCGTGCATGAGCCTGAGATAGGGCAGCGCGACGGTCTTGAGCCAGGTCCAGCCGGTGTCTTTCCAGCGCGACAATGCGTAGAGGCCGACGAAGATCCAGTTGGCATCGCAGGCGATCACCAGGAGTTGCCAGAAGGGCGAGGGCCGGCGCCCCTGAGCGGCCTTGGCGAGGTTGCGCACCAGCCAGGCGAGGCCGATGGCGAGCACGAGCCAGAGCGACAGCGGCACGTCGAGCACATTGACTCGCTCGCCGAGACCGGCGGCGGCGAGCGCCCTGACCGAATAGTCGCGGACGGTGTCGCCCAGAAAGCCCCAGGCGGCGTAGTAGGCGAAGAACGGCACGAGGGCGAGCGAGACCAGGCTGATTACGGCGCGTGCTCCGGCCGGCTGGGGCGCGTCGGATTGCGGGCCGGAGCCAGCGACCTGCAGGGCCGCCACGGCCGGCAGATAGGGCCGCAAGGCCACAAACATCAGCACGGTGACGACGAGCTTGGCGAGGACCAGCAGCGCGAGCACGGCAAAGCCGGCGAGGCTGTTGAGATAGCCGAGCTTGACCGCCAGCGGCAGCAAAAGCTCGTTGGCGATCGAGCCGAATGTCGCGAGCAGCAGCAGGACGGGCCAGGCCTGGCGCCACAGCTGGAAGAAAAGGCGAGCGAGGCTGGCGATCTCTTGCATGAGAGGCGTTTTACAGCGTCGAGCCCGGAGGGAGAACCCTCCGGAACAGCCTTATCGCTGCCGTTCCATACTCCGGCTCCAGCGCGAGAGCGCAAAGCAGATCAGCCAGTAGAGGCCGCCGGAGAAGACATAGGCCTCCATGTTCATGCCGACCCAGTTGGGGTCGGCGAGCGAGGCCTGGGCGATGCCGAGCAGATCGAGGATCGAGACGACGAGGACGAGCGTGGTGTTCTTGACCAGCGCGATGAACTCGTTGGTGATCGCCGGCAGCGAGATGCGCAGCGCCTGCGGCAGGATGATGAACCAGGTCGCCTTCCAGTAGGAGAGGCCGAGCGCGGTCGCGGCCTCGCGCTGGCCCTTCGGCAGCGCCTGCAGGCCGCCGCGCACGGCCTCCGCCATATAGGCGGCGATGCAGAAGCCGAGACCGATCACGGCGCGCGCCAGCCGGTCGACACCGATGCCGGCCGGCATGATCAGCGGCAGCAGCAGCGAGGCCAGGAAGATCACCGCGATGATCGGCACGCCGCGCCAGAACTCGATGAACAGCACCGAGATCAGCTTGACCACCTTCAGCTCGGACTGCCGGCCGAGCGCAAGCAGGATGCCGAGCGGGATCGCGATCAGGCTGGCATAGATCGAGATGAAGACGGTCAGCATCAGCCCGCCCCATTCGCGGGTCTCGATCGCACGCAGGCCGAGGCCGCCGCCGAGGAGCCAGACGCCGAGCGGCGGCAGGATGACGAGCGCGGCGAGGCCGAGGCCCAGCTTCAGCCGCTTCGGCGCGAAGACGATCGCTGCGCCGGAGAGCGCGAAGGCGAGCCCGGCGAGGTTCGGCCGCCAGCGTTCCTCCAGGGGATAGAATCCGTACATGAACTGGCCGAAGCGCGCCTTGACGAAGACCCAGCAGGCGCCGGTGCCGGTGCAGTCGTTGCGGGTCTGGCCGCTCCAGGTTGCGTCGATCAGGGCCCAGCGGACGATCGGGACGGCGATCCAGGCGATCGCTGCGGCGAGCAGCAGCGTCACCGTGGTGATGGTCGGGGTGCCGAACAGGCGCTCGCGCCAGCTGGTCGAAAGGTTTGCGGCGGCTCTCATCGGGTCACCAGCGCGATGCGGGCATTATACCAGTTCATGAAGGCGGAGACGGCGAGGCCGATGACGAGATAGACCGCGAGCGTCATGGCGATGATCTCGATCGCCTGGCCGGTGTTGTTGAGCGCCGAGCCCATGAACAGGCTGACCACGTCGGGATAGGCGATGGCGGCGCCGAAGGACGAGTTCTTCAGCACGTTGAGATACTGGTTGGTCATCGGCGGCGTCATCACCCTGAGCGCCTGCGGGATGGTGACGAGCCGCAGTGTCTGGGCGGGCCGAAGGCCAAGCGCGCTCGACGCCTCGATCTGGCCGTGCGGGACCGACTGGATGCCGCCGCGCACGATCTCGGCGATGAAGCCGGCAGTGTAGGTGACCAAGGCCGCCAGCAGCGCGACGAATTCCGGGATGACGACGAAGCCGCCGCGATAGTTGAAGCCGCGCAGCACCGGGATGTCCCAGCGCGTCGCCAATGTCGCCCAGGCCAGCGCCAGCACGGGGATGAGCAGGAGCAGGACGAGGCCGACGCGCAGGATCGGTGCGTCCTGGCCGGTCGCTTCCTTGCGCCGCCTGGCCCAGCGCAGGAAGAGCCAGTGCAGCAGGCAGGAGATCGCGATCGCGATGAAGGCGTATCTGAAGTTCGCGCCCGCATCGGGCAGCGGGATGGTCAGGCCGCGATTGTTGATGAAGGCGACGCCGAAGACCGAGAGGCTCTCACGCGGGGCGGGCAAAGCGGCGATGACGCCGAAATACCAGAACAGCACGAAGAACAGCAGCGGGATGTTGCGGACGAACTCGACATAGGCGCCGGCGATCGCCTGCACCAGCCAGATCGAGGAGAGCCGGGCGATGCCGATGAGGAAGCCGAGCGCCGTCGACAGCACCAGCGCGATCACCGTCACCAGCATCGTGTTGGCGACGCCGGCCCAGAACAGCGCGAGGATGTTGTCCGACTGGGTGTAGTTGGTCAGGACGAAGGGCACCTCGATGCCCGAGGTGCGCCAGAGGAAGTCGAAGCCCGAGGCGATGCCGGCCTGGACCATGTTCTGCGAGGCGTTGCGGATGAAATAGACCAGCAGCGCCACAAGGCCGATCAGCAACGCCGCCTGGTAGAAGACGTCGCGGACGCGCTTGTCATTGATGAAGGCGAGGACTTTGCTCAAGGGGCGTCCGTCCGGCTTGCTGCGTCATTCTCGGGCGCAGCGGAGCTGCGACCCGAGAATCTCCTGACACGAAGGCTGGTTTCCGAAATGGTCGGGTCAAGCCCGACCATGACGCGGTTGTCTCACTGGAACGGCGGGGTGAAGAGCAGGCCGCCCTTGGTCCAGAGCTGGTTCTGGCCGCGCTCGAGCTTCAGCGGCGAAGCCAGGCCGACGGTGCGCTCATAGCTCTCGCCATAGTTCCCGACCTGCTTGATCGCCTTGTACATCCAGTCGTCGGGCAGGCCCATCATCGCGCCGAAGCCGCCTTCGGCGCCGAGCAGGCGGCGGACCTCGGTGTTCTTCGAGTTCGCCTTCATCTCGTCGACGTTCTTGGAGGTGACGCCGAGCATCTCGGCGGCGATGGTGCCGTTCAGCACCCAGCGCACGATCAGCTGCCAGCGCTCGTCGCCATAGCGGGTCACCGGGCCCTGCGGGTCGTTCGAGATCGGCTTGGTCAGGATGACGTGGTCGTCCGGAACCTTGAGCTTGGCGCGCTGGCCGGCGAGGGCGCCGACGCCGGCGGTGTAGGCGTCGCAACGGCCGCTGTCATAGGCGGTGATGGCGTCGTCGTTCTTCTGGAAGTTGGTGATGGTGACCTTGAGGTTGCGCTCGCGGAACCAGTCGGCGGCGTTCTTCTCCTCGGTCGAGCCGGCGGCGACGCAGACCGAGGCGCCGTCGAGATCCTCGGCCGACTTCACATTGGCCTTCTTGCGGACGATGAAGGTCTGGCCCTCGTAGAAGTTGATGCCCTGGAAGTTGAGGCCGAGCGTGGCGTTGCGCGAGAAGGTGATGGTCGAGTTGCGCGAGAGCACGTCGACCTGGCCCGATTGCAGGATCGGCCAGCGCTGCTGCACCGACGTCGGCGTGTACTTCACCTTGGTGGCGTCGCCGAGCACGGCGGCGGCGAGCGCGCGGCAGTAATCGACGTCGAGACCGGTCCATTCGCCCTTGTCGTTGGCGAAGGAGAAGCCGGGCAGGCCGAGATGCACGCCGCATTCGAGATGGCCGCGCGCCTTGATCGCGTCGAGCGTCGGGCTGGGCGCGAGCTGCTGCGCGGAAGCGGCGAGGGTGCCGGCGGCGAGCAGCGCCGCGGCGAAAGTGATTGTCTTCATGTCCGTTCCCCATCCTGCGGCGTCATGACGCCACGTCTGGGCGACTATGCAACAGCCTGGCGGGGGAAGGTAAGGGGGGTAGGGGAGGTTTCCTGCCAGAGGCTGACGCGGCCGTTCGGTCGGCTACCAGCCGCGCTGGGCCTTGATCGCCCGCTTCTGCATGTCCTTCTGCTGGCGCCAGTAGTCCTTCTGCGCGTCGTTCTGCATGCGCTGCCAGTCGCGGATGCGGTCCTTTCGCGAGGTCGCGTCGCGATAGTCGTTCCAGTCGTAGTGATCGTCATGGACGTCGTCGTCGCCGAGCGTATCGAAGAATTTTCGCAATGCCGAGCGAGCGGGTTCGATCGGCAAGACAGAGGTCATCTCGGGCAGAGGCGCGAAGACTGGTGCGGCGGAGACATTGGAGCCGATGGCGAAGGTGAGGCCCAGCGAGAGGAGGGCGATGCGGATCGTCATGATGATGCTCCCTCCCGTCACTGCGCCGAGCGCGGGAAGGCATGCGGCAACTCGGGGCTGAGCCAGCGCATCTGCGTGATCTTGCCGGCAGCGTCGGTCTCGAAGCGCAGCCGAACGAAAGGCTCGCCGCCGGACATCTCAGCCGGTGCGACGAAGGCGCCGACCGGCGCCAGCCGCGCCTGGAACAAATAGGGGTCGTCCCTGTTCGGCTCGAGCAGGAGCTGCGCCTCGGTCTTTTCCAGCGTCAGGCCAAGCTTGCCCTCCATGAGTGCGACGGTGGCGTCGCCGAGGACGGATGAAGCGTAGCTGCCGGCAAAGGCGGCTGCGAGCGGCGAAAGCGGGCCGGGCACGAAGCCGGCGGCCTCGGTCTTGGCCGCCTCGCGACGGGTTTTCGCAGCGGCGGCCGCGAGCGCAACGTTATCGACGGCGGGGTTGCCGAGCACGCGATCGTAGAACCACATCGCCAGCGCGTCCGGCATGCCGCCATTCTCGAGATTGGTCAGGATGACGATGCCGGTCTTTCCATCAGGCAGGAAGCCGGCATGGGCGCCGAAGCCGGAGGTGCCGCCATTGTGCCAGATGATCCGGCCGGGCGGCGTCGCGGTCGCGACCCAGCCGACGGCATAGGAGGTGCGCTCGTTCATGGCGACGCGCGGCGTCCAGGTGACGTCGAGATTGTCCTCGGAGACCAGGACCTTGCCCTCGAACTGGCCGCGGCCGAGCTGCAGGCGCAACCATCTGCCCATGTCGGGAATGTTCGAGTTGAGCGCCCCGGCTGGCCCGAGCGCGTAGGGGAAGGAGGGGTGGAAGGGCACGGCGACGGGCTTGTCGGCGAGGCGATGGCCCTGCGCATGGTTGGGCGCGGCGGTGATCGCCTCGGCCGTCGCCGTCGTCGCGCTCATGCCGAGCGGAGAGAGCAGGCTCGCCTTCAGGGAATCGAACCAGGACGGCGCGCCATTGGCCTTGGCGACGATCTCGCCACCGACGACATGCGGGATGTTCAGATAGCGGAAATCGGAGCGGAACATCCCGAGCTGCGGGGCGACGCGCAGCGAGCGGATCAGCGTCTGCTTGTCGTAGCCGAGCATGGTGAGCGCGTCGTTGACGTAAGGCGTCAGGCCGGAGCGCTGGGCGGCGAGGTCGAGCACGCGGAAATCGCGGGTGACCCAGGGGTCGGCGAGCTGGAAATCGGGAACATGGTCGATGACCGGGTCGGTCCAGCCAAGCCGGCCGGCATCGACCGCCTGCGCCAGTGTGGTGGCGAGGAAGGCTTTTGTGGTCGAGCCGACCTGGAAGATCGTCTCGGGCGTGACCGGATCAGGCTTGCCGAGCGCGCGGACGCCGAAGCCCTTGGTGTAGATCAGCTTGTCGTCATGGACGATGCCGACGGCGACACCCGGCACGGAGAAGGCCTTCATGCCCTCGGCGACCTGCTTCTCGAAATCGGGCAGCAGCGCTTCGATGGAGGCCTGGGTCGGCTGCTGTGCCTCCGCCTTCGTCACATTGGCCGTGGCGGCGAGGCCGAGCAGGAGCGCGGCTCCGATGATGGGCTTCATTCAATATCCCCCAGGCATCGACTAGGCCAACAGACCGTGCTGCCGAAAGCGGGCCTGCCCGCCGGCGCCGGCACGATCACACGCCAGGTTCTGACTATAAGTAAATCGGATCTGGAGATTGTGACGGGATCGGCGACCCGGCCGAGACGCTGCTCAGCCGGGCAGGAAGGCGAGCTTTCCGTCCTCGCCCCTGATGGTCTCGATCGCAGTGCCGTAGAGCGCCCCGAGTCGCTCCGGCGTCAACAGTTCGCTCGCCTTGCCGCTGGCGAGCGCCCGGCCGTCGCGCAGGAGCAGCGCCCGGTCGGCATAGCGTAGCGCCTGGTTCGGGTCGTGGGTGGTGAAGAGCACGCCGAGACCCTCGGTTGCGAGACGGCGGATCTGGCTCATCACCTTGCCCTGGTTGCCGAAGTCGAGGCTCGCCGTCGGCTCGTCGAGGATGACGTAGCGCGGCTCCTGCGCCAGCGCCCGGGCGATCATCACGAGCTGGCGCTCGCCGCCGGAAATCTCGGTGTAGGGACGCTCCGCCAGATGGGCGATGCCGAGCCGGTCCAGCATCGCGGAGACCATTTCTCGATCATGAGAGGAGGGCGCGGCGAACAGACTTGAGCGGGCGGTGCGCCCCATCAGCACGATCTCGCTGACCGCGAAGGCAAAGGTGCCGGCATGGACCTGCGGCACATAGGCGAGGGCACGGGCCCGTTCGCCGATGGAGAGATCGGCTAGCGGCCTGCCATCGAGCGTGAGCGAACCGCCCTTCGCCGGTAGCAGGCCGAGCAAGGTCTTCAGCAGCGTGGTCTTGCCATGGCCGTTCGGGCCAAGCAGGGCCAGCACCTCTCCGCCAGCGAGGTCGAGCGCGATGTCGCGGCCGATCTCGCGGTCACGGTAGCCGTAGGCGAGGACGGAGGCTTCGAGGCTCATGACCAGCCTCCGCGCGCCGAGGCGAGCAGCCAGATGAAGAAGGGCGTGCCGATCACGGCGGTGAGGATGCCGAGCGGCGTCTCGACCGGGGCGGCAGTGCGCGCCAGCGTGTCGATGGCGAGGAGATAGCCGCCGCCGAGCAGCGCCGCCGTCGGCATCAGCCGGCCGAAATCGGGTCCGACGAGGAAGCGAGCGAGATGCGGCACGACGAGGCCGACCCAGCCGATGATGCCGGCGGCTGCGACGCTAGCCGCCGTCACCAGCGTCGCGGAGGCGATGATGGCGATACGCAGCGGGCCGGTGGCGAGGCCGAGCGCACGCGCCTCTTCCTCCGGCAGCGACATCACGTTCATCCGCCAGCGCAATGCCAGCAGGACGATGGCGCCGATCAGGACCGGGCCTAGCAGGGGGATCAGGTCGGGCTTGGCCGTGCCGGCTAGGCTGCCGAGCAGCCAGAAAGTCATGGCCGGGAGCTGGTTGTACGGGTCGGCCCAGTACTTCACCAGCCCGATGCCGGCGCCGAGCAGCGAGCCGACGACGACGCCGGTCAATACCAGTACCAGCACGGGATCGCCGCGCCGGATCGTCGAGCCGACCGCATAGACCGCGCCGACCGCGACAAGCCCGCCGACGAAGGCGGCGAGCTGGATGCCGAACAGGCCGAGCGAGAGATAGATACCGATGACGGCGCCGAGCGCCGCGCCGGAGGATGCCCCGAGGATGTCGGGCGAGACCAGCGGATTGCGGAACAGGCCCTGGAAGGCGCAGCCGGCAATGGCGAGCGCCGCCCCGCACAGGATCGCCGCGAGGATGCGCGGGCCGCGGATGTTCCAGACCACGGTCTCGACCTGCGCCGGCAGGCCGGAGGGATCGCCCGAGACGAGCGACCAGACGAGGCGGCCGAGATCGCCGGGCGCGACCGGATAGCGGCCGAGCGCAAAGGCGGCGAGTACAGCCAGCGCGAGCAGGACGAGGGCGATCAGATTGCCGCGCAGGGAGGAGGTCATGAGATCAACGGGTTTTAGTCCACCACGGAACCACGACATGGTCATCCCGGACAAGCCGCGCAGCGGCGCCGATCCGGGACCCATGCCTGAACCGTTCCGGAATGGATCCCGGGTCTCCGCTGCGCTGCGCCCGGGATGACACGACGATTTGAGACATCACCCCCGCCCTGCCAGCACGCGGTCGAGCTGGGCCTCGCTCGGCGTCACCTGGTAGAACAGGGTGTGGAAGTCGCGGGCGAGCTTGCGGATGTCCTCCGGGAATTGCGCGGGATAGAGCAACTTCGCCAGCCACCACAGGCCGATCGCCCGGTTGACCGAGGGCGGGAAGTCGACCCAGCCGAAAGGCAATTTCGGCGAGAGATGGACGCGGCCCTCGCGCACCGCCTTGACCCCGGCCCAGTTCGGATCGCTGCGCACGCTCTCAGCAAAGGCGAGGTCGATGGTGACTATGACGTCCGGGTTCCAGGCCAGAACCTGTTCGAGCGAGACCTGGGCGAGGCCGCTGCCTTGCTGTTCGGCGGCGGCGTTGCGAGCGCCGAGGAAGCTGAGCGTCTCGACATTGATCGAGCCGCCGAGCCCGGTCTCGAGCCCGCGCGGGCCGCGTGCATAGTAGACGCTCGGGCGCTTCCCGGTCGGGATCGCAGCGATGCGTCCGCGGATCGTCGCGAAACTGTCTTCGCACCAGCGCGCCAGCGTCTCGGCGCGCTCGCTCCGGCCGGTAAGCTGGCCGAGGATGCGGTAGCTCGCCGGGGTCTGGTCAAAGCGGCCGTCGAGCAGGGCATAGGGGATGCCGGTCTGCTGCTGCACGCGCTCGGCGAGCTCGACATAGGTGCGGCCGGTCGAGCCGGAATCGATGATCAGGTCGGGCCTGGCCTGGAGCACGGCTTCGAGATTGGCGCTGTTGCCGCGACCGGTGATGCGGCCGACCTCCGGCCGATCGCCGATCCCGGACAGCAGGAATTCGCGCTCCTCCGGCCGGTTGGCGCGGGGCCAGCCGAGCAGCAGGTCGGGCGCGAGGGTGTAGATCAGGATCGCCGCCGGCGGCCCTGCCGGAAAGATGCGCTCGACTTTGCCGGGAACCGGTACCTCGCGGGCGGCGCCGTCGCGGATCGTGGCAGCACGGGCGAAACGCGGGGCGGCCAGCGTCGCGCCAAGGCCGGCGAGGACGCAGCGGCGGTCAGGATGCAGCATGGGAGGCTTCCGTTGTCCCGTGCGAATGACTGCAGCGAAATGGCTTGATGTCGAGGAGCGGCGTGCCGTCGAGGCAGTCGAGCCCGCGCACCAGCAGGACGCCATCCTCGATGCCTTCGAGCTTCACCCGCGACAATGCGATCGGGTTCGGCCGGACCGGCGAGCGCAGTGCGAAGGTGCCGAGCGTGCCGCCGCCGCGTGGTGTCTGCGTCAGCAGATCGCGCCGCGCCTCATGCATCCAGTAGAGCAAATCGAGTTCGGCGAAGGTCTCGATGCCCTTGAGCGCTGCCTGCCAGTACGGATCGATCTCCACCCGGCATAGCGGCCCGTCTTGCCGGCCCTGGCGCGGACAGTCATCGCGCGTCGCAAACGGCGTGCGGATGCGGCCGATGAAGACGAGCCGGGCGTCGGCCCGCTCGGGCAGGGGCGCTTCGGTCTCGCCTGGCCGGGTCGCTTGCCAATCCATGATGTCGCCTTTCCGCTATCCCGCGCGTGGCAGACCCGGCGCCAAGAAGCCATGCCGTGCCAGAAACGACTGACCCTGCGGCGAGAGGATGAACATGGCGAGCCGATAGCCACCCGGCGAGGCCTTGTTCAGCACCGTCAGGCCGTAATCGGCGCCGACAGCGAGCTGGTCCGGCAGGCGCAGCATCGCGATCCCCGGCTGTTCGTTCGCAAGCGGCTGGGCATTGGTACAATAGGCCAGGAAGATGTCGGCCTCGCCGCTCGCCAGCTTGTGACCGTAGACATTGAGCCCGTCCGGCGCCGGCGTGCACTCCGGTCCGCCGGTGAGCTTCAGGGCTTTGGCTTCGAGCGCCGCCTTTGCACCGGGCTTCAGCGCCTCCGCTCTGGCAAAGACAGCGAAGGCATAATCGCCGGATGGGTCGGCCTTCGGCGACGAAGTGCCGAGCCTGACCTTGGGATCGAGCATCAGGTCGAGCAGGGTTGCTGCCGTGGCAACCAGCCCTGGCCGCAGGAAGGCGCAGAGCTCGTTGCGGGCGAAGAGCACGGCGGGACCGGCGAGGCCGGCGCGGGCCAACGCTTGCGGATGCTCCAGATTGGCCGAGGCGAAGACCTCGCCGGCCTCGCCTCGGACGAGCCGATCTTTGAGCAGGCCGGAGGCGCCGAATTGCAAGGAGACGGGAACACCCGTCTCGCTTTGGAAGGCGTCAGCAATGTCGAGCAGCGCCGCGCGCAGGCTGCCGGCAGCGTGCAGGCTCACCGGGGCTGGCGCAGTCAAGATCTCAGTTCCCCTCGCGCGGCAGGCTAGGCGCGACGAAACCGTGCCTCGCCAGGATGCGCTGCCCGTCCGGCGAGAGGATGTACATGGCCAGCCGATAGGCGTTCGGCGAGGCTCCGTTCATCACCGTCAGCCCATAATCGGCGCCGACCAGCAGCTTCTCCGGCAACCTGACCATGCGGACCCCGGGCTGCTCGCGGGCGATCGGGTCGGCATTGGTGCAATAGCCGAGGAAGAGGTCGGCGGCGCCGGTCGCCAGCAGATAGCCGGTGCCGTTGCGGTCCTGCGGGGTCGGGGCGCTGTTTGGGCCGCCGACGAGCTGCAGTGCCTTGGCCTCCAGCGCTGCCTTGGCGCCGGCTTTCAGCTTCTCGGCCTTGGCGAAGACCTGCCAGGCATAGTCGCCGGATGGGTCGGCCTTCGGCGTCGAGGTGCCGAGCTTGACCTTTGGATCGAGCATGCGCGCGAGCAGCGTGTTGCTGGTCACGTCCAGTCCGGGGCGCGCGAAGGCGCAGGTCTCGTTACGAACGAACAGCACGACCGGACCGGCCTTGCCATCCTTCGCCAGCGCGAGCGGGTGATCCATGTTCGCCGAGGCGAAGACCTCGGCCGGCTCGCCCTTGGCGAGAGCCTCGCGCAGCAGGCCGGAGGGACGGAAGCTGGTCTTGACCGGAATGCTCGCCGAGGTTTCGAAGGCTTTCGCGACCTCGGTCAGCGCGTTCTTCAGGCTGCCGGCGGCGTGGAGCAGCACCGGCTTCTCGGCTTGTTGCGCCGATGCGAGCGCCGGCCACAGGCCGACGAGAGCGATGAGAGCGAGCTTGCGCATCAGGTTCACGCCCCCGCCTGCCCGGCATTCGGGAAGAACAGCTGCTGGCCGTCGATCTTGTAGTCGGCGATCGCCTTCTGGCCTTCCGGGCTGGTCAGCCAGTCGGCGAAGAGCTTGCCGTCATTGACCTTCACATGCGGGTGCTTGGCGGGGTTCACCGACATCACGCCGTATTGGTTGAACAGGCGCTTGTCGCCCTCGACGGAGATGACGAGATCGCCGCGGTTCTTGAACGAGATCCAGGTGGCGCGGTCGGAGAGGACATAGGCGCCCATGGCGCCCGAGGTGTTGAGCGCCGCGCCCATGCCCTGGCCGATCTCGCGATACCAGGGGCCCTTCTGCGCAGCGATGTCGATGCCCGCGACCTTCCAGAGATTGAGCTCGGCGGCATGGGTGCCCGACTTGTCGCCGCGCGAGACGAAGGGCGCTGCCTTCTCCTGGATCGTCTTCAGCGCCGCGACGATGTCCTTCGTGCCGGCAACGCCGGCCGGGTCGGCTTTCGGGCCGATCAGGACGAAGTCGTTGTACATCACCGGCCGGCGCTCGGTCGAAAAGCCCTCCTCGACGAATTTCAGCTCCTGCGCCCTGGCGTGGACGAAGACGACGTCCGCATCGCCGCGACGGGCGGTATCGAGGGCTTGGCCAGTGCCCTGCGAGATGACGCGGACCTCGATGCCGGTCTTGGCCTTGAACAGCGGCAGGATGTGGTTGAACAGGCCGGAATCCTGGGTCGAGGTGGTCGAGGCCACGGTGATGAAGCGTTCGCCGCTCGGGGCGGCGGGCGCCTGGGCAAGGGCGACGCCGGTCAGGCCGAGGAACAGGCCGGCGGCGAGGACGGAACGACGGGGCAGGGCGATCATGGGCGTTTCTCCTGTCTTTAGTCTTTGTGGGTCACCAGAGCAGTTCGCCGGCGAGGAAGGCGCGGGCCTCGGCCGAATGCGGGCCGGCGAAGAAATCCTTGGCGGGTGCGTCCTCGACCAGCCGGCCGCGATGCAGGAAGAGCACGCGGTCGGCCAGGCGCCGGGCCTGGCCGAGATCATGGGTCGACATCATCACGGTGATGCCCTCGGCGACGAGGCCGGAGAGCAATTCCTCGATCTGGCGCGTTGCGGCAGGGTCGAGCTGCGAGGTCGGTTCGTCGAGGAAGAGCAATTCGGGACGCAGCGCCCAGGCGCGGGCGATGGCGAGGCGCTGCTGCTCGCCGCCGGAGAGCAAGCGCGCCGGCTGGCTGGCGCGCTCGGCGAGGCCGAAGCGCTGCAGCGCCTGTGCCGCGCGTGCCTTGCGTTCGGCGCTATTGGCACCGGCGGCAGCGAGCGCGTGGGTGATGTTGGCCTCGACCGAGCGGCGCAGCATGATCGGCTTCTGGAAGACCATGGCATGGCGCTTGGCGCGGCCTTCGGCTCCAGCGGCCCAGCGCACGGCGCCGCGGCTCGGCGTCAGCAGGCCATGGCAGAGGCGCAGGGTCAGCGACTTGCCGGCGCCGTTCGGTCCGAGCAGCACGGTCAAGCCCCCGGCCGGGATGGTGAAGCTGTTGGGCTCGACCAGCAGCTTGCCGTCGCCGGAGAAGGCGGCGGCCTCGACGGTGAGCGGCAGGATCGAGGTTGCGCTCAGCATGATCGCTCACCCGGCATAGCGCGCGCCGATACGGCTGGCGCCGAAGGCGATCGCGTTGATCGCGAGCGTCAGCGAGAGCAGGACGAGGCCGAGGCCCAGCGCCAGCGGCAGGTCGCCCTTCGAGGTCTCGAGCGTAATCGCCGTCGTCATGGTGCGGGTGTAGCCGGCGATGTTGCCGCCGACGATCAGGACGGCGCCGACCTCGGCGCTGGCTCGGCCGAAGCCGGCGAGCAGCGCCGTCGCCAGCGCAAAGCGTCCGTCGAAGAGCAGGGTCGGAATCGCGCGCAGCCCTTCGAGGCCGACCGAGCGCAGATGGTCGCGATACTCGCCCCAGAGGTCCTCGATCACCTGCCGGGTCAGCGCGATCACGATCGGCAGGACGAGGATCACCTGCGCGATGATCATCGCGGTCGGTGTGAACAGCAGGCCGAGCGGGCCGAGCGGGCCGGAGCGCGAGAGCAAGAGGAAGACGGCAAGGCCGGCGACGACGGGCGGCAGCCCCATCAGTGCGTTCAGGCAGACGATGATGGCCGCGCGGCCGGGAAAGCGCGCCAGCGCCAGTGCCGCCCCGAGCGGCAGGCCGATCAGCGCCGCGATCAGCACGGCGGTGAGCGTCACGCGCAGCGACAGGAAGACGATGCCGAGGAAACCGGGATCGAGCCCGACCACCAGGGCAAATGCCGCCTGAAAGATCGCGCCGACGTCCAAAGCCTGCTCCCGTGCGCTCGCCTTGAGAATGCAAGCATTTGCAATTGGTAGAGTTCAATGCGACGAAATGCCAACAGCGTAACTAGCGCAGGCAAACGCAGGCTGATGCAGGATCAGGTCTGGCTTACGACAGAAGAAGCGGCCAGTTATCTGCGCCTCAAGGACCGCAAGCTCTACGAGCTGGTCGGGCAGGGTGCTGTGCCCTGCACCAAGGTCTCCGGCAAATGGCTGTTCCCGCGCGCCGGGCTTGATCGCTGGCTGGAAGCCGGGCTGTCGCGACCGGCCGGGTTCGACGCGGTCCCGCCGCCACCGATCGTCGGCGGCAGCCAGGATTCGCTGCTGGAGCTCGCCATCCGTGAATCCGGCTGCGGGCTGGCGCTGCTCGCCGAGGGCTCGCAGGCCGGGCTCGACCGGCTCGTCCGCAACGAGGTCGCCATCGCCGCGCTGCATCTGCATGCGACGCCGGATGACGACGCTGCCAACCTCGCTGCGATCCGCGCCGAGCCTTCCCTGCACGATGCGGTGGTGATCAATTTCGCCCGGCGCGAGCAGGGGCTGCTGATCGCGCCCGACAACCCGCTCGGGATCGACGGGCTCGGCACGGCGATTACGAAGGGCGCCCGCTTCGCCCAGCGTCAGCGCGGCGCCGGCGCACAATTGCTGCTGATGAGCCTCTTGGAGCGCGGCGGTGTTCCGTCCGGCAGGATGATCGTCGCGGATGGCGTCTGTGCCACCGGCCAGGATCTGGCGCTGGCGATCCGTTCCGGCCGCGCCGATTGCGGCATCGCTGCGCGCGCCATCGCCATGGCCTTCGGCCTTGCCTTCCTGCCGATGGTCTGGGAACACCTCGATCTCGTGCTGCGTCGGCGGAGCTATTTCGAGCCGGCGACGCAAAAGCTGCTCGCCTGGATGCGCGGCCCCGACATGGTAGCGCGGGCGGCAGAATTCGGTGGCTACGACCTCTCGACCAGCGGGGCAGTGCGGCTGAACCGCTGAGCGGACGCTTGCGAAACAAGCTTGCAAATCGGGCGAGCAATTGCAGCGCCTGTTGCGCCGGCGCCAGCATAGTCTTCAGGCCGTTGCAGCAGGCAGGGGCGACCCTTGACGATCGATCTCGACACACTCGTGCAGGAGATGACCGCCTGGCGGCGCGACCTGCACGCCCATCCGGAATTCGGCTTCGAGGAGACGCGCACCAGCGCCTTCGTGGCTGGCAAGCTGCGCGAATTCGGCTTCGACGACGTCGCCGAGGGCGTCGGCGGTACCGGCGTGGTCGGCACGCTGAAGCGCGGCAGCGGCAACCGGGCGATCGCGCTGCGGGCCGACATGGATGCCTTGCGCATCCCAGAGCAGGGCGAGCTGCCGCACCGCTCGCAGAGCCCCGGCGTCATGCACGCCTGCGGTCATGACGGGCACACCGCCATGCTGCTCGGGGCCGCCAAGCTCCTGGCGGCGGATGGCGGCTTTAACGGCACCGTGCGCTTCGTCTTCCAGCCGGCCGAGGAATGGGGTCGCGGTGCGCTCGCCATGCTCGATGACGGGTTGCTGGAGCGCTTCCCGTTCGAGGAGATCTACGGGCTGCACAATGCGCCGAGGCTGCCGGTCGGTAAGTTCCAGACCCGTATTGGGCCGATCATGTCGGCGGAGGATAATTTCGAGATCGTCCTCACCGGCATCGGCGGCCATGCCGCCCGCCCCCATGTCGGCAACGAGACGCTCGTCGCCGCCTGCGCCTTGGTCACCAGCCTGCAGACCATCGTCTCGCGGCGCCTCAGCCCAGCTCAGATCGCCGTGGTGTCGGTGACGGAGCTGATCACCGACGGCACCCGCAACGCCCTGCCGGGGCAGGCGCGCATCCTCGGCGATGCCCGCAGCTTCCACCCCGAGGTCAGCGCCGAGATCGAGGCGCAGATGCGCGTGATCAGCGAGGGCATCGCCCGCGCCTACAACGTCGAGCAATCGGTCAGCTACACGCGCGAATTCGTGCCGCTGCTGAACCAGCCGGCCCAGACCGAAGCGGCGCTGGAGGCGGCGCAGGCCGTGCTCGGTCCCGAGAATGTCTCGGTCGTGTCGGAGCCCTTCACCGGCTCGGAAGACTTCGCCCGCTTCCTTGCGCATGTGCCGGGCTGCTTTTCCTTCGTCGGCAATGGCGACAGCGCCCCGCTGCACAGTCCGCGCTACGATTTCGACGACAGGGGGTTGATCCACGGGGCGCGCTTCCACGCCGAGATCGTCAGGCGGCGGTTGGCGCTGGGGTGAAACAGAAAACCCTTCTCCCCTCGGGGGGACGGTGGCAGCGCGAAGCGCTGACAGATGAGAGAAGGACAGGCTAAGCCTGCTCTCGCCTCACCCTGTCGCGCTGCCCTCATCCCCTGCCGGACTTTCTCCCCCGAGGGGAGAAGGGTTCTCTATGCCGAATCGTCTCCACGCACAGACCTTGTGCACATACTCCCGGTCGCGTTCGGCTTCGCCGAAGGGCGCGACGGGCCAGAGCCAGCTCTCATCCTCCTTCGGAAGCGCGACGCCGTGCGTCAGGTCGAGCCGCTCACGGATCGCGCCTTCGCGGTCGCGCTCGACCATCTCGACATCGCTGATCAGGCAGACATGGCCCTTGAAGCGGGAGAGGTCGTCGAGATGCCAGGCGATGCAACGGGCCGGAAGATCGCAGGGCAAAGCGGCAGCGCGGGCGGGATTGTCCTCGAGCCAGTCGGCCACCGGCCAGGCGAGCTGCGAGAGCAGGTTGGCGGAGACGACAAGATCGACGCTGCCGTCGGCGATGAGGTCGGCGAGCGGGTCCTGCCGGCTGCCGGCCTCGCCGGCGAGCCAGGCCATCGCGCCGGTGAGGTCGCGGCTGAGCAGGCTGACCTTCGCCTGCCGCCAGAGCTTCAAGCGCAGCAGCGGCAGATGGACGATGTCGACGAGCACGACCTCGTCGAAGCTCGCGCAAAGCGTCTCCAGCGGGATGTCGCGGGCCGGGCCGGAGCCGAGCACCACGACCTTGCGCCGCCTCGGTAGTGCGGCCGCGACCTCAGCGATGATGGCGCGGCAGCGGGCCTGATGCGGCTCCCAGGCCTTGCGCTGGCGCCGGCCGCGCGACCAGAGCGATATGCCTTCCTTCAGCAGGCCGAACCGGCGCGCCATTGGCGCGGCCGGGGACAGGGCTCGCAGCGCCAGCTCGGCGAGCATTAGGCCCCTCGGATCAGGTGAGCGCCCCACGACCTGCGACCGGCCAGACCGCCTCGACATGGGCGTCGGGGCCGCTGAGCCCGCGCACGCAGACATACCAGTCGTGCAGGTTGACGGTCGGGTCGCAATGGCCGGGCACGAGCAGGACCCGGTCGCCGCGGTGCGGCACGGCGACCGGGTCGCCGGTCAGGATGCCGTGCTCGTCGGACGGCTTGGTGTAGATCACGCCGTCGCGCTGCCACGGCACCGGCATGCCGGAATCGACCGCGGCTGCCTTGTGGCCGACATCGACGATGGCGCGATCCGGCACCGGCTTGCTCATCACGCCCGCGAGCACGAACAGCGCATGCTGGAAGGTGTGGAAGGTCGAGCCGTCGGCCATGCGATTGCGGGCATAGTCGGCGTCCATGAAGATGTAGGAGCCGCATTGCAGCTCGTTCCAGATGCCGGAGCGGCTCTCCAGCTCGAAGGTGCCGGTACCGGCACCGCCAACGGTCTCGCAGGCGAGGCCGGCCTGGGCGAGGCGCTCGATCGCATTGCGGGTGAGCAGGCCGGCGCGCTCGATCGCCTCGCTGCGCTCGTCGATCGAGCGCATGTGCTGGGCCGAGCCGTGATAGGCCTGCACGCCCCGGAAGCGCAGCGTGTTGCTGCGCGCCACCGCCTCGGCGAGCCGCACCGCCGCCTCGCCGGGCGCGACGCCGCAGCGCCGACCGCCAATGTCGAGCTCGACCAGCACATCGAGGACGACGTCGCTGCGGGCCGCAGCCTCGGCTGCCTCGCGTACGCCGTCGATATGGTCGACGCAGAGCCCGATGCGGGCATCACGGGCGAGCTTGGCCAGCCGGTCGAGCTTGGCGGCGCCGGCGATCTCGTTGGTGACGAGCACGTCGGTGACGCCGCCGGCGACCAGGATCTCGGCTTCACCGACCTTCTGGCAGCATTGCCCGACCGCGCCATGGGCGATCTGGCGCAGGGCGATCTCGGGGCTCTTATGCGTCTTGGCGTGCGGGCGCAGGCGCAGGCCGCTCGCCTCGGCGAAGGCCGCCATGGTGACGAGATTCCGCTCGAAGGCGTCGAGATCGATGATCAAGGCGGGGGTATCGATCTCGGCGAAGGACTGTCCGGCCCGGGCCGGCGGAGAAAGGGGCATGGGCTCTCGAATCTGGTGAATCAACTCATGGCTATCGGACGTCAGGTTCGTGTCCGGAGCAAGACCGGCAGTGGCGCTCGCATGGCGGCCATGTTAGGCCGCGCCCCATGAAGATCGGCCGCGTCACCGACGACACCCTTGCGCTCTTTGCCCGAGTCTGGCGTGAGCGCGGACGGCAATACCTGCCGCAGATGCTCGCCATCCTCTCCCTCGTCGTGGTCATCGCGGCGACGACGAGCTTCTATCCGCTGCTGATCAAGGCGGCGTTCGACGCCTTCGCCGACCCGATCGGGGCCGAGGCGACCGGTTTCGTGCGCCGCGCCGAACGGCTGGTGTCGAAATCGCTCGGCATCGAGATCGGCGTCGTCAATGCCGTCGCCGTCGTCGTGGTCATCGTCACCGCGATCAAGGGCTTCTCGCTGCTGACACAGACGGTGATGACCAACAGCGTCGTCAGCCGGGTCGAGGCGGACATGCAGAGCGCGCTCTACGCGCATCTGATCGATGCCGACCTCACGCAGCTGCAAAGAGAGAATCCCGCCTCGCTCACCCAGCGCTTCACCACCGACTTCACCTTCGTCAAGGAGGCGCTGACGCGGCTGGTCAACATCGCGGTCCGCGACGTGATGACGGCGATCGCACTGGTCGGCGCCATGCTCTGGATCGACTGGAAGATGACGGCGGTGGTGCTGCTGATCGCGCCGGTCGTGGCCCGGCCGATCGGCCGGATCGGCAAGAAGCTGCGCCGGATGGCGATGTCGCAGCAGGAGCAGACCGGCATCATGGCGGGCCTGGTCACTGAGAGCCTGCAGGGCGCGCGCGTCGCCAAGACCGATTCGCTCGAGCCGTATCTCAAGGACCGCGCTGCCTCCGCCTTCGAGACGATTCGGACGCTGAAGATGAAGGCGGCCAATGCCCGCGGCCGGCTCGATCCGCTGCTCGAGGTCGCCGGTGGCATCGCGGTCGCGGGCGTGCTCGCTGCGATTGGCGTGCGTATCACCTCGGGCACCTCCACCGTCGGCGACTTCACCGGCTATGTTTCGGCGCTGCTGCTCGCGGCCCAGCCGATGCGCTCGCTCGGCAATCTCAACGCCATCGTCCAGGAGGCCGGCGCCTCGTTGAAGCGCTATTACGCGCTGATCGACGAGATGCCGCTGATCACGCAGCGCCCGGATGCCAAGCCCCTGGTGGTCACCGGCGGCGAAGTCGCCTTCCGCGACCTGCGCTTCCGCTATCGCGACGACCAGCGCGGGCTCGAGGGAATCGATCTCGTGGCCCTGGCCGGCAAGACCACGGCGCTGGTCGGCCGCTCCGGGTCGGGCAAGTCGACCATGCTGGCCCTGGTGCCGCGGCTTTACGATCCCACAGAGGGCAAGGTCGAGATCGACGGGCAGGACACCCGCGACGTGACCCTGCTCAGTCTGCGCAGCCAGATCGGCGTGGTCAGCCAGGATGTCGTGCTGTTCGACGACACGGTGCGCGCCAATATCGGCTTCGGCCGCCCGGGCGCGAGCGAGAGCGACATCATCGCCGCGGCCAAGGCGGCGGCTGCGCACGACTTCATCATGGCGATGCCGGAAGGCTACGACAGCCGGGTCGGCGAACGCGGCTCACGGCTCTCCGGCGGCGAGCGCCAGCGTCTCGCCATCGCCCGCGCCGTCCTGAAGGACGCGCCGATCCTGTTGCTCGACGAGGCGACCTCGGCGCTCGACACCCAGTCGGAGCGGCTGGTGCAGCAGGCGCTGGCGGAGCTGACCAAGGGCCGGACCACGCTCGTGATCGCGCATCGACTCTCGACCGTGCGCGAGGCCGACCAGATCGTCGTGCTCGACGAAGGCAAGGTGATCGAGACCGGCGACCATGACGAGCTGATCGCCCGCGACGGCGCCTATGCGCGCCTCTATCGGCTGCAATTCGCGGAAGGGTAGAGCAATTCGCCTCGAGACCGAGCGCCTCATCCTCGATCTGCATGGCCTCGAGCATTTCGAGCCGCTTTGCCAGATGTGGGGCGATGCGGCGGTGGTGCGCCATATCGGCCAGCCCTCGACGGTGCAGGACGCCTGGATGCGGCTGCTGCGCTATCGCGGGCTCTGGCCGTTGCTCGGCTACGGCTATTGGGCGCTGACCGAGAAGGCGAGCGGGCGCTTCGTCGGCGATCTCGGTTTCGCCGATTTCCACCGGGCGGTCGAGCCGTCGATCCGTGGCATTCCCGAGGCTGGCTGGGTGCTCGCGGGCTGGGCCCATGGCCAGGGCTTCGCGAGCGAGGCGCTCACCGCCGCGCTGGCCTGGCTCGATGGGCAGCGCGCATACGAAAGCTCGGTCTGCCTGATTGCGCCGGAGAACGGGCCGTCGCTGCGACTCGCAAGGCGCTTCGGATTCCGCGATGAGCGCGCCGTCAGCTTTCTGGGGCACGACACGCTGCTGCTTCGGCGCGAGCGGCCGGCATAGCGCCAAAGGGGCGCCATGGCGCTCGCACAAGCATACCGGGCATGCGCGAGCCGCGGGCGGATGCTGACAGGAGCTGCCACATTCTATTGGCAGTGTCCCGGCCTAAAAAATTGAAAGAGACTTTGCCGTGACGACTTCGACTCCCGCCGCCGTGCCAGCGCGCAAGGCCACACGCCGCGAATGGCTGGGCCTGATCGCCATCGCCTTCCCCTGCATGATCTATTCGATGGACCTGACGGTCCTGAACCTTGCCGTGCCGACGCTGATGCGCGAGCTGAAGCCATCGGCGGGGCAGTTGCTCTGGATCATCGACATCTACGGCTTCATGGTCGCCGGCTTCCTGATGACGATGGGCACGCTCGGTGACCGGATCGGCCGGCGCAAGCTCCTGCTGATCGGCGCGGCCGCCTTCGGCGTGGCCTCGACCGTCGCTGCCTTCTCGACCAGCGCCGAGATGCTGATCGTGACGCGCGCCCTGCTCGGTATCGCCGGGGCGACGCTGGCGCCCTCGACGCTGTCGCTGATCGCGGTGATGTTCGAGGACGAGACCGAGCGCACCTTCGCGATCTCGATGTGGATCGCCAGCTTTTCGGCCGGCGCCGTGATCGGCCCGCTGATCGGCGGTGTGCTGATCGAATATTTCTGGTGGGGCTCGGTCTTCCTGATCGCGGTGCCGCCGATGCTGGTCCTGCTCGTCATCGGCCCGATCCTGCTGCCGGAATACAAGGCGCCACAGGCGGGCCGCCTCGACATCGCCAGCGCGCTGCTCTCGCTGGCGGCGATCCTGCCGGTGATCTACGGCGTGAAGCACTGGGCCGAGTTCGGGCTCTCGGCCTATGCCGCCGCTTGCATCGTCGCAGGGCTCGCGCTCGGCGTGGTGTTCGCGCGCCGGCAGAAACATCTCGCCGATCCGATGGTCGACCTCACTTTGTTCGGGATTCCCGCTTTCCGCGCGGCGCTGGCGATCAATCTCGCCGGCATCATGGTGATGTTCGGCAGCTTCATCTTCGTGGCGCAGTACCTGCAGATGGTGGCCGGGCTGACGCCGCTTGAGGCGGGCATCTGGTCATTGCCGTCGGCGATCGCCTTCACGCTCGCCTCCTTCGCGGTGACGCCGCTGTCCGTGCGCTTCAAGCCGGCGACGCTGATGGCTGGCGGCATGATACTGTCGGGACTCGGCTTCGTCTGGCTGGCCTTCGCGCCGAACCTTGTCCAGATCGTTGCTGCCTCGGTCATGTTCTCGATCGGCTTCACGCCGGTGATCGCACTGACGACCGGCATCGTGGTCGGTTCGGCGCCGCAGGAGCGAGCAGGCGCTGCCTCCGCCATGTCCGAGACCAGCATCGAGCTCGGCGGTGCGCTGGGGATTGCTGTTTTCGGCAGCCTGGGCACGGCGCTCTATCGCCAGGGCATGGCGAATCTCTCGGTCGCGGGCGTCGACGGCGCGACGCTCGCGCCGGCACGTTCGACGCTCGGCGGGGCGCTGGCGGCGGCGGAGCAACTGGCGCCGGACCAGTCGGCCCATCTGCTCCAGGCGGCGCGCGAGGCCTTCATGACCGGCTTCCACGCGGTCGCGCTGATCGCGATCGCCGGCATGGTGTTCTGCATCGCGGTCGCGCTGACCACGCTGCGTGACGCAAGGCCGACCGGCGCGCATTGAGCCGAAGCGTCATTCTCAGGCGAAGCGAAGCGCAGACCCGGGAATCTCGTGACGAAGAGGCGCTGGGCAGCGCCTCTTCCGGCTTGAGATGCTCGGGGCAAGCCCGAGCATGATGCCACTTATGGCTCGCGCTGCAACGCCTCGGCCGCGGCAGGGAAACCGCGGAAGGAGAGCGGCAGTGCGACCTCGCGCTTGGCGGCGTCGAGATAGCGCATCTGGCCGGCCTCACCGAAACCGCGCCAGCGCTTGAAGACCTCGTCGCTCAGACTGGCTTCAGCGAAGCAGCCGCCGGGCAGGCAGCGCTGGAACACGGCAAGCGCTTCGTCCTTGTCGGCGACGGTGACGCGCACGCTGGCCTTGTCGCCGAGCGACAGGTTAGGCGGAACCTGGATCACCAGCTTGATCGGCTCGTCCTTGACAGGCCGGCCGATCGCAACGAGCGCGATCGGGCCACGCTGGCCCTGTTGCTCCAGCGTCTGGACGATCTCGCAGACGCGGGCGGCGACGCTCGACTGGCAGCGCATCACCCAGTCGCCATAGGTCGCGGTGGTGTTGTCGGGTTGGGAGACGGCGCCGGGGGCGGGTGCCGTCTGGGCCTGAGCCGGTGCGGTCTGCGCCTGGGCCGGCCGTTGCGGGGCAGGCCGCTGCGCCGGTGCCTGGGCCAAAGCAGAGCCAGCCGCCAGGACGGACATGGAGACGGTGAGGATGGTCTGTCGGCTCATGGCGGGGCTTGTCCGGTCGCGGCGATAAACCGAGTTCAAGACCAGGATCGATCTTTGCGCAAGCCGGACCTATGAACGGCGGTCAAGGATGCCAGCCGATGTCCTCAGCCGGCGCCTCATCCTTGGCTTCCTGGGCGCGCGCTTCCTCCACGATGGCAAAGACGGCACGCAGTGCCGCCTCGACGCCTTCGCCCGATGCGGCCGAGAGCGCGATCGGCGTGCGTCCGGCGGCGCGCTTCAGGCGGGCGAGCTGCTCCTTGCGTACCTCCGGCGTCAGCGCATCGACCTTGGAGAGCGCCACGATCTCCGGTTTCCCGTCGAGATCTGCGCCATAGGCGGCGAGTTCCTTGCGTACCGTCTTGTAGGCCTTGCCGGCATGCTCGGTGGTGCCCTCGACGAGGTGCAGCAGCACACGGCAGCGCTCGATATGGCCGAGGAAGCGGTCGCCGAGGCCATGGCCTTCATGCGCGCCCTCGATCAGGCCGGGGATGTCGGCGAGCACCATCTCGCGGGCATCGACGCGAACGACGCCGAGGCCGGGATGGAGTGTGGTGAAGGGATAATCGGCGATCTTCGGCTTCGCCGCCGTCACCGTGGCGAGGAAGGTCGACTTGCCGGCATTGGGCAGGCCGACGAGGCCGGCATCGGCGATCAGCTTGAGGCGCAGCCAGACCCAGCGCTCCTCGCCCGGCAGGCCGGGATTGGCATGGCGCGGCGCCTGGTTGGTCGAAGTCTTGAAATAGGCGTTGCCGAAGCCGCCATTGCCGCCCTTGCACAGGGTAAAGCGCTGGCCGGGCTCGGTCAGGTCGGCGATCAGCGTCTCACCGTCCTCATCGAGCACCTCGGTTCCCGGCGGCACCTTGAGCACGATCGGCGTGCCATTGGCACCGTGCCGATCCTTGCCCATGCCGTGCTCGCCGATCCTGGCCTTGAAATGCTGCTGGAAGCGGAAATCGATCAGGGTGTTCAGTCCCTGCACGCATTCGATCACGATGTCGCCGCCGCGCCCGCCATCGCCGCCATTGGGCCCGCCGAACTCGATGAACTTCTCGCGCCGGAACGAGACGCAACCGGCGCCACCGTCGCCGGCCTTCACATAGATCTTGGCTTGGTCGAGGAATTTCATGGAGGAGTAGGTAGTCGCATGAGCGCTGGAGAGCAATGCGCTGCGATGCTGCTCGGGACAGGCGGTGACGCAGTTCGTGCAGAATTATGTTGCAGTGCAGCAACGAATGCCCATTTCAGGCGTTGTCACCTGCCAGCGCCACTCCGGCGGCTGACGAGTCAAGGGTCATGACGATGCGAAAGCTCTCCGACACGATCGCCCGGCTATCGGCCTATCGCACGCAGCTGGGAGCTGGGGCGGGCGTCGATGCGCCTGGCCATCTCGGTACCTTGCCGGATTTCGGCAGCAATCCCGGCGCGCTGCTCGCCAGGACATATGTCCCGCGCGAGCTTCCTGCCGGCGCGCCGCTCGTCGTGGTGCTGCATGGTTGCACCCAGACCGCTTCCGGCTACGATCTCGGCTCCGGTTGGTCGACCCTGGCCGAGCGCGACGGCTTTGCGCTGCTGCTTCCCGAGCAGCAGCGCGCCAACAACGCCAATCTTTGCTTCAACTGGTTCGAGCCCGGTGATACGCGGCGCGGCAAGGGCGAGGCGCTGTCGATCAGCCAGATGATCGAGACCATGATCGCGCGCCATGGGCTCGATCGGAGCCGGGTCTTCATCACCGGATTGTCGGCGGGCGGGGCCATGGCCGGTGTCATGCTCGCGACTTATCCGGAGCTCTTCGCCGGTGGCGCGATCATCGCCGGGCTGCCCTACGGAGTCGCGGCGACCATTCCCGAAGCCTTCGACCGCATGCGCGCCCATGGGCTGCCCGGCGAGCAGCGGCTGCAGGATCTGGTGAGCTCCGCCTCGCAGCACGAAGGGCCCTGGCCGACGCTCTCGATCTGGCAGGGCAGCGCCGATCGCACCGTCGCCCCCGCCAATGCCGCGGCGCTCATCGCGCAATGGCGCGGGGTTCACGGCCTGCCTGCCGAACCGTCGATGAGCGAATCGGTGGACGGCCATCGCCGACGCGCCTGGCGGGACGCAGCGGGCCGCGACCTGATCGAGGAATACACGATCGCTGGAATGGGCCATGGTACGCCGATCGCCGGCGACGGCATTGGCCGGAGCGGCCCGTTCATCCTGGCTGCCGGGATTTCCTCGACACGCCGGATCGCCCGGTTCTGGAATCTCTCGCCGGAAGCGGCCGATTCCGTGCCGCGATCTGCAACTGCTGCGGCGTCGCTCCCGGAGCCTGCGATTGCGGGCGTCGCGCCGGTTGGCCCAAGTAAAACGTCATCGGATAAAGCGTCATCGCATGCCGGTTCTGCAGGCTCACAGCAGGCGGCTGCCATGGGCGTTCGCAAGGTCATCGAGGACGCGCTGCGCTCAGCCGGGCTGATGCGGTAACGAAGTCCCTCGGTCCCGCCCTCCGAGGGCGGGACCGAGCGTTTCAGGCAAGGCAAGGCTCTTCGCTGCGGCTTTCCGCCTGCTGCTGCTGTTCGGCCGCCGGCAGCGGGGCCCAGCCGGACACACTCCAGCTCTTCAGCGCCGCCCAGGTCGAGCGGTCGAGCCGGAACTGCTCGCAGGGGAAGAGGCCGCCGCGCGCCGGAAGCGACTTGAGGAAGGAGCCTTCCTGCCGAAAGCCGCTCTTCTCCAGCACCCGGCGCGAGGCCGGGTTGATGACGCGGGTGTCGGCCTCGATCGCATCGATCTCGACCAGCGAGAACATGGTGTCGATCAGCGCCTGCACCGCCTCGGTGGCATAGCCCTTGTTCCAGTGCGGCGTGCCGAGCCAGTAGCCGATGAAGGGCCGCCCGGTCGCCTGCTTGTGCGCACCGATCATGCCGATCAGCTCGTTCGGCTTCTCGCGCGGGGTGATCGCCAGCACGAGATGCTCGCCGAGGGCATTGCCCTTGCGCGTCGCGAAGACGAAGGGGTCGGCCGCCTGCGTCGGATAGGGATGCGGGATCGAGGCCGTCATTTCCGCGACGGCCTTTTCGCCGGCGAGGCGCAGGATGGCGGTGGCATCGGCGATCCGCGGCCAGCGCAGCCAAAGCCGCCTGGTCTCGAGCCGGAAGACGTCGTCTCTCGTCAATTCGGGGAACATCGGGTCTCTCCGTCGGCGCAAACGAAAGGGGGAGATGGGCTTTGGTCCCATCTCCCCCTCGCTTGACCTTCGGGAAACCCGCTTGGGGTCTTTATTCCCTTGATCCGTCCGGTTCGATGGAACCGGCGGATCGAGAACATTCCCTATCCGCCGTTTATTCTGCGGCCACTTGGGCCGGGACTACGTTCACGAAAGCTCGGCCGAGCTTCGTCGTGAATCGGACGCGACCGTTGGCGGTGGCAAAGAGCGTATGGTCTTTGCCCATGCCGACGTTCACGCCGGCATGCCATTTGGTTCCGCGCTGGCGGATAATGATGTTGCCCGGCACGACCGCCTGGTCGCCGAAACGCTTCACGCCGAGACGCCTGCCTTCGGAGTCGCGACCATTGCGCGACGAGCCGCCTGCTTTTTTGTGAGCCATAACGCCCTACCTCAAAAACTCTTCAGTTCATGTAACCCGAATCGGCGGCAGAAGCCACCCCGACCGGGCGTGAAGCTGCGCTGAACCTGTCAGCGCCGGTCAGTAGTCTTCGCCGGAGGCGAGTTCCGCCTGATCGGCCTTGGCCCGCGGCGGCTTGCCGGCGAGCAGTTCCTTGGCCTGCTCGACCCACTCCTCGCGGGTGGCGCGGCCACGGAGCTTGAGCTCCTCGTCCCACTTGGCGACATCGGCCTCGCTCCAGGCGGCGATGTCGTTCCAGGAGGTGATGCCGGCGGCGCGCAGCTTCTTCTCGATGGTCGGGCCGACGCCCGAGATCAGCGAGAGGTTGGAGGCGTCGAGGCCCTCGGCCTTGGCTTCCGCCTTGGCCTTGGCAGGCTTGGCCGCAGCGGTCTTGGCCGAAGCCTTGCCCTTGACGGTTTCGCTGCCGGCCTTGAGCGCGACGGGAGCAGCTTCCCCCTTCTTCATCTCCGGCTTCTTGCCGCCGGTGAGGATGTCGGTGATGCGCACCACGGTCAGCTCGGCACGGAAGCCGCGCTTGCGCTTGGAATTCTGGCGGCGGCGCTTCTTGAAGGCGATGACCTTCTCGCCGCGGGTCTGCTCGACGATCTCGCCGGCGACGGTGATGTCACCGAGGAAAGGCGCGCCGATCGTCGACTTCTCGCCGTCGGTCAGCATCAGCACGGAGCCGAAAGCGACGGTGTCGCCCGGGTTGCCCTCGAGCTTGGCGATCGTAATGCGGTCATTGGCGGCAACGCGGAATTGCTTGCCGCCGGTCTTGATGACTGCGAACATCTTAGTGTTCTCCAGGTTGAGCCCCGCCCTGTCATGAGCCCTGAGGAGGGCGCACGCGGGACGGCTTTTTGGCAGTCGGTTGCGTGGTCGGGTTTGCTCTTTAAAGCCCGCTGAGCCGGCCGCATCGAAGCGGCGCCGTCGGCGGCAGCCAAAAGAGATCAGGCGCGGGTTTCCCCACGCCGGACGCCGCTTCCTAGTCGCGCATGGGCGAGCCGTCAAGAAAAAGCAGCATGGAGGCAAAGGATTTCAGGGCTGTGACAGGCTTCGTTCCGCATCGCACCGGAAAGGCTTGTGCGAAGGGGGCGCGTTGTGTAGTAACCAGCCCGCTTCGACCAGAGCGACCGCGGACAGGTGGCAGAGAGGTTGAATGCACCGCACTCGAAATGCGGCATACCCGCAAGGGTATCGGGGGTTCAAATCCCTCCCTGTCCGCCATCATCCCGCTAAGGGTTTGATCCAAAAATAGTTCTGAAAAATCAGTGGCTTGTAGCCGCCCGAGTGGTACACGCGGGTGGTACGCAATGGCTCTCGCAATGTCGCGCTCTTGGAAGCATCCCAAGACCGGCATCTACTGGTTCCGCAAGTGCGTCCCGGACGAGCTCCGGATCCTGCTCGGCAAGACCGAGGAGAAGCAGAGTTTCGGTACGCGGGATCCAGCCGAGGCCAAAATCAAGCAGCTTGAGGTCCTTGTCGCCGTCGAGAAGCGCTGGGCCATCCAGCAGCTTCCGACGGCATGGCTCCGAGGTTCGGAATTAGCATCGGTCAGTTGAAGCTTCGCCGCTTACCTTGTCGGTTGCCGGCTGGAGTTGGCCCATAGCTAAAGTCAGGAGCATCCGCTTTCCCGCATTCTGACTGACGTGGCCACGAAGCCGTCCCAAGGGGGCGGCTTCTGCTATCGCCTCCGGGGCTTGGAGACCTGGAAGCGACCGTTAGGGTCAGGCCGCCTTGGCGGCGGCGAGTTCGTCGCGGCTTTCGTGCAGCGCCTTTTCCAGGAGGTTGACCGCCCGATCGATTTCGGCGGTGGAGACGGTGAACCAGCTCAATCAGGCGCGTCTTGAAGCCGAACGGGCGGGTGGCCCGTCACAGGGAGTCGTCCTTCTGGCGGAAGCGCAGAAGCGCTTCGACGGCGCACCGATCACGATCCTTGCCTCGCAGAAATCCGAGATCAACACATCGATCAAGGGGATCTTGTCCAGGCGTTCCGAGCGCATTTTCGAAAGCGAGGAACGAAAGGTCGCCGCCGAATCGGCTTTGAGGAAACTGGATTCCCTGCGCTCCATGCGCCTCTTCTCCTCTCCGGTCACACGGCACCGGGATGAAGACGCCAGGCAGCGGGCGTTGGCGCGGATGGACGCACCGGAACGCGCGGCGGCGGTGGAAATATTCGATCCGCTCTTTGCCAAGGCGCAGGGAGGGGCGCGCCGACCATACGTATCGCGTGTGGAATGTTGCGGCATTGTGCTGAATTGTTTGGGGATTGTTAGAAAGCGTGTTATTTCAGTCACTTACAGAGTATACTTGGCCTTAAATCCCCAATCTTGGTTGTGAAGTTGCACCTGCCCGGTGTTGAACTCACAACCAGAGATGCGTCACGGGCGCGGAATTGACGGGGACGAGCGTGCAGTTTGGTCGTGGACAGGGGTGGGTGCAGAGCGCTGCGATCGTGACTTTGGCGATCGGGGGAACGGTCTCGATGGCAACACTGGCGCGAGCCGCCTGTACGCCCGGCGCCGTCGATGCAACAACACCTGCGCCGGGCTCCACTGTGACCTGCACGGGAAACACCGTTAATCAGAACGTTGACGCGGGGTACGGCACCGGCAATCAGACGGGCATCACGATCAATGTCGGCGATGGCGCGTCGGTGGAATCGGTCGGCAAAATCGGCATGTGGGTCGGCGATGCCGTGATCCGCAACGGGCTTGGCGCTTCGGTTCTGGGTCGGACAAGCGGCATCGACGCTGCCACCGGTTCTCTCGCCGTGACCAACTATGGTTCGATCACCGGCACGAACGGCGTCGGCATCAGCGCGAGCGCGGGAGCTGCTTCCGTCATCAATTTCGGGACGATCAGCAGCACGAACGGTACCGGCATCACTGCGTCTTCCAACCTGACGCTGACCAATCAGGCCGGCGGCGCCGTCCGGGGTGCAGTCGATGGCGTCGTTTCGACCGCCGGCGGCATCACGGTCGACAACGCAGGAAACATCACCGGGACCAACGCGGCCGCGATCGATGCCCTCACCGATATTACGGTGACCAACCGCGCCGGCGGTGTCATTTCCGGTGGGACACGCGGCATATTTTCACGCGGTGGCAACATCACCATCGACAATGCAGGAAGCATCACGAGCACGGGCGGTGTGGCGACCGTTTCCGCCGGTTTCAATAGCGTGAAGCTGATCAACCGGGCCGGAGCAAGTATCGGCGGCAGCGTCGCGGCATTCAAGACTGTCGACGTGGAAAATGCCGGAGATATCGGCGGCATCTCTGGGCAGAACGTCAGGGTGGTCAATACCGCGACAGGCACGATTGGTAGCATTGCCAGCATTGCCGGCGCCGATATCGTCAATTTCGGCAATGTGACGGACGTCAGGACGAGCGGCACTCTGGTCAATCACGCCGGCGGAAACATCGGTACCATCCTTGGTGCGGGGGCCTTGTCCGTCACCAATTTCGGAACGATGGGGGGGTGGGGAGCGGCTTCGGCGAACTGCAACTTGTCAACAATGTGGGAGCCACCATCAGCAGCGCGACGATGGCGGTTGTGGGAGGCCCCCTATACCCGGCGTCGATCTTCAACGCAGGCACCATCAGCGGCGGCATCGCCGCGGTGTATTTCGCGAGCAGCGGCAACACGCTCACGCTGGCGCCAACCTCCGTCATCTCCGGGTTGGTCTGGGCCGCCGTCCCTGGCAACACGTTGCAGCTCGGTGGCACCGGCACCGGCAGCTTCGATATCTCAAAACTCGTCCCGGGGCTCACAAATCAGTATTCTGGTTTCACAACCTTCAACAAGGTCGATAGCTCGCTGTGGTCGCTGACCGGCAACTCGACCTATGACGGCGCTGTCAACGTCAATGGCGGCACGCTTGCCGTAAACGGCAATCTCGCTGCCGCCAGCCTGCTCACCGTCAATGCCGGCGGCATACTCGGTGGCAACGGCACGCTCGGTGCCACCGTCATCAATGCCGGCACGCTGGCGCCCGGCAATTCCATCGGCACGCTGACCATGAGCAGCCTGGCCATGAGTGCGGGCTCGACCTATCTGGTCCAGGTCGAAGGTACATCGTCGGACAGGGCGATCGTCTCCGGCACCGCAGCCATCGCCGGCAAGGTCAGCGTCGATCCGCTCGCGCGTCTCCCATCGACCACGACCTACACGATCCTCAAGGCGGGCACGCTGACCGGCGCATTCGGCAGCGCCTCCGTCATCAACAATTTCGCGCGCAATCCACGGCTGAGCTATGTCGGCAATGACGTGTTTCTGACCCTCGATCCCGGCCTGCTGTCGCCGATCCTGTCGAGCAATGCCTCGATCAACCAGCGGAACGTTGCCGCCGGCATCGACAATGCTTTGGAGGGCGGCGTGACCCTGCCGTCGTCGTTCAATTCGCTGTTCGCTCTCACCGAAATCAATCTTCCAAATGCGCTGACGCAGATCTCGGGCGAGACCGCCACCGGCACGCAGCAGACGACCTACGATGCCATGACCCAGTTCATGGGCGTGTTGTCCGATCCCTTCACTGCCGGCCGCGGCGGCGCCGCGCCCGGCGCATCGTCCTTCGCCGCCGGGAGCGGTGCCCTCGCCTATGCTCCGGACAGGCGCACGCGCGCCGAGCGTGATGCCCATGCGATGTTCGCCAAGACGGCGCCGCGCGCTTACGAGGCGCGCTGGAATATCTGGGGTGCCGGCTTCGGCGGTTCGCGCACAACCGATGGCAACGCGGCCCTCGGCTCGAACCGCTCCACCGGCCGCAGCGCCAGCCTGGCCGTCGGCGCCGACTACTGGTTCTCGCCCGAGACCGTTGCAGGTTTCGGCCTGGCTGGCGGCGGCACCAACTTCTCCGTCGCCAATGGCGGCAGCGGCCGCTCCGGGCTATTCCAGGCCGGCGCCTTCTTCCGCCATAATTTTGCGTCGTCCTATATCGCCGCCACTGCTGCTTACGGTTGGCAGGACATCAGCACTGACCGTCTGATTTCCGCTGTCGGCCCCGAACGGCTCAGCGCAAGCTTCAATGCCAATGCCTTTTCGGGTCGTATCGAAGGCGGCCGTCGCTGGCTGGTGCCCGCGCTCGGCGGCATCGACCTGACGCCTTATGCCGCCTTCCAGGTCACGGCCTTGCGTCTCCCGGCCTATGCCGAGACCTCGCTCAGCGGTGCCGGCGGCTTCGCGCTGAACTACTCAGCCGAGACCGGCATCGCGGCCCGCACCGAACTCGGCCTGCGCGCCGAAAAATCCTTCGCAGTCGATGGTGCGCTTGTCACGCTGCGCGGCCGCGCCGCATGGGCGCATGACTACGATACCAACCGCAATGTCAGCGCCGTGTTTCAATCGCTGCCCGGCTCAACCTTCATCGTCAACGGCGCACGCGCCGCCCGCAACTCCGCGCTCACTTCTGCTTCGGCAGAGGTGTCCTTCAAAGGCGGCTGGTCAGTCGCCGCAACGTTCGACGGCGAATTCTCCGACGTCAGCCGCAGCTACGCCGGCAAGGGTGTCGTGCGCTACGTCTGGTAGCGCTACGCGCGCTCGCGTTTCTCCGATTGAAACGCCTTGGCGCTCCAGTCTCACCCGGGGCGATTGCCTGTTTGAGAGTAGCCTTGTCGACGATGATCCGGATAACGTCGTCGTCGACCTCGATCCGATCGACCACGGCGCGCATATAGGCTTTGCTGAACGGCACGTCGCCGGATGAGATGCTCTGGTGCATAAGCCCGCCGAACTGCTCGGTCGCTCCCGGATCGAATGAGAAGGCGGACGCAGTGCGCCCCCTGATGCGGTTGAGCGCAGCCTTCGCCTTGTCGCGATCGGCGTCCAGCGTCTTCAAGACGGCATCCAGATCAGTCACGCCCCCCTCGACCATGCGGTAGAGCAGGTGGAGTTTCTTCTCGGGTTCCCAACATTAAAGATATCGGACGCGCTTTCGGTCGCCGTTGATAAGGTAAAGCTCTTGCGGCTTGATGGGCCAAGCTACCGAACCATTTCAGGTAGTCGTGGCACCCAAAGCATCTCGCTCATTTTCCGATATTAGAACGCCATAATTGCGTATGGCAGCGTCCCGCGCCATACGTTCAACCTGCATGTTGCGAGGAGGCTTCCGCCTGTCCCCCGCTCGATGAGTGATGCCACGTCAACCGGCGGGCGCGAGTTCGGATGGAACGTACGATGCTGCAGCCGGAAGACCTGGTGTTCGGTGATGTCGCCTTGGATCGCAGCTGCCTGTTTGCTCATCGCGACGGAAAACAGATACGGTTTACACGCAGCGAGCGGGCGCTCCTTTTGCTTTTGACCCGGAATCCGCACAGTCTGATGCGGCGCAGCCAATTGCTTGACGCAATTGCGTCTGCGAACTCGGACACCTCAGATCGCAACGTCGATTTTCTCATCAACCGGGTGCGTTCAAAGCTGGGCGACAGCGCACGGTCCCCCAAATATATCGCCACGCAATATGGCGAGGGCTATGTCTGGATCGCCGCGCAAGTGCCGGCGGCCACCCTGAAGCCGGACTTCGCGCCAGCCCACGGATTTCTGGCGATCGCCCCCGTTGTCCCCCGGCATGATGAGCGTCTGACGAAACGGGCAGACTACATCACGGGACAGCTGCGCGAGACGATCGCGGGCAGGGTCGGCGCGGGCCAGACCGCAATCGTCGTGGGAAACGAAGAATGTGCCGCGACGCGATATGTGCTGAGGGTGAGCTTTCGCGACGGCGGGGCCCGCCTGGATTGCACGGCCACGCTTCGGGAGGTCCAGACACGGCGCATCATCCGGGCCTTTCGGGTCGAGTTCGCGGCGGCGGGCACGACATCGCTTACGCCGGAGATTGAACGTGTGTCGAACGACGTCATCGCGGCATTGGAGACAAATCTGCTCGAGGCTTCAGAAGGGCTCGGCACGCCCACCGACCAGCCGCTCGAGATCCGCTTGCGCAAGGCAACGACTCTGTTGTCGGCCTCCAATCCGAAATGGCTGGAAAAGGGCCTGCAGCTGCGCGATGCGCGGGAGAGGAATCCGGCCAGTGCGGACATCGCGCTTCAGTGGTGCCTGCATTTGTTTGCACGTCTCGTCCTCACCAATCCATTCACAGGCATCAGTCGTAGCGAGCGCGAGGATCTGGAGAGCGAGATCGAAGGAACTGTGCTGGAATGCCTGCCGCTCGTCGAGACCAATCCCTTGTTGATGCTCGCCGCCGCCAAGCTTCTTTACTTCGTCGATCGCGGCCATCTCGAACTGGCTGAGGATCTTGCGGAGCGTGCCTTCGCCCGCACGGCGGACTTTGCTGCCGCCCTGCCGTTGCTCGGGCAACTCCGGCAGGCGCGCGGCGATTTCGCCGCCGCAGTGGCGTTCTTCGATCGCGGTATCGAGATGGCGGATCCCGATTCCGAGTTCGAGAGGCACATGCGTGTCCTGAAGTGCATCGCGCTGCTGGCAGCCGGCGATCGCGAAGCGCTGGAGGCGACGGCCTTTTCCTGCGAGAGCCCGCACTCTCCGCCTGATCTCACCGTGATGATCGCCGTGCTCGTCACCCCGCCCGGCCAGTCGCTGCCGCAGGCGGTGACCGATGCTCTGGTCGCCGCCGGTCAGGAAGGAGCGCACAACGCGATCGATTATACCTACATGACCTCCGTGCGACACCTCACCTCGCTGCAGGCGCGCGCCAAAATCATGCAGGGGCTTCTCGCCCACCTGACCAGGCTGCACGGCGAGGATATCGTTCCGCCGTTCGTCCTGAGGGGAACGGGGCTGATCGGCTCGAGCTGAGCGCGCGCCCGCCCCTTATTTCCGGACGCCTCTTTCGCTGCCACTCCTTCGAGGGTGTATGAGCCGACCTCGATATCGAGCATCGCCTCATCAAACCACGTCACCCTTGAACGGGCATAATTTCGGCAGCTATAGCATGCCATGGAGGGCAATCGGCGGTATTTGGCGCGCCATTCAGGACAAAAATGCGAACACCTATGTTATTGAAATTGATGAATAATTTTTTTGTGCCAAGGCGCGATTAGTAAGTGGCTCATCGTAACCTTATCTTTGAGCGCGTTCGAGAATCTGGTCGATGGCGGACAGGTTGATCAGGGCTTCGACCTGAAGCAGAACCTTGGCTGGCGCGGCCTGGTCGAATTCGGCCGGAAGCGTGCATCCCGTCACCGCAGAACACCCAAAGTGCTTGCACTGTTCGCTAGGCATCAGCCTTTTGCCGATCGAGGCTCAGTGCTCCGGCAAACCTGCCGCGAGAAGTGCTTTCGCAAGCAACGCGGCCGCGGCCAACAAGATTGGGCTTGCATTTCTGATAGGCAGGAGGACATTTTCCAGGTTCGAATCCGGCCGCAACGCCATGCCTTGGTCCATGGCTGCTCTCGCTTCAGCCGGCCGTCCCAGGCCTATATAGGCGGCAGACAGCAGCATGTGGCTGCGTCCCGTCGCCGGGGTGATGGCGATGGACTTTTTCAGCCATGGCAAGGCGTCTTCGCTGCGACCCATCAACAGATAGGTCCTCCCCACATTGAGCTTCCATGTCCAGCGCGAGACCTGCGGCGTGTCGTAACTGTCGGCCCGCTTGAACGAGGCCAGCGCCTCCTCGAAGCGGCCCGCCTGGAGCTGGGCGAGACCCATATGCGTCAGCGCGGGTGCGTGCCAAGGATTCAAGGCCAACGCCCTGGCGCAGACAACAAGGCTCTCGGTGAATTCATTGGTGGCGCTGAGGAGCCGGCAAGAGGCGTCGAGGACGGGGATGCTGGTCGGTTTGATCCGCAAGGCGCGTTTCAGGATCGATCCCGCGTGGGCCTCGGCGGCGGCGCTCTCTGTCGGATCGTACCAGATCATCTGAACGCCGCGCATCTGAAGGGCTGCCAGAGCGACGGCGAGATCGACATTGTCGGGATCCTCGGCCAGCGCCTTTTCCAGCATCGCCTGTGACGTCGCAAAGCGCTCTCGCGACGTCTGGATGATGGACGCGGTAGCCTGCTCGATCACGACCTTGGCGCCACCGGCCGATGAGCGACCCTTGTGAGTGTCGGCATTGACGAGCGCATTGATGCGCATCGCCAGCGGATAACCGACGCCGGCCACGAGCCGGGACTGCTGCAACGCCAGATCGGCCTCGTCGATGACCACCGAGACCGGCGCGGTCCAGATGATCTCCCCGGTCGCCGTCCGGGTCATGCGCGCCTGCGCCTCCCAGGACCGTCCGGTTTTGCGGAGCTCGCCGGTCACGATGAAGTCCGCCTGCTGCGATGTCTGCGGCGCCACGACGCTGATGGTGTCGATCTGCGCCAACCCGTCCGCGAGGCGGGTCGTCATGATCGCCGCCATCGCCTTGTCCTCGTCGCCGGCGGCGATCGGCATCACCGCGATCGATGGCGGCCGCCCCGCCATGAGGAGCCCTGGAGCAAGCATCATCATGATGATGGTGAGGGCGACGATGCAGCCGAGCCCGGCGGTCGCGACGGCAGCGCGGCGGCGGCGCACGAAGCGGCGCCATGACGAGGCGGGGACGAGCGCAGGGCCGGTTTGCGTCGCGCTGCGTAGCGCAGGGTGCGCGGCCTGCGCTACGTGCGTGGCAGGCTCGGCCGAAACCTCGGCCTCGAACAGATACCCGCTGCCGGAGACGACGCGGATCACCTCGCGCCGATCGTCGCCGAGCGCGGTCCTGATCTCCCGGATGCATTGAAACAGGTTGTCTTCGCCGACATGGACGTTGGCCCAGACGGCGTCCATCAGCTCCCGCTTGCTGAGCACGCGCCCTGGATTGGTCGCGAAGAGGACCAGCATGGCCAGGGTTTTGGGGCGCAGCTTAACGGCTTCGCCGGCGGGTCCGCGCAACGTCGCGCGTCGCCGGTCCAGTTCAAACCCGGCGAACCGCAGCAGCATGCCTTCGATCACCCCGATTGTTTCATAGAGCGGCTCCCCGGCCCGGAGGTCCGCTGGAACGAGAATACCAGAAAACTTTCAGAAAATGCGCAGCCGCCTTTCAGGACGAGGCGATTGGCGAAACCGTATCTTCGTGTGCGTGACGGCGTCCAGATCCAGATGGTTCGAGATCGGCGAGAATCCGCAGGCCGTGGCCATGATGCCGGCCTGAACCGGGGAAGCGAAACGATCGACCCATGGCGATGGAAGCCGACCAGGTTTTGGCGCATCCTGCCCTTGGCACCTGCATCCGCAGGCAGGCAGAGGCGCTGATGCAGCTCCATCAGGCCAGCCCCCGCTTGGCGTCGCCCTTCGCGACGCAGCAGCGCTGGCTGATGTCGCAGGCCGCGCTGGCGCAACATTTCCGCAACGAAGCCGCGGCGGCCGGCAGCGGCCTGTTGGCACAGCGGGTCGTCGACATCGCCCTGCGTCACGGCCTCGCCAGCCGCAACACCGCGGCAGCCTTCATCAGCGAGATACTCAAATACGACATCGTCCGCCACATCGCAGGCAGCGCGGGCAAACGGGCGCGGCCGTTCGAGCCGTCGCCAAGAAGTCAGGGGCGATCACGATGACGGGCAATTGCAGCAATCCAACCAGCAGATGTCGGGCCCTCGTGGCCGACGCCTCAGCGGTGGTGCTGCTCGCGGGCGTCGCGCTCGCGGCGCTGGCCGGGACGGCAGCGGCGCAGGACGCGACATGGGGGCTCAATCCCGCTACGGGCGATTTCAACACCGGCGGCAACTGGACTCCGGCGACCGTGCCGACCGGCACCGCATCCTTTGGAGTGTCCAACACTATCAACCTGACATTCTCGGCCCCGACCACCACGATCGGCAGATGGACTTTCGATGCGGGAGCATCGAACTACACGTTTACCAACAATGCGCAAACGCTTGAATTCGTCGGCGCTGGCATCGTCGTCAACGGCGGTGGGCTCAGCATCGCGAACAACGGGACGCTGCAATTCCTCAACAGCAGCAGCGCCGGCAGCGCCGGGATCACGAACGACAGTGTGCTGGAGTTCCGCGACAACAGCAGCGCCGGCGGCGCCACGATCACGAACAATTATTTCGGGCACTTCTTCGACAGCAGCAGTGCCGGCAGCAGCGCGATCACGAACAACGGTGTTCTGTTGTTCTCCGGCAGCAGCAGCGCCGGCAGCGCCACGATCACAAACCCTATTAGCGCTATCCTGCAGTTCTACCAAACCAGCAGGGCAGGCACGGCGACGATCACGAACGGCGGTCTCCTGGAGTTCCGCGGCGCCAGCAGCGCCGACGGCGCCACGATCACGAACAACAACCTGCTGGAGTTCTTCGACAACAGCAGCGCCGGCAGCGCTGCGATCAGGAACAATTTCGGCGTGCGGTTCCGCGACACCAGCAGCGCCGGCAGCGCCGCGATCACGAACAACAGCACGCTGGAATTCCTCAACACCAGCACCGCCGGCGGCGCTACGATCACGAACGGCAATACCCTTCGGTTCCGCGGCGCCAGCAGCGCCGACGGCGCCACCATCACGAACAACAACCTGCTGGAGTTCCTCGACACCAGCACCGCCGGCGGCGCCGTGATTACGAACAGTTCGAATCTTCAGTTCTTCAACACCGCCAGCGCTGGCAACGCCACGATCGTAAACAACGACTTCGTGGGATTCAACGACGCCAGCAGCGCCGGCAGCGCCGCGATCACGAACAATTCCGGCCTGCGGTTCCGCGACACCAGCAGCGCCGGCAGCGCCGCGATCACGAACAATGCCAATCTCCTGTTCTTCAACAACGCCAGCGCCGGCAGCGCCACCATAACGAACTTCAACACCGTGCGGTTCGGCGACACCAGCAGCGCCGGCAGCGCCACGATCGCGAACGACGGAAGTCTGCAGTTTCAGCTCAGCGGCACCGCCGGCAGCGCCGCGATCACGAACAACGGTTTTGTGGACTTTCTTGGCGGCAGCACCGCTCTCTCCGCCACGATCACAAACTTCAACACCGTGCGGTTCGGCGACACCAGCAGCGCCGGCAGCGCCACGATCACGAACACTGGTGCCGGTTCCCTGGAATTCTACGATACGAGCAGCGCCGGCAACGCCACCATCACGACGAATGCGAACGGCTCGACGACGTTCCTCAATGCCACCACCGGCGGCACGGCGCGGTTCATCCTGGAAGGCAACGGCGAACTCGACGTTTCCGGTCGCGTGGGCGGCGTCAGCATCGGCGCGCTGGAGGGAACCGGCGGGCTCGTGCGCATCGGCGGCGAGACGCTCACGGTCGGCACACGCAACACCAACGGCAGCTTCGGCGGCGTCATCCGCGACGACGGGCTTGCCGGCGGCTTGACCAAGGTCGGCACGGGCACGCTGACGCTGACGGGGACGAGCACCTATACCGGCCCGACGCAGGTCGACGGGGGCCGGCTCATCGTCGACGGCTCGCTCGCCTCGCCGGTGACGATCGGCGCGAACGGCACCTTCGGCGGCTCGGGCACGATCCCGCAACTCACAGTCAACGGCACCGTCTCGCCGGGCAATTCGCCGGGCACGCTGACCGTCAACGGCAACGTCGTCTTCGGGCCGGGCGGCGTCTACGTCGCCGAGATCGAGGGTGCGCAGGCCGACCGCATCAACGCCACCGGCACGGCGCAACTGGCCGGCACGCTGCGCCTCGTGCCGCTGGGCGGGACGTATCTGTTCAACACGCCCTACACGCTGCTTCGCGCGCAGGGCGGACGCACTGGCACGTTCGGCATTGTGCAGACGCAAGGCTCGTTCGGCGCCGGCATCACGTCGCAGGTCGCCTATATCGGCGCCGACGTGAACCTGACGCTCGCGCCGGCTCCGCTCGCGCCGATCGTCGGGATCGGCAGCCCGCGCAACCCGGCCGCCGTGGCTGCCGGCTTCGACGCCGCGCTCGCGGCGGGCGCGAACTTCGACGCCTTCTTCCCGCTCTATAATCAGTCGGCGGCGAACCTGCCCGGGACGCTCAACACCTTCTCGGGCGAAGTGCATACGTCGGCCGCCGCCATGGGCTTCGACGTATCGGGGCGCTTCCTTTCGACCATGCTCGACCCGTTCGCGCTCGGTCGGCGCGGGCAAGCGGGGAGCGCGATGGGCGCGCCCTCCTTCTACGCCGCCGAGCAATACGCGAAGGCGCCCGGTCCGCTTGACCGTATCGGCCGCACCTCGCTCGACGTCGCCGCTCCCGATCCGCTCTATTCCGTCTGGGGCAGCGTCTTCGGCGCGACCGGCCATGTCGATGGCAGCACGGGCGTCGGCTCGGCCAGGCGCGACAGCGACCATGCCGGCGTCGCCGTCGGCGCCGACTGGCGCTTCGATCCCAATGCCGCCATCGGCTTCGCGGTCTCGGGCGCCAAGGCCAATGCCTCGCTCGCCAGTGGCCGGGGCTCGGCCGAGGCCGACGCCTTCCAGGCCGGCCTCTACGGCATGGCGCGCGCCGGCGCATTCTCCTTCGGGGCCTCGGCCGCCTATAGCTGGCTCGACGTCGAGGCGCGCCGCACCGTGCCGGTGCTGGGCTTCCAGCCGCTTTCGGCCAAGTATGGCGCCCACGGCTTCGGCGTGCGCGCCGAGGCCGCCTGGGAGGCGCTGCGGTTTGGCGGCATGACGCTCTCGCCGACCACCGCGATCCAGGCGCAGTCGATCCGCACCGACGCCTTCCGCGAGACCCCCGCCCCCGGCGCCGCCGCGGGCGTCGCCGCGCTCGCCGTGAACGGACGCACGTCGAATGCGGTGCGCACCGAGTTGGGCCTGCGGCTCGACGCCGACTTCCGCGCCGGCGCGACCTATCTGACCGCGTTCGGCAGCGTCGCCTGGGCGCATTATCTCGAGCGCGACATGACGATGTCGGCCTCGATCGCGGCGCTGCCGGCTGCGAGTTTCGTCGTGGAGGGCGCGCGCCGCGACCGTGACGCGGCGCTCGTCGGCCTCGGCCTCGACATTCGCCTGACGCCCGCCGTCAGCATCACGGCGCGGGCCGACGGCGCCTTCTCCGCCAACTCCGACGAGATCGGCGGCTCGGCGGCCCTGCGCGTCCGGTTCTGACCACCAGGACAATCGCTTGAATGTCATGAGTTTGGCTGAGCGATTGCGTTGAAGAGGTATTCATCGTCCCAACCGAGCGTTTTGCGGCGGGTCTTGATGCTGGCTTTGTCGTTGATTTGTGTCCGTCATCAGCGCCCTTGAGACAGTTTAGGGGTTTTTGAGAAGGGAGGATTTCTGGATCATCGCAGCCCTTATGGAGCGCAGATGAGACAGAAATCGGGTCCGGACAAAGCGCCGGCAGAGCAGGTCGTAAACGACATCCGCAGAGCGACGCGGCGACAGTTCTCGGCCGAAGAGAAGATCCGCATCGTGCTGGAGGGCGTGCGCGGCGCGCAGAGCATCGCCGAGCTGTGCCGGCGCGAGGGGATCGCCCCGTCGATGTATTACGGCTGGTCGAGGCCTCGCATCTGCCGACGCGGCGCACACTGGACAAGCTCGGCATTCCCCGCGCCACGTTCTACCGCTGGTATGATCGCTATNGCAGCCAGATCGCGTCTGGAACCGGATCCCCGACACAATCCGGGCCGCGATCGCCGCCTGGCTCGACGGCAAGGGCATGCAGCACGTTCGCGGCGCGCCCTACCATCGCCAGACGCAGGGCAAGATCGAGCGTTGGCACCAGACCCTCAAGAACCGCATCCTGCTCGAAAACGACTACCTGCCCGGCGATCTCGAACGGCAGGGCGCCGCCTTNCGTCGAGCGCTACAACCATGCCCGATCTCACGAAAGCCTCGGCAATCTCACGCCCGCAGACGTCTACTTCGGCCGCGGGCAGACCATTCCCGAGTCGTTGAGCGGCGCTGATGCATCGCCACTTCGTGGCAAGGGCCCGACAATATGTGCCTGAGCGAAACGACTCAATTCACACCGCGACCAGCCGCAGAAAAGGTCGGTACAAAGGCTGGTTCATAGGTTTCGGCTGCACGAGCGAGCAGCTTTGCCCGCAGGTCAGCAAGAATCGCGGAATAGGCGGGGTCACAGGCCCGGTTCGCTTCCTCCAGGGGGTCGAGTGCCAGGTCGGCCAGGAAAGGATCTTCTTTCTCTGGCAAGACCGGAGCGCCGTCCTGCCGGACCGTCATGTCGAGGCGATAGCGCGCGGTCCTGATGCAGGAGCGGCGCGGCCAGCCGCTGCCGTCCGCCCAGCGGCCGACGACCTGATTGGGCAGGGCGTAGCTATCGCGCGTGCCGTAGCCCACAGTGCTGAAGATTACTTCCGGCGGGGGATCGCGGAAAAGGTCTCGTCCCTGGAAGCTCTCCGCGGGTTGAACGCCGGTAAGGCCGCAGAGCGTCCTGGCGAGATCGAGGGATTCGCACAGATCCGCACGCGCCTGTGGTTGCAGCTGGCCGCGCCAGGCGATGAGGCGCGGGATGCGATGGACCTCCGGGAAGAAGGTGTGCTTCTGCAGTCGGCCGCGCTCGGCCAGCGAGACGCCGTGGTCCGCCTCGAGCACGATGATCGTCCGCTCAGTGAGGCCGCTCGCCTCCAGCGCATCGAGGATCACTCCGACCTGGTCGTCGAGCCATCTGACCAGGCCGTAATAGTCGGAGCGTATGCGGGCGAGATCGTCGGGCGAGAGCGCGGCCGCCTGCATGACATCGACGAAACTCTGTTCGAAGGCGCTTTCAGGAGGCCCTCCATCGATGCTGCGCGGCCAGTCGAGGTCGCGGTAGAGCGTGTCATAGGGCGCAGGCGGCATGACCGGGCTGTGCGGCTGAAGATAGCTGACGCGGGCGAGGAAGGGCTGTTCGGCCGCCGCCTCGCTGCGCAACCAGGTTGCCGCCGCCCGCGTGAGCTTGTTGCCGGGGAACTCGACGGGGCCGGGAAAGGTCCCGCCGATCGCAGCTTTCAAGGTCGGCGTCAGGATCTGCCCGCCGTCATCCTCCACGCCGTCGAAAAAGCCACCGAGATCAGCTCCGACATGGTCGTCGCTTTGCCAGGGCCGCAACGCCACCGGGAGATGGGTCTTGCCGAAGTTCAGAGTGCGATAGCCGTTCCGGGCGAAATGCTCGGGAAAGGTGATCAGGTCGCGGTCGTAGGGGTAGCTCGCCCAGGAGCCTTCATTGCCGTAGACGCCCGTGACCTCGGGCGGGTTCGCGGTCATCTCGCTGGTGCGCGACGGCACGCAGATCGGCGAATTGCAGAAGCAGTTGTCGAAGCGCACGCCTGCCGACGCGATCCGGTCGATCTGCGGCGTCGTGATCGCCGGATGCGGCGTGCCGTAGCAGGAGAGGGCGTCGGTCCTGAATTCATCGCCCATGATCCAGAGAATGTTCGGACGTGTGGTCATGCCCGTTTCTCCCCGGTCGGCCGCCCTGCAGAGGCGTTCGCGGTCAGCGACGCCCGCAGCCGCGCGGCGATGTCTGGATAGCGCGCGCTCAGATCGGTCGCCTCCGCGGGATCGGCCTCCGGCTCGACCAGGCGCCAGCTCTGGTCAGGCTGGGCCGCGAAGGCGGCGGCTTCCATCGCCTTGCGCGGCAGGCGCGGGTCGAAGCCGGCGACATATTTGAAGCGCCCGTCATAGACGGCTCTCCAGTTGCCGAGGCCGGCATGGACGACATCGCGATGGCTGCGGGCGGGATCCGCAAGCTGGTGCGCCAGGCTACGGCTATCGTTGCCCGGCAAGGGTTGCGCCTTGGCCATCTCGACGAAGGTGGCGTGCAGATCGAGCAGTGTCGTTGGAGCGGCGATCGTCGCGCCTTGCGCGACGGCAGGGCCGGCGATCACCAGCGGCACATGCAGCGAGGCCTGATGCGGGATGAATTTCTCCCAGTAGCCGCAATCGCCGAGCATCTCGCCATGGTCGGAGGTGAAGACGATGACGGTATCCTGCATCTGGCCGAGCGCCTCGATCCGCGCCAGCAAGCGACCGAAGATCGCATCGATGTTCTCGATCATCGCCGCATAATTGCGCCGGATCGCGCGATGGGCTTCCGGCGTCATGTCGGCGACGGGTGCGACCGGCGCGGGCGGGTCGAGACCGGCGGCGCCGGCCGCCATGGTGGCGGTCACGTCCATCGGCTCGTGCGGGCCGGTGAGGTTGACCTGGAGGAACCAGGGCTTGCCGCACTTTGCGCCCTCCTCGATCAGGGATAGCGCGCAGGCGCCGATCCAATTGTCGCAATAGGCCTCGTCCGGCAGGCCCGTGGCAGCGGTGTTGCGGTAATTGGCGCCGGCGCCAGGGAAATCGAGCGCATCGGCTCCGAGGGCAGGCGATCTGCGGGCCGCGAAATCCGACCAATGCGTCTCGGCCAGGCCGCACCGCTTGAGATGGGCGAAATAGGGCTCGGGGTGGCCATCGCGATGGGCGAAGATCGCGGCATGCTTGCCGGCGCTGTCGAGCCCGCCGGTGAAGCCCAGGCGTTGCAGTCGCGACGGGCCATGCAGCGCATGCTGCCCGTCCTCGCCCCAGTCGGGCTCGCCCTTGAGCAGGTCGAGCTTGCCGCAGGTCATGACGTTATAGCCGGCGTCGCGCAGCTGCCGATAGAGGTTCGGTGCATCGGGTGAGGCGCTGTAGCCGTTGTTGCGTACGCCGGCGCGGTCATATTCGTAGCCCGACGCCAGGCAGGCCCGCGACGGGCCGCAGATCGGTGACGGGCAGATCGCGCGCAGGAAGCGAACGCCGCGGGCCGCGAGCCGATCGAGCGCCGGCGTGCGCACGCGGCCTGCGTTGTGCGGACCAGCCCAGTCGCCACGCAACTGGTCCGGCATGAACAGCAGGATGTTGGGTTGGCGCATCCGGCTTCCTCGCATCATTTGATCAAATATAGCAGTGAAGAGGTCATATCTCTTGACATCCTGCGAGGCAATATGGCGTCTTCGTCGAATTGATGATCAAATCAGAGTTTCGACATGCCATCCTCGAAGCAGATCGCAGCCCGGAACGCCGCCGCGGTCGCCGAACGCTTTTCGATGAAGGGGCGGCGCGCCCTGGTGACCGGCGGCAGCGTCAGTCTCGGCCGCGAGATCGCGATCGCCTTTGCCGATGCCGGCGCCGATGTCGCCATCCATTTCTCGCGCGCGGCCGATACGGCCTTCGGCCTGCCGGACGCGTCTGAAACCACCGTCGCGGATATCAAGGCGCGCGGCGGCCGGGGGCTCGCGATCGAGGCGGATTTTTCGGTGCCGGGCGAAGCGCGGCGCTGCGTGCGGGAGGCGATCGCCGGGCTGGGCGGGCTCGACGTGCTCGTCGTCTGCGCCTCCGTGCAGAAGCGCACCGCCTTCACCGCCTTGCCGGACGACGAGATCGACTGGCAGCTCCGGATCAACTACCTCGCGACGATCGAGCTGCTCCAGGAAGCCATGCCCGGCATGAAGCAGCGGCAATGGGGACGGGTGCTGACGATCGGCTCGATCAACCAGACGCGGCCGGAGCCGGACCTTGCGATCTATGCCTCGCTGAAGAGCGCCCAGCACAACCTCGCCATCAACCTCGCGGCCGACTACGCCCCTTTTGGCGTCACCGTGAACAATCTGTCGCCGGGCCTGATCGCCACCGAGCGCAACCGGTGGCGCCGGCAGGATGCCTGGCAATGGCAGCGCATCCAGCAGAGTTCGGCGCCGATGCGGCGGGCCGGCGAGGTCGGTGAGATGGCAGGGGCAGCGCTGCTCCTGTGCTCGGAGGCCGGGAGCTTCATCACCGGAGCCGACCTGCAGGCGACGGGCGGCCGCCATCTTGGTTGGTGACGCCCCGCCGCGACAGCGACCCGGCTAGCCTGCGAAGAGCGGCTCGACCAGGCCGGCCACGCCGACATCGAGAGCCAGTAGCGCACCCGCCAGCGGCTCTGCCGCCAACGCTTCGGCGCTCAGTTTCTGGCGTGCCGTCGTCACGTAGAGCGTCCGCAGGTCGGGACCACCGAAGGCGCAGGAGGTCGGCTGGCTGACCGGCAACTCGATCAGCCGGTCGAGTCGGCCGTCCGGCGCGAAGCGGGCGAGGCAGCCGCCCTGATAGCGCGCGTTCCAGAGATAGCCGTCCGCATCGACCGTCGCTCCGTCGGGCCGGCCCGGCGCGGCGTCGGCGGCGGCGAAGAGGCGCCATGGGCCGACCTCACCGGTCGCGGGGTCATAGTCGGCCTGTTCGATCGCTCCCTGCCGCGTATCAGTGAAATAGAGGGTGCGACCGTCCGGGGCGAAGGCGATGGCATTGGCGACAATGACCGCCGACCTGATCTGCGAGACGGCGCCTGTCGCGTCGACACGGTAGAGGCCGCCGGTCGTCCGCAGGCCGAAATCCCACATGCTGCCGCAGAAGATGCGGCCGGCCGGGTCGCATTTGGCGTCGTTCAGCCGGTTCTCCGGCGGACCGGGCTCGACCGAGGCCAGCGGCGTCAACTCCGCCGTTTCCGGGTCGAAGCCGTAGAGGCCGTGCCTGACGGCGACGACCACGCCACCGCGCCGGCGGCCCACGACCGCCCCGATCAAATCCGGCATCGGCCAGGTCTTCAGCGCCCCCGTCGCCGGATCGAGCCGATGCAGGGCAGGCGCTCGCAGATCGATCCAGCACAGGCACTGCTCGCGCGCCAGCCAACTCGGCGACTCGCCGAGAACATCGCCGCTGTTGGCCGCAACAATCATTTTGGACGGTTTCATGCCGGCTGCTCTAGCCCGGCCGCCAACTGGGCGGCGGTCATCCGGGCCAGCAGGTCGTGCTTGGCCTTCTCGATATGCGCGCCCATCAGCAGCAGGGCCGAAGTCGAATCGCCGCGCTCGATCGCCTGGATCAGATGCTGATGATCGTTGATCACGCCGTGGAAGCGGGTCTCGTCATAGAAGCGGCCATCGTCATAGCCGTAGCGCTGCCAGAGCGCGGCAGCGAGCAGCCAGTGCTTGTCGACCAGCGACATCGCGCCCGGATTGCCGGCGGCGTCGTTGATCACCTCGTGGAAGCGCTGGTTCACCGGTCGCACCGCCTCGAAATCGCCATTGCGGACATGGGCCTCGAGCTCCTCCTGAGCGGCGCGCAAGGCGGCGACATGCCCGGCATTGCGCCGTTCCGACGCGCGCCGGGCCAGCATGGTCTCGACGGCGCTGCGGATGTCGAACAGGTCCTCGACGAAGCCGATATCGATCGGGCGCACGCGGGCGCCGCGGTTCGGCTCGATGATCACCAGGCCCTCGCCACTGAGCTGGCGCAAGGTCTCGCGGATCGGCATGTGGCTGACGCCGTAGCGGCTGGCCAGTTCGTCGATGCGAAGCCGGGAGCCGAAGGGAAGCGCGCCGGAGACGATGTCGTCGCGCAAGAGCTGCTGGACGTCGGGAACTCTCGCCATGGCCTGCCTGAACCCGGATTTGACCAAATCTCGCTCGCATAGCCGACAAGCCTTGTCAATTTCGGGCTTGCCAAGGATAGATTTGATCAAATAGACCTATTGCGTTCCAAAGCCGACGCGGGTCGGCCCAATGCCTTGTCGGGGGCGGATTTGCGTGATGTCGCCGGATCTTTGCGGGTGAGACCGTTCCACGGCTATCTGCGCGCCGATGGGCGCGTGGGCGTGCGCAATCATGTGCTGATCCTCGGTATCAACGGCCTCGCCTTGCGGGCGAGCGAACGGATCGCGCGCAACCTGCCGGGCTCGCTGCTGGTCGCGACCTCGGCCGGCCGCGGCCAGGTGGAGCCTGATCTTAGCCTGCATCTTGATCAACTCGTCGGCCTCGGCCGCAATCCCAATGTCGGGGCCGTGCTGGTCGTCGGCGTCGATCAGGCCGCGTCGGACCTCGTCGCGGCCCGGATCGCCGGCGCCGGCAAGCATGTCGCCAGCGTCAGCTTTGCGGAGTGCGGCGAAGACGCGCTCACCGTCAGCGATCTCGGCCTGCGCCGCGCCACGGAACTCAGCCGCATCGCCTCGCGGGCGCGTCGCACTCTGGCCGAGCCGGCAGGACTCGTCGTCGCCGTCGAATGCGGCCATTCCGACGCGACCTCCGGGCTCGCCAGCAACCCTGTCGTCGGGGCAGCGGTGGACCGGCTCGTCGCAGCGGGCGCCAGCGTCGTCGTCGGCGAGACGGTCGAATGGCTCGGAGCGGAGCATCTGCTCGCGCGCCGCGCGGTCAATGCCGATGTTGCCGCCCGGATCCGCGAGGCGGTGACCCGCCGCGAGGCCATCGCGATCGCTTCCGGGCGCAGCCTGACCGGCAACAACCCGGGCGAGGAGAACATCAAGGGAGGCCTCTCAACCATCGAGGAGAAATCGCTGGGCGCCATCGTCAAATCGGGCACCGGCCCGATCGCGGGTGTGCTCGGCGTCGCGGAAGCGCCGCCTGGGCCCGGCCTCTATCTGATGGACGGCCCGTCCTTCTCGCCGGATTCGATGACCGGCTTTGCGGCGGCGGGCGCCATGATCATGCTGTTCACCACCGGCCCGGGCAACAGCTTCGCCAGCGCGATCGCACCGACGATCAAGGTCTCGGCGCACCCGGAAACCGTGACGCGGCTGCCGACGCAGATCGACTTCGACGCGAGCCTGGTTCTCGCCGGAGGCGAAACGGTGGCCTCCGGCAGCGAACGTCTCGTCGAGGCGATCCTCGACGTCGCCGACGGAACCCTGACCCTGGGCGAGATCGTCGGCGAGGGGCTGGAAGTGCCGACGCGCATCCGGGGGTCGCTGTGATCCGAGCCGGCGCGCCCTGGGAGCTCATCCGCTGGTTCGGCGGAATGCTGATCTATTGCCGGACCATGGCGGTGTTCCTGCTCGCCTGGTACCTCGCTGCCGAAGCCGTGCCGAACAAGCTGCTGCTGCCTTCGCCGCTCGCGGTCGCCCAGGCGCTGCGCGAGAGCTGGCTCGATGGCGAGCTGACCGCCAATGCCGGCATCAGCCTGCTGCGCCTTCTGGTCAGCGTCGCGGCGGCTGCTGTTCTCGCCATCCCGATCGGCCTCGCCATGGGGCGCAGCCGGATGATCAGCGACCTGCTCGAATGGCCGGTGGAGCTGCTGCGGCCGATCGCCGGCATCGCCTGGATTCCGCTGGCGCTGTTCATTTTCGGCATTGGGCAGCGCCTGCCGATCTTCATCATGTTCTACACGGCGTTCTTCCCACTGCTGCTCGGCACGGCGGCGGGAGCGCAATCCGTCGACCGTCGCCTGATCGCAGCGGCGCGCACCATGGGCCTCTCGCGCGGCACGATCATGCGTCGGGTGGTCGTGCCGGCCGCGCTCCCATCCGTTTTGGTGTCGCTGCGCCTGGCGGTGGCGGCGTCATGGACGGCCGTGGTCGCGGCCGAGCTGGTCGGTGCACCGAGCGGCCTCGGCTACGCCATCGAATATTACCGGAGCATGCTGGCGACGCCCACCGTGATGGCCTTCATCGTGGTCATCGGATTGCTGGGCTTCCTGACTGACCGCGCTTTGCGCTGGCTCGGCGACGCGCTCGCTCCCTGGGCCCGGACGGAGGGCCGGCAATGAACCGTTTGGCGCTGAAGCTCGCCCTGCCGATCCTGCTGCTGCTCGCCTGGGAGCTCATTGCAAGCGGCTCGCCGCGTGCGCCCCGTCCGAGCACCGTACTGCAGGCGGCCGTCGCGATGATCGCGAGCGGCGACCTGCCGACGGGGCTGGCGACCAGTCTGCTGCGCGTCTTTCTCGGCTTCGCGACGGCTTCCTGCCTTGCGGTCCCTCTCGGCATCGTCATGGGCAGCGTCGCCGTGGTCGAGCGCAATCTCGACCCTCTGGTCGAAAGCTTCCGGCCGATCGCGGCCATCGCGCTGCTGCCGCTGATCATCCTCTGGCTCGGCACCGGCACGCAGGCGGCGGTGGCGATCGTCGCCTATGCGGCCTTCTTCCCGATCCTGATCAACACGATCGCAGGGGTGAAGCGCATCGAGCCTAGTCTGATGCGGGCGGCCTACACGATGGGCGTGGGCACGCTGACGCGCATGCGCGTCGTGCTGCTGCCGGCGGCGCTGCCCGCCATCCTCGTCGGCATGCGCATCGGCCTGGGCGTCGCCTGGACCGCGATCATCGCCGCCGAACTCGCGGTCGGCGCCAAGGCGGGCGGCCAGGGCGGCATCGGCCAGATGATGTTCGTGTTCTACGCCTACAGCGTCGAGCTCAACGGCATCGTCGTCTGCATGGTCGCGGTCGGGATCGTCGCCCTGCTGCTCGATCGCGCGCTACGCTTCGCCCTCGCCCGCGCCGTGCCATGGAGCACCCCATGACAGACGCCGAGATGACAGACGCCAAAATGACGGACGCAAAGATCCGCCTCTCCGGCATCGGGAAATCGTTCGGGGCGCCGGCCGCGCCGGTCGTCGCCGTCCAGGACCTCTCGCTCGACATCCGGCCTGGCGAGTTCCTGACCATCGTCGGCCCGTCCGGTTGCGGCAAGACCACCGTGCTCAACATGCTGGCCGGGCTCGAGACCCCGACCACGGGCACGATGACGCTGGACGGCCGGCCGATCCGCGGGCCCGGCGCCGAGCGTGGCGTGATGTTCCAGGACTACGCCCTGTTCCCGTGGAAGACGGTGCGCGGCAATATCGGCTTCGGCCTCGTTCACGGCCCGGCGGGCGCAGGCCTCTCGGCGGCGGAGCGCGAGGAGCGCGTCCGGCGGGTGATCGAGCTCGTCGGGCTGACGGGCTCCGAGGAGAAGTACCCGCATCAGCTCTCGGGCGGCATGCGCCAGCGCGTCGCGCTCGCGCGGCTGATGGCCAACGAGCCGCAGATCCTGCTGATGGACGAGCCGCTGGCGGCGCTCGATGCCCAGACCCGGATCATCCTGCAGGACGAATTGTTGCGGATCTGGGGGCAGGACAAGCCCGCCGCCGAGCGCCGTACCGTCGTCTACATCACCCATTCCATCGACGAGGCGGTCTTCCTGGCCGACAGGGTGGTCGTGCTCTCGAGCCATCCCGGCCGCCTCAAGCGGATCGTCGAGATCGACCTGCCGCGGCCCCGCGACGACGCCACCCGCCTCAGCAAGGCTTTCGCCGATCTCTGCCAGTCGATCTGGCAGTCGATCCGCGAGGAGGCCTACCGCGCCACGATGACCTGAAAAAACAAGAGGGAGGAATGCCATGAAGACCAGAAATCTGATGCCTACCCGCCGCCAGCTTGTCGTCGGCGCCGCAAGCGTCATCGCCATGCCGGGAATCGTCCGCGCTCAAGCGCGCAAGAGCGCAAAGGTCTCGGTCGGCCGCCAGCCCTATGCCGCCGGCAACTCGCCGGTCACCCAGCGCATGATCGGCGAGAAGATGCTGGAGAAGGCAGCCGCCGATCTCGGCTACGACCTGACCGTCGACTGGCGCGACTATCCGAGTGCCCTGCCGATGGTCGAGGCCTTCATCTCCGGCAATCTCGACATCGGCATGTGGGGAAATACGCCGATCGTGCGGCTCCTGGCGCAGGGGCAGCCGATCAACCTGCTCTCCGTCGGCGAAGGCCATATGCGCTTCGTGCTGGCGGTGCGGAAGGATTCGCCGATCAAGTCGATCGCCGACCTCAGGGGCAAGACGGTGGGGGCGCTGGTCGGCGGCGATCCCTACAACGCCCTGTCGCAGATGCTGCTCTGCGAGCTCGGCAATGCCGATCCGCGCTCGTTCGACATCAAGGTCGTGAACACGCCGACGCAGGCGCAGGCCGCCTCGATCCCCGACGGCATGGATGCCTCCATCGTGATCTATCCGGCCTTCCTCAAGGCCCAGGCCGAAATCGGCATCGTCGGTGTCATGAACTCCTTCGGCTACAGCGAAGCCGGCTATGACGGCCCGGCCGGCAAGGGTGCGGGCCATCTCCTGCCGGGGGCGAAGAAGTCGAAATTCTTCCCTGACGGCTACTATCTGCACCGCTCCTTCTGGATCTGCAGCGACCGCATCGTCGGCGCCGATGCCGGAATCGGCGAGGCCTTCCTCGTCGCCAGCCAGCGCGCCGTCGCCGAGCTGGTCAAGGAGAAGCCCGGCGACGTCGCGACCTCGGTCCAGAAATACTGGGGCCTGCCGCCCGAACTCGGCGCCAAGGCGGTCGAGGACGAGGTGCTGTTCCAGCGCGGCTGGACCTGGCCGACGGAGGGCGATGCGTCGGCGATCACGCAGATCTCGCAGTTCATGGTCGAGGGCAAGCTGATCCCGAAGCCGCTCGAATGGGACAAGGTCAAATCGGCCTTCGCCAAGGCCAGCCCGCTGCTCAAGAAGGCCTATGACGCGACCGGCAAGGTCCCGGCCGAAGGCGGCTTCACCGACCAGAAGGCCAAGGACCTGCGCGGCCTGCCGGCCTGGCAGGCCGACCAGTGGAAGGCGCCGGCCTGAGGGCTTGCCCGACAGAGCGCCCCGCCAGCGGGCGGGGCGCCGGTTTCGATCCAGAATGAAGGATAATCATCATGACAGCGGTCGGCTTCATCGGTCTCGGCACCATGGGCGCGCCAATGGCCCGAAACCTCGTGAAGGCGGGCCATGCCTTGACGGTCTACGACCTCAATGAGGGCGCCGTGGCGAAGCTGGTCGCGGCCGGCGCCACCGCCGCCGCCTCGCCCGCCGCGGTGGCTAGCGCATCCGAGGTCGTCATCACCATGCTTCCCGACGCGCCGGACGTGGAGAAGGCCGTACTCGGCCAAGGCGGCATCGCCGAGGGCCTGAGGCGCGGCAGCCTCTACATCGACATGAGCACGATCGACCCGCAGACGACGCAGGCGATCGGCGCCGCGCTGAGGGAGAAGGGCGTCGAGATGCTCGACAGCCCGGTCGGCAAGACGGTGGAGCACGCCATCGCCGGCACCTCGACGCTGATGATCGGCGGCGAGACGAACGTGCTGGAGCGGGCCCGGCCGGTGCTCTCGGCGATGGGCCAGGACCTGATCCATTGCGGCGGCCTCGGCATGGGCCAGGCGATGAAGCTGACCAACAACCTGCTCGCCAGCGTGCTGATCACCGCGAGCTCCGAAGCGCTGGTCTGCGGCGCCAAGGCGGGCCTCAGCCTGGAGACGATGATCAGCGTCCTGAAGACGACGATGGCGTGGAACCAGCAACTCGCCGTCGCCATGCACAACCGCGCGCTGAAGGGCGATTTCGAGCCCGGCTTCATGGTCAAGCTCGCGCACAAGGATTGTCGCCTCGCGCTGGCGATGAACCGCTCGCTCGGCATCGAGACGCCGGTCGGCGCAGCGACACTCGCAGCGCTGCAGGAGGCGATCGAGGCCGGCCTCGCCAGCAAGGATGTCGGCGCGGTGCTCAAGCTGCGCGAGGATCCTGCCGGGGTGCAGGTCAGGCTTCCCGCATGACGGAAGCTGCCGCCATCGTCCTGCACGCGGCCGACGATGTCGCCGTGCTGGTCGCCGCCGTGGCGGCGGGCGATGACGTGGCGATCCGCGGCGCGCGCGAGGGGCTGAGGCTCGTCGCCGGCGCCGCGCTAACGAGCGGCCACAAGCTGGCGCTGCGCGATCTCGCCGCCGGCCACTACGTCCGCAAATACGGCGAGGTGATCGGCCGGCTGACGGCGCCGGTCGCGGCCGGCGACCATGTCCATGTCCACAACCTCAAGAGCCTGCGTGGCCACACCGGCTGAAGATCGGCGCGTCACGCAGGGGAAGACAACAGGAAGGGGAGAGACGCATGCTCAAGACCATCCTCGCCGCAACCTCGGGCCTCGTGCTCGCCATGATCGCAGGCTCGGCCTCGGCCCAGAGCTGGCCGGACCGGCAAATCCGCATGATCATCCCGTTCCCGCCGGGCGGGCAGCAGGAGGTCGCATCCCGCATCCTGGTCGAGAAGCTCTCGGCCGAGCTCGGCCAACCCATCATCATCGACTCGCGTCCGGGCGCCGACGGCAATGTCGGAACGGAAGCCGTCGCGAAGAGTGCGCCCGACGGCAACACGTGGCTCGGCTCGAGCGTGCCTTTCACGACCCAGGTCGCGCTGCACCCGAAGAGCCTGCGCTATAGCCCGACCAAGGATTTCGTACCCGTCGCCACCTTCGGCACCACCACCTTCATGTTCACCGTGCCGGCGGAGCTGCCGGTCAAGGACCTCAAGGAGTTCATCGCCTACATCAAGGCGCAGAAGGGCAAGGCCTCCTATGCCGGCTCGGGTCGCGGCTCGGTCGTCCATCTGGCGACCGAGAAGTTCAAGCAGAGCGCCGGGCTCGAGATGGAGATGATCCCCTATGCCGGGCAGCCGCCGGCGATCTCCGACCTGCTGGCGGGGCGCGTCCAGTTCATGGCGCTGGGCTCGGTCTTCGCGGCTCCGCTGGTCAAGGCCGGCAAGCTGAAGGCGCTGGCCGTGATGGACACCAGGCGCAATGCCGAGCTGCCCGACGTGCCGACCGTCGTCGAGGCCGGCTATCCCGATCTCGCGCTGAAGAGCTTCTTCGGCATCCATGTTCCGAAGGGTACGCCCGAGGCGGTCATCCAGCGCATCAACGCGGCGGTCAACAAGGCGATCGTCATGCCGGATGTCGCCGAGCGCTTCGCCAAGAGCAATGTCGATGCGGCGGAGCCGAACACGCCCCAGCAATACGGCGCCCTGATCGAGCAGCAGATCGCGCTCTGGGCCGGTATCGTCAAAGCCGCCGGCATCGAGACCGACTAGCGCGCTTTCCGTTCGACCGGAACGGTCGACCGACAGGAATTCGCGCAGAACAAAGAACTTCAGCGGCGGAAGACGTCATGCGGGCCGATCTCAAGGACATCGCGGCAGGTTTGCTGCTGATTGCGGCTGCGCTCTTCTTCGGTCTGATCGGCTTCGCGCAACTGCCGCTGGGGACGAGCTTCCGCATGGGACCTGGCTATTTCCCGGCCCTGTTGTCGGGGCTGCTAGGCGTGATGGGGCTGGTCATCGCCGGCCGCGCGATCGGCGCAAGCGCGGCGGTCTTCGTGGGACGGGTTCCCTGGCGCGGCATCGTCCTCACCAGCGGCGCCACGGTCGGCTTTGCGCTGCTCGTGCCGCGCTATGGTCTGGTGCCGGCGCTCGTCGTCGCGGTTCTGCTCTCCGCCTTCGCCAGCCAGCGCATGACGTTGATGCTGGCGCTCGGCCTCACGGCCGGGCTGACCGCGTTCTGCGTCCTGCTGTTCCGCTACGGGCTGGGCGTGCCGATACCGCTCCTGGGAGCGTCGTGATGGATCTGCTCGGCCATCTCCTGCTCGGCCTTCAGGTGGCGATCTCGCCGAACAACCTGCTCTTCTGCTTCATCGGCGCTCTGCTCGGCACGCTCGTCGGCGTCCTGCCCGGCATCGGCCCGGCCGCGACCGTCGCACTGCTCCTGCCGATCACCTTCACCATGGCGCCCGAGACCTCGCTGATCATGCTGGCGGGGATCTACTACGGCGCGCAGTATGGCGGTTCGACCACCGCGATCCTGATCAACCTGCCAGGCGAAGCGAGCTCGGCAGTGACCGCGATCGACGGCTACCAGATGGCGCGCCAGGGACGGGCCGGCGCGGCGCTGGGCATCGCCGCCATCGGCTCCTTCATCGCCGGCAGCGTCGCGACGCTGGTGATCGCCTGGTTCGCCGAGCCGATGACGACGGTGGCGCTCAAATTCGGGCCGGCGGAGTATTTCTCCCTCATCCTGCTCGGCCTTGTCGCCTCCATCGCGCTGGCGCACGGTTCCGTGCTCAAGGCACTGGCGATGATCGTGTTCGGCATGCTGCTCGGGCTCGTCGGCACAGATGTGAACTCTGGCCAGTTGCGCTACACCTTCGGTGTCGGGGAACTGGCCGACGGGCTCGGAATCGTCGCGATCGCCGTCGGCGTCTTCGGCGTCGCCGAGATCTTCAGGAACCTGGAAGACGAGCAGGAACGCGAGATCGGTGTGAAGACGGTCTCGGGGCTGATGCCATCGGCCGCGGATCTCAGGGCTTCGGCCGCGCCGATCGCCCGCGGCACCGTGATCGGGAGCGTGCTGGGCGTGCTGCCGGGCGGTGGTGCGCTGCTCGCCTCCTTCGCCTCCTATGCGGTCGAGAAGAAGCTCGCGAAGGATCCATCGCGCTTCGGCAAGGGTGCGATCGAGGGTGTCGCTGGCCCTGAAAGCGCCAATAATGCCGGCGCCCAGACATCGTTCATCCCGATGCTGACGCTGGGGCTGCCCGCCAATGCCGTGATGGCGCTGATGGTCGGAGCGATGACGATCCAGGGCATCGCCCCGGGCCCGAGCGTCATCACCGACAAGCCCGAGCTGTTCTGGGGGCTGATCGTCTCGATGTGGCTAGGCAACCTGATGCTGGTGCTGCTCAACCTTCCGCTGATCGGGATATGGGTGCGGCTGCTCAGCGTCCCGTATTACATCCTGTTCCCCGGGATCATCGCCTTCTCGGCGATCGGCGTCTATTCGGTCGCCTCGAACGTGTTCGACCTCTACACGCTCGCGGCCTTCGGCCTGGTCGGCTATCTCTTCGTCAAGCTCGGCTTCGAGCTGACGCCGCTCCTGCTCGGCTTCGTGCTCGGGCCGATGATGGAAACCTATCTGCGCCGGGCGATGGTGCTGTCGCGCGGCGACCCCGCTTATCTCATCACGCAGCCTCTCAGCGCGGCCCTGCTGGCCGCGACCGCCGGTCTGCTCTGCCTGCTGCTGTTGCCGTCGGTCACACGCAAGCGCAGTGAGGTCTTCATTGAAGAGGACTGAACCGAACCCGGGCTGCGGCTGCGGCGGGTCTCTCGGGCGCGGCGATGTCGCAGACCGGGCTCCGCACCCGATCCCCGCGGGCGGGGCCGGCGACATCTCGACGATCGTCGCCATTCCCGGCGGACGCGCCGAGGTCGGCACCGATGCGCCGGTCTTCGAAAGCGATGGCGAGGGGCCGCGCCGCTTCGTCACGACAGCGCCGTTCCGGCTCGACGAGGCGGCGGTGACCAATCTGCGCTTCCAGCGCTTCGTCGAAGCCACCGGCTATGTCTCCGAGGCGGAGCGCTATGGCTGGTCCTTCGTGTTCTCGGGACATCTGCCTGAAGGCAACCATGACAGCGTGCGCGTGACCGGCGCGGAATGGTGGCGCAAGGTCGAGGGCGCCTGCTGGCGCGCGCCCGAGGGACCGGGATCGCATCTCGCCGAGCGAATGGACCATCCCGTCGTCCATGCCTCGCACCGCGACGCTCTCGCCTTCGCCGCCTGGGCCGGGGGGCGGCTGCCGTCCGAAACCGAATGGGAGCACGCCGCGCGCGGCGGATTGGCCGGCACGATGTTTCCCTGGGGCGACCGAGAGCCCGACGACGTCGATTTCCTGCCCTGCAACATCTGGCAGGGCTCCTTTCCGGCGCGCGATACCGGCGCGGACGGGTATCGCGGCACCGCGCCGGCACGCGCCTTCACGCCGAACGGCTACCGCCTGTTCCAGATGTGCGGCAATGTCTGGGAGTGGAGCGCGGATGCATTTCGTGTCCGCTCGCTCAAGCGGGCCGCGCGCGCCTTGAACATGAGCGCTGTCCGCGAAGGCCGGCATCTGCTCAAGGGCGGCTCGTTTCTCTGCCACCGGTCCTATTGTTTCCGCTACCGCATCGCGGCCCGCATCGGGAATACATCTGATTCCAGCACGAGCCATACCGGATTTCGTATCGCCTACGACATCAAGGGGGCTGCGCCCTGAACGCGGTGCTCGTCCGCGCTCGCCTTTTCATGTCCCGGTACGGTTCACGAGCTGCAGAACATTCCACGGCGCTTGAAATGCGCCGCTGGCTGTCGTCGGCACGCTGCCGGGAAGCGGATATTCGCGGCGCCGAAGCCGCGCTGACCCAGGCCGGGCGCTCTACATGCACGAGCCGCGGGCAGCGCCGCGCCCCAGCAGGGATCGGTCACTGTCCTGAAACCGATCCAAGCGAAGACCTGCCGCACTCGTCTCAGATGTCACGTCTCAACTACCGGAATCGCAAGATCAGGCTGACGAGCTCGACCTGGTTCGCCGTCGACGTCTTCGCATACAGTGCTTTCGCGTGGCTCCTCGCCGTCTCGTGCGAAATGCCGAGGGAGGTGGCCGCCTCGATGACCCCGTGCCGCTCGATGATCGCTTGGGCCACCCGCAACTCGGACGGCGTCAACCGATAGTGCCGCCCGAAGGTCTCGATGTCGTGCCGGGGGGCTTCCTCCAGGTCCTTCACTGTCACCATCGCGAAGGCGGGGGCGAAGAAGCCGAGCGCGTTTCCACGCAGGCGGATCGCATGGAAGACCAGAGGCCTCTGACCGGGCCGGGAAACCGTCACCGGCCGCAAGGCGGCAGCGTCCGGCGCGAGGTCCGGCCAGATCGATGCGGCAAGGTGCCGGTCGAGCGCGTCGCTGGCACAATGAGAAAAGGCGATCCGCCCCTGCCGGATGTGGAACTGGCGCCCGACCATGGCCTCGGCCGCGGCGGTCATCCTGACGATACGGCAGAACCTGTCGATGAACAGACAGGCGCCAGCCGTGGCGTCGGCCGCATCAACTGCACCGTCCAGCCTGATGAATTCGAGCCGGCGGGCGATGGTGGCGGCACGGGAGACGACATCGCCGAGCCTCGCCAAGCGAACCTGGTCCTCCGGGAGATAGGCGCCGACATCCTCGCCGCGCTGGAAGGTCAGGCACCACAGGTCGTCGCCGGTCGTGACGCGCAGCCCCGCGAACCAGCCGAAGCCCATCGGGCGCAGGAAGTCGGCATAATAGTCCATGCGGGCCATGCGGTCCGGAGCGACGATGTCCTGGTCGACCATGATGCCGCTGCGCTTCATCAGCGGGATGCCGGCGTAACGGAAATCGCGTTGGTGCCAGCCATCCTTGACGTAGCGTTCCGCAAGCTCTCCCATCTCCGAGGTCGGCAGGACGAACGGGCCGCGCCCCTCCACGGTAAGGATCGCGGCGCCCTTCGACCTTGTGGCGCGCGCCACCATCTCCAGCGCCGCTTGCCAGGCTTCGGGATCGGTCGCGGCGTCGAGAAACATCGTCTCGGCGCGCTGCAGTGTCTCGTCGTCCATCGTCAACCCGAGCGAAGATGGTGCCTGCCACAGGAGCCGGAGCGATGGGGCCGGGGCGCAGCGGCATTTGCGATGAATGACGCCAAGCATCCTGCCGTAAAGTCAACCCGACAATCGAACAAGGAACTTGCGCGCTGGCTGGACGACACCGCGACATTCGCCCTGATAGGAGCTGGCAGTCTCAGATCGAAATCCCGCACTTGGCGTGCTGCTCGTTCTTGTAGCCGACCGCGGCCTTGCCGGTCGGAGCTCTCCACTGGCCCTTGGAGTTCTGGGCTGCGTAGCTGGCAAAGACATCGGCATAGCAATTCGGGTTCGAATAGCCTCGCTTCTTTGCGATCGACATGCCGGTCTGCTGCGCGGTCTTGCCCTCCTGCGCCCAGGCCGGGCTGGACAGCGCGATGACTGCCGCGACAACGGCATAGGTTTGCTTCGAGATCATCGGCGTTTCCTGAGTTGGCTTGCCTCACCTGCCGCGTCTCTTCGCTTGAAAAGTGCCCAGGCGAGGCGTCGAGAAGGATATTCGCAAGGTGCCGCCGCGCCTCACCCGATCGGGTGAGGCTGTCGGGCTGCCGGAACGGTCGCGCCGGAGTGCTTCTGCAGCGGCCGTCGCCTCTCGACGTGAGCGGGCGGAGCATGCCAGATTGCCGTCAGGGGAGCGGCCGGGCTCCGTGCTTCATTTGGTTCGCAGCATGCATCGCCGCTCCCTCCTGGTCGCCCTGGCAACCTGCGGCCTTACGATAACGGGACGGGCGGCCCGATCGGCGGAGCCGACGAAGCGGATTTCGATCGTGATCGGATTGCCGCTCGACCATCCCGTCGTGAGCGCGCGGACGGCCGAGCTGTATGGGCTGCTGGCTGAGCGAGGATGGGTCGACGGCAAGAACCTGCGCATCGCCTTGCGATCTTGGGGGACGAGCGCGGCGGACCTCGCACGGACCGCCGCCGAGGTGGTTCGCGACCGGCCGGACATCATCGTCGTCGGCTCCAGCGCCGAGACCGCAGCCGTGCTGGCCGAGACCCGGCAGATTCCCGTGCTGTTCGCGACAGCCTCCGATCCCGTGGGGAGCGGCTTCGTGCGTTCTCTCGAACGCCCCGACGGAAACGCCACCGGCTTCAGCAACAACGACCCGGTCATGTCGGAGAAATGGGTCGAGCTCCTGAACGAGATCGCGCCGGCGACGCGCCGCATCGGCGTGGTCTTCAATCCCCGTACGACGCCGGCAGCCGGCGCGACCTATCTCGCGCGCCTGCAGGCGACCGTGCCCGCCGGCGGGCCGGCCTTCGAGACCATCCACGTGAACGAACCCTCCGCCATCGACGGCGCGATCGCCGGATTTGCCGGCAAGGGGACGGGCGGCGGCCTGGTCTTCCTGCCGGACAGCTTCACCTTCCGCAATGCCGCGCTTTGCACCGCCGCCGCCGCGCGCCTGGCCCTGCCGGCGGTCTACCCGTTCGACACCTTCACCCTGCAGGGCGGGCTGATGTCCTATGCCGGCGCGCGCGAGGAGACGGCCGAGATGGTCGCCTCCTATATCGACCTCATCCTGCGCGGGGCCGACGTCGCCGAACTGCCGGTGCAGTTCTCGCGCAGCTTCGAGCTGGTCATCAACGAAAAGGCCGCTGCGGCCCTGGGGCTCATCCTGCCGGCCTCGCTGCGGATACGCGCGCAACGGATCTTGTCGTGACGCAGGGCGATCTGGTCGCGCAGAGCAATCCCCCGCGCCGGCGCGGCGAACTCGCCCGCAAATATGCGGTCTTCGTCGGCGTCGCGATTTGCCTCGCGCTCGGGCTCAACACGGCGATCACGACCTTCTTCGCCTTCTCGGACCAGAGGGCGCTCCTGGTCCGGGTCCAGCAGGAGCAGGCCAGGGCGGCGGCCCAGAAAATCGGAGCCTTCGTCACCGAGATCATGGATCATCTCGACTGGGCCTCGCAGAGCGGCGCGACCAGCAACTCGCCCGAGGAGCGCCGGCTCGACGGTCTGCGACTGATGCGGCAGGTTCCGGCTGTCCTGGAGCTGCGCCAGATCGATCCGGCGGGACGCGAGCAGCTCTTTCTGTCGCGCTATGCGCGGGACCGCGCGGATGGCGGCACCGACTGGTCGACCGATCCAGGCTTCCAGGCCGCCCAGGCGCAGGGCAGCTTTCATGGCGAGGTTGAATTCCGGCGCGGCTCTGAACCGCACATGGTGCTGCTCAGGCGAGCGGCGTCGCCTCCGCAGTGGACCGCGCGGGCGACCGTCAATCTCGTCTTCATCCGGGAGTTGGTCTCCCGGCTCAAGGTCGGCGAGGCCGGACGCGCCTATATCGTCACGCGCTCCGGCCGGCTGATCGCGCATCCCGATCTGCGTTTCGTGCTGCGCAACACCAACCTGGCCGCGCTTGTGAACGCGCATGAGGCCGCCGGTGCGGCCGGGGCCGGGCTTTCGGTAACGGATATCGAGGGCAGGCGCGTCCTGTCCGTCATGACCGCGGTCCCCGACGTCGACTGGAACGTGGTGATCGACCTGCCGGAGAGCGAAGCTTTCGCGCCGATCCATGCGTCGATCCTGCGCTCGCTGATGCTTCTGCTGCTGACCCTGCTCGTCACGGTGCTGGCCGGGATCATCCTCAGCCGCAAGCTCGTCGCGCCGATCAAGACCCTCGGCGAAGGCGCGGCGCGGATCGGCCGGGGCGATCTCGATGCGCGGATCGAGATCCACACCGGCGACGAGTTGCAGGAGCTGGGGGAGCAGTTCAACGTGATGGCCGGGCGCCTCGCGGAAGGCCGCGCCGTCCTGGAGGACAAGGTCGCTGAGCGCACCGCGGCGCTGGAGCAGGCCCTGCGACTGGCCTCTGCCGGGCAAAAGGCGGCGGAGGAGGCGACACGGGCGAAATCCCGGTTCCTGGCGGTGGTCGGGCACGATATCCGCACGCCGCTATCGGGCGTCCTCGGCGTGCTCGAACTGATCGACCGGCGCCGCCTGAGCCAACGCGACCGCCGCCTCATCACCATGGCCGCGACCTCGGGGGAGGCGCTGGTCGATCTGGCCAATGCGACACTCGATCTGTCGCGGCTGGAGGCCGGAACCGAAAACATTGATCGGCGCGATTTCGATCTCGGCGCGCTCCTCGGCGCGGCCGCGGCGCTGATGCGTCCGCTGGCGGAGCAGAAGGGGCTCATCCTGACGCTGCGCCCTCCATCCGAGGGGCTGCGGCTGCATGGCGATGCCGGCAAGATCCACCGCATCCTGATCAACCTGCTCCGCAATGCGGTCAGCTTCACCGAGCAGGGAGAGGTCGAGCTCACTGCCGAGCTGCAGCGCGTGCCGTCCGAGAAAGGCCTCGAGCTGCGGCTCGAGGTGCGCGACACCGGCATCGGCATCGACCGGGCGATGCAGCGCCAGATTTTCCGGGATTTCGTGCAGGTCGACCCGGAAACAGGGCGGCGCAATGGCGGCGTCGGGCTCGGCCTGGCGATCTGCAGCAAGCTGGCGGAATTGATGGGCGGCTCGATTTCTGTCGTCAGCGCCAAGGGGCAGGGCAGCACCTTTTCGGTCAAGCTGCCGGTGGCTGCGGCCAAGGCTGCGGCCCGGCCGGGCGAGATCGCGCCGGGACAATTGCAGACGATCCTCGTGGTCGACGACGATCCCGTGACCCGCGAGGTCGCGCGATTGATGGTCGGCAAGGCCGGCCACAAGGTGCAGGCCGCGGCCTCCGGCGAGGCCGCGCTCAAGACGTTGCGCAAGCGCAGCTTCGATCTCGTGCTGCTCGACATGCACATGACCGGGATCGACGGCATCGAGACCACCCTGGCGATCCGAGACTTGCCCGGCATCACGCAGCCCCGCATCGTCGCGCTGACGGCGGACGTCTCGCCGCAGACGATGCGGCGCATGCGCGCGGCGGGGCTGACCACGATCCTGTCTAAGCCGATCACCTCCACGGCCCTCCTGCAGGTGATCGGGCGCGGCAGCAATCGTGCCAGCCGGAGCCAGATCGTCGCCCTGTCGGCCGAGCAGCCCATCGACGCCGCCTTCTTCCACACGCAGCGCCGCCTGATCGGGCATGAGCGCACGCGGCAGCTCGTGGCGCTCTTCGCGACCGTGTCCGAGGCGATCCTGACGGAGATGCAGGCGTCCTTGCGGGCTCCCGACCGAAGCGAGCTGGGACGCCTGGCGCATCAATTGGGGAGCTCGGCCGGGGCGGTCGGCCTCGGGCAGGTCTTCGCGCTCGCCGCCACGCTCGAACGCGACGCGGCGAGCGCAGACCCGGAGGCGCTCGCGGCGGCGGTGGAGGCCCTCGGGCTGGCCCGCGATGATGCCCTCGAGGCCCTGGCCGGGCTGGCGGACGAGGCTCCTGCCGCGGCGGGTGTAACTTAGAGCACGCCGCGTTCGAATCGCCAGGGAACTGTCTAGACGTCGCGCTCGACCGGCACGCCGATCTTGTAGCCTTTTCCGCTGACGGTCGCGATAATCCCCGATTTGGCGGTGTCGCCCAGCTTTTTCCGCAGGCGCGCGACCAACGCATCGACGCTGCGCGCGTCGACATCGGTGAAGCGGTTGCTGATGACCTCGATCAGGTAGTCGCGGCTGAGGGGATGACCGTTGCTCTCGATCAGCGCAGCCAGCAGGTCGAACTCGCCTCTCGTCAGGCGCATGGGCTCGCCATTGTTCGTGGCGAGCTCGCGGCGCAGCAGGTCGATGGTGAACGGGCCGAAGGTGGCGACGGTGTCGCGGCGCGCCGTGTCGCGCTCGATACGGCGGCGACGCAGCAGCGAACGGGCTCTGGCGAGAAGGTCGCGCAGGTCGACGGGCTTGTTGACGTAGTGATCGGCGGCGAGCTCGAGGCCGACGATCCGATCGACATCGGCGTCGCGCCGGGTCACGAAGATGATGCCGGCATCGGAGACAGACTGGAGCTCCCGGGCGAGTTCGAAGCCGTCGCCGTCGGGCAGGACGACGTCGATGAAGATCAGGTCCGGCCTGAAGCGCCGCACCGCCTGCCGGGCCTGGACGATGGTCTCGGCTTCCTCGACCTGGAAGCCCTGGTCGGTGAAATAGCCGGCGATGACCGTACGGGTGACGGGATCATCCTCGACGATGACGAGCCGGTCGCGGAATGTCGCATCCATCAGCTCTGCTTCCCCTGGTCGACGCCCCGAGTCTCCCGCGATTCGCACCGGGCGGACGATTCACCGGGGATCGATGCGCCGCAAGCGATCGAGAGCCCGATTGTTGACCGCTGTTCACCGTGCAGTCAAAGCCCGGCCGGCTATCCACGGCCCGTTCCGCCGGAAGCCGGCGGAGGGCTCAGGACCGATAGCGCCGCCAGGCCGGATTGCCGGACTGGCGGCGTCTTGCACGCTCAGATCACGCGGCGCGGGTCGAGCGCGTCGCGCAGGCCGTCGCCGATGAAGTTGATCGACAGCACAGTCAGGAAGATCGCGGCGCCCGGGAACAGGGCCCAGTGCGGCGCGGTGTCGAGATGGTCCTTGGCGTCGAAGAGCAGACGTCCCCAGGTCGGGATGTCCGGCGGGAAGCCGAGGCCGAGGAAGGAGAGCGTCGATTCCGCGATGATCGCCGAGGAGACCTCGATCGTCGAGGCGACGATGACCGGCCCGAGCGCGTTGGGCAGGATATGGCGCATCATCTGGCGGGATTTGGTGGCGCCCTGGGCCCGGGCAGCCTCGACGAATTCCTTCTCGCGGAGCGAGAGGAACTGCGCCCGCACCAGCCGGGCGACCGGCATCCAGCGCAGGCCGCCGATGACGACGACGATCAGGATGAAGACGCCGCCCTCGACGCCGAAGACCGCCTTCAGCTGCTCGCGGAACAGGTAGATGATGAGCAGCAGCAGCGGCAGCTGCGGCAGCGACAGGAAGAGGTCCGTCACCCACATCAGCACGGGGTCGGCGAACTTGCGCGACATGCCGGCTGAGGCGCCGATCAGGACGCCGACGGTGGTCGCGACCACCATGGCGGCGAGGCCGACGGCAAGCGAGATGCGCCCGCCATACATCATCCGCGCCAGGATATCCTGGCCGAGATCGTCAGTGCCCAGGGGATGCGCCCAGGACGGGCCCTGCAGCTGCGCCGAGAAATCGATGTCGTTGATCGGCACGGGCCAGAACCAGGGACCGACGACGACGCTGAGGATCAGCAAAGCGAGGATGACCGCGCTCGCCATGGCGAGCTTGTGACGGCGGAAGCGCCGCCAGGTTTCACGCCCGGGCGAGACCGATACGCTTGCCGCGAGCACGGCCGCAACCGGATCAACGGAAGGAGATGCGAGGGTCGAGCCAGCCATAAAGCAAATCCGCGATGAGGTTGAAGAGGACGACCAGGCAGGCGAAGACGAAGGTCACGGCCATGATCACGGGTGTGTCGTTGGCGAGGATGGCGTCGATCAGCAGCGAGCCGATGCCGGGAATCCGGAAGATCTGCTCGGTGACGATGGCACCGCCGAAGACCGCCGGCATCTGCAGGGCGACCAGGGTCACCACCGGGATCAGCGCGTTGCGGGTGATGTGCCGCAGCGTGACGGTTTTCTCGCCGAGCCCCTTGGCGCGCGCCGTGGTGACGTAGTCGAGCCGGATCACGTCGAGCACCGCGGAGCGGACATAGCGCGTATAGGACGCCGCCTGGAACAGGCCGAGCACCGTGATCGGCATGATCGCCTGGCGGAACATCTCCCAATACCAGCGCCAGCCGCTCGCGGCGATGTCGGAGCGGTAGACGAAGGGAAACCAGTCGAGCTTGATCGAGAACAGCAGGATCAGCAGCAGGCCGGTGAAGAAGGTCGGCAGCGAGAAGCCGACGAAGGCAAGCGTGTTGGCGATCTGGTCGAAGACCGAATAAGGCCGCGTCGCCGCGTAGATCCCGACCGGCAGCGCGATGCAGAGGGCCAGGATCTGCGAGGTGCCGACGACGAAGAGCGTGGTCGGCACACGCTGCAGGATCAGGGTGTCGACATTGATGCGGCTGGCGAAGGAGAAGCCCCAGTCGCCCTGCGCCATCGCCGACAGCCAACGCAGATAGCGCACCATGACCGGATCGTTGAGGCCGAAGCTGGCGCGCAACGCTTCGCGCACCTCGGGCGGGACGTTGGGGTTGGTCGCCATTTCCGAAAACGGATCACCCGGCGCCAAAGCCAGAATCGTGAACAGAATCAAGCTAATGCCGAGCAGGCTCGGAATGGCGATCAGCAATCGCCGCAGAAGATAAGTCGCCATCAAGGATTCCCGTGAAGCGGGGTGTCGCTGGAGCGAGCCGCACGAGCCAATGGCGATGAGACACCATCGGGCCGAGCCGGCTCGCGCGGAAGCGGCAGGGGCCGNCGCGGACGGCATCAGCCGTCCGCGAGCGGTTTAGCCGGCCTCAGCTGCGATACCAGGCAGCCACGTTCCAGGTGTCGACGTCCCAGCCGCTGTGATCGTGCATCAGGTTGGTCACCGAGGCGGCGACGCGGGTGCGCGACAGCAGCGGCAGGATCACATTCGCTTCACAGAAGATCTCGTCGACCTTGATCAGCAGCGCGGCGCGCTTGGCCGGGTCGAGCTCCTTCTGGGCAGCCTTGTAGGCCTCGTCGGCCGCGGGGTCCGAATAACGCGAGACGTTCCGGCCCAGCCACTTGTTCTCCTTGTTGGCGACCTCCCAGGACACGAACTGGTTGAGGAAGCGCTCCGGATCCGGCTGCGGCTGGGTGGTCGTGTACATCTCGATGTCGACATAGAGCTTGGTGTAGGTGTCGGGGTTCGCCACGTCGGAGGAGAAGAACACCGAGGCGGTGACCGACTTCAGCTCGAGGTCGATGCCGGCCTTCTGGCAGGCCTGCTTGATGATCGCCTGCGTTTTCTGCCGCGGGGCGTTGATCGAGGTCTGGTAGACGTATTTGAGCTTCTTGCCGTCCTTCTCGCGGATGCCGTCGGAGCCACGTTTCCAGCCGGCGTCGTCGAGGATCTTGTTGGCCTTGTCGATATTGAACTCGTATTTGAGCTTCTGCGACCTGAACTGCTTGGGCTCGTTGACGAAGCTCGCCGTCGCCCTGCCGCCGCGGCCATAGATGAACTTCTGGATCGAATCGCGGTCGATCAGGAGGTTGAACGCCTGGCGTACCTTGGGATCCGACAGGGTCGGGTGCTTGGTCTTGACGCTGGAGCGTTCGCCGTCGACCTCGGTCCAGGGATCGGTGGTGTTGAGGATGATGAACTCGATGTCGCCCGATGGCACGGCACTGACCTTGCCGCGGCCGCCGGTCTCCATCTTCTTCAGGATCTCGTCCTCGACCTGCAGGTTCCAGGCATAGTCGAACTCACCGGTCTGCAGCACGGCACGGGCCGCGGAGACCGCGTCGCCGCCGCCCTTGACCTCGATCGTGTCGAAATGCGGCTGGTTCTTGACGTGGTAGTCCTCGTTGCGCGTGCCGGTGAGGATGTCGCCCGGCTTGAACTCGGCGAACTTGTACGGGCCGGTGCCGACCGGTTTCAGATTGGCCGGGGCCTCGCGCGACTTGGCGCCCTTGTACTCGCCGAAATGATGCTTCGGCAGGATCTGGCCGACGACGCCGACGAAGGGGTCGGCCCAGAACGGCGTCGCTTCCTTGAAGATCACCTTGACGGTGTGGTCGTCGACCTTCTCGACCTTGATGTTGGTGTAGGAGCCGGTGGTGTAGGCGGCGGTGGCCGGGTCGGCGGCATATTCCCAGGTGAAGACGACATCGTCGGCGGTGAAGGGCTTGCCGTCATGCCATTTGACGCCCTGCTTCAGCTTCCAGGTCACCACCTTGCCGTCCTCGGACAGCCCGCCATTGGCCCGCGTCGGGACCTCGGCGGCGAGCTGAGGCGTGAGGTTGCCGTCCTTGTCCCAGCCGGCCAGCGGCTCGAAGAAGATGCGGCCGGCGATCTGGTCCTTGGTGCCGCTGGCGAAATGCGGATTGAGCAGCGTTGGCGCCTGCCAGAGCAGGATCTTGAGCGGCCCGCCGCCGCCGGCCTTGGTCGGCTTGTAGGCCAGCGAGGCCTGCGCCATGGCGACATTGTTCCAGGCCAGGATCTGCGAGGCGAAGGGAGCCGAAATGCCGACCGCGGCCAGTTTTCGCATGAAGGATCGGCGGGAGATCGCGCCATCCTTCACGTTCTCGATCAAGCTGCTCAGCTTACGCTCGTCCATCATATTCCCCTGTTTTAGCTGGCCTATTATGAGGTGGCCCGAAGGGGAGCGTAATGCATGCTCGGCCCGGCGGCTATGGCCTCTATCGACGACAAATCGAGCGGTTTGCGCGCACGAAGAGCACGATGCTGCTCAGCCCGTCGCGATCTCGCGCGCGAGACTGGCGAGATAGCCGCATTCGTCGGCGGATTCGTTGTTCCACCACATCGCACACAGATTGTGCGCCGGGATCGGCGGATCGGCCTCGAGCACGCGCAGCGCGAGTTTCTCGCCCGAAAGATGGATCATCTCGCGCGGGATCATCGCCGCCCCGGTGCCGGCGCTGGCGAGGCGGGCGATCACGGTAAGCGGATTGCAGGTGTTGAGACGGCGCGGCTTCAGGCCATGTGCGCCGAACCACATCTGGATGGTGGTGAACAGGCCGGACGGCGAGCCGTTGGTGAAGATCGGCAGGTCGACGAGGTTCTCGGGCGTGGCGACGTTTCCGGGGAAGGGGAGTCCCTCGCCGATCACCCAGACGAGATCGATCAGCCAGAGCGGGACGATGGTGATCCCGTCATGGGCGCGCGGCTGCGACAGGAAGGCGATGTCGATCGAGCGGTCGAGCAGTAGCTGCTCCAGCTTCGTGCTGAAATCGACGGTGACGTCGACCTGCAGCTCGGCATGGCGGCGCGCCAGCTGGGCGAGCAGATCGGGCAGGATGGCGGCGGCGAAGGAATCGGCTGCGCCGATGCGCAGCAGGCTCTTGCCGCGCAAGCCATCCTTGCTATGGCGCTGCACCTGCTCGGCATGGGCCAGCATGCGCTCGACATCGGCATAGATAGCGTTGCCCAGCGTCGTCGGTACCGGGCGGTAGAGCGAGCGGTCGAACAATTCGCCGCCGAGGGTGCGCTCCAGCTCCTTGATGCGCAGGCTGACCGTCGGCTGCGACAGGTTGAGGTGCAGGGCGGCGGCGCGAAAGCCGCCCAGCCGCGCCGCCCAGTAGAACGCCTCGGCCTGACCAAAGGTATAGCGCATCGTTCAAGATGATAGCCGGAGGCAATCGAGCGGCAAGCACTTCCTATTTTTATTCGTCGCCCCGCCGATCTAGCTTTCCCTCGTTCGGCGCGGCGCCGGTCTCCGGCGCCGCCAAGGCATTGCCATAAAAACAGGGGGACTCCGATGCTGACCGTGCCGACAGATCGCCGTGCGTTTCTCGCAGCTGCAGCAGGCGGCGCCCTTGGCGGCCTCTTGCCCGCGAGCCTGCTCCACGCCCAACCGAACAATGGCAAGACGCTCACCATCGTCCTGCCGAGCAATCCGATCACCATCGATCCGATAAACCAGCTCAATCACGACGCCATGGTTCTCGGCCAGACCGTGTTCGAGAACCTGGTCGAATACGATGTCGATGGCGTGCTGAAGCCGCAGCTCGCCAAGGCCTTGCCGACCATCTCGGCCGACAAGAAGACCTACACTTTCGAATTGCGCGACGACGTCACCTTCCACAACGGCAAGAAGATGATGGCGGAGGATGTGAAATACTCCTTCGACTACCTGCTCGACCCCGCGAACAAGGCGCTGCGCCGTCCGATCTTCGGCAAGATCGCGAAGGTCACCGTCCTCGACCCGCTCAAGGTCCAGGTTGAGCTCTCCGAGCCTTATGGCCAGTGGGTCTATTTCCTGACCAAGTACATGGGCATCTTCCCCGCCGGCTCGCGCAAGGAGCTGGGCGACGACCATTTCAAGCAGAAGCCCGCGGGCGTCGGCACCGGCTTCGGCGTCTTCGAGGAGTGGAAGCCGAACGACTACATCAGCTTCAAGAAAAATCCGAACTACTGGCGCAAGGGCCTGCCGGCCTGGGACCGGCTCGTCGTCAGGATGATTCCGGAGGATGCGACGCGCGTCGCCTACCTGCTGACCGGCCAGGTCGACATCATCAGCGCCCCGCCGCCGCGCGAGTTCAACCGGCTGAAGACCATGCCTGGCATCACCGGCGCCTCGCGACCGACGCTCGGTGGCTCGCTGCTGATGTTCACCAACAATCTCAAGGCACCATTCGACGACGTGAACTTCCGCAAGGCGCTCGCCTGCGCGACCGATCGGAAGACCATCGCCGACAAGGTCTATTACGGCCTGCTCGACCCGACGGGCGGGCTCGCGCCGCCGCGGAGCTGGTGGTTCAATCCTGAGGCCGACAAGGAAATCGCCTTCGACATCGAGAGGGCGAAGCAGTTCCTCGCCAAGTCGAAATATCCGAATGGCGCCGAGATCGACATCAGCATCCAGGCTGAGCCCTATCTGCTCGACACCAAGGATGCGGCGATCTTCCTGCAGGCTCAGCTCGCCAAGATCGGCATCAAGCTCAACCTCAAGGTCTATGAGTTCTCGGTGCTGATCCAGCAGATCGCCCGGGGTGAGCACCAGATGGCGATGCAGGTCTACATGTCGCCCGGCGAGCCGACCTATACGATCGCCAACACGGTGATGCCGGGTCAGTTCCTGTCGAAGAGCACCGGCTACGACAATCCGGAGCTCAACGCGCTGATGTCGGCCGCTTTCGCCGAGACCGACGAGGCCAAGCTCAAGGACCTCTACGGGAAGATGCAGATGATCCTGGCCCGCGACGCGCCGATCGGCGTGCTCGGTTTCGTTCACGCCTCCAACCTCTGGCGTCAGGGCGTTCAGGACTTCAAGGTCAACCAGGCCCTGACGATGAGCGTCGGCGAGGTCAAGATCTGAGAGCGAGTCTGCAATGCTCCGCCTCGTCGCAGGTCGCATCCTCTCCTCGATCGGCACACTGCTCTTCGTCGGCCTCGCGCTCTTTGCGCTGACGCGCTCCGGTCCGGGTTCTCCGGCCCGGATCGTGCTCGGGGCCGACGCGACGACCGAGCAGATCGCGCAGTTCGAGCAGTCGCATGGCCTCGACCGGCCGTTCCTGTCGCAATATGCCGCCTGGCTCGGCGACGTCATGCGCGGGGATTTCGGCAAATCCTTCGTCACCGGCCGCGACGTCGCAGCTGAGATCGCCAATGCGCTGCCGGTGACGCTGGCGATCGTCCTCTTCGCCTTCCTGATCGCGCTGATATTCGGCATCGGCATCGGCGTGCTCGCCGCGCTCAAGCCGGGCGGCGTCTTCGACCGGGTCAGCCGCTTCGCCGCGGTGCTCGGCCTGTCGATCCCGGCCTTCTGGCTCGGCATCGTCCTGATCCGCTTCCTCGCCGTCGATCTGCGCTGGCTGCCGCCCGGCGGTTATTTCCCGCTCTCGGCCGGGCTGTCGCTGCACCTGCAGAGCATCCTGATGCCCTCGGTCTCGCTCGCGGTCTACTACATCGCGGTGCTCGCCCGGATGACGCAGGCGAGCCTGCAGGAGACCTTGCGCGGCGACTATGTCCGCACCGCCCGCGCCATGGGGCTCTCGTCCCGCCAGGTGGTGTTCTATGCGCTGGTCAACGCGCTGCCGCCGGTGGTCAACCTCGCCGCACTCTCCTTCGGCTACATGTTCGGCTGGGCACTGATCATCGAGCAGGTCTTCAACATCCCCGGCCTGTCGCGCGCTCTGCTGAACGCGATCTCGCAGCGCGACTTCCTGCTGCTGCAAGGCATCGTCTTCCTGTTCACCGCGATCTTCGTCTGCGCCAATCTTGGCGCCGACCTGATCAACCGCGTGCTCGATCCGCGCCAGAGGGCGACGGCATGAGCAATCTGCGCAAAGCCCTCGATGGCCTCGACTGGAGCGGCTGGCTCGGAGCCGGCATCGTCGGGCTGATCGTGCTCGCCGCGATCTTCGCGCCGCTGATCGCCCCTTATGATCCGCTCGCGCTCAACATCGAGGACAGGCTGGCCGCGCCCGATGCCGCGCACTGGCTCGGCACCGATCAGGGCGGCCGCGATGTGCTGAGCCGTATCCTGTTTGGCGCGCGCGCCTCGCTCTCGGTCGGGGTCGGCGCGGTGCTGATCGGCGCCCTGATCGGCGTCTCCGCCGGGATCTTCGCGGCCTACAAGGGCGGGTTCGGCGAGCAGATCGTGATGCGCATCGTCGACGGCGTCGCCTCGATCCCGCTGCTGGTATGGGCGATCGCGATCGTCGGCATCCTCGGCGTCGGGCCATTGCCGCTCGGCCCGCTGCTCCTGCCCAACGAGGTCAAGATCGTCGTCCTCGTCGGCGGCCTGTTCTCGCCGGTCTTCGCCCGCGTCACCTATGCCGTGGCGAGGCGCATCGCCGGCGCCGACTATGTCCGCGCCCGCTTCCTGCAGGGCGCCTCGCACTGGCAGATCGTCATCGGCGACGTGCTGCCGAACTGCCTGTCGCCGATCATCGTACAGGGCACGCTGCTGGTCGCGATCGGCATCGTCATCGAAGCCTCGATCAGCTTCGTCGGCCTCGGCGTGCAGCCGCCGCAACCGAGCTGGGGCACGATGCTCTCCGATGCCCGCAGCGCGATCTACTCCGGCGAATGGTGGCTGCCGGTTTTCCCCGGCCTCGCGATCTCGCTGACTGTGATCGGCTTCAACCTGCTCGGCGATGCGGTGCGCGAATTGTTCGATCCGCGCAGCGAAGCCAGGACGCTGGTCGCATGAGCGCCCCGCTGCTCAGCGTCGAGGGCCTGCGCGTCGGCTTCCGCTCGGCCGGTGGCGGCGTCGTCGAGGCCGTCCGGGGCGTCGATTTTTCCGTCGCGCCCGGTGAAGCCGTCGGCATCGTCGGCGAATCCGGTTCGGGCAAGAGCCTTACGATGCTCGCGGTGATGCGTCTGCTCGGCGCACCGGCGCGCGTGACCGGAGGGCGCGTGATCTTCGACAGCGAGGATCTGCTCGTGGCCGACGAGAAGCGCATGCGGGCGCTGCGCGGACGCGATATCGCCATGGTTTTCCAGGATCCGCAGAGCTCGCTCAACCCGGCGCTGACCATCGGCCGGCAGATCACCGACGTCGTGCGGGCGCATCGCAATGTTTCGATCGGTGAGGCACGGCGCATCGCGGCGGAAGCGCTGGAGCGCGTCGGCATCCCCGATGCGGGCAGGCGCCTTGCCTCCTATCCGCACGAATTCTCCGGCGGCATGCGCCAGCGCGCACTGATCGCGATGGCGATCGCCTGCCGGCCGCGCCTGCTGATCGCCGACGAGCCGACCACGGCGCTCGATGTCACCGTCCAGGCGCAGATCGTCGACCTGATCGCCGAATTGCGCCGCGAGCTCGGCCTCGCCGTCGTTTTCATCTCGCACAATCTCCGGCTCGTCGCCGAGATCGTCGACCGCGTCGTCGTGATGTATGGCGGCAAGGTCGTCGAGGACGGCCCGGTCGAGGCGATCGAGCTTGCGCCGCGTCACCCCTACACCAGCCTGCTCAAGGCCTGCGTGCCGAGCCTGACCGGCCCGGTCGGCCCGCTCACCGCCATTGAGGGCGCGCCGCCGCGGCTCGGCCGCCTGCCGGCCGGTTGCCCGTTCTCGCCACGCTGCCCCGACGCCGCCGAGAGCTGCAGCCATCAGATGCCGCCGCTCATCGATGAAGCCGGACACCGCGCCGCCTGCTGGAGGCCGCGATGACCGGTCCGGTCCTCTCGCTGCGCGGCGTCTGCAAATCCTTCCCGCAGGGCGGGCTGCTCGACCGCCTGCTCGGGCGCGACGACCGGCTCGTCGCGCTCGACGATGTCAGCCTCGACGTCATGCGCGGCGACGTCGTCGGCATCGTCGGCGAAAGCGGTTCGGGCAAGTCGACGCTGGCTGGACTTGCGGTCGGGCTGGCTCGGCCGACCTCCGGCGAGGTGCTGCTCGATGGCGTGCCGATGGCTAAGCTGATGCGCGACCATGCCGGGCCGTGGCGCCGGCGCGTCCAGATGGTCTTCCAGGATTCGAGCAGCGCGCTGAACCCGCGCAAGAGCGTCGACCGCTGCCTTGGCGAGACGCTGGCGCTGCAGGGCGTCCCGAGGGCGCAACGCGAGCGCGAGATCGCCGAACTGCTGACGCTGGTCGGGCTCGGCCCCGAAATCGGCCCGCGCCTGCCGCACGAGCTTTCCGGCGGCCAGCGCCAGCGCATCGGCCTGGCGCGGGCACTGGCGATGAAGCCGGAGGTACTGATCGCCGACGAGCCGGTCTCGGCGCTTGATGTCTCGCTGCAGGCGCAGGTGATCAATCTGCTCTCGCGACTGGCCCGCGAGCTCGGCCTGACGTTGCTCTTCATCAGCCACGATCTCGCTTTGGTGCGCACGCTCTGCAGCCGCATCGTCGTGATGCGCAAGGGGGCGATCGTCGAGCAGGGACCCTGCCTCGAGGTGCTCGACCGACCGCAGCATCCCTACACGCAAGCCCTCATCGCAGCCGTGCCGAAGGGCCTCGCCGGCCGGCGCACACCGTTGCCCGTGCGTGCCGACGCGGCGGCTCCAGAAACCCGGGAAGAGATCCATGGCGCAGCATAGCTACCGGGTCGGCATCGACATCGGCGGAACCTTCACCGATATCGTGGTGGCGCGCGATGACGGGCTGATCGAGACCCGCAAGGTGCCCTCGACCCCGGACGATTACAGCCGCGGCATCGCGCAGGCGCTGAAGGCGCTGATCGAGGATTACCAGACCACGCCCGACCGGATCACCGGCATCGTCCATGCGACCACGGTCGCGACAAACGCCATCCTCGAATACAAGGGCGCCCGTACCGGGCTTTTGACCACCGAGGGCTTCCGCGACGTGCTCGAGATGCGCCGCTTGCGCATCCCGGTGCTCTACGATCTGCAATACGACAAGCCGAAGCCGCTCGCGGCCAGGCATTTGCGGCTCGAGGCGCGCGAGCGGCTCGCTGCGGATGGCGCGGTACGGATCCCGCTCTCTCGCGAGGACGTGGTCGCCGCGGCGAAGCGCTTCCGCGAGGAGGGCGTCGAGGCGGTCGCGATCAGCTTCCTGCACGCCTACGCCAATCCGCAGCACGAGATCGAGGCTGAAGACATCCTGCGCGCCGAGCTCGGCGACGGCGTCTATATCTGCCGCGGCTCCGAGATCCTGCCCGAGATCCGCGAATACGAGCGCACCTCGACCGTGGTGGTGAACGCCTATATCGGCCCGGTCGTGCGCAACTATGCCAGCGCGCTGACGGCACGGCTCGCCTCGATCGGCATCACCTGCCAGGTCGAGATGATGCATTCCGGCGGCGGCATCATGCGGCTGGGCTCGGCGGTAAAGCGCGCCGCGTCCCTGGTCGAATCCGGCCCGGCCGCCGGGGTCATCGCCTGCGCAAGGCTGGTCTCGGGAAGCGACGAGCCCAGCATCATCTCCTTCGACATGGGCGGCACCACTGCCAAGGCTGCGCTGATCGAGCACGGCGAGCCGGCCCGCACCACCGAATACGAGGTTGGCGCCGGCATCAATCTGTCGAGCAAGCTGGTCAAGGGCGGCGGCTATCCGATCAAGATGCCCTTCATCGACGTCTCCGAGATCGGAGCCGGCGGCGGCAGCATCGTCGCCATCGACCGGATGAACCAGGTCTCGGTCGGTCCGCAGAGCGCCGGCGCCTGGCCCGGTCCGGTCTGCTACGGGCTTGGCGGCAAGCAGGCGACATTGACCGACGCCTTCGTGACGCTCGGCTACATCAACGATGTCGCGCTAGCCGGTGGCAGCTTCCCGCTCCAGGCCGATGCCGGCCGCGCCGCGCTGAACGACCAGGTCGCCCGCCCGCTCGGCCTCGACCTCCAGCAGACGGCGCGCGGCGTGCTGACGCTCGCGGTCACCACCATGACGCGGGCGGTCAAGGCGGTCTCGACCTATCGCGGCCGCGATCCGCGCCAGGCGATCCTGGTTGCCTTCGGCGGCAATGGCCCGGTGGTCGCTGCCGAAGTCGCGAGCGCACTCGGCATCCGCCGCGTCATCGTCCCGCGGGCCGCCGGCGTCTTCAGTGCGCTCGGCCTGCTGCGCTCGGATGTCGAGCAGGAGTTCGTGCGGCCGTCACGGCGGCGGGCGGGAGAACTGGACGATGCGGGGCTGGAGCAGCTTTTCGCCGAGCTCGGCGCGGACGCACGCAGCATCCTCGCACTGGAGGGCTATGACCTCGCCCAGGCCGAGTTCCGTTATTCCGCCGATCTTCGCTATGTCGGTCAGGCCTATGAATTGACCGTGCCGGCGAAACGCTTCGACATCGCCGAGCTGGGCGAGCTGTTCCACCGCGAGCACGAGCGCACCTATGGCCACCGCTCGCAAAAGGACGCGGTCCATCTCGTCAATGCCCGCCTGACGGTGCGCCTGCCGCTTGTCGCGCCGCGCCACCAGTTCGCGGCCGAAGCGCCGATGCGCCGCGCCGACCGACCGGTCTCCTTCAACGCCGGCGGAGCCACAGCCTCGATCGCCGTGATCAGCCGTGCCGATCTCGACAGTACCGCAAGGCGCGGCCCCTTCGTCGTCGAGGAGTACGACTGCACCTGCGTCGTCGGCCCCGGCCAGAGCGCAAAGCTCGACGAGGCCGGCAATATCGACATCGCCCTGGAGGCCGCATGAGCATGCGCGAGATCGACCCGATCACCCTGGAGGTGATTCGCAACGCGCTCGCCTCGACCGCCGACGAGATGGCGCTGATCGTGATGCGCTCGGCCTATTCGCCGGTGGTGCGCGACATCATGGATTACTCGACCGCGCTCTGCGACGCGCAAGGGCGGGTGATCGCGCAGGGGTTGACGCTGCCGATCCAGCTCTGCTCCTTCCCGCGCATCATGGGCTTCGTCCGCGAGCGCTATGGCGACACGCTAAAGCCGGGCGATGTCCTGATCGCCAACGACCCCTATGGCTCCGGCGGCCAGCATCTGCCCGATATCTACATCCTGAAGCCGATTTTCGTCGCCGGCCGGCTCTCGGGCTTTGCCGCGACCGTGGCGCACCACACCGATCTCGGTGGCATCGTGCCCGGTTCGGTCGCGATCTACGCGACCGAGATCCAGCAGGAAGGCCTGCGCATTCCGCTGCTCAAGCTCTACGAGGCCGGCGAGCCGGTCGAAGCGGTCTTCCGCATCCTCGAGGCGAACACCCGCTCGCCGGTCGAGGTGCTCGGCGACATCCGCGCCCAGATCGCAGCCTGCAATGTCGCCGAGGAGGGGCTGAAGACGCTGATCGGCCGCTACGGTGCGGAAAAGCTCGACGTCTATATCGACGCGCTGCACGACCATGCCGAGGCGATGATGCGCGATGTCATCCGCGCCCTGCCCAACGGGGTCTACCGCGCCACCGACTATATCGACGGCGTCGGCGAGAACCCGCAGCCGCTGGCCATCGTCGCGACCGTCACTGTCGCCGACGACACGATCGACATCGATTTCACCGGCACCGCCGACCAGGTCGCGGCCTCGATCAACTGCCCGATCTCGCTGCCGGAATCGGCCTCCTTCTGCGCGATCCGCTGCCTGTCGCAGCAGGACATTCCCAATTGCGAAGGTTACCTCAGGCCGATCACGGTCCGTGCGCCCGAGGGTTGCCTGGTCAATCCGCGCTATCCGGCCGCCTGCGGCGCGCGCGGCGTTGTCGGCTACCGCGTCTTCGACGCGATCATGCAGGCGCTGGCGCAGATCGTGCCCGAACGTGCGATGGGCGGCTCGGAAGGTGGCCCCTATCTGCTAGCAGGCGGCGGCACGCATGAGGGACGTCCCTTCGTGCTCAACGAGATGGTGGTCGGCACCTGGGGTGCCCGCGCCGGCAAGGACGGCATCGAGGGCATCTCCAATCCCGCCGCCAACCTCTCCAACCAGCCGGTCGAGATGGTCGAGGCCGACATGCCGGTCGAGGTGCTGCGCTATGGGCTCGTGCCGGATACGGGCGGGCCGGGCGAGTTCCGCGGCGGGCTTTCCTTCATCCGCGAATTCCGCTTCCTCGCCCCGATCCGCTTCGTGCTGCGCGGCGACCGGCGCGATCACCCGCCCTTCGGCTTAGAGGGTGGCAGCCCCGGCGCGCCCTCGGCCCACATCCTGATCCGCGCCGATGGCACGGAGCAAGGCCTGCCGACCATGCCGATGGAGAGCTTCAGCGCCCGTGCCGGCGACGTCTTCCGCCTGATCGGAGCGGGTGGTGGAGGCTATGGCGATGCGCTGCAGCGCGATCCGATCCGCGTCGAGGACGATCTGCGCGAGGGCAAGGTCACGCTGGCGGGGGCGGTGCGTGACTATGGCGTGGTCTTCGCCGCTGACGGCGCAACCATCGATCTCGCGGCCACGACGCGTCGGCGGGCCGAGCTTGCGGGAGCCAAGCCATGACCATGCCTCTGTTCGGCGCGGCTGCGCTCAACCAGAATCTTGTCGGCGAGCCTGGCAGCCGGGCGCGGCTGGAGACGCCGGCGGCGGTGCTCGATCTCGACCTGTTCGAGCACAATATCGCGCTGATGGCAGAGACCTGCCGTGCAGCGGGGCTTAAGCTCAGGCCGCATGCGAAATCGCATAAATGCGCCGAGATCACGCGCCGGCAGATCGCGGCCGGGGCGCTCGGCAATTGCTGCGCCAAGCCGGGTGAATTGCTGGCGCTGTTCGAGGGCGGCGTCCGCGACCTCCTGCTCAGCGCCCCGATCGCCAGTCCGGCCAAGATCGATGCTCTGGCGCGCGCTGCGGCGGCCGGCGGGCGCATCGGCGTCGTGGTCGACCGGGCCGATCTCGCCACCGCCTATGCGCAGGCGGCGCAGCGGCACGGCACCGTCTTGGACGTGCTGGTCGATCTCGATGTCGGGTTGAAGCGCAGCGGCGTCGCGACGCCGGCCGAGGCGGTCGAATTAGCTAAGCTCGTTTCGGGGTTGGCCGGCCTGCGCTATCGCGGCGTCCAGGCCTATCAGGGCCGCGTCCAGCATATCGATGACTTCGCCGCCCGCCGCGCCGCCAACCGGGAGATGGGGCGCCTGCTGGCCGCCATGATCGAGGCGCTGCGCGAGGCCGGCTTCGCGCCGGAGATCGTCTCGGGCGGCGGTACCGGCAGCCATCTCCTCGATGGCGAGGACCGATTGCTGACCGAGATCCAGGCCGGTTCCTATGTCTTCATGGACGAAGCTTATAACAGTGTCGACATGCATGGCCGGGGCGGTCCGGAATTCAAGCCGGCGCTGCGCATCGCCGTCACCGTGATCGGCCACAGCTCGCTCGGCTTCGCGATCACCGATGGCGGCAGCAAGAGTTTTGCGCTCGATGGCCCGCCGCCGCGCGTCTTCCTCAACGGCGAACTGGTCGGGCGGATCGAATGGTGCGGCGACGAATATGGCCGCCTCCTGCCGGAGCCGGGATGCGCGACCCTGCCGATCGGTACGGTTATCGAATGCACCGTTCCGCATTGCGACCCGACGATCAATCTGCACGACGTGCTGCACGTCGTGCGCGGCGTCGATCTGGTGGCACAATGGCCGGTCGAGGCGCGCGGCCGCGCCGACTGATCCGGAGCTGCGAGGTGCGGGCGGCGCTATACCAAGGTATCGGCCGCGATCCCATCGTCCGATTGATCGCGGCCGCGCCGGGGCGCAGAGAGGCGCTGTCTTCGCGGCGCTGACCGCGAGGCGCTTTCGCAACAGCCGGCTTTCCATCGCAGGGACGTGGCCACACCGACCGATCGTCCGCAGCACAGGCTGCGGCGCGCATCGGCATGCGCGCCCGCTCGCTTTTCGGACGGCCCCACCGGGATCGGAGAGGTGGGTCATGAGCAACGTCATCGCATTTCGGCATCCTGCAACCCGACCGGTGCCGGAACGGCCCGGCCTCAGCCGGACCGGCTGCACGATCCTGCGCGCAGCCACGCCGAGGCGGCAGGTCCTGGTCGCCGAATGGCGGGTCAATGCCACCGACGGGCGCCTGGAGTGCCGCTGGCGCAGCGAGGGCAACGAGGGCCGCGACGAAGACGGTAGTCGCCGCTCGCGGCACAGGCGTGCCGCCTGACCAGGTCGCCCAGCCCGCAAGTCCGGCCGCCCACCGCGGCCGCCTCCATTCCGCCGAGGTCCACCATGGCGTTTTCAACGAACCGCGATGCCGGGCGCAGCGCGCTTGCCGCCCTGACGCGCAACCGCGTCCTGCCGAATCTCTATGACCTCGCGGCATTCGCGCTGCTGGCTGCGCTCGCGGTCCTGGCGCTGCACGGCGCGGCGGCGATGCACGCGCCGCTTTCCGGCCTTGCGGCGGAGCCGGTCGTGCTCGATCCGGCGCTGCTGCCGGACTACGCGCTGCGCACCACCATCAGGATGTTCGCGGCGATCATCGCCTCGCTCGTCTTCACCTTCGCTATCGCGACGCTGGCGGCCAAGAGCCGGCGCGCCGAGATGGTGATCATCCCTGCGCTCGACATCCTGCAATCGGTTCCGGTGCTCGGCTTCCTGACTTTCACCGTCACCTTCTTCATGGGGCTGTTCCCCGGCAGCCAGTTCGGTGCCGAATGCGCCTCGATCTTCGCGATCTTCACCAGTCAGGCCTGGAACATGGCCTTCTCCTTCTACCAGTCACTGCGCACGGTTCCCCGCGATCTCGACGAGGTCAGTCGCAGCTTCGGCCTCTCGTCCTGGCAGCGCTTCTGGCGGCTGGAGGCGCCCTTCGCCATGCCGGGCCTGGTCTGGAACACGATGATGTCGATGTCAGGCGGCTGGTTCTTCGTCGTCGCCTCCGAGGCGATCACCGTCGGCGGCACCACGGTGCAATTGCCCGGGCTCGGCTCCTGGCTGGCGCTCGCCATCAAGGAGCAGGACTTCGCCGCGGTGGCTTGGGCGGTGCTGGCGATGGCGATCGTGATTGGCCTCTACGACCAGCTGCTGTTCCGGCCGATCGTCGCCTGGGCCGACAAGTTCCGCTTCGAGCAGACCGCCGGCCAGCAGAAGCCGCGCTCCTGGGTCCATGGCCTCGCCCGGCGCACCCGCCTGCTCAAGCGCCTGACGGCGCCGCTCGCCTGGCTGGGCGGCCGGCTGCTGCTGGTACGCTTCCACAGTGCGCCGTCGGCGCGCCGTGAGGTCAGTGCAGGTACCAGCAAGGCGCTCGACCGGGCCTGGCTCGCTCTGGTCCTCGGGCTCGGCCTCTGGGCGATGTGGACCGCGGTCGCCTATCTCGGGAAGAGCCTGTCCTGGTCCGATGCCTGGGACCCGCTGGCGCGCGGCCTCGTCACGCTGCTGCGCGTCACCGGGCTGATCGCCGTCGCCAGCGTGATCTGGATCCCGGTCGGCGTCTGGATCGGCCTGCGCCCGGCTGTCGCCGAGCGCGTCCAGCCCATTGCGCAGTTCCTCGCCGCCTTCCCGGCCAATGTGCTCTTCCCCTTCGCCGTCATCGCGATCGTCAGCACCGGCGCCAGCCCCGACATCTGGCTTTCGCCGCTGATGGTGCTCGGCACGCAATGGTACATCCTGTTCAACGTCATCGCCGGGGCGAGCGCCTTCCCGACCGATCTGCGCGAGGCGGCGAGCGTCTACCAATTGCGCTCGTGGACCTGGTGGCGGCGCGTCATGCTGCCGGGGATCTTCCCCTATTACGTCACCGGCGCGCTGACCGCGTCGGGTGGCTCGTGGAACGCCAGCATCGTCGCTGAGATCGCGAGCTGGGGCGACACCAGGCTCGAAGCCTACGGCCTCGGCGCCTACATCGCCAATGCGACCGAGGCCGGCGACTTCCCGCGCGTCGTGCTCGGCATCGCCGTCATGTCGCTCTTCGTCACGCTCTTCAACCGCCTGCTCTGGCGCCCGCTCTATGTCCTGGCGGAACGCCGGATGCGCCTCGACTGACCTTTCGCAGGAGGATGCTGCCATGACCGAGATCGTCGTGACCCGCGATTTCAAGGCCGACAAGGCGCCCCCGCTCGTCAGCGCCAGCCAGGTCTGCCAGAGCTATGACAAGGGCACGGCCGGCTCGCTCGTCGTGCTCGACAAGGTCGATGTCGACCTGCACTCCGGCGAGATCGTCGGCCTGCTCGGCCGCTCCGGTTCGGGCAAGTCGACGCTGCTGCGGGCGATCGCCGGGCTGATCCAGCCGAGCGGCGGCAGCGTCACCTTCGAGGGGCGGGTGGTGACGGGTCCCACCTCTGGCGTCGCCGTGGTGTTCCAGAGCTTCGCGCTGTTTCCCTGGCTGACCGTGCTGGAGAATGTCGAGCTCGGCCTGGAAGCGCAGGGAGTCGCGCCGGCCGAGCGGCGCAAACGCGCGCTGGCCGCGATCGACCTGATCGGCCTCGACGGCTTCGAGAGCGCCTATCCGAAGGAGCTCTCCGGCGGCATGCGCCAGCGTGTCGGGCTCGCCCGCGCCCTGGTCGTGCATCCCAAGGTCCTGCTGATGGACGAGCCGTTCTCGGCGCTCGACGTGCTCACCGCCGAGACGCTGCGCACCGACCTGCTCGACCTCTGGTGCGAGGGGCGCATGCCGATCGAGGCGATCTTGATGGTGACGCACAATATCGAGGAAGCGGTGCTGATGTGCGACCGCATCTTGATCTTCGGCTCCAATCCAGGCCGGGTCATCGCCGAGTTGCGGGTCGAGCTGCCGCAGCCGCGCAACCGCCTCGATCCAGCCTTCCGGGCCCTTGTCGAGGACATCTATGCCCGGATGACCGCGAAGGCCGGCGCGCCGGCGCGCGACGGCTTCTTCCCCGGCACCGGCATCGCGATGGCGCTGCCACGGGTCTCGACCAATCTGATGGCGGGGCTGATCGAGACGATCGCGGCTGAGCCCTACAGGGGCGAAGCCGACCTGCCGCCGCTCGCGGCCGAACTGCACCTCGAGATCGACGATCTCTTCCCCGTGGCCGAGACGCTGCAGCTGCTGCGCTTCGCCGATCTCGAAGGCGGCGACATCAGGCTGACCGCTGCCGGGCTGCGCTTCGCCGACAGCGATGTCGATGGGCGCAAGCGCCTCTTCGCCCAGCAGCTCGCCACTTACGTGCCGCTCGCCGCCCATGTAAGGCGGGTGCTCGACGAGCGCTCCAGCCACAAGGCCCCGGCAAGGCGTTTCCGCGACGAGCTCGAGGACCATATGTCGGAAGACTATGCCGCGACGACGCTGAAGGCTGTGACGAACTGGGCTCGTTATGGCGAGTACTTCGCCTATGACGAGGATGCTGACCTGTTCACGCTGGACAATCCGAGCTGAGGCGCCGGCGCGGGCTGGACAGAGCCGCCAGTGGCCTGTCTTGTCGGATGTGGCAGCCGAGCGGGCCAGCGGCGAGGGGCGGGGCATGATGCGCGATCGCGAGCGCATGCGCATCGAGAGGCCATGGCTCTGGCTCGGCCTTGTTGCGCTGATGGCCGCGATCTTCGCGGCCGATACGCTCACCAATCTGGAGATCGCGGTCGCCGTTCTCTATGTCGCGGTGATCCTGATCTCGGTCAGGTTCGACCGGCCGGTGGTGGTCGTCTCGTTCGGCCTGGGCAGCGCGGTCCTGACCGTCCTCAGCTATCTGCTGACGCAGCGCGGGGCCCAGGAGTCCGGGCTGGTGAACGGGGCGCTGAGCTTGATCGCGATTGCCGCCACGACCTATCTGGCATTGCGGATCGAGGCGGCCGAAGCGCGGGTGCGCCAGGCACAGGCCGAGCTGGCGCATATGTCCCGCGTCACGACCATGGGCGAATTGACCGCCTCGATCGCGCACGAGGTCAGCCAGCCGCTCGCCGGGATCGTCGCGAGCGGCCATGCTGCCCTGCGCTGGCTCGCGGCGACGCCGTCTGATGTCGGTGAGGCCAGGCGGGCATTGGAGCGCGTCGTGGCGGATGCCGACCGTGCCGGCGAGGTGGTCGGCCGCGTGCGCAATCTCGTGGCCAAGTCCCCGCCCTCACGGGACAGGCTCGACATGGTCGCGCTCATCGAGGAAGTCCTGACCCTGACCCGCAGCGAACTGCGCAGGCATCGCTTGGTGCTTCGTACCGACTTGGCCGATGATTTGGCGCAGCCGCTTGGTGATCGGGTCCAGCTCCAGCAGGTCGTGCTCAATCTGGTGATCAACGCAGCCGAAGCGATGGGCGGGCTGGAGTCAGGGCCTCGCGATCTGCTGGTCGGCGCTGCGAGCGACGGAGGCAGGATCACGGTGAGCGTTCGCGATACCGGCGTCAGCCTGACCCCGGCTGCGATCGAGCAGGTCTTCGAGGCCTTCCATTCGACCAAGCCGGGCGGGATGGGCATGGGCCTGGCGATCAGCCGCTCGATCGTCGAAGCGCATGGCGGGACGATCTATGCCGCCGTCAATCACCCGCGCGGCATGGTCTTCGGCTTCACCTTGCCGGTGGCCGGCGCGACATCGGAGCGGCAGCATGGATAGGCTGCAAGCGACCGTCTTTGTCGTCGACGACGATGTCTCCGTCCGCGAGGGGCTCGACAGCCTGTTCCGCTCGGTCGGTTATGCGGTGTCAGCTTTCGCTTCGGTCCGGGAGTTCGCGCTGCTCCGGCGGCCCGACATGCCGTCCTGCCTTGTCCTCGACGTCAGGATGCCGGGCCCGAGCGGCATCGACTTCCAGGCCGAGCTCGCCGGGCTGAATGACCCGATCCCGATCATCTTCCTCACCGGCCATGGTGACGTGCCGATGGCGGTGCGGGCGATCAAGGCCGGCGCCGTCGAATTCCTGCTGAAGCCGTTCCGCGAGCAGGATCTGCTCGACGCGGTGCGCGTGGCGATCGAAAAAGACGAGGTCCGGCGCCGTGACGAGGCGGCGCTCGCCGAGCTGAAGGCGCGTTTCGTGACGCTGACAGCGCGGGAGAAAGAGGTGCTCGCCTTTGTCGCCCAGGGCCGCCTCAACAAGCAGATCGCGGCCGATCTCGGCCTGAGCGAGGTGACCGTGAAAGTCCATCGCGGCCAGGTGATGCGGAAGATGGGCGCCGCGACGCTGGCCGAGCTGATCCGGCTCGCCGATCTCATCTCCGGAAAGGGACAGGCGGTCCGATGAGGGTGGACGTCCTTGGGCTGCAGGCCTTCGTCAGCATCGCCGAGCGTGGCAGTTTCCGGGCCGCCGCCTCGCATCTCAACCTGTCGCAGACGGCGCTCAGCCATCGCATCCGCAAGCTCGAGGAATCGCTGGGAACGCCGCTGTTCCTGCGGACGACGCGGCAGGTCTCGCTGACCGCGGCCGGCACGACGCTGCTGCCCCGGGCGCGGCGCATCTTCGAGGATCTCGGTTTCGCCATCAACGAGGTCCGGGTCGATCTGCGCGACGGTGACGAGCAGGTCTCGCTCGGCTGCCTGCCTACGGTGGCGGCGCATTGCATGCCGGCAGTGATCGCCGCCTTCGCTGCGCGCCATCCCGGCGTCGGCGTCCGCATCCACGACAACTCGGCTTCTGAGATCGCCGACAAGGTCCAGTCCGGCGAGGCCGAGTTCGGCGTCACCATCGTCGCCGCCAATCGCTGGGATCTCGAGCTGAAGCCAGTCGTCAAGGAGCCCTTCGTGCTGGTCAGCCATCGCTCGATGCCGCTGGCGCAGGCGACCTCGCTGACCTGGGCGCAATTACAGGACGAGCCGCTGGTCAGGATCAGCGCCGAGACCGGCAATCGCATCCTGATCGACGATGCGCTCGGCGCGCGGCGCGAGAGCCTGACCTGGCGCTACGAGGTCCAGCGTGTCGTCACCGCCGTCAGCCTGGTGCGCTCGCGCATAGGCTATGCGATCGTGCCGCAGCTCGCGCTCGATGTCGTCGATGCCGGCGATCTGGTCGCAATCCCGCTGCGCTCGCCGGCCGTCACCCGGACGCTCGGCATCATCACGCGCAAGTCAGTGCCGGTGCGTGCCGTTACGCGTGATCTGATGGCGCTGCTGAGCCAGGCGCTGAAGCGCAGTGTCGCGTCAAAGCGAGATGAATAAAACTAATCAATCGCTGCATTCTTATCATTTGATGGCAGAATGGCTTTGGCCGAACCTCGCGGCGGGACGAAACGCGCGAGGGGAGGCCAGCGATGGCAAGCGCCAACACGGCAGCGATCGCCTTCATCGGCTTCGGCGAGGTCGGGCAAAGCTTTGCGCGCGGGCTGCTGGCCAATGAAGGCGTTGCCATCCGCGCCTATGATCTGCTCTTCGGCAGCGCTGCCGGCGCCCGCCTCGAAGCGGCGGCGCAGGGGCTCGGCGTCGTCTGCATGGCTTCGGCGCAGGAGGCCTGCTCGGGCGCGGCCTTCGTCTTCTCGGCCGTAACCGCCGACCGGGCCGAGGCGGTGGCTACCGAAGCCGCAGCCTGGCTGAAGCCGGGACAGGTCTTCGTCGACGTCAATTCGGCCGCGCCCTCGACCAAGCAGCGGGCGGCAGCGGCCGTCAGCGCGAGCGGCGCCTACTATGTCGAGGCGGCCGTGATGGCGCCGGTGCTGAAGCCTGGCCTCAAGGTCGCGATCCTCAGCGGCGGCCCGAAGGCGCAGGCTGTATCGGGCGCGCTCAACGCGCTCGGCATGAACCTGACGCCGGTCTCGGAGGTCTATGGCCGGGCTTCGGCGATGAAGCTCTGCCGCTCGATCGTCATCAAGGGGCTGGAGGCGCTGATGGTCGATTGCGCCGCCGCCTGCGAAGCCTGGGACGTCAAGGATCCGGTCTTCGCCAGCCTGCACGCGACCTTTCCGTCGATCGACTTCCATGCGCTCGCCGCCGACATGCGCGAGCGCGTCGCGACCCATGGCGTGCGCCGCGCCGCCGAAATGCGAGAGGCGGCCGAGATGCTTTCAGTCGCCAGTCTTCACCCCGGCTTGGCGCAGGCGATCGCCGACGCCCAGCTGCGTGGGGCCCGTCGCAAGGAGGGCACACGATGATGCTGGATCGTCGCTCCGTCCTCGCCGGCCTTGGTCTTTCCGGCTTCGCTGGACTTGGGTCGGCGCGCGCCCAGGCGGACTGGCCGAGCCAGCTGATCCGGATCGTCGTGCCGTTCACGCCCGGCGGCAGTACCGACGTGCTGGCGCGGGTGATCGCCAGCAAGCTCGAGCGGGTTATTCCCGGCAAGGGCTTCGTCATCGAGAATCGTCCCGGCGCCGGTGGCATGACGGCGGCAGGGCAGGTGGCGAAAGCCGATCCCGACGGCCACACGCTGATGATGGGCCATATCGGCACGCTGGCCTTCGCGCCCTCGCTTTACGCCAATGTGCCTTATGATCCGGTCAAGGATTTCCAGCCGGTCGCGCTCGTCGCGATGCTGCCGAACATCCTGGCGATCAACCCGACGCTGCCGGCCAAAACCCTCGCGGAGTTCATCGCCTACGCCAAGGCGAACCCCGGCAAGCTGAATTACTCGTCCGGCGGGCAGGGCAGCGCCGCCCATATCGCCACGGCCTATTTCTGCCATCGCGCCGGCATTGAGGCCATTCACGTGCCCTATCGCGGCACGGCGCCCTCGGTGAACGATATCGTCGCCGGCAATATCCAGTTCACGCTGACCGGTGGGCCGGCGGTTCTGCCACTCGCGGAAGGTGGCCAGCTCCGGGTGCTCGGCGTCGCCGGGCGCGAGCGCGTCGGCTTCGCGCCTGACCTGCCGACGCTGGCCGAGAGCGGCCTGCCGGGTTTCGAGGCGGTGCAATGGTACGGGATCGTCGCGCCGGCGCGCACGCCGCCACGGATCGTCGAGAAGCTCAACCGCGAGATCAACGCGCTGCTCGGCCAACCCGACTTTGCGGCGACCCTGGCCAAGGATGGCGCCATTGCCCGGCCTGAACCGCCCGAGGGCTTCGGCAAGCTGATCGCCTCGGAGCTGGCGCTCTGGCGCGACGTCATCACCCGTGCCGGCATCAAGGCGGCGGAGTAAGGCGATGGGCCAGCTTGCCGTTCCCTGCATGCTGATCCGCGGCGGCACCTCCAAGGGCGCCTATTTCCTGGCCGGCGATCTGCCGGCGGATGTCGCTGCGCGCGACGCCTTCCTGCTCGCGGTGATGGGCTCGCCCGACAAGCGCCAGGTCGACGGCCTCGGCGGGGCCCACCCGCTCACCAGCAAGGTCGCGATCGTCTCGCCTTCGAGTGAACCCGGCTGCGATATCGACTTCCTGTTCGCGCAGGTCGGGATCGAGACGGCCTCGGTCGATACGACGCCGAATTGCGGCAACATCCTCGCCGGGATCGGGCCGTTCGCCCTGGCGCGTGGTTTGGTGAAAGCGAGCGGCGCGCGCACGACGGTGCGGGTCCGGACGATCAACACCGGCACGATCGCCGACCTGACCATGGATACGCCCGATGGCGAGGCGAGTGCCGAAGGGATTGCGCGCATCGACGGCGTGCCTGGGACCTCGGCGCCGATCGATATCGGCTTCCTCGATGCGGAAGGCTCGGTCTGCGGCGCGCTGCTGCCAACCGGCAATGTCGTCGATGTGATCGAAGGCGTGCCCTGCACGCTGATCGACAACGGCATGCCGGTGATCGTAATGCGGGCGGCCGATGTCGGCCGCACCGGCTATGAGCCGCGCGACCAGCTCAACGAGGACGCCGAGCTCAAGGCCCGCATCGAGGCCATCCGCCTCGCGGCCGGGCCGCTGATGAATCTCGGCGATGTCGCGAAGAAAGTCGTGCCGAAGATCGCGCTGGTCGCGCCGCCACAGGCGGGCGGGTCCATCTGCACCCGCAGCTTCATCCCGCATGAATGCCATGCCTCGATCGGGGTCTTCGCGGCGGTGACGGTCGCGACCGCTGCCGTGTTGCCGGGTTCACCTGCTGCCTTCGTCACAGTGATGCCTGAAGGGCGCGAGCGGACGCTTTCGGTCGAGCATCCGACCGGTGAGTTCACGGTGACGCTGACGGTCGGCGGATCGGTGGAGCAGCCGGTGGTCGAGCGGGCCGGGCTGCTGCGCACCGCGCGCATCCTGATGGCCGGACAGGCCTTCGTGCCGGCTGGTAGATTGTGAGAGAGGAGCGCATTGCGATGAGCGCCCAGAAGACAGGCCTGGTGATATCAGCCCATCCCGGCGACTTCGTCTGGCGTGCCGGCGGGGCCATCGCGCTGCATGTCAAGCGTGGCATGCGCGTCAAGATCCTCTGCCTGTCCTATGGCGAGCGCGGCGAGAGCCAGTTCGCCTGGAAGAAGGCGGGCGTGAAGATGGCGGAGGTCAAGGCCCAGCGCCGCGAGGAGGCGGAAGCGGCCGCCACCGCGCTCGGCGCCGAGATCGAGTTCATGGACGCCGGCGACTATCCGCTGCGCACAACAGAGCCGATGCTGGAGCGCACCATCGACATCTTCCACGAGCTGGGTCCGAGCTTCGTGCTGACCCATGCGCTCGAAGATCCCTACAATGTCGACCATCCCGAGGCGGCGCGCTTCGCGCAGGAGGCGCGCATCATCGCGCAGGCGGCCGGGCACAAGCCCGATCCCAACCGCGCCTATGCCGCCCCGCCGGTCTTCCTGTTCGAGCCGCACCAGCCGGAGCAGTGCAACTTCAAGCCGAACGTGATCCTCAACATCGACGAGGTCTGGGAGCAGAAGCGCCGGGCATTCGAGATCCTCGCGGCGCAGAAGCATCTCTGGGAATATTACACCCGCGTCGCGCTCAATCGCGGCATGCAGGGCGGCCGCAACTCCGGCAAGGCGATGACCTATGGCGAGGCCTATCAGCGCCTCTTCCCGGAAGCGCTGGAGACGCTGGCATGAACCCCGTCGTCATCCGCACCAGGAAGCGCGCTCCGGCCGCCGCGATGGCCGATCTCGCCGCGCTCGGCGTTTCCACCACCCATGAGGCGATGGGCCGAAGCGGGCTGCTGAAGCCCTATATGCGGCCGATCTACGCCGGCGCGCAGATTGCGGGCGGGGCGGTGACCGTGCTCGCCCAGCCCGGCGACAACTGGATGATCCATGTCGCGATCGAACAGGTGCAGCCGGGCGACGTGCTCGTTGTCGCCTGCACCACCGACAACACCGACGGCATGTTCGGCGACCTGCTCGCGACCTCGCTCAAGGCGCGCGGCGGCATCGGCCTCGTCATCGATGCCGGCGTGCGCGATGTCCGCACACTGACCGAAATGGGCTTCCCGGTCTGGTCGCGGGCGATCTCGGCGAAGGGCACGGTCAAGGCGACGCCCGGCTCGGTCAACGTACCGGTGGTCTGCGCCGGGGCGCTCATTCATCCCGGCGACGTGATCGTCGCCGATGATGACGGCGTCGTGGTGGTACCCAGGCGCGAGGCGGAGGCGGTCGCTGCCGCCGGCCGCAAGCGCGAGGCCAATGAAGACGAAAAGCGTAGGCGCCTGGCTGCTGGCGAACTCGGGCTGGACATGTACGCTATGCGCGACGGCCTCGCGAAGGCGGGCCTTACCTATCGCGACGACGAAGACGACTGAGCAACCCCGAAAAACGGGGATCAGGCACAACTCTCGGGAGGAACGATGACATGACAATTCGCAGGACTGTTCTCAAAGGTATGCTCGGCCTGGCGCTGGCCGCCTCGGTCAGCGGCGCGGCTCTGGCGCAGGACGCGGTCAAGATCGGGCTGATCCTGCCGATGACCGGCCCCTTCGCCTCGACCGGACGGCAGATCGCCGCGGCCGCCAATCTCTACATCCAGGAGAAGGGCGCGACCGTTGCCGGCAAGAAGATCGAGCTCATCCTCAAGGACGATACCGGCACGGCCGACGTCACCCGCCGTATCGCGCAGGAGCTGATCGTCAACGACAAGGTCACCGCGATCGCCGGCTTCGGCCTGACGCCGCTGGCGCTCGCAACCGCGCCGCTGGCGACGCAGGCCAAGACGCCGATGGTGGTGATGGCGGCCGCGACCGGGATCATCACCGAGCGCTCGCCCTTCATCGTGCGCACCAGCCAGGTCGTGCCGCAGATCGGTTCGCCGTTCGGCACCTGGATCGCCAAGCAGGGCACCAAGCGCGTCATCACCATCGTCTCCGACTATGGTCCTGGCCATGACGTCGAGAGCTCGTTCTCGGAGGCGTTCAAGGCCGGCGGCGGCCAGGTCGAGAACATCCGGGTGCCCCTGCAGAACCCGGACTTCTCACCCTTCCTGCAGCGCGTTGCCGACAGCAAGCCGGAAGCGCTGCTGGTCTTCGTGCCGTCCGGCGTCGGCGCCCAGTTCATGAAGCAGTTCGTCGAGCGCGGCCTCGACAAGAGCGGCATCAAGCTGATCGGCACCGGCGACCTGACCGATGACGACATCCTCAACGGCATGGGCGACATCGCGCTCGGCGTCATCACCGCCCAGCATTATTCCGCGTCCCATGACAGCCCGGAGAACAAGGCCTTCGTCGAGGGGTTCAAGAAGGCCAATCCCGGCATGCGCCCGAACTTCATGGCGGTCGGCGGCTATGACGGCATGCACGCGCTCTATGAGGGCCTGAAGAAGACCAAGGGCGAGGGCGGCGAGGCGTTGGTCACCGCGATGAAGGGGATGAGCTGGGTCAGCCCGCGTGGGCCGATCTCGATCGATCCCGAGACGCGCGACATCATCCAGAACGTCTATATCCGCAAGGTCGAGCGCGTGAACGGCGAGCTCTACAACCAGGAGTTCGAGACGATCCCGAACGTCAAGGACCCGACCAAGGCCAAGAAATAGGCCGGCCAAGGCGGACCCGACGTGCTCACCATCCTGTTCGACGGCGTCGCCTACGGCATGATCCTGTTCGTGCTGGCCTGCGGGCTGTCCGTGACCATGGGGTTGATGAACTTCATCAACCTCGCCCACGGCGCCTTCGCCATGCTCGGCGGCTATGTCACCGTGCTGGCGATGCAGCGGCTCGGCCTGCCATTCCTGTGGGCGCTGCCGGCGGCCTTCCTTGCCGCCGCGCTCGCGGGGCTGGTGCTGGAGCGGCTGGTCTACCGGCCGATGTACGCCAAGAGCCATCTCGACCAGGTGATGTTCTCGATCGGGCTGGTGTTCATGGCCGTCGCCGGCGCCGACTACCTGATGGGGTCGAGCCAGCAATTCGTGCATCTGCCGGCCTGGCTGAGCGGACGCTTCGATCTCGCCGGCATCGGCGTCGGTCGCTACCGGCTTTTCATCATCGTGCTCTGCGGCGCTTTGGCCTTCGCGATGCAGTGGGGCTTCACCCGCACCCGCTTCGGCAGCCGGCTTCGGGCTGCGGTCGACGATGCCCGGGTGGCGCGCGGCCTCGGCATACCCGTCAACCGGCTGTTCGCGCTGACCTTCGCCTTCGGCTCAGGCCTCGCGGGGCTAGGCGGCGCGCTCGGCATCGAATTGATGGGACTCGACCCGACCTTCCCGCTGAAGTTCATGATCTACTTCCTGATCGTCGTGACCGTCGGCGGCACCTCGACCATCTCCGGACCGTTCTTCGCCGCGATGCTGCTGGGGGTCGCCGATGTCGGCGGCAAGTACCTCGTGCCGCAGCTCGGCGCCTTCATCATCTACGCGCTGATGGTGGTCCTGCTGATCACCCGGCCGCACGGTCTCTTTGCGAGAGGTCGGGCATGAGTGCCGACAGCGTCGAAACACGCGTCCGGCGCTCGCTCTATGCTGCGCGCCGCTGGCACCCGGCCGAGATCACGTTCTGGGTCCTGGCCGTGGCGGCCTTCTTCCTGCTGCCGCGCCAGCTCCTGATCCTCAACGAGATCGCGATCCTCGGGCTCTTTGCCGTCTCGCTCGACCTGATCCTCGGCTATGCCGGCATCGTCTCGCTCGGGCATGCCGCCTTCTTCGGCTTCGGCGCCTATGCCGCCGGGCTCTTCGCCAAGCATGCCAGCGCCGATCCGCTGGCGGGATTGCTGGTTGGAATGGGGGCCGCCGGGCTGCTCGGCCTGCTGACCAGCCCGCTGATCCTGCGTGGCAGCGACCTGACGCGCCTGATGGTGACGCTCGGCGTCGCGCTGATCCTGGGGGAATTGGCGAACTCGCTCGGCGGGATCACCGGCGGCGCCGACGGCCTGCAGGGCATCGTGATGGGGCCGGTGCTCGGCCTGTTCGAGTTCGATATCTTCGGCCGGGTCGCCTATCTCTATTCGCTCGCCGTGCTGTTCGTGCTGTTCGTCCTGGCGCGGCGCATCACCGGTTCGCCCTTCGGCCTGTCGCTGCGGGCGATCCGCGACAACCCCTTGCGTGCCTCGGCCTCCGGCGTGCCGCTGCAATGGCGGCTGGTTGCGGTCTACACGCTGGCGGCGGCCTATGCCGGGGCGGCCGGGGCGCTGCTCGCCCAGACCACGCAGTTTGTTTCGCTGGACGTGCTCGCCTTCCATCGCTCGGCCGATTTGATGCTCGTGCTGATCATCGGCGGCGCTGGTTATCTCTATGGCGGGCTGATCGGCGCGGTCGCCTTCAAGCTGCTGCAGGACGTGATCGCGAGCTTTACGCCGCAATACTGGATGTTCTGGATCGGGCTGTTCCTGGTTCTGTTCGTGCTGGGCGGGCGCGAATTGATCCATGGTGGGATCAAGGCAGTGGCTGTCCGGATCGGGCGTCTTGTCCGGAGATCGCCGACATGACGGCGGCGCTCCGGACCTTCGACCTCTGCAAGAGCTTCGGCGGCATCACCGCGACCGACCATGTCGATTTCACGCTCCAGAAGGGTGCGCGCCATGCGCTGATCGGCCCGAACGGCGCCGGCAAGACCACTTTCGTTAATCTCCTGACGGGAGTGCTGCGCCCGAGTTCCGGCCGCGTCGAGCTCCTGGGTGAGGACATCACCAGGCTGCCGCGCGAAGCCCGGGTCGGGCGCGGGCTGGCGCGCACGTTCCAGATCAATCAGCTTTTTGCGACCATGACGCCGGTCGAGATGATCGCGCTCGTGACCTCCGAGCGGCTCGGTCGTGGCCGGCAACCCCTGCGCGCGCTCGATCGGGATGGAGAGCTCGTTGCCGAGACGGCCGAGATCCTCGCCCGCTTCAAGCTCGACGACATCATGGACGAGCGCATCGCCACCTTGCCCTATGGCAAGCAGCGGCAGATCGAGATCGCCGCCGCCTTCGCGGCGAAACCCAGCGTGCTCCTGCTCGACGAGCCGGCGGCGGGCGTGCCCGAGGCCGAGCGGCGCGAGTTGATGGCGATGGTCGCAGGCCTGCCCGAGGATGTCTCGGTGCTGCTGATCGAGCACGACATGGACCTCGTCTTCCGCTTCGCGACGCGGATCACCGTGCTCGTCAATGGCCGCCTGCTCGCCGATGGAACACCGAGCGAGATCGCCAATGATCCGGCTGTCCGTGCTGCCTATCTCGGGGAGCACGGCCATGGCTGAGCTCCTCACCGTCGAGCGCCTCAGCGCCGGCTATGGCGAGGCCATAGTGCTTTTCGACATCGACCTTTCGCTCGCCGAGGGCCGTTCGCTCGCGCTGCTCGGCCGCAACGGCGTTGGCAAGACGACGCTGGTCAACAGCATCATCGGCGTCACCCGCCGCCGCGGCGGCAAGATCGCGTTCGCCGGGCGAGACATCACTGCGGCCTCCCCCGAGCAGCGCGCCCATGCCGGCATCGGCTGGGTGCCGCAGGAGCGCAACATCTTCAAATCGCTGACCGTGCTGGAGAACCTGACCGCGGTGGCCAAGCCCGGCCCGTGGACGACCCAGCGTGTCTTTGCAATGTTCCCGCGCCTTGCCGAGCGAAAAACCAATCTCGGCAACCAGCTCTCCGGCGGCGAGCAGCAGATGCTGGCGATCGGCCGGGCGCTGATGCTCAATCCGAGGCTCCTGCTGCTCGACGAACCGACCGAGGGGCTGGCGCCGATCATCGTCGAAGAATTGCTGCGCGCCCTGAAGCGTCTGGTCCGCGAGGAGGGGCTTTCGGCGATCGTGATCGAGCAGCACGCCCGCAAGATCCTCGAACTCACAGACGAGGCGATCGTGCTCGAACGGGGCCGCGTCGTCCTCGCCGCGGAGAGTGCCGAGCTCCTTGCCGATCCCTCGCGGCTGGAGCGCCATCTCGGCCTCGCCGCCGCCTGATCCATCAAGAAATTAACGAGGAAAGGAAACGCCATGAGCCAGAGACAGAAGCCGCCGTTTCGGGGCGACATGGTCGGCAGCCTGCTGCGCAGCGCACCGGTCAAGGACGCCCGCGCCAAGCTCGCGGCCGGTGAGATCAGCCAGGCCGAATTGACCGCGATCGAGGACGAGGAGATCAAAAAGCTCGTCCGCAAGCAGGAGGAGGTCGGCCTGCAGGCGGTGACCGACGGCGAGTTCCGCCGCGCCTTCTGGCATTTCGACTTCCTCGACGGCCTCTCCGGCGTCACCAGCTTCGAGACCGATTCAGGCATCCAGTTCAAGGGTGTCACCACCAAAGGGCATGCGGTCCGCGTCACCGGCAAGCTCGATTTCCCGGACGACCACCCGCATCTCGCCCATTTCAAGTTCCTGGCTTCGACGACCAGCCGGGTGCCGAAGATGACGATCCCGAGCCCGTCCATGCTGCATTATCGCGGCGGACGGAAGGCGATCGACCCCAGCGCCTATCTCAGGGTCGAGGACTATTATGCGGATCTCGGCAAGGCCTATGCCAAGGCGATCAAGGCCTTCTACGATGCTGGCTGCCGCTATCTCCAGCTCGACGACACCAGCCTGTCCTATTTCTGCGATCCCGAGCAGCGCAAGATGCTGGCCGAGCGCGGCGACGATCCCGAGCAGCTGATCTTCATCTATCGCGACGTGCTCAACGCAGCGCTGAAGGCCAAGCCGGCCGACATGCAGATCACCACCCATACCTGCCGCGGCAATTTCAAGTCGACTTTCATTGCGTCTGGCGGCTACGAGCCGGTCGCCGAGATGGTCTTCAACGAGATCAATGTCGACGGCTACTTCATGGAGTGGGACGATGACCGCTCCGGCGGCTTCGAGCCGCTGCGCTTCCTGCCCAAGGGCGACAAGCAGGTCGTGCTCGGGCTGGTGACCTCGAAGTTCGGCGAGATCGAGAGCAAGGACAACCTCAAGCGCCGGATCGAGGAAGCCGCCAAGTTCGCGCCGCTGGAGCAGCTCTGCCTGTCCCCGCAATGCGGTTTCGCCTCGACCGAGGAGGGCAATGTCCTCGCCGAGGAAGAGCAGTGGGCCAAGCTCTCGCGCATCCTCGAGGTTGCCAAAGAGGTTTGGGGATGAGCGGGGAGCCCTGCTTCGACATCGCCCATCTCGGCCATGTCGAACTCTTCACCGACAAGCCGCAGGAGAGCCTCGACTTCTTCGTCAATATCTTCGGCCTGACGGAGAGCGGGCGCGAGGGCGACAGCGTCTATCTGCGCGCATGGGACGATTACGAGTTCCACACGCTGAAGCTGACCGCGGCGAAGACGACCGGCGTCGGCCATATCGGCTATCGCGCCACGAGCGAGGCGGGGCTCTTGCGGCGCGTCGCGGCGATCGAGGCGATGGGCTGCGGCATCGGCTGGACCGAGGGCGACCTCGGCCATGGCCGGGCCTATCGCTTCCGCGACCCGGACGACCATGTCTTCGAGATCTATTTCGAGACCAACAAATATGCCGCTCCCGAAAAGGAGCGGCCTGCCCTGAAGAACCAGGCGCAGCGCAACCATGGCCGTGGCTGCGCCGTGCGCCGGCTCGACCATCTCAACCTCCTGGCGCAGGACGTGGCGGCGATCCGCGATTTTCTGCCGAAGGCGCTGGGCAGCCGCGTCACCGAGCAGATCGTGCTCGATTCCGGCGAGGTCGGCGGCTGCTGGTTCACCGTCAACAACAAGAGCTACGACATCGCCTATACCCGCGACCACACGCCGGCGCGCGGGCGCTTCCACCACGTCACCTACGCCGTCGACCAGCGCGAGCACATCCTGGAGGCGGCCGATCTCTTCCTCGAGAACGGCGTCTTCATCGAGACCGGACCGCACAAGCACGCGGTGCAGCAGACCTTCTTTCTCTATGTCTACGAACCAGCCGGAAATCGCGTCGAGATCGCCAATGCCGGCGCCCGCCTGATCCTCGATCCGGACTGGCAGACGGTGACCTGGACGGAAGAGGAGCGGAAGAAGGGCCAGGCCTGGGGGCTGAAGACGATCGAGAGTTTTCACACCCATGGGACGCCGCCGACGGTGAAGGGGTAGAGCGCCTTTCGATCAGATGGGTCGCTGGAACCGTCATTGCGAGGAGCGTAGCGACGAAGCAATCCAGGGGGACGTCGAGCGCTGCCGCTCCTGGATTGCTTCGCTACGCTCGCAATGACGGCCAGCTGATTGCCCTCAAACCACTTCCGAGACGATCTTGGCGATCAGCGCATTCGACAGGATGACCGGGAGGCCGGCTGCGGCCGCCTCCTGACGGTGGCGCTCGACGAAGCCCATGCAGTCCATCAGCAGGACACTGGCGCCACGCTCGGCGAGCGCTTCGGCGGCCTCCGCAACGGACAGTCCATTGCCGCTATAAGGCGAGGCGGCGGCATAGATCGGTGGACGGGCGAGCGGCGCCCATTTCCCGGCTTCGGAGGAGATCTGTTCGGCGAGCGGCACGATGATGCCGAGCTGCTCATCCTGGACCAGCGCCGCGACCGTCGGAGGCAGGATGCGGTCCGGCTCGATCAGCCGCGCACGCTTGGTGGCGAGGCTCGCGAAATGCCCGGTGCAGAGCATCAGGATCGTGCTGCAGCCGGCCGCTTCGAGCGCGGCGAGCTTGGTTTGCGCTGCGCGCTCGGTGCGCTGGCGGTCGATCACGACTGAGGTGCCATCGAGCAGCTTGGTGATCAGGAGGGCGCCGCCGGCCTCGGGTGCGAAATCCCGGGCGATCTCCTCGCGCGACAGCCCGTCGAGCACGCCCGCATGCAGCCGCGGCAGCTCTAAGCGCAGCACTGTATCGAGGATCGGCGTGATGTCGGCGCGCGGCGCCTGGCCGATGGTGAGGGTGCCGAGTTTGCCCATGGGCCTTTCCTTCCGCAAACGGTGAGGTCCGGGCCGTTGCCAGCCCGGACCTCCGGTGTTCAGCGCTTGAAAAAATTCTTCGAGACGGAGTCGAAGAAGGAGAAGATCGCGTCGCCGGCAATGACACCTGCGGCGAAGACCTCCATGTCGCCTTCGCCGTTCGTGCCGCGCAGCTTCTCCCAGACCAGCCTGCAGAGGATGCCGGCCAGCACGGCCCAACCCGCCATCGGGAAGGCGATCAACAGGCCGGTGGCGAAGAGCACGCCGATCTGCCGCTTGGGTCCGCCGACGAATTGCAGGATCGCGCCGGGGATCGCCCAGAGGAAGAGTTGCCAGGCGACGCCGGGCGCGACGCCGGCCTTGATCGTCGCGGCATAGACCTTGTTGACGGGTGCGACGAGGTTCTGGTCGAAGAAGGACTGGTAGGAGACCAGCACGACCGCGCCGGCGATGACGAAGGCAAACATCGCGGCGAAGAGCTGCTGGCGGCGGCCCTCGCGCTCGAAGGCGGGATCGGCGCCGTTGCCGCGCAGCAGGTAGCCAGCCTTGAGATCGTAGCCCATGTCGGCGAAGGCAGGACCGGTCGCGGCCGAGAAGCCGACGAGCAGCGCCAGTGCCGGCATCGGGAAGCCGATGAGCATGCCGATGATCAAGGTGATTAGCGCGACAGCGAAGGCGGGGAACCAGCCAGAATGCATCGCGGCGAGGCCGACGATCAATTCATGCACATAGGCCGCGAAGGCGGCATAGAGCACGAACAGGATCAGCATGCCGATCGACATGTCGCTCATCAGTCCGCCGACCAGCGCGATGAAGATGGCGATGACGAGATAACCGATCGTGCCGAGCCCGAGCGCGCGCTTCACCTCCGCATCGGTGGTGCCCGATGCAGCCTCGGCCTGCTTCTGCGCCTCGCTGCGGCGGAAGAGCAGCAGGCCGACCTGCAGCAGCGCGACCAGGCCGGCGCCGATCATGAAGCCATGCGGGATATACGCCGCCATCAGGTCGCCCTTCGGGATGATGGTCTCGAAGAGCGGGCCGCCGAAGATCTGGCTGGAATAGCCGCGCAGCAACAGGCCGATGCCGAACATCGTCAGCGCCCAGATGTTGCCGATGAAGGCGACGCCGAAGGCTGACATCGGAATGCCGGAGACGGCGGCCGAGCCGGCGAAGCCGATCCAGGCCAGCGGCACCTTGACGAAGCCTACGAGGATGGCGGTGACGAAGCCGACGCCCATCAGCACCGCCTTGCGGCCGCCCTCGTCGCCGGCCTTGATCGCTTCGGCGGCGGCGACGCCCGGAGGCCAGGCTCCGGTCGCCGGGAAGACACGGGAATCGAACATCCGGTAGAGCAGGTAGCCATCGAGCAGCATGGCGAAGAAGGCGCCTGCCAGCATCGGCAGCACCAGGTCCGGCCGGCCGAGCAGCCAGGGGATGCCGACCGGCAGCAAGAGGCTGTTCGCCGCGCCGAAGGTGGCCGAGGAGATCGCGCTCTGGGCCAGGTTCTGGACATGGATCGAGCGGTAGCGCGCGAACATGGCGAGCGGCACACGCGCCAGCGCCATGGCGGCAAGCGCCCCGATCAGCGAGGTGTTGGCGGTGATGCCGAGCGACACCAGCAACTGCATCCCGATGATCGCGCCGAAGACGCAGAGGATCGCGATCAGCGCCAGCGTCGCCGGCTCGAACAGGCTGGGGTGCCGCCGAGGCACTCCGTCATTTTGCGTCGTCATGCCTCAATCCCCTTATTGGCCCCAGCGGGCGTCTTTCGCTTGATCAGTCAGGCAACAAGGATGCCGGTCTTGGCCTCGCCGACATCCTGGGAAGCATGGGCGGCATGCACGCCGTAGTCGCGTCTGGCCGCTTCCGGCGAGACGAGGCCGAGCGCGATGTCGCGGGCGATCGCCTCGCGCGGGCGCTCGGAGGCCGGGCCGTAGCCGGCGCCGCCGGCGAGCACGAGCTCGACGATCTCGTGCGGCTGCTTGACCTGGACGAGCTCGCCGGTGCCGACGTCCTTCAGCACATGGCCCTGCTCGTCGATGACCCGGCCTGAGGCGCCGCCGCCGGCCTTGCCCTCGAACAGGCCCGGGATCGGGTTGTTAACCCCTTCCGGATAGAGCGAGACCAGCGTCGGCAGGCCGTCATCGGAGAGCTTGCGCAGGCGCACACGCTGGCCGAGGCCGCCGCGCTGGCGGCCAGCACCGCCGGAATCGGTCAGATAGGTCTTCTCGACCACCAGCACCGGCACGCGCGATTCGAAGGTCTCGATCGAGGTGTTGGCCGCTGAGGTTGGGTAGAGCAGGCCCGACTTGCCGTCGCCATGGGCCGAGCCGCCCTGGCCGCCGCCGACGAAGAGCATGTCGGAATAGGTGTCGCCGGCCTGGTCTCGGCCATAGACGCTGGCCGCGACGGGCAGGCCGGTGAAAGCCTGCACCTGTTTCGGCGCCGCCCGCGACAAGGCGCGGAAGATGTTCGGCGCGAGATACCAGCCGGTGCGGGTGCGCAGGTTGACCGCCAGCGGCTTGTCGCAGTTCAGGATCGAGCCCTTGGGCGCATCTATGGAGAAGGCGCGGTAGCAGCCGGCATTGCCGCGCACACCCGGAGTGAGCATGCATTTCAGCGGGTAGGTGGCGTGCGCCATCGTGTAGTTGAGCGTGCAGTTCAGCCCGCCCTGCGGCAGCTGCGGCGGCGCGCCGGCAAAGTCGAGATGGATCGTGTCGCCCTTGACCGTCAGCGCCAGCGGATAGGTCATCGGCGTGCCGAGCGGATTGTTCGAGACGGTGCCGTGATAGACGCCGTCCGGCAGCGCGCGGATCGCCTCGCGCATCGCCTTCTCGGAGCGGCTCTGCACGACATGGGCCAGCGCCCGCAAATCCTGCATGCCGTAATCGGTCAGGAAGGAGGCCAGCCGCTCGGCGCCGATCGCATTCGCCGCCACGAAGGAGTGCAGGTCGCCGAGCACCTGCTCGGAGTTGCGGACGTTCTCGGCGAGCAGGCGGACCAGCGTCTCGTTGATCTTGCCGGCCTCGTAGAGCTTCATCGGCGGGATCTGGAAGCCTTCCTCGTAGATCTCGCGGGCCCGCAACGAATCCTTGGTGCCGCCGATGTCGGAGACGTGGCCGACGGTGCCCATCAGGCCGACGACGCGGTTGCCGAGGAAGACCGGGGTAACGATGGCGATGTCGAAGAGATGGCCGGCGCAGAGCCAGGGATCGTTGGTGATCAGGACGTCGCCGGGCTTCAGCGTCTCGGCCGGATAGCGCTCCAGCAGCGCCTTCACCGCGCGCGGCAGCGTCAGATTGAAGACCGGCATGGCACGGGGCGAGTGCGCCAGCGTCTCGCCTTCCGGATCGAGCAGTTCGCAAGCGAAGTCCTGCGCCTCCGAGATCACCAGCGAGAAGGCGGTGCGGCAGACGGTCAGCCACATCTCCTCGACGACGTTGATCATCCGGCTCCACATGATCTCCAATGAGATCGGATCGGCCTCGATGCGCCGCGCGGCCTCCGCCAGCGGCATGTCGGCGGTGATGGTGGTTTCGACCGCGTTGGCCTGGCCGACATGGATGATCAGGTTCAGGACATCGTCGATCACGACGCTGTCGCCGGGCGGGACGATCGTGGTCGCCTCGCGCTCCTCTATGATCGCCGGGCCGCTGATCGTGTCGCCCGAACGCAGGGCGTAGCGGTCGTAGACCTCGGCCTCGCTCCAGCCGCCCTCGAACCAGGCGCGGCGGCTGCCCTTGAGCTTGACCGTGGTGTCGCCGCCACCGGCCGCGCCGGAGAGCGAGAGCGTCGGCACCGGGCCGGCGCAGCGGACGCGGAAGTTGATCGCCTCCAGCCGGGCGCCCTCATAGACCGAGGTGTAGCGGGCCGAATAGGTCTTGCTGAAGGCGGCACGGATCGCTTCCAGGCTGGACGCGTCGATCGCGCCTGACGGCAGCGGCACCGAAATGTCGTGCATCTGGCCGACCAAGCGCATATCGGCCGAGCGCTCGACCGTGACGTCGCCAGGCTTCACCCCGGCCTCGATCAGGTGTTTGCGGCCCTCTTCCTCGAGCTCGGTCAGCACGCGGTTGACGGCGGCAGCGTCGAAGCCCTCGGAGAACTCGACCGGCAGCGAGCGCACCTGATCGAAAGAGAGCGGCGCGGCGAGGAAGCCGAGCGCCGAGGCTGCGCCCGAGGCCGGCGGGATGATGACCCGCTTGACGCCGAGCACGCGGGCGACGTCGACGGCGTGCGCCGGGCCGGCGCCGCCGAAGCCAACCATGGCGTAATGGCGGGGATCCTTGCCCTTCTCGACGAGATGGACGCGGGCGGCGGCGCCCATGCTCTCGACCACGACCTTGTGGATGCCCCAGGCCGCTTCCTCGATGGAGAGGCCGAGCGGCTCGGCGACAGTGGCGACGGCCTTGCGCGCCGCGTCCAGGTCGAGCGCCATGCGCCCGCCGAGGAAGAAGCCGGGGTCATAGTAGCCGAGCACGAGATTGGCGTCGGTAACGGTCGGCTTCTTGCCACCCATGCCGTAGCAGGCCGGGCCGGGATCGGAGCCGGCCGAATGCGGGCCGACCTTGAGCAGGCCGACCTCGTCGATCGCCGCGATCGAGCCGCCGCCGGCGCCGATCTCGATCATGTCGATCACCGGCGCCTTGATCGGCAGGCCGGAGCCCTTGGCGAAGCGGTTGACGCGGCCGGCCTCCAGCATCGGCGCGATCTCGGCGCGGCCGTCCTCGATCATGCAGGCCTTGGCGGTGGTGCCGCCCATGTCGAAGGAGATGACGTCCTTGTGGCCGGCAAGCTCGCCGAACAGCGCAGTGGCGAGGCCGCCGCCGGCCGGGCCGCTTTCGAGCAGGCGGATCGGGAAGGTGCGGGCCGTCTCGGGCGAGACCAGGCCGCCGGCCGAATGCATCAAGCGCAGCGCGCCACGGAAGGAGCGGGCGGAGAGCTCGCGCTCCAGCCGTTCGAGATAGCGCCGCATCAGCGGCTGGACATAGGCGTTGGCGGCGGTGGTGACGAAGCGCTGGTACTCCCAGATCTCGGCGACGACCTCGCTCGACAGGGAGACGGTGAGCTCCGGGCAGGCCTCGCGGACGATGCGGCCGGCTTCCTGCTCATGCGCCGGGTTGCGGTAGCTGTTGAGGAAGCAGATCGCGATCGCCTCGCAGCCGGCGGCGGCAAGCTCGCGGGCCGCCTTGCGCACGGCCTCGGCATCGAGCGCGGTCACGACCTTGCCATCGCGGTCCATGCGCTCGGGCACTTCGAGGCGGTGTTCGCGCGAGACCAGCGGATCGGGGAAGGTCAGGAACAGGTCGTAGATGTCGTAGCGCTGCTCGGTCCCCATTTCGAGGATGTCGCGGAAGCCCCTGGTGGTGATCAGGCCGAGCTTGGAGCCCTTGCGCTCGATCACGGCGTTGGTGACCAAAGTCGTGCCATGGACGATGTCGCCGACATCGGCGAGCGTGATCCCAGCCATCTCGACGAGTTCGCCAAGGCCGATCAGCGCCGCCTCGGACGGGTCGTGCGGGGTCGTCAGGCGCTTGTGCAGGAGGACGGAGCGCTCCTCACCGTCATAGAGGATGAAATCGGTGAAGGTGCCGCCGATGTCGAAGCCGATGCGCCAGCGATTGCTCATGGAGCAGTCTCCGAAAGTGAGAGTTTCAAGGGAAAGAAGCGCTTGTCCTGGGTCAGGGCCGCGATCTCGGCGGCGGCTTCGGCCAGGGAGTTGATGATGGCGAGACGCTCGCCGGGTTCGACCATCGCGGCCGGGAAGGAGATGCAGAGCGCGACCTCGTCGCCGGTGGCGGGATCGCCGACGCCGACCGAGATGGCGTGGACGCCGCGCACCGCCTCGTCATGGGATTCGGCGAAGCCGGCGCTGCGGACCTCGGCCAGCCGCGCCAGCAACTCGTCGATATCGCGGGGGGCGGTCTGCGACGGGGCGGTGAATCCGTCCTTGTAGAGCGCACGGACGTCCTCGTCGGACAGCCTTGCGAGGAGGGCACGGCCGGTGCTGGAGGCGAAGGCCGGAATGCGGTCGCCGATCGAGGTGACGACCCGCAGAGCGTGTCGGCCGGGATGGGCGGTGACGGCGATGATCTCGGTGCCGCGGCGGACACTGACATACGCGGTGTGGCCGATCACGTTGGAAGCGCACCCGACCACGGCGTCGGCGCGGTCGATCAGCGAGGCGGCGAAGCGATAGAGCTGGCCGACCTGGGCGAGCAGCAGTGCCGGGCGATAGCGCTTGCTGTCGCCGACCGTTTCCAGAAGCCCCTCGTCGCGCATCGCTCGCAGCAGGCGCGAGGCGTTGCTCTTGGGCATGCCCAACAGAGTGACGAGGTCGGTCACGGTCACGTCGTGACGCGTGCTGGAGAAGCAACGAAGCACGTCTGCGGCTGCCGTCAGGATGGACATCCGGTCGCTTCCAAAGAAAGTTCCATTAAATGGAACTTAAGTTGCAATAAAGGGAACAGTACGCTGAAGCGACGATGAGTCAAGACGTTTTGTGTCGCGGGGGTGTCTGGTCCGGTTCGAATCGTTCGTAGCGATGATGTCGGACGGGCAGGCCGCGAGCGGCGCGGGCGCTTTCAAATGATCAATTCGAGCCTAAACACAGTGTCATTTCGGGTCTCTCTTCGGTCGCCCGGGACGATGCACCCCGTCTCGCAAGGCGCGAAGCTCCAAAAAATGGAGACCCCTCCAAAAGGCGAGAGCTGCAGCCCGGATTGCAGCCCTCTTCAGCTCGATTTTTCAATGACTTGGCGTGTGGCACGGGGGTTGCTGAGGCGACACGCGGACTGGCTGGAGCACAGCGGGCATGAACTGGCAGGCAATCGTCGATTTCGACGGGACCATCTCACGCGAAGATACGACCGACCGAGTGCTGCAACGTTTCGCGGAACCAGGCTGGGAAGAGATCGAAGCGGATTGGGTCGCCGGGACGATCGGCTCGCGCGAATGCATGGAACGCCAGGTCGCGCTGCTGCGCGCCTCGCCCGACGTGTTCGACACCTTCGTGTCCTCGCTCGCGATCGATTGGGGCTTTGCCGCCTTCGTGCGGCTGTGCCAGCGCGCCGGGATTCCGGTCACGGTCGTCTCCGACGGGCTCGACCGTACCATCCATGCGCTGCTCGGTCGTGCCGGCCTGAGCGGCCTTGCCATCGTCGCCAATCATATCGAACCGCTGCCGGGCGATCGCTGGCGGCTGACCTCGCCGCATGCCGACCCCTCCGGCGGCTGCGCGAGCGGCACCTGCAAATGCCGCGTCGCCAGCAGCCTGAGCCGGCCGCTGACCCTTCTGGTCGGCGATGGCCGCTCCGATTTCTGCGTGGCCGGCCAGGCCGACCTCGTCTTCGCCAAGAATGGGTTGATCGCGCATTGCCGCGACAACGGCATCGGCCACCGCCCGTTCAAGACCTTCTCGGAGGCCGTCAGCCTCCTCGAAATCCTGCTGTCGGACACCACGACCGAACCGGCAGCCCCTGCACGCAAGGACATGATCAATGGATGACGGCTTCACCCTGCTCGACCGCGCCGAGCCGGTCGACACCTCCGCTGCGCCGGCTGCGCTGACGCTCGCCGAGGAAGAGGCCCGCCTGCTCGCGCTCGAGGCCGAGTACTGCTCGCATGGCGACACCGTCCACTACACGCAGTTCCCGAAGATCTTTTCGGGTTGCGAGGGCTCGTTCATGCTCGATGCGGCAGGCAATCGCTTTCTCGACCTGCAGATGTGGTACTCGGCCGTCAATTTCGGCTACGCCAATCCCCGCCTGAACAATGCGCTGAAGCGCCAGATCGACACGCTGCCGCAGGTGGCGAGCCAGTATCTCCATCGCGAGAAGATCGAGCTCGCGGCGATGATCGCTAGGGATGCGCAGCGCAAATTCGGCGCCAGGGGCCGCGTCCACTTCAATGTCGGCGGCGCCCAGGCGGTCGAGGATTCGCTCAAGCTCGTGCGCAACGCCAAGAACGGCAAGAGCCTGATGTTCGCCTTCGAGGGCGGCTATCACGGCCGCACGCTCGGCGCCTCGGCGATCACCTCGTCCTATCGCTATCGCCGCCGCTTCGGCCATTTCGGCGAGCGCGCGCATTTCATCCCGTTCCCCTATCATTTCCGCGGCCCCAAGGGGATGAGCAAGGAGGAGTACGGGCATCACTGCGTGCAGCAGTTCGCCCGGCTGTTCGAGAGCGAGTACAACGGCGTCTGGGATCCGAAGGTTCGCGAGGCCGAATACGCCGCCTTCTATGTCGAGCCGCTGCAGGGCACGGGCGGCTACGTCATCCCGCCGCCGAACTTCTTCATCGAGCTCAAGAAGGTGCTCGACCAGCATGGCATCCTGCTCGTCGTCGACGAAATCCAGATGGGCTTCTTCCGGACGGGCAAGCTCTGGTCGATCGAGCATTTCGGCGTGCAGCCGGACGTGATCGTCTTCGGCAAGGCGGTGACCAATGGTTTGAACCCGCTCTCCGGCATCTGGGCCAAGGAAGAGCTGATCAATCCGACCGTGTTCCCGCCGGGCTCGACCCATTCGACCTTCAACGCCAACCCGCTCGGCACCGCCGTCGGGCTCGAGGCGATGAAGATGATGGAGGAAGAAGACTACGAGACCATGGTCATGGCCAAGGGCGCGTATTTCCTCGAAGGCCTGAAGGGGCTGGAGCGCCGCCACAGAATCGTCGGCGAGGTCGACGGGCTCGGCATGGCGCTGCGCATCGAGATCTGCGAGCCGCATGACAGCTTCACCCCGTCGAAGCGGCTGGTCGATCTGATGTGCGACGAGGGCATGAAGGCCGACCTCGAAGCCGGCGGCAAACGCTATGGCCTCGTGCTCGACATCGGCGGCTACTACAAGAACGTCATCACCCTCGCGCCGGCATTGACCATGAGCTATGCCGAAATCGACCTCGCGATCGAGCTGCTCGACCAGCTCTTCGCCCGGGTCGCCAGCGCCTGAGCCGCGGAGACGGGCCGGTGCGTCTGCGTGTGATCGATCTCGATGGCAGCGTGGCGGCGCAGGAGCCGCTGCGCCGGCAAATCGACGCCGGCACCGCCGCGCGTATCGATGCCGCCGACCTCGCCGGCGCGCTGCGCATCGTCGCGGGCCGCCGGGCGAAGGCGGAACTGCTCCAGCGGCTCGGCCGGCGCGACGACGAAGGGCAGGGCGTGCCCGTTTTCTTCTACGGCTCGGGCGATTTCCATCACGTCACCTCGGCTCTGCTGAGCCGGGTCGAGGAGCCGGTCACGGTCGTGCATTTCGACAACCATCCCGACTGGGTCAGCTTTCCTGCGACGGTGAATTGCGGCGCCTGGGTCAACCGGGCGCTGGAGTTGCCTGAGGTGCGCAAGGTCGTGACGATCGGCCCGTGCAGCGATGATCTCGTGCGCCCGGAATGGCGGTTCGCCAACCTCCGGGCCGTGGCCGAGGGGCGGATCGCGCTCTACCCGTGGCGGCACGCGCCCTCGCGGGTCTGGGGTCGCTATGGCGACGCCGAGAGCTTCCGCCAGAAGGGCGGGCATCTGCACTGGCGCAATCTTGCGGAGGTGGATTGGTCCGACTTCCTCGACGAGCTGATCACTGCGATTCCGACGACCGCCGTCTGGCTGACGATCGACAAGGACGTGCTCGGGCCGGGCGATGCCTGCACCAACTGGGACCAGGGCGAATTGCCTCTCCGGCATCTGCTGGCGGCGGTCGAGCGGCTTGCAAGTGAGCGCCGGATCGTCGGTGCCGACGTCTGCGGCGACTGGTCGGAGCCGCGCTTCACCGATCCGTTCCGCGCGACGCTCGCCTATTTCGACCATCCGGCGCGCTTCAGGCCGACGCCCGAGCAACTCGCAGTCAACGCACGCGTCAATGCCAGCCTGATCGACTGCTTCCAGCGAGTGCTGCCATGAGCACCACCATCATCCTCTGGTTCGTAGCGTCGGTCGTTTGCGATGTCGTTGGCCAGCTCTGCTTCAAGATCGGCGCGGACAAGCTGCCGCAAGGCGCCGATTTCCGTGCGACTGCCGTGGCGATGGCGCGCTGCGGCTGGGTCACGGCCGGCCTCGCAACTTACGTCGCCGAGTTCTTCATCTGGTTGCGCATTCTGGCCGAGGTGCCGCTCTCGATCGCCTTTCCGATCGCCAGCGCCAACTTCCTCGCCATTTCCCTGGCCAGCGCCGTCTTCCTCGGCGAGCGCGTCGGCCGGCGGCAATGGCTCGGCTCCTTCCTGATCACCTGCGGCGTCATCGTCGTCGCCCGAACCGCCTGACGGACATGTTCCGATGACCATGCGCGATTTCAACGTCCGCCTCGCCGGGGACCGGACCGGCTTCCTGCTCATCCACGGTCTCGGCGGCACGCCGACCGAATTGCGCTTCGTCGCCCGCGCGCTGCATCGTGCCGGCCACACCGTCCATTGCCCGCAGCTCGCCGGGCATTGCGCCGGGGAGGCCGAGATCCTCGCCACTGGCTGGCGCGACTGGACGGGCAGCGTGTTCGAAGAGCTCGAGCGGATGCGCGGGATCTGCGACACCGTGATCGTCGGCGGGCTTTCCATGGGCGCGGTGCTCGCGCTGCATGTCGCCGCCCAGCGTCCGGACCAGGTCGATGGGCTCGCGCTTTACGCCCCGACCTTCCGCTATGATGGCTGGTCGATCCCTCGCTACGCCTTCCTGCTGAAATGGGTGATCAACACGCCGTTTGGGCGCCGCTACCGCTTCGTCGAGCGCGAGCCCTACGGGCTGAAGGACACGCGCACGCGCGCTCTGGTGGTCTCGTCGCTGGCGAGCGGCGACAGCTCGGAAGCCGGCCTGCTCGGCACGCCCTCGGGCTCGCTGAAAGAGATGTGGGACCTGATCGCCGTCACCCGTCGCGAGCTGGCGCAGGTCAAGTGTCCCGCCCTTCTGGTCCACCCGCGCGAGGACGATATCGCCGACCTGTCGAATGCCTTCGAGATTCAGCGCAAGCTCGGCGGGCTGGTCGATGCGGTGATCCTCGACGACAGCTATCACCTGGTCACCATCGACCAGCAGCATGAGATCGTGATCGAGCGCTCGCTGGCGCTGGCGGACCGGCTCGCCAAGGCCCGTGTCCCGGCGCTGCTGCAGATCGTAGCGGCGGAATGAGCATGGTCCAGGCCCGCATCCTGGCTGATATCGCGGATATCGCTTCCACCGCCTGGAACGCTTGCCTGCCGGGCGAGGCCGAGTGTCATGCCTATTACAGCGCCTGCGATGCGGTTGCGGCAGAGACCGGCATCGGGCTGCGGATGGCAGCGGCCTGCGCCGAGGACGGCGGCGAGGTCGTCGCGGTGGCACCGTTCTTCCGGCTGAACTACCGGCTCGACACGGCGCTGCAGGGCAAGCTCAGGAGCTTCGGCGACGCGCTGTTCCGCCATGTGCCCGGCCTCGTCACCCTGAAGCTGCTTTGCGTCGGCTCGCCCTATGCCGAGCGCTGCCATCTCGGCTTTTCGCCTAAGCTCGATGCGGCCGGGCGTGCGGCCGCCTTTCAGGTGCTCGCCACCGCGCTGGAGCGGCAGGCGGCGGAAGAAGGCGCTCATCTCGTGGTCTGGAAGGACCTGGCGCCGGCGGAGGACGACGGCTTCGGCGAGACTTTGAAACAGGCCGGCTTCGCGCGGCTCGGCAGCCTGCCGGTCGCGCTGCTCGACCTGCCCTTCGCCGATGAAGCGACTTATCTTGCCTCGCTTTCGGCGGCGACGCGCAAGGACATCAAGCGCAAGCTCGCCAAGGCCGATGAGGTGCGCATCGCCGTCCATACCGAAATCACCGGGCTGGAGCGCGAGATCGGTGATCTCTACGAGGCGACACGGGCGCAGAGCGGGCTCGATTATGGCGAGCTCGAAGTGCTGCCGCCGGGCTATTTCGGCGCGGTCTCGCGAGCACTCGGCGAGCGTGCGGTGTTCGTGCTCTACTGGATCGGCGAGGAGCTCGCCGCCTTCAACCTGCTGCTGGTCGAGCCCGACCGCGTGATCGATAAGTTCCTGGGCATGCGCTACCCGCTGGCCCGCGAGCATAATCTCTATGCTGTGAGCTGGATGGCGAATGTCCGCTTCTGCCTCGAGCGCGGCATCCCCAGGCTCCAGAGCGGCCAGACGGCTTACGCCTCGAAGCTGCGCTTCGGCAGCCGGCTGGTGCCCTCGACCCTGCATGTCCGACACCGGCTCGCGCCGCTGCAATGGGCGCTGCGTTCCTTAAGCCCCTGGCTCGGCTTCGAGCGCTTCGATCCCGATCTCGCGGCGCTCGCCCGAAAGAAGGCCGCATGAGCAGCATCTCGCCCCCGCAGACGACGCCCTGGGTGCGCCAGCTCGCGGTCTGGCTCGTCTTCATCGTGCTCGACACCGGTACGCAGCTCGCCTTCAAATGGGGCGCGGACGGGCTCGGCGACATGGATTTCGGCCTCGCCATGATGGCCAAGGCGGTGTCGCTGCCGGGCGTCTGGCTGGCGACGCTCGGCTATATCGGCACTTTCGTCGTCTGGATGGCGATCCTGCGCGACATGCCGCTCAGCCGCGCCTTCCCGATGACGGGGATGGTCTATGTCACAGTTCCGCTGCTCGCCTGGCTCACCTTCGGCGAGCAGATCGACCTGGTCCGCGCCGGTGGAATCGCATTGATCATTGCAGGCGTGGTCCTGCTGGGGAGTGATGAATGATGCGCGGGATTGGCTCGGCCTTCGTGGTCGTTGCGGCTCTGATAGCGGCGCTGCCGGCCGCTGCCGATCCGATGGGCGACATTGTCGGCCGCTGGCGTGACTCGGACGGTGAGTCTGAAATTGCCATCAGCCGGTGCGGCCCGGCGCTGTGCGGCAAGATCGTCTGGCTGAAAGAGGCACGCTTCGACATGTTCAACCCCGACGAGGGCTTGCGGAAGCGCTCGCTGCTCGGCCTCCAGGTGCTCTCCGGCTTCAAGCCGGCGAAGGGTGGGCTGGAGGGCGAAGGCTACAACCCGGCCGACGGCAAGACCTATCGCACCACGCTCGAACTGACTTCGGCCCAGAGTCTCGTGATACGTGGCTGCGTGCTCGGCGGCCTGATCTGTGACGACGATATCTGGTCGCGGCAGCAATGATTTCGGCCAACGCGGTGCCGCCGGCCAGCGGCCGCAAGTGAGGGGGATTGGGCCCGGCATGTCGATACGGATGACGTCGCTCAGGTTCCGGCTGGTGATCGGCTTCATGCTGGTCAGCGTGCCGGCGATGCTGGCGTCCGCCTATATCGCGGCCCGGCTGATCTCGGACGCCTTCGAGGAGAATGTCGAGCAGTGGCTCGGCGACACCTCGCGTTTTTTCGCGCTGGAGATCGCCGAGTCGACGCAGGAGGCGCAGCGCGTCGCGGGCGTGATCGGGCACCGGCTTGAACAGTCGAGCGATGACCACAAGATGCAGCGCACCGTCGAGCGCGAGTTCGCGGTGCTGAGTTCGGTCGGCTACGACCTGATCGCGATCTATCGTCCAGGCGGCGAGGTCCTGTTCAAGACCCGCGATTTCAGCAGCCTCACCCCCTTGCCGGCAGAGACCAGCCTCGGCCTGTTCCGGATCGAGACGGACGGCAAACGCTGGATCATGGCGGGCGCGGTCCAGGCCGTTCAGATCGGCGGCCAACCGGCCAACCTCCTGGTCGGGACCTGGCTTGACGAAGGCTCCTTCGGCGGCATCAAGGTGGTGACTGCGCTGGAGATCCGCTTCTTCGCGCTCTTCAACGGCAAGCCCGAACTGGTGATGCAGACGCATTCCGACCGCACGGCTACCGTGCCGGAGGACATACGGGCCCGATTGGAGGCCGGAGAGGAGGGGGTCTTCGACTCCGAGGCCGATGGCGGCGCCTACCGCGCCGTCTATTCGGGCCTGCGCGGCATCGACGGCCAGCTCGCGGCGATCAGCTTCATCGGCATGCGCAGCGAGGCGGGCTTCTTCGAGAAACTCGGCCGGGAGAGCCTGTTCCTCGGTATCTTCCTGCTCGGCAGCGCGATCTCGATCGTTGTCGGCATCCTGACCTCCGACCTGCTGGTGCGGCCCCTGCGTGCGCTGACCCATGGCGTGCGGGCGATCGCGGGTGGGGATTTCGGCCAGCGCGTCTCGGAGGGCGGCGGGCGTGAGATCGTCGAGCTCGCCAATGGCTTCAACGGCATGGCCGAACAGCTCGGCAAGCTGCAGGAACTCGAGGCGGAGCTGAGGCGAAAGGATCGGCTGTCGGCGCTCGGCCAGGCGGCGATGGTGATCGCCCATGAGGTGCGCAACCCGCTCGGGATCATCAAGACCTCGACGGAGGTGGTGCGCAACCGCGCCAAGCTTGGCGGCGCCGAGGAGAAGATGCTCGGCTACGTCATCGACGAGGTCCACCGCATCGAGACGCTGGTGCGCGACTTCCTCGACTTCGCCCAGCCGAAGCTGCCGGTGAAGGTCGAGCTCCCCCTACGCGCGGTGATCGACCGGGTCGCGGCGATCGCGGCGCCGGAGTTCTCCCGCCAGAAAATCGAGCTGGCGATCGAGGACCAGAGCGGCGGTGCGACCGTTCTCGGCGATCCCGACCAGTTGCATCAGGCCTGCCTCAACCTCATCCTCAACGCGATCGACGCGATGCCGGAGGGCGGCATGATCCGGGCGAGCGTGCGTGCCAGTGACGAGACGGTCTCGCTGACGATCAGCGATGAGGGTGCAGGCGTGCCGGACGCGATCCGCCCGGAGATCTTCAATCCGTTCTTCACCACCAAGGCCAAGGGCACTGGGCTCGGGCTGGCCAAGGTGCAGAGCGTGGCGGAGGCGCATGGCGGCAGCACGGCTTGCGTCTGCGAGCCGGGGCGGGGCGCCGCCTTCACCATCGCGCTGCAGCGGGCGAAACCGGGAGTGCCGGCATGAGCCATTCCATCCTGGTGGTCGACGACGAGGTGCGGCTCGCCGATGTGCTGGCGGCAGCGCTGGAGGATCTCGGCTATCGCGCCACGGCGGTGCACAGCGCCCGCGCCGCGCTCGCCGAGCTTGAACAGGCGCGCTTCGATCTGGTGCTGACCGACCTCCGGCTGCCGGTGATGGACGGGCGCGCCTTGCTGCGCGAGGTCCGCCGGCGCTGGCCAGAGGTCCCGGTGATCATCATCACCGCCTTCGCGGCAGTGCGCGACGCGGTCGACCTCGTCAAGGAGGGCGCGTTCGACTACATCGCCAAGCCCTTCGAGATCGACGACGTCTCGGCCACGATCAGGCGGGCGCTGCGCCTGGCCGACGTGGTGCGGGACAATGAAAGGCTGCGCAGCGAGCTCGAAGGCCGCTACAGCTTCGATACTCTGGTCGGCAACAGCGCCCCCTTCCGCCGCGTGATCGAGCAGGTCACGGAGGTCTGCGAGACCAAGGCGACCGTGCTGCTCAACGGCGAGAGTGGGACCGGCAAGGAGCTGGTCGCGCGCGCGATCCACTTCAACAGCCCGCGACGCGACAAACCCTTCATCGCGGTCAATTGCGCGGCGATCCCGGAATCCCTGCTGGAGAGCGAGCTTTTCGGCCATGTGAAGGGCGCCTTCACCGGCGCGCTCGCCAACCGTATCGGGCGCTTCGCCGCTGCTGATGGCGGCACGCTCTTCCTCGACGAGATCGGCGACATGCCGCTGCCTATCCAGGCCAAACTCCTGCGGGTGATCCAGGAGCGCAGCTTCGAACCGGTCGGCGCGACCCGGACCCAGACGGTCGACGTGCGGCTGGTCGCCGCGACACACACGGACATGCGCCAGGCCGTCGACCAGGGCAGATTCCGCGAGGATCTGTTCTACCGGCTCAACGTCTTCCCGATCCAGTTGCCGCCCCTGCGCGAGCGGGCCGACGACATCCCGCTGCTCGCCGCGCATTTCCTGGCGGAGCTCGCCGAGGCGATGGGCAAGCGCGCCACCGGCTTCTCGTCGCCGGCCATGGCCGCAATGAGCGCCTATGGCTGGCCCGGAAACATCCGGGAATTGCACAACTGCATCGAGCGGGCCGTGATCGTCGCGAAGGCGCAGACGATCGACGCAGCCGACCTGCCGCAGGACCTGTTCAACAGCAGCAGCCGCCGGAGCGAGCGGGACGGCTTGCCGCGCGATCTCGACGCCGAACTCGAACGGATCGAGCGCGAGTTCATCCTCGAGGCGCTGCGCCGTAGCGACGGCGTTCAGGTGCGCGCTGCGAAATTGCTAGGCATAGCGGAAAGAAGCCTTTGGCACCGCATTAAGAAACTCGGTATTAGGCTGGGCCGCGCGATCGCGGACTGACGACTCACGGGATGCCTTCTCCATGCTTTCTCTCGTACGTCACGAACGCCCAGCCGGCGCCCGGCGCCGGCACGTCGCCGTCCTGGCCGGGCTCGTCGCATTGCTCGCCCTCTCCAACGGGGCGGTGCGGGCGAATGACGATGATGACGACGACGATGACGATCCCAAGCGGGTCCTGACCGATCCGACACCGGCCAAGGGCTGGATCATCACGCTAGGCGGCTCCGTCCAGGTCGGCCCGCGCTATGACGGCGCGAAGTCCTTCGGCCCGTCCTTCATGCCGTCGCTCTCCTGGCGCCGAGTCGGCGAGCCGGCCGGTTTCAGCGCTCCGGACGACAGCTTGGACTACGCCATCTACGATACCGACCGCTTCGATGTCGGCGTCGTCGGCAGCTATAATGGCGGCCGCTATTCAGGCTCGACCTACCGGCTCCGCGGCATGCGCGACGTGCCCTGGGCGGTCGAGGCCGGCCTCTACGCCGAATATTGGGTTCTTCCCGACCGGCTGCGCACCCGCGTCGAGATCCGCCAGGGCTTCAACGGCCATCACGGCGTGGTCGCCGACTTCTCGGCCGATTGGGTCGAGCGGTTCGGCAGCTTCACCTTCGCCGTCGGCCCGCGCTTGTCGCTCGGCAGCGCCTCCTATATGCGCCGGAATTTCGGCGTCCTGCCGGGCGAGGCAGCGCTCAACGGCATGATCACGGCCTACAAGCCCGGCGCGAGTGCCAAGTCGGTCGGCCTCGCCTCGTCGCTGGAATATGCGTGGTCGCCGAGCTTCTCGACCACGCTGTTCGGCCGCTACGACCGGCTGGTCGGCGATGCCGGGAATTCGCCGCTCGTCGACAGGCTGGGGGAGCGCAACCAGTTCACGCTCGGCATCGGCGCGAGCTATTCCTTCCAGGTCGGCGGCTGAAGGCGCTGATTTCACGCGGGTAGCGCTCTGTCATTCCGGGGCAGGCCGACAGGCCTGAGCCCGGAACCCAGAACCGATGTCCCTTCCAAAAAGGCGCGTCGATTGCAGCGCCGGGATGATAACCCGCATCGGTTCTGGGTTCCGGGCTCGACGCTTCGCGTCGCCCCGGAAAGACAGCCTGTTCCCTCCGAAGGAAGCGGCTCCAGGGCGGGCTCAGGGAACCAGGATCACTCCGGAGCTGGCGAAGGAGAGCCAGACCGGCGTGCCCGGCGCCAGCATGTCGTCGACATCGTGGCTGATGACGAAGAGCTCGCCGACCGCGGTCTCGATCATCAGGTCGAGATGGTTGCCGAGATAGGCGCATTTGCTGACCTTGCCGGGCAGGGTGCCCTGGCTCTCATGGCGTTTAACCAGGAGGCTCTGCGGCCGGATCGCTGCCTTGGCCGATCCAGGCTGTAGGCCGCGCGCTGCCAATGAAACGTTCGCCGGACCGATCGCGACAGCAGCCCGCCCGTCGGCGACCGATGTCACGGTGACGCTGACCATGTTGGCATCGCCGATGAAGTCGGCGACGAAGGCGTCGGCCGGCTCCTCATAGAGCTGGCGCGGCGTGCCTTCCTGGGCGATGCGGGAATTCGACATCACGATGATGCGGTCGGAGACGGCGAGCGCCTCCTCCTGGTCATGGGTGACATAGGCGACGGTGAGATTGAGCGTCTGCTGCAGCTCGCGGATCTCCTCGCGCACGCGCCGGCGCAATTTGGCGTCGAGATTGGAGAGCGGCTCGTCGAAGAGCAGCACCTGCGGCTCCAGCACCAGCGCCCGGGCGACGGCGACGCGCTGCTGCTGGCCGCCGGAGAGCTCGGACGGGTAGCGCTTCTCGAAGCCCTTGAGGCCGACCAGGGCCAGCTTCTCCAGCGCCATCTCCTGCGCCTTGGCCTTGGGCAGCCCCTTCACGGTCGGGCCATAGGCGGCGTTGTCGAGCACGTTCATGTGCGGGAAGAGCGCATAGGACTGGAAGACCATGCTGACGTCGCGATCGGCGGCCGACAGCCGGGTCACGTCCTTGCCGCCGATCAGGATCTCGCCTTCGCTGGCGATCTCGAGGCCGGCGATCATCCGCAGCGTCGTGGTCTTGCCGCAGCCGGAGGGGCCGAGCAGCGTCACCAGCTTGCCGGCCTCGATCGAAAAGCTGACGTTGTCGACCGCCGTCACCGCGCCGTAGCGCATGCTGACATTGCGGAATTCGACGGAGGCGGGGCCGGCCTTGGACATGGGAGGCGCTTATCCTTGTTTGATCGGCTCGGCGGCGGAGGAGGCGAGGGCGGGCGTGCCGCGCCGGCCGAGCTTGCGCTCGCCGACGCCGAGCTGGATCAGGCTGATGCCGATCGCCATGACCACGATCAGCACCGAGGAATAGGCGATGGCGAGGCCGAATTCGCCGGCCTCGACCCGGCCGACGATATAGGCGGTGGCGAGGTTGTACTCGGCCGAGACCAGGAAGATCACGGCGCTGACCGTCGTCATGCTGCGCACGAAACTATAAACCAGCGCGGCGACGAGGGCGGGGCGCAGCAGCGGCAGCACCACCCGCCAGAGCGTGGTGAAGCTGCGGGCCGAGAGCGTGGCCGAGGCCTCGTCGAGGCTCCTGTCGATCTGCGACAGCCCGGCAATGCCGGAGCGCACGCCGACCGGCATGTTGCGGAAGACGAAAGCGATAACGAGGATCAGCCCGGTGCCGGTGATCTCGACCGGCGGCACGTTGAAGGCGAGGATATAGGCGACGCCGAGCACGGTGCCGGGAATGGCGAAGCTCAGCATGGTCGCAAATTCGAGCATGCCGCGCCCGGCGAAGCGCTGGCGCGTCAGGAGATAGGCGGTGAGCAGGCCGATGATCGCCGTCAGTGGCGCCGAGATCGCCGCGAGTTTCAGCGTGGTGAAGAAGGACGGCCAGGCCGAGCCGTCGAAATAGAGCCCGCGGCTGAAATCGATCGAGAAGCCGGTGATGTAGTGCTGCAGTGTCGGGGTATGGTCGCGTCCCATCGTCTTCACGAAGCCGCCCATCAGGATGACGACGTAGATCACCGCGGTCAGCGCGACCCACGGGCCAATGACGAGGGCGGAGATCCAGGTGATCCGACGGGGCAGAGGCGTCGGCAGGCCGGAATCGCCCTTGCCGGTGACGGTGGTGTAGGACTTGTCGCCGAGCCAGCGCTGCTGTGCCCAGAAGGCGGCCAGCGTGAAGCCGAGCAGGACGACGGCGAGGACTGCCGCCTGGCCCTGGTTGTGCGCGGCGCCGACCACGGCAAAGAAGATCTTGGTCGAGAGCACTTCGAAATTGCCGCCGAGCACCAGCGGATTGCCGAAATCGGCCATGCTCTCGACGAAGCCGAGCAGGAAGGCGTTGGCAAGGCCAGGGCGCAGCAGCGGCCAGGTCACGGTGCGGAAGGTGGTCCAGCGTTTGGCGCCGAGCGTCTGCGAGGCTTCTTCCAGGCTCGGCGCGATACCCTGGACGACGCCGATCAGCACGAGGAAGGCGATCGGCGCGAAGGCGAGCACCTGGGCGAGCAGCACGCCGGGCAGGCCGTAGATCCAGCGCGAGCGCGGCACGCCGAACCAGTCGAACAGGAATGTCGAGAACAGGCCGGAGCGCCCGAAGAGCAGGATCAGCGCCAGGCCGATGACGAAGGGCGGGGTGATGATCGGCAGCACGGTGAGCAGGCGCATCGCCCGCTTGCCCGGCATGCCGGTGCGCAGGATCAGCAGCGCGCAGGCGAGGCCGAGCAGGGTGGTGATGAGGCCGGTCAGCACCGCCAGGATCAGCGTGTTCCAGGCGACGCCGCAACTGGTGTTGGCGCTGAGGCAACCCAGCCCCCAGATCGTCGGGCTGAAGAAGCGCTCGACGAACTCGCCGAGGACGAGTGCGCCGCTGGAATCGACCAGAGCGCTGCGCAGGATCGTCGAGACCGGCAGGAAGATGAAGAGCGCGATCAGCATGATGACGATGCCGATCGAGGACGTCGTGAACAGGTCGCCACGGCACAGGCCACGATAAGCCAGGCCGTGGCAGAGCAGCAGCAGGAGCGAGACAAGCGTCACCAGCGCGCCGAAGCCCATGCCGGGCTGGGCGGCGCCAGCGCCACCGAGCAGGGCTGCCAGAGCCGGCATGCCCTGGTCCTTGAGCGTGATGGCAAAGCCCTGGGCGAAGAAGACGACGAGGCCGACAAAGCCTATCCAGGCCAGCAGCTTGCCGGTGGCGGCATTCTCCTGCCGGGCGCTGAGCAGGCTGGCGAGGACGAGGGCGATGCCGATCGGCATGAGCCAGGGCGCCGCCCCCGAGAGCACGAGCGCCAGTGCCGTACCGCTCTTGCCGAACGGGTAACCGGCGAGGTTCATCCCCTCGGGCAGATACCAGGGGATGAGCGCATAGCCGAGCCAGCCGGCCAGCAGCACAAGCCTCGTCGCGGAACGCATCGCTTCTCGCCTCTCGTCTCAGATGGCCGCGATCAGTCTGCGCTCACTTCGGCAGCGCCTTGATCTCCTTGTCCCACTTCGTCAGCAGGCGGACGCGCTCGGCCGAGGAGCCGTATTTGACGAAGTCGTAGTTGATCAACTTCATCTCCGACATCTTCGGCGCCTGGGCCGGAACCGGTGCGTTCTTGTTCGAAGGTACCTGGTAGGACTTCGCCGGCGCGGCCAGCGCCTGCGCCGCCGGGGTCAGCGCCCAGTCGTAGAACTTCTTGGCGTTGTCGAGATTGCGTGCGCCCTTGATGATCGACATCGAGCCGATCTCGTAACCGGTGCCCTCGCAAGGAGCGACCGGCTTGATCGGGTCGCCCTGCACGGCGAAGACGACGGCGTCGTGGATGAAGACGATGCCGACCGCGGTCTCGCCGAGGCTCGCCGCTTTGGCCGGGGCGGCGCCAGACTTGGTGTACTGGCTGATGTTCTTGTGCAGGGCCCTGAGATAGTCGAAGCCCTTGTCCTCGCCCATCAGCTGAACGACCGTGGCGAGCAGCGTGTACGCCGTGCCCGACGAGTTCGGGTCGGCGACCTGGACATCGTCTTTCAGTTTGGCGTCGAGCAGATCGGCCCAGCATTTCGGCTCGTTCAGACCCTTGGCCTTGATCTGCTGGGTGTTGAAGCCGAAGCCGAGCGCGCCGGCATAGATGCCGATCGAACGCTGCTTCGCCGCCTTCCACTGCGAGATGGACCAGTCGTTCAGGTCCTTGTTGGCCGGCGACTCGTATTCCTGCGTCAGGCCTTCCTCGGCCGCCTGAAGATGCGGGTCGCCGGTGCCGCCCCACCAGATATCGCCGCGCGGATTGGACGATTCCGCCTTGAGCTGGGCGTAGATCTCGCCGGCGGATTTACGGGTCATCGCGACCTTGATGCCGGTTTCCTTCTCGAAGGCGCCGCTCATGGCGCGGCACCACTCTTCCTGCACGCCGCAATACATCACGAGCGAGCCCTGGGCCTGGGCTGGGGCAGTGGCGAAAGCAGCCCCGGTGGCCGCGACCGCGAACAGTCCGGCGCGAAGCCGGTTCAATGACAGCATGTTTTCCTCCCGATGTCTGGTTCTGACTTGTTCTTGTTGGGTCGATAGTGACCGTTTGCTCGAAAAGATCAACGATCCTTGTGCCGGCTTACTATACCGGTGATGCGCTCCAACTCATCTTGCAGCTCCGGCGTGCAGCACAGGACCGGATTCCCTGCCGCGATGGCATCGCCGCTGAAGAAGTCGTTGATCCGGGCGCCGGCCTCGGACGCGATCACCAGGCCGGCGGCGACGTCCCAGGCGTTGATATGCAGTTCGGCATAGGCCTCGGTGCGGCCGTTCGCGACATGGCAGAGGCCGAGGGCGCCAGAGCCCGAGCGCTTCACGGATGCACCGGCAGCAAAGCCGCGCCCCGCCATGGCGAGGTAGTCTTCATTAGGGATACGCGTCGACCAGCCGAATTCGAGATAGGCGCTGCGGATGTCGGCCCTGCCAGACACTTTGATTGGCTCGCCGTTCATGGTCGCGCCGCGGCCGCGGCGGCCGAAATAAATCTCGCCCAGCGCAGGGGCGGCGATGATGCCGATCTCGGGTACGCCATTGAGCAAGAGCCCGATCGAGATGCACCAGTTGCGATCGCCACGAGCGAAGTTCGAGGTTCCGTCGATCGGGTCGATGATCCAGACCGCATCCGCCGCTTCGCCGCCGCCCTCTTCGCCGATGACGGCATCAGCGGGGAAGAGCACGGCGAGACGCTCGCGCAGGAAGGCTTCGACCGCACCGTCGGCGACGGTGAGCCAATCCTGAGCGCCTTTCATGCTGACGCCGAGACTGTCCTTGCGGCTGAAATAGTCGAGCGCCAGGCGGCTGGCCTCCTCGACCAGGCCGAGCACGGCATACTGGCGTAGGTCCAGCTCTGCAAGCGTCATCACAGCGCCTCGAGCGAAACGGCGACGGGCTTGCCGGTACGACGCGATTCCGTCGCGGCGTCGGCCAGGATCTGGGCCTTCAGCCCGTCGAGGCCGGACGGGGAGGGCGCGCGTCTGTCGCGGCAGGCCGTGACGAAGGCGTCGAGCTCGGCGCGGTAGGCGGCGGCGTAGCGTTCGAGGAAGAAGTTCTGCACGGGATCCGCCCGGAAGCCGGTGCCGGTCGCGATCTCGACCGTGGTCTCGTGGATATTGCCGGCGCGCAGCATGCCCTTGGAGCCGTGCACCTCGATGCGCTGGTCATAGCCATAGGTCGCGCGGCGGGAATTAGAGATCTGGGCGATGCGCCCGCTCGCGGTGCGCATCAGCACGGCGGCGGTGTCGACGTCGCCGGCGTGGCCGATCGCCGGATCGACCAGCGCCGAGCCGAGCGCGAAAACCTCGACCGGTTCCTCGGCGAGGAGGAAGCGGGCCATGTCGAAGTCATGGATCATCATGTCGCGGAAGAGTCCGCCCGAGCGCTTGACGTATTCGACCGGCGGCGGGCCGGGATCGCGCGAGATCACGCTGACGATCTCGATCGCGCCGGCCTCGCCAGAACGCAGGCGCCCTTCCAGCGCGGCGAAATTCGGGTCGAAGCGGCGGTTGAAGCCGATCATCAGCGGCTTGCCGGACTTTGCGACCACCTCGAGGCAGCGGCGGATGCGGCTGGCGTCAAGATCGACCGGCTTCTCGCAGAACACCGCCTTGCCGGCGGAGACCGCGGCCTCGATCAGGTCGGCATGGGTGTCGGTCGGGGTGCAGATCACCACGGCGTCGATGCCGCTATCAGCAAGGATCGCCTCCGTGCTGGCGATCTTGGCGCCTGAGGTCTGGGCGAGCGCGGCGGCGGCGTCAGCGGAGGCATCGGAGAGCGCGACCAGCTGCGCATCGGAGCGCGCGGCGACGTTGAGCCCGTGAATGCGCCCGATGCGGCCGGCGCCCAGCAATCCAAATCTCATCACGTCCGTGGTCCTGCGGTTCGAGAGTGTTTCGGGGCCTCAATCGTGCGCGCCGAGAATGGTCTGGTCGAAGTCGATATTGGCGCCGGTCATCAGCCCCGATTCGGATGACGCCAGATAGGCGACGGCCTTGGCGACCTCGCGCGGATCGATCAGCCGGCCGAACGGCCGGCCGGCCTGCGCCTTCTCCAGCCAGCCATCCTGCGCATCATGGCGCAGGCGCATGATCGCGTCTTCGCCCGGCGTCGCCATCCAGCCGATATTGAGGCCGTTGACGCGGATGCGGTCGGAAAGCAGCCCATAGGCGGCGTTGCGGGTCAGGGTCGCCAGCGCGCCCTTCGAGACGCTGTAGGCGGCGAGGAAGGGCTGGCCGCCATGGGCCGACATCGACTGGATGTTGACGATGCTGCCTTCGATCTTCTCGCGCCGCATCAGGTTGGCCGCATCCTGGATCAGGAAGAAGGGCGCGGTCAGGTTGACCGCCATGATGCGGGCATAGAGTTCGGGGCTGGTGTCGAAGATCGTGCCGCGATCGGTGTCGCCGGCGGCATTGACGAGGATGTCGAGCCGGCCGAAAGCTTGCTCGGCAGCAGGGACAATTCCGCGGACCGCGTCGAGATCGGCGAGATCGGCGGCGTGGAAGATCGCGTTGCAGCCGGTGGCCTTCAGGCTCGCTGCGACGGCCTCGCCCCGCTCGCGGTTGCGGCCGGTGAGGATGAGGCCGGCGGCGCCGCGCGCGGCGAATTCGCGGGCGATCGCCTCGCCGAGGCCCTGGCTGCCACCGGTGACGATGGCGGCCTTGCCGTCGAGTTCGCGGCGAAAGTCGGAAGGCTCGGACACCCCTGTTTCTCCCTGACGGCGCCATTGTCACAATGGCATATTATTTTTATTGCGCTTGACTAATAGAACAAACATTCCATTCTCTCCCGGCACAAGTCAAGGCCGCGAAAGCCCCTATTCTCCATGTCGTCGCCACAGCAGCAGGATCCGCCACGGGACGATTTCGACGGCTTCGTCGCCCTGCTGCGCGAGCGCGGGCCGAACCTGCCGAAACGTCTGCGGCAGGTGGCCGATTACGCACTCGCCAACCCCGACGACATGGCGCTCAGCACCGCGGCGCAGGTGGCGCAGCAGGCGGGCGTCCAGGCTTCGACGCTGGTGCGTTTCGCTCAGGCGCTCGACTATTCCGGCTTCAGCGAGTTGCAGCAGCTCTTCCGCTCGCGGTTGCGCCAGCAATTCCCCGACTACCGCGAAAGGCTGGAAGCCTTGCGCGAGAAGAGGGTGGCCGGGCCGAACATGGCGCAGGGGCTGCTGGACGGTTTCGTCGAGGCGAGCCGCAGCTCCCTGTCGCGGCTGCAATCGACGGTGCGGTATGACGATATCGACCAGGCGGCCGATCTGCTCGCCAAGGCCGAAACCATTATTCTGGTGGGCGCGCGCCGGATGTTCCCCGTCGTGTCCTATCTCGCCTATGTTTTCGGCAAGCTCGGCATCCGGGCCGTGTTGATCGACAATGTCGCCTCGCTTGGGCCCGAGCAGGCAGCGATCGCACGCAAGGGCGATGTCGTCGTCGCGTTGAGCTGCGCACCCTATACGCCGGCGACGATCGCGATCGCTGCCGACGCCCATCGCAAGGGCATTCCCGTCATCGCCGTGACGGATGGGGCACTCAGCCCGCTCGCTCAGAATTGTCTGTTGTGGATCGCTGTCGAGGAGGCCGACTACGGCGCCTTCCGCTCGATGACCGCAACCTTCGCACTCGCCATGACGCTTGCCGTCGGCGCCGCCGAGAAAGCCCGCTCCGATGCCTGAACCCGTGCTCGATTTGATCTCGATCGGCCGCTCCTCGGTCGATCTCTACGGCCAGCAGATCGGTGGTCGGCTGGAGGACATGGCCTCGTTCTCCAAGGCCGTCGGCGGCTGTCCGACCAATATCGCGATCGGCACGGCCCGGCTCGGCTTGAAATCGGCGGTAATCACCCGCGTCGGCGACGAGCAGATGGGCCGCTTCATCCTGGAGCAGCTCCAGCGCGAGGGCGTCGAGACCAGGGGCGTCGTCGTCGACCCCAAGCGGCTGACCTCACTGGTCATTCTCGGCGTGCGCGACGAGAAGACCTTCCCGTTGATCTTCTACCGCAGCGATTGCGCCGATGCGGCGCTCGACGAGAGCGAGATCGACGAGGCCTTCATCGCCTCGGCCAAGGCTGTCGTGGTCACCGGCACGCATTTCGCGATCCCGAATGCGGCCAAGGCTCAGCGCAAGGCGATCGCATTCGCCCGCAAGCATGGCCGCAAGGTCGTGTTCGATGTCGACTACCGACCCAATCTCTGGGGGCTCGCCGGCCATGCCGCCGGCGAGGAGCGCTATATCCGCTCCGACACGGTGACCCAGCATCTGCAGGCAATCCTGCCGGACTGCGACCTGATCGTCGGCACCGAGGAGGAACTGCACGCTGCCGGTGGCTCGGAGGACACGCTCGCCGCGATCCGCAACATCCGTGGGCTGAGCAAGGCGACGATCGTCTGCAAGCGCGGGCCGATGGGGTGTGTTGTTTTCCCAGGAGCCATTCCGGCCTCGATCGAGGACGGCATCAAGGGGCCGGGTTTCCCGGTCGAGGTCTACAATGTCCTGGGGGCCGGCGACGCCTTCATGTCCGGCTTCCTGCGCGGTTATCTCAGCGACGAGCCGATCGAGACCTGCTGCACCTGGGCCAATGCCTGCGGCGCCTTTGCCGTCTCGCGCCTGCTCTGCTCGCCGGAGAGCCCGACCTTCGCCGAATTGCAGTTTTTCCTGAAGCAGGGCTCGCCGCACCGGGCGCTGCGCCACGACGTCGCGATCAACCACGTTCATTGGGCGACGACGCGCCGGCCGCAGGCCGCGACGCTGATGGCGCTCGCCATCGATCACCGCTCGCAGATCGAGGCGATGGCCGATGAGGCTGGCGTGCCGCGTGAGCGCATCGCGGTATTCAAGCGGCTCGCCGTCGATGCCGCGGCGCGGATCGCCAAGGGCACTGAGGGTTTCGGCATGCTGCTCGACGGGCGCCATGGCCGCGAGGCGCTGTTCCGCGCCGGCGATCATGGCTTCTGGATCGCGCGACCGCTGGAGGTGCCGGGGTCGCGGCCGCTGCGCCTCGAAACCGATGCGGATGGCTCGCTCGGCGCAGCGCTGAACGAGTGGCCGGTCGACCATGTCGTCAAGGTGCTGGCCTTTTATCACCCTGGCGACGATGCCGAGCTGAAAGCGGAGCAGGAGGCGACCCTGAAGCGGGTTGCGCTTGCCTGCCGGCAGGTTGGCCGCGAGCTTCTGGTCGAGATCATCTGCTCGAAGAACGGGCCGCTCGGTGACGACACCATGGCCAGCGTGATGCGCCGGCTCTACGCGATCGGCATCAAGCCGGACTGGTGGAAGCTCGAGGGGCAGCCTACCGAGGCGGCCTGGGCTGCCGTCGATGCCGCGATCGCTGAGAACGATCCCTATTGCCGCGGCGTCGTGCTGCTCGGCCTCGATGCACCGCTGCCGGAGCTGGAGCAGGCCTTCAGGCTGGCGCAGACGGCGAAGACGGTGAAGGGTTTCGCAGTCGGGCGCAGCATCTTCGGCGAGGCGGCGCGCGGCTGGCTCGCCGGCACGCTCGACGACGAAGCCGCGACCGCGATGATGGCCGAGCGCTTCGGCCGGCTGGTCGACGCCTGGCAGGGTTCGAATTCCTGAGTTTGCAAGACGCTTGCGCTCGTCCATCACCGGATGAGCGACGGGCGCGCCGAGGAGACGCACGATGAGTACGGTCAGGCTCACCATGGCGCAGGCGCTGGTGGCTGCGATGGCGGCGCAGAAAACGGTCGTCGGCGGCCGGACGCTGCCGCTCTTCGCCGGTGTCTGGGCGATCTTCGGGCATGGCAATGTCGCCGGCCTCGGCGAGGCGCTGCATGGCGCCCGCGACATCCTGCCGACGCTGCGCGCCCATAACGAGCAGGCGATGGCGCATGCGGCGATCGCCTTCGCCAAGGCCTCGCGCCGGCGCCGGATGATGGCGGTGACGAGCTCGATCGGGCCAGGCGCGACCAATATGGTGACCGCTGCAGCGGTCGCGCATGTCAATCGCCTGCCGCTGCTCTTGCTGCCTGGCGATGTCTTCGCCGGGCGCCGGCCCGATCCGGTGCTGCAGCAGATCGAGGATTTCGGCGACGGCACCGTCTCGGCGAATGATTGCTTCAAGCCGGTCTCGCGCTATTTCGACCGGATCACGCGGCCTGAGCAGCTGATTCCCGCCTTCGAGCGGGCGATGCAGGTTCTGACCGATCCGTCGGAATGCGGGCCGGTGACGCTGGCGCTGTGCCAGGACGTCCAGACGGAAGCTTATGACTATCCGGAGAGCTTCTTCGCCGAGCGGATCTGGACGCCGCGCCGGACACGGCCGGACGAGCAGGAACTGGCCCAGGCTGTCGCGCTGCTGAAAGCGGCGAAGCGGCCGCTGGTCGTGGCAGGGGGCGGCACTCTCTACAGCGAGGCCGAGGGTGAGCTCGCCCGTTTCTGCCTGGCGCACGGTATTCCGAGCGCGGAGACGCAAGCCGGCAAGAGCGCCCTGCCGCACGACCATCCGCTCAATCTCGGTGCTATCGGCGTCACCGGCACCGGCTCCGCCAACGACGCCGCGAAAACTGCCGATGTCGTGCTCGCGGTCGGGACGCGCCTGCAGGATTTCACCACCGGCTCGCGGGCGCTTTTCGCCGATCCGGACTGCCGGATCATCGGCCTGAACACGCAGGTCTTCGATGCGGGCAAGCATGGCGGACAGCCGCTCGTCGCCGATGCCAGGGCCGGCCTCGCCGAGCTGGAAACCGCGCTGGCGGGCTGGAAGGCGCCGACCGGCTGGACCGCTCAGGCGCAGGCATCCCGCGATGCCTGGCTCACCACCGCCGCGCGCTATACCGCCGCGAGCAATCAGGCGCTGCCGAGCGATGCGCAGGTGGTTGGCGCGGTGCAGCGCCAGAGCCGGGCGAGCGATGTCGTGCTCTGCGCCGCCGGCGGGCTGCCGGGCGAGTTGCACAAGCTCTGGCAGCCGGGAGCGCCCGGCGGCTACCAGATGGAATACGGCTATTCCTGCATGGGCTACGAGATCGCCGGGGGCCTGGGCACCAAGCTCGCCGATCCCGCCCGCGAGGTCTTCGTCATGGTCGGCGACGGCTCCTATCTGATGATGAACTCGGAGATCGCGACCTCGGTGATGCTCGGGGTCAAGCTCACCATCGTCGTGCTCGACAATCGCGGTTTCGGCTGCATCAACCGTTTGCAGAACGCGACCGGCGGCGCCTCCTTCAACAACCTCTTGCGCGACACCCGCCACGAGGTGCTGCCGGAGATCGATTTCGCCGCCCATGCCGGCTCGATGGGGGCGATTGCGCGCAAGGTTGCGAGCCTGGCGGAACTGGAGTCCGCGCTCGCCGAGGCGCGCGGGCATGACCGCACCAGCGTCATCGTCATCGATACCGACCCGTTGATCTCGACCGATGCCGGCGGGCACTGGTGGGAGGTCGCGGTGCCCGAGGTTTCGGTGCGCGACGAGGTCAAGGCGGCGCGCAAGCGCTATGAGAATGCGCTCCAGGCGAGAGATTGATCGGGTTTCCCTCAAGCCCTCATCCTGAGGAGCAGCCGGAGGCTGCGTCTCGAAGGATGTTCCAGCTGGTTCTGGAGCCTCCTGGAGCATCCGTCGAGACGCGCTCTTGGAGCGCTCCTCAGGATGAGGGCTGAGGGTGTGATTTGAGAAGGACGAAGGACATGCCTATCCGCATCGGCGCCAATCCCATCGGCTGGTCGAATGACGATCTCCAGGACATCGGCGGCGCGACGCCGCTCGAAACCTGCCTGGCCGAGGCTCGCGAAGCCGGCTTCGTCGGCATGGAACTCGGCCACAAGTTCCCGCGCGAACCCGGGGCGTTGAAGGCGGCGCTCGATCCCTTCGGCATGGCCTGCATCTCCGGCTGGTATTCGGCTGAATTGCTGACACGCGATGCGGATGCAGAGCTGCGACGCCTGCGGCCTCATCTCGACCTGCTCAAGGCGATGGGCTCGACCGTGCTGGTCTTCGCTGAGACCTCGAACGCGATCCACGGCGACCGCAGCAAGCCCTTGTCGCAGCGGCCGATGATGGCTGATGAGGATTGGGCCGAGTTCGGCCGGCGCGTTACCCAGGTGGCAGAGCAGACGCTCGCGGAGGGCGTCAGGCTGGTCTACCATCACCATATGGGCACGATCGTCGAGAGCGAGGCCGATATCGACGCCTTCATGACGGCGACGGGCGAGGCGGCGCATCTCCTGCTCGATACCGGCCACGCGACCTGGGGCGGGGCCGATCCGGTCAAGCTCGCCGAGCGCTACCGCGCCCGCATCAGCCATGTCCATGCCAAGGATGTGCGCAAGGCGGTGATGGAGCAGGCGCGCCGCGAGGACTGGAGCTTCCTCGACGCCATTCTCGGCAAGGGCAAGGAATTGGGCGTCTATACTGTGCCGGGCGACGGCATGGTCGACTACCCCGCGGTGTTCAAGGCGCTGCCGGGCTATTCCGGCTGGGTCGTGGTCGAGGCCGAACAGGATCCCGAGAAAGCCCACCCGCTGACCTATGCCAAGAAGGGCGTCGCCCATCTCGAGCAGAGCCTGAAGGAGGCCGGGCTCGTCTGAGCCCGGGAACGTCATGTCGAAGTTGCTGGTCAAGCCGCAGGCACCCGATGCCGAGGGGCGCATCCACGAGGTCACGCCTGAAATGGCCGGTTGGGGACATGTCGGCTTTGCCGTGCATCGCCTTGCCGCCGGACAGAGCCTGTCGCGCCAGACCGGGGACAGGGAGCATTGCCTTGTCGTGCTCTCGGGCAAGGTTGCGGCCAACGCCGGCGGGCAGGATTTTGGCGTGATCGGCGGGCGTTCCTCGCCCTTCGAGCCAGATCCCTGGTCGCTCTATGTGCCGGCGGGCTCCAACTGGAGTGTCACGGCGCAAGGGACGTGCGAGCTTGCGATCTGCTCGGCGCCGGGCAAGCCGGGCGCTCGGCCGGCGCGCGTGATTGCGCCCGCTGATGTTGGCGCCCTGACGCGAGGGGAGGGCTCCAACACCCGCCATGTCCGCAACATCCTACCCGAGACGGAAGCAGCGGACGGCCTGCTCGTCGTCGAGGTGATCACGCCGTCTGGCTGCTGGTCGAGTTATCCGCCGCACAAGCACGATCAGGACAAGCTGCCGGCGGAATCGCTGCTGGAGGAGACCTATTACCATCGGCTGAGCCCGCCGCAGGGCTTCGGCTTCCAGCGCGTCTACACTGACGACCGCTCGCTCGACGAGACCATGGCCTTCGCGGATGGCGACGTCGTGCTGGTGCCGAGGGGCTATCACCCGGTCGGCGCGCCACATGGCTATGATCTCTATTATCTCAACGTCATGGCCGGGCCGAAGCGGGTCTGGAAGTTCCACAACGATCCCGCGCATGAGTGGATGCTGAAGGCGTGACGACCATGACGACGCAGGCCGAGCTGATCGGCGACGATGAGCTCGCCTATCTCCGCAGCCGGACGGCGTTCGTTGCCGGCGCCGGGATGACGCTCGACGATGGCTACCGGCTTGCGCATCTGCCGCTGATCGATCCGGGCCATCCCAAGGCGATCGCGCGCAAGGACGGCACACATTACGAGAACGGCCGGCACCCGCCGATCTATTCGCTGGTGATGCCGACGCCCGGCTTGCACGAGGCGCTGGCGTACCGGGAACTCGAACAGGAGCTGCGCGAAACTCCGGTTGCGAGCAAAATCGCCTGGGACATCGTCGCGCGGCGACAGCCGAAGCTGCACGCGACGGTATGCGGTTCGCTGTCGATCGGCGTGCCGCCGGTGATCGCCCCGGCCGCGCGGGATGCCCTGTCGCGCCTTGGACCGGTCGAGATGGAGCTGCGCGGCCTGTTCTCCGGCAATGTCAATCGCGGCCGGCTTTATCTTCGGCTCTACCCTGAGCGCCGCGACGGCCAGAATACCCTGCACCTCATGCAACGGGCGCTCGGGCGGCCGACCAGCGATCTCTACGTCGTCGGCATCTGGAACCTGAACGATGATCTCGACGTTGCCGAGGCGGCAGCGCTCGCGAGCCTGATCGAGCGCTGGTGGGATCGGCCGATCTTGCGCTTCACGGCCGATCATCTCTGGCTGATGGGGGCTCGGGATGATCTTGTGCTCGACTCGGAGATCGTCGAGACGCTGAGCCTGCGCTAGTTTGGCGGGTGGCGGAGTCAGCGTTACGGCTTGCCTTGTCGGCGCGACGGAGTTACCTCGCGCTCACAGCATTCTGCCGCCTCTGTGCGGCTCCGCGATCCCTCGGCCCGCCCCGTGCGTCGCGGCCAGGCGGATCGCCCAACCGACAGGATCGATCATGGCCCGCAAGAAATCGAAACCGCTCGACGCCGCCTACGTGCTGTTCGACGTGTTCTACGAGGATGGCTCGCGCAGCTCCAACCGCCGCGTTCCCACCGAATTACTGGGGGGGATCGACGGCGATGAACCGGCGCGCGAGACGATCATGGAGCAGGACCGCATCATCGCCGAGAAGTCGGGCAAGCGCCCGCTCGCGATCACGAGCCTGGTCCGCGCCGGCGAGGCTGAGAAGAACGCAGCCCGGCAGGCGGAGAAGGCCTCGCGCCGGTCGGGCTGACTATCGCTCGGTAGAAGCTTAGCGCTTGGCGCGGCGCCGGGCGGCCGTGGCTTGCGTCTGGCTGGTGCTGCTCAGAAGCGAGCCGACCAGATAGAGTGCGAGGCCGATGCCGACCACTGCTGCGAGCGGCTCACGCTCGCCGCGGCGCACCAGCGCCCGGCCGCCTTCGCGGGCGTAGTCGCGGCCGATGTCGAGATAGTCCTGCCCGCGGGCCGCATAATCCCGGCTGCGATCGAGCTGCTCGCGACCGCTGCCGACGAGATCGCGCCCGGCGCGAAGCGCCTGATCGCTGTAATCGCGCAGCATGGTTCCCCAGCCGCTCGTGTCCGGCTGCCAGCTCGAACGACGGGGCGTCATCGCCCAGGCGAGCAGACCGACGCTGAGGGCGCCGACGGCGAAAGCCGCGAGCGGATGCCGGTTGACGGTTTCCACCGCCGCTTCGCCGGTCTCCTGGGCATAGCGGCCAGCATCGCGCAACGTGTCGCGCGGATCGATCTCGGCCAGCTTCTCCTTGGCCCGGCCATAGCCGTCCTTGACGGTCTCGGCCGTGCGGTTGGCGAGGTCCGCGGCCCGCGCCGCGACGCTGCCCGTCGCCCGATCGATCTCGTCCTCGTTGGAATGCACGTCCGGCGGCAGGCGCTTGTCGTTGTCCATCGTTCGACTCCATGGGCTCGAATGCTTCATGGTCGAAACGAGGCAGCGGCGGCAGGGTTCCGCCGCTGCACGAGAAAGGTCCTGAGGGTCAGCGTGTCGCGCGCCGGGTGGTGCGAACCACGGTGGGAGCAGTAACCGCGCCGGCCGCGCCGCCGACGACTGCGCCGACCGGTCCGGCGACGACAGCTCCGGTTCCGGCACCAACTGCCGCGCCGCCGACGCGCTGCTCGACCGTTGAGCAGGCGCCCAGCCCCAAAGCCATTATGGCGAGGCCGGTGAGAGTGGATGTCTTCATGATCTGATCCTCCGTATTTACCGGGGCTGTAAACGCCCGACTGGCCCAGAAGTTGCCGCAAGGCGATGGCAGAGATTTCCATCGTTGGTTAAGCTCGCCGCGGCGAGTTCGACTCATCGCTAGGGCAGGATGCGAAAAAGTGGGAACCGGTTTTTCGCGGGGATCCTGCGCTAAGTTTCTAGAATCGATTACGTTTTATGGTTTTGGATCAGTTCGATTCAAAACCATCGTGATCTAGGGAGACTGCACATGAAGACGCTTCTGTTCTCCACCGCGCTTGCTCTGCTGACCATGGGACTTGCCGGTGCGCCGGCCTCGGCCCTGACCATGAAAGAGTGCAGTACCAAGTATCAGGACGCCAAGAAGGCGAACACGCTGAAGGGCCAGAAGTGGAACGATTTCCGCAAGGCCAACTGCGCCGATGACGACGCCTCGGACAACGATGCGGCGGCGGCAGTGACGGATGCTCCGGCCCCGGCTGCGACGCCCGCCGCGACCACGGCAGCCAAGCCGGCGACGGCCAAGCCCGCCGGCAAGGCCAAGGCCGCGGTCTTCCCGCGTGCGGTGGCGCCGAAATACTCGGACGAGACCGCGGGCAAGGCGCGTCTCAAGACCTGTGTCGACCAGTACAACGCCAACAAGGCGGCCAATGCCAATGGCGAGCTGAAGTGGATCGAGAAGGGCGGCGGCTACTGGAGCCAGTGCAACTCCAAGCTCAAGGGCTGAGCCGGGACTAGTGCGGCGCGCCCGGATCTCGGGCGCGCCATCTCACTTGGTCGAGCGTCGCGAAGCGTCAGGCCTTGCCGACGCTGCCGTAGACCATCCGGCCTTGATGGAAAGTGGCGCTGCGCGCCGGCACGCGCGCGACCGCTTCCGCCGAGCAGCTGGCGCCGACCAGGGTGAAGGCCGCATCGTCGCCGACCTTCGGCCAGGCGCGCTTGCCCTCGTCGTCGAGCGGGAGGATGCCGCCAGTGGCGATGGCGAGCGAGCGCGACAGGCGGAACTCGTCGGAATTCCGGTAGACCTGCGCGTAGAAATACGACCGCTCCAGCATGTCGCCGCTGCCGAAGGGCGACCAATGGTCGATCACGCTATCGGTGCCGGTCATCACGAAGACGCCCTTGTCCTGCAATTGCGGCAGCGGCATCGTCAGGGCGCCGAGCGGCACGGTCGAGGCGATCGTCATCTTCTGGGCCGAGAGGCGGGCGATCGTCTCGACCTGGAGGCCCGGCGCCATCGTCGCCAGCGCGAAACCGTGGCTGATCGTCACCTTGCCGCGCAACGCCGGGTTCTTCTCCACCGTGTCGATCATGTAGGTGATCGCGGCGGCGCCGGACGGGCCGGTCTCGTGCAGGTGGATGTCGACGCCCTTGCCGGTGTCGAGCGCGATCTGGAACATCGCGTCGAGCGATTTCTCCATCGCTTTGTCGACATTGGTCGGGTCGAGCCCGCCGACATATTGCACGCCCATCTTCATGGCCTCGCGCATCAGCCCGTCGACCTTGGAGTGCAGCAGGCCGTGCTGCGGGAAGGCGACGATCTCGCAAGCGAAGTCGTCGCGATGCTTCTCGAGCGCGAGCAGCAGGTGCTCGAGGCTCTTCAGCCCGCTGACCGGGTCGATGTTGCAATGGCTGCGGGCGGTCGTGGTGCCCTTCGACTGCAAGAGGGCGATCAGGCCCTCGGCGCGCTCCTGCGAGGTCGGCAGCAGGGTCGGGATCAGCTTCTCCTCCAGCGCGATCATGTCCATGATCGTCTTGCCCTGGCGTGGGCGCGGCGCCTGCCAGGGGCCGCCATAGAAGGTCTTGTCGAGGTGGATGTGCATGTCGCGCATCGCCGGCAGCGCGAGCTGGCCATCGGCGTCGTAGCGCGGCAGCGTGGCGGAGAGGGTGGCGCCGGCCGGGTGCAAAGCGGCGATCTTGCCGTCCTTGATCTCGAGCGTGTAGAGGCCGGTGCGGGTGCCGACCACGGTCTCGCCATCATAGTCGAAGCTGTCTTCGAGCCGGACGCCGCCGAGATAGTAGTGGCGGTGGGTCAACGTCGTGACGCTGGTCTTGCCAGCGTCCTTATCGGCCTTGCCCGGCGCCGCCTGAGTGCTGCCAGCGGACAGGCCGATGAGCGCGGCGGTGGTGGTGAACTGGCCCGACTGCATGAGAAAGCCCCTGCGGCTCTGGTGCTGCACGCTGCCCATGGTGTTTCCCCGATCTGAATTTGAGCTTGTGGCCCTGATCTACGGGACGGCCGCGAGCATTGGCAGCGATGTTTGCCCATGATGATCATTCGATTCGGCAATGATTAACGCGCTCAAGCCGATAGCCGATGATGGGCGGTCAAAAATCGCGCTATGGCTGCAGACCGCAGAAGGCGGCCAGCGTCCCGGCCAGGGCCGTGGTCGCGTCCGGGGCATTGTCGCGGTGGTAGAGCGCCAATTCGAAGCCGGTGACCTCCGGCAGGCCTTCCGCCGTGCCCAGCACGCGGTGGCCCTGTTGTCGGCAACTCGCAGGTAGCAGGGTCAGGCCGAGACCGGCGGCGGAGGCCGCGGTGAGGGCGGCGAGACTCGTGCTGGCGTAGCTGACGCGCCAGCGTATGCCGAGGCCATCCAGCGCCTCGCACAGTTCCGCACGGTAGAGCCCGTTCAGCGGGAACACGGCGAGCGGCACCGGCGCGCGCTCGATCGCGGGATGGGCGAGGCTGTCGAGCCAGAGCAGCGGCTCGGGCCTGGCCGCGCGCGGCGGCTGGCGGCGACGCTGCTTGACCAGGACGAGGTCGAGTTCCTCGCGCTCATAGGCGCTGTAGAGGTCGGCGCTGAGGCCGCTGGTCACGTCGAGGCGCAGATGCGGTTCGGCAAGGCTGAACTGCGCCAGCAATCCGGCGGTGGGCACGGTGAAATCCTCGGGCATGCCGAGCCTGAGTACGCCGTCGCGCCAGAATCCGGTCAGCGCATCATGCGCCTCTTCGTGCAGAGCAAGGATGCGCCTTGCATAGCTCAGGAGCCGCCCGCCCTCCTCGGTCAACTGGACCTGATGCGGATTACGCTCGAACAGCGGCTTGCCGAGCATCTCCTCCAGCCGCCTGACCTGCTGGCTGACCGTCGATTGCGACAGGGAGACGCGCTCGGCGGCGCGGGTGAAGCTCATGCTCTCGCAGACAGCGACGAAGCTCTGCAAGAGCTGCGGGTTGAACATGGGATAGCGAGTCATCGTCGCGCCGCCGGGCTGATCGTGGCCGATCAGGCGATACTAGGCGGCGTGGCCTGGACACGCCAAGGCGAGCCACTCCCGTTCGAGTAGGCAAGTCGCGGAGTCAGTGGAACCAAAGATGGTGCCGACCACGAATTCTGGCGGTTTTTCGGGAGATCAACGAATTGTCGTTGGCCTGGTGGAGCTGAGGGGATTCGAACCCCTGACCTCTGCAGTGCGATTGCAGCGCTCTCCCATCTGAGCTACAGCCCCCAGGGCGCTGGCCTTCTAGGCCTTGCGTCGCGCTTCTGTCAATCGCTTGCGACAGGAGTTTTGTGGGTGCCCTCTGGCGGAGCGCCCGGCCTTCTCGGAGATCCTGCTCGATGCGTTCCGTTCTCGACGTCGTGATGCTGGCGCTGAACCTCTATGTCTGGATCCTGATAGCCTCGGCGGTGCTGAGCTGGCTGATCGCCTTCAACGTCGTCAACACCCGCAACCAGTTCGTCTCGGCCGTCTGGGATTTCCTCTACCGCATCACCGAGCCGGCGCTGCGGCCGATCCGCAACATGCTGCCCAATCTCGGTGGCATCGACATCTCGCCGATCATCCTGCTGCTGCTGATCTTCTTCATCCAGAGCGTGATCCAGCGCTACATCTACCCCAANCGTGTTCTAGCCGGATGGCGGCCTGGTCCGTCACGACGGACGGGCTTGCGATCGCCATTCGCCTGACGCCGCGCGGCGGGCGTGACGGTCTCGACGGCGTCGAGATGCTGGCCGATGGGCGCGAGGTGCTGAAAGCCAGGGTCAGGGCCGCTCCGAGCGAGGGCGAGGCCAATGCCGCGCTGATCGCGCTCCTGGCCAGGGAATTCCAGGTCTCCCGCTCGCAGGTGTCGCTGACGGCCGGCGCGAGCGCGCGCCTGAAGCGCATCCTGGTTCACGGCGATGGCGAAGCGCTGGCGGCGCGATTGCAGAAGCGGCTTTGCGAGATTTGATGCTGCATTGCAGCAGAATCACTGGCGATGGCTCTTGACGAGGGTACTCGCCTTCTGGCCCAACTGCGCCCATGGACCAGCCAACGTCTCAGCCGTTCCCCCAGCGCCTGACGGAGGGGTATCGCGCCTTCCTCGACGATCGTTTCACGCGCGAGAAGAGCCGCTACGAGGAACTCGCCGAGAGCGGGCAGACGCCGAAGATCATGTTGATCGGCTGCTGCGATTCGCGAGTCTCGCCGGAGGTGATCTTCGATGCGAGCCCGGGCGAGATGTTCGTGGCGCGCAATGTCGCCAATCTCGTCCCCCCCTTCTCGCCCGACGATCAACTGCACGGAACATCCGCCGCGCTCGAATACGCCGTGCAGGCACTCAAGGTCGAGCATATCGTCGTGCTCGGGCATGGCCGCTGCGGCGGCATCAGGGCTTTCGCCGACGATGCGCAGGGACCGCTCTCGCCCGGCGACTTCATCGGCAAGTGGATCACGCTGATCGAGCCGGCGGCGCGCCGCTCGGGCGGACGCAGCCGCAATGAGAGCTTCGAGGCTTATGTCGAGCGCCTCGCTCTGCTCTCGATTCAGCAATCGCTCGCCAATCTGCGCACCTTTCCTTGCATCAGCATCCTCGAGGGCAAGGGCCGCCTGCACCTGCACGGCGCCTATTTCGCGGTCGCGACCGGCGAGCTGATGTTGCTCGATCCGCAGTCAGGGCAGTTCGTTCCGGCGGTCGGCGAGATGCCGAAAAAAGTGCAGATGATCCGCTGCTCGGAGGCCGAGCCGGGACAGGATGGTTGACGTCTGCTCCCGATAGGGTGAATTTTGAACAATCCGCCGCTTTAAACGGCGTCGCTGGGGAAAAAATTTGCAATCCGGCAGGATTTCGCCGGACGGGCATTTTTGCTGCGCCGCACCGATGACGAACCCGGAAGCTTGCGCTAGATTGCGCTCTCCCGGTCACTATCGTTGAAGCTGCATGTTCGATCGTCGCAAGCCCGCCGCCCCGGCGCCCTTCGTCACCCACGAGAATATCGAAGCCAAGGTCAAGTGGTTCGATCCGGAGAAAGGCTTCGGCTTTGCCTCTCCGGCGGATGGCTCTGGTGACGTGTTTCTTCACATCTCGGCCATCGGCCCGCAGGATCCGCAGGACCTGCAGCCCGGTGCGACCATCATCTGCGATCTCGGCGAAGGCCGGCGCGGCCTTCAGGTCGTCTCCGTCCACGAGATCGACGCCTCGACCGCGGCTCCCGCCGCGCCGCGTGGCGCCGGCGGTCCTGGCGGCGGTGGCCGTCCGTTCTCGCCGCGCCCGCCGCGTGACGATTTCGGCGGCGGCTATGGCGGTGGCGGCGGCGGTTACGACCGCGGCGGTGACCGCGGTGGCTTCGACCGCGGCGGCGATCGCGGCGGCTTCGATCGCGGCGCCAGCGCCCCGATGGAGGGGCCGTTCGACGGCGCGGTGAAGTTCTTCAACACCGAGCGCGGTTTCGGCTTCATTGCCCCGGACCAGGGCGGGCCAGACGTGTTCCTGCACGTCTCGTCGCTGAGCCGCAGCGGCCTGCAGCCGCCGATGGACGGGCAGCGCGTGCGCTTCTCGATTCGTGCCGGCAAGAAGGGCCCCGAGGCCGCCAACATCAGCTTCCTCTGAGAGGCTGGTCGCGAGCGGATGTGGTCGGTCAGGCTGAACCAGCCTGACCGGGACAATAGGTTTTGACATATCGATGAGGCGGCGGGCCGGAAGGCTCCGCCGCCTCAAACGCGTTCAAGGGCTTTGTGTGGCGGGGCTGGCAAGGTGACGCCGATCGAATCGCCGGGCCGGACGTCGCCGCCTTCGAGCACGATCGCCATGACCCCGGCCTTGCGGATCAGGTTTCCGTTCGCGTCGCGGCCGAGCACGGCCTTGAGCAGGCCGGGCTGGAAGGCCTCGATCTGGACGCACGGGTTGCGCAGGCCGGTGACCTCGACGAGCGCCTCGGAGCCGAGCCGCAGGCGGGTGCCGGCGGGCAGGGCGAGCAGGTCGAGCCCGCGCATGGTGAGGTTCTCGCCCATGTCGCCCGGCCGGAGCGGGAAGCCCCTGCCTGCGAGCTCCTCGAACAATTCGGCGTGGATGAGGTGGACCTGGCGCAGATTGGGCTGCGTCGGATCGACGGCGACGCGCGAGCGGTGCTTCACCGTCTCGCCGCAATGGGCGTCACCCTCGACACCAAGGCCGGCAAGCAGCCGAATCGTCGGCAGGACCGGCTTGCTGAAGCGGTGACCCTCGTCCCGCGCTACGGCTACGATCGTTCCCATCGCCCTGACCTCCATGCTGGTGGCCGCTCTCTGGCACGAGGCGTGACGATTCGGGAGCCGGGGGCGCGACAAAAAACCGGGCCTGTCACCAGGCCCGGTCGATCGCCCCTTCAACAGTGATCGTTCAATGCTCGTCGCCCTCGAGCCCGCCGACATGCTTCTGGGTGTAGAGTTCGAGGCCGATGCGGCCGATCAGGTCGAGCTGCGTCTCGAGGAAGTCGATATGGCCTTCCTCGTCCTTCATCAGCGCCTTGAACAGGTCCTCGGACGGGTAGTCACCGACATCGCGGCAGTACTTCGCCGCTTCCTGATAGAGGCTGCGCGCCTCGACCTCGGCCTTGAGGTCGCACTCGATCACTTCCTTGACGTTCTCGCCGATGCGCAGCGCGTCGAGCGTCTGCAGGTTCGGAAAACCTTCGAGGAAGAGGATGCGGTCGACGAAACGGTCGGCATGGACCATCTCCTCGATCGATTCCTTCTTCCAGGTCTTGGCCATGTCCTTCAGCCCCCAATTGTCGAGCATCCGGTAGTGCAGCCAGTACTGGTTGATGGCCGTGAGCTCGGAGCGCAGGCCCTTGTTGAGGTATTCGATGACCTTCTTGTCGCCCTTCATGCCGCTCTCCATCGCAATGAGTTACATTAGAATGATCCTAATGTAGAGCGGCCGGAGCAGAAAGGGAAGGGTAGATCGGGCGCTTTGCGGGAGAAAAATCGTGCCGCGTCGATCAGGCGGCGACGCGGTCGTCGTTCTCTTCGACACCCGCCATCATCAGGCCGACGGAGACATGCACGGCGCATTCGAGATCGCGGCTGGCGCAGCTATGGCACTGGCTGGCGCAGGCGGCGCGCGCCTCGGCGAGCAGGCTGCGCACCTCGCGGGCGCAGCGGCCGCAATCGGGACTGCAGCCGAGGCAGTCATAGGCTTCGCCCGCGGTGCGCGGCCCGCTGCCGTCCGGCGCGATCGTGTTCTTGATCTGCCGACAGGAGAGAACGTTGCAGGAGCAGACGATCACGCCCGGTGGCCCCCGGCGACCTTCGTCACCGTCTCCTCGCCATCGGCGCGCCGCAGCCGCACGATCACCTCGACCGAGGAGATCAGCATGCCTTCCGGCGCGACCGGCAGGCCCGAGACGTGGATCTCGGAGCCGGGAATGTCGACGACGCTCTCGTCGTCCTCGTTGTAGAAGTGGTGGTGCTCCGAGACGTTGGTGTCGAAGAAGGTCTTGGGACCCGACACCGAGACCTGGCGCAGCAGGCCGGCTTCGGAGAACTGGCGGAGCGTGTTGTAGACGGTCGCGAGCGAGAGCGGCTCGCGGGCGCGCAGCGCCTCCTCGTAGAGCATTTCGGCGCTGACATGGCGGTCGCCCTTGGCGAAGAGCAGCCAGCCGAGCGCCATGCGCTGGCGCGTGGGCCGGAGGCCGACGCTACGCAGCCGCGACTTGACCGCGCTGATCGGGCAGGCGGCGGGCGCCTTCTGCGGCCAGGGAATCTGTTGGTCCACCTGGGCTCGCACCGGGCTGCCATCCTTGAGGGACAGAATGCTCATGAACGCCTTCCAACTCGAAGATCGGTGTCTCCGTAGTTTAGAATTCATCTAAACTACTGATATTATTGGTATTTTTGCCTTCTCTGAAGCTAACTGTCAATTCTTCATACCCTGCGGCATGACGCATCAGGGGGTTGTCCACGGCGCAGGAGGCCTCACTCCGGAGGCATCAGTGCCCGCTGCCGCCGCCGCCCGGTGCGGCCGCCGGCGGCTTGCTCATGAAAATGGCGAGCAGCACCAGCGCGGCGAAAATGAAGGTCAGGCCGAGGAAGACATCGCCGAAAGCCATGACCAGCGCCTGTTTGTGAGCCCGCTGCGTCAGCAGCTTCAGCGCCATGGACTGGGCGGCGTCGCCGTACTCGATGAAGCGCTGGGTCATCGAGGCGAGGTTCTCCTCGGCGATCTGGCGCCCGGCGGCGACGGCTTCGTGCAGGCGGGCGATGTGCAGGTCGGTGCGGCTGTTGAGCAGGGTGTTGATCACCGCAAGGCCGACCGCGCCGCCGAGATTGCGGGTCAGGTTGTAGAGGCCCGAGGCGTTCTTGAGCTGCTGGGGCGGCAAGGTGCCGAGCGCCAGGTTGTTGATCGGCACCATGCACAGCATCAGCGAGCAGCCGCGCAGGATCTGCGGGATCAACAGTTCGTGAAAGTCCCAGTCGGCGGTGATCCCCGAGGCGAGCCAGGTGCCGAGCGCGAAGCCGCCGAAGCCGATCATCATCATGATGCGCGGGTCGAGCTTGGCCGAGAGACGGCCGGCGATCGGCGCGGTCAGGAACATGGCGAGGCCGGTGACGAACATGGTCTCGCCGATCATCAGCGCGTCATAGCCGCGGATGCGTCCAAGATAGACCGGGTAGAGATAGGTCAGACCATAGAGGCCGATGCCCATGGTGAAGGAGAACAGCGAGCCGAAGGCGAAGTTGCGGTTCCGGAAGGCGTAGAGATCGACCAGCGGATCGTCGCGCGTCAGCGCCCGCCAGAAGAACATGATGGCGCCGATGATCATCACGCCGGTGAACAGAACGATCTCGTGGCTCTCGAACCAGTCGAGCCGCGTGCCCTCTTCGAGCACGTACTCCATGCTGCCGAGGAAGGCGGCCATGGACAGGAGCCCGACCCAGTCGAAGCGCTTGAGCAGGCTGTGATCGGGCTTGTCGAAGTCGATCAGCTTCCACGCAGCGATGGTGACGGCGATGCCGGGCACGACATTGACCAGGAAGAGCCAGTGCCAGGAGAATGCGTGGCTGAGATAGCCGCCGACGGTCGGGCCGATGGTCGGCGCGAGCGTCGCGATCAGGCCGATCAATGGCGAGACGATCGGCCGCTTCGAGGCCGGGAAGATGGTGAAGGCCGCGGCGAAGACGCCGGGAATCATGCCGCCGCCGATGAAGCCCTGGATCGCGCGCCACAGGATCATCTCGTTGATCGAGCTCGAGGTGGCGCAGAGGATGCTCGCGACGGTGAAGCCGGCGGCGGCGATCGAGAAGAAGACGCGGGTCGACAGCGCCCGGCTGAGATAGCCGGAGAGCGGGATCATGATGACTTCGGCGATCAGATAGGCGGTCTGGACCCAGGCGATCTCATCGCTGGAGGCCGACAGGCCGGCCTGGATCTCGGCGAGCGAGGCCGAGACGATCTGGATGTCGAGGATCGCCATGAACATGCCGAAGACCATCGCCAGGAAGGCGAAGATCCGGCGCATCGGGATGGCGTCTTCGGCCGGCGCGGCAGCGGCCGGCAAGGCGGTCGTGGCGGTGGCCATGCCGGCCTCCAAGACAGGTTACAGCTTCGGGCTTCAGCTTGGGTTGCGGGCCGGGCCCCCGACCCGAGGAGCGCCGTGAGGCGCGGTGCGCTTTGGCCCAGAAGGGGCGATTGAACCTCAGCACATCGCCATTTCCCGGTCGGAAATGGCTCCTCGGGTCGAGGGCCCGGAAATCTTCAGTTGCGAGCGTTCGGCCGCGGATCGATCGAGACCACGACCGACATGCCCGGGCGCAGCACATGCTTGCCGGCCGATTCCGGCGACAGGGCGATGCGGACGGGCACGCGCTGGACGATCTTGGTGAAGTTGCCGGTTGCGTTGTCTGGCGGCAGCAGGGTGAAGACCGAGCCGGTGCCGCCGGCGATACCGCTGACCGTGCCGTCGAAGACCTGGCCGGGCAGGGCGTCGATGGTGATCTTCGCCTTGTCGCCGATCTTCAGCGGGCCGACCTGCGTCTCCTTGAAGTTGGCGTCGACATAGACCTTGTCGAGCGGGACGATCGACATCAGGCGCTTGCCGGCGCTGACGAGGTCGCCGAGCTGCATGTTGGTGTTGGCGATGAGGCCATCGATCGGCGCGGCGATCATCATGAAGGAGAGGTCACGCGTGGCCTTGTCCTCGGCGACCTTGAGCTCGTCGATCTGCCGGGCGGCCTCGACACGCTGTGCCTTCAGCACTTCGATATTGGCCTGTGCCTGGACGACGCCGGCCTTGGCGCTGGCGAGCGAGGCAACGGCCTGATCGCGCGCTGCGGTGGCGGCGTCGAGCGTCGCCTGCGAGCCATAGGACTTGGCGGCGAGGTTGTGAGCGCGCTCGAAATCCGCGGCGGTGCGGGTGACGGCGGCCTCGGCCGAAGCCTGCTGCGCCTGCGCCTGCAGCAGGCTGGCGCGGGCGGCCTCGACCTGGGCATCGATGCGCGAGAGCGTGGCCTTGGCGGTCGCGCTCTTGGCCTGTGCGCTCTCCAGCGCGATGCGCTGGTCGCCGTCGTCGAGCTTGACCAGTTGCTGGCCGGCCTTGATCTCCTGGTTCTGCGTCACCGAGATCGTGGCGATGTTGGCGGGCAGCTTGGCCGAGATCGTCGCCATCTCGGCTCCGACATAGGCGTCGTCGGTCGAGATGATGAAGCGGCCATTGCGCCACCAGTCGACACCGTACCAGAGCCCGGCGGCGAGGGCGGTGCCGGCGACGAGGATGAGGGCGATGCGCTTGGCGCCGCGCCGCTTGGGCGCCGGCTTGTCACCCGCCTGTGGCGGGGCGGCGGTGTCCTCACCGGCCTTGCGGGCCTCGATGGGAGCAGGCGTCTGCTCGAGTACTGGATCGACCAGCTTTAAACGGTCGCGACGCGGCTCGAGGCGCTTTTCAACGGCGGATTCGGCAGTCATGGTGACAATGCCCTGACGATCTGGTTTCGAACCGCTTGGTTCGATTGCGCTTGAAATAGCGCCGTACGCAGTGCATATCAAGAGGAAATCGAACCGATCGGTTCGATTATTTTTGCAAGCGCGAACATGCGCGAAACGGATGGAACACGATGACCGCGACGCTTGAGCCGCGACATATCAAGGTGATCTCTCGCAACCGGCGCGTCGCCGGGGCCGACCCCGAGAAGCGCCATCAGATCCTCGAAGGGGCGCATGCCGTGTTCACGGCGCGAGGCTTCGACGCGGCCAGCATGAACGACATCGCCGCGGCGGCGAACGTCTCCAAGGGCACGCTCTATGTCTATTTCGAGGACAAGGAACATCTCTTCGTCGCGCTGATCGAGCGTGAGCGCGAGAAGCAGAAGCAGGGCATGTACGAGGCGCTGGCCGAGGAGCCGGATCTCACGCTGGCGCTGACGAGTTTCGGCACGGGGCTGGTGCGCCTGCTGACCGGCCCGTTCGCACTGAGCGCCCACCGCATCGTGCTGGGGGTCGCCGAGCGGATGCCCGAACTTGGCCGCGAATTCTACGAGCGCGGCCCGATGCAGGGCGCGCGGCATCTGGCCGCCTTCCTCGATCAGCGCGTCGCCAAGGGCGAGTTGGCGATCGCGGACACGGCCCTGGCGGCGGCGCAGTTCGTCGATCTCTCGCAGTCGACCCTGATGCGGCCGCGCCTGTTCAATGCGCTGCGCACGCCGCCGAGCGAGGGCGAGATAGCCCATGTCGTCGGCGAGGCGGTGGCGACCTTCATGGCACGCTATCGGCGGCTGCCCGCGAAGCCCTGAGCTTTGGCGAAGCGCACGATATCGGCAAGGACCGGAGCGCGGCTGCGGAAACCGGTATTCAGCGCGAGCAGGATGCCGGCATGGCCGAGGCCGGGATAGGTCTTCAACTCGACTGCTGCTCCCGTCGCCCGGAGCTTTTCAGCCAGTGAGACGCTGTTGCGCGGCCTGACCGTTTCGTCCTCGTCACCAGTTGCGAGGAAGGCGCGGGGCGCGTGAGCGTCGGCGAAGCTGATCGGCTGGGTCTCGCGCGGTCGCGGGAACTCGCCGAAGGCGGCGATGCTGCGCGGATCGTCGAACGGCAGGAAATCATAGGGGCCTGCGAGCCCGATGGCGCTGCGCACGAAGCCCGGCGGCAGGCCGGCACGGGCGAGAAAACGCCGGTCCAGCGCCAGCATCATCGCGATATGGGCGCCGGCCGAATGGCCGCTCAGCGCAATGCCGGCAGCATCGCCACCATAGGCCGCGATGTGGTCGCGCACCCAGCGCAGGGCAAGTGCGCCGTCCTCGACGAAGGCGGGGAAACGCACTTGGGGCACCAGCCGATAGTCGGGGATGACCGTGACGAAGCCCTGCGCCGCGAAGGCGCGGCCGACGAAGGCATAATCGGCACGCTCGCCATTGTTCCAGCCGCCGCCATAGAGGAAGACCATGACCGGCGCGCGGTCCGCGCCTTGCTCCGGCACGTAGACGTCGAGCCTGTGGCGCGCGTCCGGGCCGTAGGCGATGCCGCCGGCTGCAAGGCGGCCGCCAGCATCGGCCGGGGTGAAGGCATTGAGCAGGCCGAGCGGCGAGCAGGCCGATAGCAGTGCCGAGCCGGCGGCGAGGACGGCGCGGCGGCCGAGGTCGATGAGAGAGGCCATGGCGATGCGAGGCTAGGATGAGGGCGACACTCTGGATAGAGCGCTACCCGCCGGCTGGATGCAGGATTTCGTCTACTGGCCCGTGACCTTGCGCGCCCTGATGCGCTCGCGATGGGCGGTGTAGAGGCCGGAGGCGATGATGATCGCCGAGCCGAACCAGGTGAAGGCGTCGGGCAGCACCGAAAACAGGATGAAGCCGAAGGCCGAGGCCCAGAGCAGCTGGACATAGGAGAAGGGCGCCAGCAGCGAGGCGTCGGCATGCCGGAAAGCCTGGATGATGAACCAGTGGCCGACAGTCGAGGAGACGCCGATGAAGAGGCCGACGAGCAGCGCCTCGGTCGACAGCGGCTGCCAGGTCAGCGGCTGCAGTGCGGACAGCACGAGGCAGCCGACGACCGCCGACCAGGCGAGCGTCGTCACCGGGTTCTCGGTCGCGCTCATCATCCGGGTGACGATCAGCGCGAACGCCCAGGTTACCGCCGACAGCACCGGCAATATCGAGGCGAGTTGGAAGTCGCTGCCGCCCGGACGGACGACGATCAGCACGCCGACCAGCCCGACCGCGGTCGCGGTCCAGCGGCGCCAGCCGATCTTCTCGCCGAGGATCGGGATCGACAGGGCGGTGACGAAGAGCGGCGAGACGAAGCTCGTCGCGGTCGCGTCGGCGATCGGCAGATATTTGAGCGACGAGACGAAGAGGATCGAGGAGACCGTGACGGCGACGCCGCGCAGGATCTGCATGCTCGCGCGCCGCGGCTTCAGCTGCTTGAAGCCGCCGGGGGCGGCGACGGCCAGCATGATCAGCGCAAAGGCCGCATAACGCAGCCAGACGACCTGGATGGCCGGCGTCGTGGCGGTGAGGTATTTCGAGGCGACGTCGGCGGCGGAGAGGAAGACGCTGCCGAGCAGCATCAGGCCGATGGCGCGCAGACTGTTGTCGTGCCGTGACGCAGGTCGCTGCGGCGGCTCGGCCGGAGCTGGGTCGACCGGCAGAGGCACTCTGGTCAAGGTGTCGGGCAAGGTCTTCGGCGAATCTCGGTGAGAGGCCGACCCTAGCCGAGGATCATGGCGAACCCTTGCGCAAATCCGGCACGGCCGCCATGCGTCGCGCAAGAAAAAGGCGGACGCAGGGCCCGCCTTGAAATTTTCTTTAAATCGCGGGGCCTGTTATCAGGCCGCCTGCTTGCGCGGCTGGATCAACTTGCGATTGACCAGCACCTCGGCGATCTGGACCGCGTTGAGCGCCGCGCCCTTGCGCAGATTGTCGGAGACGCACCAGAAGGCGAGTCCGTTCTCGACGGTGGCGTCCTCGCGGATGCGCGAGATGTAGGTCGCGTCCTCGCCGGCTGCCTCGTGCGGGGTGATGTAGCCACCGGGCTCGTGCTTATCGATGACGAGGATGCCAGGGGCGGTGCGCAGCACCTCGCGCGCCTCGTCGGCGGTGACGGGCTTCTCGCACTCGATGTTGACGCTCTCGGAATGGCCGATGAAGACCGGCACGCGCACGCAGGTCGCGGTCAGCTTGATCTTCGGATCGAGGATCTTCTTCGTCTCCGCCATCATCTTCCACTCTTCCTTGGTGAAGCCGTCTTCCATGAAGACGTCGATGTGCGGAATGACGTTGAAGGAGATGCGCTTGGGGAACTTCTTCACCTGGACCTCGCCGGCGGCGAAGACCGCGCGGGTCTGGTTGAAGAGCTCGTCCATCGCCTCCTTGCCGGCGCCGGAGACCGACTGATAGGTCGAGACCACGACGCGCTTGACGCCGAAGCGGTCATGCAGCGGCTTCAGCGCGACGACGAGCTGGGCGGTCGAGCAGTTCGGATTGGCGATGATGTTCATCTTGGTGAAGCCGGCAGCGGCCGCGGCATTCACCTCGGGCACGACCAGCGGCACGTCGGGATGCATGCGCCAGGTCGAGGAGTTGTCGATCACGACGCAGCCCTGCGCGCCGATCTTCGGCGACCATTCCTTCGAGACGGCCCCGCCCGCCGACATCAGGCAGATATCGGTGTCGGAGAAGTCGTAATGCTCAAGCGCCTTCACCTTCAGCGTCTTGTCGCCGAACGAGACCTCCGTGCCGATCGAGCGCGAGGAGGCGAGCGCCACCACCTCGCTGACGGGAAAAGCGCGCTCGGCGAGGATGTCGAGCATCTCATGGCCCACATTGCCCGTGGCGCCGACGATCGCGACCTTGAAGCTCATGCTGGAATTCCTTCTGGCGAAACCGGTTCAGCCTCCCCGGGAGGCCGTCGCCGCTGATCTCGCTTGCGGGTTCGGCCGGTTGACCCCGGCCGGGGGGGAGATCCCGGAATCGAGGCGACGTGTCAGTGCGACGTCCGGGTTTTCCCGGCCGTCGTTTTGGTCGTGGTTTTCGTCGTCAGAGCGAACGTCACGGAACCAACCAGAGCTGAACATCATCGCGAAGCCGGAGGAGAAGCGTCCGGCGCGCCATCCCAAACACAAGCCGCCGTAAAAAGTCAATCACCTGGCCCGTGGCGCCGACGTTAACCCTGCCTCCTTACCGGCCATTGACCCTGTTTCGTGATGGAAGGCGCCCGGTAACGGCCTGCTCATCGCGGCCAGCGAAAGCTCCCTGCGAGTGGGGCGAGGCGGCTTGCAGGGGAGCGAGCCGTCCAACGGGTTGGGTTCTGTCGTGTCCGGGGACGAGATCAGCACCATCTGGCAACGGTTCAAGCTGCGCCTGCAGCCGCGCCTGCAAGGCCTGGCTGCGACCGCTCCGGGCCGCTTCGACCTCGCCGCGCGACTGGTCGACCTCGCCGACGCCACCGAAGCCGGCTTCGCCCGGATCCTGCGGCCGGTGCGGCGTGCTTTGCGCTCCGGCGCGATCGGCTTGACCGGCGGCCTGGTCTGGCGCGGCCTCGCAGCGCTGACCGGCGTGAGCCTGACAGCCATGCTCGTGGCCGGCCTCTCTTCCGGTTCTTCGGAGCCAGCGCTCGCCAGCCTGACACTGACGGAGGCTTCGGCCGCTCCCGTGGTGCGCGATGTCCGCACGCAGGCACTGCCGATTGCTTCTGGACAGGAGGGCTGGGTGACGATCGGCCGCCCGATCGCGCTTTTCGGCGTGGAATCGCCGGAACTCGACAAGCGCAGCGCCTATGAAGCGCGGCGCAGCGAGGACGGCCAGCGTCGCGAGGACGTGCTGACTTTCGGCGCGTTCGACGACGGCAAATCGTTCCTGTCGCTCAAGTTCCAGGTCAATCGCGATGCGCAGGCGCAGAAGGCGCTTGCCGGCGTGTCGCAGCCCTTCGTGATCGGTCTTGTGCGCGAGAGCGCGGCGCGAGGCCTCTCGGTCGGGCGCAGCGGCGCGGCGACCACGATCGAGACCAAGTTCGGCACCGTCGAGACCGCCGATATCGGCCTGAGCGACGGCGCGGCCGGGCGGGCCTGCATCGCTTTCCGTCATCTCGACGCGGCGGCGCATCTCTCCTTCTCGGGCTGGTGGTGCGGCAGCGAGGCCAAGCCCGCCGACCGGGCGCAACTGATCTGCCTGATCGACCGGATCGACCTTCTGAGCGCCGGCGACGATCCGGAGCTGCGCGCCAATTTCGCCCGCACTGAGCTCAACCGCCGGCAGGGCTGCTCGGTGCCGCGGCTCGCCGCGACCGGCCGCAAGGGCTCCTGGCTCGACGCCGACGCCAAGGCGCCGGCCCTAAGGCCGACCAGCGGCAAGCAGGCGCAGGCGCGGTAACGGCCTCGTGTGGCTGTCCTGCACTGGCGAGCCGCAACAAAAGCATTAACTCTGAGGTTGTATCGTCAGCGACAGCCGATCCGCCGGCAGCTTCGGCGGAGGCAACCGCCTCAGGAGATCGTCATGCGTTCGCTTTCTCGCCTCGCCGCCGGCTTGGCCTTGTCCGTCGCAGCCGTCACCTTCGCTGCATCGGTCGCGGAAGCCCAGCAGCAACGCAAGCCCCTGCGCGTCATCGTGCAGAAGCGCAGCTATTTCGACATGGGCAATGTCGTGCCCGTCGGCAGCATGAACCGCTATGCGACGCAGAACATCGTGGCGAGCCCAGTCTATTCCGCGGCAGGCGAGCTTTATGGCGAAGCCACGCTGCCCTCGCGCATCGGCTCGGGCGCCAACCCCTTCGCCAACAGCTTCTCGACGCCGCGCTTCTGAGCGGCGGCAAGCTCGAAATGAAAAGGCCCGCCGTGAGGCGGGCCTTTTTTTATCTTTGGCGTCACCGCACCAGGATGTTGCGGAACTGCCAGGGGTCGGAGGTGTCGATATCCTCCGGGAACAGGCCCGGGCGGCCATCGAGCGGGGTCCAGTCGGTGTAGTAGCCGGCGACGGGGCCGAGATAGGGCTGCTGGATCGCAAGGCAGCGCTCGACGTCCATCTCCTCGACCTCGACGATGCCGGCGCGCGGGTTCTCCAAAGCCCAGACCATGCCGGCGAGCACGGCAGACGTCACCTGCAAGCCGGTCGCGGTCTGGTAGGGGGCCAGGGTGCGCGCCTCGTCGGTCGAGAGCTGCGATCCGAACCAGTAGGCGCCCTTCGCGTGGCCGTAGAGCAGCACGCCGAGCTCGTCGATACCGTCGACGACCTCGTTTTCCTCGAGGATGTGCTGTTCTTCCTGCGGACGACCGGCATTGCCGAACATCTCGTGCAGCGACAGCACAGCGTCATTGGCCGGATGATAGGCGTAGTGGCAGGTCGGCCGGTAGACGGCCTTGCCGCTGTCGTCGCGTACGGTGAAATAATCAGAGATCGAGATCGCCTCGTTGTGCGTGACGAGGAAGCCGTATTGCGGGCCGGGCGTCGGGCACCAGCTCCGGACCTTGGTCTCGGCACCCGCCTGCATCAGATAGATCGCGGCCTGCGATCCGGTCTCATGCGTGTGGGCGTTCTCCGGCATCCAGCGTTCATGCGTGCCCCAGCCCAGTTCGGAGGGCTGCAGGGCTTCCGAGATGAAGCCTTCGACCGACCAGGTGTTGACGAAGACGCCCTGCGGCTTGGGATTGCGCGAGCGTTGCGTGTCGCGCTCGGCGATATGGATGCCCTTGACGCCGGCATGTTGCATCAGCGCGGCCCATTCCTCGCGGGTGGTCGGCTGGGGCAGGTTCAGGCGCAGATCGGCGGCGAGGTTGAGCAGGGCCTTCTTGGCCAGCCAGGAGGCCATGCCGGGATTGGCGCCGCAGCACGAGACAGCCGTCGTCGACCCCGGGGCGCGGGCGCGCTTGGCGGCGAGCGTCATCTCGCGCAGCGCATAGTTCGAGCGCTCGGCCGGGCCCTTGCTCTGGTCGAAATAGAAGCCGAGCCAGGGCTCGTTGACCGTATCGATATAGAGGGCTCCGAGGCTGGAGCAGAATTCCATCAGGTCGCGCGAGCCCGTGTCGCAGGACAGGTTGACGCAAAAGCCCTGCCCGCCGCCAGCGGTCAGCAGCGGCTCGAGCATGGTCTTGTAGTTTTCGAGCGTCACGGCTTCATGGATGAAGCGGATGCCGCGCTCGTCCAGAAGGGCCCGGTTGTCGTCGTCGGGTGCGATCACCACGAACCGGCTCTTGTCATATTTGAAATGCCGCTCGATCAGCGGCAGTACCCCGCGGCCGATCGAACCGAAGCCGATCATCACGATCGGGCCGCTGATCTCGCCGTGTACGGGCCAATCCATCATTCTTTTCAACTCCTGGGTGGTCTGGTTGTGGGATAAGCGGACGCTGGTATGGGGCGGGCTCTCCGGCGTCAATGCCGGCGAACTCACTCCTTGCCGAGGCTGAACGGGTAGGGCCCCTCGAAGGCGCCGACATAGGCCATGTGCGAGATCAGGCCGGAGCCGGGCTGCCAGGAGTGCAGCATGAAGGCCGGCGGCTCCATCAGGAAGCGCGCCTGCGCCCCCGGCGTCAGGTCGAGGATGACCTGGTGGGCGACGCCGGGCACGACCTGGCCGATCGTGCCGGCATAGCGCACCTGGACCGGGCGGTGATGGTGGCCGCTGAGCACGCGCTCGATGTTCGGGTGTCGCGAGACGATCTCGGTCAGCCGCTCCGCGCCGTCCTTGAGCATGACCGCGTCCATGTAGCCGAGGCCGCAGGAGAAGGGCGGGTGGTGCGTGAACAGGACGACGGGCCGGCCGTCAGCTTCCGCCAGCGCCCGTTCGAGGACGTCGAGACGCATGTCGCAGATCGCGCCGGCGCTGGAGCCGGGCAGCAGGGTGTCGAGGCCGATCAGCCTGACAGGGCCGAGATCGGCTGAAAATTGGATGAAGCCGCCGGTGAGATCGGCATGGGGGCCAAGGTCGAGCCCGGCGACCATCGCCTTGCGGACATCGTGGTTGCCGGGGATCAGCAGCGTCGGCAGGCCGAGCGTCTCCAGCATCGAGCGGACGAGCGCATATTCCTCCGGCAAGCCGCTCTCGGTGAGGTCGCCGGTGATGACGAGGACGTCCGGCCGGACGGGCAGGGTGGCGACGGCTTCGAAGGCGCGCCGGGTCATGCCGATCGTGTCGGAGACCTTCAGGGCGAGCCGGCCCGGCGGGCAGATGTGCAGGTCGGAAAGATGGGCGATCAGCATGTCGTCTTCTTCGTCAGGGAGGCAGCCGGGACCGCCTTACCTGACGGCAGCCCGCGCGGCCAAGGCCGCGCGGGCTTCAATGACGTGATTTGATGACGGATCGACTACGATCCGAGTGCGCAGTCAGGCGGCGCGACGTCGGAGACCTTCCGCTCCGTCGGCTGCGACGAGCGCCCCCGTGGCTTTCAGCACGCCGCTCGCGCCCTGGAGCGCGCCGTCACGCAATTCCAGGCCGAGGAAGCGCTCGCGCTCGAACGGGCCGGGCATGGAAAGATCGGCTATCGGCTCAGGCGTGAAGCCGAAGCGCTCGTAATAGGGCGCGTCGCCGACGAGCAGGATCGCGCCATGGCCACGGCAAGCGGCGCGCCAGATCGCCTCGCGCATCATCGCCTTGCCGAGACCTTCGCCCTGCAATTCGGGCGCGACCGCGAGCGGGCCGAGCAGCAGCGCCGGCTTGCCATCGGCCTCGACATGCCAGAGGCGCACGGTTGCGACGACGACGCCGTCGCGCTCGGCCGTCAGGGCGAGGCCCTCGGCGGGCAGGCGGCCTTCGCGCAGGCGCTCGCTCGACTTCGACATGCGGCGCTCGCCGAGGCAGCGGTCGAGCAGGGCCTCGCGGGCCGGGACATCGGTGTCGATCTCGTCGCGGATCGTGATCATGACGCACCTCCTACCGGAGCGTCCGCCATCTCGCGGACCTTCCCGGCGCCGCCCGAACAGGCGGCCACAAGCAAACAGGGATGTGTGGAAGAGGGGCCGGCGGGAGCCACGTCCGCGCGCCCCATTCTTGGAGGCACGAACGCTCCGCCCGGTTTCCCGGGCAGCCTGCCGATAGGTGGCAGGGCGCTTCGCCGGACCCGATTGGTCAGGGGCGCGGTGGCGCGCCCCTATTCGTCAGATGACGTACTGCTTCAGCGGCGGGAAGCCGTTGAAGGCGACGGCCGAGTAGGTCGTCGTATAGGCACCGGTGCCCTCGATCAGGACCTTGTCCCCGATCTCGAGGCTGAACGGCAGCATGTACGGGGTCTTCTCGTACATGACGTCGACCGAATCGCAGGTCGGGCCGGCCAGCACGCAGGGAACCGTGGCGTCGCCGTCACGGATCGTGCGGATCGGGTAACGGATCGCCTCGTCCATCGTCTCGGCAAGACCGTTGAACTTGCCGATGTCGAGATAGACCCAGCGAACCTGGTCGTCCTCGCTCTTCTTCGAGATCAGCACGACCTCGGCCTCGATCAGGCCGGCTTCGCCGACCATGCCGCGGCCCGGCTCGATGATGGTCTCCGGCAGACGGTTGCCGAAATGCTTCGACAGCGCCTGGAAGATCGCATCGCCATAGGCCGGAACGCCCGGGATGGGCTTCAGGTAGCGCGCCGGGAAGCCGCCGCCGAGGTTGACCATCGACAGCGAGAGACCGCGGGTGGCGCACTCCTTGAACACGGCCGAGGCCGAGGCCAGGGCCGAATCCCAAGCGTTCACATTCGCCTGCTGCGAGCCGACATGGAACGAGATGCCATAGGCCTGCAGGCCGAGGCGATGGCCGTGCTCGAGCACGTCCGCTGCCATCTCGGGCACGCAGCCGAACTTGCGCGAGAGCGGCCAATCGGCGCCGGCGCCGTCGCAGAGGATGCGGCAGAAGATGCGCGCACCCTCGGCCTTGGTGGCCGTGGCGGCACGGGCGACCTTCTCGACCTCGGCCTGGCAGTCAACGGCGAACAGGCGCACGCCGAGCTCCATGGCGCGGGCGACGTCGCGCTCCTTCTTGATGGTGTTGCCGAAGGAGATGCGATCCGCCGTGGCGCCGGCCGAAAGAGCGAGCTCGATCTCGACGACCGAGGCGCAATCGAAGCAGGAGCCGAGCTTGGCCAGGAGGCGCAGCACTTCCGGCGCAGGGTTTGCCTTGACCGCGTAGAAGACGCGGGTGTCCGGCAGCGCCCGGGAGAAGGCGACATAGTTCTCGCGCACGACCTCGAGGTCAATCACGACGCAGGGACCATCCTCGCGGCGGTCACGCAGAAATTCACGGATGCGCTCGGTCATGAGACGCTTCTCCTACGGCGCAGGCGGCGCCGATGCGACATGAAGCCGGCTGACGCGTCAGCGATTCAAGGCGCGATGGAGACGCCGAGAACAGCCGAACGTGACATTCGGACTCTGATAACCGTCGCTTGGGGAGACCCCGCACGCCCGGCAATGAAGGACAAGCCTCTTCGGTGCTGGTCTTTGGAGGACCAGCGAGACCAAAAAAAGCCCGTTCCGTCGTTGCTTTAAGCTGCGTCCCCCGTGGAGATTCGGGGTTCGCCGGTTTCGCCTCCGGCTGCCAGTCGCTGTTCGATGACAGTTTCCCTTGGGAGGAAACCGGGAGCGTGATTTGAGGGGATATCCATCCCCCTCCATCCGTCTCCAACACCTGGGCGGCTGTCCGGCCTCTTGTCCGGATGCCCACCGACTGACACGCGGCCACAGGCACGTGCGAATTGGGTGAGCTCCATATACGGATGGGTGCCCCCGGCTTCAAGTTTTTTCTGACGGCCAGGATCGGATTTTTTAAAGGACGGGACGTGGGCGGGAGGGCGCTGCCGTCACGGTCTCTAGATGTTGGCCGACGTGGGCCGCGACTGTGCCCTAGACCAGCCCCATTTCATCGCCTAAGTCGTTGGCGCAGCGCGCCTTCGCGCGCTTTATTTCTATGGGGCGAGCTTCGATCATGACGGTTACCGATCGCCGGCGGGTTCTGGCTGGACTGAGCGCCGCCTTGTGCGCCACCGCCGCGCCGCAGGCTTTGCTGGCGCAGCAACCGGAGCAGGCGCCGCCGCAGCCGCGATTCGGCTTCGAAGAGGTCGCCCGCCGGGCCCGCGAGATCGCCGCCGTTCCTTATGAAGCGGGGCCGGCATTGCCGGAGGCGCTGACGCGGCTCGATTTCGACGCCTGGCGCGAAATCCGCTTCCGGCCGGAGCGGGCTTTGCTCGCCCAGTCGAATTCCGGCTTCCGCATGCAGATGTTCCATCCCGGCTTCCTGTTCACCCGCCCTGTGACGGTGAACGTGATCCGCGATGGCGTGCCGATGCCGGTGCCCTATGCCGCCAACCTCTTCGATTACGGGCGGACCAAGTTCGACAAGCCGCTGCCGGTCAATCTCGGCTTCGCCGGCTTCCGCCTGCACTATCCGCTCAACGATCCCCGCATCTTCGACGAGCTGATCTCCTTCATCGGTGCCAGCTATTTCCGCGTGCTCGGGCGCGGCCAGCGCTATGGCCTCTCGGCGCGCGGCCTCGCCATCGGCGCGGGCATGCCGGGCGGCGAGGAATTCCCGATCTTCCGCGAGTTCTGGGTGGAGACGCCGACGGCCGACGCCGAGCGCGTCACCGTCTATGCGCTGCTCGATTCGCCCTCGGTCGCGGGGGCCTATCGCTTCCATATCTATCCGGACGGCGACAGCGTGGTCGATGTCGGCGCGGCGCTGTTCCCGCGCAAGCCGATCGAGAAGCTGGGCCTGGCGCCGCTGACCTCGATGTTCTTCACCGGCGAGAACGACCGGCGCTTCCATGACGACTTCCGCTCCGAGCTGCACGATTCCGACGGGCTGATGATTCATTCCGCCACCGGCGAGTGGATCTGGCGGCCGCTGCGCAATGCCCGGGTCCCGGCCGCCTCGTCCTTCGTCGAGCGCAATGTGCGCGGCTTCGGCCTGATGCAGCGCGACCGCGTCTTCGAGCACTATCAGGATCTCGATCTCGCTTATGAATTGCGCCCGTCCTACTGGATCGAGCCGCAGGGCGACTGGGGCGAAGGCGTGGTCGAGCTGATCGAACTGCCGACCACCGACGAGACCAACGACAACATCGTCGCGCTCTGGGCGCCGAAGCTGGCGCTGGAGCCGGGCCGCGAGTTCCGTTTCGGCTACAAGCTGACCGCGATGGTCGATTCCAGCGACCTGCATCCCGGCGGGCGGGCGATCAACACCTATCAGGCCAAGCCCAAGGCGCTCGGCTCGGGCGAGCCGGTGACGGAGAATGCAAGGCGCTTCATCGTCGACTTCGCCGGCGGCGATCTCGGCTACTACCTGAAGCAGCCGGAAAAGGTCGAGATCGTGCCTTCGATCGCCTATGGCCGGATCAACCGGGCCTTCCTGGTGCCGAACCCGAAGACGGACGGTTTTCGCGCCTTCATCGATATCGTGGTCGAGCCGGGCCAGTTGGCGGAAATGCGCGCCTTCCTGAAGAGCGGCAGCAAGACGCTGACGGAGACCTGGAGCTTCCCCTGGCGGGCGCCCGACGCGAGTTGACGGCCAGCTTAGAACTGCGGGGCGGTCTTGCTGCGCGTCGGCTTGCGCCGCTTCTCGGGGGCAGCGGCGACGACCTCGATCTCGATCTTGAACTCGGGCAGGGTGAAGCCGGAGACGATCACCAGGGTCGAGGCTGGCGGCGGGGTGCCGACATGGGCGTCGCGTGACTCCATATATCCCTTCATATGGGCGCGGTCGGTGACATAGGCGTTGATGCGGACGATGTCCTTCAACGTCATCCCGGCTTCGCCCAGGATCGCCGCGATGTTGGCGAAGCAGAGATCGGCCTGCTCCCGGGCGCCTTCGGGGATCGTGCCGTCGGCCGAGATGCCGAGCTGGCCGGAGCAGAACACGAGGCGCTGGCCGGCCGGCAGCTCGGCGCCATGGCTGTAGCGGGCGAAAGGGGCGCGGATCGAGGAAGGATTGAGCGGCTTCATCTGATGGTCCGGATGGTCGGGGCACCGTTCTGCCATGCCGGGCCGCCACTGCAAAACCATGTTGAGACTTGACCGGCGCCCCCTTTGCGGCCTTGAAGGCGCTCATGTCACGTTCACGCGGCATGACCATAATGCCGCGGACGGTCAGAGCCGGATCCGATCAGGTTGGAACAACCCGGTCGGTGAATCCGTCTTTGCCTCTGTGGTACAGATCGGGCCGGGCTCCAGGCTATCAAGATGACGGGGATGAGCTTGAAGACTTCTGCGCTGCTGCGGGCTGCGAGCCTGCTGCCTCTCGTGCTGCTGACCGCTTGCGCTGGCTCGCAGCGCTTTGACGGGTATGGCTCCGGTTCGGGGCAGGCCGTGGCCCGGGCGCCGGTTTACGGCGAGCCGATCCAGTCGGCGCCGCCGATTCAATCGGCACCGATCACGTCCGAGCCACTGCCGCCGCCGGGAGGCTATCCGAGCGGGCCGCCGCCGCAAGCGGGCGGTTATCCGCCTGGTGGTCCGGCGCCGGGCATGCCGCCACAGAACGATCCGTTCTTCGATCCGCAGGCAGCACAGCCGGGGCAGCCGCCGCCAGTGCAGCAGCGCCCGGTCGAGCCGGCGCCGCCGAGCAATCAGGTCGCCAACGCCAATCCCGGTGCGACGCCAGGCGGCGGCTCGACCCGCGGTGGTGCGGTCTCCACGCGCGACGGCGTCATCGGCAACTGGACGGCGCAGGAGGCGACCGGCGGTTCCTGCCGGGTGCAGCTCTCGAGCTCGCCCTCGCTCGATCTCTACCGCGCCAACGCCACGGGCTGCAGCAATCGCGACCTGCAGCAGGTCAACGCCTGGGATTACCGTGACGGCGAGGTCTATCTCTATCAGCGCGGCGGCTCGGTGGTGGCGCGCCTGCGCGTCGGCAGCGGCGGCGCCATGAACGGCGCGATCACGAAATCGGGCGCCGGGCTCTCGATGAATCGCTGAGCCCGGCGCCTTGCCGTAAGGTCAGTGCCGCGAGGCGCTCCGGCCGAACAGGGCCGAGGGCCAGAAACTGCGCTGCAGCGAGAGCGACAGGGTCGCGAAGCTGCGGGCGTTGTCCATCGCTTCGTCGAGCAGGGTGAACGGCGTCGGCGCGCCGGTGGCGATCCGGCCCTCGACATCGGCGTAGCCGCCGACCATCTCGGCCTCGAACTTGCGCGCGAGATTCCGCATCGCGGCGTTCTCGGGCAGGCAGGTCATGTAGAGCGTGCGGATGTTGCGGTTGCGCGCCGCCGTGATCAGGCGGCCGAACAGGATTTCGCCGATACCACGCCGACGCCAGTCGCGCTCGACGCTGAAGGCGGCTTCGCCGGTCTGGACGATGATCTCCTCCAGCCCGCGCAGCTCCGCGGCGCCGCGGACCTCGCCGGCCTCGACATAGGCGTAGACGAGTCCGCCGACGCCGAAGGTGGTCTCGGCATAGCTCGTGAGAAACTCATCTGTGACCGCCGTCCCGAAACGCTCGCGCCGCGTTGCGGCGTCGAGGCGAAGCAGATGGGCGGTGAAGAGATCGCGCTCGGCAGGCCAGAGACGCCTGACCTCGCCGTGTCTGGCTTTGGCGCCAGCTTTGATCGAACGATTCAATTGCAGCTCCTGTGAAAGCGCGGATGGGCGCTACCCCCAGGAGGCGAATCTTCCCTAACTCGAAGCGCAAGATGCGCCTCCGATCTGGGAATACAAGAGGCGCGATTGCGGCAATTTACGGCTAACTGACTGTAAAAACGGCGGAAATGGTTAAGGGCGTGCGCTAACGCCACATCGTCGCGATCGAGGCTGCAAGGGCTGCTGCGAGCGCGATGTTTAGGACGCGCCACTGCCAAGCCTGCGTCAGCAGTTTCGCCAGAAGCAATCCGGCGACGCACCAGAGCATCAGCGACAGCAGCGCGAGGACGCCGAAGATGGTTCCGAGCAAGGCGGCGAGTTCGCCTGCGCCGCGGGCGAGTTCGCCGAACGAGGCGGCGGCGCCGAGCGTCATCGCCCAGCCCTTGGGATTTTGAAGCTGGATCCAGAGCGCGCCGGCAAAGCTCGTCGGCTTGGCGATACTCCTGTCGAGATGCGGCGGGCCGCTGCGCGCGATCCTGATAGCGAGCCAGAGCAGATAGGCCGAGCCGGCGAGCTTCATCGCGAATTCCAGCGACGGCATCGCCAGCAGCAAGCCGGCAAGGCCTGCCGCTGCAGCGACCGCCATCCCGGCCAATCCGATCGCGACGCCGATCATGAAGGGCAGGGAACGCCGAAAGCCGAAATGGGCGCCCGACGCAGTAGCGAGCGTGGTGGTGGCGCCCGGTGTCACGGTCGAGATGGCGGCGAAGGCGATGAGCGGCAGGACCTGGTCGAGTGACATGGGTGGCTCCGGGCGGGAGCCATGGGATTAGGTTTGCGTGACGGATGATGAAAACGAATGTTGAAGCGATGCAGCATTACGATTGATAATGCTCGGCATGCGCAATCTCGACCTCGAACTGATCCGGGCCTTCGTCGCCGCTGCCGACCATCGCAGCATGACCGTCGCCGGCAATGCGCTGCATCTGACGCAGAGCGCCGTCAGCCAGCAGATCATGCGGCTGGAGCGGCGGCTCGGGCAGGCTCTGTTCCTGCGCGAGCGGCGCGGGCTGAAGCTGACCGCGGCAGGCGATCGCCTGCTCGCCAAGGCGCGCCGGCTGATCGGCCTCAATGACGAGATCTGGGCGGAGATGACGACGGGGTTCGCCGGCGCGGTGCGGCTCGGCGTGCCCTATGACCTCGTCGGCATCTCCCTCGCGCCGATCCTGAAGGGCTTTGCCGAGGCGAGCCCGCTGGTGGAGATCTCGCTGGTCTGTGCCTCCTCGCCGCAATTGCTGGAGGCGCTCGGCAAGGGCGAGGTCGATCTGGCCCTGGTCGAGGAACCGCTCGCGGCGGCGGGAGGAGAATGCCTCGGCATCGAGCGGCTGGTCTGGGTCGGCGCCAAAGCCGGCACCGCCCATCTGAAGCAGCCTTTGCCGCTGTCGCTGGTCGCCGACACCTGTGCCTTCCGTCCGGCGGTGACTGAAGCGCTCGACGCACAAGGCCGCGGCTGGCGCAGCGTGTTCGAGAACGGCAATATCGATGCGACCACGGCAACGGTCAGGACCGACCTTGCCGTCACCGCCTGGCTCGCCTGCACGGTCCCGCCAGATCTCGACATCCTCGGCTCGGAGGAAGGCTTGCCCGAGCTGCCACCCTTCGCGATCACGCTGCATCTGTCGCGCTCGCAGCCTTCCGAGGCGGCGCGCGAGCTCGCCCGCTATCTGCGCGCCGGCTGGTTGCGTCCGCGGCAGGCCGCATAGCTCACCGGCCTCGCAGAGGGTTGCAGGCTGGCCAGCCCTGCCGTAACCCCAAGGACGACGCCCATTCCTGCCTGAAGGCCATGTCCGCCACGCTCCCCGAACGTTATGACGCTCTCGTCGCCTCGGGCGCGATCGAGCGCGATCCGGCGCAGGTCGCCGTCGTCAGGCGCTTGCAGGCGCTGTCTCAGACGCTCGCCATCCGCAAGCTGGCGAAGAAGAGCAGCGCGCTCGGCTGGCTGTTCGGCCGCAAGCAGCCGGCGGCGGAGGAGGTCAAGGGGCTCTATATCTGGGGCTCGGTCGGCCGCGGCAAGACCATGCTGATGGACCTGTTTTACGAGACGGTCCCGGTCGGGCTACGCCGGCGCGTGCATTTCCACGCCTTCATGGCCGATGTCCACGAGCGCATCCACGCCTACCGCCAGGCGCTCAAGGCCGGGACGGTCAAGGAACCAGATCCGATCGGGCCGGTGGCGGCCGAGCTGGCGGAAGAGGCGACCCTGCTCTGCTTCGACGAATTCACCGTCACCGACATCGCCGACGCGATGATCCTCGGGCGGCTGTTCACGAAACTGTTCGCTGACGGGGTCATCGTGGTCGCGACCTCGAATGTCGAGCCGTCACGGCTCTATGAGGGCGGACTCAACCGCGCGCTCTTCCTGCCCTTCATCGAGATGCTCGCCAGCAAGGTCGATGTGGTCAAGCTGGAGGCGCGCACCGATTTTCGGTTGGAGAAGCTCGGTGGCGCGCCGACCTATCACGTTCCCGCCGACGACGAGGCCAAGGCCGCGCTCGACAAGGCCTTCAGCCAGCTCACCGGTGTGGCGCAGGGCGCGCCGGTGACGATCACGATCAAGGGTCATGAACTGAAACTGCCGCAGGCGGCGGGCGGCGTGGCGCGGGCGAGCTTCGCCGATCTCTGCGCCCAGGCCTATGGCGCCTCGGATTATCTCGCACTCGCCCAGCACTTCCATACGCTGGTCCTCGACGACATCCCGGTTATGGATATGGAGCGGCGCAACGAGGCCAAGCGCTTCATCATCCTGATCGACACGCTCTACGAGAGCCATGTGAAGCTCGTCGCCTCGGCGGCCGCCGAGCCGACCGGTCTCTATCTCGCCCAGAGCGGCCGCGAGGCCTTCGAGTTCGACCGGACGGTGTCGCGCCTGATCGAGATGCGCTCGGAGGAATACCTCGCATTGCCGCATGGCCGGGCCGACTCGGCCGCGAGCGGCGACGCGACCGGGCTGGTGGAGACCTGACCTTGGCGACGCCGCGCGAGCCGAGCGAGATGCGCATTCTTTCGGTCGCCGGCGAGCATCTGCGCTTACACGGCCTGCGCCGCTTCACCGTGGTCGCGGTGGCGGAAGAGGCGGGCATGACCCATGCCAATGTCTACCGCTACTTTCCCTCGCGCACGGCGCTGATCGATGCGGTCGTCGATGTCTGGTTGAAGTCGGCCGAGCGCTCGCTTGCCGATATCGCCGACGGGCCGGACCCGGCCGAGGACAAGCTCGAGCGCCTGATCCTGGCGCTCGCAAAGGCGAACCGCAACCTGCTGCACGAGGAGCCGCATCTGTTCGCGGCACTGTCGCAGGCGGTGGCAAAGCGCCATGCCATCAGCCGGCGCAACCGCACCCGGGTGCGCGCCTTGTTCGAGCGCGTGATCGACGACGGCATTGCGACAGGGGCTTTCGAGCCGCGCGATCGCGACCGTGCTATCGCCTTCGTGATCGATGCCACGCACCGTTTCATCCATCCTGCGGCGCTGGAGCTGGAGGCGGATGTCCCGCAGGAGTCGGTCGACGCCAGGCTCGCTACGCTGATCAGGGTGGCGCTGCGCACGCTTGCGACCGGCGTGATCTAAAAAAATGACAGATTTTGTAAAATGTAACCGCCCATTTTCAAGAGAGGTTGACGGCGCGTTTTCCTGAGTTAGCTTCTAACGGATTGGTTTTGCTACGCATTCCGTGATCTGAAGGCCAAAAACGCCGCTTGAAGACATTCCAATGTCCAATTTTGGACAGGGTTGAGCCCGAGAGCAGCTTGGGTCAAAGAACCGTCGGCTTTTTGGCTTCACCTGCTTTCGCATCCAACAACAAGGATTCGGCAATGGCCCGCAAGAAGATCGCCCTTATCGGCGCCGGACAGATTGGCGGCACGCTCGCTCACCTCGCCGGTCTCAAGGAACTGGGCGACGTCGTCCTGTTCGACATCGCCGAGGGCATCCCTCAAGGCAAAGGCCTCGACATTGCCGAGTCCGCTCCGGTCGACGGCTTCGACGCCGGCTATAAGGGCACGAATTCCTACGAGGACATCAAGGGCGCCGACGTGATCATCGTCACCGCCGGCGTGCCGCGTAAGCCCGGCATGAGCCGCGACGACCTGATCGGCATCAACCTCAAGGTCATGAAGTCGGTCGGCGAGGGCATCAAGCAGTATGCTCCCAAGGCCTTCGTGATCTGCATCACCAACCCGCTCGACGCGATGGTCTGGGCGCTGCAGAAGTTCTCGGGACTGAAGCCAAACATGATCTGCGGCATGGCCGGCGTGCTCGACTCGGCCCGCTTCCGCCATTTCCTCGCCGACGAGTTCAAGGTCTCGGTCAAGGACGTCTCGGCCTTCGTGCTCGGCGGCCATGGCGACGACATGGTGCCGCTGGTCCGTTATTCCGGCGTCGCCGGCATCCCGCTGCCGGACCTCGTCAAGATGAAGTGGACGACGCAGGAGCGCATTGACGCGATCGTCGACCGGACCCGCAAGGGCGGCGGCGAGATCGTCAACCTGCTCAAGACCGGCTCGGCCTTCTACGCCCCGGCCGCCTCGGCGATTGCCATGGCCGAGAGCTATCTCAAGGACCAGAAGCGCGTGCTGCCTGCGGCTGCCGCGCTCAGGGGCCAGTACGGCGTCAAGGACATGTTCCTCGGCGTGCCGGTGGTGATCGGCGCCAAGGGCGTCGAGCGCGTCGTCAAGATCCGCCTCAACGGCGCCGAGAAGGAGATGCTGGCGAAGTCGGTCGCCTCGGTCCAGAGCCTGATCGACGCCTGCAAGACCGTCGATCCGTCATTGGCGTGAGACAGATGGGTGGCGTGATGGCCGGCGGTAACGTCGCCGGCCACAGCGTCGCCGCTTCTCCCTTTTCCGGCACAGGACATCAGGCATGAACATCCACGAATATCAGGGCAAGGCGGTTCTCAAGGAGTACGGCGCGCCCGTCTCCGCCGGCTTCCCGGCGCTCTCAGTGGCAGAAGCCGTCGAGGCGGCGAAGAAGCTGCCCGGACCGCTCTATGTGGTGAAGAGCCAAATCCATGCCGGCGGCCGCGGCAAGGGCAAGTTCAAGGAACTGCCGGCCGACGCCAAGGGTGGCGTGCGGCTCGCCAAGTCGATCGAAGAGGTCGAGAGCCACGCCAAGGAGATGCTCGGCAACACGCTGGTGACGGCGCAGACCGGTCCGGCCGGCAAGCAGGTCAACCGCCTCTATATCGAGGACGGCTCGGACATCTCGAAGGAGTTCTACCTCTCGGCGCTGGTCGATCGCGAGACCTCGCGCGTCGCCTTCGTGGTCTCGACCGAGGGCGGCATGGACATCGAGAAGGTGGCCCATGACACGCCGGAGAAAATCCTGACCTTTTCGGTCGATCCGGCCACCGGGATCATGCCGCATCACGGCCGCACCGTTGCCAAGGCGCTCGGCCTCGGCGGCGAGCAGGCCAAGCAGGCCGCGACAGTGCTCGGCCAAGTCTATGCCGCCTTCGTCGGCAAGGACATGGCGATGCTTGAGATCAACCCGCTGATCGTGACGACGCAAGGCCAGGTCAAGTGCTTGGACGCCAAGGTCTCGTTCGACTCGAACTCGCTCTACCGCCATCCCGAGCTGATGGAATTGCGTGACGAGACCGAGGAGGACGCCAAGGAGATCGAGGCCTCGAAACATGACCTCGCCTATATCGCGCTCGACGGCACGATCNTGGCGAAAGCCCCGCCAACTTCCTCGATGTCGGTGGCGGCGCCACCGAGGAGAAGGTCACGGCGGCCTTCAAGATCATCACCGCCGATCCGAAGGTGAAGGGCATCCTGGTCAACATCTTCGGCGGCATCATGAAATGCGACGTCATCGCCCGCGGCGTTATCGCGGCGGTGAAGACGGTCGGGCTCGAAGTGCCGCTGGTGGTGCGCCTCGAAGGCACCAATGTTGCCGAAGGCAAGGAGATCATCCGGACGTCGGGCCTGAACGTCATCCCGGCCGATGATCTCGACGACGCCGCGCAGAAGATCGTCGCCGCGATCAAGAAGGGTTGAGGTAAACCGATGTCCATCCTGATCGACAAGAACACCAAGGTCATCTGCCAGGGCTTCACCGGCAAGAACGGCACCTTCCATTCCGAGCAGGCGATCGCCTATGGCACGCTGATGGTCGGCGGCACCTCGCCGGGCAAGGGCGGTTCGCTCCATCTCGGCCTGCCGGTCTTCGACACCGTCGCCGAGGCGCGCGACAAGACCGGTGCGACCGCCTCCGTCGTCTACGTCCCGCCGCCGGGCGCGGCCGATGCGATCTGCGAGGCGATCGACGCCGAGATCCCGCTGATCATCTGCATCACCGAGGGCATTCCGGTGCTCGATATGGTCCGGGTGAAGCGTTCGCTCTCCGGCTCCAAGTCTCGCCTGATCGGGCCGAACTGCCCGGGCGTCGTCACTGCCGGCGAAAGCAAGATCGGCATCATGCCGGCCAACATCTTCAAGCCGGGCTCGGTCGGCATCGTCTCGCGCTCCGGCACGCTGACCTATGAAGCGGTGTTCCAGACCACGAACGAGGGCCTCGGCCAGACCACCGCGGTCGGCATCGGCGGCGACCCGGTCAAGGGCACCGAGTTCATCGACATGCTCGAGATGTTCCTCGCCGACGAGAAGACCACCTCGATCGTGATGATCGGCGAGATCGGCGGCTCGGCCGAGGAAGACGCGGCGCAGTTCATCAAGGACGAGGCCAAGCGCGGTCGCAAGAAGCCGATGGTCGGCTTCATCGCCGGCCGCACCGCGCCTCCGGGCCGTCGCATGGGCCATGCGGGTGCGATCATCTCCGGCGGCAAGGGCGGCGCGGAAGACAAGATCGCGGCGATGGAAGCGGCCGGTATCCGGGTCTCGCCGTCGCCGGCTCGCCTCGGAAAGACCTTGGTCGAGGTGTTGAAGGGCTGATCGTTAGGCGCGACGGCCGGGGCGACCCGGCCATGCGTTTCCCATCAGTGATGTAGACGATGGTCGGCGCGGGGCCGACCGTGATGCGGTAGGAAAAGGCAGGACGACCATGGCTCGCCAGGATATCAATGAGGCTCTCGCGCAGACCGGGTTCCTCTATGGCGGCAACGCGGCCTATATCGAAGATCTCTACGCCCGCTATCAGGCCGATCCGAAGTCGGTCGATCCGGAATGGCAGGGCTTCTTCGCCGGGCTGAACGACGACAAGCAGGCGGTCGCCGCCAACGCCAAGGGTGCGTCCTGGAAGAAGCCGAACTGGCCGATCCCGGCCGGCGGCGAACTGGTCTCGGCGCTCGACGGTAACTGGGCCGCGGTCGAGAAGGCGGTGGGCGAGAAGCTCGGCGCCAAGGCCAAGGCCGCCGGCGCGACATTGTCGGCTGCCGATGTCCAGCAGGCGACGCGCGACTCGGTGCGCGCGATCATGCTGATCCGCGCCTATCGGATGCGCGGCCACCTTCATGCCCAGCTCGACCCACTCGGCATCGAGAGCCAGAAGGACCCGGAGGAGCTGTCCCCGGCGGCGTTCGGCTTCTCTGACGCCGATCTCGACCGCAAGATCTTCATCGACAACGTGCTCGGCCTGGAGTTCGCCACCATCCGCGAGATGACGGCGATCCTGCAGCGGACCTACTGCCAGACGATCGGCATCGAGTTCATGCACATCTCCGATCCCGAGCAGAAGGCCTGGCTGCAGGAGCGGATCGAGGGACCGGACAAGGAGATCGCCTTCACTCGCGAGGGCAAGAAGGCGATCCTGAACAAGCTGGTCGAGACCGAGGGCTTCGAGAAGTTCCTCGACCTGAAGTTCACCGGCACCAAGCGTTTCGGCCTCGATGGCGGCGAGTCGCTGGTCCCGGCGCTGGAGCAGATCATCAAGCGCGGCGGCTCGCTCGGCGTGCGCGACATCGTCTTCGGCATGGCCCATCGCGGCCGCCTCAACGTGCTGACCCAGGTGCTGGGCAAGCCGCACCGGGCGCTGTTCCACGAGTTCAAGGGCGGCTCCTTTGCCCCCGACGATGTCGAGGGCTCGGGCGACGTCAAGTACCATCTCGGCGCCTCGTCGGACCGCGAGTTCGACGGCAACAACGTCCATGTCTCGCTGACCGCCAACCCCTCGCATCTCGAGATCGTCGATCCCGTCGTGCTCGGCAAGGTCCGCGCCAAGCAGGACCAGTTCGGCGACATCGTCGAGCGCTCCAAGGTGCTGCCGCTGCTGATCCATGGCGATGCCGCCTTCGCCGGCCAGGGCGTGGTCGCCGAATGCCTCGGCCTGTCCGGGCTGAAGGGCCACCGCACCGGCGGCTCGCTGCATTTCATCATCAACAACCAGATCGGTTTCACCACCTATCCGCGCTATTCGCGCTCCTCGCCCTATCCGTCCGACGTGGCCAAGATGGTCGAGGCGCCGGTCTTCCACGTGAACGGCGACGATCCGGAAGCGGTGGTCTTCGCCGCCAAGATCGCGATCGAGTTCCGGCAGAAGTTCCACAAGCCGGTCGTGATCGACATGTTCTGCTATCGCCGCTTCGGCCATAACGAAGGCGACGAGCCGGGCTTCACCCAGCCCCTGATGTACCGCAAGATCCGCGGCCACAAGTCGACGCTGGAACTCTATGGCACCAAGCTCGAGGCCGAGGGCGTGATCCAGCCCGGCGAGCTCGACCAGATGCGCGCCGCCTGGAAGGACAAGCTCGAGGTCGAGTTCGACGCTGGCCAGGCCTTCAAGCCGAACAAGGCGGACTGGCTCGACGGCCGCTGGGCCGGCATGAAGGCGATCCGCGCCGACGAGGACGATCCGCGTCGCGGCGCGACCGGCGTGCCGGAAGCGACCCTGAAGGAGATCACGCAGAGGATCACCGAGGTTCCGGAAGGCTTCAACGTCCACAAGACGATCCAGCGCTTCCTCGACAACCGCCGCAAGGCGGTCGAGAGCGGGCAGGGCATCGACTGGGCGACGGCAGAATCACTCGCCTTCGGCTCGCTGCTGCTTGACGGCAATCCGGTGCGCCTCTCCGGCCAGGATTGCGAGCGCGGCACCTTCTCGCAGCGCCATTCGGTCCTGATCGACCAGGAGAACGAGGCCCGCCACACCTCGCTGAACCATGTCCGCGAGGGCCAGGCCCGCTACGAGGTCATCAATTCGATGCTCTCGGAAGAGGCGGTGCTCGGCTTCGAATACGGCTACACCCTGTCGGAGCCGAATGCGCTGACCTGCTGGGAGGCTCAGTTCGGCGACTTCGCCAACGGTGCGCAGGTCGTGTTCGACCAGTTCATCTCCTCGGGCGAGCGCAAGTGGCTGCGCATGTCGGGCCTCGTCTGCCTCTTGCCGCACGGCTATGAGGGCCAGGGTCCGGAGCACTCCTCGGCGCGCCTCGAGCGCTTCCTGCAGATGTGCGCGGAAGACAACATGCAGGTGGCGAACTGCTCGACCCCGGCGAGCTATTTCCACATCCTGCGCCGGCAGCTTAAGCGCGACTTCCGCAAGCCGCTGATCCTGATGACGCCCAAGTCGCTGCTGCGCCACAAGCGCTGCGTCTCCGACCTCTCGGAGCTGGCCGAGGGCTCGACCTTCCACCGCGTGCTGCACGACGATGCCGAGCGCGGCAAGTCGACCACCAAGCTGGTCAAGGATTCGAAAATCCGCCGCGTCGTGCTCTGCACCGGCAAGGTCTATTTCGACCTGCTGGAGGAGCGCGAGAAGCGTGGGCTGGACGATGTCTACCTGATGCGCGTCGAGCAGCTCTATCCGTTCCCGCTGAAGTCGCTGGCGCAGGAGCTGGCGCGCTTCAAGGGCGCCGACGTCGTCTGGTGCCAGGAGGAGCCGAAGAACCAGGGCTCCTGGACCTTCGTCGAGCCCTATCTGGAGTGGGTGCTGGGCCATGCCGGCTCGAAGTCGAAGCGGCCGCGCTATGTCGGCCGCCCGGCCTCGGCCGCGACCGCGACCGGCTTGATGTCGAAGCACCTCGGCCAGCTCAACGCCTTCCTGGACGAGACCTTCGCGGTCTGATCCGGATTCATTCAGCGGAGCATGATCTTCCCCGAAAACCGGTTTCCACTTTTCGGGATCATGCTCAGACAAAAGACACGAGAAGAGGCCTGACATGGCGACCGAAATCCGCGTTCCGACCCTCGGCGAATCCGTCTCCGAGGCCACTATCGGCAAGTGGTTCAAGAAGCCCGGCGACGCGGTGAAGGCGGACGAGCCTTTGGTCGAGCTCGAGACCGACAAGGTGACGCTCGAGGTCAACGCGCCGGCGGCCGGCGTGCTTGGCGAGATCGTCGCCAAGGAAGGCGAGACGGTCGGTGTCAGCGCGCTGCTCGGCACGATCTCTGCGGGCGACGGCAAGGCCGCGGGATCGGCCAAGGACGAGAAGAAGGCCGATGCAGCCGTCGCGCAGGCCGCCGGCAAGGCCGGCGCCGAGACCTCGGCCGACGCGCAGAAGAAGGCCGGCGAAGTCGCCGGAGCCACGCCTGTGAAGCCGGCGACCAAGGCGGCGGACTCCGGTCCCGCCGTCTCCCGCCTCGCCGCCGAGAGCGGCGTCGATCCCTCGACCGTCGGGGCTTCCGGCAAGGACGGCCGTGTCACCAAGGGCGACATGCTGGCGGCGATCGCGACCGGCCCTGCTGTTGCCGCTGCGGCGCCGGCTGCTCCCATTCAGGTGCGGGCACCGTCGGCCCCCGACGACGCCTCGCGTGAAGAGCGGGTCAAGATGACCAAGCTGCGCCAGACCATCGCGCGCCGGCTCAAGGAAGCCCAGACCAACGCCGCCATGCTGACCACCTTCAACGAGGTGGACATGACCAACGTCATGGCGCTGCGCAACCAGTACAAGGACGTGTTCGAGAAGAAGCACGGCGTGAAGCTCGGCTTCATGGGCTTCTTCGTGAAGGCCTGCGTCCAGGCGCTGAAGGAGATCCCCTCCGTCAACGCCGAGATCGACGGCACCGATATCGTCTACAAGAACTACTACCACGTCGCGGTCGCGGTCGGCACAGACAAGGGCCTCGTCGTGCCGGTGGTGCGCGATGCCGACCAGCTCTCGATCGCCGGTGTCGAGAAGGAGATCGGCGCACTCGGCAGGAAGGCCCGTGATGGCGCCCTCAAGATCGAAGAGATGCAGGGCGGCACTTTCACCATCTCGAATGGCGGCGTCTACGGCTCGCTGATGTCGACGCCGATCCTGAACGCGCCGCAATCGGCGATTCTGGGCATGCACAAGATCCAGGAGCGGCCGGTTGTGGTCGCCGGCAAGATCGAGATCCGGCCGATGATGTATCTGGCGGTTTCCTATGACCACCGCATCATCGACGGCAAGGAGGCGGTGACCTTCCTCGTCCGCGTCAAGGAAGGCCTGGAGGACCCGGCGCGCCTCGTCCTCGACCTCTGAGGTAACCGCCCGTGGCGGGCATACACTTCATGGCGCTGCCGATCGCCGCGAGCATGGTCTTGCTCCTGGTCCATATCGGCGTTCAAGCCATTACGGTGACGCGTGAGTTCGGTTCGGCCTGGAATGCCGGACCTCGCGATGAGGAACTGAGGCCAAAGGGCGTTCTTGCGGGGCGCGCCGAGCGCGCGCTGCGCAACTATCTCGAAACGTTCCCCGCTTTCGGCATTCTGGCCTTGACCCTGGCGGCGATGGAGCGGGCCGATGGGCTGGGACTGTTTGGAGCGCTGCTCTGGCTCGTCGGGCGCATCATCTACCTGCCGCTCTACCTCGCTGGCATTCCGTACTGGCGCAGCCTGGCCTGGACCGCTGCTACTGGCGGATTATTGCTGATGGTCGTGCGAACGATCCTCTAGACGGGAAGGAGTAGCCGTGTCCTTCGGACCCAACCCGCCGCCAATCCAGGCGCATATCTGCGTCAAGGGCGGTGACGAGGCGATCGCCTTCTACGAGAAGGCCTTCGGCGCGCAGTGCACCTTCAAGGCGATGGCCGATGACGGCAGACGGGTGATGCACGCCAATCTGGCACTCTTCGGCGGCGAGGTCATGCTGCATGACGAGTTCCCGGAGTTCGGCGGCGATGTCATGGCGCCGAGTTCGCATGGCGGCGCCAGCATCGCGATCAGCATCAACCTGCCGGCCCCGGCCGACGTCGATGCCGCGATCGCCAAGGCTGAAGCCGCCGGTGCCGACGTCATCATGCCGCCGAGCGACGTGTTCTGGGGCGCTCGTTATGCACGGCTCCGCGATCCCTTCGGCCATGTCTGGGCCTTCAACGCGCCGCTGGCGCAGCAATCGTAAAATCTGACTGAAAGAGAGACCATGTCCTACGATCTCGTCGTCATCGGAACTGGCCCCGGCGGCTATGTCTGCGCCATTCGTGCCGCCCAGCTCGGCCTCAAGGTCGCGGTCGTCGAGAAGCGCAAGACCCATGGCGGCACCTGCCTGAACGTCGGCTGCATACCCTCGAAGGCGCTGCTGCACGCCTCCGAGATGTTCGACGAGGCGAGCCACACCTTCCCGAGCCTTGGCATCAGCGTCGGCAAGCCGAAGCTCGATCTGAAGCAGATGCTGGTCCACAAGCAGGAGACCGTCGACGCCAACGTCAACGGCGTCGCCTTCCTCCTGAAGAAGAACAAGATCGAGCCGTTCCACGGCACGGCCTCGATCCCGGCCGCCGGCAAGGTTGTCGTCACTGCCGAGGACGGCAAGACGCAGGAGCTCGAAACCAAGAGCATCGTCATCGCCACCGGCTCTGAATCGACGGCACTGCCGGGTGTCACCACCGACGAGAAGACAGTGGTGACCTCGACCGGCGCGCTCGAACTCACCGCCGTGCCAAAGGAGCTGCTGGTGGTCGGCGCCGGCGTGATCGGGCTCGAGATCGGCTCGGTCTGGGCCCGGCTCGGCGCCAAGGTCACGGTGGTCGAGTTCCTCGACCGCATTCTGCCCGGCATGGATGACGAGATCGCCAAGCAGTTCCAGCGCATCCTGCAGAAGCAGGGCTTCACCTTCCATCTCGGCTCCAAGGTCACCAAGGTCGAGGTCGCCAAGAAGGGCGGAGCCACCGTCACGGTCGAGCCGTCCGCCGGCGGCGAGGCCAGGTCGCTCAATGCCGACATCGTGCTGGTCGCGATCGGCCGGCGCCCGAACACGGATGGCCTCGGCCTCGACAAGGCCGGCGTTGCGACCGAGCGCGGCCGCGTCGTCATCGACGACCATTTCCAGACCAATGTCCCCGGCATCTACGCGATCGGCGACGTGGTGCGCGGGCCGATGCTGGCGCACAAGGCCGAGGATGAGGGCGTTGCCGTTGCCGAGATCCTCGCCGGCAAGCACGGCCATGTGAATTACGACGCCATTCCCGGCATCGTCTACACCGCCCCAGAGGTTGCCGCGATCGGCAAGACCGAGGAAGAGCTCAAGGCGGCGGGCGTCGCCTACAAGGTCGGCAAGTTCCCGTTCACGGCCAATGGCCGGGCGCGGGCGATGCGGCACACTGACGGCTTCGTCAAGTTCCTTGCCGACGCGGCGACCGACCGCGTGCTCGGCTGCCACATCATCGGCCCGCATGCCGGCGACCTGATCGCCGAGGTGACCGTGCTGATGGAGTTCGGCGGCTCGGCCGAGGACCTCGCCCGCACCTGCCACGCCCATCCGACGCTGGCCGAGGCGGTCAAGGAAGCGGCGCTCGCCGTCGACAAGCGCCCGATCCATATGTGAGCGGGGCCAAACGCGTCATTCTCGGGCGGCGCGCAGCGCCGGCCCGGGAATCTCGTGCAGAAAGAGGCGCTTTGTCGTCCTGCGATGCTCGGGTCTTCGCCCGAGCATGACGTGCCTTGTCAGCCTCGCCGCGCCCGGTAGGCGGTCAGCGTGTTGCGCAGCAGGCAGGCGATGGTCATCGGGCCGACGCCGCCCGGAACCGGGGTGATCGCGCCAGCGACTTCGACGGCCTCGGCATAATCTACATCGCCTGCGAGCTTGCCGTCCGGCATGCGGTTGATGCCGACGTCGATCACCGTGGCGCCGGGCTTCAGCCAATCTCCCTTGATCATGCGCGGACGGCCGACAGCCGCGACGACGATATCGGCGCGGCGGACCACAGCCGGCAGGTCGCGCGTGCGCGAATGGGCGATGGTGACGGTGCAGTCGGCTTGCAGCAATAACTGCGCGACCGGCCGTCCGACCAGTTCCGAACGGCCGACGACCACCGCTTCCAGCCCCGACAACGACGGCAGCGCCTGCTTCAGCAGCAACATGCAGCCGAGCGGCGTGCAGGGCACGAGGCCGTTCTTGCCGCCGGCGAGCAGCCCGGCATTGATCGGATGGAGACCATCGACGTCCTTGGCCGGATCGATGGCGTCGATGATGCGGCCGGTGTCGATATGCTTCGGCAGCGGCAACTGGACGAGAATGCCATCGACGCCGTCGTCGGCGTTCAACTCGGCGATCTTGGCGAGCAGCGCCGCCTCGGTCGTCTCTGCCGGCAGGCGGTGGGCGACCGAGTTCATGCCGATCTCGGCCGCGAGCTTCTCCTTGGAGGCAACATAGACCTTGCTGGCCGGGTCCTCGCCGACGAGCACGACATGCAGGCCGGGGGTGGGCTTGCGGGCTGCCTTGAGCGCCGCGACCTCGCGGCCGATCTCAGCCCGCAATTCAGCCGCTGCCGCCTTGCCGTCGATGATGCGTGCCGTCATGACCAGCTCCGTCCTGCGCATTCGTGCGTCCTCATGCGCGATCACCGGGCGGGCGGCAAGTATGGATGCGACGCCGCCTTGCCGATCTGCGTCTCGCTTGCTTGTTCTCGTCCGAGCCGGCCTGTATCGACCAATGTGCAGCAGCAGCCGGCAGGGGAGACAGCGACGTGACCACCGGCTTTGCGGCAATCCCGGCTTCCGGCAGCTATGTACTGCGCAATGCCAGGGCCCCTGCCTGCCTGGTCGAGGCCGGCAGCCTGGCGAGCGATCGTGACGGCCTGGCGCTGCTCGACATCGCCGTCGAGGATGGCGTCATCGCCTCGATCCTGCCCGCCGGCACGCCCCCGCTCGATGCCGTAGCGGCGCTCGATCTCGATGGCGGCATCGTGCTGCCACGCTTGGTCGACGTCCACACCCATCTCGACAAGGGCCATATCTGGCCGCGCCGACCCAATCCGGATGGCAGCTTCATGGGGGCGCTGAGCTCCGTCGCGGCCGATCGGGATGCGAACTGGTCGGCCGGGGACGTGCGGGCGCGCATGGAATTCGGCCTGCGCTGTGCCTATGCCCATGGCACGGCGGCGATCCGCACCCATCTCGATTCGCTCAGCAAACAGATCGGCATCTCCTGGCCTGTCTATGCCGAACTCAGGGCCGAATGGGCCGGGCGGATCGCATTGCAGGCCTCGCCGCTGTTCGGCATCGACGCTGTCGCCGATCCCGCGCATATGTCGGCGATCACGCGTGCCGTGACTGATCATGGCGACAGCCTGCTCGGCGCCGTCACCTATATGGTGCCGGAACTCGATGCCGCGCTCGATATGCTGTTCCGGACGGCGATCGAGCACGGCTTTGATCTCGATTTCCATGTCGACGAGACCAACGATCCCTCGGCGCGCTCGCTCGAGCACATTGCAGATGCGGCGCTGCGCCATCGCTTCCAGGGCAGGATCCTTGCGGGCCATTGCTGCTCGCTCTCGCTGCAGCAGCCGCAGGACGAGGCGCGCATCATCGGCAAAGTGCGCGAGGCCGGCATCGCCGTGGTCTCGCTGCCGATGTGCAACATGTACCTGCAGGACCGCCAGCGCGGGCGCACACCGCGCTGGCGTGGTGTCACCGCGCTGCATGAGTTGAAGGCGGCGGGCGTGCCGGTGATGATCGCGTCCGACAACACCCGCGACCCGTTCTACGCCTATGGCGATCTCGACCTCGCCGAGACGTTGCGCGAGGGCACCCGCATCCTCCAGCTCGATCACTCGGATCGGGATTGGACGAAGGCGGTCGCTGCGACCCCGGCCGAGATCATGGGCCTCCCGGGCACCGGCCGCCTCGCAGCAGGTGGTCCCGCCGACCTGATCCTGACGCGCGCCCGCGACTGGACCGAATTCTTCGCCCGGCCGCAGGCCGACCGGACCGTATTGGTCAATGGCCGCGCCATCGACCGCGCCTTGCCCGATTACCGTGAACTCGATCACCTCATGAGCCGCTCCGCATGACCGCACGCTACGATATCGACGCCCTGAAGCGCCGCCTGAACGGCATCCGCACCGAGGACAATCCGGGGCTGGTCAAGCAGAAGAGCCGCGACTTCTTCTGGTACTCGCCGAAGCTGAAGCGCCAGCTCGACCATGTCGTCGCCGACATCATCGTCTCGCCGGTGAGTGAGGCGCAGGTGCTGGAGACACTCTCGGCGGCGCATGCGCTCGGCATTCCCGTGACGCCGCGCGGCACCGGTACCGGCAATTACGGCCAAGCCATGCCGCTCTCAGGCGGCATCGTGCTCGACCTCTCCGGCTTCAACAAGGTGACGAGCATCGAGGCCGGGCGCTATGCCGCCGAGCCCGGCGCCGTGCTGGCCAAGATCGACCAGGAGACGCGGGCCCATTCGCGCCAGGAGATCAGGCTTCATCCGTCGACCTATCACACGGCTTCGGTCGGCGGCTTCATCGCCGGCGGCTCCGGTGGTGTCGGCTCGATCAAATGGGGCGGCTTGCGCGACTGGGGCAACATCATCTCCCTGCGCGTCGCAACGATGGAGGGCACGCCACGCATCCTCGAACTCCAGGGCGATGACCTGCACAAGGTCGCCCATGCCTATGGCACCAACGGCATCATCACTGAGGTCGAGATGCCGCTCGGCCCGGCCTATGCCTGGGTCGACGTCATCCTCGGTTTCGGCGAGCTGCGCGCGGCGACGGAATTCGCCAACGCGCTCGGTGAGCAGGACGGGCTGGCGCTGAAGAACCTCGCGGTGGTCGCCGCGCCCGCACCGCACGACTATTTCCTGCGCCACAGGAAGTTCCTGCCGCGCGAAAGCCATTGCGTCCTGATCATGGTCGCCGACTTCGCAGTGGAGTCGATGCTCGCATTCGCACGCCGCTTTGGCGGCTCGCAGCTGCTGATGCGTTCCGACAAGCTGACGGCGGAGGAAGCGAAGGGGCTGCCGCCGACCTTCGAGCTCGGCTGGAACCACACCACCTTGCGGGCGCTGCGGGTCGACCCGTCGATCACCTATCTGCAGGTGCTCTATCCCTTCCCGAACCAGGTCGATCTCGTCGACAAGATCCATGCCCGCTTCGGCGACGAGGTCACCTGCCATCTCGAATTCGTCCGCTTCGACGGCAAGATCACCTGCTTCGGCCTGCCGCTGGTGCGCTTCACCAGCGAGGAGCGGCTGGAGGAGATCATGGCGATCCATGAGGAGATGGGCGCACCGATCTTCAATCCGCATCGCTATACCCTGGAGGAGGGCGGGATGAAGCAGACCGACGAGGTCCAGCTCGCCTTCAAGCGCGAGGCCGATCCGCAGGGGCTGCTCAATCCCGGCAAGATGATCGCCTGGGAGGACCCGAACTACGACTACCGCTCCGGCAAGACCTTCCTGTTCCGCGCGCTCGGCGAAGCCGGCGTCGGCGCCTGAGCCATCCATGCGCGCACTCGTCCTCTACGCGCATCCCGATCCCGCGAGCTTCGGCGCGGCGGTGCACGAGACGCTCGTTTCGGGCCTGCGCCGGGCCGGGCATGAGGTCGACGATTGCGACCTCTATGCCGAAGGCTTCGACCCGGTTCTCAGCCGCGAAGAGCGCGTCGGCTATCATGATCTCGCCAGCAATCGAAGTTCAGTAGCCGGCTATGTCGAGCGCTTGCTTGCGGCGGAAGCGCTGTTTCTCTGCTTCCCGGTCTGGAACTATGGCTACCCGGCGATCATGAAAGGCTATTTCGACCGCGTCTTCCTGCCGGGCGTTTCGTTCAAGCTGGTCGACGGTTCGATCCGTCCCAATCTCTGGAATATTCGCCGGCTGACGACGGTGACGAGCTATGGCGGCTCGCGCTGGCGGACCTTTCTGATGGGCGATCCGCCACGCCGGCAGATCAAGCGGGGCTTGCGGGCGGTCTGCCATCCGGCAGCGCGGGTGTCTTACCTGGCGCATTACGATATGAACTGTTCGACGCCACAGAGCCGCGCCGCTTTTCTCGCCAGGGTCGAGCAGGAAATCGCACGGATTTAAGAGCCTGTCTGACAATTGTCATCGGCCTGTCATGAAGGCAGGCGATTGCACAGCCGGCGAAAAGTATCCGCAACCTTTTCCAAGGGCCGGCTCATGACCAAGTCCCTCGAAAAAAGCGTCGGCCGGGCTCTGCTGGTGACGGCGCGACTACACAGGGCACGGATGGGCGAGAGGCTCAACGCGCTCGGGCTCTTTCCAGGCCAGGAGCAGGCGCTGAAATCATTGCAAAGCGCGCCGATGACGATGGGCGAGCTCGCGATCTTGCTGCGGGTCAAGCCGCCGACGGTCTCGAAGACCATTGGCCGGCTCTCGCTGCAGGGCCTGGTCACCCGCGAGGGCGGCGGCCGCGACGGCCGGCTGGTGCAGGTCGCGCTGACCGAGAATGGCCAGAAGACTGCGGCGGCGCTCGATGCGGTCTGGAATCAGGTCGAGGAAGAGCTGCTCGAGAAACTCGATGCCAAGGAGCGCAAGCAATTGCGCAAGTTGCTGCGCAAGGCGGCAAAGGGCCTGTCGAAGGCCGGTGCCGATGTCGAAGACGCCGATGACGAGGCTGAAGACGCGGCCTGATATCGGGCGCGTCGGCAGCATGACTCGCATGCGCTGAGAGGCTGGTTTCAAGTCTTAAATCGGTTCATCTATGTCTCGTCATTCCTCCAGAGCATGCTCCGCAAAAGTGGGGACCACTTTTGCGATGAGAGCATGCTCCAACATTATGGGTTGGCGCGAATTCTGATCGATCGACCGTTTCGGTCGATCGGAAAGCGCGCCAGCATGACGAGACGCTCAGCCTTGTCGGCCGCTCCCGCTCCGCTTCCGGATACGCGCCGGACACGCCTGACCGCCATCGCCTTGATGAGTGGAGCGATCGTCTGCTTCTCGCTGCTCGATGCCTGCGCGAAATGGCTCGGCGGCACGATGCACCCGATGCAGGTGGTGCTGGCGCGCTATCTGGTCAGCGTCGCGCTGGTCTCGCTCCTGCTCAATCCCTGGAGCCATCCGGGCATCACCCGGACCAAGCGGCCCTGGCTGCAGGGCTTCCGCTCGCTGCTGCTGCTCGGCTCGACGGCGCTGAACTTTGTCGCGCTGCAATATCTGCAGCTGGCCGAGACGGTCTCGATCATGTTCGCAGCGCCTCTGCTGGTCGCGCTGGTGGCCGGGCCATTGCTCGGGGAATGGGCCGGCCCGCGCCGGCTGATCGCGATCGGCGTCGGCTTCCTCGGCGTCCTCGTGGTGACGCGGCCGGGGCTGGGCGGCCTGCACCCGGCGGCGCTGCTCAGCGTCTGCGGCTGCTTCTGCTACGCCTTCTACGCTTTGTCGACGCGGATGCTGGCTTCGAGCGATTCACCGCAGACGACGATGTTCTATTCCGGCATCGGCGGGGTGGTGATCATGCTGCCCTTGCTGCCGCTGTACTGGTCGTGGCCGGCCGACTGGCGGAGTTGGCTCCTGATGGGCGGCACCGGCTTCTTCGGGGCGGTCGGCCACTGGCTGTTGATCCTGGCGCATCAGCGGGCGCCGGCGACGATCCTGGCGCCGTTCATCTATTCGCAGATCGTCTGGATGATCCTGCTCGGCTGGTTCGTCTTCGGCCAGATCCCCGACCGCTTCACCTTCATCGGCGCAGGGATCGTCATCGCGTCGGGGCTCTATCTGCTCTATCGCGAGCGTGTCCGGGCCGTGCCCGAAGGCTCGGCCCGGCTCGATTGACCAGAGCAGGATGCGAAAAAGTGGAAACCGGCTTTTCGCAGAAATCCTGCTCTAACTCTTAGAATCGATCAGGTTTTATGATTTTTGATCGGCTCGATCCAAAATCATCGTGATTTAGGCACGGCCCTTGAAGCTTCCATCCGTGGATGGAGGCCATGATGACGGTTTTGCACCGCAACTGGCTACCGGCGGCTCCGTTCGGCACAATCGTGGTCCGGGCGTGTCCCGCCATGGCACGGGCGCTCGCGTCAGCCGAGCGAGACCTTGCTCTGCCCGGCGACGAAATCCGAGAGCATCGGCACATAGTCCTCGCCCTTGCCGCTGGCGACGGCCGCCGCATAGACGTTCTTGACCGCTCCACCGACCGGATTGGGAACGCCGGCGGCGTTGGCGAGGCTCTCCAGATAGCGGACATCCTTCAGCGCGTTGGAAAGCGTGAACTTGTGTGCATCCGGATCGCGCTCGAGCACGTATTGCATGAAGGTCCGGTAGAAACCGCACTCCATGCGCCCGCCGGTGATGACGCTGTCGAAGGTCTGCGGGGTGATGCCGACCTTCTGCGCCAGGGTCAGAGCCTCGGCGTAGATCGCGCCGTAGCCGAGGGAGAGGAAGTTGTTGAGCAGTTTCATCTTGTGGCCGTCGCCGACCGGGCCGAGATGGACGATCTTCTGGGCCCAGGCTTCGCAGACCGGGCGGATGCGCTCGAAAACCGCGCTGTCGGCGCCAATCATCGTCGAGAGTTGACCGAGCTTAGCTTGGGCGGGCGTCCCGCCCAGCGGAGCGTCACAGAGGTGCAGGCCCATGGCAGCGAGCCGTTCCGCCAGAGCGATCGTCGAGACCGGGTCGGAAGTCGAGCAGTCGACGATGATCGTGCCGGGCCTGGAGCCGGCGGCGATGCCGTTGGGGCCGCCCACGACCTGCTCGACCTGCGGCGAGCCGGTGACGCAGAGGAAGATGATGCTCGCCTTCTCGGCGAGCTCCTTCGGCGTGGCGGCTTCCGCCGCGCCCGCCGCCTTGAGCTCCTCGACCGGCCGACGATTGCGATGGCCCATGACCGTGAGAGGGAAGCCTTTGGCGAGAATGCAGCTCGCCATGCCCTGACCCATGTACCCGACGCCGATGAAGCCGATCGATTCTTTAGTCGTGCTCATCTTCAGTTTCTCCGAAATCTATGAGATGGAACAAGGTAATGCGGAACGATTTGGCCAAGAACTGGTTGAATGCATCGGCTTCTAGGCTTCAGGAGAAGCGTTTGATGGCGAATGACGGACACTCGCGCGATCCCTCGGGAGCAGGGAAGGCGGGTGTGAGACCCGGTGGGCGCGGGCGCGTAACCTTGCAGATCATCGCCGATCGGCTGGAGGTCTCGACCGCGACCGTCTCGCTTGCCTTGCGCGAAAGCCCGCTGGTGGCCGACGGCACGCGCCTGCGCGTACAACAGATCGCGCGAGAGATGGGCTACAGTTACAACCGTAGCGCGGCCTCGCTGCGGACCGACAGGACCAATATCCTCGGCGTCGGCTTCCACGACATCACCAATCCCTATTTTGCCGAGCTGCTCGCGGCGATCGAGGAGACGGCGGCCGCGCATGGCCGCTCGATCCTGCTCGGCACCTATGCTGAGAACCTGCAGCGGCAGGAGCGTGTCCTCACCACGCTCAAGGAATACCGCCCCGACGGCATGATCATCTGTCCGGCCGGCGGCACCACGGCCGAGACATTGCAGCACCTGTTGGCGGCGCAGGTGCCGCTGGTGCAGCTCTCGCGCGAAATTCCCGGCATCGGGCTCGACTTCGTCGGTTCGGACGACCGGCACGGCACGGTGCTCGCCGTCGAGCACCTGCTCGCGCTCGGCCATCGCCGCATCGCTTTCCTCGGCGAGAGCCCGCTGATCTCGACCGGCCGCAACCGCTACCGCGGCTATTGCGAGACGCTGGCCAAGCACGGCCTGCCGCTCGATCCGGTGATCGTCTATTCGGCCTATGGCACGCGCGAGAACGGGCTCAAGGGCGTCCAGAAGGTGCTCGACGCGGCGAATCCGCCGACCGCCGCGGTTTGCTTCAACGATCTCACCGCCTTCGGCGCCATGCTCGGCCTGCGCCATCGCGGGCTCGAGGCCGGCAGCGATTTCTCGCTGATCGGCTGCGACGACGTGCAGGAAGCGGCGCAATGGTATCCGGGGCTGACCACCGTCAAGAACTTCCAGGACGAGATGGGCCGCAAGACCGCGGAGATGCTGATCCGCCGGATCGCCGACCCGTCCGCACCGCCGCAGCGTGTGGTGCTGACGCCGGAGTTGGTCGTGCGCGGGACCACGGCGCCGCCGAAGGCGGCGCGCTGAGGCTTCAGATATCATTGTCCGGCTTGCGGTTCAGCGCCCGGTAAGCACGCACCACATGCGAGTCGTCGCGCCCGCCATGGCCGAGGCCGGAGGCGGCGAGGAACATCTGGTGTGCGGCTGCGGCGATCGGCAAGGCCGCCTTTGCGGCACGGCCGGCATCGAGGACGATGCCGAGGTCCTTGACGAAGATGTCGACGGCGCTGGCGACCGGCGGCTCGTCTTCGAGCATGCGCGGGCCGCGATCCTTCAGCATCCAGGACGAGGCGGCCGAGCCGCCCATGATCTCGAACAGCACCGCGCCGTCGATACCGGCCTTCTGCGCCAGCGAGAGCGCTTCCGCCGCGACCGCGATATGGACGCCGCAGAGCAACTGGTTGACGGTCTTCACCGTCGCGCCCTGGCCCGGCTTCTCGCCGACATGGAAGACCTTGTCGCCCATCGCGTCGAGCACGGGTCTGGCCTTGGCGAAGCTCTCCGCGGGAGTGCCGGCCATGATCGTGAGCGTGCCGCCCTGAGCGCCCTTGACGCCGCCCGAGACCGGCGCATCGACGAAGTGCCGGCCTGTCTTCGTCACGGCCTCGGCGATGGCCTCGACCTCGCCCGGCGGGCAGGTCGCCATCAGGATGACGGTTGCGCCGGGGCCCAACGCAGCGAGCGCGCCGGCGTCGAACAGGACCGAGCGGGCCTGCGCGGCGTTCACGACCATCAGTACGAGCGTGTCGGCATCCTCTGCTGCTGCGGCGGCGCTGTCGGCGGCGTGGCCACCGGCTGCCACGAGCGCGGTTCGCGCGCTCTCCCTCATGTCGAAACCGGTGACGTGGAACTGACGCTTGACGAGATTTTCGGCCATCGGCGCGCCCATGGCGCCGAGCCCGACGAAGGCGATGGAAGTCACGTGTGTTGGCCTTGGTGATGAGGCAGGCGGCACAGCCGCCCGCCGGGAGTTACTCCTTCACCGCGCCGGTCAGCGAGGCGACGTAGTAGTCGACGAAGAAGGAATAGAGCAGGGCGACGGGGATCGAGCCGAGCAGAGCGCCCGCCATCAGCGAGCCCCAATGGTAGACGTCACCCTCGACGAGCTGGGTCAGCACTGCGACCGGGACCGTCTTCTTCTCGGCCGACTGGATGAAGGCGAGCGCGTAGATGAACTCGTTCCAGGACAAAGTGAAGGCGAAGATGCCGGCCGAGATCAGCCCGGGCAAAGCGAGCGGCAGGGTGATCTTCCAGAGCGTCTGCAGCCTAGTCGCGCCATCGATCATGGCGCATTCCTCAAGCTCGTAGGGGATCGATTTGAAATAGCCGATCAGGAGCCAGGTGCAGAACGGGATCAGGAAGGTCGGATAGGTCAGGATCAGCGCGAGTTGCGAGTCGAACAGCCCGAACTGGAAGATCAGTGTCGCCAGCGGGATGAACAGGATCGAGGGCGGCACCAGATAGGCGAGGTAGATCGCGAGGCCGACATAACCTGAGCCCTTGAATTTCAGGCGCTGGATCGCATAGGCGGCGAGCACGCTGGAAAAGAGCGAGAGCGCGGTCGCGACCGTCGCGACCGTCATCGTCGTCAGCAGCCATTGCGGGTAGTCGGTCTGGAAGAGCAGCTTGTTGATGTTGTCGAGCGTCGGCGACTTCACCCAGAACGGGTTGTTGTTTTTGTAATCGAGCAGCTCGCCGTTCGGTTTGATCGCCGTGATCGCCATCCAGTAGAACGGGAACAGCAGCACGATCACGAAGATCGAGAGCGGCAGGTAGACCGTGATGAAGCGGCGCGGGCCCGACGACCAGTCGATGACGCCGGTCTGCTCCTTCTCGACGAGGTGCGGACGTTCCGCGGCAGCGTGATCAGTCATTGTCTTCTCCCTGCTGCCATTTGCGGCGGGCGAGCGCGAAGTAGCTGAACAGCGTGGCCAGCACGAGGAAGGGGATCATCGCCACCGCGATCGCGGCACCCTCGCCGAGCTGCCCGCCGGGAATGCCGCGCTGGAAGGCCAGCGTCGCCATCAGATGGGTCGAGTTGATCGGGCCGCCGCGGGTAATGGCGTAGACGAGCTGGAAATCGGTGAAGGTGAACAGCACCGAGAAGGTCAGCACCACCGCCAGAATCGGCATCAGCATGGGGAAGGTGACATGGCGGAAGCGCTGCCAGCCATTGGCGCCGTCGAGCATCGCCGCCTCATAGAGCGCCGGCGAGATCGTCTGCAGGCCGGCGAGCAGCGAGATCGCGACGAAGGGGATGCCGCGCCAGGTATTGGCCGCGATCAGCGACCAGCGCGCAGCCCAGGGCTCGCCGAGGAAGTCGATATAGGTGGTGCGCCAGCCGAGTACGTCGACCAGCACATAGGAAATGATCGAGAATTGCGGATCATAGATCCACCAGAAGGCGATCGCCGAGAGCACGGTCGGCACGATCCACGGCACCAGGATCAACGCTCTCAGCAGTGACTTGAAGGGCAGATGGTTGTTGAGCAGCAGCGCCAGCCAGAGACCAAGTGCGAACTTCCCGACCGTGGCGACGCCGGTATAGAGCAGCGTGTTCCAGACCGAGGTGATGAAAACCCGATCCTGCATCAGCGAGGTGAAGTTCTCGAAGCCGATGAAATGGCCGGAGCGGCCGATCTTCGTATCGGTGAAGGCGAGCCAAATTCCTAGGCCGAGCGGATAACTCAGGAAGATGAGCAGCAGGCTGGCGGCCGGAAGGAGGCAGAGGAAGATCAGGAAGGGCTTGTGGTCGAGCAGCCGGACCAGCCAGTTTTGAGGCAGGTGGTGGATGGTCCGGGCTTCCGCGGCGATCGTCATGGCGCTCTTTTCCGTGAAGCGGTCGCGCCGCCGGATGGACCGGCGGCGCGGCGTTGACGATCAGGTGCGATAGTAGCGCTTGGCGCGCCGCTCAGCCTCGGCGGCGGCTTCCTCCGGCGTCGCCTGGCCGCCGCAGACGGAAGCGACCATCTGGACCATGACGTATTCGGCGTTGACGGTGCCGGCAGCCTCGGTGATCGCGCCCTTGTAGCCGCTCCACAGCGCGCGCTCCCAGGTGTCGCGATAGACCAGGATCTTGGGATCGCTCTCCCAGACCTTGCTCTTCGCGTAGCCCTTGAGCGGCTGCGTCCAGTAACCGAAGCAGCCGGTCAGCCATTTGTCGTACTGCTCCGTCTCCATCATGAAGCGGAGGTATTCCTTGGCGGCGTTCGGGAACTTGGTGTGCTTGAACACCATGGCATTGATGACCAGCGCCGTCTCGGTCGGCCGTCCGACGCCGGCGCCGACCGGCATCGGCGCATGGTTGAGATCCTTGCCGATCGCCGCGATCTTCTCGTCCTTCGAGTTCTTGATCGAGAAGTAGAGCGACACGCCGTTCTGGGTCAGGCCGACCTCGCCCGCCGTCAGCGCCTTGTTGTTGCTGATGTCGAGCCAGGACAGGGTGCCCGGGATGAAGGTCTCATAGAGCGCCTTGGCGTATTTCAACGCCTCGATCGTCTCCTTGCTGTTGATCGCGACCTTGTTGTTCTCGTCGACCATGTAGCCGCCATGCGACCAGACCAGCCAGTTGCAGAAGGAGTTGCCGTCCCCGACCGCGTTGCCGAGCGCGAAGCCGGCCGGGTGGCCCTTGGCCTTGAGCTTGCGGCAGAGATCGAGGAAGCCGGCATGGTCGGTCGGGAACTTGTCGAAGCCGGCTTCCTTGACCCAGGCTTCGCGATAGACCGCCGGGCCGCCGGAGCCGCCCATCGGGATCGAGATCCAGGTATTGGTCTTGTCCTTCTTGCCGTATTTCTCGGCGACCGGGTACCAGCCGCCATGCTTCTTGCCGAGGTCCTCGGCGACCTGCGTCAGGTCGACCAGCTTGTCGGCGAAGATGTGCGGATCGTCGGCCCAGCCGACGACGATGTCGGGGCCGGCGCCGGTGTTGGCGGTGACGGCGGTCTGCGGGCGCAAATCTTCCCAGCTGGCATAATCGACGCGGACCTGAACGCCGGTCGCCTTGGTGAAGGCTTCGGTGTTCTCGTTGAAGATCGTCTGGTCGGGGTCGACGAACTTGGTCGGACGCAGCACACGCAGCGTCGCGCCTTTCTCGATATTGGCCGTCTGGGCGATCGACGGCGCGGCAAGTGTGGCGCCGGCTGCCAGGCCCGCGCCGCCAATCAATACGTCACGTCTGGAAATGCTCATCGCTTGTCTCCTCCGGGTTGCCGCGAGGCCCTGCATGGGAGCCTCGTCGCGATTTTGTCGGACGTCGCCGCCGCCGGAGTGTTCTCCGTGCGGCGGCGACGGAAGTCAGATGCGCTTGGTCGTCGCGGCGTCGAAGAGGTGGGTCACCGAGGTGTCGGGCCGGATCTTGATCGTCTCGCCGGGCTTGGCGGTGATGCGCTCGCGGAAGATGCAGGTCAGGTCCTGGCCGCCGCAGCGGACGACGACCTGCGTCTCCGAGCCCATCGGCTCGATGACCACGACCTCGGCGGGAAGGCCGGTCGGATCGAGGATGAGATGCTCGGGGCGGATGCCCAAAACGGCGGCCCGGTCGTTCGAATCGGCCGGATGCTTGCCGATCGGCCAGATCACGCCGCCTTCGGTCTCGAAGCCGTTGGCGCGGATCGTGCCCTTCAGCAGGTTCATCGAGGGGGAGCCGATGAAGGCGGCGACGAAGAGGTTGGCGGGGTTGTCGTAGAGATCGAGCGGGGCGCCCATCTGTTCGACGATGCCGTCATGCATCACGACGATCTTGTCGGCCATGGTCATGGCCTCGATCTGGTCGTGGGTGACGTAGACCGTCGTGGTCTTGAGGCGCTGGTGCAGCTCCTTGATCTCGGTGCGCATCTGCACGCGCAGCTTGGCGTCGAGGTTGGAGAGCGGCTCGTCGAAGAGGAAGACCTGCGGGTCGCGGACGATGGCGCGGCCCATGGCGACGCGCTGGCGCTGGCCGCCCGAGAGCTGGCGCGGATAGCGGTCGAGCAGCTTGTCGAGGCCGAGAATGCCGGCGGCCTTGCCGACGCGCTCGTCGATCTCGGCTTTGGGCGCCTTCCGCAGCTTCATCGAGAAGGCCATGTTGTCGGCCACCGTCATATGCGGGTAGAGCGCATAGTTCTGGAACACCATGGCGATGTCGCGCTCCTTCGGCGGCACGTCGTTGACGACGCGCGGGCCGATGCGGATCTCGCCGCCGGTGATGTTCTCGAGGCCGGCGATCATGCGCAGCAGCGTCGACTTCCCGCAGCCCGAAGGCCCGACCAGGATGACGAACTCGCCGTCGTCGATGTCGATGTCGACGCCATGAATGACCTGCGTCGAGCCATAGGCCTTGCGCACGTCGGCGATCTGGACGGATGCCATCTTGAGTTTCTCTCCCGCTCTTTAGGTTGCCCCGGGGTGCCTGACACAATCCCCGTCGGCGGCGCTGCAGATATCGGTTTCTGACGACCGATCGACACGAGACCACGCAAGCCAGGCGAGCCGCCTGTTGCGTCAACCTCGTTCCCGGATAAAGTCATACGATAGAAACGGGCGTGTCAAGCGCAGGACGGGCCGCGGGACAACCTCTGCGGCACCGTCGATCACGGAGGAAAAAGCGCGGTTCGATGCAGCTCCACGTCAATGCACGCGCGACAAGGCTCAATCCGGACCGACTGTTCGGCCAGGTGGCGCACAGGCTCGCGGTCGCGATCATCACCGGCGCCTCGCCAACCGGCGCGCTGCTGCCGAACGAGGATGACCTGAGGGACGAGATCTCGGTCTCGCGCACGGCCTATCGCGAGGCGGTGAAGTTTCTCAGCGGCAAGGGGCTGGTCGAGGCGAGGCCGAAGAGCGGCACGCGGGTGGCGCCGCGCGAGGCCTGGAACCTGCTCGATCCCTATGTGCTGGCCTGGCATTTCGAAGCCGATCCCAACGAGAAATTCATTCGCGATCTGTTTGAGCTCAGGCTTTTCGTCGAGCCGAGCGCGGCGCGTCTGGCAGCGCAGCGACGCAGCGACGCCGATCTCAAGCGGATCGAGGCGGCCTTTCGCGGCATGGTCGAGAACCCGCCCTATGCGGCGCCGACGGTCAATGCCGACCTTGCCTTCCACGAGGCGATCTTCGCCGCGACCCGCAATCCGCCGCTGCAATGCCTGGCGCCGGCCGTGTCCGCGACGATCCAGTGGTCGCTGTTCCTGAAGGCGCCCGACGACCGCTTCTTCTTCACGGCGTCGCTGATCGATCACGAGCGTGTCCTCGACGCGATAGTGCAGCGCGACGGCGACCTTGCTGCGGCGCGGATGAGCGGGCTGGTGATCGACAGCCTGAACAGCACTTTGGGTCTGCTCGCTGCGCGGGTGCAGGCAGAAGCGGCGAAAAGCGCGTGATTAAATCATACTATATCGGCCTGAATCGACAGCCAGGCCGAGATGGCATAACCGGCTCTGCAAGCAGCCCCAGTCTGCGGCTGCGGGAATTCCCCGGCGGCGCCCCAGCGGCTAGATTGATCTAATCGTTTTAAGAATTTGAAATCAAGCCACGCACGCGTTCCACGAAAGCAGGACCATGACCGCGCAGAACAAGATCGAGATCGTCATGACCGGGCCGCTGATGGCCTATGCCGCCGACCAGCTCAAGGAGCGCTTCATCGTCCACGAGCTCTGGAAGGAGCAGGATCGCAAGGCGGCGCTGGCCGCGGTGAAGGATCGGGTGCGCGGCGTCGCCGGCGGCGGCGCGCACGTGCGGATCGACGATGCGCTGTTCGATGCCCTGCCGAAGCTGGAGGTCGTTTCGAATTTCGGCGTCGGCTACGACAATGTCGATGCCAAGGCTGCCGGCAAGCGCGGCATCACCGTCACCAACACGCCTGATGTGCTGACCGACGAGGTCGCCGACCTCGCCGTCGGCCTCCTGCTCGCCACCGTCCGGCAGCTGCCGCAGGTCGACCGCTATCTGCGCGCCGGCAAGTGGCTCCAGGGCGCCTATCCGCTCACGACTTCGCTGCGCAAGCGCAAGATCGGCATCGTCGGTCTCGGCCGGATCGGCAAGGCGGTGGCGCGGCGGCTCGAAGCCTTCGACGTGCCGATCGCCTATCACGGCCGCTCGCGCCAGGACGACGTCGCTTATCGCTACTATCCCTCGCTGGTCGAGATGGCCCAGGATGTCGACACCCTGGTCTCGGTCGCGCCGGGCGGCGACTCGACCCATCACATCATCAATGCCGAGGTGCTGAAGGCGCTCGGGCCGAACGGCATCGTCGTCAATGTCGGCCGCGGTACGGTGATCGACGAGCAGGCGCTGATCGAGGCGCTGAAGTCCAAGACCATCCTCTCCGCCGGCCTCGACGTGTTCGAGGACGAGCCGCGCGTGCCGGCCGAGCTGATCGCGATGGACCATATCGTGCTCTTGCCGCATGTCGGCTCGGCATCGGTGCATACGCGCGAACAGATGGGCCAGCTTCTGGTCGACAATCTGGTTTCATGGTTCGATGGCAAGGGTCCCTTGACGCCGGTTGCCGAGACGCCATGGAAAAAAGCCTGATCACGATCCGAACCCGCCGGATGCGGCGAGGCGCGACAGTCGCAGCTCTGGCGCTGCTCGCGACCTTGCCCGCTGGAGCCCAGACGGTGCCGCTGCCACGCGGCGCCGCGCAGGCGCCCGAGGCGCTGAAGCCCTTCATCGGCGCCTGGGACCTCGAGAAGCTCGGCGCCACGCGGGAATGCACCGTGACCTTCGGCGCCGAGGCGGCCGGGCAGGGTCGTCAGGTCCGCTTTCCTGCCACCTGCCGGCGCGCTTTGCCGATCCTCACCGCGGTGGTCGCCTGGGATGTGGCCGATGGCGCCCCGAGGCTGCTCGACGGCCAGGGCAAGGCGGTGATCGTCTTCAGCGAGAAGGCCGACCCTGGCCGCCGCGGCAAGGGCAGCGACGGCGCGCAATACGGGCTCGATCCTGCCGGCTATGTCCGGGCGCAGCAGCGTCCGGCGCCGGGCCGGGCCGAGCTTGCGGCGACCGCGGCTGCCCGCCCGACAGCGATCGATCCGGCGAGCGCGCCGGCGGCAGGAAGCGTGCCTGGCCGCTACGCGGTGATGCGACAGGCCGGCCGCGAGGTCTGCAAGCTCGCTCTGTCGACGAGCCCCTCCGCCAACGCCGGCGCCTTCGTGACGAGCTTCGACGGGCTCTGCCCCGATACCGGGCTGACGATCTTCTCGCCCGTTGCATGGCGCTATGAGGCGGGGCGGCTCGAGCTGATAGCCCGCAAGGGCCACAAGGTCGACCTGGTCTTCGAAGGCGGGCAGTGGCGCAAGGATCCGGCGGTCGGCGCGCCGCTGATGCTGAAGAAGCTGCCCTAGACCGCTGCCGTCATGCTCGGGCTTGACCCGAGCATCTCTTGCTCATTTGGGACGAGATGGTCGGGTCAAACCCGACCATGACGCCCTGTATCACGCGACGAATTTCCCGCCGAGCTCGTCGTCGATATGGGCGCGGATGATCTCCTCGAAGCTCGATTCCGCTTTGAAGCCGAGCGCCGGGGCGCGTTTGGCGTCGAAATTGCGCGGCCAGCCGGCGACGATGGCGTCGATCACCGGATCGGGCACGCGCTTGATGCGCTTCACGACGTTCTCGCCGGCGACCTTGCGCAGCGCCTCGATCTGTTCGGCGACGGTCGCGGAGTAGCCCGGCATGGTCAGCACCCGGCGCGGGCCGATCGCGTTGGTGTCCATCGTCGCGGCGTGAACGAGGAAGCCGACGGCCGAGCGCGGCGAGGCGTGCCAATGGCGAACCTGGTCGGAAACCGGCAGCACCGCGTCCTGGCCGGCGAGCGGCTCGCGGATGATGTTGGAGAAAAAGCCGGAAGCTGCCTTGTTCGGCGCGCCGGGGCGCACACAGATCGTCGGCAGGCGGATGCCGACGCCATCGAAGAAGCCGCGGCGGCTGTAGTCGCAGAGCAGCAGCTCGCCGATCGCCTTCTGCGTGCCGTAGCTGGTCAGCGGCGTGGTGAAGAACTCATCCTCGATCTTGTCGTGGAAGGGCGCCCCGAAAACGGCGATCGAGGAGGTGAAGATCACGCGCGGCTTGTAGCCGTCGCCGACAAGGCGGATCGCGTCGAAGAGATAGCGCGTGCCGTCGAGATTGATGCGGTAGCCCTTGTCGAAATCGGCCTCGGCCTCGCCGGAGACGATCGCCGCGAGATGGACGATCAGCTCGGGGCGCGAGGCGATCAATTTCTCGGCCTCCCCCGGCTGCGACAGGTCGGAGATCAGGGACTCGAAGGAGAAGGGCGCGTTGGCCGGCGCCTGGGCCGGGAAGATGTCCTGCGCCGTCACCTTGTCGATCGCCTTGCCGCCGAGGCCGCCGTCGCGCGCCAGGCGCTCGATGAACTTGCGACCGACCATGCCGGCGCCGCCGATGACGAGGATATGCATGCTTTTGTCCGATCTATCTTCTGCGTTCAGTTGGGTAGATGGCCGCCGAGATCGTCCTCGATATGGACGCGGATGATCTCGTCGAAATCCTGTTCGGCTCGGAAGCCGAGCGACAGCGCACGCTTCGCATCGAAGCGGGTCGGCCAGCCCTTGACGATGTCGGCGGCGGCCTTGTCGGGGGCGCGCCGGATCAGCTTCACCGCCTTGTCGCCGGCGATGCGGCGCAACGCCTCGATCTGCTCGCCGACGGTGACGCAGACGCCCGGCATGCTCAGATTGATGCGCGGGCCGAGCTGTTCGCGGCTGAGCGACGCCCCGTGCAGCAGGAAGCCGACGGCCGAGCGCGGCGAGGCATGGGTGAAGATGACGTCGTCGCCGACCGGCAGCAGCGCCTCCAGCCCCTGCAGGGGCTCGCGGATGATGCCGGAGAAGAAGCCGCCGGCCGAGGCGTTGGGCTTGCCCGGTCGGATCACGATCGAGGGGAAGCGGATGCCGACGCCGTCGACGAAGCCTCGCCGTGAATAGTCGGCGAGCAGGAGTTCGCCGATCGCCTTCTGCGCGCCGTAGCTGGTCAGCGGCGTGACGTGGAACTCGTCGGAGATCGCCGGCGGGAAGGGTGCCCCGAAGATGCCGCTCGACGAGGAGAAGACGAGTTTCGGGACGTAAGCGTCGTTCTTCATGCTCTCCTGCCGGACCGCCTCCAGCAGATTGCGCATGCCGTCGAGATTGATGCGGTAGCCCTTGTCGAAATCGCGCTCCGCCTCGCCGGAGATGATCGCGGCGAGGTGGAAGATGATGTCGGGTCGCAGGGAAGCGAGCTCAGCTGCGACCGCAGCCGAACTCGAATCCTCGGTGCGGGTCTCAATCGGCCCGTCGAAGCCGGCCGGGCGCGGTGGCTCGAAGACATCGGTGAGCGTCAGCCGTGTGAGCGGCTTGCCGGCACAGGCGCCCTCGCGGGCGATGCGCGCCGCGAGCCGCGAGCCGATCATGCCGGCGGCGCCGCTGATCAGGACATGCATGGCGTTCCTCCCGCGCTGGTCTAAAGCGCGAAGCCGCCATCGGCGAGATGGATCTGGCCGGTGGTGTAGCTCGCCTCGTCCGAGCCGAGATAGACCGCGAGCCAGGCGATCTCCTCGGCGGTGCCGAGCCGGCCCATCGGCTGGCGATCGACGAAGGCCTGGCGGGCCGCCGCCTCGGTCGTCTTGGTCACCTTGGCGAGCTCGATGATGCGTTGATCGAGCGAAGGCGACTGGATCGTGCCGGGGCAGATCGCGTTCGAACGAATGCCCTTCTTGATATAGTCTGCCGCGACCGCCTTGGTCAGGCCGATCACCGCCGCCTTGGTTGCGCCGTAGACATAGCGGTTCGGGATGCCGCGGACCGAGCCGGCGCCGGAGGCGATATTGACGATCGAGCCCTTGCCGGCGGCGAGCATGCCGGGGACGAAGGCCTTGATCGTGCGGTGCATCGATTTGACGTTGAGGTCGAAGGAGAACTCCCAGGCCTTGTCGTCGCACTCAAGGATCGTGCCGTGATGGACGTAGCCAGCGGCGTTCACGAGGATGTCGATGGTGCCGACCTTCTCGGCGAAGGCCTCGACCGCCTTGGTCGAGAGCACGTCGAGCTTGCGCTTCTTCGCCTTCGGGATGCCGTCGAGCAGGGCAACGTCCTTGTCGGTCGCCCAGACGGTCGCGCCTTCGGCGACGAAGGCTTCGGCGATCGCCCGGCCGATGCCCTGGCCGGCTGCGGTGACGACCGCGACCTTGCCCTTCAAACGTCCTGCCATGTCGTTTCTTCCCTTAATTGTCCGATTATCGGAGGCTGGTTATCGAAGGCTCTTGCGCATGTGGATCAGCCGGCGATCCGGCAGATCCTCGTAGTGGGTGGTCTGGTAGCCGAGCCGCTCATACCAGCCGATGCGGTCGGCAAGCTTGACGTGGGTGTAGAGGTGGACGGCGTCGTGGCCGAGCGCCCGGGCGCGCTCCTCGGTGAAGTTCATCAGTGTCGAGCCGATCTTCTTGCCGGTGGCTGCAGGCGAGACGGCGATGCTCCAGAGCGTGAACTTCGCCGGCTCCTCCTCGAGCACGAGGACGCCGTCGAGCGCTCCCTCGCTCTCTGCGAGCCAGACCTCATGCTCTGCCAGCACCTGACGATAATCGGCGATGCGCGGCAGCGAGGGCACGCCGATGATGCCCTCGTTCGGCAGATAGGCGGCCTGCGTCAGCGCGACGATCGCCGGGATGTCATCCGTCGAGGCGCGGCGCAGAGCCATGTCAGGCGGCCCCCGCAGTCTTCATGCAGTCAGCCAGCGAGTTCTTCTGCTGGCCCTGCGCGTCGAAGTTCTCCGGCGCCAGCCAGTTCCGGAAGGCCTGCCCGACCTTCGGCCATTCACCGTCGAGGACCGAATACCAGGCGGTGTCGCGGTTGGCGCCCTTCACCACCTGGTGCTGGCGGAAGAGGCCCTCATACTGGAAGCCGAAGCGCAGCGCGGCGCGCTTCGAGGGCTCGTTGAGGTTGTTGCACTTCCACTCATAACGGCGATAGCCGAGCGAGAAGCCGTAGTCGCCGACGAGATAGACGGCCTCGGTCGCCATGCGCGTGCGCTGCATCGACGGGGAATAGGTGATCCAGCCGACCTCGAAGACGCCGTGCTCGGGCCTGATCTCCATCATCCAGAGATGGCCCTTGGCCTTGCCGTCGGCTTCGTCGATCACGGCGAAGGGAATGATGCCGGCCTTTCCCGCCATCATCGCCAGGAGCTCGCCATAGGCCTCGCGGCTTGGCGGAAGTGTCGAGGGCAGCCAATCCCAGACCGAGACATGGCCTTCCATGGCCTGCCAGATGTCGTCGAGATGGCGGGCCGGATCGAGCGGCTCGAGCCGGCAATAGCGGCCCTGCAGCACCTTGGCCGGCGGGAAGGAGCGGGGCGTCCAGTCGAGCGTCGTCATGCCTTGATCGTCCTGCGCCAGGCGGTGAAGTCGTGGGTGATCTGCCAGTCCGGGCCGAGCTCGGCGGCGATGGCGGCGGCGAGCGCCGAGCCCTCCGCCTCCCAGGCGATACGCTCGGCCTCGCCAGCGAAGTCGGAGGCGGCCTCGTTCGCCTCGTCATAGATCGCGTCGAACACGTCCATCCAGCTTTCCAGCCGGTCGGCGAGATCGTCGGACAGGCCGACATCGTCGGCATCGACCGGCTTGTGCTTGCCCTTGGCGTCGGTCAGCCAGAGGCCGCTCTTGCCGAGCCATTCCGGGGCGATGAGAAGCTGTCCGCTCACGAGCGCGCCTTCAGGTCGTCGCGGAAGAACGGGTTGAGCGGGGCCGAGGCGCCGTTGCCGGCAAAGCCCTTGAAGCTGCCCTCGTCCTTGATCAGGCGGGTCGCCTCGATGAAAGCGGCCCAGGCGGCGCGTGCCAGGGCGCCGCCGATCGAGATGCGACGCGCGCCGGCGTCGGCGATTTCGGACACGCTGAGGCCGAAATCGCCATAGACCAGGGCGTTGACCGGTTTGCCGCCGGCGGCCGCGACGATGGCCCCGATATCAGCGACCGTCCTGGGGCCAGGGGCGTAGAGCACGTCGGCCCCTGCCTCGGCATAAGCCTCGATCCGGCGGACTGCTTCCTTCAGTGGCTCGGGATGGCCAGTGAGGAAGCATTCGGCGCGGGCGGTCAGAAGCACGCCGGAGCCGGTCTCGTCGACGGCGCGGCGCGCCGCCTTGATACGCTCGACCGCGAGTTCGAACGGATAGAGCGTCTCGCCTGCGCGGCCGGTCGCATCCTCGATCGAGAGGCCGGCGACGCCGGTCGCGATGCAGAGCTTGACGTTGGCGGCGACGCCGTCCGGGGTATCGGCATAGCCGTTCTCGAAATCGGCGTTGACGGGTAAGTCGGGCACCGCCTTCACCAGGTCGACGAGGTGGGCCAGCATCATGTCGCGCGGCACGTCCTGGTCGGCTCGCCCCTGCGTGAAGGCGAAGCCGGCGCTGGTCGAAGCGAGGGCCTTGAAGCCCTGGCCGCGCAACCAGCGGGCCGAACCCTCGTCCCAGGGGTTCGGCATGACGAAGCAGCCGGATTCGTGGAGTTTGCGAAACGCGTCGACTTGCGAGCTGTAAGTCATTTTAAATCGTTTCAAATGAGCTCAGGGGCGTCATACTGTCGCCCCTGAGCCGATTTGTCAGCCCCGCTCCCACGCATCTGCCGGCGAGGCGCGATGCGCCGCGGGAATGGCCGGCGGCAGGAGTTCCGCCGCCGGCCTTCGCCTGCGTCAGTGGTTGTCGCGCGGAATGCCGAACTTCTTGTGGATCTTCTGGTACTTGACCGCCGGCTTCAGCACCATGCCTTCGGAGAGCTCGTCGACGATCTTGCGCTGGATCTCCTGCCAGGGCGTCTGGCTCTTCGGATACTTGTAGCCGCCGGCCGCCTTGAGCTCGGCGCGGCGCTTCTCCAGCTCCGCGTCCGAGATCAGCATGTTGGCGGTGCGCTTCTTCAGGTCGATGCGGACCATGTCGCCGGTCTTGAGCAGCGCCAGCCCACCGCCCGTCGCCGCTTCCGGCGAGGCGTTGAGGATCGAGGGCGAGCCCGAGGTGCCGGATTGGCGGCCGTCGCCGACGCAGGCGAGCGCGGTGACGCCTTTCTTGATCAGGTAATCCGGCGGCCGCATGTTCACGACCTCGGCCGCGCCGGGATAGCCGACCGGGCCGACGCCGCGGATGAACAGCACCGAGTGCTCGTCGATCCCGAGCGCGGGATCGTCGATGCGGTGGTGGTAATCCTCCGGCCCGTCGAAGACGACGGCCTTGCCCTCGAAGGCCATCGGGTCCTTCGGGCTCTCGAGATAGCGCTTGCGGAACTCCGGCGTGATCACCGAGGTCTTCATGATCGCCGAGTCGAACAGGTTGCCGGAGATGTTGAGGAACCCGGCCTCCTTCTTCATCGGCTCGTCATAGGCCTTGATGACCTCGCGATCGCCCGTGAAAGCGCCTTCGCAGTTCTCGATATGGGTCTTGCCGTTGGCGGTGATGGCGGGCTTGAGCCTGCCCTTGGCGATCAGCTCGGCGATCACGGCGGGCAGACCGCCAGCGCGGTAATAGTCCTCGCCGAGATATTCGCCGGCCGGCTGCATGTTGACCAGCAGCGGCGTATCGTAGCCGATCTTGGTCCAGTCCTCATTGTCGAGCTTGACGCCGATATGTTTGGCGATGGCGTTGACGTGGATCGGCGCATTGGTCGAGCCGCCGATCGCCGAGTTGATGACGATGGTGTTCTCGAAGGCTTCGCGGGTCAGGATCTTCGAGGGGATCAGGTTCTCCCAGACCATCTCGACGATGCGGCGGCCGGTGAGGTAGGCCATCTCGTAGCGGTCGCGATAGGGCGCGGGGATCGCGGCGGCGCCGGGCAGGGTCATGCCCATCGCCTCGGCCAGCGCGTTCATGGTCGAGGCCGTGCCCATGGTGTTGCAGTGGCCGGCCGACGGCGCCGAGGAGGCGACTAGGTCGACGAAGCCGCGATAGTCGATCTCGCCGGCCGCCATCATCTGGCGCGCCTTCCAGACGATCGTGCCCGAGCCGGTGCGCTCGCCGCGGAAGGAGCCGTTCAGCATCGGTCCGCCGGGCAGCGCGATCGCCGGGATGTCGACGGTCGCAGCCGCCATGATCTGGGCCGGCGTGGTCTTGTCGCAGCCGGTGGTCAGCACGACGCCGTCGATCGGGTAGCCGTAGAGGATCTCGACCAGGCTGAGATATTGCAGGTTGCGGTCGAGCGAGGCCGTCGGCCGCTTGCAGGTTTCCTGGATCGGATGGATCGGGAACTCGAAGGGCACGCCGCCCATCTCGCGGATGCCGTCGCGGACGCGATGGGCGAGCTCGAGGTGGTGGCGGTTGCAGGGGGCGATGTCGGAGCCGGTCTGGGCGATGCCGATGATCGGGCGGCCGGACTGCAGTTCCTCGCGCGACAGGCCGAAATTCATGGTCCGCTCGATATAGAGCGCGGTCATGTCGGCATTGGCCGGATTGTCGAACCAGGCCTTGGAGCGGAGCTGCTCCGGCTTGATCTTCCGCACCGGCTTCTTGCCGTTCGGCGTCTTGCTAGTAGGCGTCTTGGCCATCCTGTCATTCCCTCTCGCGGCCAGGCGGCCTTCGCGCCGCTTCGGCATCGTCTTTAAATCGATTTGATCGGCAGGTCATGCCGATCACGGGCAGAACGGCAAGGGCGCTTGCCGCAATCGCTGTATGCTGCATACAACGACTTGGCGCACCGTGCCAATCGCTCGGTGGCGCCTGCACCAGCAAAGGTCGCCACGGCGCAGTTTGCAAGTGTTCCAAATGCGTCCCTGTCCGGACCGGGACGCACGAGGCGCACTTGCGTGGCCGCCGGCTTTGCGGCCAAGACAGGTTCGGACAGGCGGCGGCGCAAGACCGGCCGCGAGCGAAGAGGAAACCGCCATGACGCTGCACGTCGTCCCTTCATTTGGCCGGATCGGCGAGGAGAACGCCTTCGCAGTGCTCGCCCGCGCGACCGAATTGCAGCGCCAGGGCAAGGACATCATCAATCTCGGCATCGGCCAGCCGGATTTCCCGACGCCGGAGCATATCGTCGAGGCGGCGGTGAAGGCGCTGCGCGACGGTCATCACGGCTACACGCCGGCGAACGGCATCCTGCCGCTACGCGAGGCGGTAGCGGCCGACCTGCACAAGCGTTTCTCGGTGAACGTCTCGCCGGAGGAGGTGATGATCGTGCCGGGCGGCAAGGTCACCATGTTCATGGCGATCCTGATGTTCGGCGAGCCCGGCGCCGAGATTCTCTATCCCGATCCCGGCTTCCCGATCTATCGCTCGATGATCGAATACACCGGCGCGACGCCGATCCCGGTGCCGATCCGGGAAGAGAACGGCTTTGCCTTCTCGGCTGAGGAGACGCTGTCGCTGATCACGCCGAAGACCAGGCTGCTGATCGTCAACTCGCCGGCGAACCCGACCGGCGGCGTCACGCCCAAGGCCGAGGTCGACAAGCTCGTCGCTGGTCTCGCCCGCTTCCCGGACGTGGCGATCATGTCGGACGAGATCTACGACCAGATGCTCTATGACGGCGAGAAGCATGTCTGCCTCTTGAGCTATCCGGAGATCCGCGACCGGCTGATCCTGCTCAATGGCTGGTCGAAGACCTATGCGATGACCGGCTGGCGCATGGGCTTCTCGATCTGGCCGAAGCCGCTCTACGACAATGCCCGCAAGCTCGCGGTGAACTCGCATTCCTGCGTCAACGCGCCGGCGCAATGGGCGGGGCTCGCGGCGCTGACCGGCCCCCAGGACGCAGTCGCGATGATGCTGGCGGAGTTCGACCGACGCCGGAAGGCCGTGGTCGCCGGGCTCAATGGCCTGCCCGGCGTCTCCTGCATCGTGCCGAAGGGGGCGTTCTATGCCTTCCCGAACGTGTCGCAGACCGGCTGGAAGGCGAAGAAGCTGGCCTCGGCCCTGCTCGAAGAGGCCGGCGTCGCCACGATCGGCGGGCCGGATTTTGGCGTCCATGGCGAAGGCTATATCCGGCTCTCCTACGCCAACTCGCTGGAGAATATCGAGCTGGCGCTTGGGCGCATGGGCGATTTCCTCAAGAACGCGAAGGCCGCCTGACCATGACGATCACCTGCCATCTGCGTTACGTCGTCGACCCCTATCAGCTCCCGGCCTTCGAGGCCTATGGCAAGGCGTGGATCCGCCTGGTCGAGCGGTTCGGCGGCAAGCACCACGGCTATTTCATGCCGTCGGAAGGCACCTCCAACGTCGCGCTCGCGATGTTCAGCTTCCCGTCCTTCGCCGCATACGAGACCTATCGCGAGGCCGCGTCCAAGGATGCGGAATGCCTTGCCGTCGTCGCCGAGAATGACAAGCATCGCTTCATCGTCAGCTATGAGCGCAGCTTCTTGCGGCCGGTCTTCGAGGACGACCAGGGCGTCAAGCGCGCGCCCTGATCGCGGTCAGCCGGACGACCTGACGCGCCCCGGCACCAGCCGCACCTTGCGCGGCGCCGCCAGCCAGATCGCCGCTGCCGAGACGAGGCAGCAGGCGATCGCCAGCAGGAAGGCCAGGCGATAACTGCCGGTGGCGTCGTGGATTGTGCCGGCCAGCCAGGGCCCGGCTGCGCCGCCGCCGAGCAGCGCCACCGTGACCGTCCCGAAGATCGCGCCGAAATGCGGCCCTTCGAAAATCTCGAAGACGATCGCGCCCATGACCGAGGTCAACGCATAGCCCAGAAAGCCCTGCGTGATCACCATCAGGTAGAGCAAAGCGGGTGACGGCGTGTGCTCCAGCGCGATCAGCGCGGCATAGCAGATGGCGAAGCCGAGACAGCCGGCCATCCAGATCCATTCGCGGCCGATCCGATCGGACAAGGCGCCGAGGCCAATCTGGCCAGGGATGGCGACGGCGCTGACCAGGCCTAGCGCCCAGGCGGCCGCGATTGGGCTGAAGCCGACCTCGATCAGGTATTTGGTCTGATGGACCTGCACGGCATACCAGGCGATCAGCGCGCAGAAATAGCCGAGCATGATCCACCAGAAGCGCGCGGTGCGCAGTGCCCGCGCCAGCGTCCATTCGATCGCGACCCAGGCCGGATCGACCACGGCCGCCTTGCGCTGCGCTGCACCGGTGCCGGCCGAGCCCGTCTCGCCGTCCGGCAGCAGGCCGAGGTCCTGCGGTCTGCGGCGAACGAGCAGATTGAGCGGGCCGAGCACCAGCAGCACGATCAGGCCCATGATCCAGCAGGCGGCGCGCCAGCCCTCCCGGCTGATGATCGATTGCAGCCACGGCAGGAGCAGCAACGCGCCGACGCCGACGCCGGAAAAGGCGATGCTGATTGCAAAGGCCCGGCGGCGCACGAACCAGTTCGGCAGGAACAGCGACTGCGCCGAAAAGCTCATCAGATTGGCGCCGCAGCCGACGAGGACGCCGAGCGTCAGATAGAGGTGCCAGGCCGCGCCGATCGCTGGCGCGAGCAACATTCCCGCCGCCAGCATCGCCACGCCGGTCTCGATCACGACGCGCGGGCCATGCCTGTCCATGACGCGGCCGACGAAGGTGCTGGTCACGGCCGAGAGCAGGAAGCCGAACGAGAAGGCGCCCGAGGCGAGTCCACGGTCCCAGCCGAACTCGTCGATCAGCGGCGGCAGCAGCAGCGAGAACGCCGTGCGCGCGTTGACGGCCACCGCCATGGTGACGAAGGCGATGCCGATGACGAGCCAGCCATAATAGAACGGCAGGCGCGCCGACCAATGCGGATTTGGTGATTGCATCCCGCATTGGATGGCCGGAGGCGTCGGGCGGTCAATCCGTGCCCGGCGCACTCCGGCCCTGCGTCACGGGTCAGGCCTTCGCGGCGCTCGCCGCCGCGTCGATGTTCGCGACGAGCTCGGCATCGAGGCCGAGCGAGCCGGCGAGACCGGCGAGGAAGTCCTTCTCGGCCGGGGTGTCCGGATTGATGGCGATCCGGGCGGCCGTATAGATCTGGGCGGCGAGCTCGGGGCTCTTGGCGCCTTCGACCAGCGTATCGACGCTCGCCGGGTTCGCCAGCTCGTTCGCGAGCCACTCATTGGCTTCGGCGTCGAGGCCGGCCTCGCGCAGGCCGCCCATGATGGCATTGCGCTCGGCGTCGTCGATATGGCCGTCGGATGCGGACGCCGCGATCATGGCGCGGATGAAGACCAGCGCATGCTCGTTCTTCGCCGCTTCCGGCTCGAAGCCGGAGCCGGCGGGAGCCGGCAGCGCCGCCTGCTGGTCGGCACCGAGCATCGGCTTGCCGGCCTGGTAGTTCTGGAAGGCCTTGTAGGCGAGGCCGCCGATAAGAGCGAGGCCGCCCATCTTGGCTGCCGAGCCAGCGATCGAGCGCCCGGCCGAGGTGCCGAAGATCAGCGCGCCAAGGCCGCCGAGCACTGCGCCGGCGGCGAGCTGGTTGCCGCCGAGCATGCCCTTGGCCTGCTCGATCAATTGCCCCGGTGTCTTGCCACCGGAGAACTGGCCGACGATGTCGGTCGTGCCCTGCTGTAGGCCGGTGTTGCGGGCGGCGTCCTGCACGCCCTGCGTCGCCTGGCCGAAGATCTGGCCGGCCATGCCGGCGAGGCCGCCGGGCTGCTGGACCTGCTGGGCGAGGTTGCCGAGCACGCCGCCCAGCCCGCCTGCCTGGCCGCCCTGGGCGCCAGCCTGGCTGCCCGCATTGACGAGGGCGTCGAGGAGGGACTTGGCGTTGAACATCGAGAAAGCTCCCTGATAGGTCTGCTGCCGCCGCAATCTAGGCATGCGCCAGCCGGGATACTAGGGCGGCCATGCGATTGCGACGGGAGCATGACGCATGCGATTCCGCGGCGGAAAAACGCGGCGGGGCCTTGCCAATCCCAGCAAAATCCTTATACAGCCGGCCATCGCATCAGGCGCGCATGTCGTTTGCTCGATGAGAGCCGGTTTCCGGTTCGCGTCGCCTTCAGTTTTTTGACCGGTTCCGCCGAAAGGCGGGCCGATGGGAGTACCGGCTATGAAGATCCGCAATTCGCTGAAGTCGCTCCGTGCGCGCCACCGCGACAACCAGCTCGTGCGCCGCAAGGGCCGCGTCTACATCATCAACAAGGTCCAGAAGCGCTTCAAGGCGCGTCAGGGCTGAGGCTGCGCGTGGCCTGAAGGCCGCGCTGGCAAGCTTCCTTGTCGAGATGAAAAGAGCGGGCTGCACGATGTGCGGCCCGCTTTTTTGGCTTGTGCCCGACCTCGTTCTCCAACGATCTCGCTGGGCCGTGAATTGACGTGCGACCCCATCGCGCCCACCTTGGGAGCATGAGGTTCTTTCGTCTTGCCCGTCTTGCACTGATTCCGGGGCTGCTCCTCGTAGCCGTGCCGGGGGTGGTCGCTCAGCAGGCGCCGCTGCGCGACGGCGCGGTGCCGAACGCCGACCGTGACGACAAGCCGAATCTGCCGGAAGCGCCGCTGCCGCGCAGCCCGGCCGCCACGCTCGACCGGCTGTTCGAGCGGCTCGCTGCGGCGAAGACCGCCGAAGAGGCGAAGGGTATCGCCAACCTGATTCAGCGACGCTGGGCCCGCTCGGGCTCGGACACGGCCGATCTGCTGATGACGAGGGCGCAGGACGCGCTGAAGGCGCGCGAGCTGCCGCTGGCGATCGAGCTGCTCGACCGCGTCATTACCCTGGAGCCCGATTGGGCCGAGGGCTGGAATCAGCGAGCCAATGCGCTGTTCCTGCAGGGCGATCCGATTCGCTCGATGCTCGACATCGCCGAGACGCTGAAGCGCGAGCCGCGCCACTACGGCGCGATGACGGGGCTCGGCACGATCCTGCGCCAGCAGGGCGACGACAAGCGCGCCATGGTCGCCTATCGGCGGGCGCTCGAGGTCTACCCGCAGCTCGAGGCGGTGAAGGACGCCGTCGACTCGCTCAAGCTCGAGGTCGACGGCCGCGACGCGTGAGGCGTTTCGCACGTCATGCTCGGGCCTGATCCGAGCATCTCAGGCCGGTCGAGGCTCCTATCAACACTTTCTCGTCCTGAGATTCTCGGGTCTCCGCTTCGCTGCGCCCGATGACGCGCCTTTGCGCTCTCTCTTGCCATTTGGCAGCATTTTATCTATATTCTGCCAAATGGAGATTATCTGATGAGCCAGCTCTCGTCGGTTCCGACGTCCCCCGCGGCCTTCTCGCCCGCCGCGATCACCGAAGCGGAGGCCGCGGCGATGTTCCGCGCAGCCGTGAACCTGTTCCGCGTGTGGGGGCTGACTGACGAGGACGCCGCGGTGCTGCTCGACCAGCCGGTGCGCAGCTATCGGCGCTGGAAGGCGGGAGAGATCGGCCGCATCGATCGTGATGCCAGGGCGCGGCTCTCCAACCTGATGGGCATCCACAAGGCGTTGCGCCTGATCTTCCGCGAGCCGCAGCGCGGTTATGCCTGGATCAAGGCGGGCAACGAGGCCTTCGGCGGCAAATCGGCGCTCGACGTCATGCTCTGCGGCGAGCTTACTGATCTGATGCGGGTGCGGCGCTATCTCGATGCGGAGCGCGGGCTCTGGTGAGTCCGGGCGACTTTCCGGTCGCGCCGGTCGCTTGGCCCGGGGCGGTCCGCATCATCCGCAGCGCCTTTCCGCCGATCGACCTGTTCGAGGATATCGCCGATCCGGCCGACTGGCCGCTGCTGATCCAGGCCGAGATGAAGACCAACCCGCGGCTGATGGAGACGATCGGCAATCTCGATCTGGTGCCATCGGCACGCCGCGTCTCGGGACCGGGCGCGAGCTGGTTGATGGCGCCGTTCACCCATGTCAGCCGCGACCGGCCGAGCCGGTTCAGCGACGGCAGCTATGGCGTGCTCTATGCCGGCGAGAGCTTCGAGACGGCGCTGTTCGAGACGATCCACCACCATGGCCGCTTCATGGCCCGAACCAGGGAAGCGCCGGGCTGGACCTCGCAGTTCCGGGAGCTGGTGCTGTCGGTCGATGCCGCCCTGCACGATCTGCGCGGCGAACGGGCCGGGGAGAGTCCGCTGCTGCGGCCGGAAGACTATGCAGCTAGCCAGGCGTTGGGAGCCAGGTTGCGTGCCGCCAAGTCGGAGGGCGTCGTCTATCCGAGCGTGCGCCGATCGGGCGGGGAGTGTGCCGGGCTGTTCTGGCCCGATCTTGCCGGGAATCCCGTCCAGGGCCGGCATCTCGACTATCACTGGAACGGCGAGCGGGTCGATCTCTACCGCGAGGCGGGGACCGGAAAGGTCTTCCGTATCAGCGAGGTCGCGTCCTCTTAGGCAGCGCGATGGAGCGAAAGCCGGCTTTTCCGTTCACTGGTCGGGAAGCAAGGATTCCATCGACTGCTCCGAGGCATCGAATGATGCGCGGATAGGCCATCAGGTATCGCGTGCTGCGTATTGACCGGTGCGGATTCGCCGCGGCAGGGTGCCGCAAGCGAGCTCTCGGGAGGGACTCGCATTCGTGTCGCCGGGGGCTGCGTGAAAATCCTGCCTATGCCTACCGTCGCGGCCCTGCTGCTGTCGACGGCACTCGTCAATCCGGCTGCGGCCCAGTCGCCCGGCCTGCTCACCGACCCCAACAGCTGGCGGACGCCCGAGTACAAGGCGCAATGGGGGCTCGAGACGATCCGCGCCGCCAATGCCTATGCGCGCGGCGTCGACGGCACCGGTGTTCTGGTCGGCATCATCGATTCGGGAATCTTCGCCGGGCATTCCGAGTTCATCGGCCGGTACGGCGGAGGCTACGACTACCAGTCGGAAACGGCGCAGGCGATTGACCGAGGCGGCCACGGAACCATGGTGGCATCGGTCATTGCGGCGAACCGGGACGGCAAAGGCATGCACGGCGTGGCGCCAGGCGCCATCCTGATCGTAGCGGGAGCAGACGACAGTCAAGGACTATTCATCGATGGTACGTTCGCGGCGAGAGCCTATGCCGATCTGCAGGCGCGCGGTGTCCGCATCATCAACAACAGTTACGGCGACGACCGCCCGGTTACGGCATTCACTCGGGACAGCTACCTGTCTGAGTATGGGTCGAGTGTCACGGCCTATCAGCGCGCTATCGCTGCAGGCGTTCTCAGCATCTGGGGCACGGCCAACCAGGGCCTGAATCAACCGAGCGCCCAGGCCGGCCTGCCTCACCTCTTTCCCGAATTGGAACGGGGCTGGCTCGCGGTTACGGCAGTCGGGCCGGGCTACGAGCCCGATTACACCAATCGTTGCGGCGTGGCCAAGAATTGGTGCCTGGCGGCACCCGGCGGCGGCGACTGGTGGTTCCCCAATCCCTATCCGGACGATCCCATCGTCGTCGCCGACAAGGACGGCGGCTACACCAAGGTGAACGGCACTTCCTTTGCTGCGCCACATGTCTCGGGGGCCGCGGCGCTGGTCTGGCAGATGTTTCCGTTCTTCAGCGCCGACCAGGTCCGCCAGACCTTGCTCGGCACGGCGCGCGATATCGGCGATCCCGGCGTCGACGAGGTCTACGGCTATGGCCTGCTCGATGTCGGCAAAGCGGTGCTCGGCCCGGGCCGTTTCGACTGGGGCGATTTCGTCGTCGAGCAGCCTGGCGGTGTCGCTTTCTTCGAGAACGACATCGTCGGCGCAGGCGGGCTGGTGAAGCGCGGCGCGGGCGAACTCGTGCTGACCGGCCACAGCACCTATGCCGGCGCCACACGGGTCGAGGGCGGTTTCCTCTCGGTGATGGGCAGCACACCTCGCCGACCAGCATTGCGGCTGCGGGCACGCTGGCCGGCACTGGCTTGATCACCGGCAATGTCGGCAATGCCGGTGCGGTCTGGGCCGGCGACCAGGACGGTATCGGTACCCTCACCATCGACGGCAATTATGTGCAGGAAGCCGGTGGCCTGCTGGTCCAGCAGGTCGGCTGGTCCGGCGGTCAGAACCATCTTGCGATCACCGGCACGGCGAGTCTCGCCGGTTGGGTCACTCTCGGCGGGCGCCCGCAGCTCCTGCCGCGCTCCCTTTCCGTGACGATGCTCACTGCCGATCAGGGCATCAGTGGCCAGTTCGCCGGTGTCGCGGGCCCGTTCGGCGACGGCAGCGCGCCCTTTCTCCAGGCGAGCCTGCGCTATCAGCCGAACACGGCCCATCTCGAAATCCGGACACTGCCCTTCGACACGCCGGGCATTTGCGCCTCGGCCAATCAATGCGCCGTCGGAGCCGCGCTCGAGCGCGGCCTGGCCGGCGCGGATCGGGATCTGCGCGACGTCGCCGGCCTGCTGCAGGCGGCCGGCACGCGAGATGGCGCCCGAGGCGCTCTCGCCAACCTCTCCGGCGAAGTGCATGCCGGCCTCTCCACTCTGGCCCTGAGCGGGGCTGCCCAGTTCGGGGGCATGATCTCACAGCGCCTCGGTGCGTTGCGCTCCGGGCAGGCCGGAGCCAGCCTCGCCGATGCACCGCTCGCCTATACGTCAAGCCTGGCGGCCAACCCGGCCGCGGCGATGCTGATGCGGCTGCCTTCACAGACGCCGGCGTCGAACAATGCCTGGGCACGCGGCTATGGTTTTGGCGGCAGGCTTGGCGGCGATGCCAATGCCGGCAGTACCACCTATCGCGGGAGCGGCATGATCGGCGGCTTCGACCGACAGATCACGCCCTCCTTCCTGGCTGGATTGAGCTTCGGCTACGCCAGCACCGACACCGATTTTCGTCGGTTCTCCGGCAAGGGCAGCATCGACGCTTACGAGGGCGCGCTCTACGGCAGCTTCACCAGCGGCAAGCTGCGCCTCGATGGCCTCGTCGGCTATGGTCGCCTCAATCTCGAATCCGAACGCAGCATCGATTTCGGCGGTCTCTCGCGGCAGGCGAAGGCGAAATATGACGGTGACCGCTTCACCGGCGCGCTGGAGGCCGGTTATGCCGTCGATCTCGGGTGGTCGACGATCGAGCCGCTGGCGGCGCTACGCTACACCTTCCTGCGTCAGGGCGGTTTCAGCGAAACCGGGGCCGGCAGCATTGGCTTGACGGCACCTGGGCAATCCGCTTCGAGCCTGCTCGGCAGCATCGGTTTGCGGCTGGCGCGGGAGTTCGAGCTCGGCGAAGGCCGCTTCGCGTTCGAGGCGAGGGGTCGCTGGCAACGCGAATTCCTCGATGACACCGTGGCACTCGATACCGCCTTTATCGGGGCGTCTGCAGCGAGCTTCGCGGTCAGTGGGGTGCAGATCGCCCGCGACAGTGCGGTGCTCGGCATTGGCCTGTCGGCGCGCGCCGGCCGCACTCTCACGCTGTTCGCGGACTATGACGTCCGCCTCAACAGCGACACCACGGCCCAAGCGGTCACGGCCGGACTGCGCACCACCTGGTAGCGTTTGGAATGGGCGTTCTGGCCCGACCTCGCCGGCAATCCCGTCCCGGGCCGGCATCTCGACTATCACTGGAACGGCGAGCGCGTGAACCTCTATCGGGAGGCCGGGACCGGCAAGGTGTTCAGGATCGGCGGACTGGTCGCATAGCTCACCGTTTGCAGGGGACAGCCGGATACTGCCCAAACGCAGGCCATATTCCCGCGCTCTTCGCTTGGGCGTAGTAACCGTCGCACATAGATACCTCTCGTCCCGTAGAGCGGCTCACGCAGCGCTTGTGAATGGCAGCGCAGGTGTAGATCTGCTGTTGCTGCGCTTGCTGCTGCCCCCTTTGCTGCTGGCTCAGGGCAGGGGCGGCGAGAAGCATGGTCAGCCCCAGCGCGGCCGTTCCGCCGATGACCGCTTGATATGCCCTCTTATGCATGACGAGATCCTCCCATGGCCCGCTCGAAAGCGTCGTCCCAGCCGGTGAGGGAACTCGTTCATGACGCCCCCGGCCGTGGATGACAGGGGATGGTTACCGATCCCGGCTGCGTCCAAACCTCTCAAATGAGAGGTGGATGCAGGCGCATTCGGCTATCCGGCGTTGGGGAGTGCCGTGCCGGACAGCAAGGCCACCAGGTCGACCTGGCGACTGACGCCGGTCTTGGCGAAGACGCCTTTCAGGTAGAAGCGGACGGTCTCGCGCGACAGTCCCAGCGCGGCCGCGACTTCGTCGGTCGAGTGCCCTTCCGACAGGCAGCGCGCGACCTTCGCCTCCGAAGGCGTCAGGTCGAACAGGCCGGTGAGAAGCTCCGCGGTGGGGGAGGTCGGGCGGTCGAGCTGCGTGACGATCAGCAGGGCCTTCGCGCCGTTGAAGACATCCCTCGCATTGCCGGGCAGCGGCAGGACGTGGAGGACGCCGGCGGCGGCCTCGTCGGCCGAAGGCAGGGGGATCGAGCTCGTGCTGTCGCGCCGGCCCAGAGCGGCCAATGTGGTCGTCAGGAGCTGGTTGCTCGCGGGATCGGACAGGCCGAGCTTGCCGTGGGCGAGGAAGACGATCTGCCGGGACAGGGCCTGAAGGGCCTGGTTCGCGGCCAGGACCCGATCTCCGGCGCCGAGCACCGCGGCCGGCATGCCGGCCTGGCCGAGCGCCTCGACGACGGCGCGCGCCTTTTCGAGGTTCAGCCTGGTCGAGAGGGCGGCGGCGCGGGCGAGATGTGGTCGAATGGCATCCAGCCGTGCGATTTCCTCGGCCGAGACCGGTCCGTCCGAGAACCGCCTTTCCAGATCGAAAACGGCGATGTCGCCATTCGGCATGGGCAGGATGCTGCCTGCTGCGTAGCCAAGACCCTGGGGGAAGAAGAAGGTCGTGTAGATGGCGCTCCGTTCCATTTCGGCGCGCCCATACAACTGATGATTTCCGAAGAAGCCGTGATGCTTGGCAGCGATGCCATGTTTCAATCGGATGTTGTCTTCCTGCGCCTCGCGGTTTGCAAGAAACCCCTCGAACAGGCTTCTCGCGCCGTCGGAGCTGGTCCAGTGCGTGATCTGCCGAGCGGCAGTCGTGAACAGGATTCCGCCGAAACAGCCGGCGAGTTCCGAAACGTCATGCAGGACGCCCGGCCACAATTCAGGGACGACAGCCGCCTCGTAGATGCGGTCTATCAATGTTTCCCGGTCCACCATCGTCCGTCGCCTGGCCAGTGATCACCTGAAACATTACTTTCTGCTTTGAACAATGTTGGTTGTCCATGGCAGCTTTCAGATACTCTTGAACCGTCGCGCGGCCCGCGGCTGGGCCGTTCAGACCCTCACCGCCTTCGCCTTCCGGTCAGCCCCACCGAAAACCCGCAGATACCGCGCGATCTCGGCCGGATCGCCGGTCGCCTTGTTGGGGTTGTCGGAGAGCTTGACCGCCGGGCGGCCATTGGCGCTGACGACCTTGCAGACCAGCGAGATCGGGTCGAGATCGGGCGTGCCGACCGGCGAGCAGCCGACGAAGTCGTTGGTCAGGTTGGTGCCCCAGCCGAAGCCGGTGCGGACCCGGCCATGGAAATGCCGGTAGGCCTCCTCGATCGAGTCGATGTCCATGCCGTCGGAGAAGATCAGGAGCTTGGTCTTGGGATCGCGCTCCTGGGCCTTCCACCAGGCGATGATCTGCTCGCCGGCCTCGATCGGCGGGGCGCTGTCCGGGCGAAAGCCGGTCCAGTCGGCGAGCCAGGACGGGGCATCGTCGAGAAAGGCTGTGGTGCCGAAGGCGTCCGGCAGCACGATCAGCAGGTTGCCGCCATAGACCTGGCGCCATTCGTCGAGCACGCGATAGGGCGCGCGCTTCAGCTCCTCGTCGCTGTCGGCGAGGGCAGCCAGCACCATCGGCAATTCATGGGCGTTGGTGCCGATCGCCTCGAGATCGTGCTCCATGGCGAGGAGGACGTTGGAGGTGCCGGTGAAGGTCGGCCCCAGGCCTTCCTTCAGCGCCTCGACGCACCAGCGCTGCCAGAGATGGCCGTGGCGCCGCCGCGTGCCGAAATCGGAGATGCGCAGGTCCGGCAGCTTCTTCAGCCGCTCGACCTTGTCCCAGAGCTTCGACTTGGCGCGGGCATAGAGCACGTCGAGCGCGAAGCGATCCCAGGCCTTGAGCGCCTGGCGCGAGCGCAATTCGTTGACGATGGCGAGGGCCGGAATCTCCCACATCATCGAGTGGGTCCAGGGGCCGGCGAAGGTCAGCTCGTACTGACCGTCGACCTTGCGCAGCTCGTACTCCGGCAGACGGAACTCGGCGAGCCAGGCGATGAAGTCCGGCGTGAACATCTGGGTCTTGCCGTAGAAGCTGTTGCCGGCGAGCCAGATCAGCTCCTTCTTGGTGAAGCGTAGTTCGCGGGCATGGTCCAGCTGGGCGCGCAGCTCGGCTTCGTCGATGACCTCGGCGAGGCGGATCTGCCTGGTGCGATTGATCAGGCCGAAGGTGACCTGCACCTCCGGATGGAAGCTCCTGATCATCTGCAGCATCAAGAGCTTGTAGAAATCGGTATCCAGCAGGCTGCGGATGATCGGATCGAGCCGCCAGCTGTGATTATAGGTCCTTGTCGCGATGTCGGTCAGGGCCATGGGCGTCGCTGGCTCGCAGAGGCTGATGGCTCAAGCAGTAGAGCAGCGGTGGCCGCAGGGGAATGGCGGCTGCCCGTCATGCTCGGGCTTGACCCGAGCATCTGATGCCGGAAAAAGCGCCCTGTCCTGCCAGCGATTCTCGGGTCTGCACTTCGCTTCGCCCGAGAATGACGCCTCCGGCGCATAGGGTAGGCTCACGCCTGCTCGACATGCTCCTTCGCGACGAAGGCGATGCGGACCATGTTGGTCGCCCCCGGCGTGCCGAACGGGACACCGGCGACGACGATCAGACGGTCGCCCTCGGCGGCGAAGCCCTCGCGCACCGCGAACTTGCAGGCGCGGAAGGCCATGTCGTCGACGTCGCTGGCGTCCTTGGTCACGACCGAATGGACGCCCCAGACCAGAGTGAGCCTGCGGGCCGTGGCGGCGTTCGGCGTCAGCGCGACTACGGTCGAATTCGGGCGCTCGCGGGCAATGCGGAAGGCGGTCGAGCCCGAGGAGGTCCAGGCAGCGATCGCCTTGAGATTGAGCGCGTCGGCGATCTCGTGCGCCGCCTTGGCGATCGCGTCAGCGCCGGTCGCCTCCGGTTCGGCCTTCTGCGATTCGAGGATGGAGCGGTAGATCGAATCGTTCTCCACCTCCTCGGCGATGCGGTTCATCATGGTCACCGCCTCGATCGGGTACTGGCCGGCGGCGCTCTCGGCCGAGAGCATGACGGCATCGGCGCCCTCGAACACGGCAGTCGCGACGTCGGAGACCTCGGCGCGGGTCGGCACCGGCGCGGTGATCATGCTCTCGAGCATCTGCGTCGCGACGACGACGGGCTTGCCCATGCGCCGCGCCATGCGGGTCATGCGCTTCTGCGTGCCCGGCACCTTCTCGATCGGCATTTCGACGCCGAGATCGCCGCGCGCCACCATGATCGCGTCCGAGGCCTCGATGATTTCCTGGAGCCGGGCCACGGCCTGCGGCTTCTCGATCTTGGCGAGCGCGAGCGCCCGCCCACGCACGATCTTGCGGAGGTCCGCCATGTCCTCGGGGCGCTGCACGAAGGAGGCCGCGATCCAGTCGACGCCGGCTTCGGCTGCGGCCTCGGCATCGGAGCGGTCCTTGTCGGTCATGGCCGAGACCGGGATCGTGGTGTCGGGGAGACTGACGCCCTTGCGCGAGGAGAGGCGGCCGCCAACTATGACCTTGGTCACGGCCTGCTTCGGCGAGGCCTTTTCGATGACGAGGCGGATCTTGCCGTCGTCGAGGATGAGATGATGGCCGGGCTCCAGCGCCGAGAGGATTTCGGGATGGGGCAGGTGAACGCGCTTGGCGTTGCCCGGGGCCGGATCGGAATCGAGGACGAAGCGGGCGTCCTTCTCCAGCATCACGCCGCCATCGCCGCCGAACTGGCCGACGCGCAGCTTGGGCCCCTGCAGGTCGGCGAGGATGCCGACCGGCCGGCGGAACTCCTTCTCCAGCTCGCGCAGCATTGCGACCTTTGCTGGCAGGTCCTCGCGCTGGGTATGGCTCATATTGATGCGGAAGACGTCGACGCCGGCCTTGAAGAGCGCAGCGCACATCTCAGGAGTGGACGAGGCTGGTCCCAGCGTCGCGATGATCTTGATCCGCCGTTCCCGCCTCATCGCGTCATTCCCCTGAAAAACCACATATGCCTGCCCAGTGCAGGCCTTGCCGATTCAAACGAATAGAGCAAGCCAATTGCCGCACCGCAGTCATGGGCGCGGCGCCGCGCCGGCCGTATCGGTGAGCTGGATCGTCCAGCCCTTCTGCTCGCCCGTGTCGACCTCGAAGAAGCCGGAGCGCTCATAGCCGCGCGCCAGGCAGTCCTCGATGCCGCGGATGGTGAACTCCTTGTTGCGCGTGCACATGACGGATTTGCCGGTCCACTCGCCACCCTTGTCGTAGTCGACGGCGTGGACGTAGTAGAAGCGCGCCGCCAGCGTGCCGCGCAGCAAGGTCTCGCAGGCGCGCGGCGCCAGATTCCACCAGCCTTCGGTGACCCAGCCCTGCGCATCGCGATAGCCGAGCGCGACGCCGATGCGGCTGCCGGTGGTGTTGCACATGCGCAAATCCGCCAGCGCGGGGCTAGCGCCGGCCAGGAGCAGCCCGGTCGCGAGTGCTGCTGGAAGAAGAAATCCGCTTCGGCTCATGTATCGTGTCTTGGATCAATCAGAATCACGCGGCAATCATTGACATTGGTCAGGGTCGGGCCGGTCTGCAATAGATCGCCGAGCGCTGAGAAGAAGCCCGTCGAGTCGTTCTGGCTCAGCGATTGGGCGGGATCGAGGCCAAGAGCGCGGGCGCGCGCCAGCGTGGTCTCGTCGATGACGGCGCCGGCCGGATCGGTTGCCTCGCCGCCGCCGCCATCGGTGCCGTCTGTGTCGCCGGAGAGCGCGACGATGCCGGGCTCGCCGGCGAGCGCGATCGCCAGGGCCAGCGCGAATTCCTGGTTCGGACCGCCGCGGCCATTGCCGGCGATGGTGACGGTCAGCTCGCCGCCCGAGATCAATGCGGCGCGGCGACCGGCGGCCTTGAGCTTCCGGGCACGGGCTGCCTGAGCGGCTGCGACGTCGCGCGCCTCGCCTTCGAGGTCGGGGCCGAGATCGATCGGCTCGTAACCGGCTTCAGCCGCGGCCTTCACCGCCGCGGCGATGGCGTCGGCCGGGCGGGCGACGATGCGGTATTCGCTGCCGGCGAAGGCGGGGTCGCCGGGCTTGGGCGTCTCGCTGGCGTCGTCCGCGAGCAGGGCCTGCGCCGCCGGTGGCAATACGAGTCCGTAGCGCGCGACGATGGCGCGGGCATCGGCCATGCTGCTCGGATCGGGCACGGTCGGCCCCGAGGCGATCGCTGCGGGATCGTCATGCGGCACGTCCGAGACCGCGAGCGTGAGTAGTCTCGCCGGCGCGGCGGCGAGCGCCAGCCGGCCGCCCTTGATGCGCGAGAGCCGCTTGCGGACGATGTTCATCTCGCCGATCGGCGCACCGGAGCGCAGCAGCGCCTTGTTGACCGTCTGCTTCTCGGCCAGCGCAAGCGTGCCGGCTGGCGCGACCCAATTGGCCGAGCCGCCGCCGGAGAGCAGCACCAGGACGAGGTCGTCGGCGGTGGCGGAGGCGGCGAGTTCGAGAGCGCGCGTCGCGCTGGCGATGCTGCCTTCGTCGGGCACGGGGTGGCCCGCGGCCAGCATCGGGATGTGACGGGTCTGCGCCTCATAGCCATGGCGGGCGACAGCATGGCCGATGAAGCGTTCGGGCGGCAGCTTCAGCGTGTCGAGATAATGGGCTTCGGCCAGCACGGTCATGCTGCCGGCGGCCTTGCCCGCGGCGAGCAGGATCAGGCGGCCGTTCGGCGGGGGAGGAGGCAGATGCGCGGCGAGCCAGCTCCGAGGGTGAGCCCTGGCCACGGCCGCGTCGAAGATCCGGCGTGCGGTCCGGTGCCGCTCCGCGATGACATCCTGCCGCTGCTCCAAGCGTCTTCCTCGTGCGAATCTGCTGCTGGCAATCGACTTTCGTCTTAGCCTCTTATCGGCCTCTTACTAGAGCATGTCCTCCAAAAGTGACTACCGCATTTGCGATCAGGACATGTTCCAGGATGGTGAGTGGCTACGGTTTCTTTTCGCGCCACCGTTCCGGGCGACGCGAAAGCGCGCTATGTCGCGCCGGAGCGGGCGCCGCCCGCGATGCGACGATGCAGTCCGAGGTCATGATGCGCGCGGACGAGGGCTTGCAGAGCGGTATCCCGGTTCGGCAGCCCGGTGAGGTCGAGATCATCGCGGGCGACCCGGCGACGGGCATCCTGCTGCTCTGCGACCATGCGACGAACGCGATCCCGCCCGAGCTCAACCTGCTCGGCCTGCCACCGCAGCAGCTCGAACGCCACATCGCCTACGATATCGGTGCTGCCGAGATGACGCGCGCCATGGCGCAGGCGCTCGGCGCTCCGGCCGTGCTCAGCAACTTCTCGCGCCTGCTGATCGATCCTAATCGCGGCCGCGACGACCCGACACTGGTGATGCGGATCTCGGACGGCGCCATCGTGCCCGGTAACGCCCGCATCGACGAGGCTGGCATAGCCGAGCGGATCGCGCGCTACTACGCGCCCTATGACGCGGCGATCGATACCGCGGTCGAGACGGCGCTCATGGCCGGCCACCCGCCGGCGATCGTTTCGCTGCATTCCTTCACGCCGTTCTGGAAGGGCGTGCCACGGCCCTGGCAGGCCGGGGTGCTATGGGACAGGGAGGGACGGCTGGCGCGAGCGCTGATCGCGGCGCTGCAGGCGGAGGGCGACCTGATCGTCGGCGACAACGAGCCTTACAATGGCGGCCTGCCGGGCGACACGATCGACCGTCATGCGACGCGGCGTGGCCTGCTCGATGCGCTGATCGAGATCAGGCAGGACCTGATCGGCGAACCGCATGCGGCCCGTGCCTGGGGCCTCAGGCTGGCGCGGCTGCTGCCGGGTGCGCTGGCTGCGGCGCGAGAGATGTGAACTCAGAGCCGTTCTTGCTTGACCTCGGCGCTCATCCTTGCGAACCCCTGCGGCCGAATTCCGAAGAAGGGTTTTGAGAATGGACGATCCGGTTGCAGGCGATCAGCTCAAGAGCATCGTGCAGCGCATCGAGCGGCTCGAGGAAGAGAAGAAGACGATCTCCGACGACATCAAGGAGGTCTATTCCGAGGCCAAGGCCAATGGCTACGACGTCAAGGTCCTGCGCAAGGTAGTCGCGCTGCGCAAGCGTGACCTCGACGAGCGCAAGGAGGAAGAGGCGATCCTCGACCTCTATCTGCAGGCGGTCGGCGAGAGCGCCTGAGAAGGCTGCGCGAGCCTTCGCGCAGCGTACGCGTTCAAGCCGGAATCGTCCCTCGGGCCCTTGCGACAGGCGGCCCGAAGAGACGGCTCCGGTGTCGCCGCCTGAACAAGGCGGCTTCGAGCGGCGTCGCCCTGCGCGCTCGCTCTCACGATCTGCCGGGCAGCTCTCCCGCGCGCCAACTCGCGGCGACTTCCCGCAGAGCCGTGATGAAGATCTGTGCCGACAGCGACAGGACGGCATCGGCGCGCGTCGTCAATCCGACTGGCCCCAGCGTGTCCTCGGTATAGGCCGGCAGCAAGGCCAGCAGGCCCCTGGCGACATCCTCGGCGACCACGCCTTCCGAAATGAACCAGATCGCATCGGTCTGCAGCAGGTAGCCGCGTGCGAAGGCGTCGGAGACGGTCTCGATCGCGCCGGCGCGGGGCTGGACGGAATTGGCGATCATGTAGCGTTCGACCGTCGAGCTGATGACCGAGCCCGGCGGCGGCATCAGCAACTGATACTGCGCGATCGCGGCGGGGGCGAATCCATCCGCGTGAAGCAGGGGATGTCCGGGCCGGACCACCAACGCGATCCGCTCGGAATACAGGTGCTCGAAGTTGAAGCCCGTCATCGTCTCCGGTGCGGCCATGCGTCCGATGACGAGATCGACGTCGCCGAGCCGGAGCTGCGCCATCAGCACATCGTTCGCTCCGGTCACGACCCGCGGCCTGAGGCGTTCATAGCGCTGCGTCACATGGGCGATGGCGGCCGGCAGGATGCGGGCCGACGCCGTCGGCAGCGCGCCGACTGTGAAGGCGTGCTCGGGGGACATCTCGTCGCCGCCCACCATCCGGACCCCCTGCTTCAGTGCCGTGACGCTGGCGCTCGCATAGCGCAGGAAGATCTCGCCTGCGCCCGTGAGCAGCATGGTGCGGCGGTTGGGCTCGAACAGGGCGACACCCAGAAGGGCTTCGAGCTCCTGCACCGTCTTGGAGATCGCGGGCTGGCTGACATGCAGCACCGAGGCCGCCTTGACCACGCTCTTCAGCCGCGCAACCTCGATGAAGCAGCGGAGGTGACGAAACTTGACGCGCCGATCCATCGACGACAGGCGCTGTTCGACCATGTCTCGATAACCTCTAGGTTATTATCTCGGGCGGTGATTTCATTTAACATAAGAGTTTGGCTGCTGCATATTCCCGATGCAAGCAGGCGCCGGCAGCTTCAGCACTGGCGGTCCGGGCAAAAGATAATTGCATTCGTCGCCTCCGGCGGCGGATGCATCCGAGGAAACAACAAGGGTTTTTCCGCATGAGCGAAGCCTTCATCTGCGCCTATGTCCGCACGCCGATCGGCCGTTTCGGCGGCTCCCTGTCCGCCGTGCGGCCAGACGATCTCGGGGCCGTGCCGCTGAAGGCCCTGATCGAGCGTCATCCGGGTGTGGATTTCGGTGCGGTCGACGACGTGATCTTCGGCTGCGCCAACCAGGCGGGCGAGGACAATCGCAATGTCGCGCGCATGTCGCTGCTGCTCGCCGGCCTGCCGAAGGAGGTGCCCGGCACTACGATGAACCGGCTCTGCGGTTCGGGCATGGACGCGGTCATTGCCGCGGCCCGCGCGATCAAGGCAGGCGAGGCCGAGCTGATGATCGCCGGCGGCGTCGAGAGCATGTCGCGCGCGCCCTTCGTCCTGCCCAAGGCCGACAGCGCCTTCTCGCGCCATGCCGAGATCCACGACACCACCATCGGCTGGCGTTTCATCAACCCGCTGATGAAGGCGCAATACGGTGTCGATTCCATGCCGGAGACGGGCGAGAACGTCGCCGCCGACTGCAAGATCAGCCGTGCCGACCAGGACGCCTTCGCCCTGCGCTCGCAACTCAAGGCCGTCGCGGCGCAGCAGAACGGCCGCCTGGCCAAGGAGATCGTGCCGGTCGTGATCCCGCAGCGGAAGGGCGATCCGATCCGCGCCGAGAGCGACGAGCATCCGCGCGGCGACACCACGCTGGAGAAGCTCGCCAAGCTGCCGACGCCGTTCCGCAAGGAGGGCGGTACCGTCACTGCCGGCAATGCCTCGGGTGTCAATGACGGCGCTGCGGCGCTGATCGTCGCCTCCGAGGAGGCGGTGGCGAAATACGGGCTGACCCCGCTGGCGCGCGTGCTTGGCGGTGCAACCGGCGGCGTCGCACCGCGCGTCATGGGCCTAGGCCCGGTGCCGGCGACGCGCAAGCTCTGCGAACGCCTCGGTCTCAAGCCAACTGATTTCGACGTGATCGAGCTGAACGAGGCCTTCGCCAGCCAGGGCATCGCCGTGCTGCGCGAGCTCGGCATCGCCGAGGACGGCGTCCATGTGAATCCGAATGGCGGCGCGATCGCGCTCGGCCATCCGCTCGGCATGTCCGGCGCCCGTATCGCCGGCACGGCCGCGCTGGAGCTTTCGCTCACCGGCAAGCGCCGCGCGCTCGCCACCATGTGCATCGGTGTCGGCCAGGGCATCGCCATCGGGCTCGAACACGTCTGAGCGGCAGCGGCCGACGGCACAATTCAACGGGTAACGGGAGAGGAAACGGATGACGCGCAAGGTCTATGACGGCCCGGCAGCGGCCCTGGAGGGACTGCTGTTCGACGGGATGACGATCATGTCGGGCGGCTTCGGTCTGTCGGGTAATCCCGAGAGCCTGATCCCGGAGGTCCGCCGGTCCGGCGTGAAGAACCTGACCGTGATCTCGAACAATGCCGGCGCCGACGGCTTCGGCCTGTGGATGCTGCTGGAGACGCGGCAGATCAAGAAGATGATCGCGTCCTATGTCGGCGAGAACAAGCTGTTCGAGCAGCAATACCTCTCCGGCGAGCTTGAACTCGAACTCAACCCCCAGGGCACGCTGGCCGAGCGCATCCGCGCCGGCGGCGCCGGCATCGCGGCGTTCTACACCAAGACGGGCGTCGGCACCGTCGTCGCCGAGGGCAAGCCGGTCGAGGAGTTCGAGGGTGGGCTCTATGTCCGCGAGACCTGGCTCAGGGCCGATGTCGCCATCGTCAAGGCGTGGAAGGCGGACACCGCCGGCAACCTCGTCTACCGGCGCACCGCGCGCAACTTCAACCCGAACATGGCGACCGCCGGCAAGGTGACGGTGGCCGAGGTCGAGGAGATCGTGCCGGCCGGCTCGCTCGATCCGGAGGCGATCCACACCCCCGGCATCTATGTCGACCGCGTCATCAAGAGCACGATCAACGAGAAGAAGATCGAGAAGCTGACCGAGCGCAAGAGGGAGACCGCCTGATGGCCTGGACCCGTGAACAGGTGGCCGCCCGCGCGGCCAAGGAGCTGAAGGACGGCTATTACGTCAATCTCGGCATCGGCATCCCGACGCTGGTGGCGAACTACATTCCCGATGGGGTGGACGTCACGCTTCAATCCGAGAACGGCCTGCTCGGCATCGGCCCCTTCCCTTATGAGGGCGAGGCCGATCCCGACCTGATCAATGCCGGCAAGCAGACGATCACGCTCCTGCCGAGCTCCAGCTTCTTCTCCTCGGCCGATAGCTTCGCGATGATCCGCGGCGGCCATATCGACCTGACCATCCTCGGCGCCATGGAAGTGGCCGCCAATGGCGACATCGCCAACTGGACCATTCCCGGCAAGATGGTGAAGGGCATGGGCGGCGCGATGGATCTCGTCGCTGGCGTCAAGAAGGTCATCGTGGTGATGGATCACGCCAACAAGGCGGGCGAATCCAAGGTGCTGGAGCGCTGCTCGCTGCCGCTGACCGGCGCGGGCGTGGTCGACCTGATCGTCACCGACCTCTGCGTCATGGCCTGCGACAAGGTGAAGGGCGGGCTCACCCTGATCGAGCTGGCGCCGGACGTCACGCTCGACGAGGTCAAGGCCAAGACGGCGGCGCCCTTCACGGTCGCGCCTGGTCTCGCGCAAGCCGCCTGAACGGCGCCTTCGAGAAAAAATAAAGCCCGCCCGGCGACATCGCCGGGCGGGCTTTTCCTTGCTGCCAAGCAGGCTCAGGCGATCTGCGGCAGCAGCTTGTCGATCGAGGCCTTGGCGTCGCCGTAGAACATCCGCGTGTTCTCCTTGTAGAAGAGCGGGTTCTCTATGCCGGAATAGCCGGTGCCCTGGCCGCGCTTGGAGACGAAGACCTGCTTCGCCTTCCAGACCTCGAGCACCGGCATGCCGGCGATCGGCGAGTTGGGATCTTCCTGCGCCGCCGGATTGACGATGTCGTTGGAGCCGATGACGATCGCGACGTCCGTCGAGGGGAAGTCCTGGTTGATCTCGTCCATTTCCAGAACGATGTCGTAGGGGACCTTCGCCTCGGCGAGCAGCACGTTCATATGGCCCGGCAGGCGGCCGGCGACCGGATGGATGGCGAAACGGACCTCCTTGCCGGCAGCCCGCAGCTTGCGGGTCAGCTCGGAGACCGATTGCTGCGCCTGCGCCACCGCCATGCCGTAGCCCGGTACGATGATGACGCTGTCGGCGTCGTTCAGCGCGGTCGCGACGCCGTCGACATCGATCGCGATCTGCTCGCCCTCGATCGCCTGGGCCGGCCCGGTGGTATTGCCGAAGCCGCCGAGGATGACCGAGATGAAGGAGCGGTTCATCGCCTTGCACATGATGTAGGAGAGGATCGCGCCGGAGGAGCCGACCAGCGCGCCGACGACGATCAGGAGATCGTTGCCGAGCGTGAAGCCGATCGCCGCCGCGGCCCAACCCGAATAGCTGTTCAGCATCGAGACCACGACCGGCATGTCGGCGCCGCCGATGCCCATGATCAGATGGTAGCCGATGAAGAAGGCGAGCAGCGTCATCAGGATCAGCGCCCAGATGCCGGCGCCCTGCACGTAGAGGATCAGCAGCAGCAGCGAGAGCGCGGCGGCGCCGGCGTTCAGCATATGGCCGCCGGGCAGCTTCTTGGCCTTGCCGTCGACCTTTCCGGCGAGCTTGCCGAAGGCGACGATCGAGCCGGTGAAGGTGACCGCGCCGATGAAGACGCCGAGGAAGACCTCGACCTTCAGAATTGATATCTCGACCCCGGTCTTGTGCGCCAGCACGCCGGCAAAGCCGGTGAGGGTCTCGCGTGCCGCCGCGCTCAGCGCCTGGACTACGCCGAGCTCGATATGGGCGTTGAAGCCGATCAGGACCGCTGCGAGGCCAACGAAGGAGTGCAGCGCCGCGACCAGCTGCGGCATTTCCGTCATCTGCACCTTCATCGCCACCTGCCAGCCGATCGCGGCGGCGATGGCGAACATGACGATGACGAGCCAGAGCTTGCCGCTGCCGGGACCGAAGGCCGTGGCGATGACGGCGAGCGCCATGCCGGCGATGCCGTACCAGACCGCGCGCTTGGCGCTTTCCTGGTTCGACAGGCCGCCAAGGGAGAGGATGAACAGGATGGCGGCGGAGATGTAAGCCGCTGAAACGATACCGATGCTCACCGCGACCCCCTCAGGACTTCTGGAACATGGCGAGCATCCGGCGCGTGACCAGGAAGCCGCCGACGATGTTGATGGAGGCGATCAGCACCGAGATCATCGCCAGGAAGACGACGAGCCAGCTGGATGAGCCGATCTGCAAGAGGGCACCGAGCACGATGATGCCGGAGATCGCGTTGGTGACGGCCATCAGCGGCGTGTGCAGCGAGTGCGACACGTTCCAGATCACCTGGAAGCCGACGAAGCAGGCGAGGGCGAACACGATGAAATGGCTCATGAAGCTCACCGGCGCATAGGCGCCGACGATCAGCATCAGCACCGTGCCGATGCCGAGCAGCATCAACTGGGACTGGGTCTGCGCCTTGAAGGCGGCGGTTTCCCGTGCCCGCTTTTCCGCCGGGGTCAGCTCCTTGGCCTTCTCCTTCGGCTTCTGCGCCGCGATCGCAGCCACCTTGGGCGGCGGCGGCGGGAAGGTGACGGCGCCTTCGAAGGCCACGGTCGCGCCGCGGATGACGTCGTCCTCCATGTTGTGGACGACCGTGCCGTCCTTGCCCGGGGTCAGATCCGTCATCATGTGGCGGATGTTGGTGGCGTAGAGCGTCGAGGACTGGGCCGCCATCCGGCTCGGGAAATCGGTGTAGCCGACGATCGTCACGCCGTTCGGCGTCACGATCTTCTCGTCCGGCTTGGTCAGCTCGCAATTGCCGCCGCGCTCGGCGGCGAGGTCGACGATGACCGAGCCGGGCTTCATCGCCTCGACCATGTCCTTGGTCCACAGCACCGGCGCATCCCGGCCGGGGATCAGCGCGGTGGTGATGACGATGTCGATCTGCGGCGCGAGCTCGCGGAACTTCTTGAGCTGCGCTTCGCGGAATTCGGGGCTGGAGGGCGCGGCATAGCCGCCGGTGGCGGCGCCGTCCTGCTGCTGCCCCTTGAAGTCGAGGAAGACGAACTGCGCACCCATCGATTCGATCTGCTCGGCCACTTCCGGGCGGACGTCGAAGGCATAGGTGATCGCGCCGAGCGAGGTCGCCGTGCCGATGGCAGCAAGGCCGGCGACACCCGCGCCGACCACCAGCACCTTGGCCGGCGGCACCTTGCCCGCCGCCGTGATCTGGCCGGTGAAGAAGCGGCCGAAATTGTTGCCGGCCTCGATCACCGCGCGATAGCCGGCGATGTTGGCCATGGACGAGAGCGCGTCCATCTTCTGGGCGCGCGAGATGCGCGGCACCATGTCCATCGCGATGGCGTTGGCGCCCTTGTCCTTGCAGAGCTCCATGAGCTCCTTGTTCTGCGCCGGATAGAAGAACGAGATCAGCGTCTTGCCGGCCTTGAGCCGCTCGACCTCCGCCGGCTCGGGCGGACGCACCTTGGCGACGATGTCGGCCTCGTCCCAGAGCTCCGCGGCGCTGTCGACCACCTTGACCCCGACGGCCCGGTAGGCCTCGTCGATGAAGCCGGCGGCAACACCCGCTCCGGCCTCGATAAGGCAGTCATAGCCTAGTTTCTGAAGTTGCAGCGCACTGTCGGGGGTCATGGCGACACGCGCCTCTCCCGCGAAGACTTCCTTAGGCGAACCGATCTTCACTACGCTCCCCCTTCTGCTGTGAGCCCGGCCGTCCAGCTTAGCGAGCAACTTCCAAACGTGCAGCCATGTCCTTATGGCATCCGACAGGCGCGGCGTCTTTGCAAGCGCCGAGGTGCTGGCGGGTAGGCCTCGAGTCGGCGCCCGCGGGATAGCGGCGCTGACGAGAGCGTGGCCTTTCCGGTGGGAATCGGGGCGCATCCGCAAAAAAACGCCCGGGGGAGGTTCCCCGGGCGGCATTTGTGTCTTCGAAGTGTTTATTCAGGCGATGAGCTTGAGCCCGGCCTGGGCGGCGCCGTTCAGCCCGAATTTCGATCAGCGGTGGGTGCGGAACCGGAGCTCGTCGTCGATGAAGGTCTTCTCCGGGAAGGCCGCCTCATTGGAGCCGAACGGCATCTGCGCCGTGAGCTTCCAGGACGCAGGGATGTTCCAGGTCTTGGCGACTTCAGCGTCGACGAGCGGATGGTAGTGCTGAAGGCTCGCGCCGATGCCGACATCGGCAAGCGTGGTCCACACCGCCAACTGCGCCATGCCGGTCGAATGCTCCGACCAGATCGGGAAGTTGTGCGCGTAGAGCGGGAAATTGGCCTGGAGAGCCTTGACCGGCTCCTGGTCCTCGTAGAACAGCACCGTCCCGGCACCGCTGGCGAAGCTCTCGATCTTCTTGGCTGTCGCGGCGAAATCGGCAGCCGGCACGACCGCCTGCAGCGCTTCCTTGGCGATGCTCCAGAACTTGTCGCTCTCCCTGCCGAAGAGAATGACGGCGCGGGAGCTTTGCGAGTTGAAGCTGGAGGGCGCCAGGCGGATCGCCTCCCGGATCAGGCCATCGACCTGCGTTTCCGAGATGGGCAGATTCTTGCCGAGGGCATATTGCGTACGGCGCTTCTTGAGCTTGTCGAGCATGGCTTCCTCATCTGTGAACGCGTGTCACGCCGGCAGGCCGATGAAACGGGAGTTTTCTCGGAGCGCCCCTTTTGGGCGCCCTTCCTGCGAGAGCGGGATTTGATGAGCGAGAGGTAGCGGTTCACTTGTCGCACCAGAATGCCCATATTGGGCACCAATCTGTTGCTCATTCAGGAACGCTTGCAGGAACGCTTCATGTCCGAGATCGACGATATCAGGAGCTTTGTCGCCGTCGTCGACGCCGGTGGCTTCGGCCGGGCGGCGCATAGCCTCGGCCTGGCGAAGTCGATCGTCAGCCGCCGCATCGCCCGGCTGGAGGCCGATCTCGGCACGCGTCTGCTCAGCCGCACGACGCGCGGCGTTGCCGCGACCGAGGCCGGGCTGGAGTTCAAGGTGCGGGGCGAACGCATCCTGTCCGAGCTCGCCGAGGCACGCGAGGCGATGGCGCAGCAATCGGAAGGCGTCGCGGGGCGCTTGAGGCTGTCGATGCCGCTCTCGTTCGGATACCGGCATCTCGCGCCGGTGCTGGCGGAACTCGCACAGCGGCACCCGCGATTGGAGCTCGATGTCGAGGCGAGCGACCGTCAGGTCGACCTGATCGGTGAGCGCTTCGACGCGGCGATTCGCATCGGCTCTCTCAAGGACTCCACCCTGGTCGCGCGCCGCATCGCCCCGGTGAAGGGAGCGGTGCTCGGCAGCCCGGACTATTTCGCCCGGCATGGCCGGCCGGAGACGCCGCTCGATCTCGCCCGCCACGAATGCCTGATCTATTCCGGCAACAGCGTCGTCGACTGGGGCTTCCGCGTGAACCGGCGCTGGGTTTCCGTGCGCCCCTCCGGCCGCCTGCGCTCTGACAATGGCGATACGCTGTTGCGCTGGGCCGAGGCCGGATTGGGGATCGCCGTACTGCCGACTTTCATCGCCAGCGACGCGATCCGCGCCGGCACGGTCGAGCACATCCTCTGGCGTTATCCGATGCGCGAGAGCGCCTTGCACGTCGTGCGCCCACCCGGCCCCTACGTGTCCGGCAAGGTGCGCGTGCTGATCGATCTGATGCTGGAGCGCTTCGGCAGCACCCCTGCCTGGGACCCCTGCCAGGCCGCCGTTCAGGCGAAGATCGCAGCCGGGGAGTTGGCTCCCGAGGACTATCCCGCCGACGAGCATCAAATGGCGTGAAGTCAGGCTTCACGCGAATTGGCGTGGCAAGCGGCGCGCCAGCAGTCAGTGTTCCTCCCACAACAACGGGAGATTGCCATGCTGCTGGTTGGAATGCTCGACAGCCCCTATGTGCGGCGTGCCGCCATCACCGGGACCTTGCTCGGCCTCGATTTCGAGCATCGCTCGGTCTCGGTGTTCCGGCACATGCCGGAGTTCCGCAAGATCAACCCGCTGATCAAGGCGCCGACGCTGGTCGCTGCCGACGGTACGGTGATCAGCGAATCGCTGCTGATCATCCAACATTTCGAGGACATCGCTGGCCGCTCGCTGCGGCCGACCGACAAGGCGGCGCGGGTCAGGGATCTCAGCCTGACCGGCATCGGCATCGTCGCCGCGGACAAGGCGGTCTCGGTCGAATACGAGCGCAAGCGGCCTGAGGAGAAGCGCTACGACAACTGGCAGGAACGCATCCTGTCGCAGCTCCACACCGCGCTCGACCTGCTCGACCAGGCGGCGGAGCGTGGCGAGATCGGAGCAGGGCCGGAACTCAGGCCCGGCGACATCGCCGCCGCGATCGCCTGGGGCTTCTGCCGTTTCGTCATTCCGGAATTCGCCCCGGAGGGACGCTGGCCGGCGCTGGCGCGTCAGGCCGCCGCCTGCGAGGCGCTCGACGTCTTCAAGGCCTGGCCGATCGACAAAGAGTGATAGCGGGTCGGCTCAGTTCTGGACGAAGGTGGTCGGCAGGGCCTTGACCGCCGGGCCGCTGAAGCCGCTGGTGCCGACATCGCTGGGCTCGGCGGCGGAGAAGCCGAGCGACGCGGCCGGGTTTGCACCGGCGACCCAGCCCTTGGCATGGGCCTCCGAGCCGGTCTTCGCCTTGGCGGTCGCGACCGTCGCGCGGCGGGTGGGAGGTGTCTCCGGCGCCGAGACCGCGGCGAAGAGCGAATCGAGGCCGGCGCGATCGGCGTTGTATTCGGCTGCCATCGGGGTGCTGCGCGGCTGCGCGGCGATCTGCGTCGTGGCCGGACGTTCGGGGGCAGCGCCCGGCAGGCGCGGCCGGATCGGCGGCGGTGGATGATTGACCGCGACCAGCTTGGCGCCGGCGGGCACGGCGTCCTCGGCTTCGTCGCTGAGCCGCAGGCCCTCGGTCGACAGGCTTGCAATCTCGACGGGGCGGGAGGGCGGCAACGGTGCCGAGACAGACCGGCCGGTCAGGATGGTTTCCAGCGCCGGGGCCGCCGCCGGCAAGTCGGTCGGCCGCCGCGGCGGCAGCGACGCCAGAATGAGCTTCTGCTCGGCTGCCGGTAGCGGCAGCGCCGAGGCCTCTGCCGCCAGGGTGGCAAGTTGCGGCGAGCCGGCTGGCAGATTCGGTACTGGCGGCGTCAGGCCGCTCGGGCGCGCGACGGGTAGCGCGGTCGCGATCGGGCTCGGCTTCGGCGGCTCGGGCGGCGCCACCTCGGCGGGGGCGAGCGCCGCGACCTGGGTTTCCGCCGGCGGTTGGGCCGTGGTCGTCGTCGCGCGGTTCGAGCGCTCGCGCAGAACGGCGCGGCCGGCAGGCTCGGGCTGGGCAGGCTGCCCGTTGAAGACAGCGAAACGGCCGCCATCGCCGTTATTGCTGTCACCCGCATAGGCCATGACCGTCGGCTGCGGAGCAGGCGCGCGGCGAGCTGCGGCGCGACCGCGGACTGGACGGGCGTCGGCTTCCTCGTCGTCGCCGCCGAACAGCGCGGCCCAGAAGCTCTTGCCGCCGCCGCTCGACGCCATGATCGCGCCTTCGTCGTAATCTCCGGCCGCATAGCCCATCACTGAGCCACCGCTGGACATGATCTCGGCCTTGGCGGTCTCGTAGCCGCTGAGCGGCTTGCCGTCGGCCGGTAGATGGACGGTCCGCTCATCGGGGAAGAGGCGCACGAGCTGATCGCGGGTCATGCGCGGCCAGGAGCGGACGGAGCCGGCGTCGAGATGGACGAAGGGCGTATGGGCGCCCGGATAGAAACCGACGCCGCCGCGCTGCATCCGCATCGCCGTCTCGCGCATGCGGGCGGTCGGGGTGTCCGGCAGGTAGAAGTCCATCGCCTTGCCGAGCATGTGCTGGCTGTGCTTGGCGACGCCGCGCGAGCGCCGGCGCAGCATGGAGTTGGTGCCGGGCGAGCGATAGGCGGAGACGACGTGGAAGGGCTGGTCGGAGCCGACCTTGCGATGGACTTCCCAGGCGATATCGAACAAGCGCGGATCCATCCGGATCGGCTCATCGGTGCGCCAGTCGCGCAGCGCCCAGTTGAGCTTCTCCAGCCCCGAGGAATCGTAGCGGCCGTCACGCTTGAAGGTGACGGTCGTCTCCTCCTTGGTGTGCATGTGCTTGACGGTGATGGTGCGGGTGTCGCCGTTGGCGACGGCGTTCTGCGTGCCGCGTACCCCCAGGACCAGGAGGCTCGCGCTGGCGATCAGGAGCAAGCCGACACGTTTGCTGCGCCGCAAAGAATGCGGGAGCCGTGCTGCGATCTCGGCTTTCGACCTGCTCACTCTGTCAGACCCGTCTCGAAGCGCCGGGCAAGCCGGAGCGATAAACGTGAAGGAACAGTTGCCGAGAAGGCTTAACGGGAGGTTACCGGCGAGGCAACTCCCCGCCGGAACCCCGGCAAGCAAGATTGCTCGCTACCGGCAGATCGTGGCGAAACCGTGCCGAATGGGACTTTTTCCAGGCCCTGCTGTTCAGGAACGTTGTTCGAGCGCGTTCCGTACCAGCCTGTGGAAACCGTAGATGTCGTCGAAGGTCGTGACGGCGCCGGCTTCGTTTACGACGATGGTCTCATAGACCAGATGGATCTGCAGGGGCTGCGGCAGCTTGATGGTGCGCTCCCCCGAACCGATCAGTCGCTTCAGCCGCTCGGCGGTCCATTCCGGCCCGAGCACCTGGTCGGCGAGGGCGAAGGGATTCTCGACGCGCACGCAACCATGGCTGAAGGCGCGCTTGCCGGCACCGAACAGGCTGCGATTCGGCGTATCGTGCAGATAGACGGCGTGGTCGTTCGGGAACATGAACTTGATCCAGCCGAGCGCATTGCGCTCGCCCGGCGGCTGGCGCACCGAGATGCTGCCGTTCTTGCCGCGTGTCACGACATAGCCGCGCCTTGCGGCGTAGTTCGGATCGTTGGCGAGACCCGGAAGGATCTCTTTGCGCATGATCGAGGGCGGAATGTACCAGGACGGATTGACGACGACATGGTCCATCCGGTGCGAGAACACCGGCGTCGCCGATTCCGGCTTGCCGACGATGACGCGCGACTCATAGGCGAGCTTGTCGCCGTGCATGACGCGCATCCGGTATTCGGGGATGTTCACGATCACGCGGTTCTCGCCGAGATCGCTCGGCAGCCAGCGCCAGCGCTCCATCTGAGCGACGATGTCGCTTTCCAGGCGTGTCGAAGGCGGCATCGCGAGCGCGGCGACGGTCTGGTCGCTGAGCACGCCATCGGCGCGCAAGCCCGCCTGCTTCTGGAAGTCGGCCAGCGCCAATGCGGTCGAGCGGTCGAAGACCGGCTCCTCGCTGCTGCCCAGGCCGAGCCGGGCACGGACGAGCGGCACGCGGGCATCGCGCATGCCGACCTTGAGGGAGGGGCCGGCCGGGATGCGGGCGACGGGCGTTTCGGACTTATGGGCGCGCAGCTCGGCGAGCTTGGCCTTCAGGCGCTGATAGCCGCCATGCTGGGGATTATAGGCGGCAAGCACCGCACCGGGATCGGTGGCGCCGGCGAGTTCCGACAGCACTTCGGTCGCCGAGGGCAACTCGAGCTTCGGGGTGATCAGCTTCGAGAGGCGGCGCGGATCGATGCGTCCGCCGCGGGCGTCGCGGGCGTAGAGCACGGCGAGTGCCGACAGCCGGATATCGGCCGCGGCGAGGCTGTCCTTGTCGGCGCTCTCGAAGACCGGCAGCAGGTAGTCGCCGGCGCGCAAGCCGTCGTCACCCGCGCGGCCGAGCCGGGCGACGATCTGCTTGCCGGCGGCGCTCAGATCCTTGCCGTCGATCCAGAATGGCCGGTTCTCGTTGGCGGCATAGGCGGCGACGATGTCGGCGCGCTCGCGGGCGGCGAGGCGGGGCAGGGCGGAGGCGATCTCGGCCTGCGCCGCGATCCGGCCGGAGAGTTCGAGCCCCGCTGGCATCGTCACCGCGACCTCGGGAAGCGGCGGCAGATCAATCTGCGAGGGCTTGGCCAGTTGCGGTTGCGGCGAGGGCTCGGCCGGCTTCGTCAGAGCCGGATCGACCGGTGGCATCTCGGGCTCGGGCAGGTCGAATTCGAGCTCGGCTGGGGCCTGATCGGGCCTGGTCGAGAGCGCGCCGGTGACCATCTCCTTGGCCTCGGCCGCTTCGGCCGACTGCAGGCTGGTCGATGGGCGCAGATCGAGCGTCACCTCCGCGGGGGCGGGGATGTCGAGCTTTTGCGGTTGGGTGTCGCTGTTCAGGATGACCAGGGCCGGCTGCTCGGGCAGCGGCACGCCGAGTTCGGCCGCCGCCTCCTGGGCAGCCGCGGGAGCGAGGAGCAGCGCGAGGCCAAGCGTGGTGGCTGAGACGGTTTCCGCCAGGCGGCGAAGGCGCATCGATTAACTTCCCAGTCCTTGGCCGAATCCACGCCGATAACTGCGTGACTCGGCCTGCTTCGACAAGATGCCGCCCTGCAACAGCGGCCGATATTCGCCCTCTGCAACCCGTCCCCTGTCGGTTGCAGAACGCGTTTCGCTGTGGACTAGCTCAAGCCGCGTCCGCCCCGTCGGAGGCGTCCTCGCCGTCGATCAGCCCGTAATCCTTGAGCTTGCGGTAGAGCGTCGAGCGTCCGATGCCGAGCTTGCGCGAGATCTCGGACATGTGGCCGCGATAATGGGCCAGCGCGAACCGGATGATCTCGCGCTCCAGCTCGTCGAGCGTGCGCATGTCGGAGCCGGCGACGAGGTCGAGCGCATTGGGATCGCGCACCGGAACCTGGATGACGCGCGGCGGCGCCTCGCCGCGCGGTTCGCTAGCGATCGAGGCTGGCGCCGGCGGGATCCGCACGTCGAATCCGTCCATCTGGGCGGCGATCTGCGGGAACTCGGCGACGGTGAGCTCGTCGCCATCGGAGAGCACGACGGCGCGGAACATCGCGTTCTCGAGCTGGCGGACATTGCCCGGCCAATCATAGTCGGCGAGCAGGCCGAGCGCCTCGGCGCTGATCCCACGGAGCTTGCGGCCCTCTTCGGCAGCGAAGCGGGCAAGGAAGCCGCGGGCGAGGTCGGCGACATCCTCGCGGCGCCGGCGCAGCGGCGGCAGGGTGATCGGGAAGACGTTGAGCCGGTAATAGAGGTCCTCGCGGAACTCGCCGCGCTTGACCTGCTCCAGCAGGCTCTTGTTGGTCGCCGAGATGATGCGGATGTCGACACGCACCGACTTCTTGCCGCCGACCGGATCGACCTCGCTCTCCTGGATGGCGCGCAGCAGCTTGACCTGCGCATCGAGCGGCAGTTCGCCGACCTCGTCGAGGAAGAGCGTGCCGCTATTGGCCTCGACGAACTTGCCGATATGGCGCTCGGTTGCGCCGGTGAACGAGCCCTTCTCGTGGCCGAACAGGATGGATTCGACGAGGTTGTGCGGGATCGCACCGCAATTGACGGTAACGAAGGGCTTGCCCCTGCGATCGCTGGAGCCTTGGATGGCGCGGGCCAGCACCTCCTTGCCGACGCCGGATTCGCCTTCGATCAGGATCGGAATGTTGGAGCGGGCGGCGCGTTCAGCCAGCTGGATGACGCGACCCATGTCCTGGCTCTTGCTGGCGAGATCGCGGAAGCCGAGCTGGCCGGAGGCGCGCCGCTTCATGTAGCGGATCTCATGCTCGAGAGCCCCGAGCTTGAGCGCGTTCTTGAGCGAGATCTGCAGGCGCTCGGCGCCGGCCGGCTTGACCACGAAGTCGACGGCGCCGGCACGCATCGCCGTGACCACGGTCTCGATCGAGCCGTTCGCGGTCTGCACGATCACAGGCACCTCGCTGCCGCGTTCGCGTAGCGCCGCGAGCACGCCCATGCCGTCGAGGCCGGGCATGACGAGATCGAGGATCAGGCAGTCGATACGGCGCGATTCGTCGACGAGAACCGCCAGGGCCTGCTCGCCGCCTTCGGCGAGCGCGACGTCGTAACCGAAGCGCTTCAGCATTGCATCGAGCAGCCGTCGCTGGACGGGATCGTCGTCGACGACGAGAACAGTGGCGGACATGAAACCTCGGCGGGCCAGGCAATTAGCCGGAATCGGCTGTTCCGTTTCGGGTCACTGTCGAGGAGAACGGTTAAGCGCCGCTTAAGCCGGCGAAGCCTTCAGGAAATCGGGCGGCTGTGACAGCGTCGCCGTTGATCGCGAGCGGCAGCCCGCGCATATGAGAGGGCCACAACCCTCCCCAACAGGCCGAGGCAGGATACGCAATGACCCGCTCCTTCGACCGCCCCGCAATCGCACGCGCCGCTTATGCCGGGGGCGCTGCCGAGGCGCTCGGCGTCTTGCCGGAATGGGACCTGACGCATCTTTATCCGGCAACGGATTCGCCGGCCTTCGCCGCCGATGTCGAGCGCGCCGCAGCCGAGGCGCGGCGTTTCGCCGAGCTCTATCGCGGCAAGCTCGCGGCGCTCGCCGCGCGCGACGATGCCAGCGCGGCGCTGGCCGAGGCGGTCAATGCCTATGAGGGGTTGGAGGACCTGGTCGGCAAGATCATGTCCTATGCCGGCCTGGTCTATTCCGGCGACACCACCGATCCGCAACGCGCCAAGTTCTATGGCGACACACAGGACAAGGTGACCGCGATCTCGACCGAGCTGCTGTTCTTCGGGCTCGAGCTCAACCGGATCGACGAGGTGCTGCTTGCCACGGTGGCGGGACAGGCCCCGCTCAGCCACTGGAAGCCCTGGCTTGAGGACCTCGCCAAGGACAAGCCGCATCAGCTCGAGGACCGGATCGAGGAGCTTTTCCATGAGAAGTCGGTCACCGGGCACGGGGCCTGGAACCGGCTCTTCGACGAGACGATCGCCTCGCTGCGCTTCAAGGTCGGCGACGACGACCTTACCCTCGAACTGACGCTGAACCGGCTGCAGGACGCCGACGGTGCCGTGCGCAAGCAGGCGGCCGAGGTGCTCGGTACCGTCTTCCGCCAGCATCTGCGCACCTTCGGCCTGATCACCAACACGCTCGCCAAGGACAAGGAGATCTCGGACCGCTGGCGCAAGTTCGCTGATGTCGCCGATTCCCGCCATCTGGCGAACCGGGTCGAGCGCGAGGTCGTCGATGCCCTGGTCGCGGCGGTGCGCGAGGCCTATCCGCGGCTGTCGCACCGCTATTACAAGCTGAAGGCGCGCTGGTTCGGCCAGGAGGCGCTCGACTATTGGGACCGCAACGCGCCGCTGCCCAAGGTCGAGCAGCGGACGATTCCCTGGACGGAAGCGCGCGACACGGTGCTCGACGCTTATGGCGCCTTCTCGCCGGAGATGGCGGGAATCGCGCAGCGCTTCTTCGACGAGCGCTGGATCGACGCGCCGGCCCGTCCGGGCAAGGCGCCGGGCGCATTCGCGCACCCGACCGTTCCGTCCGCGCACCCCTATGTGCTGCTGAACTACCAGGGCAAGCCGCGCGACGTGATGACGCTGGCGCATGAACTCGGTCATGGCGTGCACCAGGTGCTGGCCGGGCCGAACGGAGCGCTGATGGCGCCGACGCCGCTGACGCTGGCCGAGACGGCGAGCGTGTTCGGGGAGATGCTGACCTTCCGCAAGCTGCTCGACGGAACGACCGACCCGAAGCAGCGCAAGGCGATGCTAGCCGCCAAGGTCGAGGACATGATCAACACGGTCGTGCGCCAGATCGCCTTCTACTCCTTCGAGCGCAAGGTCCACGAAGCCCGCCGGCAGGGTGAGCTGACGGCGGAGAATCTCTGTGATCTCTGGCTCAGTGTGCAGTCGGAGAGCCTGGGACCGGCGATCCGGCTCGGGCCGGGCTACGAGACCTTCTGGGCCTATATCCCGCACTTCATCCATTCGCCCTTCTACGTCTACGCCTATGCCTTCGGCGATTGCCTGGTGAACTCGCTCTATGGCGTCTACCAGAACTCGGCTTCGGGTTTTCAGGAGCGCTATTTCGCGCTGCTCTCGGCCGGCGGCACCAAGCATCACTCCGAGCTGCTGAAGCCGTTCGGGCTCGATGCACGCGATCCGGCCTTCTGGCAGATCGGGCTCAAGATGATCGAGGGGCTGATCATCGAGCTCGAAGGAATGGAATGAAACGAGGCGCGCGGTGAGCTCCGTCGTCTTCGACCGCGCGCTCTATCGCCGCCGTCTCACGGCAGCGCTCGCAGCTGGCTATCCCGATTTCCTGCTGGCGCGCTGCGTCGCCGATCTCGACGAGCGGCTTTCCGCCGTGCTGCGGCGCTTCGAGCGGGCTGCCGATCTCGGCACGCCGCTGCCACTGGCGGGACCGGCGCTGCGGGCGCGGGCAGGTGAACTGCTGCGCATAGCGGAAGTGCCAGACGCCAGTGCCGGCCTCGTCGGAGACCTGGAGGCACTGCCCTTCACGGCGGAGTCGCTTGATCTCATCGCCTCCGTGCTGACGTTGCACACCGTCAACGACCTGCCCGGCACGCTGGTGCAGATCAGGCGGGCGCTCAGGCCCGACGGGCTGTTCATCGCCTGCCTGCTCGCCGGCCAGAGCCTGACCGAGCTCCGGCAATCATTGCTCGCGGCCGAGGTCGAGTTGACCGGCGGGGCGAGCCCGCGCGTCGCCCCCTTCGCCGATCTGCGCGATCTCGGCGCTCTGCTGCAGCGGGCTGGCTTTGCGCTGCCCGTGATCGACAGCGAGAGCGTGACCGTGCGCTATGGCGACATGTTCGGGCTCTTGCGTGACCTGCGCGCCATGGGCTGGGCCAATGCGCTGACCGAGCGTAGCCGCAAGCCGCTGCGGCGCGGCGTGCTGCTGCGCGCGGCCGAGCTTTATGCCGAGCGCTTTTCCGATCCCGACGGTCGCCTGCGCGCGACCTTCGAGATCGTCTGGCTCTCGGGGTGGGCTCCGCATGAGAGCCAGCAGAAGCCACTGCGGCCCGGCTCGGCCAAGGCGCGGCTGGCGGATGCGCTCGGCGTGAGTGAGATCGGCGCGGGCGACAAGGCGGGTGGGGACGAGCGATGAGCGAGAGGCCGGTCAGGCTCGGGCGGGCCGATTTCCGCCTGTTCCGCACGATCCCGACGCGCTGGGCCGACAATGACGTCTTCGGCCACGTCAACAATGTGATCTACTACAACTGGTTCGACACGGTGGTGAACGCCTGGCTGATCGAGCAGGGCTTTCTCGATGTGAAGGACAGCAGGATCGTCGGCCTCGTGGTCGGCACGCGCTGCGACTATTTCGAGAGCGTGGCGTTTCCGGAGATCGTCGAAGGCGCGCTTGCGGTCGAGAAGCTCGGCCGCTCCTCGGTGACCTACCGGATCGGGATCTTTCGGCAGGGCGGTGTGCTGACGGCGGCGCAGGGCCTCTTCACCCATGTCTATGTCGAGCGCGGCCCCCAGACGCCAGTGCCGATCCCGGCGAAGCTGCGTGCGGCCATGGCGGAGATCGGGGTGGGGTAGGCGGGGTTGGCCGCCACTCACGCAATCAGCAAACCGCAATGCTCGGCGAAAGGATCGAAGTCGCGATCCTGATGCAGGAGGCGATGGCGGTTGGCGATGCAGTAGGTCGCGATGATCAGGTCGGGCGTCTTACGGATGGTGATGCCACGGGCCTGCAGGTCGCGGTAGTGCGCAGCTCCCTCTCGCGCGAGAGCGGAAGAGAGCATGCGGGCGACCACAAACTGACGCAGCCTTGTCTCGATGGCGAGAGCTTGCTGATCGCTTCCGGCGCCCCGCAGGATCTCCAGCAGTACGATGTCGCCGACGAGAACGTTCTGTGTTTCCTCCAGCTCGCGCAGCCTGACCACCGGTGGTGAGCGATCGCCGCGAAGCAGCCCGATCCAGGCGGAGCTGTCGACGACGATCACCAGGTTTTGGCCGGATCGTCGATATCGCGCCGCATGGCGTCGAGATCGCCATCCCAGCCGAGTCCGTCGAGCTCTTTCAGGGCCTGACGCTGGCGATGCTGCTGCACCAGCTTGCGCAAGGCCTCCTCGACCGTCGCCCGCTTGGTCGGCAAGCCGGTTGCTTCCATCGCCTCGGCGAGCAAGTCGTCATTAAGTTCGATATTGGTCCGCATGGCGGCTCGATGTGTAATGATTGCGCAGATCATACACATCATACGCAGATGATTCAATCGGCGCGCTCCGCTGCGATTGTCTCACCGGCCGCTTTTAGGCTATTGCCCCCGCTTGAGATCGAGCCCTGCGCTCGCCCCCTCCGTCAGGAACAGGCCGCGTGATTCCCAACGACATCAAGATCACCCCGCAGCTGGTCGCCGAGCACGGCCTCAAGCCGGACGAATATCAGCGCTTCCTGCACCTGATCGGACGTGAGCCGTCGATCACCGAGCTCGGCATCGTCTCGGCGATGTGGAACGAGCACTGCTCGTACAAATCGTCGAAGATCCATCTGAAGACGCTGCCGACCAAGGCGCCCTGGGTGATCCAGGGGCCGGGCGAGAATGCCGGCGTGATCGACATCGGCGACGGGCTCGCGGTGGTCTTCAAGATGGAGAGCCACAACCACCCGTCCTTCATCGAGCCCTATCAGGGCGCGACCACCGGCGTCGGCGGCATCCTGCGCGACGTCTTCACCATGGGCGCGCGGCCGATCGCGGTGCTCGACGCGCTACGCTTCGGCGATCCCAGCCATCCCAAGACGCGGCACCTGGTCTCCGGCGTCGTCGCCGGCATCGGCGGCTACGGCAACTCCTTCGGCGTGCCCAATGTCGGTGGCGCCACCGGCTTCCATCGGCGCTATGACGGCAACAACCTGGTCAACGCCATGGCGGTCGGCCTCGCGCGCTCCGACGAGATCTTCTACGCCAAAGCCTCGGGCGTCGGTAAGGCGATCGTCTATCTCGGCTCAAAGACCGGCCGCGACGGCATCCATGGCGCGACCATGGCCTCGGCCGCCTTCGGCGAGGGCGCCGAGGAGAAGCGGCCGACCGTGCAGGTCGGCGACCCCTTCGCCGAGAAGCTGCTGCTCGAAGCTTGCCTCGAGATCATGGCCGCCGGCCATGTCGACGCGATCCAGGACATGGGCGCGGCCGGCCTGACCTGCTCGGCGGTCGAGATGGGCGCCAAGGGCGACCTTGGCGTCGAGCTCGACCTCAACGCGGTGCCCTGCCGCGAGGACGGCATGAGCGCCTATGAGATGATGCTCTCGGAAAGCCAGGAGCGCATGCTCATGGTGATCAAGCCCGGCCATGAGGAGCCGGCCGAGGCGATCTTCCGTAAATGGGGCCTCGATTTCGCCGTCGTCGGCAAGACCACCGACACGCTGCGCTTCGTCGTCAAGCATGACGGCGAGACGATGGCCGACCTGCCGATCAAGGAACTCGGTGACGAAGCTCCCGAATATGACCGGCCCTGGGTCGAGACGCCGAAGCGGCCGGTGATCGAGGCGGCAAGCGTGACGCCGCCGATGTCGAACGCGGAAGCCCTGCTCGCGCTGGTCGGCTCGCCGGACCTTTCGTCGAAGCGCTGGATCTACGAGCAGTACGACACGCTGATCCTCGGCAATTCGGCGGTGACGCCGGGTGGCGACGCCGGCATCGTGCGCATCGAGGACGGCCCCAAGGGCCTCGCCATGACTGCCGACGTGACGCCGCGCTATTGCGAGGCCGATCCGTTCGAAGGCGGCAAGCAGGCTGTCGCGGAAGCTTGGCGCAATCTGGTCGCCGTTGGAGCCTTGCCACTGGCCATCACCGACAACCTCAACTTCGGCAATCCGGAGCGGCCGGAGGTGATGGGCCAGCTCGTCGGCTGCATCAGGGGCATCGGCGAGGCCTGCAAGGCGCTCGATTTCCCGGTCGTCTCCGGCAATGTCTCGCTCTACAACGAGACCAATGGCGTCTCGATCCTGCCGACCCCGACGATCGGCGGCGTTGGTCTGCTCGCCGATGTGACCAAGCACGCGACTATTGGTTTCAAAGCCGAGGGCGAGGCGATCATCCTGATCGGCGAGACCAAGGGCTGGCTCGGCCAGAGCGCCTATCTCGCGACGGTCTGCGGCCGCGAAGAGGGCGCGCCGCCGCCGGTCGATCTCGCCGTCGAGCGCCGCAATGGCGAGTTCGTGCGTTCCCTGATCACCGCGGGCCGTCTCAGCGCCTGCCACGATCTGTCGGATGGCGGCCTTGCCGTCGCGCTCGCCGAGATGGCGATGGCGAAGGGCATCGGCGCCACCATCGCGGCTCTGCCCGCGGGGCCGGCTCATGCGGTGCTGTTCGGCGAGGATCAAGGCCGTTACCTGCTCTCGCTGCCGGCTGGCGCTGCCGAGGCGGTCGTTGCTGAAGCGAAGGCCGCAGGCGTACCGGCTGAGATCATCGGCAAGACCGGCGGCAGCGAGCTTGCCCTGCCGGGCGAACCCGCCGTCTCGGTCGCCGCCCTGCGCAAGGCGCATGAGAGCTGGCTGCCGGATTATATGGCCGGCAAGGCCGGATAGAGTTGTTTTGACGCATTTTCTTCACGCGAACCGGTTTCCACTTCGCTTGAAAATGCTCTGAGGAGATCAGCCATGGCGATGGAAGCAAACGAGATCGAGCGCATGATCAAGGCGGCGTTCCCCGACGCCGTCGTCGAGATCAAGGATCTCGCCGGCGATGGCGACCACTATGCCGCGACGGTGACCTCGGCCGCCTTCAAGGGCAAGTCGCGCGTCCAACAGCACCAGATGGTCTATGCCGCGCTGCAAGGAAACATGGGCGGCGTGCTGCATGCCCTTGCGCTGACGACGACGGTTCCCCAAGATTAGAACGAGTTCATCCGGCGGGCCTTGAACCCGCCGCAGGAGAAAAGACATGAGCGACGTCAACGCCCGTATCGATGCCGAAGTGAAGTCCAGCGACGTGGTGCTCTTCATGAAGGGCACGCCGCAATTCCCGATGTGCGGCTTCTCCGGCCAGGTCGTGCAGATCCTCTCTTACGTCGGCGTGCCGTTCAAGGGCGTCAACGTGCTCGAGGATCAGGAGATCCGCGAGGGCATCAAGGCCTATTCGAACTGGCCGACGATCCCGCAGCTCTACGTCAAGGGCGAGTTCGTCGGCGGCTGCGACATCACCCGCGAGATGTTCCAGGCCGGCGAGTTGCAGACGCTGCTCGAAGAAAAGGGCATCGCCGTCAAGCAGGCGAGCTGAGCCTCTTCATCTCCGCAGAATCGAAAAGGCGGCGCGTGAGCGCCGCCTTTTTTCATATCCGGATATGGCTGTTACCGACGGTTTCCCTACGAAGCAGACGCTCACTTCACCAGGAGCCAGTCCTCGACCACGAGCGCATCCAGTCCGCTGGTATAGAACATCAGGATCGCGTCCTCGCTGCTGTGCAGGATCGGCTTGCCCATGATGTTGAACGAGGTGTTGAGGATCACCGGCACGCCGGTGAGCTCGTGGAAGGCGGTGATCAGCGCGTGATAGCGCGGATTGCGTTCGGCCGTGACGCTCTGCAACCGCCCGGTCGCGTCCTCGTGGACGACGGCGGGAACGCGATTGCGCGCCGCCTCCTTCCAGGTCAGCGTGCGCTCCATATAGGGCGAGTCCTGGTAGTTCTCGAACCAGTCGGGCCCATGCTCGGCGAGGATCGAGGGCGCGAAAGGCCGGAAAGCCTCGCGATACTTCACCTTGGCGTTGAGCAGGTCCTTGGCGTCGGCCGGGCGCGGATCGGCGAGGATCGAGCGGTTGCCGAGCGCGCGCGGCCCGAACTCGGCGCGCCCCTGCGCCCAGCCGATGAGCTTGCCTTCGGCCAGGAGCTTTGCCGTCGCGGCGATGATCTCGTCGGGCGAGAGCTTGCGTAGCCTGGGCTCCCAGGCCGCCATGCGCTCGAAAGGTTCGGTCGAGAGCCTCGAGCCGAGATAGGGGCTCATCGGCCCCTTCGGCGCCCTCCAATCCGGATTCGCCTCGGCATGCGCGAGCCAGGCGGCGCCGATGGCGTTGCCGTCATCGGCCGGGGCGGAGGGGACATAAACCTGCTTGAAGCCGTGGCGGCCGACGATCTTGCCGTTGAAGGAGGAGTTGAGCGCGCAACCGCCGGCGAGCACGAGGTTTTCCGATGGGCAGAGCGCCGCCGTCTCGGCGAGCAGCGCCTCCATCATCTCGGCGAAGACATCCTGGCCGCAGCGCGAGAGATCGGCCCAGCCCTTGTCGAGCGCGTCGGCCGGACGACGGGCGAGGATGTCGGTGGCGACCTGCTGGACCGTCGCTGCGTCGGCGAAGGTGAGCTTGGTGCCCTCGACGCGATAGAGCTTGCGCAGCAAAGCCAGCAATTCGGGATCGCTTTTGCCATAGGGCGCGAGCCCCATGATTTTCCATTCCTCGCCCTTGGCTTGGTCGAAGCCGGCGAGGTCGGTGACGAAACCGAAATAGAAGCCGATCGATTCGCGGCCGCGATGGCGCTTCAGCTCGGTGAGACGACCGTCCTTCAGAGCGAAGATCGCGGAAGCGCCGGTCTCGCCCATGCCGTCGACGACGAGGCAGGCGGCGTCGCGGAAGGGCGAGGACCATGAGGCGTAAGCCGCATGGCTGAGATGATGGCCGTAGCGCTTGATCCCCGTGACCTTCGCCTCGCCGAAGGCGCGGTCGAGTCCCAGCAAGGTGCCAAGGCCGGCGCGCTGCTGTTGGTGATGCAACGAGGCGATCAGGGCGCGCTCGCTGCGCTCCGGCACGAGGGAGCGGTTGAAGGCGGGCGAGAGCTTGAGCAGCGCGTCGATGCTGAATGAGCCGGCACGGCTCATCTGGTCGAGGAAGCCGGTGAACTCCTCGCCCCAGCTGGTCGCGAGCCTGATCTGCGCGCCCTTCGGGATGTAGCGCTTGAGCAGGCTCTCCATTCGCACCGCCGTGTCCGGCTCGCAGTTCGGCGCTCGCTTGTACTGCAAATAGCGCTCGGTCGCTTCGGCGAACAGGACCTCACCGCCGGGATCGATAATGGCGATGGCCGGGTCGTGGAAAGTGGTGGCGAGGCCGATGGTGTAGCTCATGGCCGGCAGCGTATGGAGCAGCCGGCCGGCCATGGCAAATGTTGCAGATCGGTGACGCCGGTCGCGGCGTCAGTCGATCATTTGGCGAAGGCGATGCTGTCGGCGATCGCCTTGATCGCCGACTCGAGCGAGGGATACGTCGCTTCGTCGGCGCTGACGATCATACGCACGAAGCGACCATCGGCACCCAGGCCCATATACTGGGCGAAGCGCTTGCGGGCCGAGCCCTCAGTGATCGTGCCCGACAGCATCGCGCCGTCCTTGCTGCCGGCGAAGGCGACGGTGTCGCGCTTGGTGATCTCGGCCTTTTCGAAGCCGCGCGTCGTCTGCAGCAGCTTCTCGCCCACGGCGGCGAGCTGCCCGGCGGCGACCTGGCCACCGGTCTGGTAGCTGACGATCAGCATGGGCTGCGAGCCCTTGGGATCGACGTTCAGCGGGCCGGAGGTCATCAGCACGCCGAGGCCGCCGAAGGTGTCGACGACGCGGAAAGGCTCGCTGGCGCGGACGCGGAAGGGCAGCGCCGCGAGCTTCTGGTCGAGGGTCGGCTCGGCGCCGAGCGAGACGCTCTTCAGCATGGTGACGACATCATCGCCGTCGAGATCGGAATCCTCCGGTGCCTGCACCGTGATCATCACGGTCTTGGCGCCCTTGAGCAGCACGATCCATTTGTCGAAGGTCGTGCCGGCGACATTCTGCTGGCCGGTGAGGATGCGGCCTTTGCCGCCGGCCGTCTCGATGTCCTCGGCCTCGTCGATCACGATGTTCTGCTTGGCGAAGTTCGCCTTGGCGGTATCGGCGTTGCCGAACAGGGTCGACAATTGTGCATGCGCCTCGGGCGGCATCTCCACCACCAGGACCGAAGCCTTGGCCTCGGCATGCTCCAGGCCGGCGAACTTGGCCGAGGGGGCAAAGCCCTTGAGAGGGGTCAGCGAGACCGTGGTGCCGGAAATCGCGGTGCGCTCCTGCGCCGAGGCGCCGGTCGCCAGCCCGGCGACGAGCATGCAGCCCATCAGGAGATGAAGGGCGCTTCGGCCGGCATCCTGTGCCGCCCGTCTGATGGTCGTGATCATAAGCTCGCTCCGCTCGCAAAAACAGGCCGCCATCGCTGCGCTAAGGGCTGACGCAGCGGTCGGCTATCCCTTTTGTGAAGGTCAGGGCCCTGTTCGACGAGAGGGATACGCTTGGGTCAGCGGCGGCCGATCGCGGCGGTGATCATCGCCTTGGCATCGGCGCCCGCCCATTCTGCCGGGCCCTGGAGCAGAGCGAGCTCGCAGCCGGCAGGGTCGATCAGCAGGCTGACCGGCATGCCCTCGACCTTCTTCACGGCGCGGATGTCCTGGAAGACCTTGGCCTGCGGGTCGGCATAATAGGCGAGGCGCGTGATGTTCTTGTCGGCCAGCCATTTCTTCGGCTTGTCGGGATGGCGCGTGTCGATGTTGATCGCCACAACCTCGAAATCGGGGCCGCCGAGCGCACCCTGGAGCGCATCGAGCGCCGGCATCTCGGTGAGGCAGGGCAGGCACCAGGTCGCCCAGAGATTGACCAGCACGGTCTTGCCGCGGAAGGCCGAGAGGCTCATTGGCTTGCCGTCGGGGCCGTTGAAGGCGAGATCAGGCAGAAGCGCCGGCTGCTTCGCAACCTCGACGGCGGCGACCTCGCCCTTTGCGAGGGGACGCAGTATCTCAACCTTTGCCGCAGCTGCGCTGCAGACGGAATTGCCGGCTGCGCCCCGTACGGAGTAGAAGGCCGCAGCGCCGCCGAGCACCAGCAGCGCCAAGGCCCCACAGGCTAGCATCCGGCTATGCTTTCGAAACATCATAACCGAGCGCCAAGCTCCTTGTTTTTACGCAATTCCGAACGCAAAACCGCTGCGCACTTTTGCTGGAATTGCTCTAGCGCCATTTTCGACCGAGACGTCATCGTGCGTCCTTGAAGAGCAGGAAAGACCGCCGTGAGCAACCGCATGTGGGGTGGGCGTTTCGCCACAGGTCCCGACGCCATCATGGAGGAGATCAACGCCTCCATCGATTTCGACCAGCGCCTGTGGCGCCAGGACATTCGCGGCTCGCTCGCTCATGCCGCCATGCTCGCTGAGACCGGCATCCTGACGAAAGACGACGTGGACGTCATTTCAGCCGGACTCAAGGGCATCGAGGCCGAGATCGAGGCCGGATGCTTCACGTTCTCGCGCGCGCTCGAAGACATCCACATGAATATCGAGAGCAATCTCAAGGAGCGGATCGGCCTTGCTGCCGGGCGCCTGCACACCGCCCGCTCGCGCAACGACCAGGTCGCGACCGACATGCGGCTGTGGGTGCGCGACGCGCTCGACCAGCTCGACGAGCAGGTTGCCGATCTCCAGCTCGCTCTGGCCGAGAAGGCTGATATCCATGCCGGCTCGGTGATGCCCGGCTTCACCCATCTGCAGTCGGCGCAGCCGGTCACCTTCGGCCATCACCTGCTCGCCTATGTCGAGATGCTGGCGCGCGACCGCAGCCGGCTCAGGGATGCGCGCGAGCGGATGAACGAATGCCCGCTCGGCGCCGCCGCGCTCGCCGGCACCTCCTTCCCGATCGACCGGCACATGACCGCCAAGGCGCTCGGCTTTTCCCGGCCGACGGCGAACTCGCTCGATTCGGTCTCGGATCGCGATTTCGTGCTGGAGACGCTGTCGGCCGCCTCGATCTGCGCCATGCACCTGTCGCGCCTGGCCGAGGAGATCGTGCTGTGGGCGACGCCGCAATTCGGCTTCGTCAAGCTTTCCGACAAGTTCTCGACCGGCTCCTCGATCATGCCGCAGAAGCGTAATCCCGACGCCGCCGAGCTGGTGCGCGGCAAGGCCGGGCGCGTCTTCGGTGCGCTGCAGGGCCTGCTGACGATGATGAAGGGCCTGCCGCTGACCTATTCGAAGGACATGCAGGAGGACAAGGAAGGCACGTTCGACGCGGTGCAGACCCTGTCGCTCTGCCTTGCCGCGAGCGCCGGCATGGTCCGCGACATGCAGCCCGACCTCAAGGTGATGAAGAAGGCGGCCGGGCTCGGCTATGCCACCGCGACCGACCTCGCCGACTGGCTGGTGCGCGTGCTGAAGATGCCGTTCCGCGACGCCCACCATGTCACCGGCCGGCTCGTCGGCATCGCTTCCGCCAAGGGCGTCGGGCTGGAGAAGCTCTCGCTCGCCGAGATGCAGGAGGTCGAGCCGAAGATCAGCGACGAGATCTTCGGCGTGCTCGGCGTCGAGCGCTCGGTCAAGAGCCGCACCAGCTATGGCGGCACCGCTCCCGCCAATGTGAAGCGGCAGGCCAAGCGCTGGCTGAAGCAGCTCGCCAAGGACGGGACCCGTCATGCTCGGGCTTGACCCGAGCATCTCCTGAGCGAGATTCTCGGGTCTGCGCTGCGCTCCGCCCGAGAATGACGCCCGTGAGGCTCGCAAGCTTGCACGCCATTCGCTACACTCGCACCGAAGCTTCGCCTAAGGATCATCGTTCGTGCCGCAATCCCGCCTGAAATTCGGCCGCACCGTGCTGGTGGTCGGCGTGCTCGGCCTCGCGCTTGCGGCTTGCGGCCGCCGCGGACCGCTGGAGCCGCCGCCGAACGCCAAGAATGCGATCGACCTGCCGGATAAGCAGACCGGTGCGGTCGAAGACACGTTCAACTCGACGGAAGCTTCGCCGCTCGGCAAGCCGCCGAAGCGCAACAAGGCGATCGAGGTTCCCGAGAAGCCCTTCGTGCTCGACCCGTTGCTCTGAGCGTCCGATGCATCACTTCGCCTACCGCGACGGCGCGCTCTTCGCCGAGGATGTCGACCTGCGCGAGATCGCGGAGAAGGTCGGAACGCCGGTCTATGTCTATTCCTCAGCGACGATCGAGCGCCACTACCGCCTCTATGAAGCGGCGATGACGTCGACCACGCCTGGCAAGCCGGCGCATGTCTTCTATGCCATGAAGGCGAACAGCAATCTCGGCGTGCTGAAGACGCTGGCCGCGCTCGGCGCAGGCGCCGATACGGTTTCCGAGGGCGAGATCCGTAAGGCGCTCGCGGCCGGCTTCCCGGCCGACAAGATCGTCTTCTCCGGCGTCGGCAAGGCCGAGAGCGAGCTCGCTTTTGCCGTCGAGGCCGGCATCTTCCAGGTCAATATCGAGACCGAAGGCGAGCTCGACCTGCTGTCGAAGGTGGCGCAGCGCCTGGGCAAGCGCCAGGAGGCGGTGTTCCGGGTCAATCCAGATATCGGCGCCGGCGGCCACGCCAAGATCACCACGGGCTCCTCGGCCAACAAGTTCGGTGTCTCCTTCGAGGAGGTGCACCGGCTCTATGCCCGCGCCGCCAATATGGCGGGCGTGCGTATCATGGGGCTCGCCGTGCATATCGGCAGCCAGATTCGCGAGACGGAAGCGTTCGAGGCTGCATACGCCAAGATGCGCGATCTCGTGCTGGCGCTGCGCGCCGAGGGACACCGCGTCGACCGGCTCGACCTCGGTGGCGGGCTCGGCATCCCCTACGAAGTCCCCAGGAATTTCGACCATGGTCCGGGGCTGATCGAGGCCTATGCCGCGATGGTCGCCAAGCTGATGCAAGGGCTCGATGCCGAGCTCGGCTTCGAGCCGGGCCGGCTGATCGTCGGCAATGCCGGCGTCCTCCTGACCAAGGTGCTCCACCTCAATCCGCGCCCGACCAAGGAGTTCCTCGTCGTCGATGCGGCGATGAACGACCTGCTGCGGCCGGCGATGTACGAGGCCTATCACGAGATCTGGCCTGTAGAAGAGCCGGCTGAGGGCGCAAAGACGATCGCTTACGACGTCGTCGGGCCGATCTGCGAATCAGGCGACACCTTCACTACCGGGCGTGAACTCTCTGAACTGAAGCCCGGCGACCTCATCGCCTTCATGACTGCCGGTGCCTATGGCGCCAGCATGTCCTCGACCTACAATCAGCGCCCGCTGGTCGCCGAAGTGTTGGTGAAGGGCGACAAGTTCGCGGTGACGCGGCCGCGCCAGACCTATGAAGAGCTGATCGGCACGGATCGTGCACCGCCTTGGCTGCCCTGACGACGCTTCACAATAAGCGGAGCGCCTGTGGGCTCGGGCGCCTAGGTGCTGGTCACGCCACATTCCCGTGCTAGCCTCTTTGCTCGATCGATGAAGCCAGGAGAGGCGCCGCGGGGGGCGGCCCGGAGCATCGGATGAGCGAAACACCGCGCCGGACGGCGCTCGACCCAGTCCAGACGATCCGCAAGAGGCTGGAGCGCCTCACTGCGGCATCGCGGCTATCGCTGGCCTGGGAGCGCATCTGGCCGAAGCTGTGGGCGCCGCTGTGCGTCGTCCTGCTCTTCCTCGCCGTCTCCTGGTTCGGGCTCTGGCTGCATTTGCCCTGGTGGGGGCGGGCCGCCGGCTCTGCCATCTTCGCTTTGGCGCTGCTCGCAAGCTTCTGGCCGGCCGTCACCGGCCGCTGGCCGAGCCGCCGCGAGGCACTGGCCCGGCTCGACCATTCCATGGACGGCGCGCATCGTCCGGCGACCGCGCTCGAGGACACGCTCGCCGTCGGCGGTAAGGACCCGGTCTCGCAAGCGCTGTGGACGCTGCATCTGCAGCGCCAAAGCGCCCATGTCGCGGCGCTGAAAGTCGCGCCGCCGCAGCCGCACATGGCAGGGCGGGACAAGCGCGCGCTGCGGGCGGCGCCATTGGTCGCGGCCGTCGCCGGTTTCTTCGTTGCCGGGCATGAGGCCCTGCCGCGGCTCGCCGCCGCCTTCGACTGGCGCGGGCCGGCATTGGCCGCCGCCGCGGTCCGGATCGACGCCTGGATCGACCCGCCATCCTATACGCGCATGCCGCCGATCCTGATCGACTTCGCCAGACTCGCCAGCCCGAACTTCAACGTGCCCGAGAAGTCGACGGTGGTGGTCCGCATCGCTGGCAAAAGCGGCATGGATGTCGCGACCACCGGCCGGCTCGATGCCGTGCCGGCCGAAAGCAAGCCCGGCGAGGTCAAGCCAACTGATGCGAAGGCCGTGCCGGCGAATACCGTCGCGGTGACGGAGAAGCGCTATCTCGTCGCCGGCGACGGCACGTTGCGGATCACCGGGTCGGGTGCGCCTGCCCAGACGCTGAGCCTGCACGCGATCATCGACCAGAAGCCGGAGATCGCCTTCGTCGAACCGCCGAAGGCGGTCAGCGGCGTGCAGGGCGGGCTTGGGATCAGCTACCGCGCCAAGGACGATTACGGCATCGCCTTGGCCGAGGTGCTCGTCTCGCGCGTCGCTCCGCTTGCGGGCGGCCGCTCGCTGGTCGAGGCCCCGAAGCAGGTGCTGCCGGTGCCGTCCTCCGGCTCCGGCGAAGACGAGATGAAGAGCACGGTCGACTTCTCGGCCCACCCCTGGGCCGGCGCCAAGGTCAATATGAGCCTGCTGGCGCGCGACGAGACCGGACAGGAGGGGCGCAGCGAGACCGTCGAGGTCGTGCTGCCGCAACGGACCTTCACCAAGCCGCTGGCCAAGGCGCTGGTCGAGCAGCGGCGCAAGCTCGTCATGGACGTCGACAACCGCAGGAAGGTCCAGCTCGCGCTTGACGCGCTGCTGATCGAACCCGACCGCTTCATGAAGGAGACCGGCGTCTATCTGGGCATGCGCATGATCGGCGAGCGGCTGCGCCGCGCCGCCAGCGACGAGCAGCTCCGCGACGCCGCCGAGATGATGTGGGCCCTGGCGCTGCAGCTCGAGGATGGCGACCTCTCGGATGCGGAAAAGGCGCTGCGGGCCGCGCAGGAGAACCTGGCGCAGGCGCTGGAGCGCGGCGCCTCCGAAGAGGAGATGAAGAAGCTTACCGAGGATCTGCGCCGCGCCATGGACCAGTACATGCGCGAGCTCGCCCAGCAATGGCAGCGCCAGCAGCAGAATGGCGAGCAGAACCAGGCGCAGATGCCGGAGAATTTCCGCACGGTGACCCCGCGCGACCTGCAGAACATGCTCAACCGCATCGAGGAGCTGACCAAGCGCGGCGACATGGCCGAGGCGCAGCGCCTGATGGAGGAGCTCAACAATCTCCTCAACAATCTCAAGACGGCGCGCCCCGGCCAGCAGGATCCGCGCCAGCGCGAGATGAACCAGGCGCTCGGCGATCTCGACAAGATGACGCGCGAGCAGCAGCAATTGCGCGACGAGACCTATCAGCAGGACCAGCAGCGCCAGAACCGCGCCCAGCGCGGTCAACGCCCCGGCCAGCAGCAGGCCCGCCCGGGCCAGCAGGGCCAGCGCCAGCAAGGGCAGCAGGGACAACGCGGGCAGCGCGGCCAGCAACCCGGTCAGCAGCCCGGCGAGAACGGCGAAGAGGGCGAAGGCGAGGACGGCCAGAACGCCGAAGGCGGCCAGGGCCAGGGTCAGGGCCTGTCGCAGCGCCAGCAGGCTCTGCGCGAACGGCTGCAGGACCTGCAGCGGCGGATGCGCGGCATGGGCGCCGATCCCGGCGAGCTCGGCGAGGCCGAGGACGCGATGCGCGAGGCGGAAGGCCAGCTCGGCCAGGGCCAGGACGGGTCAGCGGTCGACTCGCAAGGACGGGCGCTGGAAGCACTGCGCAAGGGCGGCCAGAATCTCGCCCAGCAGATGCAGGGCGAGCCCGGCGAAGGCGAGGGTAACGACAACGCCTATGGCGATCCGGATGGACGCCCGGCGGGGCGGCCCTCGGCCCAGCAGCGTGACAACAACGATCCGCTCGGGCGGCCGCAGCGCCAGCGCGATTGGGCCGATGGCCGTGTGCGTGTGCCCGGCGCCGACGAGAGCGCGACGCAGCGGGCGCGGCGCATCCTCGAGGAGCTGCGCCGGCGTCTCGGTGACCCCCTGCGCCCGACCGAGGAACTCGACTATCTCGAGCGCCTGTTGCGGCGGAATTGACGAAAGGCCGCGCCGGGCGCGGCCTTTCTCTTAGGGATCACCCCGCCCGATTACCCGAGACGACGGCGAGCGCCGCGATGAAGCGGTCAAGATCAGCCTCAGTCAGATAAGGCGCGGGCGAGATGCGGATGGTGTTGCCCTTGGCGATGCCGCCGCGGCGCACCGTCATCACCTTGTGCTGGTCGCGCAGCGCCGCGACGACGGCGTTGCAGTCGGCGGCCGAGCGCTTGCCCGTCAGGGCGAAGGAAGTGATGCCGGCGACCATCTCGGGATCATCAGGCGTCTGGATCTCGACGCCCTTGAGTTCGCGCGCCTTTGCGACCCAGTAATTGCGCAGATGCCGGTAGCGCGCCTCCTTGGCCTGCGGACCGACCTCCTGATGGAGGGCGAGCGCTGCGGGAACGGCGAGCTGCGCGGCGAAGTTCGGTGTGCCGGTGTGGATGCGCGAGCGGACATCGTCCGGCTTGAAATCCTCGTCGCCGTAATGGGTGTCGATGTCGGCCAGCCGCTCGCGGGCGATGTACATGACGCCGACGCCGAGCGGCGCGCCGATCCATTTGTGCAGGTTGAAGCCGATGAAATCGACGCCGAGATCCCTGGCCTTGAAGTCGACCTGGCCCCAGCTATGGGCGGCGTCGAGGATGACGTCGATGCCGCGCGCCTTCGCCATGGCCGCAAGCTCCCTGACCGGCATCATCAGCCCGGTGCGGTGGCTGATATGGGTGAGCAGCAGCAGCTTGGTCTTCGGATTGGCCTTGAGCGCGGCCTCATAGGCTGCGAGCACGTTGGCCTTGGTCGCCGGTTCAGGGATGTCGAACTTCGCGACCTCGACGCCGCGCCGGTCCTTCAGCCAGTTCATGGCGTACTGCATCGAATCATAGTCGAGATCGGCATAGAGCACACCGTCGCCGGGTTTCAGCTTGTTGTAGCCGGCGATCAGCGTCTGCAGCGCTTCGGTCGCACCGCGGGTCAGCGCGATCTCCTCGCGGGCGACACCGAGGAAGCCGGCGACGGGCGTGCGGACCTCGTCGAGATCGTTGCCGATCTTGGTGCGGGCGTAGACGGTGTTCTCGAAGTTCACGAAGTCGGTCAGGCGCTTGTATTCGGCCTTCACCGGCTCGGCCATGATGCCCCAATAGCCGTTCTCCAGGTTCACCATGTCGGGCGTGACGCTGTAGAGGCGCCGGACCGAATCCCAGTAGCCGGTGTCTGTGCCGAGGCCATTGGCAGGCAGCGGCGGAAGCGAGCGGGCGAGGGCGGGAGCTGCCGCAGCCGCGAGTGCGGCGGTGCCGAGGCCAGCGAGCAATGTGCGGCGGCTGAGAGCGGTCTTGTCGGTCATGGCGGGCTTTTCCTGTGTTGGTGGCCCTCGCTAGACCCGGGCTGTTTCAGGGCCATGACGGCTTCAGGGCGAACTTATCCCCGCGCCGCGAAACCGGTGCATACTCGTGCAAAAGCGCAACAGGAGTGCCGCCATGTCGATGCAGGGATCGCCAGCCGAGGAAGCGCCAGTCGAGGAGCCGCAGGTTCCGCGGGTGCCGGATCTCGCCGTCACTGTCGCGCGGCTCGCGCGTTTTGCGCCGATCGGCAAGGCCGAGATCATGAACAACATCGCCCTGCATTTCGATCGGCTCGCCGCCGAGGCGGACCTGACGACGCCGCTCCGCGTCTGCCATTTCCTGGCCCAGGCGGCGCACGAGACCGACCGCTTCCGCACGCTCGAGGAGAAGGGCGGGAAGAAGCAGTTCGCCAAGTACGAGGGCCGTGCCGATCTCGGCAACACCGAGCCCGGCGACGGCGCGCGCTATCACGGCCGCGGTATCTTCCAGCTGACCGGGCGGGCCAACTACAAGCGCATCGGCCGGGTGCTGAACATCGATCTGGAGGGGCGGCCGGAACTGGCGCTCGATGCGCGCATCTCGGTGCAGATCGCCTTCGCCTACTGGCGCGACCGCAAGATCAACGCCGCCGCCGACCGCGACGACGCTGCCCGCGTCACCCAGTTGATCAATGGCGGCGTCAACGGCCTCGCCGATCGCCGGCAATTGCTGACGATGGCGAAGGGGATCTGGTTCTAATCGTCAGCGATGCCCGGCCTTCAGGGCCTGGTCGAGATCGGCGTAGAGATCCTCGACATCCTCGATGCCGGTCGAGAGGCGCAGCAGATCCGGCGGGCAGGGCGAACCCGGGCCCTCGATCGAGGCGCGATGCTCGATCAGGCTCTCGACGCCGCCGAGCGAGGTGGCTCTCTTATAGAGTTCGACATGAGCTGCTGTGGCAACCGCCGCCGCTTCGCCGCCGTTGACCTGGACCGAGAGCATGAAGCCGAAGCCGCCCTCCATCTGCCTCGCGGCGATGTCGTGGCCGGGATGCTGCGGCAGGCCGGGATAGAGCACGCGCGAGACCAGCGGGTGAGCTGAAAGCTTCTGTGCAAGTGCCATGGCCGAGGCCGACTGGCGCTCCTGCCGGACATGGAGCGTGCGCATGCCGCGCATCAGCAGATAGGCTTCGAACGGGCCGAGGATGCCGCCCTGTCCCTTGCGGATGGTCTTGATCCGGCTCCAGAGCTCGTCGTCGGCCGCGGCGCAGAGCGCGCCGGCGATGACGTCGGAGTGGCCGTTGAGCACCTTGGTCGCGGCGTGCATGACGATGTCGGCGCCGAGCGTGAGCGGGCGGGTGTGCACCGGCGAGGCGCAGGTCGAGTCGACCGCGAGCCTGGCTCCCGCGGCATGGGCGATCTTGGCGACGGCGGCGATGTCGGTGATGGTCCAGAGCGGGTTGGACGGCGTCTCGGCCCAGACCAGCTTGGTGACGCCGGGCTTCACCGCATCCTTGAGCTTGGCGAGATCGTCGGTCTCGACGAAGTCGATCTTCAGCCCCCAGCGTGTCGCCTCGGTGAGCAGCCAGGCGCGCAGGGCCCAGTACATCACCTTGGAGGCGACGACGTGATCGCCGGGGGAGAGCGCCTGGAACACGGCGGTCGCCGCGGCCATCCCCGAGCCGAACAGCAGCGCGCCGGCCTTGGCTTCCTCCAGCATGGCGAGCACGCCTTCCGCCTCGCGCACGGTCTCATTGTCCGGCCGGCCATAGATGAAGCCGGTGGAATACGCGTTGTCCTCGTCGCGAATATAGGTGGTGGAGACGTGGATCGGCGGCACCACGGCCTTGGTCAGCGGGTCGATCTTGCCCAGTGCCTGGGCGGCGAGCGAACGGGGGTGAAGCGGGCGCGCGGTCATGGCTGATCCAGGATTTCCACTATGAGAGACGATTCATCTCATCAAGATTGCTGCAGTGCAAGAGGCTCGTCTTGTGCGGCGCGCAGATGCACCCCATTCTCGCCGCATGAGCATATCGTCAGATAGCGCCGATCGTCAGCTGAATGTCTGGCTTGTGGCGCTCATCGCCATCCTGCCGGTTGTGGCGGCCTCGCTGATCGGCAGCGCCGTTACGGTTCCGCAGATCCCGGGCTGGTATGCGGGCCTGGTCAAGCCGCCTTTCAACCCGCCGAACTGGCTGTTCGCACCGGTGTGGACCGTGCTGTTCGCCCTGATGGGCCTGGCGGCGTTCCGCGTCCTGCGCTTGCCGAGCGACAGGTCGGGCAGGGCGCAGACGCTGCTCGCCTATCATGTCCAGCTCGCGCTCAACATGCTGTGGTCCTGCGTGTTCTTCGGCCTGAACAGCCCGGCCGGCGGACTCGTCGTGATCGCGCTGCTGCTGGCCGCGATGATCTGGACGATGCGGTGTTTCGCGGGGCTGGGCGACAGGCTGTCCGTGGGCCTGTTCGTGCCCTATCTCGCCTGGGTCTCGTTCGCGACCCTGCTCAACGCCTCGATCTGGTGGCTGAACCGCTGAACGATCACCCCGCCCAATCGGTGACCATCAGGCCGGGGACGCGCTCGAACTCGCGGCGGTTGCCGGTGACGAGAACCGCACCGCGTCGCCGGGCCTGGGCTGCGATCAGGATGTCGTAGGCACCGATCGGCATGCCGGAAGTTGCGAGCGCGGCGCGGATGTTTCCGGCCTCGATAGCGTCCTCGGCATCGAAGAGGAGTTCCTCGAATCCCTCAGCCACGAAGGCGTCGAGCACCTTCGTGGACGCTTCTCGCCGAACGCTCTTGGCGATGCCGTAGCGCAATTCGAAGAGGACGATGGTTGGGATGAGGAGTGCTGTGCCCGCCGCCAGCTCCCGCCGAAGTCGCTGCTCGATGGCCGGAACGCGGCCATTGATCGCGAACACGATCACATTGGTATCGAGACAGAACATCGGAGCGGCTCAGCCGAATGCGATCTCGTCCTCGTCGCCGGGCGGGGGATCATCCGGCAGCTCATCGACCAGGAAATCGCGCGCACCGAGCGCGTCGAGACGGGCGCGCCAGGCGGCAGCATCGAAAGGCGCACGCGCGACCGGTTCGAGGATGACCCTGTCGCCGACCTTGCTGACCTGCACCTCGCTGCCTTCGAAGCGGAACTCCTTCGGCAGCCGCACGGCCTGGCTGCGGCCGTGCATGAAGAGCTTGGCCCTCGCCGATGACGCCGTCCTCATTGCGCATCCTCCAGGATTGATATCTACCCAAGATAGATATCATCTTTCCAGCGTCAATGGATGAAGGGGGCTCAACCGATCGAGCGCTCGATCACGCGCAGCACCGTCTCGCGCAATTCGGCGATGGTGAAGGGCTTGGTCATCACCTCCTCGACGATCGTCTCGAGGCTCTTGGCCCGTTCGCGCTGCTCGGCATAGCCGGTCATCAGCATGATGGTGAGGTCTGGGAATTGCTGCTTGGCGGCGAGCGCCAGCGCGATCCCGTCCATCAGCGGCATGCGGATATCGGTGAGCAGCAGGTCGAAACGGCCCTGCTCGGCCATCAGGATGTCGAGCGCCTCGGCGCCGTCGCCGGCGGTCAGGCAGTCATGCCCGTCCATGGCGAGGCCGCGCGCGACCAGCGAGCGCAGGCTCTCCTCGTCATCGACCACGAGAATGCGCGACATATCCTCAGATCCCCGGCAGGCCGGCCTGATCGGCGGTCTCGATCACGCCGACATAGGGCAATTGGCGATAGGAATGGGCGACGTCCATGCCGTAGCCGACGACGAAATAGTCCGGGCATTCGAAGCCGACATAGTCCGCCTGGATATTGACGGCGCGCTTGGCCGGCTTCTCGAGCAGGACGGCGGTCGAGACCCGGGCGGCGCCGCGTGCAGCGAGCAGATCCTTGGCGAAGGCGAGCGTGCGGCCGGATTCGAGGATGTCGTCGACGAGCAGCACATGCCGGCCGCGGACATCGCTCTGGACGTCGCGCAGGATCTCGACCTGGCCGGAGGAAATGGTGGCGGCGCGATAGCTCGACAAATGGACGAACTCGACCTGCGGGCTCATGCCGGCGCGGTGCATGGCGCGGATCAGATCGGCGACGAACATGAAGCTGCCCTTCAGCACCGCGACGACGAGCAGGTCCTCGCCGGCGCTGGTGGCGATCTCGGCGGCCATCTCGGCATTGCGCTCGGCGATCGCCACCTCGTCATAGAGAACGCGGATACGCTTGGGCTGGGACATTGACGACCGTTCCTTTCGGCGCGGGCCCATGCCCGCGCAGCCCCGTGATCGCGGGCTAAGAGCCTCTAACTAAACCTGGACCTATCTGGACGCCGGCAATTCGTCCACTCCGCCAGGAGCAACGCGCGGCCGATATCGAAGGATATCGGCTGCACGCTCCTCCTGGCATTCGGCTCCTCCAAGACCCATCCAGATAGGTCCAGGTTTTGTTAGAGGCTCTAACTCTTCTGGCCTCAGTCATAGCGTCCGCGCCCCGACAATTGAAGCGGCCGGATTCCAGGGGTGTGGGAAATCAGTAGAGGCTGGCGATGCCGTCCGGGTTAGCCGCGCCGAAGCGCAGCTGGACCAAGCGGCCATTCTCGGGTGGCGAGGCGAGGCGGGCGCGGAAATGCATCAGCTCGGCCGGCTCCAGCGACGGGCGCGGCGGCTCCGTCGTCCAGCTGTAGAGCAGTTTGCCGTCCTCGCTCTGCACCATCACCGTGATCGGCGGCACCTTCGTCGCGCCCTTGGCGATGTTGGTGACATCGCCCGAGACGACGAGGAAACGGCCCTGCGGATCCTGGACCAGCTCGCTCTCGACGGCGCTGAAGGCGAGGCCGCGCACGTTCACCGGCAGGCCGATCTTCGCGTAGAGCCCGGCAAATTGCGGGATTGCCCGGACCACGCGCTCGCGCTGCCAGAGGCCGAGGCCGAGCGCGGCGAGGCCGGCGGCCACGAAGATGCCGGCGGCTGCCGCTGGCAGGCGCGAAGCCAGGTTGCCCACGCCGGCCCGGTTTCGCTTGCGCTTGGGCGGCATGGCCTGTGCGGCATTCGTCTGCGGCGGCTCCGCCCGCTCGGATGCGACCGCTGAGATGTCGGCAGCGATCTCGGCGGCGCGGCGAAGTTCCTCCTCCAGCTCCGCGGCGGTCTGCTCGGGGCTGGGGGGGCTCGGAAGCTCGGGGATAGCGGCATCGAGATCCGATTGCAGGACTTCGTCGGTCGGCTGCGCTTCGGCCGCCTGCAGCGCCTGAATCTGCCAGGTCGTCTGGCAACTGGCGCAGCGCACCTTGCGGCCGCCGGTCCCGATCTTGGCCTCGGCGATCTCGTACCGGCTGGCGCAGGTGGGGCAGACGATCAGCATGGCCTTAAAAACGCTCGCTCCGCGCTGCATGCCAGAGGGTATCGGTCTGGAGCCTGATCTTCCCGTCGCTGCGCGCAAGCACAAGCGGGGGCGGTTGATGGCTCCGCCTCCCATAGGGTCGATTTATGGTTAACGTCGCGTAAAGCCTGCGCCATGCAGGGCTGAGGAAAACACGCCGGAGCTTCCCGCCGGCATATGGTCTCGGTGTAGGATCGCGCGGGCTCGGCCGCCGTCCGATACGATTCGGAAAGTTCAGCGAGAGGAACTGCGTTTGGTTCGGTTCGAGAATGTCGGCTTGCGGTACGGGATGGGCCCGGAGGTGCTGAAGGACATCAACTTCAGCATTGCGCCGCGCTCTTTCCAGTATCTGACCGGGCCGTCGGGCGCGGGCAAGACCACGCTGATCCGGCTCGTCCTGATGGCGCTCAAGCCGACGCGGGGGCTGGTCAAACTGTTCGGTCAGGACGTCTCGCGCCTCGAAGCTGCTACACTCACCGATTTCCGTCGGCGCATGGGCGTGGTCTTCCAGGACTTCCGGCTGCTCGACCATCTGACGGTCTACGAGAACGTCGCCTTGCCGCTGCGCGTCCTCGGCAAGGAGGAGGCGAGCTACCGTGCCGAGGTCGTCGAGCTCCTGCGCTGGGTCGGCCTCGGCGAGCGCATGCATGCGGTGCCGGCTGTCCTCTCCGGCGGCGAGAAGCAGCGCGCCGCGATCGCGCGTGCCCTGATCAGCCGGCCGCAGCTGCTGCTGGCCGACGAGCCGACCGGCAATGTCGACCCTGGCCTCGGGCGGCGTCTGCTGCGCCTGTTCATGGAGTTGCAGTCATTGGGAACCGCGGTGGTGATCGCGACGCATGACATCGCCTTGATGGAACTCTACGACGCGCCGCGTCTCGTGCTGGCGGATGGGCACCTGCATGTCGATGCCTGACCATCTGGACATGGACGAAGCCGAGGAGGAGCGGCCGCGCAGCGGGCAGCGCCTGCCGCCGAGCCTGCGCCGCGATCAGCCCCTGGTGCCGGTCGATTCGGTGGCCGGGCGGGCGCTCGTCGTCGTCATCGCCATCCTGACCTTCCTGGCGGCGCTGAGCGCCGGGGCGGCGCTGCTCGCCGCTCGCGCCTCGGAGCAATGGCGCGGTGCCGTCGCGAATGAGATGACGATCCAGGTCAGGCCCGATCCGCGCCGCAACATCGAGCAGGACATTGCGCGTGCGGTCGAACTCGCCCGGGCGGTGCCGAGCGTCGCCGACGTCAGGCCGATGCCGCGGGCGGAATCGGACAAGCTGCTCGAGCCCTGGCTCGGCGCCGGGCTCGATCTGGTCGAACTGCCCGTGCCGCGGCTGATCGTGCTGCGGCTGTCCTCGACCGTCGCCAACGACCTCGTCGCTTTCAGCCAGACGCTGCGGCGCGAGGTGCCGAGCGCGATGCTCGACGACCACAGGCTCTGGGTGCGTCGCCTCTCGACCATGGCGAGCACGATCATCCTGGCCGGCGTCGCCGTGGTGCTGCTGGTGCTGGTGGCGGCCGGGCTCGCCGTGGCCTTCGCGACTCGAGGCGCCATGGCCGGCAGCCGCGATTCGGTCGAGGTGCTGCATTTCGTCGGCGCGACCGACGAGTTCATCGCGCGCGAATTCCAGACCCGTTTCGTCGCGCTCGGCCTGCGCGGCGGCGCGGCCGGCGGGCTCGCGGCGATCATCGCGATCGCGCTGCTCGGCTTCCTGTCCTCGGCCTGGAGCGCGACCCCGGAGGCCGACCAGTTGCAGGCGCTGTTCGGCGCCTTCGAGATCGGCTGGTCGGGTTATGCCGTCGTCATCCTTGTCGCGGCGGTGGTCGCGGCGATCGCGGGACTCGTCTCGCGGCTGACGGTGCGGCATTATCTGCGGGCAATGAGCTGACTCGCTTCGCGGTGGGGTTGTGAAGGTGCCGTCATTGTGCCCGATTGGGCGTTTAGTTTTCCGATCTCATGGTGCTGCTTGGAACCCGGCAAGGCCATCTTCCCTGTGTTGAGGACAGCCTGGCTGCCCTGCGACCGATGACGACGCCTGCCTCCCCGCGGCGCCGCTGGCTCCGTCATGTCCTGCTCTGGTCGTGCCTCGTCGGCGGTTTTGCCGTGGCTGTGGGCTATGTCCGGTTCGCCATGGGGCTGTCGGTGACCGAGTCCCGCTCGCCGCCGCGGACGGACGCGATCGTCGTCGTCACCGGTGGGGCGCAGCGGATCGGCGACGCCGTCAGCCTGCTGAATGCCGAGCGGGGGCGGCGCCTTCTGATCAGCGGCGTGAACGAGAAGACCGGCCGTGACGAGCTGGCCAAGCTCAACCCGAGCGCGCGCGAGGCGCTCGCCTGCTGTGTCGATCTCGACTACCGCGCCCGTAACACCATCGGCAACGCCATCGAGACGCGGCGCTGGGTCCGCCGCCATGACTTCCGCTCGCTGCTGGTGGTGACGTCGAACTACCACATGCCGCGCACGCTGCTCGAACTCGGCCATGCGATGCCTGGTGTGCGCTTCGTGCCGCATCCGGTGGTGACCGATCAGGTCGATGTCGCCGGCTGGTGGCGCGACTGGCACACGATCCGTCTGTTGGTCCCGGAATATCTCAAATATCTGGTCGCCGCCGTGCGCAGCAAATTGGAGACGGACCCGGAAACCTCGCGGCTCTCGGTGATCATCGGCGGGCGCAAGCCCGTCTCGCCCAAGCCGGGCGACCTGATCGGCCCCGAGCACGACAAGCGCTCGCGAGCGCCAATGTCGGCACGCGGAGCCTGATTCGGTGCAAGACGGCTCTTGACGCGATCTGGCTGCCGGGGTTCTTGCGGACCATGCTGCTGATCCGCTCGCTCCTGTTCAACGTCGCCTTCTATCTGAACCTCGCATTCTGGCTGCTCGCAGCCATGGTGACGATGGTGCTGCCGCGGCGCTTCCTGCTGAAGATCGCATTATGTTGGGCAGACACCTCGGTCTGGCTGATGCGGGCGGTCGTCGGCACGCGCTGCGAGATCGTCGGCCTCGAGAACATTCCGCCGGGCGGCATCATCGTGGCTGCCAAGCACCAATCGACCTGGGAGACGTTCGCGCTGGTGACGATCTTCCGCAACCCGGTCTACATCCTCAAGCGCGAACTGACCTGGCTGCCCTTCTTCGGCTGGTGCCTGCTGAAGATGCGGATGATTCCGGTCAACAGGGGCGCCGGCAGCCGGGCGCTGCAGATGGCGACCCGCCGTGCCAAGGTCGAACTCGGCCAGAACGGGCGGCAGCTGATGATCTTCCCGGAAGGCACGCGCCGCCCTGCCGGCGCGGAGCCTGCCTATAAATACGGGGTCACCCATCTTTATGCCGAGCTCGGCGTGCCCTGCGTGCCCGTCGCGCTCAATGCCGGGCTGTACTGGCCGCGCCGCAGCCTGATCAAGCGCCCGGGCACGATCCGCGTCGAGATCATGCCGGCGATTCTGCCAGGCATGAGCAAGGTCGCGTTCCACGCCCTGCTGCAGGAGCGGATCGAGACGGCTAGCAACCGCCTCCTGGTGGACGGGCTGGCCGAACTTGAGCAGCTCGGCGTGCCTGCTCCTGTCAGGACATGGCAGGAGCCGCCAGCCAACGCCTGATCGGCCTTGACAATGGGGCTCACTGTTCCGATTTTGTTCTAGAACAAAGGAGGAACGACATGGCTGCTTTGGCCCGAGCCCGTTTCCCACTCGACCGCAACCGGTCGATCGACAAGATGCCGCGCCAGCTCAACCTGCTGGAGGCGCTCCAACCCGCCAAGGCGGAGCGCGCCGCTCCGCTGTTCAGCGACGACGCCGCGGTTCCGGGGCAGGTACGCGAGATGCCGTTGCGCGCCACCGCCCATCTCGCCGAGCGTCGCTTCACCGCCTGGCGCGGCCGCTCCAGCCGGCGCTATGTCGCCTCGGTCTTCGCCATCCAGGACGGGCATGCGCTCGGCTTCAGCGATGCGGTGCTGCTGGCGGTCTCGCCCGAGCGCAAGATCGTCGCCGCGCGCGACAGTGGCCCGTTCGGCATCGATGCGGCGCTGACTCGCTGGCGTGATGCCGTGGCCATGGCCGGCGCCAGCGAGATCCACGTCCATCTCCTGGCCGAGGACGGCGCGGGCCGCCGAGCCGTGCTCTGCGATTTGATGCCGGAGGCATGAGCGCTCAGAGCGCGGCTGGTCCGCTCGTCCTGTCGAGCTCGGCGACGAGGTGCGCCAGCAGCGGGTCTTGGATGCCCATCTCGTGCAGATGCTCATGGGTGCGCCGGACATAGTCCGGATTCTCGCCCGAGACGCCCTTGCCCTGGCGCACGAACGCGAGCACCGCCGCCTCCGGCAGGCGGCCGGCATATTGCTCATGGTTGCGGTCGGCGATGTAGGTGAGCGCATTGAGGCGTCTTCCGTCGTCGAGCCGCAGCGCCAGCCGCCGTTCGAGATAGACCGCGGTCGCCTGCTCGCGGGCGCGCAGGTAGTCGATCGTCTCCTCGGCCTGGTCGGCGGCGATGCGGAAGGCAACGCCGCGGCAGATGCCGCCCCGATCGAGGCCGAGCACCAGTCCCGGTACCTCGGGCGTGCCGCGATGGACGTGCGAATAGATGCAGAGCGCGCGGTGGTAGCCGTGCAGGCGCGCGCCGGCGCGTTCGACGAAGGCAAAGCCGGGACGCCAGATCAGCGAGCCGTAGCCGAACACCCAGAGATCTTCCGGCGGAAGCGGCGCTGTCATCCGGTCCTCACAATTTAGCCCGCTTGCCTCGCCAGAGAGGCATTCGCGACCTGCTGGCGGACAATCTCCGACAGCGCTGGCGCGTTGCGGCCTCGGTCGCTATCAACCTGCCGAGATTTTCGCAATGGAGCGCCCGCGCATGTCCGATACCACGCCTGTGCGCCGGCATGGCCGCTTCTGGCTCTATGCGCCCTTCGTGCTGCTGGCGCTGCTCGCCGCTGGCTGGTCCGGCATCTGGGGCTTCGCGCGCAATAAGGTCGATCAGGAACTCGATGCCGGCATCGCTCGCGAGGCGCGGGCCGGGCGCAGCTGGACCTGTCGCGAGCGCAGTGTCGGCGGCTACCCGTTCCGCATCGAGGTGCGCTGCGCCAGCTTGACGCTGACCTCTTCGCGCTGGGGTGACGAGGTCAAACTCGATGCCGGCCCGGCCGTCGCGATTGCACAGGTCTGGACCCCGGGCCACATCATCCTGCAGATGACCGGGCCGATGCTGGCGAACCTGCCGCAAGCGCGTAAGGCCGTGCTCGACTGGAAGGCATTGAGCGCGAGCCTGCATCTCACCGGCCTCGCCTTCGAGCGCTTCTCGCTGGTCTTGGGCGAGCCGGTTCTGACGGTCACCGAACCCGGGCAAGGTGCCGCAGAGACCTGGCGTGCCGCCGCCGCCGAGGCGCATCTGCGACCCAATCCGCAGCGCTTCGCCAGCGAGGGCACGGTCGATCTCGCTATCAGCGCCAAGGGCGGCGTGCTGCCGGCGCTGGAAGTGCTGATCGGCAACGGCCAGCTCGCCGATCTCGACCTGCAGGCCAGCCTGTCGCGCGCGCTGTCCTTCCGGCGTGGCTTCAATCCCGATGCGCTTGAAGCCTGGCGTACCGCCGGCGGCGGCCTCGACGTGACCAAGCTCGTCCTGACCAAGGGGCCGACTCGGCTCGAGGCCACCGGCCTGGTGGCGCTCGACGAGGCGCATCGGCCGGCTGGCAAGGTTTCGGCGGCGATCGCCGGCGTCGACCGCATTGCCGGCATCAAGGTCGGCGGCCTGACCGCAGGCCTCGGCGCGCTGCTCGGCGGGCGTCTGGGCGATAGTGGGCAAAGCAATACGGCGGCAGGGCTTTCGCCGCTGCCGCCGCTGGTCCTGCGCGAAGGCAGGGTCTTCCTCGGGCCGCTCAGGCTGCCTCTGCAGCCCTTGCCGCCGTTGTACTGATCAGGCTGCGGGCAGGGCTGCCCGCGGCGCCTCGATCTTCACCAGTGCCTTCTTGACCGCCTCCTGCACCTTCTCGAAGGCGCGGACCTCGATCTGGCGAACGCGCTCGCGCGAGACGCCGAACTCCTCGGAGAGCTCCTCCAGGGTGATCGGGTTCTCGGCGAGGCGGCGCGCCTCGAAGATGCGGCGCTCGCGGTCGTTGAGCACACCCAGCGCCTCGCGCAGCGCCAGATGGCGGTTGTCGCTCTCTTCCGAATCGGCGAGGCGGCGCTCCTGGCTCTCGCTGTCGTCGACCAGCCAGTCCTGCCACTCGCCTTCGCCGTCCTCGCGCAACGGCGTGTTCAGCGAGGCATCGCCGCCGAGACGGCGGTTCATATCGATCACGTCCTGCTCGTTGACACCGAGCTTGGTCGCGATGGTCTTAACCTGGTCGGGCTTGAGATCGCCTTCGCCGAGCGCCGAGATCTTGCTCTTGGCCTTGCGCAGGTTGAAGAACAGCTTCTTCTGGTTGGCGGTGGTGCCCATCTTCACCAGCGACCAGGAGCGCAGGATGTATTCCTGGATCGACGCCTTGATCCACCACATCGCATAGGTCGCGAGCCGGAAGCCCTTGTCAGGCTCGAAGCGCTTGACCGCCTGCATCAGGCCGACATTGCCTTCCGACACCACCTCGCCCATCGGCAGGCCGTAGCCGCGATAGCCCATGGCGATCTTGGCGACGAGGCGTAAGTGCGAGGTCACGAGCTTATGGGCCGCATCGCGGTCGCCATGCTCGCGCCAGCGCTTGGCCAGCATGAACTCCTGATTCGGCTCCAGCATCGGGAACCGACGGATCTCGTCCAGATAACGTGAAAGTCCGCCCTCCGCGGACATGACGGGCAACGACGCAATCGCCATGCTCGTACTCCTTTCCCGGCTCCCGCTGCGCGGCGAGCCAACCACCCGATGTTCCATCGGGCAGGATGATCCGGTGCCTTGCTTGGCGACGACCTTCGCCCTGTCGCCCGCGATAAGCACCCGGCGCGCTTTCCGTTCAGCCGGACCCGGCTGAACGACGAGAATTCGCGCCAACTCTCATGTGGAGCATGTTCTCATCGCCAAAGTGGTCCCCACTTTTGCGGAACATGCTCAAGCGGCGCCCCTTTAGCCATCCGCTTTCGCAGCGCAGTATAGACGATGCGAGGGTGGCGGAAAGTGGGCAGCGCAGCAAAAATCCGTCACAGGATCGAGAGCTCGGCTTGCAAACGTGCAAAGTCGGCCGGCGGTTCCGACTCGAAGCGCAATTCCTCGCGGGTGACCGGATGCTCGAAGCCGAGCAGGCGCGCATGCAGTGCTTGGCGGCCGAGATCGGCGAGCGCGGCCCGGGCATTCTCCGGCAAGCGGCCTGCCTTGGTCATGAAACCGGAGCCGTAGAGCTGGTCGCCGAGTAGCGGGTGGCCGATATGACTCATATGGACGCGGATCTGGTGGGTGCGTCCAGTCTCGAGCTGGCACTCGACCAGGCTCGCCAGCGCCTCGATCTCCTCATGGCCACGCAGCAGCGGCGGATAGCGCTCGATCAGTTCGATATGGGTGATCGCCTCGCGGCCTCGGCCTTCGCCGACCACCATCATCTTCTCGCGATTGCGGTTCGAGCGCTCGATCGGGGCATCGATCGTGCCGGTCTGCCGGCGCAGCGCGCCCCAGACCAGAGCCAGATAGGCCCGTTCCAGCGGCCCGGTGCGGCCATGGTCGGCGAATTGCTTGGCGAGGCCGTGATGCGCCTTGTCGTTCTTGGCGACCACGAGCAGGCCGCTGGTGTCCTTGTCGAGCCGGTGGACGATACCCGGCCGGCGCACGCCGCCGATGCCGGAGAGGCTCTCGCCGCAATGGGCGATCAGCGCGTTGACCAACGTGCCGTCCTCATGGCCGCCGGCGGGATGGACGACGAGCCCGGCCGGCTTGTCGATCACGATCAGGTGCTCGTCCTCGAAGACGACGGTGAGCGGAATGTCCTGGCCGATCGGCGCGGCGGGCTTGGCCTCGGGCATGACGAGGGAGAGGCGCTGGCCAGCGGAGACCTTGCGGCTGCCATCGACGACAACCGCGCCGTCGACGCTGACGCCGCCCTCCTTGATCACCTGCTGCAGGCGGGCGCGCGAGACCTCGCCGCCGAGCAGAGCGAGCGCCTTGTCGAGGCGCAGGCCAGCCTGCTCGGGGGCGATGACGAGTTCGGTGGCGGATTGCGAGGTAGCGATTTCGAGCGTGGTCATGCGCCGTCTATAGGCGGGCGGGAAGAAAATCGCACCCAAAGATCATACGTCATGCTCGGGCCTGACCCGAGCATCTCAGGCCAGAGGAGGCTCCGGGCGGCGCCCTCTCGTCACGAGATCCTCGGATCTACGCTTCGCTCCGTCCGAGAATGACGCGCAAATCAGCTGAAGATCCGGAAGCGCCCCTTGGCCTCGCCCGGCGCCTGCTGCTCAGGACCTGGATCATCCGGGGCATGCGCGACCGGGAAGACGACCGGCGCGGGCTTGCCCTGCTGTGGCGCCGGCTTGGTCGTCGCGGGAGCGATCTCGACGACCGGCTCGGTCGGAGCAGGGTGCAAGGCGGCGGTTGGTTCAGGCTTGGTCTCGACCTTGGGTTCCGGCTTTGGCTCTGGCTTTGGCTCGGACTTGGGCGGTTCGGGCGTGAGAGGCGGGGCGAGCCCGGCTGCTGCCGGAATGGTCACTGCTTCCGCGACCTCTACCTTGCCTTCCAGCAGTGGCGCTGAGGGTTCGTCGAGATCGGCGAGCACGTCGTCGTTGAGATGAGTCCCCTGGCTGCCGAGCGTCGCCGGTGGCACTGTCCAGACGAAGGCGTCGAGCCGGCCCGAGATCGGCGAGATCGGCAGCCAATGGTCGGAGACGAGGCCGTCTGCGACCCAGGCGGCGTCGCGCGGGGCGCGGGTGGCTCGGGCCAGCCATTCGCGGACGCGGCCGGTGGCGCCGTGCTCGGCCTCCTCCAGCTCGGCCATCAGCAGGCAGGCGCGGACCGAGGCGCCACCAGCGAGCAGCGGCTTCAGCGTGGAGCGAGCGCGGGCGAAATCCTGGGCGTGGATGGCGGCGCCAGCGAGCGCCAGGACGCCCTCCGGATCGGCCGGACGCAGCTTCGTCAGCGTCTCGGCACGGGCGAGGCGGTCGCGGGCGCTGTCGCCGGGGCGGACATCGAGATAGGCGTTGGCGACATCGGGATGCGAGACCAGTTTCCAGGCCGCCTCGAGCAGCCTTGCAGCCTTCTTGATGTCGCCGCGTTCCGACAGCATCCGGCCGGCCAGCGCTGCAGCTGGCGTGAGGCCCGGCGAGAGCTTGACTGCTTCGAGCGCAGCGGCGAGCGCCTTCTCCGGCTCGCGGTCCTTGGCGTCGAGCGCCTCGGCTGCGAGCAGGACGGCGCGCTGGCGCTTGGCCTCGCCCTTGTCGGCAAGGCGCAGCGCGGCGCGACGCTCGACGGCGGTACGGGCCGCCTGCCAGTCGCCGGCGGCTGTGTGGAAGTCGAGCAGAGCGTCATTGGCCCAGGCGAGCGAGGGCGAGCGGCGCACCGCGTCGTCGGCAAAGGCGCGGGCGGCGGCCATGTCGCCGCGCCGGCGTGCTTCGACGAAGAGGCCGCGCAAGCCGAGCACGCGCGTCTCCGGCTTGTCGAGCATCGCCTTGAAGGCGGCCTCGGCCTGGCCGCGATCGCCGGAGAGCTGCGCCGATTGCGCTTCGAGCAGCAGCGTCAGCGGCTCGCTGGCTGCGAATTTGCGGGCATCGACGGCGTGGCGCCCGGCGGCGACGGGATCGCCCGCGCCGATCGCGACCATGCCGCGCGAGATCGCCTCGAAGCCGCGGGCCCGGCGCCGGGCTCGCGAGGCGAAGCCGAAGGCCGACGGCAGGCCGAAGACGAAGCGCATCACCGCCCAGGCGACCAAAGCGAGGAAGGCGAGTATGACGACGCCGACCGCGGCGATCGCGACGCTGGTCTCGATGCGGTAGCCCTGCCAGAGGATCGAGACCTCGCCCGGCCGGTCGGCGAGCCAGACGGCGCCGGCGGCGAGCAGGGCGATGATGAAGAGATAGACCAGTACGCGAACCATCGGGATCTATCCTCTCAGCCTGCCGTGCCCAGCGCCGCGACCGCATCCTGCGCGATGCGGTTGATCGTCGATTCCGCGATTGCGCGCAGCCTCAACGCCAGGCCGAAGGCTTCGCTGCCGCGCCGCGCGGGCTCGGGCAATTGCGTCCAGAGCTCGGCCGCCTTCGTCACGTCGTTCTGGACGAGCGCACCCTCCAGCCGGATCGGCAGGGTCGCGGGATCGCTGGAGCCGGAGTCTCCGACCGGGCGGATGGTGACGATGCGGCTGGCCAGGCCGAGCAGCTTGTCCTCCCAACTGTTCGCCGCGGGGGTGGTCTCGCGCACGAACAGCGTATGGTGGCTCTTGAACTGCGCCAGAAGCTGGTCGCGGGTCGCAGCACCGGTGCCGGCCACGGCAGCGAGCGCCGCCTTCTGTTCGGCGGGTATGTCGCCGAGCGCGGCGAGATCGGGCTGGAAGGGGCGGCCGGAGGCGATCGCGTCGCGGATGCGCTCAGCGAGGACGACACGCGCCGCCGCTACCGCCTGGCGGCTCGGCTGGGCGGCACTCCTGGCCGCAGCTTCGACGCCGGCGAGGCGCTGGCCCAACGACGCGGCCGCGTCGCGGGCGGCGGTGGCGTTACTCTCGGCAAGGTCGAGCTTCTGGTTGAGTCCGGCGGCGAGGTTGGCATCCGCCGCCGGAGTGGCCTTGGCCAGCTCGGCGAGCCGGCTGGCGTTGGCCTGTGCCTCGCTGCTCGCCTTGGCGGCGCTTTCGGCTGCGGCAGCGGCCTTGCGGTCGACGGCGTCGAGCGCGGCGCGGTTGGGCAAAGCGGCGTTCTGTGCCTGCAAGGTCTCGACGCGCTTGGCGAGCTCGGCCAGCCGCGCGCCGTCATCGGGAGCGGAGAGACGCAGGCCCAGCAGCACCAGGCCGGCGCCGATCACGCCACCGGCGAGACCGGCGAGCGCGACGGTCGGCAGGCTGTAGCGCCGCTGATGCTCGGGCACCGGCGGCGGCGTGAATTCCTGGGCGAGCGCCTCGGTCGGCAGCACGGCTTCGGCCTGCGTCTCGGCGCGCTCGGCCTCGGCTGCGGTCGCGGCGGAGCCGGAAGCCTCCGGAGGCGGCGTCCCGACGGTTTCCGTGGCGGCGAGCTCGATGGTCGGCGGTGTTCGGCCTGAGCGATTGCGGCGCTTGCCCGCCTGGCCCTGTTCGCTGCTCGGCTCTGCCGTCATGCCGTCCTTGCCCGCCTTGTCGTCCGCCGCTTCTGGCTCCTTAGCATCGCTGCTCAGCAGAGTGCGAGCGGGAAGCTGGTCGAGCGCGGCGAAGAGCGCGGCTTCCTCGGGATGCTCGGCGACGAGCACGGTGTCGGCGCCAGCCGAGATCAGCGGCGCCGCGACTTCGGCCGACAACGTGACCTGCGGCAAGGCCTGCGCCTGCTCGGCTAGTCCGGCCTTGCCGGCGAGATCGAAGAAGACCTGGGCGCTGCGCGGCGAATAATGCAGGGCGGCATCGGCCGAGCCGTCCCGCAAGGCATCGGCGGCCGGAGCAGGCAGAACCTCGACCGCCTTGGCCTCATAGGCGGTCCAGACCGTCACCTCATGGCCGGCATCGCGCAATTGCTGCGGCAAATCCTCGTGCCGGTCGCGACCGGCGACAAAAAGGAGTTTCTGGCCCTTCGGCAGGCGCTCGGTGATCAGCGCCAGCAGTTCGGCGCGCCCGCCCCGAGCGCTGTGCGCGGTGAAGCCGAGCTGGCCGGCGGCTTCCGCCGTGCGCGTGCCGACGCAGAAGGCGGGGAGGGTGGCGCGCCAGCTCTTCGGCAGGTTTTCCAGCGCCGGCACGGCATTGCCGCTGGTCAGCACCAGCGCATCGAACGGCCCCTTGGGCGGTTTCTCGCCGCTGGGCAGGACCTCGAACAGCGGCGCGACCACTGGATCCCTGCCGCGCTCGCGCAAGGTCCGCGCGCTGCGTTCGGCATCCTCAAGCGGTCTGAACACCAAAACGCGCATATCGCCTCCTCGTGCGGCCGTAGCTCAAGCCGGATAGTAGATGCCGGCCGGAGCGCGGGCGCGCAATTCGCGCCCGAGATCAGCTCCCAGTTGCGCGGCCTCCGTGACGGAACCAAGGCGTTCGCCCTCGGCGCTCGCCGTGCCGTCGGGCGAGAGGATCAGGCCGCGCAGATGCAGACGCTCGCCGTCGATGGTGGCGTGGCCGGCGATAGGGGTGCGGCAGGAGCCGTCGAGCTCGGTCAGATAGGCGCGTTCGGCAGCAAGGGCATGGCCGGTGTCGCGGCAGATAATCGGATCTAGCGCTCCTGCCGCGGCGGTGTCGCCGACGCGAATCACCACGGCGATGGCACCCTGGCCGACCGCCGGCAGGCATTCGTCGAGCGAGAGGATGCCGCTCGCCTTGTCGGCGAGGCCGAGGCGGCGCAGGCCCGCGAGCGCAAGCAGCGTGGCATCGATCTCGCCATTCGCGACCTTTTCGAGCCGCCGGCCGACATTGCCGCGCAGCAGCGTCACGTCGAGATCGGGCCGCGCCCGTTTCAGGATGGCCTGGCGACGTAACGAGGCCGAGCCGACGATGGCGCCTTGCGGCAGGTCGGCGAGGCTGGAGATGCCGCGCGCGATCAGCGCGTCGCGGACATCCTCGCGCGGCAGATAGCCGGCAATGACGAGGCCATCAGGCAGGGCGGTCGGCAGGTCCTTGGCGGAATGGACGGCGAAATCGATGGTGCCGGCGAGCTGGGCGGCGTCGATCTCCTTGGTGAAGAGCCCTTTGCCGCCGGCCTCCGACAGCGCCCGGTTCTGGATCGCGTCGCCGGTGGTGCGGATCACGTCGAGCGGCAGTTCGGCGCTGTCCCAGCCATGGGCGGCGCCGAGCCGGCGCGCGAGTTCGTGCGCCTGCGCCAGAGCAAGCGGGCTGCCACGCGTGCCGAGAATGAAGCGGCCCGGAAGCCGGCTTTCGCGTGGCGGGGTCGGCATGTCGGTCATTCTCTGCGAGGTCTCCGGTTCTCGGCATTCAAGCCCGGGCTGGCCATTGGCCTTCTCGTTCATGCAGCACTATACGGAGGAAATCCCCGCGCGAAACCGCGCACCCCGGCGGCAGCCCGGCCATCACCGCCGATGCCCGCCCAACGTCACGATGAGCATGCGAGTTCTGGGCATAGAGACGACCTGCGACGAGACGGCCGCCGCGATCGTCTGCGTCGAGCGTTCCGGCGAAGCGAAGATCCTCTCTAACGAGGTCCTCAGCCAGATCGCGGCGCATGCCGCCTATGGCGGCGTCGTGCCCGAGATCGCGGCGCGCGCCCATGTCGAGGCGATCGACCGGATCGTGATGCGCGCCTTCGAGACCGCTGGCATGAAGCCTTCCGAGATCGACGGCGTCGCCGCGGCGGCGGGGCCGGGGCTGGTCGGCGGCGTCATGGTCGGCCTCACCACCGCCAAGGCGATCGCGCTGGTGACCTGCCGGCCCTTCATCGCGATCAACCACCTCGAGGGCCATGCGCTGACGGCGCGGCTGACCGACGATCTCGCCTTCCCCTATCTGCTGCTGCTGGTCTCAGGGGGACATACGCAATTGCTCGCCGTGCGCGGGGTCGGCGATTATCTCAGGCTCGGCACCACGATCGACGATGCGGTCGGCGAGGCCTTCGACAAGATCGCCAAGATGCTCGGCCTGCCCTATCCGGGCGGCCCTTCGGTCGAGCGCGAGGCGCGCAGCGGCGATCCCGAGCGCTTCGAGTTCCCGCGGCCGATGAGCGGGCGGCCCAATCCGGATTTCTCGCTGTCGGGCCTGAAGACGGCGGTGCGGCTGGTCGCGGAGCGGATCGCGCCGTTGTCCGATCGCGATGTCGCCGATCTCTGCGCCTCCTTCCAGGCCGCGGTCGTCGACGTGCTGGTCGACCGGACGCGGGCCGGCCTGCGTGCCTGCCGCGAGGCCGGAATCAAGCCGACTTCCCTGGTCGTGGCCGGTGGCGTCGCTGCCAACCAGCAGATCCGCAACGGGCTGGTGCGGCTTGCGACCGAGGCCGGGCTGCCGATGGTCGCGCCGCCGATGGCGCTGTGCGGCGACAATGGCGCGATGATCGCATGGGCCGGGCTGGAGCGCCTGCGGCTCGGCCTGGTCGACGATATGACCGCAGTGGCGCGCCCGCGCTGGCCGCTCGACGAATTGCGGGCGAAGGGGTGAGCGGAATTGCCCGTTACCAGACTGTCGGCGTCGCAGGAGCTGGCGCTTTCGGCACGGCGCTGGCACTCGCCGCGGCGCGGGCCGGGCGCCGGGTGCTGCTCTGGGCCCGCGACGAGGAGACCGTGGCGAGCCTGCGCGAGCGGCGCGAGGCGCCGCGATTGCCAGGTGCGAAGCTGCCCGGCCTGATCGAGCCGGTTTCGGATATCGCGGCACTGGCACAGGTCGGGGCGCTGATCCTGGCCGTGCCGACGCAGGCGCTGCGGGCGGCTTCGACGCTGCTGGCGCCGGCGGTGGGGGCGGGACTGCCGGTGATTTCGGCCGCCAAGGGTATCGAGCAGGGCAGCGGGCGCTTCACCACGCAGATCATCACCGAGGCAATGCCGCATGCGATTCCGGCGGTGCTGTCCGGGCCGAGTTTCGCTGCGGATATCGCCCGCGGCCTGCCGACAGCGCTGACGCTTGCCTGTGCCGACGCCGCGCTGGCGCAGGGCTTGGCCGAGGCGCTGAATTCGCCGACGCTGCGCATCTATCACAGCAATGATCCGCGCGGTGTCGAGATCGGCGGGGCCGCCAAGAACGTGCTCGCCATCGCCGCCGGCATCGCGATCGGCCTCGGGCTCGGCGAGAGCGCCCGTGCCGCACTGGTAGCGCGCGGCTTTTCGGAACTGCGGCGCTTCGGCGAAGCGCATGGCGCGCAGGCCGAGACGCTGATGGGGCTTTCGGGACTGGGCGACGTCGTGCTCTCCTGCGCCACGGCACAGTCGCGCAACTTCGCCTATGGCCAGGCGCTGGGGCAGGGCAGGTCGCCGGCCGAGGCGTCCGGCGGCAAGCTCGCCGAAGGCGCGTTCACCGCGTCCGTGCTGGTCGAGATGGCGCGGGCGCAGGGGATCGACATGCCGATCGCGGAAGCGGTCGCGAGCATCATCACCGGCACCGCCGGCGTGCGCGAGGCGGTCGCAGACCTGCTGGCGCGGCCGGTGCGGGCGGAAAACTGAGCGGAGAGGGCACGCATGGCGAATGACTGGTCCGATCTGACGAAACGCGTCGCGCGCGGCATCGCCGAGGTACGCAAGACGACCGGTGCCGAACTGGTGGCCGAGAGCCAGCCGGTGCCGCTCGCCGGTCGCATCGCCGGGCGGGTGATCGAATTGCGCCGCAGGCGCGCCGAGGACACGCATCGCTTCGTGCTGGTGCTGCCTTTCGGCGAGGCCGAGGTCCGGGTCGAGCTCAGCCCGCAGGATTACGCCGCGCTGACGCGCGAGATGGTCAGGTTCTGGAACGAGACTGGCGAGGCGGCATCGCGGCCGCCGGCGCCCCAGAAGGAAGAGGACGAGGGCTGATGGCGCACTGGCTGATCAAATCGGAACCCTCGGTCTGGTCCTGGGACGACCAGGTCAAGGCCGGGGCGAAGGGCACGCATTGGGACGGGGTGAAGAACCACACCGCCAAGCTCAACCTGATGGCGATGAAGAAAGGCGACCAGGTCTTCTTCTACCACTCCAATGAGGGGCTCGAGGTCGTCGGTATCGTCGAGGTGATCAAGGAGCACTATCCCTGGACGGAAGCCGGCCCGCCCTGGGTGCTGGTCGATTTCAAGGCCGGGAAGCCGTTGCCCAAGCCGGTCTCGCTTGCTGCCGTGAAGGCTGAGCCGAAGCTCGCCAAGATGGCGCTCGTCACCTCCTTCCGCCTCTCGGTGCAGCCGGTGACAGACGAGGAATGGGCTCTCGTCTGCAAGATGGGCGGGCTTTAGGCGCTCAGGCGCTATAGAAGTCCCTGACGCGCGGGTGGACCGACGGTCTGCCCAGCGCCTTCGGACGATAATTGGCTTTCGTATCCCTGAAGCGTTCCTCGATGTTCTCGCAGAGCCGGTCCCGATCCGGCTTATGCTTGAGGACGAAGGCCGAGCGGTCACCTTCGCGCCAGAACAGCCCGAAGCCGGTGCGCTCATCGTGCTGTGCCGCGGTAAGCGAGCCCTGGAAACGATAGCCGCCGGGCTCGAAGCCAATGTCGACTCCGGGCTGCGCGCATTGCGCGATCATCCAGGCGAGCGCCGCATCCGAGAGGCCGCGGTCGGGGTAGCCGCCGCCGATGTCCGAATGGACCCCCGGAAACCAGACCTGGTCGATGCGCTGGTCCGGATGCGCCTCGGTCTCGTCCCAGGGCACCGGCGCGAAGACCTTCCGGTTCTCGTCGATGGCGAGGGCCTGAAAACCGAAGGGCACGCGGCTGCTCAGCTTGGCATCGTGGAAGCGGTGCCGGAACGGATTGACCAGATTCATGACGCCCGGCAAGCCGAGCGCAGCCACGGTGTCGAAGACCGCGACGAGATGGATCGGGGCGTCGCGGCAGGCATAGGTCTCGCGAAAGACGGCGGCCTTGGCGCGCCGCTCTTCCGCTCCGCGCGGGCCGTATTGCGTCTGGTAGATGCCGATCGCTTCCGCGACGATCCTGTCCCGTTCCTTCTTGGCATCGGCGTTGTCGGCGGTGATGTCGATGCCGTTCTGTCGGCGTGCCGGGATGCCGCAGAGCAGGACCGCAGAGGCCAGGCTGCGCGCAGTGTAGGCGCCGCGGCTGAAGCCGAAGACGGCGATGCGGTTGCCGGCGATCTCTGTTCCGGCCGGCCCGTCCCAGTTGAGGAGCAGGAACTCGTAACAGTCATGGATGTTCTGGGTTATGCCCGATCCGGTGGCTTTTCCGGCAAGATTTCGCGCCCAGCGCGACCAGCTCAATTTCTTTCCGGGTTCGGTCCCGACGCCGGAATCATAGAAGCAGACCTGGTCCGGAGCCGATCTCGCCCATTCGTACATCTTGAAGATGTTGGTGGCGCCGTCGTCGACGCGTACGCCGCGCTGGCCTGTCCCGTCGGAAAAGACGCAAAGTGTCCTGGCCATGGTACCGGCTTCCTCCCCTGCCTCTAGGTCATTTCTAACACGATCACTCTCAACCGGGGATTGAAATCTTGGGCGCTGCGCGACGGTTGCACTCGCCGAAAGTCGCAGCAACGAAAGTGCGAGCCCGTAGCGCTTGTCGGCGCGAGCTTGCTGCCTATGATGCGACCAACTCGAAAAGGGCCGGTCGGATCGCGTGGCATCGCTCTCGCAATCTGCACGCCGGCCCCGATGAAGGCCCAGCCTGGGGAGACGCCTGTTATGACTGAGATGATCTACGATGTGCCGGCTTCCTGGGCCAAGAAGGCATGGTTGAACGACGCCAAGTACAAGAAGATGTATGCGGCCTCGATCAAGGATCCCGACAAGTTCTGGGCGGAACAGGGCAAGCGAATCGACTGGTTCAAGCCCTACAGCAAGGTCCGCAACGTCAGCTACAAGCCGGGCAAGGTCTCGATCAAATGGTTCGAGGACGGCACCACCAATGTCGCCTACAACTGCATCGACCGGCACCTCGCGACGCGGGCCAAGCAGACGGCGATCATCTGGGAAGGTGACGATCCCAGCGAGTCGAAGAAGATCAGCTACGGCCAGCTCTATACCGAGGTCTGCAAGTTCGCGAACGTGCTGAAGGCCAAGGGCGTCAAGAAGGGCGACCGGGTCACGATCTACCTGCCGATGATTCCCGAAGCGGCCTACGCGATGCTGGCCTGCGCCCGGATCGGCGCGATGCATTCGGTGGTGTTCGGCGGCTTCTCGCCGGATTCGCTGGCGAGCCGGATCGAGGATTCCGATTCAAAGATCGTGATCACGGCCGATGAAGGCCTGCGCGGCGGCCGTGCCGTGCCGCTCAAGAAGAATGTCGATGCCGCCGACGACAAGGTGAAGGGCGGCATCGCCACGGTGATCGTGGTCAAGCGCACCGGCGGCAACGTCACCATGAAGGACGGCCGCGACGTCTGGTACCATGAGGAGGCCGCGAAGGCCTCGGGCCATTGCCCGCCGGTCGAGGTCAAGGCCGAGGACCCGCTGTTCCTGCTCTATACCTCGGGCTCGACGGGCAAGCCGAAGGGCGTCCTGCACACGACCGGCGGCTACCTCGTCTATACCGCGATGACGCATCAATACGTCTTCGACTACCATGACGGCGACATCTACTGGTGCACGGCCGATGTCGGCTGGGTCACCGGCCACAGCTACATCCTCTACGGCCCGCTCGCCAACGGCGCGACGACGCTGATGTTCGAGGGCATCCCGACCTATCCGTCGATCTCGCGCTTCTGGGAGGTCATCGACAAGCACAAGGTCAACATCTTCTACACCGCCCCGACCGCGATCCGCTCGCTGATGGGCGCCGGCGAGGAACCGGTGAAGAAGACCAAGCGCAAGTCGCTGCGCCTGCTCGGCTCGGTCGGCGAGCCGATCAATCCCGAGGCCTGGGAGTGGTATCACCGCGTCGTCGGCGAGCGCCGCTGCCCGATCGTCGACACCTGGTGGCAGACCGAGACTGGCGGCATCCTGATCTCACCGCTGCCGGGCGCGACCAAGCTGAAGCCCGGCTCGGCGACGCGGCCCTTCTTCGGCATCAAGCCCGAACTGGTCGATGCCGAGGGCAAGGTTCTGGAGGGCGCGGCCGAGGGCAATCTCGTCATCGCCGAGAGCTGGCCCGGCCAGATGCGTACGGTCTATGGCGACCATAAGCGCTTCGAGGAGACCTATTTCGCGACCTATCCGAACAAGTACTTCACCGGCGATGGCTGCCGGCGCGACGCCGACGGCTACTACTGGATCACCGGCCGCGTCGACGACGTGATCAACGTCTCCGGCCACCGGATGGGCACGGCCGAGGTCGAATCGGCGCTGGTCGCGCATCCCCAGGTCTCGGAAGCGGCGGTCGTCGGCTATCCGCACGACATCAAGGGGCAGGGCATCTACGCCTATGTCACGCTGATGGCGGGCGAGAAGCCGTCGGCCGACCTGAAGAAGGAACTGGTCTCCTACGTCCGCAACGAGATCGGCCCGATCGCCTCGCCGGACCTGATCCAGTTCGCGCCCGGCCTGCCCAAGACCCGCTCCGGCAAGATCATGCGCCGTATCCTGCGCAAGATCGCCGAGGACGAGTTCGGCGCGCTCGGCGACACCTCGACGCTGGCCGACCCGGCCGTCGTCGACGACCTGATCGCCAACCGCCAGAACAAGCGCAAGGCGGGCTGAGGGCCCGGCCGGACTTCAGGCCACACGGATCGGCTTGATCGCGACAGGACCGGCGAGCAATTGCTCGCCGGCGATGCTGACCCGGTTCCGGCCTCCCGCCTTGGCTGCGTAGAGCGCCTGGTCGGCAGCTTCGATCAGTACCTTCCAGCCGGAGCCGTCGCGCCGCCCCACGGCGACGCCGAAGCTTGCGGTGACCCGCAGCTCGGTGTCGTCGTCCAGGATGATCGCCTGCTCGGCGAGCGCCGCGCGCAGCGTCTCCGCGATCCGGGAGAGCGTGCGCAGGCTGGTGTTCGGCAGGACGATGGCGATCTCCTCGCCGCCATAGCGCATGACGAGATCGTTCTTGCGAACCATCTCCGTTACCAGTGCCGAGACGGCGCGCAGCACCGTGTCGCCGGCGACATGGCCATGGCCGTCGTTGATCAGCTTGAACCGGTCGATGTCCATCAGGATCAGGCCGGTCTCGACCGGCAGATAGTCGAAATCGGGATCGTCCTGGCCGAGGCGGTCGAAGGTGCGGCGGTTCAGCAGGCCCGTCAGCGCGTCGGTCTCGGCCTGCACTTTCAGGCGCTCGGTCAGCCGCAGGCGCTCGCGCAGCTTGAGGCGCAGGATCTCGAGAGCGGCGAACAGCTCATGCATCTCGCCGCCATGCTTGCGGATCCCCACCGGCCGATCGAGGCTGCGTTCCTCGGCAAGCGCAACGATATGGTCGCGGGCCTGGAGCAACGGCCTGAAGATGCGGCGGCGCGCCGCCAGAAGCAGGGACAGATTGATCAGCACGATCAGCACGGTGAAGGCGGCGACGGCCTGCAGCCACCAGGCGCTGGCTTTGCGGGTCTCTTGCGCGTGCATCAGCATGTCGTCGAGGAAGCGCTCGCGCAGCTGCTCCAGCGGCGCCATCGACGGCACATATTGCAGGGTCATCTCTTCGGTCGTGACCGAATAGCGGTTCGAGCGGCCCTCTGCGGTCAAGCGCGCGATCAGGCCGAGGCCGGTGCCGAAATAGAGCCTGTTCGTCTCGTGCACGGCCGCGACCAGCTCCGGTGCGTCGGCATGGACTGAAAGCTGGCGCTCCAGCGATTGCCAGATCTGCAGGATGCGGCCGCGGGTGAGGGCGAGCTCGTCCTGGGCAGCGGCGGAGAGCGGCTCGCGTGCGGCGATCGAGGGGGCGAGGTAGGAGCCCATCCGCCCGGCATATTCGCGCAGGTCGCCGAGCATCTGCCCGGTCAAGGCGTGTCCGGCCAGAGCGCCGTCGTGCTCGACCAGCTCGGCCATGGCGGCGCTCACCACCGGCCGCATCACCTCGACCACGTCGAACATGCCGGCGATGACGCCGCCGATTTCGGCGACGCTGCGCTCGGCCAATGGCAGGGTGCTCACCCGATCGGCCGCATGACGCGCCTCGACGAGGCGCAAATGGACGGCTTCCAGCCCGTCGCGCGTGACGAGGTGCGGTGTGAACCCGCTATCGGCATCCGGGTTGATCTCGGCCAGGGCGCGGTCGCTCAGCGCGCGAAATTCCGCGAGCTTGCGCCGGGCCGGCGTACCGGGTGCAGGCTCCTCGCCGAGCACGCTGTTCATCGGGCCACGTTCGGCGGAGAGCCGGTTCGCGGCGGTCAGCACCTTGCGGTACAGCGTCAGGGCTTCGAGATTGCGGCTGGCGCGGACATGGTCGCTGCCGAGAATGCTGATCAGGCCGAGTGCCAGCGCAAGCGACAGCGCGAGCAGGACCATGCAGCCCAGGACGAGCTTGGTATCGAGGCTGGCGCCGCGTCGCGCGCGGGAGGCGGCAGGCTTTGAGGATCGATCACTCAACAGGGGCGTGCTTCGCAGAGGACGAGTTGCCGTTGCGTGAGCTATCGAAGGTGGCCCTTGAGATTCGGTAAAGTCGATGCCGCCAAAGGCTGACGCTTCAACCCTCGACCGGCTTGCGGCGCGCCTTCCGGCCGAGCTTCCTGCCGTAGAGTTCGAGCTTGTGCCGGACGATCTCATAGCCGAGTTCGGCTGCGATCTTGGCCTGCAGTGCCTCGATCTCGGGAGATGAGAACTCGACGACCTGGCCGGTCTCGACATCGATCAGGTGATCATGATGCTGTTGGTCGGCATGCTCGTAGCGCGAGACGCCGTCCTCGAAGGCATGGCGTTCGATCGCGCCTTGCGTCTCCAGCAGCTTCATCGTGCGGTAGACCGTCGAAAGCGACAGGGTCGGGTCGTGCACGAAGGCGCGTGTGAAGATGCCCTTCGCATCGGGATGGTCGTGGGCCTCGGCCAGGACCCGCAGGATCAGCCGGCGCTGCTGGGTCATGCGCAGCCCCGCCTTGCGGAGCTGGTGCTCGAACTCCGTCACCCGCTGGTCGATTCCCTTCATGCGCGAGAGGTAGCAACCCTGAGACGCATTTGCAAAAATCCCTTATCGCAATTCGTTTGCAATTGCGTTGACAAATGCAAGTGGTTTGCAATAGCGTGAGATATCCCCCGTTCCGCCATCGGAGAGATCATGCTGTCGCGCCGCTATTCCCTTGCCCTTGCCGCTGTCATGACGCTGGTGGCCGGTCTTTCCGGTTCCATCGCCAGCGCCGTCGCGCAGGCCACGCCAGGCAAGCCCTTGCGCGTCGTCACGACCTTCACGGTGATCCAGGATATCGCCCAGAACGTCGCCGGCACGGCCGCTATCGTCGAGTCGATCACCAAGCCGGGCGCCGAGATCCACGACTACCAGCCGACGCCGCTCGACGTGGTGAAGGCGCAGTCGGCCGATCTCGTCTTGTGGAACGGCATGAACCTCGAGCGCTGGTTCGAGAAGTTCTTCGACAATGTGAAGGACGTGAAGAGCGCCGTGGTGACCACGGGCATCGAGCCGATGGGCATCAAGGAAGGGCCCTATGAGGGCAGGCCCAACCCGCATGCCTGGATGTCGACGGCAAGCGCGCTGATCTATGTCGAGAACATCCGCAAGGCGCTGGCCGAGGCCGATCCGGCCAATGCCGCGACCTATGCCAAAAACGCCGCTTCCTATTCGGCCGAGATTAGGGCGATCGACGCTCCCCTGCGCGCCCGTCTCGACAAGGTCCCGGCCGACAAGCGCTGGCTGGTCTCCAGCGAGGGCGCCTTCAGCTATCTCACCCGCGACTATGGCTGGCGCGAAGCCTATCTCTGGCCGATCAATGCCGACGAGCAGGGCACGCCGCAGCAGGTGCGCCGGCTGATCGACCTCGTCCGCAAGAACAAGCTCCCGGCGGTGTTCAGCGAGAGCACGATCTCGGACAAGGCCGCGAAACAGGTCGGACGCGAGACCGGCGCCAAGTACGGCGGCGTGCTTTATGTCGACTCGCTCTCGGATGCCCGCGGCGCGGTGCCGACCTATCTCAAGCTGCTCGAAGTCACCGTCGACACGATCGCCAAGGGGTTCGGCCAGTGAACGTGCAGACTGCCGAAATCCGCCCGGGGCAGGGGCCGCTGCCCTCGATCGTGGTCAGCGGCGTCACCGTGCGCTACGCCAATGGCGTCACCGCGGTGAACGACGCCTCCTTCGCGCTCGGCCCGGGCACGATCTGCGCGCTGGTCGGCGTCAACGGCTCGGGCAAGTCGACGATCTTCAAGACACTGATGGGTTTTCTCAAGCCGGCGCAAGGACTGGTCAGCATCGCCGGCATGGAGGTGCGCCAAGCGCTGAAGCGCGGGCTCGTCGCCTATGTGCCGCAGGCCGAGGAGGTCGACTGGACTTTCCCGGTCCTGGTCGATGACGTCGTGATGATGGGGCGCTATGGCCATATGGGCTTCATGCGCCTGCCGCGAAAAGCCGATCGCGAGGCGGCCGAGCAGGCGCTCGAACGCGTCAACATGCTGGAGTTCCGCCGCCGCCAGATCGGCGAGCTCTCCGGCGGCCAGCGCAAGCGCGTCTTCCTCGCCCGCGCTCTGGCGCAGGGCGGGCAGGTGATCCTGCTCGACGAGCCCTTCACCGGCGTCGACGTCAAGACCGAGGACCAGATCGTCGGGCTGATGCGCGAACTCTGGGCGGAAGGTCGGCTGATGCTGGTCTCGACCCATAATCTCGGCTCGATCCCGGATTTCTGCGACCAGGTCGTGATCGTCAACAAGACGGTGCTCGCGGCCGGGCCGACCGAGACGACCTTCACACAGGACAATCTGCAGAAGGCCTTCGGCGGCGCGCTCCGGCATTTCCGCCTGGAAGGTGCGAGCCTGCATGCCGATGCCGACGATCGGCGTGTCACCGTGATCACCGATGACGAGCGTCCGCTCGTCTTCTATGGCGATCGCGATCACGAGAAGCCTGCCGCCGGCAGGAAGGATGGCCGGCCGTGATGGAGCTCCTGCTCGAACCGTTCGGCTACCAGTACATGGTCAAGGCGATCTGGGTCTCGGCCCTGGTCGGCGGTGTCTGCGCCTTTCTGTCCTGCTATCTGATGCTCAAGGGCTGGTCGCTGATGGGCGATGCGCTGGCGCACGCGATCGTGCCCGGCGTCGCGCTCGCCTATCTCCTGAAGGTTCCCTATGCCGCCGGCGCCTTCTTCTCCGGCCTGCTGGCGGCGCTCGCCATGGCGCTGGTCCGGGTGCGCACGCAACTGCGCGAGGATGCCGTCATCGGCATCGTCTTCACCAGCTTCTTCGCCGTCGGCCTGCTGATCGTCTCGATCAACCCGACCTCGGTCAACGTCCAGTCGATCGTGCTCGGCAACATCCTCGGCATCTCCGACGAGGACGTGATCCAGGTCGCGATCATCGCTTTTATCTCGCTCGCCATCCTGCTGCTGCGCTGGAAAGACCTGATGCTGGTCTTCTTCGACGAGAACCAGGCGCGTGCCGTCGGCCTGTCGCCGACACGGCTGAAGATCCTGTTCTTCGTGCTGCTCTCGGCCTGCACGGTCGCGGCTCTGCAGACGGTGGGGGCCTGCCTCGTCATCGCCATGGTGGTTACGCCAGGCGCGACCGCCTATCTGCTGACCGACCGCTTCGGCCGGCTGATCGCGATCGCGGTGACGATGGGCGTCGTGACCTCGGCGGTCGGCGCTTATGCCAGCTATTTCCTTGATGGCTCGACCGGCGGGCTGATCGTCGTGTTCCAGACGGCGCTGTTCCTCCTCGCCTTCCTGTTCGCGCCCAAGCATGGCCGCCTCGGTGCGCGTCGCGCCGCCAGCGTAGGAGGCGCGGCATGAGCCTGATCCAGGACTGGCTGCTCGCGCCCTTCGCGCATGAGTTCATGCTGCGCGGCCTCGCCATTGCGGTGATGGTCGGCTTCGTCTGCGCCGTGCTGTCCTGCATTCTGGTGCTCAAGGGCTGGTCGCTGATGGGCGATGCGGTCTCGCATGCGGTGCTGCCCGGCATCGTGCTGGCCCATATCGCCAGCCTGCCGCTGGCGCTCGGCGCTTTCGCTGCCGGCCTGACCTGCGCCTTCGGCATCGGCTACCTCAAGGAGAACAGCCGGGTGAAGGAGGACACGGTGATGGGCATCGTCTTCTCCGGCATGTTTGCGCTCGGCCTCGTGCTCTTCGTCAAGGTCGATAGCGACCAGCACCTCATGCACATCCTGTTCGGCAACATGCTCGGCGTGACCTGGGCGGACATCGCCGAGACGGCGCTGATCGCCTTGCCGGTTGCCGGCATCATGCTGGCGAAGCGACGCGATTTCCTGCTGCACGCCTTCGATCCGGCGCATGCCCGGGCGATCGGTTTGCCGGTCAGGGCGCTGCATTTCGGCCTGCTCGCCATGCTGGCGCTGACCATCGTCGCGGCGCTGAAGGCGGTCGGCATCATCCTCGTCGTCGCCATGCTGATCGCGCCGGGCGCGATCGGCTATCTGACGACACGCCGCTTCGACCTGATGCTGCTGGTCGCGATCGCCGCCGCTGTCCTGTCGAGCGTCTTCGGAACGATCCTGAGCTTCCATCTCGATGTCGCGACAGGACCGTGCATCGTCGTCGTGCAGGCGGTCATCTTCCTCGCTGCGCTGGCGCGCAGTCTCCTCAAGACGCGGAAGCTGGTCACGGCGCAGCCGATCTGAACCGGACCGTGGCGACTGACGAAAATCGAAAGCCGCCCGCCGGGAATAAAGCCGCTCAGCGTTCGTTCATCTCAAACCCGCCGTGTTGTGTCGGGGGAGGAGGCCGGCCAGGGCCGGCAGAGAGGAGCGGATGATGACCGAGATCGACGAAAGACGACGGGGTTTGCTGCGGCTGGCGCTGGCGGTCCTGCCCCTGGCGATCGCCGGCTCAGTGCTGACCGTGACGACGGCGCAGGCCGACGATGATGATGACGACGATGACGATCGTCGGCGCCGCCGCCGGTGGTATCGCCGCCGCTATGACGACGATGGCTACCGGCGGCGTTGGCGCGATGACGATTACTATCGCTGGCGGAGGCACAGGCGCCGTCGTGACGATGACGACGATGATTGAAGCCGCGGCTGAGCGGCCGGCTCATCGGCGAGTCAGGCCGCCTCGGCGGGCTCGCTGTCCTCGGTCCGCGTGACCTCGACCCATTGGCTGAGGCACTGGCATAGGCTGCCGCTGGTCAGGAAGGCGATGTCGGCAGCGTCGCGCCCGGCGGCGATGCGGACCATGCCCTCGATCGGCGCAAGCCGGGTTGGGTCGACCAGCCACCAGCGCCCGTCGAGGAAGACCTCGAAGACGGCGTGGAAATCCGGCGGGTCGAGGTCGGCGGCATAGGCGCTGACGGCACGCGCCGGCAGGTTGAGCGCGCGGCAGAGCGCGATGCCGAGATGGCTGAAGTCGCGGCAGACACCGGCCCGGTCGATGAAGGTCTGCTCGGCCGTGGTCTGGGCGTTGCTGACACCGTGGACGTAGTCGACATGCTCCTGGAGCCAATCGACGACGGCGAGCACCTTGGCGCCGCCGGCCTCGATGTCGCTGAACTCGCGCTGGGCGAAGCGCATCAAGCTGTCGGACGGGCAGAACCGGCTCGGCAGCAGATAAGGCAGCACCTCCGCCGGCAATTCGGCCCAGGCATGCTGCTGCGCGCCAGCCTGCAGGAAGGGGCGCAGGCCATTGTCGATCGTGCCCTGATACTGGATCGAGACCTGACCTGAGAGCACGGTGCGGAAGCGACGCATGCCTGTGTCCGCGTCCAGGTCGCGGATCAATTCGGCGGGCTGATCGATCAGCAGCCGCTCCGAGAGGATGGTCTGATCCGGGGATCGCGCCGGCTCGATCGCGACGATCACCGGCGTTTCGTGGTCGAAGCGATAGACGAGGGTGGCGACGACCTTCAGTTTCACTTCCTGCTCCTTGTGGTCGTTGACGCGCGTCAACGTGATGAGGAGCAGGAAGTTCCGCGATTCCCGCGACAGCGACGCGACGGATGGGCGCCGGGATTGTGCTCGGCGTCAGCGCTTGGTCAGGAAGGCCATGAAGGCGGCCTGCGCTTCGGCCGATTGCAGCCGCTCGCCGAAATGGCGCGCCTCGGTCGCGATCGTCTCGGCGACGGCCGCGGCACTGCCGCGCTTGAGCAAAGCCTTGGTCAGCGCGACTGATTGCGGCGGCAGAGCTGCCAGTGCTTTTGCCTTCTCCAGCGCAACTGCGAGCGCGCCACCCTCGTCGGCGACGCCGTTGATCAGGCCGGCTTCCTGCGCCAGTTCGGGGCCGAAGGCTTCGCCCAGCATCAGCAGCTCGGCGGCGCGCTTGGAGCCGGCGATCAGGGGCAGGAGATAGCTCGACCCGCCTTCCGGGCAGAGGCCGAGGCTGACGAAGGGCAGGCGGAAGCTCGCGCTGCGCCCGGCGAAGGCGAGATCGCAATGCAGCAGCATGGTGGTGCCGATGCCGACGGCGAAACCTTCGGCCGCGGCGACGATCGGCTTCTTCGCGGTCGAGATCGCGGTCAGGAAGTCGATGGCGATCTCGGCGCCGACGCCGGTTGCAGCCGCCACGGCGAAATCCTTGATGTCGTTGCCGCTGGTGAAGCAGCCGCCCGCGCCGGTGAGGACGACGGCCCGGACCGTCTCGTCCGCATCCGCGGCGGCGAGCGCGTCGATCAGCCCCTGATAGGTCGCCCGGTCGAGCGCATTGCGCCGGTCGGGCCGGTTCATGGTGATCTGCCTGATGCCCTCGGCCGGGGTCTCGCTCAGAACGGTCTCGGTCATGCAAACCTTCTCATCGTCTCTCCCGCCGGAAGCGGGCGGCAGACGATGGGCGAGCCAAGCTGACCGGTCAAGGAAGCGGAGCGGGCGCAACGGTGTCTGGCTTGACAGCATCGCTCGCGCTCGGCTCCTTGCGGCTCGCAGCGCACAAATGGAGGCAGGCATGCAGACCGTCACCCTCACCCGCCAAGGCCAGGTGGCGATCGCGACGCTGCACAATCCGCCGGTCAACGCCTTGAGCGCAGCGCTGCGTGCCGACCTCCTGCGGGCGCTGACGCAGGCGATGGCTGACAGCGACGTGGTTGCGCTGGTCATTGCCGCGCAGGGCAAGGCTTTCATCGCCGGCGCCGACATCAGCGAATTCGGCAAGCCGCCGGCGCCGCCGATCCTGCCGGATCTGCTGGCAGCCATCGAGAACGCGACGAAACCGGTCGTCGCGGCGATCGAAGGCGTCGCTCTCGGCGGTGGGCTCGAAGTCGCGCTCGTCTGCCATGGCCGCGTTGCGACGCCGGCCGCCAGGCTCGGCCTGCCGGAGATCAAGCTCGGCCTGATCCCCGGCGCCGGTGGCACGCAGCGCCTGCCGCGCCTGATCGGGGCCGCCGCCGCCTTCCCGATGATGCTCTCGGGCGAGCCGATCCCGGCGCAGAAGGCGCTGGCGCTCGGGCTGGTCGACAAGCTCGTCGAGACCGACGCCGTCGGAGCCGCCATTGCGCTGGCGCAGGAGCTGGCAGGCAAGGGCGCGCCGGCAAAGACCGGCGAGCGCATCGACAAGCTGACGGCGGCCGAGCGCGAGGCCTTCGAGGCGCTGGCGAAGGATGTGCTGGCGAAGTCCGGCGAGATGCCGAATGTCGCGGCGCTGGTCGAGGCGGTGCGCGGAGCGCTGACGCTGCCGCTGTCGGAAGGGCTCGCGACCGAGCGGGCGCTGTTCGTGAAGCTCCTCGCCGACGAGCGCTCCAAGGCGCTGCGCTATGTCTTCTTCGCCGAGCGCGAAGCGGCGAAAGTCCCCGGGATCGACGATAGCGTGAAGCCGCGCCCGATCGCGCGCGCTGCCGTCATCGGCGCCGGCACCATGGGCGGCGGCATCGCCATGTGCTTCGCCAATGCCGGCATCCCGGTGACCCTGATCGAGACCACGCAGGAGCAGGTCGACAAGGGCCATGCCCGGGTGCGCGACACTTATGGCTTCTCGGTCAAGCGCGGCTCGATGAGCGAGGCGGTGCGTGAGCAGCGCATGGCGCTGATCACGCCGGCAGTCGGGCTTTCTGCTGCGGCGGAGGCCGATATCGTGGTCGAAGCCGCCTTCGAGGAGATGGGCGTCAAGCGCGAGATCTTCGGCGCGCTCGACGGTATCGCCAAGCCGGGTGCGATCCTCGCCAGCAACACCTCCTATCTCGACCTTGCCGAGATCGCCGCCGTGACGAGCCGGCCGGCGGACGTGCTCGGCCTGCATTTCTTCAGCCCGGCCAATGTGATGAAGTTGCTCGAGATCGTCCGGCCCGCCGGTGTCGCCGCCGATGTGGTCGCCACCGCGATCGCGCTCGGGCGCAAGCTCGGCAAGGTCCCGGTCGTGGTCGGCAACTGCTTCGGCTTCGTTGGCAACCGCATTCTGGAGGCACGCACCCGCGCCGCCGAGCGCCTGCTCGTCGCCGGTGCCTTGCCGCACGAGGTCGATGCGGCGCTGACCGGCTTCGGCTTCAAGATGGGGCCCTTCGCCATGTCCGACCTCGCCGGCAACGACATCAGCTGGCGCAGCCGAAAGGCGCGCGGCAAGAGCGCGGCGGTGGCGGATGCGATCTGCGAGCGCGGCTGGTTCGGCCAGAAGACCGGGCGCGGCTATTACCGTTATCCCGAGGGTGCCCGCGCCGGCGAGCGCGATCCGGAGGTCGAGGCGCTGATCGCTGAGGTCTCGGCCAGCAAAGGCGTGACGCGGCGCAGCTTCACCAGCGAAGAGATCCTGGCGCGGTTGCTCGACCCGATGGTGAACGAGGGCGCGCGCATCCTCGACGAGGGCATCGCGACGCGCGCCGGCGACATCGATACGGTCTGGCTCAACGGCTACAACTGGCCGGCCTGGCGCGGCGGGCCGATGCATTGGGCTGAGAGCACCGGGCTCGACGTGATCGTCAAGCGGCTGGAGCAGCAGGCGGCGGAGAGCGGCGATGCCTCGCTCGAACCGGCTCCGCTACTGCGCCGGCTGGCGGCCGAGGGCAAGGGCTTCGCTTGAACGACGCTACCGTTCCTCGGCGGCGAAGCCGAGGGGGATCGCCGTGGTCGACTTCAGCTCCTCCATGGCGAACATGGAGGTGACGTCGCTCAGCTCGATGCGCGAGATCAGCTTCTTGTAGAGCGCGTCATAGGCGGTGATGTCCGAGACATAGGCCTTGAGCAGATAGTCGATGTCGCCGCTCATCCGGTAGAAATCGACGATCTCGGGCAAGTCGTGCACGGCGGCGTGGAAGCGCTCGAGCCATTCCATCGTATGCCGTGCGGTCTTCACCGCGATGAAGACGGTGACGCCGGCTTTCAGCTTGTCGCGGTCGAGCAGTGCGACCCGCTTCCTGATATGGCCTTGCGCCTCAAGCTTCTGGATGCGTCGCCAGCAGGGGGTCGGTGACAGCCCGACCGCTTCGGCGAGCTCAGCCAGCGGCTTGCTCGTATCCTCCTGCAGGAGCGCGAGAATGCGCAGGTCGAAGGCATCGAGCTTTGCCATGCTTGCGAGCTTTCTCGGAACAAAATATCAAACGTGATCTATCATGAGGAATCTGTTTCTCATATCGTTATAGAAATTGGTATTGTTTTCTAATTCCGACTCGCTTCGGGCGGGGTTTTGCAAACCATTGCCCTCGGGCTCGGCTTATCATTCTCCCTGTCATCGATCACGACGGGAGACGGGGAATATGCAGGGCTTTCTGGGCGAAGAGCGGCGCGGGGCGGTCCTGAATGCGCTGCGGACCCATGAGGGAACTTGCTCGCGCGATTATCTTGCTGCGGCCCGTGCTGTTCTCAACGAGCTCGTCGCCGTTCCCGATTTGATCCAGCGCCTGCCGCTGCTGCGCAAACCGGGCGGCTATACCCGCAACCTCCTCGCCGGCAACGATGCCGTCAGCGTCTGGGCGATCGTCTGGGGCGAGGGCTCGACGACCTGCATCCACGACCATCACTGCTCGTGCTGCTTCGGGGTCGTATCGGGCACGGTCACGGAAACCTGGTATCGCGCTATCGATGCGAACCGCGCCGTGCCGACCGAAGAGCAGGAGCGCCAGGCTGCTTACGTCGCCTGCATGGTGCCATCAGGCCCGAACATCCACCGCATGCAGAATCGCGGCATGGGCGACGCGATCTCGATCCACATCTACGGCTACGACCACCATCTCCACGATTCCTCGGTCGAGACCGAATACACCGCCGTGGCGGGCTGAAACTCCGGGCAGTCAGGCAAAAGCGCTGGCCGGGATGCCGGCTGCGCCTGCGATCATGCGCCGGGGAACTCTCGGGTCGCGCCTCTCTGCCATCATGATGTCGTAACCTGCGCCGACCCTGTCGGCGGGGAGATCAACGGGTGGGCCAGCTGTCAAGGAGACTTGAGGCATGAGCCTGAACGTTCTGCAGAACCGTTGGGACGGTACCGAAGGTAACGATTCCTGGGTGGCCGAGACCGGCACAACAGGTTGGACCGCCTATGGTCGCGGTGGTGATGACCATATGACGGGCAGCTCGCTTGCCGACATGTTGTCCGGCGGCGACGGCTTCGACGTCATTCATGGCGGCGGTGGGAATGACCGCCTCTATGGCGGCGAAGGCCAGGACCAGCTCTATGGCGGTGACGGCAACGACCTCATCGACGGCGGCGGGCAGTACGACCTGATCTATGGCGGCAATGGCAACGATGTCGTGCTCCGCGGCGGCATCGCCGATGGCGAGGGCGGCAACGATACGCTCTATGGCAGCGACGAGCGGGACATCATGTCCGGCGGCGACGGCAATGATACGCTCAACGGCGGCAACGGCGCCGATTTCCTTCTGGGCGGTGCCGGCTCCGACACGATCCAGAGCGGCGGCGACAATTCCGGCAATTTTTTCTACACGGACGAGTTGCAGGGCGATGGCGGCAAGGATTTCCTCTACGGCGATCTCGGCCGCGACGTCTTCGTCTACTGGAATGCCAGCGACAGTGCTCCGGGAGCAGCCGCGCGCGACGTCATCCATGGCTTCACGCAGGGCGCAGACGACATCCTGCTGGCGATGGATGCCGATGCCAACACGGCCGAGCAGGAGGATTTCGCCTTCATCGGCACGGATGGGTTCAGTGGCGAGGCAGGCCAGCTTCGCTATGAGGTTTCGAACGGGAACACCTTCGTCACCGGCGATGTGAACGGCGATGGCGTGGCTGATTTCGAGATCGATCTCGTCGGCGAGATCAATCTCACGGCCTCCGACTTCATGTTCTGAACGCAACAGCTCCGGGCTAGTCCAGCCAGCTGGTGAAGCTCTCGACCGGCTCGCGCTCCGGCACGAGCCGGTTGGCCGGCGCATCCGGATCGGCCTTGCCGAGCGCGATGCCGCAGACCACGACCTCGTTCTCCGGGATGACGAGCTCGCGCCTGACGACCCTGTGAAAGCTGGCGAAAATCGCCTGAGGGCAGGAATCGAGGCCGTGGCCCTGCGCCGCGATCAGCAGTGTCTGGATGAAGCCGCCGAGGTCGAGCCAGGAGCCGATCTCGAGATCGCGGTCGACCGTCAGCATCAGCGCGACCGGCGCGCCGAAGAAACGCAGATTGGCCTCGGTCTGACGGCGCATGCCGGCATGGTCGCCCTTGGCGACGCCGAGCAGGCCGTAGAGATCCCAGCCAATCTTGCGGCGGCGCGAGAGATAGGGCTCGCGGAAGGTCGTCGGATAATAGCGATACTCCTCCTCCCGCGGGGATGGATCGTCGAGCGCGGCAAGCAGCGCTGTCTCCAGCCGAGCGCGCGATCGAGGGCCGAGCACGCGCAGGCGCCAGGGCTGCATGTTGGTGCCGCTCGGAGCCTGCGCCGCCAGTTCGACCAGGCGGCGCACCAGCGCAGGATCGACCGGATCGGGCAGGAAGGCGCGCACCGCGCGGCGGCCGGCGATGGCCTTTTCGACCGCCTCCGCCGCCAGCGCTTCCATGGTCAGGCGCTGAGCGGCTGGCGCGCCGCCAGGAAAGCCTCGTGCTCGCGGATCAAGCCGCCGTCGAGCGCCTTGGCGATCAGCTTTCGGGTGTTGTCGAGCCCGTAGATCGCGGCAAAGGAGCCGAAGCGCGGGCCCTGATCCTCACCGAACATCACCTGGTAGATCGCCTTCCACCAGTCGCCGGAGACGCCCGGCCGCTCGGGCGTCGCGTTCTTGGCGGTGAGGTTCTGATAGCGCGGGATGGCGCGGGCGACATCGAGCGCTGTGTCCTGCACCGTCTCGGCGCTCGCATCGGCCGGCAGAGCGGCAATGGCGGCGTCGAGCGCGATGAAAGCCGCACGCTCGGTCTCGTCGGCCGGGCGGTAATGCTTTGCCGGCTTTACGAAGTCGCGGAAATAGGCGAGCGCGTAGCCGACCAGCGCGTCGAGCCGCGGATGCGTCTGCGGCGAGATGCCGGGCGCATAGCGCTGCAGGAAGCCCCAGAGCACGGCCTTGTCCTCGGAATTCGCGACGGCGACGAGGTTCATCAGCAGCGAGAACGAGATCTGCGTGCGTACCGCATTGTCGCCTTCGCCGGTGGCGATCACCTCCGGCTGCGGCGGCGTGCCGGCATGGATGTGCCAAACCGGGTTGCCGAGCCGGTTCTTCAAGTCCTGCCGGTCATAGCCGCCAAGGAACTGCAGGTAGTCGTCGACCGCGCGCGGGATCACGTCGAAATGCAGCTTCTTGGCCTCGCGCGGACGCGAGTACATGAACAGCGCCAGCGATTCCGGCGAACCGTAGCTCAACCAGTCCTCGATGGTGAGGCCGTTGCCCTTCGACTTCGAGATTTTCTGGCCCTGCTCGTCGAGGAAGAGCTCGTAGTTGAAGCCCTCGGGCGGCGTGCCTTCGATGGCGCGGGCGATCTGCGAGGAGACCTTGACCGAGTCGATCAGATCCTTGCCGGCCATCTCGTAGTCGACGCCGAGCGCGACCCAGCGCATCGCCCAGTCCGGCTTCCATTGCAGCTTGGCATTGCCGCCGGTCACCGGGGTGGTGAAGCGCTCGCCCGTCGCCGGATCGGTCCAGGTGATGGTGCCGGCCTCGACGTCGCGCGCTTCGATCGGCACCTGCATGACGATCCGGGTCTTCGGGTGGATCGGCAGGAAGGGCGAATAGGTCGCGGCGCGTTCTTCGCGCAGGGTCGCCAGCATGATCGACATGATCTTGTCGAAGCGGGCCAGCATCCTGAGCAGGGTCGCGTCGAACTCGCCGGCGCAATAGGCGTCGGTCGAGGACTTGAACTCGTAGTCGAAGCCGAACTGGTCGAGGAAGGCGCAGAGCCGGGCATTATTGTGCCGGCCGAACGAGTCATGCGTGCCGAACGGATCCGGCACCTCGGTCAGCGGCTTGCCGAGATGGCGCGCCAGCAGCTCCTTGTTCGGGACGTTGTCCGGCACCTTGCGCAGGCCGTCGAGATCGTCCGAGAAGGCGATCAGCCGGGTCGGGATGGCGCCGTTGGTCAGCACCTGAAAGGCGTGGCGCACCATCGAGGTGCGCGCGACCTCGCCGAAAGTGCCGATATGCGGCAGGCCGGAGGGACCGTAGCCGGTCTCGAAAACCGCCTCCTGCTTGCCCGATTTCTGCAGCCGCGCCACGAGCTTCTTGGCTTCCTCGAACGGCCAGGCGGCCGAGACGCGGGCGGCTTCGATGAGCGCGGGGTCGAAAGCGGGCATTTTGGCTTCAAGTCTCGCTGGACAGGGCAGGGAAGCGGGCGGTTTCGCAGATATGGGGGGGCCGCGCAACAGCCGCAGCGCTGCCTGCCGGCAAGATGGAAAACGCTTGCTCAAAAAACCGGCAGACAACCCCGGCCGGTCGATTGACTCCCGATAGGGCCCCGCTAGCGTCGTCGTACAACAAAAGCAGGGGTCGGTTTCGATGTTTCGTGAGGTGAAGTGGGGGCAGTCCGGCTCACAGCGGGCCGGCGGAGGCTTGGCGCGGGCGATCAGCCGGCGTTTCGTGCTTGCCGGCGCAGCGGCCTTGGCCCTGGGAGCGATGTCTCCGGCCCAGGCGCAGACCGCGGTGAAGTTCACGCTCGACTGGGTGTTCCAGGGGCCGACCTCGCCCTTCCTGGTGGCGCTGGAGAAGGGCTACTACAAAGCCGAGGGGCTCGACGTGACCATGGATCCCGGCCAGGGCTCGGCTGGCGCGGTCCAGCGCGTCGCCACCGGCGCCTACGACATCGGTTTTGCCGATGTGAACTCGCTGATCGAATACAACGCCAAGAACGCCGGCAAGGAGATCCTCTGCGTCTTCATGGCCTATGACTTCCCGCCCTTCGGCGTGCACACGCTGAAGAAGACCGGGATCAGCAAGCCCGCCGATCTCGCCGGCAAGAAGCTCGGCGCGCCGGTGTTCGACGCCTCGTTCCGGCTCTTCCCCGCCTTCGCCAAGAAGGTCGGCATCGACTCCAAGACCGTCAATCACGTCAACCTGACGCCGCAATTGCGCGAGCAGTCGATGGTGCAGGGCACGGTCGACTTCATCAGCGGCCACTACTTCTCCTCGGTTCTCGACCTCAGGGCGCGCGGTGTGAAGCTGGAGGACATCGTCTCCTTCAACTACTCCGACTACAAGATGGACGTGTACGGCAACGGTATCATCGTCTCGCCGGCCTTCGCCGAGAAGCCGGAGGTGGTCAAAGGCTTCCTGCGCGCCACCGCCAAGGCCTGGAAGGAAGTCGCTGCCAATCCGGCTCTGGGTATCGCTGCCGCCAAGAAGCGCGATCCGCTGATCGACGAGAAGCTCGAGACCGAGCGCCTCGACCTGTCGCTCAAGATGAACATCCTGACGCCGTTCGTGAAAGAGAACGGCATGGGCGATGTCGATCCGGCCCGCTTTGCCCGCTCGGTCGTCGATGTCGCCGATGCCTTCGGCCTGCCTGCTGCGCCGGCGCCCGACAAGGTGTTCACCAACAAGTACCTGCCGCCCAAGGCGGAGCGCATGGTCGCGCCGTAGTGTTCGGCGGAGTTGGCCGGCCTTGAGCCGGTCAGCTCCTGGAGTTTTTTCGTCCTGAGATTCTCGGGACAAGCCCGAGAATGACGCTCTTCATGCCGGCTTCTTCCGACACGCCTCTTGTCGAATTGCGCAAGGTCAGCCTTGCCTATGGCAGCGGTCCCTCGCGCATGCTGGCGCTGGAGGATGCGACGCTCGACATCGCCAAGGGCGAGTTCATCGCCGTCGTCGGCCCTTCCGGCTGCGGCAAGTCGACCTTGATGAAGCTGGTCACCGGGCTGCTGCCGCCGACGGGTGGCGAGGTCCGCGTCCATGGCCAGCCGGTCAAGGGCCCGATCCGCGGCGTCGGCATGGCCTTCCAGGCGCCGACCCTGATGCCCTGGCGCACGACGCGCGACAACATCCTGCTGCCGCTCGAAGTGGTCGAGCCGCATAAGCGCCGTTTCCGCAAGAACAAGGCGGAGTATATCGAGCGGGTCGAGAAGCTGCTCGCCTCGGTCGGCCTTGGCGGCTTCGGCGACAAGTTCCCCTGGCAGCTCTCGGGCGGCATGCAGCAGCGCTCCAGCCTCTGCCGGGCTTTGGTGCACGAGCCCGAGATCATGATGCTCGACGAGCCCTTTGGCGCGCTCGACGCCTTCACGCGTGAGGAGCTCTGGGGCGTGATGCAGGCGCTCTGGCTCGAGCGGCGCTTCACCGCCGTGCTGGTGACGCATGATCTGCGCGAAGCGGTCTATCTCGCCGATACCGTCTATGTGATGAGCCGCCGGCCGGGACGGATCGTCAAGGTCAGCAAGATCGAGCTGCCGCGCCCGCGCACGCTGGAAACGACCTTCACCGCGGAATTCGTCGAGATCGTCCACGACCTGCGCGAGCGCATCCATATGGAGCATGCCTGATGCGGCCCCCGGCAGGACCGAGACAATGACCGAGACGCAAAGGCGGCTTCTGCTCGTTGCCATGCCCTGGCTCGCCATGGCGGCGCTGCTGATCCTCTGGGAGCTCGCCTGCATCGTCTTCGACGTGCCGGAGATCCTGGCGCCGCGGCCGTCCCGCATCTTCGAGGTGATGGTCCTGCGCTGGGACATCCTGCTGAAATACTGCCTGGAGACCCTGTGGACGACGGCGATCGGCTTCGTGCTGGCGATCGGCTTTGGCGTGCTGCTCGGCCTTGCCGTCGGCGCCTCGCCCTTCGTCTACTCCGGCCTCTACCCGCTGCTGATCGCTTTCAACGCCGTGCCCAAGGTCGCGATCGTGCCGATCCTGATGATCTGGCTCGGCGTAGGCGCCTTGCCGGCGATCATTACCGCCTTCGTCATTTCCTTCTTCCCGATCGTGGTGAACGTCGCGACCGGCCTTGCCACGATCGAGCCGGAGATGCGCGATGTGATGCGCTCGCTTGGCGCCAGCCAATGGGAGATCCTGACCAAGGTCGGCGTTCCCCGCGCCATGCCCTATCTCTTCGCCAGCCTGAAGGTCGCGGTGACGCTCGCCTTCATCGGCTCTGTGATCTCCGAAACGGTCGGCGGCAATCGCGGCATCGGCTTCCTGATGCTCTCGGCCGGCGCCCGCAACGATTCGGCCACGACCTTTGCCGGCCTCTTCGCCATCGCGATCATGGGCGTGCTGATGTACGCAGCCTGCGCCCTGGTCGAGCGCCGCATGACGCGCTGGGCCTTCCGCGGCGAGATCGTCGGCTGAAGAGGCGTTTCGCCGCTAGTGACAGAGCGGTCACGCAACAATATACAGTCAATCCATTCAGCGTTCGCTTCACTACGGATCGCATCGATGGATTGGCTCCCTGACCTGACCCAGAGCGACAAGCCGCGCTATCTCGCCATCGCCGACCGCATCGCCGCCGACCTCGCGGCGGGGACGCTGTCGGCCGGGGAGCGGCTGCCGCCGCAGCGCAGGCTGGCCGAGGCGCTTGCCGTCGACTTCACCACGGTGGCGCGCGGCTATGTCGAGGCGCAGCGGCGCGGGCTAGTCGAGTCGCGGGTCGGGCAGGGGACCTTCGTCAAGGCTGCGCCAGCCAAGGTCACCGTGCCGCGAGCGCCCTCGCCGGAACTGGTCGATCTCTCCATGACCCTGCCGCCGGAGCCCGACGATACCTCGCTGATTACTCGACTGCGACAGGGCATGGTGGGGGTCAGCGACCGGCTGGTCAGTCTCATGCGCTATCAGCCGCTGGGCGGCGCGCCCGCCGACAAGGCAGCGGCTGGGCTCTGGCTCGGCCGGCGCGGGCTTATGCCGGCGCCTGAGCAGCTTTTTGTCGTGCCGGGCGCGAATGCGGCATTGCTGGCGATCCTGAGCAGCCTCGCGAAGCCGGGCGATGCAGTGCTGTGCGAGGCGCTGACCTATCCTGGCATCCGCTCGATCTGCGCGCAGCTCGGCCTGTCTCTGACTGGCCTGGCGATGGATGGCGACGGCCTTGATCCCGAGGCCTTCGCCGATGCCTGTACGCGATTGAAGCCCAGGGCGCTCTATCTCAATCCGATCCTGCAGAATCCGACGACGATCACGATGCCGGCTCGGCGGCGTGAAGAGATCGCGGCGGTCGCGCGCCGGCATGGCGTGGCGATCATCGAGGACGATGCCTATGGCTTCGTGCCGACGGCGGCGCCCGCTCCCTTCGCCGCACTTGCGCCGGAGCTGACCTGGCACATCGCCGGCCTGTCGAAATGCCTCGGCGCCGGCCTGCGGCTCGCCTATGTCGTCGTGCCGGACCTCCGTTCGGGTTGGCCCTTCGCCGCGGCCTTGCGCGCCAGCAGCATCATGGCCTCGCCGCTGACCGCCGCGCTGGCGACGCGCTGGATCGAAGATGGCAGCGCCGATGCACTGCTCGACTTCATCAGGGCGGAGACGGCGGCGCGCCAGCAGCTTGCGGGCGAAATCCTGCCGGCGGGCTTGGGGCGCGCCGATCCGCTGAGCTTCAATCTCTGGCTGGAACTGCCGCCGCCCTGGACCCGCGCCGCCTTCGTCGGGCAAATGCAGGCGACCGGGGTCGGCCTCGTCGCCAGCGACGCCTTTGCCGTGAAAGGTCCGGCGCCGGAGGCCGCCCGCATCTGCCTGGGCGGGCCGATTGGGCGCAAGGCGCTCGGCGATGCGCTCGCTTTCATGGCGCATGCGCTGGAGCAGGCGCCGGAAGTCAGCGCCCGCGCGCTCTGATGAGGACTGCAGCCACTGCATGCCCAGCGAATGCATGCCTGCGGCAATGTTGCATTTCATCAGATATTGACTGCAGTCAATATTGAGCTTATGTAGCGCTGTATCTTCGGTGAATGCAGTCAATCAGGTCGCATCCACCGCCTGGAGAACGACATGGCTCATCAGCATTGGCCGGCATTGTCTCCGCTCAAGACCGGTTTGCGTGGCCGCTGCCCGCGTTGCGGCGAGGGCAAGCTCTTCGATGGTTTCCTGACATTGAAGCCGCGTTGCGAGGCTTGCGGGCTCGATTATTCCTTCGCCGATCCGGCGGATGGGCCGGCCTTCTTCGTGATGATGTTCGTCTGCGTGCCGGCGGTCGCCTTCCCGCTCTGGCTGGAACTGACTTACACCCCGCCGACCTGGGTGCATCTGGTCACGACGCTGCCGTTGGTGCTGCTCACCTGCATTCCGCCCTTGCGACCGCTCAAGGGCTGGCTGGTCGCTTCGCAGTTCTTCTACAAGGCCGAGGAAGGGCGTTTGGCAAAGCCGAGCCAGCCGGCCAAGGATGACGGTCAGAATGGGCTGACCGGGAAGAACCGGATGAACAGCCTGGCATAGGTGCCATCGTCCCAGAGGCCCTGCAGGGCGTAGTCGATCGCCCGCTTCAGAGCGAGATCGTCCTTGCGCAGCAGGAAGCCGATGCCTTCGCCGAAATAGCGTGCTTCGAGATAGGGGCCGCCAGCGAAGGCGAACTCGCTGCCGCCGCGGCCGGCGATGCTCAGCGAAAGCGAAACCCCGTCCCCGAAGACATATTCGGCATCGCCGCTGCGGAGCAGAGCAAGGGCCGCCTGCAGGTCCGGAGCCGTGCGGCGCTGGATGAAAGGCGCCAGGCGTTCGAGGAAAGCCTCGTGCGACGTGCCCGAGACGACGGCGACGCGCGTGCCGCGCAAGCCCGCCAGCTCGATATCGGCCCGGGCATTGCCGCGTGTCGTCAGCAGCCTTGCCGGCGAGCGATGGTAGATCTGGCTGGCGGCGAAGCGTGTGCGTAATTCGCTCGTGACCGGAATCGCAGCGGCAAGCACATCGCCGCGGCCTTCGGCGAGCGAGTCCAGCAAGGTGTCGAAGCGGCGCGCCTGGATGGTGCAGCTCAGGGCCAGCTTCTCGCAGACGGCGCGGGCGAGCTCGACCGAGAAGCCGGTGACGCCGCCTTCGGGCGTGGCGAAATGCATAGGCGGGAAATCATCGTCGGTCAGAAAGCGGATCACCCGCGGCGGGCCGAGATCAGGCCGCTCGACCCGGACATTCGGATCCCAGTAGTTCGGCACGACATAGGTCGCGGCCGGCTGCGTCTGGGCCTTCGCTCCGCTCGCGGGCAGGGCCAGCAGGGCGGCGAAGGCGCTCATGGCCAGGGCGTTGGCGAGGCGGGCAAACATCGCCTGTATCTGGCGTCAGGGTGGGGTGGGGATCAAGGGCAGAGGCTCGTCATTCTCGGGCGGAGCGAAGCGCAGACCCGAGAATCTCAGGACGAGAAGGGCGCAATAAGAGCCTCCTCCGGCCATGACGCGCATCCATTATCCCAGCGCCGCGGCCGTTGCCTTCGCGCCCTTCTGGAACAGGCTGTCGAGATGACCGGCTACTGCCCGCGTGAAGCGCTGCTCGCGCGGAAGGTCGTCGCCGAAGATCGCGCCGATGCCGAACAGGGCCGTGCTCAACGCCACGGCATCCCGGCCAAGTGCCTTGGCGCGCAGCGCGAACTCGGCGGCGAGCGGATCGCGCACGTCGATGGCAGCGCCCGTCTCGTCGGTGCCGGTGACATAAGACATCCAGGCGGCGACGCCGAGCGAAAGATGTTCGATCGGCGCTCCGGCCTTCAGGCGTTCGCGGATGGTGCCGAGCAGGCGTTGCGGCAGCTTCTGCGAGCCGTCCATGGCGATCTGCCAGGTGCGATGCTTGATCGCCGGGTTCTGGAAGCGGGCGAGCAGATCGGCAGCATAGGTCTTCAGGTCGACGCCCTGCGGTGCGGGGACGGCCGGGATGATCTCGGCCCAGAGGCCCTGCAGGAAGCGGGCGAAGACCGGATCGCCGCTCGCGGCCGCGACCGTCTCGTGCCCGGCGAGATAGCCGAGATAGGCCAGGCTCGAATGCGCGCCATTGAGCATGCGCAGCTTCATGAACTCGAAGGGGGCGACCTCCGAGACCATCTGCGCGCCAACCTCGTGCCAGCGCGGGCGGCCGGCAGCGAAGATGTCTTCCACCGCCCATTGCCGGAAAGGCTCGCCGATCACGGGCGCGGCATCATCGAGCCCGAGAAGGCTCGCGACCTCGGCGATGTCGGCGTCGGTCGTTGCCGGCACGATCCGGTCGACCATGGTCGAGGGGAAGGCGCCGTTGGCTTCGATCCAGGCGGTGAGCCTGTCGTCGCGCAGCGCAGCGAAGTCGCGGACGAGGCCGGCCAGCACATGGCCGTTGGAGGGGAGGTTGTCGCAGCAGAGCGCGGTGAAGGGGCTGAGGCCGGCGGCCTTGCGGGCGGCGAGGCCGGCGACGATCAGGCCGACTGCCGAGCGCGGTGCATCTGGATTGGCGAGGTCGTGGACGATGTCGGGATGATCGGCCTTGAGCTTGCCGGTCGCCGGGTCGTGGCAATAGCCCTTCTCGGTGACGGTGAGCGAGACGATCTTCGTCTCCGGTGCGGCGAGGCGCGCGACGAGCGCCTGCGGGCTCTCGGGGGCGACGAGGACGTCGAGCACCGAACCAATGACGCGCAGCTCCGGTCCGGAAGGCGCGCGCTTCAGGAAGGTATAGAGCCCGTCTTGCGGTTTCAGCCGGTCGCGCTGGTCCGGCCGCTGCAGGCTGGCGCCGATGATGCCCCAGGCGCCGAATTCGGTCTCCAGCGCGTCGTCCGTGAACTCGCACATATGGGCGCGAGTAAAGGCGCCGAGGCCGAGATGGACGATGCCGGGCGTGAGCTTGCTCCGATCATAGCCCGGCCGCCTGACGGCAGCCGGAAGGGAAGCGAGCGTGGCGGAGGACAGACGGGTCAATGGAACAGCCTCGGCAGCCAGAGGGAGATGCCGGGCACATAGGTCACCAGCAGCAGCACGGCAACAGAGGCGCCGTAGAAGGGCCAGATCGTGCGCATGGATTCGCCGATAGAGATCCGCCCGATGGCGCAGGCGACGAACTGCACCGAGCCGACCGGCGGGGTGTTCAGTCCGATGCCGGCATTGAGGATCAGGATCACGCCGAAATGCACGGGGTCGACGCCGAAGGCCTTGACCACCGGCAGGAAGATCGGCGTGCAGATGATGATCATCGGCGCCATGTCCATGAAGGTCCCGAGCACCAGCAGGATCAGGTTGATCATCAGCAGGATGACGAGCGGGTTGTCGGAGACCGCCTTCATCGCCGCGATCGTCGCCTGCGGCACTTCGAGGAAGGCCATCAGCCAGCCGAAGGAGCCGGCCGTGCCGATCACCAAAAGCACCATCGCCGTGGTTCTGACAGCGCCGAGCGTCGCCTCGACGAAGGCCGTCCAGGTCAATTGGCGGTAGACCAGGATGGTGACGAGGATGGCGTAGACCACCGCGACGCAGGAGGATTCCGTCGCGGTGAAGACGCCGGAGCGAACGCCGCCGAAGATGATGCCGATCAGCAGGATGCCTGGCGTGGCGACGACGACATAGCGGCCGACGGCGGCAAAGCCCGGAAAGGCCTCGCGCGGGTAGCCGCGCTTCACCGCCACCGCCCAGGCGGCGAACATCAGGGCGCCGCAGAGCATCAGGCCGGGAACGACGCCGGCGGTGAAGAGGTCGGCGATCGAGATGTTGCCGCCCGCCGAGAGCGAATAGATGATCATGTTGTGCGAGGGCGGAATCAAAAGCGCGATGATCGCCGCGTTCGCCGTGACGTTGACGGCGTAGTCGGCGTCGTAGCCGCGCTTCTTCATCTGCGGGATCATCAGACCGCCGACGGCGGAGGCATCGGCCACGGCCGAGCCGGAAATGCCGCCGAAGAGTGTGCAGGTCACGACGTTGACCTGGCCGAGGCCGCCGCGGAGATGGCCGACCAAGCTCGACGCCATCTGGATCAGCCGCTCGGCGATGCCGCCGCGGATCATCAGGTCACCGGCATAGATGAAGAACGGGATCGCCATCATGGCGAAGGCGTTCATGCCGGAATTCATCTGCTGAAAGACGACGACCGGCGGCAGGCCCATAAAGGCCACGGTCGCGACCGAGGCGATGCCGAGGCAGAAGGCGACGGGGACGCCGATCAGCAAGAGCAGCGAGAAGACGCCGAAGAGAACCCAGAGTTCCATGGATCAGACCTCCTGCTCGGAGCCGAAATGGCCGAAGCCGAGCGGGGCCTGCTTCTCGCCGGTGACGAAGAGCAGCATCTTCTCGAGCGCGAACAGGGCGATCAGGGCGCCGCCGGCGGCGATTGGGACATAGTCCCAGCCGCGGGAGATGCCGATGATCGGCATGCGGTCGCTCCAGGTCCCGGCGGCGAGCTGTGTGCCATAGCCGAGCATCGCCAGGCCGAAGAGGCAGACCAGGCCCTCGCCGATGAGAACGAGCGCGGCCCGCAAACGCGGCGGCGACATCACGAGCCCGACCTCGAAGCCGAGATGGTCGCTCTCGCGCACGCCGACGGCGGCGCCGAGCAGGATGAACCAGGACATCAGGAAAAGAGAGCCGGCCTCGACCCAGATCGGCGTGTCGTTCAGCACATAGCGGCCGAACACGCCCCAGGCGACCATGATCGTCATGAGGACGAGGCCGGTGCCGGCGGTGAACAGGGCATAGAGGCTGAGCTTGGCGCCGAGGCGCGTCAGAAGCGCGGTGAAGGCGTGCATGGGATGTCCGGTTCTGTCTAATTTTTCGAGTCATCCCGGGCGCAGCGAAGCGAAGACCCGGGATCCATGCCGGAACGGTTCAGGCATGGATCCCGGATCGGCGCCGCTTCGCGGCTTGTCCGGGATGACAAAATCGGGCGGGGCGGCCCGGAGGCCGCCCCCGGGAGTCAGCTCACTTCACCGCCTGGATGGCGGCGACCATGTCCTTGAGCTTCGCGTCGGTGACGAATTTTTCGTAGACCGGCTTCATCGCGTCGATGAAGGGCTGCTTCTCGACCGTGTTGACCTGGGCGCCGCCGGCCTTGACCTTGGCTTCGGAGGCCTTCTCGCGGGCGTCCCAGAGCTCGCGCATCTTGGCGACCGATTCCTTGGCGGCAGCCTTGATCAGCGCCTGGTCGGCGGCGTTGAACTTGTCGAAGCTCCTCTTCGACATCACCAGCACCTCCGGCGAGAGCGAGTGCTCGGTCACCGAATAGAACTTCGAGACCTCGAAATGCCGGGTCGATTCATAGGACGGCCAGTTGTTCTCGGCGCCGTCGATGACGCCGGTCTGCAGGGCCGAGTAGACTTCGCCGAACGGCATCGGCGTGGCGTTGGCGCCGAGAGCCGAGACCAGCGCGACGAACATGTCAGACTGCTGCACGCGGATCTTCATGCCCTTCATGTCGGCGGGCGTGTTGATCGCCTTCTTGGAATTATAGAAGGAGCGCGAGCCGGAATCGTAGAAGGCCAGGCCGATCAGGTCGTGCTTCTCGAAGTCCTTCAGCAGGTCATCGCCGATCTTGCCGTCCATGACCTTCCGCATGTGGTCGACAGAGCGGAAGATGAAGGGCAGCGACGGCACGTTGGTCGCCGGGATCAGGTTGTTGAACGGCGCCATGTTGATGCGGTTGATGTCGATGACGCCGAAGCGCGTCTGGTCGATCGTGTCCTTCTCCTGGCCGAGCTGGGCCGAATGGAAGACGTTGATCTTGATCCGCCCTTGCGTGCGTTCCTCGAGCAGCTTGCTCATGTGGCGGACGGCCTCGACCGTCGGATAGTCGGTCGGGTGGATGTCGGTCGAGCGCAGGGTGACGTTCTGCGCCTGAGCCGAGGTCGCGAGCAGCGCGGCGAAGGCGACGCCGGCGAGCGCGGAGAAACTCCGTCGATTGAACATGGTCTTATTTCCTCTCCCCAAAATGATCGCCGGCTTATTCCGGTCGTTCTTGTCCCCTGACGGGAGCCGCGCCGGCACGGCCGGCACGGCGAGTTCTCACAGAAATTCCGTCCGCATCGGTGTGAAGGAATCGATCAACTGCCCGGCCTCGATGTTGACGACGCCGTGGACGAGGTTCTCGGGCACGAAGAAGGTGTCACCGGCAGCAAGCCGGCTGGTCTTGCCGTCGATGGTGACGTCGAACACGCCGCTCTCGACGTAAGAAGCCTGACGGTGCGGGTGCTGGTGCGCCTTGCCGACGGCGCCGGTCTCGAAGGCGACGCGCACCACCATCAGGTCCGGGCCATAGGCCATGATCTTGCGTTTCACACCGGGCTCTGTCGGCTCCCAGGCGATCCCGGCGTCATGCTGGAAGAAGGCGTTGAGACGGTCGCTCATCGGGCCAGCCAGCCTCCGTCGACAGGAAGGATCGCGCCGTGGATATAGGCCGCCGCGTCGCTCGCCAGGAACACCGCCGCGCCGCCGATATCCGATGGCTTGCCCCAGCGCCCGGCCGGGATGCGCGCGAGGATCGCGGTGTTGCGGCTAGGATCGGCGCGCAAGGCCTGCGTGTTGTTGCTCTCGACATAGCCGGGGGCGATCGCGTTGACATTGATGCCCTTGGCCGCCCACTCGCAGGCGAGCAGCCGCGTCAGGCCGGCGAGCCCGCTCTTGCTCGCCGTGTAGGAGGCGACGCGGATGCCGCCCTGGAAAGAGAGCAGCGAGGCGATATTGACGATCCGCCCGCCGCGACCGGTGGCGAGCGCCGCCTTGGCGAAGGCCTGGGCCAGGAAGAAGTTGGCCTTGAGGTTGAGGTTCATCACCTCATCCCAGTCGCTCTCGCTGAAATCGAGTGCGTCGGCCCGGCGGATGATGCCGGCATTGTTGACGAGGATGTCGAGCGGACCGGCGAGCTCCGAGGCCTGCTCGATGACGCGCGCCGCGATGCCGTTCTGCTGGAGGTCGGCCTGAAGTGCGAAGCAGGTTCCGCCGGCCTCGGCGATCAGCTGTTCCGTCTCGGCCATGCTCGAGCGCCCGGCGGCGACGACGCTGGCGCCGGCCTGCGCCAACGCCAGCGCGATGCCCTGGCCGATGCCGGTGTTGGCGCCGGTGACCAGCGCCGTGCGGCCTTCCAGCGAGAAGGGCGAGCGCGTCGTCATCAGCGCAGCGTATCCACCGGGGCGGCGTCCATGTCGGTGAACTCGACATTGTCGCCGGCCATGGCCCAGACGAAGGAATAGTTCGAGGTCCCGCAGCCGCAATGGATCGACCAGTTCGGCGCGATCACCGCCTGCTCGTTGGCGACGAGGAGGTGGCGGGTCTGCTGCGGCTCGCCCATGAAGTGGAAGACACGGTGGGCCGGATCGAGGTTGAAGTAGAGATAGGCCTCCATCCGCCGGGTGTGGGTGTGGCAGGGCATGGAGTTCCAGACCGAGCCGGGCTCCAGCGCCGTCATGCCCATCACCAGCTGGTTGGTGCCGGTGGTGTTCGGCATGATGTATTGCCGGATGGTGCGCTTGTTCGAGGTTTCGCTCGCGCCGAGATGGATGGTGTTGGCGTCTTCCTTGCGGATGAGTTGGTGCTTGGCTTCGCGGTGCGCCGGCGCGCTGGTCAAATAGAACTTTGCCGGGTTCGCCGGGTCGGCGCTGGCGAAGGAGACGTCCTTCGCTCCGAGCCCGACATAGAGCGCATCAAGACTGGGCAAGTCGAAGCGCTCGCCGTCGACTGTGACCGAGCCGGCGCCGCCGAGATTGATCACCCCGAGCTCGCGGCGCGCCAGGAAGAAGGGCGTGCCGGTCGGCGGGAACGGATCGAGCGTCAGCGGCTTGGCGGCCGGCATCGCGCCGCCGACGATCATGCGGTCATAATGGCTGTAGGTCAGCGCGACCTCGCCCGGCACGAAGATGCGCTCGATCAGGAAGTCCTGGCGCAGCGTCTCGGTGTCGTAGCCACGCACATCACGGGGATGGGCGGCCTGGCGTTCGTCGATCGTCATGGTGGCGCTGGTCACAGGCGGTAGGCCTCCTTGGCCAGGCGGTAGGCGAGATCATGGGCGACTTCGGCCGCTTCTTCCTCGTCGAGACGGTGCTCGGCGACGAGCTTGGCGAGGTAGGCGCAATCGCAGCGGCGGGCGACGTCGTGGCGCGCGGGGATCGAGAGATAGGCGCGGGTGTCGTCGTTGAAGCCGACCGTGTTGTAGAAGCCGGCGGTCTCGGTGGTGAGCTCGCGGAAGCGCAGCATCGCCTCGGGCGCATCGAGGAACCACCAGCCGGGTCCGAGCTTCAGCGCCGGGTAATGGCCGGCAAGCGGGGCGAGCTCGCGCGAATACACGGTCTCGTCGAGGGTGAAGGCGATGACCGTGAGGTTGCGCTCATTGCCGACCGCGTCGAGCAGGGGCTTCAGCGCCGAGACATAGTCCAGGCCGCGCGGGATGTCGGAGCCCATGTCACGGCCGAACTGCTCGAACAGATGCGGGTTGTGGTTGCGATGGGAGCCGGGGTGGATCTGCAGGACGAGCCCGTCATCGAGGCTCATCTTCGCCATCTCGGTCAGCATCTGGCCGCGGAAGAGATCGGCGTCCTCGGCCGAGAACTTGCCCTTCAGGATCTTGCCGAAGAGCTTCTCGCATTCGGCCGCGGTCAGGTTGGCGGTGCGGGCCGTGGCATGGCCGTGGTCGGAGGAGGTCGCGCCGCGTTCGATGAAATAGGCGCGGCGCTTGCGGTGGGCTTCGAGATAGCCGTTCCAGCTGGTGACATCCTCGCCTGTCAACTCGCCGAACTGATCGAGATTGCCCTTGAAGCCCTCGAACTCGGGGTCGACGACGCTGTCGGGACGATAGGCGGTGACGACCTTGCCGCCCCAGCCGGACTCCCTGATCATGTCGTGCCATGTCAGCGGATCGAGCGCGCCTTCGGTCGTGGCGATCGCCTCGATCTTGAAGCGCTCGAACAAAGCGCGCGGGCGGAAAGCGTCCTGCTCCAGCTGCTCGGCGATGCGGTCATAGATCCGGTCGGCGCTCTCGGCCGAAAGCCGCTCGGTGATGCCAAAGGTCGAGAAGGCGGCGTGCTCGAACCAGAGCCGGGTCGGCGTGCCCCTGAACAAATGCCAGTTGCTGGCGAAGAGCTTCCAGATCTTGCGCGGATCGCTTTCGACCTCACCGCCGTCCTTTCGGGCAATGCCAAGCTGCTCGAGCCGGATGCCCTGCGAATAGAGCATGCGGAAGATGTAGTGGTCCGGCTTCACCAACAGTGTCGCCGGATCGGGGAAGGGCTTGTCCTCGGCGAACCAGCGCGGATCGGTGTGGCCGTGCGGCGAGATGATCGGCAGGTCGCGGATGCCGGCATAGAGGCGGCGCGCGATCCCGCGCGTCACTGGCTCGGCAGGCAAAAGACGATCGTCGTGCAGCAGCATTGCTGGCGTTTCCTCTGATGGGCCGGACCATAGGGCCGGCGTTGGTAGCGCGTCAATATACTAATATACTAGTTTGCGATGCTCGGCCGTGTTACGTCCCGATTGGCCGCGCAGCACGCATCGTGGTCCAATAAGGGAGTGATCATGGCCGGGATAGGACGATGTCGGAGGCGCTAGGGATAGGCGAGGCCGGGGCCTCGCGCCGCGAGCGCAAGCCGCAACGCCTGGCCGGAGCGTCGGCAGGCCGTGCCACGGCCGCTTCCGTCGTGCAGGACGAGCTTCGCCGCGAGATCCTCGACATGGTGCTTCGGCCCGGCGTGGCGCTTTCCGAGAAGGACCTCACCACCCGCTTCGGCATGAGTCGCACGCCGGTGCGCGAAGCGCTGATTCGGCTGAAGGAGGAGGGGCTCGTCGAGATTTTCCCGCAGGCCGGTACCTTCGTCGCCCGCATCCCGATCGGAGCGATCCCCGAGGCGGTGTTCATCCGCCAGGCGCTGGAATGCGCCACGGTCGAGGTACTGGCGCGAATAGCGACCGCGGAGGACATCGCCCGGCTCGACGCGACGATCGCCGTCCTGCACGAGTCGCACGAGGCGAACGATCAGGAGCGTTTCCATCTCGCCGACGAGGATTTTCACGAGGTGCTTGCCGACATCGCGGGCTATCCCGGCGTCTGGAAGCTCGCCCAGGCGGCGAAGAGCCAGATCGACCGCTGCCGGCGGATGACATTGCCGGTGCCGGGGCGGATGGCGATGGTGATCCGCGAGCACCTCGCCATCGTCGACGAGATCAGGCGGCGCGACGCCTCGGCCGCGGTGGTCGCGATGCGCCAGCATCTCGGCACGCTGCTGCCCGATCTCGTGCACCTCAAGGCGAGCTATCCGGATTATTTCGTGTGATCTAGGTCGTCATTCTCGGGCGAAGCGAAGCGCAGACCCGAGAATCTCGTGACGAGAGGCGCTATCGGAGCTTNTGCCCTTCAGCACTCTTGCCTCCCGCTTCGTTCCCGCGCCATCTTGCGCCGCAACGACATGGAGGCAGGACGATGACGACGCGGCGCGATCTTCTGGCGGGAGCGGGCCTCACCGCGCTCGCAACCCAGCTTCCGCTCGCCGCCTTCGCCCAGGCGAAAGATAGCATCACCGTCGGAATGACGCTGGAGCCGCCGACGCTCGATCCGACCTCGGGCGCGGCGCAGGCGATCCGCGAGGTTGTGCTGCAGAATATCTTCGAAGGGCTGGTGGCGATGGACCGCACCGGCAAGCTCGTGCCGTCGCTCGCCGAGAGCTGGACGATCTCCGTCGATGGGTTGACCTACAGGTTCAAGCTCCGGCCGAATGCGCGCTTCCATGATGGCACGCCGTTCTCCGCGCGCGACGTCAAATTCTCCTTCGAGCGGGCGGTGGCGCCGGATTCGACCAACGCCCAGCGCTGGATCTTCGCGCCGATCGAGAGCATCGAGGCGCCGGAGCCGATCACGCTCACGATCAAGCTGAAACAGCCGGCCGCGAATTTCCTCTACGGCCTCGCCTGGGGCGATGCGATTATCGTCTCGCCCGCGACGGCAGCGAACAACAAGACCAACCCGGTTGGCACCGGCCCGTTCAAGCTCGCGCGCTGGAATCGCGGCGACCGGCTCGAGCTGGCGCGCAACGACGAGTACTGGGGCGCCAAGCCCTCTCTCGCCAAGGCGACCTTCCGCTTCATCTCCGATCCGCAAGCGCAGGTTGCGGCGCTGCGGGCCGGCGATATCGACGCCTTCACCAATCTCTCGGCGCCGGAGGCGATCCCCCAACTCAAGGCGGATCCCAAGCTCAAGGTCACGCTCGGCAAGACCGAGGGCGAGACCATCCTCGCCATCAACAACGCCAAGGCGCCGTTCAGCGATATCCGGGTGCGCCAGGCGATCTCGCATGTGCTCGACCGCAAGACGATCGCGCTCGGCATCTACGGCTTCGACCTCGACTATATCGGCAGTCATTTCTCGCCGCTGCACCCGGCCTATGTCGACCTGACCCAGACCTATCCGGTCGATCTCGCCAAGGCGAAGAGCCTGCTCGCGGCCGCGGGCTTGCCGAACGGCTTTGAATGCACGCTGCGGCTGCCGCCGCCGGCCTATGCCAGGCGCGGCGGCGAGATCGTCGCGGCGCTCTTGGCGCAGATCGGGATCACCGCCAAGATCGAGCCGCTGGAATTCCCGCAATGGCTGGAGCGGGTGTTCAAGGCCAGGGATTTCGACCTCACCATCATCTCGCACACCGAGCCGCTCGACATCGCCAATTACGCCCGCGACGACTACTATTTCCAATACCGCAATCCCGAGTTCAAGGCGCTGATCGAGAGGATCGACCGCACGGTGGACGAGGCCGAGCGCAACAAGCTCTATGGCGATGCCCAGCGCATGCTGGCGCGCGATGCGGTCAACGGCTTCCTGTTCATCCTGCCGAAGATCACGGTGACGAAGGCCGATCTCGACGGCATGTGGACGGACTGGCCGCTGCCGCTGACGCCGCTGGCGGAGGTGCGCTGGCGGTAGGTGTTTTGCGATGACGATCGGGACATCCGCAGGGAACCCCTCTCCCGGATGGGAGAGGGGCAGGGGTGAGGGACCGCCGCTGATCGATAAGCGAAGCGTCGCCGTAGCGCCCATTGTAGTTGGGGCAGGCTCTCATCCCTGCCCTTCTCCCACACGGGAGAAGGGTTCCCCGCGCCTCTCAAATCCGTTTCGCGTCGCCTCGTCCGGCCAGAGCCAGCAGAGTGGCGAATGACCACCTACCTGCTCCGTCGCCTCCTCTCGTTCGTCGCGACATTGCTCGGCGCGGCGATCGTCATCTTCCTCGTGCTGGAGATACTGCCGGGCGATCCGGCGGCGGTGACGCTCGGGCTCAACGCGGCGCCCGAAGCGCTCGCGGCGCTGCGGGCCGAGATGGGGCTCGACCAGCCGGCGCTGCTGCGCTTCTTCAGCTGGATCGGCGGGCTGCTCACCGGTGATCTCGGCCTCAGCTACACCTATCGCGTGCCGGTGACGCAATTGATCGGAGAGCGCATGGTGGTGACGCTGCCGCTCGCTTCCATGGCGATCCTGCTCGCTTCAGCTATCGGAATTCCGCTCGGTGCGCTCGCCGCGGCCAATCACAACCGCACCGGCGATGCGGCGGTGATGGTCTTCGCTCAGGCCGGGCTCGCCATCCCGAATTTCTGGTTCGGCCTGCTGCTCGTGCTGGTCTTCGCCGTCGGTGCCGGCTGGCTGCCGGCCGGGGGCTTCCCGGGTTGGCAGGCCGGCTTCTGGCCGGCGCTCAAGGCGCTGCTGCTGCCGGCTGTCGCGCTCGCTCTGCCGCAGGCGGCGATCCTCGCGCGCGTCACCCGCGCGGCCATGCTCGAGACCATGCAGGAGGACTATGTCCGCACTGCCCGCGCCAAGGGTGTGAGCCGGCGGCGCACCATGTTGCGCCATGTCCTGCGCAACGCGCTGATTCCGGTCGTCACCGTGCTCGGACTGCAATTCTCGGTGCTGCTGGCCGGTGCGATCATCATCGAGAACGTCTTCGCCCTGCCGGGACTCGGCCGGCTCGTCTTCCAGTCGATCGCGCAGCATGACCTGATCGTGGTCAAGGACCTGGTGATGCTGTTTGCAGGCCTGGTCGTCTTCATCAACTTCGCGATTGAGCTGCTCTACGGGCTGATCGATCCGCGTCTGCGGCAGGCGTCATGAGCGTAATCGCGCCACGTTCCCGCCCGCGGCGCTGGTGGGCCGGGCCGTCCTTCCTGGCCGGCCTGCTGCTTGGCGGGCTCGTCGTCGCGATGGCGCTGATCTCCTATCTCTGGACGCCTTATGAGCCGACGCAGATGGCGATCCTGAAGCGCTTGCGGCCGCCTTCGGCCGAGCACTGGTTCGGTACCGACCAGTTCGGCCGCGACGTGTTCTCGATGATCATGGTCGGTGCCCGCAATTCGCTCGCGGTCGGCCTCGGTGCGGTTGGTCTCGGCCTGACGGCCGGCAGCGCGCTCGGGCTGATCGCCGCAATCCGGCGCGACGGCTGGCTCGACAACCTGATCATGCGCATGGCCGATTTCAGCCACGCTTTTCCGGCTGTGCTCTCGGCGATCATGATCAGCGCGGTCTGGGGACCCGGCATGATGAATGCGGTGATCGCGATCGCGCTGTTCAGCCTGCCCTATTTCGCCAGGCTGGCGCGCGGGGCGGCGCTGCAATGCTGGGCGCTCGATTATGTGCTGGCGGCGCGCGCGGCCGGGCTGACCGAGATGGCGATCACGCGCCAGCATGTCCTGCCCAATATCGCCGGCGTGCTGGTGGTGCAGGCGACGATCCAGTTCGCGCTCGCCATCCTCGCCGAAGCCGGTCTGTCCTATCTTGGCCTCGGCACGCAGCCGCCGGCGCCGAGCTGGGGCAGGATGCTCAACGAGGCGCAGACCTTCATGGCGGCGCAGCCCTGGCTCGCGATTTTCCCCGGCGCGGCGATCGCGCTTTCGGTACTGGCCTTCAATTTGCTGGGCGATGGTTTGCGCGACGCGGTCGATCCGCGCATGCGCCGTTCGCGGGATTGATTATGGATATGCTTGCGGAGTCTCACCCATGATCGAGTTCGCCGATCTCAGCGCCGTCGACATGCTCAGGGCCTTCCGCTCGCGCGAGCTCTCGCCGGTCGAGGTCACCGAGGCGGTGATCCAGCGCATCGAACTCTGGGAGCCGTCGCTGAAGGCGCTCTACGCCTATGACCCCGATGGCGCCCGCGCCACGGCGAAGGCGAGCGAGGGCCGCTGGCGCCGGGGCGAGGCGCTGGCGCTCGACGGCGTGCCCTGCACGATCAAGGAGAACATCGCGACCAAGGGCACAGCCGTTCCGCTGGGCACGGCGGCGATGGAGCTCAACCCAGCCGCGGCCGACGCGCCGCCGGCGCAGCGCCTGCGCGAGGCCGGCTGCGTCATCCTCGCCAAGACGACGATGCCCGATTACGGCATGCTCTCCTCCGGCCTGTCGAGCTTCCACGAGCTGGCGCGCAACCCGTTCGATCTCTCGAAGAACCCCGGTGGCTCCTCGGCCGGGGCGGGCGCTGCGGGGGCGGCAGGCTACGGCCCCTTACATGTCGGCACCGATATCGGTGGCTCGATCCGGCTGCCGGCCGGCTGGTGCGGATTGGTCGGCCTGAAGCCGAGCTTCGGCCGCGTGCCGATCGACCCGACCTATTACGGCCGTGTCGCCGGGCCGATGACGCGCACTGTCGCCGATGCCGCGTTGATGATGAGCGAACTGTCGAAACCCGACGAGCGTGACCCGATGTGCCTGCCGCCGCAGGAGATCGCCTGGGGCGAGCTCGAGCGCGAGCCACGCGGGCTCAGGATCGGACTTCAGCTCGAAGCCGGCATCGGCCTGCCGGTCGAGCCCGAAGTGAGGGCAGCGGTCGCCAAGGCGGCCGATGCCTTCCGCAAGGCGGGTGCGATCGTCGAGCTGGCGCCGCCCTTCCTGACGCAGGACATGCTCGACGGGCTCGACGATTTCTGGCGCCAGCGCGCCTGGGCCGAGATCGGTTCGCTGCCGCGGGAACGGCAGGACAAGGTGCTGCCCTATATCTACGCCTGGGCCGAGCGGGGGAGGGCGCTTACTGGCGCGCAGGTCCATCGCGGCATGAGCCAGATGCTGGCGATCCGCCATGCGGGGCTGAAGGCAATCGCTCCCTTCGACTATGTGCTCTCGCCGGTCTCGCCGGTGCCGAGTTTTCCCGCCGAGCTGGCATCGCCGCTCGACGATCCTGAGCGGCCCTTCGAGCACATCGTCTTCACCGTCGCCGCCAACATGTCGGACCAGCCGGCGATCTCGGTGCATGCCGGCATGACGGCGTCGGGCCTGCCGATCGGCCTGCAGATCACTGGCAAGCGCTTCGACGATCTCGGCGTGCTGCAAATGGCGCGGGCATGGGAGCGTTTGCGTGGTGATGGGCCGGAGTGGCCGCGCGCTCCGCAGAATGCGGGTTAATCAAGCTTTCTTCGACTTTTTCCCAGCCGTGTTGAGCGCCACGGCTGCGCGGATGAGCGCCGTCAGCGCTGCTTTGTCGATCGCAGTGCCCTCATGGATGTCGATGGCGCGCCGCGTGTTGCCATCGAGGCTGGAATTGAACAGGCCTGAGGGATCGGGCAGCGAGGCGCCCTTGGCGAAGGTCAGCTTCACCGCGGCCTTGTAGGTCTCGCCGGTGCAGATGATGCCGGCATGTTCCCAGACCGGGACGCCGCGCCATTTCCAGGTCTCGACGACCTCGGGATCGGCCTGCCGGATGATCGCGCGGACCTTGGCGAGTGCTGTGCCGCGCCAGTCAGTCAGTTCCGCGATCCGGGCGTCGATCAGTTCGGAGGCCGAGGCTCCGTCGTCCGTCTTGTCGTTCGCCTGCTTCATCGGGCCGATATCCTTAAGACTGCCGTTCACATCTTCTCGCCGGGCATGGCAGCGGCCTGCTTCACCCAGGCAGTGAATTGCGCCTCGTCGAGACCGTCGTCCTCGCGGATGTCGAGATAGCGTACCTCCTTCTGCTTCGAGGTGCCGGGCGGGACGGGGTCGAGAGAGGCGCCGCGGAAGAAGGCGACCTTCACGTATTTCGCGAAGACATGGATGCCGAGGAACCAGTAATCGTCTTCGAGCCCATAGAGCGGCGAGTTCCATTTCACCGCTTTCCTGATGCCGGGCACGGCGCTGGTGATCAATGCGTCCAAGCGGGCTCCGAGCCCGCTCTTCCAGCCCGGCATGGCGGCGATATAGGCCTGCACCGGCGCATCGCCATAACCCTTCGCGATTTGCGGATTCCCGCCGGAGAGGAGAACAGGGCCAGCGCTCGCGCTGGCCTCTCCTGCCGCCTTCGTCGCTGTCTTCTTCGCCGATGCTTTGGTGGTCTTGCCCGCCATGTCCCGACTCCTATCCGCCAGCCCGTCGCCCATTCCGCCAGCCGGCGGTGTAGGGCAGCACGAACATATAGAGGCCCGAGAACAGCAGCAGGAAGAGCGGCAGCAGCGGTGAGTAGACGATCCAGGCCGGCGGCGGTCCCAGCGCCATGGCTATGAAATTGGCGATGACGGTCGCCGTGAAGATGAGGGCGAGCCAGCGATGGCCCTGCCGAATAGCGCTGCTCCAGGTCACGGGTACCTCCTTTCCAAATATGACAGCCGACATGGTCACTCTGCCCGGGCCAGCAGCTCTTCGAGCTTGCCGAAGAAAGCCTGCCAGCCGGCCTTGGCACCGCCAAAAGCCTGCTTCTGCTCCGGCCGGAAGCCTGCCTGCTCCATGCGTAGCAAAGTGCCCTTGGGCGTAGCGGTGAGGGTGAAGGTCACCGTGCTCTTCATGTCGAAGGCGGGGTCGTCATGGGCGAAGTCCCAGCTGTAGGACAGCGTCCGGTTCGGCTCGATGTCGAGAACCTCGCAATCGAGCACGCCGCCCCATTCGCCGCGCAGGTTGAAGCGATGTCCGACGACCGGCGAAAAATCGTTCTTCATCAGCCATTCCGCGATCAGGTGCGGCTGCGTCAGCGCCCGCCAGAGCTTTTCCGGAGGGTGGGCGATCTCGCGCTCGACGACGACGGAGCGCATTTGCGTTGCGGCGGTGTTCACTGGTCCATTCTCCCAAGCAAATTTTCAAGGTCGTCGAACCGCGCCTCCCAGAACCCGGCCATCTGGCTGGTCCAGTCGATCAGCGGGGAGAGCGCGCCGAGTTGGGCGCTATAATGGGTCTGGCGGCCGGCATGCCGGTCGCGCACCAGCCCGGCCTGCTTCAGCACGCCGAGATGTTTCGAGACCGCCGGTTGCGAGACACCGGCCTGCGCCGTCAGCGCCCCGACCGTCTGCTCGCCGTCCCGGCACAGGCGCTCGAAGATGGCGCGCCGCGTCGGGTCGGCGAGTGTCCTGAAGAGGAGGTCATGCGCATCCTGCATCTAGATCAATAACCCGTTGGCTATGGATTTATTCATAACCACAGAGATATGAGTTGGTCAAGCGCTTTCGCTGATGGTGCGGGGCAGGGGCGCGGCGGGCGCGCTGGACCCTGTCTCGCCGTTCCAGCAGGATGCCTGGCGAAACCGCGGGGCGCCCCGGCTTCCCTGCCGGGATGTCCCTGCGATCCTGCCTTCGAGGGACTTCACCATGGATCTGATGCTGAACGGCAAACGCGCTTTGGTCACCGGCGGCAGCAAGGGAATCGGCCGCGCCATCGCCCGGCAGCTGGCGCTGGAAGGCGTCGATGTGGTCATCGCCGCGCGCAACCAGGCGGAGCTCGACGCCGCCGCTGCCGAGTTGGCGCAGGAGACCGGCCGCAAGGTCGTCGGTCTCACCGTCGATACGCAGGACGATGCCTCGGTCAAGGCGCTGGTCGCCGGCACCGTCGCGGCGCTGGGTGGGCTCGACATCCTCGTCAACGCCGCGGCCAAGCCTGGCGGTCAGGCGACGCCGCCCAAACTCGCCGAGATCACCGACGCGCTGTTCTTCGACGACGTCAACGTCAAGGTGATGGGCTATCTGCGCATGGCCCGCGAGGCGGCGCCGGTGATGGAGGCCAATGGCTGGGGCCGGATCATCAATATCAGCGGGCTGGCGGCGCGCCTGACCGGCTCGACTATCGGCTCGATCCGCAATGTGGCCGTCGCGGCGCTGACCAAGAACCTCGCCGACGAACTCGGCCCGAAGGGCATCAACGTCACCGTGGTGCATCCCGGCACGACCCGCACCGAGAAGACGCCGGGCGTGGTCGCGGCGCGGGTGGCGGCGTCCGGGCTGGCGCCGGAAGAGGTCGAGCGCCGCATGGCCGCCAATGTCACGATCGGCCGGCTGGTCGACATGGCCGAGGTCGCCGACATCGTCGCCTTCCTGGCCTCACCGCGCAGCGTCGCCATCAATGGCGACGCGATCGCCTGCGGCGGCGGCTCGAAGGGCGCGATCCACTACTGAGCGGTCGCGCCCGCTCGCCGGCTAGAACAGCGCGGTCGGCGCGACCTCGGCGATGATCATCAGCGCGAGTCCGAGCACTCCGAGGCCGACGCCGGTCCAGGCGAGCAGGGCGACGCCGGTGATGATCGCCGCCGAGGCGACGACGATGGCGATCTGCAGCAGGCCCGAGACGATGTCGTATTTGTCGTCGCGGGCGCTGGAGATGTCGCGCCGGGCTTCGGCCGCCTTGGCGCGGGCGATCAGCTCCTTGCGGCCCTCATTGGTTTCGGGCTCCGACTCATAGCGGGCGATCGTCGCCTTCCAGCTGTCGATGCGCTTCTGCAGGCGTTCGCGTGCCGCCGGCTCGGTGGCATTGCCGAGCTCGACCTCCATCGCCTCTGCGGCGGTGCGTAGCGTCGTGCCGCGGATCGTCTTGGCCTGGAAGAAGGCCCAGAGATTGGAGGCCTCGATGTTCTTGGACAGCGCGTCCTGCTCGGCGTTCTTGCCGCCGATCTCGGAGAAGGCGAGCAAGAGCGCGAGAATGCCGATCAGGAGGGCGATGCGCTTGTTGGTCTTGCTGGCCGGCTGATTGTCTTCGGTGACGTCTGGTGCAGCTGAGGCCACGAACTGATTCCCCCCGGAAAAGCCCTGCGTGATGGCTGGGTCGGGTGACGGAATCAAGACGCTTTCGCGGAGACGGGCAGACTATCCCCGGGCGCGGGGATGGGCGGAATCATAGGCCGCGAGCAGGCGGGTGGAATCGATCCGGGTGTAGATCTGCGTCGTCGAGAGCGAGGCGTGCCCGAGCAACTCCTGGATCGCACGCAGATCGCCGCCGCGGCCGAGGAGATGGGTAGCGAAGGAGTGGCGCAGCGCATGCGGCGTCGCGCTGCTGGCCAAACCGAGCGAGCCGCGCAGGCCCTCGACGGCGAGCTGGATGATGCGCGGTGAAAGCGGCCCGCCCTTGACGCCGACGAAGAGCGGCCCCTCCGGCGCGAGCCGCCACGGGCATTGCGCGAGATAGGTGGCGATCGATTCGACCACGATGGGCAGCACCGGCACCATCCGGGTCTTGCCGCCCTTGCCGAGCACGGTCAGCGCATCGGCGCTGCTCACGGGCGCTTGGAAGCGCGTCAGGCCGAGCGCCTCGGAGATGCGCAGGCCGCTGCCATAGAGCAAGGAGAGCACGGCGGCATCGCGCGCCAGCACCCATTCGGGCCGTTCCTCGCCGGCGCGGCTGTCGGCCTTGGTCACCGCCGCCGCCGCCTTGGCGTCGAGCGGGCGGGGCAGGCCCTTGCCGAGCCGGGGCCCGCGCGTCGCGGCGAAGGCGGCCGCCGTCAACCGGCCGCTGCGCTCGCCGAAGCGCGCCAGTGAGCGCAGGGCCGCCAATTGGCGCATCAGCGTGCGGTTGCCGACGCCGTCGCGGCGGCGATAGCCGAGGAAGGCGCGCAGATCCGCCGGCTTCAGGGCGGCGACTGCCTTCAGGCTCGGGGCAGCATCGAGATGGTGGGTCAGGAAGGTGGCGAACTGGTCGATATCGCGGCCATAGGCCTCGAGCGTCTTCGGCGAGAGCCGGCGCTCATGGCCGAGATGGCTGAGCCAGTCGCGTCGGAGGGTATCGAAATCGCTCATGCCGCCGATCTTGCCGCGCGAGGCTTAACAACCGTTGTCGGGCTCGATCACAGCCTGCTATGAACCCTGCAGACATTGTTCAGGGCTGACCAAATTGCACGCTCCCGACCCGCACGGCCTGATCTTCCCCTTTCCCGAACCGCCGGCGCCCGGCCAGCTGATCGAGGTCGCGCCCGGCATCTTCTGGGCGAGGATCGCGCTGCCGTTCCGGCTCGACCACGTCAACATCTACCTGATCGAGGATGGCGACGGCTTCGCGGTGATCGACACCGGCATTGGCGACGAGGCGACCAGGCAGGCCTGGCTCGCGCTGATGGCGGGTGCGCTCGCCGGCAAGCGGCTGACCCGGCTCTTCGTCACGCATTTCCATCCCGACCATATCGGGCTCGCCGGCTGGCTGCATGAGCGCTTCGGCACGCCGCTTCTGACCAGCCAGACCAGCTATCTCGGCTGCCTCAACATCTCGCTGAGCCCGGGGGCCTCCGAAGCGCCGGTCTACAGGGATTTCTACCTGCGCCACGGCCTTTCCGCCGAGGTGACTTCGGTCGTCTCGACGCTGGGCCATGGCTACCTCAAACAGGTGACGCCGCTGCCGCCGACCTTCACCCGGGTCGTCGCGGGCGACGTCCTGAAGATCGGCGGGCGCGATTTCTTCGTGCTGTCGGGGGACGGCCATGCGCCGGAGCAGCTGATGTTCCATTGTCCTGAAGCCAACGTCTTCCTGGCGGCAGACCAGGTGCTGGCCAAGATCACGCCGAACATCAGTGTCTGGGCGGTCGATCCCGAGGGTGACCCGCTCGGCCTCTATCTGCGCTCGCTGGCAACGCTGCCGCGGGCGATCCCGCCGGGGACGCTGGTGCTCCCCGGGCACCAGTTGCCGTTCTACGGTCTTGCCGAGCGCTGCGCCGCGCTCGCCGCCCATCACGCCGAACGCTGCCGTCTGATCGCCGGAGCGGTCGCCAAGGGGCCGCATTCGGTCGCCGAACTGGTGCCGGTGATGTTCACACGGCCGCTCGACCCGCATCAGCTCTCCTTCGCCTTCAGCGAGGTCTTCGCGCATGTGAACGCGATGCTGCGGCTGGGCGAGCTGCGCTGGGCCGAGTCGCAGGCGGGGATCATGCGGGTCATGGCGGCCGCCTGAGGTCGGAGCATTTGAAAATTAAGGATGATCCGAGAAGGCGGCCCGGCTGGACCTGCCGGTCCACGCGGAATTAGGATTCCCCGCCGCATCAATACACGCGATGAGCGCGCGGGCGGTTCGGAACAAACCGGACCGAGCCGTGTCATGTGTTCGGCAGGCTGACGAAGACGAGGACGATGGCTCTACCGGCGATGCTTCGGGCGATGCGTCCGCATCATTGGGCAAAGAACGGGCTCGTCTTCGTGCCGATCCTGCTCAACCACGATGTCTTCGCCTCGCATGCGCTGTTCTACGGCCTCGTCGCGTTTGTCTCCTTCTCGCTGATGGCGTCGGCGATCTACCTGCTCAACGACATCAAGGACGTCGAGGCCGACCGGCGCCACCCGACCAAGTGCAAGCGCCCGCTCGCGGCCGGCGAGATCACCAAGGGCCAGGCCTATGCGATGGTGCCCGGCCTCTTGATCGCCTCCGGCGCCCTGACGGCGCTGCTGCCGCGGCCGGAGCTTTATCTGATGGCCTGGGGCGGCTATCTCGTGCTGGCGCTCGCCTATCTCTTCGTGCTGAAGCGCAAACTGCTGGTCGACGTGCTCGGCCTCGCCGCCCTGCACACGGTGCGCATCATCGCCGGCAACGCGGCGGCTGCGATTCCAATCTCGTCCTGGCTGCTCGCCTTCTCGATGTTCCTGTTCCTGAGTCTGGCGCTGATGAAGCGCTATGCCGAGCTGCGGATCACCCAGGACCAGTCCGGGCTGAAGAAGGCGGGCCGCGGCTACCAGGCCGAGGATATCGAGGCGCTGTCGCAGCTCGGCATGGCCTCGGGCTGCACCTGCGCGCTGATCATGGCGCTCTATGTCGACAGCGCCGCGGTCAAGCAGCTCTACCGTCATCCCGAAATGATCTGGCTGGTCTGCCCGATCATCCTCTACCAGATAGCGCGCATGTGGTTCCTGGCCAGGCGCGGCAACATGCCGGACGATCCGCTGATGTTCATGATCCGGGATTGGCGCAGCCAGCTGATGGGCGCGGTCGTCGTGCTGGTCATGGTCGGAGCGAAAGTGCTGCCGTGAGCGGGGAGCGCGCTGTCTTGCGCTCCTGGGGCGGGCTGGAGGCCACGGATTCCGCCCTTATCGAACCGGATGACTGGCTCGCCGGGCGCCGGAACGATCAGCCGGTGCTGGCCTATGGCAATGGCCGTTCCTATGGCGATTCCTGCCTGAACGATGGCGGGGGCCTGATCGCGGCGCGCCGCCTCGGGCGGATTCTCTCCTTCGACGTCGAGACCGGGCTCATGGTCTGCGAGGCCGGGGTGCTGCTCGACGAGGTGCTGAAGCTTTGCGTCCCGGCCGGCTGGTTCCCGCCGGTGACGCCCGGTACCAGCCTCGTCACCATCGCGGGGGCGCTCGCCAACGACGTCCACGGCAAGAACCATCACCGCGCCGGCACCTTCGGCCGGCATGTCCGCAGTTTCGAGCTGGCGAGATCGGACGGCCCGGTCCTGACCTGCACGCCGACTGAGAATGCCGAACTCTTCGCCGCGACGATCGGCGGGATGGGTTTGACCGGGCTGATCACGCGGATCGAGCTGCAACTGATGCCGGTGACCTCCTCGGAGATGCTGCAGGAGGCGGTCCGGTTCGATGGGCTGGGCGGCTTCTTCGATATCGCCGCCGAATCCGACGCGACGCATGACTACACTGTCGCCTGGATCGATTCACTCGCCGGCGGCCGGAATTTCGGCCGTGGCGTGTTCTTCCGCGCCAACCATGCGCCGGCCTCCGATGTTCCGCCGGCGAAGGTCGGACCGACCCTGCCGTTCCCGCTGAGGCCAGCTTTCCCGCTGATCAACCGGCTGAGCCTGCGGGCCTTCAACGCGCTCTATCGCGCCGCCCAGCCGCGGACGCCCGAGCCCCGGCGCATCGCCTATCGCCCCTTCTTCTATCCGCTCGATCGCGTCCGTGACTGGAACCGCGCCTATGGGCCCAGAGGCCTGCGCCAGTTCCAGTGCGCCGTGCCGATGGCGACCGCGCGCGAGGCGGTCGAGGCGATGCTGCACCTGACGCTGAGGGCGGGGGAAAGCTCCTTCCTCACCGTGCTGAAGCTGTTCGGCGACGTGCCGTCGCCGGGAATGATGTCGTTTCCAATCCCCGGCGCGACGCTCACGCTCGATTTCCCGCATCGCGGCGAGCGCACCCTCAAGCTGCTCGATGCGCTCGACCGCATCGCGATCGAGGCCGGCGGGCGGGTCAACCCTTATAAGGACGCGCGGATGTCGGCAGCGACCTTCGAGGCTTCGTTCCCGCACTGGCGCGACTTCGCGCGCCATGCTGATCCCGCTTTCTCGTCGAGCTTCTGGCGGCGGGTGACCGCCGCCTGACACGGCTTACGAGGCCGCCAGCGCCGGCTCCGGCTGCTCGACCGCCGTCACCGTCAGCACATGCTTCTTGCCGTCGCGGGCGGTCCAGGCGATCGACTGGCCGGCGGCGAGGCCGATCAGCGCCGCGCCGATCGGGGTCAGCACGGAGATACGGCCCTGCTCGATATCCGCCTCGCCGGGATAGACGAGCTGGACGCGGCGATGCTGGGCGCTGTCGGAGTCGAAGGTGACGAAGGAGCCCATGCGCACGACGTCGGCCGGCACCTTCCCTGGCGCGACGACCTTGGCGCGGTCCATCTCGGCGAGCAGCTCTTCGGCGACCTCAGGCACGCGCTCGAGCGCGGTGGTGGCGAGGCCGGTCAGGCGCTCATGGTCGATTTCGCCGACGATGATCTTCGGCTTGCGATGGGTCTTCTGGGGCAACTGGGTCATGGTTTGTATCCTGCGATGACGCGCGCGACGGCGGCGACAGAGCGCGACCGGCCAATTCAAAGGGTTTTTCTAGGGGAGACGCCTTGGTGTCGTGCTGCGGTGACGAAAGACAGCATCGACGGCACCCCAGGACTCGGGGCGCGCTCGGGCCGAGTCCGGGGCTAGAATTCCGCGATCGGGGCGATCCGGATCACGAGGCTGCACTTCGTCGTCATAGTCATAGAGTTGGGGGCTTAGGCCTTGCTGTCAAGGCTGACCGACCGTGCTGCCCAAAGCAAAAGGGCCGGCGCGAGCCGGCCCTTCGACAAGCGGGGTCGTCAACCCGGCTCAGCCCTTCGCCACCGCGACCTTGCGCAGATAGTCGGTGACGATGCGGGTGATGCCGCGCGAGAGCAGGTCGTCGAGCGCGTCGATGAACTCATCGCACTGCTCGCGCGTGACGATCAGCGGCGGCTCGAGCCGGATGACGTTGCGGTTGTACTCGGTGAAGGCGACGAGCATGTCGTAATCCTTCAGCAGCAGCGCGCCGATGAAGCCGCAGAGCGAGCCCTTCAACTTGTCGTCGAGCAGCGCGACCATGTGCTTGACGCCGAAGGGCATGGTCTCGCTGATGTCCTGGAACTCGACGCCGATCATCAGGCCGCGGCCGCGGATCTCCTTGAGCAGGGTCGGGTGCTTGGCGCGAAGCTCGTTCAGGCGCTCGATCAGGTAGTCGCCCTGGCGCTTGGCATTGCCCATCAGGTCCTCGTCATAGAGGACGTTGAGAGCCTCGATGGCCGAGACGCAGGCCTCGCCCATGCCGCCGAAGGTGGCCTGGGCATGGATCAGCGCCGTCTTCGGCTTGCCATAGGCCTTCATGTAGAGCTCGCGGCGGGCGATCATCGCACCCATCGCTGCCTTCGAGCCGCCGAGAGCCTTGGCGAGCGCGGTCACGTCCGGGACGACGCCGTCACGCTCGAAGGCGAAGAACTGGCCGGTGCGGCCGAGCCCGCATTGCACCTCGTCGGCGACCCAGAGCACGCCGTGCTTGTCGCAGAGCGCGCGCAATTGCCGCCAGAAGCCATCGGGCGCCTCGACGATGCCGCCGCCGCCCTGGATCGTCTCCATGACGACGATGCCGATGGAAGGATCGCTTTCCAGCGCCTGGCGCACCGCCTCGATGTCGCCGAAGGGCACCTTCACCCGGTTCTCGACCAGCTTGAACCCGGACTGGTAGAGGCTGGAATCGGTGATCGAGAGCACGCCCTTGGTCTTGCCGTGGAAGGAATTGGCGGCGTGCAGGATCTTGGACTTGCCCGGCCCCTGCGCCTGCTCGGCGACCTTCAACGCGGCTTCCATCGCCTCCGAACCGGTCGAGCCCAGGAAGACCATGTCGAGATCGCCCGGTGCGATGGTGGCGAGGTTCTTCGCCAGGGCCGAAGCATATTGCGACATGAACGCCATGCAGATCTCATGGCGGTTCTCGTCCTGGAATTTCTTCCGGGCCGCGACGATGCGCGGATGGTTGTGGCCGAAAGCGACCGAGCAGAAGCCGCCGAAGAAATCGAGGATCTTGCGGCCGTCCCTGGTGATGTAATGCATGCCCTCGGCGCGATCGACGATGATCCTGTCGAAGCCGAGCAGCTTGAGGAAATGCACCTGGCCCGGGTTGATATGGGCGGTGAAGAGCTCCTTCACCTGCTGGGCGTCGAGCTGCTTGGCAGCCTCGACACTGATCAATTGCGGGCGCGAGGGCTGCGGAGCCGCCTCGTCCGTCTTGTAGGCGGGCATGCTCATGCGGCCTTCCTCCTCAGCTCGTCCTTGGTCTTGCGGTATTCGGTGTAGGCCGCCAGCAGCATGTCCTCGTCGCGGTGTTTCGGCACCCAACCGAGCTCGCGCTTGGCCCTGGAGGTGTCGAGGATGCAGATCTCGTCGGCGATCATGTACTGCTCGGGGTCCATGATCGGCAGGTTGATCGCATCGAGACCGTTCAGCGTCAGCTTGACCAGCGAGGCCGGCGTCGGCAGCAGGATCGATTTCGAGCCGGCATGCCGGATCAGGTCGCCGAGCAGCTTCTTCACCGGCGGCGGGTCGTCCGAGCCGAGATTATAGGCGCTGTTGGGGAAATTGGCCTTCCAGGCAGCGATGCAGGCGCTGGCGCAGTCGAAGACCGAGATGAACTGATAGGGATTGTTGCCCGAGCCGATCATCGGCACCGGCAGGTTCATGTCGATCAGCTTGAACAGCTTGACCAGGATGCCGAGGCGGCCCGGCCCGATGATCAGGCGCGGCCGGAAGATCGGGATGCGAAAGCCCTTGTCGCGATAGCTCTGGCAGAGCGTCTCGGTCGCGAGCTTGCTCTCGCCATATTCGCCGAGCGGTTTGGCCGGATGCGTCTCGTCCTGCGGGACGGTGACCGAATGGCCGTAGATCATGTCGGTGGTGAAGTGGACGAGCCGGCTGGCGCCGTTCGTCTCCATCCAGTTCAGGATGTTCTGCGTGCCGTGATAGTTCACCGGCCAGAAGAAGTCGTGGCGCTCCTTCCGCGTCACGATCGGCGACAGCATCTTGGCCGAGAGATTGTAGACGAGGTCGTCCGGCGCCAGCGCGATCGCCTCGACGCTTGCCGGATCGGTCACGTCGACGCGCTGGAACGGCACCTCGCCGTAGTGCGGATGGGCGCTCTGCTGGATGTCGCAGACGAGGACGTCCTCGCCCATGCCTGCGAGATCCGCCGCCAGATGCGAGCCGACGAAGCCGTCGCCGCCGATGATGATGTGCTTCATGGATCAGCGTCGCTGGTCGGGTCGTCGGGCCGGGACCGGGATCGGCTTCAGCTGCGGCTGAACCGGAGCGAAGAGAGCGCCGAGACGGAGAATGAAGCGGGCGAACAGGTCCATGACGTCCCTCAGCTCTGTGCGATGAAGATGGTCCCCAGGACGATGAAGCCGATGCCGGCGATGCGGGCCGGGCTCAGATCCTCCTGGAAGACGAAGTAGGCGTAGACCGCGACCACGACGTAGGCGAGGCTCAGGAAAGGGTAGGCGTAGCTGATCTGCACTTTCGATAGCACGATCAGGTGCGAGGCCATGCTGACCACGAAGGTGCATAGCCCCGCGAAGACGAACGGGTTGAAGACGACGCGGAAGACGGTGGGAATCAGCCCATGACTGCCGACGTCGAGCGCCCCGACTCCGCCCATGCCGCGCTTCAGCATCAATTGCGCTGCTGCGTTGGTCAGCACCGTGAACAGAATCAGAGGCAGGTAGGCGTTCATCGACGCTGGGGTTCCGCGTGGCTGATGCAGCCATGGATCGCGCGGAAACTACTTCAAATGCCTTACGCCACAGAAGGTTATCGGCCCGTAACCTTAAAAGTGTGCTGCGCCGAACGATGAAACTCGCGGGCGCGCGGGCGTCAGAGCGCGAAGTCAGCGGCCGCGATGACAAAAGCAGCGATTGAACGATGTCGGCGGCTCGCATATGGCTAATGAACTGTTAACCGAGGGCGTCCTCCGAACATGGCCAGCCTGTTCCGGCTCGTACCCGATGCACGTGCCGAACTCCTGCAGGTGAATTCCTGGGCGCGGCCGCATCAGGCCGGCTTTGCCGCTGCGCAGCGCGCGGCGCGTTTCGGCGCGGCCGGGCCCGAGGCCTCCGCCTTCATGGCGGCGCGGCGCGAGGCGACATTGGCGCGGCTCGGCGAGGGCGCCGCAAGCTGGAACGGCTGGGCCGGCGAGATGCTGCGCCTGCGCGGCCGGATCGGCGCCGATGGCGCGCTTCTCGCGCTCTGGCGCCTCTTCGCCGATGTCGAGCTGGTCGATGAGATCTTCGAGGGCGATTTCAACGTCGCCGGCATCATCTTTCCGGCGGCCGCCCGCTTTGCCGGCAGCGCCTTCTGCGGCGACGCCTGGTTTTCCGAGGCGCATTTCCACGGCCCGGCCAGCTTCCGCGATGCCAGCTTCCGTACCGACGCCTTCTTCGACCGGTCTCATTTCGCCGGTGATGCGGATTTCGGCGCGGCGACCCTGCATGGCACGGCCGAGTTTCGCGACATGCGCTGCGAAGGCGTGGCCTGCTTCGTCGAGGCGGAGTTCGTCGGCGACGCCTGGTTCCGCGGCTCGCGCTTTGACGGCGTGACGCAGTTCCGCGGCGTGCGCCATGCCGGTGAGGCCGGTTTCGGCGATTGTCGCTTCGCCGGGGCCGCCGATTTCGGCGAGGCCGAATTCGCCGGCAATGCCGGTTTCGAGGAGACCCGTTTCGGGCAGATGGTGAGCTTCGCCGGCGCCCGTTTCGACCGCGGCGCCTGGTTCAGCAATGCTGCCTTCGACGGCCGCTCGAATTTCGAGCGCGCCCGTTTCCGCGGACGCCGGCATTTCGAGGGCATCTCGCTGGCGGCGCAGGTCTCTCCGGTCGCGCAGCAGATCGCGGCGCTGGAGCAGTTGCGCTTCGGCCGGCGCTGACTGAGCAACCGCCGCCTCTTCATCTACTCCGGCGGCTCTGGCCCGTGCCTTGCTGGCCCTCCTGCCGACGCCGCCATGAGCGGATGCGGTAAGCGAGGACGAGATGAAGCGCGAAGAGCTCACCGAGAAGATTCTCGACATCAAGCGCGAGAAGGGCTGGAGCTGGAAGCACATCACCGACGAGATCGGCGGCATGTCGGAGGTGCTGGTGATCGGCGCCTTGCTCGGCCAGATGAAGCTGGTGAAGCCGCTCGCCGAGAAAGCCGCGACCCTGTTCGGCCTCTCGGAAACCGAGAAGCGCATGCTGAACGAAGTGCCCTATCGTGGCACCGGCACGCCGATGCCGCCGACCGATCCGCTGATCTACCGCTTCTACGAGATGGTGATGGTCAACGGTCCCGCCTGGAAGGCGCTGATCGAGGAGGAGTTCGGCGACGGCATCATGTCGGCGATCGACTTCAACATCGCCTTCGAGCGCGAGCCGAACCCCAAAGGCGACCGGGTCAGGATCGCAATGTCCGGCAAGTTCCTGCCGTACAAATACTACGGCAACGAGCAGGGCATCCCGGATTACGGCTTCAAGGAAGACTGATCCGGTTCAAGGCACCTGGCCGGGCTCGAGCGTGCCGTCCTTCTGCATGGTCCGCTGCAGGGCAGGGCGTTCGAGCATCCGGCCCATATAGGCCTCGAACACCGGCAGGCGCGGCAGCACGCCGACGATGTTCATGCCGAAATGCAGGCCGGCGCCGAGCTGGGTGTCGGCGGCGGTGAAGCGCTCGCCCGCCGCATAAGGCTGCTCGCCGAGCTTCTTCGCCAGGTTGGCGACCGTGTCGGCATGCGAGCCGAAGGAGAAGCTGCGCGCTTCGTACTGGTATTTGTGGACCGCGGTCGCGATGATCGGGTCGAGCACGGCGTCGGTATAGACCAGCGAGGTCAGGAAGCTCGAGCGGTCGGCATCGCCAATGGCGGGAGCCAGCCCGGCGTCCGGGAACTGCTCGGTGAGATAGAGGCAGATCGCGGCGCGCTCGGTAACGGTCGTGCCGTCATGCACGATCGCCGGCACCTTCTTGTGCGGCTGGACGGCGCGATAGCTTTCCGGCGGGCCGCCTTCGGCGCGGATGTCGACGAGCTTCATCTCATAGGGCTGGCCGAGCTCCTCGAGCAGCCAGAGGATCGAAAAGGAGCGCGATTGCGGCGCGTGGTAGAAGGTCAGCATGGCGGTATCTCTTTCGGCGTTTCCCTGAGCGGTTGGCGAGACTGATAGGGCTCGAATCTGTCAGGAGTTGTCAGGAGTGGCCTGATATCGCCGGAGCCTTTCGGATCGAAACGCGGGTCGCTGCGGATTGGTCCCTGTCATTGGGCCGTTGCGGTTACGTCTTGCGCGCCACGAGATAGGGACGGGCGTCCCTGCCCCGGCTCGCATGGCCTTCCGCGCAGAGGATGTCGAAGCCCGCGGCCGATACGAGCTGCTTCAGATCCGGCGCCCGGAAGACGCTGACATAGGGCGCCTTTCCGAGGGCGCGCGCCATCGGCAAGGCAAGCCGGATGAGCGGGTTCATATCACCGAGACAGGCCGTCTTCGAGATGAACAGCCCGCCCGGGGCGAGCAGTGTATGGATGCTGCGCAGCGTGCCGGGCAGGTCGCGCAGCAGATGAAGATAATTGAAGCCGAGAACCGCATCGAACCGGGCCGGCTCGAACGCGAGTGCTTCCGCCGTCGCGGCGCGGAAGGCAAGTCCCGCAATCGGGCTGGCTGCGCGCTTCTCCTCGGCGATGGCGATCATTCCGGCGGAGAGGTCCGTCGCGAGATAGCTTGTGACCTCGCTTGCGAGCCGCAGCGCCGTCGTCCCGGTTCCGCAGCCGAGTTCCAGCACCGTGTCGTCCGGCTTCAACAGGGCGCGGGTCCGCTCCAGGGTGCGCTCATATCCGGCCTGGTCGGAGATCGGCGACTTGGCATATTTTCGTGACGACCGGTCCCAGAACCCGGCATCGCTCGCTGTGCTCATCCCGTGTCCCCATTCTGCGCGGCGGCTCGGCATCGGAGCTGGTATGGTTCGTAAGCCCTCGGCTTGCGAGGCAGGCCGCGACGTCACACAGTCTTTGTTGCCGAGAGATGACCTGACTGTTCGGCAGGTTCAAGCAGCAGGCCTTCATCGCACTGTACTGTTATAATATTACAATGCGCTTGGCCAGGCAGTAATCATAGTGTCATCTCGCGCGCCTAACGGACCGGCCACCGGGTTTCACTGGGGCGGAGAGGTATCATGCAGAAGCGAACTTGGCTGATGGCGGCGGCGATGCTCGCCAGCGTGGCGCCGGCGACGGCGCAGACCATCTATCCGCTGAACCGCGCCGAGATCCTCGAAGGCTCGCGCTTCGACTTCAAGGTCGAGTTTCCGAACGCGCCGGTCTCGGCCGACGTCAAGGTCACGATCAACGGCAAGCCGGTGAACGAGGCCTTCGGCCGCGAGGCCCAGTTCGTCCAGAGCGAGGAAGGCCAGAAGCACTCGGCGCTCTGGCTGCGCGGCGCCCAGCTGCCGGCCGGCCAGTACGTCATCGAGGCGACGCAGGGCAGCGACAAGGCGACCGTCAACTGGAATGTCTACGCGACCCCGGAACGGCGCGCCAAGAACGTCATCCTCTTCGTCGGCGACCGCATGTCGGTCGCGCATCGCACCGCTGCCCGCATCCTGTCGAAGGGCTGGGAGCAGGGCCTCTATGGCGGCGAACTCGCCATCGACGACATGCCGAACATGGCGCTGATCTCGACCTCGGGCACCGACTCGATCGTCACCGACAGCGCCAACTCCGCCAGCGCCTACACCACCGGCCACAAATCCTGTGTCAACGCGCTCGGCATCTATTGCGCCAAGAACGCGCTGACGCTCGACCATCCCAAGGTCGAGACGATCTCCGAGGTGATCAAGCGCAAGCGCGCCGGCATGGCGATCGGCGTCGTCACCAATTCCGAGATCGAGGATGCGACGCCGGCCTCGATGGTCGCCCATACCCGCCGCCGCTCTGACTTCAACGACATCGTCAAGATGTTCTTCGACGTGCAGCCCGACGTGATCATGGGCGGCGGTTCGCCGAACTTCCTGCCGAAGTCGACGCCCGGCACCAAGCGCACCGACGACCTCGACTTCATCGCCAAGTTCAAGGACGCGGGCTACGCGCTCGCCACCACCAAGACCGAGATGAACGCTGCGGTCGCCGGCGGCGCCAAGAAGATGCTCGGCCTCTACAACACCTCGAACATCGACGGCGCCTTCGACCTGCGCCTAGCCAAGAAGGGCTCGATCTCGAAGTTCCCGGACCAGCCGGATGTCGTCGAGCAGACCAAGGCTGCGCTCGAGATGCTGAAGGGCGCGCAGGACGGCTTCTTCCTGATGGTGGAATCGGCCCGCATCGACAAATACAGCCACTCGCTCGACTGGGAGCGCGCGGTGTTCGACACGATCATGCTCGACAATGCGGTCAAGGCGGCCAAGGACTTCGCCGGCGATCGCAACGATACGCTGATCATCGTCGTGCCGGACCACGCCCATCCGATCTCGATCATCGGTACCTATGACGACGATCGCCCCGGCCAGCTGCTGCGCGACAAGCTCGGCACCTACAACGAGTCGCTGCCGCCGAATTACGGTCCGCGCGATGCCGACGGCTACCCGACCAAGCTCGACACCTCGCGCCGCCTCGCCGTCGCCTTCGGCAGCTATCCCGACACCTGCGACACCGGCCGGCCCTATCTCGATGGCGAGCGCGTCCCGGCTGTGAAGGGCCCGGACGGCAAGACCAACGTCGCCAACGAGAAGGACTGCACCGGTCCGCTCGCCACCCGCAAGCAGGGCAACCTGCCCTTCGACGCCAACTCCGGTGTCCACGCGGCCGACGACGTGCTGCTCACTGCGATGGGCCCGGGCGCCGAGCGCTTCCGCGGCCACAAGCCGAACACCTTCGTCTTCCGCGTCATGGCGGAAGCGCTGGCCCTCGGCGGCAAGTGACCTATGATCGAGCAGGACGCATGATCTCGCATCGGCCGCACCTGCTCCCGACGCTTTCCCGCCGCGGGCTCCTCACGGGGCTCGCGGCGTTGCCCGTCTCGCTGCGCGCGTTCGCGGCGGAGGTGGAGACATTGACCTTCGACGGCCTCTACAAATCCTTCGGCGTGCTCGGCTTCCAGTTCTCCGACCGGGCGACCTCGCTGCGCGGCAAGCCGGTCCGGATCACCGGCTACATGGCGCCGCCGCTGAAGCCGGAGAGCCATTTCTTCGTGCTGACGCGCGAGCCGCTGGCGATCTGCCCGTTCTGCCAGTCGGATGCCGACTGGCCGGTCGACATCGTCGTGGTGTTCATGCGCGCGGCGACGCCGATGGTCAGTGCCGGCCAGAAGGTCGCGGTCAGCGGCCGGCTCGAGATCGGCTCCTCGACCGATGCCGAGACCGGCTTCGTCAGCCAGATCAGGCTCGTCGATGCCGGTTTCCACAGCGTTTGAGTGGCAGCCCGGCGTGGCCCGGCCCTTGCGGTTTTCCGGTGTGCAGGTCGACCATCGCGACGGTGACGGGCGGCCTTTTCGCGTGCTCGACATCCCCGAATTCACCGTGCCTCCCGGCGCGCTGATAGGCCTGCGCGGCCCATCCGGTTCGGGCAAGACCTCGCTTCTGCATCTCGCCGCCGGGCTGTTCTCGCCTGATGCCGGCAGCGTTGGCTGGGGCGATGTCGCGGTCTCCTCGATACCGGGTGTGGCGCGCGACCGCTGGCGGCGCGAGACGGTCGGCTTCGTCTTCCAGGATTTCCATCTCGTGCCCGAGCTCGACGTGCTCGCCAACATCACCCTGCCGGCGAGCTTTTCGGGTTGGCGGCGGACGGAAAGCCAGGTCGCGCGCGCCACCGCACTCGCCGGGCGCATGGGCCTCAACGATCTGCGCCGGCGCGCCGCGGTGCTCTCGCGTGGCGAGCAGCAGCGCGTCGCGATCGCGCGGGCTTTGTTCAACGCGCCGGCGCTGATCCTCGCCGATGAGCCGACGGCGAGCCTCGACCCGGCGCATGCGGCCGAGGTCGGGGCCCTGCTGGTTGAGATCGCGGCCGAGAGCGGCGCGACGCTGCTCTGCGCTTCGCATGACCAGGCGCTGCTGGCGCGGATGCAGCATGTCGCAGCGATCGGCGAGGGGCCGCTCCTCCTGAGGGACGCGGCATGAACCCGCTGCCGATGGTCATCGCCGACCTCCGAGCGCTGCGCTGGACCGCCGCGGCGATCATGGCGCTGGTCGCGCTGGCGGTGGCGATCGGCGTCGCCATCGGCGCGCAGGAGCGGGCGTTGCGTCAGGCCTCGGCCCGGGCGGCCGATGATTTCGACCTGCTGATCGGCGCGCCCGGCAGCCAGACGCAACTTGTGATGTCGGCGATCTACCTGCAGCCCGAGGCGCTGCCGCTGATCGACGGGCGCCTGCTCAATGAACTTTCCCGCGACCCGCGCGTCGCCGCCGTCGCGCCGCTCGCCTTCGGCGACATCGCCCGCGGCCATCCGGTGATCGGCACGACGCTTGGCTTTGCCAGCCGCTGGGGCCGCCTGCAGCCGCGCGAGGGGCGCCTGTTCGCGCGCGAGGGCGAGGCCGTGCTCGGCGCCGACGTCACCTACAAGCTCGGCGAGAGCATCGAGCCGTCGCACGCCATCGCCGGGCATTGGCCCAAGCGCGGCTTCGCCGATGCCGAAGAGGCGAGCCATCGTCATGAGGGTCACGCCTATGTCGCGGTCGGCCGCCTGCCGCGGCTGGGCTCGCCCTTCGACCGGGCGATCCTGGTGCCGGTCGAGAGCGTCTGGGAGGTACACGGGCTCGGCAACGGCCATGCCGGCGAGGGCGCTGCGCTCGGGCCGCCCTTCGACGGCCAGCGCATTCCCGGCGTGCCGGCGCTGGTGGTGAAGCCGAAGGGCGTCGCCGACGCTTATGCGCTCCGGGCGCGCTATCGGCAGGGCGGCACCATGGCCTTCTTCCCGGCCGAGGTGCTGGTCGGGTTCTACCGCACGCTCGGTGATGTCGGGCAGGTGCTCAGCGTCGCCTCGCTGCTCAATGCCGTGCTGATCCTGGCGGCGATTTTCCTGCTGCTCGTCGCCGTGACCGGCCTCAGGCGCCGTCGCTACGCGGTGCTGCGGGCGCTCGGTGCGCCACGCGCTTATGTGCTGATGGTGGTCTGGCTCGGTATGGCCGGGTTGGTCGCGGCGGGGTGTGCGCTCGGCCTTGGGCTAGGGGCGGCCGCGACGCTCGCGGTCTCCGGCCTGTTCGAGGCGCGGACGGGCCTCAGGCTCTCTTTCGCGCTCGGCTCGGCGGAGCTGTCACAGGTCGGGCTGATCCTGCTGCTCGGCTCGCTGGCGGCGCTCATTCCGGCGGCGCTGTCCTATCGCCGCTCGATCACGGCAGGGTTGCGCGGCTGATCCGGGGTTGACCCCGCTTTGCCTCTTCCGGTTAAATCCCGGCGGGGGGCGTTGCAGGGATCATCATGCTACGCGCCATTATTCTGACTGCCACGATTCTCGCCTTCGCCACGCCTGCGTCGGCCTATTCCAATCCGATCAGCCGCGGGCTCGCGGACTTCCTCAACATCTTCAGCGAACAGCCGGTGCCACGCCAGACCGTGGCCTGGAGCGGCAAGCAGGCGCCCGGCACGGTGGTCGTCTCGACCAGCCAGCGGCGGCTCTACTACGTGCTCGGGCACGGGCAGGCCATCCGCTATGGCGTCGGCGTCGGCCGGCAGGGCTTCAGCTGGTCGGGAACCAAGACCGTCACGCGCAAGCGCGAATGGCCGGACTGGCGCCCGCCCGCGGCGATGCTGAAACGCCGCCCCGACCTGCCGCGCTACATGGAAGGCGGGATGGAGAACCCGCTCGGCGCGCGGGCGATCTATCTCGGATCGAGCCTCTACCGCATCCATGGCTCGAATGAGCCCGACACGATCGGGGCCGCGGTCTCGTCGGGCTGCATCCGGATGACCAATCGCGATGTGACGGATCTCTATGATCGCGTCAGGCCGGGCACCAAGGTCATCGTGCAGCGCTAGCTGTCGCTGTGGCCGCGCCTGATGCGCCGGACCATCAGCCAAACGCCGAGGATCGCGACCGGCACGAACAAGGCGGTCGCGATACCGACATCGATCGGCAGGTAACCGGCATCCTTGGCGCCCTTGGCGAGATAGCCGAACAGGCTGACGATGTAATAGCCGATCGCCGCGACCGAGAGCCCTTCGACCGTCTGCTGCAGGCGTAGTTGCAATCGCGTGCGATCGTTCATCGCCGCGAGCAGGTCACGGTTCTGCTGTTCGAGCGCGACATCGACGCGGGTGCGCAGGAGATTGGCGGCACGGGCGAGCCGTCGCGACAGGTCGAGCTGGCGCTGCTGCAGCATCTGGCAGGTGCGCATCGCCGGCGCCATCCGCCGCGACAGGAAGGCGGCGATGGTCGGCCAGCCGCCATAGGGCGCCTCGCCGATCGCCTCCAGCCGCTGGCCGACGATGCTGTCATAGGCGCGGCTGGCGCCGAAGCGATAGTTCGCCGAGGCTGCTTCCGACTCCATCGTCGCGGCGATCGCCGTCATCTCGTCGAGCAGGGCATTGTCGGCGGCGAGCCCGTCGGTCTGCATCATCGTGCCGGCGATGCGGACCAGCACCTCCTCGGTTCGGCGCACGGAGGGCGCGAGGCGGTGCGCCTCCGGCAGGCCAAGCAGCGCCAGCACGCGATAGGTCTCGACCTCCAACAACCGCTGCGCCAGCGCGCCGGCCCGTGCCGGGGTGAGCGCCCGGTCGAGCACCAGGATGCGCACGAAGCCGTCGGCGCCGGCGCGGAAATCGGTCGCGGTGATGGCCGCCTCGCCATCGACCAGCGAGGCGGCGAGGCTCGCCGGGTCGAATAATGGTCCGGGATCGGGGGCAGCCACTTCGGGCAGCAAATGCAGGTCGACAGCCACCAGATGCGGCCCGGGCTGCGGCAGGGCGTGCATGCCGTGCGGCAGGACGGTGGTCGACGGCAGGAAGGGGATCGTGCCGGGGGAGGGCAGTTCCCAGGTGTAGGTGGTGAACTCGCTGTGCTGTTCCCAGCGCAGGCTGGCCTCACCGAGCCTCGTACGATGATGCTTGGCGCCCTCGGCCGGGCCGGGTACGCCGCGCTCGGCACAGAAGCGGGCCAGCGCCTCGCGATCGGCGGCGGCCTGCGCCTGATCGGTCATGAAGGCGAAATGCAGCAGCCGCTGCGGCGTCGACAGGGCTGCGAAGGGGCGGGCATGGATCTCGCCGAGGATGGCGCCGCGCGACGGGTGTGCGACCAGCGTCGGCGCGCCGTTTTCGGTGATCCGGTCCATGTTGTCCTGCCCCTTTGCGCGCGCCATTCGGCTTTCACGCGATTGGAAGCTTGCCGGAAAGCGCAGTGCGCCGCGAGTCGGGCACGGTGTCGCAAGGGCAGTGCACTGGTGACATGATCCGGCGCCGTTGCTGCCTAGGTTTCGCCCATGCCACTGCCCAATCGCATCCGCCCCGATGGCTCGCTCTTCGCCGATCCGGCGCGGGGTCTCCTGTTCGGCAATCGCGGCGGCAAGTTCCACGACCCGGCGACGCAGGCGCTGCCGATGCGGCTGTTCGCGACCAAGCAGTGGATCTGCTGCGTGCTCTCGTTCAAGGGCCGGCAGCGTGATGTCTGGGGCCGCTATTACACCGAGCTGTTCTTCTGCGACGAGGTGACGGCGCTTGCCGCCGGGCATCGCCCTTGCGTCGAATGCCGGCGTGCCGATGCGCATGCTTACCGGGCAGCGTTGGTCAACGGACTCGGTCTCACCGAGGTGCCGCTTTTTCCTGTGATCGACGAGCGGCTCGATCGCGAGCGGCGCGACGGCAGGGAAAAGCGCCTGCATCGGCTGCCGGCGGAGAACCTGCCGGACGGGGCGATGATCGTCACGCCCGAGGGCGAGTTCCTCGCTCTGCGCGGCTCCAAGGCCCTGCTCTGGTCGCCCTCAGGCTATGTCGCGAGCCGGCCGCGCCCGGCCGGGCAGGTTTCCGTCGTCACGCCGCCGTCGTCGCTGACCGCGCTTGTGAACGGCTATCAACCTCTCTGGCATCCGAGCGCTGCCGAGATGGCCTGAAAGCCAGGGAGCCCGCCTTGTCATCCCCACGGACTGTGGCACACCCTTGCGCCTGGCGGATCGCGGCGCGCGCAGGGGCGCATGGCCTGGCCGATCCCGGGGGAAAGCTCATGTTGCGGAAGACCGTCCTCGCGCTCGCCTTTGCGCTCGCCGGTTTCAGCGGTTCGCCCGGCTTGGCCGGCGCGCTCCAGATCACCGATGCCGACCCGATCGCGGTGGTCACGGTCCCGGACTCCTGGACGACGGCGAAGATCAAGCGCGGCGTCGAGATCAAGACGCCGGACGAGGAGATCTATCTCTGGTTCGAGCTGATCGCGCCCGGCGAGCTCGACACTCTGCAGAAGGAGCACAACAGCTATTTCGAGAAGGAAGGCGTGACCGTCACCGGCGCCTCCGAGACGGTGAAGCAGGAGGTCAAGGGCAAGGCCTGGTCGTTCACCGAGCTCAAGGCCAAGAGCAAGGACGGCGACTCGCTGATCCGCTACGTCGCGATCAATCCGAACGTGGCGAGCGGCAAGATCATCATGATGACCTATTGGGCCTCGCTCGACGGCCACAAGGAGCATGATGCGGCGATGAAGGGGATCATCGACAGCATCGCCTATAAATGAGATGGCGCCGGCGGTGGAACCGCCGGCCGGTCCGCGACGTTGTCCCGTCATCTTCACCCGATGACAATCAAGGGGTTAGCGTCGATGCGTTCGATCATTCTGTGGCTGGTCGGCATTCCGATCCCGATCATTATCCTGCTCTGGTTCTTCATGCGCTGACAGGAACTGGTAGAAGGACTTGCTATGGCCGGGCTCGCCCGGCCATTCTTGTTTCGCGGGATGTCGTGCCGGCAGGGCGAAACGGCACCATCCCGCTTCATCCCTTTGCCGTGCTGCGAGTATAGCGTTCGCCCATGCAACCGATCATCCAGATATCCGGCCTGTCGAAGACCTATGCTTCGGGCTTCCAGGCACTGAAAACCGTCGACCTCGACATCCGGCGCGGCGAGATCTTCGCCCTGCTCGGACCCAACGGCGCCGGCAAGACGACGCTGATCAGCATCGTCTGTGGCATCGTCAATCCGAGCACCGGCACGGTCCTCGCCGATGGCCACGACATCATCCGCGACTACCGCGCCGCGCGCAGCCGGATCGGCCTCGTGCCGCAGGAGCTGACCACCGACGCCTTCGAGACGGTGTGGGCGACGGTGAGCTTCAGCCGAGGCCTGTTCGGCAAGCCGAAGAATCCGGCGGTCGTCGAGCAGGTGCTGCGCGACCTCTCGCTCTGGGACAAGCGCGACAGCAAGATCATGACGCTGTCGGGCGGCATGAAGCGGCGCGTGCTGATCGCCAAGGCGCTGGCGCACGAACCCCAGATCCTTTTTCTCGACGAACCGACCGCAGGCGTCGACGTCGAGCTCCGCCAGGACATGTGGAAACTGGTGCGGCGGCTGCAGGAGAGCGGCGTCACCATCATCCTGACCACGCACTATATCGAGGAGGCCGAGGAGATGGCCGACCGGGTCGGCGTGATCAGCAAGGGCGAGATCATCCTGGTCGAGGAGAAGGCCGAGCTGATGCGCAAGCTCGGCCAGAAGCAGCTCACCCTGCACCTCCAGACGCCGCTCGCTGCGGTACCTGAAGCGTTGGCCGGTTACGGCCTGACGCTCCAGGCCGAGGGCGAGGAACTGGTCTACACCTACGACACCAAGGCCGAGCGCACCGGCATCACCGCCTTGATGAAGGATCTCGCCGACGCCGGCATCCGCTTCAGCGACCTGCGCACCAGCCAGTCCTCGCTCGAGGACATCTTCGTCGGCCTGCTGAGGGCGAACGCATGAACCTGCACGCAATCAAGGCGATCTACCGTTTCGAGATGGCCCGCACCTGGCGTACGCCGCTGCAGAGCATCCTCTCGCCGGTGATCTCGACCTCGCTCTATTTCGTCGTCTTCGGCGCGGCGATCGGCTCGCATATGGGCGCTATCGACGGCGTGCCCTATGGCGCTTTCATCGTGCCCGGCCTGGTCATGCTCTCGCTGCTGACCCAGAGCATCGCCAACGCCTCCTTCGCGATCTATTTCCCGAAATTCGTCGGCACGATCTTCGAGCTACTGTCGGCGCCGGTCGCCTGGTGGGAGGCGGTCTTCGCCTATGTCGCGGCGGCGGCGACGAAATCGGTGATCCTCGGGCTGATCATCCTCGCCACCGCCTTCCTGTTCGTGCCGCTGAAGATCGCCCATCCGGTCTGGATGCTGCTCTTCCTGATCCTGACGGCGGCAACTTTCAGCCTGTTCGGCTTCATCATCGGCGTCTGGGCCGACGGCTTCGAGAAATTGCAGGCGATCCCGCTGCTGATCATCACGCCGCTGACCTTCCTTGGCGGCTCGTTCTACTCGATCGACATGCTGCCGCCGTTCTGGCGCGCGGTGACGCTTTTCAATCCGGTGGTCTACCTGATCAGCGGCTTCCGCTGGAGCTTCAACGGCGTCGCCGATGTCGGCATCGAAGTCAGTCTCGCCATGACACTGGTCTTCCTCGGCGCCTGCATCGCGGTGATCGCCTGGATCTTCAAGACCGGCTACCGGCTGAAGAACTGAAACCCGAGCCGGATCCGATCAGGTTGGCACAACCTGATCGGTGAAACCGTCTCGCGGGCGTTTCAGGCGGCCTTGATCTGGCCAAAGAAGGTCGCGACGGCGCCGCGCAGCGCTTCGGCCTCGCGCGCCAGGTTCTCGGCGGTGCGCAGCGTGTCGGAAGCGGCGCCGGTCGCCTCGCCGGAGGCCGCGGCGAGGCTGTCGAGCGCCATGGCGGCGGTTGCGGCGCCATCGGCCGTCGCCTGGGCGTTGCGGGCGATTTCCGAGGTCGTGCTCTTCTGCTGCTCGGTCGCGGCGGCGATGGCGCTGGTATGCTGCGAGACTTCGGTGATCGTCGCTGCGATGGCGCTGATCGCGTTGACGGCGTCGGTGGCCTCGCCATGGAAGGTCCCGATCTGGCGGGCGATCGCGTTCGTCGCTTCGGCGGTGCGGCTGGCCAATGTCTTGACCTCGGTGGCGACGACGGCAAAACCGCGCCCGGCCTCGCCGGCGCGAGCGGCCTCGATCGTCGCGTTGAGCGCCAGCAGATTGGTCTGCTCGGCGATGTCGCGGATCAGGTCGATGACGTTGACGATGCGTTCGGAAGCACGCGCCAGGCCATCGACGCGCCGGCTCACGCCCTGTGCATCGTCTGCGGCACTGTTGACCATCGCACTCGCCCGCGTCACGCGCTCGGCGATCTCGGCGATCGAGCTCGACAGTTCTTCGGCCGCGGCCGCGACGTGCTGGACTTTGCCGGATGCATCCTGCGAGGCGTTCTGTGCCCCGTCGATCTGCATGGTGCGGGCGCTGGCGATCTCGCTCACCGCCCGCGCTGCGCCTTCGAGCGTATGGGCGCCGGTCTCGACGGTCTCCAGCGCATCGGCGAGCCTTGCGTCGAAGGCGGCGACGATTTCGGCGATCCGCTGCTGGCGCGCGGCGCGGCCGGCTTCGGCTTGCGTCGCGGCGGCTTCGAGCGTCCCGCGGGCGCGGGCGTGATCGCGGAAGACCTCGACGGCCCGCGCCATGTCGCCGATCTCGTCCTGACGCTGGACCAGCGGCACGGCCGTGATCGGCTCGGCATCGGCCAGGCTGCGCATCGTCGTCGCCAGTGTCTGCAGGGGCCGGGCGACGCGCCGGTTCACGACCAGCAAGGTGAGGGCGAGGCCGATCAGGATCAGCAGGGTGCCGAGGCCGATCTGCAGGTCGGCGCTGTCGCGCTGCAATATGGCGAGCCCGGTCCCGATCGCATCGCTACGGGCGGCGTCGCTGGCGGCGAGGCGCTTCAGCGCCTCGTTCAACGCCTTTCGCGCATTGCGATTGGCCTCGTCGTCTCCGAGCGCGCGTGCGGCGGCGATCGAACCGTCGCGCCCGAGACGGACGATCTCGCGGCGGAAGCGGATGAATTCCCGCATGCTGGTGTCGACGGCAGCGAAGGCGGCGCGGTCCTGCTCGTCGATCAGCAGGCGCCATTCGTCCATCAGGATATCGATCTCGGCGAGCCCCTGCAGCAGGAGAGGCGCGAAGCGCTCGGCCCCGGTGCTGTCGGCGCTCATGTAGATGCCGCGCGATTCCATCACGGAGGCGTTCACCAGGCCGTTGACCCGCTCGGCGACGCTGGAGCGGCGCGAGGCCGCCTGCATCTCCTGCGTCACCCTGGCGTATTGCCCGAGGCTATGGACGCCGAGGCCGATCGCCAAGGCGGCTGCTATGACGAGAAGCGATATCGCAGCGAGGATCTGGCTCGAGATGGTGCGTGGCGTGGCCATCTTTGTCGCGAAACGGCAGGCCGCGGCTTGGTCACGGTGCGCAGCTGGGAACCCAGCGCCCATAAAAGCATGGTCCGGTTAAATTTGCGTTGGAACGCAGGCCATGCGCACGCGGACCGGGACGTCGCGATGATGCTTCGCCCGATTGACTCGGACGGCGGCATCCTGTCTTGACCACGCCATGACCGATCTTTCGACCTTCGACAACCCGGCGGCCGCCGCGGCGCCCCATGCGCGCCGGCGGACCTTCGCCATCATCTCGCACCCGGACGCGGGCAAGACCACGCTGACCGAGAAGCTGCTCTATTTCGGCGGCGCGATCCAACTCGCCGGCGAGGTGCGCGCAAAGGCGGGCCGGCGCCAGACTTCCTCCGACTGGATGAAGATCGAGCGCCAGCGCGGCATCTCGGTCGTCACCTCGGTGATGACCTTCGAATATGACGGGCGCGTCTTCAACCTGCTCGACACGCCGGGCCACGAAGACTTCTCGGAAGATACCTATCGCACGCTGACCGCCGTCGATTCGGCGGTGATGGTGATCGACGCCGCCAAGGGCATCGAGGCGCGCACCAAGAAGCTGTTCGAGGTCTGCCGTCTCAGAGACATCCCGATCGTCACCTTCATCAACAAGGTCGATCGCGAGACGCGCGATCCCTTCGACCTGCTCAACGAGATCGAGACGACGCTGGCGCTCGACGTCGCGCCGATGACCTGGCCGGTCGGGCGCGGGCGCGAGTTCGTCGGCACGCTCGACCTTGCCTCCAATACGCTGCGCCGCAACCAGAAGGGCGACGAGAGCGATGCCGGCCAGGCGGTCGACGGCGAGGACGACAAGCTCTTCGACGAGTTGCTGCCCAATGGAGCCGTCGACACTTTCCGCGAAGAAGTCTTCCTGGCGCGTGAGGGCTGCAAGCCCTTCGATCTCGAAGCCTTCCGCGAGGGCCATCTGACGCCGGTCTATTTCGGTGCGGCGCTGCGCGATTATGGCGTGCGCGATCTGATCGATGCACTCGGCAAGCTGGCGCCGAGCCCGCGGGCGCAGCAGGCGGACAAGCGCGCGATCGAGGCGGGCGAGCCGAAAATGACCGGCTTCGTCTTCAAGATCCAGGCGAACATGGACCCGAACCACCGCGACCGCATCGCGTTCATGCGGGTCTGCTCGGGCAAGCTCTCGCGCGGCATGAAGGCCAAGCTGGTGCGCACTGGCAAGCCGCTGCCGCTGAACGCGCCGCAATTCTTCTTCGCCCGCGACCGTTCGATCGCCGAGGAGGCTTTTGCAGGCGACATCGTCGGCCTGCCGAACCACGGCACGCTGCGCATAGGCGACACGCTGACCGAGGGCGAGGACATCGTCTTCCGCGGCGTGCCGAGCTTCGCGCCGGAAATCCTGCGCCGCGTCAAGCTCAAGGACGCGATGAAGGCGAAGAAGCTGCGCGAGGCCTTGCAGCAGATGGCGGAGGAGGGCGTGGTCCAGCTCTTCCTGCCGCATGACGGCGCCCCGGCTATCGTCGGGGTCGTCGGCGCGCTGCAGCTCGACGTGCTCAAGGAGCGCATGGAGGCTGAGTATTCGCTGCCGGTCGATTTCGAGCCCTGCCAGTTCGCGATCGCGCGCTGGATATCGAGCGACGACAAGCTTGCCCTGCAGAAGTTCGTCGGCGCCAAGCCCTCGTCCATGGCGGATGATCTCGACGGCGATCCGGTCTTCATGGCCTCGTCGCAGTTCACCCTGAAATACGACGCCGAGCGCGCGCCGGAGATCAATTTCTCCGATGTGAAGGACTATCAGAAGGTGTCCGGGAGCTGAGCCGGAGGCAGGTTCATGCGCATGGCTTTGCGCATCATCTGATACTAGATTTGATGCGCAGATGGAGAAAGCCATGCGCACCACGGTGACCCTCGATGCCGAGCTCGTCGAGAAGGCTCAGGCTTATACCGGCATAACCGAGCGCTCGACCCTGCTGCGGGAGGCGCTCGCGGCTTTGATCCAGCGTGAGGCGGCACGGCGGGCGATCAAGCTGGGTGGCTCTGATCCGAAAGCGACCGTGGCGCCGCGCAGGCGCTCGCCGACGGCATGATCCTGCTCGATAGCTCCGTCTGGATCGATCATCTTCGACATGGCGAGCCGCGGCTGGTCGAGTTCCTCGCCGATGGCCAGGTGCTCGTTCATCCATTCGTCGTCGCGGAGATTGCGCTCGGCTCGTTGGCAGGACGAAATAGCGTGATCGGAATCCTGGAAGCCCTGCCGCGGGCGCCAGTCGCCCTCCATGAGGAGGCCATGGCCCTGATCGAGGGTGAGCGACTATACGGGCTCGGCATCGGCTACATCGATGTCCATCTCCTCGCCTGCGCGCGTCTCGCCGGTGCTCCGCTCTGGACCAGGGATCGTCGCTTGCGCGCCGCCGCCGAGCAACTGGGCGTGGCGGCCGAGGAAGACTGAAGGCTTCCCTCCGCTTGCTTGGCAGGAGCGCAGATGACGGCTTTTGACGTCGACGCCGTGTATCCCTGCCGATATGGGGGCAAGCGCCGTCCCGCGCGTAAAGGTGAGGCGCTCCTCCGTGGAGATCGGACCGGTCAGGCCCATGCGACGAGACGGTGAGATTCCCAGGCGATCGTGGCGCCGACGCGGGCTCAGGCTGCTCGTGGTCGTGGCTGCATTGCTCGCTCTCGTCGCGACCCCGCTCGCCATCATCCTCTATCCGACGCTGAAGCCGTACCCGGCGGCGAGTTTCCCCGCGACGACCTCGCAGCGCGACAGGAACCTGCAGGATCTGGCGCATCTGCGGCGCCTGCCGGAGGTCGAGCGCAGCTTCACGGCGCAAAGCCGCATGGCGTTCGACCAGGCCATCGCCACACTCGAGCCACGGGCGAGCGATCTCGACCGAGCCGGCCTGGCCATGGCGGCGGCGAAAGCCGTGGCCCTGGCCGATAACGGCCATTCCAATGTGCTCGGGCTCGCCGGCGACCACGGCTTCAACGCCGTGCCGATCCGCCTCGGCTGGTTCGGCGACGGGCTGTTCGTGGTTGCGGCGGACGAGGAGCGGCGCGATCTCCTCGGCGGGCAGATCCTCGGCGTGAATGGGCGCGCGACCATCGCGCTGGTCGAGGCGCTGCGCCCCTATGTCGGCGGTCCCGCCAATCTCGCCCGGGAGTTTGCGCCGAACCTCCTGATCTCGCCGGAGCTGCTGCACGCGGCCGGTCTCGCCGCGACGGCGAATGGCAGCAGCTTCGAGATCCGCCTGGCCGATGGCCGCGTGGCCTTCGTCGAACTTGCTGCCAGGGCGGCCACGCGCGCGCCTACGACTCGCTTTTCATGGCCGAAAGGCAATCTGGGTCCGACGCAGCCGAAAGGGTGGGGGCATGTGCTCGATGGTGTCGCGTTGCCAGCCTATCTCACGCGCCTCGACGCCAATTACTGGCACAGCTATCCCGCGTCCGACCTGCTCCATGTGCAAATCAACCGCGTCGCCGATCAGGGGTCGGTCGGCGTCGCCAAATACCTCTCCGACCTGCTCGATGAAGCGGCGCGCAAACCCGTCCGCAATGCCGTCGTCGACCTGCGCTTCAATCCCGGCGGCGACTATACGTTGACGGCCGATTTCGCGCGGCGCTTGCCGGAGCTCCTGCCGCCCGACGGCAAGCTCTTCATCCTGACCAGCGCCAACACCTTCTCGGCGGCGATCAGCACCGCGGCGAGGCTGAAACACTTCGCCGGACCACGCGCCATCCTCGTCGGCGAGGCGATGGGAGACCGCTCGCAATTCTGGGGCGAGGGCGGGCTCACCTTGCTGCCGAATTCGAAGGTCGCGGTGCGCTACACGACCGCGTTCCATGACTGGGAGCATGGCTGCGGCCTGTCGCAGGTCACGACCTGCTTCCTGCTGAACTATGTCTACGGCGTGCCTGCGGGCGCACTCCAGCCGGCGCTCACGATCGTGCCAAGCTTCGCCGATTACGCTGCGGGCAAGGACGTCGTGATGTCGGAGGTCATGCAGCAGCTGGCATCGGGCCAGGGGCGCTGAGGCGTCTTAACCTGCCTCAGCCCTGCCAGCGGCTCAGCGCCTCGGCGATGGTCTGGTTGCCGGCGCCGCCCTTCTCGAAGGTGAGGATGCCGCGCCGGCCGGAGTTGAAGCGCACCGGCAGGTCGATCCAGTTGCGGTTGCGCAGCAAATCGAGATTGCGCTCGGCCTCGACCGGGACATTCGACAGGGCCGCGACGAACAGGTTCTCGCCCAGCGCCGAGGAGATCGCCGAGAGCGGTGCGCCGCGCTCGCCTTCTTCCAGCTTGAACTGCGGCACGCCGACCTCGCGGATCGCATCGTTCGCGGCTTCGCCCGTGGTGGTGAAGCGCATGCCGATGATGTGCGAGGCCGGGAAGGCCGGATCGGTGTTGCGCCGGACGGTGAAGTCGAGCGAGAGCCCGGCATCGGCGACCTCGATGGTGCCGCGTACGATCGTCTCGACCGGCCGGCCGGGGCCGGCGGTGTCGCTGTCGAGCCGCCAGAGGACGCGGCCTTGCACGGTGCGCGGCTGCTGTGGCGTCTCCGGCACCTCGATATAGAGGATGGCGCGCTGGGCGACGGTGATGTCGCTGCCGGGCTGGGCGCCGGCCTGCTGGTTGGGGCGCTGGCCGGAAGGCTGGCTCGGCGCCGGGGCCGACTCGCCGCCGGCGCGCTCGCTGATCTTGCCGGCCTGGTCCTGCTGCGCCGGCGGCGCCTGCGTCTCGACACGCGGCTGCCGGACCTGCTGGTCCTGCGGGGCGATCTTGTTGACGTAATAGGCCGCGCCGGCGATCACCGCGACGGCGAGCGCCACACCGCCACCGACGATGGCGGTGCGGACATGGCCAGGGTCGACGCTGCGCTTGCGCGGCGGGGCGACGCGCGGGCGGATGGGCTGGGGCTCGTCGCGGGCCGCCGGCTCGTCGAAGCGCGGCATCTCCTGCGACAGCGCCGGGCGCGGCTTCGGCTCGGGACGCGCCGGAGGCGTAGGCGGTGCGGGCGGCGGTTCGTCGAGGGGCAGAGGCGGCAGGCTCGGCTCGATCGCCTCGGCGAGCGCGATCTCCGCCTCGATGCGCGACACTGCCTCGTCGAGCGAGAGCCGCTCGCGGGTGATGTCGGCTTCCGAGAGCGGTGGATCGAGGTTACGCAATTGCCCGAGCAACGCCGTGCGCGCCCGGTCATAGACGGAGCGGCGCGCTTCCGGCGACTTGTCGGTCAGTCCGGCGATCGCACGCGCCAGAATGGGGTGGAAATCGGCCATTGGCCTCACATGTCCGCGTTGGCCCGGTCCGTCAACCCTCGAACGGGTTCTGGACCAGGATCGTATCGTCGCGCTCCGGGCTGGTGGAGAGCACCGAGACGGAAGCGCCGATCAATTCCTCGATGCGACGCACATACTTGATTGCCTGCGCCGGCAGCTCCGCCCAGGAGCGTGCGCCGGCGGTCGAGCCTTCCCAGCCCTCGATTACCTCGTAGATCGGCTCGACCCGGGCCTGGTCGCGCTGGCCGGCCGGCAGATGCTCGAGGATCTCGCCGTCGAGCTTGTAGCCGGTACAGACCTTGATCTCCTTGAAGCCGTCGAGGATGTCGAGCTTGGTCAGCGCGATCCCGTCGATGCCGGAGGTCTTGACCGTCTGGCGCACCAGGCAGGCGTCGAACCAGCCGCAGCGGCGCTTGCGGCCGGTGACCACGCCGAATTCCTTGCCCTTCTGGCCGATCAATTCGCCGATCTCGTCGAAGAGCTCGGTCGGGAAGGGGCCTTCGCCGACGCGGGTGGTATAGGCCTTGGCAATCCCCAGCACATAGCCGACGGCGGAAGGGCCGAGGCCGGAGCCGGTCGCCGCTTGGCCGGCGACGATGTTGGAGGAGGTCACGAACGGGTAGGTGCCGTGGTCGACGTCGAGCAGGGCACCCTGCGCGCCCTCGAACAGGATGCGCTTGCCGGCGCGGCGCTCTGCGTCGAGCAGGGCCCAGACCGTGTCGGCGTAGGGCAGCACCTGCGGAGCGATCTCGGTCAACTGCTTCAGCAATTCGCCGCCGTCGACTTCGGCGATGCCGAGGCCGCGGCGCAGCGCGTTGTGATGGGCGAGCAGGCGCTCGATCTTGGCCTTCAGGACCGCCTCGTCCTTGAGGTCGATGACGCGGATGGCACGCCGGCCGACCTTGTCCTCATAGGCCGGGCCGATGCCGCGCTTGGTGGTGCCGATCTTCAGCGCCGAGTTCGAGGTCTCGCGGAAATGGTCGAGCTCGCGATGCAGCGGCAGGATCAGGGTCGCGTTGTCGGCGACGCGCAGGTTCTCAGGCGAGATCGCGACGCCCTGCGTGCGCAGCCGGGCGATCTCCTCGACGAGGTGCCAGGGATCGACGACGACGCCGTTGCCGATCACCGAGAGCTTGCCCGGGCGCACGATGCCCGAGGGCAGCAGCGAGAGCTTGTAGACGGTGCCATCGATGACGAGGGTGTGCCCGGCATTGTGGCCGCCCTGGAAGCGAACCACGACGTCAGCCTGGCTCGACAGCCAGTCGACGATCTTGCCCTTGCCCTCGTCGCCCCACTGGGCGCCGACCACGACCACGTTCGCCATGGAGGAGATTCCCTCTTTGCTGTTGGCGCAAGCGCCCGCACGAACAAAAACCCCGGCGCAAGGCCGGGGTTTCGGGTGGGTCCTTGCAAGCCCTCTTCGGCCAAGAGGATGGCAAGGTCAAGGCTGACGGCGGCAAAGCCGGGGAAAGAATTTTTCGGGACGCTGTCGATTCCGTCGCTTCCGGTTCGACGCATGGGCAGAGGGAGCGGTGCAGCACTGCTTCGGGAGCCCACAGGAGAAGCAGCATGCGCAAGCTCGTCGTCACCCAGTATATCTCGCTCGACGGCGTCATCGAGGACCCGGTCGGCATGGAGAATTCCGGCCTCGGCGACTGGACCGGGCCGTTCTCGCGCGGGCCGGAAGGCGAGCGACTGAAGCAGGAAGAGCTCGATGCCGCGGGTTCGCTGCTGCTCGGCCGCGGCACTTACGACGCCTTCGCCGCGGTCTGGCCGCATGTGACCGACAGCCCTTTCGCCGACCAGATCAACGCGCTGCCCAAGCATGTCGCCTCGACGACGCTGACGAAGGCCGGATGGCAGGGGACTTCGATCCTGGTGGGCGACGCGCTCGCCGCCATCGCCGCGCTGAAGGAAGGGATCGGCGGCGACATCCTGGTCTATGGCAGCCTGAAGCTCGTCCACGGCCTGCAGCGCGCCGGGCTGGTCGATGTCTACAACCTGATGGTCTATCCGGTCGCGCTCGGCGCCGGCGGGCGGCTCTTCGCCGATGGCGCCCGCAGCAATCTTGCGCTCGCCGGGGCGAAAACCCTGGGCGAGGGCATCCAGTGGCTGCGCTACGAGGTCAGGCACTGACGGGCAGGGCGGCCTTGCGGCCGCGGTGGTTGCAGGCGAGCGCCGGGAGGATTAACCCGGCACCATCAACCCTGCGGGACCTAAGCCGATGCAGCCGATCGCCATTTCCATCCTCACTGTCTGCGGGATCGAGGAACTGCCGGCGCAGAGCGCGCGCAAGGTCAGCCATGTGCTGTCGCTGCTCGACCCCGACCTGCCGGAGCTCGAATCCTTTGCGGCCTACAACGCCCATGAGCGCGTGACGCTGCGCTTCCACGACATCATCACGCCGCAGGAAGGCCGCGTGCATCCGACCGACGCGCATGTCGCGGAAATTCTCGACTTCGGTGCCAGCTTGCGTGAGTCGGCGCTGAAGCGGCAGGAGGGGCACCTGTTGGTGCATTGCCATATGGGCATCTCGCGCTCGACCGCGGCGATGCTGTCGCTGATGGCGCAGGTGAACCCCGAGGAGGGCGAGGACGCCCTGTTCGCCCGCCTGCGCGGGATCCGGCCGCAGGCCTGGCCGAACTCGGTGATGATCGGTTTCGCCGACGCACAGCTGAAGCGCGGCGGGAAGCTCACCGATGCGCTTCGCCGGCACTATGCCCACCAGCTCGAGGCGCAGCCGCGATATCGCCAGTGGATGGCCGATCTCGGCCGCGGCGCCGAAGTCGCGATGGCGGGCTGAACGCTTTCAGCTCCGGCTGCCAGCTCATTACCCCTCCGACCCGCCGTCAGTCTCCTGGAGCATGGCTGTTTTGCCGTGTTCGCAGAATGACTTGGCGGTGTTCGGTCGTATGAGAAGGAGGGGGCGGCGTAAGGCAGTGGCATGAGCCATGCCTGCAAAAGAACGCTGCGGGCCGGGGGACACCGATCATGACGAAGCTCGACGACTGGCTCGGCGCGCACCACGCCGAGTTCACGGCGATCCGCCGCGACATCCACGCCCATCCCGAGCTCGGCCTGGAAGAATATCGCACGGCCAGGCTCGTCGCCGACAGGCTGCGCGAATGGGGCGTCGAGGTCACCGAGACGATCGGCAAGACCGGCGTCGTCGGCGTCATCCGCGGCAGCCAGCCCGGCCAGCGTGCCATCGGCCTGCGCGCCGACATGGATTGCCTGGCGCTGGAGGAACTGACCGGGCTGCCGCATGCCTCGAAATTTCCCGGCCGCATGCACGCCTGCGGCCATGACGGCCACACCACCATGCTGCTCGCGGCGGCCCGCTATCTCGCCGAGAACCGGGATTTCGGCGGCACGGTCAACCTGATCTTCCAGCCGGCCGAGGAAGGCCGCGGCGGCGCCAACGCCATGCTCGCCGACGGGCTGTTCGAGCGCTTCCCCTGCGATGCGATCTACGGACTGCACAACACCCCCGGCCAGCCGGCGTCGAGCTTCGGCACGGCGGTCGGCCCCTTCCTGGCGGCAGCCGATTCCTGGCGGGTGACCTTCCGCGGCGTCGGCGGCCATGGCGGTTCGCAACCGCATCGCTCGACCGACATCACCTATGCGCAGGCGCATTTCGTGCTCGGGCTGCAGGGCATCGTCGGCCGCAATGTCGCGCCGCTCGACACGGCAGTGATCAGCGTCGGCTTCATCCATGGCGGCGACGAGAACGCCTCGAACGTCATCCCCTCGGAGCTGGTGATCGGCGGCACGGCGCGGACCTATTCGCAGGAGGTGCGCGATCTGGTCGAGCGGCGCATCGCCGAGCTGGCGGCGGCGACGGCGCAGGCCTGGGGTTGTGACGCCGAGGCTCATTATCACCGCGGCACGAGCCCGTTGGTGAACGCCGCCGAGCAGGTGAAGGTCGCTGTCGCGGCGGCATCCGCTGCCGCCGGGCCTGAGCATGTCGACGGCGAGATGCGGCGTGGCACGGGCGGTGAGGATTTCGCCGAGATGATGCTGGTCTGCCCCGGCGCCTTCATGCGCATCGGCAACGGCGTCGCGGCGGACGGCTCGTTCAAGGGGCTGCACACCCCGCTCTACGACTTCAACGACGCGATCATCCCGGCTGGCGTGCGCTACTGGGTCGGCCTGGTCGAGCAGGAACTCGGCCAGGGCTGGCAGGCGATTGCAGCCGAGTAGGGGGCAGCAGTGCGATGGGGGGCTGAGCCCGCCTACCGCCGCGGCTGGTCGAAGATCACCTCGCGGTCGCCGGGATATTTGATCCGGTAGGCGAGGCGGATCTCCTTCTGCGCGCCGGGAGCGAGCTCGAAGCTCCAGGCCGAGACGCCGCGCTTGTCGCCGACCTGCTTCTCGGTCGGTGGCGTGCTCTGCGACAAAAGCTCGACCGTGATCGCGCTGTTCTCCGAGAACGGCACGCGCTCGGTCACGATGAGCTTGACCGGCTGGGCGTGCAGGCTCTTCACCACCGTCTTGAACTCGCGCTGGTCGGTCCGGGTCGAACCGAGCCAGCCGGAATCGTTCTCGCGCCTGCGCACCGGCACGCGGGTCACCTTGAGGCGGTCGTCGGCGCCGAAGCCGAGCTCGACCTTGTCGCCGGGCGCGACCTGCCCGAGGCGGCCCTTGCCGATATAGGCGCCGTCGCGATGGAGATAGACCTCGCCGGCGAGCAGTGGCGCCTCGTCCTCGTGGTTGAAGCTGGCCTCGAGATAGGCCTTCTCCTCGAGCTCCGGCGTGGCGCGGGCGGATAGCTCCGGCTTGACCTTGCCTTGTGTCAGCACCACGGCCTTGCTGGAGCCGTCCTGCGGGATAGTGACCCGGCCGGGTACCTTGAAGCTCGCCTGATAGGCACCGGCGCTGACGCTCGCGGTCTGCACCTCGGCCTCTTTGGGGGCGGCAGCGCCGAGAGCCTGGTCGGCCGTGGCGGGCGCCGGTGCGATTGCCAAAGCCGGGGGTCTGGCTGCGCGCTCGGAGGCCTGTTTCTGCAGGCGCGCCCGCTCCTCATAAATCTCTGGCGGCTCGTAGAAGGCGATGCGCAGCGGATTGAGCTCCGGCGCCCGCGTGCCCTGGGCCGAGCGCGTCGTCGAAAGCTCGACCGAGACCTCGCTCCAGTCCTCGCCGGTGCGCTGGCGCAATTCGGCGCGGCGGGTGAAGGCGATCTCGGCGGCGCCATTGGCACTGCCGGTGGTGAGCCGGGCCTCGTAGACCGGGAGCCAGCTCGCGCCTGCGACGCGGTAGCTGACGGAGATGTCGGCCGCGACCGGCGCCTTGGCCTCGACGGCGATGGCGACGTCGCGCTTGGGCTGGCTGGCGCGCGGCGCCAATGGCCTCGCCTTTTCCAAAGCGGCGATCTCGGCGTCGAGATCGGAGATGCGGTTGCGCAAGCCGAGCAATTCGCCCTGGACCTTGACCAGTGCGGTGCCGATCGCGTCGAACACTGCCGGCCAGTCGCTCACGGGGAGGACCTTGCCGTCCGGACCGAGCTTGTCGGGTCCGACCTTGCCGAAATTCTCGATGGTGGCGCGCTTGGCCTCGATGGCGCTGACCTCGCCGGTGAGCTTGGCCTTCTCGCCCTGGAGCGCCCGGATCTTGCCTTCCAGAACCTGGTCAAGGGCGGGACGGGCCTCGCCCGGGACCTGGCGGACATCGACCGCGCCGATCGAGAAGGCGCCGGTCCCTTGCGCCTCGACCCGGATCGAGGCGGGGTCGACGGAGGCAGGCAGGCCGCGCAGCACGATCTGCGAGACGCCCTCCAGCAGCGAGGCTTTGCCGAGCCGGGTCACCACCGCACCGTCGGGGTAGACGGTGACGTGGTCGATCTTCGAGGCAAGTTCGATCTCGGCGGCGCCGACGAGGCTCGGTGCGAACATCAAGGCTGCGGCCAGTCCGGTCTTCATCATTTTAGTCCCCCGACAAATCAAGCGGCCGCGATTTGTCCGGTGGATTTCGGCGCGGCGAGGGCGGAATTGAGCCGGAACGCGGGATGGCGCCGCGCGGGCGCCATCACCGCCCGGCGACGATGGCTGGCCCTTGCCGGCGCCAGCGCGGTTTTCGCTACGTCAAGGCGTCGGCAGCGGCGGGATCATCGGCTCGAAGCCGTCGGAATTCTTCTGCCGCGCCCGGTCGTGCAGGTAGGCGACGACCTGCGCCATGGTGTTGGCGTTGCCGAGCGCGTTGGCGGTCGTGTTCACCTCGATGTCGCCGAGACCGACCGTGTGGAAATACTCATGGGTGACCACGTCGCGCTGGAGGTCGGCATTGGCCGAGAACCAGGAATTGCAGAGATCGGTATCCGGCGGCTTGCGGCCCGGCGTCGTCCAGGCATAGGCGGGCTTCGGATTGCTGCACTTGCCACCGGCATGAGCCGGGTTGAGGGATTTCGGCAAGGCAAGATTCTGCTCGATCAGTCCGACCGCCTTTCCCAGTGCGTCGCGAAAAGCCGGATCCATCGGATTGGATGGCACCAGCAGCTTGCGCGAGATCACCGCCATGTCGCGCCGGTAGTTCCGGCGCAATTCGTTGAAGGCGTCCTCGCTGCCATGCGAATCCTCGAAATACTTGATCTGCCGCTGCAGGAGCTTCAGCCGGTTCAGCGCGAAGCGGAGCGAAGAGCGGCTCGCATCCCAGGCGGCGTCGATACGGGTCGCATCGGTCGGCCCCGATGGCGGGGTCGGCGAGGGCGGGACGAAGCCGGTCTTCTCGATCCGGTACTTGCCGCGATAATAGGACGCTTCGTACCAGGTGTGGTCGCTGCCGGTGGTCAGCGGCCTCTGCCAGCTCTCGCGGGTGGTCGAGCCCTTCCACCACATGTTGACCAGCTTGGAGGTGGCGGCCCAGTTGCCGACGCCGCTTTCCATGCTGCCGAGGTCGCGCCAGGTCACGCCGCCATCGCTCCGGAAATCATACTCCCAGACCCAACTCTTGACCCGGACCGTCCAGGTTCCGATCAGCAAATCGAGATCGCCGGCCATCTGCCATCCCCGTTAAGGAGGCAAGTCAGGCTACCGGGCCGGGCCACCTGTCCTTGCGAAAGGCAAAGAACGCATCGTCAGAGGAATGGCGGATAGACTTGCACGAAGCGATGACGCCAACAAGATCGCAGTGCGCAGTTCGCGCGTCGGCAGTTTAGCCAGCGAATTCAGTACATTCGTAAGCGGTGTCGATGCGGATGTCGCGCGGCTCGATCCGCAGACGACGTCCGCGCTCAACTCCGCAGGCCCGGTGCCTCCTGGCCGGTGCTGGCGACGTATTCGGTGTAGCCGCCGCCATAATTGTGCACGCCGTCCGGCGTCAGCTCCAGCACCCGGTTGGAGAGTGCCGCCAGGAAATGGCGGTCGTGGCTGACGAACAGCATCGTGCCCTCATATTCCGCGAGCGCCTTGATCAGCATCTCCTTGGTGGCGATGTCCAGATGGTTTGTCGGCTCGTCGAGCACGAGGAAGTTCGGCGGGTCGTAGAGCATCTTGGCCATGACCAGCCGCGCCTTCTCGCCGCCCGAGAGGAAGCGGCAGCGCTTTTCGACATCGTCGCCCGAGAAGCCGAAGCAGCCGGCGAGCGCGCGTAGCGAGCCTTGCCCGGCCTGGGGGAACGAGCCTTCGAGTGACTGGAAGACGGTTTCGTCGCCGTCGAGCAGCTCCATGGCGTGCTGGGCGAAATAGCCCATCTTGACGGTGCCACCGACAACGACCGTGCCTTCGTTCGGCTGCGTGGCGCCGGCGATGAGCTTCAACAGGGTCGACTTGCCGGCCCCGTTGACGCCCATCACGCACCAGCGCTCCTTGCGGCGGACCTGGAAGTCCAGCCCCTCATAGATCGTGCGGCTGCCATAGCGGACATGGACGCCCTTCAGCGTCGCGACGTCCTCGCCCGAGCGCGGCGCCGGCTGGAACTCGAACTGCACGGTCTGGCGGCGCTTGGGCGGCTCGACGCGCTCGATCTTGTCGAGCTTCTTGACGCGGCTCTGGACCTGCGCCGCATGCGAGGCGCGCGCCTTGAAGCGCTCGATGAAGGCGACCTCCTTGGCGAGCATGGCCTGCTGGCGCTCGAATTGCGCTTGCTGCTGCTTCTCGGCCAGTGCGCGCTGCTGCTGATAGAACTCGTAATCGCCGGAATAGCTGGTCAGCGTGCCGCCATCGATCTCGACGATCTTGCCGACGATGCGGTTCATGAACTCGCGGTCGTGCGAGGTCATCAGAAGCGCGCCGTCATAGCCCTTGAGAAAGCTTTCCAGCCAGATCAGGCTTTCGAGGTCGAGATGGTTGCTCGGCTCGTCGAGCAGCATCGCGTCGGGCCGCATCAAGAGGATGCGGGCAAGCGCCACGCGCATCTTCCAGCCGCCGGAGAGGGCGCCGACATCGCCCTCCATCATCTCCTGGCTGAAGCCGAGGCCGTCGAGCACCTCGCGTGCACGGCCGTCGAGCGCGTAGCCGTCGAGCTCCTCGAAGCGCCCCTGCACCTCGCCATAGCGGGTGATCAGCTCCTCCATCTCGTCGGCGCGGTCGGGGTCGCCCAGCGCGGTCTCGAGCTCCTTCAGTTCGGCCGCGATGGCGCTGACCGGGCCGGCGCCGTCCATCACCTCGGCGACGGCGCTGCGGCCCTTCATGTCACCGACATCCTGGCTGAAATAGCCGATGGTGGTGCCGCGATCGACGCTGACCTGGCCTTCGTCGGGCAGGTCCTCGCCGGTGATCAGCCGGAACAGCGTGGTCTTGCCGGCGCCGTTGGGGCCAACGAGGCCGATCTTCTCGCCCTTCTGCAGCGCCGCCGAGGCCTCGATGAAGATGATCTGCTGGCCGTTCTGCTTGCCGATGCTTTCGAGGCGAATCATGATGTCCGGAACGCTGAGAGAATGGGAGTTGCCGCGCACTTACAGGGCTAGCGGCGCATGTGGAACCCCGTAAGCGGCCGTCTCAAGCCTTTGCGCTGCGCGCGACCATGGCGGTGATCGTCTCGAACAGCTCCTGCTTCGCCTCGCTGGCGTCGACCTCTCCGGTCGCGGCGGCATGCGAAAGCCCTTCGGCGGCGCCGAGCATGGCGCGTAGGCCGGCGGTCGGGATCGTACGGCCCTCGGCGAAGGGGGCGAGCAGGCTCCGGCATTTCTCCAGGAAGATCACGTCGCAGTCGCGCTTGACCGCGGCAAGCTCGGGCGAACCCGCCAGAGCCGCGACGACACCGGGAATCTCGCGGCCCTGGGTCAGCACGCAATCGACGTAGGAAGAGGCGATCGCTCCGGCCTTGCCGGCGAGGGTGGCTTCGCTGCTTTCGAGCGCCGCATCCATGATCGCGTACTCGCGCGCGTCAAAGTCGCGATAGAGCGCGATCAGCAGGCCGCTACGGGTGGCGAAGTGGCTGTAGACCACCGGCTTGGCGACGCCGGCCCGCTCGGCGAGGCGGCCGAGCGTCAGGGCGTCGGTGCCTTCCTCGCCGACGATCCGCCAGGCGGTCTCGATGAGCTGGCGCTGGCGGTCCTCGCGCGTCAGGCGCTGACGGCGCGGCCGTTCGATATCAAGGCTTGACATATCTTATGTACCAAAAGTAACTTACTAAAAGTATATAACGATCGCAGGCCGATCGCAACCACCGCAGGAGACACCCCATGCATGCCCTAGTCGTCGTCGCCCATCCCGATCCCGGTTCGCTCAGCCATGCCGTGGCGCAGGCCCTGGCCGACGGCGTCTCCGGCGCCGGCCATACGGTCGAGATCGCCGATCTCGCCAAGGAAGGGTTCGATCCGCGCTTTTCGCTGAACGATCTTGCCGTCCATCGCCGCGAGATCGCGCAGCCCGCCGACATCGCCTTCGAGCAGGCCAGGGTCGACCGGGCGGATGCGCTGGTGCTGGTCTATCCGGTCTACTGGTGGTCGATGCCTGGGCTGATGAAGGGCTGGATCGAGCGCGTCTTCGCCAATGGCTGGGCCTATGACGAAGGGGCCGACCTAAAGACGGTCAAGAAGCTCGGGCACCTGCCGGTCCATCTTGTCGGGATCGGCGGCGCCACCATGCGCACCTATGAGCGCCATGGCTATCTCAGCGCGATGAAGACGCAGATCGACCACGGCATCTTCGGCTATTGCGGCGCGCCGGTCGTGACCTCCGAGCTGCTGCTGCCGATTCCGCAGATGTCAGAGCACCTCGATACGGCGCGCGACCTCGGCGGCAAGGTGTTCACACCGGTGAGCAAGGCCGCCCAAGCGGCTTGACGGACGTGCTGCGGGCCGCGCGGTTCACGCCCGTCCGCGCACGCTTGCCTGGGGCTTCACCCGCATCTCCAGGAAGTTGCGCAGCTCGGTCACCCGCTTGACCGGATCGAGCACCTCCTCGTCCAGCCCATGGGCCCAGGCGAGATCACGGCGGGAGGGATCGGCGTCGAGCGCATCGAGATCGGCGAGCCAGGCCGCCGTATCGGTCTCGTCCTTGCGGAAGCCGCGCTCGATCAGGATCTTGCTGTGCCGTCGCAGGATCGTGGCGACGAGCCGCAGCGAGAATTCCGGGTGGTACTGCACGCCCCAGAAGGTACCGCCGTCCTGGCGGAACTCGGCGGCCTGGATCGGGCTCATCGCATTCGAGGCCAGGATCGTCGCGTCCGCGGGCAGCGCGACGATGCTGTCGAAATGGATTGCGGGCGCATCGAAAGCGGCAGGGCGACCGGCGAGCAGAGGATGTTTGGCGCCGGTGTCGTTGACGGCGATGCGACGGGCGAAGCCGATCTCGAGCCCCTTCGGGTTGAGCGCAACCGTTCCGCCCGCGGCGACGGCGCCGATCTGGATGCCCCAGCACGAGCCGAAGCAGGGCGTTCCGCTTCTGTAGATCGCCCGCATCAGCTCGATCTGACGCGTCACCGCCGGCTCGGGGCTGTGGATGTGGAGCGAGGAGCCGGTCAGGGCGATGCCGTCATAGGAGGCGAGGCCTGAACCATCCGGCAGGTTGGCGCCCTCGTCCGCGGGCAGGCAGATATCGGTGATCAGCGACGGCTCGATCCGGCGCAGTTCCGCGGCATAGGCTTCCGACGGCGTCGCACCGGCGTCGCGAATGTATTCCTCGCGTTGCGCGCGCTTGTAGCCGTCGACGACAAGGACGCGGAGCGGTTTCGAGCTGAACACGTTCATGGCTTTCTCGGCACGTTGCGTGCGGCGACGGGCTGCGTTGCGCCTCCTCTCATAGGACAAGCGCCACGTGCAAGGCTATGCAAGCGCTCCTCCGACATGGAGACCATGCGCTTTGCAGCAGCCGGCCGCCTCCCTCCCGCAGCGAATCTGGGCGAACGCCTATGTGCTGCTGACGCTGACGACGCTGATGTGGGCCGGCAATGCGGTGGCGAGCCGGCTTGCCGTCGGCGAGATCGCGCCGATGACGCTGACCTCGCTGCGCTGGGCCTTCGTCTGCGCCATCATGCCCTATCTGTTCCGCCAGGGCCTGCGCGAGCACTGGCCCGTGCTCAGGGCGAACTGGCTCAAGGTGACGCTGCTCGGCGCCTTCGGTTTCACCGCCTTCAACACGTTGATGTACATCGCGGCCTATTCGACCACCGCAATCAATATCGGCATCTTGCAGGGCTCGATCCCGGTCTTTGTGCTGCTTGGCGCCTTCCTCGCCTTCCGCATGCCGATCGGCGGTTTGCAGGCGCTCGGCGTCACTGTGACCATCCTCGGCGTGCTGGTGACAGCGAGCCGCGGCGACTGGCACGTCCTGTCGCAGCTCAGCTTCGTGCCGGGTGACTTGTGGATGATGATCGCCTGCGTGCTTTATGCCGGTTACACCGTCGGCATCCGCACGCGCCCGCCCATGCCGGGGCTGATCTTCTTCACTGCGATGGCGATGGTCGCCTGTATCGTCTCGCTGCCGCTGCTCGGGGTCGAGATCGCTACCGGCAGGGCCTATTGGCCGACGACGAAGGGCTGGCTGATCCTGATCTTCGTCGTGATCGGCCCTTCGATCCTGTCGCAGCTTTTCTTCATCCGGGCGATCGAGCTGATCGGCCCGAGCCGCGCCGGCGTCTTCGTCAATCTCGTGCCGGTGTTCGCGCCGCTGCTCGCCGTGGCGATCCTCGGCGAGCAACTCGCGCTCTATCACGGGCTGGCGCTGGTGCTGGTGCTCGGCGGCATCTGGATCGCCGAGCGGAAAATCTGAGGCTCGGACCGAAACGTGGAATCCACTTTTCGGAAAAATCCGATGCTACAACAATGAGATGGATCGCCGTTATCGCGTCCTATTGGACGCGCGCTGATCTAGGGGGCGCTACTTGGCTGCGGCTACTTTGGCGCGACGAACCTTGGGCACCTTGACTGGTGCGTTCTTCGCGGCCGTGGCGGCGGCCTCAGCGTCCGCCGCCTCCTTGGCGAGCCGTAGTGCCCGCAACCTGGCTGTCTTTTCGGCGACAGCCTGCTGCTCGGTGCGCACGGCTTCGAGCGCACTCTCCGCTTCCTGGCGACGCTGCTCGCCCTTGGCGAAGTTGCGCTCCGCACGCAGCTTGGCTTGCTCGGCCGTGAGCCCCTTGGTTGCCATGGCTGCAGCTCCTCTGGTCTGGGTCAGGAAGCGACTGCTGTCGGGCGCGGCGGCCGGACCGGACGCGGCTTCGGCTTGGGAGCGGGGAGCAGGCCCTCGCGCTGCGCCTGCTTGCGAGCAAGCTTGCGGGCGCGGCGGATGGCGTCGGCCTTCTCGCGGACGCGCTTCTCAGAGGGCTTCTCATAGGCCGAGCGCCGCTTCATCTCGCGAAACACGCCTTCGCGCTGCATCTTCTTCTTCAGAACGCGCAGCGCCTGATCGACATTGTTGTCGCGGACGAGAACCTGCATTCGGACTTACCTCTTGTGTCGACTTCTCTTGGAAACAAAAAAGGGTCGGGTGATCCCGACCCTTCCTCAGCTATCCTGCGCGGAGCGGGTCTGGCGCCGGTACATCCACGGTCGCCTGCCCCTGATCTCTTATGCCGGATAGCGTATCAGCTCACTCGGCGCGGAGGTTGTCGGCCGACATCTTGCCCGAGCGCTTGTCCTGGACGAGCTCGTACGAGATCTTCTGACCGTCGCGCAGATCGCGCATGCCGGCGCGCTCGACGGCGCTGATGTGGACGAACACGTCCTGGCCGCCATCATCCGGCTGGATGAAGCCGAAACCCTTGGTGCCGTTGAACCATTTCACTGTGCCACTGGCCATAGTCGTATTCCTTCTTGCGGGTGGTAATTCACACGCAGCCGCATGCCACGCATGTTTTCGATTTGAGCAGGAAGGTCGTCAGCGGTGCGCAAAAGTCGCGCGGGGCCAATTCGTTCGGCCTAGATCGAGCGCTACAAATGGGGGCTTGCCCCTCATTTGTCAACGCAACTTTACCGTGTGCCGGCGGCGGCCTCTGACGAAACGCCGCCAGACAGGCAATCTAGCGCAGGCTCTCGACCGCCAAACGCGCCACCGCGGCATGGGCCGCCTCGCGCTCCTTTTCGCCGACCTGCGCGCCGGCGAGGTAGACCGCGACGGCGAAGCGGCGCCCGTCCGGCAGGGTGACGATGCCGATATCGTTGGTGGCGTGGTTGAGCCCGTCGGCGCTCGGTCCCAGGCCCGTCTTGTGGGCGAACCGCGCCCCGGCCGGCAGGCCGGCCTTGATCCGGTTCGGCCCGGTCTTGGCCTCCAGCATGATCTTGTCGAGCAGCGCGGCGTTTGCGGGATCGCGCAGCCAGGTGCCCTTGGCGAGGCCTTCCAGGAAGGCGATCGAGGCCTCGGGCGAAGCGGCGTCGCGCTTGTCGGTCAGCGTCGCCGCGAGGCGCTTCTTGCGCTCGGCCGCGGGAATGGCCTGGATCGCCTTGTAGAATTTGGCCGTGTCGATCGCCTGGTCCCAGCCATAGCCGGGCAGGCCGAGGATCTCGGGCTGGAAGACGCGCTCATAGCGATCGACCGAGATGCCGGTGACGCCGCCATCCTTCAGTATCGCGGTCAGCGCCTGCGGCCCGCCGATCAGTCGCAGCAGGAGGTCGGCGGCGGTGTTGTCGCTCTCGCCGGTCGAGCGGGCCAGAAGCTCGCGCAGCGGATAGTCGTTGCGCTCGCCCTTGAAGGCCTTGGCGAGCGGGCTGTGATAGAGCGAGAGATCGTTGCGGGTGACGGTGATCTTCTGGTCGAGCTTGAATTTGCCGGCCTCGACCGCCTGCAGCACGCCGATCGCGAGCGGCAGCTTGAACACGCTCTGCAGCGGGAAGGGCTCAGCCCCGCGATGCGACCAGCTCTTGCGATCCTTGAGGTCGATCAGTCCGACGCCGAGGCGACCCTTCGTACTCTGCTCGATCGCCTTGATGCCGCTGTCGAGCCTGGCCTTGTCCCAGTCGGCGAAGGCGGGCGAGGCGGCGAGGACGACAAGAGCAGCGGAGCAGGCGTAAGCGAAGGCGCGGCGGGTCGGCATGAAAAATCCCCTGTGGTGGCGCCACAGGGGAGGGTGATTGCGGCGCCGTTTGGGCGCGATGCGGGCGGCCTTCAGAACTTCAGCCTGCGCGCCCGCTTCACCATCGGGATCTCGTGGATCTTGGCGAGCAGTTCGTCCGAGATCGCCTCGTCGACGGCGACATAGCAGATCGCGTCGCCGCCCGGCTTGTCGCGGCCGAGATTGAAGGTCGCGACATTGACGCCGGCGGCGCCGAGCAGCGAGCCGAAAGCGCCGATGAAGCCCGGCTTGTCGGCATTGCGGACATAGAGCATGTGCGGCGCGAAATCGGCGTCGATGGCGATGTCGCGGATCTCGACGATGCGCGGCTTGCCGTCATGGAAGACCGTGCCCGAGGCATGGCGCGGCATGTCCTCGGCCTCGACGACGATGCGGATGACGCTTTCGAGATTGCCGGCGACCTCGCGGGTCAGCTCCTCGACGACGATGCCCTTCTCCTTCGCCACCATGGCCGAGTTGACCATGTTAATCTCGGGCAGGAACGGCCGCAGCACGCCGGTGATCGCCGCCGCCGAGATCGCCTTGAGATTGAGCGCCGCGACCGCGCCCTCGTACTCGATGCGGATGCCCTTGACCGGCGCCTCCGTCAGCTGGCCGAGGAAGGAGCCGAGCTTCTCGGCGAGATCGACGAAGGGCTTGATCCGCGGCGCCTCTTCCGCCGAGATCGACGGGAAGTTCACCGCATTGGTGATCGCGCCCTTGAGCAGGTAGTCGCTCATCTGCTCGGCGACCTGCAGCGCGACGTTCTCCTGCGCCTCATTGGTCGAGGCGCCGAGATGCGGGGTGCAGACGACGTTGTCGAGGCCGAACAGCGGGTTCGACTCCGCCGGCTCCTGCGAGAACACGTCGAAGGCGGCGCCGGCGACATGGCCGGACTTGATCAGCCCCGCCAGCGCCGTCTCATCGACCAGCCCGCCGCGGGCGCAGTTGATGATGCGCACGCCCTTCTTCGTCTTGGCGAGGTTCTCGGCCGAGAGGATGTTCTTGGTCATCGCCGTCATCGGCACATGCAGCGTGATGAAGTCGGCGCGCTTCAAAAGCTCGTCGAGCTCGACCTTTTCGACGCCGAGCTGCACCGCCCGCTCCGGCGAGAGATAGGGGTCGAAGGCGATGACGCGCATCTTCAGGCCGATGCCGCGCTCGGCGACGATCGATCCGATATTGCCGCAACCGATCAGGCCGAGCGTCTTGGCCGTGATCTCGACGCCCATGAAGCGGTTCTTCTCCCATTTTCCCGCTTGGGTAGAGAGATCTGCAGAAGGGATCTGCCGGGCGAGCGCGAACATCATGGCGATGGCATGCTCGGCGGTGGTGATCGAGTTGCCGAAAGGCGTGTTCATCACGATCACGCCGCGGCTGGTCGCGGCCGGGATCTCGACATTGTCGACGCCGATGCCGGCGCGGCCGATCACCTTCAGGTTCTTGGCGGCCTCCAGCAGCTTGGCGGTGACCTTGGTGGCCGAGCGGATGGCGAGGCCGTCATAGTCGCCGATCACAGCGGCGAGCTTGTCCTTGTCCTTGCCGAGGTTCGGATCGAAGGTCACGTCGATGCCGCGATCCCGAAAGATCTGCACGGCGGCGGGGGAGAGAGCGTCGGAAATCAGGACGCGGGGTTTGGTCATCGGGATGGCTCCGGCAGCGCGCCGCGAGGCGGTCGCGCGCATAGGGTTCAATGAAAAGCGCGGGTCGTTCCGGGCGACCGGAGGGAGACCCGGGACCCATTCCGGAACGGTTCCGGAATGGGTCCCGGATCGGCGCCGCTCACGCGGCTTGTCCGGGACGACTGCGCCTCATTCGAAAAAGAGATGGTCGGGTCAAGCCCGACCATGACGGCAAGCCTCAGGCCGCCTTCTTGCCCAGCGAAGCCTTCGCCTCGTTGAAGGCGTATGCGATCCACGGCAGCAGCGCCTTCACGTCGCGCGACTGCACGGTCGCGCCGCACCAGATGCGCAGGCCGGGAGGGGCGTCGCGGTAATGGCCGAGATCGTAGCCGGCACCGGCCTTCTCGATGATACCGACCACCTGCTTGGCGAAGGCCGCCTGCGCGTCGGCCGGCAGCGCCGTCACCGCCGGGTCGGTGAACCTGAGGCAGACCGAGGTGTTCGAGCGCGTCTTCGGCTTGACCGCGAGGAAGTCGATCCAGTCGTTCTCGCGCACGAACTTGGCGATGACGCGGGCATTGCCGTCGGCGCGCTTCACCAGCCCGTCGAGGCCGCCGACCTTCTTGGCCCAGGCGAGCGCATCGAGATAATCCTCGACCGCGAGCATGGACGGCGTGTTGATCGTCTCGCCGGCGAAGATGCCTTCGGAGAGCTTGCCGCCCGAGGTCATGCGGAAGATTTTTGGCAGCGGCCAGGCCGGCTTGTAGGTCAGGAGCCGCTCGACCGCGCGGGGCGAGAGCACGATCATGCCATGCGCGGCCTCGCCGCCGAGCACCTTCTGCCAGGAGAAGGTGACGACATCGAGCTTTGGCCAGTCGAGCTTCTGGGCGAAGGCGGCCGAGGTCGCGTCGCAGATCGTCAGCCCCTCGCGGTCATCGGCGATCCAGCTCGCGTCGACGACGCGCACGCCCGAAGTCGTGCCGTTCCAGGTGAAGACGACGTCGCGATTCCTGGTGTCGACCTTCTTCAGGTTCGGCAGCTCGCCATAGGGGGCGGTGAAGGTGCGCACATCCGCCAGCTTGAGCTGCTTGGCGACGTCGGTGACCCAACCCTCGCCAAAGCTTTCCCAGGCGACCATGTCGACGCCGCGGGCGCCTAAGAGCGACCACATCGCCATCTCGACGGCGCCGGTGTCGGAGGCCGGCACGATGCCGATGCGGTAATCGGCGGGAACCTGCAGCACCTCGCGGGTCAGGTCGATCGCGAGCTTGAGCTTGTCCTTGCCGACCTTGGCGCGGTGCGAGCGGCCGAGCGCTGCGTCACCAAGGGCCTTGAGGGTCCAGCCGGGGCGCTTGGCGCAGGGGCCGGACGAGAAATGCGGCACGCGCGGGCGCGCTGCCGGAATCGTATTCGCCATCGATGTCTCCATCCTTACAGATGGGCGCGCCGCGTTGGGGCGGCGTGTCCCGTCGATGGGCGTAGGATGGGAGGGGGAGGGGAGTCAAGCTAGCGCAGGAATATCCCTTTAATCTCGTCGAGCGAGCGCTCACAGACAAAATCGGGAACAACAGTTTTAGCTTCAACTGCGTAGTTCTTCTCACGATCTATATCTGATTGAGTCCAATGTGAAATCCTTACCAGCTTTTCGTACATCTCTCTATCCGTGTGTGTTCCATATTTCGCCCATACCGCAAAGCACCCGGCCCTCTTGGCCATCAAAATATCTTTAGATATGCTGTCTCCTACATATATAACCTTATCGATATTTACATTTTCGACGGACGCAATTTCGAGTAAAATCTTTGGATTTGGCTTCATCTCGTGCGATGGTATCTCAAATATCTTCGAGGCAATTTTGTATTTTTTTGTACCTGCGTAATTTGATGGAATAATACTTACTCCCTTCTCACGGCAGTATATCTTGCTAAATATTTCGCCGATGTTGAGTCGTTCTACGCGCCCCGCTGCAGCAAAAAATTTACTGTCGGTATACGCAATTATTTTAATATCAGAATCGGATAGATATCTAAGCGCCTCAATAGAGCCCGGAAATGGCTTTAGATTTGCTTTTCGAATACGATTAAATGCATGGAAAGCTTCGTCTAATAAAGTAAGAATCGTATCTTGCCCTTCGAGTTCGGCGCGCTCTTGAACAATTTTGGTTTCTAATAGGCTGAATGGATGCTCGACGTCCGCATGGCGTATATGAACTTGACGGAGCTGCTCCAATAGAGTGTCAAGATCGCAGTTTAGAATTTCCGCGGCAATGCGGGACATCTCATAAAAAGCCGGCAGGAAAGCCGAATACCAATCGTAAATGGTGTTGTCTAAGTCGCAGACGACAAGGGAAAATTTACTCATCGTGCTATAGGAATTTATTTCCAACAACAAATAGAAATATTGCTGAAGCAATTAATGACGATATCACAACCCAATAAAACCTGTTAATTTTTTGACCTGCATTCTTTTTATTGCTCCCATTGTAGCGGTATTGACCATTTTCCAGAGTTACTTTCGCGTCTGAGTTTCGGCTAAAATGTGATATTGCCTGCGTCATTCCTTTATTTAGGCCAAAAAGTTTTCTTAAATGAACTTCCTCCAAATCTTCTCCAAAGGCAACGGAACCTCTGAGCATCATGTGGTAAACGCCAAGATCAAGTAATTTGACAGCATAAACGGAAGCTGCGGCCGCAAGTATTATTAGAACGGCAACATGAAGCGTTATTTGATTTCCAAGAACAGTGATTTCAAAGGCGTATCTCGCTTCGCTTGTTGGGCGAGAGAAAAGAAAAATAGCTAAGCCGAGTGCGGCTGCGACAAACGTTAGACCAAGTTGGCGAGACTTAACGCTCATCTCGTTAAAATGCATTTGCGTGTCTACCGTCTTTGACCAGACAGCAATCAAGTTCTCTGAAAATTTACCTTCGCTATCAGGCTCTTTCGAGTCGTGGGGCATATCGGCCTCATCTTCAGAGCAAGAGAGAATCGTACGACTTTCATTCTCGTCAAATTCCCGCATGCTGCAACCGCGCGTTTGTACGGTACGGCTTCATCGTGCTGCGCTTCGCCAACCGGCAAGTGCTCGACGATCGCGACGCGGTGGTGGCGGCAATCAGGACGGCGTAGCGGGTTTAGGCGCGTGAACCGCGGGGAACCCTTCTCCCGTGTGGGAGAAGGGCAGGGATGAGGGCCTGCCCTCACCGCAGAGGACGCAGCGGCACCGTTGCGTTTCAGTAATCAGCGGCGGTCCCTCACCCCTGCCCCTCTCCCATCCGGGAGAGGGGTTCTGTCGCGGTTCCCACGCTCGATGGGGATGAACTGCAAACTTATCCCCGCCCTCCCAACCTCCCGTATGATCCGCCGCATCCCACCCCCGAGGGGCGGCCATCCGGAGGCATGTCGTTTGGCGGGTGGCGCCTGCGGGCGAGGGTTGCGCCTCGCTCCCGGGAGGCTTCGGGAGCCGCGGCGCAGAACCCCTCTCCCGGATGGGAGAGGGGCAGGGGTGAGGGCCCGCCGCTGATCATCTGAANGACGGAGCCGCTGCAGCCTTCTGCGGTGAGGGCAGGCCCTCATCCGGCGCTCCGCGCCACCTTCTCCCATCCGGGCGAAGGCAGGGTTGCGGTTCCGGTGCCCGACGATGCATCCTCACCCGATGACGACCGAGCAGCGCAGCTTCGCCCGCAGGCTGCGCCGGCGCGCGACGCCGGCCGAGGAGGTCGTGTGGCAACTGCTGCGCAACCGCAGGCTCGACGGTCTCAGGTTCCGGCGGCAGGTGCCGCTGCTCGGCTACACGGTCGACTTCGTCTGCATCGAACGCCGGCTGATCGTCGAGATCGATGGCGTCCAGCATGATCACGAGCGGGACTACGATGCGGCGCGGACGCAAGAGATCGAGCGGCATGGCTTCACCGTGCTGCGCTTCGCCAATCGGCAGGTGCTGGATGATCGCGATGCGGTGGTTGCGGCGATCAGGGCGGCGCTGCGGAATTAGGCGGGCGAACCGCGACGCAGAACCCCTCTCCCGGATGGGAGAGGGGCAGGGGTGAGGGCCCGCCGCTGATCATCTGAANAACGGAGCCGCTGCGACTTCTCTCGGATAGGGCAGGCCCTCATCCGGCGCTCCGCGCCACCTTCTCCCATCCGGGAGAAGGTTGGGTCGCGGTTCCCGGCGCCCGACAGGGATAGACCGGCAACTTATCCCCGCCCTCCCAACCTCCCGTATAATGCCGCACATCCATCCCCGAGGGGCGGCCATCCGGAGGCATGTCGTTTGGCGGGGTGGGTGCGGCGCCTGCGGCCGGGTTTGCACCCCGGACTCGGGAGGCTTCGGGAACCGACCTGGGGGTACTACGGCCCCTGCGCGAGGAGCTCGCTAGCTGGACGGCCCGCCGATGACACACCGCCCGAATGCCGACGCGACCACCCGATGAGGGGACTGGCGAAGGCGGCGGGCGGGATCGGCGGTACGTCCGAATGAAGCGCGGCCCGGAGCTTTAAAATCGCCGATGGCGGAGCGCCACGGGGCGTGCGGAGGGTGGNCGCGCCTCGCGGCGCTCCGCTGCCCCTCGATTGCGACAACGCCCGCGGGATGAGCCTGCGGGCGGGGAAACCTCATGCGTCATGCTCGGGTCAAGCCCGAGCATGACGCGCGTGTCGAAAGGAGCCCCCGATGCCCCGCAATCCCGACCACCGCGGCGCGACGAAAGAGGAATTCGAGCGCTTCCAGCGCGAGCGGCCGATCATGCTGCGCCAGATCGCGACGATCTGGGAGCTCTGGCGCATGTGCGGCCGCAAGGACTGCCGGCGGGCAAAAGCCTGCACCGGGCCGAATGGCGACCAGTGCGCCGGCGAGTTCATCTCGACCGCGCTCTCGGAGGAAGAGCGCGCGACCTTCCAGGAGGCGATCCGCCTGCGCAGCCAAGGTGCCGACGCCGACACGGCGTGGTGCGAGGCGGAGCGGAAGATCGCCGCGCACAAGGCGCAGATCGAGGCGGTTCCGGGGATGCGGGGCGAGCGCTTTGCCGGCAGGCTGCTATAAGCTCGCCCTCAATCGCGATTCACGGAAAACACAGACCATGGCCAGGAAGACTCCCGAACAGCTCGCCAAGGAATTCGAGGGCCGCAAGGCCAAGGGCCTCGCCAAGGGCGGCGCCGCCTTCTGGCCGAACGTGCTGTCGAATGCCGTGCTGAAGCTCGTTGCCGCCGGCGAGGTGCTCAGCGTCGAGGCCCTGATCGCCCGCATCGAGCAGGATTCCGGCTCTCACGACATCCAGGTCAAGGCCGGCGCCGACGAGGCGATCGCGCGGCTGCGGCAGGCGGTGGCGAAGGCGAGCTGAGCAGCTACTCTCCCATCGCGATCAGGCTCGCATTGCCGCCCGCCGCCGCGGTGTTGATCGTCACCGTCTGCTCGGTGGCGAAGCGGGGCAGATAGTTCGGGCCGCCGGCCTTGGGGCCGGTGCCCGACAGGCCGTGGCCGCCAAAGGGCTGCACGCCGACGACCGCGCCGATCATGTTGCGGTTGACATAGATATTGCCGGTCGAGAGCCGGTCGATGACCAGCTCGACCGTCGTCTCGATGCGCGAATGCAGGCCAAAGGTCAGGCCGTAGCCGGTCGCCTCGATCTCGGCGAGAACCTTGTCGAGCTGGCCCGCCTTCCAGCGCACGACATGCAGGACCGGGCCGAAATGCTCGGCGGTGAGGTCGGCGACCTTGTCGAGCCGGATGATGTGCGGGGCGACAAAGGTGCCGGGCAGCGCCGGCGTCTTGCCGGCGTAGGTCACGCGGCCGGCCGCGCTCATCGCGGCGATGTGGGCGTCGAGGCGCTCCTTGGCGGCCTGGTCGATCACCGGGCCGACATGGGTCTCGATCTCACGCGGGTCGCCCAGCGTGAGCTCGCTCGCGGCGCCCTCGATCATCTCGACCATCTTGTCGGCGACGTCCTCCTGCACGACGAGCAGGCGCAGCGCCGAGCAGCGCTGGCCGGCCGAGCGGAAGGCGGAAAGGACGACGTCGTCGGCGACCTGCTCGGCCAGCGCGGTGGCGTCGACGATCATGGCGTTGAGGCCGCCGGTCTCGGCGATCAGCGGGACGATCGGGCCGTCCTTGTTGGCGAGCGCCCGATTGATGGCGCGGGCGGTCGCGGTCGAACCGGTGAAGGCGACGCCGGCGACGTGCCTGTGGGCGACGAGGGCCGCGCCGAGCTTGCCGTCGCCGGGAGCGAAATGCAGCGCGGACTTGGGGATGCCGGCCTCATGGAGGAGGCGCACGGCGAGCGCGGCGATCAGCGGGGTCTGCGGCGCGGGCTTCGCGACGACGCTGTTGCCGGCGACCAGCGCAGCGGCGACCTGGCCGACGAAGATCGCGAGCGGGAAGTTCCAGGGCGCGATGCAGACAAACGGGCCGCGGCCGCGCAGGATCAGGCGGTTGTCCTCGCCGGTCGGGCCCGGCAGTGCGGTCGGCACGGCGAACTTGGCCTCGGCTTCGGCGGCGTAATAGCGCAGGAAGTCGACGGCTTCGCGCAGCTCGGCGATGGCGTCGTCCAGCGTCTTGCCAGCCTCGGACTGGAGCAGCGCCAGGATCGGCCCGCGGCGCGCTTCCATCAGGTCGGCGGCCTGGCGAAGGCTGGCGGCGCGGTTGCGGGCGGGCGTCGCGTTCCAGGTGTGGAAGCCGGCCCTGGCGGCGGCCATCGCCTTCTCGGCGCTGGCGGCATCGCCCTCGGTGACGCGGCCGACCGGCTTGCCGTCGATCGGCGAGAGCACGTCGCGGGTGGTGCCGGTGCCGGGCTTGCCGTCGATCAGCGGCACGGCGTCGGGCACGGGCTTCAGCGCAGCGGCGTGGATCTCGGCGAGCAGGGTCGCGAGGCTTTCCGCGTCGCCGAGCTCGACGCCGGCGGAGTTGCGGCGGGACGGTCCGAACAGCTCGGCCGGCAGCGGGATGCGGCGATGCCGCGCGGCGCTCGGCGTGCCGATCAGGTCGGCCGGCGGCACCAATAGCTGGGCTACCGGCACGTCCGGATCGCCGGAGACCGAGACGAAGGAGGAGTTGGCGCCGTTCTCGAGCAGGCGGCGGACGAGATAGGCGAGCAGGTCCTGGTGGCCGCCGACCGGCGCATAGGTGCGGCAGGCGAAACCGGAATCCTCCTGCAGCAGGCGCTCATACAGCGCTTCGCCCATGCCGTGCAGGCGCTGGAACTCGAAGTTCTCGGCGTTGCCGGCCATCTCGGCGACGGCTGCGACGGTCAGCGCGTTATGCGTGGCGAACTGCGGGATGATGCGCGGGCGCAAGGCGAGGAGCTGCTTTGCGCAGGCTTCGTAGTTCAGGTCGGTCATCGCCTTGCGGGTGAAGACCGGATAATCGGGCAGGCCGCGCTCCTGGGCGCGCTTCAGCTCGGTGTCCCAATAGGCGCCCTTGACCAGGCGGACCATCAGCCGGCGGTCATAGGTCTCGGCGAGGGCGGCGATGTGGTCGATCACCGCGGCGGCGCGCTTCTGATAGGCCTGGATGGCGAGGCCGAAACCGTCCCAGCCGGCGAGCGAGGCATCCGCCATCACGGCGGCGATGACGTCGAGCGAGAGCTCGAGACGGTCGGCCTCCTCGGCGTCGACGGTGAAGTTGAGGTCGTACTTCTTGGCCTGGCGGGCGAGCTCGATCACCTTTGGCGTCAGCTCGGCCAGCACGCGCTCGCGATTGGTCGCCTCGTAGCGCGGATGCAGCGCCGAGAGCTTGACCGAGATGCCGGGCCGGTTCGGCAGCTTGTCGTTGCCGGCCGAGCGGCCGATGGCGTCGATCGCGTCGGCATAAGAGGCATAGTAGCGGTCGGCGTCGGCCTGGGTGCGGGCGCCTTCGCCGAGCATGTCGAAGGAGTAGCGGTAGAGCTTGCCCGAGCCTGAACGGGCGCGCTTCAGCGCCTCCTCGATCGTCTGGCCGAGCACGAAATGATTGCCCATGACGCGCATCGCCTGGCGCGTCGCGGTGCGAACGGCCGGCACGCCGAGGCGCTTGGAGAGGCTGCCGATGATGCTGGTCGGGGTCTCGCCGGGCTGGATGATGCGGGCGGTGATGCCGAGCGCCCAGGACGAGGCCGAGATCAGGAAGGCGTCGGACTTGGATTCATGATGGGCGAAATCGCCCTGGCCGAGCTTGTCCTCGATCAGCCGGTCGGCGGTGGCGGCGTCGGGCACGCGCAGCAGCGCCTCGGCCAGCACCATCAGCGCGAGGCCTTCCTTGGTCGAGAGCGAATACTCGCGCAGCAACTCCTCGATGCCGCCGAGGCCGACCTTGCGGGTGCGGATCGCCTCGACCAGCGAGGTGGCGCGGGCATCGATCCTCGCCTTGGCGGCAGGCTCGCGCCGGCCGCCGGAGAGCAGGCGACCGGCGATCGCGGCGTCGTCCTCGGCATAGGGCGCGTGGAAGACGGGCGCAGTGTCGGCGGCAGGTCGCGGGGCAAAGGCTGCCATGAAGAGGGCTCCGGGTCTGGGCGGCGGGATGATCTGCAGAATCATCGCAAGCAAGCTGGATATCAATGGAGATTTCAGCGAGTGTGCCGTGATTAATCCTGTAGGACTTTTAGATGGCAGAGAATAATCCGGTTCTTGATCGGACCGACCGGCGCCTGCTCGCTCTGCTCCAGAACGACGGTCGTGCCGCCGGCGTCGAGCTGGCGGAGAAGGTCGGCCTGTCGCCGACCGCGACGGGCGAACGGCTGAAGCGGCTGGCGCGCGAAGGCTTCATCACCGGCTACCGCGCCACGCTCGATCCGGTGAAGCTGGGCCTGCACCTCCTGGTCTTCGTCGAGGTCTATCTCGACAAGACGACGCCGGACGCCTTCGAGCGCTTCGCCGCGGCGGTGAAGCGGGCGCCGGAGGTGCTGGAATGCCATATGGTCGCCGGCGGCTTCGACTATCTGGTCAAGACCCGTGTCGCCGATATGGGCGCCTATCGTCGTTTCCTCGGGGAGGTACTGCTGGCGCTGCCGGCGGTGCGCGAGACGCGGACCTATGCGGTGATGGAGGAGGTCAAGACCGACGGGGCGCTGCCGCTGTGACCGAAGCGGCACTGCCGCAGAAAAACGTAACCATTTCCGCGATTTCGCCGCGATCTCGCCCTGTTGGCGCTTGACCTGCCGGCTAGGGAGGTCTTGGTTGCGAGGCAACTTCGATTTGTGCTCGTCGAGCGCCTTCGAAGGGATGCTTCCATCCGTATCGGCTGTGGTCGCTCCGGAGTTTGCCATGTCCGTCGTCATGCCCCTGCTCGGCGCGCCGATTTCCCGGCGCGGGTTCGGGCGTTTTCTTGCAGGATCCGGCCTCGCCGCCTGGGCGGGGCTGCGTGCCGCGCCGGCCTCTGCCGCATCGATCCCGCTGCGTTTCACGCTGGATTGGCGCTTCGAGGGACCGGCGGCGTTGTTCCTCACCGCCCTGGACAAGGGCTATTTCCGCGAAGAGGGGCTCGACGTCACGATCGAGCCCGGCACGGGCTCGCGCGAAGCGATTCCGCGGGTCGCGACCGGCGGTTTCGATGCCGGTTTCGGCGATGTGAATTCGCTGATCCGCTTCCGCGACGAGAACCCCGCGGTCGATCTCAAGGCGGTGATGATGGTCTATGACCGCCCGCCCTTCGCGATCGTCGGGCGCAAGAGCCGCGGCGTCACGAACGATCCCCGGAGTCTCGAGGGCAAAAAGCTCGGCGCGCCCGCCGCCGACGGCGCCTTCGCGCAATGGCCGGTGTTCAAGAAGGTCAACGGCATCGACGACAGCAAGATCAAGCTCGAGAACATCGGCTTCCCGGTACGCGAGCCGATGCTGGCGTCCGGCGAGCTCGACGCGATCTTCGGCTTCGCCCACACCTCCTTGATCAATCTGAAGGCGCGCGGCGTGCCGGCCGACGACATCGTCACCCTGCTGATGGCCGATCACGGCGTCGAGCTCTATGGCAACGCCGTCATTGTCTCGCCGAAGCTGCTTGCCGAGAAGCCGCAGGCGGTGCGCGGCCTGCTGCGGGCGATCACGCGCAGCGCCCGGGATGTGGTCGCCGAACCGGAAAAGGCGATCGCCGGCGTGATCCAGCGCAATGAGGGCGCCCGTCCCGAGATCGAACTGGAGCGCCTGAAGATGGCGCTCGCGCATTATGTGATGACGCCCAACGTCAAGGCGAACGGTTTTGGCGGCATCGACAAGGCACGCTGGCAGAAGGCGCTCGACCAGATCGCACTGACCGTCTCCTTCAAGGACAAGGCGAAGGCCGGCAACGCCTTCGCCGAGGGCTTCCTGCCGGCGGAGGCCGAGCGGGCGTTCTGAACCGCACGGCCAGCTTACTTTAGGCCATGGTGACAGCGGCTTCGGGCTTCGCCTATCGTGCGCCGCTTTTCGCAAGAGCATGCGCTGATCGTCGCGTGCTCGATCCGTCATTTTTGAGCCATGGCCGATCAGGTTGAAACAACCTGATCGGCCATGGCTCTTGGGGCCTGCCCATGCTTCCCGACATCCGAGATTATGAGCGCCTGCGCGCTGCCTTCCGCTGGCGGATTCCGGAGCGCTACAATATCGGCGTCGATTGCTGCGATCGCTGGGCGTCGGTAAATCCGACCAAGGTCGCGATCCTCGAAGTCCAGCCTGACTGGTCGGTGGTGCCGGTCAGCTATGGCGAGTTGCGGGCGCAGTCGAACCGCCTGGCGAATGCGCTGCGCAGGCGTGGCGTCGGCGAGGGCGACCGGGTCGCGATCCTGCTGCCGCAGGGGCGGCTGGTGCCGATCGCGCACATGGCGGCCTACAAACTCGGCGCCATCGCGGTGCCGCTGGCAGCGCTGTTCGGCGCCGACGCACTGTCCTACCGCCTGCGCGATTGCGGGGCTAAGGCGCTGGTGACCAACGCCGCCGGGCTCGCGAAGCTCGGCCAGATCGAAGAGAAGCTGCCCGACCTCGAACTGGTGGTCTCGGCTGACGGGCCGGATGGACAGGCCGAGGGGCTCGCGCGCCTGCTCGAAGCGGAGGACGAGAATTTCGCGCCGGTCGACAGCGGGCCGGACGATCCGGCGCTAATGATCTACACCTCCGGCACCACCGGCAATGCCAAGGGCGCGCTGCATGGCCACCGGGTGATGCTCGGCCACCTGCCCGGCGTCGAGATGCCCCACGAATTCCTGCCGCAGCCGGGCGACCTGCTCTGGACGCCGGCCGACTGGGCCTGGGCCGGCGGGCTGCTCAACAACCTGCTGCCGGCGCTGCATCACGGCGTGCCGATCGTGGCCCGGCCGACGGCGAAGTTCGACCCTGACGAGGCCTTCCGGCTGATGGCCGATCTCGGCGTGCGCAACTGCTTTATCCCGCCGACGGCGCTGCGCATGCTGCGGGCGGTGGAGAACCCCCGCGCACGCTATGACCTCAAGCTGCGCACGGTCGCTTCGGGTGGCGAGTCGCTCGGGGCCGAGACGCTGGCCTGGGGACGCGAGAAGCTCGGCCTCACCATCAACGAGTTCTACGGCCAGACCGAATGCAATCTCGTGCTCGCCTCCTGCGCCGCGATCGGGGTGGTCAAGCCGGGCTTCATCGGCAAGGCGGTGCCGGGCCATGAGGTCGCGGTGATCCGGCCCGATGGCAGCCTGTGCGAGCCGGAGGAGGAGGGCCAGATCGCAGTGCGCCGGCCCGACCCGGTGATGTTCCTGCATTATTGGCGCAAGCCCGAGGCGACCGAGGCCAAGTTCATCGGCGACTGGATGACGACCGGTGACCAGGGCTCGCAGGATGCAGACGGCTATGTCCGCTTCGTCGGCCGCGACGACGACGTGATCACTTCGTCCGGTTACCGGATCGGGCCAGGCGAGATCGAGGATTGCCTGCTGCGCCATCCGGCGGTGGCGCTCGCGGCGGTGGTCGGCAAGCCCGACGCGCTCCGGACCGAGATCGTCAAGGCCTTCATCGTGCCGAAGGCGGGCTACGAGGCCTCGCCGCAACTGGTCGCGGAGATCCAGGGCTTCGTGCGCGAGCGGTTGGCGGCGCACGAATATCCGCGTGAGATCGAGTTCCGCCAGGAATTGCCGATGACCACCACCGGCAAGATCATCAGGCGGCTGCTGCGCGACGCCGGCTGAGGAGCGGCGCGCGGCGGGTGGCCGCCGCCGTGACGGTGAGCCGGACGTCGCCGAGCCGCAATGGCGCCGTGGCGGGCATATCGCCGACGATCTCGCGCCGGCGGCTGCGCCGGCCGAGCCAGGAGAGAAGCTGCGGCAGCGGCGCAAAGCTGGCGAAGCGCTCGTCCTCGGCTCCCGAATAGAGCCAGAGGCGCTGGCCCTTGCCGATCAGGATCGCGCCGGCGACCGGCTTGTCGTCGAGGCTCAGCAGGCCGACCCGGCAACGATGGGCGCGCGCCAGGTTGCGGGTCATGCTGCGCAGGAAGGCGCTCTCGCGGGTGTCCTGAAGCGCGGCGGCGCCGGCGCGGGCGCGCGAGCCTGAGGCTTCGAGCGCCAGATGAAGCTCGACCATGTCGCGCAGCTCCTGGCGCGAGCCGGATTCGGCGAAGGAGAGCTTGCCCTGACGCGACAGGCCTTGGCGCAGGTCGGTGAGGTCGGGTGCGCCCGCGATGGCTGGCGGCGCCGGCAGCGGCTCGAGCGCGGCTGCGTGGCCGGTGTGCTTGGCCATCTGCAGGACATTGCGCAGGAGCGGGCCGTCGAGATCGAGGCGATGCAGCTGGAGGTTCTGGGTATTGGCGAGGCCCCAGCGGCCGGGGGCGTGGAGCAGGGCGGCGATGACGCGCCCGGCCTCATCAGCGTCGACCAGCGGCGTGGCGATGCCGAGGCGGGGATTGCTCCAGCCGGTCAGTTCGTCATGGCCGAGCAGCCTGTGCCGGAGGCGGGCGGGAACGAAGCCGAGTAGGCGCCGCGAAGCGGCCGCGCCGTCCCAGAGCAGCAGTACCGGCGCATCGCGGAAATCGACAAGGTGCTGAGCGGCGGGGAGGGCGAAGTCGGGCTCGAAGAACGGGTTCGGCTCGATGGCGCGGCCGGCGAGATCGCGCCATTCGGCCTCGATGGCGGCGCAGGCGGCGAGCGGACGGCGTTCGATCGAGAGGCCGGCCGGGCCAGACATGACGGCGCTCTGCTTGAGCGTCGTCTCGGCCGGCGCAACCGGGGAGGCGGCGAGGTTCGGCATGGCGCAGCCCTTTCGCGGGTCGCTCCGCTTCGGCGCGCTTTCGTACCGGAGCGGCACAGGGGCGCGGAGCGGAGCAGGGGTCTGCGCGGGACGAACCAAGAAGCGGGCCGGTGGGAGCCAATCAGGCGTGGTGGTGATGCACTTGTGCCTCGGCGGGGGCGGACCGGCCGAGAAAGGCCGACCAGAGCCGGGCGACCGTCTCCTCCTCCAGGTCCTTGACGATCAGCACGAGGCGGGAGCGGTGGTCGGCATCGGGCCAGGCCGGCAGCAGCACCGGCGGATGCAGGATCTGCTGGACGGCGTGGACCAGCAGCGGCCCGTTCGGATGCTCGGCGAGCGCGACCAGCCCCTTCAGCCGCAGCAGCCTGGCGCCATGGGTCGAGCGCAGCAGGGTCCAGAACAGGTCGAAGGTCGCCTCGCGGATCGGCGCCTCGGCGGTCAGCGTGAAGGCGCGGATGCTGGCGTCGTGGCGGTTGACGTCGTGGTGATGATGATGGCCATGGCCGCCGTGATGGTGGCCGTGATCGTGACCCTCCAGGGTTTCGGCCGCGAGCCAGCGGCGTAGTTCGTCCGGGCGCGCGGCAATGTCGTAGAGGCCCGCGCCGACTATCGCCTCAGCCGGTGTGTCGGGCGCGAGGATGGCGATGCCGGGATTGAGTTCGCCGAGCCGTTTGCGCAGGGCTCCGACGGCTTCGGCATCGCTCGCGATGTCGGCCTTGGTCAGCACGAGCCGGTCGGCGGCGACGACCTGCCGGAGCGCCTCTGGGTGAGCGTCGAGCGTCGCCATGCCGTTGACCGCGTCAACCAGTGTGACGACGCCGTCGAGCTTGTAGCGCATTGCTAGATAGGGGTGGTTGATCAGCACGTTGAGGATCGGCGCGGGATCGGCGAGGCCGGTGGTCTCGATCACCAGCCGCCGGAACGGCGCCATGCGGCCATTGTCGAGCCGGCGCAGCAGGTCCTCGAGCGTGACGATCAGGTCGTCGCGGATGGTGCAGCACAGGCAGCCCGAGGCGAGGAGGATCATGCCGTCCTCGCTGCCCTCGATGAAGAGATGATCGAGGCCGATCTCGCCGAACTCGTTGACCAGCACCACGGTGTCGGCGAGCGCCGGGTCCTTGAGCAGCCGATTGAGCAGGGTGGTCTTGCCGGCGCCGAGGAAGCCGGTCAGCAGGGTCAGCGGGATCGGCTCGGGACGGACGGGCTGCTCGGACATGGAGTATCAGGTTCCCGGTGCGGCCACCGCAGGCAATCGGCGGGCTCGCTTTTGTTCCAATATTACATTGGCGATGATCGCGGCGACGACAAGGGCGCCGCCGGCATATTGCAGCGAGCCGACGCGCTCGCCGAGAAAGACGGCAGCGATCGCGACGGCGAAGACCGGCTCGGCGCAGAAGGCCAGCGACGCCGGGCCGGGCGCGACCCGGGCGAGCGCCAGCACCTGCAGCAGGAAGCCGATCAGATAGCCGCCGATCGTGATTGCGACCGCGATCGGCGCGAGCATCAGGGCCGAAGGTGATTGGAACAGGCCCGTAAGGGCGAGGATAGCCAGCGTCACCGGCAGGATGACAACGTGCGACCAGAACAGCTTCGGCAAGGTCCCGGTGTCGCCGCAGCGTGCCGCGGAGAAGAACTGGACCGCGGCCAGCACGCTCGCGGCGAGCGCGAGCGCGAGGCCACGCGGGTCGAGCCCATGCCAGTCCGGTCCGACCACCATGGCGACGCCGACGAAGGCGACGAGCGCGATCACGACGCGGTCGAGGCTGAAGCGGGCTGGGGTGAAGAGCGGCTCGGTCAGTACGATCAGAATGGGGAAGGTGTAGAAGACCACGGCCGCCACCGTGATCGGCAGAAAGGCGACCGAGGAGAGATAGGCGCAGGCGGTGAGCGCCGTGCTGATGCCGAAGAGGGCAAGCGCTGACCAGCGATGGCGCGGCACGGCAAGGCTGGCGCGCCAGATCATGGCTGCGCCGACGACGAGCGCCAGCATCAGGAAGACGCGGTAGAAGACGATGAGCGGGCCGCTCAGCCCGGCATGACCGGCGAGCTGGGCGCTGACGATGTTGGTGCCGAAGGCGGCGGCGGAGGCGAGCGCCAGTGCAAGACCATGCTGGGCCGAGGAGGCGCCGCGCTCGTACACGCTATCGCCGTCGGATCAGGCTTCGGGCTTGTTGGCTTCGGGCTTGGCGACCGGCTTCGCGCCCGGCCGGGCCGGCGGCTTCACGAGCGGCTTGGCCTGCGCCTGGCTCGGCTTGGTCTTGGCCGCAGCAGCCTTCTCCTGCTTCGCCTTGGTCAGCAGCGGCTTGGCGGCCGGCTTGTTCGCCGCCTTGATGCCGGCGGCGGCGCCGGGGCGCAGGCTCGCAGGCGTCGCGGCGCCGGGCTGGATCGCGCCCTGCAGGCGCATCGGGGCAGAGCCGAGGGCAGCGGCAGCGGGCGTCTCCTCCTGCGTCGGCGCGACCGGCGCGAAGGCGGAGGATGAGGGCGGGATCGCGCCGTTGCGCGATAAGGTGCGGTTGCCGGCGGTGAGGCCGGCCGCGACCGGCGCACCGGGCTGGATCGTCTCGCGCGCGACCCGGGTGTCGGGTTTTGCCACGGCATTGGCGGCAAGCGGCGCCGAGGCCGAGCCCGGCGAGCGGCCGAAGGAGACGGGGTACGGATCGAATTTGGCGCGCGGGCCGAGCGTGACGCGGCCGGAAGGCGAGCGCGTCAGCACCGCGCCGGAGGCGCCGGCCTGGGACACGGCCGTGGCGAAGCGGTCCGAGGTGCCCTCGCCATTGCCGCCGACGCCGCTATTCGTCGAGATGAAGCTGATCGGCCCGGAGGTCTCGGCATCGTCGCCAAGCGCGTGACCGCCGCGGCGGACGCTGTCGCAGATGCTGTAGGCGCGCCCGCCATTGCCGGACGGCATGCTGGCGATGCTGCCGCCGAAACCGCCCCATTTGCCGAAGCCGTCATCGAGTAGTTGCGCTGCCTTGACGGTGCGTTCCGCGCCGGAACTGGCACCGAGGACGACGGCGATCAGCGTGCGGCCATTGCGCGTCGCGGTGGTGACGACATTGAAGCCGGAGGCGCAGACGAAACCCGTCTTCATGCCAGTGATGCCGTAATAGCGGCCGACGAGCCCGTTAGTGTTGTTGAGCACCTGCTTGCCGAGCTGGACGGCGCCGGTGTTCCAGTAGTCCGAGTAGCGGCCGAACTCGCTCATCAGCGCCATGGCGAGCACGGCGAGGTCGCGGGCGCTGCTCTGCTGGTCGGGGTGGTGCCAGCCGTTCGGATTGACGAAACGGGTGTCGTTCATGCCGAGCCGCTGGGCCTCGGCATTCATCATCGAGACGAAGGTCTCGACATCGCCGCCGACGCCCTCGGCGATGACATAGGCGATGTCGTTGGCCGACTTCACCATCATGATGCGCATGGCGTTGTCGAGCGTGATCTCCTGCCCGGCCTTGATGTAGACCTTGACCCGCGGCTGGCTGGCGGCCCGCTTCGAGGCGGGGATTGCGGTCTCGAGCCCGAGCTTGCCCTCGCGCACGGCCTTGAGCGCGAGATAGAGCGTCATCATCTTGGTGGTGGAGGCCGGATGCCAGGCTTGCGTCGGGTTCTCGCTCGACAATACGGCGCCGCTCGAGGCGTCGACCACTACGCTCGTGCCGGCCTGGGCCGGCGAGGCGACAGCGAGGAGCGAGGCGAGCATGGCGCCGGCGGCGAGGCGAGGTGCGATCATCGGCTGGGGTCTGAACCTGTCTTGGCGGGGGTCGACGGCTTCAACGCGACGCTTGAGGCATTTTCGAGACGGCGGGCGACAATCCAGCCTCGCTCATTACGCATACCTACCCTTCATCCGGCGATTTGCCTAGCGCGGCGTGCCGGTCCAAAGCATCGGAGGTGCTTTTTCTGCAGGATCCTTGCGCGTGAGTCTCACCCTACTGTGGATACCGGTGACGCTCGCCGCCTCGCTGCTGCAGACAGCGCGCAATCTGACCCAGCGCTCTCTGACCGAGGTGATCGGCGTCGTCGGGGCCACGCAGGTGCGCTTCCTGTTCGGCCTGCCCTTCGCGCTCATCTTCCTCGTCCTGGTCTGCCTCGCCAGCGGCCGCCTGCCGCCGATGCCGGATCTGCGTTCCTTCGGCTTTGCCGTGTTCGGCGCGCTGACCCAGATCCTCGCCACGGCGCTGATGCTGGCGGCGATGCGCGAGCGCTCCTTCGCGGTGGCAACCGCCTATACCAAGACCGAACCTGTGCAGGTTGCGCTGTTCGGTACGGTGCTGCTCGGCGATGCGCTGGGTTGGGCGAAGTTCTCGGCGATCGTCGTCGCCACCGCCGGCGTGGTGCTGATGTCGTGGAAGCCGGGAGACAAGCTCAGCGCGGCGGGCCTGCGCCCGGCGGCGCTCGGGATCGGCGCTGGCACCGCCTTCGCGCTGTCGGCGATCGGCTTTCGCGGCGCGATCCAGTCCCTGCCTGAAGGCCATTTCCTGATGCGGGCGACCACCATCCTCGCGCTCGGGCTGGCGCTGCAGACCCTGATCCTGACGCTTTACATGCTCGTCGCCAATCGCAAGGCATTGGTTCTCAGCCTGCGCAACTGGCGCCGCTCGTTCACCGCCGGCTTCCTCGGCGCCGCCGCATCGCAATGCTGGTTCCTCGGCTTCTCGCTGACGACGGCCGCCAATGTGCGCACGCTGGCGCTGGTCGAGGTGCCGCTGGCGCAAATCGCCTCGCGCCGGATCTTCTCGGAAGGCACGAGTTGGCGCGAGCTTTTCGGCATGGCGATGATCGTCGCCGGCGTCGGCGCGCTGCTCGCCCTGTCCGTAGGGTAGGGCAGGGCCGCGAGCCCAGCGCTTGACTCGCCGCCCGATCATTGGCCTTTCCTCGCACAGGAGGAATGCGTGCTTGCCGGCTTGTGGCCGCACGCACGCAGGGGCAGATATAGTGTATCTGCACATCAACCAGGAGAAGGCCATGAGCGCTGCAATCGTCGGCTGGGCACATACCCCCTTCGGCAAGCAGGACACCGAAACGGTCGAGAGCCTGATCGTGCGCGTCGCGACCGACGCACTGGTCGATGCCGGCATCGCCGCCGACCAGGTCGACGAGATCGTGCTCGGCCATTTCAACGCCGGCTTCTCGGCCCAGGACTTCACCGCCTCGCTCGTGCTGCAGGCCGACCCGGCCCTGCGCTTCAAGCCGGCGACGCGCGTCGAGAACGCCTGCGCCACCGGCTCGGCTGCGGTGCATCAGGGCGTGCGCGCGATCAAGGCCGGCGCCGCCAAGGTGGTGCTGGTCGTCGGCGTCGAGCAGATGACCACGACGCCCGGGCCTGAGATCGGCAAGAACCTGCTGAAAGCCTCCTATCTCGCGCAGGAAGCCGACGTGCAGGGCGGCTTCGCCGGTGTGTTCGGCAAGATCGCCTCGTCCTATTTCCAGCGTCATGGCGACCAGTCGGACGCGCTCGCCATGATCGCGGCGAAGAACCACAAGAACGGCGTCGACAACCCTTACGCCCAGATGCGCAAGGACCTGGGCTACGCCTTCTGCCGCGAGGAGAGCGAGAAGAACCCCTATGTCGCCGGCCCGCTGAAGCGCACCGACTGCTCGCTGGTTTCGGACGGCGCCGCCGCACTCGTGCTTGCCGACGAAGAGACCGCCAAGACCATGCGCCGCGCCGTCGGCTTCCGCGGCATGGCCCATGTCCAGGACTTCCTGCCGCTTTCGCGCCGCGATATCCTGAAGTTCGAGGCCGGGGCGCTCGCCTGGCAGCAGGCGCTGGCCGCTGCCGGCATCGCGCTCGACGATCTCTCTTTCGTCGAGACGCATGACTGCTTCACCATCGCCGAGCTGCTCGAATACGAGGCGATGGGCCTGACCAAGGAAGGCGACGGCGCCCGCGCCATCAAGGAAGGCTGGACGCAGAAGGACGGCAAGCTGCCGGTCAACGTCTCCGGTGGCCTCAAGGCCAAGGGCCATCCGATCGGCGCGACCGGCGTCTCCATGCACGTGCTCTCGGCCATGCAGCTCGTCGGCGAGGCGCCGGAGGGCATGCAGGTGCAGGATGCCCGTCTCGGCGGCATCTTCAACATGGGCGGCGCTGCGGTCGCGAACTACGTCTCGGTGCTCGAGCGGGTGAAGTGAGGCGAGGGGCCGCCGACGAATTCAGGTCGGCGGTCGTTTTGAAACTGGCCGGAGACGCAGCGTGACCATCTTCTTCGCGCTGCTGCCGGCCTATGTGCTGTCGATCTTCTACCGTTCCTTCCTGAGCGTGATCGCCGGGCCGGTGATGGGCGACCTCGGCATCGGGCCGGCCGAGTTCGGACTACTCGGCGCCGCCTGGTTCATGGCCTTTGCACTGGCGCAGTTCCCGGTCGGCTGGGCGCTCGACCGGATCGGGCCGCGCCGGACGGTCACTGTGACCATGGCGATCGGCAGCGCTGGTGCCTTCCTGTTCGCGCAGGCGGGCAACGCCAATATCGCCACGATGGCGATGGCGCTGGTCGGGATCGGCTGCTCGCCGATCTTCATGGCGTCTCTCTACCTGTTCGCCCGGACGGAGGCGCCGGCGCGCTTCGGCCTGCTGACCTCGATCTTCATCGGCCTCGGCTCGCTCGGCAATCTCGTTGGCGCGGCGCCGCTGGCCCTGGCTGCGCAGGCCTATGGCTGGCGCTCGACCATGCTCGCTTTCGCGGTGGCGTTCCTGCTCGCGACGGTTCTCGCCGCGGCGCTGGTGCGCGATCCGCCTGAGGTCACCGACGCCTCGGGCAAGCATGAGGGCCTGCTGCAAGGTCTCAAGAGCATCGTCGCGATCGGGCCGCTCTGGCTGCTCGCGCCGATCACGCTCGTCGGCTACGCGATCATCGCGACGGCGCGGGGCTTATGGATCGCGCCCTATATGACGCAGGTGCATGGGCTCGACGGGATTGCTGCCGGCCATGCGGCCCTCGGCATGGCGACGATGATGGTCGTCGGCGCCTTCGTCTATGGCGGCCTGCAGAAGCGGGCGGGCCGCAGCAAGGCGCTGGTCGCCTGGGGAACCGTGGCGACCGGCGTAGGTTTCGCGCTGCTGGCGCTGATCGGTGCACAGTCGCTGGCCGGTGCCATCTTGCTGTTTGCGATCGTCGGGGGGACGGGTTTCACCTACGCGATCCTGATGGCGCATGCGCGCGTCTTCTTCCCCGATCATCTGGTCGGGCGCGGCATGACCTGCCTCAACTTCCTGTTCATCGCCGGGGCCGGGTTGATCCAGTGGGGCTCCGGCTGGTTCGTCGCGGCGCAGCGGGCCGCTGGGCGCGATGCGGCGGTGGCCTTCGCCAACATGCACTGGGGCTTCGCGGCGCTGCTGCTCGTCTCGACCGCGATCTATCTGGCGACACCGGAGCGACGCGCGGCCTGAGGCTCAGGCTTCGCCCGGTGCCCGCGCCACGATCGCCAGCGCGTGCACGCTGCCGGCGAGTTCCTCGGACAGTGCGGCGTTGACCAGGCGGTGGCGTTCGAGCCGGCTCTTGCCGGCGAAGGCGGGCGAGATGACCTCGACCCGGAAATGCGTCTCGCCGCCCTCGCGCCAGCCGGCATGGCCGTGATGCTGGTGGGATTCGTCGATCACCTTGAGCTGCTCGGGCGCGAGCTCTGTGGTGAGCTTGCCGGCGATCCGGTCGGCCATGGTCGGCATGCGGGTTCTCTCGTGTTGCTTGCTCGGCTTCCAGGGCAGTCTCATAGTCGCTGACGAGCGGGGCGGAAACGCGTCTTTCTGTCGGAGGCGACGATGGTGACGATCTGGCGCATGCTCGCCTTGGCGCTTTGCGCCGCTGCAAGCCCCGCTCTGGCGCAGGATGAGGGGCGCGTCGCCGACTACAAGCAGAGCGAGGCGGTGCTGGCGCGCTACAAGCCCGTGCCGATACAGCTCGCAACGCCCTCGTTGACGCGCGGCATGCCTGGGCTGACGACGCAGGCCGAACTCGAGGCTTTCCTCGCCGATCTCACGGCAAAGGCACCTGGCCGGGTCGTGCTCGGCTCGCTCGGCCAATCGCAGCAGGGGCGCGATCTGCCCTATCTGGTCTTCTCGAAGGAGGGGCTGAAGGACCCCGCCGCACTGAAGGCGCTGGGACGGCCGGTCGTCTGGTTCGTCGGCCAGCAGCACGGCAACGAGCCGGCCGGGGCGGAGGCGATGCTGGCGCTGGCGCATGACCTGGCGCTAGGCGACCTCGGCGCCGTGCTCGACAAGCTCGTGGTGGTGATCGTGCCGCGCAGCAATCCGGATGGCGCGGCGGCCGACAAACGGCCCGGCGCCAGCGGCTTCGACCTCAACCGCGACCATCTGCTGCTGACCCTGCCGGAGACGCGGGCTCTGCATGCCAAGTTCGCCGAGCTGCCGGCTGACGTGATCATCGACGTGCACGAGTTCTCGGTGGCCAATCGCTGGCTGGAGAAGTTCGGTGGGCTCAATGCCGCCGATGCGATGATCCTCTACGCCACCAACCCGGCGGTGCCGCAACCGACGACGAGGATCGCGGCCGAGCTGGTCAAGCCCGCCATGGACAAGGCGATGGCGGAGAAGGGCCTGACCTCGTTCTGGTACTTCACCACCAGCTATCGCAAGGACGACAAGCTCGTCTCGATGGGCGGCAATGCGCCCGGTATCGCGCGCAATCTGTTCGGGCTCTCCGGCGCGGTCTCCTTCCTGATCGAGACGCGCGGGGTCGGCTTGCAACTGGAGAACCTGGAACGCCGCATCGCCACGCATTACGTCATCTCGCGCGCCGTGCTCGACACGGTCGCGGCCAACGACAAGGCGGTGCTAGAGGCGGTGAAGGCGGCGCGGGCGGAATTGGCGCGCAACCAGGGCGAATTGATCGTCGCCCATCGCATCGCCACCGAGACGGTCGCGATCCCGCTGGTCGATCCGGCGACCGGTGCCGACATGCCGACCCCGGTCGCGTTCCGCGACTCGCGCAAGGTCACGGTGACGAGCCGGCGGGCGCGGCCGGAGGGCTATCTCGTCCTGCCGGCGGGGCAGGCGGCGCTCGACGCGCTCAAGCTGAAGGGTCTCGCAACCTGTGCACTGGGCGGTCCGGCGACGCTCGAGGTCGAGGCCTTCATGGTCGAGCAGAAGGGGCCGGTGAAGAAGATCGACGGCGAGAACATCAATCCGGACCAGGCGGTCAAGGTCGAGCTCAGGCCGCGCCGGATCGAGGTGCCGGCTAATGCCGTCTTCGTGCCTATGACGCAAACTGGGGCCAATGTCATCGCCGCCTCATTGGAGCCGGATTCTCCGGGCTCTCATGTCGGTGTCGGGGTGGTAGAAACTGCACCGGCCTCCGGCGAGGCGCCGATCTATCGCGTGCCTCGCGGGACGAAGCTGACGTTCGCGGCCGGAGGCGATGTGGCCTGCGGCCGTTGAGATCGGCGCGCCGGACCACTACCTACCGAGGTTGCCGGCCGTTACGGGGGGCCGGGTTCCTTAAGCAATCGAGGCCATGCTGAGGCCAGACGATTCGCTTGCCGCGGACGCGAGAGCGATCTGCGCAGCGGCCGGCTTGTCGAAGCAGCGTTCCGCCCGCATAACCATGAGACGATGAACTTCAACTCGCGCCTTTTCGACCGGATCAGGATCGGCCCTTCCGAGGCGGAAGAGGTGGTCGAGGCCGATGCACGCCATTGCGACCATCCCGGCTGCACCAAGACGGGGGAGTTTCGCGCGCCGATGGGCCGCGGCAAGGAAGGCAAGTTCTTCCAGTTCTGCCTCGAGCATGTGAAAGCCTACAACGCGACCTACAACTACTTCTCCGGCATGAACGACGAGGCGCTCGCCGCCTACGCGAAGCAGGAGGAGATCGGCCACCGGCCGACCTGGAAGCTCGGCGTCAATGCCAGCGCAGCCCGGATGGCGCAGCGCGGGCGGGCGACCGGAGGGCAGGAGGGCGCCGAAGTCGAAGATGCCTTCGGTCTGTTCCGCGGTCGCATCCGCCGCGAGCAGGAGCGGCCCGAGTCGCGCGTCGGCGTGGTGGCGAAGAAGGCGCTGGAGACGCTCGGCCTCGATGAGAACGCCGACCGCGCTGCGATCAAGGCGCGCTACAAGGAGCTGGTGAAGCGCTTCCATCCCGACGCCAATGGTGGAGACCGTTCGCGCGAGGGCCGGCTGCAGGAAATCCTCAAGGCCTATCAGACGCTGAAGAGCAGCGGGCTGGCCTAGCGCGGCTTCCGCGGGACTCACCGACGCCGACAGGCATTTGCAAAAATCAGCACGAGCTGGAGAGGCCATGACCACGGATTCGCAGGTGATCGCCCCCGCCGATGCGGCTGAGCGGCGGGCCAGGCCTCCGGTCGTGGTCTACCCCAATGGCAGCCTGCCCGGCGCCGACATGGCGATGCTGGCGAAGGCTCGCCAGACCCTGACCAAGCGCGACGAGATCATCGTGCCGCCGCGCGAGGCCGGCAGCTTCCGTGTGCCCAAGGGCCATTTCTTCCGGGTCGTCAGCATCGAGGGCCCACAGGTCGGCGACCTCAACCTGTGGAACGCGGACGATCTCGACGAGCGCTTCTTCAGCGGCAAGACGCGCGCGCTGCACGCGACCCATGTCGGGCTGGGCGACCGGCTCTGGAGCAGCCTGCCGTACCTCAGGCCGATGGCGACCATCAGCCATGACACGCTCGGCTGGTATGGTTTCGACCAGGATGGCGCCGGCGTGCACGACGTGATCGGCACGCGCTGCGATCCCTATACCCACCGGCTGCTCGGCGAGGGTGGCGACTATCATCATTGCTGCCATTCGAATCTCGCCCGCGCGCTGGGAAAGGCGCGAGGGCTGCCGGCGCGCGAGGTCGAGCAGCACGTCCATGACGTGCTCAACGTCTTCATGTGCACCGGCTTCACCCGCGACACGCAGCAGTACTTCATGAAGGCGAGCCCGGTTCGGCCCGGCGACTTCCTCGAGCTCTTCGCCGAGATCGACCTGCTCGGGGCGATCTCGGCCTGCCCGGGCGGCGATTGCGGCCAAACCCATTCGAGCGATGTCGCCGTCTGCCACCCGCTCAAGGTCGAGATCTACGAGGCCGATCCAGCGACGTTGACCGGCTGGCGCTCGCCGCAGCGCAGCCCTTACGGGCGCAGCCACGGCGAGACTGGCGGCTGAGGGCGAAGACCCTCAGTTCTTCAGCAGCGAGTTCATCCCGTCGGTGTCGAGATTGTCGGAGCTGCGCAGCGCGCGGGTGCCTTCGGCCGAGGTGGGTTGGTCGCCATCCTGGCCGCCGCCGCTGGACGCAACCGGTGCGTCGCCGGATGGCGCCTGTCCGCCCGCGCCAGCCATTTTGCGCAGAAGCGGGCTGGCCTGGAGCAGCGCGGTCATGCTGGTCGCGGTGTTGTAGCTGTTGGGATCATTGGGAGCGAGGCCGCCCTGCTTGTGAAGGGCGATGCCCGCATTGCCGGCGTTGTAGAGGAGCGAGCCGGACGAGCCGCCGAGCGTGTCGCAGCGATGGCGCAGCTCGGCCGCCTCGCCTTGCTGGCGTGTCGCCATGCAGCGGAAGCGGCTCATCACCTTGGGCCGGCCTGCCGGATGGTGGATCACCATCAGCGAGGGGGCGCCGCCGGACGGCGTCGCCGCGAGCTTGACCGAGCCATAGGTCGCGGTCGGATTGCCCTTCGCCTTGGCGATTGCGTAGTCGAGATTGGCATTGAACTCGACCGGCTTGGGGTCGAGCTCGAAGACTTTCGCGCCTTTGCCGTCCTGCGTCAGGAAATCCATGACGATGATGGCGCGTACCGGCGTCATCTCGCCGCTCTGCGGCAGGCAGTGATGGTTGGTCAGGACATAATCGCCCGGCAGCAGCTCGCCGGTGCAATGGGCGCCCGACTGCTTGCCGGTCTTATTGTCCTTCAGCAGGATGTCGATCCGCCCGACGGGCTTGGCCATCTTCGCGAGTGGATCGCGCTGATCGAGCTCCGCGATCGGCTCGAAGGCACCCTTGTTGTTCTCGATCTGGGTCGCGGCGTCGCCGGTGCTCTGCCGCCGGGGCATGCTGACCTTGCCGAAATCGCTGGGATCGAAGCCCATCGTCTGGGCCGCGGCGGGGCCGGCAAGGGCAAAGCCTATGGCGCCGATAAAGGCGGCGCGGATGTTGGCGCCGGTCAATGCGGTCTGCAGCCGTGCGGGCATGCGCTTCTTCCTCTCCTCAAGCGGGTCCCTCGCGGCCCTGCCGACGACCGCCTTCAGGCACGAACCAGCGCCGCGGGACGCGGGCACGGCCGAGCAGTACCGGGACGATAGTCGTCCGCACGCGCTTGCGAAAGCCTGAGCGCTTTTCGCGTGTACGGGAAGCTCGGGAAGGCGACCGGCTCTCAGCGCGCCTTCGCTGCCAGCCCGGCGACGTCGGCGATGATGCCGTCGAGCGCGAAATCCTTCGGGGTGTAGACGCGCGCCACGCCCATGTTCTTCAACGCGTTCTCGTCGTCGGGCGGGATGATGCCGCCAACCACGACTGGCACGTTCATACCGGCGACGCGCAGCCTTGCGGTGACGTCGCGGACCAGCGGCAAATGCGAGCCGGAGAGGATGGAGAGCCCGATGATATCGGCTTCGGTCTCCTGCGCCTGCGTCACGATCTCCTCCGGCGTCTGGCGGATGCCGCCATAACTCACCGCCATGCCAGCATCGCGGGCGCGCACCGCGATCTGCTCGGCGCCGTTCGAGTGGCCGTCGAGGCCGGGCTTTCCGACGAGGAAGCGCGGCGGCCTGCCGAGTTTCTCGGTTGCCAGGGCGACAGCGGCCTTGACGGTAGCCAGCCCGGCATCGTCGCCGAGCTTGGTCGTGTCGACGCCGGTCGGGGCGCGGTACTCGCCGAAGATCTCGCGCAAGGTCTGGGCCCACTCGCCGGTGGTGACGCGGGCCTTGGCGCAGGCGATCGAGGCCGGCATGACGTTGCGGTCCTCCTTGGCGGCGCTGGCGAGTTCGGCGAGTGCGGCCTCCGCCTCCTTGCCGTCGCGCGCTGCGCGCCAGGCCTTCAGCCGGCCGACGGCCTCGATCTCGACCGAGTCCGGAACCGTCACGACATTGCCTTCGCCGGCCGAAAGCGGCGAGGGCTCGCTGGTGGTGAACTTGTTGACGCCGACGACGATCTGCTCGCCGCGCTCGATCGCCTCGATGCGGCGCGCCCCGTTCTCGACCAGGGCCATCTTCATGTAGCCGCTCTCGACCGCGGCGAGCGCGCCGCCCATCGCGTCGATCTTCGCCAGTTCCGCCAGTGCGGCCGCTTTCAGCTCTTCGACCTTGGCATCGACCTCTTTCGAACCGTCGAAGATGTCGCCGAACTCGAGCAAATCGGTCTCGTAGGCCAGCACCTGCTGCATGCGCAGCGACCATTGCTGGTCGAAGGGACGGGGCAAGCCGAGCGCCTCGTTCCAGGCTGGCAATTGCACGGCGCGGGCCCGGGCCTTCTTCGACAGGGTCACCGCCAGCATCTCGATCAGGATGCGATAGACATTGTTCTCGGCCTGCGGCTCGGTCAGCCCGAGCGAGTTGACCTGCACGCCATAGCGGAAGCGGCGATGCTGCTCCTCCAGCACATTGAAGCGCTTCAGCGTGATCTCGTCCCAGAGATCGACGAAAGCCCGCATCTTGCAGAGCTCGGTGACGAAGCGCATGCCGGCGTTGACGAAGAAGGAGATGCGGCCGACGACGCTGCCGAACTCCTCGGGCGCCACTTCCGGCCGGGCCCTGATCGAGTCGAGCAGGGCGATCGCGGTCGCCAGCGCGAAGGAGAGCTCCTGCACCGGCGAGGCGCCGGCCTCCTGCAGATGATAGGAGCAGACATTGGTCGGGTTCCACTTCGGCAGCTCGCGCGCCGTAAACACGACGATGTCGGTGGTCAGCCGCATCGAGGGGCGCGGCGGGAAGACGTAAGTTCCGCGCGACAGGTATTCCTTGACGAGGTCGTTCTGGGTCGTGCCCTGCAGGGCGGCACGCTCGGCGCCCTGTTCGTCGGCGGTGGCGATATAAAGCGAGAGCAGCCAGGCCGCCGTCGCGTTGATCGTCATCGAGGTGTTCATCTGCGCCAGCGGGATCTGCTCGAAGAGCGCTCGCATGTCGCCGAGATGGGTGATGGGCACGCCGACCTTGCCGACCTCGCCGCGCGACAGCACGTGGTCCGGGTCGTAGCCGGTCTGGGTCGGCAGGTCGAAGGCGACGGAGAGGCCGGTCTGGCCCTTGGCGAGATTGGTCCGGTAGAGCTTGTTCGATTCGGTCGCGTCGGAATGGCCGGCATAGGTCCGGAAGATCCAGGGCTTGTCGCGCGGCAAAGCCTTGTCGCGCTGGGTCTGTTTCCCGAGCGGATCGATCGCGTTCATGCTCGCTCCCTGCCGTGCCGTCTTGATGTGCTCGTGCAAATTGATTGTTGCACTGCAGCGAAGATAACGCCAGAGGGCGGGAAAGGTCGCGTCAGACGATGGGATAAGGTGGGCGCTACTCCGCCAGCTCCCGCATCACCTTGATCAAGTCGCTCTTGCCCTCGAAACCGATGCCGGGCAGCTCCGGCATGGTGATGACGCTGTCCTCGACGCGGACCGAGTCGGGAAAGCCGCCATAGGGCTGGAACAGGTCAGGGTAGCTCTCATTGCCGCCTAGTCCGAGGCCGGCGGCGATGTTGAGAGACATCTGGTGGCCGCCATGCGGGATGCAGCGATCCCAGCCCCAGCCAGAGACCTTGAGTGCGGCCAGTGTGCGCTGGTACTCGCACAGCCCATAGGAGAGGGCGCAGTCGAACTGCAGCCAGTCGCGGTCGGGGCGCATGCCACCATGGCGCAGCAGGTTGCGGGCGTCCTGGTGGCTGAAGAGATTTTCGCCCGTGGCCATCGGGCCGGGATAGAACTCGGCCAGCGCCGCCTGCAAAGCGTAGTCGAGCGGATCGCCCGCCTCCTCGTACCAGAACAGCGGATACTCCCGCAGCGCCTTGGCATAGGCGATGGCGGTTTCCAGATCGAAGCGGCCATTGGCGTCGACAGCGAGCTCAGCATCACTGCCAATCTCGGTCAGCACTGCCTCGATGCGGCGGCGATCCTCCGCCTGCGACGCGCCACCGATCTTCATCTTCACGACGCGATAGCCGCGGTCGAGATAAGAGCGCATCTCGGCGCGCAGCGCATCGTCGTCCTTGCCGGGGTAATAGTAGCCCCCGGCGGCGTAGACGAAGACGCGCGGGTCGGCCTCGCGGCCATGGCGGTCGGCGAGCAGGCGGAACAGCGGCTTGCCGGCGATCTTGGCGGTCGCATCCCAGATCGCCATGTCGAGCGTGCCGACGGCGACCGAGCGTTCGCCATGGCCGCCCGGCTTCTCGTTCTTCATCATGGCCGCCCAGCAGCGGTCGGGATCGAGATTGTCGCCGGTGTCGTTCAGCAAGCCCTTGGCCTCGGCCTCGAGCAGGCGGGGAGCGAAACGCTCACGGATCAGGCCGCCCTGGCCGTAGCGACCGTTGGAATTGAAGCCGTAGCCGACGACGCGGCGGCCGTCGCGGACGACGTCGGTGACGACCGCGACGAGGCTGGTCGTCATCTTCGAGAAGTCGATATAGGCGTTGCGGATCGGCGAGGCGATCGGCTGCGTGATCTCGCGGACATCGACGATGCGCATGCTCTGTTCTCCCTCGCTCCGTTTATGCCCCGGCCTGAACGGGCGAGCCACCGCCGATCCCGGGAGAGGCCATGCGTTGGCCACGGTTTCGCTGGGCGGCCTGGCTCTGTAGGCTTCGCCGCGATCGTCACGCAGCATCGGGCCAAGAATGTCTCCTCCCAAATCGCAGCTCGAGCGGCCGGCCTTCGCGCGCTGGCTCTCGACCGGCAACAGCATCACCCAGCAGTTCATGGCGATCGGCGGGCGGGCAGACGTCGTCAGTCTCGCGGGCGGGCTGCCCGCGGCCGAGCTCTACCCCGTCGAGGCGATCGCGGCGGCGCAGGAGCGGGCGCTGACGCGCTGGGGCACGCAGATCCTCGAATACGGCCCGATCGAAGGGCTGCCGGCGCTGCGGGCGGCGATCGCCGAGCGCTTCACCGCGACGACCGGGCGCCGTTTCGGACCTGAAAACGTGCTGCTGACGACGGGCGCGATGCAGGGGCTCGACCTCGTCGGCAAGGCGCTGGTCGATCCCGGCGAGCTGATCCTCTCGCAGTTCCCGACCTATCTCGGCGCGCTCGATGCCTGGCGCCCGCGCATGCCGCGCTACGAGAGGCTCGACTGGAGCCTGCAGGCGCCGGGCTTCGACGCGGCGCTGCGCCAGGCCAAGTTCGTCTATGCCGTGCCGAACTACTCCAACCCGACGGGCGTGCTGGTGCCGCAGGTTGAGCGCGCCGCCCTGCTCGACAAGGTCGAGGCGGCCGGGACCTGGCTGCTCGAGGACGATCCCTATCTGCCGCTGCAGTTCGACGGGCCGGCCGGGCCGAGCATGCTGGCCCATCATGCGCAGCGCCATCCGAACGGCGCCTATGCCGGGCCGGTGATCTATCTAGGCACGCTGTCGAAGAGCCTGGTGCCCGGCTTGCGCGTCGGCTGGGTCGTGGCCGACGCTTCGCTGATTGCGACGCTGGCCTTGGCCAAGCAGTCGACCGACATCGCTTCCAGCCTGCTGACGCAGGCCATCGCGCTGGAGATGATCGAGAGCGATTTCGAGGCGCAGCACATCCCGAAGATCGTCGCGACCTATCGCGAGCGGCGCGATGCGCTGTGCGCCGCCGCGGCGACACATCTCTCCGACTGGTTCGAGTGGGAGGTGCCGCCCGGTGGCATGTTCGTCTGGATGCGGGCCAGGGACGGCGCGATCGACACCGACGCACTCTATACCCATGCGCTGGCCGAGAATGTCGCCTTCGTGCCGTCGAGCGTGTTCGATCCGACCGGCGCGCTGAAGAGCGCCATGCGGGTCAATTTCACCCGCTCGCCGCCGGAGGTACTGGTCGAGGGCGTGCGCCGGCTGGAGCGGGCGGTGCGCCGCCTTCTCGCCGAGCGGCCCGGCCGGGCGGCGTGATCCCAAGAAGCAACAGACCGAGGAAACGCCGATGCCGACCCGTCTCGCCACGCCCGCCCATCCGCGCCTGCCGCAAGCCCTGATCGAGGCCTGGCAGGGCGTGCCGAGCTCGGTGATCGCCGACCAGCTCGGCGGCACCGGCCATGCCGACCCGGCGATCCGGCCGACCCGTCCCTTCGCGCCGGGCAAGCGCCTGGTCGGCCAGGCGATCACCGCCTGGTGCGAGCCGGCCGATTACGGGCCGGTGCATCATGCGATCGGCATCGCCGAGCGCGGCGACGTCATCGTGGTCGCGGCGGGCGGTCGCAAGGATGCGGCGATGATCGGCGACCTGCTTGGCGGCGCGGCAAGGCGAAAGGGCATCGCGGGCGTCGTGGTCGACGGCGCGGTGCGTGATGTCGGGCCGGTGTCGCAATGGCCAGACTTCGTCTTCTTCTCGCGCTGGGTCATGCCGCGCGGCCCGTCCTCGATGGAGCGCGGCATCGTCAACGGGCCGATCGTCTTCGGCGGCGTCGCCGTCCATCCGCACGATCTCGTCGTCGGCGACGATGACGGGCTCGTCTTCGTGCCGCATGGCCTGGTCGAGGCGAAGCTCGCGCCGTGCCTCGCGCGGGTGAAGGCCGAGGCGGAATGGGAGGTGCTACTCGCCGGCGGCGCCTCGACGGTCGAGACCTTCAAGGTGCCGCCGATGGAGAAGCTTTGAGCGGCTTCAGAAGCTCTCGACCCAGGGCCTGAGCTCGACCTCGAGCGACCAGGCGCTGCGCGGCTGCCTGAGCACGTCGAGATAGCTCTGGGCGATGGCGTCCGGGTCGAGCGTGTTGTCGTTCGCATCGGGGCGGTTTGCGCTGCGCACGCCGCCATCGATGACGAAATGCGCGACATGGATGCCCTTAGGCCCGAGCTCGCGCGCTGCGCTTTGCGCCAGCCCGCGCAAAGCGAACTTGCCCATGGCGAACGGCGCCGACAGCGCAAAGCCCTTGATGCCAGCCGTCGCGCCGGTGAGCAGGATCGCGCCGCGCCCATGCGGCAGCATCCGCCGCGCCGCCTGCTGCGTCACCAGGAAGGCGCCGTAGGCGGTGACCGCGAGCGCCTGCGCGACACCTGCCGGATCGAGTTCCGCGATCGGCCCGCGCAGGCGGCCGCTGGCGTTGTAGATGACGATGTCGGGCTCGCCGATCCCGGCCTCCGCCGCCTCGAACAGGCCGGCGACGGCGGCCGGATCGGCGGCGTCGACTGCGAAGGTCGCAGCGCCGGTTTCCGCTGCCAGTGCCGCGAGCTTCTCGGTGTTGCGCGCGGCAAGGCCGACCTTGATGCCTTGGGCGGCAAGCGCGCGGGCGACCGACGCGCTGATGCCCGAGCCGGCTCCGACGATCAGGGCGCTGCGATAGGGAAGGGAGGTCATTGTGGTATCTCCGTTCAGGCGGCCGCGGGTACGGGCTTGGCCTCGCCGCCCCGCATCATGATGCAGAAGCCGGCGGCGAAGAGGCAGAGCGCACCGGCGATGAAGAAGGCCGGCAGATAACTGTCATAGACGGTGCGGCTGAAGCCGGCGCCATAGGCGGCGAAGGCGGCGCCGAGCTGGTGGCCGGTGAAGATCCAGCCGAAGACGAGGGTCGCCTTGTCGCCGAAACGGTCGGCGGCGAGCTTGATCGTCGGCGGCACGGTCGCGACCCAGTCGAGCCCGTAGAACACTGCAAAGATCGAGAGGCCGTAGAACGAGAAGTCGGTGAACGGCAGGAACAGCAGCGAGAGCCCGCGCAGGCCGTAATACCAGAACAGCAGCCAACGGCTGTCATAGCGGTCCGAGAGCCAGCCTGAGCCGACCGTGCCGAGGAAGTCGAAGATGCCGATCACGGCGAGCACGCTCGCCGCCGTCACCGCCGCCATGCCGTAATCGCCGCAGAGCGAGACGAAATGGGTCTGCACCAGCCCGTTGGTGCTGGCGCCGCAGACGAAGAAGGTGCCGAACAGGATCCAGAAGGTGCTTGTCTTCGCAGCTTCGCGCAGCGCGACGATGGGGGAGACGAGCATCGCCTTGAGGCTGGTGGCTTGCGCCGGGGCCGGCACGATCTGCGTCCCGCCATAAGGGGCAAGGCCGACATCGGCCGGCCGGTCGCGCATCAGGGCGAGCACGCCGACCGCGGCGAGCGCGATCATGCCGAGCACGAAGAGCATGGCGGCGCGCCAGCCGACCTGCTCGGTCAACGATGCGAGCAGAGGCAGGAAGACGAGCTGGCCGGTCGCGGTGCTGGCGGTGAGCAGGCCGACGACCAGGCCGCGGCGATGCACGAACCAGCGTGTCGCGACGGTGGCGCCGAGCACCATGGCGGTGAGCCCGGTGCCGAAGCCGAGCACGATCCCCCAGAGCAGCACCAGCTGCCAGAGCTGCGTCATGGCGAAGGAGCCGAGGATGCTCGCCGCGATCAGGCTGAGCGCGACCATGGCGACGGGCCGGACGCCGAAGCGGTTCATGAAGGCGGCGGCGAAGGGCGCCATCAGCCCGAACAGCAGGAGCCGAACCGCCAGCGCCGAGGAGATCTCGGAGGTCGCCCAGCCGAACTCCTTCTGCAGCGGCTGGATCAGCACGCCCGGTGCGCCGACGGCGCCGGCGGTGACCAGCATGGTGAGGAAGGTCACCGCCGCCACGGCCCAGCCATAATGGATGCCGCGGCGGGCGAAGGCGGCGGCGAGGCCGGCGGGTTGAACCGGTTCAGCGAGATCTGTCGGCATGGCTGGGTTCCTTTTACGGGTATATGCCCGCATGTGCATGAGAAAATCAGAGTGAATCGAGCGCCGTGTGCAGCTGTTGCATGAATTCGACGCCCAGACGGTCGTCGAGAGACTTCTGGGCGCCATCCCACAGGGGAGCGCCGTCTTCCAGAACCTTGTGACCGGCCTGCGTCAGCGTGACCGTGGCCTCGCGCTGGTCCTCGCCGCGGCCGAGTTCGACCAGGCCCATCTTCTCGAGCACGCGGACGTTGCGCCCAATGGTCGAGCGGTCGAGCTCGACGCGCCGGCCGAGTGCGGTCAGCGTCACCGGTTCGACCCGGGCGATCGAGCGCATCAGGCTGAACTGCGCGATGTTGACGCCGACCGGAGCGATCGTCTCGTCATAGAAGGCGATCATCCGGCGCGAGGCCGAGCGCAAGGTCGTGCAAATGCAGGGAACCGACATAGATTGTGGGTATATGCCCGTGATTCCGGAATTGCAAGTCGCCGACTGGTTCGTGGGAACCGGAATGTCGAACTGTGACTCAACTGTCACATGCCCACGGATTAATCAGCCACGGCCGTCCGCATGTTGCCCTTGCGTCAGGCTAGCGTAAACTCGCTACGAGGATCGGGCTGTATTGCGCGACATTCAGGTTGCAAGCGGAGGCGCGGCTTGCGTGGCCAGCTTCGAGGTCAACCGCTCCGTGACATGGCTTATTTTGTCGCTTCGTGGACGATAATCCAGCGCCACCGAAAGAATCGTAGCCGTTTACAGCACGTCGGCGATGAGTTTCTGACACGGAGGATTTGCGACAACCGCTACCATCGACTTCTGCGAATGATGGTTCATTGCTTCGAGGGGCGCCGCAGCCTCGCATAGACCTGCGGCAGGGGGATTTGGTGACGTCGATGTTCGTGCCCGTGGTCGCGTACCGCGCGCCGCTCGCTTTGCGTCTGCTCGCGGGCACGGCGTTCCTGTCGATCGCCATGACATTCGCCGGGCCTGCGGTGGCCGATGGCGGAGCAGGCGGAAATCGCAGTTCCTTCGGCTCCGGTGGTGGTGCGGGAGGCATCAACGTACCCACCGCGGCCGGCGGGGCCGGCGGCAATGGCAGCAACGACTATGGCGGCGGCGGCGGCGGCGGCGCGGGCGCTGGAACCGGCGGCGCCGGCGGGGTGGGCGCAGCGTTCGGCGGAGGAAATGGCGGGACCGGCGGCGTCCACGGCATCGTGCAAGCGACGATTCCGCTGAGTGCGACGCCAGGCAGTGCAGGTGACCCCGGCGCCGGTTCAGGCAGCGGCGCCGGCGGTGGCGGTGGTGCCGGCGGTTATGGCGCTGTCGTGACCGGAGGTGGCTCAGGCACCGTCAGCGGCGCGATCACGGGCGGTGCGGGTGGCGCGGGCGGCGCGTCGACCGGTAATTTCGACCAGGGCGGCTCCGGCGGCTCGGGCGGCGTCGGGCTGCTCTTCACCTCCGGCGGCGCGACGCTGATGGTCACCGGTGCGATCCAGGGCGGCAACGGCGGCGTTCGCGGCAGCTCGAACGGTATTGGCGGCCCCGGCGCCCATGGCCCCGGTGGCCAGGGCATTGTCGGCTCGAACCTGACGATCATCAATAGCGGCACGATCGAAGGCGGCCTGTCCGGCGACGGCACGACCCGGGCGGCGGCGCTTCATTTCACCGGCGGCGGCAACACCCTCACCTTCCTCAACGCCACCACCGGCGTGAGCGGTGGCATCGTCATCGACTCCGGCGCGCTGGCCTTCAACCAGTCGACCGCCATCACGGTCGGCAACGTCATCAGCGGTGGCGGCGGCGTGAACAAGCAGGGCAACGGCACGCTGACGCTGTCCGGCTCCAATACCTATACCGGCGGCACGACGCTGACCGCGGGCAAGCTCGTGGTCTCGCAGAACGCCAATCTCGGCGCGCCCTCAGGCAACCTCAACTTCAACGGCGGCACCTTACAGGTGACCTCGGGCTTCACGACGGCGCGAACGGCGACCCTCGTCTTTTCGAGCACGATCGAGGTGGATGCCGGCCAGAGCTTCACCATGAGCGGTGCGATCGGTGGTGCGGGAACCTTGACCAAGACCGGAGGCGGGACGCTGACGCTCTCCGGTTCCAATACCTATTTCGGCGGCACGACGATCTCGGATGGCACGGTCTCGGTCTCGTCCGACGCCAATCTCGGTGCGGCTTCGGGCGGGCTCACCTTCAACGGCGCCAGCACCCTGCAGGTGACGGGGAGCTTCACCACGGCGCGGGCAACGGTGCTCAACGCCAACGGCGCGGTCGAGGTGACCGCCGGCCAGAACTTCACCATGGGCGGCGCCATTTCCGGCACGGGCGGCGTCATCAAGACCGGCACCGGCACGCTGACCCTGACTGGCACCAACACGTATACCGGCGGCACGACGATCTCCGACGGGACGGTGTCGATCTCGTCGGACGCCAATCTCGGTAATGCCAACACGCCGATCACGCTGAACAATGCGACGAATGTCGGCGGGGCAGGGACTGGAGCCGACGCGGTGCTGCGCACGACGGCGACGTTCTCGAGCAGCCGGAACATCGCCTTCACGAGCTCCGGTGGTGGTCGCATCGAGACCGATGCGGGAACGACGCTGACGCTGTCCGGCGCGATCACCACCGGCGGCAGCGCCAGCTTCATCAAGCAGGGCGCCGGCACGCTGGTGCTCACCGGCGACAGCTCGGCCAATTATGCCGGCCGGACCTGGGTCAACGACGGCACGCTGCGGATCGAAGGCGGCGGTAAGCTCGGCAGCACGACCACCGGCGGGCAGGCCTATATCAGCAACGGCGCGACCGCGATCGTCACCGGCCTGGGATCGAGCTGGGAGACCTTCGGCGCGATGCGGGTCGGCGAGCACGGCTCGGGCACGCTGCGCATCGAGAATGGCGGCTCGGTGAAGACTGGCGGGGGCTCGGGCACTGTCGGCATCGTCGGCGGCGGTGGCGACAGCTCGGTCACGATCACCGGGGCGGGCTCGCAATGGGTCGGCAACGGCACGCAGGTCTATATCGGCCATTCCAACGCCGGCACGCTGACGCTCTCCGACGGCGGCAAGTTCGAGCTCACGGGCGCCAATTCGACGCTACAGGCCGGCCTCGTCGGTGGCACTGCCGGCGGCACGATCAACATCGGCGCGGCCGAGGGCAGCGCCGCCGCCGCGGCGGGCGTGCTGCTCGTTGGCACCGTCGCCCTGAACACCAGCGCCAGCAAGATCGTCTTCAACCACACCAGCAGCAGTTACAGTTTCGCGCCGACGATCAGCGGGGCCGGCTCGGTGCGCCAGGTCGCCGGCACGACGATCCTGACCGGCATCACCACCTATTCCGGCGCGACGGCGGTTACGGGTGGGACGCTGCGAGCCGGACAGGCGGGCTCCTTCTCGGCGAACTCGGCCTTCACGCTGTCGAGCGGCACAACCCTCGATCTCGCTGGCTTCAATCAGACGATCGGTTCGCTCGCCGGGGCTGGCGCGGTCACGCTCGGCGCCGGCACGCTGACCGCGGGTGGCAACAATACCTCGACGACCTTCTCGGGATCGATCACCGGCGCGGGTGGCTTCACCAAGGCCGGCAGCGGCACGTTGATGCTGTCGGGCACTAGCACTTATTCGGGCGCAACGGCGGTCACGGGCGGGACGCTGCGGGCCGGACAGGCGGACTCCTTCTCGGCAAGCTCGGCCTTCACGCTGTCGAGCGGGACGACCCTCGATCTCGATGGCTTCAATCAGACGATCGGCTCGCTCGGCGGGGCTGGCGCGGTCACGCTCGGCGCCGGCTCGCTGACCGCGGGTGGCAACAACACCTCGACGATCTTCTCGGGATCGGTCACCGGCACGGGTGGCTTCACCAAGACCGGCAGCGGCACGTTGATGCTGTCGGGCACCAGCACCTATTCCGGCGCGACCACTATCCAGCAGGGCCGGCTCTACGCCGCCAATGCGGGCGCGCTCTCGGCCGCGTCGGACTACACCATCGCCGGCGGCGCGGCGTTGGAGATCGTCGACGCTCCCGGCCTGATCGGGGTGGTGGGCTCGATCGCCGGGGCAGGCTCGATCCAGATCGGCACCGGCGCGACACTGAAGGCCGGCAGCAGCAATGCCTCAACCAGCTTCTCGGGCAAGATCGAGGGCAATGGCGGCCTGACCAAGGCCGGCACGGGCACATTGAGGCTGTCCGGGACCAGTACCTACACCGGTGCGACGAGAGTCGAGGCCGGTAAGCTGGTGGTCAACGGCTCGCTGGCGAGCAATGTCACGCTGGACGGCGGCACGCTCGGCGGCTCCGGCACGATCGGCGCACTCGCGGTCGCGAGCGGCGGCACGGTGGCGCCGGGCAACTCGATCGGCACGCTGAACGTCTCCGGCAACGTCGCCTTCGCCGCGGGCTCGACCTATCAGGTCGAGATCAACGCCGCCGGCCAGAGCGACCGGATCGTGGCGACCGGTCTGGCGACCATCAGCGGCGGCACGGTCGCGGTGCTGGCCGAGACCGGCAATTACGCCGCGAGCACGACCTACACCATCCTGACGGCAACCGGTGGCGTCACCGGCCGCTTCACCACCGCCACCTCGAACCTGGTCTTCCTGGCGCCGTCGCTGGCCTATGACAGCAACAACGTCATCCTGACCATGACCCGCAACGCCACCGGCTTCGGGCCGGGCGCGGGCACGACCTTCGTCGCCTCGACCCGCAACCAGGGCTTCATCGCCAACGCGGCGGAGGCGCTGGGCGCCGGCAATGCGGTCTATGACGCGCTGCTCTCGGGCACCGCCGCCGAGGCCCGGGCCGGCTTCGACATGCTGTCCGGCGAGGCACATGCGCAGGCCGTCAGCGTCCTGATCGACGAGAGCCGTCTGGTGCGCGAGACCATCCTGTCGCATCTGCGTGGGCCGTTGCTGACCGCGCCGGGTGGGCAGGTCGCGGCCTCGTTCAGCGCCGACCTGCCTGGCCGCAAGGGCGCGGTGCTGATGGCCGCACCGCTTCCGCAGCCGCGCTACAGCTTCTGGGGCGAGGCTTTTGGCGGCACCGGCAACACCGATGCCGACGGCAATGCCGCGAGCCAGTCGCGTCGCACAGGCGGCGCCCTGCTCGGCGCCGATCTGATGCTCTACGAGGCGCCCGGCTCCTCACTGAAACTCGGCGTCGCCGGCGGCTATAGCCAGTCGCGCTTCGATCTCGATGCAAGGCGATCCTCCGGCAAGCTGGAGAGCGGCCATGCCGCGCTCTATGCCGGCGCCCGCTTCGGCAATCTCCGTCTCGATGCCGGCGTGGCCTACTCATGGTCGGAGAGTGATATCCGCCGCCAGGTCCAGGTCCGCGGCTTCGGCGACAGNCAGGGCTTCGCACTCGAACCCTTCGCGCAGCTTGCCTTGATCCGGGTCTCGACCGAGGCAGGCACCGAGCGCGGCGGCGTTGCGGCACTGCGCGTCCTCTCCTCCGAGCAGACCCTCGGCTTCACCACGCTTGGCCTCAGAGCCGAGGCGCAGATCGGCGCGATGCCCTTGTTCGCCCGCGGGCTGATCGGCTGGCGTCACGGTTTCGGCGAGCTCACCCCGGTGGCGAAGACGGCCTTCGTTGCCGGCATCACGCCGTCCCGCGCCTTCGCCGCCCCGATCGACCGCGAGGCGCTGGTGGCGGAAGCCGGCCTCGACTGGCGCATCTCCTCTTCCACCGCGCTCGGCCTGACCTACTCCGCCGCCATCGGCGAGCGCTCGCGCGACCACGCCCTCAAAGGACGCGTCGAGATGCGGTTCTGAAGGGGCGCGAGGGGCCGAACGTCTGCCTTCAGTTCCGCCCCTCGGGCAAGCGCGGCAGCGGCAGGAACTCGACGCCTTCCTCATGCAGCATCTGGGCGTCCTCGGCGCTCGCCTCGCCATAGATGGCGCGGCTTTCGCTCTCGCCATGATGGATCTTCAGCGCCTCCTCGGCGAAGTTCTTGCCGACGGGCTCGGCGTTTGCGGCGACATGCTCGTGCAGCGCGGTCAGCATGGCGCGAAACGCCATCTCCTTCTCGCCCATCAGCGCGGCTGGCTGGGCGACCGGGGCAGGGGAGGGAGCGGGACCGGGCGACGGGGCGGCAGCCTCCGGCGCAGGCTCAGCCGAGCGCCGGCCGCGATCGGTTCGCGCCACGGCCGGGGCCATCACGGCGCGCTCGACCCTGGCGCTGTCGCAGATGGGGCAGGTGACGAAGCCGCGCTTCGCCTGCTCCTCGAAGCTGCCGGAACTCGCGAACCAGCTCTCGAACTCGTGGGCGTTGTCGCAGATCAGGGTGTAACGGATCATGTCAACTCAAAGCCGGCGGTAACGGCAGCAGATAGGGGCGCGGCCGTCCCGCGGCAAGTTTCACGCTCATTCGGCCGCGTCGAGCCGTGGCTGTTGCGCCTTGTGGATCTCGACCGCGAAGGAGCGCGTATGGCGCAAGGTCGGGATGCGCTGGCGCGCGTCAGCGACCAAAGCGAGATCGATCTCGGCCATGACCAGCCCGGGCTCGTTGCCGGCCTCGGCCAGCACGCGGCCCCAGGGATCGACGATGATCGAGTGGCCGTAGCTCTCGCGGCCATCCTCGTGCAGGCCGCCCTGCGCCGCCGAGATCATGAAGGCGCCGTTCTCGATGGCGCGGGCCCGCTGCAACACCTGCCAATGCGCCTCGCCGGTCTGGCGGGTGAAGCAGGCCGGCGCGGTTAGCATGAAGGCGCCAGCCTCGGCCTCGGCCCGATAGAGATAAGGGAAGCGGACGTCGTAGCAGATCGACATGCCGACCAGCCCCCAGGGGGTTTCGACCAGTGTCGCCTGGTCGCCGCCGGAGAATGTGTTGGATTCGCGCCAGGTCTCGCCATTGGGCAGATCGACGTCGAAGAGATGGATCTTGTCGTAGCGCGCGACGATCTCGCCGGCGGGGTCGATCATAAAGGCCCGGTTGGCGATCTTCTCGCCGGCCCTGACCGAGAGCGAGCCGATCTGCAGCCAGAGCTTCGCTTCGCGCGCCGCCTGCCGCAGCCCGGCCAGCACCTCGTGCTCGCCTTCGCTCTGGCTGATCTCGCGCAGGCGCTTGGTGTCGCGCTCGCAGAGATTGGTCACCTCCGGCGTCTGGACGAATTGCGCACCGGCTGCCGCCGCCTCGCGGATCAGGCTGACAGCGTCGTCGCGATTGCGTAGCGGGTCGCGCGTCGAACGCATCTGGACGCAGGCGGCGGTGAAGCGGGGTGCGGTCATCGATGCGTCTCCTCAGGCTGCCTTCAGCAGCGGATCGAGCTCGCCGCGCGCGTCGAGCGCATGCAGGTCGTCCGAGCCGCCGACATGGCGCCCGCCGATGAAGATCTGCGGCACGCTGGTACGCCCGCCGGCCTTGGCCGTCATCTCCTGGCGTAGCTCCGGCTTGCCGTCGACGCCGATCTCCTCGAAGGCGATACCCTTCTTCGTCAGCAGCGCCTTGGCGGCATGGCAATACGGGCACCAGCCCGTGGTGTAGATCGTGACCTGCGGCATCTGACAGTCCTGAACGAATGCTTCGCCTCGCAATATAGGGAGCCGTCACGCTTCCGTCACGACCCGGGCGAAGGTCAGTATGTCGACTGCACTCGCGCCGCCGCGCAGCAAGGCGCGCGAGGCGGCATTGGCGGTCGAGCCGGTGGTCAGCACATCGTCGACGAGCAGGATGCGCCGGCCTTCGATCTGCGGGCGCATGGCGGGCAGGACCTTGAAGGCGCCCTGCAGGTTCTCGGCCCGCTGGGCCCGCGTCAGCCCGACCTGCTGCTTCGTCCGCTTGACGCGGGCGAGCGCCTGCGGCGCACAAGGCAGCTTCGATTGCCGCGCGATCGTCGCGGCGAGCGCCGCCGCCTGATTGAAACGCCGTGTCCACAGGCGGAAACGGTGAAGCGGCACCGGCACGACGAGATCGGCCTCGGCGATCAGCTCGCGGCCGGCCTGCGCCATCATCCGGCCAAGCATCAGGGCAAGCTCGGTCCGGTCGCCATATTTCAGCCGGTGCACCAGTTCGCGGGCCGTGCCGTCGAAGCGGCAGGCGGCGCGGGNCGGCCGGCGAGATCGGCCCGGGCCCGAGATCGACCTCGAAGGGCGTGCCGAGCCGCTCGCAATAGGGCCGCTCGATCAGGCTGAGCCCGCTCCAGCATTGGGCGCACAAGCCCTGCGCCTCGCTCGTGGCGGCCCGGCAGCCGACGCATGCGGGCGGGTAGACGAGGCCGACGGCGCTGGCGACGCCCGCGCGCAGCCAGCCGCGCCCGCGATACAACCAGCGCGTGGAGAGCGTTTTTTCCGTCCCCTCGGTTTTTTCGGAAAGGCTCATGCTCGGCACGGCCTGCGAAGAGAGTATCTTCGCTTTCTCGTGAGCGGGGCAGGGTCGCCCCTGCCAATTCCTGCCATGTGGCCTATGTTCCTCGCGACGGCTCCGGCCCGCATGACGGTGACTGGCGCCATGGATGCCTCCCTCGGCCTTGCGGCCGCTTCGCGACAAGGATCGCCACGATGAGCCATGCCGGTGCCTCCGCCACCTTGCCCAAGCTGTTCACGCCGTTCCGCCTCGGCGATCTCGAACTCAAGAACCGCGTCGCCATGGCGCCCTTGACCCGAAACCGCGCCAACAAGCACGATGATGCGCCGAACGCGCTCAATGTCGAGTACTACCGCCAGCGCGCCGGCGCCGGCCTGATCATCACCGAAGCCACGCAGATCTCGCAGCAGGGCCAGGGTTACATCTGGACGCCCGGCATCTATCGCGACGCGCAGGTCGACGGCTGGAAGGCGGTGACCGACGTCGTGCATGAAGCGGGCGGGCGGATTTTCGCGCAGCTCTGGCATGTCGGGCGCGTCAGCCATGTCTCGCTGCAACCGGGCAACCAGGCGCCGGTCGCGCCCTCGGCTGTGCTGGCCAAGACCAAGACCTATATCGAGAGCGGCTTTGCCGAGGTCTCGCAGCCGCGCGCGCTCGGGCTGGGTGAGATCCCCGGCATCGTCGCCGATTTCGTCAGGGCGGCCGAGAATGCCAAGGCGGCCGGCTTCGACGGCATCGAACTGCACGGCGCCCATGGCTATCTGCTCGACCAGTTCCTGCGCGACGGCTCGAACCAGCGCCAGGACGCCTATGGCGGTCCGATCGAGAACCGGCTGCGGCTGACGCTGGAAGTGATCGACGCGGTGACCAAGGTCTTCCCGAAGGAGCGCGTCGGCATCCGCATCTCGCCGGTGAGCCCGGCCAACGATGCCCGCGATACCGATCCGCAGGCGCTGTTCGGCCATCTCGTCGCCGAGCTCGACAAGCGCGGCATCGCCTTCATCCACGTCGTCGAGGGCGCGACGCGCGATGCGCGCGACTACCTGCCCTTCGATTACCTGGCTCTGCGCAAGGCTTTCCGCGGCGCCTATATCGCCAATAACGGCTTCACCCGCGAGCTCGCGATCGAGACGGTCGAGAAGGGCGAGGCCGACCTCATCGCCTTCGGCCGGCTCTTCATCGCCAATCCCGATTTGCCGGAGCGGCTCAAGCTGAACGCGCCGCTGAACACGCCGGATGTCGCGACCTTCTATGGCGGTGATGCCAAGGGTTACACCGATTATCCGGCGCTGGCGCCAGCCGAACGCTCGCACGCCGCCAGCTGAGGCGTCCGACCGGTTCCTGCGGGCATCTCTTCCTGCCCGCAGGTTTTTCGTCTTCGGCCGCACGGAAGGGCTTGCAGCGCGAGCCAGTGCCGATTATACGGACGGCCTTGCCGCGCTGCTCCCATCGTCTAGCGGTTAGGACGTCGCCCTCTCACGGCGAAAACTGGGGTTCGATTCCCCATGGGAGCGCCATTATCCTCTGAAATGATTGATTTTCAGGTAGGGCGCGATCTCGGGCGTCGAGATGCCCGTCGTCGGAGATCGGGATCCGGCGAGGGAGTTCTCTATCTGCAAGGTTTCATGAGATTCCGAGGGCCGAACAGGATTCGGACCTCTCACGGCCTTTCCGGTCAATTCCGAATCTGTCCCTTGGCCGACGTCGTAGATGTCCGGTTCCTCGGAATAGTTCGACCGGCTTGGGAATAATCGCATCCGCGCGACGTTTCCGTTGCCATGACGATGCTCTCCTCCTCCTCGTCCGCCGAGCTCGCCAGGGCCGGCGGCCCCTCCTTCGATCATCGGCGCCTCGCCGGAACGGTGCTCCGGCTGGGATCGCCCATCCTGATCGCCATCGGCGTTATCGCCGCCATCTGGCTCGGCCTGTCGCTCGATGCTCGCGCGAAGATGGCCCTGAGCGTCTTCGCGCTCGCCATTATCAGCTGGTGTCTCTCCGACATCGACGACACGCTGATCGCCCTGGCGGCTGCAGCCGCTCTCGTGCTCTGCGGGCTAGCCCCCGCCCGCAACCTGCATGCGGCGCTCGGCAACGAGCTGACCTGGTTGCTGATCGGCGCTTTCATCATCGCTGCAGTGCTGCGCGCCTCCGGCCTCACCGAACGCCTGGCCTCGGCGGTGCTGAGCCGGACCCGGTCCGTGCGCGCACTGTTCCTCGCCACGACCGGCGTGGTCGTCGCGACCGCGCTCTTCGTGCCCTCGACCTCCGGGCGCGCGGCACTTCTCCTTCCGGTCTATCTCGCCTTGGCTGCCGCGATCGAGGACAGGCGCATCCGGCGGGCGCTCGCGCTGCTGTTCCCGACCGTGATCCTGCTCTCCGCCGGAGGAACGCTGATCGGTGCCGGCGCCCATCTGATCGCGATCGAGATGATCCAGCGCAGCGGCGGGCCGGGCCATGGTTATCTCGGCTGGCTACTGCTCGGGATGCCGCTCGCTGTTCTGGCGAGCTTCGGAGCAACCTTCACCATCCTGTTCGCCTTCCTGAGACCGGCCGAGCGCGCGCAGTTGGTCAGCTTGCCACCGGCCTCGGCGGAATCGCTGTCGGGGCGGCAGCGTTATGTCGGAGCGCTCGTGCTGCTCGTCGTCATCGGCTGGTGCACGCAGCCGCTGCACGGCGTCGATGCGGCCCTGGTGACGCTGTGCGGCGCGATCGCACTCACGCTGAAGCCCTTCGCGCCGCTCTCGATGAAGCAGGCGGTGAAAGCCGTCGAGTGGCAGCTCATCCTCTTCCTCGCGGCAACCACGCTGATGGGGCAGGCGCTGATCGAGACCGGCGCGGCGAGCGGCCTGCTGCAGCCCGTACTGACCGCGCTGCCTCGTGATGCCCTGATGCATCCCGCGACGGTCGCGGCGCTGGTTGCCGCCGTCGCCCTGTTGTCCCATCTGCTGATCACCTCGCGCAGCGCCCGGGCGACCGTGCTGATCCCGTTGCTGGCGCCGCCCCTGGTTGCGCTCGGCTATGATTTCGGCGCGCTCGCCATCCTCATCGTGATGGGGACCGGCTTCTGCCAGACCCTGGCGGTCAGCGCCAAGCCCGTCGCGCTCTATGCCGCTCTCGAGCACGAGACCTATCGGCCGCGCGACCTGATCGGACTGTCGCTGCTGCTGCTGCCGATGATGGGCGCGCTGCTGATGGTCTTCTCGCTCTGGATCTGGCCGCTGTTCGGCCTCTCCCTGCGTTGATCGCCTCTCTCGAAAAAATTTGAGCCGGCAACGGAATAAGCCGCCCATGCCGTCGTTTTCAGCTTCAGAGGCGTTTGACGGCCTCGGGATTTCGAGAGGATTTGCAATGACCCTCAATATTCTGATCGCCCCCTCCGGCTTCAAGGAATGCCTGGACGCCAGCGATGTCGCCCGCGCCATCGCCGAAGGGGTCAAGACGGCGATGCCGCAGGCCAGGACGATGCTGGCGCCGCTGGTCGATGGCGGCGAGGGCTTCACACGGGCGCTCTGCGCCGTGACCGGCGGCGCCCTGCACGAGCGCACCGTGACGGGCCCGGTCGGCGACCCCGTGACTGCGCATTTCGGCTTCCTCGGAGGAGTTGGACCGAAGACGGCGGTGATCGAGATGGCGGCCGCTGCCGGCCTGGCGCTGGTGCCGCGCGACCGGCGCGACCCGACGCTGACGACCAGCTACGGCGTCGGCGAGCTGATCGCAGCGGCGCTCGACGCCGGGGCCGAGCGCATCCTGCTCGGCTGCGGCGACAGCGGCATCAACGATGGCGGCGCCGGCATGGCCGAGGCTCTGGGCGTGCGCCTGCTCGATGTCGAAGGCGCGCCGATCGGCCGGGGCGGCGCGGCGCTCGGCAGGCTCGCCCACATCGATCTCGCCGGGCGCGACCCGCGCCTCGACACCGTCAGGATCGACGCGGCGGTCAACTGGCACAATGTGCTGCTCGGTCCGCGTGGCGTGGCCCGCGTCTTCGCCCCGCAGAAGGGCGCCAGCCCCGAGCAGGTCGTGATCCTGGAGGCGGCGCTCGAACTCTATGCCGACAGGCTGCACGCGGCGACCGGCCGGGATGTCTCGACCGCTCCTGGTTGCGGCGCCTCGGGCGGACTTGGCGCCGGGTTGCACGCGCTGTTGGGCGCGACGCTCCACCCGCGCTATGACATCGTGATGCGATATCTCTCCTTCGAAAGCATGCTGCGCCGGGCCGATCTGGTCATCACCGCCGAGGGTTGCCTCGACGAGCAGACCCCGTTCGGCAAGATCCCGGCCGAGGTCGCACGCCAGGCGCGGGCTCGCGGCATCCCGGTGATTGCGTTGGCCGGCACGATCGGGCGCGGCAAGGTCCGGATCAATTTCGAGCATGGGATCGACGCCTTCGCCAGCATCCTCAAGCGGCCCTGCACGCTGGAGGAGGCGATTGCGGAATCGGAGAAGCTGCTGCGTCGCGCCGCCGAGGACGCGATCAGGATGATCGGTGTCGGCATCCGCCTGCGGCGTGAGAAGGTGGCGGCATGAGCCGCCTCCGCCTTCGCCTCGGTTCCGGGCTGCGTGTCTCGCTGCTCGGCCTTGCGCTCGCCGGCGCGCCCTTCCTGGGCGTGCCGGACGATGCGGGCCGCATCCTTCCTGCGCTCGCTGATGACAGCGATGGCGACGACGGTGGTGATGGCGGTGGCGGGGCTGGCGGCGGAAGCAGCGGTGGCGGGGGCGGTCAAGGCGGTGGTGGCGGCAGCTCGGGCCGCTTCCGCACCGGCGGTGAGCACCGGATCGATGCCGGCCGCCTACTGCGCTTCTTCGGCGTTGAGGCGAGCCGGCCCCGCCGCGCCGAGCGCAGCGCGGCCCGCGCCGCTGCCTTGGCGGTGCCGCGCGAGATCGTCGCCGCCGGGCTGACCCAGGCCGAGCTCGACATCCTGAGCGGCGAGGGGTTCCGCGTCGTCGCGCAGCGCAATCTCGGCCTGCTCGCCAATCTGACAGTGCGGTTGCGGGCTCCCGCCCGGCTGTCGATGCAGCGCGCCCTCGCGCGCGTCCGCGCGCTCGCTCCCTCGGCGCTGGTCGACCTCAACCATCTCTATCGCGGCGCTGCCAGGCCTTGCCCCGAGGAGCAGTGCTTCTCGCTGGTGGCGCAGGATGCCCGGATCGACGGCGCCTGTCCCGCGCGCGGAATCATCGGCATGGTCGATACCGGCGTCGACACCGAGCATCCGGCGCTCGCCGGCAGGCCGGTCGAGACGGAGACGATCCGGGGGCCGGGCCACCGGGCAGCCTCGACGCAGCACGGCACCGACATCGCCATGCTGCTCACGCGTGGCACAGAGGCCGGCGGCCAGGAGCGCATCATCGCGGTCGATGCCTTCCATCGCCGCGGCGGTGGCGACAATGCCGACAGCTTCGACCTCGTCGGCGCGCTCGACCTGTTGGCGCAACGCAATGTCCGTGTCGTCAATCTGAGCCTGGCCGGGCCGGCCAACGCGCTGGTCGAGCGGATCGGCCGAACGATGCACGAGCGCGGCGCCGTGCTCGTGGCGGCCGCCGGCAATGACGGGCCCGGCGCCGAGGCGCGCTATCCGGCCGCCTATCCCTGGGCCGTGGCCGTCACCGCGATCGACCGCGACGAGCGCATCTATGCCCGCGCCAATCGCGGCAGCCACATCGCCTTCGCCGCGCCGGGCGTGCGCGTTCAGCTGAGCGACAAGGCGATGCGCCCGGCCGCGCCGCGCTCGGGCACCTCCTATGCGGCGCCGCTGGTCACGCTCGCCTTCGCGCAGCGGGCGGCGCGGGGGGACGCAATGAGGCCATCGACCCTGCTCGCCGCGCTATCGGTGGAGGCGCGCGATCTCGGCGAGCCCGGACATGATCCGGTCTTCGGCTGGGGCCGCCTCTCCTGCAGCCCGTGACGGAAGCGGGTCACGGCAATGCATGAGACCGGCACCAACCCGCAAGGATATGCCGCCCCTCCGCAGGCAGCGACGACCCCTGCCTTCGCGACCGAGCTGATCGCGCTGCTGCCGCGCCTGCGGCGCTACACGATGACGCTGACGCGCTCGACCAGCGAGTCGGAGGATCTGGCGCAGGCTGCCTGCGAACGGGCTCTGCGCGCCCAGGCGCAGTGGCAGGAGGGGACGCGGCTGGACGCCTGGCTGTTCAGCATCGCCCGCAACCTCTGGATCGACCAACTGCGCAAGCGGCGCCGGGAAGGAGCCAGCGAGGCGCTGGACCTGCATCCCGAACTGCAGGGCGAGGATGGCAGGCAGGTCACCGAGAGCGCGCTGACCGCCGGCTCGGTCCAGGAGGCGCTGGAAGAGATGCCGTCCGAGCAGCGCGACCTGCTGCTGCTCGTCTGCGTCGATGGCCTGAGCTATCGCGACGCCTCCGACCGACTCTCGATCCCGATCGGGACGGTGATGAGCCGGTTGTCGCGCGCGCGCCTTGGCCTGGCCCGAAGATTGGGAATGGAACCGAGATGACGAAACTCGCTGTGACCGACGAGGAACTGGTGGCGCTGGCGGATGGCGAGCTTGCGCCCGACGCGGCCGAGCGCCTGCATGGGCTTGTCGTCGCCGATCCCGATCTCGCGGAGCGTTTTGCGATCCTGGCGGAAACCCGCTTCCTGCTCGAAGGGGAGAAGGCGGAGGCGCCAGCGCTTCCGGACCAGCTCCCGGCAGCCGTCGCCGGGGCCGGCAGCCCGCCGGCCGCGCCGCGCCTGTCGGTGATCGGCGGCGGGAAGCCGGCGGTTTCAGGCGCGCCTTCGGCGCGCCGGTGGCCGCGTCTCGCCCTGCCGCTCGCCGCCAGCTTCCTGTTCATGGCCGGCGGACTGGCGGGCTACCTCGCGGGTGGTGGCGGGCGCTCCGATACGGGCGTTGTGCTGGCCGGTTTCTCCCGCGACGGCATCGATGCGGCCTTGTCGCAGACGGCCGGCGGCGGTGAAGCAGCCCTGCCGGGCGGCACGTTGCGCGTGGTTGCCTCCTATAAGCTCGGCGACGGACGGTTCTGCCGGGAATACACGCTGACGCGGGCCGCCGAGCCGGGTTGGGACGCGGTCGATTGCCGTGACGGCGGCAACTGGCGCACGGAATTCCTCGCCGCCAAGGCGCCGCCGGCACCCGGCTACGTGCCGGCAAGCGGCGATACCAGCATCGGAGCTTTTCTGAGTGAACGTGGCGCGGAGCCGGTCTCGCCCGACGAGGAACGCAAACTGCTCGGTGCCGGCAAGTAGTTGGTGCCGATGGCATGCCCCGCGGCGAAGGTCTGCGCTTGCCAGGCGGGCCATGTGACGGCAATGTCCGCGCGGCTATGATGTTCAGCAGATGTATGCCGGAGCGTGTTCTCGTCGGGCAGCAGGACACGGGAAGTCCAAAACATGATCATGCACGATGAGAAGGCCGGTGCCGGCAAGATGGGCGCAGTCACTCCGCTGAGCCGCCGCTCGTTTCTGGCCGGCTCGGCCGCCAGCCTTGGCGCGCTCGGGCTCGGCGGCTGCGTTACGCCAGACGGCATGAGCCTCGCCGAGGCTCAGAAGCTCTACGGGCCGGTCCCCGAGGAGAAATTCCCGATCCCGGCGATCGATGTCAGCCACGTCGATCCAAAATATTTCCGCCGGACGGTGGCCTATGACACCAAGGAAGCGCGCGGTACGATCATCGTCGACCCCGGCAACTACTATGTCTACCGCGTCGAAGGCGACGGGACCGCGACCCGCTACGGCGCCAATGTCGGCCGCGACGGCTTCCGCTGGAGGGGCGACGCCTATGTCGGGCGCAAGTCCGAATGGGCGACCTGGACACCGCCCAAGGAGATGATCAAGCGCCAGCCCGAAGCGGCCAAATATGCCCGCGGCATGCCCGGCGGCCTCGACAATCCGCTCGGCGCGCGCACGCTCCATCTCTATCAGAACGGCGCCTACACGCTCTATACGATCTACGCGTCCCTCGATGCGGAATCGATCGGCAACGGCATCACCAGCGGCTGCATCGGCCTGCTCACGCAGGACATGATCCACCTGTACAACGACACGCCGGTCAAGACGAAGGTGGTTGTCCTGGCGGCCTGAGGCAGCGGCGCCAGCCCCTGATATGGGCGCTGCCGGATCAGGCGGCGCTTGGGCGGGCTGGTTCTCGAAGTCCGGGCGGTTGTGCGGGTGGCGAGCGGGCGCGCCGCCGCCGGCTCAGGCGTATTCGGGCCGGCGCGGGGTGAAGACGTCGAGATTGATCACAGGCTCGTCGCCGACGACCTCGCCCCAATGCTCGACATTGGAGGGGATCACGACGAGGCCTCCGGGGCCGATCAGATGCTCCTCCCCGCCGATGAAGAAGCGGATCGTGCCGCTGACGATATAGGCGATCTGCTCATGGGGATGGCTGTGCGGCTTGGGCTCATGCCCCGGCATCAGCCGGTGCAGCGCCAGCGTCGCCGCCGAGCCGGAGAATGCCTTGCGGTCGACGCCCGGGCGAACCGGCGTCCATGGAATCTGGCTCCAGTCGATCTTGTGAATGTCCATGGCTGCGGCTCCGATCGTCGCTTGGTTGGTCATTTGGCGGCGCCGAGGATTCCCGACGGCCGGATGAACAGGAACAGCAGCAGCACCGACAGCGCCGCGACGTTCTTCAGCCCGGCGCCGAAGCCGACGATGGCGAGCGCCTGCAGCAGGCCAAGCAGCAAGCCGCCGAGAAAGGCGCCGAAGGGCCGGCCGAAGCCGCCGACGATCGCGGCGATGAAACCGCTGATCGCGAAGGGAACGCCGACATTGAAGGCGGTGTACTGCGTCGGCGTGATCAGGATGCCGGCGATCGCGCCCAGCGCCGCGCTCAGCGCGAAGGCCAGCGCCAGCATGCGCGAGACCGGGATGCCCTGCAGCGCCGCGGCCTCCCGGTTGATCGAGCAGGCGCGCATCGCCTTGCCGGTCCGGGTCAGCCCGAAGAAGGCGGCGAGCGCGGCGACGATCGCGAGCGATCCGCCGACGATCCAGATCAACTGATAGCCGATCGCGACCGAGCCGATCATCAGCGGCGGCCGGTCGGTGAAGACGGGCAGGGTCTTGGGCTGGTCGCCGACGGCGATCAGGGTCAGTCGCTCGACCACGATCTGGGCGGCGAGCGTGGCCAGGATCATGACGAACATCGTCGCCTTGCGGTTCCACAGCGGCCTGACGACGACGCGCTCGATCGCGACGCCGAGCGTCGCCACCGCCGCGATCGCGACCAGCGCCGCCAGGGGCAGGGGCACGCCGTTCCGGGCGAACAGCACATGGGTGATCATGCCGCCCAGCATCACGAACGCCCCCTGGGCGAAGTTCACGATACCGCTGGCGTTGTAGATCACGCAGAAGCCGATGCCGATCAGCCCGTAGACGCAGCCGATGCCGAGCCCGCTGACGAGGACCTGGGGGATATAGGACCAGTCAGCCATGGGGCGCCTCCTGCATGGCCGGCTCGCCTGCGGACGATTTGCCGGTGCCCAGATAGGCCGCGATCACGGCCGGGTCGGCGCGGACTTGCGCCGGCGTGCCCTGCGCGATCTTGCGGCCGAAATCGACCACGACGACGCGATCGGCGGTGTTCATGACCAGCGTCATGTCGTGCTCGATCAGGAGCACGCTGGTGCCGTCCTCGGCGATGCGGCGGATGATGCGGGACAGCACCGCCGATTCCTCGGTGTTGAGGCCGGCGGCCGGCTCGTCGAGCAGGATGAGCCGTGGACCCGCGGCCATGGCGCGTGCGAGCTCCAGCATGCGCTGGCGGCCATAGGGCAGCGCCGAGGCGGGCTCGTCGGCCATCACCGCCAGCCCGGCGAAGGCGAGGAGCTCGCGCGCCCGCGCCTCGACCGCCTGTTCCTCGCGGCGCGCCGAAGCCGGCCGCAGCAGCGCCGAGAACAGCCCGGCCTTGCCCTGCAGGTGGCAGCCGACCTTGACGTTGTCGAGCACGCTCAGATCCTCGAACAGCTTGACGAGCTGGAAGGTCCTGACCAACCCGCCGGCGGCGATCTCGGCCGGCGAACGGCCGGTGATGTCCTTGCCCTCGAAGGTAATCCGCCCGGCGCTCGGCGGCAGGAAGCCGGAGATCAGGTTGAACAGCGTGGTCTTGCCGGCGCCGTTGGGGCCGATCACGGCGGTGACGCCCTCGGCCGGCACCTCGAAGGAGACGTCGTCGACCGCCACCAGCCCGCCGAAGCGGCGCGTCACGCCTTCCAGCCTGAGCCGGGTCATGAGCGGCCTCGCGGGGAAAACAGGCTGGCGAGCCCGCGGGGCGCATAGATCAGCAGCACGATCAGCACCGCGCCATAGGCCAGGTCCTGATAGTCCTTGAAGGCGCGGAAGGTCTCGGGCAGCAGGCTGACGATCAGCGCGCCGACCAGCGGGCCTGCGACCGTCCCGATCCCGCCGACATAGAGCATGGTGAAGGTGACGATGACCATGTGCAGCCCGAAGACCTCGGGGCTGACGAAGCCGACGACATGGACGAAGAGCGAGCCGGCGAGCGCGGCAAACCCCGCCGACAGCAGGAAGGCGAGGAGCTTGTAGCGAGCGACCTCGATGCCGAGCGCCGTCGCCGCTTCCTCGCTGCCCGCGACCGCCGACAGCGCCCGTCCGAAGCGCGAGCGGCGGATCCGCGCGGCGGCGAAGGCGCAGGCCGCGACGACCAGCGACAGCAGGATGAGCTGGCCGCGGTCGGAGGTGACCTCATAGGGGCCGATGCCGAAGGGCGGGATGCCGGAGATGCCCATATAGCCCTGCGTCACAGACTGCCATTCGACCGTGATCTCATAGGTGATCAGGCCAATGGCGAGCGTGCCCATGGCGAGGTAGTGGCCCTTCAGCCTGAGCGTGGGAATGCCGACGATCGCGGCGACCAGCACGGCGGCCACGATGCCCAGCAGCATGGCGGGAACGGGAGCCCAGCCATGGCTGGCGGTCAGCACCGCCGAGAGATAGCCGCCGATCGCGGCGAAGGCGTTCTGGCCGAAGGAGACCTGGGCGGCAAAGCCCATGAACAGGTTCAGGCCGGTGACGAAGACCGCGTAGATCAGCGCGAAGGAGACGACGGTCGCCGCGTAGCCGCCGACGACCATGGCATAACCGACCACCACTGCGGCGAAGAGCCAGGGCAGCAGGCCGGCCAGCCTGAGCGGGCGCCGTTCAGGCGAAGTAATGCTGGGCGAGATCGTCATGGGAGGTGATGTCACGCGGATCGAGTTCGGCGACGATGCGCCCGAGCGAAAGCAGGTAGACACGGGCGGCGAGCTCGAGCGCCAGCGGCGCCTTCTGCTCGACCAACACGATCGACAAGCCTTCGCGGTTCAGGAGGCCGAGCGTCTCCAGGATCTCCCCGGTGACGCGCGGTGCGAGGCCGAGCGAGGGCTCGTCCAGCAGGAGGAGCTTCGGCCCGGCCATCAGCGCGCGACCGAGCGCGAGCATCTGCTGCTCGCCGCCCGACATCGAGCCGGCGGCCTGGCCGAGCCTTTCCTTCAGGCGCGGGAACAGCGTCAGGACGCGCTCGCGGCGGCGGTTGAACTCGGCCTTGTCGCGCAGGCGATAGGCGCCGAGCTCGAGATTGTCGGCGACGCTCATCGGGGCGAACAGGCCGCGTCCCTCCGGCACCAGCACGATGCCGCGCGCCGCGACTGCGACCGCATCGTTCCGCGGCAGCACCTCGCCACGGAAGCGGACCTCGCCGCCATTGACTGCCAGCCCCATGATCGCGCGCAGCAGCGTCGACTTGCCGGCCCCGTTGGGGCCGAGCACGGCGACGAGCTCGCCTTCGCCGATGCGCAGGTCGACCCCATGCAGCGCATGGATGTGGCCATAGCGCGCCGAGAGGGCGGTCGCGGTCAGGATCGGCGGGGCAACGCTCGCCTGGGTCTTGGCCGCGGCGGCGAGGCTCATTGCACCACCTTGACCTTGCCGCCTGCGATCGTGGCGAGCACGAACGGGTTCTCGGTGATGCCCTGGTGCAGGTCCGGCCGGAAGTTGTAGATGCCGGTCGTGCCCTGGAAGCCGCTGAGCTCCTCATAGGCCGCGCGAACCTTCTCGCCTTCGAACGACTTTGCTTTTTCGATCGCCGCGGCGGTCAGCATGACGCCGTCCCAGCCGCGCGAGGCCCAGTTCGGGTCGCGATCCTTGAATTTTTCGCGCCAGGGATCGAGGAAGCTCTTGATGCCGGCCTTGAGCGGTCCCTCGGGCAGCGCCTCGTAGACCTGCGAGGGCGAGGCGACGAAGAAGAACTTGTCGCCGAGCACCTCGGAAACGGGGCCGAACACGGCCAGATCCTCGAGGCTGGTCAGCAGCAGCATGTCAGCGCCGAGCTGCTTGATGTTCTTGGCGGCGGTGAGGGTCGTGCCACCGAGCCCGATCTTCAGGATCGCGCCGGCGCCGGCCGAGCGCGCCTTGCTGATCTGCACGCTGAGATCGGCGTCGTCCTGCTTGTACTGGTCGACCGAGACGACCTCGAGGCCGAATTTGGCGGCGTTGCGCTCGGCCACGCTCTTCTGGAGATTGGCGTAGGGGGTCGGGTCGTGCAGCACCGCGATCTTGCGGATTTGCGTCTTCTCCTTGAGGTATTCCAGACGCTTGTCGACCTCGAAGCCGGCCGGCGGCAGCGTGCTGAAGGCCCAGACCAGATGCTCGGCCTGCGTCGGCAGGATCGAGCACAGCATCATCGGCACCTTGGCCCGCAGCAGCAGGCCCGCCGCCGCGAAATTGCCGGCCGAGACGCAGCCGCTGACGAAAACGTCGACCTTGTCAGAGCTCAGCATCTTCCGGTAGACGGTCACCGCCTCCTGCGGCTCCGAGCGGTTGTCCTCGACCACCACCTGGATCTTGCGGCCCATCACGCCGCCCTTGGCGTTTACCGCGGCGGCTGCGAGCTCGACGCCGTCGCGCCAGGCGCGGTCGACGGTCGCAGCATAGCCGGTCAGGCCGGCGGAGACGCCGATCTTGTAGGGTTCCTGGGCCCTGGCGGGCATCGCGCCGGCCAGGGCGAGGCTCGCGGCAACGCCGGCCGCCAAAAGGGTCTGCTTCATCATCTGTCCTCCCCGTTTCGCTCGTTCCCGGTTGGTGGCCCCGCTGCGGGGCCCCGCCTTCTTCTTGGCTTCCAGTCTGGTGGCGGTCGCCGTCAGCTCGGCTTGCCGTAGCCGCCGCCGCCCGGCGTCTCGAGCAGCACCACGTCGCCGGCCTGCATGGTCAGCTTCCTGGCCTCGCTGACGGACTTGCCGTTGACGAGGAAGCGGCCGGGCGCGCCCGACAGGCCGCCATCGATGCCGTCAGGCCCGCGTTCCAGCCGACTCGGCACGGCGTTCAGCAGCCAGGGATGCTCGGTCAGCATGTGGAACTGGATAATCTGGCCGTCGCCACCCTGCATCCGGCCCTTGCCGCCCGAACCCGGCCGCAGTTCCTTGCGGTCGAAGACGATCGGCATCGTCGCTTCCAGGATCTCGATCGGCACGGCGGCGACGCCGGTCGGATAGCAGGTGGCGCTGGGGCCAGGCTTGCCGGCGCGGGCGCCCATGCCGCCGGAATAGTTGAACATCGACGAGGTGAAGGCTTCGCCGCTGGCGCGCCGGCCCTGGATCTGGATGGTCCAGACCGCGCCGGACCCTTCCGCCAACACGCGCTCCGGCATCACCTGGTGCAGCGCTTTCAGGATCGGCATCGGCACGTACATGCCGACGACATGGCGCGCATTGACCGGCGCCGGATAGGCGCAGTTGACGATCGAGCCGACAGGCGCCCGGACCTCGATCGGCGCCAGCGAGCCGGTGTTGTTCGGCAGCTCCGGGTTGAGGCAGGAGCGGATCGCGAAGGTCGAATAGGCATGGGTGTAGTTGAGGACGACGTTGATGCCGGTCGTCGTCTGCGGCGAGGAGCCGTCGAAATCGACGATGATCGAACCGCTCTCGGTATCGACCGTGACGGCCGTCCTGAGCGTGATGACCTCGCCGCCGGGCACGTCGAAGATTGCCTCGCCGTGATAGGTGCCCGGCTTCAGCTTGCGGATGGCGTTTCGCGTCGCGTCCTCGGAGCGGCTGATGATCTCGTCGGACAGGGTCTCGATGTCGTCGATGCCATAGCGCTCGCACAGCGTGACCAGATGCTCGGCCGCCGCCTCGCCGGAGGAGACCTGCGCCGAGAGGTCGCCGAAGACGGCATCGGGCGTGCGGACATTGTGGCGGATGATGTCGTGCAGCATCGCGCTCGGCTTGCCGCGCTCATAGAGCTTGAGCGGCGGGATCCAGAGGCCTTCCTCATGCACGTCGCGGGCGCCGGCGCCGATGCCGTAGCCGCCGATATCGGTGTGGTGGATGGTCGAGCCGATATAGGCGAGCAGCTTCTCTCCGTCGAAGATCGGCGTCAGGATGGTGATGTCGAAGAAGTGCCCGGCCGAGAGCCAGGGGTCGTTGGTGATCAGCACGTCGCCGGGCTCGCAGCGGTCCTTGAACAGGCGCACCAGATGCGCACCGGCGAAGGCGAGCGAGTTGATGTGGCCGGGCGTGCCGGTGTTGGCCTGCACCACCATGCGGCCGCGCTGGTCGAACAGCGCGCAGGCGAGGTCGCCGGCCTCGCGCACGATCGGGCTGAAGGCGATGCGCTGCAGCGCCTTGGCCCGCTCGGTGACGATGCCGATCAGGTTCGACCAGAGGATTTCGAGTTCGACCCCGTCCATCGGATGTGAACTTGCCATCGGACTTACCCTTTCGTGGCGACGATGCAGCCGAGCGCGTCGATCGTCGCGCTCCAGCCGGGCGGCAGCGCGGTCGTGGTCTCGCGCTCCTCGATGATGGCGGGGCCGGCGATGGTCTGGCCGGTGGCGAGCGCCGCACGCTCGTAGACGGGCACCGACTGGCCGTCTTCCCAGGCATGGACCGGCCGGTGGCCCTTGGGTGTTCCGGCAGCGATCTCGGGTACGGTCTGGCTGGCGGAATGGGGCAGGGGACCGCGCGCGACGACACGCCAGGTCACGAGCTCGATCGGGACATGCGAGGGGTTGACGCCGTAAAGCGTGCGATAGGCCGCCTCGAACTGCGCGGTCAGCGCGCCTGTGTCGCGGCCGAGCCGCGGATCGACCTCGAAGATGATCGTGACCTCGTGCTGCTGGCCGACATAGCGCATGTCGGCGCCGACCAGGATCGTGACGTCGGCGGGCGCGCAGCCGGATTCGCCCAGCGCCGTCAGTCCTTCCTTCTCGAGATCGCCGAGAACGCGATCGACACGGGTCCAGTCGAGCTGGTCGATCCGTGTCAGGTCGCTGCGCACGAGGTCGAGCCGCACGGGGGTGACGAGCGTGCCGAAGGCCGAGAGCACGCTCGATTGCGGCGGCACGATCACGCTGGTGCTCTGCAGCAGCTCGGCGACGCCGCAGGCATGCAACGGCCCGGCGCCGCCGAAGGCGAAGAGCGGCAGGCCGCGATAGTCGACGCCGCGATCGGTGGCATGGGTCCGTGCCGCCGAGGCCATCGCCTCCGTGACGACGCGGTAGATGCCGCGCGCTGCCTGCACGGGGCTGAGGTCGAGCGCCTCGCCGAGCCGTGCCATGGCGCCGTCGCAGGCCGCCTTGTCGAGCGACATGTCGCCGCCGAGGAAGTTCTCGGCATCGATCAGGCCGAGCACGAGATCGGCATCGGTGACGGTCGCGTTGCGGCCACCGCGGCCATAGCAGGCCGGGCCGGGAGCGGAGCCGGCGCTTTCGGGGCCGACCTTGAGCAGGCCGAGATCGTCGACATGGGCGATGCTGCCGCCGCCGGCGCCGATCTCGATCAGGTCGATCGAGGGCACGGTGACCGGCAGTCCGCTGCCCTCGCGGAAGCGGTAGCGGCGGTCGACCTCGAACAGCCCGGTGATCAGCGGCGTGCGGTTCTCGATCAGGCAGGCCTTGGCGGTGGTGCCGCCCATGTCGAAGGACATCAGCCGGTCGATGCCGAGCAGCTCGGCATAATGGCAGGCCGCGAGCGCGCCCGCCGCCGGGCCGCTCTCGATCATCCGCACCGGGTTTCGGCCGGCCGTCTCGGCCCCGACCACGCCGCCGGAGGACAGCATGATCAGCGGGGTGTTGGCGAAGCCCTCGCCGCGCAACCGGTCGCTCAACCGCTTGAGATAGGGCTGCGAGATCGGCATCGCATAGGCGTTCACCGTCGCCGTCGAAGCGCGTTGGTATTCGCGGATCTGCGGCGCGACCTCGGCGGAGCTGCAGATGAAGACGTCGTTGAGCTCGCGCGACAGGGCGGCTGCGACCAGAGCCTCGTTGTCCGGGTTGGCGAAGCTGTTGAGAAAGCAGATCGCGACGGCGCGCGCGCCGCTGGCGCGGATGTCGGCTGCGAGCTTGGCGATGTCCTGCGGGCTCGGGGCCAGTGCCAGCGTGCCGTCGGCCAGGACGCGCTCCTTCAGGCCGAAGGTCAGCTCGCGCGTGACCAGCGGCTCGGGGAACTCGATCTGCGGGTCGTACATGTCGTAGCGGTGCTCGTTGCGGATCGAGAGCACGTCGCTGAAGCCCTTGGTGACGACGAGCGCCGTCGGCAGGCCCTTGCGCTCGATCAGCGCGTTGGTCACGACGGTGGTGGCATGGACCACGACGCCGTCGACCGCGTCCGCGGCGATGCCGGCCTTGCCGAGCACGGAATCGACGCCGCGGAAGAACCCCTCCAGCAGGTCGTGATGCGTGGTCAGGGTCTTGTCGACGCTGAGGCTGCCGCGGGAATCCCGCAGGACGATGTCGGTGAAGGTGCCGCCGATGTCGACGGCCAGCGAATAGGTCATGGGCTCAGTCTTTCCAGGTCAAGCCACGCGAGATGCGTGCGGCGCTGCTGACGACTTCACGGATCTGCTCGGGATCGGGAACGGGCGGAATGAACTGCGTCGCGCCGACGATGGCGATCGAGCCGACGAGAACCTTGCGGTGGTCGAAGACGGGGGCGGCCACCGTGTTGACGCCGGTAATGACCTCGTCGGGCGCCGTCGCCCAGCCGCGGTCGCGCACCACGTCGAGATCGGCGAGCAGCTTCTCCCGCGAGACGATCGTCGCCGGGGTCCAGGCCTCGAGCGGGCCGTCGGCAATGGCCGCCGTACGCTGCTGGGAGCCGAAGGCGAGCCAGATCTTGCCATGGGCGCTGGCGTGGAAGGCGAGCCGCGTGCCGGGCCGCGTCGAGAACTCGATCAGCGTGCGGCCCTGGATCAGTTCGAGGACGATCAATTCGTCGTCGACCGCGGCGCAGACCGTGACCGCCTGGCCGGTGCGGTCGCGCAGGGTCATCAGCTCCTCGCGCGCGGCGCTGACGATGTCGAAGCGCTGCCGCAGCTGCTCGCCGAGCACCATCAGCTTGATCCCGGCTTCGTAGCGGCCGGTCTCGGCCTCCTGCCGGACGAAACCGTGGCGCTGCAGCGTCACCAGATGCCGATAGATCGTCGCCTTCGAGGCCGAGAGTGCCTCGGCGATCTGGGCGAGCGACGCCGGACGGCTCTGCTGCACCAGATACTCGACCGCATGCAGGGCGAGGTCCAGCGTGCTGGTGCCGGCCGGCGCAGGCTTTTCCGCGGCTTTTGGCAGCTCCGTCGACAAAGGCGTTTCCTGGGTTGCGTTTCAAATAATGAAACGTCATTTTGATATTTGATACGCTACGAGCGAGCCGCGGGGCCTGTCAAGGTGCTCGGTGGCAATCTCGGGAGCGGCTGATACTTTGTTCGTGTTGACTTCGACCGAAGCGATAGCTTCCTTCGCTGCCATAGAAGGGGTCTATGGCGATGACGATCAGCTATTCAGGGCTTGCTGCGTTCCATGCCGTCGCCGAAGCGAGCAGCTTCACGGGCGCCGCCAAAGCGCGGAATGTGAGCCAGCCGACCTTGTCGTCGCAGGTACGGGGGCTGGAGGAGGCCTATGGCGTCCGGCTCTTCGATCGCATGGGGCGGCAGGTCAAGCTGACCCCGCTCGGCCAGAACCTCTTCGTCATCACCGCTCGTCTGTTCGCCGCCCAGGACGAGGCGCAATCGCTGCTGGCGGGAACACGCACCCTGCAGCGCGGGCATCTGCGCATCGCTGCCGACAGCGCGACCCATGTGATGACGGCGCTGGCCCGCATGCGCGAGAAATATCCGGGCCTGACCTTCTCGATGACGATCGGTAATTCGTCGCAGGTCGTCGATCAGATCATGGACTTTGCCGCCGATGTCGCGATCACGGCGCGGCAAAGCTCGGACCCGCGGCTCTACACGGTCAAGCTCCGCTCGGACCGCCTGGTCGCCTTCGTGTCGAGCAGCCATCCGCTGGCGGTCCATGACGCGATCCCGATCGAGGCCTTCGCCGGCCAGGACATCGTCCTGCGCGAGCGCGGCTCGATCACGCGGGAGGTCTTCGAGGGGCGGCTTTTCGAAGCGTCGGTGCGGCCGGCCAACCTGCTCGAGGTGCAGTCCCGCGAGGCGGTGCGCGAAGCGGTGGCCGCAGGGTTCGGCATCGGCGTGATCTTCAGCGCGGAGTTCCGGGCCGACGAGCAGGTGAAGTGCCTGGCGATCACCGGCACGGATCTTTCCGTGGGCGAATACGCGGCCTGCCGCGCCGAGCGACGGCGCATCCCGCTCGTCCGCAGCTTCTTCGAGACGGTTCAGGAACTGGCGGCCGCGGATTGACGCTCACGCCATGCGCATCAGCACGAGCGAGGCCACGATCAGGCCGCACGCCAACAGGCGCGAAGGCTGCAGCGGCTCCTTCAGCCACAGGAACGCGATGACCGCGCCAAACAGCACCGAGCTCTCGCGAAGCGCCGCGACCAGCGGAATCGGCGCCACCGTCATGGCCCAGATCGCGATCCAGTAGGCGCCGAGCGCGAGTGCCCCGCCCGCAGCGCCCTGCAGCCAGAACGGCTTCATCTCGGTCCAGGCGGAACGGCCGCGGCGCAACATGACGAAGAGCGTCAGCGGCAGCGCGTCGATGGCGAAGAGCGCCGCCGAATAGGCATGGGGATCGCCTGCCGCGCGCGCGCCGAGCCCGTCGGCCAGCGTGTAGCCGCAGATCATGACGGCGGCCAACCCGGCGAAGCCGATCGCCGCGAAGTCGAACCGGCTGCCGCGCCGGCGTCCGAGTATCGAGATCAACATGATCCCGAGGCCCAGTACGAGGACTGCGAGGAGCTGAAGCGGAGCGAGCTGTTCGCCGAGGAAGGTCACGCCGATCGCGGTCGTCAGCAACGGCGCGCTGCCGCGCGCCAGGGGATAGATCTGGCTCATCTCGGCGCGCCGATAGGCCTCGGCGAGCCCGATATAGTAGCCGAGATGCAGCAGGAGCGAGGCGACGAGCCAGGGCCAGGCCTCGATACGAGGCAGCCCGGTGACCGCGAGAGCCGGCAAGGCCAGCAGGCCGGCGGTCAGCGAGATCATCGTCATCGCCAGAATGGGTTCCAGCCGGACTTTGACGAAGGCGTTCCAGCCGGCATGCATCGCCGCTGCCGCGAGGACCGCGAGGAAGGTTCCGAGGGTCATGCCGGGAGCTCGATGAAAGGACAGGACGTGGGAACGGCGAAAGGCGAGAAGGCGAGGGCGACCTTGCGGTAGATCTCGCGCTTGAAGGAGACGACCCGCGCCGGCATGTCGGCGAGTGGCAGCCAGGCCCATTCGGAGAATTCCGCCGGCTCGTCGCCATTCGGCCTGGAGATGTCGAACTCCGCCTCGCTACCCTCGAAGCGAAACGCGACCCAGCGCTGGCGCTGCCCCCGGAAGGCAGCGAGCCTGTGCGGTGGTCCGGCGTAGGGCGGGAAATCGTAAGCCCACCAGTCCCCGGTCACGGAGAGAAGCGAGAGCGAGCTGGCGCCGGTCTCCTCCGCGAGCTCGCGGCGCGCCGCGGCGACGATGTCCTCGTCCGGATCGATCCCGCCCTGCGGCAATTGCCAGTCGAAGCCGGGCTCGACGATCTCCGGTCCCGAGCTTCGGCCCCGCCCGGCGAAGACGAGGCCCTCGGCATTGAACAGCGCGATGCCGACATTGGGGCGATAGGGCAGGCCGGGCTGGCCGGAGAGCGGCATGGTCATGGGGGGCTTCCTTGCCGATCACTCGGCCGCGTTCAGCAGGCGCGTCGCCTGGAGCAGGCCGCGATGCTCCAGCAGGCCGTGCACGGTCGCCGCGATATGGGCCTCGATGCGCTTCAGGTCGCGGGTGATGTCGAGCCGCAGGGCGCTGAGGACCAGGGCCTCGCGGTCGCCCTTGCGCATCTCGGCGAGATGATCCTCGATCGCCTCGCGCTCGAGCTCGCGGAAGGTCTCCTTCTCGCGCACGAGCCGTCGGGCGGTCGCCTCGTCCTGCGAGATGAAGACGGTCACGGCCAGGCGCAGATGGTGGCGCAGGCGCTCATGCATGTCGCAGAGCGAGGCGAGCGCCGCGCTTGGCAGGCGGCGCTGGTCGCGAATGCGCTTGCCGGCCATTTGCATCAGGTTCTTTTCGACGATGTCGCCGATGTGCTCCAGGTTGATCGCCAGCGCGAGCAGCGCGGACAGGCGCCGCTCGTCATGCTCGGAGAGCGCTTCATGCGCGATCGCGCCGACATAGAGCTGGATCTGGTCGTAGAGGCTGTCGAGCACGTCGTCGGCGCGCCGGATGGCGGCGACGCAGCCTGCATCGTCGCTCTCCATCGCGCTTGCCGACGTCTTCAGCATGTCGTCGACGACATCCGCCATGCGCAGCACCTCGCGCGTCGCATTGGAGAGCGCGATCGTCGGCGTCGCGAGCGCCGACTCGTCGAGGTAGCGCGACCGCGCCGGATCGAGTTCCGGCGCGGGCTCCGGCAGGAACCGGGTCAGAAGCCGCGCAATCGCGGGCAATGGCAGCAGGAACAGGGCGGCCATGACGAGATTGAACGCCAGGTGGAATGCGGCGGCAGCCGGCGCCGCGGCAAGCGGCAGCGCGGCCAGAAGCTTGACGATCAGGGGCAGCGCGAGGAGGCCGAGCGCGCAGCCCGCGAGCCGGTTGGCGAGATTGCCGACCGGTACGCGCATCGCCGCGTTCCCGGCGCTGCGTGCCTGCACCAGCGGATTGATGGCGGTCCCGAGATTGCAGCCGAGGACCATCGCGACTATTGCCTCCGGGCCGATGGCACCGGCAGTCGCAAGGCTCATGACGACGAGAATGGCCGCCAGCGAGGAATGCGCGGCGAAGCTGAGCACGGCGGCGAGCAGAAGCGCGACCGCGGGGTCGCCCGACAAGGCGGCCAGCAGCGTGCGCAGCACGCCGGAGTGCTCCACCGGCTGCATGGTCGCCTGCATCAGCTTGAGCGCGAGCAGCATGAGGCCGAGGCCGAACACCACCTTCGCGCCCTCATGAGCGGCGATCCGCGTCAGGCGGCGCATGCCGACATAGCCGGCGAGCAGAAGGACCGGCACGGCGGGGCTGATGTCGAAGCTCACGACCTGCACCAGCAGCGTCGTGCCGACATTGGCGCCGAGCATCATGGCCAGAGCGGCCGGCAATGCCACGAGGCCCGCCCCGGCAAAGGAGCTGATCATCAGCGCGGTCGCCGTGCTGGACTGCAGGACCGCCGTCACGCCCAGTCCCGCCAGGAAGGAACGCCAGCGGCTCGACAACCCCGATGCCGCGAGCGCCCGCAAGCGGCTGCCGAGTGCCGCTGACACGCCGGCGGTGACGAGTTGAACGCTCCATAGCAGCAGCGCGACCTCGCCGGCCAGCGCGAGCAGGGTCTGGGTGGGGCTCTGCGTGGGCATGATCTCGCCGCCCAAGTTCTGCTCAGCGCTGCCGCCAGCGCTGAAGACGCCCGAAGACCATCCGGTCCAGGGCCAGATGCGCCAGCTTCACCGTGATGGCAGTCGCCATGATGACGGCTGCCATGCCGGCCGCCGGAGCGACAGCGCCGGCCTCGTCCATATGGACGATCGCGATCGAGGCGAGCTTGGTGTCGGCGCCGTAGAGGAAGATGACGGCCGAGACGGTGGTGAGCGCATTGACGAAGACGTAGACCGCGATGTTGAGGATCGCCGGCATGCAGATCGGCGCCGTCACGCGCCGGAAGGTCGACCAGAACGGAACCTTGAGCGAGGCGGAGACGGCTTCGAATTCGGAATCGATCTGCTTGAGGCTCGTCACCGAGGTGATGTGGCCGACCGTGTAGAAATGCGCGATCGTGTTGATGACGAGGATGGCGAGCGTCCCGTAGAGGAAGCCGAGCGGGTTCCAGCCGGCATTGAAGAAGAAGACGTAGCCGAGGCCGAGGACGAGGCCGGGAACCGCCATCGGCAGCATCGCCAGGAACTGGGCGAAGGCGCGCAGGCGCGGGGCGACCTTGAGCTTCTCGATCAGATAGGCGCCGCTGAAGATCAGCGCGGTCCCGATCACCGCCGTCAGCGAGGCCAGCATCAGCGAGTTGCGGTAGGGTTCCCAGCCGCTGGGCTCGACCGCGGAGAAATCGTAGTTCGCGAGCGTCAGCGACAGGTTGTACGGCCAGTAGCGGACGAAGGAGCCCCAGACCGCGACGGCATAGGGGCCGACGACCGCAAGCGCGACCAGGCCGGCGAAAGCCAGCAATGCGAGGTCCCGCCGCCGCTCCGGCTTCGGCTCATAAGGCACGGCCCGCGCCGACAGCATCGCGCTTTGGCGCTTCTGGACCAGCCGGTCGGCGAAGAAGGCGAGGACCGCAGGCACCAAGAGGATAATGCCGACCACGGCGCCCATCGGGAAGTTCTGCTGGCCGACGACCTGCCGATAGGCATCGGTGGCGAGCACGCTGAACTGGCCGCCGATGACCTTCGGGATGCCGAAATCGGTGACCACGAGCGTGAACACCACGAAGGTGGCGCTGATCACGCCATAGCGCGCGCCGGGAAGGGTGATCGTGCGGAAGATGCGCCAGCGGGTGGTGCCCATGGCCTCGGCCGCCTCGCGCAGCCGCCCATCCGAAAGCGCGAGCGCGGTGACGAGGATCAGCACCGCATGCGGGAAGCTGTACAGGGTCTCGGCGGCGATGATGCCGATCGGCCCGTAGAGCGAGGCGCCCATCATCCAGGATTTCAGCAGGCCCTGGTTGCCGAACAGGTAGATCAGCGCGAGCCCGGACAGCAGCGAGGGCGCGAACACCGGCACCATGGCGGCCGCATAGAACAGGCCCTTGCCGGGAATCCGGCTGCGGCAGAGGGCGTAGGCATAGACGAAGGCGAGCGGCACCACGATGGCGGTCGTCAGCCCGGCCACGAACAGGCTATTGACCAGCGACGCCAGGAGCGTCGGCGTGGTCGCATAGGTGATGAAGTTCGCGAGGCCGACGAAGCGCCCTTCGACATCCTCGACACTTTTCGAGAGCAGCGCCCAGAGCGGCAGGGCGATGATCAGGAAGAGGACCGCGCACAGCGCCAGGATCAGCGCGCCGGCGACATGACGCTCGCTGAGCCGCGGCGGCGAGAGCTTCACGGTCGCATCCGTCATCGCCAGCGGGGTTGCGGCGTCGCTCATCGCCCGCTCCCGGCAAAGACGTGCAGCGCCTCGGGCGGAAAGGCGACCGCGCGCACCTGCCCCGGCAGGATGCCGAGATCGCGCATCGCATTGGTCGAGAAATCGGCAGCGATCCTGGTCGAGCGCGAATGTGTCGGCTCGAGATGCGCTCGGCAATAGGAGCCGAGAAAGGACAGGTCGCCGATCGTCGCCTCAAACCGGTTGGGGGTGTCGGCGGTGATCGAGCGGGTGCGGACCTCCTCGGGGCGCATGGCGAGCCGCACCGGCGTGCCCACGGCGAACGGCGCGGCATTGGCGACGAGCAGGTCGAGCTCGCCGACCCGCACCTGGCCAGGCCCGGTGACGACGGCGTCGAGGAAGGTCATGTGGCCGACGAAATCGGCGACGAAGGGCGTGCCCGGACGCCGGTAGATCTCCTCGGGCGTGCCGACCTGCTCGACGGCGCCGTCGCTCATCACGACGATGCGATCGGCCATGGCGAGCGCTTCTTCCTGGTCATGCGTCACCATGATCGTGGTCACGCCGAGACGCTGCTGCAGCGAGCGCATCTCGTCGCGCAGCCTGACCCGGACCTTGGCATCGAGCGCCGAGAGCGGCTCGTCGAGCAGCAGGAGTTCCGGCGAGGTCGCGAGCGCGCGGGCGAGGGCGACGCGCTGCTGCTGTCCGCCGGAAAGCTGGATCGGATATTTCCTGCCCTGATCGGGCAGGCCCACCAGCGTCAGGAGCTCGTCGACGCGCCGGCTGATCTCGCTGGCCGGGCGGCGCCGGTTGACGAGCCCGTAGCCGACATTGTCGATGACCGTCAGGTTCGGGAACAGCGCATAGGACTGGAAGACGATGCCGAAATCGCGCTCCGAGGGGCTTGCCCGCGAGACGTCGCGCCCGCCCATCTGGATGCTGCCGCTGTCCTGCAGGTCGAGGCCGGCGATCGCGCGCAGCAGGGTGGTCTTGCCGCAGCCCGATGGGCCGAGGAAGCAGACGAACTCGCCGCGACGAATGTCGAGGTCGATGCTGCGCAGGGCCTGGAAGCTGCCGAAGCTCTTGGCGAGCTTGCGGACCGAGAGAAACGGAGCCGTGTTCGTGGTCATCGTACCGACCTTCTTTTGAACGCGCAGCGATGGCGTCGGGTGAGCGACCACCCCGTCGCGCCCTGCATGAAACGCGCCGGACGACCCGCTGCGGCGGGCCGCGCCGGCGCGATGGCGTCAGTTCTTCGGCGCCGCCTTCGACTCGTAGCGCTTCGACCATTCGGCGAGGACGCGCTCGCGATTGTCGGCCATCCAGGACAGGTCGTTCTTGATCATCCCGGCCTCAGCATTGGCCGGGTAGTTGGCGGGCTTGTTCTCGATGCCGCGCGCCGCGACGATGGCATAGGTCTTCGAGTAGAGCTCGTTGGCCTCCTTGCTCGTCGACCAGTCGGCGACCTTCTTGGCGACACTGAGGTTCTTGCTGCCTTTGACGATGGCGCTGGCCTCCATCTCCCAGCCGACGCCCTCCTTCGGGATCACGACCTCGATCGGCGCGCCCTTGCTCTTCTCGGCGGCGCCGCGCATGTCGAGCGCCAGGCCCACGGTACGCTCGCCGCGCGCCGCCTGGACGCAAGGCGCCGAGCCGGAGTGCAGATAGGCGGCGATGTTCTCGTGCAGGCCGTCCATGAACTTCCAGCCCTCGGCCTCGCCCATGCTCTGCAGCCAGCCGGCGACCATCAGATAGCCGGTGCCGGACGAGGCCGGGTGCGGCATCACGATCTTGCCCTTGAGCGCCGGGTTGAGCAGGTCCTTCCAGGAATTCGGCACCGCGATGCCCTTGGCCTCGGCGGTGTTGAAGCAGACGACGCCGAGATAAGCGTCCATGCCGGTCCAGGTGTAGGGTTCGTTGCCGTCACGGAAGACCGGCTTCAACGCGTCTGCGCCAGCAGGCTTGTAGACTTCGAGCAGGCCGGCCTTCTCGAACATCAGCAGGCTCGATGCCGCCAGGCCCATCACCATGTCGGCCCGCGGATTGTCCTTCTCGGCCAGGAAGCGGGCGGTGATGACACCGGTGGAGTCGCGGACCCAGACCACATCGGCGTCCGGTACGGCCTTCTCGATCGAGGCCTTGAACGGCGCGAGCTGGTCGTTCTCCAGTGCTGTGTAGATGGTCACCTTGGTCTTCTGTGCCTGGGCGACGCCAGGAAGGGCAAGTGCGAAGGCGCCGATGACGCAGGAAGCAAGCCAGTTCTTCATATTCTCATCCCCTCTTTCTGATTGGTTTGAACGCTCTTTCGACGTTTCTTTCCCCTGACATACGAAAACGCAGGCGGATCGCTCCGCCTGCGCCTGATTTCCTGGTTACGCGTTCCAGGGCGTCGACCAAGTTTTGACGTTGGTGAAGGACTTCATGGCTTCGACGACGC
>NZ_LMJW01000021.1:0-59981 GCF_001429505.1 Allobosea sp. Root483D1
ATGGCCGCTTTATAGGAGCCACCAGCTCCCCATGTCAACACGAGAGATGAAAGTTTTTCGACAGCCGTTCGTTTTTTTTCCGGCTCGCGATTCTCGGGCGTTTTGCCCGCCTTTCTCACGCCCCGGCCCTACACAGGCTGGCCGAGGGCAAGCGCTCGCCCGCAAACAGCCGCAATTTTTCCCCACAGCCACGGCGAGCGCACGGGAGCCTTTGCCAGGACCAGCCCCAAGATTGATTCCCGCGCGTGACGCAGGCATGCTCTTCTCTATATAGGGGCCATGCTCGTTAACGGCATCGAGCCCGGCGCCCGTCGGGCGTTTCAATGGATTCGCCAGACGCCCGATGAACGCCCCTCCGGACCTCAGAGCGCCGCATGAGCCGCTGACGCCGGAAGCGACAGCACTGCTCGTCGATCTCGGGATCGAGCCGCCGATCACCCCGGCCGGGTCCACGCCCGCCGGCATGGACCGCCGCGGCGTCTCGCTGCGCTGGCTCTTCGCCTGCCTGCTGGTCGGCTCCTGCGGCGCGGCGCTCCTCGGCGGCGCCATCCTGGTCGCGGTGCGCGGCGACACCAGCTTCGCCGAGCGTCCGGAGCCCGTCACTCCGCATCAGACCACCTCGGCCGGCGGCGGCGCCCGCAAGGGCGACAAGCTCGTCGCCGAGCAGCCGATCGCCTCGGCGCGGCACAGCGTGCGCGCCCCGATGTCCCAGCGCATCGGCGACCGCGAGGTCATCCGGGTCCGCCCCTTCGTGCGCCTGTCGACCAATCTGTCGCTGACCAGCGGCGTCTACGCCGCCAACATCCCGCCCTTCAATCCGCTGCGGCTTTTCGCCGAGGGCGCGCCCGGCAGCGAGCGCTATGCCGAGCCGGTCACCGAAATGCCGGATGCGGACGTCTCGATCACCAAGCGCGACCTCGCCGACCTGCCGATCATGCCGGGCAAGGCCAATCTCACCGACGCCGACGTCGTCAACCAGATGGAGGAGGAGCGCGCCAACCTCGCCGCCGCCGACCGCCGCGCTGCGCTGCCGATCCCGCCCCAGCTGATGCTGAGCCGCACCCTGGCCCAGGGCAACCAGGCCGCCGGCGCAGGCGCCGGCAATCTCCTGTCTTACGCGCCCGCCACCGACACCTCCTTCTCGAACATCGAGGTCCGCGTCGTCCCGGAGAACGTGACGAACGCACCGAAGACCCCGATGGCCGCCACGCGCGAGCCGCAGGTCGAGGAGAAGCTGCTGATCACCCGCCGCGGCGAGAACTTCGAGACCGTGATACGCAATGCCGGCGCGAACCGCGACCAGATCGTCTCGATGATGAAGGCCTTCGACGGCCGGGTGAAGGTCGCCGCTCTGCCGGAAGGCCAGGTGCTGCAGGCGCTGTTCGCGCCCGGCCCGCGCCCGGGCGATCCCCGCCAGATCATGCGCGTCGCCCTGCTCGACAACGGCCGGCCCTCCGCCGCGATCGCCGTCAACGACAAGGGTCTGTTCGTCCCGGTCTCCCTGCCGAGAAGCGAGACGATCGGCCCGCAGCAGAAGTCGCAAGTCGGCAACCAGGATGACGAGGAGGAAGAGGAAGAGGAGGCCGGCACCGGAGCCCGGCTCTATGAGAGCCTCTACGAGACCGGCCTGCGCCATGACCTCCCGCGCCCGCTGATCGATGAGCTCGTCCGGATCTTCTCCTATGATCTCGACTTCCAGCAGCGCGTGCGCGGCGGCGACAATCTCGAAGTCATCTTCACCGATGACGACGACGGCGAGCGCGCCGAAATCCTGTCGGCGACCCTCACCGTCAACGGCGAGACGCGCCAGGTCTTCCGCTATCAGGCGCCCGAAGACGGGCTGATCGACTATTTCGACAATGACGGCCGTTCGCTGAAGAAGTTCCTGCTGCGCAAACCGATCACCGATGCCGAGATGCGCTCGGGCTTCGGCATGCGCTATCACCCGATCATGCGCTATTCGAAGATGCACACCGGCATCGATTGGGCCAACAAGATCGGCACGCCGATCCTGGCCGCCGGCAACGGCACGATCATCAAGGCGGAATGGGATTCCGGCTATGGCCGGCGCATCGAGATCCAGCACGCCAATGGCTACGTCACCACCTATTCGCACCAATCGGCCTTCGCCAAGGGCATCGCGCCGGGCGTCAAGGTTCGCCAGGGCCAGGTGATCGGCTTCCTCGGCAACACCGGCCTCTCGACCGGGCCGCATCTGCACTACGAGGTCATGGTCAACGGCAACTTCGTCAACCCGATGAAGATCAAGGTGCCGCGCGGCCGTGAGCTCGATGGCAAGGCGCTCGCCGAATTCAAGCGCCAGCGCGACGAGGTTCAGGGCCTGATCGAGAAGGCCGGAGGCCAGACCGCGCAATTGCGCTGATATTCCACCCCCGTCACAGGCCAGATGCTCTCCTCGCTGCTCATCGTTCTGCCCGTCTTCGGCCTGATTGCGATCGGCTATGCCGCGCGCTGGGTGAAGCTGCTGCGCGAAACCACCGGCGAAGGTCTCTCCGACTTCGTCTTCGTGCTCGCCGTCCCCTGCCTGCTGTTCAAGACCCTGGCGACGGCCGCGATCCCGCCGGACCAGCCCTGGGGTTACTGGATCTCCTATTTCACCGGCCTCGCCATCGTCTGGCTGATCGCGCAACTGGTGGCGAAGCGCCTGTTCGCCCGTAAGGGCCCGGAGCTCGTCGTCTCCGGCTTCGCCGCAGCACAGTCGAATACCGTCTTTGTCGGCGTGCCTATGATCCTGAAGGCCTATGGCGAAGCCGGCGCTGTCCCGCTCGGCCTGCTGCTCGCGGTGCATTTGCCGGTGACCATGACGGCCGCGACCCTGCTCGCCGAAGGCCGCGGCACCTCGCCGCTCCTGCTGCTCAAGCGACTGTTCACCCACCCGATCGTCGTCGGCATCCTGCTCGGCAGCGCCGCGCGCCCCTTCGTCGCCCTGGTTCCAACGCCACTCTGGTCGATCGTCGACCTGATCGCGGGCGCCGCCGTCCCCTGCGCCTTGATCAGCCTCGGCATCGCGCTTCGGCGCTATGGCCTGGCCTCGGGCATCGGCCTGCCGACGGTGCTGAGCTTCCTCAAGCTCGTGCTGCACCCCCTCATCGTCTTCCTGCTGGCGACGAAGGTTTTCGCCATGCCGGCGGCCTGGGCCGGCGTCGCCGTGCTCTTCGCCGCCTGCCCCTGCGGCATCAACGCCTATCTCTTCGCCGAACGCTACAAGCGGGGCGTCGCCGATGCCTCGAGCGCGATCGCGCTCTCGACCGGGCTCTCGCTCTTCACCACGATCGGCTGGCTAACCTTTTTGGGGGTCGGCTGAGCTCACCCAGCCTCACAGGCTGTAGCGATTCACGTGAAACCAAGTTGCCGCCGGATCGCTTCCGCACTCGTCCCCTGAGCCCGCAGATCGGCGAGGCTCTGCGACAGCCGGCTCTTCGCCAGCTTCTGCCCGGTCTCGTCGCTGAGCAACCGGTGGAAATGGTAGCGCGGCGTCGGCAGATCGAGCAGGCGCTGCAGCAGGACATGGATATCGGTCGCAGCTTCCAGGTCCTTGCCGCGCACGACATGGCTGACGCCCTGCAGCGCGTCGTCGACCACCACGGAGAGATGATAGCTCGTCGGCACGTCCTTGCGCGCCAGCACGACATCGCCCCAGCGCGCCGGATCGACGGCGACCTCGCTCTCCGCGACATTCTCGTCGAAGAGGCGATAGGAGAGCGCCGCGCCGGCCATGCGGGCCAGGGCTCGGCCGATGGCGAGGCGTAAGACATGCGGCTCGCCTGCCTCGCGGCGCCGGTGTGACTCCGTCTCGCTCAGGGCACGGCACGTCCCCGGATAGAGTGGCGCACCATCGGCATCGCGAGGCCAGGGCGTTCCGGCCTCGGCTTCGCGCCGGCGTACGGCATCCTTCACCTCCTGGCGCGAGCAGAAGCAGGGATAGACCAGCCCCATCGCATCGAGCCGATCCAGCGCCCGGCGATAATCGTCGAAATGCCGGGATTGCCGCCGCACCTGCGGCGCGAAGCCAATGCCGAGCCAGGCGAGGTCCTCATCAATGCCCTGCTCGAATTCCGGCCGGCAGCGCGTCAGGTCGATATCCTCGATCCGCAGTAGCAACTCACCGCCGAAGCGCGCCGCCAACCGCTGATTCTCCAGTGCCGAATAGGCATGGCCGAGATGCAGCCGCCCGTTCGGACTGGGAGCGAAACGGAAAACGGGTGGAGACGACGCCATCTCCTCCTGTCTATGGTCCGCCGCATCTCCCGCCAAGCCCGCCCTCCTGACAGGACCGGGACTGGTGATCGGCGATAGACCGGACCGACATGACGACGATTTCCTGCAACGCCGATCTCGAAGAAGGCATGGTCGCCCTCGCTGCGCTCGATCCTGCCTGGGAACGGATCATCGCCCGTACCGGCATCCCGCCCTTGCGCCGGCGCGACAGCGGTTTCGTCAGCCTCGCCTCGATCATCGTCTCGCAGCAGCTCTCGGTGGCGAGCGCCCGCGCCGTCTGGGCAAGGGTCGAGAGCGTGCTCAGCCCCCTGACGCCGGAGCGCGTCCTCGCCGCCAGCGACGATGAGATGCGCCTGTCGGGGCTGTCGCGGCCGAAGCAGAAGACATTGCGCGCCGTCGCCGCCGCGATCGCCGAGAATAAGCTCGATCTCGCCGCGCTGGAGACGGCGACGCCGGACTTCGTCCATGCGCACATGACCGCGGTCTCCGGCATCGGCCCCTGGACGGCGGATGTCTATCTGCTGTTCTGCCTTGGCCATCGCGACGGCTTCGCCGCTGGCGACCTCGCCGTGCAGGAGGCGGCGAAGGTCGCTTTTGCACTGCCGGCGCGCCCGAAGCCGGTCGAGTTGACCGAACTGGCGGAGGCATGGCGGCCCTGGCGCGGCGTCGCCGCGCGGCTGCTCTGGGCCTATTATGCGGCGCTGAAATCCCGTGAGGGCATCAACGCCTGAAGCGGCTAAAGCATCGGACCGAAAAGTGGAATCCACTTTTCGGAAAAATCCGATGCAATAACAACGAGATAGATCACCATTATCGCGTCTTGTCGGACGCCGGTGATCTAGCCGCGCGCGATCTTCAGCGCCGTCTGCGCCGCATTGCGCAGGAAGCCCGTGTCGCTCATCACCGTGACCAGCCGCGCGCCGAGCGCGATGCCTTGCGCGGCGCGCTCGGCGCTCGCGGCATAGAAAGCGACCGGCTTCTTCACCGCATTGGCCCGCGCCACGATATGGCGCATCGCATCGTCGACTTCCTTGGCCGCGGCGTTGACGGAAGCCCCACCCGAGAGCGCGATCGAGAGATCGGACGGGCCGACGAAAAGCGCATCGATCCCCTCAAGAGCGAGGATGTCGTCGACGATCGCCATCGCCTCGCGCGTCTCGATCATCGCGAAGGTCAGCGAGAAGGCGTTGGCCTGCCTGAGATAGCTGTTTTGGTCGAGGCCGGAGGCGCCGAGACCGCCATAGCTGCCCCAGCTGCGCTCGCCGAGCGGAGGATACTTGGCATAAGCCGCGAGCCGGCGCGCATCCTCGATCGTGTTGATCATCGGCGCGATCACGCCCGATGCGCCGGAATCGAACAGCTTCGAGACGTTCTGGAACTCGCCGACCGGAATGCGCGCCAGCGCCGGCTTGCCGGCGGCGTTGATCAGCGGAATCGCCCGGATCACCTCGGCCAGCGTGATCGGGCCGTGCTGCATGTCGAGCGTGACCGCGTCGAAGCCCTCCTGCGCCAGGATCGCGGCGATGCTCGGATCGGGCAGGCCGCACCAGGCGGACAGCAGCGTCTCGCCCTTGGCGAGGCGATCGGCGAGCGAGGACAGCACGGTCGGCTTGGCGGCGGTCATGGGCGCATTCATCCGGTTGCCCGCTCTTCACCACTGGCGGGTCCGTGACCCTGGACCGAACCAGCGGTGAAAGGCAAACCATGCGGCATGCGCCATGCTCAAGGGCGCAATGCGTGGAGGCCGCGCAAGCGGCCGCCCCGTCAGCGGCCGGCCTGGACCTCGTCGGCGGCCTTGATCAGCAGCTCCGTCATGGTCCGGCGGATCTCGTCATCGGCGACCGTGACGCCGCCCGCGGCGAAATCGGCCTTGACCTTGCGCAGAACATCGTCGTCGCCGGCCTCCTCGAAATCGGCGAGCACCACCGACTTGGCATAGGCGTCGGCATCGGCGCCGTTCTTGCCAAGCTTCTCGGCCGCCCACAGGCCAAGCAGCTTGTTGCGGCGGGCCGTCGCCTTGAAGCGCAGCTCCTCGTCATGCGCGAACTTGCTCTCGTACGCGTCCTTGCGCTGGTCGAAGGTGGTCATGTGGCTCTTATCCTCTTCGGAGCGGCAAAATCATGCTGCGGCGCGATATCAGCTTCGCCATATAGCAACCTGATGGCGGTGCGGGCTAGAGGCTCAGCTGTTCAAGCTGACCCGCACCGTCGAATCCGGCGCCGCGACGTGGCCCCCGGCGCTTTGTTGCGTTTGCAGCGCGAAAGGCCCATATAGCGCGAGTGTGGCCAGTTCTTCAGGAGCAAGGCCCACATGAACCAGCCAGACCGGCGCGCCAGGATCGAACTCGACAGAGCAACGAGATTGCGCGAGAGCGTGCTGAAAAGGGCCATGATCCCGCCGCGGGCAACCGCGACCAGAGAGAGGCCGACCCTTTGGATTTCCTCAAGCCACGGTATATCCCGATGAACCGCCGCCGTCGCATTTACGAAGGCAAGGCGAAGGTCCTCTATGAGGGACCGGAGCCCGGAACGCTGATCCAGCATTTCAAGGACGACGCGACCGCCTTCAATGCCAAGAAGCATGAAGTGATCGACGGCAAGGGTGTGCTGAACAACCGCATCTCCGAGCATATCTTCAGCAACCTGAACGACATCGGCGTTCCCACGCATTTCATCCGCCGGCTCAACATGCGCGAGCAGCTGATTCGCGAGGTCGAGATCATTCCGCTCGAGGTCGTGGTCCGCAATGTCGCGGCCGGCTCGCTCTCGACCAAGCTCGGCATCGAGGAGGGTACCCAGCTGCCGCGCTCGATCATCGAGTTCTACTACAAGAACGACGCGTTGAACGATCCGATGGTCTCGGAAGAGCATATCACCGCCTTCGGCTGGGCGACGCCGCAGGAGATCGACGACATCATGGCGCTCGCCATTCGCGTCAATGATTTCCTTTCCGGCCTCTTCCTTGGCGCCGGCATCCGTCTCGTCGACTTCAAGATCGAGTGCGGCCGCCTCTGGGAAGGCGACATGATGCGCATCGTCGTCGCCGACGAGATCAGCCCCGATTCCTGCCGCCTTTGGGACATCCGGTCGAAGGACAAGATGGACAAGGATCGCTTCCGCCGCGACCTGGGCGGACTGATCGAGGCCTATACCGAGGTGGCACGCCGCCTCGGCATCCTCGGCGAGAACGAGAAGCCGGGCCCGGCAGGCCCCCGGCTCGTGCAATAATTGCCGCGCCTCGTGCAGTGAGCGTGACGGCTACAGAGGCTATGATCGACGGACGGGGGCGCTTGCGCTCCCGTTTGCGTTTTGGCGCGCTCGCACTCGGCCTCCTGCTGATCGCCGGCTGCGCCGATCATTTCGGACCGGGCCTCGTCCAGCTCGCCGCCGGGCGCGGCTGGGAGCCGCTGCCGATCCAGAACTGGGTGGTGAACGACGGCATCAACCCGAAGGCGATGGTCTTTTGCACGCCGCAGGACTGCCAGCGCCCTGGCGTGGCCGCGTTGCTGAGCTTCGAAGGCCGCGAAGCCGCCGATATGGCGAGGACGCTCGCGCTCAACCCGGTGCGGCTGGCGCGCGAATTCTCGAAGCGTCCGAAGGCGAAGCAGGCGCAGAAGCCGAAGAGCACCACCACCGTCTCCCGCTTCAAGCAGGAGGGTACCGACGGCATTCTCGTCGAGATCCGGGCCAAGGAAGGCGGCCGGCTGGCCGCGACCGCGATCCTCTACGCCCGCAAGGACAATACGCTCGCCATGGCGATCGCGGTGACCGACGATTCGCAAGCGGCCCAGGATTTCGCCCGCGCCACCTGGGCGAGCCGCTGACGCGGCCGATCGATCCGCAATCAGGAGGCCCCGATGGGCGACAAGCCACAGCTCGACCCTCTTCTGGTCCAGGATTTCGTCCGCGCCGCCCATGGCAATCTCGAGCGGGTCACGGCCCTCGTCGCCGAGCATCCGACCCTCGTGAACGCGGTCTGGGATTGGGGCGGCGGCGATTGGGAGAGCGGTCTTGGCGCCGCAGCCCATACGGGTCGGCGCGAGATCGCCGAGTTCCTGCTCGCACGGGGCGCTCGAATGGATGTCTTCGCGGCAGCGATGCTCGGGCATCTCGACCTGGTCCGCGCCCATCTCGCCGCCCTGCCTGCTGCCCTGACTGCATCTGGTCCCCACGGCATCCCGCTGCTCACACATGCCAAGATGGGCGGCGACTCTGCGAGGCCCGTGCTCGATTATCTGCAAGGCCTGCTGGACAACCGCGTCACCGCCGCCGCGTCGGCGGACGCGACAAAGAGTTGAGCCCTCGGCGATTCGCCGCTAAGGCACCCGCACAATCCCGCCCGGAGATCACAATGAAAGCCCGCGTCACCGTCACCCTCAAGACCGGCGTGCTCGACCCGCAGGGCAAGGCGATCGAGGGCGCGCTGAAATCCCTCGGCATCGAAGGCGTCGGCTCGGTCCGCCAGGGCAAGGTCTTCGACATCGAGCTCGACGGCGCCGACAATGCCGCTGCCGAGGCTGCGCTCAAGGCGGCCTGCGAGAAGCTGCTCGCCAACACCGTGATCGAGAATTACCGCGTCGAGTTGCAGGCGTGAGCCTGGACACGTCGATGATCGTACCGGCGACGCCGGCCGATATCGACGCGATCATGGCCTGCGAGCGCAGGCCCGGCTATGAGGCGACCGTCGGGCGCTGGAGCCGCGAGGAACACCTCGCCGGCATGGCCGACCCAACGCATCGCTATTTCGTCTCACGCCAGCCGGATGGCGCCATCGCGGGCTTCGTGATGCTGCAGGAGGTCGGCCTCGCAGCCGATTCCATCCTGGTGCGCCGCATTGCCGTCGACGAGCCGCGGCGTGGCTATGGTCGGCAATTGCTCGGCCATGCGCTGCAAGTGATCTTCGATGAATTCGATGCCCGCAGTGCCCGTCTCGGCGTCCGCGCCTACAATGCAAGTGGCATCGCTCTTTACTCTGCCCTCGGGATGAGGGAGGAGAACCGCCGCGAAGAGCCGGGACATAATGGCAAAACCGTCACGGTGATCACCATGACGATGGATGCCGAGAGCTACCGTCAGCCGAAAAGGGCGAATCCATGAAGGCCGCCGTCATCACCTTCCCCGGCTCGAACCGCGACGGCGACGTCGCCAAGGCGCTGCGCCAGGCCGGCGCGACCGTCGAGAATGTCTGGCATGGCGATCATCAACTGCCGGCCGGAACCGATCTCGTCGTCCTGCCGGGCGGCTTCTCCTATGGCGATTATCTGCGCTGCGGCGCCATCGCCGGCCGCGCCCACATCATGGACGCGACGCGGGCGCATGCGGCGCGCGGCGGCCTCGTCCTCGGCATCTGCAACGGCTTCCAGATCGCCTGCGAGTCCGGGTTGTTGCCGGGCGTCCTCGCTCGCAACGCCAATCTGAAATTTGTCTGCAAACGCCAGCACCTCAAGGTCGAGCGCAACGACACGGCCTTCACCTCGGCTTATGCCAAAGGCCAGGTGATCGATGTCTGCATCGCTCATGGCGAAGGCAACTACATCTGCGATACCGAGACCCTCGCCCGGCTCGAAGGCGAAGGCCTCGTTGCCTTCCGCTATTGCGATGCCGACGGCCAGATCACGGCCGAGGCCGATCCGAACGGCTCGCTCAACCACATCGCGGGGATCTACTCGCCGAACCGCAACGTTCTCGGCCTGATGCCGCACCCGGAAAACCTGATCGACGGCCTCGTCGGCGGCACCGACGGACGCGGCATGTTCGAAAGCCTGGTCGGGGCTAAGAACGCGGCCTGACAAAGCGCGTCATTCTCGGGCGAAGCGCAGCGCAGACCCGAGAATCTCGTGCCGGAAGAGATGCCTTCTCGTCCTGAGATGGTCGGGTCAAGCCCGACCATGACGCGCTGACGCGCGTCATTTCACCAGTGCCGCAGCCTTCGCCAGTATCCGCGACGCCGCCTGCCCGTCGAGCGGGCCGACATGCTTCTCCAAAATTCGCCCGTCCGGCCCGATCAGGAAGGTCTCGGGCACGCCGTAGACGCCCCAGTCGATCGCGGCGCGGCCGGCGCGATCGACGCCGACGGCCGAATAGGGATTGCCGAGCGCGCCGAGGAAGCGGCGGGCATTCTCGGTCTCGTCCTTGTAGTTGAAGCCGACGAGCGCGACCTTGCCCTGCTTCACCGCGGCCGAATCCGCCATGGCGACGAGGAAGGGATGCTCGACCCGGCAGGGCGCACACCAGCTCGCGAAGACGTTGACGATCGTCGCCTTGCCCTTGGCGAGGTCAGTGATGCTGAATGTGGGCACCGGCTGACCGTCGCGCTGCAGCCCTTCCAGCGGGGTCAGCGTGATCGCCGGGGCCGGCTTGCCGATCAGAGCCGAGGGCACCTTGCTGGCATCGCCCGAGAACAACCCCTTGGCGAACACCGCCGCCAGCGCCGCGAAGATCAACAGCGGGATGGCGAAGAGCCAGGGCGAGCGCCGTGGCGGCGAAACCGAGGCTTCGCTCATGGCGTGCCCACCGCTTCGGCGGCCGGCGCCGCGTTCCTCCAGCGCCGCGAGCGCACGCCTCTGCGCGCGCCGGTCGAGCAGGATGGTTGCAGCCAGGCCGAGCAGGATCACCGCAGCCGCCAGATAGGCGGCGAGGATGAAGCCTGCATGCTGTCCGAGCAGGTCCATCATTGCGCCGCCTGCAGGGAAAGCCGGTCGAGCCGCTCGGCCTCGAAGATCGTCAGCGTCCGGACTCGCCGGCGCAGGATCTCGGCCTGCATCGCGGCGCAGTGCAGCGCCAGCGCCAGCAGCGTGAAGCCGAGCGCGGTGATCACGAGCGGCCAGAGCATCGAGGCGTGGATGGTCGGCCCGCCCAGCCGCAGCACCGAGGCCGGCTGGTGCAGCGTGCTCCACCAGTCGACCGAAAACTTGATGACCGGGATGTTGACGCAGCCGACCAGCGTCAGGATTGCGACGGCGCGCCCGGCGCGCGAGGGCTCATCGATGGCACGGCGCAGCGCGATGACGCCGAGATAGAGCAGGAACAGCACCAGCATCGAGGTCAGGCGTGCATCCCAGACCCAGTAGGTGCCCCACATCGGCTTGCCCCAGAACGAGCCGGTGAGCAGGCAGATCAGCGCGAAACAGGCGCCGATCGGCGCCGCGGCCTGCTGGGCGACATCGGCCAGCGGATGGCGCCAGACCAGGACCCCGAGCGCCGAGAGCGCCATCATCGAATAAAACATCAGCGCCAGCCAGGCGGCCGGCACATGGATGTACATGATCTTGATGGTCTCGCCCTGCTGGTAGTCGGACGGGGCGACGAACCAGACGAGATAGAAGCCGATGGCGAGCAGCAGCGCCGCGGTGCCCGAAAGCCAGGGCAGCAACGCGCTCGACAGGCGCATGAAGCGCGCCGGATTGGCCAGTTCGGTAAGGCTCGCCATGAAGGTGGTGGCCGGCTCTGCTCTTTTTTCGACCAGAGAGCATGTAGCAATCGCCGGCCCGGCTCACAATCGATGAGCGACGCCTGCGACGATGAGGCCCCCGATAGCGCTAATCCTTTTCGGAGGCGTTCGACCCAATGCCTGCGTCGTTCTCGAGAACGCTGAAGCTGCCGGAACGGGCGCCATCCGCAGCGACGTCGAAGCCCTCCGCACTCAGGCCACGCCTGAGCAGTTCCCGCACCGCGGCCGCGCGGCTCGGCATGCGCTTGTCGAAGCGCCAGTTCTCGACGGCGCGGAGCTCGTCCGCGCTCAGCATGATCTGCAGACGTTCGCCACGCTCTAGGTCAGACATTGCGCGCTCCCCATCACGCTAAAAATGAGTAAGTGATGGTATAAGCACAAAAGACGCTTTTGCAAGGGGTGGCGCCGGAAGCGCCACCTTAGCGCCATGCCACTGCATCACCTTCGCAGCAACTTACTAACATATTGAAATAATTTAACTTTTTTCTTGAATTGCTTTAGTCCCTGCGCTATCTCTCAGTTCAGGAGGGATAGTCATGCTCATCAAGCTTTCAGACCCCATGCGTCGCGATATCGAAACGACGATTCGCTTGAAGGCCGGTGAATCGCGGATCATCGACGTCTTCGGCGTGGCGGGCGAGGTCCAGCTTCGTTTTGCCGAAGACAATGTTGCACTCGAGGACATCGCCTCTGTCGTTGCGCAGCTTGCGTCCCAATCCGGCTGTGCGCTCGAACTCAATGCCAGCGACGGCCAGCCAACCTTGAACTGAACTCACTCCGGCTGGCGCAACGCCGCCGCAGCCGCGACGCAACCCATCACCGCCGACGCCAACGACAGCGCTCCGAGGATCAGCAGCGGGCTCTGCAGCGACATCGGGCTGCGCGCCGCATCGGCGGCCGAGACACCGAAGATCAGCACCGGCACACAGAGCGGCGCGACCAGGATCGGCAGGATCAAGCCGCCGCGGCGCAGGGTCGCGGTCAGCGCCGCCGCCGCCGCGCCGATGAAGCTCAGCGCCGGCGTTCCCAGCGCGAGGCTCGCCGTCAGCGGCACGACGCCTTCGGCCGGCAGAGCGACGAGCAGGCCGAGCAGCGGCGCAGCGAGCGTCAGCGGCAGGCCCGTCGTCAGCCAATGCGCCAGCGCCTTGGCGAAGACGGCGAGTTCCAGTGGCAGCGCCGCGCCGCGGATCAGGTCGAGCGAGCCATCCTCCTCATCGGCCTGGAACAGCCGGTCGAGCCCGATCAGCGTCGCCAGAAGCGCGCCAAGCCAGAGGATGGCCGGGCCGATCCGCGACAGCAGGTTGAGGTCGGGCCCGAGCGCGAACGGGATCAGCACGACGACGGTCAGGAAGAAGACGAGCGCGAGCTCGCCGCCGCCGCCGGCCCGGATCGCCAGCGCAAGATCACGCCGGAGGATGGCGAGAAAGGCGCGGCTCACGGCCCGATCCTGAGTTCGCGCGCGCCGTCGAGGCCGAGCGGTCCATGGGTCGCGGCCAGGATCGCACCGCCCGCGGCCAGATGCGCCTGCATCAGTTGGGAGAGCATCGTCTGCGAGCCGACATCGAGCGCCGCCATCGGCTCATCGAGCAACCAGATCGGCCGCGAGGCCACCAGGAGCCGCGCCAGCGCGACGCGCCGGCGCTGGCCGGCCGAGAGATAGCCGACCGGCAACGGCCCGACATGCGGCAGGCCGACCGTGGCGAGCGCCTCAGCGGGATTCTGCCCCGGCGAACCAAGCAGCTCCTGCGCAAAACGCAGGTTCTCGGCCGCGGTCAGCGCGGTCTTGAGCCCGTCGCGATGCCCGACCAGATGGGCGGCCTCTGCCAGCGGCATGTCGTCGAGACCATCGAGCCGGATCGCACCCGCCTCGGGGCGCAGGCGTCCGCACAGCATGGCGATCAGGCTCGACTTGCCGGCGCCGTTGCGGCCGGTGAGCGCGATGGCCTCGCCGTTTTCCAGACGAAAGCCGACGCCGTCGAAGATCGCGCGACCGCCACGGCGGCAGGCGAGCGCTTCGGCCGTCAGGGCAAACGTCTGGAATCGAATCTGCGTCACGCCGAGCCTGTCTTCCGAAGCGTCATTAGCTCCTCGTGCGACGCATATCGAGCCTGTAGCGGGCTTCTTGGAATTGATCTATAGAACCCGTGGCTACGCCGCACGCCGATCCGGCGCGGGGCTCGGGCACTCCCGGGGCGGCGTGCGCGTCATGCGCAACAGGCCTTCGACCGGATTCATCCGCAAGGAGGAATTCGGCTCGTGACCGCAACCCCTTGATCAGGATGTAAGCCAAAATGGCCTCGCTCGATTCATTCAAGTGCCGCAAGACGCTGACCGTCGGCACGAAGAAATATGTCTATTACTCGCTGAAGGCGGCCGAGAAGAACGGCCTCGCCGGCATTTCCAAGCTCCCCTTCTCGATGAAGGTGCTGCTCGAGAACCTGCTGCGCTTCGAGGATGGCCGCTCCGTCACCAAGGCCGATATCGAGAATTTCGTCGGCTGGCTCGACGACAAGGGCAAGGCCGGCAAGGAGATCGGCTTCCGCCCTGCCCGCGTGCTGATGCAGGACTTCACCGGCGTGCCGGCGGTGGTCGACCTCGCCGCGATGCGTGACGGCGTCGTCGCGCTCGGCGGCGACCCCAAGAAGATCAACCCGCTGGTCCCGGTCGATCTCGTCATCGACCATTCCGTCATCGTCGACGAGTTCGGCTCGCCCAAGGCGTTCAAGCAGAACGTCGATCTTGAATACCAGCGCAATGGCGAGCGCTACCGCTTCCTGAAATGGGGCCAGGGCGCCTTCGACAATTTCCGCGTCGTGCCGCCGGGCACCGGCATCTGCCACCAGGTCAACCTGGAATACCTCGCCCAGACCGTCTGGACGGCGAAGGAGAAGGTGAAGAAGGGCAAGAAGACCGAGACCGTCGAGGTCGCCTATCCCGACACCGTGGTCGGTACCGATTCGCACACCACCATGGTCAACGGCCTGTCCGTGCTCGGCTGGGGCGTCGGCGGCATCGAGGCCGAGGCCGCCATGCTCGGCCAGCCGCAGTCGATGCTGCTGCCCGAGGTGATCGGCTTCAAGCTCACCGGCAAGCTCAAGGAAGGCATCACCGCGACCGACCTCGTGCTCACGGTCACGCAGATGCTGCGCAAGAAGGGCGTCGTCGGCAAGTTCGTCGAGTTCTTCGGCCCCGGCCTCTACAATCTGACGCTGGCCGACCGCGCCACCATCGCCAACATGGGCCCGGAATACGGCGCGACCTGCGGCTTCTTCCCGGTCGATGCCGAGACCCTGAATTATCTGGAGACCACCAGCCGCAAGGCCGCCCGCGTCGCCCTCGTCGAGAAGTATGCAAAGGCCCAGGGGCTGTTCGCGACCCGCTCGACGCCCGACCCGGTCTTCACCGACACGCTCGAGCTCGACCTCGCCACGGTGCAGGCCTCGATGGCCGGCCCGAAGCGTCCGGAAGGCCGCGCCGATCTCGGCGCGATCAAGAGCGGCTTCGCCGCCGCGATGGACAGCGACTACAAGAAGGGCAGCGAGCTTTCGCGCCGCGTCAAGGTCGAGGGTGAGAAGTTCGATCTCGGCCATGGCGACGTCGTCATCGCCGCCATCACCTCCTGCACCAACACATCGAACCCTTCGGTGCTGATGGCCGCCGGCCTGCTCGCCCGCAACGCCGTGGCGAAGGGCCTCAAGGTCAAGCCCTGGGTCAAGACCTCGCTGGCGCCGGGATCGCAGGTCGTGGCCGAGTATCTCGCCAAGGCCGGCCTGCAGAAGGATCTCGACAAGCTCGGCTTCAACCTGGTCGGCTTCGGCTGCACCACCTGCATCGGCAATTCCGGCCCGCTGCCGGCGCCGATCTCGAAGGCGATCAACGATCAGGGCCTGATCGCCGGCGCCGTGATCTCGGGCAACCGCAACTTCGAGGGCCGCGTCTCGCCGGACGTGCAGGCGAACTATCTCGCCTCGCCGCCGCTGGTCGTCGCCTATGCGCTGGCCGGTTCGGTACAAATCGACCTGACCATCGAGCCGCTCGGCATGGGCAAGGACGGCAAGCCGGTCTACCTCAAGGACATCTGGCCCTCCAACAAGGAGATCCAGGCCTTCATCGCCAAGAACGTCACCAAGGCGATCTTCAAGGCGAAGTATGCCGACGTCTTCAAGGGCGACGCCAACTGGCAGAAGGTCAAGGCGCCGACCGGCCAGACCTATGCATGGGACGACAACTCGACCTATGTACAGAACCCGCCCTATTTCCGCGGCATGGGCAAGCAGCCGGTACCGGTCACCGACGTCGTCGGCGCCCGCATCCTCGGCCTGTTCGGCGACAAGATCACCACCGACCACATCTCGCCGGCCGGTTCGATCAAGGCCGCCTCGCCGGCAGGCGCCTATCTCACCGAGCACGGCGTCGCCGTCGCCGACTTCAACCAGTACGGCACGCGCCGCGGCAATCATGAGGTGATGATGCGCGGCACCTTCGCCAACATCCGCATCCGCAACCACATGATGGGCCCGAACGGGCGCGAGGGCGGCTACACCATCCACTATCCCAGCAAGGAAGAGCTGCCGATCTACGACGCCTCGATGCGCTACCAGGCCGAGAAGGTGCCGCTGGTGATCTTCGCCGGCGTCGAATACGGCAACGGTTCCTCGCGCGACTGGGCGGCCAAGGGCACCAACCTGCTCGGCGTCAAGGCCGTGATCGCCCAGAGCTTTGAGCGCATCCACCGCTCGAACCTGGTCGGCATGGGCGTGGTGCCGTTCACCCTGCAGGAGGGCACGAGCTGGGCCTCGCTCGGCCTCAAGGGCGACGAAAGCGTGACGATCAAGGGCCTCGCCACCGTCAAGCCGCGCCAGACCCTCGAAGCCGAAATCACCTATGCCGACGGCAAGGTGAAGAAGGTTCCGATCCTCTGCCGCATCGATACGCTGGACGAGCTCGACTACTTCAAGAACGCTGGCATCCTGCACTACGTGCTGCGCGGCATTGCCGCGTAAGATTCGGCGGCGACGATACTGGACGCCCGGCCCTCGAGCCGGGCGTCCCTCTTTGGTCGTGACGGTTGTCCTATTCTGCACTGAGGTGTAAGGGGGCGGTCACAGTCATCCTCGGCGGGGGGCTTGGGGCAGGCGCGGGGCGAACGCGCCCGGACGCCATCCGCCATCATCATTCCACGACGGAGCACCCGCATGTCCGCCACGTTCGAGACGGTCGCCGGCATCATTTCGGAGACTTGCGACATTCCTCGCGAGAAGATCACGCCCCAGAGCCACGCGATCGAAGATCTCGGCATCGACTCCCTCGCCTTCCTCGACATCGCCTTCGCGATCGACAAGGCCTTCGGCATCAAGCTGCCGCTGGAGCAGTGGACCCAGGAGGTCAACGAGGGCAAGGCGCCGGCAGAGCAGTATTTCGTGCTCGAGAATCTCTGCAAGCGCATCGACGACCTCGTCGCCGCCAAAGCCGCCTGAACGAGCACCGGCTCGAAAGAGCCACCGCTGGACGTTGAAGCGCCGCAAGCGGGGCAAGACCCCGATCGCGGCGAGACGGGTTGGAGCCGCATGCGCCTCGAATATTTCGACATGATCGACAAGGTCGAGAGCTTCGATCCGGCGAACAAGCGGATCCTGACCCGCTCGACCGTTCCGGCGCAAAGCCCGGTCTTCGAGGGCCATTTCCCCGGCCACCCGCTCGTTCCCGGCGTCCTGCTTACCGAGACCATGGCGCAGGCCTCCGGCTATCTGCTGCTCGGGCTCAACGGCCTGACGCAGATGCCGTTCCTGATGATGGTCGACAAGGCGCGTTTCCGCACTTTCGTCGAACCCGACGCCGTGCTCGACGTCAGCGCTGAGCTCGTCCATGAGGGCTCCGGCTACGCTGCGACAAAGGCGAAGATTTCGATCGCCGGCAAGCCGATCTGCGACGCCGAATTGCGCTTCCGCTTGATGCCGTTTCCCGCCGATATGCGCACCCTGATGCAGGCTCGCATCGCTGCCATCGGCCTCTCGCCGGAGGCAGTCTGACATGGCCCGCGACGTCGTCATCACCGGCATCGGCCTCGCCTCCAGCCTCGGCGAGGGCATCGAGGCGCACGCCCAGGCGCTCGCCTCCAACGCTGCGCCGATCGTCGACAGCCAGGGCTTCGCGCCCTATCCGCTGCATCCGCTGAAGCCACTCGAGCTCGACCGGCAGATCCCGAAGAAGTCTGACCAGCGCCAGATGGAGCCCTGGCAGCGCCTCGGCGTCTATACCGCAGGTCTTGCCCTCGACGATGCCGGGCTGAAGGACGACGCGGAGGCCAAGAGCCAGCTCCAGGTCATCGTCGCCGCCGGCGGCGGTGAACGCGACCACGCCGTCGACGCCGCCGTGCTGACCGGCCTGCGCAACGCCAACCAGCCCGGAGCCTTCCTCAACGAGCGGCTGATGGGCGATCTCAGGCCGACCTTGTTCCTGGCCCAGCTCTCCAACCTGCTCGCCGGCAATATCGGCATCGTCCACGGCATCACCGGCGCCTCGCGCACGCTGATGGGCGAGGAACAGGCCGGCGTCGACGCGATCCGCACGGCCCGGGCGCGGATCGAGGCCGGCCAGGCCGAAATCATCCTCGTCGGCGGCGCCTACAACGCCGAGCGCCGCGACATGCTGCTGCTGCTCGAGCTCGGCGGCTTTCTGCGCGCCGCGGATTTTGCTCCCGTCTTCTCCCGCAACGATGTGCCCGGCATGATCACCGGCAGCGCCGGCGCCTTCCTCGTGGTCGAATCGGCCGAGCGGGCTGCAGCGCGCGGCGCCAGGGCCCATGCCCGCCTCAGCCATGCGGCCGCTCATCGCAGCCGCCGCCAGCCCGGCTCGGTCGCCAAGGCGCTGGACGAATTGCTCGCCGGTTTCGGCCCGCTCGCATCGGACGCACTGGCGATCTCGGCTGCGACCGGCTGCGCCGGGATCACCGAGGAGGAGGCGGCCGCGATCGCCAAGGCCGCGCCAGCTGCGCGCCGCATCGCCACCGGCGACTTCACCGGCCATTCCCTCGAAGCCGCCTTCCCGGTCTCGGTCGCACTGGCAGCCGCAGCCCTCTCGACCGGCGCGGCGAACGAGGCGATCGTCACCGGCACCGCGCATTGGCGCGGCGAGGGCGCTGCCCGTCTGGTCAAGGCTTAAGGAGAGGCGTCATGGGTGCAAACCATCGCGACAGCCAGGGCCGGCCGATCGTCGCCGTCACCGGCCTCGGCATCATCACCTCGCTCGGCCAGGGCAAGGATGCCAACTGGGAGGCCCTGACCGCCGGCCGTTCCGGCATCCACCGCATCGAGCGCTTCCCGACCGAAGGCCTGCGCACCACTATCGCAGCGACCGTCGATTTCCTGTTCGACGGCTCCTTCGCCGCGCCGGAACTTTCCGAGAAGCTCGCCACGCTCGCCGCCGAGGAAGCAGTGGCGCAGAGCGGCCTCGGCGCCGCCGGCGATTTCCCCGGCGAGCTCTTCATGGCAGTGCCGCCGGTCGAGATGGAATGGCCGCAGAAGCAGGAGCTGGCGCAGGCCGTCGATGGCGACGCCGACTATGACGCGCTGCTGCGCGTCGCCGCTCGTCATAAGCACCAGGCGATGCATGAGCTCTTCCTGTTCGGCGGCGTCGCCGAGCACATCGCCGAGAAGTTCGGCACCAAGGGCTCGCCGATCTCGCTCTCGACCGCCTGCTCCTCGGGCGCGACCGCAATCCAGATGGGCGTCGAGGCGATCCGCCGCGGCGAGACTGAAGCTGCGCTCTGCATTGGCACCGACGGCTCGGTCCATGCCGAGGCGCTGATCCGCTTCTCGCTGCTCTCGGCGCTCTCGACCCAAAACGACCCGCCGGAAGCCTCCGCCAAGCCGTTCTCGAAGAATCGCGACGGCTTCGTCATGGGTGAAGGGGCCGGCGCGCTGGTGCTGGAGGATTACGACCACGCGCTCGCACGCGGCGCGACCATTCTCGGCATCGTCGCCGGCTGCGGCGAGCGTGGCGACGGCTTCCACCGCACCCGCTCGAGCCCGGACGGCAAGCCGGCGATCCTCGCCATGCAGGACGCCCTCGCCGATGCCGGCCTCACCCCGGACGATGTCGACTACATCAATGCCCACGGCACTTCGACGCCGGAGAACGACAAGATGGAGGCGATGAGCTGCTCCGCCGTCTTCGGTGAGCGCATGGCGAAGCTGCCGATCTCGTCGAACAAGTCGATGCTCGGCCATACGCTGACGGCCGCCGGTGCGGTCGAGGCGGTGATCTCGCTGCTGACCATCGCCAATGGCCGCATCCCGCCGACGATCAACTACAATACGCCTGATCCGGCGATCGCAATCGATGTCGTCCCCAACCAGGCTCGCGACGCCAAGGTGCGCACCGTGCTGTCTAACTCCTTCGGCTTCGGCGGCCAGAACACCTGCCTCGTCCTGACGGCGGGGCCATCAGCAGCATGACCAAGGTTCTCGTCACCGGCGGCGCCAAGGGCGTCGGCGCCGCGATCGTGCGGGCGCTCGTGGCTGATGGCCACGATGTCGACTTCACCTATCGCTCCTCGGCCGAGCAGGCGCAGGCGCTTGCCGCAGAGATCGCCACCGCCGCGCCCGGCCGCACCGTGCGCGCTCTGCCGCTCGATCTCTCCGACAAACCCGCGCTCGACGCCTTCTGCGAGCACTGCGAGGACGAAGCCTGGTTCGGCCTCGTCCACAATGCCGGCCAGCCCTATGACACGCTCGCCGCCATGCTGGTCCAGGACAAGGCGGAAGCCGCGATGCAGGTCAATTTCTGGGCCTTCACCCGTCTCGCCAAGAGCCTGATGCGCGGCATGATCCGCGCCAGGGCCGGCCGCATCGTCGCGATCGGCTCGGTCGCGGCGCTGCGCGGCAATCCCGGCAACGCGGCCTATGCCGCCTCCAAGGGTGCGCTGATCTCCTATGCCAAGACGCTCGCGGTCGAGACCGGCAAGCGCGGCGTCACCGTCAACGTGATCGCACCCGGCTTCGTCGACACCGACATGATGGCGCCCTACGCCGCCTATCGCGACAAGATGGAAAGCCAGATCCCGGCAGGCCGCTTCGCCAGGCCGGACGAGGTCGCCGGCCTCGCCGCCTTCCTGCTGAGCCCCCCTGCGGCCTACATCACCGGCACCGTGCTGCCGATCGATGGCGGGGTTACCGCGCAGATGGGCGTGCATCGCTAACGTTGGCGCCAACGCTTCACGTGAAACATGGTAAACGGCCGGCGCTTGGCGGAGAGTAGAAGATCGCCTAAGTTCACTTCGAACCGGAGTGAACCATCATGACGGCAGCCTTCACGATTCGCCTCGACGCCGAGACCCTCGCCAAGCTCGACGCGCTGGCATCGGATACCGACCGCTCACGCAACTGGCTCGCTGCCAAGGCGATCGAGAACTACATCAAGCTCAATGCTTGGCAGATCGAGCAAATCAAGGCCGGTCTGGCGGAAGCCGATCGAAGTGAATTCGCGACCGATGAGGAAGTCGACGCTGTCTTCGCAAAGTACCGGACGAAGCCGTGAAGCTTCGCTGGACCAAGCGAGCTCTCGCTGAAATCGACGCGATCTTCGCTTATGTTTCCACCGACAGCCCGACCGCAGCGGAGCGTCTTGCTCTCCTCATCGAGACCAAGGTGCAATCACTGCTTGATCATCCAAATCTCGGCCGGCCCGGCCGTGTTGACGGCACCCGCGAATTCGTGGTGACGGGTACGCCCTACATACTTCCCTATCGCGTCCGTAACGGGCGCGTCGAAATCCTCGCTGTCCTGCACGCCTCGCAGCAATGGCCGGACCAGCTCTGAAAGACGATCCATGCTCTCGCTCCAGCTTCATGGCGACCGCGATCTCCGCCTCGAACAGATCGAGCCGCCACCGCCACCGGCGGCCGGTGAGGTCCAGATCCGCGTGCGCGCCGTCGGGCTGAACTATCTCGACCTCTGGGGCTTCCGCGGCATGGCCTTCGCCAAGCGCAAGATGCCGCAGGCTGCCGGCGTCGAAGCGGCTGGCGAGGTCGTCGCCGTCGGTGAGGGCGTCTCGCGCTTTCGCGAAGGCGATACGGTAACGATGTACGGCGCCGAGACCTGCGGCCAGTGCAAGGCCTGCCGCGAGGGCCGCGACAATCTCTGCGAGAACGTCGCCGGCATCATGGGCTTCCACATCGACGGCTTCGCCCGAGAACTGGTCAACCGGCCCGAGCGCCTCGTCATCAAGGCGCCGAAGGGCGTCTCCTTCGAGGAGGCCGCCTGCGCGCCGATCGGCTTCGGCACGGTCCAGCACATGCTGTTCGACAATGCCGGGCTCGAACCCGGCGAATCGGTGCTGGTCCATGCCGGCGGCTCCGGCATTGGCACCGCGGCGATCCTGATGGCCAAGGCGATCGGCTGCACCGTCTACACCACCGTCGGCGACGACGAGAAAGGCGCGAAAGCCAAGGCGCTCGGCGCCGATTTCGTCGTCAACTACAAGACCGAGCGTTTCGAGGGCGAGGTCCGGCGTCTGACCAAGCGCAAGGGCGTCGACGTCGTCTTCGAACATGTCGGCGCCGACACCTGGAACGGCTCGCTGCTCTGCCTCAAGCGCGGCGGCCGCCTCGTCACCTGCGGTGCCACCTCCGGCCCCTCGGCGACCATCAACCTGATGCAGCTCTTCCAGCAGCAATATCGGATCACCGGCTCGTTCGGCTGCCGGATCGAGAACATCTCGCAAGCGCTGGAGAAGATGGCCGCCGGCATGAAGCCGGTGATCGATACGGTCTTCCCGCTCGCCGAATTCGAGCAGGGCCTCGCCCGGATCGAGGCCCGCAAGGTCTTCGGCAAGGTCATCGTCACGCTCTGATCAGGCCCTTCGAGCCGGCGCGACTTGACGCGCCGGCCACAATCCCGCAAGTCGCGCCGCGATGGCGAGGTCCTTCCCGGACGCTGCGCCGGCGCACCGGGCGGGGATCTTGAGGCAACTGAAGCAATTTGCGACGCGCATCGGCGCTGCGCTGATGATCGGGCTCATCCGCGCGGTCTTCGCCTTCCTGCGCGCGCTCGGCCTTGAGCGGGCTTCCGATCTCGGCGGCTGGCTCCTGCGCAGCGCGAGCCCGCTGATCCCGGTCAACCGGGTCGCCTATGCCAATGTCCGCGCCGCCTTCCCCGGCATCGACGACGCCGAAGCCCGGCGCCTCGTCCGCGGTGGCTGGGAGAATCTCGGCCGCACCGTCGCCGAATACGCCCATCTCAAGACGCTGTTCGACTATGACTACCACAACCCCGACCCCAATGGCCGGGTCGAGGTCGTCGGCATCGAGCATTTCATCGCGCTCAAGGACGACGCCAAGCCGGGGCTGATCTTCTCCGCCCATCTCGGCAATTGGGAACTGCCGGCGATCTGCGCCGCGACCTACGATCTCGACACCACCGCCGTCTTCCGCGCCCCGAACGATCCGGCGATTGCCGCCGTCGTCCACGAGATCCGCTCCGGCGCCATGGGTGGGCTCGCCGCCGCCAAGCAGGGCGCCGCCTTCGCCATGCAGGGCGTGCTCGAGAATGGCGGCCATCTCGGCATGCTGATCGACCAGCATTTCACCCGCGGCGTGGTCGTGCCTTTCCTGGGACGTCCGGCGCTGACCAATCCGATCCTCGGCAAGTTCGCCCGCCGCTTCGAATGCCCGGTGCATGGCGTGCGCGTCATCCGCCTACCGAACCGGCGTTTCCGCATCGAACTCACGCCGCCGCTCGATCTGCCGCGCGATACGAATGGCGAGATCGACGTCACCGGCGCCATGGCGATGATGACCGCCGTGGTCGAGGGCTGGGTCCGGGAGCATCCCGAGCAATGGCTCTGGATGCACCGGCGCTGGCGTCCGAACCTGATCGGCGCCGAGGCGCTGGCACGTTTTCGCGAGCAGGCGCCGCAGAAGCCTGTTTTCAAGGCAACGTGATTTCCAATTGAGTGGAGAGTAGCGCTTTTGGTAACCGCCTGCTTCTATACAGGCGTCGAGTTTGAATGATGGTCCGCCACATCAGCAACATCGCTGCTGCCGCTGCTCTCCTGCTCCTCGCAGGGCTCCCGGCGCATGCCCAGCAGCCCACGGCCCAGCCGCAGGCGGTGGTGGAGCTCTTCACCAGCCAGGGCTGCTCGTCCTGCCCCGCGGCGGACGCGCTCTTCACCGAGCTTGCCAAGGACCCAAAGCTGATCACGCTCACCCTGCCGGTGACCTATTGGGACTATCTCGGCTGGAAGGACACGCTCGGCCAGGAGGTCTTCAGCAAGCGCCAGAAGCTCTACGCCAAGGCACGCGGCGACGGCCAGATCTACACGCCCCAGGCGGTGGTCAATGGCACCGCCCATATCGTCGGCTCCGACAAGGGCGGCATCGACAAGCTCGTCAAGGAGCAGGGCAAGGACGGTTTCCCGGTCAAGATCGACCTCGTCGAGGCGGACGGCACGTTGCGTGTCGGCTTGGGCACGGCCCCGTTCACCGGCGAGAAGCCGGCCGTGGTCCTGCTGCTGCAGGTCAGCCGCACCGCGACCGTGCCGATCGAGCGCGGCGAGAACAGCGGCAAGACCGTGACCTATGCCAATGTCGTGCGCGGCATCAGTCGCATCGGCGAATGGAACGGAGCAGCTGCGTCGCTGACCGTGCCGCTCGAGACCGTCCGCTCAGCCGCAAAGGCCGATTCCTATGTCGTGCTGGTTCAGGGCGATCCCTATGCCCGCCAGAGCGCGATCCTCGGCGCGGCCCGCGGCCCGGCCAAGTAAACGGCCAAAGGAAGCCGGCCTCTACAGGATCACCACCTTGTTGGGCAGTTCGTCGACATCGTCGGCGGCCGGCGGCGCATGCGCGGTAAGCACGGCGCCGACATCGCGCACCGCCGCGATCAGGCCTTCTCGCAAGGCGTCCTGCGCCGCCGCAGCGAGCAGCGGCTCGACGATCTTCTGCCAGGCCTCGCCATCGACCTTGGCGGAGATGCCGGCATCGGCCACCACTTCGGCATAGCGCTCCTGCACGGCGATGTAGAGCAGCACGCCGGTGCGTCCCCGCGTCAGCGTCAGCCCGCGCGCGGTGAACTCGCGCAGCGCCGTCTCATGCGCCTGCCGCCGCTTGACGAAGCCAGGCACGAAGCGCCCGCCGCGCCCATACCAGAGCAGGGTCGCAAGCAGCAGCGCCGCCGCGATGAGCTGCGTCAGGAAGATGCTCGCGGCGCTCAATGTCGTCAGCAGCAGGAATGGCCAGGGCACGACCAGCGCGAGCGCCAGCGCCAGCACGAGCGGCACCGCGACATAGCTGCCGGCGGCGCGGTCGACGACGACGACGATCTCGCCGGAGGTCTGGCGCTCGGCCTCGCGCACGGCTTCGGCGATGGCGTCGCGATCGTCGGAATTCAGCATCTCACCAATCCCCCGAGGCACCGCCACCACCGGACGAGCCACCACCACCCGAGAACCCGCCCGAGCCCGAGCCGCCTCCCAAGCCGCCCGAAGAAGAGCCCCCGCCCCAGCCCGAGCCGCGGGAGGGCGGCAGGACGATCCAGCGGCCGTCCCGCGTCCGGTGCCGGCGCGAGCCGCCGGAAGAGCGGCCGAGCTCCCGCATGAAGCTCACGATCAGGATGAACACCATGATCATGACGAAAATCACCGCGGCGGTCTCGACCCAGGAGGATTCGTCGCTGCGAATCTGCGCCCGCCGTTGCCATTCCTCGGCATCGCCGGTCAGGATCGACAGGATCGCGTCGACGCCGCCCTCGATACCCCCCGCGAAATCGCCGTTCTTGAACTTGGGCGCGACCGCGGTGGTGATGATCACCTTGGAGAGCGCATCGGTCAGCGCGCCCTCGAGCCCATAACCGACCTCGATGCGCACCTTGCGTTCGTTCGGCGCCACCAGCAGCAGCAGGCCATTGTTCTTCGCCTTGTCGCCGAGCTTCCAGGCCCGGAACAGGCCGTTGGCGAACTCCTCGATCGGGTAGCCCTGCAGCGAGGGCAGAGTCGCGACCACGACCTGATCGCTGGTCTTCTCCTCATGCGCCCTGAGCTTCTGCTCGATCCGGGCGGAAGCCTCGGCGTTGAGCAGGTTTGCATTGTCGACGATGCGGCCAGTCAGGGCGGGGTAATTGGGCTCGGCCGCGGCCGCGAGGAAGGGGATGAGGAGGAAGAAAAGTAGCGAAAGCCACGCCGAAACGATCGGGCGAGCGCGCCTCTTCCCTTCTCCCGAATGGGAGAAGGTGGCGCGGAGCGTCGGATGAGGGCCTGCGCTATCCGCAGAAGGCACAACCACGCCGCTGCTCCCTATCCGGAAAGGGCGGTCCCTCACCCCTGCCCCTCTCCCACACGGGAGAGGGGTTCCTCGCGCCTCATCACGACCGATAGAGCTCACGGAACGCTGGCAGTCAGAACTTCACCGCCGGCGGCCGCTCCGCGCCGGCCGTCGCCGAGAAGCTCTCCATCGGCTTGGCGCCCCAGAACAGGCGGGCCCAGATCACGCCCGGGAAGGTCCGGATCTCGGTGTTGAAGGCCTGCACCGCCTGGATGTAGTCGCGTCTGGCGACGGCGACCCGGTTCTCGGTGCCCTCGAGCTGCGACTGCAATGCCAGGAAGTTCTGGTTCGACTTGAGATCGGGATAGCGCTCGACCGTCACCATCAGGCGCCCCAGCGCGCCGCTGAGCTGGTTCTGCGCGTCCTGGTATTCCTTGAACTTGGCGGGGTCGGTGATGGTCGAGGCGTCGACCTTGACCTGCGTCGCCTTGGCGCGTGCCTCGATCACCTGGGTCAGAACCTCGCGCTCCTGCTGGGCGTAACCCTTCACGGTCTCGACCAAGTTGGGGATCAGATCGGCGCGGCGCTGATACTGGTTCTGCACCTCACCCCAGGCCGCCTTGGCCTTTTCCTCCAGCGTCGGCACGTTGTTGTAGCCGCAGCCCGCCAAAACCAGGCCGAACAGCCCGACCAGCAGCATGACGAGGGGCCGGCGAAACACCGGAGACTGCGAGAGCACCATGACGAACCCCTTCGGCTAGGCAGGACAAATCAGGTTTCGACCATAGCTGCGCCGCGAGGCAGAGCAAACCAACGCCACAAGCATGGCGCGTAGGCCGGCAAGCAGGCTAGTCTGTGCAGCCAACGAGGAGGCGTGGGCCATGCAGCTTACATCGTCCGCATTCGCTACCCGCTCGATCATAGCGCTCGGCCTTTGCTTCGCCGCAGCAACCGCAGCCCCTGCCCAGACCATGGCGCCAGCGCCGGAAGCCGCGACCGGCCGCACCGCCAAGACGCTCGGCACGGCGCAGCGCTACATGGCCGCAGCCGCCAACCCGCTCGCCGCCTCGGCCGGCCGCGAGATCCTGCGCGCCGGCGGCAGCGCGACCGATGCGGCGATCGCGATCCAGCTCGTGCTCAACCTGGTCGAGCCGCAGAGCTCGGGCATCGGCGGCGGCGCCTTCTTCGTCTATTGGGACGAGGCCGGCCGCCAGCTGACGACGCTCGACGGGCGCGAGACCGCGCCGAAAGCCGCGAACCCCGAGCGCTTCCTCGGCGCCGACGGCAAGCCGATGAAATTCGCAGACGCCGTCGTCGGCGGCCGCTCTGTCGGCGTGCCCGGCACGGTCAGGCTGCTCGAGGAGGCGCATCGGCGCTGGGGCAAGCTGCCCTGGGCCGAAGTCTTCACCCCGGCGATCAAGCTGGCGGAGGAGGGCTTTGCGATCTCGCCGCGTCTGGGCGGCCTGCTCGCGCTGGAAAAGAACCTCGGCAAGGACGCCCAGGCCGCCCCCTATTTCTACGAGGCCGACGGCAAGCCGAGAGCGGTCGGCACCATCCTGAAGAATCCCGCCTTCGCCGCGACGCTCCGCGCTATCGCCGGCCGCGGCGCCGACGCCTTTTACGAGGGCGCGATCGCCGAAGACATCGTCGCGACAGTGACCGGCCACAAGGACAATCCCGGCGATATCACGCTCGACGACCTCAAGGACTATAAGGTCGAGGAGCGCGCGCCGCTCTGCGGCCGCTACCGCGCCTATACGCTCTGCGGTATGGGCCCGCCGAGTTCGGGCGCCATCGCCGTGCAGCAGATCCTCGGCATCCTGGAGACGAAGGACATCGCCCGTCTCGGTGCGGGCGCTGAAGCCGCGCATATGTTCGCGGAGGCCGGCAAGCTCGCCTTCGCCGACCGGGCTCTCTATCTCGGCGACCCCGCCTTCGTCAGCGTCCCGACCCAGGGCCTGATCGACGAAGGCTATGTTCACGAGCGCGCTATGCTGGTCAGCCCCGACAGGGCGATGGCCAAGGCCGCCGCCGGCAACCCGCCGAACAAGCGCGCGCTCCTGCTCGCGCCCTCCGAGGGCATCGAGAACGGCACCAGCCATATCTCGGTGATCGACGCCGCCGGCAATGCGGTGTCGATGACGACGACGATCGAGGACGGCTTCGGCTCGCGCCTGATGACCAAGGGCGGCTTCCTGCTCAACAACGAATTGACCGATTTCTCTTTCGCACCCGCCGAGGACGGCAAGCCGGTCGCCAACCGGGTCGAGCCTGGCAAGCGCCCGCGCTCGTCGATGGCGCCAACCATCGTCTTCGACGCCTTCGGCCGGCTCTACGCCGTCACCGGTTCGCCCGGCGGCAGCCAGATCATCGGCTATGTCGCCAAGACGCTGGTCGCGCTGCTCGACTGGAAGATGGACCCGCAGCGCGCCGTCGACCTCGCCAATTTCGGCAACCGCAACGGCCCGACCGAGCTGGAGAAGAGCAGCGAGGCGGAAAGCTGGAAGACCGCGCTGGAGGCCAAGGGTCACGAGATCAGGCTGATCGAGATGACCTCGGGCATCCAGGCGATCGTCAAGACGCCGGAAGGCTATCTCGGCGGCGCCGATGGGCGTCGCGAGGGCGTCGCGATCGGCGATTGAAGCCGACGCTACCCGCAGCGTGACAAGCGTCGCGAGGGCTTGCCGCGCTCCGACCAGACCAGCACGTCGCCGTCCCGGCTGAGATTGATCCGGCGTTTCTCAGTCATGCCTTCGCCGCGGCAGGTCGCTGCAATGTCCCAGCGACCGTTGCCGCCACCGACCTTGTCGAAGGTGCAGGCGAATTCGAAACCCTCGACGCCGCGCGCCGTGAAGCGCATCGGAATCTCGTCGGTGGTGCCGAGCTTGTTGCGGCACCACCCGGCTTCGCTGGCCCAGCGGCCGGCATAAGCGGGCTGCTGGGCAGCTGCAGTGTGAATCAGGCCGAGCGACGAGAGGCTGATGAGCAAGGCGTAGCGGAGCATGGCATCCCCCATCATGGTGACGATGCCAGATTTGGCGAAGTCAGACGGGTTTTGTCCAGATCAGGCCCGCTCGGGCCGCCTCGGCTCGCCGCCCGCCCCGCGTCCGGCAATGACCCAGTAGACAAAGCCTGTGGCGGCGCCGACCAGGAAGAGCGCTGCCACGACCTGCAGCTCACGCGCGCTCGGCGTTCTGGTCATTCCGAGCATGGCAAGGGGCAGCAGTGCCGCCAGCAGGCCGGTGAGGCCACTCTGGATCAAACCACTGCGCAGGCGGAAGAGCTCGGACCCGACCGCGACCAGCACCACCGGCAGGACCAGGATGGCGAAGCCGAGTCGGCCGAGCAGCGAAAAGGCCGCCTGCGCCGTCGGGCCGGGATCGAAGCCGCGCTCGGCCTGGTCGAACAGCGTCGCGAGCAGGCGCTCGAAGCCGCCACCGATCAGCAGGCCGAGATCGGGCGAGGCGACGCCGGCGATCATCAGCGCGACCAGGCCGAAGCCGATCGCAAACAGCAGCGCGAAGGGGATCAGCAGCAGCCAGCGCAGCATGTCAGTGCGCGACCGCTGTGGTTTCGGCCTCGTCCTGCTCCAGCATCAGCCGGGCCCGGGCCGAGAGCTTCTCGGTCTCGCTCTTGAGCTGGCCGCAGGCGGCGAGGATGTCGCGTCCGCGCGGCGTGCGCACCGGCGAGGCATAGCCCGCCTTGAAGACGATCTCGGAGAAGCGTTCGATCCGCTCCCAATCCGAGCATTCGTAGCGCGTGCCGGGCCAGGGATTGAACGGGATCAGGTTGATCTTGGCCGGAATGCCCTTGAGCAGGCGCACCAGCTCGCGCGCCTCGGCGTCGCTGTCGTTGACGCCCTTCAGCATGACGTACTCGAAGGTGATCCGCTTGGCGTTCGACAGGCCGGGATAGTTCCGGCAGGCCTCGAGCAGATCCTTGATCGGGTACTTCTTGTTGAGCGGCACCAGTTCGTTGCGCAATTCGTCGCGCACCGCATGCAGCGAGATCGCCAGCATCGTGCCCATCTCGTCGCCGAGCGGGCCGATCTGCGGCACCACGCCCGAGGTCGAGACGGTGATGCGCCGGCGGCCGAGCGACAGGCCCTGATCATCGGTGATCACGCCGATCGCATCGCGCACGCCGTCGAAATTATAGAGCGGCTCGCCCATGCCCATGAAGACGATGTTCGAGACGAAGCGCCCGCCATCATTGGGAACGAAGGCGCCCTCGGGTGCACTGCGATGCGGAAAATCGCCGAGCCGGTCGCGCGCCACCATCAATTGCGTGACGATTTCTTCGGTGGTGAGATTGCGGACGAGCCGCTGCGTGCCGGTATGGCAGAAAGTACAGGTCAGGGTGCAGCCGACCTGGCTGGAGACGCAGAGCGTGCCGCGATCGACCTCAGGGATATAGACGCACTCGATCTCGGCGCCGCGATCGCGCGGGCCGGTCGGGGCCATGCGCAGCAGCCATTTGCGGGTGCCGTCGCTGGAGACCTGCTCGGCGGTGACTTCCGGCAAATCGAGCGTGAAATGTTCGGCGAGCTGGGCCCGCAAGCCCTTGCCGATCGTCGTCATCTCAGCGAAGTCGCGGACGCCAAAATGGTAGATCCAGTTCCAGAGCTGGCCGACGCGCATGCGCCGTTCCTTCTCGGGAATGCCGATCTCGGCCAGGGCCGCATCCAGACCGGCGCGCGTGCGCCCGGCCAATGAAGGCCGCCGCACAACAGGTTCGGCCGCCGGAGAGGCGGCTTCAGCAACAGAGAGATTCATCGGAACTCGGCTCATAGCGGGCGCTTCCCGCCCGGAATTGGCCGCCTCATAGCACGAGAGCGGCCTATCGCGAAATCGTCCTGGGCATCGGACCGAAAAGTGGAACCCACTTTTCGGATAAATCCGATGCATCATCAAAGTGTTCGATCGCTACTTCGCGCCCGAAAGGGCGCGCCGCGATCTACTTGCAGGCGTCCTCGGCCCGCTTGACGATCTGCGAGATGCCGGCGAGCGAATACTTGTCGCTGGTCGGATTGCCGCGCTTCGAGGTGCCCTTGATTTCGAGCCCGGAGCCCTTGCGCAACGCATCGAGCATGCGGCCTTCCTCGGCCGGGTTCTTCAGCCAGACATTCTGGCCCTTGGCGACCAGCGCGAAGCGGTCGCTGCCGATGATCGCCTGATGCTCGACATCTTCCTTGAGGTCGAAATTCATCACGAGGCTGATCTCGTTGCGCACGCCCTCGCCCGGGCGGCTGGAGATGAACAGCAGGCCCTCGACATCCTTGAGATTGGCGGGGATGCGGGTCTCGGCCTTGGACAGGGCGTAGCAGATCTTCGAGCGACCCTGCTGCGAGGAGAAGGCCTGCCATTTGCCGGCGGTTTCGAGCAGCAGCGCCTGGCCCTGCCCGCCGGCCGCGGCGGGCTTCGCCGACGCCGGCTTGGCGGCTGGAGCGCGCTGGGCCTGCGCCGGAACGGCCGCAAAGCTGATGACCGCCAGGCCGAGCATGGCAGCGGCCAGGAGCGGGAGCGGGGCGGAAGAGGGAGCCGAAATGCGAATCATGGATCGCCAGTAACCAACAAAAACCTTAACGCCGAATGGAGAATGCGCGGGATCGGCGATCCGGATTGACGCAACGCGTCGGATAGGATGTCACGATCCTGGCGAAAATGCGAACGTCCGCTGCAGCTGCGCCAAAGGGACGACGCCTTCTCCTTCAATAGTTTAGGAAGAGCTCCGAGCTGGTTCCGTTCGGCTTGCGCCTGTGTCAGCCTTGTGCAGATGCGAAGAGACCGGCCTGATGGGATGGAGGATCGATGAAGGCGCTGCTGTGCGAAGCCCTCGGACCGGCTGAGACCCTGGTGATCCGCGACCTGCCCGAGCCGAAGCCAGGCCCCGGCGAGATCGCGATCCGGGTCACGGCCGCGGCGCTCAATTTCTTCGACACGCTGGTGATCCAGGGCCGCTACCAGGTGAAGCCGCCTCTGCCGTTCTCGCCCTCGGCCGAATGCGCCGGGGTGGTCAGTGCCGTCGGCGACGGCGTCACCGATTGGCGGGTCGGCGAGCGCGTCGCCGCCTGGCTCGGCCATGGCGCAGCACGCGAGACGGTCGTCGTCCCGATCGAGGCAGCGATCCGGATTCCCGACAAGCTCAGCGACCATCAGGCCGCCGGCCTCTTCGTCACCTATGGCACGGCGATGCACGGGCTGATCCAGCGCGGCGGGATCGCGCCAGGCGAAACGCTCGCCATCCTCGGCGCCGCCGGCGGGGCCGGCCTAGCCGCGGTCGAGATCGGCGCCCTGCTCGGCGCGCGGGTGGTCGCCTGCGCCTCCTCGCCGGAAAAGCTCGCGCTCGCCCGCGAGCATGGCGCGCAGGAGGCGATTGACTACGCTGCCGACGATCTCCGGGTGGGGCTGCGGCGCCTCGCTCCCGCCGGTCTCGACGCGCTCTACGACACGGTCGGCGGCGCACTCGCCGAGCCGGCGCTGCGCTCGATGGGCTGGGGCGGGCGCTATCTCGTCGTCGGCTTCGCCGGCGGCGAGATCCCGAAGATCCCGCTCAACCTCCTGCTGCTGAAGGGCTGCGACCTGCGCGGCGTGTTCTGGGGCGATTTCGTCCGGCGCGATCCGGCCGGACATCGCGCCAATATGGAGCGACTGCTCGCCTGGGCCGCAGCCGGGCAAATCCGCGCCCATGTCCACGGCGCTTATCCCCTGGAGCAGGCGGCGGAAGCGCTCGCGCTGATCGCCGGCCGCAAGGTCCAGGGAAAGGTCGTGCTGGTTCCCTGACCGATCAGAGATCGGCCAGCATCTCCTTGGCCCTCTCGCGGTGCTCCGGCGTGATCGAGCCGGCGACGGCGGCCAGCGCCGCCGCGATCACCGCGGCATCGTCAGTGAAGCCGAGCAGCGGCATCACATCGGGAATCGCATCCAGCGGCAGCACGAAATAGCCGAGCGCCGCCAGCAGCGTCAGCTTGACGCGCCGCGGCGTCGACGGGTCGCGCGTGCAGACGAAAGCCGCGAGCAGATCCTCGGCGAAGGGGATGCGCTTCGCCATCCGCTTCAGCCGGCCGAGGAACTCGGAGCCGAAGCGCGCCTCGTCGCGCAGGCTCTTGCGGATCGCCGCCATCTCCTCGCGCGTGAAACTCTGTCCGAAACCGAAGCTGTCGCTCATCCGTCCTCTCCCTTGGCAGGCCAGTTCTAGCCCGCCGTCGACGCAAAAATGTGGCCCCGCATGAAGGGCTGCACAAGGGATCGACTCAGAATCGCACGTCGGACCCTCTTGGATACCGAGCATCGCGCCTCTAAAGCCGATGCAGCAATGTCAAAAGACGCGAGGAACGCCATGAAACTCGACTCCTCCATCGCCGCCATCGTCACCGGCGGCGCCTCCGGCCTCGGCGAGGGCACGGCCCGCATGCTCGCCGGCCATGGCGTCAAGGTCGCGCTGTTCGATCTCAACGCCGAGCGCGGCGAAGCCATTGCCAAAGAAATTAGCGGTCTGTTCTGCCTTTGCGACGTCACCAGCGAGCAATCGGTCGACGCGGCCCTCGAGAAGGCGCGCGCCGCCCATGGCGTCGCCCGGATCGTCGTCAACTGCGCCGGCATCGCGCCCGGCCGCCGCGTCGTCTCGAAGAAGCGCGACAGCGGCGAGCTCGTCGCCCATGACCTCGCCACTTTCGAAAAAGCGGTCGCGATCAACCTGACCGGCACCTTCCGGCTGATCGCCAAATCGGCGGTGGCGCTCGCCGGCCTCGATCCGATCACCGAGGATGGTGGCCGCGGCGTCTTCGTCTGCACGGCCTCCGTCGCCGCCGAGGACGGCCAGATCGGTCAGGCCGCCTATGCCGCCTCAAAGGCCGGCGTGGTCGGCTTGACGCTGCCGGTCGCCCGCGATCTCGCCGGCGTCGGCATCCGCGTGGTCACGATCATGCCCGGTCTGTTCGAGACACCGATGTTCGCCGGCCTGCCCGACGATGCCCGCGCCTCGCTCGCCGTCTCGGTTCCGCATCCCTCGCGCCTCGGCCGGGCCTCGGAATATGCCGCACTGGTCAAGAGCATCGTCGAGAACGACATGCTGAACGGCACCGCGATCCGTCTCGACGGTGCGATCAGGCTCGCGCCGAAATAGAGGCGAGCACGTCATGCTCGGGTCTGCGCTTCGCCCGAGAATGACGCCCGCCCTTACTCCGCTGCTTCCGGCCGCTTGATCTCGTGCTTTAGGATCAGCGGCGTCTGGGCCAGCGCGAAGATCATGGTCAGCGGCATCACGCCCCAGACCTTGAACGCGACCCAGAAATCCTGGGTCTGCGTGCGCCAGACCACCTCGTTCAGCACGGCGAGGACGAAGAAGAACAGGCCCCAGCGCAAGGTCAGCTTGCGCCAGCCCTCCGCGTCGAGCTGCAAGACGCTGTCGAGCACCAGCGCCAGCAGCGAGCGGCCGAAATAGAGCCCGCCGAGCAGGATGCAGCCGAACAGCGCGTTCACGATGGTCGGCTTGACCTTGATGAAGAAGGCGTCGTCGAGCGCCAGCGTCAGCCCGCCGAAAACCGTCACCACGACCGCGTTGACGATCGCCATGCGCGGCAGGTGGTTCATCACGATCTTCGACAACGCCAGCGCGATCAGCGAGGCCGCGATGAAGATGCCGGTGGCGACGAAGATGCGCCGGTCCTCGGCGACGCCGAACCAGCGGTCGCCATAGGAATTGGCGAAGAAGAAGATCGCCAACGGCCCAAACTCGAGCGCGAGCTTGAGGAGCGGATTGATCGGTTTTGCCTTGCTCGGGCTCGCCGCCGTCCCACTCATGCCGCTTCTCCCAGCCCTGCCACGGCGCGGGCGAAATCACGCGCCGAGAATGGTTCGAGGTCGTCGACGCTCTCGCCGACGCCGATGAAATGCACGGGCAGGCCGAACTGGGCCGCCAACGCCACGAGGATGCCGCCGCGCGCCGTGCCGTCGAGCTTGGTCATCACCAGCCCGGTGACGCCGGCCGTGTCGCGGAAGGCCTCGACCTGGCTGACCGCGTTCTGGCCGACGGTGGCGTCGAGCACCAGCAGCGCCGCATGCGGCGTCTCGGGATCCAGCTTGCGGATCACCCGCACCACCTTGGCCAGTTCGTCCATCAACCCCGTCTTGTTCTGCAGCCGCCCGGCCGTGTCGATCAACAGTACGTCGGTGCCCCCGGCCTTGGCCTTCTGCAGCGCCTCGAAGGCAAGCCCGGCCGCATCGGCGCCCTGCTGGCCGGAAATGACTTCGGCACCCGTACGCTCGCCCCAGACCTTGAGCTGTTCGATCGCCGCCGCGCGGAAAGTATCGCCCGCCGCCAGCATCACCGACTTGCCCTCGGCCCGAAACTTGGCCGCGAGCTTGCCGATCGTCGTCGTCTTGCCCGAGCCGTTGACCCCGACCATCAGGATCACGAACGGCTTTTTGGTGGCGTCGATCGCAAGCGGGGTGGCGACCGGGGTCAGGATCGTCTCGATCTCGCGGGCCAGGATCGTCTTCACCTCCTCGGGCTCGATCTGCTTGTCGTAGCGCCCCTCGCCGACGGCCTTGGCGATGCGGGCCGAGGTCGCAAGCCCGAGATCCGCCTGGATCAGAATGTCTTCCAGGTCCTCCAGCGTCGCCGCATCGAGCTTGCGCTTGGTGAAAAGGTCGCTGATGCCGGTCGTCAGCGCCGACGAGGTGCGCGACAGGCCATCGCGCAGCCGGCGCCACCAGCTACGCTTCGGCTGCACCGGTTCCGGCTCAGCCACCACGATCGGCAGCGGCGCATCCTCGCCGAGCAGGATTTCGGGCGCGAGCGGCGCCTCCGGCTCGGCTTCGGGCACGATCTCGGCCGCGGGCTCGGCTGGCGGCTCCGGATGCGGGATGGGCGCCGGTTCCGGCGGCCGCACCTCTGCCTGGTCCAGTCCGAACAGCTTCGAGAAGAAGCCGCGTTTCTTCGGTTCGGTCTCGCTCATCGCTCGTCCCGCCGCCGTAAGCGGCGACGCTTGGGGTTGCACCGCCCTGCGGTCATGTTTAGCGCAATGCCATGACGAGCCCCGAGCGACCAGCCTTTTCGCAGGACGACCTGCCCTTCGCGCTTTTGCATCGCGACGCGATGATGCTCGTCATCGACAAGCCCGCGGGGCTTCCCGTGCATCGCGGCCCGGCGGCGAAAGGCCGCATCATCCCGGTGCTGACCGATCATCTCGACGCCCTGCGCTTCGGCCTGCCGCGCCGGCCGGAAGCGGCGCACCGGCTCGACAAGGACACCTCCGGCTGCCTTGTGCTCGGCCGGCATCCCCGTGCCATGGCGCAGCTCAACCAGCTATTTCGCGATGGCCGCATCGAGAAAACCTATTGGGCGGTCGTCGAAGGCGACCCCGCGGAGGACGCAGGATTGATCGACCTGCCTCTGGGGAAGCGCTCGCCCGAACGCGGCTGGTGGATGAAACCGGACCCGGACGGCCTGCCCTCGCAGACACGCTACCGCGTGCTCGGCCGCGGCCATGTCAACGGCACCGCCATCGCCTGGCTGGCGCTCGAGCCGCTGACCGGCCGCACGCACCAATTGCGCGTGCACTGCGCCGCAAGCTTCGGGCCGATTCATGGTGACGAAATCTACGGTTCGGCGCCACGCGATGCCGGTCCGGGCTTGCACCTGCATGCGCAAAGCATCGCGATTCCGCTCAATCCGAAGCGCGAGCCGGTGACAGTCGCCGCCCCGCCACCACAGCATATGCACGCGGCGCTCGCGGCCTGCGGCTGGTCCGCGGCGACAAGCTTTCCTAAACCCTAACGCCGCCGCGACCGACGACAAGACCTCGTCAACCATTCCCTAAGGCGCATCTGCTATCCCCGGTTGCACTGGCCCACGGGGTTTCTCATGCTGGATAAGGTGGCGAGAACGGCGGAAGCGCGCGATGCGCTGCTGACCTTCGCGCAGGCGCGGGTCGACATCGCTGCCGATGCCGGGGCTAACGCCGCGCTCGCCACGCTTTTGGACTGGGTCGAGAGCTATCTGATGCGCGAGCATCCCGATCTCGGCCGCACCGGCGCCGTCTGCCCCTTCACGCGCCAGGCCGCCCGCATCGACACGGCGCGGCTCGCCATCTGCACGGCCGGGCCGGACGAGGAGGAGCGCGCCTTCGCCCTGATCCGCGGCAGTTTCGGTGCGCTCGACGCCATTCCCTGCAAGCCCGGCATGGTGCATTTCCGCACCGTCATCGTCGGCTTCCCGAACTGCGCCGACGCGCGCGGCGTCGCGATGCTGCAGCGCGTCCAGAAGCGCCACAAATTCTATTCCCTCTCGCGCGGCCGCATGATCGGGCTGATGTATGGGGGCTCTGAAGCGCCGGGCTTGTGGAACCGCGATTTCCGGCCCTTGCGGGCGCCGTTGCCCGTCCTCGCCATTCGCCACATGGTCGAGCACGATGCGCCCTTCGCAGCCCGGCATCCGCTGCTGCTCGCCCCTTATCTCGCGAAATTCCGGCTGGCGGGGGCAAAGCGCCTGATCGACCACCTCCGCGGCCAGGGTTGAGCATGCCCGCCAAGTCCATGCGTCGGAATTCGGAAAGATCGCTCTCGCCCGGCGGCGAGACCGCTGCCGGCTTCTCCGTCGAGATCCTCTCCGGCCGCGACGCTTTCCTTGCCCTGAAGCCGGAATGGGATGCGCTCTTCGCCCGCGCCGGCCTGCCGCATCAGCTTTTCCAGAATCATGCCTTCCTGCGGCACTGGTGCGACCACTATCTCGGCGCCGATGATCGCCTTTGCCTCCTCGTAGGCCGCGAGGCAGGCCGCCTCGTCATGCTCTGGCCGCTGGAGCGCCGGCGCCGCCTCGGCCTGGAGCTGGTGCGCCTGATGGGCGCGCCGGTGGCACAGTTCGGCGATGTCCTGATCGAGGCCGGCCCGAAGCGCGAGCATTGGCTGGAACGAGGCTGGGAGGCGCTGCGCCGGCGCGGTGTCGATCTCGTCGAACTACGCCTGGTCCGGGCCGACGCGGCACTTGCCCATTGCGGCCGGCTCGGGACCGTCGCGCCGGTGGTGAGCCAGGAGGCGCCGTTCGCCGACCTCGGCCTGCGCGTCACGCCGGATGGGCCGAGCCTCGTCTACCCGGCGCGCGACCGCTCCAATTATCGCCGCCGCCTGCGCCGGCTCGCCGAGCGCGGCGAGATCGCCTTCGCCCATCAGGAGCCCGGGCCCGAGGCGGCCATGCTGGCCGAGCAGGCGGTGGCGATGAAGCGCGCCTCCCTCGCCCAGCACGGTATCGTCGCTCCCGCGATCCTGAATCCACGCTTCGGGCGCTTCTTCGCGGCTGTCGCCGCCGACCGAAGCGAGGATACGGGCCTGCGCCTCTCGGTCGTGACCTGCGACGACCGGCCCGTCGGGATCGACCTGTCCTTCGATTGCAAGGGCCGCAGCTTCGGCCATGTCATCGCCAGCGATCCCGCCTTCGAGCGGGAAGGCCTCGGCCGGGTGCTGATCCACCATGCCTTCGCCAGCGCCAGGGCGCGCGGCAACTCGATCTTCGATCTGCTGGCGCCGGCCGATCCCTACAAGCACGAGCATGCCGACGGGGCCGTGCCGGTGCGCGATTTCACCGTGCCCTTGAGTTGGCGCGGGCAGCTCGCCTGCGATGTCGCGCTGCCGCATCTGCGCCCGACGCTGAAGGCGATCGCCAAGCGCCTGCCGGCGGGCTGGGTGCGACGCTTCGCAAACTAAGGCCTCGGCTTATCCGAAAACCGGCACCCATTTTCCGGGCCGATGCGACTAGCTCGCCATCGCGTCCATGGCGCGCGCCAGCCTGACGTCGAGCTCGGTCAGGCCGCCGGCATCATGCGTCATGAGCGTCACCTCGACCGTCTTGTAGACGTTCGACCATTCCGGGTGATGGTCGAGCTTCTCCGCCAGCAATGCGACGCGGCTCATCCAGCCGAACGCCTCGTTGAAGTCGCGGAAGACGAAGCGCTTGCTCATCGCCTCGCGGCCTTCGACCAGCGTCCACCCGGTCAGGATCGACAACGCCTCCTTGCGGGCCTCGGGGCTCAGGCGCTTCGGCCGATCATGTCCCATTGTCACCTCCGCTGCGAAACCGCGCCGAGAGGGCGATTCGGATAGTGCAGCCCAAGCGGATAGGCCGCCTCCAGCACATAAGGACCGCCACCGATCGAATCACGCGAGGACATCAACGCGAACCGCCGTGCCGTGAAACTGATCGGCTGCACGATCGGGTGCGTGGTGAGATAGTGTGCGACATCGATCGGCGAGCCGTCGCGCAAGCGTGCAAGGGTCACATGCGGCGTGAACTTGCGTGATTCGGCCGGCAGGCCGAGCCGCCGCATCAGCCGCTCCAGATCAGCCTGCAATTCGTTGAGCCCTTGCGAGGGCTGGACGCGCGCGAACACCGCGCGCGGCCGGTCGCCACCGAAGCTGCCGAGCTGATCGAGCGTGATCGTCAGCGGCTCGCTGCCGACATCGTTGAGGAAGCTGTCGACGTCATGGGCCATGCGCCGGTCGACATCGCCGAGGAAGCGCAAGGTGATGTGATAGTCGGCGGGCTCGATCCAGCGGGCGCCAGCCAATCCGCCGCGATGCAGCGTCAGGCTCGAGGCGACGTCAGCGGGAATTTCCAGGGCGGTGAATAGCCGGGGCATGACGAATCAGTGCCAAGCATTTGTGACTCTGGCGAGACGGCAGCCTTGCATCATGCGCCACTGCCGACAAGCCGGCTCTGCATCCGGCTCATGGGCAGGGATTGCCGACCCGCTGATGGATCGCGTCGATCCGCGCCACTAGCTCGGGCGAGATCGTGACCTCGGCCGAGCCGATCGCCGTCCTGAGTTGCTCCATGCTGGTCGCCCCGATGATGTTCGAGGTGAGGAAGCAGCGCGAGGTCACGAAGGCCAGCGCCATCTGCACGGGATCGAGCCCGGCCTCACGGGCGAGCGCGATATAGGCCTTGATCGCCTCTTCCGACCCCTCGGTCTGGTAGCGCTGGGCGCGGTCGAACAGCGTGGTGCGCGTGCCCGCCGGCCGGGCGCCGTCGAGATATTTGCCGGAGAGGTAGCCCTGGGCCAGCGGCGAATAGGCGAGCAGCCCGACCTGCTCGCGCATGGCGATCTCGGCCAGCGCCGTCTCGAAGGTCCGGTTCAGCAGGTTGTAGGCGTTCTGGATCGACTGCACGCGCAGCCGCCCCTTCGCCTCGGCGAGGAAGCTCATCGTGCCCCAGGCGCTCTCGTTGGAAAGGCCGAGATGGCGGATCTTGCCGGCCTTGACGATTGCGGCGAAGGCGTCGAGCTGCTCGGCGAACGGCGTCTCGTCCTGCGCCTGCTCGAACGCCCCCTGGTTGAAGCGCGTCGGGTTCGAGCCCCACTGCATCGGCCGGTCGGGGAAATGGATCTGGTAGAGGTCGATATAGTCGGTCTGCAGCCGCTTCAGGCTCTTGTCGACGGCCTCCTCGATCTGCCTGCGGTTGACGCGGGTCGGACCCTTGTCGTCGCGAAACCAGTCATTGGCCGAGCGGCCGACGATCTTGGAGGCGAGGATCACCTTGTCGCGATTGCCGCGCGCCTTGAACCAGCTGCCGATGATCCGCTCGGTCGAGCCTTGCGTCTCCGCCTTGGGCGGAATCGAATAGAGCTCGGCCGTGTCGAAGAAGCTCACGCCCTGGTCGAGCGCGTAGTCCATCTGCTTATGGCCCTCGGCCTCGGTGTTCTGCTGGCCCCAGGTCATCGTGCCCAGGCAGATCGCCGAGACCTTCAGGTCGGTGCGGCCGAGACGGCGGTATTCCATGGCGAAAGGCTCCGATGGCGGGCGCATCGGAACGCGCCGCGCATGACTGAAGTGATGGCAGGATGCGCCCTTGCTCAGGAGCGCGGGCGCAGGGAGGACAGGAACCGCTCCACCGTCGGCAGGATGCGCTGCGCGATGACGCGCACGCCCTCAGCTTTCGGATGCAGCATGTCGGGCTGGTTCAATACCCGGTCCCCCGCGATCCCGTCCAGAAAGAAGGGATAGAGGATCAGCCCGTGCTTCTCAGCGAGTTTCGGGTAGATCGCGTCGAAGCGGGCGACATAGTCGGGGCCATTGCTGCGCGGCGCGTACATGCCGGCGAGCAGGACCGGGATGCCGCGCGCCTTCAGCCCGGTCACGATCGCGTCAAGAGACCTCTCCGTCAGCGCCGGATCGACGCCGCGCAGGGCGTCATTGGCGCCGAGCTCGAGGATGACGCCATCGGTCCCGTCGGGCACCGACCACTCGACCCGCTCCAGCCCGCCCTGCGAGGTGTCGCCGGAGACGCCGGCATTGGCGATCTCGACCGAAATCCCCTTGTCCCGCAGCATCTTCTCCAGCACCGTCGGGAAGGCGGCGCTGCCCGGCAGATTGTAGCCGGCGGTCAGGCTGTCGCCGAACGCGACCAGCTTGAGAGGCTTGGTCTGGGCGAGGCTCGGGCTGTTCATCGAAAAAGAACCTAGGCTGGCGAAGACGAGCAGCATCGCCGCCCAAATGCGCGGTGACAGCTGGATTCGAGACATCAAGCGCCCATATCGGGTGGCGGCGCGACGCATGGCGGTTCTGGTCCCTTCGGCTCGGAATGGCAGTCGAAGCGACGGCATCGGATGGGATGAAAGCGGAAACATGGCGGTGAGCGAAGGAACCCCGGCGGTAATCGAACTGAGCGACGTCGAGCTCAGTCTGGGGCGTGGCGCTGCCCGCGTCCATATCCTCAAGGGCGTCTCGCTGACGATCCCGCAAGGACAGGCCACCGGTATGGTCGGCCCGTCCGGCTCCGGCAAGTCGACCCTGCTGATGACCATGGCCGGGCTGGAACGGCCCGATTCCGGCGTGGTGAAGGTCGCCGGCCAGGATCTCGGCGCGCTCGGCGAGGACGCGCTCGCCCTCTTCCGCGGCCGCCATATCGGCATCGTCTTCCAGTCCTTCCACCTCGTGCCGACCATGACGGCCCGCGAGAACGTCGCGCTGCCGCTCGAACTCGCCGGTATCGACGATGCCTTCGAACGCGCCGCCGCCGAACTGCGCAATGTCGGTTTGGCTGAGCGCATGGACCATTACCCGGCCCAGCTCTCTGGCGGCGAGCAGCAGCGCGTCGCCATCGCTCGCGCCGTCGCGCCCGACCCGGCGATCCTCGTCGCCGACGAGCCGACCGGCAATCTCGACGAGAGCACCGGCCGCTCGATCGTCGACCTGATCTTCGCGCTCCGGCGCGAGCGCGGCGCCACCCTCGTGTTGGTCACCCATGATCTCTCGCTCGCGGCGAACTGCGATCGGACCGTGCGGCTGCGAGCCGGCCGCATCGAGACCGAGGCCGGCACCGAGGCACTGGCGATCTGAGATGCACGCCCCCGTCAAACCGTCGGCGGCTCCGTCGCCCCCCGTGCACCGTCCCGTCGGTCTGAAGCTCGCCTTGCGCCTCGCCTGGCGCGATCTGCGCGGCGGCCTGCGCGGCTTCGGCGTCTTCATCGCCTGCCTCGCGCTCGGCGTCATGGCGATCGCCGCCGTCTCCTCGGCCTCGCGCGGACTGAGCGAGGGTCTCGGCCGCGAAGGCCGGCGCATTCTCGGCGGCGATGCCGCCTTCAGCCTGATCCATCGTGAGCCGACCGCGGAGGAACACGCCTTCCTCGCCCGTCATGGCCGCGTCTCGACCATCGCGACGCTGCGCAGCATGGCCAATGCCGGCGAGAAGGGCGCGGCCCTGGTCGAGCTCAAGGCCGTCGACGGCTCCTATCCGAGCATCGGCGAATTGCGCACCGATCCGGCCCAGCCCACCGCCGAGCTGCTCGCTTTGCGCGACGGCGTCTATGGCGGCATCGCCGATCCCGTCCTGTTCGGCCGGCTCGACCTCAAGCCTGGCGATACCGTTCTGATCGGCTCGGCTCGAGTGCAACTCCGGGCCAATCTCGCCTCCGAGCCCGACAAGATCGCCGCCGGCGTCGGCTTCGGCCCGCGCCTGATCCTCTCGCAGGAGGCGCTGCGGGCCTCGGAGCTGCTCCAGCCCGGCAGCCTGGTGCGCTGGACCGCCCGCGTCATCCTGCCTGATGGCGCGAGCACCGATGCTGCGCTCGATGCCCTCCTCGCCAACGCCGCCCGCGAGCAGCCCAATGCCGGCTGGGAGATCCGCTCGCGCGCCAATGCCGCGCCGAACTTCCAGCGCAATATCGAGCGCTTCACCCAGTTCCTGACCCTGGTCGGCCTGACCGCGCTTCTGGTCGGCGGTGTCGGCGTCGCCAATGCGGTGCGCCGCTTCGTCGAGGCCAAGCGGCTCGACTTCGCCACGCTGAAAGCGATCGGCGCAACCGGCGGCCGGGTCGTCGCCATCCACCTGATCGAGGTCATGCTGGTCGCCGGTTTCGGCATCGCGATCGGGCTCGCGCTCGGCGCCGCCGCGCCCTTCGCACTTGGCTATGCGCTCGCCGATATCCTGCCCTTGCCCTTCGAACCGACCCTCGCCCCGGCCGAGCTCGCCATCGCCGCGCTCTACGGCCTGCTGACCGCGCTGGTCTTCGCCATCATCCCGCTCGGCCGCGCCCATGATGTACCGGTCTCGGCCCTGTTCCGCGACCAGATCGAGCCCGACCGGCGCCAGCCGCGCTGGCTCTACCGGGTGATCTTCCTGGTTGCGCTCGCCGGCCTCGTCGCCGTCGCGCTCGCCTTCGCCTATGACCGGCGCATCGCGCTGATCTACATCGCCGCCGCCGGCTTCGTCTTCCTGCTGCTGCGCCTGGTCGCCTGGGGGCTGATGGCGCTCGCCCGCCGCGCCGGACGCCCGAAAGCGCCGGCGCTGCGCATGGCGCTCGCCAACACCTATCGCCCCGGTGCTCTGACGCCCTCTCTGGTGCTCTCGCTCGGCCTTGGCGTCGCGCTGCTCTCGACGCTCGCCTTCATCGATGTCAGCCTCCGGCGCCAACTCACCCAGTCGCTGCCGCAGAAGGCGCCGAGCTTCTTCTTCCTCGACATCCCCAACGCCCAGGCCGCCGCCTTCGACCGCTTCCTCGCCGAGCAGCGCCCCGGCGCGCATGTCGAGCGCGTACCGATGATGCGCGGGCGCATTGTCAGCGTGAACGACGTGCCGGCCGAGCAGGTCAAGGCGAGCGAGCAGATGGCCTGGGTGCTGGAGGGCGACCGCGGCATCACCTACTCCGCTGGTATGCCCGAGGCCTCCAGGCTCGCCTCGGGCGAATGGTGGCCGGCGGATTATCGCGGCGAGCCGCTGGTCTCCTTCGACGCCCGCGCGATCGAGGGTCTCGGCCTCAAGCTCGGCGACAAGCTCACCGTCAACGTGCTCGGCCGCAACATCACCGCGCGGATCGCCAATTTCCGCGATATCGAATGGCGCTCGCTCGGCATCAACTTCGTCATGGTGTTTTCGCCGAACACCTTCGCCGGCGCGCCGCACACCAACCTCGCCACCGTGACCGACAAGGACACGACACCCGCAACCGGCGATCCCGCCCTTATGCGCCAGCTCGCCATCGCCTTCCCAGCGGTGACGGCGGTCCGGGTCAAGGACGCGCTGGAGGCGGTCAACACCATCGTCGGCCAGCTCGCCGGCGCGATTCGCGGCGCCTCCGCTCTCGCCATCGGCGCCAGCCTGCTGGTTCTGGCAGGCGCTCTGGCAGCCGGACAAAGGGCGCGGCTCTATGACGCGATGATCCTGAAGACGCTCGGCGCCACTCGCCGCTTCATACTTTCGTCGTACATCCTCGAATACGCAGGCATCGGCGTCGTTTCCGCCCTGTTCGGGCTCCTGGCAGGTGCCGCGGCCGGCTGGGGCGTCGTGACGCAAGTGATGAAGATAGATTTCGTTCCCGATCCAACAGGCGCAATCATCGCTGCGACTGCAGCTGTCGTGGTCACCGTCGTGTTCGGATTGGTCGGGACGCTGCAGATACTATCGAAAGCGCCCGCTTCTCATCTCAGGAATTTATGAGTTCTGACTCACCGCAGCGCGGCATAAACATGAACAGAGCGTAATGTTGCATCGACTGGCCGGCGAATTTCTATGCCGGCAGCGGCGCTAACCATGCTTGCCTCTTGTAAGGCCGCGTGATCCCCCTCATATTTCCGGTTGTCGCGACGATGGTGCGCGGCGGTGGGCGTCGCAGGTGCGCTGCCTGCCAGGCAAAGTTTCAAGGGGAACTCTCTCCATGAGCGATTTCGACCGCAATGCTCAGGTCTGGGGTGCCGGTCGCGCACAGACCAGCGCCGTCGAGATGGATCAGGGCCTTCGCTCGTTCATGCTCGGCGTCTACAACAATATGACGATCGGCCTGGCCATCACCGGCCTGATGGCGATCGGCATCTCGATGCTCGCCATCGCCGGCTACTCGCCCTCGGGCAAGGTCACCGCGCTGACGCCGCTCGGCCAGGCGCTCTACCTCAGCCCGCTGAAGTGGGTGGTGATGCTGGCGCCGCTAGCCTTCATCTTCTTCTTCTCGTTCAAGGCCGAGAGCATGAGCTCGTCGACGGCCCGCGCCATGTTCTTCGCCTTCGCGGCGGTGATGGGCATCTCGCTGTCCTCGATCTTCGTGGTCTTCACCGGTGAGTCGATCGCCAAGGTGTTCTTCATCACCGCGGCTTCCTTCGCTGGCCTCAGCCTCTACGGCTACACCACGAAGAAGTCGCTGTCGGGCATGGGTTCTTTCCTGATCATGGGCCTGATCGGCCTGGTGATCGCCTCGGTCGTGAACATCTTCCTGGCCTCGAGCGCGCTGTCCTTCGGCATCTCGGTGATCGGCGTGCTGGTCTTCGCCGGCCTGACCGCCTGGGATACGCAGCGCCTGAAGGAAATGTACCTGTACTCGGACATGGACTCCGAGTCGGCCGCGAAGCTCTCGGTGAACGGCGCCCTGTCGCTCTACCTGAACTTCGTCAACATGTTCCAGATGCTGCTCTCGCTCTTCGGCTCCAAGCAGGAGTGACCCGGGCGACAGCCTGAAAGAACGAAGCCCCGGCCTCACGGCCGGGGCTTTTCTTTTGGCGTGAGCCTCATGGGCGGGTTCAGCTCACCACGCTCAATCGCTTGTCGAGAACCTTGAGCACCCGACCAAGCTCGGCACCGCGCTTCAGGATCAGGCCGGTCGCGGTCACCACCGAATAGGCGCCCTGGCGCCGGGCCAGCGAGGGATCCTTGACGATCCGGTAGAGCGGCACCTCGGCGGTGCGCCGGAATACCGAGAACTGCGCCTTGTCGCGCAGGAAATCGATGGCGTAGTCGCGCCATTCGCCGGCCGCGACCATGCGGCCATAGAGATTGAAAAGCTCGTTGAGCTCACGCCGGTCGAAGGTGACCGAGGATGGCGCGGCAGCCGGAAAGGCGACGACCGCGCCCGCTCGCTGACCTGGCGGAGTTTCGCTTTCGCTCATCGCGCCTCCTTTCCATCAATCGCCCCTCATTCGCCAATGGATGATGCGCCCACCCCCCGAAGCTGGCAAGACAACTTGATGACGCTGCCCGATCTTCTCGCCGCCCGATCGCGATTGCCATGATTTTGCCGCGCTTGCGCCAAGCGAGCGCCCCGTTGCGGCATTCAACTCCGAATCGTTGCCTCGGCGGCCCGGCCTGTCCGGTTCCGGACACGTCAGCCCCCCAGCCCCTCCGGCGCTGCGGCGGGCCGGGCCAACGAGCCGAGGCCAACTCACGGCTGGCGGTTTCCGCCGGCCGTTTTTCTTTTGTGGCCTCGCTTGCTGCAAACGCGCCGGAATGCTCCCGATCCCTGCCTCTCAGCGCGACGCGCCGTGGTATTCGGGATTGGGCCGCATATCGACAGCCGAGGCGATCCGGTTCGACATGTTGAAGAAGGCGGCGACCGCCCCGATATCCCAGATGTCGCGCTCGCCGAAGCCGGCCTTGCGCAGGGCTTCCCGGTCTTCCTCCTCGATCTCGTGCGGTGTCTCGGTCAGCTTCACCGAGAAATCGAGCATGGCGCGATGGCGCGGCGAGAGCCGCGCAGCGCGGTAGTTCATCACCATCATCTCGCCGAGCACGGCATCGCCGGAGAGCTGGCGCACCGCCTGGCCATGCGCCGTCAGGCAGTAATAGCAGCGGTTCACGCTGGAGACCGCGACCGCGATCATCTCGCGCTCCAGCTTCGACAGGCCGGACGGCGCCAGCATCAGGTCGTTGTAGAAGCCAGCGAAGGCCTGAAGCTTGGCGTCGTCATGCGCATAGGCGAGCAGGACGTTCGGGACATAGCCGAGCTTCTCCTCGCATTTGGCGAAATAGGCCTGCATCTCCTGCGACAGGTCGGCTTGCGGCAGCGCGAGCGCCATCACGGCGGGCGGCGCGTCCTGTTTTTCAGGCTGCTCACCCACCATCGCTTTGTCATGCTTCTTCGTCATCTCTGCACTCCTCGCGCTGATATCCACGCGGATAGGCCACAACTTGCCGTTTCCGCGCCATATTGGTGCAATCTGGCTGCTGCGATACGACGAAAGTTGCAGCAGCCTGTGAGCTATGTCATCGCTTCGGCAAAATAGCAGGGGGAAGAAGACTATGGCCAAGCGCGAAGCGAATGCCACGGCTGCAGTTGTGATCGCGATCGAGGCGGCGGCTCGCGAGCTCGGCTCGGCGATGCCCGCGGAATTCCCCAAGCTGCTCTATGGCCGCACCGTCGCCGAGGATCTCGTAGCCCTGCCTGCGGACCTGCTCGCCCGTGCTGCTGATGCCGCCTATGCCCATCTGACCAGCCGCCGCAAGCCCGGCGAACCCAATCTGCGCTTCCGTGACGAAGCGGTCAGCGACGGCGAGCGCGAGCGCCAGATCACGATCCTCGAGGTCGTCAACGACAACAAGCCGTTCCTGCTCGATTCGACCCTGGCCGAACTGGCCGAGCAGGGCTACGAGCCGCGCCTCGTCGCCCATCCCATCCTCGCCGTGGTGCGTAAGGACAACGGCACCTTCGAATTGCTCGCCGGCGAGGCGTCGGGCCGCGCCGTCGAGGGCACGCGCCGCGAGAGCCTGATCCACATCCATCTCGACCGGATCGACACGGCCGAGGCGCGCGAGCGGCTCGCTGCCGGCCTCGCCCGGGTCTATGTCGATGTCGGCCTCGCGGTCGACGACTGGGCTGCGATGCGCGGACGCATCACCGAGGTGATCCAGTCCTACCGCGCCAATCCGCCGCCGCTGCCGGAGGACGAGGTCACCGAGGCCCTGAACTTCCTCGAATGGATCGCCAGCGACAACTTCACCCTGCTCGGCGTGCGCGCCTATCGCTTCGCCGGCGGCGACACCGCGGCCGACCCGGTCGATTCCTCCGGCCTTGGCATCCTGCGCGATCCCGATGTCCGGGTGCTCCGCAAGAATCGCGAGCTCGTGGTGATCACGCCGGAGATCCGGGCCTTCCTGGCCAAACCGCTGGCGCTGATCATCACCAAGGCCAACGTCAAGAGCCGCGTCCATCGCCGCGTTCATCTCGACTATGTCGGGGTCAAGCTCTTCACTCCCGACGGCCGGCTCGACGGCGAATTGCGCATCGTCGGCCTGCTCACCTCGAACGCCTATACCGGCAGCGCCCGCGCCATTCCCTATCTGCGCCTCAAGGTCGCGCGCGTGCTCAAGAGCACCGGCTTCGACCCGTCGAGCTATTCCGGCCGCGCCCTCTACAACGTGCTCGACGCCTTCCCACGCGACGAGCTCTTCCAGATCGACGTCGAGACGCTGGAGCGCTTCGCCCTCGACATCATGCAGCTGACCGAGCGGCCGCGCATCCGCGCGCTCGCCCGCGCCGACGAGTTCGACCGCTTCGTCTCGGCGCTCGTCTTCATTCCGAAGGACCGCTACGACACCACGGTGCGTCGCCGCGTCGGCGAGTTCCTCGCCCGCGTCTACCAGGGCCGCGTCTCGGCCGCCTATCCGGCCTATCCGGAAGGCCCGCTCGCCCGCACCCACTACATCATCGGCCGCGACGAGGGCCGCACGCCCAAGGTCGACCGCAACACGCTCGAAGCCGGCATCGCCGCGATCATCCGCACCTGGAGCGACGGCCTCAAGGACGCGCTCGACGCCGGCAAGGCCGGGCCTGCCGCTCGCGCGCTGGCAGAGCGCTACGCCGAGGCCTTCGGCGCCGCCTATCGCGAGCGCTATTCCGCCGAGGACGCGCTGATCGACGTCGACATGCTGCAGAAGCTGTCGGATGAGCGCCCGCGCGCGGTCAACCTCTACCGTCGCGAGGGCGACGGGCCGACCCGCGCCAATCTCAAGCTGTTCTCGCGCGGCGCCGCGATCTCGCTCTCCGAGCGCGTGCCGATGCTGGAGAACATGGGCTTCCGCGTCGTCAACGAGCGCACCTTCAACATCACGCCGCAGCAGAATGGCGGAGCGGGCACCGACAGCCGCGTCTGGCTGCACGACATGACCCTGGAACGCGCCAGCGGCGGCGAGATCGACATCGAGCGCCTCGATCCGACGATCGAGGCGGCGCTGATGGCGCAGTTCCGCGGTTTCACCGAATCCGACCGCTTCGACCAGCTCGTGCTCGCCGCCGGTCTCGCCTGGCGCGAAGCTGCGCTGCTGCGGGCGCTCGGCCGTTATCTGCGCCAGGTCGGCGCGCCCTATGCGCAGGGCTACATCGCCGACGCGCTGACCCGCCATTCCGGCATCGCCACCGGGCTGGTCAAGCTCTTCATCGCCAAGTTCGATCCGCGCCTCTCCGACAAGAAGCGCACCGAGCAAGTGAAGGCCGAGCGCGAGCGCATCGAAGCGGCCCTCGCCGACGTCACCAGCCTCGACGAGGACCGCATCCTGCGTCGCTTCGTCAACCTGATCGACGCAGCGCTGCGCACCAATTTCTTCCAGATCGGCGAGGGCGGGCACCCGCGCGGCACGATCTCGTTCAAATTCGCCTCGGGCCAGGTCGACGGCATGCCGCTGCCGCGCCCGCTCTACGAAATCTTCGTCTATTCGCCGCGCGTCGAAGGCATCCATATGCGCTTCGGCAAGGTCGCCCGCGGCGGCCTGCGCTGGTCGGACCGGTCGCAGGACTTCCGCACCGAGGTGCTCGGGCTGGTCAAGGCGCAGCAGGTCAAGAACGCGGTCATCGTCCCGGTCGGCGCCAAGGGCGGCTTCGTGCCCAAGCAACTGCCGCCGGCGAGCGACCGCCAGGCCTGGCTCGCCGAAGGCACCGAGAGCTACCGCATCTTCATCCGCACCTTGCTCGAGCTCACCGACAATCTCGACGGCGAGAAGATCCTGCCGCCGCCGGACACGGTCCGCCATGACGGGAACGACCCCTATCTCGTCGTCGCCGCCGACAAGGGCACCGCGACCTTCTCCGACACCGCCAACGAACTCTCGGCCGAGAAGCATCACTGGCTCGGCGATGCCTTCGCCTCCGGCGGCTCGCAGGGCTACGACCACAAGGGCATGGGCATCACGGCGCGCGGCGCCTGGGAGGCGGTGAAACGCCACTTCCGCGAGATCGACGTCGATATCCAGACGACGCCCTTCACCGTCGCCGGCGTTGGCGACATGTCGGGCGACGTCTTCGGCAACGGCATGCTGCTCTCGCCGGCGATCAAGCTGGTCGCCGCCTTCGACCATCGCGACATCTTCCTCGATCCCGATCCCGACATGGCCAAGAGCCTGGCCGAGCGCCAGCGCATCTTCGCCCTGCCGCGCTCCTCCTGGGCCGACTACGACAAGGCCCTGATCTCCAAGGGCGGCGGCATCTTCTCGCGCCAGGCCAAGAGCATCGCGCTCTCGGCCGAGATCCGGCAGGCCATCGGCTTCGACAAGGCGCAGGTCACCCCGGCCGAGCTGATGACGGCGATCCTCAAGGCGCCGGTCGACCTGCTCTGGTTCGGCGGCATCGGCACCTATATCCGCGCCGGGGACGAGAGCGACGCCCAGGTCGGCGACCGCGCCAACGATGCGATCCGCGTCACCGGCGCCGATCTGCGCGCGAAGGTGGTTGGAGAAGGCGCCAATCTCGGCGCGACCCAGCGCGGCCGTATCGAAGCGGCCCGCAACGGCGTGCGCCTCAACACCGACGCGATCGACAACTCCGCCGGCGTCAACACCTCCGACGTCGAGGTCAACATCAAGATCGCGCTCGCGGACCCTGTCCGTGACGGCCGTCTGCCCGAGGCCAAGCGTAACGCCCTGCTTGCGCAGATGACCGACGAGGTCGGACTGCTCGTCCTGCGCAACAACTACTTGCAGACCCTGGCGCTCTCGCTGACCGAGGCGCAGGGCATCCAGGCGACGCCGCATCTGCGCCGGCTGATGGTCAAGCTTGAGAGTGAAGGCCGGCTCGACCGCGGCGTCGAGTATCTGCCGCCCGATGCGGTGCTGATCGAGCGCGAGAAGCGCGGCGAGGGCCTGACCCGGCCGGAGCTCGCAGTGCTGCTCGCCTATGCCAAGCTCGCTCTTCACGACGCGCTGCTCGACTCGGCGATCCCCGACGATCCCTATCTGAAGAGCGAGCTCGTCCGCTATTTCCCGCAGCCGCTGCGCGAGGGCTATGGCGCCGAGATCGCCAGCCATAGGCTGCGCCGCGAGATCGTCGCGACCCAGCTCGCCAACGCCATCATCAATCGCGGCGGCCCGGCGATCGTCGCGACTCTGGCGGACCAGACCCGCGCCGAGGCGCCGGAGATCGCGGCGGCCTATGCCGTCGCCCGCGATGCCTTCGACCTGATCACGCTGAACGGCGCCATCGACGCGCTCGACGCCAAGCTGTCGGGCAAGGCCCAGACCGGGCTCTATGCCGCCGCGCAGGAGCTGGTCGTCGATCGGATGCGCTGGTTCCTGCGTCGTGGCGTCGCCAAGCCCGGCGCGATCGAGCAGACCGTGGCGCATTATGCCAAGGGCGTCGCGGCACTGGAGGGCGCACTCGCCGAGCTTTTGCCGGAGGCAGCCGCCCAGGCCCGCAGCGCCCGTATCGCCGCGCTGACCGCCGAGGGCGTGCCCGAGGCGCTGGCGTCGCGCATCGCCAGCCTGCCCTGGCTCGCCGAGGCGACCGATATCGTCGATATCGCCAGCCGGACCAAGCGCGACATCGTCGAGGTCGCCCGGATTCATTTCGGAGCCGATTCGGTCTTCGGCTTCTCGGCGCTGATGTCGGCAGCCGCGTCCGTGCCGGCGACCGACGATTACGAGCGCCTGGCGCGTCAGCGCGCGGTCGAGACTCTGACCGACGCCCATGCCGGGCTGACGCAGGAGATCGCCACCGGCAGATCCAGCCCCGACGCGCTGAAGGACTGGTTGGCGGAGCGCGGCACCGACGCCGAGCGGACCCGCGCCACCGTCTCGGCCATTGCCATGTCCGGCCTCTCCCTGCCAAAGCTGATGGTGGCGGCCGGCATGCTGGCTGATCTGCCGCGCCGGTAAGGCCGGTCATCAGGATATTGATCGTCGTGACCCGAGCGGTGCGCGGCGACCCCAGGAGAGAGCGTGACGATGAATCCCGAAGACGACGGCACGGTGGCGACCCGGATCGACCCGAAGCTGCTGGAAATCCTCGTCTGCCCGGTCAGCAAGGCGACGCTGGAATACGACGCCGCGCGCCAGGAGCTGATCAGCCGCGCCGCCAAGCTCGCCTATCCGATCCGCGACGGCATCCCGATCATGCTGCCGGAAGAGGCGCGCCAGCTCGAAGGGTAGGGCCGGTAGTGCCGCACGTCATTCTCGGGCGAAGCGAAGCGCAGACCCGAGAATCTCATGACACGGTAGTGCTAGCCCCAAGCCTCCGCCGGCCTGATATGCTCGGGTCAAGCCCGAGCATGACGCTTGGAGCTACAACATCTCGCCCTTGAGCAAGCGCGGCGTCGGCCCGGCCAGCCCGGCGGCCTCGCGGATGAAGACCCGCTTCAGCCCCGGCATGCGCTCGACCAGGCCGAGGCCGAGATCGCGCGCCAATCGTAACGGCGTCGAATCGTTCGAGAATAGCCGGTTGAGCCCGTCGGTGACGATGCCCATGGCGACCGTGTCGAAGCGCCGTCCCTTCTCATAGGCTTCGAGCACCTCGGAACCGCCGACGTCGAGGCCGAGCCGGGCCGCATCGACGATCGCCTCGGCGAGGGCTGCAACGTCCTTCAGCCCGAGATTGAGCCCCTGGCCGGCGATCGGATGGATGACATGGGCGGCGTCGCCCAGCAGGGCCAGCCGCTCGCCAACGAAGCGGCGCGCCACGCCAAACGAGAGGGGATAGGCGCCGGGGCGGCTCTCCATGCTGATCTCGCCGAGCTCGAGGCCGAAACGGCGCTCGACCTCGAGCAGAAGATCGCTCTCGTCGAGCGCCAGCAGCGCCGCAATGTTCTCGCTGCGCTCCGTCCAGACGATCGAGGAGCGATGGCCGAGCTTGCCGCCATCGGCCAGCGGCAGGATGGCGAACGGGCCGGACGGCAGGAAATGCTCGACCGCCCGCCCCTCATGCGGCCGTTCATGGCCGATGGTCGCGACGATTCCCGATTGCGGATAGGACCAGCCGACCCAGCCGATACCGGCCTGCTCACGCAATTTCGAGCGGGCGCCGTCGGCGGCGACCAGCAGCGCCGCATCGAGCTTCTCGCCACCGCTGAAGACAACGGCGATCGCGCCATCGTCTTCCGCGGCAGAGCGGACCCCCTCGGCCCGTAGCTCGACGCCATTGGCGCGCGCGACCTGGAGCAGCGCCGCAACCAGCGCGCCGTTCTCGACCATATGGGCGAAGGGCTGGCCGGGCAGGGCCTCGCCATCGAAGCTCAGGAATACCGGCCGCACCAGATCGGGCGTGCGGCTGTCGGTGATGATCATCTCGGTCATCGGCGTCGCGGCCGCTTCGGCGAGGCGCCAGATGCCGAGCGCCTCCAGCATGTTGCGCGCCGCCGCTGCGACCGCGTAGGCGCGGTCGTCGGCGCGCGGCCGCCCTGCCAGCGTCGGATCGGCGACGATCACGCGAAAGCTCTCGCCCAGCGTCTGCTTCAGCGCGACCGCCAGCGTCAGCCCGGCGACGCCGCCGCCGGCGATGACGATGCGTTGGCTCGCGCTCCCTGGATTTTGCGTCATAGCCTTCCTTGCATCGCGCCGCTTGACGCGGTCGGATCGCTCGTTGCTGATGCTTCCCGTCTTGCCCATAGCCGCCCCGGGCCGCAAGCCCGCGCCGAGCCGGTTTTCTCGCCGATGAACCCAGCCGCGAACACACTGCTCCCGATCTTCGATCTCGAATCGCTTGGACACAACCGGTTCCAGGGTCGCAGCCCCGACAATGGCTGGACCCGCGTCTTCGGCGGCCAGGTGATCGGCCAGGCGCTCTATGCCGCCTGCAAGACGGTGGAGGAGCGCCAGCCGCATTCGCTGCACGCCTATTTCCTGCTGCCGGGCGATCCGACCATCCCGATCGTCTACGAGGTCGAGCGGCTGCGCGACGGCGGCTCGTTCTCGACGCGACGCGTGCTGGCGCTGCAGAAGGACGCGGCGATCTTCGCGATGTCGGCTTCCTTCCAGATCGCCGAGCCAGGCTATGATCACCAGATACCGATGCCGGCGGTACCGACGCCCGATGAGCTGCCCGATCGCGATGGCATGGAGCGCGACGTTCTCCCGCACATGCCCGAGGCCGTGCGTGCCTACTACCGGCGCGAGCGGCCGATCGATATTCGCCCCGTCGAGTTGAGCCGCTACGCTGCGGGCGCTCCGCGGGAACCGAAGTTCAACGTCTGGGTCAAGGCTGCTCAAAAGCTGCCGGACGAACCGGCGCTGCATCAGAGCGTGCTCGCCTACGCCTCCGACCTGCTGCTGCTCGATTCCAGCCTGGTCACCCATGGCACCAGTGTCTTTGACCGGCGCATCCAGAGCGCCAGCCTCGACCATGCACTCTGGTTTCACCGCCCCTTCCGCGCCGATGAATGGCTGCTCTACGCGCAGGACAGCCCCTCGGCCTCGGGCGCGCGCGGCTTCTCGCGCGGGCTGATCTTTGACCGAGAGGGACATCTCGTCGCCTCGGTCGCGCAGGAAGGCTTGATCCGGCCGCGCCCCGACCGCGCCTGAGCGAGCGTTCGCCCGCTTTCGCGGCATCTGCCCAAATATTAGCCATTTCAGCTTGCTGAGCGCCACCTGATCGTGGCGGAATCGCGGCATTGCCCGCTCGCGCGCCACATCCACCGGTTGGCACGGGGCTTGAAAGGCCTTCCCCGACGCGCCTGGCTCGAAAGGGCGCGAGAGGCGCAACGACGTCGCTTGGATCGCGGTCCGAGGGCGCACAAGCGGGGAATAACCCAGCCATGAAGATCGTGATGGCCATCATCAAGCCGTTCAAGCTGGAGGAGGTGCGCGACGGGCTCACCGCCATCGGCGTGCACGGGCTGACCGTGACCGAAGTCAAGGGCTATGGCCGCCAGAAGGGCCATACCGAAATCTATCGCGGCGCCGAATACGCCGTGAGCTTCCTGCCCAAGATCAAGATCGAGGTCGCCGTCACCGACGATCTCGTGGCCAAGGTGATCGAGGCGATTACCGCTGCCGCCCGCACCGGCCAGATCGGCGACGGCAAGATCTTCGTCTCGTCGATCGAGAAAGCCGTGCGCATCCGCACCGGCGAGACCGACGGCGACGCCCTCTGATTCCCGACCTTCCCAGGAGCTTTTCGATGAACAACAAGACCCTTCACCGGGCCGGGCTGGTCGGGCTGGCCTTCGCCGCGATGGCCGGCGCCGCCCTGGCGCAAACCCCGGCCGCGCCGGCCGCCCCCGTGCCCAACAAGGGCGACGTCGCCTTCATGATGAGCTCGACGATCCTCGTCCTGCTCATGACGGTGCCTGGCCTCGCTCTGTTCTATGGCGGTCTCGTCCGCTCGAAGAACATGCTTTCGGTGCTGACCCAGGTCTTCGCCATCGTCTGCATCGTCTCGCTGATGTGGATCATCTTCGGCTACTCGCTCGCCTTCACCAATGGCGGCGGCCTCAACGACTTCGTCGGCGGCTTCTCCAAGGCCTTCCTGCGCGGCGTCGACGGCAACTCGACCGCCGCGACCTTCTCCAACGGCGTCGTCATCCCGGAATATATCTACATCGCCTTCCAGATGACCTTCGCCTGCATCACGCCGGCGCTGATTGTCGGCGCCTTCGCCGAGCGCATGAAGTTCTCGGCCCTGCTGCTCTTCATCGTGCTCTGGGTCACCTTCATCTATTTCCCGATGGCTCACATGGTCTGGTACTGGGGCGGGCCCGACGCGGTCGGCAATGCCGCAAAGGCGTTGGCTGAAGCTGGCCCCGACGGCAAAGCCGCGGCCCAGGCGGCGCTCGACGCGGTCAACGCCGATGCCGGCATGCTCTTCAAATGGGGCGCGCTCGACTTCGCCGGCGGCACTGTCGTCCACATCAATGCCGGTATCGCGGGCCTCGTCGGCTGCGTCCTGATCGGCAAGCGCATTGGCTTCGGCCGTGAGCTGATGGCTCCGCACTCGCTGACCATGACCCTGATCGGCGCGGCGCTGCTCTGGGTCGGCTGGTTCGGCTTCAATGCCGGCTCCAATCTCGAAGCCAACGGCACGGCCGGCCTCGCCATGATCAACACCTTCGTCGCCACCGCGGCGGCGGCGGTCGCCTGGCTGTTCGTTGAATGGGCCGTAAAGGGCAAGCCCTCCATGCTCGGCATGGTCTCGGGCGCCGTCGCCGGCCTTGTCGCCGTCACCCCGGCGGCGGGCTTTGCCGGCCCGATGGGCTCGATCGTGCTCGGCCTCGTCGCCGGCGCGGTCTGCTTCGTCTTCTGCTCGACCGTGAAGAACGCGCTCGGCTACGACGACTCGCTCGACGTCTTCGGCATCCACTGCATCGGCGGCATCATCGGCGCGCTGGCGACCGGCATCCTGGTCAACCAGGCGCTCGGCGGCGCCGGCATCCCCGACTACTCGACCAAGCCCGGCGAGCTGGTCGCGGCGCCCTATGAGTTCGGCACCGCCTTCATGGCCCAGCTCAAAGCGGTGCTGTTCACGCTCGTCTTCAGCGGTGTCGGCTCGGCGATCCTCTACAAGGTCGTCGATGTGATCATCGGCCTGCGCGTCCCGGCCGACCAGGAACGCGAGGGCCTCGACATCGCCGAGCACGGCGAGCGCGCCTATCACGACTGAGCGCAGGCTGTCTCGCTCGCGACATTGCCCCGGCGGGACACCGCCGGGGCTTTTTTCATTGCTGCTCGCAGGTCAATCGCCAGCGGATCAATGGACGGTGCCCCGGCAGGCCCATGCGACGCTCGCAAAGGATCTCGGACCGTCAGGCCGGCCGGCCTGGTAGGCGTCGCGCACGGCCGCGTCGACGCGTGCCCGCTCTACGGCGTCGAGTGCCGCCACGTACTTGCCGAGCGGCCCTTCGCCTGCGGCGATCGGTGCCCAGAAGTCGTCGAAGCCCTGATAGTCCATGCGGACCATCAGCTCGGTCGCTGCCACGTCCACGAGCCCCTGCTCGACGAAGGCTCGCTTCATTTCACCGGGCTGCATCATCGGCTGGAAGCAGTAGCGGGCGCGCATCTGCCGGCCGGCTTCGTTCAGCCCCGCAACGGTATCGACCATCATGCGCATGCCCGGCATGCCACCATAATGGTCCCACACGGCCGCCGCGACCACGCCCTCCGGCCGCACAACGCGGGCCATCTCGGCGATGGCCTTGTCGGCTTCGGGCACGAAATGCAGAACGAGCAAGGCCATGGCCCGATCGAACACGCCATCCTCGAATGGCAGGGCGCAGGCATCGGCCTGCCGGATGGTGATGCGCGGATCGCTGTTGCGCCGGGTCGCGGCTGCGACGAAGACTGGCGAGAAATCGATGGCGGTGACCTCCGCGAGATCTACGGAGGCAGCGAGCGCGAAGGTCAGGCTGCCGGTCCCGCAGCCGACGTCGAGAACGCGCTCGCCATCGGCGAGCCCGGCGAAATCGATGAAACGGGGTGCGAGCACACGGCTCCAGCGGCCCATGAGCTGTTCATAGCCGGCCGCATCGTGGATGGTGAAGCTTGAGGTCATCAAACCCTCCTCGCGGCGCGTCGGGACGGCTGGCGCCGACGCCACGACAATACAGCCATGGCGCCGGAAAAGCCGCTCTCGAAACGCAGGAGGCTGCTCACCCCTCACCTGAAGAGCGGTCGAGCACGATCTCCAGCACCTGCACCGCCTCGGGCAATTCGATCAGGAACTCGGCATCGCGGTCGAGATGGTGGATCTTGCGCGGATCGGGCCCGGCGAAGCGCGACATCGCCTCGACGCTTTCCCAATAGGAGATCGTCACGAACTCGCTCTCGGTCTCGCGATCCTCGCGGAACATCTGCGCCCCGAGCGCCTTCTTCGCCAGCGGCCGGACCCCGACCTCCAGCAGATAGCCGGCATAGGCATCGGCCTTCTCCGGCACGGTGCGGCCGCGCCAGATCCGGGCAATTCTCGCGATCCTCTCATTGCCATCGGCCATCTCGCCCTCCTTGTGGTTGCTGCCCAAAAAAATGCGTTGGCCGGCGCAATCGTTCCCCGAACTGCTGACAACACGCGGCGGTAGTGCAAGGTTAAGCGGGCCTTAACCGGACCTTCCTAACCTGCCGGTTCGATGGGCGGACTTTGCCGCCTCCCTGACGCCCGCAGAACGGCCCGATGCGCACGATCCGACGCTCCTCATCGCTGATCGACCGCCTGCCCGATCCGGTGCGCGAGTTCCTGTCGCGCCGCGCCGCCGAGATCGGCGGCATGGCGATGCTCGCGGTAATGGTCGCAGTCGCGGTCGCCCTCGCCACCTGGTCGGTGGACGATCCCAGCCTCAACAACGCCACGCGCGGCACCGTGCGCAACCTGCTTGGCCGGCCGGGCGCGATGATCGCCGATCTCGCCATGCAGCTGCTCGGGCTCGGCGTGGTGGCGCTGCTGCTGCCGCCGCTGCTCTGGTCGCTCCGGCTGATCCGTTTCCATCTCTTCGATCGCAGCGCGCTCAAGCTCGTCCTGTGGGTCGTCGGCATCGTCTCGACCGCCGCGGTGGCGAGCGCCCTGCCGGCGACGCCGCGCTGGCCGCTGCCGACCGGCATGGGCGGCGTGATCGGCGATGCCCTGTTGCAGGGCACCCGCAACATCGTCGGCCTGTCCGGCACCGCGCTCGGCGGCCTCGTCGCCTTCGTCTTCGCCGGCATCGCCATTCTCTCGGTAACCGCCGCGGCCGGCTTCGGCTTCGTCACCGACGAGGATCCCGAGGCCGACCATGACGATGACGCTGCCTTCGCCGATGGCGAGGAGCGCCGCGACGACGAGCCGGGCTTCTCGGTGATCCTGATCGGCTGGATCGCCCATGGCGCCATGGCGCTGAAGGCCGCGATCCTGCGCCGCCTGCCGCGCCCGCCGCAGCCTGCCTCGGCTGGCGCCGCCTCGATGCCCGTGCCGGTCCAGTCCGGCCGGGTCCGTCGCGAGCCGAATTTCGCCGGCGATCCCGAGCCTTACAAATCACCCGTCGTCGCCCCCGACCTCGCGCGGGCCGCCGCCGTCAGGCCGGGACCGAGCGCCCGGCCAGCCTATGACGACGATGACGAGTCGTTCGAGGCGCAGGACCTGCGCGACCTCAATGCGCCGCGCGTCGCCGCGCCGGTGCGTGCGCCCAAGCCCGGCAAGCGCCTGACGCGCGAGGCGCAGCCCTCGTTGCTCGACCGTGACACCTTCGAATTGCCGCCGCTGACCTACCTCGCAGAGCCGAAGAAGCTGCCGGCCAACACCGTCTCGACTGACGCGCTGGAGCAGAACGCCACTTTGCTGGAAGGCGTGCTCGAGGATTTCGGCGTGCGCGGCGAGATCAGCCAGGTCCGCCCCGGCCCCGTCGTCACTCTCTACGAGCTGGAGCCCGCTCCTGGCACGAAATCCTCGCGCGTCATCTCGCTGGCGGACGACATCGCGCGGTCGATGAGCGCGGTGTCGGCGCGCGTGGCGGTGGTGCAGGGCAAGAACGCGATCGGCATTGAACTGCCCAACGCCAAGCGCGAGACCGTCTTCCTGCGCGAATTGCTCGCCAGCCAGGATTTCGAGGGCACCAAGCACAAGCTCGCGCTCTGCCTCGGCAAGACCATCGGCGGCGAGCCGGTGATCGCCGATCTGGCCCGCATGCCG
>NZ_LMJW01000021.1:60105-60238 GCF_001429505.1 Allobosea sp. Root483D1
GCCCTCGGTCGACGTGATCACCGGCACGATCAAGGCGAACTTCCCGACGCGGATCTCCTTCCAGGTCACCAGCAAGATCGACAGCCGCACCATCCTCGGCGAGATGGGCGCCGAGCAGCTGCTCGGCCAGGGC
>NZ_LMJW01000021.1:60347-101702 GCF_001429505.1 Allobosea sp. Root483D1
CCATTCCAGCAGAAGTGCGCAGCGGTTCTGCGTCCGCAATCGCGTAGAAACCAAGGGGCCGGTGCGGCCGAATGGCGCGAAACCGGTCCTGAAAATGCCATCAGCCCGGTGCAACCTCACGGCCGATTGATGCGTTGAACCCTTGCCGGCCAGCCTTGGCGGCACGATATTCCGCCAGAAGACCGCCAACCGGACACTGGAGCTCCATGACCACTCTCTCGCCCATGCCAGCCCTCGCAGCCGCCGCCCTGGCGCTCGCGCTGGCGTCGGGCCCGGTCCTGGCCCAGCCGCTCGACATCAAGCCAAGCGGCCAGCCGGCTGTCGCTGCCCGCCCGGCACAGCGAGCGATCCCGTTGCCACCGATCCGCCCGCCGGGCCTCGGCATGCCGCGCACCGACGCGGTCCATGCCGAAGCGGCTGCGCCGGCCCCTGCTCCCGTGCCTGTGGTCACCGCGAACAACGAGCCGCGCGCAACGCCCGCTGCGAAGCCGGCCCGGCCGAGCGCCCCTCTGTCGAAGGCGGAGGCCGTCGAGCGGCTGAACGCCTATTTCAACGGTTTCTCGACGTTGCAGGGCGACTTCATTCAGTTCGCCGCTGACGGCCGCCGCTTCGAAGGCAAGCTCTATATCCAGCGCCCGGGCAAGATGCGCTTCGAGTACCGGCCGCCGGTGACGATGGAGGTCATCGCGGACGGGACGTCGGTCGCGATCCGCGATCGCAAGCTCGCGACCCAGGATCTCTATTCGATCGGCCAGACGCCGCTGAAGTTCCTGCTCAAGGAGCAGATGAACCTTGAGAAGGACACCATCGTCACCGGCGTCAGCACCAAGGGGGACATCCTGTCGCTCAAGCTCGAGGATCGCTCGACCCTGGGCGGCACCTCGAAGATCACGCTGAACTTCGACCTCGCCGCCAACGCGCTCCGGCAATGGGTGGTGATCGACCCGCAGGGCTATGAGACCTCGGTCTCCGTCTACAATCTCGACACCCAGCGCCGGCCCGACCAGAAGAACTTCGTGATTAATTACGAGCGCGTGCTCTGAGCTGAGAGCGTCGCGTTTCATGTCGGAGTGACGGAGGTGCGAGTACGCGCCCCCCGTGCTCCTGTTCAAGGCGCGGTCCCCGTCGCCTGAAACCTCCACGACAAGGCGCAATCAGCCTCGGCCGTCAGGTCGAGCATGACGATCATGCCGGTTTTGGCGCGCTTCCGCAGGACGTCGGTGCGGTCCGGCTCGATCCGAAGCACGCCCCGGTCCTGCAGCGCCAGGAGCCGCGTGCGCGAAACCGCCAGCTCGGACGCCAGGAGACGATCGAGACGCGTGCTGGTTGGCAACGGGACCACCAGTTCGATCGCGATCCTGGTCCAGGCATTAGGGTCGCGCACGACCTCCTTTGCGATCTCGACCTCGGGAAACTCGTGGATGCGCGGCGACTGGCGCTTCAAGGCTTCGAGATTGAAGGCTTCTCGTCGAATCCATTTCGGGTCGTTGGACTGAAGCGCTTCGAGAATTGCAGGATCGATCTTACGAACAGCTTGCCGTTCGAACAGAGGCCGGTTCCAGGTCCTGTCGCAATCCCCGCATTTGTAGATGAGCCAGGCGTCGAGCCTGCGGCCATTGGCGTTGAGCCTGATCTTCCCGCTGGGTCGAAAAGCTCGTAGTCCCGCGCATCCGCTACAAGCAATCCACGGCTGAGGGGCTGTTTTGGCAGTGATGGTCCATCTGACCTGGAGTGCATCGCACATGATGTCTTGGTCTTCCTCACGGAAGTTCACCAAGATGGCGTGCGAGAAAGCCCGGCCGGGCGCGGTATGGCGATGCTTTAGCGGGTCGCAGAGCAGAGACAGCGAGAGCTGTACTGGCACATCAAAACAATGCCAAACCGGTCTCGCCACCACCCGACGAACGCATTTTTTGGCCGACAGCGTGTCGCCATCAGCCTGCACGGGTGAAACTGGATCGAGACCGGATTTACTTAGGCAAAGTCTACCTCGGTGGACCAACGCTCTGCGAAAGCAGGGATAGCAGATGATCCGCCCCAGAGGGAGCTTCGCGCGGAGGGCGAGGAGAAGAGCGTCGGCATGAGGTATTTGTGCAACGTCATGCGGCTGGTGAGGCGGTTCACCTCGCCCGGCGTTCCGCGCGCAGGGAAGGCACTGCACGAAGCCTTGCTTTTCTTGGCCTGGCCACCCAGTTTCCGGCTTCCCTTTCCGCCGGAATCCCCTGCGTGCAGCTCTCCGTCACCACCTGGAACATCAATTCGGTGCGCCTGCGCATCGGCATGGTCACCGAGTTCCTCAAGACCCACCAGCCCGACGTCCTCTGCCTGCAGGAGACCAAGACGCCGGACGAGCAGTTCCCGGCCAAGGCCTTCAGCGAGGCCGGCTATGTCCACCAGGCCTTCATCGGCAACAAGGGCTATAACGGCGTCGCTATCGTCTCAAAGCTGCCTTTCTCGGAAAAGGAGGCGATGGCGATGTGCGAGCGCAACGACGCCCGCCACATGACCGTCGTGCTCGACCAGGGCGCCGGGGCAGCGGCCGGCATTGCCATCCATAATTTCTACATCCCGGCCGGCGGCGACATCGCCGATCCCGAGGCCAATCCAAAATTCGCCCACAAGCTGCAATTCCTCGACGCCATCGGCGCATGGGGCATTGCCCGCAACCCGGCGGGCCGGCCCAGCATTCTGGTCGGCGATCTCAACATTGCGCCTTATGAGCACGATGTCTGGAGCCACAAGCAGCTGCTCGACGTCGTCAGCCACACCCCGATCGAGACCTCGACGCTGGAGAGGCTGCGCAGCGAGCTCGGCTGGACCGATGCCGCCAGGACGCTCAGGCCCGAGCCGGAAAAACTCTACAGCTGGTGGAGCTATCGCGCGGCCGACTGGCAGGCCTCGAATCGTGGCCGCCGGCTCGACCATATTTGGCTCTCGGACGGGCTGAAGCCGACGCTGCGCGACCTCTCGTTCCTGAGCGAGGCCCGTGGCTGGACGCGCCCTTCCGATCACGTTCCGGTGACGGTCCAGCTGGATCTCTGACCACCGTCAGCGCAGGTCGATCGCCCTGAGCGCAGCCCCGACCGAGGCGAGCTCGCTGTTGAAATCATGCAGGCGCTCAGCGACCGCGGCGGCGATCGCCTGAGCCGAATCGGGCGACTCGCCGAGGACGCGGCGCATCACGCTGCGCGCCAGGCGCATGACCTGGGTCGGCTCGCGCGCGATCGCCGTCACCGGCCGCTCCAGCGCCGTGAACAGCGCGAGTTCGCCGAGCAGGGCGCCGGGCCCGACGACCTCGTCCGCCGGCTTGCCGTCATCGTCCCGCTTGAGGGCGACAGCGCCGGAGATGACGAGAAAGGCCCCGTCCGAGCCCTCGCCGCGCCGGAACAGCACATCCCCGGCACGCAGGGTCCGGGTCTCGGCGGCGAAGGCGACGAGGCGCAGCGCATCGCGATCCATCAGGCCCAGCAGCGGCTGACGGGCCAGCAGCGCGATGTCGTCGTTGAGCGACATTCAGGCTACGGATTCAGCCGGTAGCCGCCGGCATCGGTCACGAGCAGCCGCGCATTGGCGGGATCCGGCTCGATCTTCTGACGCAGGCGGTAGATATGGGTCTCAAGCGTGTGCGTCGTGACCTGCGAATTATAGCCCCAGACCTCCTGCAGCAGCGTCTCGCGGGCGATCGGCTTGCGGCCGGCGCGGTAGAGGAAGCGCAGGATCGCCGTCTCCTTCTCGGTGAGCTTGGTCTTCGAGCCCTTGGCGCTGACCAGCAGCTTGGACCCCGGGTGAAATGTGTAAGGTCCAACTTGAAAGATCGCGTCCTCGCTCGCCTCGTATTGCCGCAGGTGCGCGCGGATGCGCGCCAGCAGCACGGCGAACTTGAACGGCTTCACCACATAGTCGTTGGCGCCGGCTTCGAGCCCGAGCACGGTGTCGGCGTCCGAGCCCTGCCCGGTCAGCATGATCACCGGCCCCTTGAAGCCGTTCTTGCGCATCAGCTTGACCGCCTCGCGGCCGTCCATGTCGGGCAAGCCGACATCCATCACCACGAGGTCGATGCGCTCGGCCTGCACGGCTTTCAGGCTCGCCGTCGCGTTCGGCGACGACGACACCTTGAATTCGTCATAGAGCGCGAGCTGCTCGGCGAGCGCATCGCGCAAGGTCTGGTCGTCATCGACCAGCAGGATATGGTGGGTAGCAGACATGAAGGCGATTCAGCCCGTTTGCGTTGGCGCAATAGTAGAGCATGTTCGGCGGAAGTGGGAGCCACCTTTGCGAGGAGACCATGCCCAACATATTGAGTTGAGCGCAGATTCTGACTGTCCGGTCGAAGCCGGTCAAACGGAAAGCGCGCTGGATGGCGCGAAACGGGCGGCAGATCACGCAAGATGGATGTCCTGTGAAAAAACGTGATGATGGCGCCGCGGCCAGCCGGCGGCTGACCCGGCTTGTCGTGGTGCGCTCGGTGCGCGATCGCCGCCAGGGCTTCCTGATCGCCGGCTCCGCGGTCTTCCCCTGCGCGCTCGGCCGCTCCGGCGTCGTCGTCGCCAAGCGTGAGGGCGATGGCGGCACGCCGCGAGCCAGGCTGCCGCTGCGCCGGGTCTTCTACCGCGCCGACAGGCTGCCCCGGCCCTCCAGCCTGCTGCCGGTCCGTGCCATCACGCCGCGCGACGCCTGGTGCGACGACCAGAACGACCGGCGCTACAACCGCCTGATCGACCGTCCACCGGGCGAGGCCGAGGAGCGACTCGCCCGCGCCGACAACCTCTACGACGTCATCGTCGAGCTCGGCTGGAACGACGCGCCGGTCCAGCGCGGTCACGGCAGCGCCATCTTCTGGCATCTCGCCCGGCCAGGCTTCACCCCGACGGCGGGCTGCGTCGCCGTGACCGGCGACATCTTCGGCAAGGTCCTGCCGCGCCTGGCGCAGCGCTGCGCCATCATCGTGCGCTAACCGCTTGCAACGCGGCGCAAGCCGGCGATAGTGGCGTCGAGCACCGTCTCGCCGATGATTTCAGGAGCGCTGGACTTACGCGGGCACCGCCCCGTTCAGGTAAGGCCGGCTCCCAGCAAGAGACTGTGCAATGACTGATTCACCCTCGACGGAGATCGGCTTCGGCCGCGTCGCCGCGATGTTCCCCGTTAAGGACATGGAACGCGCCTGCGCCTTCTATGTGGGCGTGCTCGGCTTCACCAAGACCTTCGAGAACGGCCAGCCGGTCGGCTTCATGATCCTCAAGCAGGGCAAGGCCGAAATCCATCTGACCTTGCAGAAGGATCACGAGGCCGCGCCCTTCAACATCGCCCATATGATGGTCGATGATGTCGACGCCTTCCACGAGCTCTGCCGTGGCCACGGGCTGCGCATCGTCAAGGGCCTGCGCGACCAGGATTACGGCCTGCGCGCCTTCGTCTTCGAGGATCCCGACGGCAACCGCATCGACGTCGGCCAGCCGATCTAGGCGATAGACGTAACGGAGAGATCAGCCGCGCGCGCCGAAGATCGCGCTGCCGACCCTGACATGGGTGGCGCCGAGCTGGATCGCCGCCTCGTAGTCGGCGCTCATGCCCATCGACAGGATCGCCAGGCCGTTGCGCTTGGCGATCTTGGCGAGCAGGGCGAAATGCGGCGAGGGCTGGTCTTCGGCCGGCGGAATGCACATCAACCCGGCGATCGTCAGACCGTAACGGGTCTGGCAGAGCTCGAGGAAGGCGTCGGCCTCGGCCGGCAGGACGCCGCCCTTCTGGGGCTCGGTACCCGTATTCACCTGCACGATCAGCTCCGGCGCCTTGCCGGCGCGCTCGATCTCGCGCGCCAGCTCCTTGGCGAGGCTTTCGCGGTCGAGCGAATGGATCACGTCGAACAGCGCCACCGCATCGCGTGCCTTGTTCGACTGCAGCGGACCGATCATGTGCAGCCGAGCGCTCGGGAAGCGCTCCTGCAGTGCCGGCCACTTCTCCTTGGCCTCCTGGACATAGTTCTCGCCGAAATCGACCTGGCCGGCGCTCAAGACCGGCACGATCATCTCCACCGGCTTGGTCTTGGAGACCGCCACCAGCGTCACGGTGTCCGGCTTGCGGCCGAAATCACGCGCGGCACGGGCGATCGCGTCCCGCGTTTCCTGAAGTCTCGCCACGACATCCGACATTTCGACCGTCCTCGCCTGGTGCGCGCCCGCCAAGCCGTTCCGAACATTGACCCGGCGGCTACGATGGTGTCCTAGTCCGGCCCAGTCCGCTCACGCAAGAACCACACGATCAGCATGGCCGTCGAACGCTACAATCCGAAGGAAGCCGAACCGAAATGGCGCAAGGTCTGGGATGAGCGCAAGCTCTTCGAGACCCGCAACGACGATACCCGGCCGCCCTACTACGTGCTCGAGATGTTCCCCTATCCGTCGGGGCGCATCCATATGGGCCATGTCCGTAATTACGCGATGGGCGACGTCGTCGCGCGCTACAAGCGCGCCAAGGGCTTCTCGGTGCTGCACCCGATGGGCTGGGACGCCTTCGGCCTGCCGGCGGAGAACGCGGCGAAGGCCAACAAGGTCCATCCGCGCGACTGGACTTACGCCAACATCGCGACCATGCGCAGCCAGCTCCAGTCGATGGGCCTGTCGCTCGATTGGAGCCGCGAGCTCGCCACCTGCGACCCCAGCTATTACAAGCACCAGCAGAAGCTCTTCCTCGATTTCCTGAAGGCCGGGCTGGTCGACCGCAAGACCGCCAAGGTCAACTGGGACCCGGTCGACGAGACCGTGCTCGCCAATGAGCAGGTCATCGACGGCCGCGGCTGGCGTTCGGGCGCGCCGGTCGAGCTGCGCGAGCTGACGCAATGGTTCTTCAGGATCACGGCGTTCGGCGAGGAGCTGAACGACGCGCTGGAGGGACTGACCCGCTGGCCCGACAAGGTGCGGCTGATGCAGAAGAACTGGATCGGCCGTTCGGAAGGCCTGCTGGTTCGTTTCGCTCTCGAATCGAACGCCCTGAAGCAAAACGAGATCGAGGTCTACACGACCCGCCCCGACACGCTGTTCGGCGCGAAGTTCCTGGCCGTCGCGCCGGATCATCCCCTGGCGAAAGCCGCCGCCGAAACGAATCCGGCGCTGCAGGACTTCATCGCCGAGTGCAAGAAGACCGGCACCGCCCAGGAGGCCATCGACAAGGCTGAGAAGCAAGGCTTCGACACCGGGCTGCGGGCCGTCCTTCCGTTTGATCCCAAATGGACTTTGCCGGTCTATGTTGCGAACTTCATCCTGATGGAATACGGCACGGGCGCGATCTTCGGCTGCCCGGCCCATGACCAGCGCGACCTCGACTTCGTCAACAAGTATGGCCTCGGCAACACCCCGGTCGTCTGCCCCGAAGGCACCGACCCGGCGAGCTTCGTCGTCACCGACACGGCTTATGTCGACGACGGCCGCATGATCAATTCGCGCTTCCTCGATGGCATGACCATTCCGGAGGCGAAAGAAGAGGTCGCCAGGCGGCTGGAAGCGGAGACCCTCGGCAACCGCCCCGTCGCCCAGCGCAAGGTCAATTTCCGCCTGCGTGACTGGGGCATCTCGCGCCAGCGCTATTGGGGCTGCCCGATCCCGATCGTCCATTGCGAGAGCTGCGGCGTCGTGCCGGTACCGGAACAGGACCTGCCGGTGAAGCTGCCGGACGACGTCTCCTTCGACAAGCCCGGCAACCCGCTCGACCATCATCCGAGCTGGAAGCACGTCGCCTGCCCGCAATGCGGCAGCAAGGCGCGGCGCGAAACCGACACCATGGACACCTTCGTCGATTCGTCCTGGTATTTCGCCCGTTTCACCGATCCCTGGCGCACCGACAGCCCGACCGACCGCAAGGCCGTCGACCGCTTCCTGCCGGTCGACCAGTATATCGGCGGCGTCGAGCACGCGATCCTGCACCTGCTCTATTCGCGCTTCTTCACCCGCGCGATGAAGGCGACCGGCCATACCGGGCTGGACGAGCCCTTCGACGGCATGTTCACGCAGGGCATGGTCGTGCACGAGACCTACCGGGCTGAAGACGGCGCCTGGGTCGAGCCCGGCAATGTCCGGATCGAGGCGATCGGCAACGAGCGCCGCGGCTTCGACGTCGAGACCGGGGCGCCGATCGAGATCGGTTCGATCGAGAAGATGTCGAAGTCGAAGAAGAATGTCGTCGACCCCGACGACATCATCGCCTCCTACGGCGCCGACACTGCCCGCTGGTTCATGCTCTCCGATTCGCCGCCGGATCGCGACGTGATCTGGAGCGACGAAGGCGTCCAGGGTGCAGCCCGCTTCGTGCAGCGGCTCTGGCGTCTCGTGGGCGAGATCGGCGAGCGCACCGGCGGCAACCCCGCCCGCCCCGCTTCCCTATCCGAAGGCGCGCTGACCCTGCGCAAGGCCAGCCACCGCGCTTTGCATGCTGTCGGCGGCGATATCGAGCGGCTCGCCTTCAACCGCTGCGTCGCCCATGTCTACACCTTGGCCAACGCCATCGGCAAAGCGCTCGACGCGGCCGCCGAGTCGGCGGATGTCCCGGCCGACCTCGCCTTCGCGCTGCATGAATCCGCCATGATCGCGTCGCAGCTTGTCGCGCCGATGATGCCGCATCTCGCCGAGGAATGCTGGCAGGCCCTTGGCCTGCCCGGTCTTGCCGGCGAAGCCGCCTGGCCGCAGACCGAAGCCGATTTGTTGCAGGACGACAGCAAGGTCCTGCCGGTACAGGTCAACGGCAAGAAGCGGGCGGAGGTGACGGTGCCCGCCGATGCCGATACGGTGGCCGTCGAGGCGATCGTGCGCGCCTCCGAAGCTGTCGCCAGGGCTCTGGAGAACCGGCCGATCCGCAAGGTGATCGTGGTGCCGGGGAGGATCGTGAATGTCGTCGTCTGAGACCGTGACACGCCGTCGTCCGCTGGCGCTTGCAGCCATACTCGGCCTCGCCGCGCTCGCCGGTGGCTGTTTCCAGCCGCTCTATGGCGAGGGCACGGTCAGCAAGGTCGGCGGCAATGTCCGCAATGCCATGCTCGGCATCGAAGTGCCGGAGATCAAGGGCCTGGTCGGCCACTATCTGCGCAACGAGCTCGTCTTCGAGTTCGACGGCGGTGGCGCTCCCGATCGACAGAAGATCCTGAAGCTCAGCGCGACCACCAGGGAATCGCTCCAGGTGATCACGGTCGACTATGCCAATGGCCGCGCCGATTCGGCCGTTCTGATCGCGACCGCCGACTGGCAATTGATCCGCGCTGGCTCGAACGAGGTCATCGCCTCCGGCCAGAGTGTTGTCCGGGCGCCCTATGAACGGTCGCAGCAGCGCTTCGCCTCGTTGCGCGCGGCCCGCGACGCACAGCTCCGCGCCGCCAAGGAACTCGCCCAGCTGATCAAGCTTCGCGTCGCCGCTGCGCTCGTCGCCGGCTGAGGCCGCTCTCGATGGCGATGATCAAGGCGCATGAGGCGGATCGTGCGCTCGCACGTCCAGACCCCGCCTGGCGCCTGTTCCTGTTCTACGGCCCCGATGCCGGGCTGATCTCGGAGCGAGCGGCCACACTCGCCCGCAGCAGTGTCGACGACCCTCAGGACGCCTTCCAGCTGATCCGCATGGACGGCGACCAGATCGCTTCCGATCCGCTGAAACTGGTCGACGAGGCCAATACGATCGGCCTGTTTGGCGGGCGCCGCGCGATCCGCGTCTCGCCGACCTCGCGCCCGCTCGTTGCCGCGGTCGAACCCTTGCTGGCCACCCCTTCCCGGGACGCGATCGTCATCGTCGAGGCGGGTGACCTCCAGAAGGCGAACCCGTTGCGCACCGCCTGCGAGCGCGCCAGATCGGCGCTCGCGGTGCCTTGCTATGGCGATGCCGCGCGCGATCTCGGCACCATCGTCGACGAGATGACGCGGGCCGCCGGCAAGAACATCGACCGGGCAACGCGCGACCTGCTGACCAGCCTGCTCGGCGGCGACCGCCAGACCTCGCGCCAGGAGATCGACAAGCTGATCCTCTATGCCGGCAGCGACACGGCCCTGACCGCTGCCCATGTCGAGGCCGTCGTCGGCGACACCGCCCAGCGCGAGCAGGCGGGCGTGGTCGACGCTGTCTTCGCCGGCCGCCTGCCAAGTCTCGATCTCGCGCTCGCCAAGCTCGCGGGTGAAGGGCTCGACCAGGGCGTGCTGCTCGGTGCGGTCCTGCGCCACACGCTGGCACTGCTGAAAGCGAAACTCGCCATCGAGGGCGGCAAGCCGCCGCGCGAGGCGGTCGGCGCCATGCGCCTGCCCTATCCGCGCATCGCCACGGCCGAAGCCGCTCTCAACGCCTGGCCGGCCGCGAAATTGCGCGACGCCGTGACGATCCTTGGAACCGCGATGTTGGCCGTGCGCCGCGACGGCGACATGGGCAAGCCCATCGCCGCCCGCGCGCTCTGGACGCTCAGCCGGATGGGCGGCAGGGCCCGCTGATCAGGCTTTCAGGCGCCGGCAGAGCGCGTCGAGCTGTTCCAGCGTCTTGTAGCTGATCTTCATCTCGCCGCCGCCATTGGCACGATGCTGGATCCAGACGCTGAGGCCGAGCGCTTCCTCCAGCGCCTTCTCGACAGCGCGCGTATCCGGATCCTTCTCCGGTTTCGGCGCAGCGGCCCGCACCGGTTTGTTCTCGCTGCGCGCTTCGTCCTGGCCCAGCCGTTCGATATCGCGGACCGTAAGCCCTTGCTCGACAATGCGTTTGGCGACCTGTTCCGGATCCGAAACAGCGAGCAGGGCGCGGGCATGGCCGGCAGAGACCAAGCCGTCCCCGACCATAAGTTTGACCGGCTCCGGCAGCTTGCTCAGGCGCAGCGTGTTTGCCACATGCGAGCGGCTCTTGCCGATCACCTTGGCGAGATCATTCTGGGTATAGTCGAATTCGGCGATCAGCCGCTCATAGCCCGCCGCCTCTTCCATCGCGTTCAGGTCGGCGCGCTGGACGTTTTCGACGATCGCGATCTCGAGCGCTTCCCGGTCATTGGCCTCGACCAGGATGACCGGCACATCGTGCAGCTCGGCCCGCTGTGCCGCTCGCCAGCGCCGCTCGCCGGCGATGATCTCATAGGCGTCGATCATGCCCGGGATCGACCGCACGATGATCGGCTGCAGGATGCCGCGTTCGCGCACCGAGGCAGCGAGATCCTCGAGATCCGCGTCATTGAAGACCTTGCGCGGATTGCGCGCGTTCGGACGCAGGAACTCGACCGGAACCTTCCGCTGTCCGCGCGCCCGCTCGATCGCACCCATTTCCTCGCCGACATCGCCGATCAGCGCGGCGAGACCGCGGCCAAGACGCGAGCGCCCGTGTTCCTCGACCATTGCCATTCCTCTTGAACCTTTTTGTGCCGATCAGGCGGCGCGCAGCATGCGCTCGCGCCTGATCACCTCCGAGGCCAGCTTCAGATAGGCCTGCGAACCGGCGCAGCGCAGATCGTAGAGCAGCGCCGGCTTGCCATAGGACGGCGCCTCCGAGATCCGCACATTGCGCGGAATCACAGTCTCGTAGACCTTGTCGCCGAGAAAATGGCGGACATCGGCCATGACCTGGCCGGAGAGGTTGTTGCGCGGATCATACATGGTCAGCACCACACCCTGGATGATCAGGCGCGGATTGAGGCCGGCCCGGACCTGCTCTACCGTCTTGAGCAGCTGGCTGAGGCCCTCCAGCGCGAAGAACTCGCATTGCAACGGCACCAGCACCGCATCCGCGGCCGTCATCGCATTGATGGTGATCAGGCTGAGCGAAGGCGGGCAATCGATCAGGATATAGGTCAGGTCGCTGCAGCGCTGGTCGTCGACCAGCTCGTCGATCGCTTTCTTCAAGCGCACCGCCCGGTCCTTGGCGCTGGCGATCTCGAGCTCGACGCCGAGCAGGTCGAGCGTCGACGGCGCCAAGAACAAATTAGGAACAGCCGTGGCTTGCATCGCCATGCCGAGCCCGATATCGCCGCAGAGCACGTCATAGGTCGACGCCTTCCTGCTCTTGCGGTCGATGCCAAGCCCGGTCGAGGCATTGCCCTGCGGGTCAAGGTCGATGATCAGCACCTTCTCGCCGATCGCGGCGAGAGCTGTCCCAAGATTGATCGCGGTCGTGGTCTTGCCGACCCCGCCTTTCTGATTGGCGAGCGCCAGCACACGCGGGCGCGCGGCGGGAAGCGTGATAGGACGAGAATCGGTCATCAATCGGCCCGTTTCTCGGCGCCGCTGATCACCAGGATGGCGGCCGCCGAATCCGTCAAGGATGGAAACGTTGTGGCCTGAATCTTCCAATATTTAGACGCGGCGGTCAATTCCGCCTCTAGATGTTGTCCCTTGGGAAAGACTCCCGTCACCCCGGTTCTCAACAGCTCTTTGCACCAGTCGAGCAGGAGCGGCAGCGGCGCCAGGGCGCGGGCCGTCACCGCCTCGACCTTACCGACAAAGCCGCCGACGACGGCCTCGATCCGCGCGTTATGAACTGTCACCGGCGCGCCGGTCAGCCGCGCGGCATGGCGCAGGAAGGCGCATTTGCGCGCATTGCTTTCGACCAGATCAATATGGCCGCCCAGTTCGGCGAGCCGGATGCCGAGCACGAGGCCGGGAAAGCCCCCGCCCGAGCCGAGATCGAGCCAGCGCCGCGCCTGCGGCGCACGGTCGAGCAATTGCAGGGAATCGGCGATGTGACGGGTCCAGACCTCGTCGAGTGTCGCGCCCGAGACCAGGTTCTTCGCCTGCTGCCAGCGCTTGAGTTCCGCAACCAGGATGGCGAGACGCTCCTCTGTTTCACGTGAAACAGGCGTCAAGCGAAAAGCGCGTAGGCGGTCCTGGTTATCCTCGTTTTCAACAGAACTCACAGGGTCATGCCTCAGCGCTGGCCAGGCGCCCGGCCTGGTGCTTGCGCGCATGCACTGCCAGCAAGGTCAGGGCCGCGGGCGTCATCCCTTCGATCCGGCCAGCCTGCGCCAGATTGCTCGGCCAGGCCGCGCGCAGCTTCAGCCGCAATTCGTTCGACAGGCCGGATATCCCGTCGAGATCGAGATCATCCGGCAGCGCCAAGGCCTGGTCGCGCTGGTAGGAATCGATCTCGGCCGCCTGCCGGTCGAGATAGACCGCATAGGTCGCATCCGCCGCGACGCGCGCTTGCACCGTCTCGGAGAAGCCGGCGAGGTCGGGCCAGACCTTGAGCAAGGCCTCGAAACCAACAGCCGGATAGGACAGGATCTGAAAAGCCGAGCGCCTGATCCCGTCGCGATTGAGCTCCAGGCCGGCCGCAGCTGCTTGATTCGGCGACAAAGTTCTTCCGCGTAAGAGTTCGGTAAGCTTAACGATTTCGGACTGACGGCGTTCAAAACGCCGCTGGCGAACCCCTCCGACCACGCCGAGCTCCATGCCGAGCGGCGTCAGGCGCTCATCGGCATTGTCGACCCGCAAAGACAGCCGGAATTCGGCGCGCGAGGTGAACATCCGATACGGCTCCGTAACGCCGCGCGTCACCAGATCGTCGACCATCACGCCGATATAGGATTGCGTCCGGTCGAGACTGACCGGCTCGCTGCCGCCGGCCCGGCGCGCAGCATTGAGGCCGGCGAGCAGACCCTGCGCCGCCGCTTCCTCATAGCCGGTGGTGCCGTTGATCTGACCAGCGAGGAAAAGGCCGGTGATCGCCCGCGTCTCCAGCGTCGGCTTCAGCGCGCGCGGATCGACATAATCATATTCGATCGCATAGCCCGGTCGCAACATCACCGCGCGCTCCAGGCCCGGGATCGTCTTCAGCAGGCCGAGCTGGACGTCCTCCGGCAGCGAGGTCGAGATTCCATTGGGATAGACGGTGGGATCGTCGAGACCTTCGGGCTCGAGGAAGATCTGGTGGCCATCGCGATCGCCGAAGCGACCGACCTTGTCCTCGATGGACGGGCAATAGCGCGGCCCGCGCCCCTCGATCTGGCCGGAGAACATCGGCGCCCGGTGCAGATTGGCCCGGATGAGTTCGTGTGTCGCCAGCGTCGTTCGCGTCACCCCACAGCTGATCTGCGGCGTCGTGATTGCCTCGGTCATCGCCGAGAACGGCTCCGGCGGCTCATCGCCCGGCTGCATCTGCAGGCTGGCCCAGTCGATCGTGCGGCCATCCAGCCGGGGCGGCGTCCCGGTCTTCAGTCGACCGAGCGGAAAAGCATGCCGTTCCAGCGTGGCGGAGAGGCCGAGCGAGGGCGCCTCGCCGACGCGCCCGGCCGGAATCTTTGTCTCGCCGATATGGATCAGGCCCCGCAGGAAGGTGCCGGTCGTCAGCACAACCGTTCCGCAGGCGAATCGACGGCCATCCGCGAGCACCACGCCGGCAATCCCGCCGGCGACGATCTCCAGATCGAACGCCTCGCCTTCGATCAGGATGAGACCGCCCTGGGCTGCGAGCGCAGCCTGCACCGCTTCGCGGTAGAGCTTGCGGTCGGCCTGGGCACGCGGCCCACGCACCGCCGGCCCCTTGCGCCGGTTGAGCATGCGGAACTGGATGCCGCCTTGGTCGGCGCAGCGGGCCATGATCCCGTCGAGCGCATCGATCTCGCGGACGAGATGGCCTTTGCCGAGCCCCCCGATCGCCGGATTGCACGACATCGCGCCGACCGTGGCGATCTGCTGGGTGATCAAAGCCGTGCTGGCGCCAGCGCGCGCCGCCGCTGCCGCGGCTTCCGCCCCGGCATGGCCACCGCCCACCACGACCACATCGTAGTGCCCGTTCACCTGTGCATTCGACATGAGCAATTCGCTAGCCAAGCCCGGCAGCGAGGTCAATGAAAACCGCCTATTTGCCGATGCAGAAGCCGGAAAACAGGCTGTCGAGCACATCCTCGACATCGACCTTGCCGATCAGGCGCGCCAGTGCCCTGACCGCGAGGCGCAGCTCCTCTGCGATCAGCTCCGGCTGCTCGTGCGGGAGCAGGACGGCCCGCTCGATCGCAGCGACAGCATCCGCCACCGCCGCACGCTGGCGCTCACGCGTGACGAGAGCGGGCTCGGTTTGGCCGAGCTTGCTGAGCCGAGACGCGATGAGCTCGATCAACTCGGGTAGTCCTACTCCGCTCATGGCGGACACACCGATCTCGCCGAGGCGAGCACTACCGCCAAGGTCGAGCTTCGTTACAACTGCGATCTCGGTAGTGCCGGACTCGCTTCGTTCCGGCTCCGAATCGGGCGAACGCAACCGCAGCACCAGATCGGCCTGGGCCGCCTTCTGGCGAGCGCGCCGCACGCCTTCCGCCTCGATTGCGTCGCCGCTCTCGCGCAGGCCTGCGGTATCGACCAGTACGACGGGAATACCGCCCAGGTCGAGCCTGACCTCGATGGCGTCCCGAGTCGTGCCGGCAATCGGCGAGACGATCGCGACATCGCGCCGGGCCAGCGCGTTGAGCAGGCTCGATTTGCCGGCATTGGGAGGCCCGGCGAGAACAACGACGAAGCCTTCGCGAACCCGCTCGCCGGCGGCGAAACTACCGAGTGCTACCTGCAGGCTACCGAGTATGCCCCGTGCCCCAGCCAGCGCTTCGGCGATCAGCGGACCGCCGACATCGCCCTCGTCGGAAAAGTCGATCTCGGCCTCGAGCAGCGTCATTGCCTTGATCAGAGCCTTGCGCCATTCGCCGGCCGCCTGGCCGAGCGCGCCTTCCATCTGACGCAGTGCCTGCTTGCGCTGCCATTCCGTCTCCGAATCGATCAGGTCGGCGAGACCCTCGACCGCAGCAAGATCGAGCTTTCCGGCCGCGAAGGCGCGGCGGGTGAACTCGCCGGCTTCGGCGAGCCGCAGGCCGGGCAGGTTGGTCAGCACGGACAGCAGTCGCGACAACACCGCGCGCGAGCCATGGATATGGAACTCGGCAACGTCTTCGCCGGTGAAGCTCGCCGGACCCGGAAAGAACAGCACAAGGCCATGGTCGATGATCGCGCCGGCGGGATCGTGCAGCGCCCGATAGGCGGCTTTGCGCGCTTCAGGCACCGGCCCCGCAATCGTTTCGACAGCGAATCGGACGCGCTCGCCTGACACCCGGACCACGGCGACACCGGCGCGTCCAGCGCCGGAGGACAGCGCCACAATCGTCGGATAGGCTTTCACCGCTCGCTTCCGCCAGGGTCGGAGTTCCGCCGATGAACCGCCTGAAGCACGCCGCCAGTCCCTATCTGCTGCAGCACCGGAACAACCCCGTCGACTGGTGGGAGTGGAGCGACGAGGCCTTCGCGCAGGCGCGCGCCGGCGACCGGCCCATTCTGCTCTCCGTCGGCTATGCCGCCTGCCATTGGTGCCATGTCATGGCGCATGAGAGCTTCGAGAACCCTGCCATCGCTGCGGTGATGAACGAGCTCTTCGTGAACATCAAGGTCGATCGCGAGGAGCGGCCCGACATCGACCATGTCTATATGAGCGCCTTGCACACGCTCGGAGAGCAGGGCGGCTGGCCGCTGACGATGTTCCTCGACAGCGAGGGCGCGCCATTCTGGGGCGGGACCTATTTCCCGCCGACCTCGCGCTATGGCAGGCCGGGTTTCATCGACGTGCTCCGGCAGATCTCCGGCCTCTACCGCAGCGACCGCGAGCGCATCAGCCGCAATGCCTCGGCGATCGGTGAAGCGCTGCAGCAGAGCCTGCAGCGGATGGCGGAAGCCGACGAGCCTGATCTCGATCATCTCGCCGGCGAGATCGCACGCCGCTTCGACCGCGACCATGGCGGGCTCGGCGGCGCGCCCAAATTCGCGAATCCCGGGCTGGTCGAATTGCTCTGGCGCCATGGCGCACGCAGGGGCGATGAAGCCTCCCGCGAAGCCGCCAGCCGGACGCTGATGCAGATGGCGCGCGGCGGCATCCACGACCATCTCGGCGGCGGCTTTGCGCGCTATGCCGTCGATGAGCGCTGGCTCGTCCCGCATTTCGAGAAGATGCTCTACGACAACGCCCAGCTGCTGTCGCTCTACGCGCTCGAGGCCGCGCGCACCGGCGATCCGCTTCTAGGCGAGACTGCTGACGGCATCGTCGCCTGGCTGAAGCGGGACATGCTGCTGCCCGAGGGAGCCTTCGCCGCCAGCCTCGATGCCGATTCAGAAGGCGAGGAGGGCAAATTCTATGTCTGGACGCTGGCTGAGCTGACCGAGAGTCTCGGCCCGGACGATGCCGCCCTTGTCGCCCGGCATTACGACGTGACCACCGGCGGCAATTGGGAAGGCCACGCCATCCTCAACCGGCTGGATACGCCCGACCCCTTGCTGGAGGTAGCGGGCAGGCTCGCCGAGCTCCGCGCGCGCCTGCTCGAGGCCCGTAGCAAACGCATCCCGCCCGGCCGCGACGACAAGATCCTGGCCGACTGGAACGGGCTGATGATTTCAGGTCTCGTCCGGGCAAGCGGCGCCCTCGGCCGCAAGGACTGGATCAACCTCGCAGCCGACGCCTTTCGTTTCGTTGCCGAATCCATGGCCGATAGCGATGGCCTCTCGCATTCCTACCGCGCCGGTAGACTGATTGCTCCGGGCTTCGCGCTCGATCACGCCGCCATGGCCGAGGCCGCCCTCGCCCTGCATGACGCCACCGGCGCGCAGCACTACTTCGATCTCGCCAGGGGGTGGAGCGCCCATCTGGAGCGGCACTACCACGAGGCTGACTCAGGGTTACTGCGGATGACTCGTGCCGACAGCGCGGCCCTACCGGTCATACCAAGGCCGAGTCATGACGACGCCACACCCAATGCGAACGGTCTCCATGCCGCCAACCTGCTACGGATCGCGGCCCAGACCGGTATGGCTGAGGATCGCGAGCAAGCCGACCGGTTTCTGGTGGTCATACTCGCTGCGGCGGCGCATGCCCCGATCGCGCATGGCTCAGTGCTCAACGCCTATGATCTCGCCCGCAACGGCATCGAGATCGTCCTGGCCGGCCCGAACCGCGAGGTCTTCCGACGAGCTGCCCTGGCACTACCGCACCTGACAATCATGCTGGTCGACTGCCCCGATCCGGACGAATTGCCGCCGGAGCACCCGGCCCATGCCTATGCCAGGCAGGCCGGGACAGGCGCCGCCTTCATCTGTCTGCACGGTAGCTGCCTGCCACCTGTCACGGAGCCGAAGCGATTGGCAGAAGCAGTGGCAGGCGCACGCTGAGCCTGCGGGCGGACGCCACCCAAAGAAAAAGGCCCCGGCGCAACGCCAGGGCCTTTTCATTCGCTGAGGCGGTGACCGCCGGTCAGGTATTCATCGAATCGAAGAACTCGGAGTTCTGCTTGGTCTGGCGCAGCTTGTCCAAGAGGAACTCGATCGCGTCCTGCGGACCCATCGGGTTGAGAATGCGGCGCAGCACATAGGTCTTTTGCAGGTCGGAGCGCGGCGTGATGAGCTCCTCCTTGCGGGTGCCGGACTTGATGATGTCGATCGCCGGGAAGATGCGCTTGTCGGCCACCTTGCGGTCGAGAATGATTTCCGAGTTACCGGTGCCCTTGAACTCCTCGAAGATCACCTCGTCCATGCGGCTGCCGGTGTCGATCAGGGCGGTCGCGACGATGGTCAGCGAGCCGCCTTCTTCAATGTTGCGGGCGGCACCGAAGAAGCGCTTCGGCCGCTGCAGGGCGTTGGCGTCGACGCCACCGGTCAGCACCTTGCCGGAGGACGGCACCACCGTGTTGTAGGCGCGGCCGAGGCGGGTGATCGAATCGAGCAGGATGACGACGTCGCGGCCGTGCTCGACCAGGCGCTTGGCCTTGTCGATCACCATCTCCGCGACCTGGACGTGGCGGGTCGCCGGCTCGTCGAAGGTCGAGGACACAACCTCGCCCTTCACCGAGCGCTGCATGTCGGTGACTTCCTCCGGCCGCTCGTCGATCAGCAGCACGATCAGATAGCACTCGGGATGATTGGTGGTGATCGACTGCGCGATGTTCTGCAGCAGCACGGTCTTGCCGGTGCGCGGCGGCGCCACGATCAGGGCACGCTGGCCCTTGCCGATCGGCGCGACGATGTCGATGACGCGCGGCGAGAAATCCTTCTTGGTCGGATCCTGCACTTCGAGCTTGAGGCGCTCGTCGGGATAGAGCGGCGTCAGGTTGTCGAAGTGGATCTTGTGCTTGATCTTCTCCGGATCCTCGAAGTTGATCGTGTTGACCTTGAGCAGGGCGAAATAACGCTCGCCATCCTTCGGGCCGCGGATCGGGCCCTCGACGGTGTCGCCGGTACGCAGGCCGAACTTCCGGATCTGAGTGGGCGAGACGTAGATGTCGTCCGGGCCCGGCAGATAGTTCGAATCGGAGGAGCGCAGGAAGCCGAAGCCGTCCTGCAGCACCTCGACGACGCCTTCGCCGAGAATTTCGGTTTCCTGGGAAGCGAGCTGCTTCAGGATCGCGAACATGAGCTCCTGCTTGCGCATCGTGCTCGCGTTCTCGACCTCCATGCCTTCGGCAAAGGTCAGCAGTTCGGTCGGCGACTTCGCCTTGAGTTCGTGGAGTTTGATTTCCCGCATGGGGCACCCGGGTTGAGCAGGCCTGCACAAAGGCGGGCCAGACGGCAGCGGAGGGATCGACGGGACGAAGGGCTGGGAGCCCCACTTGTCAGGATGTCGTGCCGGCTGGCGGAAGCCGCCGTGGCACGAACCGTCGACGATAGGGAAGGACGCGAACAGAAGGCGCAGAGGCTTGATAACCGCTTTCCCCGCCTGGCTCAAGCGGGAAACCGCACTGAAATCAGAACGGCTTGACGATCACCAGGATGACGATGCCCGCCATCAGCACCGCCGGCACCTCGTTGAGGATGCGATAGAACCGCGCCGGCTTGTCGTTGCGATCCTCGGCGAAGGCCCTGACCCTGCCGGAGAGATAGCCATGCAGGCCCGAGAGGACAAGGACCAGCGCGATCTTGCCGTGCAGCCAGCCACCCTTGAAGCCGAAGGCGCTCCAGGCGAGGTAGAGCCCGAGCACCCAGGTGATGATCATCGAGGGATTGATGATCCCCTTGAGCAGGCGGCGCTCCATGATCTTGAAGGTCTCGGACTGGATCGAGCCGGTCTGTGCCTCGGCATGGTAGACCATCAGCCGTGGCAGATAGAGCATCCCCGCCATCCAGGCGATCACCGCCATGACGTGGAAAGCCTTGATCCATTCATAGGCCATCTGATCGATCCTTTAGGCGCGCACCAGCTCGACCAGCCGCTCGACATGAGCGATCGGCGTATCCGGCAGAATGCCATGCCCCAGATTGAAAACGAACGGACCTGCGCCGAATGCCGCACGGATCGCGTCGATCTCGCGATCGAGCTCCGGCCCACCCGCCCGCAGCAGTTGCGGATCGAGATGGCCCTGCACCGGAACGATCGGCTGGATCGCCTCGCGCACAAAGCCCCGGTCGATCTCGGTCTCGAGCCCGACCGCATCGATCCCGGTCTCGCGGACGTAAGACGGAATGCCGGCGCCGGCTCCTCGCGGAAAGCCGATGATCTTCGCATGGGGATGACGGGCCCGGACCAGCGCCACGATCCGCCGGGTCGGTTCGATCGACCAGCGCTTGAAATCCTCCGGCCCGAGCGAGCCCGCCCAGCTATCGAAAATCTGCACAGCATCGACGCCGGCTTCGATCTGCGCGTTGAGATAGGCCGCCGAGTTGACGACGAGCCGGTCGATCAGCCTGGCAAAGAGCTCGGGGTCGCGCTGGAACAGATCCTTGGCTGGCCCTTGATCCGGCGTGCCGCGCCCGGCGACCATATAGGTCGCGACCGTCCAGGGCGCCCCACAGAAGCCGATGAGCGCTGTCCCCGCGGGCAGGGCAGCCTTCACTCGTCGGACGGTCTCGTAGACCGGCGCCAGCACGTCCTGGTCGATCTCGTTGCGGATTTCGCCAAGCCTGACTGCATCAGCGACAGGCTCCAGCCTCGGCCCTTCGCCTTGCGCGAACCAGAGCTTCTGCCCGAGCGCATGCGGGATCACCAGGATGTCCGAGAACAGGATCGCCGCGTCGAAGCCAAAGCGCCTGATCGGCTGCAGGGTCACCTCGGCTGCCCATTCCGGATTATAGCAAAGCTCCAGGAACCCGCCGGCCTTGGCCCTGAGTTCGCGATATTCCGGCAGATAACGTCCGGCCTGTCGCATCATCCAAAGCGGAGGCTTCGGCAGCGTCTCACCGGAAAGAGTGCGGAGGAAAAGGCTCTCGTTCATGAAAGGCACCGGGCTCTCTGCCCTTCTTCTAAAAAGAATCTCTTTTAAGAGAGTCTTCTGTTTTGACTGTTGGATAGGGGCACATAGCCCGCCGCAAGATTGTCCACAACCGGTCCACAGGTGACGCGTCGCCGCGCCGGGCGGCCTCCAAGGCGCCGGCCAGCCCTTAACAGTTTCTTAACGAATTGGATTTCGCCCTGGAGCGCGGCTCGGCGCCTCGTCCAAAAATGATTCACGTGAAACATCCCGATTCAGCCCACAGGCCGATGCCTGTTGAGCTGGAAGCAGGGTTATCCCGCCCCTCTGCGATGGGGCTCTGGTTGTGCCCGGTTATCCCCAGTTGTCCCAGCCGTCCGAACCGGTCACCCGGCCATGTCCAGTCGGCTCGAAAAGGGATTCCCACGCTGGCGGAACCGCTCTAGAGCTGAATCGCAGAAGAGGCCGGCGAGGGCGACGGAAGCCGTGGCGCGCAATTATTTTCACTTGCACCTGGTCTCGGACGCGACCGGCGAAACCCTGATCGCGGTCAGCCGCGCTGCCGCGGCACAGTACGAGGCAGTTTCGGCGATCGAGCATGTCTACCCGCTCGTCCGCTCCGAGAACCAGTTGTCGCGGGTGCTCGCCGAAATCGAGACCTCGCCCGGCGTCGTGCTCTATACGCTGGTCGAGCCGGAATGGGCCGAGCGGCTGGAAGCGTTCTGCCGCGATATCGGCTGCCCATGCCTGTCGGTGCTGCAGCCGGTGCTGTCGCTGTTCCAGTCCTATCTCGGCCAGGCTTCGGCGCCGCGTCCCGGCGCGCAGCACATGCTCAATGCCGAGTACTTCCGCCGCATCGACGCGATGAACTACACGCTGATGCATGATGACGGTCAGCTCGGCGGCGATCTCGAAAGTGCCGATGTCATTCTCGTCGGCATCAGCCGGACCTCGAAGACGCCGACCAGCATCTATCTGGCCCATCGCGGCATCAAGACCGCCAACATCCCGCTGGTGCCGCACGTACCGTTGCCCGTCGAGCTCGATGGCCTGAAGAAGCCTTTGGTCGTCGGTCTCGTCGCCAGTGCCGAGCGCATCATCCAGATCCGGCAGAACCGGCTGCTGTCGTTGAAGGCGGATGACGAGACGCCTTATGTCGATCCCGATGCGGTCGCCGACGAGATCACCCAGTCGCGCCGGCTCTGCGCCCGCAGGGGCTGGCCGGTGATCGACGTTACCCGACGCTCGATAGAGGAGACGGCCGCCGGCATCCTCGACCTGCTGCGCGACCACCGCATGAAGTTCATCGCGACGTGACCGCCCGGGCGGCATTCTGGCGCGGGGAGGCGCCGCTCATCCTTGCTTCCGGCAGCGCGACGCGTCTGCAGCTGCTCGAAGCGGCGGGGCTCCCGGTCGAGGTGATCAAGCCGGTCGTCGACGAGCGCCTGGTCGAGGCGGAGTTCCTCGCCATGGGCGGCCCGCCCGCTGGCGTCGCCGCGGCGCTGGCAGAAGCCAAGGCCTTGTCGGTTTCGCCGGGGCATCCCGGCCGGGTCGTCCTCTCGGCTGACCAGATGCTGATTTGCGAAGGTCGTCCGTTCCACAAGCCCGAGGATGCCGCCGGCGCCGAGCGCCAGATCGCCATGCTCGCCGGCCGCAAGCACGTGCTCACCTCGGCCTTCGCCCTGGCCCGCGACGGCCGGATCGTTGGTGGTGGCGCCAGCAATGCAGTGCTCGCCATTCGCCCGCTGACGCCGGACTTTATCAGGGACTATGTCGCGCTGGCCGGCGCTGCCGCGACCACCAGTGTCGGCGGCTATCAGCTCGAAGGCCTCGGCATCCATCTGTTCGCGGCCATCGAGGGCGATCATTCCACCATCCTCGGCCTGCCGATGCTGAGCCTGCTCGCCACGCTCCGCAATCTCGGCCTCGCCGCATGAATTCCGTTTCAAGACCATGACCAGACGTTGCTTCATCATCGGCCATCCCGTCGCGCATTCTCGCTCGCCGCTGATCCATGGCCATTGGCTCGCCGAATACGGTCTTGCCGGCAGCTATGAACGCGTCGACGTCCCGCCCGCCGAGGTCCCGGCCTTCATCGCGCGCCTGCGCGCCGGCGAATTCGTCGGCGGCAACGTCACCGTGCCGAACAAGGAGGCGGTGCTGCCCCTGCTCGACCAGGCCAGCGCGACGGCACGGGCCATGGGCGCGGCCAACACGCTCTGGATGGCGGATGGCCGGCTTCATGGCGACAACACCGATGCCTATGGCTTCCTCGCCCATCTCGATGCCTGCGTGCCTGGCTGGGCCGAGCGCGCCCGGACGGCGCTGATTCTTGGCGCCGGCGGCGCCGCCCGCGCCGTGATCCACGGCCTCGCCGAGCGTGGCGTCAATCGCATCCTCCTGGTCAATCGCAGCTCCGAACGTGCGGTCGACCTGGCGGCGTCGTTTCCGGAAGCAGTGGAGGCGCACCCCTGGCGGGATGTCGCCGTGCTCGTGGCTGAGAGCGATCTGATCGTGAACACGACCTCGCTCGGCATGCACGGCCAGCCGCCGCTGGAGATCGATCTCTCGGCCTTGCGTCCCGGCACGATCGTCGACGACATCGTCTATGTCCCGCTGGAGACGCCGCTGCTCGCCGAAGCCCGACGCCGTGGCGGCCTCCCGGTTGATGGTCTCGGCATGTTGCTGCACCAGGCGGTTCCGGGTTTCGAGCGCTGGTTCGGTGTCCGCCCGCAGGTCACGGATGCGCTGCGGGTGAAGCTCGAAGCTGACATTCCGGCTTCGTGAGCATGATGGCGGAGACGCTGCGATGACCTTCCTGCTCGGCCTCACCGGCTCGATCGGCATGGGCAAGTCGACGACCTCGGCGATGTTCCGCGCTGCCGGCGTGCCCGTCCACGATGCCGACCAGGCGGTGCACGATCTCTACTCCGGCGTCGCCGCGCCGCAGATCGAGGCCGCCTTCCCGGGAACCACGGTGGCTGGTGTCGTCGACCGGGCAAAGCTTTCTGCGGCCGTGCTCGGCCGGCCGGAAGCGCTGGCGCAGCTCGAGGCGATCGTCCATCCGCTGGTGCGCTCCGAGGAACAAGCCTTCCTGGCGCAAGCCCGCAGGAGCGGCGCGACCGTTGCCGTGCTCGACATCCCGCTTTTGCTGGAGACAGGCGGGGAGGGGCGTTACGACGCGGTCGTCGTCATCACCGCTCCGGCGGAGGTCCAACGCAAGCGCGTCCTCGGCCGTCCCGGCATGACGGAAGAGAAATTCGCCGCGATCCTCGCCCGCCAGATGCCGGATGCGCAGAAGCGGCGCCTGGCCCATTTCCTTGTGGACACCTCGCGCGGGCTCGTGGCCGCCGAACGCCAGGTCCGCTCTATCCTGAATGCCGTCGCCGGCCGCTTCGGCCGCAACGGGAGGGCGGGCTGACATGCGCGAGATCGTTCTCGATACCGAGACCACCGGCGTTGAAGCGCTGAAGGGCGATCGCATCGTCGAGATCGGCTGCGTCGAGCTGATCAATCATTGCCCGACCGGCCGCAACTACCACGTCTACATCAACCCCGAGCGGAATATGCCGGACGGCGCCTTCAGGGTGCACGGGCTCTCAGAGGCCTTCCTCTCCGACAAGCCGGTCTTCGCCGCGATCGCCAGCGAGTTCGCCGCCTTCATCGCGGATGCCAGGCTCGTCATCCACAACGCCGCCTTCGACGTCGGCTTCATCAACATGGAGTTCGGCCGGCTCGGCCTGCCGCCGATCGTGTCGGCGCTCGTGGTCGACACGCTCGCCATGGCGAGACGCAAGCATCCCGGCGCCAGCAACAGCCTGGACGCGCTTTGCTCGCGCTACGGCATCGACAACAGCCGCCGCACCAAGCACGGCGCGCTGCTCGACTCCGAGATCCTCGCCGAAGTCTATATCGAGCTGATCGGCGGCAAGCAGACGAGCCTCGGCTTCGGCAGCGCTGCTGCGGGCAAGGCCGGCGCCGGGCTCGCAGCGGCGATCGAACGCCCCGTCCGCCAGCGCCCGCTCGCGCCCCGGCTGACGCCGGAGGAACGAGCGGCCCATGAGGCTTTCGTGATGAAGCTCAAGGGGCCGCTCTGGCGTGGCTATCTCGGTGTGCCTGAGGAGGCGTGACGCTAGGCGTCAGTCCCGGGCGGCTCGCGGCGGCCCGGGAATCTTCCGATCGTCATGCTCGGGTCGAGCCCGAGCATGACAAGCGTGATGGTTATCCGCCCTGCTTCCGGCTCGCGCGGCGCGACATCATGTTCAGCCCCTCGATCAGGGCCGAGAACGCCATGGCGGCGTAGATGTAGCCCTTCGGGATATGGGCGCCGAAGCCCTCGCCGATCAGCGTGCCGCCGATCATCAGCAGGAAGCCGAGCGCCAGCATCACGATCGTCGGGTTCTTGTCGATGAAGCGCGCCAGCGGGTCGGCCGCGAGCAGCATCACCAGAACGGCGACGATCACGGCGATCACCATCACCGGCACATGCTCGGTCATGCCCACTGCCGTGATGATGCTGTCGATCGAGAAGACGAGATCGAGCAGCAGAATCTGAAAGATCACGCCGCCGAAGGTCACGGCCGCGGCCGCACCGCCGTCGAACATGTCAGGCCCGTGATCGGGATCGACCTTGTGGTGGATTTCCTTGGTCGCCTTCCAGACCAGGAACAGGCCACCGGCGATCAGGATCATGTCGCGCCACGAGAAGGCCTTGCCGAAGACCGAGAACACCGGCGCGGTGAGCTGCACGATGAAGGCGACGGTGGAGAGCAGCGCAAGTCGCAGGATCAGCGCCAGACCGATGCCGATCCGGCGGCCGCGTGCGCGCTGATGCTCGGGCAGCTTGTTAGTCAGGATCGAGATGAAGATGAGGTTGTCGATACCGAGGACGACCTCCATGGCAATCAGGGCGCCGAGCGCCGCCCATATGGCTGGGTCAGCGGCGAGCGTCATAAGGGAATCCATGGAAGTCGTGAACCTCGCGGGAACGGCGCGCCGGGATGGCGGCCTCTGGCCCGCGGGACATGGAAACGCTCCGGCGATTCCACAACGGTTGGTCAACAAAAAAGAGCCCCGAAGGGCTCTTATCTGTCGCATTCACGCTACCGGTGGCCGTTCAGGCGTTGGGCGCGCCCTGTTGGGCCTGCATTTCCTCGACACGCTGGCGATAGAGCGCAGCGAAGTCGATCGGGTCGATATAGAGCGGCGGGAAGCCGCCATTGCGCACCGCTTCGGCGACGATCGCCCGGGCGAAGGGGAAGAGCAGGCGCGGGCAGTCGATCATCACGACCGCATGCAGCTGCTCCTGCGGCACGCCTTGGATCCGAAAGACACCGGCATAGCTGAGCTCGAACGCGAACAGCGTCTCGTCGTTCAGCGTCGCCTTGCCTTCGAGCGTCAGGATCGTCTCGATGTCGTTCTCGCCGAGCGCATTGGCGTGGACGTTGACCTGGAGGCTGATCTGCGGTCCGCCCTGCTGTTGCTGCTGGGTCAGCGAGCGCGGAGCGTTCGGATTCTCGAAGGAGAAATCCTTGATGTACTGGACCAGCGTGTTGAGGCTGGGTCCTTGCTGGTCGGCGGCGCCGGCGCCGTTGCCGTTTTCGTTGGCCATCGGTCCCATCACTGTCTTTAGAAAACCATCGGGAAACTCTGTGCCGTGGCCGGAACTACCCGACAAGACGGCAGCGCCGGGTATCATGGTGAGGGTGCCGGCACAAGCGAAGCGCGCTTTCGTGCCTTGTCGCACCCCGGGGGTGGATGTTACGAGCCTTCCACACCATATCCGTTCGATGACGGGCAGCAGAAGCGCGCCCGCGCGGGAACGAGTTTTCGAGGTTCGGATCAGCCGGCGATGCAGAATTTCGATATGACGACCCTGGTCTTCCTGGCCCTGGCCGTTTTCGTCGCCTGGAAACTGCGCTCGGTTCTGGGCCAGAAGACCGGGCACGAGAAGCCCCCGGCCGATCCGTTCGCACGCCGGGAGACCCCGCCGCTGCGCCCGGACCAGCCGGGCAATGGCGAGCGGCGCGACAATGTCGTCCGGTTGCCGGGCGCCGCCAACGATGCTGCGGCTGCCCCTGTCGCCGAGGTGGAACGCTGGAAGGGCATCGCCGAGCCAGGTTCGCCCATCGCCGTCGGCCTCGACGCCATCCTTCGCCAGGAAGCGGGCTTCGATGCGCCCGGCTTCGTCGGTGGCGCGAAATCGGCCTACGAGACCATCGTCACGGCTTTCGCCCGTGGCGATCGCAAGACCTTGAAGGGCCTGCTTGCCAAGGAAGTCTATGACGGCTTCGAGCAGGCGATCGCCGAGCGCGAGAAGCGTGGCGAGAAGGCCGAATCCAATTTCGTCTCGATCGACAAGGCCGAGATCGTCGCGGTCGACGTCAAGGGCAAGGTTGCCCAGGTCACGATCGCCTTCGCCTCGCAGCTGATCAGCGTCGTCCGCGATGCGCAGGGCACTGTCGTCGACGGCAGCGCCGATGCGGTGTCCGAGGTCAACGACGTCTGGACCTTCTCGCGCCAGCTCGGCAGCCGCGATCCGAACTGGCTGCTGGTCGCCACCGAATCGGCCGCGTGATTCGTGCCGCCGGTCTCGCTCTGGGGCTGCTGGCCGCAAGCTTATCGATGACCGGCGCCGAAGCTTCGCCTCCACCTCTGCCGACGGGCGCCCGGGCCGAACCCGTGGCGCCCGCCGCGCTTGCGGGCTGGGGTGTCGATGATCAGCGCACAGTGCTGCGCCTGTTCGCGCAGGGCTGCGAGACCGATCCGCCATTGCGGCAGGGCGCGGCTCCGCCACCGGCTCTCCCGGCCTTGTGCACCAAGGCTGCGGCCGTGCTTGCCGCGGGTGAGCCGAGCGAGGCTGTCGCCCGCCGCTTCTTCGAAGATAATTTCGCTTTCTGGCGCATCCGCCCGGCCGGCGCCGAGCGCGGCTTCATGACCGGCTATTTCGAGCCGGAGTTCGAGGGCGCGCTGACCCGCTCGGACGCCTTCCCGACGCCGCTCTACGGTCGCCCGGCCGATCTCGTGACCAGGATGCCGGGCGATGACTGGCCCGGCCTCGATGCGGCCCTGACCTCGGCGCGCCGGACCGCCAGGGGATTTGAACCCTTCCCCGACCGTGGGGCGATCGAAGAAGGCGCGCTCGACGACCAGGGTCTCGAAATCCTCTTCATGCGCGATCCCGTCGACCGCTTTGTCCTGCAGGTCCAGGGCTCGGGCCGGATCCGCCTGCCGGACGGCAAGGTGACGCGTCTCGTCTATTCCGGGCGCAATGGCCACCCCTATACCTCGCTCGGGCGCGAGCTCAGCCGGCGCGAGAACATTCCGCCCGAGCAGATGACGATGGACAAGCTCATCGCTCGGCTGAAAGGCGATGCCGGCTTCGCCCGCGAGCTGATCCGACTCAACCGCTCCTTCGTCTTCTTCGCCCGCAATGATGATCTCCCGGCCGGCTCCGGCCCGATCGGCGGCGCCGGCCTGCCGCTGACCCCGCTGCGCAGCGTCGCGGTCGACCGCTCGCTCTGGCCCTATGGCATGCCGGCCTGGATCGAGACCGAGATCCCGAACGGCAAGGGCGGCAGCGAGAGGCTCGCCCGGCTGATGCTGGCCCAGGATACCGGCACGGCGATCGTCGGCCCGGCTCGGATCGACCTCTTCGTCGGCTCGGGCGCGGAAGCAGGCCATCGCGCCGGCCTGATCCGCCATCCTGTTGACTTCGTCGTGCTCTGGCCACGCTGAGCCATGCGCCGGCGCGGCAAGCTCCTCTCCGAGGCGGAACTCGCGCTCTGGCGCCAGGTCGCGCGCACGGTCAAGCCGTTGGCGGGCCGCGCGCCTGTCGAGCCCGAGCCGGAGGAGGCGCAGGCGAAGCCCGCTCCGGCTGCGGAGAATGTTCCGTCTGCGGCCGTGCTGGCGCCCGCGCGTCTGTCCGCCAAGCCCGCCCCGCCTCCGCTGGTACCGCTCGAGCGGCGCATGCGCACGCAATTGCGTCGTGGCCAGCAGGGCGTCGAGGCGGTGATAGACCTGCACGGCCTGCGCCAGGACGAGGCCCATTCGGCTTTGCGAGGCTTCCTGCGGCTGCAACAGCAGCGCGGAGCCAAGCTCGTACTGGTGGTGACCGGCAAGGGCATCGCCGGTGATGTCCCTTATGGCGAGGAGCGCGGCATCCTGCGCCGCAACGTCCCGCGCTGGCTGCGTCTGCCGGATCTACGCCCGCTGGTGCTCGGCTTCGACGAGGCCGAGCAGCGTCATGGCGGTACCGGGGCGCTCTATATCCGTTTGCGCCGCAGCCGGGAGGTCGATTGATGACGCCCTTCGGCCGCCGCGTTCGCGAATTGCGCGCCACCCGCGGCGTTACGCTGGCGCAGATGGCGCAGGCCCTCGGCGTCACCCCGGCCTATCTTTCGGCGCTCGAACACGGCAAGCGCGGCCAGCCGACCTTCACCCTGATCCAGGGCGCGATCCATCTGCTCGGCGTGATCTGGGACGAGGCCGACGAGCTGATCCGCCTCGCGGAACTCTCGCATCCGCGCATCGTGATCGATACCGCCGGCCTCGAGCCGGAGGCGACATTGTTCGCCAATCGCCTCGCCCACGAGGTGCAATGGCTCGGCCCGTCCGACCTTGCGGCGCTGACCTCGATCCTCGACAGCGCCGTGCGCCGGCGCGGCAGCGCTTGACCTCGCCTGCCGGCAAATGCGACACGCCGCCATCCTCTCGCCATCACGGACATCCCCATGACCTCCAAGCGCTATGACGTGCTCGCCTTGGGCAATGCCATCGTCGACGTCTTCGCCTCGGCGGAGGAAGATTTCCTGGCGAAGTACGCGCTGGTCAAAGGCTCGATGGCGTTGATCGACGAGCCACGGGCCGAGTTGCTCTATGGCGCGATGGGCCCGGGCAAGGTGGTCTCGGGCGGTTCGGCCGCCAACACCATCGCCGGCCTGGCCTCCTTCGGCGGAAAAGGCGCCTTCATCGGCAAGGTCAAGGCCGACGAGCTCGGCAAGCTCTACCGCCACGACCTCACCTCACTCGGCGTCGCTTTCGGTACGGAAGCTACGACGGACGGCCCGGCGACGGCGCGCTCCTTCATCATCGTCACGCCCGATGGCGAGCGCACGATGAACACCTATCTCGGCGCCTGCCAGGGCCTGTCGCCGGCCGATGTCGACGCCGCGACGGTCGAGAATGCCGACATCGTCTACCTCGAAGGCTATCTCTGGGATCCGCCGGCCGCCAAGGACGCCTTCCGCAAGGCCTCGGAGCTCGCCCACAAGGCCGGTGGCCGCGTTGCCATCACCCTGTCGGATTCCTTCTGCGTCGACCGCTATCGCGACGAATTCCTCGGCCTGATCCGCAATCGCATGGTCGATCTCGTCTTCGCCAACGAGCACGAGCTGAAAAGCCTCTACCAGAGCGCCGACTTCGACACGGCGCTGGCGGCTCTGCGGGCCGAGAACGTGCTCGCCGTCATCACCCGCTCGGAGAACGGTGCGCTGGCGCTGACGCCGGATGGCGTGGTGGCCGAGCCGGTCTTCCCGATCGAGCGCGTGGTCGATGCGACCGGTGCCGGCGACCTCTTCGCTGCCGGCTTCCTCCATGGTCTGACGACGAACCGCGAGGCGCGCGACTGCCTGCGGCTTGGCGCGCTGGCCGCCGCCGAGGTCATCAGCCATGTCGGCGCCCGCCCGGACGTCAACCTGAAGACGCTCGCCGCCAATAACGGCCTGCTCTGAGAGAAAAAGGCGGCCGGTTCAAGCCGCCCGCTTCAACCCGACGGCGCCCCAGATTTCGCTGAGGGCGCCGACCAGCGCGGCGATGTCCTCGTCCGAATGCAGCGGCGTCGGCGTGATCCGCAAACGCTCGGTGCCACGCGGCACAGTCGGATAGTTGATCGGCTGGACGTAGATCGCAAAGCGCTCCAGCAATTCGTCGCTGATCCGCTTGCACAGGGCGGCATCGCCGACCATCACCGGCACGATATGGCTCGGATTCGGCAGATGCGTGATGCCGGCCTGGTCGAGCTGCTGCCGTAAGATTTGCACGCGGTCCCGCTGGCCCTCGCGCTCGGCCGAGCTCGTCTTGAGATGCCGGATCGCGGCGAGCGCGCCTGCGGCCAGCGTCGGCGGCAGCGAGCTCGAGAAGATGAAGCCGGAAGCGAAGCTGCGGATGAAGTCGCACAGCGCCGCCGAGCCCGTGACATAGCCGCCCATCACCCCGAAGGATTTGGCCAGCGTGCCCTCGATCAGGTCGAGGCGGTGGCTGAGCCCGTCGCGCTCGCTGACGCCGCCGCCGCGCGGGCCGTAGAGCCCAACGGCATGGACCTCGTCGATATAGGTCATCGCGCCGAATTCGTCGGCGAGATCGCAGAATTCGGCGACCGGGGCGATGTCGCCATCCATCGAATAGACCGACTCGAAGGCGATCAGCTTCGGCCTGGCGGGATCGATGCTCGCAAGCTTGCGGCGCAGGTCTTGCGCATCGTTATGGGCGAAGATCAGCTTCTCGGCGCGCGAGTGCCGGATGCCCTCGATCATCGAGGCGTGGTTGGCGGCATCGGTCAGCACGACGCAGCCGGGAATGCGCGCGGCCAGTGTCGAGAGCGAGGCCCAGTTCGACATGTAGCCCGAGTTGAACAGCAGCGCCGCGTCCTTGCCGTGCAGGTCGGCGAGCTCGCGCTCCAGAAGCACATGGTAGTGGTTGGTGCCGGCGATGTTGCGGGTGCCGCCGGCGCCGGCACCGCAGCTGTCGAGCGCCTCGCGCATCGCGGCGAGCACAACGGGGTGCTGGCCCATGCCGAGATAATCGTTCGAGCACCAGACGGTGACCTCGCGCGGGCCATCCGGGCCGTGGAAGGCGGCGCGCGGAAAGCGACCGGCGCGGCGTTCGAGATCGGCGAAGACGCGGTAGCGACCCTCGGCCCTGAGGCTGTCGAGCTCGCTGCGAAAAAAGGCTTCGAAATCCATCGTGACGCTCCTGGCGGCACCTTTTAGGGATTCCAGTCGCTGCGTAAAGGCGCGCCGATGTCGCGCCGAGTAGGGCTACGGCGCTCTATCCTAGCCCAGTCCGCGCTTCATTGTGCAAGGAGCTTTTCGTTTCCGGGCGGGAATGGGTCTTTCCCTTTGGCGCGATGGCCCGTTAGATCGGCTTCGAAACTGACGAGGACAGGCCATGGCGGTAACGATCGACGGACGCACCCTGAAGGGCAAGCAGGTGCTGCGCGTGGCCCGGCCCGGCGCCTCCGGCCGCTATGAGAAGGCAAACCTCGCGCCGACGGCGCGTGCGGCGATCGCGGCGACACGCGCCCATATCGACACCAATTTCATGAACGACGAAGCCCCGTTCATGTACTCCTTCAACACCGGCGTCGGCCTGTTCAAGGACCAGCGCGTGCTGATGTCGGAGATGACCGAATATCAGCGCAAGAGCGTCTACGCCCACGCCACCGGAATCGGCGAGCCCTTTGCCGAGGATGTGACGCGCGCCACCATGCTGCTGCGCGCCAATGCCTTCGCCTCGAACTATTCCGGCCCGCAGGTCGCGCTGGTCGAGCGCCTGCTCGCCTGCCTCAATGCCGGCATCCATCCGGTGATCCCGCAGAAGGGCTCGGTCGGCGCCTCCGGCGACCTTGCCCCGCTCGCTCATATGTCTGCGGCTGTCTGCGGCTTCGAGGAGGGCGAAGCCGTCTACAAGGGCAGGCGGATGAAGGCCCGCGAGGCTCTCGCCAGGGCCGGGCTGGAGCCCGATTTCAAGCTCGGCGCCAAGGACGCCTCGGCGCTGATCAACGGCTCGACCGTCTCGCTGGCGCTCGGCGTGCTCGCCACCGAGGACGCCAAGCGCCTGATCAAGGCCGCCGATATCGGCCTCGCGCTCTCGCTCGAAGCCATGCGCGGGGAGCTCGCCGCCTTCGATCCACGCGTCCATGCCGCCCGCCCGCATCCCGGCCAGGCGCTGGTGGCGCGCAACCTCATCAAGATCACGCAAGGCTCGAAGCGCTGCTCGGCTTCGGCCCGCGAGACGATCTATCCCGACGAGATCGGCCGCACGCCCGGCAAGCCGCCGGCGCCGCGGGTGCAGGATGTCTATTCGCTGCGCTGCGCCCCGCAGGTGCATGGCCCGGCCCGCGAGGCGCTCGACTATGTCGCCCGCATCATTTCGACCGAGACCAATTCGGCGACCGACAATCCCCTGATCTTTCCGGAGAATGACGGCTACCGCGTCATCTCCGGCGGCCATTTCCATGGCCAGTACGTCGCCCAGGCGATGGACCTGCTCGCCATCGCCATGACCGATCTCGGCTCGATCTGCGAGCGCCGCCTCGCCCGGCTGGTTGACCCCACCATGAGCTACGGCCTGCCGCGCAACCTGCTCGCCGGCAAGCGCGGCCTCAACACCGGTTTTGCCACCGTGCAGTGCTCGATGTCGGCACTGGTGATGGAGAACCGCACGCTCTCCTCGCCCGGCTCGGTCGATTCGATCCCCGGCAAGTCGAATGCCGAAGACCATGTTTCGAACTCGACCTGGTGCGGCCGCAAGGCCCGCACGGTGGTCGAGAACGTCGAGATGATCATCGCCGCCGAAATCCTGATGGCCTGCCAGGCGCTCTCCCTGATCGCCGACACCGCCAAGGCCCATCCGCTCGGCAAGGGCACGCAGGCGGCCCTCGACGCTTTGCGTGAGACGATCCCGCCGGCGCTCGATGGTGACCGCTGGTACGCCGCCGAGATGAACCAGGCGACGGCGCTGATCCGCTCCGGCGCGATCGTCGAGGCGGTCGAGGCGGTGGTGGGGGCGTTGGAGTAAGCACCGCCTGACGGCGCGCGTCAGGCTCGGCCTTGAGCCGAGCATCTCAGGCCGGAGGAGGCACCAGCCGGCGCCTTCTCGTCCTGAGATTCTCGGATCTGCGCTGCGCTCCGCCCGAGAATGAAGCCTTCTAGTACAACGTCGCCTTGACCCGCTCCGGCAGCGCCTTGTCATAGGCGGCGCCATCGAAAGTCTCCGTCGCCGCCCGCGCCGAGATGTCGCGCAGGATCGTGCCCGCGCTGGGCAGCGTCCGCTTGTCGACCTGCGCTGCCGGGTTCCAGAGGTCGGCGCGCACCACCGCTCGCGAGCATTGGAAGTAGGCGGCCTCGACGGTGACGACGATCACGCAGGCCGGCAGCTTTCCGGCCATCTCGAAGCGCGCGCACAGCTCCGGGTCGGTCGACAACGCTGCTGTGCCGTTCACACGCAGCGTTTCGCCGTATCCGGGGATCAAAAAGAGCATTCCGATTCGATTGTCGGACAGAAGATTCTTCAATGAATCGAGGCGGTTATTGCCTCTTCGGTCCGGAATCAGCAACGTTTTCGCGTCGCTCACGGTGACAAAGCCCGGCAGATCCCCGCGCGGCGAGCAATCCAGCCCGTCCGGACCGTTGGTCGCGAGCACGAAAAAAGGCGAGGCGGAGATCAGCGCACCATAGTTGGCGTCGATGTGGTCGATCTCCTTGAGGACTGAGGCCGGAGCGATCGGGTTCGGATAGAGCGCGACGAGCTGTTCGGGCGAGGTGATGCGATGCGCGGTCATGCCGGCCTCCGGATGTCGATAAGTCTAGACTATTCTGCCTAGCTGCACTGCACCAGTGGGTGACCTCAAAAAGAAACGCCCCGCATCTTTCGATGCGGGGCGCTGATTCACGTGAAACGCTTAGCGTTGGGGCGAGCTCAATCCTCGGCGCCCTGGCGTTCGCGGGACTTCTCGGCGTCGCGCTCGGCCTTCAGCTTCTCGGTGATGTCCTCGCCGGTCTCCTGGTCGACCACCTTCATCGACAGGCGCACCTTGCCGCGCTCGTCCATGCCGAGGAACTTGACCTTGACCTTGTCGCCTTCCTTGACGACGTCCTGGACCTTCTGGACGCGGCGCGGGGCCAGCTCCGAGATGTGGACCAGACCGTCCTTGGCGCCGAAGAAGTTCACGAAGGCGCCGAACTCCATGACCTTGACGACGGAGCCGTCATAGATCATGCCCGGCTCGGCTTCCGAGACGATCGACTTGATCCACTTGATCGCCGCTTCGATCGACTTGCCGTCGGCCGAGGCGATCTTGATGGTGCCGTCGTCCTCGATGTTGACCTTGGCGCCGGTCTTCTCAACGATCTCGCGGATGACCTTGCCGCCCGAACCGATGACTTCGCGGATCTTGTCGACCGGGATCTTCATCGTCTCGATGCGCGGCGCATACTCGCCGAGCTGACCACGGGCCACCGAGAGCGCCTTGTTCATCTCGACGAGGATGTGGTCGCGACCGCCCTTGGCCTGGTCGAGGGCGACCTTCATGATCTCCTCGGTAATGCCGGCGATCTTGATGTCCATCTGCAGCGAGGTGATGCCCTCGGACGTGCCGGCGACCTTGAAGTCCATGTCGCCGAGATGGTCCTCGTCGCCGAGGATGTCGGAGAGCACCGCGAAGCGCTCGCCTTCCAGGATCAGGCCCATGGCGATGCCCGCGACCGGTGCCTTCAACGGCACGCCGGCATCCATCAGCGCCAGCGAGGTGCCGCAGACGGTGGCCATCGAGGACGAACCGTTCGACTCGGTGATCTCCGAGACGACGCGGATGGTGTAGGGGAACTCCGACTTCGCCGGCAGCATCGGGCGGATGGCGCGCCAGGCGAGCTTGCCATGTCCGATCTCGCGACGGCCGGGCGAACCCATGCGGCCAGCTTCACCAACCGAATAGGGAGGGAAGTTGTAGTGCAGCAGGAAGGTCTCCTTGTAGGTGCCTTCCAGCGAGTCGATGTACTGCTCGTCGTCGCCGGTGCCGAGCGTGGTCACGACCAGCGCCTGGGTCTCGCCGCGGGTGAACAGCGCCGAACCGTGGGTGCGCGGCAGGATGCCGGCTTCCGAGACGATCTTGCGGACCGTCTTGAGGTCACGGCCGTCGATGCGGACGCCGTCGTCGAGGATGGTCCAGCGCACGACCTTGGCCTGGGCTTCCTTGAACTGGCCGCCGACCTGCTCTTTGGTGAAGGTCGTCTTGCCGTCCGGCGTATCCGAGACGAGCGCCTGGACCTTGGCCTTGGCGGCGTCGAGGGCCTTGTAGCGCTCGGCCTTGGTGGTGATCTTGTAGGCGGCGCGGATATCCGCATCGACCAGCTTGAGCACGGCCTCGAGCACGACGGAGTTGTCGGCCGGGGTGTAGTCGCGCGGCTCCTTGGCGGCCTTCTCGGCCAGGCGGATGATGGCGTCGATCACCGGCTGGAAGTGCTTGTGGCCGAACATCACGGCGCCGAGCATGATCTCCTCGGACAGCTGCTTGGCCTCCGACTCGACCATCAGGACGGCGTCGGGCGTGCCGGCGACGACGAGGTCGAGCTGCGATTCCTTGATCTCGTCGACCAGCGGGTTGAGCTTGTAGGCGCCGTCGAAATAGCCGACGCGGGCAGCGCCGACCGGGCCCATGAAGGGCACGCCGGAGAGCGTCAGCGCGGCGGAGGCGGCGACCATGGCGACGATGTCGGGATCGTTCTCGAGGTCATGCTGCAGCACGGTGCAGACGACCTGCGTCTCGTTGCGATAGCCCTCGACGAAGAGCGGGCGGATCGGCCGGTCGATCAGGCGCGAGACCAGCGTCTCCTTCTCGGTCGGGCGTCCCTCGCGCTTGAAATAGCCGCCGGGAATGCGGCCGGCCGCGAAGGTCTTTTCCTGGTAGTTCACGGTCAGCGGGAAGAAGTCGATCCCGGCCTTGGGCGTCTTGGCGGAGACGACGGTCGCGAGCACGACGGTCTCGCCATAGGTCGCGAGCACGGCGGCGTCGGCCTGGCGGGCAATCTTGCCGGTTTCGAGCACGAGCTTGCGCCCGCCCCAGATCAGCTCTTCGGTTTGAACATCAAACATGGATATGTCTTTCGGTCGGATGCGATCCGTCCGGCGTCGATCGTGCCCATGGGCAAGACGGCTAAACGTCCGGGGTGTGCTTGCAGGAAGCGCGCCCGGGCGCTCGGCGATCCTGCCATGGACGTCACTGACGCCGGCGGATCATGCGGGAAGCCGCCCCATGCGGTTGCCGCACTGGAATGGGAGGTCGCGTCATTGCGGCACTCCCGGAGTGAGGCCGGTTACCTGGCCTCTAGTAGAACCGCCCGGAGCAGCGAGGCACCGGGCGGAAATTCGGTCTCGATCAGCGGCGGATGCCGAGCTTCTCGATCAGGGTCTTGTAGCGCGCCTCTTCCCTGCCCTTGAGGTAGTCGAGCAGCGAACGACGCTGCGACACCATCTTGAGCAGGCCGCGACGCGAATGGTTGTCCTTGGTGTGCGACTTGAAGTGGCCGGTCAGGTTGTTGATGCGCTCCGTCAGGATCGCGACCTGGACTTCCGGCGAGCCGGTGTCGTTCGGCTTGGTGGCATGTTCCTTCATGAGCGCGGTCTTGCGCTCGGCAGTGATCGACATCGTGATGTCCTTTGGTTCGGTGTTGATCTGGCGGGCCAGGCCGGGATGTCGTCCAGCAAGGTCCGAAGTCCGCACCGCTTCATCGCGGAAGGGGCGCGCAGCCGGCTGTCGAGCCGGTTGGCCGGGGATATACACGAAATCTGGCGAAAGGCTAGCGTAGCGGTTCCGATGCGCCTGCTTCGCAGGCTGGTCGTTGATCCGGATATGGCGAGGGCATCATGCAGGTGGAAGAACGGCGCGCCGTCCGAGCGCTCATCCTCACGCCGGAACGGCAGACCCTGCTCTTTCGCCTGAGGCCGCCGGGAGAGACGCGGTGCTTCTGGATCGCGCCGGGCGGCGGGCTCGATCACGGCGAGACGATCGAGGATGGCCTGAGGCGCGAGCTGCGCGAGGAACTCGGGCTGGTCGACTTCCGGGTCGGCGCGTTGGTCTGGCGTCGTCATCACATCTTCGACTGGGGCGCCCGCCGGATCTCGCAGCGCGAGGAATACCGTATCGTCGAGGTGCCGCGCTTCGACCCCGTCATGACCGACGAGGTCGAGGCGCAGAACGTGGTCGACTATCGTTGGTGGCCGGTCGCCGAGCTGGGCAATGTCCTCGAGCCGCTAACACCGCTGAGCCTGTCGGCGATCCTCGCGCGCTATCTCGCTGAGGGTGCACCCGATCCGATTCCGCCCGAAGAAGTGCTGGTAGACGACGAGCCAGCCGGCTGACTCTGGAGCGCTGTCAGGAACCTCTGTTGGCTCCGCAGGTTGACTCTGCGGAACGCGACAGCAGGGGTCGAAGACCATGCCAGCCATGCCAAAAGATCGCCTCATCGCCGCGCTCGGGGCCCAGCTTCGGGCCGAGCGCGAGACCCGCGACGCGCTCCGCGATGTGATCGCCAACGGCCAGCTCGACCGCGAGGTGCTGCTGGCGATCTTGTCCGATCCGGTGCCGGTCGTGACCCGCGACGAGATCATCCGGGCAGAAGCCTGGCTGCGCGGGTTGCCGCCGGCCTTCCCGGCCCGCCCTGCGCTCAAGGCTGCGTGATCAGGCGGCGGCCTCGCCGCGGTCATAGCGTCGCTGCGCGTCCTCGACCTCACCGATATGGGCCTCGGCCCACTGGGTCAGCGCCGCGACCGTGCCGGCGAGCGTGCGCCCAAGCGGCGTCAGCGAATATTCGACCGTAACCGGGACGGTGGCGAAGGCGCGCCGTGAGATCAACCCGTCGCGTTCCAGGCTTTTCAGCGTCTGCGACAGCATCTTTTGCGAGATGCTGTCGATGCGCCGGCGCAATGCGTTGAAGCGCAAAGTCTCCTGCTCGAGCAGGATCAGCACCAGCACCGCCCATTTGTCGCCGATCCGGTCGAGAACCTGCCGTGTCGGACAACGGGCATCGAATGCGTCGGGACGGTGCAGCATGGTGGTTTCCGGCAGGTGACCTTGTGGCGTGAAAGTGCCTTCTTGAGAGAAAGTCTCACGCGCGCCATCTGGTGTCCATCGGGATGTTGGTTCCCATTGGATACTAGGGAAGGTCGACCATGAAGATTGCTCTCATCGGCGCTACCGGCTTCATCGGCTCGCGTCTGCTCGCCGAGCTCGCCAGCCGCGGCCATCAGGTCACCGCCATCGTCCGCAATCCCGAGAAGGTGCCACAGGGCGCCGGCGTCACCGCCAGACAGGGTGACGTCCATGACAAGGCCGGGCTCGCCGCCCTGCTCGCCGGCCATGACGCGGTGATCAGCGCGGTGCATTTCACGGCCAGCGACCCTGCGACGCTGCTGGCGGCGGTCAAGCAGTCCGGTGTTGGACGCTATCTCGTCGTCGGCGGCGCCGGCAGCCTCGAGGTCACGCCTGGTGTGAAACTGTTCGACACCAAGGAATTCCCGGCAATCTATCTCGACGAAGCCAGAAAGGGTGGCGCTTTCCTCGATCTGCTGAAGGGCGAGAGCGGCCTCGACTGGACCTTCCTCTCGCCCTCCGCCCTGATCGAGCCGGGCGAGCGCACCGGCAAGTTCCGCCTCGGCAAGGACCAGCTCCTGGGCGACGGCGAGGGCAAGAGCCGGATCTCGGCCGAGGACTACGCCGTCGCTTTGGTCGACGAGCTGGAAAAGCCGGCGCATTCGCGCCAGCGCTTTACGGTCGGCTATTAAGGCGGGGCACCCTCGCCTCAACGCCGAATGGCTTCACCGGTCAGCTTGGATCAATCTGACCGGATCCAACTGCATGGTCCGGCGGAAGCGCTTCTCGCCGAAGGCGAGCTGGCCGCGGCGGAGTTCGCCGCTCCAGACATGGCCGGCGTCGCTCTCGAAATAGAGCTGCGCCGCATCGACCTCGTAGCGGCCGCCATGGCTCGGCGACTGGTCGCGCTGCTTGCCGAAGCGGCCGTTCGGCCGCAGGTCGAGCCGGATGGCCCCGTCCTCGCTGATCCAGCGGCCGAGCACGGCGCGTTCGGCCTTGCTCAGCGGCTGGAAGGCTTCGAGATCGATCTCGAGCGGGCGGATCGGCCGCTTCGCCGGGGCGATGATCGACGCGATCGCGCCGAATGACTGGAAGACCTGGCTGAAGGGCATGATGACCTCCTTTCGTTCAGGTTGTTGGATGGTGCTGATAGCGCCACGTCTGTCAGGAATATGTCAGTAGCGACCGACGTTGGGCGCCAGGGGCGATCAGCCCATGGGTCCGTCGTTCGACGACGCTGCCGGTATGACCTGACAATGCATCGGCACGAGCGGGGAGCGGTAGACCGATCCGCCGCGATCATTGCCTGATCCTCCAGCGCTTCAGCCTGGCCATCGCAAAACTCCGGTGCTTTCTTATATGAAAGTCCGAAGCCGAGGCTGCTCGCGAAGGAGATCCGCATGCGTCAGGTCGAAGAGCTCGCCGCGCTGATCGCGCGTTTCGCGCCGACCGACGGCGTCCATGACACCGCGATCCCGCGGCTGAAGGTGGTGCGCCTGTCGCAGCCGAGCGAGCCGATGCACGGCCTGCACGAGCCGGCGCTCTGCATCATCGCCCAGGGTGCCAAGCAGGTGATTCTGGGCGACAAGGTCTACCGCTACGACGCGGCTCATTGCCTGGTCGTCTCACTCGACCTGCCGGTCACCGGCCAGGTGATCGAGGCGACGCCGGACAAGCCCTATCTCTGCGTCAAGCTCGAGCTCGACCCGGCAGCGATCGGCGCGCTCATGCTGGAAGCTGGGCCCATGGCGGACCGTGAGCCCGAGCCCGGGCTGGGAATGACGCTCAGCCCGATGACGCCGGCTTTGCTCGATGCCGCGATCCGCCTGACCAGCCTGCTCGCCTCTCCCGCCGACATCCCTGTGCTCGCGCCGCTGGCCGAGCGCGAGATCCTCTATCGCCTGCTGACCGGCGAGCAGGCGGCGCACCTGCGCCAGATCGCGGTGGCGGAGAGCAAGCTGCAGCAGGTCAATCGCGCCATCGGCTGGATCAAGCGCAACTACCGCAAGCCCTTCAGCCTCGAGATCGTCGCCGCCGAGGCGCGAATGAGCGCCTCGGCGCTGCACCTGCACTTCAAGGCGGTGACGGCGATGAGCCCGCTGCAATACCAGAAGCAGCTGCGGCTGCAGGAAGCCCGCCGGCTGATCCTGGCCAATGCGCACGACGCCGCCTCGGCCGGATTCGAGGTCGGCTATGAGAGCCCCTCGCAGTTCAGCCGGGAATACAGCCGTCTGTTCGGTGCCCCGCCGCTGCGCGACGTCGCGCGCTTCCGCGGGCGGGAGCCGATCTACAGCGGCTGACGCCGCTCAGAACTCCTCCCAGCCGGCGTCGTCTGCGCGGCCGTTGGCGGCCTTGCGGG
>NZ_LMJW01000022.1:0-196771 GCF_001429505.1 Allobosea sp. Root483D1
TTCGTATTTGTGATCCCAGGAGATGATCGGAATGGACGGCGACGCAGACATTGCCCTCGCCGAGGTTGAAAGTGAGCGAGCCGCTACGCCGAGCGGCTCGCAACAGTTTTCGAGGTTGCGTCTGAACACATCATACTGAGCTGGAAGCCTGCAGTCCGTCTATTTCTTTCAATCGCCCGCGACATAAGTGGCACTCGTCGATGCCACCGGCGCGCCCTGGACACTGCGCGCAGCGCTGGTGAGAGGGTGAATAAGGCCGACTACGCGTCGACATCAGGTCATCATCTAATGCGGCTGTAGTCAGCACAATTTGCGCCAGGTGCGGACGCTGCACATCTGCCGGAAAGCGGACGCCGTTCGCTGTCCACATACTTCATTGGGACAAGCCCCGGACCAGCGCTGGCCCCGGGTATTCTTCGTTAAAATGCCAGACCGCACGCTTGGCGGATGGCGATCTGAACCGGCGATGGTGGTAGCGACGGATCGAACTCATCCCGCGGCAGCAGCGGCGACTGTGCCATGAAACGCGGCTGTTGACCTCGCTGAGACCGGGCTGCGTTGACGCGGAACGAATGGCAGCGATAGACCGTTCCCGCCGCGCCGGTCGCCAGATGGACAGGTCAATCTGCGGTCGTGGCGTAACCCTGGGCGGAGAGCTGGCGGAACGTCGCGCCATTCTCGCCATAGGGCAGCCGCTCTTTGGCGATCACAGCATGCGAGCCTCTCCGGCTTGCGGTTTCTTGTCGAAGCCGGATTGCGGCTTGGAGCATAGGCCGAGCCCGCCGAGGTCCCGCACAACCACAGTGTAGTTCCGCACCAGGTCGGCTGCGGCGCCCACATGTCGCCGCAGCCGTGCAGCAGCACGACAGCCGGCCCTTGGCCGCCGACACGGGTATGGATAATCGTACCGTTGGCCGCGATCTCCTGCGTCTTGAAGGAGGGAGGTCCGCGCCAGATCGACCTTCGCCAGCACAAATAGCCTATAGACTGCCGACTGCGTTTTTTTGCTTGCGGTCGGCGGGCCCCATCGATCCTCATGGTTCGTTCCCTTCCGGCCCGTAGCATCACCCGCAACCCGACTATTCCGAGAACCTCATCGGCAGCCAAAGAGCGATTTCGGGAAAGGCGAGCAGCAGGCCGATCAAGCAGAACATGCTGAGCACGAAGACCAGCGAACCAGCGATGACGTCCTGAATGCTGCCGCGGCCGCGGATCGCCTGGACGACATAGAGGTTGATGCCGACCGGCGGAGTGATCAGCGCCACTTCCAGCAGGATGATCAGGATCACGCCGAACCAAATCGGATCATAGCCGAGCCCGATCACGATTGGCGCGACCAAGGGCGTGATCGTCACCAGCATCGACAACGATTCGAGGAAGCAGCCGAGCACCACGAAGAAGGCGATGATCACCAGCATGGTCTGCAGCGGCGACAGGCCGAGCCCCGAGATGAAGCTGGTGAGCTGCTGCGACAGGCCGATCACCGACAGGACGAAGTTCAGGAAATAGGACGCGAGCACGATCAGCATGATCATCGCGGTGGCCTTCATCGCGCCGATGAAGCACTCATGCAGCAGCGCCAGCGACAGGCGGCCATACCACCAGGCGAGGCCCAACGCGAAGACGAGGCCGAGCGAAGCCGCCTCCGTGGGGGTGGCGAAGCCGGTATAGATCGAGCCGATCACGATCACAAAGAGCAGGATGATCGGGATGAGATCGGCGAGGCTGGCAAAGCGCTGGCGCCAGGTCGCCTTGATCGGCTCGCCGCCATAGCCGGGCTTCGCCAGGCAGATCACGACGATGATCAGCGAGAACAGCGCCGCCAGCAGCAGGCCGGGAATGGTCGCGGCGAGGTAGAGTTTCGGCACCGAGGTGTTGGTAATCATCCCGTAGATGATCAGGTGGATCGAGGGCGGGATCAGGATGCCGAGCGTGCCGCCGGCGGCGAGGCTGCCGAGGAACAGGCGTTCATTGTAGCCCCGGCGGCGGATCTCCGGCAGCGCCACGGTCCCGATCGTCGCCGCGGTCGCGACGCTCGAGCCCGACGTCGCCGAGAACAGGGTGGAGGCACCGATATTGGCGTGCAGCAATCCGCCGGGCAGCCGGTTGAGCCAGAGCGCGACGGCGCCATACATCCGCTCGGCGACGCCCGAGCGCAGCAGGATTTCGCCGAGAAGGACGAAGAGCGGGATGCTGGTCAGCGTGAACTCGGTCGAGACCTTCCAGAAGATTTCCGAGGCCGCGAGGAAGAGCGGCAGCGGCGAATAGACGAAGCTCAGGATCAGCGCGGTGATGATCAGCGTCGCCGCAATCGGCAGGCTGCTGCTGATGAAGAAGGCGAGAAGCAGGGAGGCGTTCGCGAGCATCAGCGCTTCTCCTCGCGCGGGCCGAGGGCTTCCTGCGCTTCCTCGGAGGCCGACATGATCCCGAAGCGGGCAGCAAGCTCACGGTGCCGCCCGGCAGCCAGGGCGATGCATGCCTGCAGCGACGAGACCGCCAGGCCGGCCAGAAAAACCACGATCCCTGCGAACCAGAGCAATTGCGGGATCACCAGCGGCACCTGCAGCACGCTGGCCGAGCGCGAGCTCATGCTCCAGGAACCGGAGACGACGAGCCAGCTGCTGAAGGCGAAGAAGGCGGCGGCAAAGCCCAGCGCCAGGATCGACAGCACGTCCGGAAGCGAGCGCAAGCCCAGCGGGGCCTTCTGGTAGAGGAAGTCGATCCTGACATGGCTGCGGGCGTAGAAGGCCTCGGCCAGCGACCAGGAAATCCCGATCGCGAAGATGTAGCCGGCGATCTCGTCGACGCCGCCGATGTTCTGGCCGATCGCATTGCGCGCGGCGACATCCACCGTGACCAAAAGGCCGAGCAGGAGCAGGCCCCAGCCCGCCGCCAGCAGCATTGCACGCGCGAGCCACCGGAGGGCATCGTCGGCCCGGTCCAGTACGCCGCGGTCTCGCCCTCCGGGGCGGGTCACGGGAACCATGCGTTGTCTTCCTCGTCCTGTGGTGATCTTGCGATGGCGGCCGCCCGGTCAGCGCGCCGCCGTGACGCCTGTAACCTTGCCGACGCTGGCGTTCCATTGCTCGACGCAGGCCTTGTCGCAGCGGGCCGCCCACTTCTTCAGGACGACCTCTTGCAGGATGCGCTTGCGCTCGGCCTCGTCGGCCACCGACGGCTCAGCCAGCGTCATCGTGGCAGGCGCGCCATAGGGGCAGGCGGCGCGGCCGGTATTGCAGTCGAGGCCGGCCTTGTCGTCGGAGGCGGCAAGAGCCCAGAGCTCGGCTTCGAGCGTGCCGACCGCCTTGCGGGTCGCCTCCTGGCGGTCTTTCGGCAGCGCGTCCCACTTGCCCTTGCTGGCGGCGATCAGGGTCAGTCCCCAGCCGAAGCGCATGCCATAGAGGTTCTTGGTCACCTCCGGCCATTTGAACGAATAGCCGGTCAGCGTGCCCGTGATACCGCAATCGACGACGCCGCGCTGCAGCGAGGGCACGACCTCGGCCAGCGGCACGCTGACACCGACGGCCCCCGCAGCCGAGATGAAATCGTTCATGCTGGCGCCGTAGAAGCGGACCTTGCGGCCCTTCAGGTCGGCGAGGCTGTTCACCGGCTCGCGGCAATAGAGCACCTGGCTCGGATTGGGATAGGCACCGAGCAGGACGAGATTGTGCTTCTTCAGCAGCGTCTCGGCGACGGCCGGGCGATAGGCGTCGAGCGCCTTCTGGCCGGTCGGGATGTCCTGGATCAGGGTCGAGAGCTCAAGGCCTTCGATGACCGGGTCGTCCGCCACCGAGTAGCCGACGACGATATGGGCGATGTCGAAGACGCCGAGCTTGGCGAGGCGCAGCAGCTCGACACCGGAAAGCCCGAGCTCGGAATAGGAGGTCACCTGGGCGGTGACCTGCCCGCCGGTGAGCTCGCCGAACGTCTTCGACCAGAAGGGCTGCTCGACCTTGCCATAGGCATTGAGGTTCGACCACGGCGCCACGACCTTGAGGCTGGTCTGCGCTGCGGCGTGGCCGCTGACGGCCACGGCCGCAGTGAGTAAGGCTCCTCCGAGCCAGTTCAGGACGGACATGACACGACCCCTCTTCTTGGTTGAAATCTTCCGAGCTTGGCGGAATACCCTGAATTTCCTGCAGTTTGTTCGTCAAATACCCAGTTCATATGCGATTATCACCCTGCACATATGATGCCGCGGAAAGCGGCGAACCGGCCGCGATTTACGCAGCCAGCCGCGGCCTCAGCGTAATATCGAGCCAGCCGAGCTCGTTGACGCTCAACCTGTCCCCATCATTCAGCACCACGGTCGTGGTCTCCGCCTCGACGATGGCCGGGCCCTCGACCTCGTTGCCCGGCCCCAGAGCCTCGAAGCGGAAGACCGGAACCTCGCGCCACTCGCCGAAGAAGGCGCGACGTGTCCCGCCGGCCTGCGGCGCCTGGTGGGCAACGGCCGTACGCGGCTCGTCGCGTGGCGGCTCGACGACGCCGATCGCCGCGACGCGGGCATTGACCAGCACGACCTCCTGGCCGGGCGAGCAATAGGTGTAGAGTTCCTCATGGCGCCGGTGGAAGCGCTCGACCAGCTCGGTCATCGCGTCCGCATCGTCGAGGTCGAGCCCGTCGAGCGGCACGTCGACCTCGAAGATCTGCTCGCCATAGCGCATCTCGGCTGAGCGCTCGATCCGCAGCGGTCCCTTGAACCAGGCCGTCAGATGCTCCGACGCCTCGCGCTCCAGCGCCTCGAATGCGGCCCGCAGCGTCTTGCCATCGAGCTGCGCCATGTCGCCGAGATGGCTGCGCGTCACCTCGTAGCGCAGGTCGCTGGCGAGCATGCCCCAGGCCGAGAGCACCGAGGCCACAGTCGGCACCACCACCCGGCGCATCTCCATCTCGCGCGCCACCTCGACGGCGTGCAGGCCCGCCGCTCCACCGAAGCTCAGCAGGGTATAGCCGCGCGGATCGACGCCGCGGCGCAGCGTCATCATCCGGATGCCGTCGGCCATCTTCAGGTTGATCAGCCGATAGATGCCAGCGGCACAGTGCATCCGGTCGATGCCGAGCCGGGCGGCGAGCCCATCGACCGCCGCTTCCGCCGCGGCGCTGTCGAGCTTGCGGCGCCCGCCCATGAAGGTCGCGGCCCCGAGATAACCGAGCAGCACGTTGGCATCGGTGACGGTCGGGTCCTGTCCGCCATTGCCATAACAGGCCGGCCCCGGAACCGAGCCGGCGCTGCGCGGGCCCACATGAAAGGTGCCGCCGCCATCGGCATAGGCGATTGAGCCGCCGCCGGCGCCGATGCTGGCGATGTCGAGGCTGCGCAGGGCGATGCGCTGGCCGGCGAGGCCACGCTCGGCCGAAAGCGCGATCTCGCCATCCTCGATCAGCGAGATGTCGGTGCTGGTCCCGCCCATGTCGAAGGGCACGAGATTGCGGGTCGCGATCAGCTCGGCGACGCGGCGCGAACCGGCGATGCCGCCGGCAGGTCCGGAGAGCACCGTCGCGGCGGCAAGGCGCGCAGCCTCCTGCAGCGGCGCCATGCCGCCATGCGAGAGGATGATGAAGAGGGAGCCTGTGAAGCCGGCCTTTTCCAGCCGCGCTTCCAGGCTCTGCAGGTATTTCCGCACAGCCGGCCCGACATAGGCGTTGACCACCGTGGTCGAGACCCGCTCATACTCCTTGATCTGCGGCAGCACCTCGCTCGACAGCGAGACGAAGGCGTCCGGCAGGGCCTCCGCGAGGGCGAGCGCGGTGTCTCGCTCATGCTGTGCATTGCGGTAGGAATGCAGGTAGCAGACTGCCACCGAAATGACGCCTTCCTGCCGCAGGCGCTCGATCTCCGCACTGAGCGAGTCCCGGTCGAGCGGCACCGCGACGCTGCCATCGAAGGCCACGCGCTCCTTGACGCCGCGCCGCAGATGACGCGGCGCCAGCGGCTCCGGCGACGGCAGCAAGAGGTTGTAGCGCTCCGGCTTCAGCCCCTCGCGCATTTCGAGGACGTCGCGGTGACCCTGCGTCGTCAGCAGGCCGACCTTGGCGCCCTTGCCTTCGAGCAGGGCGTTGGTCGCAACCGTGGTGCCGTGGACGATGCGCTCGATCGCCGCCAGGAAGCCCGGCAGGTCGAGGTCGAGCCGGCCAGCCAGATCGGCAAGGCCGTTGAGCACGCCGATCGACTGATCTTCCGGCGTCGAGGGCGATTTGGTGAAGGTGGTGACGCCTTCGCTGTCGATAGCGACGAGATCGGTGAAGGTTCCGCCGACATCGATGCCGACGCGAAAAAGCTTGGTCATGACGCGTGGGCTCCGCTCAGGCGCTCGTGAATTCGGTGTCGATGTCGCGCTGGCGCGCTTGCGCGGAACGCCGCTCCGGCGGGCCCCAGCCACCCCCGCCGGACGAGCGGATTTCGAGCCGGTCGCCGGCAGCGATCGCGATGCCGAACTCCTTGGTCTTCAGGGCGCGGCTGTTGTCGCCAGAGACGATCCTGTAGTCATGCGGCGCGCCGTCCTTGCCGCCGAGCATGCCGGCCGAGCCGTGCCTTGCGCCCTCGCCTGCTGTGTGTGCGTAGGCCGGGACCTCGACGACGAGGTCCATGCTCGACCCCAGCCCGCCGCGATGCTCGCCATCGCCGCCCGAATCGGGCCGGAACTCATGGCTCTCGAAGCGCAGCGGAAAGCGCGCCTCCGCTACCTCGATACTGCCGAACTTGATGCCGCCGACCGAGTGCCACTCGCCGGCGGCCGACCAGCCATCGCCGCGCGGCGAGCCGCCGCCACCCGGCCGGGCATGGAACATGTGCCAGATGAAGCGCTTGCCGGTCCGCGGATTGTCGCCGGTGATCGAGATCCGGAAGCGTCGGCCCCAGCCGCCCATCGCCCGGTCCGGGCAGGCCTGGCTCAGCGCCCGGATCACCGCCTCGACGATCTCGTTGGCCGGATGAGTGGTGCACAACGTCACCGGGACGTTGTCGTCGGCACAGACGATCGTTCCCGGCTTCAGCTTGACCGAAAGCGGCCGAAAGCAGCCCTCGTTCTTCGGGATCTCGGCATCGACGAGATAGGCGAAGGCCATTGCCACCGCCGCCTGGGTGTTGGCATGGGGCGAGTTGGCGAAGCTCTTCGACTGCGGGTCGCTCTCGGTCAGGTCGACCTCGAGATCGCTGCCGCGCTTGGTGACCGTCGCCACTACCTTGATGTCGGTGCGGCCCCTTCCGTCGTCGTCGAGCAGCGCCTCGCCGCGATAGACACCGTCCTTCCAGCCCGCGACGATGGCGCGGGACTGACGCTCGGCGCCGTCGAGAATGGCCTCGATCGCCTCCGACACCTGCTCGACCCCGACATCCGAGAACAGCCGCTCGATCCGCTTCTCGCCGAGATGGGCGGCGCCGATCATCGCGGCGAGATCGCCACGGAAGTCGCGGGCGAAGCGGACGTTCAGCGCCAGCATGTCGAGGATGTCCTCGCGCATGCGCCCGGCTTCCGCCAGGAGGATCGGCGGGATGCGCAGACCTTCCTGCCAGATCTCCGTCGCCTGCGGGTTGTAGGCGCCGTGCGTGGCGCCGCCGATATCGCCCATATGGGCGCGCACCACGCTCCACAGCAGGCGCCGGCCGCTGCCATAGACCGGCACGAAGGCGGTCACGTCAGGCAGATGGCTGCCGCCGCAATAGGGATCGTTGAGCAGATAGACGTCGCCCGGCTTGACGGCGTCGCCGAATTTTTCTTCGACCGCGCGCACCGCCCAGGTCAGGGCACCGACATGGATCGGGATATGGTCGGCCTGAGCAATCAGGCGGCTCTGCGGATCGCAGATGCCGATCGAGAAATCGCGGCTGGCGTTCAGTATCTGCGAGTAGGAGGTGCGGAGCATGGCCTCGCCCATTTCCTCGACGATGGAAATCAGGCGGTGCTGGACGACGGATCGGGTGATCGGATCTACGGAATTGCTCACGCCACGGCCTCTCATCGATGAAGGCGCGCGGATCGATATGATTATCGAGGCAACACCGACGGAATGAGGCTAGTTTGTGGCTCTGACCGCGGTCCAATATCGAGTTTCTATCCTATTATATCAGCGCGTGCATATCGCGCTGGCGGCTCGGGCTCACACTGGCGCCGGGTCGAGGTCGACGGCATGGGTGATGCGCGCCTCGTCGATCACCGCCAGCAACTCCTCGATCAGCACCGAATGCCGGTCCCGCGGCCAAGCCGCGTAGAGCTCGATCAGCGGGGTATCGTCGAGGATCGGGCGGAGCACGACCCGCTCGGGAGTGAGATGCCTCGCCGAGCGCGGCACCAGGGCGACGCCGATGCGTGCCGCGACCAGCGCCAGCATCGTCACCATCTGATGCGCCTCCTGGACGCGCCCGGGAAAGAAGCCGGCGCTCTGGCACAGATGCATGATCAGATCGCGGAAGCCTGGCGCCTCGTCGCGGTCGAAGATCACCAGCGCGGCGCCGTTCAGATCGGCGAGTCGGATCCCGGCTGAGCCCGCCAGCGGGTGATTATCCGGCAGCGCGGCCAGGAAGGGCTCCTGATGCACCAGGCGGATGCCGAGCGTGTCGTCGAGGATCGGCGGGCGGACGAAGCCGAGATGGATCTCGCCCTTCTCAAGCGCCAGGAGCTGAGCCGGCGAGGACATCTCGCGCAGCGACAGCGTCACCTCAGGCCAGCGCTCGTAGAAGGCCTCCAAGATGGGCGGCAGGAACTCGGCCGCCGCCGAACCGGTGACGCCGATGGCGAGGCTGCCTTCCTGGCCCCGGCCGACGCGCTTGGTCATCGCCTGGGCGCGCGACATCTGCTGCAGGATCTGGCGGGCCTCGCGCAGCAGCGTCTTGCCGGCTGGCGTCAACTCGATCGGGCGCACGCTGCGGTCGAACAGCGTGACCTGCAACTCCTCCTCCATCGCCTTGATCTGCTGCGACAGCGGCGGCTGCGCCATGTGCAGGATCTCGGCCGCGCGGCCGAAATGGCGCTGCTCGGCCAGCACGACAAAATAGCGCAGGTGCCTCAGTTCCATGGTTGGTTGATACAGCCCGCGATCCGAGGCGCCAAGCCGTTCAATTCAGCAGGCGCTGGCCGTTCGCTAATGCGCGAATTGCTGACGTTTCGACGTCCGATGCCTCGTTGGATCGCGGCTTCAGCGTGCCCGCTCCGTCACGTACTGCGAATGATGTTGATCAACGCCTGTCGCCTTCCCGATTGATGTCGCCGAACACTGGTTTCCTAGACTGTATCCGGTCGACACAAGAGTCCGTGCATGAGCCGCCCGGTACCTCTGATACGTCGTTTCACTCCCCATCCCGAACCACTATCAAGATACCGATGAACCGGGACCGCCGATAGTCCAGCGCGCCAGGAAGGTAGAACACGCCGGAAGCGTGGACCTCTCCCTCGGGGTTCAGGCGACGCCAGAGGTCCCGCAGCCTGCCCGTCTCGACGAGTTCGACAAACCGCTCCACCAGCGAGCGACCGCGCAACTCGATCTCTGGGAGAAGCAGCACGAAGTGAGCGTGATCGAAGGTGTCGCCAACGTGGCGAGCAAGCGGAGAGCGCTTGCTCGCGCCCTTGTAGCGCGGCTCGTCAACCGCGCCGAGCCCGAGAGGCTGGCGCTCGAAGTGACGGTAATAGCGGCTGCCGAAAAGCTCGCGAAGCAGAAAGCAGTAGAACTGCTCAAGATCGCCAATGAACGCTACCTTCGCATCTGAGGCAGGCATTGCCAGCGCCAGTCCACTGCGAACCTCGTTGCGGCTCGGTGACAAGTTCGTGTCGCTGCCATGAGGCAGGTAGTACTTACGATAGCGATCGAAAACCGGCGTGAGGAATACGAAGCGCCCAGGCTATAAAATTGATGGCTGGCATGCGCTTGCGGGCTACTCTAAAATCCTGACGACGTAGGTCAGACTGAGCGTTCTAGAAGTCGCCGCAGACACGATTGTTTCGTTCTTTCCGTTTGGCCAGTAACGGATCACGCTGCCATCCTCACGTAAAAGATAGGCACACAAGCCCGCACGCTGCGTTTGGTCGATCGCTCTGCGATGGAATTGCTCAAGTCTCTCTTCGATGACGCGGCTCACGTTGCGCTCCAGTGTTTTGTTGAAACGCTAGAGAGATGCAATCCGGCCCAAGGTATGCGGCACAGATCACAGAACGGAATGCGCGGGCCTTCACGCTCGATACCGTCCGTTACATGGCTGTCGGGCGAGGCGTAGCGAGCCTTGATGGGCGCAAGATGCTCCGGCTCTGACGATGACCCGCCGAAACTAAAAAATAAGCCAGTTTCGGCGGCATCCCCGCAGCCGCCCGGATCAGTCAACGCCTGCCCCATCGTTGTCGCTGACAGGCTTTCCGATCGACACAGTCCGACAATCGATCATCGACCGGAACGCACTTGGCAGTGATGCCGTCGATTTGGGAGCGCTCTTCACTCGCCGTCCGACCGCCTTCGTTCCCATCGGCCCCGCCGCAACGGTGAATCGCCTATGTGCGGCACCTCACAGACGAGGTCCCGTCGAGCCGCCACAACGCCGCAACACCGCCCGAGGAGGCGGCGAATAAAGCAATGGAGCGGCACCATGTATGCGCTGAGGGCCGATTTTTTCCATGACATCGATGACCTGACCGACACGCTGCGGCCTCGCACCAAGTCGGTGCTCGACCAGCTGGTCGGACGCATGGCGGTCGGGCAAATCCTCGGGGACCAGTTTCTCTATGAGGTCCACGGCCCCTTCGTCCCGCCTCATCGCAAGCCTGCCCGGCGCCCGCTTACGGCGAGGCTGATCGAGGCGCTGTCGGGACGGCTCCGCAGGATCGCCCTCGGGGTGCAGATCCGCCACGCGGCAAACGCATTGTCGGTTCTCGACGACAGGATGCTGAAGGATATCGGCATCAGCCGTTCGGAGATCGAGTTCAGCGTTCGGCGCGTCGATCTGCGGCCGTGACAGCTCACAGCCCGGCGCGAGGGCCTCCAAGGCGCCATGCCCCCATTCATCCGAGCTTACCGAGCAAACCCGATAAGGAGACACATCCAATGTCCACCATGCTTCAAGCCGCCGCCCCGCAGAAGATCGACCACGAGGCGATCAAGCTCCGCCAGCACGGTGCCTGGTCGTCCGGCGACTACGCCATCGTCGGAACGACGCTGCAGATCGTCGGCGAACGTCTGTGCGAGGCGCTCGATCTGCGCAGCGGCCAGGCCGTGCTCGATGTCGCTGCCGGAAACGGCAATGCCAGTCTCGCGGCGGCTCGCCGCTGGTGCGAGGTCACCAGCACGGACTATGTCGCAGCCTTGCTCGAGCGCGGCCGCGAGCGCGCCGCGGCAGAGCGGCTCGATATCTCCTTCCGCGAAGCCGATGCCGAAGCCTTGCCGTTCGCGGATGGCCATTTCGACGCGGTCATGTCGACCTTCGGGGTCATGTTCACGCCCCATCAGGAGCGCGCGGCCGCAGAGCTGCTGCGGGTCTGCAGGCATGGCGGCAAGATCGGCCTGGCCAATTGGACCCCGGACGGGTTCATCGGTCAGCTCTTCAAGACGATCGGGACATATGTCCCGCCGGCTCCCGGACTGCGTTCGCCCGCGCTCTGGGGCACAGAGGAGCGTTTGGCCGAGCTGTTCGGTTCGGCCGGCGCGTCGATCCAGACGATGCGGCGCGACTTCGTCTTCCGCTATCGCTCGCCGGAGCACTGGCTCCAAGTCTTCAGCAGCTATTATGGACCGGTGCTCAAGGTCTTTGGGGCGCTGGACCTGCCCGCCAAGGCGGTGTTGACACGGGATCTGATGGAGCTGGTGGACCGGTTCAACCGGTCGGGCGATACGACCATGGCGGTGCCCAGCAGCTATCTCGAGATCGTCATCACGCGACGTTGAGGGGTGAACAGACCGGCCCCGTCCTCACCATCCCAGAGCCTCTGACAGATACGCCGTGTCGCAAACGGGCTTCGCGACACGGCCCATGCCGCATGATACAAGGGTGCCGTGCAGGTTGGGCGCTATGCGACCTGCGGCGATGTCGGTCTGAAGGGGAAGGGCCGTGCATTTCATGCCCTGCTTCTTGCGCCAGGCGGCTCGTCTGACCCGGCGCGAGATCATTGCGCTTGGCGCTATCGTGACAGTGCCGCACTCGGTGCATGCGCAGCAAAAAGCCACGCCGGTCATCGGCTATCTCGGCTCGGAATCCCCCGAACCTTATGGCAGTCGCCTCGCCGCCTTTGCCGAGGGCCTCGCCGAAGCAGGCTATGTCGACGGCCGCAATGTCGCGATCGATTTTCGCTGGGCTGAAGGCCAATACAGCCGATTGCCGGCGCTCGCGATGGATCTTGCGGATCGTCAGGTCACCGTCATGGTCGCGCCCGGTGGCGCGGAGGTCGCGCTCGCCGCACGATCCGCGACCAAGACGATCCCGATTGTCTTCGAGTTGGGGGGCGACCCGGTCGCGTTGGGCCTGGTCGCCAGCCTGTCCCGGCCCGGCGGCAATCTCACCGGCGTGACCAGCTTGAGCGTGGAAGTCTCGCTCAAACGGCTGGAATTCATGAGCGACTTGTTTCCGGCCGCCAGGACCTTTGCTGTAGCCGTCAACCCGACAAGCCCGACCTCAGGTTCGCAATCGAGAAACCTGCTGGCCACCGCGAGCAGTCTTGGACTGGAGCTCCGCGTCTTCAATGCCAGCAGCGAGCCCGAACTGGATGCCATGTTCGCGGCCGTATCCCAGACGCAGCTGGCCGGGCTGGTCTTCACCTCCGATCCCTATTTCGCCTATCGAAGCCGGCGTCTCGCCGAGCTGGCGATCCGCTACAATGTGCCCGCCATTACTCAGGCGCGGGATTTCCCGAACGCCGGCGGGCTGATGAGCTATGGCGGCGACTTCCGGCAGTCGCACCGCCATACCGGAATCTATGCCGGGCGGATCATCAAGGGCGAGAAGCCATCCGACCTGCCGGTGCAGCGCGTTACGAAGGTCGAACTGTTCATCAATCTGAAGGCGGCCGGGCAGCTCGGGCTGACCATGCCGCCCTCGCTTCTGAGCAGCGCAGACGTGGTGATCGAATAACTTGGCCGGAAAACCGGCGCATGAGCTGTCACGGTGACTCAATCGCCATCCGCTCCACGGAGCTCGCTCTTCGCGAAGTATTTCATCGCGCTGTTCGCGGCGGTCGTCGTACCCCTTCTCGTTGCCGGTGGCAGCGAAGCCTGGTTTGGCCATCACGACCAGAGGGCCAGGCTGAACGACCTTCTCGAAGCGGAAGCCCGATCCGCCGCTGCGAAAATCCAGGACTTCCTGGATGGGATCCGCGATCAACTGGCGTGGACGGTTCAGCTGCCATGGTCTGACGGCGCCGACGAAAGGCGCAGGCTCGACGCCACTCGCCTGCTGCGCCAGGTACCTGCCGTTGTCAGCCTGACGCTGATTGATGCCAGCGGCCGCGAGCGCCTGTTCGTATCGCGCATCGGGCTCAACAAGATCGAGGGCGGCACGGACCACTCGGCTAGCCCAGCCTTCAAGGGTGTCCGTCCCGGCGCCGCCTGGTATGGCCCCGTTACCTTCCATGCCGGCTCCGAACCCTTCTTGACCATTGCTGTAGCCGGCACCCGCACGGCGGTCGGCGTGGCAGTCGCCGAGGTCAATCTCAAACTGATCTGGGACGTCATATCCGCGATCCGGGTCGGACGAACCGGGGAGGCGTTCGTTCTCGATCAACCAGGGCGCCTCGTCGCTCATCCCGACATCAGCCTCGTTCTGCGAGCCGACCAAACGGCAATACGGCCGCTCCAAGCTCTTAGGGCGAGGATTACGACGCGAAACGGCCAGGCAACCGAGGGACGCGACATCGGCGGGCATATGGTTCTCGCCGCAATGGCGCCGATACCGAGTGTCGACTGGAGTGTCGTCGTCAAGCAACCGGTCACCGAGGCCCTCGAGCCGATCTACACGGCCCTATGGCGTACGGGCGCCTTGCTCATTGGTGGAGCGGGCTTCGCGGCGGCGCTTGCCTACTGGCTCACACAACGCATGATCGAACCGATCCGCCTTCTGGAAGATGGCGTGGCGCGTATCGGGGCTGGGCAATTCGATCACCGGATCGACATTGCCACAGGCGACGAATTCGAGCGGCTCGCGACACGCTTCAACGAGATGGCCGGCGACCTGGCAGTATCGCAGGAACGCTCGGAACGGATTGGCCGGCTCAAGCGGTTTCTCGCACCACAGGTGGCCGAGCTGGTCGACCGGTCCGGCGACGACAGTGTGCTCGACGGTCGGCGCATCGAGGTGGTGGTCGTTTTCGGCGATCTGCGGGGTTTCACCGCCTTTTCGGCGCGCGCCGAGCCCGAAATCGTCATGAGTTTCCTCAGCGAATACTACGATGCTCTGGACAGGGTGGTGATCGACCACGGGGCCACGCTGACGCATTTTTCAGGTGATGGGATGATGGTCCTGATCAACGCCCCGGTGTCCCGTCCGGACCCGGCTTTGTGCGCCATCAATCTGGCGCGGGACATGCAGAAGACCGTCCAATTTCTTTTGCGCGATCGACAGGCGCTGGACCACCGACTTGGCTTCGGGGTCGGGCTCGCGATGGGGCCCGCGACCGTGGGGCGTATCGGCTCCGAAGGCCGGCTCGAATACACCGCGATCGGAACCGTGGTGAATCTCGCATCGCGCCTGTGCGCAAGCGCAGGTAATGCCGAAGTCCTGGTCGACATGGTCGCCGCGGAGGCCGTCGATGGGCGAGCGCCTCTGGTGGAATTGGATGCGCACGTTCTGAAGGGGTTCGACCAACCCGTTCGGGTTTTCGCTGTGGGCGAAGCGGCAGCCGGATAAGCGCTCGAGCTGCCGCAGTGTTTACTCCGCTGCTAGGCGACATCGACTTTTGCCAGGCGCCGCAAATCGTCGATGTCCTGGATCAGCAGTCGTCCTCGTCCCAAGGAAATGACGCCGCTGCGCTTCCAGGACTGGAGGTGGCGGTTGACGGTTTCGCGCGTCACGCCGGTGAGCGATGCCAGCTCCTCCTGAGATGCATGGACGTCCGTGCCGTAGTCGGCGGCGAGCACCAGAATGCGTCGCGCAAGCCGAATTGCGGAGGGAAGAAATGTCGTCTCTTCCAGGCGGCCAATGACATCGCGCAGCCGAGCGCACAGGAGCTCGATCAGTTGCAGCGCGATCGGCGGCTCGCGCTTCAGCAAGCTCAGGAACTCATGTCGCGGCAGGAAGAACATGTCGGTGTCCTCCATCGCCACCGCATCAGCGGTGCGGGATTGTCCGTCAAGCAGCGTGATTTCGCCGAAGACGTCGCCGCCGCCCAAGACATTCATCGTCATCTGCTGGCCGAGAGCATCGACTGACCCGATGCGGATCAGACCGCGGCGAATGGCATAAAGCCCGTCTCCCGGATCGCCCTTGAGGAACAGGATCTCCCGCGCGGCCAGGTGTCGCGGCCTGCAGATTGCCGCGATTTTCTCGAGCGCGTCCTGTTTGAAGCCCGCAAAAAATGGGTTCGTGGTCAGAATACTCACGATGCGACGAGAGGCATCATTCATCGAAAGCCCTCAGAATTTTGACCGGGCCGCCGCAGCTTCAACAGACTGGGGCGGCGCAGAAGCCAAGGCGATAGGCCACTGTATCCGCTTGCGACCAGCGCGGCCGATCGCAAGCGGAGCAAGACAATGTCGAATGGCTTGGTCCGTCACAACACGTTCGTGCGGCTATTAATTCCCACACTCTCGGGTTGACATCGCGCGCGATTTAATATAGGAATAATAACCTATATAGGCCCATAGTCACATGGAGTGCCAATGCCCGCCACGCTGCGCCTAGCTCTCCCGTTTCTGGCCGCCGGGCAGGCGCAGAAGCATGTCACCCATAACGACGCGCTGATGGATCTCGATGCGCTCGTACAGTTGCGGGTCGCGGCTCGCGATGCGCTCTCGCCGCCGCTTGCTCCGGTCGAGGGAGAGATCTGGCTGCTCGGCGCCGTGCCGCTCGGCGACTGGGCGGGGCAGGGCGGGCACCTCGCCGAACGGCGCGACGGCGGCTGGACCTTCCATGCGCCCCGCGCCGGCTGGATTGCCTGGGTCGCGGACGAGCAGGTGCTTCTCATCTTCGACGGCTCTGCCTGGCGCGGCGTTCTCGATGGCGGAGCGTTGGCTTTGCTGACGCGTTTCGGGCTCGGCACCACGCCCGATGCCACCAATCCGTTTGCGGCCAAGCTGAACAAGGCGCTTTGGACAGCGCGCGGGGTGGGCGAGGGCGGCGATGGCGATCTGCGCATCACCCTGAACAAGGAGGCCGCCGGCGGCGTGCTCTCGCTGCTCTTCCAGAGCGGCTATTCCGGGCGCGCCGAAATCGGCCTTGTCGGCGACAACGACCTGCAGTTCCGCGTCTCCGCCGACGGCTCCCTCTGGCAGGAGGGGTTGCGCATCGACGCCGCGACGGGCGCGCTGCGGCTGCGCGCCGGTTCCGCCGCCGCGCCGGCATTGTCTCCGGCTGGCGACAGCAATACCGGGCTGGTCTTCCCGGCGGCCGACACGGTCGCGATCTCGACCGGGGGGAGCGAGAACCTGCGCATCCTGCCGGGCCAGGTCCTGATCGGGACGCAGACCAGCCTAGATCCGAGCCAGGCGCCCTCGGCGCGCTTCCAGGTCGCTGGCACGGCCTCCGGCAATGCTTCGATGGCGCTCGGCCGCTATTCGGCAAATTCCGCCAGCGCCTCCTTCAACTTCGTCAAGTCGCGCGCGGCGCCCGGCGGCCATGCCGCCGTCGCGACTGGCGATCAGCTCGGGGCGATCCATTTCGACGGCGATACCGGGGCGGCCTTCGAGCTTGGCGCACGCATTTCCGCGAGCGCGGACGGGACGCCCGCGGCCGGCAGCATGCCGTCGCGCCTGAGTTTTGCGACGTCGCCGTCGGGCTCCGCGGCGCCGGTCGAGCGGCTGCGGATCGCCGCCGATGGGCGGGTGAGCTTCCCGAGTGTCGCTACCACGGCGGCGGCGGCCAATGCCGTGCTCGACAGCGCCACCGGCAACAGCCTGCTGCGCTCGACCTCGTCGCGCCGCTACAAGCGCGACGTCACGCCGCTCGATCCGGCCGCGGCAGAACGGGTCCTCGACCTCGTCCCGGTCCGCTACCGCTCGGCTGCGCCACAGGATCGCGCCGAATGGAGCTGGTACGGCCTGCTCGCCGAGGATGTGGCGGCGGTCGATCCGCGCCTCGTCCATTGGGGCTACCAGGACGACCAGTACGAGGCTCTGCCGGACGACAGCGCCGAGGCCGGCCGGCGGCGCTTGCTCCCGGATGCGCAGTTGCGGCCCGATGCCGTTCAGTATGACAGGCTGAGTGTTCTGCTGATCGATGTGGTGCGCCGTCAGCGCGCCGCGATCGCCGGGTTGGCGGCGCGCGTCGAGGCGCTGGAGCCGCAGGCTGGCCGCGGTTCCTGAGCGCCGCGACCGGCCTGCCACGCCGTCTCAATCCATGAAGACGACGGCCTTCTTGCCGTTGGGTAGCACGCGGTCCTCCAGATGGTAGCGCACCGCCCGCGCGAGCACGCGCCGCTCGATGTCGCGGCCCTTGCGGACGAGGTCGTCGGGTGTGTCGCGATGGCTGATGCGCTCGACGTCCTGCTCGATGATCGGCCCTTCGTCGAGATCGGAGGTGACATAGTGCGCGGTCGCGCCGATCAGCTTCACCCCGCGCTCATGCGCCTGGTGGTAGGGCTTGGCGCCCTTGAAGCCGGGCAGGAAAGAGTGGTGGATGTTGATGCAGCGCCCGGCGAGCTTGGCCGAGAGCCCGTCCGAGAGGACCTGCATGTAACGGGCGAGCACGACGAGATCGCTCCCAGTCTCCTGGATCAGGCGCCAGAGCTCGGCCTCCTGCTCCATCTTGGTCTGCCGGTTGATCGGCATGTGGTGGAAGGGGAGGTCGCCGAGATCGGTCGAGGCAATGTGCTCGCGGGCATGATTGGAGACGATTGCGGTGATCTCCATCGGCAATTCGCCGATGCGCCAGCGATAGATCAGGTCGGCCAGGCAGTGGTCGAATTTCGAGACCAGCAGCAGGACGCGCTTGCGGGCGGCCGCGTCGCGGAGCGAGACGGTCATCTTGAAGCGCGCCGCCAACTCGTCGACGAGGCCACGGATCTCGGCGGCGCTGCGCGCCCCCTCCAGCCGGTCGAACACGACCCGCATGAAGAAGCGGCCGGTTTCGAGGTCGTCGAATTGCTGCGCGTCGCGGATGTTGCAGCCGGCCTCGGCCAGCAGTGTCGAGACGGCGGCGACGATGCCCGGCCGGTCGGGGCAGGACAAAGCGAGGATCATCGGAGAATCGGACATGTGACGGATCGGCCCGCTCGCGCGGGTCCCTGAAAGACTTGAGGATCGGAAAGGTCGGCGGAAGGGATGGCGCGCAGCGCGCTGCCGTCAACCTCGGCCGGTGGAGCGGTCGATAGAGACCTGGCAGCCGAATTCAGCCGCGGAGGCGGCGAACCAGGACCAGAAGCTTCCTACCATGCTGCGCGCGACCATGATCTCGAACACGGATCCGTCCGGCTCGTCAGTGAGCCGCCAGAGATGCACACCGATATGAGCGATGCTTGTCAAGGCGGTATCGCCGACCGCAAAGGCGGCGGGGTGTAGATCGAGCATCACGCCCTTGGCCAAGGCGTCCCGGATTTGCGGACCGGACAGCCGCACGGCCGCGCGCGCATCGCTCTGCTCGCTGACGGCAGCTTGAACCGACAGCGCCTCCAGAAGTTCGGCGAAGCCGTCGTGCGTAGCGGCGCGCAGCAGCCATTGCTCGGGGCCGGACCAGATCGCGTCATGGGACGCGCCCGAGACGATTGTCGGTGTTGCCGGCAGGGTGATGCCGGTCCGGCTTTCGACGAGGCCCGACAAGGCCGGCGCCCCGCCCGGCGTGGCGATCAGTGTCGCCAGCCCGAAGCCGCCCTGCAAGATCGCGGTGACACCGGCCGGCCCGGCCGCACCGAGCTGGCCAGCCTGCGCGATGTCAGCCCAGGCGCCGTGCTGCGTCCAGGACACCGCTGTCGATGTGGTCGCTGTCTCAGCCATGGAGGCGGGCTCCTTCTGGATCGACGAAGACGGGCGAGCAGATTTCGACGACGACGTCGCCGTTGCGCACCGGGTCATAGGCGCGCACGCGCTCGCCGATGCGGGCGGCGCCGCCCTTGATCAGGCCGAGCCCCATCCAGTGCTTCAGATGCGGGGAGTAGGCGACCGAGGTCATGTAGCCCTCGTCGTTCTCCATCACCGCCTGCTGGCCGGTGCCGATGAAATGCGCGCCGGCGCGCAGGCGCTGGCCGGGCTCGACCGGCCTGAAGCCGACAAGGGCAGGACGCTCCTGCTCGACCAGGGCCTGCCGGCCTGCCATCAGCCGGCCGACAAAATCCTTCTTCGACGACATCATTCTGCCGAGACCGAGATCGCGCGCCGTGGTCTGGCCGTTGAGTTCGTTGCCGGCGACATGGCCCTTCTCGATGCGCATCACGCCGAGCGCCTCGGTGCCGTAGGGTGTGATGCCGAAGGACGCGCCTGCTTGCATCAGCGCCCGCATCATCGCGTCGCCATAGTCGGCCGGAACCGCCAGCTCATAGGCGAGCTCGCCCGAGAAGGAGATGCGGAAGAGCCGCGCCTGGATGCCGCCGCCGACCGTGACGGAGCGCGCCGCGAGATAGGGCAGCGCCTCGTTCGAGAGGACGTACTCGGGATCGACGACGCCGCGCAGGGTCTCGCGCGCCTTTGGCCCGGCGATGGCGACCTGCGCCCATTGCTCGGAGACCGAGACCATGCGGACATCGAGTTCCGGCCACAGCACCTGATGGCAGAATTCGAGATGCTGCATCACCTTGCCGGCATTGGCGGTGGTGGTCGTCATCAGGAAATGGCTGTCGCCGAGGCGCGAGGTCGTGCCGTCGTCCATGACGAAGCCGTCCTCGCGCAGCATCAGCCCGTAGCGCGCCTTGCCGACCGGCAGTGCCTTCCAGCCGTTGATGTAGACTCGCTCCAGGAACTCGGCCGCGTCGGCGCCCTGGATGTCGATCTTGCCGAGCGTCGAGACGTCGCAGATGCCGACGCTGGCGCGCACCGCCTTGACCTCGCGATTGACCGTCGTCAGCCAGTCGGCCTCGCCGGGACGCGGATAGTATTGCGCCCGCAGCCAAGGGCCGGACTCGACAAAGACGGCGCCTTGCTCCTTCGACCAGTCATGGGTCGGGGCGAGCCGGACCGGCCTGAACTCCTTGCCGCGATGATGGCCGGCGAGGGCGCCGATCGCGACCGGCGTATAAGGCGGGCGGAAGGTGGTGGTGCCGGTCTGCGGGATCGTCTTAGCCGTCTGCTCGGCCATGATCGCGAGGCCGGAGAGGTTCGAGGTCTTGCCCTGGTCGGTCGCCATGCCGAGCGTGGTGTAGCGCTTGAGATGCTCCACCGGCCGGAAGCCCTCGCGGGCGGCGAGTTCGACATCCTTGTCGGTGACGTCGTTCTGGTAGTCGACGAAGGCCTTGCCCTTGCCGCCCGATACCCGCCAGACCGGCGAAAGCCCGGTCGTCTCGGGATCGGTCGTCGGTGCCGGCTCGCTGGCCGTCGCGGCAAGGCCTGCCTCGGTGGCTGCCTGGCGTCCGAGTCTGGCACCGTCCTCCAACGCCTGCGCCAGCGTGAAGCGCCCGGCGGCGCTGCCCGCGACCGCAAGGTCGGCCGGCAAACTGCCGGGCACGAAGCACTGCAGCGTCTCATCCCAGGCCGGTTTGCCGTTCTGGTGCGAGGTCAGGTGCAGCGTCGGGTTCCAGCCATTCGAGACGGCGAGCAGGTCGCAGGAAAGCTCGGTCACCACTCCCGAGGCATCGCGGATCGTGACGCCGCTGAGCTGCCGCCCGCCGCGCGCGCCCATCACGGCGCCACCGGCGAAGAGCCGCGCACCGAGCTTGTCGGCGAGTGCCTTGCGCGCCGGATCGGCGGGTCGGGAATCGACGATCGCGGCGATCTTGCCGCCCGCCGCGGCGATGTCGCGGGCTGTCGTCCAGCCATCGTCGCCGGCGGTGAACAGCACGCTCTCGCGGCCGGGCAGGACGCCATGGCGGTTGACATAAGCCCGTACCGCCCCGGCCAGCATGACGCCCGGCCGGTCATTGCCCGCAAAGACGATCGGCCGCTCGAGCGCACCGGCGGCGAGGATCGCCCGCTTTGCGTGGATGCGCCAGCCGCGCTGGCGTGGCTGATGCGCCGGCGGCTCCGGCAGATGGTCGGCAACCCGCTCGACGGCGCCGTAGATGCCGTGGTCGTAGAGGCCGAACACGGTGGTGCGCGGCACGATCCGTACCTCCGGCAGGCTTTCCAGCTCGGCCAGGGTCGCGGCGAGCCATTCGGAGGCCGGCTTGCCGCCGATCTCGCGCTTCTCCGCCAGAAGCCGCCCGCCGAGCCGGAAATCCTCGTCGCAGAGGATGACGCGGGCGCCGCTGCGCCCGGCTGCCAAAGCTGCGGCGAGGCCGGCCGGCCCGCCGCCGATTACCAAGAGGTCGCAGAAGGCGAAGGCCTTCTCGTACTGGTCCGGGTCTTCCGCTCCGGCGGCACGGCCAAGCCCCGCGGCGCGCCGGATCAGCGGCTCGTAGAGTTTCTCCCAGAAGGAGGCCGGCCACATGAAGGTCTTGTAGTAGAAGCCGGCGACCAATGCCGGCGAGACCAGCCTGTTGATCGAGAGCAGGTCGAAGGCGAGCGAGGGCCAGCGGTTCTGGCTGGCTGCATCCAGCCCGGCGAAAAGCTCGACCACCGTGGCGCGGGTGTTGGGTTCCCGGCGTGCGCCGGAGCGCAATTCGACCAGCGCGTTCGGCTCCTCCGGCCCGGCCGAGAGGAAGCCGCGCGGGCGGTGATATTTGAAGGAGCGGCCGACCAAGCGCACGCCATTGGCGAGCAGGGCCGAGGCCAGCGTGTCGCCGGCATAACCCCCGTATGATTTTCCGTCGAAGCTGAAATCCAGCTGATGGCCGCGGTCGATCAGGCCGCCGGAGGCGAGGCGGAAAGGCTGGGCGCTCATGCCGTCGCTCCCGCCTTGCGCGCCTTCGCGGGTTCGACCGCGGTTATCGCGTGGGTGCGGGTATCGCGGCTCACGACCAGCCAGGCATGGCAGCCGGCACCGTGATACCAGAGCTCGCGATGGACGCCGGCCGGGTTGTCGCGCTGATAGACATAAGTCGCCATGGCGGCCTCGCTTGCCGCCATGCCTTCTGGCCGCTTGGGATCGGCGGCGCCGAGATAGCTGAATTCCTGGGCGTCGCGCGCGCCGCAATGGGGACAGGTGATGCGCATGATATCCTCGGCGGCGAGCTGTCAATGCAGGTTCGGCTGGGCGCCGGCGCCCTTCTCGTCGATCACGCGCCCGGTGGCGAAGCGGTCGAGCCGATAGGCGGTGGCGACCGGATGCGGCTGGCCCGTCGCGATCAGATGGGCGAAGCAGAAGCCCGAGGCCGGCGTCGCCTTGAAGCCGCCATAGCACCAGCCCGCATTGAGATAGAGGCCCTCCACCGGCGTCGTATCGATGATCGGCGAGCCGTCCATCGACATGTCCATCACGCCGCCCCAATGGCGCAACATGCGCACCCGGCCGAGGCCCGGCCACAGCGCCATCGCCGATTCCATCACGTCCTCGATCACCGGCAGGTTGCCGCGCTGGGCGTAGGAATTGTAGCCGTCGATGTCGCCGCCGAAGACGAGGCCGCCCTTGTCCGACTGGCTGATGTAGAAATGCCCGGCGCCGAAGGTAACGACGCCTTCGATCAGCGGCTTGAGGCCCTCCGAGACGAAGGCCTGCAGCACATGGGTCTCGATCGGCAGGCGCATCCCCGCCATCGCCGCGACCCGCGAGGAATTGCCGGCGACCGCCATGGCGATCTTCTTCGCCCGGATCGGCCCGCGCGAGGTCTCGACGCCGATGGCGCGTCCGCCCGCCATGGTGATGCCGGTGACCTCGCAATTCTGGATCATGTCGACGCCGCGGCTGTCGGCGGCACGCGCGAAGCCCCAGGCGACGGCATCGTGCCGGGCGGAACCGCCGCGGCGCTGCAGCAGTCCGCCTTGGATCGGGAAGCGGGCATTGTCGAAATCGAGATAGGGCAGCATCGGCCGGACCTGCTCGGTGCCGAGCAGTTCGGCATCGACCCCGGCGAGCCGCATCGCATTGCCGCGCCGGGCGAAGGCGTCGCGCTGCGCGTCGGAATGATAGAGGTTGAGCACGCCGCGCTGGCTGACCATGGCGTTGTAGTTGAGGTCCTGCTCCAGCCCCTCCCAGAGCTTCATCGAGAGCTCGTAGAACGGGGTGTTGCCGGGCAGCAGGTAGTTCGAGCGGATGATCGTGGTGTTGCGGCCGACATTGCCGGAGCCGAGATAGCCTTTCTCCAGCACCGCGACATTGCTGATGCCATGCCGGCTGGCGAGGTAATGCGCCGTCGCCAGACCGTGGCCGCCACCGCCGATGATGATGACATCGTATTCGGGCTTCGGCGCAGGATCGCGCCAGGCCGGGGTCCAGCCCTTGTGGCCCTGAAGGGTCTGCGACAGCAACGAGAAGATGGAATAGCGCATCGACGGGTCCGGACGGTCTTGTCATCAGGAGATTGACCGACATAGGCTCATCGACATGCTCGACAGCGACATCAGATTGACTGGTAGCGACGACAGCACGCCGACCCATGTCGGCTTCCTGCTGATCCCGGACTTCGCGCTGCTGCCTTACGCTTCGGCGATCGAGCCGCTGCGCGCCGCCAACCGGCTCTCGGGCCGGCCGCTCTATCGCTGGAGCCATGTCTCGATCGACGGCGCCCCGGCGCCGGCCTCCAACGGCGTCGCCATCGCCGCCGATGCCAGTGTCGGCGCCGAATTGCGGCTCGACTATCTCTTCGTCTGCGCCGGCGGCAATCCGGCGCTCTTTCATCACCAGCCGACCTTCGCCTGGCTGCGCCAGCTGGCGCGGCGCGGGGTCAGGATCGGCGGCGTCTCGGGCGGGCCTTATCTGCTGGCGCGCGCCAATCTGCTCTCCGGCTATCGCTTCACGATCCACTGGGAACACGCGCCGGCTTTCCTGGAGGAGTATCCTGATCTCGACTTGCGGCGCTCGCTCTACGAGATCGATCGCGACCGGCTGACCTGCAGCGGCGGCACCGCGCCGCTCGACATGCTGCACGGGGTGATCGCGCGCGAGCATGGCAGCGAGCTCGCGCTCGCGGTCAGCGAATGGTTCCTGCAGACCCATGTCAGGGAAGGGGCGGGGCCGCAGCGCATGCCGCTGCGCGAGCGGCTTGGCATCGCCCATGCGCCCCTGCTGCGCGTCATCGCCCGCATGGAACAGACCATCGAGACGCCCGAGCCGCGGGAGGAGCTCGCCCGCCTTGCCAATGTCTCGCTGCGCCAGCTCGAGCGCCTGTTCCGCCAGCATCTCGGCCGGTCACTCGGCGAGCACTATCTCGGCTTGCGGCTCGACCGCGCCCGCGACCTCTTGCGCCAGACCAGCCTCTCGATCCTGGAGACGGCGCTCGCCTGCGGCTTCGCCAGCGCCAGCCATTTCTCGCGCAGCTATCGCGAGCGCTTCGGCCACCCGCCGCGGGCCGAGCGGTTGCAGGAGACGCGCCCGGCTCGCCGCTGAGAGTCAAGAAAGCGTCGCACTGCGTCAAATCTGTGCGCCGATCCACCGGAAGCTAGGGCCACAATAAAACAAAGGGGATCGCGACCGATGAAACGACTGACCGCTCTGGCGTTCGCACTCGCCGCCACGCTCGCCGCCGCGCCGGCCTTCGCCCAGGACACGCTCGCCAAGATCAAGGAGAAGGGCGTCCTCACCGTCGGCGTCAAGAACGACTACAAGCCCTGGGGCTTCCTCGACCCGTCAGGCAAGATCGTCGGCCTCGAGATAGACCTCGCCCAGGAGGTCGCGAGCAAGATCGGCGTGAAGCTCGATATGGTGCCGGTCATTGCGGCCAACCGCATCGAGTTCCTGCGCCAGGGCCGCATCGACATGATCCTGGCGACGCTCGGCGATACGGCCGAGCGGCGCAAGCAGATCGGCATGATCGAGCCGAACTACTACGCCGGCGCCACCAATGTGCTCGCGCCCAAGAGCGCCGGCCTGAAGAAGTGGGAAGACCTCAAGGGCCGCAAGGTCTGCGCCGTGCAGGGCGCCTATTACAACCGCCGTGTCTCGCAGGTGTATTCGCCCGAGATGGTGGTGTTCCCCTCTGTTCCGGACGGGCTGAACGCGCTGCTGGGCAACAACTGCGTCGCCTTCCTGTTCGACGACACGCTGATCGTCTCGACCCTGTCGGGCGGCGATCCGAAATGGGCGAACTACGAGATGCCCCTGACCTCCGAGGACCCGCAGCTCTGGGCGATCGGCGTGCGCTTGGAGGATCTCGACGGCTCCTTCGGCAAGCTGGTCAAGGATATGTCGGTCGACTGGCACAAGAGCGGCAAGCTGCTCGCGCTCGAGACCAAATGGGGCATCAAGCAGAGCCCCTATCTGATCGAGACCAACAAGAAGCTGAAGGGCGGTTCATAGGCGAGGTGCATTGGTTACACCCGCGCCGTCGTCCCGGACGGAGCGCAGCGGAGATCCGGGATCCATGCCCGAGCCTCTTTCGCCTGCGCTGCGGCGTGGATCCCGGGTCTCCCTTCGGTCGCCCGGGATGACGGTGTGGCCAGCGATGGGCCGATGACACCATGATCGCCGCTTTCTTCGAGCGCCTGAACGAGGCTCACGGTCTCAATTTCTCGATCTTCTATGACGCCTTCGACCGCTCGCGCTTCCTGACCGGGTTGTGGACGACGAGCTATATCTGCGTCGTCTCGATCCTCGCCTCGCTCGCGATCGGACTGCTCGGCGTCTGGGTCGCCGGCAGCAATTCGCGGCTCGGCCGGCTTCTGGTGCGGGGTTACGTCCAGTTCTTCCGCAACACGCCGCCGCTGGTGCAGCTCTCCTTCTTCTATTTCGCCGTCGGGGGAATGCTGCCGACCGTCTCGGACGGTTTCGGCGGGCAGTCTCCGCTCGTCAGCGGCACCGGCTGGGCGATCATCGCCTTCTCGCTCTTTGCCGGCGCCTTCAATGTCGAGATCTTCCGCGCCGGTATCGAGGCGGTGCCGGAGACGATGGTCGAGGCGGCGGAATCGCTCGGCTATACCCGCTTCCAGCTCTGGCGCCAGATCGTGCTGCCGCTCGCCTTCCGCATCTGCCTGCCGGCGCTCAACAACAACCTCGTCAACCTCGTGAAGACCACGACGCTCGCCTACGCCATCGGCGTGCCCGAGCTGCTCTATGCGGCGTCGCAGATCTGGTCCGAGGTCTTCAACGTCCGCGAGATGATGAACGTGCTGCTCGTCGTCTATGTGCTGCTCGTCGCGGTGCTGGTCTGGGTGATGCATCGCTGGGAGCGGGCCATGCGCATTCCCGGATACATGCCATGAAGACAGGCGCCACCGATCTCCCGGTCCTGAAGCCGTTCCGCGCGTCGCCGATCGCGCCGAGCGGGTTCGCCGCGCCGGCCCTCCTAAGCGCGGGCCTCGTCGCCGGTGTCGCCATCGTCTTCGCCGCTTCGCTGGCCGTGGCGCAGGCGACAGGGCCGGCCGCGCGCGACGGCGCCGTCACCATCCTGCTGCGCTGGGCGCCGCTGATCTTCCAGGGCTTCCTGTTCAATCTGCTGATCAGCGTCCTCTCGATGGTGCTCGGCACGGCGGTCGGCGTGCTGTTCGGCATCGGCCAGGTCTCGCCCTCGGCCGCGCTGCGCCAGCCGTCCTGGGCGGCGACGCAGTTCTTCCGCAACGCGCCCTGGCTCGTCCTGCTGTTCTACGCGATGTTCCTGCTGCCGTTCGAGATCAGGCTCGGGCCGGTCACCATCGCCTTCCCGGCCTGGGTCAAGGCGATCATCGGCCTCGCGCTTCCGGTCGCGGCGAATGTCTCGGAGATCGTGCGCGGCGGCATCCGCTCGATCCCAACGGGCCAGTGGGAATCGGCCGAGGCGCTCGCCTTCACCCGCCGCCAGACGATGTGGATGATCATCCTGCCGCAGGCCGTCAAACGGATGCTGCCGCCCTGGATGAACCTCTACGCCATCCTGACCATGGCGACGACGCTGATCTCGGTCGTCGGCATCCAGGACGGGCTCACCATCACGCGCGCCGCCCTCGTCGCCGAGAGCCGGCCCGAGCTGATGCTGCCGATGTACGCGCTGCTGCTGCTGATGTTCTTCGCCTACTGCTACCCGATCGCGCGCCTGACCATGGCGCTCGAGCGCCGCTTCAACGTGAAGGGATGACCATGGCCGCCAGGAATCAACGTGGCGAGCATGAACTCGGCGAGCCGGTCGTCGTCGTCGAGGGTGTCGAGAAGGCGTTCGGCGCCTTCGTCGTGCTCAAGGATGTCGGCCTCACCATCCGCCGCGGCGAGACCGTCTGCATCATCGGCCCGTCCGGCTCGGGCAAGTCGACGCTGCTGCGCTGCATCAATGCGCTGGTGCCGATCAGCCGGGGCTCGATCACCGTCGCCGGGCGGCAGGTCAACGATCCCGCGCTGGACAAGCTGGCGTTGCGCCGCGACGTCGGCATCGTCTTCCAGCAGTACAACCTCTTCCCGCACAAGACGGCGCTGCAGAACGTGATGATGGCGCCGGTCCATGTGCTGAAGCAGGACCCTGCCGAGGTCGAGGAGCGCGCCAAGCGTCTGCTCGCCAAGGTCGGCCTGTCGCACAAGCACGACGCCTATCCCGGCGAACTCTCCGGCGGCCAGCAGCAGCGCGTCGCCATCGCTCGCTCCCTGGCGATGAACCCGAAGGTCATGCTCTTCGACGAGGTCACTGCCGCGCTTGACCCCGAGACCAAGAAGGAGGTGCTCGTCACCATCCGCGACCTCGCGGCCGAGGGCATGACCTGCATCCTCGTCACCCACGAGATGGGTTTCGCCCGCGAGGTCGCCGACCATGTCTACTTCACCGATGGCGGCGTCATCGTCGAACACGCGCCGCCGGCCGAGTTCTTCGGGGCCCCCCGCGAGACGCGTACCCGCGCCTTCCTCGAACAGGTGCTCTGAGCCGGGCGAGTATCCCAAGCCGGGATGTCGCGTCTGGGCGAACCGATGTCGCAAACCGGCCGGCTCCTTCAGGCGCTGGCGCCAAGAATGAACGCAGTCATTCGAGAGCGCAGCCCATGACCATCCCGGCCTCCGATCCCAAATCCGTCACCGGCAAGCCGCTCGCCATCGAAGAGAGCGTCGATGTCCTCGTCGTCGGCGCCGGTCCGGCCGGTCTGGAGGCTGCGATCGGCGCCGCCGCGCGCGGCCTGAATGTGCTGCTGGTCGACGAGAACCCGGTCCCGTTCAGGACAATGGGCGACGACGTCCCGCTGCATTTCGGCCAGGGCATGACCGCCAGCGCCCGCAACCGCAACGCCATGATGGAGGCCTTCGTCGCCTCCGAGCCGCGGATCGCCGAGGCGTTCGAGGCCGGCGTCGACCTCCGCCTCGGCACGGCCTGCTGGGGTCTCTATGCCAACGGCCCGGCGCTCGGCTGGATGCCCGGCCTGGTCGCCGGCCTCGCGGATGAGGAGCGCAGCATCCTCGTCCAGGCCAGGCATGTCATCCTCGCCTGCGGCCGCCGCGACATGGGCCTCGGCTTCCCCGGCTGGGAGAAGCCGGGCGTGATGGGCGCCACCGCCGCGCTCAGCCTCGCGACCCGCTACGATGCTTTTGGCCCGCGTCGGGTCGTCATCCTCGGCTCGGGCACCGAGGCTCTGACCACCGCGCTCGCCCTGCGCGAGGCGGGCGTCACGATCGCCGCCATCGTCGAGCAGGCGTCCCGGCCGATCGGCGACGCGGATTTGCTGGCGAGCCTTACGGCAGGCGGCGCCGAAATCCTGACCGGCCATGTCGTGCGCGAGACGACCGGCCGGGATGGCGTCGAAGTGGCGCTGATCGCGACGCTGGACGGGGAGGGCAAACCGGCCGGAGACGAGCGCGCCATCGCCTGCGACGGCATCGTCCTGGCGGTCGGCGCGACCCCGGTCATCGACCTCATCGACGCAGCCGGCTGCAAGGTCGCCTTCCAGGCCGAGCGCGGCGGCTACGCGCCCGTGCTCGACGCAAGCCAGCGCACCAGCCTCGCCAACGTCTTTGCCATCGGCGACTGCGCCGGTATCTGGGGGAACAAGACGCGTGACCGCGCGATCGCCGAGGCGGAAGCCGCCCGTGCCGTCGCAGCGCTCGGCGAAGATGCAGCCGAGTTGGCCGCCGCCGTACCGCCCGCGCCGGATTACGACATCTCCGCCTATCGCCTCGCCTGGGTTAGGGCGAGCGTGATCGAGGCGCGGGCCGAATTCCATGTCTGCCAATGCGAGGAGGTGACGGCGCGCGAGATCCTCGAAATCCGCCCACCGCGCTATCTCGACTGGCGGAACGAGCGCCGCAACGACCGTTCGCTCTCGGCGCTGCTCGGGGAGGGCCCGCCCAATCCCGACCAGGTCAAGCGCCTGACCCGCGCCGGCATGGGCCCCTGCCAGGGTCGCCGCTGCCGCGAGCAGGTCGCCGCTTTGCTGGCGCTCGGTGCTGCGCAGCCGCTCTCGGCGATCCCGCTCGCCGGCTATCGCGCACCGGTCCGGCCGATGTTGCTGGCGATGACGGCGCATGTGCCCGAGGCGCCCGAGCAGGCCGAGCATTGGGACACCTGGTTCGGCATGCACGCGCAATGGGTGCCGTTCTGGGAGGTGCCGGCGCGCTACACCGTCGCGACCAACGACGCGACCGGCCCGGTCGCGAGCGAGTGAGGCTGAAAGCTATGAGCGAGATCAAGGGAGCTTCGGTCGTCATAGTCGGTGGTGGCGTCACCGGCCTCTCCGCCGGCTGGTGGCTGGCGCGGGGCGGCGTCGACGTGCTGGTGCTGGAAAAGGGGCTGATCGGCTGGGAGGCGTCGGGCCGCAATGGCGGCGGCTGCTCGCACCACCATTCGCCGCTCTTCGCCGAGGAGCAGCGGCTCTGGCCGATCATGGACGATTTGCTCGGCTACCCGACCGAGTTCAGGGGCGAGCGCGTTCGCCTCGCATCGAGCGAGCATCAGATGGCGCTCTATGGCCGCGCCCTGCGCAACGCCGAACGGCAGGGCTTCCAATCGCAGGTGCTCGACCTCAAGCAGGCCAAGGAACTGGTGCCGCTGGCGGGCGACACGGTCGTCGGCGGTTATCACTACAAGTTCGGCGGCCATGCCAATCCCCACCGCACGCTGCAGGGCTATGCCTGGGCGATGCAGGACCATGGCGGGCGCCTCCTGCAGCACACCACCGTCACCGGCTTTCGGACCGAGGGCGGCCGCGTCATTGCGGTAGAGACCGATCGCGGCGAGGTCGGCTGCGACAGCCTCGTGCTCGCCGCCGGCCCGCAGACCGGTCGACTCTCCGCCATGCTCGGGCAGGAGGTGCCGGTGCAGTCGGCACGCTGCGAAATGATCGTGACCGAGCCGCTGCCGCTGATGCCGCTCGGCGGCGTCGATGGCTGCGGGCTCTATGGCCGCCAGACGCTGCGCGGCAATCTCGCCTATGGCGGCGGCCCGCATGAATGGCTGGCACTGGCCGAGGAGGGCACGCCGGGCAAGCCGACGACGCCGCTGATGCTGCACATGGGCAAGCGCCTCGCGCAATTGCTGCCCAAGGCAGCGCATGCCCGCATCATCCGCTCCTGGGCCGGCGTCATCGAGAATACCCCGGACGGACGGCCGGTGATCGACCGTCTCGCCTCCCAGGCCAATGTCGTGGTGGCGACGCTGTCGAGCGTCGGCTTCGGTCTCTCGCCGGCGAGCGGCCGGGCGATCCGCGACCTCGTCGTCGACGGCGTCTGCGGCTTCGCCGACCTGTCGAGCTTCAGGCTGGCGCGCTTCGCCGAGCTGGAGCCGAACTGGCGCGAATTGCAGGGCTGGCAGGTGACCGCCGCGACCGAGTCGCTGGCGGCCTGAGGCGGACGGGGGGCCTTCAGGCTCGGGTTTGTCCGAGGCTGCGGAACCACGACAGCCCCTCTCTCCCGGTACGGGGGAGAGATGGAGAGTGGGCCGGCGCTCCGTTCGACCAGCCTCGGCGCTGCCCCCTCCCAACCCTCCCCGTTCTGGGAGAGGGCTCCTGCGCATGCCTCTTGCGGCCGCCTGCGCCTTGCCCGGCAAGCATATTCAATCTGCAAATAATGGGCATTTCGGAACCGGGCTCACCGTGGAACGCCAATCGGACTATTCGGCATGATCGGAGCCAGTGGTCGGGCCGAGCCTGAAAGACCGCGGCGGACAGGGGAGGCCATCATGTCGACAGCCGTCACTCACGGAGCGGACATCTCCGAGAGCTCGCCATCACGACAATTGGATGCGGCTTTCAGTAAAGTTACCTGGCGTCTCATTCCGTTTCTGATGGTCCTCTGGATCCTCGCCTGGATCGACCGGGTCAATATCGGTTTCGCCAAGCTGCAGATGCTGAACGATCTCAAGTTCAGCGAAGCGATCTACGGCCTCGGAGCCGGCATCTTCTTCATCGGGTACTTCCTGTTCGAGGTGCCGAGCAATCTGCTCCTGGAGCGGATCGGGGCGCGCAAGACGATCGCCCGGATCACGATGCTCTGGGGCATCACCTGCGTCGCGATGATGTTCGTGACGACGCCGATGCAGTTCTATGTCCTGCGCTTCCTGCTCGGCGTCTTCGAAGCCGGCTTCTATCCCGGCATCATCCTCTATCTGACCTACTGGTATCCGACGGAGCGGCGCGCCAAGGCCTTCGGCCTGTTCATGTCCGCCTCGGCCCTGGCGGGCGTGCTCGGCGGCCCGCTGGCCGGCACGATCATGACCCAGCTCAACGGCAGCAATGGCTGGGCCGGCTGGCAATGGGTCTTCCTGATCGAGGGCATTCCCTCGGTGATCGCCGGCATCGTCACCCTGTTCTACATGACCGACAAGCCGGACAAGGCGAACTGGCTCACCGACAAGGAGAAGAGCCTGATCCTCGCCGATCTGGAGCGCGACCGCGCCGCGCTCGGCCCGCGCGAGCACAAGATCATGAAATCGCTGCGCGACCCGCGGGTCTGGCAGTTCATCGCGATCTACTTCTGCATCATCCTCGCGAACTCGACCCTGACCTTCTGGGGCCCGACCGCGGTGCGCGAGCTCGGCTTCACCAGCCCGGCCACCGTCGGCTGGATCATGGCCGCCTGCTATCTCTGCGGCGCGGCGGGCATGATCCTGATCGGCAGGAGCTCGGACCGTCACCGGGAGGCACGACTGCACTGCGGGATCGCCGCCCTGGTGGGCGCCGTGGCGATGGCGGCACTCGGCTTCCTGATCCCGCACGGCTCCTATTTCGCCCTGATCGCGCTGGCCTTCGCCATCATCGGCACGATGAGTGCCATCCCGGTGTTCTGGCAGATGCCCAACCTGTTCCTGTCGGGTTCGGCCGCTGCCGCCGGCGTCGCCCTGATCAACTCGGTGGCGAACCTCGCGGGGTTCGGAGCTCCCTTCGCGATGGGCGTGATCAAGGATGCCACGGGGCTGATGTCGCCCGGGCTCTGGCTGGTCGCCCTGTTCGAAGCGGCGACCGTGTTCTTGATCATCAAGTTCATCCCCGCGGCCAAGAAGGCCGGGCGATAGAGAGGCCGGGGGCGGCCGCAGAAGCCGCGAGCGTCGCAGGGCGCTATTCCACAGGAGCGCTTCCCGTCGCAGATGACGCGAGCCGCTCCGGCCAGATGGGCCGCCCGCACGGTGCAACGACCGGCGGGCGGCCGCTTTCGTTCACGAGGCGGTGCCGGGGCCCGGTTGGCCCGGGGCCGGGTCGCCGGGCAGGCGGTTGCGGGTCAGAACCTGGCGCAGCCAGTGATGGATCGGCGATTGCTGGGTGCGGTCGTGCCAGAGCTGGTAGAACCGCATGCGCGGGAACTCCAGCGGCGGCTCGACGATGGCCAGCGGCAGGATCGTGGTGAAATAGCGCGCGAAATGCCGGCTGGTGGTGAAGACCAGGTCGGTCCCGACCAGCATGTAGGGCGCCATTGCGAAATAGGAGATCACCAGGCGCCGCTCGCGGCTGATCCGCATCTTCGTCAGATGGGTTTCGACCACGCCGCGATGGGCGACTGAATACGGCGTCGGGGCGATGTGGTTCGCCGCCAGGAACTCCGCCCGCGACGGGGCCTCGCGCGCGAAGGGATGCTCGCGATCGACGAGGGAGACGACATCGTCCTCGAACAGCGTCGAGGTGCGCAGATAGGGCGGCGGCGACGGCCAGTTCCCGATGACGATGTCGACGGTGCCGGCCGCGAGCGCGCCCTCGAAATCGAAATCGGCGCCCAGCGAGCGCAAAGCGAGCCGGGCATGGGGCGCACGCTGGCGGAATTCGCGCACCGCTCCCGCGAGATAGGCCGGCGCGACATAGTCGGGCAGGGCGATCGTGAAGCTCTGATGGCTCGAGGCCGGATCGACCCGGTTCGGGTCGACCAGCAGATTGTCCAGCTCCTCCAGCGCCTTGATGGCGGTCTGATGCAGCGCGATCGCCCGCTCGGTCGGCACCATGCCGTCGCGGCCGCGCACCAGCAGCTGATCGCCGAAGATCTCGCGCAGGCGCTTCAGGGCAAGACTGGTGGCAGGCTGCGACAGGTTCAGCCGGGCGGCCGTCCTGGTGACGCTGCGCTCGGCCAGCAGGATGCAAAAGACCCGCAGGAGCTGGGCGTCGAGCGGGTTTTCGGGAGGCTGCATGGCCGACGACCTTGGCGACGGGGCGGCCCAAGCGGGCCGGCCCCCTCAAGCTCTATTCGGCTTTGCAAATAATGGGAATTGGGCGCGCCCGATCTCCATGTGGCGCGGCATGCGGTACATGCGAGGGAGCGATGGCGAGCCCTCGCGCCGGCCATGTTCCGAAGGACAGGAAACCGAGATGACGCCCTCTTCCAAAGCAGCGCAGCCGCCTTTCACCCTGGCGGCGATCAACGCCATGGATCGGCCGGGCTTCGTATCCGCATTCGGCGCGATCTTCGAGCATTCGCCCTGGGTGGCCGAGACAGCCTGGAACGCGCGCCCCTTCGCCAGCATCGATGCGATGCACGCGGCCATGATCGCCGCGGTCCGCGGCAGCGACGAGGCGAAGCTCGTCGCACTGCTCTGCGCCCATCCGGAGCTCGCCGGGCGCGAGGCGAAGCGGGGAGAGCTGACGCAGGCCTCGGACGTCGAGCAGGCCAGCGCCGGCCTCACCCGTCTGACCCCGGAAGAGGTCCGGCTGATCGACACGCTCAACCGCGCCTATCGCGAGCGTCACGGCTTTCCCTTCATCGCCTGCGTCCGGCACTACACCAAGGCCGGCATCTATGCCGAGTTGATGCGGCGCGCGGCGCGCGACACCGCCCCGGAGCGCGCGGAAGCGCTTGCCCAGATCAGCTTCATCACCCGCAGCCGCCTCGCGCAGGTGACCGATGAATCACAGGCCTCGCGCGCGGCCTGAGGCGGGTACGGCATCGGGTCGAAAACTGGAATCCATTTTCGAAAAAACCCGTTACCTGACAAAGAGATAGATCGCCTTGGCTGGGCTCGCTCAGTTGGCTTGTGCCTGCGCGGCCCATGGCGGCGGTTCCTGGGATCATTCCGGCATGGTGCGCGCGCTGGAGACGCTCGCGAATTTCGAGATCGGCCAGACCGGGAAAGCCTGAAGACTGCGATCGGGGTGGGCAGAGGCTCGCCAGGAGGGAAGCGCACCATGACGCTCATGCAGAACAGTTTCGATGACGATCGCTTCGCGGCGGCGCTGGACGGCCATGAGGTCATGCGCCGCCTCGACGAGCTGGCCCGCTTCTCCAGCGACCAGGACGCGCTGACGCGGCTCTTCCTGACCGTGGAGCATCGGCAGGCCATCGGCCAGGTCGAGGCCTGGATGCAGGAAGCGGGCCTTACGACCCATGTCGACGACATCGGCAACCTCGCCGGCCGCAGCGCCGGCCATAGCGAAGGCCTGCCGACCCTGCTGCTCGGCTCGCATATCGACACGGTCCGCAATGCCGGAAAATACGACGGCAATCTCGGCGTCGTCGCCGCGATCCAGGCCGTCAGGCGGCTGCGGGCGGAGGGGATCGAACTGCCCTTCGCGATCGAGGTGCTCGCCTTCGGCGACGAGGAGGGCGTGCGCTTCCCGGCGACGTTGAACGGCTCGCGCGCCGTCGCCGGCCGCTTCGATCCCGCCGTACTCGACGTCTGCGATTTCGATGGCGTCTCGCTGCGTCGGGCGCTAACCGGGTTCGGCTGCGACCCGGCGGAAATCCCCGGCATCCGGCGCGATCCGGCCGGGATCCTCGGCTATGTCGAAGTCCATATCGAGCAGGGGCCGGTGCTGGAGGAGCAGGGCCTGCCGGTCGGCGTCGTCACCGCGATCAGCGGCGCCAGCCGCTTCACCATCACCATCGACGGCGTCGCCGGCCATGCCGGCACGGTGCCGATGAACCTGCGCCGCGACGCCTGCGCCGCAGCGGCGGAGATGATCCTGGCGGTCGAGCGCGTCGCCTCGATGCGGCGCGATGTCGTCGCCACCGTCGGGCGCGTTGCCATCGCGCCGAGCGCCGTCAACGTCATCGCCTCGCGGGCGGAATTCTCGCTCGATTTGCGCAGTCCCTCGGACGAGGCGCGCCATGCCGCCGTCCGCGACCTCAAGCGCGCCTTCGAGGCGATTGCGGCCTATCGCAACGTGACCTCGACGATCGTCGCCTTCTACGAGGAGGACGCGGCCGTCTGCTCGCCGGAGATCGTCGCGGCGCTGGAGAAGTCTGTCGCGGCGCGGGGCATCGCGCCGCTGCGGCTGCCGAGCGGGGCAGGCCATGACGGCCTCGCCATCGCCAATCTCTGCCCGTTCGGCATGCTGTTCATGCGCTGCGCCGGCGGCATCAGCCACAATCCGGCGGAGGCGGTCGAGGCCGCCGACGTGCAGGTGGCGGTCGACGTGCTCGTCGACTTCCTGCGCACCGCCAATCCCGAAACCTTCAGGAACTGAGCAGGAGATTGCCATGAGCGTCGCCATCGACGGGACGACACTGACCGCGGAGCAGGTGGTGCGCGTCGCGCGCGCCGATGGCGGAGCCGGCTTCACTGCTGCGACGCTGGCGCCGGAGGCGCGCGAGCGCATCGCCGAGGCGCGCGACTATATCGATGCGAACTTCATGAACGACGACGCACCGTTCATGTACTCGTTCAACACCGGCGTCGGCCTGTTCAAGGACCAGCGCGTGCTGATGTCCGAGATGGCCGATTACCAGCGCAACACTGTCTATGCCCATGCGACCGGCATCGGCGAACCGCTGGCCGAGGATGCGACCCGCGCGACCATGCTGCTGCGCGCCAATGCCTTCGCCTCGAACTATTCCGGCCCGCGCGTCGAAGTGGTCGAGCGCCTGCTCGCATGCCTCAATGCCGGCCTGCACCCGGTGATCCCGTCCAAGGGCTCGGTCGGCGCCTCCGGCGACCTCGCGCCGCTCGCCCATATGTCGGGCGCGATCTGCGGCTTTCCGGAAGCCGAGATGGTCTACAAGGGCGTGCGCATGCCGGCCCGCGAGGCGCTGCAGCGCGCCGGGCTCTCGACCGAGTTTCCGCTCGCGGCCAAGGACGCCTCGGCGCTGATCAACGGCTCCACCGTCTCGCTCGCCGTCGGCGTGCTGGCGATGGAGGATGCGCGCCGGCTGCTGAAGCATGCCGACATCGCGCTCGCGCTCACCCTGGAATGCATCCGCGGCGAGCTCGCCGCCTTCGATCCGCGCGTCCACAAGGCGCGCCCGCATCCCGGCCAGGCGGCGACGGCGCGCAACATCCTGCGTATCGCCGGCGACTCCAAGCGCTGCGGCGAGGCGGCAAGGCAGCTCGTCTTCCCGGACGAAGCCCGCGCCCCCGGCAGCAAGGCGCCGCCGCGCGTGCAGGACGTCTATTCGATCCGCTGCGGCCCGCAGGTCCACGGGCCGGTGCGCGAGGCGATGGAGTTCGTCACCCGGGTGATGACCACCGAGATCAACTCCGCCACCGACAACCCGCTGATCTGCAAGGACGGCGACGGCTATGTCTGCATCTCGGCCGGCCATTTCCACGGCGCCTATGTCGCGCAGGCCATGGACCTGCTCGCCATCGCCGCCACCGATCTCGGCTCGATTTCCGAGCGCCGCCTGGCGCGCCTGATCGACCCGACCATGAGCTACGGCCTGCCGCGCAACCTGCTGGCGGGCAAGCGCGGGCTCAACACCGGCTACGCCACGGTGCAGTGCTCGATGTCGGCGCTGGTGATGGAGAACCGGCATCTCTCGGCGCCGGGCTCGGTCGATTCGATCCCCGGCAAGTCGAACGCCGAGGACCACGTCTCGAACTCGACCTGGTGCGCCCGCAAGGCCCGCACGGTGGTCGAGAACGTCGAGCAGATCCTCGCCTGCGAGATCCTGATGGCGGCGCAGGCGCTCAGCCTCGTCGACGATCTCGCCAGGGACTATCCGATCGCCAAGGGCAGCCGCGCTGCGCTCGATGCGGTGCGCTCGGTCATCGCGCCCGCTCTCCACGGCGACCGCTGGTATGCGACGGAGATCAACCAGGCGCTGGCGCTGCTGCGCTCCGGCGCGATCGTCGAGGCGGTCGAGCGCGCGGTCGGCGTGCTGGACTGACGATGGGACGCGCCCGGCTTCCGGCCGGGCGCCGTTCATTTTCGATTTGAAAGCAAGGGCCGGAGAGCGATCGGCCGCCCGGATTTTCTAGTCTCGCCCAACACTCAGTTTCGAGGATTGGAACGATGAACGAGATCATCCGCTTTGCCTGGGGGATCAGCGCCCTCGGCGACTTCCTGGTCGCGATCTCCGACAAGGGGATCGTGGCCGTCGAGTTCAACGCCGACCATGCCGCCATGGAGAATGCGCTGCAGGCCCGCTTTCCGGACGCCGTTGTGGAGCATAGCCATGACGGGTTGGCTGAGCTCGCGACGACCGTGGCGGGCGTGATCGACGATCCGGCCGCCGCTTGCGATCTGCCGCTCGACCTGCGCGGCACGGCCTATGAGCTGAAGGTCTGGCAGATGCTCCGCGAGATCCCGCCCGGCCAGACCACGACCTATGGCGCGCTGGCGGCCAGGCTCGGCACCCGCGATGCGCGTGACGTGACGCAGGCGATCGCCAACAACGCCGTCGCGGTCATCGTTCCCTGCCATCGCGTCATCAAGAAGGACGGCTCGATCTCGGGCTATCGCTGGGGTGTCGGGCGCAAGCGGGCGCTGCTCGCGCGTGAGCAGGTCTCGCAGGCGCATTGACCGGCAGTTGCCGTGCCGCATCAGAGCAACGCGGCAACCGACTGGAAACAAAATTGAAATAGCCCCCGGCCGTCAAATTGCCGGGGGCTCTCTTATGTCGGTGATCGCATCGAACGGGCCGATGCCTGCCCTCAACGCGCATCGTGGAAGATGATGCCGAGCGTGTGGCGTCTGCCGGAGCGGACACGGCTGACGCCATGGCGCAGGTTGACGCGATAATTCCCTTTCGAGCCCTGCACCGGCCGGTTGTGGACGGCGAAGGCGACCGCATCGCCCTGGCGCAGCGGCACGACCTCGACGCGGCTCTGCATGCGCGGCCTTTGCTCGGTCAGGGCGAACTCGCCGCCGGTGAAGTCGCGTCCCGGTTCGGAGAGCAGGATGGCGACCTGGATCGGAAAGGCGAGGTCGCCATAGAGGTCCTGGTGCAGGCAGTTGAAGTCGCCCGGGACGTATTGCAGTAGCAGCGGCGTCGGCCGCCCCTGGCCGGCCTCGTGGCATTGCCGCAGGAACGCGGCATGAGCATCGGGATAGCGTTCGTCGATCCCCATGCGGACGTTCCAGGCATTGGCGACGCCGGCAAGATGCGGATAGAGCGCCGTCCGCAAACCGCCGATCAGGTCGGGAAGCGGGTACCTGAAATAGCGGTACTCACCCTTGCCGAAGCCGTGCCGCGCCATGACGATATGGCTGCGGAAATGGCTCTCGTCGGGATAGAGCGCAGCGACCCCGCGACACTCTTCCGGCGTCAGCAACCCGGGTAGGACGGCGCAGCCGAAGCCGTCGAGCTCGCCGGCGAGCGCGGTCCAGTCGTAAGCGGCGACCCGTGCCTCCGCGGAAGCGTCCGCAGTGGCGCGGGCAAGCGTGACCATTTTGTTCATGCGATGGCTTCCTTCTCGATGAGAGCGCGCTTGCGCTCGAGGCCCCAGCGATAGCCGGCGAGGTCGCCGTCGCTGCGGACGACGCGGTGGCAGGGGATGGCCAGGGCGATCGGATTGGCCGCGCAGGCGCTGCCGACGGCGCGCGGATTGGCGAGCGGGCTGATCCAGAGGGCGAGTTCGCGATAGCTCACCGTCCGTCCGGCCGGGATCGCCCTCAACTTCTCCCAGACGCGGCGCTGGAACGGCGTGCCGCGCATGTCGAGCGCAAGATCAAGCCCTTCGGCCGGGTTCTCGATGTAGCGGCGCACCTTGGCCAGATCGTCCCTGATCGCGGCCTCGCTGGCGAGCAGCGTGGCCTGGGGGAAGCGGGCGGCAAGATCCGCCGCCAGTTCCTTGGCGCTGTCGCCGAGCAGGATCGCGCAGATGCCCTTGCCGCTGCGGGCGATCAGCACCTGGCCGAGCGCGGACCTGGCGGTTGCGTAGAGAAGGATGTCGAGCGGCTTCGCTTCGCGGGCGGTCCGGAAATTGTCGTTTGTGATCATGAGGTTCATCGTCGTGCTCCCTGTTCGGTCCTCATGATCGAAAACTAGGTGGGGCGGCGGGCTCCCGAACTCCGATCCTTGCGGTCAAATCGAATGCTGGCCGGCGCGGCGCAAAACGACGAAGGCCGGATGGGCGTTCAGGCGAGCCGCAGGATCGTCGTCTCTGCCAGCAGATAGATCTCGCCGGAGGCGAAGCTGACTTCGATCTCGCCATTGTCGCGCCTCTCCCAGGCGGCGAAGCCATTCGCGACGAGCTGGCCGATATGGGCCATGACCAGCGCCTTATCGGGATTTTCGCGGGCGAGCGCGACCAGCTCACCGATGGCCGCCTGCGTTCCGGGCAAGCGGTTTCGGCTGGCCTTGGCGTCGAACCCGCCGCGCGAAAACATGATCGCGGTTTCCCCTTCAGCCGTTGCGCGCTTCCCGGTCGAGCAGGGCCCGCTTGCGCTCGACGCCCCAGGCATAGCCCGAGAGCGCGCCATCGTTGCGGACCACGCGATGGCAGGGGATGGCGACGGCGAGCGTGTTCGCCGCGCAGGCCCCTGCGACGGCGCGCACCGAATTCGGCGAGCCGATGCGGCGGGCGATCTCGGAGTAGGATACGCGCCCGCCGACCGGGATCTCCTGCAGCGCCTGCCAGACGCGGCGCTGGAAGGCGGTGCCGCGCACATCGAGCGGCAGGTCGAGGCCGAGGCCGGGATTTTCGACGAAGCCGACGACGCGGGCGATCAGTGCCTCGTAGTCCCGGTCGGCGCCGATCAGGCGCGCCTTCGGGAAACGGTCCTGGAGATTGCGCACGAGCGCATCTGGATCGTCGCCGAGCAGGATCGAGGCGACGCCCTTCCTGCTCGATGCGACCAGGATGGCGCCAAGGACGCTCTGGCCGACCGCGAACTTGATCTCCTCGTCGGCTCCGCCGTCGCGATATCGTGTCGGCGTCATGCCGAGCATGCCGGTCGACTTCTCGTAGAAGCGGCCGCTCGAATTGAAGCCGGCATCGTAGATCGCCTCGGTGACGCTGCTGCCGGCGTCGAGACCCTCGCGGACCTTCCTTGCCCGCTCGGCCGCCGCGTAATCCTTCGGCGTCAGGCCAGTCGAGGCCTTGAAGAGGCGGTGGAAATAGCTCGGACTGCGGCCGATCGCCCCCGCCAGCGCCTCCAGGGAGGGCTCCTCCTCGCTGTCCGCGATGAACCGGCAGGCTCTGGCGACCAGGGTCGCGTTCTCGCAGTCGAGCGAAGGGCCGTCCGGATTGCAGCGCCGGCAGGGTCGGAAACCCGTCGCCCGCGCGCTCTCCAGCGTGTCGTGCAGCGCGACATTCCTGGGGTTGGCTGCGCGCGACGGGCAGGACGGGCGGCAATAGACCCCCGTCGTCGCGACCGAATACCAGAGCTCGCCATCGGCGCTCTTGTCGCGGGCGACGATGCGCGCCCAGCGCGGATCGTCCGCGACGAGCGGGAGCGGCGGCCTCTGATCCGTTGCGGGCCTTGTCGTGATCGTCATCGTCGTCATCTCGCATCGTCCTTGTTCGACCGTGCCTGCGACCAACGCTCGTCACACTCCGATCCTTGCTGGCGAATTCGATCGCCGGCCACCCGATTTCCGCTCGGCCGCAACAGGTGAGGGCCCGCGCTGGTAGCGCGAGCCCCTGCCCAGCTCTGGACCCGCCTGCCGATCAGGCGGCCTTGACGAGGCCGAGTTGCGTCATCGCGGTCAGGCCGTCATCCAGGCCGATCTCCTCGACGATCCTGCCGTGGACCACCTTCAGAACGGTCGTGCCGGTGAAATGCATCGTGCGGCCGGACGCGGCGGGGAGGGCCTCATAGCCGACCAGGAAATCGTCGAAGGCCGCGCCCGTATGCGTGCCGCCGCCTTCCCATTGGCCGACGACATAGTCGCCTTCGGCGATCAGATCGGCGGTGCCCCAGAAATTGAGATCGGGGAACGCGGCGCGGAAGTCGGTCATGAACGCCTTGATGTCGGCATGACCCCGGCGCGGCTCGTGCAGCGAGTATTTCAGCAGCATGTCGGGCGCCGCGATCTCGTCGACCACAGCGAGATTGACCTCCTTGCCCCAGAACTCGGTGAACCAGCGCACCACCACGGCTTTGTTGTCGTCTTCCTTGCTCATTGGAACAGGCCCTCTCATCGATCTCTGGCAGCCATCGAAACCGCTCGATGACCTCGATCGAAAGGCTAGGGAGGCGCCGGTTCGGCCAAACTCCGTTTCTTGCCGTCGAACCGGAAATGCTGTCCGAAGGCGGTTCCTGAGCCTCGAGAGCAGTGCGTTCGCCACTTCGAAACGTCTTGCTACGATCATGGCGCGAGCCGTCCGGAGAAGCCGCGTGGAAACCTCGCTCTACCCGCCCGTCAAGCGCTTCCTCGAGGAACTCGGCTATGCCGTGAAGGGCGAAATCGGCCGTTGCGACCTCGTGGGCCTCCGGGAGGACGATCCCACGGTGGTGGTGATCGGCGAGCTGAAGCTGGCGTTCAATCTGGAGCTCATCCTGCAGGGCGTCGACCGGCTGCGCCTCGGCGATGAGATCTGGCTGGCGGCGCAGCTCTCGGCCAGGGGCAAGGGACGCGAGAGCGATCCGCGCTATCGCGATCTCTGCCGGCGCCTCGGCTTCGGCCTGCTCGGCGTCACCAGCACCGGCCGCGTCGAGGTGCTGGTCTCGCCGACCGCGCCGACGCCGCGCAAGAACCCGAAGGCGCGCTCGCGGCTGGTCGACGAGCACCGGCGGCGCAAGGGGGATCCGGCGGCCGGCGGCAGCACGCGCCGGCCGATCATGACCGCCTATCGCCAGCAGGCGCTCGCCTGCGCGGCGGCGATGAGCGCGGCGCCGCAGCGCCCGCGCGATCTCAAGCCGTCATGCCCGGATGCCCAGAAGATCCTGCACCGCAACGTCTATGGCTGGTTCGAGCGCGCCGATCGCGGCGTCTACGGGCTGACCGAGGCCGGCCGCAGCGCGCTGGCGCAATGGCAGATGCCGCCGTCCCCGACACCCGCTGAACGCGCTGAAGCCGGCTCGCTGGCGCGGACGGGCGCCGTTCTGTAAGCGGTATGCTAGGGCAGGGGCAGGGCGCGCGACGCGGCAGACTGTGGCAGGGGAGCAGAAGCACCTTCTGAGATTGGCGCTCGGCACGGGCGATGCAGGCTATGCCGGCACGCTTGTGCTCATCCTCTGCGCCACTGCTCTGGCCGGGCTGATCGTCTGGTTCGCGCCGCTGGAGAGCGTCTCGGCGATCTACATGCTGCCGGTGCTGGTTGCCGCGATCCGTTACGGCACCGGCCCGGCGATCGCCGCCGCCCTGCTCGGCGCGGTCATGACCTCGCTGTTCTATCCGCCGCTGTTCAGCGTGCTGGTGTTCCGGCCGGCGCAGCTCATCGACCTCGTCACCTCGCTGGTCGTGGCGCTGACTTTGGGCTGGCTCGCCGGTCATCTGCGTACCGAAATGGTCAAGGTCCGCGAGGAGGAACGCCGCACCCGCCAGCTTTACCGCCTGAGCAGCGAGATCGCCGGCGCGGTCGATGTCGCAGCGATCTACGACATCGTCGCCGCCCATATGGCCGACCTGTTCGGGCGCGAGGTTGCGCTCTTCGTCGCGGCCGATGGCCGCTCCTGGCGCACGATCCGCGCCCCAGCGGCAGGGGCGCCCGTCGAAGCGCTCGGGCGCGCGGTCGAGAGCTTCAGCACCCGGACCGGCGACGCCGGAGGGCCGGAGGTCGAGGTGCTGGCGCTCGGTTCGCAGGCGCATTGGCTGCTCTGCAATCTCAGCGGTCCGGACCGGCCGAAGGCGGTCCTCGCGGTATCGCTGGGCGGCGCTGACGTCGGCGCGGCTGACGCGGTGGTTGCCCAGGCCCGTTCCATCCTCGCCGAGGGCGAAAAATCGCTGGAGCGGCTCGGCCTCACCCGCGCGCTGGAAGAGCGGCAGTTGCGCCAGCGCAGCGACGCCCTGCGCGATATCCTGATCGAGGCTGTCTCGCATGAGCTGCGCACGCCCGTCGCCAGCATCCTCGGCTCGGCCAGCGTGCTGTTGACGGCCGAGCCGGTCGCTTCAGAGCCGCGCCTGCACGACCTGTCCGCTGCGATCGGCTCCGAAGCCGCACGGCTCGACCGGCGCATCCAGAACCTGCTCGACGTCACCCGTATCCGGGCCGGCGCTCTGCAGCCGCGTTTCGACGAGCTCGACCTCGCCGATATCGTCAATGCCGCGCTGGACAGCGTCGCGGAGCGATTGGGTGGCCGCAAGGTCGTGCTCGCTCTCGGGCGGGACCTGCCTTTCGTCCGGGTCGATCCGGTGCTGGTCGAGCAGGCGCTGGTCAACATCCTGGAGAATGCCGCCAAGTTTGCGCCGGACGCGGCGCCGATCGCCATCAGCGCCCGCCTGCGCGACGGCAAGCTGGCGGTCGAGGTCCGTGACGAGGGGCCGGGGCTCGACCGGCACGAGGCCGAGCGGATATTCGAGCGCTTCCATCGCGGCGAACGTCATGCCGATATTGCCGGCGGCAGCGGCCTCGGGCTGACCATCGCCAAGACCTTCGTCGAGGCGAATGGCGGCAGCATCGAGCCGCTGAGCGAGGGGCCGGGCACGGGCACGACGATGCGGATATGGCTGCCGCTCGCGCCGGAACGGCGCCTGGAGGAGGGGGATGATGACTGAACCGCGGCAGCAGGCCGGCCCGCTCGTCCTCGTGGTCGACGACGAGCCGCAGATCCGGCGCTTCCTCAAGGCCGGCTTCGAGATGCAGGGCTTCCGCATCGCCGAGGCCGAGACGGCAAAGCAGGCGCTCGAGCTCGCGGTGATGCGCCGGCCGGACCTCGTCATGCTCGATCTCGGCCTGCCCGATGCCGATGGCGCGAGTGTGCTGGAGGCGCTGCGCGGCTGGTTCCAGGGCGCGGTCATCGTCCTCTCTGTCCGCAGTTCGGAGGAGGAGAAGGTCGCGCTGCTGGAGAAAGGCGCCGACGATTACGTCGTCAAGCCCTTCGGCATGGCCGAGCTCCTGGCCCGCGCCCGCGTCGTGCTCCGGCGCGTCGCCCAGCCTGGCGCCGCCGAGCCGGTGCTGCGTGTCGGCAGGCTGACGGTCGATCTCGCCAGGCGCCTGGTCGGGCTCGACGGCGTCCCCATCGTGCTGTCGCCGAAGCAGTTCGCGCTTCTCAGGGTGCTTGGCGCGCATCACGGCAAGGTCCTGACCCACCGCCAGCTGATGAAGGAACTCTGGCCGCAGGACCCGGACGAGGACGTGCAGTATCTGCGCATCCTGATGAAGAAGCTGCGCGACAAGATCGAGCCCGATCCGGCCCGGCCGGCCTATCTCGTGACCGAGCTCGCCATCGGCTACCGCCTGCGGACGCAGGAGCAGCTCGACGCGGTCGGCTATGCGCCGGCTATGCGCTAGGCCGGTTGCCGACATGGAACGGCTAAGCGCGTAGCTGCTAGCGACGGATTCCGAGAAGCGCGCGGGGACGCGCCCGGAGCCGGGAACGCATTATATGTTCAAACTCTGGTTGGCGCTCGCCACGGTGGGCGGCATGGCCGCTATCGTCTGGCTGGCCTGGACCTTTTGCCGTCAGCTCATGCCGCTGGCGCGGGCGATCGACCGGCTCGGCAGCTCGCTTGGCGTGATCGCGAGCTGGCTCGTCCTGCTCGCTTGCCTGATCAGCGCCGGCAACGCGACGATCCGCTATCTCTTCTCCACCAGCTCCAACGCCTGGCTCGAGCTGCAATGGTACATGTTCGCCGGCATGGTGCTGCTCGGCTCGGCCTATACGGTGCGGGTCAACGAGCATGTCCGCGTCGACCTGTTCTACGGCATCGTCTCCGACCGGACCCGGCACTGGATCGACCTCGTCGGCGGGGCGGTGTTCCTGCTGCCGATGTGCCTGGTGATGATCTGGTTCACCTGGCCCTGGTTCGTGCAGTCCTGGGTTCTGAACGAGTCCTCCAGCAATGCCGGCGGCTTGATCCGCTGGCCGGTCATCCTGCTCCTGCCGGTCGGTTTCACCCTGATCCTGCTGCAGGGCGTCTCGGAGATGATCAAGCGTGCGGCGGCGCTGCGCGGCTTCCACCAGCACGAATACGCTTACGAGAAGCCGCTGCAATGATCGACGCTATCCGCGCCAATCTCGGCCCCATGATGTTCGGGGGCCTGGTCGCCTTCCTGCTGATCGGTTATCCGGCTGCCTTCTCGCTGGCGGCGGTCGGGCTGTTCTTCAGCTTCATCGCGATCGAGATGGGAGTGATCGCGCCCCAGTACATGGGCAATCTCACCTTTCAGCTCTATTCGATCATCTCGAACGACCTTCTGCTCTCGATCCCGTTCTTCACCTTCATGGGCGCGGTGCTCGAGCGCTGCGGCCTCGCCGAGGACCTGCTCGATTCGATCGGCCAGCTCTTCGGCAGTGTCCGCGGCGGCCTGTCCTATGCCGTCATCTTCGTCGGCGCGATCCTCGGCGCCATCACCGGCACGGTCGCCGCTTCGGTCATCGCCATGGGCGTGATCTCGCTGCCGGTGATGATGCGCTATGGCTACAACATGCAGCATGCGACCGGCGTCATCGCGGCGTCGGGCACGATCACCCAGCTGATCCCGCCCTCGCTGGTGCTGGTCGTCCTCGCCGACGTGATGGGCAAGTCGGTCGGCGACATGTATGCCGGCGCGATCGGCCCCAGCATCGTCCAGGTCGTGCTGTTCTGTATCTGGGTCGCGATCCTCGGCATCCTCAAGCCGGCTCATATCCCGGCGCTGCCGCCGGAGGCGCGCACGCTCAAGGGCTGGGCGCTCGCGATCAAATGCATCCGCGGGATCGTGCCCTCGGCGGCGCTGATCTTCCTGGTGCTCGGCACGATCTTCATGGGCCTCGCCACGCCGACGGAAGCAGGCGCGATGGGCGCGGTCGGCGCGCTCGGGCTGGCGGCGCTCTACGGCACGCTGACCAGGAAGCTGACCTATCAGGCGATGTCCTCGACCATGCGCATCACCGCCATGGTGACGATGATCCTGATCGGCGCGCGCGTCTTCAGCCTGGTCTTCCAGGGCGTCGACGGGGGCTTGTGGATCGAGCACATGCTGACCGGATTGCCCGGCGGTCAGGTCGGTTTTCTGGCCTTCATCATGGTCTTCGTCTTCTTCATCGCCTTCTTCCTGGACTTCTTCGAGATCGCCTTCATCATCATCCCGCTGCTGACACCGGCGGCGGCGAAGCTCGACATCAACCTGATCTGGTTCGGCCTCCTGATCTGCGCCAACATCCAGACCTCGTTCATGCACCCGCCCTTCGGCTTCGCGCTGTTCTATCTGCGCGGCATCGCGCCGCCGACGGTGAAGAGCCGCGACATCTATCTCGGCTCGATCCCCTGGATCGTGCTGCAGCTCATCCTGGTCGCGCTGATGATCGCCTTCCCGGAGATGGTGACCTACTGGCTCGACAACCCGGTGACGCTTGACCCGGCGGCGCTCGAGAAGCAGCTCAACAACATGCCGGGCCTCGGCAACATGCCGGGCCTCGAGCTCGACGGCTTAAGCCCGCCCAAGCCCTGAGCGACGGCAGCGCCGAAGCGCTCAGGGGTCGAGTCCGGCGAGTCTGCGCGTCAGCTCGGCCGAGGACATCGCCTTGGCGAGCGGGAAGGCCTGGCCGGCCCAGAGCAGGGTGAAATCGTCACGGCCCGCTGCCTCGGCGGCGCTGCGCAGCGGCCCCAGCGCCGTGCCGGCGGTGGGGAAGGCCGGGGCGAGCTCGGAGAGTGGTCCGAGCTCCGCCATCGCCCGGTTGACGATGCCGCGCGCCGGCCTGCCGGTGAACAGGTTGGTGATCGCAGTCGGACGCTCGCTCATGCCGAGCGCCCTGCGATAGATCGGCGAGATGCTGGCTTCGGGCGTGAACAGATAGGCGGTGCCGACCTGGACCGCCGCTGCACCGAGGGCGAAGGCAGCCTCCACCCCGCGCCGGTCGGTGACGCCGCCGGCGGCGATCACCGGGATGGAGACCGCGTCGACCACCTGCGGCACCAGCGCGAAGGTGCCGACCTGCTCGGAAATGCGGTCGTTGAGGAAGATGCCGCGATGGCCGCCGGCCTCGGCGCCCATGGCGATGACGGCATCGACGCCGTGCTCGGCCAGCCAGCGCGCCTCGGGCACAGTGGTGGCGGAGGCGATGACCTTGGCCCCGGTGCGCTTGACCCGCTCGAACAGCTCGGGCGCGGGCAGGCCGAAATGGAAGCTGACGACCTCCGGCCGGTACTCCTCCAGGACGGTCGCGAGGGTTGCGTCGAAGGGCGTGCGGCCGCTCGGCGTCTTCGGCATGTCCGGATCGAGCCCGGCTTCGGCATAGTAGCCGTCGAGGTGCTTCAGCCACGCCGCCTGGCGGGCCGGATCGTCCGCCGGCGGCGTATGGCAGAAGAAGTTGAGGTTGATCGGCCGGCGCGTGCCGGCGCGTACCTTGTCCAGCGCCGCCCTGAGGCCCGCCTCGTTGTATTGCGCGCCGGCCAGCGAGCCGAGGCCGCCGGCTTCGCTGACAGCGATCGCCATCTCCGGTGTCGACGCCAGGGCCATCGGCCCCTGGATGATCGGCAATTCGATGCCGAACAGGTCGAGCAGTCGCGCTTGTGCGGTGCTGGTCATGATCGTTCCTCGCGGGGGCGAATGGGGCTGCGGTGGCCAGTGTCCGCCGCAGCCCCGTGATTTCAAAGGCGAAGGTCAGCGCATCCGAAGTGCAGGATTGAGCGAGTCCTGGGTCCCGCTGACGGCGAGACTAGCTCGCCGCGCGCCGCTTGCGGTATTCCGGGACGGGCAGACCACCCCAGCCCCAATTGTCGAGCGCGACCTCCTCGATCACGACGAAGGTCGCCTCAACCGGCTTGTTGAGCACGTCGAGCAGGAGCTGGCTGGCGCCGGCAATGAGCCTCGCCTTCTCCTCAGACGTGACCGAGGAACGGCCCGGGCCGGAGCCCTCGCGGGTGACCTGGATGGTGACGATCGGCATGGAAACCTCCTGCTGGTCCGGTTGCGGGTCAGTGGCCGGCGCTCTGGCCGCCGTCGACGTGGAGGATCTCGCCGGTGACGAAACCGGCGTTTTCTAGGAAGAGCACGGCGTCGACGATGTCGCGGACCTCGCCCATCCGCTTGACCGGGTGCAGATTGGCCAGGAATTCATGCGTCTGCGGCGCGTGCATCGGCGTCTTGATGATGCCGGGGGAGACAGCGTTCACCCGGATGCCCTGGGTGGCGTATTCGATCGCCAGCGCCTTGGTCGCCGAGTTGATGCCGCCCTTGGTCAGGTTGGCGAGCACGGTCGGAACGCCCGCGACCGCATGGTCGGTCAGGCTGGTGGTGATGCTGACGATATGGCCGGAACCCTGCTTCAGCATGGCGGCCACGGCCTGCTGGGTGATGTGGAAGAAGCCGGCGAGATTGGTCGCGATCTTTCTCTGGAAATCCTCCGCCGTGTAGTCGGTGAAGGGCTTGGCGATGAAGATGCCGGCATTGTTGACCAGCGTGTCGACGCGTCCGAAGCGGGCAATCGCCTCGCGGACGACCGCCTCGGCGGTCGCCGGATCGGCGATGTCACCGGGGACCGCCAGAATGTCTGGGTCGCTGCCCTGCGTGATCGAGCGTGACGTCGCGACGATCCGGTAATTGCGGTCGCGGAAACCCTTGACCAGCGCAGCGCCAATGCCCTGCGAGGCGCCGGTGACGATGGCGACCTTCCGTTCGTTGCTCATGATGATCCTCGTTGCTTCGGCAGCGAGCGGATGTGCCGCTGCCCGGCCCAGGGCCTGATGACGAGGAATTTGGAGTGTTTCGCGCTGTGGCTGAATGCCTTCTGTTCGGCAGTCATTCCTCCGTAGCGCGGAAGAATGGGCAGTTCAGGAGCGCATCACGCCCGACTCGGCCGAGAGCCGTGCGAAGTCGGCGCGCAGGCGCGGCACGGCGAAGTCGAGGAAGGCCCGGACCTTGGGGACGTTCGAGCGGCCCTGCGGCATGATCAGGTTGACGGGCCGGCCCGGCGGCTCGGCATCTCGCAGCAGGAGCTCGAGCGAACCATCCTGCACGCGCTCGGCGACGTGGTAGGCGAACAGCCGCGTGACGCCGAGCCCGCCGACCGCAGCCCCCAATGCCGCCCTGACACTGTTGACGGTGAGCCGTGGCTTGAACTGGACGGAGCGGGACACGGAGCCGCCCTTCACGGGCGGGAAGACCCAGGCATCGCGCCCGAAATCGGTGCAGGCGATGATGTTGTGTCTGGCCAGGTCCCCCGGCTCGTCGATACGCGGGTGCTGATTGAGATAGCGCGGCGAGGCCACGATCACCGGCCGGACCTCGCCGCCGATGCGGATCGCCGTCATCGCCGAATCCGGCAGGTCGAGGATACGCAGGGCGATGTCGATGCCTTCCTCGACCAGGTTGGCACCACGCGAGAGCAGGACGAGGTTGACCGAGACGGCCGGAAACGCCTCGATGAAGGCATCGACGATCGGCCGCAGGATCTCCTCGCCGCTGATCGGCGGCGCCGTGATGGTCAAGGTGCCGCGCGGGGCGGCTTGCTCGCTGGCGCCGACCGCGTCGAGCTCCTGCAGGTCGGCGAGGACGCGGCGGCAGGCCGCGGCATAGCGCTCGCCGGTCTCGCTCAGCCGGATCGAGCGGGTCGTACGGTGCAACAAGGGAGCACCGGCTTGCTGTTCGAGGAAGGCGACAGCCCGGCTCACCGCTGCCGGAGAGCGGCCGAGCAGGCGTCCCGCCCCGGCGAGGCTACCCTCGTCCAGTGCGGCGATGAACACTTTCATCGCGTCGATGCGATCCATGATGCCCCCGAGCCTCGGGCCTTAAGCTCGGTCAAACCGGCAGGCTGTCAAGCGCACGCGGCGCCGGTCCAGGCCGTGCCGTATCAGGCCGGCTTGTGCGGCAGAGCGAGGCCGTAGCGCTCGTCGGCGGGCTGCTCCTCGGCCTTGCGCAGCCTAGTCTCGCTGAGTTCGTCGGCGGCTTCCAGGATCGGATAGGCGATCGAGGTGATGTGGCCGTGGATGCGCTTCAGGTCGCGCAGCACGTCGAGATGGATCGACGAGGTCTCGAGCGACTCGGTCACGCCGCTGCGCAGGCGCTCGTAATGCTTCTCGGTCGCCATGCGTTCGGCGACGCGCATCGCGCTCTTCTCGTCGAAGAGCTGGCGGGCAAGGGTGATGTCGCGCGAGGCGAGCACGTTGAGCGAAAGCTGCAGGCTGTGGCTGACCCGCGTGTGGAAGTCGCGGATCTCGGCGAGACCTTCCTCGGAGAAGCGGTAGCGCTTGCGGATCTTTTTCTCCGCGAGCTCCCGCAGGTTCTTGTCGATGATGTCGCCGATATGCTCGAGATTGGTGGTCGCCGTGATGATCTCGAACAGGCGCCGGCTGTCCTCCTCGCAGAGCGGACGGCGCGAGAGCTGGACGAGATAGAGCTTGATCGCCTCGTGGATCGTATCGACGCCGTCATCGGCCGCGGCGATCTCGCGCGAGAGCGCGAGCTTGTCCTGCTCCAGCAGGATCAGCAGGTCCTTCAGCATGGCGCTGACGCGGTCGCCCAGATGCAGCGTCTCGCGCATCGCGCTGGCAAGGGCTTCCGGCGGGCTGTCGAGCAGGCTGGGGTCGAGATAGAGCGGCCGCGTGCGCTGCTCCGTCTCGGGCGCAGCCGGGGTCAGGCGCGTGATCAGCGCGGCGATCGGGCCGGTGAAGGGCAGGAAGGCGAGGGCGCCGACGATGTTCAGCGCCAGATGGATTTCGACCGCGAGACGCGCGGGATTCGGCGACAGCTGTGAGAACCACCCTGCCAGCGGCTTGGCGAACGGGATGACGACGAGCGCGATGATGATGCGCGTCAAGAGGTTGGCGAGCGCGACGCGGCGCTGCGCGACCGGCGCGCCGAGCTGGTCGATCACCGGGACCAGCGCGTTGCCGAGATTGGCGCCGACGATCAGGATCAGCGCGGTCGGGGCCGGGAACAGCCCGCCGGCCCAGAACGAGGCAATCAGCAGGACGATGGCGAGGCTGGAATGGGTCAGCCAGGTCGCCGCGACCGTGATCGCGATGGCGAGGAGGGGCTCGCTGGCCAGGGCCTCGAACGCCATGCGGAAGACCGGCGACTGCGCCAGCGGTGCCGAGGCGGTCTTGAGCTCGGCGAGCGAGAGCAGGATCAGCCCGATGCCGACGATCAGGCGGCCGATATTGCGGGCCCGGTTCATCGCCTCGTTGGCGAGATAGAGCGTCACGCCGACGGCAAGGCACGCCCCCCAGATCCAGCCGAGCTCGAACGAGACCAGGAAGGCGGCGAGCGCAGTGCCGACATTCGCGCCGAGCAGCACGGCAAAGGCCATGGGCAGGCCGATCAGCGCCTGGCCGGCAAAGGAGGAGAGCAGCAGCGTCGTCGCCGTCGAGCTCTGCAGGATCAGCGTTACGACTGCCCCGCTCGCCATGGCCGAGACGCGATTGCCGGTGAAGCGCGCGATCGCCTGCCGCAGCGACGATCCGAAGGCCCGCGTCGCGCCCGTCCGTACCAGCCTGACCGCCCAGATCAGCAGCGCCACCGAACCGGCGAGGTGGATCAGGATGGCGGTGGTGCTCTCGGCGGCGTTCATCGTGGGGAGGGCGCTCCTTCAGCGGGAATCGGAGGAATGAAGCGGCGGATTATGCCGTCAAATTCATTAGCCGTCTTATAAAATCTGCGGCGGAAATGGTCTACTTCTCTCGTATGCGCTCCAGAATGGAAAACGGTCGTCGCACGCTCAAAAGCGCAATAGCCAGCGGCCGTGGCGATCCACGGCAACGCTGGCGAAGCCGTCTTGGTAGCTGGTCAGTGTGGAAGAATTGAGGTCAGGGCCTGCGCCGCAGCGACGACTACCCAGCCGGAGCAGGCTTCGGCTGGGATTTGCTCGAAAGCGCCGCGCGCTCGGCCGCCATCGCCGTGATCAGGCGCGGATACGCCTCCTGCATCGCCGCGCGGAAGGCCTCGAACGGCATCTCGTCATGGTCGCCGCGGTCGAGCACATAGTCCATGTGCTGGCGGCCTGCCGCGTCGAAGGGCTGGAAGATCGAATCCGCGCTGCCGTCGAAGTCGAGCGGTTCGACGCCGAAGCGAGCGCAGAAGGCAAGGTCGAAGGCCGGCGTCGCCTTGACCCAGCGGCCGTCGAGGAAGAGCAGCGTATAGGCGTGCCAGCGGAAGACGTCGCTGCCCATCAATTCGAGGATGCGCGGCGATGCCAGGTGGTTGCGCACATCGGCGAAACCGACGCGGGCCGGAATGCCGGCGGCGCGGGCGGCCGCGGCGAGCGTCACCGCCTTGGGCACGCAGAACGAGCCCTTCGCTTCCAGGCAGCGCGAGGCGACGAAGATGTCGCGCTCGATCCCGAAATAGCGGAGGTCGTAGGGGATGGCGTCGCGGACGGCGTAGTAGAGCCGCACCGCGCGATAGCGGTCCGGGCCGGTGCCGGCATGCGCTTCGACGAAAGCGCGGATCACCGGCGCGTTGGCGTCGATGAAGGGCGTGGCCTGCAGCGCCCCGGCGAGCCTGTCGTCGCTCATCGCACCCTCCCGTTCATGCCCTGCCACGCGGATGCTGCAGCCGCCAGGCGATCTGCGGCAGGCGGTCGGCGCCGAAGAAGCTCTCGCCATCCAGTGTCACGAAGGGCACGCCGATCAGGTTCGCGGCGCAGGCTTCGTCTATTGTCTCGCCGAGGCGCTGGCGGCCCTCGCTGCCGTCGATCATGGCGCGGATCGCCTCGGGCGTCTCACCCGCCAGGCAGGGCAGGGCGGCGAGCACGGCCGGGTCGGCGATATTCTCAGCCCTGGCAAAGAAGGCCTCGAAGATCTCGCTCGCCAGTCGCAGCCCATCCTGCGGCCGTGTCGCGGTCCAGGCATGATAGAGCCGGCCGGCAAGATGGGCCGAGATCTGCAGCGGCTCAGGAATACGAAACGGCAGGCCGAAGAATTCGGCCGAGCGGGTCACGTCCTCGAGGAAGTAGCGCCGCCGCGCCGGCGTCTCCAGCGGGTTGACGACGCCCTGCTGCTTGAACACAGCCCAGAGCAGGATCGGCCGGAGCTCCAGCGCCCGGCCATGCTCCTCGGCCAACCGCGCCAACGGGCCGAGCGCGAAATAGGAATAGGGCGAGGCGAAATCGAGATAAAAGCGAAGCGGTCCCGGCATGGCCATCAGAACCTGAAGACGCCGTAGCCGGGCTCGCCGAGCGGGGCGTTGAGCGAGGCCGAGATCGCCACGCCGAGCGCGTTGCGGGTGTCGAGCGGGTCGATGATGCCGTCGTCCCAGAGTTCCGAGGTCGAGTAATAGGCCGAGAGCTGCTCCTGATAGGCTTTTCGCGTCTCGTCCCAGAGCTTGTCGATCTCGCCTTTGTCGACTGCGCCGCCATTGCGCTTCATCTGGTTGGCCTTGACCTCGGCCAGCGTGTTCGCCGCCTGGTCGCCGCCCATCACGCCGATCTGGTGGTTCGGCCAGGAGAACAGGAAGCGCCCGTCGAAGGCGCGCCCGCACATGCCGTAATTGCCAGCGCCGAACGAGCCGTTGCACATCACGGTGAACTTCGGCACCCGCGAGCAGCTCTGCGCCATGATCATCTTGGCGCCGTCCTTGGTGATGCCGCGGCGCTCATATTCGCGCCCGACCATGTAGCCGGTGATGTTCTGCAGGAAGACCAGCGGCGTGTTGTTCTGGTTGCAGAGTTCTATGAAATGGGCGCCCTTGATCGACGAGTCGTTGAAGAGCACGCCGTTATTGGCGAGGATTCCGACCTTGAAGCCCCAGATATTGGCGAAGCCGCAGACCAAAGTTGTGCCATAGGCCGGCTTGTATTCGTGGAAGCGGCTGCCATCGACGATGCGGGCGATGATCTCGCGCATGTCGAAGGCTTTCTTGATGTCGTCGGGCACGATCCCGTAGATCTCGGCGGGATCGTAGAACGGCTCCTCCGGCGCCTCGCGCTGCGCCTCCCAGCGCGGCAGCCGGTCCCATTGCGAGACGATGTCGCGGCCGATCTCGATGGCGTGCTCCTCGCTGTCGGCGGGGTAGTCGCAGGTCCCGGAGACGCTGGTATGCATCTCGGCGCCGCCGAGCTCCTCGACCGTGACGTCCTCGCCCGTCGCCGCCTTCACCAAGGGCGGCCCGCCGAGGAAGACCGCGCCGGTGCCGCGCACGATGACGCTGTAGTCGGAGAGGCCGGGGATATAGGCGCCGCCCGCTGTGCAATGTCCGAAGACCAAGGCGAGCTGCTTCACGCCCATCTTCGATAGCATCGACTGGTTGCGGAAGATCCGCCCGCCCATGTAGCGATCCGGAAACAGCTCCGACTGGAGCTGCAGGAAGCCGCCGGCGGAATCGCAGAGATGTACGACCGGCAGCCGGTTCTCCATGGCGATATCGAGGGCGCGGACGATCTTCTTGACCGTCAGCGGATACCAGGCGCCGCCCTTCACGGTCGGATCGTCGGCGCGGATCATGACCTCGCGGCCGGAGACCATGCCGATGCCGACGATCGAGCTGGCCGAGGGCGATTCCCCGCCATAGGCCATGTTGCCCGCGAGCGAGGACAGCTCGAGGAAGGGCGTGCCGGGGTCGAGCAGCATCTCGATGCGCTTGCGCTGCGGCATCTTCTGCTGGCGGGCAAGGCGTTCGAGGTCGCGCTGCGGCCGGCTGTGGCGCGCCGCCTCCTGCTTCGCCCTGAATTCGGCGACGAGGCGGCGGTTATGAGCCTCGTTGCGGCGGAAATCGGCGGAAGCGGTGTTGATCGAAGATTGCAGTCTGGACATCGGGTCAGCCTTCCGCCGGAGCCGCGAGACGGGCGAGCACGGCGTCCTTGTCGAAGCCCTCGCCTTCTCGCGCCGCGATCTCGGCGATCTCGCCGTCACGCGGCGCATCGAGCTTCATCTGAAGCTTCATGCTTTCGATCGTGACGATGGTCTCGCCGCGCTGGACGCTGTCGCCGACGCGCTTGTGAACCACGATCACGGTGCCCGGCATTGGCGCGCGCACAACGTTGGCACCGCCGCCGGCGGCGGAGGCGTCCGCCGCCGCATCGCGCCGGCGCAGCGCGAAGCTGCGTCCACCCAACCGGACGATGACGCCATCGGCGCTGCCGGCGCGGGCGAAGGCGACGGGTTCGCCGTCGAGCGTCAGCGCGCGGCTGCCGTCGCCGGCTTCGTCGAGGCCTTCGACGACATGCCGGCGACCATCGATCGAGAGCACGAGATGCGGGCGGCGCGCCAGGATGGTGACGTTATGCACTGTGCCGTCGAGATCGAGCTTGAGGACCATGCTCAGTTCCTCCAGTGCCCGATCGAGGCATGCGGTTCGGGCACGCCGAGGACGAGGTCGCGGAAGTCGCGCAGGCCGAGTGCCGCGGCGATCAGCACGGTGTCGCGTGTCGCTTCATCAGGTTCTGCGGCGGTGAGTTCGGCCTTGTGCTGGACGACGAAGCCGGTGTGCAATTCGCCGGCGGCGAAGGCAGGGTGGCCGAGTACCCGGGCGAGATAGTCGATATTGGTCTTGATCCCGAGCAGCGCGAGCTCGTGCAGCGCCGCAATGGCGCGCTCTGTCGCCACGGCGCGATCCGGCCCATGGACGACGAGCTTGGCCAGCATCGGATCGAAATCGGCGGTGACGCGCTGGCCGCGATCGAGCGCATTCTCGAAACGCAGATGGGGAGCCTGCGGCACGCCAACATGCAGGATCGTGCCGGTCTCGGGCAGGAAGTCGCGCTCGGGATCCTCGGCGCAGATCCGGCATTCGATCGCGTGGCCATTTGCGACGATGGCATCCTGCGTGAACGGCAGGTCGCACCCAGCGGCGATCTCGATCTGCAGGCGCACCAGGTCGAGCCCGGTGATCATCTCGGTGACGGGATGCTCGACCTGCAGGCGGGTGTTCATCTCCAGGAAGAAGAAGCGGCCATCGGCGCCGAGGATGTACTCGACCGTCCCGGCATTGCGGTAGTTCGAGGCGGCCGCGAGCCTCACCGCAGAGGCGCAGATCTCGTCGCGCAGCGCTGGCGGCAGGTTGGCAGTCGGCGCCTCCTCGATGATCTTCTGGAAGCGGCGCTGCACCGAGCATTCGCGCTCGAACAGGTGGATGGCGCTGCCCTTGCCGTCGCCGAAGACCTGCACCTCGATATGGCGGGGGCGCTCGACGAAGAGCTCGGCATAGACGCGCCCGTCGCCGAAATAGCGCTGCGCTTCGCTCGCGGCGAGGCGCGCCGCGCCCTCCAGTTCCTCGGCCGAGCGCACGATGCTCATGCCCTTGCCGCCGCCGCCCGCCGCCGCCTTGATCAGCAGCGGAAAGCCAATCTCGATGGCCCGGCGGGTGAAATCGGCAAGGTCCTCGGTCGGCATCACCGAAGGCGCGACCGGGACGCCGTGATCGGCCGCGAACTGGCGCGCCGAGATCTTGTCGCCCATCAGCGCGATGGTGTCGGCATCCGGACCGATGAAGGTGAGGCCGGCCTCTGCCACGGCACGGGCGAAGCGCGCATTCTCGGAGAGGAAGCCATAGCCGGGATGGATCGCATCGGCCCCGACGGCGCAGGCGGCGTCGACGATCTGGGCGATGTCGAGATGGGCGGCGACCGGCATCTCGCCTGAAATCTCGATTGCCTGATCCGCCTCGCGCACATGCCGGGCGCGGGCCTCGACCGGGTGATGGATCGCGACCGAGGCGATGCCCATCTCGCGCAAGGTCCGGATGATGCGGCAGGCGATTTCGCCGCGATTGGCGATCAGGACCTTGCGGAACGGTGCTGGCGCGCTCGGAGAGGCCGACATCAAGCGTTGTCCGTTTTGGCGAAGGAATGGAGGGCACCACCCGCTGCGAGCCAGGAAGCAGGCACCGGCACCGGCAGGCTCATCAGCACCTGCGCCATCGCCTTGCCCTGCGGGTCATGGCGTAGCGAGGCGATGCCGCCGCCGCCGAGCGCGCGGTGCATGACGAGGTTAAAGCCGCCGAGGCCCGGCCAGTCGAAGCGTTCGACCTTGCCCGCGACATGGTGGGCGAAGTGCCGGCCGACCGCCTCCGGCGTCAGCGCCCGGCGCAGCCAGGGCAGGAAGGCGGCATCGCGCGCGATCACGCCGATATTGGCGATGTCGCCCTTGTCGCCGCTGCGGCCGAAGGCGAGGGCGACGAGCGGCACCTCGGCCGTCTCGCCGGTCGCGATATCCGGGACGTCCGCGGTGACAGGCGAGGGCGCATTCACCGCCGCTGCGGGGATATGTGCTGGCACCGGCAGTTTCGTCTCGCCGAGGCTGACGGTAGGCTGCAATTCGGCCTTGTCGATCAGGAAGGAGAACAGCCTGATCACCGGCTGCGGCTCGGGCCGGCCGCCGGCAAAGCCGGTCAGGCTCTGGGCCATCGCGGTCGCGGCCGGATAGATCTCGCGGGCGAAGATCTGCAGGGCCTCCTTGGAAGGGTGGCGCACGCCGATCTTGAGCACGACCTCGCGCGTCGCCCGCGTCCGGCTCTGGGCGCCATAGCTCGCCTCGGCGCCGAGCGTCTCGATCGAGCTTTCAGCGAAGTCGGGAAGACCGGCCTCGCGGATCAATCGGCCGCAGCGGGCGAGAACCGCCTTCGCGACCGCTTCGGCCCGCTCGGCCGCGTCGTCGCCGACGATCATCATCGTCGTCGCGCAGCGATAGCCGTCGGGATAGGTGGCGCTGACCTTGTAACTGTTCGACGGAGCCCGCCCGCGCACGCCGGAAACCCGGACGCGATCGCGGCCGGTGGCTTCCAGCTTCACCTGCGACCAATCGCAAGCGACATCCGGCAGCATATAGGCGGCGGGGTCGCCGACCTCGTAGACGATCTGCTCGGCGATGGTCGCCGGGCTGACGCGCCCGCCGGTTCCCTCCGGCTTGCCGACCTCGAAGCTGCCGTCGGCCCGGCAATCGGCGACGGGGAAGCCCATATCGGCCCAGTCGCCGGCGACGTCGCGCCAGTCGGTGACGATGCCGCCGGTCGCCTGCGCGCCGCATTCGAGGATGTGGCCGGCGAGGCTCCCGGCCGAGAGCCGGTCATAGTCCTGAGGGGACCAGCCGAATTCATGGATCAGCGGGCCGAGGACCACGGCCGAGTCGACGCAGCGCCCGGTCACCACGACATCGGTGCCGGCCGCGAGCGCCGCCGCGATCGGGAAGGCGCCGAGATAGGCGTTGATGCTGGCGATCCTGTCGGGGAAGGGCGCGCCGGAGAACATCTCGCTGACACCCGCTGCACGCAGGCGCTCGGCCTCGCCCGAGAGGTCGTCGCCGGTGACGATCGCGACCTTGAGGTCGACGCCGACCTCGTTGAAGGCGGCGAGCAGCGCGTCGCGGCAGGCTTCCGGATTGACCCCGCCGGCATTGGTGACGACGCGGATGCGCTTCTCCGCGATCTCGCGGGCGAGCGGCTTCATTACCAGCGAGACGAAGTCGGTGGCATAGCCGAGCGCCGGGTTCTTCGCCTTCATCCGGGCGAGGATCGACATGGTGATCTCGGCGAGATAGTCGAGCACGAGATAGTCGATGCCGCCGCGTTGGACGAGCTGGCGCGGCCCCTCCGGGCTGTCTCCCCAGAAGCCGGCGCCGCAGCCGATGCGGATGCTCTCGCGCATGGCGTTCACCGCCCGGTCCAGGCCGGCGGACGCTTCTCGGCGAAGGCGGCGAAGCCCTCGCGCGCGTCTTCGGTTCGGGCCATGTTCGCCAGCATGAACTGGGCGTATTCGAGCGCCGTATCGGTCGACATCTCGCGGATCTTGGCGAGGCTCTGCTTGCCCAGGCGAATGCCGGTCGGCGATTTGTCGACGAGGCGGCCGACCAGCCATGCCGTCTTGGCGTCGAGCTCATCAGCCGGCACGGCGTAGTTGACGATCGCGCCAGCTTCCGGATCGCCCGCCTTGATGGTCTCGCCGGTGAGGCAGAGTTCCATCAGTCGGCGATAGGGCAGGACCCGCATCAGATAGGGCAGGATCATCATCGGGAAGAGCCCGACCTTGACCTCGGTGACGCCAAGCAGGGCGTCGTCGCGCGCCACCACCAGATCGCAGGCGCAGATCAGGCCAAAGCCGCCGGCGAGCGCATGGCCGTTGACCCGCGCCACCAGCGGCAGCCGGCAGGCATCCATCCGGCGCAGCAGGCCGGCGACGTAATGGCGGGGATCGGCAGCCTCGATGGTGAAAGGCGTTCCGTCCGCATTCGGCTTGAGGTCGCCGCCGGCGCAGAAGGCCTTGTCGCCGGCTCCGGTCAGGATGATGGCGCGAACCTCAGGGACGGCTTCGGCCGCATCGAGCGCGGCCACGATTCCCGCGGCAACCGCCTCGTTCAGGGCGTTGCGGCGGTTCTCGCGATTGATCGTGACGACCAGCGCCGCGCCCTCGCGTCGGGTGATGACCTCTTCGCTCACGGATTCCATCCCTGCGCGGCTCGCTGAGGGAGCCTTTGTGCAGTAAATGATTTCAATTCATTTGCTGTGTCAATAGGTGTGAAGCGGTGAGAAGGTGCCGGATAGCACGCAAATGGATTGTTCGATTTTGCCGCATAGGCTCACGTTGACAGTCGTTGCCGCCGCTGATGAAATACGCTCAATAAGATCAATCGAGCCGAATGGCTCGCTGCCTGCACGCTGCGTGGGGCGAGGGAGGAACTAGACGTGAATGCCGTGAACGGTAGCAATCGCGCCCACGCCTTCGGGCTCGACGAGGAGCAGAACGCGATCCTCGACGGTGCCGACCGCTATGCCCGCGCCGAGCTCTATCCGCTGTCGCAGCGCATGGACGATGAGGAGTGGTGGCCGGACGAGGCCTTCCGCCATATCGGCGCCAGCGGCTTCCTCGGCGCGACCATCCCCGAGCAATATGGCGGGGCGGGGCTCGACCTGCTTCAGGCCGGGCTGGTGCTTCAGGGCTTCAGCCGCTGGAACCATGCGATGGCGCTGTCGGTCGTCGCCCATGACAACCTCTGCGCCAACAACATCTACCGCAACGGCAATGAGGAGCAGCGGCGCAGGTATCTGCCCGATCTCTGCTCGGGGAAAACGCTCGGCGCACTCGGCCTGACCGAGCCGGGGGCGGGTTCCGACGCGCTCGGCTCGATGCGGACCACGGCGCGCCGCGAGGGCGACCACTACGTCCTCAACGGCAGCAAGATCTTCATCACCAACGGCCCGGTCGCCGACGTGCTCTTGGTCTACGCCAAGACCGACAAGGAGCGCGGCGCCCACGGCATCTCCGCCTTCATCGTCGAGAAGGATTTCCCCGGCTTCAAGGTGGCGCAGAAGCTGACCAAGATGGGCTATCGCGGCAGCCAGACCGGCGAGCTGCTGTTCGAGGATTGCCGCGTCCCGGCCGCCAATCTCGTCGGCGCCGAGAATCAGGGCGTCGCCATCGTGATGAGCGGGCTCGATCTCGAGCGCGCGATGATCTCGCCGCTCTGCCTCGGCATTTCCGAGCGGGCGCTCGAGCTCTCGATCGACTACGCCAAGACGCGCAAGCAATTCGGCAAGCCGATCGGCTCGTTCCAGATGGTCCAGTCGATGCTGGCCGAGATGTATGTGCTGGTCGAGACCATGCGCAGCTTCAGCTATCGCACGCTCGCCGAGGCGGCCCCGCTCGAAGTCGGCGGCGGCGGGCGCGGCGACATCCACCGCCTGACCGCGGCCTCGGTGATGTATGCGGCGCAGGCCTGCCACGATGTCCTCGACAAGGCCGTGCAGGTCCATGGCGGCGCCGGCTATATCTGGGAATCGGAGATCAACCGGCTCTTCCGCAGCACCAAGCTGCTCGAGATCGGCGCCGGCACCACCGAAGTCCGCAAGATGATCATCGCCGGCGAATTGCTGAAGGGGATGGAGCGTCATGGCTGAGGAGGCCGCCGAACCCCGCGAGCTCGGGCTGGAGGATGCCGATCTCGCCCGGCTGCCGACGGTCTATGCGGCCGACGCCTTCGCCGGGCGGACCATTCTGATCTCCGGCGGTGCCGGCGGCATCGGCCGTGCCACCGCCTGGCTGCTCGGCCGGCTTGGCGCGCAGGTGATCATCGCCGGGCGCGACGAGGGCAAGCTGGAGGCGGCAGCCGAGGCGATGCGCGCCGCCGGGCTGAAGGTGGCCGCGAAGACAGTGAACGTCCGCGACCCGACAACGATCACGGCGCTGCACGACTGGATCGCGGCGGAGTTCGGCGGCATCGACATCCTGGTCAACAGCGCCGGCGGCCAGTTCCCGCAGGCCGCGATCGACTTTTCGGTGAAGGGCTGGAACGCCGTCGTCGACACCAATCTCAACGGCACCTGGTACATGATGCAGGAGGCCGCGCGACGCTGGCGCGATGCCAAGCGGCCGGGCAGCATCGTCTCGATCGTGGTGGTGACGCGTCAGGGGCTGCACGGCGTCGCGCATACGATTGCTGCGCGCGCCGGTGTGGTCGGCCTGACCCAGGCGCTGGCGGTGGAATGGGCGCCGCTCGACATCAGGGTGAACTGCATCGCGCCGGGCGCGATCGAGACGCCGGGCTGGCGCGTCTACGATCCGCAGGTGGTCAAGGCCTATCCGCGCTCCAACCCGATGATGCGCACGGCGACGACCTGGGAGGTGGCGGAGGCCTGCGCCTATCTCTGCGGACCGGCGGCGGCCTATGTCACCGGCGAGGTGCTCAACGTCGCCGGCGGCGGACAGCTCTGGGGCGAGACCTGGACGATCCCGCGCCCCGAATTCTTCGATGGCCCCGGTAGTCGCGGTGGCGAGTAGGCGATGATCTCAGCGTGGCCGGCTGGAAGAGGACTTCGCTGGAGCGATCCCGGCCGCCGCCTCAAGCCGCGCCGTCGCGGTTTCCAGCCGGGCGACCACGCTTTCCATCGGCGAGGCCGGCTCACTGCCGAGCGCCAGGCCGTGATGGACCAGATTGGTGATCGCGTCCGCCATCTCGGCCGGGTCGAAGTCGCCTTCGCCGCGCAAGAAGGCCCAGGTGCGATGCTCGATGCAGCCGAAGACCAGGTCGCGCACCAGGTTCGGCGAGCTCTCGGGCCGCAGTTCCCCCGCGGCGATGCCCGCCTTCACCACGTCGACCAGGCGATGGGTGTAGGCGCGGTTCAGCTCGAACAGATGCGAGCCGCGATAGTCCGGCGCCGGCCGGATCTCCTGGAACATCAGGCGCGACAGCGCCGGGTCGCGATGGATCGAGGTGAGGTGGGTGTAGACGATGAAGCGGATCTGGTTCCAGCTGCCGCGCACTGCGGCGAACTGCTCGGCATCGTCGCGCAGCATCTCCTCGAACCAGTGCTCGACGACCTTGACCAGCAATTCGCGCTTGTTGGCGAAGAACCGGTAGATGCTGCCCTCGACCACGCCGGCGCGCAGCGCGATGTCGGTGATCAGTGCGTCGTTGTAGCCCTTCTCGACGAACACCTGCTTGGCCGCGGCCATGATGTCGGAGATGCGCCGCTCGGGCGGAAGCCGGTTGACCTGTCGCTTCAGGGCGCTGCGTGGTGGCATCGATGATCCTTGCTGAGGCACAGCGCGGGAGCGCTGCGGTCGCTTTCCGGCGGCAGCTACGTCCGGACGGGACAGCGGCGCTAATAAATACCATTCATCATCGTCGCATTCCGCGCAAGAGCGTGGCCGCAAGCGGCGCTTTGCGGGATGGCCGCTCGTGCGGAGTCGAGCGCGTTCTTTAGGGGAGGGGTCCTTGCCGTTGCCTGCCGCTTTCGCCGGACGCCTGCGCGTCCCCGTCATCGCCGCGCCGATGTTCCTGATCTCGGGGCCGGATCTCGTCGTTTCCTGCTGCCGCAACGGCGTCGTCGGCAGCTTTCCGGCGCTCAATCAGCGCACGACGGAAGGATTTGCTGACTGGCTCGACGAGATCGCCGGGCGGCTCGGCGATGCGGGCGATGTCGCGCCGTTCGGCGTCAATCTTGTGGTTCATCGCAGCAATCCGCGGCTGGATGCCGATTTAGCCGTCGTCATCGACCGCAAGGTGCCGCTGGTCATCACCTCGCTCGGCCTCAACCGCGATCTGATCAAGGCGGTGCAGAGCTATGGCGGTCTCGTCTTCCACGACGTGACGACGCTTGCCTTCGCGGCCAAGGCGGCCGACGCCGGTGTCGACGGGCTGATCGCCGTCTCGGCCGGAGCCGGCGGCCATGCCGGCCCGCTCAACCCCTTTGCTGCGCTGGCCGATATCCGTCGCATCTTCGATGGCGCGCTCGTGCTCGGCGGAGCGTTGAGCAATGGCGCGCAGGTCGCGGCAGCGATGATGGCAGGCGCCGACATGGCCTATCTCGGCACCCGTTTCATGGCGACGCGGGAAAGCATGGCGCCCGAAGCACTACGCGCCATGCTGCTCGACGCGTCCGCCAACGACATCGTCTACACCCCGGCGATCAGCGGCGTGCACGGCAATTTCCTCAGACCCAGCATCCTGGCGGCGGGACGCGATCCCGACGACCTCAGCAAGCCGGCGAGCTATGATTTCGGCACGGCCGAGGCCAAGGCCTGGCGCGACATCTGGGCGGCGGGGCAAGGCGTTGGCGCGATCGATGACTTGCCTGCGACTGCCGAACTCTGTCGGCGGCTGGCCGATGAATATGAGACGGCTCTGGCCGGCGCGTCGCGCCTGTCATGCCGGGCTGCTGTCGAGGCGGTCGGCTGAGCCCGGTTCATTGGTCGCTAGCCTGGGTGCGCGATGGCGCGTCGCCAGGTCGGCCGGTGCAAAAAATCACAGCTGCCAATGGCGCTGAAGCAGGGGCTCTGAAGAGTTGACAGCACAAGATGAATTGTATTCATTAGCTGCATCGAGCTGACGCTTAGACAGACAACAAACCAGCGCAGCCGGGGAGGACATCGTGGGAGAAGACGCCGTTCATCCGGCGGCGCCGCACGTGCGCCGGGTACCCGTCAATGCTGTGGCAGCGATCGCCGGCCGCAGCGTCCGGATGGCGGGCGCTTCGGATGAATGACGCTCAATACCGTTCCGTCGCGAGCGTGGCCGACGCGCCCGTCGCGCTCTCCTGTACCGGGATCGAGCGCAGCTTCGGCGGCCTGCGTGCGCTGAAGGGCGTCTCTCTCGACGTCCGCAAGGGCGAGATTCTCGGCCTCGTCGGTCCGAACGGCTCCGGCAAGACCACCATGGTCAACGTGATCACCGGCTTCTACCCGCCCAATGCCGGCAAGGTGACCCTGTTCGGCGAGGACATCACGGCGCAAAAGCCGCATCGCATCGCCGCCCGCGGCGTCGCCCGCACCTTCCAGAACCTCGCTCTGTTCAAGGGCATGAGCGTTCTCGACAACATCCTGATCGGCCGGCACACCCACATGAAGCCGAGCGCGCTCGGGGCCTTGTTCTATTGGTGGTGGGCTGAGCGCGAGGAGCTGGCGCACCGGCGCATCGTCGAAGAGACCATCGAGTTCATGCAGCTCCAGGATATCCGCGACGAGCCGGTCGAGGTCATCCCGCTCGGCCTGCAGAAACGGGTCGAGCTGGCCCGCGCCCTCGTTGCGGAGCCGCGCCTGCTGATCCTGGACGAGCCGATGGCCGGCATGAACCAGGAGGAGAAGGAATACATCGCCCGCTTCATCCTCGACGCGCAGGAGGCGCGCGGCGTCACCATCCTGATCATCGAGCACCACATGGATGTGGTCACCTCGATCTGCGACCGCGTCGTCGTGCTGAGCTATGGCGAGGTGATCTCGGAGGGCGAGCCGCAGGCGGCGATCTCGCATCCGAGCGTGGTCAGTGCCTATCTCGGCGAGCGCGCCGCCAAGCGCCATCAGGCCGGGGCCGCGACATGACGGCGCCGCTCGGCAAGATCAAGGAGGCAAGCCGCTGGCCTGTCGCCGCCAATGGCGAGCCGGCGACGCTGATCGCGGCGCTTGCTCGCAACGCTGCCGAGTTCGGCGATCGCGTCGCCTTCCGCGAGCGGCGCTACGGCATCTGGCAGGAGCAGAACTGGCGCGAGGTCTTCGAGGAGATCGCCGCCATGGCGGCGGGCCTCGAAGAGGCCGGCCTGGTCGCAGGCGCCGCGATGACCGTGATCGGCGACAATCGCCCGCGGCTCTACTACGCCATGCTCGCCGCCAACATGCTGCGCGCCTTCCCCTCGCCGGTCTTCCCTGACGTGCCGCTGGAAGAATTGATCGTCGCGACCCTGCATGGCGCACCGCCTGTCGGCGTCGCCGAGGACCAGGAGCAGGTCGACAAGCTGCTGGGGCTCAGGGCCGCGACCGGGCGCGTCGCGACCATTCTCTATGACGACGCGCGTGGGCTCGACGGCTACGATGCGCCCGGGTTGATGTCGCTCGATGCGCTGGTGGCGAAGGGCCGCGAACGGCTGGCACGCGAGCCCGGCCTGATCCGGCGCTTCGTCGACGAACCGCAGGCCGACGATATCTCGGTGCTGCTGCACTCGTCGGGCACTACCGGCCTGCCCAAGGGCATCCCGCTGCGCCATCGCAACGTCACCGGCGGACTGCTCAATGCCGGGGCGAGCGGCTATTTCCATAAGCACGAGGAACTCTACGCCTATCTGCCCACCGCCTGGGTCGGCGACTTCGTCTTCACCTTGGGCGCCGGCATGATGATGGCGGCGACGATCAACATCCCCGAGCGCCAGGAGACGGTGATGCGCGACCTGCGCGAGGTCTCGCCGACCTTCTATCTCGCAGCACCGCGCGCCTGGGACCAGATGCTGACCCGCGTCCAGGTCGGCATGAAGAACTCGACGCCGTTCAAGCGCTGGCTGTTCGAGACGACCATGGAGCGCGCGGTCGCCTATGAGCGCAAGCGCCTGTCCGGCGGCACGCTGACACTCAAGGAGAAGCTGCTCGACGCGGTCGGCAACGCTCTGGTCTATGCGCCGCTGCGCGACCATCTCGGGCTCGGCCGGGCCGAGCGGGCCTTCACCGGCGGCGAGGCGCTGGGCGAGGACACCTTCCTGTTCTTCCGGGCGCTCGGCATCAAGCTGAAACAGTTCTACGGCCAGACCGAGACCTGCGCGCTGACGGCGGCGCAGACCGAGGGGCAGGTCAAGCTCCACACGGTCGGCCGGCCGATGGAAGGCAGCGAGATCAGGATCGACGAGAGTGGCGAGATCCTGGTGCGCTCGTCCTCGGTCGTTGACGGCTACTATGACGACCCAGAGAGCAGCGCCAAGGCGCTGGTCGATGGCTGGCTGCACACCGGCGATGCCGGGCGGATCGACGAGGACGGCCAGCTCGTCGTGCTTGGCCGCGTCAGCGAAGTCGTGCGCACCGCCTCCGGCGAGCGCTACATCCCTAACTTCATCGAGAACCGGCTGAAGTTCAGCCCCTATATCCGCAATGTCGCGGTGATCGGCGCCGGGCGCGACCAGCTCACCGCGATCATCTGCATCGACTTCGACGCGGTCGGCCATTGGGCCGAGGAGCGCGGCATTTCCTACACCTCCTATGCCGAGCTTTCGCAAGGAGCCGAGGTGCAGGGGCTGATCGGCCGGGTGGTCAGGCACGTCAACGGCACGCAGCCGGACGGCCTGCGCATCCGTCGCTTCGTCAACCTGCACAAGGACTTCGACGCCGACGACGGCGAAATCACCCGCACCCGCAAGCTGCGCCGCAACACCATCGAGACGACCTACGCCTCGCTGATCGCTGCGCTCTATGGCGGGCTCGATGAGAGCGTGTTCGAGGCCATCATCACCTATGAAAACGGCGAGCACGGCATGATCCGGCGGACGCTCAAGATCAGTGAGGTCGTCGCCTGATGGACTGGATCCTGCTCGCGGAACTCTCGACCAACGGCGTCTTCGTCGGCCTGATGTACGCGCTGGTCTCGCTCGGCATCGTGCTGATCTACAAGACCTCCGGCACCGCCAATCTCGCCCAGGGCGCGATCGCCATGACCGGCGGCTACGTCACCTGGGCGCTCGCCACGCTGGTCGGGCTGCCGATCTGGCTGGCGATCCCGGCTGCGCTCGTCATCATGTTCGGCTTCGGCCTGCTGATGGAGCGCATCGCGCTGCGCCGGATGATCGGCCAGCCGGTGATCATGACGATCATGCTGACGCTCGGCGTCGAGATCATGCTGCGCGGCGTTCTTCCCGGCGTCTTCGGCGCCGCGGTCAAGCGCCTCGACATCGGCATGCCGCAGCAGCCGCTCTTCGTTGGCGAGCTCCTGCTCAACCGCTCCACGATGATCGGCGGCTCGATCTCGCTGCTGCTGATCCTGCTCTCGCTGTTCTTCTTCAATTCGCGCTTCGGCGTGGTGATGCGCGCTGTCGCCGATGACCAGACCGCCTCCTGGTCGGTCGGCATCAGGGTCGAGCGCGCGATCGCCGTCGCCTGGGGGCTTGCCGCCGTCTCCGCCACCGCCGCCGGCGTGCTCTGGGGCAGCACGCAGGGCGTCGACTGGTCGCTCTCGCTCCTGCTGATCAAGGCGCTCGCCATCGCGATCCTAGGCGGCCTCGACTCGATCCCGGGCGTGCTGATCGCCGGTGTCATCGTCGGCGTGGCCGAGAGCCTCGCCACCGGCGTGCTCGATCCGCTGGTCGGCGGCGGCTCGCGCGACGTGGTTGCCGCCGTGATCATCCTGGTGACGCTCCTGCTCAAGCCGCACGGCCTGTTCGGCCGCCACCATATCGAGAGGGTCTGACGCCGTGTTCTATCGTCGCGCCGGCATCCGCCACACGCGCTATCAGGACGAGCGCCAGCTGTTCCCGCTCGGCTTCGATCGTGGCCTGATCATTGCGGTCCTCGCCATCCTGCTCGCGGCGCCGTTCATCTTCGACCGGCTCTACGTCTCCGGCTACCTGCTGCCCTGGCTGATCTGGACCTCGGCGGCGCTCGGCCTCAACCTGCTGATGGGCTGGTCCGGCCAGATCCATCTCGGCTACGGCGCGGTGATGGGCATCGGCGCCTATGGCTCGGTGCATCTGGTGCGTCTCGGCGTACCGCTCGAGATCGCGATGATCGCCGGCGGCTTGCTCAGTGCGACCATCGGCACGATGTTTGGCGGCGCCGCCCTGCGCATGAAGGGCATCTATCTGGCCATGGCGACGCTCGCCATGCAGTACGTCGTCGACTTCGTCATCTCGCACTCGTCGGTGATCAGCGGCGGCTCGCTCGCGACGCTGCAGGTGCCGCCGGTACGCTTCCTCGGCATCCCGATGCAGGGTGAAATGCCGACCTATTATCTCGCGCTCGGCGTCTGCTTCGTCATCACGCTGTTCATGCTGAACGTCAGACGGACCAGCTTCGGCCGGGCACTGGCGGCGCTGCGCGAGAAGGACTACGCCGCGCAGATCCTCGGCATCTCGACCTTCCGCTACAAGCTCCTCGCCTTCTGGGTCTCGTCCTTCATCGGCGGCGTTGTCGGCTCGGTGCTGGCGGTGACCTATCTTCGGGCGATCTCGCCCGACCAGTTCCACATCGAGCTCTCGATCCAGATCCTGGCGATGATCATCGTCGGCGGGCTCGGCAGCGTGCTCGGGCCGTTCTTCGGCACGGCGCTGATCCTGTTTGCGCCGATCCTGCTCAATAACCTGCTCGGCTTCACGGCCGGCACGTTCGGCCTGTCGCTGCCGATCGACCTGCGCGCCCATCTGCCGCTGATGGCTTATGGCGCGCTGGTGATCGGCTTCCTGCTCTACGAGCCGCTCGGCCTCGCCAAGATCTACGCCAATTTCCGCAACTATTTGCTCGTCTGGCCGTTCCGCCATGCCCAGCGGTGACGGTGCCTCAATCAACGACAGGGCTGGAGGAAACAGGATGTCGCTCGATCGCCGTTCTTTCATCGCCGGTTCGGCTGCGCTGGCCGCGCCGCTCGCCCTGCCGGTTCAGGTCTTCGCCCAGGAGAAGATCGTCCGCTTCACGCTGCCGCAGGACTTCACCCGAATCTACACCTTCGTCACCTCGGAATATAACCAGGGGCAGCGCGACTACTTCACGCTGGTCAATGATCGCGGCGGCATCGGCGGCTACAAGATCGTCGCCGACATCACCGACCACGCCAACGACCTGCCGCGCGCCATCGAGGCCTATGAGCGTGGCAAGCGCGAAGGCGCCGTACTGATAGACCCGCTCTCGACGCCGGTGGCGCGGGCCCTGGTGCCGCGCGCGCTCGAAGACAAGATCAACATGATCACCGCCTATTCCGGCCGCAGCGACGCGGCGGACGGCAGCGCCTTCCCCTATGTGCTGCCGCTCTCGATCAACTACTGGACCCAGGCCGGCCTGATCATCGAGCAGTTCAAGAAGGTCGAGAAGGGCAGTCTCAAGGGCAAGAAGATCGTCTTCGTCCATATCGACACGCCCTTCGGCAAGGAGCCGCTGCCAATCCTCAACGTGCTCGCCAAGAAGGAAGGCTATGAGCTCACCGCCTTCCCCTATACGCCGCCGGGCAACGACCAGTCGGCGATCTGGCCGCAGGTGCGCCGCGCGCGGCCCGATTTCGTGATCTTCTGGGGCGCCGGCGTCGGCCAGACCGTGGCGCTGACCGAGGCGATCCGCAACGGCCTGCCGATGGACCGGGTCTCGGGCAGCGTCTGGCTCTCGGAATCCGACATGGACGTGGTCGGGCGCGAGGCGGCCAAGGGCGTGATGAAGGTCGAGCCCTGCGTCGGCGGACGCGAGCCCAAGGTCATCAAGGACATCCTCGCCGACGTCGTCGGCAAGGGCAAAGGCGCCGGTCCGGAGAACAAGGTCGGCACCGCCTACTACAATTACGGTGTCCAGATGGCGACGCTGATGGTCGAGGGCGTCCGCAAGGCGGCCGAGAAGGCGCCGAACGGTCCGGTCACCGGCCCATGGCTCAACGAGGGCCTGCGCTCGATCACGAACTTCACCGCCGACGGCCTGCTGCCGCCGACCACGATCACCAAGGACGACCACCAGGGCGGCGGCATGGGCCGGATCGCGCGCTGGGACGGCGCCAAGTTCGTGCCGATCACCGACTGGTTCTCCGCCAACCAGGACGTGGTCTGGGAGGAGATCCGCAAGAACTCGGAAGAGTTCAAGAAGTCCGGGAAATGATGGGGTCAGGGCGGCGCGGCCCCTCCGTGCCGCCCCTTTTCGGATCGGGCCGATGACGCTGCTGGCGCTGAACAATATCGAGATCGTCTACGATCAGGTCTTCCTCGCGGTGCGCGGCGTCTCGATCGAGGTGCCCGAGAAGGGGCTCGTCGCCGTGCTCGGCGCCAACGGCGCCGGCAAGAGCACGGTGCTGAAGTCGATCTCGGGCCTGCTCAAGCCCGAGCGCGGCGCAGTCACGCGCGGCGAGATCAGCTTCGAGGGCCGCTCCATCCTGCCGGTAGACCCGCCCGATCGCGTCCGCCTCGGCATCGTCCATGTGCTCGAAGGCCGGCGCGTCTTCGGCCATCTGACGCCGAAGGAGAACCTGATCGCGGCCGCGACCATGCATCGTGAACGCGGCCATGTCACGGCGCTGATCGACCGGATGTTCGAGACCTTCCCGCGCCTCGCCCAGCGGGCCAAGGCCGAGGCCGGCTATCTCTCCGGCGGCGAGCAGCAGATGCTGGCGATCGCGCGCGCCCTGATGACCGAGCCGCGCCTCCTGATGCTCGACGAGCCGAGTCTGGGCCTCGCGCCTTTCCTCGTCGACGAGATTTTCGACATCATCCGCAACGTCAACGAGCGCGACGGCGTCGCCGTGCTGCTGGTCGAGCAGAACGCCACCGCGGCGCTCGAGATCGCCCAATACGGCTATCTGATCGAGAACGGCCGCATCCTGATGAGCGGCGAGGCCGCGGTGCTGAGCGCCAACCCGGACGTCGCCGACGCCTATCTCGGCGGCCACCAGAAGGTCGACTATCACGCGGTCAAGCACTACCGGCGCCGCAAGCGCTGGCTCGCCTGAGAGACTGCGATGGCCAAGCATTACGACCGGCTGGAAACGCGCGCCCCCGCACGCCGCGAGGCCGATCTGTTCAGGCGGCTGCCGCAGGTGATCGCTGCGGCGAAAGCCCTGCCAGCCTGGCGCCGGCATCTGCGCGATGTCGAATCCGAGACCGTCACCGACCGGGCGGCGCTCGCCCGCCTGCCGGTGCTGCGCAAGTCGGATCTGCCGGCGAAGCAGCGCCTGAAACCGCCCTTTGGTGGGCTGCTGCCGGGCCGGCCCAGCGATTATCGCCGATTGATGATGTCGCCGGGGCCGATCTTCGAACCCGAGAGCCGTGACGACGATCCCTGGCGGGTCGCCCGCGCGCTCGCCGCGACCGGCGCGAGCTGGCGTGACATCGTGCTCAACACCTTCTCCTATCACCTGACGCCCGGCGCCTGGTGCTTCGATGCCGGCGCGCGCGTGCTCGGCAGTGCGGTAATCCCGGCCGGGCCGGGGAATAGCGACGCGCAGCTCGATTTGATCGAAGCCTACCGGCCGACGCTCTATGCCGGCGTGCCGGATTTCCTGAAGATCCTGCTTGACCTCGGCGCGGCGCGCGGGCGCGACCTCTCCTCACTGAAGCGGGCGGTGGTCTCCGGCGCGGCCTTTCCGCCTTCGCTGCAGGCCGAATTCCGCGAGCGCGGCATCGACGCCTATCAGTGCTACGCCACAGCCGAATGCGGCATCATCGCCTATGAGACGCCTGCCCGCGACGGCCTCGTCCTCAACGAGGACATCATCGTCGAGATACTGCGCCCCGGCACCGGCCAGCCGGTGGCGGAAGGCGAGGTCGGCGAGATCGCGGTGACCATACTCGACCCGAAAAAACCGCTGATCCGCTTCGCCGTCGGCGACTTGACCGCGACGCTCCCTGGGCCATCGCCTTGCGGGCGTACCAATCAGCGCATCCGCGGCTGGCTCGGCCGGGCCGACCAGTCGGCCAAGGTCAAGGGCATGTTCGTCCGCCCCGAGCAGGTCGCAGCGGTCGCTGCCCGCCATGCCGAGCTCGGCCGCTGCCGGCTGGTGGTGATGCGTGCCGGCGAGACCGATGCGATGTCCTTCAAGGCAGAGGTCGCGGGTGCAGGCGCAGGGCTGGCCGATGCGGTGAAGGCCTCCGTCCGCGAAATCTTCAAGTTGAGCGGCACGGTCGAGCTGGTGGCGGTGGGCGCTTTGCCGAACGACGGCAAGGTGATCGATGATGTCAGGGCGCTGGGCTAACGCCTTCGCGGCGACGGACGGGATGAGGACGAGACGATGAGCGATCCGGCAGGCGAAGTGGTGATCACGCAGCGGCAGGGCCCGGTCCTCACCGTGACCATGAACCGTCCCAAGGTACTCAACGTCCTCGACGAGGCGATGGCCGATGCTTTGGTCGCGGCCTTCTCCGGACTGGCCGCAGATCAAACGATCCGCGCCGTCATCCTCGCCGGGGCAGGGCGCTCCTTCATGGCGGGCGGCGATCTCGCCCGCTTCCAGGCCGATCTGCCTGGCGCGCCTCAGACCGCGACGCTGCTGATCGACCGCTTCCACACGCTGATGCGCCTGATCAAGGCGATGCCGCAGCCGGTGATCGCGGCGGTGCAGGGGCCGGTCGCGGGTGGTGGCGTGGGCTTGGCCTTCGCCTGCGATGTCGTCGTGGCTGCCGAGGGTGCGAGCTTCCTGTCGGCCTATACTAAGCTCGGAACCAGCCCCGATGGCGGCACGACCTGGACGCTGACGCAATTGCTCGGCCCGCGCCGGGCGCTGGAATTCGTGCTGCTCAACGAGGCGGTGAGCGCCGATACTGCGCTCCAGCTCGGCCTGGTCAACCGGGTGGTGCCAATTGGCGAGCTGATGGAGGCGGCACGCGCCATGGCGGAGAAGCTCGCCCGCGGCAGCATGGGCGCCCAGGGAGCAAGCAAGACGCTGGTCCAGGCTGCGACGCATGGCTCGTTCGACGCGCAGCTCGAGCTGGAGAAAAAGGCCTTCGTCGCCAATGCCGGCACCGCGGATTTCAGCGAGGGTATCAACGCCTTCTTCGCGCGGCGGCCGCCGGAGTTCTGAAACGGCGGGCTTATCGGCCCGCCGCCCCGATCGAATTTCGTCCTCAGCCGGTCTTGGCCTGGTTGAAATCCGAGATGCCGCCATGCGCCGCCGACCACTTGGCCGGCTCGTTGAGGAAGCTCTCGACCTCGTCCAGCACCTTCGGCTCGAAATGGCCACTCGCCTTGGCGACCTTGAGCACGTCCCACCAGGTGGTGAGATAGTGCAGGCCGACGCCGATCTCCTTCATCATCTCGCGCCCTTGCGGGAAGATGTCGTAGTAGAACAGCACGAAGCAGTGATCGACCTTGGCGCCGGCATCGCGCAGCGCCTTGCAGAAATTGACCTTGCTGCCGCCGTCGGTGGCGAGATCCTCGACCAGCAGGGTGCGCGCGCCTTCGACGACTTCGCCCTCGATCTGGGCATTGCGGCCGAAGCCCTTGGGCTTCTTGCGGACATACTGCATCGGCAGCGAGAGCCGGTCGGAGATCCAGGCGGCGAAGGGGATGCCCGCCGTCTCGCCACCGGCGACGATGTCGATCGATTCGTAGCCGATATCGCGCACGATCGTCGTCGCGGCGAAGTCGATCAGCGAGGAGCGCAAACGCGGGAAGGAGATGATCTTGCGGCAGTCGATATAGACCGGGCTCGCCCAGCCCGAGGTGAAGATGAAGGGCTTGTCGCTGTAGAAGTGGACCGCCTTGATCTCCAGCAGCATCTTGGCCGCTTCGAGCGCGATGGTGTCCCGGTCGACCGGCATGTAAAGATTGGGCATGGTCTGGTTCTCCAGGGCCAGCGCGCGCCATCCTTCGCCGTTTGCAGGCGTTGGCGCGGCTCTGATCAAATTCGCAAACGGCCTCTTCTCGACAGGTTGCCGGTTAAGGTCAATCCCTGCTGCGCACTGTCCCCGAAAGATCGAGGGGCCTTGCCTTGTTCCTCCTCGCGAGTCGTCCCGGGCGACCGCAGGGAGACCCGGGGCCCATTCCGGAACCTCCATCGGAAAGGCTCCGGAATGGGTCCCGGATCTCCGCTTCGCTGCGTCCGGGACGACCCGAACTTTTGTGAAAGAGGTTGTGATGATTCGCAGACGGCATGGCGTCGGAGATCGCAGCCGCTATGAAGAGTGACGCCTGTCTTTGGATTCGCGAGGCGGGCAGGCAGCACAGGGGCAGGGCATGAGCGTCACGGAACTCTTCGGCAGCACGGAAGCCAAGCCAGCCGCCCCGTCGCAGACGCTGACGATCCGCCGTCCGGACGATTGGCACGTCCATCTGCGCGACGGCGCGATGCTCAAGGCGGTGCTGCCCTTCACCGCGGCCCAGTTCAAGCGCGGCATCATCATGCCGAACCTGGTGCCGCCGGTGACAAGCATCGATGCCGCGAGCGCCTATCGCGAGCGCATCCTGGCGGCGCGGCCGGAGGGCAGCGACTTCATTCCGCTGATGACCTGCTATCTTACGGACTCAACCCAACCCGACGAGATCGAGCGCGGCTTCCGCGAGGGCGTCTGGGCGGCGGCCAAGCTCTACCCGGCCGGCGCCACCACCAATGCCCATCACGGCGTCACCAGCATCTTGAAGCTCGCGCCGGTGCTGGAGCGGATGGAGAAGATCGGCATGCCGGTCCTCGTCCATGGCGAGGCGACCGATCCGGCCGTCGACATCTTCGACCGCGAGGCGGTGTTCATGGAGCAGGAGATGCTGCCGCTCCTGAAGCGGCACCAGGGCCTGAAAGTGGTGGTCGAGCACGTCACCACCGCCGAAACGGTCGACCTGGTGCGCGCCCATGCCGGCCGGGCGGCGGGCACGGTCACGCCGCACCACCTGATCATCAACCGCACCTCGATCTTCCAGGGTGGCCTCCGGCCGCATCTCTATTGCCTGCCGGTCGCCAAGCGCGAGCGGCACCGCCTTGCCTTGCGCAAGGCTGTGACCTCCGGCGACGGCAACTTCTTCATCGGCACCGACACCGCCCCGCATCTGCGCGGCGCCAAGCAGGCCGAATGCTGCTCGGCCGGCGTCTTCGGTGGCGCGACCGCCTTGCAGACCTATGCCCAGGTCTTCGACGAGGAGGGCGCGCTTCCCCATTTCGAGGCCTTCGCCTCGGAGAACGGCGCGCGCTTCTACGGCCTGCCGCTGAACGAAGGCACGATCGCGCTGGAGAAGCGGCCCTGCCGGGTCGCAGCCGTGGTCGCGGTCGGCGAGGAGGACGTCGTCGTCTTCCGCGGCGGCGAGGAATTGCCCTGGGCGCTCGGGGAGGTGAAGGGCTGAACTGCCCGCTCAGCCCGCCGCAGCCGGCTCGATCAGTTTCGCAATGTTGAGCAACTGCAGGTCCCGCCCTGCCACCGCGCTCAACATCATCCCGCCGGAGAGCCCACCACCGAGCGGCATCGGTAGCGAGATCGAGCACAGGTCGAACAGGTTGCCGAAGGCGGGATTGCGCAGGATCAGGCGGTTGGCCGTGAAGAAGGCCTCGTCGTCGGCCTCCATCGCGGCGATCATCGGCGCCTCGATCGGCACGGTCGGCGCGAGGAAGCCGTCGAGCCCGTCGAGCTGGGCGGCGAGCCTTGCGACCAGCGCCCGGCGCTTCTCCATGGCGATGATGTAGTCGGCGGCCTTGCAGGGCACGCCGATGGCGATGCGCGCCGCGACGCGCCGATCGTACGCGTCGGCCCTGCTGGCCATCAGCTCGCGATGCACCGCCGCGGCCTCGACCGTGACGATCGGCACCGGGCCGATCGCGAACATCTCCTTGTAGAGCGCGTCGAAGTCGACCGGCTCGACCGCGATGCCGAGCCGCGTCACCCGCTCGATCGCCGCCTCATAGGCCTTGGCGACGGACGGGTCGGCCTCGGCCAGGAAGGCACCGCCCGCCACGCCGAGTCGGACCCGGCCGGCGGAGATGCCGTCCGTAAGCGCGAAAGGCCTGTCGGCCAGCACCGAGAGCAGGCGCGCGCAGCCGGCGACGTCCTTGGCCAGCGGGCCGATCGAATCGAGGCTCGGCGCCAGCGGAAAGCAGCCCTCGGCGGGTACGGTGTTGTGCGTCGGTTTCATCCCGGTGATGCCGTTGAAGGCGGCGGGGATGCGGCAGGAGCCACCAGTATCGGTGCCGACGGTCAGCTCCGACGAGCCTTCCGCCACCGAGACCGCCGCGCCGGAAGAGGAGCCGCCGGGGATGCGCGCCTTGTCAAGGGCGCTGCCCGGCGTGCCGAAGGTGGCGTTGAGGCCGATGCCGGAGAAAGCGAACTCGGTCATGTTGGTCTTGCCGATGATCACCGCGCCGGCCCGGCGCAGCCGCGCGACCGAGGGCGCGTCCTGAGTCGCCGGAGCAGCGCCCTTCAGCGCGCTGGAACCGGCCCAGGTCGTCACCCCCTTTACGTCGAGCAGGTCCTTGACCGAGACGATCGTGCCGTCGATCGGGCTGAGTTGCAGCCCGGCCTCGCGCCGGCGGTCGGCAGCGTCGGCCTCGGCACGGGCCGTGTCGAGCAGGAGCCTGGTGAACACCGGAGCGCCGTCACCGATGCGGGCGAGGGTAGCTTCGAGCTTGTCGCGGACGCTGCGGGACATCGGGCAGACCTGGCTTGAGAGGGGACGGCGCACGGCGCTCGCCGGCCCTTCTGGTTAGCGCATTCCGCCTTTGAAGAAACCCCGCGCCCGGCTCATGGCGCCGTGCTGCGGGTAGCGGATGGAACGAGTCGGCGCTGGATCGTCTCATCCCTGGCAAAGAGCTCGGCCAGCCAGTCGACGAAGACGCGGACCTTGTTCGAGAGGTGTCGGTTCGGTGGGTAGATGAGGTGCAGCGGCCGTGGCGCCAGGCTCCAATCGGGCAGGATCGGGACCAGCCGGCCGTCGGCGAGGTGCTCGTGCGCCATGAACAGCGGGATCTGCATGAGGCCGAGGCCGGCGAGCCCGGCCGCGAGATAGCCGGCGCCCTCGTTGACCGAGACGATATAGGAACAGCTGATCTCGATCGTCTCCTTTGAGCCCGTAAAGTTGAAGGGCAGGATGCGGTTCACGCCGGTGGAGCGGTAGCCGATCGCGAGATGGCCGGCCTCCAGATCGCGCGGATGCTGCGGCGTGCCGTATTGCGCGAGGTAGCCGGGCGTCGCGCAGGCGATCAGCTGCATCTCGCCGATGCGGCGGGCGATCAGGTTCTGGTCCTGGATCGCGCCGGCGCGCAAAGCGAGGTCGAGATTCTCGCCGATCAGGTCGGCCGGGCGGTCCGACAGGCCCATGTCGATCTGGATATCAGGATAGCGCGCATGGAAGCGCGGCAGGGCCGGCAGGATGACATCGGTCGCGAACGGCAGGCTGACATCCATGCGCAGGCGCCCGCTCGGCCGGGCTTGCGACGAGGTCATGCTCTGGTCGAGCTCGTCGATCTCGCTGAGCACACGCAGCGCTCGTTCGTAATAGGCAGCGCCGTCCATGGTCACGGTGACCCGCCGCGTCGTGCGGTTGAGCAGTTGCGCGTGCAGATGGGCTTCGAGCTGCTGGATCAGCTTGGTCACCGTCGGTTTCGGCAGGTCGAGCAATTGCGCCGCGCGGGTGAAGGTGCCGACTTCGACGACGCGCACGAAGGCGCGCATGGCGGTGAGCTGGTCCACGGTTCGAGCCTCGATTGCCCTGCTGATTGTTTCTATGCGGAAACAATGTAGGAGCATTTCGGTGGTTTATTAGCGCATTAGCATCATCTAAATCAGGTTGCATCGCAACACCAGCAAGGCGAACCGTCATGCTCGCTCCGCTCCTTCCCGAAAGCCGCTATCGCCGCGCCGTCTTCTGGCGCGAGCAGAGCGTTGCGGCCGGGCGCGAGAAGCTGAGCGGCCGGCTCTATGCGCCGGCGGCCGTGCCCGATGATGCCGGCCTCGTCTTCCATCTGCATGGCGGCCACTTCAACAGCGGCTCCCTTGCCTCTGGCGAAGCTGTCGCGACCACTTTGGCCGAGGCCGGCGCGATCGTGATCTCGCTGCCTTACCCGCTTGCGCCGGAGCATCGTTTCCCGCAGGCGCTGGAGACAGCCTATGCTGCGCTCGAGCGGATCGGGCGCGACAAGGCGCGCTGGGTCGGCAAGCAGGCGCCGCTCTATGTGGCGGGCGAGGAGGCCGGCGGCAACCTCGCCGCGGCGCTCGCCATGATGGCGCGCGACCGGCATGGCCCGGCACTCGCCGGCCAGATCCTGTTCTCGCCGATGCTCGATGCCTGCCTCGGCACCTATTCCTTCCGCGAGGCCGAGGCCGGCGCTTGCGGATGCCCCTGGGCCGATGGCTGGCAGGACTATCTCGGTTCGCCCGACAAGGCGGCGCACCCCTATGCGGCCCCGGTCAACGCCACCAGGCTCTCGGGCCTCGCTCCGGCGCTGATCGTCACCGCCGAGGACGATCTGCTGCGCGACGAGAGCATCAACTATGGCAAGCGACTGAACGCAGCCGGGGTCGATGCCACCGTTCGCATCATTTCCGGGCCGAGCCGCTGGCCGGTCGCCTTCGCCGAAGGGCCTTGCGACGGCTCCTGTCTCTGTACGGCCTGCCAGCATGTCAGTGAGTTTCTCACCGTGACCGCGCCTCAACCGCACTAGGCGCGCTCACCACAGCTTTCGAATTTCCATCCCTGGAAAGGAATGACCCATGATTCTGGGAACGATCCGTCACGCCCTGTTGGGCACCGTACTTTTCGCCGGCGTCTCGTTCGCGGCCCTCGCCGTTGCCGTCAATGGCTCGGGCAAGGCGCAGGGCGATACCGCCTCCGCCGCTGTGGCGCCGACCCCGGTTTCGGTGGCGCTGGTCGAGCAGCGCGCGCTGGTCAGCTGGGCCGAATTCTCCGGCCGGCTCGAGGCGATCGAGCGCGTCGAGATCCGCTCGCGCGTCTCCGGCGTGGTCGAGCAGGTGCACTTCTCGCAAGGCGCACTGGTCAAGCAGGGCGACCTGCTGGTCAGCATCGATCAGGCGCCCTACCAGGCCGAGTTCGAGCGGGCCCAGGCGCAGTTGCTCGCCGCCGAGGCGCGCGTTGCGCTCGCCGCGGGCGAGCATGAGCGCGGCCAGAAGCTGATGTCGACGCAGAACGTCTCGCAGCGCGATCTCGACACCAGGCTGAATGCGCTGCGAGAGGCGCAGGCGAACGAACGTGCGATCCGCGCCGCGCTGCAGTCGGCACGGCTGAACCTGGACTATACCCAGATCCGCGCCCCGATCGGCGGCCGCATCGGCCGGCTCGAGGTCACGGTCGGCAACCTTGTCGCTGCCGGCGCCAATGCGCCGCTGCTGACCACTCTGGTCTCGGTCGATCCGGTCTATGCCGGTTTCAACGCCGACGAAGGCTCGCTGCTCAAGGCGCTGGCGACGCTGCCGGTCGAGCCTGGCAAGCCGCGCGACCTGAGGCGCATCCCGGTGCAGATGACCACGGCGACGAACGAGACGGCTCCGGTCTCCGGCCATCTCAACTTCGTCGACAACGGCATCGACGCCGCGACCGGTACCGTCCGCGTCCGCGCGATCTTCGACAACCCCGACGGCGCGCTGATGCCCGGCCAGTTCGTGCGCCTGCGCATGGGCCAGGCGAAGTCCGAGCCGGCGCTCGTCATCAACGAGCGGGCGGTAGGCACCGACCAGAACAAGAAGTTCGTCTTCGTCGTCGGCAAGGATCACAAGGCGGTCTGGCGCGAGGTCACGCTCGGTACTGCCGCCGAGGGCCTACGCATCGTCACCAGCGGGCTGGAGGCCGGCGAGCAGATCGTCGTCAACGGCCTGCAGCGCATCCGCCCGGGCGCCACCGTCGCGCCCGAGCAGGTGCCGATGGCCGAGCGCTCCGAGCTGAAGAAGCCCAAGACCGAGCTCGCGCAGCGCTAAAGCGCGCGAGCCTTTCCCAGTTCTATCGCCCCGCCGGCCGCTTCGGGACCGGCGGGGCCGCCGCCTTGAAGGGGCACCCCATGAACCTCTCGAAGTTCTTCATCGACCGGCCGATCTTTGCCGGCGTCCTCTCCGTCCTGATCTTCCTCGCCGGCCTGCTGGCGCTGCGGGCCCTGCCGATCTCGGAATATCCCGAGGTCGTGCCGCCGACGGTGGTGGTGCGCGCGCAATATCCCGGCGCCAATCCGCGGGTCATCGCCGAGACCGTCGCTACCCCGATCGAGGAGCAGATCAACGGCGTCGAGGGCATGCTCTACATGTCGAGCCAGGCGACGACCGACGGCGTGATGACGCTGAACGTCACCTTCAAGCTCGGCACCGACCCGGACAAGGCCCAGCAGCTGGTCCAGAACCGGGTCAGCCAGGCCGAGCCCCGCCTGCCGGAAGAGGTGCGCCGCCTCGGCGTCACCACCATCAAGAGCTCGCCGGACCTGACGATGGTGGTGCACATCACCTCGCCGAACGGCCGCTACGACATGACCTATCTGCGCAACTACGCCGTCCTCAACGTCAAGGACCGGCTGGCGCGCATCGACGGTGTCGGCCAGGTCCAGCTCTTTGGCTCGGGCGACTATTCGATGCGCGTCTGGCTCGACCCGCAGAAGGTCGCCGAGCACGCCCTCTCGCCCTCCGACATCGTCCGCGAGATCCGCGCCCAGAACGTCCAGGCCGCGGCCGGCGTGATCGGCGCCTCGCCGAGCGGGCCGGGGCTCGATCTGCAGCTCTCCGTCAATGCGCAGGGCCGCCTCGCCAGCGAGGAGGAGTTCGGCGAGATCATTGTCAAGACTGCCCCGAGCGGCGCGGTCGTGCGCCTCAAGGACGTCTCCCGCATCGAGCTCGGCGCGGCCGAATACGCCCTGCGCTCGCTGCTCAACGGCAAGTCGGCCGTCGCCGTGCCGGTCTTCCAGGCGCCGAACTCGAATGCCATCGCCATTGCCGACCGCGTCCAGGAGACGATGCGCGAGATCAAGCAGAACATGCCTGAGGGCGTGGACTATTCGATCGTCTACGACACCACCCAGTTCGTGCGCGCCTCGATCAAGGCGGTGATCACCACGCTGCTCGAGGCGATCGCGCTGGTCGTGCTCGTCGTCATCGTCTTCCTGCAGACCTGGCGCGCCTCGATCATCCCGCTCGTCGCCGTGCCGATCTCGGTCGTCGGCACCTTCGCGGTGATGTATCTGCTCGGCTTCTCGATCAACGCGCTCTCGCTGTTCGGCCTCGTGCTGGCGATCGGCATCGTCGTCGACGACGCCATCGTCGTGGTCGAGAACGTCGAGCGCAACATCGAGAACGGCCTGTCGCCACGCGAAGCCACCTACAAGGCGATGCGCGAGGTCTCCGGCCCGATCATCGCGATCGCGCTCGTCCTCGTCGCGGTCTTCGTGCCGCTCGCCTTCATCTCCGGCCTGACCGGCCAGTTCTACCGCCAGTTCGCGCTCACCATCGCGATCTCGACGGTGATCTCGGCGATCAACTCGCTGACCCTGTCGCCGGCGCTCGCCGCATTGCTGCTGCGTGGCCATGACGCGCCCAAGGACGCGCTGACCCGCGGCATGGACTTCCTGTTCGGCTGGTTCTTCCGCGGCTTCAACCGCTTCTTCAACCGCTCCTCCGAGGCCTATGGCAGCGGCGTCACTCGCATCCTCGGCCGCAAGACGGTGATGCTCGTGGTCTATGCCGGCCTCGTCGGCCTGACCGTCGTGCTCTTCCAGAAGGTGCCGTCAGGCTTCGTGCCGGGCCAGGACAAGCAGTACCTCGTCGGCTTTGCCCAGCTTCCCGACGCGGCGACGCTCGACCGCACCGAGGACGTCATCCGCAAGATGGACGCGATCGCCCTGAAGCACCCCGGCGTCGAGAACGCGATCTCGTTCCCGGGCCTGTCGATCAACGGCTTCACCAACTCGTCCAATGCCGGCATCGTCTTCGTGGCCTTAAAGCCGTTCGATCAGCGCAAGACGCCCGAGCTCTCCGGCAACGCCATCGCCATGCAGCTCAACAAGGAGTTCGCCGGCGTCAAGGAGGCGTTCATCGCGATGTTCCCGCCGCCGCCCGTCCAGGGCCTCGGCACCATCGGCGGCTTCAAGCTGCAGATCGAGGACCGCGCCGGCCTCGGCTACAAGGCGCTCGACGAGGCGACCAAGGCCTTCATGGCCAAGGCCGCGGCGGCGCCCGAGCTCGCCGGCATGTTCTCGAGCTTCCAGGTCAACGTGCCGCAGCTCTATGCCGACATCGACCGCACCAAGGCGCGCCAGCTCGGCGTCCCCGTCACCGATGTCTTCGAGACGCTGCAGATCTATCTCGGCTCGTCCTATGTGAACGATTTCAACAAGTTCGGCCGCACCTACACCGTGCGCGTCCAGGCCGATGCGCCCTACCGCGCCTATCAGGAGGACATCGGCAAGCTCAAGGTCCGCTCGAACTCCGGCGAGATGGTGCCGCTCTCGGCCGTGCTCAACGTGCGCACCGATTCCGGCCCCGAACGGGCGATGCGCTATAACGGCTTCCTCAGCGCCGACATCAATGCCGGCCCGGCCCCGGGCTTCTCCTCGGGCCAGGCGCAGGACGCGGTCGAGCGCATCGCGGCGCAGACCCTGCCCAAGGGCTTCGCCTTCGAATGGACCGAGCTGACCTATCAGGAGATCCTCGCCGGCAACTCCGCCATGCTCGTCTTCCCGGTCGCGATCCTGCTCGTCTTCCTGGTGCTGGCGGCGCAGTATGAGAGCCTGACCCTGCCGGTCGCGATCCTGCTGATCATCCCGATGGGCCTGATGGCGGCGATGGCCGGCGTCTGGTGGAGCGGTGGCGACAACAACGTCTTCACCCAGATCGGCCTTGTCGTTCTGGTCGGACTATCGGCCAAGAACGCCATCCTGATCGTCGAATTCGCGCGCGAGCTCGAATTCGAGGGCCGGACGCCGGTCGAGGCCGCGATCGAGGCCAGCCGCCTGCGCCTGCGGCCGATCCTGATGACCTCGCTCGCCTTCGTCATGGGCGTGGTGCCCCTCGTGCTCTCGACCGGGGCGGGCGCCGAGATGCGCCAGGCCATGGGCATCGCGGTCTTCGCCGGCATGATCGGCGTCACCGCCTTCGGCATCTTCCTGACGCCGGTCTTCTACGTGCTGATGCGTAAGCTCTCGGGCAACAAGCCGCTCAGGCAGCATGGGGTGGAGGGGAAGGGAGAGCTTGCCGAGGCGGCGTGAAGACTGGTCAGCGAGGTTGTGCCGGGCACTGCGGTTTGGTCGCCCTGACGCAGCTTAGCGCCCCGCCATAGTCACTTCATGGCGGGGCTATCTCGCTTTTGGCGTCCTGCTCTAGGTTACCAGCGGTCGTTCCGCCGATAATAGCCATGACGCGGCGGCGGGCCATGGGGGCGGCCATAGCCGGGATGGCCGTAGCCATAGCTATTGCCGCGCCTGCGGTCGTGCCAGCGCTGCTGGCGCGTCGCATCCTGCATCATCATCAGACGACGACGCTTGGCGTCGGTCATCGTGAAGGCAGCGGGCAGCTCGTCGAGCTTTGCGGCAAGGCTCGCCGGGACGGCTTCGCCTGCCTCGGCGCCGGACGTGAGTGCCGGGGTAAGCAGCGCGGCGCCGAGCATGACGGCGGCTGCGATGGACAATCGCTTCATAGGGGTCTCCAGTTTTCGGGTTGGGTTGCTTCGAAGAGCGATGTCGTTAGGCGCGCCCGACCTCGAGCCCGGTCCAGCAGGCTGCGAAGGCCCACATATCGGCGGCCTCGGCGATGACCTTGCCGAGCGGCTTGCCGGCGCCGTGGCCGGCGCGGGTCTCGACGAGCAGCAGGCGCGGCTTGCTGCCGATCTCGGCGGCCTGGATCGCGGCGGCGTATTTGAAGCTGTGGCCGGGCACGACGCGGTCGTCGGCATCGGCGGTGGTGACGAGGATGGCGGGGTAGGGCTTGCCGGCGGCGATGTTGTGATAGGGCGAGAGGCGCAGGAGGTTCTCGAACGCCGCCTCGTCCTGCGGATCGCCGAAATCGTATTTCCAGAAGGTGCCGCCGGTGAAAAGGTGGAAACGCAGCAGGTCCATCACGCCGATACCGGGCAGGGCCGCCGCGAACAGCTCCGGGCGCTGGTTCGTCACCGCGCCGACGAGCAGGCCGCCATTGGATTCACCCTGGATGGCGATGCCGTCCAGGCAGGCGATGCCCTGGTCGCGCAGGAACTCGGCCGCCGCAATGAAATCGTCATAGGAGTTCTGCTTGTTGGCGAGGCGGCCGGCATCGTGCCAGGCCCGGCCATATTCGCCGCCGCCGCGGATATTGGCGATCGCCAGCGTGCCGCCTTGCGCGACCCAGGCCAGCTGCGTCGGCGCGTAATAGGGCGTCAGACTGATGGAAAACCCGCCGTAGCCGTAGAGCAGCGTCGGCGCAGGTGCCTGCACGCCCTTGCGGCGGATGACGAAGATCGGAACCTTTGTGCCGTCCTTCGAGGCGTAGACGTGCTGGTCGACCGCGATCTCGCCGAGGTCGAAATCGATCGCGGGCTCTGCCCAGACGGTGCGCTTCCCGGTCGAAACTGCGTAGCGATAGATCGTCAGCGGCGCATTGAAGCTGGTGTAAGCGAGGAAGGCCTCGTCATCCGCGAGCGTGCCGCGAATGCCGGCGCTGCCGATCCCGGGAAGCTCGACGATGCCGTCCGGCGTTCCGTCGAGCTGGTGGCGCCGCAGCTCAGTGCTGGCGTCGACCAGATAGGACAGGATCAGGCGGCCGCCGACGAGCCAGCTATGCTCTAAGGCGGAATCGGCCTCGCCGATGATCTCGCGCGGTTGCGGTGCGGCCTCGGCGAGATCGAAGGTCACGATCCTGCGGCGCGGCGCGCCCTCGCTGGTGACGACGAAGAGCGTCGTGCCGTCATTGCCGAAGGCCGACCATTCGGCGCTAAAATCCGCACCGGCCACGGTTCGGACCGTCCAGTCGGCGGTCGTCAGGTCGACCACGCTGACCATGGTCATCGACGCTCCGGGCGTGGAGTGGATGATCAGATAGCGCCCATCATCGGTTACGCCGGCCAGGTGCAGCAGGTCGGGGCGATCAAGCGTCGCGTGGACCAGCCGGTCTTGTGCCTGCCCCGTTCCCAACTGGTGGAAGTAGATGGCGTGATTGGCGACATTTGCCTGCGCCTCCGTCCCCGGCTCGGGCTCCGGATAGCGCGAGTAGAAGAAGCCCGAGCCGTCCTTCGCCCAGGCAATATTGCCGAAGCGCACCCATTTGATCTCGTCGGTCAGGGTTTCGCCGGTGGCGACGTCGAGTACCTTGATCTCGCGCCAGTCGATGCCGCCGCGCTGCACGCCATAGGCGACATGGGCGCCGTCATCCGAGGCGTCCCATTCGGCGATGGCGTCGGCGCTGTCCTCCGACCATTCGTTCGGATCGAGCAGCAGCCGGTCGGGCCCGTCGACGCCCTCTCTGACATGCAGCGTCGCCTGGTTCTTGAGGCCCTGCCGCATGGTGTGGAAGTAGCGGTTACCGCGCTTCAGCGGCACGCCGGACTGCTCACAGTCGAACAGCGTCGAGATCTGCCGGCGAAACACCTCCCGAGCTGGCAGGCCGTCGAGGTGGCCGCGCGCCAGAGCGGTCTGCTCCTGCACCCACCGGGCCACCTCGCCATCGCGGCGGGGATCGTTCTCCAGCCAGCGATAGGGGTCGGCGATCTCGTGCCCGAACCGGCTCTCGCTCACGTCGACGCGGCGCGTCTGCGGATAGGTGAGAGGCATAGTTGTCTCGCTGGGGCTCATGTGCGGTCACCTCGTCGGCGATTATGGTCAGGAAGCGATATCAGTATATGTCACTTAGTGACATATAAAATGTCTGTAAGTGGCGTAATTATGACGACTTGAATGACTCTGGTTTCGGGAGCACATGAAGAGGATGAGCAGGAGCCTTGCCCGAGAGAACACCCGGCTGGAGCTGTCCAGGCATGCGGCGCGGCTGTTCCTCGAACGAGGCGTCTCGGACACCAGCGGCGATGACATCGCCGCTGCGGCGGGCGTCGCGACGCGCACGGTCTGGCGGCACTTTCGCTCCAAGGAGAGCGCGGTCGAGCCGCTCTTCGCGCATTCCTCGCTGCGATTCGCCGCGATCCTGCGGCGCTGGCCTCGGGATGTCGCGATCGAGGACCTGTTCCATTCGACTCTCGGCCCCGACAAGATGGCGCCGCAGGATCTCGCCGACGACATCCTTGTCGTAAGACTCTTGGCCAGGCTTCCGGAGGAGCCGGCGCTGCGAGCCGCTTGGCTGATGTCCTGTCACATCGGCGAAGAGCAGCTGATCGAGCTCATCGCCGAGCGCCTCGATCGCCCACAGGGTGACTTCGACGTCCGCCTCTGCGCTGCGACCGTGATGGCGGCGATCCGGATCGTCGACGAAACCGTCAGCCTGGCCGCGGTGAAATACGGGTTGAAGACGACCACGGCGGAGGTGAACGAGCATCTCGCGCAGGCCATCCGCAAGGCCAGCACCCTGCCGTTCTGCGATCCGGTAACTCCACGAATCTGGCCTGACGGCAAGCTCATGCCCGCCTCAGTTTAATCGGCGACGGGCTCTGTCACGCACCCTTTACCCAAGGCCGCACCACCCTGTTCCGCGAAAGTGCTCCGCCTGCTCTCCATGCGCTTCTTGATCTCGGCGCAAGCAATGGTGCGCGGAGGGCCGACCCGGAAGCCATGAAGGCACATCGCGTCGTCGGATAGCCCGCCGGCACCGAAGCCCTTCATTGCCCGATCTTCGACCGCAACGCGTCGCGCTTTCGTGCATGGCGGGGCTCTGGTCGTCCGCGCAACAACGGCACATCGCCTCGGCCATGGCCCGGTAACACCGGGCGGTCACGCGGAGGGAAGGGGACCTGCCGGTCCTGTGCGGGATGATGCGGATGCTCGGGCGCGAATTCGACATCGATGACGCGGAGGGAATGTGAGGCTGCGCTGCCTCTTCGGCGACGACGATGATGCCTGAGCGCGGCGGGAGGGCAGGTCCTTGACCGGCATCGCAGCGAGACAGGCCCCGCAGGGCGGCCCACCGCAAACGAGGGCAGTGCCGGTCGGCGTTTTCGGTCTAGGCTGAGGCCATGGCCCCCTTGCGAGGGGCAGGGCGGCCGGCCGACAGCCTAAAGGAGTGCTCGCGATGGAACTGCGCTGCGTCGATTGCGCAAAAACCTATCCGCCGGTGCTGCTCTATCGCTGCAAGGCCTGCGGCGGCATCCTGGAGATGGTCGGCGACGATGAGACGCCGCGCGTCTCTCTCGGCGAGAGCGTCACCCCGCTGCTGCGAGCCCGCCGGATCGAGGCTTCGCTGCCGGGGTTCTCGGGCGAGATCTGGCTGAAGGACGAGACCCGCAACCCCTCCGGCTCGTTCAAGGATCGCCTCGTTGCTGCCGCCATGGGCCGGGCGCTTTCGCTTGGGATCGAGAAGGTCGTCTGCGCCTCCTCCGGCAATGCCGGGGCCGCGACCGCCGCCTATTCGGCGCGCGCCGGCATCCCTGCCGTGATCATCGTGCCGGCCCATACCCCGCTGGGGAAGGTCACGCAGATTGCGGCCTATGGCGCGATCCTGCTCCTGGTCGAAGGCCATTACAGCAGGTCCTACGATCTCGCGCTGGCCCTTGCCGAGCGGCACGGTTTTGCCAACCTGACCACCACCTTCATCAACCCCTATGCCGTCGCCGGCCTCACCGCCGTCGGCACCGAGCTGGTCGCGCAGCTCGGTGGCGCGCCGAGCCATGTGCTGGTGCCGACCGGCAGCGGCCCGCTGGTCAAGGGCGTCTGGCAGGGCATCGCCGATGCCGGCGCGACGACCCGGTTGATCGCCGTGCAGGCAGAGGGCTGCGCGCCGATCGTGCAGGCCTTCGAGACCGGGGCTGAGGACGTCACCGCCTGGGGCATGCCGCAGACCATCGCATCCGGCATCAGCGACCCGCTGATCGGCTATGAGCGCGACGGCACCTACACGCTGAAGCTCGTCCGCCAGAGCGGCGGCCGGGCGATCGCGGTCGGCGATGGCGAATTGCGTGAGGCGATGCGGCTGCTCGCCCGCAGCGAAGGCGTCTATGCCGAGCCGACCGGCGCGAGCCCGATCGCGGCGCTGCCGCGCCTGCTGGCGCAAGGCGCGCTGCCGCCCGGCTCGCGCGTCGTCTGCATGGTCACCGGCCACGGCTTCAAGGACGGCAAGGTCTACCAGGAGATGCCGGTGCGGACCCACAAGGTCGATGATCCCGCCGATATCGCAGCGGTCGCCGGGCTCTGCGAGGCTGCCCTGCAGGCGGCATGAAGGTTGCACGAAGGTTGCCGGATGTTCCCTAGAGTCAGGATGCATAATTCGGCTTTGCAGCTGGCATTTTTCTTGCCACGTTCATGAGGCTGCGGGCCGAAGTCTGCAGGGAACGTGGATCAAAAGAGGGGAGTTCGTGATGGGCATTCATGACGACGGAACTTTGGACGGCGCCACTCCCCCGAAAGACGAGGCGGCCCTGATGCTGGAGCGCCGCAGCCTGTTCGGCCTCGGGCTTGCCGGGGCTGCGATCGGCGCGGCGGCGACCGGCCTGCTCACTCCGGCTTTGGCCCAGGCCCAGACGGCGGCCAGGAGCAAGCTCCATGCGGTCAAGGAGCGCGGCAAGCTGATCGTCGGGACAGGCAGCACCAACCCGCCCTGGCACTTCCAGGACGCCAGCGGCAAGCTCGTCGGCATGGATATCGACCTCGCCCGGCTCCTGGCGAAAGGCCTGTTCGACGACTACGAGAAGGTCGAGTTCGTGCTGCAGGGCTCCGACGCCCGCATCCCCAGCCTGATCACCGACAAGGTCGACATCGTCGTGCAATGGATGACGGTGACGCCCGGCCGCGCCCAGCAGGTCGATTTCACCTTCCCCTATTACCGCGAGGGCGTCGGCCTGCTGATGCTGGCCCGGGGTGGCAAGTTCAAGAACTATGAGGAACTGAAGGCGGCCGGCAAGGAGGTCTCGGTCGGCGGCATGCAGAACGTCTTCCTCGAGGAATGGATCCACAAGGCCCTGCCGGGGGCCAAGGTCGACGCCTTCGACAGCCCGGACGCGGCGATGCAGGCGCTGAATGCCCGCCGCATCGACGCCTCGATGCAGGACCAGTCGGCCATGCGCTGGCTGATGCAGCAGGCACCCGGCCGCTTCGTCGATTCCGGCTTCGGCTGGATGCCGAACTCCTATGCCTCGGCGGTCAAGCCGGGCGACCCGATCTGGCTGAACTGGGTCAACACGGTCTACAAGGAGGCGATGATGGGCGTCGATTTCGACTATTTCGCCGCCTCCTACAAGAAGTGGTTCGGCATCGACCTGCCGATCCCCAAGGTCGGCTTCCCGCAGGAATTCGCCTGATCCCGCATTCGCCTGATCGCAACGTGGCGATGGCGGGCCGGACGTCCGGCCCGCCGCTTTCGGGAACCTCGCGACCGACATGATCGACTATCATTTCGACTGGTCCGTCATCGCGCGGAACTGGGACAAGCTGACCGACTCGCTCCTGCTCGGGCTCTGGCTGGCGGTGATCTCGCTGGCGATCGGCTGCATCATCGGCATCCTCACCGCCTATGCCCGGCTTTCGGGCAAGAAATGGCTCTCGATCCCGGTCTGGGCCTATGTCGAGTTCATCCGCTGCACGCCGCTGCTGCTGCTGATCTTCTTCCTGTATTTCGGCCTGCCCGAATTCGACGTGAACTTCCTGAACAAGACCGAAAGCTTCGTGCTCTCGCTCTCGCTCTATGCCGGCGCCTACATGTCCGAGGTCTTTCGCGCCGGGCTCTCCTCGATCCCGAAGCAATATGTCGAGGCGGCCAAGGCGATCGGCCTGCGGCCCTGGCAGCGTCAGGTCTATGTCGTGCTGCCGGTGATGTTCCGGATCACCCTGCCGGCGGTCAGCAACAACCTGATCTCACTGTTCAAGGATACCTCGCTGGCGGCCGCGATCGCCGTGCCGGAGCTCACCTTCACCGCCCGGCAGATCAACGCCAACACCTTCCGGGTCATGGAGGTCTGGCTCACAGCGAGCGCGCTCTATCTCGCCACCGCCTATCTCATCGCCATCCTGCTGCGCATGGTCGAGCGCCGCTACGCCTCGATCCGCTAGGGGGCACGCGATGGATTTCTCGATGGCTCCCGGCACCTTCCTGTTCGAGGCCTGGCAGGCCCGCGCCTCGCTGCTCTCGGGTCTCGGCGTGACCCTGCTCAGCTCGGCGCTGAGCATTGTCATGGCGACCTTCTGCGGCATCCTGATGGGGGTCGCGCTGTCCTATGGCTGGTGGTGGCTGAAGCTGCTGTCCCGGCTCTATGTCGACCTGATGCGCGGCATCCCGGTGCTCGTGCTGATCCTGTTCACCTATTACGGGCTCGCCTTGTTCGGCGTGAACGTCGCCGCCTTCTGGGCCGGCGTCATCGCGCTCGGCGCCTTCGCCACTGCCCATGTCGCCGAGAACTTCCGCGGCGCGGTCGAATCCGTGCCCGCCGGACAGATGGAGGCGGCCAAGGCGATCGGCCTCACCTTTGGCAAGCGCCTGTACTACGTGATCCTGCCGCAGGCCTTCCGGCGCATGCTGCCGCCCTGGGTCAATACCGGGCTTGAAATCGTCAAGGGTACGACGCTGCTCTCGATCATCGGCGTCGTCGAATTGCTGCTCTCGGCCCAGCAGCAGATGGCGCGCAACTACATGATCGTCGAGTTCTACCTGCTGACGATGGTGCTCTACCTCATCATCAACTTCGCGCTGGCGCAGCTCGGTGCACTGCTCGAACGCAAGACTTCCTATCTGCGCTACTGAATGGGATGCCACTGCCGATGACCGAGCCAGCCCTGCTACAGGCCACCGATGTCCGCAAGCATTTCGGCGAGATCGAAGTGCTGAAGGGCATCGACCTCACCGTCAAACAGGGGCAGGTGGTCTCGCTGATCGGCGCCTCGGGCTCCGGCAAGACCACTTTTCTGCGCTGCGTCAATCTGCTGGAGGAGCATGATGGCGGCGAGATCCTGCTCGACGGCGACCCGGTCGGCTATCGAACGGTGGGTGGCACTCGCAAACGCCTGAGCGAGACGAAGATCTCGGCCCAGCGAGCCCGCATCGGCATGGTCTTCCAGCAGTTCAACCTGTTCCCGCATCTGACAGCCGGCCAGAACGTCATGCTCGGGCTGACCAAGGTGCAGGGCAAGAGCGCCGCCGAGGCCAGGGAGATCGCCGACCACTGGCTCGGCCGCGTCGGTCTCGGCGAGCGCCGAGACCACTATCCCTACCAGCTCTCGGGCGGCCAGCAGCAGCGGGTCGCGATCGCGCGCGCCGTCGCGATGCAGCCACGTCTGCTGCTCTTCGACGAGGTTACATCGGCGCTCGACCCCGAGCTGGTAGCCGAGGTGCTCGGCGTGATGCAGGCGCTTGCCGAATCCGGCATGACCATGCTGCTGGTCAGCCACGAGATGCTCTTCGTCCGCGAGGTCTCGCACCACGTTCTGTTCCTCGACCAGGGCCGGGTCGCGCAGGAGGGCAGCCCCTCTGAGGTCTTCGACAATCCCGAAAGCGAGCGCGTGCGCAGCTTCCTCGGGCGCTTTCACGGCATCTTCAGCCGTTGATCCAGTTTGCCTGAAATGGTGGCGCAGGCTTGGCTCAGCACATTGTTGGCTTCACCCAAGGCCATGCCACCTCCTGTTCCGCGAACGCGCGGCGCCTGCTCTCCTTGCGCTTCTTGATCTCTGCGCGGGTGATGTGCGCAGGCGCCCGGCCCGTCGATAAGGCGTAGCGTTCGGCCCAGGAGTCGATGAAGCGCAGCCGCGTGTCGTTGGGACCCCGCCGGCACGGAGGTCCTGCATCGCCCGATCTGCGTCTGCAACGCGTCGCGCCTTCGTGCATGGCGGGGCTCTCGTCGTTCACGCTACAACGGCGCATCGCCTCGGCCATGGCCCTGTAACGCCGGGTGCTCGCGCGGAGGGAGAGGGGACCAGCCGGTCTCGAGCGGGATGATGCGGATGCTTGGGCGCGAATTCGACATCGATGACGCGGAGGGAATGCGAGGCTGCGCTGGCTCTCCGGCGATGGCGGTGATGCCTGAGCGCGGCGGGAGGGCAGGTCGTTGACAGGCATCGCATCGAGACAGGCCCGCGCAAGGGCCATCGCGGCAGGCGCCCTGGTCGCCGGCGCGCTTGCCTGCGCCGCGCCCTCGGCCGCCTCGGCGCGCGAGATGCGCCTTCGATACGACGTCACGGTGCTGGGCGGGGTTTCGCTGGGCGAGATCGAGGTGACGACGATGCTCGACCGCGCCGGCTATCGCATCGAGATTCGCACGCGCCCCTACCGGGCGGCTCAGCTGGTCGGGGCGGCGGAGCAATCCGGCCGGGTCGAAGGCCGCTGGGGCCGCAGTGGCCCCGAGCCGCGGCTCTATGCTGCGAACGGCTCATGGCGCGGCCGGGCCTATGTCAGCGAGCTGCACTATCAGCGCGGATTGCCGACCATCCGGCGGCAGGAGCCGTCGAACGAGGATCGCGAGGCCGTGCCGCCCGAACTGATCCGCGGCACGATCGACGCGCTCTCCGGCGTCGCCGGGATGCTCAGGAAGGTGGCCGAGACTGAAGCCTGCGACGGCTCGACGGCGATCTATGACGGCCGCCGCCGCTCGGTCGCGGTCATGACCTCGTCGGCGAAGCTGCAGGTGAGCGACCAGGGGCACTTGAACGGTCGCGCGCTGCGCTGCGGCTTCACCGTCCGGACGATCGCCGGCTTCAGGCATGACGATGATCGCGAGGCGGCGATGCGGCCCTTGAAAGGCTCGGTCCTGATCGCGCTGCGCGAGGGCGGCGAGTTTCCGCTGCCCTTGCGCTTCGAGGTCGAAACGCGCTGGTTCGGCACGGTTGCGGTCCAGCTCGCCGGACCGCCGGTCGACGTCGATCGGTAGCTTGCGGTCGGTCGGGCAGGGTCCCAGCGGGGACTTCTACAGGCTCGAGCGAAACTCGCTGGGCGTGCGGCCGGTCGCCTTTTGGAAGGCGCGCGCGAAATTGGCGGGAGAGGAATACCCCATCTCTGCCGAAACACGGGTGATCGAGCCATTCATGTGCCGGAGCAGCTCGGTTGCCCTTTGAATCCGTGCCGCGTTCGTCAAGCTGCGGAAATCGGTGCCGATCCGATCCAGCTCACGCTGCAGCGTTCGGACGCTTGTACCCAATGGCCGCGCAACATGGTCGATCGACACGCTGCCGGTGAGGACCTGAGCCCGAATCTGCTCCATGACGATGTCGAGCAGGCCCCGTGGCGCGCCGCCAGGCCGGTCCCGCGCCACGTCCTCGATGGTGACGATCGGCCATGAGGCGCAGCGCGACGCGGCCGATAAATGACGGCGTTCGACGACGATGGTCACCGCAGGCGCGTTGAACATGACCGGGCACTGGAACAGATCTTCGAACAGGCCGGTCTGGCGTGGCCGGTTGATATCGAGTTCGACGCGCAGCGGGCGCCAGTCAAAAGGCAGGTGGGCCCGGACGACGCTCAGCAGGACGCCGGCAGCCGCACCCGCGATCATGTCGTAGCCAGCATGGCCAGCCAAGGCAAAGACATAGCTATATCGCGCCTCGTCGCCGACGATCGCGACCGACATCCGGTCAGCCGTGCTGTGGTAGCAAAGGGCCGTTATGCTCCGCTGGATGGATTGGCCGAGGGTCTCGCCCCCCAAGACGTAGCGCCCGAAGCTGCCGTAGTTGGCGGCATTCATCATCGGGGCGATCAGGAGCCCGAGATTGGGCTCGCCCGCCGCCCTTGCGGCGGCATTGACGAAGCCGATCACCGCGGCGTGCGGGATGAAGCAATTGCGGCCCTCGGTCAGTTCGAGATCGAAGCCGGCCGCGCGGTTCGCCCGCAGGAGCGCCCTTTCCCCGACTTCCTGCCGCATGAATGCGGGCAGGCCGTGCAGGATATGGCTGGAGATGACTGGAATCTCAGCCACGCGCTGGACGCTCCGGAATGCCGCAAGGTTGGCGCAAAATGAGTGGTTCCGACGCCCGATTGCTGCTTTGTCGCACAGTATAAGCGCTTCGGGCAAACGGGAAATCCGGTTTTGGTCGTCGAATCAGCTTTAATATAATTGACGTAAACTCGCGCTTTGACCGTATGAAACGTGACGAAATTGACTAATATGCTGTCTGTATTTGCAATTATGGGCGCATCTTGAGCGTCATATGTCGCAGCGTTCGTTTCTGGAAGCGTAAATAGTCTTAGACCGTCGTTTGAGCGCACTTGAATAGCGCCGAGAAACACAAGGAAGCCGTTCAAATGCTTACGAAACGCGATCTGCTTGCGTCCGCAGCGATGGCTGCACTCGCCGCCACGACGGCGAAGGCCAACCCGGTCTCCCCCCCGGTCATCGAGCAGGACGATGCCGCATGGCCCAGCTTGTTGGAGGCCAAGGACATCGCTGAGGAAGGCTTCATCTACGGCTTGCCGCTGGTGATGTATTATGCGGTGATGCAGGAGTTCGCCGTCGACAGGAACTCGGGGCAGTTCAAGGCGCCGTTCAACGAAATCAACAATCAGCACAAGGTCTCGACCCCGGCGGACACGGCAGTCATCACGCCGAACAGCGATACGCCTTACTCGATGACCTGGCTGGATTTGCGGGCCGAGCCGATGGTCATCTCGGTGCCGGCAATCGCAAAGGACCGCTATTACTCGGTCCAGCTCATCGACGGCAACACCTACAATTTCGGCTATATCGGCACGCGCGCCACGGGGGCCGAGCCTGGCGACTATCTGGTGGTTGGCCCCGGCTGGACAGGTGGAACGCCGACCGGGATCAAGCAGGTCTTCCGCTCGACGACGCCGTTCTCGCTCGCGCTGATCCGCACCCAGCTCTTCAACCCCGGCGACATGCCGAACGTCGAGAAGATCCAGGCCGGCTACANCGCCGCGCCGACAATCGCGTTCGTTCCCGCCAGCACGGCGGGGATCAGGCATAACTTCTTCGAGTATCTCGACGCGGCCCTGCAATTCGTCCCCGAAACGCCAAGGGACAAGGCGGTTCGCGCGAAGCTTGCGAAGATCGGCATCGGCCCCGGCAAGACCTTCGCGTTCAAGGATCTGTCGCTCGAACACAAGGCCGAAATATTGGTGGCCATGAAACAGGGCAATGGCAAGGTCGACAAATGGCTGGCCGGTGGAAACAAGAACATCAATGGCTGGAATGTCGGCTCGTTCTTCGGTGACGAGGCCTTCTACAACGGTGATTGGGTGATGCGGGCAGGCGCCGCCAAGGGCGGTCTCCTCGGCAACGACGCCGTGGAAGCCATGTACCCCTATACCCGAACCGACGCGACCGGTGAGCCGCTCGACGGCAGCAAGCACAAATACACCATCACCTTCGCATCCGGCCAGTTGCCGCCGGTGAACGCGTTCTGGTCCGTGACGATGTATGACGGCAAGAGCCAGTTCCTGGTCAAGAATCCGATCAATCGCTACCTGATCAACTCTCCGATGGTGCCGGCGATGAAGAAGGACGTGGATGGCTCGCTGACGCTGTATATTCAGAAAGACAGCCCTGGAGCCGACAAGGAAGCGAACTGGCTTCCGGCGCCGGATGACAAGATCTATCTCGTGATGCGCCTCTATTGGCCGAAGCCCACGGCGCCGTCGATCCTGCCGGCAGGCGCCGGGACATGGCAGCCGCCCGGTGTGAAACGGGTCTCATAGAAGACGAAAGCTTCGTCCGCCTCTCTGTCGCCAGGCTCCTTGCGATAACGCTGCCAATTCCCGTGCTGCCGGCAGCTTGCGCTGCCGGCCGGGGATGCGGCGCGCGATCTCGCCAAGCCGGCCCGGATGCCGGCGGCCGATCGATCAACCTGCCATTCCGGCCCAAAAGCTACGCTTCTTACGATTCAATACAGGAGATCATCATGTCCAGAATTCTTGCCGCCATGGCGGTGTCGATCGTCTGCGCCGCCTCGTCTCCGGCGACGGCCCAGGTTCCGCTCACGAGCTATGTCGATGCCAACGGCTTCATCGATGTCCAGGCCCTGACCTGTGCACAGCTGGCCGGGACCTTTCAGGAGGACGCCGATCTCCTCTCCGCCTGGTATAGCGGCTGGTATAACGGCCTCGCCAAGAAGCATTTCCTCGATCTGAAGAAGGGCAAGGTCGTCGAGCACGAGGTCATCGTCTACTGCAAGGCCAATCCCGGGAAGAAGGTCATCGAGGCGCTTGCCGTCGTTTTCAAGGATGAGCGCGCCAAACTGGGAATCCACATGAAATGAGCGCGAGCGGCTTGGCCGGCACGGCCAGGCTCCTGCGCCTTTTTTGATCGGCTCAGCATGCCGCGAGATCGCGGTTGCGAGCGACTATCGGATGAGGGCCCATGCATCGTCGAGTGCTTCTTTCTGCTGCGGCTGTCTGCAGCCTCGGCGCCGTCTCGCTCGCTCGCGCCGAAGAACCGAGCGCCGGAGATCTTGCGAAGGCTGCCCAGAATCCCATCGCCAGCATGATCAGCCTGCCGGTTCAGAATAACCTGAATTTCGGCGTCGGCCCCTATTCGCGCGTGCAGGACGTCCTGAATATTCAGCCGGTCATCCCGATCTCGTTGAACGAAGACTGGAATCTGATCACGCGCTGGATCGTGCCCGTCATCTCGCAGCCGGCGCTGTCGATCGGAGGGGAGCGCGAATTCGGCCTGGGCAATGTGAACCCGAGCTTTTTCTTTTCCCCCAAGCAGCCGACGGGAGGCCTCATCTGGGGCGTCGGGCCGACGGTCCTGCTTCCGACCTCGACCGACAAGGTTTTCGGCAAGGCCGTTTGGGGAGCCGGCCCCGGAGCGGTTGCGTTGACGATCTCGGGGCCCTGGGTGATCGGCGGGCTGGTCAATCACATCTGGTCCTTCGACGAGAGCCGCACGGTCAGCCTGACGACGATCCAGCCCTTCGTGAACTACAACTTCCATGGCGGCTGGTATCTGACCACGTCTCCGGTGATCACCGCGAATTGGAAGGCGAAGTCGAGCGATCGCTGGACCTTGCCGATCGGCGGTGGCTTTGGCCGTGTCTTCAAGATCGGCGAGCAGGCCGTGAACATGCAGCTCGCCGCATATTACAATGCCGTCACGCCGAGTGGTGGTTCGTCCTGGCAAGTAAGGACGCAAGTTCAGTTCCTGTTTCCGAAATAGGGTTCGTCTGACGAACTCCATAGAAGAAATGGCCCTGTATTAACTTGCAGGCCAGTTCAGGCAGCAATTCTGTCGCTCAAGAAGGGGTGTATTCGAGATGTCTACTTCCACTACAGGCATTGGTATCGGGATTGCGTTTGCAATGTTCTCGATCGCCGCGCAGGCTGCCGACCTGCCGTCGCGGAGGATCGAACCTGCCGCTCCCTTGCCGCCTGCGTTCACATGGACAGGTTTTTATATCGGTACCCAGGTCGGCTGGGCGCAGACCAGGACCGAGTTGACGGCCGGCGCCGCGATTGCCGGTCGGGCCGCTGTCGCGTCTTTGCCCAGCCTGGACAAGAACGGCGTCGCGGCCGGCCTGATGGTGGGCTACAACTACCAGATCGGGCGGCTTGTCGTCGGTGGCGAGATCGACGGCTCAGCCCTCATCACCGGAAAGCAGCGACATACCGCACTGACCGGTGACTTCATCACCGCCCATACCAATTGGGTGGGTTCGGCCAGGCTGCGTGTCGGCTATGCCTTCGACCGGCTCATGATCTATGCAACCGGCGGACTTGCATTGGCCGCGCCCAAGTCGACGGTGACGGGTACGGGTTACTCCTACGGCGCAGGCGATAGCACTCGCTTGGGCTGGACACTCGGTGTCGGCGCCGAATACGCTATCACGAACAACTGGATCGCTGGTCTGGAATATCGGTACTCCCAGTTCCAGGAGGATACCTACACCTATCCGGTTGGCGTCGGCGGGCTCGGTATTGTCGGTTTCAAGCAGCAGTTGAGCACCAATCAGGTCGTTGGACGGCTGCTTTACAAGTTCTGACCCTCTCGGACAGGCTGCATGCAGCTTGTCCGAGATCCATCTCACCTCTCGGTTCCGAAAGGGACGACGACATGAAATTCTCAATCTTCGGCTTCGGAATCCTGGCCTTGGCGGCGACCTTCTCGCCGACCGAGGCCAGCGCCGTCGTTTGCGCGCGCGGGGTCGTGCGGGCTGGTTGCGCGGGACCTAATGGTGCGGTGGTGGTGCGTCGCCCGGTGGCTCCGCGTGCCGTGGTTGTCGCGCCCGTGCGGCGCGGCTGCACTGTCGTCAACGGCAGGCGCGTGTGTCGCTGAGGTCGCGCCGGTCCATTTCAGGACCATTTCCTACCCCGCCGGCTTCACCCACGGCCTGACCACGCCCTGTTCCGCGAAGGTGCTGCGGTTGCTCTCCTTGCGCTTCTTGATTTCGGCGCGGGCGATGGTGCGCAGGTGGACCTCGTCCGGCCCGTCGATGAAGCGCAGGGCCCGGCCCCAGGAGTAGATGAAGGCCAGCGGCGTGTCGTTGGAGAGCCCGCCGGCGCCGAAGACCTGGATCGCCCGATCGGCGAGCCTGGTCTGCAACCGCGTCGCCGCGACCTTGATCGCCGAGACCTCGGTGCGGGCGGCCTTGTTGCCGTGCTTGTCCATCATCCAGGCGGCGCGCAGGCAGAGCAGGCGGGCCTGGTCGATCTCCATCCGCCCTTCCGCGATCCAGTCCTGGACATTGGCGTAGTCGGACAGGTTGCGGCCGAAGGCCTTTCGCTCCAGCGCGCGCTCGACCATCAGTTCGAGCGCGACCTCGCATTGGCCGATCGAGCGCATGCAATGGTGGATGCGGCCCGGCCCGAGCCGCGCCTGCGCCAGCGCGAAGCCTGCGCCTTCCTTGCCGAGCAGGTTTTCCGCCGGCACCCTGACCTCGGTGAAGTCGGTCTCGGTATGGCCCTCGATCGAGTAGTGGTTCAGCAGCGGCAGGTTGCGCATCACGCTGAGGCCGGGCGAATCCATCGGCACGATGATCATGCTGTGGCGCTTGTGCGGATCGGCCTCGGGCCGCGGATCGGACAGGCCCATCACGATGCAGAACTTCGCGTTGGGGTGCAGCGCCCCGGTCGTCCACCATTTGCGGCCGTTGATGACGTAATGGTCGCCGTCGCGGATGATCGTGGTCTGCAAATTGGTCGGGTCGGAGGAGGCGACGCCCGGCTCGGTGATCCCCACGCAGGAGCGGATCTCGCCGGCGAGCATCGGGTTCAGCCAGCGTTCGCGCTGTTCCGGCGTCGCGAACATGTGCAGGATTTCCATGTTGCCGGTGTCGGGGGCGTTGCAATTGAACACCTCCGAGGACCAGTAGATTCGGCCCATGATCTCGGCGAGGGGGGCGTATTCGAGGTTGCTCAGCCGCGTGCCGGGCTCGTCCGGCTTGAGCGCCGGCAGGAACAGGTTCCACAGCCCTACCGCCTTCGCCTTGGCCTTGAGGCCGTCGATCAGCGCGGTGGGATAGCGCCCGGCCTCGACCTCGTGTTTCCAGGCGGCGTCGGCCGGCTGGATATGGGCGTCCATGAAGGCCTGTAAGCTGGCGCGCAGCTCCTCGACCCTGGCCGAATAGGCGAAATCCATGGTGCTCTCCTCAAACCTTATGGCGTCATGCTCGGGCTCGACCCGAGCATCTCAGGCCGGAAGAAGCGCCGGTCAGCGCCGTCTCGTCCAGAGATTCTCGGGTCTGCGCTTCGCTTCGCCCGAGAATGACGGCAAGTCTCAGCCCTCACGCCGCGCCCTCGACCAACGCTTCCGCCCGCTCGGCAAAACTCTCCGCCATCGCGCCGACCGCCACCGCGTTCTCGGCGGCGGCATTGCCCGTCTTGGCCCGTGCCGCGATGCCGTCGAGGATGACGGCGAAGCGGAAGAGCGAGAAGGCGAGGTGGAAGCGCCCCGGCCCCTGCGCCCGCCCGGCGGCAGCGCAATAGCGGGCGATGTATTCAGCTTGCGTCGGGATGCCGAGGCCCTCGCGATCGAGCCCGACGATGCCGGCATACATCTGCGGCGTCGAATGCCAGGGCAGGCAGGAGAAGGCGACGTCGGAGAGCGGGTGGCCGAGCGTCGAGAGCTCCCAGTCGAGCACCGCGACGATGCGCGGCTCGTTCGGAGCGAACATCAGGTTCCCCAGGCGGAAGTCGCCATGGACGATGGTCGTGTCCGGCGTCTCGTCGAGATTGGTGCCGAGCCAGTCGATCAGCCGGTCGATTGCCGGGATGTCGCGCGTCCTGGTCTCGCGCCATTGCCGGCCCCAGCGCGCCAGCTGGCGGGCATAGTAATTGCCGGGCTTGCCGAAGTCGGCGAGGCCGGCTGCCTGCCAGTCGAAGCCGTGCAGTGCCGCCAGCGTCTCGGCCATGGCGAAATACATGGCGCGCCGCTCGTCAGGCGTGACGCCGGGCAGGCCGGTGTCGTGGAAGACGCGGCCCTCCAGCCGCTCCATCAGGTAGAACGGCGTGCCGACGACGTCGTCGGCTTCGTGCAGCAGCAGCACGGGCGGCACCGGTACGGAAGAGCCGGCGAGCGCCTTCAGGATGCGGTACTCGCGCTCGACGGCATGGGCCGAGGGCAACAACGGCCCCGGCGGCTTCTTGCGCAGCACCAGCCGCGCGCCGGCATCGGGATAGCTGACGAAGAAGGTCGGATTCGACTGCCCGCCACCGATCCGCTCGAGCTCCATCTGCCCGATGGCGCGGCCGGGCAGGGCAGAACGCAGGAAGGCATCCAGCCGGGCGGAATCGAATTCGGGCGGGACGGAGGGGGCGGCCGGCATGGTCGGCATAGTCGGAGGTGGGGGCGGGGAGGTCAACGCGGCTGAGACATGGCGGATCCGCTCAAGCTGGCTCATCGTCCTGAAGCAGAGCTTCGATGTCGCGGCCGCGCTGGAAAACCCGCAGGATCGTCACGTCATTGCCGAGCACGGCGAAGGCGATAGTCGCTTGCCTGCGGTACCCGATCAGTCTCAGACCCGGGCGCAGGTCGTCTCGGTGGACGCCTCGTTCGGGAAAGACCTGAAAATCGAGGCAATAGGCGTAGAGGCGAGCGACATAGTCGCGCGCGATTCGCTCGCTTCCACGCGGTGCGATGTAGTCGTAGATGCTTTGGAGGTCGGCGATCGCCCGCTCGGAGAAGCCGACCCGAACGCTCATGCGCCGGTCTTGCCGCCGCTGATATGCGCTTCAATCCGGGCCCAGGCCTCTTCTGCCGGCACGGCCTTGCTTGGATCGGCGGAAATCTCATCGTAGACCGGCAGGACTTCCTCGCGCAGCCAGTTGTCGACTGCCTGGTCGCGGGCGGCAAGTACGCGCAAACCGTCGCGGATCACCTCGCTTTCGCTGGCATATTCGCCCGAAGCGACTTTGGACTTCACCATCTGTGCCATCTCATGCGGCAGCGTGATGCTGAGGGATTGGGTCGCGCGCATGCAAGCCTCCGATCGAGGTCCATCTTAGCACGATTTAATCCTGCTCGCGATCGTTGCCCCTACCCTTCACCCTGACCACCGAGACCGAGCACAGCGCCTCGGCGACGACCTTGGTCGAGACGCTGCCGAGGTGGCGCCGTAACGGCGACGAGGAGCGGGCGCCGAGCACGATATGGTCGATGTCGTTGTGCTCGGCATAGCGCAGGATCGCGTCGGCCGGGCTGACCGCCTCGATGACATGGTAGCTGACGCGGTCCTCCGGCAGATGCAGCGGCCTCGCCCAATCCTTCAGCGCCACCAGCCGGCCGATATAGAGCGAGCGGCCTTCTGCATCGACGGTTTTGGTCTCGCCGATGATCTCGGTCCTGAGCACCGTCAGGCAGGCGAGCGAGGAATCCGGCCGTGCCGCCAGCAGCCGGCTGGTTTCGGCGAGGATCACCGCGGCTAGTGCGTCCGGCCCCTCGGAGAGATCGACGGCGGTCAGCACGATCGAGGGGCCGGCCTTGCGCCGTGCCACCGTCGGCGTGCCGGTAACCTCGGCCTCGTCGCGCTTCTGGAACAGGTCGACCAGCCGCTTGCCCAAGCCACGCTCCTGCGCGGTCCGGCGCTTGCGCGAGACGGTGACTTGCTCGGGATGGCGCAGGTCGAAGGCGAGCTTGCCCGCATCGGCATAGCGCCGGCCGCGATCGACCTCGAGGCAGCGGGATATGATCGCTTCGAGCCAGGCCGGCGCCTGCTCGTTGACGGCGCGCAAGGGTTTGGGCGCGTGATAGAGCCGCCGCTTCATGCCGGGCACGGTCTTCGGCCGGCCGAACGGCTCCTCGCCCGACGCCATCTGGTAGAGGATGCAGCCGAGCGCGAAGAGATCGCTCGCCGGGTCGGAGCGTTCGCCCAGCACCTGTTCCGGCGCGATGTAGGCCGCCGTCCCCATCGGCTCGCGGCTTTCCTCGCCGAGCAGGTCCGGCAGTTCGGCATGGCGGGCGAGGCCGAAATCGAGCAGCACCGCGCCCTTGTCGGTCAGGATGACGTTCTCGGGCTTGAGGTCGAGATGGACCACGTTCTGCCGGTGCAGATCGGCGATTGCCGTCGCGATCGCGATGCCGATGCCCTGCACTTCGGCGAAAGGCAGCGGCGCCAGCTTGATGTGGTCCGCAAGGCTGGTCCCGGCGACGAAGCCCATGGCGATGAAGGGGATGCGGGCAAGATCGCCCGACGCGACGAAGCGCGGCAGATGCGGTCCCGACAGGCGCTTGTGGATCAGCACCTCGGTCTCGTAGCCGACGATGGCCGAGACGTCCGCGCCGGGATCGAGCACCGGGATCTTCAGGACGAGCGGCCCGGCATGGTCGGGGTGAGTGGCGCGCCAGAGCGTCGCCATGCCCCCGGCCTTCAATCGCTCGCCGAGCGTGAAACCGTCGATCACCGAACCGGTCTGAGGCCGTTCCATCCCGTCCCCCTATCTGCCGATCTGCAGGCGCAGGCCGAGCCAGTCCGGCAGGCCGGCGGCTTTGATCTTCCGCGCGGTGTCTTGGCTGTCATAGGGCACGCGCACCATGGTGACCTCGCGCGCCTGCGTATCGAGCAAGGCAAAGCAGGCGGCCGGGTCGCCATCGCGCGGCTGGCCGACGGCGCCGACCACCACGACATGCCGGTGCACGGCCGAGAGCGGCGCAGCCACGTTGCGCAGGGGGATGAACGCCACCGGCTCGCGCCCGGTGCGGGCATAGAAGATCGTCGGCAGATGGGTGTGCCCGCAGACGACCGTCCCCGCGTCGGTTGCCGCGAGGCACGCTTCGGCCCCGCGTAGGTCGCGGACATAGTGCCAGGCAGCAGGGTCGCGGGCGCTGGCGTGGACGAAGAGCGTGCCGTCGAGCTCCGCCACCAGCGGCAGATCGCCCAGGAAAGCGCTCTGCTCGGCGGAGAGTTGCGCCTTGGTCCACAGCGCCGCCTCATGTGCGTTCGGCGTCATGCCTGAGGGGCCGCGCACGGCAGCCTCGTCATGATTGCCGCGAATGCAGACCGCGCCGGCTGCCACGAGTTCGCGCGCTGCATCGACGCAGAAGCCCGGCTCGGGTCCGTAGCCAACGATATCGCCGAGCAGCACCAGCCGGTCCGGCGCGAGCCGGCGCACGGCCGCCAGCACCGCCTCGAACGCCTCGCGGTTGGCATGGATGTCGGAGAGGATGGCGATCCGCATTCAAGTTCCGGGCCCGAATCCTGGGGTGTGCGCATGGTGGCAGTGCCGCCGCCGGCTTGGCCAGCGCGCCTTTTGGCTCAGCTTCGGCTCGCAGGGTTGATCGCTCAGGCAGCCGCTGCGATACTGTCGCCACCATGATGATGTTCGCCGTTTTCGATCTCGCCTGACCTTCCTGCGGACCTGACGCGCATAGCGCGCTCCGGTCTGCAAACGGACGCCTCGCGTCCGAAGGTCCCTTGCCAGCCTGCCCGCGTGGCGGGCGCTTCGGCTGGCCGATATCGAAAGACTCTCCTTATGGCTCACACTGATTCCGGTGCGCGCGTCCTCGGCGGCGCGCAGATTGCTCATTTCGTCGAACACGGCTTCGTCCGGATCGACCATGCCTTTGCGCCGGCGCTCGCCGAGGAGGCCCGCGCCATCCTCTGGCGCGATCTCGACTGCGATCCAAACAACCCTGCGAGCTGGACGAAGCCGGTCATCCGGCTCGGCATGTACGCCGACGCGCCCTTCGTCGCCGCGGCGAACACCCAGCGCCTGCATGGCGCCTTCGACCAACTCGTCGGCGCCGGGCGCTGGCTGCCCTGCCGCGCCATGGGCAGCTTCCCGGTGCGCTTTCCTTCGCCGGAGGACCCGGGCGATGCCGGCTGGCATGTCGATGTCAGCTTTGGCTTCGACGATCCTGACTTCATGAATTGGCGGGTCAATGTCGGCTCGAAGGGCAGGGCGCTGCTGATGCTCTTCCTGTTCTCCGATGTCGGCGAAGACGATGCGCCGACGCGCATCCGGGCCGGATCGCATCGCGATATCGCCCGGCAGCTCGCGCCGGCGGGCGAGGCTGGACTGTCGCTGCGCGAGCTCGCCGCCGACGGCTTTGCCGGCAGCGCCGGGCGCGATGAGGTGTTGGCGACCGGGGAGGCCGGCACGGTCTATCTCTGCCATCCCTTCCTGGTGCATGCGGCGCAGCCGCATCGCGGCACGACGCCGCGCTTCATGGCGCAGCCGCCCTTGCTGCCGCGCGAGCCGCTCAGCCTGGATCGCCCGGATGGCAACTACTCGCCGGTCGAAGCCACGATCCGGCAGGCGCTCTGATGCCTGCGCCACTTCGCCCGGGGCATCGTCTCCGGGCGGAGTGGTGACAAGCGGCTGCGGGCGACGCTACTGTCCCGGCTCACGCACCGCCCAGTGGAGAGAAGCCTTGGACGCCGTGCCGAGAGACGAAGTCGCCCACTCCGACGACGCTGCGCCTTCCGCGTCGCAGAAGCAGCCACCGCGCGAGATCGAACTGAAGCTCGCCGCTTCGCCTGAAGCGCTGGAGACATTGCGCGGCGCGGACTTGATCGAGCGCCATGCCCGCAACCAGGGCGTCACCCGCCGGCTCGACGCGGTCTACTACGACACGCCCGACAGGCTGCTCGACCGCAACGGCCTGTCGCTGCGGGTGCGCCGCAGCGGCAAGCGCCATGTCCAGACGCTGAAGCGGTCGGGCTCGGGCAGTCCGCTGGCGCGCGACGAATGGGAGGTAGCGCTGCCGGACGGCACGCTCGACCTCGCCTTGCTGCCGCTAGCCGAGATCGGCGAGCCGCTCGCGAGCCTGTCAGCCGGGCAACTCGCGCCGGTCTTCGCCACGCGCATCAGGCGGCGCCTCCGCCGGCTCGACTATGCCGGCGCGCTGATCGAGATCGCCTTCGACGACGGCACGATCGAGGCCGGCGAGAACAGCCTGCCGGTCAGCGAGGTCGAGCTCGAGCTGAAGGAGGGCGAGGCGGCTGTGCTCTATGAGCTGGGGCTGGCCATGCTGGATGTCGCCCCGCTGCAGGTCGCGACGCAGAGCAAATCGGCGCGCGGCTACGGGCTCGCCTTTTCGCGTTTGCCACGTGCGGTGAAGGCAAAGCCGGTCGAGATCGGCGCGCATGACAATGCCGACGCGGCGATCGCCGCGATCCTCGGCAACACCTACAGGCAGCTCCTCGGCAATCTCGCGCCCGTCGCCACGCGCTCGGGGCCGGAAGCGGTCCACCAGATGCGGGTGTCGCTGCGCCGCCTGCGCTCGGCGCTGTCGGTGCTGAAACGCGAGGTCGCATCGCCCGCGTTCGAGCCGATCGGACGGGAGGCCAAGCGCCTCGGCCATGTGCTGGGCCCGGCCCGCAACTGGGACGTCTTCATCACCCAGACCGTGCCGGATATCGAGGACGAGGGGTTGGGCGATGCCGGATTGTCGGTGTTGTGCAAGGCGGCCGAGCCGTTTCAGGCCATGTGCTACGCCGCGATCGAGGAGCGGCTGGCGAATCCGCAAACCGGCCGTTTCCTCTTGTCCTTCGGCGCCCTGATCGAGCGACGCGGCTGGCGAGGCGGCCTTCCCAGCGAGGCCATGACGGTGCTGGCCGAGCCGGCTTCCGCTTTCGCGGAACGGGTGCTGGCGCGGACCCATCGCCAGGCGTTGAAGCGCGGTCGTGGCTTCGGCAGCCTCCAGCCAGAGGCGCGTCACGAACTGCGGCTGGCATTGAAGAAACTGCGCTACACCGCCGAGTTCTTCCTGCCGCTTCACGACGGCGCAGCCGCCCGCAAATATCTCGGGCGGCTGTCGCGATTGCAGGAGGCGCTCGGCCTCGCCAACGATGCGGCGACAACGCACCACCTCATCGCCGATCTGCGCCACGGCAAGGCGAGCCCGGAGCTGCAATTCGCCGCCGGCGCCGTTCGTGGCTGGCAATCCCGCCAGACCATCGAGGCCGGCCGCAAGCTCAAGCGCCGCTGGCGGGGATTCGAGGCGGCGAGCCCGTTCTGGACTTAAAGCCGGATCCGATCAGCCGGCCTTGCGGGCGACGATCGTCAACTCGCCGTCGTTGTTGACCTGGGCCAGCACGACGTCGCGCGAGGAGAAGCCCTTCGCCTCGACGGCGGACTTCACAGCCGGCGCCGCCTCGATCGCCTCCCGGAGCTTCTGCAACTCGTCGGCGGTGCGTGTCGCCACCAGCTGGTTGACCTGCGCCTTGGTGGCCTCGGGCAGTTCATCGAGCTCGACGACCTTGACCGAGGTGATCGTCGGCGCGGACGCTGGCGCTTCCTGAGACGAGGCAGGCGGCTTGGCCGCGGGACGTTCTGTCGCCGGTGCCTGGGCATTGGCGGCGCCGGCGAGGATAGCTGCGGCGCCGACGGCGGCGATCGTGATCATACGCATGGCGTGTCCTTCCATCGTTGCGGAAAGGACGATTTGACACCAGCAATGGGATCAGAGGCTGGAAGCGATCAGGTCATTTCGTGACCATATGGCGGCGCGAACAGGGCAGCGCCGCGGAGACTTCGCCCTGATCTCAGGCCGCGTCGAGCCCGTAGAGCGAGTGCAGGGTGCGGACCGCGAGCTCGGTATAGGCGGCGTCGATCAGCACCGAGAACTTGATCTCGGAGGTCGTGATGGCGCGGATGTTGATGCCCTTCTCGGCCAGCGCCCGGAAGGCGCGCGCCGCGACGCCTGCATGGCTCCTCATGCCGACGCCGATCGCCGAGATCTTCACCACGTCGGTCGCGCCCTGCAGCGCCTGATAGGCGATGTCGTTATGCCGATCTTCGAGCAGCTTGCGGGCGCGCTCGTAGTCGGCGGTCGGCACGGTGAAGGTGATGTCGGTCGTCGCCTGATCGTCGGAGACGACCTGGATGATCATGTCGACATTGATGTTGGCGTCGGCCAGCGGCCCGAAGATCGCCGCGGCGACGCCGGGCTTGTCGGCCACGCGCCGGAGCGTGATCTGGGCTTCGTCGCGCGAGAACGCGATGCCGGTGACGATCTGCTGTTCCACGATGTCGTCCTCGTCGCAGATGAGGGTGCCTGGATTGGGGTTTTCGGGGTCGTCGAAGGAGGAGCGCACATAGGTCGGCACGCGCTGGACCATGGCGATCTCGACCGAGCGCACCTGCAGCACTTTCGAGCCGAGAGACGCCATCTCCAGCATCTCCTCGAACGAGACCTTGTCCATGCGCCTCGCCTTCGGGACGATGCGCGGGTCGGTGGTGTAGACGCCGTCGACATCGGTGTAGATGTCGCAGCGATCGGCCTTGAGGCCGGCGGCGAGCGCGACCGCGCTGGTGTCCGAGCCGCCGCGGCCGAGCGTGACAATGCGGTGGCTGCGCGGGTTGACGCCCTGGAAGCCGGAGCAGACCGCGATCTCGCGATTGCGGTCGAAGCCGGCGAGGATGCCGGCGCCGTCGACGCCCTCGATCCTTGCCGAGCCATGGGCATCCGAGCCGTAGAGCGGGATCTGCCAGCCCTGCCAGGAGCGCGCCGGCAGACCCATCTCCTGCAGCGCGATCGCCATCAGCCCGGAGGTGACCTGCTCGCCCGAGGCAACGACGGTGTCGTATTCGGCCTGGTCGAAGGCGGGCGATGCCTCCTTGCACCAGGCGACGAGCTCGTTGGTCTTGCCCGACATCGCCGAGACCACGACGGCGACCTGATTGCCGGCCTCGAATTCACGTTTGACGTGGCGGGCGGCGTTCTTGATGCGCTCGACAGTGGCGACCGAAGTGCCGCCGAATTTCATCACCAGACGGGCCATGACGTCCAAGAGCTCTCAGAAACGGACCGGCGCGGGGCCGGGACAAATAGCGCTCTCGCACTCGGCGAAAGGCGCGTGTAGATGACGGGAGGTGCGGGCGGTGTCAATGCGGCCGCGCCCGGCAGACGCGTAAACGGGACATCAAGGGCGATGACGGCAGCGGCACGCGAAGGCTCCACCATCGACCCGGCCGAGGTCGCGCGCTTCGACGCGCTGGCCAAGAGCTGGTGGGACCCGAAGGGGCCGATGGCGGTGCTGCACAAGTTCAATCCGGTGCGGCTCGCCTTCATCCGCGACCTCGCCTGCGAGCGCTTCGGTCGCGATCCGAAGTCGCTGCGGACGCTGGAGGGCCTGAGTCTCGTCGACATCGGCTGCGGTGGCGGCGTGCTCTCCGAGCCGCTGGCACGCCTGGGAGCGAAGGTGACGGGGCTCGACCCGGCCACGACCAATATCGCCGTCGCCCGGGCGCATGCTGAGAAGGCCGGCATCGCGATCGATTATCGCGAGGAGACGATCGAGACCGTGGTCGCCGCAGGGGAGCGCTTCGACATCGTGCTCGCCATGGAGGTGGTCGAGCACGTCGCCGATGTTGAGGTCTTCGTCGCCTCCTGTTGCGCGGCGGTGAAGCCGGGCGGCCTGCTGGTCATGGCGACGCTCAACCGCACGCTGAAATCCTATGCGCTTGCCATCGTCGGCGCCGAATACATCCTGCGCTGGCTGCCGCGCGGCACGCATGACTGGGAGAAGTTCGTGACGCCGGACGAGCTGGAAGCGGCGATCGAGACCGGCGGGCTCTCGGTCTTCGCCCGCGAGGGCGTTGCCTACAATCCGCTGGCCGACCGTTGGTCGCGCTCGCGCGATCTCGACGTCAACTACATGCTGGCGGCCAGCCGGCCCGCTTGACTGCGTCAGGCTGCGAGCCGGGCGTCGAGCGCTGCGATGTCCTCGACGAACCAGAGCGCCTGCCCCCGATTGCTCTCGTAGACGAAGTCGCGCAGCGCCTTGCTCTGCGCGCAATGGGCCGCGATGTCGCCGACGATCGCGAGCCTCACCCGGTAATTGACGAATTTCTGCGCAACGTCGCCTGCGAGTCGCGTGGCGAGCTGGAAGAAGGCGGGATCGATCCGCGCGACCGGGATCGCGACCATCGTCGCCTCGACTCCCCAGGCGGCACCGAGGAAGTCGTTGGCATCGCGCTCGCTGGCGAGCAGCGGGCCGTCCTCTGCGCAGATCAGCACATTTGTGCCGTGAAGCTCTCGAATCATGTCCATGGCGGCGGTATCGTCGCAGCTTCGGCGCGAAGCAAGCGGCGAGGGAACTTATTGATCTTCTCTCTTGTTTTTTGCGTTGCGGCATAATTCGATAGGCGTATGGCGCAGCGCAGCATTGGTCTGCATGATGCCGGCAACGCCACCGGAATGAGGCGTGGCGACAAGGGAGAGACCAGATGGCACAGCCGCAACCCGTCGCGAAGCCCGCACTCAAGGATCTCTACGAGCTCGGCGAACTGCCGCCGCTCGGCCATGTCCCGGCCAACATGTACGCCTGGACGATCCGCCGCGAGCGCCACGGCCCGCCGCAGGACAGCTTCCAGGTTGAGGTCGTGCCCACCTGGGCGATCGGCGAGGAGGAGGTGCTGCTCCTCGTGATGGCAGGCGGCGTCAACTACAACGGCATCTGGGCCGGCCTCGGCCAGCCGATCTCGCCCTTCGACGTCCACAAGGGTTCGCTCCACATCGCCGGCTCGGATGCTTCCGGTATCGTCTGGGCGGTCGGTTCCAAGGTGAAGCGCTGGAAGGTCGGCGACGAGGTCATCGTCCACTGTAACCAGGATGACGGCGACGACGAGGAGTGCAATGGCGGCGACCCGATGTTCTCGTCGTCTCAGCGCATCTGGGGCTACGAGACGCCGGACGGCTCCTTCGCCCAGTTCTGCCGGGTCCAGTCGCGGCAATTGATGCTGAAGCCGAAGCACCTCTCCTGGGAAGAATCGGCCTGCTACACGCTGACGCTGGCGACGGCCTACCGCATGCTCTTCGGCCACGCCCCGCACACGATCAAGCCGGGCGACAACGTGCTGATCTGGGGCGCCTCGGGCGGCCTCGGCGTCTTCGGCGTGCAGCTCTGCGCAGCGTCCGGCGCCAATGCGATCGGCGTGATCTCCGACGAGAGCAAACGCGACTACGTGCTTGGCCTCGGCGCCAAGGGCGTGATCAACCGCAAGGATTTCAACTGCTGGGGCCAGATGCCCACGGTCAACTCGCCCGAATACAACGACTGGACCAAGGAAGCCCGCAAGTTCGGCAAGGCGATCTGGGACATCACCGGCAAGAAGGACGTCGACATCGTCTTCGAGCATCCGGGCGAGGCGACTTTCCCGGTCTCCTGCCTCGTCGCCAAGCGCGGCGGCATGGTGGTGTTCTGCGCCGGCACCTCGGGCTTCAACATCACTTTCGACGCCCGCTATGTCTGGATGCGCCAGAAGCGCGTGCAGGGCTCGCATTTCGCCCATCTCAAGCAGGCGAGCGCCGCCAACCAGTTCGTCATCGACCGCCGTATCGACCCCTGCATGTCCGAGGTGTTCCCCTGGGACAAGATCCCGCTCGCCCACCACAAGATGTGGAAGAACGAGCATGCTCCCGGCAACATGGCGGTGCTGGTCTACGCCCCGCGCACCGGCCTGCGCACCTATGAGGACGTGGTCGAGGCGTTGGAAGGCTGAACGGAGGGCATCATAGTGAGCTCAGCACGTCGCCGGTCGACTTCTCCGGCGCCCTGACCAGCGCGATCGCGGCGTTGAGCTCGGCGCCGTAGAGGAAGATCGCCGCAAGCCAATAGAGGAAGACGAGCGCGATCATCGCGGTGGCGAGGCCGGCATAGGTGGTGACATAGGCGCCAGCGAAGGAATCGAGATACCAGCCGAAGCCGACGCCGCCAATCAGCCAGACCACCAATGTCATCAGGATGCCGGGCCACATCGCGCCGATATGCGGGGCGCGGGCCGGCAGCAGCTTGTGCGCGACGGCGAGCGCCATCACCACCAGCACGGTCGCACTCGCAATGCGCAGGAAGGCGAGCATGAAGCCGAGCGGGGCAAGGGCCGGGGCGAAGCCGACGATGCCGCGCCAGAGCAGCGGGCCGAGCACGACCAGCAGCGAGAAGGCGAGCATGAAGACCGCCCCGCCGACCACATAGACGATCGATTCCAGCCGCGTGCGCCACCAGCTGCGCCATTCATAGGCCTCGTAGGCGCGGTTGAGGCCGATCCTGACCGCCTCGACCCCGGAAGAGGAAAAGTAGAGCGCCAGCATCGCGCCGAGCGTCAGCGCATCCTTGCGCACTGCGGTGAGCACCGAGCGGACCTCACGCGCGATCGGCTCGGCGACCTCGCGCGGCCAGGCCTCCAGCAGCAATTGCGCGGCTTCGTCGGCCGCCTCCTGTGAACCGAACAGGCCACCGAGCGCGGTGACGAGGATCAGGAAGGGGAACAGCGACATCAGCACCGAGAGCGCGATGTGGCTGGCGATCGCCCAGCCGTCATGGGCGATGAAGCGCTCGAAGGCGAGGGCGGGAACTGAGCGCAGCGACATACGGATCTCGGACGGGGCAGGGTGGTGATTGTCGCTGCTTCGAGGCGGCTGGCAAGATGTAAGGGCGCACGCGAAACATGCCGCCACGGCGTCCACAAGCGGCGACAACGCCTTTCGCGCGGCGTATCAGCACCCGGACGAGGCCGCTGCGATGTTCGATTCTCCGCTTTTCCTGCGCCTGTCGCCGGCGCTCTTCGTGTTCCTCTGGTCGAGCGGCTGGATCGTCGCCGGCTATTCGGCCCGCTATTCCGACGCGCTGACTTTTCTCTCTGTGCGCTTCGCCTGCGCCGGGCTTGCGCTCTCTATCCTCGCTGTCGCTCTCGGGGCGCAGTGGCCGAAGACGAGGCGCGCCATCATCGATTGCGCCATCGCCGGCATCCTGCTGCATGCCATCTATCTCGGCGGCGTCTGGTGGGCGGTACGTCATGGCCTGCCGGCCGGCGTCTCCGGCCTGATCGCGGGGCTGCAGCCGGTGCTGACCGCGCTGTTCGCGCCTTTGATCGTGCGCGAGCATATCTCGCCGATCCGTTGGCTCGGCATCGTCTGCGGCTTTCTCGGCATCGGGCTGGTGCTGGAGCCGAAGCTGGTCGGCGTCGCGCCCGAGGCATTGTCCGCCATCGCACTGCCGATCATCGTCAACGTCATCGGCATGTTCGCCGTCACCATCGGCTCGTTCTGGCAGAAGGCGCGCATCGTCGAGGGCGATCTGCGCACGGTGACGGCTGTGCAGTACATCGCCGCCTTCCTGTTCACGCTGCCCTTTGCCTACATGCTCGAGCCGATGCGGATCGAGTGGAACCTGACCATGGGCCTGGTGCTGGCCTGGTCGGTGTTCGCGCTTTCGCTCGGCGGGATCGGGCTCTATCTCGTGCTGATCCGCCGCGGTCAGGTCTCGCGCATCGCGACTTTCCTCTATCTCGTGCCGCCGGCGGTCGCGGTCGAGGCCTGGCTTCTCTTCGGCGAGACGCTGACCATGATCCAGCTCGTCGGCATGGCGGTCGCCGTGCTCGGCGTCATCCTCGCCAGCCGGAAATAGCGGCGTTGAAGCGGGCGGGACCGATCCTGGGTTCCCGGAAGCCGGTCGATGCTGTAGCCAAAGAGGATCAGGCGGCGCGGTTCCGCCACGCTGAGGACGGGGACGAGACGACCATGGCTGCGACGACCGAGACTCTTGCTGGTGCCTTCATTGCCGCCCGCCGCGGCCACAAGCTGGTCGACATCGCGACCTTGCCGGTCCCCGCCGACGTCGATGCCGGCTTTGCCGCGCAGGCCGAGGTCAACCAGGGCATGGGCTATCCGCTCGCCGGCTGGAAGGTCTCGCTCGGCGAGGGCGGCCGTCCGATGGCCGGGCTGATGCAGGGCCCCTATCTCAAATCCGGCGACACCTATCGCGGCGTGCACGGCGCCGAATTGCGCGTCGAGATCGAGCTCGCCATCCGCCTCGGCCGAGACATGCCGCTGCGGCCCGGCCAGCCCTATACCCGCGAGGAGCTGATCGATCATTGCGACGCCGCTCTCGTCGGCATCGAGATCGTCGAGAGCCGCATCGCCGACTGGACCAATGTGCCGTTCCCGCTCTGGCTCGCCGACGCGATGGGCCATGGCGGCTATCTGCTCGGCCCCGAGGTTCCCTTCAGCATCTTCGACGACGTTCCGGCCCTGACCTGCACGGTCGAGCTCGATGGCGACGTGCTCTATGACCGCCAGGCGCTGCACGCCAATGGCGACCCGCTGGTCACGGCGCTCGCCTGGGCCAACCGGTCGGTCGAAGGGCCGCTCGGCCCGCTCAAGGCTGGCCAGATCATCACCACCGGCAGCCTCTGCGGTGGCGTCCTCGCGCCGACGGTCGGCCCTGTGATCGCCCGGCTCGACCCGGTCACCGCGATCTCCTTCGCGCTGGCGGAACAGGGCGACTGAGGACTTTCGTCAGCGGGCGACAAGCCAACGATTCGTTCAGGTTTTCGGCTGATGGTGCGCTAATTTCGAGCGTCGAATTGTGATCAACTGGAGGCGCGATCACAAAATCAACGCATTCGCTGCGTTCTAGTTGGGTTGCGTTGGAGGTTTGATGCGGTCATGGCGAAGGGGCAGGATCGGCATTGCCGGCGGAGGCTTGGTTGCTTTCGCGGCGATGCTTGTCGGTGAGATTTCGCCGGCGCGCGCCTTCGACCTGTCATCGCTCGACGTCTTCAACCTCTTCGGCAGCAAGGACAAGCCGCCGCCGGTCAGCGCGTCGACGCTGCCCTATGAATTGAAGTTCGAGCTCGGCGATGTGCCGGGTGCCAGCGCGCTGAAGCGCAGCCTGCAGGACGCCTCTCTGCTCTACCGCCTGCGCGAGGATGCGCCGCCGGACGGCGAGACCTTGGCCCGCCGGGCTGCCGCCGACATCAACCCGCTGATCGATGCGCTCTGGGCCCAGGGCTATTTCAACGCGCAGGTCGCGATCGCGGTCGATGGCGTTGCGGTGACGCAGGCCGGCGAGCCGCCGCCGGGCCTCGCGCGGACGGCCGAGGCCTATCGCAATCGCGCGCCGGCGCCGATCGTGGTCACGGTCGATCCGGGGCCTTTGTTCTCGCTGCGCAATGTCGACATCATCCCCGGCAGCCGCCGTGATCCGACTGCGGTGATTTCCGACCCCGGCAAGGTCTCCGGCCTCGTCCCGGGCGCACCAGCCACCTCGTCCTCGATCCGCGCCGCGCAGGCCGCGCTGGTCGATTACTGGCGCGGCAAGTCCCGGCCGCTCGCCCGCGTCGTCGAGGTCCGCCCCGTCGTCGACCACGCCGCCAAGACGATGGACGTCTCGCTCGTGGTCGATCCCGGTCCCGTGGCCGGCTTCGGCGATGTCTCGGTCAACGAGACCGGCGACATTCCGACGGAGGTCATCCGCTCCTTCATCTATCTCGAGCCGGGCGATCCCTATTCGCCCAAGGCGCTTACCGATACGCGCAAGTCGATCGCGACGATTCCCGCCGTCGGCTCGGTGCGCATCCGCGAGGGCACGAGCCTCGACAAGGCCGGCAATCTGCCGGTCTTCGTCGAGGTCAACGAGCGGCCCAAGCGCCTGCTCGGCTTCTCGGCCCGCTATTCGACGATCGATGGCCCGGCGGTGAAGACCTATTGGGAACACCGCAATCTCTTCGGCGGCGCCGAGAGTCTGCGGCTCGAGGCCTCGATCTTCCTGGCGCCGCGCATCGACGGCACCAAGATCCAGAGCTTCGGCGATTTCGAGCGGAGCGATCTCGGCGGCCGCTTCTCGGCGAGCTTCATTAAGCCGGCGCTCGGCGGCAGCCGCAACGACCTGCTGATCGACGCCTCCGCCGTGCGTGAGCGCGTCGGCACCAACCGCTATGGCGGCTACACCGCGCGCTACGCCAACGTCACCACCGCAATCCGCCATCGCTTCAGCGACGTCTTCTCGATCCAGGCTGGCATCGAGGCCGAGCGCGGCCAGACCAGCGACGTGCTCGGCCAGGTCGACTACATGCTGGTCGGCGTGCCGCTGTCGCTGCGCTACGATTCGACCGACAATCAGCTCGACCCGACCCGCGGCATCAGGGCGACCGCCTCGGTCACGCCCTTCGCCGCCTTCGGCGACAATGACGCCCCCTTCGTCCAGAGCAAGGCCTCGATCTCCGGCTATTATGCCCTCGACGAGGACGCCCGCTACGTGCTCGCCGGCCGGATCGGGCTGGGCTCGGTCGCCGGTGCCGATCTCGACGAGATTCCGGCGACGCGGCGCTTCTATGCCGGCGGCGGCGGCTCGGTGCGTGGCTATGCTTATCGCTCGCTCTCGCCGCTCGGGCCGCTCTTCCGGCTGACCGGCGGGCGCAGCCTGTTCGAGGCCTCGGTCGAGGCGCGCATCAAGATCACCAATACGATCGGCATCGTGCCGTTCTTCGATGCCGGCATGGCCTTCGAATCGCAATTCCCGAACTTCAAGGAGAAGATGCAGTACGCCGCCGGCCTCGGCCTGCGCTACTATACGCCGATCGGGCCGATCCGGGTCGACGTCGCAGCCCCGCTCAACCCGCGCAAGGGCGACAAGCCGGTCGCTCTCTATATCAGCATCGGGCAGGCCTTCTGATGGGCACGTTCCGCATCTCCCGACTGCTCGCCGGCCTCGCGGCGCTGGTCATCGCCGTGGCGCTGGTCCTCGTCACCGGCCTCGGCGGCTTCGCCCAGAATGCCGGCGAACGCGGCGTCCTGGCCGATCTGATCTCGAAGGCGCTCTCCACCGACGGCAGCCAGGTCTCGATCGGCGCCGTCGATGGCGCGCTCTCTTCCGATGCGACCATCCGCGACATCGTCATCTCCGATCGCGACGGGCCCTGGCTCCGGCTCGACCGCGCCCGGCTGATCTGGACGCGCTCGGCGCTGCTGCTGCGCCGGCTCGAGGTCAACCGGCTCGAGATCGGCAAGCTCGAAATCCTGCGCAAGCCGGTATCGGAGCCGGGCGCCCCGCCGCCGGCCGACAACGCGCCGATCCTGCCGGAATTGCCGCTCAAGGTGATCATCGAGGCCTTCCAGCTCGGCGAGCTGGCGCTCGGGCCGACCGTGATCGGCGCGCCGGCGCGGTTTTCGGCGACCGGCTCGGCGCGCCTTGGTCCGCCGAACGAGGGTCTCGATTTCCGACTCGCCGGGCGCCGGCTCGACATGGGCGGCAGCCTCGACGTCAATCTGCGCTTCGTGCCGCAGTCGACGCAGCTCCAGCTCGCGGTCAAGCTCGACGAGCCGGCGGGCGGCCTGATCTCGACCATCGCCGACTTGCCGGATCGGCCGCCGGTCAAGCTCGATCTCACCGGCGACGGCCCGCTCGACCGTTTCCGGGCGACGCTCGCCTTCGCCGCCGGCCCGACCATCGGCGCCAACGGCACGGCCGATCTCAGCCGCCAGGGCACGGCGCGCCGGCTGCTGCTCGCGCTCGATTCGCGCATCGCCGGCCTGGTGCCGCCGCCGGTCGCGCCGGTGTTCGAGGGCTCGACCCGGCTCGACGGCACGGTTGCCTTCGCCGATAGCGGCGCGATCTCAGTCGACCAGATGGCGCTGGTCTCGGCGCTGGCGCGGCTCGACGTGAACGGGCTCTACGGCGCCGACAAGAATCTCGACTTCAAGATCACCGCCGCCGCCCGCCCCAATGCCGGCGGCCGCACCGTCGCCTCGGGCGCCGAGATCGCCAAGCTTGCCTTCGATGCGACGATCCGGGGACCGGCCGCCGGCCCGCGCGTCAACGCCAGCCTGCAGGCGGAAGGCGCGAGCGTTCCGGCCGGCAAGCTCGGCAAGCTCGATTTCACCTTCACAGCGACGCCGACCGGCGCGCTCAACGATCCGAGGACGCGCACCGTGCTGGTCTCGGATGGCGAGGCCTCCGGCGTCGCGCTCGCCGATCCCGGTTTGGCGCGCTTCATCGGCGACCGCCTGCGCTTCACCTTGCGGGGCACGGCGTCCGAAGGCGGTGGCGGCGAGTTCGAGACGCTGAAGCTCGCCTTCGGCGGAGCCGAGCTCGGCTATGTCGGGCAACTTGGTCCCGCCCGCATCCTCGGCAAGGTCGAGGCGCGGTTGCCCGACCTCTCGCGGCTCAGCACGCTTGCCGGCCGCTCGCTCAAGGGTTCCGCCGCGGTCACCGCCAATGTCGACGCCGAGCCGAAGAAGCGCCTCTATGCCGTCAAGCTCGACGGCGGCGCCGAGGCGCTGGCGCTCGGCCAGGAGGCACTGGACCGCCTGCTCGCCGGCAAGCTCGCTGTCGGCGGCGAGATCCGGGTGCCCGGCAGCGGTGGCCTCGTCGTCAACGGATTGCGCATCGCCGGCACCCATGTCGCGGCGACCGCCGACGGCGCGCTCGGTGCGCAAGGCTCGAGCCTGCGCGCCAATATCGCCATTCCCGATTTGCGCCGCGCCGATCCGAAACTGTCGGGGCAGGGCGCTTTCGACATGGCGCTGACCGGGCCGCTCGACAAGCTCGACGCGACGCTCAAGGCCGGGATCAGCAATGCGACCGCACTCGGCCGGCCCGTGCCGCGCCTCGCCCTCGATGCGACCCTACGCGATCTGCAGGGCGCGCTCTCCGGCGACGTCAAGCTTTCCGGCGAGGTCGATCGTCGGCCGGCGACCGGTGCCCTGCGCTTCGCCAAGCGCGATCCGGGCGGTTGGATCCTGCCGCAGCTCGACATCGCCATCGGCTCGGTCACGCTGACCGGTGCGCTCGATCTCGACGCCGCCAATCTCGCCGAGGGCAATCTCAAGCTCGCGGCCCGCAATTTCGACGATCTCTCGGCGCTGGCGCTCGCCAAGCTCGGCGGCCGGATCGAGGCCGATGTGAAACTGGCGCGCCCGACCGGCGGCCAGAATCTGGATCTCAAGGCCAGCGCGCAGAAGCTTGTCGCGCCTGGCATTTCGCTCGATCGGCTCGATGCCGATGTCGCCATCGTCGACGCGCTGCGCAAGCCGCTGATCAATGGCACGATCCAGGTCGACCGTGCTGTCGTCGCCGGCGAGCCGGTGAGCGCGATCCGCCTCGTCTCCAAGGGCGGGGCGGACGCCAGCGACATCAGTCTCGACGCGACGGCGCGCGGCTTCTCTCTCGCTTCGAAGGGCCGGCTCTCGGTTGCCGATCCGCTGCGCTTCGATCTCGCCAGCTTCACTGCGACGCGCGATGGCCGCCGCATCGCGCTGGCCAAGCCGGCAAGCTTCACCGCGATCGATGGCGGCGTCGCCATCCGCGATCTCGCCATCGCGCTCGACGGTGGCCGCATCACGCTCGATGGCGAGGTCGGCAAGGCACTCGACCTGCGCTTTGCCGCGCAGAATGTGCCGCTCTCGGCCGCGCGCCTCGCGTCGCCGACGCTCGATCTCTCCGGCACGCTCGACGCCGAGGCGACGATCAAGGGCACGCCCGAGGCGCCGACCGGCCCGTGGCGTGTCCGCATCGCCCGTCTCGTCGCGCCGCAGACCCGCTCGGCCGGCCTGCCGCCGATCGAGATTTCGGGGCAGGGCGCGCTCAACGGCCGCCAGACCAGCCTCGACGCCAGCCTGAACGCCGGCCGCTTCGTCAGCCTGACCGCCAAGGGGACTGCGCCGCTCGGCGGCGAGGGCGCGCTCGACCTCTCCGTACAGGGCCGCGCCGATGCGGCGCTCGCCAACACCCAACTCGCAGCCGATGGCCGGCGACTGACCGGCCAGCTCGCGCTCGATCTCCGCGCCGGCGGCACGCTTTCGGCACCGCGCCTCTCCGGCGGCGCGACGCTGTCCGGCGGCAGCTTCAACGACGCGCTCCAGGGCGTGAAGCTGACCGGGCTCGAAGCGCGCGTCACCGCCAACGGACCCGAGCTTGTCATTGAACGCTTCGGCGCGCAGACGCCGGGCGGCGGCACGCTCTCGGCCCGCGGCAACGTCAAGCTCGACCCCGAGGCCGGTTTCCCCGGTACGATTCGCATCGAGGGCAAGCGCGCCCAGCTCGTCGACAGCGGGCTGGTCCGGGCGGTCACCGATCTCAATCTCGATCTCGCCGGGCCGCTGGCGCAACGGCCGCGCATCGCCGGGCGCGTCGATGTCGTCACGGTCGAGATCACGGTGCCCGATCGCCTGCCGTCGAGTTCGCGGCCGGTCGACGGCATCCGCCACATCAATGCCAAGGGGCAGGCGGCGGCCCGCCTCGCCGCCGAGCGCAGGGCGCGCGCCGTCGCGAGTCGCAAGGGCGCGCGGGCGCCGGCTTTCGACGCCGTGCTCGACATCGCCGTTTCAGCGCCTGGGCGCGTCTTCATCCGCGGCCGCGGCATCGATGCCGAACTCGGCGGCGATCTGCGCGTCGGCGGCACCTCCGGCGCCCCGGCGCTGACCGGCGGCTTCGATCTCAGACGCGGGCGCCTCAGCCTTGCCAGCCAGCGTCTCGATTTCAGCCGCGGGCGCGTCACCTTCTCGGGCGACGTCATGCCCACGCTCGATTTCGTCGCCGAGACCCGCGCCGCCGACGTCACCGCCAGGATCATCATCTCCGGCGAAGCCTCGGCGCCCGAATTCACCTTCACCTCCTCGCCGGAGCTGCCGCCGGACGAGGTGCTCTCGCGCCTGCTCTTCGCGCGCGCCTCCGGATCGCTCTCGCCCTTCCAGGCGCTGCAGCTCGCCCAGACCGCGGCGCAGTTCTCCGGCGCAGGCGGCGACGACGTCTTCGAGAAAATCCGCCGTTCGCTCGGCGTCGACAACCTCGATGTGCAGATGGGCCCGGGGGGCCCGACGGTCGGCGTCTCGCGCGCGATCTCTGACAACATCACGCTCGGGGTGAAGGCCGGTGCCAAGCCCGAGGATAGCGGCATCTCCGTCGGAGTCGACCTGACCCGCCGTCTGAAGCTCCAGGCCGAGACCAATGCCGACGGCAGCGCCGCGGTTGGCGTCGGCGCCGAGTGGGAATACTGAGCCCGCGACTCAACGCGCCCAGTACCTCAACAGATTCGCCCCCTAAGGCCGGGGAATGGGGCTTTCGGAGCCTTCGCCGGCCCGGTTCGGTTAACGCTCTCCTAAGTTCGGCGGTCAAAGCGTGGCTCGGCTGCAACACCGGGGGGCAAAGCGGGTCTGTGGCGGGGACTGTGGCGTGATCGTGGTTGATCGGCGGCCGGGCATTCGTAATGGTGACTGTGCGGCGGGACGTTCCCGGTCGCTGTTTTTCGTCTTCGCCTCCGAACGGTTCGGGGACGCGGGCGAAAGACCGGGATAAGCGGGTTCGCTGGGTAGGTCTCCTGGGGCTGCCAGATGGAACGCGCCGACGCCCGAGGGTCTCGAAACTCTTTTGGAGGTTATCAAATGAAGCTCGTAAAGAGCCTCCTCCTCGGTTCCGCCGCCGGCATCGCCGCGGTTGCCGGGGCTCAGGCCGCCGACCTTCCCTCGCGGAAGGCCGCACCGGTCGAATACGTTCGCGTTTGCTCCGCCTACGGCGCGGGCTTCTTCTACATCCCGGGCACCGATACCTGCCTGCGCGTCGGTGGTCGTGTCCGTGCTGAGTACACGGTCGGCACCCGCTTCGGTAACGGCATGGACGCCTACGGCACCCGCTCGCGCGGTCGCCTGAACGTCGACGCCCGCACCGCGACCGCCTACGGCACGCTGCGCACGTTCTTCCGCTACGAGCTGACCGTCAGCTCGGGCTTCTACGCCGGCACCATCGGCGGCAACCAGGGCATCGTTCCGCCGGGCACCGCCCGTATCGGTTCCGGTGGTCCGGGCACCGCTTCGAACCTCGATCTGGCCTTCATCCAGTTCGGTCCGATCACCGCTGGTCGCGCTCAGTCGTTCTTCGACTTCTATGCGAACGACTACACCTTCTCGACGTTCCGCACGGCTGACTCGCGCCTCAACCTGTTGGCTTACACCGCCACCTTCGGTTCGGGCTTCTCGGCCACGGTTTCGTTGGAAGATCGCAACACCGGCACTGGCCAGCGCGAGAATGGCGCCTTCGGTCGCTTCGCCGGCAACGGTCTGGTTCTCGCTGGCCAGGACTTCCCGGACGTCGTCGCCTCGCTGCGCGTCGATCAGGGTTGGGGCTCGGCTCAGCTGTCGGGTGCTCTCACCCAGCGTAAGGTTGTTGCGTCCAACGCTGCTGCTGGCGTGTTCGCGGTCAACCCGGTCACCGGCGCGATCGTTCAGGGTGCCGCTGTCGGCGCTCAGAACGGTGCGGACGAGTACGGTTGGGCCATCCAGGGCGGCGTGAAGATCAACCTGCCGATGCTTGCGGCTGGCGATGCCCTGTTCCTGCAGGCCGCCTATGCTGACGGCGCGCTCGGTTACCTCGGCTGGGGTGGTCAGTTCGGCTCGGGCCGGATCACCTCTTCCGTGGCTGGCAATCAGCTCGTGATTGGCGATGTTGGCGTGACCCCGCTTGGCAACGTCAAGAACTCGACCGGCTGGTCGTTCGTGGCTGCCCTGCGTCACTTCTGGACCCCGACCCTGCGTTCGGAGCTCGTCGCTTCGTACTCCGAGCTGAAGCTCGGCTACGCCGCTCCGGCCGGTGTCTACGCTGCTGGCGCTCCGATCCGCTCGCTTGATCCCAAGGAGCTGATCGTTGCTGGTAACCTGATCTGGTCGCCGGTTTCGGGCCTCGATATCGGTGTGGAAGTGCTCTACACCCGCACCGAGCTCGCCTCGCGCGTTCTGCCTGTCAACGATGCGGGTGCCCGCGTTGCCGGCTTCGGCATCAAGAACGACGACGCCTGGGCTGGTCGCCTTCGCATCCAGCGCGACTTCTGATCGATCCTCTGATCGCTCAAGGAAAGCCCCGGGGAAACCCGGGGCTTTTTTCGTTTCGGCCGGCCCTTGCAGTGTGGAAACCTTGCCTGATGCTCACAAGGGCCGGGCGGTCCCTTGCTTGACTTGCGGACACGATAGAGCGTGATTGGAGCGGGTCGCGGACGTCGGGATTCGACGTGAGCGATCCCTGGGACGAGGCGGGGATTTCGGCATGGCGCGGCAGGCCGGTTGGCTCTGGGGGCTTGTTCCGCTGTCCTTGATCTGGGCGGCTGCCAATGCGCTGAACACCGAGCCGGTGCGCCGCGACATCGAGGCCAGGGCGCTCGCGTCGAGTGCAGTGGCTGGAGCCGCCTCAGGCGCGCGCAGCGTCTCGGTCCGCGTCAGCGGTCGCGACGTCTACCTGGATGGCGAGGCCGTCACGGCCGACGGCGCCAGCAAGGCGCTCGCTCAACTTCAATCGGAATTCGGCGTCCGGCGCGTGCTCGGCGGACTGACGCAGGTCATCGCCCAGAAACCCTATAGCTGGTCGGCGACACGGCGGGGCGACGTCCTGACGCTGTCCGGTTTCGTGCCGGACGAGGCGACGGCCACGGCGACTCTGTCGGCGGCGCGAGCGCTCGGCCCGCAGCTCAAGGTCGACGATCAGCAGAAGGTCGCCTTCGGCGCACCGGCGGGGTTCGCCGAGCTCGCGGCCGTGCTGATGCGCGATCTCGGCCAGCTCTCCGCCGGTAAGGTCGCCCTCGACGATTCCCGCTATTGCGTCGAAGGCACTGCCGCGACGCCGCAGGGCTTCCAGACTCTACGAGAGAGTGCTTCAGCGGCCGCCCCGAAAGGTTTCACACGCGTCGATTGCGCGCTCAGCCCGCCGACGATGGCGCCTTATCGCTGGAGCGCCGAGAAGAGCGCCTCCGGCTCCGTCACGGTCACGGGCTATTACCCTTCCGACGCGATGCGCCGTGAGATCGGAGCGTTGCTGGGCCGGGCCTTTCCTGCCTCTGGAGCGGTGAGCGACCGTATGCTGCCCGCCGTCGGCGAGCCGCCCGCCTTCGCCGCCAGGGTGGCGCGCGCCATCGCCGATCTCGCTCGCCTGCGCAGCGGCAAGGCCGAGATCGAGGGCGACGCCTATCGCATTTCCGGACAGGGGCCGGATCAGCACGAGGCCTGCGAGACGCTGAAGCTGAACATCGCGCAGGGCGATGGCCCTGATTCGGTGGCGCTCGCCAGCATCGTCTGCCCGCCGCCTCCGCCGCCGGCCCCGAAGAGCGAGCCGGCGCCTGCTCCATCGACCGATTCTGGTTCGTCCGTGCCCGCGACCCCGAATGTGCCTGCTGCTCAAACGCCGGTGCCGGTCGACCCGTCTCCCAGCGCGTCGAGCCGGGCTGTGACCGCCGAGCCGCAACCGTCCCCGCAACCCTCGCAGCAGCCTGTACCGCCCGCCGCGCCGCGACCGCTGCAATGGCGCGCCGAGAAATCCGAGACCGGCATTGTCCTGTCCGGCGCCGCGCCAGACGCCGCGGCCAAGGCGGCGGCGCTCGAGGCGGCGCGTGCCGCGCTGTCGGGCGGTGAGGTCGTCGACCGGACCGTGATCGAGCCTGGTCCGCGCGGCGGCCCTGACTATGGCGATGCGACCCGCTTCGCGCTCGGCCTCCTCGGCAGGATGGCGCAGGGCAGTGTCTCGCTGGCCGGGTCGGCGCTCGGCCTCGCCGGCGCCGCGGCGGACAAGTCCGGCTGGCAAGCTTTGGAGGACGCGCTGAAGGGCAAGACCCTGCCGGCAGGCCTCACGCTTTCCGGCCGGCCGGCGCTCACCTTGCGCAGCTATGGATTTACGGCCTCGATCGACAAATCGGGCGGCTATCTCAACGGCTATCTGCCTGACGCGGCGGCCAAGGAGGCGATTGCGGCGCTGATCGAGGCTTCGCCTCTGCGCGGTCGCGTCAGCGACGAGACCGAGATTCTGCCAGCGGCTCCGACCGGCTTCGGCGTCGCTGCGCGCGAGGTGGTGCAGGATCTGCTGCGGCTCGACCTCGGTTCTGCCAGCCTGGTCGACCGTGAGGTCACTGTGCGCGGGTTGACCTGCCGCGCGCTGATCCGCGACGAGGTCGAGACCAATCTGGCGAGCGGCCTGCCGCAGGGCTTTTCCGGCAAGGCGGAGGTCGGCATGCGCCAGACCGGCTGCGTCATCGACCCGCCGAGCAATTGCCAGAACGAGCTCGATGCCTTGACCCAGCGTTATTATGTGATGTTCGGCCAGGGAACCGCGGTGGTGACGCTCGATCCGGTGACAGAGCGGGCGATGACCGAGGGCGCCGCCATCCTCAAGCAATGCCCGACCTCGCGCGTCACTGTCGAGGGCCACGCCAACCTTGATGGCGAACGCAGCGGCTTCAACAATCTCGATCTGTCGGGCCGGCGCGCCTTGCGTGTTCGCGAGGAGCTGATCCGCCGTGGCATCGGCCCGGCTCAGGTCGAGGTCAAGGGTTACGGGACGGAGCGGCCGCTGGTCGCCCATGGCGACCCGGAGGCGCGCGTGAAGAACCGCCGCGTCCAGTTCACCGTGGCGAAGTAGGAGGCGGCGATGCTCTATCTCGCGACCCAGTTCGCCTGGTTTCTCCTCGCCGCCTTTGTGATGGGCCTCGTTTTCGGCTGGCTGACGGGCCGGGGGGACCCGCGCGGCTTCGCCAGCGGCCCGGTGATGGTCCTTGCAATCCTCTGGGCCGCGCTGGCGGGGCTGGTCTGGTTCCGGCTGGTCAACGACCAGGCGGCGTTCTGGATCGAGACCGCGTTGCTCTATCTGCTCGCTTACGCCGCCGGCTGTCTGATCGGCAGCCTGTTCGCCGGAGAGGGCGAGGCATTGCCCGCGCTCGCCGCGCCGGCGCCGCGTCTTGCTCTTCCTCAGCCGGCGCCGGCTCTGCCGTCACCGTCCATGCCGGTGGTTGCCGCCGGCACGCAGGCGGCCGAGCCGGCGCCCATGCCCAAGGTCGAGGGCGAGGATGCGATCTCCGGCAAGCGCCCGGCCGGTTTCGCCGCCGCCCGTGGCGGGCAGGCCGACGATCTCAAGCTGATCAAGGGCATCGGGCCGCAGAACGAGCAGCGCCTGCACGCGCTCGGCATCTGGCATTTCAGCCAGATCGCCGGCTGGACGCCTGCGAACGTCGAATGGGTCGGCACCTATCTCGCTTTCCCTGGCCGCATCGAGCGCGAGGACTGGGTGGCGCAGGCGGCCGGGCTGGCACGGACCGCGACGACGATCGAGATCGCGGCGGCGCCGTTCTCCGGCGTGGCGCTCGAAGGCAAGCGCCCGGGCAATCTCCTGCCCGGCGCGCGCGGCGGCAAGCCGGATGATCTTGGCCTGATCGACGGCGTCGGCCCGGCGATCGCCGAGAAGCTGAACAGCCTCGGCATCTGGCATTTCGACCAGATCGTGGCGCTGGGGCAAGATGAGTTGCGCTTCCTCGCCCATCACACCGGCTTTTCCGGCCGCGACATCGCCGAGCAATGGCAGGCCGAGGCGAAGATCCTCGCCGCTGGCGGCGAGACCGAGCATTCGCGGGCCGTCAAGGCGAAGAGCCGCAAGAAGAAGCGCTGAGCGGTTCAGGCCGCCTGCTTCTCGGCCTTCGCGATCAGCTTGCCGATGCGGCGGACCATGTCCTTGCTGCCGAGCAGCGGAGCATGGCCCTGGCCCGGCGCCGTGAAGATCTCGCAGCGCGGATGGCGCTGCCCCATCTCCTCCAGCGTCTTCTCGGCCAGCAGGTCGGAATTCTCGCCGCGGATCGCCAGCACGGGGACATGGTTCAGTGCCGCGAAATAGGGCCAGAGTTCGGGCAGCGGAGCCTCGAGGTCGAGTTCCTCCAGCGTCTTCAGCAGGCGTGGATCATAGTCCGGCACCAGCGCGCCGTTGCGCTCGGTCCAGGTCCGGCGCGCCATGATCTCCCATTCAGCCGCGCCGAAGAGTGGGAATTGCTGGTCCGAAAGCCGCTTCAGGATCTCGGCGCCCTCGGCGAAGCTGCGCGGCGTCGGTAGCTTGCCGACATAGCCGCGGATGCGCAGCAGTCCGCGCGCGTCGATCACCGGCCCGACATCGTTGAGCACCACGCCCCGGATCGCCGCGGGTCGCGCCGCCCCGAGCGCCATGGTCAGGAGCCCGCCGCGCGAGGTGCCGACGAAGACCGCTTCCTCGACGCCGGTGGCGACGAGCACCTGCATGAGATCGTCGAGTTCGACGCGGATGTCGTATTCGTGCCAGTCCTTGGCATAGTCGGAGCGGCCGCGGCCGCGATAATCGAGCGCCAGCACCCGCCGCGGCCCGTCCTCCGAGAGTGCGGCTGCGAGCTCGTGGAAATCGGCTGAGGTACGGGCCAATCCCGCCAGGCAGACGACCGGCAGTGCGGGCGCCGCTTGCGGTCCATATTCACGCACGTGCAGCTTCAGCCCGTCGCGGGCGCTGATGAACAGGGAGCGGAAGCCGGTATCGGAATTCATGCGGGGTCTCGGGGCAGCAAGGCGGTACACCCCAGCTAACCATGGCCATGCCGGCGGCGAAAGCCGGGCTTCGTTCAGCGGTCCGGCCGGACGGTGCTATGACGCACCCCAGCCCTTCAGCTTGGTGATGCAGCGGTTGAAGACCTCGAGCTCCTCCGGCGTGAGGGCGGAGAGAAAATCGCGCTCCATCACCTCGCCGAGCCGGTCGGCCTCCCGCCTGACGGTCTCGCCTTTCGCCGTCAGGCGCAGCGCCACGCGCCGCGCATCGGCGCTTTCGAGGTCGCGGCGGATATAGCCCTCGGCTACGAGCTTGCGCAGATGCTTGGACACCAGCGTCTGTTCGATGAAGCTGGCCTCGGACAGGGCCTTGGACGACATGCCGGGCTCATCGCCGATCGTCCTGATCACCCTGAGCTCACGGATGTTCAGGCCGAGCTTCTCCTTGTAGACCTGCGAGGCCTTCGCCATCGCGGCCTGGTTGACCTGATCGATCCGGAAGGTGAGGAACGGTTCGGGCAGGTCGAAGCTCCTTCTCGCGAGGCTGACCATTTTAGCTGGTCATTGGGCCGCGTTTCAACGCCTGACCTCGCCGCGATCGGCCTGCCAGAGCGCGATCAGCGCCAGCGCCGTGCAGGCTAGCAGGTAATAGGACGGCATCAGGTCCGAACCCGTCTTCGCCACCAGCCAGGTCAGTGTGAAGGGAGCGAGCCCGCCAAACAGCAGTACCACCATGTTGTAGGAGATCGACATGCCGGTCGAGCGGACATTGGTCGGGAACATCCCGGCCAGCAGCCCCGGTGTCGGCGCCCAGATCGCGGCGATCGGCAACGCGCAGATCGCCTGCACGATGAGAAGACGCTCGAAGCTCGGCACCGCCACGACATAGGAGAGCAGCGGATAGGAGAGCAGCGCGAAGGCAAGGACGCCGCACAGCCAGACGCGGCGCGGATTCCAGCGGTCGGCGAGCTGGCCCATGATCGGCACGAAGAGGAAGAGCAGGATGCCGCCGATCAGCGAGCTCAGCATCGCGCTGGTGAAGGGCAGCTTGAGCTGCCGCACCACATAGCTCGGCAGGAAGATGAACCAGACATAGTTCGAGGCTGTGCCGGGGATCATGATGCCGCAGCTCCGCAACAGCGCGCTGCGATGCTTGGCTAGCACTGTCCGGAACGGCGTGCTCTGGGTCTTGGGGCCGCTGTCCTTCTCGTATTCCGGCGATTCGTCGACGAAGCGGCGGATGTAGAAGCCGAGAGGCGTGATCAGCGACCCCAGCAGGAAGGGAATGCGCCAGCCCCAGTCCTGCAGGGTCGCGGGCGTCATCAGCGTCGCGAGCGCATAGCCGGAGAAGGCCGCCAATGCGAGCGCCAGCGCCTGCGAGCACATCTGGAAGCTGCCATAGAGCATCTTCCGGCGCGGCGGCGCGTATTCGACCAGCATCGCGGTCGCGCTGGCGAATTCGGCGCCGACCGAGATGCCCTGCAGGATGCGCGCGATGATGACCAGGATCGGCGCCAGCATGCCGATCGTCTGATAGCTCGGCGTCAGCCCGATCAGCACGGTCGAGAATCCCATGATCAGGATCATCACCGTCAGGATCGGCTTGCGCCCGAAGCGGTCGGCATAGGTCGAGAGCAAGACGCCGCCGACTGGCCGCACCAGGAACGAGATCGCGAAGGTCGCTGCCGTCAGCAGCGCCGAGACCAGCGGGTCGGAGCTCGGGAAGAAGACCTGCGCGATGATCGTCGAGAAGAAGCCGTAGATCAGGAAGTCGTACCATTCGAGCCCGTTGCCGATCACCGAGGAGATCACGGCACGCCGGACCATCGCCGGCGAGCGGGGCTGGGCAGTTGCGATGGCGGCGGCAGTCATGCGCTCACCCCTTCCATGGCCTGGCGCGTGGCGATGCGGGCGAGGATGCTGGCCCCGATCGGCAGCAGGCGGTCATCGAAATCGAAGGTCGGGTGGTGGCACATCGCGCCGGGCTGGCCGAGGAAGATGTAGGCGCCCGGCCACTCGTCCAGCATCAGCGCGAAATCGTCGGAGAAGGGCAGGGGCTTCATGTCGGTGCGGACATTGCCTTCGCCGAGCACGGTGCCGGCCGCTGCCGCAGCGGCTGCGGCGGCGCGCGGATCGTTGACGCAGGGCAGGCAGCTCGCCGCTTGCGTGCAGGAGATCGTGCAGCCCGACATCGTCGCGAAGCCCTGGCAGATCGCGTCGAGCTTTTTCAGGATCAGCGCTTCGGTCGCCGGATCATAGGTGCGGATCGTGCCGCTGAGCTCGGCCGAGGCCGGGATGATGTTGGGCGCGGTGCCGGCCGAGAGCCGACCGAGGCTGATCACCGCCGGCTCGAGCGGGTCGACATGCCGGCCGACGATCGAGGAGATCTCGGTGGCGAGCCTTGCCGCGACCTGCAACGGGTCGATCGTGGTGTGCGGCGCGGCGCCATGGCCGCCGACGCCGTCGACCCTGATCTCGAAGGCGGCGATGCCACTCAGCGTCGGACCCGGCCGGACCGCCGCCGTCCCTTCGGCATAGAGCGGGATGGTGTGGAGCGCGTAGACCTCCGAGCAGGGGAAGCGCTCGAACAGCCCGTCCTCGATCATGCGCTTGGCGCCGAGCCCGACCTCCTCGGCCGGCTGGAAGATCAGATGCACCTTGCCGCGCTTGGGCGGATTGGCGGCGAGATGCCGGGCCGCGCCGAGCAGCATCACCGTGTGGCCGTCATGGCCGCAGCCATGGAAGCGACCGGACGCGGTCGAGCGGTAGTCGGCTCTGGTCTCCTCGGTCATCGGCAGGGCGTCCATATCGGCGCGCAGGCCGATGGTCGGACCGGGCGCGGCGCCTTCGATCACGCCGACGAGGCCGGTGCCGCCGAGGCCGCGATGCACGGCGATGCCGAACGAGGCGAGCGTCTCCGCCACGAAGGCCGAGGTCCTGACTTCCTCGAAGGCGGTTTCGGGATGGGCGTGAAGATCGCGGCGCCAGGCCTGCAAGGTCGGCGCATACGCGGCAATATCCGGCAGCATTCGATGTCCTCCCGATTTTGGGAGTTAGGTACTTGAAAGTTTCAAATATTGCAAATTGCAGGAATGATCATTGCGGATAGCTCGCCTGTGGCGCAGCGAAGCGCAAGGCGTTGTTCAGGAAGTGAGGCGTGACGGGGCACGCGCGGGGAACCCCTCTCCCGAATGGGAGAGGGGCAGGGGTGAGGGACTGCCGCTGATTGTTTGGGTATGGCGGCGCTGTTGCGCCTACTGTGGATGGGGCGGGCCCTCATCCCTGCCCTTCTCCCACACGGGAGAAGGGTTCCTCGCGCACGTCAATGACGTTGTGCGCGATCCAGACCGGTAACGCTGGCCTACGGCAGTGCCGGTAGGGACGCGCCCCTCACTCCCGCTTGCCGCCGCGCTTGAGATCGTAGTCGATCATGTAGGCGGTGCGCTGGTTGAGGCGCTGGCGGTAGACCTGCAGGTTCTCCATCACCCGCTGCACATAATTGCGCGTCTCGGTGAAGGAGATGCGCTCGACCCAGTCGACCGCATCGACCTCGGGCGAGCGCGGGTCGCCATAGGCGGCGATCCACTTCTTCACATTGCCCGAACCGGCATTATAGGCGGCGAAGGTCAGGATATAGGAGCCGCGCCAGTCGCCGAGCAGGTCGTTGAGATGGGCCGCGCCCATCTTCGCTGAATAGAGCGGGTCCTTGGTCAGTCGGTCGAGCTCGAAGGGAAATTGCGCCCGCCGCGCCGTCTCGCGCGCCGTTGCCGGCATCATCTGCATCAGCCCGAGCGCGCCGGCATGCGAGACCGCGGCCGGGTCGAAGGCGCTTTCCTGCCGGGCGATGGCATGGACGATGGCCCGCTCCATCGGATCGCCCACCGACGGGAAATCCGGCACGCCGAAGGTCGGGAAGGCGGCCTCGTCGAGCGGGAAGCCGCGCTGCAGCGCTATCTTGCCGATGGTGAGCAGGGTCTTGGCGTCGCCGCGCTGGCGGGCAATGTCGGCGATGGCCTCGAGCGCGGCCGTATCGTGCAGGCGCTGCGACAGGTCGATCAGCAATTGGCCGGCGAGATCGGGCGCCTCGATCGCATAGAGCAGCTTCGCCGCCTTGAAGCCCGGCAGATGCGCCAGCGGCGCCGCCATGGTGCGCCGGACCGGCAGATCGGTGAGGCCGAGCCGGGCGCGGGCGAGCTGGCCGTAATAGGCGACCGGGTGCTCGGCGGCGCGGGTGTAGTAGGTCTTCGCCTCATCGGCCTTGCCGAGTGCGTCGGCGGCGCGGCCTTGCCAATAGGTGGCGCGCGCCACCGAGATCGGCGTCTCCGCGATCTTGGCCGCCTCGGCGAAATGCTTCGCCGCCCGCTCGGCATCCTTCTCGAAGCGCAGCGCGATCCAGCCGGCATGCCATTCGGCATCGATGCGTTCGGCCGTATCCTCTGCACCATGGCCGGACGTGACGGCATAGGCGCCCTTGGCGTCGCCCTCGTCGAGCAGCTTGCGGGCGATTAGCCGGCGCTCTTCCCACCAGCCATCGCCGTCGCCGAGCAGGGCCGGGTCGCGCGGGACATCGGCGATCGCCTTCGCGGCATCGGCCGCTTTGCCGGAGCGGCGCGCCTGCTGCGCCTGCAGGAAGGCGAAGGAGATGTCCTTCTTCGCGGCCGCCGGCACGGCGTCGATCTGCTTCTGCGCGATCGGCCCCTTCGCCTTGGCGCTGGCGAGCCGGACCTTGGCCAGGGCGACATAGTCCTGCGAGACGCGGGCCGCATTGCGCAGCGCCTCCTCGCTCTTCCCGGCGAAAAGATAGCGCTCGGTGCGCAGGCGATGGTCGGCAGTGGTCAGCTTGTCGCCGAAATTGTCGAGCACGATCTTCTCGAGCCCGGCGCCGAGATGGTCCTTGAGCCAGGTCCGGCGGGCGAGCGCGATTGCCTCGTCCTGGCGGCCCTCGGCGGCGAGGGCGCGGGCGAGCGCGATGCGTCCGGCCGGGCTGATCGGCTCGCGGCCGTGGAAGAAGGCGCGGACGGTGTCGGGACTGCGCCGGTCGGTGACCAGCGCCGCTTCGGCGCGCCGGCGGAACGGCGTCGTGCCGGGATAATTCGGGAAGGCGTCGAGGAATTCGGCGATGCGCTCGAAGCTCACGACATTGGACAGGCTGCGCAGCGCCACCCATTCCAGCATGCCGCGCACCGCCTTGTCGTCGATGCTGCGGGCGATGGCGTCGCCATCCTCCAGCTTGCCGGCGCGATAGGCCGCGACCACCTTCTTGAGCGGTTCGAGGTCGATGCGCTCTTCCGGCCGGGCAATCTCGGCCGGCGGCACGGGCGACGCGGGCGGCTCGGTCTGCGGGGCAAGCGAAGCGGTCACGCCGACATCGACGCTCGCAGGTCCGCTATCGACACCCGTATCGACCCTAGCCAGGCGCTCGATCTGCAACGGATGTGAGCCGTCAGGGCCCGCAGAGCAGGGTCCGGCGGTCACCAGAATGAGCGTCAGGCCGGCTCCAAAGAACCGTCGGCCCGGCGATATCGCCATCAAGGGGTCCCCCCAAGCAAGCCGGATGGTAGCAGTAGGCCATGCTCCCGCAGGGAGCTTTATGAAGTCCTAACCATGCCGCCACGATTTTTGATGGTTTGGCGGCTTTGCGGACTGCGGCTGAAAGGCTATGTCTGTCGCCCGTTTCACGCCGAACTTTGTCGTTTTCAGGACCGTCCATGACCAAGCATGCGCCCCTCACCGGTTCGATGCCCGCGCTGGTGACGCCGTTCAAGGGCGGAAAGATCGACGAGACGACGCTGCGTGCCCTGGTCGACTGGCAGATCGAGAGCGGCTCGACCGCGCTGGTTCCGGTCGGCACCACCGGCGAGAGCCCGACACTCAGCCATGAGGAACACGGCCACGTCACCGAGATCGTTCTCGACCAGGCCAAGGGCCGGGTGCCGGTCATTGCCGGCGCCGGCTCGAACAACACCACCGAGGCGATCTCGCTGGCGAAGCACGCCGAGAAGGCCGGCGCCCAGGCCGTGCTCGTGGTCACGCCCTACTACAACAAGCCGACCCAGGAGGGCATGTATCAGCACTTCAAGGCGGTGAACGATGCGATCGGCATCCCGATCATCATCTACAACATCCCGCCGCGCTCGGTGGTCGACATGTCGGTCGAGACCATGGCTCGGCTCTATGAGCTCAAGAACATCGCCGGGGTGAAGGACGCGACCGCCAATCTCGCCCGCGTCTCGCAGCAGCGCCATGTGCTCGGCCCGGACTTCATCCAGCTTTCGGGCGAGGACATGACGGCGCTCGCCTATATGGCCGCCGGCGGCCATGGCTGCATCTCGGTCGTCGCCAATGTCGCGCCGAAGCTCTGCGCCGATCTGATGACCTGCGCACTCAAGGGCGACTATGCCGGGGCCCTGAAGCTGCAGGACCGGCTGGTGCCGTTGCACGACGCCATCTTCAAGGAGCCGGGCCTGGCCGGTGCCAAGCATGGGCTGAAGCGCCTCGGCCGGATCGAGGAAGAGCTCCGCCTGCCGCTGATGCCGGTCACGCCGGCGACCGGGGACGTCATTCGCAGCGCCATGGTTCACGCCGGCCTGCTCAATGCTTAAGTGAGGTGATCGGCGTCGCGGCCTCGCGATCGCCGGTTGCCGGAGAGTTTCGATGAGCAAGCCAGATCCAGAGCGCTACAAGCTTGCGGCCGATAACCGCAAGGCGCGCTACAACTATGCCATCACCGAGACCTTGGAAGCCGGCATCGCCCTGCAGGGCACCGAGATCAAGTCGCTGCGCGGCGGCAGGGCGACGATCGGTGAGAGCTATGCCGGGCCGATGGGCACTGAGCTCTTCCTGTTCAACGCCCATATCCCAGAATATCTCGAAGCCAACCGCTTCAACCATGATGTCCGCCGGCCGCGTAAGCTGCTGCTGCACCGCCGCCAGATCGACAAGCTGATGGGTGCGATCCAGCGCGAGGGCTACACCGTTATCCCGCTCAAGGTCTATTTCAACGAAAAGGGCCGGGCGAAAGTCGAGCTTGGCCTCGGCAAGGGCAAGAAACTGCACGACAAGCGCGAGACCGAGAAGGCCCGCGACTGGAATCGCGACAAGGCGCGGATCCTGAAGACGGGCGGATAGAGCGCCAAAAACCTGCGCTTATCCGGAGGTCAGCCCGTCAGGCTCGACGAAGCCTCCCTCCGGCGCCGGATGGGGCAGTGACCAGCCGAAATAGACTTCCACCTCGACGATCTTGCCGTTCCTGATCGTCATTAGCTCGGTATTGCGGAATCCTTTCCCGCCTACGGATTCGCCTTGGTATGTGACGAAGACCGTCTCGCCCATCTCTATGAGGTGCTTGATCGTGCAGGAACGGATGCGCTCGCTGTTTGGCCAGCAACGCTCGAAATAGGTCTCGCGATCAAGCCGATTGTCGAGAGGGCTGCTGAAATGGAAATCCTCGGCGATGAGGACCTCCAGCGCCGCCCGATCCTTGTCGACATAGGCCTGATAGCAGGCGCGCGCGATCTCGCTGACATCATCCGGCATTCGCCACCCCAGGCTTTCCCATTACAACCGTAACGGGAGAAGCCAAGGGAAGTTCCGCCGGTCAGGCCATCGCCTTCTTGAAGTTCTCGTTCGCCTTGTCCCAGTTCACCGTCTTCCACCAGGCGGCGAGGTATTCCGGCCGGCGGTTCTGGTATTTCAGGTAATAGGCGTGCTCCCAGACATCGACGCCGAGCACCGCCTTGGCGCCGAGCTCGAGCGGCGTGTCCTGATTGGCCGTCGAGACGATCGCGAGCTTCTTGTCCTTGTCGACGACGAGCCAGGCCCAGCCCGAGCCGAAGCGGGTCGCGCCGGCCTGGTTGACCTTCTGCACCAGCTCCAGCATCGAGCCGAAGGCGCCATCGATCGCGCTCTTCAGCTCTGCGCCGGGCTGCTGTGCTCCGCCCGGCGTCATCAGCTCCCAGAAGAAGCTATGGTTCCAGTGGCCGCCGACATTGTTGCGGACCGCGGTGCGGACATTGTCGGGGGCGACGCTGAGATCGGCGAGCACGGTCTCGATCGGCGTCGTCCGCAAAGCTTCCCATTGGCCGGCGGCGGCGTTGGCGCCGTTCACATAGGCCTGATGATGCAGCGAATGGTGGATGCGCATGGTCTGCGCGTCGATGACCGGCTCCAGCGCCTCATAGGCGTAAGTCAGCTTCGGCAGCGTGAAGACCGGCGGCGGCGGCGCGGCCGGAGCTGGTGCTGTCTGCGCCAGCACCAGCGCCGGGCGGGCAATCACGAAGGCGGAGCCGGCGGCGAGGCCGGTGAGAAAGCTGCGGCGTTCCAAGATATGCCCTCCGGGTGTCGTTGCGGAAACAGAGCTTGCCTGCTGCGCACGCCGCGTCAAGCGGCCGGACGCGGGTAAGCCCGGCCGTTGCTGGCACAACGCGAGAGGGGAGGCTTCGGTTCAGCCTTCCGGCGGCTCGTCGCCCTGGCGGATGCCGTAGCGCCGCTCCAACCCCGGATTGCCGGCGGCCGGCGTGCGTGCGGCCCGCTCGGACGGGTCGCGCCCGACCTTCGGCATCAGGGTGGCGAGCTCGACGAATTCGTCGCATTGCCGGCGCAGATCGTCGGCCACCATGGGCGGGTTGGTGTTGATGGTCGAGACCACCGAGACCTTGACGCCCTTGCGCTGCACCGCCTCGACCAGCGGACGGAAATCGCCATCGCCGGAGAACAAGTAGATGTGGTCGAGATGGGGGGCGAGCTCGAGCATCTCGATGGCGAGCTCGATGTCCATGTTGCCCTTGACGCGGCGGCGGCCGGTCGCGTCGGTGAACTCCTTAGCCGCCTTGGTGATGACCCGGTAGCCGTTATAGTCGAGCCAGTCGACCAGCGGCCTGATCGAGGTGTACTCTTCGCTTTCCACCAGTGTCGTGAAGTAGAAGGCCCGGATCAGATTGCCGCGGCCCTGGAATTCCTTGAGTAAACGTCGGTAATCCATATCGAAGCCGAGTTGCTTCGACGTCGCATAGAGGTTGGCTCCGTCGATGAAGAGCGCAATGCGCGGTTCACCTGCCATGTAATGGCTCCTGGCTAAAATCGGGTCGATCAATAAGAATCGGCGCGGATCAAGGTTGAATAATGTCGGGGCGGTGCTCCAAATCGAGCACCCTTCGGGGTTTATGTGGTGAATGCGGTCACATACGCAAGATTGTGATCGAATTTTGCCATTTGCGCGTGCGGGCGCACAGGTATTCAGCTTTTCGGAAAGTCCAGCCCCATCTCGCGATAGCGCTCCGGATCGTCGCTCCAGTTCTCACGGACCTTGACGAACAGGAAGAGGTGTACCTTCGCCTCGGCCGCTTCGGCGATCTCGACGCGCGCCTTCTGGCCGATCGCCTTGATCGTCTGGCCGCCTTCGCCGAGCACGATCTTCCGCTGGCCTTCGCGCTCGACATAGATCGTCTGCTCGATCCGGACCGAGCCATCCGGACGCTGCTGCCAGCTCTCGGTCTCGACGGTCGAGCGATAGGGCAATTCGTCGTGCAGCCGCTCGAAGATCTTCTCGCGGGTGATCTCGGCGGCGAGGAAACGCAGCGGCGCATCCGAGATCTGGTCTTCCGGATAGAGCCAGGGACCGGGCTTCATCCGGGTCTCGAGCCAGCCCAGGATGTCCTTGACGCCATAGCCGGTCAGCGCCGCGACCATGAAGGTCGCCTCGAACTTGGACTGCTCGTTCACGGCCGTGGTGATGGCGAGCAGCTTCTCCTTCGGGATCGTGTCGATCTTGTTGAGGATCAGGAACTTCGGCTGCTTCAGCTGGACGAGCTTCTCCAGCAGGGCGGTGTTCTCTTCGTGGTCGAAGCGGCCGACATCGATCAGCACGCCGATCAGGTCGGCATCGGTCGCCCCGCCCCAGGCACTCGTCACCATGGCGCGGTCGAGCCGGCGCTTGGGCGCGAAGATGCCGGGCGTGTCGACGAAGATGATCTGCGTCTGCCCGGTGAGCGCGATGCCGCGCACCTGGGTGCGGGTCGTCTGCACCTTGCGCGAGACGATCGAGACCTTGGCGCCGACGAGCTGGTTCAGCAGCGTCGACTTGCCGGCATTGGGCGCGCCGATCAGCGCGACGAAGCCGCAGCGGGTTGCCTCGTTAGGCTCAGCCATGCTCGCCCTCCATCGCATTGTTCCACAGGCCCTGCCGGCGCAGGAAGGATTCGGCCGCCGCCTGCTCGGCCAGCCGCTTCGAGCGCCCCTCGGCTTCCGCTTCCGCCAAGGTGCCTATGCGCACGATGATGCGGAAGATTGGGGCGTGATCCGGGCCGGAGCGGCCGCTCTCGGCATAGGTCGGGGTCGGATGGCCCTGGCCCTGCGCCCATTCCTGCAGCGCGGTCTTTGCGTCGCGTAAGGGGGTCGCCGGCTTCAGCAGACGCTCGCCGAAACCGGCCTCGACCAGCTTGCGCGCCGCATCATAGCCTCCGTCGATGAAGACCGCACCGATGATCGCCTCGCAGGCATCGGCCAGGATCGCCTTGTTCTTGCGCGCGCCCGAGAGGATCTCGCCCTCGCCGAGGCGCAGATGCGGGCCCACATCCCAGGCCGCAGCGACTTCGGCGCAGGTTTCCTTGCGCACGAGGTCGGCGAGGCGGCGCGACATGTCGCCTTCCTCGGCCTGCGGATAGGTGGTGAACAGCATGTCTGCAACCGAGAGGCCGAGCACCCGGTCGCCCAGGAACTCGAGCCGCTGATAGCTGGCGATCCGGCGCGGATCCGCGCTCATATGGGTGAGCGCCGTCTCCAGCAGGGCCCGGTCGCGGAAGCGGTGGCCGAGCCTGTCCTCGAGCCGCGAGAGCTCGGGCAGCTTGCGGCCGCTATCGCTGGTCTTGCTCACTTGATTGTCGAGAACATGCGGTTCCAGCGTACCGTCCAGGGCCATTCCCAGATGCGCCAGGCGGACGCGCCCTCGTCGATCGAGAAGAAGATGATTTCGGCGCGGCCGACGAAGTTCTCGAACGGCACGTAGCCGACGCTGCGATCGCGCGAATCGAGCGAGTTGTCGCGATTGTCGCCCATCATGAAGAAATGACTGGCCGGTACCGTGAAGACCGGGGTGTTGTCGAAGGTGCCGGTGTCGCCTTCGCGCTCGATGATCTGGTGGCTGACGCCGTTCGGCAGGGTCTCGCGGTACTGGATCGCATTGGTGGCGCGGCCCCAGGCATCGGTGGTGACGAAATCGGCGATGCGCTCGCGCTTCACCGGCTGGTTATTGATGTGCAGCACGCCGTCGATCATCTGGATGCGGTCGCCCGGCAGGCCGATGACGCGCTTGATGTAGTCGGTCGAATTGTCGCTCGGCAGCTTGAACACGGCGATGTCGCCGCGCTTCGGCTCGGCCGCCCAGACCCGGCCCTGGAAGAGCGGCGGGCTGAACGGCATCGAATGCTTCGAATAGCCGTAGGTGTATTTCGAGACGAACAGATAGTCGCCGATCAGCAGCGTCGGGATCAGCGAACCCGAGGGGATGTTGAAGGGCTGGAACAGCAGGGTCCGGATCACCAGGGCGATCAGCAGCGCCTGTACGACGACCTTGATGGTCTCGAGGATGCCGCCTTCGTCCTTGGTCTTGCTCTTGATCTCGGCGTCGTTGGCCACACGGGCCTCCTGCTGGCTACGTTTCGAGTGCGCGGTCTAGCCGACTATCGGGCTCCGGACAACGCAGGCGCGATACGGGAAGGCCGGCCGTTGCACGGCCGGACGCTGTCGTGCCGATACTCTGAGAGACGGGCGACGAAAAGCCCTTCGTGGTGCCCGCAGCGCAGGGCGAACCTGCGAGCGCTGCCGGGATGGGGCTGGGGTGCGGCCCGGTCGGCAAAGAACCGAGGATCGCCTCGGCTTGCGCTGGCAGCTCTGCCGACCCGCATCTGCGCCAGATTGACGCTGGGTTGCGCCGCGATCACAGTCCTGTGATCGCAACCAAAGGGCGAATCGACATGAGCACGAAGAAGTATGCCGCGGAAGCCATCGGTACCTTCTGGCTGACCTTTGCAGGCTGTGGCAGCGCCGTCATCGCCGCCGGCTTTCCGCAGGTCGGTATCGGCCTGCTCGGCGTTTCCCTCGCCTTCGGCCTGACCGTCGTCACCATGGCCTATGCGATCGGTCACATCTCCGGTTGCCATCTCAACCCCGCCGTCACCGTCGGCCTTGCCGCAGGCGGCCGTTTCCCGGCAGGACAGGTCGTTCCCTACATCGTCGCCCAGGTCGTCGGCGCGATCCTCGGCGCCACCGTGCTCTATTTCATCGCCGTCGGAGCGCCGGGCTTCGATGTCGCCAAGGGTTTCGCCTCCAACGGCTTCGGTGAGCACTCACCCGGCAAATACGGGCTGGCTTCCGCCTTCCTGACCGAAGTCGTGATGACCATGATGTTCCTGTTCATCATCATGGGCGCGACCCATGGCAAGGCGCCGGCCGGGTTCGCCCCGCTCGCCATCGGCCTCGGGCTCTGCCTGATCCATCTCGTCAGCATCCCGGTGACCAACACCTCGGTCAATCCGGCGCGCTCGACCGGCCCAGCGCTCTTCGTCGGTGGCTGGGCGCTGCAGCAGCTCTGGCTGTTCTGGCTGGCGCCGATCATCGGCGGTGCGCTCGGCGGCATAGTCTATCGCTGGCTGAGCGAGGAACCGCGCGGTGAGGTCACCGGCGTCACGCCGGCCCCGGCCGAATAAGGACGAACGCTTCCGAGGTCAGGCCCGGATGGGCCTGGCCTCGATCACCACGAAGGCCTGCGCCAGAGGCGGATCGTCGGTCAGCGAGACATGCACGACCGTCTCATGGCCGGGCGGCGTCATTTCGGCGAGGCGCGCCGCCGCGCCGCCGGTGAGCCGCATGGTCGGCCGCCCGCTCGGCAGGTTCACCACTTCCATGTCGCGCCAGAACACGCCGGACCTGATGCCGGTGCCGAGCGCCTTCGAGCAGGCCTCCTTGGCGGCGAAGCGGCGGGCGTAAGAAGCGGCGCGCGTGGCGCGGCGATCGGATTTCGCCTGCTCGCCTGCCGTGAAGATACGCTGCGTGAAGCGCTCGCCGAAGCGGGCGAGGGAATTCTCGATGCGGCGGATGTCGCAGAGATCGGAGCCGATGCCGAGGATCATGCCGTCGATTTAGAGCATCGGACCGAAAAGTGGAATCCACTTTTCGGATCAAGCCGATGCTAAAACAGCGAGCTGGATCGCACTGCCCCGGCCGGAAGGCGGCAGGGCGATCTAGCCGGCGCGGCCTTCGTCCATCGCCCGCCGCATCACGGCGATCGCGGTTTCGAAGCCGACGAAGATCGCCTCGCCGACCAGGAAATGGCCGATGTTGAACTCGACGAAGGCGGAAACGCTCGCGAGCTTGCGCGCGGTCTCGTAGTCGAGCCCATGGCCGGCATGGACTTCCAGCCCGAGCGAGGCAGCGAAGGCCGCGCCATTCGCGAGTCGCTCGAACTCGGCTTGCGCCTTGTCGGCGTGGCCGTCGGCAACGGCATGGCACCAGGTACCGGTATGGAGTTCGACCACGGGCGCGCCGAGCTTGGCCGCCATCGCGATCGGCGCCTCGTCCGCCTCGATGAACAGCGAGACGCGGCAGCCGGCAGCTTTGAGCTGTGCGATCGGCGCGGCCAATGCGCCCGCCTGGCCAACCACGTCGAGCCCGCCCTCGGTGGTACGTTCCTCGCGCTTCTCGGGCACGAGGCAGGCTGCGTGTGGCTTGAACCTCTCGGCGAGGCCGATCATCTCCGCTGTCGCGGCCATCTCGAAATTCAGCGGCTTGCTGAGCTCGCTCGCGAGCCTTTGCATGTCGGCGTCGCGGATATGGCGCCTGTCCTCGCGCAGATGGGCGGTGATGCCGTCGGCGCCGGCAGCCACCGCGAGAAGGGCGGCGCGCACCGGATCGGGCAGGGCGCCACCGCGCGCATTCCGCACGGTCGCGACATGGTCGATGTTCACGCCCAGGCGCAAGCGGTTCTTGGTCATCGTCGCCCCCCTTGTCCTTTGCCCTCTACGCCGCGTTTGGCATGGGTTCAAGGCAAGGGATGTGATCGACGCCGTCAGTATTCTTGATCGATCAATGCGCGTATAGCGTGCGATGTCTGATGACTTCGCGAAACATGCGGCGTGGCTGTTGTTAAGCCCCGGAATTTAGCCTTGGCGGGCTTCCGGAGACGTTTCGACGCCATCATGCAGCTTCCTGCGAACAACAGTCAGTTCGAAACCAAGATCGCGCCCGACCGGCGCGACGTGACCCAGCCGGCCGACCGCGCACTTGGCCGCGTGATCGCCTGCGCCGGCTCGCGCGCCACCATCGTGGCGAGCGCATCCGGGGCTGCGCCCGGTGCGCAGGATGGTTGCGCCATCGGTCGCCTCCTGTCGATCAACCTCGGGAAAAGCCGCATCGTCGGACTGGTCTACGAGATGCGTGCGCTGGAGCCGGTCTGGAACGAGGCCGGAGCCAATGCGGTGGCGGTCGAGGTCGAGCTGCTCGGCGAGGTCGTCGACGGCGAGAGCGGTACCGCACGTTTCGAAAGCGGCATCACCACCTATCCGCCGATCGGGACGCTGGCGCATCGCATCCGCTTGCGCGATCTGGAGCACATCCACGATCTCGGCCACCGCAAGGGCGTTGTCGTCGGCTGCCTGACCCAGGATGCCGGCGTCGCGGCGAGCGTCGACATCGAGCGCCTGCTCACGCGCCATTTCGCCGTGCTCGGCACGACCGGCGTCGGCAAGTCGAGTGCCGTCGCGCTGATGCTGCGCAAGGCGGTCGCGGCCAAGCCGAATCTACGCGTGCTGATCCTCGATCCGCACAACGAATACGCCCACGCCTTCCCGGAGAACTCGGCCCGGATCGATGCGAGCACCGTCGATCTGCCGTTCTGGCTGTTCCGCTTCGAGGAGTTCGCCGACATCGTCTTCCGCGGCCGCCCGCCACTGGAGGACGAGGCCGAGATCCTGCGCGAGGTCATCGCCGTCGCCCGCAGCCGCTACCGCGTCGTCTCCCCCCAAGACATGGCGCGCGATCTCGGCAGCAGCGTACTGAAGCGGCCGCTGGACCTTGGCTCCGCGCGCAAGCCCGGCGAAACCGGCGGAACGGCCGAACTCGCGGCGCCCTATCGTCTCGCCGACCTTTTCGCTGCGATCGACGAGCTGATCGGCTTGCACGAGTTGCGCTATCCTCGCACGACCCTGCGGGCGCTCAGGGTGCGGCTCGAGGCACTGCACGGCGATCCGCGCTATGGCTTCCTCTTCGCCCATGCCAACAGCATGGAGACGATCGCGCCGGTGATCAGCCAGATCTTCCGCGTGCCGCATCGGGGCCGTCCGATCACCGTGTTCCAGCTCGCCGGGCTGCCGTCGGAGGTGGTCAACGCGGTCGCCTCCAGCCTGGCGCGGCTCGCCTTCGATCTCGCCATGGCGAGCCACGGCAGCTACGAGATCCTGCTGCTTTGCGAGGAGGCCCACCGCTATGTGCCGCAGGACCCGGCGCTCGGCTTTGCGCCGACGCGCCAGGCCATCGCCCGCATCGCCAAGGAAGGGCGCAAATACGGCGCCTATCTTGGCATCGTGACGCAGCGCCCGGGCGAGCTCGACCCGACCATCCTGTCGCAATGCTCGACCGTCTTCGCCATGCGCCTCGGCAATGACCGCGACCAGGAGATCATACGCGCCGCGATCGCCGACGCCTCGGCCAGCACCATCGCCTTCCTCTCTTCGATCGGGAACCGCGAGGCGATCGCCTTCGGCGAGGCGGTGGCGACGACGATGCGCATGCGCTTCCTGGAACAACGGCCGGAGGAGCTGCCGGCCATGGCCGGCCGTCTGCCCTCGGAGGCCGACCGCCGCGAGCCCTTGGTCGAGGAACTCGTCGCACGCATGCGCGGGCTCTGACGCTCCGATCGTCAGGCCACTGCCAGAGCCGGCGCTGCTGCGTCTATCGCGTCGCGCGCAAGTTTCCCGACCAGCTCATCGACCGCGCTCTCGGCCGCGGAGATCGACGCCCGCAGGCGCTCATCGGCGAACTCGTCATATTCGATGGCGATCGAATGCGTGTCGGTCAGGCCGAGATAGGCCATCGGTACGGTGAGGCCACGTTCGACCAGGTTGATCTCTCCCAGGCGGCCGCCGGGATCGTAGCCGTAGTCGCCGCGCGAGGAGAGGATGACGAGCCGTTTGCCGGGCGACAGCATCGGCCAATAGGGCTCGCCCTGCCGGCTGCGGTCGAAGCCGAAGGTGACGCCGACGCGCACGACATTGTCCACCCAGGCCTTGAGCTGGGCGGGAAGACCGAAATTGTACATCGGTGCGCCGATCACGATTAGGTCGGCGCGCAGAAGCTCGTTGATCAGGGCGTCGCTCTCGGCGAGCTGGGCCCGCGCTGCCTCGCTCCGCCGCTCGGGCCGGGTGAAGGCTGCCGCGATCCAGTCGCCGCTGACCGGCGAGGGCGGCTGCTGCCCGACATCGCGATAGGTCACGCTGTCCTGCGGCCGCGCAGCCTGCCAGCGCTCGATGAAGCGACTTGTCAGGCGGCGCGTATGCGATCCGCGAGGGTCGATCCCGGACAAGCCGGGGCGGGCGCTGGCGTCGATCTGGAGGATGTGAAGGGCCTGCATAACGATCTCCATGAAACCGAGTAGCTCATGCGAAGCTCTCGCTTTCCATCAGATAGGTCGCTATTCACCGCAACGACAAAGGCGAATTCCTCAGCTGATAGGTGAGGTCGTTTCATCTATGACGAGCCCTCGCAAGCTTCCGCCATTGGCGTCGCTCCGTGCGTTCGAGGCGGCGGCCCGGCATCTGAGTTTCCGGAAGGCCGCTGACGAACTGGCCGTGACGCCGACTGCGGTCAGCCACCAGTTACGGCTGCTGGAGGCGACACTCGGCCTGCCGCTGTTCGAGCGGCATATCCGGCGCGTCTCGCTGACGCAGGCGGGCGCGCAGCTCTATCCCGTGCTCAGGGAGGGGCTGGACAGTTTCGCGCGCGCCATCGCCGAGCTCTCTCTACAGCCCCAGCGCAGCGCGGTGACGATCAGTGCGACTACGCTCTTCACCGCCCGCCGCCTGATTCCGGCGCTGGGGCTCTTCCAGGCGCAATGGCCGCAATTCGCCTTGCGGCTGCATGCCTCGGACGAGGCCGTCGATCTGGCGAGCGGCGCCGCCGACATCGCTGTGCGGTACGGTGCAGGACCGTTCGTGGGCCTCACGTCCGAGGTCCTGTGCCAGGACCGCTTCGGCGTGGTCTGCAGCCCCGCGCTCGGCCTGCGCGACCCTGCCGATCTCACCGCCGCGACGCTGATCCATTCGGAGTGGTATCGCCAGGATTTGCAGCCGGATTGGCGGCGCTGGCAGGCCTTGGCGCAGGTGCCGGGGCTGAATGTCGATGCTGGCCTGCACATCACCGACGAAAGCCATGCCATCCAGGCGGCGGTTGCGGGGCAGGGCGTCGTCATCACCAGCCTGTTCCTGATCGAAGACGAGCTGGCGCGCGGCGTGCTCGTCCACCCGTTCGGCCCGGTGATCGAAGGGCACCATTATCACCTGGTCGCCACCGAGCGGAACATGGCCAGCGCCGATGTCGAGGCCGTCCGGCAGTGGCTGAAGGCGGTGGCGGCGTCATGATCCGGGCGAGGTGTATCGACGCTGTCAGCAAGCCGGTTCAAAACCTTGCATCCGCAGCGCGCAGCCTGTATGAGCGCCGTTCAACCTTTCCATCGCATCGCGCACGATCAGAAGGAGCCGCGAATGGCTCGCGTCACCGTTGAGGACTGCATCGACAAGGTCGAGAACCGCTTCGAGCTGGTTCTGCTCGCGAGCCATCGCGCCCGCATGATCGCTTCGGGCTCCTCGATTCTCGTCCAGCGCGACAACGACAAGAACCCGGTCGTCGCCCTGCGCGAGATCGCCGACGAGAAGCTCACCCCCGAGGATCTCAAGGAAGACCTGATCCACTCGCTGCAGAAGCATGTCGAGGTCGACGAGCCGGAGGCCGACACTGTGCCGCTGCTGACCTCGCAGTCGCATGTCGCCACCCCCGATTCGGAGGTTCAGTTCGACCGGATGAGCGAAGACGACCTGCTGCGCGGCCTCGACGGCCTCGTGCCGCCGACCGAGAGCGCCGACGACGAGGATTGAGCCTTCGGAAAGCGTTGACGATATCTGCTAAAGCCCGGCTCTGCCGGGCTTTTTTCATGCCCGACACGCGTCGATACGTCTTGCCGCAGGGCCGATGACATGGCGATACTGAATGAATTCAATTGAACACGAATCCCCCTGAACTGAGCGTCGGAGTACGGCCCGCATGGGCATGATGCGGCAATATGAGCTTGTCGACCGGGTCAAGCGCTACAACCCGAACACCGACGAGGAGCTGCTCAACCGCGCCTATGTCTACGCCATGCGTGCGCATGGCACGCAGAAACGTGCCTCGGGCGACCCGTTCTTCGCCCATCCGCTCGAAGTCGCGGCGATCCTGACCGAGCTCAAGCTCGACGACGCCACCATCGTCGCCGCCGTCCTGCACGACACGGTCGAGGACACCGAGGCGACGCTGGAGGAGATCGAGACCCTGTTCGGGCCCGATATCCGCCGCCTCGTCGACGGGCTGACCAAGATTAAGAAGCTCGACCTCGTCTCGAAGAAGGCGGCGCAGGGCGAGAACTTCCGCAAGCTACTGCTCGCCATCGTCGACGACATCCGCGTGCTCCTGGTCAAGCTCGCCGACCGGCTGCACAACATGCGCACGCTGCACTATGTGCCGCCCGAGAAGCGCCTGCGCGTCGCCGAGGAGACGATCGAGATCTATGCGCCGCTCGCCGGCCGTATGGGCATGCAGGAGCTGCGTGAGGAGCTGGAGGAGCTCGCCTTCCGCCATATCAAGCCGGAAGCGCACGCCACCATCACCAAGCGGCTGGAAGAGGTGACGCAGCGCGAAGGCAAGGTCATCGGCGAGATCGAGAGCGACCTCAAGACCAAGCTCGCCGAGCGCGGCATCGAGGCGCAGGTCTATGGAAGGCGCAAGCGGCCCTATTCGATCTGGAAGAAGATGGAGCGCAAATCCGTCTCCTTCGAGCAGCTCTCCGACATCTTCGGCTTCCGCGTCATCATCGACAAGCCGGAGGACTGCTACCGCGTGCTCGGCATCGTCCACATGACCTGGCCGATGGTGCCGGGCCGCTACAAGGACTACATCTCGACGCCGAAGCAGAACGACTACCGCTCGCTGCACACCACCGTCGTCGGCCCCGGCCGCCAGCGCGTCGAATTGCAGATCCGCACCGACGGGATGGACCGTGTCGCCGAATTCGGCATTGCCGCCCATGCCCGCTACAAGGACGGGCGCACGGCCGGTGTCATTGCCGCCGCCGATGAGAGCCGCGCCTATCAATGGCTGCGCCGCACCGTCGATCTGCTGGCCGAGGGCGATAATCCGGAGGAGTTCCTCGAGCACACCAAGCTCGAGCTCTTCCACGATCAGGTCTTCTGCTTCACGCCCAAGGGCCGCCTGATCGCTCTGCCGCGTGGGGCGACGCCGATCGATTTTGCCTATGCCGTCCACACCGATGTCGGCAACACCGCCGTCGGCGCCAAGATCAACGGCCGGATCGCGCCGCTGCTGACCGAGCTGCAGAACGGCGACGAGGTCGAGATCACCCGCGCCGAGGGCCAGGCCCCACCGGCTGCGTGGGAATCGCTGGTGGTGACCGGCAAGGCCCGTGCCGCCATCCGCCGCGCCACGCGTGTCGCCGTGCGCCGGCAATATGCCGGGCTCGGCCGCCAGATCCTCGAGCGCGCCTTCATGCGGGCCGAACGGGTCTTCTCCGATGAGAAGCTGAAAGCCGCGTTGAAGCGGCTCGCACGCACGGCCGTCGACGACGTCTTCGCCGCCGTTGGGCGCGGCGAGATGTTCTCCGGCGACGTGGTGCGGGCGGTCTATCCCGACCTCGAACCGGAGAAGCGCAGCTCCGGCGACGTCAAGACGCCACCGGGCAAGGGCTGGTTCGAATTGCGCCAGGGCGAGAACCTCAAATTCAAGCTCCCGGACGAGGCGCCGGGCAGCGACGCCATCCCGATCCGCGGCCTCGGCGGCGACCTGCCGGTGCGCTTCGCGCCGGGCGGCGGCGCCGTCCCGGGCGACCGCATCGTCGGCATCCTGACGCCGGGCGAGGCGGTGACGATCTATCCGATCCAGTCGCCCTCGCTCGCCGCCTTCGACAACGAGCCGGAACGCTGGCTCGACGTGCGCTGGGACCTCGACGACAAGCGCCCGCAGCGCTTCCCGGCGCGCATTCAGCTCAACTCGATCAACGAGCCCGGCTCGCTCGCCCAGATCACCACCACCATCGCCGAGCACGATGGCAATATCGACGCGGTCTCGATGATCCGTCCGACGCCGGACTTCACCGACGTCACCATCGACCTGACGGTCTGGGACTTGAAGCACCTCAGCGCCATCATCAGCGAACTGCGCGAGAAGCGGGTGATCAGCCGGGTCGAGCGCGTGGTGGCGTAAGGAAGCGTCACCCCGCCCGGAACGCCGCCGCGAGCTCCCTGACGAAGGCGTTGGCGCGCGGCGTCGCGACATTGCTGCGCAGCACGACCTCGAAGCTGTCGAGCGCCGGCAGTCCCCACTCCGGCCCAAGATCGACCGCCCCGCGCGGCGCGATCCGCGCCGCCAATGGCGAGACGCCGAGCCCGCCTTCGACCGCCGCCAGCACCGCCGCCATGCCGCCGCCGATGAAGGCCTCGCGCCAGGGCAGGCCGGCGCTGTCGAGCGCATCCATGGCGTGGCGGCGCAAACGGCATTCCGGCATCAGGCTGACCAGCGGCACCGGCCCGTCTGGCTTCGCCAGCGAAGGCGCGCCGAACCAGCCGAAGGCGTCGCGCCGCAGCACCTCGCCGGTACGTCCAGAGCCCAGCCGGCGGATCACCGCGACATCGAGTTCGCCGCGCTCGAATGCCGTATCGAGCGCTGCCGATGGCTCGATGCGTAGCCCGATCACCAGCGAGGGGTCGTGCTTGGCGAGCCGCGCCAGCAGGGCGGGGGCATCGGCCCCGACAGCCTGCTCGCTGATGCCGATGGTGATCTTCTCCTGGACCTGCTGGAAGGAGGTGAGCGCGCGCTCATGCGCCGCCATCAGCTCGCGCGCCGCCGGCAGGAAGCGCTCGCCCTCGGCGGTCAGCCGGACGAGGCGCGGATGCCGCTGCAGCAGCAACTGGCCGAGCGCCTCTTCCAGCTTCTTGATCCGTGTGCTGATCAGGGATTGCGCCGTGCCGAGCGCCTCGGCGGCGCGGGTGAAGCTGGAGAGTTCGGCGGCACGCAGGAAGGCGCTGACGCCGTCGAGGTCGAGGGTGCTGCTCATGATAGATCGCAATTTGAGATCACTGATATCATCAGAGATAGTATTTTCAGATCCAATGAACAAGCCTAGCTTCAGGACGTCGGCGGCAGAGACCGCCCCGCCCTATGGAGCCTGTCATGCCTCTGATCCGGATTTCGATGCGTCGTGGCCGCCCGGCCTCGCATCCCGCCGCCATCGTCGATGGCGTCTATCGCGCTTTGCGCGCTACTTATGAGGTGCCGGAGAACGACCTCTTCGCCGTGGTGCACCAGCACGAGGCCGAGGAGTTCATCTTCGACAACAACTATTTCGGCTTCAACCGCAGCGACGCTTTGGTGATCATCCAGCTTACTGTCGCCAATACCCGCGGCGTCACCCAGAAGAAGGCGCTCTACGCGGCCATTGCCGAGAATTTGCAGAAGGAGCCGGGGTTGCGGCCCGACGACATCTTCATCAACCTCGTCGAGGTCAAGCGCGAGGACTGGTCGTTCGGTGGTGGCGTCGCGCAATACGTGGCGTAATTACTGGGCGAAGAACCGCGGGGAACCCTCTCCCATAGGGAGAGGGCAGGGTGAGGGGTAGGCCCTGTGACCAGTTCCGCGAGCGCCCAACGCGCTGACGAGTTCAAGCTCACGATTCCCCTCCCGAACACCTCACCCCTACCCCTCTCCTTCCAGGAGAGGGGGTCCCGCGCTTTTGCTGACATCCTTCAGCGCGGAGGCACTGGAAACTCACCCCTCATTGCCCCTAACTCTCCCCGCATGGAGTGGAGCGACGAAGGCACCATCATCGGCGTCAGGCGGCATGGCGAGAGCGCCGTGATCCTGGAGGTGATGACGCGCGAGCATGGCCGCCATCTCGGCCTCGTTCGCGGCGGCCGCTCCAGCAAGCAGCAGCCGGTACTGCAGCCCGGCAATCTCGTCTCGCTGACCTGGCGAGCGCGGCTCGACGAGCATCTCGGCGAATACAAGATCGAGCTCCTGACCTCGCACGCGGCGCGTTTGATGGCCCAGCCGGTCGCGCTCTACGGGCTCGCCAATGTCGCCGGCCTGCTGCGCCTGCTGCCGGAGCGCGATCCGCATCCCGGCCTCTATGAGGGCCTGGCGGTGCTGCTCGCCCATCTCGACGAGATCGCGATCGCGCCGGCGCTGATGGTGCGCTTCGAGCTCGCCATGCTGTCGGAACTCGGCTACGGGCTCTCACTTGAACGCTGCGCGGTCACCGGCCTGCGCGAGGATTTGAGCCACGTCTCGCCGAAATCCGGCAAGGCGGTCAGTCGCAAGGCCGCCGAGCCCTATCTCGACCGGCTCCTCGCTTTGCCGGCCTTCCTGAGTGAGGGGCAGGGCGCGCGCCAGCCGGTGCCGGCCGAGATCGCCGCCGGCTTCGCATTGACCGGCTTTTTCCTGCGCCGCGACCTCTACGAGGCGCGCGGCCTGCAGGAGCCGCCGGAGCGGGCCCGCCTGCTGGAGCTGGCGGCGAGAATCCACTGATTTCCGCTGGTTTTCGGGCGCCGGCGCTTTGCGCCGCTTGCATCCGGACGGCATCGTTGCATCAAGTGATTCGTGTCCTTATTCCCTCGTCTCGAGAGGTCTGGACCAGTGCCGGCCTCAAGCAGGGCCGCGTGTCGAACTAGGTTGGTAGAAGCATGGGCAAACCCGTCGAGCCGCCTCCGGAGGAGGAAGCCGAACGCGTCGATCTGAAGAGCGCGCTCGAGGAGCGCTATCTCGCCTATGCGCTGTCGACGATCATGCACCGCGCCTTGCCGGATGCGCGCGACGGGCTGAAGCCCGTCCATCGCCGCATTCTCTATGCGATGCGCCTGCTGCGCTTGAACCCCGACGTCGTTCACCGGAAATGCGCGAAGATCGTCGGCGACGTCATCGGTGGCTTTCACCCGCATGGCGACCAGTCGGTCTACGACGCTCTGGTTCGCCTCGCTCAGGATTTCGCCCAGCGCTATCCGCTGATCGACGGGCAGGGCAATTTCGGCAATATCGACGGCGATAACGCCGCCGCCTACCGCTACACCGAAGCGCGCATGACCGAGGTCGCGCGCCTCCTGCTCGACGGGATCGAGGAGGATGCGGTCGATTTCCGTCCGACCTACAATGCCGAGGACGAGGAGCCGATGGTGCTCCCGGCCGCCTTCCCGAACCTGCTCGCCAACGGCTCGCAGGGCATCGCCGTCGGCATGGCGACATCGATCCCGCCGCACAATGCCGCCGAACTCTGCGACGCCGCGCTCTATCTGATCCAGCATCCGGAGACGACCTCCGAGCAGTTGATGACCTTCGTGCCGGGGCCCGACTTCCCGACTGGCGGCATCATCGTCGAGAGCCGCTCGTCGATGGTCGAAACTTACCGCACCGGCCGCGGTGGCTTCCGCACGCGGGCACGTTGGCATGTCGAGGACCAGGGTAGGGGCACCTGGTTCGTCGTCGTCACCGAAATCCCCTACGGGGTCCAGAAGGGCCGGCTGATCGAGAAGATCGCCGAGCTCCTGAACGACCGGAAACTACCGCTGGTCGCCGACCTGCGCGACGAGTCGGCCGAGGATATCCGCGTCGTCATCGAGCCGCGCGCCCGCAATGTCGACGCCAACCTGATGATGGAATCGCTGTTCAAGCTCTCGGAGCTGGAATCGCGCATTCCGATGAACATGAACGTGCTGACCGGCGGGGTGGTGCCGCGCGTGCTCAGCCTCGCCGAGGCCTTGCGCGCCTGGCTCGACCATCGCCGCGAGGTTCTGATCCGGCGCTCGCGCTTCCGCCTCGGCCAGATCGAGAAGCGCCTCGAAATCCTCGCCGGCCTGCTGATCGTCTATCTCGATCTCGACCGGGTGATCAAAATCATCCGCGAGGAGGACGAGCCGAAGCTCGAGCTGATGAAGGCCTTCGGACTCAACGAAGTCCAGGCCAACGCCATCCTCGACACCCGCCTGCGCGCCCTGCGCAAGCTCGAGGAGATGCAGCTCAAGACCGAGTTCGAGGAACTGACCAAGGAGAAGGGCCAGATCGAGGGCCTGATCGCCTCGGAAGCCCAGCAGTGGAAGACCATCTCCTGGGACATCCGCGAGGTGAAGAAGCTGTTCGGCCCGGAGACGGCGATCGGCAAGCGCCGCACCACCTTCGCCGACATGCCCGACACCACCGATATCGACCTGGCCCAGGCCATGGTCGAACGCGAGCCGGTGACGGTGGTGATCTCGAAGAAGGGCTGGATCAGGGCGCTGAAGGGCCATGTCCAGGACCTCTCGACCCTGTCCTTCAAGGGCGACGATGCGCTCCGCACCGCCTTCTTCAGCGAGACCACCGCGAAGATCCTGGTGACGGCGACCAACGGCAAGATCTTCACGCTGGAGGCGTCGAAGCTCCCGGGCGGACGCGGCTTCGGCGATCCGATCCGGCTGATGATCGAGCTGGAGGAGAGCGCCGAGATCGTCGCGGCCTTCCCCTACAAGGCTGGCCTGAAGCTCCTCGTCGCCACGACCGAGGGGCGCGGCTTCGTCGTCGGCAGCGATGACGTCGTCGCCAACACCCGCAAGGGTAAGCAGGTGCTCAACGTCGATGCGCCGGTCGAGGCGATGCTGGTCGTGCCGGCCGAGGGCGACCATGTCGCGATCATCGGCCAGAACCGCAAGCTGCTCTGCTTCCCGCTCTCCGAAGTCGCGGAGATGAGCCGCGGCAAGGGCGTCAGACTGCAGCGCTACAAGGATGGCGGCCTGTCGGACGCCAAGACCTTCAAGCTGGAGGACGGGCTGACCTGGCTCGATTCCTCGAACCGGACCTGGACGGTGGCGCAGGCCGAGCTGATCGAATGGCTCGGCCATCGCGCCGAGGCAGGCCGCCTGCCGCCCAAGGGCTTCCCGAAGAACAACAAGTTCGGGGGCTAGTGAACTGCGTCATGCTCGGGCTTGACCCGAGCATCTCAGGCCGGGGGGCTGCGATAGCCTTCTCGCCGAGAGGTTCTCGGGTCTGCGCTTCTCCCGAGAATGATGCTGGTTGATCAGAGACTTGCGCCGATACGCTGAATCAATCCGCCAGCGCCTTGAATCGCGTCCTCAGCGGATTTCCGCCCCGATGACGCCGACCTCTAGCCCGAGCGTGACATTGTTGGTCACCGCCCATGCGACGCCGGCGCGCGCCTCCGGTCTGACGGCGATGTCGGAGCGCGAGAACGGCGTCGAGAACGCGGTCGCGCCATAGCGGTAGGTCTCGTTGGCCGCGGCCAGGCCGACCGTAGTATAGAGCAGCACGTCGGGCGTCGCGAAGACGCCGGCCTTGAGCTGGAAGGCGCCGGCGATCTCGCGGCTATAGGTCGCCCGGTTGAAGCCCGGATTGTTGTAGCCGCCGAAGCTCGGCGCGAAGTCGAGCACGCCGGCGATCCCGTAGATGAAATCGCCGTCGCGCCACATCTTGCCGGCTTCCAGCCCGATCACTGGGCCGGCCGAGGTGCCGAAATGCTTCGAGCTGGTGACCTGGAAGCCGCTCGAAATGCGGGCATAGGAGCCTTCCCATTGGACGCCGCCGGGCGACAGGGTCGGCGGCGACCAGGCGAATGAGGGCAGCATGCCGAAGCCGGAGAGCGGCAGGAAGGCCTGCGCCTGCGCCGGGGCACCGGTCGCCATCAATGCGGCCAGGGCTGCGCCGGCTGAAAGAAGTCTCATGCGTGCGGTGCCGACGGCCAGGATCATGCTCATGGCATAGCAGATGAGGGCCGGATTGTCGCGCTTTTGTGGCGCTATGCCTACCAACTAGCTGAGCTTGGTCTTGAGGCGCAGGAAGCGCATCGTCCGTTCGGCGGTCGCGGTGTCGAGCCCCTCATAGGCTTTGAGGTCGTCCTCGATGTCCTTGGCCTTGAAGTAGAGCCGGCGCCCGCGCAGGGTTAGGATGGCCTGGAAATTGTCCTTGCCGAGCCCGAGCATGCGCGCCAGCACGGCGATGCCGCTGACATCGCGCTGCATCAGGACGCGCAGGGCCTGCTCGCTGGTGATCTCGGCGCTGATCGCGATCACCTGGGCGAGGTGGAAGGCTCGGTCTTCCTCCGCCAGCATGTCGACGATCTCGCCGATACTGCGCGTGCCGGCCTGGAGGTCGGCGATCAGCAGCCGGACCTCCCGGCGCTGCTGCCGCGCCTGCCGCGCCATCGTCGCGGCCTGGTGCGAGCCGGTCTCGCTGCTCGGATCGGACATCTGCCCGACGATGCGCAGCACGCGCTCGGCCCGTTGCGGCGACAGATCGGAGCGGCGCGCCAGCGCCTCGCCGACCGCCGCATCGTCGCCGCCGCGCTGCAGCAGCCGGTCGAAGCCGCGATCGGAGAACTGCGCGCCTTCATTGACCGAGACGCTGCGCAGCACCGCGTTGTCGCCGCGCTCGACCAGGATGTCGGTGACGCCCTCCGACAGGCGGGCCCGTTCGGCGATGGCGACGAGATGCGCCTGCGTCTGGCTGATGGCGATGGCGGCGAGGTCCGTATCGGTCAGGACCGGGGAGAGCTTGAGCACGAGTCGCGCCACGCCGGCATCGGCATCGTTCGCCAGCGAGACTGCGACGCGATGCGGCAGCGTTTCGGTCGCGGCGACGTTGTCGGCGTAGTGACGCCGGCCTTCGGTGTCGAGATGGGGCAGCGAGCGCAGCGCGATCTCGCCGTAATGCTCCTGAGCCACCTCGCTCGGCTCGGAATCGAGCAGGAACAGGTCGGTCACCGCATTGAGCAGCTTGCGCCGGGATTCGGACGACATGTCGGCCGGCATGCGGGTCAGGGTATGGAGCATCGGCGCGACTTCCGGCGGGCATCACGTTTACGGCTATAGCCGGACGCTACCGACCTCCATTTGATTTAGTCTTAAGCCGGCCGACGATTCTTCAGTGTTTTCAGTACTTCTTTATGCAACTATAGATTGCAGTGTGTCGGAAATCTCCATTTATTGGATGATACAGCATCCTGCGCAACGGAACTTCGCCCTCAACATCACGTTGGCAGGTCGCCGCCCTTTTGCGGCCATCGAGCCGACAGACGATGCGGAGCATGATGAAAAACCGATCCGACGCGCAAAGCCGCCCCTTCGTCGACGAGCCGAGATCTGCAGCGGCCGGATTGTCACGCCGCGCGCTGCTGGCTGCCTTGGGCTGGATCGGGCTCGCCGCGCCCCTCCACGCTCAGGACGGCCGTCCGCCGGCGGCTGCGCCGCCCGCCGAGCCACGGCGTGGCACGTTCGGCTATGAGGATGTCGTCCGCCAGGCCCGCGAACTCGCGGCCCGTCCGTTCGACACGAGCGCTCCCGCCATTCCCGATGCCCTGAAATCACTGAGCTATGACAGCTATCGCGAGATCAGGTTCCGCCGCGACAAGGCGCTCTGGCAGGATGGCGGCTCGGATTATCGCCTGCACCTGTTCCATCTCGGCTTCCTGCACGACAAGCCGGTGCCGATCCATGTGGTCAGCGACGGTACCGCGATCCCGCTGCCGTTCAACATGGCGTTGTTCGAATACGGCAAAGCGCAGGTGCCGCAGAAGTTGCCGGTCTCGCTCGGTTTCGCCGGCTTCGCCGTTACGACGACGCTGAACGACCTGAAGCTGCAGGACGAGGTGATCTCGTTCCTCGGCGCCAGCTATTTCCGCTTCCTCGGGCGTGGCCATCGCTATGGCCTCTCGGCGCGCTCGCTCGCACTCGATGTCGGCGGCGAGCAGGCCGAGGAGTTCCCGTTCTTTCGGGCGCTCTGGCTGGACAAGCCGCAGCCCGACAGCGTCGACCTCGTCATCTACGGGCTGCTCGATTCGCCCTCGGTCAGCGGCGCCTTCCGCTATGTCGTGACGCCCGGCCAGCAGACCAGCGTTGCCGTCACGGCGACGATCGTGCCGCGTCGGACGATCGAGCGCATCGGCATCGCGCCGCTGACCTCGATGTTCCTCGCTGGCGAGGGCGACCGCGAGCAGCGAACCGATTTTCGACCCGAGGTCCACGATTCCGACGGGCTGATGCTGAAGACCGGCGCGGGCGAGTGGATCTGGCGGCCGATCCGCAATCCGCAGGCGCTGACGATCTCGTCCTTCCACGACCGCAATCCGCGCGGCTTCGGCCTGATCCAGCGCGACCGCGAATTCGGCCACTACCAGGATCTGGAGGCGCATTACCACGCCCGACCGGGCTACTGGGTCGAACCATCCGGCGACTGGGGCGAGGGGCGCGTCGACCTGATCGAGATCCCGACCCAGGGCGAGGAGTTCGACAACATCGTCTGCTGCTGGACGCCGAAGACGCCCTTGCCGAGCGGCCAGCCGACCGAGCTGAGCTATCGCATCACCACGGTGTCGACGACCGAGACGCTGCATGCGATGGCGCAGGTCCAGAGCAGCATTGCCGCCCGCGAAGAACTCGACGCGGCAGCAGGTCTCGCGAAGCGGCGCTTCATCGTCGACTTCAACGCCGGCGACCTCGAATATTATCTCTCCGATCCCAAGCGCGTCTCGGTGGTCGCGACGGTCTCGGCCGGCACCGTCGCCAGCGCGACACTCGACCCGAACTTCGCGGCGAAGGGCTTCCGGGCGATCGTCAATGTCAGCGTGCGCCCGGGCGAACGCACCGACCTGCGTGTCTTCCTGCGCACGGCCAGGCACACGCTCAGCGAGACCTGGACCACGTCCTGGACCGCGCCGACCACCTAGGCGGCCGTGTCACCCCGGCCACTGAACCGACGGGGCAGCCGTGGCAGCTTTGGGGGAGAGCTGACTCACGGCGTCGGGAAGAAACCGCTCGGCAGGTTGCTGGGCCGTGTGGTCGACTCCGCCCGCACCGACGCGCTCGCGGTCGGGCCGTAGCCCCTGTCGAAGGCGGTGCCGTCCTGCTCGTTGCAGGTTGGACGCTGGGGGTTCTTGGCGATGGCGGCCGAACGCGGAAAGGCGGTGTTGTCGACCGCGTCGGTGGTAGGCTGGCCGATATCGATGCGCGAGGTCACCATGCTGGCCGTCGGCTTGGCGGTCGGCGAAGTCCAGCCGAGCGTGCCGTGCCAGATGACGTGCCAGCCGATCCGCGCCAGGTGATGGACCGTCCTGCCGCCTTCCCTGGCGACGAAATAGGCGATGAAGCCCTCGTCGCGTCGCGCTGTGTGCAGGAAGTTCGGTGAATGCGCCACGGCATTGGTCTGGCGCAGGGGAAATGGATTGTTGGGGTGGTCGCCGAACTTGTAGGTTACCAGGAAGCCCTTGGTGCCGGTGGTCTGGTCAGTGATGATCTGGTTGCTCGGATCGAAGATCATCTCGTCGACGGTCGGCAGATCGCCGTCGCCGTCCAGCGAGGGGTTGGTACCGAAGGCCGATTTGAGATTGACGACGATGCTGCCCTCATTGGCCATCCGCCCGGCATACTGTGCCTCGTAGACCAAGAGGTCTGAGACCAGGATCATCCCGAACTCCCAATTGGTCATCAGGTCGACCTTGTCCTGCCTATTGGCCGGATCGCCCGACATCAGCACGGTGCCGGTGCAGGTGATCATCGGGCCGGTATGACCGGGATGCCCAGCCGCCTCGTCAGCGGCGGTGCGGCGGGCCTTGGTCGTGCAATGAAGCAGAGCGTGTTCGGTGCCGACATGGATGTCGGTGCGCGAGCCGCCCTTGTTGGCGGTGATCGTGGCGCTGCCGGGAGCGATCGCGATAACCATGGCTACTCCTGCTGATAGCGGATGGCCCGGTTTCACCCGGGTCTTCGAGGCGGGGAGCGTCGATCTAGCGAACCGCGGCGCTGTGCGTGCGTGCCTTGGCGGCGTCGGCGCGGCGGTTGATGGCGCTCTGCGCGATGATAGCGCGCTCCAGCGCGGCCATGGTCAGCGGGCCGACGATGGCGTCGGCGACGAGCCCGTTGGCCGTCTGGAAGCTGCGCACGCGGCTCTCCGTCTCCGGGCCGAAGATACCGTCCGGCAAAGAGCGACCCTGATTGTTCGAATTCGGCATCGCCAGGCCAAGATCGATCAAAGCCAGCTGGATGATGGCGACGGCCTGGCCGCGCTCGCCCTGCTTCAGCGGCGGCGCATTCTCCGAGGCCTTCCTCAGGCGGTCATTGGCGGAAAAGCGAGGCGAGATGAGCGCCATGATCTTGGTCCTGCCCGTCCCTGATGACCCAAGGTTAGTGCCGGGTCAGGGGAGGGGTCAAGGACGGCTGCGTAGCGCTCGGATCTCATCACGCCGGCAGGCAGGCAGGGCCGAGCGGCTCGAAGCTCTTATAGGTAAGGATGAACTCCTGATGGCCGAGTTCCTCCGACTTCGTCCGCCCGCCTTGCGCGAGCGAGACGACGAGATTGCGGATCTCGGTGCCGACCTCGTCGAGACCAGCCTTGCCTTCGAGAATGCGGCCGGCATCGACGTCCATGTCGTCGCTCATCCGGCGATAGGTCTCCGGATTGGCGCAGATCTTCACGACGGGCGAGATCGCCGAACCGACGACCGAGCCGCGGCCGGTGACGAACAGCACGCAATGCGCCCCGCAGGCGATCAGTTCGGCGATCTCGGCGTTGTCGTTGATGTTCGGGAAGCCGAAGCGGACCTCGCCATCTGGCACCACGTCGAGCAGATAGAGCCCGCCGCGCGGTGGCACGTCGCCCGGCTTGAGCAGGCCGGAGATCGGCGATGCGCCCGATTTGGCATACGCGCCCATCGACTTCTCCTCGATGGTCGAGAGCCCACCCGCGGCGTTGCCGGCGGCGAAGGAGCCGTAGCCCAGCGTCGCATAGTAGCGCGCTGCCTTGGCGACCGACTTCTCCAGCTCGAGCCCGAGCTCGGGCGTGATCGCGCGCGCCGCCATGATGTGCTCGCAGCCGATCAGCTCGCCGGTCTCCTCGAAGATGCAGGACGCGCCCTCGGCGATGAGCTGGTCGAAGGCGCGGCCCGCCGCCGGGTTGCCGGTGATGCCGGAGGTGCCGTCCGAGCCGCCGCAGACGGTGCCGATCACCAGCTCGCTGACCTGCATCGGCACGGTTTCGACGCTGTCGAGCGCGATGCGCTGCTCCTCGACCCAGGCACGGCCTTCCTTGATCGAGGCGCGGGTGCCGCCCGTACCCTGGATCACGATGGTCTTTACCGGCCGGCCGCTGGCATGCACCACCCGCTCCAACGCGTATTTGTTGAAGCTCTCGCAGCCGAGCGAGACCAGCAGCACTGCCCCGACATTCGGATGCGTGCAGAGCTGCTCCATCATCCGCTCGGCATAAGGGTTGGGGTAGCAGCCCGGAAAACCGATGGCGTGGACCTCGTGCTCGCGCCAGGGCAGGGCGATCTCGCGCGCGACATGGTGGGCGCACTCGACCAGATAGGCGACGGCGACGACGTTGCGGATGCCCTTGCGCCCGTCGCTGCGGAGGTAGCCTTGCAGCTTGCTCATTGCGCTGCTCCTGCCTTGCGCTCGTCCTCAAGATGATAGGTCGGCGTGTAGTCGCTCTTCATGTTCTGGACATGGACGTGATGGCCGGCGGCGATGGCGATCGTCGCTACGCCGATCGGCGCGCCGTATTTCAGGATCTTCTCGCCGGGCGCGATGGCGCGCCGGGCGATCTTGTGGGCGAGCGCGATGTCGCGGTCGATCACCGCCGGACCGGTTCCGGTCTCGATACGCTCGCCGGCCGGCAGGCGGGTCCGGGCGACGAAGACGTTGTCGCGCGGATCGAGCAGGATCAGGCGGGGATCGTGCTGGGACATCAGAACTTGCCGAACTGCAGATAGGCCTGCTGCGGGTCGGTGCCGGCGAGGATGGCGTTGCGGACCTTGTTCTCCGCCGAGATCGCGGTCTCGGATTTCTCCAGGACCTCCTCGATGATCTCGACTGGAATGCGCACGACGCCGTCGCGGTCGGCGAGGATATAGTCGCCCGGCCTGATCCAGACATCGCCGATCTTGATCGGCTCGTCGACCGCCTTGGGCAGCCAGAAGCCGACGATGTCACGCGGCGTATAGGCCTTGAAATAGGCCTGGAAGCCCATCTCGACCATGAACTCGGTGTCGCGCGACAGGCCGTCGATGACGCAGCCGCGCACGCCCTTGTTCTTGAGGGTCTCGGCCGAGAGCTCGCCCATCAGCGCGACCTCCTCGGTGTTCGGCTGGCAGACCCAGACATGGCCGGGCTTGGCGGCCGATAGCAGGCCGGTCCAGCCGAGCAGGGTCTCGTGCGCATCGAACTCGCCGGTCTTGCCCTCGACGGTGAAGGCGGGGCCGGCGAGCTTCACGCCGGGCAGCAGCGGGCGAAGCGCCGGCGGCAGGGTGAAGTCCTTCAGGCCCATGGAGCGCATCGTGTCGTGGATGATGCCGGTGTAGCAGCGTTCGAGGCGCTCGGTCAGCGTATCGGTCATATTTCCTCCGGTGCGGTCGCTCCAGCGACCTTGCGGGCACCTTGCGCAGAGGGTAGCTCAAGGGGCAAGTGCAGATTCTGCAGCGCTGGCGTGCGTATTAAACGATTTAAATAGGGGTTTCGTCATCCTCGGGCTTGACCCGAGCATCTCATGCCGGAGGGGCTGGGTCGGCGCCTTCTCGCCCGGAGATTCTCGGGTTTGCGCTTCGCTTCGTCCCAGAATGACGTGCGACTGGCACCGCCCGCTCAGCCCACCCGTTCCCAGCCCTGCGGCATCAGGCGCTCCTGCGGCAGGAAGCGGGCCTTGTAGGCCATCTTCGGCGAGCCCTCGACCCAGTAGCCGAGATAGACGTAAGGCAGGCCGAGCTTGCGGGCGCGCTCGACATGCTCGAGCACCATGAAGGTGCCGAGCGAGCGCGCCTCGAGGGCGGGGTCATAGACCGAATAGACCATGGAGAGCCCGTCGCTCAGCCGGTCAGTCAGGGCAAAGGCGAAGAGGTCGCCCTGGCCGCGACCGGTGAAGCCGCTGTCGGGGCTACGGCGACGGTATTCGATCAGGCTGGTCTCGACATGGGTGTCCTCGACCATCATGGCGAAGTCGAGCGCCGACATCGTCGCCATGCCGCCCTCGGGGTGGCGATCGTCGAGATAGCCGCGGAACAGCGAATAATGCTCCGAGCGCGGCTGCGGCGGCAGCGCCTCGCCGATCAGGTCGCTGTTGTGCGAGGTGATCTTGCGGAAGGTCCGCGAGGGCCGGAAATCGGCGACGACGATCCTGACCGAGATGCAGGCCCGGCAGGTCTCGCAGGCCGGCCGGTAGGCGATGCTCTGCGAACGCCGGAAGCCGCCTTGCGAAAGGACATCATTGAGGTCGCGCGCCCGTGCGCCAACGAGGTGCGTGAACACCTTGCGCTCCTCGCGGCCCGGCAGATAGGGGCAGGGCGTCGGCGAGGTCAGGTAGAATTGCGGGGCATCCCGCAAGGGGCGCGTCACGTCAGCCAGGCTCCGGAACCGCCAAGTTCAAGGTGAGTTTAGCAGTCGGCGCGGCGGCAACAAGCGGTAAGCCTGCGGCGACCGCACCGCATGGGATAACCCTCGTGCCGGTGCTAGTCTGACCGCGTGAGAATAGCGGGGGTGCCCGGAGCAGGGGGATCGAATGCAGACCGAGACGGTCGCGTTGACCCACGAGAAGGAAACCCTGCTGATCACGCTCTGGGCCAAGGCCGGCGAGAGCCGGCTGCCCGATTCCCTGCTCAAGGACCGTTTCGCTGCCGAGGCTGCTGCCCGCATCGACTACGACTTCGCCAGGCTCAAGGTCGACCGCAACATGATGATCGGCCTCGCCATGCGCGCGAGCACCCTCGACGGTTGGGTTCGCGATTTCCTCAAGCGGCACGCGAACGCGATCGTGTTGCATCTCGGCTGCGGGCTCGACAGCCGGGTCTTCCGGATCGACCCGCCCGCCGGCATCGATTGGTACGACGTCGACTATCCGGACGTCATCGCGCTCAGGCAAAAGCTCTACCCGGCTCGCGACGGCTATCATCTGATCGGCTCGTCGGTGACGGAGCCGGGCTGGATCGCCGAGCTGCCGCGGGATCGCCCGACGATGATCGTAGCCGAGGGGCTTTTGCTTTATCTGCCGGAAGGCGAGGTACCGCTGCTGCTGGAACGGCTGGTGCGGCATAGCCCGGCAGGCGAGATCGTCTTTGATGCCTACAGCGCGTTCGGCCTGCGCCTGATTGCGCTGCAGCCCTCGATCAAGGCGACCGGCGCGGTGCTGCACTGGGCACTCGACGATCCCGCCGAACTGGAGCGGCAGGTGCCGGGCCTGACCCTTGCGACCGAGCTGACGGCTTACGATCCCGACGGCTACGACCCGGCGCAGATCGCCCGCATGTCCTGGCAGGCGCGGCTGGCGATCCAGTTCTTCTCGCTTATCCCGCCGCTGGCGCGGCTCGGCCTGCTGCTGCGCTATCGCTTCTGAAGCCGGCTCAGGCGCGCACCACCACGAGCCCGGTCAGGATATCATGGCCGAGGCGCCGGTCCTCACGTACCAGCCCGCAGGCGATATCGAGGAACCAGAGGCCGACCGTACCGGCTGCGACATAGAAGAACAGCGCGTGCACGGCGGCTGCGAGCGCGTCCGGCCGGCCGCCCGAGGCGGTTTCGACCCGAAGGCCCGCCATGCGCATGCCGAGCGTCGCCTGCTTGCGTCCGCCGATGGTGATGGCGGCGTAGCCGAGCGCGACGGCGATTGTCGCCCCGCCCATCAGCAGCCAGGTCAGCCCGAAGGTGATGATGCCGAGAATACCAAGCAGGAACCAGACGATGCTGCCTAGAATGAACAACACGACGACGTCGCCGATCCAGGCGAACAGGCGCGAGCCCAGCACGCCGCGCGTATCCTGCAGCGGCCGGTCCTCCAGCGCGACGATCGGCGGCTGGCGATAGGACGGGTTCGACATCGACGTTGAGTTCCTCGTTGTTCCGGAGACCGGGATGGCCCACCGGCCAATAATGTTTGATCAGCCCGCCGGTTCCGCAAGACCCCGCGGATAGATCCGGCGCGGCGCGAAGCCTTCCTGGCGCAGCGCCTCCTCGATCGCGGCGGTGTGCGCCTCGTCGCGGGTCTCGATGGTGACGTCGAGCATCACGCCTTTGGCCGGCACGTCGAGGAAGAGCCGGCCATGGCTGACCTCGAGGATGTTGGCGCCGAGCGCGCCGAACAGGCTGGCGACCTTGCCGAGCAGGCCGGGCCGGTCGCTGGCGGTCAGGCGGAAGGCGGCGATGCGCTGTTCGCGCTCGAGCTCGCGCACCATGATCGCCGCCAGCAGGCGCGCATCGATATTGCCGCCCGAGAGCACGAGCCCGACCTTGCGGCCGCGGTAGCGCTCCGGCTCCTTCAGCATCGCCGCGAGTCCGGCGGCGCCGGCGCCTTCGGCGAGCGTATGCTGCAAGGTCGCGCAGGCGTTGACCGCGCGCTCGATCAGGTCCTCGCTGACCAGCACGATGTCGGAAACCAGCTCCTTCACCACCGGCAGGGTCTGCGTGCCGACGGTCTTGACCGCGATGCCCTCGGCCAGCGTCGCCCCGCCGATCGGCATCTGCGCGCCATGCACGGCATTGTGGAAGGAGGGGTAGAGCGCCGCCTCGACGCCGATCATCTCGATCGATGGCTTCAGCGCCTTGGCGGCGATGGCGTTGCCGGCCATCAGCCCGCCGCCGCCGAGCGGGATCAGCAGCGCGTCGAGCTCGGGCGCCTCCCGCAGCATCTCCAGCGCGACCGTGCCCTGGCCGGCCATCACCGCCGCATCGTCGTAAGGGTGGACGAAGACCAGGCTCTTCTCCGCTGCGATGTCGCGCGCCTTCTGCGCCGACTCGTAGAGCGTCTCGCCGAACAGCACGACCTCGGCGCCATGGGCGCGGGTGTTCTCCACCTTCACCAGCGGCGTCGTCTCGGGCATCACGATCGTCGCCGGGATGCCGAAGCGCCTGGCGTGATAGGCGACCGCCTGGGCGTGGTTTCCGGCCGACATGGCGATGACGCCGCGGCGCTTCTCGTCCCCGCTCAGGCTCAGCAGCTTGTTGACCGCGCCGCGCTCCTTGAAGGAGGCGGTCGCCTGCATGTTCTCGTGCTTGACGAAGACCTCTGCGCCGGTCAACGCCGACAGGCGCGGTGCCGGCATCAGCGGCGTCTTCAGCACATGGCCTGCGATGGTCTGCGCAGCCGCCTCGATATCGGCGAAGCTGATCGCGAAGCCGCTGCCCATCCGGTCCCCCAAATTATTCAGACTTGGCGCGGCGTCAGCGCGCCGTCGCCGAAGAAGCCGCCGGGGCGCAGGATCAGCGTCACGGCGAGCAAGCTATAGACCGCGATGTCCCGCTGTTCGAGCGGCATCGTGGCCGACCACAGCACTTCGAAGGCGGCGATGACGAGCCCGCCGAGGCAGGCGCCGGGCACCGAGCCGATGCCGCCGAGTACCGCCGCGACCAGCGCCTTGAGGCCGAGCGTGAAGCCGCCTGAAAAGCCCATGCCGCCATAGATCACGGTGACGATGACGCCGGCCGCGCCGCAGATCGCGCAGGCGATGATCAACGCCCGGTCGTGCACCGCGCCAGGATCGATCCCGAACAGGGAGGCGGTCTTGGCATCGTCGGAGACCGCGCGCCAGGCCCGGCCGTAAGACGAGCGGGCGAGATAGAGGATGAGGCAGGTCGCGGCCGAGAAGCCGAGCCCCGCCATGGCGAGCGAGACCGGCGTCGCGGTGACGATGAACTGCTCGGCGCGCGCGAGCTGCACCGGCTCGTTGAACACCGGCGGCAGCCAGCGCAGTTCGGGGCCTTGCGCGAGGCGCAAATATTCAGAGAGCGCGATGGCGAGCCCGATCGTCGCGATCAGCACCTGCTGGCCGTTGCTCTTGTCGAGATGGCGCAGCACGAAGCGCCCCATGGCGAAGCCGTGCAGGGCGCTGACCGCGATCGCGACGGCGAAGGCGATGAACAGGCCCGAGACCGGCGTCGAAACCGAGAGTGACAGCGTCAGCGCCACGCCGACCACGGCGGAGAGTGCCCCCAGTGCCGAGAACTCGCCGAAGGTCAGGAGGATGCGGCCATTGAGCCCGTAGATCAGCGCATAGGCGCTGGCGAGCAGGGCGTAGATCGCGGCCGAGGGCAGGGCGGCGAGGCCTTGCTGCAGGCCGTAGGCGAGGCCGGGCGACAAGGTGATGAGGTTGGCGCCGGGTGCGGCACCCGGATCGACCGGCGGCTCCGCCTTGTATTCGAGATAGAAGCGCCGCAGCAGCAGGAAGCTTGCGTCGGTCATCGGCACGCCATCGGAGGCCAAACCCGCCAGCGCGCCGCGTTGCAGCGTGGTGCCTTCGCCGACGAAGATGCAGTCGATGATGCGCCGGCGTGGCTGGGCGTCCGGCGCTTGCGCCCGGTAGCTGATGCGCAGGATGTCGGCGCGCGGGCCGGTTCCGGTGCCCTCGATGGTGATGACGGTGTCGGTGGGGTTCAGCGCCGGGATCGCCAGCCGGCAGGCGCGAATCTGATCGGTGTCGAAGCGCCCGCAGGCAGCGAGCACGAGGCAGAGCAGAATCGACGTGAGCAGGGCGCGCATCGCGGCGCACGCTAGCCTGCTTCACGGCGGGGCGGAACACGGCTTGTGCAGAGCGTCATGCTCGGGCTCGACCCAAGCATCTCTTTCAGGAGATTCTCGGGTCTGCGCTTCGCTTCGCCCGAGAATGACGGCGTGTTATGCGCGCTCCTTCAGCATCTTCGCGACCTTCGGTGCGAAATAGGTCAGCACCCCATCGGCGCCGGCGCGCTTGAAGGCGAGCAGGCTCTCCAGCATCGCCTTGTCGCCATCGAGCCAGCCATTGTTGGCCGCCGCCATGATCATCGCGTACTCGCCGGAGACCTGGTAGGCGAAGGTCGGCACCGAGAAGGTGTCCTTCACCCGCGCGATCACGTCGAGATAGGGCAGGCCGGGCTTGACCATCACCATGTCGGCGCCCTCTTCGAGGTCGAGCGCGACCTCAGCGATCGCCTCGTCGCTGTTGGCCGGGTCCATCTGATAGGTGCGCTTGTCGCCGATGAGCGTGGCGTTGGTGCCGATCGCGTCGCGGAACGGTCCGTAATAGGCCGAGGCGTACTTGGCCGAATAGGCCATGATCTGCACGTCCTCATGGCCGTCGGCGTCGAGCGCGGCGCGGATCGCGCCGACGCGCCCGTCCATCATGTCGGAAGGCGCGATCACGTCGGCGCCGGCGTCCGCCAGTGCCAGCGCCTGCCGGACGAGGATACCGACGCTGGGGTCGTTCAGGACCTTCTCGCCCTCCATCACGCCGTCATGGCCGTGCGAGGTATAGGGGTCGAGCGCCGCGTCGCAGATGATGCCGAGTTCCGGCACCGCCGCCTTGATCGCGCGCACCGCCCGGCACATCAGGTTGCGGCCGTTGAGCGCTTCCGAGCCGGTCTCGTCGCGCAGTGCCTGGTCGACGTAAGGGAAGGGCGCGATCGCAGGGACGCCGAGCCTCGCCGCAGCTTCCGCCTGGCGCACGGCCTCGTCGATATTGAGCCGGTCGACGCCCGGCATCCAGGCGACCGGCGAGACGGCTTCAGCCGAATCGATCAGGAAGATCGGCCAGATCAGGTCGTCGGTGGTCAGGCGGTTCTCGCGCACCAGCCGGCGTGACCACTCGGCCTTGCGGTTGCGGCGCATGCGGCGGGCGAGCCCGAGCGCGTCCGTCATGGCGGCCGCAGCCTCAGCCTGCCGCACTTGAGGTGCCGAGAACGGGCGCACAACCTTGGATGCCATCAACGCCTCCGCTTCGAACGCGATACTTGCTTGCTGGCGCTGCTTTAGCACATCGGAACCATTCCAAAACAGTTGCGATGGTCGCATGGCGACGCGCTCTTTTTGCGGGTGCTTCGCCAAGACGCACCGTGCGGTTGCGCGCTGCCCGGCGCGTTGACAGGCCTCCGGCCAACGCCCAAACACGGGGCCGGACCAGACGAAAGAGCACCATGTCGGACGAGCCGGACATCATCTGTGAAATCCGCGGCAACGCCGGCTTCGTCGTGCTCAACCGGCCGAAGGCGCTGAACGCGCTCAATCTTCCCATGGTCCGTGAGTTGGCCAAGGCGCTCGACGCCTGGGAGCATGATCCCGCCGTCACGCGCATCGTCGTCACCGCCGCCGGCGAGAAGGCCTTCTGCGCCGGCGGCGATATCCGCAGCCTGTACGATCTCGGCAAGGCCGGCGAATTCGAGGAGATGCTCGCCTTCTGGCGCGAGGAATACATCCTCAACGCCCGCATCCAGAGCTATCCCAAGCCTTACATCGCGTTGGTCGACGGCATCGTCATGGGCGGCGGCGTCGGCCTCTCCTTGCATGGCAATCATCGCGTCGCCGGCGAGCGCTGGCTCTTCGCCATGCCCGAGGTCGGCATCGGTTTCTTCCCGGATGTCGGCGCGACCTATGCCTTGCCGCGCCTGCCGGATCACGCCGGCACCTATCTCGCGTTGACCGGCGACCGCGTCGGCCAGGCCGACGCGCTGGCGCTAGGGCTCGCGACGCATGCGGTGCCCTCGGCGCGCATGGCCGAACTCGCCGAGGCCCTGACCGGCCCCGAACCGGTCGACGCCGTGATCGCGCGCTTCGCCGGGGATCCCGGCCCCGGCAGGCTCGCGCCTGAACGGGAGACGATCGCGCATTGCTTCGGCGCGGCGACGCTGCCGGAGGTGCTCGGCCGGCTCGATGCCAGGGCGGCCGCTGGCGATGCCTTCGCCGCCAAGGCGCTCGCCACGATCCGGGCGAAGTCGCCGACCAGTATCGCCATCACCTTCGAGCAGATGCGCCGCGGCGCCTCCCTCGGCTTCGCCGAGGCGATGCAGCTCGAATTCCGCATCGTCTCGCGGATTTCGCATGGCCATGACTTCTACGAGGGCGTCCGCGCCGCGGTGATCGACAAGGATCAGGCCCCGTCCTGGCGGCCCCGGACGCTGGAGGAGCTCGATCCGGCGGCGGTGGCGGGCCATTTCGTGCCGCTTGGCGAGACCGAGCTGGTGTTGGGCAACTGAGATGGCGGCAATGCGCGACGGCGAGGTTCTGCGCGGTCCGGCCCAGGCGGGCGAGGCCAAGAAGCGCGGCATACGCTGGCGGCTGATCCTGGTCTGGCTGCTGCGCCTGCTCTCGGTGATCTGGATCGGCAAGGGCCTGATGCACTGGGCGACGATCCTCGGCCTCGGGCTGGTCTTCGAGCCCGGCCCCGCCTTCGAGACGCGCCCGCTGACCTTCCAGGCGATCACCGTCTATTTCGCGGTCTTCGATCTCGTCGCCGGCGTCGGTCTCTGGCTGACCGCGACCTGGGGCGGCGTGCTCTGGCTGCTCGCCGCCGTCAGCCAGCTCCTGCTCGGCTTCTTCTTCCCGCGCTGGCTGACGCTTTCGCCCGCCTTGATCGGCACCTATGTCGCGCTGATGCTGACCTATTTCCTCGCCACCTGGGCGGCCGAGAACCAGGATAGCTGAGCCCGCCGGCTTGCCGCGAATACGGTGGGCCGCGGTAAGAATCGCTTTAGCTTAAGAGACTTGCGGTTCATTTTGGATTCACCCAAATGGGTAAATCCCTGATTCATCCTGATATTTAAACTCGTTTTCATCCGCCCCGCCTATGGTGTCTCTCAGAAGCGGACCGGGAGACAATCCTGGCCGGTAATCAACAGGCGGGATATTACCATGAAGAGCAATGTAAAGACTGTGGAGCCGGCTGCGTCCGATGAGGTTCAGCTCAAGGTGAAGCCGCTTTACCTTGAGTCCCTCACCTTGGTCGAGCGGCTGCATCGCCGGCTGCTCGACGTGATCAAGGACGAGTTCGAGCGCCGCAACCGTGACGACGTCAACAGCGTACAGGCGCTGCTCCTCTACAATATCGGCGACGCCGAGCTCTCGGCCAGCGAGCTGCGCACCCGCGGCTACTATCTCGGCTCGAACGTCTCCTACAACGTCAAGAAGCTGGTCGAGCTCGGCTTCCTGCACCACGCCCGTTCGCGGATCGATCGTCGCTCGGTGCGCATCAGCCTGACCGACAAGGGCCGCGAGGTGCATCACATCGTCAAGGGCGTCTACGACAAGCATGTCCGCACGGTCGAGCAGATCGGCGGCATCGCGGCCGACGACTTCGAGCGGATGAACAACGCCCTGCTGCGCCTTGAGCGCTTCTGGACCGACCAGATCCGCTACAAGCTCTGAGGAACGGGCCGCTGGCCCGTTTCAAGAAGAATATCCCGCAGCGCGCTTCGGCCTCCCGGCCGGGGCGCGTGCGCCTGTTTCTTTCTGGCAACAGCGATTTCCTTCCGGCCACAGCGATCAAACTCGCGTGAGCGCGACGCATCGCCGCCCTAAAAATGCCGCGCTCATCATGAGCTGTTAACTGTGGTAAGGGATCGTCCCCAGCGACCGGCCGAGGCGATTGCCAGGCCGAAGGGGCGGGTCGCGTCCCGCTCCGATGATACGCGAAGTCCAAGGGGTAACGATCGATGCCGAATATCCGCCTGACCCGCCGTGAGACGGTTCTGGCCATGCTCTCGACTGCTGCTACGGCTGCGAGCCTTCCGGCTTTCGCCCAGCAGGCCGAGTGGCGCCAGAGCTATGATGCCGGCTCGCGCAATGCGGTCCTGCGTTCCTCGACGCCGATGCTCTCGCCGGCCGCCTTGGCCGCGACCGAGCAGGCGGTCGAAGCCTACCGGGCGCTCGCCGCACGTGGCGGCTGGCCGGTCTTGCAGGTCAGCGAGCGGCTGTCCGTCGGCTCGCGCGGCCCGAGCGTCGTCGCGCTGCGCCAGCGGCTGATCATCACCGGCGATCTCGATGCCTCCGCCGGCGACAGCAACATCTATGATTCCTATGTCGAGGGCGGCATGCGCCGCTTCCAGTCGCGCATGGGCCTGTCGACCACCGGCAGCATCAACCGTGCGACGCTGGCTGCGCTCAACGTGCCGGTCGACCGGCGCATCCGCCAGCTCGAGACCAACATCGTGCGCCTGCGCACCTGGTCGGGCAATCTCGGCAATCGCTACGTCGTCGCGAACATCCCGGCGGCCGCGATCGAGACGGTCGAGAACGGCCATGTCGCGACCCGCCACGCGGCCGGCGTCGGCAAGATCGATCGCCAGTCGCCGCTGCTGCAGACCAAAATCCCCGAGGTCAATTTCAACCCGACCTGGACGGTTCCGGCTTCGATCATCCGCAAGGATCTGATCCCGAAGATGCGCAAGGAGCCGGGTTACCTCACCGAGAACAAGATCCGCATCATCGGGCCGAGCGGCGAGATCGCGCCCGAGCGCGTCAACTGGAACTCGGACGAGGCCACCCGCTACACCTTCCGCCAGGATCCCGGCGGCGAGTTCAACTCGCTCGGCTTCGTGCGCATCAACATCCCGAGTCCGCACGGCGTCTACATGCACGACACGCCGTCGAAGGGCATCTTCGGCGACGATTTCCGCTTCGTCTCCTCGGGCTGCATCCGCGTCCAGAACGTGCGTGACTATATCTCCTTCCTGCTCAAGGAGACGCCCGGCTGGGATCGCGCCAAGATCGACGAGACCATCGCCTCGGGCGAGCGCGTCAACGCCCGCATCGCCAATCCGGTGCCGTGCTACTGGGTCTACATCACCGCCTGGGCGACCCCGGATGGCGGCGTGCAGTTCCGCGACGACATCTACAACAAGGACGGGCTCGGCCCAGCGGCCGTGGCGGCTCTCCAGGGCGATCAGGACATCTGAGCGCTTCGATCTGGTGATCGATGTTGCGACCCGCCGGAGACGGCGGGTCGTTTCGTTTTGAGGTTATTGCTGGCCTCACCCCGAGCGCTTCGCCGAGAGCAATGCGCAGGTTTTCAGAGATTAGGCTTCTGTATCCATTACGCTGTCATCCCGGACGGAGCGCAGCGTAGATCCGGGATCCATTCCAGAGCCTTCCCGAAAGAGGTTCCGGAATGGGTCCCGGGTCTCCCTCCGGTCGCCCGGAACGACCCGCGCTTTTTCAGCAAGGGGTAACTGCCAGCTTCAGCCGGCCTTCGTCGCCTCGGCGAGATTGGCGGCGACGCAGCTCGCGAAGGCTCGCGTCCCAAGCGGGCCGCCGAGATCGCGCGTGCGCAGCTCCGGCGCCTTGATCGTCAGGTCGATCGCCCGCTCGATCACCTGCCCCGCCTGCAACAGGGCAGGGGCCTGCCGCCGCTCGCCGAGCCAGGCGAGCAGCATCGCGGTCGAACCGATCAGCGAGGCCGGGTTGGCGAGGTCGCGCCCGGCGATATCGGGCGCCGAGCCGTGCTGCGCCTGCGCCACTGCATGGTCCTCGCCGGCATTGAGCGAGGCGGCGAGGCCGAGGCTGCCGGAGATCTCCGAAGCCTGGTCGGAGAGGATGTCGCCGAACATGTTGGTGGTGACGATCACGTCGAAGACGCTGGCGTCGCGCACCAGAAGGGCCGCCATCGCGTCGATGATCTTCTCGTCGTACTCGACGTCGGGATAGCGCTCCGCCACCGACCGCACGCATTCCAGGAAGAGCCCGTCGGAGATGCGCAGCACATTGGCCTTGTGCACCGCCGTGACCTTGCGCCGGCGCTGGCGGGCGAGCGCGAAGGCGCTCTCGGCGATGCGCAGGGAGGCCTGCCGCGTCACCTTGCGGAACGACAAAGCGAGGTCGGGCGTCGGCATGATCTCGCCGGGGCCCAGATGCATTGAGCGATCGGAATAGAAGCCTTCGGTGTTCTCGCGCACCATGACGAGGTCGAGCGGCTTGCCGCAGCGTGGCGCAAAACCCTCGCGCGAGCGAGCCGGGCGGATATTGGCGTAGAGGTCGAGCCGCTTGCGCAACTGGCCGGACGGGTTGAGCCCGCCCTTCTCGGCCGGCGGATACTCGTTGTGCGAGACCGGGCCGAGGATGACGCCGTCGGCCCGCTTGGCAGCTTCCAGAACACCCTCGGGAAAGGTCGTGCCCTGGTTCGCGAGGGCTGTGAAGCCGATCTCGGCCCGCTCATAGGCGAGCGTGAAGCCGAACAGCGCGCTCGCGGCGTCGAGCACCTTGCAGGTCGCCGCCGCGATCTCGGGGCCGATGCCGTCTCCTTCGAGGACGAGCAGGCGCAGGGCAGGGGATGTCGCGTCGGTCATGATCGGCGTCGGTCCGGATGTCGTGGAAGGTAAAGCGGGCAGGAAAGGTCACTCGACCTTGATGTCGGCCTCGGCGACGACCTTCGACCACTTCTCGCGCTCGGCCTTGACGAAGGCGGCGAACTCGGTGGGTGTGTTGCCGATCGGCTGGGCGCCTTCGAGCTCGAGATTGCGGCGGACATCCGGCAGGTTGATGATCGTCGCGACCTCGCTGCGCAGCTTGTCGATGATCGCCTGCGGCGTGCCCTTGCGCACGAAGACGCCGTACCAGCCGCTCGCCTCGTAGCCGGGCACGCCGGCCTCCGCGAGCGTCGGTACCTGTGGCAGGGCAGGGGCCCGCTCCGCAGTGGTGACGGCGAGCGCTTTGAGGCCGCCGCCGTTCACATGGCCGATCGCCGAGGGCAACGTCGCGAACATCATCGGGATATGCCCGCCGAGCAGGTCGTTCAGCGCCGGCCCGGCGCCGCGATAGGCGGCGTGCTTCAGCTTGACCTTGGCCGTCAGCTCGAACAGGGCGGTGGCGATGTGGTTGGCCGAGCCGTGTCCGGCCGTGCCGTAGGTCAGCCCCTCCGGCTGGTCCTTGGCGAGCGCGATCAATTCCGCGACCGAGTTGGCCTTGACCGAAGTATGCACCAGCAGGAGCAGCGGCGCCTTGGCGATCAGCGTCACCGGTTCCAATACCTCGGCCGGATCGTATTTGAGGTTCTTGAACAGGCTCGGATTGACCGCCATCGGGCCGATATTGCTGATCAGCACGGTGTAGCCATCGGCTGGAGCCTGCGCCGCGGCGGTGGTGCCGAGATTGCCGCCGGCGCCGGCGCGATTCTCGACCACGACGCCGACTCCGAGACGCTCCTGCAGCTTCAGCGCAACCGCGCGCGCAATCACGTCGGTGCCACCGCCGGCGGCATAGGGCACGACCATGCTGATCGGCTTGCTCGGCCAGTCCTGCGCCTTCGCGGTGACGGCGGACGTGGCGGCGAGCGAGGCTGCGAGCAGGAGCCTCGTGATCCGGCGTGACATGGTACCTCCCAAATGATTTTGATTTTCGGTATACTGAAGTATTCTGAAATCAATGACTGGGGCAAGCGTTGATTTCGGCGCGGGAGCGGGCGATCACCGCAGCCGGCGTTTGGAGCGGGAGAGGGCGCAGTTTGACGGTGTTCGCGGATGTCCAGCCGGCGCGCTCGCTTGCGGGCCAGGCCTATGCCCGCCTGCGCGCGGCGATCGATGCCGGCGAGCTCAGGCCCGGCATGCGCCTGCGCGAGGAGGATCTCGCCGCTCGCCTGGAGATGAGCCGCACGCCTTTGCGCGAGGCGGTGCGCCGGCTCGAGGCCGAGGGCTTCTTCACCCGCGATTCGCGCACGCTCGTCGTCATGACGCTCGATCACCAGGCGGTGTCCGAGCTTTATGCGATGCGTGAGGTGCTGGAGGGGACCGTCGCCGCCTTCGCCGCGCGCCATGCTTCCGAGGGGGAGGTCGCGTTGCTGCGCGATCTGCACGGGATCGAGGCCGGGTTGCTCGCGTGCCCGCAGGAACTCGCCCGCCACAATGAGCGCTTCCATTCGACGCTCTACGGCGCGGCGCATAACCGCTATCTGCTGAAGGCTCTGAACGCATTGCGCGATGCGCGTGCGCTGCTCGGCTCATCGACCTTGCTTGATTCGGCGCGGGCGGCTCAGGCGCATGCCGAGCATGATGCCATCGTCTCGGCAGTGGAGGCTCGCGATCCGGCCAAGGCCGAAGCAGCCGCACGAGATCACATCAGGGCCGCCGGGCGGGAGCGGCTGCGGCGGCTGGTGCAGGCGGGCTGATCCCGCCGGCAATCGGCTCGTATCAGGCCAGATTGTCGGCGATCAGGAAGCCGAGCAACGAGATGCACGCCATCACGATCGAGATTTCCAGAAGACTGAAACCCATTGCTACCTCCACCGCTGTGGGAGGCAACGCAACTCGCTCGCCTTGGTTCCGCCGCAGCTGCGGCAATTTTGTGATGGCGCGCCTCAGTGTGCCCTTTTCCGCGGCGCGACCGCAGGCGCAGGCTCATCCTCCGCTGTCGCCAGATGCCGGCCGACGATGTGGAGCACGACATAGCCGATCACCGCCGACAGCGCCGATCCTGCGAGCACGCCGATCTTGGTCGCAGCGGCCAATGCCGGGACCTTTTCGAAGGCGAGCGAGCCGATGAACAGGCTCATGGTGAAGCCGATGCCGCAGAGCAGCGAGACGCCGTAGACCTGCGCCCAGGTCGCCTTGGCCGGCATGGTGCCTAGGCCCAGCCTGACCGCGAGCCAGGCAAAGCCGAAGACGCCGATCTGCTTGCCGAGGAAGAGCCCGAGCATGATGCCGAGCGGTACCGGCGTCAGCAGCAGGGAAGGCGACATGCCGGCGATCGCGACGCCGGCATTGGCGAAGCCGAAGATCGGCACGATGAAATAGGACGACCAGGGATGGAGCCGGTGCTCCAGCGTGTGCAACGGCGAATGTTCAGGCTCGTCGCTCTCCGCGCCGTGGCCGCCGAGCGGGATGGTCAGCGCCAGCGCGACACCGGCAAGCGTGGCGTGGATCCCGGATTTCAGCACGAAGAACCAGAGCAGGGCGCCGATGGCGAGATAGAGCGGCAGCAAGCGGACGCCGCGCAGGTTGAGCATGATCAGCACGGCGAGGCAGGTGGCAGCGCCGGCCAGCATCGGCAGCGAGAGGTTGCCGGAGTAGAACAGGGCGATGATCAGGATCGCGCCGAGATCATCGAGAATGGCGAGCGCGGTCAGGAAAATCTTGAGCGAGACCGGCACGCGCGAGCCCAATATCGCGAGCACACCGAGCGCGAAGGCGATGTCGGTCGCGGCGGGGATCGCCCAGCCGCGTAGCGCCTGCGCATCGCTCCAGGCGAGCGCGGCATAGATCAGGGCTGGCGCGATCATGCCGCCGAGTGCAGCCACCGCCGGCAAGGCGCGTCGGCTCCAGGTCGCGAGCTGGCCTTCGAGGAACTCGCGCTTGATCTCCAGCCCGACGAGCAGGAAGAACAGCGCCATCAGCGCATCGTTGATCCAGTGCAGGATCGAGAGGCCCGCGACCTTCGCGTCCAGGATCGTAAAATAGACGATGCCCAGCGGTGAGTTCGCGATGATCAGCGCCAAGGCCGCAGAACAGACCAGCAGGACTCCGGCTGCTGCTCCGCTCTCCATGAACGCGTGCAGGGGCGAGCGGCGCTTGGGCGGCCAATCCGGAGCTTCGGCTTCGATCTGCTGCGCATCCTGGGTCACGCCGGCATCCCCCGTCTTCTTGTCGCCTGGATATCGCAGGCGCGCTGCGACATCCCGATGTCGGTTCGATTGCAGCCAACGGTTGTGCCGCCAGGCGGCGAGTCGGCTCACTCGACCTGTGAAATAGAGCAGAGCGGGCGCGATGCCGCGTTCCATATCGCCGCACTATCGCCCGCGAAGTCGGCTGGCGCCACCCGCCAGCACGGCTGCTGCAGTCATTGCGGCGAGCAGCACGGCCGTGCCACCAAAGAGGCTGGCATAGCCGTAGCCAGCGATCAAAGGCGTGCTGATGAGCGGCGAGCAGAACTGGCCGATGAAGATCGAGGCGGTCAGGATGCCGCCGGCCAGCCCGCGCTTCTGCGGCGGCGCCAGATTGAGGGCTAACGCTACGAAGCTTGGCGAGACCAGGGCATAGCCGGCGCCGATCGCGGCCACCGCGCCGAAGATCGCAAGCGGCGTCGCGGCGAGCAGCAGAACGAGAAAGCCGAGCGCCATCGCCCCATAGCCCAGTGCGAAGATGCCGGTATAGCCGACGGCGCGCTGGATACGGCGATAGAGCAGCGCGAAGCCACCACCCGACAGCATCAGCACGCCCAGAGCCGAACCGGTCATGATCGCGCTGTCATAGCCCTGCGCATCCAGGAAGAACGACAGCTGCGTCGGCATGATGAAGAAGATCATGTTGGTGACGCCCTGGAGCAGCACCAGCATGGCGAAGAGCAGCCGCCAGGGCAGGCGGTCGTCACTCGCACCTGCCGGGATTGCGCCGGCCGCCGGCGACAGGCGCGGCGGATCGACGATGACCAGCCACATCAGCGGCAGGAAGGCTGCGGCAAGCCCGTAGATCGCGAAGGGCAGGCGCGGCGAGATCGTCGCGACCCAGCCGGCGCTGAGGATGAAGACGAGGCCGCCGAGATTGCGGGCCGAGATCTGCAGGCCGGTCAGCGCATTGCGGTCGTCGCCGCTGAAGTAGTCGCCGATCAGCGCCGTCTGCGCCGTCATGATCAGGGCGACCGCGATCCCCAGCACAAGGCGGCTCGCGAAGATCGACGGCAGGTCGGGCAGGACCAGCCCTGCACATCCCGAGATGACGAACAGGACCACGCCGAAGAGCAGCAGTCGGCGCCGTCCGATTCGGTCCGCCGCGATCCCGGCGAGCGGGGCACAGATCGCGACGCTGAGCGAAGGCGCCGGCACCAAGAGCCGCGTCAGCAGCGCCGCATTGGGGTCGTCCGCGAACAGACGCTCGAGCCCGGGCAGCGCCGGGGCGATCGTCGCATTCGCCATGGTGGTTAGCGATGCCGCCATGAGAAGGGCGATGGCGCGCCGGTCCTGCCAGACCGGAATTTGCCTTGTAGCGATAATGGCTTCCATGATGTTCCTCTTGCCGAAATGATACGTTCGGCGGAAGCGTACGAATTCAAGTCGACTTGAGGTCAAGCCATGCGTGTTCTCGATATCGGCGAGGTGGCCGAGCGCTCGGGCGTCGTGCCCTCGACGCTGCGCTACTATGAGGAGATCGGCCTGATCGCCTCGCTCGGGCGGCGGGGCCTGCGACGGCAGTTCGACGGCGACGTGCTGCTGAAGCTGTCGCTGATCGCCATGGGCAAGGCCGCCGGCTTCTCGCTTGAGGAGATCGCCGGCATGTTCGGGCGCGACGGCAGGCCCGAGATCCCGCGCGACCAGCTGCGCGTCAGGGCGGACGAGCTGCAGCGGCAGATGGTCGAACTGCGGACGCTGCGGGATGTCCTGCGCCACGTCGCCGATTGCCCGGCGCCGAGCCATCTGGAGTGCCCGACCTTCCGCAAACTCATGCAGGCGGCATCGCGCGAGCGGCTGGTTTATCGCCCGTCCCGCAAGTCGCCACGGACACGGTGAACGTGCCGCGTCCCGCGGCCATCTATCACTTGGACAGCCTCACATCGCGTGATAGGGACCGCGAACGGGGCCAGGCCGCGATCGGCCGCCGCATTCTTCAGGAGTCGGACATGACCGAAGCCGCGCTGGACAAGCACCTCTCCAACTCCTTCTTTGGCGCGTCGCTTGCCGATGTCGATCCTGAGATCGCCCGTGCCATCGAGCTCGAGCTTGGTCGCCAGCGCGACGAGATCGAGCTGATCGCTTCCGAGAACATCGTCTCGCGCGCCGTGCTCGAGGCGCAGGGCTCGGTGATGACCAACAAATATGCCGAGGGCTATCCGGGCCGGCGCTATTACGGCGGTTGTCAGTTCGTCGACATCGCCGAGAAGCTCGCGATCGAGCGCGCCTGCCGCCTGTTCGATTGCCAGTTCGCCAATGTTCAGCCGAATTCCGGCAGCCAGGCCAATCAGGCCGTGTTCATGGCGCTGATGCAGCCGGGCGACACCTTCATGGGCCTCGACCTCGCCGCCGGCGGCCATCTCACCCATGGCGCCCCGGTCAACCAGTCGGGCAAGTGGTTCAAGGTCGTGCCCTATGGCGTCTGCGTCGTCGATCAGGTCATCGACTATGACGCGATGGAGCGCCTCGCGGTCGAGAACAAGCCGAAGATCATCGTCGCCGGCGGCTCGGCCTATGCCCGCCATTGGGATTTCGCCCGCTTCCGCGAGATCGCCGACAAGGTGGGCGCCTATTTCATGGTCGACATCGCCCATTTCGCCGGGCTGGTTGCCGGCGGCGCGCATCCCTCGCCGTTCCCGCACGCCCATGTCGTCACCACCACCACGCACAAGACCCTGCGCGGCCCGCGCGGCGGCATGGTGCTGACCAATGACGAGGCGATCGCCAAGAAGATCAACTCGGCCGTGTTCCCGGGCCTGCAGGGCGGGCCGCTGATGCACGTCATCGCCGCCAAGGCCGTCTCCTTCGAGGAGGCGCTGCGGCCGGAGTTCAAGACCTACGCCCACGCTGTCGTCGCCAATGCCAAGGCGCTGGCCGAGACCTTGAAGTCGAAGGGCTTCGACCTCGTCACCGGCGGCACCGACAACCATCTGATGCTGGTCGACCTGCGCTCGAAGAAGGTCACCGGCAAGGCGGCCGAGGCCGCGCTTGGCCGCGCCCACATCACCTGCAACAAGAATGGCATACCCTTCGATCCGGAAAAGCCGATGGTCACCTCGGGCATTCGTCTGGGCACCCCGGCGGCGACCTCGCGCGGCTTCGGTGTCGCCGAGTTCAAGAAGGTCGGCGAATTGATCGCCGAGGTGCTCGACGGCCTCGCCGCCAATGGCGAGGAGGGCAACGCCGCCGTCGAGCAGGCGGTCAAGGCCAAGGCGCACGAGCTGACCGCGCGCTTCCCGATCTACTGAGCGGGAAACAGCCGGGACCTCGCAGAGCATCGGACCGAAAAGTGGATTCCACTTTTCGGATAAATCCGATGCTGAAACAGGGACGTAGATCGTCACTTCGCGTCCGATAGGACGCGCGGCGATCTACGGGAAGGTCCCGGTCAGCTTGATCATGAACAGGTTCTCCGGACCGCCGGGCGCATCGCCCCGGTTGGCCCGGCTGAGCTCGGCGTTGAGATCAAGTCCCTTGGTGATCTTGTAGCCAGCCGAGGCGCTGCCGCCGAACTGGCCGTCCTTGACCTGCGCGGCGACGGAGACGTTGAAGCGGTCGTCTGTCGCACTGAGCTTCAGATTGAGGTCGACGGTCGGCTTGTTGACGTCCTTCTTGACGATGCCGCTGAGCTCGAACGAGCCGTACTGGACCATGACCTCGCCCTCGACCTTTTCGATGGCGGCGGATTTGGTGACGACCTGAAGCGAGAGGTCGAGCTTCAGCTTCTCCCATTTCAACTTGCCGGTCAGCTTGGCACCGACCAGCTCCGCGGTCGGGTCGAAGACGATGCCGCCGACGCCGAGCTTCAACGCGCCGAGCTTGACGACCTCGAATTTCAGCTTCTCCAGCTGCTGCAGGCCGAGCGTCACCGCGCCATTGGTCGGCTTGGTGACGAAGAGGGCGGCGCCCGCCCCGAGCGCCAGCGCGGCGCCGACGACGTAGACGATGCCCTTGTGCTGGTCGACCCAGACGCCGAGCGCCGACGAGCTCGCCGCCTGCTTGAAGGCGTCGACCTGCTTCTCGAGCGCCTTGTAGTTCGACGACTTCTTGATCTGCTTGAAATATTCGTCGGCGGCTTTCGACAGGACGTCGTCGCCGATCGAGCGGAGCTTCTGGATGTCGTCGGACGAGAGCTGCGTCGTCTGGCTCTTGAGTTTCGCGTTGGCGAAGCTCAGCAGCCCTTTTTGCGCTGTCGCCAGGACGACCGGGCTCTTGAGGATCGTAGCGAGGCGCTCGGGAGATCTCTGGATCTCGTCGTCGAGAAGATCGAACGCCAGGACGACCAGGCCGCCAAAGGCGTCGCCCATCGTGTCATTGGACATCTGCGAAACTCCGATTGGCGAGCGGTGGGATCGGAAGGCAGGCGCAGGCGGTGACTGGCAGGCTGGTCGCAGGGCACCACCTTGCCATGAGAAGGCAATCGTCCGGGGTCTTTATTCGAGAGGGGCTGCGATCCGCTGTCGGAGCATCATGCGCTCTCCTGCTTGCTCTCTTGCCACCGGCTGGTCGTTTTTCGCTGGCCTGCGACGGCATGGCTGGGGCAATGAAGGGCCGCGGGCGGTATCGTCCCCCAAATCAACCCCGAGGCCCCAAGCATGCGTTGTCCCTATTGCGGCTCGCTCGATACCCAGGTGAAGGATTCGCGGCCGACCGACGACCATGCCTCGATCCGGCGTCGGCGCGTCTGTCCCGATTGCGGCGGCCGCTTCACCACCTTCGAGCGCGTGCAGCTGCGCGAGCTCACCGTGGTCAAGCGCTCGGGCCGGCGCACCGTCTTCGATCGCGACAAGCTGCAGACCTCGATCGAGGTGGCGCTGCGCAAGCGTCCCGTCGCGCCCGAGCGGGTCGAGCGCATGGTCAACGGCATCGTCCGCCAGCTTGAAAGCTCAGGCGAGGGCGAGATCTTGAGCTCGACCATCGGCGAACTGGTGATGGAAGGGCTGAAGGCGCTCGACGACGTCGCCTATGTCCGCTTCGCCTCGGTCTACAAGAACTTCCGCGAGGCCCGCGATTTCGAGGAGTTGCTCGGCCAGCTCGGCAGCGACGAGATCGAGACGCAAGCCAGGCCGGCGCCCGCTCGCGACGATGCCTGACCAGGACGAGATCGACCGCGCCTTCATGGCGCGGGCGCTGGAGCTCGGCGCGCGCGGGCTCGGCCAGACCTGGCCGAATCCGAGCGTCGGCGCCGTCGTGGTGCGCGATGGGCCGGATGGGCTCGTGGTCGTCGGCGAGGGCCGCACGCAGCCGGGTGGCCGGCCGCATGGCGAGGCGATGGCCTTCGAGCAGGCCGGAGCGGCCGCAAGCGGCGGCACGCTCTACGTCACGCTGGAGCCCTGTTCGCACCGCACCGTCCGTGGCGGCACTCCTTGCATCGAGCGCACCTTGCTCGCGGGCGTCAGGCGTGTCGTCTCCGCCATGGCCGATCCCAATCCGCAGATCGCCGGCCTCAGCCATGCCCTGCTGCGCATGGCGGGCGTGGAGGTCAAGGTCGGCGTGCTCGAGGATCAGGCGCAGCGCAGCCATCGCGGCCATGTGCTGCGGGTGACTGAAGGCCGGCCGATGGTGACCTTCAAGGTCGCGCGCACCGCCGATGGCTTCGCCGGCGGGGCAGGGGGCACGCGTCTCGCCATCTCCTGCCCGGAATCGGGCGAGTGGGTGCATCGCCTGCGTGTCAGCCATGACGCGATCATGCTCGGCATCGGCAGTGTCCTCGCCGACGATCCGCTGCTGACCGTGCGCCTGCCCGGGCTCGAAATCCGCTCGCCGGTCCGCGTCGTGCTCGATTCCTCGCTGCGCCTGCCTGTGACCGCGAAGCTGGTGCAGGGGGCAGCCACCGTGCCGCTCTGGGTGATCGCGGCCGAGGATGCGCCGGTCGCCGCCGAGGAGAGCCTGGTTGCCGCCGGCGTCGAGGTCATGCGCGTCTCCCGCGGGGCTGACGGCCACCTCGATCTCGCCGAGGCGCTGCGCCTGCTGGCGACGCGCGGCATCACGCGCGTCTTCTCCGAAGGCGGCCCGACGGTCGGCGAACAGCTGGCCCTGCAGGGCCTCGCCGACGAGGTCATCATCTCGACCTCGCCGAAGCCGCTCGGCGCCGAAGGCATCGTCGCCGTCAGGCCGGGACTTGCGGCGCTGCTCGCCGATCCCGAAATCTACGCCGTCACGCAAGCCGGACAGATCGGCTGCGACCGTTTTGAGTATTTCACAAGGATCGCCTGATGTTCACCGGCATCGTCACCGCCATCGGCACCGTCACCCGCGCCGAGACCAAGGGTCCGAGCCTGAAGCAGTTCGACATCACCTGCCCGTGGGAAGCGTCCGGCATCGAGCTTGGCGCCTCGATCGCCTGCGCCGGCGTCTGCCTGACCGTGACGGCGCTCAAGCCGCGCGAGGATGGCGAACCGGGCTGCATCTTCCAGGTCGAGACCGCCGCCGAGACCCTGGCGAAGACCAGGGTCGCCGAATGGGCGCCCGGCACGAAGATCAACCTCGAGCGTTCGCTCAAGATGGGCGATGAGCTCGGCGGCCATCTCGTCACCGGCCATGTCGATGGCGTCGGCACGATCCTGAAGATCGAGGAGATCGCCCCCGATCCGAGCGAGCCCTGGGGCGCTACGGCCCGCTTCCACATTCGCGCGCCACAGGGGCTCGCCCGCTTCATCGCCGCCAAGGGCTCGATCTGCCTCGACGGCACCTCGCTCACGGTCAACACCGTCGAGGACGATGTCTTCACCGTGCTGTTGATCCCCCACTCCTTCAGCGTCACCACCTGGGGCGAGCGTCGGAAGGGGGACGGCGTTCATGTCGAGGTCGATCTGATGGCGCGGTATGCCGCGCGGCTTGCGGAGGCGCGCCCGGGCGGCTAACCAGCGTCCTCAATCCCAGACGAGGAATGTCACCATGGCCGGACCCCGGCAATCATCGGCCGTTTCGGTCACTCCGCTCGACGGCGCCCATGTGCTCGTCGTCGAAGCCCGCTTCTATGATGAGCTCGCCAACGAGCTGCTCGCAGGCGCGACGGCTGTGCTCGAGAAGGCCGGCTGCCGCATCGACGTCGTCACCGTCCCCGGCGCGCTCGAAATTCCCTCCGCCATCGTCATCGGCCTGCGCGCCGCCGACGAGGCTGTCGATCCCTATGAAGCCGTCATCGCGCTTGGCACCGTCATCCGCGGCGAGACCGGCCATTACGATATCGTCGCCGGCGAGAGCTCGCGCGCGCTGATGGACCTCTCGGTCGCCTTCGCCCTGCCGCTCGGCAACGGCATCCTCACCGTCGAGAACGACGCCCAGGCCTGGGCCCGCGCCAACCGCAGCGAGATGGACAAGGGGGGCGGCGCGGCGGAAGCTGCGCTCGCAGTCCTGCGTTACAAGCGCTCGCTGGCGGAGGAGTCGAAATGAGCCGATCCGAGATGCGCCGCGGAGCCCGGCTGTCGGCCGTCCAGGCGCTCTACGAGATGGAGATCGGCGGACGCGGCGTGGTCGAGGCCATGGCCGAGTTCGAGGCCTTCTGGATCGGCAAGGAGGTCGAGGACATCGAGCTTCCCAAGGCCGAGATCGCCTTCTTCCGCGATCTGCTCGGCGGCGTCGTCCGCGAGCAGCGCCGGGTCGATCGCTCTGTCGATGAGACGCTGGCCTCCGGCTGGCCGCTGAAGCGCGTCGAGGCGGTGGTTCGCGCCATCCTGCGCGCCGGCGCCTATGAGCTCGCCTTCCGCAAAGACGTGCCGGCCCGCGCCGTGATCTCGGAATATGTCGCGGTCGCGCGCTCCTTCTACGAGGGCGACGAGGTCGGCATGGTCAATGCGGTGCTCGACAAGCTGGCCCGTGACGTCCGCGCCGAGGAATTCGACGCGCCGGCAGCGTGAGCAGCGCCGTGGCCGGCACCCAATCTCCCGGTGAATTCGAGCTGATCGCCCGCTATTTCGCGCCGATCGCCGGCCGTGATGGGCTCGGCCTCGTCGACGACGCGGCTCTGCTGCGCCCGGCGCGCGGCTATGAGCTCGTCGTCACGGCGGATGCGCTCGTCGCCGGGGTGCATTTCTTCCCCGACGACCCGCCAGCCTCGATCGGCCGCAAGGCGCTTGGCGTCAACCTCTCCGATCTCGCCGCCAAGGGCGCGAAACCCGACGGTTTCGTGCTGGCGCTGGCATTGCCGAAAGGCTGGACGGAAAGCTGGCTCGCCGGCTTGGCCGAGGGGCTCGGCGCCATGGCGGGCGAGGGTGGCTGCCCGCTGATCGGCGGCGACACCGTGTCGACGCCCGGGCCGCTGATGCTCTCGATCACCGCCTTCGGCAGCGTTCCCGCCGGCCGCATGGTGCTGCGCTCGGGTGCGAAGCCGGGTGACGTCGTCGCTGTCACCGGTACGATCGGCGATGGCGCGCTGGGGCTGAAGGCGCATGGTCCGGACCGACCGGCATGGGTCGGTAAGCTCACTGAGACACACCGGGCCTTCCTCGCCGACCGCTATCTGCATCCGCAGCCCCGTCTCGCGTTCGCCGCCGCTCTCCAGGGCCAGGCTTCGGCCGCGATGGACATCTCCGATGGCCTCGTCGGCGATCTCGCCAAGCTGCTGGCAGCTTCGAAGGCCGGTGCCGAGATCGACCTCGACGCCGTGCCGCTCTCGCCCCCGGTCCGCTCTGCTGTCATGGCTGATCCCGCGCTGGCGGAACTGGCCTGGACCGGCGGTGACGACTACGAAATTCTCTGTACGGTCCCGGAAGGAGAATTTCCTTCTCTGGCCGCCGCTGCCGAGGCGGCGGGGTTCGGCTTGGCGCGTATCGGGCGCGTCACCGCCGAGGCGGGGAGCGTGCGCTATACCGAAGCGGGCCGGCCGCGAACCTTCGCGCGCGGCTCCTTCGCTCATTTCTGAAGGCGGCCAGAAGCCGCGAAGGGTTCGGCGGCCGCGATGAACCAGCATGTTCCGGTGATGGACGGCGACACCCTCGCCAGGCGCAATGCGCTGGTACTCGCCGGCGCCCAGGCGCTCGGCGGCGCCAGCCCCGCGATCGTGATCTCGCTCGGCGGCATCGTCGGCTCGCAGCTGGTCTCGAACCAGGCCTTCGCCACCGTCCCGGTCAGCCTGATGCAGCTCGGCCTCGCGGTCGGCGTCATCCCGGCCGCGTTCATGATGCGCCGGCTCGGCCGCCGCAGCGGCTATGTCATCGGCGCGCTGCTCGGCGCGATCGGCGCCGCCATTGCCGCGGCTGGCGTGGCCGAGCGCCTGTTCTGGCTGTTCTGCCTCGGCACCTTCCTGTGCGGACTCTACGGCTCCTATGTCCAGAGCTACCGCTTCGCGGCGGCCGACACGGCGAGCGACAGCTTCAAGGCGCGGGCGATCTCATGGGTGATGATCGGCGGGCTGGCGGCCGCGCTGATCGGGCCGCAATCGGTCTACTGGACGCGTGACCTGACACCGGCCGCCCCCTTCGCCGCGAGCTTCCTGGCGCAGGGCGCGCTCGCGCTGCTCGCCATCGGCGTCGTGCTGGCGCTGCGCGCTCCGCCGGTGGCGCAGGTGAAGTCTGGCGGTGGCCGGCCGCTCTCTGAAATCATGCGCCAGCCCAAGTTCATCGCCTCGGTGATCGCGGCGCTGGTCACCTATGGACTGATGAGTTTCGTCATGACGGCGGCGCCCCTCGCCATGGTTAGCTGCGGCCATAGCGTCGGCGAGGCGGCGCTCGGCATCCAATGGCATGTGCTCGCCATGTTCGCGCCGAGCTTCTTCACCGGCCGCCTGATCGCCCGCTTCGGCAAGGAGAAGCTCACTGCCGCCGGTCTGGTGCTGACCGCGCTCGCGGCCGTGGTCGGCCTCAATGGCCTCAGCGTCGCGCATTTCTGGATCGCGCTCGTCCTGCTCGGTGTCGGCTGGAACTTCGGCTTCATCGGCGCGACGGCACTTGTGACCGACTGCTACCGCCCCGAGGAGCGGGTCAAGGTCCAGGCCGCCAACGACTTCCTCGTCTTCGGCTCGGTCGCGATCGCCTCTTTCTCATCGGGCGGCCTGCTCAGCGCCGGCGGCTGGACCAGCGTCAACTGGCTGGTCTTCCCACCGGTCGCGATCGCGCTGGCGCTGGTCGCCTGGCAAGGCTTGCAAACGCAGGCGCGGCCCGCTTGAGGCGGCTTTCCTAGCCTGGATCGAGCCGGCAAGATCGCCGGCACTCCTCGACGACGAAAGGCTTCGCCATGCGCCCGCACCAGCTTCCTGCGACTCCCGGCCGGCCCGCTCCGGGGGCGATCGGCCATAATCGCGGGGTGGTGCGGCCGAACTACGCTTTCATGCCCCCGGAGGGCGTGCTGGTCAGCCGGCTGCCGCATTTCGACGACACGGTCGTGCGCGTCCTCGCCGCGCCAGTGCTCGGCGCGCGTTTCGCGCAGTATCTGCTGGAGATCGAGCCGAACGGTGGGACGCCGGAGCCTTTCCGCGAGGATGGCATCCAGCACTTCTATTATGTGCTCTCCGGCAATGGCCGTTTCGCGATGGGCGAGGGGCCCGAGGCCGAGTTGCGCCCAGGCAGCTTCGCCTATGTCCCGCCCGGCGTCGCGTTCTCGCTTCGCAATACCGGTTCGGAGCCGCTGCGCGTGCTTGGCCTCCGCAAGCGCTACGAGGCGGTCGGCCTGCCGCAGCCTGATCCGATCCTGTCCCATCGCGACGAGGTTCCGGTCACCAACCACACCGGCATGGAAGGACGCGGCTTCCAGTTCCTGCTGCAGCGCGGCGATATGCGCTTCGATTTCGAGATGAACCTGATGTGGTTCAAGCCCGGCGCCTATTTCCCTGATGTCGAGACCCATGTGATGGAGCACGGGCTCTACATGCTGGAAGGGCAGGGCCTCTATTTCCTTGGCACCGAATGGCATGAGATTTGGGCCGGCGACTTCATCTGGATGGGCGGGTTCTGCCCACAGCAGTATTATCCGACCGGGTTCGATGACGCGGCCTATCTGCTCTACAAGAACGTCAACCGCGACGTTGCGCTCTGATCTTACGGAGTTGCGGGTTGATGACGGGGCGATGCGTTGCGCGTCGCCCCGCGTCCCGCTTGCCTGACATTCGCGCAATTTTGTCAGCCCACCCGTTTGCGATTCTGGCGGAAACTGGGCAACAATCCGGCTCGACACTGGCGATCGGCACTGCAAGCCTGATTCTTACCAGGCCGGCGGAGCAGTTTCCTGCGTTCAATAACCCGGAAAACCGGGATCCGTCGGGGTGTCCTGCCCCGGATGACGAATTCTCAGGGATAGGAAATTCGATGTCGGCCTTGCTCATCATTATCGTCTTGAGTGCGTTATCGATCGTCTATGGCTTATGGGCCTATGCCGACGTGATGAAACGCGATGCCGGCAACCAGCGCATGCAGGAGATTTCCGGCGCGGTGGCGGAGGGCGCGCAGGCTTATCTCAAGCGCCAGTACGTCACCATCGCCATGGTCGGAGTCGTGCTCTTCGTCGGCCTGACCTATTTGCTCGGCGCCTATGTCGGCATCGGCTTCCTGATCGGCGCCGTGCTTTCGGGCCTCGCCGGCTTCATCGGCATGAACGTCTCGGTCCGCGCCAATGTCCGCACCGCCCAGGCGGCGATGCAGTCGCTCGGCGACGGCCTCGACGTCGCCTTCAAGGCGGGCGCGGTCACCGGCATGCTGGTCGCCGGCCTCGCTCTGCTCGGCGTCGCCGGGTATTATGGCTTCCTCACCTCGATCAAGAGCTTCGAGCCTTCCAGCCGCACCGTCATCGACTCGCTTGTCGCGCTTGGCTTCGGCGCTTCGCTGATCTCGATCTTCGCCCGTCTCGGCGGCGGCATCTTCACCAAGGGCGCCGATGTCGGCGCCGACCTCGTCGGCAAGGTCGAGGCCGGTATCCCCGAGGACGATCCGCGCAACCCGGCGACGATCGCCGACAATGTCGGTGACAATGTCGGCGACTGCGCCGGCATGGCCGCCGACCTGTTCGAGACCTATGCGGTGACGTTGGTCGCGACCATGGTGCTGTCTGCGATCTTCTTCGCCGGCCAGCCTGTGCTCGGCACGATGATGCTCTATCCGATGGCGATCGGCGCGGCCTGCGTCGTCACCTCGATCATCGGCACCTTCTTCGTCAAGCTCGGCGCCAACCAGTCGATCATGGGCGCGCTCTACAAGGGCTTCATCGCCGCCGGCGTGCTCTCGGTCGGCGCGATTGCCGCGGTCAACTACCTGATGTTCGGCGGCTTCTCGGCCTCGTTCACCACGGGGCAGGGCGCGACCTTCACTTCGGGCGCGCTCTTCGGCTGCGCGCTGGTCGGCCTCGCCGTGACGCTGCTGATCGTCGTCATCACTGAATACTACACCGGCACGGGCAAGCGCCCGGTCGTTTCGATCGCCCAGGCCTCGGTCACCGGCCACGGCACCAACGTCATCCAGGGCCTTGCGGTCTCGCTGGAATCGACGGCGCTGCCGACCATCGTGATCATCGCCGGCATCATCGTCTCCTACGGCCTCGCCGGCCTGTTCGGCATCGCCATCGCCACCACCGCCATGCTGGCTCTGGCCGGCGTCGTCGTAGCGCTCGACGCCTTCGGCCCGGTCACCGACAATGCCGGCGGCATCGCCGAGATGGCCGGACTGCCCAAGGAGGTCCGCCACTCCACCGACGCGCTCGACGCCGTCGGCAACACCACCAAGGCGATCACCAAGGGCTACGCCATCGGCTCGGCTGGCCTCGGCGCGCTGGTGCTGTTCGCCGCCTACACCTCGGACCTCAACTTCTTCGTGGCCGAGGCCAACAAGGCGGGCTCGACGACCTTCCAGTACTTCAAGGGCGTCGTCGTCGATTTCTCGCTGTCGAATCCCTATGTCGTCGTCGGCCTGCTGCTCGGCGGTCTCATCCCCTTCCTCTTCGCTGGCATGGGCATGACCGCGGTCGGCCGCGCCGCCGGCTCGGTGGTCGAGGAAGTCCGCCGCCAGTTCAAGGAGAAGCCCGGCATCATGGAAGGCACGGAACGGCCGGACTACGCCCGGGCCGTCGACCTGCTGACCAAGGCGGCGATCAAGGAGATGATCGTGCCGTCGCTGCTGCCGGTGCTCGCCCCGATCGTCACCTTCTTCGCGATCAATGCCATCGCCGGCAAGAACCAGGCCTTCGCCGCGGTCGGCGCCATGCTGATGGGCGTGATCGTCACCGGCATCTTCGTCGCGATCTCGATGACCTCGGGCGGCGGCGCCTGGGACAACGCCAAGAAGAGCTTCGAGGACGGTTTCGTCGACAAGGACGGCGTGCGCCATCTCAAGGGCTCGGAGGCACACAAGGCCTCGGTCACCGGCGACACCGTCGGCGACCCCTACAAGGACACGGCGGGCCCCGCCGTGAACCCGGCGATCAAGATCACCAACATCATCGCGCTGCTGCTGCTCGCCATCCTGGCGCATTCCTGAGCGCGAGCGCAGCCTGATCAAGCACGGACCCCGCGGAGCGATCCGCGGGGTTTTTTTTGTGCGTTGTGAATGGTTTGGAAGGCGAATGAGATTCAAGTTCTCAGCTGCTTGAATCAAACTCGGAGCCACGACTTGATCGACATGATCGGCAGCGTCCTGCTCGATGCTCTCGGCTACACGACTGCGCGCCTTCTCATTCCGATTTTTACGTTCGGGAGCGTTCGTGTGCAGGCCCTTCGCGCTGAGTCTCAGCGGCATGACTGGTTCGGTTTCGCGCGCAATCCCGACGGCTCCTGCCAGATCGAGGCGACCATGGCAGGCTGGTATGGCCTGTTCTTCTGGATCGCGGTGGTGATCGTCGCTCTTGTGGTGCTCCGGTGAAGATTGCCGAGACTCGCGAACCTACGGCCGAGACCGTAGCGTTCCAGCACGACCTGCGTGCTGCCGCCTGTCATGGTCCGGCCATCCAAGGAGGACCCGATGACCGCCCCAGCCGCTTCCGCCACCGCACGATCAGGGCACCTGGCCGACCTCGCAGCGCTGCTCGTGCTGGCGACCCTCTGGGGCGCCTCCTACAGCTTCATCAAGCTCGGGGTCGAGACGATCCCGCCGCTGACGCTGATCGCGGCGCGAACGCTGATCGCCGGCGCGCTCCTCATCGTCGTCATTCGCTGGCGCGGCCTTGCGCTGCCGCGCGATCCCGTGATCTGGCGGCGCTTCCTGATCCAGGCCTGCCTCAACAGTGCCGTGCCCTTCACGCTGATCGCCTGGGCTGAGACCAGCGTCGATGCCGGTCTCGCCGCGATCCTCAACGCCGGCTCGCCGATCTTCGCCTTCCTGCTCAGCCTGCTGCTCTTCCGCGCCGAGGCGGCCGCCGGACGTAAGCTCTTCGGCGTCGTGGCAGGCCTGCTCGGCGTCTGCCTGATCATTGGCGTCGAGGCGCTGTCAGGCTTCGGCCGCGAGCTCTGGGCGCAGCTCGCTCTGGTCGCGGCAGCGGCCTGCTATGGTGGCGCGGCGCTGTTCGGGCGCAATTTCAAGGGGCTCGACCCGATCATGCCGGCCGCCGGCTCGCTGATCTGCGGCGCCGTGATCCTGATCCCCTTCAGCCTGCTCGTCGACCGGCCCTGGACGCTCACGCCCTCGGCGGCGTCGATCCAGGCGCTGCTGGCGCTTTCGGTGTTCTCGACCGCGCTCGCCTTCATCCTCTATTTCCGGCTGATCGACCGGCTCGGTACGGTCGGCACCACCTCGGTCGCCTATCTGCGCGTGCCGACCGGCGTCGCCATCGGTGTCCTCTTCCTCGGCGAGCGCCTGAGCGCGACCGCCTGGACCGGGCTTGCGCTGGTGATCGTCGGCGTATGCGCGATGACGCTGCCGGAACGCAAGCCGAAGGGTGGCTGATGGGCGGCACACCGATGCCAAAGAAAAAGCCCTGCGGCCGTGCCGCAGGGCTTTTTGCGTTTCGCGCGTGAGCGTGCCCGTCAGGTGCCGAACGGCGTGAACTTGGTGACGCCCTTGAACAGGTTGCGCAGGAAGCTCTGCTCCTCGCCGCCGGTCGCGGTGGTCCGGCTGATGAAGTCGAAGATCACGCCGTCCTGCAGGCCGTAATTGGCGATGCGCTCGACCTTGAAGCCCTTGTTGAAATAGATCACCAGCACGTTCTGGTCGATGACGGCGAATTCCTGGAACTGGAAGCGCCGGCGCACCCTCTGGCTGATGTAATAGAAAGTGCGGTTGCCGACGGTCGAGGTCGTCGACGGCGTGCCGAGCGTGCTCAGCACCGTCTGCACGTCCATGCCGGGCTTCACCTTGGCGATCAACTCGTCGTCCGTGACGAAGCCGCGGGTGAACTCCTCGTTGAGGCCGGCGGAGGTCGGAGTGCGGAAGCCGAGATTGGTGGCGGTGCCGCAGCCGGCCAGCGGCAACGCGGCGGCCAGCGAGCCGATCAGGACGGTACGGCGGGTCGGAGCGGTCATGCTTGGCGGATCCGGGGGCAGGCGCGCGGAGCTGCCGCGCTTGTCAGGAAGGGTGCGCTTGGCGTAACGCCCGAGGATGGCTTTGGCAAGGCAGGTCGCTTTTTAGCTAAGCAAGTCGGGAAAGCGGGGTAGAGGCTGTGATCTTCGGCCTTTTCGGCAGGAAGCGTGCACGCATGGCGCCGGTCAATGCGCTGCTGGAGCGCATCGTCGGCGCTTCGCGCGAGCCTGCGCTGTATCTGCAAGGCGGTGTCCCCGACAATTTCGAGGGCCGCTTCGAGGCGCTGACGCTCCATCTCTTCCTGGTGCTGCGGCGCCTGCGCGAGCTGCCGGCGCCGGCAGCCGATGCGGCGCAGGACCTGATCGACGCCGCCTTCGCCTATCTCGAGCTCGGCTTCCGCCAGGGCGGAATCAGCGATGTCGCGGTGCCCAAGCGGATGAAGAAGATCGGCCGCAGCTTCTATGGCCGCCTCGGCGGCTATGAGGAGGCGCTCGCGGCCGAGGACGGCGGTGCCTTCGCCGCGGCGCTCACCCGCAATATTGCTCCCGGCATCGACGCAGTGGCGCTCGCGCGCCATATCAAGGCCGCGGCGGCCGTCTTGGCCACGCGCTCGCTCGACGATATCCTCGCCGCAGATCCGTTGTTCCCGCCCTTTGCCGACAGTAAACCCACATGACCGTTTCCCCTCAGGACACTTTGCCGCTCAGCCGTCCGATCCGTGTCGAGAGCATCACCTTGCGCCCGGTCGCGGTCGAGATCGTACCGGAGCCGGGCGATTTCGCCGCGATCGCGACCTTCCTCGGCGTGACCTCGGTCGAGGCGCTGAAGGCGAGCTATTCGCTCTCGCGCAACGGCGATCGATTGAAGCTCGAGGGCATGATCAAGGTAAGCTTGCACCAGAACTGTGTCGTCACGCTCGATTCCTTCCCGGTCGAGCTCAACGTGCCGGTCAAGCTCGACTTCGCACCCGAGGCCGAGATCGCCGCCATGGCGAGCCCGTCCGAGGACGACGAGATCGACATCGAGGTGCTGCTGAACGAGGAGGAGCCGCCGGAGCCGATCGTCGACGGCGTGCTCGACCTGGGTTTGGTCACGCTCGAATTCCTGGCGCTGTCGCTCGATCCCTATCCGCGCAAGCCGGGCGTGGAGTTCAGCGAGCCGGCTCCCGAGACGCCGGCCGAATCGCCTTTCGCCGCGCTGTTGCAGCTGAAGCGCAGCGAATGACCCTTAAAAACCTCAGCGCCTCGGCTTGCGGCGGGCGTTCAACCCGCTATTGTCCGCCGCCCGCCCGGCAGGGGGCGCAGCCCCTGGAATCGATCACCACCGCATGACACGCCCGGTTACAATCGCGCTCGACGCCATGGGCGGGGACCACGGCCCGTCCGTGGTCATCCCGGGCGCCGCCCTTACGCTTGAACATCGCCCGGACGCGAAGTTCGTGGTCTTCGGTGATGAAGCGCTGGTCGTGCCGCTGCTCGACGCTCACCCGAAGCTGAAGGCCGTCACCACGTTCCATCACACCGAGGTCTCGGTGAAGATGGACGACAAGCCGAGCCAGGCGCTGCGCTATGGCCGCTACAAGTCGTCGATGTGGCGCGCCATCGACGCGACCAAGACCGGCGAGGCCGACGTCACCGTCTCGGCCGGCAATACAGGCGCGCTGATGGCGATGTCGAGATTTTGCCTGAAGTCGATGCCGCAGGTCGACCGGCCGGCGATCGCTTGCCTGTGGCCGACGGTACGCGGCGAGAGCGTCGTGCTCGACGTCGGCGCCACCATGGGCGCCGATGCCCAGCATCTGGTCGATCTCGCCGTGATGGGCGCCGCCATGGCGCGCGTCGTCTTCGACATCGACCGGCCGAGCGTCGGCCTGCTCAATGTCGGCGTCGAGGAGATCAAGGGCGTCGAGGCGGTCAAGGAAGCAGGCCGCATCCTGCGCGAGAGTAACCTGCCGCATCTGGCCTATCACGGCTTCGTCGAAGGCGACGATCTCGGCAAGGGTACGGTGGATGTCGTCGTCACCGAAGGCTTCGCCGGCAACATCGCCCTGAAGACGGCCGAGGGCACGGCCAAGCAGATCGGCGAATACCTGCGCGCTGCGATGGGCCGTTCGCTGATGTCGAAAATCGGCTATCTTCTTGCCCGTGGCGCCTTCGCTGCGCTGAAGGACAAGATGGACCCGCGCAAGGTCAATGGCGGCGTCTTCCTTGGGCTCGAAGGCATTGTGATCAAGAGCCATGGCGGCACGGATGCCGTCGGGTTCGCCAGCGCGACCGAACTCGGCTACGAGATGGCGCGGGAGAATCTGATGGCCAAGGTGCGCGAGATGGTCGCCGCAACTACGCGGCCCAGCGCAGCACCGGAAAGCCGAAAAGTCGCCAGCGGCGAGTAGGGAAGAGAAACGTCCTTGTCTAGAATGCGATCCGTCCTGCGCGGCTGCGGCTCCTATCTGCCGGCGCGCATCCTGACCAACGCCGAACTGGCGCAGAAGGTCGACACCAGCGACGAGTGGATCGTCCAGCGCACCGGCATCCACGCCCGCCACATCGCCGCCGATGACGAGACCACCAGCAGCCTCGGCCTGAAGGCGGCGCAGGCCGCGCTCGCCGATGCCGGCATCCCGGCGAGCGAGGTCGACCTCATCATCGTCGCGACCGCGACGCCCGACCACACCTTCCCTGCGACCGCGACGCAAATCCAGGCCGCGCTCGACATCACGCAGGGCGCCGCCTTCGATCTGCAGGCCGTCTGCTCCGGTTTCGTCTTCGCGCTCGCCACCGCCGACAAGTTCCTGACCAGCGGCGCGGCCAAGACTGCCATCGTCATCGGCGCCGAGACCTTCTCGCGCATCCTCGACTGGGAGGATCGTGCCACCTGCGTGCTGTTCGGCGACGGCGCTGGCGCCGTCGTGCTCAGGGCGGAAGAGGGCGCCGGCACGCTCGCTGACCGCGGCGTACTGACGACCCATGTCCGGTCCGACGGGCGCTACATGAAAAAGCTCTATGTCGATGGCGGGCCGGGCTCGACCAAGACCGTGGGCTTCCTGCGCATGGAGGGCCGCGAGGTCTTCAAGCACGCGGTGGTCAACCTGGCCGATACGGTGCGCCATACCTTCGAGGAGACCGGGCTCACCGGCGCCGACATCGACTGGTTCGTGCCCCACCAGGCCAACCGCCGCATCATCGACGCCACCGCTCACAAGCTGGGTATCGGCGAGGACCGGGTCGTCATCACCGTCGGCCAGCACGGCAACACCTCCGCGGCCTCGATTCCGCTCGCCCTGGCGCAGGCCCATATGGACGGTCGCATCAAGCCCGGCCAGCTCGTGCTGATCGAGGCGATGGGCGGCGGCTTCACCTGGGGGTCGGCGCTGATCCGCTGGTAGGGCGGCCGGTTTGGCTGCTTAAGCTAAGCGCTTTGGATTTATGACATTTTCTTAGCGGCTGTCAGCGCGGATTTTCGCGTTTTTCAACCTGTGCGGGCATGGCGAGGATTGACCGCAATCGCCTCGCCGCCTAGCGTCCGCCACCGGTGGGGCGAGGTTGATAGGGACGCCGCTGTTTGAAGAAACGCCTTGGAGGAATTGATGGCGGGGCAAACAATAACGCGGGCTGATCTGTGCGAGGCGGTCTATCAGAAGATCGGCCTGTCGCGGACGGAGTCGTCCAAGCTGGTCGAGGCGGTGCTGGACGAGATCTGCGACGCGGTCGCGCGTGGAGAAAACGTCAAGTTGTCATCGTTCGGCTCGTTCGTAGTACGCGACAAAGGCGAGCGAATCGGGCGTAATCCGAAAACCGGCGTCGAAGTCCCGATCGAACCGCGTCGCGTGATGGTGTTCAAGCCGTCCAATGTGATGAAGGCGCGGATCAACGGACTGAACGGCGTGGGTGAGGAAGAGTGACTCTGGAGTTCCACGGCAGCGAATTCGAGGCCGAATTGGATAACAAGAGCGCAGACGCATTCAGAACCATCAGCGAGGTCGCCGAAGACCTCGACATTCCCCAGCATGTCCTGCGTTTCTGGGAAACGCGCTTCTCCCAGATCAAGCCGCTGAAGCGCGGCGGCGGCCGACGCTACTACCGGCCGGACGATGTCGCGTTGCTCAAGGGCATCCGCCGCCTGCTCTACGGCGAGGGCTACACCATCAAGGGCCTGCAGCGCATCCTCAAGGAACAGGGCCCACGCTACGTCCAGGCGATCGGCCGGGGCGGCGAGATCGCCGGCGGTAACGGGCCCGCTTCTTCGCCCGCAGCGGCCCACATTGCCCCGTCGCGCGTCGAGCCGACGCCGACGGCTCAGCCGGCGCAGCATCCCCACATTGCCGCCGAGCCGGGCTTCGCTGCGAAGGCGCTGCTGTCTTCCCTGCCACGCTCGGCCCAGCCGCTGGTCGGCGCCGACGATCTCGCTTTCCTGAAGGCGACGCTCTCCGAGCTGATCGAATGCCGCCGCCTGCTGCACAGTGCGCTGGCGACGACGGCTACCGAGGACGCCTGAGGCCTGCCGGCGCTTGAACCTTCGGTGCCGGCTCGCTAAATCAGCCACGAGGACGACCTCCGCGAGGCCTTGAGCTAGCGTTTTCCAATAGGCGTGGACGACCCCGCCCTTCTGAACGGAGGGCCGCCATGGCCTGGATTTACCTTCTCTTCGCCGGCCTGTTCGAGATCGGTTGGGCCATCGGGCTGAAATACACACATGGCTTTAGCCGCCTTGTCCCGACCGTGTTGACGGTCAGCAGCATGGTGGTGAGCCTTGGCCTGCTCGGGCTCGCGCTGAAGACTCTGCCGCTCGGTACGGCCTATGCGCTCTGGACCGGCATCGGCACGATCGGCACCGCCATCCTCGGCATCATCCTGTTCGGCGAGCCGGCCACGGCGCTGCGCCTTGCTTGCATCGGACTGATCGTCGCCGGCATCGTCGGGCTGAAGCTCGTCTCCTGAGAGCAGCTCGACGAGCCCGACCGGCGGCGGTTACTGCCGCCGGAACGCCTCTGGCCAGAAGCCGTTGCGCTCGAGCAGCACGATCACGACGATGACCGCCAAGGTCACTACGACGGTCATCAGCTTGGCGTTCCAAGGGACGTGGCGGCCGACCAGCCAGATCAGCGCCATGCCGGCGAGTAGGGGAATGAGCAGTTCCATGGCGCAAGCCTAGCGCAGGCCGGCGCAGCCCGCATCCGCCTTCGCAAATCTCCGGAACAGTTCGCAGCGGCGCACGTTGCAGCGACAGGGAAGCACGTTGTCGGCAGATGGCGTCGGTTTCAGCAATCCGGACACTCGCGAGGAGGAAGGCATGGGCCTGTTTTCCAAGGATATCAAGACGATGGACGATCTCTTCGTGCATCAGCTCCAGGACATCTATTACGCCGAGAAGCAGATCAAGAAAGCTCTGCCGACGATGATCGAGAAGGCCACGGATACCCAGCTGCGCAACGGCCTGCAGGCCCATCTCGGCGAGACCGAGGGGCATATCCGCCGGCTCGAGCAGGTCTTCCAGCAGCATGGCGTCGAGGCCAAGGGGACCGACTGCCCGGCGATCGACGGTATCCTCGAAGAGGCGGACGAGGTGACCGGCGAGGTCGAGGACAAGCAGGTGCTGGATGCGGCGATCATCGCCGCGGCGCAGGCCGTCGAGCACTACGAGATCACCCGCTACGGCACCCTGACCGCCTGGGCCAAGCAGCTCGGCCGTGAGGACTGCGCGGCCTTGCTGCAGCAGAATCTCGACGAGGAGCACGCCGCCGACAGCAAGCTGACCAAGCTGGCGGAATCCGGGATCAACCGTCAGGCGGCCTGATCCCGCATCTCCCTCGTCAGATTTCGGCCGGCGAGGGCGCCGCGGCGTCCTCCCGGCCCATCGCGCCGCCTTCCATCAGCGGTCGCAGCTTGGTGAGCTCCTGCGCCATGAAGTCGAGGAAGAGGCGCACCCGCGGTGATTGGCGCAGGTCCGGATGGGTCAGCAGCCACAGATCGGCGGCGTAGCCGGTCTGCGGCGGCGCGAGCCGGACGAGACTGGGCCGCTTGTCGGCGATGAAACAGGGCAGGAAGCCGATCCCGATGCCGGCCTCGACGGCTTCGGCGAGACCCAGCACGGTGTTGAGCTTGTAGACGGTCTGGTCGGCCGGGATGTGCTTCTGCCGATACTGCACGACCTTGAAATTGCTGAACTGGTCGCCGAGCGAGATCCAGCGCTGTTGCGTGAGCTCGGACTGGTCTGCCGGCGCTCCTTCTGGAAAATCCGTCGCGCGTCCGTAGAGCGCCCAGCCGATCTGGGCGACGCGCCGGCCGATCAGGTTCTCCGGCGGATTGTCGGTGGCGCGGATCGCGACATCGGCATCGCGCTTGCTGAGATTGAGCGCCTGGTTGCCGAGCAGAACGTCGAGCTTGATGTCCGGGCATTGCCGCATGAAGGCGGCGAAGAGCGGCGTCAGCAGCTCGACCAGCAGCGAGTCGTTGGTGGTGACGCGCAGTTCGCCGGCCGGGAGGATTTCGCGGCCGGCGAGGCGCCGGGTGAAGCCGGCGATGTCGGTCTCCAGCCGCTCGGCCAGGACGGCCATCTCCTCGCCGGCGGGCGTCGGCACATAGCCGGAGCGGTGCCGCTCGAACAGGCGCGTGCCGAGGCTTTCCTCGATCTGGCCGAGCCGGCGGAACACGGTTGAATGGTTGAGGCCGATCAACTCGGCCGCGGCGGGCAGGCTGCGCGCCTCCGCAATGGCCTTGATCAGCCGGAAATCGTCCCAGGCGACGGAAGAGGCGGCGTTCGGCAAGCGGGCGGCTCCGGGCGGGTAGTCAGCTCCCTGAACATGGTACGGGCGACAGGTTGCAGCAACCTGTCG
>NZ_LMJW01000022.1:196776-395320 GCF_001429505.1 Allobosea sp. Root483D1
GGGGTTGGCGGCGGCTGAAATGCCGGCGGGGCGCAGCGCCAGCGCGCCGTCGCCGATCAGGCCATGGGCAAGGGCGGTCAGGGCGAGGAAGGCGGGGTATTCCCAGCCGCCGTTCGGGGCGGTGAAGAGCCAGCCATTGGGGGCATGGACGCTGAGCGCGCCGAGCAGGATCGGCAGCAGCAGGAGCGAGACATAGCGGCCATAGAAGCCGGTGAGGATGGCGAGCCCACCGAGGACCTCCGCCAGGATGATCGGCCAGGCGAGGAAGCCGGGCAGGCCGATCTGGCCGAGGAAGCCGGCGAAGCCGGGCACGGTGAAGACGGCGAGCTTCAGATAGGCGTGGGCGATGAACATGACGCCGAGCGCGACGCGCAGAGCGAGGGCGCCATAGGGGGCAAAGCGAGTATCGATCATGGTCTTTCTCCGAAGGACCGGTTTGGTCTGCGGCAGAGAATGGCGATTTCGATTTAGCAATTCAAATTGGCATTTTCGGAGAATGACATTGCCGTTTTGCAATGAATTCAGCCTGGCATTTTGCCGAACCGCAATCATCTTTGGGCCCAACGAGGGCAGCCTCCAGCAGCCCGGAGGACGACACCATGCAGATCAACGGCATCCACCACGTCACCGCCATCGCCGGCCCGGCGCGCCGGAATCTCGATTTCTACAGCCGCGTCCTCGGCCTGCGCCTGGTGAAGAAGACGGTGAACTTCGACGACCCGACCACCTGGCATCTGTATTTCGGCGATGCCGAGGGCAATCCGGGCACGATCCTGACCTTCTTCCCCTGGGAGCATGTCGCGGCCGGCCGGCTCGGCGTCGGTGAGACGGAGGTGACCACCTTCCGCATCCCGGCGGCGGCGGTCGGCTACTGGACGCATCGCCTCATCGCCAACGGCGTCGCCCATGACGCCCCGCAGAAGCGCTTCGGCGAGACCGTGCTGGCCTTTCGCGATCCGGACGGCATGCGCCTCACTCTGGTCGCGGTGCCCGGCAGCGAGAGCGAGCCGGCCTGGGACAATGGCGAGGTGCCCGTGGACGTCGCGATCCGCGGCTTCCACGGCGTCACCCTGCTGCTCGACAAGACGGAGACGACCGCCGCGATCCTGCGCGACGTGTTCGGCTTCGTCGAGGCCGGCCGCGAGGGCAACACCGTCCGCATGCGGGCCGAAGGCACGGCCCATGGCAGTGTCGTCGACCTGCGCGCCGCCGGTGGCTTCCTGCCGGCCCGGATGGGCGCGGGCTCGGTACACCACATCGCCTTCCGCGCCGGCGACGACGCGGAGCAGGCCCGCATGGTGAAGACGCTGGTCGAAAGGTTCAGCCTGCGCCCCACCGAGCAGAGGGATCGGAACTATTTCCGCTCCGTCTACGTCCGCGAGCCCGGCGGCGTGCTGTTCGAGATCGCGACCGATGCGCCCGGCTTCGCCATCGACGAACCGGCTGAGGACCTTGGCGGCACCCTCAAGCTGCCGGCGCGGCACGAGCCGCGCCGCGCCGAGATCGAGGCCGTCCTGCCGGCCCTGGTCTGACCCTCAGATGCGCTCCGCCTCCGGGCGGAGCGCCCCTCACCGAATACCCCGAAAGGAGGCCGTGCCATGACACGTCTTGCAACCAGCGCGCCGGAAACCTTCATTCATCGCTTCGAGCCGGCGACCGCGCCCGGCCAGGCACCACTCCTGCTGCTGCACGGCACCGGCGGCGACGAGAACGACCTCTTGCCGCTCGGGCGCACCGTCGCTCCGGGCGCTGCGCTGCTCTCGCCGCGCGGCCGGACGCTGGAAGCCGGCATGCCGCGCTTCTTCCGCCGCTTGGCCGAAGGCGTCTTCGACGAGGAAGACCTGCGCCGGCGCACCCATGAACTCGCCGATTTCGTCGAGCAGGCGAGGGTTGAGTACGGGCTGCCGGCCCCGATCGCGCTCGGCTTCTCGAACGGCGCCAACATCGCCGCCGCGATGCTGCTGCTGCGGCCGGAGGTGCTGTCGGGCGCGGTCCTGCTGCGGGCGATGTCGCCTTTCGCCAAGCCGCCGGCGGCAGCGCTGACGGCCAAGCCCGTGCTGATCGTCTCCGGCAGCTTCGATCCGATCATCCCGGAGGAGGACGCGGCGCGTCTGGCGGCGACGCTCATCGGGGCGGGGGCTTCAGTCGACCATCGCAGCTTGCCGACCGGTCACGGCTTGTCGCAGGCGGATCTGCGGCTGGTGCGGGATTGGCTGGCGCAGCGCTTGGCGCTCGCGTCCTAGATGAGCTCAGGCTCCAGGCCTGATGTGCTTCGAAAGATAGCACGTCAGGCCGAGCCCGCCGAGCATCACCGAGATCATATAGGGGCCGAACAGGCAGGCGACGAACACCGCCGCGATGAAGCCGAGCATCAGGCTGTTGCGCCAGTCCAGTGTCATGACGGGGCCTCCACGAATCGGTGCCAGTATCATGAAGATAACCTTCACCCTGTGAACCGCATTTGAACAGAATTCGTTAACAGAATCTTGCCGTTGCGGGCCTTCTCTCACCCCGGCGGCAATTGCGGCAGGCCGCTTCCACGTCCGGCCAGCCCGCCACTCAACCGCACTCCCTGAGGAAGCGGCGCGCGACATGGCCCTCGGCGAAGCCGTCATAGCCCTTCGCCAGCCTGGCATCGCCGGGCCAGTGCCTGACCTTGCTCCAGGCGCCGCGTCCGCCCTCGACGATCTGGACCTCGTCACCGGCCTTCATGCGCAGGATCAGCCGGCTTTGCGCGCGAGGCGCGGCACGCAGGGCGACGAAGCCGTCGGCCGTTTCGGGCATGAGGCAGAACAGCGAGGCCCTGGCGTCGCCGCCATGGAGAAGCAGGCCGAACAGCGCGAACAGGGCAGGGCGGATCATCGGGCTTTCCCCTCGCAGCGCCCGGGCTTCACGCCTCTCAGCATGCCGCAAGATGCGGGGACTGTCGCCACGCCGCGGCACCTAGACCGTTCTCGCGCGTTGTGTTCCGCGACGCCGCAACGCGGCACGGAGACGATAACCATGATGTTCAATCTCTTTGACGCCTTCGCCGACAGGGTCCGCGAGCAGGCCGACGACTATGCCAAGGCGCAAGCGCGTATCGGCGCACGGACGCTGGCCCACGTCTTCGACCCGCTGGGGATGGCATCGGCTATGGCCGGGCCGGTACTTGCGCCGGCTGCCGGGACCGAGTTACGGCCGCCGCGGCTGAAGAGCGAGCGCCGCGCCCGCCGCAACGCGCGCCCTGCACCCAAGCGACAACTTCCGCGCCGGCGTCCGGCATTGAACTTCGCTTGACCGGTCCGCGCTTCGCCCGGAAAGTCGTGGATATGGTTGGCTGGCTGAACTCTGGATCGGCTGCGGCGCGAGGCCTTGCCTTGCTGCCCTGCCGCTTCGTGGCCGGGCAGGGGGCGGCATGACCAATATCCTCATCGTCATCGCGAGCCTCGTGACATTGGCGGCCATGATCTGGCTCGCCTTTGAGGACAAGGCGGTGCTGGCCCTGCCGCTGGTCATCGTCTTCGCCGGATTGGTGCGGACGCTCGTCCGCCGTTCGGGGCGCAGGGGTATCACGCCAGCCGAAATCGCGCCGCCGCCGCATGATGACCGGCAGCTGTGAATCCAGCGTCGCCACCCTGCAATTGCCGCGTTGCATCGCGGCGTCGTGCACTCTATAAGCCGACCCGTCGGAGCGTAGCGCAGCCCGGTTAGCGCACTTGTCTGGGGGACAAGGGGTCGGAGGTTCGAATCCTCTCGCTCCGACCATTTTCTTCTACAATTTCAGTTTTGTGGGAGGCGGCCGGGCTGCCGGCATCGTCGCGTCCTCAACGAAACCAGCTCAGGCTGCACCAATCGAGCGGACATGTCCGCTAGCTCCCCGGTGGGTGGTCGCATGCCGTTCCGGTCAGGAAGAATCACATCAGCTTTGCTGCTCGTCGCCTTCGCGCTCTCCGCTTGCGCGCAGGATGCGACACGCCCGGCGGTCTACCACAGCCACAAGGTCAGCAATGGCGAGCTGACGGAGAGCAGCTGATCCGCTGATGGGATGCTTTCCGCTCTGGGCCATGCCGGCGCGGAGCTTGACGACGGCTTCCGCCTACGCGCTCGTCCGCGAGGCAGGCCGAGCGCCTGACGTCGGCGCGGGCAGGGCGGCCATTCCCCAGATCAGGCCGAGCATCAGGTAGAAATGCCGCCAGTGGTCGGTATCGATCTGAAAACCCTGCAGGATCGTGACGAACAGCACCGACCACAGCACGATCGCATGGCCCTGCCAGGGTGTGCGGCGGAACACGACGCGCCAGCCGGCGATGCAGGTCGCGGCGGTCAGCGCCAGATAGGCGAAGCCGCCGAGCCAGCCATAGGAAGCAAAGCCGTTGATGTAGACGTTGTGCGGGTCTTCCGGGAAGTGGAAGCGGAAGCGCAGCGGCCCGAAGCCGTTCGGCAGGTCGAGCAGCATCGGCAGCGAGCGCAGCTGGTTGCCGAAGCGGCCGGTGACGCCCTGATCATAGTCCTGGTCGAGATTGGCGCGCAGCTCGAAGAGGCTGCGGATGTTCTCGAAGGAGAGCGCGATCAGCAGCGCCACCACCAGCAGGACCAGCATGACCAGCGTCAGGAGGACGATGCGGGCGCGTTGCGACGTGCTGCTCGAGGTCAGGAAGGTCAGCCCCGTCATCAGCAGCGCCGACACTGCGAGATTGACCCAGGCGCCGCGGGAGAACGACAGGAACAGCGCCAGCAGCGGGATGCTCAACAGCAGAAAGCCCTTCACCAGCCCGATCCGGCCGACGATCACCGCATGCAGCAGATAGATCAGCGGCAGCACCAGGAACGGTCCGAGCACGTTCGGGTCCTTGAACGTGCCCGATGCCCGGGACGCGTAGGTGAACACGCCGGAGAGGCCGCCGACATCGAAATAGCCGAGAACCGCGGCAAGGCCCGCGCACCAGGCGGCGAAGAGGTAGCCCTTGCGCAGCGTCTCCAGGCGGCCGAGCGGATCCTCCGCCATGATCGCCGCGAAGAAGATTGCGGTCAGCATCAGATAGACCGAGACGGCGGTGAAACGCACCGAGGCCGACTCGTCCATCCAGGGGATCAGCGCGATCACGCCGCCGATATTGTAGATCAGCAGCAGCACCGCCATCGGCAGCAGCTTCTGCGAGAAGCGGATGCCGGTGAGCGCGAAGACCAGCAGCGTGATCGGGAAGACGAATTCGTAAGGCGAGGGCTCGATCAGCGCGACGAAGCTCACCGCCAGCAGCAGCCACAGCGTGCCGCGCTTGATCGCGGCATGCGAGATCGTCAGCCCCCTGCGCCGGGGCGCACCATCCTGCCGCTGCGCCAGCGTGCTCAATAGGCGTTCTCGTTCTTGGTCATCAGCGAGAACGGCGTCTTGATCAGGATGTAGAGATCGAGCAGCACCGACCAGTTCTCGATGTAGTAGAGATCATGCTCGACGCGGCGCTGGATCTTGTCCTCGGTGTCGGTCTCGCCGCGCCAGCCATGGACCTGCGCCCAGCCGGTGATGCCGGGCTTGACCTTGTGCCGGGCGAAATAGCCGTCGACGACCTGCTCATAGGCGCGGTTCTGCATGGTGGCGTGGACGGCGTGCGGGCGCGGGCCGACCAGCGAGAGATTGCCCCTGAACACGACGTTGAGCAGCTGCGGCAATTCGTCGATCGAGGTCTTGCGGATGAAGCGGCCGACGCGGGTGACGCGCGGGTCGTCCTTGGTCACCTGCTTGGCGGCGGAAAAGTCGCTCATCTCGTGATAGAGGGAGCGGAACTTCAGCACCTCGATCATCTCGTTGTTGAAGCCGTAGCGCTTCTGCCGGAACAGGACCGGGCCCCTGGAGTTGAGCTTGACCGCGACGGCGGTCGCCAGCATCAGCGGCGAGAGCACGATCAGCGCCAGCGTGCCGACGATCTTGTCGAACACCCATTTGACGACGATGTCCCAGTCGGCGATCGGCCGGTCGAACACGTCGAGCACCGGGACCGCGCCGATATAGGAATAGGAGCGCGGCCGGAAGCGCAGCTTCGACATATGGGCCGACAGCCTTATGTCGATCGGCAGCACCCAGAGCTTGCGCAGCATGGCGAGCAGGCGCGCCTCCGCCGAGATCGGCAGGGTGAAGATCACCAGGTCGAGCTTGGTACGGCGCGCGAACTCGACCAGGTCGTCGATCGTGCCGAGCTTGGGATAGCCGGCGACGAGATCGGGCGAGCGGTCGTCATTGCGGTCGTCGAACACGCCGCAGATGCGCAGGCCCGTGTCGCGCTGCGCTTCCAGCGCCTTGATCAGCTCCTCGCCGGCCGGCCCGCCGCCGACGATCGCGGTGCGCCGCTCGAGCCGGCCCATCCGGGTGAGCCTCAGCACGATCAGCGAGACCGCCAGCCGCTCAGTCAGCAACAGCATGAGGCCGACAGAATAGAAGCCCGCGAGCCAGACGCGCGAGACCTGGTCGCTGATCTTGAGGAAGAAGAAGCCGGCGAGCGCCAAAAGGAACAGCACGGTCCAGCCGGCGGTGACCCGCACCGCCATGCCGATGAAGTTGCGCAGCGCGCCGACATGGTAGAGGTGCAGCGCTTGGAAGACGCCGAGCGCGCCGACCGCCATCAGCGGCACGGTGATCTGGTAGGGCAGGGTGTAGTCGGCCTTGCCGGCGACGTAGAAGGCGAAGATCAGCCCGCCGACACCGAGGATCACCAGCACGTCGGCGAGACGCACCAGGCCCTCGATCAGCACCGGCGACAGCGTCTGCTTGACCGGCATGGCAGCGATGCGCTCGGCCAGCGGGTGGAAGGTCCGGGTGCTGCCGGAATCTCCGCTCGTCGGCGCGGAGCCGGCTGAATCCGCCTTGATCAGGTCGCGAACGTCGAAAGCGCCCATCTCGTCCAGTCCTCGCGCACGGCGGCACGCCTGCCGTGCTGAAAGCCATCCCGACCTAGCGCAAATTGCTCTCGGAAGACTTAATCGGACTCTGCGGAAGCGATCGGGATTTGAAGTGATTTTCGCCGATCGCGGACGCCCTGAAATGGCGGCGCCAAAGCATCTTTTTTCGGACGCATGGAAAGGTCGATTTTCGCTCGGGCCTTCAATGTATTAGCGCATGGATTCGATGGTCGGAAAACGTACGAAAAAGCCGTTGAAAGTCGTGGTTGAGTTGACAAAAAGCATAGATTCAGGCATTTAAAGGGACGATGAGTGTCTGAGAAGCACATATTTCATTGATCTTGCCCACGGGTATTTCCGGTAATTTGGGCATGGCGATGTGCTGGCCTTGGGCGAAAGCCTGAACGCTCCCTTCATCTCAAACTTCGTCTCTTAAACGCTAACGATGCGCACCCCGCAGACGCCGCACCCGCGCCGCCTGCGCCCCGGGCCAGCGCCCTTGTGTGACTTATGTCTTTTCATTGGTTGATCCTGCTCGCGGCCATCGCCGTGGAGCTGCTCGCGACGTCGGCTCTGAAGGCCTTCGTCGCAGCGCCGGTCCTCGTCGCGGTCCTTCCGCTCGTGCTGATCGGACTATCCTTCGCCCTGCTCAGCATCGCGCTGCGCGTCATCCCGATGGCGGTCGCCTACGCGGTCTGGGAAGGCCTCGGCATCGTCGGCATCGCCCTGATCGGCCATGCCTTTTTCGCCGAGCACCTGACGGCCGGACGCATCCTGGCGCTCGCCCTGATCATCGGCGGCATCGTGCTGCTGGAACGCGGCGTCGGTCACGACGCCGATCATGTGGTCCCCGAGGAGGATGAGCGGAGGCTGGTGTGACCTTCGCTGCCTCCGCGCAAGCCTTCGCGCTTGCCTGGCTGGGACTTGCCGTCGCCCTCGAGGTGATCGGCACCAGCCTGCTCAAGCTCTCCGACGGGTTGAAGCGCCGGCTCGTCGGCGCCCTCGGCGTGCTGTGCGTCGTCGGCGCCTTCGCCGCCCTGGCGCAGGCGATCCGTGGCATGGACCTCTCTGTCGCCTACGCCGTCTGGGGTGGCGTCGGACTGGTGCTGACGGCCGTGGTCGGCTCGCTCGCCTTCGGCCAGCGCATCCGCCCGGCCGGATGGCTCGGCATCGCGCTGGTCGTCGCCGGCGTGGTCGCGCTCAAGCTGTTCTGAGCGGAAGGCGTCGCCTCAGTTCAGGAACGGGTTCTTCCACCCGCCCTGCAGGGATGGCGCCTTGGGCGGAAAGGCCTCGACGAGATAGTCGAGCACCTTGCCGCGCTCATCGGCGGCGAGGGCCGGCATGTTGTGCTTGCTCAGCATCCAGTCGAGCGTCTCGCCCCATTTCTCGCGGCTCAGCCCCTGGGCCGCGACCAGCTTGAAGTTGTGGCAGGCGATGCAGGCATAGAAGGCCTCGTCGCGGTTCGGCCCGGCCGGGAACATCTCCGGCGTCTCCTCCGCCGGGGCAGGGGCCTGCGCCAGCGCCGCCGGCATGGCGAGGAAAAGCCCCGCGCCGAGCGCGAGCCCGGCGCGGCGGATGCGTGCGATCATGGCACTCACCCGACCAGCACCGCGACCCGATGCATCGGATTGGCGCCGTAGCCCTGCGGGTTCCAGCCGCCGGCGACATGCGGTTGCGCCCGGCCCTTGCTGTCGGTCGCGCGCACCCAGATCTCGTAATAGCCGTCCGAGGGCAGCTCGACCTTGGCGGTCCAGCGCCGCCAGTCGTAGCGGTTGCGCGGCTCGGCCGCCTTGGCCTGCTGCCAGGTCGCGCCGAAATCGATCGAGACATCGACGCGCGAGATGCCTTCATGCCCGTCCCAGGCTGCGCCGCGCAGAGCGAGCTTGCGCGTGCCGGCGGCCAGGCGCGTACCGTTGGCCGGGTTGGTGATGATGCCGCGCACCGGCATGTCGGTCATGGTGCGCATGTTCGAATCGTCGGTCTTCCCGCCGGGGATCATCGGCTTGATCGCGACCGAATAGGAGGTGCCGCCCATGCCCTGGCCGTCATGCACCTTGTCGCGGATGGCGATCCGCTTCAGCCATTTATGCGAGACCGAAGCCGGGAAGCCGGGAATGATCACCCGCAGCGGCCCGCCATGGATGGCCGGCAGCGGCTGGCCGTTCATCGCCCAGACCAAGAGCGCATGCGGCTCCAGCGCTGCCGCGATCGGCACGCCGCGCGAGATCGCATCCTTGGTGGCGTCGCCCGAGAGATGCTGGTCGGCGCCGTAATTGCCGGTGTGGACCGCGGTCGACTTGAGGCCGGCGCTCTGCAGCACGTCGGCGAGCGGCACGCCGGTCCATTCGGCACAGCCGGCGCCGCCATTGGTCCACTGGTTGCCGCGTGCCTGCGGCTGGAAGAAGGAACGGCCATTGCCGCCGCACTCCAGCACCGTGCGGAAGGTCTTGTGCGTGAACTTCTGCTTGAGCTCGCCGAGCTTGAGCTTCAGCGGCGTGTTGACCTCGCCGTCGATGGTCAGCTCCCAGGCGTCGCCCTCCGTGAAGGGGTCCGGTGTCTGGCCGTTGTTGCGGACGAAGAACTTCTCGATCGGCGTGGTGTCGTCGTCGAGCAGGTGCTCGGGTGTCTCGGCGACGAGCGGGCGGTCGCCGAGCAGGACGAGGCCCTTGGCCTTGCCGGGGAAATCGAGGAGTTGCGGGCCCTTGGGCGCGGCGGCTGTCGGGGCGGCGGAGGGAACGGGCGCGGCGGGCGGCGCCCCTTGCGCCAATGCGGCCGGGATCAGACCGCCGGGCATGTTGTCCGAGAACGGGATGGCGCCACCGACGGCCGCGCCCATTGCCGCGAGCCCGGCACCGCCGAGGAAGCCGCGGCGCGAGGAACCGGTGCGGCGGCCGAAGGCGACGGCGTCGCCGCGCTCCGGATCGTCGCCATAGAGTTCGCTCAGGGACCGTTCCTGCTTCGCCATGGTGTCCTCCCTCGCGGCGTCGTCTTGGCGCCGGCTTCTGAGGAACAAGACGCGCGAGGGTGCCGGATCATTCCATCTGGTCGAAAAAGAATGTTGCCGCGATTCAGGCGAGGCAGGGCTGCGCGCTGCGCCACTCGCTTTGCAGGGCGGTGCGCAGCGGCTCGACCTTGTCGGCGGGCTCGCTCGTCAGGGCTTTGATGAAGCCGGCGATCATCTCGAAACGCGCCTGCGGCATCTCGGTTGCGATCAGGAGATAGCCGCGCCCGCCGGCGTTCCAGCCCGACAGCGCCGCGTTGGCTGAGGTCGGCGCGAGCGCCGGCTCGTCATGCGGACTCACATGCAGGCTGAGCCGGCAGCCGCGTGCGCCGACAAAGCCGATCCGGACCTGCCCCGAGGCCGAGGTCGCTTGCCAGATCGGCTGCAGGCCGAGACGGGCGAGCTCGTTCGTGACGGGCGAGGCTGCAGCCGGCGCAATCGCCACCGCGGGTTGAGCCGGCGCGCTCGCGAATTGCTCATGCGCTGCCAAGGATACCGTGACGAAACTCCCCGAGGCATCGCGCCGTAGCAGGACCGGCGTGAAGGCGACGGCCGTGGCGATGACGAGCGCGGCCGCGATCGCTGCGACCCGTTGCCAGCGCGGACGTGGCGGACCCGAGCGCACGGGCAGGGGCGGGGTCGCGCCGTCAGCCGGCAACCCCTGCAATTCCTGCTTCAGCCTGACGATGCCGCGCAGCCTCTCCGCCGTCTCCGGCGAGGTCGCCAGCCGCTCCGCCAGGACGCGCTGCTCGGCCGGCGCCAGTTCGCCGTCGGCGAAGGCGTTGAGCGTCTCCCAATCCGATGGAGGCGACTGGTCAGCTCGATGCGGCATGGCGGATCGGGAGCACGCGGATATTGGCTCCCCCTATGATCGAAAGCAGCATGGCCCGGGCCCGCGACAGGCGGCTCATGACGGTGCCGGCCGGCACGCCGATCAGTGCCGCCGCTTCCGCATAGCTGAAGCCGTCGAGGTCGACCAAAACCACTACCTCCTTCATCGCGGCGGGCAGCTGTTCCAGCGCCTGTCGCACCGTGATCGCGCTGAGCGCGCGTTCGTCGAAACGCCAATCCGCCGGCTCGGGCGCCGGCGTGCCCTGCTCGCGTTGCTGCCGGCGACCCTGGTCGATCAGCAGGTTGCGCAGGATGCTATAGAGCCAGCGGCGATAGGCGGGGTCCTCCGCCGGTTCGCTCCTGGCCGTGAGAACCCGCAAGGCGGCTTCCTGCGCGGCGTCGGCGGCCCGCTCCCGGTCGCGCGTCAGCGCGCAGGCATAGCGGAACAGCCGCGCCCATTCGCGTTCGAGCCGCGCATGGCGCGCGTTCGCCTTGCGTCCGTTGCGCCACATGCTCGCGCCATCCGAACCGGTTCATATCGCGAGCGGACAGGGCCAACGCCGGGTGCCCGCGACAGCGGCGAGCATAGGCGAGGATTCGCGAAAGCGGAACCGGAAGCGCGCGCCTGCCTGCCGGGTTTCAGCCGATGCGTCTGGCGAGCGCGGCGCGATAGGCGTCGACGACGCCGTCGACCATGGTGTCGAGACGGAAATTCGCCCGGACATGCGAGGCGAGATCGGCGGCCTCGGCGAGACGCTCCGCGACCGGCGTCGCCAGCGTCCTGCGGATAGCATCGGCGAGGATGGTCGGCTCGTTCGGGGCGATCAGCCGGGCGGCATGACCGGGCCCGTAGATCTCCTTGATGCCGCCGACATCGGTCGCGATCAGCGGCTGCGCCGCCGCCGCCGCTTCGAGGATCACATAGGGCAGGGACTCGGCCCGCGATGGGATCACCATCACATGCGCCTTGGCGAGCGCGGCGCGGATCGGGCCCGGCGGCTCGAACATGCATTGGCCCGCGATGCCCTGGTCGACCGTCATCTGCCGCAGCAATGCCTCGTCCGGGCCCGAGCCGACGATCAGGACGCGCGGCGTCAGCCCGTCGCGCCGCTGCAGCAGCGCGAGCGCCTCGATCAGCGTGTCGACGCCTTTGGCCGAGCGCAACTCGCCGAGATAGACAAGATCGAACGCCGCCTCAGTGTGGTCGATCGGCTCGAACTCGGCCTCCGAGATGCCGTTCAGGACGATGCGATGGTCGGTGCGCGGCTTGTGCCCGATATGGGCCTCGAAGCGCCCGGCGATGAAGGCGCTCTCGAACAGGAACATGTCGGTTGCCGGCTCGAGCAGGCGCTCGACCGTCATGTAGACGCGGTGCTCGGTGCTGCCCGGCTTGTAGTTGAAGCTGCCGCCATGCGGCGTGTAGGCGGTGACATAGCGCCGCCCGCGCGAGACCAGGGCTGGCAGGCGGGCATAGACGCCGCCCTTGGAGCCATGCGCGTGCACGATCTGCGGTGCGATCCGCTTGCGGGTCGACACGGCCGAGGCCTGCGCGCGCATGTCGGTGAGGCTCGGATAGCGCGACATCGGCACGCGGGTGACGCCGAGCGTTAGCTGCGGGCCGAGCTCGGCGAAGACCTGGTCGGCGCGCGGCCCGCCCGTGGTCGAATCGCAGAAGATGCCGACCGCATGGCCGCGCGCGATCTGGCCACGGGCGAGGTCGAGCACATGGCGGAACAGCCCGCCGAGCGGCGCCCGGAAGACATGCAGGATCGTCAGGGGAGCGGAGCCGGCCGCGACGGACATGGTCGGAAGGTCCCGGGCAGGCGCGGTCAGAACCAGCGTTCCTTGATCACGATCGTGTCGCCGGGCCTGACCGGATAGGTGACCGGCACCGTGCCGGTGACGAGTTGGCCGTCCATCAGGCGGGTGACCTCGGCATAGTTGCGCTGGCCGCGCGGGGTGAAGCCGCCGGCGATCGCCACCGCCGTCTGCACCGTCATGCCGTTCACGAACGGGAACTGGCCGGAATTGGTGACCTCGCCGAGCACGAAGAACGGCCGGTAGGCATCGACCTCGACCGAGACCTTGGGCTCGCGCAGATAGCCGCCGCGCAGCTTTGCCTCGATCGCCCGTTCGAGCTGCTGCGTCGTGCGCCCCTGGGCGTCCACCGCGCCGATCAGCGGCATCGAGATGCGGCCGGCGCCGTCGACGGCATAGATGTTGGAGAGATTGTCCTGTCCGAAGACGATGACGCGTAAGCGGTCGCCGCTGGCGAGCTGATAGAGAGCGGCCGTCTCGACGGCGAACTCCGGCGCGACGACGCGCGGCGCGCAGCCAGACATGGCAAGCGCGGCGGCAAGCGCCAGACAGACGGGATGTCTACTCATCATCACCGGCGGACCCATCGAGACATGCTCATAGGGATAGGTCGTCATGGTTAACAAAACCTGATCGAGCTGGCTCTTCGCGGCAAATTCGCGTCCGCCGCTCTTAACCGGCCACTAACCTTAATGGGCTCAGATGACGCAACGTGCCCCTTCAGGGGCGCGAGAGTTCTGCGTGAATGGAAGCCTCATGACCGCTCGCTACGACTCCGTTGCGGCCGCCGGCGAGAGCCGCTCCGAACTGCTCGATCTGCCGGCGCTCTGGGCCGCGATCAAGGCGAAGAAGCTCTGGATCATCGGGCCGACGCTGGCGGCACTGGGCTTGTCCTTCGTCGCGGTCAACGTCATTCCGCCGCGCTACACCGGCCAGGCGCAACTGCTGCTGCAGAGCCGCGACAGCTACTTCACGCGGCCGGGCCAGTCGGAGGTCTCCAACCAGCAATTCGATCCGGAAGCCGTCCAGAGCCAGGTTCAGGTCGTCCTGTCGCGTGACCTCGCGCGCGAGGCGATCAAGCGCATCGGCTTGGTCGGCAACCCCGAATTCGACTCCGGCGCCGGTGCGCTCGGAGCTCTGAAGAAGGTCGGTGTGCTACTCGGCATCGGCGCCCATCCGGCCGACCGCTCGCCTGAGGATCGGGTGCTGGAGGCCTATTACGACCGTCTCCTGGTCTTTCCGGTCGGGCGCTCGCGCATCGTTGCGGTCGAGTTCACCTCGCAGGATCCGGCGCTCGCCGCCAGGGCCGCCAACGCGATCGCCGCCGTCTATCTCGAAATGGAGGAGGCGGCCAAGCAGGACACCGCCCGCAGCGCCTCGTCCTGGCTCTCGACCATGATTGACCCGCTGCGCAAGAAGCTGGCGGAGTCCGAGGCCAAGGTCGAGGTGTTCCGCTCCCGCCACGGCCTGCTCGTCGGCTCCAACAACACCACCATCACCGCCCAGCAGCTCGCCGACCTGTCGACGCAGCTCTCGACTGCGCGCAATCAGCAGTCCGAGGCCCAGGCCAAGGCCGCGATCATCCGCGACGCGATCAAGGCCGGCCGCACCTTCGATATCCCGGACGTCGCCAATAACGAGCTCGTCCGCCGCCTGATCGAGCAGCGCGTCAACCTGCGTGCCCAGATCGCGCTCGAATCGCGCAACCTCCTGTCGGAGCATCCGCGCATCAAGGAGCTGACTGCCCAGCTCGCCGACCTCGAAGGCCAGATCCGCGCCGCCGCCGAGCGCGCCGTGCGCACGCTGGAGAACGAGGCGAAGATCGCCGGCCAGCGCGTCGAGAGCATGACCGCGGCGCTCGAAGGCCAGAAGAAGACCGCCTCCGGCGCCAATGACGACGAGGTGCAGCTGCGCGCGCTGGAGCGCGAGGCCCGCACCCAGCGCGAGCAGCTCGAGCAGTACATGCTGCGCTATCGCGAAGCGCTCGCCCGCGACGCCCAGAACGCGACGCCCGCCGACGCCCGCATCATCTCGCGCGCTGTCGAGCCGACGCAGCCTTCCTTCCCGAAGAAGCTGCCGACCATGGTCGTCGCGACGCTCGCGACCTTCCTGGTCGCGCTGGCGGTGGTGGTCTCGCGCGAGCTCCTGAACGGCGGCGCATCGACTCCCGCGCAGGACGCGCCGCGCCGCAAGGGGCCGATCCGTGGCGAGCCGGGCTTCGGCGCGCCGAAAGACGAGGAGGAAGACCGACACGAGGGCGAGGTGAAGGCCGCGCCGCCGCCCCGCCGCGAGCGCATCGCCGGCCTGCTGACCCATGGCGGGCGCGTCGGCCAGCTTCATCTCGATCTCGCCGATCCCGAGGCTGGCGCGGCCAATCTTGCGGCCTGCGTCAACAAGGCGAGCGAAGGCCATGCGCCGCTCGTCGTGGTGCTTGACGGGGCCGAGCCCGGCGAAGCGTCGCCGCGGGCGCTGGCGCAGCTTCTCTCCGAGCGCAGCCGCTGCATCCTGGTCGACCTCGCCAGCGATGGCGACCGCGACCGGGCCGGTTTCTCCGAGCTGCTCGCCGGCGAGGCGATGTTCTCCGACATCATCACCCGCGAAGAGGATTCGCGGCTGCACGAGATCGCGCCGGGCCGGGCTGGGCGCGCGGCGGTGCTGGCGGCATCCGACATCGTCGACGTCGCGCTCGATGCGCTCTGCGAGACCTATGACTGGGTACTGGTCGCCGCCGCCTCGACCGACGATGCCGAGACGCTGGCGCCGCTGCTCGGCCGTGCGCAGGGCGCGCTGGTGATGGCCGGCCATATCGGCAACGGCCACGCCGTCGAGGTCGCCTATCGCCTGACCGACCTGATGGGAGCGCCGATCGCGCTCGTTATGGTCGAGGCGCCGGAGGAGCAGCTCGAGCTCGCCATTCCGGACAGGGACCCGGTGCCGGCCTGACCCAGCCGACCGATCAAGCCTGTCGCTTCTCGGCAGATGTTAGGAGCGGCTTACTCGTCCGCCTCCGCCGGCTTGCGGCGTCTCAGTAGCCCGAGGATGCGCTGCGCCGTCTTCAGCGCCAGCGGCGAAGCCTTGATCCGCCGCTTCAGCGCCCGTTTGACCTGGCTATAGCCGGCATAGGCGCGCCCCTTGGCCGTCAGCGGGAAGAAGGTGTCGACGAGTTCGTCGCTGTCGTCGCAGATCGTCGTCTTGTAGCGGGCTTCGCCGATGCCGAGATCGAACATGGTGAAGCCGGCCTGGCATTTGCGCTTGATCAGCTCGATCAGGAGGAGCTCGCCGGGGCTGGTGCGTGCCGTTTCCGAGAGAAGGTCGAAGGAGGTCGCCATGCCGGAGAAGCGCTCGCCCTGTACGGCGCCGACATAGGTCGCGACCGAGCGCCCCGAGAGGTCGAGCGAATAGAGTTCGATGGCCGGCGGCAGGCCGGCTTGTCCGATCGCGCCATCGCGCAGGAAGGCGCGGATCGCCGGTGCCGCGAAGGGATCCGGCACGCCCATCTGGGCGAAGCGGGCGGCCTTCTGCGCCAGGAAGTCGTCGAGCACGCGCGCGATCTCGGCTTCGCTATGGGCCTGGACCAGCTCGGACGGGCCGAACTCGGCGAAGCGGTTGCGCTTCGTCGTCAGTTTCTTTCGGGCATGCTTGCTCATCGAGCGCCTGAGCGTGCCGTCGCCATCGCCCGGGTCGAGTGCGAGCTTGTAGGCGCAGCTCGGGCTCTGCCCTGCCGCAAGCTGGGCCGGCGGGTTGGCGATGCCGTGCCAGGCGGTCGGCTGGTTGATCAGGAACAGCGCGTCGATCCCGCCGATCGCCTCGCCGATCTCCTGCAGCAGCACTTGCGTCGCCTCTGCATCGAGCGCCTCGGCGAAGCCCGGCCGGTAGAGCGCCATGTGGTAATTGGCGTGCTTGCCGCCGATGAATTCGGCAAAGCGCGTGCCGAGGCGTTTGGTGATCACCAGCGGGAACAGCGCCAGCAGCCCGCCCTGGCTGTCCTCGACCCGGACGAAGCGGAAGTCCATGCCCTCGGCCCGGCCGATCGTCGCGGCGAAGGGCCGAACCCAGTCATAGGCCTGATAGGGCGTCACCAGCGCATTTGCTTCGAGCGCGCGCCAGTCGGCTTCGAGAGCGGCGAGGTCGCTGCCGGCCTCGACCCTGGCCCACGGGTGCGCCTCCACCTCCCGCCGCAAGGCGGGGGCGGCGGGTGTGTTTGGCGCGCGGTCGGCGACGGCGGACATGCCGCCTTCCTTAACCCGGCATTGTGAACGGACCTGCCACTGTCGCGGACGTTGCATGACGCCATCGCCGAACAGCGTTAGCGAAGGGTTGAATCGATCTATCGGAGACGCCGGGCATGAGCCTGCGCCACAAGGCTTTTTCAGCCGCCTTCGCGGCCATCGGTGCCACCGGCGCCGACCGCTGGGCCAGGGGGCTCGCGCAGGGCAAGGGCGCGATCCTGACGCTGCACCATGTCCGCCCCGCGGCGGCCCGCGGCGGCTTCCGCCCGAATGGGTTGCTCGAGATCACACCCGGCTTCCTCGACCGGGTGCTGACCCTGATCCGGGCTGAGGGCTACGACATCGTCTCGCTCGACGAGGCGCTGGCACGGCTGGCGGACCCGAAGCCCGGCCGCTTCTTCGTCACGCTCACCTTCGACGACGGCTATCGCGACAATCTCGACCATGCCTGGCCGGTGCTGGCCAAGCACGAGGCACCCTGGACGCTCTATGTCGTGCGCGGTTTCGCCGAGCGCACGGCGCGGCTCTGGTGGCTGGAGCTAGAGGAGGCGATCCGGGCCTTGCCGCGCATCTCGGTCGAACTTCCCGATGGCCGCTTCGAGGCTCCGGCCGGAACTGGCGCCGAGAAACAAAGGGCATTCGACCAGCTCTACTGGCGCCTGCGCAAAGGTCCGGAAGCGATTCTGCTCTCAGCGATTTCCGATCTTGGGCGGCTGGCCGGCATCGATCCCGCTGGGCTGGTCGAACGCGAATGCCTGCCGACCGAGACGCTGCGCTCGCTCGCCGGCGCCCCCGGCGTCACTATCGGCGCCCATACGCTGAGTCACCCGATGCTGGCCAAGCACTCGGAGGAGGTCGCGCGCCGCGAGATCATCGAGAGCAAGACCTGGCTTGAGGACGTGCTCGGCATGCCCGTTCGCCATTTCGCCTATCCGGTCGGCGATCCGACCTCAGCCGGACAGCGCGAATTCGCGCTGGCGAAGGAAGCTGGATTTACCAGCGCTGTGACGACCCGGCCGGGGCATCTCTTCGCCGAGCACGCCGACCACCTGCATGCGCTGCCGCGCGTCTCGCTCAACGGCCTGCATCAAAGCGAGGCCGCACTCAGGGCACTGCTCTCGGGACTGCCGTTCCTGTTGTGGAATCGGGGACGAAAAGTAAGCGTCGGTTAGCGCGGGATCCCCTCTCCCGGATGGGAGAGGGGTAGGGGAGAGGGACCGCCGCTGATTGTTAGAGCGGGTGGCCGCCGCTGCGCCTTCTGTGGATAGGGCAGGCCCTCATCCGGCGCGCCGCGCCACCTTCTCCCATCCGGGAGAAGGAACAGGGCGTCGAGCCGAGTGAAGCTGTCCTCAAAACTGTCCCGACGCAATTAGCGGATCGGCGGGGCGTAGTGCAGGCCGCCCTGTTTCCAGGAGGCGTTCAACCCGCGCTCGATCTTCAAGGGGCTGTCCTTGCCGATATTGCGGTCGAAGACCTCGCCATAGGCGCCGACCTTGCGGATGATGTTCAGCGCCCAGTCGCGCGACAGCCCGAGCGATTCGCCGATCGCGCCTTCGCGGCCGAGCAGGCGCAGGATGTTGGGGTCCTTGGTCGATGCCGCGACCTGCTCGACCGTGCCCGACGTCAGCCCGAATTCCTCGGCCGCATGCATCGCATAGGCCGACCACCGGACGACGTTGTACCAGACATCGTCACCTTGCCGGACGGCGGCGCCGAGCGGTTCCTTGGAGAGCGTGTCAGGGAGCACGACGTGCTTTTGAGGTTCCGTCAGCTTCGAGCGAAAGGCGTAGAGGACCGAGCGGTCGGAGCTGAAGGCATCGCAGCGACCCGCCTGATAACCCTGCAGCGCTTCCTCCTGGCTGGCGAACGCCACGATCTCGTTCTTCAGATTATTGGTGCGGAAGAAGTCCGTCAGGTTGAGCTCGGTCGTCGAACCCTGATTGGTGCAGAGCGTCGCGCCGTTCAGTTCCTTGCCGGACTTGACCTCGCCCGAGCGGACCATGATCCCCTGGCCATCGTAATAGGTCACGGCCGCGAACAGGGTGCCGTTCGTCGTCTCACGCCCCATCGTCCAGGTCGTCGTGTTGAAGAGGATGTCGACCTCGCCGGACTGAAGCGCCGTGAAGCGGGCCGCAGCCGGGAGCGGCACGATCATGACCTTTTCGGGATCGCCGAACACCGCCGTCGCCACCGCGCGGCAAAAATCGACATCGAGGCCGCGATGGCGGCCGGTCGCATCCGCCATGGAGAAGCCTGGCGTGCCCATGGTGGAGCTGCATTTCAGGACGCCGCGCTGCCTCACGGTTTCCAGGGTACCGGCCTGCGCCAGCCCGCCGCCAAGCACCAGGGCCAGAGAACCCAGCCGCAACAACGTCTTCATGATTCCGTCCCCCAACTCAGCCGCGGCATGCATCATGCCGGTCGACCTTTTCGATCGCGGCGAAACGCTATTGCGGCTGTCGAGAGAGAGGCGCTCTAAATTGACGGTCCAGCCGCAAGTTTTTTAACTTCAGCCGGACAAAAAAGCAGAAAACGACAATACGGCCTTGGAAGCGCTCGAGCAGGCCGTGGTCGCGCTGCGAGGCCGGAAGCCGAGGTCAGGCCTCGTCCTTGCGCTCCATCCATTTGATCAGCGGCAGCAGCGGCAGCACCCAGATCAGGCCGAGCACGACATAGGCGATGGTCTGCACGAGCTTCGAGGCTTCGGTGATCCGCCCCTGCGCCAGCGCCATGGCGACGAGCGCGTAGACGCAGACGAAGACGATCATCACGACCGTGCCGATGAGCTTGCGATGGGTCTGCCTCATGGCGATCTTCGGTCCGGGCTGCGGCATTGCGGGCGTTGTTCAGGTCCTAAGGGCGGACTATCTGTCACCCGCCGCCGCGCTTGTGAAGCGCAATCAACTCCGCCGCCTGCGACCCGAGGTCCCGCCGCCGTGACGATCGCGCTCGATCAGCCTGCCGTTCCGGCCGCCACAGGCCATACCGGCATTCGCCGCTGGCTCTGGGCCGTCGCCTTCCTCGTCTTCGTCATGGTCGTGGTCGGCGGTGCGACGCGATTGACCGGCTCCGGCCTCTCGATCACCGAATGGCGGCCGGTCACCGGGGCGATCCCGCCACTCTCCGACGCCGCCTGGGCGCTCGAATTCGAGAAGTATCGCCTGAGCCCGCAATTCCAGCTCCTGAATTCGGGGATGGAGCTCGGCGATTTCAAGTTCATCTACTGGTGGGAATGGGGCCACCGCCAGCTCGGCCGTTTCATCGGTTTGCTCTATCTCGCCGGCTTCTTCGTCGTTCTGCTGCGGCGGCTGATGCCCTGGCGCGAAACGGCGCTTCTGTTCGGCATGGGCCTGCTGCTCGGCCTGCAGGGCGCGATCGGCTGGATCATGGTCGCCTCTGGGCTGGAGCCCGGCATGGTCGCCGTCGCTCCGGTGAAGCTGACGCTGCACCTGACCTTCGCCGGCCTCTTCTTCGCCAGCGTGGTCGCCTTCGCCACCTGGCTGATGCCGCTGCGCCGCATCGAGCCGATGCGGGGCAGGGCTGGCGCCTGGGTCCTGCTTGCGCTGCTCTTCGTGCAGATCGCGCTCGGCGGGCTCGTCGCCGGCTCCAAGGCCGGATTTACCTTCAACACCTGGCCGCTGATGGACGGGGCGCTGGTGCCCTCGTCCGGAACCCTCTTCGCCGGCACGCCTTTCTGGGAGAACTTCGTCGACAATGTCGCGCTGGTGCAGTTCAACCACCGCATCGGCGCCTACATCCTGTTCGCCTTCGCGCTCTGGCAGGTGCTCGCCCTGCGCCGCGCCGCGCCGGGTTCGGGCGCTGCCAAGCGCGCTACTGCCATCGCCGGGCTCGTGCTCGCGCAATCTGCGCTCGGCATCGTGACGCTGCTGCTGGTCGTGCCGCTCTGGGCCGGCCTTGCCCATCAGGCGCTCGGCTTTACCGTGCTGGCGATGGGCGTGGTGCATCTGACGCGCACCGAGCAAGGGGCGCGCCGATAGAGTGCGTCATGCTCGGGCTTGACCCGAGCATCTCAGGCCGGAAGATGTTCCGGTCGGCGCCTTCGCGTCACGAGATTCTCGGGTCTGCGCTTCGCTCCGCCCGAGAATGACGCGCCCTCTCAGGCCAGCGCCTGATCCAGATCGGCGATCAGGTCTTCGGTATCTTCGATGCCGATCGACAGGCGCACCACCTCGGGGCCGGCGCCGGACGCCGTCTTCTGTGCGTCCGAGAGCTGGCGATGCGTGGTCGAGGCCGGGTGGATCACCAGCGAACGCGTATCGCCGATATTGGCGAGGTGCGAGAACAGCTGGAGTTTCGAGACCAGCTGGATGCCGGCGTCGTAGCCGCCCTTGAGGCCGAAGGTGAAGACTGCGCCGGCGCCCTTGGGGCAATAGCGCTGGGCGAGGGCGTGGTACTTGTTGTCGGGCAGGCCGGCATAGTTCACCCATTCGACCGCCGGGTGCTTGGCAAGATGCGTCGCCACCTTGAGCGTGTTCTCGCAATGGCGCTGCATGCGCAGCGGCAGGGTCTCGATGCCGGTCAGGATCATGAAGGCGTTGAAGGGCGAGAGCGCCGGGCCCATGTCGCGCAGGCCGAGCACGCGGGTCGCGATCGCGAAGGCGAAATTGCCGAAAGTCTCGCCCAGCACCATGCCGTTATATTCCGGCCGCGGCTTGGACAGCATCGGATAGCGCTCGTCGCCGACCCAGTTGAACGAACCGCCGTCGACGATCAGGCCGCCGATCGAATTGCCATGGCCGCCCAAAAACTTGGTCGCCGAATGCACGACGATGTCGGCCCCGAACTCGAACGGGCGGATCAGGTAGGGGCTGGCCATCGTGTTGTCGACGATCAGCGGGATGTTGTGCTTCTTGGCGATCTTCGAGATGCCCTCGATATCGACGATGACGCCGCCGGGATTGGCGATGGATTCGATGAAGATCGCCTTGGTCTTCGGCGTCACCGCGGCGGCGAAGGCATCGAGATCGTCGCTATCGGCCCAGATCACGTTCCAGCCGAAGTTCTTGTAGGAATGGTTGAACTGGTTGATCGAGCCGCCATAGAGCTTCCTGGCGGCGACGAACTCGTCGCCCGGCTGCATCAGCGCATGGAAGCAGAGGAACTCGGCAGCGTGGCCCGAGGCCACGGCGAGGGCGGCTGTACCGCCTTCGAGCGCCGCGACGCGCTCTTCGAGCACCGCGTTCGTCGGGTTGCCGATGCGGGTGTAGATGTTGCCGAAAGCCTGCAGCCCGAACAGCGAGGCGGCGTGGTCGACATCGTCGAAGACGAATGAGGTCGTCTGATAGATCGGCGTGGCGCGCGCGCCGGTGGCTGCGTCGGGGGCCGCGCCGGCATGGACGGCGAGCGTATGGAAACCCGGTGCGCGGTCGGTCATGGCGTGCTCCCTGACAATTCTGATCGTGAAACGGTCTCGTTCGATTTAACGAACGCTCCGCGAGGCGTCAATTCGGCGGCGCGGCGCCAACTCAGGCCCGACATGCTCCGGCCGTACGCCCATGCCGACCATGCGCGCCGGCAGTCGTCGCAGCAGCGGGAAACGTTGCAACAGCCTGAGCGGCCAGGGCGGGCTGATCGGCTTGTCCGCCGCCAGTAACGGCGTGATCACCCGGTTCTGGATCGCGATCTGGGCGGCCTGCGTCAGCTCGGCAGGCCATTCGCGTCGCTTCTGAACGGCGGCCAGGTCGGCATCCGTCAGCGTTCCCTCGCGTAGCGGTTTGGCCAGCAGGTTGGCGGTGGCGACCGCGTCCTGGATCGCCAAGTTGATGCCGACTCCGCCGATCGGCGACATGGCGTGCGCGGCGTCGCCGATGCAGATGAGGCCGGGCCGCCACCAGCGCTCCAACCGGTCGACCGCGACCGAGAGCAGCTTGATGTCGTCCCATGAGGCGAGTTCGCTGGTACGATCGGCCAGCTGCGGTGCGAGCGTGAGGAGCCCGGCCTTGAAAGCATCGAGCCCGGCGGCCTGCAGGCGCTCCAGCGAGCCCTTCGGGATGATGAAGGCGCACTGCCAATAATCACCGCGATTGAGCCGGATGAAGAAGCGCCCGGCTGCGACCTGCCCATAGGCCTGCGCCGGCTCATCCGGCCGGCGGCTAAAGCGAAACCAGAGCACGTCCATGGGGGCGCCCAGTTCGGTGACTGTGAAGCCCGCTGCGGCGCGAACATCGGAACGCCGCCCATCCGCCGCGACGACGAGATCGGCGCGGATATCCAGCGGGCCGTCGGGGCCATCCGCCTGCAGGCCCGCGACGCGTCCGTTTTCCTGGACGAGTCCGGTCGCCTTCGTCTGCATCAGCAGCCGGAAACTAGGCCACACCCGGCCGTGATCGGCGAGGAAGTCGAGAAAATCCCATTGCGGCATGAAGGCGATGAAGGGCGCCTTCACCGGCAAATGGCTGAAATCGGCGACGGTGATGTCTTCGCTGCCGAAGCGCGCGACGAGGTCGTCCTCCCTGACATGCGGCAGTTTCAGGAACTCTTCGAGCAGGCCGAGCTCGTGCATCACCTCCATGGTCGAGGGGTGGATGGTGTCTCCGCGGAAGTCGCGCAGGAAATCGGCGTGCTTCTCCAGCACGATCACGTCGACGCCGGCGCGTGCCAGCAGGAAGCCGAGCATCATCCCGGCCGGGCCGCCGCCGGCGATGCAGCAGGTCGTGCTCTCCTGGCGCATCATCTTGCCTCGCCTACTCGGTCAGCTTGATCCCGGTCTTCGCCACCAGCTCGGTCAGGATCGCGCGGTCGCGGGCCATGAAGGCGCCGGTCTCCTGCGGGCTCCATGCGACAGGCTCGATCACCAGCTCGCGATAGCGGACGACGAGCTCGGCATCGGTCATGGCCACGTTGATCGCGGTGTTGAGGACGCGCAGGGTATCGGGCGCGATGCCGGACGGAGCGACGAGCGAGGCCCAGCCGGGATAGACCACGTCGACGCCTTGCTCCTTCAGCGTCGGCAGGTCGGGGAGCTGCGGCTGGCGTGCATCGGTGGTGATGGCGAGCGCCTTCAGCTTGCCGCCCTGGATGTTGCCGAGGCTGGCGGCGAGGCTGTCGATCATCACCTGGACCTGGCCCGACATCAGGTCGGCGGCGGCGAGCCCGGCGCCGCGATAGGGCACATGCGCCAGCCTGATCCCGGCCGCCTGCATGATCATCTCGAAGACGAGGTGGTTGGTGCCGCCGGTCCCGGCCGAGGCGAAGTTGAGCTGGCCGGGCCGCTGCTTCGCGTAAGCAAGGAATTCTGCCAGCGAACTGACCGGCAAGGTCGGCGAGGCGTTCAGCACCAGCGGGAACAGGCCGAGCATGCCGACAGGGGCAAAATCGGCCTCGACATCATAGGGCAGCTTCTGGCCGAGCGCCGGGGCGGCGGCGAAGCTTGCAGCGGTCGCGACCAGGAGCGTGTGACCATCGGCCGGAGCCTTCACCACCGCCTGTCCGGCGACGATGCCGTTGGCGCCCGGCCGGTTGTCGATGATCACCGACTGGCCGAGCTGCCGCGCCAGGGTCTCGCCGAGCCGGCGCGCCGCAATGTCGGTGCCACCCGCCGGCGCGAACGGCACGATGAGCTGGATCGGGCGCTCGGGGAAGGCGGCGCGGGCGCTGCCGACGCCGAGCGCGCTGGCGAGCCCGGCGAGAAGGACGGTGCGGCGGTCGAGAGGGGGCATCGGCCTTCTCCGGCGACAAGCGGGAGCGGCGAGATTAGCGATCGTTTGCCCGCGGGGAAGGGCCCTCTCGCGGCCTCAGGTCCCCGGCCGGTTGATCGTCAGCTTCTGGAAGCCCTTGCCGGAGAGTACCGGCTTCTTCGCCGACAGGATGCGCGAATTGATGCCCTGCCAGCCGATCTCGCCGGAGAGCCGGCCATATTCGATCTTCGGGCAGCGGTTCATGATCACGGTGACGCCCTTGGCCTCGGCCTTCGCCGCGGCCTCGTCATTGCGCACCGAAAGCTGCATCCAGATCACCTTGGGCAGCGGCTGGAGGTTCAGCGCTTCATCGGTGATCGGCCCGGCTGCTTCCGAGTTGCGGAAGATTTCGACCATGTCGATCGTGCCGGGGATGTCCTTCAGCGATCCGTAGACTGTCTTGCCCAGCAGCGTCTGCCCGGCGAGCCCGGGATTGACCGGGATCACGTCATAGTCGCGATCGAGCAGGTATTTGGTGACGATCCAGCTCGGGCGCGCCTCGTTGGCGGAGGCGCCGACCAGAGCGATCGTCTTCACCTCGCGCAGGATGCGGCGAATGAGCGCATCGTCGTAAGCGTCGTGATTCACGAGACCAAAACCCCAGAGAATTGAACCGTTTGCCCGGCATTCCTGAATCAACGACGCAGGCACGCCGACGGCAGGACCATGGCACTGTCAGGCGCCTTCCCCATCTTGAGGAGGGAAGAGCAAATCCCGCTCTTCTTCAGTGAGGAGGGCCTGCCATGTGCGACTACAGTCTGCACCATGTGATGTCGACTCCTGCCAAAGTCGGCGACGTCCTCAAGAGCATCAGCTTCATCGGATCGAGCACCAGGGGCTTCTGCGCCGCTGGCGAGCCGAGTGTCGCGGTTTGTGTCTTGCCGGGCACGGAGCTGGCCTTTGCGTCCGAGATCGAATGCGACAGGGCGATCGGCTTCCTGCCGCACCGCCGCCTCGGGGCGACGCTGGCGCGCTTCCGCCAGGTCGATCTCGACAAGCCCTATGCCCATCACGACGCGATCGAATTGCCCAACGGGCAGATCGTGCTGCTGACCAACCTGTCGGAAGGCCAGACCGCGACGGTGCTGCAATTGCCGGCGGACGAGCAGGCGCAGCGGGCCACGCCGACCGAGGCGGAACCGGCGCGGGCGCAAGACGAGCCGGTCTATATCTTCGGCATCTGACCGGGCGATCATAGGCGCACAGGCGTCCATTCTGGGCGGCGGGCTCGGCTTCGGGCGAGCCCGCCCGTTCAGCTGTGACGCCACTTCGGCTGGCGCTTCTCCATGAAGGCGCCGATGCCTTCTTCCGCATCGCGCGCCAGCATGTTCTCGACCATCACCGCCGAGGCATGGTCATAGGCCGCCTTCAGCCCCATCTCGCGCTGCTCGTAGAAGGCGCGCTTGCCGACCTTGACGGTCGCGGCCGATTTCGAGGCGATGACCGCGGCGAGCCGCTTCGCCTCGGTCGACGCCTCGCCCGCCGGCACGACGCGATTGACCAGACCCATGCGCGCGGCCTCCTGCGCCGGCACCATCTCGCCGAGCAGCAGCATCTCCATCGCATGCTTGGCGGAGAGATTGCGCGAGAGCGCGACCATGGGCGTCGAGCAGAACAGGCCGATATGGACGCCCGGCGTGCAGAAGCGCGCAGCTTCGCCGGCGACGGCGAGGTCACACGATGCGACGAGCTGGCAGCCGGCGGCGGTCGCCGTGCCCTCGACAGCCGCGATCATCGGCTGGGGCAGGGCGGTGATCTGCTGCATCACGCCGGAGCAACGCCCGAGGATATCGGCGAAATAGGCGCGGCCGCGATCGGGATCGGCCCGGCGCGCACTCATCTCCTTGAGGTCGTGCCCCGCCGAGAAGACCGGGCCGGCGGCCGCCAGCACCACGGCGCGAACGCTGTGGTCTGCCGCGATTTCGGCCAGCGTCTCCGACAGGGCGGCGAGCATCGCCTCGCTCAGCGGATTGCGCGCTTCGGGCCGGTTCAGGGTCAGCGTCGCGATGCCGTCGGCATCTTCGCGCAGCAGGATCTGCGCTCTGGCATGGGCGTTCATGGCGAAAGCCTTTCGCTGTTTGCCCTATTGTCGGGAGGCGGGGGGCGTGCTGCAAGGGGCGTAACGTCCGATCAGACCCCGGTTTTCCGCACGATGACGACCCGCATGAGCGCCGCCGAGATCGAGGCCTATCTCGATCAGGTCTTCCCGCAGCTGCACTATGGCGGCCGGACCTATTTCGTCGAGGAGGTCGGTCCGCTCTCGGCGCGCATGCGCTGCGACTATCATGAGAAGCATCTGCGGCCGGGCGGCACCATCTCCGGCCCGACCATGATGGCGCTGGCCGATCTCGCGCTCTATGTCGCGATCCTCGCGCAGATCGGCCCGGTCGCGCTCGCGGTGACCACCAGCCTCAACTACAATTTCCTGCGCAAGCCGGGGCAGGCGGCGCTGATCGGCGAGGCGAAGCTGCTCAAGCTCGGCAAGCGCCTCGCCGTCGGCGAGGTCTGCCTCTATTCGCAAGGTGAGACCGAGCTGGTCTGCCACGCGACGGGGACCTATTCGATCCCGGCTGAGAGATAATCGCGGTATTCTGATACCGTTTCGTGCATTGCTCTGAAAACAATGGATTTTTCGCCAGAGACGGCTTTTATCTTTGCTTGACATCGATAGGGTAGCCGCCTATCCAGCGCTCACACCGCCGCCGGCTCGCCGGCGGCTTGTCCTTTTTTCAAGCAGCCGAAGGGTGCCGCGATGAAGACCATCTCGCTCAAGCCCGCCGATGTCGAGAAGAAGTGGGTTGTGATCGACGCCTCCGGGCTCGTCGTCGGCCGTCTCGCCTCCCTGGTGGCGATGCGTCTGCGCGGCAAGCACAAGGCCGCTTACACCCCGCATGTCGACTGCGGCGACAACATCATCGTCATCAACGCCGACAAGGTGGTGCTGACCGGTCGCAAGCGCGACCAGAAGATCTACTACCATCACACCGGCTATGCCGGCGGCATCAAGGAGCGCTCCGCCAAGTTCATTCTCGAAGGTCGCTTCCCTGAGCGCATCGTCGAGAAGGCCATCGAGCGCATGCTGCCGCGCGGCCCGCTCTTCCGCCAGATCCTCGGCAATCTGCGCGTCTACAAGGGCTCTGAGCATCCGCATGCCGCCCAGTCGCCCGAGGCGCTCGACGTCGCGGCGCTCAACCGCAAGAATGCGAGGGTCTGACGATGGCCGAGGTTCTCCAGTCTCTCGAGCAGCTCGGCCAGGTCGCCAAGGGCACCCAGCCCGAGGCTCCTGTCCACGTCAAGAAGGTCGACGCGCAGGGCCGCGCCTATGCCACCGGCAAGCGCAAGAACGCCATCGCCCGCGTCTGGATCAAGCCGGGTTCCGGCAAGGTCACGATCAACACCCGTGACCAGGAAGTCTACTTCGCCCGTCCGGTGCTGCGCCTGATCCTGCAGCAGCCGCTGATGCTGGTCGATCGCATGACCCAGTACGATGTGATCGTCACGGTCAAGGGCGGCGGCCTCTCCGGCCAGGCCGGCGCGGTCCGCCACGGCATCTCCAAGGCTCTGACCTTCTACGAGCCCGAGCTGCGTGGCCCGCTCAAGAAGGAAGGCTTCCTGACCCGCGACTCGCGTGTCGTCGAGCGTAAGAAGTTCGGCAAGGCCAAGGCCCGCCGCAGCTTCCAGTTCTCGAAGCGCTGATTTCTGTATCGGCCCCTGCCGATATCGATCCGAAGGGCGGCTCTCACGAGCCGCCCTTTTTCGTTCAGGAGTGGGCTTCCAGCCAGGCGACGACCTCGGCCCGCCGCGGATGCGGCTTGCCGGCCGGCGGGAACAGCATGGTCAGCCGGTCGCCGCTCGGAAGTTCGTCGATGAAAGGTGTAACCAGCCGCCCGTCCGCCAGATATGGCGCGACAAGGCTCCGGCGGCCGAGCAGGACACCGGCGCCGCCGAGCGCCGCATCGAGCGCCAGCGCATAGAGCGAATAGGACGGGCCGCGGCCGGCATCGATCCCATGGGTGGAGACGTGGCGCAGCCAGCGCGCCCAGTCGCTGCGCCAGACGGCGTCGTGCAGCAAGGTCTGCCCGGCGAGATCGGCGGGAGTCCGCAGTGCGCGAGCGAGCGCCGGGGCGCAGACCGGAAGCAGGCTGTCTTCGCCGAGCGCAAGCGCGTCGGCCGGGGGCTTGGCGAGATAGAACAGCGCGAGGTCGAAACTGTCGTGCCGGCCAGCGGGCGGCTCCTCCATCGCGCTGATCGAGATGGCAAGGTCGGGAAACGCCCGTTGCAGCGCCGGCAGGCGGGGCGACAGCCAGAGCTGGGCGATGCAGGGCAGGGCGGTGATGACGAGCGCCCGGCCGGCGTGGCTCGCCTTGAGGTCGTGCACGGTCAGGGCGAGCGCATCGAAGGCGGCGCTGAGACGCGGCCTTGCCTCCTGCGCGGCCTCCGTCAACGCCACGCCCTGCGGCAGCCGTCGGAACAGCGTCAGCCCGAGAAAAGCTTCGAGATGCCGAACCTGCTGGGCGATGGCGCCTTGCGTTACCCCGATCTCCTCGGCCGCCCGCGAGAAGCTGCCGAGCCGCGCCGCCGCTTCGAAGGCGCGCAGCGCATTGAGCGGCGGCAAAGGCGGGCGGGGTGGTCTGACGGGCATGCTCGACACCAGCGGGCAGGCCTAGATTTTCTAGGCCTTCCGGCGACGATAACTGGTTTGCATCCGCGCCGGCAAATCGCTGCAATGGCTGCACGAAACAACACTCTGCGGGGGATGCGATGACGGTGAAACTGGCGCGGCGCGATTGGGTGCCGGCGGCGAGCGAGGATTATGTGCTGAGGATTGCCGGAGAGATCGCCGGCCAGGACCGTGCGGCGCGTGAGACCAGGCTCGCCGATCTCGTCGCCGAGAACCGCACCATCCATGAGCGCGACTGCGTCAATCTCAACCCGGCGACCAATGTGATGAACCCACGCGCCGAGGCGGTGCTCGGGCAGGGGCTCGGGAGCCGGCCCTCGCTCGGCTATCCCGGCGACAAATACGAGATGGGCCTCGAGGCGATCGAGCAGATCGAGGTGATGGCGGCCGAGCTCGCGGCGCAGGTCTTCGGCGCTTCCTATGCCGAAATCCGCGTGCCCTCCGGCGCGATCGCCAATCTCTATGTCTTCATGGCGGCGGCGAAGCCCGGCGATGTCGTGATCGCGCCGCCGCCCGCGATCGGCGGCCACGTCACCCATCACGGCGCCGGCGCCGCCGGGCTTTATGGCGTCGTCAGCCATCCCGCGCCGGTCGATGCCGCCGGGTACACGGTCGATGTCGCGCGCCTACGCGAGGATGCGCTGCGGCTGCGACCGAAGGTGATCAGCATCGGCGGCAGCCTCAACCTGTTCCCGCATCCGATCCGCGAGATCCGCGCCATCGCCGACGAGGTCGGGGCGATCGTGCTGTTCGACGCCGCCCACCTTTCCGGCATGATCGCAGGTGGTGGCTGGCAGCAGCCGCTGGAGGAGGGCGCTCACGTCATGACGATGAGCACCTATAAGAGCCTGGGCGGCCCGCCTTCAGGTTTGATCGTCACCAACGATGCCGGCCTCGCCGAAAAGCTCGACGCCATCGCCTATCCCGGCCTCACCGCCAATTTCGACGCGGCCAAGTCGGCGGCGCTGGCGATCACCATGATGGACTGGCAGGAATTCGGTTCCGACTACGCGGCGATGATGGCGGCGACGGCAAAGACGCTGGCCGAGGCCCTGGCGGAGCGGCAGGTGCCGGTCTTCGCCCGCGATCGCGGCATGACGACCTCGCACCAGTTCGCGATCGAGGCGGCGCCCTATGGCGGCGGCCAGGCCGCGGCGAAGCGGCTGCGCGCCGTCAACATCCTGAGCTGCGGCATCGGCCTGCCGATCGCGGAGGTCGCCGGCGACGTCAACGGCCTCAGGCTCGGCACGCCCGAGATCGTCCGCTTTGGCATGAAGCCCAAGCACATGCCGGAACTCGCCGGCTATATCGCCGACGGGCTGTCGGGCGCGCGTCCTGACGAGGCGATCGCCCGCGACGTCACCGCCTTCCGGCGGAGGTTCGGCAGGCTGCACTATGTGAGGTGACGGGCGCGGCGCGTCATTCTCGGGCGGAGCGAAGCGCAGGCCCGAGAATCTCATGACCAGGAGGCGCTGACAGAAGCCTCCTCCGGCCTGAGATGCTCGGGGCAAGCCCGAGCATGACGCTCTTCAATGGCCGTAACGCTCCAGCATCTCCTCCTTCAGCGCGTCTTCCGAGATCACCTGCGCGGCGCCGATCCAGGCTGCTTCGATCTCTCCCGCCGCGTTGCGGACGAGTCGCGCCGGCTCGCCGGGGCTGGCGAAGGCCGAGGCCTTCACGATGCGGCCCCGGTCCTCGCCCTCGAGCGCGATCTCGCCGGCGTCGAGGAACGGGTTGAACAGCGCCGGATTGGCCATCAGCACCTTGCCGTCGACCGGGACGAGGTCGCCGGCGCCCCAGATCGTCCAGAGCCGCTTGCGCCAACGCTGCGTCGCCGGCGTTGGTGCGCCGTGCTCGGCGAAGGCGCGGAAGATCTGGATCACGCCGTCGAGCCAGGGATGGGCGAGGCCGTCTATGGCATTGGTCAGCACCGAGACGGTGAGGCCCTGCTCCGGCACGGTGGCAGTGCGGGTGATGAAGCCCTGGAAGCCGCCGGAATGGCCGACCCAGTCCCAGCCATCGCCACCGCCGGAGATGGTGCCGAGGCCGTAATGGCGGCCGAGGCTGCTCTCGGCGTCGGGCCAGAGCCGGCGCGTCATCTCGCGGCGGCTCAGCGGCGACAGGACGCTGGCTTCAGCCTTGGGCGAGAGCTGGGCGATATAGCGGGCGATGTCGGCCGCGGTGGCGACGAATCCGGCGGCCGAGACCATGGCATTGCCGGGATTGTCGGCTGGTATCACCACGCGCCGGCCGAGCGGCAGCGTGCCGCTATGGCCCTTCGCCATCGGCCCCTTCCAGAGCGTGATGTCGGGCCGGGTCTCCTTCAGCCCGGCGGGCGCGACGATCTCGCGGGCGATCCAGTCGGCATAGGGCTCGCCCGTCACCGCCTCGATGACGAGGCCGAGCAGGCCGAAGCCGTGATTGGAGTATTTGAGGCGCTGCGAAGCCGGGAAGACTGGGGGCCTGGCGAGATCGGCGAGCAGCTCGTCCTTGCGCAGATAGGGCCTGCGGTCGAAGAACTGGCCGCAATCGACGCCGTCGCGAGCGAGGCCGGCGCTGTTGGAGAGAAGCTGGGTCAGCGTGACCGCGGCGACCGCGGGATGCAGGCCGTCGATATGGGCGCCGGCCCGGTCGTCGAGCCGCAGGCGCCCTTGTTCGACAAGGCGCAGGATGCCGGCGGCGGTGAAGCTCTTCGAATGCGAGGCGATGCGGAAGCCATGGCGCGGCGTCAGCGCCTCGCCGGTCGCAAGGTCGGCGCTGCCGAAGGCGGCCTCCAGCACGATCTCGCCCTCGCGGGCGATCGCGACCGCGCAGCCGGGCTGGTCATGGAGACGGCGCTGGAATTCGAGCCAGCTTGCGACATAGTCGAGCGCGGCGGGCAGCCAGGGCTTCATCGGGGAATCCATCGTCGAGCGGGGCAGGAGGTAGAGCATCGCATGGGCGATGGCGCTGCGTCAGCGCCGCAAAGCACGGGAGCCATGCATTGCCCACCGAAACGCCTTCGTCCTTGCCCTCGACGCTTACGCGTGGCATCCGTCCGCGCCACACATAAGGATCGTCACCGTGGACAAGACCGAACTCGCCAAGCTCGAAGCCTATCTCCGCCGCACCTTCGCCAACCACAACATCAGCGTGCGCGCGCGGCTGAAGAAGACCGATTCGGCCGAGGTCTATCTCGCCGACGAATTCATCGGCATCATCCATGTCGACGACGAGGACGGCGACCGCTCGTTCAACTTCACCATGGCGATCCTCGACGTCGATCTCGAGGACTGAGGCGCACGCTCCGGGTATTTTCTGCCCTCATCCAGAGGAGGCCCGCAGGGCCGTCTCGAAGGATGGTCCAGATGTCTCCCGAGCCTCCTGAAACATCCTTCGAGACGCGGACTGTCATCCGCTCCTCAGGATGAGGGCTCGGGGCTTCGCTCAGCGCATCAGCCCGTCGATGGTGCGACGCACGCCGCCGAGCATCACCTGCCAGTCGGCGACGATGGCACGCGGGAAGCGGATGTTCACATCGACGCCGCGATGGCGGAAGGTCACGCGGCAAGGCTCGTCGAGGCCGACCTGGGCGGTGTCGACCGGGCAGCGCGCCGCAAAGCCGCGCCCGTCCGGCACCGAGACGTAGAGCTCGTCGCCGTCATAGGGTGAGCCCTTGCGGAAGCCGCGCACCACCAGCCCGCCCGGATTGGACCAGACCGTCGGCGTCAGGAATCGCGCATAGACGGAAAGCTGCGTCGCCGGCTCGTTGACCTTGTCCGGCGGACTCAGCGTGATCAGGAGCCGCTTGCGGGTTTCGGGCGTCACCGGCCCGAGGCTCGGCCAGTCCAGGCGCAGGCGCGCCATGCCGACGAGGCGGCCCTCATCCGAATCGGCGCCGGTCAGATTTTCCGGGATCGCCAGCACCACATCGCCGACGCGCGACGCTTGCAATTCGGTTCCGGCGTCCGGGTTGGGCCGGGTGGCGAGGAGAGCAAGGCCGGTGCCGCCGAGCCCGAGCACGACGATCGCCGCCGCGAGCCGCAGCAACGCCCGGTCGCCGCGCGGCGGGACCGGCACTGGGCGGCGCTTGAGATGGTTTCGGATCAGCGCCGCGACATTGGTGGCGCTGGCGAGCGGCTGGTTCTGGTCGGGCGCGGCGTAAAGGCTCATCGGATTCGTCCCCGGGGCCGGCGTGCGGCCCTGTCAGGAAACTCAACCAGAGCCGCCTTAACACCCCGTAAACCATGTCGGAGCCGGCGTGGTTAACCAAAGGTTAAAGCTTAGCTTTCACAGCCGGCGTCCCTGCGTCATGGTTCGGCAGCATCCGCTGGAAGCCACGCCCGTGACGCTCGAACCCTCCGCCGTCGAGGCCTTGAAATCCCTGATCCTCGGCTTCGCCTTCGCCGGCTTGCTGGCGAGCGCCTTCGAACTGTTCACGCAGAAGCGCGCCGGTTTCGAATTGCTGCAGAGCGGCGGCGTCGGCGCGGTGGCGAGCGTGCCGGTGGTGGTGTTCAGCGCGCCCTTCCTGATCCTGCGCAACACCGTCCGCGGTCGGCGGATCGAGGGGCGGCCCTTCTTCTTCGTGATGGCGGCGAGCATGATCGCCTCGCTCTGGAGCCTGATCAGCGGCCGGGTCGTGCTCGACCTGCTGATGATGCTCGGCGCGGCTTGACGGGCAGGGCGCCCGCCCTGCAATCCTCCGGGTGAAACTTGGAGGATACGCCATGCCGCTCTATTCGCTCGACGGGACCGCGCCTGAGACTCCGCCGGAAGGGCAATGGTGGCTCGCACCCGATGCCCATGTCATCGGCCGCGTCAGGCTGGCGAAGGATGTCGGGATCTGGTTCGGCGCGGTGCTGCGCGGTGACAATGAGTGGATCGAGATCGGCGAGGCCACCAACATCCAGGAAGGCTGCGTGTTCCACACCGATCCGGGCGCGCCGCTCAGGGTTGGCGCCGGCTGCACGATCGGCCACCGCGCCATCCTGCATGGCTGCATCATCGGCGAGAACAGCCTCATCGGCATGGGCGCGACCGTGCTCAATCATGTGAAGATCGGCCGCAACTGTCTGGTCGGTGCCAATGCGCTGGTGACCGAGGGCAAGGAGTTCCCCGACAACTCGCTGATCGTCGGATCGCCGGCGCGCGCGATCCGCACGCTGGACGAGGCGGCTGCTGCCGGCATTGCCCGCACGGCCGCCGGCTATTCCGAGCGCTGGAAGCAGTTCGCCAGGGGCATGAAGCGGATCGATTGAACGAAGCTGGAGGCTAGGCGCCTCGCGAGGCAAGAGCCTCTGTCGTCCCGGGCGACCGGAGGGAGACCCGCGATCCATGCCGGACCCTAAAGCGGGAAGGCTCCGGAATGGATCCCGGATCTCCGCTTCGCTCCGTCCGGGGTGACAAGATCATTCCTGCCGTCGTGGAGCTGGTACGTCCCCGCGGCAGAACCTCCTCAAAACGAAGCGGGCCGGCTCCCGGGGAAGGAGCCGGCCCTGGACGTGCCCGGTCGGGGACGGGTGGGTGGGGACGTGACCGGACTCGTCGTCTGGTTGGCTAAGCCCTTGCGAGCCTCGCCGATCTTGTGCTGCGCCGGGTTTCGTCCCCGCCCGGCGCCTGTTCCGTTCAGCGCAGCGATGCCACCGTCGAGGTCGACAGGCCGCCGAGCGAGGCCCAGCCGGTACGGGTCTGGGATTCACGCTTGACGTAGGTGTAGCCGGTCTGGCTCCACGGCAGGATGGCGTTGCGCTTGTTGTCGAGGATGAAGTCGCCGCGGTCGGTGCGGATCATCAGCACGGCGTGGCCGGCATTCTCTTCGTCGATCACGACGGTGACGCGCATGGCCCGGCGCGGCAGGCCGGCCTCGGCCAGGCGCTGGCGCTTCAAGAGGACGTAGTCCTCGCAATCGCCCTTGCCGTCGGTCGGGATATCCCAGCGGTCGACCACCCCCCAATGGTCCTGATCGGTGATCGCCTCGATCTCGCGATTGGCCTTGAGATTGGCCGCGACGATCAGCTTCCAGGCCTTGGGCGTCAGCTCGATCGACTCCGCTTCGCGGGTGTCGACGGCGCACTCGCTCGGGCTGCGCTTGCAGAAATCCGTCCAGGCGTAAGGCGCACGGGCGTCGCCGCCGGCAACGATCGGTGCGCTGGCGACTGGCACGCCGGCGCTCTGCTGCGCCTGGGCGCCGCTCACGCCGGCGACAGCGATGATGGTAGCTGCGGCAAAGCCGCGAAATCCCCGGAAGCTCGAAAACATGACGTCCCTTTCCTGTCCCGGGAACGACCATGATCTCGCGCTGTAGAGATCGCTTGAAATGAAAGCGAACAATTTTATTGAAATCGAGCCTGTTGAAAACGAAGATACTTACAGAGAATCAAGTATAAAACCCACAGTAAGAATTATCAGCGCTCGCGTCAGAGTATCTTAACCATGGGTTTCCTTAACCATCCAGTCTCTTAACCATGGTGGGGTGGGGGTGGGGCATGTGCCGTCGCCATAGCATCGGACCGAAAAGTGGAATCCACTTTTCGGAAAAATCCGATGCCATAACAGATAGATAGATCACCGTTATCGCGTCCGATAGGACGCGCGGTGATCTAGCGGCCGATGTTCTTGTCTCGGTTGGTGTGGCGCACTGACGAAAGGCGCAGGCAAACCCTCCCGAATGGGAGAGGGGCAGGGGTGCGGGACTGCCGCTGGTTATTGGAATGCAACGACGCCGCTGCGCCTTCTACGGATAGGGCGAGCCCTCATCCCTGCTCTTCTCCGACACGGGAGAAGGGTTCCCCGCGGACGTTTCCTCTGTTGCGAACCTTCCGGGGAGGCCGACGTGGGCTTTCAGCGTGGCGCCAAAATCAGGCGGTCAGGATGCCGTAAGGATGCGCGTGAAGAGCCGGTGGAGCGACTGCATGGCTGCCGGGCCCCAGCTCAGCTCGCGAGGGCTGCGCGGCCGTCCGTGCTCAGAGCTCGAGATTCTCGTCGAGCACGTCGGCGGAGAGCGGCATGCGGAACTGGGCGGCATAGCCGCCGTCGAAGTGCCGCACGATCATCGCCGCGGTGCTGCCGAGTCGGATCGCCGTGCCCATCTCGAACTGGTGGTCGCTGGCGAAGGCCGCGCCCGACAGCGAGATGTCGATCAGCCGCACGGCGTGCTCGGTGCCGTCCTCGAGCGTGATGACGCAGCGCGGATTGCGCGGCACGATGCGTTCGTGACGCCGGTCCTCGGGCAGGCCGAGCTCGTCGCGATTGGCGAGCCAGGTCAGCTGTGCGGTGAATTTCTCGCGCTTGCGGCTGGTCGCGGTGATGGTCATCGCGAAGCCGGCGGGGGTGGTGCGCACCGCCGTGCCTTCGATACGGCCGAGATGCTCCAGATAGACGATGACGCGATCGCCGACCATGGGCTTGGCCGGCGCGACCATATGCAGGCCACCCGGCGAGATGTCGGTGGTCTGGCACGGATATTCCATGCGGTTGGGCAGCATGTAGCGTCCCAGCAGGACGACTTTCATGCGCTGATGCCGCCGGCGCTCGACCGGGACCGAGCCCGTCTTCGGATTGTGGGGCGCCGTCAGCATTGCAGACCTTGTTTCTAACAGGGCCATGCTACCGGTCCGGCGGTTAAGAGGTGGTTAGTGCTGTCAGATACGGCCGCCGGGCAGGAGCATCAATTTCGGCCGCTTGTCCTGGGCCGCAGCCTCGGCCTGGCGCAGCGCGCGCGCATCCGGCCAGATCATCCTGAGCGAGATCATCCGCATCGAATCGAGCGTGTCGAGGCCGAGCCAATCCGGGGAGAGCGCCGGCGAGAGGGCGCCGAGGATGCGGGCATGGGTCCGCCCGCGATAGCGCAGCGGCAGCAGGAGAAGCTCGAGATGGACGCTGGCGCCGTTCTGCGTATGCGCCGTGAGCCCTGCGACGGCGCCCGCCGTCTCGTCCATCACGGTCTGGACCAGGCGGCGCGTGTCGCCCTGCGCCTCGACATCGGGCCAGAGCGCGGTGAAGGCGCGCCCGCGCAACTCGCGGCCGAACAGGGCGCAGAGTCGGGTTCCGGCCAGGCGAAAGACCGGCCCGATCGGCTCGTTCTCGAGCACGAAGGTGTCGGCCAGCGCATGGCGCAGCGCGCCCGGCTCGATCTCGCCCCGTTCGGGGGCGCTCCGTTCGCCGCGCAGCGTGTCCCAGTAGTCGAAAACCAGGCGGGTGCTCGGGTTCTTCATGTCCTGTCCAGTCCGGTCTGCGCTGTCCCTATTCGTGCGAAGGCGTGTCAAAGCGGATCGCTTTCGTTCGAGGCGGGGACTGTCGGGTCCTTGCGAATCGGTAGGACGCAGCACGCATGCCGTCTTGCCACGCGACCCGGACAGGGGGAGGCGGCAGGGGTCGTTAAGGTTAAGTAAGGGTTAAGCTTGTGGAAGATCCCTAAAATGCCCCATAAATCGGCTGTCGAATTCGAGTCCGTACGAAGCGTCCGGGCTCACTTGAAAAGGCGGGGGCGCGGGGGCGTGACCGGCCGGGGAGGAGAGGGGAGAGCGATCGCTCTCCCCTTTTCTGTTGCCTGCCGGCGCCCCATGCGCCAGTGAGGGCGCAATGTCGGCGAACCCAGACGATCCTCATATGCCTCCGGCACGCGAGCCGGTCTTCAACCTGCCCGGCGCCGTCGTCTGGTTGATCGCGGCATTGGCGCTGATCCAGGGCGCGCGTGAATTGCTCAGCGCTCGCGACGATTTCCTCCTCGTCTCCTGGCTCGCCTTCGTCCCGGCGCGGCTGACGCTCTGGCTTTCGCCCGAGCGCCTGGAAGAACTCTCCCAGGCGCTCGGCGCCGCCGGCACGCCTGATTTCGTCCAGCGCCTGCAACTCGTGCGCCTCCTGCTGGCCGATGGCGGTGGCCAGCTCTGGACCCTGCTCAGTTATGGCCTGCTGCACGGCTCCTGGCTTCACCTGATCTCGAACGTCGTCTGGCTGGCGGCCTTCGGCAGCCCGGTCGCGCGCCGGCTCGGGGCAGGGCGCTTCCTGCTGCTGATGGCGCTCTCGACCATCGCCGGCGCCCTGCTGCACTGGTGGTCGCGCGAGCTCGACGTGCTGCCGCTGGTCGGCGCCTCCGCCGGTGTCTCGGGCGCGACGGCGGCGGCGATCCGCTTCGTCTTCTCGCCGGGCGTGCATTTCGGCGGGCTCGGCCATGACGAGGTGGTGCGCATGATTCCGGCCGAGCCGCTCGGCGGCCTCTGGCGCAACTCGCGGGCGATGCTCTTCGTGGTGATCTGGTTCGTCACCAACATCCTGTTCGGCGCCGGGCTGGTACCGATCCTCGGGGAAGAGACCAGCATCGCCTGGGAAGCGCATATCGGCGGCTTCCTCGCCGGGCTGCTGCTGTTCCCGCTGCTGGATCGCGGACCGGTTCGGCGCTGACTGCAACCGGAGCGAGCAAGCTCCCCGTCGCGTCCGCCTTGCCGTCGCCGCAGAGTTCGCCCACATTGGAGTCAGTCCAGCGTGGCGTCGCGCCGCGGACGAATGGTCCGTTGGCCCCCGGCGCTGCTCTCGTCGCAACCCATAAACGTGCGCTGACCAACGGCGCCGCTATCGTCGGAGGAGAAGTCGATGAACGTCGCTCATATTCTCGGCAACAAAGGGGGAGATGTCGTCTCGGTGCAGCCGCACCGGACGCTTGGCGAGGCGACGCGGACCCTGGCCGAGAAGCGGATCGGCGCGGTGGTCGTGACCGGCGCCGATGGTGGCCTGCTCGGCATCCTGTCGGAGCGCGACATCATCAAGGCCCTTGGCACGGAGGGTGCCGCCGCCTTGGACACGCCGGTCTCGCGCGCGATGACCGCCAAGGTCGTGACCTGCCGGTCCGACACCAGCGTCGACGAACTGATGGAGATCATGACGTCGGGCCGCTTCCGGCATGTGCCGGTGGTGGATGGCGGCCGGATCGCCGGCATCGTCTCGATCGGTGACGTGGTCAAGCATCGCGTCGCCGAGATCGAGGCCGAAAGCCGGGCGATGCGCGACTATATCGCGATGGCGTGAGGCGCTTCCTCATTCCGGGCTCAGGGCTTCGGCCCGCCCTGGAATGAGGGCCGGTTTAGCGGCGATGCCGCCGCCTAGTTCAACGGCAGGTGGTTGGCGGCGACGATCGCGGCGATCTCGTCCAGCGCGCGTTCGGCCGCCTGCCGGCCGAGCGCGATCGCCTCGTCGGCACGGTGGAAGTCGAACAGCCCGACACGGCCGAGCTTGGGGCCGATCATCACATCCGGCGGATCGCCGGCGAGGCGCGAGCGCGAGATCCGGTCCTGGGTGATGTTGAAGGCGTCGACCATCACGCCGGCGAGCCCTGGCTGCTGGTCGTGGTTGGCCTTGCCGACAATGCCGCGCATGCGCTCGCGCATGCCGCCGAACCAGCTGCTGGCCGGACGCTGATCGGCCGCGGGTTCCGGGTCCGGATCGGCGCCATAGGACTGGATCACCGTGCCGCGGCCGGTCATGTCGCTGTTGAGGTTGACACAGAGCACCACGTCGGCGCCCAGCGCCCGCGCCACAGTGACCGGCACCGGGTTGACCAGCGCCCCGTCCATCAGCCAGCGCCCGCCGAGCTTCACCGGGTCGAATACGCCGGGCAGCGCATAGGAGGCACGCAGCGCATCGACCAGCGAGCCGCGGGTCAGCCAGATCTCGTGTCCGGTGCCGAGTTCGGTCGCGACGGCGGCATAGGTCTGCTTGAGATCGCCGATCTGCAGGCCGGCGAGGTCGCGTTCCAGCAGGCGCTTCAACCGGCTGCCTGAAATCAGCCCGGCGCCGCCGAGGTGGAAATCCATCAGGCCGACGACGCGCCGCTTGGTCAGGCCGAGCGCGAATTCGCGCAGCGGCTCGAGCTTGTCGGCGGCGTAGCAACCGCCGACCACAGCGCCGATCGAGGTGCCGGCGATCACCTCCGGCCCGTAGCCGGCCTCGGTCAGGACATCGAGGACACCGATATGGGCCCAGCCGCGCGCGGCGCCGCCGCCGAGCGCCAGGCCGATCCGCGGCCGGCTGAAGCGCGGGGCAGGTTCGGAAACGAGATCGTTCATCGCAGCTCCGCCGCCGCCCAGTCCAAAAGCCCGTCTGGCGATGTTCTCCAGTCTCATCGGCGCGATCCCTCCGCGGGAGGATCAGGATCACGCGAGCCGATGAGCGAAAGATGAACGGCGCCGGGACCCTAGGCGGCTATCAGTTGCTTTTGAAGGAAACATGAAAGCTTGGTGAAAGGATTGCCAACGAAGCAGGCGTTCCTGGTTCAGAAGGTCAATGGTCCGTCAGCGGCCGCGCCGACCGGCTTAACCCGATAGAAGCAGCTATGGCGCCCCGTATGGCAGCAGCCGCCGTCGCCGCCGACAGTGACCTTGATCCAGATCGCGTCCTGGTCGCAGTCGACCCGCATCTCGGCGATGCTCTGGAGCTGGCCGGAGGTCTCGCCCTTGCGCCAGAGCGCCTGCCGCGAACGCGACCAGTACCAGGCCTCGCGGGTCTCGATGCTCAGGCGCAGTGATTCGGCGTTCATATGGGCCACCATCAGCACCTCGCCGGTCGCGGCGTCGGTGGTGACGCAGGTGACGAGGCCGTCGCGGTCGAATTTCGGCGCGAGCACCGCGCCCTCCTCGATATCGGCCTTGGCTGAGAGGGTGGGGAAGCCGGTCATGTGGGGATCCTGAGGGACAGTGCCTTGCATATAGGGCGCGCAAGGCGCGCCGTCATTCTCGGGCGGAGCGGAATGGCGACCCGAGAATCTCAGGACCAGAGGGCACTGGTTTCCGAGATGCTCGGATCAAGCCCGCTGTTGTCCGGTTGGGGTTTTATAAGTTGAGAGCGAGTTGACGCGTGCTTTCTTGGGTCTGTTTTGGCGGTTTGAGAAGTGCGTGGATGTCTCGTCTGTGCATGATGTTGGCGCGGACGAGTCTTGCGAAGGCGAGCAGGCTGGCGCTGAGCTTGGCGGTGTCTTTTGCAAGCCTGAGCAGGAGATAGGCGATCAGGGCGACGGCGATCTGGATGCGGACGGCGTTTTCCGAGCGCCCGATGAAGTGCCTGATCTTGAGCGTCTGCTTGACCCATCTGAAGAAGAGTTCGATGGCCCAACGCCGCTTGTAGAGGGCAGCGATCTCATCGGCGGGGGCATCGAGGTCGTTGGAGACGACGCGCAGGAGCTTGCCGTCGTCGAGCACGACGCCGATCTCGCGGACGGGGTCCTGGAAGGGGTTGGCCCGCGCGGCGGCCTGGCGGGCCGGGAGGAAGCCGACGCGGTCATAGGCGAGCGCCGAGCCTTGCGGCAGGGAGCGCTCCTCGACGCAGGTGAGCGGCGTGTTGGCCTTGAGGCGCGTGACGATCCGGCAGCCGGCTGCGTCGAGGCGTGCCCACCAGGCGAAGTCGTAATAACCGAGGTCGAAGACATAGGTGGCGCCCGGCTCGATCGGCATGGCCCGGGCGGCGACGATGTCGTTGACCCTGGCGGGGGTGATCTCGAGATAGAGCGGGCGGTCGGCGTCGGGATCGTAGACGATGTGCGCCTTGGCGCCGCAGACGCCCTTCGAGAAGCGGGCCCAGTCGCAGGCGAGGCCGGACAGCCTGAGCCCGGTGGCATCGATCAGCCTGACCGCATCGGCACTGGCGCGGCGCAGGCCTCGCCCGCCCAGCCCCACCATCCGCGCGAACAGGCCCGAAAATACCTGATGGGGCCGCTGCGCATTGGCGTCGGCCAAGGTCGAGCGCGACGCCTCGCGCGTCCCCAGATGGTAGAGGCGAGCGCCATGGCTCTTCACCGCCGTCTCGATCTCGCGCAGCGAGGCTGCCCCGGCCAACTGGCCGTAAAGCAACGCGACGAGCTGACTTTTCGTCGAAAGCCGCCGCACCCGCGCATCCGAACCGTGCTCATCCACCAGTTTGTCGAAGGCAGACCAGGGAACATGCTTCAGAAGCCCATGGAAAACGCTATTCTGATGCCGCATGGCGTCGATCCCGTCTCGTGTCCAAAACACCGGCAAGTGCTTGGAAACAAGTAGAATCAACGCCATGCACAATGGCTAGCAATTTAAACCGGACACCCGTGGATCAAGCCCGAGCATGACGCGCCTTGGCAGGCCGGGTTACAGCCCCGGCGACTTCACCATGGTGAAGAAGCGCACCTGCTCGGCCGGATCGCGGAAGCGGCCGGTATACTGTGTCGTCATCGTCGACGAGCCCTGCTTCTGCACGCCGCGCATCGACATGCACATGTGCTCGGCCTCGACGAGGACGGCGACGCCGCCGGGCTTCAGCGACCGTTCGATCGCCTGGGCGATCTGCGCAGTCATGGTCTCCTGCGTCTGCAATCGGCGTGCATAGACCTCGACGACACGGGCGAGCTTCGAAAGACCGACCACGCCACCGCTCGGATAATAGCCGATATGGACCTTGCCGACGAAGGGCACCATGTGGTGCTCGCAATGCGAATAGAACGGGATGTCGCGGACGAGGACCATGTCCTTGTAGCCATCGACCTCCTCGAAGACGCGCTCGAGCATGTCGTGAGCATCTTCCCGATAGCCCTTGTAGAACTCGCGATAGGCCTTGGCGACGCGCTGCGGCGTATCGAGCAATCCCTCCCGCGACGGATCGTCGCCGGCCCAGCGGATGAGGGTGCGCACGGCCTCCTCGGCCTCGCCTTGCGTCGGTTGGGTGATGATGAACTTGTCTGCGGAGGGGCTGCGCGCCCGCTCTACGGACAAGGACTTAACCACATTATCCATGTGGAGCCTCCCGTTTCGGTTTCGCCCACCTTGCGGTAGGCAGGTCAGACAAGTTCGCCCGCTCGTCCAGCGATGGCACGCTCTCCCTAAGAGCGAACCGGCACTCTATATTGGTTGCGAAAGCCGGCAACTCCAGACCCGGCAGGGCAACCCATGCTGAACGACGTCTACAACAAGCGAATCCTGGAATTGGCAGGAAACATCCCGTTGCTCGAGCGCTTGCCGGCGCCCGATGCGACGGCGACGGCCCATTCGCGCCTGTGCGGCTCGACGGTGACCATCGACCTGACCATGGCCGAGGATGTCGTCACCGGCTTCGGCCACGATGTCCGCGCCTGTGCGCTCGGCCAGGCCTCGTCCTCGATCATGGCGCGCCATGTCGTCGGCTCGACCGCCGCCGAACTGCGCGAGGTCCGCGAGCAGGCGCGCGCGATCCTGAAGGAGGGGGCGGAGCCGCCCGCGGGCAAATGGGCGGATCTCTCGGTGCTCGTGCCGGTGCGCGACTTCAAGGCCCGCCACGCCTCGACCATGCTGACCTTCGACGCGGTCGTCGATGCGATCGGCCAGATCGAGGCGAAGCGGAGCGAGACGGTCGCGGGCTGAGCGCTATTTCAGCCCGAAGGCCTGCCGCGTCTCGATCCGCGTCTCGTCGAAGCGGACCCGGAACGCCTTCTCGGCGAGCAGCGCCTTGGCGACGACGCGGCCGATCTTGTCCCCCGCTTCCAGATCGGTCGGATAGTGGAAGCCGCAGACGAGGCGGCTCTCGCCATAGCTCTTGACCCGCTCCTCGAACTTGTCGGCGAGCTCGGGCACGGCTTCCGACAAGAGCGTGGCGTAGAGGGCTGCGGTCGCGGCGTGCCCAGAGGGGAAGGAGGTGCCTTCCGGCCGTCCGCCCGGGCAGGGCTTGACCCTGACCTTGTTCCACATCTGGAACGGGCGGATGCGGCTGGTCAGGCGGTTGACGCTCTTCAGGAGGATGGCGAGCTCGACCTGCGCCTCGCGCATGAGGAGCCGGGTCTCGCGATGGGTGCCCTCGACATAGGCGTGGTCGATGCCGTTCAGGAAGGCGTTGAGCGTCTGGTACTGGTCGGCGATGGCCTGCTTCTCGCGCTCGGGCGTGCGGGCCGAGGAGATGGCGAGGACCTTCTCGAACTCGGCGCGATGCTCCGGCGAGTTCTGGGCCGGGGGCAGGCCCATCACCTTGGCGACGTCGATTTTGCCGGCGTCGAGCCAGATCAGGTAAGGTCGCTGCTGTGCAGCCGCCGGCGTGGCCAGGGCGAGCAGCAGCCCGCAGAGGGCGGTGGCGGGAGCAAGGAAACGTGCGCGCATCATGACCGTGATCTGGAAAGGCGGGATCGAACAGGCGATGGAAGTCAGTGGGAGGGGGTCGGCAGGGTTCGGCCGAGTCATACTTGCCTAAACATGCTGAAAAAAGCCTTTCGTGGCGACGCGGCCTTGCGCTTGCTCCACGGCGGGGCGCGCACCTGCTGATCCGCGGCTACCAGCTCAGCCTTTCCCTGCTGATCGGCCGGCAGTGCCGGCACTGGCCGTCCTGCTCGGAATACACCGACGAGGCGATCCAGCGGCACGGGCTCTGGGCCGGCGGCTGGGTCGGCTTCTCCCGCATCTGCCGCTGCACGCCGCTCGGCACCTCCGGCATCGACCTGGTCTGCGAGGAGTTGCCCCCCGAGGGCGCTTGGTACAAGCCCTGGGCCTATGGCCGCTGGCGTGGCGTCAACGATCCGGCATCTTGACCGGGGCGCTTGCCGGCTGCTCGGCGATGGTCCGCTGCTCGGGCGCGGAAAGGGGCTCGTTGAGCCACATCCGGGCCTTGAGGAGCGACTGGCAGTTGCGCCGGTGATAGGTCTGCCGGTCGAGATATTCCTGAACCGGCTTCGACAGCCACCAGCTCATCGACACCTCCTTCAGCACGGCTGCCCGGTTCGGCACGGCGGGAGGGGGCGGCTCCTCGGCCGGGGCTTTCGCTCCGGTGGCAAGTTCGGTCGTCGGGCTGGTCCGCTCGTAGCATTTCGGTATCTCGCTGCCGGGCGGCACGTATTCGAAGCCCGTCAGCCGGTCGACGATGGCGAACTTGTCCTCGCTCGGAACCGAGGGTTCGCCGAAGACGAGGAAGTCGGCGACATTGTCCCTGCCGACCACGCCTGCCAGCGTGGCGAGGGCGTAGGAACCGCGTGCGCCACGGGTCGACAGCACCGTGTTCACCGGCGCCATGAGCAGCGGTGCCAGCGAGTCTTCGCGCGGAGGCGGGCGCTGGTCGCGCTCCGGATCGGCGATCAGGTCGACCGGATCGTTGGCGATATGGAGCACGACGGGCGCGAGGCCGAAGCGCTTCAGTGCGTCGGCGATCTCCGCCGTCGTCGTCGCCCCGTCATTCTCGAAATAGCCACCGTCGACGGCCCGCAGCGTGACGTCGCAGCCATCGGCGAAGCGACCGGCCGGCGAGACGATCGGAAAGCGCGCGCTGTTCAGGGCCGCGCTCGCGAGGGTGAGGTCGAGGCCGTTGCCGCGTGCAATGGCGCAGCTCGGCCTTGGCGAAGTCAGTTCGCCCAGGAAACGAGACGCTTCGAAGGCATCGACGAACAGCGTCGGCCGGTCGAGCTTGAGCTGGGTGGCAGGCTCCAGCTGGTTGGCGAGCTGGCTGGCGAGAACGCGCTTGCCGGTTTCTTCCGAGGTCGCATTGAGCACGAGGAGCGGCAGCCAGCTGCCGTCCTTGCGTGCGCCCTGGCCGAAGCGGCTGAACGACTGGGCGAGATCGCCGCGTGCCGGCATCGTCTGCGCCGGCGCGACGACATTGTCCTGATAGTGGTTGATCCAGCTGTTCTCGAGGATGGCGGCGCGATCAAGGAAATGACCGTTTGGCCAGAATCGGCCCAGCATCGGCTCCAGGAAGAGGAACGGTTCGCTCGTCACCAGGGCGAGCACGGTCGGGGAGAGGAAGTCCTCGCCTGCGAGCACCTGCAGGCAATCGCGCCATCTGCTCTCGTTCGGCGGTTTGTAGAAATGCGCCGGGCTCCTGTCGACGCAGGGCGGCAGCAGCGCGGATTCCGTCGGCGCCCGGCGTGCATCGCTCATGGCGGCGACGGCCTGGACCGCGCCGAGGGACCCACCGGACACGCCCGAGATCGCGAAGATCCGCTGCGCCAGCAGGGGAACGGTGGCGTCCGGCTTCTCGCAGGCGCGGCCGGGTTGCCGGCAGGGATTGTCGAGCAGCTCTCCGAGAATCGTCGCAGCGAAGAAGGCGGCTCGCGAGGCGCCGCCCGCAATCGTCACCAGGACCGGGCGCGGACAGGTGCCGCCCACGCAATTCGCCTGTTTCCAGGCCGCGACCGCCTCGCCGAATTCCATGGCTGGCTGCGGTTCTTGCTTGGCACGCGAGATCAGATTCGAATGGCCGCAGGAATTGGCGGCAAGGAGCCAGACGACCAGGAGCAGCACGGTGAACGGAAAACGCGTCCTCTGGCTCGCCATCCCGAGCTGCGTGAAGACGGGAATCCAGGCGCCGAGCAGGATCGGAACGAGATAGATGCCGGAAGCCACCCCCAGCAGGCGATCGCCGAAGACGGCGACCGCCGCGAGCATCAGCAGGCCGAGGGCGAGCCAGGCGCCGGCGTGGAGGCTCACCGCCTCGCGCCAGCTGCTCCCGCCTTCTCCTTCTCTCGTCTTCTCCCGGAAATGCGCCTCAGTTCTGGCGATCTGCCGGATGTTGCGGCCCCAGAGGATGAGATGGGCCGCGATGCCGCAGGCGAGGGCGACATAGAAGCCGGTTGAGCCGCTGCGGAGAATGCCCGCCGACAGGGCCAGCGAGCCGACGCCGTCGCCCGGCAGGTCGGCCAGCGCCGCCTCGTAACCGCACCAGACCGCGAAAAAGGTCAGGAGGGCGAGCGCGTAGGGCACGACGACGACGAAAGCGCGGAAGCGGCGATCGTAGATCGCCATGTCGCGCGGGGTCAGGTCGCGGGACGGGCCGATCAGCCAGGCGCTTTCGCCGAGCAGGTGCTCGGCCGAAGCCTGGACGGCGCTGCTCCAGGCGATGATGTGGATGACGAAATAGACCAGCCAGCGGAACAGCATCTCCCAGAAGCGGGGATAATCCGTTCCCGGACCGAAGGCCGGGCCGTGGAAGACCAGGAAGAGGTCGCGCGCCTGCGGAACCTTCGTCAGCAGCAGATAGCCGAGCAGGACGGAAATCACGGCGACGCGGCAGGCATAGATCACCCGCAGCAGATCGCCGATCCAGTTGAACGGCCACGAATCCACGTCTCGCAGGACGGGCGCCGCGGCGTCCGATGACATCGCTGGCTGCATGGCAATCGAGCCGATTGAGAGGATCGGAAGTCGACTGCATAACCTATCGTCAACCTAGCCATGGTTGCAACAGGCGAAGCTGCCCTGAAGCGCGCCGGAGATTGCTAGGGTTAATTCGCCTGCCGTCGAGCGCGTTTGTTGCAGCGTCTTCGTGACGAAACGGACAGCTTGCGACGGGTAAGGCCATTCCTTGATTGCCTGTCTCGCCCGCCTCGTATAGGCGGGGCCGGCGCGCGTGCCGAACCGGCTGCAGGCCGTGCCGCCCCGCTCATTCATGCAGCCGGCCTTGGCTTACGGGGCTTGTATCCCCGAGTGAGCAGGAGCCGATCGATGACGATCTCCCTGACATTTCCCGATGGCGCGCAGCGCGAATTCCCCTCCGGCATCACCGGCAAGGAACTCGCGGGCGGCATTTCCCCCTCGCTCCTGAAGCGCACGGTCGCGATGGCGCTCGACGGCACGATCGTCGATCTCGGCGACCCGATCACCGCTGATGCGAAGATCGAATTCCTCAACCGTGAGGACCCGCGTGCGCTGGAGCTGATCCGGCACGATACCGCGCACGTCCTCGCCGAAGCCGTGCAGGAGCTCTTCCCCGGCACGCAGGTGACGATCGGCCCCGTCATCGAGAACGGCTTCTTCTACGATTTCGCCCGCAACGAGCCCTTCACCCCGGAGGACTTCCCGGCGATCGAGAAGAAGATGCGCGAGATCATCGCGCGCGACAAACCCTTCACCAAGGAAGTCTGGAGCCGCGACAAGGCCAAGGATTTCTTCGCCAATAAGGGCGAGGCCTACAAGGTCGAGCTGGTCGATGCGATTCCCGCCGACCAGACGCTGAAGATGTACGCGCAGGGCGACTGGATCGATCTCTGCCGTGGTCCGCATATGACCTCGGTCGGCAAGGTCGGCAACGCCTTCAAGCTGATGAAGGTGGCCGGGGCCTATTGGCGCGGCGACAGCAAGAACGCGATGCTGACGCGCATCTACGGCACCGCCTTCGCCAGGCAGGAGGAGCTCGACGCGCATCTCAAGCAGCTCGAGGAGGCGGAGAAGCGCGACCACCGCCGCATCGGCCGCGAGATGGACCTGTTCCACTTCCAGGAGGAGGGGCCGGGCGTCGTCTTCTGGCACTCCAAGGGCTGGCGGTTGTTCCAGGAGGTGCTGACCTATATGCGCCGGCGCCTCGCCGCCGACTATGAGGAGGTCAATGCCCCGCAGGTGCTCGACAAGTCGCTCTGGGAGACCTCGGGCCACTGGGGCTGGTACCAGGACAACATGTTCGCGGTGAAGTCGGCCTCGGCTTTCGAGAACCCGAACGATCCGACGCGCGACCAGAAAGTCTTCGCGCTGAAGCCGATGAACTGCCCGGGCCATGTCCAGATCTTCAAGCACGGGCTGAAGAGCTATCGCGACCTGCCGATCCGGCTGGCCGAATTCGGCAATGTCCACCGCTACGAGCCCTCGGGCGCGCTGCACGGGCTGATGCGCGTGCGCGGCTTCACCCAGGACGACGCCCACATCTTCTGCACCGAGGAGCAGCTCGCGGCCGAGTGCCTGCAGATCAACGACCTGATCCTTTCGGTCTACGAGGATTTTGGCTTCACCGAGGAACTCGTCATCAAGCTCTCGACGCGTCCCGACAAGCGCGTCGGCTCCGACGCGGTCTGGGACCATGCCGAAGATGTCATGACCAATGTGCTGGAGAGGATCGCGAAACAGTCCGGCAACCGGATCAAGACCGAGATCAATCCGGGCGAGGGCGCCTTCTACGGGCCGAAGTTCGAATATGTCCTGCGTGACGCCATCGGCCGCGATTGGCAGTGCGGCACGACGCAGGTCGACTTCAACCTGCCGGAGCGTTTCGGCGCCTTCTATATCGGCTCGGACGGCGAGAAGAAGCAGCCGGTGATGGTGCACCGGGCGATCTGCGGCTCGCTGGAGCGCTTCGTCGGTATCCTGATCGAGCACCATGCCGGGCATTTCCCGCTCTGGCTGGCACCCGAGCAGATCGTCGTCTGCCCGATCACCTCGGAGGCCGACGGCTATGGCGAGGAGGTCACCATGGCGCTGCTCTCGGCCGGCCTGCGCGCCCGCGCCGACCTGCGCAACGAGAAGATCAGCTACAAGGTCCGCGAGCACTCGCTGGCCAAGGTCCCGGTGATCCTCGCCGTCGGCAAGCGCGAGGCCGAGGAGAAGACCGTGACCGTGCGCCGCCTCGGCAGCCAGGCCCAGACGGTGATGAGCCTCGACGCCGTGGTTGCGGCGCTGACAGAAGAGGCGACACCGCCCGATCTCGCCCGCAAGAGGAAGGTCAAGGCGGCCTGAAGCGACCATCTCGCCAAAACCCGTCAGCCCGTGCCAAATAGGCGCGATGCTGACGGGTTCCTATCGCAAACGGCTTGAAGCCGATCTCGGTCGCTGGGTGGGGGAGGGGCTGGTCAGCCCCGAGAGCGCTACGACCATCCGCCGCTCGCTGGCGCAGGAGGGCGGCGGTTTCAAGCTGCCGGCCCTGCTCGGCCTGTTCGGCGGCCTTCTGATCGCATCCAGCGTTTCCGCCTTCGTCGCGGCGAACTGGGAGGAGATTCCCAGGGTCGCCAAGCTCGTGATGATCCTGCTCGGCCTCGCCGGCGCGCTCGGCATCTCGGCCCGGCTGGAAAGCCGCGGCTCGACCGGCGGTGCCGATGCCGCCGCGACCTGCGGCACGTTGATCTTCGCAGCCGGCGTCGCGCTCGTCGGCCAGATGTACCATCTGCCGACCAATTGGGCGGGCGGGGCGCTGCTGATCGCCATCGGCGCGCTGATCGTCGCCGTCCTCTTGCGCTCGAACGGGGCACTCATCGTCGCGCTCGTGGCGATCGGTGCTTGGGCCGGCGGCCGCTGGGACGAGCGCGAGGCGAACGCCCATCTCCTGTTCTGGCTTCCCTTCCTGCCGGCGCTCTGGCTGGCCGCGACCCGGCACAACCGCCTCGTCCATCACCTTGCGGTGCTGGTGCTGCTCGGCTGGTTCGCGACCTTGCCGGGACAATACGCCTTCTTCCGCTTCGATTACGGCCTGCTCGCCTATTGGCTCGCGGTCTCCGCGCTGTTCGTCGCCCTCGGCGCGCTGGCGCTCGACCGCGGCGGGCCGGGCCTGCTCACCGCCTGCCTGCCCTGGGGGCTGATCGGGCTGATCCTCTCGCTCAATGTCGAGCTCGCCCGTATCCTCGATGCCGACGAGGCGAAGGCGGGCACCGCGCTCTGGCTGAACTATTTCGCCTATGCGCTGGCGCTGCCGGCGCTGGTCGGGTTCGGCCTGCTGGCGCGCGAGCGCCGCTTCGCCTGGCCGCTGGCGCTGGCGCTGTTCATGGCGCTGCTGGTGCCGGTGCTGTTCTGGAGCGGCGGCGCGGTCAGCATGGTCGGCAAGATCGTCGTTGCGGCGCTGATCCTCGCCATCGCGATCGGCATCGTCATTTCCGGCGCGGGCGGCGGCATACGCCGGCTCAGCATCGCCGGCTCGATCCTGTTCGCCATCGCGATCGTCATCCTGCTCTGGCAGACTATCGGCACCTTGCTCGACCAGTCGCTGTTCTTCCTGGTCGGCGGTGCGCTCTTGATCGGCCTCGCCAGCGGGATGCGCCGCCTCCTCGCCAAATTCAGCAAGCCGGTGGAGGCCGCGCCGTGATCCGCTTGCCCTCCGCTGACGCCATCACCGGCCGTGTCGCGCCGCTCTGGCGTGGGCTCGCCGCCATCGTCCTGCTCTGCGGGCTGATCCTTGCCCTGGTCGAATCGCGCGCCGGCATCCTGCGTTCCGGCACCGAGATCAGGCTGGCGACCGCGCCGGTCGATCCACGCGACCTGTTCCGCGGCGACTACGTGATCCTGAACTACAAGATCAGCACGCTCGATCTCTCCAAGCTCGATGGCGACAAGACCTTCGAGCGGAACCAGCCGGTATTCGTCCGGGTTGCGCCCGGCGCCGATGGATTGGCTGAGGCCAAGGGCGTCTACCTCGTGCGTCCTTCCGCGACGGGTGGCGGGGCCGTGCTCGAAGGCAAGGTCACCTCGGCCAGCGCCTGCGTCACCAATGCGGACGGCGATCCCGACTGCAATGCCGGCCGCCGCGCCATCCGTGTCGCTTACGGGCTGGAGAGCTATTTCGTGCCGCAGGGTACGGGCCGCGCCATCGAGACCACCGACAAGGCGCGTATCGAGATCGTCGCCGCCGTGTCGAGCTCCGGGCAGGCGGCGATCAAGCGCCTGCTGATCGACGGCAAGCTCGTCCATCAGGAGCCGCCTTACTGAAATTTGACGCGGCGCGTGGATGAAGGGCGCGGGGAACCCTTCTCCTGTGTGGGAGAAGGGCAGGGATGAGGGCCTGCCTTATCCGCAGAAGGCGCAGCGGCGCCGCATCGCTCAAACAATCAGCGGCAGTCCCTCACCCCTACCCCTCTCCCATCCGGGAGAGGGGATCCCGCGCGAGCCCGTTCCCGCTATTGCCGCACCCGCGCCGCGCGGACGGAACGCTTCCGTGCCGGCGCGGCATGCTCTAGAGGATCAGCCGATTCCACAACGGATCGGCTTGAGCGATGTACGACATCAGATGGATTCGCGAGAACGCTGAGGCGTTCGATCGGGGCTTGCAGCGACGCGGGCTTGAGAAACTGTCGTCGTCACTGCTGGCGCTCGACGACCGCCGCCGGATCGCAATCAGCAAATCGCAGGCCGCGCAGGAGCGTCGCAACGCCCTCTCCAAGGAGATCGGCAAGGCGATGGGCCAGAAGGACCTCGCTTTGGCTGAACAGCTCAAGGCCGAGGTCGCCGCGCTGAAAGAGCACGGGCCGGCGCTGGAAGCAGACGAGAAGGCCGCCGTCGAGACGCTGAACGAGCAACTCGCCGCGATCCCGAACAAGCCCTTCGACGAGGTGCCGGATGGCGCCGACGAGCACGGCAATGTTGTGCTCGAAGGTCACACCAATGGCCAGCAGCCGGAGAAGACCGGCGGTCGGCTCTTCGGTTTCAATCAGATCAAGGAGCATTACGAGCTCGGCGAAGCCCTCGGCCAGATGGATTTCGAGACGGCGGCCAAGCTCTCGGGCTCGCGCTTCGTCGTGCTCGACCGTCAGATCGCGCGGCTCAACCGCGCCATCGGCCAGTTCATGCTCGACACCCATGTCGAGGAGCACGGCTACACCGAGGTCAACCCGCCGCTGATGGTGCGCGACGATGCCATGTTCGGCACGGCGCAGCTGCCGAAGTTCCGCGACGACCAGTTCCGGGCGGGCGAGGATCACTGGCTGATCCCCACCGCCGAGGTCCCGCTGACCAATCTCGTGCGCGAATCCATCCTCTCCGAGGAGGAATTGCCGCGCCGCTTCACCGCGCTCACCCCGTGCTTCCGGGCCGAGGCGGGCTCCGCCGGGCGCGACACCCGCGGCATGCTGCGCCAGCACCAGTTCGAGAAGGTCGAGCTCGTCTCGATCACCGCGCCCGAAAAATCGCGCGAGGAGCATGAGCGCATGCTCGCCTGCGCCGAGACCGTGCTGAAGAAGCTCGACCTGCATTATCGCGTCATGACGCTCTGCACCGGCGACATGGGCTTCGCCTCGCAGAAGACCTACGACATCGAGGTCTGGCTGCCCGGCCAGAAGACCTATCGCGAGATCTCGTCCTGCTCGGTCTGCGGCGATTTCCAGGCCAGGCGGATGAACGCCCGCTACAAGACCAAGGACGGCAAGGGCCCGTTCTTCGTCCACACCCTCAACGGCTCGGGCACGGCGGTCGGCCGCGCGCTGATCGCGGTGATGGAGAACTACCAGAATGCCGACGGCTCGATCACCGTGCCGGACGCGCTGGTTCCTTATATGCGCGGGATCACCCGCATCGAAAAGGCGGCCTGAGCCCATGCGCATCCTGGTGACCAATGACGACGGCATCCATGCCGAGGGGCTCGGTATCCTCGAACAGATCGCCGCCCAGCTCTCCGACGATGTCTGGGTGGTCGCGCCGGAGACCGACCAGTCGGGCGTGGCGCATTCGCTGTCGCTGTCGAACCCGCTGCGCCTGCGCCAGATCGAAGAGAAGCGCTTCGCCGTGCAGGGCACGCCGACCGATTGCGTGATCATGGCGGTGCGCTCGGTCATGGCCGAGATGAAGCCCGACCTCGTGCTCTCCGGCGTCAATCGCGGCCAGAACGTCGCCGAGGACGTGACCTATTCCGGCACCATCGCCGCGGCCATGGAAGGCACGCTGCTCGGCATTCCCTCGATCGCGGTGAGCCAGGCCTATATGGCGGGCGACCGCACCAGCATCATCTGGGACTGCGCCCTGCAGCATGCGCCCGGCATCATCCGCCGCTTGCTCGAAGAGGGGATTCCGGACGGCATCCTGTTCAACCTCAACTTCCCGAACGTGGCCCCAAGCGAGGTCGCCGGTGTCGCCGTCACGGCGCAGGGGCGGCGCGACCAGGAGCTGATGCGGCTTGAGCCGCGGCGCGACGGGCGCGGCAATCCCTATTACTGGATCGCCTTCCAGCGCGGCAAGAACGAGCCGGCCAACGGCACCGATTTGCGCGCCCTCGCCGAGAACAAGATCTCGGTGACGCCGCTCGAGCTCGACCTGACGCACGAGCCGACGATGACCCGCTTCGCGCAGCTGTTCGCCTGAAAGCCACGGGAATGACCGAGGAGGGCGCCAGCAGCAACGAGAGCGAGCGCACCGTCGCCTTCCTGCTGTCGCTGCGGGCGCGCGGCGTCCGTGACATCGCGCTGCTGCGGGCGATGGAGCGCGTGCCGCGCGAGCATTTCGCGCCGTCGCGCTTCGCCGATCTCGCCCGGCAGGACGTCTCCGTGCCCTTGCCCTGCGGCCAGACCATGACGGCGCCGCACACGGTCGCGGCGCTGGTTGGCGCGCTCGAGATGAAGCCGGATTGCCGTGTGCTCGAGATCGGCTCCGGCTCCGGCTATGTCGCGGCACTGCTCGCGGCGATGGGCGGCACGGTCGTCTCGCTGGAGCGCTATCGCACGCTCGCGCTCGCCGCGCATGAGCGGCTCACCGGCGGCGGCTTCGCCAAATTGGTCGAGTTGCGCCACGCCGACGGCTTTCAGCCCGACCGCACGCTCGGCCGCTTCGAGCGCATCCTGGTCAACGGGGTGATGCAGGCGGTGCCGGAGGCGCTGCTCGCCAGGCTGGAGACAGGCGGGCGGCTGGTCGGCGCGCTGCGCGTCGAGGGGGCAGGGCGGCTCGTCGTCGTCACGCGCAGCGAGGACGGTTTCGACCATGCGCTCGGCGGGGTCGTGCGCATCCCACCGCTGGCGCCGGGATTGTCGCAGGCGCTGTAAGGGGTTGCTGCAGCCGTCATGCTTGGGCTTGACCTGCGGCTGTTCGGGTCATTTCAGAAGCATGCCAAAACGCCAGCGCGTTGAGGTATTCGAGCAGGCGGTGATCGAAGTGGCATCCGCGGGGAACCCTTCTCCCGTGTGGGAGAAGGGCAGGGATGAGNCCCCTGCCCCTCTCCCATCCGGGAGAGGGGTTCCCCGCGAGCGTCCTATTCGTCAGCCCACTAGATCTGCACGCTCCGTCCGAGAATGACGATCTCCGCCATCTCGAAAATTTACGCGCACTGTCAGCAGCGCAACGCCTTCTTAACCTAACCGGCTCTTTAATGCGGACCGTAGAGTTGCGTCGTTCGCGAGTACAGAGTCCATGCGTAAGCAAGTCGAACTGGCCGTGCCGAAATCCGTGGTTCGCGTCGTCTCGGTCTGCGCCCTTGCAGCCGGTCTGGGCGCCTGCTCCTCGGAGGCGATGCGCTTCACCGAGGCGCCCTTCGGCAGTCCCTTCAAGACCGCTCAGGCTCCCGCTTCGCAGCGCGATCCGGCGACGACAGGCTCGATCGGCCGCAATGCTCCGAGTCAGTCCTACGAGACGGCCTCCGCCACCGGCAATCCGGGCGTGCGCAGCCAGCCTCTGCCGCCACCGACCGCCTCCGTCGCGATGCGCTCCACGCCCCCTTCGGCTCCGACCCCGTCTGTGGGCGGTTCGGCTGCAGGGTGGAGCGCCCAGGGCGGTACACCCATCGTTGTCGCTCAGGGCGAGACGCTCGAAGTGATTTCCGGCCGCTACGGCGTGCCGCGCGCCGCGCTGATGCAGGCGAACGGCCTGTCCGGCGAGGCCGCGCCGGGTTCGCGCATTGTCGTTCCCGTCTACAACAGCACTGGCGCGCAGACCGCTTCGCGCCAGCCGGCGCCGACCGATAATCGCTTCGAGCAGCCCCGTCTCGCGGCGCCGCCGGTCTCGCGTCCGGTCGCATCCGTGCCCGCCAAGCCAGGGGCCGCTCCGAAGGTCGCGGCCGTCGATCCTAGAACGCAGGCCGCCGACGCCAAGGAGAAGGCTGCCGCCGACGCCAAGCGCATGGGCGAAGCCCGCGCCCGCTTCGCCGCCGAGGCCAAGGCCAAGGCGGCCGCCAAGGCCGCCAATGAGACCAAGACCGCGGCGCTGCCGGCCCCTGCCGCCCAGCCGGTCAAGCCGAAGGCTGCTGCGCCGGTCGTCGCCAGCGCCCCGGCCGACAAGATCCCCCCGCAGCCGAAGGCCGTCGCTCCGGAGCCGAAGGCCGCCGAGCCGCAGACCACCGCGAGCCTGCCGAAGGCGGAAGAGCCGGCTTCGTCCGGTGCCGAGTTCCGCTGGCCGGCCCGTGGCCGCGTCATCGCCGGCTATGCCGGCAAGGGCGGCAATGAGGGCATCAACATCGCGGTGCCGGAAGGCACGCCGATCAAGGCGGCCGAGGGCGGCGTCGTCGCCTATGCCGGCAGCGAGCTCAAGGGCTATGGCAACCTGGTGCTGATCCGCCACCCGAACGGCTACGTCTCGGCCTACGCCCATAATGGCGAGCTCAGCGTCAAGCGCGGCGAGCAGGTCAAGCGCGGCCAGGTCGTCGCCAAGTCGGGCCAGTCCGGCAACGTCAACTCGCCGCAGCTGCACTTCGAGCTGCGCAAGGGTTCGACCCCGGTCGACCCGATGCCCTATCTCAGCAGCAACTGATCGCGAACAGACGCAATTCCGGACGCGAAACCGCTTCACGCTTTCGCTGGAATGGCTCCGACACTTCGGCCGGCAATCGCGAGACCCCACCGGTCGAAACCAGGCGGGGCGGTCCCAGGAAAGGCCGCCCCGTTTTCCTTTCTTGAAGCGCGTCATGCTCGGGCTTGCCCGAGCATCTCGGGCAGGACGGGGCGCCGGTTGGCGCCTTTCTCGTCGCAAGATTCTCGGATCTGCGCTTCGCTCCGTCCGAGAATGACGGCCCTTACCCCTCCAGCCGCTTCTCCAGCCGCCCTGCCAGGTCCTGGATGTACTGCCAGGCCGTGCGGCCGGAGCGCGAGCCGCGCGTCGTTGCCCATTCCAGCGCCTCGCGCCGCAACTGCTCGGGCTCGATCGTCAGGCCGAAATGGCCGACATAGCCGTCGATCATCGACAGGTACTCGTCCTGGCTGCATTTGTGGAAGCCGAGCCAAAGGCCGAACCGGTCCGAGAGCGAGACCTTTTCCTCGATTGCCTCGCCCGGATTGATCGCGGTCGAGCGCTCGTTGTCCATCATGTCGCGCGGCAAAAGGTGCCGGCGATTCGAGGTGGCGTAGAACACGACATTGTCCGGCCGCCCTTCGACGCCGCCGTCGAGCGCCGCCTTCAGCGACTTGTAGGAGGTGTCCTGCCCGTCGAAGGAGAGATCGTCGCAGAAGACGATGGCAGGGTGCGGGTCGGCCTTGAGCAGCCCCATCAGCACGGGCAGGCTCTCGATGTCCTCGCGATGGATCTCGATCAGCTTGAGGGGGAGGGCGCCGGCCGGCAGGCGCTGGTTGGTGTCGGCGTGCACCGCTTTGACCAGCGACGATTTGCCCATGCCGCGCGCGCCCCAGAGCAGAACGTTGTTCGCCGGCAGGCCGCGGGCGAAGCGCTCGGTGTTTTCGGCCAGCGTATCGCGGACGCGGTCGACGCCGCGCAGCAGCGAGAGCGCGACACGGTTCACCTTGGCGACCGGCGAAAGCTCGTGACCGGCCGCATGCCAGACGAAGGCGTCGGCGGCGGTGAGATCGGCTGCGCGCCGGGCCGGCGGCGCGAGGCGCTCGAGCGCGTCGGCGATGCGCAGCAGGGTGGCGAGCGTCGGATCGGTGGCGGTGTCGGTCATCGCAGGCAGTCCGCATCAAAAGAGCGTACCGAACGGTACGGTACGCTCATAGCGCCAGTCGCCGCGCGAAGGCAAGGCCATTGCGCGCGGGGCAGGGAGGCCTTAGCTGGGGGATGCGGCCGAAAGACCGGTCGCTTTCGATTGATTTCACGATATCGCTGGCTATAGTCCGCGCGATTTTGCAACCCCCGCGCCGGCCGGCCGTCAATCGGCGGCGACGTGAAGGAGCCTTCCTGTGATCACCCCCGCTTTTGCCCAGGGCTTTGGAGGCGGCGGCACCAACGACGTGCTGATGTCGCTGGTTCCGTTCGTCCTGATCTTCGTCATCATGTGGTTCCTGATCATCAGGCCGCAGCAGAAGCGGGTGAAATCGCATCAGGAGCTGATCAAGAATGTGCGCCGCGGCGACACGATCGTCACCTCGGGTGGTCTCATCGCCAAGGTCTCGAAGGTGATCGACGATGCCGAGATCGAGGCCGAGATCGCCGACGGCGTGCGTGTGCGCATCGTCAAGGGCATGATCACCGACGTCCGCACCAAGGGCGAGCCGGTCAAGAGCTGAAGGCCGTGAGGCGCGGCTCAGCCGCGCCCGCCAACAAGGCTGTCCATAAAGATGCTTCGTCTCCAGGCCCGCAAGGTCATTCTCGTTCTGCTCGTGCTGGTCTTCGGCTGCGGGCTCGCCGTGCCGAACCTGTTCTCGCCCGAGACCCGCAAGGCGATCGAGCAGGGCGCTCCGGCCTGGATTCCGCGCTTCCTGCTGCCGATCCATGCGATGACGCTCGGCCTCGATTTGCAGGGCGGCTCGCACGTCCTGCTCGAGATCGACCGCGCCGACCTGATCCGCAGCCAGGTCACGCAATTGCGTGACGACGTCCGCCGCATCCTGCGCGAGGAGCGCGTCGGCCTGCAGGGCGGCATCGGCATGACCCCGCGCGGCGTGCAGCTGCGTGTTCCGGACGCGGCTGACCGCGCCAAGCTGATGCCGAAGCTTCGCGAACTCGCCCAGCCGATCGGCACGTTCGGCGCCTTCGGGCCCTCGGGCAACCAGTCGATCGAGATCAACGAGAATCCTGAGGGGCTGATTCAGCTCAGTGTCACCGAAGCCGGCGCGAACGAGCGCATTCGCCGCGCCGTCGAGCAGGCGATGGAGGTGCTGCGCCGCCGCGTCGATGCGCTCGGCACCACCGAGCCGAACATCCAGCGCCAGGGTCTCGACCGCATCCTCGTCCAGGTGCCGGGCCTGCAGGATCCGCAGCGGCTGAAGCAGATTCTCGGCGAGACCGCCAAGCTCCAGTTCCGCATGGTCGCGGATGCGAACGCCGGCGATGTCGATATGCTGCCCTCGCAGGATCAGGGCGGCCAGCCGATCCCGATCAGCCGCCAGGTCATCGTCGAGGGCGAGGACCTGATCGACGCCCAGCCGGCCTTCGACCAGCGCACCAGCCAGCCGATCGTCAATTTCCGCTTCAACATCCGCGGCGCGCAGCGCTTCGGCCAGGCGACGACCGAGAATCTCGGCCGCCAGCTCGCCATCGTGCTCGACAACAAGGTGATCTCGGCTCCGGTCATCCAGTCGCCGATCACCGGCGGCTCCGGCCAGATCTCGGGTAACTTCACCGTCGAATCCGTCAACAACCTCGCCATCCTGCTGCGCGCCGGCGCGCTGCCGGCGAAGATGACGATCGTCGAGGAGCGTACCGTCGGCCCCGGCCTCGGCCAGGATTCGATCCAGGCCGGCAAGATGGCGACCATCATCGCCACCGTGCTGGTCATCCTCTACATGATCGGCAATTACGGGCTGTTCGGCATCATCGCCAGCGTCGCGCTGCTCGTGCACGTCTGCCTGATCCTCGGGCTGATGTCGCTGCTCGGGGCGACCATGACCCTGCCAGGCATTGCCGGCATCGTGCTGACCATCGGTACGGCAGTCGACTCGAACGTGCTGATCTATGAGCGCATGCGCGAGGAGTCCCGGATGGGACGATCGCTGGTCTCGGCGCTGGAGGCCGGCTTCACGCGCGCCTTCGCCACGATCATCGATTCGAACGTCACCATGCTGATTGCGGCGGTCGCATTGTTCGCGCTTGGCTCCGGCCCGGTGCGCGGCTTCGCCGTCGTCTTCATCCTCGGCATCCTGACCACGGTCATCACCGCGGTGACACTGACGCGGATGCTGATAGCGCTTTGGTATCGCTGGGCGCGGCCGAAAGCCCTTCCGTTCTGACGCCGCAGGCCAGGAGATAACAGACCATGCGCCTGCTTCGCATCGTTCCCGACAATACTCGCTTCCGCATCGTTCACTGGCGCCGCCTCGCCTATCCGTTCTCGGCGGCCTACTCCGTCCTGGTGCTGGTGCTGTTTCTGACCGTCGGCCTCAACTTCGGCATCGACTTCCGCGGCGGCACGCTGATGGAGATGCAGTCCAAGAGCGGCAAGCCCGACATCGCCCAGGTGCGCCAGACCGCCAACGGCTTCGGCTTCGGCGAAGTCGAGGTCCAGGAGTTCGGCAATTCCGGCGAGCTCTCCATGCGCTTCGCGCTCCAGCCGGGTGGCGAGATCGCCCAGCAGGGCGTGGTGACCAAGGCGCGTGCGGCCTTCTCCGAGGCTTATGAGTTCCGCCGGGTCGAGACGGTCGGCCCGCGTGTCTCGGGCGAACTGGTCCAGGCCGGCACGCTCGGCGTCGTGCTCGCGATCCTCGGCGTGCTGGTCTATCTCTGGTTCCGCTTCGAGATGCAGCTCGCCATCGGCGCGATCGTCGGCACGATGCACGACATCGTGCTGACGATGGGCTTCTTCCTGATCACGCAGCTCGAATTCAACCTGACCTCGATCGCGGCGATCCTGACCATCGTCGGCTACTCGCTGAACGAGACCGTGGTGGTGTTCGACCGCACGCGTGAATTGCTGCGTCGCTACAAGACCATGCCGATCCCGGAGCTGCTCGACCTCTCGGTCAACACGACTTTGTCGCGCACCGCGATCACCTCGACCACGACCGTGCTCGCGCTGATCGCGCTGGTCTTCTTCGGCGGCACGGCGATCGAGGGCTTCGCGCTCGTCATGCTGTTCGGCGTGGTTGTCTGCACCTATTCGGCGATGTTCATCTCGACGCCGGTTCTGCTCTATCTCGACGTCCGCGCCGGCCGCCTCGACCAGAGCGAGGATGCGGCCGAGGCCAAAGCGCGGGTCTGAGGGTTGGCTGAACGTCGCTTCGACGGCTTCGTCCCCGGTCGGTACCAGCTCGACGCCTTCGGCGCCGGCGGCTTCCGCTTCGCGGATATGAGCCATCGCGGCTCGATCCTGGCGACGCCGTCCGGCATCCGGATCTGGCCGGTCTCCTCCTTCGCCGAAGTCACACTGGAGAGCCTCCAGCCGATCCTCGACGAGGCCGGGACGATCGACTTCCTGATCCTCGGCATCGGCCGCGAGATCGCCTTCCTGCCGGCTTCGCTGCGCGATCCGTTCAAGGCAGTGGGCATCACCGTCGAGGCGATGGCGACGCCGGCCGCGGCCCGGACCTACAATGTCCTCGTCGGCGAGGAGCGGCGCGTCGCCGCAGCGCTGATCGCGGTGGAGTGATTGGCGATCAAATCCCACCAGCCATGCCGCTCCCGCGTAGCCAAGGCGGCCGGGCCGGCCTAGACTGCCGGCACTTCGGCCCGGGTGACGACGGGAGCGGGGAGAGCGCATGACCACGAAAACCGAGAACCGCGCCGGCACTGCGCCGGGTCCGCTCTCCCAGGCCTATGGCCATTGCCTGGCGCTGGTGCGCGAGCATGATCCCGACCGCTACATCGCCTCGCTCTATGCGCCGGAGGCGCTTAGGCCCGGCCTGTTCGCGCTCTATGCCTTCAGCCATGAGGTCGCGCGCGTTCGCGAGCAGGTCAGCGAGCCGCTGCCGGGCGAAGTCCGCCTGCAATGGTGGCGCGACGTGCTCGAGGCCGGCCCGGACGCGCCGGCGCAGGGCCATCCGGTCGCGCAGGCGCTGCTCGACACCGTCAGGCGCTTTCGCCTGCCGATCGCGCCGTTGTCCGGCCTGATCGAGGCGCGCGTCTTCGATCTCTACGATGATCCGATGCCCTCGCTCTCGGATCTCGAAGGCTATGCCGGCGAAACCTCGAGCGCACTGATCCGGCTCGCCTGCCTGGTGCTGGGACAGGGTCGTGATCCGGGCGGTGCCACGGCCGCTGGCCATGCCGGCGTCGCCTATGCGCTCTCCGGGCTGATGCGCGCCTTCCCCTGGCATGCGGCCCGCGGCCAGGTCTATCTGCCGGCCGACCTGCTCAACCGCAACGGCGTCACCCGCGAGGACATCGTGCGCGGGCGCGGTGGGCCGGGCCTGATCTATTCGCTGAAAGAGATGCGGGCGCTGGCGCGCATCCATCTGCGCAAGCTCAACGACCTCTCCGCCACCGTGCCGGCGGCGATCAGGCCGGCCTTCCTGCCGGTCGCCCTGGTTGAGCCCTATCTCAGGCAGATGGAGCGGCGTGGCTACGATCCTTACCGCACCATCATCGGCCTCTCGCCGCTCAAGCGCCAATGGACGTTGTGGCGCGCGGCACGGACCGCTGGGCAGTGAAAAGGCGTCGTGCTCGGGCTTGACCCGAGCATCTCAGGCAGGAAGAGGCTCCTATCCGCACCTTCTCGTCATGAGACTCTCGGGTCTGCACTTCGCTGCGCCCGAGAATGACGGCGGCTATTCGGCCGCCTGAGCGCCTGCTGCCCCAACCCACCCATCCATCTCGACCTTCGCCCGCGCCGTCAGCGCCTGCTTGCGGGCGACGCTCTTGGCCGGGCCCTTCAGGCGCTTGCCGTCGGGCCCTTGCGTCGCCACGCCCTCGATATGCGGGAACAGGCCGAAATTGATGTTCATCGGCTGGAAGGAGCGCGGCCCCTCGTCGATGGTGACGATGTGCCCACCGGTGATGTGGTTGACCAGCGCGCCCAGCGCCGTCGTCGCGGGCGGTAGTTCGAGGGGCCGGCCAAGGCGCTCCGCCGCGGCCAGACGGCCGGTCAAAAGGCCGATCGCTGCGCTCTCGACATAGCCCTCGCAGCCGGTGATCTGCCCAGCGAAGCGCAGGCGCGGATCGGCCTTCAAGCGCAATTGCGGGTCGAGCAGCTCCGGCGAGTTGAGATAGGTGTTGCGGTGGATGCCGCCGAGCCGGGCGAACTCGGCGTTCTGCAGGCCCGGGATCATCCGGAAGATCGCGGCCTGCTCGCCGTATTTCAGCTTGGTCTGGAATCCGGTCATGTTGAACAGCGTGCCCAGCGCATTGTCCTGACGGAGCTGGACGACGGCATAGGCCTTCACCGTCGGGTTGTGCTTGTTGGTCAGCCCGACCGGCTTCATCGGCCCCCAGCGCAGCGTCTCGCGGCCGCGTTCGGCCATCACCTCGATCGGCAGGCAGCCGTCGAAATAGGGCGTGCCCTCCCACTCCTTGAACTCGGTCTTCTCGGCCGCCAGCAGCGCGTCGATGAAGGCCTCGTACTGGTCGCGATCGAGCGGGCAGTTGATGTAGTCGGCGCCGGTGCCGCCGGGCCCCGCCTTGTCGTAGCGCGACTGGAACCAGGCGACGTCCATGTCGACCGAATCGAAATGGATGATCGGCGCGATCGCGTCGAAGAAGGCAAGCTCCCCCGCACCCGTCAGCGAGCGGATGCCTTCGGCGAGCGCCGGCGAGGTGAGCGGACCGGTCGCGACGATGACCTTGTCCCACGCGGCCGGCGGCAGGCCGGCGATCTCGCCGCGTTCGATCGTGACGTTGGGATGGGCTTCGAGCGCTGCGGTGACCGCGGCGGAGAAGCCGTCCCGGTCGACCGCGAGTGCTCCACCGGCCGGGACCTGATGGGCATCGCCCTTGGCCATGATCAGCGAGCCGAGCCGGCGCATCTCCCAATGCAGCTGGCCGACGGCGTTGGACGACGAATCGTCGGAGCGGAAGGAGTTGGAGCAGACCAGCTCGGCCAGGCTCTCTGTCTTGTGGGCGTCGGTGCCGCGGACCGGGCGCATTTCGTGCAGGACGACCGGAACGCCGGCCTCTGCGATCTGCCAGGCAGCTTCCGAACCGGCGAGGCCGCCGCCGACGATGTGGATGAGTGCGAGTGTCATGGCCGCGATGTGTCCGCGGTGGCGCCCAAGGTCAAGGGCGCAAGGCTAATCAAGCCCCCAGAAACGCAAAATGCCCGCTCGAAAGCGGGCATTCGCTCTTCGACCAGACCCTGAGGGGAGGAACACAGGGTCTAGGAGAAACTACTCGTCAAACCTGGGCGGTCGGAAATCAGGCAGTCGCGTGGGTACGGGCGACGTACTGGATGTCCGAGCGCGACAGGCCGAGGTCGTCGAGCTCACGGTCGGTGAGGCGGGACAGCTCGCGGACGGTCTCGCGATAGCGAAGATAAGAGCGGATCTTGGAAGCGATCATGGACAGGAACATGGCGATAACCTTTTGGTTTTTCGGGGTTTGGCCCCGACAGCGATGAATTCGTTGTGCACTGCATATAGAGCGATCATGCTGCCTCTCACAGGGGCGCCGCATCAATTCTGTTATGCTTTTGACGCATGACAAATTAAGAGATCGTTTGGAAAGGCGCGCTGACCCGCGCAGAGCGCTTAACGATTTTGTCAGAACAGTGAAAATTTGGCCTAATTTTTAGGCGACGAATGGCCGAAGGTCACGCCGTGCCGGCATATGGCGCGAATCTGCGCAAAACCGCCGCGATCCGCTATGCGGTTTGCACCGCAACATTGGTTGCCGAGCCGAAGGACAGTGTAACGCGCTGTTCACCATGGCGAGATTCGAAGAGAATTCCGTCCCGCTCGGCCGGGTGGCGTCATGCGCTCGCATGATCTTCGCGGCATGATTCGACGATTCGGGTGGCGCGGGGCAGGGCATGCGGGGCGCGGGCTATTGCGAGCGATTGAGTGAGGCGTTCTGGGCCGAGCCGCTCAATGCGGTCAGCAATGCCGCCTTCCTACTGGCGGCGCTTGCGGCTCTCCTGCTGTTGCGACGAAACGGCCGGCGCGACTGGCCGGTCGAATCGCTGACGGCGCTGGTTGGGCTCATCGGCTTCGGCTCCTTCCTGTTCCACACCATGCCGCAGCGCTGGACCCTGCTGGCCGATGTCGTGCCGATCCAGCTCTTCGCGCTCTGCTATTTCGGCCTGGCGCTCAATCGCTTCCTGGGCCTGTCGCCGGTGATGGCGGCGATCGGCGCGCTTCTTTTCCTTGGTGCCTGCTTCGGACTGGCTTCCGGCCTCGCGCCGCTGCTGCCTGCCGGCATGCGCGGCTCCGCCGGCTATGCCGGCTTCCTCATCGGCCTTGCCGGTGTCGCGCTGGCGGCGAAGCTCCGCGGGGATGTCGCTACGGGCAAGCGGATCGCCATCGGCGGCCTCGTCTTCGCTGCATCGCTCAGCTTCCGCTCGCTCGATTCCGTCCTCTGCGGCGCGGTTCCCTTTGGCCTGCATTGGGGCTGGCACCTGCTCAACGGGTTGCTGCTCTATCTGTTGCTGCGGGCAGCCATCCTCGCGCCGCGCGCCTGAACGGCATCCTCGTTCCGCCATGGTGCCGAAAATGGCGCTTGACCATGCATAATCAGTTATATAACAAAATAGTTATATATAGAGGTCGACATGAACAGGTTGGACACGGCCTTTTCCGCTCTCGCCGATCCGACGCGCCGGGCGATCCTGGCGCGGCTGGCCCTCGGTGAAACCACGGTGATGGAACTCGCCGAGCCTTTCGCGATGTCGCAGCCCGCGGTGTCGCGGCACCTGAAGGTGCTGGAAGAGGCGGGGCTGATCACAAGGCGGATCGAGGGAACCAAGCGGCCCTGCCGGCTCGCGCCGGGAGCGCTTGAGGAGATCGACAAATGGCTCGCCATGCTCAGGCGAGCCTTGGAGGCGAATTATGACCGGCTGGACCAGCTTCTGGCCGAGATGGAAGCAGGCAAGGAGAAAGACCAAAAATGACCAAGCTTACCTTGACGACCGAAGGCGACACTCATGTCCTCGTCACCCGTCGCTTCAAAGCTTCGCCGGAGACAGTCTACCGCGCCCATACCGAGACGGTGCTGATCCAGAAATGGCTGCTCGGCCCCGAGGGCTGGACCATGCCGGTTTGCATCAACGATCACCGGCCCGGCGGCAAGTTCCGCTATGAGTGGAGCGACGGCCAGGGCGAAGAACTGACGCTTACCGGCGAATACGTCACACTCGAGCCGTTCAGCCGCATCGTCCATATCGAGCGCTTCCACATGCCCGACGTCACGCCCGACAACCATATCGAGACCCGCTTCGAGGCCGAGGGCGCCGGCACGCTGATGACGATGCGCATGACCCTGCCGGACGCCGCCACTCGCGAGGCTATGCTCGCGATCGGCATGGAAGAGGGCATGGAGGCGAGCTATGCCCGCCTCGACGCGATGGGTAGCTGACCGCGTCGGCCTGAGCGCCGTTCCGCCCCACGCACCGGCGATGGCTTGACCCGCCGCCGGCGCGCCCGGAAGCTCCTCCTCAACTATATAGAGGGGAAGCGCGCATGCCGGATCCGGCCCAGGAACTCGATCTCGCCAGCCTGAAGGGCCGGCTCTATTCGGCCGTGCTCTCCGACGTGCTCGACGAGCTCGGCCATCCCAACCAGGCGGTCAGGCCCTTCGTCCGGCCGCTCGATGACGCCTCGGTGCTCTGCGGCTTCGCCCGCACCGGGCTCTACATGAAACGCTACCATCTCCCTGAGGGGCACAACCCCTATGCGCTGGAGATGGACCTGATCGACAGCCTCAAAGCCGGCGAGGTCGCGGTGCTCGCCTGCGACGGGCCGACCGACCGGATCGCGCCCTGGGGCGAGTTGCTCACCACCGCCTCGAAAGTGAGGGGTGCCGCCGGCTGCCTCACCGACGGGCTGGTGCGCGATGTCCGCCGCATCCGCGAGCTCGGCTTCCCGGTCTTCCATGGCGGCATCGGCCCGCTCGACACCAAGGGCCGGGCCGAGATGATGGCCGCCGACGAGCCGGTCGAGGTCGGCGGCGCCCGCGTCGCGCCGGGCGATTTCATCTTCGGCGACGTCGACGGCGTCGTCATCGTGCCCCGCGCGATCGCGCCCGAGGCGATCCGGCTGGCGCTGGCCAAGATCGAGGCCGAGGATTCGACTAGGCAGGAACTGCTCGCCGGCGAAAGTCTGCGCTCGGTCTTCGAGCGCCACGGGGTGCTTTGACGAACCGTCATGCTCGGGGTTGACCCGAGCATCTCTGGCCGGAAAAGGCGCCAGCCCGCGCCTTCTCGTCACGAGATTCCCGGGTCTGCGCTGCACTTCGCCCGGGAATGACGCCTTTTGTCAGCCACACCGCTCCAGCAGCCGCGACGCCGCGGTCACGCCTTCGAGCGAGAAGGTGTAGCTGGTCTCGTTGCCGCGGGCCGAGCGCGCCGCCAGCACCATCTCGTCGCCGGCCTTCATCGCCTGGAGCAGCTCGCCTTCGCGCTCCAGCCGCTGCAGCCAGGCATTGTTGCCCGAGGTCAGCATGCGGAACGTCTCGTCGCCGATCGTCACGGTGACGGTGGAATCCTTGGCGAAGTCATAGCCGGTCTGGAAGCTCGACTCGGTGCGGCTCTGAGCGCTCGGCGCGGTCTGCACGAAGAAGAACACGTCACCATGACGCAAGGTATCAGGTTTCTCGGTGCCCGGTGACGATACGATATAGCAACGCTTGCCATTGCTGCCGTCATAGGCGGCAGCATTCCACTGCTTGAACTGGCCCATAGGCTGGGCCGGAGCGGCGAAAGCCGGGGCCGTGGCGGAAAGAAGGCTCAGGGCCGCGGGAAGCGCCAGTCTGATCATCGGGTCATCTCCTGTTTGCATCGCAGGGATGTCCAAGAGCGGTTTAACAAGGCGTAAACAAGACCCTCACAATGCCGTGCGACGGAAGGGCGCGGGGGAGGGGATGCCACCCGCCACGCCTTCCTTCTCCCGGATGGGAGAAGGTGGCGCGGAGCGCCGGATGAGGGCCTGCCGCTGCCGCAGAAAGCGCGGCGGCTCCGCTGCGGCCTCTTACGGGGAGGGCGGGNNNNACCCCTGCCCCTCTCCCATCCGGGAGAGGGGTTCTCCGTCGCGGTTCCCGCGCCCTTGCTTCACCCACGCGCCAATCCCCGCCCGCAGGCCTGCCTGCGGGCGCTCAAAATACGGGGCTGGCGGAGCGCCGCGAGGCGCGTTTGGTATTCCGCTTCCATTGAGCCAGGAAGCGGCGCGGATGGTCCCCATCCGCACGCCCCGTGGCGCTCCGCCTTCGGCGTTCTTCAAGTCTCCGGGCCGCGCTTCTGCGGTTGGCCTGCCCGTCCGTCCCGCTCCTGCCGGCGCCAGTGCCCCTCAACGGGTGGTCGCGCCGACGGCGGAGCAGGGCGGCGCGTAACGGGCCGTCCATCTAGCGAGCTCCTCGCACAGGGATCGTAGTGTCCCACGCAGACAAGCTTGCGCAGTCTGCGATCGCAAAGTCGGAAGACGCCGCCGCAGGCGGCGGCTTTCGGCGGTGCCCCGAAGCCTCCCGGGAGCGGGGCGTAACCCCCGCCCGCAGGCGCCGACCCTCACCCAGCCTCTGGCATACCTCCGGACGGCCGCCCCGTATGGGTGATGGGCGAGGGGAATATACGGGAGGTTTTGGCAGCGGGGATAAGTTTGCGGCAGCAATCGATGATCTCACGTGCTAAAACGCCCTTGCTCGGCTCCGGGTCTTTTTGGGAATCACAAGAGGCAAATGAAGATGGCGGTGGACGATGCTCAGGGCGAGCTGTTTGCGCCTGTGAGCTATACGCTTCGCCCGGCACTGATTGGTGCGGACGGAGCGCCGCCATTCATCGTAATTGGCTGTAGTCGAGAAAAGCGCCGTGAAAGTGCTCCAGCTGAGAAGCTATATATTTCGAGCCGGTTTAAGGCCAGTCTGGCGCTTGTCCACGCGCTCGCTGCTCCGCATGCGGTTCTTTCTGCGAAGCATGGGATAGTAGCATCGGGTGCTCTTCTTGAACCCTATGACTTACATCTGTCAGCGCTATCGGCTGCGGAGCAGGAGGCCTGGGCTCGACAGGCTCTTGAGGAGTTGCGCACGTGCGCCCGCGGTCGCAGTGTGACTTTGCTTGCCACTTCGGAGTATGTCGAGCCTCTCATAAATGCCAACAATAATAGCGGTAAGCCATTGAACGTCCAGGCGCCGTGGTCTGCTTTAGGTAAACCGGATGTTGGCGTTTGGCTCAGTCAAGCTAAGCGTATGGTAGGAAGAATTCATGATCTTAAATCGCTATATAGCTGGATCAGCGATCAGCGGTCTGGCGGTCATGTTCTTGATTTTTGGGAGCTTTCTAAGAAGTCTGTTCCTAAAAGAGGTGTATATATATTCTTAGATCGACAAGAGCCTAATTTTCTCCAGATTCATCCGCGAATTGTTCGCGTTGGCACTCACGGCGTGAGCCAAGGGTCGATGGCTACGCTGCGCGGCCGTCTTCGCAACCATCTAGGGCCAGCGACGGAAGTTGGTAATCATCGTGGGTCAATTTTCCGACTTCATGTCGGGCGTGCAATGTTAGAGGCCGAGCAAAGAGGGGCACATCTGCCCACATGGGGAGCGGGACAAGATGCCGACGCGCGCGTTAAAGCTGTCGAGGCCGACCATGAAATTGCGGTGTCGCGATATCTTAGAGAGCTTGAGGTGGCGCTTATTGCTATAGATGACGAGCCAGCGAAAGGAAGCCTTCGAGCAAGCGTGGAGGCGCAGCTGATCGCGCTATGTAGCGAGGGGATGCGCACTATTGATACGCCCTCTGATCATTGGCTTGGACGCAGCTCTCCAATCGCATTGATCCGGGGGTCTGGGTTATGGAATATCCGTGGTGTCGGAGCGGACTATGATCCAAATGGACGCGGTTCGGTTTCGACCATTGTTGAGAGATGAAGAGAGGTGAGCATGCTCGATGCGGCAATTGCCCGTCAGCCGCGGCTACCGCGGTTCCTATGTCACATCTTTCAACGTTTAACTCAGCATCAGTTAAACCTTGTGACAGGAGCCGGCATCTCGATGGAGGCGGGCGTCCCGGGTTGGACCGCGTTGTTGGAACGACTCGCTGCTCGCGAGGATGATTTAAAGCAGGATCTTGGCCAGCATAGTGCCGCTGGCCTGCACCCGGAATATCTTGGGCAGATCATTTATCACAGGTTCAAGAATTCCAGCCCGTCGACTGAACCGGAAGAGTTGCGTGCTGCTGTTATTGAGCACGGCTGGGGTGCGGCAATTCATAAAGCTATATATCAAGACACTCTTGGAGATATAGAGAAAATATTGGAAGTCCATCCCTATCTTGTACAACTGCGCGACCTGTCTCGGAAATTGCCGCTCGTAATCAATTTTAATTTTGATGACTTGCTTGCTGAGGCAATAGGTAGTCAAATAAAATCTGAAGATTCTGATGGAAATTCTTTAACTATTACTTGGAACGCTCCTCTTGTTGATAGAAAAGGAAATACGACCATTTACCATGTAAATGGTATTTTGCCGAGGATTAGTCTTAGAAAAAGAAGCCCACAGATCATATTTACAGAAGATTCGTTTGCTGCTGCCCGCGCGAGAGCGCCAGGGCTTAGTGCGGAGTATCTATTTCTACGGTTTGTTCAAAATACGATGCTTCTTGTTGGGCACTCACTTGCCGATAGTTCGCTAAAAAATTACTTGAGAATGAATAGAGATAAGAGTCCGGCAAATCATCATTATATGATCCATTGGCTGAAAAATCCCAGTGAGCTATCGAGTAGCAGGCAGAGGGATATTTTCGAGGCGAATTTGGAATTGTACAATCTGGTGACAATATTTTTGACTTCAACTGAGATAAGTCAATTTCTGCAAATACTTAATATGGGATCAAGAGAATTTAGGGATTTGTTAGAGTCATTGGGAAGTGATCGGCGATCTAGATATCATTATTACATCGTTGGGCCGGTGGCCTCGGGAAAATCCTCTTTGCTTGAGCAGCTTAGATGCTTCCAAACCCATGAGGAATGGACCAGGCCTCCGCCGAACGAGATGTACCTTGCATCGACAAAAATTAACGACTCGCAACGCGAGATCGTAGATAAATTTGTGTATTCAGAGCTTAAAGAGAAAAATAATCGGATGCACTCTGCTTCGGCAGGATTTCATTTTATGGATCGCGCGCCGCTCGATTTATACGCCTTTTCTAGAGATGAATCTGAGAATTCTGAGAAGTCACAAAATTTGCGAGACATTGTAATTCGTGATCGGTCATTAAAAGAAGGAGAGATCATTTTTATCGAGGCATCACCTCAGAATTTGGTCAAGCGTAATATGGCGCGCGGAAGGGCTCCGGAGGATGCAGGTACTGAAGAGTATTTTCAGAATCAGACACGGATTTTAAACGAAATCTACACGCCAAATTTCAGATTTTCTACCGATCAGTGCAGCTCAGATGATTTGGCGCGTCGTGTTGCGCGTCATGTACTGCTTGGTGAGTACTGTCCGGTCGATCTTGATGGAATTATTGCCCGCTATGCGTGAAGATGGTGATACTTATCGAATTTATCTTGCAGCTCCGCTGTTTAATGACATTGAGCGCGCTTTCAATGCGCGTCTTGCCGAATTGCTCACGCCAGCAGTGGAAGTGTTTCTTCCCCAGCGCGATGGAAGGTTGATGCGGGACCTTGTTCGTGAAGGAACCCCGCTTTCAGCAGCACGGCAGCTGGTTTTTGAAGCAGATACCTACGCGATTCGACGCTGCCATTGCGTTGTTGCAGTCCTTGATGGGCGCACCGTTGACGAAGGTGTTGCGTTCGAGATTGGGTTCGCGCGTGCTCTCGATAAACTCTGTCTTGGTCTCAAAACGGATGACCGAACGTTACTCGCTTCTGGCGACAACCCTATGATTGTTGCCGGATGCCATGAAATCTTTGGTAACATAATCGAGCTAACGGGCGCGTTGCAGGGAAAGCTTGCGCCTTTTCGGAGCGCAAGCTGACCTCTACTCCGCCGCCTGCCGCGCGCCTTTCCCCTTCAACGGCCGGCGCTCCAGCACCTCCTTCAAGAACCGCGCGGTGTGGCCTTTGCCGATCCGGACGATGTCTTCCGGCGTGCCTTGCGCCACCACCATGCCGCCGCCGTCGCCGCCTTCGGGGCCGAGGTCGAGGACCCAGTCGGCGGTCTTGATCACTTCGAGATTGTGCTCGATCACCACCACGGAATTGCCCTGCTCGACCAGCTCGTGCAGCACCTCCATCAGCTTGGCGACGTCGTGGAAATGCAGGCCGGTGGTCGGTTCGTCCAGGATGTAGAGGGTGCGACCGGTGGCGCGCTTGCTGAGCTCCTTGGAGAGCTTGACGCGCTGCGCCTCGCCGCCCGAGAGCGTCGTTGCCTGCTGGCCGACCTTGACATAGTCGAGGCCGACGCGGGCGAGCGTCACCATCTTCTCGCGGATCGAGGGCACGGCCTTGAACAGCGTCTTGGCCTCCTCGACCGACATGTCGAGCACGTCGGCGATCGACTTGTCGCGGTACTTCACCTCAAGGGTCTCGCGGTCATAGCGCTTACCCTTGCAGACATCGCAGGTGACGTAGACGTCGGGCAGGAAGTGCATCTCGATCTTGATGACGCCGTCGCCCTGGCAGGCCTCGCAGCGGCCTCCTTTGACGTTGAAGCTGAACCTGCCGGCCTGGTAGCCGCGCGCCTTGGCCTCGGGCAGGCCGGCGAACCATTCGCGGATCGGCGTGAAGGCGCCGGTATAGGTCGCCGGGTTCGAGCGCGGGGTGCGGCCGATCGGCGACTGGTCGATGTCGATGACCTTGTCGAGATGCTCCATGCCCTCGATGCGGTCATGGCTCGCCGGATGCTCGATCGAGCCGTTGAGCTTGCGCGCGATCGCCTTGTAGAGCGTGTCGATGATCAGCGTCGACTTGCCGCCGCCGGAGACGCCGGTGATGCAGGTGAACAGGCCGAGCGGGATGTCGACCGTGACGTCCTTGAGGTTGTTGCCGCGGGCGCCGACGATCTTCAGGCTCCGGCCCTTCTGCGGCTTGCGGCGCTTCAGCGGGACAGGGACGCTCATCTCGCCGGTGAGGTATTTGCCGGTCAGCGAGTTCGGGTCGTCCAGAATGTCCTGCGGCGTGCCCTTGGCGACGATCTCGCCGCCATGGATGCCGGCGCCGGGGCCGACGTCGACGACATAGTCGGCGGTCATGATCGCATCCTCGTCATGCTCGACCACGATCACGGTGTTGCCGAGGTCGCGCAGGCGGCGCAGCGTGCCGAGCAGGCGCTCATTGTCGCGCTGGTGCAGGCCGATCGACGGCTCGTCGAGCACATAGAGCACGCCGGTGAGGCCAGAACCGATCTGCGAGGCCAGGCGGATGCGCTGGCTCTCGCCGCCGGAGAGCGTGCGCGAGCCGCGCGCCAGCGTCAGGTATTCCAGGCCGACATCGAGCAGGAAGGTCAGGCGGTCGCGGATCTCCTTGAGGATGCGCGGGGCGATCTCGTTCTGCTTGTGCGACAGGCGCGAGGGCAGGGCGGTGACCCAGGCGAGCGCGTCCTTGACCGAGAGCTGCGAGATCTCGCCGATATGGCGCATGTCGATCTTGACCGCCAGCGCCTCGGGCTTGAGCCGGAAGCCGTTGCAGGCCGCGCAGGGCGTCTCCGACATGAAGCGGCCGATCTCCTCGCGGGCCCAGTCGCTCTCGGTCTCCTTCCAGCGCCGCTCCATATTGGTGATCACGCCCTCGAAGGGCTTCTTCACCTCATAGGCGCGCAGGCCGTCGTTGTAGGCCATGCGCACCGCCTCGGTGCCGGTGCCGAACAGGATGGCGTCGCGCGCACTCTGCGGCAACTCGCTCCAGGGCTTGGTGGTCGAGAAGCCGAAATGCCTGGCGAGCGCATCGAGCGTCTGGCCGTAATAGGGCGAGGTCGACTTGGCCCAGGGCGCGATCGCGCCCTTCTTCAGGCTGAGCCCATGATCCGGGACGATCATCTCCGGATCGATCCGCATCTCATGGCCGAGGCCGTCGCAGACCGGGCAGGCGCCGAACGGGTTGTTGAACGAGAACAGCCTGGGCTCGATCTCGGGGATGGTGAAGCCGGAGACCGGGCAGGCGAATTTCGAGGAGAAGGTGACGCGGCGGGCCTCGCCGTTCTCCTCCTTCTCGTCGGCATATTCGAAGACGGCGATGCCGTCGGCGAGGTCGAGCGCCTGCTCCAGCGAGTCGGCGAGGCGGGCGCCGAGATCGGGGCGAATGACGATGCGGTCGACCACGACGTCGATGTCGTGCTTGAACTTCTTGTCGAGCGCCGGCGCATCCGGGATCTCGTAGAACTCGCCATTGACCTTGACGCGCTGGAAGCCGCGCTTCAGCCAGTCGGCCATCTCCTTGCGAAACTCGCCCTTGCGGCCGCGGACGACCGGCGCCAGCAGGTAGCCGCGGGTCTTCTCCGGCAGCTCGACCAGCCGGTCGACCATCTGCTGCACGGTCTGGCTCTCGATCGGCAGGCCGGTCGCCGGCGAATAGGGGATGCCGGTGCGGGCCCAGAGCAGGCGCATATAGTCGTGGATCTCGGTGACGGTGCCGACCGTCGAGCGCGGGTTCTTCGAGGTCGTCTTCTGCTCGATCGAGATCGCCGGCGAGAGCCCGTCGATCTGGTCGACATCGGGCTTCTGCATCATCTCGAGGAACTGGCGGGCATAGGCCGAGAGCGACTCGACATAGCGGCGCTGGCCCTCCGCATAGATCGTATCGAAGGCGAGCGAGGACTTGCCCGAGCCGGAGAGCCCGGTGAACACCACCAGCTTGTCGCGCGGAATGGCGAGGTCGACATTCTTGAGATTGTGCTCACGCGCGCCGCGCACCGAGATGACGCGCGCGTTCGGGTCGGCCGCACGGTTGCGGTCGAACATGTCTTCCAGCGCGGCAGCCTGGTCGGCGAGCGTGGTCTTGCGAGCCATGGTGGTGTCCGGTTCGGGGTCAGCCGTAGAGATAGGGCAATCGCCGTGCCGTGCCAGTGCGGCCGGGCGGGAGGCCGGCATGACTAGCACGCAACCGCAGATGTTGCCGCATTGTTCCGGTGCGGTGTGCTGACAGGAATTGTCAGGAGCGTGGCAGGCTGCGGAAACGTAGCCGGAGCAGCATCGCCGCGACGAGCATGGCGACGGCCAGAACCCCGGACAGGATCAGCGCCGCCGAGGCGCCATAACGTTCGATCAGCAGCGCATAGCCGAGCGGCGCGGCGGCCGAGAGGAAGAAGCCCGGCGCCAGCAGGCGGCCGACATAGGCGCCATAGCTCCTCGGATCAAACAGCATCAGCGGCAGCGTCCCGCGCGTGATCGTCAGCACGCCGTTGCCGGCACCATAGGCGAAGGCGAAGACGAGGGCCGCGATGGCGCTCGCGCCGCCGGCGAGGCCGACGACGAAGCAGAGCGGCAGCACCAGGCAGGCGACGAGATTGAGGTCGAACGGGCTGGTGCGGGACCCGAACAGCACCTCGCCGAGCCGCGCCAGCGACTGGCCGATGCCGCGCGTTGAACCGATCCAGACCGCGGCGGCGGCAGGCAGGCCGAGCCCGGCAAGGATGCCGATCATATGCGCGGACATGCCGGCGTTGAGGATGCCGGCGAAGGTGACGATCAGCGCATAGAGCAGGCCGGCAAAGCGGGTGTCTGCCGGGCTGAGCGCAATGGTGGGCTTTGCCGCGGCGGCCTCGGTCCGGAGACGAACGGAGCCGCCCGGCAGCGTCAGGTGCAAGGGCAAGGTGAGCAGCGCGAAGCCGGCATAGGCGATGAGTGCGCCGCGCCAGCCGAACTGCTCGGCGAGTGCATGGCCGAGCGGCCAGAACACGGTCGAGGCGAGGCCGCCGAGCAACGTGATCTGGGCGATCGGCCGGCGCGCCGCGCTGCCACCGATATAGGCCAGCGCAGCAAAGGCGGCGTCATAGAGGCTGAGCCGCATGGCGAGGCCGAGGCAGAGCCAGGCGGCGTAATAGGCCGGAATCGTCTGGGCGAAGGCGAGGCCAGCGCAGCCGGCAGCCGTGAGCAGTGAACCGGCGCACATCACTGTGCGGCCGCCATGGCGGTCGATCAGGCGGCCGACTGCGCCGGAGGTCAGTCCCATCACCAGCAGGCCGGCCGAGAGCCCGCCATGGATGATCGCCTGCGACCAGCCGAGCTCGGCCGCGATCCGCTCGCCGAAGGCGCCGACCAGGTAATAGGAGACGCCCCAGGAGATGAGCTGGGCCAGCCCGAGGCAGAAGACGGTGCTGCGAGTGATCACCGGGCCGGCCCGGCCGCCCATGGCTGTGGCAACGTCTCGTCGCCGGCCCCGAGGCTGCGCTGCATCAGGATCGTGTCGACCCAGCGGCCGAACTTGAAGCCGGTCGAGCGCAAGGTGCCGACCGGCTCGAAGCCGAAGCGGCGGTGCAGGCCGATCGAGCCGGCATTGCCGCTATCCCCGATATTGGCGAGCATCTGGCGCCAGGGGCCGGCTTCGCAGCGGGCGATCAATGCGCCAAGCAAGGTGGAGCCGATCTTCCGGCCGCCGAGCCCGTCGGCGACATAGATCGAATCCTCGATGGTGTGGCGATAGGCCGGGCGGGGGCGATAGGCGGTCGCATAGCTGTATCCGACGATCCGGCCGTCGAGTTCGGCCGCGAGATAGGGCAGGCCGAGCCCCAGCACCGCCTGCCGGCGCGCCAGCATCTCCTCGACGCTCGGCGGCGTCTCCTCGAAGCTGGCGAGGCCGTGCAGGACGTGGTGGGTGTAGATCGCCTGGATCGCGCCCATGTCGCCTTCTCGCGCATCGCGGACAAGGATTTGGGGCGCAGCGTTGCCGGTGGGCTCAGAGGTCGTCATCGCAATCGTTTCGGCCCGGCAGGGCCGCCTTTCCGTCGTATCGGGGCGCCCGGTCAGCGCCTAGCGTCGTGTCACGCCGATATCGGCGAGTCAGTGCTCGTCAAGCTCGCGCAGGGTCCGCAATTGCTGATAGCGCGAATGCTGGGAGGCGCCGACATAATCTGCCGCCTCGCGCAGCAGCTTTCGTCCCGCACACCAGATCCCGCTCATCGCCTGCGCCCCGCCACGGCCGGACACTCTCTCCAGCCGCGTGGCCAACTTGCGCTTTGCCGCGTCATAAATGAAGCTTCTCGAAATTATGCAGAGCATAAGAGATTCTTTGAGATGCGTGACCTCCGCCTCGATCAGCTCGACAGCTTCCGCCAGGTGATCGCGCTCGGAAGCTTCTCGGCGGCGGCCGAGCGGCTCGGCCTGAGCCAGCCGGCGGTCAGCCTGCAGATCCGCGAGCTCGAGCGCCGGCTCGGTACGCTGCTGATCGAGCGGGTCGGCCGCCGCGCGCAGCCGACGGCTGCTGGCATCGAATTGCTCGACCATGCCGGGCGGATCGCGGCGGCCGTAGCGGCGGCGCGCGAAGCCATGGCGCGGCACGCAACCGGGGCGATGGGCCGTGTCCGGATCGGCACCGGGGCGACCGCCTGCATTTTCCTGCTGCCGCCGGTGCTGCGCGAATTGCGCCAGCGACATCCGACACTGGAGATCACCGTCAGCACCGGCAACACCTCAGACATCGTCAAGGCGATCGAGGACAACCTGATCGATATCGGCCTGGTCTCGCTGCCGGCCGCCGGCCGCAGCCTCGACGTGACGCCGCTGCTCGACGACGAGTTCGCCGTGATCGCGCCGCCGGACATGGAGCTGCCGGCGCGGTTGACGCCCGAAGCGCTGGCGCGCCTGCCGGTGCTGCTGTTCGAGCCAGGCGGCATCACCCGGCGCATCGCTGATGAATGGTTCGCCCGCGCCGGCGTGACGCTGCGACCGGTGATGTCGCTCGGCAGCGTCGAGGCGATCAAGCGGCTGGTCGGAGCGGGTCTCGGCTGCGCCATCCTGCCCGGCATGGCGGTGCGCGGTGAAAGCGATGGGCTGGTCGTACGGTCGCTATCGCCGCGCGTGCATCGCACGCTCGGCCTCGTCCTGCGCAAGGACAAGCCCTTGCATCGCGGACTGCGCGAGACGCTGAAGGCGCTGCGGGCGCTCGGGACGCTTGGCTGAGCGGCTGCGCGCTGCTGACAGACCTGGTCAGTCCAGGAACTTACCCGCCTGCTCTCCGGCGCGGTCGCCGGAGTCCGAGACGCCCCTTGGGGCGGAACATTTCCCGGCCTTTTGCGGTTCGTGGACATGACCGATCGTCCGGGTGCACGATCGGGTACTGCAGCCAGCGGGGGATATCACGATGAAAGCCGTTCTGCGAGGAGCAGCGCTGCTGCTCGGCCTCGGTCTGACCGCTCCCGGTTTCGCATGCGAGCTCGACCGCCCGCTGAAGATGGCGGGTCTCGACTATGATTCCGCTGCCTTCCACACCGCTGTCGCCAGCGCCATCGCCGAGAAAGGCTTCGGCTGCAAGGTCGAGCGCGTGCCGGGCGTGATCGCGCCGCTGGTCAACGGCCTAGGCCGCGGCGATGTCGACATCGTCATGGAAATCTGGCTGGCGAACCCGGTAGAAGCCTGGGTCAAGGAGGCTGCCGCGGGCAAGGTCGAGCCGCTCGGCACAACATTCCCCGATGCGAACGAAGGCTGGTTCGTGCCGCGCTATCTGGTTTCAGGCCCCGACGCCAAGGCGCCGGAGCTGAAATCGGTGCAGGATCTCAAGCGCTACAAGGACCTGTTCGCCGACCCTGACGAGCCCGGCAAGGGGCGTTTCTATAATTGCGTGGCGGGCTGGGTCTGCGAGGGCATCAACAGCAAGAAGCTCGTCACTTACGGGCTGGCCGGCGATTTCAACAATCTCCGCGGCGGCTCCGGCGAGGCGATCGTCGCCGCCATCGAATCCGCCCTGAAGCGCAAGCGGCCTGTCGTGTTCTACTATTGGGGACCGAGCTGGTTGCTGGGCGCCTATGACCTGGTCAAGCTCGACGAGCCGGCCTTCGACCAGGCGATCTGGGATGACGTGAAGGCGAGCGATGCGCCCAAGCGCGCCACCGCCTATCCAGTGAGCCGGGTCGTCATCGGCGCCAATATCGAGCTTGCGAAGAAGGCGCCGCAGCTTGCCGGCTTCTTCAAGAAATACACCACCACCAGCGAGTTGACCTCGAGGATGCTCGCCGAGGCGCGTGAAAAGGGCCAGTCGCCCGAGCAGCAGGCGCTCGTCTTCCTCAAGACGCAAGCTGATGTCTGGAAGGCCTGGTTGCCGGCCGACATCGCTGCCAAGGTCGCGTCCGGCCTGTGAGCCCGGACTGGCTGCCGGATCTCGGCAAGACGCTGCAAAGGCTGGTCAACCAGGCGGTCAATGCCGTCGTCACAGGCTATGGCGACGATCTCGACGGCTTCAGCAGGTTGCTGACGGCGCCGGTACGCGGTGTCGAGACGGCTCTGCTTCATATCCCCGTGCCGGTTTTCGTTCTGGCCGTCGCGGCAGGCGCCTGGCTGGCGCGGCGTACGCTGGGCTTTGCGCTGGCGATGGCGGTGCTTCCGCTCATCCTCGCCGGCCTTGGCCTCTGGACCGAGGCGATGCAGTCGCTTGCCCTCGTCGCCGTCGCCGTGGTGCTAGTCGTCGTGCTCGGTCTGCCGCTCGGCATCGCTGCGGCCCGCCTGCCGCGGCTGGGACGGGTGCTCGCGCCCGTCTACGACCTGATGCAGACCATTCCGAGCTTCGTCTACCTGATTCCGGTGGCGATGCTGCTCGGGCTGGGGCGCGCGCCGGCGCTGCTCGCGACCTTGATCTACGCCTTGCCGCCCTTCGCGCGGCTGACCGAGCTCGGCTTGCGCGGCATCGATGACGGGCTGGTCCAGGCCGCCCGCGCGCTTGGCCTCGGCCCGCGCCAGACGCTTCTGCTCATCGAATTGCCGCTGGCTCGGCCGGTCATTCTGCAAGGCCTCAACCAGGCGATCATGCTGGCGCTCGCCATGGTCGTGGTCGCCTCCATGATCGGCGCCAAGGGCTTGGGGGAAGTCGTGCTGCTCGGCCTGCAACGCGCCGATCCCGGGCTCGGCTTCGTCGGCGGCCTCGCGATCGTCGCGCTTGCGATCCTGCTCGACCGCATGGCGCAGGCAATTTTGGGAGAGCGGCGGCCATCTGCGTGAGTGGCCTTGCCGAGGCGGCTCTTGCTGCTGACGGATTCGGTCAGGGCGTTCAGTTGCGCCGTATCCAACGCTTGGGCAGGGTGCCGGCCGAAACGGGAGATGCGCCGCCATGTACGGATTGATCGGGAAGATGCGGGCCAAGCCCGGCGAGCGCGAGGCGCTGATCGGCTACATCCTCGAGAGCAGCGGCATGATGCCCGGCTGCCTGAGCTATGTCGTCGCCCGCGATCCCGGTGATGCCGATGCGATCTGGGTGACCGAGGTCTGGGACCGCGAGGAGAGCCACAAGGCGTCGCTCGCTCTGCCGGCGGTGCAGGCGGCGATCACCAAGGCCAGGCCGATCATCGCCGGCTTCGACAGCCATGTCGTCACCGAGCCGGTCGGTGGGTTCGGGCTGGCGAAGGGCTGAAGGCGGCGGACCCGCCTTCCGCTCGCGGGCCGCTCGGTCTAAGACCCTCGCGACCGAGCCGCGAGCCTGCCATGATCCAATCCGCCTTGAGCAAACTCACCATCCTGCCCACGAAGGCGGCGCTGACGGGCCGCGTGATGCCGCCCGGCTCGAAGTCGATCACCAACCGAGCGCTGCTGGTCGCGGCGCTGGCGAAGGGCACCAGCCGGCTCAGCGGCGCGCTGAAGAGCGACGACACCCGCTATATGGCGCAGGCGCTCAGGGACATGGGCGTCGAGATCGCCGAGCCCGACGACACCAGCTTCATCGTCACCAGCAACGGGCGCCTCAAGGCGCCCGCCGGGCCGCTCTTTCTCGGCAATGCCGGCACCGCGACCCGCTTCCTGACGGCGGCGGCGGCGCTGGTCGATGGCAAGGTCGTGGTCGACGGCGACGAGCACATGCGCAAGCGGCCGATCCTGCCGCTGGTCGAGGCGCTCACCCGATTGGGCGTCGCGATCGCGGCGCCGAGCGGCTGCCCGCCGGTGACCATCCAGGGGCAGGGCGGCTTCGATGGCGGGCTGGCCGAGGTCGATGGCGGCCTCTCCAGCCAATACGTTTCGGCGCTGCTGATGGCCGGCGCCTGCGCCCGCAATCCCGTCGATGTCGTCCTGACCGGCCAGGAGATCGGTGCGCGCGGCTATGTCGACCTGACGCTGGCGACGATGCGCGCCTTCGGTGCCGAGGTCTCGGAGCCGGAGAGCGGCGGCTGGCGGATCGCGCCGACCGGTTATGTCGCGACCGATTACCTGATCGAGCCCGATGCTTCGGCCGCGACCTATCTCTGGGCCGCGGAGGTGCTGACCGGCGGCGCGATCGATCTTGGCGTGCCGGCCGAAGCCTTCACCCAGCCCGACGCCAAGGCGCATGCGCTGATCGCTGCCTTCCCGAACCTGCCGGCCGAGATCGACGGCTCGCAGATGCAGGATGCGGTGCCGACGCTGGCCGTGCTCGCCGCCTTCAACAGGACACCGGTGCGCTTCGTCGGCATCGCCAACCTCCGCGTCAAGGAATGCGACCGGGTCGCCGCGCTGGCGCAGGGCCTGTCGCGGATCAGGCCGGGGCTCGGCGTGGAGGAGGGCGACGATCTCATCGTCGCCTCGGATCCGGCGCTGGCCGGCCAGACACTTCCTGCCGAGATCGACACCTTCGCCGATCATCGCATCGCCATGAGCTTCGCGCTGGCCGGGCTGAAGATCGGCGGCATCACCATCCTCGACCCTGCTTGCGTGGCCAAGACCTATCCGGACTACTGGCGCGCAATCGGCTCGCTCGGTGTGCGTTTCGAGGGCGAGGTGCCGTAACGGTCCTTCACGCGCTGCCGATCAGCGGTGGAGGTCCTTGATATTGGCGCCGGTGCGATGGTCCTCGACGCGGCGTTCCGCGACATTGTCGGCTGAGCGCCAGAGATAGGCCGCCGCTCCCGCGAGGCCGAGCCAGATACCCGGGCTACCCGGGCTGATCAGCCCGAGCGCCAGACGGGCAAGCGGCTCGATGAAGGCCGGACCCGTAGACGCGCCGGCGCCGCCACCGAACAGGTCCGTCAGCCGGGTCGCCAGCGTCGGCAGGACCTGTGTCTGGCTGTCGCCAAGGCCGAGAGCTGCGAGCAGGCCCGTACCGATGGCGACGCGCTTCGACCGATCGGTTTCGCCGATGGTGACCGAGCCGAGCTCGCGAAGCGTCTGCTGGTTGGCGGTGACCCGACCGACGGGCAGGGATCGCGGCGCCGCGGCCGTTAGAGCCGGCCATTGGGCGGCATCGAATACGCCGGTCGGGGGCAGGCCTGCATCCTTCTGGAAGGCCAGTAGAGCCTGTTCCGTCAGCGGCCCGAACTCACCGTCGAGAGGACCAGGCGGGTAGCCCTTCTGCGCCAGTGCCGCTTGCAGCGCCAGGACCGCGGCGCCCTGAGGGCCTCCGCGGAACAGGGCGCCGGCCGGGACCGGGCCGGTCATCGCCGCACCGGCGCCGGCGGCCGCCTGCGAGGCGGCGCGGATCGCAGCCAGGAACCGGCGGGCATAGGTCGCGATCTGATCGGCGCGGTCGGTGCCATTGACGATGCGCCTGGCATTGAACCAGTCCTCCATGCCGGGGCTGAAATAGTCACCGAGCTTCTTCCCCGTGAACCAGCCGCCGCTCATGCCGTTGAACATGATCGCCGCGGCGAGGCCGGGGTCCAGTGCGAGATCGGGCTGGTTGACGAAGTCGCGGCCGAACAGCTGCGTCGCCTTGGCGTAATTGTTCTTCCAGGTGAGCTGGACATAGCCGCGGCCGTAATAGGCCTGGCCGGACTGGGGATCAGGGGCGCCATATCTGCGACCGCGGCCACGCCCGAATTCACGGATCGGCTGCATGGTGAAGGCGGTCTCGTGATATGCCGTCGCCAGCATATAGGCGAGCCAGCGCGGATCGCCGGTGGGCATGCGCCGTTCCCATTCGTCGAGGATGGCGCGCAGGCCCTGTTCCTGGCCCGTCTGTAGCCGGCCGCCGAACGGCGCCCGTCGCGCTTCGGCGAGAAAAATGCTGCGATCCAGCATGACGACGTCTCCTCCGGACGCGGCAGACGATGGCAACCTGAAACGGGTGGACCGATGGCGGCGGCTCAGCGGCCCAGATTGGCGGCGTTGCGGTAGTCCTGCAGGCGATACTCATTGATCTGGCCGCCGCTGCGATAGGCCAGAAACCCGCCCAGGGCGACCAGCAGCCAGGTTGCCGAACCCTGGCCGCCGATCAGCGCCGGGATCAGATCGAGCAGCGGGCCGACGAGACCGGGCGAGGGCGCGGTGCCCGCCGGGCCCGGCACCATGGAAATCGGTTTCGCCAGCGGCGCCAGCTTGTCCATCAGCTCGAATGTGAGCTTCGGAATCTGGGTCGCGGCGGCAGGCAGATCCCTGCCCAGCAGAGAGCGAATCTCGCTCTGCAGTTCGAATAGTTTGGTCGGGGCCAGGTTCGCGTCGCCGCTCTGCAGGGGCAGGACGGTTTTCTGAACGAGGGCGACGAGCTTCTCCGATGTCTGGTTCAGGACATTGGGCGCGATGTTGTTGACGCCCTTCAGTCCCTCCTGGAGCGTGGCTTCGACCTCTCGCTGCAACCTGATCGCATTGTCGACAAGCTGCGACGGAGAGGCGACGCCGGTGGCGACTTTCAGCCCGCCGACCATGCGTTCGACGATGTCGGTCTGCCTGTCGGTGAAGCCGAGGGCACCGAGCAGGCCGGTCCCGATGCCCACCTTCCGCAGCCAGTCGGCCGTGGCGACGGTTCGCGAGCCGGTTTCGCGCACCTTATCGAGATCAGCGCCGTTGCGTTGCGGCCCGAGCGGCCGCGCCGTGGCCGCCGCCAGCTTCGCCCATTCCGCGCTGCCGACCTGGCCGGTCGCCGGCAGCCCGTTCTCGGCCTGGAAGGCCAGGACGGCAGCGAAGGTCAGCGGCCCGAAGATGCCGTCGGTCGCGCCCAGATGATAGTTCAGTTTGGTGAGCTGGGTCTGGAGCGCCTCGACATTGGCGCCGCGCGCGCCCATCCCGATCGTGGGGTCGGCTGGTACGGGCTCGAGTTCGGGCCAGTCCAGCGGATCGGACACGTCCGGCGAGCCGGAAAGGTGGGGAGGGGCCTGGTCGGGCGCGATATCGAGGATCGTCGGCAGCGATGTCGAGACCGGCAGCGGCGCGGTCTTGACCGGCCAGCGCATGGCGACGATGTCGTCCGCCGCGTAGTTCTGCTCCTTCGCCGCATCGCTCTGATTGCCGCCGAGGAGCCGGACGCGGCCGTTCGTCATCGACACGAAGAAGCCGACATGTCCCGACGCACCTGCCGTCTGCGGCTTCAGCACGATGACGCAGCCCGGCATGGGCGCGCTCAGTTTTTCCCCGAAGGTCTTGTAGCTGGAGGCGAGCAAGCTGCTGGTCGGCGCATAGCCCGACAGTTCGAGGCAGGCTCCGACGAAGGCGGCGCACCAGGGCACATCGTCGCTGCGGGCCGTCCCGGTGACGAGGCGGTACATTTCGCTGATGCGCGGGTCACTGGCGGCGCTGGGAACCTCGGCAAGACGCTCGGCTACGAAATATCCGGCTACCGCCATCCAGGGAGTGTCCATGGCAATCTCTCGCATTACGCAAGGGCATGATGAACGAGAATTGATGATGCCGTTGAGGAACACAAGTAAAATTGCGTGTATGGCTCGCCCATGGGTTGTGGCGCTGGTGCGCTCGGCACTGGCTCGCCGCGCCAAGAGGCGAGTGAGAATATTCTCGGGGAAAACGTCGGAAATGCCTTGAACAAAACAAGAACATAATTGATGATGGCAGCGTGGTCCGCTAGGGTCCGGCTCCGGTCGATCGGCCGGATATGTGGTGAAGTGCGCAGGAAGTGGAGCCTGTCATGGCTGGTAGCGTCAACAAGGTCATTCTGGTCGGCAATCTCGGGCGCGATCCCGAAGTCCGGCGCCTCGGCAGCGGCGAGCCCGTGGTCAATCTCAGGATCGCCACCTCGGAAACCTGGCGCGACAAGCAGTCGGGCGAGCGCAAGGAGCGCACCGAGTGGCACTCCGTCGTGATCTTCAACGAGAACCTCGCCAAGGTCGCCGAGCAATATCTGAAGAAGGGCTCGAAGATTTACATCGAGGGCCAGCTGCAGACCCGCAAATGGCAGGATCAGCAGGGCGTCGAGAAGTACACCACCGAGATCGTGCTGCAGCGTTTCCGCGGCGAGCTCACCATTCTCGACAGCCGCGGCCAGGGCGGCGACGAGTTCGGCGGTGGCGGCGGTAGCAGCAGCAGCGGCGGCTATGGCGACGAGGGTTCGTCGGGCGGCAGCTCCTTCGGCCGGTCGAGCCCGGTCGGCGGCGGTTCGCGCCAGCCGGCCATGGCGAGCGGCAGCGGCAGCAGCGGTTCACGCTCGTCGAGCCATCTCGACGACGACATCCCGTTCTAGGGACTCGTTCGACCGGCCTGCATTGGAAGCCGACCGGTCAAGCGACAGCCAAACTAGAGCAGCGGATCGACAAGCGGGCAGCGCTTTTCGGTCCGCTGTCTTAGCAAGGCGTCGCGCATCGCCTGTTCAATAACCGAACTGCTCGCGCAGGATGCGTTCGTCCAGGCTGTGGCCGGGATCGTGCATCATGACGAGGTCGAGCGAGCGGTCGATCGCAATCTGGACCGAGATCACGTTGTCGATCTGGGTGTGGTCCGCGACCGCGCTGACCGGGCGCTTGTCGGCCTCCATGACTGCGATGGTCACCTTGGCATGGTCGGGCAGGAGCGCGCCGCGCCAGCGCCGCGGCCGGAAGGGCGAGAGCGGGGTCAACGCCAGCAACGGCGCATCGAGTGGCAGGATCGGGCCGTTGGCCGAGAGGTTGTAGGCGGTCGAGCCAGCCGGCGTCGCGAGCAGCACGCCGTCGGCGACGAGTTCGGACAGGCGCACCTGCCCATCGACCGAGATGCGCAGCTTCGCCGCCTGATAGGAACGGCGGAACAGCGAGACTTCGTTGATCGCGCGCGCCTCGACGCGCTTCCCCTTGCAGTCGACCGCCGTCATCGCCAGCGGATGGACGACGCTGCGCTGCGCCGCCTCGAGCCGCTGGCGCAGGCCGCGCTCGCGGAACTCGTTCATCAGGAAGCCGACCGAGCCGCGGTTCATCCCGTAGATCGGCTTGGCGGTGCCCATGAAGCGATGCAGCGTCTGCAGCATCAGGCCGTCGCCGCCGAGGGCGACGACGACCTCGGCCTCAGCCGGGTCGGCGTCGCCATAGCGCTCGACCAGCTTGACCCGCGCGGCCTGGGCCTCGGCGGTGTCGCTGGCGACGAAGGAGATGGCGGCAAAGCGCTCGGTCATCGCGGGTATCCGGTCGGCATGGCTCGGAACGATCTAGCATGCCGGGGAGGCGGATCGCGAGCCGCCTTGCGAAGCTGCCGGAAAAAGAAAGGCCGAGGCGCTTGCCCCGGCCTTTCTCCAGCGGCCTGGAGCTGGATACATCCGGCTCCAAACTAACGCGTTGGAACATGTTCCGATCGCAAAAGCGCTTCCCACTTTTGCGGAACATGCTCCTGCGAGGGTCTCAGATCGCGCTGCTCCACTGCACCGGGACGAGCTCGAAACCGTTGCCGGCCTTGGCGATATGGCCGGTTGCCGGGAAGGGGGCGTGATAGAAGCAGACCTGCATCTTGTCGGTGACCGCCATGTCGAGCAGCTTGCGGCGGGTGGCGACCGCCTGCGGCCCATCCATGTCGAACACCGCCGACCAGTCGGGATTGCGCACGAATAGGGCCGGGTGGTTTGTCGTGTCCGACAGGACCAGCAGCTTGCCGCTGCCGGAGGCGACGGCGAAGACGGTGTGACCGGGCGTATGGCCTGGCGCGGCGATCGCGGTCACGCCCGGGAGGACCTCCTTGCCGGCCTCATACTGCTTCACGTCCTTGGCGACCGGCCCGAAGACGCGGCGCACGCCGGCAAAAGCGCCCTTCATCGCCTCGGGGGCGGCGTTCATCTTGGCATCGTCCATCCAGAACGCCCATTCAGCCGCCGGCACCATCACCTCGGCGTTCGGGAACACGGCGGTCCCGTCCTTGAGACGGAAGCCATTGATGTGGTCGCCGTGGAAATGGCTGAAGACCACGCTCGAGACGTTCTTGGGGTCGAACCCGGCGGCCTGGAAGTTCTTCATCCAGGCGCCCGAGGTCGGCGCGCCGGAATCGCCGTTGCCGGTGTCGATCAAGGTGATCTTGTCGCCGATCTGCAGCGCCAGCGTGGTGAAGGTGATCGAGAGCGCGTCGGCCGGCAGGTAGGCTTGCTCCATCGCCTTCTTGACGTCGGCGAGTTCGGCATTGCGGACGAAGCCCTCGAGCGGGCGCTTGGCGAAGCCGTCATTAATGGCGGTGACGGTGATGTCGCCGACCTTGTAGCGGTAGAAACCCGGGTTCTGGTTCACGGAAGCTCCTTGCGCATGGGCCGGTGCGATGCCGGCGGGCAGGTCGAGCGCGGCTGCGGCGGCGAGCGCGCCGGCGCCTGCCATCATGGTGCGGCGTGAGGGTTCGACATGGGCCATCGATCAGGCTCCAACAACGAGAAGGGCGCGACCTCTCCCGAATGGCGCCCCGCCAGCCAGAATCGCATCCTGGGCATTGGTTCAGCCCGACCGCCAAACTAGCTGTGCAAACAACGCCTTCAACCGCTGTGTGGATGGCCAGGGTCAACTTTCCGTGAAGTTGCCGCCGCAGCGGCGCCCGGTCCGTAGGTTGAATCGACCTGTCAGGGCAAGCGGCTTCGCCTTTGGAACCGAAGCCGTTTCAGCGATCGGCCGGCGCCGAGGTCTGGTCGGAATCGCTCCTGGCGAAAGCCTTGAGCAGAGCGGCGCAGAGCGCCAGCGAGGCGAGCGCGCCATGGCCCGAACAACCGGCGACCAGTGCCTCGTAGGTCTGCTCTTCCGAGGCGACCGACTGCAGACTCCAGTTCCACTCAGGCGCCTTCTGCCGGATGACGTTGACCGCGACGTCGATCTCGGCGCTGATCTTGCCGATCGCCTTCCAGAGCGAGCCCTGCTGATAGATGCCTCCGGGCGGGGTGCGCGGGCCGATCAGATGGGCCGGCTTGCGCCGGACGGTGAAGCCGAGCGCCTCGTAGATGTCGGCGTCGAGGTTGCGGTCCGGACGACCGGTGCTCTCGCAGCGCCGTGCGAGAGCGAGCAACTGGTCGTGCTGATCGGCGCAGGTCATTCCTCGCTATACCTCGTTCGCGTCACCAGGGCAGCCCTTGCCGCGCCGTCGGAGCCGCCCGCAATCGGTACCGGCCGGATGTGCCGGACAGACGGGCGTTTAGCGTCAGTCGGGCAAGATCGCCAGTGCCATTCTGGCGCAAGCGGGCAGGGCGGCCAAGCCGTCGGCGATGCGCTGACCACAGGGCAGGTCGCTCGCTCGAAAAAGGCCGGAGGCCTTTACCTTTCGGTCAGCAGCTTGCTCCCATGGTTCGCTGACGATGTCGGCAGGCAGCATTGTTCGCCCCAATGCAGCTTGTGCTGAAATAATAGGCAGGGCGTATGCGCAGGTTTTTCCTGGTTGCTGTACTTTTACTCGTCGTGAATTCTGCCGTTGACGCCTCCTGCCTGGCTCCCTCCGGCCCCTTGCTTTCAAGTATCAGTGATCTCGTGGGGCGAGACCCTGAATTGGCGTCGCGGCTCGCCGAAGATGCTCTCGCAAGCAAAGGCGATCAGACGGTCGAGACCAGAGGGCGCCTGCTGGCCTTGCAGGCCGAGGGATTCGGGCGACGGTCGCAAGCCGCGGCCGCGCGGCGGATAGCCGGGCTGGGAGTCACGGAGCCGCTATTGGCCGATAGCGATGCGCGTGTGGAGCTGCTCTGGATCCTGGCCACAAACACATTCCAGCCCGAGGCGCTCGCGGAGTTGCAATTGTGGATCGAAGCACTCGCAGCGCGGGTCGATCCGCACTCGGCCAAGGCGATCTGCCTCGATATCGCTCTCGGAAACATCCAGCGCGTGCGCGGCAATTTCGGCGAGGCAGCGCGGTTGCTGTTCCAGGCCTATCGCGCGAGTAACACGCCGGCGCTGACGCTCGCCAACATCGAGGCGGTGCGCCTGCTCGGCCGCGTCTGGGGCGATGCCGGCAATGCCGATGCCGCACTGGAGCTCAACCGGGCGGTCATCGATTTCGAGAGCGCGACCGGAAACACCTTCCTGCTCGGAATGGCGCACGGCTATCGCGGAATCTATCTGAACAATAAGCGGCGTTTCGAAGAGGCGCTCCCGGAGCTCGAACTGGCCCGCGTCTCGCATCGCCGCTTCTTCGCCGAGGCGAGCGAAGCTCACATCGAGCGGGAGTTCTGCCGTGCACGGATCGGGCTCAAGCAATGGAGCATGGCGAGACGCCACTGCGAGCAGGCGCAGGAGAAGTTCGTCCGCCTGGGCGAGGCGGAGCCCGAGCAAACCGAGCTGCTCGCGGCGGAGGTCGATCTGGCGGAGGGAAAGCTCGACGAGGCACGCCGGCGCCTGAACGCCGTCATCGAGAAGGGAGACGCCACAAGGGGCGTCAGCTCATTCGAGTCGTTCCGGCTGCGAGCCGAGCTCAATCGCCGAGAGGGGGAATTCGCGGCGGCGTTCTCGGACCTCCACCAGTACATTGAAAGGCACGGCCGCTGGAAGGACGCGGCCACGGCACGCCAGACGCTGGTTCTGTCGGAGCAGTTCACCGCGGATCTCCAGGCGGCGCGAGCCGAAGCGTTGCAAAGAACCCTCGACGCTGAACGGGCCGAGAGGCATGCCAACACCAGGAACATGATCGTCACCGTCGTCGCGATGGTGCTGATACTGCTCATTCTCTTCCGCATGCACTATCTCGACCTGCGCCATCGCAGCCGCCTGGAGGAGATCGCCAACACCGATGCCCTCACCGGTATCTCGAACCGCCGGCATATCCTCGAATGCGCCGATGCGCAGCTGGCGGCGGCCCGCGAGGCCGGCCGCACCTTCTCGGTCGCGCTCCTCGATCTCGATCACTTCAAGGCGATCAACGACACTTACGGTCATCAGGTCGGCGACTCCGTGCTGAAGCGGGTCGCCTCCGCCGCGACCGCGCGACTGCCCGCCAATGCGTCGATCGGCCGGTGGGGCGGCGAGGAATTCCTGATCGCCTTCGACGGCCACGGGCTCGAGGATTGCGCGGCCCATCTCGAACGGCTGCGCCTGGGCGTTCGGCAGATCTGGGCCCATCACGATGCGGCTGTCATGATCGACTTCAGCGCCGGTCTCGCCGACAGCGACGATCCCGGTCTTTCTGTGGAGCAGTTGATCGAGCGGGCGGACAAGGCCCTCTATCGCGCCAAGGCAGGCGGGCGCGGCCAGACCTGCCTGTCCCGCCTGGGGGCGAGCATCGTCCCGGCGGCAAGCCGTCCGGAGCACGTCCAGCTCTGAGCCCGCCGGTCTTGCTCTCGCCCCAGCGGCCTGATACCGCAGCGCGAGGGCCGGCGTAGCACAGCGGTAGTGCAGCGGTTTTGTAAACCGAAGGTCGGGAGTTCGATCCTCTCCGCCGGCACCATTCCCTTGACACCCAGGACGGGCCTCTTCGCGATCGTCGCGGCAGCGAGGCGGATTTCCTGGCCTATATCGGCGGTCGTCGACCTTCGGTGCCGAATAGCGCGCCGGCATTCACGCGTCCGTAACCATCTAAGTCGATGCTTTTGCAAAAGCCTTGCCTGAGATGTGCCCATGCTGAACCGCCGCTCCTTTACCATGTCCTCGCTTTCGCTCCTCGCCCCTGGCCTTGCCGGCTGTGGCGGCGGTGGCAGCATCGTGGCGCTGCCGGACATCGCCGCCCCGAGCGGGCGCAGCCTGACGCGCACGCTCTCACGCCCGAACTACGCGCAGGTCTACATGGCCTATCCGGGCGAGCGCTTCCCGGTGCCGGCGATCGACTATCAGAGCATCGAGCCGCGCTATCTGCGCCAGACCGTCGAGTTCCGCGGCGCCGAGCCGCCAGGCTCGATCGTCGTCGATCCCGGCTCCTACCATCTCTATTTCGTCGAATCGCAGGGCGTCGCGACGCGCTATGGCGTCGGCGTCGGCCGCGAGGGCTTCGGCTGGACGGGCCAGGCGAAGATCAACATGAAGCGGGATTGGCCCGACTGGGTGCCGCCGCAGGAGATGATCGAGCGCGATCCGCAGATCAGGGCCCAGCTCGAGCCGACGCCGCGCGGCCCCGGCGTCCGCGGCGGGCCGAAGAGCCCGCTCGGCGCCCGCACCCTCTACCTCTTCGGCGAGGGACGCGATCTCGGCTACCGCATCCACGGCACGACCGAGCCCTACACCGTCGGCAGCAACGTCTCCTCGGGCTGCATCCGGATGATCAATCAGGACATCATCCACCTCTACGCCCGTGTCGCGCTCGGCACGCCGGTGACCGTGCTGCCGGTGTGAGGCGAGTGATGCCGGGGAGGCAGGCCGAGGAGCCCTGACGGCTCAGGCCGCCGCGGCGACGCTCGTCGATCCTGCAATCTCGATACGATTGCGTCCGAGCAGCTTCGCCCGATAGAGCGCGCCATCGGCGACGGCGAGAAATTCGGTCAGGTCGAGCTTGTTGGTGCCAGCCACCGCCAGGCCGACGCTGACGGTTGCCGCGATGGCGAGGCCGTCGCTGAGTGCTGCCGCCTCGGCAAAGCGCCTGGCGATGTCCTGGCCGATCTGGTGCGCGTCCTGCACGCCCATGCCCGGCAGCAGGACAGCGAATTCCTCGCCGCCGAGCCGGGCGCACATGGCATCCGGTCCCGTGGCTTCACCGGCGACCCGTGCGAACAGCTTCAGGATCTGGTCGCCCGCATCGTGCCCGTAGGTGTCATTGATCGCCTTGAAGTGGTCGAGGTCGAAGGCGAGCAGCGCATGCGAAGCGCTCTCGCCAGTTTGGCGCAGGCGTTCAGGGCTCAGCTCGAAGAAGCCCTGGCGATTGTTGAGGCCGGTCAGGAAGTCGGTTCGCGCGCTCGCCAGCAGCCGCGCCCGATCCTCCTCGCGCGCCAGAGCGATCAGGGACATCGGCATCGCGACCGTAAACAGCACCGCTTCATACATCGTCAGCTTGGCGACGATGGGCAGCACGCTCTCGCCATAGACCGAGACGACCATCGGCACGACGAATGTGCGGATGGCGTAGGTCAGGCTGTGGCAGGCGAAGACGGCGATCGCGATCGGGCGGGAGCGCAAGCCTTTCGCTGTGCGGCTGCGGAACAGGGCGAGGGCGGTCAGAGCGCAAATGACCGCGATGGGGAATGCGCTCGCATGGTTCCAGAGCAGGCTCGCCCAGCCCGTGCCGAGGACGAACCAGGCGGTGCCGATCGCAGCGAGGAAGCCCGCGACGAGGACGGGGCGCAGGGACCGGCCGTCCAGCACCAGAACCCCCTGCAGGACCAGGGCGTAGCCGAGCAGCATGACGACATTGGTCAGGGCGGGACCGGAAACGCCGGGAAGCAGGCTCCGATTCATCGCGAGGATGCAGCCCAGGGCGAACACGCCATAGGCTGCCGCCCAGAGGCCGAGTTCCCGCGATCGCGGGGCGTGCGCCTGCCGCTCCCACAAGGTCATGGCCGCGGCGATGAGCAGCGTTCCGATCGTCAGATACCAGAGGGTTGCAAGGTCCATCGCGATCGTCGTCAGCAGTGGCTGCGTTCGGCGTCAGGCATGATCAAGCGCTCCCAGCCTGGCCGAGTGCAGGAAAAGCTAGCCCAAATGAGTTAATATCCGCTTGTGACGATCTGCCTTCGTAGCAGGCATCCGGGCCTGAGCGATGCATCGTCAAGATCCGCATGTTCAATGTTGGCGATATATACTCTGCACGAGCTCTCGATAAACGCGAAGAACTCGGCTCGACTTCATGCATTGCCATCTCGATATCGGCGCCCTCCAGTTGGGGTAGCTGGAAGTATCCGGTCTCGAGACTGCCGATACGCCGCTTGCGGTCGATCCGCGCAGATGCCCCTCGGCTCTCGTCGTTCGACAAAAAAAGCCCCGCCCTTTCGGGCGGGGCTCGCGGAACCAGCTGGCTGGTCGGATCTGGCGATCAGTGATCGTAGGTGAGGATGTCGCGATCCTTGGTCTCGGGCACGAAGAGCATGCCGATGACGAAGGTCATCATCGCGATAACGATCGGGTACCAGAGGCCGTAGAAGATGTCGCCGGTGCCGGCCACCATGGCGAACGAGGTCGCCGGCAGCAGGCCGCCGAACCAGCCATTGCCGATATGGTAGGGCAGCGACATGCCGGTGTAGCGGATGCGGGTCGGGAAGAGCTCGACCAGGGCCGCGGCGATCGGGCCGTAGACCATCGTCACATAGATCACGAGGATCGTCAGGATGCCGATGATCGTCAGCGACTGGGCATTGAACAGCGCGTTCCCGAAGCCGGTCTTGACGATGCGGGCGTCGTTCGGGGCGGGATAGCCGGCGGCGATCGCTTCCTTGGCGATGTTGGCGGCGAAGGTGGCGTCGATCGCGACGTCCTTGCCGTTGACCGTGACCTTGGCCGCGGTGCCGGCGGGCGCCGGGGTCTGGGTGTACTGGATCGCCTGCGAAGCCAGCGTGCGACGGGCGATGTCGCAGGGCTGGGTGAAGGTGCGCACGCCGACCGGATCGAAGACCGAGCCGCAGGTGGCGGGATCGGCGACGACGACGACCTTGACGTTGTCATGCGCCGCGGCGAGGCCCGGATTGGCGGCCTTGGTGAGGGCGCCGAACAGCGGGAAATAGGTCAGCGCCGCAATCAGGCAGCCGGCGAGGATCACCGGCTTGCGGCCGATCCTGTCGGACAGCGAGCCGAAGAAGATGAAGCCGCCGGTGCCGATGATCAACGACCAGGCGATCAGCACGTTGGCCGAATAGAGGTCGACCTTCAGGATGCTCTGGATGAAGAACAGGGCGTAGAACTGGCCGGTGTACCAGACGACGGCCTGGCCGGCGGTGAGGCCGAACAGAGCCAGCAGGGCGATCCTGGCGTTCTTCCATTGGCCGAAGGCCTCGGAAAGCGGCGCCTTCGAGCCGGTGCCCTCTTCCTTCATCTTCTGGAAGGCCGGGGATTCCTGCATCTGCAGGCGGATCCAGACCGAGATCGCGAGCAGGAAGATCGAGGCCAGGAACGGGATGCGCCAGCCCCAGGCGGTGAACTCGGCCTCGCCCATGGTGGTGCGGATGCCGAGGATGACGATCAGCGAGAGCAGCAGTCCGAGCGTCGCCGTGGTCTGGATCCAGGAGGTGTAGAAGCCGCGGCGGCCCGGGGGCGCATGCTCGGCGACATAGACCGCGGCGCCGCCATATTCGCCGCCGAGCGCGAGGCCCTGCAGCATGCGCAGCGCGATCAGGATGACCGGGGCGATCCAGCCGATCGAGTTGTAGCTGGGCAGCAGGCCGACCAGGAAGGTCGAGGCGCCCATGATCACGATCGTGACGAGGAAGGTGTATTTGCGGCCGATCAGGTCACCCAGGCGGCCGAAGAACAGCGCGCCGAAGGGGCGCACAAGGAAGCCGGCGGCGAAGGCGAGCAGGGCGAAGATGGCGCGCGTGTTCGGATCAAAGGCCGAGAAGAAATGCGCGCCGATCATCACGGCGAGTGAACCGTAGAGATAGAAATCGTACCATTCGAAGACCGTGCCCAGGGAGGAAGCAAGGATGACCTTCTTCTCCTCCCTGGTCATCGGCCGCGGCCCTGCGGCCGCCGGTGCATGTGCCATGCTCATGAAGCGCTCCCGTTTTTTCGTTCCCCCGGGCGCTGCGGACCATCCGCTGCGCCCTCACGCCGCCTTCTGGCGGTTCTTCGCTTGGAGTCGGCGCAGGGCCGACTCAGGAAAAGGCCTTGGAAAAGCCAAGTTTGATGGGCTAGGAATGCGTCCACACCCCGCAATCTTCAACCGAGCACTTGGTCTTGCACCGAAAGGCGTAAGACGAAGGATTGAGCGCGCGCCGGGGTCGATCCCGCCCCGCATCTCGTCACGACTCGCCTTGCCGGCCCCGAGTTGTTAACCTTTCGCCAACCATGCCGGCCTCGGGGTCGACGGGCTGCGCAGGACGGGAGTTGGTCGCATGAGAGTTCGCTCCGGAGTGCCTCTGCTCGCAGCGTTCGTCGGGCTTTGCGCGGCGTCGTCCTCGGCCACGGCCGCCCCCGGTTTCGGCGCGGCGCCCTCGGCCGGCGTATCCGGTTCAGCTCCGCGTTTCGCTCCGATGCGACCGAGCGCGCGGCCGGGTCATGCCCGCCACGGCCGCGCCGCTTTCTATGGCGGCGGCTATTCCGGCTTGTATGGCTGGCCGGGCGACCAGCGGGTCGTGGTGGTGCTGCCGGAGGCGAGCGAGCCGCCATCGGTGAAGGAGCCCTCGATACCCGTCGCGATCGGCATCCCGAGGCCGCCGGCGGCCGATCCGGTGCTGTATCGGATCGAAACGCGTCAGGGACGCCCGGTGGTCAGGGTCATGCGCTTCAGTAGCGACGGCGCGGTAGCGCGGCGCTGAGCTTTATCCGCGCCGGGTCGCGGCGTAGAGCGCGATCGCCGTCGCGTTCGAGACGTTGAGGCTCTTGATTGCGCCGGGCATGTCGAGCCGGGCGAGATGGTCGCAGAGCTCGCGCGAACGCTGGCGCAGGCCCTTGCCTTCGGCGCCCATTACCAGGACGAGCGGACGGCGCAGCGGCACCTCGTCGAGCGAGACGTCGCCTTCCGAATCGAAGCCAAGCCGCAGGAAGCCGCGATCGCCGAGCTTGTCGAGCGCATCCCCCAGATTCTTCACGGCGACCAGCGGCACGTGCTCGAGCGCGCCGGAAGCCGATTTCGCCAGCACGCCGGTCGCCGCCGGCGAATGGCGGATGGTGACGATCACGGCCGCGACCGCGAAGGCCGCGGCTGAGCGCAGGATCGCCCCGACATTGTGCGGGTCGGTTATCTGGTCGAGCGCCAGCACGATCGCGTCGTCCGGCAGGCTGTCGAGATCGGGCGAGGGCAGGGGATCGCAGATAAGGTAGAGCCCCTGGTGGACGGCGTCGGGCGTCAGCAGCCGGTCGATCTGCGAAGGCCGCACCATCTCCGGCTCGATCGGCAGTTCGCCGACCTCCTCGGTCAGCCGCTTCAGCGCGTTTTCGGTGGCGAGCAGCTTGCGGAAGCGCCGCTGCGGATTGCGCAGCGCCTCGATCACCGGATGGGCGCCATAGAGGATCGCCTCGTCGATCTCGCCGGGCCGGTGCGGCGGCGGGCCGTCGCGATGCGGGCGACCGTGGCGGCTCTGGGGACGTGGGCGGGACGGGGCGGACATCATGGCTCCGGAAACGTGACGCCATGCCCTGCCACGGCGCGGCCGGCTTGGCCAGCCCGAAGGCCGGGAAGCGGGATTTCCATCTCATTCAACACACGGAGACAATACAGATGACGAAGACAGATCGGCGCCTGTTCGTGGTGACCGGCGGGCCCGGTGCCGGCAAGACGACCTTGCTGGCCGCTTTGGCGGCTGCAGGCCATGCCGTCGCCCCCGAGGCGGGACGGGCGATCATCCGCGACCAGCTCGCCATTGACGGGCCGGCCTTGCCCTGGCGCGACCGGGTGCTGTTCGCCGAGCTGATGCTCGGCTTCGACCTGCGGTCCCATGGCGAGGCGCAGGCGAGCGCCTCTCCGGTCTTCTTCGACCGCGGCGTTCCCGACAGCATCGGCTATCTGCGCCTCTGCGGGCTGACGGTGCCGGAGCATCTTGACCGGGCGGCGCGCGCCTTCCGCTATGCCCGCATCGTCTTCGCCGCGCCGCCCTGGCGCGAGATCTATGCGCAGGATGCCGAGCGCAAGCAGGATTTCGCCGAGGCCGAGCGCACCTATGAGGCGGTCACCACGGCCTATCGCGATCATGGCTACGAACTGGTGGAGCTCCCGCGTGCGGATGTCGAAACGCGCGTCGCTTTTGTGCTGGGGCGCGTGCGAGGCCTCGCTTCCGGGCGGTGACGATCCGAGCTAGGCTGAGGCTTCGCCGCAGCCCCGGGAGGCGCGTCATGGCGGAGAGCTCCGAGGCCGGCACGATGCGCTCGGGCCGGACGCTGAACCATCTCGTGCCCGGGCGCGATTGCGGCGACTGCGTCGCCTGTTGCGAAGTGCTGCGCATCGTCGATCCCGAGGTCGGCAAGCCGGCCGGCATCATGTGCCGCCACAATACCGGCAGCGGTTGCAGCATCCATGCGACGCGGCCGGAGATCTGCCGGCGCTGGTTCTGCCTGTGGCGGCGCATCGACGCGATGCCGGACGAGGCGCGGCCGGACCGGAGCGGCGTGATCTTCTGCCTGGAGGGCGAGGAGCGCCATCCGAATCCGTTCGCGCGCTTCTGCGTGGTGGCGCGGCCCGTCGGCAGCCCGCGGGCGCTGCGCAGCGGGCTGGTCAGGCAGGTCGTCGCCATGTTCGCCAGGCAGGGAGAGCTGCCGGTCTGGTTGCACCGCCATGGCGTGCGCAGCCTGGTTCACCCGCTGCCCGACCTCGCCGATGCGATCGAACGGCCGCGGGAGACCCCGTTCCAGGCCTTCGTTCCCGCTGCGCTGGCCTGGCGTCGGCGCCATCGCGCCAGCTGGCCGCAGGGCTGAGTGGTCTGCCGCCACGATCGCTTGTCGTTAGATGGCTTTTAGGCGTTGACAGGCGGCGGCCCTCTCATCATAAGTCCGCCCGCGCCTGCCGCCCTTCACAAAAGTGAAACAGGCGGTTGCGGCCAGCCCTTCGGGGCGGCCTGCGGCAAGGCGGGGGAATGTCCCGAGCGGCAAAGGGGGCGGACTGTAAATCCGCTGGCTATGCCTTCGCAGGTTCGAGTCCTGCTTCCCCCACCACCTTGCTTTTTGAGCATTGATATCCCTCACATTTTTGAGGCGTTGCCTGCACCTGATGACGAAGGTGCGGGAACCCGTGCGGACCGCGAGCAGTCCGTCTTCCCCGAATCCGAGCGAGCTGATAGCTTCGCTGCAATGGCTATTCGGGCATGATCGCGCAGTGACAGCAAAGACCCAGGGCGGTTCTGTTGCCGCGCTCGGCGCCATCGTTGCGGGCGCCTTGATCCTGCAAGTTGCCGGCACGATCGTGAACACGGTCGTGCCGTTGCAGATGGCGGTCGCGAACCAGCCGCCGCTGCTGATCGGCCTTGTCGCCTCGGCCTATTCGTTCGGCTTCCTGATCGGCTGCTTCGTCAATCCCTCGCTCGTCCGCCGGGTCGGCCATATCCGCGGCTTTGCCGTGTTCGCCGCGCTCCAGGCCGTCTCGACGCTGAGCTTTCCGCTGTTGCCGGAGGCCTGGTGGGGACTGGCGCGGCTGGTCATGGGCCTGGCGGCGGCCGGCCACGGCATCTGCATCGAGAGCTGGATCAGCGGCCAGGCCAGCCGGGCCCAGCGCGGCCGCATCTTCGGCATCTACCAGATTCTCAACCGCGTCGCGCTGATCGGCTCGCAGATCGGGGTCGGCTATGTCGCGATCCAGTCGCAGGACGTCTTCCTCTTCGCCAGCATGGCCTTCTCCATCGCGCTGATCCCGGTTGCGCTGACGCGGGCGAAGGGGCCCGAATCGAGCGAGATCGTCTCGGTCGGGCTGCGGACGCTGTGGCGGCAGGCGCCGGCCGCCGTCGTCGGCTGCCTCTATGTCGGCATGGTCGGCGGCCCGCTGACCAGCGTCGCCCCTGCCTACGGCATCCTCTCAGGCCTCGACCAGCGGGCGACGATCCTGCTCACGGCCGGCATCCAGATCGGCGCCCTCTTGCTGCAATGGCCGATGAGCCTGCTGGCGGACCGCGTCGCCAGCCGTCTGATCATGCTCGTCGCCACGAGCATCGTCGCGGTGGCCGCGGCTGGGCTCATGATGCTCCTGGAGGTCGATGCCGCTCATGGCCGGATCTGGCTCTTCGGCCTGTTCGCCCTGATCGGCGGCTGCAGCGTCCCGCTCTACACGGTCGCCGTCACCCACGCCTATTTCCGCATGGGTCGCGATCAGGCCGTCGGGCTCTCCGCGCAATTGCTGTTCCTCTGGGGCACGGGCTCGGCGATCGGGCCGTTGGCTGCGACCTTGCTGATGCAGCTCAGGGGCCCGCAGGGCATGCTGATCTATCTCGTCGGGCTCTCGGTCGGCGTCGCCATCTACATCGCGCTGCGGCTCTCGCGGAATCCGTCGCCGCCATTGGTCGAAGGCGAGCGTGGCGCCACCGGGCCGACGATCCCGGATATCGAGATGACCAAGCGCTAGACTAGCAGTGCCAGATCTGATCAGGGCTCGGGCAAAAGCAGGGCCAGAATACCAGCGCTGTGGATCAGCAACGCCAGCCGCAGCGGAATGGCGGAGATGATCTCGGTCCTGAACGGACAGTAGAGCTCGCCGAGTTCGGACATGTCGTTTCCCCCAGCAAATCCGTATCAGCGCTGAGGTCGGCCATCGCCCCCCATTTGGGGGCTTGAGGCTCGATGACTCGAAATTTGTTCTTTCGCCCCCAAATGGGGGGAGCCGGCTGGCGCCGCCTCGCTACATTTGCCGCCGGGGAGAGGGTTCATGGGGATCGCGCTTTTCAGTACGGCAGTGGCTGCTGCCGGCGCTCTGGCCTTCGGCACGCTCACCGGAGGGGCGGCGCTCGGCCTGTTCATCGGCGCGGCGATCTGGCTCGGCCAGCGCGCCTTGAGAGACATATGAACTCGCGCGCACGCTTCTCGGTACACTCATCAGGTGGATGAGGCGATCTTCTTCGCCGGGATGGGTTGACACTGACCGGTCCGATGCGGAATTTGGCGGCCCGGCGCGGGTGTAGCTCAATGGTAGAGCAGCAGCCTTCCAAGCTGAATACGAGGGTTCGATTCCCTCCACCCGCTCCAATCGCCTCATGCCTTTCGTGGCGCGAAGCGCCAGGGCGTCGGCCCGTCATCGGCATCTCCACAAGCCAGAGCATTCCCCGGTCTGCACATGGCATCGGGCGAGGCCGGTCATCGATTCTTGCCCCGGTCATAATCGTGGCCAGATTGCGGCGCGCTGCGGGTAGCAAAGCCGCAAGCTGATCTGCTAGGTTCTGGGGGGAATAGCGGTGATCTGCCTGCTGATCTGGCCGGTCACTACGGATAATCTCGCGGAAGCGCGCGAAAATCGGACTGACGGACGCAAGCCCGCCACGCGGTGCTGGACATATTTCCGCCGCAAGACAGGAGAAATGCCATGCTCAAGATAGCAATCGCCGCAGCGGGCTTCGCTGTTCTCAGCCTCGCGGCGGCTCCGGCCTTCGCCCAGGGCAAGAAGGGCAAGGACGAGTTCCTCGGCGTCGATCTCGACACCGGCCGCACCTATTACGATGGCCGCAACGACGGCAAATACTGCCTCTACAAGACGGTGCGGGTGTTCAACCGCTACTCCGGCTACTACGAGAACCGGCGTGTGCGTCGCTGTGGCCGCGGCCTCTATATGTGAGGGGCTGACATGACCCGTATCGCCAAGTTCATCATCGCTCTCGGCCTTGCGTCGGCAGCAGCGGCCTGCGGCCCGACCGTCGTCGCCGATCCCAACGGCCGTCTCATCAACACCGGGCTGGTGCAGGACGGCGACTGCCTGACGCGCACCGTCATGGTCTATGACCGGGAGCTCGGCTACGAGCGCGCGGTCGAGCAGCAATTCTGCGGCGGGCGCGCCCGCATCGCGCGCTGATACCGCAGGCCCCGCGTCCATGGTGGAGGCGGGGCCTCCGTTTTTTGCTAGATCATCGCGCGTCGAACGGACGCGATCACGATGATCTACCATATTGTTATTGCATCGGATTCTTCCGAAAGTGGATTCCACTTTTCGGTCCGATGCCATAGGGTTCGGTGAATCGTTCGGTCGTCCCGGAGAGAACCCGTGCCCAGGCTCTGCAAGTTCACCTCGCCCAGCGACGGCAAGCCCGTCTACGTCAATCCCGACCAGGTCAGCGTCGTCTACACCTTCAAGGGCCAGCCACCCGACACGATCATCGCCTTCGGCAAGGACTTCCAGCTCGGCGTGAAGGAAAGCCTGGAAGAGACTGTCAGGATTCTCGAAAGCGTCACCGGGGATGCCGGGCGCTGACAGCCTGAACCGGCGCAGCCGTTTCCCCATCGCTGCCGGATTGTCGCCCCAAAGCAGCCATGCGGCGCTTCCATCCTCGCGCCATGAGGATCATCGCCGCATCAGCACTCACCCTGGCTCTCGGCGCTTGCGCCACCACGCCGGACCCGATCGTCGAGGACCGTTCGCGCTGCGACGCCTATGGCTTCCAGCGCGGTACCGACGCCTACGCCAACTGCGTCATGACGCAGGATCGTGATCGTGAGCGTCGTTACGACCGCCAGGCCGGGCAGCGACCCTCCCGCGCCGAGCGATCTTACGGGTCCAGCGAAGAATAGCTCTCGGTCTCGGGTTTGCCATCCGGCTGGCGCGGCTGCGGGTTTCCGCTCCTGCCCGCTTCCGGCTGCTCGAGACTGTTCAGTCAGAGCCATGATCCATGCTTCGCAGCTCGAGACGGCCCGGCTCGTCGTCAGGCCCTTCTGGCAGGCCGACGCATCGCTGCTGGTCGCTCTTTTCGCCGATCCGGAGGTCCATCGCTTCGTCGATGACGGGCAGGCGCTCGCGCCTGATGTCGCGGCGCTCTGGGTCGGGCGCTCGGCGGCCAATCTCGAACGCTTCGGATACGGCACCGGCGCCGTGATCGAGCGCGCCAGCGGCGAGCTGATCGGCTGGGCCGGCTTTGCGCGGCCGGGCGATGGCTCGCAGGAGGTGATCTACGGTCTCCGGAGAGCAAGCTGGGGCAGGGGGCTGGGGAAGGAGCTGCTCGCCGGCCTCGTCGCCTTCGCCGCGCAGCGCGGCATCTCGCCGGTCAGGGCGACGGTCGATCCTGGCAACTGGGCCTCGGTGCATCTCTTGCGGCGGGCGGGATTCGTGCTGGCCGAACAGGCATATCGCGGCGATACCGCGGCCGATCTCTATCTGCATGGCGGTTGAGCGGTCCGCGCGCCCGAAAAAGCAGGATGTTGCTCTCGGCGGGCCGAATCGCAGTTCATTTTTCTCCGAAACGCGGTTCTGGCGCGTGCTCCCTTCGCCGACGGCCGGCCGCTGGCCGCGAAAGTGGGCCGCCATGCACCGATCGCAGGCTCGGCCGGTGCCGCGCCGGTTGGGCTTTGCGGCGAAGACGGCTACTGATCGCTCGGCCGCTGGGCGGCTTCGCCATCAGGGGCCGGCAGGACGATGATACTCGACGAGCGTACCTACGCCATCAAGCCCGCGCATGTGCGCGACTATCTCGACCTCTACGTCGCCGAGGGGATGGAGCTGCAGATCTCCCATCTCGGCCATCTGATCGGCTGGTTCACCACCGACACAGGCGTCGTCAACGAGGTCGTGCATATGTGGCGCTTCGAGGATGCCGGCGATCGCGAGCGCCGGCGCGCCGCGATGGAGGCCGATCCGCGCTGGCAGGTCTTCCGCGCCAAGGCGGCCCCTTACGTGCTCGAGATGCGCAGCCGGATCCTCAGGCCGACGCATTTCTCGCCGCTGCGCTAGCTGGTGTCGGGCGCTGCCATGGCCGCTGCGCCGACCCGACCGTCCGTCCGGCCGCTGGGCGGGCGGGGACTCGCTCTGCTCGTGGCTGGCCTCGAATGGCTGGGTGCGGCGATCCTCGCATCGCTCTTCGTCGTGGTGATGGCCGCGGTCACGCGCCGCTACCTGTTCGGCGGCGGTCTCGTCTGGTCGGACGAGCTTGCGATCTGGCTCAATGTCGCGCTCGTTGCGGTCGGTGCGCCGCTCGCTGCGACGAGCGCTCTCGCCATGCGGCTCGATGTCGTCGTCAATCTGTTGCCGCCGCCGGGGCGGCGCCTCGCCGCCATCCTGGCCGAGGCGATCGCCGTCCACGGCGCGTTGGTGCTGGCGCTCGGCGGCGCCAGCGTCGCGGCATTGGTCGGCGGCACCTCGACTGTGCTCGGCCTGCCGGAGAGCCTGCGCTTCGCGACCTTCGCCATCGGCGGCGGGCTGACCCTCGTCGTCGTGCTCTGGCGCGCGGCGCTCGCGCAATCCTGGCCGGCGGCGCTCGCCGCGCTCGTGCTCGGGGCGGGGCTCTATGCACTCGCGCAGACGGCGACCGGCCTCTTCGTCGGGACGCCGAGCCTGGTCGCCGGGCTCGCCGCCGCAGCAGGGCTCCTGCTCGGCGCGCCACTGCCTTTCGCCCTGCTCGCCGGCGTCTCGCTCTCCGGCGCCTTCGGCGGCCTGCTGCCGGAGCCGGCCATCGTCCAGAACACGGTGGCGGGCGTCTCGAAATTCCTGCTGCTGGCGATCCCGTTCTTCCTGCTCGCCGGCGAATTGCTGACGGCAGGCGGTCTTGCCGAGCGGCTGGTGCGCTTCGCTGCGGCGCTCGTCGGGCACCTGCGGGCCGGGCTGGCACAAACCGCGCTGGTCGCGAGCGTGCTGTTCTCCGGCGCCTCCGGCTCTTCGGTCGCCAATGCCGCCTTCGGTGCCAAGGTGATGGCGCCGGCTCTCGTCGCCCGCGGCTACCCGCCGGCCAATGCGGCGGCGATCGTCGCGGGCGTCTCGATGCTCGACAACATCATCCCGCCCTCGATCGCTTTCCTGATCCTGGCGGCAGCGACCAATCTCTCGGTCGGCTCGCTGCTGGTCGGCGGCTTCGTCGCCGGAGCGGTGCTGACGCTGGCGCTCGCCATCGGCATTCATCTCAGCGTCCGCGGCGTCGTCGATTCCGCCCCGCGCGCCAGCGGCGCCGAGCGAGGGCGGGCCTTCGTCGGCGCGCTCCCGGCGATCGGGCTCGGCATCGTCGTCGTGGTCGGTATCCGCTTCGGCGTGGTCACGGTGACGGAAGCCTCGGCGCTCGCCGTCGCCTATGCGCTCGTCGCTTGCCTGCTGCTGCGCAGCCTGAACGCCGGCACTGTGCTGGCGTCCTTGCGCAAAGCGGCGGGGGAGGCGGCGGCGGTCGGCCTCCTGATCGGCGCCTCCGCGCCTTTCGCCTTCCTGCTCGCGGTCGACCGCGTCTCCGAGCAGATGGCCGGGCTGGTGACGGCGCTGGGCGGCGGGCCGCTCGCGGTGATGCTGCTCTCCAATCTCGTCCTGCTGGTCGCCGGCCTCTTCCTCGATATCGGCGCGGCGATCCTCTTGCTGGCGCCCTTATTGCTCCCGGCCGCCATCGCCGCCGGCCTCGACCCGATCCAGTTCGGCGTCGTCCTGGTGGTCAACCTGATGATCCACGGGCTGACGCCGCCGCTCGGCATCCTCGTCTATGTCGTGAGCGGCATCATGCGGCTGTCGCCGGCTGCAGTGTTCCGGGCGGTGCTGCCCTTGCTGGCGAGCCTCCTCGTCGCACTCTTCGTTCTCTGCCTTGCGGTGGCGGCCTGGCCGTCGCTACCTCTGTCCTTCAAGGAGTTGTTCCGATGGCTTTGACCCGCCGCGCCTTCGCCGCCGCCACGATCGCCGCACCGGCCGTTCTGTCTGGCCGCGCCTTCGCCGCCGGCCGGCCGGTCACGGTCGCCTCGCTGCTCGGCGAGGACAAGCCGGAAACCCGGATCTGGCGCCGCGTCACCGAGAAGCTCAACGCCAGCGCGCCCGGCCGCTTCGACCTGCGCGTCGTGCCCAATGCCGCGCTCGGCGGCGAGAAGGAGGTCGCCGAGGGTCTGCGTCTCGGTTCGGTCCAGGCCTCGCTGTTCACGATCTCGGCGCTCTCGGCCTGGGTGCCGGACGGGCAATTGCTCGATCTGCCCTTCCTGTTCCGCGACCGCGCCCATCTGAAGCGCATTCTGGCCGGGCCGCTCGGCGAGGAGCTCAAGCGCAAATACGAGGCGCAAGGCTTCGTCGTGCTCGGCTTCATCAATTACGGCGCCCGCCATCTCCTCGCCAAGGAGCCGCTGACCATGCCTGCCAGCGTCAAGGGCAAGCGCATCCGCGTCATCCAGAGCCCGCTGCACACCGAGCTCTGGTCGGGATTCGGAGCCTACCCGACGCCGATCCCGATCCCCGAGACCTACAATGCGCTGAAGACCGGCGTGGTCGACTGCATGGACCTGACCAAGTCGGCCTATGTCGGCTTCAAGCTGCACGAGGTCGTGCCCTATCTGATCGAGACCGGCCATATCTGGGCGGCTGGCGTCGTGGCGGTCTCGGCCAGCTTCTGGAAGGGCCTTTCGCCTGAGGACAAGGCGGCGTTCTCGGCCGCGGCTGCGGAAGGGGCGGGCTATTTCGACGAGCTCATCATCGCCGACGAGGACGCCTCGATGGCCAAGGCGAAGGCCGAGGGCGGCAAGGTCGTGCAGCCGGAGGACCGGCCCGGCTGGGAGGCCGGCGCGCGCAAAGTCTGGGCCTCCTTCGCGCCCAAGCTCGGCGGCCTCGACAAGATCGAGGCGATCGCCAGCAGCGCCTGAGGCCGCTTGCGATCCAATCCAGCATTGATCTCACAGGAGCGCCGTCCGCATGTCCGACCGTCCCGTCCTTCTCGTCACCGGCGGCAGCCGCGGCATCGGCGCCGCGATCTGCCGGTTCGCCGCCGAGCGCGGCTATGACGTCGCCGTCAACTACCAGGGCAATGCGCAGGCGGCGGCCGATGTCGTTGCGGCCTGTGGCCGGGCCGGAGCGAAGGCGGTTGCGATCCAGGGCGACATGGCGAACCCCGCCGATATCGCGCGTGTCTTCGCCGAAGCCAAGGCAGCCCTCGGACCGCTGACCGCGGTCGTCAACAACGCCGCCATCACCGGCAAGAGCAGCCCGCTCGCCAAATCCGACTTGCAGGTCATTCGCGCCTGCATCGACCTCAATGTCACCGGCGCGATCCTGGTGGCGCGCGAGGCGGCTCAGGCCCTGCTCGCCAACGAAGGCGCGAAGAACCGCGCCATCGTCAACATCTCCTCGATCGCGGCCGGGCTCGGCTCGCCCAATGAGTATGTCTGGTATGCCGCCTCGAAGGCGGCGGTCGATTCCATGACCATCGGCCTCGCGATCGAACTCGCTCCCGCCGGCATCCGTGTCAACGCGGTGGCGCCCGGCATGACGCAGACCGATATCCACGCGCTCTCGACCGGCGATGCCGGCCGCGTCGACCGCATCGCTCCGACGATCCCGCTGAAGCGCGTAGCCGAGCCGGAGGAGATCGCCGAAGCGGTGCTGTTCGCGCTCTCCGAGGCCGCCTCCTACATGGTCGGCTCGATCATCCGGGTCGGCGGCGGCCGCTGAGAGGCGTAGGTCAGTTGCAGAGCTCGACTTGCCTCATGCGCCCTTCGACAAAGGCCTGCGTGAAATGGCAGGGCATGCGGTTGACCGGCTGGGAGAACCAGCTCGCCGTCGGCGAGTCGTGGTAGACCGGATAGGCCTGCGTCTGCGGGTCCGGTTGGGGCTGGGTCATGTGCTGGTTCGGCGTGGTGCGGTTGTTCGCGACCGTGGTGATCAAGCCATGAGTGCCGGAGCCACCAACGGCGGCTAAAGCTGGCGATTGAAGAGCGAGGCTCCCGAAGGAACCGGCCAGGGCGAACGCTGCTGCGATCAGTGTCTTGTTCATAACAGCCTCCAAAGTCGCGATATCGCTTAATCAAGGCCACTTGGCCGCGCCGGATTGGCGGGCAGTCGACTTTGCCGCCCGCAAATCGGCCAAGCTGTGACCTGGATGTGTTGCCTGATCACGAAGCCGTGCCGCGGGGCTCACGAAGGGGTGAGGCGCAAGCGCCGCCTAAACGACAGAATCGGCTGCAGGAACAGCCACAGACGGCTGGAGCCGCGGCCCGTCCGTGCTAGATCGGCTGCCAGCCTGTTCAACCGGAAGCCGCCATGCGCGTCCTGCTCGTCCTGATCGCCTTCGGCATGGTCGCGGTGCCGGCCCTGCTCGCGCTGGCACGCAGCGACCTGCCGCGCGGCCGGCGGATCGTCAACGCGCTGATCGTCTTCCTGGCGCCGGCCTGCGCGCTCGGCTTGATCCATGGCGTGCCGGAGCTCGACGGCAGGGCGCTGCAATACCCGGTCGCCTGGACGACGCTGCGACTCGTCCTGACCGGCCTCGCACTGATCCTGCCCTGGTGCCTCTATGTCTGGCTGAACGGCCGGCGCTGACTTCCTACGGATGATCGAGATGACCGAACCTGCCGAAACACCGACGATCGACCACGCCTTCACCGGCGACCGCAAGGGCCCGGCCCACGACCCGACCTATGCCGGCGCGCTCTCCTTCATGCGCCGCCGCTACAGCAAGGATGTCGCCGGCTGCGATGCCGTGGTCTGGGGCGTGCCCTTCGACCTCGCCGTCTCGAACCGGCCCGGCACCCGCTTCGGGCCGCAGGCGATGCGCCGCGTCAGCGCGATCTTCGACGGCGATGCGCAATACCCCTCGCGCATCGACCCATTCGAGAGGCTCGCCGTGGTCGATTATGGCGACTGCCTGCTGCCGCGCAGCGATCTGCAGGGCTGCGCCCGGGCGATCGAGAGCGGGGCCGCCGCGATCATCGCCAGCGGCGCCCAGCTCGTCACCCTCGGTGGCGACCATTTCATCACCTTGCCGCTGCTGCGCGCCCATGTCGCCCGCCATGGCAAGCTCGCCATCGTCCAGTTCGACGCGCACCAGGACACCTGGGATGACGGCGTCGGCGCGATCAGCCACGGCACTTTCGTGCTCGAGGCGGTGCGCGAGGGGTTGATCGATACCCAGCGTTCGATCCAGATCGGCATCCGCACCGTCGCGCCGCGCGATTGCGGGATCAAGGTGATCGACGCCTATCAGGCGCATGCGCTCGGCGTCGACGGCATCGCGGCCCAGATCAAGGAGAGGGTCGGGGAGGGGCCGGCTTACCTCACCTTCGACATCGACGCGCTCGATCCGGCCTTTGCGCCGGGCACCGGCACGCCTGTCTCCGGCGGCTTCTCCTCGGCAGACGCGCTGCGCCTGGTCTGGGCGATCCGCGACCTCGATTTCCGCGGCATGGACATCGTCGAGGTCTCGCCGCCCTATGACCATGCTGATGCGACTGCGATCGCCGGTGCGGCGGTGGCGCAGCACTATCTGCAGGCGCTGGCGCTGAAGAAGGCGGGTTGAATCGGGATGGCAGCTTCGGCCGCTATCCGATTCCGAATGCTGCGATATCTCGAAGCGCGTCCTGCTCGGGTTTGACCCGAGCATCTCAGGCCGAATGAGGCTTCAGCGGGCGCCCTCTGGTCAATGAGATTCTCGGGTCTGCGCTCCGCTCCGCCCGAGAATGACGTGAGCGCGTACCCGCATCATTGACAGCCGCCCCGGTGCGGAACATATACGCTCCATGACGATGAACCCGACCCGACGTCGCAGTGAACAGGCCGCCTTGGCGCGCCCGCGATGACGCTCGGCTTCTAGTCCGAACGCCCGCGACCGCGCCCCGAGCGCGGTTTTTTTATGCCCGTCGCAAAAATGATGTCCGGTTTTGCGACAGTCATACTCGAAAAGCCAGCCAACGAATTTCGTCCGCTTCCACCAGACGCCTTGCGAGGGTCCGATGAGCCAGAACCTGAAATCCATCTTCATCGACGGCGAAGCCGGCACCACCGGGCTCGGCATCCGCGAGCGCCTCGCCGATGTGGCGGAGGTCGTGGTCAAGAGCATCGATCCGGACAAGCGCAAGGACCCCGCCGCCCGCAAGGCGATGATGGCGGGCGTCGATCTCGTCGTGCTCTGCCTGCCCGACGATGCGGCCAAGGAATCGGTCGCGCTCGCCGACGAACTCGGCAATGACGCGCCCAAGATCGTCGATGCTTCGACCGCCCATCGCGTCGCGCCGGACTGGACCTATGGCTTTGCCGAGCTCGAGCCTGGCTTCGCCACGAGGGTCGCCAACGCCAACCGCGTCTCCAATCCCGGCTGCTACCCGACCGGCGGCATCGCCCTGCTGCGTCCGCTCGTCGATGCCGGGCTGCTGCCGGCCGGCCATCCGATCACCGTCAACGCGGTCTCCGGCTATTCCGGCGGCGGCAAGAGCATGATCGAGGCCTATGAAGCCGGCACAGCGCCCGATTTCGAGCTCTACGGTCTTGGCCTCAAGCACAAGCACCTGCCCGAGCTCCAGGTCTACTCGCGGCTGGAGCGGCGGCCGATCTTCGTGCCCTCGGTCGGCAATTTCCGGCAGGGCATGCTGGTCTCGATCCCGCTGCATCTCGATCTGCTGCCCGGCAAGCCCAAGCCCGCCGATCTCGAAGCGGCGCTGGCGGACCGCTATGCCGGTTCGACCTATGTCAGCGTCCTGCCGGTGGATGCGAACGGCAAGCTCGAGCCGCAGGCGCTCAACGACACCAACAAGCTCGAGTTGCGCGTCTTCGGCAATGCCGATCTCGGCCAGGCCGTGCTCGTCGCCCGGCTCGACAATCTCGGCAAGGGCGCATCCGGCGCCGCCGTGCAGAACATCCGGCTGATGCTCGGCCTGCCGGAAAGTTGACAGCGGTTCACATTTCGAACCGTTTCCACCGACCCCGACGAAACAGTGGCTGCACCCCCCAAATGGGGGATGCGGCCACTTGCGCTTGAGATCATAGCTGAATCTGGCGGCTGGAAAGCGGGGGCGATTCGATGCCGGGATTTGATACGTTGGGCGCGCGTCTGGCGCGCAGCCGGCGAAGGCTCGAGCGCGAGCGCGCCGAGATGAATGTCGAGCGGCTGGCTGGGCTCGATACGGCCGTTCGGGGCGATGGCGTCTCTGCTATCGCAACGGCCAGTGTGCCGGTGCCGTCATCGGCGCAAGTGATCAGGTTTCCGCGCTTGAGCGAGCGCAGCAGGGACTGAGGCGGCCGTGCCAGGGTATGGCTGCCAGCGCTGCCGGGGCGAGGTCGAACAGCCCCGGCAGCGTTTTTTCTTTGGTTTACCGACGCCAGATCGAAAACTTGACCTGCCAGCCTGCCTTGCAGGCTGGCAGGTGTCGTCTCAACGCGAGTAAGGCTTGAAGAGCTGCTTCTGCGTGCCCAGGCCCTCGATGCCGAGGGCCACCGTCTCGCCGCCCTTGAGGAAGCGCGGCGGCTTGAAGCCGAGGCCGACACCGGGCGGGGTGCCTGTGGTGATGACATCGCCCGGATCGAGCTGCATGAACTGGCTGATATAGTGGACGAGATAGGCGGCGCCGAAGATCATCGTCTTGGTCGAGCCGTTCTGGACGCGCTCGCCGTCGACCTCGAGCCACATCGCCAGGTTCTGCACGTCGGCGATCTCGTCCGGCGTCACCAGCCAGGGGCCGAGCGGGCCGAAGGTCGGGCAACCCTTGCCCTTGGCCCATTGGCCGCCGCGCTCGGTCTGGAACTCGCGCTCCGAGACGTCGTTGCAGACGCAGAAGCCGGCGATCGCGGCCATCGCGTCCTTCTCCGCGATATAGGAGCCGCCGTCGCCGATCACGATGGCGAGCTCGACTTCCCAGTCGGTCTTCTTCGAGTTCTTCGGAATGATCACGTCGTCATTGGGGCCGACGATGCAGTTCGGCGCCTTGTTGAACAGGATCGGTTCGGCCGGGATCGCCGCCCCGGTTTCGGCCGCGTGGTCGGCGAAGTTGAGGCCGACGGCGATGAAGTTGCGGACATCGCCGACGCAGGCGCCGACACGCGGCGAGCCCTCGACCAGCGGCAGTGATTCGGGGGACAACGCCTTTAGCTTGGCGAGAGAGGCCGACTTCAGCGTCGCTCCGGCGAGATCGGAGACATGCGCCGAGAGGTCGCGCAGCTTGCCGGCGGCGTCGATCAGACCGGGCTTCTCCTGGCCGAATGCGCCGTAACGAACCAATTTCACGTCGTTTCCCCCTTTTTCAATCGTTTCAATAGGGTTGAAAGGCAAGACCGAAGGTCGGGATGATTCTGGGCGGACTGTCTGTCCGATGCAAGCCCGCTCCGACGCATGCCATGCCTGCGGGCATGCGAGAGCCGGATTCGAGCAGGTTGCCGCAGCCCTGACCGGTGAATCCGCCTCTCAGTTGAGTTCAGAGACCGTTTTTGCCGATCGGCCGCCGCATCGAGCCGCTCGGGATGGCTCTGGAGGTTGTGGCGCTTATGCAACGCTCCTCGCTAAAGAGCGGCATCGTTTCGGGCCCGCGGGCAAGGTTATGTTGCGGCGCACAATGCCAAAATCACGATAGTTCGTATCTAAACTATCTTTTCCGTCGCCGGCTTTGATGCGGGACACGCGAAATACGTGATTTTTGCACGTTTTTGGCCCTGCCGATGCGGAAACCCGGCCGAGCATGGCGATTTGAAGGTGGTCAAGGCGGGATTGCGGCGTAATCCGGCAGGCGGCATGTTGATGACAGATTCCGCGGCGTGCTTCGCCGCAACTGCCACAACAAGAACCTCAGCCTGGGGAAGACGCCGCGATGAAGAGCCTCCTGAAACTCACCGCCGCCGCCACCGTCTCGCTTTCGGCGCTACTGGCGGCCGGCGCGGCTTCGGCGAGCTCCTTTGCGATCCGTTCGGGCCAGAGCGCCGAAGGCCTCGGCATGGCCTATGCCGGCGCGGCCTCGGGCGGCATCGGCATGGGCTCGATGGCCTGGAACCCGGCGACGATCACCATGTTCCCCGGTCGCAACAGCCAGTGGAACTTCACCTACGTCTACGCCAATGCCAGCTATGATCCGACCTCGACGACGCGGCTTGCTCCGCCGTTCGCACCGCTGGGCACGCCGAATCCGATTCAGAACGGCACCGGGAACATCGGTGGCGACGGCGCCTTCATTCCGGCCTCCTATTCCGCCTGGCAGCTGACGGACCGGTTCTGGATCGGCCTGACCACGGGCGCTCCCTACGGCCTGCGTTCGAAGCCCGACAACCAGATCAATGCGGGGCAGGTCTACAGCCGCTCGGCCAAGGTCCAGACGATCAACGTCTCGCCGACCATCGGCTATCAGGTCAACGACTGGATTTCGGTCGGCGCGGCCTTACAGGTCCAGTACTTCAATGCGTCTCTCAAGACCGCCGCGACTCCGGCGCCGACCTCGGCGCCCGTCATCATCGAAGGCGACACGATCGACTTCGGCTATCGGTTCGGTGTCAACCTGACCCCGTTCAAGGGAACGACGGTCGGCCTCGCCTATCGTTCTGCGGTCCGTCAGACACTGACGGGTAGCTTGCGTACGCCTTTGGGCGGCCAGCCGGTCAAGGCCAGCCTCAACCTGCCCGATTCCGTGGTCTTCGGCCTGTCCCAGGAGATCAACGACCAGTGGCAGGTCCATGCCGGCGTCGAGTGGACCAATTGGAGCCGGTTCCGCAACATCCCGATCGTCAGCACGTGGACGGGCCGGCCTGCGACCAGCCTGAACTTCCAGTATGACGACGCCTGGTACTTCTCCGCCGGTGCCGAGTACAAGTACAGCCGCGATCTCACCCTGCGCGCCGGTATTGGTTATGAACTCTCCGCGGTCAACGATCGCAACCGGACGCTGTTCATCTCGGACAATGACCGGCTCTGGCTCTCGGCCGGTGGCAGCTACCAGGTCACCGACAAGCTCAAGCTCGACGTCGGCTACACCTATATCCATGTGAAGGAAGCTTCGGTCAGCTACACCGGTACGCATCCGCAGCAGTCCGCGGTAATCTACACCGCCGAGGCCAAGCCCTATATCCATATCGTCTCGGCCGCTCTGACCTATCGCTGGGACAATCCCGTCGAGACGATCCCGGTCCGCCCGGTCGTCCGCAAGAACTGAGCAGAGCCGCTGCGACATTGAAAAAGCCGGCCTTCGGGCCGGCTTTTTTGTTGTGGTGAATGGCTCGGGTCACAGGCGAAGGGCGTAGAATCGCGTCCGCCAAATAGCGGCCGGACGTTCGAGCCAGCAGTGACGGCTGCCGCTTACGCCTTGATCTTCACATAACTGCCGGGCGCGTCCTCCAGCGCGGGCAGGGGGCCCTCGCCGGGGATGCGCGGCTTGACGCGCTTGGGCGCCTGCTTCTCGACCCAGGCGAGCCAGTGCGGCCACCAGGAGCCCGGATGCTCCTCGGTCTTCTCGAGCCAGTCCTCGAAGGCGCCCGCGGGTTTCGGGCCGGTCCAGTACTGGTACTTCACCTTGGTCGGCGGGTTGACCACGCCGGCGATATGACCGGAGCCGGCCATGACATAGTCGACCGGGCCGCCGAAGGTCTGCGAACCGAGGAAGACCGATTGGGCCGGGGCGATGTGGTCCTCGCGAGTCGCCAGATTGTAGATCGGGATCGTCACCTTCTTCAGGTCGAGCAGCTTGCCGCCGAGGCGCATCTCGCCCTTGCTCAGCTTGTTCTCGAGATAGCAGTTGCGCAGGTAGAAGGAGTGGTTCGCCGCCGGCATCCGGGTCGAATCCGAATTCCAGTAGAGCAGGTCGAAGGCGGTCGGCGCCTTGCCTTTGAGGTAGTTGTTGACCGCGTAGGACCAGATCAGATCGTTCGGCCGCAGCATGTTGAACGCACCCGACATGCGCGCTCCGTCGAGATAGCCGCGCTCGGCCATCTGCTCCTCGACGGCGCGGATCTGCTCCTCGTCGACGAAGACTGCGAGCTCGCCGGCATGGGAGAAGTCGACCTGCGTGGTGAAGAAGGTCGCGCTGGCGATGCGCTTGTCCTTCATCGCGGCCATGTAGGCGAGGGTGACGCCGAGCAGCGTGCCGCCGACGCAATAGCCGATCGTGGAGACCTGCTTCTCGCCGGTGATCTCTTCGATCGCTTCCAGCGCGGCGAAGATGCCCTCGCGCATATAGCTCTCGAAATCCTTGAGTGCGTGGCGATGGTCCGGGTTGACCCAGGAGATGCAGAAGACCGTCAGCCCTTGCGAGACGCACCAGCGGATGAAGCTCTTCTCGGCATTGAGGTCGAGGATGTAGAACTTGTTGATCCAGGGCGGCACGATCAGGAGAGGGCGCTTCAGCACCGTCTCGGTCGCCGGTGCGTACTGGATCAACTCGATGATGTCGTTGCGGTAGATGACCTTGCCCGGCGTGGTCGCGATGTTGACGCCGACCTGGAAGGCGCCGGCATCGGACTGGCGGATCTTGAGCTCGCCACCGCCGGCCTCGACGTCCTCGGCGAGCATCTTCATGCCGCGCACCAGGTTTTCGCCATTCTGCGCCATGGTCTCGCGCAGCAGCTCTGGATTGGTCGCGACGAAATTGGACGGGGAGAGGGCCCCGGCGATTTGCTTGACGTAAAAGCGCGCCTTCTCGCGCGTATGCGGGTCGAGCTCATCCGCTTGCTCGACCATGCCTTCGGCCCAGCGCGTGGTCAGGAGATAGGCCTGCTTGACGAAGTCGAAGACCGGATGGGTGTTCCATTCGGGGTCGGCGAAGCGGGCGTCGCGCTTCTCCGGTGCGATCACCGGCTCGACCTGCTCGCCGCCGAGTCGCTTCAGCGTCGAACTCCACAGGCTGAGGAAGTCGCTGGTGAGCGCGCCCTGGGCCTCGATGATCTTCTTGGGATCGCTGACCCAGCGCTCGGCGACGCGGCCGAGCACCTTGACCATCTCGCTGGCTTCGTCGGCCTGGCCGGTCTTGGCTTCGCCCCGCTCGATCGGCTTCATATAGGCGGCCGTCACCTTGCCGGCCTGCTCGACCAGCTTGCCCATGTTCTGCGCCATCGCCTCGAAATCGGGCACCGCCGGCAGCTCTGCCTGCGGCGCTTCTGCCGGTTTCCGGTGGGCTTTGCCCTTCTCGTCAGCAGGCGGACACATGATGGCGCTTCCCTCGGTAGCCTTACGCAGGAGTTGCACTCCCCATTTTGGACCCATTAAGGACCTAACCGGTATGAGTGACAAAGAAATTTTGCGGAAGCAGGGCGATGGCTGACAGGCGGACTCAAATCTCGCTCAAGGCGGCTGGGCTGGTCCTGTTCGTCGGAGCCGCGCTCGGAGGCTGCGGGGCGGCGCGTGGCGTGGCCGAGATGACCGATTTCGCCACGACGCCGGGCGAACCCAAGCCCTTCGTGGTCGAAACCAGGCCGCAGGATCCGAAGTTCATTCCGATCGGCACGACCGTCTCGCGACAGGCCAAGCGCAAGACTGTCGACGAATTCAAGAAGCTCGAGGCGGAACTCGAAGCCAAGCGGACATCGAATGAGGCGGCGGGCACGCAGGCCCAGAGCCTGGGCAAGGTCCTGCCACCCCCGGCGCCGCCGCCTGCTCCGCCGCCGTTGCCGTAAGAATGAGGGTATGGCTGCGCGCGAGGTGGCTTGCTTGACGCTGGTCAGGCGGCTCCAATCGCGGTCTTCGCGCCGGAGCCTCCGCAATGATCCTGATCGGCCAGTATGATTCGCCTTTCGTGCGCCGCGTCGGCATTGCGCTGACGCTCTACGAATTGCCCTTCGAGCACCGGCCCTGGTCGGTCTTCGGCGACGGCGAGAGGATCGCGCCGCTCAATCCCCTGGTCCGCGTGCCGACGCTCGAGCTCGATGACGGGCTGGTGCTGGTCGAGAGCCATGCCATGCTCGATTATCTCGACGGCTTGGTTCCGGCTGAGCGCGCCTTGTTCCCCCGGCAGGAGCCGGCGCGCCATCCGGCGTTACGTGTCGCCGGGCTGGCGATGGGGCTGGCCGAGAAAGCGGTCAGTCTGTTCTACGAAGTGCGGTTGCACGATCAGGTCTCGGAGATCTGGGCCGGGCGCTGCCGCAGCCAGATCGCCAGCGTCCTCGCCGCTTTGGAGCGGGAGCGGGCCGAGCGGAGCAGCGACTGGTGGTTCGGTGACCGCATCGGTCATGCCGATGTCGCGCTCGCCTGCGCCTTGCGCTTCGCCAGCGACGCACATCCCGATCTCGTGGTGCTGAGCGATTATCCCGCCTTGGCGGCGCATTCGGCCCGCTGCGAGGCGCTCGAGGTCTTCCAGGCGATCAGCCAGCCCTTCATCCCGCCGGCCTAGAGTTTGATCGGCAGACCGTCCCTAGGCGTTGCTCGCGGGTGGCATGCGTCGCCTTTCGATGAATCTTGCTTATTTTGCTCTGTCGGGGCGAAAGTTGCGGTGGTAAGGCATCTCAACGCAAGAATGTGATCGGCCGCCTTCCGGGCCGGCGATCCGCAAGGACCTGTTGCCGAGATGACCGACTTCCACCGCATCAAACGCCTGCCGCCCTATGTTTTCGAACAGGTCAACAAGATCAAGGCAGCCGAGCGCGCCAAGGGTGTCGATATCATCGATCTCGGCATGGGCAATCCCGACCTGCCGGCGCCGAAGCACGTCATCGAGAAGCTGGTCGAGACCGCCGGCAAACCGCGCACCGACCGCTATTCCGCTTCGAAGGGCATCGCCGGCCTGCGTCGCGCCCAGGCGCATTACTATCAGCGCCGCTTCGGCGTGACGCTCAACCCCGACACCCAGGTCGTCGCGACGCTCGGCTCGAAGGAAGGCTTCGCCAATATGGCGCAGGCCATCACCGGCCCGGGCGACGTCGTGCTCGTGCCCAATCCGAGCTATCCGATCCATGCTTTCGGCTTCCTGATGGCGGGCGGCGTGATCCGCTCCGTCCCGGCCGAGCCGACGCCGGCCTTCTTCCCGGCAGTGGAGCGCGCCATGGCGCATTCGGTGCCGAAGCCGATCGCGCTCGTCACCTGCTATCCGGCGAACCCGACCGCCTATACCGCTTCGCTCGATTTCTATCGCGACCTCGTCGCCTTCGCGAAGCGGCACGACCTGATTCTGCTCTCCGATCTCGCCTATGCCGAGGTTTATTTCGACGAGAACGACCCGCCGCCCTCGATGCTGCAGGTGCCGGGCGCGATCGACGTCGCCGTCGAGTTCACCTCAATGTCGAAGACCTTCTCCATGGCCGGCTGGCGCATGGGCTTCGCGGTAGGCAACGAGAAGCTGCTGGCGGCGCTGGCGCGCGTGAAGTCCTATCTCGACTACGGCGCCTATACGCCGATCCAGGTCGCGGCGGCGGCAGCGCTGAACGGCCCGGAGGACTGCATCCGCGAAATGCGCGATGTCTATCGCAAGCGCCGCGATGCGCTGGTCGAGAGCTTCGGCAAGGCCGGCTGGGAGTTCCCGGCGCCGCAGGCCTCGATGTTCGCCTGGGTGCCGATCCCGGAGAAGTTCCGCCATCTCGGCTCGCTCGAGTTCTCCAAGCTGCTGATCGAGAAGGCCGAGGTCGCGGTCGCGCCGGGCATCGGCTTCGGCGAGCATGGCGACGATTACGTCCGCATCGCCATTGTCGAGAACGAGCAGCGCATCCGCCAGGCCGCGCGCAATGTCGGGCGTTTCCTGAAGACCGCGGATCAGACCCTGCACAACGTCATCCAGATGCCGAAGGCAGGGTAGGGGAGCAGCTGACGCATCGCCCCGTCATTGCAAGCGCAATGACGGGGCCGGTGTTGCACGCCGGCACTGGACCGAGCCTCCGAAACATGGGAACCCAAGCGGCGGGGCGGATAGCAGGGATTGAGCGCGCATCATGGTCTCGAAAGGCCGGTTGATCGGGATCGTTTTTGGCCTGTTCGCGCTGGTTTGCCTGTTTGCGACCTATGATTTCTCGCGCGGCCGCAACACCGACACAGACTCAGCCCTGATCGCCGAGGTGCTGACCGCTTCGCGCGCCAAGGAATGCGGCCGCGACGCGACCGAAATTGCGACCAAGTATTTCCCGGCCGGCATGGGCCGCGCCGAAGCCGAACAACTGCTGGCGCAGACCGTGATCCGGGCGCCGAAGCCCTGGTTCTGGAAGCCGGTCGACGAGAACTCCACCCTGGCGGATGGCGACAGCATCGAGGCGCTGCGCACCATCAAGATCACCGCCTTCGGCAACCAGCTGCTGCGGCTCTATCTCGGCTTCGAGGGCGGCAAGATCCACAAGCTCGCCGCCGAGGTCGTCTGCCGCTTCGAGTGAAGGCGGTCGAAGCTGACCTTGAGCCTTGCGATCTCTCCTCATTGCGTACTCAATCCAGCGTTTCCGAAAGGGTTCCCTACACCCCTTCGCCGTTGACTCCCCGCGCGCCTCATGCGACCCCGCCGACCATGACCATGCACGCTGCTCCCTCCGAGATCAGGCCCCTGCGCGTCGGCATTGCCGGCCTGGGAACAGTCGGCGCGGCGGTCGCCGGCATTCTGAAGCGTCAGGAGAACGCGCTCGCCGCCCGTTGCGGCCGGCCAGTGCGGGTGACCGCGGTCTCGGCCCGCGACCGCAACCGCGATCGCGGCATCGATCTCTCCGGCTTCGTCTGGTTCGACGATCCGGTGGCGCTCGCCAGCTCTGGTGACATCGACTGCCTGGTCGAGCTGATCGGTGGCTCGGACGGCCCGGCCAAGCAGGCCGTCGAGGCTGCGCTCTCGGCCGGCAAGCACGTCGTCACCGCCAACAAGGCGCTCCTTGCTGCCCATGGCGTCGCGCTCGCCGAACTCGCCGAGGCCAATGGCGCGGCGCTCGCCTTCGAGGCCTCCTCGGCCGGCGGCATCCCGGTGGTGAAGACGCTGCGCGAGGCGCTCACGGGCAACAATGTCAGCCGACTCTACGGCATCCTCAACGGCACCTGCAATTACATCCTCTCGCGCATGGAGCTGGAGGGCCTGACCTTCGAGGCCTGCCTGAAGGATGCCCAGCGCCTCGGCTATGCCGAAGCCGACCCGACCTTCGACGTCGAGGGCTTCGACACCGCCCACAAGCTCGCCATCCTGACCAGCCTCGCCTTCGGTACGAGGATCGACGCCGAAGCGATTCATGTCGAAGGCATTTCCTCGATCACGCCGCTCGACCTGAAGATGGCCGACGAGCTCGGCTACCGGATCAAGCTGCTCGGCGTCGCCGAGCGGACCAAGACCGGCATCGAGCAGCGCGTGCATCCGACCATGGTGCCGAAGTCGTCTGCGATCGCGCAGGTCATGGGCGTCACCAATGCGGTGACCATCGATGCCGACGCGGTGCGTGAGATCACCCTGGTCGGCCCTGGCGCCGGTGGCGGCCCGACCGCCTCGGCCGTGATCGCCGACATCGCCGACGTTGCCCGCGGCACCGCCGGCCATCCCTTCGGCATGCCGGTCGCGCGGCTGGAGCAGCCGACGCGCGCGCCGATGCAGCGTCACGAAGGCGGCTACTATATTCGCCTCGCCGTCGCCGACCGCCCTGGAGCTGCGGCCGCGATCGCGACTCGGATGGCGGAAGCCGACATCTCGCTCGAGAGCATCGTGCAGCGTCGCTCTGAGATTGCCGCCCAGCGCGATCCCGGCGGGCGTTCCGGTGCGCCGGTTCCTGTCGTGCTGATCACCTACGCCACCAGCGAGCGGGCGATCCGCGCCGCGCTGGAGAAGGTCAGCGCCGACGGCCACATCGCAGAAGCGCCGCAAGTCATCCGTATCGAGCGGGAATGAGCATGGTAGGCGTGGCCATCCGCGGCTTCGCCATATCCTCGCCAGTCCGTTCGCCATTTGCCTCGGCCCACCGCTAATCGCGCTTAGGGAGTCCCCCATGTCCGTCGATCTCCGCATCTCCCCCGACCAGATCATCGAGCGCTATCTCTCGATGGAACTTGTGCGCGTCACCGAGCGTGCCGCCGTCGCCGCCGCCCGCCTGCGCGGCCATGGCGATGAGAAGGCGGCTGACCAGGCCGCGGTCGATGCGATGCGGCGCGAGCTCAACCGCCTGCCGATCGACGGCGAGATCGTCATCGGCGAGGGCGAGCGCGACGAGGCGCCGATGCTCTTCATCGGCGAGAAGGTCGGCAACAAGCAGGGCCCCAAGGTCCACATCGCCGTCGACCCGCTCGAGGGCACGACGCTTTGCGCCAAGGACATGCCGGGCTCGATCGCGGTGATGGCGATGGCCGGCGCCGGCCAGCTGCTCTATGCGCCCGACGTCTATATGAACAAGATCGCGATCGGCCCGGGCTACCCGATCGGCGTCGTCGATCTCGACGCCTCGGCCGCGGACAACATCAATGCGCTGGCCAGGGCCAAGGGCGTGAAGCCGCACGAGATCAACACGCTGATCATGGACCGGCCGCGCCATGAGAAGCTGATCGCCGAGGTCCGCAAGACCGGCGCCTCGATCCGCCTGATCACCGATGGCGACGTCGCCGGCGTGATCTTCTGCACCGAGCCGGAGAAGACCGGCATCGACCTCTATCTCGGCATCGGCGGCGCGCCCGAGGGCGTTCTCGCAGCCGCCGCGCTGCGCTGCGTCGGTGGCCAGATGCAGGGCCGCCTGATCCTCGACACCGAGGAGAAGAGGGCGCGCGCCGCGACCATGGGCGTCAAGGATCCGAACCACAAATACGACATGGCCGAGATGGCCTCGGGCGACGTCATCGTCTGCGCCACCGGCGTCACCGATGGCGGCATGCTCTCGGGCGTGCGCTTCGGGCCCGACGTGATCGAGACCGAGACGATCGTCTACCGCTCGATCACCGGCACCGTCCGCCGCATCTATGGCGAGCACCGCGAGTTCTCGAAGTTCCAGCTCGACTGAGCGCTGGGCTGACTGCGACGGCAAAGCCCGTTCCGCAAAGCTGCAGAGCGGGCTTTTGTTTTTGAGCTGACGATGCGCTGCTTCAGCCCTGCAGGGTGCCGCCGGCGAGCGTGTGCTCGACGCAGGCGTTGATATGCGTGGCCAGGACATCCGTGGCACGGGCGATGTCGCGCCGCATCGCGCAGTCGAGCAGAATCTGGTGCTCCTGCGCCGCCGCCTCGCCGCGGAAGATCACGGCGACCATCTGATAGCGCAGATAGCGGTCATAGACCGAGGCGTGCGTCTCCATCAGCACCTGCGAGCCGCAGGCCGAGATCAGCGCATGATGGAATTCCCAGTCATAGCGCTTCCAAAGCTCGGGATCGGCGCGGTCATTGTCGAGCATGCGCTTTTCCATCAGCGCCAGCTTGTGATGTGCGGCGACGACCCGGCCTTCCCACTCCATGTCTCCGGTCGCGAAGGATTGTGCCAGGGCATGCCCTTCCAGGAGCAGCCGCAGTGCCGCGATCTCGCTGAGATTGCTGGCGGAGACCGGTGCGACCATGAAGCCCTTTTGCCCCTCGGCCTCGACCAGTCCCTCCGACGAGAGCCGGTTCAGGATTTCGCGCAGCGTGCTGACGCTGGTGCCATAGGTTTCCCGCAAATCGTCGAGCTTCAGCCGCTGTGCCGGTGCGAGCCTGCCGAAGACGATATCGGCCCGGATGCGGCGATAGGCGAGCTCTCCGATCGAGGCGGTCGGCGGCGCGTAATTCAGCATGCGTGATCCGTGTGGACTGCGGCAGAGGGCGCAGCTTAGCGGCGCGGGTGGGTGGGTACAATCGGTATGGTGAAATCAAAATCGTCAGAGGAAATCGAAAATACCAGTTGATTGGTGTCGAGGGCTTCGGCATGGTCTGCCTCGAAGCGGGGCCAACCCGCACAGGGAGGAACGGCATGAAACAGGGAATCGACAGGCGTGCTCTGCTGGCGGCCGGTGGCGCGCTGGCATTGACGGGCGGCGCCGCGTTCGCGCAGGGCAAGACCAATCTGCGCTTCTCGGCGGTGTTCTCCGAGCAGGACATCCGCGCCGAGATGATGAAGCGCTTCGCCGAGGCCATCAAAGACGACTTCACGCTGCAGCCCTATTACGGCGGCAACCTGTTCAAGCAGGGTACCGAGCTGGTCGCCATGCAGCGCAACAACCTCGAAATGGGGAACATCGCGCCGCAGGACGTCTCGAACCAGATTCCGGCCTGGTCGATCGTGACCTCGGCCTATCTCTTCCGCGACGCCGACCATCTCAAGAAGGCCTTCGCCAGCGATGTCGGCCGCGACCTCAAGAAGATGGCCGAGGACAAGCTCAACATCAAAATCCTGGGGCCGACCTATTTCGGCGCCCGCCAGGTCGGCCTGAAGCCGAAGAAGAAGATCAGCACCCCGGCCGATCTCGCCGGCGTCAAATTGCGCATGCCCGGCGGCGACGCCTGGCAGTTCCTCGGCCAGTCGCTCGGCGCCAATCCGACGCCGATGGCCTATGCCGAGGTCTATACCGGCCTGCAGAGCGGCGCGATCGACGGCCAGGACAACCCGCTGCCCAACGTCCAGAACATGAAGTTCTACGAGGTCTCCTCGCAGATCGTGTTGACCTCTCACCTCGTCGGCTTCGACCTGCTCTGCGTCACCAAGCGGGTCTGGGACGGGATGGATGCGAAGAAACAGGCCGCCTTCCAGGCCGCGGCCGACGCCGCGATCGACTGGAGCACCAAGGAGCACCTCGCCAAGGAGGCCGAGCTGGTCGACTTCTTCAAGAAGCAGGGGCTCGAGGTCTATGCGCCCGATCTCAAGGCCTTCCGCGACTTTGCTCAGAAAAAGTATCTGGAGTCCGAACTGGCCAAGGGCTGGACGCCGGGCATGCTCGACAAGATCAACGCGCTCTAGAGCCGGATGATTTCAGTTGGAATCGCAAGGCGATGCTAACTGAAATCTGAATCCGTCTCTCATTAAAGAGTTAGAGCAGGATCATAGCGAAAAACCGGTTCCCACTTTTTCGCATCCTGCTCTAGCGTTCGCTAGGCTTACGCGATCAGTTCTAGCGCTGGCCCTTCGGGGCCGGCGCGGCNNGCGCTGGGCGCCTTTATGGCGCGCCGGGCCGAGAACCTGCTCGTGCTGATGCTCGGGGCGATGTTCGTCGTCTTCCTGGTCCAGATCGTCTTCCGCTATCTGCTGAATTTCCCGATCGGCTGGACGCATGAGATCAGCGTCATCCTCTGGCTCTGGCTGGTGCTGTTCGGCGCCGCCTTCGTCGTCCGCGAGAACGAGGAGATCCGCTTCGACATCATCTATGGCGCCGTCGGCCCGGGCCCGCGCCGGGTGATGGCACTGATCACGGCGATCGCCCTCGTTGCGCTCTACGTGATCTCATTGCCGGCGATGGTCGACTACGTCACCTTCATGAAGGTCGAGCGCACCGCTTATCTCAAGCTGCCGTTCAACTGGGTCTACGCGATCTACATCGCCTTCGCGGTCGGTGCGATCATCCGCTATCTCTGGCTCGGCTTTCGGGCATTGCGCGGCACGGCGCCCGAGGCCTTCGATCCGACCAAGGCGAGTTCGGGCGTATGAGCACGCCTTTCTCCCTCGCCATTCTCGCCATCATCACGCTGTCGCTGCTCGGCCTGCCGATCGGCCATGCGATGATCGCCGGCTCGATCCTTTATCTCCTCGTCGCCGGGCAGGACCTCTCCATCGCCGCCGAGCAACTGCTCAACGGCATGTACACCAACTATGTCATCCTCGCCGTGCCGCTCTTCATCCTGGCGGCCGAGCTGATGAACATCGGCTCGATGACCGAGCGGCTGCTGCGCTTCTGTGATGCGCTGGTCGGCCGCTTCAGGGGCGGGCTCGCCCATGTCAACATCGTCCAGAGCGTGATCTTCGCCGGCATGTCCGGCTCCGCCATCGCCGACGCCGCCGGAACGGGGCGGATGATGCAGGCGATGATGACCAAGGACGGCAAGTACCCGCCGGCCTTCGCCGCTGCGCTGACCGCCGTCTCCTCGGTGATCGGGCCGATCATCCCACCCTCGATCCCGATGGTGATCTACGCGCTGGTCTCGGACGCCTCGATCGGCTTCCTCTTCCTCGGCGGCGTCATCCCCGGCCTGCTGATGGCGCTGGCGCAGATGGTGATCGTCGCCACGGCCGCCAAGCGCCGTAATTTTCCGGTCGAGCCGCCGATCCCCTTGCGCCAGTGGCCGGGCATCACCTGGCGCGCTTTCCCGGCGCTGATGATGCCGGTCGTGCTGCTCGGCGGCATCTATGGCGGCGCGACGACGCCGACGGAGGCCGCGGCGGTCGCTGCCGCCTATGCGCTCGCCGTCTCGGTGCTGCTCTATCGCAGCGTCAGCCTGCAGGCCTTCTACAATTCCCTGGCCTACAGCGCCCGCACCACCGCCTCGATCGGCATGCTGATCGCTGGTGCCCTCGTCTTCAACTATGTCGTCACCATCGAGAACATCCCCGACGCCCTGCGCGCCTTTCTCGCCGGCTGGAACCTCTCGCCGCTCGGCTTCCTGATCCTCGTCAACGTCCTGCTGCTGATCCTCGGCTGCCTGCTCGAAGGTACCGCGATCCTCCTGATCGTTGTGCCGGTGCTGATCCCGACCGCCAAGGCGCTCGGCATCGACATGGTGCATTTCGGCGTCGTCGTCGTCGTCAACATCATGCTCGGGCTGATCACGCCGCCTTACGGCCTGCTGCTCTTCATCATGACCAATATCGCCGAGGTGCCGCTGCGCCAGATCGTGCGCGAATGCATGCCGTTCCTCGGAGCGATGATCGTTGCGCTGGCGCTGATTACCTTCTTCCCCAGCCTCGTGCTCTGGCTGCCACGCCTGATGGGCTACCAGGGCTGACAGGACAGGACCGACTAGTGACCAAACCGATCTACGTCCTCAACGGTCCCAATCTGAACCGGCTCGGCACGCGCGAGCCGCAGATCTACGGCTCGACCACGCTCGTCGAGGTCGAGACGCTCTGCCGCGAGGCTGCTGACGGGCGCGAGATCGTCTTCCGCCAGAGCAATCGCGAATATGAGCTGATCGACTGGATCCACGAGGCGATCGACAAGGGCGCGGCGATCGTCATCAACCCGGCCGCCTATTCCTTCACCTCGATCGCGATCCTCGACGCGCTGAAGATGTTTCCCGGCCCGATCGTCGAACTGCACATCTCGAACATCCACCGGCGCGAGGCGCACTACCACAAGTCCTACGTCTCGCTGGCGGCGACGGCGATCATCGCCGGGCTCGGCGCGCAGGGTTATGCGGTGGCGGTGACGGCCGCGATCGATCTGGCGGCGCGCGCCAGCTGAGGCCGCTCAGCGCGCCGTCATCACCGCACGGGTGAAGCCTGGCTCGACGAAGGGGATGCTGCCATCGGGCAGGCCGAGAATGCGGTCTACCGCGACGCCGTAGAAGCGCAGGCGCTGGTCGAGCGCCTCGATCGCGGCGTCTTCGTCCGCCGTGCCAGTGGCTGCGATGGTGCGGGCGACGGCATCGTGCGTGCTCGCCCCGAGATGCAGGATGATCTCGGCGGCAGCCTCGGGATCGGGCACGGCGAAGACACCTTCCGTCTTGCCCTGGGCGATGATGCCGGTCAGCACCGGCCGCATCACCGCGATCGAGGCGGCGTTGATCCGATGGTAGAGCACAAGGTTCTCCGGCCGGAAGACCACGTCGAAGGCCGCCCGCAACTTCGGAGCATCCTCGACCTTCATCTGCCGTGAGCGGGCAAGGAAGCCGTTCAGCCGGGCGAGGGCGTCGAGCGACGGGTCTTCCAGGAGATCGCGGACGCGCGCGACGGCGTCCTGCGCCAGCCGGGCGGTGATCCCTTCGAGCAAATCCTCCTTGGCGGAGAAGTGGTGATAGAAGCCGCCCTTCGAGATACCGATCTGCGCGATGACGTCATTGACGGTGGTCCGCTCGTAGCCGCGCTCGAAGAACAGCGCCTGTGCGGCATCGAGAATCTCGTTCCGGCGGTCATCGGGGCGCTTCACGACACGGGGCATGCTTCTCGCTCTCACTTGACGACCGACCGTCGGTCTGTAAAATGACCGACGGTCGGTCTCTTGCGATTGTGCGCGAGAGACGCTGCCGGCGCAACGCTTCCAGACCCGCGAAACTCCTGGGTCGAGCACGTTCGCGCGAGGCCTCCCGCGGAGGGTGCCGTGAAATTCGCTCGCAGTCTTCTTGCCGTCGCGGCCCTGGTCGCCGCCGGCGGCGCCTATTGGTCGCTGTCGAAGCCGACCGCGGTCGCGACCGTCGCGCCAAAACGCGGCGACGCGGCGGAGATCGTCTACGCCACCGGCACCGTCGAGCCGCGCAACTGGGCCAAGGTCGCGGCGCTGGTGCGCGAGCGCGTTATCGAGCGCTGCGATTGCGAGGGCCAGCGGGTGGAGCAGGGGCAGATCCTCGCCCGGCTCGACAGTGCCCAGGCCGAGGCGACTCTGGCCGAGCTCAAAGCCCGCCAGAAACTCGCCACCGCCGAACATGACCGTCTCGCGGTGCTGGTCGAACGCAATGTGATGAGCCTGCAGGCGCTCGACCGGGCGCGCAGCGAGATGAGCCAGGCCTCGGCGCTGATCGCCGGCCAGACCGCGCGCCTGGAGAATTATCTGCTGCGCGCACCGATGCGCGGCACCGTGCTGCGTCGCGACGGCGAGGTCGGCGAGATCGCCGAGCCTGGCACCGTCCTGTTCTGGATCGGCGAGGCCAAGCCATTGCGCGTCGTCGCCGAGGTCAACGAGGAGGATATCCCGCAGGTCAAGCCGGGCCAGCGCGTCCTGATCCGGGCCGACGCCTTTCCGGGGCGGGCGCTGGAGGGAACCGTCGACAGCATCACGCCCAAGGGGGACCCCGTCGCCAAGACCTATCGCGTCTATCTCGCTTTGCCGGACGACACCCCGTTGCTGATCGGCATGACGGTCGAGCTCAACATCATCGTGCGGGTGGCACAGAACGCGCTCCTGCTGCCGGTCGCCGCCGTGCAGGGCAATGCGGTCTTCATCGTCGAAGGTGATGTCGCCCGCCGCCGCGAGCTTGCGATCGGCATTCGCGGCACGGGCGATGTCGAGGTCGTCTCCGGCCTGCAGGATGCGGCGCGCGTGATCGCGCCTTTTCCCGCGAAGCTCGGCGACGGCGCACGTGTCGCGCAGCAGGGCAGGTGAGCCATGCGCCTGATCCTCGCTTTGGCGCTGACGCATATCCGCGGCCGCGGTCGGCAGACGCTGGTCGCGATCATCGGCGTTGCGCTCGGCGTCGGCTTCTCGATTGCCATGGCGGCGCTGATGCAGGGCGGCGAGGATGATTTCGTCGCGAGGCTGGTCGACACCATGCCGCATGTCGACATCACCGACGAATACCGCACGGCCCGCCGCCAGCCGGCACAGGATGCCTTCGCGGCGGCCCGGATCGCCGGCCTGCGCCCGAAGGACGACCGGCGCGGCATCCTCAACCCGACCGAGGCGACGGCCATGCTGCGCGCCTGGGTGCCGGGGCGGCTGGCGCTCAGCCTGAAGACGCAAGGGGTGGTGCGCTATGCCGGGCGCGATGTCGGCATCGCCATCATCGGCATCGAGCCGCAGGCCGAGATGAAGGTTTCCTCGCTCGCCAAGGATTTCCGCCAGGGAAGCTTCACCTCGCTGATCGCCGGCGGGAACAACATCGTCGTCGGCGACCGGCTGGCGCAGCGCCTCGGCGCCAAGCTCGGCACCACCGTCACGGTGGTCTCCTCCACTGGCCAGAGCCGCGCCTTCAAGATCGTCGGCCTGTTCCACACCGGCACCACCGCCCGCGACGAGGGCGAGGGCTATGTCCTGCTCAAGAGCGCCCAGATCCTGAGCGAGCGCCCGAACGCGATCAACGAGATCAGGCTGAAGCTCGACGATCCCGCTGCTGCCCCGCAGGTCGCGCGCCGGGCGGAAGCGCAGATCGGCTACAAGGCGGTCGCCTGGCAGGAGGCGAACGAGTCGCTGCTCGAGGCGCTCGTGATCCGCAATGTCATCATGTACACCGTCGTCGGCGCGATCCTGCTCGTCGCCGGCTTCGGCATCTTCAACATCATCTCGACGATCACCCACGAGAAGGCGCGCGACATCGCCATCCTGAAGTCGCTCGGCTTCACCGAGACCGACATGCGCCGCCTCTTCCTGCTGGAGGGGCTGGCGCTCGGCGCTGGCGGCTCGCTGATCGGCTGGGCGGTCGGATTCTCGCTCTGCTTTGCGCTCTCGCTGGTCCGCTTCGAATTGTCGGGCGCGAGCGTCGCACAGGAGATCACCCGCCTGCCGCTGGCCTGGAGCATCTGGCACTATCTGATCGCCGCCGGCTTCGCGCTGGTCTCGGCCGGGGTCGCCGGCTACCTGCCGGCAAGGCAGGCGGCGCGCCTCCACCCGGTCGACATCATCCGGGGCGCGACATGAACGCGCTGATCGAGACGACGGGGCTCACCCGCGTGCTGCCTGCCGCCGTGCCGGTGACGCTGGTCCATGACATCACCCTGACCATCGGCGAGGGCGAGTTCGTCGCGATCACTGGTCCCTCCGGCTCGGGCAAGTCTTCGCTGCTTTATCTGCTCGGCCTGCTCGACCGGCCGACAGCAGGCACGCTCACCATCTCGGGCAGGGATACCGCCGGGCTCAGCGAGCGTGAGCGGGCCGAGATCAGGCTGGCGACGCTCGGCTTCGTCTTCCAGTTCCATTTCCTGCTGCCGGAGTTCACCGTCCGCGAGAATGTCGAGATCCCAATGCGCCGGCTGGGTCGGCTCGGGACTGCCGCCATGCGCGAGCGCTCAACGGAACTGCTGACGGTGCTCGGTCTCGCCGATCATCTCGACAAGCGGCCGGACCAGCTCTCGGGCGGCCAGCGCCAGCGCGTCGCGGTCGCACGCTCGCTTGCCAACGATCCGCCGCTGATCCTCGCCGACGAACCGACCGGCAGCCTCGACAGCAAGAATTCCGAGCAGGTCTTCGCCATTCTCGACGCGCTGGTGCGCGAGCGTGGCAAGACCGTCATCGCCGTGACCCACGATATCGACATGGCGGCCAGGGCGAGCCGCCGCGTCCATCTGGTCGATGGCCGGCAGGCGGAGGCTTGAGGTGGGGCTTCTGCGTCAGTCTTCCGCAGCCGGTTCGGGCTTCCGCCGGAAGCCCGTCGCCAGCACGTAGAGCTCGGAGGAATCGGCTCGGCTCGCCGCCGGCTTGATGTTGCGGACCTGGGTGAAGTCGCGCTTGAGCTGCGCCAGCAGCTCGGCCGTGTCGCCGCCCTGGAACAGCTTGGCCAGGAAGAAGCCGCCCGGCGCCAGCACGTCATTGGCGAATTCGAGCGCCGCTTCGGCGAGGCCGATGATCCTGAGATGGTCGGTCTTCTTGTGGCCGGTGGTATTGCCGGCCATGTCGGACATCACGCCATCTGCCTTGCCGCCGAGCTTCTCCATCAGCAGGGCAGGAGCTTCCTCCGCCATGAAGTCGAGCTCGATCAGCTCGACATGCGGGATCGGGTCGACCGGTAGCAGGTCGATGCCGACGATCCGGCCCTTGCCTTGTTCGAGGCCGACCTTCGCCGCCGCGATCTGGCACCAGCCGCCTGGGGCGCAGCCGAGATCAAGCAGCTTCTGGCCGGGTTTCAGGAACTTGTAGCGCTCATCCATCTCGGCGAGCTTGAAGGCTGCGCGCGAGCGATAGCCCATCTCACGCGCCCGCTTCACATAAGGGTCGTTGAGCTGGCGTTCGAGCCAGAGCTGCGAGGAATGGCTGCGCTTGGCCGGCTTCTTGACCTTGATGCGCAGATCGCGTGCGCCGCCGCCTGATTTGGTTGTCGTCATTGCCTTCGGCGCCACCAGGCGCGATCCTCGTGCATCATTCTGAGCAGAATGCCCTCGCGCAGGCCACGATCGGCGATGCGCACTTTCGGGCTCGGGAAGGCGCGCCGTATCGCCTCGAAGATGGCGCAGCCGGCGAGCACCAGATCGGCCCGCTCGCGGCCGATGCAGGCATTGGCCTGACGCTGGGCATAATCCATCGCGACGAGCTCGTCGATCACGCTGCAGACGTCACGTTCATGCATCCACAGCCCGTCGACCTGGCGCCGGTCATAGCGCGGCAGGCGCAAGTGGATGCCGGCGACGGTCGTCACCGTACCCGAGGTGCCGAGCAGGTGGAAATTCGGTGCGTTCCTTGCCGCCGCTGCCTTCGCCGCGAAAGGCGCCAGCGCCTCGCTGCAATCGGTGACCATCCGTTCGAACTTCTCGCGCCCGACCTCGACGCCGCCATAGCGCTCCGCCACCGAGACGACGCCGATCGGCAGCGAAGCCCATTCGCGGATGCGCGAGGCCGGATCGCGCCCGGCCTCGCGCCCGCCGAGCCAGACGATCTCGGTCGAGCCGCCGCCGATGTCGAAGACGATCACCGCACCGGCTTCCGGCGCCGCCAGCGCGGCGCAACCGGTGACGGCGAGCGAGGCTTCCGTCCGCTGGTCGACGATCTCGAGGTCCAGCTGCGCCTCCTCGCCGACACGGCGCACGAACTCGACTCCGTTGGTCGCGGCGCGGCAGGCTTCGGTGGTGATCAGGCGGGCGCGGGTGACGCCGCGATGGTCCATCTTGCTCTTGCAGACCTTGAGCGCCTCGACGGCGCGGTCCATCGCGTCATTGCAGAGCCGGCCGCTGGCGCTCAGCCCTTCGCCGAGCCGCACGATCCGCGAGAAGGCGTCGACGACCCGGAAGCCATGCTGCGCCGGCCGCGCGATCAGCAGGCGGCAGTTGTTGGTGCCGAGATCGAGCGCGGCATAGGTGGTCGGAGGAGGGCGCTGGAACGGTGCCGGAGCAAATCGAGCGGCATCCGGCGGCGCGGGCCGCTCGCCCGGTAGCGGGACCGCCGCCACGAGGGGGCGGTCGGATTCCTGGCGGTCTTCGACCGTCACTTGCTAACCCTTCGCCGGCCATGGCCACTTCCGCGGCCGCCGGGAGTCCAGCACGGGGCTGGAACGTTTCCATTCGGAAGGCAGCGTAACAACAGCACACAGCCTCTGCCAAGCGGAACCTGTGGCGAAACTGCGGCGGCTCTCTCGTGCTTGCCTGTACCCGGCCTTCGCGGCAAAGCTCGAAGCGAGCCGGCATTCCGAGCCCGGCAGCGACTGATCGGGAGAAACGGCATGGCGGCGCGGCGCATGATCCTGGCGATCGACCAGGGCACGACTTCCTCCCGCGCCATCCTGTTCGACGAGAATCTCCAGCCGGTCGCCAGCGCCCAGCAGGAGTTCCCGCAGCATTACCCGGCCTCGGGCTGGGTCGAGCACGAGGCGGAGGACCTCTGGGACAGCACGCTTGCGGTCTGCCGGCAGGCCTTGGCGCGAGCCGAGGCGCGGGCAGGGGAGGTCGCGGCGATCGGCATCACCAACCAGCGCGAGACCACCCTGGTCTGGGACCGCAAAACCGGACAGGCGATCCACCGCGCCATCGTCTGGCAGGACCGGCGCACCGCCGAGCGCTGCGCCGCGCTGGAGGCGGATGGCCATGGCAAGCTCGTCGCCGAGCGCACCGGCCTGCGCATCGACCCCTATTTCTCCGGTACCAAGATCGCCTGGATTCTCGACCATGTCCCCGGCGCGCGCGAGCGCGCCCGGCGCGGGGAGCTCGCCTTCGGGACGGTCGATTGCTTCCTGCTCTGGCGCCTGACCGGCGGGCGCGTCCACGCCACCGACGCGACCAATGCCTCGCGCACCATGCTCTTCGACATCCATCGGGGGCAGTGGGACGAGGAATTGCTGGCGCTGCTCGACATTCCCGCCGCGATGCTGCCGGAGGTCCGCGACTGCGCCGCGCATTTCGGCGACAGCGAGCCCGGATTGCTCGGCGGCGCGATCGCGATTCGCGGCATCGCCGGCGACCAGCAGGCCGCGACCGTCGGCCAGGCCTGCTTCGAGCCCGGCATGCTGAAATCGACCTATGGCACCGGCTGCTTCGCTTTGCTCAACACCGGGACCAAGGCCGTCGCCTCGCAGAATCGCCTGCTCTCGACCATCGCCTACCAGCTCAAGGGCGTGCGCCATTACGCCCTGGAGGGTTCGATCTTCATCGCCGGCGCCGCGGTGCAATGGCTGCGCGACGGGCTCGGCATCATCGAGAAGGCCTCCGACAGCGGCCCGCTCGCGGCCAATGCCGATCCCGGCCAGCAGGTCTATCTGGTGCCGGCCTTCACCGGCCTCGGCGCGCCGCATTGGGACGCCAATGCCCGCGGCGCGATGTTCGGGCTGACCCGCAACACCGGCCCGCGCGAATTCGCCCGCGCCGCGCTCGATTCGGTCTGCTTCCAGACGCTCGATTTGCTGGAGGCGATGCGCTCCGACTGGCCCGAGGCCGATGGTGCGCAGACGGTGCTGCGCGTCGATGGCGGCATGGTCGCCTCAGACTGGACGATGCAGCGCCTGGCCGACATCCTCGCCGCTCCGGTCGACCGGCCGCAGGTGCTGGAGACGACGGCGCTGGGCGCAGCCTATCTCGCCGGCCTCGATGCCGGCCTTCTGCCCGAGCCGGCCCAGTTCGCCGATCGCTGGCGGCTGGAGCGGCGATTCTCGCCGGGCCTCGCCGAGGAGACCCGCCGCAACCACGTCGCCGGCTGGCGCGACGCGGTCAGGCGCACGCTCAGCGCCGGCTGAAGCGTTTTCCGCGCGCCAGCACTCGTGCTGGGGGCATTCCGGGCGTTGCGCGAGCTGTCGTGCACGTCTTGCATGTCGAAATCGTCACAGAAGGCTTGCAACCGGGCGCGAGGTTGTTTAGATCGCGGCCATCCGACGCGTCGCACCACAACGCGCCCGTTGGGGGATCGTCTAACGGTAGGACCCCAGACTCTGACTCTGGTTGTCTAGGTTCGAATCCTAGTCCCCCAGCCACTTTGCTAAGTGGTTGATTTTAAACCGATAATCAAAAGCGCCGTAACAGCTATCCGTAACAGTCGCACGTGACAGCGACAGTTGGGCACGGCGTTGCCACTCCGCACGCCTAAAACGCAGGACGCGCTCCGCTTGGCGACTCGTCAGCTGCGCCCTACTCAATGAGCTTACGAATTTGATTCAGAGGCGATCGATCTCCCATGGCCGAAAGCGAACCCCTGATTTTCATCAGTTACGCCAGTCCTGACCGAGCGCGCGTAGATCCGTTTGTCGACGATCTTGAGAGAGCTAATTTCAATATCTGGATGGACCACCGGCGCTTAGTAGCCGGGCAGAACTGGGACGCCGAAATCCGACGCGCCCTTGGCAGGTCGGCTGTTGTGATATTGTTTATGTCAGAAAATTCCGTCGATAGACGCGGATACGCTCAGCGAGAAATCAAACTCGCTCTCCTTAAAGCAGAAGAGAAATTAACAAGCGACATCTATATCATTCCAGTATTGTTAGACGAACTTCCAGCGTATCCGGATTCGGTAGCGCATCTTCATATGGTTCGTGCGTGGGAGTCGAACGCCGCTGCTAAGATCGATGCGGCGATATCTGAACAATTGAATCAAATCGGCCAGCACGTTAGATCTGTCCAGGTAGATAATCGCATAAGGTGGGTCGAGAGGAATTACAAAGAAAAATGGGATGGGCTCCCCGGATACGAGGCGGAGTTTAATATTATGGAGCTTTCATCATCTGAAATTGATAATGTATCTGATATAAACGGCATCGTCAGAGGAGTCATTCTAAAATCCGTCTCTAAACAGAGGGAGGTAAAATTTAGCCAAAATTCTGTTGATTATTCTTTTGGACAAAGCAGATATATGCGGACCAATACATATTCTGCTCATTGCAGAGAGCCAGTAATTTGCAATCATGTTCTATCGCTGCCATACATGATTCATTATTACAACGCTGGCGCCGCACATGGGATGGAGCACATAGAGAGTTATAATTTTACGTTAGACCCGGTAACTATGATACCAGGGCCAATGGATCTGTTTCAGTCTTCAAACGAGGTATTTCCTATCATTCAAGATATCTGTAGAAAGAATCTTTACAAGCAACTACTTAATGAATTTGTTGATTCAAACGAGTGCATGAACTGGATATGCGGCGGAACCGAGGAGTGGTCTCACTTCCAGTTTTATGGGTTCTCGAAAGAGGGTGTTGAGTTCTATTTTCCGCCTTATCAAGTGTCCTGCTACGCCGACGGAATTAGAACTGTATTGGTTTCGAAATGGGATATCCATCAGCTTATACCCAAGCACTTGGCAGAGGCCTTAGGCTGGAGCCATCTGCGTTGGCAGCAAAGGCCTTCTGAGACGGCGCCGGCTTCAGGCTAATCGTCTCAGCGACAGCACGAACCGAGCCCATGCATGCCGCTGGCTCGCCGTTAGATTGTGGCTGCTGGCGGTCATGACGTTGAGAGCGTCGGCTGCTTGGCTGTCTACAGGCGAGAACTCGCTCTCGAGCAGGTCGTAAAGGACATCCGCCGAGCGACGCGGCGACAGTTCTCGGCCGAAGAGAAGATCCGCATCGTGCTGGAGGGCGTGCGCGGCGAGGAGAGCATCGCCGAGCTGTGCCGGCGCGAGGGGATCGCCGCGTCGATGTATTACGGCTGGTCGAAGGAGTTCCTCGATGCCGGCAAACGCCGGCTGGCGGGTGACACGGCCCGCGCCGCGACCTCCGCTGAAGTGAAGGACCTGCGCCGTGAGGCACAGGCGCTGAAGGAGGCCATGGCCGATCTGCCCCTGGAAAACCGCCTGCTCAAAAAAGCATGCTCGCGGATGGGAAGAGGACACATGGGATATCCCCCATCCGAGAAAGCCGAGATCATCCGGCTGGTCGAGGCCTAGCATCTGCCGGCACGGCGCACACTGGACAAGCTCGGCATTCCCCGCGCCACGTTCTACCGCTGGTATGATCGCTATNNACGGCCCGACCGCGTCTGGAACCGGATCCTGACCAACGCGCTTACGAGCTCGACTAGGACAAGAGGTCGGGAACCCGCCCCGTGAAAAAGGGCGCGAGCAGCTGAGGTTTGAGCTCGACGAAATCAGACGCCCCGCCTACCGCCCCTTTCCCCTCAGCCCCTTCACCCTCGCCGTCTTTGCTCTGTTCTCCAGGTCGAGCTTGCGCCAGCGTGCCAGACGCTCAGGGTCGATCACGCCTTTGGCAACTGCATCCTGAACCGCGCAGCCGGGTTCGTGCTCATGGCTGCAGTCGCGGAAGCGGCAGAGCGGGCTTAGTTCCGTGATCTCGGCGAACAGCGTTTCGAGACCAGACGCCGCATCGCTGACGTGGAGCGTACGCATGCCCGGCGTATCAATCACCCAGCCGCCGCAGGCAATCGCATGCAGCGAGCGCGACGTCGTTGTGTGGCGCCCCTTAGCGTCGTGGGCGCGGATGTCGCCGGTCTGCTGCGGTTCGCCCTCGATGGTGCCGGCAAGCGCGTTCACAAGCGTCGATTTGCCGACGCCGGACGACCCGACCAGCGCGAGGGTGCGGCCCTCGCCACACCAAGACGCGAACGCAGCCGCCGCTTCAGAGCTGCGCGGATTGACGGTTGCAACAGCCAGCCCGCGCTGCAGGGCGGCGGCCTGATCGAGATAGGGCTGAACGTCCGGCACGAGATCGGCCTTGGTCAGCAAGATGACGGGCTCGGCTCCGCTCTCATTGGCCAGCGCGAGATAGCGCTCCAGGCGCGCGACGTTGAAATCAGCATTGCAGGAGGTGACGATGAACAGCGTGTCGATATTGGCGCCGGCAAGCTGCGGCGTCAGGCTGCCCTCGGTGCGCCGCGCCAACACCGTCGCGCGCTCCAGCCGGCGCCGTAGCAGATGTGTGCCGGGCTCCACCAGCACCCAATCACCCACCGTGAAGTCGCCCGTATTGGTATGGACCGGCAGCTTGAGCCTGATCGGCCCATCGGGCGTGATTGCGCTCATGCGGGTGCGGTGTACAGAGGAGATGCGCGCAGGCCGGAGGCAGGGGTCATCTGGTTCGCATTGATGTGCAAAGAAATCCGTCCAGCCCAGCGCCGCAAGCGACAGTGGTGCGGAGGCAGTGTCGACTTGCGTCACAGTATCGCCCCACCGCTCGGCGTCCTCGTCATGGGCGCCGATAGAGCGGGGTTTTAGGCTGGCTTGCAAGCGCCGGAAGACGGAAAGTGAGCGCAGTCCCTGACGCCGAACTCGCGGTCGCGCCAGCCCCGCGCTCGACGCCCGCTATGGCACCCTCAAGTCGTGGGCCCAGCAGCTGGGCCACAAGGACGCTGTCGCCCTACTCGACGCAACGCTCGCCGAGGAGACCAAGACAGACGAGTTGCTCACGAAAATCAGCAAATCGACGAATTCAGCGGCCGTCGCGAAGGCGGCGTGAGTTCGATCAGCTTACGATCAGGCCCGCCAAGCGCCATTCGGCGGGCCTGATTGTTTGTCGTGCGGGCGAAGCCGTCCAAGAAAAATGCGACAGGAAGCAGAATAATTATATAAACTGGATCGTATCAAATAAAAATAACGCGCGTAATCAACCTGTTGCAATGCTTTATATGAGAAAATTCCTTTCAAAATCTAACTTTGAACGCATTTCGAAAATAAAAATATCTTAGTGTATTGTTTAATGCCAAACTGATCCTATATCCGAGCCTTGGCGGTCAGCGATCAAAACGCTAATCGCACGCCGGGGTATTGCCGTGAAACGCTTTCCCGGTTTGTCGGGAATCTCTGACGCTTCGAAATCATACCATGAGGCATGAGGTCGTCGCGGCCGATCGCGTCACGGAATCTCCGTCCGCTTTTCGTTTCCATTTCTACCGCCGGACTTCGAGGCGCGCAGGCAGCCTCACTGCAGCCCTTGAGAAGGACTGCCAGCTGTTGTGATCGTCGAGAACTAAAAAAATCCCGGTTCAAGAGACTGAGCCCGAGGGAATCCGATGTCTCCCGCCGACATCAATGCTTTGCCGGCCCCGCCGCAGCGCCGTTCGACAATTCTGTCGAGCTTGTCGAAGCCCGGCGACTTTGGAGTTCGCTATGGCTCTCGAACCGGCTCGCTTGCAGGCCGTACCTAAACCCTGGGGGGCACACGACCTCCAGCCGTGGAGCGGAACCGATCATCAAGGCGTCACCATCGGTGAAATCTGGTTCCAGCGTCACGATCCGGCTGTTGAGTCTGCCTTGCTGTTCAAGCTGCTGTTCACGCGCGAGGCCCTGTCGATCCAGGTGCATCCGGATGACGATGCCGCCCGGGCCATGGGGCTAACACGGGGCAAAACCGAAGCCTGGTACGTGCTTGCTGCCGAGCCCGGCGCCACGGTGGCGGTCGGGCTGCTGGCATCACTCTCACAGGCGCAATTGCGAGCCGCGATCGGCGACGGCTCCATTCTCCAGCAGGTTTCCTGGCGAAAAGTCGTCGAGGGGGATGTCATCTTCGTCCCGGCCGGGACGATCCATGCGATCGGCCCGGGTCTCGTGCTGGCCGAGATTCAGCAGCGCAGTGACACCACCTTCCGCCTGTTCGATCACGGCCGCGGTCGCGAGCTCCACATCGAATCCGGCATTGCCGCCGCCAATGCCGGGCCGGCTGCGGAGCAGGCGCCGCAGCGGGGGCTCGGTAACGCCAGGACCCTGCTCGTGGCGAGTGCCTTCTTCGTGCTTGAACGGCTCGAGCTCGCGCCGGGATCGGTGTGGAAACTGCGGGCGCGACCGGAGACCTGGCTGATCGTCATCGCCGGCGATGGTTGTCTGGGTCCGATGCAGGCAGGCGTCGGCGATGGCTGCTTCGCCGAAGCCGAAACCATGCGCATCGCGGCGGGGCAGCAGGGTCTGACCTGCCTCATAGCCTATGCGGCCGCGGTGCCCAGTGGCGACCTGCTTCGTCCGCTGGCAGCGAACGATGCCCTCACATCGACGAGCGCGGAATCTCGCCGACGCCTCGCGCTCGCCGCACCGGCGGTTTCGCCTATTCCCCTTATGGAGGCACGACCTTGAACCCGCTTCACCGCATCGCCTTCATCGGCAACTCACTGCCGCGCCGCTGCGGCATCGCGACCTTCACCACGGACCTGCAGCAGGCGGTCGCCGCATCGGACCTTGATCTGGCGACCTCCATCGTGGCGATGAACGATGGTGAGAGGTACGACTATCCGGGCTCCGTCGGCTTTCAGATCCAGGACGACCGGGTCCCAGATTATGCGCGTGCCGCCGACTTCCTGAATGACGGCCGGTTCGACGTTGTCTCCCTGCAGCACGAATTCGGGATCTTCGGCGGCGAAGCGGGCGCGCATCTCACAGGATTGCTGTCACGTTTGACGATGCCGGTCGTGACCACGCTCCATACCGTTCTGTCGGAGCCAAGCCCCGCACAACGCAGCGTCATGGAGCGGATCGTCGATTCCTCCTCTCGGGTCGTCGTCATGGCCGAGAAAGGGCGCGACTTGCTGCGCACGATCTATCGGCTTCCCGCCGACAAGATCGAGGTGATCGCGCACGGCATTCCCGATTTCGCCTTCGTCGAACCGGACGATGCCAAGGCCAGGCACGGCTTCGCCGGCCGCTCGGTCATCCTGACCTTCGGCCTGCTATCGCCCAACAAGGGCATCGAGGTGATGATCGATGCGATGCCCTCGATCCTGAGACGCCGACCCGATGCGGTCTACGTCGTCCTGGGTGCAACGCACCCTCATCTCGTCCGCGAGCAGGGCGAGACCTATCGCATCGGCTTGCAGAAGCGTGTCCACGAGCTCGGCATCGAGGATCATGTCGTCTTCCTCGACCAGTTCGTCGATCGCGAGACGCTGCTGGGCTTCATTTCCATGTGCGACGTCTACGTCACGCCCTATCTAAAATTGGCGCAGATGACCTCGGGCACGCTGGCCTACAGTTTCGGGCTCGGAAAGGCTGTCGTCTCGACACCGTATTGGCATGCCCAGGAACTGCTTGCCGACGGCCGCGGCGTTCTGGTGCCGTTCGGCGACGTCGTCGCGACCGGCAACGAGATCGCGGCCTTGCTGACCGATGCCGAGCGGCGGCAGGCCATGCGCCGGCGCGCCTATGCCAGCAGCCGCTCGATGACCTGGGAACAGACCGCAAAGCGCTACCTCGCCACATTCGAGACGGCGCGCCGCGGCCGTTTGCTGAACGTCGTTGCCGGACCGGCGCAGGCAAGGCCGTTCGCCCAGCCGTCCGCTCCGCCGGAGCTGCGCACCGAGCATCTCCATTGCATGTGCGACGATACCGGCCTGTTCCAGCATGCCGTTCATTCCGTGCCAGATCGCACGCACGGCTACTGCGTCGACGATAACGCCCGCGCGCTGCTGCTCGCGTGCGCTCTCGGCGGAGGCGGCGAGCAACGCCTGCCCGAGCCGCTGACGGCGCGCTTCGCGTCCTTCGTCCAGCACGCCTGGAATCCGCAGGCGCAGCGCTTCCGCAATTTCATGAGCTTCGATCGACGCTGGCTCGAGGAGGTCGGCTCGGAAGACAGCCATGGCCGCACGCTCTGGGCTCTAGGCGAGTGCGCGCGCAGCGACACCTGCCCATCGCGGCGGCGCTGGGCGACAGCGCTGTTCGCCGATGCCTTGCCCATCGTCGAGAGCTTCAGCTCACCCCGCGCCTGGAGTTTCGCTTTGCTCGGCCTCGACGCCTACTGCGCCGTAGTCGCGGCGCCGCCCTCGACCACTCGGCTAAGATCCTTGCTGGCGGACCGCCTGCTCGGCTTGTTGTCGACGGTCGAGACACCGGACTGGGTCTGGTTCGAGGAAGGTCTCTCCTACGATAACGCCCGGCTGCCCCAGGCACTGCTCGCCACCGGGCTTTCGATGCAGGCTCCCGCCTATGTCGAAGCCGGCCTGCGCTCGCTGCGCTGGCTGGTCGAGGTGCAGAGCACGCCTGCCGGCCTGTTCAGGCCGGTCGGCTCGGACAGCTTCAGCGACAGGCTCAGCCCGCCGAAGGCATTCGACCAGCAGCCGCTGGAAGCCACGGCGACCATCTCGGCCTGCCTCGCTGCCTGGCGCGCCGATGGCGACCCGCAATGGCGGGCCGAAGCTGTGCGCGCCTTCGCCTGGTTCATGGGCGAGAACGACTTGTCGACGCCGCTGGTCGATCTGGATACCGGCGCCTGCCGCGACGGCCTGCACCGTGACCGACCCAATGAGAACCGCGGCGGCGAATCCGTGGTATCCTACCTTCTCAGCCTCGCCGAGATTCGCCAGCTGTCCCGCATGAGCGGGGACCGCCCGAAACTGGCGCCGCTTCGGGTCTTGCACGCCTGAGCCTTCGGCGATCCGCACAAACCGACTTGGGGGCGACGTGTCGCAAGCCACCTTCCTGAACCGGCAGGCCTTGCACCTGTATCCGGATCCCGCCCGGGTCGTGGTGCGCCGCTTCGGGCCCTCGCCCGATCCGCGCGACATGAACCCCACGGACAAGCTCCGTGCGAACCACATCGTCGCTCGTGTGACGGCACTGGACCATGAAACGGCAGCAAGCCAGCTCGCCGAGGTGCTGGAGAACTTCAACGGCCGGCACCGAAACCTGCTGGAGCGCTTCGAGGCGCGCGCCGACGAGATGGAGGAGGTGTTCACGGCCCACGGCGCGTTCACCAAGACGCAGCGCCAGTTGGTCGGGTCCTATTTCCTGCACGAGTATTCGTTCGAGGCGGCGGCGCTCTTCAACCCAAGCATCGTTTTACACCCCGACCAGTCCGGTGCTCCGTCAGGCGGTTGTCGCTTCGTTCTCAGCGTGCGCGCGGTCGGCGAGGGCCATATCTCGTCCCTGACCTTCCGCTCGGGCACGGTCGCTGCCGACGGCAGCCTGAGCGTCGATCCGACCTCGCGCCTCGCGACGATCGCGACCTTCCGCAACCGCATGGTGCGCGTCGATGGCGACGACGTCGAGGTGGTGTTCTCCCCGGAGGGCGACATCAGCGAGCGAGTGATCTTTCCGATCACGGCCTCGCAGTCGAACGGCATCGAGGATGCGCGCTTCGTCGCGTTCGACGAGGGTGGGCGTACCGTGTTTCGGGCGACCTACACGGCCTATAACGGCAGGGGAATCCGCTCCGAGCTGATCGAGACCACCGACTTCCTGTCCTTCCGGATGTCACCGCTGCGGGGCAGCGCCGCCGTGAACAAGGGTATGGCCCTGTTTCCGCGCAAGATCGGCGGCCGCTACGCCATGATCGCGCGGCAGGACAACGAGAACCTCTATCTCGTCTATTCGGACGACCTGATGAACTGGGACGGCGGCGTCGCAATCCTGAAGCCGCAATATCCCTGGGAGTTCATTCAGATCGGGACCTGCGGTTCGCCGATCGAGCTCGATGAGGGCTGGCTGCTGTTCACCCATGGCGTCGGCCCGGTGCGGCGCTATGCAATCGGCGCCGTCCTTCTCGACAAGAAGGATCCGTCGCGGGTGCTCGCGCGCTCACGCGAACCTCTGGTCCGACCGGAGCCGTCCGAGCGCGAGGGCTACGTTCCCAACGTCGTCTACACCTGCGGTGCGATGCGTCATGGCGGGCAGATCGTCCTGCCCTACGCAGTCTCCGACACCTACTGCAATTTCGCGACGATCAGGATCGAAGCGCTTCTGCAGGCCCTGGATCCCGTCGTTGCGGAAGAGACGCACTATGTGCGGCAGGCCGCCTCTCCGTGAAAAGGAACATGGAAATGACCCGACATCAGCCCGTGATCCAACGCTCGATCGAGCTTGGGGATGTGGTCCGGCTGTCCTTCGGCTTCGCCGATCAATCCGGTGCCGGCGAGTATGAGGTCGTGAGGATCATGCCGACGCGTGCAAGCGGCGAGCGCGAATACCGCGTTCGCGGAGCCGATGGCCATGAACGGGCGATCGGGCACGATCAGATTGTTTCGGACAATCTCGAATCGGTGCGCAGCCCCGCCGGGTGATGCTCACTGCGAGGCTGATCTCATCCCGCAAGCCGCCCCCTCTGGAGAAGACACTTGGCAGAGAACTCGAGATCCCGCGTGACGGCAGATGCCGCGTTCCTGAGGACGCAAACCCAGTCATTGACGCGCAACCGCGTCCTTTCCGAAACGGAGACCATCAACCAGGCGCGCGACGTCAACACAGCGCGCTTGAAAGAGCTTCGGCTGCAGAAGGAGGCGGCAGAGCGCGCCGCTGCGGCATCCGCGCCACCGACGCCCAAGCGCAAACGAACTGTTTGACCGGCTCGATGCCCGTTTCCGGGGCCTCGACGACAAGACCGCTGTTCCGGCGGGTTGAAGCCCGCACCTTGAGCCCGCCGGATTGCGGGTTCCGACCAACGGAGTTCGCTTGGATATCGATGTCACGCAGAAGCCGGATGGAACGACCTGGTCGCTGACCGATCTGCTCGGCCGCGATATGGGATATATCGCGGACCGGGCGACTGGCGAGTTTATGATCTATCCGGCAGGCCATGCACTGCACACGATGGAGGCCATGCGGCGGGGGCCCTTCAAATCCCTTGATGATGCGCTCGCCGAGATTGAGCGCTTTACGCGAGGCACCTGTCGACGGCCGTCCGCAGATGAAGGGCCTGCTGCCGGTGGTTGAGCAAAGCCGAGCGGCTCCCCGTCAGGGCGGATCAAACCGGCTCGGGGTCTACACCTTCGATGCGCCGCTTCAGCGGTGTGTCATCCGGCAGGTCGATCAGCCTTGCCTTGCGCGAAGCCTTGGCCTGATCCGAGATCGGAAGCCCCGACAGTGCTTCATCGATATGACTGCCCGCCACCGAGCGCGCCTTGCGCTGCTGCCGCTTCCTGACGATATTGCGCGGCGCATCTGCGGGGAGCGACAGTTCCATATCGTGATCGACGGGTGGTGTCGGCGGAGTGGTCGTGGAAATGGTCATGACGAGCTAACCGCCGCCGGAGCCCTTTTGTTCCAGCCTGCGGCCTTAGGTTCGGCGCGGAACCGGTTCGGCGAAGAGCAGAGAGAATTGGCGCTTGCGATGACGCGGCGATGACCGTGCCATGGTGGCAGAGCGGGGTGATCTACCAGATCTACCCGCGCTCGTTCCAGGACACCAATGGCGATGGAGTCGGCGACCTCAAGGGCATCACCCGGCGATTGGGCTACCTCGCCGAACTCGGTATCGATGCGATCTGGATTTCGCCGATCTATCCCTCGCCGATGGCCGATTTCGGCTACGACGTCTCCGATTATACCGGCGTCGATCCACGCTTCGGCACGCTCGCCGATTTCGACGATCTGCTGGCGCAGGCTCATGCGCACGGGCTCAAGGTCCTGCTCGACTTCGTACCGAACCACACCTCCGACCAGCACCCCTGGTTCTTGGAGAGCCGCTCCTCGCGCAGCAATCCGAAACGGGACTGGTATCTCTGGCGCGATCCTGTCCCGGGGGGCGGGCCGCCCAACAACTGGATCAGCGATTTCGGCGGCCCGGCCTGGGAATGGGACGAGGCCAGCGGCCAGTATTACTATCACGCCTTCCTGAAGCAGCAGCCGGACCTCAACTGGCGCAATCCGGCGGTGCGGGCCGCGATGCAGGACGTGCTGCGCTTCTGGCTCGACCGCGGTGTCGACGGCTTTCGCATCGACGTGCTCTGGCATCTGATCAAGGCGGCGGATTTCCCGGACAACCCGTCGAACCCCGCCTATCGGCCCGAACTGGGTGAGATGCACCGCGTGCTCCAGCAGCATTCGACCGACCAGCCCGAGGTCCATGGCATCGCGGCCGAGATGCGCGCCCTCGCGGACGGCTACGGCGCCACGGGACAGGGCGAGCGAGCCCTGATCGGCGAGATCTACCTGCCGATCGATCGGCTGATGGCCTATTACGGCGTGGAGCAGGCGGGCGTGCATCTGCCCTTCAATTTCCAGCTCGTCGAGGCGCTCTGGCAGGCGCGCTCGCTGGCTGCGCTGATCGCCGGCTACGAGGCTGCGCTGCCGCAAGGTGGCTGGCCGAACTGGGTGCTGGGAAACCATGACCGGCCGCGCGTCGCGACGAGGCGTGGCCAGGCCCAGGCGCGCGTCGCGGCGATGCTGCTGCTGACCCTGCGCGGCACGCCTACCCTTTATTATGGCGACGAGCTCGGCTTGGGCGACGTCGAGATCCCGCCGGGTCATGTCCAGGATCCGCGCGAACTGCGCGAGCCCGGCAAGGGCCTGGGTCGAGACCCGGTCCGCACGCCGATGCCTTGGAACGCAAGCGAGCACGCCGGCTTCAGCACGGCTGCGCCCTGGCTGCCGCTCAACGCCGACTGGCCGGACCGGAACGTAGCGCACATGGCAGCCGAGTCCGGCTCGATGCTGACGCTGCATCGCCGGCTGCTGGCGCTCCGGCGCGCCCATCCGGCCCTGGCGCTCGGCGATTTCGCGTTTCTGGAAGCTGAAAATGACGTGCTCGCCTATGAGCGGTCGTACGGCGAGGAACGGCTGGTCGTGGCGCTGAATCTAGGAGCCATGACGCAGCGCTTCGAGATGCCCGTCTGGGCCCTGGATGGCCGGCCGCTGCTCTCCACGCTCGCCGATCTAACGCCGGTTCAGGACGGCGCGTTGCTGCTGAGGCCCGACGAGGGCGTGATCCTGACGCTCGCCGACTGACTTAACGGAGGGACGAACGCTTTGCGCATCGCCATGCTGGCGCCGATCTCCTGGCGCACGCCGCCGCGCCATTACGGCCCGTGGGAGCTGGTGACGAGCCTGCTGACCGAGGCGCTGGTGGCGCGCGGCGTCGACGTCACCCTGTTCGCCACGAAAGACAGTCATACGGCGGGTACCTTGGCCGGCGTCTGCCCGGCGCCGTATTCCGAGGATCCGACGATCGACGCCAAGGTCTGGGAACTGCTGCACGTCGCCCATGTCTTCGAGCGCGCCGGCGAATTCGACCTGATCCACAACCAGGCCGATTTCGTGCCGCTCGCCTTCTCGCGCCTGGTCGACACGCCGGTGGTGACGACGATCCACGGCTTCTCCTCGGAGCGTATCCTGCCGGCCTTCAAGGCCTATGAGGACAAGGTCCACTATGTCGCGATCAGCGCCGCCGACCGGCACCCCGATCTGCGCTATGCGGCGACGATCCACCACGGCATCCGGATCGAGGATTTTCCGTTCGATCCGGTCGGAAGCGACGACCTGCTCTTCTTCGGCCGCATCCACCCCGACAAGGGTGCGGCCGAGGCGATCGCTGCCGCACGCGCAGCCGGGCGCCGATTGGTCATGGCCGGCATCATCCAGGACCGCGGCTACCACGACGCGCAGGTCGCGCCCGCGCTCGCCGGCGAGAGCGTCGTCTATCTCGGCCCCGTCGGCGGCAGCGCCCGGACGCATGCGCTCGGCTCGGCGAAGGCGTTGCTGCACCTGATCAACTTCGAGGAGCCGTTCGGCTTGTCGGTCATCGAGGCGCTCGCCCGCGGAACGCCTGTCATCGCCTCAAGACGAGGCTCCATGCCGGAGCTGATCGAGCATGGCGTGACCGGGTTCCTGGTCGACAGCGTCGAGGAGGCCGTGGCTGCGATCGCGCGCCTCTCCGAGATCGACCGCGCCGCCTGCCGGGCGGCGGTCGCGGCGCGCTTCACCGTCGAGCGAATGGCCGATCGTTATCTCGAGCTCTATCGCTCCATCCTCGGATGAGGCCCGTGCCTCCCGGCGGATGGAGGTGCGCCGGTCCGGCGGGCAGATGCAAAAGAAACAGCGTGCGCTCTCCTCGGCCCTGGCCTAGGCTGCGACTCTGCTTCGACATGACTTGCCTGGATTCGTTCCCAGGCAGCCGCGGCAGCTGCTAGCCGGCCGCGCTGACACGAGCACCTGCTCGCCTTTCCTTGCAAGACATCCGCGCCTGCAACCACGCATGCACATTGCGACGGGCGACTGCCCTGCGAGATGCCCAGCTTCGGCCGGTACGACCCGAGATCGCGTCCAGCGGTCTCCGAACGAGGACCAGAACGGCATGTCAAAAGGCGAACGACGCGGGAACCGCGAGTCCAAGAAGCCGAAGCAGGAAAAACCCAAGGCTGCAGCACTTGCCCCCACCAGCCTTGTCGCGGCAATCGCGAAGGCTCCGGCTTCAAAAAAGAAATAGCGTTTTTCGGCAGTGGTCCCCTGGGGCCAGGCGCATGCTGCGAGCCTCGGCCAACCGACAGGACAGTGATGATCCGTTTCAGGACGATCGAGCCGAAACCGGCCGCAAACACCAACAAGCCGGTTATCGCCCCGCAAACGGCAGCCGCGCCGACTAAGCCGGCGCCGGCGTCGGCTGACGACGATCGAAAGATCGCAATGCAACGGCCACGGGACCCGGAGAAGCCCGCGGGTCCGTCATCGGCAGAAAAGCCCGAGCAAGATTAGAACTCGGAAGCCGTCAATCGGTGGTAGCTCCGGCGCTTGCGGGCATAAGCTGCCCCGGCGGCCTTCTGAATGGTGGCAAGATGCCCATCATACGCCCTCAGCATCGACGCTTCGTCCGGACCGGCTGAAGCGTCGATGCCGTGCAACGCCGCGAGCTCGACCTCGAATGCAATCTCCAGAGCGGAATCGGAACCCCAGAAACAGACGCAGTTTCGCGCGGCGTCATACCGTCGGATCGGATTAGGGAAGTGGAGGCTCATGAGATCATCCTCGAAGGGGGCTGATCGAATTCAGGCATGTATCGTAGGCAGGCCCAGATATTCGGTTACGGGGCAAGAAGTCGCCAGTCGCGGTGCCGAGCGACTGGCGAGCAATCTCAGGTTTTCGGAATGCCGAGAGCTGCCGCGCAGGCCTTGGCTACGTCCGAATCGGGCGATGAGCTGCCCGGCATTGTTGCCCATCCTCCTTTGGCGATGAAATCACCCTGCTGCCAGGAGCTGATCTTCTTGAGTTCGACGAGCTGTTCGGTCGCATTGTTCTGCTGCTGGAACCTCACCACGCAGATCGGCGAGAGAGCCGCGACAAGGGCGGCATTCGAGCGTGCCTTGGCTTCTCGTTCTGCCGTGCTCTGCGTCACCCAGCCGCCCCAGGTGAAACCGATGACGGCGAGTGCAATAGCCCCGCCGACGGCGCCCCAGGCGGCCGGCTTCAGGTCTGCTGAAATTTTCATGATGTCGGACTTTCCGAACCGGAAGAAGCCTTCCGTAAACGATCATAACACAGCCCTGGATAAAATTGCTGAGCTTTATTTCGTTTTGTATTTTCAGCTACCGCGATCGAATCGTCGTGAAATAAACCTGCACATCCGGCGCCTCAATGCTGGGTGAATTCTTTGTGCTCATGACATTTTACTGAGAAAAGCTCTTCGGCTCCACAAAGCGCATCCTCGGCCGGGCCATGGCGTTCACAGAACGCGCTGTCCGCGGCCATCCCAGCACAACAGTCGGCAAGGCCTTCGATGGGACTTCGATGGCGGCGGCTGGCGCAGCTTCACCACGGCCAAGGGGCAGCAGGTCGTCGAGTTTACCGGCAATATTAACGCGGTGCTGCATGCGACCGCGGTCCAGCGACTCTGTCAGGCGGCCGAAGAACTCCAGAAGGGTGCCAGCTCCAAAGCCCATGGCGACCAGCTCGAGTTCAACTACCGGCTGACCATCTTCCCGGTCGCCTATCGAATCTCGACGGCAAACCGGAGCTCCAGCGGCTGCTGCAGAAATGGGAATGCGGCAAAGTCGAACAGGTCAACCTGGCCGGACCATGGGTCGGCATGCTGCCGACCTGCAAGGAGCAGCGCCTGCCAATGCGTCAGGGCAAGCGCCGCAGCTCCTTCCGACTGGCCTTTGGGCACCGATTGCAGGCCGGCGCGAAAGATCTCGGCGAGGTTAGGCGGAGCCGAAGAGGGTGAAGCCGACCTGCGCCCGGACGAGCACTTCGAGCTCGATCCCTTCCGGCAGGAAGAGCGGGATCGCCGAGATCGAGGTCGCGATGGCGCTGCAGAGATCGACATTGAAGCCGACCCGTTTGCCGCCCGGGCCGGGGATGCCGAAGCCGGGATTCGACGGGCCTTGCACGGTGCATTTGAGTGGGGCTTTTTCGCAAGAATCCGATGCCATAACAAATAGATAGATCACCGTTATCGCGTCCGATCGGACGCGCGGTGATCTAGGCAAGATCTCTGTTTCGATGCTGCCGAGGCGCGACGCCGAAGCGGTTGCGGAAGGCCCGGTTGAACACCGACAGGTCGTTGAAGCCGACCGAATAGGCGATGGATGCTATGCCCTCGGCGGCGCGGCGGGGGTCGAGCAGGGCGCGGCGGCTCTCCTCCAGCCGCGTCGCCAGCAGCCAGCGCCCGAAGCTCTGGCCCGTTGCGGCGAAGCGCGCATGAAGCGTGCGCACCGAGATGTTGAAATGGGCCGCGACGGCGCCCGGCGACAGCGTCTCGTCCCCGAGCCGTCCGCGGCAGAAGGCGAGGATCGCCTCGTGCAGGCGATCGGGACGGGCCCCGGCGCCGGCATCGCTCGAGAGTCCGATCAGGTTGCACAGATTGTCGGCGAGCAGGCTCGCGGACATCTCGTCCATGGCCTCGCCATGGCGCGCCAACTCCAGGAGATGACGCCTTGCGAGCGATATGAACCGCGAGGTGAGCGCGATACGGTGCGGGCGGCCACGCACGAGCCAGGGCGCCTTGAGCAGAAGCGTGCGGCGCGGCAGGACGGCGACGACACGCCGGACATCTTCCGAGAATGAGAGGCGGAATGGCCGCGCCCCGTCGACCAGGCCGATCTCGCCGGGCTGGAGCAAGAGCCGCTCGTCGCCCTGCGAGAGCCGGCATTGGCCTCGCTCCTGCAGGCTGACGAGAACGCTGTCGTCGCCCTCCGCGACATGGCGGGGGGTGCGCACGACATCGTGGCGCGTCGACCGGAAGCTCGCGATCCTGACATCGCCGAAGCTGCGCCCGACGATGGAGCCGTGGAAGGCCTCCTGCGGGTCAGGCGCCTCGGTCGTGACGTTGAGCACGGCACGGCACACCGTCTCGCGCCAATAGTCGAACCCGGAATCGGGCTCCAGACCTTGCGTGCCCCAAACAATGGTCCCCATGACCTTCTCCGCCCGGCAGCCGACAGAACCCGTCCGGACGCGCCCAGCTTTTCATAAGAATGGCTTGCACTCAAAGCCGGATTTTTCTGCGCGCATCGCCGAGACCTCGCCTGCCTCCGTTTCTAGCTTTCCGCTCGGAGGACAGACAGGCGATGCAGACAGATTTCACGGCCGCGCAATTGCGCGATCCCGCGATCCGGGAAGCCGCCGACATCCTCGGAACCTGCGTGCATTACGGCTTCTGCACCAACACCTGCCCGACCTATGTCCTGAGCCGCGACGAGAACGAATCCCCGCGCGGGCGCATCGACCTGATCCGCGAGATGCTGGAGAGCGAGGCGCCGCCGAAGGCGCAGACCGTCGCGCATCTCGACAGCTGCCTCTCCTGCCTGTCCTGCATGACCACCTGCGCGGCGAAGGTCGACTACGCGCATCTGATCGACCGGGCGCGGGTCCATGTCGAACGCCGGCATCGCCGGCCGCTCGCCGAGCGCGCCTTGCGAGCGCTGCTCGGCTTCGTCCTGCCGCGGCCGCGGCTGTTTCAGGTCGCGCTGGCCCTCGGCCGTCTCGGGCGGCCGATACAAGGACTGCTGCCGTCGCGGCTCAGGCCTGTCCTCGCGATGATCCCGGAGCGGACGCAAGGGCGGATACTGGCACCGCAGGTGTTCGAGGCCGAGGGCGAAAGGCGGGCGCGGGTGGCGCTGCTCGCCGGCTGCGCCCAGCAGGTGCTCGACGGCAACATCAACACGGCGACGATCCGCTTGCTGACGCGGCATGGCTGCGAGGTCGTCGTCGCGGCGGGGGCCGGCTGCTGTGGCTCGCTGACGTTGCATATGGGCCGTGAGGAAGAGGCCATGGCGGCCGCTGCCGCCAATGTCCGCTCCTGGATGCGCGAGCGTCGTGGCGAAGGGCTCGACGCCGTGATCGTCAACGCCTCCGGATGCGGCACCACGGTGAAGGACTACGGCCATCTCCTCGCCCGGACGGAGCTTGCGGGCGAGGCGAGGGAGGTCGCCGGCATCGCCCGCGACGTCACCGAATTCATCGCCGGAATCGGGCTGCGGCCGGCGGCGCCGGAACGTCCGCGCTTGCGCGTCACCTATCACGACGCCTGCTCGATGCAGCACGGCCAGCGCGTCACCCGGCCGCCGCGCGACCTGCTGCGCGCCGCCGGCTTCGAGGTCGTGGACGTGCCGGAGAAGCATTTCTGCTGCGGCTCGGCCGGGACCTACAACCTGCTCCAGCCCGCGACGGCCGAAACCCTGGGCGGGCGCAAGGCCGGCCATATCGACAGCACGGCGCCGGACGTCGTGGCGGCCGGCAATATCGGCTGCCTGACGCAGCTGCGGCGCTATGTCGGCGCGCCGATGGCGCACACCGTCGAGCTCCTGGACTGGGCGACGGGCGGCCCGCTGCCGCCGGCCCTGGCCGGCGTGGCGTTGCAGAGCCGGCCCGCGCCGCAGCCGGAGGAGGCGCCGGCTGCGGCCGCCGCCCCGGCGCCGAACGACGACGCCGGCTTCTGGTGAACGGCGCAGACACACGAAAACAGAGGGGAGACGCCGGCATGGCGGAGGCATTCTTCAACGAGGTCGCGGCGACGATCGGCGCCGAATGGATCAACCGCAGCGAGGAGACGCTGCGCCGCTATGGCGAGAACACCATGCCGGGCGGCGACCGGCGCCCGCTCGGCGTCGTCTATCCCGGCAGCACGGCCGAGGTGCAGGCGATCGTGAGGGCGGCGAACCGCCACGGCGTCGCGCTCTATCCGGTCAGCACCGGCAACAATATCGGCCTCGGCAGCCGCTCGGCAGTGCACGCCGGGCAGGTCGTCCTCGACCTCGGGCGCAGGATGAACCGCATCCTCGAGATCGACGAGACGCTGGCCTTCGCCGTGGTCGAGCCCGGGGTCAGCTACCAGGCGATGTATGACGAGCTGGTCCGGCGCGGCGACAAGTTCATGGTCGACGTCACCTCCGGTCCACCGCAAGGCGGCATGCTCGGCAACGCGCTCGACAAGGGCGCCGGCTACGGCCCGTATTTCGACCATTTCGGCTTTTCCTGCGGCATGGAGGTCGTGCTCGGCAACGGCGAGGTGTTGCGCACCGGCGACGGCGCACTGCAGGGCTCCGAGCTGCCGAACTGGCACGTCAGCAAGTACAGCTTCGGCCCGATCCTCGACGGGCTGTTCGCCCAGTCGAATTTCGGCATTGTCACGCGCATGGGCATCTGGCTCCTGCCGCGCCCGCCGGCGGTCCGCAGCTTCCATTTCACCTATCCGGATGATGACGACCTCGCCGAGATCGTCGACATCTGCCGGGCGCTCAAGCTCTCGAATTTCGTGCCGACGCTGCTGCGCGTCGCCAATGACGTCTATCTCTGCGGGTCCGAGCACCCGAGCCCGGATTACAGCCCCGGCGACCGCGCTCCGATCTCCGAGGCAGGCAGGCGTGCGCTGCGGGAGAAGGACGGGCTCGGCGCCTGGACGGTGTCGGGCGCCTTCTACGGTCCCAGCATGGCGGCGCTCGAGCCGCAGATCGAGCGCGTGCGCGCCGCCTTCGGCAAATCCGGCAAGGCGACATACATCCCGCATGAGGAGGCCCTGGGCTTCCATGCCCTGCAGGTCGCCATCAACGCCTGCTCGGGCGTTCCCGGCGTCGGCGAGCTCGGCTTGCTGAAATGGCGTCCTGGAGGCGGCAATCTCTGGTTTCTGCCGGGCACGCCGATGGTCGGAAGCATCGCCAATGAGTGCCAGCGCATCTCGCGCCGGATTTATGCCGAGCACGGCATGGATTACATGATCATGAACGTCTGCAGCGCCCGCTTCGCGCGCGGGCTGCACGTCATCACCTTCGACCGCGAGAATCCCGACGAGAACGCCCGCGCCAACGCCTGCTACGAGGCGCTCGCACGGGCCTATGCCGAGCGCGGCATCTTCGTCGGCCGCGCCCCGCTCGACTATCACGCGCTCCATATGGGCCAGGCCATGCCGGCCTTCCGCGACAGCTGCACGGCGATCAAGGCCGCGCTCGATCCGGCGGGCGTCATCGCACCCGGGCGCTATGGCATCGGCTGAGATCGAACCGACCAGGGAGGAACCAACGACATGCCCAAGACCCTCAGGACCACTGCGAGTGCGCTGGCGCTGCTTTCGGCCCTTTCGACGATGGCGGCCGCCGAGCCGGTCAAGTCGATCAAAATCGGCCTGGTCACAACCTTGACCGGGCCGCCGGCGGTGCTCGGCCAGCATACGCGCGACGGCTTCCAGCTCGCGATCAAGCAGCTCGGCGGCAAGATCGCCGGCATCCCCGCCGAAGTCCTCGTCGTCGACGACGAACTGAAGCCGGAAGTCGGCATCCAGCGCGTGCAGCAATTGATCGAGCGCGACAAGGTCGACGCCATCGTCGGCATCGTCTTCTCCAACATCCTGATGGCGACGGCCCGGCGCATGGTGGACGGCCAGACCGTCTTCATCGGCACGAATGCCGGCCCGTCGCCGATCGCCGGTGCGAGATGCAGCCCCTATCTCTTCTCCGCCGCCTATCAGAACGACCAGAACGCCGAGGCGATGGGGCGCCACGCCACGCAGAAGGGCTATCGCAAGATCGTGGTCGTCGCGCCCAACTATCAGGCGGGCAAGGACGTCGTCGCCGGCTTCAAGCGGGAATACAAGGGCGAGATCGTCGACGAGATCTTCGTGCCGCTGACGCAGCCGGACTTCTCCAGTGATCTCGCCAAGATCGTGGCGGCGAAGGCGGACGCCGCCTTCATCTTCATGCCTGGCGGTCTCGGCGTGACCTTCGTCAAGCAGTGGCGGCAGGCCGGCGTCACGCTGCCGATGCTGTCGGCCCATACCATCGACGAGACGAACCTGCCCGCGCTCCAGGATGCGGCGGTGGGAACGTCGGGCGTCACCAACTGGTCACCTGCGCTGGACGTGCCGGCGAGCCGCAAATTCGTCGACGCCTTCAAGGCGGAGTACAAGTACACGCCCGCCAACTATGCCGCGCACGCCTATGACGCCGCGATCTGGCTGAACGCCGCGGCGACCTCGTTGAAGGGCGAGATCGCCGACCGGACGAAGCTGATCGAGGCCCTGCGCAAGACCAAGTTCGACTCCGTGCGAGGACGCTTCGAGGTCGGGCCGAACCAGTTCCCTGTCCAGGACTATTACCTGGTCGCGGTGAAGAAGCGCGAGGACGGCAGCTTCGCCACGGAGATCGAGAGCAAGATCGTCGAAGGGCTGCCCGACGCCTATGGCAAGGACTGCAAGATGCCGTTCTGATCGGACGGGGAGACCGCGCCGGAGGTGGAGATATGATTAGCGGACGCGGCCGCTGGCAGGTTGGCAGAGAGCCAGGGGCGGCTCCCGGCGCGCCCGCACTATACAAATCGTCAGTGCCAACAATACGCGGTCAGAAGACCGGATATGGATTGGCCTTTCCTGCCGGGCGAGGCGAACCTCGCTCTGGAGGTAGCGCTTCTCGCAAGGTCAATCGTCAACATGGTCGTGGCCGCCGATGCGGCCCGGCCGCCAATAGCCTTCCGAGGCGATCGCGGTCTTCGGCATCCCCGATTGCGCGAGATGATGCCGCCAGGACCGGACATTGCTGGTCTCACCCATGAGGTAGGCCTGGCCTCGGCCGGCGGGAAGCGGCAGTGCGCGCAGTGCTTCCAGCACCAGCCCGTTCGGTCCGGCAGGAACGTCGTCGCGCGCAAGCCAGCGGCAGGTCAATGTCGCAGCGGTCTCGATGGGTGTTTCGCCCTGCTCCGAGGCGGTCTCGATCAGCGCATGGACGATCGTGTCGGCAGGGACCCTCTCCAGCATATGGAGCAGGGCCGGCATGCCGGTCTCGTCGATGCAGAACAGGTGCCAGTCGGCGTCCGGCGCGATCACGTTGCGCCCGCGCGGGCCATGAGCGAGCAGGGTGTCGCCCGGCTGCGCTGTACGCGCCCAGCTCGGCGCCGGGGTCGAGCCGTGCAGGACGAAATCGATGGCGAGCCGCTTCGCCTCGCGATCGAGCCAGCGAATGGTGTAGTCGCGCCGGCCGGTGCCGCCCTCCGGCAGCGGCATGCGCAGGACCAGCGCCTGGCCCGGCCGATAATCGAGTTGGTCGAGCGTGTCGGCGGTGAAGACGACCCGCCGGAGTCGGGGTTCGACATCGAAGGCCTCGACGACGGCAAGGTGCCATTCTTCGAGGGCGGGACGGGGCGAGGGCGCGGTCGGCATATCGGTCATGGCAGCGAGATCCAGTAGACACCATCGAGAGGGAAGGGCTGGAAGCGTTCGTGCAACTGGCGCAGCAGTCCTTCGGGATCGAGATCGGCGAAGAGGGCCGGGTGCATCCATCTAGCGAAGGCCTGCACTGCCGCGACGTTGAACGGTGAATTGTAGAAGTGGTGCCAGACCGCGTGCGCGCGGCGCTGGCGCACGGCCTCGAGCTGGGCGATGCCGGTGCGGGCCATGGAGCGCGCCAGGCTGGCGCGCGCCACCTCCGCTGAAACGCCCGCGCCGAGCGCGAGCCAGGGCTTGCTGCCGGCAGAAGCCGCGCCGCCGATGGCGGTGCCGACATAGACCTGCGGCGGATGGGCGATGAGCCATTCCAGGCTGACGGTGCCAGCTTCGCCCGGCACCATCGGCTCGGCGATGTTGAAGCCGCCCGCCGCGGTGACGAAGCGGCCGATCATGCCGCGCGTCATCGTCTCGCAACAGCTTGAATCGAGCCCGACGCGGCTTTCGACGAAGACGCCGACGGGGGCGGGCCTGGCCTGCTTCAGCCGGTCCTCGACCTCAGCCAGGGCCGCACGCCAGACGGCGAGGAATTCGGCAGCCTCGCGCTCGCGGCCGAGCACCTGGCCGAGCAGCTCCAGCGATTTCGGCGTGTTGACCAAGGGATCGCTGCGGAAATCGATGAAGACGATCGTCGTGCCGGTTTTCTCGAGCGCCGCGATCACCTCGCCGGAGCGCGTATCGGGACCATGGCCCCCGAGGCCGAAGATCGCGACCTGCGGCTTCAGCGCGATCGCCTTCTCCAGGCTGAAGCTTTCCTTGGCGGCGCGGCCGACCCGGGCGATCTCGGCGATCTTCGGGAAGCGCTCGCGATAGCGGGCATAGTTCGCCGGATCGACGGCCTCGTAGTCGCCCATCATGCCGACGAGGCGGCCGACCGGATCGTCGCGGTCGAGGATGGCGAGGGCCGGGACATAGCGGCCCTCACCGATGATGATGCGCTCGACCTTGTCGGGAACTGTCACCGTCCTGCCGGCGAGATCGGTCACCTGCTTTGCATCCGCCATGGCGGGTGGAAGCAGGAGGGACAGGCTGAGCAGGATGGCGCGCAACATGCGTTGGGAACCCGATGTGGTTTCAGGCGAGCGGCTAGAAGTCGACCTGGGCGGAGAGCACGTAGGTCCGGGGCGCTCCGACCGCCAGGAAGCCGCGCGCGGCGGATGCCCAATAGGTCTTGTCGAAGACGTTCTCGACACTGGCTCTGAGCACCACGGGCTTGCCGGCCGGGCCAGTGAAGGCATAGCGCAGGCCGAGGTCGAAGCGCGTCCAGTCGGGGACCGATTGCGTATTCGCCTGATCGTAGAACATCTTGCTCGTGTAGATCATCCGGCCGGTGAAGGTGAGCCCTCGCACCCAGGGCAGATCGTACTCGCCATAGAGGTTGATCGCGGTGGTCGGGATGCCCGGCGCGGTCTTGCCGTTGAACCGGCCGCCGGCCGTGTCGGCGAGCTCGGCGTCCATGAAGGTGACGCCACCGAGCAATCTCACGCCTTCGAAGGGCTCGCCGAACACCGTGAACTCGGCGCCGCGGTTGACCTGGAGGCCGCTCACCGAGAAGCGGTTCGTGCCTGGGTCGGTGTAGGCGTTCGGCTGCCTGATCTCGAAGAGCGAGGCCGTGACGGCGACGGTGCCGAAATCGTATTTGACGCCGACCTCGGTCTGCTTGTTGACGACGGGGGCAAAAACCTCGCTGGAGTTGATCGCCGTGGCCGGGGCGCTCGGCCCCTCGGTCAGGCCTTCGATATAGTTGGCGTAGATCGAGAGCTTGTCGGTCGGGCGCACGACCGCCGCTATCGCGGGACTGAACCGCCCCTCCTTGTAGGTCGAGGCGAGGGAACCCCGGGTGGGAACGGGGCGCGTGACATAGCTCTGCAGGTCGATGTCCTGATAGCGCCCGCCAACCGTCACCTGGATCCGGTCTCCGGCGATCGAGAGCGTATCGGCGACCGCCAGGCTGCGCAGCGTCAGCCTGGTGAAGAGCGGCTGCCGGCTGGAGCGCGGGAAGCCGAAGGTGCTGATGGAATCGCGCGGCAGATGAACCGGAGCGTAGATGTTGGTCTGGAAGGTCGGCAGCGCCGGCGGGAAGAATCCGCGCGAATAGTTCTCGTTGATCGACTGGGACGCGGAGATGTTGATCTGATGGTCGATGAACCCGGTTTGGAACTTCGAGCGCAGGCCGACCTCGCCCGAATAGCCCTGCAACTCCAGCGGCATGATGGCGAGGCTGTTGGTGGCGCGGCCATCCATGCGGGTGATCTGGTAGGACGAGGACAGAAAGTCCTCGAGATAGCGGCTCGCACCCGCGGCGGCGTAGATCGTCGTGTCGGGCAGGATGTCGAATTCGACGCGGCCGGCCGCCATGTTGTAGCGGCTGTCGTTGTATTCGAGCGAGCTCGAGGTGTTCCTCCGCCCGTTCGGAGCCCTGGGTATGGCGATGTTCGCAGCCGCCGCGTTGAACAGCGATGTCGGCGCGGTGACGTTCTGGGTGGAGTGGGCAAGGTCGAACGAGGCGCGGAAGCGATCGCCGCGATAGTCGAGGCCGAGCGAGAGGTTGCCGACCTCGATGGCGTTCTTGTCGAGCGGCGTGTCGCCCTTGCGATAGGAGCCGTTGAAGCGCACGCCCCATTCCTTGGACGCGCCGAAGCGGCGGCCAACGTCGACCTGCGTCCACAATTGCGCGTCGCTCAGATAGGTCGTCGTCAGGCGCGTCAGCGGCTCGTCGAAGGCGCGCTTGGGAATGAGGTTGATCGTGCCGCCGATGCGGGCGACCCCGCCATTGAGCAGGGCGGTCGGGCCTTTCAGGATCTCGACGCGCTCGATGCCTTCGACGACACTGCGGCGCGGGTTGGCGATATAGGCGAGACCGTCGAAGGCCGTGTCGAGATTGACGACCGAGAAGCCGCGAATGAAGAACGAATCCCGCTCGCTGAACGCGGGGGCGTCGTTGCGCACGGATGGGTCATTCTGCACCACGTCGGCGAGCGACCTCGCCTGCTGATCCTGGATCAGCTTCGCCGTATAGCCCGTGACGTTGAAGGGTGTCGTCAGGACCGACCGGTTTCCGAGGAGACCGATCCGGGTCCCGGTTCCAACCTGGCCGCCGGCGTAAGGCGCGGGCGGCTGGCCGATGGTTCCGGTCGGCGGCGGCAGTCCGCGCGCGCCTTCGACCACCACCTCGTCGAGCGGGATCGCGCCGGCAGGCGCAGCGCCAAGCGCACCGGCGCGCGGCGCGGCCTCGACCGTGATCGAGCGCCCCCCCGTGAAGCGATAGGTCAGGCCGGTGCCGGCGAGCAGCCGCTGCAGGGCCGCTTCCGGCGCCTGCGCCCCGGAGACCGCGCTGGAGCGCTTGCCGGAGGCGAGCGAGGACGCAACGAAGATTTCGATCCGGGTCTGGCGCGAGAAGGCGATCAGCGCCGAGGAGAGCGCCTGGGAGGGGATGTTGATCGCAGCGCTGGTCGCCGCCGGCGTTTGAGCCAGCACTGGCTGCGTCGCGAAACAGCCCAACGCCGTGCCCGCCAGCAGCGCAGCCATCACCGCCGGCCGGACAGCCTGCTGTCCGACCTTGTTCCCGCTCTTCATCGTCCGATGCCCCTGTCCGCGATCACGCGAAGCGCCGTTCTGGCGCTCCCCTGCTGGGGAAGACGCTTGCGGGGCGAAAACTAATTAGGCAGTCGCGCGATTTTTCTTCACCAGGCGACGAGCGCGGCGAAATAGTCGCTCGCACGCAACAGGCGCAGGTCGAGATTGCGGGCGATCGTCTCGAGGGCCGCATCGGGGCGTTTGGCGTCGAAGACGGCGGTGATACGCCGCTTGCCGAGCTCGCCACCGAGCAGCTGGATCGTGCCGCCACGGTAGCGGCGCAGTTCGGTCAGGACGGCGTCGAGAGGCGCGTCGTGGAAGACGAGCTGGTCCTGCCGCCAGGCCTGGGCGGCATCAAGATCGGCCCCACGCACGGCAGAGACGCCGTTGCGATCATAGCTGACCTCCTGGCCGGCGGTGACGCCGACGGCCTTGCTTCCGGCTGCGCTGACCGCGACCTTGCTCTCGGTGACGACGACCGAGACCGCCTCGCTCTGGCCGATCTTCACATCGAAGGCAGTGCCGAGCACGGCGATCTGACCTTCGCCGGCGCTGACCACGAAGGGCCGGGCCGTGTCCCGCGCTACGGTGAAAAAGGCCTCGCCGGCGACCAGGGTGATGGCGCGTCGGGCGCCGGTGAAATCGACGTCGATGGCGCTCGCCGGCCCAAGTTCGACCCGCGATCCGTCCGCCAGCGCGACGACGCGGCGCTCGCCGATGCCGGTGCGGTGGTCGGCGAACATCCCGGCCGGCGGCAGGCGCCAGGCTGCGGTCGCGGCCAGCAGGAGCATCGCCGCAGCAGCTATCGGCCGCCATGACCGGCGGGGCCGATGCCGGGCAGGGCTGTGCGCGACGATGGTCGGCGTGATGGTCGTCGGCTTCGGCGCGGCGACCTGATCCAATGCCCCCCAGACGGCTTCGAGCTCGCGCCAGGCCTGCCCGTGCGTGGGACTGGCCTCCAGCCAGTCGGCAAAGGCGGCCCGATCCGATTCTGACGCCTCTTCGTCGCGCAGCCTGACGAACCAGGCGACGGCTTCGTCGTCGACGGTGCCAATGGGGCCCGTGTCCATCAGCGCGTCGGTCCGAGCCGCAATGCCGGTTTTCGCAGACGCATGGCGCGCCGATGCTCCATCTCTCGGCCCGTCGGCCGCCCTGTTGTTTAGACGATCCCCAGAGGAAAACTAATTAGCGCCAGCTCGATTTTTCTCGCGCATGTGCTTCCGCAGCAGGTTCATGGCGTTGGCGAGATGGACCATGACGGTGTTGCGGGAGATGCCGAGGCGCAGCGCGATCTCGGCATAGCTGAGCTCCTCGAATTTGTGCAGCAGCAGCACCTCGCGACAACGCGGCGGCAGGGTGGCGAGCGCCTGGTCGAGATACAGCGCCTTGTCGCGCTCGACGAGCCGGGCCTCGGCTGACGGGGCGGGGTCGGCGATCATCAGCGCATCCGGCGGCTCGGCTTCGAACAGGCGGCTCGCTCGCTGTTCACGCCGCCAATGGTCGATCGCGATACTGTCGGCCGCGCGGCTGAGATAGGCGCTCGCATCGCGCACATCCGTACGGGGCGTCCTCAGCAGCCGCAGGAACAGCTCCTGGACCGCATCGGCGGCCTGCTGGGCGCTGAGCCCGCGCCCGATCAGCCGCCGCCGGAGCCTGTCCTGCTCGGCTGCGTAGAGCGCGGCGACGCTGAGCGCGCTGTCCGACATCGATCCTCATGGCGCTGCGCCACGGCGGCGCGTTGGAGCGCTATGAGGTGTCTGAGAGAAGAAAGTCAATAAAAACAGTAGTTTATACGGTCTCTAATCTATGCGCGATCCAGGTTGCGTTCCTTGCCCTGCGCGGTTCGGATGAGATCCGCCGCGCCGGGCCGGCTCGCGCTCAGATTACTTTCGCGCGCAGGGTCGCGGTGACGATCTCGGTGACGACCACCACCGCGAAGATCACGACGAGCACGAGCCCGACCTGGTCCCAGTAGAGATTGTCCATCGCCGCCTGCAGGGCGACGCCGAGGCCGCCGGCACCGACCAGGCCGAGCACGGCGCTCTCGCGCACATTGATATCCCAGCGGAACAGGCTGACGGCGAGGAAGGCCGGCTTCACCTGCGGCCAGAAGCCCTTGAGCAGGACCGAGCGCCAGGGCGCCCCGGCAGCCCGCAGCGCCTCGATCGGGCCGGGCTTGGCCTCCTCGATCGCCTCGGCCAGGAATTTCCCGGTGAAACCGATCGAGTGGACCGCGACCGCCAGGACGCCGGCGAGCGCGCCGGGACCGAAGACGGCGACGAAGAACAGCGCCCAGACCAGCGTGTGGACCGAACGCGTCGCGACCAGGATGAAGCGGCCGAGCGTGTTGACCCAGGCCGAGGGCGAGACGTTGCGGGCGCACATCAGCGCGACCGGCGTCGCCATCAGGATCGCCAGGATCGTGCCGAGCGTTGCGGTGTGCAGCGTCTCGATCAGCGCCTGCTGTACGGTCTTGGGGAAATAGGCCCAGTCGATCGGCCACATCCGGGTGAAGAGGTCTACCGTCTGCGCCGGCGCATCATAGAGGAATTCCGGGATGACCTCGATGGTCTGCACCGACCAGCCCAGCGCCAGCGCCGCTACGGCCCAGAAGGCGAGGCGCATGCTGCGCTCGGCCGTGGTGAAGCGGTGCCAGACCGGGCCGGAGGCGCCCTGTTTGACCTCGCCGCTCGGCGCCTCGTCCTGATAGACCCGGCGCATGAAGGCGGAGAGGATCTCGCCCGCCATCACCGCCAGGATGATCGCGATGATGATGGTCAGGACGAAATCATAGTCGAAGCGCTGGAAGGCGGTGAACAGGGTCGCGCCGATGCCGCCGCCGCCGACCAGGCCAACCAGCGCTGAGTTTCGCAGGTTCGAATCGAGCTGGTAGGCGGCAAAGCCGATGAAGCGCGGCAGCACCTGCGGCACCACGCCCATGGTGACGACTGAGAGGAAGGGCGAGCCGGCGGCGCGCAGCGCCTCGATCGGCTTCATCGACATCTCTTCGATCGCCTCGGCGATCAGCTTGGCGATGAAGCCGATGGTGGCGACGATCAGCGCCAGGATGCCGGCGAGCGCGCCGAAGCCGACCGCCTTGACGAAGAGGATGGCGACGATGACCGGGTGGAAGGTGCGGCAGAGCGCGATCAGCCCGCGCGCCAGCACCGTCACCGGCAAGGGCATCAGGTTGCGCGCGGCGCAGAGGCCAATCGGCAAGGCGAGCAGCACGCCGGCCCCGGTGGCGATGATGGCGATCTGCAGCGATTCCAGCATGCCCTGCGCGAGCAGCTGCATCTTGTCGGGGGCAGTGTTGGGTGGCAGCATCCGGCCGATGAAGCGCGCGCCGTTGCCGAGGCCCTGGACGAAGCGTTCCCAGCGGATATCGACGATGCCGGCGGCATAGATCGCATAGGCGACGAACAGCGCCGCGCCGATGCGCAGCGGCCAGTTCGGCGGGAAGGCGCGAGCGCGCAGGCTGTAGCTGGCGCTGACGGGAGGGGCGCTCATTCCATCCAGCCTTCGCCGCCATAGATCTCGGCGAGGTGGCTATCCTGCAGCCCGGCCGGCGGGCCGTCATAGACGATGACGCCCTTCGACATGCCGATCATGCGCAGCGCATAGCGGCGGGCGAGGGCGACGTTGTGGATGTTGACCAGCACCGGGATATCGCGCTCGCGGCCGACCTTGGCGAGCAATTCCATGATCTCGACCGAGGTCTTGGGATCGAGCGAGGAGGTCGGCTCGTCGGCGAGGATCAAGTCGGGCTCCTGCATCACCGCCCGGGCGATGCCGACGCGCTGGCGCTGGCCACCGGACAGTTGGTCGGCGCGGCGGGTGGCGAAATCGGCGAGGCCGATCGATTCGAGCAGGGCGAAGGCGCGGGCGATGTCGGCTTCGGGGAAACGGCGCGTCCAGGCACGCCAGACCGGCACATAGCCGAGCCGGCCGCAGAGCACGTTCTCGATCACCGTCAGCCGCTCGACCAGGTTGTATTCCTGGAAGACCATGCCGAGGCGCCGGCGCGCGGCCCTGAGCGCCTCGCCCTGCAGCTTCGCCAGGTCGGTGCCGCCCAGCATGATCGAGCCGGAGGTCGGGTCGACCAGCCGGTTGATGCAGCGGATCAGCGTCGACTTGCCGGTGCCGGACGGGCCGATGATCGCGACGATGCCGGGCTCGGAGACGCTGAGCGAAATGTCGCGCAGAACCGGCTGGCCCTTGCGATACTCCTTGACGAGGTTGCGGATGACGAGCGCCCGGCCATGGCCGGGCGCCTCTGCGGCGGGAAGCGCGCTCATGAGCTGGTTATGGCCTTCGCTCAGGGAGCCTTGGCCGGCGCGGGCTGCTGCGCCTTCTTCTTGGCCAGTTCGTCGGCCTCGCGCTTGGCCTCGGTGTCGTAGGCCGACTTGTTGTAGGGCGTGCCCGACTTCTCGGCGACGTCACGCACGACCGCCCAGTCCTTCTGGTAGGTGATCGGCAGGAAGCGGTCGTCGCCGTTGAACTCCTTGGTCATCTCCGGGGTGAAGCGGAAGGAGAAGAAGCAGTCGGTGAGCTTCTTGGCGAGCTCGGGCTTGAGGTCGTGGGCATAGGCGAAGGAGGAGGTCGGGAAGATCGCGCTGCGATAGATCTCGCGGGTATCTTCCTTCTTGATCGTGCCGCGCACGATCATGCGCTCATAGACGTCGCCGGCGACGGCACCCATGTCGTAGTCGCCCGAGACGACGCCGAGGATCGACTTGTCATGGCCGCCAGACATCAGCGGCTTGTAGTCCTTGTCGGCTTCCAGGCCATGCTCGGGGAAGAGCACGCGCGGCGCGAGATTGCCGGAGTTGGACGAGGGCGAGGTGTGCGCGACCTTCTTGTCCTTGAGGTCGGCGAGCTTCTGATAGGGGCTGGAGGCCTTGACCACGGCGACGAGGTTGTAGCCGCGCACGCCGGCGGCCGAGCCCTTGGCGGCGAAGGGGATCGCGCCGGCAAGGTTGACGGCAAAGCCGGTCGGGCCGGTCGAGAAGCCAGCGAAATGCAGGCGGCCGGAGCGCATCGCCTCGATCTCGGCCGAGTTCGACTGCACCGGATAATAGACGATGCGCTTGCCAGTGCAGGCGGCGAGATGGTCGGTCAGTGGCTTGAAGATATTGGCGTAGACGGCGGGATCCTCGACCGGCGTATAGGCCCAGACCAGCGCCGACGGGTCCTTCTGCTTTGCGGCCTCGGTCGGCACATCGGCGACGAGGTCCTTGTTGGCGTCGCAATATAGTGTGTCGAGCTGGCCGCGATTGGGGCAGGCGTCCTGTGCCTGCGCCGCGCCGGCGAGCCCGAGGCTCAGGAGCAGTGAGGTCGTGGCGGACAGGCGAGTCAGCGTCTTCGTCATTGTAGGCGTCTCTCCCGGTCGATCTTGATTATGAGCTGGCTATAGTATGTGACACAAAACCGTCATATTCCAGCCGGGCGAGGCGTCTCGTCTTACGACTATAGTGGCCTTGTCCACCGCGACGGTTGGCCTTTCACCAACCCTGATGATGCAAAAAGCTCCTTCCACAACCTTTCCGGACGGCCTAGCTGCTCTTGCGGCGCGTTATGACGGCTTCTTGCTCGACCAATGGGGCGTGCTGCATGACGGCGTGCGGGCGTATCCGGGCGCGGTTGTGGCGCTCGAAGCCCTGCGCCGCGCCGGAAAGCGGGTGATCATCCTCTCGAATTCCGGCCGCCTTGGCAGCGAAAACGCCGCACAGCTGGCGAAGCTGGGCTTTGCGCGCGAACTCTATGACGAGGTCGTCTCGGCCGGCGATGACGCCCGGGATGCGCTGGCGGCGCGCGACGAGCCGTTCCACCACGCGCTCGGCCGGCGTTGTCTGCTGCTTGCTCGGGAGGGCGAGGCGCATCTGGCGGAGGGGCTTGGCCTGGACCTCGTCGATGATGTCGAGGCCGCCGATTTCATTCTGCTGATGACCATGGACCCGCCCCGGCAATCGGTCGCCGGCTGGATGGACGTGCTCAGGGCCGCCAGCGAGCGCCGGCTGCCGATGGTTTGCGCCAATCCGGACCTGCATCGCGCCAGCCCTGACGGCGGCCTGCAGGAAGCGCCCGGTCTCGTCGCGCGTGCCTATGAGCAACTGGGCGGCACGGTGCGCTATCACGGCAAGCCCGAGGCCCGAATCTACCGTAGCTGTCTTGCGAAACTCGGACTCGACCGGAGCCGTGTCGTCGCGATCGGCGATTCGCTGGAGCACGACATCGCCGGTGCGCAAGGCGCCGGCATCGACAGCGTCTTCATCGGCGGCGGCATCCATCGCGGCGAGATCGTCTGGGACGGTGCGGCGATGGAAATGTCGAGCTGTCTCGCACTCTTTGCCCGAGCCGGACGAAGCCCGACCTACGCGCTGCCGCTGCTCGGCTGAGAAAGAGCCGGTTCAGCGGCCGGTCAGGAAGAAGCCCGACAGGAAATAGGCCAATGCCGAGATCAAGCCCGCCGCCGGCATGGTTACGATCCAGGCGAAGACGATGCCGCGGGCGACGCCCCAGCGCACCGCCGTGACCCGCCTTGCCGCGCCGACGCCGATGATCGCGCCGGTGATGGTGTGCGTGGTCGAGACGGGGACGCCGAGATAGGTCGCCATGAACAGGGTGATCGCGCCGCCGGTCTCGGCGCAGAAACCCTGCTGCGGCGAGAGCCGGGTGATCTTCGACCCCATGGTGTGGACGATGCGCCAGCCGCCACAGAGCGTGCCGAGCGCCATCGCCGCCTGGCACGAGATCACCACCCAGAACGGCACCGAGAAGGTCTCGCCCATCATGCCGTGCGAGAACAGCAGCACGGCGATGATGCCCATGGTCTTCTGTGCATCGTTGGCGCCGTGGCCGAGCGAGTAGAGCGAGGCCGAGACGAATTGCAGGACGCGGAAGGTCGAATCGACCTTGATCGGCGCGACCCGCAGGAAGGTCCAGGAGACGATCAGCACCAGGAGCAGCGCCAGGGCGAAGCCGATCGCCGGCGACATGAAGATCGCGACGAAGGTCTTGCCGAGCCCCCACCAGACGATCGACGAGAGGCCGACCTTCGACAGCCCAGCCCCGACCAGCCCGCCGATCAGCGCATGCGACGAGCTCGACGGGATGCCGGCGATCCAGGTGACGACGTTCCAGACGATCGCGCCGGTCAGCGCGCCGAAGATCACCCGGTCGTCGACGATCGCCGCCTGGATGATGCCGGAGCCGACCGTCTGGGCGACGTGCAGCCCGAAAAACAGGAAGGCGATGAAGTTGAAGAAGGCGGCCCAGAACACCGCCCATTGCGGCGCCAGCACGCGCGTCGAGACAATGGTCGCGATCGAGTTGGCGGCATCGTGCAGGCCGTTCAGGAAGTCGAACAGCAGCGCGACGGCGATCAGGAAGATGAGGGCGGGAGCGAAGCTGGCGAAGTCCACGGGGGGCTCAGCCTCTCAAGATCACGATGATTTTGGATCGAACCGATCCAAAATCGTAAAACGTGATCGATTCTAGGAGTTTAGAGCAGGATTTCTGCGAAAAACCGGTTTCCACTTTTTCGCATCCTGCTCTAGAGGTGTTCGAGAACGATACGGCTGACGCGCTTGGCGACGTCCTCGAAGCGATCGACGACCTTCTCCAAGTGATCGTAGATCTCGGCGCCGACGATGAAGCCCATCGCATCGGTGCCGCGATGGGCCTTGAACAGCTCCTTCAGGCCCTGATCGTAAAGCACGTCGGAGCGCTCCTCGATCGCGCCGATCTCCTTGGCGAGCGCGCCGATGCCGACTGCATGCTTCTTGATGTCGCGCAGCATCGGGAGCAGCACGCCGACCTTGAGCGAAGCGGCCACGATGGTCTTGCCGAGCTCCTGCATGCTCGGGGAAAAGCTCTCGACCTCGAAAAGCCGGATCGCCTTGGCGGTCTTCTGCATCTGGTCGATGGCGTCATCCATCGAGCCGATCAATTCCTCGATGTCGCCGCGGTCGAAGGGCGTGATGAAGGTGCGGCCGACCTCGAGCATGACCTCGCCGGCGATGGCGTCGGCACGGTTCTCCTCGGCGAAGATCTCGGCGCAGCCGGCCTCGATCGGCCTTGCCCCGCTGAGCACGCCGTCGAGCGCTGTGGCGCCGGCCTTCAGCGTTTCGGCATGGCGCTCGAACAGCACGAAGAACTTGTCTTCCTTCGGAAGCAGCTTCTGGAACCAGCCGAGCACCGCGCACCCCTTGACGATCGCATGGCGAGGCCCGCTGGACTGCCGCGTTTCGTGGCGGCCGGTTGCAGGGCGCATGCAGGCGGTTCTTGTGACAGTTTTACGACGGCCGCAAGCTGGAGTCAGTCGACTTGCCCCGATGCTGCACGGCAATCTCAAGGTCGAAGACCAGGCGTTCCAGTCCATTCGAGAGCGATCGCGACAGATCGGCGGCCCCTGCCGCAAGTCGTACCATCGATCTATGCGGGTAGGATCGCCGGCTATATGACGGTTGCATGAGCCGCCGCGCCATTTGCCTCTGGCTTGCCCTTTTGGCCTTCGGTTGGCAGAGCGCTGGCCAGGCGCAGACTCGTCGCGTCCAGATCGTCACCTCGTTCCCGCCTTCCTTCTTCGAACCCTTCCGCAGCGCGTTTCGGACCCGGCATCCCGATATCCTCGTCGAGATCGTGCAGCGTAAAACGACGGCTGCGGTCGCCGACATCCGCGCGAGCAAGCGGCATGACGCGGACCTGCTCTGGGCTTCGGCGCCCGATGCCTTCGAACTGCTGAAACAGACCGGCCTGCTGGCACAGCTGCAGCCTCGCGCGACGGGCGCACCCGAAACCATTGCCGGCTACCCCGTCAACGATCCGGCCGGTCGCTATCTCGGCTTTGCCATCTCCGGCTACGGGCTGGTCTACAACCCGGCCTATCTTGCGGTACGCGGCCTGCCGGTGCCGCGCAACTGGGCCGATCTCGCCGCGCCGGCCTATGCCGGCCATATCGGCCTGACCTCGGCGGCCCGCTCGGGCACCACCCATCTGATGGTCGAGGCCCTGCTGCAATCGCTCGGCTGGGAGCGCGGCTGGGCCTTGTGGTCGGCGATCGGCGGTAATCTTGCGACCATCACCGCGCGCAGCTTCGGCGTGACGACCGGTGTCGCGCGCGCCCGTTTCGGCATCGGCATCTCGATCGATTTCCTGACCGAGGCGGGCTCGGTCGAAGGCGAGGCCAATCGGTTCGTCCTGCCCGAGGAGACCCTGTTCGCACCCGCCAATATCGCGCGGCTGGCGACCTCGCCCAACCCGAAGGAGGCCGAGCTCTTCATCGACTTCGTGCTGTCGCTCGACGGGCAGAAGCTGCTGCGCGAGCCGCGGATCGGCCGTCTCGCGGTTTCGCCGGCGGCCTATGGCCCGAACGAGACGCCACCGCATCTGTCGGAGACGGCGGGCCTGTTCAACAAGACTCGCTTCGATGCGAGCCTCTCGGCTGGCCGCTACGAACTGGTCAACATCATCTTCGACGAGTGGATCACCTTCCGTCGCGCCGAGCATGCCAGGCTCTGGCGCAGCCTCCAGACCATGGAGGCGGCGCTGCTGAGCCACCCTGACGAGCAGGCGGCGCGCTTCCTGACACAAGTCCGCGCTTCCCTGACCCGCCCTCCGGTCGCCGCTGAGGAACTGGAAAAGCCGGAACGCTTCCGCAAGCTCGTGCGCGTGCCGCGTGGCCTCGCCGTGCCCGAAGAGCAGGCTCGCATCGAAGCCGGGATCCGCGGCGCGATCGCGAGCCACGCCGCCGAGGCCGCTGCCAGTCTGCGGCAGGCGGCCGAACGGCTCCNCTGGGCCGGCGCCGAGGACGGGCTGGCGGGAGGCCGACCATGAGGCTTCCCTGGGCCGGCCGACGTTTTGGCATCGGCGGGCGCTTGATCGCGGCTTTCCTCGGTGTCGGCCTCTTTGCAGTGGGCGCCGGTATCGTTGGCGTCATCTCCTATGAGCGGCTGAGCAAGGAGCTGGCGGCGATCGCTCGCGACCATCTGCCCGGCCTTGCCTCGGCCGCCAGGCTCGCCGAAGCCAGCGCTCGCGTGATCGCCGGGATGCCGGAACTCGCCAATGCCGAGCGGCGCGATGGCTACGAGCGCAGCCGGCGCATGGTCGGCGAGCGGCTGGACGACCTCGACAGCGTATTGTCGGAGCGGACGAAAGGCGGTTTCGATGTGCCGGCCCTGACGGCGGTGGCGACGGCGATCCGCGGCAATCTCGGCGCGATCGATACCGTCTCCGAGCGCCGCTTCCCACTTGGCGAGCGCAATCGCGCCATCGGCGAGGAGCTGCGCTGGCTGCAGGCGGACCTTCTCGACGAGATCGAGCCGCTGACCGACGATGCTCGTTTCAACATCGAGACGGCCCTGGGGCAGGCCGGCAGCGATGCCCTCGCGGCCGGCAAGCCCAATGCGATCCGCGAGGAGATGCGCAAGAGCGAAGCGCTGATGACGCTGAACGCCCAGGCCAACCTGATCGTCGGCCTGTTCGGCCGGCTGGGCACGGTCCAGACGCGCGAAGACATGGAGCAGACCGGCCATGTCATCGGCGAGGCGGTCGACCAGCTCGAGGTCGAGGCGAAGGCCCTCGCCAACTGGCCCGATACCATCACCGTCCGGCAGATCACACAGCGCCTGACCGGCCTTGCCGATACCACGACCGGATTGCCCGGCATCAAGCGGGCCGAGCTCGCCGCCATGGCCGATGCCCAGCGTCTGATCTCCGAAAGCCGTCGCCTCGTCACCGAGCTCGGCACTCTGGTCTCGCAGGAGGTGCAGAGGACCGAGGCCGTCGCGAAAGCCGCCGCCGACCGCTCGGCCGAAGCGATCCTGCTCGGCCGCAACCTGCTCCTGGGGATCGCGGCCGCCTCGCTGCTCGGAGCCCTGCTGATCGGCTGGTTCTATGTCCGCCGCCATCTCGTGGCGCGGCTGCGCGTGCTGACCGAGGCGGCGACCAGCATCGCCAGCGGCCAGTCCTCCGCCGTGCTGCCGGCCGCTGGCAATGACGAGCTCGGCGACCTGGCGCGCGCGCTCGCCGTCTTCCGGCAGACGCGCGACGACCTGATCCAGGCAGCCAAGCTCGCCGCGCTGGGACAGATGGCGGCCGGCCTGAGCCATGAGCTCAATCAGCCGCTCGCCGCGATCCGCTCCCACGCTCATAACGGCGCCCTGCTGCTGGAGCGCGGCCGGCCGGAGGAGGCACGCCAGGCTATGGCACGCATCCAGGCGCTGACAACGCGTGCGGCAGAGCTGATCGCCCATCTCAGGCGTTTCGCCCGCAAGCCCGGTGTCGTGCTCGCCCCCGTCGAGGTCGGCGAGATCGTCGAAACTGCCTTGTCCCTGTTCGGCCCACGTTTCGACGCCGAGCGGGTGACCTTGCGGCGGGACCTTCCCGAGGGCCGACTCTACGTCCACGCCGAGGATATCCGGCTGGAGCAGGTTCTGGTCAATCTCGTCGCGAACGCCCTCGATGCCGTTGCAGGTGTCGCGGGCGCGACGCTGGCGGTCGGCGCTCGCCGGCGCGGACACATGGTGGAGATCTGGGTCGAGGATAGCGGCCCGGGTATCGACCGCACCCATCTGGAGCGAATATTCGACCCGTTCTTCACCACCAAGCCGGTCGGCTCAGGCCTCGGGCTCGGGCTCTCGCTGTCCTACAACATCATCAAGGATCTGGGCGGCACGCTCGCCGTGGCGGAGACGGGCCCGGGCGGCACGCGTTTCCTGATCACGCTCGAGGGTGCGACGACCCATGTCATGGCCCCATTGGAAGTCGACGCATGAGCGCCCCCAAGATCGTCCTCGTCGATGATGACGCCGAGGTGCTCGAAGCCTGGCGATTGACGCTGGAGCTCGACGGCTTCGAGGTCATCGCCAAGCGCACCGGCGATGCCGCGCTTGGCCATCTGACCCGCGACAGCTCTGTCGTCCTGGTCAGCGATGTGCGCATGCCGGGCCGGGACGGATTTGGGCTGCTCGCGGCGGTGACCGCGATCGACGCGGAGATCCCGGTGGTGCTGATCACCGGCCATGCCGACGTGCCGATGGCGGTCAAGGCGATCCGCGAGGGCGCCTGGGATTTCGTCGAGAAGCCGGCTGATCCCGTGCTTCTGATCGAGACGGTCCGGCGCGCGAGCGAATACCGCCGGCTGATCATCGAGAACCGCTCGCTGCGGGCAGGGGTGACGCCCGAGGACCCCTGGGCCGCCCGCCTGGTCGGCAGTTCTCCGTTGGTTGCGCGCCTGCGTGGCCGGCTCGCGCTCCTCGCCGACGCCGATACCGACGTGCTGCTCTTCGGCGAGACCGGTACCGGCAAGGAGGTTGCAGCCCGGGCCTTGCACGATCTCGGCAATCGCCGCGCCGGGCGCTTCGTCGCGGTGAACTGCGGGGCGATCCCCGAGACCATGATCGAGAGCGAGCTCTTCGGTCACGAGGCCGGCGCCTTCACAGGCGCGCGCGAGCGCCGGATCGGCAAGATCGAGCATGCCAGCGGCGGCACGCTCTTCCTCGACGAGATCGAATCGATGCCGATGGTTGCGCAGGTCCGCCTGCTGCGCGCGCTACAGGAGCGCCGGATCGAACGGCTCGGCTCCAACAAGGAAATCCCGGTCGATATCCGCATCGTCGCCGCGACCAAGACCGATCTCGCCGCGCTCGCCAGGACGGGGGGCTTTCGGGAAGACCTGGTCTATCGCCTCAATGTCGTGACCCTGCGCCTGCCGCCGCTGCGCGACCGGCGCGAGGACATCCCGATGCTGTTCCGGCACTTCCTGGCGCTCGCGGCGGCGCGGGTCGGCCGCTCCGCGCCGCCACTCGGGCGCGACCTGCTGCAGCGCCTGTCACGGCAGGACTGGCCCGGCAATGTCCGCGAGCTGCGCAATGCCGCCGAGCGCAGCCTGCTCGGCATGGACGAGGATTTCGAGGATCTCGATGCCGGCGTCGCAGCGTCCCGCGGGATCGAGCGGACGCTGGAGGAGGAGGTCGCACTGGCCGAAGCCGAGGCGATCGACGCTGCGCTGAAGCGCCATAACGGGCGCATCGGCGTCACCGCCTCGGCCCTCGGCATCACCCGCAAGACCCTCTACCTCAAGATGCGCCGCTACGGACTGAGCGGGGCCGCGGCGCTCGCCGACTAGAGCCGGATCCGATCAGATTGAACCAATCTGATCGGTGAATCCGTCTCTCACTTTTAGTTTTGAGACCGTTTTTCCGATCAGCTTGCAGTGCAAGCTGATCGGAACGGGCTCTGAGGCGACGATGTTACCGCGCTGACCCATCGGCCGCGCCGGCCGGTTACCGCCACGCCTCCAAAACAGCGCCGCTTTCGGGCTCGATCGGCGAATTCCCGAATGGAATCAGTCGCACTCCCGGTTGGCACCGTAGTTGCTGATCAGGGAGCATCGGCCTCGACGCCGAGCTGAAAAGACTATTCGGGAGGAAGTCATGCTCAATCGCAGAGTCGCGCTCGCGGCCACCCTTGGCCTGTCGCTGAGCGCCTCGCTCGCGACCATCGCCCTGGCGCAGGCGCCATCGGGCAAGGTCACCGTCGTCACCTCGTTCTCGAAGGACGTCACTGACCCGATCAAGAAGGCTTTCGAGAAGGCCGTGCCGGGCGTCACGCTGGAGGTCCAGAACCGCAACACCAATGCCGGCGTGAAATATGTCGAGGAGACCAAGGCCAACAATCAGGTCGACCTGTTCTGGGCTTCGGCGCCCGACGCCTTCGAGGTGCTGAAGGGCAAGAAGCTGCTCGCCGCCTACAAGCCGAAGGCGACCGGCATCCCCGAGAAGATCGGCTCCTACCCGATCAACGATCCCGCCGGCTTCTATTTCGGCTTCGCGGCGTCCGGCTACGGCATCATGTGGAACGACCGCTACGCCAAGGCCAACAAGCTGCCCGAGCCGAAGGACTGGCAGGATCTCGCCAAGCCGGTGTTCTACGACCATGTCTCGATCGCCTCGCCCGCCCGCTCCGGCACCACGCACCTGACCGTCGAGACCATCCTGCAGGGCGAGGGCTGGGAGAAGGGCTGGCGCATCCTCAAGGAGATGGCCGGCAATTTCCGCTCGATCACCGACCGCTCCTTCGGCGTGCCGGAGGCCGTCAATTCCGGCCAGGTCGGCGTCGGCATCGTCATCGACTTCTTCGCCTTTTCGGCGCAGGCCTCGGGCTTCCCGGTCAAGTTCGTCTACCCGACCGTCACCACCGTCGTACCCGCCAATGTCGGCATCATCACGAACCCGCCGAACAAGGCTGCCGCCGAGGCCTTCATCGAGTTCCTGCTCTCGCCGACGGGCCAGGAGGTTCTGCTCGATCCCGGCATTCGCCGCCTGCCGGTCAATCCGGCGGTATACGCCAAGGCCGGAGCCGACTATCCCAATCCCTTCACCGACCCGCGCTTCCAGAAGATGATCGGCTTCGACGTCGACAAGTCCGAAGCCCGCACCGCCGTGGTCGACACGCTGTTCGACCAGCTGATCTCCTTCCAGCTCGATGCGCTGAAGGGCGTCACCAAANACGAAGCCCGAGCCCTGGTCGCCGCATTGCCGGTCACCCAGGTGCAGGCCGGCAGTCCCGAGCTGCGCGGCGCCTTCACCGGCGCCAAGGAGAAGGGCGCCCGCCAGGCCGAGATCGAGAGCCAGTGGGCGAGCTTCGCCCGCGACAACTACGCCAAGGCCAAGGCCAAGGCGGAAGAAGCGCTGAAGGCGGCGAAGTAGCGGCCGTTCAACCTCCGCCGTCATCCCGGGCGACCGAAGGGAGACCCGGGATCCATTCCTGAAGCGTTCAGGACTGGATCCCGGGTCGGCGCGGCTTCGCCGCTTGTCCGGGATGACGGCGCATTCATCAATCAGCGATCAGGCCAGACATGACCGCCATTTCCACAGCCACTCCGTCCCGCGCCCGACGCTTCGCCGCCACGCCCGGCCAGATCGCGCTGGCGCTCGCCATCGCCGCCTTCCTGCTGATGTTCCTGGTTCTGCCGGTGGCGACAGTGATCTACGTCGCCTTCACCGAGAAGGGCACCTCGACCTTCACGCTGGTTAATTTCTACGATTTCTTCCGCACCGAGCTGTTCATGCGCTCGCTGTGGAACTCCTTCTACGTCTCGGCGATGTCGGTGGTCTGGGCCTCGGTCTTCGCCCTGCCGCTGGCTTACCTCACCACGCGCTTCGTCTTCCGCGGCGCGGCTTTGGTCCAGACGCTCGGCTTCCTGCCGCTGATCATGCCGCCCTTCGTCGGAGCGGTCGCGATGCAGCTCTTCTTCGGCCGCAACGGCTCGGTCAATCTGCTGCTCGACGACTGGTTCGGCTTCAAGATCGACTTCATGGAGGGGCTGAACGGCGTCATCTTCGTCCAGTCGATCCACTATTTCCCCTTCATCCTGATCAACCTCTCGGCGGCGTTGCGCAATATCGACCGGGCGATGGAGGAGGCGGCGCAGAATCTCGGCTCGTCGGGCTTCCGGCTGTTCCGGCGCATCGTCTTCCCGCTCGCCATGCCGGGCTATCTTGCTGGCGCCTCGCTTGTCTTCGTCAAGGTCTTCGACGATCTCGCGACGCCGCTGCTGCTCAACGTCAAGGACATGCTGGCGCCGCAGGCTTACTTACGGGTCACTTCGATCGGCATCGCCGACCCGATGGGCTACGTCATCTCCGTCGTCCTGATCGTCGCCTCGGTCGCCGCCATGTGGCTGTCGGCGCGAGCCCTGAAGGGACGCGACTACGCCACCACCCAGCGCGGCGGCGGCGGTCTCGCCAGGCGGGTGATGACGCCCTGGGAGGCGGTGCTCGGCTATGGCGTCGTCATCCTGATCCTGGCGCTGGTGCTGGCGCCGCATCTGGGCCTGCTGCTGCTCTCCTTCGCCACGATCTGGTCGTTCTCGCCGCTGCCCGACGCCTATACGCTCGCCCATTACGGCCGCGTCTTCGGCGAGAGTTCGGTCTACATCAAGAACACGCTGATCTACGCCAGCCTCGCCGGCGGCATCGACATCGTGCTCGGCGTCGCCATCGCCTATCTCGTGCTGCGCACCAAGCTGATCGGGCGCGAATGGCTCGACTGGATGGCCTCGGCGGCGCTCGCCATCCCCGGCGTCGTGCTCGGCATCGGGTACCTTAGGACCTTCTACGGCGTCACCCTGCCGGACGGCACGCCTCTGGCCTCGCTCTGGATCACCATCGTGCTGGCGCTGGCCATCCGGCGCCTGCCCTATGCGCTACGGGCCTGCTATGCGGCGCTCCAGCAGATATCGGTCTCGCTCGAGGAAGCCGCCGAGAACCTCGGCGCCACCAAGTCGCGCACGGTGCGCCGCATCGTCGTGCCCTTGATGGCCGGCGGCATCCTCGCCGGCTTCGTCACCTCGTTCTCGACGGCGGCGGTCGAGCTCTCGGCGACGCTGATGCTGGTGCAATCGAACTCCGACGCGCCGCTGGCCTACGGACTCTACGTCTTCATGCAATCGGCAGCCGGCCGTGGCCCCGGAGCGGCGCTCGGCGTCGTCGCGGTCATCCTCGTCGCCGCCTGCACCTTCCTCTCCCACCTCATCATCGAACGCAGCCAGAAGGCCAAAGGACTGGGCCACTGACCATGAACGCACCTGTCTCCCTGACCACGCCGGCGGTCTCCGTCGACATCGCAGGCGTCAACCTGTCCTACGGCACGAACCATGTGCTCAAGGACGTCAACCTCGCGATCGAGCCGGGCGAGTTCTTCGCCTTCCTCGGGCCCTCCGGCTGCGGCAAGACCACGCTGTTGCGCCTGATCGCCGGCTTCAACCAGGCCGATACCGGCCATGTCCGGATCGGCGGCAAGGACATCACCGACCTGCCGCCCTGGAAGCGCGATGTCGGCATGGTCTTCCAGTCCTATGCGCTCTGGCCGCATATGACGGTGCGCCGGAACGTCGCCTTCGGGCTGGAGGAGCGGGGCGTGAAGCGCGCCGAGATCGAGCGGCGGGTCGAGGCGGCGCTCGGGCTGGTCGGGCTCGGCCATCTCGCCGAGCGCCGCCCGTCGCAGCTTTCGGGCGGCCAGCAGCAGCGCGTCGCGGTGGCGCGCACCGTCGCGATCGAGCCCAAGGTGCTGCTGCTCGACGAGCCGCTCTCCAATCTTGACGCCAAGATGCGCGTCCAGGTCCGGCGCGAACTGCGCGACCTGCAGCAGCGGCTCGGGCTGACCACGATCTTCGTCACGCATGACCAGGAGGAGGCGAACTCGATCTGCGACCGCATCGCCGTGATGAACGACGGCGTCGTCCAGCAGGTCGGCACGCCGATGGAGCTCTATGAGCGCCCGGCCAACCTCTTCGTCGCCGGATTCCTCGGCACCGCCAACATCCTGAAGGGGCGCGTCGTCGGCAGCGGAGCGGACCGCAGCTTCGAGATCGACGGCGGCACCAGGTTTCCGATCGCCGAGGGCGACCGCATTCCCGAGGGCGCGGCCCTCGTCTTTCGCCCGCAACATGCGAGCCTCACCGATCAGGCCGGGCCGGGGGACGGGGCGCTCTCCTTGCCCTGTGTCATCGCCAACCGCGAATTCCTCGGCGCGAGCATCCGCTACGGCGCCCGCATCGGCGCGACGGAGGTGGCCGTCGACATGCCGTTCCAGTCCGGGCGCGAGCTGTTCGAGATCGGCAGCGAGGCGAGGTTGCGGCTCTCCCCGCGCTCGCTGCACTGGCTCTCCGCCTGAGAGGCGGGTCGTAGAAGGGAACAGGCTCGGGCTCGGGAACCTTCGACCCGCAGCCGACGTTCGTTTGCACGGGCCTGAGTGCCCGCAAGAGCAATGAACGAAGAGGCGCTGTCATGGCTCCGCGTCCGGCCTGGAAGGGCTATCTCAAGCTGTCGCTCGTCTCCTGTGCCATCGAGCTGACCAGCGCCACCGACCGCAGCGAGAAGGTTTCCTTCCGCGTCATCAACCGCAAGACCGGCAACACCGTCCGGCGCGTCTACGTCGACAGCGTCAGCGGCAAGCCGGTCGCCGACGAGGACGAGGTCAAGGGCTACGAGATCGGCGATGACGAATATCTGCTCGTCGAGGAGGACGAGATCGACGCGGTCCAGGTCGAATCCTCGCATACGCTTTCGATCGAATCCTTCGTCGATCGCGCCGACATCCCGCCGATCTATTTCGATACGCCCTATTACGTCACGCCGGCGGACGAGGTCTCCGAGGAAGCTTTCGCCGTCATCCGCCAGGCGATGGCGAAGGAGAAGAAGGCGGGGATTGCCCGCATCGTGCTCTATCGGCGCGAGCGACCGGTGATGATCGAGGCCTTCGACAAGGGGCTGCTGCTGACGACGCTGCGCTACGACAAGACGGTGCGCAAGCCGGACGAGGTCTTCGAAGGCCTCTCCGCCAAGAAGCTCGACGACGAGCTGGTTTCGCTCGCCGCCCACATCATCGACAAGAAGCAGGCCGTCTTCGATCCGTCCGGCTTCGAGGATCGTTATGAGGAGGCGCTGCTGGAGCTGATCCAGGCCAAGCAGAAGGGCCGCAAGCCGCCGGTGGTGCAGGCGGCCGAACGACCCGCCAACGTCGTCAATCTGTTCGATGCGCTGAAGAAGAGCCTCGCCGGCGAGGAGAAGGCCTCCGCGCCAGCGCGCAAGCCCCGAAAGCCGGCTGGAAAGACGGCGGGCAAGGCGAGGAAGAGCGCCTGATCCGGCATCGGGAGGGAGCGTGTGGTGTCCAATCTCGATCTCTACCGCGCCAAGCGCGACTTCAGCCGGACGCGCGAGCCGAAAGGCGGCAAGGCCGGGCCAAAAATCGTCGATAGGGGCGGGGCCTTTGTCGTGCACAAGCACGCGGCGCGCCGTCTCCACTACGATCTGCGGCTCGAACATGACGGCGCCCTTTGGTCCTGGGCAGTGACGCGCGGGCCGAGCCTCGACCCCGAGGAAAAACGCCTGGCGGTGCATGTCGAGGACCATCCGCTCGAATACGGCGCCTTCGAGGGCACGATCCCGGAAGGCCAATACGGCGCCGGCTCGGTGATCGTCTGGGACGAGGGCAAATGGCTGCCGGAGGGTGACCCGGCCGCCGGCATGAAGAAGGGGCATCTGATCTTCGACCTAGAGGGCCACAAGCTGACCGGGCGCTGGCATCTCGTCAGGATGAAGCCGCGCCGGGGCGAGAAGCGCGACAACTGGCTGCTGATCAAGGGCGACGACGCGGCCGCGCGCAGCGATGAGGACATCCTTGAAACGGCCCCGGCCTCGGTCAAGTCCGGCCTCGGCATCAAGGAGGTCGGCCGGACTGAGGCTGGCAGCAACAAGGTTGGCAGCGCCAAGGCCGCGTCGAAGCCGCGGGCGCAGGGCAAGCGAGCAAAGTCTCCCCGCCGCGCCGTTGCCGAGATGCCAGCCTTCGTCGAGCCTTGCCTCGCAACCCTCGAAAGCCGCCCACCCGAGGGCGAGAACTGGCTGCACGAGGTGAAGTTCGACGGCTATCGCCTTCAGGCGCGGCTCTCTGGCGGCAAGGTCAAGCTGCTGACGCGCTCGGGGCTGGACTGGACCGAGCGGTTCGGCCGCATCCTGGTTGCCGCCGTCGCCGAACTGCCTTGCGAGGCGGCCCTGATCGACGGCGAGGTCGTGGCGCTGTCCGCGACCGGCGCCTCCTTCTCGGCGCTACAGGCGGCCCTGGCCGACGGCAAGGCCGACGACCTCATCTTCTACGCCTTCGATCTGCTCTATCTCGACGGCGAGGACTTGCGTGATGAGCCGCTGCTCGCCCGCAAGGAGCGGTTGGAGGCGCTGTTGCAGCGGGCTCCCGACGAGGGGCCGGTGCGTTTCAGCGAGCATTTCGTCGAGGCGGGCGCGGCGATGCTGCGCCATGCCTGCCGGATCGGCCTGGAGGGCGTCGTCTCCAAGCGCCGCGATGCGCCCTATCGCAGCGGCCGAGGCCGCAGCTGGATCAAGTCGAAATGCACCCAGCGGCAGGAACTGGTCATCGCCGGCTATGTGCCGTCCGCCGCCTCGGGCCGGCACCTGCGCTCGCTGGTGATGGGGTATTACGAGGTTGGCGCGCTGAAGCCGGCGGGACGGGTCGGCACCGGCTTCACGCAGAAATCGGCGACGGCGCTGAAGACGAAGCTCGACCGGCTGAAAGCAAAGACGTCTCCCTTCACCGGCGCAGCCGCGCGTGAGCGCGGCGTCGTCTGGGTCGAGCCGGAGCTGGTGGCCGAGATCGAGTTCCGGGCCTGGACCGCCTCGAAGACCTTGCGCCACGCCTCCTTCCTCGGCCTGCGTGAGGACAAGCCGGCGCAGCAGGTGCATGGTGAGTGGCCAGCGGTGGAGGAGGGTGGGGAGCGCCCAGCCAAAGCCCCTGCGAAAGGCAAGGGGAGCCCTCGGCGAGCTGCGATGACGACCGTGACGCTCAGCAATCCCGACAAGCCGCTCTGGCCGGAGACCGGCCTGACCAAGCAGGGCCTACTTGACTACTACGCCCATGTCTGGCCGCTGATGAAGCCCTTCGTGGTGGATCGGCCGCTCAGCCTGCTGCGGGCGCCGGACGGTATCGAGGGGCAGAAATTCTTCCAGAAGCATGCCCCGCCCGGCATGCACGAGGCGATCTCGACCCAGCGCGACAGCGATGGCGAGGAATTGCTCTTCATACGCGACTTCGACGGGCTCGCCGCGCTGGTGCAACTCGGCACCGTCGAGGTCCATGTCTGGGGGGCGACCATGGCGGCGATCGAGACGCCGGACCAGATCATCTTCGACATGGATCCGGATGAGGGGATCGGGCTCCCGGAGCTGCGCAGCGCGACGCTCGCCGTGCGCGAGCGCCTCGACGATCTCGGCTTCGACAGCCTCCTCAAGAGCTCGGGCGGCAAGGGCTTCCACGTCGTCGTGCCGCTGCAGCCGAAGGCGGGCTGGGCCGAGGTCAAGACCTTCGCCCGCGACTTCGCCAAGGCGATGGAGCAGGCCGAGCCCAAGCGCTTCACCGCGACCCTCTCGAAGAAGGCGCGCAAAGGGCGCATCTTCATCGACTATCTGCGCAATGGCCGCGGCGCCACCGCCATCGCACCCTATTCGACCCGAGCCCGGCCGGGCGCTGCGGTGGCGATGCCGATCCCGTGGGAAGCGATCGGAAAGGTGAAGCCGGACGGCTTCAAGGCGATGGATCTGGTCGGCCGCAAGCTGGACGACGTCTGGGCCGATTTCGGCAAGGGCGCCCGCGCCTTGCGTCGCTAGTGCTGCTGGTTCCTCGGTCGGACCGGAGCGACGAGGCTCGGAGCGGCCCTTAGTTCCTATGGCTGCGGTTCGCCGGGGCTGAACGGGGCGTAGCCGGTGGCGCTGCAACGGTGGTCGGTGCAGACGATGTCGATCATCTTGTGGGAGGTGCCGAGGCAATTGGCGCGATAGGCGACGAGGGGGCCTTGCCTCAGCACGGTCTCGATCCGTGGCTTGACGCAGCCATGTTCGAGCAGGATGCGCTGCAAATCGCCATCGGAGGCGAACGCGGCGGAAAGGCCGCCCAGGAGGATGAACGCCGGGGCGCTGCCCCGGCGCAGCGGGACGGACCGGCGCGATCCGTCCCTGCGATGGAAGATCACTTCGCCTTCTGGAGCTTGGTGACGGTGATCTGCCCGTTGACCCGGTCGGCGTCGAACGTGATCTTGGTCCCTGCCTTCAGCCCCTTCAGCATGGCCGGATCGCCGGCGCGGAACACCATGGTCATGGCGTCCATGTCGAGGTTCTTGATCGGGCCGTGATTGATGGTGAGCTTGCCCTGGGGCTCGTCGACCTTGGTGACCGTGCCGCTGACCGATTGCGCCGCGGCCGGCAGGGCGACGAGGAGAAGAGCGAGGGTGGCAGCTGTCCTGAGCATGGGGGCTCCTTTCGTGAGGCTTACTTGACGATGATCTTGCCGGTCATGCCGGCTTCGCGGTGACCGGGGATCAGGCAGGAGAAGTCGAACTCGCCGACCTTGGTGAAGGCCCAGACGATCTCGCCGGTCTTTTTCGGCGCGAGGCGCTTGGCGTTCGGATCGTCATGCTCCATGTCGGGGTTCTTCTGCATCTCGACGGCGTGCTTGAGGTTCTCCTCCAGCGTCGCCAGGACGAGCTCATGGTCGAGCTCGCCATTGTTGCGCAGCTGGAAGCGGACCTGCTCGCCGCGGCGCACCTCGATCCGGTCGGGGATGAAGGACATCTTGCCGTCGCGCTCGGCCATCGCCACCGCGACGATGCGCGCCGGCTTCTTGGGATCGCCGGGCTTGCCATAGGCGGTCTCGTCGCCATGGCCATGGCCGGCGCCGCCGGGGCCAGCCAGGGCTGTGCCGGCAGAGAAGAGGACCGCGGTTGCGGCGAGCTTGAATGCTGCTGTTTTCATGAGGCTCTCCTGCTGGAAGGTCGATGTCTTCAGTGGTTGGAATGTGGCTTCTTCGCTGCCGGCAGCGGCTTGCCGTCCGGCCCGAGGCTCGGCTTGCGCGGGTCCTTGACCTTCCATTCGGTCGGCTCGATGCCGCTGTCGGGGGAGGTGCCGCGCGCTGCTTCGGCGAGCTTCTGTCCCTTGTATTCGAAGGCGACGGTGCCTTCGGGATGCTTGAACCAGCCGGGGTCCGTGTAGTCGTTCTTCGCCAGCCCCTCGCGAACCTTCACCACCGAGAACATGCCGCCCATCTCGACTGGGCCGAACTGGGCAAAGCCCGTCATCATCGGCAAGGTGTTCTCGGGCAGCGGCATCTCCATCGAGCCCATCTCGCCCATGCCGTTCGAGCCCATCGGCATGTAGCCCGGTGCGATCTTGGCTATGCGCTTGGCCAGGTCCTTCTTGTTCACGCCGATATAGTTCTTCACCGAATGCCCCATCGCATTCATGGTGTGGTGCGATTTGTGGCAGTGGATCGCCCAGTCGCCGGGCTCGTCGGCGACGAAATCGAAGGCGCGCATCTGGCCGACGGCGCAGTCGATCGAGACCTCGTCCCAGGCCGCCGCCGGATCGACCCAGCCGCCATCGGTGCACGAGACCTTGAACTCGTAGCCGTGCATGTGGATCGGGTGATTGGTCATGGTCAGGTTGCCGAAGCGGATCCTGACCTTGTCGTTCAACCCGACGACCAAGGGGTCGATCCCCGGGAACACGCGGCTGTTCCAGCACCACATGTTGAACTCGGTCATCTCGGCCACCCGCGGCACATAGGAGCCGGGTTCGATGTCGAAGGCGTTCAGCAGGAAGACGAAGTCGCGGTCGACGCGGCGGAAGGCCGGGTCCTTCGGATGGACGACGAAGAAGCCCATCATGCCCATCGCCATCTGGACCATCTCGTCCGAATGCGGGTGGTACATGTAGGTGCCCGAGCGCCGGAGCTGGAACTCGTAGACGAAGGTCTTGCCCGGCGGGATATGCGGCTGGTTCAGTCCGCCGACGCCGTCCATGCCGTTGGGCAGGCGCTGGCCGTGCCAGTGGATCGTGGTGCTCTCCGGCAGCTTGTTGGTGACGTAGATGCGGACCTTGTCGCCCTCGACCGCCTCGATGGTCGGCCCCGGCGACTGGCCGTTATAGCCCCAGAGATAGCCCTTCATGCCGGGTGCGAGCTCGCGCACCACCGGCTCGGCGACGAGATGGAATTCCTTCCAGTCGCCGTTCATCCGCCAGGGCAGAGACCAGCCGTTCAGGGTCGCGACCGGCTGATAGTCCGGTCCCGTGGTCGGGACCAGAGGCGCCTGCGTCGTCGCCTGCGTCATGGTCGGGGCCTCGGGCACGGCGGCGAAGGCCGTGCGTCCGGACACGGCGCCAGCCGCTGCGACGACGAGGCCGGAGGTGCCGATAAAGCCTCTGCGCGATAGCGTGGTCATGGTTTTGCTCCTTCCGCCCGCTCAGTGTCCGCCGCCGCCGGCATCGCCGCCGCCTGCTGCTGCGACCGTGGCTGCGCCGCCGCCTCCGCTGCCGCCGCCGATCAGCGCGTGCTTGAAGTCGGTATGGGCGAGCCAGAAATCGCGCCGGGCATTGATCGCAGCGACATTCGAGAGGATGCGGCTGCGGGCATCGGTGATGAGATCGGTCACGTCGTTCAGCATGCCGCTGTAGTGCAGCAGCGACTGCTCCTGGATGATCTTGCGCAGCGGCAGGACGTTGCTCTGGTACTGCCGGGTGATGTCGTAGTTGGCGCGATAGGCGGTATAGGCCTCGCGCGCCTCCGAGCGGGCGTTGACCGCCTTCTCCGCCAGTCTGTTGGCGGCCTGCATGTAGGTCTGCTCGGCGAGCGCAACCTTGGACTGGCCGAAATCGTAGATCGGGATGTCGATCTCCAGCTCCAGCGTCCGGCTGCGGCTGGATTCGCGCTCGACATGGCCGTGATCATTGATGCTGCGGCCGCGGTCATAGGTCTGGCGCCCGAGCAGGTCGATGTCGTTGACGAAGCGCGTCGCATTGGCGAGGCCGAGCGACTTCGCCAGCGTGTCGAGCTCGGCACGTGCGATCTGGATGTCGATGCGCTTGCGCAGCGCCTCGGCCTCGATCGCCTTGACCGATTGCAGTCTTGGCAGCGGCGGCAAGCTGCCGAGCCGGAACTTCAGGTCGTCTCCCCAGAGCCCGAGCTGGCGAACGAGGCGCTCGCGCTCCTGAAGCTGCTGCTGGCGCGCCTGGGCGAGCTGCACGGTCAATTCGGCCTCGAAGGCGAATTCGCGGGCCTGGTCGATCTTGTTGACGCCGCCGGATTCGCCGAGGCGCTTGAACAGCTCGGACGCCGCATCGGCGGAACCCTTGGCCTCCTGATAGAAGGTGACCTGCGCATTGGCGGCGACCGCGCGGTAGTATTGGCGGCGGGCATCGGCCGCGAGCCGCAGCACCGCCTCGACCGCCCGCAACTGTGCGGTCTTGAAGCGGTCGCCGGCGATCTCGGCCCTGGCTGGCAAGGTGATGAGGGCGAGCAGGCTGCCGACGATCTGGCGCTCCACCTCGACCTCGAAGCGGCCGGAGAGCTTGGAGATGCCGAAGCGCGGATTGGGCGGCAGGCTGGCGGCGACCATCTGCGCCTCGGCGATGCCGAGCTCGTTGAAAGCGGCCTGCAGGCCTCGGTTATTGAGCAGTGCGACCTGGACTGCGCTGTCCGCGGTCAACGGCTTGCGCAGAAGCTGGTCGACCCGCGCCTTCGCCGTCAGCGCGACCTGGGCGTCGCCGATCTTGACGACCTCCTTGCCGATCTCGGCGTAAGTCGCGGTCTGGATCGGCGCCATCCCGCCATCGGGCGAGAAGCCGGCGCAGCCGCCGAGCACTGCCGCTGTCCCGGCGAGCAGGCTCCAGCGCAGCAGGCGGCGGGCATTCGGTACGGTCGGCGTGATCAAGGTCGGCCTTTCGATCGATGGGACAGGCGACGCGGTCGGTTGGACGGGCGAGGTCATGATTTCGGCCCGACCTGTCGGTTGAGCTCGCGCCAGTCCTTGGGCTCGGCCGGGCGGAAGGTCGCGGCGCCGGCCGTCACGCTGCGATAGGAAGCGGCGGGAACGCGAGCGTTCGGATCGGCTGGCCGCGCCAGATGGTCTGGGACCGTGGCGGTACAGGCGCCTAGCGCCAGAGCGACCGCCATCAGCAACGGCACCTTCACGAACGTCACGATTCGGCATCCCCTGTTTCGATGCGACAGGGGTAGCAGCGGCGTTTTGCGGGCGTCCGTTACAAATTGTTTCAAAGCGGCGCGGGCGGCGAGGCCGCGGGCGCGCTATTGTGCTGGCGATCAGATGGCAGGAGCCCGCTCGCGGGAGCACCGACATTCCAACCGAAACACAGGCAGAGACGGGTCCCGTCACGACGACCGCCGATGACCACGGCCATATCCTCGTGGTCGACGACGATCCGCAGATCAGGCTGCTCGTCGCGCGCTTCCTGCAGCGGCATGGCTATCAGGTCACCGGCGCGCCGGATGGGCGCGCCATGATGGAAGCGCTGGCGCACAGCGCCATCGACCTGATCGTCCTCGACCTGATGCTGCCCGGTCGCTCGGGCGTCGATCTCTGCCGCGACGTGCGTGCGACCTCGCAGGTGCCGATCGTGATGCTCACGGCCCGGACCGAGGAGAGCGACCGCATCACCGGTCTCGAAGGCGGAGCGGACGACTACATCACCAAGCCGTTCAGCCCACGCGAATTGCTGGCGCGGATCCGGGCAGTGCTGCGCCGGGCGCGGGCCGGGCAGGGGGCTGCCGCCACCACGGCGAGCGCGATCGTGACCTTCGAGGGCTGGCGCATGGATCTGCGGCGGCGCGAGCTGCAATCACCGTCGGGGACGCTGATCGATCTCTCGACCGGCGAGTTCGACCTGCTCGTCGCCTTCGTCGAGCACGCCAACCGGGTCCTGTCGCGCGAAGCGCTGATGCAGTTCGCCAAGGCGCGGATGAGCGACGACCCGTTCGACCGCACGATCGACGTCCAGATCAGCCGCCTGCGCCGCAAGCTCGAAGCCGACGCCCGGGGAGGCCAGTTGATCAAGACGGTCCGCGGCGCCGGCTACCTGTTCGCCTCGCAGATCGACCACCAGCAAGGAATGCCCGCTTGACGCGCCTGGCCAAGCAGCTCTGGCCCGATACGGTCGCCAGCCGTGCCATCCTGATCCTGGTCGCAGCGCTGCTCGCCTTCCATCTGCTCGGCTACTGGGCCTATCGCGTCGGCGTCGAGAACCTCGCGACATCAGGCCAGGATCGGGGGCTCGCCGAGCGTATCGTCTCGATCAAGCGGGCGATCGCCAGCCTGCCTCAGGCCCCCGAGCGCGACCGTGTCGCGCATGACCTGTCGAGCGCGAGCCTCGAAGTCCATTGGAGCAAGGTCAGCCTCGTCCTTGGCTCCGCGCCGATGACCGAGCGCACGCGGGCGATGGAGGCCCGCCTCAAGGAGCTCGCGCCGGAGCTTGCGGCGGAATCCTTCCGGGTCGGCTTTGCCGACGATGGCGCGCTCGGCGCCGGCGAGGCCAACGCCTACAAGCACATGATGCTGGTCTCCGTCCGGCTCGACGACGGCTCCTGGGTCAACTTTTCGTCCTCCGCGCTCGGCGCTTCTCAGCATCTCGACTGGGGCCTGACCGCGATCATGATCTGCTTCGCCGTCGCCATCGTCGTCGTCGCGCTGCTGCTGCTGCGCTGGGCGACGCGGCCCTTGCGCGAGCTCGCGCTGGCGGCCGAGCGCTTCAGCCTCGATCAGATACCGCAACCGCTCCCCGAGAACGGCCCGGTGGAGGTGCGCCGCGCCGCGCGCGCCTTCAACACCATGCGCGAGCGCATCCGAAACCTGGTCGCCGAGCGGATGCAGGCGATGGCGGCCGTCTCGCACGATCTGCGCACGCCGATCACGCGGCTCAGGCTCCGCTCCGAATTCCTGGAGGACGAGGCGACCCGCAGCCTGATCGACGCCGACCTCGGCGAGATGGAGGCGATGATCGACTCGACCCTGGACTATCTGCGCGGCGGCGCCTCGAGCGAGCCGCTGCGCCCGGTCGACCTAGCCTCGGTGATCGAGACCATCGTCGACGAGCATGTCGACCAGGGTCACCGCGTCTCGCTGGTCGGGCTGAACTCAGCCCCCGTCCAGGGCAGGCTGCTCTCCCTGAAGCGCGCGGCATCCAACGTCATCGGCAATGCGGTGAAGTACGGTCAGGCTGTCACGGTCAGCATCACCGATGCCGGCGACAGCTTCGCCGTCATCGTCGAGGACGAGGGGCCGGGCATTGCGGAGGCCGATCGGGAGCGGGTGTTCCATCCCTTCGTGCGGCTGGAGGAATCGCGCGGCCGCCAGACGGGCGGTTCGGGCCTCGGCCTGACGATCGCGCTCGCCATCGTCCGGTCGCATGACGGCCGGATCGTGCTGGATAACCGGCCGGAAGGCGGCCTGCGAGTGACGCTTCAGCTGCCGAAGCTCGATCGGGCGGCCCAGCCCGTGGCCGATATGCGGGTATGACCGCCGGCATCTTCGCCTGACGCAGGGCGGCTCGCTTGCCTCGCTTCGGAGCGGCCCTAGACTGGCGCCATGGCACATTCCCTCAAGCCCGGCGCTACGCCGGCGACCGCTTCCGCCGGCCCGAACCAGCCGAAGCTCGATTCCGATGCGGTCTGGGAGGCGCGGCGCGATCTCGCCGCCTGCTTCCGCATGGCGGCGCGCTACGGCTTCGAGGAGGGCATCTGCAATCATTTCTCGGCGCTGGTGCCGGGCTATGACGACCTCTTCATCGTCAATCCCTATGGCTGGGCCTTCCGCGAGCTCACCGCCTCGAAGCTCCTGATCTGCGACTTCCATGGCAATGTCGTCGCCGGTGAGGGCCAGCCCGAGGCGACCGCCTTTTACATCCACGCCCGCGTCCACAAGAACCTGCCGCGCGCCCGCGTCGCCTTCCACACCCACATGCCCTATGCGACGGCGCTCTCGATGACCGAGGGCGATCCGCTGATCTTCGCCGGTCAGACCGCGCTGAAGTTCTATGGCCGCACCGCGTTCGACCGCGACTACAACGGCCTTGCCCTCGACGAGCGGGAAGGCGACCGCATCGCCGGCGCGGTCGGCGAGGCCGACATCGTCTTCATGAAGCATCATGGCGTGATGGTGCTCGGCCCCAGCATCGCCGAGGCCTGGGACGATCTCTACTATCTCGAGCGCGCCTGCGAGGTGCAGGCGCTGGCGCTTTCGACCGGCCGGCAGGTGCTGCCGGTCAAGCCGGAGATCGCCGAGGCGGCCTATCGGCAGATGCGCGAGGGCGATCCGGACTCGGCGCGCTTGCACCTTGCCTCGATCCGCCGCCAGCTCGATACGGAAGAGCCGATCTATCGCGATTGAGGCCTGTGGGCCGAGCCCTACGGCTGGGGGGCCCTTCGAGCGCGGATGAGTCCGTCGAGCAACTCCTCCGCGGATGGCGCTTTCGTTTCAGCTTCGACCGGCAGGCCGGGACAATCGAGCGGCAATGCGCTGAAAATGAAGTAACCGCTCATCCCGCTCTTCCCGCTGGGAACTGGATAGCGGCTCTGATCGATATAGCGGATGCTGTATCGGCAACCCGGTTTGAGCTTCTCCCAAAGCGCGTTGCGATCTTCGCTCCCGAAGGCGGAGATGCCGACCATGAATGCCTGGCCGCCGTCGTCGACGACGAAGTGCGGGCCATTGGGCTGCAGGGTGCCGGAGCCCTTCTCGACGACGAGGATATCGTCCGATCGCGTCACCCACCATTCCATGGCAAACCAGCAGACGACGGAGAGCGCCGCGAACGCGCCCGCCAGCTTCAGCGCTCGTTCGATGGATGCGCTCATGACGACATCCTGCTCCCCGCTGCCGCTGATCACCTGGCAGTGCCAGCCAGTCTAGGTGCCCTAGGTGCCCAGCTCCAACAGCAGGCCATCCAGCCGCGCGATGCCGGCGGCGATCTGCGCTTCGTCGAGCGCCGCATAGCCGATGACGAGGCCGGCGCGGCGCTCGGGATCATCAGGCCGGTCATAGAGTCCGCTCACTCCATAAAGGCCGAGCGAGGCGGCCGCAGCCCGCTCCATCAGCTCGCTCTCGCGCGCTTGCGGTAGCCCGTTGATCCAGGCGAGCACATGCAGGCCGGCATCGGTGCCGGCGATCGTGACGCGCTCGCCCAGCCGCTCGCGCAGCGTCTTCAGGAGGGCGGCGCGGCGTTCGCCATTGCGGCGCCGGACGCGGCGCACATGCCGCTCATAGGCGCCGCTCGCGATCAGCTCGGCCAGTGCGGCCTGCTCCAGCTCCGGCGTATGACGGTCGACCATGCGCTTGGCCCTGGCGAAGACCTCGCGCAGCGCCGGCGGCAGGACGAGATAGCCGAGCCGCAGGGTCGGTGAGAGCGTCTTTGAGACGGTGCCGAGATAGATCACGCTGCCGGCCTGATCGAGCGAGCGCAGCGGCGGCACCGGGCCGACGCCATGGCGATACTCGGCGTCGTAGTCGTCCTCTATGATGCAGGCGCCATGCCGCGCCGCCCAGGCAAGCAGCCCCTGCCGGCGCGGCGCCGACAGGATGCTGCCGAGCGGCAGTTGGTGCGAGGGTGTGACGAAGGCGAGCCGCGCGGCCGGCAATGCAGCTGTCTGCATGCCCTCGCGATCGACCGGTTGCGGCGAAAGCTCGGCGCCCGCCGTCAGGAAGGCCTGGCGCGCCAGATTGTAGCCGGGATCCTCGATCACCACGCGGTCGCCGGGATCGAGCAGCAGCCGCGTGCACAGGTCGAAGCCCTGCTGCGAACCGTTGACGACGAGGATGTCGTCGGCCTCGCAGCGCATCCCGCGGGCACGCCAGAGATAGCCTTGCAGTGCGGCGCGCAATTCCGGCAGACCGCGCGGGTCGCCATAGCGCAGGCGCGCCGGCCGCCTGGTCACCGCATGCGTCAACGCTCGCCGCCAGGCCAATGTCGGGAAATCGCTGCCGGCGAGCTCACCGTATCGGAAATCGAGCGCGAAGGGCTGCGGGGTCCATGGAATGGGCGACGCCGATGCTAATCGCCAGCCATAAGCGGAGAGCTCGGTCGGACGTGGTGCGGGGGCGTTTCCCGGGGCCGGCTCAGGCCGCACTAACCCGGCTGCGACCCGGGCCCGCGCGCCGGGGCGGGTTTCGAGATAGCCTTCCGCCGCCAATTGCTCGAAGGCGGCCGTGACGGTGGTGCGCGACAGACCCCATTCGGCCGCGAGCGCCCGCGTCGATGGCAAACGCGAGCCCGGCGCATGGACACCGGCTGCGATCTCGCGCTTGATCGCGGCGATGACCCGGCGCTGGGCACCGATATCGGCCTCAACTGGTTTAGCTAAAATACTAAAAACTGGCCGTTTCATGCAGGCCAGATTAGCGGCATGACGGCGACGACCGCAAGGAGACCAGACGATGTACACGCCGCCGGCCTTCCGCATCGACGACCGCGCCGAGATCCACGCGATGATGCGCGCCTGCCGGCTCGCCACCCTCGTCACCGCCACGGCTGAGGGCCTGCTCGCGACGCCGCTGCCGCTGATCCTGGCGGCGGAGGAGGGCGAGTTCGGCGTGCTTCACGGCCATCTCGCCCGTGCCAATCCGCAATGGCAGAAGGCGGCGATCGGCGAGGCCATGGTCCTGTTCAGCGGGCCCGACGCCTATGTCACGCCGTCCTGGTACGAGACCAAGCGCGAGACCGGCAAGGTCGTGCCGACCTGGAACTACCAGGCGGTCCACGCCTACGGCCCAGCCGAGTTCTTCGACGATCCCGCGCGCTTGCTCGATGCGGTCACGCGCCTGACCAACCTGCACGAGGGCACGCGGGCCGAGCCCTGGGCCGTCGATGACGCGCCGCCCGCTTTCGTGCAGGCGCAACTGCGCGGCATCGTCGGCCTGCGCATCCCGATCACCCGGCTCGAAGGCAAGCGCAAGATGAGCCAGAACCGCCCGGCGGCCGACCGTCGCGGCGTCGCCGAGGGATTGGGTGCGAGTGAACGCGCTAGCGATCAGGTCGTTGCCGCGATGGTGCCGACCGAGGGCTGACGATCAGTCCTGCGTCTCGCCCTCATAGGGTGTGGCGCGCATCGACGGACGCTGGTTGAAGCGGTCGTACCAGTTGGCGACCCGCGGCGCGCGCTCGCGGAAATCCGGCAGACGCCGGAAGCTGAGCCAGGCCAAAGCCGTCGCGAGACCGATCTGCCCGACCGTGACCGGCCCGTCGAGCTCGGCCTGCGCCTCGAGGTAGTCATAGGCTTCGAGCAGCTTGCTCGTCTGCCCCGCAGCAAGCGGTCGATAGCGCAGTGCCTCGGGCCGACGCTCGGTTTCCCAGCGCACGGCGATGCCGGCATCGCACAGGCCCTGCGCAAGTGCCTGCAGGCGCAAGGCTTGGTAGCGCGCCGTGCCCTCGCGCGGGATCAGCGAACCCTCTCCGGCAAGCCGGTCGAGATAGTCGCAGATCACTACGGAATCGAAGAGCGCGCCGGCCTCGGGCGTCAGCAGCACCGGCACCTTGCCGAGCGGGTTCTGCGCGAAGACGGCGTCGTTGCGGTTGGTCGGGCTGGTCTCGTGATGGACGACGTCGAGGCGATCGAGCATCCCGAGCTCATGGGCGCTCACCAGTACCTTGCGGGCATAGGGTGAGTGGCTCTGATAGAACAGGGTCAGCTTGCCGGTCATCACGCAGCCGTCCCGGCGACCTCGCCCGGCGTCAGCCCGACCAGTTCGGCATAGCGTTCCGGATCGGTCGCGCCCTCGGTGACGATGCCGAAGACGCGAGAGGTTGCGTCAAGCTTCAGCGCCGCGCGCGCCTGCGGGTCACGCAGCGCCGCGAGCAGCCCTGCGAAACCGGCCGCGCCGCTTTCGCCGGCGACGATCGCCGGGTCGCTACCGGCCGGGCGCGCCAGCCGGTTCATCGCCTCGACCGCGACTGCATCCTCGACCGTCATGAAGGCATCGGCTGTGCGCGACAGCACGCGCCAGGCGAGCGGCGAGGGTTCGTAGCATTCCAGCATCGCCATCACCGTCGGCGCGCCATAGGCGATCTTGGTCGGCCGCCCGGCGCGGGCGCTCTCGAACAGGCAGGCGGCGCGGGCCGGATCGACCACGGTGAAGACCGGCCTGTTATCGCCGAGCAGCAGCGACAGATGCGCCGCGATCGCCGCGGCGATGCCGCCGACGCCGGCCTGGACGAAGACATGGGTCGGCGGCCCCGGCAGCTGCTTCAAGGCCTCGCGGATGATTGCGGTGTAGCCCTGCATGACGAGGCTGGGGATGCGCTCATAGCCCTCCCAGGAGGTGTCGGAAACGGTCGTCCAGCCGCGCTCGTTGGCGACGCGGGCGGCTTCGACGATGGAATCGTCATAGGTCCCGTCGACCCGCACGATCTCGGCACCGAAGCGGGCGATCGCGGCGGCGCGCGGCTCGCTGACGCCAGCATGCATGAAGATCACCGAGCGCGCGCCGACAAGCTCCGCGCCCTGCGCCACCGAGCGGCCGTGATTGCCGTCAGTGGCGCAGGCGAAGGTCATCCCGGCTGCGATTGCGCGGACCTCGGGCGACGTCAGATCAGCTTCGTCGAGCCTGCGTCCGAGCCGCTCAGCTGCGGCTTCCAGCACCAGCCGCGTGACCGCGTAGGCGCCGCCCAGCGCCTTGAAGCTGCCGAGGCCGAGCCGCTGGCCTTCATCCTTGAGGTGCAATGCGCCGATGCCGAGCGCCGAGGCAAGGTTAGGCAGGGCGCGCAGCGGCGTCGGCACATGCTCGGCCCGGCCTGCCAGATGCCGCTCGATCGCATCGGCTCCGGCGGGGCCGAGCGTCTCCGCATCGGTCGGATGGAGCGGCTGGCGGAAGTCCGGGAGCTGATTGAGCAGGAGCACGGCTTGCCTCATTGAAATGTCCAGGTGAAGAGATATTGCAAGCGCCGCGAAAAAGGCGCTGCAATCACCCGCCTGTCTTGCAAGTTTGTTTCACAATCATTGTCCTTGGAGCCCCGATTGCGCGAACCGACCACTGCCGCCCTCGATGCCTTCGACCGGGCGATCCTCGCCATCCTGCAGCAGGACAACACCACGCCGCAGCGGGTGATCGGCGAGAAGGTGAATCTGTCGGCCCCGGCGGTACAGCGCCGCATCCGCCGGATGGAGAAGGACGGCGTCATCCGGGCCAATGTGGCGGTCGTCGAGCCGGCGGCGCTCGGCCACCCGATCACCATCTTCGTCGAGATCGAACTGGTCAGCGAGACGGCGAAGGACATCGACGCCGCCAAGCGCGCCTTCCTCGCCGCGCCCGAGGTGCAGCAATGCTACTACGTCACCGGCGAGGTCGATTTCATGCTGGTCGTGCTGGTGCCGAGCATGACGGCCTATGAGGCGCTGACGCGCCGGCTGTTCTTCGCCGACGCGAACATCCGCAAGTTCCGCACCTTCGTCGCGATGGACCGGGTCAAGGCTGGGCTGACGGTGCCGGTGGGCTGACGCGACGTGGATGCTCGCCACAAGGGCGAGCATGACGAGATGGCACGGCGCCGGCGCTTTATGACGTCAGAGCGCCCGCCGTCATGCCCTGGACCATGAATTTCTGCAGGAAGATGAAGGCCATCACCAGAGGCAGGCTCGCCAGCACCGAGAAGGCCATCATCGTGTTCCAGTCGGTGACGAATTCGGCCATCAGGCTGTAGATCGCCATGGTCAGCACCCGGTTCTCCCAGGATTCGATCAGCACCACCGCGAACAGGAACTCGTTCCAGGCGAGCAGGAAGGTGTAGAGCCCGGCGCCGATGAAGGCCGGATAGGACATCGGCACCAGCGTCCTGAAGATCGCGCCCAGACGCGAGCAGCCATCGACCATCGCCGCTTCCTCGATGTCGCGCGGGATGTTGATGAAATAGCTGCGCAGCATCAGGATGCAGAAGGGCAAAGTGAAGGTCAGGTAGACCACGATCAGCGAGGTCCGGGTGTCGTAGAGCCCGAGCGTGATGAAGATCCGGAAATAGGGGATGCAGAGCAGCACCAGCGGGAACATCTGCGTGGTGATCAGGAACATCAGCACGGCCCGCTGCCCGGCGAACTTGAAGCGCGCCAGCGCATAGGCCGCCATCGCCCCGAGGATGAGCGAGAGCGCCGTCACCACCAGCGAGACCAGCATCGTATTGGCGAAGACGACGAGATAGCGCGGGCTCGCGAAGATCTTACGGTAGCCTTCCAGCGTGAAGACCTGCGGCAGCCATGCCGGCGGCATCCGCATCACCTCGAGGTTCGGACGCACCGAGACCGTCAGCATCCAGGCGAGCGGGAAGAACACGATCGCGATCGCGATCAGCAGCAGGAGATAGGAGGCGGCGTTGATCAGGCGCTCGCGCCCGCGAAGGCCGATCTTGCCGAGATAGGGGCGGGTATGCGCTGCAGCGCCGTACTGGGCGACGGTCATTGCTGGTTGCTCATGGTTCGGCGGACATAGATGGCGCTGACGATGAAGAGCACGATGAACATGACCACGGCCTCGGCCGAGGCGTAGCCGAATTTCAGCTTCTGGAAGCCGTCGAAATAGATCGCGGTCGCCAGCACTTCCGAAGAGTGCGCCGGGCCGCCGCCGGTCATCACATAGACCGGGTCGAAGGCGCGGAAGGTCCAGATCGAGTCGAGCAGCACGATCGTGGTGATGACGCCGCGCAGCTGCGGCAGGGTGATGTTCCAGAACTGCTGGAACAGCGAGGCGCCATCGATCTCAGCGGCCTCATAGAGCTGCTTCGGGATCGCCTGCAGGCCGGCGAGCAGCATCACCATGAAGAACGGGAAGGCGCGCCAGACGTTCATCGCCGTCACCGAGCCAAGCGCGGTCGAGGGATCGCCGAGCCAGGAGATGGTGAAGTTGGTGTCGATGATCCCGAGCGAGGCGAGCAGGCCGTTGAGCACGCCGAAAGGCTGCAGCATCAGCACCCAGATCATGCCGGCGACGGTCGGCGCCAGCAGCCAGGGCACGATCAACAGGCCGCGCGCGACGGTGCGGAAGGCCGGGTCGAGATTCATGTTGAGCAAAAGCGCGAGGCCGAGCCCGATCACCAGATGCAGCAGCACGCTGAAGAAGGTGAAGACCACGGTCTGCCAGAAGGCGCGCCAGAACAGCGGGTCGTTGGCGAGCGCGATGTAGTTGCCGAAGCCGACCCAGACCTCGCGCTGGAGATTGCTGTCGTGGAAGCTCAGGCGGACCACGTCGATCAGCGGATAGATCAGCAGCGCGACGAGGATCAGCAGCGACGGCCACAGGAAGGACGCGGCCAGGAATTCCTCGCGGTATTTGCGTTTGAGCGTAAGCAGCATGTCTCGCCGATCGTTGCGGGGCGGCGGGGTATGGCCGGCCTGTCAGAAAAACCGGGTCATCCCGGACAAGCGGCGTAAGCCGCGCCGATCCGGGATCCATGCCGGAGCCTCACAATTGAAGGCTCAGGCTTGGGTCCCGGGTCTCCCTTCGGTCGCCCGGGACGACGGGCGCTTTGCTTCACTTGGCGCCGGCGAGAACCTTGTTCCATTCGGCCGCAGCGTCATCCAGGGCCTGCTTGGCGGTCTTCTTGCCCTGCACCGCGTTCTGGATCTCGGTGCTCATCACCTTGTTCATCTGCACGGCGTTGGGCATCGACAGGAAGGGCGACTGCGCGTTCGGCTGCGCCATCTGCGTCACGAAGGCCTGGAAGAGCTTGCGCTCCTTGAACCAGTCCTGGTTGGCGACATCGGTGCGCGCCGGGAAGCCGCCGGAGCCCTTCGCCCACATCTCGATGCCCTTCGGCCCCGAGAGCCAGCGCATGAACGTCCAGGCCGCGTCCTTGTCCTGCGCCTGGCTGCTGATGGTGTTGAGCGAGCCGCGCACCATGGTGCCGGTGCTCTTGCCTTTGGGCAGCGGGGCGATGTCGTAGTTGAGGTTCGGATTGAGCTGCTTCTGGATGGCGACGCCCCATGGCCCTTCGAACATCATCGCGACATTGCCGGAGGCGAAGTTGGCGCGCTTTTCCTTCTCGCCATTGCTCAGCACGCCGGGCACCGAGACTTTGTCCTTGTTCACGCGCTCGATGTACCACTCGATCGCGGCGACGCCCTCGGGGCTGTTGAACACGGCCTTGTTGGTCGCCGGGTCCATGAGCGTCGCGCCGCCCTGCAGCAGCAGCGGGTAGATGTCGTAGGTCATGTTGGTCGGCGGCTCGGCCTGAAGCGTGCCGGTGACCGCGAACTGGCGCTTGTCGGGAATGGTCAGCTTGCGCGAATACTCGGCGAACTCGTCCCAGGTCTTGGGCGGGCCGGAGAGGCCGGCGGCCTTGAACAGGTCGGTGTTCCAGAACAGCGCCACCGCGCCGCTCTCGATCGGCAGATAGTACTGCTTGCCCTTCCATTTCGCGTGGAAGGTCACCGGGATGTTCTCGAAGAACTCCTTCGGCTCCTTGGCGATGCGCGCGTCGAGCGGCTCGATCATGCCGAGATCGGCGAACTCCGCCACCCAGTCGACCTGGACCAGCAGCACGTCCGGCAGCTTCTTGGCCTGGTGCAGCACGATGGCGCGGTCGTGGAAACCGGTGAAGGGCGAGTCGACCGGTGTCAGCTTGATATCGGGATGGTCCTTCTCGAAGGCGGCCTTGAGCTCGCCCATGAACTTCTCGCCGACCTCGGTACCCTTCCACTGGCCCCAGCGGACCTCTTTCTGCTGGGCGAGTGCGAGCGTCGGCAGGCTGGTCATCGCGGCGAGCGTCATCGCCGCGAGTTTCAGCAAGGAAGACCTGCGATGCTGATCCATATCGTTTCCTCCCGTTGGTTGTCCCTTTGGCAGTCTTCTTGGTGAGCGGCGCATCCGTCGTTGCGGGCGCCGGAACAGGCGTTTAGGCGGCGCGGGCTTTTCGCAGGGCCTCGGGCACCGGTGGTGCGACCTTGACCAGCGTGGTGTTCTCGTCGACCAGTCTGCTCGTCCCGCCCACATTCATCCAGATGAACATGTTGCGGAACATCTCCTGCAGCGAGGCCATGATGGCGGTCTCCGCCTCCTTCGGCATCTCCCAGAACGGCTGCTTCATCACCTTCCAGGATTTCTTGCGGGTATTGTAGAAGAACTGCGCATCGGTTTCGCCCGCCCCCTTCTCGGAAAGGTGATTGGCGAAGGTGTACTCCCGGATCTGGTCCCTCAGTGCTTGCGGCAGGGCAGGGTGATCGAAGATCAGGTTGTTGAAGCCGAGCGCGAGATGGACCTCGACCGCTTCTGCCACTGGGAGCTTGGCAAGCTGCGTGCCGGGCAGGGTCGAGGCGCCGTGCTGGACCGCGCCCGCCATGTTGTACTCGCTGCGGCAGATGGTCGAGATCGTCTTCAGCAAATCGTAGTCGACATTGACCTGCGCCAGCGTGCCGTCCGGCAGCACCTTGCCACCGTGATAGGTGCCGGAATTGATCGAAATCTTGCTGACGATCGGCAGCTTGGCGCTGCGCTTGGCCATCTCCGCCAGATAGACCTTCATGAAGGCGCGCAGCTCTTCCGGCGTCGTGTTCTCGTGCCCGACCTCGCCGATCTCGGCGCCGAGCGAGATCGAGACGCCCTTGGGCTCGATGCCGCGCACGAACTCGGTGAAATGCGCGGTCAGCTCGGCATTGACGCGCTGCTGGTCCTCGACCGTCGCCAGCGACAGGTCGACCACCGTCGAGGCGTCGATGTCGATGCTGTACATTCCGGCCTCGACCTGCTCGCGCATAATGTTTTCGAGCTTGCGGACTTCCGCCTTCGGGTCGGCGAGATAGGCCTTGGCGTTGATCTGGTCGTGGTCGGCCTGCAGGAAGACCGGGCCGACATGGCCCTCGCGCAGCGCCGCGGCGAGCACCGCTGCGGCGTATTCGAGCGGCGGCTGCTGGGCATAGAGCGCTTCGCCGACCGCCTGCTCGAAGATGAAGAGCTTGGAATCGAGTTCCTTGCCGGCGCGGAAGACGGCGCGGCAGGTGTGATAGCTCCAGCCGCGCAGGTTCATCGCCGGCACCGTCTTGCCCGACCATTTGCCGGCGGCGCAGGCGAGATAGAGCTCCTGGATCGAGGACGGCACGATGCCGGCGGCATGGGCTGCTTCGCGGATCGCCCAGATCGCGACCGTGCGCGTCTCCGGCTCGGCCAAAGCCGCCGCCTGCGCCCAGCGGTCGATCATCGCATCCGGCGGCCGCTTGCTTTTGGCGAAGTCCGGCGAAGAGCCGGCGAGATCGACGCCGATCGTCTTGAGGTCGTCGATCAGCTCAGCGAGCGAGGCGCATGCCATGGGTCACACCTTCGAAAACGGCTTCGAAACGGAGAGCGTCGGCGGGCTTCCGCGCTTCCGGCAGGGCAGGCCGGTGCCCGCCTCATCACGTTCGCAATCAATGCATGCTGTTTTCGTTATCGCAAGTGATATTATCGTTTTCGCGCATTGCAACATAGGTCATGTTGCAATGCGCAATCGAATCCGAGGTCAGATCGGATGGGTTTCGCCGGTTGCCAGCAGGGCCTGGACGGCGGCGCGGTCGGGCATGCCGTCCCAGCCATTGGCACGCTCGGCCTTGAGCGCCGCGACGGCCGCGGCCAGGCGCGCTGCCTCGACCGGACTTTGCCCCTCGCAAAGTCCGAGCGCATAGGCGCCGTGAAAGACGTCGCCGCAGCCGGTCGTGTCTTTCGCCGCGACCTTGAAGGCGGGGACGCTGACAAGCTTGCCGCTGATCAGCCAGAGGCTGCCGGCCGTGCCGCGCGTCACGGCGAAGACCTTGTCGGAGCCGTTGGCACAGCGCCGCAGCAGTGCCTCGGCCGGACCGTCGCCGGCGAAATCTCGCAGGCCCTCGGCCGAGAAGACGATGTGATCGGCCTTTGCGATCAATCGCCGATTATCCTCCGGCGTTCCGCCGTCGACATCAAGCACGCTCGGAATGCCGGCAGCATGGGCGCGGTCGAGCACGATAGCCGCGCCGGCCGGCCAGCGCGTATCGGCCAGCACCGCGCCTGCCTGCGCAAGCCCAGCTTGCGGCAGCACGCTCGCATCCTGCGAGAGACTGCGCCGGTTCGAGACGATGCTGCGCTCGCCGCGCCTATCGACAAGGACGATCGCCCTGAGTGTGCGCCCCTCGGGCAGGACGGCGACGCCGTCGCAGTCGACGCCATGCCCGCGCAAGAGCCGCAAGCCCGTCTCGCCGGCGGCGTCGGCACCGACCCGGCCCCAATAGGCGGCCTGGCCGCCGAGATGGCAGATCGCCACCGCAGCTGTCGCGGCCGGCCCGCCGAAGCGTTCGGTGTAGTCGAGCACGCCGGTCTTGATGCCGGCCGAGGGCAGGGCCTCGACCTGGAAAACCTCGTCCTGGACCAGGTTGCCGACGCAGAGCATCCGGTGGCCGCTCATGCCAGGCACCCCCAGCCCGGAAGGACCGTAGTTTGGGTGAAGCGCGCATGACGGCATATCCGCCGGCTTCCTGGCCGCGTGGTGAGCATGTTCCGTCCCGCCGGATCTCGTTATTGGTATCGCCGGCAGGATCCGGTTGCGCGGCGGGGGCGATGATGCCTCATGCTTTCACTTTCGCAACACCATTTTCGCAAACGCGCATTGCGCCGAGGGGGCTGGTGGTCGTAGAGACGGTTTCACCGATAGGTTGATGCAACCCATCCGGGTTCGGCTCTGAAGCAGGCCTGCCATGGAACCGCTGAGCAAACGTCACGCCGACATCCTCGATATTCTCGGCAAGCGCGGCTATGTCGCGATCGAGGAGATCGTCACTGCCTTCAACGTCACGCCGCAGACGGTGCGCCGCGATCTGCAGGACCTAGCCGATCGCGGCTTGCTGCGGCGCCATCACGGCGGGGCGAGTGCCAATCTTTCGACCGCGAACACCGATTACGGCCTGCGGGTCGTCGAGACGGCGGGCGAGAAGGCGGCGATGGCACGGGCCGCCGCCGAATTGGTGACGCCGGGTACATCGCTGTTCATCACGCCCGGCACGACCATGGACGCGCTCGCCAAGGCGATCGCCGAGCGCCGCCCTCGCGGCCTGCGTGTCGTCACCAACAGCACGGCGGCGGCAGCTGTCCTCGACAAATGCCCGGAGATCTCGATCCTGATCACCGGCGGGCACTGGCTCGGGCCGAACCGTGCCTGCGGCGGCATGCACGCCGCCGCCTTCATCGAGAACTATCGCTGCGACCTGCACATGACGAGCATCGGCGGCATCGATGCCGCGGGAAACTTGCTCGAATACCGTGATGACGAGGCAGTGGTCGGGCGAACCATGCTGCGCAATGCGCGGCGCTCGGTGCTGCTCGCCGACCATACCAAGTTCAGCCGGGCCGCCATGTCCCGCCTCGCGCATCTCAGCGAGATATCGACCCTGGTTACCGATCGGCAGCCGGCTGCCGCGACCGCGCAGATGATCCGCGACGCCCGCTGCGAGCTGATCGTAGCCGGCTGATCACGCAACGGTGAGCGCTGGCGCGTTGCGCGCCGCAGGGGCGGGCTCCTATCCTATGTGAAGGCCGCCCCGCGCCATATGGGCGTTCCCGCCGCGGCCTCGTCAGTCCAAAAATCCAATCGTCGCAAAAATTCCCATCGTCGAAAGAGACACGTCATGCGCTATCAAACGCTTGGCCAGACCGGCCTGCTCGTCTCCGAACTGTGCCTGGGCACCATGACCTTCGGTGGCGGAGAGAACGCCTTCTGGGGCAATATCGGCCGGCTAGAGCAGCAGGAGGCCGATGCGCTGGTGAAGACCGCGCTCGATGCCGGCATCAACTTCATCGATACCGCCAATGTCTATGCCGAGGGCAATTCCGAGCAGATCACCGGCCAGGCCCTGCGCAATCTCGGTATCGCCCGCGATGAGGTCGTGGTCGCCACCAAGGTCTACGGTCGGATGGGGCAGGGGCCGAACGGCTCCGGCGCCAGCCGCTACCATATCCTCGAACAGGCCAAAGCCAGCCTGAAGCGGCTCCAGCTCGACCATGTCGATCTGTACCAGATCCACGCCTTCGACAGCGTCACGCCGATGGAGGAGACGCTTGAGGCGCTCGATGCGCTCGTCCGGCAAGGGCTGGTGCGCTATGTCGGCGTCTCGAACTGGGCGGCCTGGCAGGTCGCCAAGGCGCTCGGCATCTCCGAGCGGCGGCACCTCGCCCGCATCGCCTCGCTGCAAGCCTATTACACCATCGCCGGCCGCGACCTCGAACGCGAGATCGCGCCGATGCTGCTCTCCGAGAAGGTCGGGCTGATGGTCTGGAGCCCGCTCGCCGGCGGCCTGCTCTCCGGCAAATACGACCGCCGCAACGAGCAGGGTGGCGATGGCCGCCGCGCCAGCTTTGATTTCCCGCCGGTCGATCGCGAGCGCGGCTATGACGTCATCGACGCGATGCGCCCGATCGCCGAGGCGCACAAGGCTTCCGTCGCGCAGGTGGCGCTCGCCTGGCTGCTGCACCAGCCGGCCGTGACCAGCGTCATCGTCGGCGCCAAGCGGGTGGAGCAGCTCAACGAGAACATTGCCGCGAGCCAGATCACGTTCACCGCCGACGAACTGGCGGCGCTCGACGCGGTCAGCGCCCTGCCGAAGGAGTATCCGGGCTGGATGCTGGAGCGCCAGGGCGCCAACCGCAGCAGGCCCGACCCGCGCCGGGTAGGCTGATGCCTCAGAAGCGGTCGCTGGCTTCCAGATAAAGCCTCGCGACCGCCTCGATCCCG
>NZ_LMJW01000022.1:395330-418019 GCF_001429505.1 Allobosea sp. Root483D1
CGCCGTCGCTGATCAGCGGCACCACCAGCTCCGAGCGCGAGGCGGCATCGCAGGCGATATGGCCGGGGAAGGCGTGCACGTCTTCGACCAGCATCGTTTCGCGCCGGGCAACCGCCGCGCCGCAGACACCGCGCCCGACCGGGATGCGCACGCAAGCCGGCTTGCCCTGGAACGGGCCGAGCACCAGTTCGCCATCGCGCATCAGGTAGAACCCGGCCCAGTTCAGGGCCGGCATCGCGTCGTAGAGCAGCGCCGAGAGATTGGCGGCGTTGGCGATCGCATCGCGCTCGCCATGCAGCAGGCCTTCGAGTTGCTGACCGAGCTCCCTGTAGAAGCCGGGCTTGTCGCTGGCCGAGATCGTCGCCGCCTGGAACATCGTCGCCTCCGTCAATCGAGGCTGGATATGCGCCGCCGCAGCGGATTTTGCGAGGGCTATTGCCGGCCGGAGGGCGGGGGGCAGCTGCGCGTCCAGAGCAAGAAGGCGGAGAGCCGCCGCAGTTGCCGTCTGGCAAAGTAGAGCAGGTAAACCATCATGCGTCTCCGAGTTGGGAGCCCACGACAGATCGTGGCGCTTTTAGCTTTGGTGACGCGGTGCAAGCTGCTCCGGCAAATCCCGCGATCGGCCCGCATCGCTGCGGTCGATCCTCAAATCATTCGCAATCACCGCTTCCGGGTCAATGAAACGGCTGTTCAAAGATTTGATGACAATTGGCGAAATCGCATCGAGGCGCGGGTCGTTACACGCTGATTGTTCTGTCGACTGGTCTCGCCGTGATGGTCGGCTTGTCCCGACCATCGATGTTTTCGCCCGAGGATAGAGGGCGCGGGGAACCCTTCTCCCGTGTGGGAGAAGGGCAGGGATGAGGGCCCGCCCTAACAATAGAGGGGGCAACAGCGCCGTCTCGCCCTAGTCATCAGCGGCGGNCCGCGCATCTCACATCCGCTTTCGCCTTGCGGCAGGTCTCCTCAGACCGCGGTCTTCTTGATCGCGTTCAGCGTCTCGCTGCCGTATTTGCCGACGAATTCCTTCTCGACCTCGGCGGTGACGATTTTGGCGAAGGAGTCGCGGTCGGGTGTCTCGACCGCCTGCATGCCGGCCTTCTTCAGTTCGGCGAGGCTCGAGCCCTCGGTGTCCTCGTTCATCTTGCGCTGGATGCCGGCGCATTCGATCGCGATGGCAGCCAGCACCTGCTGGATATCGGCCGGCATCGCGTCGAACTTGGTCTTGTTCATCACCAGCGGGCCGGTGGTGAAGGCATGGCGCGTCAGCGAAAGATGCTTCTGCACCTCGTTGAACTTGGCGTTGAGGATCAGCGTCACCGGGTTCTCCTGGCCGTCGACCGTGCCGGTTTCCAGTGCGGTGAAGAGCTCGGTGAAGGCCATCGGGGTCGGGATCGCGCCGAGCAGCTGGAACGCCTTGATATGGGCCGGGTTCGGCGTGGTGCGGATCTTCAGGCCCTTGAGGTCGGCGGCGGTCGCGACCGGGCGGCGGTTGTTGGTGAGGTTGCGCCAGCCGATCTCCCAGGTGGCGAGCGCCTTCAGGTTCGAGCCTTCGAGTTCCTTGCGCAGGCCGTCACCGATCGGGCCGTCCATCACGGCGGCGGCGTGCTTGCGGCTCTGGATCAGGAAGGGCAGGTCGAGCACGTTGAGCTTGGGCGCGAGCCCCGTGAAGAACGGGTTGCCGGTCAGGCAGATGTCGAGCGAGCCGCCGCGCACCGCGCTGATCGTCTGCGCATCCGAGCCGAGCGCGCCGTTGGCGAAGACCTGGACCTCGTAGCGGCCCTGGCTCTTGGCCTTGACCTGCTCGGCGAAGAGCAGCGCCGCCTTGTGCCAGCTGTCGGCTTCCGGATGCGGATGGGCGAAGCGCAGTTTCGTCGCCTGCGCCAGGGCTGGGCGGCCAATGGCGAAGAGGGCGATGCCGGCGCTGGCGCCGGTGAGGGCTGTTCTGCGGGTGATGGTCATGATGGCGTCCTCCGGTCCTTGTTGTTGGTTGGGCAGGCAGAGCAGGGCGCGTCAGCGCCCGTAGAACCAGCGCGCCGGCACAGTGACGATCTCCGGCACGAGGATCAGCAGCAGAAGCACGGCGACCTGCGCCAGCAGGAAGGGCATGACGCCGCGGACGACCTTGTCCATCGGGATGCGGCCGACGGCGCAGACGACGTTCAGCACGACGCCGACCGGCGGGGTCAGCAGGCCGATGGCGTTGTTGATGATGAACATCACACCGAAATAGACCGGGTCGATGCCCGCCTGCTTGACGATCGGCATCAGTACCGGTGTCAGGATCAGCACGGTCGGGATGAAGTCGAGCGCCGTGCCGACGACGATGACAAGGAACATCATCGCGAACATCAGCAGCGTCTTCGATTCGATCAGCGGGCCGAGCAGGCTCGCGACCTGGCTCGGGATGTCGGCGATGGTGATCAGCCAGGCTGAGACCATCGCCGCCGCGACCAGGAACATCACCGCGGCCGAGGTCTTGAGTGCGCTGAGCAGGGCCGGGCGCAGATGCTCGAATTTCAGCTCGCGATAGACAAAGCCGCCGACAAACCCGGCATAGACCGCGGCGACGACCGCAGCCTCGGTCGGTGTGAAGGCGCCGCCCTTCATGCCGCCGATGATCAGGAAGGGCAGGCCGAGTGCCCAGAGGCCGTCGAGCGCCGATCGCCCGACCTCGCGCACGCTGGCGCGCTGGGGGCGAGCCGCCGGCTCGTCGCGCGCGACGACGTACCAGGTGATCACCAGCGCCAAGCCCATCAGCAGGCCCGGCACGATTCCGGCGAGGAAGAGGCGGGTGATCGAGACGCCGGCGGCGACGCCGAAGACGACGAAGCCGATCGAGGGCGGGATCACCGGCGCGATGATGCCGCCGGCCGAGATCAGCCCGGCGGCGCGCGGCAGGTTGTAGCCGGCCTGCTTCATCATCGGCAGCAGGATGGCGGCGAGCGCGGCGGTATCCGCGACAGCCGAGCCGGAGATGCTCGCCATTACCAGCGCCGCCAGCACCGCGACATAACCGAGCCCGCCGCGGACATGGCCGACCATCGTCACTGCGAGCGCGATGATCCGGCGCGAGAGGCCGCCGGCATTCATCAATTCGCCGGCGAGCATGAAGAACGGCACTGCCATCAGCGGGAAGGAATCGGCACCGCCGATCAGGTTCTGCGCCAGGATCTGCGAGTCGAAGGTGTCGAGCTGCAGCATCAGCGCGACGCCGCAGACGAGCAGCGCCATCGCGATCGGCATGCCCAGCGCCATGGCGCCGATCAGCGAGCCGAGGAAGATGAAGACGGTCATGGCCGCTTCTCCGCGGCCTGCTGGTTCTCGAAGGCGGTGAGCTCCTCCGATTCCGCCCCGACGACGAGTTCGTCATCCGGCATGCGGCCGATCAGGAGCCGCGCCAATGCGATCAGGTTGAGCGCGCCGATGCCGAGCCCGCCGACGAGGCCGGCGAGATAGGTCACGGCGACGGGCACGCCGGTGACCGGCTGGTGGTTCTCGACATTGATCGAGGCCTGCTGCCAGCAGCCGACCACCAGCATTCCCATGCAGAGCAGCGACAGGGCCTCGACCGCGAGCCGGCACCACCAGCGGCCATTGCGGCCGAGCATGGTGACGACGGTAGTCATGCCGAGATGCTGGCCGTCCTTCGCCACCAGGAAGGCGCCGCCGAAGGTCAGCCAGACGAAGATCAGCCGCGACAATTCCTCCGAGGAGATGATGCCGGAGCTGAAGCCGTAGCGCAGCACGACATTGCCGAAGACCATGGCGATCATCACGACGAAACCGGCGATCAGCAGGTCCTCGGTCAGCCGCAGGAGCAGTGCGCGTAATTTCATGCGGCAGCTCCCGTGGCTGCGAGCCCGTACCAGCGCGCGGCGTTGTCATGGAACAAGGCGAGGCGCTCGGCCGCCGGCCGCTCGTGGACCGCGGCCTTGAACACGTCGAAGATCGTGCCGAACGAGGCGCAGAGGCTGTCGACCGGGAAATTACTGGCGAAGGCGCAGCGCCGAGCGCCAAAGGCCGAGATCACGCCCGCGATCACTGGCGCCTGCAAGTCCAGCGTCCATGCCTGCCCGGGCACACCGATGCCGGAGATCTTGGCGACGACATTGGGTTCGCGGGCGAGGCGGCCCAGCGCTGCGCGCCAGGCGGCGAGGCCCTCGGGGCTGCGGTCGGCCGGCAGGCCGGCATGGTTCAGGATGATGGTGGTCGCCGGGAAATCGCGGGCAAGCTCCGCCGCCTCGTCGAGGTGCCACCACGGCGTCTGCAGGTCGAAGCTGAGCCCGGCGCCGGCGAGCAGGCCATAACCGTCGCGCCATTTGCGATCGCGCATCGAGCCGGGCGCGGCGAAATGCGGTTGGAGATCCTCGCGAGCAACGGCTTTGGGCTTATGCCGGACACTGCGCACCAAAGGCAGGTCGCGATAGGCCGCGACGGCCTCGCCGACGTCCTCGCGATCGAGCCAGATCTGGCCGATCGCGGCGCTGGGCAGGCCATGGTCGCGCGCAACTTCGCTGGCCCAGCGCATCTCGCCGATCGGATCGCGCGGGTCCCATTCGCCTTCCATCAGCACGCTGCCGACGACGAGATGGCCCGCGATGGCGCGGCGATAATCGGCCGGCATGAAGTTGCTCTTGATCGCGCTGTAATCGCCATAGCGGAAGGCGACCGGGCGATCGCTCAGCCAGGGATGATAATTGCGCGCAAGGTCGAAGAAATGGTGGTGGGCGTCGATGATCGGCAGATCGTCATCGACGCCGGAGGCGAGGAAGCGGGCACGCTGGTCGGAGCTGGCGACCATGGTCTAGCTCCGCTGCGGCGGGAGGCTGGTGTGCTTCGGGCCGTGCCCGGCCGGTCCGGTGCTCGCGCCCGTCATCCCTGCCTCCCGATCGTTTCCTCAGCGTCGCCGTTTCCGATTAGGTCCAGGCGATTATTGTATGCTGCATACAGAATGTTGCCGCGGAGTCAAAGCGCGCCCGGGTTGAACAGCGCATCCTGCTCGCGGCGCAGGCGAACCAGCGTCGTGCTCTCGTCAAGCGCGATGTCGGCGCAAGTCACCACTGCGCCGCGCGCCACCTTGCGCACCACTGGCCGCCCGGAGGTGAGGTAGTAGGGGACGGGCTCGCTCGGCCCGAGCGGGCGGGCGGGGGTCAATTGCGGCTCCAACCCTTCGATGACATGGCGATAGCCCATGGTCAGCGTTTCGCCGGGCTCGAGATCGCGGCTCGCGCGCGCCGTCAGGTCGACGCGCGGCAGGACTTCGGCACCGCCGGTCGACTGGCCGAGCAGCGCTGCCGAGAGCGCCGACATCGGCGCCTCCGCCCCGAGCAGATGCACGGGATTGTGCAGCAGGACATAGCGGCCATCCGGCGAGCAGGGGATGCCTTTGCCGGCAAAGAGCTTGCCGGTGGCGAGGTCCGGCGTCTCGGCGATGACGAAGACGCCGCCGGCGAAGGAGAGCTCGTCCGGCCGCCTGAGGCAGTTGAACATGTCGACCCGGCCGGTGCCGGAAAGCAGGCCGCCCTCGGCCGCCGGCCGGAACAGGCTCGGCAATTCGGTGGTGCGGGCGATCGGTGCATGCATCGCCGCGATATCGGGCATCAGCCCGGTATGGTTGGCGACGATGCCCATCTCGCAGAGGTCGGGAACGGTGGCGCGCGGGAATGGCAATTTGGCGCGGGCGTCGAGCAGGCTGAGCGGGTCGCTGCCGAATTTGCCGAAGGCCGCGGCGAAATCAGTTGCGGGCACGGCCTTTTCCCAGGCCGTGACCGTGCCGGCGTCCGAATCCCAAACGAAATCGGATTCGCTCGACTTGCCGGCGGCGACGATCGGCAGGCCGAGGACGCGGGCCCAGCCGATCAGCCCGATCAGCAGGCTCGGCTGGTCGCCGTCGACCGGGGTATGCACGACGCCGTTCTGCCTGGCGCGGTGGGCCAGGATCGGGCCGATGATGCACTCGGCCTCCTTGGTCACCATGACGAGATGGCGGCCAGCTTCGATCGCGGCGAGCGCGGTCATCGCCGCCCCCTCAGGATCGCCGGTCGCCTCGATAACGACGTCGACGGCAAGCCCTTCCAGATGAGCGGCATCGCCGATCAGCGCGACCAGCCCGCGTTCGAGCGCCGCCTTGGCTTCGGCAACGCTATGACAGGCAACGATCTCGCCTTCGGTCAGGCCGCCGGCGAGCGCCGCCTTGCGGGCGCGGCCGATGTCGAGATCGCAGACCACGCGCGGCTCGATATGCGGCGCGCGCCGCGCCTGGCCGATGAAACTTGCGCCGAATTCGCCGGCGCCAACCAGGGCGGCGGAGATCACGCGGTCGGGAGCACTGGGCTTCAGCGCGAACAGGTTCTCGATGTTCACTTGGGGTCGCTTTCGTTCGGGCGGGGCAGGGCGGCGGCCGTCAGACGGCCAGCCCCTCGATGGCGTAGATGCGGGCGGGGGCGCCGTCGGCGTTCGGGATCAGCAGCGGCGCCGCCGAGAACAAATTGCGCGGCGCGGTGAGCTTGCTGGTGTTGACGACGTATTCGATCAGCGTGACGCCATGGCTGAGCAGGACATGGTGCGTCACATGCTCGGGCTTGGGCACCTCCTTGCCTTCGAGCAGCAGCCGGATCGGATAATCCTGCGGGAAATCGAAGGCGACGGCGCTCGGCTTGCGCTCGGCCAGCCATTGCGCCGCCTCCAGCGTCAGCCAGGGCGCCTGCGTCCAGAAGCTCTTGTCCTGGTAGTCGCGCCGGTCGTTCCAACGCGTGGCGAGCAGCAGGATTTCGCCATCTGCCCCGCCGTGATCGGCGGCCGCGAGATGCTCGGGCCCGATCGGCTCATTGGCAGGGCACTGGCTCAGGTCGAGCACACGGCAGGGGCCAACCACCTGGCTGAGCGGCGTCTTCTCGATCGTCGGCGCGCCGGCGACGAAATGCGCGGCGGCGTCGACATGCGAGAAGCCATGGCAGGGGCCGTTGATCTTCGACACCCGGAACTGGTCGCCCGCGGCGATGTCGCCCTTGACCGAAAGCTCTACCGGCCAGCGGAAATGCGGCGCGATCGGCATGGAAAGGTCGATGATGTTCATGCTGGGCTCCGTTGGCGGCGGGAGGCTTGAAATCTTCCGGTCTGATAGGGCGATGGACTCTTGCATGCAAGAAATTTTCACAGTCAGATCATGAGACGAGATATAGGTCCTCCATGTCTGATCAGCTCGATACAACCCCCCTTGCCGCCTTGCTCGCCAAGCTGCCGCTGCCGGATAAGGGCCGGCGCAAGGGCAGCCTGCATGCCAATACGGTCGCGCAATTGCGCAACATGATCGTCACCAGCGTGCTGGCGCCAGGAGCGCGGCTGAACGAGCGCGAGCTCTGCGAGCAGCTCTCGGTGTCGCGCACCCCTGTGCGCGAGGCGATCAAGACCTTGATCCAGGACGGGCTTCTGCGCTCGCTGCCGAACCATTCGGCGGTAGTGACGGAGCTCGATCTCGATGAGATTACCGCACTGATCGATGTCGTCTCGGTGATCGAGGGGCTGGCCGGCGAACTCGCCGCCGCACGCGCCACCGACGAGGCCGTCGCCGAAATCGGCCTGCTGCACTACAAGATGATGCTGCACCATACCCGCGACGAGCTGGCGGGCTATTTCGAAGCCAACAAGGCTTTCCACAAGGCGATCATCGAATTGTCCGGCAATTCGGTCCTCGCCTGGGTCTGGGACCTGCTGGCGCTGCGGGTCGACCGGGCGCGCTTCTCCTCCAACCTCTGGCCGACCCGTTGGCGGGCCGCGATCGACGAGCATCGCCAGATCCTCGATGCGCTTTCGGCGCGCGACTCCGCCCGCGCCAGCATCGCCTTGCGTGAGCATGTCCGCAACGGGCTCTCGGGGCTCGTCGCCTCCCTGAAGACGCGCAGCGGGGCTGCGGTCTCCGACGAGCCGCCCCGCGTCAAAGGCGGTTGACGTTCCAATTTCTTGTATGCAAGGCTTGCGCTAGGTCACGAAGAGGACCGTTGCTGCTTGCACGCAAAGGGGAGGAACGTCATGGCTGGGAAGGTCGATCCGACACGTCGCATGGTGCTGGCTGGAGGTGCGGCGGCGGCTGTCGTGCTGCCCGCGATCAGGCCGGCTCGCGCCGCCGTCGAACTGCGCCTGACCCATCCGGCCGACACCAGCCATCCGGTGCACATCGAGGCCGAGGCGATGGTGAAGCGCATCGCCGAGCGCACCAAGGATCAGGTCAAGATCACGATCTTCCCGAACAATGCGCTCGGCTCGCCGGTCGAGGCGGCGCAGCAGACGCGGCTCGGCGCCATCGATTTCATGCTGCTGAACCCGGCGAACATCGAGGCTCTCTCGAAGACCATCGGCGTCATCAACATCCCCTACCAGTTCGATAGCTACGAGCACGCCCACAAGACGCTCGATGTCACCGGGCGCGACTGGGTCGCCGAACAGCTCAAGACGGCCGGCTTCACCTGGATCGCCAATTTCGAATGGGGCTTCCGCGCGCTGACCAACAGCCGCAAGCCGGTCAACCAGCCGGCCGACGTCCAGGGGCTCAAGATCCGCGTTCCGCCCGAGCTCGCGATCAAGGCGGCGTTCGAGGCGCTCGGCGCCAGCACCCAGACGATCGCCTTCCAGGAGGTCTACCTGGCACTCGCCAACAAGGTGGTCGACGGCCAGGACAATCCGGTCGGCACCACCTTCGCCGCCAAGTTCTACGAGGCGCAGAAGCATCTGGCGCTGACCAGGCACATCTATGCCTCGATCATGTTCTGCGCCAATCCGCGCACCTTCGCCAACAAGCTGAGCGAGGAGCAGCGCAAGATCATCGCCGAGGAGGGCACTAAGGCCGGTGCCGCCGCGCGCAAGGGCGTGCGCGAGAACGAGGAGGCCAATCTCGCTGCGATGCAGAAGGCCGGCGTCGAGATCACCCGGCCGGATGTCGCGCCGTTCCGCGACAAGATGGGCCCGGCCTATGAGCAGCTGCGCAAGGCGCTCGGCGACGACACCTGGAACGCCTGGACCAAGCTGGTCGCGGCCGCCCGGGCCTGACGAGAGCGCAAGACGCCGGCCATGCTCATCACTGCCGTTCTGCTCGGCGTCTGCTTCGTCATCCTCGTCGGATTGCCGATCGCTGTCGCCCTCGGCCTCGTCGCCGTCGTCACCATGGTGGCGACGGTCGGGCCCGACCTGCTGGTGATCTTCATCCAGCGCACCTATGCCGGGACGACCTCGTTCCCGCTGCTGGCGATCCCGTTCTTCGTGCTTGCCGGCAATCTGATGAATGTCGGCGGCACGACCGAGCGCATCTTCCAGGTCGCCCAGCTCTGTGTCGGCCGCATCCGCGGCGGTCTCGCCCATGTCAATGTCATCGGCTCGGTGATCTTCGCCGGCATGTCCGGCTCGGCCGTGGCGGATGCCGCCGGCATGGGGGTGATCGAGCATCGCGCCATGACCAAGGCCGGCTATACCGGCCGCTTCGCGGCGACGATCACCGCCGTCTCCTCGACGATCGGGCCGATCATCCCGCCGAGCATCCCCTTCGTCATCTATGGCAGCCTCGCCAATGTCTCGGTCGGCGCGCTCTTCCTCGCCGGCATCGTGCCGGGCCTGCTGATGGCGGTGGCGCTGATGGGCGTCATCGGCGTCGCCGCGAAATACATGGATCTGCCGCGCGGCGAGGCACTGCCGCCCTTCCGCGAGGCTGCGCGGATCATTGCCAAGGCCGGGCCGGCGCTGCTGCTGCCGCCGACGATCCTGCTGGTCATCTTCACCGGCATCGCGACGCCGACCGAAGCCGCGGTCGTCGCCGCGGCCTATGCCTTCGCCCTCGGCCGCTTCGTCTATCGCGAGCTGGGTTGGGCCGCGACGGTCGAGGTGCTCTGGGACACCGCCCGCCAGACGGCGCAGGTGATGTTCATCATCGCGCTCGCCGCGCCCTTCGGCTGGGTGCTGATCCAGCAGCAGATCCCCAACGCGATCCTGAACGCCTTCCTCGGCATGTCGTCCGAGCCCTGGGTGATCCTCCTGATCATAAATGCGGTCCTGCTGCTGCTCGGCATGTTCATCGAAGGCATCGCCATCATGATCATCGCCTATCCGGTGCTGCTGCCGATCATCGCCAAGATCGGCGTCGATCCCGTGCATTTCGGCGTGATCCTGGTGCTCAACATCATGATCGGCCTGGTGACGCCGCCGGTGGGCCTGTGCCTCTACGTCGTCGCCGGCATCGCCAAGCTCTCGATCGCCGAGATCACCCGCGAGATCTGGCCCTATGTGCTGGCGCTGATCGGCGTGCTGATGCTGGTCACCTATGTGCCGGCCTTCTCGCTCTGGCTGCCGCACACGCTCGGCTACGGGGTGACGCCATGATCCTCGGCACTCTCGGCGCGCTCGACCGCGCTGTCGCGGCAGCCTGCAAATATGGCGCGATCGCCTGCCTGCTCGGACTGTTCGTCCTGCTGGCGGCTGCGATCGTGCTCAGGCTCGTGCCGCTCTTCACCATCGCCGGCTATGACGAGATCGTCGAATTGCTCTTCATCTGGCTGGTGATGCTGACCTCGCTGGCGCTCTGGCGCGAGGGCTCGCTCTACCGGGTCGTCCTGCTCGAGGAGCTCCTGCCCAGAAGCGGGCGGCGCGTGCTCGAGGTCGCGATCAACCTCGTCATGTTCGGCTTCGCTCTGATTCTTGCCGTCTACGGCTACGAGTTCATGACGATGTCCGGCGAGACCACGCCTTTCCTGCGGCTCGACAAGGGCTGGTGGTACGCTGCCATCCCCGGCTGCGCCGCGCTGATGGCGCTCTACAGCCTGGCCTGGCTCTGGCGGGTGGTGCGCCGCGGCGAGGCGCTGGAAACGACAGCGACGCTGATCGGCTGACCAGCGACATTCCGACGAGCAAGGACACTGAGATGCCGAGACTTCAGGGCAAGGTCGCGATCATCACCGGCGGCGCCGGCGGCATCGGTGCGGCGACGGCCGAGCTCTTCGCTGAGGAGGGCGCGCGCGTCGTGCTCGTCGACATCGATCGCGAGGCGCTGGAGGCGGTCACGAGCGGCATCGCGGCGCGCGTCGCCGGCGCCGAGCTCCTGCCGCTCGCGCTCGATGTCGGGCAGGAGAGCACGGCGACGACGATCGTCGCTGAGACGCTGGCGCGCTTCGGCGCCATCGATGTGCTGGTCAACAATGCCGGCATCCGCTCCTATGAGCCGCTCCATGAGGCGAAGGCGGAAACCTGGCAGAAGATCCTTTCGGTCAACCTGCTGAGCTACGCCTATCTCGCCCGCGAGGCGCTGCCGGCGCTGCGGGCGTCCGGCAAGGGCGCGATCGTCAACATCTCCTCGACGCACGCCTTCAACCCGCGCGCCGGCATGGGGCAGTACGACGTCGCCAAGGCCGGCATCATCTCGCTGACCAAGACGCTCGCCTTCGAGGAGGTCGGGCATGGCGTGCGCGTCAACGCGGTCTGCCCGGGCCTGACGCTGACGCCCTTCCACGTCCGCCGCTTTGCGCCGCAGGGCAAGACCGAGCAGGACATGCGTACCGAGACGGTGACGCATAACATCCAGGGCCGCTGGGCCGACCCGCGCGAGATCGCTTATCCGATCCTCTGGCTCGCTTCGGACGAGGCCTCGGTGATGACGGCCTCCGTCATCATGGCCGATGGCGGCACGCGGGTCTGACGCAGTGGGGGCGTCGCTTTAGTGCGGCGCCTGCCCAACCTCAGGCAGCACCTTCAGCACTGCGATCGCGTCGAGCTCGCTATCGCCCTGCGCGACCAGCATCCGGTAGAGCGTTGTCGCTTGCGCCACCATCGGCATTGCGAGGTGATGCTCGCGGCCGGCCTCCATCAGCATTTCGAGGTCCTTCAGCACCTGCCTCGCGTAGCCTTTCGGCGCGAAGTCGCGCGCGACCATGCGCGGCATCATCGCCTGCAATACCGCCGAATTGCCGAGGCCCGGCGCCAACGCCGCGGGAATTTTGTCGGCATCGACGCCATAGGCTTCCGCCAGCCGCAGCGATTCCGCCACCACGACGTAATTGGTCAGGCATAGCGCCTGGTTGACCAGCTTGGTCGCCTGGCCGGCGCCGACCGCGCCCATATGGGTGAAGAGGCCAAGACTCTCGGCCAGTGGCCGCACCGCTGCGATCGCCTCGGACGTGCCACCGGCCATGATCGCGAGCTTGCCGGCCTCCGCCGCCGGCGGGCCGCCCGAGACGGGCGCGTCGATGAAGCCGATGCCGGCCTCCGACAGCGCCGCCGCGATCGCCTTGGTCACGTCGATCTCGGTCGTCGAGAAATCGATGACGATCGTGCCGGGCGCCAACTTGGCAGAGAGGATGCCGGCTTCGCCGCTGACCACCGCCTGCACCGCCTTGGTGGTGGTCACTGCGATGCAGACGGGGTTGGTGCGCTCGGCGACCTCCGCTGGAGAGGCGGCGAGGATGACGCCGAGCGCTTCGGCTTCCGCTCGCCTGACCGGGTCGAGATCGAAGCCGACGACGGTGCGGCCGGTCGTGATCAGGCGCTTGCAGAAGCCAGCGCCCATCAGCCCGAGGCCGATGAAGCCGATGGTCTCGCTCATTTGCCCTGCCAGTTCGGCGTGCGCTTGCCGAGGAAGGCTTCCATGCCCTCGCGGAAATCGGCGCTGGTGTAGCAGAGGGTGACGAGGTCATCGCCATCGACATCGGCGCTGGCCGCCACCGTGAGCCGGCGCAGCGCCTCCTTGGTGGCGCGCATCGTCAATGGCGCATGGCCGCGGATCGTCTGTGCCAGTTCCTTAACCCGCGCCATCAGCGCGGCATGGTCGTCGACGAGTTCGTTGTAGAGCCCGACGCGGTGGCCTTCCTCGGCCTCCATCAGCCTCGCGGTGAAGATGATGTCCTTGACCCGGGCGGCCCCGAGCAGGCTGGCGAGCCGGGCATAGTTCGCCATCGACAGGCAGTTGCCGAGCGTGCGCGCGACCGGGAAGCCGAAGCGGGCCGATTGCGTCGCGATCCTGAGGTCGCAGGCGCAGGCGATCGCTGCGCCGCCGCCGGTGACCGCGCCGGCGATCGCGGCGATCGTGGGCACCGTGCAGCTCTCGATCGAGGTGATCACCCGCTCGATCCGGTTCTCATAGGCGAGGGCGTCTTCCGCCGTCTTGAACTCACGGAACTGGGAGATGTCGGTGCCGGCGGCGAAAGCCTTCTCGCCGGCGCCTGTGACCACGAACACCTTCGGTGCGCCATGCTTCTCGGGATTGCCGAGGATCTCGGCCAGCCCCTCATACATGGCGAAGGTCAGCGCGTTGCGCGCCTGCGGCCGGTTCAGCGTGACCGTGCCGACCCCGTCGGCGACGTCGTAGAGAATCTCGTCAGTCATCCAAATACCTTTCAGATCGCGCCTTCGGCCTTGAGGTCGGCGATGGCCGCCTCATCGAGACCGAGTTCGGCGAGAAGTTCGTGATTATGGTCGCCGGCGTCCGGCGTCGGCGTCGCGATGCTGGCCGGGGTGCGCGACAGGCTGACCGGCTCGCCGACGACGCGGATGTCGCCGAGCTTGGGATGCTGGACCGATTGGGCGATGCCGAGATGCTGCACCTGCGGATCGTCGAAGACGGCGTCGACCGCGTAGATCGGCCCGGCCGGCACCGAGGCCTTCTCGCAGGCGTCGAGCCAGTAGGCGCTGTCCTGCCTGGTCATGATCTCCTCGAGCAGAATGCGCAGCTCTGGCCGCGCCGCGTAGCGCTTTTCCATGTTGTCGTAGCGCGGGTCGGTCGCGAGCTCGGGCCGGCCGAGCGCACCGCAGAAGGAGCGCCAGTGCCCCTCGGCACCGACGCCGAGATTGATATGGCCGTCGCGCGTCGCGTAGACGCCCATCGGCGTCGCATAGGGATGGTCGTTGCCGGCCTGCGGCGGCACCTTGCCCTCGACCAGATAGCGCGCCACCTGGAAGTCCATCATGCCGATCTGCGCTTCGAGCAGCGAGGTCTGCACCCATTGCCCTTTGCCCGACACGGCCCGTTCCTGCAGCGCCACCAGCGCGCCGATCGCGCCATAGAGTCCGGCGGCGGAATCGGCGACGGCGATGCCGGCGCGCACCGGCCCCTGGCCGGGCAGGCCGGTGACCGACATCATCCCGCCCATGCCCTGGGCGATCTGGTCGAAGCCGGCGCGCAGGCGATAGGGCCCGCTCTGGCCGAAGCCCGAGATCGAGACCAGGATCAGGCGGGGATTGAGCGCATGTAGCGTCTCGAAATCGAGGCCGAGCCGCTCCTTCACATCGGGGCGGAAGTTCTCGACCAGCAGGTCCGCGGTGGCGATCAGCTTGCGCAGGATCGCCTTGGCCGGCTCCTTCTTCAGGTTGAGCGTCAGCGAGCGCTTGTTCCGGTGCAGGTTCTGCATGTCGTAGCCATGCCGCGGCCCGCTCATGTTCTCGTTCGGATCGACGCCCGGCGGGCTTTCGACCTTGATCACGTCGGCGCCGAAATCGGCGAAGATGCGGGTGCAGGTCGGCCCGGCGCGCACGCGCGTCAGATCGAGCACGCGCAGAGCTTCGAGGGCGGTGGACGGCGTCGGGCGAGGCATGATGATCCGGATGCGTGACAAGGGCGCCGACTATCCCGTCATCATCCCGAGGCGTCAATCTTTGGCGCTATCTTGCATGCAAGATTGGTGGGCAAGCCATGCGCCAGCCGGACAACGGGCGCACGCAAGCTGCGGAACACCGGCGTTGACGACCGGCGGAAAGGCTTGCGAGCTTGTCGGACAGCGTCGGCAACGGACGCGTGGACGCGGGAGGACAACGATGACGGTGGTCGCACTGTTCGGTGCCGGCGGCAAGATGGGCATGCGGCTCGGCCGCAATCTCGCCCGCTCGCGCTTCGAGACACGCCATGTCGAGATCAGTCCGGCCGGCCAGGACCGCATCCGCGAGGCCTTCGGTGCCGCTTGCATAGAGCCGGATGCCGCGATCGCTGGGGCGGAGGTCGTGATCCTGGCGGTGCCGGATACGGCGGTCGGCGCGGTCGCTGCCGGCCTCGTGCCGAAGCTGGCGCCCGGGACGATCGTCGTCATTCTCGACGCCGCGGCACCCTATGCCGGCCTTCTGCCTGAGCGCGCCGACATAACCTATTTCGTCACCCATCCCTGCCATCCGCCGATCTTCAGCGACGAAACCGACCCGGCCGCCCGCGCCGACCATTTCGGCGGCATCGCCGCCAAGCAGCACATCGTCAACGCGTTGATGCAGGGGCCGGAGGCGCATTACGGGCTCGGCGAGGAGGTGGCGCGGGCGATCTGGGCGCCGGTGATGCGCTCGCACCGCGTCACCGTCGAGCAGATGGCGATCCTCGAGCCCGGCTTGTCGGAAACCGTCTGCGCCACATTGCTCGACGCGATGCGCGAGGCGATGGAGGAGGTGATCGCGCGCGGCGTGCCACGCGAGGCGGCGCGCGACTTCCTGCTCGGCCATATGAACATCCTGGCGGCTGTGACCTTCGGCGAGGTCCAGGGCGTCTTCTCCGACGCCTGCAACAAGGCGATCGTCTTCGGCAAGGAGACGATCCTGAAGCCGGACTGGAAACGCCTGTTCGAGCCGGACGAGATTGCCGACAGCGTCCGGCGCATCACCTGAGGTTGTGGCGAGGCTTCGGCCGGTCTCGAAGCCGTGTTATGCCTCCTTCGCCGGCTCGGCCGGCATGCCTTCGGAGAGACGAGATGAACGCGATCAGCGAGAAGCCTGGCACGACGGTCGATGATGTCGAGCAATTGCGCTCGGTCGTCGGCGAAGTGCCGCCGATCGCGCAGAAGAAGGTGCTCGACCGGCTCGACCGGTTCTGCCGCGATTTCATCGCGCTCTCGCCCTTCCTCGTGCTGGCCAGCGCCGACAGCGAGGGCAGGGCGGATGCCAGCCCGCGCGGCGACGGGCCGGGCTTCGTCCAGGTGCTCGACGAGCGGACGCTGCTGATTCCCGATCGGCGTGGCAACAACCGTGTCGATTCCTTCGCCAACGTGCTGAGCGCGCCCGGCGTCGGCCTGGTCTTCTTCGTGCCGGGGATTAACGAGACCTTGCGCGTCAATGGAAGGGCGCGGATGACCACGGATGCGACGCTGCTGGAGCCTTTGGCCATGCAGGAGAAGGCGCCGAAGCTCGGCCTGATCGTCGAGGTCGACGAAGCCTATTTCCATTGCGGCAAGGCGCTGCTCCGCTCGAAGCTCTGGGCTCAGGAGACGCAGGTCGAGCGCAGCAGCTTCCCGACGCTCGGCCGCATCATCGCCGACCAGACCAAGGCGGTCGATGCCGCAGAAGCCGACGCCAATCTGGAAGAGGCCTACCGCTTGCGGCTCTATTGAGCGCGCACGGCCGCGGAGGGCTGGGCATTGTCTAAGGCGGACCAGTCCTTGCCAGCGACGCGCTTCAGCTTCCGGCTCGACTTCATGCCGGGCGGGCGCCTCGGCCCCGGCAAGGTGCAACTGCTGGAGGCGATCGGCGAGACCGGCTCGATTTCGGCAGCCGGCCGCGCGATGAAGATGTCCTATCGCCGCGCCTGGCTGCTGGTCGACGATCTCAACCGCATCTTCCGCGCGCCGCTCGTCGAGGCGCAGCCCGGCGGGGCCAAGGGTGGCGGCGCCCATCTGACGCCGCTCGGGCGCGAGATCGTCGCTAATTATCGCGCCATCGAGGCGAAGACGCTGGAAGCGGGGGCGGAGGAGATTGAAGCGCTGCGCGCGGCGGTTTCGCCTACGGCTCCCGCGCGCGAGCCCGGCAAGAAGGCCTGAGCACTCACGGCGTATCGATCGAGACGCTCTTGATCACCGCATAGACCGGGCTGCCGGGAGCCAGGCGCAATTGCACGGCCGATTTCACGGTGAGGCGGGCGAGCAGGCCGGCGCCATTGCAATCGAGCCTCACTTCGAGCGCTCCGCCATCGCCTTGCCGATCGCCGATCGCTGAAACACGTGCCGGCAGGACATTGAGCGCGCTGATCCCGTCGAGCGGCTTGAGGCTGAGCATCACGTCGCTGGCGAGGATGCGCACGCGCAGCCCCGTTCCTTCCGGCACCCTGCGCCGGGCGATCTGCAGCGGCCCGGCTGCGGTCTCCAGGATCGTCAGGCCGTGTTCCGGCTCGTGGCGCAGCACGCGCGCGTCGAGAATCGCGCCGGCCTCCGCCGAGGCGGAGAGGATCGGCACGTCGGGGCGGGACATCAGCTCGGCGGTCGGACCGCTCATCGAGACCTTGCCCTGGTCGAGGATGACGAGATGCGTCGCCAGCCGCGCCACCTCGGCGATCGAATGCGAGACATAGACAATCGGGATGCCGAAGCCGTCGCGCAGGCGTTCGATGTAAGGCAGGATCTCGGCCTTGCGCTCCTCGTCGAGCGAGGCGAGCGGCTCGTCCATCAGGAGAAGGCGAGGCTTCGCGAGCAGGGCCCGGCCGATTGCGACGCGCTGCTTCTCGCCGCCGGAAAGCGCGCCCGGCTGCCGCTGCAGCAGGTGGCCGATGCCGAGCAGGTCGAGCACGTCGTCGAGCTTGCTGCCGCCATCCTCCGCCGTCGGCGCGAACCAGCGGCCATAGAGCAGGTTCTGCCGCACCGAGAGATGCGGGAAGAGCCGTGCTTCCTGGAAGACATAGCCGATGCGGCGCCGATGCTTCGGTACGAAGACGTCGGCCGCGCTGTCGACCATCACCCGCCCGTCGATGACGACGCGGCCTTGTTGTGGCCGGATCAGGCCGGAGATCACGTTGACGAGCGAGGTCTTGCCCGAGCCCGAGCGGCCGAACAGCGCCGTCAGCCGCCCATCCGAGGCGAATTCGGCATCGAGCGCGAAGGCGCCCAGCCGATGCGCAATGGAAACCTCGATGACCGGGCTCATTCGACGGCGATCCGCCGGCCGACCAGCCGCGCCAGGAACTCCGAGGCGAACAGCGCCGCGACCGAGATCGCGATCGAGATCAGCGTCAGCCGCATCGCGCCGGCATCGCCGTTGGGCACCTGGGTGAAGGTGTAGATCGCCGAGGGCAGCGTCTGCGTCTCGCCGGGGATGTTGGAGACGAAGGTGATGGTCGCGCCGAATTCGCCCATCGCCTTGGCGAAGCACAGGATCATGCCGGCGAGGATGCCGGGCAAAGCGAGCGGCAGTGTCACCGTCAGGAACACCCAGAACGGGCCGGCGCCGAGCGTCCCTGCCGCATCTTCGAGCTTGCGGTCGATCGCCTCGATCGAGAGCCGGATCGCCCGGACCATCAGCGGAAAGCCCATCACGGCGCAGGCCAGCGCCGCGCCCGTCCAGCGGAAGGAGAGGACGATGCCGAACCAGTCATAGAGGAACTGGCCGATCGGCCCGCGCCGTCCGAAGCCGATCAGCAGGAGATAGCCGGTAACGACCGGCGGCATGATCAGCGGCAGGTGAATGACGGCGTCGAGCAGCGACTTGCCCCAGAAGCGCCCGCGCGCCAGCAGCCACCCAGCGGCGAGCCCCAGAGGCAGGCTCGCCAGCATGGCGGTGGTGGCGACGATCAGGCTGAGGCGGACGGCCGTCCATTCCTCCGGCGTCAGCCAGTCGCTCACGAGCAATCCCTCAGGAGGACGAGGCGGGCTTGTTCAGGACCGTGAAGCCCTGCTTCTCGAAGCTGGCCTTGGCGCCGTTTCCGCGCAGCCAGGTGAGGAAGCCCTGCGCGTCGGGGTTGGCCGAATCCTTGGTGATCGCGACCGGATAGATGATCGGCGGATGGGTATCTTCAGGGAAGGTCGCGATCACCTTGACCTTCGGGTCGGCGGCGGCGTCGGTGGTGTAGACGATGCCGAGCGGCGCCTCGCCGCGCGAAACCAGCAGCAGCGCGGCGCGGACATTGTCGCTCTGGGCGATCTTGTCCTTGACCTTGTCCCAGCCGCCGAGCTTCTCCAGCGCCGCCTTGCCGTATTTGCCGGCCGGCACCGAATCGACATTGCCCATGGCGAGCCGGCCCTGGCCGAGCGCGGCGGAGAGGTCGACGCCCGGAGCCAAGGTTGCCGTGGTCTTGGCGTCGGCGGGGGCGATCAGCGCGATCCGGTTGGCGAGCAGGCTGACGCGGCTTTCCTTGACGATCAGGTTCTTGCCGGCCGCATAGTCCATCCAGTCGAGATCGGCCGAGAGGAAGAGATCGGCCGGCGCGCCGCTTTCGAGCTGCTTCGCCAATGCGTTGCTGGCGGCGTAGGAGATTTTCGGCGCCGGCTTGCCGCTCTCCTTGACCCAGTTGGCCGCGGCCTCGTCGAGCGCGTTCTTCAGGCTCGCGGCGGCGAAGATCACCAGTTCCTTGCTCTGGGCGAAGGCCGGGCCGGCGAAGGACGCGACGCCGATCAGCAGCGCGGCGGTGAAACCCAGAACGTGACGGCGGTTCGATGACATGAGGGGCCTCGCTGCGGTTGCGGTCGCTATGTGCGGCCGAATATAACGGTGAGCGACCAAAGGTCGAGTCTGCTGCTGCAGGCTCGCGAGGTTGTCAGATGGAGAAAACGGACATGAAGATTTCCGCCCGCAACCAGCTCAAGGGCACCATCGTCGAGATCGTCAAGGGCGCGACCACCGCCCATGTCAAGCTCGATGTCGGCGGCGCCATTGTCACTTCGGCGATCACCAATGCCGCGGTCGACGAGCTCAAGCTCGCAGTCGGGCAGAAGGCCTATGCCGTCGTGAAGGCATCGGACGTGATGATCGCGATCGACTGATCGGGGCGCATTCGGTTGCGCGGCCGATGCCGGCTGCGTAGCCTTCCGCGCAAAGAAAAAGGCCCACGCCGGAGCGCAGGCCCAAGTCTAGGGAGGAAACGCCCAAGGAGGGCGACGCAGCATCTCTGCTGCGGTGCACAGGAGATAGGACGCTCAGGCTCGGCCTGCAAGAGGGAAGGGGCAGCAAGGCTGACCTTAATTTGTGCACGATGCGTTTTTTCGCGCCGATCGCGTGAAAACAGGAGGCGCAAGCAGATGCCTGAGACGAAACGACGCGGGGCGAACGTTTGCCGAAATGGGTTTTCGGCACTGCTCGTGGCTGCAGTAATCAGCGTAAGCGGAGCTGCAGTCGCCCAGGTTCCGCCGTCGCCGGCTGAGGTGTCCGCCTATGACGGGCTGCATCTGGCGGCTTATCGCGGCGATCTGGCGGCTCTCCGGCAAGCGGTTGCGGCCGGCCGTGGCCTTGAAGTTCGCGACGACCGGGGCCGCACCGCGCTGCATGTCGCGACGCATGCCCGCCAGCGCGAGGCGATGCGCGAGCTCGCGAAGGCGGGCGCCGATGTGCGCGCACTCGATGGCCGCGCCTATGACGCGATCACCATCGCCGCGGTCGCCGACGATATCGAGACCATGCGGACTGCGCTCGCCATCGGCGGCGATCCGCGCGCGATCACCAGCCCCTATCTCGGCACGGCGCTGATCGCGGCTGCCCATCTCGGCCATGACGGCGTGGTGCGCGACCTGATCGCCGCCGGCGCGCCGCTCGACCATGTCAACAATCTCGGTTGGACCGCCCTGATCGAGGCGGTGATCCTCGGCAATGGCGGGCCACGCCATGTCGAGACGGTGCGGGCGCTGGTCGGGGCGGGTGCACGCCGCGACCTCGCCGATCGCGACGGCGCCACGCCGCTCGAACACGCCCGCCGCCGAGGCTATGCGGCGATGGTCGCGCTGCTGCGGTAGTCAGGCAGGGAAGTCCGGCGCCGGCAGGCTCGCGACCAGCGCCGTCAGCCCGTCGCTGTAGCGCTGGCGCAGATCAGCCCAATAGGGGTGATTGCTGTCGTATTTGGCGAGGTGCCGGGTCGAGAAACTGTCGGCTTCGTAACGCAGGAGGTCGATCGGCGGCGCGACCGAGAGGTTCGAGCGCACTGTGGCATCGAAGGAGAGCAGCGTGAGCTTGGCGGCTTCGTCGAGCCCGCTCGCTTCCTGCAGCGCCCGGTCGAGGATCGGCTTGCCGTATTTGGTCTCGCCGAGCTGGAGAAACTGGGTGCGCCCCGAGGCTTCGACGAAGTTGCCGGCCGAATAGACCTGGAACAGGCGGTGCGGCTCGCCGGCGATCTGGCCGGCGACGATGAAGGAGCCATTCGGGTCGCCATAGGGTTCGACGAAGGCGCGATTGGCCCGCAGCACCTCGCGCAGGACGCCGCCGACGATCTGCGCCACGTCGAACATGGTGCGCGCCGCCAGGATGTCGCGGTTCTCGCCGCCCGCGGCGCTGTCCTGCTTATGCCTGGTGTATTGCCGGATCATGGTGATCACAGCCTGCGTCGTCGCCAGGTTCCCGGCCGAGAGGATCGCGATCACCCGCTCGTTCGGCACCTCGAACAGAGCCAGCTTCTTGACCACGGCGATCTGGTCGACGCCGGCGCTGGAGCGCGAATCGGAGGCGAGGATCAGGCCCGACGGCAGCAGGATCCCGAGGCAATAGGTCATGGGCAGCTCCCCAGCAGGGGCGCAGCATGCGCAGGGGCAAGGGCTTTGCCAAGCTCTCGTCGGCGCGATTGCGGCATCGACGGGCGGATGCCAAGGTCGGCTGCCTATCGGCTGGGCAGCGGCGGAGTTCGGACATTGCGTAATCTGTCGGACATCGTCGCTGGCGTGCATGCCGATATCGCCGAGCATATCGGCGGGGGCAAGGTGGCCGACTACATCCCTGCGCTGTCGCGGGTCGATCCGCGCCATTTCGGCCTCGCCATCGTCACCTCCAGCGGCGAACGGGTCGAGGCCGGCGATGCCGGCGTTCCGTTCTCGATCCAGAGCATCTCCAAGGTCTTCACCCTGACGCTGGCGCTGGAGCGGGTCGGCGCCCGGCTCTGGCAGCGTGTCGGGCGCGAGCCCTCGGGCTCAGCTTTCAATTCCATCGTCCAGCTCGAGCAGGAGCGCGGCGTACCGCGGAACCCGTTCATCAATGCCGGCGCGCTGGTCGTCACCGATTCGCTGCTGACCGGCCGCACGCCGAAAAAGACGGCGGCCGAAATCCTCGCCTTCCTGCGCGCGCGTTCGGGCGATCCTTCGGTCTCGATCGACGATGCGGTCGCGAGTTCGGAGGCGCAGACCGGCTTCCGCAATGCCAGCCTCGCCAATTTCATCCGCGCCTTCGGCAATCTGAAGAACCCGGTCGCCGAAGTCCTCGACGTCTATTTTCATCAATGCGCGTTGAGCTTGAGTTGCGCCCAGCTCGCCCGCGCCGGTCTCTTCCTCGCCGGCGACGGCGTCGATCCGCTGACCGGCGATATGGTCTGCCGCCCGGCGCGGGCGCGCCGCGTCAAGGCGCTGATGATGACCTGCGGCCATTACGACGCCTCGGGCGAGTTCGCCTTCAAGGTGGGCTTGCCCGGCAAGAGCGGCGTCGGCGGCGGCATCCTCGCCATCGTGCCGAAGCAGGCGGCGATCGCGGTCTGGTCGCCGGGGCTCAACGCCGCCGGCACCTCGCATGTCGGAGCGCTCGCGCTCGAACGCCTGGTCGAGCGCACCGGCTGGTCGGTATTTTGAGGGCAGCGCCCCTCAGAAGGCGACCTTCAATGTCGCAGCGCCGGCGTAGGATTGGGCGCTTCTGGAAAGTTCGCTGTCGAAGCGGGCGCCGAGGCTGACAGCTGGCGAGAAGCGAATGTCGAGGCCGGCCGAGACCAGGGCGGCGTTACGGTCGGGCCTGGTGCCGTCGAATCTGAAGCCCGAGCCCGGCAGGCCGATGAGCTCGGCGTTGAAGCGGGCATCGCGCTGCGCATAA
>NZ_LMJW01000022.1:418130-418300 GCF_001429505.1 Allobosea sp. Root483D1
TGCGCCGATCCGTGTCATGCCGTAGAGCCCGGCTTGCAGGACCTCGGCCCTGGCCGAGCCGAGATTGCCCGAGAGCCTGGTGCGGGCCTCGCCCGCGGCGACGGCGCCGCCGATGACGGTGTCGGGCAGCACGCGCAGATCGACGCCGAGCGCAATGTGGCCGCTCGAGC
>NZ_LMJW01000022.1:418419-613060 GCF_001429505.1 Allobosea sp. Root483D1
CTGGTAAAGGAAGGAGGGATCTGCGCCGTTCGCGACGGCGCGGTCGATCGCGGCAGCGACGGACCAGTTGTTGAGCGAGAGGCCGGAGGCGCTGCTCCAATCGGAGACGGGCGAGCCCGAGCCGGCACCGACCAGCGAGCCGGGCCTGAGCGTGACCTCGACGGCTTTGGCGGTGTAGCTGACCTCGCTGGTGACGCCGACGCCGAAGGAGCCGACGGTCGTGACATTGCCGAAGGTTCCGGTGCGTCCCCCCGCGGCCGTCAGCACGCTGTAGGGCGCGTTGAAGCTATAGGAGCCGCCGCCGGCGACGAGCTGGATCGTGCCGCCGAGTGCCGCCGTGCCGGTGACGGTGAGCAGATCGGCGGTCGCGCCGGCGATCTCGACCCGGTAGGTCGAGCCGGCTGCGAAAGTCACGTTGCCGTTGACGGTCAAGGTTCCGACCGAATTGCCCGGCGAAAGCGTGCCGCCGCTACCGACCGTCGTCGTGCCGACCGTACCGCTGCCGCCGAGCGTGCCACCCGAAAGAACGGAGATCGTGCCGCCGAGCCTGCCGCCGGAACTGTCGCCGACCAGCAGCGTCCCTCCGGAGATCGTCGTCGTGCCGGTGAAGGCAGTGCTGTTCCCGGTCAGGAGCGTCGTGCCGGAGATCTGCTTGAGCGTGCCGCTTCCCGTGATCCCGGCCGCGAACTTGTAGTCCGCATCGGTGTGGTTGAAGACGATAGTGCCCGTGCCGTTGCCGAATATCACCGCCGCCGCATCGACGCTGCCCGCCGCTCCTGCGGCCGAACCTTCGGCGGCGCCGATGTTGAGCGTGCCCTTGCTGCCGGCCTCGTACGCGATGTGGACCGTCCCGCGGAGCGTCGCGCCTTCGGCGACGGTCACCTTCCCCTCGCCGAACCAGCCGATCATGGTGTAGACGCTGGCGTTGAGGAGGCTGTTGGGGCCGCGCAGATCGATCTCGCCGCTGCCGCCGGCCGTGGTGCCGAGCAGCAGCTGCGACGTCTGCAGTTCGCCGCCGCCATTGACGGCGATCGACCCCGCCGATGCCATGCCGAGCCGGATCTGGCCGGCCTCGAAGCGGCTGCCTGTGCCCGTCACCGTCAGCGTGCCCGACGAATTGGCGACGTTTGCGATGTAGATCGCGCCGGTCTTGGCAGTGGCGCCGCCACTGAGGGTGAACTGGCCGCTGCCGGCATTGCCGATGACGAGCGTGCCGCTAATGCCGTCCCAGCGTGAGCCGCTCCCGGTCACGGTGACCGTGCCGGAGCCCGTCGCCCCGTTTCCGAGGGTGGTCGCTCTCGTCGCGGCCTTGCCGCCGTTCGTGACGGAGACGGTGCCGCTGCCATTGCCACCGACGATGGTGACGCCGTTGCTGGCCAACTGCGAGCCGGTTCCCGAGATCGTCAGTGTGCCGTTGCCGGATCGGTTGGTGGTGCTGTTGTGATGCTCGCCGAGATTGAGGTTGCTCGTGACCGTCAGCGTGCTGGCGCCGGTCACCTCGATCGTACCGGTGCCGAAGGCGCCGATCTGCAGGCCGGTGCTTGTCCAGCTCGACGCGCCGGAGAGCGTGGCCGAGCCGGCTTCGAGCTCGCGCGCATTGCCGGCATTGTTGTTGCTTTGCTCGCCGACCGCGCCTGACGATGTCGTCAGGCTGGCGCCGCCGGTGATGGTCAAGCTGGCGCCGCCCGAGGCATTATCATAGCCGACATACAGCGTCGAAAGTGAAGGTGCGCCGCCGGTCAGTACCGGCATCGTCGGCGCGGGGCCGGAAATGACCGGGTTGCTACTGGCGCCGGGGGGCGAGCCGGTGTTCCAGTTGTCGCCATTGCTCCAGTCGTTGCTGGAGCTGCCGTCCCAGCGCATCTGGGCCTGGGCCAGGTCCGGCAGGGCTATCGCGAATACCGCCGCCCCCAGCAATTGTACATGGCTACGGGCGAGGGTCCCAGTCGAGCGGGGCATGGCAGGTCCAAGGCGGGCGGCGAGCGCGTTCGCGATTCTGCGCACCGGTAATACTGTCATGCGGCTGGCGGCGTGGGCTGCCCCCAAATGGGGATAAAGCCCTTTGTCACAAAATAGTCATACTATGTGGCGCACCGGACACAGATGAAGCGCGACGAGCCGGCGGTGAGAGCGGGGCGCTGGTCGGGCCCCTCGGCCTTTCACCCCACCTTCGCCGGCCCGGTCGCGACCGGGCGCTCGCTCGCGCCCCATTCGGCCCAGGAGCCGTCATAGACAGCGCGCGCCGGCTTCCCGAGCAGCTCCAGCGCCGTCGACAGGATCACCGCCGAGACGCCCGAGCCGCAGCTCGTCAGCAGCGGCTTGTCGATGTCGACGCCGGCCTCGCGGAACGCCGCGGCGAGCGCTTCGGGCTCCTTGAGCTTGCCATCGGCCACCAGCGCGGAGGAGGGCAGGCTGAGCGAGCCCGGCATGTGGCCGGAGCGCAGGCCGGGGCGCGGCTCGGGCGCCTCGCCGCGGAAGCGGTCGGCGGGCCGGGCGTCGACCACCTGGATCGCGCCGCTCTCGAGCGCGCGGGCCACATCGTTGATGTCGGCGACGGCGGAATGGTCGAGCCTGGCGGTGAAGCTGCGCGGCTTGCGCGGTTTCGGCGCGCCGTCCTCGACCGGACGGCCCTCCGCCAACCATTGCGGCAGGCCGCCTTCGAGGATCACGACGTCCTTGGCGCCGAAGGTCTGGAAGGTCCAGCGCACCCGCGGCGCCGAGAACAGGCCTAGCCCGTCATAGACGACGATGCGCATGCCGTCGCCGATGCCCATGGCGCCGACGGCGGCGGCGAAGGCATCCGGCCGCGGCAGCATGTGCGGCAGATCCGAATTCTTGTCCTTGACCGCGTCGATGTCGAAGCGCACCGCACCCGGAATGCGTTGCTGGGCATATTCGGCCGCCGCGTCGCGTTTCTGGGCCGGCAGGTAATAGGAGCCGTCCACCACGATGATGTCGGGCGCGTCGAGCCGCTCGGCCAGCCATTGCGTGGAGACGAAGATGTCGTTGCGGGCCATCGCGCGGTTCCTCGGAACTTGAGTCTGTTTTCAGGATGTTATGGCGGAAAGCTCAGACGAGCGCGATGCGCACGCGCCGGTTCTGCTTGCCCTTCTTCTCGACATCGGTGACCGCGACGGCGCCGATCTCGGAGGTGTTGCGCACATGCGTGCCGCCGCATGGCTGCAGGTCGATGCCTTCGATCGAGACCAGCCGGACCCGGCCCGAGCCGCGCGGCGGCTTCACCGACATGGTCTTGACCAGGCCGGGATTGGCATCGAGTTCCTCGTCGGTGATCCAGCTTTCGCTGATCGCGGCGTTCCTCGCCACCAGCGCGTTGAGCTTCTCGGTCAGCTCCGCCTTGTCGAGCCCGCCTTCGGGAATGTCGAAATCGAGCCTTCCGTCGCCATCGCCGATCGCGCCGCCGGTGACGGGATAGGGCAGGACGACGCTGAGCAGGTGCAGCGCGGTGTGGATGCGCATGCGCTTCAGCCGGCGCTCCCAGTCGAGCTTCGCCGTCACCTTGTCGCCGATCGCGGGCGCAGCCTGGCCTTCGAGCGGGACATGCAGGATGCGGCTCTTGTCCTCGGGATTGTAGATCGCGGTGCCGATGGCGATCTCGGATCCGCCATTGCGGACAAGCGCGCCGGCATCGCCGGGTTGGCCGCCGCCGGTGGCATAGAACACCGTCCGGTCGAGCTCGATGCCACCGCGCTCGTTGATCGAGACGACGGTCGCGGGGGTCTCGGCCAGATAAGCGTCGTCTCGGAACAGCAATTCGGTCGGCATCGCGATCTCCTTTGTTCTGACAGTTTATCGCAGGCGGCGCCGCGCTGGAAAAGCCGGTGGAAGGCGAAACGGGGACGCCGCCGGCAGGGCTTCCGCAACAAGCCTCGCGGCACTAGGGTCCGGCGCAGGACTGCCGCGGCATGGAGGCCCGACCGAGACATGACCATGCCGCGCATCGAGCCGCAGGACGGGGTCGCCTGGGTGACCGGGGCGAGCTCGGGCATCGGTGCGGCCGTGGCGCTGGAGCTGGCGCGGCGCGGCTGGACGGTGGCGGCGACCGCGCGCCGGCTCGACAAGCTCGAGGCGTTGGCGCTGAGCGCGGGCGGGCTACCGGGGCGGATCGTCGCCCATGTCGGCGATGTCGCCGATCCGATGGCGATGGCGGCGGTGGTCGAGGGAATCGAGAGCGTGCACGGGCCGATCGCGCTCGCCTTCCTCAATGCCGGCCTCGCGCCGAGGAATGGGCCCGGCCTGATCGACGTCACGGCCTTCGAGCAGGTCTTCGCCGTCAACCTGATGGGCGTGGTGCGGGGCATGGCGGCGCTCGCCGAGCGCATGGCGGGGCGCGGCAAGGGGCAGATCGCGGTCAACGCCTCGCTGGCGGGCTATCGCGGCCTGCCCGGCGCCGCCGCCTATGGCGCCTCGAAGGCGGCCGCGATCCATCTCTGCGAGGCGCTGAGGTTCGATTGCGAGCAAAACGGCATCCGCCTGCAACTGGTCAATCCCGGCTTCGTCGACACGGCGATGACCCGCCGCAACAGCTTTCCGATGCCGTTCATGGTGTCGCTTGACGAGGCGGCCGCCCGCATCGTCGACGGCTTCGCCGGTGGCGGCTTCGAGATCACCTTCCCCCGTCGCCTGGCCTGGTTGATGAAGGCGCTGCGGCTGCTGCCTTACCCGGCCTATTTCTGGGCGGTGCGCAAGCTGGCCGGCGAACATCGCGGCGGCCGGCGCGACGGTGCGGTTTAGGCAGAGAAGACTCCTTGCCCAACAGCTTGGGCGATGGCGTTCAGAATCAAGGCGAGCCTGATCCGAACCGCGCTTCGAGCCAGCCCACGCCGTAGGCGGTGATCGCCGCCGCATCGACCAGCGCGGATGACGCACCGCCGATCATCCCTTGCCGCCCCTGGCCACCGGCGAGGAACTCCGTCACGATCTCCGCGAAATAGTCCTCGGCCAGCCCTGCGACGATCGGATCGCCGGTGTCGAATTCCTCGATCATGCGCCATTGCGTGCCGGCCGGCGTCGCGAACGGCACCTCGATCCGCCGGATGCGCTTGCCGGAGATGTCAGCGAGATGCTCGGCATGGTGCAGCAGGGTCAGCGTGTCGAGCGGCGCGCCGAGCATCAGCACCTTGCCGCCGGCGGCGACGAGCCTGGCCAATGGCGAGCCTTCGCCATAGCCGTAGTCGAGCGGGTGGTCGGCGGTGAACCACTCCGCCTTCGCCCCGAGTGCGATGAGCGAAGCGCCAGGGTTGCCGCTGCGCAATGCTCCTGGTGTCGTCCGCAGGAATTCCGGCAGCACGCCATTGTCGCGGATCGCGCGCGAGCGTTGCGGATCGAATGGCGGGATATGGTCGCGCCATTCCGGCGGCACGCGGCCGTCCTCATCTACCAGGTCTTCGTAACGCGCTTCCCAATCGGCATAGGCGAGGACGGTGCCCTCGGGGCCGACGGCATCGGAGAGCGCGGCGATGATGGTGTCGGGGCCGTCGAGCAGGCGGCCGACCTTGCTCACGGCCGCGTGGACCATGACGGCATCGCCGGGAGCGAGGCCGAGCTTGGCGAGACCGGCGGCGAACGCAGCGCGGGTGACGAAGGCGGCGGGAGGCAGCGTCATGGTGGCCGGCTATTCCGAACGCAGGGCGGCAAAGGCGTCAAGGGCGCGCCGGCGGCCGAAGTCGAGCGCGATGACCGGCTTCGGATAGTCCCGGCCGAGGACGATTCCGGTCTGTTTCAATGCGCTCGCCGGCGCCTCCCACGGCCGATGGATGAACTTGTCGTCGAGCCCAGCCAGTTCGGGGACGAAGCGCCGGACGTAAACGCCCTTCGGATCGAATTTTTCGCCTTGGGTCACCGGGTTGAAGACACGGAAATAGGGGGCGGCATCGGCGCCGGAGCCGGCGACCCATTGCCAACTCGCCGGATTGTTCGCGGGATCGGCGTCGACCAGCGTGTCCCAGAACCAGGCTTCCCCGGCTCGCCAGTCGGTCAGCAGGTGCTTGATCAGGAATGAGGCCGTGATCATCCGGACGCGGTTATGCATCCAGCCGGTCTGCCAGAGCTCGCGCAGGCCGGCATCGACGATCGGATAGCCGGTCAAGCCCTTCTGCCAGGCTCTCAGGCCGGTTTTGTCTTTCTCCCAGGACATCGCATCGAAGCGGCGATCATAGCTGACGCTGGCGAGGTCAGGATTGTGGAAGAGCAGATGATAGGAGAACTCGCGCCAGCCGATCTCGCTGAAGAACTTCTCGACATCGGCGGCCGAGCCTGGTGTGTTGCCAGCCTGCCGTGCAGCTTGGGCCGCATGCCAGATCTGGCGCGGGCTGATCTCGCCGAAGCGCAGATGCGGCGACAGCCGCGAGGTCGAGAGCCTGTCCGGGCGGTCGCGTGCCTCGCGATAGCCGGCGAGTGTCTCGTCGAGAAAAGCGTCAAGCCGATGCCGTGCGCCATCCTCGCCGGGCGTCCAGCTTTCGCGCAGCCCACCGGCCCAGTCGGGCCTCGTCGGCTCCAAAGCGAGATCTGCGACCGTGAGTATCCGCTTGCGCAGCGCTGCCGGCAGTGTCGCCTTGCTGAGCCTGGCCGGCGCAGGAAGCGGAGCCGCGGGCTCGCCGCCCTCGCGCACAGCGCGCCAATAGGGCGTGAACACCTTGAACGGCCCATCCGTTTTGGTTTTCACCTGCCATGGCTCGTTGAGCAGATTGGCGTTGAAGCTCTCGACCGCGGTGCCGGCCTCGGTGAGCGTGGCCTTCAGTGCCTTGTCGAGGGCGATCGCGGCGCTGTCATAGCGCCGGTTCCAGGCGACGTAGCCGCTGCCGGTGCGTTCCACGACATCAGGCAGCACCTCCGCCGGATCGCCGCGCAGGACCAGCAGTTCGCCGCCTTTCGCCGCGATGGCTTCCGACAGCGCCGTCAGCGAGCGTGACAGCCACCAGCGGGCGGCGGCGCCGAGCGGCCGGCGCTCCGCCGACGTGTCGAGGATGTAGAGGCAGATGAGATGGCCGCGGTCGATCGCCGCTCTCAGGGCTGGGTTGTCGGAAAGGCGCAGGTCGTCGCGGAACCAGAGCAGGGCAGGGCGTGCGGTCACTCGGTGAGGCCTTGTCGATGCGATGCTCTGATACGCCGACGGAACCGGTTTGGTTGCGTGGTGCAAAGGGATAGTGGCGCCGCGAGCCGCCGCGGTTCGTGATAGATTATGTCGACTGCGCGAAAAAGAAGGGGGACGGGCTCATGGCGGCGCCGGAAATCGAGGCCCTGAACCGGCGCGTCGCCGCGCTCGAAGCGCAGCTTTCCGCCTTGCTGCAGGCGGTCAATGTCGGGCGTGGCGGTACGGTCGCGATCACGGCCCCGGCTGGGCTGTCGATCACCGTCGGCGGCACCTGCACGATCAGTGTCGGTGCCGAGCTGGCACTGACGGTGGGAAGCAATTTCCGGACGGCGGTGGGCTCGGCCTATGTCGTCAATGTCGGTGCCGGCATGCGGACGAACGCGGGAACCAGCATCGGCGTGTTCGCCGGCACTGCGCTGACCATGAACGCCAATCGCGAGATCAGTTTGTCGACCCGTGCCTTCGAGGTCGCGGCGGCGGTCAGCATCGATCTCGACAGCAGCAAGGATTTCGAGATCGCCAGCGGCAAGGCGCTGGTGGTGAAGGCCGCCGACAGCATCCTGCTCGATGCGGGTTCGGCGGAAATCAACTTGAAGAAGGACGGCTCCGTCGATCTCAAGGGCAAGGACGTGACGATCCGGGCGAGCGGCAAGATCAATGCGACGGCGAGCTCGGACGTCGTGATCAAGGGCTCGAAGATCAAGCAGAATTGAGCCGCGGCGCGGCCCGGTTGGCGATCCTTGGCTTAGCGTGGCGGGCAAAGAAAAAGGCCCCGCCTGAGGGCGGGGCCTTGTCGTTGGTCGGTCAGTGGTGGGCCTGCGGCGTCGCGTCTTTCGGCTCGGCTTCTTTCTTCTTGCTGCCGAGCGAAGCGAGCCAGCGCACCACGACGTAGAACACCGGGGTGAACAGCAGGCCGAACAGGGTGACGCCGATCATGCCCGAGAACACCGCGATGCCGAGCACCTGGCGCATCTCGGCGCCCGCGCCGATCGAGATCGTCAGAGGCAGCACGCCGAGGATGAAGGCGAGCGAGGTCATCAGGATCGGTCGCAGCCGGGTCCTGGCGGCGGCGATCGCGGCGTCGCGCCGGCTCATGCCCTCGTCCTCGGCCTGCTTGGCGAACTCGACGATCAAGATCGCGTTCTTCGCTGCGAGACCGACGAGCACGACGAGGCCGATATCCACCAGCACGTTGCGGTCGAAGTCCTTGTAGCCGACGCCGATCATCGCCGCGAGGATACACATCGGCACGATCAGGATGACCGCCAGCGGCAAGGTCCAGCTCTCGTAGAGCGCCGCCAGCAGCAGGAAGACGAACACCACCGCGAGGCCGAAGGCGATGATCGCGGTGTTGCCGGCGAGCTTCTCCTGCAACGCGATCTCGGTCCACTCGAAGCCGAAGCCGGCCGGCAGTACCTGGGCTGCGATTTTCTCCACCGCCGCGATGCCCTGGCCGGTCGAGTAGCCGCGCGCCATCGACATCTGCACTTCAGCCGCCGGATAGAGGTTGTAGCGCGGCACGCGATAGGCACCGGTCGTATCGGCGAAGGTCGCGACGGAACCGATCGGCACCATCTCGCCATCGGCATTGCGCGTCTTCAGGTCGGCGACGTCGCGGATGTCTAGCCGCTGGGGATTGTCCGCCTGAGCCGTGACGCGGAAGGTGCGGCCGAGGATGTTGAAGTCGTTGACATAGGCCGAGCCCATATAGATCGACAGCGTCTCGAACACGCGCGTCACCGGGACACCGAGCATCTCGGCCTTGGTGCGGTCGATATCGGCGTAGATCTGCGGCGTCTTGGTCGAGAACAGCGTGAAGGGCTGCTGGATACCGGGAGACTGCCCGGCGGTTCCAGCGACGGCCCAGGTCGCGCCTTCCAGCGCCGCCAGGCCCTTGCCACCGCGATCCTGGACATAGCCCTTGAGACCGCCGCCATTACCGATGCCGGGAACTGCCGGGGGCTCGATGATCAGCGCGAAAGCCTCGCCGATCGAGAACAGCTGCGTGCGCAGGTCGTTGAGGATGCCCTGGGTGGTCAGGCCGGCTTTGGCCCTCTCCTTGAAGTCGGTGAGGGTGACGAAGGCAACGCCGGCATTGGGCGCCAGGGTGAAGGTCGCGCCGTCGAGACCGGCGAAGGCGACGGCATGGGCGACACCCGGCCGTGACAGCAAGATGTCGGTCGCCTTGCGGATGACCGCGTCGGTCCGCGGCAGCGACGAGCCCGGCGGCAGCTGGAAGACGGCGATGAAGTAGCCGCGGTCGAGCTGCGGCACCAGGCCCGTCGGAATCGACGCCAGGCGCTGGCCGGCGACCGCGATGAGCGCGGCATAGACCAGCAGCATGACGACGCCGAAGCGGATCAGGCGCGAGGTCAATGAGCCGTAAGCGTGCGAGAGCCAGTCGAAGCCCTTGTTGAAGTACTTGAAGAACCAGCGCAGCGGCGCGCTGAGCATCGCCAGGAAGCCCTTCGGCTCTTCATGGCTGTGCGGCTTAAGCAGGATCGCCGCCAGGGCCGGCGACAGGGTCAGCGAGACGAAGCACGAGATCGCCGTCGAGGCTGCGATCGTCACCGCGAACTGCTGGTAGAATGTGCCTTGCAGCCCGGTGATGAACGCGGTCGGGATGAACACGGCGCACAGCACCAGTGCGATCGCAAGCAGCGCACCGCCGACCTCGTCCATGGTCTTGTGAGCGGCGTCCTTGGCGCTCATGCCCTGCGCCAGATAGCGCTCGACGTTCTCGACCACGACGATCGCGTCGTCGACGACGATGCCGATCGCCAGCACCAGCGCCAGCAGCGAGATCGTATTGAACGAGATCCCGACCGCGCTCATCACCAGGAAGGTGCCGACCAGCGAGACCGGGATCGCGATGATCGGGATGATCGCGGCGCGCCAGGTCTGCAGGAACAGGATCACCACGATCACGACGAGCACGATCGCCTCGAGCAGCGTCGTGACCACGGCCGAGACGGATTCCCGGATGAACTCCGTCGGGTTGTAGACGATGGTGTGTTCGACGCCGGCCGGGAAGTTCTTCGAGAGCTCCTGCATCGTCTTGATGAGGGCCTCCGACGCTGCCAGCGCATTCGTCCCCGGGCGCTGGAAGACGCCGATCGCGACGGCTTCCTTGTTGTCGAGATAGGAGTTGGAGAGGTAGTCCTGCGCGCCGAGCTCGACGCGGGCAATGTCGCGAACACGGATCGTGCCGCCGTCCGCATCCGAGCGCACGACGATGTTGTAGAATTCGTCGACGCTGGTGAGGCGCCCGAGCGTGTTGACCGAAAGCTGGAACGCGCCGTCCGACGTCGCCGGCGGCTGGTTGATCGCGCCTGCCGCGACCTGGATGTTGGCGGCGCGGATCGCGGCGACGACATCGCCTGCGGTCAGGTTGCGCGCCGCGACCTTGGCCGGATCGAGCCAGACGCGCATCGAATAGTCACGCGCACCGAAGACCTGGACGTCGCCGACGCCCTCGACGCGGGTCAGCACGTCCTTGACGTTCAGCGTCGTGTAGTTCGAGACGTATTGCTGGTCGCGCGAGCCGTCCGGGGACAGCATGTGGATGACCATCAGGAAGTCGGGCGAGGCCTTGCGGACCTGCAGGCCGAGCGTGCGCACTTCCTGAGGCAGGCGCGGCTCGGCGGCCGAGACGCGGTTCTGCACGAGCACCTGGGCCTGATCGACATCGGTGCCGGCCTTGAAGACGACGTTGATCGTCACGCGCCCGTCGCCGGTCGACTGCGACGAGATGTAGAGCATGTCGTCGACGCCGTTGACCTCCTGCTCGATCGGCGCGGCGACCGTCGAGGCGACGACCTCGGCCGAGGCGCCCGGATAGTTCGCGGTGATCGTGACGGTCGGTGGCGCGATCTCGGGATATTCGGCGATCGGCAAGGTACGCAGGGTGATGGCACCTGCGATCGTCAGCAGCACCGAGAGCACGGTCGCGAAGATCGGCCGGTCGATGAAGAAATGGGCGAAGCGGAACATGCTTTGGTCCTGGCCAAAGAGAGTAGGGCGGACGGAAGATGCCGTCCGCTCTTGGCGCGGCCTGTTCAGGCCGTCAGTTGGCGGCGGCGGCCTTGATCTCGGTCGGCTGCGGGGTCACAGCCACGCCTGGGCGCACCATCGGGTTGGCGATGCCGGTCACGATCACCTTGTCGCTCGCAGCCAGGCCCTTGGTGATGACGCGCAGCCCGTCGCTGATCGCGCCGAGCTGAACCGGCTTCGGCACCACCTTGTTATCGGCCCCGACCGTCAGCACGATCTTGTTGGCCTGGTCGGAGACGATGACGGCATCCGGCACCAGCAGGGCGTCGGCCTCGCCGGCGAAGAGCCGCAGGCGCCCGAAGGTCCCCGGCGTCAGCAGCCCGTCGGAGTTCGGGAAGACGGCACGGGTGCGTATCGTCGCCGAACGGGCGTTCAGCGTGTTGTCGACGAAGTCGATCTTGCCTTCGCGGTCCCATTTGGTTTCGCTCGCCAGCCGCACGCGTACCGGCGTGCCGGGCTTCCGCAAATCCTGTGACTTCGCATAGCGAAGATAGTCGGCTTCGGAGGCGTCGAAGACGAACTTGATCGGGTCGACGGCGACGATCGTGGTCAGCAGCGTCGCGCCCGACTGGCCGCCGGCGATCAGGTTGCCCTGGTCGACGCGCCGGTTCGAGGCGCGGCCGGCAAGCGGCGCGCGCACCTGCGTCCATTCGAGATTGAGCTCGGCCGTCTTCAAATTGGCCTCGGCCGCCTGCTGGCTGGCGATCGCGCCGTTGAGGTTGGCGCGGCGCTGGTCGATGTCGCGGGCGGTGATGGTGCGGTTCTGCGTCAGCGCCTCGGCACGCTCGACCTCGTTCTGCGAGAGGTCGACCTGCGCCTTGGCACGCGCGACTTCAGCCCGGGAAGCGTCGACCGCGAGCTTGTAGGGCCGCTGGTCGATGGTGAAGAGCAGGTCGCCGGTCTTGACCATGTCGCCGTCGCGGAAGTGGACCGAGTCGAGGAAACCGGAGACGCGAGCGCGGACCTCGACCTGTTCGCTGGCCTCGAAGCGGCCGGTGAACTCGTCCCAGTTTGTGACGCGCTTGGCGAGCGGGTTGGCGACGGTGACCGGCGGGGCCGGTGGGGCGCCTTGAGCGAGCGCCTCGGCGGACAGGGCCGGAAGCAGGGCCGCCAGGGCGATGAGGGCCCGGCTGGAGCGGCGGATCATGTGAAACTCCGAGAATGCGGGCGCGGCGCAACCTTCACGGTTTCCGGCCGAATGCGCAACAACTCCATCGGACTGACGATTGTCAAGTTTCTTCACTCGACAATTTCGACGATATTTTCATCGCCACCGGCCATCGCCGCCCCGGAGTGGCGCGAAACCGGAGCAACAGATGCTTGCTGGCGGCGGGCCGAGGCTCTACCTGAAGGACGCGCGCGCCAGCGTCAGCAGCAACACCTCATGGAAGTCGTCTCATGAATGCGCATGTCCGCCCCGCCGACCCGAAGAAGCTGATCAAGGGCGCGACCGGCGACTGGGAAATCGTGATCGGCCTCGAAATCCATGCGCAGGTCACCTCCAACGCCAAGCTGTTCTCCGGCTCCTCGACGGCCTTCGGCGGCGAGCCGAACGCCCATGTCAGCCTGGTCGACGCCGCGATGCCGGGCATGCTGCCGGTGATCAACGAGGAGTGCGTCCGCCAGGCGGTCCGCACCGGCCTCGGCCTCAACGCGAAAGTGAACAACCGCTCAGTCTTCGACCGCAAGAACTATTTCTACCCCGACCTGCCGCAGGGCTACCAGATCAGCCAGTACAAGCATCCGATCGTCGGTGAGGGCGAGATCGCGGTCGACCTGTCGCCGACCGAGCAGATCAGCGTCGGCATCGAGCGGCTGCATCTCGAGCAGGACGCCGGCAAGTCGATGCACGACCAGCATCCGACCATGAGCTTCGTTGATCTCAACCGCTCGGGCGTGGCGCTGATGGAGATCGTATCCAAGCCCGATCTGCGCTCGGCCGACGAGGCCAAGGCCTATGTCTCCAAGCTGCGCACCATCCTGCGCTATATCGGCTCCTGCGACGGCGACATGGAAAAGGGCAATCTGCGCGCCGACGTCAACGTTTCCGTCCGCAAGGTCGGCGCGCCGCTCGGCACGCGCTGCGAGATCAAGAACGTCAACTCGATCCGCTTCATCGGCCAGGCGATCGAGGTCGAGGCCCGCCGCCAGATCGGCATCATCGAGGATGGCGGCACGATCGACCAGGAGACCCGTCTCTACGATCCCGGCAAGGGCGAGACCCGCTCGCTGCGTTCGAAGGAAGAGGCGCACGACTACCGCTATTTCCCCGATCCGGACCTGCTGCCGCTCGAGTTCGACGACGCCTTCGTCGCCGAGCTGAAGGCGCATCTGCCGGAGCTGCCCGATGCCAAGAAGGGCCGCTTCATCGCGCAGTACGGGCTCTCGCCCTATGACGCCTCGGTGCTCGTCGCCGAGCGCGAGCAGGCCGACTATTTCGAGGCCGTGGCGAAAGGCCGCGACGGCAAGGCCGCGGCCAATTGGGTGATCAACGAGCTGTTCGGCCGCCTTAACAAGGAAGGCAAGGACGTCGCGGCTTCGCCGGTCTCGGCCGCGCAGCTCGGCGGGCTGGTCGACCTGATCGGCGAGGGCGTCATCTCCGGCAAGATCGCCAAGGACCTGTTCGAGATCGTCTGGACCGAAGGTGGCGATCCGCGCGAGATCGTCGAGGCCCGCGGCATGAAGCAGGTCACCGACACCGGCGCGATCGAGAAGGCGGTCGACGAGATCATCGTCGCCAACCCGGACAAGGTCGAGCAGGTCAAGCTGAAGCCGACCATGCTCGGCTGGTTCGTCGGCCAGGCGATGAAGGCCTCGGGCGGCAAGGCCAACCCGCAGGCCCTGAACGAGATCCTGAAGAAGAAGCTCGGCATCGAGTGACGCAACCCGGTCTCATCATCCGCGACGCTGAGACCGCCGATCTGCCGGCGGTCCGCTCGCTTTTGGTCGAGACCTGGCACGATACCTATGACGGCATCTACGGCTGGCGCCGCGTTGCCGAGATCACCAATGCCTGGCATTCCCTCGATGCGCTCGCGGCCCAGCTCGGCCGCGACAGCGGCGTCTTCCTGATCGCGCTGTTGGGCGAGGAGGTCGTCGGCACCGCCTCGGCCCGGCACGAGCCGGACCGGGCGGCGATGCTGACGCGGCTCTATGTCTCGCCGGCGCGGCAGGGCGCGGGCATCGGGCGCACCCTGCTGCAGGTCGCGCTCGCCTGCTTTCCCGAGGCGCCGGTAGCGCGGCTGGAGGTCGAGAGCCAGAACGAGCTCGCCATCGCTTTCTACGAGCGCATGGGCTTCTTCCTGCAGCGCCAGGCCCGCTTCGACGGGCGTGAGGACACGCCCAACACGCTGATCATGGCCAAGCGCCTGGTAATGATCTGAGCGCAAGCCCGGTGAAGCCCCGACGGAGACGACGATGACCGAGACCGCCGCCCTGTCCGGCGTCACCATGCGCGAGGCGCGCCGCGACGATGTCCCGCGCATCGTCTCCCTGATCCTGCTGGGCGCTCCCAAGCAGGTGCGCGCGCAGGCCGAGATCGCGCAGGAGGCGGCCGATCCGGCTTACCTCACCGCCTTCGACGAGATCGCGGCCAGCCCGTACAACACGCTCTTCGTCGCCGAGTTCAATGGAGAGGTGGTCGGCACGCTGCAGGTGACCCTGATCCCGGGCCTGATCAATCGCGGCCGCAAGCGCGCCAAGCTCGAAAGCGTCCATGTCGATCCGGCCCTGCGCGGCCGGCGCATCGGCGAGGCCATGGTCGCCCATGCCGTCGACTTCGCCCGCCAGAAGGGCGCCGGCCTCGTCGAGCTCACCTCGGACAAGGCGCGCGAGGCGGCGCACCGCTTCTATCGCCGCATCGGCTTCGACCAGAGCCATGAGGGCTTCAAGCTGAAGCTGTGAGGCGTCGCCCGCATGCCGCGCCCGCTCCCGGCGCACGGCCCCGGCGCTTACGCCGGCCGGACCCGAGACCTAGATGTCCTGACGACCCGCAACAACCCGCGAGGACTGGGACATGGCAGCAGTGCAGGGCAAGCCGATCGATCTCCATTACTGGCCGACGCCGAACGGCTGGAAGATCTCCATCATGCTCGAGGAAACCGGGCTGCCCTACAACGTCATTCCGGTGAACATCGGCAAGGGCGAGCAGTTCAAGCCTGAGTTCCTGGCGATCTCGCCGAACAACCGCATGCCGGCGATCGTCGATCCCGACGGGCCGGACGGCAAGCCGATCTCGGTCTTCGAATCCGGCGCGATCCTGCAATATCTCGGCCGCAAGACCGGGAAATTCTATCCGACGGACGAGCGCGGCCGCGTCGCCGTCGATGAATGGCTGTTCTGGCAGATGGGCGGCTTCGGCCCGATGCTCGGCCAGACCCACCATTTCCGTATCTACGCGCCGGAGAAGGTGCCTTACGCGATCGACCGCTATACCAACGAGGCAAACCGCCTCTACGGCGTGCTGAACAGGCGCCTCGAAGGCCGCGACTATGTCTGCGACGACTATTCGATCGCCGACATGGCCTGCGTCGGCTGGGCTCGCGGCTGGGAGCGCCAGGGCCAGGACATCGCGCAGTTCCCCAATGTCGGGCGCTGGCTCGAGACGATGCTGGCGCGCCCGGCGGTCCAGCGCGGGCTCAAGGTCGCCGAAGAGCTGCGCAATCCGGCCGGCATCTCGACGCCGGAGGAAAAAGCGGTCCTGTTCGGCCAGAAGGCGCGCTGATCGGGAGCGTCATGCTCGGGCTTGACCCGAGCATCTCTGGACAAGAGATCCTCGGGTCTGCGCTTTGCTGCGCCCGAGGATGACGGCCCTGTGCCTCAGTTGCTGCGCGACCACTTCACCGAGCGGCAGATCAGCCCGCCCAGCACGCAGCCGGCGGTGGTCAGCGTGTCGCCCGCGAGCGACATCGTGCCGGAATAGGTCTTGCCGTCTTCCGGGTTGAAGGCGCTGCCGTTCCATTTGCCGCCGGCAGCCGGCTTCATGTCGTAGAAGATGCGCTGGCCGAGCTTGGCCGGGCCGCTGGCGTCCTTCAGCCAGGAGATCGTGCCGCACACCGCCTCGCCGCATTTGGCAAAGCGCACCTTGGACGCGCCGGTGTCGCGCAGCCAGGTGCCGGTCACTTCCTGAGCGGAAGCCGGGACGGCGAAAGCGAGCAGCAGACCAGCGGCGGCGACGGTCGAGCGAAAGGCCATGGGTTCCTCCTCGTTGGTGGCGATCTCTGTCGCCATATGGTTCAGATGTAAACTATATCCGAGCCTGCGCCGGCTTCCAAGATGTCTCCTCACTGGTCGATGTTCACCGCGACGACCGTAGAGCAAGGTGAATCCAAGGTTGACATGCCCGTCGGGGCTCCGTTTGGATCGGTTTGAAATCGTTAGAGAATTCAGAACATGAGCCTGAATCGAATCTTGCTTTAACCGCTCGTTTGCGACTCGTTGAGCTTCGATTCATCTCAAAATTTAGCGGAGTGTTTTACCGCCTGGCACGAACCTCTCCTCACAAGCCGCCGCCTCCAAACGGGCCGGCATCGAAGGAAAACAGGGAGAGTTTGTCATGGCACGCATGGAAATGAGCGCGATCCCGGCCTCGCTGGCGATCCCGATGGAAGCCTCCGCCGACGCCTACTACGAGCTCGGCCTGATGCACGCCTCCGGCCGCTCCGGCCCGGTCGACCTGGTCGCCGCGCAGACCTGGTTCAATGTCGCCTTCGCCAAGGGCTGTGCCCGCGCCGCCTCCCACCGCAGCGAGCTGGCGCTGGAGATGAGCCGCGACGAGGTCGCCGAAGCGCTGCGCGAGGCGCGCCGCTTCCTGACCCGGCACTGAGTTTCAGCTTCGCAGCCGCGCCATCGTGAGCGCATCGGCATAGGCGCCGGCGCGGAAGGCATAGGCGCGCAGAAGACCCTCCGGCTCGAAGCCGAACTTGCGGTAGAGCGCGATAGCCACAGCATTGTCGGCGTAGACCGTCAACTCCAGCCGCTTCAGGCCGAACCAGTTGTCTGCGGCATCGACCAGTTCGCCGAGCAACGCTGTGCCGATGCCGGTGCCATGATGATCGTCATGCACGCCGATGCCGATATAGCCGACATGTGCCCTTCGGCCGCGATAGCGCTCGAAGCCGGCCTGGCCGACCAGCTCGCCGTCGCGTAGCGCGACGATGTTGAGCCCGTCGGTGTTCGGATCCTCCAGCCAGCGTCGCGTCACCTCCGTCCTTTGATAGGGCAGGCGCAAGGTTCCAGCGCGAAAGCTCGGCAGATTGACGAGCGCCGTCAGCGCTTCGAGATCGTCGTTGCGCGCAGCTCGGATCAATAGCCGACCAGAACCTGTCGGATTTTCCGCTTCCTCATGGTGTGCGACGCTTGCGGTGGTCATGTCTGCTCTCCGAGATAGCCGGGAGGCAGAATTCCATCGAACCCTGCTCGCCGCGGCAGGGTTTGCGAGGGATGATCGTGACGCGCTTAGCGCAACGCCGATCCCGCACACCCTTCCAGGTGCGTCGACATCAGGACTACGAGGGCGATCGCGGTGATCATGCCGCGGATCATAGCGGCGGATCGTACGCCGACAAGGCCGTCGCAGCCTTGTGGCCCGGGGAGGGCGCCGCTATAAGCGCGCCGCATTCCCCGATATTCCCGCAAGGATCACAACGATGGCTGTCCAGCGTACCTTCTCCATTCTCAAGCCCGATGCGACGAAGCGCAATCTCACCGGCGCGGTCAACGCGGTCATCGAGAAGGCCGGCCTGCGCATCGTCGCGCAGAAGCGCATCCAGATGACCACGGCTCAGGCGCAGACCTTCTACGCCGTCCACAAGGAGCGTCCCTTCTTCGGCGAGCTCGTCGAGTTCATGACCTCCGGCCCGGTCGTCGTGCAGGTCCTCGAGGGCGAGGACGCGATCGCCAAGTACCGCGAAGTGATGGGCGCCACCAACCCGGCCAACGCCGCCGAGGGCACCGTCCGCAAGCTCTTCGCCCAGTCGGTCGGCGAGAACACCGTGCACGGCTCGGATGCGCCGGAGACCGCCGCGATCGAGATCGCGCAGTTCTTCGCGGGCAACGAGATCGTCGGCTGAGCTGGCTTTCCTTCCCGGAAACGACGAAGGGCGGGTCCGCTGGACCCGCCCTTTTTCATATGCGCCGCTTGCGATGACGGCCGGGTTCAGAACCCCAGATCGATGGCGTAGCTCGCCGAGACACCGAAGGTGAGCGAGTCGCGGTCGCCGAAGGCCTTGACGATCGGCGCCTTCGCGGCGTCGCCCATCAGGCGCTTGTACTCGATATACGTCGTCGTCTGGAACTTGTCGGTCCAGTTGTAGGTCGCCTGCGCGATCGCGCCGACCGAATACACTCCGGCGTTGAAGCGCTGCAGGATGCCGCCATTGCCGGCCGTCGCGCCGCCGAAATAGGTGCGGATGTAATCGGCGCCGGCGATGCTCATGCGCGGGCCGATGCCGAGCGACCAGGGGCCGATGCGGTGGAAGACGTCGAGCTTGGCCTCGGCCATCATCGCGTCGTGGGCGACGATGCCGCGGCGCAGGTCGACACGGGCGCGCAGCCAGGAGGTCGGATAGAACTCGACGAAAGCGCCGGCCTCGGCGCCGAACTTGGTGTTAGGCACGCCCATGACGCGCAGCGCGATATTGGTGTCGGCCTTGCGTTCCCAGAGCAGATTGCCGGAGAAGCCGACGCGCCAGGCCTTGCCCGAGAAGAAGCCGATGCTGATCGCGTCGTCCTCGGAGGTCCACCAGGTGCTCTTGGTGCCGCGCGCCAGCGAGATGATCGGGCGCGGCCGGAAGACATAGTCGTTCGAGCCCATATAATCGGGCTGGTAGCGCAGCCCGGCGCCGAGCGTCAGGTGCCAGTTCTGGACCGGCTCGGGCGAGGTGTACTGGCTGTACTGCGGGGATTGTGCCTGCGCCGGCGCGCTCAGCGCGAGGGAAAGGCAGGCAGCTGCAAGGCCGGCGAGGAACGCAACGCAACGCATCGTCAAAACTCCGGCGCAGAAGCGCCTTGGACTACTCGGATGCGGTCAAATTGAATCATTAGTCTTAATCCGGAGTTGACGAGCGGCTGCCTGCGACATCGCTGCTCGTATGGCTGATGGCCCGGCCGAATCCCCAGCCGCCGGATAGGGCCACCTTGCCCCGCCGCAGCCGGGCAATGCAACGGTGCGCTTCCGCCGACCCTGGACCTGTTCTAGGAAGAGGGCATGACAGAGCTTCCCCGCATCGCGCGCCTGCCCTCGGTCTGCCCGCATGACTGCCCCTCGGCTTGTTCGCTCGAGGTCGAGGTCATCGACGGCAGGACGATCGGCCGGGTCCGCGGCAACAAGCGCCAGAGCTACACCGACGGCGTGATCTGCGCGAAGGTCGCCCGCTACGCCGAGCGCATCCATCATCCCGACCGGTTGCTGCATCCGCTGCGGCGCGCCGGGCCGAAGGGCTCGGGCGCCTTCGAGCGCATCTCCTGGGACGAGGCGCTGGACGAGATCTCCAGGCGTTTCCTGGCGATCGAGGCCGAGCACGGCGCCGAGGCGGTCTGGCCCTATTACTACGCCGGCACCATGGGCCTGGTGATGCGCGACGGCATCAACCGCCTGCGGCACGCCAAGCGCTACTCCGGCCAGTTTTCGACGATCTGCACCACCACGGCCTGGACCGGCTTCATCGCCGGCACCGGCCGGCTCGCCGGCCCTGATCCGCGCGAGATGGCGAAGTCGGATTGCGTCGTGATCTGGGGCACCAATCCGGTGCACACCCAGGTCAACGTCATGCACCACGCCGTCAAGGCGCGGAAGGAGCGGGGCGCCAAGATCGTCGCGATCGACATCTACCGCAACGCCACGCTCGACCAGGCCGATCTGGCGTTGGTGCTCAAGCCCGGCACGGACGGCGCGCTCGCTTGCGCCGTCATGCATGTACTCTTCCGCGACGGCCATGCCGATCGCGATTATCTCGCCCGCTTCGCCGATGCGCCGGACGAGCTGGAGGCGCATCTGTCCACCCGCACGCCGGAATGGGCGGCGGCGATCACCGGCCTCAGCGTCGCCGAGATCGAGGAATTCGCGACGCTCGTCGGCACGCGCAAGAAGAGCTTCTTCCGGCTCGGCTATGGCTTTGCCCGCCAGCGCAACGGCGTGGTCAACATCCATGCCGCCTCCTGCATCCCGACCGTGACCGGCGCCTGGCAGTACGAGGGCGGCGGCGCCTTCCACTCGAACAGCGGCATCTACAAATGGCGCAAGGGCCTGATCGAAGGTCTCGACAAGGTCGATCGCAATGTGCGCCAGCTCGATCAGTCGCAGATCGGCCGCGTGCTCACCGGCGATGCGCAGGCACTGCGCCAGGGCGGTCCCGTCAAGGCGCTGTTCATCCAGAACACCAATCCGGTGACGGTCGCGCCAGAGCAGGAGCTGGTGAAGCGCGGCTTTGCCCGCGACGACCTCTTCACCGTCGTGCATGAGCAGTTCATGACCGAGACGGCGCAGATGGCCGACATCGTACTGCCGGCGACGCAGTTCATGGAGCATGACGACCTCTACCAGGGCGGCGGCCACCAGCACATCATGTGGGGCGGCAAGCTCGTCGATCCGCCGGGCGAATGCCGCTCGAACCATGAGGTGATCTGCGCCTTGGCGCAGCGCCTCGGCGCCGAGCATCGCGGCTTTAGCATGACCCCGCGCGAGATCGTCGACTGGACGCTGCAGGAGACCGGCCGCGGTACGCTCGACGAGCTCGTCGCCAATGATTTCATCGACATCCAGCCGGATTTCGAGACGGCGCATTATCTCAAGGGCTTCGGCTGGCGGGATGGCAAGTTCCGCTTCAAGCCGGACTGGACCAAGGTGCCGAACAGCAACGCCGGCCTGGTCGGCCCGCATGAGAGTTTGCCCTCGCTGCCCGATCATTGGGCCGTGATCGAGCAGGCAGATGCAGAGCATCCGTTCCGGCTCGCCACCAGCCCGGCGCGCAACTTCCTGAATTCGAGCTTCACCGAGACACCGACCTCGCAGAAGAAGGAGGGCGCGCCGACGCTGATGCTGCATCCGGCCGATGCGGCTGCGCTCGGCATCGTCGCGGGCGATCATGTCGTCGTTGGCAACCGGCGCGGCACGGTCGAGCTCGACGCGGTGCTGTTCGACGGGTTGGTACGCGGCGTCGTCATCGCCGAATCGATCTGGCCGAACGGAGCTCACCGCGGCGGGCGCGGCATCAACACCATCACCGGTGCGGATTCGCCGGCGCCTTATGGTGGCGCCGCCTTCCACGACAACAAGGTCTGGATTCGCAAGGCGGTGTGACCTTTGCGTCATTGCTTTTTCGCTGGCGTTATGGACGATCCGCGCCCGGGCGACGGCATGGCCTGTCAGGGGAGATTCGGGTCTCCTGGGCTTGAGCCGCGGAAACGGACAGTGCGAACAATGATCAAGCGGCGGGTTGGTGCGGTCGTCTGGGCCGCTGGGTTGTCCCTGTTCTTGTCCGCCGGTGCGGCGCTGGCCGCCGGCAGCACGAGCGCGCTGCCGCCGCCGGATCCGACGGCGAAGAACCTGACGCCCTATATGATCCAGCTGCGCGCCTTCGACGCCTGTCTGGTCATTCAGTCGCGACTGATGAACACGACGCGCGAGGCGGTGCACACGCCGTGCAGCTGCTATGCCAAGGGCACGGTCAACGCCATGACCAAGGACGAGCTCCAGGCCTTCCGCGACACCGGCTATTTCAACGACACGGCCCGCGACAAGGGCTACGATTTCATCGACCGCTGCAAGCTGAAGCGGCCTTGATCGGCAGGCGGCTCACGCCGCCTTTGCCGCTTCGTCCTTGAAATAGCGCGAGCGCATGCGCCCGGCATAGGCAACGAGGTTGGCGTGCTCCTGCAGCGCGCCGCGGATCGGCGAGTCGAATATCTCGCACAGCCCCGCGATCATGAAGGCGCCGAGCGTCGCGTCGGCGCCGCTCGGGTCGGGGCCGGTGAGATAAGGTTTCCCGCCGAGGATGCCGGCAAGGGAGTCGAGGGCTCGCCGCGCCAGCTCCAGCCGCTCGGCGTCGCTGTGCCGGCCGATGCCGTGGCCATGCAGGTTGCGGCGGACCTTGCGCTTGATCATCGCGACGACCAGCGGCCGCAAGGGCGCCGGCACGGCGTCGAAGAAGCGGCGGGGCCCCCGATCGAAATTGGCGGGATTGGCCCAGCGCTCCTGCACCACCATCCAGTACATGTGGTCTTCGAGCATCTTCTCGACCGCCCAGGCGGTGCCGCGCTGCTCGGCGGAGAGGCCCTTGTCGAAGTCGATCCCATGTGCCTGTTCGAGATGCATGCGGATGAAGGTCGTGTCGGGGACGATTCTGTCGCCGTCGCGCAGCATTGGGAACTTGCCCTTCGGCGCCTTCTGCAGATTGCCACGCACGCGGGTGTAGGGCAGGCCGGACATCTCCATCAGGATGATGCCCTTCATGCAGAACGGGCTGGGGTCGGGCTGGCCGAAGGCGGGCCCGAACACGTGAAGCTCCAGCATTCGTCTCTTCCTTCGTGTTCGGCATGCAGCATGCTCTGCTGCCACGCTCCTGACATTTGATGTCAGGGCGGGTAGAGCAAGATCAGCTTACGCCATCTTCTTATAAGCGGAACCTCGCCATGCAGCGCGCTGAACGCTTGCTCGATCTGATTCAGGGGCTGCGCCGCCGGCGTCGCCCCGTCACCGCCGAGACGCTAGCCTCCGAGCTCGATGTCTCGGTCCGCACCGTCTATCGCGACATCGCCGCTTTGCTGCGCCAGGGCGTGCCGGTGCGCGGCGAGGCCGGCATCGGCTATGTCCTCGATGCCGGCTTCGATCTGCCGCCGCTGATGTTCTCGCCCGATGAGATCGAGGCCGTGCTGATCGGCATGCGCTGGCTCACCGAACGCGCCGACCCGACGCTGGCGCGTGCCGCCGAAGACGTCGTCGCCAAGGTCGCTGCGGTGCTGCCGCCGCACCTGCGTCCGATCCTGCTCGACGGCGCGCTGTTCGCACCGGCCTATTGCAAGGATTCCGCGATCGTCGATCAGGTCGACGCCGCCGCGATCCGCGCCGCGATCCGCAACGGGCGCAAGCTCGATATCACCTATCGCGACGAGGCCGGTGCGCAATCGCAGCGCATGATCTGGCCGATCGGCATGACCTTCTTCGACCGAGTCCGCGTCGTCATCGCCTGGTGCGAGCTCCGGCAGGCCTTCCGCCATTTCCGCACCGACCGCATCGCCGAGCTCACCGCCCGCGAAGAGCGCTATCCGGCCCGCCGTGCCGACCTGTTCCGGCGCTGGCAGAAGGAGGAGCAGGAGACCGCAGCTCGCCGGGCGATGGAGCAGCAGGCCCTGCAGGGGGAAACGGTGAGAGTGCAGTAGGCAAAGATGCGTCATGCGCAGGCTTGACCCGGGCATTTCAGGCCGGAGGAGGCGCTTGCTTGTGCCTTCTGGTCCTGAGATTCTCGGCTCTCCGCTTCGCTACGGCCGAGAATGACGTCTTCGGTTTCAAGTCTCGACCGCCGCCGCGTTCTCCAGCCGCGCCGCGCCGGACGCCACCAGCGCAAGCCCCTGCGGATAGATCCTGTGCTCCTGCTCCAGCACGCGCGCCGACAGGCTTGCCTCGTCGTCGCCGGGCAGGACCGGCACTTTCGCCTGCAGGATGGTCGGCCCGGCATCGAGCTCGGGCACGACGAAGTGGACCGTGCAGCCATGCTCGGCAACGCCGGCTTCCAGCGCCCGCGCATGGGTGTGCGTGCCGCGGAAATCGGGCAGCAGCGAGGGGTGGATGTTGATCAGCCGGCCCTGCCAGCGCGTCACGAACCAGGGCGTCAGCACGCGCATGAAGCCGGCGAGCACGATGAGCTCGATCCGGTGGGCCTGCAGGACCTCGTCGAGCGCGCGCTCGAAGGCTTCGCGATCCTTGCCGAAGGGGCGGTGGTCGACGGCGGCTGTAGCGATGCCGGAGGCGGCGGCCCGCTCCAGCCCGCCGGCATCCGGCAGGTTGGCGGCGACCAGCACGATCTCGGCCGGGAAATCGGCGGCCCTGGCCGCCTCGATCAGCGCGACCATGTTGGAGCCGCGCCCGGAGATCAGGATCGCGGTCCGCACCCGCCTTGCCGTGCTCACAGGGCGAGCTTGCCGCGATAGGCGACGGCTTCGTCGGCGCCGCGCGCCGTGACCTCGCCGAGCCGCACCGGCTTTTCGCCGGCCTCGGTGAGCGCCGCCATGACGGCCTCGGCCTGCGCGGCCTCGGCGACGACGATCATGCCGATGCCGCAGTTGAAGGTGCGCAGCATCTCGCGCTCGGCGACGCCGCCGACGCTGGCGAGCCAGCCGAACACCGGCGGCACGGGAATCGCCGGCAGGTCGATCGCGACGCCGAGATCGTCGGGCAGGACGCGCGGAATGTTGTCGGGGAAGCCGCCGCCGGTGATGTGGGCCAGCGCCTTGATGCCGGGCGCCGCTTTCAGCGCCTGCAGCAGGCTCTTCACATAGATCCGGGTCGGCTCCAGCAGCGCCTCGGCCAGCGTCTTGTCCGATGCGAAGGGGGCGGGTGCCTCCCAGGCGAGGCCCGAGAGGGCGACGATGCGGCGGACCAGCGAATAGCCGTTCGAATGCACCCCGGAGGAGGGCAGGCCGAGGACAACGTCGCCGGCCGAGAGATCGGCGCGCGGCAGCAAGGTCCCGCGCTCGGCCGCGCCGACGGCAAAGCCGGCGAGGTCGTAATCGCTGCCGGAATACATGCCCGGCATCTCGGCGGTCTCGCCGCCGATCAGGGCGCAGCCGGCCTGGCGGCAGCCCTCGGCGATGCCGCGGACGATCTCGACGCCGGCCTTCGGATCGAGCTTGCCGGTGGCGTAGTAGTCGAGGAAGAGCAGCGGCTCGGCGCCTTGGACGACGAGGTCGTTGACGCACATGGCGACGAGGTCGATGCCGATGGTCGAATGCCGGCCGCTTTCGATCGCGATCTTGACCTTGGTGCCGACGCCGTCATTGGCCGCGACCAGGATCGGATCGCTGAAGCCGGCGGCCTTCAGGTCGAACAATCCGCCGAAGCCGCCGATCTCGGCGTCGGCGCCGGGACGGCGCGTCGAGCGCACCAGCGGCTTGATCGCGTCGACCATGGCGTTGCCGGCATCGATGTCGACGCCCGCCTGCGCATAGGTCAGCCCGTTGGCGCCCGGTTTCGTCATCAGTGTTCGCTCCTTCGCTTCGCGAGCGAATAGGCAAGCGCAAGGCGGGGGGCAAGCCCTTCCGCGAAAGCGTTTCGCACTTCTCCCGCCCATGTTCTACCCTGAGCTGCGATTCAGCCGGCAGGTTTCCCGCGATGACGCTTCCGAACCTGATCACGATCGGCCGCCTGATTCTGGTGCCGCTGGTGATCGTCATGATCATCAACGGCCGCTGGGACGAGGCCTTCTTCCTGTTCGTCGCGGCCGGCGTCTCCGATGCGGTCGACGGTTTCATCGCCAAGCGCTTCGACATGAAGAGCGAGCTCGGCGCCTATCTCGATCCGCTCGCCGACAAGGCGCTGATCGTCTCGATCTACATCACCCTCGCCATCGTCGGCATCATCCCGGTCTGGCTGGTGATCGTCGTCGTCTCGCGCGACCTGATGATCGTCACGGCGGTGATCCTGTCCTGGCTGATGGAAAAGCCGGTGACGATCGCGCCGATCGTCGTCAGCAAGCTCAACACCGCCGCCCAGCTCGTTTTCGCGGCCCTGGTGCTCGGCTCGAAATCCTTCGACATCGATGCCGGCGCCATCATGCCGGTAGCGCAGATCATCGTCGCGGCCTTGACGCTCGCCTCCATGGGCGCCTACCTCGCCCTCTGGCTGCGGCATATGGCGGGCTGACCCAGAAGTTTGGATGATCCGGGGCGGATCACCATAATCAGGCGCCATAGTCATGTAGAGGCGAGTGCATGAGTCTTCAGCGTCAACTGCTCTTCTGGCTGCTCGCCCTGGCTATCCTCGTGCTTGGGCTGATGCTGTTCAGGGACGTGCTCCTGCCCTTCATCGCGGCGCTGGCGCTGGCCTATCTGCTCGATCCGCTCGCCGATCGGCTGGAGCGCTGGGGCCTCAGCCGGCTGACGGCGACGATCGCGATCCTCTGCCTGTTCCTGCTCGTCTTCATCGTCGGGCTGGTGCTGCTGGCGCCGCTGCTCAGCCAGCAGCTCGCCGGGCTGGTGGCGCGCCTGCCGGCCGATGCCGCCAAGCTGCAGGCGCTGATCATGGAGCGCGGCGCCCCGCTGATCGAGCGCTTCGGCGGCGCCAAGCTGGCCGAGGACGCGCAGAGCTCGCTCGGCAATCTCGTCGGCGAGGCGACGAAATGGGTTGGTGGGCTGCTCGGATCGCTCTGGTCGGGTGGTACCGCGATCATCGGCGTGTTCTCGCTGCTGGTGCTGACCCCCGTGATCGCCTTCTACCTGCTGGCCGACTGGGATCGCATGGTCGCGACGGTCGACAGCTGGCTGCCGCTCGACCATCGCGAGACGATCCGCGGCCTGCTGCACGAGATGGACGTCGCCATCGCCGGCTTCCTGCGCGGTCAGGCGCTGGTCTGCCTGCTGCTCGGGACGTTTTACGCGATCGGCCTGTCGTTGGTCGGCGTCAATTTTGGCGCGCTGATCGGCATCATCAGCGGCTTCCTGTCCTTCATTCCCTATGTCGGCTCGCTGACCGGGCTCGTGCTCTCGGTCGGTGTCGCGACCGTGCAGTTCTGGCCGGACTGGACGATGCCGCTGTTGACGCTCGCCGTCTTCGCCACCGGCCAGTTCATCGAGGGCAACATCCTGCAGCCCAAGCTCGTCGGCGACTCGATCGGCGTGCATCCGGTCTGGCTGATGTTCGCGCTGCTCGCTTTCGGCTCGCTCTTCGGCTTCGTCGGCCTGCTGCTCGCGGTGCCGCTGGCGGCTGTCATCGGCGTGCTCGCCCGCTTCGTGCTGCGGCAATACCTCTCCAGCCCCTATTATCGCGGCCGCACCGGCCAGGCGCCTAAGATTCATGCCGAGCCGTGAGCCGCCGGTGAAGCCGCGCCAGCTCGCCTTCGACCTGCCGGTCGACAGCCGGCACGGCGTCGAGGATTTCCTCGTCGGTCCCTCGAACGAACAGGCTTATGGGATGATCGAGAGCTGGCCGGGCTGGCCGGCGTCCTGGTTGCGCCTGGTCGGGCCGGAAGGGGCGGGCAAGACCCATCTCGCCGCGATCTGGGCGGCGCGCGCCCATGCCTGGACGCTGTCCGCGGAAGAGCTCGACGAGGCGAAGGTGCCGCATCTGGCCTCCGGCGGCGCGCTGGTGATCGAAGATTGCGATCGCGCTCCGCTCGACGAGCCGGCCCTGTTCCATCTGCTCAACGCCACCAAGGCGCGCGGCGGCACCGTCCTGCTGACGGCGCGGACCGAGCCGGGGCATTGGGGGCTTAAGGTGCCGGATCTGCTGTCGCGCCTGCGGCTGGCGCCGCAAGCCGAGATCGCGCCGCCGGACGACGCGCTGTTGCGTGCCCTGCTGGTCAAGCTCTTCGTCGACCGTCAGCTCATCGTCGACACCGGCACGATCGAGGCGCTGGCGCTCAGGATGGAGCGTTCCTTCGCGGCGGCGCGCGACCTCGTCGACGCGCTCGACAAACTCTCGCTCGAGCGTGGCCGGCGCGTCACCCGCGCCATGGCCACCGAGGTGGTCGCCTCGCTCTTCCCCGAGGAATAAGCGCTCAGGCCTTCGCCGTAGCCGCCGCCCCGGTCAGGCGGGCATGGACGGTCTCGATCAGGAGGTCGTGCGCCCGCGCCGCGATCGCGTCGAGCGACGGCGTCTTGACGAACATGGCGGCAGCCTTTTCGGCCAGCTCCTCGCGGCTCGGCAGGGTCGGCATGTGCCACTGCGCAATCGCGTCCTGCGCCTGCGCCTGCATCGCATGCAGTTGCTCGCTGGCCCGCGCCTGGAGGGCGGCGAGCGCCTCGCGGAACTCGGGCAGCGTCAGCGTCGGTAGGTGCAGCTCGGGCAGGCCGGGCACGTTGGCATAAGCGTCGCGCACGGATTGGACGATGCGCTCCACCGGGACGGAGGCGGCGAGCCGCTCGGCCGAGCGCTCGATCACGCGCGGCGGCAGCGCCTGCGAGCGCTCGACCACCGCCTGCGGCGGCGCCTTCAGATCCCAGGTCAGGCGCAGCTTCGACAGGCCGAGGATCAGGTAATAGGTCGGATCCCACTGCCACCAGCGAAAACCCTGGCGGACGCTGTACTGATAGGCGTGGTGGTTGTTGTGCCAGCCTTCGCCCATGGTGATGATCGCCAGCCACCAGTTGTTCCGGCTCTCGTCGCCGGTGACATAGTCCTTGTCGCCATGCACATGCGCCAGCGAGTTGATGCAGAAGGTGCCGTGGTAGACCGCGACCGTCGACCAGAAGAAGCCGACGAACAGCCCGCTCCAGCCATCGATGGCAAAGCAGATCAGTGCGAGCGCGAAGGCCGGCAGCAATTCGAACCGGTGCAGGAAGGTGAGCTCGGGGAAACGCGTCAGGTCGGTGACGGTCGAGGTGTCGCAGCGATCGTGGCCGTTGCTGAAGATCCAGCCGACATGGGAGTAGAAGAACGAGGTCAGCACCGGTGAGTGCACGTCGTGCTCGGTGTCGGAGAAGCGGTGGTGGTGCCGGTGCTTCGAGGCCCACCAGATCACGCTCTTCTGCGCCGTCGACTGGGCGAGGAGGGCGAGCAGGAACTGGCCGGCTCGGCTGGTCTTGTAGGTCCGGTGCGAGAAGTAGCGGTGGTAGCCGCCGGTCACCGCGAACATGCGCAGCCAGTACAGTCCGAAGGCGAGCCAGAGCGAGGTTGCGCTGACGCCGCTCCAGAGCGCACCGAAGCAGGCCAGATGCGCCAGCACGAAGGGAATGGCCGAGGGGTAGACGATATCGCCGTGGTCGTCGGCGTGCTGGTTCTGCGCTGACAAGTTCGCTCTCTGGACTAGGTCTGAAGGCATGCGGGATTCACATGCCGACCAAACAGCAGGGGCAGGGCGGGTGCAAGCGCCATGTGCGTTGATGAAATGTGACGTTTGGCCTCGCCTGTCATCGAACCGTCACGCTACGGTGGCTTCAAGGCGGGAGCGGCCGCAGCGGCTGCAAGCAAAACGACACACAGCACAGCTACAGGACCGGCAGTGGCACGAGCGGCGTCGACAGCGAGAGCGAAGCGAATGACCCAAGATGTGGCGGAAGCGCCGGTCCTGAAGGCTGTGGCCTCGGTGGCGACCGATACGGTTCTTCATCTGGACGAGGAGCTGCGGCAGTCGCCGAAGCGCTTCATGAACCGGGAGCTGTCCTGGTTGCAGTTCAACCGGCGGGTGATGGAGGAGGCCTCCAACCGCAACCATCCGCTGCTCGAGCAGCTGCGCTTCCTGTCGATCTCGGCGAACAATCTCGACGAGTTCTTCATGGTCCGCGTCTCCGGCCTGCGCGAGCAGCTCAAGGCCGGCGTGGTGACGCCGAGCCAGGATGGCTTGAGCCCGGCCGAGCAGCTCACGGCGCTAGGCGAGGCGGTCTCGGCACTGACCAGCGACCAGCAGACCCGCTGGATCGAACTCAAGCACGATCTCGAGGCGAACCGGATCATGCTGCTGCGGCCGGCCGATATCGGCGCACAGGACCGCATCTGGCTGGAAGATCGCTTCCTGCACTATGTCTTCCCGGTGCTGACGCCGCTGGCGATCGACCCGGCCCACCCGTTCCCCTTCATTCCCAATCTCGGCTTCACCATCGCGCTGGCGCTGGAGCGCATCAGCGACGGGCGTGCGCTCGACGCGCTGATCCGCGTCCCCGGCAAGGTCGAGCGCTTTATCGAACTGCCCGATCTCGCCCGCGAAGGCGTCCAGCGCTTCATCATGCTGGAGGATCTGGTTGCGCTCTTCATCGGCAAGCTCTTCCCCGGCTACGAGGTCAAGGGCACCGGCTCCTTCCGCATCATCCGCGACTCCGATCTCGACATCGAGGAGGAGGCAGAGGACCTGGTCCGCGTCTTCGAGACCATGCTGAAGCAGCGCCGTCGCGGCGTCGTCATCCGGCTCGAGCTCCACTCCGACACGCCGGAGCATCTGCGCAAGCTGATCATCCGCGAACTCAAGGTCGATCCCGACGAGATCGTCGTCGTCGAGGGCATGATCGGCCTGAACGAGCTCTCCCAGCTCGTCGGCGTCGACCGGCCTGATCTCAAGTTCAAGCCCTACAATGCCCGCTTTCCCGAGCGCATCCGCGAGCATGGTGGCGACTGCTTCGCCGCCATCCGCCAGAAGGACCTGATCGTCCACCACCCCTATGAGAGCTTCGACGTCGTCGTGCAGTTCCTGCAGCAGGCGGCGCGCGACCCCAACGTGGTCGCGATCAAGCAGACGCTCTACCGCACCTCATCGAACTCGCCGATCGTCCAGGCGCTGGCGGAAGCGGCCGAGGCCGGCAAGTCGGTCACCGCGCTGGTCGAGCTCAAGGCGCGCTTCGACGAAGAGGCGAACATCCGCTGGGCCAAGGATCTGGAGCGCGCCGGCGTTCAGGTCGTCTACGGCTTCATCGAGCTCAAGACCCATGCCAAGCTCTCGATGGTGGTGCGCCGCGAGGCCGGCCAGTTTGCGACCTATTGCCATATCGCGACCGGCAACTACCATCCGATCACGGCGCGCATCTATACCGACGTCTCCTTCTTCACCGCCGATCCGGTGATGGCGCAGGATGTCGCCCGCATCTTCAACTTCATCACCGGCTATGCCGAGCCGGCCGAGCTCGAGCGCATGGCCGTCTCCCCGGTCAACCTGAAGCAGCGCCTGCTCGACGACATCGCCGAGGAGGTCGCGCATGCGAAGGCGGGCCGCAAGGGCGCGATCTGGGGCAAGTGTAATTCGCTGGTCGATCCCGAGATCATCGATGCGCTCTATGACGCCAGTCAGGCCGGCGTGCAGATCGATTTCGTCGTGCGCGGCATCTGCTGCCTCAGGCCGGGCGTGCCGGGCCTCTCCGATAATATCCGCGTCAAGTCGATCGTCGGGCGTTTCCTCGAGCATACCCGGGTCTATGCCTTCGGCGCCGGCCATGGCATGCCCTCGGCCAAGGCCAAGCTCTACATCTCCTCCGCCGATCTGATGCCACGCAATCTCGACCGCCGCGTCGAGGCCCTGACGCCGATCCTGAACGCGACTGTCCACCAGCAAATGCTCGAACAGATCATGCTGGCGAACTTTCTCGACAACGAACAGAGCTGGACCATCTTGCCCGATGGCGGCTCGCGACGCATTGTCCCGCCGTCGGCCGAAGAGTCGTTCAACGCCCACAAGTATTTCATGACGAACCCGAGCCTGTCTGGTCGTGGAAAATCTCTCTCGAGTTCGAGCCCGCGCAGCCTCTCCCGCCGCGCCAGCAAGAAGGCCTGAGCCGGCGCCGGGCCGGCTGAGCTTCGGCGACTCCGTCGCGATCATCGACATCGGCTCGAACTCGGTCCGTCTCGTCGTCTATGAGAACCTGTCGCGGGCTCCCGCGCAGGTCTTCAACGAGAAGGAGATGGCGGGCCTCGGCCGGCAGGTCGCCTCGACCGGCATGCTGGCGGCTGACGCGATCGGCAAGGCGCTCTCGGCGCTGGTGCGCTTCCGCATCCTCTGCGAGGCGATGCATGTCGGTGAGCTCAGGGTCATCGCCACGGCGGCGGCCCGCTATGCTTCGAACGGTCCCGATTTCATCGCAAGCGCCGAAGCGGCGGTCGGCCAGGCGATCGAGCTGATCTCGGGCGACCGCGAGGCGTATCTCTCGGCGCTTGGCGTGATCTCCGGCTTCGACCAGCCGCATGGCGTCGTCGGCGACCTCGGCGGCGGCTCGCTCGAGCTCATCTCGGTGGATGGCGACCAGGTCGGGGAGGGGATCAGCCTGCCGCTCGGCGGACTCGCGCTGATCGACCGCTCCGGGAACTCGATGAAGACGGCCGAGAAGATCGTCCGCGACGACCTCGACCATCACCCGCAGCTCGCCGCCATGCGCGGGCGCGACTTCTACGCCGTCGGCGGCACCTGGCGCGCGCTGGCGACACTGCATCAGCGCCAGTCGGGCTATCCGCTCAACGTTATGCACGGCTATATCGTGCCGGCCCGCGAGGCGAGCGACTTCGTTCGCCTGGTCGAGCGCGCCGACGCCTCGATGCTCGAAGCGATCGAGGCGGTCTCCTCCGCCCGGCGCCCGCTGCTCGCCTATGGCGCGCTGGTGCTCGACCAGATCATCAAGCGCGGCCGGCCGCGCAATGTCGTGATCTCAGCCAATGGCGTGCGCGAAGGCCTGCTGCACGAGCAGCTCGACAAGGGCGAGCGCTCGGCCGATGCGCTGCTGCGCGGTGCCGAGGACTATAACCAACTGCGTGCCCGCGATCCGCGCCACGCCGCCGATCTGATCGCGTGGATCGAGCGGCTCGTCGCTGGGGCCTATCCGCACGACGATCCGGCGCTGCAGCGGCTGCAGCTCGCCGCCTGCCTGCTCTCCGATATCGGCTGGCGCGCCCATCCCGACTATCGCGGCGAGCAGACGCTCAACGTCATCGCCCACGCCTCGTTCAGCGGGGTCGATCATCCCGGCCGCGCCTTTCTCGCGCTGACGGCGTTCTATCGCTATGCGGGCTTGAAGGCATCGGCGCCAGCAGCCGAGAACTTGCGACGGCTGTTGACGACGCGCCTGCTCGAGCGCATCCAGATTCTCGCCGCGGCCTTCCGGGTCGCCTATCTGATCTCGGCCGGCATGCCGGGCATCCTGTCGCGGGCCCCGCTTGCCTGCGTCGACAGCCGCCTCGTCCTGCGCCTGCCGGATGATCTGAGGTCGCTGGCGAGCGAGCGCGTCACGGGGCGGCTGAAGCAGCTCGCCAAGCTGCTTGGGCGCGAGATCGACATCCGCTGAGCGGAAAGCCCTGATCTAAGGCATGCGCTGATTTCCCACGGACCACCCTCGTCATCCTGGCGAGCGAAGCTCGACCTGGAATCCATGGTAGAGATCCGGAGCCCCTACGATGGATCCCGGAGCTGCGCCGCTACGAGGCTTGTCCAGGATGACGGCGGGGGTCCGGGTAAGATCGGCGGGATCTAGCGCGTCACCAACCCCTGAAACGCGGTCGGCTGGATCGATATCCGGCCGATGAACGGTCGGTCATGCGCCAGGATGACGAAATAGGCGGCCGAGACCACCAGCACATAGAGATGCGCGGCCACGATCTGCATGCGGAAGGCATGGCTGTTGCAGATGATGATCGAGAGCATGGTCGCCGTCGAGATCAGCCACATGGCGCACCATTGCGCCCAGGTGATGCCGGCTATCGAGGCTGCGAGCCTTGCGAGGCGCGCGTGGCGGATTTCGAGAAGCTGGTTGAGCAGCGGCGCATAGGCCACCACCGCATTCTGCCGGGAGACCAGCTGGATCGCGCCGAGCAGATGTTTTTCCGATCGGTCGAAGATCGCATCGTTCAGGGGGGTGCTTTTGGCCATCGCTGGCCAATCGACCGCGATGACCTCGCGCAGATATTCCTGCAGCCCCGCGGTCAGCTCGGATCGCGTCTCTTCCGGTAACACCACCGATAGCGTCAGCGCGGTCTCCACCGCATCCGCTTCGCGCTGGACCGCAGTCCGCGCAGAAACGGCATCGTTCCAGATGCCGGCGGCGGAGAAGGCGACGATCAGCGCAAACAGGCCCCCGCAGGTGTTGATGATGGAATCGCGGATCGGCAGCGGCTCGCGCAGCCGGTAGCCAAGGTGCGGGATGGCGAAGCGGACGAGGCCGATCAGAATCCAGCAGGCCGCGACGCTCAGCGCCAGGACGGCGAGGAACATCGCCGGCAGCGGCAGTTGATGGAACAGGATGAACACGTCGCCCCCAGGAAGCTGCCAGCCATCTGCCGGCACTCAAACGATGGCAGCAGACCTCAGCTCGGTCCCGGCGGACAAGTCCATTCTTCCGAAAGCCGAGGACAACCGTCCCAGCTCTAGCCGACCGTGACCCGTCCGCGCACGATCCTGAGCGAGAGCGAGCCGTTCTTCAGTGCCAGAGCCTTCTCGCCGAAGATCTCGCGGCGCCAGCCGTGCAGCGCCGGAACGTCGGCCTCGTCATTGCCGGCGATCTCCTCGAGATCGTCGCTGGAGGCGATGATCTTCGGCGCGACGCGCTCGGTATCGGCGGTCGCCTTGAGCAAGACCTTGAGCAGGTCGAGCACGGCGCCGTTGCCCTGGCGGCCGCGCTCGCGCTCGAGCCGGGGCAGGCTGTGCGGATCGAGTGCCAGGGCGCGTTCGACCGCTGCCAGGACCTCGCCGCCGGCGCGCGAGCGCTCGAAGCCGTTCGGCACCGAGCGCAGCTCGCCGAGTGCCTCGGCCGAGCGTGGGGCGCGCTGGACGATATCCATGAGCGCATCGTCCTTGAGCACGCGCTGGCGCGGCACGTCGCGATGCTGCGCCTCGCGTTCGCGCCAGGCGGCGAGCTCCATCAGAACCGCCAGCTCCTTCGGCTTGCGCAGGCGGCCCTTGAGCCGCTGCCAGGCGTTCTCGGGCTTGACCTCGTAGGTGCCGGGCGAGTTCAGCACCGCCATCTCCTCGGCGACCCAGCTTTCGCGACCGCTCGCCGCGAGATCGGCCTGCAGCGCGAGGTAGATGTCGCGCAGATGCGTCACGTCCGATTCGGCATAGACCAGCTGCGCCTCGCTGAGCGGCCGGCGCGACCAGTCGGTGAAGCGCGAGGACTTGTCGACCCGCGCCTTGGCGAGGTCGTTGACGAGCTGTTCATAGCCGACCGAGTCGCCATAGCCGCAGACCATGGCTGCGACCTGCGTATCGAACAGCGGCGTCGGCAGCACCCGGCCGAGCATCCAGACGATTTCGAGGTCCTGCCGGGCGGCATGGAAGACCTTGACCACGTTCTGGTCGGTCATCAGCGCCATCAAAGGCGCAAGATCGAGGCCCTCAGCCAGCGGGTCGACCATCACGGCCTCGTCCGGCGAGGCCATCTGGACCAGGCAGAGCTTCGGGTAATAGGTCGTCTCGCGCAGAAACTCCGTGTCGACGGTGACGAACGGATGCAGGGCGAGGCGGGAGCAGGCGGAGGCGAGCTCTTCGGTCGTGGAGATAAGCTTCATGGCCGGCGCTCATAGCAGATCAATGCGCGCCATGTCGCGGGCGTTCTTGACAAGCAAGCCGCACGCGTGTGGTTACGGCGCCAAATCGCTTGCGTGCCTGCCATCGGCCGCATGGACGCCCGGAAAGCTGAACCCGTGACCTTGCACCGCTACCGTTCCCACACCTGCGGCGCGCTCCGCGAGAGCGACATCGGCGCCTCCGTGCGTCTGTCCGGCTGGTGCCATCGCATCCGCGACCATGGCGGCGTGCTGTTCATCGACCTGCGCGACCATTACGGCCTGACCCAGGTCGTGGTCGATCCGGATTCGCCGGCCTTCGCCGATGCCGAGAAGGCACGCGCCGAATGGGTCATCCGCATCGACGGCAAGGTCAAGGCGCGCTTCGCCGGCACCGAGAACGCCAATCTCGCCACCGGCGCCGTCGAGGTCTTCGCAACCACGATCGAAGTGCTGGGGCCGTCGGCCGAGCTGCCGCTGCCGGTCTTCGGCGATCTCGAATATCCCGAGGATACCCGCCTCAAATACCGCTTCCTCGATTTGCGCCGCGAGAAGCTGCACAACAACATCATGCTGCGCGGCAAGGTGATCGACTCGCTGCGCCAGCGCATGAAGACGTCCGGCTTCTCGGAGTTCCAGACGCCGATCCTGACGGCGTCCTCGCCCGAGGGCGCGCGTGACTTCCTGGTGCCGAGCCGTCTGCATGCGGGCAAGTTCTACGCCCTGCCGCAGGCGCCGCAGCAGTACAAGCAGCTCCTGATGATGGCGGGCTTCGACCGCTACTTCCAGATCGCGCCCTGCTTCCGCGACGAGGACCCGCGCGCCGACCGCCTGCCGGGCGAGTTCTACCAGCTCGACGTCGAGATGAGCTTCGTCGAGCAGGAGGACGTGTTCGCGACGATGGAGCCGGTGATCGCCGGCGTCTTCGAAGAGTTCGGCGAGGGCAAGTCCGTCACCAAGAACTGGCCGCGCATCCCCTATGCCGAGGCGCTTCGGAAGTATGGCTCCGACAAGCCGGACCTGCGCAACCCGATCGAGATGCAGGACGTCTCCGAGCATTTCCGCGGCTCGGGCTTCAAGGTCTTCGCCCGCATCCTCGAGGGCGAGAAGAACCGCGTCTGGGCGATTCCCGCGCCGGGCGGCGGCTCGCGTGCCTTCTGCGACCGGATGAACTCCTGGGCGCAGGGCGAGGGCCAGCCTGGGCTGGGCTACCTGATGGTCAAGGAAGGCGGCGAAGGGCAGGGCCCGATCGCCAACAACATCGGCCCTGAGCGCGTCGCGGCGATCGTCGCCCAGATGGGGCTCAATGCAGGTGACGCCTGCTTCTTCGTCGCGGGCGATCCCGACAAGTTCTACAAGTTCGCCGGCAGCGCCCGGAACAAGGTCGGCTCCGAGCTCGGGCTGATCGACGAGAACGCCTTCGCCTTCGCCTGGATCGTCGACTTCCCGATGTTCGAGTACAACGAGGACGAGAAGAAGGTCGACTTCTCGCACAACCCGTTCTCGATGCCGCAGGGCGGCCTGAAGTCGCTGATCGAGGACGATCCGCTCTCGATCAAGGCCTTCCAGTACGACATCGCCTGCAACGGCTACGAGCTCGCCTCCGGCGGCATCCGCAACCATCGCCCCGAGGCGATGGTGAAAGCCTTCGAGATCGCCGGCTATGGCGAGGAGACCGTGATCGAGCGCTTCGGCGGCATGTATCGCGCCTTCCAATACGGCGCGCCGCCGCATGGCGGCATGGCCGCGGGCGTCGATCGCATCATCATGCTGCTCGCCGGTGCGACGAACCTGCGCGAGGTCGCGCTGTTCCCGATGAACCAGCAGGCGGTCGACCTCTTGATGGGCGCGCCGTCGCCGGCGAGCCCAAAGCAGCTGCGCGAGGCGCATCTGCGCGTCAACCTGCCCGAGAAGGACGCCTGAGCGACCATGGCCTACCTGCCTGCCGGGCGAGCGCTGCTGCTCGCCTGTTTCGTCGCGCTGCCGCTCGGCGCCTGCGTTGCCAGTCATGCCGATACTGCCGCCGGCCGCGCCTCGCTGCTGGCGACGACGGTGTCGCGCGCCGTCGCCTGCAAGGCCGGCTCGCCGCAACGCACGACGCTGGACCGCTTCATCGCCGCCGAGAAGGCGCGCGGGACGAGCGACGATCAGCTCGCGGCCGCGCGTTCGGCCTATGTCTCGGTCTCCGAGGCCGAGACGATCAATCAGGACGTCCGCCCGCAGCCCTGCACCGTCGAAGAGCGGGCGGCCCTGCGCGGCAAGATGAAAGATGTCCGCGCCGGCCGCTTCGAGGCGCCCTGATCGTCGATGACTACCCTGAAGCCTTGCCTCGTCGCGCTCGCGGCTGCGAGCCTCGCCGGCTGCATCGCTGCCCGGCCGGTGCCGGGCACGCCCGAATTCACCGCCGCGCAGGTCTCGCGCGCCTATGATTGCGGGCTGAGGGTCGATCGCAGCGGCATCATCGCGCGCCTGCCCGCCGAGCAGCGCGGCCGCTTCGTCACCGCCAATGCGAGCTATGCGGTGAAGTCCTACAACGCGCCGCGCCGCTGCGAGATGCAGGAGCGCGAGCGGCTGCAGCAGGAGCTACGCCTAGGGGCCCGGCGCTGATCGCCTCTTGCTTCGCGCGGCTCATCTCGCGCAGAAGCAGGCCATGAGTCTTTCCCCCGCAGACGTCACCGCCATCGTCGTCAGCTTCGACAGCGCGCAGGTGCTGCCGGCTTGCCTGTCCGCGCTGGCGGGCGAGGGGGTGGGGGCCATCGTCGTCGACAATGCCAGCGGCGACGCCTCAGTAGAGATCGCGGTGCGGCACGGGGCGCGGGTCCTGCGCAACGACCGCAACGAGGGCTATGGCCGGGCCAACAACCAGGGCGCACGTGCCGCGACGACGCCCTTCATCCTGATCGTCAACCCCGATCTCGAAATGCAGCCGGGCGCAGTCGCGGCCCTGCTGGCGGCGGCAGAGGCCTATCCGGACGCTGCCGCCTTCGCACCGCGCCTGGTCGAGCCGTCGGGCCGTGTCTTCCTGCAGCCGCGCTCGCTGCTCTCGCCCGATCATCTCAACCGGGCGCGCCGGATCGTCCTGCCGGAAGGAGATGCCTGCCTGCCCTTCCTGTCGGGCGCCTGCCTGTTGCTGCGGCGCGAGGTCTTCGTAGGCCTCGGTGGCTTCGATCCGGCGATCTTCCTGTTCTACGAGGATGACGATCTCTGCCGCCGCCTGCGCGAGGCGGGGCATGCACTGATCCATGTCGATGGTGCCGGCGCACGCCACGGCCGCGGCAAGTCCAGCGCACCGTCGCCGCAGCGCCGCTTCACGGCGCGCTGGCATCTCGCCTGGTCGCAATACCATGTCGCGCACAAATGGGGGCTGCCGCTGCCCGGTCTTGGCAAGGTCGCCGAAAACCTCGCAAAGGCAATCGGTTACGGCCTTATCCTGAATCGCGACAAGATGTACGCCCATGCCGGTTCGGCCCTGGGCGCGCTCGCCGGCCGCGCCGGCCGCAGCGCACTGGTGCAGCAGGGGCTGAGCGAGCAGCCGCTGCTCAGAGATGCAGATCCTTCATCGGCGTGGCGATGATCCGGCGGATCTCGCGCAGCTGACGCATGACGAGCCGGCCCTTGCGCATGAAGGTGTTCGACCCGGCCAGCAGTTCCGTCTCGCGCGCGGCGAAGGCTGCCTTGCCGGACTGGGCCGGGATCGGGCTGAGCGCAGCGGGCGAATCGGCGAGGCCGGCGGCGTTGATCTCGGACAGCGCCGGCTCGGTGCCGCGCAGGCTCTTGCCGATCGCGATCCGCGCCGCGTCGAGGCGGCTCTGGCCTGCGTCGAGCACCGGCTTCTGCATCACCGCGCTCGAATCGCGCCACTGGATGCCCTTGCGATAGGCCGGCACCCATTGCACCTGCGCCTCGAGCAGGTTCAGCCCGGCATAGCGGGCGAGCGCCGGGAAGGCGTCATCGTAGAAGCGCCAGCAATCGACCGGGAAGCGATGGCGCGGCCCGCCGCCGGGCGAGGTGATGAAGGCGAGGCCATTGCCCTTCAGCACGCGGGAGATCTCCAGGATCGTGATCCAGAAATACTCGGCGTGCTCGAAGACCTCGGAACAGGTGACGACATCGACGGAGCCGGTGGCGATCTCCTTCCAGTCGTAGGGATCGGCGACGGCGACGTCGACATTCAGCCCCGGCTCGATGTCCATGCCGACCAGCGTCCAGGCCGGATTGCCCATCACGTCGCGATTGGACAGCGACTGGCCGTCGACGATGGCGGAGCCGACATCGAGCACCGTGAGGGGGGTCGTCTCGACATCGGCGAGATAGGCCTTGCGGAAGACCCGCGCCTTGTCGTTCGCGGAGGCGTGCATGAAACCGTCCAGATCGCTTGGGATATTGCTGAGGAACCTCGGCAGCAGCCTCTAGCCGAGGCGACCGGCGTTCTCCACTGATTTATGGCGCGGCGCCGGGCAGATTCTCGACCTGCTCCGACAGGAGTGTCGGAATGAGCCGCCTGACCTCGACCTCCGGCAGCAGCCACCATTCGCTGCGCAGCAGCGCGGCGATGCGCTCCTCGCTCATCCGGTAGCGCACCACGCGGGCCGGGTTGCCGGCGACGATCGCATAGGGCGGTACATCCTTGGTCACGACCGCGCGGGCCGCCACCACCGCGCCATGGCCGATGGTGACGCCGGAGAGGATCAGCGCCTGCGAGCCCAGCCAGACGTCATGGCCGATGACGGTGTCGCCGCGCGAGACATGGCTGCCGTCGAGGCCGATGGATTCCGGCCAGAGACGAGGCAAAGCAGGGAACGGGTAGGTCGTCACCCATTCGGTGCGGTGATTGCCGCCGAGCATGATCTCGACGCCGTCGGCGATCGAGCAATAGCGGCCGATCGAGAGATTCGAGCCGCTCACCGCGAAACGCACCTTCGGCCGGCCATAGGTATAGGCGCCGATCGCGACCTGCCCCGGCCGGCGCGCGATCAGGTCAGCCAGATAGAGACGGGTCTGGTTGTGTGGGTTGAACCAGCGGCGCAAAAAGCTGCGTGGGCCGGTCGGGAGACCGGCCCACCAGATGGCGAGGGCACCCGGACGCCAATCGGCGTCCGGAGCAGGCAGATTCGACGAGCTCAATGCGGCAACCTCACTCCGCCGTGGCGTTGACGTCGATCTTGTCGAAGATTTCCGTCGGCTCGCCAAGCGCGATCACGTCGGCGAGGCCGAGCCCGGCCGGCGTCTTGGCCGTGGCCTTGACGGTCAGGATGCCGGGCTTGGCGACGAAGCGGGCGACCGCGTTGGCCAGCGCCTTGGCGCCGTCCGACGGCCCCAGGATCGCGGCGAGGCCGAGGCTCGCCATCATCCCGTATTCACGCCGGACGTCCTCGGCCTTGCGCTTCGACTTCTTCGCCTCGTTCTCGATCAGCTTCTCCGCCAGGCCGAGATTCTGCAGCTTGAGCTCGACATTCTTGGCGGTGGCGCCGAGCAGCGCGACCTGCGCGAGGGCAAGGTCACCGGTGAAGATCTCCTTGCCGATATTGCCGAGCGTGCCGGTGGCGTCGAGCCTGGCCATGCCGACGCCGCCGAGCGAGAGCGTGCGGATGGCGAACTCCTTGCTCGCCTCCTGCCAGGCAAGGGAGAGCTTCGCCGAGAGGTCGATATTGCGATAGCCCATCGCCAGCAGGTCCTTAGCGGCGGGGTTGTCGGCGCTCTCAATGATCGGGAAGGTGATCTTGTCGAGCGTCAGCGCCATGTCGGTCGGGATGCCGTTGAGCTGCTCGCCGGCCTTGAGCTCGAAGCTGCCGAGACCGATCTGCATCGGCGGGCCGGCCGGGCGGCCGCGTTTGCCGTCCTGCGGCACGCTCATCTGCACGCTGCTCATCTTGACCGTGCCCAGCTTCGGGATGAAGCGGCGGAAGTCGAGCGTCTTGATGTCGACCGCGGAGGCGGCGACGGCCTTGATCTCGCGGATGACGCCCTCCAGCGAGAAGCCGGAATAGCCGATGAGGCCGATCGTGCCCTTGGCGCCGCCGCCTTCGAACTGCAGGCCCTCGATGGCGACGCCCGACTTCTCCGGCGCGTCCTCGCCGAAGGCGATGCGCGAGAAGCGCATGTCGACCGGCTCGGACTTGGCACCGGGCTTGGGCGGCGTCTTCAGCGACATCACGATGTCGCGGATCTCGCCGCTGCCATAGTCGACGGCGTCGAAGATCTCGGCCATGGCGACGAGCAGCTTGCGGTCGCGCGCCTCGCTGATCGCCGGGTCTTCCTTGCTGTTGAGGTTGCGCGAGGCCTTCTCCGATTCATCGCTCAGCTCGGCGATGCGCGCCAGGAGCTCGCCCATCGGCTCGGAGGCGACGCGCGCCTTGAAGCCGCGCAGCGAGGCCTTGCCGGAGGTGATCCTGCCCTGCTCGCCAAGGTCGAGGACGTAGCCGTCCAGCTCCATCTTGCCGATGATCGGCTGCAGCGGCGTCGTCTCGCCGGCTTTCGCCTTCTCGCCGAAGATGCGCGCGATCTGCATCAGGTCCAGCACTTCGAAGCTGGTGCGCTTGATCTCGCCGTTCATCGGGCCGGTGGCGGCGCCTTCGACCTTGATCGTGCCATCGCTCGATTCGCCGCGCCCGATCCGGCCTTCGCGGATGTCGGAGAACTTGATGTTGCGATAGGTCGTGACCTGCTTCTGCGGGCCGAAAGTCTGCTCCATCACCAGGGTCGGCGCACTGATCTCGTCGGCGTTGAGCTTGCCGAGGCGCGCGATCACGCTCTCGCCGGGCTGAACCGCCTGGCTCGCGCCGGCGATGGCCCCGGCCACGCCACCCGCCGGGGCGCCGCTCGTGCTGGACAACAGGAGCGCCCGGAAGCTCTCGCGGTTGAGCGGAGCGCCCTTCACGTCGAGCTTCGGGATCGACAGAACGAACTTGCCGAAGTCGAGCTTCAGGTTGTCGAGCTGGAAGTCGTCGGCGGAGGCGGGCCCCGCCAGGAGGAGGAGCAGAAGCCCCGCCGCAGGCAGCGGCCGGGAGCTGGCGAGGCGTCGGCCGGGCGAAATCGTCATGGTGGTCTCCTGAAGCATCGTCGGGGCCCGCGAGCGCATAGTCCGGGCCAAGCTCCGATTGGCGGCGCCAGAGGCGAATTCGCCGACAGCTCGGCGATCCGTTTCCGGTTGGAAGTCGGCGCCGACCCTGCCGCAAGGCGATGACGAAAGAAAGATGGCGCGCTTGCGAGTTCGGCGAAATGCTTGACGAAACAGCACCGCTTCGTGCCTTTGGCCGCAGAACCGCCACGAGGCTGCGGCAAGGCTGCGGCGGGGATGGCCTGTCGGGCGTGAGGCGCGATGATGTCTTTAGTTGAACGTTTGCTGCGGGGCATCTTTGCCGCCGCGCTGGTCGTCGGCGCCTTCGCCATGCTGCCCACAGCCGCCGAAGCGCAGAATGCGCAGGCCAGCGGCCTGGAGCCGCTCACCATTGTCACGACCTCGGGCCGCCATGCCTTCCAGGTCGAGGTGATGCGCACCCCGGACCAGAGAGCGCGCGGGCTGATGCACCGCCAGTTCATGCCGGCCGATCGCGGCATGCTCTTCGACTTCAAGCAGGTCGAGCCCGTCGCGATGTGGATGCAGAACACCTACATCTCGCTCGACATGCTGTTCATCCGCGCCGACGGCACGGTCGCCCGCGTCGCCGAGCGGGCCGAGCCGCTCTCGACCCGAACGATTCCGTCCGGCGAGCCTGTGCTCTCGGTGCTCGAACTCAATGCCGGCATCGCCGAGAAGCTCGGGATCAAGCCCGGCGACAAGGTCGAGCACCCGCTGTTCAAGCGCTGATGTCTTTTTTGGGCCGGGCGCCTCCGGGTCAGCCCAGCTCTCCGGCGATGTCGCGGCAGGTGGCGAGCAGCGCTGCCAGCGCCTCGCGATGCTGCGGACTGGCTTCGCGCCGGTTCAGATAGGGCACGACGATGCTCGCGATCGCCTGGCCCTTGCGATCGAGGATCGGCGCGCTGATGTCGGTCACGCCGACGACGTCGTGGCTGTCTGCGATCAGGAAGCCGTCCGCCGCGATCGCCGACAGGTCCGGGGCGGAACCGGCGCCGTCCCGGAAGGCGAGGATGACCTGGCCTGAGGTCGAGGCGGAAGCGGGCCGGCGATAGCCCAGCCTCAGCGTGAAGTTGATGTCGCCCGGCCCGGCCGCGCTGACGATGACCACGGTTTCGCCTTTGCTCAGCACGACCAGATGCGAGGATTGGCCGATCTGTTCGCTCAGGGCTTCCAGCGCGGGCGTCGCGACCTCGACCAGGTCGCGGGCGCGCGGCACCCGCATGCCGAGCTCGAACAGGCGGTTGCTGAGCGAGATCTCGTCGCTCGCCGGATCGCGGCTGAGGTAGCCGCGCTCGATCAGCACGAACAGCATCCGGAAGATCTCGTTCTTCGAGCGCCCCAGCCGCTCTGCGATCGCACGCGCCGAAAGCGGCGTCTGCGCCATCGCCAGCAACTCGATGATCTCCAAACCCTTTTCCAGCGCGGGCGCCGGATAGGGACGGGCGGGGGCATCGGAAGCGGTCTCGGCCGTCATCGCGCGTCTCCGATTTGATTTATTAGCGAAGCTTGACTGCATATACGAAACCGATAGCATTCCGCTAGGTCATTGCTGCGGCTGCCGGGGAGGGCAGGTGCGGTCGACCCGGCCGGTCGCAGAAGCGGCCGGCGACAACGGACAAAATCGGGGGAGCATCATGAGACGCGGTTTCAGATCGGCGTTCTTCGCCATCCTTGCCCTGTCGGCCGGGCTGATCGCCAGCCTGGAGGCCCATGCGGACAAGCTCGGCGACATCCTGTCCAAGGGCGTGGTGCGCATCACCGTCTTCGCCGACGTACCGCCCTTCGGCATGATGAACGCCAATCGCGAGCTCGAAGGCTTCGACGTCGACATGGCCAAGCTGGTCGCCAAGTCGCTCGGCGTGAAGCTGGAGCTCGTGCCGGTGCCCGCGGCGAGCCGCATCCCGTTCCTGCTCACCGACAAGTCCGACATGAACATCGCGGCGATGTCGATCACCGCCGAACGGGCGCGCCAGGTGATGTTCAGCGCGCCCTATGCCGACACCGCGCTCGCCGTCTATGGCGCGAAGGCACTGGCGGTGAAATCGGGCGCCGATCTCGGCAAAAACCGCATCGCCGTCGCCAAGGGCACGACCGAGGACCTCGTCCTCTCGGCGCTGGCGCCGTCGGCCGACATCATGCGCACCGAGGACAATGCGACGGCGGTGCAGGCCTATCTCTCCGGCCATGCGCAACTGCTCGCCGCCAACAGCGTCGTCGTGGTCGAGCTCGCCAAGCAGAACCCGGCCAAGGAGTTCGACTTCAAGTTCGCCCTGCGGCGCGCGCCCGCCCACATCACGATCCGGCGCGGCGAGCACGATTTGCTGCGCTGGCTCGACACGCTGATCTTCCAGAGCACGCTGAACGGCGATCTCGACGAGCTCCACAGGAAGTGGCTCGGCGGGCCGATGCAGCCGCTGCCGGCGCTCTGAAAGCGGCAGGAGATGTCACGGCACGATTTCGCGGTCGAGGAGTTCGCGGGGCGACGTGCCCGCGTCCGGCGGGCGATGGCGGAGAAGGAGCTGGACTGGCTCGTGCTCTTCCACCCCGTCTCAATCCGCTGGCTGACCGGCTCGGACGCCAAGAGCTACCAGGAGTTCCAGTGCCTGCTGGTTCCCGCGGGGGATGGACCGCTGGCGATGATGGCGCGCGAGGGCGAGCGCGCCGAGATCCTCGACGATGCGCTGGTCGACCGGCTCGAAACCTTCGGCGGCAACGAGAACGAGGACCCGCTGCCGCGATTCGCCCGCCTCGCCGACGAATTCGGCCTGCTGGCGGGCCGCGTCGGCGTCGAGGTACCGGCCTATTATCTCCACCCGCATCATCACATCGCGATCCGCGATTTCTTCGGCTCGGCCTTCGTCGAGGCGACCAATCTCGTCCACGATCTCAGCCTGGTGAAGTCGCCGGCCGAGCTCGGCTATGTCAGGCAGGCGGCGGCGATCGCGGACGAGGCGCTCACGGTCTTCGGCGCGGCGCTGCGTCCCGGGCGCAGCGAGCTCGAGATCGCCGGCGAGGTCTATGGCGCGCTGCTGGCGCGCGGCAGCGGCCTCGCCGCGAGTCCGATCAATCTCGTCTCCGGCGAGCGCTCCTGCTACAGCCACGGCGCGCCGACCGAACGCCGGCTGCAGCCCGGCGATTATGGCAGCATCGAATACGGCGCGACTTTCCGGCGCTACACCGCGACGCTCGGCCGGCAGTTCTGCCTCGGCGAGCCGACTGCCAGGATGCGCGAGCTCTACGAGATCGTCCGCCGTGCCTGCGATGCCTGCATCGCCGAGATTCGCGACGGTGCCCCCGCGACCGCACCGCACGAGGCGGCCAGGCGCGTGATCGGCGAGGCCGGCCTCGAGCATGGCCGCGTCCACACCTCCGGCTACGGGCTGGCGCCCGGCTTTCCGCCGAGCTGGGGCGAGCCGATGCACATGATCGGCGGCAGCGGCTACACGCTGCGCGCCGGCATGGTCGTCAGCGTCGAGCCCCCGGTCTTCCTGCATGACGAGCGGCTGGGCGCACGCATCATCGACAACGTCCTCGTCACCCGCGACGGCTGCGAATTGCTGTCGCGCAGATCGCGGGATCTGATCGTCATTTAGACGCTGCGGCGCCGCAAGATGTTCCCATCCCGCCAGTTCGATGCTATTGCGTAGCGCGTCGCTTCGCCTCGCAAGGGCGCTGCGGCGGTTCGGTGAGTGATTCCATGCACTTGCAGGACGTTCGGGGTATAGCGCAGCCCGGTAGCGCATCTGCTTTGGGAGCAGAGGGTCCCAGGTTCGAATCCTGGTGCCCCGACCATTTTAGGCTTTGCCGGAAGGCGAGGGGAAGCATGACGGCACGGATCTATTCGCCGGCGCGCAACGCGATGCAGTCCGGCACGGCCAAGACCGGCCGCTGGCTGCTGGAATACGAGCCGGAGCGGCCGCGCGAAATCGAGCCGCTGATGGGCTGGACCTCGTCGGGCGACATGAAGAGCCAGCTCAGGCTCTGGTTCGACACGGCCGAGGAGGCGGTCGCCTATGCGACGCGCAACGGCATCGCCTATCGCCTGGAGCAGCCGCATCAGGCCAAGCGCCGCACCATGACCTATTCGGACAATTTCAAGTTCAACCGCGTCGGCCAGTGGACGCATTGAAGTTCAAGTGAACGGCGGATACCAAGCCCGCCGTTTCCTTCAGGGCCCGTAGCTCAGCTGGATAGAGCAGCAGCCTTCTAAGCTGCTGGTCACAGGTTCGAATCCTGTCGGGCTCGCCACTGCTTCTTCACTCCTGCGCCTCGTCGCGGCGCAGCTCGAAAGCCAGCATGGCTTCCGCAAGTGCCTCCAGCTCGCGCTCTTTCTCCCTGCTGTCCGGCGCGGCATTGAGCTCGGTCACGCGCTGCTGGGCCTGTTCGTAGTCCTCGTCGGTGTGAACCGCGATCGGGCTCTTCATGATCCTGTTCCTTTCGGCCTGCACCGACGTTTCCTTGCAGCCGGAGCGTCAACCCTCCATCCGAGATAGGGTTCCGCTGCCCCGGCCGCCAGCGACGCCGCGGTCTTCAGTCCTCTCGCCCCCAATTGCGCAGCTGGCGGATCGTCGGCAGCGTCGGACGCCTGCGCCAGAAGGTCAGGGCGAGATGGCCGGCGAAACCGATGATGAAGCCGGGCAAGGCTGCTCCCAGCGTCGCGGTGACCAGTCCCATGGCGCAGCCGCCGGAATCGCCGGGGCCGCACTTCGGATCGAAGATCAGCACCACCGCCACGACGGCGAAGGCCGCCAGCATCGCCAGCAGCATGCCGAGGCAACCGATCCAGATCGCCCGCAGCGCGATCCTCACCATGGCTATCTCCGGATCCGTCCCGCAGGGCAAGCGCAGACGCGGCGTCGCCGCAGCCCGTGGCTGCATCTTGCCGTGGTTCGCGCGAAGTCGTAAACGCCCGGCGGCCGGATCGGTCATGATCGCGCCCGAAAGGCAGGGCATGGCCCGGACGAATTCGCCGGATCTCTGGTCGCTGCCAACAACCTCCAAGTTCCAGCCCCTGCCGCGGCTGCAAGGAGTATAGATGATTTCGCTCGGCTCCGGTCTCGACCGGCTCGCTAGCTTCGCGTCCGCGAGCCACCGGCGCGCCTGCCTGCTGCTGGTCCTGCTGTCGCTGGCGGCATTCCTGCCCGGCTTCGCCAGCCTGCAGCCCTTCGACCGCGACGAGCCGCGCTTCGCCCAGGCCAGCAAGCAGATGCTGGAGACGCGCGATTTCGTCGACATCCGCTTCCAGGACGAGGCCAGGCACAAGAAGCCGGTCGGGATCTACTGGCTGCAGGCGGCCAGCGTCGCAGCCGGCGAGGCGCTCGGCGTGCCGCAGGCGCGCACGACGATGTGGCTCTACCGGCTGCCTTCGCTCATCGGCGCGATCGCGACCGTGCTGCTGACCTATTGGGCTCTGCTTGCTTTCGTCGGCGCGCGCCTCGCCTTGCTCGGCGGTGCGTTGATGGCTGCGGCCGTGCTGCTCGGCGTCGAGGCCCGCTTCGCCAAGACCGACGCCCTGCTCGCCGCCTGCGCGGTCGCCACCATGGGCGCGCTCGCCCGCGCCTGGCTCGACTGGACGCGCTCGCTCGCCTTCGTGCCGAGCCGCCACAACTGGCTGGTGTTCTGGTCGGCGACGGCACTCGGCCTGCTGCTCAAGGGGCCGATCGTGCCGATGGTCTGGGGCCTCGCGATCCTCGTCCTCGCCATCCGTGAGCGCTCGCTGCGCTGGCTCGCCCCGCTGCGGCCCGGGCTCGGCCTGCTGCTCTGCCTCGTCGTCGTGCTGCCCTGGTTCGTCGCGATCGCGGTGAAGACCGGCGGCAACTTCTTCGCCGAGAGCGTCGGCAAGGACATGCTCGCCAAGGTCGGCGAGGGGCAAGAGAAGCATTGGGGCCCGCCCGGCCTCTATCTGCTGCTGTTCTTCGGCACCTATTGGCCCGCCGCCGCGCTTGCGGCGATGGCGATTCCCTTCGCCTGGGTCAAGCGGCGCGAGCCGCAGATCCTGTTCCTGCTCGCCTGGATCGTGCCGTCCTGGCTCGTCTTCGAGGCGGTACCGACCAAGCTGCCGCACTACGTGCTGCCGCTCTATCCCGCGATCACCGCGCTGCTCCTGCTCGCTCTGGTCAATGGCGGCATCAACCGTTTCCGCCGCGGCTCCGACCTGACGGCCTTCCTCGTGGTGCTGGTGCCGGCGGCGCTCGTCGGCGTGCTGCTCTATGGCACCTGGACGCTCGACAAGACCTTGCCCTGGCTCGCTCTGCCGGTGCTGGCGCTGGCGCTCTTCGTCGCCTTCCGCAGCTTCCTGGCCTTCCGCGAGGGCGCTTTCGAGGGCGCGCTCTGGCGCGGGGTGGTCGCGAGCCTGCTGCTCGGCGCCGGCGTCTACGGCCTGGCTTCGCCGAGTCTGCGCGGCCTCAAGCTGTCGCCGCGGCTGGCCGAGGCGGTGCAGGCCGTGAGCTGCCAAAACCCGCAGGTGATGACCGTCGGCTATCGCGAGCCCAGCCTCGTCTTCCTGGTGGGCACCGACCTGCGCATGGGCGCCGACGGCAGCGCCGCTGCCGGCTTCCTGCGCGAGCCCGGCTGCCGCGTCGCGCTGGTCGAGGGCCGTTTCCTCGACGGTTTCCGGCAGGGCCTCGCCGCGTCGGGAGTGGCGCCGCGGCTGCTGACCACGATCACCGGCTTCAACCTCAACGGCGGCAAGCGCCTCGAGATGAGCGTCTATGTCCGCGAGTGATCGACGCTTGCCCCGTCGCGGCGCTTGACGCAGTTTGCGCGCCGCAATGCAGAAAGACTTCAATCCGTGACCGAACCCGTGCCTTCAGACGGCCAGCCCAGGCTCAGCATCGTCGTGCCGGTGCGCAACGAGCAGGGCAACATCGCCCCGCTCATCCGCGACATCGAGAGCGCCTGCGCCGGCATCGGCGCCTTCGAGCTGATCTATGTCGATGACGGATCGAGCGACGGCACCGCCGCGGCGCTCGCCGACCTCGCAGTGACGCGGCCCTGGCTGCGGGTCGTGCGCCATGCCCAGTCCTGCGGCCAGTCGGCGGCGGTGCGCAGCGGGGTGAGGGCGGCGAAGGCGTCGATCGTCGCGACCCTCGACGGCGATGGCCAGAACGATCCTTCCTTCATCCCGGCGATGCTGGCCCAGCTAGAGGCGGCGGGTGCCTCGGCCGGCATGGTCCAGGGCCAGCGCGTCGGGCGCAAGGACACCGGCTTCAAGCGCATGCAGTCGCGCATTGCCAACAAGGTCCGCGGCGCCATCCTCAAGGACGGCACGCGCGACACCGGCTGCGGCCTGAAATGCTTCCGGCGCGACGCCTATCTGGCGCTGCCCTATTTCGATGCGCTGCACCGCTTCATGCCGGCGCTCGTGGTGCGCGAGGGCCTCGCCGTGCTGCACCACGACGTGCGCGATCGCCAGCGCCTGACCGGCGTCTCGAATTACGGTTTCTTCGACCGGCTTTGGGTCGGCATTCTCGATCTCGCCGGTGTCTGGTGGCTGATCCGGCGCCGCAAGCATGTGCCGCAGATCGCGACGGAGGCGCGCTGATGCTCATCGACCTGCAGAACATGATCGGGGATTATTTCCACGACGTCTTCGTCAACAATGTCGATTGGTGGGTGCTGCTCGGCGTGGTCGCACAGGGCCTCTTCACCATGCGCTTCGTCGTGCAGTGGCTCGCCAGCGAGAAGGCGCAGCGCTCGGTTGTCCCGATGACCTTCTGGTGGTTCTCGATCGGCGGCGGCATGCTGCTCTTGGTCTACGCGCTTTATCGCCGTGACCCGGTCTTCATCCTCGGCCAGGGCTTCGGGGTCTTCGTCTACCTCCGCAACCTGCAATTCGTGCTGCGGGCCAAGGCACGCGGCGAAGATACGAACTCCAGCCCCAGCTGAAACGAAGCCTCAGTATTCGCCGGCCGGGAAGCGATGGCGCGCCATCATGGCGCGATGCCAGTCGTTGCCGATCAGGTCGGTGAGCGCCGCGTCGAATCGCTCCCGCAACGCTGGGTGCTGCTTGCCGAAGGCGAAGGCCCCGGCGGCAGGAGCGCTCTCGCTGGCGGGCACGCTGACGATCGCCAGCTCCGCATCGGGCTGGCGGGCGAGGTAGCCGCGATGGGCCATGGCGACGCTGGCATAGGCGTCGGCCCGGCGGTTCTTCACCGCAGCCACGGCATCCTCTTGCGTCGCGACACTGAAAATGCGCTCCGGAGCGATGCCGGCCGCTAGTCCGGCCTGCTCCTGGACCTGGCCACCGACGACCACCAGCCGCGCGCCGGCCGCGGCGACCGCGCGATAGCCTGTCAGCCGTGCGCGATCGCCCACTCGCACCAGCAATCCGTCGGCAAGCGCCCAGACCGGACGGCTGAAATCAACGAGCCGCCTGCGTTCTGCGGTGACGAAGAGCGGCGTGGTGAGCGTCCAGCGCCCGTTGGCGAGCCCGGGCAACAGCTCGGCGAAGGTGGTCAAACGTTGTTCGAACGCGGTGATGCCGAGCGCCCGCAAGGCGGCGGTCACCAGCTCGACATCGCAGCCCTGCGCAGCGCCGTTGGCCGCCGGCCAGCAGAAGGGCGGTTCGTCGAGATAGGCGAAGACGATCGGCCCGTCCGCTGCCGTGACGGCGTTCAGCTCGCGGCCCTCAGGCGCGCGAATCCCGCGTCGAGATCCTCCTTCAGGTCCTCGAGGTCCTCGAGGCCGATATGGAGGCGGATCGTCGGGCCCTTGAAGCCGGGCTTGGTCGCGGTGCGGTAGGGCGTGCAGTCGAACGGCAGCACCAGGCTTTCATAGCCGCCCCAGGAGGCGCCCATGCCGAACAGGGCGAGATCGTCGAGCATGGCGGCGACCGCCTTCATCGACACAGGGTGCAGCTCGATCGCGAAGAGCGAGGAGGCGCCGGTGAAGTCGCGCTTCCAGATGGCGTGACCGGGATCGTCGGGTAACGCCGGATGCAGCACGCGGGCGACCTCGGGACGAGCGGCGAGCCAGTTCGCCATCTCGATCCCCGCCGGCATCTGCTCCTTCAGCCTGACCGCCATGGTGCGGATGCCGCGCAGCGTCAGGAACGCGTCCTCCGGCGCGATGATCAACCCCAGTGTCTCCCAGGCCTCGCGCAGGCGCTTGTAGAGCTCGGGCGTGCGGGCCGAGACGGTGCCGATCAGCACGTCGGAATGGCCGGCATAGTATTTGGTGCCGGCCTGAACCGAGAGGTCGACGCCGAATGCGTGCGCATCGAAGAAGAGCGGCGTGGCCCAGGTGTTGTCCATCATCACGAGCACGTCGCGCGCATGCGCCGCCGCGACGATCGCCGGAATGTCCTGCATCTCGAAGGTCTGCGAGCCCGGAGACTCGGTCCACACGGCTTTGGTGTTAGGCCGGAACAGCTTGGCGATGTCGGCGCCGGCCGCCGGATCGTAGTAGCTGACCTCGATCCCGTAGCGGGGCAGCATCTTCTCGCAGAAGATCCGGGTCGGGCGGTAGACGCTGTCGGTCACCAGAAGATGATCGCCGGCGGAGAGCATCGCCAGCATCGGCAGGGTGCAGGCGAGCAGGCCGGAGGGCACCACGACGGAGCCTGCGCCGCCCTCCATCGTGTTCACCGCCGCGAGCAGCGCGTCGATCGTCGGGTTACCTTGCGTGCCATAGGTGTAGCGCGCCTTGCGGACGAGGAAGTCCTGCGTGTTCGGATAGACCACCGTCGAGCCGCGCACGATCGGCGGGTTGACGAAGCCGTAGCTGTCGCTCGGGTCGCGGCCGGCGAGGGCGAGGCGGGTCTTCTCGCGCAGCCGCGCGAATTCGGGCTTGGACAGTTTTTTCATGGACCGGGAGGCACGCGCGGGCGGGATCGGGGCGGGGCGGGTTGTGGTCGCACTTGACCACCTCCGGAAAGTCGCATGTGATGCTCGCAGTGAAAAGAGATGGGGGCACGGGGCGCCTTTGCTTGACGCTCATGCACGGCTCTGGCAATCGGCGCGCGCCGTACTTCGACTAATGTTTAGGCATCGAACGGGATGAAAAGTCGCGACGATGCGGGGGGATCGGCACGTTCCGGCCGGCAGATGCCGGCGGGGCAATCAACGGGAGAGATCAAGATGAAGAAATTCATGGCAGCCGCGGTGGCCGGGTTCGGCTTCGCGCTGGTTGCGGCGAGCGCGCAGGCCCAAGCGCCTCAAGTCCTCGCTCAGGTGAAGAGCCGCGGCATCCTGAACTGCGGCTCGAACACCGGCCTCGCCGGTTTCGGCGTGCCGGATGCGCAGGGCAGCTGGAAGGGGCTCGACGTCGATTTCTGCCGTGCCATTGCGGCGACGGTGTTCAACGACCCGACCAAGGTGAAGTTCATCCCGCTCTCGGCCAAGGACCGTTTCACGGCCTTGCAGTCGGGCGAGGTCGACGTGCTCGTGCGCAACTCGACCTGGACGATGTCGCGCGACACCGCGCTCGGCCTGCAGTTCACCGGCGTGAACTACTATGACGGCCAGGGCTTCATGGTCCGCAAGAAACTCGGCGTCACCTCGGCGCTGCAGCTCAGCGGCGCCTCGGTCTGCACCCAGCAGGGCACCACCACCGAGCTCAACCTCGCTGACTTCTTCCGCGCCAACAACCTGAAATACGAAGTCGTCGCCTTCGCGACCTCGGACGAGACGGTCAAGGCCTATGATTCCGGCCGCTGCGACGCCTTCACCACCGATGCCTCGGGCCTCTATGCCGAGCGCCTCAAGCTGACGGCGCCGGACGATCACATGGTCCTGCCGGAGATCATCTCGAAGGAGCCGCTCGGCCCGGCGACCCGCAATAACGACTCCCAGTGGTTCGGCCTGGTGAAGTGGGTCCACTACGCCATGTTGAACGCCGAGGAGCTCGGCGTGACCAAGGCGAATGTCGACGAGATGCTGAAGTCGAGCAATCCGGAGATCAAGCGCCTGCTCGGAACCGAGGGCAAGTTCGGCGAGAGCGTCGGCCTGACCGCCGATTGGGGCTACCGGATCATCAAGCATGTCGGCAATTACGGCGAGAGCTTCGAAAGCAATGTCGGCCAGGGCTCGCTGCTGAAGATCGCTCGCGGCCAGAACGCGCTGTGGACCAAGGGCGGCCTGCAATACGCGCCGCCGGTTCGCTGAAGAGCTTGAGCGGGGCGGGTGCCATCGGCTCCCGCCCCGATTCTCTCTAAAATGACTGGAAACGGAGGGTTCGCCCGGACCGGTACGGTTCGGGACGCGCCACCGACCGAGAACGGGACGAACCCGTTCCGCCAGACAGGGGATACGCATGATCAGGATCATCAGCGCGGCGCTGTTCGCCGTCGCGGCAGTATTCAGCTCCGCGAACGCGCAGGCGCAGCAGACCCTCGCCCAGATCAAGAGCAGGGGCGTCCTGAACTGCGGCTCCAATACCGGCCTGATCGGTTTCGGCGCCCCCGACGCGCAGGGGAACTGGAGCGGCCTCGACGTCGAGTATTGCCGTGCCATCGCCGCGGCGATCTTCAACGACCCGGCCAAGGTGAAGTTCATCCCGCTCTCGGCCAATGACCGCTTCAAGGCCCTGCTGGCCGGCGACGTCGACGTGCTCGTGCGCAACTCGACCTGGACCATCACGAACGACACGCCGCCCGGCCTGCTCTTCACCAACGTCAACTACTATGACGGTCAGGGCTTGATGGTGCGCCGCAAGCTCGGCGTCATGTCGGTGATGCAGCTGGCCGGCGCCTCGATCTGCGTGCAACGGGGCACCACGACCGAGCTCAACGTCGTCGATTATTTCAAGATCAACAATCTCAGGCACACCATCGTCGCCTTCGATACCGGCCCCGAGACACTCAAGGCCTACGATGCCGGCCGCTGCGACGCCTTCACCACGGATGCCTCGTCCCTTTATTCCGAGCGCCTGAAGCTGACAGCGCCGGACGACCATATGGTTCTTGTCGAGATCATCTCGAAGGAGCCGCTCGGTCCGCTGACCCGCGACAACGACTCGCAATGGTTCAAGCTGGTGCGCTGGGTCCATTTCGCCATGCTGAATGCCGAGGAGCTCGGCGTGACCAAGGCCAATGTCGATCAGATGCGGGGATCGACAAATCCGGAAATCAAGCGCCTGCTCGGCATCGACGGCAAGTTCGGCGAGGGGCTCGGCCTGAGCAATGACTGGGCGTACCGGATCGTCAAGCATGTCGGCAATTACGGCGAGAGCTTCGAGCGCACCGTCGGCAGCCGCTCGGTGCTGAGGATGTCGCGCGGCCAGAACGCGCTCTGGACCAAGGGGGGATTGCAGTACGCGCCCCCGATCCGTTGAGTTTTTTTGGAAGGGCACCTCCGTTTTTTGTCAGGGAGAGAATGAGGAGAATGACGCCGGCAGGGGCTGGCCTGGAGCTTGCTAGTTAATCGAGAGCGGGAAAACCCGTTCCGCCAAACAGGGGACAGAACAATCATGATCCAAGTCATTGGCGCGGCGCTCATCGCCGTCTCCGCCGCCATGTGCGCGAGCGGAGCACTGGCCCAGTCGCCTACGCTGGCGCAGGTCAAGAATCGCGGCATCCTGCACTGCGGCTCCGGCACCGGTCTCGCCGGTTTCGGCATCCCTGATCAGCAGGGCAATTGGTCCGGCATGGACGTGGACATCTGTCGCGCTGTCGCCTCGGCCATCTTCAACGATCCGGCCAAGGTCAAGTTCATTCCACTTTCGGCCAAGGACCGCTTCACCTCGTTGCAATCGGGTGAGGTCGATCTCCTGTCGCGCACCACGACCTGGACGATCTCGCGCGACACCGCGCTCGGCCTGAACTTCGCCGGCGTCAACTACTATGACGGCCAAGGCTTCATGGTGCGCAAGAAGCTCGGCATCGATTCGGTGTTGAAGCTCGCGGGGGCCTCGATCTGCACCCAGCAGGGCACCACGACCGAACTCAACCTCGCCGACTATTTCCGCACCAACAAGATCAAGTACGAGGTCGTCGCCTTCGCCTCCAACCAGGAGACGGTCAAAGCCTATGAGGCCGGTCGTTGTGACGCCTTCACCACCGACGCCTCGGGCCTTTACGCCGAGCGCCTGACGCTCTCGAATCCGGATGATCACATGGTGTTGCCGGAGATCATCTCGAAGGAGCCGCTCGGCCCGGTCGTGCGTCATGGCGACGATGTCTGGCTCGATATCGTCAAATGGTCGCTCTTCGCCATGATCAATGCCGAGGAGCTCGGCATCACCAAGGCGAATGCCGACGAGATGCTCAAATCCGACAATCCGGAGATCAAGCGCTTCGTTGGGACCGAAGGCAAGTTCGGCGAGCCGATGGGCCTGACCAATGACTGGGCCTATCGGATCGTCAAGCATATCGGCAATTATGGTGAGAGCTTCGAGCGCAATGTCGGCTCCGGCTCGCTGCTGAAGATCGCCCGCGGCCAGAACGCGCTCTGGTCCAAGGGCGGGCTGCAATACGCGCCGCCGATCCGGTGAGAACCGCCGATGCGTGGCTCCGCTGCGCATCGGCCATTGAAGCTGTCTTGTTCCGGCGAACCGGATAAGAATACGGGCTGGCAGTGATCCGCAGGGGTCGCTGCCGGACCCTCGGTCGCCAACACTCAGAAGGGCGTCAGACGTGTCGATTACTTCCGCAGAGGTCAAGCCGGGCAAAGCCTCGCTGCTCTACGACCCGAAGATCCGGGGCTATTTCTATCAGATCCTGCTGCTCGCCGTGGTGGGCTTCGTGATCTGGTCCGCCGCGTCGAACGCGATCGAGAACCTGCGGGCTCAGAAGATCGCCTCCGGCTTCGGCTTCTGGCACAACGCCTCCGGTTTCGACATCAACCAGAAGCTGATCCCCTATGACGCCTCAAGCGGCACCTATGGCCGCGCCTTCTGGGTCGGATTGCTGAACACGCTGCTTGTCGCCGCGATCGGCATCGTGCTGGCGACTTTCCTCGGCTTCTTCGTCGGCGTCGCCCGGCTGTCGAGCAACTGGATCGTCTCGAAGATCGCGATGATCTATGTCGAGGTCATCCGCAACGTGCCGCTGCTGCTGCAGTTGTTCTTCTGGTACAATGCGGTGCTGAAGCCGCTGCCCAATCCGCGCCAGTCGATCGAGCTTCCGGCCGGCTTCCTGCTCAACAATCGCGGCCTCTACGTCCCCGATCCGCAGTTCGGCCCTGGCGGCAACCTGATCATCTGGGCGTTCGTGATCGGCCTTGTCGTCACTTTCGTCTTCCGCTCCTGGGCTCGCAAGCAGCAGGCGGCGACGGGTAAGCAGTACCCGATCGGCCTGATTGCCTTTGGTTTGATCATCGTCCTGCCGACGCTGGTCTATTTCGCCACCGGGCGGCCGATCACCTTCGTCTATCCGGAGCTCGCCGGCTTCAACCTGCGCGGCGGCATCCAGATCTTCCCGGAATTCGTCGCGCTGCTGGTCGGCCTCACGACCTACACCGCCGGCTTCATCGCCGAGGTGGTCCGCGCCGGCATCCTCGCCGTCTCGAAGGGGCAGACCGAGGCAGCCAATGCGCTCGGCCTGAGGGCCGGGCCGACACTGAAGCTCGTGGTCATCCCGCAAGCGATGCGCGTGATCATCCCGCCGCTGACCTCGAACTATCTCAACCTGACCAAGAACTCCTCGCTCGCGGTCGCGATCGGCTACCCCGACCTGGTCCAGGTCTTCACCGGCACGGTCCTCAACCAGACCGGTCAGGCGGTCGAGGTCGTCGCCATCACCATGGCGGTCTATCTGACCATCTCGCTGGTGACGTCTCTGTTCATGAACATCTACAACAAGCGCATGGCGCTGGTGGAACGGTGAGGGCGCCCCAATGACCGACGCAACCACCGAAATGGCTCCCTACGCCTTCGTCCGCAGGGAAACGCTGGAGCAGCAACCGGCGCCGCTCTCCGTCGCCGGGCCGCTCGCCTGGGTCAGGCAGCATCTGCTCTCCAGCCCGCTCAACATCGCGCTGACGCTGGTCTGCCTCTACCTTGTCGTCGACACGGTGCCGGGGATGATCCGCTTCTATTTCCTGGACGCGGTCTGGACCGGCACGAACCGAGACGCCTGCCTCGCCGACAAGGTCGGCCGGCCGGTCGGGGCCTGCTGGGCCTATATCGCCGATCGCTTCCAGTACTTCATCTACGGCTCCTACCCGATCAACCAGCGCTGGCGGGTCAACATCGTCTTCGTGATGTTCGCGCTCGGCGTGGCCTGGCTGCTCTGGACGAGCGCGCCGAAGAAGAAGCTCGGCATCTTCTTCTTCTTCGTGCTGCTGCCGATCTCGGCCTATGTGCTGCTGCTCGGCGGCCCTGGTGCCGAGCGCTTCCTTGGCTTCTGCCTGACGCTGACGCTGGCGCTCGCCGCGCTTTACGTCGTGCTCTCCTTCGTGCCCCAAATCGTCCAGTTCTATATCGGCGCGGCGGCGGTCGGCGTGGTCCAGCAGCTTCCGGTCTGGAAGCGCTTCTGGGGCCCGAAGCAGCTCGTGCTGTTCGCGCTCATGGTCTTCGGCTTCCTCAGCCTGCTGGCGGGCGGCCCCGGTCTGCCCAGGGTCGACACCGGCCTCTGGGGCGGTATGACCGTGACCTTCCTGATCGCGGCGGTCGGCATCGTCTTCTCGCTGCCGCTAGGCGTGGTCCTGGCGCTCGGCCGGCGCTCGAAGCTGCCGATCATCCAGCTGCTCTCGGTGATCTTCATCGAGTTCGTCCGCGGCGTGCCGCTGATCACCGTGCTGTTCATGGCCAACACCATGCTGCCGCTGTTCGTGCCGCAGGAGTATTCGCCTGACCGGCTGCTGCGCCCGCTCGTCGGCGTCGCGCTCTTCGCCGCCGCCTACATGGCGGAGGTGGTGCGCGGCGGCCTGCAGGCGATGCCGAAGGGCCAGTACGAGGGCGCGATGTCGCTCGGTCTCGGCTACTGGAGCATGATGCGGCTGATCATCCTGCCGCAGGCGCTGCGTATCGTGATCCCGGGCATCGTCAACACCTTCATCGGGCTGTTCAAGGATACGACGCTGGTCACCATCGTCGGCATCTTCGACTTCCTGCGCACCATCGAGGCGACGCTGGTCGATCCGACCTGGGCGACGCCGACGACCCGCTCGACGGGCTATGCATTCGCAGCGGTTTTCTATTTCCTGTGTTGCTGGGGCATGTCCCGCTACTCGATCGCGGTCGAGAAGCGGCTCGCCGCCGGCCAGAAGCGTTGAGGGGAACAATCATGGCTATGGCAGAAACCACCAGCTCGCGCCCGACCGCGCTGAAGCAGACCGCGCTGAACACCGCGACGGCTGTCGAGATGATCGGCGTCAACAAGTGGTATGGCGAGTTCCACGTGTTGCGCGATATCAACCTGAAGGTGTCGCGCGGCGAGAAGCTGGTCATTTGCGGCCCGTCCGGCTCGGGCAAATCGACGATGATCCGCTGCATCAACCGGCTGGAAGAGCACCAGAAGGGCCAGATCATCGTCGACGGCACCGAGCTCACCAACGACCTGAAGAAGATCGACGAGATCCGTCGTGACGTCGGCATGGTCTTCCAGCACTTCAACCTGTTCCCGCATCTGACGATCCTGGAAAACCTGACGCTGGCGCCGATCTGGGTTCGCAAGATGCCCAAGAAGGATGCCGAGGAGATCGCGATGCACTATCTCAAGCGCGTCAAGATCCCCGAGCAGGCGTTGAAGTATCCCGGCCAGCTCTCCGGCGGCCAGCAGCAGCGCGTCGCCATCGCCCGTTCGCTGTGCATGAGCCCGAAGATCATGCTGTTCGACGAGCCGACCTCGGCGCTCGATCCGGAAATGGTCAAGGAGGTGCTCGACACCATGGTCTCGCTGGCGGACGAAGGCATGACCATGCTCTGCGTCACCCACGAGATGGGCTTCGCCCGCCAGGTCGCCGACCGGGTGATCTTCATGGACGCCGGCCAGATCGTCGAGATGAACGAGCCGAACGAGTTCTTCAAGAACCCGCAGCACGAGCGCACCAAGCTCTTCCTCAGCCAGATCCTGCACTGATCCGGCCCGACCTCTTGTCTCCTTGCGACGGCGCCTTCAGGGGCGCCGTTTGCATGTCAGCGGCCTCGATCGAGACGGTCCTGCGGGCGCATTCTGCGCCATTTCGGAACTTTTCGGGTTGATTGCGGTTGTTTCCCTCGAAATCGGAGGAAACAACATGAAACTCGTTCTCACGACTATGGTCGCTGGCTTGCTGCTCGGCAGTGCGGGCGCCTATGCCCAATCGGTCAACATCGGCCCCGGCGGGGTCAGTGTCGATACGCGCTCACCGCGCGATCGCGCCATCGATCGGGACATCCGCCGCGAGGACCGGATGCGCGAGCGTGATCGCTGGGAGCGCCGCCGGGACTATCGCGCCGAGCGCGATTGCCGGACCGTGACGCAGGTCCGCGAGACCCCGCGCGGCGAGGTGCGTCGCACGACGCGCGTCTGCGACTAATCCGCGAGTTGAGTTGCGTTGCGTAAACGAGACCGCCGCACCCAGTCGGTGCGGCGGTCTTGTTTTTGCCCAGCTACTTGGCGTTCCGCGCCTTTACGGCCTGGTCCGGGAAGTCCGAGAACAGCCCATCGATGCCCAGCGCCAGATAAGCCTTGTACTCGGACGCCGGATCGCCCTTGAAGTCCGAGGCGAGGCGCTTGGGCTCGCTGCGGAAGGTCCAGGTATGGACGAAGAGCCCGGCGGCGTGGGCGTTCTTGACGACGTCGGTCGGCGGCAGCAGCACGCGGTCCCGCTCGTCGATCGCGCCGTCGCCATTGAGGTCGCGCGGCTTGCCGTCATCGCCCAGCACCTGTTTGGCCGGCATCAGATAGGGCTTCCAGGGCCCGACGCCGTCGGCATAGGTCTTGATTTCCTTCAGCCCTTCGGCGGTGACGAGGTCCTTGAAGGTGCGCTTGTCGCCGGTGACGGCGAAGTCGTAGGGCTTGTCGAACGGGGCGGCGAGCACGATGCCGCCATCCTTGTCGACATCGTCGGCGTCGACGAGCTGGATCAGGCGAAGCTGCGTCTTGCCACGCAGATATTTGAGGTTCGCCGTCTCGAAGCTCTGGATGAACACCGGCGAGGTTTTCTCGCTCCAGCCGGCTGCCTTCAATTGGTCGAGCAGCTTGTCCTCGATCGCAAGGCCCACGGCCGAGTGATAGGTCGAGTGCTTGATTTCGGGATAGATGCCGATCGTGCGACCGGTGCGGGTGCTCTCGGCCTTGGCGAGGTCGATGACCTGCTGCAGCGTCGGGATTTCGTATTTGCCGTTATGCGACTGATCGCGCTCGGGGAAAGCCTGCTTGGCCCGCAGCGTCTTGATCTCGGTGAGGGTGAAGTCGGAGGCGAACCAATCGCTGGTGTCGACGCCGTCGATCTTGCGGGTCGCCTTGCGCGCGGCGAATTCGGGGCGGGTCGAGACATCGGTGGTGCCCGACAGCATCGGCTCGTGGCGGACGACGAGGTGGCCGTCCTTGGTCGAGACCAGGTCGGGCTCGATGAAGTCGGCGCCCTGTTCGATCGCGAGCTTGTACCCTTCGAGCGTGTGCTCGGGCAGGTAGCCGCTGGCGCCGCGATGGCCGACGATCAAGGCCGGCTTGCCGTCGAGGGTGGGAGCCGGGCTCTGCGCCAAAGCGGGCACGGCCAGCGCGAGGACAAAGGTTGCCAGCATGGTCGCCGGCTGGAACAGGGGTTTCATCTCGTCCGATCCTCGATCGCAATGGAAGGGCGCGAAACTGCTCGGTCGATATGACAGGCCGGTGAAGGCCCGTTTGCCTCTTCGCGATGTCGGGAGGTCGTCCCCGCTGGCACCGCGAAGATGCGCTTCAGAGGCTCCTGCCGCTCGCTTGCCTGGGTCACGAGCTCCGGGAGCGGGAGGCTCAGCGGCGGCCTTCCAGCGTGGTTTTGGCGTCGAGGCGCTTGGACGGCGGCGGCGTGGTGTCGACCGGCTGGGTGGCGCAGGCGGCGAGCGACAGGCAGAACAGGCCGGCGAGCGCGAGGCGGGAGAAGGCGGTCATTGCAGGTTCCCAGGCGGTTGGCGTTGCGGAAGGAGTTGTATCGTCTTGCGCCCTGTGGGACGAGGGCGTCAAGGGTGCTCGCGCGCTTCGGAATCGTTCCAGATCGGGCCGATCCCGAGAGCCGCGACGAAGAGCAGTGACAGGAACCGCAGGACATGACCCCCGCCGCCCGCCTCAGCGCCGCCATCGAGGTCCTGACGGATCTGATCGAGCGCCGGCGCCCGGCGGCCGATGCGCTGAAGGATTGGGGGCTGTCGCGCCGCTTCGCCGGTTCGAAAGATCGCGCCGCCATCGCCTCGCTGGTCTATGACGCGCTGCGCCGCCGTGCCTCCTCCGCCCATGCGCTGGGCGAGGAGACGCCGCGGGCGCTGGTGCTCGGCATGCTGGTCAGCCAGCGCGGCCTCGGCGTCGAGGAGATTTCGGAGCTCTTCAACGGACAAAATCACGCGCCCGCACCGCTGACCGAATTCGAGGTCGCGGGGCTTGCCGCCTACGACCTCAACGCCGCGCCTGGCTGGGCGCGCGCCGACGTGCCGGACTGGCTCTGGCCCTCCTTCATGGCCGGCTTCGGCGACGACGCGGTCGCCGAAGGGCAGGCGCTGGCGGGCAGGGCGCCTGCCGATATCCGCACCAACCGGCTGAAGACCGACCGCGGCCGGTTGCGCACCGCGCTGGGCCATCTCCAACCGGAGCCGGGCGCCTGGTCGCCCGACGCCTTGCGCTTCCTGCCGGGGCCCGACGGGCGCGGCCCGTCGCTGCAGAGCGAGCCGAGCTTCTTCAACGGCGAGTTCGAGATCCAGGACGAGGGCTCGCAACTCGTGACCCTGCTCGCCGGCGCGCAGCCCGGCATGACCGTCGTCGATCTCTGCGCCGGCGCCGGCGGCAAGACGCTGGCGCTCGCCGCGGTGCTCGGCGGCAAGGGGCGCATCTTCGCCACCGATCTCGACAGTCGCCGTCTGGCGCCGCTGCACGACCGGCTTGCCCGCTCGGGCGCCGAGAATGTCGAGGTGCGCGTGCCCAGGAGCCGCGGCCATGATGCGCTTGCCGATCTTTCCGGCGCGGTCGATCTGGTTCTCGTCGACGCGCCCTGCACCGGCTCGGGCACCTGGCGGCGCAATCCGGATGCGAAATGGCGGGTGCGCCCCGGAGCCCTGGCCGAGCGCGTCAAGGAACAGGCGCAGGTGCTCGACCGTGCCGCCAGCCTGGCGAGGCCGGGCGGGCGCATCGCCTACATCACCTGCTCGATGCTGCCGGAGGAGAACGACGGCGCGGTCGAGGCCTTCCTGGCCCGGCATCAACGTTTCGAGCCGGTCGCGACGCGCTCCCTGCTGGATACCGGCGAGGTTGATTTCGGACTGCTCGCCCGTTTCGCAATGCGTTTCGGCCTGCAGCTCTCGCCGCGCCGCACGGGAACTGACGGGTTCTATCTGAGCTGCCTCTCGGCGCCGGCCTGAACCACCTCGTAGCCCGGCTGAGGCGGTATCAGTTTTGTCCCTAAGGAGGCGATTTGTGCGTCTTGCGGAGGCTCCGCCTTGCCGACATCTCCTTGGCTTCTTCATTGGAAGGAACCGGCCATGACCGAGACTACCGACGAGACCCTGGTTTCCATCGCAGTTCTGAAGGCGAAGCCCGGCCAGCGGGAGGCGTTGCGCCAGAGCTTGCTTGCGCTGATCGAGCCGACGCGAGCGGAGACGGGTTGCCTCGACTATGTGCTGTTTGAGCTCCGAGAAGAGCCGGGGACCTTCTACATGCGCGAGGCGTTCACCAGTGTGGCTGCGCTCGATGTCCATAAGGCGACGCCGCATTTCCAGGCGTTCAAGGTCAACGCCGGGGACCTGCTGGCCGAGCCCCTGCGGCTGGTCGTCCTCGATCGGATCTCGTCCTGAGCTGTCTCGCTGCGCCGGCCTGATCCGCTCTCAGCGCCGTTGCGCGCTCGCGCGCGATGGCGTAACCGGGCGCGATGAGCGCCCAGCCCCAAAACCCCGCCCTTCACGACTCCATTCTGATCATCGACTTCGGCAGTCAGGTGACGCAGCTGATCGCGCGCCGCGTGCGCGAGATCGGGGTCTATTGCGAGATCGCGCCGTTCCAGTCGGCCTCCGACGCTTTCCAGCGCCTGAAGCCCAAGGGCGTGATCTTCTCCGGCGGCCCGGCTTCGGTGCCGGATGAGGGCTCGCCGCGCGCGCCGCAGGAGGTGTTCTCCTCCGGCCTGCCGGTGCTCGGCATCTGCTACGGCCAGCAGACCATGGCCCATCAGCTCGGCGGCAAGGTCGAAGGTGGCCACGCCGCCGAGTTCGGCCGCGCCGATGTCGAGATCGTCACGCCGTCAGCCTTGTTCGAAGGCGTCTGGGAGGAGGGCGGGCGCTATCCGGTCTGGATGAGCCATGGCGATCGCGTCACCCAGCTTCCGGCCGGGTTCACCGTCAAGGCCACCTCCGAGAACGCGCCCTATGCGGTGGCGAGCGACGAGGACAGGCGCTTCTACTCGACCATGTTCCACCCCGAGGTGGTGCACACCCCGGATGGCGGCAAGCTGCTGCGCAATTTCGTCGTCGACATCTGCGGCTGCAAGCCCGACTGGAGCATGTCGGCCTATCGCGCCGAGATGCAGAAGAAGATCCGCGAGCAGGTCGGCACCGGTCGCGTCATCTGCGGGCTCTCCGGCGGCGTCGACTCGGCAGTCGCGGCCGTGCTGATCCACGAGGCGATCGGCGACCAGCTCACCTGCGTCTTCGTCGATCATGGCCTGATGCGAATGAACGAGGCCGAAGAGGTTGTTCGTCTGTTCCGCGACCACTACAACATTCCGCTGGTGCATGTTGAAGCGGAAGAGCTTTTCCTTTCCGAGCTCGCCAAATGCGGCGCCGATCCGGAGGCCAAGCGCAAGACCATCGGCCGGCTCTTCATCGAGGTCTTCGACGCCGAGGCGGCCAAGCTCGGCGGCGCCGATTTCCTGGCCCAGGGCACGCTCTATCCCGACGTGATCGAGAGCGTCTCCTTCTCCGGTGGCCCCTCGGTGACGATCAAGAGCCACCACAATGTCGGTGGCCTGCCCGAGCGCATGAAGATGAAGCTCGTCGAGCCGCTGCGCGAGCTGTTCAAGGACGAGGTCCGCGTCCTTGGCCGCGAGCTCGGGCTACCCGAGGCCTTCGTCGGCCGCCACCCCTTCCCGGGCCCGGGCCTGGCGATCCGCTGCCCCGGCGAGATCACCCGGGAGAAACTCGACATCCTGCGCAAGGCGGATGCGATCTATCTTGAGGAGATCCGCAAGGCGGGCCTCTACGACGTGATCTGGCAGGCCTTCGCCGTGCTGCTGCCGGTGCGCACCGTCGGCGTGATGGGCGACTACCGCACCTACGACCATGTCTGCGCGCTCCGCGCCGTCACCTCGGTCGACGGCATGACGGCCGATTTCTACCCCTACGACATGGCCTTCCTCGGCCGCACCGCGACCCGCATCATCAACGAGGTCAAGGGCATCAACCGGGTGGTCTACGACGTGACCAGCAAGCCCCCCGGCACGATCGAGTGGGAATGATTTAGACCCATCCGAACGTCGCCGAATTCACGCCATAGTACGACGTAAAGTACTGAAAATAAAAATAAATCCTGCCGATGACCATCGGCGGCTATCGGCGGGTATAGTTTGATACTGGCGGCCCGTCTGACGGATCTTGGGCATATTGCTTAGCCGCATTTTCGAAAGTACCGTCACGGGCAATGAGGCTCGTGACGGTACTTTTTTTGTATTAAGCCATTGAATATAATGGCGAACATCTGTCGCTGAGCCCCGAAATTGTGCTGACGGTACTTTTCAGGAGGCAGTAGGGATGCTGACGGACGCCGCCCTCAAGGCATTGAAACCAAAAGAGAAGATCTACAAAATTGCCGATCGCGATGGCATGTATGTGCGCGTCATGCCCAGTGGCGCGATCTCGTTTCGCTTGGATTACAGGCTCAACGGCCGGCGGGAGACCGTCTATCTGGGCAGGTACGGGCGCGACGGCATCTCGCTCGCCCGGGCCCGCGAGAAGTGCATCGACGCGAGGCGCGCCGTTGGCGAAGGACGGTCGCCGGCGATAGAGAAGCAGCGCGATAAGCGGCGCCTGAAAGAAGCGAAGAGTTTTGGCGAGTTCGGGGAGAAGTGGCTCACCGCCGCGCCGATGGCCGACAGCACGCGGGCCATGCGGCGTTCCATCTTCGAGCGAGAGCTTCTGCCGGTCTGGCGCAATCGCCTCCTCACGGAAATCACGCCCGACGATCTAAGAACCCACTGCGGCAAAATCGTTGAACGCGGCGCTCCGGCAACGGCTATCCACGTGCGAGACATCCTGAAGCAGATTTACGGATTTGCGATCCTGCATGGTGAGACGGTCGCCAACCCGGCCAACGAAGTTGGGCCGGCATCGATCGCTACTTTCGTGCCGAAGGACCGCTCGCTCTCGCCTTCCGAAATTCGGGTAATGTTGAAGCAGCTCGAGCACATCGCCACGCTTCCCACGATCCGTTTGGGAATGCGGCTCTACCTGCTCACGATGGTTCGCAAGAGCGAGTTGCAGGACGCAGTGTGGGACGAAGTCGACTTCGAGAATGCGGTTTGGACTATCCCGAAGGAACGGATGAAGCGCTCGAAGGCGCATAACGTCTACCTGTCGCGGCAGGTGCTCGACATCATGATCGCCCTGAAGACCTGTGCAGGCAATTCAAGATACCTTTTGCCGTCACGGTACGACGCAGATGCTCCGATGTCGCGTGCCACCTTCAACCGGGTTACATACGCAGTCGTCGAACGGGCGAAGGCGGAAGGTTTACCCCTGGAGCCGTTTACGGTTCACGACCTGAGGCGGACCGGTTCGACTCTGCTGAACGAACTCGGCTTCAACAGCGACTGGATCGAAAAGTGCCTAGCGCATGAGGACGGGCGCTCGTCGCGAGGCGTCTATAACAAAGCCGAATATGAAGTGCAGCGTAGGCACATGATGCAGGAGTGGTCGGACATCTTGGACGCTTGGGTCGATGGCAAGAAGCACGTGCCAACGCTCATCCCGCCGTCGATGCCGGTCTTGGAGCCTGACCCTGCTCTTTGACTGGGCGGGCTCGACGTTGCTTCACGTCGGGGCCGGGTGCCATAAGAATGGGTTTTGAACGACGGGCCGCGAGCCATGCTTGAACCTCGCCCAGATCCCAAACCACGCATCGTGGGGTCAAAGCGAAGCGTCGCGGAAATTCTCCCCGCTGCTCCATTTCGTAGATCGTGCTGTCGGCCAAAGGCACCATCTCGCGCAGCTCCTTCCGTCTGATTGTTTTTGTGAGTTGCGTGTTCACTGTTGCAGCCATGATGCATCTCCTCTCGATCACGGTAGAGGGAGTAGAAGGCGATAGATCGAGAAAGAGAAGTCTTCACGCGATTCAGGCGAAGGGTATCGCAATGTAGCGTTTAAATCGGATTGTCGAATCGCTTTGAGGGTCAATTTAGGCACGTATTAAGGTTGAACGACCTGTCGATAGATTGGAATAATAGTTTCTGTTCTCAATATAGTATAGTTTTCTTCGTGAAAAGTTTTGATTTCGCTAGAATTTGATGAAATACACCATATTCGTACGCTCGATCTTAAGTAATCAGGCGTGAGGTGGGCCTCTTAGCGGCCACTAAAACACGACTCCGGCGGAAGGTTGCTGTGGTGCCTCAGGCGATAGGAAACCGGTCGGCGTGGCTGCAACTGACGCTCGGTCAAGGCGCCTTTCGTAGTTGGCGATCTCATCGCCAATGAGGTGTCGTTCAGGGATCCTTGTATCCGTGCGAAGTGGCGAGAACGACTGCGTGTGCCTCTAGGCCAATCACACCACGGCGGACCAGATTCCGCAGGCCGGTTAACCCGGCGGCGCTTGAAAGCTCGAGATATAGCCCCGCTCTTGCAAGCTTCTTCTGATCTTCGAGAACGCACCCCTCAGCCACGGCAACTGCCGATCCATCGGTCTTGCGCAATGCGTCAATTGCTTGATAGGCGACCGTATTGCCGCCAAGCGATGTCATGCGCGACATTCCGCCAAAGGAAGTACGATAGTCGGCGCCGGACTGGACCTGTTCGATGCGCGGGAATGGCTCAACCGCATGCACACGCGGTATCGTCTCCAACGCGCCCATGCTCCTCAAATCGCAAAAGCCCTGAGCGACGCCCCATAGGACATCACCTCGCGATGTTGGAACTAGCACGTCCGTGGCAGGCTGCTCTTGCCATTGACTTGCTAGCTCAATTGCGACAGCGCGATATCCATCGACCCCAAAAGGATTGCTGCCGACTGCCGGGAGGAGATAATTGTTAGCGGGATACCACTGGCCGGTACGCGATTTCTCTCGGACCAACTGCCAGCGCTCGTCGGGTGTCTGCACCATGACGATGGAGGCACCACACATTTTGATGGCGCGCCGCCAGTTCGCACTCATCTTGGGGGTCGTTACCACGACACATTCCAAGCCCACATGAGCGGCATAGGCGGCAAGCGATGCGCCCGCATTGCCGCTTGATGCGATGGCAACCGTACTAGCCCCAGCAACCCGCGCACGTTGTACCAAAACTGCGCTCATGCGGTCCTTGTGGGATCCGGTCGGATTGGCGCCCTCAAATTTAACGCTGAGCGCGGCTACCCCGACGTCACGTGCCAGTCGCGGTAGCGCGTAGAATGGGGTATTGCCTTCGCCCAGAAGCGTCTGCGGATAGACAAGCCATTCACTGGCATCGTGGCTTTTCAGCGCCGCGGGAAAACTGCAATAATCGATTTGGAGACTGGAAGGCATCGATGCGGCCGCACACGCGGGACAACCTTCAAGGTAATCCGTCAGCGGGAAGCTCTCAGCACACCGAATGCAGCGCATGCCGACCGCATTGCTGTTCGCAATTGGCAAGGAAGAGCGCGTCATCGAGATATCCGCATCAGCTCATGTCGCGTGGGGAACGATTGCGGCAGATCATCATTGCGCATAGCCGGCGCCGCCAGACGGCCCAGGATCACGCGGGCTCCCCCGCTGCCCGCTTCTTGACCGGTAAAGTGATAGAGCAGGCCAGACGGTCAAACGGTGACTCTATAATGCCGACGATTTCAATATCAGCATTGGTCGTCGCTTGGTGGTAGGCGCGGCGCAAGACGGGGTAGCCGGCCGGAATCGAGAACGCCTCCTGGGCGTATGTCGAAGCCGGGGCAGCATCGATGACGAGCCGCCTCTCCGTAGGAGCGACGTTGATACTTTTCAGGGCATCCGTCGTCAGGCTGCGGCCGAACTCCTCAACAAGCGAGTCTGGTATCGTTGTTGGGACATAGATCACATAATACATGATCGGCAGGTCGTCTGCGCAGGCGAGCTTCCGAATGCAGAACTTGATGCCTCCGGAAATATCGAACGCGCGTAAGCTCGGATCAGTTATTTTTTCTCGCGTGATCGAAATGAGCTGCATCGTCAGCTTCTGACCATGCCGCCGCGCGTCCTCCGTTGACGACATGCCCACATCCAGCTCGCGCAAGAAGCGACGCTGCTGTTTGACGAACGTACCCTTCCCGGCGACTGCAGTGAGTAGACCCGACGTCTGCAGATCCCTCAGAGCTCGCTTGACGGTGATGGCGCTAACGCCGAATTCCTCGCTAAGTTGCGAGGCCGAGGGAATAGCGCTTCCCTCAAGATAGCTTCCATCGGCAATCCGTTTCCGGATCTCTTCGCGCACGCCTTCATGAAGTGAACTCATGTTTCTCCCCGAAGGCGTCCGGAACCGCCGCTTTCATCGAGTGTTGACATACCTGGTATACCTAGTCTATCGATCGTGCCCTGTCAAACGCGGAGGCGCAAATGCTCAAGATTTCGCTTGGCACTTTTCGATCATTGTTCATGGGTGGGGTTGCGCTTGTGGCGATGGGTGCCCCGAGACTCAACGCCCAAGCGAAAACGACGCTGGAGCGGATCATCTCGTCCGGCAAGATCACTATCGGCATCCACAACAGGGCTCCATGGGGCTTTCGCGGCGCCGATGGTCAGGCAACTGGCTTTCATCCAGATCTCATTCGGGCCGCTTTCGCGCCGCTAGGGGTGAAAGAGGTCGAGTTCGTCATCGCCGACCTCGGCGCCCTCATTCCAGGGCTGCTGGCCGATCGAACCGAAGCGGTGGCTTCCGGTTTTTCCATTACGCCAGCTCGGTGCGAACAAGTGGCCTTTGGCGAGCCGGAACTGGCGATCGGCGACGCGGTCATCGTACAGGCGGGTAACCCGCACGGCATTCACAGCTACGCCGACATCGTGAAAAATCCCAAATTATCAATCGGGGGATCGCGTGGCAGCGCCAATTTGGCCAACGCCAGGGCCGCCGGTATTCCAGCCTCGCAGATCCAGCAATTTCAGAACACTGAGTCGTCGGTCTCCGCCATCATGGCAGGCCGCGTCCAAGCCGTGGCGTTCTCCAGTGGTTCCGTAGTTTCATTGTTGCAAGACCCACGTGTCACCGGTCTGGAGCGGGCGATGCCGTTTCAGGGCTATATCAAGCCGGATGGCAAGCCCGCGGCCAACTATAGCGGCATCGCCTTCCGCAAAGGCGATGCCGAATTGAAGGCCGCATACGACAAACGCCTTGCCGAGCTCAAGGCCGATGGCGGTTTGGTAGCAATAGCAAAGCGTTACGGCTTCACGGCAGACGAGATTGCGCCTGACTCCGTGAAAGCGGCAGAGCTTTGCGCAGACAAAATGTAAATGGCTTCAGGTTACAGCCGTGAGCCAGATCGAGATCATCCAGAACATCTTCCAAGGGTTTGGGGTAACAGCCGCTGTTACGATCCTTGGCCTGATCTACGCCATCCCCTTCGCCCTTGTGGCGGGCGTCCTGCAGTACGTTCTTTTAGGCCTGCCCCGCACACTCGTGACCGCGGTGATTGAGTTCTGGAGAAGCTCCCCGGTCATCGTCCTGCTGTTCGTCTTTTACTATAGCTTGCCGGCATTTGGCATACGGCTCTCCAGCACGACCGTTGCAGCCATGGTCCTCGGCCTCAATATCGGCGGCTACGGCAGCCAAGCGGTGCGTGCCGCTCTACAAGCTCTGCCACGCGGCCAGGTCGAGGCAGGATTGGCGCTTGGACTCAAACGTTGGACGGTCCTTGGCTGCATCGAGTTGCCGCAGGCGATCCGCTCGATGATCCCGACCTTCATCAATCAGCTCATCCAACTGATCAAGGGGACGGCGTTGATTTCACTGATCGCCCTGACAGATATGACCTATCGTGCCAAGGAACTCGCTCAGATCGAGTACAATCCAGTCGGAATCTATTCGGGCCTGCTACTGGCCTATCTGGCCCTTTGTTATCCGGTGACAATCTTTGGCCGTCGCCTGGAGCGGCGCTCCAGCTTCCGGGGGAGCCAGCGTGAGCTTTGACCTCAACTTCGCGTTCGCGACGCTCCCGACGATCTTGTCGGCACTTTCGACGACGATGTGGGTAAGCATTGTCAGCTCGCTCGGCGCGGCCGTCCTTGGCTTTCTCTGGGAAGTTTTGCGACGAACCTCAACGCCTCTTGGCTGGGTCATGCAGGTCATGATCGACTTCATCCGTTCAACACCTCTTCTTGTGCAGATTTACACCCTTTATTTCGTTTTTCCCTACTACGGCGTCACCTTGCCTGCGCTTGCGGTCGGCATCATCGCGTTGAGTGTCTATTATTCCGGCTATCTCGCGGAGGTCTTTAAGGCAGGAATCGATGCCATTGACTCAGGCCAGTTCGACGCAGCCAAGGCTTTAGGCATCGGGCGGATCGCAACGATTTTCCTGATAGTAGCACCGCAGATGCTGCGCAACATAGCGGCGCCGATGGGTAATTATTTCATCTCGCTTCTCAAGGCGACGCCTTATCTCGCAGTCATCGCGGTTCCGGAAATGTTTGGCAGCGCCCTCGATGTCGCGTCTGACACCTTCCGATATGCCGAGCCGATGCTTGCAGCTGGTCTGATCTTCCTCTTGCTTTCTGTGTCCATCGCACAACTCGTCAAGTTGTTGGAGCAACGCCTACTGGCGACGGACAAAAGATAGGCCCCGGCGGTTGGATAACCAAAAAATCACCGCATCAAGCACCGGGTCATTTCAGCGGCAGAGAAGATTTCGGACGCGCCGATAGATCTGAATGAGGTTCAAAAAATGCTTCCACAATCTGAAGCGCTCGTAGAAATCGAGGGCCTCAACAAATGGTTTGGTGCGCTCCATGTCTTGGATGGCATCGACCTGTCGGTCTCTAGCGGGGCACGGATCGTTGTCTGTGGCCCATCAGGATCAGGCAAGTCGACACTGATCCGTTGCATAAATGGGCTTGAAACCTACCAGGGGGGCACGCTTCGTCTCGCCGGGATCGTTCTCGGCCAAGCTGCGGAGGCCAGCGCCGCCGCACGGCGTCAGACTGGTATGGTCTTCCAGAGCTTCAACCTTTTCCCGCATTTGACAGTGCTTTCTAATTGCACGCTCGCGCTGCGCCGCGTAGCCGGCAAATCACGCGGCGAGGCCGAAGACATCGCCATGGCGTATCTGGAAAAAGTGAGAATACCCGAGAAGGCGAAATCCTATCCAGGGCAGCTCTCGGGCGGACAGCAACAGCGCGTAGCGATCGCACGCGCGCTCTGCCTCAACCCTCGCATCATGCTCTTCGACGAGCCGACATCTGCGCTTGACCCCGAAATGATCAAGGAGGTGCTGGACGTCATGACAGCGCTGGCGCGCGACGGAATGACGATGCTGTGCGTTACCCACGAGATGGGATTCGCGCGCGAGGTCGCCGACCAAGTGATCTTTATGGACAGCGGTCGCATTCTCGAATGTGTCCCGGCGCAAGACTTCTTCGACGGGGCAGGCCACCCCCGCTCGCGCCTCTTCCTGCAAACAATCATGAAGCACTGAGAGAGCGGCTATGGCGGGATACACACAAGTCTGGACGCCGCTCGATTTCGAGGCGGACGGCAAGCAATGTGACTGGTTGCGTTTGCCTTTTTCGACCGACCTCTCCGGCTACGGAGTGGTGCCCATCCCCGTGATGTGCATCAGGAAGGGTGACGGCCCTACGGCGTTGCTAATCGCCGGCAGCCATGGCGATGAATATGAAGGGCAGGTGGCGCTTGCCAGGCTGTCGCGTGAAATCGAGGGGGCAGATGTAAGAGGGCGCATCATCATCCTTCCGTCGCTGAACTTGCCCGCAGTAGAGGTCGGTCGACGCGTCTCCCCTCTCGACGACGGAAACCTCAACAGATCGTTTCCAGGGAATCCGATTGGTGCGCCGACCGAGATGATCGCGCACTATGTCGGCACCGTACTCCTCCCCATGGCGGATTTCGTCATCGATCTGCATGCAGGAGGACGCTCGACGAACTACGTGCCATGTGCACTGATCAGGAGCGGCGGGTCTGCAGAAGAAAAGAACAAGCTAATTGAACTTGCGACCGCGTTTGGGGCGCCAGTCACCTCAATCAGCGACGGCTCCGGCGGAGGCGGCGCGACTACCCTTTCGGCCGTTGCGCAGAAACTTGGCGTTCCGGCGCTCACCGCCGAACTGGGGGGCTGCGCTACCCTGTCGCGAACGGGAACGGTTCTTGCCGAGCAGGGCCTTCGGCGTGTCCTGAAATTGTACGGCGTGTTTCCAGAGGCGAACACCGATCCTGGCCCACCGACACGCTTCATGCGCGTACGTGGCAGGGGCGCCTTCGTTTACGCGATGCGCAAAGGGATGTTCGAACCGGCTGCAGACTTGGGCGATGTCGTTCAACCCGGCCAAATTGCCGGCGTCATTCATGCTGTCGATCGGCCGTGGGACGCGCCGGAACCGGTCGTCTTTTCGGAAGGGGGCATGGTCGCCTGCCGGCGCGCTCTGGCTCTAACCGCGCCTGGCGATTGTCTCTACAAACTGCTGGTCGACCTCGATGCGGACTGATTGTCGACCCGATGCTCCATTGGTGCGATTGCGATGGTAGCGCGTCCGAGGCGTCGTTCGACAATCCATCCAGTGATGTGCTCGTCGTACGGCCTGGCCCTCTTCGCTCCCATTGTCCGAAGACGGTTCGCAATTCATGCCTCCAGTAAGGGCACATGGCTTGGAGCGAGCACGCCGATCTAACCGCGGATCATTCCCTAAGGCAGCGTTTGCGGTTGGCAGCGGGTATCCCCACGACGGCATCAGTGCGCAAGATTTGTGGACCTTCCTGGCACGAATGAGGTGACCGGATGGCACGATCTTCTTCAATCGAACTTCGCCACCTTCGCTATTTCGTTGCCGCGGCCGATCACGGAAGTTTCCGCAAGGCTGCCACAGCGATTGACGTGAAAGAATCGGCTGTCAGTCGTCGAATCCGCGATCTTGAAGATCATCTCGGCGCCTCTCTGTTTCAGCGCCATAACGGCGGGGTGTCGCTGACGCTATCGGGACAACGTTTCCTGCGCCGTGCACGCAAGGCCCTTCAGCAGATCGATGAGGGCGCCAGGGACGTCGGAGCTATCGGGCGGGTCGAGCGCGGGAAGGTCAAGGTCGGCATCTTCTCGTCCTTCGCCTCCGGCTTCCTGGCCGATCTGTTTCGCGCCTACGATCAGAAACACGCGAAGGTGCGCATCGACTTCATCGATGGAGCTCCAGCCGAGCATGTCGCCGCGATCCGCCAGCTTCGACTGGACGTGGCATTCCTCTCCAGCAGCCGCACCTGGCCCGACTGCGAAACCACCTATCTCTGGTCGGAGCGCGTTTTTGTAGTCCTGCCCAACACGCATCCTCTGATCGAAAAAGAGGCCCTCGAATGGTCTGATCTCGCCAATGAAGCATTCATCGTTAGCGACGCGGCCCCCGGTCCAGAAGTCCATGCCTATCTGGTTCAGCGTCTCGCCGCGCTCGGTTGTCACCCTGAGGTCCAACCGCAATATGTCAGCAGGGACAATCTGCTAGCTGCAGTTGCGGTCGGTCGGGGCCTGACCTTAACCACTGAAGCAACCGCAGCCATGCAGATGCCGGGTGTCACGTATCGTCCAATTGCGAACGAGAGACTAACGTTTAGAGCGGTTTGGTCACCACGAAACGACAATCCTGCCCTGCGGCGGCTGCTCAGCCTTGCGCGGACGATGTCGCGGTGACTTACCAGTAGTTTTTCATGGCGTGCCGCTGCCTGGTCTAGCGATCCAGATCACCGTCCGGGCCGACGCCTAGCGCTCGCGAACCCGCGATCGGTTGCAATGAAGCGCTCCAACATCGGCACGATCAGCTTCACGGGCTCGGCTGCGGGCCGCCCCGTCTCACGCGCGAGCACTTCGGCATAGGCATTGAGATCGCGATGGAGCCCAGCCGGAAGCTCAACCGTCACCTTCACCGACTTGTCATCCGCGATCGGTCCAAGTTTGAGCTTCGTCATGATCTGCCTCTGTAGGGTTCGAACACGAGGTCGCGGGTTACGATGACCCTGACCGGGAATCCCGGCCGAATGGTCAGCGTCGGCGCGACGTTGAGCTGTCGGCGGACGATCTGCTGGCCGGCGTCGTTGATGGTGTCTTGGCCGCCGCTGCGGATGGCGCGCAGGAGGCGGTTCTCGTCGTTGATCGCGAGTTCGGCGCCGATCGACAGCAAGGTCGAGAGGCCGGCGGCCTTGGCGAGATCCCACCAGTGGTAATCGACGCCATCCTCGAGGCCGGCATAGCCTTGCGTGTCGGCACCTGGCTGACGCTCCAGCACGATGGAGCGCCCGTTCGGGAGGATGAGCCGGTTCCAGACCAGCAGCACGCGGCGCTGCCCGAATTGCACATTGTTGTCGTACTGGCCGATGATCCGCGTGCCCTGCGGCACAAGCAGGATGCGCCCGGTCGGGCTGTCGTAGATGTGCTCCGTCACCTGCGCGGTGATCTGGCCGGGTAGATCGGAGCGGATGCCGGTGATGAGCGCGGCCGGAATGACGGCGCCGGCCTGGAGCACGAAGGGCGACACCGGCGCCATGAGGCGATCCGGTGAGGTCGTGCGGCGATCGACAGAGGCGTTGAGGAAGGCGAGTTGCTTGTCCTGCCCGCCTTGCTGACCGGGCTGGCCGGTGAAGTCGAGACCGGCGAGATTCGGTGTGCCGCCCGGCGTTCCAGTGGTGGCCGGCGCACCCGCCCGCGACTGGAAAAACACGGTGCTGGTGCGCGCGGCCTCCTCCTCGGCCTTCCGGCGCTGCTCCGCCTCATCGACCGCAGGCATCGCGACGGCTGGCGGCGCGACGCCGGCGTCGAGGATTGGTTTGCCGAGATCGCCGGGCAGCGGAGCCCCAAGAACTGGGCCGGTATAGTCGCGCGGCAGGCCGGCGAGGCCATCGGCGGGCTGCCGGTTGGCGGTCGAGTAAAGCTCCTCGCTGTCCTTGCCGGCGTTACGAGTCTGCAGCGCATAGATCAGCGCGCCGCCAACACTGAGCGAGGCGACGACGCTGATGCCGGTGAGCACCTTGCGCGACAGACGGGTGACCCGCGGCGGGTCAGCGCGCAGGCGCATCGGTTCAGTGGTTTCGGTCTCGCTCATAACGACAGCCTTCCATCCGTACGGGTGATCCTGATGGTCTGTTGCTTGTCGCCGCTGCCGAGACGCAGTTCGGCCGCACCGAACAGGCGGTCGACGATCAGGATGTGCTGATGGACGCGGCTGTTGGCGATCTGGGCCTCACCCTCCGGGCCGATCACGAATAGCGGCGGCATCTCGCCCTGGACGATGCCGCGCGGGAACTCGACATAGACACGGCGGCCATCGTCATAGGCGGCGACCGGCTTCCAGGGCGGATTGTCGCCGGTCAGGCCATAGCGGTAGTTGCGTGCCGCGAGCACGGGAATGACCGGCGTTGCCGGCAAGGCGTGGCGCTGGCCGGCGGATTGCGGATAAGCCCAGGCGACGGCCGGCATGTAGGGTTTCTCGCCCGAGCGCAGTTCGAGCATGTAGGTGCGCCGATCGGTCGTGATGACGAGATTGGTGCTGATGTCGGCGCGCGAGGGTTTTACCAGCACATGCACGCGCCGCGTGACGCCCGATCCGCTCTCGGTATCGCCGATGATCCAGCGGGCGGTGTCGCCAGCCGCGATCGGGCCGGCGCCTGTCAAGCTTTCGCCGGGCTCGAGCGCGATGTTGGTGATCTGACCGGGCGCGGCATAGACCTGATAGAGCGCGCCGTCGCTCCAGGGATAGATCTGGATGGCGTTGTAGTAGCCTTCGCGGCGGGGCTGGACGCGAGCCGCCAGATTGGCGTTCTCGACGCGCGCGGTCGGTGTGCCGGCGGCGGTTCCACCACGCGCCGGCGTCCAGGCCGGCGGGACATGCAGCGGCTTCGGTCTGCCGTCGGTGACAGCGGCCGGCACGCTCGGCAAGGGCGGCACATCGGCGTCGTAGCTGATCTCCGGCGGCTTGTCGGTGGCGCAACCGGCCAGCATTGTCGCGGAGAGCAGCAAAATCGGAAACGCGGGTTTACCGAAAGGCGGATTCCCGCATCCACGGATCGTCGGCCGATTCATTGGCTCATCTCCCGCGACCAGTTGATAGCGTTGACGTAGATGCCGAGCGGATTGGTCTTCAGCCGCTCGGCATCGCGCGGCGGCTGCAGCACGATGGTCAGGATCGCGGTCCAGCGCTCGGCTGTGGCGAGCTTACCGTCCTCGTAATGGCGCTCGGTCCAGGCAACTCGGAAGCTGTCGGGCGAAGCTCGGATGACAGAGGAGACTTCCACCGCCACCTGCTGTTTGCCGACCTTGGCGAAGGGGTCATTGGCACGGGCATAGTCGTTGAGCGCGCCCGCACCGCGATCGGTGGTCCAGTCATAGGCGCGCAGCCAGTTCTGGCGGACGATGACCGGATCGGCGGGAATTGCGCGCACCTGCTCGACGAAACGGGCGAGGTGCCAGGCGATCTGCGGATCGGTCGGGCGATAGTCGGCGCTCGCCGCTGCGATGCTCTGCGCCTCGCCGAGCCGATCGACTTGCACCACCCAGGGCACGACGGTGCCACGCGCCGATTGCCAGACGAGCGCTGCCGCGAATCCGGCCGACAGGATCAGCGAGCCGAAGGCCATGATGCGCCAGTTTTTCGCCTGCACCCGGGCCGAACCGATGCGCTCGTCCCAGATCTGGGCGGCCTTCTGATAGGGCGTCTCGGGCTCGGGCGTCCTCCCGTAATGCGCGGCGGGTCGTCGAAAGAGGTTCATGATCGATTGCCTTCGGAGAGATTGACGGAAGAGCCGGAGCCGTGACTGTCGCCGGAGCGGACGGCGTGCGCGGCGGCCTGAATGCCATGGGAGATCTGTTGCGAGCGCTTCATGCGACTGGCCCAGGCCGGTGGATCGGCCGTTGGGGACGCCGGAATGGCCGAGGCTGTGTCATCGCCACCGACCGTGCCCTTGCTCGAAGAGCCGCCGGTCGCGCCGAAGCCGCCCTTCACGCCTTCGTCGAAGCTGGATGTGACGCTCTCAGCCGCGCGGGCGGCGGCTCGTCGCAAGGGCGAGACGGCAGCCGATCCGGCGGCCTGAGCGACGCCACCGAGGCCCGAGGCGACGCCTGCGGCGCCGGACTGGCCCATCGATCCAAGCGTATAGGCTGACGATGCCGCGCCGGCAGCAGAGGATCCGCTGCGCACGGCAGCGCTGCCGCCGGAGATTGCTGCGGCTCCTCCCTTGGCGGCCAGGCTCGTCGCGCCGGCAGCGGCCGCTGCCGCGCCGCCAACGGCCAGCCCCGCGCCAACCGCTGCGCCGGCGCCGAGCTGCGGGCCACCAGAGACGAGGCCGTTGGCGATGCCGGGACCGAAGATGCCGAGACCGAGCAGGGAGAGCGCGGCGAGCACGATCGCCATGGCCTGGTCGATGGTCGGGTTCTGCCCGGCGGCGCCTTGCGTGAACTGGGAGAACAGGGTCGAACCGATGCCGATGATGACGGCGAGCACCAGCACCTTGATGCCGGAGGAGATGACATGGCCGAGCACGCGCTCGGCCATGAAGGCGGTCTTGCCGAACAGGCCGAAGGGGATCAGCACGAATCCGGCGAGCGTTGCGAGTTTGAACTCAATCAACGTGACGAAGAGCTGCACCGCCAGAATGAAGAAGGCGAGCATGATGAGCGCCCAGGCGAAGAGCAGGCAGGCGATCTGGATGAAGTTCTCGAAGAAGGAGATCCAGCCCATCAGGCTGGAGATCGATTCCAGCAGCGGCCGCCCGGCATCGAGCCCGGTTTGCGCAACCTTGCCGGGGCGCAGCAGATCCTGAGCCGAGAAGCCGGTGCCGCTGGCCTTGAGACCGAGCCCCGAAAAGCTCTCGAAGACGATCTTGGCGAGGTTGTTCCAGTTGGAGATCAGATAGGCGAAGACACCGACAAAGAGCGTCTTCTTGATGAGCCGCGCGATGATGTCGTCATCGGCGCCCCAGCTCCAGAACAATGCGGCCAGCGTCACGTCGATGACGATCAGCGTCGTCGCGATGAAAGCGACCTCGCCGCTGAGGAGGCCGAAGCCTGAATCGATGTAGCGCGTGAAGGTGCCCAGAAACTGGTCGATGACGCCGGTGCCCATATCTCAGCGTCCTTCGCTGGAGGACGACGGTGCCAGCATTGGGGGGCGACCGAGGAAGCGGTCACGGGTCTCGGCCCAGACACGCAGGCATCCGGCGTCGTTCGCGGCGGCTTGCCCGAGCTGCTGGCAGCGGCGCTGCCCTTCGCGTAGCGGATCGTTTTCAGGACGGAGCTGCCGAACCGGAGGAGATGCTGGCGCATCGTCCTCGCGGGTCAGCTCGATCACGGTCGCTGTGATGGCGACCGCAATGAACAGGATGGCTCCGACGCGCGCCAGCATCTTGCTGTCCATGACGATGGTCCCGCTCTGGCGTCAGTTGCCGTTGCTGAACATCCGCGCGCTGCCGGGCTGGTAGCCTGAGCCCGGTGCGAGGAAGCGGCGGCGCTGCTCGCGGCCCTGTTCGGCGGCGGCCGCGCGTTCCGCTTCGGTCAGCGCGCCGGCGCGGCCATTGGCCGAGATCAGCGCGACGAGGTCGGAGAGCTGCTGCGACTGGAGGGCGAGAAGCTGATTGCCGGCCTGCGCCGCCTGCAAGGAGCCGGTCGCGCTCTGGCTCTGGGTGACTAGCGTCGACATCTGTGTGCGGTTGCTGTCGATGTTGCCGACCACGCCAGCCTGAATACGCAGCGCGTCCTGCAGGCCGCCGACCGTATTCTGCCAGCGCGAGCGCGCATCGCTGACGAGCTGCTGATCGGTCGCCGAGAGCGAGATGCTCCCGTATTTCTGCCGGAACATCTGGTCGATCTGCTGGACGTTGAAGGCGATGTTCCGCGCCTGGCTGATAAGTTGCTGCGTTTTCTGGACCGATTGCTGGATCTGCTGCAGCGCCGAGAAGGGCAGGTTCGCGAGATTGCGCGCCTGATTGATCAGCATCTGCGCCTGGTTCTGCAGCGAGGTGATCTGATTGGTGATCTGCTGCAGCGTGCGCGCGGCCGTCAGCACGTTCTGGGCATAGTTCGAGGGGTCGAAAACGATGAACGCCTGGGCTGGCGTCGCGGTCATGGGCGACACCATGATCGGCATGGACATCATGGCGGCGGCGATCAGCGCGGCGCGCGAGCGAAAACGGCGAAGAGTCATGGTTGGGCCTCCTGTTCGGCTTCGGGGATGAGGGGCGGAAATGTCAGGATGAGATCGGCGGCCCAACCGGCGCCGCGGGCGCGAAGCCAGGCCGCGAGGAAGCCGTCGCGGCCGTGCTCGGCGACGAGGTTCGCGATCAGCGTCTGGTCGGACTTGGACGATGCGGCGCAGAGCGCGAGGCCAACTTCGCTAAGACCGAGCTCGAACAGCCTATTGCCGCGTCGTGACTGGCAGTAATAATCGCGCCTCGGCGTCGCCCGCACCAAGATCTCGATCTGGCGGTCATTGAGGCCGAAGCGGCGATAGATTGCGGTGATCTGCGGCTCGATTGCGCGCTCGTTCGGCAGGAGCAGCCGCGTCGGACAGCTCTCGATGATCGCCGGTGCGATCGCCGAGTTGTCGATGTCCGAGAGCGATTGCGTGGCAAAGATGACGCTGGCGTTCTTCTTGCGCAGCGTCTTCAGCCATTCGCGCAGCTGGCTGGCAAAGCCTTCATCGTCCAGCGCGAGCCAACCCTCATCGATGATGAGCAGGGTCGGCCGCCCGTCAAGCCGATCGCCGATGCGGTGGAAGAGATAGGAGAGGACGGCCGGCGCCGCGCCGGTGCCGACCAACCCCTCGATCTCGAACGCCTGCACCGAGGCGCTACCCAGATGCTCGGCCTCGGCGTCGAGCAGCCGACCATAGGGTCCGCCGACGCAATAGGGCCGCAGCGCCTGCTTGAGATCGTTGGATTGCAGCAGGACGCAGAGGCCCGTGATGGTGCGCTCTTCGACCGGCGCCGATGCGAGCGAGGTCAGCGCCGTCCAGATATGCTCCTTCGCGTCCGGCGTGATCGGAACGCTTTCCCTCGCCAGGATGGCGACGATCCAGTCCGCCGCCCAGGCACGCTCATAGCTGTCGGGAATGCGGGCGAGCGGCTGCAGCGCGACGGAAGCATCCGAGCCTTCGGTCAGCCCACCGCCGAGATCGTGCCAGTCACCACCCATCGCCAACGCAGCGGCGCGAATGCTGCCGCCGAAGTCGAAGGCCAAGACTTGCGCCTTAGCGTAGCGGCGGAACTGCAAGGCCATGAGCGCCAGCAGCACGGATTTGCCGGCGCCGGTCGGGCCGACGACGAGCGTGTGGCCGACGTCACCGACATGCAGCGACAGCCGAAATGGGGTCGCGCCTTCGGTCTTGCCGAACAGCAAGGGCGGCGCGTCGAAGTGCTCGTCGCGTTCCGGCCCCGCCCACACGGCCGAGAGCGGAATCATGTGGGCGAGATTCAAGGTGCTGATCGGCGGTTGCCGGACGTTCGCGTAGGCGTGCCCGGGCAAGCTTCCCAGCCAGGCGTCGACCGCATTGACGGTTTCGACCATGGCGGTGAAGTCGCGGCCCTGGATCACCTTCTCGGCGAGCCGCAGCTTCTCGTCGGCAAGACGCGGATCGGCATCCCAGACCGTGATGGTGGCAGTGACATAGGCTAAGCCAGCCATGTCCTGACCGAGTTCCTGCAGCGCCAGGTCGGCATCGGCCGCCTTGTTCGCCGCATCGGTGTCGAGCAGCACCGATTGCTCGTTGGTCATCACCTCCTTCAGGAGCGCGGCGATCGACTTGCGCTTGGCGAACCACTGCCGCCTGATCTTGGTCAGCAGCCGCGTCGCGTCGGTCTTGTCGAGCAGGATGGCGCGGGTCGACCAGCGATAGGGGAAGGCCAGCCGGTTGAGGTCGTCGAGCAGGCCCGGTGTGGTCGCGGTCGGGAAGCCGACGATGGTCAGCACGCGGAGGTGCTGGTCGCCCAGCCGCAGTGCGAGGCCGCCGGTTAGCGGCTGGTCGGCGAGCAACGCGTCGAGATAGATCGGCGTCTCCGGCACGCGAACGCGATGGCGCTTTGTCGAAACGCAGGCGTGCAGATAGGTCAGTGTCTCCGCGTCATCGAGCCAGGCGCACTCCGGCATGAAGCCGTCGAGCAGGGCGAGCACGCGATCGGTGCGGTCGATGAAGGCACGCAGGATCTCGCCGGCATCGACGCCGGAGCGCTCGCGGCCTTCGTAGAGCCAGGTCTCGGCGCGGGCGGCATCCTCGGCCGGGGGCAGATAGAGGAAGGTCAGGAAATAGCTCGAGACGAAGTGAATGCCTTCTTCCTCGAACTCGGCCTTGCGCTCGGCATCGACCAGGCCGGAGGCTGGATCCGGAAAGCGGCTGTCGGGATAGGTCGCCGCCTCATGGCGCTGCGCCTCGACGAAGATTGACCAGCCTGAGCCGAGACGGCGGAAGGCGTTGTTGATGCGCGACGAGACCGCGACCAGGTCCGCCGCGACAGCGGAATCGAGATCGGGCCCACGAAACGTCGCAGTCCGCTGGAACGAGCCATCCTTGTTGAGCACGACGCCATCAGCGACCAGCGCGGCCCAGGGCAGAAAATCGGCAAGCCGGCTGGCGGAGCGGCGATATTCGGCGAGGTTCATCATGGCTGCCTCACACCGACAGATGACCGGGGATGCACAGATGCCGGCGGCCGACCTCGACGAAGAGCGGGTCGCGCTTCGCCGCCCAGACCGCCGCGCAATGCCCGATCGCCCAGATTGCGAGGCCGGCGAGCCAGAGGCGTAAGCCCAGGCCGACAGCGCCGGCGAGCGTGCCGTTCAGGATCGCGATGGCGCGCGGCGCCCCGCCGAGCAGGATCGGCTCGGTCAGCGCCCGATGAACCGGGACAGTGAAGCCCGGCACGGCGTCGAGTTGCTCGAAGGCGGTCGTCATCAGGTCAGCGCCCCGCCGCCGAACGAGAAGAACGACAGGAAGAAGCTCGATGCCGCGAAGGCGATGCTGAGTCCGAAGACGATCTGGATCAGCCGGCGGAAGCCGCCGGCGGTGTCGCCGAAGGCAAGCGTCAGCCCCGTGGTGATGATGATGATCACCGCTATGATCTTGGCGACCGGCCCCTCGACCGACTGCAGGATCTTCTGGAGCGGCTGCTCCCACGGCATCGACGAGCCGGATGCGCGGGCGGCAGGCGCCAGCATGATGCTGACGCAAATGGCGGTGACGGAGGTGGCGACGCGGCTATAGCCGCGCGAAAGCGTGCGGATCACGAGAGATCTCCGATGTTCGGGATGGCGGGGCTGATGCGGTAATCGCCGTCGGGACCGAGCTCTTCGACGCGGGCGAGCTCGACGAGTCGGCGCTGCGAACCGCGGCCGGTGAGCACGGCAATGAGATCGATGGTCTCGGCGATCAGCGCGCGCGGGACCGTGACGACGGCTTCCTGGATGAGCTGTTCGAGGCGGCGCAGCGCGCCCATGCCGGAGCCGGCGTGGATTGTGCCGATACCGCCCGGATGGCCGGTGCCCCAGGCCTTCAAAAGGTCGAGCGCCTCGGCGCCGCGCACCTCACCGATCGGGATGCGGTCCGGCCGCAACCGCAGCGAGGAGCGCACCAGATCGGACAGCGTCGCGACGCCATCCTTGGTGCGCATGGCGACGAGGTTCGGCGCGGCGCATTGCAGCTCGCGCGTGTCCTCGATGATGACGACGCGATCGGCACTCTTCGCCACCTCGGCCAGCAGCGCGTTGGTCAGCGTGGTCTTTCCGGTCGAGGTGCCGCCGGCGACCAGGATGTTGGCGCGCCCCGCGACGGCCGCGCGCAGGGTCGCTGCCTGGTCGGCGGTCATGATGCTGGCCGCGACATAGTCGTCGAGCGTGAAGATCGCGACGGCAGGCTTGCGGATGGCGAAGGCGGGGGCGGCGACGACCGGCGGCAGCAGTCCCTCAAACCGCTCACCGGTCTCAGGCAGTTCGGCCGAGACGCGCGGTGAGCGCGGATGCACCTCGGCGCCGACATGATGCGCGACCAGGCGGACGATGCGCTCGCCAGCGGGAACCGACAGCGTCTCGCCCGTATCCGCCAACCCCTCGGACAGCCGGTCGACCCAGATGCGGCCATCCGGGTTTAGCATCACCTCGACGACGGCGGGGTCTTCCAGGAAGCGCGTAATGGCGGGTCCAAGTGCCGTGCGCAACATCTGCGCGCCGCGCCGAAGCGTCTCCGGTCTATGGCGGTGAGTGGTCATCTCGTCCCCGATCGACAAGGGGACGCGCACCCGGGCCCCTGAATGGGGATGACTAAAAGGGCCGTAAATTACGCCCCTTCAACAAGGAATTGGGAGCGTAGTGGTGTAGCGTGCAAATACAGGAGACTGGCGGTGACGCCTGTGCCCGCTCATCTTCATGCGTGCGGCTGGAATTGGATCAGCAGCCTGCGCTTTTCGCATTTCTTCATGAACGGCTGCGCAACGGCGTTTCTGCCCGTTCCGCGGCTGGCTCGAGGACATCGTGTATCAAGTCAAAGCCTTCGTGCGGAGCTCCAAAGCGATCAATCGTGCCGCGTCGGCAAGCGAGGCGCTTCGACTGCTTCGCGAGATGCAGTCGCGCTCCGGCGTGACATACTGGGGCGCCTTCAAGAATGGCGTTCTCGTCAGCCAATCCGAGCTTGAGAGTTCGATCCGGAAAGAGAAGGGGCTAAACTCCTGATCGAAGGCTCGACCGAGGCTTCTACCTCGGATGCGGCTGCTCCAGCTGCTACGTCGCTCATATTCGGAATGTTGACCGCTCACCGGCGAAGCGACGAGGCATCTTTCCTGCGGTTCGCATATCCCCATTTCTGACCATGTCCGCAGCGCGCGGCCGCGCCCATCATCCCATCATCCACGGGAAAAGGAGCCGGCCATGAAGGTGATGCAGGAGAAGGACATTCCGGCGTTCGTGCATGCCATCACCAACACCGGCTGCGACATTACCGCCGTTGGAGAGCATCTATATGTGATTGGAGACAGCGATCTTCCCGAGGACCAGGCTGATGCAGCGCGGCCTGTTCTCGTAAATCTCGACCGTAACTTCGGTCGGCGCGACCACCTGCGCCGCGAAATTGCAGCCTATCTTCGCTCAATCGGCCGTTTCATCGACATTGGTCGCGTAGATTGATCCCAGCTAGTCTGCGGCATCCGAGACATCCTCCGATATCTCCTGCCGCAGCTTCGGCCCTTTGGCCAGGCGTCGGCCGAGGGCCGTGACGAAGTCGTCATAGCGCTCTCCAGTCTTGGCGCGCGCGGCCTGCGCAGCAGGCTCGGGAAGCGCAGGCGTCGTGGAAAGCCAAAACCGGATGAATACAGCGAGTGTCTCGACCGTTATGCCGATATCGCGCTCCAGCCGCGCCATCCGGCGGTCGAGCTGGTCGAGGCGTTTGGTGGTGGCCGCCTCCTGCCGTTCCGCCGCGTCGGGCGAGAGAAAGGACTCGATGGCGGCTTCGGCGATAAGGGACCGCGAGTGATCGCGGCGAGCGGCATGTTCCGCGAGCCGGTTCATCACAACGGGATCGAGATAGACGGACAGGCGCTGCTTTCTGGATGATTTCGGCATTGGCGCCTCACAGTTCCATGCCGTCGTTCAGATCGAGCGAAACCCGCCGCGCCACAGCCTGCATCATCCGCGTCATGCGCCTGTTCCGCGCGGCCTCGCCATCCTCGTCGTCCCGCTCGACATCGATCTCGAATTCGTTCTCGACGGGCGGCTTCTTCTTGACCGGCCTCACGCGGCTGAGCTCGGGCTGGTGCCGGCGCTCCGACTCGGTCGGATCTTCGTCGACGGCATCGGATGCGGACCCGGCTTCGAGGAGCTCAGCGCGAGTAGGACGCGGCAGGCTCGTCCAGTCGTCAGGCCGAACATCAGTCGGCACGGCCAGCGGCGGTGGCGGCAGCAGGCGCTCCTTGAACCGCGCATCCTCATAATAACGCGCCTTCTTGGCGCGGATTGGCGGCGTGCCCGCCACCATGACGATCTCGTCCGCCGGTGGAAGCTGCATTACCTCGCCGGGCGTGAGCAGCGGCCGCGCTGTTTCCGAGCGCGACACCATCAGATGGCCGAGCCAGGGCGACAGCCGGTGGCCGGCATAGTTCCGCATCGCCTTCATCTCGGTGGCGGTGCCGAGCGCGTCCGACACCCGCTTCGCCGTGCGTTCGTCGTTGGTGGCAAAGCTGACGCGCACATGGCAGTTGTCGAGGATCGAGTTGTTCGCGCCGTAAGCCTTTTCGATCTGGTTGAGCGACTGCGCGATCAGGAAGCTCTTCAGCCCGTAGCCGGCCATGAATGCCAGCGCCGATTCGAAGAAGTCGAGGCGCCCAAGCGCCGAAAACTCGTCGAGCATCAACAGAAGCCGGTGGCGTCCGGCCTTCGCCTGCAGATCCTCGGTCAGGCGGCGGCCGACCTGATTGAGGATGAGGCGAATCAGCGGCTTGGTGCGGTTGATGTCGGAGGGTGGCACGACAAGGTAGAGCGTCGTCGGGCGATTGTGGCCCACGATGTCGGTGATCCGCCAATCGCAACGCCGCGTCACCTCAGCTACGACGGGATCGCGATAGAGGCCGAGGAACGACATGGCGGTGGAGAGCACGCCCGAGCGCTCGTTGTCGGATTTGTTCAGGAGCTCGCGGGCGGCGCTGGCGATGACCGGGTGAGGTCCGGCTTCGCCCAGATGGGCGGTTTTCATCATGGCGGCCAGCGTCGACTCGATCGGGCGCTTCGGATCGGAGAGGAACGCCGCGACGCCGGCGAGCGTCTTGTCGTCCTCGGTATAGAGGACGTGGAGGATCGCGCCGACCAGCAGGGCGTGACTGGTCTTTTCCCAGTGATTCCGCTTTTCAAGCGAACCTTCAGGATCGACCAGGATGTCGGCGATGTTCTGCACATCGCGGACCTCCCATTCGCCGCGGCGCACCTCGAGCAGCGGATTGTAGGCCGACGACTTCGTGTTGGTCGGGTCGAACAGCAGGACGCGGCCGTGCTTGGCGCGGAAGCCGGCGGTGAGCTGCCAGTTCTCGCCCTTGATGTCGTGAACGATGGCCGAGCCTGGCCAGATCAGTAGCGAGGGAACGACGAGGCCGACGCCCTTGCCGGAACGGGTCGGCGCGAAGCACAGCACGTGCTCCGGGCCGTCATGACGCAGATAGGCGTGATCGTAGCGCCCCAGCACGACGCCATCCGGACCGAGAAGGCCGGCCGCCTCCACCTCCTTCTTCTCGGCCCATCGCGCCGAGCCATAGGTCTCAACCTTCTTGGCTTCGCGCGCCCGCCACACCGACATGCCGATGGCCACGGCGATTGCGATGAAGCCGCCTGACGCGGCAATGATCCCGCCCGTGGCGAAGACCTCCGAGGCATAGGCGTCATAGAAGTACCACCACCACAGGAGGGCCGGCGGATAATAGAAGGGCCAGCCGAGAACGGTGAACCAGGGCGGACCGAGCTGAGCCTGGAAGCCGAGCTTCCACGCGACATATTCGGTGGCGCCCCAGGTGGTGGCGAGCACGATCAGGAAGACGGTGAGGATCTGGCCCCAGAGGATTTTTGTTGCCGACATGAGGGCGATCCTTTCCGAGAGAGGTTAGAGGCCGAGCCCGCGCTTGCGGCCAAAGCTCCACTCGATGCCGCCATCGTCTCGGGCGATGCCGGAGACGTGCTTGCCGAGCTGCTTTTCGAGGGAGGGCGACCAGGGCACGAGCTGGAAGCCGAGCCCGTCGTCCAGCATGGCGAAACGACCGGAGGCGAGCGCGATCCGCTGGCGATAGGCGCCGGCGACATATTCGCCGCTGGCGGCACGGTTGAAGGGACGCCCGATTTCGGCGGCGAGCTTCGCGCCGACGGCATCCAGTTCGCGACGACGGAGGGTGTCGATCAGCCCGCGATTGAAGGTGACGCGCTGACCGTGGCGCTCGCCGAAGCCCTGTCCGACCAGATGATCGGCGCGCCGATCCATCGCCTGCCGTACCTCGGCTCCGAAGCCGCCCTCGGACAGGGCGGCCGGTTCGCGGGCGATATTCTGCCGGTCGAGCCAGGTCGCGCCGGTCGCAGTGACTTGCCGATCGAGATCGAGGTCGGAACGGACGGCGATCGCGACACGCCGCTGTCCGTGCGCATCGTCGAACTTGCGCAGTTCGACGATCGAACCCGGCGCGCTGTCGCCGGCGGCATCAAGGTCGGAGAGCTTTATGTGATGGGTACGGCCATCGACACCGTCAACTACGACGTAGGCTGAGCCCTTCAGCTCATCGTCGAGACCGCGGTCGACCAGCCGGCCGATGATCGGCGTGTCGAGGCTCTCGGCGGCGAGCACATAGCTGGCCGAACCGCGCTCGATGCCCCGTTCCGTCAAGGCCTGATGCATCCGTTTGATGATATCGCCGCGCCCACCGAGCTCGCGTAGGGTCGCCTCGGCTTTTTCGTCGATCATCCACTGGCCGGGGCCGACTTGCTCGGCGAGCCCGAGCGTCTCCAGCTTGCGCACCCGTCCGGCCTTCAGCACATGATATTCGTCGGGCCGTGTGTTCGGATCGACCGCCATGTGGATGACGCCAGAGTCGCGAGCGTCACGGACAAGCTGTCGATCGAGTTGCGTCCAGCGCTCGGCTTCGACCTGGCGCTCCAGATTGCGGCGTATGTCGAGATCGGTCCGCGGACCCAGCTCCTGGGTGACGAGATCGGCCGCGCGGGCGCGCATGCCCTCCTTGATGTAATCGCGGGCGATGACGAGGTCCTGACCGTCATCGGCACGCCCGCGCAGGATGATGTGGACGTGCGGATTGTCGGTGTTCCAGTGATCGACGCCGGCCCAACCGAGCTTAGTGCCGAGATCCTTTTCCATCTGGCCCATGAGGTCGCGGGCGAAGGATTTGAGATCCGCCATGTCCACGGCGTCCTCGGGCGAGACGATGAAGCGGAAGTGATGCCGGTCGTCCTGGCACCGCTCGGCGAAGGAGCGGCTATCGACCTCGTAGGTCTCCGGTCCGAACAGCCGCGCCTTCTCGCCGTCATAGGCAACGCCCTCGCGGCGCAGATAGGTGAGATGGGCGGCGAGCGGCGCGGCACGAGCCGTATGACGGACGACACGCGTCTTGATCACGACGATGCGCGAGCGTCCGGTCAGGAGGCGGCTGGCGCGCACGCTCGCCGTTCGCCCGCGCCCGCAGGTCGAGCGATTGCCGGGCGTGATCTTACCGGAGCGCGAGACGCGGGCGCCGGCCTTCTGCGCGGCGGCAAGGGCCTGCGCGATGAAGGGCCGCGCCGCCTGGGCACGCGTCGAGCGAATGCTGCCGGGCCGGATGCGGAATTCGCGATCGCCGGTCATAGCTGGCGCTCCGCACATCGCACCAAGCAGCGGAAACAATGGAGAAAACGGCATTGCCGCGAGGTGTACGGGAATCCCGCACCTCGCGAAATCGCCTCATAACCTCTTGAAACGACACGACAGACCGATGCCGCACCTCGCGGCTTTTTATCTCGCCATCTTCCGGTCGTGTTGCCTGCCTCCACCCTCCCGGGACGCCATGACACGTTGGACACCGAGATCATGCGACTAGTGCCGAGCACGCTCATGGCGCCGTCCTTTCACCTGAGTGCGCGGCGAAAAGGCCGTTCGACTGCGGTGTGATGGCAGAGCGATCGCGAGAGGAGGAGCGTTCGACAGATATCGGCGTACGGTGCCTAGTCGGCGCCGAGGCTGTAGAGGTTGCTCCGAAAAAGAGGGGCGCGTCCTGCCAGCGGCGCGGCAATGCGAAGGCGGTCGGCACGATCTCGGCGAGCGGACCGCCCCCGATAAGAGGGCGCAGCATCGCCACATAGGCGCGGGTTTCTGCCGGCAATGGGCGTCCGGCGAGATGCTCTTCGTAGCGTCCCGGCCCGGCATTGTATGCCGCCAGAAACCCCGGCGAACCGTAGCGATCATGCAGTTCGCGCAGATAGGCGGCGCCGGCCAGGATATTGTCGCGCGGATTGAACGGGTCGGCGCCGAGCTGCAACTGGGCGCGCAATTCCGCCCAGGTCGTCGGCGTGATCTGCATCAGGCCGCGCGCGCCTTTGGCGGAGACGGCACGGACATCGCCGGCGCTTTCGATGCGCATGACCGCTCGAATCCAGGGCGCTGGAATGCCGAAACGTTGCGCGGCTTCGGCAATATGAGCGTCGTGCGGATCGCTCGGCGCGGTCTGCTCGATGGCAGCCGCGGGCGCCATCGATCCGGCCATCAGGCCGGAAAGGAGAAGGACGGCGAGGCGCCGGGCGCTATCGCGACGATTGGGCATCATTCAGCCCTTCTCGCGACGCGGGCGTGGACGGCCCCAGTGCAGCGACCAGGAGGCCGCATCGTCACCATCCCGGAACAGCTTTGCGTGGATCGGCTGGGCGAAACTCGAATCGTCGAAGTGGATCGAGAGGTATTCGCCGGCCTTCTCGCTGCTGCGCGTCCAGCCGGCGCCGATCTCCGGACCATCCTCGTCGCCGCCATGCACACGATCGTCCGGAGCGTTCTCAGCATCGCTCGGCTCGGCGGGCACGATGGAGATGTTGCGGTTGAGCGCGAGCGTGTGGAGGCGCCCCGAGAAGCCAGCTGCTTGGCGCGTAAACTGTCCAATCTGGGTCATCGAGAGCTCCTTCCTGGTGCGGTGGTGATGAAGTTCGCAGTGCGTTCAGTGCACCGAGGCGCGCCAGCGAAAGCGGCCGTCACCGTCCTCGTCGGTCCACAGCGGGATCGCGCGGCCGATGACGGAGCGGAGTGGCAAGGAGCCGAAGTAGCGACTGTCGAAGCTGTCGCTGGCCGCGTTCATCAGGAAGACTTCGCCCTCGGCGAGCTTGCGACAGCCCTGCCAGTTCCACAGTTCGCGGCCGTGACGATCGCGCGCGAAGGCCGCACCCATTTGGGCACCGTCGACGGTGATGATGCTGTCGGCGCGACACACAGTCTGCCCCGGCAGGGCGCGAACGTGCTTCAGCAACGGCACGCCGGCGGCAATAGAACCGCGGGCGACCATGAAGCGCTCGATCGGCTCGGGTGCGCGCACGGCGACCAGGTCCGAGAGCGTGAGCCTCTCTACCGGCGTGATCGTGTAGAGGCCGAGCGGCACGCTGGCAGAGCTGTTCCAGATCAGCCGAACCGGCACGGTCGCGACGCCGCCGAACGCAACGGCGGCTGTGCCGGCCAGCATCACCGCGATGATGGACCAACGCGTCATAGCTCGATCCGCCGGCGCAGCAGGAACGCCCGATGCTGATCGCGGCCGTAGGCGCGCGGCTCTACGCCGGCGGTCAGGCGGTTGTGGACATGGCGCCAGTGATCGTGTGAGACGGCTTCTGGATCGAGGCCGAGCTGCTCGACGGCGTCGATCGCCTGCAGCACGCGCTCGACCTTGGGCCAGCCTTCGAGCTTGAGCAGAATTTCGCCGCCGGGGCGGACGAAAGGCAGCGTCTGGAATGGCTCGCCGCGATCGATGGCGCGCACGATGTCGATGCGCGAGATGATCGTACCGTGCTGGCCCGCGGCCCAACGGACGAAGGCGAAGATGCTGTTCGGTGCGAATCCGACGACACGCCGACGGCGGTCGAGGATCTGCTCGTAGCTCGTCGAGCCGAACCGGATCCAATGCTCGATCTTCTGCTTCTGGAAGGTCAGCTCGACCAATGTGGCGAAGGGCGCAGGATCATCAGGCCACGGACGACCGCGCATGCGGGAGAGCGCGAAACCGTTCATGACGGATCTCCTGGAGGCGAAGGGAATTCGCGCGCGAGCAACTCGCGCAGCATCTCGGCGACGGTCTGCCCGCGCTGGAATGCGACGACCTTGATGCGGCCGCGCAGCTCCGGGGTGACGTCGATGGTGAGCCGCGCAGTGAAGAGAGGAGGCTCGGCGGGGCGGGATGAAGGCGCCTCTGCCTCCCTGATCCAGTGCTCCGGCGTCGCCGGTCGCGTGGCGAAGCTTCGCCTGCGTTGCCCCGCGCTCATGGCGCAATCCGATCGATTTCGGTGACGAGCGCGGTGATCTCGCGCGCTGCGGGACCGTCGTCATCGATCTCGAAGGCGAGCCGGCCCGATTGCGCGGCATCAGCGTAGATGACGCGCTGTCCGACCGTCGTGCGCAGCACCGGCGGATCGTGGTCAGCGAGCGTTTCAGCTGTCTCGCGGGCGATGATGGTGCGGGCGCCGCAGCGATTGAGGACGAAGCGAGCTCGCAACTCCGGGCGATAGATGCGCGCTTCCGAGAGCAGCGCCAGCATCTCGGCCGACGCCCAGCCGTCAAGCGGCGATGGCTGCACCGGGATCAGCACAAGATCGGCGGCGAGCAGGGCCGAGCGCATCAGCCCGGCGACGCGCGGCGGCCCATCGATCACCATATGATCGACACCGCGGGCCAGCTCTGGCGCCTCACGATGCAGCGTGTCGCGCGCCAGACCGACGACGCCGAACCGCCGCTCCTTGCCTCCACGGCTGCGCTGCTCCGACCAGTCGAGCGCAGAGCCTTGCGGGTCCGCATCGATCAGCGTGACCCGCTTTCCCATCCCGGCCCATTCGCCGGCGAGATGCAGCGCCAGCGTCGTCTTGCCGACGCCGCCCTTCTGATTGAGCAGCGCGACGATCATGAGGCGCTCCCGGCCAACTCAGCGGGGTTATCCTCAAGCCGGCAAAAGTGCGGGAACGTTAGACATATTCCGAAGGAATCTGAGTTAGATAAATTACGGCCGCCGCAAGCCTCTGAAACGCCGCGATGAATCGTCGATTCCGGTCCCCGATAGCACGAGGATCGGGTCCCCGATGGCACGATAGGGGCGGTCCCCGATAGCACGAGTGAATTCACAGCTTGTCCCCAAAACGCGTGGACGGTTTCCGTCGCGAGCGCGGCGGGGCGAAAAAGGCGGGGTCGGCAGCGACGAAGGTGAGTACCTCGGCCCCGCCGGCCTGCTGCGCGAGGGCGAGCCGGTAGCCAGGCAAGGGTTGGCGGCGGATGATCTCGCGGAGGTCGTAGGCGAAATGCTTGAGCGGCGAGAGGCTGCCGGATTTCCGATGGAGGTGAGCGAAGTCGAAGCTCCAGCCGAAGGACTGGCGACCGCCATGCTTGCGAACGATGCGGTAGAGCCAACGCTCGAGGCCGCCGGTCAGATCGAAATAAGCCCGGTCGATGTTGAGCACGAGCGCGTCGTCGAGAACGGCGCGATAGAACCAGTCAGGCAGGATCAGCTCGACACCGATCGGTCGACCGTCACGATCCGTGCGCTCCTGCCATTCGTTGATCCAGGAGAAGCGGTGCCGGCGGCCTTCGACCGGCTGGCGGATCGAGGTCGCAACCGTGGTGGACTGCAGCCGGTCGAGCGCGGCCTTCAGGCGCAGGTAATCGCGAAGCGACACGCCGCGGCCGACAAAGGTCAGAATCTCATAGGGCGTCGTCGCCATCAGGCGAGAGGTGCGCAGGCCAGCATCGCGCGCGTTGACGATTTGGCTTGCGGCCCAGATCAGGATGTCGGCATCCCAGATCGTAGCCATGCCGTGATCGGGCATGGCCTCGACCCGGATGGAGATATTACCGGCCCTGAAGTCGATCGGCACGATGCGTTTCGATTTGGCGAGGGAGAAGAACGGATAGGCCATGAGGTCCTGCGCATCGCGGGGCGCGAACTCGCCGGGGAGCGCCTGGAACAGATCGAGCTGTCCACGCTCCGAGGGCGGGCGAGATCGCATTGCCAAGGGAAGGGCGCGCGATCAGCGCGCGTAGCGGCCGGGATGGGCCGGCGGCGTCGGGCTATGGCGCTTCGCCGGCAGGACGGTGCCGCGCGGATCGGAGGTCGAGGTAACGGCGCCGCGTCCGGCCCAGGCCTGGAGGTCGTCGACGGCATAGACGACGCGGCCGCCGAGCTTGCGGTAGGCAGGGCCGGTCCCATAAGTGCGATGTTTTTCGAGGGTACGCGCCGAGAGGCTCAGGAATTCGGCGGCTTCCTTGGTGCGCAGGAAGCGCGGCGGCAGAATGGCGAGATCGGATCGCATTGCGCGAACCTCCGTGGCTCGTGAGGGCCGCTGAAGGGCAGCGGCTGACGAAGGCCACGATGGCGAAGCGAAACCGGCGAGGTGCAGGGCGAATTTGGGGGGTATCAAATTCGCCCACCGGGGACACGGCTCCGATGGGCTAAGGTCGTCGGCGATGACGAAGCAGCTTGCGATAGCCGCCCGCGATCAGGGTGCGGGCGTCCCTTAGCAGGGTCTTGACGGCGTGGCGCGCCGAGGAGGCTTGCCACTCGTCGCGGCCAAGCGGCGGTGTTCGCAGGAGCGCCCGAGCGATCTCCTGTTGGCTTGCGCCATGGCGATAGCCGTCAATCGCCTGCAGCATCCGGCGATAGCGGAGGCGTTGCTGCGAGGTGAGCCGCGTGTCGGCGGGAACTGCGCGGCCGAAAAGCGCTGCGAGCAGGCGATGGATCGATTCCAGCCGGGCGAAGCCGTCCCGATCGAGCGGGACCAGCGCGGCAACGGCCGCTGTTTGCTGTCTATCGCCGACGTGTTCGAGCTGGAGATGCTGTCCGCCGCCGAGATCGTATGCGACGAAGTTCGCGTCCCCGTCGGAACGAGCCATCAAGCCTGTGTTTTCGGGATCCGTGATGACATAAGCCGGGGCTGGGACGAGCAGGACGATGCTGTCGTCGTCCTCGAACGACCAAAACACCGGCGCCGTGGGCGGAGCGCTGAGCGGATCGACCGGGAAATCGCAGGCCCCACCGTTCGCGGATCCGGGCCAGTAGCGGTTGCGGGTCGGACGTGGTCCGTGTCAACGCCTCGAAATCCTGGTCATAGCCGTCATTCCGGCGAAGCCATTCCCAGGCGAGATCCGAGGCGGACAGAGTTTCGACATAGCAATAGGCCGCCGCCGAGCGCCAGTTGGACGCATCTGGTGTCATTATTGTCCTCCGTTCCGCCGCTTTCAGGGGAGCAGGGTTCGCGGATAGGTTGTTTCGGTCAACGAACTCGTGCGGCAAAGGGCGATGCCGCTAAGGCATCGCCATTATTGCTTCGGCCGGCTCTCACGGGCGAGCTCGCGATAGCCGCGTTCGTGGAGCCATTGAGCTCGCGCGAGATGCGCATCATGAACGCGGCGACAGCGTTCGGGGGCGATGTCGGGATTGAGTTCGAAGAGGACGCGAACGGCCTCGCGCCAATCGGCACCGTCACGCGCAGCGTCAAGCAGCCGCAGGTAGAGCACCATGTGCTCGCGGTCGTATACCGTGAGCGTCTCGCTGGACGGCGGCACATCAAGAAAGTTCAGCGCTGCCACCATATCCCCCGGATTATCCGGCAGCGGTCGACTCTATGTTTGTGCGATCTCGGAACCATTGGAGCATGAGCCGAAGAACCGGGCCATATCAGGTTCCCAGCCATGCCGACGAGCCGGGGCGGTTTCCGATCAAGCAGATGTGTCGCTCGCCTCGAAGAACTTGACTGGGTCAGCCTCGAGCACCTCGGCAAGCTTCTCCAACATGTCGACGGTCGCAGCGTGCTCTTCTCGCTCCAGCATCCCGACATAGTTGCGATTGATCCCCGCTCGATCAGCAAGCTCTTCCTGCGACAAGCCCTTGGCGTGCCTCAGCCTGCGCAAATTTCTCGCGACGATCTCCCGCAATCCCATGCGGATGAGGTCGTCCCGATACCTAGTATAGTACCACCTAGTAAACTAGTGAATCGTGCGGTCGGCAACAGCCGTCGTTCTCCTATTTCGCGAGCCGGGCGCAGCGCGGCGAGCGGCGGCGATTATCCTGACGCTGTCGCGCTTGCCGATTCGGATTCACGGATCGGCGGACAATTCTGTCATGCGGAAATCCTGAAGATCGGAACGCCGTGCAACCTGATTTGCGATTGCACGGCTCCGCGGAATTCAGGCGGCGCGCTCCATCAGCTTCTTGGCCTTGCTTTCGAGGTCAAGGCGCGTGTCCTGATTGGCCTTGGTGCGGGCGAGCGCCGTGATGCCCTGCACGAAATCGAAGATGCTTTCCGGCTTGCGACCTTCCTCGCTGAGCACGGTTTCGATGATCTTCGTTGTCTCCGGCTTGGAGAAACCCCGTTTGCGCAGGAAGCTCTCGCGGTCCTCGTCATCGCGGGCGACGATGCGCTCGCGAGCTGCCTTGATGCCGGCGATGAACGGCGCGGGCGAAGAATTGCCGAAGCTGGTCAGCGCGGGCGCAGCCTCATGGGCGAAACGCTGCGCGGCGAACTTGCTATGCCGGATGCTGATTTCCTCGAAGCCTTCCACGCCCCACAGATTGCGGTTCTGGCAAACGGCGCGAAGATAGAAAGAGGCGATGCCGAGTGTCTTCGATCCGACTTCGCTGTTCCAGGCATAGAAGCCTCGGAAATACAGGTCCGGCTCGCCGTTTGGCAGCCGTCCGGCCTCGATAGGGTGGGCGTCGTCGACCAAGAATAGGAACACGTCGCGGTCGCTGGCGTACAGTGTTGTGGTGTCCTTCGTCACGTCCACACACGGATTGTGCATCATGGTCGCCCAATCCAGCACGCCCGGCACCTTCCATCTTGTGTCGCCGACACCATTGCCCGCGATTGTCATCACGGCGGCGACAAGCTCGTGATCCCAGATGCGGCCATAGTCCGGGCCGGTGACGGCGCGAAGCTCGACGCGTCCGTCATCCCTCTCGAGCGTCTTGACCAGTTCGGCGCGGTGCGACAGCAAGCCGTGCTGCAGGTTAATCCCAGCGAGCGGTGCCGGAAGCTGGCGCATATAGGAGGCGGGTGCGCTGACAAGGCTGCACAACTGACCGAATGACCAATGCGTCGGGGAAATGGCTTCGTCGCGGCCCGGCAAGATCAGGGACAGGCGTTCCGCATCGTCCCGGTTCGCATCGACGCGGACGGCGCGGCTCTCCACGGTGCGGGCATGGGCACGCTCGGCACGGCGGCGCACGGTGTCATGAAGCTCGGTCAGGGACAGATAGCGTTCGTCATCGGGGCGGGAAAACCACTCCGACGAAACGCGACCGATCCGCTCGCCGCGCGAGACATCGACGCGGAAGCCGGATGAGGCAGGCTGCGGGTTCACGGTCAGGGTGTTCATGGGGGCTTTCTCCTATGGGCTTGGGTTGGAACGCAGCGCTGCGCTGCAACCCTGCCCGTCGGCGAGACCGGGGTAGCAAGGGCAAGGGCGGCCGGGATGGAGGGGGATCACCCGGCCTGCACAAGGCGAAGCCGCGGAAGGCTGGGGAGACCGTCCCGGCCGAGCCTCAGCGATCCCTTGCCGGCGCGGGGGCGGCGCCCCTAGCAAACCTGCTCGGTAGGAGCGTCAGTGGAGGCCGGGCCAGAGGATCTGATCAGGATGGGCAAAGCCGCCAACCCTGAGATCCGTCCATCCTGATCGCCGTATTCCCTGAAAGGCGGTGGCGGCCATGAGCATGACGGAGCCCCGCTCGGATGAGCGGGGCTCCTTGGGCGTTCGGCCCTCAGTCGCCGTTGCGGCGGGACCAGATGAGGTTTTGGCCTTCGCCGTCCTCGGCCTCGACCAGGCTGGCGTAGATCGGGGCGGGGAAGCTCGGATCGTCGAGCTTGACGGAGAGGTATTCGCGCTGCGTCTCGCGGGCGGTCTTCTTCCAGGCTGCGCCGAACTCGGTGGCGCCGGCGAAGATGCGGAAGTCGGGGCCGCGCTCGCTGTCGCCCTCGGTGGGGACGAACTTCACGGTCTTGACGTTGAGGGTCAGGGTCTTGACCGCACCGGTGTAGCCGCTGTCGGTCTTGGTGAAGGTACCGATGGTCGCCATGGTCGTGTTCCTTTTTTTCTGATCGGGCCGCGCCCATCGCGACCTCGATGGTGGTCGTGCGACCGGGGACGATCGGCCCCGCACCCGCTCGGGGTCCCCGTCGCGCCTGCGCGATGGGGCGGGCTCAGGGCTGGAACGTCAGTGGAAGACGGCCGGTGACGGCTTTTTTGCTTCGCGATGCAAAGCCGAAAGGCGGCGGAAAAAAGCTGGCGGTGGACGTTGCGGGAAGACGATCGAGGCGAAGCCGGTCTTCGGTCAGACCCAATCCATTCGAGTACGCCGTGGAAGCGGCCTACAAAGAAATCATCGGGAACATGACACTGGCGGCAGTCGACCTCCGCGCCAAAACCGGCGACGGTTGAATCGAGCGGCTCGGGCAAAACCCTGGCCCTCAATGGCTAAAATGATCACTACGGCCCTGCGGACGAAAACGAGCGCGTCTTTGACGGTCCTTTCCTCGTGGTGCATCGTCAGAATCCGAAGGGTACCGCCCGCCTGGTGCTGCGCGATCCGCTCTGTCGTGCTGACGATCCAACCCCTCCCTCTGCGCAGCCGGGCAGGTCGAGGCCGAGGATGGCGATGCCACCTTCATGTTTCCGAACCGTGCGATTGAGGCCGAACACCCCCGAGCGACGCGGCCAAAGGGCATCATGCGAGATGGCCGCCCCTGTTTTCCAGTCGGATGGTCGAGGTCATCCGGCCGCGCGCGATCAGGCGCGCGGCCGGAATTTTCCTCTCGCATTGGCGGAAAGGCCGGGACCACTGATGCGGTCCCGGCTCGATCTCTCACTCGGCGGCGATGGAATAGCCGTCGCCGTCTTCCGCTTTCGGAGCATCTGCCGCGATGATCTCCCGCGCCTCCGGCTGCTCGGCTGCCATCCCTGCGGGCTCCGGCGTCCGCATCAGGCTGGGAAGCCAGCCGGTCCCGGCCAGAAGCTGCTCGGCGGTTTCCGCCATCGCCTGCTTCTTCATGCCCGCCATCCGGTCGGCCGCTTCATCGCTCATGGCCTCGCGCACGGCCGCGAGGATGTGCGCCTTGGTGACGCGACCGAGATAGGTCCGCGCCGTGGGCGTCCAGTGCGCCGTCATGTCGAGGCTCACGGCGTATGCTAGCTTGTCCGCCGTCTCATGTGCACGAGGCTTGCGCTCCCAAGGCTGCTTCACGGCATTGACGGTCAGCGAGGCGCAATAGGCGAACAGCGCCATGACGCTGGCATGGTCGAGCGAGGCGATGAAGCCCCACAGGTCCGCCACCTCGCGCGGCATGTCCGTCGCCCAGCCGGCGTGACGATCCGCGAGAGCCTTGGCCGCCGCCGTATTCTCGATGCCATCCGCATGGCCGGCAAGCTGGGCGCTGGTCGGGCGGATTTCGAGGCAGGACGCGTCGAGACCGCGATAGAAGGTCTGCGCGGCCAAGGCATGGGTGACGGCGATCAGCGCCATGTCGGGCTGCTCGCCAAGGGCGAGGCGAAGGCCAAGCGTACGGTGAGCGGTCAGGTTGCGAATGAGCAAATCCGACAACGGCTTGCCATCGTCGGCGTCCTCGTCGTCCGGCTGGGCAGCCGAAACAGCGGCCCCGTCTTCGATGATCTCGCCGTCATCGTTGACCGTGTAGCCATTGTTCGCGCGGGCGGTCGTGGCACTCTCCCAACCATCCGCTTTTGCGTCCGCTTCCGGATTCTCGTCTTCGGGGCGGACAAAACCGCGTTCGACACGCACCGTGCCGTCATGGCTCAGCACAACGAGCGCGCCGCCGCGCGCGATATCATCAGGATCGAAAGCCTGCCGCTTGGCGTCGATCCGCTCGATCTCGGCTTCAAGCTCACCGAAGCGCTGATCGACATCATCGGGAAGCTCATCGGCGCTCTCATATTGCTCCGACAGGGCGTTGAATTCCGCCTGCGCCGCCTCGTAGGCGGCTTCATCGTCGGCCGACAGCGCCACCGGCAGCGGATAGGTGCGGCGCAAGCCGTGAGCGTGCGGATAATCGACGTGGGCGGTCGCCCATTTCCACCCTTCCGCGCGAACCTGCTCGGCGATCCCTTCCAGCTTCCCGATGACCAGCCGGTCGAGCAAACCGGCATCCTCATAGAAGCCGCCGCGATCCTCGGTGAACAGGTCTCGGATGAGAACGCCACCGGCCTCGGCATAAGCTTCCGGGCCGACGAAGATCGCCCGCCGATCCGTGGCCGCGACATGCGTTTCCGTCAGCATGCGGCGGATCATGTACGGCTCCTTGTGCCATGAGGTCAGCCGGTCGAAGACGTCTTCCTGCCGGGCGTGATCCTCGGTGAGGGCGAAGGCCATCAACTGGTCCAGCGTCAGCGCCGCCTCGCGGTAGGCCTGCATTAGCTTGGGACTGACCGCGCCGAGGCGCAGGCGCTGCCGCACGACATGAGCGGTGACGCCGAAGCGAGCGGCGATGTCCTCAGCGCCATAGCCCCGTTCCTCTGCCAGTTGCCTGAAGGCTTCATATTGATCCGCCGGATGCATGTCCGTGCGGGTGACATTCTCGTCCAGGCTGATCTCGTGCGGGTCGTTGGCGGTATCGAGGACGCAGCGGATCGGTTCGGTCTTCTTGATCTGCTTGCGCTTCACGCGCAGCAATTGCGCCAGCCTGCGGCCTTCGCCGATGGTGACGAGGTAGAAGCCGGTCGCTGCGCCGTCCGCGTCAAGCTCGGGCTCCACCACCAGATTTTGCAAGATGCCCTTGGCCGCAATGCTCGCGGCATAGGCTTCGATAGCAGCCTCGCTATGCGGGGTCTTCCGGGCGTTCCGGGGCGACTTCCTGAGCTTGTTGAGCGGAATGAAAACCTCTGTGCCGCTCTCGGTGACATTCTCGATCTTGGCAGACATGGTCTTTCTCCTATGGGTCAGGGTTGGAGCGCAGCGCTGCGCTGCAACCCTGCCCGTCGGCGAGACCGGGGTAGCAAGGGCAAGGGCCGCCGGGGCGGAGGGGGTCGCCCGGCCTGCACAAGCGGATTCCCGTAGTTGCGGATGTGCTGAAAGACGTGTCCGCGCGGAAGGTTGGGGAGACCGCCCCGGACGGCGCCGGCTTGCCGGCGCTTCACCCTTGCCGGCGCGAGGGCGGAGCCCTTAGCAAAACCGGCCTGGCGTGAGCGCCAGCGGGAGCCAGGCGAGAGACCGGATCAGGATGTACCGAACTTGGGGGCCTGAAGGCCGTGAATCCTGATCGCCGTTAAGTGGGGCGTTGCGGGGCGTCCCCGCAGAAGGGGGCGGCCGAGACTTCGGACTCGGCCGCGGGGGGAAGGCTTTCCCTGCTTGCCGGTCGCAAATTTTCAGTCGTTCCGCCAAATATAATCTTAGGAGATAACGGGTATTCGATCTGTTTCGAGTATCTTGAGCTGTTTCAAGATGGATGAATATCACTCTCAGCCCATCAAGTACTCCAATCCGCTGGGAGGCGAACTATGGATTTCGAAGATCTCGTCACGGCACTTTCGCCACCGCCAAACCGCATCGGAAAATCGGATGGCGAGCACGAACACCATCTTTATGAGGGTGCGGTCATGGTCGCCTACGCCATGCACCTGTTGCGGACGCAGGATACCCGACACGTCCGTGTTCACCCTGATGGCGAGCACGGCAAGCAATTCGACTTCGCGGCTTGGCTGCTTCGACGTGACTTCGTCAAGATCTCCCGCGTCGGCACCACCAGCTATGGCGGCACGTATCGCAACCCCGCGGGCCAGGAGATCACCGTCAATCCAAAGTCGGGGCTCGGTGATGTGGTCGCAGAGGTCGGCAGCAAGGTCATCTCCGCTGAATGCAAGGGCGGGATCATCAACACGAGGCATTCGGGCCAGGTGTCTCGGCTCTACAAGGGGTTGTGCGAGACGGTCGGCATGTTGATGGCGACACCGTCGCAAGGACGGCAAGTGGCCGTCGTCCCTTTCACGGAAGGCACCTTGCGTCTGGCCGAACGATTGGCGCCGCGTTGCGCCCTGGCCGGCATCGAGATCGCTTTGGTGGGGAGCCGCGGCGAAGTGACGGATGTGCGGCCAGTGTCGGCTGCGGATTGAGATCGTAAGGCTAAATCGCCGGGCAACGCGGCGGAAAGAATTGAGGGCAAGGGGATTAGGCGAATGCTAACGGCGAAGGTCACTGACATCTGTGAGAAGATCGAAGGCGTCGAGGTTGAGAACCTCGGGCCGTGCCAACCCGCGGTAAATCGAGCGGCCACCGCGGCGGCGCTGTCGTGCTTGTGGAGCTGAGTTCGTGCGACAGTCTGCAAGCTCATCCCGCAGCAAACGCGCGCCGTCCATCGAGCCCACTTTGGGCTGGACTTATTTGTCCCGCGAGGCGCTGGCCCGCGCCAAAGCGCAAATGGATGAAGAATCCATGGGCGTGCGCGACGAGATCGGCTTCCTGACGATCCATCAACGCTATGCCGATCGCTTCTTTCCAGGCACTTCAGTACTGCATACACGCGCCCGCTACGCGCTCTTCGTGCCCTGGCTGTTCGAAGATCTCGCCGGGATGACGGGACCGGCGGCGCAGCGGGCCCTGCGCGAGCGCGAACGGCAACTTGCGGGCCGGCTAAGAGATATGGGTGAATCCCAAGTCATCGGCGGACGCGTCTTCCCCAAACCGTCGAGCCAGCCGCCGTCAACCGTGTATTGGAATGCGCTTGCGGTGTGGGGAATCTTGCGTCCGCGATTGAATGAGCGGACCATTTCGCGCGCTCAGGCGCACAGGCTGCTCAGGACCGGCGGCGCGGCAACGGACGACGATGGTGAGCCGCTTCTCAGTTTCGATCCGCCTTTCGTGCCGCTTCCAGGGCGTCCGGAAAATTGGCAGGGCGGCGACATCACTCTTCGGCTGACGGCCAAGGAAGCCGAGTTTCTGCGCGAGCGACTTGTTCAGTTGCGTCGCAACGGCGGCGACGAACTGTCTCTGCTCGCGCGGCTGATTAGAACCGAGACGGAGGCGCCTGCCGAAATGTGGGCGGCCGAGACTCAAGCGATCGCTGGACCCGATCAGGCTTCGCTCATGCGAGCGCAGCAGGCGGCAAGTCTCGCCGGCGTGGGTCGTGCGGTCTATGATGCATTGCTGGAGCGCGTCGTCGAGGTCGACGATAAGCGGGAAATCGCGACCCGTCATCGCGATCATCTGGCTGCAATCATCACAACGCACGGTCGCCGCGCGGCCAAGCTCGATATCGGTGCGCTTGAGGCGGACATCGGCGCTCTGCCAATCAAATTGCTTGCTGTCGTAACGGCGACGAAGGACTGGATTGCTTCGAGATCGGGCAATCCCGCCGAGCTATTCGATGTCTATGCCGCGGCTGAGGCCCGCAAAGGGCCGCGCGCCCGGCTTGCTCCGACGCCCAATGGACGTGCTCGGCGCCTCGAATGGTCGAGCGACGAACATGGCTTAGCAAGCCCGCTCCACTATAGATGGGAGCAAGTCAGCACGCTTCTCAACGATCTGGCGGAGGCTGCATGAGCGCCGGGGTCGAGAGTTGGCCCGCACTCTCATTCTTGGAGGGCCTGCGTCCCGGTCCCGATGAATGCGTCGACCTGGCCTTGCTTGCGTCCTACTCGGCAGATTTAGGAACGATCGGTGCGACCTTGCTCGCCCTGGCGGGTAAGGACAGCGATGCGGGGCGTGGCAGCCCGTCCGACTTCGCTGATGCGGTCGAGCGGTTGCGGGGAAAGGTGCGGATCATCATCCAGCGCGGGCGTCTCGCGAAGATGCGGCGGACGCCGCGCATTGCGGCGGTGCTGGACCAGTTCGTCCGCGAAGTGGATTTCGACGAGGCGACCCACAGCTGGCATCCCAAGGCCGCGTTGGTCCGAACACGCAGTAAGGAAGGGGATATCGGCTGGCGCCTATGGATCGGGAGCCGGAATTTTACAGAGTGCGTCAATCGCGACATCGGGCTCCTGCTCACCTCCGGCGCGAAAGGCGGTGCTCCGATCCCCGGAGCAGACGAACTGGCGCGTGCGCTGGCTGATCGGGCCGCTCTCAAGGGCGTGCGCTCGGCTTCTCTTGCCACGACGATCGCGAAGGTGGCTTGCCGACCGCCGGCGGGTGTCCGCGTCGAACGGATCCACTGGTCCGCGGGAAATGGAGATCAGACCGCGCCCATTCCGCCAACCGGAACCGATGAAGTCGTGATTGTGAGCCCCTTCGTCGATAAGACTTTCTTAGCGCGTCAAACGCCAAAGGGCGGAAAGCCATTACGGTGCGTACTGCTGACGACGATGCGCGAGATCGAGCGGGTCGGACCGTCGCTGGCCTCGTTTGACGATCTGCTGGCGCTGGACGCACCAGATTATCCCGTTGGTGATCCCGAGCCTGATTCTGTCTCCTCGGCATTCTCCGCCGACGGCGACGAGGAAGAACAGATCGGCCGGGGCCTTCACGCAAAACTGTTGTTCATCCGCGTCGGTCGCAAGCGGACGCTATGGTTGGGAAGCGCGAACGCCACCATGCGCGCCTGGACCGGACGCAACGCCGAGGTGACGGCCGAGTTGGTCATCACGGAAGTGGTTGAAAAAGGCCTGAAGGCGCTTTTGGGATCGGCCCGGCTGGTTCAAGCGCCCGAGACAGAATATGCGCCCGACGCGGCGGTGCTGGAGGAAGAAGCGCTCGAACGGGCGCGGGCGCAGGTGGCGGCGCGTTGGGCCGCGACGCTCGGCATCGACGAGGATGAGGCATGCCTTACCCATCGCTCCGATCTCTATCCGGGCGGCCCGCATCCGGATGAACCCGATATCGTGCTCGAAGTCGGGACGCTTCATGGGGGGCTCATAATCTGGCCCGCACGACAAGATGAGGTGAGGTTGGGGGCTGTGGTTCCCGCTGAGCGCAGCGAGTTTGTGCGTTTGCGCGTCAGTCGCGGCGACAAGGGCCTCTCATGGCTGCAACGGGCGCCGGCCGAACCGGCGTTCGGCGAGGATCGCGATCGCGCGGCCTTTGTGCGTTTTCTAGGAGCCAGAGGATTCCTTCTCTGGTTGGCCGGCCTGCTAGCCGATGACGGTCGGCTCAGCGAAGGCGACTGGACGGATGAAAGGCGGCAAGACCGGAAAGGCTCGGGAGCAAATTCAGCGCTCGATCTCTCGCTGCCAACCCTCGAAGAAATGTTGGCGGCATGGGCGCGCGACCGGGACATGTTCCGCGAGATCGAGCGAAGAGTCTCCGATTACCTCCCTGCTGTGCTTGAACTAGCCGCAGACGAAGACCCGCAGACAGCAGCGATGCTGCGACGTTTCGACGATCTGTGGACCAAGCTTCGTATCGGTCTCGGCGCTGACGCCAGGGGCAAACATCCGTGAGCGTACCAAAGCCGTTTCAGGAAGCAGCGGTCGATGCGGCGCTATCGGCTTTCGCGAACCAGGCGGGGCGGCGGCGCTTTCTGGTGGCCGATGAGGTTGGTCTGGGCAAGACCGTTGTTGCGAAAGAGGTGGCGCGCCGCATGGCGGACGATGGTCGCCGGCCTCTGGCGATCTATTACGTCGCCAACGGCCACGCGGTGTCCCATCAGAACAAAGGCCGCATCGTCAGTTTCCTTGACGATGAGCAGTTGGAGAAGGCAACCAAAACGCCGGATCGGCTTTCGTTGATCGCGGTTGCGAAGCGACCTGACAACCCGGTTCTGATCTATGCGCTGACTCCCGCGACCTCCTTCCCCGGCGCGCGCGCGCGCCTAACTGGCGGACGCAAGGAAGAGCGCGCGTTCCTGAAAGTGCTGCTCGAGCGGGCCTATCCTGCATTCGCACGGGATCTCGATCCGGACATCTTGCGGCTGAGTGCGCGGGGATACTGGGACTGGGCCGTCAAGGACGCGGAGACAAAATTCGAGACTTCGCCCGCCCATCTCACGCAGCGGTTTCGCGAAGCCCTTGCGGCGGAGTTCGGAGAGCCGGTGCGCGCCAAGCTGGAGCTGGCCGTGCTGGGCGATGCGGAAAAGAAGATCAAGCCGTTGAAGCCGACCACCTTCGTTGGCCATCTCCGCCGTGCGCTGGCGCTGGCGACGCTGCGCCATCAGCCGCCCGATCTGGTCATTCTCGACGAGTTCCAGCGTTACCGCCAGATTCTGGAGGAGAAAGACGCCGATCCGCTTCTGAAGGCGCTTCTCGAACCAGCAAACTCCACTGTCCCGCCCGCTATTTTGTTGCTCAGCGCCACACCTTACCGGCTTTTGAGCACTCGGTGGGAGGAGACCATGGGTGCGCTTGCTCATGCGGAGCTCCTTGAATTGATCGAATTCCTTGCCGGCCACCGGGTTCGCGAACGCGCGAAGACGCTCTTTTCCGAGTTCGGCGACAAGTTGCGTGACATCGCGGCAAATGCCGATGCGAGCCGCCCCGATTTAGCGGACGAGGTGGCGGAGGCCGCCAAGCTCAGAGACGAGCTCCGCAGCCTACTAACTCCGGTGATGTCGCGAACAGAGCGAGACAGCGTGGCGTCGACCGATCCGCTTGCCGGAACGCAATTCCTCGACGCAGACCCGGAGCCCGAGGATTTTCAGGTCTACCGGCATCTGGTCGATAGCTTCACCGAAGATGTGCGCTATGAGGCGCTGCCCTATTGGTCGTCGGTTCCGTTGCCAGCCCAATCCCTAGGCCCGCGCTATGCGGCGTGGAAGCGCGCAAAGATCAAGGCCGCGCCCAAACTCACACGGATGACACGCGAGCGCCGGAACAAACTCAGCGCGCCAACGGCATGGCCTGATGCGAAGCTTCGGGCGCTCAGCGGCGTCGCGCCGCCCAAGCTCCTGTCGCTGCCGTGGGTCGCGCCATCATTGCCGTGGTGGCCACTGGGGGGCGGCTGGAAAAGCGCAGCGGTCGACCCCAAACTCTTGATGTTCAGCCGCTTTCGCGCAACGCCGCCAAGCGTCGCTGCACTTCTGAGCTTTGGCATCGAAGCGCACTGTCTTCCAAAAAACAAAGGCGGCTATGAGAAAGCCTATAAGCGGCGGCGCTTTAAATTGGCGGCGGTGCCCGGCCCGGTCATGGCTGCGTTTCATCCATCGCCATGGTTGATACGTCACACCGACCCGCTTGAGAAAGCCGGGGAGCCGCTTAGCGTCATTCGTAAGCTCGTGCGGCGACAGATCCTCGCGGTCTTGCCCAAAGGGATTGTTGAACGGGACACCTTGAAGGCCCGGCGGCGGCATCGATCCATTGGACAGGTCATGGCCGCAATCGAGCGACGGGCCGGCATGGGGGAACAGTCGGCCGCGGGTTGGAGCAGTGCAATCGGCGATGATCGCGCCGCTCGGTCTGCCGTCCAGAAGTGGCGGCAGGCACAGGCGATCGAGAGGCTTTCACCGATCGAACTTGAGGACCTCGTCGACTATGCGATCGGAGCGCCGGGCGTGGCGCTTGGCCGGGCGTTGCTCCGGCATGATCCGACGATCCTGGCGCCGGCCCGCTATCCTGCCCTGGTCCAGCTCAGTTGGCAGGGTCTGCGCGCCTATCTCGACAATCCGGTGATCCTGTCCTCCCTGCCGGGCAAGACGGCGGTCGAACAGGTCATGAGCGCGGTCGTGGATGGCGGCTTTGAAAGCGTCTTGGACGAGCATTTCTGGCTGCGCGCGCAGAATTTGCCTGAGGGCGCTGCAGGTCTGACCAAGGATTTGGAATCCTCACTCGGGCTGCGCGCCGGTAGCTTCAGCTTTCACGGGATCGGCGGTCAGCCGCACAAGATACCGGTGCGCTGCCATGTCGCCGTACCGTTCGGGGATGCCGAGACCGAGCCTGCCGTCAAAGTGGAGGGCGGCGTCGCGCAGACTGCTCCAGCTCGACCCGACGAGATTCGCCGAAGCTTCAACACGCCCTTTTGGCCGCATGTGCTGGCCACGACATCTGTCGGCCAAGAGGGATTGGATTTCCACCCTTGGTGTTCGCATGTGGTCCATTGGGATCTCTCGTCGAACCCTCTTGACCTTGAACAGCGCGAGGGCCGTATCCAACGCTATGCTGGACTGGCTGTCAGGCGCCGGCTCTCGGCGATGTTGCGCGACGAGGTCCTGAGACACGTCGCCGCCGCAGAGGGTTCGCCGTGGCAATGCTTGCAACGCCATGCGGAGCGTTTCGGCGACACCAGCGGCCTCCGTCCCTGGTGGGTGCTCGAAAAGGCGGAAATCAGCCGGCACGTTTTCGAGCGACCTTTCGGCCGGGATGTGGCGCGCTTTGCTCAACTTCGCGAGCAGCGCATGATCTATCGACTGGCGCTTGGTCAGCCCAACCAGGAGGACTTTATCGACGTGCTGTCACGCGGGGGCGAGGCGACCCGCGCGCTCCTGCAGCCCCTCGTTCTAGACCTGTCCGCCATGGGGCTTCGGGCAACCATGCCACCTACGCTGACATGACGCGTGATCGATTCCTGTCTCCAAGTGCTTTGAGCCTCGAACCAGGGCGACAGCCTCTTCGATCGGGCACCTTTCCTCGCCATACGAAGAATGATACAAATCCTCGGATAATAGGTCCTATGTTCCGAGTTTTCGTATCGTCCCACCATCCATGTCCCAACGCCAGATTGCCCATACCGTGCTGACCGCGCGCGGAATTTCGCGCCTGGCAGAGCTGCGCGAGGCGGGTGTAACAGCCGCCACCATGAGTCGCATGGAACGCGACGGCGAGGTGCTTCGGCTCGCGCGGGGACTTTATCAACTTTCCGATGCGCCCCTCGACGTTCACCACAGTCTCGCAGAGGCCGCCAAACGGGTTCCCAAAGGCGTGGTTTGCCTCGTTTCGGCCCTGGCTTTCCATGGTCTGACTGATCAGCTCCCGAGGCAGGTTTGGCTCGCCGTAGGTCAGAAGGACTGGTCCCCGAAACCCGAAGGCACGCCCATTCGGCTGGTACGTTTCACAGATCGTCTGCTGAAGGGGGGTGTTGAAACCCACGCTGTCGAGGGGGTGGCCGTGAAGGTCTTCGGCGTCGCAAAGACGATCGCCGATTGCTTCCGATATCGGAACAAGATTGGCCTGTCCGTGGCGATCGAAGGCCTTCAGGAGGCGCTGCGCCAGCGCAAGACGACGCCGGGCGAGGTTGCCAGGCAGGCTGAGCAAGGAACGGTCGCCACGGTCGTTCGGCCCTATCTCGAGGCACTGACCGCCAATGGCTAAGGAGATCAAGAACATCGGTGCCTCGGTTCGCGCCCGCCTGTTGCAGGTATCCAAGACGAGCGGCCAGACCTTCGATCTTGTCCTGACTCGCTTCGCTTTGGAGCGGCTGCTCTTCCGGCTCAGCCAGTCACCCCACGCCGCTCGCTTCGTGCTGAAGGGAGCGATGCTGATGATGAGTTGGTTTGATGACCCGCACCGCGGCACGCGCGATCTTGATCTGCTGGGCTTCGGCGATCCGAGCGCGGAGCCGATGCTGGCGACGTTTCGGGAGATCCTGGCGCAGGGCGCTGCCGACGGCGTGGAGTTCGACGTCGATGCGCTTCATGTCGATCGAATCCGCGAGGAACTGGAGTATGGCGGCCTGCGACTGCGGACAACAGCATCGATCGGCGGCGCCCGGATCAGTCTGACGATCGACATCGGCTTTGGCGATGCGGTGGAGCCTGGCGCCGAAGAACTGGACTATCCTTCCATGCTGGACTTTCCCATGCCGCGGCTGCGTGGCTACGCGCGGGAAACCGTTATTGCCGAGAAATTCCAGGCGATGGTGGCGCTGGGGCGGGCGAATAGCCGGATGAAGGATTTCTACGACATCTGGATTCTCAGCAAGTCCTTCGATTTCGCCGACGATAGGCTTGCGCGTGCGATCGCGGCGACGTTCGCGCGGCGTGCGACGCCGATCCCTGTCAACCTGCCCGATGCACTAACGCCGGCGTTCGCCAGCGATGAACAAAAACAGCGTCAGTGGATCGCCTTCGTCAGAGATGTCGCGGTAAATCCGGGAAAATTTGAAGAAGTCATTGTTAGTTTAGCAGGATTTCTCATGCCGCACACTATACAAGCAGCAAGTTAAATTAGTAGTAATTAAAAATCTAAGGCCAGATATCTCAAATACGAGGTAACTGGGGAGGGGCGTCGTGGACATCTTTGATCTCGATCAAGCGCTGATAGAGCGATATGAATCATTCGCTCGCTCCTTCTCGGAGATCCGCGCGCCGGAAATCCGTGCTCAAGTTGATGCTGCCTATAATGAGCAGCGGTTTTGGCCCGAGCCTCTGATCACCATTAATCCGCGCTTCGAGTCTGGTCATTCTGTTGATCAGCTTGTTGCGCAAGAAGTGCTCGATCCGGCTCTTAGCAGGATATTCGCGGCAGGCCCTGACCGTACGCCAATAAAGCTTCACCGACACCAAGATCGCGCTGTTGCGAAGGCGCGCAATGGTGAAAGCTTCATCGTGACCACAGGCACGGGGTCAGGAAAGTCGCTGTGCTTCTTCTTGCCGATCGTCGATGCAGTGGTGCGCGCGCGGCGCGCAGGCGAGCCGCAGCGGACGCGCGCGATCATCATCTATCCAATGAACGCGTTGGCCAACAGCCAGCTTGAAGAGCTCGAAAAATTCATCGGCGGCTCGGGGCTCGACGAGGAGCTGCGCCCGACCTTCAGCCGCTATACCGGCCAAGAAAGTGATGCGGAACGGCAGGCGATCGCCAAGGCCAAGCCCGATATCTTGCTGACGAACTTCATGATGCTCGAGCTGCTCATGACGCGCCAGGATGAACTCGATCGTGCCGTCATCGCCAATGCAGTCGGCCTGGATTTCTTGGTGCTGGATGAACTGCACACCTACCGCGGCCGTCAGGGGGCGGATGTCGCGATGCTGGTGCGTCGCGTTAAAGACCGCCTTGTCAAAGAGCGAAAGTTGCTGTGCATCGGTACGTCAGCGACGATGTCGAGCGCGCACGACGAGATCGAACGAGCAAGCGCCGTTGCTCGCGTCGGCAAGCTGATTTTTGGGGAAGAGCTCAGTTCGGCATCGGTCATCGATGAGAATCTCGCCAGGGCAACGGACCCCCGGATCAACAGCACAAGCCTCGGAGCAGCACTCCCGGACGCGGTTCTGGCGCCAATACCGGAAAGCCTGACGGACGAGGAGTTGCATTCCCATCCGCTCGCCTGCTGGATCGAGACTGAGATCGGGCTTGTCGAGGGCGAGAAACTGCGCCGTCGCGCGCCCATGACCTTGAGCGATGCGAGCTCCAAACTCGTGGCCCGGACAAACATCCCTTCAGAAGAATGCAGAGTTGCTCTTGCCGGGATGCTGTCGTTGATGGGGCGCCGCGAAGATCTTCGCGGTGGCGTCAGCGACCGGGCATTCCTGGCATTTAAGCTTCATCGATTCATTTCTGGTGCTGGCCACGCATACGCAACGATCGAGCCTGCGACCGATCGGCGTGTTGTGCTGGAAGGACAGGTATTTCATCCATCCGATCCGAACGCGCGCCTATATCCAGTCTTCTTTTGCCGTGAATGCGGTCAAGAGCACCACAGCGTTCGGATTGAGAATGCGCTCGATGGTGTTCGCGTTCTCGCACGACCGATTGATGATCCGGCAAGCGAAGCCCCGGAACCAGATGGATCACGGACCGGGTTTCTGGTCCCTGCGATCAATGCTGACTTCTTGTTCGGGGGCGCTGTCGCCGACTATCCGGATGATTGGCAAGAAACGACGCCGGCAGGACAGGAGCGGCTGAAAGCGGGGCATCGGGGCAAGCACGAGGGGCAGCTTCTCCTTGTGAAGCCTGATGGATCGCTCACCGATGACGGGGTGCCGGCCTGGTTCTTCGGCGGCAAGTATCGCTTTTGCCCCCATTGCCGTCATCAGCCGCCACAACAGGCACGTGACATCAATAAGCTGGCGGGTCTATCGGCCGAAGGGCGGAGTTCTGCGACGACGCTTATCGTCTCGACCATTTTGGCATGGATGGAGGCGGACAGCACGCTTGAGGAAAGTGCCCGTAAGCTTCTGGGTTTTACAGACAATCGCCAAGATGCGGCTCTGCAGGCAGGGCACTTCAACGACTTCATTTTCGTCAGCTTGCTCCGAGGCGGCATCTTACGCGCCGTGCGTGTAGCAGGTGAGAAGGGCCTCCCAGATCTTCGGTTCGGGGAAGCCGTTCGCAAGGCGCTTGGCTTCGACCTTGAGGAACCCGATCGTCTGTCCGACTGGATGGCGGATCCACGTGTAAAGGGATTTCACAATCGCCAAGCGGCCGAGGAAGTGCTGACGTCTATCCTCGCACACCGCATGTGGGCGGATCTTCGGAAAGGCTGGCGCTTCACGAATCCTAATCTCGAAGAGGCCGGCCTTGTGGAGGTCCGGTTCCCTGGGCTGGGTGAGTTAGCGGGCGACGACGAAGAGTTCGCTGACAACCCGCGACTGGCGGCCGCCACGCCCCAGCTGCGGGCCAGGCTCTTCAACCTGCTTTTCGACTATATGCGTCGCGGCCTTGCCATCGCTACAGAGGCGCTCGATCGCCAGCGGATATTGCAAGTCGCCGAGACGTCGAGGAACCACCTCCGCGATCCCTGGCTTATCGATCAGAACGAAGAGCAGGAGTTACGGCAAGCCGGATTTCTGATGATCGACCCGCCAAGTAAGGCGGAGATCAGCGCAGCGGAAGATGTGTTGATCGTACGCGGCGGCTGGCGGACGGCGCTGGGCAAGGCCCTGCGCAGCAAGGATATTTGGGGGGAGCCGCTACCCGTCAAAGAATATGACGATGTTATCGCCACGCTCCTGAGGGCCGCCGAAAATCACCAGGTCATTCGCCGGGTGTTCACCGGCGGCGAGGCTCCTGCGTGGCGCCTTGCATCGACGGCCTTGCGCCTCTTTCCTGCAACCAGAAGGGCGGATGGGAAACGCGAGAACCCATTTTTCCGCACGCTGTATGAAGAAGTCGCAGAGATGCTCGGGCAGAAGGGCGACTTGCCCTTTGCCTTCGAGGCTCGGGAGCACACCGCTCAGGTCGACCAGAAGGTCCGTGCTTGGCGCGAAGACCGGTTCCGGTTCGGGAAGTCGGATATCGAAAGAATCGCTCACAACCGAGATGAAATGCGCCAGGAAGGCGAGCCCGCCAGCTTCCTTCCGGCGCTGTTCTGCTCGCCGACAATGGAACTCGGAGTTGATATCAGCGCGCTGAACACTGTCTTTCTCCGGAATGCGCCGCCGACACCGGCAAATTACGTGCAGCGGGCCGGCCGTGCTGGCCGCAGCGGCCAAGCAGCGCTTGTTGTCACCTATTGCGCCGCCCAGTCTCCCCACGACCAGTATTATTTCAACAATCGTCAAGGGCTCGTCGCGGGCGTCGTGAAGCCGCCGGCCCTGGATCTTGCCAATCGCGATCTGCTGCGAAGCCATCTCCACGCAGAGTGGTTGGCGGCGGCCGTCGTGCCGCTAAAGCCGTCGATCCCCGAGAATTTGAACATGGCGACGTCGGAGATGGCGGTCTCAAATGAGATTGAATCCGCCTTCGCAAAGCTCGTCGCGAGCGGAGCGGCAAAACCCACAATGCGGCGTCTGCTTGAGCGAACTGCCAGCGTGGTCGAACTGGCCGATGCGCCTTGGCTGGCCGATATCAATGCCTTTGTCGATGAGACTGATAGAGAAGCCGCGCAGAATTTCGCAGGCAGCTTCGGCCGCTGGCGGGAACTCTACCAAAGCGCCCGCCGTGAGCAGGATGAGGCTCATCAAATTCAGCAGAGAACATCATTCAAGCCAGGCGAGCGCAAGGAGGCAGCACGGCGTCATTTCCGTGCGACAGAAGAGCTCGACATGCTCGAGCGCGGACAGGCCTCGAACGGTTCAGACTTCTACACGTATCGCTATTTGGCGACCGAAGGATTCCTGCCGGGCTACAACTTCCCGCGCCTCCCGCTTTATGCGTTCATTCCTGCGACCAAGCGCGCGGCTGTTTTGCAAAGGCCGCGCTTCCTCGCGATTTCCGAATTCGGTCCCAACAGCCTGATCTATCATGAGGGGCGGGCCTACCGGGTCGTCCGTGCGAAGTTGCCGGCGCACGGACGCCTCGATGATGGCAAGCTTGCCACCACCAGCCTCATCTTGTGCGCCGAGTGTGGAGCGGCTCACGTCGATGACAAGCTCGAGCGATGCCATGCGTGCAGCGCGTCGCTGGCCGGCGTGGATCGGCTCGATAACGTTTATCGAATCGACAATGTTGAAACCGCACCTTCGGCTAGGATCACGGCGAATGATGAAGATCGGCAGAGGCGTGGCTTTGAGATCCAGACCGTTTTCCAATGGCAATTCGAAAAAGGCGTTCCTGATATCCGCACGCTTACCTTGCGTTCGGGAGGAGAGCCGCTTCTGCTCCTCGATTACGGCGCACGCGCAAAGCTATCGCGCATTAACAAGGGACTTCGCCGACGGAAGTCGAAGTCGATAAACGGCTTCTGCATCGATCCGACGTCGGGGCGATGGGTCAAGGATACGCTCAATGGCGGGGATGACGATGACATGGACGTCACAATCCCGAAGTCGCAACGGATCGTGCCGATCGTCGAGGACCACAAGAATGCGCTCCTGGTGCGGCCGCTTGCACATTTTGGCGAGGGGCAGATGGCGACCCTCCAGCATGCTCTTTTGCGAGGTATCCAGATCGTTGCTGAACTGGAGGAGGGCGAGCTCCTGGGCGAGCCCTTGCCTAGGCGCGAAGACCGCAAGGCGATCCTCCTTTATGAGGCCACCGAGGGGGGAGCTGGGGTCCTAAACCGCCTTGTCTCCGATCCTCGGCGGATGGCGGAAATCGCGCGCCAGGCGCTCGACCTCATGCACTATGATTTCCCATCTGAGGATGGCGGCCTCAAGGAGCGGTCGGACGCTTGCGTCGCCGGCTGTTATCGCTGCCTGCTCTCATACTTCAACCAGCCCGATCACAATCTGATCGATCGTCGCGACTCGGAGGTCACGGCCTTTTTCTGCCAGCTCGCAGAGCCTCAGGTCGGGGAGGCTGGACCGGTGGAGGTCGCAAGCGGCTGGCTTAGCGCGATCCGCCGGTGGGGATTGCCAGCACCATCCTCGCGCAAAGTCGACGGCACTGTATACGACCTCTATTGGCCAAGCTTCCAGGTGCTCGCGGTATCGGGACATGTGCCGGGGGGACTTGCTTCGGCATGTGCCGACTTGGGGGTGGATGTCGTCGAGCTTCCTGATGTGCCCGGAGATGCGGCGCCGAGGGCGCTGGTTGAGTTGTTGGGGGCGGCATAGTGGAAGCGGTCAGATTTTCGCCGGGGGATCTTGTCGAGGCGCGGGGACGAGAGTGGGTCGTTCTCCCGTCTCCCGATGATGACATCCTCAACGTCAGGCCCTTGTCGGGGTCGGAAGCCGATGCGCAGCGGATCGCGCTTGCGCTTGAAGTCAATCCCGTCAAGCCCGCGCGATTTGCTCCACCAACGCCTGAGCGGCGGGACACCCAGGATGGTGCGCGGTTGCTGGCGGATGCGCTCCGTCTGTCGCTTCGCCGTGGCGCCGGCCCGTTCCGGAGCGCCGCCCATCTCGGTGTGGAGCCGCGCGCCTATCAACTCGTGCCGCTGATGATGGCCTTGAAGCTGTCGGTCGTGCGGCTGCTGATTGCCGACGACGTGGGGATCGGCAAGACGATCGAGGCAGGATTGATCATCCGTGAGATGCTCGATCGCGGCCTGATCGACCGTTTTTCGGTACTGTGTCCGCCGCACCTCGTTGAACAATGGGTCGACGAACTTGCAGAAAAGTTCGACATCGACGCCGTCGCCGTGACATCGGCCAGGGCGCGCAGCCTAGAGCGCGGGCTCCCTGCGGCTCAGAGCTTGTTCGAGGCCTATCCGCACACTGTCGTCAGTCTCGACTATATCAAGGCCGATAGCCGCCGCGATGAGTTCGCGAGAGCTTGTCCGTCCCTCGTGATCGTCGATGAAGCGCACGCCTGCATCGGCGGAGACCGTGGAAGGCATCAGCGTTTCGAGCTTCTCGAACGCTTGGCCTCTGATGAAGAGCGCCACATGCTGCTGCTGACGGCAACGCCGCACAGCGGTGATGAAGCCGCATTCGACCGTCTGTTGGGCCTCATTAGCCCGGAGTTCGCCGGAGGTCCGCATGGCGACGAGAATGCAAGAGCCCGATATGGCCGCCGCCTCGCTCAGCATTACGTTCAGCGGCGCCGACCCGATATCACTGAGGCTGGCTGGCAAGAGAAACGAATATTTCCCGTCCACAATGTGAAGGACGAGCCCTTTAGCCTCAGCGGCGAATTCGCCACCTTCCATGACCGCGTTCTCGACTACTGCCTGGCTGTCACTCAGCGGGCCGGCACGGACCAACGCAGCCGGCGGCTTGCTTTCTGGGGTACGCTCGCGCTGATGCGATGCGTCGGCTCGTCACCCGCGGCCGCGACCAATGCTCTTCGCAATCGCTTGTCCGGGGTGGCGGACGAAGAGGCGATGCAGCCTGTCGTCTTCGACGAAGATGAAGGGCTGCTCGACCAAGGGGATGTGGAGCCGGGCACGGCCAGCGCCGGTGCTGAGGAGCGCGGTGAGCTCGCCGCGCTGATCTCCATGGCAGAGTTCCTTGATAGCCGTCGCGCCGAGGATCCCAAGGTTGCCCGGCTATTGAAGGTTCTGAAGGGGCTGCTTCAGGAAGGCGCCAAGCCAGTCATCTTCTGCAGGTTCATCGCAACGGCTGAGGCGCTTGGTGAAGAGATAAAGCGAACTTGGCCGAAGGCTGACGTAGCGGTCGTGACCGGACGCCTGCCGCCAGAAGAGCGGCGAGCCCGCGTTGACCTGCTCGACGGCTCCGAGAGCCGTATCCTGGTCGCGACTGACTGCCTCTCCGAAGGCATCAATCTGCAGTCATTGTTCGACGCCGTGGTTCACTACGACCTTAGTTGGAATCCGACGCGTCATCAGCAGCGGGAAGGTCGCGTTGACCGATTTGGTCAGCAGTCGCCCGTCGTCCGTTCGGTCACCATCTTCGGCGAAAACAGCGCGATCGACGGCGCGGTATTGCAGGTTATTCTTCGTAAAGCCGAAGCCATTCGCAAGGCGACAGGCATCTCCGTGCCGATGCCGGAGGACAGCGACGGCGTGACCTCGGCGCTCATGCAGGCGCTCATGCTTCGTGCCGGAGGACATCGCGAGCAGCTGGCATTCGATTTCGGCCTGTCAAGCGAGCGGCTCGATGGCAGATGGCGCGACGCCGAGGAAAACGCGAAGGCAAGTCGCGCGCGATACGCGCAGGGAGCTCTGAAGCCCGATGAGGTACTGCCGGAATGGCAGCAGATGCGTGCGCTGAATGGCGGCCCGACCGAAGTCGCACGCTTCGCGGAACGTGCCTTGAAGCGCGTGGGAGCGCCTTTGGAGAAGGTCGGAAAGCACCATCTCGTTCATCTCGACGCGATGCCCGACGCTATCAAGGAGCGCCTGGAAGCGCGGGGTTTGCGTGGGACGCGAAGGGTTGGCTTCGAGGATGATCCTGCACCGGGCGTTACCCACCTCGGGCGCGTCCACCCCCTCGTCGCAAGCTTGGCCGAGAGTTTGGCAGAGGGCGCACTTGATCCGGAAGGCGCCGCGTTCCGGCCGCTTGGCCGGTGCGGCGCCTGGCGCACACGAGCCGTCAGTCAAATGACAACGCTGCTGCTGCTACGCCTCCGCTTCAAGCTCATAACTAGCGGCCGTACAAACCGCATGCTGTTGGCGGAGGAGGCCACTGGGATTGCTTTTGGGGGAATAGCTCCGGCTTCGCTCCTCGAAGGACCGTCCGCTCTTGAACTTCTCGAGGCTGAGGCAACAGGGAATCTTGATGAGCTTGCTGCTGCGCGTCAGCTTCAACGGGCTCATGAACGACTGGCGAGTTATCAGCCTGCGGTAGGAGCTTACGCTGCGGGACGCGGCGCTGCGCTTTCTGCGGACCATCTTCGGCTGACGGAAGCCGCACGCGGCGGGGCGACGGTCGAGGTTGTTCCTGTCTTACCAGCGGACGTCATTGGTCTCTACGTCCTCCTTCCGGAGGGCGAGTGATGGCCCGGCATCTCAAACGCACCGCCAATATTGGGCTTACCGCTGTATCGATCGAAGGTGGGTTGATCTCCCCCGATCAGGTGGCGGCGATCGCCGCCACCGCGCCGGATCAGAAGGCGGCAGCCGACTATGGTTGTCCCAAAGGGACGAACCTCCGAGACGAGATCACGCGCTACTTCAGGATCGGCCAAGCGCATTGGCAGGCGTATGCCAAATTGCCGGCGCCCAACGAAGCTCAGACAGCGACCTTTGTGAAAAGCCTGCTCCAGGAGGCGTTCGGGTTCGAAGCTCTGCGCGGTCCGAACGTTCACCAGCAGGATGGCCATACGTACCGCATTGCCCTTGAGGCAAAGGGCGGCCGGGTGCCGATCGTGGTGGTCGCGTCCCTACCGGAAGGGGATGCGTTCACCAAAGCGCTTACGCAAATGGGCGACGATCATGGCGGCACGATTCCGCGTCGTTCTCCGAGCGTGCTGCTTCAGGATTGGTTGAACGCAAGCTCCGAGTTCTTATGGGGTCTGGTCTTTGCTGGGGACCGCCTTCGCCTCATGCGAGACAATGACAGCTTCACCCGGCCGGCCTTTATCGAAGCGGATCTTGGGGCGATCTTCCGCGACGAGATGTTCGCGGACTTTACAGCGACGTGGCTGCTGATTCATGCCACGCGCTTTGGTGGCGAGGGTGCTGCAGCGGCCGATTGCGCGCTGGAGCGCTGGCGCGACGCTGGATTGAGAGCCGGAACCGCGGCGCGCGATCGGCTTGGAAAGAGCGTCAAGGAAGCGCTTCTGGCACTCGGCCAGGGGTGCCTGGACGCGAACCCCGATCTCCGCGCGAAGCTCGATGAAAACCATACCAGCACGCAGGGTTGGTTCGAGCAGCTTCTACGTATTGTCTACAGACTGATTTTCTTGGCCGTCGCCGAGGACCGCGAACTCCTGCACGGACCGGACGCATCGGAGGCGGCGCGCGACCTCTATGCTTCGGCTTACGGCTTCAGCCATATGCGAGAGCGGTCGGCGCGGCGTTCGTCGCACGATCATCATCATGACGCCTGGGAAGTGGCGAAGATCGTTTTCCGAGCTCTGGAGCGCAGTGAGCAGTTGCTAGGATTGCCTGCGCTGGGCGGGATTTTTGCGCGCGGCGCGACGCCCGACCTTGATGATGTGAAGCTGCCCAATCGGGCGTTCTTGCGTGCCATCTTCCACCTGAGTTGGTTGATAGAGGATGGACGCCGCGTCCGGGTGAACTGGCGCGACATGGCGACGGAGGAGCTTGGGTCGGTTTATGAGGGACTGCTTGAGCTTGTCCCCATCCGCGAGGACCATGGGCGACGGTTTGGCTTCGCCGATGCCGACGAAGCCAAGGGCAATGCGCGCAAGACCTCGGGCAGCTACTATACGCCGGACAGCCTCGTCCAGACGCTACTCGATTCCACGCTCGATCCCGTTCTTATGCGGGCCGAAGCGGAGGGAGGTGCCGAGGCGATCCTCAAGCTCTCCGTGATCGATCCAGCCTGTGGATCGGGTCATTTCCTGCTTGGCGCCGCGCGTCGGATGGCGGCCCGTGTGGCGCAACTGCGCGACAGCGAAGCACCAGACTACCCCGCGGCGATGCGTGATGTCGCGCGCCATTCAATCCACGGGGTGGATCGCAACCCGATGGCGGTAGAGCTTGCGAAGGTCGCGCTCTGGATCGAGGCGCTAGAGCCCGGTAAGCCACTCGCTTTCCTGGACAGTCATATCCGATGTGGTGACAGTCTTGTCGGGATGTTCGACGTCGCTAGTCTCGCTGGTGGCATCCCCGACGCGGCCTACGATGCGCTTGAGGGCGACGACATCGAAGTGGCAAAAGTCTATGCCCGCCGCAACAAGGAGCAGCGGGAGGGCAAGGGTGCGACTGGCCTCTTCGCCGAGCTGAAGCCGCCGGCCGGTCTCATCGGCGCGGCTGAAGCGTTGACGGCTATGCCGGAGGACACTCTGGCCGATGTCGCCGCCAAGGAGGCGGCCTTCGCGCGGATACACAGCGGACCGAATTGGTCGCGGCTGAAGACCGCCAGCGACGCCTATGTGGCCGCGTTTTTCATTCCGAAGACCGGACCGATTCCGGGGCCCGCCGACTTCACCCGGCCTCTTATGCCGGAAACCGACCACGTCTGGACGGCGGCGCGTGGTCAGCCGCTTTATGACCCGCTCATCGCAGAGGTCGAGAGGATTGCTCACTCGGTCAGCGCCTTTCACTGGCCACTAGAATTCCCGGCGATCATGGCGCGGGGGGGCTTCGACGTGGTGATCGGCAATCCACCGTGGGAACGAATCAAGCTGCAGGAGCAGGAGTTCTTCGCCGCCCGCGATCCCGAGATCGCGACCGCTGCAAACAAGGCCGAGCGGGGTGCGCTTATCAAGGCGCTGAAGCAGGCCGATCCGGGGACGCCGAGGGCGTCGTTAGCGGCGGAATTCGAGTTCACGAAGCGCGCGTCCGAGGCGGCAAGCGTGTTCGTGCGCAAGGGCGGGCGCTTCCCCCTGACTGGGACAGGAGATGTCAACACCTACGCGCTGTTCGCCGAACTTTTTTCCCAGCTCGCGCGGGCGGGCGGACGCGCCGGAATAATCGTGCCAACCGGCGTCGCCACCGACAGCTCGACAAGTGCGTTCTTCGGCGATCTGGTAGTCAACCGAAAGCTCTTCAGCCTATACGACTTCCAAACCGGACTTGGGTTCTTTGACGATATTGGTCACGCTCGATTCAAATTTTGCCTTCTAACGGTAGGTCAAGCGAACACGGGACCTGCGGCAATAAAACTCAGTTTCTTTTCAAGAACAGAGGAAGAGTTTCGAGATGAACGGCGTCATCTCACGCTCACGCCTGATCAAATTCTTGAATTGAATCCAAACACTGGAACTTCTCCAATTTTTAGAACCGAATTTGATGCGGTTCTGACTCGAAAGCTCTATCGCGCAGCGCCCATACTCATTCGCGAGCGCCCGGAGCACCAAGACAGCAACGATAATCCGTGGGGCATTACTTTTCAGCGCCTGTTCGATATGTCGACGGACAGCAAGCTGTTCCGCACTGCTTCACAGCTCGCCGCGCATAGCTTCCAGCGTGATGGAGCGGATTGGGTACGTCGAGACGAACCTCGCTACGTGCCGCTCTACGAAGCGAAGATGATCCATCATTTCGATCATCGTTTCAGTTCCTACGCGGGCTTCTCCGAGCGCTCGGGCGAGGGCTCATTGCCGCCGTCGCCAGACGCTGCCAAGGCCGATCCCGACTACGAGGCCGACCCGTGGTACTGGGTGCCGCAGGCCGAGGTAGAGCTGCGCGTCGCGCGCGCGCCGTCGCGCCTCAAGCAATATTTCCGTAAGGAGAACGCCGAGGGGTGCCTGAAGGTACTGGCGCAATGGGTACTGGGCACGTTGGACCCCGAAGATTTGCTGGCGGGCAACCTGGCGCGCTCAGCTCCCCGCGCGAGCGCGCGTCTGCGCGATATGCTGGGGCAACGTGCGCTCGAGCGCGATATTGTAGGCGGTAAATTCGCGACATGGCTTCACAAGGCCGCGGACGGCGCGCGCGAGATGCGCCGTGAGATGCCGCTCACCGACGACGATCTCGTCTTCATCAAGACCGGTCCCGCCGATCCGCTGGCGCTCACGGCCGCGTTGATCAACCGCAAACAGCCACACTGGCTGATGGGTTGGCGGGACATCTGCCGATCCACCGACGAACGCACGGTGATCGCGAGTATTTTCCCGAAGGTAGGTGTGGGCAATAAGCTTCCTCTAATGGAATGCGCAGACGCCGGCGCAGAGGAGGTTACTTGCTTTATAGCGAACCTGTCGTCGATCTCCTTTGATTATGCTGCACGTCAAAAGATTGGCGGCACAACGATGAACTACTTCATCTACAAGCAACTCCCCGTCCTCTCCCCACACCAATTTTCGGGCAACGATCGCGCCTTCATCATGCCGCGCGTGCGCGAACTCACCTATACCTCGTATTCGATGCGTCCATGGGCCGAGGATCTCGGCTACGCGGGTTCACCGTTTATCTTCGATGCCGCCCGCCGCGCGGATCTGCGAGCCGAGCTCGACGCTCTGTTCGCGCTGAAATACGGGCTTTCGCGCGATGAACTGCGCTATGTGCTAGATCCGGCCGATACGCATGGGGCGAACTATCCCTCCGAAACCTTCCGCGGTCTTAAGCGCAACGAGGAGTCCGCCTTCGGCGAGTTCCGCACGCGCCGTCTCGTGCTCGACGCCTATGACCGGCTGTCGGGATCACACCTGGCGAGCGGACCAATCGAGTTCCGCTCCGCTCAGCCAACATCGCTTGTGGTCGCGCTGCCGGACAACGCATGGGCTCGGGTTCAACAATCTAACCCTGGAGACACGGGCGCTGCCTTGGCTGCCATTCTCAAAGCCATGGTTGGGCCGAAGCTGATCCGCGATGTTCTTCTCGCCACTGCCTTCGTTATGGAGCCGCGCCTACTTGCTCCGCTCCTGCCGATCGCCAAAGCGGCAGAATGGCGCCGCCTGGTGGGGCCGGAAGCTGATCCTCTTGCCGACAATGTCGCCACATTTGTCGCAAGGAACAACACAGCCTGGGGCGCTGCCGTCCGAAACCACCGCGGCAACGGGCGATTGGTTGAGGATCTCCAGGGTGTGACATGGGCACCCGGCTCCGGATTGGACGCTATCGACACCTCGGGATGGCCCGACGGCCGCTCGGTCTTCGTGTTCGACGCATTGGAAAGCATCAGCCTCGACGCAGCGGTGAATTCGCTGCCCGCTGACATTCAGCAGTGGGTGACCAATGCCGCAGCAGCCTGACCTTCTCGCCCCGCAAACCCTGACGGTAACGCCCGCTACAGGGGTGGAGGGGCCGCGGCTTTGGGTGCGGCGCCTCGTCATATGGAAGGAGCCCGGCGGGGAGAAGGTGCGGGACATCGAACTTCGTCCCGGCCTGAACATCGTCTGGTCACCTGATGGAGCAGATGATGCCGCTTTGGCAGGTCAGACCAATGCCGTTGGGCATGGTAGCGGCAAGACGCTGTTCTGCCGGCTTGTCCGCTATTGTCTCGGCGAGGATCGCTTCGCCACCGAGGCCCAGCGGGATCGGATCGGCACAGCCTTCCTGAATGGCATCGTCGGTGCCGAGGTCATGCTTGATGGGATTTGCTGGGCGATTGTTCGCCCACTCGGCGTGCGTCGGAGACACATGGCTGTGCCGGGCGGAAATCTCGATGAGATCGCCGCTGGCGAGGGCGCTTCCACTGGGATGGAACCGTTCATCGAAGCGGTCGACCAGCGCATCATCACCACCGCGCTTGCCGAGTTGGTCCGCCCACAGGCGAATGGGCCCATTTGGCCAATCGCGCTGGCTTGGCTGACGCGAGACCAGGAGTGTCGATTCGACGATGTTCTGGATTGGCGGTCGCCGACATCGGATTCCGATTCCCCGCTGCCGGCAAGCGGACAGGAGAAGGGACCGAGGCTCGAAGCGCTCCGTTCGTTTCTGATGGCAATCACCCCTGAGGAGCAAGCCACGCGTGGCGAAGTGAATAGCCTCAGCGAGCAACGCCGAGTCCTGGATCAAGAGATCGGCCATCGCCGGTGGGAAATCGAGCGTACGCAAACTCGGCTCGTTACGGGTCTCGACCTCCAGGGGCAGGCGCTCCCCGAGATGCCATTGCTGATCGATGTCATGCGCAAGTCTGCCGGCGCCCACCTGGCGGCGGCAAGTCAGCTTCCCGTTGGTGGCGACCCAGAGCTCGTCGCAGCACGCGAGCAACGAGAGGCCGCGAGAAGTGAATGGGCACGCCTCGACGGCGAACGCATCCGGATCGAGGCTCTTGTACCCGCGGAAGAACGCGCCTTGGCGATGATTCGGGGGGAGCTGCCGGGACTTTCCTACTCCAATGTAGAGGCGGAAAGCCCGATCTGCCCGATCTGTGAGGTCCCGATCGATCGGGCCTTGGCGGAGGGATGCAAGCTCTCGCACAAAATACCCGATGCCAACGCGTGTCGGCAGCGCTGGGATCAACGTCAGGCGGATCTCGACGCCCAAGCGAAGCAGGTTGAAACCTTGCGGCAGGAGCAGAAGCAGATTTTGCCACAAGTTGCTCTGGCCAAGCAGCATTTCGATCGATCTGTCGATCGTGTCACGAATATCGAGAAGGCCCGCGACGCCCGAGAGTCCACTTGGTATATCGCCCGCAGGCTCCAGGACGATGTCGAGCGACTGGCTGATCTCTTCGAAACCCAGGAGGCAGCGATTAGGCGTCTCCGTGAGCTGGGGACGAAACTAGAGACGGAGAGGGAGCGGCTAGGCGCGTTTCGCGACAAACAGGCCCGCGTTTTTGGTCGCATGAGCGAGAAGTTCGACCCGATCATCCGACGGTTGGTCGGGCACGATGCAAAGGGACGGATTATCCTTACCGGGAATGGTCTTGATCTGTCGGTAGACATGGGCGGAGACCGCAGGACAGCCGCGATCGACTCGCTCAAGATCCTTGCTTTCGACCTGGCCGCGATGTGCGTCAGCATCGAAGGCGCGACTCGCGTGCCTTCGTTCCTGCTTCATGACAGCCCCCGTGAGGCTGACCTTGGCTTATCAATCTATGGAAGGCTCTTCGATATCGGTCAGGAGCTGGAGCGTGTTGGCGGAAAGCCTCTGTTTCAGTACATTGTAACGACCACGACGGCGCCTCCGACCGAGTTCAGGGAACGTCCGTACCTGCAGCTCAAGCTGCATGGCGATCCGCCTGCGCAACGCTTGCTCGGGGTGGACTTGTGATTAGCACGGAAGGCCGTCTCGCTGCCTATCCATTCGTCCTGCTCTCTGAGCTGCGAGATGCTGCGAACGAGCACGGCTATCGCATTGGTCCCGAAGAGGCGGATGGATGGATCTTTTTCCGATCGGCCAGCGCACCAGGGGAAATTGGGCTGGCCGCCGCGAGTACCTCTGGGCCATTCTTTCTGTCTGTGATGCTGCAGGGTGTGGCGCGAGCTCTGGATGCCCAACCTGCAACTCCATGGGCCAAAGGCCATGCAAGGGCCTTCATGTTTGGCACTCGTGATGATCTGCATGCCCGGGTCCAGGCGGTGTACCGCTTATCGGTCAGCTTGCCCAATTTCCCCCTTGAGAAATACGAAAAGGCCGTGGCGGGAATTGGTGAGACTGAAGGGGAGCGCGCCCAGAAGTTCAGGATTGGGCAGAATATCTTTCGTGACGCCCTGATGGAATACTGGAATGGGAGCTGCCCGTTGAGCGGGATTTCGAGTCCCGATCTCCTGCGAGCCTCGCACATGATGCCCTGGTCAGACTGTGCGACGGACGCTCAGAGACTCGACGTGCACAACGGACTTCTGCTGTCTGCCCTATGGGACGCTGCATTCGATGCCGGGCTGGTGACATTCGATGACGATGGAATGGTTTTGACTTCTGGTCGTTTGGAGGATGCTGCGCTTGAAGCCTTGGCCTTAGACAGAGCGCCGAGGCTGGCGTTGCGTGATGAGCATCGGCCTTACCTGGCCCATCACCGCAACCACGTTTGGGTTCGGAATTAGGCGGCGAAGGAGATCGTACTTCAATAGGAAACGGATAGACGAGGAAGACTCGCCGGTTCAATGGCGTTGGCTCCCGATGCATGATATGTCTTGGGTGACGGTACTTTTCGACGCGAGCCGAGAACGTCATCAACCGCCATAAACGCAAACCGTATTCGCTGCAGCGTTGGCCGATATCCCGGCGAATGAGTTGCAGCCGAGAGCTGCCGTGCATGGGCTTTCTGCCAGAAGCCAGCGAAAACGACGGCCGCGGTCCGAGGAAGATATCGCCAGAACGGTCGTTAAGCAGTCCCGCGGCGCAATAGGTGCGGAAGCGGCCATATTGCTGAAACGGGTGAAAAGCTCGATGACTGAATAATAGCCAAAATGGCGCTGGGATGGTGGGACGCGTGCGCATCTCGAAGATCAAAATCGATAATTTTGCCAATTTCTCGGAGTTCGAAATTGAGACCGGCGACAACCTCGTGGTTGTTGGAGAAAACAAGGTTGGCAAGAGCAATCTGATTTTCGCTCTCCAGCTCATTCTGGATCCCGGATTGTCAGAGCGCGACCGACAGCTCGGGCTTGAGCATTTCTGGGATGGCCTGGGCGACCATAAGCTTGGCGCAGTCATCGAAATCGTCATCGAGCTCACGGATTTCGAGGACGATCCGCGGCTGCTCGCCCATCTGGGCGACTGCATCGTCGATCCGGGACCGCCGATGGTGTCGCGGCTTACTTACCGTTTCCAGCCGAAAGCCGACCTCGACGGCCATCCGCAGAGCATGGCCGATTACGAGTATATCCTTTTCGGCGGTCTCGATCCCGACAACGCGATGCGTCCGCGTCTGCGGCGCATGCTGCCGATCGATGTTCTCGCCGCCTTGCGTGATGCGGAGAAAGACCTGGCGACGTGGCGACATTCTCCGCTGCGGCCGTTGATCGAGGGGTTGACGGCCGGACTGGACGAGGACGACCGCGCTGCGATCCAGGAGGCCGTGGACACCGCCCAGAATACGCTCGCCGAACGCGACGAGGTGCAAAGCGTTGCGCAGATCATCAGCGATCGTCTTCAAGAGATGGTGGGGCCGGCACATGCGACTCCGATCTCCCTCGGCATCACGCCGACACGCATCGACGCCTTGCTGCGCGCACTGCGCCTGCTGATCGACGGCGGAGCCCGCGGCATAGCGGACGCCAGCCTGGGTACCGCAAATCTCATCTTCCTCGCGCTGAAAAGCCTCGAACTCGATCGGCTCGTCGGGGAGGGAGAGCGTGACCACACGTTCCTCGCCGTCGAGGAGCCGGAGGCGCACCTGCACCCTCACGTGCAAAGGCTCGTCTATCGTCACTTCCTGGCCGAGCCCGATGACGAAGCAGACGAGGACGAGGACGCGGAAGGGGAAGGCAACGAAGATCCGGCGTCGGCGACCCGACTGACGACGATCTTGACCACGCATTCGCCGCACATCGCTAGCATCGCGCCGCTCCGGTCGCTCGTGCTGTTGCGCCGCGACGGCGAAGGGGATCGCACGGTCGGATTTTCAACGGCGAACACGCCGTTGACCGAGGCGGACGAAGCCGATCTTCAGCGCTACATCGATGTCACGCGCGGCGAGCTGTTCTTCGCCCGCGGCGTCATTTTGGTTGAAGGCGATGCCGAGCGCTTCCTCGTCCCGGCTTTCGCGGAAGCGCTGGACATTCCCCTCGATCATCGCGGCATCTCTGTCTGCTCGGTTGGAGGAACTAATTTCGGGCCATATGTGAGACTGCTCGGACCGGACGGCCTCTCAATCCCCTACGTTGTCCTGACCGATCGTGACCCTGTTGAGGCTGGTCCGCCACTGGCGCGCGGGCGTGTGCAAAAGCTCCTCGAGATTGTTGAACCGGGACCCGTCTATGATGATCTCGCCGACGCCGCGATCTTTCGGCGTGGTGAGCGGCACAACATTTTCGTCAATACTCGCACACTCGAGCCCGAACTATTCGGCGCCGGACTTGCGCGCCGCATGGGCGAAATCCTCAAATCGGAACTGCCTCTGCGCCGGGCCGGACGGGAAGCGATCGACGGCTGGGTGGCCGCTCCCGCGACCGTGAATGTCGATCGGTTGCTCAGCCTGATCGAGCGGGTCGGCAAAGGGCGCTTCGCCCAACGGTTGGCGGCAGGAGCGACTGAGCGTCGGTGCCCGGCCTATATTCGGGCCGCGTTGGAGCGCATCCGTGATGCCGTTGCGTAGCACTAGCGCAGCCTATCTGCGGCATGCCGGCGATTTGGCCGGCAATCCGGGACAGCAGGCTGCCTATGATTCCCGTGGGCACTGCGTTGTCCTTGCGGGACCGGGGAGCGGAAAGACCAAAACGCTGGTGCTGAAGCTGGCGCGGATTCTCGCGGAAGATGTCAGAGCCCCCCGCGGGGTGGCCTGCATCACATATAGTCAGGAATGCGCCCGCGAGCTGACGCGGCGGCTGGAGGCGCTTGGATTGCGCGATGCGCCCAATCTTTTCGTGGGGACGGTGCACGGCTTCTGCCTTCGGCACATCCTGACGCCCTATGCACGCCTGGCCGGATTAGCCGTACCGTATCCATTGACGCTCGCGACGACGCGTCAGACCGATAGTGCGTTCAAACAGGTGGCCGAGCGTCTGCTCGGAGTCGGACAGCCATATAAGACACACGATATGGGCAAGTATCGGCGCATCCATCTCGATCGAGATGCCCCCGATTGGGAAAGCGATCCCGACCTCGCTCGCATCACCGAGGGTTATGAGGCGGCGCTGCGTCGTGCAGGCCTGATTGATTTCGACGATCTGGTGATCTTCGGCAATCGTCTGGTGTCGGACCACGACTGGGTGCTGCCGGCCATCCAGGCGCGCTGGCCTGTCTTGGCGGTTGATGAGTATCAGGACTTGGGCGTGCCACTTCACCGGATTGTGGAGCGCCTCGCATTCGATGGCGGTGTGCGGCTGTTCGCAGTGGGCGATGCCGACCAGTCGGTCTACGGCTTCGCCGGCGCAGACGGCGCTCTGTTGCTTGAGCTCGCGCAGCGCGACGATGTCGAGGCGGTCCAGCTTCAGCTCAACTACCGTTCGGCGGGAAGGATTATCCGCGCGTCCGAGTTGGCTCTGGGCGAAGCGCGTGGCTACCAGCCCCATGATCCGGGGCGCCAAGCAGTGATTGAATTCACCGAGCGGCCCGGCGGTCTGGAGGACCAAGCCGCCCACGTCGTCGAAAACCTCATCCCAGCGGCGCTGGCCGCAAAGCCGGGCCGTACCTTGGGGGATATCGCGATCCTGTATCGCGCTGCCAGTGTGGGGGATGTCTTCGCGGACTCTCTGACGGCGGCCGGCTACGACTATATCCGCGTCGACAACGCTGCGCCGTACAAAAAGGTCGGCCTTACGAGTTGGATCGAGGATTGTGCCGCATGGTGCGCTGGAGGCTGGCGGACCGGACGCCCCCAACTCGCTGGGCTCATTTCGCGATGGACCGGATTCCGATCTGGCCGGCCAGATGAGCGCGAAGCGCGCCGCATGGCGCTCGCACTAACTTCATTTCTCTCTGACCATCGCGCCGATGAAGGCGCAGCAGCGCCTTTCGTCACCGCGATCCGAAGGGCATTGGTCGACCCGCTGACAGCCAGCGAGCGAAGTCTTGCTGACCAGCGCGAGCAGGTCCGACGGATGAGCGAGGCTCTCGCTGAAGGCGGGAAGCTCGAAGGGCTGGACCTAAAGAGCCTGGGAGGGCGGGATGGCTCGCCTACCCATGTCAATCTTCTGACGCTGCATTCCGCCAAGGGCTGTGAGTACGATGTCGTGATCATGGTCGGGATGGACATGGGCGCGATGCCGTGGCGTCGCGAAACCGAAAACGAGCTTCGGGAAAGCCGTCGCCTGTTTTATGTCGGGCTGACCCGAGCGCGCGACGCAGTGCATATGCTCTATTCCGGCTGGATTCCCGGCCGCTACGGTGCTCAGCGCCTCGGCCGCTCGCCGTTCGTTGAAGAGCTTGAGGAGCGCCTGGTGGCGGCTGAAGAAGATGAGTGATCTGCGTGTTACGTCAGATCGGCGGTTAATCTACGCTGCCGGCAGCTTCGCGTTGTCGTTGCTTGCCTCAGATATGAATGATACACGTTTTGCGTGTAATTATGTGTTTGGGCACGTGCGACAACAGCATTTCCGCCCTAGACGATGGACGGATTGAAGGTTGCAGGACGATGTCTGACCGTCGTGAGATATGGGACGGGGTTTCGTTGATTCTGAGCCGCGTAACCATCCCAGGCGTTGGGTGAGGGACGCTGTCGCGGCTGATAGTTACTGCTGGTCGATAAGGCAAACTTCCGAAGGGGAAAACGAATGGTCGTGGAAGGGGCGTTGACCGTGTTCGGTGTCGGCTGTGCCGGTGGCATTGTGGCAGAAATCCTTCACTGGTGGAACCTGCGGCAAGCTGAGCAGCTTCCCGCCTATCGAGTCAGCCTATTCTACTGGGGAGTCACGGCCGCCATGATCATAGCCGGCGGCTTCGTCGCGTGGCTCTATTTTGGCGGACGTGCGGAAGGCATCATCGCCTTTCACGTCGGCATCTCGACTCCCCTTATCTTGCAAAAACTGGTGACAAGTGTTCCTCAGCCTGCCGGCGCCAAGAACGTGATAGCTCGGCCCGCCCCGAGTTTGCGGAATTTCTTCACCTGGTGACATGGCAACGGTCGGGGCATTTGTCGTAGGCATCGCCTCGTACCGCGCGATCAGCGGTACGGGCCTCACTCCGCTTGAATTCGCCGTCAACGATGCGGATGGCATCGAGCAGTATCTCCGAACCTGCTGGCCGGATGACGGTGATCTAAGGATTGTCAGGATAGGCGAGGGCGATGCGACTGCGGTAGCAATGGAGGCCGGGCTTGAAGCGCTCGCGGAGGGCGGCCCTTACGAGCTCTGCTGGTTGTTCCTCTCCGGTCACGGTTGGGTCGACGGTGCTACTGCCGGATTCCTGGTTCAACCTGCTGAGGAAATTGGCGGCCTTCCCATGCTGGCCGCTGAGACCTTGGATCGGCTGATCGGGAGAATTGACGCAAAGAGGACGATCCTCATTCTCGATTGTTGCTTCGCCGAGGGCCTCGTGCGGAGGATGTCCTACTTTGCAGCGCTCGGTGAGAGTGAAGCTCGTCTTTACGTGGCATCGTCGCGAGAGAGCCAGCGCACCTGGGAAGACAGAGGCGTAAAGCACGGCGTGTTTACCGCGCATTTGCTCGATCTTCTGAATACAGGGAGCGCCGCTCAATTCAGCGAGCGCAAGACGCAGCTGGACGTCGATGCAGAGCTGTTCCCGGCTGTCTGTGCTCAAGTGCCGCTTTACGTGTTTCAACAGAAGGGCGGAGCGCGACAGGAGCCGGTGAAGGGAGGCGTGTCGAGCTCTTCGGTTGCGCTGCCTGTAGCGAGCCTGGCCCGGCGAGTTCGGAACCGGTCCGTCCTTGAAACCGTAGCTATACGACTGCGTCAGGCAGTCACCGGCCTTGCGGTCGGCGGTCTTGCATTGCTGGCCCTCAGCTATGCTCTTCTCTACTACGTTGAGCCAGGCGCCGGTGGGACCTTGATGGTCCGTCACGGAACGAGATGGCTTGAGCCGCTGCTGCGTGTCCTGCCGCTTGAGAGAGTCGACACCGGGATCTCCGTTGCGGATCTATCGAGCAACGGTGCGGCAGCAGCTCCACTTCAGTCTGGCTATACGACCGGTTTCTGGACACACGAGGGAGCAGATCGTGCTCGCGGTTGGTTCGACGCTGTGCTCGCCGGCCTCGATCCAGCGGCAGCGGCACGTTACGGGGCGCTCGCCGGAAGGCAGCCGCCAACGCTTGGTCCGTCGCCCTTTCCATTGGACGTGGAGCGCGCTGCCTTGATGGCGCTGAGCGATGCTCAGCCCGAGAGCCTTGATCCGATTTTGAACCACGTGCCCGGTGGCGATCGTCGTTCCCAGCAGGTCGAGCCTATCTCGGCCAACCAGTTGGATTTTGAGATTCTCGACCTGACTGAAGCCAACATGGTCAGCTATGCTGAGGCGTTGGCATATGCGGCGGCGCTTGATCCCGTTAGAACCTTTCCGGCATTTCTCGGCTTTGCCAAGGCCACCCAGGAATGGCTGCTTCACAATACCGATGCACAACGTGGCCGCGGCGCACGCGATCGCGTGCGCAATGCTGTTGTCGATGTCCTCGGAGTGATCTCCAAGGCGCGGATCGACCGAGGCCTTCCGGCGCTTGACACGCCAGATCGGGATCTCCTTCGGGTTCTGTCGGATGCAGGATATGCCGAAGTGATTGGTCAAGCTCTGAGCCGTGTCGTTGGCGATGCCCAATCGCGCTTGACGGCAGCAACTAGCGCGCTTCAACGATTTCGCGGTAGCCCCGATGATCCAACGCAGGGACCGGCGTTCGAGACGATCGTCGCTGGACTCGACGATAGCGCGCAATCCAGGGAGTTGGTCGAGCGCGTCATTGCGGCATTCGCTGACGCTGGCGCGGTGCCGAATAGTTATTACACGCGGTTCCTGATTGCGGCCGGTGACGCTCGCGCCTTGCCAGCCAATGTGGTTGACGAACTCGTGCTGACGGCTCGTGAGAGGCTGGCGAAGGCCGAAAGCAATTTCGAGGATAGCGAGTACGGCCGAATTCTCGCGCATGCCATGAGCCAAATTCCTTTAACGCAGCGGGAAATAGCTCTGGCCCTCATTGAGCGTGTCGCGAATTCGGTGACGCCGATGTCGACGTCGACGGCTGAGATGTATGCGGCTCTGGGGCGCCAACGCCTCGATCCGGAGGGCTTGCTGGCGAAGGTCCGGGAACGTGCCGCCAAGGCGAAACCCTACACGCCTGCCGATCGAAACGTAGCCGTTGGTCCGACGCCGGGGATGACGATAGTTGTCGGGCCGGGACCTTGGATAGCCGCACTCGCGGTCTTTGGCAGCAATCGACAGCTCGGAGCTGGTGAAGTGGCCATTCTTCGCGCGCATGCTTCAAATCCAGCGCTGCGAGATATGATTATGCGGGCGCTTGTTCGCCAGGAGAAGGAGGAGCCGGCGGATACGATCGTTGGATCATGGCAACGTCGCCTCTCAGCACTGGCAACTGACGCTCGATCACGTGACACTGAGCAGGCGATAATGGTTGGCTATCTTGCTGCCCGGCCTTGGCCTGAATTCACACGTCTCGTGGAGCAATTGCGGAAGGAGAGGGGCGATTCTCAAGAACCCGAACTTCGCATTGCCTTGGGCGCGATTGTCGTGAACGCGTTGGTCGCCAGAAGCAGAGTCTCGCCGCGTGGCGCTCAACTATTTGCCGGGTGATCGTAGCAATTAGCCGTTGCCATAGCGTCGCTGACCTGTAGCGAAGCGGACCGGAGAAGACGTCCTTGGACCCGGATTAGCTACAAATCGGGCTGGAGCATCGTGGCGGCACGTTTGCAGGTCAGTCAAGCAAGGGCCAATGGGTCGCTCCCGAGCCGCTAAGTTTCTGAATGCGATAGCGCGATGTCTTCGGATCGGACCAGCGCGGTGAATCCGGCCAGCGAAACACGGCGCGTCGCCGCACCGCTGCGCCCAGCAGGTCATCGGGGTTGATGAGCTCGACGCGCGATGGCTGCGGGCTCCAGGCGAAACGCGGAGCGTGAACTGCCGTCGCGGCCCCGGTCTTCGTTTCCCGCAGCAGTGCGTAGCCCTCGGCGGGCGGTGGCAGGACCGGCTTCGATACGATCTTCACCGGCAACTCGATGACCGTCTCCTCGTTCGTCCCGGTGCGTTTGCGATGGACGACAATGTAGAGCAGATCGTCGGGCTGAAGAACGATCTTCGGTTTCGCCTTGTCCGCTTTGTCCCGGTCGAGGCGCAGATCGGAGAGCTTCAGGGTCGTTACGACGCGCTCCGCCACTGTGTCGATCAGCGTATCAAGGTCGAAGGCCACCAGCTCTGTCTTGTTGCCGTCGCGATCCTGCCGGCGCAGGGACAGGCGCGCCTCGAAGGTGCCCGCGACAACATCTTTGCGAGCGAGCACCAGGAGCAGCTCGCTGTCCGGATTGTACTCGCGCCGATCGCTCGCCAGCGTCGCATTGACGATCGTCGTGCCGGCATCGTCGCCGAACAGGCGACCCGAGCGCTGTGCGGGCGTCGACGTGAGCTGACGATTGTACGCCGGGTCCTCGAAGTGAACGACCCGCGGCTGCAGCGGCGCGCAGGGAATGCCCGGTCTGCGCACGCGCAGCGGAAAGCGCAGGGTTTGAAAATAGCCGTCGACGAAACCCTCGATCGCGCTCGCGGGCGTGTCGAGTCCGGTTTTCGGGGGAACCTTGATCTCGATCGATGCGGCGGCACCATGCGGTTGCCGCGCGACCCAAGCGTTCAGCACATCATCCTCGCCGAGACGCAGCTCGCTCCAGGACGTGGAAACCTTGAGATCCAGCTTGCGGCGGATGCCGTCGCCAACGAAGAAGGCGCTGAGTCCGAGCGTTTCCGGCGTGTGCTTTGGATCGTCCTTGGTGAGCGCCGTCCACGTTCCATTGCCGTCCTGCTCCAGCAGGTATTCCGCATCGAAATGCAAAGTCGGCAGTTGCGATCCTGCAAGCAATGACAGCTGGCCCGGCGCGGCATCGCTTAAGCGCAGTAGCAAGCCGAAGCGCCGGGGGCTTGGCGTCGCGCTGCCATCGTCGGCACGGATCCGCACCGAGGCCAGATCGTAGATCGCGACATCCGTCAGGCATTCCGGCTTGTCGAGGCAATTCTTCTCCGCATGCCAGAGCGCAGCCCAGGGGCGGTGCGCACGCTCGACCTCGTTCTGTCGGTTCGGCGGAAGTGAAACCGGCCGCGGCATGCGCTGCTCCACGACGATCGATGCCGATGGCGTGAGCTGACCGCTCCCCGGCATCTCGGTCGTGGTCAGGACGCGCAAGGCCATGGGCGCTCCTGCGCGCGAACCGGACATCACCACGTCGACGCCGTGCGGCATCACCGGCTGCCATTGCAGAATGGACGGCGGTGCCTTGCTGTCGGGTGCAGGAGGCTCGGGCGCGAAAGGAAGCGTCCTGAAGGACGGCCCACTCGCACGCGCCTGTGCAGCAAGCCAGGCGGCGCGGGCCGGAGACCGGAAACCCGTCGGCAACAGCTTTCGCGGCTGCAGGGAGGTATCGTAGGCCACACGCGATGACACAGCCTGCCACCACAACCGCGCCGTCGCATTGTCCTCGGGATCGATCCGGCGACCAACGATCGCCCTGGACGTTTCGGAGAGATTGCGAACGGCGAGCCGCAGCGCGCTCAGGCGCTGCCGGTCCGTCGGCCGGATCTCGCTCGGCAGGTCCTCGCTGTAGATCGGCTGAATGCCGGCGACCTGAGGCGGCGCGATTTCGAACGGCTGCAGCTTCGGCACAACACTGCCGCCGTATTGGCCTTCCGCAAAATGGACGTCCGCGACCGGGCTGCGCAGCGGTAGGGGCGGTGGATCGACGGGCGCGAGCACCGTCGGCGTTGCCAGAAGATAGCCGTAGTCCACGGCCACCTGCGTCGGTGCCGCCGTCGATTGGGCGGTCCGCCGCAGGCGAATGACCGCAATCGGGCTCTCGGGCGCGAGCTGAGACAACAGCTCGATGGCCCATAGCCGAATCTTGTCCTCGCCCGGATCGCCCGGCCACATTCCCTGCGCCACGGGCTTGAGGACCGCGTCGCCGCCATCGTCGGCCGCCGCCGTTGCCAACACCTCGGCCAGCGTCAGCACGACGGATCTATCCTCCGGCGCGGTGTCGATGCGGGTCGACCCGAGACATCGGTAGGGGCTAATGGCGAGGCCGACCGGCTGGTTGTACGACTCCTGCGCTTGCGGCGGAGTGACCGGCACCAGAGTCGCCGACGTCAGCACATGCTCGGCGACCTCAGGCCGCGAGGCGTCCCAGATGTCGCGCAGGAGATAGCCCGCCAGGAAGAAGGCTTGCGGCGAGCTCTTTGGCAGATCGCCGATCATCTGAACGCCGAACCAACTCGCCTCGCGCCAGACCATCTCGCCCACATGCAGCAGGGGATTCCGCGGCCCGGTGCTCTCCTTTGGCGGCACTCCGGACCGCTGCGCGCGGAAGGCACCGGTCAGCGCGCTGCGCCGGCTGAGGCGACCGGGACTGTCCTGCGGTGCGGAAGCTAGTAGCGGAGCAAAAGCGCTCACCGCTGCAGCCTCGAACGGGGGACGCTGGATCCGAAACCAGGCCTCCTCGAGCGCGCCCTCGCTCAGCCGATCCCAGCGGCTCGCGCCCGGCGCATCGAATTCGCTGACGCGGACAACGATAGCCGCATTCTCGCTGCGGCAGGCGAGCGCGCACAGCGCCGGGTGGGATTGCGGCGGGTTGCGGGACAGCCTGAGCACCGGGTCGACAACCATGATCGATTTCGGCGTCGCCACTGTGTCGTTTGCGGGTGGCTGCATCCGGCCGACGAAGGGAAGGCCGAGCATGAGCCATGGCGGCTCCCTCGGATCGACGAGGCCGATGTCCTCCGGTGTTGCAAGCTCGGCGCGCTGCATCGCATTGGGAAGAAATTGCAAGGTCGTCATCGTGGGCTTGCGCTCGGACCGCGCGTCCGGACCCTTCAGCCAGAGCGGCACGCTGGCCTCGACCACCAGCGCATCGTCGCCGAGCAGCGCGACCTGATCACTCGGTTCACCGAGCTTGAGATGCTTCAGCCAGGCGGTGCGATGAAATGCCTGGAACGCCGCGCCAATGTTCACGCCCTCGCTCCAGCCCTTCTTGTCGGGCTGCAGTCCGTGGTGATCCGCGGCCGTCGAGGCCAGGAAGGTCGAGAAGTCGGCCGGTCGAACCAGCCGAACCTCCTGGACCGCGCTCCAACGCCAGCGCCTGTGCAATGTCACCTTCGACTCACCACCTTCGCTGCTGAGCGAGACGTCGGCAATCTGGTGCTCGGTAGCCGCTAAGAATTGGCCGGACTTGTCCTTCAAGCCGTAAAGAACCTTCCCGGAGCCCGCGCCGGAGCCGGTGGAATCGAGCTCGTGCTGATTGAAGAGAACGCGGACCGTATGGCGGAAATGTCGCCAGCCGTCGGCGCTGCCGTCACGTTGCGGAATGGTCACGCTAGGCGGCGTCAGCACTATTTCGACGCGGCGGTTCTGCCAGTTCGCGTCTTCGTCGTTCGAAACGACCTTCAGTCGCTGCTCGCCGTAGGGCACGACCGAGACACGTGGCTTCGGCGTGATGTTCTTGATGAACGGCCGAAGCTGGTTGCTGATTTCTACTGCACGCCGGTTCGACAGCTCGTAATTGTCGCTCACCGGACCAGTGTCGTCCGCGTGGCCTTCGATGCGCACGTGGCCGCCGTGCTCCGCCAGGATCTTTGCGACCTCCTCGTAGGCCTTGGTCGCCGCCGCGGGATCCTCAGGGGTCTGCTCCGCCGTCTTGAACAGGAGTGCCCACCGCCTGAGAAGGGGCGAGTCGGTGCCGCTCGCACCCGGCCCACCGAGCGTGCTCGGCCAGGAAATGAGGTTTTTCACCTCGAGCCAACCGTTAAGTAGCGTGCGGCGCTCCCAGGACGCCGCTCCACCGCCCTTTGGCATCGCGCTGAGCAGCGTGCAGTTTGCGTAGAGATCGCCGGACGACGAGCCGAACGCCGCCGCCGGCTCAATCGGCTGGCCGGACGGCGAATCCTGCAAGGATGTCCCCCATCGACATGGGAGCAGCACTTCCGCAGCAGCGGCGGTCATGCGCAAGTCCGGGATCAGATCGGCGTTGTCTTGCACCGGCTGTGCCTGGGTTGCGGCGAACGACATGGCGAGAAAGCCGCGCGTCTGCTCCTTCGCCGTCCCGTCCAGTTGCGCTCCGGGCAGCAGCGACCAGGCGCTCGCATCGACATCCTCATCGAGGCTGAAGATGGCCTGTAAGCCGAGGGCGGGTGCCGGCTGCTGAGCCGACCCGCCGGGGCTGGAGAATGCAAGCCCCTCCGCTCCGGCCCTTGGCAGGACCTTGATCGCATCGAGGGCAACGCCGCCACGCGCCGGCCACACCTCGTAGGTTGCGACGGTTTCAATCGAAAGACCATCGGTATCGCCCCAATGGAAGCCGAGGTCCATTTCGATCCGATGTTGCCGCGATGGTGCCGGAGCAGCGCGCAGGTCGAGCTCGAGTCCGATCCTCGTAACCTTGATCTCCGCCGTTCCCCGATCAAGTGTGGTCGCAGCGGAAACGGCTTCGCTCCCGTCGAAGGTGAGATCACCGAGTTTCACGCTCCACGATTGGCCGAAATGGGCAAACGACAGGCGAACGTCCCCGAAGCGCAGGAACTTGGCCTCGACGAGCTGCACGGTTCGCCAAGTGACCAGAGGGCCATCCTCATCGGCCGTGAGAGTCCAGACCCCGTTCGCAACCGCGGATTTCACCCCGGACAGCACGAGCGGCGCGCCCGTCGTCCCGGTGAACGTGAGGCGGACCGCATTGGCCCGCTGCGTCTGCTCCACGGTTCGTGGTTTCCCCGGCGTGACCGCGGGGGGGAGCGGCAAGGGTACCGTGAGCCGCGCCAAGACGGTGACGGTGAGCTCGTCTCCGTCGAACGTCACATCCTCGAGTCCCAGGGGTTGCATGTCGAGGCCGCACAGCCGCATCGGCTTTTCAGTCGCGTCGATCGGCCCGAGCCACCACTTGTATCCCGACAGCGGGTTCAGTGTCCGGCCTTGCGCAGCAGGGTCGTTGACGTCCTCATGCTGATCGCTCAACACGTCCTCGCGTTTGAACTGCGTGCCGTTCTTCAAGGCGATGCCGGCGAGGAGAAGCTGCCAGGGCGTCGTGTCCCCGACCTTCAGCGGCACGGCCCGCAACCAATCGCGGATCGTCCACGTTTGTCCGTCCATTGCGATCGGTGTGTCGAGAAAGAGCGTCCCCTGGGTCGTGGATCCGCGCGACAATCCGCGTTGATCGCGGATCATCCCGTTAGCCGCCGGCTGCCACGCACGCATCGATCCCGCGATAATCTGGAAATCGCCGTCTTGCCGCGCAAGCCGACGGACCAGTGCACCGGCGGTGACGCCGAAATGCCCATCGAACCCGCGCAGTGCGCTCGTGCCCTCCAGAACCAGCGGCGCGCTTTTGTCCGCGTTGCTCAGCTGCAGGCGGCCCGGGTAACTCGCGAAATCCGCCTGGGGCGGTGCAATCGGCCAGTCGAGCGGCTCGATCAGGCCTCGCACGGCGAATGCCGGTGAGTTGGCATCCGCGTTGCGGTTGATGATCGCATCCGCGGCCTCGGTGCGCGCCAGGAAGCGCTTGGTCGACAACTCCCCCCACCACGCCTTGAAGTCGCGTCGCCCCAGCGGCCGCCGCTGCTTGTCCTCGGGTGCCGTGTGCTGCCTCCCTGAGAACAGGCCTCCGCGATAGTCATCGTCATCGTCTTTCGGCAGCTGGGCAAAGGCGTTCAGCTGGTCCAGATAGGGAAGGCCGAATTCATACTGCACACGCAGGCCGAGCCCGTTCTCCTCGGGCAGCTCAGTTGCGGCTCCAGGTTGGAGCACGAGGCCGGGAACCGACAGGCTGGCAAGCGGCAGGACCGGCTGCTTCGTCTCCAGCCACTCGGCGGCGGCACCACGCGCCGGCACGCTCAGCCAATTCGCGGCGGCGCTCGCACCGCTCTCGAACGACCAAACGCTGGGGTCTATTTCGGGCAACGACCGCGGGGTCGGAAGCCGCCATGGCAGGTCAAAGGGTGCAAGCTCGCGGCTCGCACAGGGATGCGCGGGCGGATCCTGCGTTTGCGTCAGCGGCAAGGACTGGATGAACGGTAGACTTGGATGACGGCGCCAGATGAGGGGGGCCGGAAACGCATCGGCGCTCGCTCCCTCGAACCACGACTGTTTCAGCCTGGCCCTCGGGTCGTGCCTGACGTTGATCTTCAGGTTGTCGAGCCGTGCGGTCGAGTCCGCGCCGGCCGCAGAGCGTGCCGTGATGGTGAATTCGCAATCGAGCCTGAGGGGACTGGCAAATCGGAACGGGCTTTGATCGGTCGAGAGCGAAACCGAAGCAAGCGTGCCGACGAAATCCTCGAGGTCGGGAAGGGCGTCACGCGATGTCGGCGGTGACTTGGCAAGCCAAAGCAGGCCGTCGAGCGTCAGCTCGGGCTCGCGCAGCGAGATATCAACGCTGACCGTCACCCACTTGCCGTCGTGAGGGCCGAGCGACCAGGCGCCATTGACGCCCGTGGCGTCGAGCACGATCAGCGACCATGGATGCTCGTCCGCGGGAGCTGCACCCTCGGCCGGCTGATTGGAGAACACGGCCGCACCGGCAATGAGCGACTCGTCAGTGCTCGGGGCGATCTGGTCCTGGTAGTGCTCCTCGACGAGGTTATAGACGGGCCACTGCATCCAGCCGTCGCTGAGCGGCATCGCAGCCCACAGCACCCGCTGATCGGGCGTTTGGCCCGGCCTGGCGATGCCGTGCGCGGCGCGAAGGTCGCGCGCGAGCGTCAGTGCATTGTATCCGGCCGTCAGCTTGCTCGACATGATCGTCTCGTGACCAGGCGACCAGGCGTAGCGAAGACTCGGTTCTGCACTCGACGCCTGTTTGCCAGCAGCGACGCGCAGCACGAGCAGCCCGCCGCCCTCCTCGAAACGCACGATGGGATGGGCCGTCATGATCCGGCGTTGGCGCGCCGTTGTTGCATCAGGTGGAGCATCCGCAACGGTCAGCTTCACGCTGCCCTGGTTAAACGCAAAAGTCGATTTGGCTTTGCCTGCGGCCCAGGTGATGTCCCAGCAGAAGCCGGGAATGGCGTCGTCGTTGATGGTGAGCTCGGCCCATTGGGGCGCTGCGCCATCGAATGTGGTGAGTGCCGTGCGTAGCAGGTCGAAGCCCCGCGCGAAGGAAGCGAGGGTCTCGGCCGCGTCGCCGGGCTTTCCGTCCGCCGTGCGGGGAGCCGGATTGCGCCGGTCCAGGATCACCTGCAGGGCAGGCTGCGGTGCCGTTGCGGGGCTGAAGGGAGCGCGCAACTGAAACCGGGCGCGCAACAGCGCCTTGCTCCAGGGCAGCGCGACCATCGCGACAAAGCCCACACCGTCGGCGTTCAACGCGATTTCGGAAAAAGCGCTGAACCCCGGCAACATGCTCCCGAGGTATTCCTCGAGCGCAAGCGGATGCCTGATTGCATCTAGCGAAATCTCGCCGTTCTGGATCAGCAGTCGGTCGTTCCGCGACGCGTCTCGCGACGTCAGCACGAGGCGGCTGACCGCGTAGACATACTGATTGTCCTTGACCGGCTCGCTGACGACGGTTGCCGCCGGGGCTCCTTGAAAGAACTGGAGCTTGACGTCGCGCGTGCCGAAATTAGCCCTGATCGTCCGCGCCCGGTGTGGGCTGGGATGATCGCGCTCGTCCTCCATGAACACAACTCTGGCCTGTATGACGGCCAAACTCGCAGAGGCTGGCGGCGGCTCGATTTCATAGGAGCCGTTTGCGATCCAGATCGGCTTTTGATCGCTGGCGCGCTGCGGGCCGTGGAGCTCGATAATGTCGGCCATGGGCTCTAGAGGGGTTCGGGTTGAATGTCTTCAGCCGCTGCGACGAGCGGACAGGAGCCGCGCCGGGTACGCAGCGTTAGCGTTCCGCCGGCAAAGCCGGCATTCAGCGAGCATTGATAGAGACGCTGGATTGCCGCGCGCGCCGGTACCGACTGCGTCGCGAGCTGGGCGAACAGGGCGTCGGCGCGCTTGCGCGACAACAGCCCGGCCGACGCGAGCACGCTGCGACCGAGCAGAAGCTTGGTGGCGAGCTCGCCGACGTGAAGCTGGCTCTCGTCAGGGCGGGGGCGCCATTCGGGCTCGACGATCGCGACGGAGAGCGTATCGCATACGGCATGCAGCGCGATCAGCGCATCGCACAGCTTTGGCGGCCAGTCTTCCAGAGGCTGCTTCACGACCTTCCACGCATCCGCGTCGAGCAATCCGGCGTCCTTGTCGAGCGTATAGTGGAACTCGTCTGGGTTTCCGGTGGGCGCGCCCTTCGTGACGTGGAGCACCGCGGGGAGGGCGCCCGGTACAGTGAACGTGGTCGACACGAATGCGATGCTTCGTGCTAGCGTTGCGGAGTCGAGCAGCGCTTCGAGCGTGCGATAGAATGGCGTCGACACCTTCCACGCACGCAATGCTTCATGCTCCTTCGCCGTCAGGTAGCCGCGCCAGGTGAGCGTGCGAGCCTCCGCGTCGAACAGCAGCCTGTTCTTGTCGTCTGTGAACCGGCAGACCTGCAGGATCTGCTCCAAACCCGCCGAGGCCCTGACTTCCGTGATCGCAGCTTGGGTGGGGCTGTCGGGTGCACTTGCGACCAGCGCGCGCAGCGCAGCGCCGAAATAAGTATCGCACGCGTCCGCCAGGTGCAGCAGGTGGTCGGCTTCAAACTCGGTGAGATGCCCGTTCAGCGCCAATGTCAGGCCGGACGGCGGCTTGACAGTGAGCGAGGTGCCGAACGCCGGGCCATCGGCCTCGTCGAAGTCATAGCGGTCGCGCACGGCGGCTTCGATTGCCGGATGACCGAGCAACGCGTGCATTTGAACGCGCAGCCGGTAGCGATGCTCGTAGGGCTGGGGACCCGCAGGCGGAGCCGCAATGGTCGCCCGGAGTGTGGACTCGAAGCGCTGGCTCAGGTTCCGGAGTGTCCAGGCATAGCCTGCCTCGCTGCGTGTGAATGCGATCGCCGCCACAGCCTCCACCACGCCGGCCATCGGTCCGCCGCTGTGCACGATTTCGTAGCTGACGCCGACGTCGGGAAGCGCGGACAGCTTCGGTCGATACGGAGCGCCCGGGCCTGCAGCTTTCGGGTTCTCGATCTCCCATTTGGTCTTGGCCGGGAGGCTTTCCCAGAACGAATTCAGCCGCAGATCGAAGACCAGCTGGGCGACGTCGCCCACCTCGCCGATGAAGGCGTCCTTGATCGGAATGGGCGCCGGGGAATGGAATTCGAACTCGCTGTGGCTCACCGCGATCGCCGGCGATGACACTGCGGCTGCCTCGGCCTTGAACACAGCTCGATGCTCGTAAAAGAACGGCAGGTCCTTCCATTGCAGCGCCACCGCATCGCGCTCGAACGGGTCATGACGGTCGCTCAGAAGCAACGTGCGCTGCTCGTTCGTCACCGATTTCGGATCGGTCGGAATCTCGATCCAGTCCGGCGCGCTGACCGCGCCGGGCAAGCGCACATCCGGGTGCGGCTTGGACGGATCATCGGTCGACAGATAGGTATTTTCCACCAGCTCGACGTGCTGCCAACCGGTCAGCGGTTTGTCGCCGTGCTCGAATTTGCTGCCGAAGAACGCATCGATTTCGCGGATGTAGGCGAACCGGCGCACCAGCGCGTAGGCGACATGCTGAAACTCCATGCGCTGCGCCAAGGTGCGATTGCGTTCGCTCAGGGTCTGCTCGGGATGCTTGGCGAGGACGACCTCCCACACGGGAGAAGGTCTGGTTGCGCCATCGGCCGTCGGGGCATCGAGCCGGCGCGAGGAGAGCACGAGCGGTGGCGCGACGCGACGGATACGTGGTATCGCCACGTCGAGGCCACCCTTGCCGAGCGCGACCTTTTCCTTCAGTCCAAGCAGCGTCGTTACGTTCTGTTCGCGCTCCTTCGCAAGCGGGAACAGCACGGTGCTCTGCGCGAGCGCTAGCCAAAGCTGGTCGTAGCGTGACAGCGACTGCGCGAAGTACCGGAAGCCGTGCGCCCAGCCGTCGTCGATGATGTGATAGAGCTCGGTGCGCCCCTTGCGCGATGCCGCAAATCCAACGGCGTTCGCTTGTGGGTATGAGGTGGCGAGCCACGGACCTTTGCCATAGCTCCACGGGCCTGCGGCTCCCTTGCTGAAATCGAAGTCGCCGCTGAAGTTGAAGAAGCGACGCGTCCAGTTGAGCGTCTTATCGGCGTTGAGCGTGTCGACCCAGTTGCGTCCGGTCGGGGTCTTCGCGCCGGCGAGCCGGAGATAGCGATCGAGGCGCCACCAATGGCGCTGCGGTCCGTCCTGCTCCGGCTCGGGGCCAAGCTCGCTCCCCTCGACCAGATCGCCATCCGTCGGCGGCATGATCCACCGGTCCTTGATGTCGGGAAACAAGCGCAGCCGCTCGTCGTTCAGGCCGAGCGGGTTGAAGCGTGGCGTCGCGTAGGGCACGCCGGCCGTCACCGACACGTTGGGCTCGGTATCCGCCGTCGTTCGCATGACAAGGGTCACGCGGCCGCGAGCGCCTGTGGCAACCGTGGCGCTCGCTTCCGGATTGTCTTTGCTCAATGACGGTCCGGCGCCCGCCTGTCCGGGAAGGATGACGTCGACCTGCCATGCGTCCGGCGGAGAATCCGGCTGCTTGATCGAGATCGTGACGAATTCCGGGGTGTTCTGCGGATTTTCCGCCTCGAGCACGCAGACCTTGTACTGCATCACTGGGCGGATGGCCGGCCGCAGGCTGAACTGCACGAGCGCGAGCAGATCGTCCTCGGTCGGTCGCGCGTCCGGATCACTGTCGAGCCGAACGCTGCGGCCGGACTGGAACAGCAGCTCGACATGCAGGTGCTTGAACCATGTCTCGCTGTCGGTGCCCTTGTAGCCTCGCAACACCTCCCGCAGTAGGGTCCAGGCACGGTCGGCGAGTACGGCCTTGCCGTCGCGAATGGAGCGGAACGTCACGGCCGCGGAAAGGCCGAGCCGCTTCAACGCATTCCAGCCGTATGGATCGGCTCCGGGGGGCGTCTCGTCCTGCAGCGCCTCAAGGTCGGTCGCCTTTCCCGGCGGCAGCAAGGTCGGGTCCGATGCGACGCCGTAAAGGCGGGCGGTTTCAGCCGAAACGTCATCGGACGCCCGGTTCTCGATGTCGCAGATCAGCTGCTCGAGCAGCCAGTGCAGCTTGGCGCGCGGTTGCGACAGGACGACATCGATCACGCCGTTGTCCGGCGCGGGGATGGGGAAGGCCTCGAGCTGGAATGTGAAGCGCGGCGTATCCGAATTCGTGTCGGCTGCCTTCACCCATTTGATGCCATTGTGGCGCGGCGCCGCAAAACCGGAAATCTCGAGCGCAGCGCAACCAGCGAGCTGGTTCAGCCGCGCCTTGCGTTGCTCGCGCTGGGCTAGCGACCAGTTAGCCGGAGGCGCCGCAAATGTCAGCGTCAACACGCCCGGTGCTATGGTCACCGTGGCGCGCTCGGCCAATGCGGCCGGTTCCTCGCCTGCGTCGCGCATCTCTTCCCACCCCCGCGGCAGCGCCGGCCACTCGAGGTAGGAGTCGCGCCAGGAGAACCAGTTCGACAGCCAAGTGTCCGTGCCGCGCCCGGTCGATATCGCCTCCTGATCCTGCTCGCGCAGGCTCAGGCGTCGCGCGCTGCTTGGATACCAGGCTTCCCATTGATCGGGTGCAAGGTTCTCGCGCGGCGAAAGCGGCAACTGATCGGTCGGAAGCAGGCGAAGCTCACGAATTTGCCGGGTCAGGGCGAAGAAGCGCTCGAGGTCAAGAGTCGGATCCTCCAGCGCCTCCGCGGTATCGGCATCGACGTCGAATTCGAACAGGCGGAAGGCCGAGAGCAGCTCACGCTGCCACAGCGGCGCAGCCGACGGCGTGACATTCCAGCCCAGACGCGCAGCGCGCCATTGCTTGGGATGCGGCAGGAAGCCCAGCGGCTGATCTGCGAGCTTAGGTTGGTCGAGATCGAACACGACAGGGCTGCCGCCGGCCGCGAAAGGCCGGGGCACGTTCGCAGGAGAAGCATCGGCCCGTCCGTCGAGAGGATCGCTAATGACCGGGGCCGAGGGACGGAAGATCCATTCAAGCAGCTCCGGCCGCCGTTCCTCGGTGCGCTCGTCCAGCGTGAACGCGATCCGAAGCTTGGCGGGAGACAGTGCGGAGGGAACATTGTCGGCGGAAACCGTCTGCATGAAGGCACGCCAAGCCGACGGCCGCCAGTCGCCGGCGGATTCGCTGGAGGAGGGCGGCACGGCGCCCTTGCGCGCGAATGCGTCCAGCAGGAGCTCGCCGGCGCCGCTGGTGAGCCACTGCTGCCGCTCCCGACCGGCGTGATCGCCGTTCGCCGTCTTGTCGGCCGTTTCGGCGTCCCCGGCCTGGCCGAGTTCGATGACGATGTCTCCGGGCAGGACGCGGGCGTTGCTGGCGGGCGCGGACTGGCGCGGATTTTCGCTAGCTGCGTCGGCCGGATAATTGCCGATCGGCAGCGTGCGCTCGCGGCGCAATACAAGGCGCCACCTTTCGGGAGCCGGTTCGTAGACCGCATCGGAGAGCGCCGGCTTCAGCGCGCTGATGACGATCGACTGCGGCTTGAGCAGCCGATCGGCCAGCGGCGTGGCGCTCGCGACGGGCTTAAAGTCGATTCTCGCGAGCTGATAGCGGATCTCAACGTCCGCATCCTCCGGGGCAGGAGGCGGCTGTTGCGGGCGGCGTTCAGCGACGATGCTCAGCGAGCGCCGGCTGGGCTGCCCGGCGAGATCGATGGGCGTGATGGTGTAGAGATAGCGCCGGCTGCTGCCGAGCAGAGCGAGATCCTCGGCAGTCTCTTCGCGGAAGTTGTCCACGAACTGGAAGCGCGCCGGCAGTGTGATGAGCTTGCCGACCGCGCGATACTGGATCGCCGTGCGCTTGACATAAAAGTGCTGGTCGGACCCCGTCGTCCCGATCGGGCGGCGCACGACGTGATAGTGACGCAAGTGATGCTCGGGCTCATCCGTGGTGGCCGTCGACCGCGGCCACCTGATCTCCCAATTGATGGCAACGGTTGACGCCGACGCGACCTGCCGGATGCGATCGAACGAGGGCGGGTGGGCGACGAAGCTGGTTTCGCTGCTGTTGTAAGCCCGCACCTTGCGACTACGCGACGTGCTCGGCGTGGTGGCGGCCTGACCGTCGCGCTGCCAGATCTCTCCTCCGTCGGTGTTTGCTTGCTTTTCGAGCCAGGGCGGCGTGGGCTCCTTGTAGCGGAACACGAGGCCGCACAGAAACGCGACCGATTTCTCTTGGAATTTCTGCAAATCTTCGTCGGTTGCGTTCCGCGCGATCAGCTCGGCATAGGTCTTGGCGTCCTCGATCAAACCGTTGATGATCGTGCTGCGCAGTTCATGCGCCTGCTTCTGCGCCAGCATTGCATCTGTCTGCTCCTCGTCGCCCTCGGGTACTCGACCGGAGTCGGCATAGAGTGTCGTCTTGTCGTTGAAACCATTCAGGAGCTGCTGCTCATAATCCACATACGGGTCGTGCCTGAGATACGGCGAGCCTTCGAACTGCTCCACGGTGCCGCGCACGCTGGCCTCGTAGGCGGCGTCGGACGGATCGCCCACTCGAGGGTCGGTAAGCGGAGCGTCCTGATCCAGGATGTCGAGGTGCTCGGGATCCCGGAACAACTCGGATTCTCCCGGCTTGCGTGGAATGAACGCTGCCTCCATCAAATCTCGGAACGTCGGAATCTGCGGGGCCTGGCTGGCCGGCGGCTGGTCGTTCGTGCCGACCGGCGCGTTCCATTCGATCGCCCAGTTGAAGCGGCCGGTTTGATGGGGGACCCACCTGTTCGTCTTTGCGTCAAATCGCTCGATCTTGCTGGCAAGCCCGGCTGGCGGCTCCCAGATGAAGTCGACGAAATCACCCGTCGGCAGGTCTTTAGGAGGCACGGGGAGGAAGCCAAGGGTTTCCTTGGCACCCTCGCACGGCGCCTCCAGTTGCCGCGCGCTCGGAACGAGCACGAGCAGGTAGGGTGTCTCACTATTTTTCGACGGCACCGGCACGGTGAGAATGTCGTAGTCCGGCAAGGCGAAACACGGGGCCTCGACTTTGATCGGGTCCGGGGCGAGCGCAGTCTCGGGCCCCCCGAGTGTGACGAGGGGAGCGAATGCTTTCATCGTCCGTGCCGGCGTTTCGCCCGGCAACGGTTCGACCTCGGTGGCTTCGAGGCCGACGTTCAGGAACGGCTTGGCGATTGCGGCGGCGCGATCCACCGTGCCTTCGAAAATGCCGACATGGACATTGAAGCGCAGCGAGCGTCCCATCAGCCCGATGCTGAGGGTTGCGGTGCCGCGGCAGCCGGGGATGGCATCAAGGGTGGCCCCGACCTCGAGAAGAGCGGTAAACCCGATCTCGAAGCTGAATCCGAAGTTGAGCGTGATCTTGCAGAAACCAATCTTGATGCGGATCCACAAAGCGATGCCGACGCGCACGTAGATTTCAAGCCCTACCGCACCATAGAACGCCGAACGATCGAGGCGATCGAAGCCCACAACCGCGATGTAGCGTGCACCGAACGCGACGCGTGCTGTCGCCGTGAGGCTGGCGCCGATCGCGCCCGCGTCGAAGCCGGCCGATATCTGCAGCGAGCCTCGTCCCTCGAAGCTGAAGCCCTGCACCATCTCATGAGGGGTGATGCGGGTGATCGAGCCACCGCGGCACTCGATCATCAACGGGCCGATGCTCATGCCCCAGCGCAGAACGTTCGGCCAGCCGAGCTCGAGGTGGAACAGGTTGGGCTCGATCAGCAGCGTCGTCGAGTAGTGAGAGGCCCGGAGCGCCTCCTTCGCGAAATCCCACATCGGCGGATGGTCGCCGAAAGCCGGATCGGGCTGGGATGCGGCATGCGCCAGCAGCCGATGCTTGCGCGGCTGGAATAGCGCGTAACCAGCGACCAGCGGCCGTTCGCGAACGCCATTGGTGTCCTTGTCGAAATCATAGTAGTTCGTGTACAGCCATCCGCGCACGGTCATGAAGAACGTGAAGTCGGTTCGCAGTGCCAACACTGCGTCCATTAGGAAGACGTTGGCGAGCTTGCGTTCCGCCGACTCCTTCCAGTCGGTCACACTGCCGGCTGCGCTCGCGGTGGACAGCATCGCGCGCATCGCGATGGTCCAGCGCGGCTTCTCGTCCGGCTCCTCGATATCGAGCCGCCATGCGGAGACGTTCGAGAGATTGCCCTGGCTGCCGGCAAGCTTGTCGAGCTCGCGGATGAGCTGCTTGATGTCGTTGGTCTCATCCGCGGCCTTGATCATCGCCAGCGTGTAGCGGTAGCCGAAGCCCAGTCCGACCTCCCGGATGTAGATCGGGATCGGCGCGGGAATCTGGATGCTGAGATGGCGCACTTCCGCATAGAGGAACCACGCGCGCTCCCAGCGATATGGCTCCGGTCGCAGGACGCGCAGGAACGCGAATGTTGCGCTGATCTTCGGTAGCCCCATCATTGTAACGGCGCCCATTCCGCGAAACCCGCGGGCACGCCATCCGGGCTCGATTTCATCGCCCTCGAGGAAGTCGATCATTCCCTCGAGCTCGAAGGCCTCGCCCGCACGTAGCTTGAGCCCGAGATTGCGGCACCTCAATCGCGGGAAGAATCCGCCGGGCTCGGGCAGGGCGACCAGCATGTTGTGGAAGTCGAAGCGCGCGTCAACGACGTCGCCGCCGTCCACCGCGAACTTGATTTGGCCACATAGCTGCATCGCGGCGGGACGGTCCTCCCAGTGCTCCGATCCGGGGTCGAAGCCGAGCCCGCGCAGCTCGAACTCAAAGCAGCCGAGGAAGGAGAACTTCGCTTTCTTCGGCATCTCGACGTGGAATTTGATGTGGTTGCGCAGTACGCGGGCATCTCCCGCGAGCGGGCAGTCGACGAACTGCATCTCGATTCTCGGCAGCCACGCCAGCGGTCCTTCTGCGTCGTCGCCATCGAGCAGCACGAACCGTGCAGTGCCCGTGAGTGTGAAGTAGAGATGATAGTCGCCATGGTCGTTGACGAAGCGCAGTCCGATGCCGTCGATCGAGAATTCGAACCGCGTTCCTTGGCAGCGCAGCAGATTCTTGCCGGTGAGTTGGGCCGCGGCCGAGATCAGCTCGAGGTTTCCGCTCGCCCCCTGGCCGAACTGTAGTGCAATGTTTGCGGTCGCTTCGCCGACCAGATCGGGAGGCAGCTGGCCCGCGCCGGTAACCGTGAAGCCGGTGATGCGATTGTCGCGGACCTGGAAGGACGCGCCGCTGAATTCGAATCGCGTGGCGACACCGTTCAAGAGTGCGCTGCACTTCTTCATCGAGGCGTCGAGGCTGATGCCGCCCGGGCCGATGGCGAAACCGCTGACCGCAAACACCAGCGGCTCCGACGGAGAGGTGAGCCGCGTGAAACGTGCCTCGATCAGCGATCCTTCGGCCTGCTTCAGCAGGAAATTGTCGCCGGCGAGAATGAGGTCGAACAGCTTGCCGGCGGTGTTGCCGGTGAAGCGCCAGTTGAGGCCGAGGAAGTCCAGCTCGCGTGGCTCCGGCAGCTTCAGGCTGATCGTGCTCAGCCCATCGGCCGAGAACGCGAAACGTTCCCAGTTGAAGTTGAGATCGCCGTCGGCCTCGAGATCGAACTTGCCGGCGCCGGTCATGGCGCCCAGATGCAACATCAGCTTGAGCGGAACCTTGAAGCCAGGCAGGGTCCAGTCGATTGTGGCCGGCTTCGCATCAATCTCCAGATACTGCTTCCACGCCTGAAAGCCGTCGCGCTTGAAGAAAGGTAACTTCGACGGATTGATCTTGATGGTGGCGGCGATGTCCTTTTCGGTAATCCGCTCGAGCTGCGAGATCGGCGCGGACAGGGTCGCGTTGTCGCTGAAGTCAAGGGGTGGGAGAGGGTATTGCGTTTTCCGGAAGAACTGAGGCTTGCCTTCTCCCAATTCCAACGTCGTAAGGGCGAGCGTTGTCCAACCCTGTTCGTCCCGCGCATCGGTCGGGCCATCCTCGTCATCGACCGCGGTGAGAACCGGAGCTAAAGGGGCGGGCGCCGGGTCGTCCGGTGGCAGGATCGTGGCGGAGAGCTCAAGCAACCGCGACGCGTCGGCGTCGTCGTCACCATGCAGGTGTCGCGGGTCGTCGGCTGTTGACAGTGCGAACGTGGTGTACGCCGTTGCGACCTCATTGCCGGCAAATGTGGAGAAGAGTCCCGTCCTCCACTGTTCTTCCGCTCTCCAGACCACCATCGACCAGTGGCGCGGCTGCGGCACATCCACGGCGAAGCCGGGCAGCGTTACGGTCCACGCATCGGCGACGCCCGAGGGCCGGTAATCCAGACGCACCTCGGTCAACTCGCCGTCGTCCCGCAGCAGCCGGATGGCAATCTCCGCATCGTCCTTCAGATCCGGCACGAGCGCTTCAGGCAAGATCAGGGTGAGCCACTGCTCCAGCTGTCTTCCCGTCCACGCGACGGCGACGCACTCGTCCGACCGGTACCAGTGCTTGATGTGCAGTTTCGTCGACGGCTGTCCCTGCAGCTCGATGTAGCTCCCGATAGTAATTTCGCCGTTGTCCAATTCCAGATGCAGCGTTGCCTCGATCGCGCGGCCGGTCGGCCCCTCGACGCGCAATCCGACGATTTCGAGCACCAAGGTATGATCGTTGTTGGCCGGATCCTTCTCGAACAGCGCAACGCGCTGCCAACTGAGCTTCAGGAACAGGGACGGAAACTCGAGTGCCGGCCAGCCCATGCTCCACGGGAAGGATGGCAAGGACGGTAGGCCCGAACTGCCGGGTGGCCAGGGCCAATCGAAATCAGGCCATTCGAACGCGACATTTGGCATCCGCAGCCTCAGCCTAGGCAGCGTCACCGAGGGCAGCACTGGCAGCTGGTCGAAAGTCAGCTCAAAGCATGCCGCCGCGCTCGCAGCGACCGAAATGCCGCCACTGACGCCCAATTCAATTTGGCCGCAGACGTGCAATGTGAGCTCGGTATCGAAATGAGCAGCGTCGTATCCGACGATCGTCAGCTCAAGCTCGGCGCTGTAGCCGGCCGTATTGCTGAATTTGCGTCCGAGGAAATCCAGGGGGCCGGACGACGCGTCTCGGAATGATGCTGAGACGAAGAACGCCATGCCGGGCTGAGGGCTGAGCCGCCAATCGCCGCCTGACGGAGCGAGGGCTGTCGTTGGAATCTTCGGTTGGGGCGTCAGTGGATAGCTTGTTGTCGCTCCGCCGCGCTCAATTAGCAGTGCGCTGGCTACCCATTCAGGACCGGCCGTCGCGCCGTCGAGCGACACCGTTGCATCTGCGTTTTGATAGAGAATGAGTTTCGCCACGAGACCTCACGGCAATTGCGGGTCGAACGGTATGTCCCAACTCGTGTACCAAGTATTCAGATGGAAGTTACGCCTACGCTCGTCGGCTTCGCTATTCTGCTTCTCGACCTGCTTTTGCTTTTCGCTTTTCTTGTCCTCGGCGGGCTTCTTCTTGATCCAGAACTTCCTCGCCCGCTCTTTAAATTCCTCGAGTAATTCCTGCTCGGAAATGGTGGGCTTGTCCTTGGTGATTTCGGCGTACCAGGCTTTGGGTTTACCCCCATGCTGATTGACGAGGTCGAGCGTGAAGATCACGCCCTTTTCCGATTTGATTTTCTCTCCGCCCCACTGCAGCAAACCCTCGCCCTGGATCTTTGGAAAGCCAGCCGGATACTCGGGAGAGTTTTCGTCGTACATCCGCCGGATCGTTGCGAGTGCGAAGTCGAACATCAGTTGCTGAAACAATCGGCTATTCAGCATGTTCTGGAAGCACTGATACCAGTTCTTCTTGCCGGGATCGGGCCGCGCGAACTCCAGGTCCCGATCGATGCTGTCGCCCTGCTTTCGTCCTTCCGGAGGAGGGTTGTCGTCAGAGTAGAGCGCAGCCTTGGCCTTTTCGAGATGAGCGATGACCTTCTTGATGTTCTCGTGCTTGGCGCCGGGTTGATCACCGAACAGTTTCGCGAGCTCATCAGCCTCTTGCTGATAGAAGTATTTGATCGGCTCCGCGAGCCTTCCGGGTTTTTGCGCCCAGTGTATGATGCCAAGCGAGAGCCCAGCGAAATCCTGATTTCTATTCGTCGTTTCGAATTTGCAGGCGCATTCCTGGGAAGCAATCAGAACCAGCGCTTTAAGGAGGTGCGTGAGCCTCTTGTCTTTGGCGAAAAGGAAATAGCCCGGCGTGACGAAGGGGCTCAACCGAGCTGGAGACAGAAGCATCGACTGCAGGGTTAATTTATCGACGGCTCCGTCGGTGTTTAGCGCCCATGGTGGATTTTCGCGCGTATTCCACTTTCGCTGAAATCCGCGGACGAGTCCCACTGTGCGATCGGTATATTCGCCGTAGACGCCTTGCCCCTTCTGCGAACCTCTAAGAAATAACGGGGCAGCTTCCCGCAATCCTCGACCTTTTGGCAGATATTCCTTGATCGGCTCTATGCTGGGGTACCAGCAATGCAGTAGGTCCTGGATAGCGCCGATCGCGAATTGATCAGTTTCATCCGGCCCGATCGGCCCGGAAGTTCCCGCCAAAAGCCCGTCAATTCGCTCGATTCCCGTCGGGCGCATTTGGACATCCCCTTGCTAACAATATCGTCGGAGAGAGTGTCGCGATATCTGCCTGCAAAGGTTGTGTGCCTTCATCCACAGTTTTGAACGCTCCGGCACCGCAAGCCATTCCACTGACAAGTGTTGTCACGGAAACGGCAATGGAAGTCCCCGCCGCCGAAAGAAGGATGACGGAGCAAGAGAATCGGGTCACTGCGCTCTCCCGCAACCCGTGACGACCGCCTACCGCCCATGCCTATTGAATGGAATGCTCAGCTTCTCTCCACCAAGATCGCAGGCTTCTGCCGCAAGCGCCTGACACCGTTCCTGAATACCAACGCCACGCGAGTGGAAGCCTATCTGCTCGGCCTCATCGCCCATCGCGAATACCCGCCGACCAGGGGCCGCGGCATCGACTGGAAAGCCATCGCCGAGAGTTGCAGCATCGCGCATCTGCTTCTGGTCGAAGTCAAGGAGGAGGTCCGGCCCGCGCTGGACGCAATCGTCCGAGCGCTCGACGCTGCCGCGCGAAGGGAGTTCGAACCGCGGAAGCGCTCCACGACGGGGGGTGATGATAGCCGCCCAACGCCCCAACGGGCGAGAGGCGAGACGCTGACCGCCATCGCCCGGATTCAGCCGGACCTGTTCGGGGCACCGGCGTTTGCCGATACCCGGCAGTCCCCGCCTCGCCAGGAGCGGAAGCGCGGCGTGAAGCCCAAGCCGGTGGAGGAATTCCCGCAGCCGGCGAACGGCGATTGGGAGGACCCGCCGACGTTCCGCGACGCGCTGGCGCTGCACATGCAGCGTCACGGCGAGAGCTATTGGCACTTGCATCGGGCGGTCGTCCGGGCCGACGAGACCTTCGACCTCCAAACCATCCGCAGCTGGGTGCAGGGAACGAAGGCGCCGGTCAGCGTCGCGAGCATGGAGATCCTGCGCCGGATCGAGCGCCGCTATCGGCTGCCGGAAGGATATTTCCACGCAAAGCTGCCTCACCAGGGTCGAGCGGCCAGGGGCCACGAATTCGAAGGCATCGACGCCTCGGAGCGGCGCCGGCTGGCTTGGCACCTGCCGGACAACTTCAATTTCCTGCCGCCGGCGGAGCGGGAAAGGATCGTTGAGTGGGTCCGGCGCGTCATCGTCAGCGGCGCGACAGATTATCGCCGTTTCCAGGCCGCCGCGGTCAAGCAACGCTACGCCATTCGCTTCCCGGGCGTGGCTTACGGGCGATCGGAACCGGCGACGCCACTCGACCGAAACGACGCGCCGAACGAGGGCATGCCGGAGACGGATCCCGACCTGCTCTCGGGGGTCGTCGACGCGCCGCCGCAGCTCACCATGGAGATGGCGGGCCTGATCCGCTTCAAGACCTCGACGCTGACCGCCGCCGGCCTTCAGCGCAACGGCGTCTGGGGCGAAGAGACCACCTCCCAGAAGATCGAGCACCTCGGCCTGATGCTGGGCGCGCTGGCGGCCTCGCCGAGCGGAGCCGTGCGCGGATATGGCGTCCCGCTCCAGCACCTGACGCTCGGGTTGCTCGTCTTCCCTGGCGTCTGGGACTGGTATGTCCAGTGGCGCGAGCGCCGTCGCGGCTTCTACACCGCCTGGGAGATCGACATGCTCCGCATCGCCCTCGCCATCACGCGGCAGGAGACCGGCTGGCTTCGGCAGCACGGGCAGCTCGTCCATCGTGTCCGTCCGATTCCGGGACTGGTTTCGCCGGAGGAGATCGAGCGGGCGAAGGCCGACTGGGACGGCGCCTGCGACGCCTTCTTCAAGCACGCCACCGGGCGCGTGAAGGAGATCCAGCGCGTCGCCCGCGTCCACCGCGACCCCTTCGAGCCGATCATGCCCGTGCTGGAGGCCCCGAGCCCTGTCGGCGAATACCGCAAGATCACCGAGGAGATCCTGAAGCGGATGCCCGATCCAGCGCGCTATCCGCGAGGCGCCGCTGAGGCGGTCCGATCGTTCCTCCTGCTGCGGCTCGGCCTGCATCTCGGGCTGCGGCAGAAGAACCTGCGGCAACTGATGGTCTGCCCTCGGGGAGGCTTCCCGCGCTCGGAACGCCAACTGGAGGACACGAAGCGCGGCGAGCTGCGCTGGAGCGAGCGGGACTGCGGCTGGGAGGTCCTGATCCCGTCCGTCGCCTTCAAGAACGCCAACTCGTCGTATTTCGGCAGCAAGCCCTTCCGGCTGGTCCTTCCGGACCTCGGCGGGCTCTACGACCATATCGAGACGTATATCGCCCGGCATCGCCAGGTGCTGCTTTCCGGCGCCGAGGATCCCGGCACCTTCTTCGTCAAGACGGTGAAGCAGACGAGCACCGATCCCGCCTACGACCAGACGACCTTCTACGAAGCCTGGAGGCTGACGATCCAGCGTTACGGGATCTATAACCCCTTCACCGGACGAGGCGCGATCCAGGGCCTGCTACCGCACGGGCCGCACAACGTCCGCGACGTGCTGGCGACGCATATCCTGAAGCAGACCGGTTCCTACGAGCAGGCCAGCTACGCGATCCAGGACACTCCCGAGATGGTGCAGAACCACTACGGTCGCTTCCTTCCGCAGGACAAGGCCGCGTTGGCGGCGAAGATCCTGAACCAGGTCTGGCAGGCGGCATAGGGCGCAGCCCTGAGGCGAAAGGCGCAGCTACGCCGACTTGAGGTTGCGAGCGCTTGACCTAGCGTCGTCGGCGGTAGGGAGGGCGTTGCGCTGGACGGATGGGGCGAAGGAACTCCGGTGGCTGGCTGATACTGGGGCTGATCGGGCTGGGTCCAGATCCGGCATCCGATCTCGGCGATCGAGGGGTGGGTCAGCGCCCGTCGCCTGGGTGAGACGACGCCGCGATCGGAGGAGACGCAGACCGAGGAGCCACCGAAGCCGAAAAGGAAGGAGCCGCCGGGTGCCGAGATCCTTTCCGATGCGGCGATCATAGCGAAGCTCATCGCCCTCGATGCGGCCGCCTATTCCGGAAACTGCCGCTGCCCGGAGAACCGGGATCGCGGCGGGCGACGATGCGGGGCCAGGAGCGCGTATTCCAAGCCCGGCGGCTGGTCGCCGCTTTGCTATGCGGGCGACGTCAGCCGAGAGGCCATCGCCGCCTTCAGGTCGAACGGAGGGCGCTAGTTGAGCGCGTCAGTCCGCGTGCAAAGCTCTGGCAAGGATCGCCGAGGCTTGGCATAGGGTTGTCGTTCGGGTCCCCGTCCCCTCCCAGGCCCATAGCATGAATTGGAGCCTCGGGATCGGAATGACGGACTTCTTCATCAGCTACACCGGCGTCGACAGGGCATGGGCCGAGTGGATCGCCTTCACTCTGGAGGAGGAAGGCTTCACGACGGTCGTGCAGGCTTGGGACTTCCGTCCCGGCGGCAATTTCGTATTGGAGATGCAGCGTGCGGCTTCGACCGCCGACAGGACGGTCATGGTGCTGTCGGACGACTACCTACGGTCGGAGATGGCGGCCCCGGAATGGGCCAGCGCCTTCGTTCAAGACCCGCAGGGGTTGGAGCAAAAGCTGCTTCCCATCATGGTCCGTGCTTGCCAACCGCCGGGACTTCTCAAGCCCATCGTTCAGGTCCGCATCATGGGCATGGACGAGGCTACCGCCCGCGATGCCATTCTCGCCGGCGCCCGGAGAACCCGCGCGAAGCCCTCCGCGCGTCCGCTGTTACCCGGCTCGATCGCCGCGCCCCGCCACAAGGAATTCCCCGGTCCGGACACCGTGCCGTGCCAGCCGGTTCGATCCGTGCTGCCGAAACTCAAGGTGCCGCTGACGGACGTCGATCGCCGGCGTTTCGCGAAATCGGCCTTCGCGACGATCCGGGCAGCCTTCGGCGCGAACTTGGAGCAGGCGGTGAAGGAGGACGGCCGCCTGGACTTCGACATCACGGATTCGACGGCGACCGACTTCAGGGCCGAACTCTTTCTCGACGGCGCCAGCAAGGGCGCATGCCGCGTCTGGCTCGGCGGGATGATGGGCGACAACAACATCTGCTTCGCCGAGGGCCGTATATCCGGCGACGGCTGCAACGAGATCCTGACGCCGGCCACCAGCGACGACGAGCTGTCGCTTTCGGCGACGATGGCGATGGGCTTCTCGGACTTCGAGAGGCAAACGGATATGAAGAGGCTGACCCCGGAGCAGGCCGCGGACTATCTTTGGGAACGGTTCACGAGGGGGTTTCGACGGTAGCAGCGCGCGACATCGGGAAAGATCTACGCCAGCGCGACGGATCGGCCGCGGGGACCTCGACAATGAGATATTGATTTAGTCGTTATGACGGTACTTTGTCGGAGGGCCGGCTTCGATTCTTCGACGCTAACGGCGAGTGCGAAATGGCCGATAGATGTCGATAGTCCACAGAATTTTTTCTGGCCGACCGTTGCTAAAAGCTTAGTAAAATCAATAGGCTAGCTTTTTGGCGGCTTCGCTCGCGGTACCTGACGCTAAAATAAAAAATTTCTATAATAAAATCAAATATTTATGCCAATAAAAATAGTAGAGTGGGAATGAACCACGCGACCGCGACGATGGTCGGGCGTCTTGCCGTGCACGGCAAGACCAAAGGGGGAGGCAGCGTGAATCCCGTTTCCGACGCCATTCCTTGCCCGGACCACAAGAACCAGCGACGTGTCGATCGAGCGCTGGGGGTCGGTAGACGTTATCTCTCCCCGATGCCGCCTGCGCGGGTGTGATCGTGCTGGCACAGATCGTGGTCGGCCAGGACCTCGATCACGCGGCAATCGCAGATGCGACCGTGCTGGCCCTCGTGGACCATGCGCTGCAATTCGCCGCGCAACGCCTGGAGCTGGCCGATGCGCTGCTCGATCTGGCCGAGATGGCGCTTGGCGATCCCGTGGACGCTCTCGCATGAGGACTGCGGCTCGTCGTACAGGGCGAGCAGGGCTCGGATGTCGTCGATCTCGAATCCGAGCTCGCGGGAGTGGCGAATGAAGCGCAGCCGCTTGACGTCGTCGCCGCTGTAGTAGCGGCGGTTGCTGCTCGTGCGTCTCGGCTCCTTCAGCAGGCCGATCTGCTCGTAGAAGCGGATCGTCGGGACCTTGACGCCGGCTCCCTGGGACAGTTCGCCGATAGGCAGTTCATCCATGGCCACCTCCCACAAAATCGCGGCAAGGCCGGAGCCAGGCCGCATCTCAGTTGCTTCGCCGGCTTGGCGCAACACCGGAAGAAGGGCGCCGCGGGGCCGGTACGCATGTGCGAGGACTCAGGCCGGGACGATCGGAATGCTGCGAACCTGCTCGCCCGTCGCGCCCTTCAGCGTGAGCCGCGCAACGGTCGCATCCTTGATCTTGCCCCCGACGATCAGTGTTTCGCCGGTCAGGCCGGTCTCGGTCACCAGATTTCGGATCTGGTAGTCCTCGGCTCGCGGTCCCACGGCCTGTGCGATGACGGTTGCTGGTCCGGGCGCAGTCGTCGGCTTGCCGTCACGCAGGAAGGCGAGCTGCCAGCGTGTCGGATCGATCCAGTTCAATTCGATGTCGAGACCGTCGTCGAAGCGCGCGAGCGCGCCGCCGTTCGGTCCCGGCATCGGGGCGATGGCTCCGGCTCCGGGCAGCAGCGATTCACGCGTGTGGAAATGGTCGCCATGGAGGACGCGCACCCGCGCCCGGTAGGCGCCGGCGACGTGGCCGCTCGCCTGGACGCGCGAGCCGTCGCTGCCGGCCGAGATGGCGAGCGGATGGATGCGGCCCGAGGTGTCGATCGCATCGACTTCGACCTCGGCGAGCGGCGGCGCCTTGTAGTCGGCCACTCCGCCTTCGCTGAAGACGAGCTCCCAGGCATTGGTGCCGACGGTGACGATGTCGACCATCTGGCCGTGGCCCATATGGATCGAGGCAGGCTGCGACATGGGTGCTCTCCGCTGCGGTCTTGAGGCCGGGGGCAGCCCGCCGGCCCGGGGGGCGCCGTCAGAGGAACTTGGCGACGGCCTTGAATTCCTTGAGCAGTTCGCGGGCATCGGCCGGAATGTGACCGGCGGCCTCCTCGAGGCAATGGTCGATATGTTCCTGGATCAGGATCTTGCGGGCATTGGCGATGGCGCTCTCGACCGCCTGGAGCTGCTGGGCGATTTCCAGGCAGGAGCGGACATTGACGACCATCTCGATGGTCGAGCGCAGATGACCCTCGGCCCGCTTCAGCCGCGTGATGATCTCGGGATGGCGCTGGTGATGGATATGCTCGTGCGGTTCCATATTTTTGACTTGATCCTATCCTGGGGGAGGGGATATACCATCCGTGATCAGCCGGCAAGATGGATCTGGCCGGTGACGTCGAGCAGTCTTTGCCGGCTGCGGAAATGAGACAGATGTCCGAGCCCCGCCCCATGCTCGCACTCGAGCGGCTGCCCGACCAGCCGGATGCCCGGCACGCCGAGGCGCGGGCGTTCTGCCTGGCCGTGATCAAGGAATTCTACAGCGCCGACTATCGGCCGGACTGGCATGCCGATCTCGACTCGCTGACCGAGGAGCCGGCGCGCTCCTGGTATAGTTCGGTCAATCGCGGTGCGTTCTTGGTCGTCAGGGATGCAGGCGGCACCATTGCCGCGACCGCCGGCCTCTACCACCTCGGCTGGAAGCCCAATCTCGCCGCGTACCTTGCGGCGCACTATCCGCAGCCCGATCAGGTGCCGCAACTGGTGCGGGTCTATGTCCGCGCCGACCAGCGCGGCCGGCAGATCGGCCGCTGGCTCAACGAGGCCGCCGAGAGCGAGGCACACCGCCTCGGCTACGACACGCTCTATCTGCACGCCAGCGCCGACGCGCCGGCGACGCTCGGCTTCTGGCGCGGCCGCGGCTATGCCGAGATCGCCGAGCGCGAGGCCTATATCCATTTCGACAAATCCTTGTCGAATTCCCCCTGACCGGGCCTGCGCCGGCAGGAGTCCGCGCGCCGCCTTCGGTCAGGACAAGCGAGGATCGGGCACCGCCATCCTCGGCCGACGGCCCCATTGCGGGCGGGCGCGGCGATGTGGGTGCCCGGCCGAACTGTCGGGACCAACATGACCTCGTTCACGGAGCTGCTCCAGCAAGGCGTCGCCAACGCCTGGTTTTTCATCCCCACCGCCATCCTGCTCGGCGCGCTGCACGGGCTCGAGCCCGGCCACTCCAAGACGATGATGGCGGCCTTCATCGTCGCGGTGCGCGGCACCGTCTTTCAGGCCGTGCTGCTCGGCCTCGCCGCGACGTTCTCGCACACGGCGATCGTCTGGGCGATCGCGCTCGGCGGCATGTACCTGTTCAAGGGGCTCGACCCCGAAACGACCGAACCCTATTTCCAGCTTGTCTCCGCCGTCATCATCATCGCCATCGCCGCCTGGATGTTCCACCGGACCTGGCGTGACCAGCAGGAGGCCAAGCGCTATGCCCGCGAGGTCGAGGCGTACGAGAAGAACCGAGAGAAGGCGGGGCTGAGCCATCGCGTCGATACCGGTCACGGCTTCATGGCGCTCGAGGTCACGCCGGAAAAGCCCGCTAACTTCCGCCTGACCGTGATCAGCGGCGACCAGTGGCAGGGCGAGTATGTGACGCTGACCACCGAGCGCCCCGACGGCAGCACCCAGCGCTTCACCTTCCTAGACCGCGACGGCTACATGGAATCGGCCGAGAAGGTGGCCGAGCCCTATGATTTCATGGTGCGGCTCAGCCTCGACCATGGCGACCACGAGCACGGCTATGATGTCTCCTTCGTGCAAGGCAGCGCGGGCGGAGACCCGTCGCACCGGCCGCAGAAGGGCCTCGAGCTCGCCAATGACGGCTATATGGACGCCCATGCGCTGTCGCATGCCAACGACATCCGTAAGCGCTTCGTCGGCCGCAACGTCACCACCTGGCAGATCGTGCTGTTCGGCCTCACCGGTGGGCTGATTCCCTGTCCGGCGGCGATCACCGTGCTGCTGCTCTGCATCCAGCTGCGCGAATTCTCGCTGGGGGCTGTGCTGGTGCTCTGTTTCTCGATCGGGCTGGCGATCACCCTGGTTACGGTCGGCGCGATAGCGGCGATCGGCGTGCGCCAGGCGACGAAGCGTGTCGGCTGGCTCTCGACCGCGGCTGCGAAGGCGCCCTATTTCTCCAGCGCGCTGATCATCCTGGTCGGGCTCTATACCGGCTGGCACGGCTGGAGCGGCCTGCAGGCGCAGCAGGGCAAGCCTGCGGCTGCCGTTATAACGACTGTACCGAGCGCGGGCTGAGTGTCGCGGCCCGGAGCGCTTCGGCGTTCCGGGTGCCGACTTTTCAGGCGAAATGGCAGCGGGCTGCGTGCGCCGCTGTCGGATCGAAGGCGGGACGGCTCCGCGCGCAGAGCGCCTCGGCCTGCGGGCAGCGGCCATGGAAGCGGCAGCCCGAAGGCGGATTGAGCGGGCTCGGCGGCTCGCCCCGGAGCCCGGCGCCGGCCGCCGAGAGATCCGGGTTGTCGAGCATCGAGGCGGCGATCAGGGCGCGCGTATAGGGGTGGCGCGGATTGGCGAAGAGCTCGGCCGCCGGGGCGAGCTCGACGATCTCGCCGAGATACATCACGGCGATGCGGTCGCAGAGCTCGCGCACGACGCGCAGGTCGTGCGAGATCATCAGCAGCGTCAGCCCGAAGCGGTGCTTGAGATCGATCAGCAGGTTGAGGACCTGCGAGCGCAAGGAGGCGTCGAGCGCCGAGGTCGGCTCGTCGCAGACGAGCAGCTCGGGCTTCAGGATCAGGGCGCGCGCGATCACGACGCGCTGGAGCTGGCCGCCCGAGCATTCGCGCGGCAAGCGGTCGTAGAAACTCTGGTCCAGCCCGACCTCGCGCAGCATGTCGAGGACGATGGCCTGGCGCTGGCCGCGGTCGCCGATGCCGTGGGCACGGAGCGGCGCTTCCAGGCTCTCGCCCAGCCGCATGCGCGGATCGAGCGCGCCGAAGGGGTCCTGGAAGACGAGCTGGACCTTGCGGCGCAGCGCCTGCAGATCGGCGCCGGCGAGCCCGCCGATCTCAGTCCCGCCGATCCGGATCAGGCCGCTATCGGCGCGGTCCATCCGCACCAGCAGCCGCGCCACCGTGCTCTTGCCGCAACCGGATTCACCGACGAGGCCGAGCACCTCGCCCTTCGCGATCGAGAGCGAGACGTGATCGACCGAGTGCACCCTGCGGCCGCGGGTCAGCCACCCCGGGGCCGGGTAGGTCTTCACCATGTCACGGGCGTCGAGGAAGGCGGCAGCGGGTTGCGGGCTCATTGCTGCACCTCCTCGGATTCCGGCTTCACTGCCCAGCAGCGTGCCTTGTGCGAGCCGTGACAGCAGGCGAGCGCCGGCTCGTTGCTGCAGCAGTCGTGGTTGTGCGGGCTCTGGGCCGCGATGGCGCAACGCGGCTGGAAGCGGCAGCCATGCGAGAGCTCGCGCGCCGAGATCGCGCTGCCCGGCAACGCCACCAGCCGGCCGCCGGCATCGCGCTTCAGCAGCGAGCACTCGATGAGGGCGCGGGTGTAGGGGTGGCGCGGAGCCGAAAGGATTGCGCGCGCCGGCCCCTCCTCGATGACGCGGCCGGCATACATCACCGCCACCCTGTCGGCCAAGGCGGCGACGATGCCGAGATCGTGCGAGATCAGTAGCAGCGACATGCGCCGGCGCCGGCACTGCTCGTGCAGCAGGCGCAGGATCTGGGCCTGGACGGTTACGTCGAGCGCCGTGGTCGGTTCGTCGGCGATGAGCAGGTCCGGATCGGCGCTGAGCGCCGCGGCGATCATCACGCGCTGCGCCATGCCGCCCGAGAAGGCATAGGGGAAATCGCGGACCCTCGCCTCGGGCGCCGGGATGCCGACCTCGCGGAAGAGCTCGACGACCCTCGCCCCAGCCGCCTCGCGCGACAGGCCGCGATGCTGGCGCAGGCTTTCGGCGACCTGGTCGCCGACGCGGCAGGTCGGATCGAGCATGGCCTGCGGTTGCTGGAAGATCATGCCGATGCGGTTGCCGCGCAAGCCGTCGAGGGCGCGCGGCCCCATCGCCAGCACGTCCGCGCCGTCGAAACGGATGCGCCCCCTGGTGATCTCGGCCGCACGCGGCAGCAACCGCGTCGCCGACAGCGCGGTCAGGCTCTTGCCGGAGCCGGATTCACCGACCAGCGCGACGATCTCGCTGCGGCGGATCTCGAGGTTCATGCCCTCGATCACCGGCGCGGCACGGCCGGGCGAGCCGATCGCGACATGCAGGTCTTCGATCGCCAGCAAGGGCTCGGCCGGCGCTGCGGCAGAGCGGCGCTCGGCGAGCGAGACGACGACGCTCATCGTTTGCTCCCCGTCTGCGAGAGCCCTTGGCCGATCCAGGTCACTGAGAGCGCGGTCAGGAAGATCGCCAGCCCCGGGCAGACGACCAGCAGCGGCGCCCGCTCGATATAGGGCTGCGCCTCCGCCATCATCGCCGCCCAGTCGGCATGGGGCGGCTGGATGCCGAGGCCGATATAGGAGAGGCCGCCTACGGTGATCATCTTGTGGCCGAAGCGCAGGAAGGCCATCGCCGAGATCGGGCCGATGGCGTTGGGGATGATGTGGCGCAGGATGATGAAGCGGCGCGAGCAGCCGAGAATCTCGGCGGCGCGGATATACGGCTTGGCGTTGATCTCGATGGCGAGCCCGCGGGCCAGGCGGGCGAAGGGGGTCCAGCCGACGATGGTCAGCGCCAGGATCAGCGTGCCGTAGCCGGGGCCAAGGAGCGCGACCAGGAAGATCGCCACCACCACCTCGGGGAAGGAAATCAGCAGGTCGACCGAGCGCATCGCGATCTCGTCGACGAGGCCGCCCTTGCGGGCGCTGATCACGCCGATCAGCGTGCCGAGGACGACCGACAGGGTCAGCGTCACCGCGGCGATGACGACGGCGAAGCGGCCGCCGACGAGGAGGCGGCTGAGCACGTCGCGGCCAAGATGGTCGGTGCCGAGCCAGTGTGCCTCGCTCGGCGGCTTCAGGCGGCGGATCAGCGCCTGCACCGTCGGGTCGTAAGGCGCGAGAGTGGGGCCGAGGCAGAGCACCACGGCTACCAGGACGAGCAGCAGCGCGCCGGCGACGAGCGTCCAGTGCGGACGGGCGAAGCGCGGGCGGCGCGCTGTCCCCCGCGAGCGGGAAGGCAAGGCTGCGTCCGGTAGGGCTGCTTCAAGCGCCATGGCTGTGCCTCAGGGCCGGATTGATGGTGAGATAGGCGAGATCGACCAGCGTGTTGATCACGACGGCGAGTGCGACGATGGCGACGAAGCCGGCCTGGAGGACGGGGATATCCTTGTTGATCACCGCCTCGTAGATCAGCCGGCCCATGCCCGGGATCGCGAAGATGACCTCGACCACGACGGAGCCGCCGAGCAGGCCCGCGAGCCAGAGGGCGAACAGGGTGATCACCGGCATGGCGCCGTTGCGCAGGCCGTGGCGCATCACCGTCTGGGCCATGCCGAGGCCGCGACTGCGGGCAGCGGTGATATAGGGCGCGTCGAGCACGTCGATCATCGCGGCCCGGATGATGCGGGTGAAATAGGCCATCGGCCGCAGCGCCAGCACCAGCGCCGGCAGGACGAGCGAGGCCGGACTGTCCCACCCCGCCGAGGGCAGCCATCCCAGCCAGAGGGCGAAGACCAGGATGGCCATCGGCGCCATCCAGTATTCGGGGATCGCGATGAGCGTCTGGGTCAGCAGCGTCGAAGCTGTGTCGGCGCGTCCGCCGGGACGCATCGCCGCCATCGTCCCGAGGGGGGCCGAGACCAGGAGAGCGACCAGCAGGGCCGTCAGCGCCAGCGTGATCGAGACGAGGAGCGCACCGCCGAGCATGTCCGCGACCGGCGCGCGGCGGACGAAGGACAGGCCGAAATCGCCGCGCAGCGCATCGCCGAGCCAGGCGAGGTACTGGATCGCGACCGGCCGGTCGAGACCGAGCTGGCGGCGCATCGCCTCGAGGGTGGCGAGGTCGACATTCGGGTCGGCGATGCGGGCGCGCAGCACCAGGAGGGCGGGGTCGCCCTCGCCGATATAGGGGATCAGGAAGGCGACGATGGAAACCATCAGCAGCGTCAGCAGCAGGACGGTGCCGCGGCGGAGAGCGAAGTGCCACATCGACTGGGCTCCCTTGCGTTGCGTCCGCCGGGCACCGCCGCGAGGACGGCGCTCGGCGTCGGTATTTTCCGGCGTCAGTCGAGGGCGAGGTCCTTGGTCAGGGTGTACTGATAGAGCGGGTGGATGTGGTAGTTCCTGACCTTGGTCTTGTAGCCGTCATTGCCGGCCTCGTGGATGACGAAGACATTGACCGCCTTCGACTGCAAATGCTGCGCCAGTTCGGCGTAGACGGCATAGCGCTTCCCTGCGTCCGCCTCGGAGGTGGCGGCCGCAAGCCTGGCGTCGAAATCCTTGTCGCAATGCTGCGACAGGTTGAAGCCGCCGCCGCAGCCATAGTCGGACTGGAGGTAACCTGCGGGATCGGCGACGTCGACCAGATGGCTGCGAGAGATCAGCGCCACGTCGTAGCGCCCGGCAATCATGTCCGGTTCCAGAGCCTTGTATTCGGCCAGGCGGATGCGGGCATTGATGCCGACGGCCTTGAACTGATCCTGCAGGATCGCGGCGAGATCCTTGAACTCGACCTTCTCACTATAGGCCATGATCTCGAGTTCGAGGCTGCCCGGCTTGATGCCGGCCTCGGCGAGCAGCGCCTGCGCCTTTTTGACGTCGTGGGCAGCGGGCTTTGCCGCCTTCTTGACCCAGGGCTCGTGCGGTGCGAACGGGCCGATCCCGGGCTGTACCGAGCCTTCGTAGACACTGGCGGCGATACCTTCGAGGTCGAGCGCCGCCTGCAGGGCCTGGCGGACCTTCTCGTTGTCGAATGGGGCCTTCTTGGTGTTGATCAGCAGCGTCGTGGTGCGCGGGGTCGCGAGCGTCGCCACCTTGATGCCGGAGGTCCGCTTCAGCGTGGCCAGCGTCGAGGCCGGCACCGCGCCGGCGATATCCGTCTCGCCGGTGCGCAGCTGCGTGGCGCGGACATTGGCGTCCGGGATGAACTTGATCTCGGCCTCGGCGAGCGCGACCTTGCCGCCCCAATAGCCGTCGTTCCGCTTCAGGCTCAGGCTCTGCTGGCCGTTGACGCGGGTGATGACGAAGGGGCCGGTGCAGGTGCCGACCGGATCGATCTTGCCGTCCTTGTAGGCGGCCGGCGACAGGATGCCGGCATTGGCGGCGGCGAGCCGGAGCGGGGTCAGAACCGAGGGGGAGGGCGTCGTGACCCGAATTGTGTCCTCGCCGACCACCTCGACCGACTTGATCACACGCGGCGAGAAGGCGCGGGCCGGCGTTGGAACCTTGAGCACGGCGTTGAGCGAGGCGGCTGCAGCGGCGGCGGTGAGCGGCTTGCCATCCTGGAAGGTCACGCCCTTGCGCAGCTTGAAGTCCCAGGCGTCAGGCCCGGCCTGCGTCCAGCTCTCGGCGAGTGAGGGCTGCAATTTGCCGTCGAAGTCGATCCGGGTCAGCGGCTCGAGACAGCCGGCCTTGGACAGGACGTTGGCGTCGTCGGTCTCGAGCGCGAAGCCGGCACGCGGTGGAAAGTTCTCGGCGATGGTGATCTTGCCACCTTGGGCGAGGGCGGCCGCAGGCCAGGCCGCGGCGCAGGCGAAAGCCAGGATGAGCGTCTTATGCATGGTTCAAACCCCTCCTCTGAAGGCCTTCCGGCTCGTCGCCTCGTCTCTGACGGACGTTTCGACTGCGAGACCGGACAGGCTCCATTTGATTGTTACGTTATAACAAAAGCTCCTGAGGCTCTACATGGTGGCGTATCGGCGCGCCACCTTCAGATCGTCGTTTCCGTCCCGGGCTCACATGATCGGGCCCGGCCGGCTCAGGCCGGCGTATAGCCCGCTTGGCTGATCAGTTGCGCGGCAGCGGAGCGGTCTCTCGTTCCGGAGATCGCGACGAGGCGGGCTGCCGGGTCCGCTGTCACGACTGCGCCAGGCAGGCCACGCTCGAGCGCGGACTTCACGGTGCCGGCGCAATGGCCGCAGGTCATGTCCTCGACCTTGAAGGTGAGGGTCGCATCGATCGGCTCGGCGGTATGCGTCTGGCAGGTGCACATGGCAGGGCTCCGTTTAGGCAGGGCTTGCAAGGTTCTGCGGCTTCCTATCGTGGCAAGGTCAAGAGGCCTTCTTGCCGTGGCCGGCGATGCCTCAGGCGGAGGCGATCGCCTCTCTCCCGCGCTCGGCGGTGCCGCCGGTTGCGCGGTCGCCGTCGCGGAAAAAGCCGAGCAGGCGCAGTGCGTTGAGCGTGACGAGGACAGTCGCGCCGGTGTCGGCGAGGATGGCGAGCCAGAGCCCGGTCGTGCCGGTCACCGTCGTCACCAGGAAGACCAGTTTCAGCCCGAGCGCGATCGCGATGTTCTGCCGGATATTGGCCATGGTTCCACGCGAAAGCCGGACGAGCTTGCCGACATCGGCGACCCGGCTCTTCAGCAGCGCCGCGTCGGCGGCTTCGAGCGCGACGTCGGTGCCCGAACCCATGGCGATGCCGACATGGGCGGCGGCGAGTGCCGGCGCATCGTTGATGCCGTCGCCGACCATCGCGACCGGGCCTTGCGCTGCGAGCTTGCGCACCGCCTCGACCTTGGCCTCCGGCATCATCTCGGCCTGGACGTCGATGCCGAGGTCGCGGGCGATGGCCGCACCGGTCCGGCGATTGTCGCCGGTCAGCATGATCGGGGTGATACCCAGGCTCCGCAATTCGGCGACGGCGGCGCGGGCATCGGCACGCGGTTCGTCGCGCAGGGCGATCAGGCCGACGGCCTGCGCCTCCTTCTGCACGACGACGACGGTCTTGCCCTGCTCTTCGAGGGTAGAGATCTGCCGGGAGACGGCCTCCTCCAATGCCCCGCGCTCGGCGGCGAAGCGCGGCGCGCCGATGAAGATGCGGGCACCGGCCACGGCGCCTTCCATGCCCTTGCCGGCGACGGCGCGCACCGCGCTGGCGGCGAGCTTGGGCGCATGGTCGTCATCGGCGCGCTCGGCGATGGCGCGGGCGAGGGGATGGCTGGATTCACGCTCGATTGCGGCGGCGAGAGCGAGCAGGGCGTGGGCATCTCCCTCCAGCGGCACGATGTCGGTGACGACCGGCCGGCCCCAGGTCAGGGTGCCGGTCTTGTCGAAGGCGACGGCGCGGATGCGGCCGAGTTCCTCGATGATAGCCCCGCCCTTGACCAGGATGCCGTGCCGCGCGGCGGTCGACAGGCTGGAGGCGATTGCGGCCGGCACGGAGATGACGAGGGCGCAAGGGCAGCCGATCAGCAGCAGGGTCAATCCACGATAGATCCAGATCGACCAGTCGCCGCCGGCGACGAGCGGCGGCAGCACCGCCACCAGCACCGAGAGCCCGACGATGGCCGGCATGTAGACCCGTGAGAAACGGTCGATGAAGCGCTCGGTCGGCGCTTTTGCGTCCTGCGCCTCTTCCACCAGGGTGACGATGCGGGCGATGGTGTTGTCCTCGGCCGCCTTCTCGACGCGGACGCGCAGCGCCGCCTCCTGGTTGATCGAGCCGGCGAAGATCGGCGCGCCCGGCTCCTTGGCCTTGGGAACGGATTCACCGGTGATCGGCGATTCATCGACGCCGGAATGGCCGTCGATGACGGTGCCGTCCGCCGGCACGCGGTCGCCCGGCCGCACCAGCACGGTCTGTCCGATGCGCAGCGCCTCGGCCTGCACCTCGCGGACGGTGCCGCCCTCGTCGAGCCAGGCGGTCTTGGGCACGAGCGCGGCGAGCGCCCTGATGCCGGAGCGGGCCTTGTTGGCGGCGATGCCTTCGAGCACTTCGCCGACTGCGAACAGGAAGACGACGACGGCCGCTTCCTCGATCGCTCCGATGAAGAGCGCGCCGGTAGCGGCGATCGTCATCAGCATCTCGATGGTGAACGGCGCCCCGGCTCGGGCGGCGGCGATGGCGCGCCGCGTGATCGGCGCGATCGCGAGCAGCGTCGCGGCGACGAAGAACCAGAAGGAGGCCGCCGGCACCAGTTCGCCGGCGATGAAGGCCACGCCCAGCAGCGCGCCCGCGGTGATCGCGACGCGCGCCTTGTTGGTCTGCCACCAGCGCTTCGGCACTTCGGCGGCGCGGGCAATCGCGGTGACAGTGCCTTGCTGCAGCTCCGGCTTGTAGCCGAGCTTGGCGATCTGTGCGGTGATGGCGTCGGAGCTGGTGCCGCCGGGAGCGAGCTTGAGCGACAGCGTCTCGTTGGTGACGGAGACGGCGATGTCCTGCACGCCAGGCAGGCGTTCAAGCGCGGTGCGGATGGTGCCGGCGCAACTGCCGCAATCCATGCCGCCGACCTTCCAGCTCAGGCGATCGGGATCGGTTGCGTGAGCAGCGACAGTCGCCGCATGGCCGTGGCCATGAGGCCCGTGGTCATGACCGTCGTGACTGCAGGCGGCATGGTCGTGATCATGGCCGCAGCCGGCGTGATCATGCGCATGGGCGGCCTGGTCGTTCGTCTTGCCGTGACCTTGGCCATGACCGTGATCGTGATGATCATGGTTGCAGCCGGAGTGGTCGTCAGCATGACTGGCATGGTCAGCATGACTGGCATGGTCCTGGCCGTGCGCGCCATGGTCGTGCCCGTGCCCTTTACCGTGGTCGTGGCCGTGATCATGGCCGCATCCGCAGGCATCGGCGGGCTCGGCTTGCACCGGCTTCGCTTGTACGGGCTGTGTTCCCTCGCCCTTCTGGCTGAGCAGGGTCGGGCCGAAGCCGAGCTTGCGGACGCGTTCCTCGACCTGCTCGCGGCTGGTGGCCTGGCCGGCGAGGGCGAGTGTCAGGCGCTCGCGCGGCACCGAGACCGCGACGTCACTGACGCCGGGCAGGTTCTCGAGCGCTTTGCTCAGCGTCGCGGCGCAACTGCCGCAATCCATGCCCTCGACCTTCCAGGTCAGGGTTTGGCGGGTGTCGGAAGCGGCGGTCGTGGCCGAAGGCATGGTGGTCTCCTCATGCTGTCCGAGGGACGCTAATTGCTCTAGCCACTAGAGGAGCAAGAGGCTTTTTAAACTTTTTTGAGATGGCGGGCGGGCTCGCGACCGCGAGGCGGTCTGGCCATAGGACGGTGCAAGCAGAGCCGATGATCATGAAGCGTCTGCCCCGGGCAGCATTCACACCCTGTTCGAGCACATGCGGCTGGAGGCGCTCTTTCCGATGCCGGCATGTCGCCCCGAGAATTTCCTCCAATCCCCCGGACGTAGACTGTCCTAGCTCAGCTCACTGCCATGCGAGGTGAGCCATCCATGTCGACCTTTCCGATCGTAATTGCCGACCCGGCCGACAACTTCGGCACGGGGCGCGCCGCAACGCTGCCGGCCGGGGACGATCCGTTCGCGGCTGGCCGGGAGGTCATCTGGAGCGGGGCGCAGAATCTGGCTGTGGGGAGCGTTGTGTTTTCCGACGTGTTGGAAAGCGCGGCCTTTCCTTACACGGAGATTGTCGTCGTCAGGGCAGGGCGCCTGGAGCTGACTGTCGAGGGCGGCAGCAGGCGCGTGATCCAGGCTGGTCAGAGCATCGTGATCGCGCGTGGCACGGCCGTACGGTTCGACGCAGCGCCCGGGACCTGGTGGGCGTTCTGTGCCAGCACTGGCACGACGTCCGCAGCGCCGGGCGTGACAGAGCTGCCGGCGGATGCGCCACTCTCGCCCTCGTCTCCACCTCCAGCCAATCTTCTCGAAGGGCCGGTGCCGCAATGCCGGAGCTTCAACGCCTTCACCGACGAAGCGTCGCGCGTGCGGGCCGGCATCTGGGATTCGACGCCGTATCGACGCATCCTGCGTCCGCAGCCGGTCAACGAGCTGATGCACATCCTCGCCGGCAGCGTCACGCTGACCGGGGAGGACGGGCGGCCGGTCCGGGTCGGGACGGGCGAGACCATCTTCGTCCCCTATGGCACGCTTTGCGCCTGGGACAGCGACGAGCACGTCGCCAAGATCTACGTCGTCCAGGAGGTCGGCGAATGAGCGCCGCAGGTCCTGTCGCTCTTGCCGGATCGATCAATGGCTGAGATCGATGCTCCGGAAGCGCTGACGCTGCGCGCGATCGGCATCGACGATGCCCTGTCCTGCGCGGAGCTGTCGCGGCGCGTCGGCTGGCCCCATCGCCGCGAAGACTGGGAATTCGTGATCGGGCTCGGTCACGGCGTCGTCGGCGTGCGGGACGGCAAGCTCGTCGCCACGGCCCTGTGGTGGCCCTATGGCAAAAGTCACGCCACGCTGGGGATGATCATCGTCGCGCCCGAGGCGCAGGGGGCGGGGATCGGCAAGGGCCTGATGCAGGCCCTGCTTGCGCAGGCCGGTGAGCGCTCGCTGATGCTCAACGCCACCGTCGCGGGCGAGCCGCTCTATGCCCGCCTCGGCTTCAGGCCTTGCGGCGGCGTGCGCCAGCACCATGGGCACGTGCTCGCCGTCGCTGCGCCGAAACTCGGTGCGAGCGAGCGGCTGCGCCCGGCCAGCACGGCCGATCTTTCCGTGCTCGAACGGCTCGATCAGGCGGCGACCGGGCTGGAGCGTAAGCGGACCCTGGCCGCGTTGCTGGGATGTGGCGAATGTCTGGTGCTGGAGCGAGCCGGCCAGCCCGTCGGCTTCAGCATCCTGCGCGCCTTCGGTCGTGGCCATGTGATCGGTCCGGTCGTGGCGGATAGCGAGGCGGATGCGCCTACGCTGATCGCTTGCTGGCTGCATGGCCGGGCAGGGCAGTTCATGCGGGTCGATCTGCAGCTCGGCTCCGGACTGGGCGATTGGCTTGTGCAGCATGGCCTTGCGCCAGCCGGGGACGTTACCGCAATGGTGCGCGGCGATCTGCCGGCCGCCCCTGGCCCGGCGCGCCTCCACGCCCTGATCAACCAGGCGCTCGGCTGATGCCCACGAGGTCGACACGATGACGCTGCTGTTGAAGTCTGACGCTGAACGCGGGGAAGAATGGACACGGCTTCTGGCGAAGAAGGCGCCGAAGCTGCCGTTCCGGATCTGGCCGGATATCGGTGATCCGGCCGAGGTCCGCTATCTCGCCGCCTGGATCCCGCCGGATGGCCTCTTCGAGCAATTGCCCAATCTCGAGCTGCTGATCTCGGTGGGGGCAGGCGTCGACCAGCTGAAACTGGCGGACATACCGAAGCATTTGCCGATCGTGCGGATGATCGAGCCCGGCCTCGTCGACAGCATGGTCGAATACGTCACCATGTCGGTGCTGGCGCTGCATCGCGACCTCGTGCCTTACATCGCAGCGCAGCGCGAACAGGCCTGGAAGCCGCTCCGGATCAGGCCGGCCAGCGAGCGCCGCGTCGGCGTGCTGGGCTTGGGCATGCTCGGCAAAGCTTGCGCGCTGAAGCTCGCCGAATTCGGTTTCGGGGTAGCTGGCTGGAGCCGTTCGCGGCACGAGGTCGCCGGCATCGCGACCTTCGCCGGGGATGACGAATTGCCGGCTTTCCTCGCTCGCAGCGACATCTTGATTTGCTTGTTGCCATTGACGGACGAGACGCGCGGCCTGCTCGGCGCCGAGCTCTTCGCCCGCCTGCCGCAGGGCGCGATGATCGTCAATGCCGGCCGGGGCGGTCATCTCGACCAGGGCGCCCTGCTGACGGCGCTGGACAGCGGCCAAGTCGCGGCGGCGGTGCTGGATGTGTGCGAGCCGGAGCCACTGCCATCCGGCCATCCGCTCTGGAACCACCCGGCTGTGCTGATCACCCCGCATATTGCTAGCCGCTCGCGCTCCGAGGCTTCGCTCGATGCGGTCATCGAGAACCTGCGGCGCCATCGGGCCGGCGAACCCCTGATCGGCCTGATCAATCGCGATCGCGGCTACTGAACGAGGTCTCCCATGTCGATTGTCGCTCTCGAAGACCGCGCGCTGTTCGTCGGCCGCGCCCTGATCGGCGGCGAGTGGGTAAGTGCCGCTTCAGGTGAGGAACTGCCGGTACACGATCCCGCGACCGGCATTGAGATCGGGACGATTCCGGCCTGCGGTGAGGCGGAGACCAATGCTGCCATCGCGGCCGCCCAAGCCGCGTTGCCGGCCTGGAAGGCGCGGCCGGCGGCCGAGCGGGCCGCCTTGCTGGAGCGCTGGCACGACCTAGTGCTGGAGCACCGCAATGATCTCGCCCGGATCATGACGGCCGAGCAGGGCAAACCGCTGGCCGAGGCGGAGGGCGAAGTTCTCTACGGAGCGGGCTTCATCAAATGGTTCGCCGAGGAGGCGCGTCGCGTCTATGGCAGCACCGTGCCGGCGCCGACCGCCGACCGCCGCATCCTCGTGCTGAAGGAGCCCGTCGGCGTTTCCGCCGCGATCACGCCGTGGAACTTCCCCACTGCGATGATCACCCGCAAATGCGCGCCGGCGCTGGCCGCCGGTTGCCCGATCGTGGTGAAACCCTCGGAGCTGACGCCCTATTCGGCGCTGGCGCTCGGTGTGCTGGCGCAGCGTGCCGGTTTCCCGCCCGGCGTCGTCAACATCGTCACGGGCCTGCCCCAAGGGGTCGGCGCGGCCCTGACGCAGAACCCCCTGGTGCGCAAGCTCTCCTTCACCGGCTCGACCCGGATCGGTGCGCTGCTGATGCGGCAATGTTCCGACACGTTGAAGCGATTGAGCCTGGAACTCGGCGGCAATGCGCCCTTCATCGTGTTCGACGATGCCGACCTCGACGCCGCCGTCGCCGGCGCCATCGCCAGCAAGTTCCGCAATGCCGGCCAGACCTGCGTCTGCGCCAACCGCATCCTGGTGCAGGACGGCATCCACGACGCCTTCGCCGATCGCCTTGCCAAGGCGGTGGCGGCGATGCGGGTCGGCGACGGGCGGCAGGAAGGAGTCACCATCGGGCCGCTGATCAATGCGGCGGCGGTCGAGAAGGTCCATGCGCATCTCGACGATGCGCTCTCGCTCGGCGCGACACGGCTGGCCGGGGCGCAGGGTGAGGTCGACGGCACCCGCTTCGTGGTGCCGACGGTGCTGACCGGCGCGACCACGCGCATGCGCCTCGCCAATGAGGAGACCTTCGGCCCGGTGGCGCCGCTGTTCCGTTTCAAGCACGAGGACGAGGCGATCGAGATCGCCAACGGCACGCCCTATGGACTCGCCGCCTATTTCTATACCGAGAATCTCAAGCGCTCCTGGCGCGTCGGCGAGCGGCTCGAATTCGGCATGGTCGGTCTCAACACCGGCTCGGTCTCGATGGAAGTGGCGCCATTCGGCGGCATCAAGCAGTCCGGTATCGGCCGCGAAGGCGGCGCGACTGGCATCGAGGAATATCTCGAGCTGAAGAGCTTCCATATCGGCGGGCTGAAGTCCGCTTGACGAAGGTCGAAGCACGATCTGCCGATCGCGTGTCCGAATAGGGCAGGGGATATCAAAGCGATGCGCCAAAGCCGCCGCACAGTCCCGCCGACCGCTCCTAGCCTTCCTCATAGCGATATCGCTGTCAGCGGAGGACGAGGCGGTCCATGCTCCAGTCTGTTTCCAGCCCTGCCGCCCGAACGGTTGAGCCGGCGAGCCCCGGTATCCGGCGGGCGCTGGTCCATATCGAGCGGCATTTCACCGAGGCGCTCTATCTCGATGACCTCGCGGCCCTGGCCGGCCTCAGCGTCTGCCGCTTCGTCACTGTCTTCCGCCGCCAGGTCGGGCTGACGCCGCACCGTTTCGTCTGCCGAGAGCGCGTGCGCTATGCCCGGGCCCTGCTAGCCGACGGCTTGCCCGCCGCGCAGGCCGCGCTGGAGGCCGGCTTCTTCGACCAGAGCCACCTCTCGCGCCATTTCAAGAGCGTCTACGGCACGACCCCCGGCCGGTATCTGCGCGAGCAGGTGCCGTCGCGGACCGGCCGGGTCGCCTATCCGGCGCCCGCTGCCTTCTTCCCTGTTTCGAATCCCCGTCCCGTTTGAGGTCCTGCCATGAGCGTCAACTCCCTCGAAGCCCTCGACCGCCGCCATTGGGTCCATCCGGTCGCCAACTGGGCTGGCCACGAGAAGCGCGGCGTCACCGTGATGAGGTCGGCCAAGGGCGCCTTCATCACCGATGCCGACGGCCACGAGCTGATCGACGGCTTTGCCGGGCTATGGTGCGTCAATGTCGGCTACGGCCATGACAGCATCGTCGAGGCGGCGGCCCGCCAGATGCGCGAGCTGCCTTACGCCACCGGTTATTTCAGCTTCGGCAGCGAGCCGACGATCCGGCTCGCCGCCAAGCTCGCCGAGCTCACTCCCGGTGACCTCGACCACATCTATTTTTCGCTGGGCGGCTCGGACGCGGTCGACAGCGCGCTTCGGCTGATCCGCTTCTACTACAACGTCACCGGCCGGCCGCAGAAGAAGCGGATCATCTCGCTGGAGCGCGGCTATCACGGCTCGAGCTCGACGGGCGCGGGCGTCACGGCGCTGCCGGCCTTCCATGCCGGTTTCGACCTACCGGCGGAAGGCCAGCACTACATCGCCTCGCCCTATCCCTACCGCAATCCGACCGGAAGCGGTGACGCGGCGGTGATCGCTGCGAGCGTCGCCGCGTTGCGGGCCAAGGTCGAGGAACTCGGCGCCGACAACGTCGCGGCCTTCTTCTGCGAGCCGGTCCAGGGCTCGGGCGGCGTCGTCGTCCCGCCCAGGGGGTGGCTCAAGGCGATGCGGGAGACGGCCGCCGAGCTCGATATCCTCTTCGTGGCCGACGAGGTTATCACCGGCTTCGGCCGCACCGGCCCGATGTTCGCCTGCGAGGCCGAAGGCGTCGTGCCTGACATGATGACCATGGCCAAGGGGCTGACCTCGGGCTACGCGCCGCTCGGCGCGCTCGCCATCGGCGAGAAGGTCTATCGCGCCATCGCGGACAACGCCCCGGCCGGCGGGCCGATCGGCCATGGCTACACCTACTCCGGCCATCCGGTCAGCGCCGCCGTGGCGCTCGAGGTGCTGCGGCTTTACGAGGAGGGCGGCATCCTCGCCAACGGCCAGCGCGTCGGGGCGTATTTCGAGGAGCGCCTGGCAACGCTCGCCGACCATCCGCTCGTCGGCGAGGTCAGGGCACGCGGCCTGCTCGCCGGCGTCGAGCTCGTGGCTGACAAGGCGACGAAGCAGAAGCTGCCGCGCGAGGCGAAGCTGCCGGACCACCTCTTCGCGCGCGGCTACGCCAACGGCGTCATCTTCCGCGCCTTCGCCGACGACATCATCGGCCTCGCGCCGCCGTTGTGCTGCAGCGAGGCGGAGATCGACCTGATCGTCACGCGGCTGCGCAAGACGCTCGACGAGGTCATGGCACTGCCGGAGGTGGCAGCGAGCCTGGCGACGGCGAAGGCGGCTTGAGATTTGCTTGTTCTGCCAAGCCCCTTCCTTGTCGGAAGGGCGCGACAGCCTTTAGGGTGGCGCTGCCGTGCGGTGTCCGCCGCCCGGCTGCGTAGGGCGGCTCTGGCGTGAGGCTTTCGTCGTGACACCGGGCGTGCGGCTCGACCGCATCGACATGAAGATCCTGATCGCGCTGCAGAACAATGGCAGGGTGACGAACGTCACCTTGGCCGATGCGGTGGGCCTGTCGCCAAGCCCATGCCTGCTGCGGGTCAAGCGGCTCGAGCAGGCCGGCTTCATCTCGGGCTATGGTGCGACCATCAACCTGCAGAAGCTCGGCGAGACGATCACCGTCTTCACCGAGATCACTCTGGCAGACCACACCAAGGAATATTTCATCCGCTTCGAGACGGCGCTCAGGCGCGTCGACGAGGTTATGGAGTGCCATATGGTCAGTGGCGGCTATGACTATCTCGTCAAATTCGTCACGCGCGGGCTGACGCATTATCAGTCGCTGATCGAGACGCTGCTCGACCGCAATATCGGCATCTCCAAATATTTCAGCTACGTCGTGATCAAGTCGCCGATCCAGAAGCCGGGCTATCCGCTACCGGTGCTGTTCGACATTTGAATGCCGTTTGAGCTCAGCCCAGCGCCTGGGTGACCAACCCGAAGGTCCGCGCCTGGCCGCGCGGGCCGTGATTGCGGCCCCTGACCATCGTGGTGACGGTATCGACGGCGGTCATGCCGCAGTCTTCGAGGAAGCCGCCGAACTTGCCCTGTTCCTCGGCCGTGTCGACACGCAGGAACTGGCCGTCATGGGCAAGCACATGCGGCCGCACGAGCGCGATCGCCGCCTCGTCGCTCTCGGCGACGACAGGGCCGACGACATGGCCGCGGCCGAAGCGGCGGCAGAGGGCGAAGCCGACCGGCGCGCCGTCCCGCTCGACCACCGTCCCGGTTGCAAGCTTCATCAGCGCGGCGATGACATGCGAGCGGTCGGCGCCGTAGGCATCGGCATCGAGCTGCGCGATCGCGTCGCCATCCGCAGCGGTCGCAGGGCGGACTGTGAATTCGTCAGGCGTAGTGCCGGCCGGCGCCTGGACGCGGCCCTGGTGCTGGAAGATCCGGCCGATCGGCTGGAACTCGAGCGAGCGGTAGAGCCGGTAGCCGGCTTTGGTCGCATTGAGCCTGAGGTCACGGTCTCCCGCCTGCTCGAAGATCGTGTCCATCAGCCGCCGCCCGGCGCCCTGCATCTGCAGGCGCGGCGAGGTGATGACCATGCCGATCGTGGCGAAATGCGGCCCGTAGGGCCACCACATCGCCGAGGCGAGAGCCCGGTCGATCGCGTCGCAGACGACGAGGCCATGCCCGACCTCCAGCACGAAGCGCCAGTCCTCCGGCCGATGCGGCCAGCTGACGCCGACGGAGAGCTGGTGCGCCTGGGAGATATCCGCTTCTGTCATCGGCCTGATGGTCAGCTCGTAATCGAGCCGACGCCGAGCCGTTCCATGAGCCACAGTTGCAGGCCTCGTTCCTCGAAATGCCCGGCGACTATAGGCAGGCGCCGGGCTGCGGAGAACTGCAAAATTGTCCAATAACCTGCCCGGCAAGGCGGTATTCTCGACGGTCGGAGCCGGCCTGCCCGGCGAAGGGCGCCCATGTCGCCCTGCCCGGAGCGCTGAGACGGTAATCCCATGAAGCTCGAACCCTACTGGCTCGCGACGTCGCCGCGTTTCACCGCCGGCGCCAAAGGCCCACTCGCCGGCAAAGTCGATGTCGCCATCGTCGGCGGTGGCTTCACCGGCCTGTCGGCAGCGCTCGCTTTGGCGAAGTCAGGCGCGAGCGTCGCCGTGCTGGAGGCCGGGCGTGTGATCGGCGAGGCATCCGGCCGCAATGGCGGGCATTGCAACAACGGTGTCGCGCATGATCTCGGGAGCCTTGCCGCCAGCCTCGGCGAGGAGAGGGCGGTCGCGCTCTACCGGGCCTTCGACAGCGCCGTCGACACCGTCGAGGCGCTGGTCGCGCGCGAGGCGATCGATTGCGATTTCATCCGCACAGGCAAGATCAAGCTCGCGGCCAAGCCGGAGCATTTCGCCAAGCTGGAGAAGAGCGCCGCCCTATTGCAGCGCACGGTCGAGCCGAACCTGGTCGTGGTGCCGCCGCGGGAGACGCGCCGCGAGATCGGCTCGGACGGCTTCTTCGGCGGCCTCGTCTACCCGCGCAGCGCCCATATGCATATGGGCCGCTTCGGCGTCGGCTTGGCCGAGGCGGCGGCGCGAAACGGCGCGGCGATCCATGAGAACGCGGCGGTGACCGGGCTCGAGCGACTGAACGGTTACGCTCATCGCGTCGTCACGAGCCGCGGCACGCTGGAGGCGGGGCAGGTGTTGCTCGCGACCGGCGCCTCGCGCCAGGGGCCTTTCGCCTGGCTGAGGCGGCGGATCGTGCCGGTCGGCAGCTTCATCATCGCCACCGAGCCGCTCTCGCCAGAGCAGGCGGCTGCGATCATGCCGACGCGGCGGACGGCGACCACGACGAAGAACATCGGCAACTATTTCCGGCTCACCCCCGACAACCGGCTGATCTTCGGCGGGCGTGCGCGCTTTGCGCTGTCGAGCCCGGCCTCGGACGCCAAGAGCGGCGCGATCCTGCGGGCGCGCATGCTGGAGCTCTTCCCCGAGCTTTCCGGTACGCGCATCGACTATTGCTGGGGCGGGCTCGTCGACATGACGGCCGACCGGCTGCCCCGCGCCGGCGAGCGCGACGGCGTCTTCCATGCGCTCGGCTATAGCGGCCACGGCACCCAGATGTCGGTGCATATGGGGCAGGCCATGGCGAGGGTGATGGGCGGCGAGACGAAGGCGAATCCCTTCGCCGGCTTGGACTGGCCGGCAGTGCCCGGCCATTTCGGCCCGCCCTGGTTCCTGCCCTTCGTCGGGATGTATTACCGCTACCAGGACTGGCGGCATTGAGAGCCGGTCTCGCTCATGCTCACTGCTTCGGCAGGAATGACCGCCGAGACACGCGCGGGGAACCCCTCTCCCGGATGGGAGAGGGGCAGGGGTGAGGGACCGCCGCTGATTGTTGAAGTGCGACGGCCCCGCTGCGCCTTCTACGGTTAGGGCAGGCCCTCATCCCTACCCTTCTCCCACTCGGGAGAAGGGTTCCCCGCGCACTTCGTTCACGCGATGCTTCAGGCAACAGAGAACATGCGCGTCTCTACGCCTCCTTCTTCTGTCCACTCATGGCGAGCAGGACGAGCAGGAAGGAGGCCGCCGTTAGCAAGGTCGAGATCGAGGCGATGGTCGGATCGATCTCGTCGCGCAGCGCGGTGAACATGCGCTTGGTCAGGGTCTGGTACTGACCGCCGGAGACGAAGAGCGCGATGATCGTCTCGTCGATCGCCGAGATGAAGGCGAAGACGGCGCCAGCGAAGACGCTGGCCTTGATCTGCGGCAGGGTCACCGTCAGGAACGCGCGCAGGCGGTTCATGCCGAGGCTGCGCGCCACCATCTCCTGCGTCTTGTCGAAGCTCTGCAGCCCGGCGACGACCGAGGTGATGACATAGGGCAGGCCGAGCATGACATTGGCCAGCACCAGCCCGGTCAGCGTCTGGATCAGGCCGAGCTTGGCGTAGACGAAGAAGATGCCGATCGCGACGATGATGATCGGCACGATCAGCGGCAGCATCAGCACCATGTGCAAAGAGCGCATCAGCCGGTTCTGGGCGTTGCTGATCGCATAGGCGGCGGCGGTGCCGAGCGGCGTCGCGATCAGCACCGTCAGCACGCCGAGCATGAGGCTCATCCGCGTGCCCTGCATCCAGTTCGGATTGCCGAAATACTCTTGGTACCAGCGCAAAGAGAGCGCCGGCGGCGGGAAGGTCAGGAAGCGTGTGCTCGAGAACGACATCGGCACGATGATCAGCACCGGCAGCATCAGGTAGATCAGGATCAGCCCGACGAGGAGGCCGAAGGCGAGGCGGGGCAGGAGGGTGGTTTTCATTTCTGGCCCAGCATCTTGTCGAGCGGGATGATGCGGCCGACGGCCGCGAAGATCGCCAGCACGCAGATAAGCAGCACGACGCCGACGGCGCTGGCCGCGCCCCACTGGTTGTAGAGCTCGACATTCCGGCTCACGACCATCGAGATCATGATCGTGCGGCCGCCGCCGAGCAGCTCGGGCGTGATGTAGAAGCCGAGGGTCAGCACGAAGACCAAGGTGAGCCCGGCGACGACGCCCGGCAACGACAGCGGCAGGAAGATGCGCCGGAAGCTGTAGAGCGGGCCGCCGCCGAGGCTGGCGCCGGCGAGCATCAGCTCGCGCGGGATCTTCTGCATGGTCGAGTAGAGCGGCAGCACCATGAACGGCAGGAGGATGTGGACCGTGGCGATGACAGTGCCGAGCTCGTTGTGCACCATTGCCAAGGGCTCGGTGATCAGCCCGAAGCGTTCGAGCAGCTGGTTGGCGACGCCGGTGCGCTGCAGCAGCACGAGCCAGGCATAGGCGCGCACCAGAACGCTGGTCCAGAATGGCAGCATCACGCAGGCCAGGATCAGCACGTTCCACGGCCGCTTGGCATGGGCTGCCGCATAGGCCACCGGGTAGCCGAGGAGCAGGGTGAGGAGCGTCACCATCAAGGCGATGCGGAAGGTCAGCGCAAAGCTGCGCCAGTAGACCTCCTCGGTGAAGATGCGGCGGTAATGCTCCAGCGTGAAGCCGTTGTCGTAGATCGACTGTGCCGCCAGCCAGCCGACCGGGATCACCACCAGCGCGGCGATCACAAGCACGGCCGGCGCCGCGAGCAGCGTCATCAGCGCCTGCTCGCGGCGCTGATGACGGAGGGATGGGTCGATCGTGCTGGTGCTCATCTCGTCACCTTGGTCATGGCCGGAGCCTCACCCGTCATGCTCGGGCTTGACCCGAGCATCTCGTGTCGGATGAGGCGCCTCTTGGTACCTTCGTGTCATGAGATTCTCGGGTCTGCGCTGCGCTTCGCCCGAGAATGACGTTCCTGCACTTCACTTCTGCATGAACTGCAGCCAGCGCTTCTCGGCGGCCTCGCCGGCCGGCGAGGTCCACCAGGCATAGGACATCAGCGCCTGCACCTTGGCGTTCTCGGGGGCACTCGGCAGTTCCTTGACCCGCGCCTCGGAGATGACCTTCGTGTCGTAGGCCTTCGGATTGGCCGGGCCGTAGTCGATGTGCAGCGGCAGATTGGCCTGGTGCACCGGATCGACCGCCTCGTTCAGGAACTTGATCGCGGTCGGCAGGTTGGGCGCCCCCTTCAGCACGCAGAGCGAGGTGCTCTGCAGGATGCCCTGGTTGTAGGTGTAGGTGACCTTGGCGCCTTCCTTGGCGAGGGCGCTGATGCGGCCGTTCCAGGCCATCACCATGTCGACCTCGCCGTCGTTGAGGAGCTGGGCCGACTGGGCGCCGGAGGTCCACCACACCGTGATGTTCGGCTTGACCTCCTCGAGCTTCTTGAAGGCGCGGTCGACGTCGAGCGGGTAAAGCTTGTCGGCGGCGACGCCGTCGGCCATCAGTGCTGCTTCCAGCGTCGCCAGCGGGTGGTTGCGCAGCGAGCGGCGGCCCGGAAACTTCTTCACATCCCAGAAATCGGCCCAGCTCTTGGGCGCGCTGGCCGCGTCCGGGAATTTCTTCAGATTGTAGCCGAGCACGCTCGAATAGAACTCGTAGGCCACCGAATAGTCGCTGCGGTACTCGGCCGGCATCGCCGCGGCGTTCGGGATCTTGCTGAAGTCGAGCTTCTCGACGATGCCCTGTTCGCCGCCGCGCAGGCAGAAATTGGTGGCGACGTCGACCACGTCCCAGGTCGGCTTACCCGATGCGACCTGCGAGCGCATGATCGGCCAGGCGTCCGGCACGCTGTCTTGGTTGATGGTGATGCCGAGCTTCTTGGCGCTCGGATCGAGGATCGCGATGGTCTGCGCCTTCTGATAGGCGCCGCCCTGCGAGACGAACATGATCTGCTCGGCCGCGCTGGCGGAGCCGAGCGCTGCGAGGGAGAACCCTGCGACGGCGCAGGTCGTCCGGAAATTCAAGCTCTTGGCCATGTCCTGTTCCCCTGTTGTTGGATCGGAGCTTCGAGGCCTACCGCCCGATCGCGTCTAGAAACTGGTACCAGCCGGCGACCAGACGGACCGCCGGTTCTCGAAGCGGATAGAAGGGCAAGGGCCGCATGCGGCCGATGTCGAGCAGCCCGACATCGGGGCGCTCGCCACGCGCGAAGGCGGCGAGATAGCGCCCCATCAGGCTCGACATGGCGACGCCGGCGCCGTTGTAGCCCATGGCAACCATGACCCGGTCGTCGACACGGCCGACATGCGGCATGGAATCGAGCGTCATCGCGACCAGCCCCGACCAGGAAAAGGCCAGCGGCACATCGGCGACCTGCGGGAAGATGCCGATCATCGCCTTGTGCAAAGCATTGAAGGCAGCGGCGGAATCCGCCTTGCCGAAGGCGCCGCGGCCGCCGAAGACGATCCGGTCGTCGACCATGCGGAACCAGCGCATCATCCGCTTGGTCTCGGTATAGGTCCGGCCCGTCGGCATCACGCTGGCGGCGAGGTTCGGCGAGAGTTTTTCGGTCGCGATGATCGCGCTGCGGAACGGGATCAGCGTGCGCTGGTACTCGCGGGTCGCGGGCGTCAGGTCTGAGTAGCTGTTGGTGGCGATGATCGCCTGCCTGGCCCGCACCGTGCCCCGCGGCGTCTCGACCAGCACGCCGTCGCGTTCGCGCTTGAGGCTGAGCGCCGGCGTCTGGCTATGGACGGGGATGCCCTGCGAGGCCACGCCGCGGGCAAGGCCGCGCAGATAGTTGAGCGGGTGGATGCCGCCCGAGCCGGCGTTGAGCACGCCGCCGACGAAGCCGGCCGAGCCTGTCTCCTCACGCACCTGTCCGGCATCGAGCACGGTCATCGTGGTGTCGCCGAGTTCGGCGCGAAGCCACTCGGCCTCCTTCACGGCATAGGCCAGCGTTTCGTGATTGTGCGCGGCCTTGACCTGGCCGGCGCGGGACAATCCGGCATCCTGGATGCCATGGGCGTCGACCAGCTCGGCGACGATGTCGGTCGCCTCATGGGCGATATCGTACATGCGTTTCGCCATGCCCCGGCCATGGGCGGCGGCGATCGCCGGGAAGGACAGGCGGAACTTCGCGGTGATGACCCCGCCATTGCGACCGCTCGCGCCCCAGCCGGGCTCATTCGCTTCGAGCACGACAGGCGCAAGGCCGCTGGCGGCCAGATGATGGGCGGCCGAGAGCCCGGTATAGCCGGCGCCGATGATCACGATGTCCGCCTGCGCGTCGCCAAAAAGCGGCGGCAGCGCAGCCAGTGGCGACGCCGTCGCCCGCCAGAGCGAGGGTGCGGCGTCGAGGGCCTGCCAGGAGGTCGGCTCGGCCATCACGGGGATCAGGCCCGTTCCGCCTCGACCGCGTCGGCAAGCGCCTTCAGCGTCGGGAAATGAAAATCGGGCTTGGTGATCTCGGGCACCGCCGGCGTGCCGCCAAAACCCTTCTGGCCCTGGCGGCGCTCGATCCAACAGGTGGCGTAGCCGAGCGATTTGGCGACGCGGATGTCGTGATACTGGCTCTGCGCGACGTGGAGGATCTCCTCCTGCTTGTAGCCGAAGGCCGATTGGCGGCCGCGGTTGAAGGCAAAGTAGAGCGGATCGGGCTTGGGGTGGATCGCCTCGTCAGCGGTGATGCTGTCGTGGAACGGGTTGCCGAGCGTATGCGAGTAGCAGGTGAAGCTCGGCCGGTCGGCATTGGTCATCGCCACCAGCCGGTAGTGCTTGCGCAGCCGCGCCAGCGCTTCAGCCGAATCCGGGAAGGCGGGGTGGCGCAGGATGGCGAGCTGGAAGGCATCAGCCGTGGCGTCGTCTTGCGGCAGGCCGAGTTCCTTGGCGAGATGGATGTAGACGAGCTTCATCACCTCGCTGGAACGCTCGTGATGCAGCTCGCGGCCCTTGAGATAGGGCGCGAAGATCTCGTCGTCGCTGAGTTTGGCGGCAGCTGGACCGCCGAGACGCCGGACCGCGCCGAGGACGCCGGCCTCGAAGTCGATCAGCGTACCGACGACGTCGAATGTGAGAACCTTGAAATCGCTGAGGGCCATGGTCTGGTATCTCTGCTGGGGAGGGGGTCAGGCGCCGGCTTTCGGCACGATGATCGTGTCCTGCGGGTGCAGGCTGAGGGCGAGGCGCTCGCCGACCGGCGGGATGCGGCCGGCGGCTTCGTAATGGCTGGGCTGGCGCAGGCTCAAGGGCGTGCCGTCGTCGAGCGCGAGGAAGACGCGCAGGCTCTCGCCCTGGAACACGACATCGGTGACGCGGGCTTCGAGCCGGTTGCGCTCCGGGCTGCCGGAGCCGTCCTCGATCAGCAGCTTCTCGGTCTGGATGGCGAGGACGAGCTCGCCGGTCGCAGCGATCGGGCGGGCGCTCTTCAGCACCGTCCCGGCGAGGGAAACGCTGTCCTGCCCGGCGCGCTCGACCGGCAGCAGCGTCGCCTCGCCGATGAAGCTGGCGACGAAGGCGTTGGCGGGGTGGTCGTGCAGGCGCTCGGGCTTGTCGATCTGGACCAGCTTGCCGTCCTTCAGGATGGCGACGCGGTCACTCATCGTCAGCGCCTCGCGCTGGTCGTGGGTGACGTAGATGATCGTGGCGCCCAGCCGCTTGTGGAGCTGGCGCAGCTCGATCTGCATGTTTTCGCGTAGTTGCTTGTCGAGCGCCGAGAGCGGCTCGTCCATCAGGATCAGGCGCGGCTCGAAGATCATGGCGCGGGCAAGCGCGACGCGCTGGCGCTGGCCGCCGGAGAGCTGGCCGATGCCGCGCTCCTCATAGCCGGCGAGGTCGACCATGGCGAGCGCGCCGCGGACCTTCTCGGCATAGCTCGACTTCGGCAGGCGTCGCGCCCGCAAGGGGAAGGCGACGTTCTCGCCGACGCTCATATGCGGGAACAGGGCGTAGTTCTGGAAGACGATGCCGATATCGCGCTTGTGCGGCGGGGTATAGGTGACGTCGCGGCCGCCGAGGTGGACCGAGCCGCCGGAGGGCTGGATGAAGCCGCCGAGGATGCCGAGCAAGGTGGTCTTGCCCGAGCCGGATGGGCCGAGCAGCGAGACGAATTCCTGCGGGGCGATGTCGAGCGAGACGTCGTCGAGAGCCCGCACCGAGCCGTAATGCTTGCTCGCGGACCTGATCTCGACGCGTTCACCGCCTATCGTGGCCATGGCATTCTCCCGTTCGGATACAGCGACATCGCGGCACTGCTCAGGCAAAGACCGTTTTCGGGACGGGCCATAAGGTGATCTTATGGCGAACCGCACCGGCGCTGGTGCCATCAGGCGGTGCGAGCCTCTGCCGGGGCGTCACCGCAAGCTGCATTCGATGAGCTTATGAAAGGGGATTTCGGCCTCTTGCCGCAATTGCCAAATAATCAGGGAAAACATAACCTGATGTAATGTCAGAGCTGCGCCGCATGGTCTCGTCGAGCAATGCGCTCTTCGTCTTCGAGGCGGCGGCGCGCAGCGGCAGCTTCACCCGCGCGGCGGAGGAACTGAACGTCACGCAGCCGGCGGTCAGCCGCATGCTGTCGCGCTTCGAGAGCCATCTCGGCCTGCGCCTGTTCGAGCGCGGTCGGCAGGGCGCCGTGCTGACCCCGCAGGGCGAGGTGCTCTATCGCCGGGTGGCGGTCGGCTTCCGCAGCATCGAGACCGGGCTCGTCGAGATCGAGCAATTGCGCGCCGGCAAGGAGATCGTGACGATCTCGGTCTCCTCCGCCTTCACCACGCATTGGCTGATGCCGCGCATGGACCGCTTCCAGAAGCGCTTCCCGGGTGTCGATCTGCGCTTCCAGATGATCGCCGGCTCGCTGCGCGGGCCGGTCGACAACGTCGATCTCGGCATGCGCTTCCTCGACGGCGGCGAGACGGTGCCGGCAGAGGCGATGGTGGTGCGTGAGGTCATGCTGCCGGTCTGCAGCCCCGGCTACCGGCAGGCCGAGCCCGAAGCCGAGGTGACGGGCGAGGGCAACACCATCATCAACCTGACCGATTCAGCCCTCGACTGGGCCGAGCGCTACCCGCCGTTCGCCACCGGCCGGGCGGGGCCGGTCAAGACGCTGAGTTTCTCCGACTACGCCGTGGTGGTGCAGGCGGCGCTGCTCGGCCAGGGCGTCGCCTTCGGCTGGATCACGGTGGTGTCGCATGGGCTGATGTCGGGCGCGCTGGTGCCGGCCAGCGACCGGCTGACGCGGGGTGAGCGTGCCTGCGTGCTGCTGACGCCGCGCAACCGCCCGCCGCGTCCCGTCGTAGGCGAGATCCGGCACTGGATCGGCACGGAGCTGAAAACCGAGATCGAGGCGATCGACACGCTCCATCCAGGACTCGCCCTGATGCAGGCCTGCTATGGCTGAGGGCGCGTCCCTCAGCTCGCGATGTCGATCAGTACCGTCTTGTGCCGCAGGTTCTGCTCGACCGCCTGGCGGCCGAGATCCTTGCCGATACCGGAGCTCTTGTAGCCGCCGGTCGGCAGGATGAAGTCGAGCGTGCGGTTGTAACGATTGACCCAGACGGTGCCGGCCTGCAGCCGGCGCACGGCGCGTAGGGCCCGGCTGAGATCGCGCGTGTAGACGCCGGCGGCGAGACCGTATTCGGGATGATCGGCGAGGGCGAAGCCTTCTTCCTCTTCCGCGAAGGTCTGGATGGTGAGGACCGGCCCGAAGACCTCCTCGCGCACCGCCGCCGTCTCGGCGCCGACATTGCCGATCAGGGTCGGCTGGTAGAAGGCGCCGCAATGGCCGGGGATACGCCCGCCGCCCAGCAGGATCTCGGCGCCCTGATCCCGGCTCTGCGCCAGGATGGCGTCGATGCGCCGCGCCTGGGGCTCGGAGATGATCGGGGCGAAGCCGCTCGCGGCCTTCCAGGTCGGACCGGGCGTGACGGAGGAGAGCCTGCTGCGCAGCGCCGCGACCAATTCCTCGGCGACGGACTTTTGCACGATGAGGCGCGAGCCGGCGACGCAGGCCTGCCCGGCATTGGCAAGCAGGGAGCCGGCGATGCAGGCCGCCGCCTTGTCGAGATCGGCATCGGCGAAGACGAGCTGCGGGCTTTTCCCGCCGAGCTCGAGCGTCACCGGCTTGATGCCGCTCTCGGCGGCGGCCTTCATCACCGCGATGCCCGTGCGGGTCGAGCCGGTGAAGGAGAGCTTGGCGATGCCGGGATGGCGGCTGAGCGCGTCGCCCGTCACCGCGCCGGTGCCCTGGACGACATTGAAGATACCGGCCGGGATGCCGGCCTCGACCGCGAGCTCGGCCAGCCGCACGGTCGAGAACGGCGTCAGCTCCGACGGCTTGAGCACGATCGCATTGCCGGCGGCGAGTGCCGGCCCGGCCTTCCAGCTCGCCATGCTGAGCGGGAAGTTCCAGGGCGTGATCGCGCCGACGACGCCATAGGGCTCGGAGACGATCATGCCGAGATGGTCGCTGCGCGTTGCCGCGACCTCGCCGCCGAGCTTGTCGGCCCATTCGGAGAAGAAGCGGATGCCGTCTGCGACGCTGGCGACGTCGCCGGTCACCGCCTGGGCGATCGGCCGGGTCGAACCGAGCGCCTCCAGCCGGCCGAGTTCCTCAGCGCGCTCCTCGATCAGATCGGCCCAGCGGCGCATGGCGCGGGCGCGCTCCCGCGGCGGACGCGTCGCCCAGCCGCTCGCGCGGACGGCGCGTGCTGCATCGGTTACCGCCCGATCGACTACGCCTGCGTCCGCCACCGGCAGCTCGGCATAGTCGACCCGGTCGGAGGGGCGAACGACCGGGATGCGTTCGCCGTCGCCGACATTGGCGCCGCCGATATAATGGCCCGAGGCGAAGGCGACCGATTCAGGCGCGAAATCGGCCATGGTCTAGAGTCCGACCAGGGCCGGCAGGCCGCCAATGTCCTTGATCTCGTGCGTGCTGTAATAGGGGTTCGACGGCTCGTGGCCGCGATTGACGAAGACGCGGCGGGCGATCTTCATGTCGTAGGCGGTCATCTGGTCGTAGCGGAAGCTCGACGAGCAGTGCATCACGTCCTGCGGGCCGCAGCCGAGCATGTCGAACATGTACTCGAAGGCGCGCATGTGGGGCTTGTAGGCCTGGGCGTCCTGCGCGGTATAGGCCGCGTGGAAAGGCGCGCCGAGCTTGGCGACCGAATGCGGGATCAGGTCGGTCATCGAGTTCGAAAGGATGACGAGCGGGATTTCCCTGGCGACCTTGGCGAGACCGGCCGGCACGTCCGGATGCGGGCCCCAGCTCGGGATCTCGTCGACGATGGCCTGGGCGTCTGCCGGATCATAGGGAAGGCCGAGCAGCTTGCAGGTCCGCTCCACCGCGTTCCGGACGACATCCTGATAGGGCTTCCAGGCGCCGAGGACCTCGTCGAGACGATAGCTCGAGAAAGCGTCGCAGAACGCGTCCATTTGCTCGGGCGAAAGACGGCCGGCATAGGCGCGCCGGGCGGCGGGCGCCATCTCGAAATAGATCAGCGTGCCATAGCAGTCGAAGGTGATGAATTTCGGCCGGAAGCTGCTCATCGTCTCGCTCTCGATCGTTGCGACGGCTCACTGCCGCTGGGAGAAGGCTAGAGCGCAAGCGCGGGCAGGGAGGCGGAATCCGATCGGCACCACCGAATATTCTGCCGATGAAGGGGGATGCTTCGGCATGGATTGCTGTGCCAGCCGAGGCAGGATGGACAGGCCCGGCCGCCTCGCCGAAGTTCGGCCAAACCAACTGTCCTTGCGAATCCCATGACCGTCGAAACCGTCCTTGCCGATCTCGTCGGCTTTCCCTCCGTCTGTCGCACCCCGAACGGGGCGATCATCGAGCACGTCCGGGCCTATCTCGCAGGCCATGGCGTCGACAGCGTGATCGTGCCGGGGCCCGAGGGTGACCGCGCCAATCTGTTCGCCACGATCGGGCCGAAGGTCGAAGGCGGCATCATCCTCTCGGCCCATCTCGATGTGGTTCCGGCGCCGCCGGAGGGCTGGGTCGGCGATCCCTTCAGGCTGCGGCGCGACGGCAAGCGTCTGATCGGGCGCGGCGCAGTCGACATGAAGGGTTTTGCGGCCTGCATGCTGGCGAGCGTTCCCGCCCTCGTCGCAAAGAAGTTGGCGCGGCCGGTGCATATCGCGTTGTCCTATGACGAGGAGGTCGGCTGCGTCGGAGTGCGCCATCTGATCGCGCGACTGCCGGAGCTATGTCCGCCCGTGATCGGCTGCATCGTCGGCGAGCCGAGTGGCTTGCGGCCGGTGCTGGCCCATAAGGGCAAGATCGCCCAGCGCGTCACGGTCGATGGCAAGGCCGGGCATTCCTCGCGCACCGATCTCGGCGACAACGCGATCCACTACGCCGCCGGCTTGATCGCCGCGATCCATGAGGAGGCGCTGCGCCATGTCCGGCAGGGGCCTTTCGCCGAGGCTTTTGCACCACCCTATTCGACGATCCAGGTCGGCGTGATCAAGGGTGGCACCGGCATCAACATCGTGCCGGCGCAATGCGTGTTCGAGGTCGAGGCCCGCGCCATCGCGGGGCAGGAGCCCGCCGCGCTGCTCGGCTTCCTGCCTGGTGTCGCCGAGCGGATTGCGCGCGAGGCTGCCGCGACCGGACACAAGGTCGATTTCAGCTTCGAGACCATGAGTGATTATCCGCCGCTCGCGCTCGACGAGAGCGACCCGCTGGTCGCCTTCACCGAGACGGCTTCCGGCCAAGGGCGTCAGGCTGCCGTCAGTTATGGCACCGAGGCGGGCCTGTTTCAGCGCGCCGGCATCGCCGCGATCGTCTGCGGCCCCGGCGATGTCGATCGCGCCCACAAGCCGGAAGAGTACATCACCGACGCCGAGCTCGCCGGGGCGATGGCGATGATCGCGCGGGTCGCCGATCGGCTCTGCTGAAAATATCCCTAGCCCTCATCCTGAGGAGCCGCGTAGCGGCGTCTCGAAGGATGCTCCAGGTGCTTCCAGAGCTTCCTGAAGCATCCTTCGAGGCGCGTTCTATGAGCGCTCATCAGGATGAGGGCTATGTGTCTGACTGAAGCTCAGAATTCGCCGATGGCGCCGCGGGAGCCGTCAACGAGGCGCGAATGCCTGAACGGGCGCGGGTCGACGATCGGCGTGTCGCCGGTGGCCAGATCGGCGGCGAGATGGCCGGCGGCGGGGCCGAGACCGAAGCCGTGACCGCTGAAGCCGGCAGCCAGCACGAAGCCGGAAAGGCCGGCGACAGGCGAAATCACCGGCACCGCATCGGGCGTGGAATCGATATAGGCACCCCAGCTTTCGCGCACGGCGACGTTCTTGAGCGCCGGGAAGAGGGCGTGGGCGCGCTCCAGTAGGGTTGCGAGCGTGCGTCGGCTGGGCGTCGGATCGAGCACGCGGATCGTCTCGAAAGGCGTGACCTCGTCGAGCTTCCAGCCGCCGAATGCCTCCGGCCCCTTGAAGAATGACGAGCCGATGCCGAGCTCGACCGCCTTCAGCCGCTTGACGAACATCGGCATGAACTCGCGGGCGTAGCGCAGGCCCTGCGGCGTGATCTCGAGCGTGGCCTTGCCGCTGATCGCGACCGTGTAGCTGCCGTCGAGACGGCGGGTCAGCGCGATCTCGGGCGTGTAGAAGGCGTCGAGGAAGTCCGGTGCCGGTTCAGTCCGCAGGCTGGTCGCGCGGACGCTCGCCTGTGGGAAGGGGACGCCATGGCGACGGCAGAAGGCCGAGGCCCAGGCGCCGCCGGCGAGCACGACCGCATGGGTACGGATCGTGCCCTTTTCTGTGACGACGCCGGTGACGGCACCATTGGTGATGTCGAGCCCGCGTGCGGCGCAACCCTGATGGACGCTGGCTCCAAAGCGGCGGGCGCCGTCGGCCATCAGCGGCGCCGCGAGCGCCGGCTCGGCCTTGCCGTCGGTGGCGGAATGCAGCCCGCCGAGCCAGCTACCGCCGCTGGCGGTCGTCATCGCCGCGGTCTCGGGGCCAGTCAGCATCGTGGTCTCGACGTCGAAGGCTTTGGCGGTTTCGCGCCAGCGCTCCCATTGCGCCAGCTGTGCGGCGTCGTTGCTGGCATAGACCAGCCCGCAGCGGCGAAAACCGCTGTCGCGGCCGAGCTCTTCGCTAAGCTTCTCCCAGAGCTCCATGGCGCGGATCGCCAGCGGCAATTCGCGGGCGTCACGGTTCTGCTTGCGGCACCAGCCCCAGTTGCGGCTCGACTGTTCGCCGCCGACCACGCCCTTCTCGACCAGGGCCACCGAGCGGCCGCGTCGTGCCAAATAATAGGCCGCCGCAGCCCCGACGATGCCGCCGCCAATGACGACGACATCCGCTGCCTCGGGCAGCGCCTCGCTGCTGGCGATGCGTTCGATGGTCGGCGACATGGACGGCTCCGGAAAGCGCCGCGCTACGAGGCGGCGGGACTGTGTGGCTGGGGCAGGGCGAGCGTCACATCAGCCCGGGCTCGCCGAGGTCGGTCCCGTCGACGAGGCGGCTGTAGCGATAGGGGGTGGGATCGACGATCGGGCTGTCGCCCGCGACGATGTCGGCGGCCAGCCGCCCCGCCGCTGGCCCGATACCGAAGCCATGGCCGCTGAAGCCGGCGGAGACGTGCAGGCCGGGCAGCTTGTCGACCGCGGAGATGACCGGCACCCAGTCCGGCGTGAAGTCGATCAGCCCGCCGTATTTGTTCTTGATCTCGACAGTGGCGAGCTGCGGAAAGATTTCGGCGAGCCGCTTCTTGGCGAAGGTGATCAGCTCTTCCTGTGGCGGCGGATCATAGGTCCGCATCCGCTCGAAGGGCGAGATCGTATCGTTGCTCCAGCGCATCAGCGCCTCGGGCCCGAAGAAGAAGGACTTGCCGGCCCGGATTGTCAGCAGCCTGTGGCGCTTCTTGAAGGTACGCCAGAACGGCTTGGCGTTGAGCATGCCGTGCGGCGAGAGTTCGAGCAGGCCGCGCCCGCTGATGCCGACGGTGTACCCGCCATCGACCCGGCGGCGGATGGTGAGGTCGGGCGTCGAGATGCCGCCGGTCGTGATTTCCGGTGCGGGCCCGGTGAAGAACGAGGTCGACTTGATGCCCGCGAGCGGCATGCGGATACCGTGGTGGCGAGCGAACATCGCGGTCCAGACACCACCGGAGAGCAGCACCGTCGAAGTGCGGATCGTGCCCTTCTCGGTGACGACACCGGAGACACGCCCGGCCGCAGTTTCAAGGCCGCGCGCCGCGCAATCCTGATGGATGGTGACGCCGAGACGGCGCGCCGCTTCAGCGATGGCGGGGACGGCCATGGCAGGTTCGGCGCGGCCATCGGTCGGTGAATGCACGCCGCCGATCCACTCGCCCTTGGCATGAGGTGCCAGGTCGCGGGCTTCGTCGGCGGTCAGCACGCGCGTCTGCATCTGGTACTGGCGGGCCTTCTCGCCCCAGTTCTCCCAGGCGTCCAGATCGGACCGGCGGGTCGTCAGATAGGTCAGGCCGCTGCGGCGGAAGCCGACATCCGCTCCGACCTCCTCGGAGAGGCCGTTCCACATCTCGACCGCCCGCATCGCCAGCGGCAGCTCGCGCAGGTCGCGATTCTGCTGGCGGCACCAGCCCCAGTTCCGGCTCGACTGCTCGCCGGCGAGATAACCCTTCTCGACCAGCGCGACCGAATGCCCCTTCTTCGCCAGATGATAGGCGGCGGTGACGCCGGCGATGCCGCCGCCAATGACCACGATATCGGCCGCTGCGGGCAGGGCTTCGTCGCTATGGACACGGTTGACCGGTGGCGACATGGCGGCGTGGTCCTTGGCGGAGGGCGGTCGCGGGGGCGGCGCGGACCGGAGCGGGAGGCCGATATTCAAGCCCGAACTGTCTGGAACCCTATGCCAAAGGAGAGGCCAGATTCGGCAGATTGTTTTGGTTGTCCCGGCCAAGGACGGTGACCATCGCGGGTTGCACGCTGCCTAAGATGGGGCCGGGTCGTCACTCGACGGCCGATACGGCTAGCCGCCAGCAAAAGGCGGTGCCGTGCCACGGCCTTGTAAGACCGTCGATAAACAAGGGGACCAACGATGAACAAGCCGTCCACGAAGGCGTCCGGCCTCGCTTTGCCTGCCCTGCATCGCCGCGAGGTCCTGGCGCTCGGCACCGGCGGCATCCTCGCCGCATCCGGTCTTGGCGCGCGCGCCCAGGGCAAGGCGCCTCCGCCCCCGCCCGCCAAGCCGAGCGGCCAGGTCGTGGTCGGCCTGTCGCAGGAGCCGACCGCCTTCAATCCGCTGATGCCCGGCATCGAGGTCGACGAGACCGTCTGGATGCAGGTGTTCAACACGATGTGGCTGGCCCAGCCCGACGGCTCGCTGGTCCCCGATCTCGCGGCAGAGGTGCCGAGCGAGACCAATGGCGGCATCTCCGAAGGCGGTCTCGCCTGGAAGATCAAGCTGCGCGAAGGCGTCACCTGGCATGACGGGGCGCCGTTCACCGCCGAGGACGTCAAGTACACGCTCGAACTGATCAACGCGGCCGGCTTCAAGGCACGCACCCGCGTCGGCCACTCGCTGGTCAAGGACATCAAGGTCACCGGCCCGCTGGAGATCTCCTGGCGCATGGAGAAGGCCTATGCGCCCTATCTCGCGCTGCTCTCCAACACCTTCATCGTGCCCAAGCACATTCTGGAGAAGGCGGCCGACCCGAACACGGCGCCGTTCAACGGCGCCCCGGTCGGCACCGGCCCCTTCAAATGGGGTACGCGCACGCCGGGGGACAACATCCAGCTCGTCGCCAACGAGAAGTATCACGGCAAAGGGCCGTATCTCGAGAAGGCGGTGCTGAAATACGTGCCGGACCAGACCGCGCTCTATGCCCAGTTCCGCACCGGCCAGGTCGACCTGATCATCGGCACCGGCATCCCGGCCAATTTCTATGCCGAGGCGATCAAGCTGCCGGGCCGCAAGGTGGTGAAGATTCCAAGCGCCTCGCTTGAGGTGCTGATGCCGAACCTTGAGCACCCCGCCCTGTCCGACAAGGCGGTACGCAAGGCGCTCTACGCCTCGATCAACAAGCAGGCGATCATCGACATCGTCTTCTACGGCCTGCACACCCCGACCGAATCCTTCATGCCGCAGGAATCCTGGGCCTACGAGCCGAACCTGCCGAAGCAGGTCTACGACCCGGCACTGGCCGGCAAGATCCTCGATGATGCGGGCTGGAAGCGCTCCGGTTCGGGCGTGAGGATGAAGAACGGCGTGCCGCTGGAATTTGCGGTCTCGACCACGACGGGTGCGGCCCTGCGCGAGCAGTGCCAGCAACTGATGCAGCAGGACTGGCAGCAGATCGGCATCAAGATGGCGATCAACAACATGCCCGCCGCCGTGATCTGGGGCGATTTCTACACCCGCTCCAAGTTCCAGTCCCTGCTGGTCGGCACTGCCTTCCGCACCGTGATCGACCCCGATCCGGCACATCGCTTCGGCTCGGACGCAATCCCGGCCAAGAGCGGCAACGGTGCCAACCAGATGCAGTGGCAGAATGCCGAGGCCGACGCGCTGATGAAGCAGGGCCAGGAGACCTTCGACGCGGAGAAGCGCAAGGCGATCTACCAGAAGCTGCAGGTGCTGGTGCGCGAGGAGCTGCCGATCCTGCCGATCTACCAGTACGCGCCGGTCGAGGGCTACAAGGAGGGGCTGATCGGCTTCCAGCCCAACATCAACGCCAGGCAGAACACCTGGAACATGGGCCAGTGGTACTGGGCCAAGTGACGTGGTGCGCGATGTGAATTGCGCCGGCACGACGCCGGCGCGGGCGGGGGGCAGGGCGCCATGATCGCCTTCCTCCTGCGCCGGCTCGGGCAGTCGCTGCTGCTGCTGCTGATCGTCTCGATGATCGGCTTCGCGATCCTGCATCTGGCGCCCGGCGGGCCGATGTCGCAGTTCGCCGCCGGCGGCGACATGAGCCAGGCCGATCTCGACCGCATCGCCGAACAGCTCGGCCTCAATCGCCCGCTGCCGGTGCAATATCTCGAATGGCTCTGGCGCATGCTG
>NZ_LMJW01000022.1:613151-675012 GCF_001429505.1 Allobosea sp. Root483D1
ATGGGCGACGGCTCCTTCCTCAACCAGGTTCATCACCTGATCGGGCCCTGCATCGTGCTTGCGCTGGTCTCGACCGCGGTCTGGAGCCGCTACATGCGGTCGTCCATGCTGGATGTGGTCAACCAGGACTATATCCGTACCGCACGCGCCAAGGGCGTGCCGGAGCGGCAGATCCTGATGCGCCATGCCCTGCGCAACGCGCTGCTGCCGATGATCACCATCACCGGTTTGCACGTGCCGACGCTACTCTCCGGCGCGCTGGTGACCGAGACGGTGTTCACCTGGCCAGGGATGGGCCGGCTCTTCCTCGATTCGATCAGCTACCGCGACTATCCCGTGGTCATGGGCATCCTGATGTTCACCGCCGTCCTCGTCCTGCTGGGGTCGCTGCTTGCCGACCTGCTCTATGGCGTCGCCGACCCACGCATAGCGAGGGGCTGACGATGAACGACATGCCCTTCACCAGCACTGCCGAGCCGGCGCTGCCGCCGGCTCCCGGCTTCTGGAATAGCCCGGGCCTGCGCCGCTTCCGGCGGCACAGGCTCGCCGTCTTCGGCGCGGCGACGATCATCTTCCTGACGCTCGCCTGCATCGTCGGCCCCTGGCTCCTGCCTTACACCGACACCTTCATCGATATCCGCAATCGCTTCGCGCCGCCCTTCGCCGGCCCGCATGTGCTCGGCACCGACCCGCTCGGCCGCGACATCCTTGCGCGCCTCCTGATGGCGGGGCGGATTTCGCTGGCGGTCGGCTTCTCGGCCATGGCGATCGCGATGGCGATCGGCATCGTCGTCGGCATGGTCGCCGGCTTCTACGAGGGGGCGCTGGGCGCCGCGCTGATGCGCTTTGTCGACGCGATGCTGTGTTTCCCCTCGATCTTTTTGCTGCTGGCGATCTCGGCGCTGATCTCTCCCTCCGTGCCGTCGATCATCCTGCTGATCGCGATGACCTCCTGGATGGAGGTCGCCCGCGTCGTCGAGGCGCAGATCCGCTCGCTGAAGACGCGCGAATTCGCGCAAGCCGCCGTCTCCTTCGGCGCAAGCAACCGGCGCATCATGGTCCGCGAGCTCCTGCCGAACGCGATCGCGCCGATCGTCGTCGCGGCGACGCTCAATGTCGCCCATGCGATCCTGGCCGAGAGCTACATCTCCTTCCTCGGCTTCGGCATCCAGCCGCCGACGCCCAGCTGGGGCAACATGCTCGAAAGCGCCCAGAGCTACCTCACCAGCGCGCCCTGGCTGGCGATCATTCCCGGCGCCGCGATCACACTCGCGGTCACCAGCTTCAACTTCATCGGGGACGGCCTGCGCGACGCGCTCGATCCGAGGATGGAGGGGCAGTGACGGGCGAGGTCGCCGAACTCTGGCGCTATCCGGTCAGCTCGATGGCCGGCGAGCAGCTGGCTCAGCTTCACGTCGAGGTCGGCGGCGTCGCCGGCGACCGGATCTGGGGGCTGCTCGATGCCGCGACCGGCCGCATCGCTTCGCCCGGCCGCGAGAAGTACTTCGTCGGCGTACCCCGCGCCCATGCCAAGGCCACGGGCGAAGGCGTCGCGCTCTCTCTCGATGGCCAGCGCTGGGCTGAGCCAGAGGATACGGAGCTGCTGGAGGGCCTGTCACAGGCTTTCGGTTTCATGCCGCTGCTGAAGCCATTCGATGCCTTCGGTTCGGGCGGATTCAGGCCGCGCTACGAGCATGCGCCGATCCATCTGGTCACCAGCGCGGCACTGCGCAGCCTCGAACGGGAGCTGCCCGGTAGCGTCATCGATGCGCGCCGCTTCCGGCCCAATATCCTCGTCGATTGGCCTGACGGCACCGACGCCATTCCGGAGCATGGCTGGATCGGTCGCGAGATCAGGATCGGAGAGGTCGTGCTGCGCGGGCGCGAGCCTTGCGGACGCTGCGGCTTCATCACCATCGCGCAGGAAGGCCTGCCTGTCGACGTCGAGATCCTGCGGACGGTGGTCAAGCGCCACCAACGCAATTTCGGGATCTATTGCGACGTGGAGACGCCCGGCGAGATCGCAGCGGGGGCAGCTGTGACCGTCGACTAGGCCAAGCGGTTACTCGGCCGCCTGCGCGATTTCAGGGGCATCCTGCGCGACCTCGGGGATTTGCGGGTAGTCCCGCCGAACGGCGGCAAAGGCGGCGCCGACATCGGCCACGCCAGACCCGTTCCGCATCACGGCGAACAGCTTGGTCTTGGTGAAGAAGCGCCAGTGCACAGGCAGGCCCGCCAGCAGCCGTGTCAGAGCGGCGTAATTGCGTGCTGTCCAGACCTGCTCGAAGGCGTCTCGCTCCGGGCCGAAATGGAAGTGTGTCTCGTGGGCCCGCGTCCTCAGCTTTTCTCGCAGCGTCGCCGTCGCATCGGGATCGACGGTGCCCTTCTCGATCACCACGCCATAGAGCGCTTGCGCCGCCTCGAGGCTCACATAGCCGCGCTCGACATCGAGCAGGACCCGCTCCGGCTCGCGCTCCAATGGCGAGCCACGCCCGCCGCCGCCCGGCGAATGGATATGGATCACGTCGCCCGGCTCGGCGATGGCGATGTCGGTGTTGCCGAGGACGCGCTCATTGGGGCCGCCGGGATTGATGATGAAGTTCGAGGTCTCGGCGGAGAGGCCGCCGAGCGTGCCCCAGGGCCGGAAATGCGAGCGGTCGCGGTTGCGCACGGTGATGCGCGAGTTCGGCGAAAACACCTTGAACTCCATCACTGTCGCGAGCCCGCCGCGCCAGCGCCCGGCTCCCCCTGAATCCGGCAGAAGCCCGTAGCGCATGAACCGGATCGGCACCTCGGTCTCGGTGATCTCGATCGGCGTGTTCTTGAGATAGGCCGCGTCGGCGCCTGAGCCGTTCGGCCCGTCGCGGTGGGGCATGCCGCCGCCGCCGCCGACCACCGGGTTGATCGCCGCGATGACGCTGCGATGCGTCTTTTCGTCTGTGGTCATCACGTTGACGATCGAGCTGGAGCCGGCCGGCGCCGCCGGCAGGCGTTCCGGCGCGGCGAGGCTGAAGGCGCCGAAGATCAGGCTGCGCAGCCGCGCGCAGGTCAGGCTGCGCATGCCGACCGCCGCCGGGAAGGACGGGTTCAGTACCGTTCCTTCCGGCGCGATGCAGGTGAAGGGCCGGGTCAGGCCGGAATTGAGCAGGAGCTGCGGGTTCAGCGTGTAGAGCACATAGTAGACGCCGACGAGCAGCAGCGTATGGCGCGGGTCCGAGCCGGTCGGCACATTGAGCGAGGAGCCGAGCTGCGGGTCCGATCCGGTGAAGTCGAGGATCGCCTCGTCGCCCTTGATGGTCAGCGTCAGCGCCAGCCGGCAGGGATTGCCGTCGACGCCGTCCTCGTCGGCATAGTCGGAGAAGACATACTCGCCATCGGGGATCGAGCGCAGGATCTCGCGGGCCTGATGCTCGGCATAGTCCATCAGCCCGTCGAGCCCGTCCACGAAGCCCTTTGCGCCGAACTTGGCGACCATCGCCTGGATTTTGCGCTCGCCGGTGTTAAGCGCGCCCGCAAGGGCTTTGAGGTCGCCCATGTTCAGCGCGGGCTTGCGCACGTTCATCATCATGATGCGCAGCACGGTCTCATCGAAGGCGCCGTCGCGCATCAGCGTCATCGGCGGGAAGCGGATGCCCTCCTGATGGATCTCGGTGAGCGAGCGCGACAGGCTCGCCGGCACCGCCCCGCCCATGTCGGTGTTATGGACATGGCCGCCGACGAAGCAGACGATCTCGCCCTCGTGGAAGATCGGCTTCCACAGATGCGTGTCGGGGGCATGGGTGGCGAGATAGCCGCTATAGGGATCGTTGGTGAAGGCGATGTCGCCCGGCCGGTAATCCGGCACCATCTCGATGGCGCGGTTGTAGTTCATGCCCGGATACCAGGTCGCGCCCAGATCCATCGGCACGGCGACGACGCGCCCGGTGCGATCCATCACCATCACGGTGAAGTCCTCGGTCTCCTTGACGAAGGTGGAATGCGCCGTGCGGTAGAGCGTGTAGGCCATGTTCTCGGCCGCAGCCCGGCAATGATTGGCCAGGACCTGCAGGGTGACCTTGTCGACCATGATCAGGCTCCCTCGCGCAGGGTAAGATGCAGGTTGAGGAAGGCGTCGACCTCAGCCTCGAAGCCGGCCGGGATGCAGATGGTGGTGTCCTCCTGCGCGACCACGGCCGGGCCGGAGAAATGCTGGCCGCAGCGCAGCGCCTCGCGCTGGAAGAGCGCGACCTCGCGCTCGCTGCCGTCGAGCCAGACCGTGATGAAGCGCGCCGGGATAGCCGCCTCGTCGACCGCTTCGCTCGCCGGGGCGAGCTCGGGCCGCGGCGTCGCGCCGGTGACGACGAGGCGCAGGTTGACGATCTGGACCTCGGCCGCCTCGTCGTTGAAGTCGTAGATGGCAAGGTGCTGGCGGTGGAAGGCGGCGCAGATCGCCACGAGATCACCTTCGACGAGCCAGTTTTCCGAGAGCAGCACCTCGATCTCGAAGGACTGGCCGTGATAGCGCATGTCGGCGCTCAAGCTCTCGACCACGGGGCCGGTGAAGCGCTGGTCCTCGCGGATCCAGGCGAGCCCGTCGCGCTTGAGCTGCGCCAGCGCCTCGCGCAATTGCGGCAACGAAGCCGGCTCCGCCGCGGCGAAGACGCTCTGGATGAAGTCGCCCTTCAGATCGGCGATCAGCCCGCCGAGCGCGCTGACGACGCCGGGCCGGCGCGGCACCTGCACGCGCGGAATCCCGAGCTCGCGCGCCAGGAAGCAGCCGAGCATCGGCCCGGCGCCGCCGAAGGGCATCAGCGCGAAGTCGCGCAGGTCGACGCCGAAGCGGGCGACGAGCTTGTTGACCTCGACGAACATCTCGGAGACGGCGATGGCGATGATCGCCTCGGCGGTCGCCTCGGCGCTGCGGCCGAGCATTGCGGCGACCTCGCCGACCACCTTTTTCGCCAGATCGCGGCGCATGCCGATCTGGTCGTAGGCGAGGGCGGTGTGGCCGAGGAGACCGCAGGTCGCCATAGCATCGGTGACGGTGGCGCGGATGCCGCCGCGGCCATAGCAGGCGGGACCGGGCGTCGAGCCGGCGCTTTCGGGGCCGACCTTGAGCACGCCGAAGGCGTCCGCCCAGGCGATCGAGCCACCGCCGGCGCCGATCGAGGTGACCGAGACGCTCGGCACATAGAGCGGGAAGTCGCCGACGACCTCGCCGGTGCCGAATTGCGGCTGGCCGTCGATGATCAAGGCGAGGTCGGCGCTGGTGCCGCCGATGTCGAGGGTGAGGATGTTCTTCGCCCCGGCCTGCTCGGCGAGATAGGCCGCGCCGATCACGCCCGAGGCCGTGCCCGAGAGCAGCATGTTGACGCAGGCGCGCTTGCCGGTTGCGGCGTTCATCACCCCGCCATTCGACTTGGTCAGCATCGGGCCGGCCGGCACGCCACGGGAGGCGAGCGCCTCCTCGAGCGCGTCGAGATAGCCCGAGACGCGCGGATGGACGTAGCCGTTCAGGATCGCTGTGGTGGTGCGCTCATATTCGCGGATGACCGGCCAGACCTCGCTGGTGGTGAAGACGAAGAGCTCCGGCGCCAGCCCGGCTATCAGCGCCCTGGCTTCGGTTTCGTGGGCGGGATTGCGATAGGCATGCAGGAAGGAGACGATCACGCCGTCGACGCCGCGGGCCCGGAGCTTGGCCACCGCCACCGCGAGAGCCTCGCGGTCGAGCGGCTCGGCAATGCTGCCGTCGGACAGGATGCGCCCGCCGACGCCGAAGACGCGGTCGCGCGGGATCAGCTGCTCCGGGCGGGCGCAGAACAGCGAGTACATGTCCGGCATGCGCAGGCGCGCGAGCTCGATCACGTCCTCGAAGCCGGCGGTGGTGATCAGCCCGAGACGGCTGCCCTTGCGCTGGATGATGGTGTTGATGCCGACCGTGGTGCCGTGGACGAAGGAGACGATCTCCTCCGGCGGGACGGCATGGCGCTGGTTCAAGAGGTCGAGCCCGGCGAGGAGCTCGCGGCCCGGTGCGTCGGGCGTGGTCAGCACCTTGATCGTCTCGACACGGCCGCTGCCGGTCTCCAGCGCGCAGAAATCGATGAAGGTGCCGCCGATGTCGACGCCGATACGCCAGCTCATGATGCGCCTGTTTCAGTAAGGACGGGCGAGTCTTGGCGGCGGCGCCTCCGAGGGTCCAACATCAAAACCGCGGTGCCGGATAAGCCGGCCTTATGCCTCGGGCGCTTCGGGGGTGGGCCGGACGAGATCCAGCTGCTGGCAGGCGGTGCGGATGTGGTTGCGCAGCAGCTCGTGGCTGCGCGAGAGCGGCCGGCGCGTGCTGGTGAGCAGGCAGAGCGGCAGGGCGACATGCGGCCGGAACGGGCGCGTCACCAGGCCGGGAAAATTATGCCAGGGCAGCAGCCCGTCGACGACCGCGACGCCGAGCCCCTGCTGCACGAAGGCGAGGGCGATGATCGAAACGTCGATCTCCATTTCCGGCCGGAACGGCAGGCCTTGCTTGGCCAGCGCGTCGCGCAGCAATTGCCCGGGCAGGGATTCGGCGCGGTAGGAGATCAGCGTCTCGCCGTCGAGGTCCTCGGCGCCGATGACGTCGCGCTCTGCCAGCGCATGGCCGGTCGGCAGCACGCAGACCACGCGGGTGTAGCCGACCACCTCGGTCTCGATGAAGGGGGTGGGCTGGTCCATCATGGCGATGCCGAGCCCGGCCTGGTCGCGGTCGAGCATGGTGAGGATGACCTCGGCGGGCACGACATAGGAGCGTACGCGCGTGTTCGGATGCGCGGTGCGGAAATGGCGCAGCGCCTCCGGAACGAAGGAGAGGGAAGGCGGCGCCGAAGCAGCGAGGCGCACGAGACCGGCCTTGCCATGGCGCAGGTCGCGCGTGCGCCGCCGGAGCATTTCGAGGTCGCCGAACAGGCGCTCGACCTCGGGGTAGATTTCCTCGGCCTCCGGGGTCGGGATCAGCCGGCCCTTGACGCGCAGGAACAGCTTGAAGCCGAGCTCGTCCTCGGTGTGCAGCAGGATCTGGCTCAGCGCCGGTTGCGAGACATTGAGTGCCTCGGCGGCGCCGGTCAGCGTGCCGCAGCGCATGACCATGCGGAAGACTTCGATCTGGCGAGCACGCATGGCGCGATCCTAGAGGCGGCCGCGGCGACTGTCAGCCGTCGCCGCGGCGCCCCCTATGGGACGATCCCAGCCGAGACGGATCCGTCAGCGGATCGGCGGGGCGTATTGCAGGCCGCCCTTGCTCCAGAGGTCGTTCTTGCCCCGGGCGATCTTGAGCACCGAGCCGGCTCCGACGCTGCGCTCGAAGGCCTCGCCGTAATTGCCGACCTGCTTGACGATCCGGTAGGCCCAGTCCGGGGGAAGGCCGATGGCCTCGCCGAATTTACCCTCCTTGCCGAGCAGCCGCCTGATCTCGGGATTCGCCGAGTCGAGCTGCTGATCGACATTGGCCTTGGTCACGCCGAGCTCCTCGGCGTTCAGCATGGCGAAATGCACCCATTTCACCAGGTTGAACCAGTCATGGTCGGCGCTGCGTACCACCGGGCCGAGCGGCTCCTTCGAGATCAGCTCGGGCAGGACCACCGCCTCGTCCGGCTTCACCAGCTTGAGCTTGAGCCCATAGAGCGCCGAGGAATCGTCGGTCAGGGCGTCGCAGCGTCCGGACTCGAAGGCCTTGATCGCCTCGTCGCCCTTGTCGAAGGTAACCGGCTCGTACTTGATGTTGTTCTGGCGGAAATAGTCGGCGACGTTGAGCTCGGTCGTCGTGCCCTGCTGCAGGCAGATCGAGGCGCCGTTGAGCTTGAGCGCGGAGTCGACACCGAGCTTCTTCTGAACCAGGAAAGCCTGGCCGTCATAGTAATTTACGCCGGCGAAGGCCAGCCCGAGCGAGGTGTCGCGCGCCATCGTCCAGGTGCTGGTGCGCGACAGGAGATCGACTTCGCCCGACTGCAGCGCGGTGAAGCGATCCTTGGACGACAGCGGCGTGAACTTGACCTTCTGGGGATCGTTGAAGATCGCGGCCGAGATGGCGCGGCAGAGGTCGACGTCCAGGCCATGCCATTCCCCTTTCTCGTCCGGCAGACCGAAGCCGGCAAGGCCGGGGCTGACGCCGCAGATCAATTCGCCGCGGTTCTTGACGATGGAGAGCGTCGATTTCTGCGCTTGAGCCTGAGCGAGTGTCGCTGAGACGCAAAGGAGAGCGGCGGCGAGTAGGCGCTTCATGGTGTTCCCCTTTTTTGGGCGGCTATGTCGGCCGCGGTGAGCTTGCTGCCATTCCACGAGAACGATCTGCCGTTCTGCCTGTTCGCACCCGCACAAACGCCCATGATGCGAGGCTCGGTTGGCAGGCAGGCGGGAGGCTGCGGCTTCCGCTCGCCGATGCCGTTGCCGCCTCAGCGCTGGTCCCCGCGGTCGCGCATCTCGGCCGGGGCCGAGCATGGCGCCATTGCGCGACGACACCCCCAGGCCCGGCGCTTCGGCCTCGATCACCGTGACCTGCCGGCCGGCCTTCGCGGGGGGCAGGGCGGCGTTGAGGCCGGTGAAGCCGCCGCTGACGATCGCGATCTCCGCCGCTGCGGGCAGCTCGGCTGTAGCGGTGGAGGCAACGTCACGGCAGTTTCCGAAGCGCCGGCAGGCTCGTCGCTGCGGCCCCGGCGTCGGAATGCTTCTGTCTCTGAAAAATATTTTTCAGTTATTTCAAATGGTTATACGATGTTTAAACAATCGAGTGGAAGTGAGGGTACGTCACCTTCGCCCCTTTGCCGTCGTTATGGTGGCTGTCTCAGAACACTCCAGCTCGCCTCGACTTCGGCTGCGGTGGGCAAATCGGCGCCTCGGCGGGTGACGGTGATGGCGGCGGCGGCCGTCGCGTAGGCCAACAATTCACCGATGGCCGGCAGATCGAGCGCCGCGATCGCCTCGGGACGAAGCCGTCCGGTTTTGGCGAGCTGCGCCAGCAGGGCGGCGTGGAACGTGTCCCCGGCTCCGACCGTATCGCGTACGACGACCGGGCGGCCCGGCACGGCAACGCTACCGGCGGCGGAGAAGGCGACCGCTCCCTGCTCCCCTTGCGTGATCACTACCAAGCGGGCGCCGCAGCCGAGCCAATAGGCGCCCGCCTCGGCCAGCGAAACCTTGCCGCCCCAGGCGATGCGCACATCCTCGTCGCTGGCCTTGATCAGCGTGGCGGCTCTGTAGAACCGCTCGGCTGCGGCCGACCAGCGTGCCATGTCGCCGACCACGGTCGGCCGGAGATTGGGGTCGACGCTGATGACGCGCCGTTCTCTTTCACGCTCGGCCAAGGCTGCGAAAGAGGAGCCGATGGGCTCGACCACCATCGTGTAGGAGCCGAATGTCAGGGCCTGGATCTCGGGCGGCAGTTCCGCCGGCAGATCGGCCAGCTCGAGCGAGCGGTCGGCCGCCCCCTCGCCATGGAAGCTGTAGCTCGGCTGTCCGTCAGGGGCGGTCGCGACGGCCGAGATGGTGGACAGCCTGTCTGTCCGTATCAGGAAGCGGTCTTCGACACCTTCCTTGGCGAGGATTTCGGCGAGCAACGTTCCGAAACGATCGCGCGAGATGCCGCCAAGGAAGGCCGTCTCGACCCCGAGCCGCGCCAGGCCAACAGCCACGTTGAATGGCGAGCCTCCCGCGACGGCCCGCGCCGGCATCTCGGTGCCTTCAGGTGGACCGACGAACAGATCGATCAACGCCTCGCCGCACACCAGAATCATGGCTTGGCCCCTTCGCACGGAGAGTTCGGCAAACGTGCCATGGCCCCTCGAATGTCAGCGCCCGCCACGGGGACCAGCTACATTTTGCATGATTGCGCGACTCTCCCGATCCATGGTGCGCAGCAAGGTGGAGACGCGGCGTTTGGCTGTGTGAAGATCCGCCGTCTCGGGCACGGTCGGCAGCGTGAGTTCGCCGATGCCGGACATTGCGCCCATCGCATCGGGGATGGAAGGATACGCCTTGGCAGCGACGGCACCGAGCATGGCGGCGCCAAGCAGGACCGGCTCCGGCGTGGCCGGCAGGGCGACCACGAGTCCCGTCGTGTCGGCCATGATCTGGCGTGCCAGCCTGCTTCGGCTTGCTCCACCGCTCATCACCGTCATCTCGCAGGTGAGGCCGCGTGAGCGGCGCCGCCTTCATCTCGGCGGCGGCGTAGAGAAACAGATCCGGCGCCGGCTTCCCGTTCGCAACCATCTGGGCGGTGAAGATGCGTCCGGAGAACAGCTCGGACAGCCCGGTCAGCGCGAGTGAGAATTCGACGCGGTCGAGATCGCTCGACGAGGCAACGCAATAGAGGGCGGCGAGGCGGCGCAGAACCATCTCGATATTCGCGATGGGGCGCAACTCGTCTGCAAAGGCCCGCCGAACGCGCGCTCTAAGCTCTGCTGGGAAATCATCCGGAATCCGGAGCCCGGCGGCACGATAGTGGTCGGCGATCGAGCGCGTGCTGCGGCCCAGGAATGTGGCGAACACCTCTTCGAGTGTCGTCTCGATACCATAGCCGCGCAGGGTCTCGATCAGGCAACGGCAGCTGATCAGCTCGCTGTCGACCAAGACGCCGTCGCAATCGAAAATGACGAGGTCGAAGCTCATGTCGTCCAGAAGGGTCTTGCCGGAACCGCGGAGCAGCCACCGTCGCTCAGGGTTTCGAGCCCGGCACAGGAGCAACCTCATATAGATCCTATGCCCATTACGTGAGCAATCGCTCTTGCGCTTGGCTTTGGAAAGCGATCACAACAGCCGGACCCTCCACCCTCAGCAGGTTACCCTCGGCAGACATTGCGGTGTGCCAATTGGCCTGAGTCACGGCATGGAGCCGCGGCGAGTGCGCTGCACTGGGCCTATCATCTCCGAGCGCATTTCAACGTGGACGCTCGTCTCGGGGGGGGGGGGGCGGNCCAACGTCCGCCTTGGGCCCGCTCGAGGGATTACGCGAGGGGCGGGTGCCGATGGGCCGAGCCCGATCCCGACGGAAGCTCTCGCCCCCTGAGAGAGAGCTTCCGCTGTGCCAGCGCAAGCAGCATGATGCAGCCGACCGCCGGCCAGGCTGCGCTGACGAGCGCGATCACCGCAAGGTCGGTGGCCGTAAGGAGAGAGCGCTCGGCATCGAGGGCGGAGTTGAGCGCAATCAGGCATGCGCCGAAAAAATACAGCGTAGCGACAATAGCGAGTGCGATTGTCATCCGAACTCGCTCTCAGCGGACTGTCCGCTCATTTGTCCCGATGCCAAGTGGGACTTGACGCCGAAGCGTAAGCTCAGAAATGGCCCTTCGGCTGGAGCCTCAGCGTCGTGCGCGTCGAATCCGCCATTTTCGACAGCAACCAGTCGGGATTGCCGAGATTGAAGTAGGCCTTCAGCAGGAAACGCCAGAACAGCCGTTCAGCCCGCGACGATGGCCCGTGCTGCGCGTAGATCTTCGTGCATTCGGCGACGGTGCGGCTGCCGTGGATCGCGCTGTTGTTGACGCCTGTCCGCCGGAAGCAGGCGATCGGCCGGGCGATCCGGCCATAGGGCTCCTTGGCCAGGGCCCGGCAGAACATGTCGTAGTCGCCGGCATCCCGGTAGGCGATGTCGAAGCCGCACAGCTCCTCGAAGAAGGTCCGGGAGAAATAGGTCGCCATGTGCATGATCGGATTCCAGCCGAGGCAGACGAGCATGGCTGGCGTCATCCAGTTCGGCGGTGCCGCGAGCCCGCCGAGCCCGTGCCCATTCGCATCGATCCAGCGGATGGCGCCGACCACCCAGCGCCGGCGGCTCTTGCGGTAGGCGTCCACGACCGCCGCCGCAGCTCCCGGGAGCATCACGTCGTCGGCGCCGAGAAAGCCGAGCAATTCACCCGTGGAATTGAAGGAGCCCTTGTTGATGGCATCGAAGATGCCGCTGTCCTTGCCCTGCATCACCTTCAGCCCGTAGCTGCGGGCGAGCTCGACGGTGCCGTCGGTGCTGCCGCCATCGACGATGACGTGCTCGATCTCGACCCCGCGCGTCGCATTGCGACGCGCGGACTCGATGCATTCCTTGAGATAGTCGACGGCATTCAGCGTCGGGGTCACGATGGTCACGATCATGGTGTGGTTCCTGCGCTGGAGGCGGTCGGATCAGACGAGCCGGGGCGATGCCGCCATATCCGGCCTGGCTGCGATCATCGGCAGGGTTTCGTCGTCCATCGCATCGGCCTCTTCGACCACCGGAATCCGGGTTACCGCGTTCTGCATGGCCCACATCGCCGCCTGGGTGCGGTTCCTGACGCGCACCTTCCGCAGGATCGCCTTGACGTGCACCTTCACAGTGGCTTCGGCGATCTCCAGCTTGCGTGCGATCACCTTGTTGGATTCGCCGAGCATGAGCCCTTCCAGGATACTCACCTCACGGGCGGAAAGCCCCTGGAACGGCGATCCGTCGGCCCTGCGCTGCACGCCCCGAAGCAAGCGCTGCGGCTCGACCGCGATCTCGGACAGCTGGGAGAGAAGCTCGGGCGGAAATACGGCGCCGTTGGCGATGACGACTTCCAGCGACGTGATGAGATCCTGCGCCGAGACGGATTCGACGAGATAGCCGACCGCGCCGAGCTGCATGGCGCGACGCATCAATTCCCGGCTGTCGCGGAGGGCAAGTGCGACGATCTTGGCGCTCTTGAACTGCCTCTTGATGTCGCCGACGATCGAGCAGGACATGTCGTCGATCACGACGATGAAGAGATCGGGTGTTTGTTGGCTGCTTTCATACCTTTGAAGATCCAGGCTGGTGCTTCTCTGGCTTACATGGAAGCGCGCGCCATCCAACAATTTGGTGATACCCTCCCGAAGCAGGGCGTTGTCGCTCAACACGGCAGTTTCGATAATGTCAGCCATTGTTACTCCCCTTTACTCAAAATAAGGCCGATGCCGCGAATGCAGCAAGAAGCTTAGGCTCTGTGTTTTGGGTGATTTATTATTGATTTATGCGGGCTGGACGTAGTGCGTGTCGGGTAATCACTTCTGGGCATCGAATGGCGAGAAAGGGTGCCGCTACCCTCAGCTCGATGGTTAATAATTAGTACATTCGGATGTAGTCGTCTTGTCAGGAAAAATACGATCCTGTCAGGGAAAACCTTACAAGCGAAAGCGTGCGATGATTGCTGGAGCTTGATATTGACCCCAAGGAATTACTTCAGGTTGTGGGATCGACTTTGAAGATCCGGATGAGATCCTTGGCGAGCACGGCCGCTTCGGTGCGGTTGCGGACATTGAGCGTGCGCATCAGCGCGGAGACGTGGATTTTCGCCGTCGGCTCAGCGATGTGGAGCGCCTGAGCGATCTCCCGGTTCGAAAGCCCGTCCGCCAGCAGCGTCAGGACATCCCGCTGCCGGCGCGTCAGTCCGAACGGGTCCTGCTGCGAGCCGATCCGACGCTGTGGCAGCTCGCGAGCGCGGTGGGCTTCGGTCGTGGAGCCGAACGGGGTCAAGCCGCGCGGCACCGCGAGGCGCCCGGCGAGCACCTCCTGAACCGCTTCGACGATCTCGTCATCCCGCTGCAGTTTCGAAATGAAGCCGTGGAACCCTTCCGCGATATAGTGCAGGACCTGGTCGAAGGTGCCGTTGCCGGAGATGATGACATAGCGCGTCGTCGCGGAAGCCCGCTTGAAGTCCCAGATGATCTGCGGATCGGTGGAGCCCGCCAGGCCGAGGCTGATCAGCACGAGATGGATCGGCTGTTCCTCCATCAGGTTGCGCATCAGGCCGTCGAAATCCTCAGCCTCGAGAAGCTCGGCTTCGGGCAGTGCGGCCTGCAGGATCGTGCGCAGTCCGGTGCGGTAGAGCGCATGTTCGTCGGCAACGAGAATCCTTGCCATGATCGTGCCGCCGCTCTGGTCGCCTTTTCGGTGGGGATGCGACCGCGTTGTCGGGTTTCGTCATTGCAGACGGGCTCCGAGTGCAAGCTCCTATCCCCGGCGATTGTGGTAGCGGGAACGGCCCTTCAAGTCGCGACGCTCTTCGGGAGATGTCATTGCGGGCCGGTAGCCATTATTGTGTCGGTCACGCCAAGCTGAGTACTCCGCACAGGGCCGGATGCTGCAGTTCAGCGCGCCAACGGCGTAGAGCCGTCAGACGTCGAGAATCCAGCCATGGCTGGCGCCGTATCTGATGATGTCGAGGCGCGACTGCAGCATCAGCTTCTTGCAGGCCCTGTAACGGTAGGTTTCGACTGACTTGATGCCAAGACCCGTGCGCCGGGCGATCTCCTTGTTGGAGTGGCCGATCGCGGCCAGGCGCAGGATCTGCATCTCGCGGTAGGTCAGCGTGTCGCTCGCCGTCGCCGTGGTCACGCCGGTGGTTGGACAAAGCTTGCGAACCCATTCCGAGCGAAAGTCCTCCAGGTCGGAATCGATATAGACCCCGCCGCTCAGGACTGACCTGATCGCCTGCGTCACCTTCTCGCCCGCCGAAGCCTTGAGCACGTAGCCGCGAATGCCGATCCGCAGGGCCTTCTGGACGTAGCTGGGCTCTTCGTAATGGGTCAGCATGACGATCCGGATGGCGGGCGTCTCCTCGAGGATGCGCTCGGCCAATGTCAGGCCGCTCATGCCGGGCAGTCCCATGTCGAGGACGACGATATCGGGGCGTTCCCCGCGCACGAGCGCGAGCGCTTCCGCCGCGCAGCTCGCCAGCCCGATCAGTTCGAGATCCGGCAAGCCGCGCACCAGGGCCTGCAGCCCCGCCAGTACGACTGGATGATCGTCGACCAGGATGATCCGAGCCGTCACGACGGGACGCTCCGCTGCGGCCCGCAGGTGAGGGGAACTACGGCGGTGACGATGATGCCCTTGCCGCAGCGTGGCCCCACCGCCAGCGTCCCGCCGATATCGTCCATGCGCTGGCGCATTCCGCGAAGCCCGATGCCGGGGCTGGCGGCGTCGCCCACGGGCTCTACGCCGGGCGCAAAGCCGGGCCCGTCGTCGGCTATCGTGAGCGAGATCGACTTGCCTGCGAAGTCCAGGACGACATCGAGCTTCCGCACGCCGCGCGCGTGCTTGAGCACGTTCGTCAGCGCTTCCTGCGCCACGCGATACAGCGCGGCCTCGACGGCGACGGGCAACAGGTCGGGTTCTGCACCCCTCTTCTTGAAGATGAGGCCAAGCCGTCCATCCGCGGCGAACGAGGCCGCCATGGTTTGGATGGCGCGGCTGAAGCCGAGTTCTTCGATGATGCGTGGCCGGCCGTTGACGACGGCATGGTGAATCTTGCGCCCGACGCCGGCGACATGCACGGCGATCTCGTCGAGGCGCTGTCTCGTCAGTCCGCGCGCGCGCTCCTGCAGCTCTCTCAGCTCCACCAGCACGAGGGCCATCTCCTGCCCGGCATGATCGTGCAGGTCGCGTGCGATGCGCTCGCGCTCGTCGGCGCGGATATGGCTGAGCTCGTCCTTAAGCTCATGCGTGCGCGCCTCCACGACGCGCAGCGCCTCGGCGACGCAGCAATATTGCTCGACCAATCTGAAGCGGTCGCTGCGCAGCTCGTCGAATTGCTGCATGGCGAAGCGGCGCTGCCGCTCCGCCGTCAGGCGCTTCATACGTTCGGCGGTGGCCGAGAAACGCGGGTCGAGCGCGGGAAACAGCCGCAGCAGCAGCGTCGCCGGCCGGCTTTTGCGCCGCGGAACCAGGACATTGCCGAAGCAGCGATAGTCGGTGGTGCCGCCGGGCCCGTCAAAGCGGACCTTTTCGATCAATGGCTGGCGCGAGCCGGAGCAGGCGAGAAGAAAGGTCCGCAAGGCTTCGACCCGGCTCGTGCAGATGTCGAGCAACGACGACAGCGAGCCGCCGGGACCGAGGACCTGGCTGGCGGCGCGGTTGAGCGCGTGGATGCTTCCGTCGCTCAGGGCGATGATGGCAGGCTCGAAATAGGTTTCGAGGTCTAGCTCATGCCGGAGTTGCAGATGCATCATCGCGGAAGTACTCCCTCGTATCAGGCCCGAGTTCTGTTCGCTTCAGATGGAGAACCACGCGGCATCCCGCCGCCCCCTTGGCGATCGTTTCTTCGAGATCGACGGCTGCGTACCCGGTTGAGTTGGCGGCCAGGCGGCCAAAGATGTTCGATGTCAGCATGCAGAGGGAGGGGTGGTTTGCGGCGGCACGTCCAAGCGGGCATGTACAGTTGCCGAATACGACACGGTCTTCGTCCTGCTCGATGACGAAGAATGCCCCGCCGGCGCGATTCTTCAGATCGACCAGGACCTCGATCAACTGATTGCGATTGAGATGTTGGAGGCCTAGCGCCGTTTTGTACTGCTTCTCGATATCCGTTCCCAAACGCGCGGCTATGCTGCTGACATAGGCGCAGGCATCTTCGGCTCCGGCAATGGTCTCGAGCAGCTCGGCCATGTCGGCGACCAAGGTGTTGAAAAGACCATTATGGTCGAAATCGATGTCGAGCGCGCCGATGTTCGGCAGCGCTGAATTGGCGACGGATGGAGTCACGTTGATTGGCCCTCGTGAATTGATTGCTGTCTCGCTCGAAGGATATCGGTACGAAAGTCACGCAAGGTCGTTTGGTCTGCTGAGAAAAAATCTTCTCGATGGCCGCTCAGGCCATCGAATTCGAGTTCAGATTGTGTGTTGTTAGTTAAGGGGTTATGTGCTGATTTTTCAGCTCATTAAATTATTGAAGATAAAAGGAAATTTTCAATACATAATCTGATATTGAATTCATCGGACATGCTATAAAAATACTATTTGGAATTTTTTGATAATATTCTTTAGCAAAAAACAGCTGAGTGAAAGATAGGGCTTGCTAGGTTCTCTGGCGGCTTTAGCTTTCGTCGAATTCCGCAGGGGGGCACTCTGCAGGGTATGCAAGAAGAGCGATTACAGGTCGACGATGGGCAGAGCGATCGCCGGAATAAGCCGAACACGATCTCCCGTCTCAAGATGCATATCTTCCCAGCGATAATAGCACATTATCACGATGTGTCCGCCTGAAATTGAGTGGGTCTGTCTTAAACGGCTTCTACAAAACCTGAATTCTAACATAAGTTGTAATTGCCGTGCTGCCTCGTCTCGCGGGATTCGGCGGGTTCCAAGGTTTATGGGGTTGTTGTCGGAATTTTAGAAATAATAGAGAGAGATTTACTGGTAGTATGGCGATTATAACATTTGAAACAAGATTCAAAATGTTAATAATGAGTTAATAAAACTGGATAGATCGAGCTTTACCCTAAGTAGATTTATAACGTGAATTCACAGATCCGTTCTTTTCGGTGAAAGATGTCTCATATGTACGCAAATGAATTGCGGGCAATGTAATCATCCTCCTGGTCATAAAATCGTGATCGTCGTCAGCGAGCCGACATTCTATCGTCGAAGGGTGCGCTGCGTGCCTAAGTAAAAGGCTTGCCCAAAGGTCACTGTTGACGGCTGTTCACATTCGCGAGGGCGGCTGCAACCTCTGAGAATCAGTCATTTGGCGAGCAAATTCGGCCGATGAACCCGGCGATTCAGGGGTAGAGCAAGAAGTTTGCGAAGTCGCCGCCAGGCAAAGGGCAGAAAGCTCCGCTCGGCATGGTCGACGGGCGTGTGCAGCATTAGGCCCGGATCGATCAGCATCGCCCCGCCGGTCAGCGAGGCAAGGCGGCGATTGAAGACGAGATGCTCGCAGAGCGCAGGGCCGACCTGGAGATAGCTGCCGAGACGGTAGCTGTCGGCGCGATAGAGGCAGAGGCCGTTGAAGGTCGAGGCGCATCTGATCTCGCGATCGCTCGTGAGGGCCCGCTGGTACGGATAGATCCGTGAGCGGAAGAACCGATAGTATCTCACGATGCCGGTCCGGCTCTTCGCGAGCTCATCGAGCAGCGTCACGAAGGATCGCTGCTCGTCCTCGAAGGCCAGGAGATCGTAATAGTGCGGGCGCGATGTCGCCGACACGCCGAAAATGCCGGGCCGATCGAGTTTCGAGGCCGCGGCGAGCAGGGCAGGGACCGTGGGCGGTGTCGCGATGACATTGTCGATGTCGAGAACACAGACGAAACGCGGCGAGATGCCCGAGCTTTCGAGTTCGCTCTTGAGCCGTTCCCGGCCCAGCGCCATCCGTCTGAGACGCTCGGGCTCGCCGGCCATGAAGGTGGTCGGGACGAGGATGATCTCTCCGCGCGCCTCTGCGCGCTGAAGCAGCGTGCGCGTTCCGTCGCGCGAACCGTTCTCGCCGACGAAGGCGGCGACGTGCGAGCCGCTGCGCCTCAGCGTTTCGAGCAGCTCCAGGAAGCGCGGGACCGTGCCGGCGCAGTCCTTGGCCAGGGCCAGGAAGGCGAAATCCGGCCGCGCGGTCTCCTCGTGCCTCACCGCTCCGGCGTCCTGATGGCGATCAACGACTTCGGCAGGAACAGGACGTTCTCGGTCAGGATCTCCGCATCCGGAAACAGTTCGGCGAGCTGGGCCCGGTCGAGCATCGTGGTGCCTTCGACGATCTGCATGGCCTGGTCGAGGGAAGCGGCCTTGGCGTAGAAGCCGCGCGCCTTGCTCGACACCATCCGCCGCTGCAGCGGCAGTGGCAGCCAGTGCATCATCGGCGCATTGCTGTGCGGATCGAGCGGAAACCAGAAGTTCGGCGTCTGCACGTAATAGGCCGGGGCGAGCCGCCTGATCTCGGCCGCGACGCGCTTCATGTCGGACCAGCGGCCGACATGCTCGATCAGCGAATTGGAGTGGACGAAGTCGAAGCTGAGATCGTCGAACTCGCGGACGTCGCGCGCATCCCCCTGGACGACATGGAAGCGGGGATCGGGTGATGGCGGCTTGGCCTCGATGTTCAGGAGCCAGATCTCGACCCCGGAGGCGGGCAGATCGAACTGCCAGTAGTCGGCGTCTCCTCCGAGGTCGAGGATGCGGCACGATCCCCGTTTGTCGATCAGGGTGTCGATGATCGGGCGGACATAGGTCCTGAAGCGTTCCTCGCGGAACTGCGAGCGGCGGAACGATCGCGGGATCATGTTCATGAGCTCTTGACCTCGCGATGCCGTGCGGTTCTGGAGCACGATCCTAGCGATGACCGTCCGGCCGGCAGCCTGGTCCGAGGACTGAGCACCTAGAGCTTGCGGACTAAGCCGTTCGGGAGGGCTAGTCGGGCTGCACGATCCGGCCGCTGGCCTCCTGGCCGAGGCTGCGGAAGGCGTTGTAGGAGACAGGCTCATGCCCCCAGATGAAGAGGGGCGCATCGGTCGGCCGGCGCAGGACATAGGTGTTGCGGTCGAACCGGTTCCCGCCCGTTTCGATGATCCCGAAGTTCGGATTCGAAGCGGAGACGTCGCTGGCCCCGCCGGAGAGGCCGGTATCGCCCTCGTAGACGATCTCGTTGTCGTGCACCGTGTTGCCTGCCGTCTTGTAGAACAGTTTTACTGAGCCGGCTCTCTGCCTGGGTTGATCGAGCCGCTCGCGGCCCTGGTCGACGATGACGATCCCGGTGCTGCCCTCGGCCACGGTGACCGTGTTGCCGTAGACGTGCACGCCTTCGGACGCCGCGATCTGGATGCCGGCGCCCCAGACCCAGAAGCTGCCCTGCTGGCCGCCGCGCCCGGTCCCGTTCAGGCGAACGATGTTGTTGCGGATGATGGCGTCGAAGCTGATCTCGTAGAAGATGCCGGCGTCCGAATTGCGCTCGACGAGGTTGTTCTCGAAGACGACGTTGCGACAGTCGACGTCGCACCACAGTCCCGAGCCGTAATTGTCATGGACATGGTTGCCGCGCAGCGTCAGGCGCTCGACCTTGCCGGCCTTGACGCCGCCGGCCTCCCAGCCGGCATCGAAGCCGTGGATGTTGTTCTCGTAGATCTCGTTGTTCTCGATCACGACGTCGGCGCCATTGGGCGAAATCCCGAGCTGGCCGTTGTTGTGGACCTTGTTGCCGCGGACGATGCTCCTGTCACCGGTCGCGATCCCCGATCCGCTGTTGAAGCGGACCTCGTTGCCTTCGATCAGCCAGTCGGTGGCACGCGCATTCTCGTCGCCGAAGATCGCTCCCTGCTGGGCCGGCGTCGCGTATTTCTCGACGATCAGGCCTTTGACGGTGACGCCGCGCGCGCCCGCGTTGTTGAACGCATAGAGCTGCCGCGTCCTCTCCAGGGTACGCCCGCGCGGATCATCGGCGAAATAGCTCAGCCCGGTGGCGGCGTCGGAATAGACGCGTCCGGACTGCAGATCGGCGCGGTCGGCGACCGGCTCCAGCGGCCGGCCATCGAGGAAGAAGCGCCGGGGATCGTTGCAGCGCGCGCGCTGGGGCAGGCAAGTGCCGAACGCTACGACCTCGAGCTTCGACGTGGCGGTCACCCAGAAAAGCCCCTTCCGGCGGATGTCGGTGACCAGCTCGGCGCCGTTGAGCACGGCGCCGGGCTGGCCGATGAAAACCTGCCTGTCCTTGGGCGCGATCAGCTGGGCCCGGTGGATGCCGGCGGCGATGCAGAAGATCGTCCCCGGCGACGCCTTCTCGACAAGAGCCTGGATGGCGGCCCCGACCGGAACCGGGATCGAACCGGGCGGGCAGGGGGCGGTCTCGGCGGCTTCGGAGCGCGGGCTGCCCAGCAGCATCATCGCCCCGAGGAGAGTGGCCCCGGCGATACGCGCGCCGCCGCGCGCCATCCGTCCGAAGCGAGGGGGCGCCTCGACCACGTGCCAGGCGCGGTAGACCATCAACGAGCCGAAGCCGATCCCGAACAGGATCCAGAAGGGAATGCCGAGCATCGGCCCTTCGAGCGCGACGTCGAAGGACGCATCGATGACGATCGAGGCAAAATAGCAGACCAGGAAGACGAAGTAGCGCCCCCAATCGAGGTCGCCGCGCCGCCAGGCGAGATGGGCGGCCCGCAGCAGCGCCAGGGTCCAGCTGCCGATCGTCAGGAGCCAGAGAAACAGTCCTGTGACGCCGCCACGAGCGAGATAGGTCATGTGCACGCTGTGGGGACTGCGTACCGTCGGCCCGCCGCGCTCGAGGCCGACGACGAACCCGTCTGCCTCCGCCAGATTCATGCCGAAGCCCTTGCCAGTCCAGAAATACGGGCCGTGGATGGTGTAGTCGCGGATCGCCTGCCACCAGCTCAGCCGCCATTGCTTGGTGCCGTCGAGATTGTTGGCATCGCTCGATCCGGCGACGCTGGCGAGGTTCTCGACCACGGCGACGGCGCTGATCGGCCGCTCGCCGCGGGGCAGGTCGATCTCGAAATCCGCGGCGTAGGCCACGAGCAGGACCAGCGTAAGCGCAGCGGTTATGGCGGTGAGGCGGCCGATCTGGCCGGTCAGGACCATGGCGAGGACCAGCGGGACCAGCAAGGCGAGCATGCCGCCGCGGCTCTGGCTGGCGACGAGCAGGGCCGCGCCGAGCGCGCCGACGAGCCAGGTCCGGCTGACCTTGCAAAGGCCGACCAGGACGAGCACGAGCGCGCCGCAGAGATGCGCGGCGAGCTCGCCTGAACGCACCGAGATGATCTCGACATTCTGGCCGGGCAGCTTCGGGATCGAGGCGCCGAAGAACCGCGCGATCAGATAAAGGACGATGGCGATCGGGATCAGCACGCGCGCATGCACCCTGAAGTAGCCGACGATCTGGGCGATGCGGATCGGGCGCTCGATCAGCAGAGCGGCGACGATGAAAGCGAAGCCGGCATAGAGCGCGACCGCGCCGTCCCGGAATGCGTCGACCCCGTAGGGCCCGATGCCTTGCAGCGTCCGCAGCAGGACCCAGCCCATGAGCACGGCCGCGCTGATCGCCGGCACCGTGGTGAGCAGCGCCGTCGTGCAGCCCGAAGCGAGGAAGGCGAGCAGGCCGAGCGCGAACAGGATCTCGCCGACAAAAAGCGGCGGCAGGCCGAGATAGGCGAAGCTCTTGCCGAAGACGACATATCCGGCAAAGCCGAGTGCCAGGATCGGCAGATAACGATCGGTCGCCCGCCGGTCGGCCGCAACTCCAGTCGGTGCTCGTGATAGTCCCTTCACCGCCACCTCGGTCTGCGCTGCAAAGCCGTCGCGCGAAGAGCTTACCGCCCGGGCCGGCTGGGGCAGGCTGGGCATTCGAGGTAGCCAAGCGGGCAAGGAGGGCGCTTCACCACCTTTTGGGCAGTCCCTATGCCCAGAGCGGCAGGCGCGCGGACGACGCTAGACTTCGAACCGTGAAGATGTGGCCGGGCGATCGCCAGCGGAGGCTCGATGACATGCAGCGCGTGGCCCGGATCGGCGGGTCGTTCGCCCTCCCGGGGCAGGACAGGCCAGGCGACAAGGCATGGACGGGCATGAGAGCGCGTCTTCGAGCAATGCGCGATCCGGCGCTATGCTTCGGCGACCAGGCGCTCTCCAGTGCCTGCAATTTCCTGACGACGATCCTGCTCGCCCGGGCGCTGGGCCTCGAAGCCTTCGGCGTCTACACGATGGTTTGGCTTGCGATCTATTTCGCAATGAGCTTCCAGCTCGGCCTCATCGTCAGCCCGATGATGAGCATCGGTACGCAAGAGCGAGAGAGCGACGCCGAGGCCTACTACACCGTGGTCTTCCTGCACCAGGCCGGCTACGTCGTTGTCGCCACCACAGCGATCTTCGCCGTTCTGATGTTTGCGGCCGGCCCTGTCGCGTCTCTCGCCGACGTCGCGCTGCCGGGGGCGATGGCTGCAGCTTGCTATCTGACGCAGGATTTCCTGCGACGTTACCTGTTCGTCCGCCGCCGGCCCGCGGCTGTTCTGCTGATCGACGCGATCAATCAGGTCCTCAAGCTCGGGGCGCTCGCGGCGCTCTGGCAGGCCGGGACGATCAGCGTCGTAAATGCTCTGTGGGCCGTAGCGGGCGCTGCGATGGTCTCGACGGTCTGTGGCTTGAGCATGTCGGGGCCTCTCCTGTGGAGGCCGCAAATCCTGATCAGCGTCACTATGCGGCAATGGCGGTCGGCGCGGTGGCTGGTTCTGTCCGGTTCCGTGCAATGGGTGCTCAGTTATAGCGGCCTCCTGGTCACGGCCGGGCTCTTCGGGCCCAAGGTTCTCGGTGCGCTGAGGGCGGCGCAGAGCCTCCTCGCCGTTCTTAATGTGGTGCGGGAGGCGCTGGAGAACATCGTTCCACCAATGGCCGGAAAAGCGCTCGCCGAGGGCGGCATGCCCGGTCTCCAGAGAACCCTCGGTCGCGCCATGCTGTTCGCCGGTCTGACCGGTTCGGCGGTGGTCCTTGGCCTCGGGCTGTTCGGCCCCTGGCTGTTGCACCAGCTCTATGGCGGCGAGATCCTCGAATTCGACTGGGTGATCATCTGGTATTCCTTCGCCTTCCCCATGGCGCTGATGAGCGTGGTGCTCGGCTGTGCCTTCCGGGCGTTGGAGCGCACGCGGGCGGTTTTCCTCGCAGCGCTCATCGGAGGCTGTCTCAACCTGCTGGTGGTCTATCCGGCCGCGCTCGTCTTCGGCGTGGCGGGGCTGATCGTGGTGACGCTCCTGTCGGAACTTACGGCCCTGATCGTCCTGGTGATGCTGGCGTTCCGGATACCTGGCCTGCTGGCGCGCCCGCCGGCCGTATCCGCCGGTGGCCGCATGATGACGGTGCCCTCGCCATGATGCCGCTGCCATCCTCCGAGGTGCATCTTTGGTGCTGCCGCGTCGACCTTCACGCGGCCGAGGCGGCCGAGCGGCGCGGGATCCTCTCGGACGAGGAACGCGCCCGTGCCGACCGCTTCCATGACGCAAAGGCGCGGATCGCTTTCGTCGTGGCGCGGAACTGGCTGCGGCGCGTCCTGGCGCTCTACATCCCGATCGCGCCGCCGCAGCTCCGCTTCGGCGAGACCGCTTTCGGCAAGCCGTTCCTCGCGAACGAGCATGGCGGGCGGCCCGTTGCCTTCAATCTCAGCCATTCCGGCGAGCTCGCGATCGTCGCGGTCGCGGAAGGAATGTCTGTCGGCGTCGATATCGAACGTATCAGGCCGATCTCGGCCGATCTCCTGGCGGGATGTCTCGCGCCGCGGGAATTCGCCATGCTCGCGGCTCTGACGCCGGAATTGCGCGAGGAATCCTTCATTCGTTGCTGGACGCGGAAAGAGGCGTGCCTGAAGGCGATCGGCGTCGGCCTCAATGGCAGCCCGTCGAGCTTCGAAGTCTCGCTCGATCCGTTCAGGGCGCGGCTTCTGGCGGTCGAATCCGACCAGGCCGAGGCCGATCTCTGGCAGCTCGCCGATCTCGAGCCGGCTCCGGGTTATTGCGGCACGCTGGCCGCGCGCCATCGCGGCTGGTCCCCGGTCTGGATGGCCCGGCCATAGTCTCGCCGGCGGGAAGGCTCCCGGTTAGCGCCGATCCTGGCCTGTGGCCGCGAGAATCCGCTCGGCCATGGTCCGCGAGCCGACTTCGGAGAACGCGCCTTCGTGACCTTCGCCGTTTACGGCGAAGCAGGGCGTGTCCGGCGCCAGATGATCCCCCCAGCCCAGTGTGGCGTCCGGGGGCCAGCCGGGTGGGATCGCACCGCTCCGAAAGATCAGGACTTGCCCGTCATAGCGCGGCAGCGTGTAGCGCTGGACCAGAGCCTCGAGCTCGTCGGTCGTCCGCCAGAAATCGGCCTCGTCGGCCGCCTCCTCGGCTGGGCGCCAGAAGATCAGGCGCTTCGCTTGCCGGACGGCGGCGGTCGATTGCAGCCAGAACGACATCCGCGTCACGAAGCTGCGCGGGCCGGCCTGCCAGAACCGCCGGGCGAAGCGGCCAGCTCGTTTCAGCCTGAAGCGCAGGCGCGCGGTATAGGGTTGCCGCAGGAAATAGCCGGGGGCCCAGCAATCGATCAGCACCACCAGATCTACCCGCCTGCCGCTCGCTTCCAGCTGTCTTGCGACTTCCAGGGTGATCACGCCGGAGCGACAGAAGCCGGCGAGCCGATAGCCGCCATCCGGCCGGGTCGCGACGATCGCCTCGCAATAGGCCGCCGCGAGCTGCTCGATCGAGCTCGGCGCAGCCTCGTTCACCAGCGGGTCGAGCAGTTGCAGCGCGGCGAAAGGCTGGTCGGGGCCGAGCTCCTGCGATAGCGGCCGGTACAGACGCAGATTATGGGCGGTGTGGTTGAGCGCGAACAAGGTCGGCTGCGTGCCGGTCTTTTGCAACCAGGTCCGGCGCAGCGCCGACGTGTCGATCACCGGCGGCAGCGCCGGAGTGGCCGGCAGCCAGAGCGGGGACGCGATCGGCAAGGAGGTCGGCGCCGGCCGCGGCAGGCGCGCGGTCGGGTCGGCGACGAGCGCCTCCGCCAGGTTCTCGAACTGCGCTGCCAGTTCGCTCGCGGTCGCTTCGTCATAGAGGTCGCGATGATACTCGCAGGTCAGGCGCCAGCCTTCCTCGCGTTCGACCAGGATGAAGTTGAGGTCGTAGAGCGCGCCCGGCAGGGGCGAGGGAATCCCCGAGAGCTGAAAGCTGTCATTGGCAAGCTCGCCGATGAAGGCGCGCTGGACGATGAAATTGATCGAGATCGGCGGCCGGCTGGCGTCGCCGCTGCTCGGCAGCAGCGTCACCAGCCTGTCGAATGGCCATTGATGATGATCGACGGCGTCCTCGAATGTATCGCGTGCGGCCTGGCACAGATCGAGGAAGCTCTGCTCGTCCGAGATTGCGGTGCGCAGCACGAGCGTGTTGACGAAGGGGCCGACCATCCCTTCCAGCTCGACATCGTCGCGGTTCGCCATCTGCGTGCTCAGCACAATGTCGGAGGCGCCGGTGCGTTGCCGAAGCAAGGTCAGGAGAACGGCGTAAGCCGCTGAAAAGAAAGTCGTCCCTTTCTTGCGCGCCAGATCGGCGAGCCCTGAGGTCAGGGGGCGGGGAAGCAGCCGCGAGAGCGAGGCGCCGCTCGTGCTGCGCATTGCGGGGCGCTGGCGGTCGGCCGGCACTTCGACGATCGGCAGATCGGCCAGCCTGTGCTGCCAATAGGCTTCCTCGCGCGCAAGCATACCGCCTTCCATGCCGTCATGGCTTCCCTCGGCGAAGTCGGAATATTGCAGGGGAAGCTCAGGGAGGACCGGTTCGCGCCCGCGGCCGAGCGCCTGATAGGCCGCGACGAAATCCTTGGCGATGATGCCCATCGACCAGCCATCGCTGACGATGTGGTGGGCGACGACGAGGATCACGGCCTCGGCACGGCTCTTTCGCAGCAGCGTCGCCCGCAGCAGCGGCGCTTCGGCGAGATCGAAGCGCGTGCACGCCTCGCTTTGGGCGATGCGATCGGCCTCCCGGGTCCGGTCCGCCTCGGGCAGGCCGGAGAGGTCGATCTCCGGCAGCTTGAACGAAACCTGCTCGGCGATCGCCTGGACGAGACGGCCGTCCTCCAGCCGGATCGCGGTCCGCAGGGATTCATGGCGATCCAGGATCGCTTGGAACGCCTCCTGCGCCAGCGAAGCGTCCAGGTGACCGCGGATTCGCCATTTGACGGCGATGTTGAGTACCGGCGTGCCGGGATCGATGGCGTCGACCGCCCAGTAGCGCTCCTGCGTCGACGAGCACCTGGCCGTCATCACGATGCGGTCTGGCTCGCGGAAATGCGCTTCCGGTTCGCGGGTGAACTGATTTGCCATGATCGTTCACCCTCTCTCGCGCTGCGAGACGGCGCTCGGCTCGCTCGGCTGCTGCGCGCCGTCGCGCGGGCGTCGCCATGGCCGCTTCCAGAACGTCGCGGCAGGGGCGGCGGCCTCGGCGACGGCCTCTTCGGGAAGCGCGGCCGCAACGGCGGCGATCGTCCGGTTCCGGAAGAAGTCGCGGGCGGCGAGCTTGAGGCCCTCGCGGCGGGCCCGGCTGGTGATCTGAAAGATGCTGAGGGAATCGGCGCCGAGATCGAACAGGTCGTCGTGGACATCGATATCCTCGCGGCGCAGCACCTCGCTCCAGATCCGGATCAGCGTCTCCTCGACAGGGGACCGTGGTGTCGCCGGGTCAGCCGTCTTGTCAGCTTTGGCCGCTGCGCTCTGGGCATCCGGCGCCGGCAGCGCGGCGCGGTCGAGCTTGCCGCTCGGGTTCAGCGGCAGGGCCGGCAGACCGACCCAGGCGGTCGGGACCATGTAGTCCGGCAGGTCCAGCGCCAACGCGGTCCGTAACTCGGCCGGCGCCGGGCTTTCCGAGCCTGTGACGTAATAGCAGACCAGCCGTGGCTCGCCCGGCACGTCCTCGCGCAGGATCACGGCCGAGACGATGCCGGCCTTGCGGGCGAGGACGGCCTCGATCTCGCCGGGCTCGATGCGGAAGCCGCGCAGCTTCACCTGATGGTCGAGCCGCCCGAGATGCAGGATGCGGCCATCGGGAAGGTATTTGGCGCGGTCGCCGGTGCGGTAGGCCTTCGCGCTCGTGCCGGGGTCAACCGGGTTGGCGATGAAGCTCTTCGCTGTGAGCCTGGGATTGTTGGCATAGCCGCGGGCCAGTCCGGAGCCGGCGATCAGGAGTTCGCCGGGAATGCCGACGCCGACGGGCTCGTTATTGCCGTCGACGATGTAGAACTGCGTGTTGGCGATCGGCAGACCGATCGTGACGACCTCGTCCTCGGGCTGGATGCGGGCGACCGAAGACCAGATCGTGGTCTCGGTCGGGCCGTACATGTTCCAGAGCTCGCCGCCGCCTTCGAGCAGCTTGCGGGCGAGATCGAGCGGCAGAGCTTCGCCGCCGCAGAGCATGCGGAACCCCGGCCGCGAACGGAAACCGGCTTCGAGCAACAGGCGCCAGGTCATCGGCGTCGCCTGCAGCACATTCGCGTCGCTCTGCTTCAGCCGCGCCAGCAATTCGGCACCGTCCTTCGTCTCGTCCGACGTGGCGATCACGACCCGGCCGCCTTGGACCACCGGCAGCAGCAATTCCAGCGCGGCGATGTCGAAGGTCACAGTCGTGACGGCGAGCATCGTGTCCGAGCTGGAAAAGCCGGGCTCGCGCGCCATCGCGAACAGGAGGTTGGACAGCCCGCCATGGCTGACCTCGACGCCCTTCGGCGCGCCGGTCGAGCCTGAGGTGTAGATCACATAGGCGAGGTGGTCGGGCGTCATCGTCGCCGTCCTGATCCCGGCGAGGTTCGCCGTGGTCTGGTCGACATCGACCAGCATGACGCGCTCGTCCGGCTCGACGGTGGCTGGGTCGATCGGACCCGCGGTCAGGAGGGCGACGGCCTCGGAATCGCGCAGGATGCGCTGGATGCGCGCCTTGGGCATCACGGGGTCGAGCGGCACATAGGGGAAGCCGGCCTTGAGCGCGCCCAGCATGCCGGCGACCAGCGCCGGCGAGCGTTCGATCAACAGGCCGATGCGGCTTTCCGCGGTGTCGACACGCGCCGTCAATTCGGCGGCGATCCGGTCGGCCCAGGCGTTGAGCGCGGTGTAGGAGAGCTGCTGGTCGCCGCATGACACGGCGATCGCCTCAGGCTGTTGCTGGACCTGGCGTTCGAAGGCCTGGATCGTGCCGTCGTCGCGCTGGAACGCGACCAGCGTGTCGTTGATCTCGGAGACGAGGCGCTGGCGCTCGTCGCCGTCGATGAGCGGCATCGCGGCGATGACAGTGTCTGGATTGGCGACGAAGGCGGCGAGCAGCGTCCGGTAATGGCCAAGCCAGCGGTCGATCGTCGCCGCATCGAAGAGATCGGCGCCGTAGCAGCAATCGATCCGCAAGCCCTCGTCGGATTCGCCGATGTTGAAATAGAGATCGAAGGTCGAGAAGGCCTTGGGGTTCGGCTCGGCGCTCGCCCTGATCCCAGAGCCGAAGTCGAGATTGCCGGCCAGCCGTTCGAGGTTGAACTGCACCTCGACGAGCGGCAGCCGCCCGGACACCGGCGGAACGCGCAGGCGCTTCAGCAGCGCGCCGAGCGTGAAGCTCTGATGGTCGTAGGCGTCGAGGACGACGCGCCCGACCTTCTCGAGATGGGCGGAGAACGGCTCGGCCGGATCGATGCCGCTGCGGATCGGCAGGAAATTGACGCAATGGCCGACGGGCGAGGGCCCCTCGAGCTGCGATTGCCCAGCAGAGGGAACGCCGATCACCAGATCGCGCTGGCCCGACAGCCGCAGCAGCAGCACCTGGAAGCTGGTGAAGAGCGTTGCGAACAATGTCCGCCGGCGTTGCGCGCCCGCCGCCTTCACCTGGCGATAGAGCTCGGCCTCGATGAAGCTCGTGCGCGTGCCGCCATTGAAGCTGCGCGGCGCCTGCCGCGGCCGGTCGGTCGGCAATTCGAGCGGGGCCGGCAGTTCCGCGAACATTCGGGCCCAGTAGGCTGCGGCGTCTTCGGTGCGCGGGCCCTGGCGGGTTTCGGCTGCGTAGTCCGCGAAGGGCATCGCTGCCGGTAGTGCGCCAACGCCGGAGCGGTAGGCCGTGGCGATCTCGTCGAGCAGGATATTGGTCGACCAGCCGTCGCAGACGATGTGATGGGCCGAGAGGATGAGTATATGTTTCTGTTCGCCGATCCGAATGATCTCGGCTTCCGCGACCGGACCTTGCACAAGGTCGTAAGGCCGGTTCGCATAGGCCTCGATCAGGGCCTGCAAGGCTGCTTGCGGGTCCGGTTCGCCGCGCAGGTCGCTGATCGCGACCGGGAAGGCCCCCGATGGCGAAATCTGCATCGCCTCGCCATCCGCGGAGAAGCGCGCATGCAGGATCGCGTGCCTCGCCGCGACCTGCCTTACGGTCTCGGCGAGACGCAGCGCATCGATATCGCCGTCGAGCGTCAGGCTGACGGATTCGTTGAAGGCGGCGCTGGCCTCGGGCCCGGTCTGGTCCGACAGCCAGATTTCGGCCTGGGCTTCGGTCAGTGGAAGCTCGATCTCCGCCGAAACGACAGGAGTATCCGGCGGGAGGCTCTCGGCAGCCGTTCCAGGCAGCATCCCGTCCCGGCGCATCAGGTCGAGGCTGTCCTCGAAAGCGGCGATGATCGCCGCGATCTCGGCATCGCCATGCTGGGTCGTCAGGAAGCAGGGATAGTGCTCCTGGATGAAGATGCCGCGGGCGCGCAGGTGGTAGTGCAGCAGGCTGCCGAGCCGATGATCGCGCGCCGGCTCGAAATAGGCGACGCTGCCATAGCTCTCGATCGGGACGTCCCAGCCGACCTTGGCGAAGGCGCGCCGCAGTCCGTCGACGAGGCCTTGCATCCGCTGTGTCAGCGCCTCGGTCAGCGCCGGTCCTTTCTCCTTGACGTGCCTGAGGACCGCGACCGTCGCCGCCAGCGCCAGCGGATGCCTGACGAAGGTCCCGGCGAAGAAGGTGACGCCGACCTCGGGCACGCTGTCGTCGCCGAAGCGCCAGGCGCCGCCGTCGAGCGCGTCCATGAAGCGCGGCGTGCCTGCCAAGAGGCCGACGGGCAGGCCGCCGCCGACGACCTTGCCGTAGGTCGCGAGGTCCGGCTTGATGCCGAGCAGGGCCTGCACGCCTGCGGGGTGGACGCGGAAGCCGGTGACGACCTCGTCGAGGACCAGCGCCGTTCCGGCCTGTTCGGTGATCGTGCGCAGCTCCTTGAGGAAGGCGACAGGCAGATAGCCCGGACGGCGGCTCTGCACCGGTTCGACCAGAACGGCGGCGAGCTCATGCGCATGCTCGCGCAGCCAGGCGAGGCTCTCGTCCGTGCCGTAGTCCAGGATGGTCATGCGCCCGACAGCCTCCGCCGGAATGCCGGGAGCTGCGGGCACGGAGCGGTGCTGCTCGCCGACGCCGCGGACCAGGACCTCGTCGAACTGACCGTGATAAGCACCTGAGAAAGCTACGATCTTGTCACGACCAGTGACGGTGCGGGCGACGCGCATCGCCGCCATCACCGCTTCTGAGCCGGTGTTGCAGAAGGCGACGCGGGCATGGCCGGTCAGTTCGCAGAAGAGCTGCGAGGCCTCGTGCGCAAGCGGCGATTGCGGCCCGATGGCGAAGCCCTCCGCCAGCTGGCTCTGAACCGCTTCGACGACGAAATCGGGTGCATGGCCGAAGGCGGTCTGGCCGTAGCCGTTGACGAGGTCGACATAGGCGTTGCCGTCGACATCCCAGATCCGGGCGCCTTTCGCCCGTGCGGAAACGATCGGGTAGACCATCTCCTTCCAGTCGGCCGCGAAGCCGGAGACGGTGCGCGGGTCGGCTAGGACCGGGCGGTGCTGGTCGGCAAGCCGCTTCGAGGTCGCGGTCCTGCCGACATAGAGCTTGGTCAGCCGGGCGATATGCGCGCGCTGGTCGTCGGTGAGCGCTTCGTTTCCCGTTCGGATCAACGGCTTGAATCGTGCCGTCGAACCTGCAGCGGTGCTGCTCGCCGCACCCTGGGGGGCAGGCGCTGGCCGAGGCTGGACAGCCGCCGGCGCGAGCTGCGGCGCCGGCATTGCGGTCTCGATGACCGGCGCAGCCGCCTGGCCGCTCAAGGTCTGGAGCTGGCGCTCCATCAGGCGCGACATCACGTCGAGCTGCTCGCGCATCAGTGCGTCCAGCCCCGAGCCGGCCGGCCGCTGGGCCACGACGGTGGAGGCGGGGGAGACGGGAAGGGCGGGAGGAGGCGCAGCCGGCGCGGCGGCTTGCACAATGGCGGCCGGCTTTGCCATCTCCTGCGGCCGAAGCTCGGCGATATGGCGCGTCACGTCGTCGACGCTGGGCAGATCGTCGAGCAGCTGGCGGAAGCGGATCTGGACGCCGAAGGCCGTCTGCAGGCCCTGCGCGGCCTGCGTCAGCAGGAGCGAGTCGAAGCCGAGCTCGAGGAAGCTTGCGCCGGTCTCGTCCGCACCGAAAGGGCGTCCGGACAGGTTCTCGAAGATCGCCGCGACCCGGCCGCCGAGCTCCGAACGGCCCAGAGGGATGTCGGTGTCAGCTTGGGGAGCCATGGCCGGTTCCTGCTCGGGTTGAGTGGGCAGAGGTTGAACGAGGGAGGCCGCGGGTACGGCCGATATGGTGGAGTCGGAGACGGCGGGCGCTTCGACCCAGTGCCGGCTGCGTTCGAACGGATAGGTCGGGAGCGAGACGCGCCCCGGCCTGCCGCCGGCCTGATAGGCGGGCCAGTCGGGCGCGATGCCGGTGGTCCAGAGGCGGCCGAGCGCTGCGGCGAGCATGCCTTCGGCATCGCCCTGCGCATCGGGCAGGCAGGAAATGGCGGCCCGGCCCGCGCCAGCGCCTTGCAACGCGAAACTGGCCAGCGCGGCGCCGGGTCCCACTTCGAGCAGGATGGGCGAGAGGCCGCGTGCCAGGGTCGCGATGCCGTCGGCAAAGCGCACGGGCTCGCGCGCATGCCGCGCCCAATAGGAAGGATCGGTCGTCTGTGCCGCGCTGACCCAGTCGCCGGTCACGCCGGAGATGTAGGGCAGCTCCGGTGCCTGCAGGCGAATGGCCGCGACCGCTTCGGTGAAGGGCGCGATCAAAGGGTCGATCATGGCGGAGTGGAAGGCGTGCGAGGTCTGCAGGCGGCGATGCGTCACTCCGCGCCGCGCCAGCTCGGTTTCCAGCGCTTCGACCGCTTCGAACGGCCCGGCCAGCACGCTCATGCCGGGCGCGTTGACCGCCGCAACGCCGACGCCGTCCTGCGCCAGTGCAACGATCTCGGCATCGGGCAGGCGCACCGCCAGCATGGCGCCGCCGGGCAGCTCCTGCATCATCCGGCCCCGTTTGGCGACCAGCGAGAGCGCATCTTCCAGCGAGAAGACCCCGGCGAGACAGGCGGCGGCGAACTCGCCGACGCTGTGGCCGATCATGGCGGAGGGCTGCAGGCCCCAGCTCATCAGCAGCTGTGCCAGCGCGTATTCGACCGTGAAGATCGCCGGCTGGGCGAGCAGCGTCGCCGAAAGCCGCTCCGGATCGCCGCCATTGCTCGGATAAAGCACACTGCGCAGGTCGAGCCCGAGCTCGGGCTTCAGCAATTCGCAGCAAAGATCGACCGTCCGGCGGAAGACCGGTTCGCCCGCATAGAGCTCCCGCGCCATCTGGGGATATTGCGAGCCTTGTCCGGGGAACATGAAGACGAGATCGCCGGCGCCGGTCACCGCGGTGGTGCGTTCGACGTTCTGCTTGCGCAAGGCCACCGCTGCCTCGGCATGATCGCCGGCGACCACGGCGAGACGGTGCGGGAAGGGCCGTCGCCCCGCCTGCAAGGTGAAGGCGATGTCACTGAGGGTCTGCCCGGGCTGGGTTTCGAGATGCTGCGCGAGCCGATCCCGCGCCTCGCCGAGCGCCGCTGCGCTGCGGGCCGAGAGCGTCAGGACCTGGTTGCGACGCGCGGGCGCCTGCGCTTCGCTTGCGGGGGCTTCTTCCAGCACGAGGTGGACATTGGTTCCACCGAACCCGAAGGCGCTGACGCCGGCCCGGCGCAGCGCGTCCCGTCCGGGCCATTCCTGCCTGTGGTCGGCGATGAAGAACGGGCTGCTCGGCAGCTCGAGCGCGGGATTCGGCTGCGTGACGTGCAGGCTCGCCGGCAGTATCCCGCTCTTCACCGCGAGCGAGGCCTTGATCAGTCCGGTGACACCGGCTGCGGCGTCGAGATGGCCGATATTGGATTTGACCGAGCCGAGCGCGCAGAAGCCGCGGTCCTCCGTGGTCAGGCGGAAGGCGGCGGTCAGGCCGGCGACCTCGATCGGGTCGCCCATCGGCGTGCCGGTGCCGTGGCATTCGACATAGCCGATCGAGCGTGCATCGACGTCGGCGGCGGCCTGGGCCATGGCGATCGCCGCGGCCTGGCCGTCGACGCTGGGTGCGGTATAGCCGATCTTGCCGGCGCCATCATTGTTGACGCCGACACCGCGGATGACGGCGTAGATCTGGTCGCGATCGGCAACGGCATCCTCCAGCCGCTTCAGGACGACAAGGCCCGCGCCGCTGCCGAAGATCGTACCGTTGGCGCCGGCGTCGAAGGCGCGGCAATGGCCGTCGGTCGAGACGATGCCGCCCTCCTGGGCGAGATAGCCGCGCTGCTGCGGGAACGTGATCGAGACGCCGCCGGCCAAGGCCATGTCGCAGCCATGGCAGAGCAGGTTCTGCACGGCCTGGGCGACGGCGAGCAGCGAGGTCGAGCAGGCGGACTGGACGGCAACGCAGGGTCCGGTCAGGCCGAGCTTGTAGCCGATGCGCGTCGCGGTGAAATCGGCGGCGGAGCCGACCAGCAGCGGCAGGTTGCCGACCTGGAAGCCCGAGGTGTACTCGGCGATGGCCGCGCGGTCGTGCAGCAGGTTCTGCAGCAAATAGGTGCTGGAGGTGGCGCCGGCGAAAACGCCGATGCATTGGCCGGGCGCGGCAGGATCGTAGCCGGCATCCTCGAGCGCTTCCCAGGCGCATTCCAGCAGCAGGCGCTGTTGGGGGTCGGTGAGCGCCGCCTCGCGCGGCAGCATGCCGAAGAAGGGCGCATCGAACAGATCGACGCCGTCGAGAACGGGCCGCATCGGAACGAAGTTCGGGAGCGCGCGGGTCGCCGCGTCGAAGCTGTCCTCGAGCTCGGCGAGGTCGAACCTCCTGATCGATTCCACGCCGTCCAGCAGGTTTCGCCAGAACGCACCGACGCTCGCTGCGCCGGGAAAGCGGCCGGACATGCCGATGATCGCGACGGCGCGTTCGGGAAGGGGGTCAGTCATGAGAGCCGCCTATCGACGCGCTTTCGGGGAAGGATGCAGGGAGGCCGCGTGAGCGCAGGCCGCGCTCGCGCGCCGCGGCGAGGCTGCCGAGCGCGCCGGGCTTCTGCGGCGTCAGGTGGCCGGCCAGCGCCCGCACATTCGGGTAGCGGTAGAGGTCGACCAAGGCGAACCAGGGCAGGTCCCGCACGAGGCACCGATGCAGTTCGGCGACGAGCAGTGAATTGCCGCCGAGATCGAAGAGATTGTCGTCGATGCCGACGATGTCGATCTGGAAGATTTCGGCGACGGCCTCCGCGAACCGCCGTTCCAGCGCGCTGCGCGGGGCAGCATAGGGCGCGGCGGTCTCCGGCCGTGCCCGGCCGGGCGCCGGTAGCGCGGCGCGGTCGAGCTTGCCGTTCACGGTCAGCGGGAGGGCGGGCACGAAGACGAAGGCCGCCGGCACCATGTGCTCCGGCAGGGTCTCGCCGAGATGGGCTTTCAGCGCCGCAGGCGAGGGGCGCTCAGTGCCATCAGCCACCAGATAGCCGACGAGCCGCTCGTGCCCGCCATCGGAGCGGAGCAGCACCGCGGCCTGCCTGACCCCGGGATGGGCCATCAGCGCCGTCTCGATCTCGCCGAGTTCGACGCGGAAGCCCCTGATCTTCACCTGCTGGTCGGCCCGCCCGAGATATTCGTAATCGTCATCGTCGACCTGGCGGGCGAGGTCGCCCGAGCGGTAGAGCCGGGCGCCGGGCTCGTCCGGGTGCGCCACGAAGCGTGCGGCGTTGAGCTCGGGCCGGTTCAGATAGCCACGGGCGAGCCCGGCTCCCGCGACGAAGATCTCGCCGATCTCGCCTCGCGCCACAGGGCGCATGGTTTCGCCATCGAGCAGCAGGAGCTTTAGGTCGGGGATCGGCCGCCCGATAAGGCTCGAACGCTGTTCGGTCTGCACAGGAGAGAGGGGACGATAGGTGACGTGCACCGTCGTTTCCGTGATCCCGTACATGTTGACGAGATGCGCATGCTCGCCGCGGCGCTGGTACCAGCCGGCGAGGCGGCGCGGGTCTAGCGCCTCGCCGCCGAAGATCACGAGCCGCAACGAAAGCCGGTCGCGGCCGCCGCGGTCGTGGTCGGCACGATCGAGGGCGGCGAAGGCGGAGGGTGTCTGGTTGAGCACCGTGACGCCCTCGTCGGCGAGCAGGCGCAAAAAAGCAGCGGGGTCTCGCGTGGTGCTCTCCGGCACCATCACGAGACGCCCGCCGTGGAGGAGCGCGCCCCAGATTTCCCAGACCGAGAAGTCGAACGAGACGGAATGGAACAAGGTCCAGACATCGCTGGACCTGAAGCCGAACCAGGCTTGCGTCGCGCTGAACAGCCGCGTCACCGCGGCATGCTCGATGGCGACGCCTTTCGGCTTTCCGGTGGAGCCGGAGGTGTAGATCACATAGGCGAGGTCGCCGGCCGCCGCCGTGCGGCGGGCTTGCGAGCCATGGGCCGCCTCGGCCACTCCGGGCTGATGCGGATCGAGCCGCTGCCGGCCGGCTGGCAGCCAGTCGGCATGATCGGAGGCGATGATGATCGAGGCGTCGGCATCCTCGACCATGAAAGCGAGCCGCTCACCCGGATAGGCCGGGTCGAGAGGCAGATAGGCGGCGCCGCTCTTCAGGATCGCGACCAGCGCGACGATCAGGTCGGGCGAGCGCTGCAGGCACAGTCCGACGATCGCGCCGGGACCGGCGCCCATCGCGGCCAGCCGCTCGGCCAGCCTTTCGGCGCGCTCGTCGAGCTCGGCATAGGAGAGGTGGGCCGGTCCCAGGGACAGCGCGACGGCGCGCGGTCGGGCGGCGACCTGCGCGGCGAAGAGATCGACCAGGGTCGCCGGCGCGGATGGCGCGGATCGCGGCGCCTCTCGCTCGGTGGCTGGTTGGCGGGCGGCTCCGGCGAGTTCGGGAGCGGCGGACGCCCGGGGCCGGCGACGACGCGGTGCCTGGCGGGCAACTTTCCTGTCGATGGTCTGTGTCATGCAGGGAAGGCTATGCGCCAAGCCCTCGCGACAAAATTGGAGCAGTTGGAGTAACGCCATCTCTCCAGAATTACCGCGCGCCGCGCGCGGATGACGTAAGGTCGCTGCGCTCAGCCAAGCGAGGCATGCCCGAAAGGGTTGTAGATGGAGGTGGAGCGCGGTGTGCGGGGCTTAAGGCCTCAGCCGGAAGTAGAGCCCTGAATAGGTCTCGACATGGCATTCGGGCTGGAATGGCACGTCGAGGCTGCGTGGCTTCTCCCAGGAATCCACGAGCTCATAGCCGAGCGCGACCAGGCCATCGATGAAACCGGAGCGCGCCGGAATGCTGTAGGGGCAGAACGAGACCTGCCCGGTGCGGGTGATCACGGATTGGATCGTCACGAAGGAGTGCCGCGCGTGGAGCGGCCGGCGCTGGACGATCAGGTGCCGCGGCCGTTTCCGCCAGGCACTCAGGCGTTCGTGCAGGTAGGTCTCGGGCAGATACTGCAGCGAGCCTGCCGCGAGCAGGATGTCCATGCCGCTGCCGTCATCGACCGTGTTGGTGAAGCGCAGGCACGGCGTGGGCTGCTGCGCAGCGAGCGCCTGCCCGGCCCGGGTGATGTGCGGGAGGTCGAAGACGGCCCAGCGGAACGCGTCCGGGAAAGCGAGGTAGCGATCGTACTGTCGGAAGGCGTGCCCGACATAGCCGCCGAGGTCGAGCAGCGACAGGGCGCCATCGTCGAGCGCGCGGCGCAGCCAGAACAGGACCGGATATTCGGTCGCCGGCATCGGCTCGATCCCGCCGGCCAGGGTGGTGTAGTGGTCGATGTCCGCCATCGCGTCATGGTCGAAGCCGGAAAGGCCGGTCGGCAGCGCGCGCTCGGCAGCGTCGAAGCTGGCATATCTGCCGCTGTAGCCGCAGTGATACTTGCCCGCGCGAAAGCGGGCCTCGTAGAGCCTCTGGCGCAATTGGGCGATGCCCGGCCAGCTGGCCGAGGCCGTGTGGGCTGTCAGGCGCAGGCTCTGTTTCCATATGGCCATGGCCGACATCCGCTCAGGCCTCGCCGGTGCGTTTCGCCTCGGGGCGAGCCCCGGGCTTCAACGGGGGTGCTTTGCCCGGCCGCGAGATCTCGGCCGGGCCGGAGGCTTCCGGCCGCGGCGCGAGCCCCAGCAGCCTGGCAGCGGGTTCAGCGAACAGCACGGCAAGGACGAGCAGCAGCAAGGCCAGCGTCGCTCGCAAGCGGGTGGGGGCTGACACCCCGTGTGCGGGAGACGTCGGGGGGTGAGACATCGGCGCCTCATGCGGGGCAGGGCGCGGCGGCATCCGCCGGGCAGGCGCACCGAACACCGCCTTGGTCAGCTCCGCGCCGCCGTCGTCGATCGCGAGCCAGTGTTTCGCGAAGGCGGAATGCCGGACCGCCGGGAGCGACGGGGCGGTACGGGCGGTGCTGCCATCGTCCCGGCTGTGCTTCTCAGAGCTGGACAAGGATCCCTCCGTTTTGGCCGATGGAGCGCCTTCGCTCCTCGTTCGGCCGGTTCCGGGCATCGCCTTCAGATCTGCTGCCGTATCTCGTCGATGCGAATGACGTCGTCCTCGCCGAGATAGCTGCCGTTCTGGACTTCGATCAGTTCGAGCGGCTCGGAGCCGCTGTTCTCGAGCTGGTGCACCGCTCCGAGCGGGATGAAGATATGGTCGTTCTTGCCGAAGTGGCCGACGGCCTCGTCGACCGTCACGGTGGCGGTGCCGCGCACGACCACCCAATGTTCCGAGCGGAAACGGTGCTTCTGCAGCAGCAAGCGTCCCTTGGGCGCGACGATCATGCGCTTGACCTGGAAGCCGTCGCCGGCATCGACGATCTGGTAGGAGCCCCAGGAGCAGTGGACGCTCGCATGCGTCTCGGCCTGGCTGCAGCCCTTGCTGCGCAGGAGCTCGACGACCTGCTTGACCTCGCCGGCACGATTGCGGTCGGCGACCAGCACCGCGTCGCGGTTCGCGACCACGATCAGGTCCTCGACGCCGAGGACGGAGGTCATCGGCCCGTCGGTCGAGACCAGGCAATTGTGCGCGTCGACCAGCTCGACATTGCCGCGGCGGGCATTGCCGCTGCCGTCATGGTCGCTCAGCGCCCAGAGCGCATCCCAGCTGCCGATATCGGACCAGCCGCACGACATCGCGACGACGGCGGCCCGGTCGGTGCGCTCCATGACGGCGAAATCGATCGAGCGCTTCTGCGCCATGACGAATCCGTCCAGCGCCAGCGCGAAGGCGCCGGCCTCGTCGGTCCCGTTCGCGACGGCCGCTTCGACCGCGCTCACCGTTGCCGGTTCGAAGGTGCGGTATTCCTCGATCAGGCTTCGCGCGCTGAACAGGAAATTGCCGGAGTTCCACATCCAGCGTCGGCGCAGATATTCGGCGGCGCGGCGCCCGTCCGGCTTCTCGGTGAAGCGCTCGACATGCCGGGCCTCGCCTTCGAGCACCATCCCGGGCTCGATCCAGCCGTAGTCCGTGCAGGCATGTTGCGCAGCCACACCGAAGGTCACTAGGCGCCCGGCACGGGCGGCGGGAAGGCCGCTGACGACGGCGTGCCGGAAGGCCGCGCGGTTGGTGACGATATGGTCGGAAGCGACGACGAGGACGGTGCTGTCCGCCTGCCGACCTTCCGCGATCAGGCAGCCGGCGAGGATGGCGGGGCCGGAATCGCGCCGGTCGGGCTCGAGCACGATCTCGGCCTCGGCGCCGATCTCCGCCAGCTGCCGCTCGGCCAGGACGCGGTGGTTGCGGTTGGTCAGGACGAGCGGCGGCTCGAACAGCTTGTGACGCAGGCGCAGGACGGTGTCCTGGAAGGTCGAGCGCTCGCCGAGCAGCATGGCGAACTGCTTGGGCAGGGAGTTGCGCGAGGTCGGCCACAGCCGCGTCCCGGCGCCGCCGCACATGATGATCGGGCGTATCTTCGCAGGCATGTCGACCCTCTCGGCGTGAGCTGCAACGGGATCACTGCTGGCTGGCGAGACCCGTGAGTTGGCGCCTCGGTGTCTTTGCCTCGTCCCCGGAAAGCCCGCCCTCGATCGGCCGGGCTTTCGGAGCGACCTGGACGATGTCGCCCGGTTGCAGGGTGGTTTCGAATTTCGCCTGGAGCGTCACCGGCGTGAGGCCGGCCTGCCGCGTGATCCTGATGTCCCAATCCGCCGCCGCGCCGGAGCCCTCGCTCGCCACCACCCGGCGGCGCCGGCTTTCGGCGATCTCGCGGGCAGTCGGCAGGCTGCGCTCGACCTCGAGGATCTTCTGCCGGGTGTCCTGCAGCTCGAGCACGACACGGCGCATGTAGGTGGTGTCGAGCTCACGCAGCCGCAGCGTCAGCTCGCCGAGCGCCGTCTCGCTCTTGGCCAGCTCCGCCCGCAGGCGCGCCGCTTCGCCCTGCGTGCGGGTATAGTCGCGCTCGCGTTCGACCTGGACGGTGCGTAAGCCATGGCCGGTCGTCGCCAGCTTGTTGTATTCGCTCGATTGCTCGCGCGTCAGCTCGACCTGCCGCTCGACCAGTCGGGCTTGCTCGGTCAGGGCGGCCTTTTCGGAGGCGAGCCGGGCGACCTGCTGGCTCAGCAAGTCGCGCTCGCCCTCGCGCGCCCGGCGCTGGAAGTCGAGGATCTCCTGTTCGCCGGCCAGAATTTGGACGCTGCCTGCGCTTCTTGCATCAGCCACGAGCTGCTTGACGCCGTCGCGTTCGGCTTCGAGGCGCTGGCGGCGCGCCGTCAGCGTCTGGAGCGAGGCAGTGAGCAACTGCTCGCGCTCGTCGGCGAGCAGGAGCTCGGATTTGAGGACGGCGATCGACTCGTCGCCCACCCGATAGCCGCCGGCCAGTGCGACCGCCGCGAGGACGTTGAGCCCGTGCCGGAAGGGATAGGTCCCCGGCGAGCGCACCTCGCCCATGATGTAGACCGGCTTCAGCTCCGCGACCCGCAGGCTGACCACGGCATCACGCAGATAGCCGTCCATCAGCGCGCTGCGGATGCGGGCTTCCGCTTCCGGCGCCGAGAGCCCGGCGATCCTGATCCGCCCGGCCAGCGGCATGTTGACCGCGCCCGAGCCGTCCAGGACGAAATCGCCGGAAAGGTCGGTCTGGCCGAAGACCGAGATTGTGACCTTGTCGCCGATCGAGAGCGTGTCGGCGGCCTCGCGGTCCGCGGCCGACGCCGTCGCGATCAGGACGAGTACCGAGGCGATCAGTGCCAGGACGAGCGGCCAGAGCCGACGGCTTCGCGATCGATCAGCGTGCGCCGATGTTCCAAAGGTGAGGTGAGGGGTCCAGGAGTGAATTGACGCGTCCAAGGCTAGCTCCGACCGTCCTGCCCAAAGCATGGCGCTGCGATGCGGGCAGGATGTCAGGACCGGCTGCGTTTTCCGCTTCGGCATTCGGGCCAAGGCGCGTCGCCACCGGATTAATCCCATAGTGGAGCGCGGAGGCCGTGGTCGCACCGGGACGCCATTTTGCGCCGCGTGGGAAGTAGCCCTTCCTTGTTGCCGCCGGGGCGCTCACCTCCCAAAGCGTCCTTTGAGAACGCGGCGCTTGCAGCAAAGCTTTGGCTCCCTCCCGTGCCCGATCCGGCGGAGCTCAGACATGCAGAAGCGTATCCTCGTCACAGGCGGCGCCGGCTTCGTCGGCTGTCATCTCTGCGAGCGCCTGGTCGCCGAAGGGCATCAGGTCCTGGCGGTCGACAACTACTATACGGGGCGGCGCGAGAATCTGAGCGCGCTGCAGGGCCAGTCCAATTTCGAGGTGCTGCGGCACGATGTGACCTTCCCGCTCTATCTGGAGGTCGACGAGATCTACAATCTCGCCTGTCCGGCCTCGCCGGTGCACTACCAGCGCGATCCGGTGCAGACGACGAAGACCAGCGTGCTCGGCGCGATCAACATGCTGGGCATGGCCAAGCGGCTCGGCATCCCGATCCTGCAGGCTTCGACCAGCGAGATCTACGGCGACCCGGACGTGCATCCGCAGGTCGAGAGCTACCGTGGGCTCGTCAGCATCAGCGGGCCGCGCGCGTGCTACGATGAAGGCAAGCGCTGCGCCGAGACGCTCTTCTACGATTACAAGCGGCGGCATGGTGTCGAGATCCGCATCGCGCGCATCTTCAACACCTACGGGCCGCGCATGAACCTCGAGGATGGCCGCGTCGTCTCGAACTTCATCGTCCAGGCGCTGCGCAACGAGCCGATCACGCTCTACGGCGATGGCCGCCAGACGCGCGCCTTCTGCTTCGTCGATGATCTGGTCGAGGGGCTGATGCGCCTGATGAACGTGACCCAGCCGCTGGACGGGGCGGTCAATCTCGGCAATCCGGTCGAGACCTCCATGGCCGAGATCGCCGAGCTGATCGTCACGCTGACGGGCTCGCGCTCGCAGGTCGTCTACCGGCCGCTGCCCCAGGACGATCCGCGTCAGCGTTGCCCCGACATCACCAGGGCGCAGGAACTGCTGCACTGGGCGCCGAAGGTGCCCTTGCAGGAAGGGCTCGAGCGGACGATCGCCTATTTCGACGGTGTGCTGTCGGCGATGCACGATCCCGTGCGGCGGGTCGAGGTCGCGAGGGCGAGCTGATGACGCCCGCGGACCCGCTTCCCCGCGCGCGCATCATGGGCGTGAACGTCAGCGCCATCACCATGGCGGACGCCTTGCGCACGGTCGAGGACTGGATCGGCCGGAGGGCACGCAACTATGTCTGCATCACCGGCGTCCACGGCGTGATCGAGAGCCAGTCGGATCCCAGGCTCATGGCGATCCATGAGCGCGCTGGAATGGCGACTCCCGACGGCATGCCCTTGGTCTGGATGGCCCGCAAGCTCGGCCATGGCCGTACCGAGCGGGTCTACGGACCGGAGCTGATGCTGCGCCTCACGGAGCTATCGGCCGAGAAGGGCTACCGCCAATATTACTTCGGTGGTGCGCCCGGCCTCGCCGAGCGCCTGCGCGAGCGTCTCACCGCGCGCTTTCCGGGGCTCGCCGTGGCCGGCACGTTCTCGCCGCCATTCCGGCCCTCGTCGGCGCTGGAGGACGAGGAGATCGTGCACATGATCAACGCGGCCCGGCCCGACATCGTCTGGGTCGGGCTCAGCACGCCGAAGCAGGAATACTGGATGGCGGGGCATCTCGACCGGATCGAGGCGCCGGTGATGATCGGCGTCGGCGCCGCCTTCGATTTCCTCGCCGGCACCAAGCGCCAGGCCCCGGCCTGGATGCAGAAGCGCGGTCTCGAATGGCTGTTCAGACTGCTGTCGGAGCCGCGGCGGCTCTGGCGCCGCTATGGCAAGATCGTGCCGCAGTTCATGGTCGGCGCCAGCCTGCAGCTGCTCCGGCAGAAGACTGCGCTCGCGGTTGCTCCGAAAAGGCAGGTCTAACCCCAAGAGATAGATCGTCTCAAAGGGGGTATAGTTCGGTTTAACCACCTGATTTAAAAAGATAAAAACGCTATCACGGAGTTCCATTCTTCAGTGGAGCGAAGTAATGTCCAGGAAATCTGTGCTGGTTACGGGCGCTGGCGGCTTTATCGGCTTCCATCTTGTGAATTATCTCAAGGATCGAGGCTATTGGGTCCGAGGAGTCGACATCAAGGACCCAGAATACCAAGCCAGCTCGGCGGATGAATTCCGCATTCTGGACCTGCGCGAGATGGACGATTGTCGCGAGGCCGTCCACGGCATGGACGAGGTCTACAACCTCGCCGCGGATATGGGCGGCATCGGCTACATCTCCGGCGCACACGCCTCGATCACCTACAACAACACGATGATCAGCGCGCAGATGCTGAAGGCGGCCCATGACGCCAAGGTCCAGCGCTTCCTGTTCTCCTCCTCGGCCTGTGTCTATCCGCAGTTTCTCCAGGATGTGCCCTCGGTCGTGCCGCTGAAGGAGGACGATGCCTTCCCCGCCGATCCCGAGCCGGGATACGGGCTGGAGAAGCTCTATACCGAGAAGCTGTGCGAGTATTTCACCGAGGATTACGGCTTCCAGACCCGGCTGGTCCGCTTCCACAATGTCTATGGGCCGCTCGGCACCTGGGACGGCGGCAAGGAGAAGGCGCCGGCTGCCATCTGTCGCAAGGTCGCGCTGGCGAAATCGGGTGAGGCGATCGAGGTCTGGGGCGACGGCAAGCAGACCCGCTCCTTCATGTACATCGACGATTGCGTCGAAGGCATCTACCGCATCATGCGCTCGGATTATGCCAAGCCGCTCAATCTCGGCACCGACGAGCTGGTCGACGTCAGCGGGCTGGTCGACATCATCGCCGGGATCGCCGGCAAGACCATCCAGAAGCGCTTCAACACCAATCGCCCGCAGGGCGTCCGCGGTCGCAACAGCGACAACAACCGGCTGCGCGACGTGCTCGGCTGGGAGCCCTCGATCCATCTCGGCCAGGGGCTGATCCCGACCTATGCCTGGATCGCCGGCGAGGCGAAGGCGAGGGCCGAGCGCGAGGCGATGATCGAGACGATTCCCACGATCGCGGCGCAGTAGCGCGTCCGCTCTTTCATGCAGCCGAGCGAGACCGCGGGAGTTTGCCATGCCGGATGTCATCACGACTGTCGTGCCCGCCTCGATCGGTATGGCAACGCCGGGCCGGCTGCCCGGCGCCAATGTCACTCCGACGATGCGGCGGCGAGTTGTCGCCGCATCGCTAATGCTCGGAGACCTCGTCACCTTGACGATCGTCGCTGGCGTCCTGCAGCTCGGCGCCGTCATCGCGGCCTCCGATACCGACACCAACATGGCGGGCCTGGTCCTGGTCTGGGCAGCGGCCCTGTGTGGTGCCCTGGGCGGCTTCGGGCTCTACGGTTCGGAGCGGGCCGAACCGGTCGACCGTCTGCGCCGGCGCACGCTCGGCAATGTCGCCGCGGCAGCCGTGGTGCTCGTCTGGCTGCTGGTCGATGATCCGTCCAATCACCTCTGGGGCTTCGTGATCGCTGGCGCGGGCCTGACGGTCATGCTCGGCTATTATGTCGAGGCGCTGATCCGCGGCTCGCTGCTGCGGCGCGACCTGTGGACCGCGCCGACCGTGCTCTATGGCACGATGCAGGCATGCCTCGCTTTGGCGCGCGATCTGGCCTCGCGGCCGGAGCTCGGCCTGAAGCCGGTCGCCATCCTCACCGACGACGAGGGCGATGCGCTCTCCGATGCTTTGGAGAGGTGCGACCTGCCGGTGATCACCCGCGGCCAGGCCAACATCATCTCGCCGGGGATCGAGGTCGCCCTGTGCGCCTCGGGCGATCTCCATGTCGAGAAGGCGGATTGGCTTGCCCGCCTGCCAGTGCGCCAGATCTTCGTCGTCCACGACGCCTCGACGCTCCAGGTCCTCAATCCGCAGCTGCGGGCGATGGGCGGGCTGCTCGGGCTCGAACTGCGCAGCGCCATCCACAGGCCGAGCAATCTGCGCCTGAAACGAGTGCTCGATCTGATTGTCGCGCTTCCGGTCGCCCTTGCGGCCCTGCCGGTGGTCGCGGTGCTCGCGCTTGCGGTGAAGGCGGTCGACAACGGGCCCGCCTTCTACGCCCAGCCGCGGATCGGCCGGAACGGCCACGTCTTCAAGGTCTACAAGCTGCGCAGCATGTATGCCGATGCCGAGGCACGGCTCGCCGCGCATCTGGAGGCCGACGGCGCGGCGCGGCAGGAATGGGAGCGCTTCTTCAAGCTGTCGAACGATCCGCGGATCCTGCCGAAGATCGGGCAGTTCATCCGCAGCTCCAGCCTCGACGAGCTGCCGCAGCTCTGGAACGTCCTGCGCGGCGATATGAGCATCGTCGGGCCGCGGCCGTTCCCGGCCTATCACAATCAATGCTTCGACACCGCTTTCCAGGCTCTGCGGACCAGCGTGCCGCCCGGCCTGACCGGCCTCTGGCAGGTGACGGATCGCAGCGACGGCGACCTCGCCGTCCAGAAGCGGCAGGACAGCTTCTACATCCACAACTGGTCGTTCTGGCTCGACTTCTACGTCCTGCTGCAAACCGTCCCTGCCGTTCTCCACGGCCGGGGCGCGAAATAGCGCGCAGGCGACTTCCGCTCGAGCTGGCCGTCCGCGCAGCGCCGGCCAGCCTCGATCGACATCTCGGCTCAAATCAGCAGGCGAGGCACGGGACCATGGATCTCTTCAGCGACATGCGAAGCCACCGTCCTCCTGCGACGCTCGCGAAGCATTACGATGCGGTGACCTTCGATTTCCTCTCCATGCTCTGGCGGCGGCGGCTGTTGATCCTCGCCGTGACCTGCGCAACGGCGCTGGCGGCCGGGCTCTATTTGACGGTCACGCCCCAGCGCTACACTGCCGATCTGGTCCTGCAGTTCGACTTCACGCGCGAGGACAGCGGCGGGGGCGGCAAGGCGAGCAGCGTCGCGCTCGATGCCTCGACGCTGGTGGAGAGCGAGGCGCGGATCATCCGCTCGCTCGCCACGGCTCGTGCGGTCGCCTCGCGCCTCGGTCTCGACCAGACTGCGCCGAGCCATCCCTCGGGAATCTCCGGCCTGTTCACGGGGGCAGCCGAACTGATCTTCCCGTCCTCGGTGCGACACACGCTGCGCAACCTTGCCGGCTTCGGCAGCGGATCGGCCGAGCCGACTGCGCGCGACATCGCCGCCCAGCAACTGCTCGGCGCGCTCGGCGTCAGCAACGACACCAAGGCCTATCTGGTGACGCTGACCTATCGCGATCCCGACCCCGACCGTGCGGCGTTGATCGTCAACGCCTTCGGCAACGAATATCTGCGCCGCAAGATGGAAGCGACCGCCAGCGCCTCGCAGCGTTCCAGCCAGTGGTATGGCGCGCAGGCCCAGGAGGCCCGCGCCAATCTGGGGAAGATCGATAAGGAGATCGAAGCCTTCCGGATGAGGACCGGCTTCGTCGAGCTCGGGCAGGACGGCGCCGATATGCAGCAGCAGCAGCTTCGCGACATGCTGACCCAGCTCAATACGGTGTCCGCCACACGGCTCGGGGAAGAGACCCGTCTGCAGCGCGCCCAGGTCTCCCTGGCCGCCGGCAACATCCCGCAGACCAACGATCTCGGCGGTTCGCCGGTGGTTCAGCAGCTTCTCGACGAAGAGGGCAAGGCGCGCCGGGCTCTCGACGAAATGGTCTCCGTCTCGGGCGAGCGTCATCCCGCCGTCCAGCGGCTGCGGCTGTCGCTCAGCGCCGTGCAGGAGCGGTTGCAGAAGCAACTGGCGCAATCCGTCGCCAATATCGAAACCGACGTCCAGGCCGCCCGCAACGCCGAGGCCGCACTGCGCGAACGCGTCGCGACGCTGCAGACCAAGTCGATCGAGGCGAGGGGGCTGGAGGGCCAGCTGCGTACCCTGCAGGCCGAAGCGACGGCGGCGCGCGACCGCCTGAAGCAGCTCTCAGACGCCCATCAGCAGGCCAGCGCCGTGAGCGAGCTGCGGCCGATCATCGCCCAGATCGTCGCGCCTGCCGATATCCCCTCGCTGCCGAGCTCGATCAAGCCGTCCCTGGTGCTCGGCCTTGCCACGATCGGCGGGCTGATGGCCGGGGCCGGGCTCTCCTATCTGCTGGAAAAACGGGATCGCGGATTCCGCAGCGAGAACGAGTTCGCCGCGGAGACACGGACCAACTGCGTCGGGCTTCTTCCGAATCTGGAGCACTACCCCGGCGGGCTGGAGAGCCTGGTCTTCGCCGAGGCGGTGCGCTCGATGGTGGCCGAGCTGTTCCCGTCGAGCAATCCGCCCAAATTCGTGCTGATCACCTCGTCGGCGCCCGGAGAAGGCAAGTCCTTCGTCGCCTCCGCCATGGCGCGCGTGCTGGCGATGATGGGCCAGCGGGTGCTGGTGGTGGACGGCTCGCCCCGGCGCCTGCTGCTGGGCCAGAATTTCCCGCACGAGGCGCTGCTCGACCAGTGCCTGCCGCAGGTCGGCGACTCCGGCGGTCCGGGTACGAGCCCGGTCGCCACGGTTCGGCGCGCCTCCGGCCTGCGCGACAGCCAGAACGTCTATTCGAACCCGGCTTTCGAGGCGATGCTGCGCGAGGCGCGGGCGCGCTACGACGTCATCCTGTTCGAGGTGGCGCCCGTGCTGCTCTCGGCCGACAGCGCCCTGCTGCGCGAGCACGCCGATACGGTGCTGCACGTCGTCAGGTGGAACGACACGCTGAAGAGCACGGTCTCCGCGACGCTCGACCACCTCGCCAGGCTGGGGCTGGACGTCGCCGGCGTCGTGCTCAACGGCGTCGACCTCGAGGAGCAGGGCCGCTACGAGGTCTCCGACCGTGGCCGCGTCTATCGCAACTACAAGTCCTTCTATCAGGCCTCGGCATGAGCAGTCGCTTGCATCGCTATGCCGCGCTGCTGGCGGCCCCGGATCTCGGCGCGCCGTCGCCGTCGCCGCCAAGCGGCGGGTTCGGCTGCCAGGCGTGCGGCTCGCCCGCCGTCCACCTGCCGAGCGATCTGTCGGCCGACGGGCTCGTCATCTGCGATGGCTGCCAGCGCCCGGTCGCGACCCTGGCCGCCTTCCGGGCCTATGTCGATCGGCTGGCTGCGAGCGCCCAGTTTTGCGACCATCACCTGACGGTCTGCCACTCCGATTCGGAGGCCGGATTCGATCAGACCGTGTCGAGCTGACCGGAAAACCAACCTCTGGTTTCAGGATTGAGGCCGTTCAGTGATTCGATTCGCGGCGCGAACGGGTAGATTTGGCTGACGCCGCCGTTCCATCAACAGGGCCAGCGGTGCCGCGAGCAAGAAGCAATCCATTGATATATTACGTCAAAAAAAGACGATTAGTCCGTTTGGACTAATCCTTCCGAGTACACGTTCCGGACGTTGGGTAGAATCGAATCACGGGGGAGGGGTATTTAGGGCTCGATCACTTTGAGTGTTCCAGCCAAAAACGGAGCCCCTTTATGGCCACAATTTACGTCTCGGCAACTGGAAACGATAACAATACAGGATTAGATGAAGCGTCATCTTTCCAAACCCTGGAGCGGGCGATCCAAGCCATGCACCAGAGCGGTGGTGCCGATACGGTCTACCTCGGTGGTGGTACCTACTATGCGCCCAACTCCCTGCAACTGACCTCCGCCGATTCGGGTTCGTCTTTCGTGGCGATGTCCGGAGAGAAGGTCGTCATCAGCGGCGGCACGCCGGTGGGCGGCTGGACCCAAGGCGCCGACGGCATCTGGACGGCCCATGTCGATGCCGATCAGGTTCAGCAGCTCACCGTCAACGGCGTGCAGCAGACCCAAAGCCGTTTTCCCGATGTCGATCCGAACGACCCGGTCAAGGGCGGCTGGCTCTGGGGGCAGGATCTGCCGAGTGGGCACGACCCTCAGAAGTCGATGGCATTCGATCCGTCTGACTTTCCGGCGGGCCACGCTCCGCAGGTCGGCCAGACGATCACCGTCTTCTCGGAAAACGGCTATGCCAGCGACAAGCTGACCATCGGCTCGATCCAGGGCAACGTGGCCACCTTCACCTCGGAAGCCAATTACGATCTCGGCCCGGCCAGCCGCTTCTACATTTCGGAGGCCAAGCCGGACAATGTCGGCGAATGGTCCTACGACAACGCGACGCAGACCGTCCGCTACAAGGCTCCCGAGGGCTTTACGGGCGAAGGCGCGGTCGTGTCGAACGACCACAGCCTGTTCGTCGTCGACGGCGCCAAGAATGTCAGCTTCAATGGGCTGACCTTCGCGGACACAGCGGCCAAGACGGGCGATCCCGAGACTGCGGCGATCGAGGCGCATGATGCGACCGGGCTGAAGGTGGAAGGCAACCACTTCCTCAATGTCGGCGTCGGCGTCGCGCTGCATGGCAGCAGCAGCGGGAACCTGATCTCGGACAACAGGTTCGAGCACACCTGGTCGAGCGCCATCGCGCTGACGCCGGGAACGAGCGGCAACCAGATCTCGAACAATGTCATCGACCGTTCGAACGAAACCTTCGTTCAGCATGGCTCGATCTCCATGGAGGAGTCGGCGCGCAACCAGATCGATCACAACACGATCACCAACGTGCCGCGCTTCGGCATCGCGGAGATCAACTACGATCCGGGCAACCCGTCGGGCGGCAACACCATCGAGTACAACGATATCCGCCATTCCGGGCAGCAGACGCCGGATGTCGGCGCCATCTACCTGTTCTCGGCCGATGACACCGGGGCGGCGGGGGACATCATCCGCTACAACCACATCGTCGACACCGGCGGCCTGAACACGACGGACGGTGGCTTCGCGGAGAACTGGAGCTCCGGCATCTATCTCGACAACATGGCGAGCAATGCCCAGATCTACGGCAACTTCGTCCAGGGGACGACGTTCAGCGGCATCCTCATCCATGGCGGGTCGAACAACCAGATCCACGACAACACGCTGCTGGACAACGGCAAGTACGGCATCTCGACGATCGTTGCCGACGATCATCCGATCGCGGGCAACCAGACCTACCAGAACTTCATCGAAGTCTCGGGGGATGGAAGCAACACGATCGATACCGATCAGACCGATCCGCGCCTGATCCACGACAACGTCTACTACAACCCCAATGGCGGAGAGTTGACGGTCGCCGATCTCTCGCTGGCAGGCTTCCAGCAGCGTGGCGGCGACACCGGTAGTGTCATGACCAACCAAGCCGGCTTCGCCGACGCTGCGGGCGGAGACTACAGCTTCGTCTCCGGGTCGGTGGCCCAGGGGCACGGTGTCGAGTCGGCGCCGTTCGGCTCGATCGGATCTTCCCTGACCGGCACGTTGCCTGACGTCGACACCCCTGTGACGCCTCCGGTCACCGCCGAGCCGGAAACGCCCGTGACGCCGCCGGTCACCACCGAGCCGGAAACGCCTGTGACGCCTCCGGTCACGGCAGAACCGGAAACGCCCGTGACGCCTCCGGTCACGGCAGAGCCAGAAACGCCCGTGACGCCTCCGATCACCGCGGAGCCGGAAACGCCGCCGACCGACATCCCGGTCTCGAATCCTGGTGAGAACCCGGACGTGATCACGATCCCCGAGGTCCCGTCACTGCCGGAGACCGAGCCGGATACGCCTTCGAATCCGGGCCAGGGCTCGGGCTGGGGCGGCCACCATTGGGGCGGTCACGGCGGCGGTCGCAACGACTGGTTCCAGGACATCTGGGCGCGGCGTGACGACGATGACGATCGGAGCGGCGGTCGCAACGGGTCGCGAGATAGTCAGCGAGACAGCGTAGCCGCCGCTGACGACACCGGCAGCCAGGTGGGTGGGCGTGGCAACCAGTGGCGCCATGACGACGGCGACAACGACCACCATAACCAGCTCTCGCACTGGCACTGGTAGCCGTCAGCCGCTGCCTCGAGAGGCGGAAACCGTCTCTCACCCTTAGCACCGAGACCGTGTGACCGATCGGCTTGCGGCACAAGCCGATCGGAACGGGCTCGGAGGNGGTCAGTCGCGTCGCGTCTCGAACCCCTCTCACGATCGACGCGCACGACGCCTGTCCTCCCGCCAGTCGCGATCGCGCATGGAAACCGACGAATGCTCTCGCAAACGGTCCGCAAACTGACGCCCGCATTTGCCTCGCTCTTCGGGCTTTCCTTCGTGCTCAATCTCTTCGTCTTCGTGTCGCCCCTCTACACGATGCAGATCTACGACCGGGTGCTGACCAGCAGGAACGGCACCACACTGGTCATGCTGTCGCTGATCGTGCTCGCCCTGTTCGTGGCCTATGCCGCGCTCGAGCATTTCCGCAGCCGCGCGCTTGTCCAGCTCGGCCTGTGTATCGACGGGGCGCTGTCCGAACCGGCCTTCGAGGCCGCCTTTCACGGCGCGCTCGACGCGAAGGGCTCGCCGACCCTGCCGATACGCGATGTCGAGACCCTGCGGGCGACGCTCTCCGGCAGCCTCGTGCCGGCGCTGATGGATGCGCCCTGGATCCCGATCTATCTCGGCCTCTGCTTCATCCTGCACCCGGCGATCGGCGCCGTCGCCACGCTCGGCGCCATTGCGATCCTGGGCGTCGCCCTGCTGAACGAGCGCATCACCAAGGGATCCCTGATCCGGGCGTCCGAGCTCGGCCATAGCGCGAATGAGCGGCTGACCGCCTCGCTGCGGAACGCCGAGGTGATCAAGGCGCTCGGCATGGGCCAGCCGATCCGGGGCGAATGGCAGCGCCAGCGCGGGCAGGCGCTGGTCCATCACACCGCCGCCGCCGATTGGGGCGGGACCCTGCTGGCGGCGACGAAGCTGCTGCGGCTCGCGCTGCAATGCGCGGTCCTCGGCGTCGGCGCCTATCTCGCGATCAACCAGAGCATGGCTGCGGGGGCGATGTTCGCCGCATCCCTGATCATGGGCCGGGCGCTCGCGCCGATCGAGGGCGCCGTCGGCCAGTGGAAGAGCTTCGTCTCCGCCCGCAGCGCCTTCCAGAGACTGAGCACCACCTTGAGGGCGCCGTCGGATAGCGCCAAGCCCATGACACTGCCGCAGCCGGCCGGTGCGCTGCGCGTCGAGGGGCTGAGCGTGCGCGCTCCGACTGGGAATGCCCTGCTGCTGCACAATGTCTCGTTCGAGGTGGAGCCCGGCGAGATCGCGGCGGTGGTCGGACTGACCGGTTCCGGCAAGTCCTCGCTCGCACGGGCTTTGGTCGGGGTCTGGCAGCCGGTCCAGGGTGTCGTGCGGCTCGACGGCAATGACATCAGGCATTTTCCTGATGAGCAGCGCGGAAGCATCCTCGGCTATCTGCCGCAGGATGTGGAACTGTTCGCCGGCAGCGTGCGCGACAACGTCACCCGCTTCGATCCCGACGCGACGGACGAGGCCGCCGTTGCTGCCGCCTCGGCCGCGTCCGCGCATGAGCTGATCCAGGGTTTCCCGGACGGCTATGCGACGCAGATCGGGGAGGGCGGGGCGATCCTGTCAGGCGGGCAGCGGCAGCGCATCGGGCTGGCGCGGGCGCTTTACCGCCAGCCGGCGCTGGTCGTGCTCGACGAGCCCAACGCCAATCTCGACATGGATGGCGATGCCGCGCTGGCGCGTGCCTTGTCGGGCCTGCGCGACGCCGGCGCGATCGTGGTCGTGATCACCCATCGCCCGCAACTGCTCTCGCAGGTCGACAAGATCATCCTGATGCAGAAGGGCCAGGCGGTCAGGGTCGGCGGGCGCGACGAGATCCTGCCGATTCTGCTGCAGCCGGGCAGCGGCGCACGGATCCAGCCGCCGCAGCGCGGCCAGACAGGACAGGTCGAGCCGCTTTCGGCAGCAAGGTGGGCGCGTCGATGAACTCCGTCATGAGCAAGATGAAACCCTTCCTGAACAAGATGAAGCTCGGCCTGAACGGGTCGGACCGGCGCCGGCGCTTCGAGGCCCTGCGTGCGATTGCAGGGCGATGGCTCGCCCGCCCCGACGCGCCTGTCGAGGGCGGCGATTGGCGCGCGCCGGTCCGGAACGGCTACATCGTCGTCGCCCTCGCGCTCGGGGCGGGCGGACTCTGGTCGGTGACGGCGCGTCTCGACAGCGCCGTCGTGGCGCATGGCAGCGTCGTCGTCGAGAATGACCGCAAGGCGGTGCAGCATCTCGAAGGCGGCCTTGTCGAAGCGATCGCGGTGCGGGATGGCGCCGACGTCAAGGCAGGAGAGATCCTGCTGCGGCTCGATTCGACGCATGCGGCGGCGCAGCGCAGCGTGGCGCGGCTCGGCGTGCTGCAGTCTCTGGGCGAGGAGGCGCGCTTCACGGCCGAGATCGACCGGCTCGACCGCATCACCTTTCCGAGCGAACTGATGGAGGCGGCCGAGAGCAAGGAGGCGCGCCGTATAATGCTCGACCAGGAACGGCTCTTCAAGGAACGCCAATCCGCCCAGAAGCTGGAAGTCTCGATCCTGAAGGAGCGGCTGACGCAGTCCGAGAAGCAGTACCAATCGAGCGAGGCTCAGCGCGAGGCCGCCATCGGGCAGGCCGCCAGTATCACCGACGAGCTCAACAACCTGCGGCCCCTTGCCGACAAGGGCTATGTCGCCGCGACGCGGATCAACCCGCTCAAGCGATCGCTGACCGACCTGCAGGGTCGCATGGGCTCGCTGGAGGCCGATCTGGCGCGGTTGGCGGTCGCCAATGACGAGATCCGGCTCCAGATGAGCCAGATCGGCCTGCGCGCCGCGGAAGAAGCCTCGACCAAGGTCGCCGACTGTCGGGTGAAGCTCGCGGATGCGAGGGAGAAGCTGCGCATCGCCCAGGACGTGCTGGCGCGCGCCGAAGTACGTGCGCCGCGCGCCGGGCGGGTTGTCGCCTCCAAGATCCATACGGTGGGAGCGGTGGTGAAGCCGGGCGAGACCCTGATGGAGATCGTGCCGCAGGACGACGATCTCATCGTCACCGCCAAGGTGTCCCCGATGGATGTGAACAACCTGCATCCGGGCATGGCCGCGGAGGTGCGCCTGCCGTCCTTCAAGGGGCGGGGGACGCCCTTCACTGTCGGCGAGGTGAAATCCATTGCCGCCGATGCGCTGCGCGACGAGGTCCTGCAGCAGATGGTCTACGAGCTTCGCGTCAGCGTCTCGGCGTCGGGCTTCCCGCCGAAGGTCAGGGCCAAGCTCAGGCCGGGCATGCCGGCCGAGGTCTATGTGCCGACCGGCGAGCGCACCGCCATCGCCTATCTGATGCAGCCGCTGACCGACTCTATGCGCTCCGGCCTCAGGGAGGAGTGAGGCCGGGCGCGGAAGGGGTAGGCAAAGGGAGTGAGCCGCCCGCCGAAAGGTGCGGCTCCTTCGCTTCGGAGATCAGCCGAGATGGCGGCTTGAGCGTGCCGGCTTCTCTCCCAGAATTGCGGCGCGATCAGCAGCCGTTTTCGGGAGCCGCCCCATGTCGTCCAAGATCATCCCTGTCGTGATGTGCACGGGACATGGTGCCGGCCTGTGGCCGGCCGCGCGCGACACGATGCCCAAGCAGTTCATCCCGCTGTTCGGGCGGGACTCCACCTTCCAGCGCACGCTCCGGCTCCTGTCCGACACCGATGTGTTCGAGGTGCCGATCGTGGTGACGAGCGCCGAGCATCGCTTCACCGTCGCCGATCAGTTGCAGGCGATCGGCCTGCGCGCCGAGATCGTGCCGGAGCCCGCCGGGCATGGCGCGCATTCCGCCGCGGCGATCGCGGCCGAACTCGGCCTGGCGCGCAGCGCTACCGCGCTCGTCGGCATCTTCCCGGCCGATCATGTCGTGCAGGACGGCAGGCTCTTCATCGAGACTTGCGCCAGGGCGGCTCGCGTTGCCTCGCAGGGGCGCATCGTCGCGATCGGGATACCGCCGTCCTATCCGGCGACCGCCTATGGCTATATCCGTCCCGGGACGGAGATCGGCGAGGGCGCGCGCGAGGTCGAGGATGTCGCGGCGCGGCCCGACGCAGCCCTGGCGGCGCGCTACCTCGCCGACGGCTATCTCTGGAACTCGGGAAATGTCGTCTTCGATGCGGCGACGATGCAGGCCAGGCTCCAGGCGGCCGCCAGAGGGGCGATCGGCAACACCGCGACGATGCAAGCCAATCTCGGGATCCGCATGCTCGAAGCCGATGGTCTCGCCGGCCTTCCGGCGTTTCCGGCAGAACCTGCCGCCCCGGGGCACGCCGACGCGGCCGCGGTGATCGCCGGCCATTTCGGCTGGTCCGATGTCGGCGACTGGAGCGCGGTCTGGCAGCTCTCCGAGAAAGGCGCGGGCGGCAATGTCGTCCAGGGCCGCGGCTATGTGCTCGATGGCGCCAACAATCTGGTCCGCTCCGAGGGCGCGGTCGTCGCCATCGTCGGATTGGACGATGTCGCGGTGATCGCCACCCGCGACGCCATCCTGGTGACGCCGAAGGCGAAGGCCGACAAGGTCAAGGACGTCGTCGCGATGATCGCGGCGAACCATGAGCCGGAAGCCGCCAGCCACCGCGAGATCCACCGGCCCTGGGGCAAGTACCTGTCGGTCGATCTCGACGAGCGCCACCAGGTCAAGCGCATCACGGTCAAGCCGAACGGCGTCCTGTCCTTGCAGAAGCATCATCATCGGGCCGAGCACTGGGTCGTGGTCCGCGGCACCGCGCAGGTGACGCGCGACGACGAGACAATCCTGGTACACGAGAACGAGGCGATCTACCTGCCGATCGGCTGCGTCCACCGCATGGCCAATCCGGGCAAGATCCCGCTCGAAATCATCGAGGTGCAGGTCGGCTCCTATCTCGGCGAGGACGACATCATCCGCATCGAGGACATCTATCAGCGCTGCTGAGACGCCCCCGCGTTCGCAGCGCCGACGGTATCGGGTGGGGCGCGACCAATCGCATCGCGTCCTCGTGTTCGAGCGATTAGTATTGACTAATGAATTAGTGATTGCTAATTGATTGTCCATGCTTGAAATCGCCTCCGTTTCCTCCGTCATGCGTGCGCTCGCCGACCCGACACGGCGGGCCGTGTTCGAGCGGATTTCGGCCAGCGACGAGATCAGCGTCGCCGAGCTGACCCGCGGCAGCGGCGTGACGCAGGGCGCCATCTCGCAGCATCTCAAATCGCTGAAGCAGGCGGGTCTCGTCGCCGAGCGGCCGGAGGGGCGCAACGTCTTCTATCGTGCCGAGCCGGAAGGGCTGGCGCCGCTGGTCGACTGGATCGGCCATTACGGGGTCTTCTGGCGCGAGCGCTTCGCCAACCTCCGCAGCCTTCTCAAGGAGATCGATCCATGACCGCCATCGACCTGCAGGCCGCCACACAGGACATCGTCGTCGACGAGATCCTCCCGCATGCGCCGGAGACGATCTGGAAGGCTTTGACCTCCAGCGCCCTGATCGCGCGCTGGATCATGGAGCCCTCAGGCTTCGCCCCGGTCGAGGGGACGCGCTTCACTTTCAGGACGACGCCGGCCGGCGCCTGGGACGGCACGATCGACTGCCAGGTATTGGACGTCGTCCCGAATGAGCGCCTGGCCTATTCCTGGAAGGGCGGCGACGACGGCAATGCCGGCTACGGCTCCCGGCTCGACACCGTCGTCACCTGGACGCTGTCCAGGGAGGCGAACGGCACTCGCGTGCGCCTCGTCCACTCCGGCTTCGAGCTGCCGCGCAACGAGGCTGCGTTCACGAATATGGGCCGCGGCTGGAAGACCATCCTGCCGCGCCTCGGCGATGTCGCCGGCGAGGACAATTGACGCCGCAGGACGGCGCCGGCTGCCCAGCATCCCTTCCTGGAGAATGACGATGAGCCATGCCTACACCGGCGGCTGCGCCTGCCGCGCGATCCGCTATGAGATCGCCGCCGAGCCGGTCGAGAGCAATGACTGCCAGTGCCGCCAGTGCCAGCAGCAGAGCGGCACCGGCCACGGTTCCTATCTGAGCTTCGTCGGTGCGCCGGTCGCCGTCGCGGGCGAGGCGACGACCTGGGACGTCGTCGGCGAGGGCGGCACGGTCAAGCGCTGCGCCTTCTGCCCGACCTGCGGTTCACCCGTCTATCTGACTTTCCCGGACATTCCCGACCTGTTCATCGTGCGCGCCGGCAGCCTCGACGAGCCCGGTCGTTACAAGCCGGAGATGGTGTTCTGGCATTCGGTCGCGCAGCCCTGGGACCACGTGCCGCCGGGCATCCCAAGACATGAGAAGCTGCCGCCCAGGTGACGGCCGGCCGCCTGCTCAGCCTCAATAGGGCAGGCCGACATAGTTCTCCGCAACGCTGGTGAGCGCGGCCTGCGACTGCGCGAGGTAGTCGAACTCGGCGCGCCTGATGCGCTGGTCGAAGGGGCTCGCCTCCGGGAAGAGGTGGAGCAGGTTGGTCATCGACCAGGAAAAGCGCACGGCCTTCCAGACACGCGCCACCGCGCGGGCCGAATAGGCGTCGAGACCGGCATCGGAGCGTTCGGCATAGTGCTCGCGCAACGCCTCGAACAGGTAGCGCACGTCGCTTGCCGCAAGATTCAGCCCCTTGGCCCCGGTCGGTGGCACGATGTGCCCGGCATCGCCGACAAGGAAGAGCCGGCCGAAGCGCAGGGGCTCGGCGACGAAGCTGCGCAGCGGTGCGATGCTTTTCTCCAACGAGGGGCCGGGGATCACCGCCGCAGCGACCTCTTCCGGCACGCGCCGGCGCAATTCGTCGAAGAAGCGCGCGTCCGACCACGCCTCGACCTTCTCGTCGAGCGGCACCTGGACATAATAGCGGCTGCGGGTCTGCGAGCGCATCGAGCAGAGAGCGAAGCCGAAGGGCGAGCTGGCATAGACCAGCTCATGCGCCGCTGGCGGCTGGTCGACCAGCAGGCCGAGCCAGCCGAAGGGATAGACGCGCTCGAAGGTCTCGATCGCACCTGACGGCACCGAGGCGCGGCAGATCCCGTGGAAGCCGTCGCAGCCGGCGATGAAGTCGCAGGCGATCTCGCGCCGCTTGCCCTCGAATGTGAAGCTGAGGCGCGGCGAGGCGCCGTCGAAATCGTGCAGCTGAACGTTTTCCGCCTCGTAGAACGTCGTCGTGCCGGCAGCCTGCCTTGCCTCCATCAGGTCCTGCGTCACCTCGGTCTGGCCGTAGACCGTCACCTGCTTGCTGGTCAGTCCCTTGAGGTCGACGCGTTGCAGGCGCCCTTCGAAGGCGAGCGAGAAACCATCATGCGGCAGGCCCTCTTCGGCGAGGCGCGCGCCGACGCCGGCCTCGTGCAGCAGGTCGACCGTGCCCTGCTCGAGCACGCCGGCGCGGATCCGCGACAGCACATAGTCGGCGCTCTTGCGTTCGAGGATGACGTTGTCGATGCCCTGTCGGCTGAGCAACTGGCCGAGCAGCAGGCCGGACGGCCCGGCGCCGACGATGACGACCTGCGTGCGCATGGCGTCCTCCCATGAAACAAGGGGCGCAAAGCCCGGTACTTTCATACGAAAATGCCATCGTATCTGCTTGACCGGAATGGAGCTTTCACCCAACGTCTTGGACTAAACGAACATCGGACGGTTTCGATGACACTCGCTTCGGTGCCCGCCTACTGGCTCTATGACGAGCCGCGGGAGCAGCGCTTCCCCGATGCGCTGCATATCGAGCGCATCAGCGCCCGCAGCGCCCCGCGCGACTGGCGGATCGAGCCGCACCGGCACCAGGACATGGCCCAGTTCTTCCTGATCGCCTCGGGCGGCGGGCTGGTGCGGGTCGACGGCGGGGAACATCGGCTGGTCCCTGGCACGGTACTTATGCTGCCGCCGCTGGCGATCCACGAGTTCCGCTTCGAGCCGGACACCGAAGGCTTCGTCGCCAGCGTTGCGACCTCGACCCTGACGCCGCTGATCGAGGCCGAGCCGGCGCTCGGCGCCGTGCTCGGCGAGGCGTTCGTGAACCGGCGAGGGCCGGGTGACGGTGACATCGTCGAGCTCACTGCGATGATGGAGGCGGCGCTCGCCGAGTTCGGGCGAAACCGCGGGAGCCGCGAACTCGCGCTCGCGGCGCATGCACGGCTGATCGCGATCTGGTTCGCCCGGGCCGCACGCTCGCAGGCGGTGGCGAACGGCGGTGCAAGCGATGCGCGCGCCATGCTGGTCCGGCGCTTCATCGAGCGCGTCGAAAACCATTTCCACAGGCATGAGGCGCTCGACGTCTATGCGCGGGCCCTTGGCGTCACCGGCCCGCATCTCACCCGAGTCTGCCGCGAGTTGCTCGGCCATTCCGCCATGCGGGTGATCCAGGGCCGGCTGATGATCGAGGCGCGGCGCGACCTCGTCTACACCCGCTCGCCGGTCTCCCAGATCGCCTTCCGGCTCGGCTTCTCCGACCCGGCCTATTTCTCCCGCTTCTTCGCGGTGCGGGCAGGAATGTCGCCCTCGGAGTACCGGGCGGCCGGGTGAGGGCTTTGGGGGACCGGGCTCGGTGGTTGCTAATGTTCCGTTTTTGTTCTAGATTTGGAAGATGAGGAGATCATCTCCTGACCAGTTCGACCTATTCGGCGGAGGTGGAAACACCGCACCCGCCAAGCCCTCGTCGCAGGCCGAGGGCCCATCTGACGCGGCTTGGAACAGCTACTTTTTTGCTATCGTGCTGCCACCTGACATCGCTCAGTCGATCGACGCGCTCGGGCGTCAGCTGCGGCGATCAATGGGGCTACGTGGCAAACTAATCGGGCCCGATCGCTATCATGTCAGCCTGTGCGGTCTCGGCGCATTTGGGGAAGCTCCCTCTGGAATCGTCGATCTTCTGAAGCAGATTGGCGCTTCAATTCGCGAGCCAGGCTTTGATATCTTTTTTGACCAAACGGCAGCGTTTAGTGGCTCGTACGGAAAGCGGTCGCTTGTTCTTACTGCGAGCGACACACTACCCGCCTTGATCACACTCCAGACACGTCTTCATGATGCCATGCAGGCGGCGAACTTACCTGCCGACGCGCGGTTCACCCCCCACATCACTCTGCTCTACGATAAGCGACCGGCTTCGCAGATCGAGATACCTCGTCTGAGCTTCACCGTGCCCGATTTCGTTCTGATCCGCAGTGTCCATGGTGAGAGCCAACACGATCACCTCGCGCGCTGGCCGCTCAGTAGTCGATGATCGCTTCAGCGCTCCTTAGACCGCTTCTGCCGGATCCGCTGCAGTTGGCGGCAGTGAGCGCAGCACCTCTGCCGTGATACCGCCGCCGGCGAGGCGCTCGCGGCCGCCCATGCCCTCGATGTCGAAGACGAAGAGCGCCGTGTCGCAATGTCCGCCGAGCCGTCGGATCAGCCGCGCTGTCGCCAGCGCCGTGCCGCCCGAGATCAGGCAATCGTCGACGATCGCGACATGGCGTCCCGCCAGCCGCGCGCCTTTCGAGATCACGACGCCTTCGCCGAGTTCGTAATTCGCCATGATGCTACGCATCACCTCATTGCGGAGCGAATCGACCTTGCGGATATCGATGAAGCCGAGGCCATTGCGATAGGCCAGCGCCCCGGCGAGGCCGAGCCCGCCGATATCGAGGCCGGCCAGCACATCGATCTTGGCCGGTATCCGCGACGCGAGAGCATCGACGATGGGACGGGTCAGGGTCGGGTCGCTGGTTGCGATGGATAGGTCGGGAAAATCCACCCCGGCAGCCGGGTGATTTTTCCAGGAGCGGAACGGGATATCGAGGTCGTCGTCGCGCTTCGCGACCTGTTGCAGCTGATCGATCATGACGCGTCCATGCGATTCCCTGCTCGCCCGATACGCGCCATCGTTGCCGATCGAATGACGGAACGCGAGAGATGGCTGATTGTCCGCGCGATCCGAAACCCGGCCCGTGCTCGTGAGGCGCCGGCGCTTAGTGGCCCGCCTGCTTGATCTCGCCCAGCCGCCATGCCACCCCGGCGCCGACGGCAATCAGGGACAGTCGGGACGATGGTCACGCTCTACGGCATCAAGAACTGCGATACGATGAAGAAGGCCTGGAGTTGGCTCGACGCGCACAAGATTCCCTACACCTTCCACGACTATCGCGTCTCCGGCATCGACAGGACCAAGCTCGAGGCCTGGTGCAAGGAACTCGGCTGGGAGAAGGTGCTCAACAAGGGAAGCACGACCTTTCGCGAGCTGCCGGAAGCCGACAAGCAGGGCCTCGATGCGAAGAAGGCGATCACGCTGATGCTGGCGCAGCCGACCATGATCAAGCGGCCGGTGCTCGATCTCGGCGACCGCCGTATTCTCGCCTTCAAGCCGGACATCTACGAAGCCGCTTTCGCCAAGCGTTGAGCGCCCGGCTGCCGGCACAGCCCCACCCGGCGCGCAAGGCTCTTTCGCGAAATGCGGCGCTGGGCTAGGCCGGCGTCCATGACGACGGATTTCAGCTTTCATCTTCTCGGCCGCGACGGCTCAGCCCGCACCGGCGAGGTCCGCATGCCGCGCGGCGTGATCCGCACGCCGGCCTTCATGCCGGTCGGCACCGCCGCGACGGTCAAGGGCATGTATCCCGAGCAGGTCAAGGCGCTCGGCGCCGATGTCGTGCTCGGCAACACCTATCACCTGATGCTGCGGCCGGGCGCCGAGCGCGTCGCCAGGCTCGGTGGCTTGCACAAGTTCATGAACTGGCCGCACCCGATCCTGACCGATTCCGGCGGATTTCAGGTGATGTCGCTCGCCAATCTGCGCAAGCTGACCGAGGAAGGCGTTACCTTCCAGTCGCATATCGACGGCTCCAAGCATGTGCTCACCCCCGAGCGCTCGGTCGAGATCCAGAACCTGCTCGGCTCCGACATCGTCATGCAGCTCGACGAATGCGTCTCGCTGCCTTGCGAGGACAAGGTCGCCGAGAAGGCGATGCGGCTCTCGCTGCGCTGGGCCGAGCGCTGCAAGACGGCCTTCGGCAATCCGGCGGGAAGGGCGCTGTTCGGCATCGTCCAGGGCGGGGCGGTGCCGTCCCTGCGCGTCGAGAGCGCCCGCGAGCTCGCCGCCATGGACCTCAAGGGTTACGCCATCGGCGGGCTCGCGGTCGGCGAGCCGCAGGACATCATGCTGGC
>NZ_LMJW01000022.1:675017-1264239 GCF_001429505.1 Allobosea sp. Root483D1
CTGCCGCAGGAGAAGCCGCGCTACCTGATGGGCGTCGGCACGCCGGACGACATCGTCGAGGCGGTCAGGCGCGGCGTCGACATGTTCGACTGCGTGATGCCGACCCGAGCCGGCCGCCACGGCCAGATCTTCACCCGCTTCGGCCGGATGAACCTGAAGAACGCCAAGCATGCCGACGATGTCAGGCCGATCGATCCGCAATCCTCCTGCCCGGCGGCGAACACCTATTCGCGCGCCTATCTGCATCATCTGGTCAAGGCCGAGGAGATGCTCGGCAAGATGCTGCTGACCTGGGTCAACCTTGCCTATTATCAGGACCTGATGGCCGGCCTGCGCGCCGCCATCGCCGCCGGCCGCCTCGAGGATTTCATCGCTGAGACCAAGGAAGGCTGGGCTAGAGGCGAGCCGGCGTGATCGACCCCTGGCTCGGCCTGCTGCTGCTCAAGATGGCGGTCGCAGCCGCCATCGTCGTAAGCTGTTCGCTGCTGGCCGAGCGAAGCGGGCCGCTGCTCGCGGCGATGATCGCGACGCTGCCGATCTCCGCCGGGCCGGTCTATGTCTTTCTGGCGCTCGATCATGACGCCGCCTTCATCTCGGCGAGCGCGCTCGGCAGCATGAGCTCCAACCTCTCCAATGCGGGGCTGTCGCTGGTCTATGTGCTGTTGGCGCAGCGCTTCGGCACGGTGGCCTGCCTCGCCGCCGCGCTGCTGACCTTTTTCCTGATCGTTTCCGGTCTGCACACGCTGGCCTTGCCCTTCGCTGTTCTGCTGGTAGCGACGCCGGTCGTCTTCCTGATCCTGCACCGCATCGTCCGCCCCTACCTCGCGGCGCGTCCAGCGATCACGCCGCGGCGGCCCTGGTATGCGATCCCGTTGCGGGCCGCGGCGGTCGCAGCCCTGGCCGGAACGGTCACCACCGTCAGCGCGCGCGTCGGACCGGCCTGGTCGGGCGTGCTGGCGACCTTCCCGATCGTGCTGTCGAGCCTGATCGCGATCTTGCAGCCGCGTATCGGCGGGCCGGCCAGCGCCGCGGTCATCGCCAATGGCTTGCTCGGGCTGCTCGGCTTCGGCTTGGCGATCGCGCTGGTCCATGTGACGGCCGTGCCGCTCGGCTCCTGGCCGGCGCTGGGCCTCGGCCTGCTGGTCTGTATCGTCTGGAATCTGGGGCTGATGGCGCTAGCGCGTATTTCGTTCGGCCGGAATCGGCCGAACGAAAAGAATTCGCGCAAACTCTAGGTTGAGCATGTCCTGATCGCAAAAGTGGTTTCCACTTTTGCGGAACATGCTCAGCGCGCCGTCGCCGGGCGGCGCCATGAGGCGGCGAACAGCCCGGCGATGATCAGCGCGATGCCGCCGATCTGGAGCCCGCTCGGGATCTCGCCAAGCACGGGGATGGCGAGCAGCGTGCCGACCACCGGGATCATCGGCGGAAAGCGCCCGGCGACGGAAGGGCCGAGCACCGGTGTCGACCAGCTCCAGATCCACAGGCCGACGATCACGTTGAGCACGCCCTGATTGACTGCGTGCGCCAACAGCACCCACCAGGGCGCGACGTCGAAACCGCGGAAATAGAAAGCGAAGTAGATCGGCAGATAGGCCATCGACAGCACCGAAACCACGGCTGTGGCTTTGAGCGCATTGACCCGCCAGAGCTGGATCAGCAGCGGATAGCCGCCCCAGACCAGTCCGACGCCGAGGAAGCAGAGATCACCGAAGACGATGCTCGGATTGGAATACGTCGTGCCGGCGATGCCGAGGCAGGCGAGGCCGATCAGCACCGCCCCGACGCCGAGCACGAGCTGCCGCGTCATCAGCGCGCCGAACAGGACGACGCTGCCGACGATCCCGATCACCGTGACGGTGCCGGGTCCGATAACCGCGCCATGCGCCGCTGGTGCGTAGGTCAGCCCGGTCATGAGCAGGAAGCTCATCGGGAAGCCGCTCATCACCGCCAGGATCAGGCCGCGCTTCCAGCCGAGGCCGGCGCAATCGCGCAAGCCGCCCGCCATCATGAAGCTGGGCAGGAGCAGGAAGCCGGCGGTGATGAAGCGCAGCGCCAGCATGTCATGCGAGGAGAGGCCGTTCAGCACCGCATGACGGCTGACGACGAAGTTCGCCCCGAAGATCACCATGGCGAGCGCCATGCCGGCAAAGGCGAGTTGCCTGCGCCGGCGCAGCTTCTCGTCGGAAAGCGGAACGGCTTGATGCATGCTCCGGCTTAACGCGATGCCGGAGCTGCCGTTAGGGGCCAAACCGCATGGCGCTGCCTATTGCAGCGCAGCATGCTGCGTCAGGCCAGCGCCTTCAGCGCCGAGCGGCCGGCATAGATCGCCTGGGCGCCGAGCTCCTCTTCGATGCGCAGCAGCTGGTTGTACTTCGCAGTCCTGTCGGAGCGGGCGAGCGAGCCGGTCTTGATCTGCCCGCAATTGGTCGCGACGGCGAGGTCGGCGATGGTCGCGTCCTCGGTCTCGCCCGAGCGGTGCGACATCACCGCGGTGTAGCCGGCGCGCTGCGCCATCTCGACGGCGGCGAGCGTCTCGGTCAGCGTGCCGATCTGGTTGACCTTGACCAGGATCGAGTTGGCGGTCTTCGTCTTGATGCCCTGCGACAGGCGCGTGACATTGGTGACGAAGAGGTCGTCGCCGACCAGCTGGCACTTGTTGCCGACGAGATCGGTCAGCGCCTTCCAGCCCTCCCAGTCGTCCTCGGCCATGCCGTCCTCGATCGAGACGATCGGATAGCCGGCGACCAGCTTGGCGAGGTACTTGGCCTGCGCCTTCGGATCGCGGGTTTTACGTTCGCCTTCATAGACATAGGAGCCGTCCTTGAAGAACTCTGTCGCGGCGCAGTCGAGCGCCAGCGCGACATCCTCTCCGGGCTTGTAGCCGGCCTTCTCGATCGCCTGCATGACGAAATCGAGCGCAGCTTCGGCCGACTTGATGTTGGGTGCGAAGCCGCCTTCGTCGCCGACATTGGTGTTGTGCCCGGCGTCGTGCAGGGCCTTCTTCAGCGTGTGGAAGATTTCCGCGCCCATGCGCAGCCCTTCGGCGAAGGAGGGCGCGCCGATCGGCATCACCATGAATTCCTGGAAGTCGATCGGGTTGTCGGCATGGGCGCCGCCATTGACGATGTTCATCATCGGCACCGGCAGGACGCGGGCCGAGGTGCCGCCGACATAGCGATAGAGCGGCAGGCCCGAGGCTTCGGCGGCGGCCTTGGCGACGGCGAGCGAGACGCCGAGGATGGCGTTGGCGCCGAGCTTGCTCTTGTTCGGCGTGCCGTCGAGCTCGATCATCGCCTCGTCGATCGCGGCCTGGTCCTCGGCATCCATCGCGACCAGCGCCTCGGCGATCGCCACGTTGACGGCCTCGACCGCCTTCAACACGCTCTTGCCGAGATAGCGGCTCTTGTCGCCGTCGCGCAGCTCGACCGCCTCATGGGCACCGGTCGAGGCGCCAGACGGGACAGCAGCGCGGCCCATCGAGCCGTCTTCGAGCACGACATCGACCTCGACCGTCGGATTGCCGCGGGAATCGAGGATCTGGCGGCCGATGATGTCGATGATCGCGGTCATGGCAGGCTCCGGAGCTGAGGTGGGCAAGGGATGCCGCGCTTCTAGACAAGAGCGGCCGCGACGGGAAGGGGGCCGTTTTGACGGTCTGTAATTTATAAGTTACGATCCCTGCTGGCGCCACCTGACAGACCACTATGCTTCAGCTCAGGCAGACCGACACTTTTCGCAAATGGCAGCGGCGGCTGACGGACCAGAAGGCGAGGGCAGCGATCGCTGCCCGCCTCTTTCGCTTGGCCAATGGCCTGGCCGGGGACGTGGCGTCGGTGGGAGAAGGCGTCAGCGAGCTGCGAATTCACTACGGCCCCGGCTATCGCATCTACTTCAAACGTCGAGGCCACGAGATCGTCATTCTGCTATCTGGAGGCGACAAGTCGACACAGGAGCGGGATATCGCGCTGGCGAAGAGGCTCGCCGAGCAATGGAACGAATGAGATGACAGAGAAGCTCTACGACTACGATCCCGCCGATGCACTAAAGACGGACGAGGCCATCGAAATCTTCCTCAGCGATGCCTTCGAGACCGGCGATGCGCGCTATATCGCAAAGGCACTGGGCGTCGTCGCCCGGGCCAAGGGCATGACTAAAATCGCGCGGGAAACCGGTCTTGCCCGCGAACAGCTCTATAAATCGCTGAGCGAGCACGGTAATCCGACACTCGAAACCACCCTGGCGGTCATGAAGGCGATGGGCTTCGAGCTCACGGGCAAGCGCCACGCCGCCTGATCGCGATTATTTGGACGAAACGACATGACCCTCGACGCCTCGACCCTCCAGCTCGGCAAGGCGAGCGACCTGCCGCGCTCGCCGGAGGAAGCCCGCCTCGACCGCGTGCCGAACCCGCATGCCGGCACTGACTATCTTGCCCGCTTCACCTGTCCGGAATTCACTTCGATCTGCCCGGTCACCGGCCAGCCCGATTTCGGCATCCTGGTGATCGACTACCTGCCGGGCGACTGGCTGGTCGAATCGAAGTCGCTCAAGCTCTATCTCAGTGCCTTCCGCAACCACGGCGCCTTCCATGAGGACTGCACGGTCGGCATCGGCAAGACGCTGGTCGAGCTGCTCGAGCCGAAATGGTTCCGCATCGGCGGCTACTGGTATCCGCGCGGCGGCATCCCGATCGACGTGTTCTTCCAGACCGGCGAGGCCCCGAAGGGCCTGTGGCTGCCCGATCAGGGCGTCGCGCCTTATCGCGGGCGCTAAGCCTCAGCGCAAAAGCTCAGGTCCGGCTGCCCGCCAGCGGCAGGACGCGCGGCGTTGCAAAGCCGAGCAGGGTAATTCCGGCGGCGAAGACGAGGATCGCGCCGCTGGTGCCGAACAGGTGCAGAGCGGCGCCCATCAGCACCGGCCCGAGCGCATGGCCGCAGAACAGCGCGCAGGCAAAGAGCGCCACCGCCGAACCGCGGGCGGTCGGCGCAAGCTCGGTCGCCTGCNTCCACCAGGGCAGGAAGCTGAGCGAGAAAAGAGCGAAGGCCAGGCCCATCACAATGCCGCCCAAGGTCGTCATCCGCGTCGGGCCGAGCCGTTCGACCAGGATACGGGTCAGCACGCCATAGACGATGCCGCCGAGGCCGGTGCCGGCGATAACCAAGCCGGCCTGCGACGGACCGACGCCGGCGCGCTCCTGCAGGATGGCCGCGATATAGGGTGGCATGCCGAAGATCAGGCTACCCTCGACGATGACGAGCCCATAGAGCAGCTTCGAGCGCGGATTGGCGAAGACGGCGGCATAGTTCGCGAGCGCGCCGGCGAAGCTGAGCGGCGCGCGCCGTGCATCCGGCCGCGGCTTCAGCACCAGCACGACCAAAGCACCGGCGATCGCCGCGAGGCCGGCCGCCATCACGAAGACGTAGCGCCAACCCAGATGCTCGGCGATCAGCCCCGAGCAGGCGGCGCCGACCATCTGCCCGACGATCATCAACACCAGGAAGCGGCCGAGCATGACCTGTCGCTCGGCCATGGGTGCCCGGTCGCCGATCGCTGCCATCGCGACCGGGATGATGCCTCCGGCGGCGATACCGGCGACCATGCGCACGACCGTCAGCATTTCGAACGAGCCGGCGAAGGTCACGGCGAGCGATAGGAGCGCGAGCGCCCCGAGGCAGGTCGCGATCGTCCTGAGCTTGCCCAGCGAATCTGCGATCGGCCCAAGGAAGGGCTGGCCGATCGCATAGGCGAAGGAGAATGCAGTCGCGACGGTAGCGACCTGCGCGATGCTGCGCCCGAACTCGGCCGCCAGCGTCGGCACCAGCGGGTCAAGCAGGCGCATTGTGAAGGTCGAGGCGAAGCCGCACGCCCCGAGAACGAGGATAAGCGAATTCAGCGAACCTTGCGGTGGCGAGGCATCGGGCGAGGCGTCGGGCTTGTCAGACATACGCCAGCGTAGAATGCGCCTTGCGCTTGGCAAGCCGGTCGAACTCTTGCAGCTCTGCGATCAGCGCATGGAAGTCGCGCAGCGGCACCATGTTGGGCCCATCCGACGGGGCGTTGTCTGGGTCCGGATGGGTCTCGATGAAGACGCCGGCGACGCCGACCGCGACCGCGGCGCGCGCCAGCACCGGGACGAATTCACGCTGGCCGCCGGTCGAGGCGCCCTTGCCACCGGGCTGCTGCACCGAATGGGTGGCGTCGAAGATCACCGGGGCGCCGATCTCCGCCATGATCGGCAGGCTGCGCATGTCGGTGACCAGCGTGTTGTAGCCGAAGGAAGCGCCGCGCTCGGTCAGCATCACGTTCGGATTGCCGCTCTCGGTCACCTTGGCGGCGACGTTGACCATATCCCACGGCGCCAGGAACTGGCCCTTTTTGACGTTGACGACGCGGCCGGTCTTGGCCGCAGCGACGAGCAAATCGGTCTGCCGGCAGAGGAAGGCCGGGATCTGCAGCACGTCGACCACCTCAGCCACCGGCGCGCATTGGCCGGCCTCGTGCACGTCGGTCAGCACCGGCATGCCCGTGCGCTCGCGAATCTCGGCGAAGACGGGCAGGGCGGCCTCGATGCCCATGCCGCGCTGGCCTTTCACACTGGTGCGGTTGGCCTTGTCGAAAGAGGCCTTGAACACCAGCCCGATGCCGAGCTTCTCGGCGGTCTCCTTCAGCGCCAGGGCGATCTCGAGCGCGTGGTCCCGGCTTTCCATCTGGCAGGGGCCGGCGATCAAAGCGAGCGGCAGGCCGTTGCCGAAGCGGACGGGCTTGGCGAGGTCGGCGCCCACGGTGACGATGGCGTTGGCGGTCATGGCGGGCTCCTGGCTGAGGCGGTCGGTTTAGAAGCGGCCCGCGGCCCTGACAAGCCGACGCTGCGTCACGTCACCTCGAACCAGCTCCACAGGCCGCGGTCGAAGCGCTCCAGCACGGTCGAGGAGATCAGCCAGCGCCCGGGATTGTCGGCGATGAAGGCGATGTGCAGGCGCTTGCCCTCCGGGATCTGCACCGTGTCGAGGAAATAGGGCTCCCAGCCGTCGTCGAGCGGGTGCAGCAGGCGGAAGGCGTGGCCGTGGACATGCAGCGGCTGCAGGAAGGCGGTCTTGTTGGTGATGGCGATCACGACAGGCGCGCCGCGCTTGACGCTGAACAGCGGCTTGCCCTTCGGATCGCCCTGACCTCCGTTCACGGTCCAGGGCCTGGCGAGATCGAGCCCGGCGAGGTCGAGCTTGTTCTCCGCCGTGACCCTCGCGCCGCCCTCGATGATCATCTCGCTGCGCCTGGCGTCCTGAAGCCGCACAGCCGCCGGCAGCGCCGGATTGAGCGGCATGCCCACCACCGGCGGGCGCGCCGGTTTCGCCGCGCCGTCGCTGACGAAGCGCACCAGCGGTACGCCGGGGCCGATCAGCGCGGTGACGCTGGCAGCGGCGCCGACCGTTTCCGGCATGTCGAAGATCACGTCGTAGCGCGTGCCCGGCGCGAAGGGCAGTTGCGCCCGGACCGGCTCGAAGGTGTCGGTCGGCTGGCCGTCGACCGCCGCGACGAAGGCCTTCATCTCGTCGAAGCGCAGCCGCATGATCCGCGCATTGCAGGCATTGGCAAGCCGCAAGCGCACGCGAGCGCCCGGCGGCAGCTTGATCGGCAGCGGCGGCGGCTTGCCGTTGACGGTGAGCCAGCTGCCGAGCCGGCCGGCGGCGCCGCCGTCCTGCCCGTCCGCGCCGAAGGGCAGGAGCTTCTGGTCGTCGCCGAGCAGCCAGTCGCCGATCAGGGCGGGCAGGTCGAGGTCGACGGCGGGTGGCTCCTTCTCCTCGACGATCAGCATGCCGGAGAGCCCGCGCCCGGCGGGCTCCGACGAGCCGCCGATCAGCATCGGCCGGTAGAGGAAGGTGCCGGAATCAGGCGGCGTCAGCCGATATTCGAACTGCCCGCCCGGTGGCACCGGCTCCTGGCTGAAGCCGCCGACGCCGTCCATGGCGTGGTCGGCGCGCAGGCCATGCCAGTGCAGCGAGAGTGGCTTGTCGGTCCGGTTCTGCAGGGTGAGACGCAAAGTCTCGCCCTGCTTCACCTTGAGCACCGGGCCGGGCAATGCGCCGCCGAAAGCCCAGATCTCGGTCTCGGGAGCGGGCGCTGGCCGCAGGCGCAGCTTGGCGGGGGCGGCGACGAGATTCTGTACGGCGTTTGCCGGCACGGCGTGCGGGGCCGTCGATGCCTGCTGGGCCAGTGCGGACAGCGGCGTGAGCAGGGTCGCGGCCCCGGCCGCCTGCGCGATGACCAGACGGCGGCTGGGATGAGGGCGCGAGGCCGGCGGCGAAGCGTCTTTGCTCATGCTCGCGACATAGCCGGGCCGCGCTGTTCTGGCGAGTGCAAAGCCGCTTGGGAGCGGCGTTCGCAGAACTGTCGCATTTTTTTGCTGCATGACGCGCCCGAAATGGTATAGCGGCGCGGCCTACGGTGCTGCTGTCGCGACGACTTCGGTGCGGTGCACCGGGTTGGCGGGCGTGGCGGAACTGGTAGACGCACTGGTTTTAGGTACCAGCGGCGAAAGTCGTGGGGGTTCGAGTCCCTCCGCCCGCACCATGATTCGGATTTCGCGAGCGCGGCGGCGGTCACACGGCGTCGCGCTTTGGACATTGAAGTTAAAGAGCTGTTGGCGGATCAGAACGATGAACGTGACGGAAACCCTGTCCCAGGGCCTCAAGCGCGAATTTCAGGTGGTGCTGAACGCCACCGACCTCAAGTCGAGGCTCGATGGCGAGCTGCAGAACCTGCAGGGTAAGGCCAAGATCAACGGCTTCCGGCCCGGCAAGGTCCCTGTCGGCCATCTGCGCCGGCTCTATGGTCGCTCGGTCATGGCCGACGTCGTTCAGAACGCCGTCAACGAGGCGAACCAGAAGATCATCGCCGACAACGCGTTGAAGCTCGCCTTCGAGCCGCAGATCAAATTCCCCGAGAACAAGGACGAGATCGAGGCCGCGATGGAGGCCAAGGGCGATCTCGCCTTCACCGTCGCGCTCGAGGTGCTGCCGAAGATCGAGGTCGTCGACGTCTCGGACGTCGCGCTCGAGAAGCCGGTCACCGAGGTCCCTGAGGCTGATGTCGATGCCGCGCTGGAGCGCATGGCCTCGCAGAACCGCAGCTTCGAGTCGAAGAAGGACGGCGCCAAGGCCGCCAAGGGCGACCGCGTGCTGATCTCCTTCACCGGCACGCTCGAGGGCAAGCCCTTCGACGGCGGCACCGGTTCGGAAATCCCGCTCGAGCTCGGCGCCGGTCAGTTCATCCCGGGCTTCGAGGAGCAGCTCGAAGGCGTCAAGAAGGGCGAGCAGCGCACCGTCTCGGTGACCTTCCCCGAGAACTATACGGCGACCCATCTCGCCGGTAAGCCGGCCGAGTTCGCCGTCACCGTCGACGACGTCCAGGCTCCCGGTGAGCTCAAGATCGACGACGAGCTCGCCAAGGGCTTCGGCATGGAGTCGCTGGACGCGCTCAAGACCGCGATCCGCGAGCAGATCGGCCGCGAGTTCGGCGAGCAGTCGCGCCGCAAGGTCAAGAAGGCCCTGCTCGACGCGCTCGACGGCAAGTACAGCTTCGAATTGCCGCCGACCCTGGTCGAGCAGGAGTTCGCCGCGGTCTGGAGCCAGGTCGAGGCGGACATGAAGAACGCCAACAAGACCTTCGCCGACGAGGACACCACCGAGGACGAGGCTCGCGCCGAGTACCGCAGGATCGCCGAGCGCCGCGTGCGCCTCGGCCTGGTGCTGGCCGAGATCGGCGAGCAGGCCAAGGTCCAGATTTCGGATGACGAGGTGACGCAGGCCCTGATCGCGCGCGCCCGCCAGTTCCCGGGCCAGGAGAAGGAAGTCTGGGAGTTCTACCGCAAGAACCCGCAGGCCCTCGCCGAGATCCGCGCCCCGATCTTCGAGGAGAAGGTCGTCGACCATCTGCTCGGCCAGGTGAAGGTCTCCGACAAGTCGGTCTCGCGCGAGGCGCTCTTCGCCGACGACGAGGAAGAGGCGACCGCCGAAGCCAAGCCGAAGGCCGCCAAGGCGAAGAAGACCAAGAAGGCTGCGACTGAGGCGGCGGACGAGGCTTCGGCCTGATCCTTCCCGCAGAATTACAATGTTCGCGCCGCCTGCATCCTGCCGGCGGCGCTTCCCTTTTCAGCCGCCGCAGGCATGCTTATGTGGGGGCTTCGCCGCTATCGGCTGATTCCCGCCCGCTTTGATCTCAAGGACCGACGATGATGCGTGACCCGATCGAGACCTATAACAATCTCGTCCCGATGGTGGTCGAGCAGTCGAGCCGCGGCGAGCGCGCCTTCGACATCTATTCGCGCCTGCTGCGCGAGCGCATCATCTTCCTGACCGGTCCGGTCGAGGACTACTCGGCGTCGCTGATCGTGGCGCAGCTCCTGTTCCTCGAGGCCGAGAACCCGAAGAAGGAAATCTCCTTCTACATCAACTCGCCCGGCGGCGTGGTCACCTCGGGCCTGTCGATCTACGACACCATGCAGTTCATCCGCTGCCCGGTGACGACGCTCTGTGTCGGCCAGGCCGCCTCGATGGGCTCGCTGCTGCTGACCGCCGGTGCCAAGGACATGCGCTTTGCCCTGCCGAACGCCCGGATCATGGTCCACCAGCCTTCCGGGGGTTTCCAGGGCCAGGTCACCGACATCCTGATCCATGCCCGCGAGGTCGAGAGCCTGAAGCGGCGCCTGAACGAGATCTATGTCAGGCACACCGGCCGTTCCTACGAGGAGATCGAGCAGGCACTGGAGCGCGACAACTTCATGACCTCCGAGCAGGCGCGCGATTTCGGGCTGATCGACAAGGTCATCGACAAGCGTGCTGAGGAAGCGGCGGCCTGAGCTGCACCGCAAAGACACGCCTGTGGGTTGGCGAGTGGCTTTCGAAGGGCCATATTGCCTTGAGACTAGGCCCCGTGTTTGCATGGGGCCTCTGAAGGGCGCGGCAAGGCGCTCGAGCGGTCCGGTTTTGGGTCAGTTTCGTCGCCGCCTGCGCCAGAGCGACGCGTTAACCTAAAAATCGTGATCTGAGCGCCTATTATGACGGGGAGACGACATCAGCCCGCCGTTTTTCGGTGGCGGATTTCGTCCTCCGAGATGGAGAATCACGATGACTAAGGCCAGCAGCGGCGATTCCAAGAGCACGCTCTACTGCTCCTTCTGTGGCAAGAGCCAGCATGAGGTCCGCAAGCTCATCGCGGGCCCGACCGTGTTCATCTGCGATGAATGCGTCGAGCTCTGCATGGACATCATCCGCGAGGAATCGAAGTCCGCGCTGGTGAAGTCCAAGGACGGCGTGCCGACCCCGAAGGAGATCCGCAAGGTCCTCGACGACTACGTCATCGGCCAGGACCACGCCAAGAAGGTGCTCTCCGTCGCGGTTCATAACCACTACAAGCGCCTCTCGCACGCCTCGAAGCACAACGACGTCGAGCTGGCCAAGTCGAACATCCTGCTGATCGGGCCGACCGGTTCGGGCAAGACGCTGCTGGCGCAGACGCTGGCGCGCATTCTCGACGTGCCGTTCACCATGGCCGATGCGACCACGCTGACCGAGGCCGGCTATGTCGGCGAGGACGTCGAGAACATCATCCTCAAGCTGCTCCAGGCCTCCGACTACAATGTCGAGCGGGCTCAGCGCGGCATCGTCTACATCGACGAGATCGACAAGATCAGCCGCAAGTCCGACAACCCCTCGATCACCCGCGACGTCTCGGGCGAGGGCGTGCAGCAGGCGCTGCTCAAGATCATGGAAGGCACCGTCGCCTCCGTGCCGCCGCAGGGCGGGCGCAAGCATCCGCAGCAGGAGTTCCTGCAGGTCGACACCACCAACATCCTGTTCATCTGCGGCGGCGCCTTCGCCGGGCTGGACAAGATCATCTCGAGCCGCGGCAAGGGCACCTCGATCGGTTTCGGCGCCAACGTGAAGGGGCCGGACGACCGGCGTACCGGCGCGATCTTCCGCGAGGTCGAGCCCGAGGATCTGCTCAAGTTCGGCCTGATCCCGGAGTTCGTCGGCCGCTTGCCGGTGCTGGCGACGCTGGAGGACCTCGACGAAGCCGCGCTCAAGACCATCCTCACCGAGCCGAAGAACGCCCTGGTCAAGCAGTATCAGCGCCTGTTCGAGATGGAGGACACCGCGCTGACCTTCACTGAAGAGGCGGTCAGCCTGATCGCCCGCAAGGCGATCGAGCGCAAGACCGGCGCGCGCGGCCTGCGTTCGATCATGGAGGGCATCCTGCTCGAGACCATGTACGAATTGCCGGGGCTGGAAGGCGTCGAGCAGGTCGTGATCGGCCCCGAGGCGGTCGAGACCAAGTCACGTCCGCTGTTCATCTATGCGGATCGCGAAGAAGAGGCCAAGTCGGCCTCGGCCTGAGCGAAGCTGGATTCTGGTTCAGTTCGGAACGCGCGCCTCTTGGCGCGCGTTTTGCGTTGTGAGCCTGGGTGGATACGTCTGCCCGGACACTGTTCTCGCCCTGCCGGGTCCCTCACGGGCTCGTGTGCCGGCAGCGGCGGAAGCTGTGGTGGACTTCGCGTCGCCGTCGCTTGAAAGCCGGCGTCGAAACATCCACCTTAGGATCACCTGCGAGACTCGCGTGCCTGTCGAGGGCGCGGTTCGCGGGGGCGCCTGGCGCGAATGGTCGCGCCGCGCGGTACGTCCGCTCGATTGCCTTTCCAGGGGTCGGCCGGGCGAAAACTTGAAGGACTAGACATGACTGGCTCGACGCCCCGCGCTCCGCTTGTCCCCGGCACGACCGATACCTATCCGGTCCTGCCGCTGCGCGACATCGTCGTTTTCCCGCACATGATCGTGCCGCTTTTCGTCGGTCGCGAGAAGTCCATTCGCGCGCTTGAGGAAGTCGTCAAGAACGATGGTCTGATCCTGCTCGCCACGCAGAAGAACGCCGGCGACGATGATCCGGAAACCGCCGACATCTATGAAATCGGCACGCTCGCCCGCGTGCTGCAGCTGCTCAAGCTGCCCGACTCGACCGTGAAGGTGCTCGTCGAGGGCATCGGCCGGGCCAAGGCGACGACCTATACCGCCACCGACAACTTCTATGAGGCGCAGGCTGAGGCCCTCGCCGAGGAGACCGGCAAGAAGGTCGAGGTCGAGGCGCTCGCCCGCTCGGTCGTCAGCGAGTTCGAGAATTATGTGAAGCTCAACAAGAAGATCTCGCCCGAGATCGTCGCGGCGGTCTCCCAGATCGACGAGCCGGCCAAGCTCGCCGATACGGTTGCGTCGCATCTTGCGGTCAAGATCGCCGACCGGCAGGCCGTGCTCGAGGTGATGAACGTCGCCCACCGGCTCGAGAAGGTGCTCTCCCTGATGGAGAGCGAGATGTCGGTGCTGCAGGTCGAGAAGCGCATCCGCTCGCGCGTCAAGCGCCAGATGGAGAAGACCCAGCGCGAGTACTATCTCAACGAGCAGATGAAGGCGATCCAGAAGGAGCTGGGCGACGGCGAGGAAGGCCGTGATGAGCTGGCCGAGCTGGAAGAGCGCATCGCCAAGACCAAGCTGACCAAGGAAGCGCGCGACAAGGCGATCGCCGAGGTCAAGAAACTGCGCCAGATGTCGCCGATGTCGGCCGAAGCCACCGTCGTGCGCAACTATCTCGACTGGCTGCTCGGCATCCCGTGGCAGAAGCGCTCGAAGATGAAGAAGGACCTTGCTGCCGCGCAGAAGGTGCTCGACGACGATCATTTCGGCCTCGACAAGGTCAAGGACCGGATCGTCGAGTACCTTGCCGTGCAGCAGCGCGCCAACCGGCTCGCCGGTCCGATCCTGTGCCTCGTCGGCCCTCCGGGCGTCGGNGGCGGCGTGCGTGACGAGGCCGAGATCCGCGGCCATCGCCGCACCTATATCGGCTCGATGCCCGGCAAGATCATCCAGTCGATGAAGAAGGCCAAGACCTCGAACCCGCTCATCCTGCTCGATGAGATCGACAAGATGGGTCAGGACTTCCGCGGCGACCCGTCGGCGGCCCTGCTCGAGGTGCTCGATCCCGAGCAGAACTCGACCTTCAACGACCATTACCTCGAGGTCGACTATGACCTGTCGAACGTGATGTTCGTGACCACGGCGAACACGCTGAACATCCCGCCGGCCCTCCTGGATCGGATGGAGGTGATCCGCATCGCCGGCTACACCGAGGACGAGAAGGCCGAGATCGCGCGTCGTCACCTGATCCCGGGGACGATCAAGAAGCACGGCCTGCAGTCCAAGGAATGGTCGATTGACGACGAGGCCTTGATGACGCTGGTCCGCCGCTATACCCGCGAGGCCGGCGTGCGTAACCTCGAGCGCGAACTCGCGAACACCGTCCGCAAGGCGGTGAAGGATATCGTGCTGACCAAGAAGAAGAAGGTCGCGGTCACGACTGCGGTTCTGGAAGAGTATCTCGGTCCGCCGCGCTATCGCTATGGCGAGGCTGAGACCGAGGACCAGGTGGGCGTCGTTACCGGCCTGGCCTGGACCGAGGTCGGCGGCGAGATGCTGACGATCGAAGGCGTGATGATGCCCGGCAAGGGCAAGATGACCGTCACCGGCAATCTGCGCGACGTGATGAAGGAATCGATCTCGGCGGCGGCCTCCTATGTCCGCTCCCGCGCCATCGATTTCGGCATCGAGCCGCCGCTGTTCGACCGGCGCGACATCCACGTCCATCTTCCCGAGGGGGCGACCCCGAAGGACGGCCCGTCGGCCGGCGTCGGCATGGCGACGGCTATCGTCTCGGTCCTGACCGGCATTCCGGTCCGTCGTGATGTCGCCATGACCGGCGAGATCACGTTGCGGGGCAGGGTGTTGCCGATCGGGGGCCTCAAGGAGAAGCTCTTGGCCGCCCTGCGCGGCGGCATCAAGAAGGTGCTGATCCCCGAGGACAACGCCAAGGATCTGGTCGATCTGCCGAAGTCCGTGAAGAACGGGCTCGAGATCGTCCCGGTCTCGCGGATGGAACAGGTGCTGCAGCATGCGCTGGTGCGCCAGCCCGTCCCGATCGTCTGGGAGGAGGACCTGAAGGCGGCAACGCCCAAGGCCACCGAGGATGATGCCGCCGCAGGCGTCATCGCCCACTGAGCCCAGCGCTCGCGCATAGAGAGAGGCCGCCGGTACTGCCGGCGGCCTTTTCTTGTTGGCCGGGCCCTTGAGCCGCACCCTGCGTCATAGCCTAGCGCTGAATCAGGAGGTGCCGACCAGCATGCCAAGCAAGGGTGAGATCTGGCTCGAAGCCAATGAGTGCGCCGCCCGGATCGGGCTGTCGAAGCGGGCACTGCGGCTCTACGAGGAGCACGGCCTGATCCGGCCGCGGCGAACCGAGAAGGGCTGGCGCCTCTACGGTGCCGACGAGATCGCCCGTCTGCACGAGATCCTGGCGCTGAAGCGGCTGGGCCTGAGCCTGCAACGAATCACCGCGCTGCTGCAGGGCAGGGCGACCGATCTCGCCGGGATACTCGCCATCCAGCACGACCTGCTCGCCGAACAGCGCGAGCGGGCCGAGCAGGGCCTTGCTCTCGTCCGCGCTGCTCGAGCCAAGCTCGCGACCGGCACCTCCCTCACGACAGATGAACTGATCAAGCTCGCGAAGGAGGCCAACATGACTGAGAACACCACCGACACCGTCGCCTGGCGGCGCTACGAGCAGGCGCGGCCGCGCACGCAGACCAAGATCGATCCACGCCGCTTCGAGCGGTGCACCGGCTTCTACCGGCATCCCGCCGGCCTCGTCATGACCGTCAGCCTCGAAGGCGATCGCTTCTTCCTTCAGCTTACGGGGCAGCCCAAGGTCGAGCTCTTCGCCGAGAGCGACAGCATTTTCTTCCTGAGGGTCGTGCCGGCGCAGCTCACCTTCACGCCCGGCGATGACGGTAGGGTCGATGTGCTGATCCTGCATCAGGGCGGGCACGACAGTGTCGCGCCCCGGATCGACGAGGCGGAGGCGAAGCGCCTGGGCAATGAGCTCGGAGAACGCGTCCGCAATCGGACCCCGGATCCGCGCAGCGAGGCGACATTGCGCGAGCTGCTCGAACAGCAGCAGCGCGGCAGCATGCCATTCGAGCTGTTGAGCGACGAACTGGCCGAGCTGGTGCGTGAGCAGCAGCCGATCGTCAGCGCGGAGCTCGAATCGAAGGGCGGGCTGCAATCGCTCGGCTTCCGCCGTGTCGGCGAAGACGGCGTCGACATCTACGAGGCGCAGTTCGCCGAAGGCTCCCTGCAATGCGGCATCGGCTTCGGGCAGGACGGCAGGGTCCACACGCTCTGGATGCTGCCGGCCTGAGCTGACCGAAGGGGAAGGCTGGTGGGCGGTGACGGGCTCGAACCGCCGACATCTTCGGTGTAAACGAAGCGCTCTACCGACTGAGCTAACCGCCCTTGTCCGCCGTTTAAGGCCATGGGGCCGGCTTCGCAAGCCACAGCACGCGGCGTGCGAAGCTTTTGCCCGGCGGCGAGCGCCCAGCGAGGAACGGCTCATGGCCTGAAAGACCCCAGCCCGCCACGCCGGAGCAGGCACGAAAGACGGCGGCCGAGATTCGCCGTCCCCAGGCGAGAGCAATGAGGGATCATCCTTGCATCGCCTCAGTCGGGAAACCGGGAAACCACCAGTTTCAGACCTCTTCCCCCGGACTTTGGAGACGATCGATATTTTGACGGCTTCGGTGCTTGACAGTCAGGGCCCGGGGCCATAATCCCAACCCCGCCGGGGACATGTTCCTCCGCCGCCCGCGCGGGCGTAGCTCAGTTGGTTAGAGTGCCGGCCTGTCACGCCGGAGGTCGCGGGTTCGAGCCCCGTCGCCCGCGCCATTTTCCGATAGATATTTCAATCTGTTACAAGCCTTTCCTCGTTCGAGGCCGATGCCGTTTGGCGTCTGACCGGCTCCTTCGTTATTACGAGCCGCTTGCGCTCGCGGCGCAAGCCCTTCGTCTCTGACGCGAACCGCGCCGACCTGGAAACCAGGCTTGTTTTCGGATGGGGCCCGCCGGTGCCATGCCTGTTCAAGGCAGGCTCTTCCCGTCAGCGCGAGTGGCGCGCGAGCCAGTCCGCGGCCAGGTCGCGGTCCTGCTCCCCGAGCGCGTGTCCGGCCCGGATGACATGCGTCTCGACGTCTGCGCCGGCTCGGCGCAGCGCGGTTTTGAGGGGCGCGGCCAGATCGCGATAGGGGTCCTCGGCGCCGGTGAGCATCAGCACCGAGGTGCCGGGCAGCGCCGCGGCCGGCGGCTCCTCCAGCACCGCCGCGGGGCGCAGGAGCACCGCCCGCTGCGCCAGCCCGGGATGGAGCAGCATGGCCGCCGCGAGCAGGTTGGCGCCGTTCGAATAGCCGAGGAAGACGAGACGCTCCGGCGCGAGGCCGTAAGCTGTCCGCGCCTCTTCCGTGAAGGCGGCGAGAGCCCCGGCCTCGAAGCGGATGTCGTCCTGATCGAAGGACAGTTCGGAATGGCGCCGGAACCAGCGCGCGGTTCCGTCCTCGGTGCTGCGGCCACGCAGGCCGAGCAGGATGGCATGGGGTGCGATCCGGTGCGCGAGCGGCATCAGGTCGGCTTCGTTGCCGCCGCTGCCATGGAGCAGCACGATCGCGCTGCCGTCGGTGTCTGCGGGCTGATGGAAACGATGGATGAAGGGCAGCTCGCGATAGATGACCCGCTCCTCACCGGGCAGGGCGAACTGCGGCAGCACGACCCGGATGGCGTCGCTTTCATCTTGCGCAGCTGGTGGAACGAAGAGCCTGTCGCCGAGGGTTTCGATCGGCTCGTCGACGGTGAAGCCGGGGCCGTCGGTCGCGAATTCAATCAGCGTGCCGCCTGGCTCGCGCACATAGAGCGAGGTGAAATACTGGCGGTCGTGCAGGGTGGTCGGGCTGGAGTTCAGCTTCGAGAGATCGCGCTCGACGTCTGAAAGCTGGGCCGTGTCCGAGACACGGACCGCGACATGGTCCGCGGTGCCGGTGCCGGGGATGCCCGGCCAGAAGCCGCCGGCATCGCGGACATCGAGACTGTCGCCGGTCTCGGAGCGCAGGCGCTCTGTGCTGCCTTCGCGGCCCTGGCGGGCAAATCCCGCATAGGTGGTGAGGAAATGCACGGTTTCCTCGTTCGTCGCGGAGAGCAGCGTCACGCCGCGCAGGCGGTGGATGCGGTGCTCCGGTGGAATGCCGGCGGATGTCCAGCCTTCGCCGTACAGCGTGCTGCCGACCAGCTTCACCACGAAGCCGTCCGGATCGCGCAGGCGCAAGACGGTTTCGCCGAACTCCTGCAGCGGCCCTTCGACCGCCACCCCGAAGCGCAGGGCGCGCTCGAGCCAGAAGCCGATCGCGGCCGGTGCAACGGCAAAGGCGATCTCGCTGACCTGGCCATGGCCGGCGCGCCCGGGCGAGCCGTCCTCCCAGACCAGGAACGTGACGAGCGAGCCGGGCGAGCCGCGCTCGTCGCCATAGAAGAGATGGAGCTGGCGGGCGTCCTCGTAGCCGCCGGTGCGCTTCACCAGGCGCAGGCCGAGGAAGCCGAGATAGAAATCGACATTGGCCTGCACCTTCCGGGTGATCAGGGTGACGTGGTGAACACCGCTCGTCATGACAGATTTCCCTCCGCCAGAACCTGGCCATCCCTTGTCGAGGCCTGCCGCAGGTCGAGCATGGGGCAGGGCATGCTCCGACCTGCTGCGAGCCGGCATCAGGTAGCCTTCGGGACGTCCGAAAGAAAGTCCAGCAGCGCCGGCGGGTCTTCAGAAGGCCGTTCTCAGCCGAGTCTGGCCACGGCGCGCAAATCCTCGGCCGTGGTCGAAGGCAGTCCGAAGAACTCCAGATAGGCCGGGATCTGCTCGAACAGCATGTCGGTGCCGACCTGCACGTCGCAGCCGCGCTGCCGGGCGGCGGCCAGGAAGGGCGTGATGGCCTGCGCCATCACCACCTCGCCGACGAAGGCGGTGGCCGGCAGGCGTTCGACGTCGAGCGGCAGGGGATCGTTCGGCTTCATTCCGAGCGGCGTCGCATTGATCACGATGTCGAAGCCGGCCGGGTCGTTCGAGCCGGTCGAAACCCTGAGCGCGGCATGGTAGTGCGCCAGCCGCTGCCCAAGCGCCTCGGCCGCCCCGTCATTCATGTCGAACAAGGCAAGCTCGGCGACGCCGGCCTTGGCGAGCGATGCTGCGATGGCCGAGCCAACGCCTCCGGCACCGACGACGAGCGCCCGCGCGCCTTTGAGCTTGCGGCCCTTGCGCAGCACGCCGCGCACGAAGCCTTCGCCGTCGAACATGTCGCCGGTCAGCCGGCCGTCGGCCTCGCGGCGGACCGCGTTGCAGGCGCCGGAGATCGCCGCCGTCGGCGTCAGCTCGTCGACGAGCCCGGTCGTCACCACCTTGTGCGGCATTGTGATGAGCGCGCCATGCGCATTCGAAAGCCGGAAGAACAGCTTGAGGAAATCGGGATAGTCCTCGCTGCGGCTGCCCATCGGCACGACCACCGCATCGATGCCCTCGCGTTCGAAATAGGGATTGTAGATCAGGGGCGCCTTGAAGCTCTCGGTCGGGTAGCCGAGATGGCCGATGAGTTTGGTCTTTCCGCTGATCATGCGACGCAGCTCCTGTTCGAGGTCAGGCTCGATATCCCCGGAAAGGCCTTGGACGAGCGGTACGGAAATCCGCCGCGCCGCCCTCCTTACGCCTTCAGCGGAATGCCGAGGATGTCCCGCGCCTGCTGCCAGGTCGCGACCGGGCGGCCGTATTGCCGGCAGAGCTCTGCAGCCCGCTCGACCAGGGCCGCGTTCGAGGGCGCGAGCCGCTCGCGATCCAGGCGCACATTGTCCTCGAGCCCGGTGCGGGCGTGGCCGCCGGCGGCGATCGCCCATTCGTTCAGGACGATCTGGTTCGAGCCGATGCCGGCGGCGCACCAGGGCGCGTTCACGCCGAACAGGCGCTTCACGGTATGGATGTAATAGTCGAACACGTCGCGATCGACCGGCATCGCGTTCTTCACGCCCATCACGAACTGGACGTAAGGACGGTCGACGATCTGCCCCCGTTTCCACATCTCGTGCGCCTTGAGGATGTGGGAGAGGTCGAAGGCCTCGATCTCCGGCTTGACGCCATGGGTCGCCATCTCGGCGGCGAGCCAGTCGACCAGATCCGGCGCGTTCTCGTAGACGCGGGTCGGGAAGTTGTTCGAGCCGACGGCGAGCGAAGCCATGTCGGGGCGCAGTGACAGCATGGCGCCGCGCGCCTGGCCGGCGCCCGAGCGGCCGCCGGTCGAGAGCTGGACGATCAGCCCGGGGCAGTGCTTTTCGAGCCCCTCCTTCAGGCGGCCATAGCGCTCGGGGTCCGAGGTCGGCTTGCCCTCGTCGTCGCGCACATGGCAGTGCGCGATGCTGGCGCCGGCCTCGAAGGCCTCCTGGGTGCTCTCGATCTGCTCGGCGACTGTGATCGGAACCGCCGGGTTGCTGGCCTTGGTCGGAAGCGAGCCGGTGATGGCGACACAGATGATGCAGGGCTGCGACATGGCTCAGACGTCCAGGAAGACGGTTTCGCCTTCGCCCTGAAGGCGGATGTCGAAACGGTAGGTTCCAGTGGCGGTGCGGCGGGCGATCAGCGTCCGGCGGCGGTCCTCCTGCTCGATCAGGTTCAGCACCGGGTCCGCGCCATTGTCCTCGTCCTCGAAATACATGCGGGTGTTGAGGCCGATATTGATGCCGCGGGAGACGAGCCACAGGTTGATGTGCGGCGCCATCATGCGCTTGTTCCGCCCCGGCACGGGACCGGGCTTGATCGTCTCGAAGCTCCACAGACCGGTATCGAAATCGGTGATGATGCGGCCCCAGCCGCGAAAGCCCGGCGCGACCTCGGCATGACGCGAATCTTCCGGATGCGGATAGATGCCGTTGGCATCGGCCTGCCAGGCCTCGATAAGGATGTCCTTCACCGGCGCGCCGGTGCCGTCATAGACGAGGCCCTCGATCCGGATTCGCTCACCCGGAACGCCCTGGGCAGCGATCTCCCAGCCCAGTTCGCGGCGATAGATGTCGAAGCCGGCAGCACCCGGCGCGAGGCCGATATGGACATAGGGGCCGGCGGTCTGGGAGGCGGTTTCCTTGAGATAGGGCAAGGGCTGGACCATGGTCAGTTCCCCTCCAGGCGGTTCTCGAACAGGGTCGAGCGGCGGCCGCGCAGCACGATGTCGAACTTGTAGGCGAGACAATCCAGCGGCACGGCGGCGTTCGTGTCCAGCGGCGCGATGAGCTGCTCGATGGCGCGCTGGTCCGGGATCGTTTCGATGATCGGACATTTCGCGATCAGCGGGTCGCCCTCGAAATACATCTGCGTGATCAGGCGCTGGACAAAGGCGGTGCCAAAGACCGAGACATGGATATGGGCCGGGCGCCAGCTGTTCACCCAGTTGCGCCAGGGATAGGCGCCGGGCTTGATCGTGCGGAAGAAGTAGTAGCCGTTCTCGTCCGTCAGCGTCCGCCCGCAGCCGCCGAAGTTCGGATCGATCGGCGCGAGGTAGCTGTCCTTCCTGTGGCGGTAGCGCCCGCCGGCATTGGCCTGCCAGATCTCGACCAGCGTGTTCGGTACGGCACGGCCGTTTTCGTCGAGGACGCGGCCATGGACGATGATGCGCTCGCCGATCGGATCGCCGGCCTTGGCGTAGTTCTTGATCAGATCGTTGTCGATCGGGTCGATGTCGCTGTGGCCGAAGGTCGGGCCGGTGATCTCCGACATCGAGCCTTGCAGCGAGAGCATGGCGAGCCGCGGGCTGCGCCCGACCGAGGTCTTGTAGTTCGGCGTCAGTGCAGGCGGCTGCAGGAGGCGGTCCCGCTGGTAGAACTCGGCTGGCTTCATGGCTTTTCCTCCCTCAGGCCTCTTGCTCTTGGGCCATGGCCGCGAAGATTTCCTTCGCGATCTTGATCGCATGGTTTGCGCGCGGGACGCCGGCATAGATCGCGACGTGCAGGAGAGCTTCCATCACGTCGTCCTCGCTCGCGCCGGTGTTGCGCGTGGCGCGCAGATGCAAAGCGAGCTCTTCGTAATTGCCGAGCCCGGCCAGCAGCGCGATCGTCATCATCGAGCGCTCGCGCAGCGGCAGCGTCTTGCGCGCCCAGATATGGCCCCAGGCGGCATCGGTGATCAGCGCCTGGAAAGGTGCGTCGAATGCGGATTTGTTGGCCTCGGCGCGGCCGACATGGGCCTCGCCGAGGACGCGGCGGCGGATGGACATGCCTTTCTCGGCAAGTTCAGTCATGGGCGTGGGCCCTCAGGAAGGGGGACAGGATGGCGGCATAGGCCGCAGGGTCCTCGACGCAGGGCAGGTGCCCTGTGCCGGGAATGACGTGGAAGGCCGCACCGGGGATCAGATCGGCCGTCGCCTTGACCAGCTCCGCCGGAGAGGCGCCGTCGGCATCGCCCGCGATCGCCAGGACCGGCAGGCGCAATGCCGCGGTCTCGGCCGTCCGGTCGGCCTGCGACAGCGCCTTGCAGGCGGCGATGTAGCCATCGGCCGGGGTGCGGACCAGCATGTTGCGCCAGATGGGCAGATCCGGCCCCGCACGGAAGGCGGGGGCGAACCAGCGTTCCATGATGCCGTCGGCGATGTGCTCCAGCCCCTGGCGGGCAACCGCGTCGATGCGCGCCTGCCAGCTTTCGGCCGTGCCGAGCCTCGCCGCCGTGTTCGAGAGCACCAAAGCGCGAACGAGATCGGGGCGCAGGCTTGCCACGGCCTGGGCGATCAGCCCGCCGATCGAGAGGCCGACGAAGACGACGGGCTTGCCCGCAACCGCCTCGATCAATGCGATGGCGTCGGCTGCCTGGCCGGCGATGTCGCTGCCGTCGCCCAGCGACGAGAGGCCATGGCCCTGCTTGTCGTAGCGGATATAGCGCAGATCCCCGGGCAGCAGCGGCAGAACTGCATCCCAAAGCCGCAAATCCGTGCCGAGCGAGTTGGCGAAGACCACGGCGGGGGCACCGACCGGGCCGTCCGCGCGATAGTGGAGGGGGCCATAGGGGCGGGTCAGGGCTTGCACGATCTCTCCTCCTGCCCATAACCTATCAGCGCAAAATTACGGCGAATAATGCAAAGATTGCTCGGAGTCATAATCAGGTGATTATGCATGCTGCGATCAAGCTGCGTCATATCCGGGCGTTCCTGGACATTGCCGCGGAAGGAAGCCTTTCAGCGGTCGCCAGACGCCATGGCATCACCCAGCCGGCCCTGAGCCGCACGCTCGCCGAGCTCGAGGAGTTGCTGGCGGTTCAATTGTTCCGGCGCGAGAAGCGACGCCTGGTGCTGACCGAGCACGGCGCTTTGTTTCGCCGCCATGCGAGCGTCGGCCTGCAGGCGCTCGAAGCCGGCGCGGCGGCGCTGCATCCGGGGGCGGCGGGCAGCACGATCCGGGTCGGGGTTCTGCCGACGGCGGCGACGCGGCTGTTTCCGCGCGTGGCGCTCCGCTTCCGCGAGATCGCGCCGGAGACCGTGCTGGCGATCGAGACCGGCCCGCATTCCTTTCTGATCGGCTTGCTGCGCGATGGCGCGATCGACCTGATGATCGGGCGCATGCCGGCCGCGAGCGAGATGGCCGGCCTGATCTTCGAGCATCTCTATGAGGAGGAGATCGCCCTCGTCGCCCGTCACGATCACCCGCTGCGCGACGAGCGCGCCGCGCAACTCCTGCCGCAGGTTCCGGTGGTCATGCCGCCCGGCACGGCGATCATCCGCCGGGCGGTCGACGAGTATCTGATGACGCTCAATCTCGCCGGGTTGCTGCCAGCCTTCGAGACGGTCGCCCTGCCGGTCGGGCGCGGCCTCCTGCTGGGCTCGGACGCGGTCTGGTTCATCTCGCGCGGCGTCGTGGCCGACGAACTGGACCGCGGCGAGTTCCGCGAGATTCCGACGGGGGTGCGCTTCCTGTCGGGAGCGGTCGGGCTGACCCGGCGCCAGGCGGGGCCATCCGTCCCGGGTCTGGAGCTGCTGGCCAGGTTGACCAGGGAGAGCATCGAGCGGCACGGCGAGGGCAGGTCCTCTTAGCTCCTGAAACTGCACGGTCTGCGGCGGGCCAAAGCGCGCCCCAGTCCAGTCATCGTCAGCGCGTCGGAAGAAGGCGCCTATCCGGCTCGCGGCCGGTCGTGCCAGCTCGCAGCACTGTGTCCGCGAGCGAATGGATTCTATCGCGCGCATCCATCACTTCATAAGTGCAGGGTTATGATCTCGCGCATGCTTTGCATTATTCGGCGCAGTTCTGTGCTGGTAAGTTATGGACATAAGGAGAGAGCAAGCGAGGCCTATCGTCCATCGCGGAGACATCGGCAGCGGGATTAAAGACTCGACGAAGATTCCGATGCCGTTTCGCTCCGCTCGTTCTTCGTCGACGCGCGCTGATACTCCACCGGCTGCTTGTGCCGCCCCGGTCGCGGGGCGAGCGACGGCATGAAGCGAAGGCAGATTTCGATCCGATCCCGACCACGCTGAGCGCGCGGCGGTGGTCTCCGGCATTGCGCGCACTCATCCTGCCGAAAATCTAAAAAAACAGATCATCCATCTAGGGAGAAGATAATGACGATTGCGCTCGAAGGTGAGCCCAAGGGCGGGCATCAGTCGAAGAAGGCGGCTGCCAGCGGCTGGATTGGCTCTGCCCTGGAATATTACGATTTCTTTATTTATGCGACGGCCGCGTCCCTGATCTTTCCGCAGATCTTCTTTCCGTCCAGCAACCCCACGGTCGCGATCGTCGCTTCGCTCGCAACCTATGGCGTCGGCTACGTCGCGCGTCCCATTGGCGCCTTTGTGCTGGGACACTGGGGCGACACGCATGGGCGCAAGAACGTGCTCATCCTCTGCATGTTCCTGATGGGCTTCTCGACGATCGCGGTCGGCCTGCTGCCGACCTATGAGCAGGTCGGCATCCTGGCTCCGATCCTGCTCGTCATCATGCGCCTGATCCAGGGCTTCGCCGTTGCCGGCGAGATCTCGGGTGCGAGCTCGATGATCCTCGAACATGCTCCCTTCGGTCGCCGCGGCTTCTTCGCCAGCTTCACGCTGCAGGGCGTGCAGGCGGGCCAGATCCTGGCCGCCGCGGTATTCCTGCCGCTGGCTCACTTCATGCCTGAAGCTGCCTTCAACAGCTGGGGCTGGCGCATTCCCTTCCTGCTGAGCTTCATCGTCATCATCGCCGGCTGGATCATCCGCCGCGAGGTCGACGAGACCCCGGCCTTCCGGGAAGAGGGAAGCCAGAACGCCAAGCCGCGCTCGCCGGTCGTCGAGGCGATCCAGACGACCTGGCCCGACATGATCCGCGTCGTCCTGATGGCGCTGATGAACGTGATCCCGGTCGTCGCCACCATCTTCGGCGCCGCCTATGCCGTGCAGGCCGCCTATGGCATCGGCTTCCACAAGGATGTCTATCTGTGGATCCCGGTGCTGGGGAACATCGTCGCCTGCATCGTCATCCCCTATGTCGGCAACCTCTCCGACAGGATCGGCCGCCGCCTGCCGATCATCGTCGGCGCCCTCGGCTCGGGCGTGCTCGCCTTCGGCTATCTCTACGCGATCTCGATCCACAGCGTGCCGCTGGCGATCCTGATGTCGGTGCTGATGTGGGGCGTCGTCTACCAGGGCTACAACGCGATCTTCCCGAGCTTCTATCCGGAACTGTTCCCGACCCGGACCCGCGTCTCCTCGATGGCGATTTCGCAGAACATCGGCACCGCCTTCACTGCACTGCTGCCCGCTTTGTTCGCGATCGTCGCGCCTCCTGGTTCGCAGAACGTGCCGCTGATCGTCGGTGCGATCGCCTTCGCCATCACCGGCATCGCGGCTGCCGCTGCCTGGTCGGCGCGCGAAACCTACCGCGTGCAGATGAAGGACCTCGGCAATCCCGATGCCGTGCCGGTCGACAAGGCAACCTATGACCGCCTGCGGGACGAGGCCATCTCCGCCTCGCGTGGCTGAGATCCCGACGATCGAGCTGAGAAGCCCCGGCGCGAGCCGGGGCTTCGTGCTACCCCGGCGTCCTGTCGCTGCGGACATAGCGCCACAGCACCTCGGCGACCTCGATCCGACGCCGCGCTTTCGCTTCGGGCGAGGACATGTCCCAGCGGAATTGCGCCTCGAACGTATGCCGGTTTGCCACCGAGAATATCGACAGGGCGTTCAGCGTGACATGGAGTTCATGGGCATCGACCTCCGGCCTGATCGCGCCGAGGCTCTTGCCCTTGGCCAGCACGCGCTCGACCTGGCCGATGATCGGCCGGGTCATCTGCTTGAGCTTCTCGCTGCTGCCGATGTGCCGGCCGCGATGGATGTTCTCGATCGCGACGAGCCGGACGAATTCCGGATTGGCCTGATGGAAATCGAAGGTGAATTCGGCGAGCCGGCGGATCGCCGCCTCCGGTTCGAGGGTCTCGAGATGCAGGCTCTCCTCCGCCTGGCGCATCCTGCCATAGGCCATCTCCAGCACGGCGACGAAGAGCTCTTCCTTCGAGTTGAAGTAGTAGAAGATCAGCCGCTTGGTGATCCCGGCCCGCGCGGCGATCGCGTCGGCATTGGCGCCGAGCAGCCCATTCTCGGCGAATTCCTCGAAGGCGATCTGCAGGATCTCGGCCTTCGTCTTCTCGCGATCCCGGCGGCGAACCTTGGTTGGTTCCGCGCTCGCCGGCGTCTGCGCACTGGCTGCTTTCATCCCGCGATCCCGGTCGTCCGTTCCGATATGGGCCTTGTCTGCTTAGACGATTTTGTGCTGCTTGACAGTAATTATCCATGAGGTTAATTGAGACATAATTATCCTGCAAGTTAATTGCAGGCGAGCCTATGGCGGTTACAGGGAGCCGTGAGAACATGACGACCATCGCAATCGGTGTGATCGGCGCAGGTCTGATCGGACGCAAGCACCTGGCCAAGATCGCCGCGCATCCCGATTTCGACCTCGCCGGGATCGCCGACGTCAATGCCGAGCAGGTCGCGGCCCAGAACCCCGACGCACGCGTCTTCGCCGACTATCGGACGATGCTCGACGAGACCCGGCCGGACGCCGTCATCATCGCCTCGCCCAATCAGCTGCATGCCGAGAACGGCATCGAATGCGCGCGTCGCGGTATCCACATCCTGATCGAGAAGCCGGTCACCGATATGCTGGATTCGGCGAACGCGCTGATCGGCGCGGTCAAGGCGGCCGGCATCCATTCGCTGGTCGGCCATCACCGCCGCCATCATCGTCAGGTCGCGACCCTGCGCTCGCTGCTGAGCGAGCGCCGGATCGGTGATCTCGTCGGCGTGTCCGCCATCTGGGCGGTGCACAAGCCGGCTTCCTATTACAACGCGGCGCCCTGGCGGACGCAGGCCGGTGGCGGCCCCGTCCTGATCAACCTGATCCATGAGGTCGATTTCCTGCGCTTCTCGGTCGGCGAGATCGTCTCGGTCGGCGCCGTCCTCTCCAACCGCCGGCGTGGTTTCGCCGTCGAGGACACGGCCGGCGTGCTGATCGAGTTCGAGAGCGGGGCGATCGGGACCTTCTTCGTCAGCGACAGTGCCGTCTCGCCCTGGACCACCGAGCAGGGCGTCGGCGAATCCCCGGAGTTCCCGTTCAGCGGCGAGAGCAGCTACCGCTTCATGGGCAGCCGTGGCGCGCTCGAATTCCCGAACCTGGTCGAGTGGGCGCAGGCCGGCGAGCCGAGCTGGAACCTGCCGATCAAGGCGCAGCGGATCCATGCGCCGACGCTCGACCCCTACATCGCCCAGCTCGACCATTTCCGCGACGTGATCCGCGGTACGGCGGCGTCGCTGCAGCCGGTCGAGGACGGGGCGCGCACGCTGATCGCGACGCTCGCCGTGGCCGAGGCTGCCGCGACCGGCCGGCGGGTCGACCTGCGCGATCGCTACACGACCCTGCTCTCGCCTGGCGCAGCGTAGCGAAGGACGCCGTGAGCGGACGGGGCTCCCGCCGTCAGCGCGACGTTCCGCCCGCGATTGGGAAGACGCTAGGTCGCAGCCGCTTGAATGGCAGGGTCTCGATCCGGCTGGTGCAGGGGCCGGGCGTCGCCACGGTGAAGCTGCCCTTGGCGATGTTGTCATAGGCGCGCCGATGCGCCACCGCCGCCTTGACGCCGATCGCCTTCAGCGTCTCCGGTTCGATGCCTTGTGAGCGCAACTGCCCGAGATCGAAGGGCGGCGTCTTGCGACTGCTCAGCAGAATGGTGACGCCGCCGGCCTGCACCACTACGCTCGGCCCCATGCTGAAGCGCGAGCCCTGCGATGCCGCCAGATGGCTGTTGAGGTCTTCGAGCGCGAACGCGCCATCGCTGGCGCTGACGAAGGCAGCCTCGATCTCGACCGGTCCTTCGGCGATCGCGCTGCCCTTGCCGCCGATCGAGAGACTGCGCACCTCGCCAGGCTGCGCTCCGGACATCGCCGCGACGGCTGCCGGATCGGCGATGGCGACCGCGCAGTTCTCGACGCCATGGCGCAGGAAGGCGCGCAGCACCGAAGTGCTGTCGCCGGGCGCACCACCGCCGATATTGTCGGCCGGCTCGACGACGATATACGGCCCGCCGGGCGAGCGCAGGATCTCGGTGACGGCCTGGTCGATGTCCCATTCCGCCGGCAGGCCGAGCTCGCGCAATTCCGTCGCAATCAGCACCAAGCGGTCGAGCGCTTCCCGGGCGGCAGCTTCCGGTCCGGTGAAGGCCAGCGCGAAGGCGACGCCGGCTTCCGGTACATCCGAGAACGAGTAGCCGCCGATGACGTTCGCGACCCAGATCGCCGGATTCTCCTGCTCGATCCGGCGCGCCAGCGCTTCGAGGTCCTGCATCGGCCGGTCGGCCGTACCGGTGCCGGTTGGCGGCCACATCACAGGCGCGTTGCAGGAGAGCATGCGCGGCAGCTCGCCCTCTTTCAGGGCACGCGCGAGCAGCCGGGCTGAGCGCACCGCCGATTCGCGCGCGTCGGTGTGCGGGTTCTCACGATAGGCAACCAGGGCGTTGGCATGCTCAGCCATGGCCGCGGTGAAGTTGGCGTGCAGGTCGAAGACGCCGAAGACCGGCAGTCTCTCGCAGCCCGGCACGGAGCGGATATGGGCGAGCAGCGCGCCTTCCGGGTCGGGGCTTTCGGTCGTGACCATGGCGCCGTGCAGCGCCAGCCAGATGCCGTCGAGACCGCCCGAGGCGAGCGCGGCCGCCAGCCCGACAGCGAAGTCCCGCAGGAAGCCCTGGAAGATGGCGTGATCGACGGTGCCGGCGGGCAGAGCCGTATAGTCGACCGTCGGCACGACCTCCCAGCCTTCCGCCGCCGCGACCTCGAGGAAGCCGTCCACGGTCGAGCCGTCGCCACGCCGCCGCAGCAGCTCCTCGCCCTGGCGGATGGTGAAATCGGCGAGCCCGGTGATCTCGTCGACGAAGCTGTGCGTCTCGTGGAAGAGCGCCCCGAGCAGGATGCGGCGGCGTTGCGACATGGTCTCGGCAGCTCCTGCGGACGAAGCAGGAGCATCTCGGCGGCTCGCCTGTTCCGAATCAAGCCTGCATTGTTCCACTCCAGGGAACGTAGGTCCTTTGACAGCGCAAGCCCGCTGCCGGTTTCATGGCCGCGCCGACGGCCGAAGGGGCGGGCGTCGGCGCTGCTCTGGAATGGATCCGCATGCGCGTCTTCACTGCGTCGCTGGCGACGGAAACCAACACGTTCGCGCCGCTCTATGTCGATCGCAGTGCCTTCGAGAGCGCCTTCTATTGCCCACCCGGCGCGCACCCGGATACGCCGACATTGTGCTCGGCCCCGATCGTCGCGGCGCGCCGCCGCGCTGCGAGCGAGGGCTACGATCTGGTCGAGGGCACGGCGACCTGGGCCGAGCCGGCCGGGCTGGTCTCTCGCGAGGGCTATGAGAGCCTGCGCGACGAGATTTTGGGCCAGCTCCGGGCGGCGCTGCCGGTCGACATCGTGCTGCTCGGACTGCACGGCGCCATGGTGGCGCAGGGTTACGATGATTGCGAAGGCGACCTGATCGCGCAGGCACGGGCGCTCGCCGGGCCCGATTGCGTCATCGGTGTCGAGCTCGACATGCACTGCCATCTTAGCGCCGGGATGATCGAGGGCGCCGACATCATCGTCGCCTTCAAGGAATTCCCCCATACCGACTTCCTGGCGCGGGCCGAGGATCTGCTGGAGCTCTGCCTCAGGACGGCGCGCGGGCAGGTGCAGCCGGTGAGCGCCGTCTTCGACTGCCGCGGGCTCGCCGCCTTCATGACCAGCCGCGAGCCCGGCCGCAGCTTCGTCGACCGGATCAAGGCGATGGAAGGCCGGGACGGCATCCTCAGCATCTCGGTCGCGCATGGCTTCCAGGCAGCCGATGTCGCCGATGTCGGCAGCAAGGTGCTGGTCATCGCCGATGGCGACCGTGACAAGGCCGCGGCGCTGGCGACGCGGCTCGGGCTGGAGATCCTCGGCTGGGGGCAGGGCGCTTCGCCCAGGCATTACAAGCCGGAGGAGGGCATCGCGGCTGCGATCGAGCAGGCCGAGCCGGGCAAGCCCGTCGTTCTCGCCGATCGCTGGGACAATCCGGGCGGCGGCGTCGCCGGCGATTCTTCCGTCATGGTCGAGGCGTTGCTGCGCCACCCCGAGATTCCGGCGGCGATCGGGGCGCTCTGGGATCCCGTCGCAGTGAGCCTTTGCCGCGCCGCCGGCATCGGGGCCGAAATCCCGCTGCGCTTCGCCGGCAAGGCGGCGCCGTCCTCCGGCCGGCCGATCGACGCGATGGTGGAGGTGGTCGGAACGACCGCCGATCTGCTGATCCCGTTCGAGCAGAGCTGGGTCTCGCTCGGACCGGCGGTTGCGATCAGGATCGGCCTTCTCCACATCGTCCTGGCCTCGACCCGCGCCCAGACCTTCAGCCCGCCGGTCTTCACCGATCTCGGCATCGATCTTTCGGCGAAGACGCTGGTCGTGGTCAAATCCTCGAACCATTTCCACGCCGCCTTCGCGCCGATCGCCGCCAGCGTGCTCTATCTCGACAGCGGCGGGCCCTATCCGCCCGACGCCAGCAAGATCCCCTATACCAAGGTCAAACGCCCCTTTTCCCCGCTGGATCCGAATCCATGGCTGTAGCTCAATCCGCCGCTGCGCTGCCGCGCCTGTCGCTCGCCGGGGTCGAGGACCAGATTCTCGACGGGACGATCAAGGGCGTCCCGTCCGCGGCCTCCCTGCGGCTCGGCGAGATCGGCCGGCAGGGCTGGAACGTCCTTGCCGGCGACATGCCGATGCCGCTCGCCGTCATTCGCGAGAGCGTGCTCAAGGCGAACAGCGCCTGGATGGCCGCCTTCACCGCCGCCAACGGCCTGCTGATCGCCCCGCACGGCAAGACGACGATGGCACCGCAGCTCTTCGACCTGCAGATCGCCGATGGCGCCTGGGCGATCACGGTCGCGACCATGCAGCAGCTCACCGTCTGCCAGCGTTACGGGGTCAAGCGCGTCATCCTCGCCAACCAGCCGGTGGGCAAACAGGAGATCGCCGCCTGCTTCGAGGCCCTGCGGGAGCCGGGCTTCGAGCTCTACTGCCTCGCGGACAGCCTCGCCGGCGTCGAACTGCTGGCGGAGGCTGCCGGAGGGCATCGCAACGCCAATCCGCTGCGTATCCTCGTCGAGATCGGCTTCATGGGCGGGCGTACCGGCGCGCGCAGCCGCGAGGAGGCAATGGCGGTGGCGCGCGCCGTCGCTGCCTCGCCGGGCTTGCGGCTCTCCGGGTTCGAGTGCTTCGAGGGCTTGCTGAGTGAGGCCAAGGCGGCTGATCGGTTGCTCGATGAAGTGGTCGCGACGGCTGCGGCGGCTGAAGCCGAAGGGCTGCTCGGCCACGAACCGATGGTGCTGAGCGCCGGTGGAACCTCGCTCTTCGACCGCGCCGGCGAGCGCTTCAACGCCGCGTCCTTCGCGCGGCCCATCCTCAAGCTGCTGCGTTCCGGCTGCTATCTCACCCATGACTCGACGACCTACACGGCCTCGTTTCGCCGGATCACGATGGAGACGAGCCTCGCCTTGCCGCCGGGCGGCTTGGAGCCGGCGCTGGAAGTCTGGGCCTATGTCCAGTCGCGGCCCGAGCGCGGGCGCAGCCTGCTCACCGTCGGCAAGCGCGACATCAGCTATGATTCCGGCTTTCCGGTGCCGTTGCGCTGGTATCGGCCGGGCGGCGCGATGGCGCGGCCGGAACCTATGCCTGCCGGACACACAGTGCTCGCGCTCAACGACCAGCACTGCCATCTCGGCACGCCGCTGAAGAGCCCGCTGGAGGTCGGCGACATGGTCGCCTTCGGTATCGGCCACCCCTGCACCACCTTCGACAAATGGGGGCTGCTGATGCTGGTCGACGACGCCTATCAGGTGACGGGGGCAATCCGGACCTTCTTCTGATCTGTTGTTTCTTGTCGTGAAACTCGCGATCCTTGACGCGAAATAACGGCGGCAACTACGCTTTCGGTCAGGTTGCGAACCTACCGTCTCGGCGAACGAGCCTTGCCACGGCGAGACTTGAGAGGTTGCGGGCCGCCGCATGCGATCGGTGGTCCAGCGGCGGTAGCCGATGTCCGGGAGGTCGATGTGCGTCTTGCCCTGATCCACATTGTCCAGGAGACCAACGACTTCAATCCGGTGCTGACGACGCTCGCCGACTTCCAGGCCTTCGGCCTTTATGAAGGCGAGGACATCGCCCGGCATTTCAGCGATATCGGCCAGATCGGTGGCCACTATGCCGCGATCAGGGAGTCGGGGCTCGAAGTCGAGACCGTCCCGATCATCCGCGCCTGGGCGGTGGCGGGCGGCCGGATTTCGCGCGAGGCCTTCGCTTTCTTCCAGGAGAAGATCCGCATCGGCCTCGAGGCGATCGGCCCGATCGACGGGCTCGTCCTGCATCTGCATGGCGCCTGCGCCGCCGAGGGCGTCGACGATGTCGAGGGCGAGCAGGCCGAGCTCTGCCGGCAGATCCTCGGTCCAGACATCCCGATCCTGCTCGGGCTCGATCACCACGCCAATGTCACCCACAAGATCATGGCCAATTGCACGGCCATCGTCGGGCACCGCACCCAGCCGCATGACGTCTTCGATACCGGCAAGGTCGGCACGCAAGTGCTGCTGCGGATTCTGACCGGCAAGCTCAAACCGGTCATGGCCTGGCGCAAGATCCCGCTGCTCTCGCATCAGGAGCAGTTCCTGACCTCGAAGGGCCCGATGAAAATCTGGTTCGACCAAGCGAGGGCGTTGGAGGCAGATCCGCGCGTGCTTCAGGCCTCGAACTATCCGATGCAGCCCTGGCTCGATGTCGCCGAGGGCGGCTGGTCGACCATCGTCGTCACCGATGGCGATCAGACCTTGGCCGAAAAACTTGCTGACGAGCTCGCCGATCTCGCCTGGTTAATGCGCGACGATTTCCAGGTTCGCGAAGCGGTCTCGGTCGACGACGCCGTACGAGCGGGCGATGCCGCCGAGCGTGGCATGATCGTGCTGAGCGATACCGGCGATACCGTCTTCGGCGGCGCGGCCGGCGACAGCAACCTGATCCTCGAGTCGATCCTGCGGCAGGGTACAAGGAGCCGCACCCTGATCCCCCTGATCTCGCCGCAGGCGGTCGCGACATTGGTCGCAGCGGGCGAGGGCGCCGAGGTGACCTTGCCGCTCGGCGGCGATGCGGCGACCGCATTCTTCAAGCCGCTCACGGTGACCGGGCGGGTCAGGCGGATCGGTGGCGGCCCGGTCCGACTGGATTACAATCACCAGCCCGAAGTCGACATGGGCCGGGTGGTGGTCTTCGATGTCGGGCCGGTGACCCTGCTGATCAGCGAACTCCGCGGCGTCGCCGGCAATGTGCCGGGTGTCTACGAGGCCTTCGGCATCGATCTTTCCGACTACAAGATGGCGGTGCTCAAGACGGCCTCGAACTTCCAGTATTTCGCCCCGATCACCTCGCAGGTGATCCGCGCCGACACGCGCGGACCGGGGCAGTCCGATGTCTTCACCCTGCCGTGGCAGCGCATTCCACGGCCTGTCTACCCACTGGAAACGATAAGCGACTGGCGGGCGCATTCGTCCCAGCCGGGAGCGGGAACGGGCTGATTGTCGACCTGAACAACAAGAGGGGAGAGCGATGACAAAGCTGTCGCGACGTCAATTCTGCATCACCGGTCTCACCCTGGCGGGAGCAGCGCCGCTGCTCGCGGCCGGCCCTGCCTTCGCCCAGCAGCTCAAGGGCGGCACGCTGCGTGTCGCGGTTCTCAGCGAGCTCGCCAATTTCGATCCCCAGCAGCTCTCGACGGTCAATTTCCACGTCATCAAGAACCTCTATGACAGCCTGATCGAGTACACGCCGGAGGGAAAGCCGCAGCCGAGCCTCGCGACCGAGTGGAAAATCTCGCCTGACAAGACCTCGGTCAGCCTGACGCTGCGCGATGGCGTCACCTTCCACAACGGCGCGCCCTTCAAGTCGGATTCCGTGCTGGCGACGCTGCAGAAGGGCGCCGACCCCAAGCGCGGCAAAAACGTCTTCTCGACCATGTCGATCGTCAAGGACTGGTCGGCGCCGGACGAGCGCACGGTGGTGATCAACTTCAAGGCGCCGGCGCCCGAGCGCCAGATCCTCGATCTCCTGCAGTTCCTCATCCCGATCGAGGCCAAGGGCATCGACACGGTCGAGACCGTGCCGGCCGGCACCGGGCCCTACACGCTGGTCAGCCGCGCCGTCGGCCAGGGGCTGACGCTCAAGGCCAATCCGAAATACTGGCGCGAGAAGCAGCCGATCGCGCAGGACCTCGTCTTCACCGTGTTCAGCGAGGACGCGGCCGCCACTGCCGCGCTGGAATCGGGCGCGGTCGACATCGTCTACAACGGCTCCTCGCGCAGCGCCGTGCGGCTGAAGGGCGCCGGCTATCAGGTCTTCGCCGGACCGGGCCCGCTGGTGCAGGTCTTCCGCATCAACTCGACGCGCGGCCCTTTCCGCAACAAATCGTTCCGGCAGGCCTTCAACCATCTGATGGATCGCGCCAGCATCCTGCGTGTCGGCTATGCCGGCATGGGCAAGGTCGTGGCGCTGCCCTGGGCGCCGGCGAGCCCGGCCTTCGACGACAACTACACCAACACTTACGCCTATGACCTTGAAAAGGCGAAGAAGCTGATCACCGCCTCCGGCCTGTCCGCCGACGAGATGAAGGGCTGGAAGCTGCTGGTCAACGGCAGCGACGAGGCCTCCGTATCGATCAGCCAGATCGTGCAGGGCTCGCTGCAGAAGATCGGCGTGCCGATCGACCTCGACATGCGCCAGGGCGCCGAATACGTCACCGCACTGCTCGGCGGCGACTTCGCCGCGACCTTCGGCGCGGTCGGCAATGTCCAGAAATTCCCGTCGCGGGTCACGACCAACTCGATCTACCGCACCTCCGGCAATCCGATCTTGAAGGACCCGCACCCGCATCCGGATTATGTCGCGGCGATCGCCAAGGTCGACGCCGCTGCCGGCGGCGAGGCGGAGGTCAAGGCGGCCTATGACAACCTCAACCGCGTCATGGTCGAGGAGGCCTTCGGCATTCCGACCAATTCCTACGATGTCGGCCTGATCGTCGCCTCTGAGAAAATCAGCGGCATCACGCTCGACATCGACAACCTCTTCATCGCCCGCACCATCGGGTTCAAGTGAGGCGGTGGAACGGGGCCAGCCCGGTGCCTGACGTATTGCGGTTCGGCGCTGGCCCATGAAGGAGGCGTTGGCATCCCTGCGCCACCTGCTGCGCCGGTTGCTCGCCCGGCGTGGCACTGCTCTGAGCTTGATCTTCCTTGCTCTGGTCGCGTTGACCGCGACCTTCGCCGGCCTGCTGCCGCTCGATCCACTGGCGCAAAGCATTGCGGATTCGCTGAAGCCGCCCTCGGCCGAGAGCTGGTTCGGCACCGACGAACTCGGCCGCGACATCCTGGCCCGCGTCGTCTACGGCGCGCGCACCTCCCTGGTCACGGCCTTCGGCGCCGTCCTGATCGCGGCGCTGATCGGCGTGCCGGTCGGGCTCGTCGCCGGCTTCTACGGTGATTGGCGCGACTCGCTGCTGATGCGCTGCATCGACGTGCTGCTTGCCCTGCCGAACATCCTCTTCGCCATGGCGCTGATCGCGGTGCTGGGCCGCAGCCAGGGCGCGGCGCTGATCGCCGTCGGCATCGCCGGCATTCCGGGTTTCGCCCGGATCGCGAGGGCGCAGGTGATGGCGCTGCGCCAGCTCGATTTCGTCATGGCGGTGCGCAGCTTCGGCGGCGGGCCCGGCTACATCATGCTGCGGACCCTCCTGCCGAACATCCTCAGCCCGCTCGTGGTCCAGGCGATCGTGCTGGCCTCGATCGCGATCCTGCTCGAGGCGGCGCTCGCCTTCCTCGGCGTCGGCGTGCCGCCGCCGACCCCGAGCTGGGGCGAGATGTTGCGGACCGGCAAATCCTATCTCTACGAGGCGCCGAGCTATGCCGTGCTGCCCGGCCTTGTGCTGACGCTGACGATCCTTTCCTTCGATACGATCGGGCGGGCTCTGACCGCGATCCTCGACCGCGACGAGACCGAGGCCTCCGGCGTGGCGATCGGAGGCCGGCGATGACGGCCTATGTCCTGCGCCGCCTCGCCCAGATGCTGCCCGTGCTGCTGATCGCCTCCTTCGCGATCTTCGCGATGATCTATGCCGTGCCGGGCGGGCCGGTCGCGGTCATCGCCGGCGAGAACGCCACGCCCGAGGAAATCGCCGAGGTGACCCGGCGCTTCGGCTTCGACCGGCCGATGGTGGTGCAATATGCCGACTGGCTCGGCCGGGCGGTCACCGGCGATTTTGGCCTGTCGCTGCACAGCCGCCAGCCGGTGCTGCAGTTGATCGGCGAGCGGCTGCCGGCAACGCTGCAGCTCGCGCTCTCGGCGATCATCGTGGCGCTCGTCATCGGCATCCCGGTCGCGATCGCCAGCGCGGTCAGGCCGAATTCCTGGCTCGATCGCGTGCTCAGCGGCTGGAGCGCGTTGGCCCTCGGCGTGCCGACCTTCTGGCTCGGCATCCTGCTGATCCTGCTCTTTGCCGTCGAACTGCGCTGGCTGCCCTCGGCCTCGCGCTATGTGCCGCTCTGGGAAGCGCCGCTCGATGCCCTGCGCAGCCTCGTCCTGCCGGCGCTGACGCTCGGCGTCTACGTTTCGGGCGTGCTCGGGCGCTTCCTGCGGGCGTCGCTGATCGGCGAAGCGCGAGCCGACTATGTCCGCACCGCCCGCGCCAAGGGCGTGCCGGAGAGGCGCGTCGTCGGCCTGCACATCATGCGTAACGCGCTTTTGCCCTTCGTCACCATCGTCGGGCTGATGATGGCGCACTTCATCGGCGGCGCCGTGGTGACCGAGGCGGTCTTCACCTATCCGGGCCTCGGGCGCCTCTTGATCCAGGCGATCACCACCCGCGACTACCCGCTGATCCAGGGCTGCATCCTGGTGATCCTGATCGCCTACATGCTGATCAACCTCGCGGTCGACATGCTCTACGCCTGGATCGACCCGCGGATCGAATACCGATGAGCCGGCCGTCAGCCCGCTGCTGCCGGCTGCGAGCCGAGCCGGGCCGAGATGCCGGCCGCGATCTCGCGCAGCCGCGCGCCGGCCTTGGCCGCCAGCGAATGCGGCATCCGCATCAGCGGCGCCGAGATCGAGAGCGCCGCGACCGGATAGCCGTTCTCGTCGAGGATCGGCGCGCCGATGCACATCGCGCCGTCCTCGTTCTCGCCCATCTCGGTGGCGTAGCCGGTCCGTGCCACCTGGCGCAGCTGGCGCTCGATCTCCTCGCGTTCGAGCAGCGTGCGGCCGGTGCGCTCGGTCAGCGGCAGGTCGAGCTGCCGCTGTCGTTCGGCCTCGGGCAGGAAGGCGAGGATCGCCTTGCCGAGCGCGGTCGAGTGCATCGGGTGGCTGTCGCCGATACGTGCCTGCATCCTGAGCGAGCGATTGGCCTCGATCAGGTCGATATAGACGATCGTGCCGTTGCCCTTCACGGCGAGGTTCACCGTCTCGTTGAACTCATGCATCAGCTCGGTCATCGCCGGCCGGGCGAGCGTGCGGATCTTGCTGACGCTGGCATCGGCGCGGGCGATCGCACGCATTTGCGGGCCGAGCGTGTAGCGATCCGTCGCCCGGTTGTGGTCGAGGAATTTGGCGGCCGTCAGCGTCTGCAGATAGCGGAAGGTCGTCGTCTTCGGAATCCGCAATTCCTTGCTGACGGCAGTGAGCGCGATCTCGTGGCCGTGGCGCGCGACCAGTTCCAGCACCTTCAGCGCCTTCATCACCGGCTGCACGACATAAGGGTTCTCGGTCGTCTTCGGCATGGCCGCTCCGGTCGTCCCCTGAACGATGAGCCGGCATAGCCAGCGCCATCGAATTCCGCAACACGAAACCCGTGTTCCTTTACGCGGATGGAGCGCTTTGGTCTGCTCGTGCGGATTGCAGCGGAGGCGGCGGACGTGGCAGCGAACGGCACCGAGCAGGCGGGAACACTGCGCTTCGAGGAATCGGCCCGGCAGATCGCCAAGAATGCGCGCTTCATCGCGGGTGGGGTGAACAGCAATTTCCGGCTCGGCATGGCGCCGGGACCGCTCGTCTTCGAGCGTGGCGAGGGCGCCTATCTCATCGACGTCGATGGCAACCGGATCATCGACTATTACTGCGGCATGGGCGCGACCGTGCTCGGCCACACCCCTGCGCCAGTGCTGGAGGCGGTCAGGACACAGGCGGAAAAAGGCATTCTCTTCGCCGGCCAGGCGCCGATCGAATACGAGGCGGCGAAGCTGATCTGCGAGCGCGTGCCCTCAGCCGAGCGGCTGCGCTTCGGCTCATCGGGTTCGGAGGTGGCGCAGGCGGCGATACGGCTCGCCCGCGCCGCCACCGGTCGGCGGACCATCGTGAAGTTCGAGGGGCACTATCACGGCTGGTTCGACAACATCCTCTGGTCCACCGCGCCGGGGCTGAATGCGGCCGGGCCGGAGGATGTGCCGACCCCGGTGATCGGCAGCAAGGGCCAGGACCCAGACGCGGGCGAGGGGCTCTCCATTCTCGGCTGGAACGATCTCGCCGCGCTGGAAGCGCGCCTCGCCAGGGGCGACGTCGCAGCGGTGCTGATGGAGCCGGCGATGTGCAACCAGGGCGCCATCGCCCCGGCGCCGGGCTATCTCGAAGGCGCGCTCGCCGCCTGCCGCCGGCATGGCGCGCTGCTGATCTTCGACGAGGTCATCACCGGCTTTCGCCTCGCTCGCGGCGGCGCGCAGGAGCGCTTCGGCGTCACGCCCGATCTCACTCTCATGGCCAAGGCGATCGCCAACGGCTTTCCGGTCGCGGCGATCGCCGGCCGGGCCGATCTCGTCGACCAGTTCGCCGACGGCGTGCTGCATGGCGGCACCTTCAACGCCCAGCCGATCGCGATGGCGGCGATGGTCGCGACGCAGAAGCTCCTGACGCCAGAGCATTACGAGCGCAGTTCCGCCCATGGCCAGCGCCTGCAGGACGGCATCCGCACGATCCTGGCTGAGGCGGGAATCAAGGCACAGGTCGCCGGCTTCCCACTGATGTTCCATGTCGCCTTCGGGCTCGACGCGCCGGCGCGGACCTATCGGGATGTCGCGCGTTCGGACAAGGTCGCCTACAGCCGCTTCGCCCATGCGCTGCTCAGGCGCGGCGTGCGTGTGCTGGAACGGGGCGCCTGGTTCGTCTCCTCGGAGCATGACGCGGCGGTCGTCGATGCCACGCTCGAGGCGGTTCGGGGAGCCGTCGCGGAGATCTGAGCCAGGCAGATAGATGCCCTGTGCCTGATCACCAGGGCCGGCGTGGGCCGGTGTCGATGTGGATCAGCCCGTTCCAGTAGAGCTTGTGGCCGCCGACCTCCGGCAGGGCACGGGCCCACTCCAGCACGGTGCGCGGCCTGACGCCGGGCACGCGGAAATCCATCGCCTCGCAGCGCTTGTGATAGGAGCCGCGCCGCGCCCGCCAGGGTGGCCGCCAGGTCGAGGTCACTTTCACCGCCCCGTACTTGTCCGAGATCTTGCCGAGGATGCTCTTGAGTAGCGGCGGCAGGCAGGCGATCGAGGTCCCAGGGTCGGTCGAGATGCCCGGCCTGTCGGGCTTCTCGTCGGGGTCGAAGGCGGGTTCCTCGGCGGTCTGCCCCGGCGTGCGCTGCGGCCATTCCGGCCCCTCGTCGTCATCGGGCTGGGCGAGGGTGGGCGCCGGGCCTGAGGCGACGCTGGCTTCGATTGGTGCAGCGGGGACGACGATGATCGGCGGCGCACCCGGCTTGATCTGCAGGTCGAGATCGAATGGGCGCTCCGGCGGCAGCGGCGCGAGCATCATCTGCGCTGCGGCCGCGCCGCCAAGCACCATCCCGGTGGCACAGGCACCGGCCAGTACGACTCGCCGCATTGCGCTCATGCAGCGCGGGACGCCGATGGCGGGACGACGGCCAGGGGCGCGCGATCACGATGCGTTGTTGGCCTCGGCATTCCCGCAGCGGTGCTCCTGACGCATCGGCAGTGCTTGCCGACGAATCGTGCCGGCGCCGAAGACTGACGTTACGTCCCGGTTTGCCATGCTTCGATGCGCCGCGACAACCGCCTTGCGCCGGGAGCGGCCGATCACGAAAATTGGAGCCGAAACGGCCGGGAATCGTGCCGCTTCCGCGGGCGGCACGAACATATGCGGCAAAGACATGGCGACAGCCGCGTTGTGCGGCGCGGCGAACCCTTGCGTGATTCTAAAGCAGGGTCTAATCGACTGGCGAGATTGAGGGCGCCGCCTCGGCGCCGGGTTGAAGCGGGGTGACAGATGCAAGCTCTTCCTGTGCAGTCCCTGCTGTCGGACTACCTGCCTTTGGTGATCTTCATCGGCCTGGCGCTGGTGATCGGCCTGGCGCTGCTGGTCGCCCCCTTCGCCGTCGCCTATTCCAAGCCGGACGCCGAGAAGCTCTCGGCCTATGAATGCGGCTTCAACGCCTTCGACGACGCGCGCATGAAGTTCGACGTGCGCTTCTACCTCGTCGCCATCCTCTTCATCATCTTCGACCTCGAAGTCGCCTTCCTCTTCCCCTGGGCGGTCGCCTTCGGCGGGCTCGGCTGGCTCGGATTCTGGTCGATGATGGTCTTCCTCGGCGTGCTGACGGTCGGCTTCGTCTACGAGTGGCGCAAGGGCGCGCTCGAGTGGGACTGATCGCTTTGTCGCTGAGACCTGATACGCTCCCGTCCATGTTCTTACATTCGACGAAACTCAAAGGTTCGAACTGATGGCCATGACAGCGATCGATCGTGGTGATCCGCTGGTCGCGTCCGCGCCGCGGGGCCTGCTCGGCCCGGACGGCAAGCCCATCGGCGCCCGCGATCCCTACTTCGTCGAGATCAACAATGAGCTCGCCGACAAGGGCTTCCTCGTCACGGCGAGCGATGACCTGATCAACTGGGCCCGCACCGGCTCGCTGATGTGGATGACCTTCGGCCTCGCCTGCTGCGCGGTCGAGATGATGCAGCTCTCCATGCCGCGTTACGATGTCGAGCGCTTTGGTTTCGCGCCGCGCGCCAGCCCACGCCAGTCGGACGTGATGATCGTCGCCGGCACGCTGACCAACAAGATGGCTCCGGCCCTGCGCAAGGTCTACGACCAGATGCCGGAGCCGCGCTACGTCATCTCGATGGGCTCCTGCGCCAATGGCGGCGGCTACTACCACTACAGCTATTCGGTGGTGCGCGGCTGCGACCGCATCGTGCCGATCGACGTCTATGTGCCGGGCTGCCCGCCGACCGCGGAAGCGCTGCTCTACGGCGTGCTGCTGCTGCAGAAGAAGATCCGGCGGACCGGGACGATCGAGCGCTGAAGCGCTCGTGGACCGGTGGCTTGCGAAGGTGATGCGATGAGCGAAGCGCTCGTGACATTGGGCGAAGAGATCAAGGCGGCGCTGCCCGGCGCGGTGACCGATATCGTCGTCGCCTATGACGAGCTGACCGTGCTCGCCGAGGCGGCCGATATCGTGCGGGTCCTGAAGATTCTCTACGACGATCCGCGCTTCCGCTTCGTCAATTTCACCGACATCGCCGGCGCCGACTATCCGCAGCGCGAGAAGCGCTTCGAGGTCGTCTATCACCTGCTCTCGCCGCGCCATAACCGGCGTGTGCGCGTCAAGATCCAGACCGACGAGGCGACCCCGGTTCCGTCCGTGATCGAGGTCTTTCCGGCGGCCAACTGGTACGAGCGCGAGGCCTACGATTTCTACGGCATCCTGTTCTCGAACCATCCGGACCTGCGCCGCATCCTCACTGATTACGGCTTCGAGGGTTATCCCCTGCGCAAGGACTTCCCGCTGACCGGATTCGTCGAGGTCCGCTACGACGACGAGCAGAAGCGCGTCGTCTACGAGCCGGTGAAGCTGAACCAGGAGTTCCGCAACTTCGACTTCCTCTCGCCCTGGGAAGGGACGGAATACGTCCTGCCGGGCGACGAGAAGGCCAAGGCGGGCTGAGCGGATGGGCGAAGGCCACAAACTCTCCGGCGGCTGTCTCTGCGGCTCGGTTCGCTTCACGGCGACCATGGCCAAGCCGGAGATGGACGTCTGCCATTGCGACATGTGTCGCAAATGGAGCGGCGGCGTGCTGATGACCGTGCCCTGCACCGACGTCGCGGTCGCCGACGAGACGAATCTTGCCGTCTATCCCTCGTCCGAATGGGGCGAGCGCGTCTTTTGCCGGAACTGCGGCACCAGCCTGTTCTGGCGTCAGCGCTCGGGCGAGGGCCATGTCGCGGTGGCGTTCCCGAGCCTCGACGATCCTTCCGATCTCGTCTTCGCCGAAGAGATCTTCATCGATGAGAAGCCTGACCTTTACGCCTTCGCGGGCGAGCGCCGGCGCAAGACCGGTGAGCAGGTGATCGCCGAATTCCATGCCGCCCAGGAAGGCCGGACATGACCGAACACAACATCCGCAATTTCTCGATCAATTTCGGGCCGCAGCATCCGGCGGCGCACGGCGTTCTGCGCCTGGTGCTGGAGCTCGACGGCGAGATCGTCGAGCGTGTCGACCCGCATATCGGCCTCTTACATCGCGGCACCGAGAAGCTGATCGAGCACAAGACCTATCTCCAGGCCGTGCCCTATTTCGATCGGCTCGACTATGTCGCGCCGATGAACCAGGAGCACGCCTTCGCGCTTGGCGTCGAGAAGCTGATGGGCGTCACCGTGCCGCGCCGCGGCCAGCTCATCCGCGTGCTCTATTCCGAGATCGGCCGCATCCTCTCGCATATCCTCAACGTCACCACGCAGGCGATGGACGTCGGCGCGCTCACCCCGCCGCTCTGGGGCTTCGAGGAGCGCGAGAAGCTGATGATCTTCTACGAACGGGCCTGCGGCGCGCGCATGCACGCGGCCTATGTCCGGCCGGGCGGCGTCCACCAGGACCTGCCGACCTCGCTGATCCACGACATCGCTGAATGGTGCGACCCGTTCCTCAAGGTCTGCGACGACCTCGAGACCTTGCTCACCGACAACCGGATCTTCAAGCAGCGCAATGTCGACATCGGCGTGGTCGATCTCGAGACCTGCTGGAAATGGGGCTTCTCGGGCGTGATGGTGCGTGGCTCCGGCGCGCCCTGGGACCTGCGCAAGTCGCAGCCCTACGAGTGCTACGAGGAGATGGAGTTCGACATCCCCGTCGGCAAGAACGGCGACTGCTACGACCGCTACTGCATCCGCATGGAAGAGATGCGCCAGTCGGTGCACATCATGAAGCAGTGCTGCGAGAAATTGCTCTCGGCCGATGGCGGCGGGCCGATCTCCTCGCTCGACGGCAAGATGGTGCCGCCCAAGCGCGGCGAGATGAAGCGCTCGATGGAAGCGCTGATCCACCACTTCAAGCTCTACACCGAGGGCTACAAGGTACCCGAGGGCGAGGTTTATGCAGCGGTCGAGGCGCCCAAGGGCGAGTTCGGCGTCTATCTCGTCTCCGACGGCACCAACAAGCCCTATCGCTGCAAGATCAAGGCGCCGGGCTTCGCCCATCTCCAGGCCATGGATTTCATGTGCCGCAAGCACATGCTCGCCGACGTCTCGGCGATCCTCGGCTCCCTCGATATCGTCTTTGGTGAGGTGGACCGCTGATGTCCGTCCGTCGTCTCGCGCCTGATCACGTTCAGCCGACCTCCTTCGCCTTCAACGCGGCGAACGAGAACTGGGCCGATCAGCAGATCGCCAAATACCCCGAAGGCCGGCAGGCCTCGGCCGTGATCCCGCTGCTCTGGAAAGCGCAGGAGCAGCATGATGGCTGGCTGCCGCGCGCCGCGATCGAAGCGGTCGCCCGCAAGCTCGGCATGGCGCCGATGCGGGTGCTGGAGGTCGCGACCTTCTACACCATGTTCGCCCTGCAGCCGGTGGGCGAGCACTTCATACAGCTCTGCGGCACGACGCCTTGCGCGCTGCGCGGCGCCGAGGCGCTGAAGAAGGTCTGCGAGGACGTCATCGGCCCGCAATCGACCGTCACGGCCGACGGCAAGCTCTCCTGGCTCGAAGTCGAATGCCTCGGGGCCTGCTGCAACGCCCCGATGGCGCAGATCAATTTCGACTATTACGAGGACTTGACGCCGGACAATTTCCGCAAGCTGCTCGGCGATCTGCGCGAGGGCCGTCCGACCAAGCCCGGCCCGCAGGTCGACCGCTCCTGCTCGGAGCCGCTCGGCGGCGGCGACACGCTGAAGGATCCGGCCCTGTTCGACGGCTCGGTGATCGGCGCCGGCGACTGGCAGAAGCGCATCACCAGGCAGCGCGAAGACGCGATCAAGATCGCCAGCGAAAAGGCTGCGGCCGAGGCCATGGCCAAGGCGGAAGCCGAGGCTGCTGCTACGATGGCCAAGACCGGGCCGACCGACGTCAAGACCGCGCCGGCCCCCGAGGCCGCTGCGCCCGCCCGCCCGAAGCCGTCCGAGCCGAACCAGCCGGCCAGCGCCGCGCAGGACACGCCTTCTGCGACGAGCAAGGCGATCAAGGACAATCCCGCCGAGGGCACAGCTGAGAAGGCGCCGGCAGCCAAGGCTGCGCCGGTCGCCGAGCCGGCTCCCGCCGTTGCCGAGTCCAAGCCGCAGCTGCTGACCGCGGCACGCGGCGGCAAGGGCGACGATCTCGAGCTGATCTGGGGCGTCGGTCCCAGGCTCGGCAAGATGCTGAACGAGATGGGCGTCTGGCACTTCGACCAGGTCGCCGCCTGGACCCCGGCGGAGCTCGCCTGGGTCGATGCAAGGCTGACCGGCTTCAAGGGCAGGGCGGTCCGTGACGACTGGATCTCGCAGGCGAAGAAGCTCGCTACCGGCTGGCGGCCGGAGAGCAAGCTCGGCGACAAGCCGGCGAACTGAGGCGACAACGATGCTGGCTGATCGCGACCGCATTTTCACCAATCTCTACGGACTGCATGACCTGTCGCTGAAGGGCGCCATGCAGCGTGGTGCCTGGGACGGCACCAAGTTCCTGCTCGAGCAGGGCCGCGACTGGATCATCGACGAGATGAAGAAGTCGGGCCTGCGCGGGCGCGGCGGCGCTGGCTTCCCGACCGGCCTGAAATGGTCGTTCATGCCCAAGCAGAGCGACGGGCGCCCGCACTACCTCGTCGTCAATGCCGACGAGTCGGAGCCGGGCACCTGCAAGGATCGCGAGATCATGCGCAACGACCCGCATACGCTGGTCGAGGGCTGCCTGATCGCCTCCTTCGCCATGGGCGCGCACGCGGCCTATATCTACATCCGCGGCGAATATGTCCGCGAGCGCGAGGCGCTGCAGCGCGCTGTCGACGAGGCCTATGAGGCAAACCTCATCGGCAAGAACAACAAGCACGGCTATCCCTTTGATCTCTATGTGCATCACGGCGCCGGCGCCTATATCTGCGGCGAAGAGACGGCGCTGCTCGAGAGCCTCGAGGGCAAGAAGGGCATGCCGCGGCTGAAGCCGCCTTTCCCGGCCAATGTCGGCCTTTATGGCTGCCCGACCACCGTCAACAACGTCGAGTCGATCGCGGTCGCGCCGACCATCCTGCGTCGTGGCGCCAGCTGGTTCTCCTCGATCGGCACGCCGAACAACGTCGGCACCAAGCTGTTCTGCATCTCCGGCCATGTGAACAAGCCCTGCAACGTCGAAGAGGCTATGGGCCTGACCTTCCGCGAGCTGATCGACCGCCATTGCGGCGGTATCCGCGGCGGCTGGGACAACCTCAAGGCGGTCATCCCCGGCGGCTCCTCGGTGCGCATGGTGCCGGCCGAGCAGATCATCGACACGCCGATGGATTTCGACTCGCTTTCGAAGCTGAAGTCGGGCCTCGGCACGGCGGCGGTGATCGTGATGGACAAGTCGACCGACATCATCCGCGCCATCGCCCGCATCAGCTATTTCTACAAGCATGAGAGCTGCGGCCAGTGCACGCCCTGCCGCGAGGGCACCGGCTGGATGTGGCGCGTCGTCAACCGCATGGCGGAAGGCCGCGCCCAGAAGCGCGAGATCGACATGCTGCTCGACGTCTCCAAGCAGATCGAGGGCCACACCATCTGCGCGCTCGGCGACGCTGCCGCCTGGCCGATCCAGGGTCTGATCAACCATTTCCGTCACGAAATCGAGCAGCGCATCGACGACTATGCCGCCAACCCGCATGGCGAGCCGGTCAGGCTCATGGCGGCGGAGTGAGACCATGACCAAGCTTCTGATCGACGGCATCGAGGTCGATGTCCCGCCGGAGTACACCGTGCTCCAGGCCTGCGAGGCGGCAGGCGCAGAGGTGCCGCGCTTCTGCTTCCACGAGCGGCTCTCGATCGCCGGCAATTGCCGCATGTGCCTGGTCGAGGTGAAGGGTGGCCCGCCGAAGCCCCAGGCCTCCTGCGCCATCGGCGTGCGCGACCTGCGTCCCGGCCCGAACGGTGAGCCGCCGGTCGTGCTGACCAGATCGCCCATGGTCAAGAAGGCGCGCGAAGGGGTGATGGAGTTCCTGCTCATCAACCACCCGCTCGACTGCCCGATCTGCGACCAGGGCGGCGAATGCGACCTGCAGGACCAGGCGATGGCCTACGGCGTCGACACCTCGCGCTATGCCGAGAACAAGCGCGCGGTCGAGGACAAGTATATCGGCCCGCTGGTCAAGACCTCGATGACGCGCTGCATCCAGTGCACGCGCTGCGTCCGCTTCACCACCGAGGTCGCCGGCGCCTCCGACCTCGGCGCGATCGGCCGCGGCGAGGACATGGAGATCACCACCTATCTCGAGCACGCGATGAGCTCGGAACTGCAGGGCAATGTCGTCGACCTCTGCCCGGTCGGCGCCCTGACCTCCAAGCCCTACCAGAACAAGGCCCGGCCCTGGGAGCTGACCAAGACCGAGTCCATCGACGTGATGGACGCGGTCGGCTCGGCGATCCGCGTCGACTCGCGCGGCCGTGAGGTGATGCGGGTTCTGCCGCGCATCAACGAGGCGGTGAACGAGGAGTGGATCTCCGACAAGACCCGCCACATCGCCGACGGGCTCAGGACCCAGCGTCTCGACCAGCCCTATATCCGTGAGAATGGCGCGCTGCGCCCGGCGAGCTGGAGCGAGGCGCTCACGCTGGTCGCGGGCAAGCTCAAGGCCGCCAAGCCCGAGCGCGTCGGCGCCATCGCCGGCGACCTCGCCGCGGTCGAGGAGATGTATGCCCTCAAGGCGCTGATCGCTGGTCTCGGTTCGAACAATCTCGACTGCCGCCAGGACGGGGCGAAGCTCGACCCGGCCTTCGGCCGCGCCAGCTACGTGCTCAACACCGGCATCGCCGGTATCGAGGATGCGACCTCGCTGCTGATCATCGGCTCGAACCCGCGCCGCGAGGCCCCGATCGTCAATGCCCGCATCCGCAAGCGCTGGCTGCGTGGCGACTTCAAGGTCTCGCTGATCGGCGAGAAGGTCGACCTGACCTACGCCTATGACTATCTCGGCGCCGGTCCCGAGACGCTGGCCGATCTGGTCAAGCGCGCCGGAGCTGCCGGCGAGCGGCCGATGGTCCTGGTCGGGCAGGGTGCTCTCATCCGCAAGGACGGCGCCGCCGTGCTCTCGCTCGCGGCCAAGGCTGCCGATCTCTTCGGCGCGGTCAAGGATGGCTGGAACGGCTTTGGCGTGCTGCACACCGCTGCCGCCCGCGTCGGCGGGCTCGATCTCGGCTTCGTTCCGGGTGAGGGCGGTCTCGATGTCTCCGGCATGATGGCGGCGGGCGCGCTCGATGTGCTCTTCCTGCTCGGCGCCGACGAGATCGAGGTGCCGGCCGGCGCCTTCGTGATCTACCAGGGCAGCCATGGCGACAAGGGCGCGCATCGCGCCGACGTGATCCTGCCGGGCGCCGCCTACACCGAGAAATCCGGCACCTACGTCAACACCGAGGGCCGAGTGCAGATGGCGGCTCGCGCCACCTTCCCACCTGGCGATGCCAAGGAGGACTGGGCGATCCTGCGGGCGCTCTCCGCCTCGCTCGGCAAGCCGCTGCCCTTCGACTCGCTGTCGGCGCTGCGCCGCGAGCTTTATGCCGCCCATCCTCATTTCGCTGCGGTCGACACGGTCGCCGAGAGCGATCGCTCCGGTCTGGCGAAGCTGGCCGGGCAGGGCGGCGCGACCGAGAAGGCGGGCTTCGCCCCGGCCGTCGCCGATTTCTACACCACGAACCCCATCGCCCGCGCTTCGGCGGTGATGGCGGAATGCTCGGCGCTGGCCTCGGGCCGCATGCGCCAGGCGGCGGAGTAAGCCTCGATGAACTGGGACCTCGTCCTCGATCTTGCGATCATCGCCGGCAAGAGCCTGCTGCTGCTGGTCTGCCTCCTGGTCTTCATCGCCTTCATCCTGCTCGCAGACCGCAAGATCTGGGCGGCGGTTCAGCTGCGGCGCGGCCCGAACGTGGTCGGCCCGTTCGGCCTGTTCCAGAGCTTCGCCGACCTGCTGAAGTTCGTCTTCAAGGAGCCGATCATCCCGTCGGGCTCCAACAAGGGCGTGTTCCTGCTGGCGCCGCTGATCTCTTGCCTGCTCTCGCTGGCGGCCTGGGCGGTGATCCCGGTGGCGGATGGCTGGGCGATCGCCGACATCAATGTCGGCATCCTCTACATCTTCGCGATCTCCTCGCTCGGCGTCTACGGCATCATCATGGGCGGCTGGGCTTCGAACTCGAAGTACCCGTTCCTCAGCGCGCTCCGCTCGGCGGCGCAGATGGTGTCCTACGAGGTCTCGATAGGCTTCGTGATCGTCACCGTGCTGCTCTGCGTCGGCTCGCTCAACCTGTCGGCGATCGTCGAGGCGCAGAACTCGAAGGCGGGCCTGTTCGGCTGGTACTGGCTGCCGCTCTTCCCGATGTTCATCGTTTTCTTCATCTCGGCGCTGGCCGAGACGAACCGGCCGCCCTTCGATCTGGCCGAGGCGGAATCGGAGCTCGTCGCGGGCTTCATGGTCGAGTACTCCTCGACCCCGTATCTGCTGTTCATGCTCGGCGAATACGTGGCGATCATGACCATGTGCTCGCTGACCACGATCCTGTTCCTCGGGGGGTGGCTGCCGCCGTTCCCGATCGCGCCTTTCACCTGGCTGCCGGGCGTGTTCTGGTTCGCGCTCAAGGTCTGCCTGGTCTTTTTCATGTTCGCGATGGTGAAGGCCTTCGTGCCGCGCTACCGCTATGACCAGCTGATGCGGCTGGGCTGGAAGGTCTTCCTGCCGCTGTCGCTGGCTTGCGTCGTGATCGTTGCGGCGGTGCTGCAGATCACCGGTTGGGGGCCCGCTCCCTGATGGCGGGGCAGGCCGGCCTGATCGGAGCCCTGATCGGCTTCGTCGTCGGCCTGATCGAGTATCGGCTCGTCACGGGCGTTGTGGTTGCGAGCTTACGCCGCACCGACAGCTCGCAGACGCAGGCCGAGAAGGATGATTACGAACGGCGCATCCGCCTGTTGAAGGCGGCGGTGCTGGTGGTTTCGGTGGGCGGTCTGCCCATCGTCGGGTACCTGGTCGGCCAGACGTTGTTTGGCTGAGGATAGAAGGACGAGAAGGATGTCACTCGCGCAAGCCGCCAAGGGACTGCTCCTCAAGGAGTTCGTCGGCGCGTTCGCCTTGTCGATGCGTTACTTCTTCAAGCCGAAGGCGACGCTGAACTACCCCTTCGAGAAGGGCGTGCTCTCGCCGCGCTTCCGGGGCGAGCATGCGCTGCGCCGCTATCCGAACGGCGAGGAGCGCTGCATCGCCTGCAAGCTCTGCGAGGCGATCTGCCCGGCGCAGGCGATCACGATCGAGGCCGGCCCGCGCCGCAACGACGGCACCCGCCGTACGACGCGCTACGACATCGACATGACCAAGTGCATCTATTGCGGCTTCTGCCAGGAGGCCTGCCCGGTCGACGCCATCGTCGAGGGCCCGAATTTCGAGTTCGCCACCGAGACGCGCGAGGAGCTGTTCTACGACAAGGACAAGCTGCTCGATAACGGCGCCCGCTGGGAACGCGAGATCGCGCGCAACATCGCGATGGATGCGCCGTATCGCTGAGGATGATGGCCCGTCGCGCGGTTGTCGCGTCCGGCGGGCCTGACTATAGACGCTCCAAACTGCGGCGGGTCGTTATCCGCCGTTTGACGAAACGAGGGCCGCCCGCAAGGGCGGAAAGGCTGGCGAAGATGAATGCCGCAGCGGCTTTCTTCTATCTCTTTTCAGGCGTCACCATCGCCTCGGCGCTGATGGTGATTTCGGCGCGCAACCCCGTGCATTCGGTGTTGTTCCTGATCCTCGCCTTCGTCAACGCGGCGGGCCTGTTCCTGCTGCTCGGGGCCGAGTTCCTGGCGATGCTGCTGGTCGTCGTCTATGTCGGCGCCGTCGCAGTGCTCTTCCTCTTCGTGGTGATGATGCTCGATGTCGACTTCGCCGAGCTGCGCCAGGGCTTCCTGCAATACCTGCCGATCGGCGGCCTGATCGGGCTGATCTTCGCGGTCGAATTGCTGCTGGTCGTCGGCGCCTGGGTGATCGATCCGCAGATCGCGCGCGCCCCGGTCGCGGCGATCCCCGCCGGCGTCACCAACACGGCCGCGCTCGGCCAGGTGCTCTATACGAAGTACATCTACTACTTCCAGGCCGCCGGCCTCGTCCTGCTGGTCGCGATGATCGGCGCGATCGTGCTGACGCTGCGCGACCGCAAGGGCATCAAGCGCCAGGATATCCCGACGCAGAACGCCCGGACCAAGGAAGCGGCGATGGATGTGAAGAAGGTGCCTTCGCGCGCCGGCGTTCCCGAGGAGATGGCGTGATGGTCGGGCTTGGTTCTTACCTCTCGGTCGCTGCGATCCTGTTCACGCTCGGCGTGCTCGGCATCTTCATCAACCGCAAGAACGTCATCGTCATCCTGATGTCGATCGAGCTGATCCTGCTCTCGGTCAACCTCAACTTCGTCGCCTTCTCGAGCTTCCTGAACGACATCGTCGGCCAGGTCTTCGCGATGCTGGTGCTGACCGTCGCCGCTGCCGAAGCGGCGATCGGGCTCGCCATTCTCGTCGTCTACTTCCGCAACCGCGGCACGATCGCGGTGGAAGACATCAACATGATGAAAGGCTGAGCGCGGAAACGCGCCCGTAACCTGCCATGTATCAAGCGATTGTCTTCCTCCCCCTGATCGGCTTCTTCATCGCCGGCATCTTCGGCCGGCTGATCGGCGCCCGCGCCTCGGAGATCGTCACCACCACGCTGCTGCTGGTTTCGGCAGTGCTGTCCTGGATCGCCCTCTTCCAGGTCGGCTTCGGTTCCGGCACCACCCGCGTCCAGGTCGCGACCTGGCTGGCCTCGGCCGATCTGCGTGTCGACTGGGCCTTCCGGATCGACACGCTGACCGCGGTCATGCTGGTCGTGGTCAACACCGTCTCGTCGCTCGTGCATGTCTATTCGATCGGGTACATGCACGAGGACCCGTCGCGGCCGCGCTTCTTCGCCTATCTGTCGCTGTTCACCTTCGCCATGCTGATGCTGGTGACGGCCGACAACCTCGTGCAGATGTTCTTCGGCTGGGAAGGCGTCGGCCTCGCCTCCTATCTCCTGATCGGCTTCTGGTACCAGAAGCCCTCGGCCAACGCCGCAGCGATCAAGGCCTTCGTCGTCAACCGCGTCGGCGATTTCGGCTTCCTGCTCGGCATCTTCCTGGTCTTCGTGCTGACCGGTTCGGTCGCATTCGACAGCATCTTCCCGCAGATCGTCGGGCTCACGGAGCGCAGCTTCCGTTTCCTCGGCTATGACTGGAACGCGCTGACGCTGACGGCTTTGCTGCTGTTCATGGGCGCCATGGGCAAGTCGGCGCAGTTCCTGCTGCACACCTGGCTGCCGGACGCGATGGAAGGGCCGACTCCTGTCTCGGCGCTGATCCATGCCGCGACCATGGTCACCGCCGGCGTCTTCATGGTGGCGCGCCTGTCGCCGATCTTCGAATACGCACCCGTAGCGCTGACCGTCGTCGTCGTCATCGGCGCCACCACCGCCTTCTTCGCCGCGACCGTCGGCCTGGTGCAGAACGACATCAAGCGCGTCATCGCCTATTCGACCTGCTCGCAGCTCGGCTACATGTTCGTGGCGATGGGTGTCGGCGCCTATTCGGCCGGCATCTTCCATTTGTTCACCCACGCCTTCTTCAAGGCGCTGCTCTTCCTGGGCGCCGGTTCGGTCATCCATGCGATGCACCACGAGCAGGACATGCGGAACATGGGCGGCCTGCGGAAGTACATCCCGTTCACCGCCGCGGCGATGACGATCGGCACGCTGGCGCTGACCGGCTTCCCGCTCTTCGCCGGCTACTTCTCCAAGGACGCGATCATCGAGAGCGCCTATGCCTCGGTGCCGCATGGCGGATTCGCCAGCTCCTATGCCTTCGTGCTGTTGGTCGTCGCCGCGCTGATGACCTCGTTCTACTCCTGGCGCCTCTATTTCATGACCTTCGAGGGCGCGCCGCGTTGGGGCGGTCACGGGCACGATGCGCACGGTCATGACGACCACGCGCATGGCCACGGGCATGACGATCATGCTCACGCCGCGCATGGTCATGACGATCACGGCCATGGTCACGACCACAAGCCGCATGAGAGCCCGCTCTCGATGCTGATCCCGCTAGCGGTGTTGTCGCTTGGCGCGATCGCGGCCGGCTACGCCTTCAAGGAGGCGTTCATCGGCCACGATTACGAGCATTTCTGGAAGGCGGCGCTGTTCACCGGCAAGGACAACCACATCCTGCACGCCATGCACGAAGTGCCGAAATGGGTGGTCTGGTCGCCTTTCGTCGCGATGCTGCTCGGCTTCCTGCTGGCGCTCTACATGTACGTTCTACGCCCGGACGTGCCCGGCAAGCTCGCCGCCGCCAACCCGGTGCTCTACAAGTTCCTGCTCAACAAGTGGTACTTCGACGAGATCTACGACTTCCTGTTCGTGCGTCCGGCGATGTGGCTCGGCCGCTTTCTCTGGAAGAAGGGCGACGGCGCCGTCATCGATGGCCTCGGCCCGGACGGGGTCTCGGCCCGCGTCGTCGACGTGACCAACCGGGTCGTGCGGCTGCAGACCGGCTATGTCTACCACTATGCCTTCGCCATGCTGATCGGCGTCGCCGGGCTGGTGACCTGGTACCTCATGGCCCGTGGGTGAGATGATGTTCGGCTTCGGTATTCTCACCGGTCTCCTGGTCCTGCCGCTGGTCGGCGCCGCCTTCATCCTGGCGCAGCGCGGCGACGAGGCTTCGGTCAATTCCAACGCCCGCTGGGCGGCGCTGATCGCGACCGTCGCGACCTTCATCCTGGCGCTGGTCGCCTGGGGTCGCTTCGACTCGGCCAATCCCGGCTTCCAGATGGTCGAGAGCCATGCCTGGGTCTCGGACATCATCAAGTTCAAGCTCGGCGTCGACGGCTTCTCCTTCCCCTTCGTGGTGCTGACCGCCTTCCTGATGCCGTTCTGCATCCTGGCGTCCTGGACCTCGGTCACGAAGCGGGTGCGCGAGTACATGGTCGCGTTCCTGATCCTCGAGACGCTGATGATCGGCGTCTTCGTCGCGCTCGACCTAGTGCTGTTCTACCTGCTGTTCGAAGCCGGCCTGATCCCGATGTTCCTGATCATCGGCATCTGGGGCGGCAAGCGCCGGGTCTACGCCTCGTACAAGTTCTTCCTCTACACGCTGCTCGGCTCGGTGCTGATGCTGCTCGCCATCATGGCGATGTACTGGAACGCCGGCACCACCGACATCCCGGCGCTGCTGACGCACAAGTTCCCGGTCCAGATGCAGCCCTGGCTCTGGCTCGCCTTCTTCGCCTCCTTCGCGGTGAAGATGCCGATGTGGCCGGTTCACACCTGGCTGCCCGATGCGCACGTCGAGGCGCCGACGGCGGGCTCGGTCATCCTGGCGGCGATCCTGCTGAAGATGGGTGGCTACGGCTTCATCCGCTTCTCGATCCCGATGTTCCCGGACGCCTCGGCGATGTTCGCGCCGCTGGTCTTCGCGCTCTCCGTCATCGCCATCGTCTACACCTCGCTGGTGGCGCTGATGCAGGAGGACATCAAGAAGCTGATCGCCTACTCCTCGGTGGCGCATATGGGCTTCGTCACCATGGGCCTGTTCACCTTGACGCCGCAGGGCATCCAGGGCGCGATGTTCCAGATGGTCAGCCACGGCCTGGTCTCGGGCGCGCTCTTCCTCTGCGTCGGCGTGATCTACGACCGCATGCACACCCGCGAGATCGCCGCCTATGGCGGCCTGGTCAACCGCATGCCGCTCTATGCGGTGGTGTTCATGATCTTCACCATGGCCAATGTCGGCCTGCCGGGCACGGCCGGATTCGTCGGCGAGTTCCTGACGCTGATGGGCGCCTTCAAGGCCAATCCCTGGGTGGCGTTCATCGCGACCTTCGGCGTGATCCTGTCGGCGGGCTATGCGCTCTGGCTCTATCGCCGCGTCGTCTTCGGCGAGCTGGTGAAGCCCGAGCTCAAGGACATCACCGACCTCAACGCCCGCGAGATCGCGATCTTCGTGCCGCTCGTCCTGCTGACCATCTGGTACGGCATCGCGCCCGGCACGATCCTCGACGCCTTCGCGGCGCCGACCGAAGCCCTCATCAAGAACTATCAGGCTGCCATCACCGCCGCGAAGACGGCGATGTTGGCTGTCCAGTAAGGCTGCTCCGATGAACACCTTGCCCGCTCTCGGTCCCGCGCTCCCGGAAATCATCCTGGCACTCGGCGCCATCGCCATGGTGCTCTACGGTGCCATCCAGGGCGAGCGCTCGACGCGCACGCTCGAGATCGCGGCGCTTGCGCTCTTTGCGCTGGCGCTGGTGCTCGTCCTGCGCGGCGAGGGCAAGGTCGTCACCTTCAACGGCGCCTTCATCGCCGACGGTTTCGCCCGCTTCATGAAAGTGCTGACGCTGATCGGCGCCGCCGCAGCGATCGTGCTCTCGGCCGATTTCCTGCGCCGCGACGGCGCCATGCGCTTCGAGTTTCCGATCCTCGTCGTCCTCGCCACCGTCGGCATGATGATGATGATCTCGGCCAACGACCTGATCGGGCTCTATGTCGGCCTGGAGCTGCAGTCGCTCGCGCTGTACGTCGTCGCGGCCTTCGATCGCGATAATCCGCGCTCGACCGAGGCCGGCTTGAAATATTTCGTCCTCGGCGCGCTCTCCTCGGGCATGCTGCTCTATGGCTCGTCCATGGTCTACGGCTTCACCGGCACGGTCGGCTATGCCGGCATCGCCGAAGCGGTGAAGGGCGGGCATCCCGGCATCGGCCTGATCATCGGCCTCGTCTTCGTCGCCGCCGGCGTCGCCTTCAAGATCTCGGCCGTGCCGTTCCACATGTGGACGCCGGACGTCTACGAGGGCGCGCCGACCCCGGTCGCGGCCTTCTTCGCCTCGGCGCCCAAGATGGCGGCGATGGCGATGACCGTGCGCATCTTCGTCGGCGCCTTCCCGGGCGCGCTGCACGACTGGCAGCAGATCATCATCTTCATGTCGATCGCCTCGATGGCGCTCGGCGCCTTTGCTGCGATCGGCCAGACCAACATCAAGCGACTGCTCGCCTATTCCTCGATCGCCAACATGGGCTACGCGCTGGTCGGTCTCGCCGCCGGCACGCCCGCTGGCGTCCAGGGCGTGATGACCTATATGGCGATCTACCTCGCCACCACGCTCGCGGCCTTCGCCTGCGTCTTGATGATGAACCGCAACGGCAAGCCGGTCGAGGAGATCGGCGAGCTCGCAGGCCTGTCCCGCACCAATGGCTGGATGGCGTTCGCGATGTCGATGATGATGTTCTCGCTCGCCGGCATCCCGCCGCTCGCCGGCTTCTGGGCGAAGTGGTACGTCTTCCTCGCCGCGATCGAGGCCAAGCTCTATGTGCTCGCCGTCGTCGGCGTCGTCACCAGCGTCGTCGGCGCCTATTACTATCTGCGCATCGTCAAGCTGATCTATTTCGACGACGCCAAGCCGGCCTTCGACAAGGGCGATGCCGGCGTGCGCGGCGTGCTGCTGATCTCGGCACTGTTCGTGCTGGTGCTGTCCTTCCTGCCGGCGCCGCTGTTCGACTCCGCTGCCGCGGCGGCAAAGTCGCTGTTCTGATGCTCCGCCGTCATTCTCGGGCGAAGCGAAGCGCGGACCCGAGAATCTCAGGACCAGTAGCTGGATTCAGAGATGCTCGGGTCAAGCCCGGGCATGACGACCTGGGATCGGCATGCTGAGCGAAACGGCGCGCACCGCCGGCTATCGCCTGATCGTCCGTGACGAGGTCGCCTCCACTATGGAGGAGGCGCGGCGGGCGCTCGGCGAGGGCGATCCGGGGCGGCTCTGGGTCGTCGCGAAAAGCCAGAATGCCGGTCGCGGCCGGCACGGCCGGCACTGGGGCTCGCCGCCCGGCAATCTCTACGCCAGCCTGCTCATGGTCGCGCCCTGCGAGCCGGCGCTCGCGCCGCAGCTCGGCTTCGTCGCCGGGCTTGCCCTCCACGATGCGGCTGCAGTTGTGACCGGGCTTTCCGCCCCGACGCTCGCCCTGAAATGGCCGAACGATTTGCTGATCGGCGGCGCCAAGGCGTCGGGCCTGCTGCTCGAAGGCGAGAACCGGGCAGGGCACTTCAACGTCATCTTCGGCTTCGGCGTCAACATCGCCTCGTCGCCGGAAGGGACGCCCTATCCGGCGACGCATCTTGCTGCGCATGCGGCTGACGCGACCGTCGAGCGTCTGCTGTTGGCCCTGTCGGACGCCTGGGATCGGCGCTTTTCGGCCTGGTCGCTGCCCGGCGGTTTCGGCCCGATCCGTGCCGCCTGGCTGGAGCGAGCCGCCTATCTCGGCGAGACCATCACCATGCGCCTACCGGAAGGGCCGGTCTCCGGCCGCTTCCTCGGCCTCGACGCCTCCGGGCGGCTCGACCTGGAGACGGAAGGCGGAAGGCGGCTGATCGATGCCGGCGACCTCTATTTCGGCTCGACGCCCATTTCGGGCGCACCGGCAGGTTGAGGCAACGCTTCCGCCTGCTCCTGCCGCTATGGAGGCGCGTTGGAGAGCATGCTAGGCCTGCCGCCGCCCGCTTCGCCCGCCTCAGCATAGAACGTCAGGATATCCAGTGACCCGTTCCAGTGACCAGCTCGTCTTCGTTCCGCTCGGCGGCCTCGGCGAGATCGGCATGAACGCCGCGCTCTACGGCTTCGGGCCGGAGAAGAAGCGCAAATGGATTCTGGTCGATTGCGGGCTTTCCTTCGCCGGGCCGGAGGCGCCGGGCGTCGATATCGTCCTGCCCGACCTCAACTACATCATCCAGGATCGGGCGAACCTGCTCGGCATCATCATCACCCACGCCCATGAAGACCACATCGGTGCGCTCGCCGCGCTCTGGCCGTCGCTGCGCGCGCCGGTCTGGTGTACGCGTTTCGCCGCCGGTCTTCTGGCGACGCGTCGCCTTTCCGAGCCCGGCGCACCCAAGGTCGAGATGAACATCGTCGCCCAGGGCGGGCGCTTCACCCTCGGCCCGTTCGACATCGAGTTCGTGCCGGTTGCGCACTCGATCCCGGAATCGAACGCGCTCGCGATCCGCACGCCGGCCGGCCTCGTCGTCCATACCGGCGACTGGAAGATCGACCCGACCCCGCGCGTCGGCCTGCCGACCGACGAAGTCCGCCTGCGCGAGCTCGGCGAGGAAGGCGTGCTGGCGCTGGTCTGCGACTCCACCAACGTCCTGCGCGACGGCATCAGCCCGAGCGAGGCGGATGTCGCCGCCAAGCTCAAGGAACTGGTCGCCTCCGCGCCGAACCGCGTCGCCGTCACCACCTTCGCTTCCAACGTCGCGCGCCTGCGGTCGGTCGCCGAAGCCGCGATGGCCAACCAGCGCGAGGTCGTCGTGGTCGGCCGCGCCATGGACCGCGTCATCGATGTCGCTCGCGAATGCGGCTTCCTCGACGGCATCCCGGCCTTCCGTGGGGTCGAGAACTATGGCTACCTGCCGCGCGACAAGGTCGTCGCGCTCGTCACCGGCAGCCAGGGCGAGCCGCGCGCCGCGCTCTCGCGCATCGCCGCCGACGATCATCCCGAGATCGCGCTTTCGCCGGGCGATCGGGTGATCTTCTCCTCGCGCACCATCCCCGGCAACGAGAAGGCGGTCGGCGCCATCCTCAACCGGCTGGCGCGCGACAATATCGAGATCATCACCGACCGCACCCATCTCGTGCACGTCTCAGGCCATCCCCGGCGCGAGGAGTTGGCGCGGCTCTATGGCTGGCTGAAGCCGAAGATCGCGATCCCCGCCCATGGCGAGGACCAGCACCTGACCGAACACGCTACCTTCGCCCGCAGCCTCGGCGTCAAGCATGTCCTGCGCGCCGGCAATGGCGATGTCGTCGCGATTACCGAGGACGGAGCCCGCAAAATCACCGAGGTCCAGCATGGCCGGCTCTACCAGGACGGCACGCTGCTCGTCGGAGCGCTTGACCGTACCATTCCCGAGCGCCGCAAGCTGTCCTTCGCCGGGGTGATCTCGATCGCGATTGCGCTCGACGAGAAGGGCGAGCTCGCCGGCGATCCCGAGGTTGCGCTGATCGGATTGCCGGTCACCGCCAAGGACGGCACGCCCTTCGACGATATCGTCGCCGACGCGGTCGAGGATCTGATCGAGGGCATGCCCAAGGGCAAGCGCCGCGATCCCGAGGCCGTGCGCAACGCGCTCGAACGCGGCGTGCGTTCCGCCGTCAACGAGGAGTGGGGCAAGAAGCCGCTGGTGAACGCGCTGGTGATCACGGTGTAGAATGACTTTGTACTGCATGGAATTACGCCGTCATTCCGGGCGACCGTAGGGAGACCCGGGATCCATTCCGGAACGGTTCAGGAATGGATCCCGGATCAGCGCCGCTGACGCGGCTTGTCCGGGATGACGGTTCGTTTCCGAGTCACGATGATGCGCCAGGAAAAAACTCAATGATCGGACGCCTCAACCACGTTGCCATCGCCGTGAAGGATCTCGCCGCCTCGACCGCGCTCTATCGCGACACGCTCGGCGCCCGCGTCTCGCAGCCGCTGCCGCAGCCTGATCACGGCGTCACCGTGGTCTTCGTCGAGCTGCCGAACACCAAGATCGAATTGCTTGAGCCGATGGGCGCGGATTCGCCGATCGCCAAGTTCCTCGAGCGCAACGTGGATGGCGGCATCCACCATATCTGCTACGAGGTCGATGACATCCTCGCTGCGCGCGACCGGTTGAAGGCGCAGGGCGCGCGCGTGTTGGGCTCGGGCGAGCCGCGCATCGGCGCCCATGGCAAGCCGGTGCTCTTCCTGCACCCCAAGGACTTCTGCGGTACGCTCGTCGAGCTGGAACAGGCCTGAGCCATGACGTCAGAAATCACGTTCTTCGGCGAACCGGAGGTTGGATCGCCGCGCCCCTTCAGCCTTGCGACGCGGGCGGCCGGCCTCGTCTTCGTCTCCGGCCAGTCGGCGCCGCATGACCCGGCGAACGGCATCGTCCGTGGTGAGACGCCGGCCGAGCAGGTGAGGCAGGCGCTGGCGTATATCGCCGCGATCCTGGCCGAGGCTGGCTCCAGCCTAGACCGTGTCGTGCAGATGACGATGCTGATCACCGACCCCAGCGACTACGCCGCCTGCAATGCCGAATATGTGAAGCATTTTCCGAACGGCCAGCCGGCTCGGCATACCGCACGCTTCGGCGTACCGACCGAGGCCAAGGTCGCGTTCGCTTGCATCGCCCTGGCCAGCGAGGGCCGCGCGTCATGACGATCGGCGGTGGGCTCGCGGTTTATTTCGTGATCTGGTGGACGGTGCTGTTCGTGACGCTGCCGTTCGGCGTGCGCAGCCAGGCGGAGAGCGGCGATGTCGAGAAGGGCACCGATCCCGGCGCACCAGTTATGCCGGGTCTCGCCAAGAAGGCGGTGGCAACGACGATCCTCGCCGGCATCGTTTTCTGCATCGTCTGGTATGTCTGGACCAATCTCGATATCTGAACAGTGTTCAGCGTAGAGCAACGTATAGTCCAAAAACAAAAAGCAAGGCTTTCGCCTTGCCTTTGGAAGTCTGTTTTTTACCGTAGTATCGGCGCGCCATTATCGATACGCACTCATATACCAGCGGCTGTTTGTTCCTCCCGAGACCTGGTCCGCGGCGCCCGGAAAACGGTCGGGCGTGCCCAGCGCCAAAGTGATTAGCGGATCGCAATAATGTTGTCACCTGTTTAGGCAGCGTTCGCCCGAACTTTTTGCAAAATTATTCCAGTTTGTTCTTGTGCGGTGCAACATTGTGCTCCGGCGGTGATTCCGCGCCTTGTTCCAGTCATAGGATGTCGCTACCTCGCTGGGGCAGACGCGCCGGGCCGTTCCGGCGGTCAGGAGAGGTTTCCGATGCTTCGCACCACGCTCGCCGCTTTGGCGTTGTCCGCTTCCGTCAGCCTGGCCCTGGCCCAGGCACCCGCGCCGGCCAATCTCGACCCGCAGAACACCCTGGCGCTCGACACCAAGGACGGCCGGGTCACCATCCGGCTGCGGCCGGACCTCGCGCCCAAGCATGTCGAGCAGATCAAGGCGCTGACCAAGCGCGGCTTCTATGACGGCATCGTCTTCCACCGCGTCATCGACGGCTTCATGGCCCAGACCGGCGACCCGAAGGGCGACGGCACCGGCGGCTCCGACCTGCCGAACGTCCCTGCGGAGTTCACCCCGACCCCCTTCAAGGTCGGCTCGGTCGGCATGGCGCGCTCGCAGAGCCCGAACTCGGCGAACTCGCAGTTCTTCATCTGCTTCGAGGGCTGCGGCTCACTGACCGGCCAATACACGCTGTTCGGCGAGGTCGTCTCCGGCATGGACGCCGTGCGCAAGATCAAGAAGGGCAGCAGCGCCAACAATGGCTCTGTCTCCGGCCCCGACAAGATCATCCGCCTGCGCCTGCTGGCTGACGCCAAGTAAGTCGATGCGCCGGTCGCGCCTGTCTGCGCTCGTTCTCGTGTTGCTGGCTTCGGCCAGCGGCACGGTTCTGGCGCAGGACACGCGCGATCTCGGCCTGCCACCGGCCTCGGGCTTCCAGAATCCCGTCCTGCCACCACCTTCGGGCTCGCAGAACCCGGTGCTGCCGCCGCAATCGGGGCAGCGCTATATGCCGGGCATCGGCGGCCCGTTCGGCGAGGGCGCGCGCCGCCCGGTCGTGCCGTCGCCGACGCCCGGCGTCGATCGCGGCGTCATCGGCACCGTCGACCCGGAGACGACCGGCCTCGGCGAAGAGACCGTCGACCGGCTCGACCAGGTCGGTCCGGCCCTGCGGCGCTGCTGGAAGCCGCCCGCGCTCGCGGTGGGAGACAGTGCGAGCGCCAGTGTCCGCTTCAGCCTGCGCCGCGACGGCAGCCTCTTCGGCCAGCCGCGCGTCACCTGGGAAATGCGGCGCGCGCCGCCCGGCCTGCGCGAGCGTTTCACCGACTCGCTGATGCGGGCCGTGCGCGATTGCACGCCGATGAGGTTGTCGCCGGGGCTCGGAGGGAGTATCGCAGGCCGCCCGATTACCATCCGCTTCTTCGGCCGTGTGCCGACCAACGAAAGATCAGTCTGATGTCGCTCGATCCTGAGAACACTCTCGTCATGGAGACCACCAAGGGCCGCGTGGTGATCAAGCTGCGTCCCGACCTCGCCCCCAATCATGTCGAGCGCATCAAGCTGCTCGCCCGCGAGGGCTTCTATGACGGCATTGTCTTCCACCGCGTCATCGACGGCTTCATGGCGCAGGTCGGCTGCCCGCACGGCACCGGCACCGGCGGCTCGAGCCATCCGGACCTCGCCCAGGAGTTCAACGCCGAGCCGCATGTCCGCGGCGTCCTGTCGATGGCGCGCTCCCAGAACCCGAACTCGGCCAACAGCCAGTTCTTCATCGTCTTCGACGACGCCCGCTTCCTCGACAAGCAGTACACCGCCTGGGGCCAGGTCGTGGAAGGCATGGAGAACGTCGACAAGATCAAGCGCGGCGAGCCGGTGCGCGATCCCGACTCCATCGTCTCGATGAAGGTGATGGCGGACGCCTGAGGCGTTCCTGCTCTTAGCAAACAAGGTCATCCCGGCCGGAGCGGCGAAGCCGCGTAGAGCCGGGATCCATGCCTGAACAGCTCCGATTACGCTCCGGCATGGATCCCGGGTCGACCTCCGGTCGCCCGGGATGACTTTTTTGGGATCGGCCCATGGACGTCGACCTCTTCGACTTCGATCTGCCTGAGGAACGCATCGCGCTGCGGCCCGTGAGCCCGCGCGATGCGGCAAGGTTGCTCGTCGTCCGCCCTGGTACGTCCGAGCCCCTTGAGGATCGCGGCATCCGCGATCTCGTTGAACTGCTCCAGCCCGGCGACGCGCTGGTTCTGAACGACACCCGCGTCATCCCCTCGCGGCTCTGGGGCCGGCGCTATCGCGGCGAGGCCTCGGCCCGCATCGAGATCATGCTGCACAAGCGCGCGGCGGATGATCGCTGGCGCGCCTTCGCCCGCCCGGCCAAGAAGCTCAATGTCGGCGAGACGATCGTCTTCGACAGCGACGGCGCCGGCAATGCCTGCGAGCTCTCCCGACTTCAGGCCGAGGTCGAGGACAAGGGGGAGGGCGGCGATATCGGCCTGCGCTTCTCGCTGACCGGTCCTTATCTCGACGAGGCGATCGCGCGGCTCGGCGAATTGCCGCTGCCGCCCTATATCGCCGGCAAGCGGGCGACCGACCAGGCCGACACCCGCGACTACCAGACGACCTATGCCCGCGAGGAAGGCGCCGTCGCCGCACCGACCGCCGGATTGCACTTCACGCCGGAGCTGTTCGAGGAGCTCAAGCAGCGCGGCGTCTCCAGCCATTTCGTCACGCTGCATGTCGGCGCCGGCACTTTCCTGCCGGTCAGGGCCGAGGACACCGACGAGCACCGCATGCATGCCGAATGGGGCACGGTCAGCGCCGCGACCGCCGATACGCTCAACGCCGTGCGCGCTGCCGGCGGCCGCATCGTCGCGGTCGGAACGACCTCGCTGCGCCTGCTCGAAAGCGCGACCGGCGAGGACAGCATCATCAAGCCGTTTTCGGGCGACACCGCGATCTTCATCACGCCGGGCTATCGCTTCCGCGCCGTCGACCTGCTGATGACCAATTTCCACCTGCCGCGCTCGACGCTGTTCATGCTGGTCTCGGCCTTCGCCGGCCTCGACCTGATGAAGCGTGCCTATGCCCACGCCATCGCCGGGGGCTATCGCTTCTATTCCTATGGCGATGGCAGTCTGCTGTTCCGGGCCAACGCTCGGGCTTGAGCGCTATTTGGCCGGCAGCGGCGGCACCCCCTTCTGCCACTCACCCCAGTCGCCGACGATGTGATCGACGACGCGCGAGCCGACCGCCTCGACATTGGCGACGGTCTCGGCGAAGCCCCCGGCCGTCTGGCCCGGCGCCGGGTCGAGATGCTGCTGCGTCGTCTCGTTCGGGTTGCCCTGGTCGAAATTGACCGCGCCACGCAGGCTCAGGATCCGGTCGGTGCCGAATTGCCGCTTGATCACCAGCGTGATCGCTGCCGCCTCCATCTCGGTGATGACGTAGTCGTCGGCGCCGTAGAGCTTGGCCATGTACTGCGCCTCCTTCGACAGGCCGGGCCCGTGGAAGAAGGTGTCGCCGGTCATGTGCGTGCCGGTCTGGACGGAGGGCGCGGCCCGTGCCCGCTCGTTCGGGTAGCGCTGGCGATATTGCTTCGCCGACTCCGAATCTTGCAGGTTGACGCCGGCACTGAGCCGCGTCGCCCAGCCGACCAGCGCCGGGTTGAGCTTGAAGACCCGATATTCCTCATAGCCCTTGCGCGGGATGAACACTGGCTCACCCGGCTTACCCTCTTCCGGTGCCCAGCGATGGCCGAGATCGTAGTCGACCAGCCAGGTACCCCAGGAGACGTCGCCGATCGTGCCGCGCGAGGGCGGCGTGCCGGCGACGCCGGTGATGACGAAATAGGCCTGCGAGAAATCATACTCCGGGTCGAGCAGGATCGCCTGCATCGAGGAGGAGGAATTAACTTTGCCCATGCCGAGGACAGCGCCGCAGACGCCGGCCTCGTTGCAATAGACCGGCTTCAGGGCGCCGCGGGCCTCGTGCGGCTGGCTCTTCTGCCAGTAGCGCTCATACCAATGCTGGAACTCGCCAGCCCGGTCACCGGTATTGGCGCCGATCTCGAACATCGAGGCGACGAAGACTTTGACCTTGGTCGGCGCTGCCTCCGCCGTGCCGAGTGTGGTGAGGCTGAGAAGGGCTGCTCCCAGCCCGCTGGCGATCCGGTTCATGGCGGTCTCCCTTGCAATGGCAGAAGCGTAAGCAAGGTGCCTGCCACGGACCGCGCGATCAAGCGTGGGCTTCGGGCGGCGCGCTCATCGGGATCGGCTTGATCACGTCGATCAGCACGCCGCTCGGATCGGAGGTGATGAAGTGGCGCTGGCCGAACCATTCGTCGCGCAGTTCCTGCAGGATCGGCAGGCCGGCCGCCTTGAGCCGGGCATATTCCGCATCGGCATCCTCGACCTCGAAATTCAGGATCAGCCCGCCGACACGCCCCCGGCCGGGGAGGGGGATGGTGTCGTGGCTGCCATCCAGCACCGCCAGCGTCACCCGCTCGTCCACGGTCGATTGCAGGTGGACGTACCAATCGGCTTCGAACAGGGCCTGGAAACCGAAATGCGCGCTATAGAAGGCGGCGGTTTCGGCGACTTTCTCGGTCATGATCACCGGGTAATAGCTGGTGACTTTCATTGGCTTGCCTGCTTTTCTTTATAAACATACAATCTGCATGTTTATGTGAATTAACATACAGGCTGCACGTATGCAAGAAATTGGACGCCGGTCCAACAAGGACCGCTCCGACACCACCCGCGCCGCATTGGTCGCTGCGGGGCGCAAGCTCTTCGTCGACCGCGGCTATGCCGAAACCGGCACGCCCGAGCTGGTGGCGCAAGCGGGCGTGACGCGTGGCGCGCTCTATCATCACTTCGCTGACAAGCGGGCCCTGTTCCGTGCGGTCGTCGAGGCGGAATCGGCGACGGTCGCGCATGAGATCGAGAGCGCGGCGCGTCCCGGTCTTTCGCCGCTGAAGGCCCTGGCGAAGGGCGGCGCGGCCTTCCTGGAGGCGATGCGGGTTCCGGGCCGGACCCAGCTTCTGCTGATCGATGCCGCGGCGGTGCTTGGCCGCGCGGAGCTCGACGCCATCGACGCTCGCCATGGCGGCCGGACCTTGCGTGAAGGACTCGCGGCGGCGATGCAAGCCGGCGCGCTGCCGGCGCTGCCGCTGGCGGAGACTGCGCAGCTCTTCGGCGCGGCCTACGACCGCGCCGCGCTCGCCATCGCGGCCGGCGCCGACCCCGGCGAGTGGCGCAAGCTCATCGATACGGTGCTCGCCGGATTGGCTGTGCCGGGTGTATCGCCGCCCTAGAGCCGCGCTGACGGCTCTGTGTGGCCGTTCCGGCTCGCATTCCGCCGGCAAAGGTGCTACCCGGCATGCGCAGTTTTCCAGCTTCGCGCGAATTCTGTTCGTTCGACCGATTCCGGTCGGCTGGACAGCGCGCGAAGATCAGTCTGAGGCGTCATGTCCGATATTTTCCGCGAGATCGACGAGGAGGTTCGCCGCGACAAGGCGACTGCCGTCTTTAAGAAGTACGGCAATGTTTTCATCGCCATTGCCGTGCTGGCTGTCGCCGGCGTCGGTGGCTGGCAGTTCTGGCAGCAGCAGGAGCGCAAGAAGGCCGAGGCCGTCGGCGCCAAGTTCGAGGCGGCGGTGCGTGCCTCGCGCGACAACGACGCCAGCGCCGCCGAGGCGACGTTGGCCGAGCTCTCCGCTAATGCGCCGGCGGGCTACCGCCTGCTGTCGCGCTTCCGCCTCGCGGCCGAGGTCGGCAAGCGCGATGCGGCCGCCGGTGCGACCGCCTTCGACGCCCTCGCCAACGATGCCTCGCTCGACCAGTATCATCGCGATCTCGCTCGCCTGCGCGCCGGTATGTTGCGCGTCGATCTCGTTCCGTACGCCGAGCTGCGCAAGGAGCTCGAGCCGCTGGCGACGCCGGCCGGGCTCTGGCGCCATTCGGCCCGCGAATTCCTCGGCATCGCCGCGTTGAAGGCCAATCTCTTCGAGGATGCCGGGCGCTGGTTCGATGCGGTCGTCGCCGATCCGCAATCGCCGCAGGTGCTGCGCCAGCGCATCGAACTCTATCTGACGCTGGTGCGTGGCGGCCCCGTCACCATCAAGAACTGACACCGACGCCGTCGACCCCGGCGGCATCGCTGAAGCAATAGGCGTCGGATTCACTCCGGGAGGTGGCGGGCCACTTTTCGGGGAGAGTCCGATGTTGCATTAAAGACGGATCATGAGCGCCATCATCGCCATCGTCGGCCGGCCCAATGTCGGCAAGTCGACCCTGTTCAACCGGCTCGTCGGCAAGAAGCTCGCGCTGGTCGACGACCAGCCGGGCGTCACCCGCGACCGTCGCGAGGGCGAGGCCAGCCTCGGCCATCTGCGCTTCACGGTGATCGATACTGCCGGTCTCGAGGAGGCTGACAAGGATTCGCTTGCGGGCCGCATGCGCGCGCAGACGCAGACCGCGATCGATCAGGCTGACGTCATCCTGTTCATGATCGACGCCAGGCTCGGCTTGACGCCGATGGACCAGCCTTTCGCCGACCTGGTGCGTCGCTCCGGCAAGCCCGTCATCCTCCTCGCCAACAAGGCCGAGGGGAACAAGGGCAAGGACGGCGTCATGGAGGCCTACTCGCTCGGCCTCGGTGATCCCGTGCCGTTCTCGGCCGAGCACGGCGAGGGTACCTCAGACCTGCTCGAAGCACTGATGCCTTATGTCGCCGACGAGCCGGAGGAGGACGACGAGGACGAAGCCTGGGCCGATGCTCCTGCCGCTGACACGGCCGACGAGGACGACGACCCCGGCCGTCCGGTGCGTGTCACCATCATCGGCCGCCCCAACGCCGGCAAGTCGACGCTGGTCAACAAGATGATCGGCGAGGAGCGCCTGCTGACCGGCCCCGAGGCCGGCATCACCCGCGACACCATCTCGGTCGAATGGGAATGGCGCGGCCGGCCGGTCAAGCTGTTCGACACCGCCGGGATGCGCAAGCGCGCCCGCATCGACGAGAAGCTGGAGAAGCTCGCCGTGGCGGATTCGCTGCGCGCCATCCGCTTCGCCGAGGTCGTGGTCGTGCTGCTCGACGCCACCATCCCCTTCGAGAAGCAGGACCTGACGCTGGCCGACCTGACCGAGCGTGAAGGCCGCGCGGTCGTCATCGGCCTCAACAAATGGGACCTCGTCGCCGACAAGCAAGGCCTGCTCGCCGAACTCAAGGAGAAGGCGCATCACCTGCTGGCGCAGATCCGCGGCGTCGAGATCGTGCCGCTCTCCGGCATTGCCGGCGAGGGCATCGACCGGCTGATGCAGGCGGTCTTCCGCGCCTATGAGGTCTGGAATCGCCGCGTCTCGACCGCGAAGATCAATCGCTGGCTCGAAGGCGTGCTCTCCGCCCATCCGCCGCCGGCTGTGGCTGGTCGCCGCATCAAGATCCGCTACATGACGCAGGCCAAGGCACGGCCGCCGACCTTCGCGCTGTTCGGCAACCAGCTCGATCACCTGCCGGTGTCCTATACGCGCTATCTGGTCAACAACCTGCGCGAGGCATTCGAACTGCCGGGCACGCCCGTGCGGCTTCACACCCGCGGCGGCGAGAACCCTTACGACAAGAGCAAGGGCTGATGCTGGAGACCGTCAGCGCGCTCTTCCTGCGCGCCGACGGGCGGGTGCTGCTGGGTCTGCGTGCCTCTTGGAAGCGCGCCTGGGCCGATCACTGGGATGCGATCGGCGGCCGGGTCGAGGCCGGCGAGGGACTCGACGAGGCGTTGCTGCGCGAATGCCGCGAGGAGGTCGGGCTGGCGCCGCTGACCTATCGCTTGATGCTTTCGGCTGAGGAGCGCTTCCCTGAGCGCAACGGCGCGGCGCTGCACCACATCTATGTCGTCTCGGGCTGGGAAGGCGGCGAGGCGGAAAACCTCTCCGACGAGCATGTCCGGATCGGCTGGTTCTCGCTCGACGAGATGGCCGCGCTGCCGAACCTGACCGTGCCCGACCTGATCGCGGTGGTGCGGGAGTATGCGGCGGCGTGATGAGGGGCGCGTCATGCTCGGGCTTGACCCGAGCATCTCATGACGGGAAGGCGCCTTTATCGGCCAGAAATTCTCTGCGCTTCGCTTCGGTTGAGAATGACGGCGACAGCTATTGCGGCTGCTACGGCCTCGGCATCCTGCTTTGCGGGTGGACGATGATCTCGCCGTCGCTCAACGCTGCGCGGGAGTATTGCTTGGAGACGTCAGCTCGCGCGCTTTGGTCTCGTCCGCGCGAGCCCCATCCTGATCGCCTGCTGCGCGTTTGGCTGCGGCGCGGAAGCTGTAATTCTCGTCGGAGTTCGGCGCCAGACGGATGGCTTCATCGAAATCGGCGATGGCCTTGGCAAAATTGCCCTGGTCGAGATGGGTCAGGCCGCGAACGGATCGGGCCTTTTCCAATGTGGGCGCGAGGGCGATGGCCCGATCGAGATCGGCAAGAGCCTTGTCGGGCTGTTTGAGCCAAGCTTGGATCGATGCGCGTGTGACAAAGAAATCCGCTTGTGACGGGTCGAGGCGGATGGCGGTGTCGAGGTCGCGCAAAGCCAGCTGGAGGTTCCGCATATACAGCAGATGGGCCTTCCCGCGCTTGGAGAATGCAATGGCCGCTGTCGGCCCAAGGGCGATGGCCCGGTCATAATCGGCGATCGCCTGAGCGTACGCGTCGCCTGTCCCCGGTGCCAGAATATCTCCGCGATCGAGGAGGACGGCAGCGAGCTCGCGGCCCGTGAGGCTCCCGCTGTTGATCAGCCTCGTGCAGGCTGCGAGAGCCCTGTCGTGACGTGCGATGATCTCTTGGGCACGGGCGATGATCTCCTGCGCATCCGCCGACGGCCCCGCAAGCGATAACGCGCTGCTCGAGCGACAGGTCTGGCGCAGTTCCTCTGTCAAAGCGGAATCGGGGCTAATGCGAGTGCTGTCCGCTACGGCTTGCCCGGCTGTCATCACAGCTATCGACAAACCGAAGGCAGCGAGGGCAGACAGCGGGGAGAGGGAGCGTTGACGCATTTTACCGCTGTGCTCACCTCTTCCAGCCAGTTTTCAGGGCGTCCTCACGCCGGCATCTGCGGCGTCAGAACCTTGCCCTGCGGGAAGTCGAAGATCTTGCCAGTCTCGATCCAGCTTGGCGCGGCGATCTCGACCAGATGCGGCGCCAGTTCCTCCGGCGTCTTCAGCGTCATCGGGTCCTCGCCCGGCATGGCCTGGGCGCGCATGCGGGTGCGCAAAGGGCCCGGATTGACCAGCATGACGCGCAGATTGGTGTTCCGGGTCTCGTCGGCATAGCTGCGCGCCATCGCCTCGAGCGCAGCCTTGGAGACCGCATATGGCCCCCAATAGGCGAGGCCCTTATGCGCGGCGCCGGAGGACAGGAAGATCGCGCGGCCGGATTCGGAGGCCTTGAGCGCCGGCTCGACCGATTTCAGCAGCCGCCAATTGGCGCTGACATTGATGTCGAAGACCTCGGACCATTCCTTGGCGCTGACATGGGTCAGCGGCGAAAGCGGGCCGAGGATGCCGGCATTGGCGAGCAGGATGTCGAGCCGGCCCCAGCGCTCCAGCAGGGCCGGGCCGAGCTTCTCGATCGCGGCGGCATCGGCGAGGTCTGCCGGCACCAGGGTCGCAGTGCCGCCGATCGCCCGGATCTCGTCGTCGAGCTCTTCGAGTGCACCAGTGGTGCGCGCCAGGGCGATCACATGCGCGCCGGCCTGCGCAAAGCTGAGCGCCGCGGCGCGGCCGATGCCGCGCGACGCGCCGGTGACGAGCGCGATGCGCCCTTCCAGAGGCTTGGTCATCGAAATCCCGTCGAAAGGCTCAGCCGGCGGCCAGAAGCGAGATCTGCTGCTTGGCGCTCTCGCCGATGACGTCGGTCAGCGAGGTCGGATAGTCGCCGGTGAAGCAATGGTCGGTGAACTGCGGCCGGCTCGGGTCGCGCTGCTCATGCCCCATCGCCTTGTAGAGGCCGTCGACCGAGATGAAAGCGAGCGAATCGGCGCCGACGAACTGGCGCATCTCCTCGAGCGTATGGGTCGCGGCGAGCAGCTTCTGCTGGTCGGGCGTGTCGATGCCGTAATAGTCAGGATGAGTGATCGGCGGCGACGAGATGCGGAAATGCACCTCGCGGGCGCCGGCTTCGCGCATCATCTTGACGATCTTCAGCGAGGTCGTGCCGCGCACGATCGAATCGTCGACCAGCACGATGCGCTTGCCTTCGACCACGCTGCGATTGGCAGAATGCTTCAGGCGCACGCCGAGCTCACGCACCTTCTGCGTCGGCTCGATGAAGGTGCGGCCGACATAGTGGTTGCGGATGATGCCGAGCTCGAACGGGATGCCGCTAGCCTGGGCGTAGCCGAGCGCCGCCGGCACGCCGGAATCCGGCACCGGCACGATGACGTCGGCATCGGCTGGTGCTTCGGCTGCGAGCTGCGCACCCATCGCCTTGCGGCGCTCATAGATGCTGCGGCCCTTCACGATCGAATCCGGCCGGGCGAAGTAGATGTATTCGAAGATGCAGGGCCGTTCCGCTACGGGCGGGAAGGGCTTGTGGCTCTCGATGCCCTGCTCGGAGATCACGACGACCTCGCCATTCTCGATCTCGCGGACGAACTTGGCGCCGATGATGTCGAGCGCGCAGGTCTCGGAGGTCAGGATCGGGCAGCCATTGAGGTCGCCGAGCACCAGCGGACGGATGCCGAGCGGATCGCGCGCGCCGACCAGCTTCTTGTTGGTGATGCCGACGAAGGCATAGGCGCCCTCGATTTGCCGCAGCGCGTCGATGAAGCGCTCGATAAACTTCGGCTTGCGGCTGCGCGCCACGAGATGGAGCAGGACCTCGGTGTCGGAGGTCGACTGGTAGATCGCCCCGTCGCGCACGAGATTGCGCCGCAGCGTCAGGCCGTTGGTCAGGTTGCCGTTATGCGCCACTGCGAAGCCACCGCCATGCAGCTCGGAAAAGAGCGGCTGGACGTTGCGCAGGATGGTCTCGCCGGTGGTCGAGTAGCGGACATGGCCGATCGCCTGCTTGCCCTTGAGCTTCTCGATCACGCTGGCGTCGGAGAAGACGTCGCCGACCAGGCCGAGCTGGCGCTCGGTATGGAAGCGCTTTCCGTCGAAGGAGACGATGCCGGTCGCCTCCTGGCCGCGATGCTGCAGGGCATGCAGGCCGAGCGCGGTCAGTGCCGCGGCGTCGTCATGGCCGAAGATGCCGAAGACGCCGCACTCCTCGCGCAAACGGTCGGCGTTCGGGTCGAACACGGCGTCGGCATCGTGGATCAGGCTCATCGCAGGCTCCATCGCGACTTCTATTCAATCAGGGCCGGCGTTGCGCCGGGGCGGGCGCCGCGCCGGTGGTGGCCGGAGCGGTCGTATCGATCACGCGCTGCAGCGCCTGCCGGTCGGTGGCGGGCGCCTGGGTGCGGCGCTGCGGGTCGGCCGGGGCGGTGCCGCCGGCCGGCGGGTTGGTGCCGGGCGTGCGCGGCTCCTCGGCCGGTGTGTCGGTCGACTCGGGTGTCTTCGGCTGCAGCAGCTTCTTCACGAACTCTGAATCGATATCCTGCGGCAGCATTGTGAGCAGGCTGCGGCCGGTTTCTTCCAGCAGCGGCTTCGAGCGCGAATCGCGCGCCCAGGCCGGCTGCATCTTCTCGGGCACCAGCGCGGTGAAGAAGAGATAGCCGACGACCGCGAGCAGCAGGCCGCGGCCGGCGCCGAAGACGAAGCCGAGGGTACGGTCGAGCGCGCCGATGCGCGAATCGAGCACGAAGTCCGAAATCCGCGCCGTGATCAGCGAGACGACGATCAGCGTGCCCAGGAACAGCGCCGCGATCACCACGACCAGCGCCACGGTCTTGTTCGGGATGTGCTGCTGCGCCAGCGGCAGCAGCTGAGGATGGAAGATCCAGGCGACGACGGCCGCGGCCGCCCAGGAGGCGATCGCCAGCACCTCGCGCGTCAAGCCGCGCACGGCTGCGAGCAAAGCCGAGATCAACACCACGCCGATGACGACGAGATCGAGAATGGTCACAGGCATGTCTGGGCCGCTTCGCTGCAAAATCGGGGCCGGCACGCGTCAAATGGGTGGGCCGGGCGGATTTTGCTATACCCGCTCGCGTGCCGCGCGTCACCCATGCAGTCGGCTCATTTTGCACTGCGAGAGCGGGATCCGATCAGCTTGTCCAACTTGATCGGCAAATCCGTCTCTCCCCGTTGAAATCGAGACCATTTTACCGGTCGGCTTGCGGAGTACGCTGGCTGGAGCGGGCTCGAGGAGCCGTCGCCGCGATTTCCGCGACGAGTTCGCCGACATGGCTGAGGCGCCGCAATCTCAGGCCGTTGCCGTCGCCGATATCGGCTCCGGCCGAGGGCAGAACCGCACTTTCAAAACCGAGCTTCGCGGCCTCGCGCAGCCGCGCAGCAGCGACCGAGACCGGCCGGATCGCGCCGGACAAGGCGATTTCGCCGAAATGGACCGCGCCCGAGGGCAGGATTGCCCCCGTCAGCGACGAGACGAGCGCGGCGGCCACGGCAAGGTCCGCCGCCGGCTCGCCGACGCGCAGGCCGCCGGCGACGTTGAGATAGACATCGTGTTGGCCGAGCTTCAGGCCGCCATGCGTCTCCAGCACCGCCAGCACCATGGCGAGGCGGCTGTTCTCCCAGCCGACCACGGCACGGCGCGGCGTGCCGAGCGCGCTCGGCGCCACCAGCGCCTGGATCTCGACCAGAACCGGCCGCGTGCCCTCGATGCTGGCGAGCACGGCCGCGCCCGGCGCATCCTGGTCGCGCCCGGCGAGGAACAGGGCAGAAGGGTTGCCCACTTCGGAGAGGCCCGCACCCGTCATCTCGAAGACGCCGATCTCGTCGGTCGCGCCGAAGCGGTTCTTCTGGCCACGCAGGATCCGGAAGGCGTGTGCGCCTTCGCCCTCGAAGGACAAAACCGCGTCGACCATGTGCTCGACGACGCGGGGCCCGGCGATCTGACCGTCCTTGGTGACGTGACCGACCAGGATCAGGCAGGCGCCCGAGGTCTTGGCATAGCGGATCAGCGCCTGAGCCGAGCCGCGCACCTGCGTCACCGTGCCGGGCGCGCTCTCGACCTCGGAGGACCACATCGTCTGAATCGAATCGATCACGACGAGGGCAGGGCATTCGCCCTGGCCGAGGGTCGCGATGATGTCCTCGATATTTGTTTCGGCGGCGAGGTCGACCGGCGCCTCGGCGAGGCCCATGCGCTGGGCGCGCAGACGGACCTGGCTGGTCGATTCCTCACCCGAGACATAGACGACGCGCCGGCCGGTCATCGCCATGGCGGCGCAGGCCTGCATCAGCAGGGTCGACTTGCCGATGCCGGGATCACCGCCGATCAGGAGGACAGAGCCCGGCACGAAGCCGCCACCGGTGACGCGGTCGAGCTCGCCGATCCCCGAGACGATGCGCGGCGCATCCTGCGTCTCGCCTTTCAGGCTTTCCAGCGCGAAGATGCGGCCACGGGCCCGTCCGCCCGAGGGCGGCCGGCCACCGCCGGGAACCGGCGCGGCCTGCGCTTCCTCGGAGAGCGACGACCAGGTGCCGCAAGAATCGCACTTGCCCTGCCAGCGATGATAAACCGCGCCGCAGGCCTGGCAGATGTAAGTCGGACCACGCTTGGCCATTTAGAGCCTAGAGCCCGACATAGCGCCGCGCATGGCGGCGGCCGAGGCTGGTCAGGATCTCGTAGCCGATCGTCTTGGCGCCGGCGCCAACAGTTTCCAGGTCTAGTTCGCCGCCGATCAGCGTCACCAGGGCGCCGCGTACTGCGGCATCAGCCGGTGCATCGGAAACGTCGACGATGATCAGGTCCATCGAAACCGTGCCGACAAAGGGGCAGCGAATCCCGCCGACCAGCGCCGAGCCGCCCTGCGAGCGATCGGTCCAGCTCGCATTGCGCGGATAGCCGTCGGCATAGCCCAGGCAGATGGTTGCGAGCTTGCGCCGGCCCTTCGCCGTCCAGGTGCCGTTATAGCCGACCTGCGTTCCGCCCTCGACCTCGCGCAGCTGGATGATCTGCGCCTCGAGCCCGACCACCGGCCGCATCGGGTTCGGCTTTCCGGGTGTCGGATTGCCGCCATAGAGCGCGTAGCCCGGTCGGGTGAGCTGGTAGGATGGGCAGCCCGGCAGGAAATGGCCCGAGGAATTCAGGAGGGAGGCCGGCACGCCGGGGAAGGCGGCGGCGATCTCGGCGAAGGCGGCGATCTGCCGGGCAGTGGCCGGATCATCGATCACCTCCGAGGCGGCGAAATGGCTCATCACCAGCCCGATGCCGGCAGCGGCGATCACCCCGCTCTTCTCGCGCGCCAGGTCGAGCCCTTCGCCCGGCCAGAGCCCGAGGCGGTTCATGGCCGTGTCGACATGCAGCGCCGCCGGCCGGACCTTGGCACCGCTCTGCCGGAAGCCGGCCCATTCGAGCAGCTCCTCATGCGAGCCCAGCACCGGCGAAAGGTCGTGCTCGGCATAAGCTCCGCCCGTCTCCGGTGCGAGGCCGTTGAGCACATAGACCGCCGCGTCGGGGGCAACCGCACGGGCCCGCACCGCTTCCGAGAGATGCGCGACGAAGAAGGTCTTGCAGCCGGCCTTGGCCAGCGCGGTGACCGCCGGCTCGATGCCGATGCCATAGGCATTGGCCTTGACCACGGCGGCGGCTTCCGTGCCGGCGCGCTGCTTCAGCATGCGCCAATTGGCGACGAGCGCGCCGAGGTCGATCGTCAGAATGGCGCCGTGGCCGGCATTCTGGGGCGTGTCGAAGGCGTTCATTCGAGGCGCTCCGGTAGGTGGCTCTGGTCAGCCCTGTCGGAGAATCGCGTCACGTCGGCGTCGAACTGCAGGGCGACGGTTCCGGTCGGGCCATGGCGCTGCTTGCCGATGATGAGCTCGGCGAGCCCGTGGGCCGCCTCCATCTCCATCACCCACTTGTTGTGGTCGTCGGTGCCCGGGCGGGGCTCCTTGCCCTTGAGATAATACTCTTCGCGATAGACGAACATCACGACGTCGGCGTCCTGCTCGATCGAGCCGGATTCACGCAGGTCCGAGAGCTGCGGGCGCTTGTCGTCGCGGCTCTCGACCTGACGCGAAAGCTGGGAGAGCGCGACGATCGGGACGTTGAGCTCCTTGGCCAGCGCCTTCAGGCTGGTGGTGATCTCGGTCAGTTCCTGAACGCGGTTCTGGCCGTTCTTGGCGGAGCCGGAGAGCAGCTGGAGGTAGTCGATGAACAGGATGTCGAGGCCCTTCTGGCGTTGCAGCCGGCGGGCGCGGGCGACGAGCTGGGCGATCGAGATGCCGCCGGTCTGGTCGATATAGAGCGGCAGCTTCTCGATCTGAGCGGCGACGTCGGTCAGCCGGGCGAAATCACCCTCGGTGATGCGACCCTGCCTGATCTTGTAGGAGGAGATGCCCGACTGCTCGGCGACGATACGGGTGGCGAGCTGGTCGGCCGACATTTCGAGCGAGAAGAAGCCGACGATGGCGCCGTCGACCGACTTTAGCGTACCGTCCTCCTGGCGTTCAGCGCGCCAGGCCTTGGCCATGTTGAAGGCGATGTTGGTGGCGAGCGAGGTCTTGCCCATGGCCGGGCGGCCGGCGAGCACGATCAGGTCGGAACGCTGCAGGCCGCCCATGCGCTGGTCGAGGTCGCGCAGGCCGGACGAGATGCCGGAGAGGCCGCCGGCGCGCTGGAAGGCGCTCGCCGCCATGTCGATGGCGAGCCGAAGCGCCCCGTCGAATTTCTGGAAGCCGCCCTCATAGCGGCCCTTCTCGGCGAGCGCGTAGAGCTTGCGTTCGGCATCCTCGATCTGCTCGCGCGGCGCCATCTCGACCGGCGCGTCATAGGCGACGTTGACCAGTTCCTCGCCGACGCCGATCAGCTGGCGGCGGATGGCGAGGTCGTAGATGGTCCGGCCATAGTCGCCGGCGTTGATCACGGTCGTCGCCTCGGCCGCGAGCCGCGCGAGATATTGCGGCGCAGTGATGCCGCCGAGATCGATCTCGCCGATGAAGGTCTTGAGCGTGATAGGCGTCGCGATCTTGCCCGCCCGGATCATGCTGGCCATCATCTCGAAGATGCGCCGGTGCAGCTCCTCGAAGAAGTGCTCGGGCTGCAGGAAGTCCGAGACGCGGTAGAACGCGTCATTGTTGACCAGGATGGCGCCCATCAGCGCCTGCTCCGCCTCGATGTTGTGAGGCTGGACGCGGAAGTTCGCCTCGTGACTGGTTTCGAGACGGGCGACGAGGGCGGTGGCGCTGGACATAGCCTTGGATAGGTCAATGCCGGTGAGTCATGAACCGGAACAAATTGAGAACACCCTGAATACCGCTAACTCTGCACGCTGTCCACAGAACATGAAAAAGGGCGCCGTGTTGCCACGGCGCCCATTGACTCTCGTAAGCCGCTGGAAGGGCTCAGCGGTCGTCGTCGTCGCCGGCTTCGGCCAGCGCAGCGCCGACCTCGAGGCCGAGATCGTCGAGGTCGAACTCCTCGCGAGCCGTGACGTTCTCGCCGGCAGCCTGCCGCTCGGCTTCCTGAGCCGAACGGGCGATGTTCACGGTCACGGTGACCGAGACTTCCGGGTGCAGCACGACCGGGAGGGTGTGCAGGCCGAGCGTCTTGATCGGGGTGTTGAGCGTGACCTGGTTGCGGTCGACCGAGAAGCCGGCGGCGCTCAGCGCCTCGGCGATGTCGCGGGTCGAGACCGAGCCGTAGAGCACGCCCGACTCACCCGACTGGCGCAGGATCACGACCGACTGCCCGTTGAGGCTCTCGGCAACCGAATCGGCCTCGCGCTTCAGCTCGAGGTTGCGGGTCTCAAGCTGGGCGCGCTGGGTCTCGAAGCGCTTCTTGTTGTCTTCGGTGGCGCGCAGGGCCTTGCCGCGGGCGAGCAGGAAATTGCGGGCATAGCCGTCGCGGACGCGGACGGTTTCGCCCATCTGGCCGAGCTTGGCGACGCGTTCGAGCAGGATCACTTCCATGGGTCTTCTCCTTCAGAGTTCGTGTTCGAGGTATTGGCAGGCGTTGAGTTCAGGCAGCAGGCGACGCCGGCGGCTTGCGCCGGCGAAGGTCGATCAGCGCGTCGGCGATGCCGAGCAGCGCAAGAAACGGGAAGACGGTGATCAGCATGATCACCAGCGCGAGGTAGACCGCGAACAGGGTCGGCGTCCGCCAGGCCTTCCCGCGGCTGAGTTCGTGAACGGCGGCGAGACCGGCAAGGCCGAAGGCAGCGATCAGCGCTCCGGCCAGGGCAGCGCCGGCAAGACCGACGAAGCCGCCGGCGAAGCTGAGCAGGATGCCGCCGACGAGCCCGGCCACCGCCTGCGCCGGCAGGCGCGTCGAGGGAATGAAGGGCCAGGGCCGCGGCAGCCGGCCGGAAAGCTGGACCGCCTTCGCCGCCAGCCAGAGATTGGCGACGATCATCGGCACGAAGGAGGCGCCGGCAGCGGCAGGGACCAGCGCTGCGAGCCGCGCCGCGAGCTCCCCGGCGTCGACACCGGACGGCAGCCGCACCACCGGGCCGATGCCCTCGCCGCCAGTGAGCACGAGCCGCAGGCCGTGCGTCATGACACGGTGGTAGGTCTCGAAATCGGTCGAGATGGCGAGCGCGCCGCCGACTGTCACCAGCGTCGCGACGGCGGCGATCCAGACCAGCAGGCGCCCGAGCGGGTACCATTCGCTATTGCCCTGGTCATCGCCGCGGGCCAGCAGGGCGAGGTAGGCGATCCACCAGGCCGGCAGGGCCGCGCCGATCGCGAAGGCGAGCCCGAGCGAGAGCTTGAGCACGACGGTGACGGCGAGCGTGCCGGCGGCGACCGCCACCAGCCCGGCGCGGTGGTTCCAGCCGAGGGCGGCAATGAAGACCGGGAGCGGCGCGACATAGGACAACAGCAGCGCCAGCGGCGATCCGGTGATCACCACTGTGAACAGAAGGGCTGAGACCAGCCCGGCGCCGATGCCGACGATGGGGAGCATATCCGTCCTGCTGTCCCGCTGCTCGAAAAGGGCAGGGTGAGAGGCTGATGCCTCAACATACCAGACGGGTTTTCACCGCCTGGCGACTCAGAAGCATCGGCCCGAAAAGTGGAAACCCGTTTTCGGGAAAGCCGACGCAGTAGGCTTATGTCAGATAGAAGACCCGGCGGCGCTGGGCGCCGCCGGAGAAATCCTCATCCGCTCAGCGGATGACGTAGGGCAGCAGGCCCAGGAAGCGGGCGCGCTTGATCGCCTGGGCGAGCTCACGCTGCTTCTTGGCCGAGACGGCCGTGATGCGCGACGGCACGATCTTGCCGCGCTCGGAGATGTAGCGCGAGAGCAGGCGCACATCCTTGTAGTCGATCTTCGGCGCGCCCTCGCCCGAGAACGGGCAGGACTTGCGGCGGCGGAAGAAGGGGCGGCGGGCGCCGGCGGATGCAGTCGACATGCTCAGGCCTCCCCAGCGGGGGTTTCGGTGGTCGCTTCGTCTTCACGACGCGGGCGCTCGCGGCGCGGGCCGCGGTCACGGTCGAAACGGTCGCCGCCACCCGGGCCGCGGTCGAAACGGTCACCGCGCTCGTCGCGGTCGCGCTTCTGCAGCATGACCGACTGACCTTCCTCGAGCGCCTCGACGCGGATCGTGATGAAGCGCAGCACGTCCTCGTTGATGCGCATCTGGCGCTCCATCTCGGCGATGGCCGCCGCGGGAGCGTTGATGTTCAGCAGCGAGTAGTGCGCCTTGCGGTTCTTCTTGATGCGATAGCCCAGCGACTTCACGCCCCAGTACTCGACCTTGGGGACGGAACCGCCATTCGCCTCGACGATGCCCTTGAACTGCTCGACAAGGGCCTCGACCTGCTGCGCGCTGACGTCTTGCCGCGCGAGCAGAACGTGCTCGTACAATGCCATGATTGGCCTTTCTTCGTTCACCGGTTTCGTTCGACGCGGAGCCCTCCGAGCCCTGGATAAAGGCCCGACAGGATTTCTTCGAAGGCGGAGACACGGGACGGCGGCTCTCCAGGGAGAGGCCTACAAAACGCTTCCTTGTGGGAATCGCTTCGCCGTCCGTTCAGCCTCCGGCCGAACAAACCGAGGCGGTCGTTACATCGGGATGATGCGCCTTGCAAGCCGAAATCGTCGGAAAACGCCGGCGCCAGTCGACTTTAGTCGCGTAAACGCCTTGACTTGGCCGGCTGCACGGTGCGAGTGCGCCAAACTTGTTAACCAAGCATCGTTTTTTGGGACCATTGCGGTATGGCGACGGCTTTCATCTTTCCAGGGCAGGGTTCGCAGGCCGTCGGCATGGGCAAGGCGCTCGCCGAAGCCTTTCCGGTGGCGCGCGCCGTCTTCGACGAAGTCGATGCCGCGCTTTCGCAGAAACTCTCCACCCTGATGTGGGAAGGCCCGGGCGAGGAACTGACCCTGACGGCCAATACCCAGCCGGCGCTGATGGCGACGAGCCTCGCTGCGATCCGTGTGCTCGAGGCCGAGGCCGGAGTCTCGCTCAAGGGTGACGCCGCCTTCGTCGCCGGCCATTCGCTCGGCGAATATTCGGCGCTGGCCGCGGCCGGCACCTTCTCGATCGGCGATGCTGCCCGGCTGCTGCGCATCCGTGGCGATGCGATGCAAAAGGCGGTGCCGGCCGGCGAGGGCGCCATGGCCGCACTGCTCGGCGTCGAGCTCGACCAGGCCCGCGCCATCGCAGCCGATGCCGCCCAGGGCCAGGTCTGCCAGGTGGCCAACGACAATGGCGGCGGCCAGGTCGTGCTCTCCGGCGCCAAGGCGGCGGTCGAGCGGGCGATCGCTCTCTCCAGTGAACGCGGCGTACGCCGCGCCATGCTCCTGCCGGTCTCCGCACCCTTCCATTGCGCCATGATGCAGCCCGCGGCCGAAGCCATGCAGGCGGCGCTCGCCGAGGTCTCGATGCAGGCGCCGATCGTTCCCGTGATGGCCAATGTCGGCGCCGCTCCGCTCAGCGATCCCGCCGCGATCCGCGCCTCGCTGGTGGCGCAGGTCACCGGCACCGTGCGCTGGCGCGAATGCGTCGAGGCGATGGCGGCGGCCGGCGTGACCCGGTTCTATGAGGTCGGCTCGGGCAAGGTGCTCGCCGGCCTGGTCAAGCGCATCGCGGCGGGAACGGCGGCAGTGTCGATCGGCTCGCCCGACGATATCGCGGCTTACAAGGCCCAGAAGGGCTGACCGGTAATAGAGCCGGCGATCAAGGGAGGCAGTATGCTCGATCTGACGGGAAAGAAGGCGCTGGTCACCGGCGCCACGGGCGGCCTCGGTGGCGCGATTGCGCGCCGGCTCCATGCCCAGGGCGCGACCGTTGCTCTGTCCGGCACCCGTGTCGAAGCCCTGGAGGTGCTGGCGAGGGAGTTGGGCGAGCGGGTGGAGATCACGCCCTGCGACCTGTCGAACCGCGATTCGGTCGAGGCGCTGGTGCCGGCGGCCGAAGCCAAGCTCGGCGGCCTCGACATCCTCGTCAACAATGCCGGCGTGACCCGCGACAACCTCTTCATGCGCCTCAAGGACGAGGACTGGGATCTCGTTCTCGCCGTCAACCTCACCGCGGCGTTCCGGCTCTCGCGGGCGGCGGTGAAGAGCATGATGCGCCGTCGCTATGGCCGTATCGTCTCGATCGGCTCCGTCGTCGGCACCAGCGGCAATCCGGGGCAGGGCAACTATGCCGCGTCCAAGGCCGGGCTGATCGGCATGTCGAAGTCGCTGGCCGCGGAGGTCGCGAGCCGCAACATCACCGTCAACGTCGTCGCGCCCGGCTTCATCGAGTCGCCGATGACCGATGTGCTGAACGAGAAGCAGCGCGAAGGCATTCTCGCCGACGTGCCGATGGGCCGGCTCGGGCAGGGATCGGACATCGCCGCTGCCGTCGCTTATCTCGCCAGCGAGGAGGCCGGTTACGTCACCGGGCAGACCCTGCACGTCAACGGCGGAATGGCAATGATCTGAACTGGTTAGTTCAGATTTTTGATACACCTAAAGGTTTGTGCGGCGCTCTCGCCAGCCCATTACGAGTGTGTTAATGACCCTGCCGGCCAAGCGCCGATCGGTGTTCAGGGGACTTGACGCCGGCCCGGTTGTTGCGTTTGTGCAGCCATGAACTCCCGGCATGGTCCGCCGCCAGGCGAAGGATACGGGCCGGGAAATCAGTTTCACCCACGCGTCGCTGTCAGCGGTGTGTTTTCGAGGTTTGAGGGAAAGACCCATGAGCGATGTCGCCGAGCGCGTGAAGAAGATCGTGATCGAGCACCTCGGCGTTGAGCCGGAGAAGGTTGTCGAGGGTGCCAATTTCATCGAGGACCTCGGCGCCGACAGCCTCGACACCGTCGAGCTGGTCATGGCTTTCGAGGAAGAGTTCGGCGTCGAGATCCCGGACGACGCGGCCGAGACGATCGTGACCGTCGGCGACGCGGTCAAGTTCCTGTCGAAGTCGGCCTGACGAGGCCTTGGCCCCGGCGAGTTTGAGCCGGATGATTTCAGTTGGAAACGCAAGGCGATTCCAACTGAAATCTGAATCCGTCTTTCATCGAAAGTTGGGGCAGGATTCATGCGAAAAACTGGTTTCCACTTTTTCGCATCCTGCTCCAGCGCGCCGGAGCTGAATTAAGGAAGACCGATGCGACGTGTCGTCGTCACCGGACTGGGCATGGTGACCCCACTCGGCTGCGGGGTCGAGCCGAGCTGGTCGCGCATTCTGGCTGGCGAAAGCGGCGCCGGCCCGATCACTACTTTCGACGTCTCCGACCTGCCGGCCCAGATCGCCTGCAACATCTCGCGCGGCGATGGCTCGAACGGCACCTTCAATCCCGATGATTGGATGGAGCCGAAGGAGCAGCGCAAGGTCGACGATTTCATCATCTTCGCCATGGCCGCGGCGACGCAGGCGCTGCGCGATTCCGGCTGGAAGCCCGAGAGCTATGAGGACCAGATCGCGACCGGTGTCGCCATCGGTTCCGGCATCGGCGGGCTCGGCGGCATCTACGAGGCCTCGCTGCTCCTCAAGGAACGCGGTCCGCGCCGGCTCTCGCCGTTCTTCATCCCCGGCCGCCTCAGCAATCTCGCCGCCGGCTATGTCTCGATCGAGCACGGGCTGAAGGGCCCGAACCACGCCGTCGTCACCGCCTGCTCGACCGGCGCCCACGCCATCGGCGACGCGGCCCGCATGGTCGCGCTCGGCGATGCCGAGGTCATGCTGGCGGGCGGCGCCGAATCGGCGATCAACCGCATCGGCATCGCCGGCTTCTGCGCCTGCCGCGCGCTCTCGACCGGGTTCAACGAGACGCCCGAAAAGGCCTCGCGCCCCTATGACAAGGATCGTGACGGTTTCGTCATGGGCGAGGGCGCCGGCGTCGTCGTGCTCGAGGAGCTCGATCACGCCAGGGCCCGCGGCGCACGCATCTATGCCGAGATCGTCGGCTACGGCATGTCGGGCGACGCCTACCACATCACCTCGCCTTCCGAGGATGGCGACGGCGCCTATCGCTGCATGCAGGCTGCGCTGAAGCGTGCCGGCCTGCGCGCCTCGGACGTCGACTACATCAACGCGCATGGCACCTCGACGCAGGTCGGCGACGAGATCGAGCTGCGCGCCGTCGAGCGCCTGCTCGCCAACGCCCCGGCTCGGCCGGCCATGTCCTCGACCAAGTCGGCGACCGGGCATCTGCTCGGTGCTGCCGGCGCGATCGAGGCGATCTTTTCGATCCTGGCGATCCGCGACCAGATCGTGCCGCCGACGATCAATCTCGACAATCCGTCGGTCGAGACCGAGCTCGATCTCGTGCCGCACAAGGCCAAGAAGCGGAAGGTCGACATCGCTCTGTCGAATTCGTTCGGCTTTGGCGGCACCAACGCCTCGCTCGTGATGCGCCGCTTCGCCGACTGAGGACAAGCGCGCTTTTGCCACAATTTTCGCTAGCCTGTCGCCGGCGTCGTGGCAGTATGCGGCCGGCATAGCCAATAGAGCCCGTTCCGACCAGCTTGCACTGCGAGCCGATCGGTAAAACGGTCTCTAAACTCAAAGTGAGAGACGGATCGACGCCGGCATCGCCGGGCGCGATGTCAGGGAATCGGGCGAAAACATCATGAGTCAGCCGCCTCGCGTCGCGCCGAGGAGCCCCAACGAAGCGCTGAAGCCAGTCGCGCCGCCGGCCCCGCCGCCGAAGGCGCGCAAGCGCCGGCGCTCGCCTTTCATCGCCCTGCTCAGCGGACTGTTCACGACGGCTCTCGTCCTGGCCGGCGCGCTGGGCGGCGGCATCGCCTATCTCGACAGCCGCAGCAAGGCACCGGGGCCGCTCGCCACCGATCGCGTCCTGATCATCCCGAAGGAGCACGGGGTGACGGAGATCGCCGACCTGCTGCAGCGCGAGGGACTGATCGAGCACCCCTGGGCATTCAAGGTCGCCGCCTATACCTCGGGCAAGGCGGCCAGCCTCAAGGCCGGCGAATACCTGTTCAAGGCGCGCGCCAGCCAGAAGGACATCCTCGACGTCATCGCCGAGGGCAAGGCGGTCGAGCATTCGATCACCATCCCCGAGGGGCTGACCAGCGAGCAGATCATGGCTCGCCTGCAGCAGAACGATATGCTCGCCGGCGATGTCATCCAGGTGCCGCGCGAGGGCGCGATCCTGCCTGATACCTACAAGTTCCAGCGCGGCTCGACGCGCCAGGCCATCGTCGACCGGATGACGCGCGACCAGCGCCGTATCCTCAACGAGGTCTGGGCCAAGCGTCCGGCCGATCTGCCGATCAAGACGCCGGCGGAGCTGGTGATCCTCGCTTCGATCGTCGAGAAGGAGACGGGCCGGGCCGATGAGCGGCCGCGCGTCGCCGGCGTCTTCATCAACCGGCTGAACCGCAAGATGAAGCTGCAATCCGATCCGACGATCGTCTACGGCCTCGTCGGCGGCAAGGGCACGCTCGGCCGCGGCATCACCCGCCCCGAAATCACCCAGGCGACGCCCTACAACACCTATGTGATCGAGGGCCTGCCGCCGGGGCCGATCGCCAATCCGGGCCGCGCGGCGCTGGAGGCGGTCGTCAACCATTCACGGACCAAGGATCTCTACTTCGTCGCGGATGGCAGCGGTGGTCACGCCTTTGCCGAGAGCCTGGAGCAGCACAACCGCAACGTCGTCCGCTGGCGCCAGGTCGAATCGGCTCGCCGCGAGGCTGGCCGTCCGTCGGCCGATGGCGGCGTCGACCGGGCCGAACCGCCGCCAGGGCCGGATCAGCGCACCGAAGCTCCACGCTCGGACAACCAGGCCGCGACCGCGCCTGACCAGGCCGAGCCGGAGTCCTTCCCGGTTCCCGGCAATCGCCGCGCGGCGGCTGGGCAGCCCGGAGCGGCGAGCGGTCCGGCAGGCACGCGGGCGCGTGCCTTCGACGCCTCGGAAGGCACGACGCGGGATCCGCTGCTGAACAAGACCTTCGATCTCAACAGCCCCAAGCAAGTGCCGCCGCTGAAGCCCTGACCGAGCTTTCCACATCTCGCGCTTGTCGTCGCTGCCGGGCCTGAATAGGGTCCGCCCGCATCGCGCATTCCGCTCGGCCGTTCTGGTCGAGATCGGAATTCGCGTCGGCATATGACTTGCGAGAAGGAAGACAGGGGCTGATGGCGATCGAGAGCATGACGGGGTTCGCGCGAGCGGCCGGCACGTCCGGGGCGCACGCCTTTGCCTGGGAGGTCCGCAGCGTCAATGGCCGGGGCCTTGATGTCCGCGTCCGCGTCCCGACCGGGCTCGACAGCTTCTCCGAGGCCGCGCGCAAGCAGTTCTCGGCCGCCTTCACCCGCGGCACCCTCCATGTCAGCCTCGCCATCACCAGCGAAGCGTCGGCTCCGCGCCCGCGCATCAATCAGGAGGCGCTCGCCGCCCTGATCGAGGCCGCGAGCCAGGTGAAGCTGCCGGCCGGAATCGCGCCGGCGACGCTCGACGGCCTGCTGGCGATCCGCGGCGTGGTCGAGGTCTCGGAGGAGAGCGGTGATGCCTTGTCCGAACTCGAGAAGCCGGTGCTCGCGGCGCTTGCCGATACGATCGCGGCGCTGAAGCACGCGCGGCTCGCCGAGGGGCGGGCGTTGGAGGCGATCATCACCGGCCATCTCGACACCATCGCCCGGCTGACCGCCGAGGCGGAGGCCCACCCGGGCCGCAGCGTCGAGGCGATCCGGACGCGCCTCGCGGGACAGATCGCCGCGCTGCTGGATACGAGCAACGCTTTGGAGCCGCAGCGACTGCATCAGGAGGCGGCGCTGCTGGCGGTGAAGGCTGATATCCGCGAGGAGATCGACCGGCTGCAGGCCCATGTCGCGGCGCTGCGCGAACTGCTCGCCCAGGGCGGCCCGATCGGCCGCAAGCTTGACTTCCTGGCTCAGGAATTCGGCCGCGAGGCCTCGACGCTGTGCGCCAAGGCGGGCGATCCCGGCCTGTCGCGCATCGGGCTGGATCTGCGCACGACCGTCGACCAACTGCGCGAGCAGGTTCAGAACGTGGAGTGATGGCGATGGCCGATCTCATTCGCCCGGCCCGCCGTGGCCTCATGCTGGTCCTGTCGTCGCCATCGGGCGCCGGCAAGTCGACGCTGACGCGGACGCTGTCTCAGAAGGAAACCAATCTCGACCTTTCGATCTCGGTGACAACGCGCGAGCGTCGCCCGTCCGAGATCGATGGCGTGCATTACCGCTTCATCGAGCGCCAGGACTTCGACCTGCTGCGCGAGCGCGACGATCTGCTTGAGTCGGCCGAGGTCCATGGCAATGGCTATGGCACTCCGCGCAGGCCTGTGGAGGACGCGCTGAAGGCGGGGCGCGATGTCCTGTTCGACATCGACTACCAGGGCACGCAGCAGATTCTGGAGAACGCGCGCGAGGATGTCGTCGCGATCTTCATCCTGCCGCCCTCGATGGCGGAGCTGCGCTCCCGCCTGGTCCGGCGGGCCGAGGATGCGCCGGAGGTGATCGCACGCCGGCTCGCCAATGCCCGCGACGAGATCGCGCGCTGGCACGTCTACGACTACGTGATCATCAACGACGATCTCGGCGCCGCCTACGAGTCGGTCCGCTCGATCCTGGCGGCCGAGCGGCTGAAGCGCAGCCGCGCCACCGGCATGCCGGCCTTCGTCGAGACCCTGCTGGGCGAGCAGGTCGGCTGAAGCCGGGGGGCTCAATTCGGCTGGATGCCGGCCTCGCGGATCACCTTGCCCCAACGTGCGATGTCGGCAGCGATGACCGCCGCGAGTTCGGCGGGCGTGCTGCCGATCGGGCGAGCACCCTGCGCTTCCAGCGCCGCGACCATGTCGGGCGCCCTCAGGACCTCGGCGACGGCTTGCTGCGTTTTCGTGACGATGGCGTCCGGGGTTCCTGCCGGCGCCATCAACGCATACCACGACACCGCCTCCAGCCCGGCTATCCCGGTCGCCTCGGTCAGCGTCGGCACCTGCGGCAACGCCTTGCTGCGCTCGGGGCTGGCGACGGCCAGCGCCCGCAGCTGGCCGCCGTCGATCAACGGCTTGGCCGTCGAGAGCTGGGCGACGATCATCGTGACGTCGCCGCGCAGCACGTCGGTCAATGCCGGCGCGACGCCGCGATAGGGGACATGCGTCATCTCGAATCCAGCCGAGCGCGCAAGCAGTTCGGCGGCGAGATGGGCCAGACTGCCCGCGCCGGGCGAGGCATAGGTCAGCGGCGTGGTCTTCGCCCGGCCGAGCGCGACGAGCTCGGCCATGCTCCGGATCGGCGAATTCGCCGCTACCACCAGCGCGTTCTCGACGCTGGCGAGTTGGCTGATCGGGGCGAAATCCCTGACCGGATCATAGGGCAGGTTGGGGAAGAGGGTCGGGTTGACCGCCGCATTGCCGATCGGCATCAGCGCCAGCGTGTAGCCATCGGCCTCGGCCTTGGCGACGGCCGCCATCGCCGTATTGCCCTGAGCGCCGACGCGGTTCTCGACCGTGACCGGCTGCCCCCAGCGCTGCTGCAGTTTCTCGGCGAAGATGCGCGCGAGCGCGTCGGGCGCACCGCCGGCCGCGAAGCCGACGATGATCCGGATCGGCCTGGCTGGATAGTCTGCCTGCGCGAGGGCTCCGCGAACGCCTGCGCCGGACATGACCAGTGTTGCGATGATTTGCCGGCGATCGAGGCCCATGGTGAACCCTTCCAGACTGCAGGCGGCCAGCGTAGCACGACGTATGCCGCTACAGATGTGCAGCCAGCGCGTTGGCGAGCCGTACGAAGCCGGTGACGGGAATCTCTTCCGCCCGGGCCGTTGGCGAAAGCCCGGCCGCTTCGATGATAGCTGTCGGGTCGGCGAGCACGGCCTTGAGGCTCTGGCGCAGCATCTTGCGGCGCTGGCCGAAGGCGGCGAGCGTGACCCGTTCGAGCAGCCGGCGATCGCATGGCTCCGGCTGCTGGCGCGGCACGAGCTGGACGATCGAGGAGGTGATCTTGGGCTGCGGCACGAAGGCGGTCTTCGGCACGTCGAACAGGATCTTGGTCTCGCAGCGCCAGTTGGCGAGCACGGCCAGCCGGCCATAGGCGGCGCGCTGCTCGGGCGTCGCGACGATGCGCTCGGCGACCTCGCGCTGGAACATCAGCGTCAGCGAAGCCCACCAGGATGGCCAGGGCTCGGCGCTGAGCCAGCCGACCAGGAGGGGGGTTCCGATATTATAGGGCAGGTTGGCGACGATCCGGGCCGGGCTGCCGCCGAGCAGGCCGGAGAGGTCGACGGCGAGTGCGTCGCCATCCACGATCTCGAGCCGTCCCGGATAATGGGCGGCGATCTCGGCCAGCGCCGGCATGCAGCGCCGGTCGCGCTCGATGGCGATGACGCGGCCGGCGCCGTTCGCCAGCAGGGCACGGGTGAGCCCGCCGGGCCCCGGGCCGATCTCGACCACGGTCTGGCCTTCAAGCGGCCCTGCGGCGCGGGCGATCCGGCCCGTCAGGTTGAGATCGAACAGGAAATTCTGGCCGAGCGCTTTCTGCGCCATCAGCCCATGCCGCTCCACCACCTCGCGTAGGGGCGGCAATCCGTCCTGGGCGGTTGCATTGCTCACGCCGGCTCTCCGCATTCGGCAGCCGCCATGCGGGCCGCGAGCCGCAATGCCGCGCACAGGCTGTCCGGCCGGGCGATGCCCTTGCCGGCGATGTCGAAGGCGGTGCCGTGATCCGGTGAGGTCCGGATGAAGGGCAGGCCGAGCGTGACGTTGACGCCGTCATCGAAGGCGATCGTCTTGATCGGGATCAGCGCCTGGTCGTGATACATGCCGAGCGCCACGTCGTAGCCGGCGCGCGCCCGCGCATGGAACAGTGTGTCGGCCGGGTAAGGGCCGCTCGCCTCGATGCCAAGCGCCCGCAACCGCTCGATCGCGGGTGCGACGACCGCCGCATCCTCCTTGCCGAGCGCCCCGCCTTCGCCGGCATGCGGATTGAGGCCGCACAGCGCCAGCCGCGGGCTTGCGATACCGAAGCGGCGCTGCAGGTCCGCGGCCGCGATCCGGCCGGTCTCGACGATCAGCTCCGTCGTCAGCTGCCCGGGCACCGCCTCCAGCGGGATATGGATGGTCACCGGAATGACGGAGAGCTCTTCCGACCAGATCATCATCACCGGCCGTGGCGTGGCCTTACGCCCGCGACCCGCCAGCTCGGCCAGAAACTCGGTATGGCCCGGGTGCTGGAAGCCGGCGGCGTAGAGCACGCCCTTGGCGATCGGGTTGGTGACGAGCGCGGCGGCTCGTCCTGTCTGGACGGCTTCGACGCCCCGCTCGATGGCTTCGATCACGCCGGCGGCGTTGGCAGGATCGGGGACACCGGCTCGGGCCGATGAGCGGTTGCCGAGTTCGATCACAGGCAGCGCGGTGGCGAAGCAGGATTCGGCTTCACCCCAACCGACGCTGCGCAGCGGAATAGGCAGCCCGAGACGTTCGGCCAGCCCGGAAAGGTGTCCGATATCGCCGAGATAGGCGAAGGGCGCGATGGCGCGCTTCTCGCGTTGACGCCAGGCGGCGAGCGCGAGTTCGGGCCCGATCCCGGCCGGGTCGCCTTGGGTCAAAGCCAGGAGGCGCGGCTTCAAGTCCGCCTCCTCTCAGTCGCCTTTGCCAGAGCCGGCAACGTCGTCAGTTGCTGGAGGCGACGCCGTCGCCGGAGCTGCTCGAGCCGAGATTCTGCGAGTAGCTGATCTCGCCGAGCGTGCGCAGTTCCAGGCGGAACATCACGGTCCGGGTGTCCTTCGTCGAACCAGCCTGCCTGTCGGCGTAGGATTGCGAGTACGATACGTCGAAGATCGTGCACTCGTCCTGATAGCGCAGGCCCACCGATGTCCCCGCGGTCTGGAACGGGCCGGTGTTCGGATAGAGTGGGACGGCGCCGCCGGCGGGATTGGCCGTGTAGAGCGCCAGCGCGTCGCGGTAGCGCTCACGATCGTATTTGTACTTGTCGAGATCGAACAGCACGCTGCCCCGCACGCTCCAGTACTGGGCGAAGGAGACCGACTGGGTGAGGCTCAGGCCCTCCCGGCGCCGGGGAATGCCCAGATCCGGCTGCGGTTCGTAACGGCTGTAGGCGACCGAGGTCGACAGGAACTTGTAATTGAAGGCAGCGGAGGCATCGACGCGCTGCGTCTCGAATGTCGTTTCGTTGAAGCGCCCTCCGGCCTGGAGCAGCAGGCCCTTGAACGGCTGGAGCTGCGCCTTGGCGACATAGTCGGAGCGGCGGGTGTCCAGGCCCGAATTGAGCCCGGCATTGACGAGGTCGCCAGTGGCGAAGGAGTTGCGGCCGCCCAGATGGTAGGACTGGCCGACCAGCAGGTTGGCATAGGAATCCGTGCCGAACGTGCCGCTGTAGCGCAGCCCGATATTGGCGCGGCTGCCGCCCTCGACCCGGTCGTATCCGGAGAATTTGTTCCATTCGAACAGATTGGTGTCGTCGAAGACGAGGCTCTGCGCGTCCTCGTTGGCAACGCGCAGGCTGCTTGTCTCGTTCGGGCGGGCAACAACCTGCGCGACCGGCTCGAGGATATGCGTGCCCCAGGATGTCGAGGCGATGAAGGGGAACCGGTACATGAGGCCGATCGCCGGCATCGCGCGGCCGAACATCTCGTCCGAGGCATCGGCGATCGTGATGACGTTGGCGTTGGCGTATTTGGTCGTGTTCGGGTTGATCGAGAACACATCGGCCCTGAGCGAGGCGTAGGGCGTCCAGACCTGGCCGATCGGATCGACGAAATTGCGGCGCCAGTCGACCTGGGCGGTGGCGCGTGCGATCGAGCCGGCGAGGCCCGTCACAAGGCACTGCCCTTTCTGATAGACCGCGCAGCCGTCGTACAGAGCGTTGGGCGTGGTCAGCAGGTAGCTCTTCTGGATCGGCAGTTCCTTGAAGGAAGCAGCCTCGCGCGTGAGATTGGTGATGTTGACGTTGAACGACAGCTCGCCGCCAATCATAGACGGCTTGTGGATGCGCTTGTTGTAGTCGACGACCGGCCCGACGATCGGCTGCTGCTTCTGCCAGTCGGAAGAGGTCAGGGGCTGGAAGTAATAGGCGCGCATATCGAACCACGCGTCCGCGCTCTGGCCGTTGAGCGCGACGGTCGACGTCGATTCCTGCAGGTAGGTCGAAGCGGTGAGACTCTCGCTGCGGATCCGGTAATTCTTGAAGAAGAAGCGATCGGTCGCGGCGGCGACGTCCCAGCTGAAGTTCCAGCGTGGGTTGATGTACAGCTTGCCGGAGCTCTCGACCGAGCCGCGGAATTCATCATCGCCGGCGCCGTATGGGCTCGCCAGAAAAGCCTTCTGGTCCTGCTGGAAGATGCCGGCGGCGCGGATGTTATACGAGCCGTTGACGAAGCGGTGCCGCCACTCGGCCTGGCCGAGCAGGCCCTGGCGCGAGAGGTAGGTCGGCGTCACCGTCACATCGTAGTTCGGCGCGAGATTGATGAAATAGGGCAGGCCGAGGCCGTAGCCGAGCGCCGAGGTGTTGATGAACTGCGGCGCCAGGAAACCGGTCTTGCGCTTAACGGTCGCGTCCGGTCCCGACATGAACGGGATGTAGGCGATCGGGACGCCGGCGAATTCCAGCCGCGCATCCTCGTAATAGATCATCTGCTCGGCTTTTTTGTGGATGATCCGGGCAGCGCGCACCTGCCAGAAAGGCGGGCGCTCGGGTTGATCCACGCACGGTTCGCAGGCGGTATAGATGCCCTTGTCGAAGACGAAGACCTCGCCGTCGGTACGCTCGGCGCGCGGTGCCGAGAATCGGGTCTTGTCGGTATTCACGACGCGCAGCGAATCGATGAAGCCGTCGCGGAAATCGTCGGTCAGGTTGAAGCGGTCGCCGGTGATCACCGTGCCGTTGGATTCGGTGATGCGGGCGTTGCCGGTCGCGACGACGCGCTTGCTCTGGCGGTTGTAAACGACGCGGTCGGCCTCGATCGTGCGGCCTTGATAGAGAATCTGGACATCGCCGACCGCGGAGACGGTGTTGTTGTCCTTGTCGTAGACGAGCTCGCGCGCATCGACGACCATGCGCTCCTGCGGCTTGGCAGCCGGAGCTTGGGCATAGGCAAGACTCGTCCAGCCGAGGACCGGGGCAAGCGTGGTCGCCAACGCGGTCGCAGCTGCAAGGCGCGTGATGCGTCTTACGCCGGAAGCCATGAACTCAATCCAAAATTAACCATAGCCACCGTATTCTCAGCCATCTTCCTGATGGAGGAGGGCGAGCGCGCCGAGGAGCGTGCCCACGACCGCGGGCAGCCAAGCGGCCACCGAGGCGTTGACGATCCCCGATGAGCCAAGCTCCTCAGATAACTGCGTCGCAACATAGAGCATGAACCCGGCCGCCACGCCACCTACCACCAATCTGGTCACACCACCAAACCGGAAAAATCTTAAGGAAACGGATGCCGCGACCAGGATCATGGCGATCAGCAGCAGCGGCCGCGCCTTGAGGGCTTCGTAGCGTAATTCATAGCGCGTCGTGTCGAGACCCGCCTTCTGGGTCCGATCGAGCACGGCGGGCATCGACCAGAACCCGACCGAGTCAGGCGGAGTGAAACTTTGTCGCACCTGGTCGGGCTCCAGCGTCGTCGCGACCAGGTATGTCGAGTAGCTCTGTGGCTCTTCCGTGGCCGTGGTGACGCGCGCCTCCGACAATTCCCAATAACCGCGATACAGCACCGCCTGTTTCGCCTCGATGCGCTCGCTGAAGCCGCCATCGGGCGAGAAGGTGAAGAAGGCCACCTGGGTAAGCCCCACGCCGTCCTGCAGCGCCGCCGCTGCCCGGATGATCGCCTGGCCGTCGACGCCGCGCTGGCGAAGCCAGATCTCCTTGCCGACGACCTGCCCGGTCCTGGCGAAGAGAGAGGCTTCTAGCGCGGTGGCACGCTGCTTCATCTCGGCAGCGATCGGATTGTAGACCCCGATCGAGATCAGGCCGACCATTCCGGCGACCAGGGCCGCAGGCTGCAGGAATTGCCAGGCGGAGATCCCGACCGAACGGGCGACGACCAGCTCGAGCTTTCGGCTCAGGTTGAGCAGCGCGAACATGCCGCCGAACAGCACGGCGAACGGGAATATCTGCTCGGCGACGGAGGGCGCGCGATAGAGCGCGAGCTGGATGATGCTCGGCGTCGTCGCGGTCGGCGAATCGCCGGCCCGCCGCATCAGTTCGACGAAGTCGAGCGTCGCGATCAGGAAGAAGAAGGTGCCGAACACGCTGAGGATCGCGCGTAGGAAGCGCTGCGTCAGATAGCGGCCGAAGGTCGTGAACAGCAGCATCAGGCCCGCCGGAATCGAGCTGTCAGCGCGACGAACGGCGCGATCAGCGGCTCCGTCAGCCTGTCGATCAGCACACGGGTGCGCGAGCCGAAACCGATCGCGAGGGCCGAGACCAGGATCGTTCCAAGCGGCAGGATGTAGAGCAGGGCAGCCGCGAGGGGCGAGCGCACGCTGGCGGTCCAGGCGGCATAGGCGCCGATCCTGATGGCGCCGACGAGGAAGATGGCGATCTGGATCGCGGCGGCGCGGCCCTGCCGGGTGGTGCGCGCCTCGCCGAGGATGGCGAAGGCGACCAGCATGAAGGCGATCGGATAAAGCGGCGCCGAGAGCCGGTTGTGCAGCTCGGCCCGGAAGCGGCCTTCCTGGATCTTGTAGTAGGGCTCGTTCGGGTTCTGGTTGAGCAGCGCCCAGGTGGTGCGTTCGCGTGGCTTGTAGATCACTTTGTCGCCATCACCGCTACCGCTGGCGGCGCCGTCGGAATCGCCGGTCAGTGCCGAGAGATTGAGCGCATAGCGTTCGAACGAGATGATCGAGCTCGAGTTCTGGTTGCGGCTCTCGCGCTGGATCGTGCCCTTCTCCAGCATCAGGAAGCTGTTGCCGTCAGCCTCGGCCGACTGGCCGCGTTCGGCGATATAAACGGCGGGTTGGTTGGGGTCGCGCCGGTCCTGCATGAAGATGCCGAGAAGGGCCTGCCCTTGCCGCTCGCGATAGTGGAAGGTGACACCGGAATCGAGCGAGACGAACTGGCCTTCCTTCACCACATTGGCGACGAAGTCAGCGCGGATCAGCGTGATAAGGTCGCGCAACGCCCGGAAACCGGCCGGCATCACCCCCAGCGACATCCAGCCGACGAGGATGGAGGTTATCAGCGTCAGCACGATGAAGGGGCGCGTCAGCCGGCGCGGGGGGACGCCCGCAGCGTTCATCACGATCAGCTCGGAATCGCTGTTGAGCCGGTTCAGCGTGTAGAGCGTCGCCATGAACAAGGCGACGGGCGCGATACCCGCAATCAGCGCCGGCAGCGAGAGCAGGGTCGCAGTGAAGAAGATCAGGACCGTCTGGCCCTTGCCGGTGATGAGGTCGACCTCGCGCAGCGCCTGCGTCACCCAGATCACGCTCGTCAGGCCGACGAGCAGAATCACCGCCGCACCGGCGGCGATCTTCAGGATATAGCGGTCGAGAAGTCCGAAACGCACGAGGGTGACGATCCTGGGGCCTGCTAGCCTTGAAGAAGGCGCTCCCCTTGGACGGCTCGCCTCGAACTCCCTATGGTATAGCTTCGATCATGGCGCAAACGGGAATCGTTTGTGGCCTTTGCGAGCCCCGATCCGGATCAGCTCTTCCCAGCCCTATCCCGCAAACCGTGAGCCTTCGATGTCGCAGCGCCTGAAGCTTGAGGTCAAAGCCCTGAACGCCATTGCCGGGGAGGATCTCGTCATCCTCGTCTCGGACAGGCTGGCGCCGCCGAAGGCTGCCGAGGAGTGGATCGGGTCCGGCGCCCATGCCCTGATCGCGCGCGCCGCCGCCGCCGACCGCTTCAAGGGCAAGGCGCTCTCCGGGCTCGCGCTGCTGGCGCCGGATGACGCAGGCTATGAGCGCCTGATCCTGGTCGGCATCGGGCCGGAATCCGAGCGCGGCAAGCTCGATTTCGCCGCGCTCGGCGGCGCCATCGCCGGCCGGCTCGGCCATGGTCGCAGTGCCGACATCGTCGCGGCGCTGCCCGAAGGCGAGCTCTCCGCCGCCGACATTGCCGAGATCGGACTCGGCCTGCGGCTGAGGAGCTATGTCTTCGACCGCTACAAGACCAAGAGCCGAGACAAGGACCAGGCCGAGCCGAAGACCGTGACGCTGCGCGTGGCCGATCCGGCCGCGGTCAAGAAGGCGCTGAAGGCACGCGAGGCGATCGCGGGCGGCGTCGAGCTCGCTCGCGATCTCGTGAACGAGCCGCCGAACGTGCTCTTCCCCGAAGAGTTCGCCGAACGCGCGGGCAAGCTCGAGAAGCTTGGCGTCGAAGTCGAGATTCTCGACGAGAAGGAGCTGAAGAAGATCGGCATGCGGGCGCTGCTTGGCGTCGGCCAGGGCTCGCACCGCGAGAGCCGCGTCGTGGTGATGCGCTGGAATGGCGGGGCCAAGGGCGAGAAGCCGGTCGCCTTCGTCGGCAAGGGCGTGACCTTCGACACCGGCGGCATCTCGATCAAGCCGGCCGGCGGCATGGAGGACATGAAGGGCGACATGGCCGGCGCGGCCTGCGTCACTGGGTTGATGCAGGCACTGGCTGGCCGCAAGGCCAAGGTCAACGCCATCGGCGTGATCGGCCTGGTCGAGAACATGCCAGACGGCAAGGCCCAGCGGCCCGGCGACATCGTCACCTCGCTCTCCGGCCAGACCATCGAGATCATCAACACCGACGCAGAGGGCCGGCTCGTCCTCGCCGACGTGCTCTGGTACACGCAGGAGCGCTTCAAGCCGGTCTTCATGGTCAATCTGGCGACCCTGACCGGCGCGATCCTGGTCGCGCTGGCGCAGGAGAACGCCGGGCTTTTCTCCAATAGCGACGAGCTGGCCGAGCGGCTGGCGACCGCCGGCAAGGCGACCGGCGAGACCGTCTGGCGCATGCCGCTTGGCGCAGCCTACGACAAGATGATCGATTCCAAGTTTGCCGACATGAAGAATTCGGCCGGCCGCCATGGCGGCTCGATCACGGCGGCGCAGTTCCTGCAGCGCCATGTCAACGACACGCCCTGGGCCCATCTCGACATCGCCGGTACCGGCATGGGTTCGCCGAACAGCGAGACCAACCGCTCCTGGGGCTCGGGCTGGGGCGTGCGCTTGCTCGACCGGCTGGTAGCGGACGACTACGAAAGCTAATTTCGTCCATCAGCCGAATCTCGCAAAGAATTGATCGAACTGGGTTATGGCCGAGGTCCTGTTCTACCATCTCCAGGCGCGCCCGCTCGAGCAGGTCATTCCGACCCTGCTCGAGCGGTCACTGGCTCGTGGCTGGAAGGTGGTGGTCGAGCTGTCGAGCCGCGAGCGCCTCGCCGCGCTCGACGACCGGCTCTGGACCTATGTGGATGAAGCCTTCCTGCCGCATGCGACGGCGGCTGAGCCGGATGCCGCTGCAAACCCGATCGTGCTCACCACAGCCCCCAACAACCCGAATGGCGCGCAAGTCCGCTTCTGCGTCGATGGTGTCCGTATTCCCGACGCATTGGATGCTTACGAGCGCGTCATCCTGATGTTCGATGGCGACGATCCCGATGCGCTCGCCTCGGCCCGTGAAGACTGGAAAAAGCTGCGGACGCTCGGCGTTGCCGCCACCTATTGGCAGCAGGACGAGACCGGCCGCTGGGAGAAGAAAGCGTGAAAGTTCCTGTTGCCCTGGGCTTTGCCTCGGTTTTGGCGGCTGCACTCGCCGGCTGCTCCGTCGACATGGGCGGATTCTCCTTCGTGTCCAACGAACGCGGCACCAGCACCAGCAGCGCCTCGGCCCGCGTCTCGACACAGGAGGCGATGCTGACGCCGGAAGGCGAATGCAGCGCCGATGTCTCGCTCGATCCATCGACGCGGCCGCTGCCGAAGGAGATCGCCGTCGGCATCACCGAATGCGAGCTCGTCAGGCTCAAGGGCAAGCGACCGACAGACGTCCTGATCGGCGACAATGGCAAGGGGCAGCGCGAGGTTCAGGTGCTCTATTCCGAGCCGGGCAATCGCGAGATCTATATGTTCACCGACAACCGCCTGGGCCGGATCGTCAAGCCGGGCCAGCCCGAGCAGCAGGGCTGATACCGAAGCCGGCCGGCCGAGGAACCCATCTCTGACGCGACCAAGGAGGCCGTTCGATCGCTGGGTTCATCTGCTGCCGAGCGAAACGGCCAAGGCGCAGAGGCGGGAGTATCGACATGCAGGTTCAGTGGCAGAGGCGGGCGGCGCTCGGCGGCCTGGGGCTCTTGGGCGCTGTGCTGATGGCGGCATCGCCCGCGGCGGCGCAGGTGGTCGATTTCCGCTCCTCCGACCGCGAGATGAATCGCGCGATCGCCGCGGCGCGCAAGACTCTGCCGGATTTCGTCGCGCTCTATCGCAGTGGCAAGGGCGAGCGGCATGCCGTGAAAGTCGCGATCCCGTATGATCGCGGGCGCGAGCACATCTGGATGAACCTGACGGCCGTCGAAGGCGACGTCTTCACCGGCCGGCTCGCCAACGATCCCGTCCATCTCGGCAGTTTGAACAAGGGCGACAGCTACCGCGTCGGCACGGCGATGATCAGCGACTGGAATTACATGTCGGGCGGGCAGATGCATGGCAGCTACACCACCCGCGTCGCGGTCAAGAAACTCACGCCGGGGCAGGTCAGGGAGCTCGGCCTCAATCTCGCGCCGCTGCCCTGAGTCTCAGGCGCTCTCCAGCTCCTCGCTCAGCATCAGCCACTCCTCTTCGGCCGCCGCCAGCGCCTCGGTCAATTCGCCGCGCTGGCGCGAGAGCTGCAGCGCCTTCTCCGGCTCGCGCGCGAAGGCACCGTTGGCAAGCGCGCCGTCGACCTTCTCGATCAGCCCGGTCAGCTTGGCGATGCGGGCCTCGGCGAGGTTGAGCTTCTGCCTGAGCGGGCCTTGTGCCTGGCGCTTGGCCGCCGCGCCCTTGCGTTCCTCGGCCTTGTTCGCGCTGTCCGCTTCCGCCTTGCCGCGCTGGGCCGGCTTGTCGCGGCCGAGTACGAAGTCGCGATAGGCGTCCATGTCGCCGTCGAAGCTCTTCACCGTGCCGTCCCCGACCAGCCAGAGCCGGTCGGCGCAGGCCTCGATCAGGAAGCGATCGTGGCTGACCAGGATGACGGCGCCGGGGTAGTCGTTGATCGCGTTGACCAGCGCGGTGCGGCTGTCGATGTCGAGATGGTTGGTCGGCTCGTCGAGGATCAGCAGATGCGGGCCGCCGAAGGTGGCGATGCCGAGCATCAGCCGTGCCTTCTCGCCGCCGGAGAGGTTCTTGACCGGCGTGTCGGCCTTGTTGGCAGGAAAGCCGACTTGCGCGGTGCGGGCCCGCACGCGCGCTTCCGGGGCATCCGGCATCAGCTCGCGGATATGGCCGACAGGCGTGTCCTCCATCCGCAATTCGTCGAGCTGGTGCTGGGCGAAATAGGCCGTCTCCAGCTTGGACGAACGCCGCATCTCGCCTGAGAGCGGCGCAAGGCGCCCGCCGATCAGCTTGCAGAAGGTCGACTTGCCGTTGCCATTGGCCCCGAGCAGGGCGATGCGGTCGTCCGGCGCCAGCGACAGGTTGAGCCGCGACAGCACCTTGCGCTCGCCATAGCCGGCGCTGGCGCTCTCCAGCACGATCATCGGCGGCGAGAGCGGCCGTTCCGGCGCGGGGAAATTGAACGGCTGCACGTCGCGATCCTGGACGACCGCGATCTCCTGCATCTTCTCCAGCCGCTTGACGCGCGACTGGGCCTGGCTGGCCTTCGACGCCTTCGCCTTGAAGCGGTCGACGAAGGATTGCAGGTGCTTGCGCTCGGCCTCCTGCTTCTCGCGCGCCTTGGCGAGATGGGCCTGCTTCTCGGCCCTGAGCTTCTCGAAAGCGCTGTAGCCGCCGCGATAGATGGTGAGCTTGCCCTGGTCGAGATGCAGGATGTGGTCGACGCAGGTGTCGAGCAATTCGCGGTCGTGGCTGACCACCAGCACCGTGTGTGGATAGCGCTCGAGATAGTCGTAGAGCCAGAGCGTGCCTTCGAGATCGAGATAGTTGGTCGGCTCGTCGAGCAGCAGGAGATCGGGCTCGGAGAACAGCACGGCGGCGAGGGCGACGCGCATGCGCCAGCCGCCGGAAAAGTCCGAGCAGGGGCGCTGCTGCGCCTCTTCGTCGAAGCCGAGCCCGTACAACACGGTCGCGGCCCGCGCCGGTGCGGAATGGGCGCCGATATCGGCGAGCCTTGTCTCGATCTCGGCGATCCGCATCGGATCGGTCGCGGTCTGGGATTCCTTCATCAGCGCCGCGCGCTCGCTATCGGCGGCCAGTACGACCTCGATCAGAGTTTCAGGTCCGCCGGGAGCTTCCTGCGCGACGCCGCCGATACGCATCCCCTTGGGCAGGGCGACATTGCCGCCCTCGGGCGAAAGATCGCCCGTGATGATGCGAAAGAGCGTCGTCTTGCCGGTACCGTTGCGGCCGACGAGGCCGACGCGCGACCCAGTGGGCAGGAAGGCGCTGGCCTTGTCGAGCAGGAGGCGTTCGCCGAGGCGATAGGTGATGTCATTGAGGGTCAGCATGGCGAGCGGGGTTTAGCGCGCTTTCGATCCGTCTGGAAACGGCTGAAGGCGAGAAATGACCGGGATCTGTGCGCGGCGTTTTTGCTGCCTTTGGGGCAGGGCCACGATTTCTCCATTTTTCTGCCACGGCGTGGTCAGGGGCTCAGGTCACCGATGGACTGGGTAACGCACTGATTCGCAAAGAGGATCCATGCAGTTCGACTCTCTGGTCCGGCGCCCGCGCCGGGTATCGCTCGCAGCCGTAGTCGTCGCGCTGCTCGCTCTGGTCCTCGGCAGCGCCGCCGCGCTCGCCGCCTTCGCGCCGTTGCCTGGCGCGATGTGAGGAGGTTGCGGCGCGTTCCGCGCTTCAAGCAACGTTAACCGCGCTCGTGTTGGCTGTTTCGACCCAGTCGACGTCGGGCGGAGACCTGATTCGTGTTCAGCCTCAGGATCAGGCTTCCGGTCGCCATGCTGGCTCTGGCCCTGCTGGCCGCCCTGGCGGTGGGCTCGGCCGCCTATCTTGCCGTATCGAGCTGGGCGCAGGGCGCGGTGCGCGAGCGCATGCATGCCCTCGCCGAAAGCCATGTCCGCGCCATTGAGCGGCGCTGGTCGCAACTCCGCGCCGAGCTCGCCGTCCAGGCCCGCAGCGCCTTCACTGTCTCTGCGCTCGACGAGATCGGCAAATGGATGGAGCTCGGCCAGCACGATTACCGGAGCATCCTCGGCCATTATCAGGGCGACGGCTCGTTGCCTCTGGCCGAACGCATCGCCCGCACTGGCCGCGAGCATCAGCACGGCTATTCCTGGCGGCATGTGCCGATCCACGAGACCTATTCGGCGGCGCTGAAGCAGTTTAATTACGCCGACATCTACCTGGTCTCGCGCAAGGGCAGGGTGGTCTACAGCGTCACCAAAGGCCCTGAGTTCGGCCGCTTGCTGAGCGACGAGGACCTGGCCGGCACCGGCCTGGCGAAATCCGTGGCGATGGCGCGGGGCAAGGCCGCCGGCGAGCAGGTGGTGCTCGACTTCGCCCCCTACGATCCAGCCGGCGGCGATCCGCGCGCTTTCCTGGCGGCGCCCTTCTACGATGCCGAAGCGGGCGGGGGCGATCAGGTCGGGACGATCGTCATCGCCGTCGATACGCGTCTGATCGACGACGTGCTCGCCTTCAACCCGGTCGGCTCCAGCGCCGAGCGGATCTTCGTCATCGGCTCCGACGGGTTCATGCGCTCGAACCCCGCGGCGCGGCGCAATGGCGCTTCGCCGCGCGAGACGCTCGACCGCAATCGGCTGACCATGCAGCCGGAGAAGACGCTCATCCGCATGACCAGCCATGACGGCCAGCCGCTCGTGGCGAGCGGCGAAGAGGTGGTGATCGGCGATTGGCGCTGGCTGCTCTGGCTGACCGCCCCGCAGGAGAGTGCCTTCGCGGTCGTCGGCAAGATCCGTAGCGCGGTCGTCTCTGCCGGGCTGCTGGTTCTGCTGCCGCTGTTCGGTATTGCGATCCTGCTCGGCTGGTCGGTGGCGCGTCCGATCGCGCGGCTTTCGGACAGGCTCGCCGGCGTCGCCGCGGGCCGGACGGAGGAGGAGATTCCCGGAGCCCGGCGGCGCGACGAGATCGGCGGTATCGCCAAGTCGATCGAGCTGATCCGCGAAACCCTGCGCGGGGAAGCGCAGCGCCGCGAGGCCGAGCAGGAGACGCGCCGGGCCGAGGCCGAGCAGCATCGCCGCGCTCTGCTAGGTGAACTGGCGAGTGAATTGGAGGATTCGGTGCGGGCCGTGTCGGCCTCGGTTTCCGTCTCGGCGGAAACCCTGGGCACGACGGCGCACCAGCTCGCCGAGAGTGCGCGCGAGGCCGAGGCAGGCGCCGCCGACACCGATAGCTCGACAGGCAACGCGATCCGCAGCGTCCGGTCGATCGAGCGCGCGGCGCAGGATCTGCTCGGCGCCGTCGACGCTCTGGCCACCGAGGTGCGTTCCTCGGACGCAACCGCAGGCCAGGCGCGCGCGCATGCGGATTCGGTGAGCCGAATCGTCGACGGCCTGTCCAATGGCGCTGCACGCGTCTCGGAAGTGGTCGGGCTGATCTCGGCGATCGCCGGTCAGACCAATCTGCTTGCGCTCAATGCCACCATCGAGGCTGCTCGCGCCGGCGAGGCGGGCAAAGGCTTTGCGGTCGTCGCCAGCGAGGTGAAGTCGCTCGCGACCCAGACCGCCAACGCGACGCAGGACATCGCCCGCCAGATCGAAGCGATGAACCAGGCGACCACAGCGACCGTCGAAGGTATCGTCGGCATCCGCGCCTTTGTGCAGGACCTGAACGAAGCGACGCAGCGGACTAGCCAGACCATGCAGCGCCAGCACGCCGCGACCCATGCCATCGCCGCCGAGGTCCTCGCCGCGACGCAGGAGATCGTCCTGATCGGGCAGGCCACCAGCCAGGTCGCGCTCGCCTCGCGCAACACCGCCGGAGCCTCCGAGGCGGTGCTGAAGGCGGCAAGCGAGCTGACTGCGCTGACCCAGGCGCTGACGGCGCGGGTCGATCACGTCATCGACGAGTTGCGCGTTGCCTGACGCCTTGTCGCGGGCGCCTGCGTTGGCTAACGCTTTGGCATGAGCCACACAGCTTTCTATGCCGGGTCGTTCGACCCTGTCACCAACGGCCATCTCGATATGATCGTCGCCGCTTGCCGGCTGGTCGACAGATTGGTCCTCGCCATCGGCGTCCATCCTGGCAAGGCGCCGATCTTTTCCGCCGAGGAGCGGGCTGAATTGCTGCGCGCCATCGCCGGCCCGGTGGCGGCGCAGTTCAAGACCGAGCTCGAGGTGACGACCTTTGCCGATTTGACGATCGACGCGGCCAAGCGTGCCGGCGCCACCATCCTGGTGCGCGGCCTGCGCGACGGCACCGATCTCGACCTTGAAATGCAGCTCGCCGGCATGAACCACACCATGGCGCCCGGCCTGCAGACCGTGCTGCTGCCCTCGACGCCACAGGCCCGGCACATCACCGCGACTTTGGTGCGCCAGATCGCCGCGATGGGCGGCGACGTCTCCTCCTTCGTTCCGCCCATCGTCAGCGACAGGCTCAAGGTCAAGTTCGCCAAGCGCTGACGCCTGCGCAAACGCCGTCGATGTGCATTTGCCTGATGGCGACATGCATTAGCGTTTGCAATTTGCAAACGCCGATGGTGTCTCTGGACTAATCTGAATCGGTGCGTGGTCCTGGCGCATCGTCCTCCAACGAGTGTTCCGATGCGCCTGTCCCGCTATTTCCTGCCGATCCTGCGCGATACGCCCAAGGAGGCGGAGATCGTCTCGCACCGGCTGATGTTGCGCGCCGGCATGATCCGCCAGCAGTCCGCCGGCATCTATTCCTGGCTGCCGCTCGGCCTGCGGGTCCTCAACAAGATCAGTGCAGTGGTGCGCGAGGAGCAGAACCGCGCGGGCGCCGTCGAGATCCTGATGCCGACGATCCAGTCGGCCGATCTCTGGCGCGAGAGCGGGCGCTATGACGCCTATGGCAAGGAGATGCTGCGCATCAAGGACCGGCATGACCGGGACATGCTCTACGGGCCGACGAATGAGGAGATGGTCACCGAGATCGTCCGCTCCTACGTCAAGTCGTATAAGGACCTGCCGCTCAACCTCTACCACATCCAGTGGAAGTTCCGGGACGAGGTCCGCCCGCGCTTCGGCGTGATGCGCGGCCGCGAGTTCCTGATGAAGGACGCCTATTCCTTCGATCTCGACAAGGAATCGGCGCGCCACGCCTACAACCGCATGTTCACCGCCTATCTGCGAACCTTCACCCGGCTCGGCCTCAAGGCGATCCCGATGCGCGCCGATACCGGCCCGATCGGTGGCGATCTTTCGCATGAGTTCATCGTGCTCGCCTCCACCGGCGAGAGCGAGGTCTTCTGCCACAGTGACTACCTGACCTTCGACACGCCGGCCGCGGACACCGATTTCGATAGCGTTTCCGGCCTGCAGGGCATCTTTGACAAGTGGACGAGCCTCTATGCCGCCACCGAGGAGATGCACGAGAAGGCTGCCTTCGACGCCATCCCCGCCGACAAGCAGGTTTCGGCGCGCGGCATCGAGGTCGGCCACATCTTCTATTTCGGCACCAAGTATTCCGAGCCGATGGGCGCGACCGTTGCCGGCCCTGACGGGCAACTGGTGCCGCTGCATGGTGGCTCCTACGGCATCGGTCCGAGCCGCCTCGTCGCCGCGCTGATCGAGGCCGGCCATGACGAGGGCGGGATCGTCTGGCCCGACGAGATCGCGCCTTTCGACATCGCCGTGCTCAACCTCAAGGTCGGCGATGCCGCGACCGACGGCGCCTGCGAGCAGCTCTACAAGGGGCTCGCCGCCAAGGGCTACGACATGGTCTATGACGACCGCGACGAGCGCCCGGGCGGCAAGTTCGCGACCGCCGACCTGATCGGCATCCCCTGGCAGATCATCGTCGGCCCGAAGGGGCTGGCCGAGGGCAAGGTCGAGCTCAAGCGCCGCGCTGGCGGCGAGCGCGAACTGGTCTCGCTCGAGGCGGCGCTGGCGCGCTTCCACGGCAAGAGCGCGGAGACGAACGCGTGAGCGGAGGAGGGCGGTCATGAGCGCCGTCGCCGAAGCTCCGGCCGCCGCGAGCGTGCCGACCGGCACGAAGGCCTTCGCCGGCTTCGAATGGCTGCTCGCCGGCCGCTATCTGCGCACGCGCCGGCGCGAGGGCTTCGTCTCGGTCATCGCCGGCTTCTCCTTCCTCGGCATCCTGCTCGGCGTCGCGACGCTGATCATCGTGATGTCGGTGATGAACGGCTTCCGCAAGGAGCTGCTGGAGAAGATCGTTGGCGTCAACGGCCATATCTTCGCGACCCCGATCGACCGGCCGCTCGACGATTACGAGCAGGTCGCGGCGAGGCTGCGCCAGGTCCAGGGCATCAAGCTGGCGATCCCGCTGGTCGAGGGGCAGGCGCTCGCCTCCTCGCAGGTCGGCAATGGCGGCGTGCTGGTGCGCGGCATCTCGGAAGAGGACATCAAGTCGATCCCCTTCATCGCCAATAATGTCCGGCAGGGCACGCTAGACGGTTTCGCCACCGCCAATGGCGTCGCGATCGGCCGGCGGCTCGCCGGCTCGCTCGGCCTGCAGGTCGGCGACACCATCACCATCGTCACCCCGCGCGGCGCCTCGACGCCCTTCGGCACGGCGCCGCGGATCAAGGCCTATCCGGTCACGGCGATCTTCGAGATCGGGATGTCGGAGTTCGACGCCTCGTTCGTCTTCATGCCGCTCGGCGAGGCCCAGGCCTATTTCAATCGCGACGGCGACGTGAACGTCATCGAGATCTTCATCAACGATCCCGACCAGACGCAGGCCGTGCGCGACCGGATCGAGCAGGACGCGCCGCGCCCGCTCGTGCTGTCCGACTGGCGCCAGCGCAACCGCACCTTCTTCAATGCGCTCGAGGTCGAGCGCAACGTGATGTTCATCATCCTGACCCTGATCGTGCTGGTCGCGACGCTGAACATCGTCTCCGGCCTGATCATGCTGGTGAAGGACAAGACCGAGGACATCGCGATCATGCGCACCATGGGCGCCTCGCGCGGCACGGTGCTGCGGGTGTTCCTGATCACGGGTGCGGCCATCGGCGTGTTCGGCACCTTCGCTGGCTTCGTCCTCGGCGTCGTCTTCGCCAAGAACATCCAGACCATCAACAAAGGGCTGAGCAGCCTACTGGGCGTCAACCCCTGGGATCCGACCGTGCGCTTCCTCAGTGACATCCCCTCGGTGATCGACTGGCGCGAAGTCGCGGCCGTGGTGGTGATGACGCTCGTCCTGTCGCTGCTGGCTACGCTCTATCCGGCCTGGAAGGCGGCGCGGCTCGACCCCGTCAAAGCCTTGCGGATGGGTTGAGGGCGCAATTCATGGCAACCGAGACCCCGGCGCTCTTCCTCTCGCAGATCGAGCGCTACTATCCGCAATCCGACGGCCCCCTCGAGGTGCTGCGCAAGGCCGATTTCGCGATCTGGCCGGGCGAGCTCGTGGCGCTGGTCGCGCCGAGCGGCACCGGCAAGTCGACCCTGCTGCATGTCGCCGGCCTGCTGGAAAGTCCCGATAGCGGCGAGGTCTTCATCGGCGGCGTGCCGACCTCGCGGCTCGACGACAAGGGCTTGACCCGGTTGCGGCGCACCGAGATCGGCTTCGTCTACCAGTTCCACCATCTCCTGCCGGAATTCACCGCGCTGGAGAATGTCGTGCTGCCGCAGCGCATTCGCGGCCTCGGCAAGGCCGAGGCGGAATCGCGCGCGACCGAGCTTTTGAGCTTCCTCGGTCTCGCTGAGCGGCTGGATCACCTGCCGGGCGAACTCTCAGGCGGCGAACAGCAGCGCGTTGCCATCGGACGCGCCGTCGCCAACGCGCCGCGCGTCCTGCTGGCCGACGAGCCGACCGGCAATCTCGACCCGCACACCGCGTTGCACGTCTTCAATACGCTGGTGGCGCTGGCGCGTGCCTCGGGCCTGGCAGCGCTGATCGCGACACATAATCTCGACCTCGCCGCCCGCATGGACCGGCAGGTCACGATCCGCGATGGGATGATCGTGCCGCTGGGCTGAGCGGTTATCCGGGGAAACACGCCGTCATTCCGGGACTTAGCGAGGCGAAGGGCCTGGAACCCAGAACCGATGTCGGTCGTGATGATGGCGCCCCTGCCGATACATTTCTCTCGTCAATGGTATCGGTTCTGGGTTCCAGGCTCGCGCCTGCGGCGCGCCCCGGAATGACGGCGCGGTTTCAGCGCCCGCCGCGGTCGTAGCACTCGGCGAAATAGAGCATGAAGGCGTCGACCAGCCCGTCCTCGTAAGGGGCGGTCTTCGCCTCCCAGCGTGCGACATAGGCGTCCCAGAGCTTGCCCTTGCGCGACGAGAGCAGGCCGTCGAGCCCCCGTCCAGCGTCAAGGCCTTCGGCGACCGCTTGCGGATCGAGATCCTCGACCAGCAAGCGCAGCGCGTGCTGCATCGCCGAATAGGTCTTGATCTGGTGGACCTTGAGGTCCCTGAAGCTCTCCTCGAACGCCTTCTGGGCGTTGAGATAGCCGCTGGTCGGCCGGCCGAAGATCAGCTTCAGCGCGTCCTCGATCGTCGGCGAGAATTTCAGCGGGTTGTTGTCCTGCGCCTGGATCATCGTCTGGTTGGAGCTACGCGCGATACGCTTGCTCTCGGCGCGCGCCGCCAGCAGCGCCTTCAGCTCGATGGCGATCAGGCGCATCAGCGCGCCGGTCTGCTCGGCGAAGGCGCCGGGATCCTGCCAGGACAATTCCTCGACCGGCAGCCCCGCGCCGCGCGCGAAGCGGGACATGAACTCGGCGTGCGAGATCGACGGGCCGCCGGACGGAGCACCCATCGGCGGAGGCGGGGGTGGGGCAGCCGCAGGTCGCGGTGGCGGCTCGTAGGGGGCATCGAAGCTTGGGCGTGAGGGCGGCTCGGCTGAGGCTTCATCCCAAGGGTTGCCGGCAGACGCCGCCGAGGGGGGCCGGCGCGGCGTCGGGATAGGCGCGATAGGCTCAGGCTCGGGCGCCGGCGGTGTCTGGTAGGGCGCCCAGGCCAGATCATCCTGACGCGGCGCAGGCGCCTGCGGGGGCGGCGGCGGCGCTGGATAGGCCTGCGCCGGGTCCGACGGCGTCGGAATGTCGGCGGCCCAATCGATGAAGGGCGCGTGCACCGGCTGGTATTTCTGCGGCGGGATCAGGTCGCGGCGGGCGATCGGCGGCGCTTCGTCGCCGTTCGACTCCCACATCGATTCGCCGGGCGGCGGCGGCATCGGCGGCCGCTCGGCCAGGCCGGGTGATCCGCGCTCGGCTTCGTCGATCGCGACCGCGATGATGTACTGGCCGATCTCGAGCCGGTCGCCATGCTGCAGCCGGTAGGGCGATTGCACCCGGTAGGCGCCGCCATTGACGAAGGTGCCGTTGGTCGAGATGTCGCGCAGCCAATAGGCGTTGTCGCTGAAGCGAACCTCGCAATGGCGCCCGGAGACAGCGCGGCTGGGATCGGGCAGGCACCAGTCGAGATGCTGGTCGCGGCCGATGTCGAGCCCGCGCCCGCCGCTCAGCGTCACGCTGAGCGGGCCGCCATCCGGCAGCGAGGCCTGATTCTCGATCGTCAGCGTCAGCGCCATGTCGGGCCGCCCGCTTCATCGACGCCGAGCACCGGCCGCCGCATCGGCGCCGGGGCCATGCTACGCTCTCGTTCTGCCGCTATCGTCATCGATCAGACGAATGCACGCTTCGACGCAATTTCGCAATGCGACATCACGCTCGCGCTCCGGGACCCGGCCGAGCGCCACCAGCACGGCGGCGCTCGTGATCTTGGCGGTGAGGTCGGGCGGGCAGGGCACCGGGTGGCTCGCCAGCATGCTGCCGCCCGAATAGCCCGCCGCCCGGGCGATCCAGGTGCCCGGCTCCTCGCTGTCGCCAGCCTCGGCTGCGGCGAGCGCGGCCCAGCGCAGGGCGTCGCTGGGATCGCGTACCCAGGCCTCGGCCGCTTGCAGGCCGGGATCGGGGGCAGCGCTCGGCGGGCGCATCCGCTGCACGGTCTGTATCGCCCACCAGACTGCCTCGCGGCGCGGCAGGATGAAGGCGCAGAAGCCGATCGCCTCCTTCGGCTGGGGGCCTTTGGTCAGGCGCGCCAGAAAGCTCAGGGTCGGCTCGGTCGTCGGCGGCGTGCCGACGAACTCCCCGAGAACGGGAAAGGCATCGAAAACCTCGCGGGCCGTGCTGAAGCGGAGCCGGGTCATGTTGTGCTCGGTCGATCCTGCTCAGTTGATCTTGACGATGCCGCCGGTGATGGTGGTGGTGGCGCTGCCTTTGACTTCGGTCATGACGCCGTCGACCGTGATCTTGGTCGATTTGATGGTGATGCTCATCGGCGTCATCGTGATCTCGCTGCCGCCGCAGACCAGCTTGATCTCCATCGCAGCCTCGACACGGAGCTTGCCTTCCTTGACGTGCAGCTTGTCGCTGCCGCTCAGGATCTGGGTCGTGCGGGCGAAGTCGGTCGGGCCGCCCTCGAACTTCTTGCCGACGTCGCGGGTTTCGAGGTTGAAGACCTCGGTCTTGTGATCCCGCTCGGCCTGCATGGAGAAGACCTCCTTGCCGGCGAGGTCCTCGAACTTGATCTCGTTGAACTTGCCCGATCTGCCGCCGCCATCGGTCGATTCCGACTTCAGGCCCGACTGGGTCTTGTTGGCCGGCAGGTCATAGGGCGGCATGTGCTGGTCATTGACCACCGCGCCAGTGATGATCGGCCGGTCCGGATCTCCTCCGATATAGGAGACGACGACCTCCTGGCCAATGCGCGGGATGACCTGGCCACCCCAGTTCTTGCCGGACCAGGGCTGTGCGACGCGGACGCGGCAGGAGGTCGTATCCTTCTCCCGGTCCCAATGGAAGCGCAGCCAGACGCGGCCGTATTTGTCGACATCGATGTCGCCTTCCTCGCCCTTGTTCTTCTCGCCGACCACCTTGGCGGTGTCGGGGCCGATATGGAGCGGGGCGGGTGTCACCAGCGGCGCGCGGAAGCGCTTGGCGGCCTTCTGCAGCTCGTAGGAGCCGTGATAGATCGCTTGGTCGGTGCGTTTCGAGGAGCGATAGCTCTGCACGCCATAGCTGTGCGTTGCCCGCACCACGAGGAACTCCGCATCCTCCGAGTCGACCGGATGATCGGTCAGCGTCATCAGGGTGCCGGGGTTGAGGCTGGGAGCCTCGCCGACGGCGAGCCGCCGCTCGTCCTGCGCCTGTTCGGCCTGGACCTGGATGCGGGCGAGCTTCTCGCCCTTGCCGCGATCGAGATAAGCGCCCGGATAGTCGAAAGCCTCGTATGATTTGGTGCGCGGGAAGCCGTCCTCGGCGCGCGCCGTCAGATCGGAGGTGGATTTCTCGAAATCATAGTCCTTGATCTCGATCTTGCCGGTCCGCAGCCGCCGCTGCGCCGTCCATTGCGTCAGATGCTCGATACGGCGCCGCTGGGAACCGTCCGTCGGCATGAAGGGATAGGCGCTGCCGGCGCCGGCGAAGGTCGGTTCGGCGGCGGGGGTGACCTTGTCATGCGAGCCGTGGGCATCCGACAGGACCAGCTTGTGGTCGCCCTCGGTATGCTTGAAATAGTAGTAGATGCCGTACTTCTCCATCAGGCGAAGGACGAAATCGAGGTCGCTCTCGCGATACTGCACGCAGTAGTCGATCTCCGGAGGCACCTCGCTGACACGGTCCTCGAAGCTCGCCTTGTCTTCCTTCCCGAAGATCGTCTTGATGATGTCGAGCGCGGTCTGGTTCTTGAAGATGCGGCAATCCGAGCGCTGCGAGAGCAGCCAGAGCCAGGGACGCAGCACGAACCGGTAATGGTCGAGATCCTTGTCCCGGCCAAGCCATTGCGCCTCGACCAGGATGCCGTTGAAGATCCGGTCCTCACCGCTCTTCAGCGTCATCTTGATGTAGCATTTCTCGCCGATCAGGTTTTGAAGATCATCCCCCCGAGATGTGCTCACAGTCTCGATCTGATAAACGAATAATTCGCTGAGAGCTTCTCGTGCCTCAAACTTGAGAAGCGAAAAGACATCTTGTCCTGCCGGTGTCGTAAAGGAGGCAAGTCTTTTCGATTGTCCAAGGGCGGCGGGCATTAACCAAACCTCGTGGCTTGCGGCAAGAGACGACTATTGACGCAGCAAACGCTGCGAGGCATACTTCGCGCTGTCAGTCTTCAACCGCCTCAGCGAACCTAAACGGGAGGAAGACCGTGCGCAAGCAGGCCCTTGTCATGGTTAGTGCCGCTCTTGCCGCAGGCTTCTGCGCCTTGCCGTTTTACGCGCAGGCCCAAGCCTACAAGGCAGACGACATCGTCAAGCACTTCGGAGCCACGAAGCCGAATCTCGGCGTCTCGCGTGGTCTGTGCGTCGGCACCGAGGCCGAATGCAACAAGGCCGGTCACGTCGTGAAGCCGCCGACCGCCTTCGATCTCGTCGTCAAGTTCAAATACAATTCCGATCAGCTCGAGCCCGAGGCGAAGGCGAATCTCGACGAGTTCGCCAAGGCGCTGAAGGACCCGCAGCTCTCGACCAGCAACTTCCTGGTCGAGGGGCATACCGATGCGAGTGGCACGGCCGACTACAATATCAGTCTGTCGGATCGCCGGGCCAAGGCCGTGGTGCGCTATCTCAGCGATCGCGGGGTCGACACCGCCAAGCTGGTGGCGCGTGGCCTCGGCCAGAGCAAGCCGCTCGTCGCCGACAAGTTCTCCGCCGATAATCGCCGGGTCGAGACACGGCTGCAGGTGGAGTGACGGGCAGGCGGCCGGCCCGAGAGTCTCGATCGATCGTGAGGGGGCATGGCCGCGCTCAATTTCGCTGATCTGGCGAAGCCGGTTTCGGCTGATGATCCTTGCGGCCCCGATCCGGACGCCGATCCCGACGTCATGAATGTCATGGCGCGCCTCGAGGTGGTGCTGCCGACATCCTATTTCCGCCGCGACGACGAGGGTCGGCAGATTCCGTTCGATCGCAGCGCGATCGATTTTCCCGTGGCCTTCGGTGATCTCGGCAAAGTCCTGAAGCAGAGCCGCGATCTGCGCGGCTTCGTCCTGGCGGGCAAGCTCTGCCTGCTCAACCGCGACATCGCCGGTTTCGCCGCGAGCCTCGGGCTGATCACCAGCTATCTCGGCGACTATTGGGAGGAGGTCCATCCCAAGGCCGAGGACGGCGACTTCATCATGCGCGAGGTCGCGCTGCAGGGGCTCGACGAGAACGCCACCATCGCCCTGCCGCTGCAGCATGCGCCGATTTTCACGAGCAAGCGGCTGGGGCCGGTGATGTTCCGCAGCCAGCTCGTCGCGACCGGCGAACTGCGTCCCGGCGAGGACGAGCAGCATCCGGATGCCGGCGGGATCGTCGCGGCGCTGAAGGAGGCGGAGCTCTCCGACCTGACCGCGATGCTCGGCCATGTCAGCGCGATCCGTGATGGGCTCACCCGCTTGCGTGCGATCTGGGCCGAGCGGACCGGCGCCGACCAGGCCGTGACCTTCCAGCGCCTCCCGACACTGATCGGGCAGATCATCGCCTTTCTCGAGGCTGCGATCGAACGGCGCGCGCCGGCTCAGCAGGGCGGCGCCGCCATCGATACGCCCGCCGCTGGCGGCGGCACTGTCATGGTCGCCCAGGTCGCGATCCCGGCCGGTGCCTGCGCTTCCGTCGCGGAGGCACAAGCCGCTCTTGCCGGCTGCCTCGCTTATTTCCGCCGGGTCGAACCGTCGAGCCCGGCCGTGCTGCTGATCGGGCAGGCGCAGCGCCTGATCGGCAAGTCGCTGATCGAGGTCATCCAGATCATGTTCCCCGAGCACGTCGACAAGGCGATGCTCGAGATCGGTGACGACACCAAATACCAGCTCCCGCTGGAGCGCCTCGGCGGCGACGGCTACCGCAGCAGCGACGGCAGCGGCGATGATGACGGCTATTCGTCCGATGGCGACGAGGAGAGCTCGTCCTACGACGAGGAGTCGACCGCCGAGGACGGCACGGCTGACGAAACAGACGACGCCGAGCCGGAAGGCGCGGACGACGGGGCTGAGGCCGAGCAGCAGTCACAGGTCGAGCCCGAAGCGAACGCATCTGCAGCCACCGCGCCCGTGCTGGCGATCGCCGTCGCGAGCCGGGCCGAGGCGATCGCCCGGATGAAGTCGATCGCGGCCTTCTATCGTCACGCCGAGCCGTCCAACCCGGTTCCCCTTTTGATGGAAAAGGCCTGCGCGCTGGCGCAGCAAGATTTTCTCTCGCTGCTGAGCGATATCCTCCCTGAAGTCGGCATAAGGCAGAGTAGCGACGAATAGGTCGCGACGGTCCGTTGAAGGAGCGCCGCGCCTCATTCGTTCGGTGGATGCGGCGACGTCATCCGCCTGCAAACCTGAGCTGGCTGGATCTCACCTGGCCGATGCGAGCAGTTCGACGAGAACTGTCAAGCGATCGGCAAGTGTGTATGGTATAGCGAGCTGGATCGTAAGCGTGGCATCACGCTCTCCTTGCGTGATGCCTCTAGAGGAAGGGGCGCCGTCATGGCCGGAGATTCGGGGCAGAAATTCATTCGCCGTAACAGGCCGCCGCGGGTCCATATTACCTACGAGGACCCCTACAACGCCGACCAGAAGGTCGAGTTGCCCTTTGTGATGGGTGTCCTCGCCGACCTCTCGGGCAATGCCTCAGCGGTCGACAAGCCCGATGTCGGTGAACGCAAGTTCCTTGACGTCGACATGGACAATTTCGATCAGCGCATGGCCGCGATCGAGCCGGGCGCGGCCTTCACCGTGCCGAACAAGCTCGGTGGCGACGGGAGTGACAAGCTCTCGGTCTCGCTCAAGTTCAAGAAGTATGACGACTTCAATCCGGCTGCGATCGCCCGCCAGATTCCGGCAACGGCCAAGCTGCTGGAGGCGCGCGAACAGCTCGCCAACCTGCTCCGCTACATGGACGGCAAGGTCGCGGCCAGCGATCAGCTCAAGGCTCTGCTTGCTGATCCAAATCTGATGGCGGCGCTGAAGGACAAGCTCGGCGAAAAGCCGGCTGGTGACGACAAGCAGGACGGCAACGGGTAAGCGAGGCGGCCATGGCGGAAGCACAGATCCAACAACCCGGCGCAGCGGCTGCTGAAACCCGCGACGTCGATGATTTCTCCTCGCTTCTGAAGCAGAGCTTCAAGCCCAAGACCGAACGGGCGGCGAGCGAGGTCGAGAATGCAGTCGCGACCCTGGTCAACCAGGCGCTCGCCGACTCGACGCTGATCAAGGGCGACGTGCTCGACACGATCGAGGAGATGATCGCCCGGCTCGACGCCAAGCTCAGCGAGCAGATGAACGAGGTGCTGCATGCACCGGAGTTCCAGAAGCTCGAGAGCGCCTGGCGCGGGCTCAACTACCTCGTCTTCAACTCCGAGACCGACTCGCAGTTGAAGATCAAGGTGATGAACATCGGCAAGACCGAGCTCTACCGCAACCTCAAGACCTATCCCGGCGCACGCTGGGACCAGAGCCCGCTCTTCAAGCAGATCTACGAGCAGGAGTTCGGACAACTCGGCGGCCAGCCTTTCGGCGCCCTGGTCGGCGACTATCATTTCAGCCATGTCCCGACGGACGTGCAGCTGCTGCGCGATCTCTCCAAGGTCGCCGCCGCCGCCCACGCGCCGCTCTTCACCGGCGCCGACCCGAACCTGATGGGCATGGACTCCTGGACGGAGCTCTCCAACCCGCGCGATCTCGGCAAGGTCTTCGACACGCCGGACTACGCAGCCTGGAAGGGCCTGCGCGACGCGGCCGACTCCCGCTATGTCGGCCTCTGCCTGCCGCGGGTGCTCGCGCGGGTTCCTTACGGAGCCAAGTCGGAGCCGGTCGAGGAGTTCGCCTTCGAGGAGGACACCGACGGTCACAAGGGCGAGAAATACGCCTGGATGAACGCCGCTTATGCGATGGCGGTGAACATCAACCGGGCCTTCAAGGAATATGGCTGGTGCACCCGCATCCGCGGTGTCCAGTCGGGCGGCGAGGTGCTCAACCTGCCGACCCACACCTTCCCAACGGACGACGGTGGCGTCGACTTGAAGTGCCCGACCGAGATCGCGATCAGCGATCGTCGCGAGGCGGAGCTGGCCAAGTCCGGCCTGATCCCGCTGATCCATCGCAAGAACACGGACAAGGCGGCGTTCATCGGCGCGCAGTCGCTCTACAAGCCCAAGGCCTTCTTCGGGCCCGACGGCGTCGCGGCGACGGCCTCCGACAACCTGTCCTCGCGTCTGCCCTACATGTTCGCGGTATCGCGCTTCGCGCATTACCTGAAGTGCATGGTCCGCGACAAGGTCGGCTCCTACAAGGAGCGCGAACCCCTGCGTCGCTGGCTGCAGGAGTGGATCACCGACTATGTCGACGGCGATCCGCTGAACTCCAGTGAGGAGACGAAGGCGCGCAAGCCCCTGTCCGATGCGCGCATCGACGTCTTCGAGGACGAGGAGAACCCTGGCTATTATTCGGCCAAGTTCTATCTCCGGCCCCATTTCCAGCTCGAGGGCATGGATATCGGCCTGAGCCTCGTCTCGCGCCTGCCGGCGCCCAAGACCTGAGACCCGGGCGCGCTCCAAGGCGCGCAGGACACCCAGGATGACAGTTGGCCCTGCGCTGATCGCGCAGGGAGAGTGGCGACGCATGGGGGGAGCTCTCCAGGCGACGCGAGTTCTATGCCTAAATCACCTCACCCAGCCAACTTTTGGAGAGCACCATGGCTAGCGACTTCCTGCTTGAGATCGATGGTATCAAGGGCGAAAGCCAGGATTCCAAGCACAAGGACACGATCGAGATCGAATCCTTCTCCTGGGGCGTCAGCAACTCCGGCACGCACGCAGCCGGACACGGCGGCGGCGCCGGCAAGGCGAGCTTCCAGGACCTGCACTGCACCGCCAACGTCAGCAAGGCATCGGCGACCCTGATGCTGAAATGCGCCAATGGCGAGCACATTAAGAAGGCCGTGCTCTTCGTCCGCAAGCAGGGCAAGCAGCAGCAGGAATTCTACACGGTCACGATGGAGGACCTGCTGGTGTCGAGCTACCAGTCCGGCGACTCGACCGGCGGCAACCCGGTTCCGACCGACCAGTTCTCGCTGAACTTCGCCAAGATCAAGTACGAGTACAAGCCGCAGAACACCGACGGCTCGCTCGGCTCGGCCATTACCGGCACTTACGATCTCAAGAAGAACAAAGAGTAGTATCCCCTGGATGCCGGCCTCGTCTCGGCGGGGCCGGCTCCCTTCCAGTTGCGATCGGACTCCTCGCGATTGCGGCAGCGATCGCCGGGAGTCCGCCGTTTTGAGCGGCTCTGTTCGGGAAGATGCATATGCTCGATCCCAAGGCGAAGAACCGGTTGCGTCCGCCGCTGATGTTCGCGTTCCGCGAAGCGCATCGCGCCAAGGACGCCAAGGTCCATCTCGACCTGCGCGATGCAGGCGGCGAGCGGGTCGTCGCCGGACGCCGGGCGGCGCCGCGGACCGCGATCACCGAGAGCAAGCTGCGGCAGGAGATCGCGATCGACCTCGAGACGCTGGTCAACACGATCAACTTCGGCTCCTCCACCGATCTGTCGAAGCTCGAGCATGTTCGCCGCTCCGTGCTCAACCTCGGCTTCCCGGACATCCAGAACAAGTCGATCGACGAGCATCGTGTCGGTGCGATCAAGACCGAGCTCGCCCAGGTTCTGCTCGCTTACGAGCCGCGGCTGCTGAAGCAGTCGATCGTGGTCGAGCGCGACGAGGGGCTGGACAAGGCCGAGCTGAAGATCCGCTTTGTCGTGCGTGCCGACCTGAACTGCGAGCCGCTCAACATCCCCGTGCAATTCGTCGCCGATGTCGAGCTCGATACCGGCAAGATCGCGATCAAGAACCGATAGCGCCACATGAACCAGGAATTCCTCGACTTCTACAATCGCGAACTCCGGCTCTTCACCGAGCATACGAAGGAGTTCGCCGAGGAGTATCCCGGCATCGCCGAACGGCTCGGCGGGCTGGTCGGCGAGCGCATGGACCCGATGGTCGGCGGCCTGCTCGAGGGTGCGGCTTTCCTCGCCGCGCGGGTCCAGCTCAAGCTCAAGCACGAGTTCCCGGAATTCACCAACAACCTGCTCGAGCAGCTCATCCCGAACTACCTGGCGCCGACGCCGTCGGCGCTGCTCGCCGGGATCGCGCCCACCTATGGCGATCCAGCCTTGCGCGAGGGCGTCGAGGTGCCGCGCGGCTCCTATCTCGATGCCACTTACGTCGAGCGTGACCGGCGCGTCGCCTGCCGCTACCGGATGGGCTCGCCCGTGACGCTCTGGCCGTTCGACGTCGCGTCTGCCGAGTACATCGCCGCGCCCGGCCGGCTGCAGGCGCTCGGGCTCCCGGCCGACGGGCGGGTGCTGTCGGGACTGCGCCTCTCGCTGACCCATCGCATTGCCAGCGACCCGGCGGAGGAGCCGTCGCCGGAGCAGGCGAGCAAGCTGCCGACCAGCTGGTTTGCCGGCTGCAAGACCCGTGAGCTCACGGTGCATCTGCTTGGCACGGAGGCCGATGCGATCGCGCTCTACGAGCAGATCTTCGGTGACTGTCTCGGCATCTACTTCCGCTATCTCGATGAATTCGGCGATCCGGTGGTCCTGTCGGGGTCCGGATGCGCGCTGGAGCAGATCGGCTTCGGCGAGGACGAGGCGTTGCTGCCGGCCGATACCCGGATCTTCCGCGGCTTCGACCTGTTGCGGGAGCAGTTCTGGTTCCCGCGCAAATTCCTCGGCTTCAAGCTGGCCGGGCTGGACAAGGTGATGTCCCGGCTCAATGCCAAGACGGTCGACGTGATCTTCGTCTTCGACGAGGTCAATGCGCGCCTGCCGGCGGCGGTGCAGCGCGAGATGTTCGCGCTCTATGCCGCTCCGGCGGTGAACCTGTTCGAGAAGACCACCGATCGCATCCCGGTGCGCCGTAACGAGCACGAATATCATGTCGTGCCCGACCGCAGCCGTATGCTCGACTATGAGCCGCACTCGATCCTCGATGTCTACGCGCACTATACCGGCGGCCGCGACAAGCAGCCGGTCCATCCGCTCTATTCCTCGCCCGAGGGCGCCTCGCCGACGCATGGCCTGCTCTATACGCAGCGGCGATTGCCGCGCCGGCGCTCGGTTGCCGAACGGCGCGAGGGGCAGGCCTCCGACTATACCGGCACCGAGATGTTCATCTCGCTCTATGAGCCGGCGACGGTTTCCGATGCCGCGTCCGTGGCTGAGCTGAGCGTTCGCGCCCTCTGCTCCAATCGCCATCTCACCGAGCATTTGCCGACCGGCACAGGCGGGGCCGATTTCCGCCTGATCGACAATGTCGTGCTCGATGTGACCTGCCTCGCCGGGCCGACGCCGCCGCGCGAGCCGATCGTCTCGCAGCTCAGGCTCCGCTCCGAGACGGCGAGCACCGGCGTCGTGACCTGGCGGCTGATCAACATGCTCAGCCTCAACCATCTCGGCCTGGTCCAGCGCGGAGCCGGCGAGAACGCCGAGGCGCTACGCGAGATGCTTTCGCTCTTCGCCGACCTCGCCGACAGTGCCACGGAACGGCGCATCCGGGGGATCAAGAGCGTCGACAGCCGCCCGGTGATCCGGCGTTTCCCGCAGCGCGCCGGAACGGGAGCCGCCCGCGGGCTCGAGATCACCGTCCTGCTCGACGAGAAGGCGTTCGAGGGCAGCGGCGTCTTCCTGCTGGGGGCGATCCTCGACCGCTTCTTCGCCGAATATGCCGCGATGAACCATTTCACCCAGACGGTGATCCGCACAGTCGAACGCGGCGAAGTCATGCGCTTTCCGCCGCGCGCCGGCACGAGGCGCATCCTGTGAACAAGAGCGCGCCATCCCTGCCGCCGCCGGCTGTGCTCGACGAGCTTCGGGTCGAGCCGCCCTTCGTCGAAGGGCTGCGGGCCGAGCCCTGGCGGCACGACTTCTACGCGGTGCTGCGCCGGATCGAACGCAGCTTTCCCGAGCGCGAGCGCATCGGCGATGGCGCCGCCAGGCGCGATGAATACATCGCGCTCGGCGAGCAGCCCTATATGGATTTCCCGGCCTCGACTTTCGCCGAGGCCGATCGCGACCTGCAGGGGCGGTTGCGGCTCTTCGTCAAGTTTCTTGGGCTGCTCGGGCCGCAGGGTGCGCTGCCGCTGGCGACCACCGAGGAGAGCTATCACTGGCACCTCGTCCGCGACGACGCCTTCCCGCGCTTCCTCGACATCTTCAACAACCGCTTCCTGCAGCTGTTCTACCGGGCCTGGGCGGATTCGCGGCCAGTGGCGCAGCACGACCGGCCCGACAAGGACCGCTTCATCGCCTATGTCGGCAGCATGGTCGGCCTGGGTTCGCAGCCCTATCAGAACCGCGACAGCGTCCCCGACCCGGAAAAGCTGGCCCATGCCGGGCTCGCCGGCGCGCAGGCCAAGTCGGCTTCGCGCCTGCGCAGCCTGCTCGCCGGGCTCTTCGACATCGAGGTCGAGGTCGAGCAGTTCGTCGGCATGCGGCTGGTCTTCGATCCGGAAGACCGGACCAAGCTCGGCCGTGGCCAATGCGCTCTCGGCAGCAATGTCCTGCTCGGCGCCAGCGTCTACAGCGTCGAGGACAAGTTCCGGGTCAAGCTCGTGGCGCGCGATCTCGAGCAGTTCAACCGCTTCCTGCCGAATGGCGATCGTTGCGAACCACTGGCGGATGCGGTGTTCTTCTATCTCGGCGAGCAGTTCGAATGGGATGTCGAGCTCGCTTTGCCGGTCGGCAAGGTCAGGCCAATGCAGCTCGGCCGCTTCGGCGCGCTCGGCTGGTCGAGCTGGGTCTCGCCGAACTGGAACGTGCCGGACGGCAGTCTGCGCCGCGACGCCCGTTTCCACCCCGCCGAACGCATGCGGCTGAAGCGCAGCCAGCAACAACAGACGAAACGATAGGGGGCAGTCATGGCCGATATCAGTCTCGAAGCCGTCACCGGCAAACTCAACCGCGTCGGCTATGAAGCCTTCATCCAGGCGCTGCGCCAAGCCAAGGGGGCGGGCAACCGCAATGTCGAGCTGGCGCACTGGCTCGCCCAGATCCTGCAGCGGCGCTCGACCGATATCGGGCTGACTGCCCAGCATTACGGCCTCGACATGGCCCGGCTCGCGACCGATATCGGCGGCGTCATCGAGGGCTTCCGCAAGAACGAAACCGAGATGCCCGGCGTCGCCAACAACGTCGTCGATGTGCTCGATCGCGGCTGGCACTACGCCACGCTGTTCTTCGGCGAGACCCAGATCAGGACTGGCCATGTCCTGGTCGCAGCGCTGAAATCGCTCGAGCTCAAGCGGGCGCTGACGGCGATCTCCAAGGAGTTCGGCAAGATCCCGGTCGAGGAAGTCGCCGCCGGCCATGCCAAGATCTGGAAGGACTCGGAGGAAGAGAACCTGCGGCCGATGGACGGCTCGGGTCTCCGTGCTGCCGGCACGCCCGGGGCCGAACAGGCCGAAGGCGCCAAGGGCACCACCGCGCTCGACCGCTTCTCGCAGGATCTGACCGAGAAGGCCCGATCCGGCACGATGGATCCGATCCTCGGCCGCGACGACGAGATCCGCCAGGTCATCGACGTGCTGATGCGTCGCCGCCAGAACAATCCGATCCTCACCGGTGAGGCCGGCGTCGGCAAGACCGCCATCGCCGAGGGCTTCGCCCAGCGCATCGTCGCCGGCGACGTGCCGCCGCCGCTGCGCGGGGTCAAGGTCTGCGCGCTCGATATCGGCCTGATGCAGGCCGGCGCCTCGATGAAGGGCGAGTTCGAGCAGCGCCTGCGTTCGGTGATCGACGAGGTCCAGTCCTCGCCGACGCCGGTGATCCTGTTCATCGACGAGGCGCATACCCTGATCGGCGCCGGTGGCCCTGCCGGCACGGGCGACGCCGCCAATCTGCTCAAGCCGGCGCTGGCCCGCGGCACGCTGCGCACTGTCGCGGCGACGACCTGGTCGGAGTACCGCCAGTATTTCGAGAAGGACCCGGCGCTGACCCGGCGCTTCCAGCCGGTGCAGGTCGACGAGCCGGACGTCCTGCGCTGCTGCACCATGCTGCGGGGGCTGATCGGGCCGATGGAGAAGCACCACAAGGTCCGCATCTCGGACGCGGCCATCGTCGCTGCCGTCCAGCTTTCCTCGCGTTACATCCCGGCCCGGCAATTGCCGGACAAGGCGGTGAGCCTGCTCGACACCGCCTGCGCCCGCGTCGCGATCAGCCAGACCGCGACGCCGGCCGCGATCGAGGATGCCCGGGTCGCGATCTCGGCGCTGGAGAAGGAGAAGCTGGCCCTGATCGCCGACAAGGATCTCGGCGACGCCACCGATGAACGCCTCGGCAAGATCGAGGAGGAGAACGCCGAGCTCACGACGAAGCTCGCGGCACTGGAAGCCGACTGGGCGTCCGAGCTCGCTCTCGTCGAGGAGATCACGCTGCTGCGCGGCAAGCTTGGCGAGAAGCCGGCTGGAGAAGCGCCCGCGGCCGATGGTGAAACACCTGCCGAGGCCGCTCCGGCCGAAGCGCCGGTCGATCCGGAAGCGACGCGCGCCAGCCTCAAGGACAAGTTCACCACGCTCGGTGCGATCGATCCGGCCAACCGGATGATCTACGCCCATGTCGACGAGCAGTCGGTCGCCTCAGTGGTCTCGGATTGGACCGGCATCCCGGTCGGTCGCATGGTCAAGGACGAGATCGAGACCGTGCTCAACCTTGCCGCGACGCTGAACAAGCGCGTCGTCGGGCAGGGCCACGGCATCGGCATGATCGCCAAGCGCATCGAGACCAACCGTGCCAAGCTCGACAACCCGAACAAGCCGATCGGCGTCTTCATGCTTTGCGGCCCGTCCGGGGTCGGCAAGACCGAGACGGCGCTGGCGCTGGCGGAATCGCTCTATGGCGGCGAGCAGAACGTCATCACCATCAACATGAGCGAATTCCAGGAGGCGCACACCGTCTCGACTCTGAAGGGCGCACCTCCCGGCTATGTCGGCTATGGCGAGGGCGGCAGGCTGACCGAGGCCGTCAGGCGCAAGCCTTATTCGGTGGTCCTGCTCGACGAGGTCGAGAAGGCCCACCCGGACGTGCATGAGCTATTCTTCCAGGTCTTCGACAAGGGCCAGATGGAGGATGGCACCGGCCGGCGCATCGACTTCAAGAACACGCTGATCATCCTGACCTCGAATGTCGGCACCGACGAGATCATGCGGATGGCGGGCGACGAAAACAGCCGTCCCGATGTCGAGGAACTGGCGGTCGCGCTCAGACCGGCGCTGCTCAAGGTCTTCCCGCCGGCACTGATCGGCCGCCTGGTGACCATTCCGTATTACCCGCTCTCCGGCGAGATGCTCGGCGGCATCGTGCGCCTGCAGCTCGGGCGCATCGGCAAGCGCCTGCGCGACAACCACAACGCTGCCTTCGTCTATGACGATGCCGTGGTCGAGCATATCGTCGCCCAGTGCAACGACCCGGATTCGGGTGGCCGCATGATCGACAACATCATCACCAACTCGATGCTGCCGGCGCTGTCCCGCAGCATCCTCAACCTGCAATTGGAGAAGAAGCCGCTGGCCGAGGCGAAGGTCACGGTCGAGGATGGCGCCTTCCACTACGCCTGCAATTGAGGCGGGGCCGGCTGATCGGCACGTCCGTCATTGCGAGCGTAAGCGATGCAATCCAGGAGGGTTCGCTCGACGGCCTCTGGATTGCTTCGTCGCTTCGCTGCTCGCAATCGCGGAGGAGGCCGGCAGAGAGACAAGTATCGCTGGCAGGCGCTGTCTGAGGTATACTTGCGCGGCGGGATCGAAGCGGAAACAGACACGTGCAACCGGTTCGCCTGAAGCGACGGCCCGACGAGGCCGCCAGCACGACCTCCCTCCAGCCGGAGGGGGGAACGAAGCTGCGTCCACGCAGCGGTGGTGGGCGCTCCGGCGGCGGGCGTGGTGGGTTGTTGCCCTGGACGCTGGCGGTGCTGGCGATCGTCGGCGCTGCCGTCACCGGCTATCTGCTTTACGAGGAGAAGGGCCGTGTCGCCGCCCTGCAGCAGGAGCAGGCGATCCTGCAGAGCAGCTATGACGAGAAGCTCAAGGCACTGCAGCGCCGCCTCGTCAGCGCCATCGTCGCCTCCGGCAATTCGCCCGGCCTGCCCGCGCAGCCAGGGCAGCCCGCCGGAACCGGCAAGGCTGGCGATCAGCTCGCCGATCTGATCACCCGCCAGATCGAACTCGAGGCGCGCCAGGCCCTGCTCGGCGCACTCTCCGGCCAGGCAGTCGGGCCGATCCTGCCCCAGGGCGGCGCGCAGGCGCCGGGCGGCAACCAGTTCGCCGACGGCCAGAACGTGCTCGACCGCGTCAATCCGGCCGTGCTGGCACAGCAACGCCGCCAGGTCGCAGCGGCGGTCAAGGCGGGCGAGACCATGTCGCTCGACCAGCGCATCGGAATCCTCGGCCAATCACTCGACCGGGTGCAGAACGGCCAGAACCAGCAGCTCTCGGCGCTCGGCCGCCAGCTCGTCGGGCGCGTGCAGGAGGTGAGGGCGGCGCTGGCCGAAGTCGGGCTCGACCCCGCCAAGGTCAAGCTGCCGCCGGGCCGCCCCGGCATGGGCGGGCCGCTGATACCGATGACGGTGACGCTGAAGCCCGGCACCTTCGAGCACGCGCTGATGCAACTGGGCGAGGCGCGCTCCGTGTTCGGTCGCTGGCGCGATCTTGCGGCAATCGTGCCGTTCCAACGCCCGCTCGAAGGTGACGACAGCACGACCAGCAATTTCGGCCCGCGCTCCGATCCGTTCACCGGCGGCACGGCGATGCATGCCGGCATGGATTTCCGCGGCGAGACCGGCACGCCGGTCCGCGCCCCCGGAGCGGGAAAGGTGCTGCGTGCCGAGGTCGCCGGTGGTTACGGCAATCTGGTCGAGCTCGACCACGGCAATGGCATCACCACGCGCTATGGCCACCTCTCGGCCTTCGACGTCAAGGAAGGCCAGCTCGTTGCGGCCGGGCAGATCATCGGCCGTGTCGGCTCGACCGGTCGCTCGACCGGCCCGCATCTGCACTATGAAACGCGGCTCGCGGACGAGGCGCGCAACCCGCTGAAATTCATCCAGCTCGGCGACAAGCTCGCGGTCGGCCCGAGCGGCCTGCGTTGATCCGCAAGCCTAGCTGACGACCTGCCAGGCGCTTCCGGTATCGTAGAAGAAGCGCTCCTCGACGATGCGGTCGCCCTGCCAGCGCTGGAAGGCGAGCTCTTCGAGACGGCGCGTGACGCCCGCCTTGTCGGTCGCGTCGAAAATCCAGCGAACAACAACATGATCGCCGTCGACCAGCACGGCTACCGGCGGGTGCGTGTGCATCTTTTCCAGCCGCGCCAGGGCGCGCGCCTCATGCGCCATCAGCACCTCGCGGCCACGACGTGGCTCATTGGCGTTCTCCTGCATGGTCGCATCGTCGGTGTAGAAGTCGCGGATGGCGCCGACATGGTCGCCGCCGACCACTGCGGCGACGAAGGCATCAGCTCTGGCGCGCTCAGGCATAGTCATCTCCATCTCGTCGGGTCGAGATGGAGAAGCGTAGCTGCATCCGCAACGGCGCGTGTCAGCATCAGGCCCGACGCTTGGGCGCACCGGGTTTGGTCGGGCTTTGAGGCGCGATCGGATCGCTCGCCGGAAAGGTGTCCTTCAGCGCCTTGTCGAGCTGCTTGTCGCCCTTGCTGCCGGCCTTCTTCTCATCCTCGCGCTGCTTGCGCTGCTCCTTGCGCAAGCTCTCGACCGCCTGGTTCGCGGAATTCGCCATGATAGTCCCCTGTTGCATCGCAGGGCCCAGCCTGCATGTCCCGCTCAACGCAGGCGGCAGAGCGAAAGTTCCTACGGCAAAGGGCCTAATGCTCGGCTCTCAGTGGTGCGAGACAGGCGGCACGGGAAGGATCTTCTCCATCTTCTTCGAAATAAGAAATTTCACGCTACCTGATGTAAATTGATTGGATGGCATTCAGGTTATATGTGGATTGTTCGATTTACAGAACACCCCACTGACCGACGATAACGGCAGGTGGCGGCGGGCGAGGGCGGCATCGAGCTGTCCGCGTCGGTCTCGCCTGCCTAGAGCAAGCACATGTTCCAGTTGCAGGACCAGGCCGAAAACCTCAATGCTGCGTTCGGAAAGTCGGATGCAGCGGCACGTCTCTCAGGGATGGTGCGTCAGGTCGTTGGCCGTCTCGTCTTCACCACCAGCTTCGGCCTCGAGGATCAGGTCGTCACCCATCTGATCGCGACGCAAGATTTGCCGATCGAGATCGTGACGCTCGATACCGGCAGGCTCTTCGGGGAAGTCCATGCGCTCTGGGCGGAAACCGAGGCGCGCTACGGCATCACGATCACGCCGTTCTATCCCCGGCACGATGCCGTCGAGGCCTTCGTGCTCGGCCACGGCATCAACGGCTTCTATAATTCGATCGAGGCCCGCAAAGCCTGCTGCAATGTCCGCAAGGTCGAGCCGCTCGGCCGGGCACTCGCAGGCGCAGCCGCCTGGATCACCGGCCTGCGCGCTGATCAGTCAGCCGCCCGTGGCGGCGTCGCTCTTGCCGAGGTCGATCGGGAGCGCGGCCTGATCAAGTTCAATCCTCTGCTCGACTGGTCGCGCGACGAGGCTCTGGCCTTCGCCCGCAAGCACGATGTCCCGCTCAACCCGTTGCACGAGCGGGGTTTCCTCTCGATCGGCTGCCAGCCCTGCACCCGCGCCATCCAGCCGGGCGAGCCGGAGCGGGCCGGGCGCTGGTGGTGGGAAGAGGAGGCCGCCAAGGAATGCGGCCTGCATGTCGGCCCGGACGGCCGACTGGTGCGGTCCAAGCCGGCCGCGGAGGTTTTGGCGTGATCCAGCTCAGTCATCTGCAGAAGCTCGAAGCAGAAGCGATCTTCATCATCCGCGAGGTCGTCGCGACCTGCGAGAAACCGGTGTTGCTCTATTCGATCGGCAAGGACTCGGCGGTGCTTCTGCACCTCGTCATGAAGGCCTTCTATCCCGGCAAGCCGCCATTCCCGCTGCTCCATGTCGATACGACCTGGAAGTTCAGGGACATGATCGCCTTCCGCGACCAGACCGCCAGCCGGCTTGGGCTCGACCTGATCGTGCACATCAACCAGGAGGGCGTGCGCGCCGGCGTCAACCCGTTCGCCTCCGGCTCGCGCCTGCACACCGACGTGATGAAGACGCAAGGGCTGAAGCAGGCACTCGACAAATATGGCTTCGACGCGGCCTTCGGCGGTGCCCGCCGCGACGAGGAGAAGAGCCGGGCCAAGGAGCGGGTGTTCTCGCTGCGCTCGGCCCAGCATCGCTGGGACCCGAAGAACCAACGGCCGGAGCCCTGGCGGCTGTTCAACACGCGCAAGGCGCCGGGCGAGAGCTTTCGTGTCTTCCCGCTCTCCAATTGGACCGAGAAGGACGTCTGGGACTACATCGCGCTCGAGAACATCCCGGTCGTGCCGCTCTATTTTGCCGCTCCGCGCCCGGTCGTGCGTCGCAACGGCGCCTGGATCATGCGGGACGACGAGCGCATGGATCTCCTGCCGGACGAGATCGTCGAAACTCGCATGGTCCGCTTCCGCACGCTCGGCTGCTACCCGCTGACCGGGGCGGTCGAGAGCGAGGCGGCGAACCTCACCGACATCATCGCCGAGATGAGAGCGTCACGCTCCTCCGAACGCGAGGGCCGCGTCATCGACCATGACGGCTACGGCTCGATGGAACAGAAGAAGCAGGAAGGCTATTTCTGATGGCGGCGCTCGCGAAGTTGAAGGGCCAGCCCGCTCCGGCCGGCCAGCCGCATCCCGCCAACGACCAGGGCCAGAATACCGAGGGCAGCGCTCGCGCTTTGCTGCGCTTCATCACCTGCGGCTCGGTCGACGACGGCAAGTCGACGCTGATCGGCCGTATCCTCTACGAGGCCGGCGCGGTCTTCGATGATCAACTCACGGCGCTCGACAGCGATTCCCGCAAATTCGGCACGCAGGGTGCGGCACCCGACTTCGCTTTGCTGGTCGACGGTTTGTCGGCCGAACGCGAGCAGGGCATCACCATCGATGTCGCCTATCGCTATTTCTCGACCGATCAGCGCAGCTTCATCGTCGCCGACACGCCCGGCCATGAGCAGTACACCCGCAACATGGCGACCGGCGCCTCGACCGCCGACCTCGCCATCATCCTGATCGATGCCCGAAAAGGTCTTCTGCCACAGACGCGCCGGCATTCCTTCATCGTCTCGCTGGTCGGCGTCCGCCATGTCGTCGTCGCCGTCAACAAGATGGATCTGGTCGGCTATGACGAGGCGGTCTTCAAGCAAATCGAGCAGGACTATCGCAAGGCGGTCGCGGGCCTCGGCTTCGCCAGCATCGACTTCGTCCCGGTCTCGGCCCGCGACGGCGAGAACGTCACCAGCCTCTCCGGGCTGATGCCCTGGTATCGTGGCCCGGCACTGTTGCCACTGCTCGAATCCGTCGTCGTCGTCGCGGAGGCGCAGGTCGAGGCCGGCTTCGCGCTCCCGGTGCAGTGGGTCAATCGGCCCGATCTCGACTTCCGCGGCTTTGCCGGCACGGTCGCGCGCGGACGCCTGCGCGTCGGCGATGCCGTCGCGGCACTGCCGTCGGGCCGCCGCAGCACGATCGCGCGCATCCTCGCGCCTTCAGGCGAAGTCTCGCAGGCGAGCGCGGGGCAATCGGTGACGGTGACACTCGCGGACGAGATCGACATCTCGCGCGGCGACGTCATCGCCTCGCTGGCACATGCCCCCGTGGTGAAGCAGGAATTGCAGGCGCGCCTGCTCTGGACCGGCGAGGCGGCGCTGCGCGAAGGCGGCGAGTTCATCCTCAAGCTCGCCACGGCGAGCGCCAACGCCCAGATCGTCCGGCTGCATCACAGCGTCGATATCGAGAGCTATGCCGAGGCGCCGGCCGAGAGCCTGGCGATGAACGGCATCGGGCTGGCGACACTGACGCTCGACCGCGCGCTTGCCGTGCTCGACTATACCGGCAGCCGCGAACTTGGCGGCTTCATCCTGATCGACAGGCTGAGCAACCAGACGGTCGCCTTCGGCTTTGTCGAGACGCGCCCGAACAAGCCTAACGGTCGTTCGACAATGCAGGTCGGTATGGCCCGGGCGGTGGCGCTGCGGCTCGTCGGCTGGCGTGGGGCACAGGAGCGGCGCGTCTGGTTCGAGGCGGCGAGCTGGCGTCTCGCAAGCGGATTGCTCGTCTTTGCTGCCGTGGCGCTGCCGACGGGTCAGTGGAGTCTCGCGGCTGCGCTGGGGCTCGGTGATCTCGTGCTACGGCCGCTGCTGAAGCGCCTGCATGCGAGAGTGTGGGCGAAGCGGACGCCGCCTGCACTCTATGACGGGGCGGGCATCTGACATTGGAAGAGTGCCGGACGGCCTTCTGCCGGCCCGGCGTTGCGCAAGCGGTGACTTAAGCCGCCTGGGAATAGGTCGCGCCAGCGGGAGTTCGTGCTCCGAGCTGGTAGGTCTGGCCATAGGCTTCGGACGCGCCGCTGATGTCCGACGGCGGTGGTGGCGGAGGCGGCCGGTGCGAGGCGCGCTCTTCCATCTGCTTCTTGAAATCGGCCATCTCTTCCTTGGAGATCTTGCCATCCTTGTCCGCATCCATCGCGGCGAAGAGACGGTTGAGCAGGCCGTTCGAGCTGTCGCCATCAGGTGCGACCACCTTCAGGAATTCGTCCTTGGCGACGCTCCCGTCGGAATTGGCGTCGAGCTTGGCGAAGTAGTTCTTTTCGTCGCCGTCCTTGGCGTCGGCCTTCTTCGCCGTCATGGCGCTGGCCGTATCCGACTGGAGCATCAGCAGGAGGGCCTGCATCTGCTGGTCGGCCTTCTCGAACTTCGCCTTGAAGGCGTCCGATTCCGCCTTGCTGACCGAACCATCCTGGTCGGCGTCCATCGCCTTGAACAGTTTCTCGGTCTTCTTGCTGTCGGCGCCTTTCGGCGCGCCGGCGGCGAATTCAGCGAGGTTGAGCACGTCGTCGTTGCCGTCGAGCTTGTCGAAGCTCGGTGGTTTTCCCGGCGGTGGCGGGCGCAAGCCCCCAACGCCGCTGATGCTTGTCATGCGATACTCCTGTTTACGCGCCGCCCGGGTATGGGCGGCGCGGTCGAGTATCGTGGATAATTATTGGTAAATTCCTAGCGGTCCGGAAACCTTACTGAGCCGAAGGTTCAGCCCGCCAGCACCGCCGTCGCCTCGATCTCGACCATCGCCTCGGGCTCGACCAAGGCCGCGACGGCAACCACCGCCATGGCCGGAAAATGCCGGCCGAAATTGGCGCGATAGGCGGGGCCAAGCTCGGCCAGGCCAGTGCGATAGGCCTCGATGTCGGTGACATACCAGGTCAACCGCACGATATCCTCGACATGACCGCCGCCGGCCTCGACCACCGCCTTGATGTTGGCGAGCGTCTGGCCGACCTGTGCGATGAAGCCCTTGGCGAAGACGCCCTGGGCGTCCCAGCCGACGAGCCCGCCGGTCATCAGCACCCTGCCTTCGGCGACCATGCCGTTGGCATAGCCGCGCGGCAGCGGCCAACCCTCGGGCAGGACGGCGCGGGCGCGGCGCGAGGCGGTATCGGAGGGCAGCGGGCCGCTGGTCATGGCGTGGTCTTTCTCGAACATTGGTCAGGACGCCGAGGCTTCCTGACGCGCGAGCTCGCGCAGGGCGAAGCGTTGCAGCTTCCCGGTAGAGGTCTTCGGCAGGGTTGTCACGAAGGCGATGGCGCGCGGGTATTTGTAGGGCGCGATCGTCGCCTTGACGTGGTCTTGCAGCGCTTTGGCGAGAGCGGCATCGCCGCTGAAACCCTCGCGCAGCAGCACATAGGCCTTCACGATCTGGCCGCGCTCGGGGCAGGGGGCGCCGACGACGCCGCATTCGGCCACCGCCTCATGCGTCAGCAGGCAGGCCTCGACCTCCGGGCCGGCGATATTGTAGCCGGCCGAAATGATCATGTCGTCGGAGCGGGCCTGATACCAGAAATAGCCGTCGCTATCGCGCAGATAGGTGTCGCCGGTGACGTTCCAGCCATCGAGGATGTATTTGGCCTGGCGCGGATCGGCGAGATAGCGGCAGCCTGTGGGCCCACGTACCGCAAGGCGGCCGGGCGTGCCGTCAGGCACCTCCTTGCCGTCCTCGTCGATGATCTTGGCCTCGTAGCCGGGCACCGGCAGGCCGGTCGCTCCGGACCGGATTGTCTCGTGCGGCGCGCCGATGAAGATGTGCAGCATCTCGGTCGCGCCGATGCCGTCCATCAGCGACAGCCCGGTCGCTTCCTGCCAGGCGTCGAAGGTCGCCTTCGGCAGCGCCTCGCCGGCGGAAACACAGATGCGCAGCGAGGAGAGGTCGCGCTCGCCAAGCTTGCCCAGCATGGCGCGATAGGCGGTCGGCGCGGTGAAGCAGACAGTGGCACGATAGCGCTCGATCGCCTCGGCGAGGTCGGGCGGCGCGACCTTGGCCGGCAGGATGCAGGCGGCGCCGATCCGCAAGGGGAAGAGCACGATGCCGCCGAGCCCGAAGGTGAAGGCGAGCGGCGGCGAGCCGATGAAGCGGTCGTCCGGCAAGGCCTTCAGCACGCGTGCGCCATAGGCATCGCAGATCGCCAGCAGGTCGCGCTGGAAATGCATCGTGCCCTTGGGCTCGCCTGTGGTGCCCGAGGTGAAGGCGATCAGGCAGACATCGTCTTGCGCCGTGTCAGCCGGCTCGAAGACTTCGTAGCCGGCTTGTCTCATCAAGGCTTCGAGGGCACCGTCCCCCCATGTGACGATGGTCGAGAGTTCCGGTGCAAGCTGTTGCGCAGCCTTGAGTTCGCCGACCAGCGTCGCGTCGCAGAGCGCCAGCGCGATCTTCGCCTTGCGGATCGGATAGGCGATCTCGCCGGCACGCAGCATCGGCATGGTCGCGACCACGATACCGCCGGCCTTCAGCACAGCGAAATAGGTCGCGACCATCATCGGCGTGTTGGCGGCCCGCAGCAGCACGCGGTTGCCGGGCACCATGCCGAGGTCGCGTGTGAGCACATTGGCGATACGATTCACCGTCTCGGCGAGCGCCTGATAGCTCCAGGTCTCGCTCGGCCCGATCACCGCAGCGCGCTCGCCACGACCCTCGGCGACATGCCGGTCGACGAACTCGGTGACGACGTTGAGCCGCTCCGGATAGCTCAGCCCGGCGGCGGCGAGGTCGAGCCGCGGCCAGCTTTCGCGCGGCGGCAGGTTGTCCCGCGCGAAGCCATCCACATGTCCCGACCGCATGAACCCTGCGGTATCCATCTCGTTCCCCTGGCTTTGTCCTGTCTTGACCACAGCCCTCATCCTGAGGAGCGGACCGAAGGTTCGCGTCTCGAAGGATGCTCCATCTGGTTCCGGAGCCTCCTGGAGCATCCTTCGAGACGCAGCTTTCAGCTGCTCCTCAGGATGAGGGCCGGAGCTAAGTCTTGCCGTTGTTCAGTCCCTCGATATTTTTCAGCAGGTCGCGGGCTATCACGACCTTCTGCACCTCGCTGGCGCCCTCGTAGATCCTGAGCGCCCTGATCTCGCGGTAGAGCTCCTCGACCTTGACCCCGCGGGTGACGCCGAGTCCGCCATGGATCTGCACGGCGCGGTCGATCACCTTCTGGGCGTTCTCGGTCGCGACCAGCTTGGCCAGCGCCGCCTCGCGGGTGACGCGGGGCGCGCCCTGATCCTTGGTCCAGGCGGCGCGGTAGACGAGGAGGGCGGCGGCATCGACCTCGGCCGCACTGTCGGCGATCGCCGCCTGCGAGAGCTGGAGATCGCCGAGCGTGCCGCCGAAGAGCTTGCGGCCCTTGGCATGCGACACGGTCTCGTGCAGCGCGCGGCGGGCGAAGCCGAGCGCGGCGGCGCCAACGGTCGAACGGAAGATATCGAGCGTCGCCATCGCCACCTTGAAGCCGTCGCCCGGCCCGCCGATGCGGTTTTCCACCGGGATGCGGCAATTGTCGAAGCGCAGCGTCGCCAGCGGATGCGGCGCGATTACGTCGATGCGTTCGATGATGGAAAGGCCGGGGGTATCGGCCTCGACCAGATAGGCGGAGAGGCCACGCGCGCCCGGCGCCTCGCCGGAACGGGCGAACACGACGTAATGGTCGGCAATGCCGCCATTGGAAATCCAGGTCTTCTCGCCATCGATCCGGACATGCGTATTGCCGTCCGGCGTCGCGGTCGTCGCCAGCGCCGCGACGTCCGAGCCGGCCTCCTTCTCGGAGAGGGCGAAGGCCGCGATCCTTGCGCCGCGCGCCACCGCCGGCAGGATGCGCGCCTTCATCTCAGGCGAGCCGGCCACCGTGATCGAACCGGTTCCCAGTCCCTGCATGGCGAAGGCGAAATCGGCGAGCCCGTCGCGGGCCGCCAGGATCTCGCGGGCGAGGCAGAGCGTGCGCACGTCGAGCGCGGCATGCAGCCCGCCATACTCGGCCGGTACGGCGGCCTTGAGGAATCCGGCTTCACCCAGCGCCTTCACCCGGGCGCGGCAGGCCTCGTCGACATCGTCATGCGGCAGGCCGGGCAGGGTGGCGTCGGCCCAGGCGGAGAGCCGCTGCGCGAAATCGCGGTGACGCGCCTCGAAGAAGGGCCAGTCGAGCGTGTCGCCAAGAATGCCGACGCCAAGGGATACCATCTCAGTTGCCCTCGAAGACCGGTTTCCGCTTCTCGGCGAAGGCGTGATAGGCGCGGGAAAAGTCCTCGGTCTGCATGCACAGCGCCTGCGCCACCGCCTCCGCCTCGATCGCGGACTCGACCGACATCGCCCATTCCATTTCGAGCATGCGCTTGGTCATGGCATTGGCGAAGGTCGGGCCGTCGGCCAGCTCGACGGCGAGTGCCTGCGCCTCGGCGAGCACATTCTCGCGGGCGATCAGCCGGTTGAGGAAGCCCCAGCGCTCGGCTTCCTCGCCCTTGAGCACCCGGCCGGTATAGAGCAGCTCGGCGGCGCGGCCCTGGCCGATGATCCGCGGCAGCATCGCGCAGGCGCCCATGTCGCAGCCGGCGAGCCCGACGCGGTTGAACAGGAAGGCGATCTTGGTCTCGGCCGTGCCGAACCTGAGATCCGAGGCCATGGCGACGATCGCACCGGCGCCGGCGCAGATGCCGTCGATCGCGGCGATGACCGGCTGCGGGCAGGCACGCACGGTCTTGACCAGCTCGCCGGTCATCCGGGTGAACCTGAGCAGGTCCTTGGTGTCCATCGCGACCAGCGGCCCGATGATCTCGAAGACGTCGCCGCCCGAGGAGAAATTGCCGCCGGCGCCGGTCACCACGATCGCCTTGACGTCCTCTTCCTTCTGCGCCGCCAGGAAGAAGTCGGTCAGCTCGCGATAGCTTTCGAAGGTCAGCGGGTTTTTCTTCTCCGGCCGGTTCAGCGTCACGGTCGCGACCTTGCCGACGACCGAGAGCTGAAAATGCTGCGGCTTGAAGCCGGAGAGTGGCAGGGTGACGGGATTGGCGCTGGTCATTTGGTGTCTCCCGCCGCGGTCGGCGTGCCGTTCTGGCGGTTTCTGATGGCCTGGTGCAGCGAAGCCTTGACCCCGCCGAGCAGCCGGAAGAGCTGGCCGATCTCGGCCGGCCCGAGGCCGGCAAAGAGCTCGGCGATCCAGTCCTCATGGCGCTCGGCCATTGCCTTGAAGGCGCGCCGCCCCTGTGCGGTCAGCGTCAGCACCTGGACGCGCCGGTCCTGCGCCGCCGGGCGCTTGTCGACCAGCCCGTCGGCGAGCAGGCCGGCGACCACGGCAGTGACGTTGCCGTTCGAGACCATCAGACGCTGCGAGACCTCGCCGACGGTCATCCCGGTGGTCGACTTCTCGAGCTGTGCCATCAGGTCGAAGCGCGGCAGCGTCGTCTTGAATTCCTCGCGCAGGCGGGTGCGGATTTCGCTCTCGATCAGCGTCGAGCAGGTCAGCATCCGCAGCCAGAGCCGGAGCTCGTCCTTGTGGTCGCCGGGGCGTTCGCTCGCCTTGGTCTCGCGGTCGAGCGGGGGCGCGCTGGACGGGATTTCCATGGTCAGAACTCCCCGCCATTGATCAGGACGGATTGGCCGGTGATGCCGCGGCTCTGGGCGTCGCAGAGATTGAGGACGGCGGCCGCGACTTCCTCCGGCGTGATCAGCCGGTGCTGCGGATTGTCCTTGGTCAGCTCCGCCAGCGCCTCTTCGCGGCTCTTACCGGTCTTGGCCGCGATCGTGGTCAGGCTGCCGGCGACCATGTCGGTATCGGTATAGCCGGGGCAGACGGCATTGACGGTGACGCCGCTGCGCGCGGTCTCCAGCGCCAGCGAGCGCACGAGGCCGACCACCGCATGCTTGGCCGCGACATAGGCCGAAACGTAAGCATAGCCGCGATGCCCCGCCGTCGAGGCGATTGCGATCAGCCGGCCGGAGCCGCGCTGGGTCATGGCGGGCAGCGCGGGCCGGAAGCAGTTCACCGCACCGATAAGGTTGATCTCGACCATGCGCCGGAACAGCTCGGCATCGCTGCGCTGAAAGCTGGTGCTCTCGGCCGCGCCGGCATTGGCAACGACGATGTCGAAAGGCTGTCCCGCCGCGAGCCCGGCCATCACCTCGCGCACCGCCGCCTCGTCGGTGACATCGACGGAGTGGGCGGCATCCGCAGCACCATCGAGCACAGCCTGTTGCAGGATGTCGTCATTGCGGCCGATGATCGAGACGCGGGCGCCGGCCTGGCGCAGAGCGAAAGCGATGGCGCGGCCGATGCCGCGTCCGCCGCCGCTCACCAGGGCATGCTGTCCCGCCAGAGCCGATGCCATGCCGTTCACTCCCTCTTGGGGTCAATATATTTTAGGTCTGAAACATTTTGCAAGAGGGACGGCGAGAGATGAGGAATGAATATGAAAAATGCCTATTTAACAGCACTTTATATGGCATTCGAGTTGAGGTCAGATGTAATCTCAGGCGCGGCGGGTGCGGCTTTCAGATCGAGGCTTGAGCCAAAATTATTTTAGGTTTAAAATGATTTTATCAGCCAAGGAGAGCGTCATGCGCATTGCGGTGGTGGGCGGCGGGCCGGCAGGTCTCTATTACGCGCTGCTGATGAAGCGGGACTGGCCTGAGCTCGACGTCACCGTCTTCGAGCGCAACCGCCCCGACGACACCTTCGGCTTCGGCGTCGTCTTCTCCGACCAGACGCTCGACCTGTTCAAGGCGGCCGACCTTCCGAGCTACGAGGCGATCGTCCGCAGCTTCGCCTATTGGGACGATATCGAGATTCACTTCAAAGGTACGGTGCGCCGCGTGCCCGGCAACGGCTTCTGCGGCTGCTCGCGCCGGACGCTGCTGATGCTGCTGCAGGAGCGGGCGCGCCAGGTCGGCGTCAAGCTCGTCTTCTCGCAGGAGATCGAGGACGTCGCGGTGCTGAAGCGCGACTACGACCTCGTCGTCGCCGCCGACGGCATCAACAGCCGCATTCGCGAGGGCGATCGCGAGCGCTTCGCGCCCGAGGTCGACCTCAGGCCGAACCGCTTCGTATGGATGGGCTCGACCCGGCCCTTCGACGCCTTCACCTTCTTCTTCAAGCAGACGCAGCACGGCGTCTTCATCGCCCATTGCTACCAGTACGAGCCGGGGCAATCGACCTGGGTGCTGGAAACGGACCCTGAGACCTTCGCCCGCGCCGGGCTGGAAGGCATGGACGAGGCCGGCACGGCCGCCTTGCTCGAGCAGGTCTTCGCCGAGGAATTGCAGGGCCACCGGCTGATCGCCAACCGCTCGCTCTGGCGGCAATTCCCGATGATCCGTTGCAGCAACTGGGTGGTCGACAATGTCGTGCTGCTCGGCGACGCCAAGGCGACGGCGCATTTCTCGATCGGCTCCGGCACCAAGCTCGCCATGGAGGATTCGATCGCGCTGCACCGCGCCTTCCAGCGTGCCGGGCTCGACGTCAAGGCGGCGCTCGCCGCCTTCGAGACCGGTCGGCGCGAGGAAGTCGAGAAGACCCAGCATGCCGCCGACGTCTCGCTGGTCTGGTTCGAACAGCTCAATCGCTTCTGGGATTTCGAGCCGCTGCGCTTCGCCTTCGGCCTGATGACCCGCTCCAAGGCGATCACCTACGACAATCTCGCTCTGCGCGCGCCCGAGTTCGTCGCAGCGATCGACAAGGTGGTCGCCGACGATCTCGGCGCCGACCAGGCCACGCGTCGCGACGGCACGCCGGTGCCGCCAGCGTTCCAGCCTTTCCGTCTCCGTGAGATGAAGGTGGCGAACCGCTTCGTCGTCTCGCCGATGTGCCAGTATTCGGCGCAAGAGGGGCTGCCGGGCGACTGGCACCTGATGCACTATGGTGCGCGCGCCGTCGGCGGGGCAGGGCTCGTCTTCACCGAGATGACCTGCGTCTCGGCCGATGCCCGCATCACCCCTGGCTGCACGGGCCTCTACACCGACGCGCAGGAAGCGGCCTGGAGGCGCATCGTCGACTTCGTCCACGGCAATTCGGCTGCGAAGCTCTGCCTGCAGCTCGGCCATGCCGGGCGCAAGGGTGCGAGCAAGCTGATGTGGGACGGGATGGACCGCCCGCTCGCGGAAGGTGCCTGGCCGATCGTCTCGGCCTCGCCCTTGCCGTACTATCCCGAGAGTCAGGTTCCGCGTGAGCTGACACGCGCCGATATGGACCGGATCACGGCCGATTTCGTCGCGGCGGCCGAGCGTGGCCTGCGCATTGGCTTCGACATGCTCGAGCTGCACTGCGCCCATGGCTATCTGCTGGCGAGCTTCCTCTCGCCGCTGACCAACCAGCGCACGGACGCCTATGGCGGCGCGCTCGAAAATCGCCTGCGCTATCCGCTCGAAGTCTTTGCCGCACTTCGCGAAATCTGGCCAGCCGACAAGCCGATGTCGGTACGCATTTCGGCGACCGACTGGCAGGATGGAGGCATCAGCCCGGACGAGTCGGTCGCGATCTCGGAAGCGTTTGCCGAAGCTGGCTGCGACCTCGTCGACGTCTCGACCGGGCAGACCACGCCGCGGGCCCGGCCGCTCTATGGCCGCATGTTCCAGACCCCGTTCTCCGACCGCATCCGTAACGAGGCCGGCATCGCAACCATGTGCGTCGGCGCCATCACTACGGCCGACCAGGCCAACACGATCGTCGCCGCCGGCCGCGCCGATCTCGTCGCGCTCGGCCGTCCACATCTGGCCGACCCGTCCTTCGTGCTCAGGGCAGCAGCCTGGTATGGCGCGGATGTCGCGCAGCCGGTGCAGTACCAGCCCGGCAAGGACCAGCTGATGCGCAACACGCCGCGCGAGCGGGAGGAACTGGAGACCCTCAAGCTCAAGGCCAAGCCGAGCCGGCATGGCAGCGCGCCGGCTGATGCGATGACCATTCCGGCGGCGCGGGCGGCAGAGTAGCCGGAACTTCCTCATGCAGTGGCGGGTTGATCGAGGAATTCCTCGATCAACCGGAGATTCGCCATGACTGCCAGGACGACGATGCTTGCCCTGCTGACGACGGTCGCACTGACCACCGCCGCCATGGCGCAGACACCTCAAACCACGAAACAGCCCGACAATTCCGGCGTCGGCCCAACCACAACGCATCCGAGCCAGGTCGACAAGGGCCAGAACATGATCCTGCCTTCGGCCGGACAGGCCGGTCAATCGGCAGCGCCGACCATGGTCTACGACTGCAAGAACAAGCCGCAGGATTGCACCACGCCGCCGGCTCCGGGCGACAAGAGCAGCATGCCGAAGCAATCGGAGACGCCGGCGACGCCAGCTCCCTAGAAGTGAGAGAGCGAGCGGTATTGCAAAATTGCAATTCATGATTGGATCGGCGTTGTCTTTATGGCATCGTCGCAACGACTATCTTCCTGGGCAACCGATCCTGCAGCGTCTTTCGATAAGACGCACAACCAAGGGGCCCAGATCATGCAACTCACCGGCGTCCACCACGTCACCGCCATCACCGCCCAGGCAGCCCAGAACCGGCGCTTCTATGTCGAGACGCTCGGCCTGCGCCTGGTCAAGAAGACGGTGAACCAGGACGACACCTCCGCCTATCACCTGTTCTATGCCGACGGCGCCGGCTCGCCCGGGACCGACCTGACCTTCTTCGACTGGCCGACGTCTCCCGCTCGGCGCGGGACAAACTCGATCACTCGCACCTCCCTCAGGGTCGCCAGCGAAGCTTCGCTCGACTTCTGGCGCGAGCGGCTGACGGCGGCGGGTGTCAAGGTCTCCGATACGCGCCTGCTCAACGGCCGCGCCATCATTGATTTCGAGGATCCGGAAGGCCAGCGCCTGACGCTTATCGTCGATGGCGGCGAAATCCCCTTCGTCGCCTGGGAGAAGAGCCCGGTTCCGGCCGAGCACCAGATCCGCGGCCTTGGGCCCGTGACGATCTCGGTGCCGCAGATCGAGCGGACCGAGCTCGTCCTGACCAAGCTGCTCGGGCTGGAGCGCATCGCGGACTATCGCGACGCGGCCCACGCCACCGGCGACATCCATGTCTTCCGGATCGGCGAGGGCGGCCCGGCAGCCGAGCTCAACGTCGCGGTCGAGCCCGGTCTGGCTCCGGCCCGCGAAGGCGCTGGCGGCGTCCACCATCTGGCGCTGCGTACGCCGAGCTTCGGCGAATACGACGCCTGGGCCGAGCGGCTGCGTGAATCCGGCTACCCGAACAGCGGGCCGGTCGATCGCTTCTATTTCCGCTCGCTCTATCTGCGCGAGCCGAACGGGGTGCTGATCGAGATCGCCAGCGACGGACCGGGTTTCGCCGCCGACGAGCCCTTCGAGACGATGGGCGAGGGGCTCGCGCTGCCGCCCTTCCTCGAGCCGAAGCGCGCAGCGATCGAGGCGGGCCTGAAGCCTCTGGCCTGACGAAGTCCGCCCCCTCAAAAAGCGCTGCGGCCACCTCGGCCGCGGCGCGAACGGCTTTTCCGTAAAACTGTTTCGATTCATCGGGAATTAACCAGGTTCGCGCTCAATGCGAGGACGAGGTTGGGGCTTCCCGAGACTGACGAACAGGCCGGTACGGTCTGCCTGGCGCGCGATCGAGGGCGCTGGCGAGACGAGTAGGGCGCTGCGCCTCAGCGGGATGCCTGCATGGTGTCCCGAGGCGTTGCGTATGCGTAGCTCGAACAAGTTCGCCGGCTATTCCTATAGTCTGAAGCGCCGGCGCGGCAGCCCCTTCATCCGCCTTGGCGTCCTCGTGGCCGTCGCCGGTAGCGCGATGGCAGGCGTGTCGGTCTGGTCGAACAGGCAGGCCGAGCATGCGGCGCCTTCGCCGATGCAGAGGCAGGCACAGGCGCATCCGGCCTCTGCCCACAGCCCGACCCCGCTGCTCCGTCCCGGCTATGTCGTCGGCTATGTCGCACAATCGCTCGCCGAGAGCGCGCCGTTGTCGGGGCGCTTCCAGTCGGCGACGTCGGCCCCGCAAGTGGCCATGATCGATCCTGAAACCACCGGCTCGATCGCGCCGTCCGAGCCGGTCGCTCCGAGCGTGGCGACGACTACGATCGCTATCCAGCCGGCGACCGAGCCGCCGCGCATCGCCCTGACCGCGCCCCGTCCCGTCCCGCGCCCGTCCGACCTGAAGCTGCCGACGCCGCCCGAGCCGCGCGTCGCGACACGCGCGACCTCGCGCCAGGGCAAGGACGTGGCCACCAAGGCCGAGGCCACCGCTGACAACCGCTCCTTCTTCGAGAAGCTCTTCGGCGTGAATGCCAATGCGCCGCAGGCCACCGGCGAGCGTCTCGCCTATGCCGCGCCGCAGGACGACATCACCCAGCGCGGCGGCCGCGGCAGTGGCCTCACCGTTGCCCCGGCCCCCATGCCGGCGCCGATGGCCTCGACGACACCGGCCGCCAGCGGCAAAACCGCGGTCTACGACATCAGCGCGCGCGTGGTTCATCTGCCCAATGGCGAGCGGCTGGAGGCCAATTCCGGCTTCGGCGAGATGATGAACGACCTCCGCTTCGTCCATGTCCGGATGAAGGGTCCGACGCCGCCGCATGTCTATAATCTCACCGAGCGCGAGGCGCTGTTCCACGGCGTCCGCGCCATCCGCATGCACCCGGTCGGCGGCGCCGGCAAGATCTTCGGCCGCACCGGCCTGCTGTTGCACACCTACCTGCTTGGCCCGCGCGGCGATTCCAATGGCTGTGTCTCGGTCAAGGACTATGACCGTTTCCTGCAGGCATTCCTGCGCGGCGAGATCAAGCAGCTCGTGGTCGTGGCCGGGCGGAGCTGAGCGCTCGGCAAGCCTTGCGCCATAGGCGCCCGGCGGGTCTGATCTGCGGATGATGGCTCATCTTGCGACGCGCCTGCTCGCACTCACGGCATTGGTGCTCCCACTGGCGGTGGCCGGCCCGGCCGCCGCCGAAGTGCGTCTCGGCAACAATGTCCGCATTGGCGGGCATGATGCCTCGAACCAGCGCTTCGACCGCAGGAACCGCGGCGTCTATCACATCCATGAAGGCCGGCCGCGCAATCCGGGCTGCAGCTGGCGCTCGGATGGAAGGGGCGGGCGGGTCAAGACCTGCCACCTTCAGCGTATCAGGCGGCACTGACAGGAGGGGCCGCGTGAAGCTCGCTTCAGCCGCTAGTCGGCACGGCGGTTTGACCTGGAGCAGGGGTCTACTCACCCGTCATGGCGCTCGCAACGACGGGTGAGCCCCTGGCCTGTGCGCCGCGGGCTCGGGGCTTCGGCCTCTCTCAGAACTCTTCCCAGCCTGCGTCACCGCCACGGGCGTTCGCGACCTTGCGGGAGGGCGCCGGGGCAGAGACAGGCGCAGCGCGCTCACGGCGCGGCGTTGGCTGCTGAGCAAAGGCGGCTTCCGCCAGCGTCCGCAGCCGTTCCGGCTCGGATACGGCCGACTGCTGCGACCCGGCGACAGCGCTCTTGCCGGTCCGGAAGCCGGAGACCAGGGTGTTGAGCTCGCCGATCTTGCTCGACAGCGCGCTGGCGGAGGCGGCGCTCTGCTCGGCCAACGCGGCGTTCGCCTGGGTCATCTCGTCCATATGGGCGACGGTCTGGCTCATCTCCTCGATGCCGTTGGCCTGCTCGCTCGAGGCCGCGGCCACCTCGGAGACGGTCGCCTGGACGTTCTGCGAGGCCGCGACGATTCGGGTCAGCGCATCGCCAGTCTGACGCACCAGCTTCACGCCGGCCTCGACCTCGATGTTCGAGGACGAGATCAGCCCGGAGATGTCCTTGGCCGCCTCGCCCGAACGCTGCGCCAGGGTGCGCACCTCGGAGGCGACGACGGCGAAGCCCTTGCCGGCATCGCCGGCGCGGGCGGCCTCGACCGCCGCATTCAGCGCCAGCAAATTGGTCTGGAAGGCGATGTCGTCGATCACGCGGGTGATGGCGGAAATCTTCTTCGAAGCCTGCTCGATGCGCTCCATCGCCGAGACCGCGTCGGTGACGATGTTGCCACCGGCCTGCGCGACCTGCATGGCTTCGCCGGCCTGGCGCACGGCCTGCTGGGCGGCCTGGGCGGCAGCCTTCACCGAGGCGGCGAGTTCCTCGGTGGTCGCGGCGCTCTCCTCCAGCGAGGAAGCCTGCTCCTCCGTCCGCTTGGAGAGGTCGTCCGCACCCATGTTGATCTCGCGCGCCGACAGGCCGACTTCGGCTGACATGGTCTGGATCGTGCTGACCGTCGAGGACAGGCGCGCCATCGTCTCGTTGATCGCATCCTTCAGCTCGGCGAAGCGGCCGCGATAGGCCGTCGGCACCTGGTTGGTCAGGTCGCCGGCTGCCAGCGCCTGCAGCACCGCGACGAACTCGGTCGTGGCGCTGTCGACGACTGCGTTGATCTCGTTGATCCCGGCGACCAGCTTCTGCATCTGCTCGTCGCCATGGTCGATCTGGAGCCGCGCCGAGAAGTCGCCGGCGGCAGCGGCGGCGACGACCTCGCCGACATCCGACACCACCGAGGCCATCGCCTCGGCCGAGCGAATCCGCGCCGCCGAGGCCGCGCGCTCCTGCTCCTGTAGCAGTGCTACCTGCTCGGTGCTCTGGCGCAGGACGGAAACCGCCCGCGCCATCTCGCCGATCTCGTCGCGGCGCTTGGTATGCGGCACCTCGATCTGGGTCTCGCCTGCGGTCAGGCGGCTCATCGTCCCGCCGAGATCGACCAGCGGACGGATGATCGAGCGCCGTGAGAAGACCAGCGCGCCGAAGATGGCTGCGCCCAGCACCAGCACGAGCGCGACCGGCAGCCAGATCCGGACCTGCCCCAAAAAGGCGCTGGCGTCTGCATCGAGCTCGCTGGCACGCGTTTCGTTGAAGCTGCTGAGGGAGGTGAGCTCTTGCTGAAGCGCCGCGCGGTTCTTCTTGCTGGCGTCGCTGTTGCCCCAGGCTTCGGCGGCCCGCGCCGAGATCTCCCGGACGAGGCGCGTCGTTTCGGTCCGGATGACGATGAACTCGGCGATGAGCCCGTTGATCTTCTCCATGCGCTCGCTCTCGCCGGAAGGGACGATCTCGGCGAGGTCCTTCCGGCGTTGCTCGACATTGAACAGGCCGGCTTCGACCGTTGTCGCAGCGATCCCCGCGTAATGCGGGTTGCGGGCGGTGAAGACCAGGTAGGAATCGGCGACCACCAGGTTGACCGCGACATTGAGCCGTTCGGCGGCGAGGGCGATTTGGCTCTGTTGCGACGAACGGCCGTTCATCGTGTCGAGGCGGGTCATCGCCAGCAATGCGCAGCCGAGTGCAACCAAGGCGCCGGCCGCGACAATCGCGATCAGCCCCAGAATCTGGGTCCTGATGGATTTCATAATGTCCCCTCGCAGGCCGCTATTTTAATTGCGACGCCGCAAGGTAACCTAGGGTCTTGAATCCGGAGTTAACCTGGCCTCAGCTCTTGGCGGCGGCCTTCTTGGGCTTGGCGCTCTTTGCCTTCGCAGGGGCTTTCTTGGCCGCAGCCGGCTTCTTGGCAGGTGCTTTCGTCTTGCCCTTCGCGCCGCCGCCGGCCGCAGCCTTGGCGTTGACCAGCTCGATCGCCTGCTCGGCGGTGATGCTCTCCTGCGCCATGGTCTTCGGCAGGGTGGCGTAGACCTTGCCCCAGGCGACATAGGGCCCGTATTTGCCGGCCCTGACCTCCATCTTGCCACCTTGCGGATGCTCGCCGAGCTCGCGTCCCGGCGTCGCTGCGGCATTGCCGAAGCGGCGGCCACCTGCGCCGCTCTCCTTGGCGACGATCAGGTCGATCGCCCGGTTCGCGCCGATCTCGAGGATGTCGTCTTCCTTGTCGATATTGGCGTAGGTCTTGCCGTGCTGGACGTAAGGACCGTAGCGGCCGATGCCGGCGAGGATCGGCTCGCCGCTGGTCGGATGCTTGGCGACCTCGCGCGGCAGCGAGAGCAAAGCGAGTGCCTTCTCCAGCGTCAACGAACCGACGGTCTCGCCCTTGGGCAGGCTCGAACGCTTTGGCTTCTCGCCCTCGCCGAGCTGGATATAGGGGCCGAAGCGGCCGTCGCGCGCGGTGACTTCGAGATCCGTGACCGGGTCCTTGCCGAGTATCCGCACGCCGTTCTGTGTCTGGCCGCCCTCGGCCGAGGCCTCGCCATCGGCGGCCGAGGCGCTGAGCGGGCGGGTGAAGCGGCATTCGGGATAGTTCGAGCAGCCGACGAAGGCGCCGAACTTGCCGAGCTTGAGCGAGAGCGTGCCGGTGCCGCAGACCTGGCAGGAGCGCGGATCGCCGCCATCGGCGCGCGCCGGGAAGACGTGCTGACCCAGAATACCGTTCAGCGCCTCGAGCACGTCGCCGACGCGCAGCTCCTTGGTTTCGCCGATCGACTTGGTGAATTCATCCCAGAATTCGCGCAGAAGCACTTTCCAGTCGACGTCGCCACTGGAGACCAGGTCGAGCTTCTCTTCCAGGCTGGCGGTGAAGTCGAACTCGACATAGCGCTTGAAGAAGGATTCCAGGAACGCCGTGACCAGCATGCCCTTGTCCTCGGGCACGAGCCGCTTCTTCTCGATCCGGACATACTCGCGGTCGCGCAGTGTCGCCAGCGTCGCGGCATAGGTCGAGGGCCGGCCGATCCCGAGCTCTTCCATGCGCTTGACCAGGCTCGCTTCCGAGAAGCGCGGCGGCGGCTCGGTGAAGTGCTGGTCGGCAGCGATGGCGCGCTTCTCCAGCGGATCGCCCGCCTTCATCGCCGGCAGCTTCTTTGAATCCTCGTCTTCCTCGTCGTCGCGGCTTTCCTGATAGAGCTTCAGGAAGCCGTCGAAGAGCACGACCTGGCCGGTCGCACGCAGTTCGAGAGCGCGGGCGCCGACCTGGGCGGCGATATCGACCGTTGTGCGCTCCATCGAGGCCGATTCCATCTGGCTGGCGATGGTGCGCTTCCAGATCAGTTCGTAGAGCTTGGCCTGCTCCGGTTCGAGATGGCGCGCGACCATGGCCGGAAGCCTGCCCATATCGGTCGGGCGGATGGCCTCGTGGGCCTCCTGCGCGTTCTTGGCCTTGACCGTGTACTTGCGCGGAGCGTCCGGCACGTAATTGTCGCCGAACTCCTTGCCGATGACCTGCCGGGCCGCCGTGATCGCCGAGCCGTCCATGTCGACGCCGTCGGTTCGCATATAGGTGATCAGGCCGACGGTCTCACCGCCGGTATCGACGCCCTCATAGAGGCGCTGCGCCACCTGCATGGTGCGGGCCGGCGCCATGCCGAGCTTGCGCGAGGCCTCCTGCTGCAGGGTGGAGGTCTGGAAAGGCGGCTGGGGGTGGCGCCTGACCGGCTTGGCTTCGACTTCGGCGACCGAGAACCTCGCGGTCTCCAGCGCGGCCTTGAAGGCCGCGGCCTCATCGCCTGTGCCGATGTCGAGCCGCGTGATCTTCTTGCCGTCGGCGCCGGAGAGGCGGGCGTCGAAGGTCGCGCCGCTGCCGGTCGCGAGCGTCGCGATCAGCGACCAGTATTCGCGCGCCCGGAAGGCCTCGATCTCGCGCTCGCGGTCACTGACCAGGCGCAGCGCGACCGATTGCACGCGGCCGGCCGAGCGGGCGCCGGGAAGCTTGCGCCAGAGCACCGGCGAGAGCGTGAAGCCGACGAGATAGTCGAGTGCGCGCCGGGCTAGGTAGGCGTCGACCAGCGCCTGGTCGATCGGGCGCGGATTGGCCAGCGCCTTCTGCACGGCGTCCTTGGTCACGGCGTTGAAGGTGACGCGCTCGACCGGGATGCCTTTGAGCACGCGCTTCTGGTTCAGTGCCTCCAGCACATGCCACGAAATCGCCTCGCCCTCGCGATCCGGGTCGGTGGCGAGAATGACCTTCTCGGCGTTCTTTGCCGCCCGCGCGATCTCGGCGACCTGCTTGGCGCCGCGCCCTTCCGTCTCCCAGAGCATGGCGAAGTCGTTATCGGGATCGACCGAGCCGTCCTTCGCGGGGAGATCGCGAATGTGCCCGAACGAGGCGATCACCTCGTAGTCGGGCCCGAGATACTTATTGATCGTCTTGGCCTTGGCCGGCGACTCGACGACGAGGAGCTTCATGACGCTTCAAATCTCATAAACAAGAGGCGAGGCCCGGACACGTATCTTTCCGGCCTCGCCGAACTTGGCGCGGGGCGCGTTGATAGCGGTTCGGGATTGCGCGCGAAAGTGGTTCACGCGGCCGATCCTGTCAAACCCGATTCTGCTTTTCGGAGCAGGGCGGTCAGGCTAGGTCAGCAGCCGTCGCTGTTTCCTGCGCCGATTTTGGAGAGCTGAGCATGTCGTCGCAAAACCGGACAACCCGGCTGACCTCTCTCGACATTCGCGGCCGCAAGGGTGGCGAGCCGCTCGTTTCCCTGACTGCCTATACGGCGCCGATGGCGCGGATCGTCGACGAAGTCGCCGACGTCGTGCTGGTCGGCGACTCGCTCGGCATGGTCGTCTACGGGCTCGACAGCACGGTTCCGGTGACGCTGGAGATGATGAGCCTGCACGGTCAGGCGGTGACGCGCGCCACGGCGCGCGCGCTTGTCGTGATCGACATGCCCTTCGGCAGCTATGAAGAGAGCCGCGAGCAGGCCTTCCGCAACGCCGCCCGGCTCCTCAAGGAGACTGGCGCAGGAGCGGTGAAGCTCGAGGGTGGCGTCCGCATGGCAGAGACGGTGCGCTTCCTGGTCGAACGCGGCGTGCCGGTGATGGGCCATGTCGGCCTGACGCCGCAGGCGGTCAACACACTCGGCGGCTACAAGGCCCAGGGGCGCAGCAGGGCGCAGTGGCCGGCGCTCATCGCCGATGCCGAGGCGATTGCCGATGCCGGCGCATTCTCTCTCGTGGTCGAGGCGGTCGCCGAGCCGTTGGCGGCCGAGATCACCGGCCGGATCGCGATCCCGACCATCGGCATCGGCGCCTCCGCCGCCTGCGACGGGCAGGTGCTGGTGCTCGACGACATGCTGGGCCTCACCGGCCGGGTGCCAAAATTCGTCAAGGCCTATGGCGATCTCGCCGGACAGGTGCGCGAGGCGGTGCAGACCTATGCCGCCGAGGTGCGCGGCCGCCAGTTTCCGGGCGAGCAGCACGTCTATGCCTTGAAAGCGGAGTGACCCACAGGGAACACGCGCGCTGCCTTGCGCTGGCCACGACTCGCCCCTAAACAGCGGTCTTCAAATGACATCGTCCGCACCGCTCTATCCGCACCGGCACCTCCTCGGGATCGAGGGGCTGTCTCATTTGGATATCGAGGCGCTGCTTGAGCGCGCCGAGACCTATGTCGCGCTCTCACGCCAGATCGAGAAGAAGACGGCGACGCTGCGCGGCCGGACGCAGATCAACCTGTTCTTCGAGCCCTCGACGCGCACGCAGGCCTCGTTCGAGCTCGCGGGCAAGCGCCTCGGCGCCGACGTGATGAACATGTCGGTCGGCTCCTCCTCGGTGAAGAAGGGCGAGACGCTGATCGACACCGCCGCGACGCTGAACGCGATGCGGCCCGACATCCTGGTAGTCCGCCATCACGCGGCCGGCGCCGTCAACCTGCTTGCCCGCAAGGTCGATTGTTCCGTGGTCAATGCCGGCGACGGCGCCCATGAGCACCCGACGCAGGCGCTGCTCGACGCGCTGACGATCCGCCGCAACAAGGGCCGCATCGCCGGGCTGACCGTCGCGATCTGCGGCGACATCCTGCATTCGCGCGTCGCCCGCTCGAACATCATCCTGCTGAGTGCGCTCGGCGCCAAGGTACGCCTGATCGCACCCTCAACCCTGCTGCCGACCGGTGTCGAACGGATGGGCGTCGAGGTCTTCCGCGACATGAAGAAGGGGCTGGAGGGCGTCGACATCGTGATGATGCTGCGCCTGCAGCTCGAACGCATGAACGGCGCCTTCGTGCCATCCTCGAAGGAGTATTTCCGCTATTTCGGGCTCGATCGCGAGAAGCTCTCGCTGGCCGCGCCGGATGCGCTCGTGATGCATCCCGGCCCGATGAACCGCGGCGTCGAGATCTCGTCGGAGGTGGCCGACGGCGCCCAGTCGCTGATTCGCGAGCAGGTCGAGATGGGCGTTGCCGTGCGCATGGCGGTGCTCGACGCGCTCGCGCAGCACCTGCCCAATGGCTGAGCGCGATGGAGGCCTTCCTCGCCTGGCTGCTGCGTCAGATGCACCGGGCTCGGATAGTCTTCGTCGGCCTCTACCTCCTGGTCATGGCCGGTTTCGTCTATGCCGAACCGCGCTCCGCCTGGACCTGGCTGATCGTGCTGCTCGGCGCGCTGCTGTGCGTCGGCATCTGGGGGCTGGTCGGGTTCTGGCATTACGTCTTCACGCAGCGCCGCGAGCGCGAGAACGGGATCGAGCGTAGCGATGGCTGACAGCAGCGGGCAGAGTGGCGACGTTGCGATCCTCGGCGCGCAGCTGGTCGATCCAGCTTCCGGCCGCGAGGGCGTCGGCAGCGTCTTGATCCGCGACGGTGCGATCGCCGATGTCCATTGGGGTGGCGATCGCCCGGAGCTGCCAACCGGCATCGCCGTGGAAGAGGCCCGGGGACTCGTGCTCGCGCCCGGTCTGGTCGATCTCCGCGCCTTCCTCGGCGAGCCCGGCGCCGAATTCCGCGAGACGCTCGGGACGGGCTCGCAGGCGGCCGCGGCCGGCGGCGTCACCACGGTGATCTGCCGCCCCGACACCGATCCGCCGATCGACGATCCCTCCGTCATCGATTTCATCAAGCGCCGCGCCCGCGACAAAGCGATCGTCAACGTCCTGCCGGCGGCGGCGCTGACCAAGCGGCTGGCAGGGAAGGAGATCACCGAGTTCGGCCTGCTGCTCGAAGCTGGCGCGGTCGCCTTCAGCGACGGCGCCAACGGCGTGCGCAACCCGCAGCTCATGCGCCGCGCCATGATCTATGCCCGCGACTTCGACGCGCTGCTGATGAACCATGTCGAGGATCCGGATCTTCGCGGCGACGGCGTGATGAACGAGGGCGAGTTCGCCAGCCGCAAGGGCCTGCCGGGCATCCCGCACGAGGCTGAGACGGTGATGCTGGAGCGCGACCTGCGCCTCGCCCGTGCCACCGGCGCCCGCTACCACGCCGCCATGATCTCCTGCTCGGACTCGCTCGCCCTGATCCGCCGGGCCAAGGAAGACGGGCTCAACGTCACCTGCGGCGTCTCGATCAACAATCTCTGCCTGAACGAGAACGATGTCGGCGAGTACCGCACCTTCTGCAAGGTCTCGCCGCCGCTCCGGCACGAGGACGAGCGGCTGGCGATGATCGAGGCGGTGGCCGAAGGCCTGATCGACGTGATCGTCTCCGACCATGATCCGCAGGATGTCGAGACCAAGCGCCAGCCTTTCGCCGAGGCGGCCAATGGTGCGCTCGGCATCGAGACGCTGCTGCCGGCGGCGCTCAGGCTCTATCACAGCGAGCAGATCGGCCTGGCGTCGCTGTTCGCCGCCCTGTCGAGCCGGCCGGCTGAGTTGCTGGGCCTGGGCTGCGGACGACTCGTGGCAGGCGCACCGGCCGACCTCGCTTTGATCGACATCGACGCACCCTTCGTCGTCGACAAGCGCAAGCTCAAGTCGCGCGCCAAGAACTCGCCCTTCGACGAGGCGCGGCTGCAGGGGCTGGTGCAGGCGACCCTGGTCGGCGGCCGGGTGGTGTATCGCGGCGAAGCTGCGTAAGCTTGGGCCAAGACGGGCAGGGGAGATTACATGGCTGAGGCGTTCGCTTGGGCGTATCCGGGCCCGATGGGGCTCGCCGCGCTCGTCCTCGGCTATCTCTGCGGCTCGATCCCGTTCGGCATCATCCTGACACGACTTTCAGGCGGTCCGGACCTGCGCACGATCGGCTCCGGCAATATCGGCGCGACCAATGTCCTGCGCACCGGCAACAAGAAGCTCGCCGCGCTGACGCTCATTGGCGACATGCTGAAGGGCACCGCCGCGGTCCTGCTCGCCGGCTGGCTGCTCGGCGGCAAGAGCGCGGCGCTGGCCGCCGGTCTTGGTGCCTTCATCGGCCATCTCTTCCCGGTCTGGCTGCGCTTCAAGGGCGGCAAGGGTGTCGCCACCTTTCTCGGCATCCTGATCGGGCTGAAATGGTCGATCGCGCTGATCTTCGCTGCCGTCTGGCTCAGCATCGCCTACCTGACCAAGTACTCGTCGCTCTCGGCCCTGATCGCCAGCCTGCTGACGCCGCTGCTGCTCTGGTTCTGGGTGCGCGATGCCCAGGCGGCCGGGCTGATGGCGATCCTCGCGCTGCTGCTCTGGTTCATGCACCGGGAGAACATTGCGAGGCTGTTCTCTGGCCGCGAAGGCAAGATCGGACAGAAAGGCTGAATGCCGATGGCCGGTTTCGCACTCGACGACCGGCAGCGACTAGACTGGCTCCGCCTGATCCGCAGCGAAAGCATCGGCCCCCGCACCTTCCGCACCCTGGTCAACCGTTTCGGCGGCGCGGCTGGCGCGCTCGAAGCCTTGCCGGAACTCGGCCGGCAGGCGGGGCGTACGCTGAGGCTGTGCCCGCTCGCCGAAGCCGAGCGGGAATTCGAGGCACTGCGCCGGCGTAGCGCCCATCTGATCGCGCTCGGCGAAGCCGCCTATCCCGTGCCGCTGCAGGCGATCGATTCGGCCCCGCCGTTGATCGCGATCGAGGGCGACCCGGCGGTGCTGAACCGCCCCTGCGTCGCGCTGGTCGGCTCGCGCAATGCCTCCGCCGCCGGGCTGAAGTTCACCGCGACGCTGGCGCGCGAGCTGGGCGAGGCCGGCTTCGTCGTCGTCTCTGGCCTGGCCCGCGGCATCGATACGGCAGCTCATCAGGCGAGCCTGGAGAGCGGCACGATCGCCGTGCTGGCCGGCGGGCTCGACGAGGTCTATCCGCCCCAGAACATCCCCTTGCTGGAGCGCATCCGCGGGCGTGGTGCGGCGCTGAGCGAGATGCCGCTCGGCTGGACGCCGCGTGGACGTGACTTCCCGCGGCGCAACCGCCTGGTCTCTGGCCTGGCGCTCGGGACGGTGGTGGTCGAAGCGGCACGCAAATCCGGCTCGCTGATCACCGCGCGCTTCGCCAACGAGCAGGGCCGGCAGGTCTTCGCCGTGCCGGGCTCGCCGCTCGATCCGCGTGCCGAGGGCGGCAATCATCTGATTCGCGAAGGCGCGACCCTCTGTGCCGAGACGGCGCATGTCGTCGATGCGCTGACCCCGATGCTCCGACAGGGCGACCTGTTCGGCTCCGCACCCATTCTGGCGCGCGAGGAGGTCGGAGCGGAGCGCCAGAAGGAAGCGCTCTGGGAGGAGCTCGATCTGCCGGACATCCTGCCGGCGCCCAAGCTCGAGCTCGAACGCGAGTCTCAGCTGCAGGACGGTCTCGTCGAGGAGGCGCCCCGTCGCCGCTTGCTCGAGCTGATCGGGGCGACGCCGGTGGCAATGGACGATCTCGTTCGCGCCAGCGGCCGGCCCGTACGCGAAGTCAGCCAGATCCTGCTCGAACTGGAGCTTGAAGGCGTGGTGCAGCGCCACGCCGGCGGCGCGCTTTCACGACTGGCATGAGCCCGGCAACTGCGAGGGCTCAGTCCGCCGCATCGCCCCAACGGCCTCGCTCGCGCTCGGCTTCCGCGGCCGCAAGGTCGAGGAGGGTGACCAGCAGGTCGAGATCGGCGGCGCGGGCCTGGCTGCCGAGGTCGGCGAGCAGCGTCCCCGCCTTGAAGGCGACATCGCGCTGCAGATCGCGTTGACGCGCTCTCTGAGCGACGAGGAGTTGCAGCGCCAGGGCTTCGGACTCGCCGCGGGCCTGCAAGCCGCGAGGTGCCGCAAAGTCAATGGAAGTGAAAGGCATAGTCGTCGGAGACGCCGGCATGGGGCACTCCCGTAAGGTTGCGTATTAGTGTCTATACAACCTATGATTTAATAATCTGCAAAAGACGGAGCGCTCAGGTCGAGATGTCCGGCTTGGATGCTTCGCCGAGCTGCAATTGGCAGGTTCGGCGATTGATCGCAGCCTCCAGCCGCGTCATGTCGACAAAATAGGCGAGGCTGCTGAGCTGTGCCGCCCGGGCCATTGCGCCGAGCTCGATGCTGATCTCTTCGATATAATATGCAACTTCTAATTGCATTCGCGCGAGCGCGTCCATGCTGTGGGGGCCGGGCGAGGCCAGCGAGCTGCGGCCGGGGCGCCCAACTTGGGGCAAGTGATTGTCATCCGGATAGATTTTATCTTCCTTGCCTCGCCGTGACACTGCTTTTCGCATCTCGTCTGTCCTCGCGGTCGCATCAGCCTGAGGAAACGAACCGGTGTTTGATGAACGCTATTCTTGCTACCGACCTTCGCAGAATGCAATCACTGCGTGTATAAAATTTCTTGTGATGGAACGTTTTGCCGGCCCGCGCGTTTTTCACCAGTCGCAATTCGGCCGCGATTGGTTCAGGCCCGGTTCAACCGGGACGCGCTAGATCGGGCACCAAGGCGGACATCCGCCGACAGGAGAATGTCATGTCAGATTTCGGAAAGAGCCGCTTCCTCGTGACGCTCGCCGTCGCCGGCAGCATTCTGGCAGCAGGCCTGACGCCGGTCATGGCGGGTGAGACCCGCCCGGTCGGCTTCGACAAGAGCCGCCTCGACGCGGCGCAGGCCGATTATTCGCAGTATTATCGCCGTGGCTGGCGCGGCGGTAACCGCGGTGCGGCGATCGCGGCCGGCGTCGGTCTCGGCGTCCTCGGCGCTGCGGCGATCGCTGCCAGCCGGCCACGCTATGCCGAACCCGTTTACGGCTACGGTGGTGGCTATGGCTACGGTGGCGGTGGCGGCTATGGCTACGAACCGAGCTATGTCTATGAGGAGCCGGTCTATGTCGCGCCGCGTCGCTACTATGCTCCGCGCCATTACGGCTACTATCCCGACAATATCCGGGACCCGGCCGGCGGCAGCTATCGCTGAGGCTTGATCCAGGCAAACAGCCTTAATCAGTTCTGAACGCCTGGCGCCTAGGCTTCAAGGGTCGCTTCCGTCGCATGGCGGGGCGGCCCTTTTCGCGGCGCGCCGGACCAAGCGGCTCCGATCCCGGAGTCATTGCCTTGTCGACCTTGGAGACTGACGATGAAACCCTCGCTCAAGACGCTGCTGTCCGGCTGTGGCGCGGTCGCCCTGGCGATGTTCTGCTCCGGCGCGGCAATGGCCCAATACTACAATGACGGCTACGATCGCCGTTATGACCGCCGGAACGAGCGCCCTGGCTATGACCGAGGTCACGACCGCGGCTACAATCAGGGCCGGCGCGACGATCGAGGCTATGGGCGCGATGATCGAGGCTACGGGCGCGACGACCGCCGCTATGGCCGGGACGGCGGCGGCTACCGGCGTGGGCCCGACCCCGGCAATCCGCTGGCCGGGATGAGCATCGAAGACCAGAAGCGGGCGATCAAGAACCAGCGCGACGCGCAGAAGAAGGCGATCAAGCGCGGTTATCTTCTTCAGTAGCCCAATCGTCTTCCGGCCCGCTCGCATCCGATTCGAGGCGGGCGAGCCGGTCGAGAGCACCCTGCAGGATGTAGGCTGCCGCCATCTTGTCGACGACCGCGGCTCGCCGGGCGCGCGAGGCGTCGGCATCAAGCAATGTGCGGGTGACTGCGAGCGTCGACATCCGCTCGTCCCAGAACACGATCGGCAACGATGTCAGCGGCGCGAGGTTGCGCACGAAGGCCCGGGTCGATTGCACCCGCGGCCCTTCCGTTCCGTCCATGTTGAGTGGCAGGCCGATCACCAATCCGGCGATCGCATGCCGCTCTGCCACCTTCAGCAGCGCCATCGCATCCAGCTTGAACTTGACGCGCTTGATCGTCTCCAACGGCGACGCGATCCGGCGCTCGACATCGGAGAGGGCGAGCCCGATCGTCTTGGTGCCGAGATCGAGCCCGAGCAGGCGGGCGTGCTCGGGCAAGGCAAGGAACTGGTCCAGGGCGACGAGGTTGTTGGCCATCTGTGGCGGGTAGCACGGGACGCCCGCCTAGGCGAGCGGCCCGCTTGAGCATTTTCGAGCGAAGTGGATACCAGTTCGCGTGAAGAAAATGCGATAGAACAGAAGCTTAGAGCTTCCCGCACTTCGAAGAATGCGGAAAAGCTCTAACTCAGTTGGCGTTCTGCGGCGTCAGGCCTGCCGCCTTCAGCGCCGCGCCCCATTTTGCGACCTCGGCGGCGAAGCGCTTGGCGTGGGCTTCGCGGGTCCATTCGGCCGGCGGGAAGGCGCTGGTGCCGACAGCCTTGAAGCGTTCAAGCACGGCCGGCTCCTTCAGTGCCGCCTGCAGCGCGCCGTTGAGCTTGTCGAGCGCCGCGGCCGGCGTGCCCTTCGGCGCGTACAGCCCGTGCCAGATCGTCATGTCGATCTCGGTGCCGGCTTCGCGCGTAGTCGGAACGTTCGGCAGCACGCCGAGACGCTCCGGCGAGGTCACGGCATAGGCGCGGATCTTGTCGCCCTGGATCTGCGGCACTGCCGTGGTCGACTGGTCGCAGAGCACGTCGACCTGGCCGCCGACGAGGTCGTTCATTGCCGGGCCGGTGCCGCGATAGGCGACCTGGGCGAGCTTGACGCCCAGCGCCTGCGAGATCAGCACGGCGCACAGATGCGCGTTCGAGCCGACACCGGCATGGGCGACGGTAAGCTTCTCGGCCTGTTGCTTGGCGTAGGGGAAGAAGGCCTTGCCATCGACCGGGGGCAGAGCAAGCTTGCCGGCGATCACCATCGGCCCGGTGTTGACGAGGCCGACCGGTGCGAAGGCGGTCTGCGTGTCGTAGCCGAGGTTGGCGTAGAGCGCCGGCGCGGCGGCGAGCGCGAGATGATGGATCAGCAGCGTGTGCCCGTCAGCTTCGGCCGCGACGAGGCGTTTGGCGCCGGCCGTCCCGCCTGCGCCGGCGATGTTCTCGACGATGATCTGCTGGCCGAGCGTCCGGCCCATATGCTCGCCGAGCAGGCGCGCGATCACGTCGCTGGGCCCGCCGGCGGCGAACGGCACGATCAGCGTGATCGGCTTGTTCGGAAAGCCTTGGGCCAAGGCAGGCGTGCCTAACCCCAGCAGGAACAGTCCTGCCAGGGCGCCGCGGCGCGTCGTAAGGAATCTGCGGAAATTGGCGATCATTCGTTTCCTCCGGTGTGGCGGCCGCTCTGCGTCGGCTTGGTCGAAATCTCGGGCCGTGTGGTCCTCGAGCTTGGGTCGCTCTGCTTCGAGCGAAACTTTATAAATATGGGGCAACAAATTGATGTTGCGTCGATTATAAATCAACCGATGCTCAAGCGCGCCTGTGGAACGGGGCGGTTCAGCGAAGGTCAGACAGGTAGTGAACCTCCTGGGTCAGGCACAGGCTGAGCCTGTGCTCCACCGGCGTGCCGTCGAGCGACAGGGCGATGCGGTCGATCTGCAGGGCCGGCTCGCCGGTGGGGACGCCGAGTGCCGCGGCATCGTCTGCGCAGAGCGCCACCGCCTTCAGCCGCTCGCGCGCATTGGCGATGGTGATGCCGTAGTGCCCCGCATAGAGGCTGTAGAGATTGTTCGGGATCGGCCCGTTCTCCAGCCCCGGGAAGAGCTGCTGCGGCAGGCTGAGTGTCTCGACGATCAGCGGCGCGCCATCGAAGGCGCGCTGCCGGCGGATGCGGATGACGGCGGCACCCTCGGCCAGGTCCAGCGCCGCGCGTTCCGCCTCGCTGGCCGGACCGGTCGTCACTGAGAGGACGACGCTGTCGGGAAAGCGCGGTTCGCCGCGATCGGGCGCCAGCTTGAAGAACTGGAACAGGATGCGGCGCTCGTCATGCTCGGCGACGAAGGTGCCGCGGCCTTGGCGCCGCACCACGAGGTTCTCGGCAGCGAGCTCGTCGAGCGCCTTGCGCACCGTGCCTTGGCTGACGCCGATCTCGGCGGCGAGCTGGCCCTCGCTCGGCAGCACTGCCCCGGGCGCCCAGACGCCATCGACCAGCCGGCGCACGAAGATCGCCTTCACCTGCCGATAGAGCGGCCGGAAGCCCAGCGCCTCCGGCTTATCGGGCTCTCGCGGCTGTCCTGCGATTTCGAGCTTGTGCACACTCATATGTCTTATATAAGACTTGGGCGCAGCCACGTCGAGCCCGATTTCGCAGATGGGTCGGCGTGCAGGTCACGAAATCGGTCAGGGGAGTTCGCCATGAGCAAGCCGCATCTGCTGGTGCACGAGAAGAAGGACACGGTCGGCGTCGTCGTCGTCGAAGGCCTGAAGGCCGGGACCGACATGCTCTGTGTCGTGACGCACGACAATTCCGACTTCCGTCTGGCCGCCAAGATGGACATCCCGATCGGACACAAGGTCGCGCTCAAGGATATCAAGAAGGGCGACACGCTCTGGAAATACGGCCAGGACATCGGCGTGGCCAAGGCCGACGTGAAGCAGGGCGAACATCTCCACGTCCACAACGCCAAGACCAAGCGTTGGTGAACGTCAGGCGCTGGTGAGCGCCGGCAGTCGTCCATCCCGATCTCCGGGCTCCCGCCAGGTCGAGCCCGCAACCGTCCAGGAAACGCCAATGTCCTCCATCGTCGCCAATTTCGACCTCGTCAAAGGCAAGCTCGCCCGGGTGAAGGGTCGCAAGATCGAGGCGCCCGAGTTCAAGACGCCCTTCGTCAAGCGCCCGACCGGCCGCAGCCTCGATTCCTTCATGGGCTGGCGCCGTGAGAATGATCGCGTCGGTGTGCGCAACCATGTGCTGCTGCTGCCGCTCGACGATCTTTCCAACGCCGCCTGCGAGGCCGTCGCCAACAACATCAAGGGCACGCTCGCGATTCCGCACGCCTATGGCCGCCTGCAGTTCGGCGAGGATCTCGAGATCCATTTCCGCACGCTGATCGGCACCGGCTCGAACCCGAACGTCGCCGCCGTCATCGTCATCGGCATCGAGGATGGCTGGACCAAGCGCGTCGTCGACGGCATCGCCAAGACCGGTAAGCCGGTGGTCGGCTTCGGCATCGAGGGCCATGGCGACATCGCCACCATCGCCAAGGCCTCCTATGTCGCCAAGGAGTTCGTGCAGTGGGCGACCGAATTGCAGCGCGTGAAGTGCGGCATCGAGGAGCTCTGGGTCTCCACCAAGTGCGGTGAGTCGGACACGACCACCGGCCTGTCCTCCTGCCCGACCGTCGGCAACATGTACGACAAGTGGATCCCGCGCGGCGTCTACGGCGTCTTCGGCGAGACCTCGGAGATCACCGGCGCCGAGCATCTCTGCAAGGCGCGCGCGGCCACCCCGGAAGTGGGCGAGCGCTGGTACAAGATGTGGAAGGCCTATCAGGACGACGTCATCGAGGCCCACAAGACCGACGACCTTTCCGATTCGCAGCCGACCAAGGGCAACATCGCCGGCGGCCTGACCACGATCGAGGAAAAGGCGCTCGGCAACCTCGAGAAGATCGGCCGCGAGTGCAAGTTCATCGACATCCTGGAGCCGGCGCAGGCGCCGGAGAAGGGGCCTGGCCTCTACTACATGGACACCTCCTCGGCGGCGGCCGAGTGCGTGACATTGATGGCGGCGGGCGGCTATGTCGTGCACACCTTCCCGACCGGGCAGGGCAACGTCATCGGCAATCCGATCGTCCCGGTCATCAAGATCACCGGCAACCCGAAGACGATGCGCACCATGCCCGAGCACATCGATGTCGACGTATCCGGCATCCTGCGTCGCGATCTCACCATCCCGCAGGCCGGTGATGCCCTGATCGAGAACATCGTGCGCACGGCGAATGGCCGCCTCACGGCTGCCGAGGCGCTCGGCCATCGTGAGTTCTCGATGACCAAGCTATACCGCAGCGCCTGAGCAACAGCTCTCCGGGCGCGACGAGGCAAAAGTGTCGGACAGGATCGTTTCCAGGATCGCTTCATTGCATGCGCCGGGGCGGGACGTGTTGCCCGCCTATGTCCGTGCCTTGGAGGCGGGCTGGTCCCCGAACACGATGCGCAACGTCGCGCCCGAGCAGCTCGCGGCGATCGCGGCCGATCCGGACGCCTTCCTGTCCGGCCTGACCGGGCGCGGCGGCAAGATCCGCCTGCACGATGGCAGCGAGGTCGCGCGCCTGCCGGACATCATCCGCTGGATCATCGCGACCGATCGGCCGGAGCGCCCCTTCGTCGGCAGCATCAACCTGCGCTGGCAGGAGGACGATGCCGGCAGGCCGGTCACGGAGCTGCCGTCGCATGTGCTCGGCCATGTCGGCTACACCATCCTGCCGAACCATGCCGGAAACGGCTATGCCAGCGCGGCCCTTGCGGCTGTGCTTGCCGAGGCCCGCACCATCGGCCTGCCCTTCGTCAAGATCACCTGCGACGCCGATAATGCGGCCTCGCGGCGGATCATCGAGAAGAATGGCGGGCGTTTCATCGAGAATTTCGTCGCTCCGTTCTACGGACCCGGGGAACGACTGATGTACCGGATCGATTTGCAATCATGACCGAAGCAGCCGTCCCGCGCCTGGCGAAAGGCCTTGGTCCGCTCCTGCCGGGCATCGCGCTCTCGGCGGCGGTGGCGGTCGCCTCCGTGCTGGCCGAGCCCGTCCTGAAGCAGCTCGCCGGTGGACGCGTCGGCATCCCGGCGGTGGTCATCGCGCTGGTGATCGGCATGGCGCTGCATCCGGTCGCGAGTACGCATCGCTTCCTCCCGGGCATGACGTTCTGCGTCAAGAAGCTGCTGCGCTGGGCGATCGCGCTGCTCGGCCTGCGCGTTGCGCTCGGCGATATCATCGCACTCGGCCTGGGCACGGCCCTGCTTGTCGTCATCTCCATGGTGGCGACCGTGGTCTGCGGCTTCGCGCTGGCACGGTTGCTCGGCCGCGAGCCCGGCGTCGGTGCTCTCGCCGGCGTCGCCACGGCGGTCTGTGGCGCCTCGGCTGCCCTCGCCACATCCACCGTCGTGCCCGATTATCGCGACAAGGCCGCCGACACCGCCTTCACCGTGATCGCGATGAACGTGCTCGCGACGATCGCGATGCTGGCCTATCCGCTGCTCTGCGTCTGGCTCGGCCTCTCGCAGCAGCAGACCGGCGTGATGCTGGGGGCGACCATCCATGATGTCGCGCAGGTCGTCGGCGCCGGCCAGGCGGTCTCGGACGAGGCGGCGAACGCGGCGGTGATCGTCAAGCTGTTCCGGGTCTTCCTGCTGCTGCCCGCCGTGCTGATCGTCGGCTGGTGGCTGACCCGCCATGGCGAGACCCATGGCGATGCCAAGGTGCCGGTTCCGGTCTTCGCCTTCGTCTTCCTGGTCATGTGCGTGGTCAACAGCGTGCTGAGCACGCAGGCCGGGCTCGCCGGCATCTACCTGCCGATCCGCGACATCCTGCTCGAGGTCTCGCGCTGGGGCCTGCTGATCGCGATCGCCGCGCTCGGCCTGGGAACCTCGATCGCAGCGATGGCCCGGCTCGGCTGGCGCCATCTCGCCGTGGTTACCGGCACCAGCCTCGTCATCCTCGTCGTCGCCACAGGCGGGATCATCCTGCTCGGCTGATCGAAACTCACAGCGGAAAGTGCCATGACCGACATCGTCATCACCGAATTCATGGACGAGGCGGCGGTCGCGGCGCTGAAGGCGCGCTACAGCGTGCATCACGATCCCGATCTTTTCGGCAAGCCCGACGAGCTCGCGCGTCTTATGGTCGATATCCCGGCGCTGATCGTGCGCAACCAGACGCAGGTTCGCGGCGCGCTGCTGGCGGGCGCGAAGAACCTCAAGGTCGTCGGCCGGCTCGGCGTCGGGCTCGACAATATCGACATGGAGGCCTGCTCGGCGCGCGGCATCCAGGTCTTCCCGGCGACGGGCGCCAACAGCCTGTCCGTGGTCGAGTATGTGATCGGCACGGCGATGACGCTGCTGCGCGGCGCATATTTCGCCAATGCCGCCATGCTGGCCGGCGAATTCCCGAAGACCAAGTTGATCGGCCGCGAGATCGCCGGCAAGCGCATGGGCCTGGTCGGCTTTGGCGCGATCGCGCGCGACGTGGCCCGCCATGCGAAGGCGCTCGGCATGACCGTCGCAGCGTATGATCCCTACGTTTCAGCGGACGCACCGGTCTGGCAGGGCGTCGAGAAGCTCGAGCTCGACGCGCTGCTTGCGACCTCCGACGTGATCTCGATCCATCTCCCGCTGACGCCGGAGACGCGCGGTGTGATCGGCGAGGCTGCCTTCGCCAGGATGAAGCCCGACGCCATCCTGATCAATGCTGCTCGTGGCGGCATCATGGACGAGGCGGCGCTGGTCGCGGCGCTGAAGGGCGGGCGCCTCGGCGGCGCGGCGCTCGACGTGTTCGAGCAGGAGCCGCTCAAGGCCGACGGCGCAAAACTCTTCGCCGGCACGCCCAATTTGATCCTGACGCCGCATATCGCCGGCAACACGGTCGAATCGAACGGGCGGGTCTCCGGCCTCGTCGCCGAGCGGGTCATCGCGGCTCTGGAGGGCAGAGCATGACACGGCTGTCGCTGGAAGCGGCCGAGCAGAAGGTCGCGGACCTCTTCATCGAGGCCGGCGCCTCGCCTGCCAATGCCGCTTCGGTCGCGCTGGCGCTGGTCATGGCCGAGGCGGACGGGTTGAAGGGCCACGGCCTCTCGCGCGTGCCGACTTACATTTCCATGCTGCGCTCCGGCAAGATCGACGGCGAGGCCGTGCCGATCGCGCGCCAGCCCAAGCCCGGCGTGCTGGCGATCGACGCCGCCCATGGCTTCGCCTATCCGGCGATCGACCTTGCGGTGATCGAACTGCCCGAGATCGCCCGGAAGCAAGGCATCGCCGCCGCGCCGATCCGCCGCTCCAACCATTGCGGCGCCGCCGGCCTGCATGTCGAGCGGCTGGCCGAGCAGGGGCTCGTCGCGCTGCTCTTCGCCAACACACCCGGCGCGATGGCGCCCTGGGGTGGAGCCAAACCGGTCTTCGGCACCAACCCGATCGCGTTTGCAGCACCGTTACCGGGCCGCGAGCCGCTGGTGATCGACATGGCGCTGTCCAAGGTGGCGCGCGGACCGATCGTCGCCGCCAGGCAGAAGGGCGAAGCAATTCCGGAGGGCTGGGCGCTCGACGCCGCCGGCAAGCCGACCACCGACCCGGCGGCGGCGATCGCCGGCACCATGGTCCCGCTCGGCGACGCCAAGGGCGCGACGCTCGCGATGATGGTCGAGATCCTCGCCGCCGCGCTGGTCGGCACCCATTTCGCCTTCCAGGCGTCATCCTTCCTCGACGACAAGGGCGGCCCGCCCGACACCGGCCAGCTCATCCTCGCCATCGACCCGGCGGGCATGGGCGGCAACTGGTTCGCCGAGCGCATGCGGATGCTGACCCATGCGATCGAGGAGCAGCCGGGAACAAGGCTGCCCGGCATGCGGCGCTATGCTCTGCGGGCCAAGGCGCGGGCAGAAGGGATCGAGGTCGCTCTCTGAGCCGCGCCGTCATGCTCGGGCTTGACCCGAGCATCTCAGGCAGGATGAGGCGCCAACAAGCGCCATCTCGTCATGAGATTCTCGGGTCTGCGCTGCGCCGGAGAATGACGGCGAAGATTACACGAAATCGAATCGATCAACATCGACAAGCCCTTTGTCGGTGATCTTCAGATGCGGGATCACCGGCAGCGTCAGGAAAGCGACCTGCAGGAAGGGCTCTGCCAGCACGACGCCGAGCGCCTTCGCCGCCGCACGCAAGCCTTCCAAACCGTGCCGCACCGTCTCGAACGGCTGGTCGCTCATCAGCCCCGCGACGGGCAGTGCGAGCTCCGCCGTGACCTTGCCGCCATCGGCCACGGCGAAGCCGCCGCCGGTCTCGATCAGCCGGTTTGCCGCCGCCGCCATCGAAGCCTCGTCGACGCCGACGACGCAGAGATTATGGCTGTCATGCCCGACCGAGGAGGCGATGGCGCCATGCCTCATGCCGAAGCCATGGACGAAGCCGCTGGCGATGCCGCCATTGCGGCCATGACGCTCGATCACCGTGACCTTGACGGCATCCTGCTCGAGATCGGGCAGGGCGACGCCATCACGCGACGGCAATCGCATGGACAGCCGCTCGGTGATGATCCGGCCGGGCACGACGCCGATCACCGGCGTCTCGCCGTTGCGAGCCTTCACCGTGAAATCCTCCGGCGCGAGCTTGCGGCTGCGGACGCTGTGCAAGCCGACCGCTGAAACCGCCTTCCGATCGGCGAACAGACCGTCCTCGACCAGCCTGCCGCCGGCGAAGACCTGTTTGACACGGCAGGCGGCGAGATCGTCGACCAGCACGATGTCGGCGCGCTTGCCGGGACCGATGAAGCCGCGATCGAACAGGCCGAAATTGCGCGCCGCCGAGAGGCTGGCTACGCGATAGGTCGCGAGGATGTCGGCCCCGTGTGCGATCGCGGTGCGGATCATGTAGTCGAGATGGCCTTCCTCGGCGATGTCGAGTGGGTTGCGGTCGTCGGTGCAGAAGGCGAGGAAGGGCGAGGCATCGCGGGTGATCAGCGGGATCAGCGCGTGCAGATCCTTCGAGACCGAGCCTTCGCGGATCAGGATCGCCATGCCCTTGGCGAGCTTTTCGCGGGCCTCCTCGGCCGTCGTGGTCTCATGGTCGGTTCGAATGCCGGCAGAGAGATAGCCATTGAGGTCGAGACCGCGGACCAGCGGCGCATGGCCATCGATATGCCGGTGTGAAAATGCTTCCAGCTTGGCGAGGCAGCCGGGGTCGCGATGAAGCACGCCAGGGAAGTTCATGAACTCGGCGAGGCCGATCACCTTGGGGTGGTCCATGAACGGGGTGAGATCGGCGGCCTCGAGCGCCGCGCCGGCCGTCTCCAGATGCGTCGCCGGCACGCAGCTCGAGAGCTGGACGCGCAGATCCATGCGCATCTCTTCGGCGCAGGCGAGGAAATAGCGGATGCCCTCGGCGCCGAGCACATTGGAGATCTCGTGCGGGTCGCAGATCGCGGTGGTGACGCCGTGCGGCAGCACGCAGCGCTCGAATTCGAGCGGGGTGACCAGCGAGGATTCGACGTGCAGATGCGTGTCGATGAAGCCGGGCACGGCGATCAGTCCTGGGGCATCGAACGTCGTCTTTCCCTCATAACGGCCATGGGTGCCGACGATGGTGTCGCCGCAGAGCGCGATATCGGTTTCGACGAGGTCGCCCGAGACGAGGTCGAACAGCTTTGCGCCGCGGATGACGAGATCGGCCGGCTCATCGCCGCGTCCTTGCGCGATCCGGCGGGCGAGGGTGGCTGCATCGGTCATGGAAAACCTTTCGATCCAAAAGCGGTGGTCGTCCCGGGCGACCGAAGGGAGACCCGGGACCCATGCCGGAACCTCGATCCAGGGAAGCTCGATTTTGTCGGCGGAGAAGCTAGTCTCGCCATGGTCAGGCATGGGTCCCGGGTCTGCGCTTCGCTCCGCCCGGGACGACTCGGATATTGGGTACGACTATGTGGCTCTACATTCTGGCGAGCCAGAAGAATGGCACATTGTATGTCGGCGTCACGAAATCCCTATCGAAACGCATTGAAGAGCACCGCGACGGTCGAGGTTCCGAGTTCGCCCGGCGTTATGGCGTGCGGCTCGTCTACGCTGAACCCTTCGCCGACCCCGTCGAGGCGATCGCCCACGAGAAGCGCATGAAACATTGGCGTCGCTCCTGGAAAATCGCCTTGATCGAACGCGCCAATCCCGACTGGAACGACCTGTATTCAACCGTGCATCTCGATTGAACCGGCCAGCCCGGCTATACCCTGCCGGCACAGCCTTTTCGCGGAGACCATCATGCAGCTCACCTGGTTCGGCCATTCGGCGTTTCGGCTCGACCTGCCCGGCGCCTCGGTCCTGATCGATCCGTTCTTCACCGGCAATCCGGCTTTCGAGGGCGATGTCGCTGCGGCCAGCAAGGGCGTCAGCCATATCGTCGTCACCCACGGCCACGGCGACCATGTCGGCGACACGCTCGCCATTGCCGCGGCGAACGACGCCACCGTGATAACCAATTACGATCTGTGCATGCACCTCGCCTCGAAGGGGCTGAAGAAATTCCAGCCGATGAATACCGGCGGCACCGTCGACCTCGGCGCCTTTTCGGTGACGCTGGTCCGGGCCGACCATTCGGCCGGCATGGGCGAGGCGGGCGTGAGCGTCCCGGTCGGCAGCGCCAATGGCGCGATCATCAAGGCTGCGGGCGAGAAGACGCTCTGGCACATGGGCGACACCGACATCTTCTCCGACATGGCGCTGCTCGCCGAGCTGCATGGCGTCGAGATCTGCATCTGCCCGATCGGCGACCGCTTCACCATGGGCGCCAAGACGGCAGCGCTGGCAATGACCCGCTTCGTCAAGCCGAAGGTCGCGATCCCCTGCCATTACGGCTCCTTCCCGATCATCGCCCAGGACGCGGCGGTGTTCGTCGAGGGATTGAGGGGCAGCGGCATCGAGGCGCTGGTGCCGGAGAAGGGCAGGGCTGCGGCGGTCTGACACCACCGTCATTGCGAGGGGCGCACAACCAGCGGGCCGCAAGTAAGTGCTTACTTACTGGCGGCCCGCGCGCTATAGCGCAGGCAACCCATATCCGGCTTGTTCAGCCGATCCCAACAGGAGCCCGCCCATGTCGGTCGACGCCGCCACCGTCAAACGCGTCGCGCATCTCTCGCGCATCGCCGTCGATGATGCGGACGTGCCGAAGCTGCAAGGCGAGCTCAACGCCATCCTCGGCTTCGTCGAGCTGCTCAACGAGGTCGATGTAACAGGCGTCGAGCCAATGACCTCGGTCACGCCGATGGTGATGAAGAAGCGCCAGGACATCGTGACCGACGGCGAGATCGCCGACGAGATCGTCGCCAATGCGCCGGCCTCCGAGGACGACTACTTCATGGTGCCGAAGGTGATCGAGTGAGCGCCTGAGGCGCTCCGCTCACCATCATCGCCCGACCGCATACGTTTTACGGATATTCGCCGTGACCGATCTTACCCGCCTGACCCTGACCGACGCCCGCGACGGGCTGAAGGCCAAGCAGTTCTCTGCCACCGAGCTCGCCAAGGCGCATATCGCCGCCGTCGAGCAGGCGCGGGCGCTCAATGCCTATGTGCTGGAGACGCCCGAGCACGCGCTGAAGCAGGCCGCCGCCTCCGACGAGAAGCTCGCCAAGGGCGAAGCTGGTCCGCTCGAGGGCCTGCCGCTCGGTATCAAGGATCTGTTCGCGACCAAGGGCGTGCGCACTACCGCCTGTTCGAAGATCCTCGGTAATTTCGTGCCGGCCTATGAATCGACAGTGTCGAGCCAGCTCTGGCGCGATGGAGCCGTCATGCTCGGCAAGCTCAACAACGACGAGTTCGCCATGGGCTCGTCGAACGAGAGCTCGGCCTTCGGGCCGGTGGTCAATCCCTGGCGGCGCAAAGGCTCCAACGTAGGGCTGGGCTCGAATGTCGGGGCCGGCGCTGCCGGCGCGATAGAGGGCAATCATCTGGTGCCCGGCGGCTCCTCCGGCGGCTCGGCTGCGGCGGTTGCCGCGCATCTCTGCCTCGCTGCGACTGCGACCGATACGGGCGGCTCGATCCGCCAGCCTGCCGCCTTCACCGGCGCGGTCGGCATCAAGCCGACCTATGGCCGCTGCTCGCGCTGGGGCATCGTCGCTTTTGCCTCCTCGCTCGACCAGGCCGGGCCGATCGGCAAGACCGTGCGTGACTGCGCCGTGATGCTGCGCTCCATGGCCGGGCATGATCCGAAGGACACCACCTCGGTCGATCGCGCTGTGCCGGACTACGAGGCCTCCGTCGGCCGCTCGGTCAAGGGCATGAAGATCGGCATCCCCCGGGAGTATCGCCTGGAGGGCCTGAACGCCGAGATCGATGCGCTCTGGCAGCAGGGCATCGACTGGCTGAAGGCGGCCGGCGCCGAGATCGTCGAGATCTCGCTGCCGCACGCCAAATACGCGCTGCCGGCCTATTACATCGTCGCGCCCGCCGAAGCCTCGTCCAACCTCGCCCGCTATGACGGCGTCCGCTATGGCCTGCGCGAGCAAGGCCGCGACATCGTCGAGATGTACGAGAAGACCCGCGCCGCCGGCTTCGGCGCAGAGGTCAGGCGCCGCATCATGATCGGCACCTATGTGCTGTCCTCGGGCTATTACGACGCCTACTACCTGCGCGCCCAGAAGGTGCGCACGCTGATCAAGCGCGATTTTGAAGCTGTCTACGACCAGGGTATCGACGCGGTTCTGACACCGGCGACGCCATCCGCCGCCTTCGGCATCGGCGAGAAGGGCTCGGCCGACCCGGTCGAGATGTATCTCAACGACGTCTTCACGGTGACCGTGAACATGGCCGGCCTGCCGGGGATTGCCGTGCCGGCCGGTCTCGACAGCCAGGGCCTGCCGCTCGGCCTGCAGCTGATCGGCCGGCCCTTCGACGAGGAGACGCTGTTCTCGCTCGGCCAGGTGATCGAAGAGGCCGCCGGCCACTTCCCGGTAACGGAGCGTTGGTGGGCCTGAGCCCGCCGCCGCTTGATCGGTCGCATTCCGAATCCTGATTTCTCTCGCGCGATTACGGGTGGCAGTCTCCGCGCCTGATCAGGCTGCCGGAGACCGCCATGCCGTCCTATCCGTTCGAGACCGTCGACGTCTTCACCGGCACCCGCTTCGGCGGCAACCAGCTCGCCGTCTTCACCGATGCGCGCGGCCTCTCCGATGCCGAGATGCAGGCGCTGGCGGCGGAGATGAACTATAGCGAGACCACCTTCGTGCTGCCGCCGAGTGATCCGGCCAACACGGCGCGCGTCCGCATCTTCCATCGCACTGCCGAGATGCCCTTCGCCGGCCATCCCAATGTCGGCACCGCCTGCGTGCTCGCCGGCCATGGCCGCGACCGCGATGGCATCCTGCTGTTCGAGGAGCTGGCCGGCCTCGTCGAGGTCCGGATCGCGCGCGATGCCGCCGGGCTGGTGACAGGTGCGACCATTGCCGCTCCGCAGGCGCTCTCGCTCGGCATCCAGCTGCCGGCTGACGCGATCGCCGCCTGCGCCGGGCTCAGCCCCAAGGATGTCCTCACCGGGCGCCATCAGCCGCAGCAGGCCTCGGTCGGGGTCAAGTTCGTCCTGGCCGAGGTCACGCCGGAGGCGCTGACGCGCGCGCTGCCGGATATCGCCGCCTATCGTCGACTCGAACAGACCAATCCGGCCCTTGAGGGGCGCTTGTCGATCTTCTTCTACGCCTGGGATGGCAACAGCGTCCGCGCCCGCATGTTCGCGCCGCTTGCCGGCACCTGGGAGGATCCCGCGACCGGCAGCGCCAGCGCGACGCTGGCGGCTCTGACTTTGTCGCTCTCCGACAAGGACCGCCTTGCCTTCGAGATCGCGCAGGGCATCGAGATGGGCCGACCGAGCCTGCTGCACGTCGCAGCGCGGCGCGTCGACGGCGAGATCCGCGCCACCGTCGGCGGCGGCTGCGTGCCGGTGCTGCGTGGCGAAGCGACTGTGTGAGAGACGCGCTCTTCAACAAAGTGAGCGTCGTCCCGGGCGACCGCAGGGAGACCCGGGACCCATTCCGGAACCTCAATCGTCAAGGCTCCGGAATGGATCCCGGATCTTCGCTTCGCTCCGTCCGGGATGACTCGCGCTTTTGGACCGAGGGGATTAGGCCGAGAACCCCAGCTCCACACGCACCTTGCGCGTCAGCCCCGCCGCGACCAGTCGGTGGCTCTCGCGCAGATAATCGCGGAAGGCGTCGTCCGGCAGGCCCTCGTCGGAGAAGCGCTGGATCCATTTCATCCCGCGCGAAGCGAGATAGGGAGCCGGGCGGCAGCCAGGTGCGTCGCGCAGCATCTCATAGGCCATCGGCGAGCATTTGAACGAGACGAAGAGCGTGCCGTCGGCATCGTCGCGGCCAAGCGCGAACACCTTGCCGCCGACCTTCCAGACATCGGCGCCGCCCCATTGCACGACATGGCTGGTCGCGGGCAAAGCGGCACAGAAGGCGTTGTATTCGGCGAGAGTCATGATGTCCTGCCGTCGCGGAGCGCTGGGTCGGATCACCTCATATCCCAAACGGCGGCCAGTTGGTGTCTGGAGCAACGGATCGATCCACCGTCCGTGCAGGATTCGCCCTACCGCTGCCAGAAGCGCTTGGCGATCTCCGTCTCGACCTGCTGTCTCGTCAGGCCGATATCGTTGAGCAGATGGGGATTCTCCCGCACCATTTGCGTGAGCTTCCAGCGCGCGCGTATGCGCTCGTGCCAGGTCGCAAGGATGCATCGCAGGAGCGAGGCGGGAGTATCGTTCATGGCAACCTCCCCATGGCTCGTGGGCACGCGGCCCACGGCGTGAAGGAGGTTTCGTTCTGCGGGATGCCAGCCGCGGCGTCCTTAAAGGCACCCGAATAGTTCCAAAAACCTCGAAACGGGCTATGGATTCGCCCTATGCCGGGATCGCGCTTCGCCTTTGGCCCATTCGTGCTCGATTCAAGCGCGGGAACGCTCCTTGAGAACGATGTCCCTGTCACTGCGAGTTATCGCGGCCTGAAGCTCCTGGCGGCGCTCGTCGGCCGGCCCGGCGACATCCTGGGCAAGGCCGAGCTGTTGGACGCCGCATGGCCTGGAATGGCCGTCGAGGAGGGCAACCTCACCGTCCAGATCGCGCAGATCCGGAAGCTGCTCGGTGCGCCCGCCGACGGCGGCGAATGGATCGCCACGGTCCCGCGCGTCGGCTATCGCTTTGCCGGGACGGTCGAGCAACTCGGCAATGCCAGGCGAAAGCCCTTGCCGCTTCCGAGCAAGCCATCGATCGCCGTGCTGCCCTTCGTCAACCTCAGCAACGATCCCGAGCAGGAATCCTTCGCGGGTGGGCTGACGGAAGATCTGATCACCGACCTGTCGAGGACTTCGGAGCTGTTCGTCATCGCCCGCAATTCGGCCTTCGCCTACAAGGGCAAGACGAGGGATGTGCGTGAAATCGCCGAGGAACTCGGCGTGCGTTATCTGCTGGAGGGCAGCATCAGGCATGCCGCCGGGCGCGTCCGCATCAATGCACAGCTGGTCGATGCGCTGACTGGCAATCATCTCTGGGCAGATCGTTTCGATCGCGAGCTGGGCGACATCTTCGCCGTCCAGGACGAGGTCACGGCGAGGATCGCCGAGGCCTTGCTCGGCCGGCTGCGCCTCCCGCCGCCGAGGCGACGGCCGAAAAGCCTCGAAGCCTACGATCTCTGCGTGCGGGCGCGCCGGCTGATGGACGACACGCCGCAGGCTGCGCAGGAAGCGCATCTGCTGCTGACACGCGCGGTGTCGCTCGATCCGGACTACGCCGAGGCCTATCGCTGGCTAGCCCTGAATCACTGGATGGGCTGGGTGCATTCCGGTGGCCCGACCGAGGCCTCCCGTGGCACCGCTCTGGAGCTGACTCGCAAGGCCGTCGCGCTCGATCCCAACGACGCCGGCTGCCGCTGGACCCTGGCCTATCTGCTCGCCTATGAGCACGACTTCGCCGAGGCAGATGTGGAATTCGCCAGGGCGATCGCGCTCGATCCGAACGAGGCCGATGCCTGGGCGGCGCTCTCCGACATCACGGTGCTGGCCGGGCAGGTCGGGGAGGGACTCGCGCACATCCGCAAGGCCTTCCGGCTGAATCCGTTTCCGCCGAGCTGGTACTATCTGTCGCTCGGCCAGGCACTCTATGCCGCCGGTGAGTATCAGGCTGCTGTCGAGGCGTTGCGCCGGGACGAGACCCATCGGACGAGTTCGCGCCGATTTCTGGCAGCGAGCCTGGCTCAGCTCGGCCGGCTCGACGATGCGCGCGCGGAGGCCGAACTCTTCCTGGTCGGGAATCCGGATTTCAGCATCCACCACTGGGCGACGATGGAGCCGTTCCGTGATGCTGCCATGCGCGAGCGCTTCGTCGACGGCTTCCGCCAAGCCGGCCTGCCGGAGTGATGCGGTCCGGCGCTGGCCATTCGGGCTGAGGCGTTGCCAGACTGGTTCCCGGGAACCAGTTGGGCCAGACGCTGTTGGTGAAAGCGAAAACCTGAAGGCGAGACGGCGATGAAACTCTCCGGCGGCTGCAATTGCGGACAGGTCCGCTACGAACTCGACGGCGAGCCCATCCGCGTCGGCATTTGCCATTGCGAGACCTGCCGCAAGAGCTCTGGTTCGGCCTTCTCCTATTTCGGAATCTGGCCCAAGGCAGCCGCAACCCTGTCGGGCGAGCTCGGGTGCTGGCAGGGCCGGGCGGGAGGCGAGCGCTTCTGTCCAACCTGCGGCTCGCCGCTGTTCTGCTGGGCAGATGGGTCCGACGAGATCGAGATCAGGCTCGGCACGCTGGACAGCCGGCCCAGCGCACTCACACCGGCCTATGAGCTCTGGACGATCCGGCGCGAGCCATGGCTGGCGCACCAGAAGGGCGCCGAGCAGCATATTCGGGATCGCGAGAGGCCGAACATCTAACGGTCGTTAGAAGTTCTCTGCATCGACACCATGGGCCTTGGCGGCCGCGACGATCTGGGACCAGGTCTCGTCGTCGAGCGGGATGCCGTCACGCTCGCGCTCGATCCGCGTCTTGCGCTCCTTGTCGCCGGGCGCCAGCACGGGCTGTGACGCATCCTGCGGCGCGGCGGCGCGCACGAAGGTCAGATAGCTTTCGATCCGTTGCTGGCGCAGGCTCGCATCCGGCTCGAGCCGCGCCGGGTCGATCAGCACGCCGAACAGCGAATTGATGATCCAGGTCTTGTGTGGCTTCTGGTCGATGCGGGCCGCGCCCATCAGTCCGGCGGAAAGCAGTTCGGCAATCAGCGAGAGGCCAGCGCCCTTGTGATCGCCGAACGGCAGCAGCGCGCCGAGCGGCAGGCCCTCCTGCAGGAAGACATGCCGGGGCTCGACGGTCGGACGGCCCTCGCCATCGATGATGTAGCCCTCCGGCACATCGACGCCCTTGTTGAGCGCGACGCGGGCCTTGCCATGCGCCATGCGGCTGGTGGCGAAATCGAGAATCAGCGGTTCGCCGCCCGGCACCGGCAGGCCGATCGAGATCGGGTTGGTGCCGAAGCGCGCCTCCTTGGCGGCGAAGGGCGCGACGATCGGCGGCCGGCCGGCGACATTGACCCAGAAGATCGAGATCAGCCCGGCAGCCGCCGCGACCTCGGAATAATGGCCGATTCGGCCGATATGATGGGAATCGAGCAGGTTGAGCACGGCGACGCCGCCGGTCTGCGCGATCGCTATGGCGCGGTCGACCGCGTTGCGGGCGGTCGGCTGGCCGAGTGCGACGTTGCCGTCGGCGATCACGAAGGGGCCCGCCTCGCTACGAATGCTGAGCTTGGCCTGCGGCTTCAGGTGGCCGTCGGCAAGCGAGTTGAAATAGAGCGGCAGCATGCCGATGCCATGGCTGTCATGGCCGCTGAGATTGGCGAGCACCAGATGTTCGGCTGTCTCCTTCGCCTCCGCCTCGCTCCAGCCGGCAGCGGTGATCATGGCGCGGGCGAGGGCGCGGAGCGCTTCCGGGCGGTGCAGGCGATACGAGGTCATGGCTCTCTATCGGGTGAGGAAATGGTCAGGGCAGAGTGCACGGGCCTGCGTTCCATGCAATGGACGCAGGCAAATGGCGCCGTCCCGGCCGGCGCATCTCGACGTTGCGCTCACCAATCCTTATGTTGCTGTCAGCAATCCTGTTTTCACCGGACCTTGAATCCGGTCGAGGAGGGACGAGGATGTTTTCGATACCCGGCCTGAAGGTGGTCTCGCTGACCGACGCCGCCGCGACCCGCATTCGCGAGATCATGGCGCAGTCGGCGCGCGACAACCCCGATTCGCCCGCGCTCGGCCTGCGCGTCGGCGTCAAGAAGGGCGGCTGCGCCGGCATGGAGTACACCTTCGAGGTCGCGCATGTGGCCGGGAAGGGCGACGAGGTCGTGACCGAGAAGGATGCGACCGTGATCGTCGACGCCAAGGCGGTGCTGTTCCTGCTCGGCACCGAGCTCGACTTCAAGACGGACCGGTTCTCCTCGACCTTCGTCTTCAACAATCCGAACCAGGTCTCGGCCTGCGGCTGCGGCGAATCGGTCGAGATCAAGCCGCGCTCGGAAACCGCGCTGGCGGCTCAGTAGCCCCGCTCATGGACGCCGCTGCCGTTGCGGAGCTGTTCGCGCCGGTGGTTTCGGTTCGGACCCGCCGCTTGTTCGGCGGGCTTGGCGTCTATGCGGAGGAGGCGATGTTCGCGCTCGCCTTCGATGGCGAGATTTTCCTGAAGACGACGGATATGACCCGGCCGGAATTCGCCGCGGCCGGTAGCGAGCCCTTCCGCTACATGGCGCGGAGCCGTGAGCGCGAGATCGGCTATTGGCGCCTGCCGGCGGCGGCCTTCGACGACGAGGATGTGCTGCGCCGCTTCACCGGACTCGCGCTGGTGGCGGCGCGCGAAGCTGCGCTCAGGAAAAGCGTCAATCCGCTCAGGCGACCTTCGCCGCGTCCAGGATCGCGTCCTCGGTGATGGTGCGGTTACGGCCGTCGCGCTTGGCCTGCAGCAGCGCGTTGTCGGCGCGCTCGACGATCGAGCTCGCCGTGTCGCCGCGCCGATAGACGGAGACGCCGAGCGAGATGGTGATGCGCCCGAGGCTCTCATTGGTCGAGCGCTTCACCAGTTCGCGTGTCAGCAGCGCCTGGCGCACGGTTTCGGCGCCGAACTTGCCGGCGACCACGTCCGCCTCGGGCAGGATGATGGCGAATTCCTCACCGCCGAAGCGGGTGATGATCGCCTTGTCCTTGAACTTGTCCCTCATCGTCTTGGCGACGAGGCGCAAAACCTGATCGCCGGTGAGATGGCCGTGCATGTCGTTGAAGTGCTTGAAGAAGTCGATATCCGCCATCACCAGCGCGAACGGCTCGCGCCGCAGCGTCGCCTGATCGATCGCCTTCTGCAGCATCTCCTCGAAATGGCGGCGATTGGCGAGGCCTGTGAGCGGGTCGGTCAGCGCCTCGGCCCGCGTCGACTCCAGCGCCTCGCGCAGATTGCGGATCTCGTGGGCGCTCTCGCGCAGTTGCGTCTCGAGCTGCGTCTTGCGCGCGACCTCCTCGCGGGTCGACAGCACCAGCGCCTCGACCCATTCGCGCAGCTTGTGCCGGTCGGCCGAGGGGGGAACCTCCTCCGACATCGCGCAGAGTCGGCCGTGATACTGCTCGCTCGAGCTCAGCGCCCGGTCGACCAGCGCCATCATGCTGTCGATCTCGCCAAGCACCTGCAGGCTGGTGCGCTCCGCCTGGCGCGAAATGCGATCGGTGCTGACGAACTTGTCGTAGAGCGTGTCGATGTCGGCGGCGCCGACTTCGCCATTGCTGGCGGCGATCACGGCGCTCATCGCCATGCTCAGCGCCGGCATTTCACCGCTGAGATGCGCGTACCAGACCTCGAAAGCACGGGGGTAACCGGGGGAATAATGCTGTCGCATCGCGGCGACGACCTGTTCCGCGAGGTCGTGCGTCTGCGGCAAGCCCGGTTGGCTGGTGGTCATGACATCCTGTCCCCCGCTGGGCGCGAAATTCTTCCGCGCCCGCTACGCGCCTGACCCTAGGGCAGACGGAGTTAAAGCAAGGTTGCCAGGAAACGCGATTCAGCCGGCGCGGACAGGGCGCAGCAGGAAGGCCGGGACGTGGTCGCCGAGGCCCTTGACCTGCGGTCCGTCGTCGAGGTCGTCACGGCGCGGCGCGCGTGGCCTCTCGCTGCCGCGACGCCGCGCGACATCGTCGGCGACAGGCTCCCGGCGGGGCGGACGCTCGCGCGGCAGCGCGGCCTCGCGGGCTGGAGCAGTCTCACGGGCAGCAGGCGCCGGCTCGGCCTTCGGCTCGCCACGCGGCGGCCTGCCATCGCGCCCGCCNCGGTCCTCGCCACGGCGGCCGCGGCGCTCCTCACGCGGCTCGCCGGGAGGAAGCGCGTCGACCCCGGGGCCCTCGAAGGCGATGCTGGTCCCGGTCAGCTTCTCGATCGCTGCGACGAGTTTCTCGTCATGGCGGGTGACGATGGTGAAAGATGCGCCCTCACGGCCGGCCCGCCCGGTGCGGCCAATGCGGTGGACATAGTCCTCGGCATGAGTCGGGACGTCAAAATTGAAGACGTGGCTGACGGCCGGGATATCGAGGCCGCGGGCGGCGACATCACTCGCCACCAGGATCGGGAATTCGCCGGTGCGGAAGGATTCGAGCGCCGCCATGCGGGCGTACTGGTCCATGTCGCCGTGTAGCGCGACCGCCGGGAAGCCATGGCTCTGCAGGGACTTATGCAGCGTTGCTACATCGCGCTTGCGATTGCAGAAGACGATGGCGTTCTGCAGGTCCTTGGCGTCGCGGATGAGCTTGCGCAGCGTGTCGCGCTTCTCGAAGTCCTGACTGTTGGAGGCGATCAGGCGCTGGGTGATGGTGGTCGCCGCAGTCGCCGGACGGGAAGCCTCGATACGGATCGGGTTGTGCAGGAACTGCTCGCTGATCCGGGTGATCTCGGGCGGCATCGTCGCGGTAAAGAACAAGGTCTGCCGCGTGAAGGGAACAAGTTTGCAAACCCGCTCGATGTCCGGAATGAAACCCATGTCGAGCATGCGGTCGGCCTCGTCGATGACGAGCAGCTCGACGCCTGTGAGCAGCAGCTTGCCGCGCTCGACATGATCGAGCAGGCGACCGGGCGTCGCGATCAGCACGTCGACGCCGCGCGTGATCTTGGCGTCCTGATCGCCGAAGGAGACGCCGCCGATCAGCAACGCGACCGAGAGTTTCTGGTTGACGCCGTAGCGGGTGAAGTTCTCCTCGACCTGGGCCGCGAGCTCGCGGGTGGGTTCGAGGATCAGCGTGCGCGGCATCCGGGCGCGGGCGCGGCCGTTTTCCAGGATGGTCAGCATCGGCAGGGTAAAGGCAGCGGTCTTGCCGGTGCCGGTCTGCGCGATCCCGAGCACGTCCCTGCGGGCGAGCACATGGGGGATGGCCTGGGCCTGGATGGGGGTGGGCGTCGTGTAGCCGGCGGTGGTGACCGCGGTCAGTACCTTGTCGCTCAGGCCGAGTTCGGCAAAAGACATCGATGGGTGCGCTTCTCAAAGGTCGGGGACACGTAGCGGGATGACCGATCGACCGCAACGCTGGCGCGACTTTGCTGGGTTGCGCGCCTTCGGACGCCCGTGCAATGCAGAAAAAACAGGGCAAAGTCAACATTCTGGAGCCGGTTCCGATCCGCTTGCATCGCGAGCGGATCAATAGAGCGGTCTTTGAACTGAAAATGGCAGACGGATTCACCGATGAGGGCGTTTCAACCCGATCGGTTCCGGCTCGAGCGAGGTTGCTGAAGAATGCTTGCGACGCAGACTAGGAATCCCGAGCCGCTCGTCCTGATCCCGGGATTGAGTTGCACGCCCGCACTCTATGCTCCGCAATGGCCAGCCCTGGCGCCGGGGCGGCAGATTCTGGTTGCCGAGACCACCGCCGACGACACGATCGCCGCCATGGTCGAGCGGTTGCTGGCGGCGGCGCCTGAGCGCTTCGCACTGTGCGGGCTGTCTATGGGCGGCTATATCGCCTTCGAGGTGATGCGGCGCGCGCCGGAGCGGGTGACGCGGCTCGCTGTGCTCGACACCACCGCCAAGCCACCGACGCCCGAGACCAATGCGCCGCGCGAGCAGATGATTGCGTTGGCGCAGAAGGGCGCCTTCGACAATGTCGTGACCCTGCTCTGGCAGAAGCTGGTCGCGCCCGACCGATTGGCCGACGAGGCGCTCCGGCTGGAGGTCAGGGCGATGGCGGAAGCAGTGGGGCCCAACGGGTTCATCCGCCAGCAGCGCGCGATCATGGGCCGCTGCGATGCGCGGCCGGTCCTCGCGGCCATTTCCGTTCCGACGCTGGTCGTGGTCGGCGCGGAGGATGCGATCACGCCGCCCGATGAGGCGCGCGAGATCGCCGCCCGGATCGGCGCGCAAGCACGCTATCTGGAGGTGCCGGGCTGCGGCCACCTCTCGACCTTGGAGGCGCCGGACATCGTCACGCCGGCCCTGCTCGACTGGCTGGGCTGAGCCTCAGCGCGGAACCACGCAGGGATCGAGCTTGGTCTCGTTGGCGCGCTTGACGATCGAGCCGGTGACCAGCGGATCGATGACCTGCCCCTTGGCCGCAGCCTGGGCGACCTGACGCATCGCGTCGCGATCGAGCTGCGCCGTCTGACTCGAGATGAAATTGGCGGCGATGACGGAGAGGAATGCGATCGCCGCACCGGCTTTGGCGACATCGGCGACCATGGTACCGCGCTGGCTGCGCAGGAAGGCGATGACGAGGCGCATCGCGAACTCCGGACAAGATGAAAGGCGTCAGACGCCGACAAGCGCAGCATGCGACGGCGGCTGTAAAAACTTGGTTAGCGGAGTGTCTCCGCTTTAGATCGCCATCGCTTGCTGCGCTTGGATGACTTACGCTACGACAGCCGACAGTCGTCACTTGTGAAAGAGGCGTCGCATGCTGAAGCTCGGTGCCCGTGGTGAGCCGGTCCGGCTCATGCAAAGCCAGCTCAACCTACTGCCGACGCGGCTCGTCAAGCTCGTCGCCGACGGCATCTTCGGCACGCGGACTCACGGCCGGGTGCTGGAGTTCCAGGGCAACAACCAGCTCGAAAAGGACGGCGTCGTCGGCCCTCTGACCCTCGACCTGATCGCCAATCTGCTCAAGAATCTCAACAATATCCTGCCGGTGCCGCCACCAATGCCGGTTCCCAAGAAGCCATCGGCTGTCCGACTGGTCACCGATCAGCTCTATCCGAGCTTTCCCTCCGCCAACAACCTGATCACTCAGGTCATCCCGCCGATCGCCGTGATCCAGACTGCGACCTATAGGCAGGGGGCAGGTGGCCCGCCGCTGGACTTCCAGATCATGCCGGCGACGACGGGACGGCTCGCAATCTTCGCCGCCCGCAACAAGGACGGGATCGAGCGCGCCGTAATCCTGCTGCTGCCGGCTCAGGTCAAGCCGGATCGCCTGCTGATCTGCATCAGCCATGGCTTCGGCGGGCAGGGGGCGAAGACGCGGGCTAGGCTCGCGGCGCTGAACTGGACGAATCCACTGTCGAAGCCCTTGATCGACTACGTGCTGCTCAACCACGTCGTCAATCGCTGGGGCGCCCAGACGCTCGCGGCGCAGAAGCGCAATCTCGGTTACATGCAGATCGTCCGCTCCGGCGCCGCGGGCGGAGAGCTCGGTCCGTTCGCCAGAGATGCGACCTTCCTGCGTCAGGTGCTGACCGAGATGAGCGATCTCACCAATGGCGCCTTCTCGTTCAACACTTTGGAGACGATGACCTTCTCTAGCGGGATCAGCGACCACAACCTGTTCGTCTCGCAAGCGGAGAAACAGTTCGACATCGCGGCCAGTTACGCCATCGACCCTGTGCCGCAGACACGGCCTGCGAACTCCAAGGGCAAGAGGCGGTTGTTCCGCAGCGGCGTGACCTCGCAGGGGCCGCCGCTGCCCGGCTCCGATTTCCTGCCGGTCGGGCGCTGGAGCAATGAATGGGCGAATTTTCGCCTGAAGACAGACGGCGAATACGACTACATGCACAACTGGACGATGCCGTTCTACGGCCTCTATCTCGGCATCCAGACCTCGTAGCGGCCGAGATCCGAAACTTCAATCGCGCCCCTCCAGCCGGCTGCGATGCTCGCGGAACAGCTTGCGCAGCGCGTCGAGCGTGGCGAGCACCGCCACCCGCTGGCGGGTACTTTCATGCGAGACCAGGAAGATTTCGTCGGCGGTCGCGTCGGGCGGCTCCTCCAGCCGGATCAGCGCCGCATCGGCATCGGCCAGGAAGCAGGGCGCCATCGAGACCGCGCCGGAGGAGCGGATGCTCTCGTAACGCGCGGCGGAATCGCCGACGCGGGCGGCGATCGGCCGGCCTGCCGCCCAGGCGAGGATGTGCTGCTCGATCCTGGACGAGACGTCCCGGCTGACCGAGATCACCGGCGCGGTCGCCGGATCGACATCGCGGCGGACATAGAAGGCCTGCGCCAGCTTGCCGACTTTCTGGCCGAAATAGCCGGTGTCTCCTGGCGGCTTGCGCATGCGGATCGCGATCTCGGCTTCGCCGCGCGCCAGATCGAGGCGTTCGCGGGTGCTGATGATGACGATCTCGATCCCGCCCGCGGCGGCCGAGAGCCGGGCGGCGTGCTGGGTCAGGAACAGGCTGATCGAAGTCGTCGCGGTGATGCGCACCGGGGCGTCGTCGCGGATGCGAGCGGCGTTCGCCCGCGTCTCGAACCGCGCCACGGCCTCGGCGGCGGCAGCCGCGTCGGCGGCAAGCGAAAGCCCGATCCCGGTCGGGATCAGGCGGTTGGCGCCGCGCTTGAACAGCGCCAGGCCGAGCCGCGCCTCGAAGGCCTTCAGCCGCCGCGCGACGGTGGTCTCACTCAGCCCGAGCGCAGCCGCCGCCAGAGAAAGCCCGCCACTCGCGGCGACGGCGTGGAAGATTTCAAGATCGGACCAGAGCGAGGTTTGGGCCGAGGCCTGGGCATCGCGTCGAGATGGAGAGGCAGGAGGCTCGCCCATGCGCTCAACGGCCAGAGATAGGTCTGGGAAGTGTCGCGCTGCGCGAAGTCATGATCGGTATCGTGTGGATCGGTCGGCATGCGCGCAGAATGGCCGCATGCCGATCGCGAGACAGCCCGGCGGGCTTGCGGGGGAGCCCGGCGCGCAAGCCGCCATGGCGGGTTTCACAGGTCGATCAGCTCGCCGGCGAAGGCGGCTCGTTCCTGGATGAAGAGAAAGCGTGCCTCGGGCTTGTTGCCCATCAGGCGCTCGACCGTGTCGGAGGTCTCTTCCTTCGCCTCGTGGTCGACCATGACCTTGAGCAAGGAACGCTTGCTCGGGTCCATCGTGGTCTCCTTGAGCTCGGCCGGCATCATCTCGCCCAGGCCCTTGAAGCGGCCGATCTCGGGCTTCTTGCCCTTGAAGACGGTCTCGATCAGTTCGTCCTTGTGGGCATCGTTGCGGGCATAGACGGACTTGGTGCCAAGACGCAGCCGATAGAGCGGTGGCACGGACAGATAGAGATGACCCTTCTCGATCAAACGCGGCATCTGGCGCCAGAAGAAGGTGACCAGGAGCGAGGCGATATGGGCGCCGTCAACGTCCGCGTCAGTCATCACGATGACCTTCTCGTAACGCAGATCGTCCTCTCGGAACTGAGTGCCGATGCCGCAGCCCAGCGCCAGGATCAGGTCGGCGAGCTGCTGGTTGGCGTTGAGCTTTTCGCGCGTCGCATTGGCAACGTTGAGGATCTTGCCGCGCAGGGGCAGAATCGCCTGGTTGGCGCGATTGCGCGCCTGCTTGGCCGAGCCGCCGGCGGAATCGCCCTCGACGATGAAAAGCTCGGAGCCCGCCGCGCCGGCATTGCTGCAATCGGCGAGCTTGCCGGGCAATCTCAACTTGCGTGTCGCGGTTTTGCGCGAGACTTCCTTTTCGAGGCGCCGGCGCTGGCGCTCCTCGGCCCGGTCGACCGACCAGTCGAGCAGCCTCAGCGCCTGCTGCGGCGAGGCGGCGAGCCAATGGTCGAAGGCGTCGCGCATCGCGTTCTCGACGATGCGGGCGGCTTCCAGCGTCGCCAGCTTGTCCTTGGTCTGGCCCTGGAATTCCGGCTCGCGGATGAAGACCGAGAGCATGGCGGCGCAGGTCGCCATCACGTCGTCGGCGGTGACCTGCGCCATGCGCTTGGACTGGCCGATGCGCTCGGCATGGTCGCGCAGGCCGCGCAGCAGGGCGATGCGCAGGCCCTGCTCATGCGTGCCGCCTTCCGGCGTCGGAATGGTGTTGCAATAGGAGGAGGAGAAGCCGTCCTCGCCAGTGGCGAGCCAGGCGACCGCCCATTCGAGCGCACCATGGCCGCCTACCTTGGTGATCTTCCCCGAGAAGATCGGCTCGGCGACGAGGTCCTTGCCCTCGATCTCGCGGGCGAGATAGTCGCGCAGGCCGCCCGGGAACTTGAACACCGCCTCGGCCGCGACGTCGCCCTCGGGCTGCAACCGCGACGGCGCGCAGCGCCAGCGGATCTCGACGCCGCCGAAGAGATAGGCCTTCGAGCGCGCCATGCGGAACAGCCGCGCCGGGACGAAATGCGCGCCTTCGCCAAAGATCTGCGCGTCAGGATGGAAGCGCACGCGGGTGCCGCGCCGGTTGGGCGCCCGACCGACCGTCTCCAGCGGCCCTTGCGGGAGGCCGCGCGAGAAGGTCTGGCGATAGAGCATCTGACCGCGCGCGACCTCGACCTCGACGAGGTCGGAGAGGGCATTGACCACCGAGACGCCGACGCCGTGCAGGCCGCCCGAGGTCTCGTAGACCTTGGAGTCGAACTTTCCGCCGGCATGCAGGATCGTCATGATCACTTCGAGCGCCGACTTGTCCGGAAATTTCGGATGCGGGTCGATCGGCATGCCGCGGCCATTGTCGGTGACGGCGAGCGAGCCGTCGGCGAAGAGCTCGACATCGATGAAGCTGGCATGGCCCGCCACCGCCTCGTCCATGGCGTTGTCGATCACCTCGGCGAAGAGGTGGTGCAAGGCCCGCTCGTCGGTGCCGCCGATATACATGCCGGGCCGGCGCCGGACCGGCTCCAGTCCCTCGAGCACTTCGATGGTGGACGCGTCGTAGTCGGCCTCCGAGGGCGTGCCGCTGCGCGGTGCCGGGGCAGGGCGCGCGGCAGGCTTCGGCGCAGGGGCGGGCGCGCGCGATTCCTCGCGCATGCCCTTGCCGCCGTCATCGCCAAAGAGATCGTCCGCCATCGTCACCGTACTCGCTGATTCGCTTGGTCTGCAGGATATCGTATCGGCCCGCCCGCCGCTTGCCGGAGCCCCTATAACCCGCCCTTCATCCGCAATAAACCGATCGGATTGCCGCCGGAAGTCAGGATGAGCAAGGCCGTCGCCGAACCGTCATCCAAGGATGGCACAGCCAGCCCTGGAAGCGCTGCCGCCGCTCGCCGGTTCAGCAGCCGTTAACGGCCGCGGTTCCATCATCGTCATGCGAATCGGGACTGGTTCCGGGCACGCTTTCGGCTAAGCTGGCATTTGGGGAGAAGGTCACGTGGCGTCGCGTTCGGCAGTACCCAAGATCCGCATCGCCGGCCTCGAGCGGGCCGCACGTTTCGCTGGCGAGTCATTCGCCTATGAAGAGCTGTCCGGCTTCGAGACGCGACAGGGCGCCGAGGCCGCGCAATTGCGCCGGCTCTGGTGGGCCGCCGCCATCGTCGCCCTGATCGGCCTGGCGATCGTCGCGCTGCGCTGAGCGCTCACTTGGGAATTCATTGAGCCCTCATCCTGAGGAGCCATTTCGTCAGGAATGGCGTCTCGAAGGATGCTTCGGGAGGCTCCCGTGACATCTGGACCATCCTTCGAGACGCCGCTGCGCGGCTCCTCAGGATGAGGGCTCAAGGGAGCCGACTGCGTAACCTGCGCTTCACGCGGGCGCTTTCAAGGCATCGTAGAACTTGAGATGGGCGAGGGCGGCCTCGTCCCATAGCTTGGCGAGGTCGACGCCGATCGCCTCGGCCTTGCGGGCCTGGGCCGCGAGCACGGCCTCGGCGAAGTCCTCGGGCGCAGCGTCGACCCGGCAGAGCACTGTCGCCGGATTGTTGATCTTCGCCTTCAGCGCCGGAGCGAGCGCGAACTCGTCCTGCCTCTCGGCTTCCGTCGAGACCAGCGGGGTCGCAAGCTGGCTGACCGCCTGGAAGCTGCCGCGCCGCGTGCTGATGCCGTCGGTGAAGGGCAGCAGGAAGACGTCGGCGGCCGAGAGCGTCGCCATCAGTTCGCCCTCGTCGTCGATCCGGCCGCGGAAATCGAGCCAGTCGGAGACGCCGAGCTCGCGCGCCAGTGCGAGGAACGCCTCACGATCCCCAGGCTTGTCCCAGAGGAAATCGCCGCAGACCAGCAGGCGCGCCTTGACGCCGCGCCGGTGCAGCGCCTGCGTCGTCCGCAGCAGGACATCCGGACGCTTGCTGGCATAGAGCACGCCGAAATAGCCGATCACGACATCGGCTTCGCTTGCGCCGCTGCCACGTAGCTTCGTCCGCTCCGCCGCGACCCGCTCGGGGTCGATGCGCGCCGGCATGATGTTGGGGCCGATCGGGATGACCGGGGCTGCGCGCTTCTTCGCCGCGCCGACCAGCGGCGTCGTCTGAAAACTCTCGCGCTGCTGCGGCGAGACGAAGACGAAGCCGTCGCAGGCCAGGATGTCAGGCACCATCGAGAGATAGCGCAGGCGGTTGAGCGAAGCCCATTCGTGCAGGGTGATGGCGATGCGGCCCTTGCGCGTCATCAGCCGCGCCGCCAGCAGCGCCGAACCCGGCACGATGCTGTTGCCCCAGCCCTCGATCGGCAGCTGGAGATGCACGATGCGGTCGCGGCGCAGCTCCTGCGCGATCGCGCCGATGAAGGCGGCCGGCCGCTCCGGCTCGATCGTCCGGATCGCGACCAGGCCCGGGCGCAGCGCATTGACGGCGTCGGCAAGCCGATAGGCATAGTCCATCACCGCACAGGTGACGGGCCTTGCCGAGCCGAAGATGACGACGGATGGGGCGGAAGAGGGGGAGTGCATGCGCCTGCGGCCGTGCGGGGGATGAGACGTTGCCTATCGCACAGCTTTCCTAAGCTTGCGTTGAGTCAGGTAGCTGGCTCCAGCGGGCCGAAACTCGCGATCAGATTGCAACGCCGGTCCGGGACGCCGTGGACCTGTTCCGCCCAACAGGAGTAGCCGAGAATCAGCCGCTTCATTTCCTGAAGCGGGCGGCTGCCATCGTCACCGGTTTCGCGCAGGCATGACAATGTATCGTAGCCGGCGGCGCCCAGCTCGGCCCAGGCCTTCTCGCCGTCCGGCTTGTGGTTGCTTTCGAAGGTGAGGATCGGGCGATGGCGTGCGAAGGTTTCGCGCAGCCCGGCGAAGACGTCGGCCTCGAAACCCTCGACGTCGCATTTCACGAAGCCGATCCGCTTCGTAGCATTCGCGATCTCCGGCTCGTGCTGCGCCAGATACCGGTCGCCATGGCGTACCGGCAGCACGATGTCACCCTTGCCCGAGGCGAAGCTGCCGCTGCCATCGTTGCCAGCCTGGAGCAGCGAGAAACGGAGCTCGGCGTCCTCCCGCCCCAGCCCAACCTCGTGCAGGCGGACATTGGCCGTTCCGGACAGCAGGAGGTTGGTCTTGAACAGCGATGCGATCGGTGGATTGGGCTCGAAGGCGATCACCTCCGCGAACGACCCTGCCAGTGATAGAGAATGATTTCCTATATTGCCGCCAATGTCGAGGAAGGTCGTGCCCTGCAGATTGCGGGCGCGAAAAATTGTCCTGAGCAGCTCGATCTCGCGGCGCTCGTAGATGCCGTTCCCGATGATAGAGACGCCGAGATAGTCGGTGGGGATGACAGCCAGCCGGGGAGCCGGAGGCAGGTGCTTCCTGCTCCCCGGGACGATCGCTTTGGCCATAAGGTCGTAGGCGCGGCGGATCGCGTAAGTCGCGCGCGTCTCGTTGATCCTCAGCATGGCCGGCTCGTTCGTTGAGATCACAGCGCGCAGCCTTAGCAGCGATCTTCTACGGAACATTTAACCTGCGGTTGCGGTCGCTCGCAGATCGGAAAGCGACCCATAAGGAGTGGCCAGGCGCTTGGAACTTGACAGGAAAGGAATTTTATCCCATATATGTTCTTGTTATGTTCTTAATGATTCATTGAGGAAAAGCGCATGCCTTCATATGCTCTGTTCGACGATACCGTCGTGGCGCGCACCGCTGCCGCCAGCACGGGCTGGACGGCGTTCACCAATCTGCAAACCGTCTTCGACTATGCGCGCAGCCAGAACCGGCCGCTGTTTTTCCAGCCCGGCGTCTATGATTCTCCTACAACCACGGTTCTTTCTAGCAATGGCGGCGGCAAGCCGCTGTTCGCGCGGGCGATGCCCGGATCAGTGGTATTGCGTTTCAACGGCACCAATACGTTCCTGCGGATCGAAGGCCAGAATCAGGTCCATTTCGATGGCATCACCTTCGATGGGCAGAACCGAGCATTGTCCGACTACGTGGGTGGTCGCCCTGCGTTCATCGCCATCGCCGGCAATGCCCAGGACATTTCGTTCGAGAACTGTCAGATCCTGAACTCGCCGGGCATCGGCGCCTATGTCGCGAGTTCGTCCGGTGCCATCTTCCGCGCTTGCTATTTCGGCAACCACTCGGTGGGCATCTGGAGCGAGAACGCGCAGATCAAGGCGCTGAACAACACACTCGCCGGCATGCAGAACAATGGCATCGCCATCTGGCGCGACACCATCACCGGCGACAGCTCCACGATCACGGGCAATTTCATCAACGGCGTCGACACGGTCGCCGGCGGAACCGGCCAGAATGGCAATGGCGTCAGCGTCTTCCGGGCGATCGGCGTCTCGATCACGGACAACAAGATCTTCAACACGAAGTTCTCGGCGATCCGCTGCAATGGCGGCGGGCTGCACAATGTCAGCAACAACAACATCTACAACACGCGGGAGGCGGCGATCTTCATCGAGGCGCCGGGCGTTGGAATCGACCTGACCGGCTGCATTGTCTCGAACAACAGCCTGGACACGGTCGGCAGCGGCATCCTCGTCGCAAACTCCGGTCAGTTCAGTGACGGCATCTCGCGCAGCGTGGTGGTTGAAGGCAACCGCATCTCGAATGTCACCGACAACCCGATCCCGGACGCAGGTTACTATCCGCCCTCGACCATCGGCAACGCGATCGTGGTGGAGCAGGACTGCGTCGTCTCAGGCAATCTCGTCGAAGGCGCGGCACGCGTCGGCATCATGGCTGGAATCAACACCGCGGCGCGGGACCTAATCGTCACCGGGAATCTGGTCCGCAATGTCGCGATCGGCATCGGCGTGTCGAACGAGGCGGTTACCAATTCGGGTCGGTCGGTCGTGGTCTCGGGCAATATCCTGCGTAGCGCCAGCCTCGGCGGCATCGTGCCGGCGGTCTTCACCGGGACGACGATGAACCGGGTCGGCACTGCCGAGTATGGCAACGACCTCGCCACGGCCGTTGGCAGCGTCACCTTCGGGCACAACCGCTATCTCTGAGCCGGTCTGATCCGCCCGTAGCGCGGTGTGAAAAAAACCGGGGCGTCGCCGCCCCGGTTCGAAGGTGGACTGCGGACCGCCGCAGTCGGGAGGAATCCTGTCCGAGCCAGAGGCTCAGTAGGAATAGTACATCGCGAACTCGACCGGGTGCGGCGTCATCTCGTAGCGCATCACATCCTGCATCTTGAGCTCGATATAGCTCTCGATGAAGTCGTCGTTGAAGACGCCGCCGGCCTTCAGGTAGGCGTTGTCCTTCTTGAGCGCGTCGAGCGCCTCGCGCAGCGAGCCGCAGACGGTCGGGATCTTCTTCAGCTCGCGCGGCGGCAGGTCGTAGAGATCCTTGTCCATCGCCGGGCCGGGATCGATCTTGTTGATGATGCCGTCGAGGCCGGCCATCGTCAGCGCGGCGAAGGCGAGATAGGGGTTCGCCATCGGATCGGGGAAGCGGACCTCGACGCGCTTGGCCTTGGGCGAGGTCGTCCACGGAATACGGCAGGAAGCCGAGCGGTTGCGCGCCGAATAGGCGAGCAGCACCGGGGCCTCATAGCCCGGGACGAGGCGCTTGTAGGAGTTTGTCGACGGGTTGGTGAAGGCGTTCAGCGACTTGGCGTGCTTGATGATGCCGCCGATGTACCAGAGGCATTCCTGCGAGAGGTCGGCATACTTGTTGCCGGCCATGATCGGCTTGCCGTTCTTCCAGATCGACTGGTGGACGTGCATGCCGGAGCCGTTGTCGCCGAAGACGGGCTTGGGCATGAAGGTAGCGGTCTTGCCGTAGCTCTGCGCGACGTTGTGGATGCAGTACTTGTAGACCTGCATCTGGTCGGCCATGTGCGTCAGCGTGTCGAACTTCAGGCCGAGCTCATGCTGGGCCGAGGCGACCTCGTGATGGTGCTTCTCGACCTTGGCGCCCATGGCTGCCATGGCCGCCAGCATTTCGCCGCGCATGTCCTGCGCCGAATCCTGCGGCGGGACCGGGAAGTAGCCGCCCTTGGTGGCGATGCGGTGGCCGAGATTGCCGCCCTCGTACTCGGTCATGCCGTTGATCGGCAGCTCGACATTGTCGAGCTTGAAGCCGGTGTTGTACGGGTCGGCAGCGATCTTGACGTCGTCGAAGACGAAGAATTCGGCCTCGGGGCCGACATAGACGGTGTCGCCGATGCCGGTCGACTTGAGGTATGCCTCGGCCTTCTTGGCCATGCCGCGCGGATCACGACCATAGGGCTCGCCGGTCGCCGGCTCGAGCACGTCGCAGGTGATGACCATGGTCGAGGCCGAGAAGAACGGGTCGATGCAGGCCGTCGTCGGGTCCGGCATCAGCAGCATGTCGGACTCGTTGATCGCCTTCCAGCCGGCGATCGACGAGCCGTCGAACATCGTGCCCTCGGCGAAGATTTCTTCGTCGATCATGCTGATGTCGAAAGTGACGTGCTGCCACTTGCCGCGCGGGTCGGTGAAGCGGAAGTCGACGTATTTGACGTCATTGTCCTTGATCGCCTTCAGGACTTCTTTGGCGTTCTTCATCTCACGACTTCCTTTGTCGACTGCTAGGGTCTCACGACAGACGTTGCCGGCGGGTCCGTCGGCGCACGCATTCCTTGTGGGTCGGGGAAATTCCTCAGATCGCGTCCGCGCCGGACTCGCCGGTGCGGATGCGGATCGCCCCCTCCACGCTCGATACAAAAATCTTGCCATCGCCGATGCGGCCGGTCTGGGCGGCCTTCTTGATCGCCTCGATCGCGCGCTCGACCATATCGTCGGCCAGCACGATCTCGATCTTCACCTTCGGCAGGAAGTCGACCACGTATTCGGCGCCGCGATAGAGCTCGGTATGACCCTTCTGGCGGCCGAAACCCTTCGCCTCGAGCACCGTGATGCCCTGGAGGCCGACTTCTTGCAGCGCCTCCTTCACCTCGTCGAGCTTGAAGGGCTTGATGATCGCTTCGATCTTCTTCATGCGCCGACCGACCTCCTTGGCGTGAGCTGGCGCCACTGTACGCAGCCTTCCTCCGTTCTGACCATGGTGGCCAGCCCGGATCAACCTCGGCGCGTCCAGCAAAACCTCGCCTGATCTGCTCATAGCATCGGCGCAGGCGGGCCGCCATGACGCCCCCCGGGGCAAACCGCCTGTTGAAGAGGCGAAAAACCGTCCAAAAATTATGCAGATGCCTATATCAGATGCAATTGCGGATATGACCCTGGTTCCTTGCTCGAGCGCCCGGGCTGTCGGACTATGATCATCCCATGACTGCCGCGCCTCCTGCCGCCCTTGCCTTGCTCAGCGTCGCCGAGATGGCGGCGGCGGATGCGATGACGATCGCCGCCGGCACGCCGGGCATCGTGCTGATGGAAAAGGCGGGCAGGGCGGTTGCCGATGCGGTGACGCGGCGCGTCCGCCCCGGCCAGCGCGTCCTCGCGCTCTGCGGCCCCGGCAACAATGGCGGCGACGGCTTCGTCGCGGCCCGTCTCCTGGCGGAGCGCGGCTGCCGCGTGACGCTGGCGCTCGCCGGCGAGCGGGTGGCCCTGAGGGGAGACGCCGCTCTGGCGGCGGAAAGCTGGACCGGGGCAATCGACGCGATCGGCGGCATCGACCCGGCCCGGCATGACATCGTGATCGATGCGCTGTTCGGCGCCGGCCTCGGCCGACCGATCTCCGGCGAGGTCGCGACCTTGGTCGAGCGCGTCAACGCCGCGAGACGAGCTGTGATCGCGGTCGACGTGCCGAGCGGTGTCCACGGCGATACCGGGCTCACCGAAGGCCCGGCCATCCGCGCCGACGAGACCGTGACCTTCTTCCGATTGAAGCCCGGCCATCTGCTCCATCCCGGCCGGGCGCTCTGCGGAGTCGTCACCCTGGCGGATATCGGCATCCGGCCCGAGATCGTCTTCGCGCCGGACAAGATCGTGCCGTCAGCGTTCCGCAACAGTCCGGCCCTCTGGCGCACTCGGCTGCCGGATCATGCCGCCGGCGTTCACAAATACACTCGCGGCGCGGTCGCTGTCGCGGCGGGCGGGCTGTCGGGTGTCGGGGCGCCGCGGCTCGGCGCTCGCGCGGCACTGCGCATCGGCGCGGGCCTGGCGACGATCATCTGTCGGCCGGAGGCGCTGGCGGCCCATGCGGGACGCGGCCCCGATGCATTGATGCAGGCGGCGGCTGCCGACGCCCCAGCCTTCGAGACGGCGCTGTCGGCGCGCAAGCTCGACGCGCTGCTGATCGGGCCGGCGCTCGGCCTCGATGCGGAGGCGCGCTCCTGGGTGGCGGTCGCCTTGCACAGCGCTGCGCCTTGCGTCTTAGACGCCGATGCGCTCAGCCATATCGGCGCGCAGCGGCCAGGTTTCACGGATCTGCTGCGCCAGCGCACCGGCCCCGCGGTGCTGACGCCGCATGAGGGCGAGTTCAAGCGCCTCTTCGCCGAGGCGGCGGGCTTCGAACCCGGGCGCGGCAAGCTCGAGCGGGCGCGGCAAGCGGCCCGGCAGACCGGGGCGGTCGTCGTCCTCAAAGGCCCGGACACGGTCATCGCAGCCCCCGATGGGCGCGCTGCGATCAATGACACCGGCTCGCCCGCGATGGCGACGGCCGGCTCCGGCGATGTGCTCGGCGGCATCGTCGCCGGCCTGCTGGCGCAGAAGATGCCCGCATTCGAGGCGGCCTGCGCCGCAGTCTGGTTCCATGGGCGCGCCGGCGAGGAGATCGGTATGGGCCTCATCGCCGATGATCTGCCCGAAGCGCTGCCGCGATTGCTGGCCGACCTCGACGATTGATCCGGCAAGCCATGAAAAAGGCCCGCCCCGCGAGGGGCGAGCCTGCAACAAGCCAATCGGCGTTAGATCAGCGGGCCGCGTAGGTCACGGCCGGAGCGGATGTGAGCTGCTCCTTGGTCATGGTGATCTTGCCGTGGTCCGGATACATCTCCGGGCCCTTCTTGGCCGCAGGCGGCGCATTCATCGCGGTGCTCCCACCGGCACTGCTGCCACCTGCGCCCATTCCGCCGGCGGGCGCCGGGGCCGGAGTCACCATCGGCTCCTCGCTCCACTGCACCTGCTCGAACGGGATCGCGACATCCTTCGTGCCGATGCCGAGGAAGCCGCCGACGCCGACGGTCACCAGCTCGATCTTGCCGGCCTTGTCGAACACCACCTCGGTGACGTCGCCGACCTTCTTGTTGTCGGGACCATAGATGTCGACGCCCATCAGCTTCGAAGCCCGCCATTTGCCCTGGCCGGCCAGATTGTTCTCCGGAGCCTTGGCGGTTTCGGCCGCAGGAGCCGGGGTCGCCGGCGCGCTGGTCGACGGCGCGGTCGGCTGCGGGCTCGGCGGCTGGTTCGAGGGCGCGCTGGTCTGTGCAACGGCAGCGGCGGCAAGCATGACGCCGCCGATAGCCGTCAGTGCAACGTGACGCTTGTACATCGGTATCCTCCTGTCGTCTCCGCATCTGCGGAATGACCAAACAACGCGGAAGCGGCGTTTTGGTTCGCCTTTGGGCAGCCATGCGCCAGATATTTGACAAAAGGCCGTGAAAATGGGCGGCTTAGCGCTTCGGTAAGACCCTGCGGCGTTTGCTGAGAACGGATGATCGCAGCCCGGAGCCTGGCAGGATGAGCAGGAGCCTCGTAGTTGTCGGCCTCACCGGCCTCGGTCTGATCGCGGCGACGGCGCCCGCCGCGGCCTTCTGGCCGCGCTCGCAATGGCGCGTCTGCTCGGAAGGGACGACGGCAGCCGAATATCAGCGCTGGCGTTGCTGGGAGCTCGATGGCTATGCCGGAGAGATCGCGCCGGCCTTCAACTATCGACCGGGCCTCGACAGGCGCGGCCCGGCAGGTCCACGAAGTGGACGGGGCGTCAGCCGGCTCGGCTGAACCTGGCCGGTCCAGTGAGCCTGCGCGGCGAAAACCGCCATGGCCGGCCGATTTCGCCGCTCTGCAGGCCATTTGTTCACAGTTCGACATTCAACGTGATTTCGCATTCGCGCCGCCTCGGACTATTGCGATGCGCATCGATATCAACGGATGAGGCACGTTCATGTGCGGGATCGTGGGCATTCTCGGCAAGCAGGCCGTCGCCGGCCAGGTCGTCGAGGCGCTGCGGCGGCTCGAATATCGCGGCTATGACTCGGCCGGCGTCGCGACGCTCGAAGGCGGCCGGCTCAGCCGTCGCCGCGCCGAGGGCAAGCTCAAGAATCTCGAAGTGCGCCTGTCGAATGAGCCGCTCGAGGGGCTGATCGGCATCGGCCACACCCGCTGGGCGACGCATGGCAAGCCGACCGAGACCAATGCCCATCCGCACGCCACCGAGAAGCTGGCGGTCGTCCATAACGGCATCATCGAGAATTTCCGCGAGCTCAAGGCCGAACTCGAGGCCGACGGCCATGTCTTTGCCAGCGAGACCGACACCGAGGTCATCGCCCATCTGGTTACCCGCGAACTCGACCGCGGCAAGGACCCTGTCGCAGCGGTCGGAGCGTCGCTGCCGCATCTGCGCGGCGCCTTTGCGCTCGCCTTCCTGTTCGAAGGGCAAGAGGATTTGCTGATCGGCGCTCGCAAGGGCTCGCCGCTCGCGGTCGGCATCGGCGACGGCGAGATGTATCTCGGCTCGGACGCGTTGGCACTCGCCCCTTTCACCAACCTGATCGCCTATCTCGACGAGGGCGACTGGGTCGTGCTGAACCGCAAGGGCGCGACCTTCTATGATGCTGATGGCCAGCAGGTCGATCGCCGCGCCCAGCGCGTCGCCGCCGGCGCCTTCCTGGTCGAGAAGGGCAATTACCACCACTTCATGGCCAAGGAGATCCACGAGCAGCCGGAAGTGGTCGGCCACACGCTGACACATTATGTCGACATGGCGAATGGCGTGGCGCGGCTGCCTTTCGAGACGCCGTTCGACTGGAAGAACCTGTCGCGCCTCTCTATTTCGGCCTGCGGCACCGCCTATTATGCCGGCCTCACCGCCAAATACTGGTTCGAGAAGCTGGCGCGCCTGCCGGTCGAGATCGATGTCGCCTCGGAGTTCCGCTATCGCGAGGCACCGCTACCGGCCAATGGGCTCGCGCTCTTCGTCTCGCAATCGGGCGAGACAGCCGACACGCTCGCCTGCCTGCGCTATGCCCGCCAGGAAGGCCAGCACATCATGTCGGTGGTCAACGTCCCGACCTCGACCATCGCTCGCGAGAGCGATGTCGTCGCCCCGACGCTGGCCGGTCCCGAGATCGGTGTCGCCTCGACCAAGGCCTTCACCTGCCAATTGACAGCGCTCGCCGGCCTCGCCATCGCGGCGGCTCGCGCCCGCGGCACGCTCTCGGCCGAGCAGGAAGCGGCTTACGTTCAGGAGCTGATCGCGCTGCCAGGTCTGATGGCCCAGGCGCTGACGCTGGAGCCGGAGATCGAGAAGCTTGCCCGCAAGCTCTCCAAAGCGCGCGATGTGCTCTATCTCGGCCGTGGCACCAGCTTCCCGCTGGCGCTTGAAGGCGCGCTGAAGCTGAAGGAAATCAGCTATATCCACGCCGAAGGTTATCCGGCTGGTGAGCTCAAGCACGGTCCGATCGCGCTGATCGACGAGGACATGCCGGTCATCGTCATCGCGCCGCACGATGCGCTCTTCGAGAAGACCGCCTCGAACATGCAGGAAGTCGCGGCGCGTGGTGGGCGGATCATCCTGATCACCGACGCCAAGGGCGCCGCCGAATGCGGCATCGTGCCGGAGGCGACGATTATCATGCCGGAGATGGACCCGCTGTTCGCGCCCATCGTCTATTCGGTGCCGATCCAGATGATCGCCTATCAGACCGCGGTTTTCATGGGCAAGGATGTCGACCAGCCGCGCAATCTGGCGAAATCCGTCACCGTCGAGTGACCCCGTCGTCCTCCGGCTCCGGCCGGCTCGCGACATAGGTGCCGGCCGCGATCAGGCCGGCGCCGCTCAGCCAGAGCGCGATCGGCGGCGCATCGCTTGCCGCCAGGATGACGAAGCTCAACAGCATCGAGCCGCAGGCGACGTATTTCGTCCTGCGGGCGATCGCGCCCGTCTGCCGCCAGCGCACGACTTGCGGGCCGAGCCAGGGATGATTGACCAGCCAGCTCTCGAAACGCGGCGAGGAACGCGAGAAGCACCAGGCGGCCGCGATCAGGAAGATCGTGCCGGGCATCAACGGCAGAATCAGCCCGATGATGCCGAGCACCGTGCAGAGCCAGCCGGCGGCAAGGTAGAGCGGCCGATGCCAGCGGCGGCGCTGTCTGGAAGGTTCGGACACGATGCTCATCGACGAATCGGGGGCTAGCCAGCGCCGCGCGCTCGGCTATCGTCTGATAGTGCGGCGCAATGTAGCGAGGCCGCAAGACCGGCCGGAGTCCTGGATCGTCGATGAATGCCCGCACGCCCGATCCGCGCCTCGTCGTCCAGACGGATCTGCTGCGGCCGACCTTCGGCACCAGGCTCAGGCGCTATTTCCTGACCGGGCTGGTGCTGGCGGCGCCGCTCGCCATCACCGCCTCGGTGACCTGGTGGTTCATCAACCTGGTCGACGGGATGGTGAGGCCGCTGGTGCCGGCCCAGTTCTGGCCCGAAAACTATTTGCCGTTCCCGCTGCCCGGCTTCGGCTTGATCATCGCGCTGATCGGCCTGACATTGATCGGCTTCTTCGCTGCGAACCTGGTCGGCCGCTCGCTGATCGGCGCCGGCGAGGCGCTCCTCAACCGGATGCCGGTGGTGCGCGGGCTCTACAAGGGCGTGAAGCAGATCTTCGAGACGATCTTCTCCCAATCCGGCACCTCGTTCCGCAAGGTCGGCATGGTGCAGTTCCCGCAGCCCGGCATGTGGTCGATCGTCTTCATCGCGCAGGAGGCCGCACCCGAAATCGCCGGCAGGCTGCCCGATAGCGAGGAGCAGATCGGCGTCTTCCTGCCCTGTACGCCGAACCCGACCACCGGCTTCTTCTTCTATCTGCCGCGGCGCGAGGTGGTGGAGCTTACGATCTCGGTCGAGGACGGTGCCAAGCTGATCATGTCCGCCGGGCTGATCCAGCCCGGCCAACCAATATCCGACGGGGCGAAATAATTCAGTCCTTGAGCGGCACCCAGATCTCGACGATGCCGTTGCCGGTCGCGCCGTCGAAGCGCTGGTCCATCAATTCGAGCGTCACGCCCATCGCCGGCTCGCGGCCCGATTTCGGCAGCCAGTCGCGCCAGATCGCCTCGTAGGTCTGCTTAATGCCGGTGATGTGGCCGCTGTGCTCGAAGACGGCGCAGAGCTGCTCGGGCACGCTCAGGCGCGCGAACTCGTCCGGCAGATCGCTGAAGGACGAAACCTCGGCACCCGCGATGTAGTCGAAGGCGCCGACATCGTCGCAATTATAGCTCGCGCCATAGGCGACGTAACCCTTCTGGCCGGGGATATGGCCGAAATGCGGGACGATCCTCTGCCAGAGCAGCGGGATGCCTTGCGTGTTGTCGACCGAGAAATGGCCGCTGAAACCGGCGATCAGCATGGGCTTGCCGGTGACGAGACGCGGCTCGGCGAGGGGGATTCGGGTTGCGGCGTGCATGGACAGAGGCTCCACGAGAGCAAGGGACGAAAGATCGCGCCTGGCGCGCAGCTCCTCCGGCGTGATGCCGAACTGCTCGCGGAAGGCACGGGTGAAGGCCTCGTGAGAGCCATAGCCCCAGTCGAGCGCGACCCGGAGGATGTCGGGTGCGCCATCGGCGAGCTGACGCGCCGCTTCCGAGAGCCGGCGCTCGCGCACATAGCGCATCACCGAGCGGCCGGTCGCCACGCCGAAGGCGCGGCTGAGATGGAAGCGCGAGACGCCGCTGACCTCCGCGATCTCGTCGAGCGAGAGCTCGGAGGCGAAGCGGCTTTCGATGCACCAGAGGGCTTTCTTGATCGGGTCCATGGCTCACTCACGAAACGCCGGCACCATGGCCGAGGCGAGGCGGGTCCGCTTGATCGGGATTGCTGCCGCTTACGATCGCGAAGCCTTGACGACATCGAGAAAGGCCCGCAGCGCCGGCGGCACGGCGCGATGGCCGGGATAATAGACCGCGACTCGTTCGGAAGCGGGCGTCCAGGCTGCCAGAACCCGGCGAAGACGTCCCTCGGCCAGCGCAGCTTCGGCGGCCGGGCTGGCGACATAGGCGATGCCTAGCCCCTTGATCGCAGCGTCCACCATCAGTTCCTCGTCGTCGAGGATGATCGGGCCGGCGGTGTCGACCGTCAGCGCCTGTCCGGCTCGCTCGAACTCCCAGCGATAGAGTTTGCCGTTGGGCACGCGGTGGCCGATGCAGCGATGGCGCTTCAGCTCGTCGGGCGTGGCCGGCTCGCCGAAGCGTTCGAGATAGGCCGGCGATGCGACGCAGACGAAGCTGACGGCGCCGGCGAAGGGCACGGCGATCATGTCCTTCGGGATCGAGCCGACGAGACGCACGCCGGCATCGAATCCGGCCGAGACGATGTCGATCAGCTTCCCTTCGACGACGAGGTCGACGACCACATCGGGAAAGCGCTCAGACAGCGCCGGTAGAACGTCACGAACGAGAATGGCGGCCGCCAACCGCGGCGCGTTGATCCGGACGGTCCCAACCACATTGCCACGGAACGCGGCGACGCTGTCGAGGGCCTCGTCCAGCGTCGCGAGCGCCGGCTGAAGACGGCCGAGCAGCTCGAAGCCGGCCTCCGTCGGCGAAACGCTGCGCGTCGTGCGGTTGAGCAGACGAACGCCCATGCGCTCCTCCAGGGCACGCATCGCATGGCTCAGGGTGGAAGGCGCCGTGCCGAGCTCATCCGCCGCGCGCCGGAAACTGCGGCGGGTCGCGACGGTGACGAAGGCGGTGAGGTCGTTGAGCGATGGGCGAGCCATTGCTGGCCAATCTGCATCAGCCTGTACGAATTTCAACGGCTAATCCGAACAGTGATCGCCCTCCATCTCCTGTCGGCATGAACGCAGCCCCGCGGCTTCGGCCCGCTAGCGTTTCGAAAACCGAGAAAGGAAACGAGATGCCTAAACGCGATGCGATTTTCCCTGCCGACCGGCACGCACTGTACGATCTCCATCAGTACTCGGCTGCCATCCGGCACGGCGACCTGCTCTTCATCTCAGGCCAGGTCGGCAGCCGCGCGGATGGCTCGCCCGAGCCGGTGTTCGAGGATCAGGTCCGGCGGGCCTTCGCCAATCTGCGCGCCGTGCTGGCGGCGGCAGGCGCGAGCTTCGACGACGTGATCGACGTCATCTCCTTCCACACCGATCCGCAGGCGCAGTTCGACACGGTAATGGCAATCCGAGCCGAGGAAATCGGCGATCCGCCCTATCCGACCTGGACCGCTGTCGGCGTGACATGGCTCGCCGGATTCGACTTCGAGCTCAAGGTGACCGCCCGAATCCCGTCCACATCGGCTCAAAACACACCTGGGACGCGGGGCTGAGTATCGCCTCAGCCGGCCCGCAGCAGGCGGATCGCGACGTCGCGCTCGAACAGATAGAGCAGCGTCCGGATCGCCTGCCCGCGCGGCGTCTCCAGATGCGGATCGCGCTCGATCAGCAGGCGGGCATCGTCGCGCGCTGTCGCCAGGAGATCGCCGTCTATCTCCGGCCGGGCGATGCGCCAGTCTGGAGAGCCGGACTGCTTGGTGCCAAGCACCTCGCCTTCGCCACGCAGGCGCAGATCCTCCTCGGCGATGCGGAAGCCATCCTCGCTCTCGCGCATCATGGCGAGGCGCGCTTCCGCCACTTGCCCGAGCGGGCCCTTGTAGAGCAGGAGGCAGGTCGAGGCGGCGCTGCCGCGCCCGATCCGCCCGCGCAATTGGTGGAGCTGGGCGAGCCCGAAGCGCTCGGCGTGCTCGATCACCATCACCGAGGCGTTGGGCACATCGACGCCGACTTCGATCACCGTGGTCGAGACCAGCACGCGCGTCTGTCCGCCGGAGAAGGCCGCCATCGCCGCGTCCTTGTCGCGTCCCGGCATCTGGCCGTGCAGCAGGCCGACCTTGTCGCCGAACTCCTCCTGCAAGGCCTCGAAGCGCTGCTGCGCGGCGGCAACGTCGAGCGTGTCGGATTCCTGCACCAGCGGGCAGACCCAGTAGACCTGCGCGCCGCTCTCCAGCGCCCGCCCGACCGCGCCGACAACCTCGTCATAGCGCTCGAGCGAAATCGCCCGCGTGGTGATCGGCTTCCGGCCAGCCGGCTTCTCGGCGAGGATCGAGATGTCCATGTCGCCGAACCAGGTCAGCGACAGCGTGCGCGGAATCGGCGTCGCGGTCATCACCAGGATATCGACCGCCTCGCCCTTGGCGCCGAGCAACAGGCGCTGATGCACGCCGAAACGGTGCTGCTCGTCGACGACGGCGAGCGCTAGGTCATGGAAGGCGACGCCTTCCTGGAACAGCGCATGGGTGCCGACCGCGATATCGATCTCACCATTCGCCAGGCCTTCCAGCACCTGCCGCCGGCCGGCGCCCTTCTCGCGACCGGTGAGCAGCGCAAGCTTGAGGCCGGCCTTGTCGGCGAGCGGCGCCAGGCGCTCGGCATGCTGCCGGGCGAGGATCTCGGTCGGCGCCATCAGAACCGATTGCCGTTTGGCCTCGGCGGCGGCCGCCATCGCCAGCAGCGCGACCACGGTCTTGCCCGAGCCGACATCGCCCTGGAGCAGGCGCAGCATGCGCTCGGGCTTTTCCATGTCGTCATGGATGTCGGCGATCGCCTGGCGCTGGCCGTCGGTCAGCTTGAAGGGCAGGGCGGTCTCGATGGCGTGACGCAGGGCGCCATCGCCCGCCGTGGCGCGGCCGGCCGCCTTCTTCTGCTGGCGGCGCACGAGCGCGAGCGCGATCTGGCTCGCCAGCAGTTCGTCATAGGCGATGCGCCGGCGTGCGACCGTTTCCCCCGTTGCAGCCTTGAGGTCGACAGGGTGGTGCAGGGCGTCGATCGCATTGCGGAAAGGCACGAAGTCGTTGCGGGCCACGAAAGCCTCATCCTGCCATTCCGGCAGCTCCGGGCAGCGCTCGGCTGCGCCGGCGGCGATGCGCGCCATGACGCGCCCGCCGATTCCCTCCGTGAGCCCATAGACCGGCTCGACCGAGGGCATGGTCGCGGCGATCTTGGGATCGAATATGCGATCGGGATGCACCATCTGGCGCATGCCGTCCCAGAGCTCGAGCTTGCCGGAGATGATGCGATAGGCACCGATCGGCAGGCTCTGCAGGAGATGGCGGACATCGGCATGGAAGAAGACCAATGTCACGTCGCCGGTCTCGTCCTCGACGATGATGCGATAGGGCGCCTTGGCCTTGGTCGGCGGGGCAGGGCGATGCTCGGTCACCCTTGCCGAGAAGGTGGCGATCTCGCCGATCGGCGCCTCGATGATGCTCTCGCTCGGCCGGCGGTCGATCGCGCCGGTCGGCAGATGGAAGATGAGGTCGATGACGCGGGCCGCGTGCGTTTCGTCGCCCAGCAGCTTGTCGAGCGCCTTGGCGAGCTTGGGGCCGACGCCTGAGAGCGTCGTGGCCGGGGCGAAGAGCGGATCAAGGAGGGAAGGGCGCAAAAGCGGCTCACGGCATGTCAGGAGTGCGAGGCCTCGCGGCGTTTCAGCCGCTGACTTCGCGAGGGTCGCTCGCTATATAGCTCGCCAGAGCAGGATGCGGAAAAAGTGGGAACCGGTTTTTCGCAATAATCCTGCTCCGCTTTCAAGGCAGGCTCCGCGACGGGGCCGGCCCGTTTCGCATTGGACCGCGCGAGGGAAACGATGAGTGGCTCGACCCGTAGCAGCGAAGGTCTCGACCCGCGCCGGCGCAAGATCCTGTTCCGTGCCTGGCATCGCGGCATGCGCGAGACCGATCTGATCATGGGCCGCTTCGCCGATGCGCAGATCGGTGCGCTCAGCGAGGCCGAGCTCGACGAGTTCGAGCGGCTAATCGAGGTGCTGGATCGCGACCTGCTGAGCTGGATCACCGGCGAGGCTGATGTGCCGGAGAACTACGATAGCGACGTGTTCCGGCGGCTGAAGGCCTTTCACCAGCACGACAAGCCGATCCACGTCTGAGCTTCCGTCATGGTCGGATTTGACCGACCATCTCGGAAACCAGAGCCCGCTGGTCCTGAGATTCTCGGGACCAGCCCGAGAATGACGCCTGAGAAAATTACCCGATGAGCATTCCGCCTCCCGCCCAGATCGCCAAGCCACAGCTCGAGCGCATCCTCGATGCGCTGAATCGTGGCGACAAGCCGACGCTCGCCGGCGTGCCCGATGGCTTCGACGCCGTCGTGCTCGCCGATCTAACGCGCGCCCGCGCCAAGAAGTCGGAAGGGCCGGCGCTGATCGTCTTCATCGCCCGCGACGGCCAGCGCCTGCAGGTGCTGGAGAACGCGCTCCAGTTCGTCGCGCCCGATCTCGAGGTGATGAGCTTCCCGGCCTGGGACTGCCAGCCCTATGACCGCGTCTCGCCGGCACCCTCGATCGTGGCGCACCGGATGACGACGCTGTCGCGGCTGGCCAGGACCAAATCGGGCGACAAGCCGCGCCTGCTGCTGACCACCGTCAATGCCGCGCTCCAGCGCGTGCCGGCCTTCGGCAAGGTCGCCTCCGAGAGCTTCTCGGCAGCGCCGGGCAACATGGTCGACACCGAGGAGCTGGCGCGCTGGCTCGACATCAACGGCTATATGCGCACCTCGACCGTACGCGAGACCGGCGAATTCGCCGTGCGCGGCGGCATCGTCGACCTCTACCCGCCGGGGATGCCGGCGCCGATCCGGCTCGACTTCTTCGGCGATACGCTGGAATCGATCCGGACCTTCGATCCGGAAACGCAGCGCACCACCGGGCAATTGCGCGGGCTCGACCTCGTGCCGATGTCCGAAGCGCAGATGACGAGCGACTCGATCCGTCGCTTCCGCCAGTCCTATATTTCGACCTTCGGCACGCCCGGCCGCGACGACACGCTCTACGAGGCGGTGAGCGAGGGCAGGCGCCCTGCGGGCCTCGAGCACTGGCTGCCGCTGCTGGCGGAAAAGCTCGACACCCTCTTCACCTATCTGCCCGATGTGCCGATCGTGCTCGACCATCAGGCCGAGGACGCGGTCGGCGAACGCATCAGCCTGATCAAGGACTATTACGACGCCCGCAAGAGCGCGCTCGACCAGCCCTCGCCGGGCTCGATGCCTTACAAGCCGCTGCTGCCTGAGGCGCTTTATCTCTCGCCGGGCGACTGGCGCGGCATCGTCGGCGAAGCTGGCGTGGCCTCGCTGACGCCGTTCCAGCTGCCGGAGAGCGACGGCAAGCTCGTCGTCGATCTCTCCGGCAAGCAGGGCCGCAGCTTCGCCGCTGAGCGCGCGGACAATGCCGGCAGCGTCTTCGACGCGGCCGTTGCGCATGTGAAGGCGCTGGAAGCTGAAGGCCGGCGCGTCATCCTTGCCGCCTGGTCGGAAGGCTCGCGCGAGCGCCTCGCCCATGTGCTGGCCGATCACGGCCTCAAGACCGTGCAGATGACCGGCTCGCTGCGGGCCGCCTTTGACCTCAAGCCCGGCACCACCGCGCTTGCGGTCTGGGGTTTCGAAACCGGTTTCGAGGCCGGCAAGCTCGCGGTCATCGGCGAGCAGGACATTCTCGGCGACCGCCTGGTGCGGCCGCGCCGCAAGACGCGCCGGCCGCAGGATTTCATCAACGAGCTGTCCGCGCTGACGCCCGGCGACATCGTCGTCCATGTCGACCATGGCATCGGCCGCTTCGTCGGCCTGCAGACGATCACGGCGGCCGGCGCGCCGCATGACTGCCTCGAAATCCATTATGCCGGCGACGCCAAGCTGTTCTTGCCGGCCGAGAACATCGAGCTGCTCTCGCGCTATGGCTCGGAGGACACCGAGGTCGTGCTCGACCGGCTCGGTGGCGGTGGCTGGCAGGCGCGCAAGGCCAAGCTGAAGCAGCGCATCCGCGAAATGGCGGGCAAGCTGATCCAGATCGCCGCGGCCCGCGCGCTGAAAGAAGCCCCGCGCCTGATCCCGCAAGACGGGCTCTATGACGAGTTCTGCGCCCGCTTCCCCTATGAGGAGACAGAGGACCAGCAGAACACCATCGACGCCGTGCTCGACGACCTCGCTGCCGGCCGCCCGATGGACCGGCTGGTCTGCGGTGATGTCGGCTTCGGCAAGACCGAGGTGGCGTTGCGTGCCGCCTTCACCACTGCGCTCGCCGGTAAGCAGGTCGCCGTCGTGGTGCCGACGACGCTGCTCGCGCGCCAGCACTATCGCAATTTCGTCGAGCGCTTCGCCGGGCTGCCGGTCAATGTCGGGCAGGCCTCGCGCTTCGTGTCGGCGCCCGATCTCAAGGCGGTGAAGCAGGGCATTTCCGACGGCACCATGGACATCACCGTCGGCACCCATGCCCTCCTCGGCAAGGGCATCGACTTCAAGGATCTCGGCCTCGTCATCGTCGACGAGGAGCAGCATTTCGGCGTCGCCCACAAGGAGCGGCTGAAGGAGATGCGGGCCGAGGTGCACATGCTGACACTGACCGCGACGCCGATCCCGCGCACGCTCCAGCTCGCCATGACCGGGGTGCGCGAGCTCTCGATCATCGCGACGCCGCCGGTCGACCGCCTCGCGGTGCGTACCTTCGTCACACCGTTCGATCCGCTGATCGTGCGCGAGGCGCTGCTGCGCGAGCGCTACCGGGGAGGGCGCTCGTTCTATGTCGTGCCGCGCATCGAGGACATCGCCGAGGTCAAGGACTTCCTCGACAAGCAGGTGCCGGAGGCCAAGGTCGGCATCGCCCATGGCCAGATGGCGGCGGGCACGCTGGAGGACGTGATGACGGCCTTCTACGAGGGCCAGTACGACATCCTGCTCTCGACCACGATCGTCGAATCCGGGCTCGACATCCCGACCGCCAACACGCTGATCGTGCACCGTGCCGACATGTTCGGCCTCGCCCAGCTCTATCAGCTGCGCGGCCGCGTCGGCCGCTCGAAGGTCCGCGCCTATGCGCTCTTCACCGTGCCGGCCAACCGCAAGCTGACCGACCAAGCCGACAAGCGCCTGAAGGTGCTGCAATCGCTCGACACGCTCGGCGCCGGCTTCCAGCTCGCCAGCCACGATCTCGACATCAGAGGCGCCGGCAACCTGCTAGGCGACGAGCAGTCCGGTCATATCAAGGAGGTCGGCTACGAGCTCTACCAGCAGATGCTGGAGGAGGCGGTGGCGGCGCTCAAGGCTGGCGTCGAGTTCGAGAGCGACGCGCAGTGGTCCCCGTCGATCCAGATCGGCGCGCCGGTGATGATCCCCGAGCACTATGTCGGCGACCTGACGCTGCGGCTGACGCTCTACAAGCGCCTCTCGACCATGGACGACGACGGCGATCTGCAATCGTTCGGCGCCGAGCTGGTCGACCGCTTCGGGCCGCTGCCGGAGGAGGTCAAGCAGCTCCTGGAGATCGTCGCGATCAAGGCTTTGTGCAAGCGCGCCAATGTCGAGAAGGTCGAGGCCGGGCCGAAGGGCATCATCGTCGCCTTCCGCGACAATGAGTTCGCCAACCCGGAAGGCCTCGTCTCCTATGTCGCGAAGATCGGCACGCTGGCCAAAGTTCGCCCCGACATGCGCGTCGTCTTCATCGACGACTTCGAAACGGCAGAGCAGCGGCTGACGGGCACGCGCCGGCTGCTGACCGATCTCGCGCGCATCGCCGAGCGGAAGAAAGCGGCGTAGGGACCTCCCCGTCATTCTCGGGCAACGCGTAGCGGCGACCCGAGAATCTCATGACGAGAACGCGCCGACTAGCGCCTCCTCCGGCCCGAGATGCTCGGGTCAGGCCCGAGCATCTCGGCGCCCTTCGGCATGCTCAGCCCGGATTGCGCCGCCTGATCTCGACGCGCTCCGGTTCGTGCGTGATCACGTCGACGATAGCGAGATCCGGCCTGTCGAGGCGCGGCAGCCCGTCATCCTCGCCGACGCGGCGGGTGACGACCAGGCTGATCAGCGCCTTGTGGCCACCGAGTCGCGAGCGCGCCAGGGCCGGCTCCAGCGCCGCGGGAATGACGAGATGGACCGCCCGCCCACCTTCCAGGCAGGCGCGCAGGTCGTCGAGCACGAACAGGCCGAGCGGCAGCAGCTCGACGCCGGTGAGCAGCGCGATGCCCGGGCCGGTCGCGAGCGCCGCAAGATCGCCGCCGACCAGCGTGGTGATGATGCGCGACGAGGCGAGCGGCTTCAGCACGCGCGAGATTTCGAGCGCCTTGGCCAGGACCTCCTTCTCGCTGACCGGGAAGGGGCCCGCGAGGCTGTGACCGTCGACGACGCGGATCGGCGCACGGATCGTGGCCGGCGGTAGCGCCGAGGGCGTGGCGCCATGGCCGAGCAGCGGTTCGAGCGCGGCGACACCATCCGGCACATGCGGGCCGAAGCCGCCGATGAAGCGCATGCCGAAGGAGCGCGCTGCGACGTCGCGCAGCAGGTGCAGCGGCTGCAGCCCGCCGATCCGCGGCACGCCGAGCGCCATCACCGCGCCGGAGCGCTCGATCAGTTGCAGCAGCTCCGCCTCCTTGGCATGCGCCGGCAGCACCATCGGCGACAGGCCGGCGCGCAGGCAGGCGAGGATCGAGACCAGCGCCTCGGGGCCGAGCGGCGCCAGGATCGCGACGCAGGCGCCGGGCTGCGGCTTGGCCAGCAGAAGCAAATTGGCGAGCCGGTCGACCCGGCCGTCGAGCTCGGCGAAGCCGAAGGCGCCCGGGGAGAAATCGCTCCAGTCGCGCCGGCCCGGCGGATCGCGGAAGGCAGGCTCATAGCCGCGGCGTGCGGCCAGCGCCTTCAGCAGGCTGTCGAAATCGAGCCCTTCGACCAGCGCGCCGATGGAGATTTCGTCGGAGCCCATGCGCATCGGCCGGCCTAGTTCGCGGGCGCTGGCGGGGAAGGCAACCGCGCCAGCGTCTCGGTGGAGAAGAAGAATTTCGGGCGTCGCTCGGGCAGGGTGATCTCGCGGGCGCGCGCCAGCCAGGTCTCGGGCAGATAATAGAGCGGCACCACGTAGAAGCCGGAGAGCAGCAGCCGGTCGAGCGTGCGCACAGTCGCGACGAAATCCTCGCGCGAGCGCGCCGCCAGCAGCGCCTGCAGCGTCATGTCGATCGCCGGCGAGCGCACGCCGGCATAGTTGAGCGCGCCCTTGCGCTCGGCATTGACCGAGCCCCAGCGGCCGATCTGCTCGTTGCCGGGCGAGGCCGAGGCCGGCCAGGTCCACTGGATCATGTCGAAGTCGAAGGTCGAGAGCCGGCGCCAATACTGGACGTCGTCGATCAGCCGGACCGAGACGGCGATGCCGAGCCGCGCGAGCGAAGTCGCATAGTTCAGCGCCAGCCGCTCCTGCGGCCGGTTGGTGACGGTGATCTCGAAGCCGAAGACCTCGTCTTGGCCGTTCTTCTGGTCGTCCTTGCGCAACTGCCCGTCGCGCAGTCGGTAGCCTGCAGCCTCCAGCAGGTCGAGGGCGCGGCGGGCCTGGTCGCGGTCGCGGCCGGAGCCGTCGGAGGCGGTCGGCGCCCAGGTTCCGGCAAGGATGTCGTCGCGCACGGCGCCCGGGAACGCCGCAAGCATCGCCTTCTCGCGCTGATCGGCCGGGACGCCGAGCGCCGAGAGCTCGCTGTCGGCGAAGAAGCTGCCGGCGCGGCGATAGACGCTATGGAACAGGTTGCGGTTGGCCCATTCGAAATCGAACAGCATCGCCAGCGCCTCGCGGACGCGGATGTCGGCGAATTGCGGGCGGCGGGTGTTGAAGACCAGCCCGGTCATGCCCTTGGGCGTCTGGAAGCGCAGCGTGTCGCGCAGGATCCGGCCGTCGCGCACCGCCGGGACGTCGTAGCCGGTCATCCAGCGCGTCGGATCGCTCTCGAGGCGGAAGTCGTAGAGTCCGGCCTTGAAAGCTTCGAACAAGGCGTTGGAATCGCGATAGAAATCGTACCGGATCTCGTCGGCGTTGAAGAGTCCGCGGGTGAGGGGATGATCCTCCGCCCAGAAATCCTTGCGGCGCTTCAAGCGCAGCATCTCGCCGGGCTTGACCTCCTCGACCAGGTAGGGCCCGGAGCCGAGCGCCGGCTTGAAGCTGGTGTCGCCGAATTTTTCGGCGTCGGTGGCGTGCCTGGCGAAGATCGGCATGGCGCCGATCACCAGCGGCAACTCGCGGTTGGAGCCGTCGCCGAGCTCGAACACGACGCGGTCGGGCGAGGGCGCCTCGACCTTGGTCACTCGCCCCAGGCTGGAGCGGTGAAACGGCTTGCCTTTGGTCTTCAGCATCTCGAACGTGAAGATCACGTCCTCTGCCGTCACCGGCTTGCCGTCAGAGAAGCGGGCGCGCGGGTCGATCTGGAAGGCGAGGCGGGTCCGCTCCGGGTTGAGCTCGACCTTGCTTGCCAGCAGCCCATAGGCGGTGAACGGCTCGTCGGCGGAGCGGAAGAGCAGGCTCTGCTGGACATAGCGCGGCACCGCGTCAGGGGCGACGCCGAGCACGACCAGCGGGTTGAGGCTGTCGAAGGTGCCCTGCTGGCCGAAGATGATTCGTCCGCCCTTGGATGCCTTCGGATCGGCATAGGGGAGGTGGTCGAAGCCCTTGGGCAGCTCCGGCTCGCCATGCATGGCGATGGCGTTGTCGTTCTCGGCCGCAGTCGCGCCTGTGCCGCCCGCGAGGCCGAAAGCCGCGAGACTCGCGAAGACGAACCCGAAAACCCATGCCAGGCGCGCCGGGGCGCGGTTGCGTCGATGCATGCTCAAACCTGATTCCCTACCGCAGGATAACATGCGATCAAACTTGTCGCGTGGCGCTCTTCGGGCTGGAAACCTGCGACGGAACTCGCTAAACGCAGGCCGGGCGTCATTCAAACGCCTCAATCGCGCTTGATGTGCTCACGCCGCCACCGGCTCGGGCACCTTGTCGGTTGAGCTTTGGGTGATGCACGCTGCCGATCATGGCAGCCGAACCAGTTTCCATGGTCAAGGAATTGCAGATGTCAGCTTCGACCCGCCTGTCCAAGAGCCAGGGCGCCACCGCGAAGAGCACGGTCCGCAGCCTCGCGCTCGTGCTGGGCGCCGCCGTCGCTCTCGCCCCCTTCTCCGCGCTCGCCCAGCAGGCGCAGCCGCAGCGCCCTGCGAGCCGTCCGGCCCAGCCGGCGCAGCCCGCTCCCGCTCCGGCACAGCCCCCGGCCGGCCAGGCCGCGCAGACCGGCCCGACCGTCGTCCAGGTCAAGCCCGAGCCGTCGCAGACGAGCTGGACCAAGGTCTGCGGCAAGGACCAGGCCGCCAACAAGGAAATCTGCTACACCACGCGCGATTTCGTCTCGGATCAGGGCCAGCCGGTGCTCGCCGTCGCGGTCTATGATGTGAAGGGCGACCCCAGCAAGATCGTGCGCTTCCTGATGCCGCTCGGCCTGCTGCTGCAGCCGGGCATCCGCTTCGGCGTCGACACGGCCCAGCCGACCCCGGGCCGCTACGCGATCTGCTTCCCGAACGGCTGCTTCGCCGAGGCGCAGGTCAAGGACGACTTCATCAACTCGATGAAGAAGGGCAACACCCTCAACATCAGCGTGCAGAACCAGGGCGCGCGCGAGGTCACCTTCGCCATCCCGATGGCTGACTTCGCCAAGGCGTTCGACGGCGCGCCGATCGACCCGAAGGTGCTGGAAGAGCAGCAGAAGGCGCTGCAGGACGAGCTCGCCAAGCGTCAGGAGGAGCTGCGCAAGCGCCTCGGCGGCGCCGATGCCACGCCTGGCGCAGCCCCGGCTCCCGGTACGCCGGCAGTTCCCGGCGCCGCTCCGGCTCCGGGCGCGACGCCTGCCCCGGCTCCGAAGCCCTGATCAGCCGATCAGGCGAAAAACATAGCGACGCCGGGCCTCGTGCCCGGCGTTTTCGTTTGTTCAAGATGCGGTGCGCTCGGCGCGCTTGACCTGCTGCCAGAGCGCCTCGAGCTCGTCGAGCGAGGCTTGCCTCGGCTCGCGCCCTTCCTGCTCCAGTGCCGCCTCGATACCGGCAAAGCGGCGCGCGAACTTGGCGTTGGCCGCCGTCAGGCAGGCCTCCGGATCGGCATCGACATGGCGGGCAAGGTTGGCGATCACGAAGAGCAGGTCGCCGATCTCCTCCCTGATCGCGGCCTTGTCTCCGGCGGCGAGCGCCTCGTCGACCTCCGCGGTCTCCTCGCGGATCTTGTCCATCACCAGACGGGCGTCGTTCCAGTCGAACCCCACCGTCGAAGCCTTGGCCTGGAGCTTCCAGGCCCGCGTCAGCGAGGGCAGGGTGGTCGGCACGCCGGCGAGTACGCCCTTGGCCTCGGGCGGCTCCGGCAATCCGGCCTGCGCCCTTGCGTGCGCCTTGTCGGCCTTCTCCTGCGCCTTGATCTGCCCCCACAGTGCCTTGACCTCGGCGGGCGACAGGTCGCGGGCGTCGCCGAAGACATGCGGATGCCGGCGGATCAGCTTGGTGGTGATCGCCTCGACCACATCCGGGAAGGCGAAGGAACCCTGCTCCTGCGCAATGCGGGCGTGGAAAACCACCTGGAGCAGGAGGTCGCCGAGCTCGTCCTTGAGGTCGGTGAGATCGCCGCGTGCGATTGCGTCGGCGACCTCATAGGCTTCCTCGATCGTGTAGGGTGCGATCGAGGCGAAGTCCTGCTCGAGATCCCAGGGGCAACCGGAACCGCGCGTGCGCAGGGCGGCCATGATCTCGATCAGGCGCTCAATGTCACGCGAAGGCTTCATCGCTGCAATTCTCTTCGGGTTGAGCTAGCCTCCTCCCATGATTCAAGTGACCCCGTCCATTGCGATCGACGAAAGCGAGATCGAGGAGAGCTTCGTGCGCGCCTCCGGTCCGGGCGGGCAGAATGTCAACAAGGTATCGAGTGCGGTCGAGCTCAGATTCGATGTCCGCCGCTCGGCGTCGCTGCCGAACGACGTTGCGATCCGGCTGATGAAGCTCGCCGGCAGCCGGCTGACGCAGGAGGGCGTCATCGTCATCTCGGCGCAGGAGCATCGCAGCCAGAGCCGCAACCGCGAAGAGGCGCTGGCGCGGCTGATCGAGCTGATCCGGAAGGCTGAGGTGCGGCCGAAGGTGCGGCGGGTGACCAAGCCGACCAAGGCCTCGAAGGAGCGGCGCCTGGCCTCGAAGGAGCGGCGCTCCTCGGTCAAATCGGGCCGAGGCAAGCCGAGTTTCGACTAGCGTGGCGTGGAAGCGGGAAGGCGAGTCAGGGCGAGCGGAGCGGCGGGCGCCCAGACGGATCGATGCGGCCTATCTGATGCGTGCGGCCCTCTACTATCTCGAACGCTATTCGGTGCCTGAGGCGCAATTGCGCCGCGTCCTGCAGCGCAAGGTCGACCGAAGCTGCCGGCATCATGATCTCGATCCGCGGGAGTTCTCGGCGGCGGTGGACGAGATCGTCGGTGCTTGCGTCGCCTCCGGCCTGGTCGACGATCGCCGGTTCGCAGAGGCGAGGGCGCAGAGCCTGCGTCGCAAGGGGCGCTCGGCGCGGGCCGTCGCGACAGGGCTTGCCGCCAAGGGCGTGGGGCGTGAGCTCATCGCCGAGATAGTTGTCCCGGATGAGGATGCCGAGCTGGCGGCGGCGCGCCTCGCTGCCCGGCGCAAGCGCCTGGGACCATGGAGCCGTGGCGACCGGGCGGCGCAACGCCAGAAAGACATCGCAACGCTGGCGCGCGCCGGTTTCAGCCTGACGATCGCCCGCACCGTGATCGACGGTGCGGGCGAGGGCGCGTGACCGCCCGCTTTCTCAGTCTGGCTTGACGTTGGCTTCGGCCACGACCTTGCCCCAGCGTGCCACCTCCGCCTTGACGAAATCGCCGAAGGCCGGCCCGTAGAGGTTCGGAATCTCGGAGCCGTTTCTCTTCCAGGCCTCCGTCACTGTTGGCGTGGCCAATGCCTTCTGCAGCTCGGCCGTCATCTTGGCGACGATCTCGGGCGGCGTGTTCTTCGGCGCCCACATCGCATACCAGGTCGAGACCTCGTAGCCCGGCACGCCCGCTTCGGCGGCAGTCGGTACGTCGGGGAAGGCGCTGGCGCGCTTGGGCGCAGCGACGGCGAGCGCCCGCAGCGTGCCGCCCGAGATCTGCGCGGCGGAGGAGCCGAGGCCGTCGAAGGCGAGATCGACCTGGCCGGCGACCAGATCCTGCATCAGCGGGCCGGCGCCGCGATAGGGCACATGGGTCAGGTTGATCTTCGTGGTGAGCTTGAACAGTTCGCCGGCGAGGTGATGTGTGGTGCCGTTGCCGGCCGAGCCGTAATTCAGCTTGTCCGGGTTCTTCTTGGCGTAGTCGATCAGCTCGGCCAGCGTCTTGGCCTGGACCTTTCCGGGATGGACGACCACGACTTGCGGCGGCTGCGCGATCACCCCGATCGGGATGAAGTCGGTCTGGATGTTGTAGTCGAGCTTGGGATAGAGCGCCGGCGCGATGGCGTGGTGCGCGGCGCCGATGAAGAAGGTGTAGCCGTCGGGGGCGGCCTTGGAGGCGGCCGAAGCGCCGACCGTGCCGCCGGCACCACCGCGATTGTCGATCAGGATGCGCTGGCCTAACTGCTGTTCGAGTTGGGCAGCGAGCGGGCGGGCGAAGGCGTCGGTGCCGCCGCCGGCCGGGAACGGCACGATGAAGCTGACCGGCCGTTGCGGCCAGGCTTGGGCATAGGCCGGCGCAGCCGGGACGATCTGCGCCAGCGCGGCGAGCGCCAGGGCGCCGAACCATCCGGTTTTCGACATAAGATGACCTCCCTTGAGAAAACGTGCCGGCTCTTGGCGGCCGGTCGGCGAGCATCGGCGGCGATCGCCGAGCGATCCTCGGATTAGGGCATCGACATCCGGAAATGGCAAGCGAGCGCCATGGCGCGGCGGCAGCTCGCAACGCGCGGCAGAACCCCATCTTTTTGGTTTGCCGCTCGGCGCGTGAGTGGTGCGGCCAGCCGAGCTGGCGGAAGGGGTGGGATTCGAACCCACGGTGGGCTTGCACCCACGGCGGTTTTCAAGACCGCTGCCTTAAACCACTCGGCCACCCTTCCGGTGTCCCGTCATTGCCGCTCCCCGTCGACTTTTGCAAGCCGCATGCGGGGAGGGCGCGCGACGGTCTTTGTTCACGTCTGGAGAATAAACGTATTTTCAAGGGTTTGCGTTGAGAGTACGGGCGTGCCGGGAGGCTGTGCCGACAGGCGGACTCAGCCGTTGCAGGCTTGTCACGCTCCACCGAAAAATGCGCCGAGACGGTGGCGGAATTGACAGTTGCCCCATTTCCGACACCTTTATGCCCGCCCAAGGGCAGCGCTGGGTTTCTGTTGACGGTATCGCGCCCGCGCTTCCGCCGCTTAACGATCCCTTAATGGAATTGGTCGAACACTGCGCCTTTGCCACGGTGGTGGCTTGGGCGGCGCAGCGTTTTCGGCGCGACGAACGGGACTGCGGCATGATGCGAGGCACGAGCGCACCGGCGGTGATCACCCCTGTGGCCGATTCCGGCGACGCCCCTCGCGCTTCATCATCCCTTGGCACGGCAACCCGGCTCGGCTGCGTCATGCTCGCCGGCCTGTTCCTGGCGAACTGCGCCAATGACCAGGTCGCCCGCCGCGGCAAGTCGAAAGAGATCGGCGCTTTCCCATCCTCGAAATACGGTCCTGCCAGCGCACGCGTGGTGGAAGATGGACAACCCGTGCCGAAAGGCGGCGGCCGCGAACTGATCGGCCGCAGCTACACTGTCGCCGGCAAGCGCTACACGCCTTATGAAAAGCCGGTCGGTTTCACCGCGGTCGGCACGGCCTCCTGGTATGGCGAAGCCTTCCATGGCCGGCGCACCGCCAATGGCGAAGTCTATGACCGGATGAGCGTCAGCGCCGCGCATCCGACGATGCCGCTGCCGGCCTATGCCCGCGTCACCAACGTCACCAACAGCCGCTCGATCATCGTGCGCGTCAACGATCGCGGCCCGTTCCATGGCGGCCGCGTCATGGACGTCTCGCAGAAGACGGCCGATGCGCTCGCCTTCCGCCATCTCGGCACGGCGCGCGTCAAGATCGAGTATCTCGGCCAGGCCTCGCTCGCCGGCTCGGACGACCAGATGCTGCTCGCCTCGCTGCGCACCGACGGCTCGCCGGCCTCGATCCCGGGGCAGAGCAGCCGCACCATGATCGCGAGCGCAGCACAAGGGGTCGATCTTGGTCGCTCCGCCGGTCCTGATCTCGACGACGAACCCGTGCGCGCGGCTCCTGCACCTGTGCGCGCTGAACCCGCTCCGGTCCAGGCCCAGCCCGTCGTGCAGGCCTATGCCCCCGAGCAGCCGCGCACGATCGCCGTGCAGAGCCCGATCGTCGCCAGCGTCGCGTCGACATCGTCTGCGGATGGCGTGCCGGTCCGTGGCATCCGCCTGCCGCCGTCCCGGCCCTTCGATCTCGGCTCCGTCGCCAATACCGGCAAGCCGCTCCCGGTACTGCGCCCGAATGTCGTGACGGCGCCGAAGCCGGTGCCACGCACGGCCACCCTGGTCACCACTCCCGAGAAGACCTCGGGCGCCCGCCTCGCCAGGAGCCACCCGCTCTCGGCCGGGCTCAAGCTGCAGTCGCAGCAGCCGCTGGCCCGGAATTGATTCCGTCCGGGCTTGACCGCCCGGACCGGCGCATCATCTGATCTCGATATGACGCAAGGTCGATCAGGGATGGCGCGCGCCTCTATTCCGATTTGGAGCAGGGCTTTCGCGGTCTGCGCCGCCCTACTGGTGCTGGCGCCAGGGTTCGCCCGCGCGCAGGCGTTCCAGTCGGCTGCGCCCTATGCCCTCCTGCTCGATTCCGGCAGCGGCGCCGTGCTCTACGAGAAGGCGGCCGACGAACTCATGGTGCCGGCCAGCCTGGCCAAGCTCGCGACCGCACTGGTCGCCTTCCAGGAGATCGCTGCCGGCAAGATGACGCTGGAGACCGAGATCTCGATCTCGGAGAACGCCTGGCGCAAGGGCGGCGGCATCTCCGGCGGTTCGACCATGTTCGCCATCGTCCACAGCCGGGTGAAGCTCGGCGACATCCTGCAGGGGCTGATCGTGCAGTCCGGCAACGATGCGGCGATCGCGCTCGCCGAGGCGGTCGCCGGCGACGAGGCCAGCTTCGCCAGGGTGATGACCGAGCGCGTCCATGCGCTCGGCCTGACCAAGTCGCAGTTCCGCAACGCGACCGGCATGGCCGACCCGCAGCAGAAGGTGACGGCGCGCGAGCTTGCCCTGCTGGCCGACCACATCATCAAGACCTATCCGGAGCTCTACAGGATCTTCGGCCAGCGCGACTTCACCTGGAACAAGATCAAGCAGAGCAACCGCAACCCGCTGCTCGCCATGGACATCGGTGCCGACGGCCTCAAGACCGGCAATATCGACGAGACCGGCTATGGCCTCGCCGGCTCGGCCGTGCAGAAGGGCCAGCGGCTGATCGTCGTCGTCAACGGGCTGAAGAACGCCCGCGATCGCGCCAGCGAGGCCCGCAAGCTGCTCGAATGGGGCTTTCGCTCCTTCGAGCAGAAGCAGGTCTTCGCCGAGGGCGAGACGGTCGGCGAGGCCAGCGTCTTCGGCGGCGAGAAGGGCCGGATCACGCTCCGGGCGAAGGGGCCGGTGAACCTGCTGGTGCCGCGCGGCAGCAGCGAGCGCCTCGCTGCCCGCATCGTCTATCGCGGCCCGTTGCAGGCCCCGGTGGCGGAGGGCGCGGAGATCGGCCGCCTGCTGGTCACGCGCGGCGAGATCAAGACGCTCGACATCCCGCTCTACGCGGCGGAGAGCGTTGCGGTCGGCACCTTGCAGCAGCGCGCGCTCGACGCGCTGATGGAGGCCGCGACCGGCTGGGTCCGCAAGGCCCTGAAGCGGAGCTGAGCGTGGCCAGAGCGAAGGCGCGGCCCGCTGCTGGGCATTTCATCACGCTCGAAGGTGGGGAGGGGGCCGGCAAGTCGACCCTGGCCAAGGCGCTTGCGGCCCGTCTGGCGGCGCATGGCCTCGCAGTCGAGCTGACCCGCGAGCCCGGCGGCTCGCCCAGGGCGGAGCGCATCCGCGAGGCCCTGCTCGCCGGCAAGATCAAACCTTATGGCGCCTTCGCCGAGGCCCTGATGTTCCAGGCCGCGCGCATCGATCATGTCGACAGCCGGATCAGGCCGGCGCTCAAACGCGGCGCCTGGGTGATTTGCGACCGCTTCATCGATTCGACCCGAGTCTACCAGGGCACGCTCGGCGAGATCGCCGGGGACAAGCTCGCGGCCTTGGAGGCCGCCGCGATCGCCGGTTTGATGCCGGAGCTCACCTTCATCCTCGACCTCGCGCCCGAAACCGGCCTGGCGCGGGCAGCCCGTCGTCGCCAACCGGGCGAGGTCACAGACCGTTTCGAGAGCGAAACGATCAACTTCCACCGCCGCTTGCGCCAGGGCTTTCTCGACATCGCCGCCGCCGAGCCGCAGCGCTGCGTCGTCCTCGATGCCAGCCTGACGCCCGAGATGCTGGCGGAAACGGCCTGGGAAGCGCTTTCCAGCCGGCTGCCCTTGCCGCAGATTGCGCCGGCATGATCGAATCGAGCAACGAACCCGACCGCCTGCCGAACGCGCCGCATCCGCGCGAGACGCTGGCGCTCATCGGCCACCATCGCCAGGAGGAAGCCCTCTTGGCGGCGCTGCGCTCCGGCCGCATGCACCATGCCTGGCTGCTCGGCGGCCCCGATGGCATCGGCAAGGCGAGCTTCGCCTATCGCGCTGCCCGATTCATGCTCGCCGAGGGCGATCCGCTGCGCCGCGCCGAGGCCGCCCGTGACCTCGCGATGCCGGAAGCCGACGGCGCCACCCGAAAGATCGCGGCCCAGTCGCATCCGGACCTGCATCTGCTGCGCCGCATCGCCAAGCCGGACGGCAAGAGCTTCACCAGCAACATTCCTGTCGATCTGGTGCGCCGGATCATCGACCGCTTCGGCTCCAGCGCGGGCGAGGGCGGCTGGCGCGTGGCAATCGTCGATTCGGCCGAGGATCTCGACCGTCCCGGCGCCAACGCCCTGCTGAAGCTGCTCGAGGAGCCGCCGCCGCGCTGCCTCTTCCTGATCGTCGCCCATGCGCCGGGCCGTGTGCTGCCGACGATCCGCTCGCGCTGCCGCCTGCTGTCGTTCGAGCCGCTGGGTGAAAACGACGTCGCGCAGGCCGGCGCGATCGCGCTGGAGCGCATGCGCCTGCCTTATGATGCTTCCGCGCTCGGGCGTGCCGCGGCCTTGTCCGAGGGCTCGGTCAAGCGGGCGCTGACCTATGTCGACCCGGAGACGCTGGCGCTGGTTGAAGCGGTGAGGGCGCGGCTCGACGCATTGCCCGCGGTCGACCTGACCGCGCTGCTGGCGCTCGGCGAGGATGTCGCGGGCAAAGCGGGCGAGGCCGATTTCGCCGTCATGATCGAGACCGTGCAGGGCTGGCTCGGCGCCCATCTCCATGCGCATGCCGCCGCCGGCCCGGCCCGGCTTGCGCCCCTTGCGGAGGTGTGGGAGAGACTTGCACGCGCCGCGAACGAGGTCGAAACCTATAATCTCGATCGCCGCCCCCTCGTCATGTCGCTGTTTCACGATCTGTCGGAGGCGGTTTCCCGTTCGCGCGCGGCCTGAAACCCGTTTGAGACGACCGGACAGACCATGGCCTCGGCCCCGAAGTTCTATCTGACGACCGCGATCCACTACACCAACGGCCCGCCGCATATCGGCCACGCCTATGAGATGGTGGCTGCCGACGCGATCGCCCGCTTCAAGCGCCTCGACGGCTATGACGTCTTCGCCATGACCGGCACCGACGAGCACGGCCAGAAGGTGCAACGCACCGCCGCGCAGAGCGGGCTCTCGCCGAAGGACTTCGTCGATGGCCTCGCTACCCGCTTCCACGAGATGGAACAGCGGCTCGGCTGTTCCTTCGACCGCTTCATCCGCACCACCGACGCCGACCACCTGCCCTCCACGCAGGAACTCTGGCGCCGGATGGAGGCCAATGGCGACATCTATCTTGCGAAGTATTCCGGCTGGTACTCGGTCCGGGACGAGGCTTTCTATGGCGAGGAGGAAACGACCCTCCAGCCTGACGGCACGCGCCTGGGCGGGCAGGGCACGCCGGTCGAATGGGTCGAGGAGGAGAGCTATTTCTTCCGCCTGAAGTCCTACCAGGACAAGCTGCTCGCGCTCTATCGCGACGTGCCGGACTTCGTCTCGCCCGAGACGCGGAAGAACGAGGTCGTCAGTTTCGTGAAGAGCGGACTCGAGGATCTCTCGATCAGCCGCACCACCTTCGACTGGGGCCTACCGGTTCCGGGCGATCCGAAGCATGTGATGTATGTCTGGGTCGACGCGCTCAACAACTACGTCACCGGCTGCGGCTTTCCGAATGAGAGTGATCCGCGCTGGCATTACTGGCCGGCCGATGTCCACATCATCGGCAAGGACATCGTGCGCTTCCACACGGTCTACTGGCCGGCCTTCCTGATGTCGGCGGGGCTGCCGCTGCCGAAGCGCGTCTTCGGCCACGGATTCTTGCTCTCCAAGGGCGAGAAGATGTCGAAATCGCTCGGCAATGTCGTCGACCCGTTCGGGCTCGCGGACATCTACGGCGTCGACCAGCTGCGCTATTTCTTCCTGCGCGAGGTCTCCTTCGGCCAGGACGGCAGTTACAGCCACGAGGCGATCATCGGGCGCATCAACGCCGATCTCGCCAACGACCTCGGCAATCTGGCGCAGCGCTCGCTGTCGATGATAGCCAAGAACTGCGAGGGCAGGGTGCCGCCGGCCGGCGCGCTGACGGAAAGCGATCGTGCCATGCTGGCGCAGGCCGACGGGCTGCTGACGAAGACGCGCGCCGCCATGCAGGATTTCGCTCTGCACGTCATGCTGGCGGACATTTGGGCCGTGGTCGCCGAGACCAACCGCTATTTCGCCAATAACGAGCCGTGGAAGCTCTCCAAGAGCGATCCGGCCAAGCGCGATACGGTGCTCTACGTCACGATCGAGACGATCCGCCAGATCGCGATCCTCACCCAGCCGGTGATGCCGGAGGCCATGGCCAAGTTGCTCGACCTGCTGGCGGTGCCTGCCGAGGCGCGCGACTTCGCTGCGCTTGGCGAGGCCGGGCGCCTCGTTTCCGGTACCGTGCTGCCGGCGCCGAGTGCGGTCTTCCCGCGCTATGTCGAACCGGAAGACGGGCAGGCGGCCTGATGCTGATCGATACGCATTGCCATCTCGACTTCCCGGATTTCGCCGAGGACATCGGAGCTTATGTCGGCCGCGCCGAAGCGGCCGGCGTCGGCCGGATGGTGACGATCTCGACCCGCGTCGCGCGCTTTGCGACCTATGTGGCGCTGGCCGAGCGTTTCCCTTCCGTCTGGTGCACCGTTGGCACGCATCCGCACGGCGCCCATGACGAACTCGACGTCACGGTCGAGCAACTGGTCGAGCTGGCGCGCCATCCGCGCTGCGTCGCCATCGGCGAGGCCGGGCTCGACTATCACTACGACAAGAGCCCGCGCGAGGCGCAGGAGCAAGGCCTGCGCACCCACATCGCCGCGGCGCGCCAGACCCAGCTGCCGCTGGTGATCCACTCGCGCGAGGCCGACGAGGACATGGCGTCGATCCTGCGGGAGGAAATGGGGAAGGGCGCCTTCCCCGCCATCCTGCACTGCTTTACGGCCGGCGAAATGCTGGCCCGCACCGGCGTCGAGCTCGGGCTCTACGTCTCCTTCTCCGGCATCCTGACCTTCAAGACCTCCGAAGCGCTGCGCGCGATCGCCCGCAACATCCCGCTGGAGCACCTGCTGGTCGAGACCGATGCGCCCTATCTCGCCCCGACGCCCTATCGGGGCAAGCGCAACGAACCGTCCTATGTCGTTGAGACCGCGAAGGTTCTCGCCGACGTCAAGGGTCTGTCCTTCGACGAGATCGCCCGGATCACGACGGAGAACGCCAGGCGCTGCTACTGGAAGATGGACCATGCAGCGCCCGTGGCGCAGGTAGCCTGAGGGCTGACGCGTCGCATGAACCTGACCGTCACCATCCTCGGCTGCGGCTCATCCGGCGGTGTGCCGCGGCCAGGCTCCGGCTGGGGCGCCTGCGATCCGGCCAATCCGAAGAACCGGCGCCGGCGCTGCTCGATCCTGGTCGAGCGCCGCGGCCCAGGCGGCACGACGAGCGTGCTGATCGACACCACGCCCGACCTGCGCGAACAGCTGTTGTCCGCGAACGTGACCCGGCTCGACGCCACGTTGTTCAGCCATGACCATGCCGACCATACTCACGGCATCGACGATCTGCGCGCGCTCGTCCTGCATATGCGCAAGCGCATCTCGGTCCATGCCGACACGGTGACGGGCGAAACGCTGCGCCAGCGCTTCGGATATCTGTTCGAGACACCGCCCGGCAGCCTCTATCCGCCGATCCTCGATCTTGCGCCGCTCGCCGCCGGTGAACCGCTCACCATCGACGGCCCGGGCGGCGCGATCGAGACGCTGCCGTTCCGGCTCGAGCACGGCCCGAATTATGACGCGCTCGGTTTCCGCTTCGGCGGCTTCGGCTATGCACCGGACGTCAGCGCCATTCCGCCGGAGTCCCTACCAGCGATGAGTGGGCTCGACATGCTGGTCCTCGACTGCCTGCGCGAGGCGCCGCATCCGAGCCACTTCAATCTGGAGCAGTCGCTGGAGGCGATCGCGCAGCTCAAGCCACCCCGCGCGATCCTGACCAATCTTCATGTCGATCTCGATTATGCCAGCCTGTCCAAGCGCTTGCCGGACAACATTGAACCGGCGTTCGACGGCATGCAGCTGACGATCGAAGGATAGCCTGTCCGACGAACACAGGTTTGCCGGACAGACTCATATCCCGGCATCATTTTAAGTTCCATAATATGTCTTATGCGAATCAAACTGGTTGCCGTTCCCGGCTCCCCTCCGTCCCTTGCAACGGCTCGCTGCTCAGCTTGCGACCGACAGAGTGCGGCACTCATCGGTTCGCGCCGCCTCTCGATTTTGCACTCGCAAAATGAAAGCCCCGCCTTCGCAGGCGGGGCTTGGCCGATCAGCAGGCTCGGCATTCGAACGGCAGTATCTGCGCCTGGCCCTGCTGGATGACGATCCGTTCGGCTGCGCCGTTGGGTTTGACCCGGATCACGCCGTCATCGTCGCATTCGTCGAGGAAATAGGCCGGAAGCCCGGCGCGCAGCGCCTTCTCGATCGATCGCCGACGGAATTGCTTCAGATTCTCTTGGTCCATGGTGAGCTCCGTTGAGCCGGTGGCGCCCTTTGACTTGGATTTGGGGTGATGCGCGCGATCTTCAAGCCTGCGGCAATCGTCGCCTCTGATCGGGCTGGCGCGAGTACGACCTCTGCCCGACAATCATCGTCGGCCGAACATCAGGCCGATCTCACGATGGAGGGCATCCCGATGCTGGACTGGACCACTTATCGCTCCGAGCTGAAGGGCCGTGTCGGCGATTTCGGCAAGGCTGCTCCCGAAGCGCTTCGCGGCTATGCCGCGCTGGCCGGTGGGGCGGCGAAGACCACGCATCTCGACACCCGCACGCGCGAGCTGATCTCGCTCGCCGTCGCCGTCACCACGCGCTGCGACGGCTGCATCACCATCCATGTCGATGCGGCGATCAAGGCCGGCGTCAGCCGCGAGGAGATCGCGGAAGCGCTCGGGGTGGCGATCGCGATGAACGCTGGCGCGGCACTGGTCTATTCAGCACGGACGCTCGATTGCTTCGAGCAGATGACGGCCCCCGCCCCGGCTGCCGCGGAATAGGATCGGCCCCTCCGAACGAGCCGCAGCCTGCCTCCGACGAGCTCATGCGAGCGCCACATTGCGGTGACAGATTTCGCGGGAGGCGCGGAACGCCGTTCGGCGTTCCGTCGTTTCCTCGTTGACTGCAACGGAACCAGGAGGACGAGATGAGCCATCTTGGCAAGGCCGAGCGCGAGATCCGCAAGATCGCCTATTCGCTCTGGATGGAAGAAGGACAGCCGGAAGGCCGCGACCACGAGCACTGGGAGGCCGCGAAGGCGATCTGGACCTTCCGCAACCGCAGCGAGGAGGTCGTCGACCACGGCGCGGAGGACGAGCTCAAGGGCGAGCGTGCCCGCCGCCGCGAGCAGGAGTGGCTGTCCTGACGACTATTTGCGGGGCTGCTCGCCGCAGCCCTGCCATTCCCGATCGGCATGATCGTAACCGCAGACAAGCGGCAGCCCGGCTCCCACATTGTGGTTGAAGCGGCGCTCATCGCTATCGGCGCCAGTGGGGGGCAGCCATGACGCAGCATGTGGAAGCCGGACGGGCCGAAGTGGTCGAACGGCCCGAAGCCGGGCGTTTCGAGCTCGATTTCCCCGGCGGACAGGCCTTTGCCGTCTATCGCAGCGACGGCAACCAGATCGTCGTGGCCCATACCGAGGTACCGCCGGCCTTCAACGGGCGCGGACTCGGTTCGCAACTGGCCGAGGGCATCTTCAAAATCGCGCGCGCCAGCGGGCGCCGCGTCGTGCCGCGCTGCTCCTTCGTCGCCGCCTGGGCCAGCCGTCATCCCGACTATGGCGACGTACTGGCCTGAACGCCCTCGCCTGTCCGATCGCGGGCGGAGCTTGCCTCGCGCCCACCGATCGCGTTTGAAGGCTCCGTCACAGAACGGGGCCTGCCATGCCGGACGATCTCGCCATCACCGATTTTCCGCTGCGGGCGCAGGACAAGCTCCGCTATGGCGACACCGACCGTCAGGGCCATATCAACAACGCGGTGTTCTCGACTTTCCTGGAAACCGGGCGCGTCGAGCTGCTCTATGATCGCACCCGCCAGCTGGTCGAGCCGGGAACGGCCTTCGTCATCGCCCGGCTGGAGATGGATTTCCGGGCAGAGCTGCTCTGGCCCGGCGAAGTCGAGATCGGCACGCGTATCGCCTCGATCGGTCGCAGTTCGGTCCGGCTCGAGCAGGCGATCTTCCAGGGCGAGCGCTGCGTCGCCAGCGGCATCACCGTGATGGTCCAGATGGACGAGGCGACGCGCAAGGCGCGGCCTTTCTCCGAGGCGGTCCGGCAGCAACTGGCACGGCTCGCAGCCTGAGGCTAACCGCCCTCCTCCGGCCAGCCGACCAGCTCGGTCGGGGTCCAGCGCGCCTTCCTGCGTTCGCGCCGCCCTTCCAGCGCCTCGCCACTGAAATCCCGCGGCTCGGCCAGCCCCGTGAAACGGGCGCGCTCGTCGAGCGCATCGATGTTGATCGTGGTCCAGGCTTTGTCGCCCTCGCGCATCAGCATGGCGACATAGACGCCGCAGCGGCGGCAGAGCACGACCTCCGAGGCCGAAAGCCCGAATCGGTAGCGCTGGAGCTCGGCCGGATCGTGCACGACGAGGCGGGCGCTCGCGCGCGGATCAGAGACTGTCCGGGCATTGTGCTTACGGCAGAAGGAGCACTGGCAGGCGCCGACGACCTCCTCCTCGGGCGGGCGCGGCAGTGCCAATTCGAGGCCGATCGTGCCGCAATGACAGGCGCCGCTCAAGCGATACGTCACGCCGGTTTCTCCTCTTCCCGCATTGTCACATCACGGCAATTGTGGGCATGCGACGATCTCATCAACACAAGTCATTTGATACCGCGCCGAATCGGGGGAACGGAATCAACCCCGCCGCGTTCGAAGCAAAAATGCGGGAGGAGATCATGAATAGCCTTGTTGCGGCCTCGGCGCTGTTCCTGGCCGGCGGCCTAGCAATCGTGACCACGGGGGCAGCGCCCCTGCATGGTGTTCTCAACGACTTTTTCTGGGCCGGTCTCGCCCTCTCCGCCTTCATCACCACGGCCGGGCTCGAAGCGGCGAACTGATCGGCAAGGGCGGCCTCCCGGCGCTTTTGTGCGCCGGGCTAGCCCGATTATCGTCGGGTGCGAGCGAGGCGGTGCATTGCGCTGCGTTCTCGGTATGGTTGTGGCGGACTCTGGCGAGGGCCGCCGACATGGCAAGTGAAGCGCATGTGCTTTTCGATGCTGCCTTGCCGGCTATAAAGGACATCAACGCCAAGCTGAGGTCGCTCGGTTTTCCCGTCAGGATTCAATACGGAAACGGCCCTCTAGCCGCCCATGGCGGCTTCCTCCCTGCGACGCTGCGACGCCAGCAATCTGGCTGCGAGTTCGATGTCCGCAGCGGCCCCGATGCCGTCGGCGATCTCGAACCACCAGAAGCTGGCAAGCCGTTCTCGTGCTGCGTCAGCTTGCGTTGGGCGGGCGATGAGGACGAAGTCAGTGTCGGCCTCTGCCTCGCGGCGGCCCTGACCAAGCTGACGAAAGGCATCGTGCTCGAAGAGGCATCGGGCGAATGGCTGAGCGCCGGCAAGGCGGTCGACCATGCCAGGCAGCATCTCAAGGCGGTGTGGGTACGGGGTGGTCCGGCTGAACCCGGAACGCGTCCGGCGGACATCAAGTGTTATCTGAAAAGCCTCCTGGCCGAACGTGACGACCTCGTCCTCGTCGGCCGACACCTCCTGATCCGGCCTGTCCGCCACATTCTGCGCGGCGCATTGTTCGATCGCACAGGGGAACGGAAGCGCTTTCGGATCTGGCGTTACCTCAATCCGCTCTACGGGCACCCAGGTTCAGTCGGTTGCGACCAGTCTATCCATAGCCCGCTTTGGGACGTCACCGCCGCGCACTTCATGCCACTGCTACTGGATTCACTCCAGCACGACATATTCGCCGAGCTGGGAAGACTCACGACGCTCGAAGACCTAGCTCGCCGATTGGAGGGAGATCGAGAAAAGGCTTCTCCATGTGTCATCGCCTTGCTGTTGGCTGGGCGACCCCAAACAGCCAGTGCAATCATGGACAGTCTCGCGGCAAGGGATCCCATCTGGAAGCACTGGCTAGCCAAGGAACGGCAACTCCTCGATCGTGACATCAAGGCAGTTTGCGCCGAGTTCCACGAGCGCGAGGAACGGACGGTCCAGGAGCTCAAGATCGCATCGATCTGGGAGCCGTCTCCCTTTCCAATCGAGCTGTCGGAACGCGAGCGTGAAAGTGTGGCCGAGCCGCAATTTGACGCGGGACCATGGCCGGTGACGCCGGACGGCCTGTTGGCGCTGTTGCCCGAGCAGCGTGGCGAGCTCAAGTTCAGCAAGGATTTTATCTTTCGCCGCTCCCTCCCACTCCTGCTTGAACCCATGACGATCGAGGCCGGGCAGCGGACCTATGAGGCTCATGAGCGACTGATTGCGGCGCAGCGCCTGGATGACGGAAAGCTCCTGCTCAGCATCGTGGCTCCTCAGCGTGCACATCAGAGCTGGATCGACCTGGCTCCGCCGGACGCAGACCCGATCGGGTACCATTCGCGCCTGCTCCTTTATGGCTGCGAGCGCCTCGTCGAGATTTCACTCCATCGTCGATCGCTATCCGAGCAACCGCTTTCGATCAGTTCGATCGAAGTCCAGACCAGGGATCGGCGCGAGAACATCTGGCGCTGCAACTTCAGTCACGAACAAGCAGATGCGACTGTGTTTGACGCCCGAGGCACTTATGGAGACGGAGTGACGTCTAAGATGTCATCGGACCTTTTGGCGACACTGGTGCTCGACCATCCCGTCCCAGGCGCGCCGGGCGATATACTTTGCCGCACGCGACTGCTCCTCAACGGCATGGGATATGGCGAACTCGATCTCGATTTGCCCTTCGAGAGATCCTGATCTTTACGCCGCCCTTATGCCGCCGCCTGCCCTTCCCACTCGACCGCTTAGCAGGTGCGGCACCACATCTCCGGTCTGAACCCAGGCTGGAGATCCGTCATGGCCGACATCGTCTTTCTCGCGCTCGGAGCCGGGGCCTTCGCGCTCTTCGGCTGGTACGCAGCGCTGCTGCGCAAGGTCTGATGCCATGGGCCTGACCTTGCTCTACGCCGCCGCAGCCTTCGGGCTCGCGATCTACATGGTCGCCGCGCTGCTGCGCCCCGACCGCTTCTGAGACAACAAGAAAAAGGAGACCTCGCATGGACTGGCGGGGCTGGGCTGAGATCGTCTTCACGATCGCGCTGACGGTAGCCGTGGGCTGGCCGCTCGGCATCTACATGGCGCGCGTCTGGGCGGGCGAACGAACCCCGCTAGACCTGGTGCTGAAGCCGGTCGAGGCCGGATTCTACGCGGCGCTGGGCGTCGACCGGAACAAGGGGCAGAACTGGCTCGGTTATGCCGGAGCGGTGCTCGCCTTCAGCGCGGCCGGTTTCGTGCTGCTCTATGGCCTGCTGCGCCTGCAGGGCCAGCTGCCGCTGAACCCGCAGGGCTTCGACGGCCTGTCGCCACATCTCGCCTTCAACACGGCGGTCAGCTTCGTCACCAACACGAACTGGCAGTCCTATGGCGGCGAGACGACGATGAGCAGCCTCAGCCAGATGGCGGGCCTGACGGTGCAGAACTTCGTCTCGGCCGGTGCCGGCCTCGCCGTCGCTTCCGCCGTGGCGCGCGCCTTCGCCGCCGATCGCGGCGAGACGCTCGGCAATTTCTGGGTCGACCTGACCCGCTCCGTTCTCTACGTGCTGCTGCCGGTCTCGATCGTCACCGCGCTCGCGCTTGTCGCTGCCGGCGTGCCGCAGAGTTTGCTCGCCAACGTCACCGCCAAGACGCTGGAGGGCGTTGACCAGATCATCGCCCTCTTCCCGGTCGCGAGCCAGGAAGCGATCAAGCAATGGGGCACCAATGGCGGCGGCCTTTTCAACGTCAACTCGGCGCACCCGCTCGAGAATCCGACGCCGCTGACCAATCTGATCGAGGTCGTCTCACTGAACGCGCTCGCCTTCGGCACGGTCATCGCCTTCGGGCGTGTCGCCGGCGCCCGCAAGGAGGCACGCGCCCTGCTCGCCGCCATGGTGATCCTGGTCGGCCTCGGCGCTTCCGCGATCTACTCCTCCGAGACATTGACGCCGCAGCCCGCCATGATCGCGGCCGGCATCACCGACGCACCCGCCAACATGGAAGGCAAGGAGGTGCGCTTCGGCGCCGCCGCTTCTTCCGTCTGGGCGGCGCAGACCACCGGCGCTTCGAACGGCTCGGTCAACGCGATGCATGGCTCGTTCATGCCGCTCGGCGGCGGCGTCGCGATGTTCCTGATGCAGCTCGGCGAGATCCTGCCCGGCGGTGTCGGCTCCGGCCTCTACGGCATGGTGGTGATGGCGCTGCTCGCGGTCTTCGTCGCTGGCCTGATGGTCGGGCGCACGCCGGAATATCTCGGCAAGAAGGTCGAGAGCCGCGAGATCAAGTTCGCCATGCTGGCGGTGCTGATCCTGCCGCTCGCCATCCTCGGCTTCTCGGCCATTGCTGCGGTGCTGCCGGTCGCGCTCGAGGGCTTGCTCAACAAGGGGCCGCGCGGGCTCACCGAGATCCTCTACGCCTATTCGTCGGCGGCGGGGAACAACGGCTCGGCCTTCGCCGGCCTCACCGCCAACGCGCCCTGGTGGAACACCACGCTCGGCATCGCCATGCTGCTCGGCCGCTTCGCCTACATGATCCCGGTGATCGCCCTGGCCGGCGCCATTGCCGCCAAGCCGAAGCTGAAGCCGACCGCCGGAACGCTGCCCAGCGACTCACCGCTCTTCGTCGGCCTGCTCATCGGCATCATCCTGATCCTGGGTGGTCTGCAATTCTTCCCCGCGCTCGCACTTGGGCCAATCGTCGAGCACTTCCAGGTGCTTGCGGCCTCTCGCTGAGCCGACAAAGGAACTCGTTCGATGAGTGTCTCACTCGCTAAATCCAGCGCCTTCAACCAAGCCATCGTCCTGACGGCACTGAAAAGCGCCTTCGGCAAGCTCGACCCGCGCAAACTGACCGGGAACCCGGTCATCCTCGCGACCGAGGTGGTGGCTGCGCTCGCCACCGTCTCTGCCGTTGTCGCGATCGCCAATGGCCAGCCCGCGGCCTTCTCGATCCAGATCGCGGTCTGGCTCTGGCTCACCGTGGTCTTCGCCAACTTCGCCGAGGCCATCGCCGAAGGACGCGGCAAGGCGGCAGCGGATTCCCTGCGCGCCACCCGCGTCACCACCAAGGCCAAGCTGATCATCGACGCCTCGCGTAACGCGATGATCCCGACGCCGGCTCATGAACTCGCACCGGACGACATCGTCCTGGTCGAGGCCGGCGACGTCATCCCCGCCGACGGCGAGATCATCGAGGGTGTCGCCTCGGTTAACGAGGCCGCGATCACCGGCGAGTCCGCCCCTGTGATCCGCGAGAGCGGTGGCGATCGTTCCGCCGTTACCGGCGGCACGACCGTGGTCTCCGACTGGCTCAAGATCCGGGTCACCTCGCGGCCGGGCTCGTCCTTCCTCGACCGCATGATCGCGATGGTCGAGGGTGCCGACCGGCGCAAGACGCCGAACGAGCTGGCGCTCGCCGTGCTGCTCGCCGGCCTGACCCTGGTCTTCCTGATCGCGGTCGTCACCCTGACCGGGCTCGGCGCATTCTCCGGCGTGTCGCTCGATCCGATGGTGCTGGGTGCGCTCTTCATCACGCTGATCCCGACCACGATCGGCGGCCTGCTCAGCGCTGTCGGCATCGCCGGCATGGACCGGCTTCTGAAAGTGAATGTACTGGCGACCTCAGGCAGGGCCGTCGAGGCAGCCGGCGACGTCGATACGCTGCTGCTCGACAAGACCGGCACGATCACCTTCGGCAACCGCATGGCTGTCGAGGTAATCCCGGTTCCGGGCGTGCGCCCGGATGCGGGCTTACGCGCAGCGCTGATGGCCTCGCTCGCTGACGAGACGCCGGAAGGCCGTTCGATCGTCGAGCTCGCCCGCAACCAGGGCGTCACCGCCGAGGCTCCGGCAGGAGCCACCACGATCCCGTTCAGCGCCACCACGCGCCAGTCCGGCCTCGACCATGACGGCAAGTCCTGGCGCAAGGGCGCGGTCGACGCCGTGATCAAGACGCTCGACCTTGCCGACAGCCAGGTGCCGGCCGAGTTTCGTCAGGCGGTCGACGGCATCGCCCGTTCGGGCGGCACGCCGCTCGCCGTCAGCGAGAACGGCGCGCTGGTCGGCGTCATCCACCTCAAGGACGTGGTGAAGCCGGGCGTGAAGGAGCGATTCGCCGACCTGCGCCGCATGGGCGTGCGCACAGTGATGATCACCGGCGACAATCCGGTCACCGCGGCGGCGATCGCCTCCGAGGCCGGCGTCGACGATTTTCTCGCCGAAGCGACGCCGGAGGACAAGCTGCGGATCATCCGCACCGAGCAGGCCAAGGGCCGCCTCGTCGCGATGTGCGGCGACGGCGCCAACGACGCCCCTGCCCTCGCCCAGGCCGATGTCGGTGTCGCCATGCAGACCGGCGCGCAGGCGGCGCGCGAGGCCGGCAACATGGTCGATCTCGACAGCGACCCGACCAAGGTCCTGGAGATCGTCGAGGTCGGCAAGCAGTTGCTGATCACCCGCGGCGCGCTCACCACCTTCTCGATCGCCAATGACGTCGCGAAGTACTTCGCCATCATCCCGGCGCTCTTCGTCGTCTCGCTGCCGGCGCTCGGCGCGCTCAACATCATGGGCCTGTCGAGCCCGCAGAGCGCCATCCTCTCGGCGGTGATCTTCAACGCGCTGGTCATTGTCGCACTGATCCCGCTGGCCCTGCGCGGTGTGCGCTACCGGGCGATCGGCGCGGCCAAGCTGCTCTCGCGCAATCTCACCCTCTACGGCATCGGCGGGCTGATCGCGCCCTTCGTCGGCATCAAGCTGATCGATGTCATCGTCTCGGCCTTCGGGCTCGTTTGATGGCCTGAACAGGACACATGTCATGATCGCCAATCTTCGCCCCGCCATCGTCTCGATGGTCCTCTTCACCGCCCTGCTCGGCCTCGCCTACCCGCTCGGCGTCACCGGGCTGGCGCAGGCCCTGTTCCCGGCCCAGGCCGGCGGCTCGCTGATCCGCAATGCCTCCGGCGAGGTCGTCGGCTCGCGCTTCGTCGGGCAGAACTTCAAGGACGAGGCCTATCTGCGCCCCCGCCCCTCCGCGGCCGGCAAGGACGGCTACGATGCCGCCGGCTCCTCCGGCTCCAATCTCGGCCCGCTGAACGAGGATCTCGCCGCGCGCATCAAGACCGATGCCGAGGCGCTACGCGCCGAGAGCAAGGCGCCGATTCCGGTCGACGCCGTCACCACCTCGGGCTCGGGGCTCGACCCGCATGTCTCGCCGGCCAATGCGGCGCGGCAGGTCGCGCGGATCGCAGCGGCTCGCAAGGCCCAGCCGAGCGAGGTCCTGGCCGTGATCGCGGCCAATACCGAGGGCTCGACCTTCGGCCTGCTTGGTGAGCCGCGCGTCAATGTGCTTGCGGTCAATTTGGCACTCGACGCGCGCTGGCCGCGCGCTCAACGTTAGGATCTATGGCAAGCGACGAATCTCAATTCCGCGAGGCAGGGCGGCCCGACCCCGACGCCCTGCTCGCTTCAGCCGGCCGCGGCAAGCGCGGCCGGCTGAAGATATTTCTCGGCATGGCGCCGGGCGTCGGCAAGACCTACGAGATGCTGACGCAAGGTCGGCGTGCCCAGAAGGAGCATGGCGAGGTCCTGGTCGGCGTGGTCGAGACGCATGGCCGGCGTGAGACCGAAGACCTGCTCGACGGCCTCGAGGTGATGGCGCGCCGGCCGCTCGAGCATCGAGGCCGGCTTATGATGGAGTTCGATCTCGACGCAGCCCTCGCCTTGAAGCCGAAGCTGCTGCTGGTCGACGAGTACGCCCATTCCAATGCGCCGGGCAGCCGCCATCCCAAGCGCTGGCAGGATGTCGAGGAACTGCTCGACTCCGGGATCGACGTCTGGACGACGCTGAACGTCCAGCACCTCGAAAGCCTGGTCGACGTCGTCTGGAAGATCACCGGAGTGCGCCAGCGCGAAACCGTGCCGGACAGCGCGCTCAGCCGCGCCGACGAGATCGAGCTGATCGACATCACGCCGACCGAACTTCGCCAGCGCATGGAGGAAGGCAAGGTCTACGTTCCCGAGACCGCCCGGCTCGCCGCCGGCAATTTCTTCAAGCCGGAGAACCTGACGGCACTGCGCGAACTGGCGCTGCGCCGGGCGGCGCAGACGGTCGACGACCAGCTCAGCCAGGCGATGAAGCGCGCTGGCGTCGAGGGCCCCTGGGCGGCGGGCGAGCGCATCCTCGTGCTGATCGGCCCTGACGCGATGGCCGGCTCGCTGGTCAGGGCCGGGCGGCGCCTCTCCGACATGATGATGGATGCGCCCTGGACGGTCGCCCATGTCGAACGGCCCAGCGGGGCGGAGCCGGATTCTGCCCGTGGCGCGCATCTCGCGGAGGCGTTGAAGCTTGCCGAACAGCTTGGCGGCGCGAGCGTCGTGCTCAATGGCGACGATCTCGTCGGCGCAGTGCTCGATTATGCCCGCCGCAACAACGTCACCCAGATCGTCGTCGGCAAATCGCATCGCAAGGGTTGGCGCGCCTGGTTGCGCCCTTCCCTCGCCCCAGAGCTGCTGAAGGCGCAGAACGGCGCCGCCCTGCACATCGTCACCGAAATTACGAGCGGGCCGGTGCAACAGGTGATGCCGAGCACGCCGCGGGGCCGATTCAACTGGCTCACCCATCTCGGCGCGGTCGCCATGGTCGGGGTCGTGATCGGCCTCGCCGAGCTGATCGACAAGCGGGTCGAGAATGTCAACCTCGCCATGCTGTTCATGGTCAGCGTGCTCGGCGCCGGTCTCGCCTTCGGCCTCTGGCCGGCAGTGACGGCAGCCGCGCTCGCGGCCTTCGCCTACAACTTCTTCTTTCTCGAGCCGCGCCTCTCCTTCTGGATCGGCCACCCGGCCGACGTGCTGACCTTCCTTGTCTTCTTTGCGGTGGCGCTGACGACGGGCGGCCTGACCGGGCGCATCCGCGACCAGGCCAGGGCAACGGCGCGGCGCGCCTCGGCGATCACCGCCTTGCTCGCCGCCAGCCGCCGGCTTTCGGCGGCGGCGCGGCGCGAAGATGTCGCGTCGATCCTGGCCGAACAGGTCTCGGCCGCGACCTCCGGCAAGATCGTGGTGCTGCTGCCGGCCAATGGCGAGATCGCCCCGGCCGCCGGCGCGCCCGAGCTCGAAGCCCTATCGACCGCTGACATGACCGCGGCGCGCTGGACCTGGAACCGCGGCGAGCCGGCCGGGGCCGGCACTGGCACCTTGCCGAACGTCGCCTGGACCTTCAGGCCATTGCAGGGCGTGCGAGCCCGCTCCGGCGTCGTCGGCTTCGAGCCGAAGGCGCTGGCGACGGCTGAGAATGCGCGCTTCGCAATGGCGCTGCTCGACCAGGGTGCGATCGCGATCGAGCGCGCCGAGCTCGCCGCTGCGGCCGTCGATGCGGAAGCGCTCCGCCGCAGCGACCGCCTGCGCTCCGCCCTGCTCAACTCGGTCAGCCACGATCTGCGCACGCCGCTCGCCACCGTGCTCGGCTCGGCGACGACGCTGATCGATTACGGCGATGGCATGAAGCCGGCCGTGCGCGACGATCTCCTGCTCTCGATCCGTGAGGAGGCCGAGCGGCTCAACCGCTATGTCGGCGATCTGCTCGACATGACCCGGCTCGAAGGCGGCGCGCTGGTGGCAAGACGCGACTGGATCGATGTGCGCGACGTGATCGCGGCGGCGCTTTCACGCGTCTCGCGCCGGCTCGGCCAACGGCGGGTCCAGCGCGATTTCCCGGCAGAGCTCTCTTTGGTTCGGGCCGACGCTGGCCTGCTCGAGCAAGTGCTGGTCAACATCCTCGAAAACGCCATCGCCTATAGCGAGGACGGCGCGTTGATCGAGGCGGCCGCCTATGAGGACCGCGGCAATGTCGTGATCTCGATCGAGGACGAGGGCCGCGGCATCCCGACTGCCGAGCTGGAACGCGTCTTCGAGAAGTTCCGGCGGCTGGAGGAATCGATCGATCGTGGCGGCGAGCGCGGCAAGGGCGCTGGGCTCGGCCTCGCCATCGCCAAGGGCTTCGTCGAGGCCATGGGCGGCCGCATCGCCGCCGCCAGCCCGATCCATGACCGCCCGGACGGCAGCAAGGGCGGCACCCGCATCCTGATCAGCCTGCGCAAGGACGTCGCGGGCGGAGAACCCAAGTCATGACCGCCTTTCGCCCCCGCATCCTCGTCATCGACGACGAGCCGCAGATCCACCGTTTCCTTGGCCCAGCGCTCGACGCGGCCGGCTACGAGCCGATCCGCGCCGACGACGCCACCACCGGCCTGCGCGAGATCGCCCGAAAGCCGCCCGACGCGGTCGTGCTCGACCTCGGCCTGCCCGACATGGACGGCAAGGAGGCGCTCGCCAAGGCGCGGGCCTTCTATGACGGCCCGGTGATCATCCTCTCCGCCCGCGACCGCGAGACCGAGAAAATCGACGCGCTGGACGCCGGCGCCGACGACTATGTCGAGAAGCCGTTCGGCGTCGGCGAGTTGCTGGCGCGCCTGCGCGTCGCGCTGCGCCATCGCCTCGAACGCCAGGGCTCGGAGCCTGCGCTGCAGGTCGGCGATGTCGAGATCGACCTGGTCAACCGCCGGATCAGCAAGGCCGGCGTTGCGGTGAAGCTCTCGCCCAAGGAATACGACCTGCTCGCCAGCCTGGCCGGCGGCAATGGCCGGGTCCTGACCCACAAGCAGATCCTCACCGCCGTCTGGGGCCCGGCCCATGAGCACGACGTGCAGTATCTGCGCGTCTTCGTCGGGCAGCTCCGGCAGAAGCTCGAGGACGATCCGGCCGAGCCGAAGCTGATCGAGACCGAGCCCGGCGTCGGCTATCGGTTGGGCGGGCTGGTTTGAGCGCGCTTGCTCTCCTCTCGTACTATCGCCCGTCATCCCGGACACAGCGAAGCGGAGATCCGGGATCCATGCCGGAGCCTTTCCGAATAAGGTTCCGGAATGGGTCCCGGGTCTCCCTCCGGTCGCCCGGGATGACTCGCGTATTGTGTGTCGCGGCAGCAGAATTTTTCCGGCCGCGTGCCGTATCGCAGCAAGGCGAAGAGAGATTTCCTCTTTTGGAACGGGAATAAGAAAAATCACACTACCTGACGTGAATTGATGCCTGAAGGCCTGTGCCTTATGCAAAACGTTCGAAATAGCGAACGTAGCGAGCATCATTCATGGCTGTCGCCAAGCGCCCTGCCCTACCGGTGATCCTGCTGGCCAACGACCTGCTCGACGGCGACGTCGTCTTCGCGGCGGGCGATGCGAACAGCCTCCACTGGTCGCGCGATCCCGGCGCGGCGCTGGTCGGTGACGATGATGCGACGGCCGATCGGCTCGACGCCTTCGCCACTGCCGAGCTCGGCAAGCAGCAGGTCGTCGACGCCTATCTCGTCGATGTCGCGATCGAGGACGGCGTGCCGGTGCCGCGCCATTACCGCGAACGGATGAAGACGACCGGCCCCAGCATCCGGCGCGACCTCGGCAAGCAGGCTGAATTGCCGCTCGCCCAAGCTTTTCTGAGAGCCTGACGCATGTATCGCTACGATGAATTCGACGAGCGTTTCGTCCGCGAGCGGGTCGCGCAGTTCCGCGACCAGGTTGGTCGCCGGCTTAGCGGTTCGCTGACCGAGGACGAGTTCAAGCCGCTGCGTCTGAAGAACGGCGTCTATCTGCAGCTGCACGCCTACATGCTGCGGATCGCCGTCCCCTACGGCACGCTGTCGTCGAAGCAGATGCGCCAGCTCGCGCTGATCGGCGAGCGCTATGATCGCGGCTACGGCCATTTCACCACGCGCACTAATCTCCAGTTCAACTGGCCGAAGCTGCGCGACATCCCGGACATTCTCGACCTGCTCGCCGATGTCGAGATGCACGCGATCCAGACCTCGGGCAACTGCATCCGCAATGTCACCGCCGACCATTTCGCCGGTGTCGCGCAGGACGAGGTCGAGGATCCACGCCCGACCGCCGAATTGATCCGGCAATGGTCGAGCCTGCATCCCGAGTTCGACTACCTGCCGCGCAAGTTCAAGATCGCGGTGACCGGCGCCGAGCATGACCGCGCCGTGATCAAGGCGCACGATATCGGCCTGCGCATCCTGCGCCATCCGGACACGCACGAGATCGGCTACGAGGTCATCGTCGGCGGCGGCCTCGGCCGCACCCCGATGATCGGCAAGATCGTGCGCGAGTTCCTGCCCAAGGCCGATCTGCTCGCCTATCTCGAGGCGATCATGCGGGTCTACAATCTCGAAGGTCGGCGCGACAACAAGTACAAGGCCAGGGTCAAGATCCTCGTCCACGAGATCGGCACGGAGGAGTTCTCCCGCCGCGTCGAGGAGGAGTTCGCCCGGCTCGATGGCCCCTCCGTCAACGCCGATCCGGCCGAGGTCGCGCGCATCGCCGCCTACTTCGCGCCGCCGGCCTATGAAAAGCTGCCGGCGACCAGCGGCGCTTTCGAAGCGGCCAGGGCCGGCAATCCCGATTTCGCCCGCTGGGTCGAGACCAATCTCACCCCGCATCGCCAGCCGGGCTATGCCGCGCTGACGATCTCGCTGAAGCCGATCGGCGCGCCTCCCGGCGACGCCACCAGCGAGCAGATGCGCGTCGTCGCCGATCTCGCGGACGAGTTCTCGCTCTCCGAAATCCGCGTCACCCACGCGCAGAACCTCGTCCTGCCGCATGTAAAGCTGTCGGACCTGTTCGCCGTCTGGCAGCGCCTCGGCGAGGCGGAGCTGGCGACGGCCAATGTCGGGCTGATCACCGACATCATCGCCTGCCCCGGCCTCGACTATTGCGCGCTGGCGACGGCCCGCTCGATCCCGATCGCGCAGGCCCTGGCGCAGCGTTTCGCCGACCCCGTCAGGCAGAAGGAGATCGGTGTGCTCAACATCAAGATTTCCGGCTGCATCAATGCCTGCGGCCATCACCATGTCGGCCATATCGGCATTCTCGGCCTCGAGAAGCGCGGCATCGAATCCTACCAGATCACGCTCGGCGGCGACGCGACCGAGAACGCGGCAATCGGCGAGATTCTCGGCCCCGGCCTCGCGGCCGAGGACGTGCCGGACGCGATCGAGCGCATCGTCTCGGTTTACCTGGGGCAGCGCCAGACCGGCGAGAGCTTCATCGACAATGTCCGCCGCATCGGCCTTGCGCCGTTCAAGGCGGCTTTTCAGGAGGTCAGCCATGCCGTTGCTTGATCGTCACGGCGCCAAGGCCGAGCTCTGGACACGCAGCGAGGGCGCGGCGATCGACAACATCTCGCATGCGCTCGTCGACTGGGCGGCGCTGCCGGAGGCGTTGGCGCAGAAGACCCGCGACCAGCGCATCGGCGTCGTCATCCCCAATACCGTCCGCATCCCCGAGCTCAAGCTGCTGATGCGCCAGCTCTCGCTGATCGCGATCAGCTTCCCGTCCTTCGGCGACGGGCGCGGCTTCAGCCTGGCGCGCTTGATCCGCAATCACGGCTTCACCGGCACGTTGCGGGCCAGCGGCCCGCTGATCGTCGACCAGTTCGCCTATGCCCTCGCCTGCGGCTTCGACGAGGTCGAATTGCCCGAGGCGAGTGCTGCGCGCCAGCCGGTCGAGCAATGGACCCGGGCGCTCGGCCAGATCAGCCATGGCTATCAGCGCGGCTATGGCGACAGCGGCAATATCCTCGACCGGCGCCGCTCGGCCCGGCTGAAACATGCCGCGGCGAGCTGAGACGATGCACGGTTCGGCCCAGACCAGCCTGCGCCGGCCGGCCGACCGCCATAGCGACGATGAATGGGAGGAGGCCATGCTGAACGACGCCTTGAGTCACTCCGCTCCCGGCCCGCGCGAGCGCTGGTTCGATCTTTGCTTCCGGCTTATCATCCTGGTGCTTGCCGGTCTGTGGCTGTTCGTGCCACCTGCGGGCGATAGCCGGGTGCAACCCGATGTGAAGGCCGCAGCGACGCAAAGATGAGCGCAAGACGCCCGCAAGCCACCGCCCCGCGCCGGATCGAACGGCTCGCGACCCTGCCACTCTTCCACAAACTGGAGGGGCGCAAGGTCGTGCTTGCGGGCGCGAGCGAGGGCGCGCTCTGGAAGGCCGAACTGCTGGCTGCAGCAGGCAGCAACCTGCTGATCCTCGCCGGCGACCAGCCTGATATCTTCTCCGGCCTTGCCGCCGATCCGCCCGCCGGTTCGGTGACGGTGTTGCCGCGCGCCTGGCAGGCCAGCGACCTCGACGGCGCCGCGCTCGCCATCGCGGACATCGATTCCCTTGACGAAGCCAAGGCCTTCGCTGCTGCAGCCCGCCAGAGCGGCGTGCCGGCCAACATCGTCGACAAGCCCGAATTCTGCGACTTTGCCTTCGGCTCGCTGGTCAACCGCTCGCCGCTGGTGGTCGCGATCTCGACCGACGGCGCCGCCCCCGTCTTCGGTCAGGCGATCCGCGCCAAGATCGAGGCGTTGCTGCCGTCCGGCCTCAAGGCCTGGGCCCAGGCCGCGCATGATTGGCGTCCGCTGGTCAAGGCGCGCGAGCTCGCCTTCCCGCTCCGCCGCGATTTCTGGGAGCGCTTCACCAGTCGCGCGCTTGCCGAGCCGCAGCGTCGGCCCGATGAAAGCGACCGGGACAGCCTCTCCGCCGCGCTCGAAGAGATCGAGCGGACCGGGACTCAGCATGGCCGCGTTACGCTGGTCGGCGCCGGCCCAGGCGATCCGGAGCTGCTGACGCTGAAGGCGATCCGGGCGCTGCAGAGCGCCGACATCATCCTCTATGACGACCTCGTCTCGGCCGGCGTGCTCGAGCTCGCCCGGCGCGAGGCCAAACGCATGCTTGTCGGCAAGCAGGGTTACGGCCCCGCCGTGAAGCAGGACGACATCAACGCGATGCTGGTCTCGCTCGCCGGCCAGGGCAAGCATGTGGTCAGGCTGAAAGGCGGCGATCCCGGCATTTTCGGGCGCGCCGGCGAGGAGATCGAGGCCTGCCATCGCGCCGGCATCCCGGTCGCGATCGTGCCCGGCATCTCGGCGGCGCAAGGCGCAGCGGCTTCGCTCGGCCTGTCGCTGACCCATCGCGACCATGCCCGCCGCCTGCAATTCGTCACGGGCCATGCCCGCGACGGCAAGCTGCCGCAGGATCTCGACTGGAAGGCGCTGGCCGATCCCGCCGCGACCACGGCGCTCTACATGGCGCGCGCCACCCTGCCGCTGTTTCGCGAGAAGGCGCTCGCCGCCGGGCTCGATCCGGCGACACCGGCGATCGCGGTCCTTGGTGCGACAACGCCGGCGGAGAGGCGGATCGCCACCACGATCCTGGACCTGCCGGAACGGCTCGGCGAGCTGCCGAGCAAGGGGCCTGTCCTCGTCCTGATCGGCCATGCGATGGGCGCCGCCTTGCCGGCTGCCGCCAGCGGAAAATTGGCTCACGGCTGAAACGAACCAAACCGCCGGAGATGCGTTTTCTCTCTGGCGCGAAAAGTTTGGAAGGGCTCTACTGCCGCCACCAGTTGAGCGATGACCGCCAATTCAGTACGTTCTGTTTGTTTTTAAGAACAGTTTTGAGCCGTTTCGGCGGCTTTCCGGACTGTCCGACACGGAGCACTGAGATGACGCGACAGAGACTTCACCGCCTGCTGCAAGCCGGCCTGACGCTCGGAGCCTTCGCCCTGTGCTTCGGCGTGATCAGCGGCGCTCGGGCCCAGACCGAGCTGCTCAACGTCTCCTATGATCCAACCCGCGAGCTCTATCGCGACATCAATACTGCCTTCATCGCCGACTGGAATGGCAGGAACGCCAAGAAGATCAGCACGATCCGGCAGTCGCATGGCGGCTCGGGCGCACAGGCCCGCACCGTCATCGACGGCCTCAACGCCGATGTGCTGACGCTGGCCCTCGCCGGCGACATCGACGCCGTCGCGCAGCGCTCGAAGAAGCTGCCGCTCGACTGGCAGAAGCGCCTGCCGCAGAACTCCTCGCCCTACACCTCGACCATCGTCTTCCTCGTTCGCAAGGGCAATCCGAAGGCGATCAAGGACTGGGGCGACCTGGTGAAGCCGGGCGTCCAGATCATCACGCCGAATCCGAAGACCTCGGGCGGCGCCCGCTGGAACTATCTCGCCGCCTGGGCCTATGCCGAGAAGGCCTTCAACAAGGACGAGGCCAAGGTCCGCGACTATATCGGTAAGCTGCTGACCAATGTGCCGGTGCTCGACACCGGCGCACGCGGCGCGACCACGACCTTCACCCAGCGCGGCATCGGCGACGTCTTCCTGTCCTGGGAGAACGAGGCCTTCCTAGCGCTGAAGGAGTTCGGCGAGGACAAGTTCGACATCGTCGTGCCCTCACTCTCGATCCTGGCCGAGCCGCCGGTCACGGTCGTCGACGGCAATGTCGATGCCAAAGGAACGCGTGCCGAGGCGCAGGCTTATCTCGAGTTCCTCTACACGCCGAAGGGCCAGGCGATCATCGCCAAGCATTATTACCGCCCGCGCAATCCGGAAGCTGCCGACCCGAAGGACATCGCCCGCTTCCCGAAGGTCGAGCTCGTCACCATCGACGAGAGCTTCGGCGGCTGGGCCAAGGCGCAGCCCACTCATTTCGGTGACGGTGGCACCTTCGACCAGCTCTACAAGCCGGCGCGCTGAGCCATGACGGCGGCAGTTTTCCGCTGGCGCGAGCCCAGCATCCTGCCCGGCTTCGGCCTGGCGCTGGGCATCACCGTGACGGCGCTGTCGCTGGTCGTGCTCATTCCCCTCGCCGCCTTGTTCCTCAAGGCGGCGAGCGCCGGTCCGGCCGATATCTGGGCGGTGGCGACCTCGCCGCGTACGCTCGCCGCCCTGAAGCTTTCCTTCCTGGGCGCGCTCTTCGCGGCGGCGATCAACGCGGTATTCGGGCTGATACTGGCTTGGGTCCTCGTCCGCTACGACTTTCCGGGCAAGCGCCTGATCGATGCGGCGGTCGACCTGCCCTTCGCCTTGCCCACGGCGGTTGCCGGCATCTCGCTCGCGGCGATCTATGCGCCCAATGGCTGGGTCGGCGGCCTGCTCGCGCCCTATGACATCAAGGTCGCCTATACGCCGCTCGGCGTGATGGTGGCTCTGATCTTCATCGGCCTGCCCTTCGTCGTCCGCACGATCCAGCCGGTGCTGGAAGAGCTGCCGGCCGATATCGAGGAGGCCGCGGCCCTGCTCGGCGCCAGCCGCTGGCGCACCATCTTCACCGTGCTGCTGCCGCCGGTGCTGCCGGCGCTGCTGACCGGCTTCGTGCTCGCCTTTGCGCGCGCCGTCGGCGAATACGGCTCGGTGATCTTCATCGCCGGCAACGTGCCGATGGTGTCCGAGATCGCGCCGCTGCTGATCGTGATCCGCCTGGAGCAGTTCGACTATGCCGGGGCAGCCGTGGTCGCGACGATCATGCTGCTTCTGTCCTTCGCCCTGATCCTGCTGGTCAACCTGATCCAGGCCCGCGCCCGCCGGAGATTCGGCGATGTCTGACGCCAGCCTGCCCTATCAGATCGAGGATCTCGCTCCCGCCCGCGCCGCCCGGCGCGTCAAGGGCGAATCCCGCCTGGTCCAGTTCGTGCTGGTTGCCGTCTCGCTCGCCTTCCTCTGCCTCTTCCTGTTCCTGCCGCTGATCTCGGTCTTCGTCGAGGCCAGCGCGCGCGGCTGGCATGCCTATCGCGAGGCGATCCTCGAACCCGATGCGCTGGCGGCGATCCGCCTGACCCTGTTCGTCGCGGCGGTCGCCGTGCCGTTCAACGTGGTCTTCGGCCTGGCGGCGGCCTGGGCGATCGCCAAGTTCGAGTTCCGCGGCAAAAACCTGCTGATCAGCTTCATCGACCTGCCTTTCTCGGTCTCGCCGGTGATCTCGGGCCTGGTCTTCGTGCTGCTCTTCGGCGCCCAGGGCTATTTCGGTCCGTGGCTCGCGGCCAACGACATCAAGATCGTCTTCGCCGTGCCGGGGATCCTGCTGGCGACGATCTTCGTCACCTTTCCCTTCGTCGCGCGCGAACTGATCCCGCACATGCAATCGCTCGGCTCGGCCGACGAGGAGGCGGCGCTGACGCTCGGTGCCTCCGGCTGGACCACTTTCTTCACGGTCACCCTGCCGAATGTGAAGTGGAGCCTGTTCTACGGGGTGCTGCTCTGCAATGCCCGCGCCATGGGCGAGTTCGGCGCGGTCGCCGTCGTCTCGGGCAAGATCCGCGGCCTGACCAACACCATGCCGCTGCATGTCGAGATTCTCTACAACGAGTACATGGGCGCCGCCGCCTTCGCGGTCGCCTCGCTGCTGGCGGGCCTGGCCCTCATCACGCTCGTCCTGAAAACCGTGCTGGAATGGCGCTTCGCCGACGCGATCGCCGCCAGCCGCCGTCATTGAGTGGAAGAGCCCATGTCGGTCGCCGTCACCATCGAAAGCGTCGAGAAGCGCTTCCAGAACTTTCCCGCTCTGCGCGGCGTCTCGCTCGACATCCAGCCGGGCGAGCTCGTCGCGCTACTCGGCCCGTCCGGCTCGGGCAAGACGACGCTGCTACGCGTCATCGCCGGGCTGGAACAGGCCGAGCGCGGCCGCGTGCTCTTCGGCGAGACCGATACGCGCGAGCTCTCGCTGCGCGAGCGCCGGATCGGCTTCGTCTTCCAGCACTATGCGCTGTTCAAGACGATGAGCGTCGGCGAGAACATCGCCTTCGGCTTGAAATCGCGGCCGCGCGCCGAGCGGCCGAGCCCCGCCGAGATAAGAAAGCGCGTCTCCGACCTCCTCGAGCTGATCCAGCTGCCCGGGCTGGAGAAACGCTATCCGAGCCAGCTTTCCGGCGGCCAGCGCCAGCGCATCGCGCTTGCCCGGGCGCTGGCGATCGAGCCGCGTGTACTGCTGCTCGACGAACCCTTCGGTGCGCTCGACGCCAAGGTCCGCAAGGATTTGCGCGCCTGGCTGCGTGAATTGCACCGGCACACCGGCCACACCACCGTCTTCGTCACGCATGACCAGGAAGAGGCGCTGGAGCTGGCCGACCGGGTCGCGATTCTCCATGACGGCCGGCTCGAACAGGTCGGCTCGCCCGACGATGTCTACGACCATCCGGCGACGCCTTTCGTCTGCCAGTTCCTAGGCGACGCCAATCATTTGCCGGTCAAGGTCGTCGGCAGCCAGGCCTTCTTCCAGGATCGTCCGGTGCTCGGCGGCCTGCGCCAGAATCTGGGCGGGCCGGCCTCGCTCTATGTCCGGCCGCAGCACCTGCGCATCGTCGATGATGCGCCGCTGGCTCTGCCGGGCGTGGTCGAGCATCTCAGGCGCAACGGGCCGCTGCGCCGCGCCGAAGTCGCTGTCGAGGGGCTGCCGAAGCGGCTCGATGTCGACCTTGCCAGCCAGGTCGCGCCGGCAATCGGAGAACGCATCCGGCTGCGCATCACGCATGGCAACCTGTTTGCTGCGGCCTGAAGCCGCCCTCGCCTCTGCCTGCCTGGCGGGTTATCCCTGAGGCAGAACGAACGGAGGAGAGCGCGATGAAAGCACGGGCACGCTGGGTCGAGGGCATGGCCTTCATGGGCGAAGCTGGCAGCGGCCACGCCGTGATGATGGATGGCGCGCCCGAATATGGCGGCCGCAATATCGGCATCCGGCCGCTGGAGATGCTGCTGATCGGGCTCGCCGGCTGCACCGGCTTCGATGTCGTGCAGATCCTCAAGAAGGGGCGCGAGGCGGTGACCGGTTGCGACGTCGAAGTCGAGGCCGAGCGCGCGACCGAGGATCCCAAGGTCTTTACCAAGATCCACATCGCCTACCGCGTCAGCGGCCGCGGCCTGTCGCAGGCCAAGGCCGAACGCGCCGTCACATTGTCGAAGGAAAAGTACTGTTCCGCTTCGATCATGCTGGGGGCGACGGCCGAGATGAGCACCTCGCTCACGGTCATCGACGAACTGCAAAAGGAGGCCGCGGAATGACGGATATCCCGACCTCGGGGCTGGTATCCCCCGAAGTCCTGGCCGGAGCGCTGGGCTCGCCCGAACTCGTCATCATCGACATTCGCGCCGCCGCCGAAGGCGGACGCCAGGCTTTCGAGGCCGGCCACATCCCCGGCGCGGTGCACAGCGACTACGCCGCCGATGGCTGGCGCGCCAAGGTTGGCAATGCGCCTGGCATGCTGCCGCCGCTCGACCATCTCGCCGCACTGGCTGGCCGGCTCGGCATCATCCCGCCGAGCAAGGCCGTGATCGTGCCGGCCGGGCTCACCGCCAGCGACCTCGCCGCCGCGACGCGCGTCTACTGGACGCTGAAGCTGATCGGCCACGGCCAGCAGGCGATCCTCGACGGCGGCTTCAAGGGCTGGCAGACCTCTCCGGGCCTGCCGATCGAGACCGGGCCATCCAAGCCGGCGTCGGCATCGCCCTACCCGGTCGTGGTGCAGCAGAAGCTGCGCAGCACCGCCGACGCCACGCTGGTCGCCTCGCGCAGCAAGCTCGCGACGCTCGTCGACGCCCGCTCGACCAGCTATTTCGAAGGCAAGGAGAAGGCGGCCGAGGCGACGCGCGCTGGACACATCCCGGGCGCCGTCTCGCGCGACTACGCCGCGGCCTTCGATCCGGCGACCGGACGGTTCAAGCCGGCCGGAGACCTAGGCGCCCTATTCGGCCCGGTGCCGAAGGGCCCGGCGATCTCCTATTGCAACACAGGCCATACCGCCTCGCTCAACTGGTTCGTGATGTCGGAGCTGCTCGGCCGCGACGAGGTCTCGCTCTACGACGGCTCGATGACCGACTGGACCCAGGATCCGGAGCGGCCGGTCGAGGCGGGCTGAAGCTGCAGCCGACCGCGCGACGTCATTGCGAGCGAAGCGAAGCAATCCTGGGGCACTTAGAGCTCTGCCGCCCCTGAATTGCTTCGTCGCTGCGCTCCTCGCAATGACGGAGAGGGTTGCGGTCGAAGCTTCAGCGCCCATCTGCCCGCCCCGCATTTGCAAATTTGTCCAAAAAGGATCAAAGGAGGCGCCAACGCGCCGGCTTCGCCGCGCCCTTCCCTTGCTCCGTTTTCCGAGTTCTGCCGCCGATGAATGCCGTCGCGCCGAAAATCTCGTTCGTCTCTCTCGGGTGCCCCAAGGCGCTCGTCGATTCCGAACGCATCATCACCTCGCTGCGCTCGGAGGGCTACGAGCTCAGCAAGACCCACGCGGGCGCCGATGTCGTGATCGTCAATACCTGCGGCTTCCTCGATAGCGCCAAACAGGAATCGCTGGAGGCGATCGGCTCGGCCATGGCCGAGAACGGCAAGGTCATCGTCACCGGCTGCATGGGCGCCGAGCCCGAGCAAATCCGCGACGCCTTCCCGAACCTGCTCGCGATCACGGGGCCGCAAGCCTATGAGAGCGTCGTCTCGGCCGTGCACCAGGCCGTGCCGCCCAAGCACGATCCCTTCCTGGATCTGGTCCCGGACCAGGGCATCAAGCTGACGCCGCGGCACTACGCTTATTTAAAGATTTCAGAAGGTTGCAATAACCGCTGCAGCTTCTGCATCATCCCGAAACTGCGCGGCGACCTGGTCTCGCGCCCGATCGGCGACGTGCTGCGCGAGGCCGAGAAGCTGGTCAAGGCCGGCGTCAAGGAACTGCTGGTGATCTCGCAGGACACCAGCGCCTACGGGCTCGACATCAAATACGCACCCTCGATGTGGAAGGATCGCGAGGTCCGCACCCGCTTCTTCGAGCTGGCGCGCGAGCTCGGCCAGATGGGCGTCTGGGTGCGGATGCACTACGTCTACCCCTATCCGCATGTCGACGAGGTCATTCCGCTGATGGCGGAAGGGCATGTGCTGCCCTATCTCGACATTCCGTTCCAGCACGCCTCCCCCTCCGTGCTGAAGGCGATGCGCCGGCCCGCCCATCACGAGAAGACGCTGGAACGCATCCGGAAGTGGCGCGAGATCTGCCCGGACCTCGCCATCCGCTCGACCTTCATCGTCGGCTTCCCCGGCGAGACCGAGGAGGATGTCGATTTCCTGCTCGACTGGCTGAAGGAAGCGAAGCTGGAGCGCGTCGGCTGCTTCAAATACGAGCCGGTCAAGGGCGCGACCGCCAATGATCTCGGCCTGCCGCTGGTCGACGAGGACGAGAAGGAGGCGCGCTGGCACCGCTTCATGAAGACGCAGGCCGAGGTTTCGGCCCGCATCGTCAAGGCGCGCGTCGGCAAGCGTATCCAAGTGATCATCGACGAGGCCGGGCCGACCGTCGCCAAGGGGCGCTCGAAATGGGATGCGCCCGAGATCGACGGCAATGTCTATGTGTCGAGCCGCCGGCCGCTCCGGCCGGGCGATATCGTCACGGTGAAGGTCGAGCGCGCGGACGCCTATGACCTGCACGGCATGGCGGTCTGATTCAGAATCGTCTCACGCAAGTGCCACAGGCACGGGCCGCGACATGCGACGCGCTTCGGTGACACGGCCGACGCGCGGCCGCGACGACTTCTCGAACACGATCTGCGCATCGCTGACCTGAGTGGCGAGCCGGAGCGTCGGACGGGCGGTGAGCTGCGCCTGGAGCGCCATCGCGACGATGGCGAAGGAGAGGATGAAACCGAGGCGGCGAAAAAACGGGGACATGACGTAGGGACCAAAGTTCTTGTTGTTGGTCCCGCTTTGCCGGCTCCAGGCAGGCTTTCGCTTTCAGGTTTCGGAATTTTCGTTTTTCTTGCTCCACCTACGTCAGGTGCTTGCCGCGGACGCCTCTGCGTGGGCCAGTGCGCGGCGCTTTCGGCCGAGCCCACCAAGCCACCAGCCGAAGCGCTGCGCCGCCATGGCAATGGCCAAGGCATAACCGAGCAGAGCCAGCATCCAGCCGGCTGCCTGCAGGCTGAGAGCGCCGAGCACGAGAGCCGAGCGTCCGAGCAGCTTCAGGACTGCGCGCGCCGTCGACGGCTTGGCCGCTGCGAGCTTCGCTGCCCGGCCGACGTCGCCGGCATCCTCGGCGACGGCGAGCACCTGGCGCAAGCCGCGCTGGCCGGTACGGGCGTAGAGCGCGCCGGCGTCCTGGCCGAGTGTGGTGAAGCGCGCCAGCGCCGCCGGCCGGACGATGCCGCCAGCGGCCGCTTTCGCCGCCGCGAGGTCCAGACGTGCTGCCGCGCCGAGGCTCGTCGCCAGGGCCGGCCGGTCGACCGCGCCCGCCGCCATGCGGCCGAGGTTGGCGGTGAGCACCGGGGAGAGCAGCTTGGCCTTGCTCGCAGCCTTGACCGCGCTGACGCCGCCGCGGGCGGGAAGGCCGCCGCCGAGGCTGATCCAGGTCGCAGCCGTGATCGCCAGGCCGACCGCGGCGAGCGCCAGCACCGTCTCATCCGTCCGCTCGCCGTCGATGAACTTGCGCCCCTCGCGGGCGAGATCGCGCAGGTCGCCGAAGCCGCTGATGTCCCCCACCAGCGCGCCGGCGAAGGCGGCATCGCTCTCGCGTTCGCCGGCAATGAAGCCGTGGCCGAAATCGGAGACGGCCTGAGCCAGCGCGTTCGCCTTCAAGGCTTCGGTCCGCGCGATGCGTTCGGGTGCGATGGCAATTCCGCGCTCGGTCGCCAGCGTGATGAAGCTCTCGGCGAGACCGAGATCGCCGGCCGCCAGCGCCCGATCGATCTCATGAGCGATGCGATCCTGCGTCGCGATGCCGGCAAGGCGAAGCCGCGACAGCTCGGCGGGATCATCTTTCACCTGTTGAAGCTGCCAGCTCTGCAGGGCCGGCGGAGCGATCACGGCACTGCCCACTGCGAGTGCCACGATGATGCTCGACGAGACAATGACCCTGGCGATGCGCAAGCGGGATACCTGAAACGGAAACGGTCCGGCCGCCTGGCCGGACCGCAGTTCGCATAACCTTCGATTCAGGCGGAAATTGCGCCGCCGCTACGGCACGATCACCGTCGAGCCCGTGGTGCCACGCCCTTCCAGCGCGCGATGGGCGTTGGCGGCGTCCTTGAGTGCGAAGCGGGCATTGATTGCGACGCTGACCTTGCCGGAACCGACGGCCTCGAACAGATTCTTCGCCATCGCGACCAGCGTGTCACGGTTGGCCGTATGCGTGTTCATCGTCGGACGGGTGACATAGAGCGAGCCCTTCGCCGAAAGGATGCCGAGATTGAACGCCTCGACCGCGCCCGAGGCGTTGCCGAAGCTGGCCAGCAGGCCGAAAGGCTTCAGCGAGTCGAGCGAGCCCATGAAGGTGTCCTTGCCGACGCCGTCATAGACGACATCGCAACGCTTCCCGGCGGTGATCTCCTTGACGCGCGCCGGAACGTCCTCGTCGCGATAGAGGATGACGTGGTCGGCCTTGTTCGCCTTGGCGAGCTCGGCCTTCTCCTTGCTGCCGACCGTGCCGATCACGGTCGCGCCCAGAGCCTTGCCCCATTGGCAGAGGATCGAGCCGGTGCCGCCGGCTGCGGCATGCACCAGAATCGTGTCGCCCGGTTTGACCGGATAGGTGCGGTGGAGCAGGTACTCGGCGGTCAGCCCCTTCAGCAGCATGCTGGCGGCAGCCTCGTAGGAGACGTTGTCCGGCAAGGCGACCACAGCCGAGGCCGGAACGATGCGCTCCTCGGCATAGGCGCCGTGCGCTGCGACGACGGCGATGCGGTCGCCCGGCTTGAAATCGCTGACGCCAGGGCCGACAGCGAGCACATCGCCAGCCGATTCATTGCCGAGCGTGATCGGCAGCGACGCCGGGTAGAGCCCGGTGCGGAAATAGGTGTCGATGAAGTTCAGCCCGATGGCGCGGTTGCGGATCAGGATCTCGCCCGGCCCCGGCGCCGGCAGGCTGACCTCCTCCAGCTGCAGAACCTCGGGTCCACCGGTCTTGTGTACGCGGATAGCTTTCGCCATGGCGATCTCCTGATGTCGATGGCCGCAACGATAGGGACTAGCCTTCCTCCGGCGCAACGGCGCAGTGCGTGTCAGGCAGGCGTACGGCGCCGAAGCGTGCCGGCAAATTTGCATGATCAGCTAGGAGCTGCGGCAAGCAGGCGCTCGCCAGTGCCGCCGGCTTGGGCTACCCAAAGGCCATGACGGATCAGCAGCATTGCGACATCGCCATCGTCGGGGCCGGCGCTGTCGGCCTCGCCGCAGCGCTTTCGCTCGCCGCAGCCGGGCGCGAGGTCGTGCTGTTCGGGCAGGCGAGCGCGCCGCGCGACGGCCGCACCGTCGCTTTGCTCGACGGCTCCTGGCGCCTGCTCGAAGCGCTCGGCCTGATTGAGGTGCTGGACCCGGTCGCGGCGCCGCTCGCGCTGATGCGGCTGGTCGACGACACCGGCAGCCTGTTCCGGCAGCCGCCGGTCGAGTTCAAGGCGGCCGAGCTCGGCCTGCCGGCCTTCGGCTGGAACATCGAGAACGCCGCGCTGGTCGAGGCGATGGCGGCGAAAGCGGTGGCCGAGCCGCGCATCCGCATGATCCCGCAGGCGGTGACGGAGATCACGGCAGGTGCCGACGCCGTCAATCTGGCCGGCGATGGCTTCGCACCGGTCGCGGCGCGGCTTGTCGTCGGCGCCGATGGCCGCAAGTCGCGCGTCCGGGAGGCCGCTGGCATCACCGCGCGCGACTGGAGCTATCCGCAGGTCGCTCTGACCGCGATCTTGAGCCATCGCCGCGAGCATCAGGATGCCTCGACCGAGTTCCACACCCGCTCCGGCCCGTGCACGCTGGTGCCGATGTCCGGCCGGCGCTCCTCGCTGGTCTGGCTGGTCGAGCCAGGCGAGGCCGAGCGCATCGCCGGGCTCGACGATATCGCCTTCGCCCGCGCGGTCGAACGCCGGACCCATTCGATCCTCGGCGCGATGACGCTCGCCGGCCCACGCGGGCGCGTGCCGATGGGCGGCCTCTCGGTCGATCGCTTCGCCGCTGCGCGCATGGCGCTGATCGGCGAAGCGGCGCATGTCTTCCCCCCGATCGGGGCACAGGGGCTCAATCTCGGCCTGCGCGACGTCGCGGCGCTGCGCGATGCCGTCGCCGGCGCGGACGATCCCGGCGAGGCGGACGCGCTCTCGGCATACGACCGCTCGCGCCAGGCCGATGTGCGCCTGCGCACCGGCGCGGTCGATGCGCTCAATCGGACCTTGCTGACCGATCTCCTGCCGGCCGATCTGATGCGCGGCGCCGGATTGCTGGCGCTGTCGCGGATCGCGCCGCTGCGCCGCCTGGTGATGCGCCAGGGGCTCGCGGGCGGCACTGCCGCAGGCTGAGCCTCAGATCTCGTAATCGCCGATCGGTGGGCTCGCCCGCAGCGCCGGGACGGCGTCGCGGAAGACCGGCGCGAGCGGCAGCGGCGTCGAGACCATGCGTCGCCCGCCCGGCTCCTCGACCTGCCGGTCGAGCAGGCCGCGCGCGGTCAGCTGCGGATCGGCCAGCGCTTCATCGAGCGTCCTGACCACGGTGCAGCAGCAGTCGAGCGGCTCGATCGCTATTCGCCAATGCTCCGCCGGCCGGGACGCGATGATCGCGGCGATTGCGGACTGCGTCGCCGTGGGATCACGCCGGTCGTCGCGCAATCCGGCATCGAGGCCGATGCCCTCGCAAAAATTCGTCCAGAACTTCTCCTCGAGCGCGCCGACGGCGAGGAACCAGCCATCCGCCGTCGCGTACAGGCCATAGCGCGGGCTGGCGCCGGTGAGCAGCCCCTCCCCGCCGTTGGGATAGCGGCCCGAGGCCTGCCCCTGCGCCAAGGCGTACCAGGAGAAGGCGAGCATCGCGTCGGTCATGGCGATGTCGAGATGGCAGCCCTGGCCGGAGCGGTCGCGTTCGCGCAAGGCGAGCAGGATGTTGATCACTGCCGGCATGGCGCCGCCGGCGATGTCGGCGACCAGGGTCGGCGGCAGGGGCGCCTGCCGGCCGCGCGCGAGCGACTGGCCGAGCAACCCGCCGATCGCCTGGTAGTTGATGTCGTGGCCAGCCTCGAAGGCGCGTGGGCCGTCCTGGCCGAAGCCGCTGATCGAGCAGTAGACCAATCGCGGATTGAGCCCCTTCAGCGCTTCGTAGCCGAAGCCGAGCCGCGCCATCACGCCGGGCCGGAACTGCTCGATGACGATGTCGGCCTGCTCGATCAAGGGCGTCAGGCGCGCCAGGGCATCGGGCGCCTTGAGGTCGATGGCGAGGCTCTGCTTGCCGCGATTGAGCGCGGCGAAGGGCGCCGAGGTCTCGCCGAAGCGCGGCGGGAAACGGCGCATGTCCTCGCCATCCGGCCGCTCGATCCGGATGATGCGTGCGCCGGCCTCGGCGAGGAAGAGGCTCGCCAGCGGACCGGGCAGCAAGGTCGAGAAATCGAGGACGAGAAGATCGGAGAGCGGCTGCATCGGCGGGCTCGCAAGCCCTTGCGGGCCGTCAGTGGAACAGGTCAGCCGGCATCCTGCCCGTCTTCACCAGCCACAGGAAGCCCGTCAGCGTCACCGTCGAAACGATGGTGCCGACGAGGATGCAGGCCGAGGCGCGCTCGATGCCGACGCGGTACTGTGTCGAGATGACGAAGATGTTCAGCGCCGGCGGCAGCGCCGCCATGATCACGGCGGCATAGACCCAGGGCGCCGAGAAATCGCCGAGGCCCGACAGCAGCAGCCAGACCAGCAGCGGGTGCAGCAGCAGCTTGATCGCGACGAGCCAGGGCAGTTCGCCGGGCATGCGCCGGATCGGCTGCAACGCCACCGTGACGCCGAGCAGGAACAGCGCGCAGGGCGCGGCCGCCTGCGAGAGCCAGAGCGTCATCTTGTCGAGCGCGGTCGGCAGTTCGAGCTTGAGAAAGGCCGCGAGCACGCCTGCGACGGTCGCGACATTGAAGGGATGGGTGACGACCCGCCAGGCCACCTCGCCCGCCGTGGCGGCAAAGCTCCTCTTCTCGACGCCAGCCAGCGCCATCAGGAACGGGATCAGCGAGAACAGAAGGAGGTTGTCGAAGACGAAGATCAGCACGACCGGCGCGCTGGCGGCGGGGCCGAGCGCCGCCAGGATCAAGGGCGGGCCCATATAGCCGATGTTCGAATAGGAGCCGGCGACGCCCTGCATCACCGCTTGCGGCATGTCGCCCTGGGTATGGCGCCAGCCGAGCGCGAAAGAGAGCACGAAGGCGCAGAAGGTCGCGAGCGTGGTCACCGCGACGAAGCGCCAGTTCGTGAGTTCGCTCAACGGCTTGTCGGCGATCAGCCGGTAGAACAGGCAGGGCAGCGCGACATAGATCAGGAAGAACTGCATCCAGGCCAGCCCTTCCCCGGGCAGGCGCTTGTAGCGGCCGATCAGGAAGCCGAGCAGGATCAGCCCGAAGAAGGGCGCAACCAGGTTGAACAGGCTGGCGATGTCGGCCATGCGGCAATCTCGAGCGACCGACGATGGCGACGGCGACGCCTTATAGGATGGGCGTCGGCGCCTGAGAACCCGGCCAGGCGCACGCCTGCGCGGGCCGCTGGACACTGCCCCGAGCGGCCGGTTGTCCAAGCGGCTCTCGATGCAACCGGTAATTGCAGCTGGCAGAGTCGCGGAAGCAATCGGGTAACATATTTCTGCCATGTTCCGCGAACGGCTCATGGAACAGGCGAAGATGACCAGCACTCAGGCGGCGGCAGGCAATCCGGCATCCGGGGCGCACTGGCGATATTTCATCGCGTCCCCGACGTTCTGGATCGTGTCGTTCCTGGTGGCGGTGATCCTCGGCCTCGCGCTTCCGATAAGGCTGCCGCTCGGGCCGAATTATTGGGACACCGACATCTATCTCGACGCCGCCCAGCGCATCCGGCAGGGGCAGATTCCCAATATCGACTTCTTCACGTCGATCGGCCCGCTCGGCTTCTATCTCACTGCCGGAATCAGGGAGCTGTTCCCGGACGCGCAGCCTGCCCTGCTCGCCAACTGGGCGATCGTGCCGGTCCTGCTGCCGATCGCGGCGCTGATCGCCTGGGATATCGACGCGCGCTCGCGCCGGCTGGCCCTGGCGATCCTGATCCCGCTCCTGTTCCTGACTTCGCTGCCGATCAACCTGCACAGCCTCTATCCGTCGCCGGGGTTCGACGGCTTCGGCTACTACAACCGCCACGTCGCCCTGCTGCTCTACCTGCTGCTGGCGGCGCTTCTCTTCGTCGAGAACCGGGTTTTGCTGACGAGCCTCGTCGCGGTCCTGATGACGGCTCTGTTCTTGGTCAAGGTCACCGGCCCCGTGTCGGGCGCCGTTCTTGTCGGCTACTCCGTTCTGGCTGGCCGCATGCGCTTCCGCGACGCCGCAATTGCCGCGGCGAGTGTCATTGGCGCCTTGATCACGCTCGAACTCTCGACCGGTGTGATCTATGCCTATGTCGAGGACGTCTTCGTCCTGGCGATGCTCAACACCGGATCGTTCCTGTGGCGCTTCCTGACGCTGGGCTCGATCAAGTTCAACGTCATCGCGCCCTGCCTGATGCTGCTCGGGGCGCTTGCCTTCGCTGCCTGGCGCGATAGGCCCTCGCTGGCAGAGCTGCTTGCCTCGCCATTAGGCTGGCTTGCTGCGAGCCTTGTCGCTTTGGTCTTGGGTGAAACGCAGAACAGCGGATCGCTGGAATTCATCGGGCTCTGGCCGGCGCTGATCCTGATCCTCAAGACCTACTATCCTCGCTCCGGGGATTCTCTGCGCCCTTATGTGCTCGTTCTCGTGATGGCCGTGTCGCTACCCAGCGCCATCATCTTCCTCGAACGAGGTGCGCGGGCGGTGATCGCCGCGCCGCGCTACCAGGCACTGGACGTGCCGGATGTCGGACCGCTCGGTCGAGTGAGCCTGAAACCGGAACTGGCCGAGCGCGCAATCACGCAGGTTGATCACTATCCGAAGTACCAGGATGCCTATGAGGATCTCGTTCAACGAGGCATCCTCCCGTCCGCCACCCTGTTCTCGGAAATCGATCATCAGGCGACCTGGTTGCTGGAGGTGCAACAGGGAATTGACGCGATCAAGCGCTGGGAGGCGGCCAACGGTCGCCAGCTGAACGGCTTCTTCGCGCTCGACTTCGTAAGCCCGTTCAACCACCTGCTCGGTCGCGCAGCACCGCTGCATGTCGCGCTCGGCATCGATACCGAACGCACCAATCCCAAGGTCACTCGCGAGATGCTCGAGGCCTTGCGCGGCATCGACGCCCTCTTGAGGCCGAAATGTCCCGTCGAGGTCAAACGTGCCGCGATCTGGAAGCATTTCGCTCAGGCTCGGGAAGGCCGCCGGCTCGTCTCCCTGTCGCCTTGCTGGGACATGTATCTGAAGCAGTGAATCCTTTCGAGTACCATTGCCGGCAGAGCCCGGTCGACGCTGCCAGCACAAGGCGGATCAGCCCAGGTGCTGATGGAGACGATCATGAGCGCCCCCCGCCGCTTCCTCTGCGAGGCCATCGCGCTCGCGCAGGCGAATATGGAGAATGGCGGCCGGCCCTTCGGCGCCGTAGTCGTCAGGAACGGCAGCATCATCGCCCGCGGCGTCAACGAGATCCTGCGCACCAACGATCCGACGGCTCATGCGGAACTGGTGGCCGTCCGGGCGGCCAGCCAGACGCTCGGCTCGCCGAATCTCGCCGGCTGCGCGGTCTACGCCAGTGGCCATCCCTGCCCGATGTGCATGGCCGCGATGCGGATCGCGGGGGTGGGCGAGGTCTACTATGCCTACTCGAACGATGATGGCGCACCCTATGGCCTGTCGACCGCGGCCATCTATGCCGACCTGGCAAAGCCCTTCTCCGAACAGTCGATGACGATCCGCTACGAGCCGGTTCGCCCCGAATCCGGGCCGGATCTCTACGAGGCGTGGCGGCAGAGGCAGGCCGGCAGAGGCTGAGCTCGACCGCCCCCGGCGGCGCCCTTGGGACGAGCCGCGATCACACCGATCAAGGAAAAGGGTTGATTGAGAGCGCACTTCCGGCTGTCTTAAGGCTGAGCCCGGGGGGCGCTCATCGCCCGGTGCCCTGGGATGCCGCGAACAAGCTGGCGACTTGGCGAGGAGTGATGATGAGAAAACAGCGTTTCGGGTTCGCAAGGACGAAGCCCTTCCCGATCATCGCCGTAGCCGTCGGGCTGCCGCTTCTCCTCGCCGGCTGCGGCGGCGGCGAAGGCCTGTCGTCCTCTGGGAGCAGCGCCGCGAGCGCCCCAGCGCCGACCGGCATCACGCGCGACGTCCTGGTCGGGCGCTGGGGCATCGCTTCCTTCCACACCGAAAAGGACCGCAAGCGCACCGAGGCGGAAGCGCGGGCGGGGTGCAAGCAGCCCTACACGATCACGCAAGGGGCCGGCGACGGGGTGATGATGCATGTCGCCGACGATCCCAAGCCCTATGAGCTCAGGCTCAAGGCCGGGGGCGGCAAGGCCTATGTCGGCTTCGAGGCGCCGGCCGGGGATCCGCAGGACCGCGAAATCCTCTCGCACAGCAAGTCGATGCTGGTGATGCGCTTCGTCGATCCGGATGCGCAGCGGCGCTACGGCACCTTCATCTATTACCGCTGCGCCTGATCGGAGACGACGCCCATGAGCACCACTCGCTTCATCCTGCGCAGCCTTTTGGCCTGCGGCCTCACTGCTCCCCTGCTCGCTTTGCCCGGCGCCGCCCAGCCGCGCCCGGCCGCGGCGCTGCAGGAGACGATGGACATCGGCGACGAGCCGGGCCGCGTCTCGACCGAGGAGGTCAGCATCACCGAGGGCCCCTATGCCCGCCAGATGGTGCTGTTCCGCTCAACTGAGGCGCCGGGCACGGTCGTGATCCATTCGGGCGAGCGCTTCCTCTATGTCGTCCAGGGCAATGGCCGGGCGCTGCGCTACGGCATCGGCGTCGGCCGCGAGGGCTTCACCTGGTCGGGCCAGGTCCAGGTCAGCCGCAAGGCCGAGTGGCCGGACTGGCGCCCGCCGCCGGAGATGCTGCAACGCCAGCCCTATCTGCCGCGCTTCATGGCCGGCGGCCCCGGCAATCCGATGGGCGCGCGCGCCCTCTATCTCGGCTCGACCGTCTTCCGCATCCACGGCACCAACCAGCCGGAGACGATCGGCCAGGCCATCTCGTCGGGCTGCTTCCGGCTCGCCAATGGCGACATCGTCGATCTCTACGACCGCGTGCCGGCCGGGACCAAGGTCGTCATCCGCCACAAGGCGACGCTGTGACCGGCCTCGCTGTCTTCATCGATCTTCGTAAGGAGCAGAGCGCCATGTCGAAGGCCCCACCGGTTCGTTCGCGCAATCTTGGTCTCGCCGCCGCCTCCGCGCTGGCAGGCCTGTTCACTCTGCCGGCCGTCGCCGGAACGCTCGATACGGTCAAGCAGCGCGGCACGCTGCAATGCGGGGTCAGCGAGGGCGTGGCCGGTTTCTCTGACAAGGACGCCCAGGGCAATTGGCGCGGTTTCGACGTCGATTTCTGCCGGGCCGTCGCGGCCGCGGTGCTCGGCGACAAGGGCAAGGTCGCCTTCACGCCGCTCTCGGCCAGCGAGCGCTTCGACGCGCTGAAAAGCGGCAAGGTCGACCTGCTGGCGCGCAACTCGACCTGGACGCTCGAGCGCGAGGCGCAGCTCGGCCTCGCCTTCGCCGGCATCACCTTCCATGACGGCCAGGGCTTTTTGGCCAAGCGCTCGCTCAAGGTCGACAGCGCGCTCTCGCTCGACAAGGCGAAGGTCTGCGTCGAGGCCGGCACCACGACGCAAGCCAACCTCGCCGACTTCTTCAAGGCCAACTCCATGACCTATGAGGAGAAGGCCTTCCCGAGCGCGGCCGAGGCGCTCGCCGCCTTCCAGTCCGGCCAATGCGACGTGCTGACCCGCGACCAGTCGGCCCTGCATGGCGAGCGCCTGAAACTGGCCAAGCCCACCGATGCGGTGGTGCTGCCCGACGTGATCTCGAAGGAGCCGCTCGGCCCGGTGGTGCGCGGCGACGATTTCGCCTGGTTCAACGTGGTGAAATGGGTGAATTTCGCGCTGGTCAACGCCGAGGAACTCGGCATCGGCACAACCACTATCGACGAGGCGTTGAAATCGCAGAAGCCGGATGCGCGCCGTTTCACCGGGGCGGAGGGCGGTTTTGGTAAGGCGCTCGGCCTCGAGTCCGACTGGGCGGTCCGCTCCGTCAAGGCTGGCGGCAACTATGCCGAGCTCTACGAGCGCAATCTCGGCACCGGCTCGCCCCTCGCCATCCCGCGTGGCCTCAACCAGCTCTGGAACATGGGCGGCATCCTCTACGCCCCGCCGCTGCGCTGAGCCGCGGCGGCGACGAGCACAACCCGCCTCGTCCCTGGCACCGGTCGAAATCGACCGGTGCTCACAAAGCTTGGTGCAGGATGGAACGGAGTTGTGTGCGCCTGGAAGAGTGGCGCGGTCTACGGGAGTCGAACCCGTCTCCCCAGCGTGAAAGGCTGGTGTCCTAACCGATAGACGAAGACCGCAGGCCGGAGCGCGAAGCGCTCTTGCGAAGCGGGGCGAGCTATAATGTCCCGGCGAAGCTTGGGCAAGCCCGCTGTCGGGGTTTTTCGCAACTCTCAGGAGGGGCGAGCGAGGTCGACCACGCGCAGCTCGGCTCGCTCGCTGCCGCCCCAGCGATTCAGCGTCAGCGTACCGGCGAGATGCACGCTCTCGCCGCGTGCCGCCAGCAGCGCCTGGCCGAGCGGCTCGCGCGCGGCGCGGAAGGCGATTCCGCCGATGGTGGCCCCGTCACCGGCGCGCAGCTTGATGCGCAGATGTCCGCCCGCCCCGACTTCGATCACCTCGGTCAGCCGGTGGGCCGGCAGCACGAAGACCGGCTCGGGACAACCGGCTCCGAACGGTCCAGCCTGGTCGATCTCGGCGAGCAGGCGCGGATTGGCGCCGCCGGCGCTGATCGCCGCGTCGACCAGCAGCGCCTCGGCCTCGCGCGAGCTGGCAACGCCGCTGGCGAGCCGTTCGCTGACGAAGCTCGCAAAGGCCCCCTCCTGCCCCGGCGCCAGCGTCACGCCCGCCGCCATGGCATGGCCGCCGCCCTTGACTGCGAGCTTGGCCTCGACCGCCAGCCGCACCGCCGAGCCGAGATCGACGCCGGCGATCGAACGGCCCGAGCCGGTCGCGCCGCCATCGCCATTGCGCGCCAGCGCGAAGGCCGGCCGGCGGAAACGCTCCTTCAATCGGCCGGCGATCAATCCGACGATGCCCGGATGCCAATCGGCCGAGCCGACGAGAAGCACCGGGTGCGAAGCGGCATCCTCGAAGCGATGCTCGACCTCGGCCACCGCCTCCTCGACAGCGGCCCGCTCGATCTCTTGCCGCTCCTGGTTGAGCCGGTTGAGCTCGGCCGCGATCGTGCGCGCCTCGACCTCGTCAGATGTCAGCAGCAGCCGGGCGCCGAGCGCCGCATCGCCGATACGCCCGCCGGCATTGATGCGCGGCCCGAGCAGGAAGCCGAGATGCCAGGGCTGCACGGGGCCGTCGAGCCCGGCAATGTCGAGCAGCGCCGCGAGGCCGGGCCGGTGGCGCTGCCGCATGATCGCGATACCCTGGCGGACGAAGGCGCGGTTGAGGCCGATCAGCGGCACGACGTCGGCGATGGTCGCGAGCCCGACGAGATCGAGCGCCGCGAGGAGGTCGGGCTCGCTTCCCCTCGCCTGCCAGGCGCCGCGCCGGCGCAGTTCGCGATTCGTCGCCACCAGCGCGAGGAAGACGACGCCGGCGGCGCAGAGATGGCCGAAGCCCGCGAGATCGTCCTGGCGGTTCGGGTTGACCAGCGCCTGGACGTCGGGGAGCAGCTCCGGCGCCTGGTGATGGTCAAGCACCACGATGTCGAGGCCGAGCCGCGCCGCCTGTTGCAGCGGCTCATGGCTGGTCGTGCCGCAATCGACGGTGACGAGCAGGCTCGCGCCCTCGCCCGCCAGCATGGCGATCGCCTCGGCATTCGGGCCGTAGCCTTCGATCAGGCGATCGGGGATGTGGATGCGCGGCCTTGCGCCCGCTTCGGCGAGGAAACCGGCGAGCAGCGCCGCGGAGCAGGCGCCGTCGACATCATAGTCGCCGAAGATCGCGACCTTCTCGCCCGAGATCGCCGCCTGCGCCAGACGTTCGGCGGCGCGGTCCATGTCGCGCAAGACGGACGGGTCCGGCAGCAGGTCCCGGAGCTTCGGCTCGAGATGCCGCAGCGCCTCGCTGGAGGTCACGCCGCGACCGGCCAGGATGCGCGCCAGCGTATCGGGCACGCCCTCGACCTGCGCCAGCGCTTCAGCCTGCGCCAGGCCGGCGATATCGAGCCGGTCGCGCCAGGGGCGCCCGAGGGCCGAGTGCCCGACGCCGAGGAACAGGCGATTCTGGCCAGAGTTCATGCGTCACCGCTGGCCCGGAAGTGCGGCTTCGTCAATCCTTGGCGCATCACTCGAGCGGCTTCTGGTCCTCGATCGCCTGCGCGGTGACCCTGCGGGCGCTCACCGGCGCATGGCCGGAGACCTCGGCGCCGGCATCGGGCTTCAGCCGCATCATCCACAGCGCCGACGAGGCCGAGATCAGGCCGACCAGGACGAAGGCCGGCCAGAAATCCGCGGCGCCGAGGGTCTTGCCGCCATTGTAGAGATTGGCGGCCTCGAGCGCGAAGGCGCCGATGGTGATGCCGAGGCTGAGCGACAATTGCTGGGCGACGCTGGAGAAGCTCGTCGCGCTCGACATGTCGCGGTTCGAGACGTCGGCATAGCTCAGCGCATTGATGCCGGTGAACTGCAGCGAGCGGAAGCAGCCGCCGACGAAGAGCACGCCGAGCATGATCCAATGCGGCGTCGTCGGCGTGAACAGGCCCGAACAGGCCAGGAAGGCCGAGCCAATCAACGCGTTGAAGGTCAGCACGCCGCGGAAGCCGAAGCGGGCGAGGATCGTCTTCGCCAGCGTCTTCATCACGAGCGCGCCCGCGGCCGAGGCGAAGGTGATCAATCCCGATTGCAACGCATCGAGGCCGAAGCCGAGCTGCAGCATCAGGGGCAACAGGAACGGGATCGCACCGATGCCGACGCGGAAGATCGAGCCGCCGAGAACGCCGATGCGATAGGTCGGAATCCGCAGCAGCGAGAGGTTGAGCACCGGATAGGCCAGCCGGCGCGCATGGAACCAGTAGACGACCAGCGCCGCGATGCCGAAGGCGACGCAGCCATAGGAGACCGCAACCGGCACGAGATGGCGCCCGCCCGTGGCGAGGCCGAGCATCAGCGCGGCAAAGCCGGTCGAGGACAGAAGGAAGCCGGTGATGTCGAGCGGAGCGACGTCCTCCTCACGGACGTCCTCGAAGAACATTGTCGCGAGCGCGATGCCGAGCAGGCCAATCGGCAGGTTGATGAAGAAGATCCAGCGCCAGTCGAAATAGGTGGTGATGAAGCCCCCGACCACCGGCCCGACGACCGGCCCGACCAGCGCCGGCACCGTCAGATAGGCGAGCGCGCTGACCAGCTCCGACTTCTCGACGCTGCGCAGGATGACGAGCCGGCCGACCGGCACCATCATCGCCCCGCCCATGCCCTGGACGAAGCGCGCCCCGACGAAGGCGCCGAGCGAGTTCGAGAAGGCGCAGAGCACCGAGCCGAGCATGAAGATGCCGAGCGCCGTCCTGAAGATGGTGCGGGCCCCGAACTTGTCGGCCATCCACCCGGAGATCGGGATGAAGACAGCGAGGCTGACGAGATAGGAGGTCAGCGCCAGCTTCAGGGCGATCGGGTCCTCGCCGAGCGACTTGGCGATCACCGGCAGCGAGGTCGCTATCACCGTCGAGTCGGTGTTCTCCATGAACAGCGCGCAAGCGACGATCAGAGGCAGGAGCTTGGCGCGCTGCAAGGAATTGGACTTTCGGATTTGGCCGCCTGCTGCCCTTTAATGCGGGTGTATCCGGCTGGCGAGAGCCGATCGGAGCCCGGTGACGAGGGTTGCACGCGGCGCATGACGCAATGTGATGTCGCCTCTGAAAACGGCGACATCTCGACCCGCACCCAAAGCATCACAAGGACGTGATAGCACCTCCGCCATGCGTTTGAAGCGGATCATTTTGACTGAATCGTTCCTATTTCCTGTGAGAGGGGCGATGACTTCGTACCCGCCCATGCAGCAGGCCGCCGGGCAGGAGGTGTCTCATGATCAGTCAAGCTGTTTTTCAGGGATCGCGTCGTGTCATCGGGGCGAGGCTGTGCGCGTTGACCCTCGGCGCAGGTTGGGCCTTCCTAGGCTTGACGGCGACGCCGGCGGCGGCGCTCGACACGAACTGGAAGGGTGTTTGCACCTTTCCGGTCGCGCCCCAAGCCTATAACGAAATGATGCGCGAGCGCGTATGCCTCGATCAGAACTACTGCCAGCAGATGGCCGACGCGCAAGGTAGCCCCTTTACAGGCAATGGCTGCATCATGGTGGCGCCTTCGGCCATCGCCAATGCGGGCTCGGCGCCGCGGTCGAGCTACGCCAGACGCTAGATCCGGATCTGATCAGGTTGAATCAACCTGATCGGTGAATCGGTCTCTAAGATACTGATAGAGAACGCGTTGTCCGATCAGATTGCGGTGCGATCTGATCGGCGCGCGCTCCAGAAGGAAAGCCGCAGGACCCGGGGCAAGTCTTGCGGCTCTATGATCAGGCTGTCTCACTCTGATGCCCCAGCAGAATCACGATGGTCTTCGTGATTTTGAGGAGCTGACGGCGCCTGGTCGGTAAAGCATCGTCCCGTCGGCCTCGACACGAAGACGTGAATGTCGATCACGCGCCCGCAGCAACGGTGTCATTGCCGAAGCCGATCACTATCTGGAGCATTGACGGGGCATTATTTCAGCGAGCCGCGGCGATCGCCGCGAGAGACCTTTTTATGATCGACTTGTTTCATCGCAACTCACGCACCTTGACCGCCAGCGCGTTCCGCCATGGCGCAGCGGTCGCCTTGCTGGCCGGAGCCGCCTTGTTCGGCGCCGGGCAGGCACCTGCCCTGGCCCAGTCGACGAGCTGGGAGGAAGGCTGCGCGATGCGTGTCGTTACGCCGGGCTCAGGCGATATTCTGCGGACGATGAACTGCGCCCGCCAGAAAGAATGCCAGCAGATGGCAAACGCCAAAGGCAGCACGATGATGGGGCTGGGCTGCTTCGGCGTCGCGCCACAGGCTCAAGCTCCTGTAGCACGGCAGGCGGGCCGTACTCGCCCGGCACAGCAGCAGTAGGCAGCGCTGCTTCGGATGCGTGAGCGGCCGCGGCTCCGTGCCGCGACCGCCTTGGCAGTTTTTGTTGCACCGCCCCTAGCGGGCGCGTCTCACGCGTGATATCGGGCCTCGTCAACTCGGCTTAGGGCATATCCGCCCTGCCCCTTTTCAGTGCCGGCCGTACCGGCCCCGGAGTTGACGATGGCGACGATCACTGACGGCCTCATTCGCGACGGTTTGACCTTCGACGACGTGCTGCTCGAGCCGGGCCCGTCCGAGGTGATGCCGAGCGATGTCAACATCGCGACCAAGCTCACCAAGACGATCTCGCTCAACCTGCCGATCATCGCCTCGGCAATGGACACGGTCACCGAGGCGAAGATGGCGATCGCCATGGCCCAGGCCGGCGGCCTCGGCGTCGTGCACCGCAATCTCGACCCCGACCAGCAGGCGGCACAGGTCCGCCTCGTCAAGAAGTTCGAATCGGGGATGATCGCCAATCCGATCACCATCCACCCGGACGAGACGCTGGCCGATGCGCTCGCGCTGATGAAGAACAACGGAATCTCGGGCATCCCGGTGGTGGAGCGCGGCCCGCAAGGACATAACGGCAAGCTCGTCGGCATCGTGACCAATCGCGATGTGCGTTTTGCCGCCAATCCCGAACAGCCCGTCTCCGAACTGATGACCAAGGACCGGTTGATCACGGTGCGCGAGGGCGTGGGCCAGGACGAGGCGCGCCGCCTGCTCCATCAGTTCCGCATCGAGAAGCTGCTGGTGGTCGACGACCATTATCGCTGCATCGGCCTGATCACCGTCAAGGACATGGAAAAGCAGGTCGCCCATCCCCATGCCGCCAAGGATTCTCATGGCCGGCTTCTGGTTGCAGCCGCCACCACGACCGGCGATCTCGGCTTTGAGCGCTCGGAGCTGCTGATCGAGGCGGGCGTCGACCTCATCGTCGTCGACACCGCGCATGGCCATTCCGCCAAGGTGCTGGAAGCGGTCACGCGGGTGAAGAAGCTCTCCAACGCCGTCCAGGTCATTGCCGGCAATGTCGCGACCGCCGGCGGCGCGCAGGCGCTGATCGATGCCGGCGCGGACGCAATCAAGGTCGGCATCGGCCCGGGCTCGATCTGCACCACCCGCATCGTCGCCGGCGTCGGCGTACCGCAGCTCACTGCGATCATGGACGCGGCCTCGGCCGGGCAAAAGGCCGGCATCCCGGTCATCGCCGATGGCGGCATCAAATATTCCGGCGATCTCGCCAAGGCGCTCGCCGCCGGTGCGTCTTGCGCCATGGTCGGCTCGCTGCTCGCAGGCACGGACGAGACCCCGGGCGAGACCTTCCTGTACCAGGGCCGCTCTTATAAATCCTATCGCGGCATGGGTTCGGTCGGCGCGATGGCGCGCGGCTCGGCCGACCGCTATTTCCAGCAGGACATCAAGGATGCGCTGAAGCTGGTGCCCGAGGGTATCGAAGGCCAGGTCGCCTATAAGGGGCCGGTCTCGAACGTGCTGCACCAGCTCGCCGGCGGCCTGCGCGCCGCGATGGGCTATGTCGGCGGTCGCGATCTCGAGGATTACCGCAACAAGGCGCGCTTCATCCGCATCACCAGTGCGGGCCTGCGCGAGAGCCATGTTCACGACGTGACCATCGTCCGCGAGAGCCCGAACTATCCGACGCGCTCGTAACGCTGGATCGCCACAAGGCGATCCTTCTTTTCATCGAGCTTCGGATCAGCCCGAAACCGGGACCACTTTTCGGTCCGATGCTTCAGGACGAGGACGACATGACGCTCAAGCTGATCTATCCGGCGCTGGCCCAGATCCTCTGGACTTTCGTCGTCCTCGTCATCGTGTTCCTGCGGCGCCAGAAGGCCTTCGCCAACAAGGAGGTCCGGCTGGCGGATATTGCGGTCTCGACCGAACGCTATCCGGAGCCAGCGCGGCTCGCCGCAGCCAATTTCAGTAATCAGTTCGAGACCCCGCTGCTGTTCTTCGCGCTGATCCTGATCGCGATGCATGTCGGCGCAACCGGCTATGTCATGGCGGCGCTGGCGTGGGCTTATGTGGCAACCCGGGTTGTCCATACACTGATCCACACTGGTTCGAACAGGCTGCAACAGCGCGCGATCGTCTTTGCGGTCGGCGTTGCATGCCTGTTCTTCATGTGGCTCGGCATTGTGATTGCCGTCGTCTGAGCGGCTTTTACTTTACGCACGCAAGACGTGTGGCGACGATTTCGCTCGGCTGAATTGTCGTCCTGTCACATCGTCGCTACAGCGCTCAATAAACCGTGTTGGTGACTTGCGTCGAAACTCGGCCGTCTTCATGCTAAACTCTTGCGGTGAGGACGGTTTGGGGAGCAGCCGTTCGACAGGGTCGACGTAGCGCTCCCCGTGGCGCAAGGCTTTCTATGGCAGTCCTGACTTTCGGGCGTGTGGCTCTGTTCTCGGCCGCGGGCGTTCTCGCCGCGGGCGCGTTTCTTCATTACACCGGGCGTCCGGTACCCTGGCCGCTCGATCAGGTCCCCTACGGCAAGGTGATCCCGGGGCCAGTCAAGCCGGCGGCGAGCGCATCCGCTCCGGCGGGCAGTAACCGCTCCGGGCAGGCCAGCCGGCCGCCGGTGACGGTCGTCACCGCCAAGGTCGAGCGCCGGGCGATGCCGGTCCGGATCGATGCGATCGGCACAGTCCAGGCGATCTCCACCGTCAACATCCGCTCGCGCGTCGACAGCCAGATCATGGCGGTCGAGTTCCGTGACGGCGCCATGGTCAACAAGGGCGACGTGCTGTTCCGGCTCGACTCGCGCCAGCTCGAAGCGCAGTTGCGCCAGGCCGAGGCCAATGTCGCGCGCGACAAGGCTTCGCTCATCGCGGCCGAGTCCGATCTGCGCCGGGCGGAGGAGCTCTCCCGGCGCGAGATCGCCACCGACCAGCGCCTCGACACCTCCCGCACCGCCGTGAGCACGCTGCGCGCTGCGATCCGCGGCGGCGAAGCTGCCGTCGACAACCTGCGTGTCCAGCTCAGCTACTACACCATCACCGCGCCGGTCTCCGGGCGCGTCGGTGTCGCCGCACTGAAGGAAGGCAACATCGCCAAGAGCGGCGACAGCTCGGCCACCTTGGCAACCATCAACCAGATCGATCCAATCTATGTCAGCTTCGCCGTGGCGCAGCGTTACCTACCGGAGATCCGCGAGGCGATGCTGGCGAAGACGGCTGGCGTCCAGGCGACCCAGCAAGGCGCCGGCAAGAGCGTCGAAGGCGCGATCGCGGTGGTCGACAACTCCGTCGACGCGACGACGGGCACGATCCAGCTTCGCGCCAGCTTCGACAACCCCGATGAGACGCTCTGGCCCGGCGCGCTCGGCCAGGTCCGGCTGACGCTGCGGACCGAAGCCGATGCCGTCACTGTGCCGCGCGAGGCTGTCCAGACCGGCCAGAACGGCTCCTATGTCTTCGTGATCGAGAACGCCCTCGCCCGGGCCCGGCCCATCGTGGTTGCCCGCAATGTCGACGACCGCGCCGTCATCGCCTCGGGCCTGACCGGTGACGAGACCGTGGTGATCGACGGGCAACTGCTTTTGACCGAAGGCGCGCGCACAACCGAGCGCGGCCGCGGCGGCCAGAGCCCGCCGGCACCCAATCTGACCTCCCAACGCGGGAGCGCAGGCTGATGAACCTGCCCGAGGCCTGCATCCGTCGCCCGGTCATGACGACCCTGCTCATGGCGACGTTCCTGATCTTCGGGCTGTTCGCCTTCAAGCAGCTGCCGGTCGCGGCCCTGCCCCGCGTCGATTTCCCGACCATCAATGTCAGCGCCCGCCTGCCGGGTGCGAGCCCGGAGACGATGGCCTCCTCGATCGCCGCCCCGCTCGAGCGCGAGTTCGCCTCGATCTCCGGCATCACCTCGATGTCATCGGTCTCGCAGCAGGGCTCAACCTCGATCACGCTGCAGTTCGACCTCAACCGCAATATCGACGGCGCGGCGCTCGACGTGCAGGCGGCGCTCAGCGCCACGACCCGGCGCCTGCCGCCTGAGTTGCCTGCGCCGCCGAGCTTCAGGAAGGTCAATCCTGCCGACCAGCCGGTGCTGTTCTTGGTGCTGACCTCGGCGACCAAGCCGCTCTACGAGGTTCATGAGTTCGGCGAGAACATTCTGCAGCAGCAGATTTCGCAATTGGCCGGCGTCGCCCAGGTCAACGTCTTCGGCGCACAGAAATATGCGGTCAGGGTGCGGGTGAACCCGGATGCCGTCTCGGCTCGCGGCCTCGCTTTGAGCGATGTCCGCAGCGCCATCGCCGCCGCGAACTCGAACTCCCCGGTCGGGACGCTGAACGGCACCAACCAGCGCCTGACGCTCGGCGCCACCGGCCAGATGGAGCGCGCCGGCGAATACGGCAACCTGATCATCTCGCAGAAGAATGGCGTGCCGATCCGCCTCAACGACGTGGCGCAGATCCTCGATTCGGTCGAGAACGACCAGACCGGCAGCTGGTACAACGGCCAGCGCTCGATCATGCTCGCGGTCTATCGCCAGTCGGACGCCAATACCGTCCAGGTCGTCGACAGCATCAAGAGCCGTCTCGACGCCTATCGCGCGCAATTGCCGGCCGCGATCGACCTGGTCGTGCTCAACGACCGCTCGATCCCGATCCGCGAGGCGGTCGAGGATGTCGAGGTCTCGCTGATGATCGCGATCGCCCTCGTCATCATGGTGATCTTCCTGTTCCTGAAGAGTTTCGCCGCGACGGTGATCCCGACCCTGGCGCTGCCGATCTCGCTGGTCGGCACCTTCGCGATCATGCACGCGCTGGGCTATTCGCTCGACAACATCTCGCTGCTGGCGCTGACGCTTGCGGTCGGCTTCGTCGTCGACGACGCCATCGTCATGCTGGAGAACATCATCCGGCATATCGAGATGGGCAAGAAGCCGTTCCAGGCGGCGCTCGACGGCTCGCGCGAGATCGGCTTCACCATCCTGTCGATCACCATCTCGCTGGTCGCGGTCTTCATCCCCGTCTTCTTCATGGGCGGGGTGGTCGGCAAGGTCTTCGCCGAGTTCGCCGGCACGATCGCGGCGGCGATCATCGTTTCCGGTTTCGTCTCGCTGACGCTGACGCCGATGCTCTGCGCCCGCTTCCTCAAGGCGCATGACCACCACAAGAAGCCGAACATTGTCGAACGCGTGTTTGAAGCCGGTTTCCAGGGCATGCTCAGCGCCTATCGCTGGACGCTGGACGCGGTACTGAAGGCGCGCTTCCTGATGCTGCTGGTGACGCTGGGCACGGTCTACGTCTCGGTGCAGCTCTACATGGACGTGCCCAAGGGCTTCTTCCCGACCGAGGATACCGGCCTGCTGCGGGCCTCCACCGAAGGCCCGCCAGATACCTCCTTCGAGGCGATGGCGGCGCGCCAGATGCGCGTCGCCGAGATCGTCAAGGCCGATCCGGCGATCGACTACCTGACCTCGAACATCGGCGGCTTCAACGCCACCAATAACGGCTTCATGTTCATTGCGCTGAAACCCAAGGACCAGCGCGACAAGGCCGATGTGGTGATCGGGCGCCTGCGTCGCGCCGTCTCCGAAGTGCCGGGCATCACCGCGGTCTTCCAGCAGGTCCAGAACATCAACCTCAACGCCGGCCGCTCCTCGCGGGCGCAGTATCTCTATTCGCTGCAGGGGCCCGATCTTGGCGCCCTCTTCAATTATGCGCCGCTGATGCAGCAGCGGCTCGCCCAGTTGCCGCAGCTGCGCGACGCCAATATCGATCTGCAATTGCGCAATCCCCAGCTCTCGATCGATATCGACCGCGAGCGCGCCGCCAGCCTCGGCATCTCCAGCGACCAGATCCGCCAGGCACTGGGCAACGCCTTCGGCTCGCGCCAGATCGCGACGATCTTCACCCCGTCGACCGATTACCAGGTGATCATGGAGGCCGACCGCGCCTACCAGCAGGACCCGGCTGTGCTGTCGCGCCTTCTGCTCAAGGCCGCCAACGGCCAGAACGTGCCGCTCGAGACGGTCGCGACGATCAAGCCGAGCGTCGGGCCGCTCGCCGTCAACCGGATCTCGCAGCAGCCGGCAGTGACGATCTCGTTCAACACCGCGCCGGGCGTCTCGCTCGGCGACGCCGTCAACGCGATCCGCGCGGCCGAGCGCGAGGTCAATCTTCCAGCCTCGATCGTGACCAGCTTTGCCGGCTCGGCCCAGCTCTTCCAGGATGCGCTGAAGGGCCAGGGCCTGCTGATCTTCGCCGCGATCCTGGTGATCTACATCATCCTCGGCATTCTCTACGAGAGCTTCATCCACCCGATCACGATCCTGTCGGGCCTGCCCTCGGCCGGTCTCGGCGCCTTGCTAGCCCTGCAGTACTTCCACATGGACCTGTCGGTGATCGCGATCATCGGCATCCTGATGCTGGTCGGCATCGTCAAGAAGAACGCGATCATGATGGTCGATTTCGCGATCGAGCGTCGCAAGATGGGCGACGATGCGCTGACCGCGATCCGCGACGCCGCGCTCGTCCGCTTCCGGCCGATCATGATGACGAGCTTCGCCGCGATCTTCGGCGTGCTGCCGATCGCGCTCGGCGCCGGCGCCGGCGCGGAACTGCGCCAGCCGCTCGGCATCGCCGTGGTCGGCGGCCTCGTCGTCTCGCAATTGCTGACGCTCTACATCACGCCGGTCGTCTACTTTTATCTCGACAAGGTCGACAGCTTCATCTCCGGCCGCGGTCGCGGCGAACGGGAGGAAGCGGCGTCGGTTCCGGGCGCGATCCCGGTCGCGATCCCGAAGGCGGTGCATCGGCAGCCGGATTGAGGGAGCGTTCAGCCTCGTCCTAGTCATCCCGGACGGAGCGAAGCGTAGATTCGGGATCCATTCCTGAGCCTTGCCGAAAGAGGTTCCGGAATGGGTCCCGGGTCTCCCTGCGGTCGCCCGGGACGACCCGCACCATTTCGGCTGTTAACGATGAAGCCCGCTTTCCGGTGGCGGAAATGCGGCGCCCGTTGAACCTTAACGAAAAGTAAACTAAGCCAATCAAGCGGCGGACAATGAACTAGCGAGCGATGGAGTGATCGCGGTGCTTCGTGTCCGTAATGTCGATTGCCTGCGTTCCGATCCTGTCCCGCCGACCGGTTCCAGCTCCTCGACGACAGTGAATTCCGTTTCGCGTGGCCGCAGCGGTGGCCTGCGCCTCGTGGCCATGGCCGGCCTCGGGCTCGCGCTCGGCGCTGGCAGCACGATCCTGACCGTCTCACTGGTCCAGGCCGAGGACGATGCCGGCATCCGCGCCTTCCATCGCCAGGAGGCCGCCAACCGCGCCGAGCGTGTCCCGACGAGAGCCGCCTACGCCTCCGTCCCCGTGTCGGCCTATGCCCCGGCCCGCCAGACCTGGTCCCTGCCCTTCTTCCAGCAGGCGCGTCCGGACGGGCGCCTCGCGCCGCCGCCGGTCGAGCTCAATCCGTTCAAGCCGGTCCAGGCCGCACCGAAACAGGCGCAGCACAAGCCGAAGCTGCCGGCGATCCGCTACGACACGGTGTCCGGCGCGGCCGATGTGACGCGGACCATCTGCGTGCGCCTCTGCGACGGCTTCCACGCCCCGATCGGCCATCTGCGCAGCCAGTCCGATCTGCGGGCGCATGAGGCGCTCTGCCAGGCCGCCAATCCGGGCGTGCCGGTCAAGGTCTTCAAGGTCGCGGCCGGCGCCGCGACCATCGACGACGCCGTGGCGAATGACGGCAAGACCTATCGCGCGCTGCCGATGGCCTATGCCTATGAGCGCGGCGCCGATCCGGCCTGCCGGCCCGCCATCGCGACTGCGAACGACCGCCGCGTCTCGCTGCTGCGCGACTTCACCTTGCGGCCCGGCGACAGCATCGTGCTCGACGGGCGGGTGCGGACCTTCACCGGCTCCGGCAAATGGCCCTATACCACCGCGGATTTCCGCGATTTCCGCGGCTCGCCCGAACTGACCGCCAGCGACCGCCGCAAGATCGACGAGAAGGTCGGCATCTCGCACATGGAAGCGCAGGTGCGCGCCTTGCGCCGGCAGATGCGGATTCGCGAAGCCAGCCTGCATGACGACAACTACGCCAGCGATGCGCTCGGCCTGCGCGGCGTGCTCAATCCGCGCGATCCGATCGCCAACCCGCCGCGCGTGGTGCTGCAGACGCCGTTCGCGCGGAACTGAACGGTCTTGAGATAATTATCCTAGGCTTTTTGCCCTAGGATAATTCACCCAAATCTCGTCGAAAGACCGATGGACGGCGGGCTGCCCTTCCGGCACATTCGCTGCATTGCAGCATGGAGCCGAGCATGACGACCAAGACGCCGCGCCAGTTCTTCCGTCCGCTGGCGATCGGCGCGCCCGAGCCCTATCGCGAGCTGCCGCTGCGGCTGGAGCGCATGATCCATTTCGTGCCGCCGCATCTGGAGAAGGTGCGCGCCAAGGTTCCCGAGCTCGCCGGCCAGGTCGACATCGTGCTCGGCAATCTCGAGGACGCCATTCCGGTCGAGGCCAAGCTGGCCGCCCGCGACGGCTTCATCGCGCTGGCGAAGGCGACCGATTTCGGCGCGACCGGCCTGTGGACCCGTGTCAATGCGCTGAATTCGCCCTGGTTCCTCGACGACATCGCCGCGATCATGAGCGAGATCGGCGGCAAGCTCGACGTCGTCATGGTGCCGAAGGTCGAGGGCCCCTGGGACATCCATTATGTCGACCAGTTGCTGGCGCAATACGAGGCGCGCCATGCCCTGCCCAAGCCGGTGCTGATCCACGCCATCCTGGAGACCGCGGAGGGCGTCAAGAACGTCGACGCGATCGCCACCGCCTCCCCCCGCATGCACGGCATGAGCCTGGGGCCGGCCGACCTTGCCGCCTCACGCGCGATGAAGACCACCCGCGTCGGCGGCGGCCACCCGGAATACAAGGTCATCGCCGACCCTGCGCCCGATGGCGGCCCGCGCGCGATCGCGCAGCAGGATCTTTGGCATTACACCCTCGCGAAGATGGTCGACGCCTGCGCCTCGGCCGGCCTCAAGCCGTTCTACGGCCCGTTCGGCGACTTCTCGGACGCCGCCGCCTGCGAGGCGCAGTTCCGCAACGCCTTCCTGCTCGGCTGCGCCGGCGCCTGGACGCTGCATCCCTCGCAGATCGAGATCGCCAAGCGCGTTTTCAGCCCAGATCCGGACGAGATCGCCTTCGCCCGGCGCATCCTGGAGGCAATGCCGGACGGCTCGGGCGCGGTGATGATCGACGGCAAGATGCAGGACGACGCGACCTGGAAACAGGCCAAGGTCATCGTCGACCTGGCGCGGCAGGTGGCGGGGCGCGATCCGGCGCTGGCGGCGCGCTACGGCTTCTGAGGCTCGCCCGCGACATCCACGGATATTGACGCATTTGCGACGTAATCCTACGTCAAGCGCAGGGGGCGGCGACATCGGCTGTGACGGGCCGGTTTTGGGCTGAACGAGGATCATGGAATCACGCACGGCGAAATTTCGGATCGGCGACGTGGTGCGCCATCGCGTCTACCCGTTTCGGGGCGTGATCTTCGACGTCGATCCGGTGTTCTCGAACTCGGACGAATGGTGGCTGGCGATCCCGGAGCATCTGCGGCCGTCGAAGGACCAGCCCTTCTATCACCTCTTCGCCGAGAACGAGGAAACCGAGTACGTCGCCTATGTCTCGGAACAAAATCTCGTGATCGACGAGTCCGGCCGGCCGGTCCGGCATCCGCAGGCGCGCGAATATTTCCGGCGCGACCGCAAGGGCAAGTACCGGCTCGACAAGGCCGAGCTGAACTGAGCGCCGGCTTTCCGGTGCCCGGGCTCCATGCCGGCGAAAGGGCAGGTTCGTGAGCGTCAGCCATGCCGACATCGTCATTCTCGGCGGTGGCCATAACGGGCTCGTCTGCGCCTTCTACCTCGCCAAGGCCGGGCTGAAGGTCACCGTGCTGGAGCGGCGCGCCGTGGTAGGCGGCGCAGCCGTCACCGAGGAGTTCCATCCCGGCTTCCGCAATTCCACGGCGAGCTACACGGTCAGCCTGCTCAATCCACGCATCATCGCGCAGATGGAGCTCGCCCGGCATGGGCTGCGCATCGTCGAGCGGCGCATGGCCAACTTCCTGCCCTTGCCGGACGGGCGCTATCTCGCGGCCGGAGAAGGCCGGACCGAGGCCGAGGTGGCGAAGTTCTCCGCTCGCGACGCCGAGCGACTACCGGCCTATGGCGAGCGGCTCGAACGCATCGCCGGGATGCTCCGCGATCTTGTGTTGCAGGCACCACCCAATCTCGGAGAAGGCGGCTGGCTTGCCGCCCTGCCGCAGATGCTGGAAGCAGCGTCGCTCGGGCGGCGTATCGCCGGGCTCGATCAGTCCGGCCGGCGCGATCTCGTCGACCTTTTCACCAAATCAGCCGGCGACTGGCTCGACGGCTGGTTCGAGAGCGATCCGGTCAAGGCGCTGTTCGGCTTCGACAGCGTCGTCGGCAACTATGCCAGCCCCTATACGCCGGGTTCGGCCTATGTGCTGCTCCATCACGTCTTCGGCGAGGTCAATGGCAAGCGCGGCGCCTGGGGCCATGCGCTGGGCGGCATGGGCGCGATCACGCAGGCGATGGCGCGGGCCTGCGCGGAGCAAGGCGTCGAGATCAAACTGGAGACGCCTGTCGCGCAGGTGCTAACCGAGAAAGGCCGTGCCGTCGGCGCCGTGACGGAGCGGGGCGATGTGGTGCGGGCGCGCGCCGTGGTGTCGAACCTGCACCCGCGCCTGTTGTTCGAACGGTTCGTCGATCCCGCGATCGTCCCGACCGATTTCGGCGAGCGCATCCGCCGCTATGCCTCGGGCTCCGGCACCTTCCGGATGAATCTGGCGCTGTCGGAGCTGCCGCGCTTCGCCTGCCTGCCGGAACCGGGCGACCATCTCACCGCCGGCATCATCATCGCGCCGTCGCTTGCCTACATGGACCGTGCCCATGCGCAGGCGCGGCTGTCGGGCTGGTCGGGCGAGCCGATTGTCGAGATGCTGATCCCGTCGACGCTCGACGACGGCCTCGCCCCCGCCGGCCGGCATGTCGCGAGCCTGTTCTGCCAGCATGTCGCGCCGAGCCTGCCGGACGGTGAAAGCTGGAACAAGCATCGCGACACGGTGGCCGATCTGATGATCGACACCGTGGACCGCTACGCACCGGGCTTCCGCGCCTCCGTCATCGGCCGGCTGGCTCTGGCGCCGACCGATCTGGAGGACCGTTTCGGACTGGTCGGCGGCGACATCTTCCATGGCCGATTGACGCTCGACCAGCTCTTCAGCGCCCGCCCGGTGCTCGGCCACGCCGATTATCGCATGCCGGTGCCGGGCCTCTATCTCTGCGGCTCCGGTGCCCATCCTGGCGGCGGCGTCACCGGCGCGCCGGGCCATAATGCGGCGCGCTCCGTGCTTGCCGATCTGCAGCCCCGGCGCTTCGGGCTGCGACCGTTGCGGGTGTAACCGAGCTTATCGACCCGGGACGGCCGCAGCGCCCACCGATCAGAGGGCGACGCTAACCGATGCGTTCAGCCTGCGGGAAGCGTGCGCCGAAGGTCCCTTCCCGCTCGGGCGGCAGCCGCACCAGCAGGCTGAGCGCGCCGTCCTCCGCATCCTCGCGCTCGAGGATTTCGCCATTGGCATGCAGCCAAGCCAGCGACTTGCCGTCGCCCGGCTCCAGAATGAGCCGATAGACCGGCCGGGCCCGCGCGATACGCTGCTCGATCGCATCGGTCAGCCGCTCCATGCCCTCGCCGGTCAGGGCAGAGACCAGAACCGGCCGCGAGGCGCCCGGCTTGAGCGCCGTCAGCGCGCCCTGGCGCTCACGCTCCTCTCCCGAGAGCAGGTCGGCCTTGTTCCAGACCTCGATGACGCGGTCGCCGTCTTCCGGGTCGATGCCGAGATCGCGCAGAATGCCCTGGACATCGGCGGCCTGGGCCTGCGTGTCCTCATGCGAGACGTCGCGGACATGCAGCAGGACGTCGGCCTCGATCGCGTCTTCGAGGGTGGCGCGGAAGGCGGCGACGAGCTGCGTCGGCAGCTCGGAGATGAAGCCGACCGTATCCGACAGCATGATCCTGGCACCATGCGGCAGCTTCAGCGCCCGTGCCGTCGGATCGAGCGTGGCGAAGAGCATGTCCTGCGCCAGCACCTCGGCCGAGGTCAGGCGGTTGAACAGGGTCGACTTGCCGGCATTGGTGTAGCCGACCAGCGCGACGACCGGATAAGGCACGCGCTTGCGGCTGGCGCGATGCAGCGAGCGGGTGCGCTTCACGCTGTCGAGATCGCGCTCGATCTTGGTCATCCGCTCCTGGATGATACGCCGGTCGGCCTCGATCTGGGTCTCACCCGGGCCGCCGAGGAAGCCGAAGCCACCGCGCTGGCGTTCCAGGTGGGTCCAGGAGCGCACGAGCCGGCTCTTCTGGTAGTTGAGATGGGCGAGCTCGACCTGCAGCGCACCCTCTCGCGTGCGGGCGCGCCGGCCGAAGATCTCGAGGATCAGGCCGGTGCGGTCGATGACCTTGCAGCCGAACGTCTTCTCCAGATTGCGCTGCTGCACCGGAGACAGCGCGCAATCCATCACGACGAGGCCGATCTCCTCGATCTTGACGCGCTCGGAGAGCTCCTCGACCTTGCCCTTGCCGAGATAGGTCGCGGGCCGCAGCGCCGTCAGCACCACGGGGATCGCCTCGACGATCTGGAGATCGATGGCGCTGGCCAAGCCGAAGGCCTCGTCCAGCCGCGCCGCGTGGTTGCGCTGGTTCTCGTCGGCCGTGGCGGCCCGGCTGGCGGCATGGCGCGCCAGATACGGGCCGACCACGAAGGCGCGGGTGTCGGCCGCGAGGGCGTGCTCGGCCGCATCGATCGAGATCCCGATCGCGTTACCGCCGCCCGTCGTCGTCGAGTTGCCGGCCTTCCCGCCCACGATCAGGCCTTGTCCGTGTCCTCGGGCTCGAACAGCTGCACGGGGTGACCCGGCATGATCGTCGAGATCGCGTGCTTGTAGACGAGCTGGGAATGCCCGTCCCGGCGCAGCAGCACGCAGAAATTGTCGAACCAGGTGACGACGCCCTGCAATTTGACGCCGTTTACGAGAAAGATGGTGAGAGGGATCTTCTGCTTGCGGACATGATTGAGAAACGTGTCCTGAAGATTCTGGGCCCGTTCTGCGGCCATGGGTAGCCCCTGTTGTTGGGATCGCACATCGGCTTGCGCATGCGATCCAGATCGTCCCGTTAGGCTTCGGCGCCAATCGCCGGGCATTCGGGACACCGACGCTTCATTAGATCGTGACCCGGCGAGAACGCGCAAGGGTTGCGAGACGCGAAATTCGGCCTGCCGCCCTGCGTGCAGTGCAACACGGCAGCCTGAGGTCAGCCCACCCCCAGCGATTTAAGCTTACGGTGGAGAGCTGAACGCTCCATGCCGATGAACTCGGCGGTGCGCGAAATGTTTCCGGAGAAACGGGCGATCTGCGCCATCAGATATTCGCGCTCGAAGATCTCGCGCGCATCGCGCAGCGGCAGGCTCATCAGCTTCTCGCCGCCCGAACCGGAGGGGGTCGTCGGCACCATGGCGCCGACCTCGGCCGGCAGCATGTCGACCGTGATCTCGGCCATCGGATCGCCCTTGGTCAGGATCATCAGCCGCTCGACATTGTTGCGGAGCTCCCGGACGTTGCCGGGCCATTCATGCGACTGCAGGATCGCCATGGCGTCGCCACCCATCCGGCGTTTCGGCAGGCCGGTCGCGACCGAGATCTGGTCCATGAAGAACTCGATCAGCTCGGGCACGTCCTCGCGCCGTTCCGACAAGGCCGGCACGCGGATCGGTACCACGCCGAGCCGGTGATAGAGGTCCTCGCGCAGCAGCCCGTCAGCGATCAGCTTGGCGAGGTCACGGCTGCTGGAGGAGATGATCCGGACGTCGACATGGACGCGGGTCGCCCCGCCGACGCGCTGGAAGTTCTGGTCGACCAGCACGCGCAGAATGCGGTTCTGGGTCTCGCGCGGCATGTCGCCGATCTCGTCGATGTAGAGCGTGCCACCATGGGCCTCTTCGAGCGCGCCGACGCGGCGCGAGCGGCCGTCGCCGCCCTCGACGCCGAACAGCTCTTCTTCCATGGTCTCGGGCGTAATCGTCGCCGCGTTGATCACGACGAAGGGGCCGGACGAGCGGGTCGAGGCGTCGTGCAAGGTGCGCGCGGTCAGTTCCTTGCCGCAACCCGGCTCGCCGGTGATCAGCACGCGGGCATTGGTCGGCGCGACGCGCTCCAGCGTCTGGCGCAGCTGGTTGACCGCGGTCGAGCGGCCGACGATCCGGCTGGCCTGGACCGAACGGGTCTTGAGATCGCGCACCTCGCGCCGCAGCCGCGAGGCTTCGAGCGCGCGCTCGGCGACGAGCACGAGCCGGTCGGCCTTGAACGGCTTCTCGATGAAGTCGTAGGCGCCGCTCTTGATCGCCGAGACGGCGGTCTCGATGTTGCCGTGGCCGGAGATCATCACCACCGCGAGGTCGGGGTGGCTCTCCTTGATCAGCTCCAGCACCTGCAGCCCGTCGAGCCGGCTGCCTTGCAGCCAGATGTCGAGGAAGACGAGGTTTGGTCGCCGCGCCGCGATCGCGCCCAGCGCCTCGTCGGCGGAGCCCGCCTTGCGCGTCCGATAGCCTTCGTCCTCCAGGAGGCCGGCCACCAGTTCGCGGATATCGACCTCGTCGTCGACGACGAGAATGTCAGCACTCATGCCTTCGTCCCGTTCACTTGTCTTGTGGCGGAATCCGCCGTGCTATTGCCAGTTTCTGATCTGTCTTCGCCGGCCGGCGGCGGGCCGGTCTCGATGAACCAGAGCTTGATCCGCGCGCCGCGGGCGCCGTCGGGCCGGTCGAGCAGCTCGATGCCGCCGCCATGGTCCTCGAGGATCTTGCCGACGATGGCGAGGCCGAGCCCCGTCCCGCCGTCGCGGGTGGTCATGTAGGGCTCGAGCAGCTTCTGGCGCTGATCGGCCGGCAGACCCTTGCCGTTGTCGAGAATGTCGATGACGATCCGTCCATCCTGCGTCCGTTCGAAACCGATCTCGATGCGCCCCTTGCCGCGCTCCTCGGTCGGTACGGCCTGGATCGCCTCGGTCGCGTTCTTGATGACGTTGGTCAGGGCCTGCGAGATCAGGCGCCGATCGAAATGCGCCAGCACCGGATTCTCCGGCAAAGTGTCGGAGATGTCGATCTCGGGATTGCCGACCCGCATCAGGAAGATGACCTGCCGTGCCGTCTCGACGATGTCGTCCCGCGCCAGCGATGGCTTGGGCATGCGCGCGAAGGAGGAGAACTCGTCGACCATGCGGCGGATGTCCTCGACCTGCCGCACGATCGTGGCGGTGCACTGGTCGAAGATCTCCTTGTCATCGACGATGACGCGGCCGAACTTGCGGCGGATGCGCTCGGCCGAGAGCTGGATCGGGGTCAGCGGGTTCTTGATCTCGTGGGCGATGCGACGGGCGACGTCGGCCCAGGCGGCTGTGCGCTGCGCCGAGACGAGATCGGTGATGTCGTCGAGCGTCACCACCAGCCCGGCTCCGGCCCCCTCGCCTTCGCGCGTCGCCCGGATGTTGAGCATGCGCTCGCGGCCACCGCGGGTGATCGCGGCCTGGCTCGAGCTCAGGCGCTGGCGGTTGGTCAGCGCCTCGGAGACGAAGCCGGCGATCTCCGGCACGACGCGAGCGACAGGCTCGCCGAGCAGACGCCCGCCGCCGAGCAGGGTCTCGGCAGAACGGTTGCTGAGCGTGATATGCCCGTCCTCGTCGATGCCGAGCACGCCGGAGGAGACGCCGGACAGCACCGTCTCGGTGAAACGCCGGCGCCGGTCGATCACCTCACTTGCGGTGACGAGCCCGTCGCGCTGGCGACGCAGCTCCGCGGTCATCTTGTTGAAGGTCTCGCCGAGATGAGCGAGGTCACCCTCCGATCGTCGTATCGGTACCTGGACGTAGAAATTGCCGCTGGAGACCTGGTCGGTCGCGTGAATCATTCGCCGGATCGGCGCGACGAGGCCGTTGGCGAAGTTGAGGCCGAGCCAGATCGCCGAGAGCAGCAGAATCACCGAGATCAGCGCGTACATCGAGGCGAAGGCGATCTGCACGCCCTTCCGGCGTGCGTCGATGCCGAGATACTCGACCGCTGCACCACGGGCGACGGCCGGAAATTCGACCGCGAGCGGGTCGACCTCGCGGGCGACATAGAGGAAGGCGCCGTCATAGCTCGGCAGCTTCATCAGCGCGCCGAAGACCCGGCCGGTCGACGGCAGCACGCAGATTGGCTCGGGCGAGCTCTGTGCATCGTCGAAAGCGTCGGCATTCGGCTTGTGGGCATCCGGCAGGACGTCGATATTGGCCCGGACGAGGATGTTGTCCGGCGGCTTCATGATCCAGGCCACCGGCAGGCCGAGCGCCGTGGCGCGCGCCGTCAGGAAGTTCTCGAACCAGCGCCGGTCAGCGTCGTAAGCCGTCTTCGCCCGCCCGAGATCGTCCGCGAGCAGCCTGATTTCGCGACCGAGCGAGCGGCATTGCCCGGTGGTGTAGGCGTCGGCGACCTCGACGGATTTGAAGATCACGTCGCGCATGCGGTCGGAGAACCAGGGCTCGAGGCCGCGCTCCAGAGTCGCAGTTGCGATGATCGCGACGAGCACCGCCGGCAGGGCGGCGACGATGCTGAACAGGCTGACGATCCGCACATGCAGGCCCGCGGCGGCCACACCCTTGCGCCGGGCGCGGATCAGCACCGCCGCTTCGAAGGCGACGATGGTCAGCAGCAGCAGGATCAGCAGGCCGTTGATGACGAAGACGCCGACCACGACCTCATGGACCGGCGCGACCGGGGTCGCGCCCGAAAGCACGAGGAAGGTCGTCAGCGCCGAGACCAGAGCGAAGCCGACGACGAGCGCGCCGAGCCAGCCCGAGACCCGGCGAGGCGGGTCGTCGGTCCGGGGCGTCATGCGCATGTCACCGGTCGAGGTCGTCAAGGCTATGTCGAGGCTCCGTTGCCTGCGGCCCTCACCTCATGGAGGCTACCGCACGGCGCACTGATGCGCCGCCGCAACGGTGTTGTCAAAATATGACAGATGCAAGGCAGCCACAGTGCGAGAGCTCATTCGACCAGCTTGCGGTACAAGTTGGTCGGAAAGAATGGTCTCTCATTCAAAGCGGAGACGGATTCATCGATCAGATTGAGCCAATCTGATCGGATTCGGCTCTTGCCTCAGCGCGGCGAGCGCATCACCTGCATGTCGAGCTCGCGGATCTTCTTGCGCAAGGTATTGCGATTAAGTCCCAGCAGCTCGGCGGCACGAATCTGGTTGCCGCGCGTCGCCGCCAGGGCCGCGGCGATCAGTGGCGGCTCGATCTCGCGCAGAATGCGGTGATAGAGCCCGGGCGGGGGAATCTGGTCGCCGAAACCGCCGAAATACTGGCTGAGATGGCGCTCGACCGAACCTGAGAGGGTTTCGGACCGCTCCGGCGCACTGCCGCCTCCGGCTTGGATCGGGCCTCCGCTCGCCGGTTGCAGTTCGGCCTCGACGATCGGCGCCGTAATCGTGTCCTGCGGATAGAGCGCGGCCAGTCGCCGCACCAGGTTCTCCAGCTCGCGGACATTGCCGGGCCAGCGATAGCGCCGCAGCACGTCCATCGCTTCCGAATCGATCTGCTTGCGCGGCAGGCCCTCCTTCTCGACCAGCGCGAAGAAATGGCGGACGAGGTCCGGAATGTCTTCGACCCGCTCGCGCAAGGGCGGCAAGCGGATCGGCACAACGTTGAGGCGGAAGAACAGGTCCTCGCGGAAGAGGCCGTGCGCGATCGAGATGCGCAGATCCTTGTTGGTCGCGGCGACGATGCGGACATTGGTCTTGATCGGCGTGCGCCCGCCGACCGTCGTGTACTCACCCTGCTGTAGCACGCGCAGAAGCCGCGTCTGCGCCTCCATCGGCATGTCGCCGATCTCGTCGAGGAAGAGCGTGCCGCCCTCGGCCTGCTCGAAGCGGCCGGAGGAGCGGGTCAGTGCACCGGTGAAGGCGCCCTTCTCATGGCCGAACAGCTCCGATTCGATCAGGTCCTTCGGGATCGCCGCCATGTTGATCGCAACGAAAGGCCCGTTGCGGCGTTTGCCGTAATCGTGCAGGGCACGGGCGACCAGCTCCTTGCCGGTGCCGGACTCGCCGTTGATCATCACGGTCAGGTCGATCGGCATCAGGCGCGCCAGCGCGCGGTAGACGTCCTGCATCGCCGGCGAGCGGCCGACCAGCGGGATGTCCTCGGGCTCGGCGGGCTGATTGCGCGGTACATCGCCGCGCGGCCGCGACAGAGCCCGCCCGACGATGGCAACGAGCTCCTTCAGGTCGAACGGCTTGGGCAGGTATTCATAGGCGCCGCGCTCGGAGGCCTTGATCGCGGTCATGAAGGTGTTCTGCGCGCTCATCACGATGACCGGCAGCTCGGGCCGGACCCGCTTGATGCGCGGCAGCAGGTCGAAGGCGTTGCCGTCCGGCATCACCACGTCGGTGATGATGAGATCGCCGAGCCCTTGCGCAGCCCAGGTCCAGAGCGTCGCCGCCTGGCCTGTCGTGCGGACCTCGTACCCGGCGCGGGCGAGGGCCTGGTTGAGGACGGTGCGGATCGCGGCATCGTCGTCGGCGATGAGAATGTTACCCGTCGGCATGCGTTTTTCCGTGTCCTACTCGTTTTTCACCCAAGTCGAGGCGGCTTCGCCTCGTGCAGGGGCAATCGAATGCGGAATGTCGTGCGTCGCGGCGCGGACTCGCATTCGACGATTCCGCCGTGATCGCCGATCACCTTGGCGACGAGTGCAAGTCCAAGGCCACTTCCCTGCGCCTTGGTGGTGACGAAGGGATCGAACAGGTGCTGGTGCAGGTCGGGCGGCACGCCCGACCCGTTGTCGCGGATGCCGATCTCGAGCGGCAGAGCGAGGCGCGCGCCGGAGCCTGGCGCCTGCATGCGGATGCCCGGGCGATAGGCAGTGGTGAGCGTGATCTCGCCGTCAATGGCGTCGCTGCCGATCGCCTCGGCCGCGTTCTTGACCAGGTTGAGCAGCACCTGGACGAGCTGGTCGCGATTGCCGGCGACCGGCGGCAGCGAGGGATCATAGGCCTCGCTGAAGCGGATGTGGCGGGCGAAGCCCGATTGGGCCAGCCGCTTCACATGGTCGAGCACGTCATGGACGTTGACCGGCCCGCGCTCGGCCGGCCGGTCGTCGCCGAACAGTTCGACGCGCTCGACCAGCTTCACGATCCGGTCGGCTTCGTCGCAGATCAGCTGGGTCAGCAGGCGGTCATCGTCCTCGACCGAGGCCTCGAGCAGCTGAGCCGCGCCGCGGATGCCCGAGAGCGGGTTCTTGATCTCGTGCGCCAGCATCGCGCCGAGCGCCGTGATCGAGCGAGCTGCCCCTCTATGCGTCAATTGCCTGTCCATTTTTTCGGCAATTGTCCGTTCTTGCAGCAGAAGCACCACGGCATCGGGTTGGCTGGGCAGCAGCGAGGCAAAGACGTCGACCACCCGGTCGAGGCCGAGCCGGGGCAAGGCGAGCTCGAGCCGGTACTCGCTGACGCTGGCGCCGCGCCGCTGCACCTCTTCGACCAGCGTCAGAACCGGCGAGCCGAAGGCGACGAGATCGTCGAGGCGCTGGCGCTTCAGGACGAGCGCGCTGGCCTGGAAGAAATCCTCGGCAGCGGTGTTGGCGTAGAGGATGCCGTGCCCCTCCCCGATCACCAGAACGGGCATGGGCAGGACGTTCAACGCCTGGACTTCGAGAAGATCGTACAAGGCCCCGTGCCGCCCTTCCGCATCGTCGTTGAACATCGCCATCGTCATATGCGGGACTTTCGTGATCAGGCGGCAGCGCCGAGACGGTCGGTCGAGAACAGCCGTCCGAGCGCGGTGATGGCGTGGGCGGGCTCGTTGGTGGTGAGGAGCTCGCGGCGGGCGGCCTCGTCCGGCTCCAGCCCGCTGGCGAGCGCCTCGTCGGCATAGGCGGCCAGATGCTTGCGGGCGTGGCGGACGCCGGTCTCGCGTCCCATCAGGGACAGGAGGCCCTCATAATGCTCGCGGGCGATGTCGTGCTTGGCGGCGAGCGACATCCTCGCCGGCTCGCGGCCGGCGAGCGCGGCGCCGATCGCGCCGGGCAGCCAGGGGCGGCCCATCGCGGCGCGCCCGACCATGACGTAGTCGGCACCCGACGTCTCGAGGCAGGCCTGCGCCTGCGCGAGCGTCGCGATGTCGCCATTGGCGACCAGCGGGAACGTCCCCGCGGCGCGCACCGGGCGGATCGCCGCCCAATCGGCCTGGCCCTTGTAGAATTGCTGGCGCGTGCGGCCATGGACGGCGATCGCAGCCGCGCCGGCCATCACGGCGCGGCGAGCCAGCTCCGGTGCGTTGCGGCTGGCATCGTCCCAGCCGAGCCGCATCTTGACCGTGACCGGCACTTTCACCGCCGCGACGACCGCCTCGACCAGGCCGATAGCGTGATCGAGATCGCGCATCAGCGCTGAACCGGCCCAACCGCCGACGACCTTTTTCGCCGGACAACCCATATTGATATCGACGACGTCTGCGCCCGACGCCTCTGCCACCTGCGCAGCTTCCGCCAGCCAGCGCGCCTCGCAGCCGGCGAGCTGGACGACGTGCGGTGTGACGCCGGAGCCCTCGGCCCGCAGCCGGGCCTCCTCGCTGCCACGGACGAGTTCGTCCGAAGCGACCATCTCGGACACGACGAGCCCCGCGCCGAAGCGCGCGGCGATCCGGCGCATGGCCAGATCGGTCACGCCCGACATCGGTGCGAGGAAAGCGCGCGACGCCGGCAGCAGCCCACCGATCGCGGCCTGATGCTCGCCCGGATTTGGCTCGCCTGAATTTGAGGCAGTTTCCATTGTGCTGATTTATTGGACAAATGCTGCGCCGCGCAAGAGAATTTCACGTCATATTGCAATGCAATATCCACATGTGCGGCAAGGGCTCGCGGCGCCGCCTCCTGCTTCCGAACGGCGACGGCTTGGCGGCAGGCCTTTGCCGTCCTATCAGCGAGGCCCTGAATAGCGGAGCCAAGAGGATCGATGACACCGGCCATCGCAGCCCTGATTGTTGCCGCCGGGCGCGGATTGCGCGCCGGCGCCGAGGCTTCCAAGCAGTATCGGCAGCTTGGCGGCGCGCCTGTCCTGTGCCGCACGCTTGCTCCGTTCCTTGCCGACGATCGCATCGGCACGGTGCTGGTGGTGATCGGCGCTGGCGACGGCGTTCGCTACGACGAGGCGATCGGCCATCTGCCGGAAGCGACCCGTGGCCAGCTGACCAGACCGATCGACGGCGGTGAGACCCGGCAGGATTCGGTTCGCGCCGGGCTGGAGGCGCTCGCGGCCACAGGGTTCGACGGCTGTGTGCTCGTGCATGACGCTGCCCGCCCGTTCGTCTCGCCGGCCCTGATCGAGCGGGCGCTTGCGGCAAGCACTGAGCATGTCGCCGCCATCCCGGCGCTCGCCGTCACCGACACCGTCAAGCGCGTCGACGCCGCCGGCCGCATCGAGGAAACCCTGCCGCGCGAGCAGCTCGTCTTCGTGCAGACGCCGCAGGCCTTCGCCTTCCAGCCCCTGCTCGCCGCGCACAGGGACGCGCATGCGGCCGCTGCCGGCGGCTTCACCGACGATTCCGCCATCATGGAATGGGCAGGCCACTGGGTCGCGACCTTCGCCGGAGATGCGATGAACCTGAAGCTGACCTATCCCGGCGATTTCGAACTGGCCGAGCAGCGCCTCGCCCGCCCGCTCGTGACCCGCACCGGCACCGGCTACGACGTCCACGCCTTCAGCGACGGCGACCATGTCTGGCTCGGCGGCGTCCGGATCCCGCATAGCCGTGGCGTCACCGCTCATTCGGACGGCGACGTCGCCCTGCACGCGCTCACCGACGCCGTGCTGGGGGCCTTGGCCGACGGCGACATCGGCAGCCACTTCCCGCCGAGCGATCCGCAATGGCGCGGCGCCTCCTCCGATCGCTTTCTCGCCTTCGCGGCGGACCGCGTCCGGCAGCGCGGCGGCAGGATCGACCATCTCGACCTGACCGTCATCTGCGAAGGGCCGAAGGTCGGCCCGCATCGCGAGGCGATCCGCGCCCGCATCGCCGAGATCGCCGGCCTGCGTCTCGACCAGGTCGGGGCCAAGGCGACGACCTCGGAGCGCCTCGGCTTCACCGGGCGTGGCGAGGGCCTCGCCGCGCTCGCCACCGCCACCATCCGCCTGCCCGAGCCGGAGTGAGGCCATGTTCGATCTCGACATCCGTTCGCTTGCCGCCGAACTGCTGAACATCTCCCGCGAACGCGGCATCACCGTCGCAACGGTCGAATCCTGCACGGGCGGGCTCGTCGCAGGCGCGCTGACGGCGATTTCCGGCTCGTCCAGCATGGTGCTCGGCGGCCTCGTCACCTATTCCAACGAGGCGAAGACAGTGCTGGCCGGCGTTCCGGCCGAATTGATCCGCCGGCATGGCGCGGTCAGCGAGCCGGTCGCGCGCGCCATGGCGGAGGGCGGCCGGGAGCGCTTGTCGTCACGGCTCGCCGTCTCGATCACCGGTATCGCCGGCCCGGACGGCGGCAGTGAAGCGAAGCCGGTCGGGCTGGTACATTTTGCCTGCGCCAACGGCGCGACGACACTGCACCGCGAAAAGCGATTCGGCGCCCAGGGGCGCGACGAGATCAGGCGCCTCAGCGTGCTGGAGGCGCTCGACCTGCTGCGCGAGGCTTCGCTCAGCCTGAAGTGATCGAGGCGGTCGCGCCGCCAAGGCCGTAGATCATGTCCGCGCGCTTCTCGAAGGCTTCGGCGAACTTGCGGAAAGCCTTGTCGAACATCGCGCCCATCAGCAGGCCGAGCATGCGGCTGGCGAATTCGTAGGAGATGAAGAAACCGACCTCACAGCCGGGATCGAGCGGCTTGAAGCTCCAGCGATTCTCGAGATAGCGGAACGGTCCGTCGACATACTCCACCAGGATCTTGCGATTGGCGGGGTCGAGCGTGACGCGGCTGGTGAAGGTCTCGCGGATCGCCTTGTAGCCGACCGTCATGTCGGCGAGCAGCACCTCGCCGCCGCCCTCACGCGGTGTGCGCCGGCGGACCGTCAGTCCCTCGCAGAGCGGCAGGAACTGCGGATACTTCTCCACATCCGCCACGAGCGCATACATCTCTGCGGGCGAATGCTTCACCCGGCGGGTGCTGTTGAACATCGGCATGGGACTTAAGCCGATCAGCCGCCGAGCTTGGCCGCGCGCGCCGCCTTCAGCCGGGCGAAGTCCTCGCCGGCATGGTGCGAGGAGCGCGTCAGCGGCGTCGAGGAAACCATCAGGAAGCCCTTCACATAGGCGATGGTCTCGAAGCTCTTGAACTCGTCCGGGGTGACGAAGCGCATGACCGCATGATGCTTGCGCGACGGCGCCAGGTACTGGCCGATGGTGATGAAGTCGACCTCGGCCGAGCGCAGGTCGTCCATCAGTTGCAGGACCTCGTTCCGCTCCTCGCCGAGACCGACCATGATGCCGGACTTGGTGAAGATGGTCGGGTCGAGCTCCTTCACCTGCTGCAGCAGCCTGAGCGAGTGGAAATAGCGGGCTCCGGGGCGCACCTTCAGGTACTTGCCAGGCACCGTCTCGAGATTGTGGTTGAAGACGTCGGGCTTGGCCGCGACGACGACTTCGAGCGCGCCGGGCTTGCGCAGGAAGTCGGGCGTCAGGATCTCGATCGTCGTGCCGGGCGAGGCCTTGCGGATCGCCCTGATCACCTGCGCAAAATGCTCGGCGCCGCCATCCTTGAGGTCATCGCGATCGACCGAGGTGATCACGACATGTTCCAGGCCGAGCTTGGCGACGGCGTCGGCGACCTTGCGCGGCTCCTCATGGTCGAGCGCCGCGGGCACGCCGGTCTTGACGTTGCAGAAGGCACAGGCGCGCGTGCAGGTGTCGCCCATGATCATGAAGGTGGCGTGCTTCTTCTCCCAGCACTCACCGATATTGGGGCAGCCCGCCTCCTCACAGACGGTGACGAGCTTCTCGGCCTTCACGATCTTCTGGGTCTCGGCCCATTTCGGCGAGCCCGGTGCCTTGACCCGGATCCAGTCCGGCTTGCGCAGGATCGGGTTTTCCGGCCGCTTCTGCTTTTCCGGATGGCGCAGCTCCACAGCCGGCTTCACCTCGGATTTCGGGTTGCCGGCATTGGGGCGCGGATCGCGGTTGAGGAGATCGAGCACGACGGCCATGGACGGGTCCGTAATTGGCGCCGCGCAACAGGGCGCGGCCACTCCCGTCTAGCTAATGCCGAAGTGCGGCGCGGGCAACCCGCGCGCACCGGGAGTCAGTTGCGCACCGCGCGCCAGACCACGATGAGCAGGCAGGCGCCGGCGATCGCAGCGGTCAGGGTGCGCCAGAAGCCGAAGACCGGGATATCCAGCAGTTCGGCGATCCGGCTGCCGACGAAGGAGCCGGCGACTCCAACGATCATGTTGGTGAAGAGCCCGTGATCCGACGAAGTGACGCGCTCGGCGATCCAGCCGGCGATCATGCCGATCAGCAGCGTCATGAAGAAGCCGTAGCCCGGCGTGCCGAGCGCGGCATAAATCTGGTCGTTCATGGTAGTCCCCCTGCCCTCGAAGGCCGGCCATCCGGCCGCCGTTCACAACGCACCGAGCGTCGCTTGGTTCCTGCTTCAGGCGATGAAGCGCGCCAGCAGCACGACCAGGATCGCGCCGATCACCGCCATCGCCATCGAATCGAGAAAACGGTAGCCGGTGCTCGCCCGCCAGCCGGTGAGGTGGACAATGCCCTGCCCGACCAGCATGCCGAGCAGGCCGACCACGGCATGGCGCAGGAAGCCGCCGCCACCGACGACGATACTGGCGATGAAGCCCGCGGCAGTGCCGAACGCGACCGGTGGCAGCAGCCGGCGCCAGTCGAACGTCAGACCCCGCCGTGGAGGCAGGATCTCGACCTTCTCGTCTGGGACGATCTTGTCGGGCTTGGCGGATTTTCGGGCGCGGCTCATCGGCGGGATATGGCCTGTGCCGCGCCTGAATTCCAGCGCCCGGCGATCAGGCGACCAACCGGGCCAGGAACACCACCACGATCGCCCCGATCGTCGCCGTGATAATCTGCGAGATCAGCGGGTTGCCGATGCCGAGGTTGATGCCGAGCGCCGACAAAAGGAAGCTGCCGACGAAGGCGCCGATCAGGCCGGTGATGATGTAGCGGATCAGCCCGCCGCCACCCATGACGATGCTGGCGAGCCAACCGGCGACGGCGCCGATAGCGATGGCAACCAGAATTGCACGCAAATCCATGACAACCCTCCCGATCAGGCCCTAATCATTGCCGGGCCGGGGTGAAGCGCGGATGAATGCGCGTTCCGGCTCAGGCGTTCAGCACCTTGCCATAGGCGTCGAGCACAGCCTCCTTCATCGTCTCCGACAGGGTCGGATGCGGGAAGATGGTGTGCATCAGCTCTTCCTCGGTGGTCTCGAGGTTCATCGCGACGACGAAGCCCTGGATCAGCTCGGTGACTTCCGCGCCGACCATATGGGCGCCGAGCAGCTTGCCGGTCTTGCCGTCGAAGATCGTCTTGACCATGCCGCTGTCTTCGCCGAGCGCCACAGCCTTGCCGTTGGCGACGAAGTTGAAGCGGCCGACCTTGAGTTCGTGGCCGGCCTCCTTGGCCTTCGCCTCAGTCAGGCCGACGCTGGCGATCTGCGGGTGGCAATAGGTGCAGCCCGGGATCATCGCCTTGTCCATCGGGTGCGGATGCAGGCCCTTGATCGCCTCGACGCAGATCACTGCCTCATGCTCGGCCTTGTGCGCCAGCATCGGCGGGCCGGCGACATCGCCGATCGCATAGATGCCCTTCACATTGGTACGGCAGAGCCCGTCGATGGCGATCACGCCGCGATCGAGCTTCACGCCGAGCGCCTCCAGGCCGAGATTCTCGACATTGGCGACGACGCCGACCGCAGAGATCATCCGCTCGGCTTGAATTGTCTGCTTGTTGCCCTTGTCGTCCTCGACATGGGCGGTGACGGAGTTCGCCGACTTCTCGACCTTGGTGACCTTGGTCGAGGTCAGGATCTTCATGCCCTGCTTCTCGAAGGCCTTTCGGGCGAAGGCACCGATCTCGGCATCCTCCACCGGCACGACCTGCGGCAGGACCTCGACCACCGTCACCTCGGCGCCGAGCGTGCGATAGAAGGAGGCGAATTCGATTCCGATCGCACCCGAACCCATCACCACCAGCGATTTCGGCATGGTCGGCGGCACCAGCGCCTCGAAATAGGTCCAGATCAGCTTGCCGTCCGGCTCCAGCCCGGGCAGCGCGCGCGGGCGGGCGCCGGTCGCGACAATGATGTGGTCGGCGGTGTAGGTGCCCTCGCCCTTGGCGCCCTTCGGCACCGGCCCCTGCGGCTGCATCGCCGGCTTCTTGGTCGGCGCGACCACGATCGTGTTGGCCTTGGTGAGCTTGGCCTCGCCCCAGATCACGTCGACCTTGTTCTTCTTCATCAGGAACTGGACGCCGTTGTTCATCCTGACCGCGATGCCGCGCGAACGCTTCACCACGGCCTCCAGATCGGCCTTGAACGAGCCTTCCAGCACCAGCCCGTAATCCTTGGCGTGCTGGCCATAGTGCAGGATCTCGGCCGAGCGCAGCAGCGCCTTGGTCGGGATGCAGCCCCAGTTCGAGCAGATGCCGGCAAGGTGCTCGCGCTCGACGATCGCCGTCTTGAAGCCGAGCTGCGCCGCGCGAATCGCCGCGACATAGCCGCCGGGGCCGGAGCCGATGATGATGATGTCGTAGTCAGCCATGGGAGATGCCTCGGCTCTTTCTGCCCATTGCGGGCAGTGTTGATGTGCGGGGCTGGGCCCCGGTCGAATTTCGTCTACGGGCCAGCGATCCGCAGCGCCGGCCCGCGCGCCGGCAGCGGCAGGCCGAGCAGGCCGTCGACCACGGGCGCGAGCGCGAGGCCGATCGCGCGGGTATTGTCGGCGTCGAGATGGATGCCGTCCGCGCCGGTCACGGTCGCGACCGCCGCCGCGTCGAAGAAGTTGACGCCGATCTCGTCGGCGATGCGGCGGTAATAGGTCGCCAGCAGCGCCATCTTCTCGGGCGCCCCCTCCATGAAGAAGTTGGCCTCGTGCTCGGGATCATCCGGCCTGCGCACCAGCGGCGGCGCGACGATCAGCACCTCCGGCACCGGCATGCCTGGCTCGACCGGCGGTCTCTGCGCCACCTGCGCCAGCATCCGCATCGAACGGGCGACGTCGTAGGGCGCCAGCGAGTGCTGACGCTGGCAGTCGTTCGTGCCGAGCATCAGGATGACGAGATCGAGCGGCGCATGACACTCGATGAAGAGCGGCAGCAGCGAGATGCCGGAGCGATAGGGACGCAGCGGATCGTCGAGCGCGATCCGCCGGCCGTTGAGACCTTCCTCGATCACCGTGGCATAGCCGCCGAGCGCCTTCTCGAGCACGCGCGGCCAGCGCACATCGTCGCCATGCCGCTCCGGCCGGTTGGCGATGCGGCCCCAGGTCAGGGAATCGCCGAAAGCAAGGATGCGAGCCTGGCGGGTCATCGCCGCCTACACCAGCATCGCCATCGGCTTCTCGATATAGCCCTTGAAGGCTTGCAGCAGCTCGGCGCCGAGCGCGCCGTCAACGGCGCGGTGGTCGGTCGAGAGCGTCACCGACATCACGGTCGCGACGGCCGGCTGGCCGCCCTTGACGATGACGCGCTGCTCGCCGGCGCCGACCGCCAGGATCGTCGCATGCGGCGGGTTCACCACAGCGGCGAAGTCCTTGATGCCGAACATGCCGAGATTGGAAACGGCCGTGGTGCCGCCCTGGTACTCTTCGGGCTTCAGCTTGCGCGCCTTAGCCCGTGCCGCCATGTCCTTCATCTCATTGGAGATCTGGGAGAGCGTCTTGTGGCAGGCGTCGCGGATGATCGGCGTGATCAGCCCGCCCGGAATCGAGACCGCGACGCCGACATCGGCGTGCTTGTGCTTCAGCATCGCGCCTTCGGTCCAGGAGACGTTGGCATCGGGCACCGCCTTCAAGGCCAGGGCGAGAGCCTTGATCACCATGTCGTTGACCGAGAGCTTGTAGGCCGGCTTGCCGTCCTTCTCCGGCGCGGCGGCATTGAGCTCGGCGCGCAGCTTGAGCAGCGCGTCGAGCTCGCAATCGAGCGTGGCGTAAAAATGCGGGATGGTCTGCTTGGCTTCGGTCAGGCGCCGCGCGATCGTCTTGCGCATGCCGTCATGCGGGATCTCTTCATAGGAGCCCGGCGCGAACAGCTTCTTGGTCTGCTCGTCCGAGGGGCCGGTCGCGAGCGGCGCGGCCGCAGGCTTCGGCGCGGCCGGAGCACTGGCTGCGGGAGCTGGCGCAGCCTTGGCCGCTCCGCCCTGCTTGGCGGCCTCGATGTCCTTCTCGACGATGCGGCCATGCGGGCCGGAGCCCTGGACCTTGCCGAGATCGATGCCGGCGTCCTTGGCGAGGCGGCGTGCCAGCGGCGAGGCGAACGGCCTGTCGCCGCCCACGCTCGGCCTGCCACCGGTGTTGAACCCGGCCTCGGCGGTCATCTGCGGCGTCGATTCAGGCTTCGGTTCGGCCTTTGGCGCAGCGCCGTCCGCCTTGGGCGCTTCGGCCTTGGGCGTTTCGGCTTTCGGAGCATCGGCCTTGGCCGGTGCGGAAACGCTCTTGGCGTCCTCGCCCTCGCCGGCGATCACGCCGATCACCTCGTTGACGGCGACGTCGGCAGTGCCCTCAGGCACGACGATCTTGGCCAAAATGCCCTCGTCGACCGCCTCGACCTCCATGGTCGCCTTGTCGGTCTCGATCTCGGCGATGATGTCGCCGGACTTGATCGTGTCGCCTTCCTTCTTCAGCCACTTGGCGAGATTGCCCTTCTCCATCGTCGGAGAGAGCGCGGGCATCAGGATGTTGGTCGGCATCGGTCAGCCCTCTCTCAGCGATAGCAGACGGCCTTGGCCGCCGCGACGACATCGCCGATGTTCGGCAGTGCCAGCTTCTCGAGATTGGCGGCGTACGGCATCGGCACGTCCTTGCCGGTGACGCGCGCCACGGGCGCATCGAGATAATCGAAGGCCGCTTCCATGATCTTCATGCCGATCTCGGCGGTGATGCCGGACTGCGGGAAGCCTTCCTCGACCGCGACGCAGCGATTGGTCTTCTGGACCGAGGCGATGACGGTCTCGATGTCCATCGGCCGGATGGTGCGCAGGTCGATGACCTCGGCCTCGATGCCTTCCTTGGACAGCGCCTCAGCGGCGCCGAGCGCATAGGTCATGCCGATGCCGAAGGAGACGATGGTGACGTCGCTGCCGGGCCGCACGACCTTGGCCTTGCCGATGGGAACCAGGAAATCATCGCCCTTGGGCACGTCGAAGGAGCGGCCGTAGAGGATCTCGTTCTCGAGGAAGATGATCGGGTTGGGGTCGCGGATGGCGCTCTTGAGCAGGCCCTTCGCGTCGGCAGCGCTGTAAGGCATCACCACCTTGAGGCCCGGCACGTTCGAGTACCAGGCGGCATAGTCGTGGCTGTGCTGGGCGCCGACGCGGGCGGCAGCGCCGTTGGGGCCGCGGAAGACGATCGGACAGCCCATCTGGCCGCCCGACATGTAGAGCGTCTTGGCGGCGGAGTTGATGATGTGGTCGATCGCCTGCATGGCGAAGTTGAAGGTCATGAACTCGACGATCGGCTTCAGGCCGGTCAGCGCCGCGCCGACACCGATGCCGGCGAAGCCGTGCTCGGTGATCGGGGTGTCGATCACGCGGCGGGCGCCGAACTCCTGCAGCAGCCCCTGCGTGACCTTGTAGGCGCCCTGGTACTCGGCGACCTCCTCGCCCATGACGAAGACGTCGGCATCGCGGCGCATCTCTTCGGCCATGGCGTCGCGCAGCGCCTCGCGCATCGTCATCGAGACGACCTCGGCGCCGGCTGGGAATTCGGAGGAGGCGTCATAGGACTTCGCCTGGGCTGGAACGCTCGCTGCCGCGGCAGGCGCCGGGCTGGCAGGCGCCTCGGCTGCCTTTTCGGGCTCTGCCGGTTTCTCTGCCGCCTTGGGTGCGGGAGCAACTGCCTTGGCAGCGCCGCTTGCGGCGGAGGCATCCTCACCATCGACTGCGATCACGCCGATCGGCGTATTGACCGCGACGTTGTCGGTGCCATCGGCAACCAGGATCTTGGCGAGGACGCCCTCATCGACCGCCTCGACCTCCATGGTCGCCTTGTCGGTCTCGATCTCGGCGATGATGTCGCCGGCCTTGATCTTGTCGCCTTCGGCTTTGAGCCATTTGGCGAGCTTGCCCTGTTCCATGGTGGGTGACAGGGCGGGCATCAGAATGTCGATCGGCATGAACGCACCCGGAGTTCTGGAGTGGCCGCGAGGGCCTCGATGTCGGGGAGGAAGCGAGGCCCGGCTTTACGCCTGCGCCGGCTCCAGCAGGATGTCGGTGTAGAGCTCGGAGACGTCGGGCTCGGGATCATGCGTCGCGAATTCGGCCGCGTCGTTGACGATCTCGCGGATCTTGGCGTCGATCGCCTTGAACTCGTCCTCGCCGAGCTTGTGCTCGCGCGTCAGGCGGCCGCGCACCTGCTCGATCGGGTCGTGCTCCTCGCGCATGCGCTGGACCTCGTCCTTGGAGCGGTACTTTGCCGGATCGGACATCGAATGGCCGCGATAGCGATAGGTCTGCATTTCCAGGATGTACGGACCCTTGCCGGTCCTGGCGTGCTCGATGGCGCGCGACGCCGCCTCGCGTACGGCGCGGACATCCATGCCGTCGACCTGTTCGCCGGGAATGCCGAAAGAGACGCCGCGCCTGGAGAAGTCGGTCTGCGCCGAAGCCCGGTTCACCGAGGTGCCCATGGCGTAGCGGTTGTTCTCGATCACGAACACGACCGGCAGCTTCCAGAGCTGGGCCATGTTGAAGCTCTCGTAGACCTGGCCCTGATTGGCGGCGCCGTCGCCGAAATAGGCCATCGATACGCGTCCGTCCTGGCGATACCAGTTGGCGAAGCCGAGACCGGCGCCGAGCGAGACCTGGGCGCCGACGATGCCGTGGCCGCCGTAGAAATTCTTCTCGCGGCTGAACATGTGCATCGAGCCGCCCTTGCCGCGCGAATAGCCGCCGCGCCGCCCGGTGAGCTCGGCCATCACGCCGCGCGATTCCATGCCGCAAGCGAGCATGTGGCCGTGGTCGCGATAGCCGGTGATGACCTGGTCGCCATCCTTGGAGGCCATCTGCATGCCGATCACCACGGCTTCCTGGCCGATATAGAGATGGCAAAAGCCGCCGATCAGGCCCATGCCGTACATCTGGCCCGCCTTCTCCTCGAAGCGGCGGATCAGCAGCATCTCGCGATAGGCGTGAAGTTCCTCGTCCTTGTTGAAGGTCGGCACGTTGGGGATCGCCTTGGCGGGTCCCTTTCCAGCGCTCTTTGCCGCTGCTCTCGCCGGCGCCTTTCCGGCTGCCTTTGCAGTTACTCCTGCTTTCGTCTTCCGTGCGGCAGTGGCCATGAACGGCTCCTCCAAGCTCTACTGCTTTGGTTGTAGAGGAAGCCAAAAGCCTTGGCGAGACGGGTATCTCGCACTGCAACATCACTTAAGCTTTTGTATTTTCTATCGAAATGTCATTTAACTGATTATCAGTTAATCGATCTTTTTGCGACCATTGACGCTAGGAAAGCCGGTTCGAAGCCGGATAATCAGGCAGGCGCAGTCCTGGCGGCAAAGCCGCCTCTCGCTGCGGGATGGGATCGTGTCTTACCGGCCGACTTGCGGCCCGAGCGCGCCGAGACCGCCTCAGCGCCCCATGATAACGACGTCGTTGCGATGGATGCGGCCGAGCATCGCACGCGCCCTCTCCTCGAGCAGATCGCGATCGACGGCTTCGTCGCGCATCAGGCTCAGGCGCTTTTCCCAATCCTGCCGCTCGGTGGTCAGGCTGGCGAGTTCCGCCTCCATCTCGCCGAGCTTCTCGCGCAGGCCGCCCAAGGTCTCGAGCCCGCGCGCGCCATGCTGCGCATGGAACAGGAAATAGCCGACCACGGCGCTCGACACGAGATAGAGCGCGAGCGTGACGAGGATGGAGCGGAGACCGCGGCGGATGACCATGCCGCCACGGTAGAGTCGCTTGGTTGATGCGCCGTTAACGCGGTGCGCCGACGACGGTCAGGGCCGGGTCGTCCGGGGCCGCCTCGCCCCGCCCCAGAGCGATCAGGTCGGCCTCGATCCGGCGCGCGATCGGCAACCGGTAATGCGCCGGATCCCAGTAGTTGGAATCCTCGCGGGTGAGCACCGAGGGATGCGCATAATCGGCGACCACGGCCTTTTGGCGCGCCGCGATCGCCGTAATCTCAGCCTTGCAGGCCGCGAAGCGCTGCCAGGCGGCGCTCCCCTCGCGCGGCATCGCGCCGGCATGGACCGGCGGCAGCACGATCAGGCGCCGCGTCGTGGCTGGAAAAGCGGCCAGGCCCTGCTCCAGCCAGGCGAGCGCCGGGAAGCGCCAGCTCGCCCGTTCCTTGGCCGGCGCCGCCGCAGGCGGCGATTGCGGCGCCAGATCGGGCGCCTGGCCGTGATAGAGATGGAAGCGGGCCCGGGCGAGGTCATAGGTCGCCTCGGGCGGGGTGAAGACCTCGTAGCCGTCGCCGCGCAGGCGCTGCGGCTGCAGGCCGAGCCGATGGGCGGCAAGCCGCAGCGCGATCTCGAGCGTGGTGAAATTGAGCTGCTTTGCCCAATCGTTCCAGGCATTGTCGTCATAGAGCCAGGGCGGGAACGGCCGCGGCGTCAGCCGGCGCGCCTCGTCGGTCGCATCGGCCTCGCACCATGTCTGGTCAATGCCCCAGATCACCAGCTTCGGCGCGGCGACGCGGTGCGCGAACAGGCCGGCGAGTTGGCTCTGCTCCCAGGGTGTCGCGGCGTTCATGCCGAGATTGGCGAAGCGGGCGGACAATCCCTTCGACAGGATCTCCGGGTCGAGCAGCCGCATCGTTGAGGTGCCCAACACCGCCGAATCGAAGGCGCCCGACTTGACGATCTGCGGGTACATGAAGCGCTGGTTGAGATCCATCAGCGGCCGGGCCGGCTGCCCCGCCTGCACCCGCGTGCCATAGGGATCGAGTGCGACGATGAAACCGAGCAGGAGCGCCGTCAGCATCAGGGCGGCGATCGCGAACGCCCTGATCCAGCCGCGCCAGCCTTGCTGGTCACCGCTCGAAGCCACGTCTGTCATGTGCTGGTTCGCCATCGCCGCGGCTTCTGCCACGATGCGTTCGCCGGAACAATGTTGACCCGCGCGCGCCACCTGCCTATGTCAGCGCGCCAGGGCAAACTGAGTTGGCGCGCTGCACGGTCGCTTCGGCGATCGGGCGAACAGAAGGCGCGCCGGTGAGGGCGGGTAGCTCAGTGGTAGAGCACGTGACTTTTAATCATGTGGTCGAGGGTTCGATCCCCTCCCCGCTCACCAAAATCAAAGCCATTTGAAATCAATGGCTTGGGCCGGCTTTATCGCATTGCGCGACAACGTGCGAAGGGGCTGAACGCCCGCTCTTGCCTTGATCAGACCCTGAACAAATCAATCCTGCCGAGACTAGGCCGATTCCAGGATTGACCTCGGAGACATCGCTTGCCCGGACGTCGTCCCGGCGCAAGCGTCAGCCTGCTGCCTTTCGAGCCTTCGCCGCGGCCCGGAAGGCCGATGCCCAGCCCTCGCGCTCCATCTGCCGACCACGCGCCACGGCGAGCGCATCGGGCTTGACGTCGCGGGTGATGACCGAGCCCGAGCCGATATAGGCGCCAGCCCCGATCGTCACCGGGGCGACCAGAGCGGAATTGGAGCCGATGAAGGCACCCTCGCCGATGATCGTCTTTGCCTTGAAGAAGCCGTCGTAATTGCAGGTGATCGTGCCGGCGCCGATATTGGCGTTCGCACCGATCTCGGCGTCGCCGATATAGGTCAGGTGGTTGACCTTGGCGCCCTCGCCGATCGACGCCGCCTTGATCTCGACGAAATTGCCGACCCTGACGCCCTTGGCCAGGTCCGCCCCCGGCCGCAGCCGCGCATAGGGGCCGATCGAGGCGCCCTGCCCGACGCTGGCACCTTCGAGATGCGAGAAGGCGTGGATGACGGCATTGTCCGCGACCTTGACCCCCCTGCCGAAGACGACATTGGGCTCGATCACAACGTCGCGGCCGATCTGCGTATCGTAGCTGAAGAACACGGTCTCGGGCGCAGCTAGCGTGGCGCCAGCCAGCATAATCTCCAGCCGCTTGCGGTGCTGGAAATCGGCCTCCACCGCCGCGAGCTGAGACCTGTCGTTGACGCCCTGCACCTCCGCCTCGGGCGCAACCTGCGCTACGGCCTTCAAGCCCTGGGCGCGCGCCACCGCGACGGCGTCGGGCAGATAGTATTCGTTTTGCGCATTGGCGCAGCCGATCGCGTCGAGGATGGCGAGCGCCTTGCCGCCGTCGAGCGCCATCAGCCCGGCATTGCACAGCGTGATCCTGCGCGTCGCCTCGTCGGCATCCTTGTGCTCGACGATTGCCTGCAACTCGCCGTCCTGCGTGACGAACCGGCCATAGCCGTTCGGATCGCTCGCCTCGAAGCCGAGCGCAGCGACGGCCACGCCGCCGTGCAGGGCCTTGCGCAGGTCGGCGAAGGTCGAGGGACGCACCAGCGGCGTGTCGGCGAAGGCGACCAGCACATCGTCATGATCGCCCGCTAGGCTGTTGCGGGCCGCGAGCACCGCATGCGCCGTGCCCCTGCGCTCGGCCTGGACGAAGATCGCGGCGTGCGGAGCGTGCCTCTTCACCTCGGCCGCGACGTCGGGGCGATCGGGCCCGATCACCACGGCGAGCGCATCGGCGCCGGCGGCAGTCACGGCCGCCAGGGCATGGCCGAGCAGCGAGCGGCCCGCCACCTCGTGCAGCACCTTGGGCCGCGCCGATTTCATCCGGGTCCCCTCGCCCGCCGCCAGCACGATGGCGAGACAGGTCCGGGCGGGCTGCATTTCCGTCATGATCGTCCTGTCACATGCTCTCTGGTGTCTCGATTCTAAAATTCGCCACCGCCCGATATCAAGTGCGGAGCGAATTTCAGAATCGTCAGGGACACTAGCAACTCTTTGATTTCTAGTGCCGTTCTTTGATTTCGAAGTTCGCTCCGCATCTGATACCAACCGGGAGCGAACTTCGAAATCACGACACTGGAGAGGAAACGCGGCCACGACCGGTCGTCGTCCCGGGCGCAGGCGAATGCCGCACCGGCGGTGGATAGCCGATAGCGAGCGGATTTGGCAAAGCCCGGCGGAAGAAGCGCCCTCGAGCCGGCTCTGGACCGGCCATCCGGTGCGGCTTCGTTTTCGGCATGGCACTCCTGCATGCAAGGCTTCCCTTTTTTCGCCTTTGGCCTTGCGCCGCGCTTTTCAGCCCGGCGCGAAATGCTCTAGAAGCGCATGGCGGCAGAGCTTTGCCGGCCCAAGTTGGACCTGATGTCGAAATCCTTGAATCGCCGTCGATTTTTGAGCCTTGCTGCGACCGGCGCCATCGCGCAGCGGTTTGCCGTCGGCCCTGCGGCGGCGCAGGCCCCGACGACCTGGGCCGGGCTGGTGCAATCGGTCATCGCCGAAGGACAGCGCTTCGATCCCGCGCTCGTGATCGAGGCCGCCCGCGTGCTCTCGCGCCGGCCGATGGTGCCGCTCCTTGCGACCGACCTGCCGGAAGGCTACGCCACCCTGCCCTTCGACCAGTATGTCGGCATCCGGGCGCAGCCCTCCGGCATGATCTGGGCCGGCGAGAATCGCGGCTTCACCGTCGAGCCGCTCCATCGCGGCTACGTCTTCTCCTCGCCGGTCAGCCTGTTCACTGTCGAGGACGAGGTGGTCAGGCGCGTCGCCTTCGACCCCGGCAAGTTCAACTACGGCCGCGTGACGCCGCCGCCGGCAGGGGCCGATCTGCAGTTTTCGGGCTTCCGCGTCTCGGCCGGGCTGGAGCGCCCCTACGAGCTCGCGCTCTTCCAGGGCGCGACCTTCTTCCGCTCGCTGGCCCGCGGCCAGAATTTCGGGGCGCTGGCCCGCGCCCTGATCCTGCGGCCGGGCGAGCAGCGCGGCGAGGAGATCCCGTTCTTCCGCGCCTACTGGATCGAGCGGCCTAGCCCGGCCGCCGGCGTGCTGATCATCCATGCGCTGCTCGATTCCGAGAGCGTCACCGGCGCGGTGCGCATGACGCTGCGCCCCGGCGACGTCACCTTCATCGATGTCGAGATGACACTGTTCGCCCGCGCCAATCTCGACCATGTCGGCTTCGGCTGCGTGATGGGCACTTATCTCTCCGGCCCGCAAAGCCGGCGCAGCTTCGACGATCTGCGCCCAGCGGTGCACGAGGTCTCCGGCGTGCAGATGCTCACCGGCAACGGCGAATGGATCTACCGGCCGCTGAGCAACCCGGCCAACCTCCAGGTCTCGTCCTTCCAGGATTCCAACCCGCGCGGCTTCGGCCTGGTCCAGCGCGAGCGCGATCCCAACGCCTTCATCGACGACGACCAGCGCTTCGAGCTACGGCCCAGCGTCTGGATGGAGCCGCTCGGCGAGTGGGGGCCGGGTTCGGTCCAGCTCATCGAGATTCCCAGCGAATCCGAGCTCAACGACAACATCATCAGCTATTGGCGGCCGCGCCAGCCGATCGTAGCCGGCAGTGAGACGACGATCGCCTATCGCCAGGCCTGGTGCTGGCAGCCGCCGGAACGTCCGCCACTCGCCATCGCCACCCGCCTCCGGCAGGGGCGCGGCTCGCAGGCGCGCCGACGCCGCTTCCTCGTCGATTTCACCGGTGACCGGCTCGGCGATCCCGCCCTCGTCGCCGCGATCCGCGCCAACGTCACGGCGACACCGGGCACGATCCAGAATCTGCGGCTCTGGCCCTATCCGGAGCGCCGGACCATGCGCGTCACCTTCGAGGTCGACCCGGGCAGCGAGACGCTCTCGGAACTGCGCCTGGTGCTCGACGCCGGTGGCCAGCCGGTTTCGGAAACCCTGCTCAATCGGTGGACCTGGTGACCGTGGACGCACTTGCCCGCCCGACCGAGACCGAGGTCGCGACCGGCTATTGCGCCCCGGTCGAGGCGACGCCGCCCGAAAGCCGGCTGGAGATGCCGGTGCAGTCCTTCCGCAGCTGGAAGGCTTCCGAGGGACGCGAGCCGGTGGCTCCGCAAGCCTGGCGTACGCCCTGGCTGGCCAGGGTCTTCGTCTTCGGCGGGGCCTGGGCGCTGACCGCCTACGGCGCCTTTGAAATGTACCATGTCGTGTCGGTCAGCCGCACGACCTTCCTGCAGTACGTGCTGCTCGTCCTCTTCACGGTGAACTTCTCCTGGATCGCGCTCGCCTTCACCAGCGCCATCCTCGGCTTCGTCGCTTTGCTCTTCCGGATGGTGAAGAGCCCGCGCGCCGAGACGCTGACACAGAAGACCGTCGTGGTCATGCCGATCTACAACGAATCGACGGCGCGAACCTTCGCTGCGGTGGCGGCGATCCGGGAATCGATCGAGGCGACCGGCCTGGGCGCCCATTTCGACTATTTCATCGTCTCCGACACCACCAATCCCGACATCTGGGTGGCTGAGGAACGCGCCTTCCTCGCCCTGCGCCAGCGGCTCGGTGCCGATGCGCGGATCTACTATCGCCACCGGCCGAAGAACCATCACCGCAAGGCCGGCAACATCGCCGACTTCGTCGCGCGCTGGGGCGGGCACTACCCCCACATGGTCGTGCTCGACGCCGACAGCCTGATGACCGGCACCTGCATCGTGCGCCTCGCCGCTGCGATGGAGGCCGATCCCGACGCCGGCATCATCCAGTCGCTGCCGCTGATCATCAACCGCAACACCTTCTTCGCGCGCCTGCAGCAGTTCGCGGCGCGGGTCTACGGGCCAGTGATTGCGACGGGTCTGGCGATCTGGTCCGGCCGGGACGGCAATTACTGGGGCCACAACGCGATCATCCGCACCAAGGCCTTCGCCGACCATTGCGGCCTGCCCGACCTCAAGGGCAAGCCGCCCTTCGGCGGCCATGTCCTCAGCCACGACTTTGTCGAGGCCGCGCTCATGCGCAGGGCCGGCTGGTCGGTCTACATGCTGCCCGACCTGACGGGATCCTATGAGGAGAGCCCCCCCTCGCTGATCGACATCGCCACGCGTGACCGGCGCTGGTGCCAGGGCAATCTGCAGCATTCGCGGATCATCGGCGCCAAGGGCCTCAAGCTGTCGACCCGCCAGCACTTCGCCACCGGGATGATGGCCTATCTCGCCTCGCCCTTCTGGCTGATGCAGCTCGTGGTCGGCATCCTGATCGTGCTGCAGGTCAACTACGCCAGGCCCGAATACTTCACCGAGGAGTTCAGGCTCTTCCCGGTCTGGCCGCGCTTCGACCCCGAGCGCGCGCTCAACCTGTTCGGGCTGACCATGGCGATCCTGCTGGCGCCGAAGCTGTTCGGGCTCTTGCTGACGCTGTTCGACGGCAAGCTGCGGCGCGCCTGCGGCGGTGGTATCCGGCTCGTCCTCTCGGCCTTCCTGGAGATCCTGTTCTCGGCCTTCTTCGCGCCGATCATGATGGTGATCCAGTCCGGCTCGGTCTTCCAGATCCTGGTCGGGCGCGACACCGGCTGGAATCCGCAGCGCCGCGACGACGGCTCGATCCCCTTCAAGGACATCGTCCGCCGGCACCGTGCCCACGCCCTGCTCGGCCTGGTCGCCGGCCTCTCGGCCTTCATGATCGCGACCACGCTGTTCGCCTGGATGTCGCCCACCATCGTCGGTCTCGTGCTGGCGATCCCGCTCTCCTGGGCCTCCGGCCATCTCGCGCTCGGCCTCTGGCTGAAGCGGTGGGGGTTGTTGATGACCCCCGAGGAAGGCGACCCGCCGGCGATCGCGCTCCGCGCCAACGCACTGCAGGCCGAATTCGCGCAGGCCGGCTTCGACGATGCCGACGGGCTCACTGTACTCCATGCCGATCCGATGCTGCGCGCGACCCACGAAGCCATGCTGCCGCAGGTCCAGCCGCGCCGGCGCGGTGAGATCGAGCCCGATCGGGCCGTGGCGCAAGCCAAGCTGGTCGATGCCGAGACGATCGCGGACGCCGCGATCTGGCTGAAGCCGAAGGAGCGCATGGTCGTGCTGCACGACCGCGCCTTGCTCGGCCTGCTGGCGAACCTGCCCGAAGGCCCGGCTCATGCCGGGGCGGAGCCGGTCGGCCGCTGAGTTGCCGGGCGATCGCCGGCTCCGCGGCGCGCCACGGTTTCTATCGGGACATCGTTCGTTCGAAGGATTTTCGGCTCGCACCGATCCGGCAAGCTTCTCTTCGTCATCTAACGAGGAGAAGGTCATGCGGCGTCGCCAGTTTCTTTTAGGCCTGATCGGAATCGTCGCGGGCGGCGCTACGCTGGCCGTATCGCCACCCGTCCAGGCCGCAGCCAGCCCGCTCGATCTCGACCGGGCCCTGGCAGCGGCTCCCCAAGCCGACGCCGAGTACTCGCTGCTGGTCGGGCGATTGACGCATCGCCGGCGGGCGGGCGGCTGGTGGCGCCAACGCGTGGCCAGAGCCCGGGCCTGGGGGCGCAGAGGGCGGCCGGGCCGGCGCTGAGCCGCCCCGAGCCTGGAAGAGCTGCCCCTGCTCAGCCCAGCTCGAAGACGATGGCGCAGCCGAACGCCGCGCTCGCCGGAACGACGAGCCGGCCCCCCTCGCGGCGGCAGGCGATGCCATGCTCGGCGAGCCGCGTCCGGACGGTGTCGAGATCCGGCACCGTGACTGCGAAACCGGCGAAGCGGGGCTGATCCCGCCGGCTTTCATCGTCGAGCATCGCCGCGGCCGCTGGCGGCGTCAGCACCTCGAGGCGCCCGCGCGGCAGTGGCAGGCGCAGGCCCGCTTCCGGCGTCGCCAAGCTCTCGGCACCCGAGAAGGCGCTGAGGAAATCCGTCTGCGCGGCCGGCTCCCGCGTTACCAGGAACACGGCGGAAAGCCCGCTCGCGCCATTGTCGTGCTGCTGGAACGCCGGATTCCAGAAATTCTGCGGCTCGTGCTGCTGGCACAGGAAGAAGCCGCATTCCGGCGCGGCCGGATTGTCGGCGAAGGCGAGCGAAAACGCGACGCGGACCTCGCTGCCGTCAGGGCGGCGCGCCTGCCGCTCGAAGAAGAAAGGTTCGAAATCGCCGATTCCCGCAGTACGGAAGCCTTCGGCGTCGCCGGTCGAATCGCGGCTTTCCAGCACCAGCATCGACATGCCCTCGCCCCGCGCCAGACCGTCGCGCACGAAGGCGCCGAAGGAGAAACTCCGCGACGCATGCGGCGGAATCAGCGTGGCGTCGCCGACCGTGATCAATTCGAGGAAGGCGCCCGGGAACTGGACGATCCGGTTCTCGGTGCCCCAGGGGTGGCGGTTGCGCGCGCCGACGCGGAAACCGAGCTTCTCATAGAAGGCGCCGGCGGCATCGAGATCGGCGACGCCGATGACGAGATGATCGAGGCCGCGCGTTTCTGAAGGCATGGTCATGGGCAAGCCGTAGCGTTGGCGCTACGGCTCGATGAAATGCGGCACGAAGCGCGAGGTGTTCTTGGTGATCGGAGTCGTATCCTCGCGGACCCCCAGCCCGCAAGGCTGCGAGGCGACGAGCCAGGAGCCGAGCACCGGATAGTTGCCGTCGAAGTTCGGCAGCATCGCGGTCGCCTGCAGGATGAAACCCTCGGCGCCATAGGGGCCGTCGTCGCTGTCGCGCACCGCACCGCCCTCGACCAGCGTCACATTGGCGCCCTCGCGCGAATAGAGCGGCTTGCGGACATGGTTGGCGCCGAGCTCCGCACAGCGCGGATCGTCCTCGAAAAACGCCGGCAGCAGATTGGGATGGCCGGGCGCCATCTCCCAGAGATAGGGCAACAGCCCCTTGCTGGAGACCAGCGCCTTCCAGGGCGGCTCGACGAACTGGCAGCGCGAGCCGGCGAGCGCCGAGGCATACTGCTCCCGGAACAGCCACTCCCAGGGGTAGAGCTTGAACAGCATCTCGATCGGCAGGCTGGCGCCGTCGCAAAAGCGCCCGTCGGCGAGCAGGCCGAGTTCCTCGATGAAGGTGAAGCGGGCGTCGATCCCGGCCTGGCTGGCGCAGTCGATCAGGTAGTCGACCGTGCCCTTGTCCTCGACGCTGCCCTGCACGCAGGTGAAATGCATGCGCTCCGGTCTGGGGCTGCGCAGGTCGCCGAAGGCGGCGATCAGGCGCTCGTGCAGCGAGTTGAACTGGTCGCAGCCGCGCGAGATCGCCCCACGTGCCATCGCCTGCTCGAGCCAGTCCCATTGCACGACGGACGCCTCGAACAGCGAGGTCGGCGTGTCGGCGTTGTATTCGAGCAGCTTGGCGGGGCCCTTGCCGTCATAGGCGAGGTCGAGGCGCCCGTAGAGATTGCGGTCGCCGCGCTGCCAGCTGTCGCGGATCAGGCCCCACTGCGCTTCCGGGACGGCGAGACGGCGCAGGATCTCCTCATCCTTGAGCGCGCGCTCGACGAAGGCGAAGCACAGCCCTTCGATCTCGCTGCTCGGCGCCTCGATATCCTCCTCGATCTGCTTCAGCGAGAAGGCGTAGGCGACGCTCTCGTCCCAGTAAGTCTCGCCGTCGAGCGTGTGATAGGCGAAGCCGAGGCGCTCGACCTCGCCCTGCCAATCCTTGCGTGGCGCGACGCGAAGCCTTTGCATGGTCAGGACGACGATGAGGAGGAATAGGAGCGCGAGGACGAGCCGAAGCCGCCGCGCGAGGCGACGCTGGGCGTGCTCGCCATCCCTGTCGAGGAGATGTTGCGGGCGACCATCGCCTGGCCCGCGGTCGTCGTATAGGCGCGCGAACGGCTGCTGCTGCCACCATAATAGCCGCCTGACGACGATGAAGACGACGAACTGCGGGCCGGCTGCTCGCATTCCGGCCGGCCGGAGCCGGGCTGGCGGGTGCCGGGTGGGCAGGCCGAACTGGTCGGTGGCAGCAGAGCCTGGGCCGCGCCACCGCCTGACATGAACTGGCGCGCCAGCATGATCCCCGCCAGCGCCGGGATGAAGACCTGGGCATTGTTCCAGGTCGCGCTCTGGCAGCCGCTGGCGCCGAACTCCTGCTCGCAGGAGGCGCTGCTGGTGAACTTCTTGGCCTCGCGCAGATGATTGGCCGAGGCCTCGTTGAAACGCTGCTCGCACTGGCTGGCGCTGAGCTGGTTGGCGGCCCGGCACTCGGCGACGTTGTTGTAGACCAGCGAATCGTCGGTCTCGCCGCCGGAGAGCGACCAATAGGTCGCGACCAGCACCACGCCCGCAGCGGCAAGCCCGATCTGGGTCGAGCGCTTCATCGGCCCCTCCTACAAGGTCATGCTGGCGGCGGCGAGCGTGCCGCTGATGACGGCGATCACCGCCAGCATCGCCGCCGAGGGAATCCGGTCTTCCTCGATCTTGCGCGACAAGTCGGGGATGACGATGCGGGCGAAGCCATAGGCGCCGAACTGGACGACCATGGCGATCACCGCCCAGATTACCAGATCGGGGATGCTCGCGGCCTGCTCGATCGCCGTCTCCAGCGGCACCGAGAAGCCGATCAGGTTGCCCCCGAAGGCGATCGCGGCGGAGAGGTTGCCACCCCGGATCAGCGCGATCTCGTCATGGGCGGTCAGCCGCATATAGACCGCGGCGAAGCCGGCGATCAGCGCAAAGCCGACGCAGAAATAGAGGATGAATGCCGGCAACCCGGCCATCGAGATCGTCATGCTGCCGCCCCTTGCATGCCATGATGGTCAAGGCGGACACTATACGTCAGCGGCGCCGCTGCGCCAGACTGTCGCGGCTTGTGCTGTGGGCACGCGAACGACGTCACGGAGAACCCCATGAAGGAGAGACATGCCCGATGCTCTTGCGGGGCTCTGAGCCTGATCTGCCGCGGCGATCCGGCGCTGGTCTCGCTCTGCCATTGCCGCGAATGCCAGCGCCGCACCGGCAGCACCTACGGCATCGCCGCCTTCTTTCCGCGCTCGCAGGTCGAGATCAGTGGCGAAGCCACGGCTTATCGCCGCGAAGCCGACAGCGGCTTCGAGGTCACGCAGCACTTCTGCCCGCATTGCGGCAGCACGGTCTACTGGGAGCCCTTGCGCAAGCCGGAGATGATCGCGGTCGCGGTCGGCGCCTTCGCCGACCCGGATTTTCCGGCGCCCGGCAAGCAGGTCTACGCCCAGCACCGCCACCCTTGGGTCGCGGTGCCGGCCGACTAGAACATTTTCGAGCGAAGTGGATACCGATTCGCCTGAAGAAAATGCGATAAAACAAAGAGATAGAGCATTTCCGCGATTCGGAGAAACGCGGAAATGCTCTAGATCGTAGGGTCAGACCAGGCGGCTCTGCACCACCGCCGCTTCGATGAAGCTGGCGAACAGCGGATGCGGCTCGAACGGGCGTGACTTCAGCTCGGGATGGTACTGCACGCCGATGAACCAGGGATGGTCGGGATATTCGACCGTCTCGGGCAGCAGCCCATCGGGCGAGACGCCGCTGAAGCGCAGGCCCTTGGCCTCGAGCATCTCGCGATAGCCCATATTGACCTCGTAGCGGTGGCGATGCCGCTCCGAAATCTCGGTCGAGCCGTAGATCTGCGCGATCTTGGTGTCGGCCGAGAGCTTCGACTGATAGGCGCCGAGCCGCATTGTTCCGCCGAGATCGCCGCCGGAGAAGCGCTTCTCCAGATCGTTGCCGCGCATCCATTCGGTCATCAGGCCGACGACGGGCTGTTCGGTCGGGCCGAACTCGGTCGAATTGGCGTCCTTAACGCCGGCGAGCGAACGCGCAGCCTCGATCACCGCCATCTGCATGCCGAAGCAGATGCCGAAATAGGGCACCTTGCGCTGCCTGGCGAAGCTCGCCGCCTTGATCTTGCCCTCGGCGCCGCGATGGCCGAAGCCGCCGGGGACGAGGATGCCGTGGACATGCTCGAGGAAGGGCGCCGGGTCCTCCTTCTCGAACACCTCGGATTCGATCCAGTCGAGATTGACCTTGACCCGGTTGGCGATGCCACCATGGGTCAGCGCCTCGATCAGCGACTTATAGGCATCCTTCATCCCGGTGTACTTGCCGACGATGGCGATCGTGACCTCGCCTTCCGGGTTCTTGATCCGCTCGGAAATGCGCCGCCAGTTGCTGATGTCTGGAGCGGTCTTGTCTTCAATGCCGAACGCCGCCAGCACCTCGGTGTCGAGCCCCTCCGCATGGTATGACAGCGGCACGTCGTAGATCGAGGCGACGTCGCGCGCCTCGATCACAGCCGTCTCGCGGACATTGCAGAACAGTGCGAGCTTGCGCCGCTCCTCCACTGGGATCTCGCGATCGGTGCGGCAGAGCAGGATGTCGGGCTGGATGCCGATCGAGCGCAGCTCGGCGACCGAATGCTGCGTCGGCTTGGTCTTCAATTCGCCGGCGGTCGGGATATAGGGCAGCAGCGTCAGGTGCACGAAGATGCACTGGCCGCGCGGCAATTGCTGGCCGGTCTGGCGGATGGCCTCCAGGAAGGGCAGGCTCTCGATGTCGCCGACCGTGCCGCCGATCTCGACCAGCACGAAATCGTAGCCGTCATTGCCAGAGAGGACGAATTCCTTGATCGCGTTGGTGACGTGCGGAATCACCTGGATGGTGGCGCCGAGATAGTCGCCCCGGCGCTCGCGCGTCAGGATGTCCATGTAGATGCGACCGGTGGTGATGTTGTCGCCCTTGTTGCAGGGCCGGCCGGTGAAGCGCTCGTAATGGCCGAGGTCGAGATCGGTCTCGGCGCCGTCATCGGTGACGAAGACCTCGCCATGCTGATACGGGCTCATCGTGCCCGGATCGACGTTGAGGTAGGGGTCGAGCTTGCGCAGGCGGACCGTATGGCCACGCGCCTGCAGGAGAGCAGCCAGAGCCGCCGCCGCCAGGCCTTTGCCGAGCGAGGACACCACGCCGCCGGTGATAAAAACATACCGCGTCATGGGAGGTGACCTTTAACGCCTTGAGTTCGATTCGCTAAGCGGCTCGGTGCAGACCGATCCTGCGCCTTACGCTTGTCCACAAAAGAGAAGGGCCGGTTTCCCGGCCCCTGCCCTAGTTCCGTCCCGGTCACCGCGTCGGTGTTCCCGGTTGCGGCGGTTGCGATCCGCCTTGGTTCTGCATCTGCCGGAGCTGGTCGAGCACCCCGCCGGCATTCGGCGCCGAAGGCCCGCTCGGGGCGGCCGGAGCGGTCGTGCCGGCCGGAGCCGGGGCGCCGTCGATGATCGAGCGCTGCGTACGACCATGCGTCGCCATGATCGCGAGCGCGATCGAGGTCATGAAGAACAGGCCGGCGAGAATCGCCGTGGCCCGGGTCAGCGCATTGGCCTGGCCGCGGCCGGTCATGAAGCCGCCGACGCCGCCGCCACCGCCCGAGCCCATGCCGAGGCCGCCGCCTTCCGAACGCTGGAGCAGCACGACGCCGACCAGCGCGATCACGATCAGCAGGTGAATGACGATGAGGACGTTTTGCATGGCTCACGAAATGGGTATGGCGCGGGCGCCTGCCAAGATGGCGGCATCCCGCGGGTCGGCGCTGGCCATAGCATGGGCTTTCCGCCCATGCCACCCGCGATTTTGATGCAGCGGTCGATCAGGCGCAGGCGCGTGCGATCGCCAGGAAGTCGTCGGCCTTGAGGCTGGCGCCGCCGACGAGCGCGCCGTCGACATTGGCGACGTTCATCAGCTCGGCCGCATTGCTCGGCTTGACCGAGCCGCCATAGAGCAGCCTGACGCCGGCCGCTGTCGCCTTGCCGAGGATGCGCCCGAGCTCGGCCCGGATCGCCTCATGCATCTCGGCGACATCGGCCGCGGTCGGGGTCAAGCCCGTGCCGATCGCCCAGACCGGCTCGTAAGCGACGACCAGCGAAGCTGCCGTCGCGTCTTCGGGCACCGAGCCGCGCAGCTGCTTCTTCACGATCGCCAGCGCCTTGCCGGCCTCGCGCTCGTCCTTGGTCTCGCCGACGCAGACGATCGGCGTCAGCCCCGCCGCCAGTGCCGCCTCGGCCTTGGCCTTCACCTGCGCATTGCTCTCGCCATGCAGCGTGCGGCGCTCGGAATGGCCGACGATCACATAGGTCGCGCCGGCATCGACCAGCATCGGCGCCGAGACCTCGCCGGTATAGGCGCCGCTCGCATGGGCGCTGCAATCCTGTCCGCCGGTCGCGATGCGCGAGCCGATCAGCGAAGCCGTCAGCGTGAACAGCAGCGTCGCCGGTGGGCAGACCGCGAGGTCGACAGCGCGCCGCAAGGTGGCGTCGGCGCCCTTCGCCACCTCGGCTGCGATGGCGAGGTCCGCCTTCAGCCCGTTCATCTTCCAGTTGCCCGCCACCAGCGGCTTGATCGTTCGCGTCACGGCTGCTCTCCAAATCTTGTCCGTTCGGCTCTAGCAATGCAGCCCCTCGATCGCAATCGAGCCGGTTCGCAGCGATTGCCCGAAGGCGTCGCTCTTCCTATAAGCGGCGCGCAGCGGCACGGCCGCGAGAAGATTGGGAAGACAAGACCATGATGATGCAGGGCATCCGCAAGGCGGGGCAGAGCTTGATCGGCAAGCTCATCATCGCCGTGATGTTCGGCTTCCTGATCATCTCCTTCGCGGTCTGGGGCATCGGCGACATTTTCCGCGGCTATGGCCGCAATGCGGTTGCCGTCGTCGGCAAGACCGAGATCGGCCTCGAGCAGGTGCGCACCGCCTATCAGAACGAAATCCAGCAGTTGCAGCGCCAGCAGCGCCGCCAGATCAGCCCCGATCTGGCGCGGGCGCTCGGCCTCGACCAGCGCGTGCTCTCGCGCCTCGTCACTGACGCGACGCTGGACCAGACCGCGACGAAAATGGGCCTCGCCGTCTCCGACGAGACGGTGCGCAACATCCTGTTCAATGATCCGAACCTGAAGAACGCCGCCGGCCAGTTCGATCCGGCCCGCTTCAACGAGCTGCTGCGCACGATCGGAATGAACGAGCAGCAATTCGTGCGCGAACAGCGCTCCGCGACGATGCGCCAGGAGCTCGCCGAAATGGTGGTCGGTGCCGTCACGGCCCCGGTCGCGCTGCAGGAACTCGGTCATCGCCTGCGCCATGAGCAGCGCGAGATCGGCTACATCACCCTGCCCGACAGCGCCGCCGGCGAGATCGCCGCGCCCGCCGAGGAGGCGCTGCGCAAGTATTTCGACGAGCGCAAGGCCGCCTTCCGCGCCCCCGAATACCGCACCGCCAATGTGCTCGTGCTGACGGCCGCCAACCTCGCCGACCCCAGCAAGGTCAGCGAGGCCGACGCCCGCGCCCGCTACGAGCAGATCAAGACGCAGCGCTTCGGCTCGGCCGAGCGCCGCACCCTGCAGCAGATCGGCTTCCCCTCCATCGAGGAGGCCAAGGCGGCCAAGGCCAGGATCGATGCCGGCGAGACCTTCGAGGCGATCGGCGCCAGCCGCAATGTCGCCGAAGCCGATCTGACGCTCGGCACCTTCGCCCGCGAAGGCCTGTTCGACCCGGCCGTGCGCGACGCCGCGTTCGCGCTGGCGCAGGGCGCGGTCAGCGAGCCCGTGCAGGGCGGCTTCGGCGTCGTGCTGTTGCGCGTGCCGACGATCGAGGCGGCTCGGCTCAAGAGCTTCGAGGAGGTCGCTGACGAGGTCCGCCGCGATGTCGCAACGAGCCGCGCCGGCGAGCAGATGACCGAGCTGCACGACAAGATCGAGGATCAGCGCGCCTCGGCCAAGCCCCTGCCCGAGATCGCCAAGGAATTCGGCCTCGCCCTGCGGACTTTCGGCCCGGCCGATTCCAGCCTCGGCAAGGCCGATGGCACGCAGGAGACCGCCCTCCCCGGCGGCGACGCGACACAGCAGGCGATCTTCCGCACCGATATCGGCGTCGACAACGAGGCGGTGCGCCTGCCGGGCAATGGCGGCTATGCCTGGTTCGAAGTGACCAAGATCGATCCGCCGCGCGAGCGCAGCTTCGATGAGGTCAAGGCCGAGGTCGAGAAGCAATGGCGCGCCGACGAGGTCGCCTCCCGTCTCTCGGCAAAGGCACGCGAGATCGTGCAGAAGCTCGACGCCGGCGAGAAGCTCGACGCGATCGCCTTCGCCCAGGGGCTCGCCTACGAGGATCTTACACTCGGCCGCCAGGACCAGAGCGTGGCCCTGCCCCGCAACGTCGTCTCGCTGGTCTTCGGCACGCCCGCGGGCAAGGCCGGCTCGGCCGCGGTCGACAATGCCGGCCGTGTCGTCTTCCAGGTCAAGGCGGCGACGGTCAGCCCCTATGCCCGCACCACCGAGGATGCCGAGAATTTCGTGCGCCTGCTGGCTTCGAGCATCAGCGAGGACCTGCTCGCCCAATATGTCGGCAAGCTGCAGAACGATCTCGGAGTCCAGGTCAACCAGGCGGCGCTGCGCAACGCCACCGGCGGCCAGAACTGAAGCCTGCCGAATGGATCCGGCCGCCGACTTCGCCCGCTTCGCCGCCGCCTACGCGGTCGGCGAGCCGCAATTGCTGACGCTGTCGCTGGTCGGCGATTGCGAGACGCCGGTCGCCGCCTTCCTGAAGCTGCGTCACGCTTACAAGGGGCCGGCCTTCCTGCTGGAATCGGTCGAGGGCGGCGCCGTGCGTGGCCGCTATTCGATGATCGGGCTCGACCCCGACCTGATCTGGCGCTGCCAGCGTGGTGAGGCCTCGCTCTGCCGCCCTGCACTGGGCGAGGATTTTGTCGCGGATCCACGCCCGGCTTTCGACTCGCTGCGCGCACTACTCGCCGAGAGCGCGATTCCCGACCGCGATGGCCTGCCGCCGATGGCTGCCGGCGTCTTCGGCTATCTCGGCTACGACATGGTGCGCCTGATGGAGCGCCTGCCGGAGCCGAAGGCGACTGGGCCGGACGTTCCCGACGCCATCCTGACGCGGCCGACGCTGATGGTCGTGTTCGATTCGATCCGCGACGAGATCACGGTGGTGACGCCGGTGCGGCCCCAGGCCGGCATCCCGGCTCGCGCCGCCCATGAGCGGGCGCAGGAGCGGCTCGACGCGGTGGTGCGGGCCCTCGAAGGGCCCCTGCCCGCCGAGGCCGGCATCGACATCGCCGCGATCCCGCATCCGGAATCGACCTCGAACACCAGCGAGGCCGAGTTCCACGCCATAGTGGCGCGGGCGCAGGAATATGTCCGCGCCGGGGATGTCTTCCAGGTCGTGCTCTCGCAGCGCTTCGAGGCGCCGTTCGAATTGCCGCCCTTCGCGCTCTACCGCGCCCTGCGGCGGATCAATCCCGCCCCCTTCCTCTGCTATCTCGATTTCGAAGCCTTCCAGATCGTCTGCTCCAGCCCCGAGATCCTGGTCCGCCTGCGCGACGGCAAGGTCACGATCCGGCCGATCGCCGGCACACGGCCGCGCGGCGCGACACCGGCAGCCGACGAAGCTCTCGCCGGCGAATTGCTGGCCGATCCGAAGGAGCGGGCCGAGCATCTGATGCTGCTCGATCTCGGCCGCAACGATGTCGGCCGGGTCGCGGAGATCGGCAGCGTCACCGTCACCGATTCCTTCTTCATCGAGCGCTACAGCCAGGTGATGCACATCGTCTCGAACGTCGAGGGGCGGATCTCCGGCGAGCACGATGCGCTCTCGGCGCTGGCCGCCGGCTTCCCGGCCGGCACGGTCTCCGGTGCCCCGAAAGTGCGCGCCATGGAGATCATCGACGAGCTCGAAAAGGACAAGCGCGGCGCCTATGGCGGCTGCATCGGCTATTTCGGCGCCAATGGCGAGATGGACACCTGCATCGTCCTGCGCACCGCGGTCGTCCAGGACGGCCGCATGCAGGTCCAGGCCGGCGCCGGCATCGTCTACGATTCGAACCCGGCCTCCGAACAGCTCGAATGCATCAACAAGGCGAAAGCCCTGTTCAAGGCTGCCGAGGAAGCCGTCCGCTTCGCCGCGCGCAGCCGGCGGGGGCAGTGATCCGGCGCGCCTTTTCGCATGCGCAGGTCCCGGAGGCGCATGCGGCGCGCTCACTTGCGCGCCGCGTTTTCGCCCGCGCATATTGCCGGTAGTCGAGAGCGCCGCTCCCTAGCCTCAGGGTTGCTTCGGACGGCAACTCAACAATCACGACCGGCCCTGCCCGCTGGCGCAGATGCTTGCAGCGGATCAACCAGGGTTCGGCGACAAATGGAGAGGAAACCATGCGTTTGCGCGCAACCATGATCGGCAGCAGCCTTGCCCTGGCGCTTCTGGCCGGGACGGCCGCCTTGGCACAGCAGTCCCAGAAGGTGACGGTGGCCGTCACCGCGATCGTCGAGCATCCGGCGCTCGACGCCGCCCGCGACGGCGTCAAGAAGGCGCTGGAGGAGGCTGGCTACAAGGACGGGGCCAACCTGACCTTCCGCTATGAATCGGCGCAGGGCTCCCCGGCGACCGCGGCGCAGATCGCCCAGAAATTCGCCGGCGAGAACCCGAACGTCATCGTCGCGATCGCAACGCCCTCCGCCCAGGCGGTGGTGACGGCGACGCAGACGATCCCGGTGGTCTTCACCGCCGTGACCGACCCGGTCGCCGCCCAGATCGTCAAGGACAAGCAGGCGCCGGGCGGCAATGTCACCGGCATCTCCGACTTCTCGCCGCTGGAAGCCCAGTTCGACCTGATCAAGGAGCTGGTCCCCGCCGCCAAGAAGGTCGGCGTGGTCTACAATCCCGGCGAGGCCAACAGCGTCGCCCTCCTCAACGCCGTCAAGGCGCTGGCACCGGCCCGCAGCCTCCAGATCCTCGAGGCCTCGGCCGGCCGCACCGCCGATGTCTCCGCCGCAGCGCAGAGCCTGGTCGGCAAGGTCGACGCGATCTACCTGCCCACCGACAATACGATCATCTCGGCCCTCGGCACGGTCCTGAACGTCGGCACCGACAACAAGCTGCCGGTCTTCACCGGCGACACCGAGTCGGTGCAGAAGGGCTCGGTCGCCTCGATCGGCTTCGACTATTTCCAGGTCGGACTGGAGACGGGCGCGGTCGTGGCGCGCGTGCTCAAGGGCGAAAAGCCCGGCACAATCCCGGTCAAGAACGCCAGCGGCAGCAACCTCGTCATCAACGCCAAGGCAGCCGCCGCCATGGGCGTGACGATCCCGGCTGCCGTACAGGCCCGCGCCAAGCAGGTGATCAACTGATCCGGCGCGGCGGCGTCTTACGCCGCCGCTCTCTCGGCCGCCTACCCCTTCCAGGCCAGAACAAGCAGGGCGACCGATGAGTCTCATCGCTACCCTGGGCGCCATCGAGATCGGACTGGTGTTCGCTCTCGTGGCGCTCGGCGTCTACATCACCTTCCGCGTCCTCGACTTTCCCGACCTGACGGTCGACGGCACCTTGCCGCTCGGCGCCGCCGTCGCGGCAGCGATGATTGCGGGCGGGGTCAATCCCATCTTCGCCACGCTGGCGGCGATCGTCGCCGGCTGCCTCGCCGGCACCGTCACCGCCTGGCTCAACATCCGCTTCGCGATCCTGCATCTGCTCGCCGGCATCCTGACGATGACGGCGCTGTTCTCGATCAACCTGCGGGTGATGGGCGTGCCCAACATCCCGCTGATGAATCGGCCGACGGTGATCGACTTCTTCGCCTGGCTGAATCCGCTCGTCGCCGCCATGGGCATGCCCGCCCGCCCGACATTGCGCGTGCTCGCCCTGTTGATCATCGTCACCGTGATCGCCGCCCTGCTCGCCCGCTTCCTGAAGACCGAGTTCGGGCTCGCCATGCGCGCGACCGGGGCCAACCCGCGCATGGCGCGGGCGCAGGGCATCCGCACCGACATGTACATCTATGTCGGCGTCGCCCTCTCGAACGGCCTCGTTGCCTTGGCCGGCGCGCTGTTCGCGCAGACGGCGGGCTTCGCCGATGTCAGCATCGGCACCGGCACCATCATCGCCGGCCTCGCCGCCGTGATCCTGGGTGAGACCATCTTCCGCACGAGGTCGATCGTCGTGGCGGTGTTCTCCTGCCTGATCGGCGCCATCGCCTACCGCCTCGCCATCGCGCTTGCGCTGAATGCCGGCTGGCTCGGCCTGCGTGCCTCCGATCTCAACCTCGTCACGGCGGTGCTGGTCGGCATCGCCCTGATGCTGCCTGGTGTCGCCAATCCGCTGCGCGACCTGTTCAAGCGGAGCGCGCCATGATCAGCGTCCGGGACGTCCATGTCACCTTCGGGCGCGGCACGCCGCTGGAGAACCGGGCGCTGCGCGGGCTCGACCTGACGGTGTCGGATGGTGAGTTCATCACCGTCATCGGCTCGAACGGCGCTGGCAAGTCGACGCTGCTCAATGTCCTCAGCGGCGATGCCCGGGCCGAGCGCGGCACGGTCGAGGTCGACGGCATCGACGTAACGCGTTGGCCGACGCCGAAACGGGCCGGCCTGATCGCCCGCGTCTTCCAGGACCCGATGGCCGGCACTTGCGAGCGCCTGACGATCGAGGAGAACATGGCGCTGGCCCAGGCGCGTGGCCGTGTCCGCGGCCTCGGTCCGGCGCTCGACAGATCGCGCCGGTCCGTGTTCCGCGACAAGCTGGCGATGCTGGGCCTCGGATTGGAAGACCGCCTTGGCGATTCGATGGGGCTCCTGTCCGGCGGGCAGCGCCAGGCGGTCAGCCTGCTGATGTCGACGCTGGCGGGAACCAAGACCCTGCTGCTCGACGAGCATACCGCCGCCCTCGACCCGCGCACCGCCGCCTTCGTCCTCGACCTGACCCGGCGCATCGTCGAGGAGCAGAAGCTCACCGCCCTGATGGTCACCCATTCGATGCGCGATGCGCTCGACCATGGCAGCCGCACGGTCATGCTGCACGAAGGCAAGGTCGCCTTCGACATCGCCGGCGAACGCCGCAAGACGATGGACGTGCCGGACTTGCTGAACCTGTTCAAGCAGGTGCGCGGCGAGGAACTCGCCGACGACAGCCTGCTGCTGAGCTGAGCCTGCTAGGCCCGGATCCTGACGTTACGGGCCAGGAAATCGATGAACGCCCGCATCCGCGCCGGCACGAAGCCGCCCTGCCCGAGATAGACGGCGTGGATCACCTCGATGTCGCCGGCGTTGAAATCCTCCAGCACCGTGACGAGCCGCCCCGCGGCGATCTCGGCCGCGGTATGGAAGCGCCCGAGCCGCGCGAGGCCGATGCCAGCGACGGCGAGCTGGCGCGCCGTTTCGCCATCTCCGACCATCGTATTGCCGACCGCGGCGATCGAGATCAGCTCGCCACCGACGCGAAACGGCCAGCCTTCGACCGAGCGGGCGAAATTGAAGCCGATCAGATTGTGCTTCTCGAGCTCGGTCGGCGTCTTCGGCTCGCCATGGCGAGCGAGATAGTCCGGCGACGCGACCACCGCGACGCCGCTCTCGCCGATCTTGCGCGCCATCAATTGATTGCCGCGCAACGGGCCGGGCCCGACGCGGATCGCGATGTCGGCCCGCTCCTCGATCAGGTCGACGACCTGGTCGGTCAGGACGAGATCGATGGAGAGTTCGGGATGCTCGGCGAGGAAGGCCGGCACCAGAGGCAGCAGCACCTGATTACCGAAGGCGACATTGACGTTGACGCGCACCCGCCCACGCGGGGCGCGGCCGGCCGCCGCCTCGCATTCCGCCTCGGCGATATCCGAGAGGATGGTGATGCAGCGCTGGTGGAAGGCTTGTCCCTCCGCCGTGAGCTGAAGCTTGCGTGTCGAGCGGTTGACCAGCCTCGCGCCGAGCCGGGCCTCCAGCCTAGTGACCAGCTTGCTGACGGCGGACGGCGTCATGCCGAAGCTCTTGGCGGCGGCGGAGAAGCCGCCGCGCTCGACCACTGCCGAGAACACTTCCATCTCGCCGGAGCGGTTGCTGAGCAGAGCGGCCATGATGAACTCAAATCACAAGTGATGTTACGGGCGGCATTCTAGTTCAGCCCGCTGCATTGCACCATCTGATCGGGATCGTTCCCTTGCGCCCTGCGCGGAGCTTCCCATGCCCATTGCCGTCTACGCCCTCACCGCCGGAGCCTTCGGCATCGGCACCACAGAATTCGTCATCATGGGCCTGCTCTTGCAGGTCGCGACCGATCTCGGCGTCTCCGTCTCGATGGCCGGTCTCCTGATCTCCGGCTATGCGCTCGGCGTCTTCGTCGGCGCGCCGATCCTGACGCTGGCCACGCGCACGCTGCCGCGCAAGCAGGTGCTGATCCTGCTGATGGCGATCTTCACCCTCGGCAACATCGCCTGTGCGATCGCCCCGAGCTACGGGCTGCTGATGGTAGCGCGCATCATCACCTCGCTGGCGCACGGCACTTTCTTCGGCGTCGGCTCGGTCGTGGCGACGAGTCTCGTCCCCGAGGACAAGAAGGCCTCGGCCATCGCCGTGATGTTCACCGGCCTCACCATCGCGACCCTGCTCGGCGTCCCCGCCGGCGCCTGGCTCGGCCTGCATTTCGGCTGGCGCGCCACGTTCTGGACCATCGCCGCGATCGGCGTCATCGCCATGCTGGTGCTCGCCCGCCTAGTTCCGGCCGACAAGGGCAAGGTCGAGGTCGCGCCGTTGCGCCAGGAACTCGCCGTGCTGGGCGAACCGCAAGTACTGCTCGGCCTCGCCATGACCGTGCTCGGCTTCGGCGGCGTCTTCGCAGTCTTCACCTATATCCAGCCGATCCTGGTCGAGATCACCGGCTTCTCGCAGGAAGCCGTCTCGCCGATCCTGCTGCTCTTCGGCCTCGGCCTGATCGTCGGCAACATGCTCGGCGGCAAGTTCGCCGACCGCAACCTGCCAGTCGCACTGCTCGCGACCACGGCGACGCTCGCCATCGTGCTTTTCGCCATGACGGCGACCCTGCGCTCGCCCATCGCGGTCACGATCTTCGTCGGCTTGATCGGCGCCGCCGCCTTCGCCACTGTCGCGCCCTTGCAGATGCGCGTGCTCGACAAGGCCGGGCCTGCCGGGCGCAATCTCGCCTCCAGCCTCAACATCGCCGCCTTCAACCTCGGCAATGCCTTCGGCGCCTGGCTCGGCGGCGTCACCATCGACCATGGGCCGGGGCTCGCTGCCGTGACCTGGGTCGCAGCCCTGGTGCCACTGGCGAGCCTGGTGCTGGCCGTGATCAGCCTGCGCCTCGACAAGCGCGAGCGAGTGGCGCTGCAGACCGCCCCCGTTTCCTGCCCATAGTCATAAATATCAACGGCTTCGCAGAAGGAACTCGACCATGGACTACAGATATCTCGGCCGCTCCGGCCTGAAGGTCCCCGCGCTCAGCTTCGGTGCCGGCACCTTCGGCGGCCAGGGCCCGCTCTTCAGCGCCTGGGGCACCAGCGATGCCAAGGAGGCCACCCGCCTCGTCGACATCTGCCTCGAGGCCGGCGTCAACCTGTTCGACACCGCCGATGTCTATTCGAGCGGCGCCTCCGAAGAGGTCTTGGGCGCCACGATCAAGGGCCGGCGCGACAAGGTCCTGATCTCGACCAAGATGACCCTGCCGATGGGCGACGGCCCGAACGATGCCGGCTCCTCGCGCAGCCGATTGATCGACGGCACGGAGGCCGCGCTGCGCCGGCTCGGCACCGACCATATCGACCTGCTCCAGCTCCATGCCTTCGATGCCTTCACCCCGATCGAGGAGGTTCTGTCGACGCTCGACGCGCTGGTCCGCGCCGGCAAGATCCGCCAGGTCGGCGTCTCCAATTTCGCCGGCTGGCAATTGATGAAGTCGCTCGCGCTTGCCGAGAAGCACGGCTTCCCGCGCTATGTCGCGCATCAGGTCTATTATTCGCTGGTCGGCCGCGACTACGAGTTCGACCTGATGCCGCTTGGCCTCGACCAGGGCGTCGGCGCTCTGGTCTGGAGCCCGCTCGGCTGGGGCCGCCTCACGGGCAAGATCAGGCGCGGCCAGAAGCTGCCCGAAGGCAGCCGCCTGCATCAGACCGCAGATTTCGGCCCGCCGGTCGATGATGAGAAGCTCTACGCCATCGTCGATGTGCTCGACGCGCTCGCCAAGGAAACCGGCAGAACCGTGCCGCAAATCGCGATCAACTGGTTGCTGCAGCGTCCCACGGTCGCGTCGGTGATCATCGGTGCTCGCAACGAGACCCAATTGCGCGACAATCTCGGCGCCGTCGGCTGGGCGCTGACGCAAGAGCAGACCGCCCGGCTCGACAAGGCCAGCGCAACGGTTCCGCCCTACCCGGCCTTCCCCTATCATCGCCAGGAGGGCTTCGCCCGGCTCAATCCGCCGGTCGTCTAGCAACTCCAATTCTCTCTAGGTCATCCCGGACGCAGCGAAGCGGAGATCCGGGACCCATGCCGGAGCCTTCCCAAAAAAGAGGTTCCGGAATGCGTCCCGGGTCTCCCTTCGGTCGCCCGGGACGACTTGGTTTGAAGGAAGCTCGAAGCGGCTTGATTTTTTCTGCCCGGCCCTGTCGGCTGCCGGCCCGGCCGAACGTCCTTGGCCTGAACCGGAGCGCCGCGCATGCACTACGCCATCCTTTGCTATCATTCCGAAGAGGTCGTCATGGCCTGGTCGAAGGAGCAGAACGACGAGGTCATGGGCCGCCTCGAAAAGATCCGCCAGCGCATCGCCAAGGAGGGCAAGCTCGGCCCCGTGGCACGGCTGCTGCCGACTACTGCTGCCACGACGCTGCGCAAGGACAGCGATCCGCCGCTGATCCTCGACGGCCCGTTCGCCGAGACCAAGGAGCAGTTCCTCGGCTTCTACATCGTCGACGTCGCCGATCTCGACGAGGCGCTCGGCATCGCGCGCGAACTCGGCGAGGCCAACCCGGGCGGCGCCTTCGAGGTCCGCCCGCTCGCCGTCTACTATCCGGCCGGCGTCTGATCATGGCCGAGATCGCCTGGATCCATGCGGCGCTCACATCGGCGCGCCCTCAGGCGATCAGCGCCCTGCTGCGCTATTTTCGCGATCTCGACGTCGCCGAGGAGGCCTATCAGGAGGCCTGCCTCAGGGCACTCCGGACTTGGCCGCAGAACGGCCCGCCGCGCGATCCCGCCGCCTGGCTGATCTTCGTCGGCCGCAATGTCGCGCTCGACCAGGTCAGGCGGCAGAAGAAGCAGACAGCTCTGCCGGAGGACAACCAGCTCTCCGATCTCGACGATGCCGAGAGCGAGGTCGCCGAGCGGCTCGATGGGGCGCATTACCGCGACGACATCCTGCGGCTGCTGTTCATCTGCTGCCACCCCGACCTGCCGTCGACGCAGCAGGTCGCGCTTGCCTTGCGCATCGTCTCGGGTCTGACCGTCAAGCAGATCGCCCGCGCCTTCCTCGTCGGCGAAAGCGCGATGGAGCAGCGCATCACCCGCGCCAAGAGCCGGGTTGCTGCCGCCAATGTGCCTTTCGAGACACCCGGCCCGGTCGAGCGTTCCGAACGCCTCGCGGCGGTCGCGGCGATGCTCTACCTCGTCTTCAACGAGGGCTATTCCGCCAGCGGCGCCGAGAGCGACCGCCGTCGTCCCTTCAGCGAGGAGGCGATCCGGCTGACGCGGCTTCTGCTGCGGCTGTTCCAGACCGAGCCCGAGATCATGGGGCTGCTGGCGCTGATGCTGCTCCAGCATGCCCGCTCAGCCGCCAGGCTCGACGCAAGTGGCCAGATCATCCTGCTTGAGGAACAGGACCGCTCGCTCTGGGACCGGGAGATGATCGCCGAGGGCCTCGCTCTGGTCGACAAGGCGATGCGCCACCGCAGGCCCGGCCCCTATCAAGTCCAGGCCGCGATCGCCGGAGTCCATGCCCGCGCTTCCGAACCGCAAGAGACGGACTGGGCGCAGATCGACATCCTCTACGCCACGCTGGAGCATATCCAGCCTTCGCCGGTGATCACGCTCAACCGCGCCGTCGCCATCGCCAAGCTGCGCGGGCCGGCGGCCGCTCTCGCGATGGTCGAACCGCTGGAACAGCAGCTCTCGGGCTATTTCTACTTCTTCGGCTTCAAGGGCTGGCTGCTGATGCAGCTCGGCCGCAGCCGCGAGGCGCGCGCCGCCTTCGACCGCGCCATCGGGCTCGCCGGTTCGGCCAGCGAAGCTGCCCATATCCGCCAGCATATCGACCGGCTGATGCGCGAGAGCGGACAGGTCGCAGCGGGCTGAAGCCGGCGACGGATCGCTGTCAAAAAATCTGCAGGCGCCGTGTCGGCACCGCGCCCGCCCGTTCGTCCTTGGCACAAAGGGGCGACGAGCGGATGGCATCGGCCGAGCCCGGCCTGAGCCGAAAACTCGTCGATGACAACCGCTTGCTTCGGAATCCTGACTTCCAGGATCGGAAGTGGCCATTGCAGCGAGGAGAACGACCATGACGCAGACCACCGTCAGCAAGGAAGACTGGATCGCCGCCCGCAAGGCCCTGCTCGTCAAGGAGAAGGAGCTGACGCGTCGCCGCGATGCGATCGCCGCCGAGCGCCGCGCCTTGCCGCGCATCCGGATCGGGAAGGACTACGTTTTCGACACGCCGGCCGGGAAGCAGACGCTCGCCGAGCTCTTCCGCGGCCGCAGCCAGCTCATCGTCAAGCACTTCATGCTGGCGCCCGGCCAGATCGAAGGCTGCGTCGGCTGCTCCTTCGAGTCCGACCATGTCGACGGGGTGCTCAGGCATCTCGAACGGCACGACGTCGCCTATGTCGCGGTGGCGCGCGCGCCGCTCGCCGAGATCGAGGCCTACAAGCACCGCATGGGCTGGAGCTTCCATTGGGTTTCGTCGCATGGCAGCGACTTCAACTACGATTTCGACGTCTCCTTCACGCCGGAACAGCTTGCGAACAGTGAAGTCTTCTACAATTTCGAGACGATCGGAGCGCCGCTGGAGGACCTCTCCGGCTTCACCGTCTTCGAGAAGGATGCGGACGGGACGATCTACCAGACCTACTCGACCTTCGGGCGCGGCGCCGAAGAGGTGCTCGGCACCTACATGTTCCTCGACATGACGCCGAAAGGCCGCAACGAGACCGGGCCGGGCCGCAATCTGACCGACTGGGTCCGCCCGCACGATCGCTATGACACCCCCGGCAAGACCGACATGACCGGCCGTTGGCGCGAGGAGGCCTCCTGCTGCCACGCCCCGGCGGCGGAATAAGAGCTGCGGAACGGGAGGGCGCGATGATCTGCTGCTCGCTCGGTGCGGTGACGTTGGCAGCCGGCCTGGCACGGCGGCGCCAGCTTGCCCGGCGGCTCGGCGTCGCCCTCCCGCTCCTGTCGATCGCCTTGCTGGGTGCGGCAGGTCTGTTTCTCGGCCAGCACGCCGGCCATTACGCCGAGCGCGCCCGTCTCAACCAGCGCGACCTCCTCGCCGAGGTCCTGGCCGCGCCGCTCTGTAGCGGCGCGCCGCAGTTCGCGCAGCGCGATCAAGCCCTGCGTCCCGAGTGATCGAAACAGGCCAGGCGCGGCCCGAAAAGATTTTCGTTCGTCCTGTCGGATCGCCCAAGGCGCCAGCGTCCTTGCAGCAGATGGGCGAATATCGGCCCCGAAACGCCTGCCAACAGGAGGAAAACATGCTCACCACTATCGCCATCGCCGTGCTCGCCCTTATCGCCGGCCTCCTCATTGTCGCCGCACGCAAGCCCGACGTTTTCGAGGTCAGCCGTTCCGCGACGATCCGGGCGACACCCGAGCGCATCTTCGCTTTGCTCGCGGACTTCCAGGAATGGGGCGTCTGGTCGCCCTATGAGAAGAAGGATCCGGCGATGAAGCGCAGCTTCAGGGGCGCGACCTCCGGCGTCGGCGCCGTCTACGCCTTCGACGGCAACAAGCAGGCCGGCACCGGCGAGCTCGCCATCGTCGAGGTCCAGGCACCGGTAAAGCTCGCCGTCACGCTCGACATGACCCGCCCGATGGCCTGCAGCAACCTGATCACCTTCACGCTCACCCCGAACCAGGGCGGCACGTTGGTGACCTGGCACATGCAGGGCGCCTGCCCGTTCATGGGCAAGCTCATGGGCACGATCTTCAACATGGACCGCATGGTCGGCGGCGATTTCGAGAAGGGCCTCGCCGCGCTCAAGCAGGCGACTGAACGCCCGCAACTGGTTGCTGCCGCGGCCTGACCGCGTCGCATTCGACTGTTCACCCCAGAGAAGCCAAGCAAAGGAGGAAGAGCCATGAGCAACGCAGCAGAACTCGACAAGCCGCAGGCCGCCGACATGTCCGGCTGCATGCCGGCCAAGCCCCAGGCGGAGCATGACTGGCTCCACCAGTTCGTCGGCGAATGGACTTATGAGACCGAGTGCATGATGGGTCCGGACCAGCCGCCGATGAAGGCAAGCGGGACGCAGTCCTACTCTTCCATCGGCGGGCTCTGGCTCGTCGGCGACGGCACCGGCCAGATGCCGGACGGCAGCCCGGCGACGACCCGGATCACGCTCGGCTACGATCCGCTGAAGGAGCGCTATGTCGGCTCCTTCATCGGTTCGATGATGGGCAATCAGTGGATCTACACCGGCACGCGCAGCGCCGATGGCAAAGTGCTGACCCTCGACACCGAAGGCCCGGACTTCACCAAGCCCGGCAAGACGGCGGCCTATCAGGACATCGTCGAGATCAAGAGCCCGGACCATCACGTCCTGTCCTCACGCGGCAAGGGCGAGGATGGCGAGTGGGTCCAGTTCATGACGGCGCATTACCGCCGCGTGAAGTGACGGCTCAGGGCCGACACGGCTGAAGACTTCCGAGGGCGCGGAGCGACCAGCTCCGCGCCCTCGCGCTTGACCGGGGCGCGCGTTCGGGGGCATGTGCAGCCCTGAGAAACTGGGTTGGGGACGGCCTAGAGGCGATGCGCATCCTGCTGATCGACAATTACGACAGCTTCACCTGGAACCTGGTCCACCTGGTCGGCGGGCTCGGGGCAAAGGTCGATGTGCGCCGCAACGACACGCTCTCGGTCGATGAGGCCCTTACCGGCGACCATGATGCGATCGTGCTCTCGCCTGGCCCCTGCACCCCGAACGAAGCTGGCATCTGCCTCGACCTCGTGCGCGATGGCGCGGATAAAAAGCCGATCTTCGGCGTCTGCCTGGGCTTGCAGGCGATCGGCCAGGTCTTCGGCGGCGAGGTCGTGCGTGCGCCGCTGCCGATGCACGGCAAGGTCTCGACCATCACCCACCGGGCCCGCGGCCTGTTCCACGGCATCAACGGCCCGCTCGAGGCGACGCGCTATCACTCGCTGGTCGTCCGGCGCGAGAGCTGCCCGGCTGAACTCTCGATCGAGGCCGAATCCGGCGACGGCATGATCATGGCACTGTCGCATCGCGACCTGCCGGTGCATGGCGTGCAGTTCCATCCCGAGAGCATCGCCTCGGAGCACGGCGCGACGATCCTGCGCAATTTCCTCGATCTCGCCGAGCGATGGTCGCGCCAGAACACCAACGCCGCCCTTTCCGCGACAGCCTGATCGATCGAGTTCCCATGGACGACTTCAAACCCTTCATCGCCAAGGTCGCGACCGGCGCTTCGCTGTCGCGCGAGGAGGCCCGTGACGCCTTCGAATCCATGCTCTCCGGCGAGGTCACGAATGCGCAGGCTGCCGCCTTCCTGATGGCGCTGCGCGTGCGCGGCGAGACCACCGAGGAGATCGCCGGCGCCGTCACCGCCATGCGCTCGCGCATGCTCATCGTCGATGCTCCGGCGGACGCGATCGACATCGTCGGCACCGGTGGCGACGCTTCGGGCTCCTACAACGTCTCGACGCTGGCCTCGATCATCGTCGCGGCCTGCGGCGTCCCGGTCGCCAAGCACGGCAACCGCGCCGCATCCTCGCGCTCCGGCGCGGCCGACGTGCTGACCGCGCTCGGCGTCAAGGTCGGGCTCGAGCCGGCCGCGACCGAACGCTGCATTGCAGAGGCCGGCGTCGGCTTCATGTTCGCGCCGACCCATCACGCCTCGATGCGCCATGTCGCGCCGGTGCGCACCGAGCTCGGCACCCGCACCATCTTCAACCTGCTCGGGCCGCTCTCCAACCCCGCCGGCGTCAAGAAGCAGCTGATCGGCGCCTTCTCCGAGACCTGGCTCGAGCCGATGGTCAAGGTGCTGCAATCGCTCGGTTCGAAGACGGTCTGGGCCGTGCATGGCTCCGACGGGCTCGACGAGATCACCACGACGGGCCCGACCCGCGTGGTCGCGCTGAAGGACGGCAAGATCGAGAATTTCTCGATCGCTCCCGAAGATGTCGGCATCGCCCGTGCCCGGCCCGAGGATCTGCGCGGCGGCGAGCCGGCGCAGAATGCCAGGGCCTTGCAGGATGTGCTCGGCGGCGCCAAGATCCCCTTCCGCGACATCGCCGCCTTCAACGCAGCCGCGGCGCTCGTCGTCGCCGGCAAGGCGGCCACGCTCGGCGAGGGGCTGGCGCAGGCCTATGCGGTGCTGGACAATGGCAAGGCCAAGGCTGCGCTCGCGACCCTTGTCGCCAGCTCCAATGCGTGAGGCTGCCCATGTCCGACATCCTGAAGCGGATCGAGGCCTATAAGCGCGAGGAGATCGCGGCGGCGCGCATCGCCGTGCCGCAGGCCGAGATCGAGAAGCGCGCTGCGGCGATGCCGGCGCCGCGCGACTTCATCGGCGCGCTCGAAGCCAAGCATCGCGCCGGCGGTCCGGCCCTGATCGCCGAGATCAAGAAGGCCTCCCCCTCCAAGGGGCTGATCCGGCCGGACTTCGACCCGCCTGCACTGGCAAAGGCTTATGCCGAAGGCGGCGCAGCCTGCCTTTCGGTCCTGACCGACACGCCCTCCTTCCAGGGCCAGCCGGAATATCTTGGCGAGGCGCGCGCCGCTTCCGGCCTGCCCGGCCTGCGCAAGGACTTCATGTTCGAGCCCTACCAGGTCTTCGAAGCCCGGAGCTGGGGCGCCGACTGCATCCTGATCATCATGGCCTCGCTCGACGATGCCGCGGCGCGCGAGCTCGTCGCCACCGCCAAGGCGCTCGGCATGGCCGCGCTCGCCGAGGTCCATGACGAGGCCGAGCTGGAGCGCGCGCTGACGCTCGACACCAGGCTGGTCGGCATCAACAACCGCGACCTGCGCAGCTTCGAACTCAACCTCGCCGTCACCGAGCGACTGGCGCCGCGCGTGCCGAAGGACCGCTTGCTCGTCGGCGAAAGCGGCATCTTCAGCCATGCCGATATCGCCCGCCTGCAGGCCTGCGGCGTCAACACCTTCCTGGTCGGCGAGAGCCTGATGCGCCAGGCAGACGTGGCGGCTGCAACGCGCGAGCTTCTGACTGGCAAGACCGGAGCATTTTCAAGCGAAGTGGGTTCCGGTTCGCGTGAAGAAAATGCGACCACTCAAAAAGGGGCGGCGGCGTGAGCCGCCTCACCCATCTCGACCAGAAGGGCGCGGCCCATATGGTCGATGTCGGCGACAAGGCCGAGACCGTCCGCATCGCGGTCGCCGAAGGCCATGTCGTGATGCAGGCCGAGACGTTGGCCATCGTCCGCGACGGCGAAGCCAAGAAGGGCGACGTGCTCGGCACCGCCCGTCTCGCCGGCATCATGGCCGCCAAGCGCGCGCATGAACTGATCCCGCTCTGCCATCCGCTGCTGCTCACGAAGATCGCGGTCGACCTGTCGATCGACGAAACCCTGCCGGGCGTGCGCGTTCGCGCCGAGGTCAAGCTCACCGGCAAGACCGGCGTCGAGATGGAAGCGCTGACCGCCGTCAGCGTCGCCTGCCTCACCGTCTACGACATGGTCAAGGCGGTCGATCGCGCCATGCATATCGAAGGCATCCAGCTCGTGCATAAATCCGGCGGCAAATCCGGAACCTACGAGATCGCAGGGCCATCGGCATGAGCCTCACCCCAGTTCCCGTCGCGCTCAGGGCGCTGCTCGACAGCGTGCCCGGCCCGACGCCGGCCGAGACGCTGCCGCTGGCGCAATGCGCCGGCCGTGTGTTGGCTGAGGATGTCGTAGCGCTCAGGACCCAGCCGCCCTTCGCCAATTCGGCCATGGACGGCTATGCCGCCCGCGCCGCCGATCTGGAGTCGGGCAAAGAGCTGAAAGTCGTCGGCGAATCCGCCGCCGGCCGCGGATTTTCCGGTCCGGTCGGCCCGGGCGAGACCATCCGAATCTTCACCGGCGCGCCCATTCCAGATGGTGCCGACGCGATCTTGATCCAGGAGCATGCCGAGGGCGTCGGCAGCCCGGTCATCCGCGTCACCAAGCCGGCGAACAAGGGCCAGTTCATCCGCCCGGCTGGGCTTGATTTTGGGGCCGGCGAGGTCCTGCTGAAGGCCGGCCGCCGGCTCGATAGCGCCGCGCTCGGCCTCGCCGCGGCGGCGGGACATCCGACGCTCGCCGTCCGCCGCAAGCCGCTGGTCGCGATCCTCGCGACCGGCGACGAGCTCGTCCTGCCGGGTGAGCCGGTCGGTCCCGACCAGATCGTCGCCTCCAACAGCTTCGCCCTCGCCGCCTTGGTCGAGCAGGCCGGCGGCACGGCGCTCGATCTCGGCATCGCCCGCGACAACCATCCCGACCTCGCCGGCAAGATCGAGGCGGCGCTCAAGGCCAGGGCCGACGTGCTGATCACGCTCGGCGGCGCCTCGGTCGGCGAGCACGACCTCGTCCAGGCCGCGCTGAAGGCGCAGGGCATGGCGCTCGGCTTCTGGAAGATCGCCATGCGCCCGGGCAAGCCGATGATGATGGGCCGGCTCGGGCCCATGGTCGCACTCGGTCTGCCGGGCAATCCCGTTTCCTCGATCGTCTGCGGGCATCTCTTTGCGATGCCGCTGGTCGAAGCCCTGCTCGGCATCGCCGATCTCGAGCGCGACCGCAGCGAGCCCGCCATCCTCGCCAGCGATCTGCCGGCCAATGACGAGCGTCAGGACTATCTGCGGTCGACAGTCGAGACGATCGACGGCGAGCGACGCGTCCGCCCCTTCGCCAAGCAGGATTCGTCGATGCTGGCGAACCTGTCGCGCGCCGAGGCGCTGGTGATCCGCCCGGTCTTCGCCGAGGCGGCCAAGGCGGGCGATCCCTGCCGCATCATCCGGCTACGCTGACCGCCTCGCCCTACGCATGGCGCGTCTTGCGGAACACAAAGCGAACAGTTATGGTGTTCGTGCTTTGTTTCGATTCTAGCCCGAGAGGCGAGCGGCGCGACCATGCTGACACGCAAACAGTTCGAACTGCTTCGCTTCATTCATGAGCGCCTGCGCGAATCCGGCGTACCGCCCTCCTTCGACGAAATGAAGGACGCGCTCGACCTGCGCTCCAAATCCGGCATCCACCGGCTGATCATGGCGCTCGAGGAGCGCGGCTTCATTCGCCGGCTTCCCAACCGGGCGCGAGCCCTCGAAGTCATCAAGATGCCGGACGGGATCGGCGGACCGCAGGCGCAGCGCGCCCGCTTCAGCCCATCGATCGTCCAGGGCGGACTCGGCCAGACCCCGTCGGCACAGGCAGCCACCTTGGCGAAGCCGCGCCCCGCGGGCGCCGAGGAGAACGGGCGCTCCACCGTCTCCATACCGGTCATGGGCCGCATCGCTGCCGGCACGCCGATCTCGGCGATCCAGGATCGCAGCCACAGCGTCTCGATGCCGGCCGATATGCTCGGCGGTGGCGAACATTACGCGCTCGAAGTTCGCGGCGATTCGATGATCGAGGCCGGCATCCTCGACGGCGATACCGTCGTGATCCGTAAGCAGGACACGGCGAACACCGGCGACATCATCGTCGCCCTGATCGACGATGAGGAAGCCACGCTGAAGCGTCTGCGCAAGCGCGGCTCCTCGATCGCGCTCGAAGCCGCCAACCCGGCCTATGAGACGCGCGTCCTCGGACCCGACCGGGTCAAGATCCAGGGCCGGCTCGTCAACCTGATGCGGCGTTACTGAAGCGCCTCGGCCTCCTGTGCCGGCTCCGCAGTCGCAGGAGTCGGCGCGGGAGTTGGTTCTGGTGCCGGCCTCGGTTCCGGTCGCGCACGGGTCCAGGGACGCAGGCGCGCGACTTCGTCGGCCGTATAGGCGCGCCAGCCGCCGCGGGCAGCGTGATAGGCGGTTGCGCCGTCGCGGATGAGCGCGCTGCGGTCGATTAATCGAGCCGCGCAGGGCGCGCTCCAATAAAGCGACGTCACCACGAGATCGGCGCGCTGGCAGTCTTCGACCAGGGCAATGCGGTCGCGGGTATAAGCGACGCTGCGGCCATCCGGCAGGCGGACGACACAGCCGCGGGCATCGCAGGCGGCGCCTTCGCGCAAGGCCGCATCGTCGGGCGAGCGCGCATCGCCGTCGGCATGAAGCCATTGCGTCAGCACGAAGCGGCTCGGCTTGCCCGCCAGCACCATCTTCCCCTCCGGCCCGCGTACCAGCACGCCGGAACCGTCGCGCTCGATCAGGATGTCGGGCCGTGACGGAGCCGAAGCCAGCGCCAGCCCGCCGACCAGTGGCAACGCGGCGAGGAAACGCAGCGCCGTCGTCCACAAGGTCAGCCAGAGCAGCGACAGCGAGAACAGGATCAGGGCGAGCGAGCCGAAGGCCGGCAACACGAGCGTCGAGCGGTCGATACCGGCGACCCAGTGGGCGAGCTGGAGCACGAGGCCGGAGGCCCAACCCATCAGCGCCCAGGCCGGCCAGTCGAGCCCGAACGGATAGGCGAGCACGCCGAAGACCGCCGCCGGCATCACGATCAGCGAGACGAAGGGCAGCGCCAGCGCGTTGCCGAGCAGACCGAACGGGTTGAAGGTCTGGAAATGGAAGACGCCATAGGGCGCCGTCGCCACGGTCGCGACCATGGTGGTGGTCAGGATGCCGACGGCCGAGAGCCAGAGCGGCCGCAGTGGCCAGGGCCAGGACGCGGCGGCGGCATCGGGCGGGCGCTCCTGCCAGCGTTCGGCGAAGGCGATCAGCGCGGCCACCGCCCCGAACGACATCTGGAAGCTCGGGCCGAGCAGCGCCTCCGGCTCGCGCAGCAGCACGATGATCGCGGCGAGCGCGAGGTTGCGCATGCTGAGCGCCGGCCGGTCGACCAGGATCGCCCCCAGCATCACCAGCATCATGATCAGCGAACGCACGGTCGCGACATCAGAGCCGGAGAAGATGCAATAGGCCGTCGCGCCGAGCATGGCGGCGAGCGCGGCCAGTTTCTTCACCGGCCAGTACAGCGCCGCCGTCTGCGACAGCGCGAGCAGCGCCCGCGCCAACCAGAAGATCGTGCCGGCGGCGAGCACCATGTGCAGGCCGGAGATCGAGACGATGTGATAGATGCCGGCGGCGCGCAGGTCGTTATTGGTCGCTTCGTTGATCAGCCCGCGCTTTCCGGTGACGAGCGCCGCGGCCACAGCCCCTGCCTGCCCGCCGCCGCTCGTCGCGATGCGTTCGGTCAGCGCATTGCGGGCCTGGTCGATCGCGACCGCCAGAGCGAGCCGGCGCGGCATCGGGATTGGCGCCGGCGTGAGCGCGATCTTGCCGGCGATGCTGCCGACCGCGCCGATGCCCTGGAAGAAGGCGTCGCGGGCGAAATCATAGCCGCCGGGACGCGCCGGGCCGGGCGGCGGCAACAGGCGCGCCGTCGCGCTGATGTGATCGCCGGGCTTCAATGTCGTCACCGGCGTGGTGACGCGCACCCGTCGCGGCTGCAGCGCCGGCGCGATGCCCGGCAGGTCCGTGAGCTGGATGATGACACGCACGCCCTTCTCGCGCTGTTCGAGCGTCTCGACGAAGCCGGTGAGCTTGCCGACATGGTTGCGTGCGAGCGCCGGCGCCGCGATGCCTGCCGTCCGCCAGGTCGCGGCTGCAAAGCCGGCAAAGGCCGCAGCCGCGGCGATGCAGATCACCATGGCAGCCCGCCGCTGCCGCATCAGCAGCGCGGCGAGCACGCACAGCACCAACCCGGCCAGGGGCGCAGCCAGCCCCGGTTCGCGATCGGCGAGGAAGTAGAGTAGCACTCCGGCGCCCATGCAGACCGGCAGCCAGTTGAACAGCCGGCGTCGCTCGATCTCGGTTTCGAGCGCCCGGCGGAAAGGGCCACCCCAGTCGCTCAGCGGAAAGGATAGCGGCTGGGCGAAATCGGCCGCGCGCCGCAAGCGCGCCGGCAAGGCCAACGCGGCGACCCGCACCCTGCTACGGCGCTGTTCTGGCCCGTAGGAGAGCATCCGTCCCCCCATCGCGGCCGCGTGACGATCGTGCCCCCTCCTTGTCAGGGGCACTTAACGGCAGCCGGCAAGCCATGTTACAGCGGCGGCGCCGGATGTCAGCCCCGGCCGAGGCCCGCATCGACGCCGCCCTCGCCTCACGCTTACCCGTTCCGCCGGAGCCTCCTTTCATGAGTGACACGGTCGTCACGCGCTTCGCGCCGTCGCCAACCGGATTCCTGCACATCGGCGGTGCTCGCACTGCGTTGTTCAACTGGCTCTATGCCCGCCGTCATGGCGGCAAGATGCTGCTGCGCATCGAGGATACCGACCGCGAACGCTCGACCGAAGGCGCCATCGCCGCGATCCTCGACGGCCTCGCCTGGCTCGGCCTCGATTGGGACGGGCAGACCGTCTACCAGTTCCAGCGCGCCGCCCGCCATCGCGAGGTCGCCGAGCAGATGCTGGCGGCCGGCAAGGCTTATTATTGCTACGCGACCCCGCAGGAGCTCGAGGCGGAGCGCGAAGCTGCCCGCGCCGAGGGCAAGCAGTGGCGCTATGACGGGCGCTGGCGCGACCGCGATCCCGCGACCGCGCCCGAAGGCGTCAAGCCGGTGATCCGCCTCAAGGCCGAGCAGACCGGCGAGACCGTCGTCGAAGACGAGGTCCAGGGCCGCGTCACCTGGCAGAACGAGAACCTCGACGACCTCGTGCTGCTGCGCTCCGACGGCAACCCGACCTATATGCTCGCCGTCGTCGTCGACGATCACGACATGGGCATCACCCATATCATCCGCGGCTCGGACCACCTGACCAATGCCGCCCGCCAGACGCAGATTTACCAGGCGATGGGCTGGACCGTTCCCAGCATGTCGCACATCCCGCTGATCCACGGGGCGGACGGCGCCAAATTGTCGAAGCGGCATGGCGCGCTCGGCATCGAGGCCTATCGCTCGATGGGCTATCTGCCGGTCGCGTTGCGCAATTACCTGCTGCGCCTCGGCTGGAGCCATGGCGACCAGGAGATCTTCTCCCCTGAAGAGATGATCTCGCTGTTCAACCTCTCCTCGATCGGCCGCTCGCCGGCCCGCTTCGACTACGCCAAGCTCGAGAACCTCAATGGTCTCTACATGCGCGAGGCCAAGGATCACGAATTGATGATCGCGCTGAAGGCGATCTGGTCTGAGATCGGCCCGCCGCGCGGCATCGGCACGCAGCCGGCCCCGGAGCTGGAAGCCAAGCTGATGGCGGCGATGCCGGGGCTGAAGGAGCGCGCCAAGACGCTGATCGAGCTGATCGACAGCGCCTCCTATCTCTATGCCCAACGCCCGCTGGCGCTCGAGCCCAAGGCGGCAGCCCTGCTCGACGAGGCCGCGCGCCAGCGTATGCCGAAGCTGGCGCAGAAGCTCTCGGAAGTCGCCGACTGGGCGCCGCCGCCGCTGGAGAGCGCGATCCGCGATTTCGCCGAGGAGAGCGGCGTCAAGCTCGGTCAGGTCGCGCAGCCCCTGCGCGCGGCGCTGACCGGCAAGACCACCTCGCCCGGCCTGTTCGACGTGATGGCGGTGCTCGGCCGCGACGAGGTGCTGGCGCGGCTTGCCGACGCGGCCTGAAGGCCGGCAGAAAGGCTAATGACCGCTTGGTTGAACGCCTCGCGGAATTGGTCTAGCAACGCGCTGCGGACCGGCGGCTCCCGCTGCCGGTCCGGCACAAAAAATGCTTCAAAATCAGTCCGATGACCCCTTCCCGCCTGCCCGCCTCCGACATTCCCGTCATGGAGCCGTCATCGTGGGACGTTCGGATGACGCCGGAACGCGACAAGCAGCCGGCGCTCCGTCCGCCGGGGAATGACTGAAGAACGAGCCTGAAAGGATCGGATCCATGAGCGGAACTACCAGTCAGTTGACTGTCGACGGCAAGGCCGTCGACATGCCGATCAAAACAGGTTCGATCGGGCCGTCGGTCATCGACATCGCCAAGCTCTACGGCCAGACCGGGATGTTCACCTACGATCCCGGCTTCACCTCGACGGCGAGCTGCGAGTCGCAGATCACCTATATCGACGGCGACGAGGGCGTGCTGCTCTATCGCGGCTATCCGATCGAGCAGCTCGCCGAGCATGGCGACTTCCTCGAGACCTGCCACCTGCTGCTCTACGGCGAGCTGCCGACGGCGGCGCAGAAGGCGGATTTCGACTATCGCGTCACGCGCCACACCATGGTGCACGAGCAGATGGCTCGCTTCTTCCAGGGCTTCCGCCGCGACGCGCACCCGATGGCGGTACTGGTCGCCTCGGTCGGCGCGATGTCGGCCTTCTACCACGACTCGACCGACATCTCCGACCCGCAGCAGCGCATGATCGCTTCGATGCGGATGATCGCGAAGATGCCGACGCTGGCGGCGATGGCCTACAAGTACACCATCGGCCAGCCCTTCGTGTATCCGCTCAACTCGCTGGACTACACCTCGAACTTCCTGCGCATGTGCTTCGCGGTGCCGGCCGAGGAGTACAAGGTCAACCCGGTGCTCTCGCGGGCGCTCGACCGGATATTCATCCTGCACGCCGACCATGAGCAGAACGCCTCGACCTCGACGGTCCGGCTCGCCGGCTCGTCGGGCGCCAATCCCTTCGCCTGCATCGCCGCCGGCGTCGCGTGCCTGTGGGGGCCGGCGCATGGCGGCGCCAACGAAGCGGCGCTGAAGATGCTCGAGGAGATCGGCAGCGTCGACAACATCCCGAAATACATCGCCAAGGCCAAGGACAAGAACGATCCGTTCCGCCTGATGGGCTTCGGTCACCGGGTCTACAAGAACTACGATCCGCGCGCCAAGATCATGCAGAAGACCACGCATGAGGTCCTGGCCGAGCTCGGCATCAAGGACGATCCGCTGCTCGACGTCGCGATGGAGCTTGAGCGCATCGCCCTGCACGACGAGTACTTCATCGAGAAGAAGCTCTATCCGAACATCGATTTCTATTCGGGCATCACCTTGAAGGCGATGGGCTTCCCGACCTCGATGTTCACCGCGCTGTTCGCGCTGGCGCGCAGCATCGGCTGGATCGCGCAGTGGAAGGAGATGATCGAGGATCCGTCCCAGCGCATCGGCCGTCCGCGCCAGCTCTACACCGGCGCGCCCAAGCGCGACTACACCCCGATCGGCCGCCGCTGAACGGCACTGCCTTTAGGAACGAGGCCGCGACGGAACCCCGTCGCGGCCTTTATTGTTTCTGCTGATTGATGCATCAAACGCAGATGATGGTTGCGCTCGGCGCGTTACAGTCGCCGACCCATTTTGAAAGGTTCATCGCTCATGTCGACTGAGGGTCTCAGCCGCCGCGGCTTCCTCGCCGGTGCCACCGCCCTGCCCTTCGCCGGCGCGGCCGGCTCGGTGTCAGCGCAGGCGCAGTTCCCGACGCGGCCGATCTCGCTGATCGTGCCCTTCGCCGCCGGCGGCTCGACCGACATCGTCGCCCGCCTCGTCGGCCAGAAGATGGGCGAACTGCTCGGCCAGTCGATCGTGATCGACAACCGCGCTGGCGCCGGCGGCAATATCGGCTCGACCGCGGTCGCCCGTGCCACACCTGATGGCTATACGATTCTGATGGGCACGATCGCGACCCATGCGCTCAACCCGGCGATCCTGAAGACCGTGACCTTCGACGCCGTCAAGGATTTCACCCCGATCTCGCTGCTGGCGGTAGTGCCGAACGTCATGGTCGTGCATCCGGGCTTCCCGGCCAAGACCGTGCCGGAAGTGATAAAGCTGCTGAAGGACAATCCTGGCAAGTATTCCTACGCCTCCTCCGGCGTCGGCACGCCGCTGCACCTCTCCGGCGAACTGTTCAAGTCGCTCGGCGGCGTCAGCATGAACCATGTGCCCTATCGCGGCGCCGGCCCGGCGCTGAACGACGTCGTCTCCGGCGCGGTGCCGATCATGTTCGACAACCTGCCCTCTTCGGCCCAGTTCATCCGCAGCGGGCAGTTGCGCGCCATCGGCGTCACCACCAAGGAGCGGGTCTCGTCCTTCCCGGACTTGCCGACCCTCGCCGAGGGCGGGCTCGCCGGCTACGAGACCTATACCTGGAACGCGCTGTTCGGCCCGGCCAATTTGCCGCGCCCGATCGTCGACAAGCTCAACGCCACCGCCAACGCGGCCGTGAAGGACGCACATGTGAAGCAGCGCCTGGAGGATATCAGCGCCGTGATCGTCGGCTCGACGCCGGAAGCACTGGCCGAGCACGTCAAGGCCGAGCTGGCGAAATGGGCGCCGATCGCCAAGGCCTCAGGCGCTGTCGTGGAGTGACGACTAGCCGCCGACAGGATCCCGAACGAGGGCGAGCGCCGCGCTGACGGCGTTCGCCGCCGGGCTCGGCCCCGCGCTACGCATATCCTGCTCGACCGCCGCGAAACCATCGAGCTGGCGCTGGCGTGCCGGGCCATCGGCGATCGCGGCGAGAAGCGCCCCGGCCAAGGCCTGTGGCGAGGCGGCGTTCTGGATGAACTCCGGCACCACGCTCTCGCCCATGATCAGGTTCGGCAAGATCACGGTCGGCAACTTGATCAGCCGCCGCGCCAGCACGGCCTCCCAGCCCGCCCCTCTATAAGCTGCCACCGTCGGTACTTGCGCCAACGCGAGTTCGAGCGTCACGGTTCCCGAGGCGGCCAGCGCCGCCCTGGCCTGCCGAAAAGCCGCGAGCTTCGCCGCCTCGCCCGCCACGATCTCCGGCTTGATACGCCAATCGGCTGTAAGCGCCGTGATCTCCTTCACCAGGTGCGATACCGCCGGGAGCACGAAACGCGCCTGCGGCAGTCGCTCGGCGACGAGCGCGACCGCCTCGCCGAAGGGCGGCATCAGGTGATGGATCTCCGAGCGCCGGCTGCCGGGCAGCACCAGGATGGTCGGCGCCTCGGCGTCGCCACGCCGCGCCGCCTCCCCCGGCCCTGGTCGATAGTCCTGCAGCCGCTCGATCAGCGGGTGGCCGACATAGACGGTCTGCGGTCCGCCGAGCCGCTCCAGCGCCGCCGGCTCGAACGGCAGCAGCGCCAGGATCCGGTCGACATGCGGCTTCATCCGCCTGGCTCTTCCTTGCCGCCAGGCCCAGACGCTCGGGCAGACCCAATGAGCGGTCGGCACGGCCGGCGCGAGCTGCCGAAGCTTCTTCGCGACGCGCAGGTTGAAATCGGGCGCGTCGATGGTCAGGAGCAGGTCGGGCGCGAAGGCGGCAGCGGCCCGCGCCGCGTCCGAGATCCGGCGCAGCAGCAGCGGCAGACGCGCCACCACCGGGCCGAAGCCCATCACGGCAATGTCCTCCTGCGGGAAGATGCTGTGCAGCCCCTCCGCGATCAGCGCCTCGCCGCCGACGCCGGACAATTCCAGCGGTCGATCGCCCAGAACCTCACGCAGCCGCGCTACGAAACGTGTGCCGAGGGCATCGCCCGAAGCTTCGCCAGCCACGATGAAGAGCCTGAACGGGCGGATCACGCCACGCCCTCGATGAACAGGCCAGAGGCGTCCGCGAGCGTAACCAGCCGCTGCCGGTCGCCGACCAGCACCTTGCCGGCCTTGACCGCGATGCCGGCAAGACCGGCAGCCGCCACGCGCGTCACCGTGTCCAGGCCGATCGCCGGCATGTCGACCCTGAGATCCTGTCCGAGCTTGGGCGCCTTGACGAGCACGCCGTCGCCTTTGCCGAGCTTCAGGCGTCCGGCCTGGACGAGACCGGCGACGCGCTCGATCATCGCGTCGGTGCCCTCGGCTGCCTCGACGGCAACGACGCGATGATCGGCGACGATCGCCGCTTGTCCCATATCGAACGGCGAGAGCGCTGCGAGCAGGTTGAAACCGGTCGCGATCGCCTCGCGCGCGACGGCGGAAGGCTTGTGGCGCCCCAGTGCTCCAACGGGAGCGACGAGATCAGGCGCGATGTCGGCCGGCCCGAGCACGCGCAACCCCTGGCCCTCGAAAAAGCTGACGACGCCGCGCAACAGATGGTCGTCGCCGCCCTGGAAGGCGCGGGCGAAGTGAGGCAGGTATTTCAGGGTCGACAGTTCCGGCGCCAGCGCGCCGAAGCTCGGCCGCGGCAGGGCACCGACCATGACGATCTCGTCGATCTCGCGGCGCTTGACCTCGTCGAGAAAGCGCCCGAGCTGGCCGAGACGGTACTCCCGGGCATCATAGCTGGCGTAGTCGGCCGGATCGGCGGCGCCGGAGAGGATCGCCACATAAACGTTTGCGCCCTGCGCCGTGGCCGCGCTGGCAACCCGCAGCGGAAATTCGCCACGGCCGGCCAGGATCGCGACGCGTCGCCCCTGCGGTCGGCCAGCTGCGTCGGCCGTTCCTGCGCTCACCGCTCGGGCGCGTTGACGTCGCGCGGCACCGAAATCCCACGGTCGCCGCCGGCGCGGATGAAGTCGAGGATCTCGTGGATCAGCGGATGTTCGGCGAACTCGGTGGCAACGTCTTCGACCCGCTCCGAGAGTGTTCCTTCGTCGGCGAACAGCAGGCGATAGGCCCGGCGCAATTCGTGGATCTGCTCGCGCGAGAAACCGCGCCGCCTGAGGCCGACGAGGTTGAGCCCGGCGAGGTGAGCCGGGTTGTCACGGACCATCCCGAACGGGATGACGTCGAGCAGAACGCCGGAGCCGCCGCCGATGAAAGCGTGATCGCCGATCCGAACGAACTGTTGCAACCCGGTGCCACCGCTGACGATGACGAAATCACCGACGGTGACGTGGCCGGCGCACATGACATTGTTCGAGAAGATGACGTTGTTGCCGATCACGCTGTCATGGCCGACATGCGAATTGGCCAGGAACAGGCCGCGATCGCCGATGACGGTCTTCATGCCGCCGCCTTCGGTGCCGGGATTCATCGTCACGCCTTCGCGGATCACGCAGTCGGCGCCGATCGTCAGCGTAGAAGGCTCGCCCTTGTACTTCAAATCCTGCGGCGGGTGGCCGATCGAGGCGAAGGGGTAGACCTTGGTGCGCGGACCGATCGTCGTGCGGCCGGCGACGACGACATGGCTGATCAGCTCGACGCCGTCGCCGAGGGCGACATCGGGACCAACGGTACAGAACGGGCCGATCTTGACGCCCACACCCAGCTTGGCGGCCGGATCGACGATCGCCATCGGATGGATCGAGGTGTTCATGGCAGGGTCCTGCGTCTGGCCGGGAACGGGAGCATGCATCTGGGCTGCCCGTTCAGATGACCATGGCCGAGAGCTCGGCCTCGGCAACGAGCACGCCGTCGACCTTGGCCTCACCGCGGTAGAACCAGATATTGCGCTTGCGCGCCACCTTGGTGAGGTGGAAACGCAGCGTATCGCCAGGCCCGACAGGCTTGCGGAACTTCGCCTTGTCGATCGTGGTGAACAGCACGGTCGAGACGGCGAGCTCATCGCTGCCGCGCGCACTCACCACGAGCACGCCCGCCGTCTGCGCCATCGCCTCGATCATCAGCACGCCGGGGAAGACCGGACGGCCGGGAAAGTGGCCGGTGAACTGCGGCTCGTTGTAGGTGACGTTCTTGATGCCGACGCCGGACGCGTCCCCGTCGATCTCGACGACCTTGTCGACCAGCAGGAACGGATAGCGATGCGGAATGCAGGCCATGATCTTCTGGATATCGGCCACGCCAAGCGCTTTCGTCGCATCCGTCATCGTGTCGTTTCTCCTCGAACGCTTGCGACCCGCGCAGGCGCACGCCACCACCTGTCATCAAAAGCTGGTTTTGCCGGAAGCCGGCGCGAGATCAAGCGTTTTCGCTGCCGCCCGGCCCTTTACCACGCTTGGCAACGAGTTGCTTCACCAAGGCGATCTCGCGCGCCCAGCTCAGCGCCGGCTGCGCGGGAGAACCGCCATAACGCGCGCCGCGTGGAACATCGCCAACGACACCGCTCTGCGCCGCGATCTGCGCGCCCATGCCGATGGTCAGGTGCCCGGCCAGGCCGACCTGCCCGCCGAGCACTACAAAATCCTCAAGCGTGCTGGAGCCCGCCATGCCGACCAGGGCGCAGATGACGCAATGTCGGCCGATCACGCAGTTGTGCCCGATCTGCACGAGATTATCGATCTTGGTGCCCTCGCCAATCACCGTGTCGCGGCTGGCGCCGCGGTCGATCGTGGTGTTGGCACCGATCTCGACATCGTCCTGGATGATGACGCGGCCGACCTGCGGCACCTTCATGTGCCCTTGCGGCCCCATCGCGAAACCGAACCCGTCCTGGCCGATGCGCGCGCCCGGATGGATGATGACGCGATTGCCGATCAAGGCGGCCTGCAGCGTCGAGCCCGCGCCGACCGAGCATTGCCGCCCGATCCGGACCTGCGGGCCGATGACGGCGTTCGGCCCGATCACCGTGCCGGCACCGATTTCCGCACCCGGCCCGATCACCGCCCCCGGATCGACCGTGACGTCGGCTTCAAGCCTTGCCGTCGCATGCACGAAAGCGCCCGGCGCAACGCCGGCCGAGCCGAACATCGAGCCCGGCCGCAGCGCCTGCGGGTGGAACGTCGACAGCAGCTTGGCGAAGGCATGGTACGGAGCCGGCGTGACCAATGCGACCGTGCCGGCCGGCACGCGCGCGGCAAAGCGCGTCGAGACGAAGCAGAGCGCCGCCGCGGTTCCGGCTAGCGCTGCGACGTATTTCGGATTGTCCATGTAGGCGGCATCGCCGCCGCCGGCCGTTTCGAGCGGGGCGACGCCCTCGACCCGGCGTGCCGGATCGACTCCATCCGGCAAGGCGACGCCTGACAGGGAAGCGACCTCGCTGAAGGACAGCGAGGTCGCGATCGGAAAGAAACTGGGTTCTGCCATTAGCTGGTCCGTTGTGGGGCGCTCACGCGCCCCACAGGTCAGAAGCGGGTGCCGCCCGAGAAGCGGAAGGCCTGGACGCGGTCGCCGCCGTACTTGCCGGTGATCCCGGTGCGCGGATCGGTGCCGATCTGGCCGTCGTCCTTCGAGAGCGCATAGGCGTAGTCGAAGCGGATCGGGCCAAGCGGCGACTGCCAGAGCAAGCTCACGCCGACGGACGAACGCAGCACGTTCTTGTCGCGCACACAGGCGATGTTGTTCTGGTAAGGCACGCCATAGGTCGAGTCGATCGCGACGTTGAACTGGCGCGCCTCGCTGCCCGCCGGGCAGGCGAAGCCGCCGACCTTGCGGCCGCCGTCATAGTTGAACAGCGTGCCGGCGTCGGCGAAGACCGCGCCCTTCAGGCCGAGATCGCGCGGCAGGCCGAAGATCGGGAACTGCACTTCGAGCGAGGCGCCGAAATAGGTGGTGCCGCCGAGCGCGTTCGCCGTCGGGTCGTTCGAGACGTCGCGCGGGCCGATGCCGGAGGGCGCGAAGCCACGCACCAGGGTCGGTCCGAGGAAGTAGTGGTCGATCATGCGCAGATCGCCGCTGGTGGCCTGAACGTGACCGCCCTGGAGCCGGGCGATACCGACGAAATCCTCAAGGAACTCCTTGTAGTAGCGCGCATCGGCGCTGACGCGCAGGAACTTCGAATCGCCGCCAAGACCGGCGAACTCCGGCTTCAGCTCGGCGATGAAGCCGTTGCGCGGGCTCTGGTAGTTGTCGAGCGAATTGTAGTTGAAATTCAGGCCGACCAGCGAAGTCAGAGTCGTGCCCTGAGCCTCCTTGACCGCGACCGTGGCCTCGCCGTTCGTCAAGCAGTTGAAGGCCTGCGTAGCACCCGTCGCGCCCGGCGTTCCGGGGGTGATCCCGAATTGCGGGAGACTGCAGTCGTTATAGGGCTGCGAGAAGGTGTTCGGGATTTTGATCTCGGTCGTATAGATCGAGTAGCGCGGCGTGATCGAGAACTCTTCCGTGATCGGGAAGGAGAAGCGCACCTGGCCGCCGGTCACCCGGCTCTCGAAATAACCGATATTGGTGTTGTCGTTGAACTTCGAGAAGAGGTCGAAGCCCGCCGCGATGCGGTGACCGAGGAAGTACGGCTCGGTGAACGAGAAGTCGATGCCCTGGGTCCGCTGACCGAGGGTGCCGGCGATTCGGACGAACTGACCGCGGCCGAGGAAGTTCGACTCGGACAGCGAGACTTCGCCGATGATGCCGTCCGAGGTCGAGTAGCCACCCGCGACCGAGAACGAGCCGGTCGCCTTATCCTCGACGTCGATGTTGACGACCACGCGATCGGGCGCGCTGCCCGGCTCGTTGGTGATGCGGACCTTGTTGAAGAATCCGAGATTGTTCAGGCGGCGCTCAGCCCGGTCGACGAAGACCTTGTTGTAGGCGTCGCCCTCGCCGAGATCGAGCTCGCGGCGGACGACATAGTCGCGCGTGCGGGTGTTCCCGCGCACATTGATGCGCTCGACATAGACCCGCGGGCCTTCCTCGACGACATAGGTGATGCCGATCTGCTGGCCGGCCGCATCGCGCTCGCCGCGCGGACGAACCTGCGCGAAAGCATAGCCACGCTTCGCCACCTCGGTGGTCAGGGTGACCAGCGAACGCTCGACAGCCTCGGCGTTGTAGGTATCGCCGGCGGAGGTGTTGACGAGCGACTGCAGCGCAGCGGGATCGACATCGCGCAGCCGGGAATCGACCGCGACATTGCCGACCTTATACTGCGGGCCTTCATCGACTGCGACGTCGACGACCCAGCCACCCGCCGCATCGTCGAAGCGCGCATCGTTCGCGACGATGCGGAAGTCGGCATAGCCGTTCTTCAGATAATAGCGGCGAACCAGCTCGAGGTCGGAATTGATCCGGTCCGGATCGTAGACGTCGGACGTCTTGATCCAGCTCAGGAAGTTCGACTCGGTCGAGGTCATCAACCCGCGCAGGCGCGACGAGGAATAGGCGCCGTTGCCGCTGAAATTGATCGACTTGATGCCGGTCTTGCCGCTCTCCACGATGGTGAAGACCACGTCGGAGCGGCCGTTCGGCAGCGGCTGGATACGGCCGCTGATCGTGGCCAGGCCGTAACCGGCGCGACGATAGACGTCCTTGAGACGCTCGACGTCGGCATCGATGAGTTGCTGGCTCAGCGGGCCGCGCGCTTTGGACTGGACCTGACCGAGCAGCATATCGCCCTTCAGGCGACGGTTACCCTCGAAGGCGACACGGTTGATCGTGTCGTTCTCCTGGACGGAGACGACGGTCTGCGCCCCGCGGCGGCTGACCTGAACGTTGGAGAACAGGCCCGTCGCCATGAGATTCTGGCGAATCTCCTGCGGGTTGCCCGAACCCTGCCCCGCCACATAGGAGCGGATCGTCTCCGCATCGACACGACGGTTGCCTTGGACAATCACGGATTGCGCGAACACCACGCTACCGCTGACGGCCACCATGATGGCCGCAAGTCCGACTGATCGAGAGAGCCGCATGCGCAAGGACCGGCTCTGAAGCGTCGACGTCATCGGGTCGCCTATTCCATTCTTTGGGTCACCCCCCCGCGAGCGGGGAACCCCGCTACAGGCGAGGCTCGGCGACATTGAAGACCAAACGCTTCTACAAAGTTTCCCGCAGGGTGCAAACCGCCATTGTCGTTAACAAAAGATTTTTGCGGGGGTCGTTGCCGGGAGGTCACGCGCACCGTTCGAAAAACCGACCCAGCCTATGAAAACAGGCTATAAAAAGCCACAATCCAGAGGTGCGGGCCGGCTTTGACGGCAGGCGCTTCAGCCCGGTGCAATCTGGTTTGCCCGGGACTGACGGCCGGAAGGGTCAGAGCAGCGAACGAACGTGGACGAGGTCGTTCCAGGTCACGAACAGCATCAGCATCAGGACGAGTCCCAGTCCCATTCGGAACCCGATTTCCTGCGCGCGCTCACTCAGCGGTTTCCCGCGCAGCGCCTCGATCGCATAAAACAACAGGTGTCCGCCATCGAGCATGGGCACCGGGAACAGGTTCATCAGCCCGATCGAGACCGACAAGATCGCCGCGAGATTGATCAGCGCCAGCAGCCCGCCGCTGGAGGCGACCATGCCCGAGACCTGGGCGATGCGGATCGGCCCCGAGAGCTGGTCGGTCGATTCCTTCCCCTTGATCAGCTTGGCGATGTAGTCATAGGTCCGCTCGACCACGAACCAGGTCTCGTTCAGGCCGAGCAACACGGATTCGCCCAGGCTGAAATGCTGGGTCGACCAATCCTCGGGCTTCGCCGAAGCCTGGACGCCAATGATCCCCAGCCGCTGCTTGCCCAATGGCGAGGAGGTCTCGACCAGATCGGGCGTTACCGAGACCACGACGTCGGCGCCGCCGCGCTCGACCGTCACAGGAAAGGTCTCGCCGGGGCGGATCGAGATCGCCCGTTGCAGATCGGCAAAGCTCTTGACGTCGCGGCCGTCGACCTGGCGGATCAGATCGCCTGACTGCAGGCCGGCGCGCGCCGCGGCTCCGCCGACCGTGACGGCGTCGACGCGAGGCGCCAGGACCGGCTTGCCGAGGAAATAGGCCGTCCCGCCGAAGATCAGGATGGCGAGCAGGAAATTGGCGATCGGTCCGGCAGCGACGATCGCGGCCCGTTCGCCGACCGATTGGGCCGGAAAGGACCGGTCGCGTTCCTCACGGCTCATGCCGGTGAGCGAATCGGACGTGGTCGAGCTGGTAGCATCGGCGTCGCCCGAAAACTTGACGTAGCCGCCAAGCGGAATCAGCGCGAAGCGCCAGCGCGTGCCGTGCCGGTCGTTGAAACCGAACAGCTCGCGCCCGAATCCGATCGAGAACGTCTTCACATCGACGCCGCACCAGCGCCCGACCAGGAAATGGCCGAGTTCATGCACGAACACGACGAGAGTGAGGACGAACAGGAACGGCAGCAGATAGCCCAGCAGGAAACTCGCCGCGTGCCAGACCGATCCGACGATATCCATAAAACTCTCCCGACTTCAGCCACTAAGTGACAGTGAAGCGGCCTCCGGACAAGAGCGCGCGGGTCCGGTTTCTTGCATCTTGGTCAACGGCGAGGGCTTCAGCCAGATCGGCGGGAGCCGACGACTTTGCCCCGGCAGCCCGCTCGCAGACGGCCTCGACCAGGGCCGGAATCGCGGGAAAGGCGATCCGTCTGTTCAGGAAGGCATCGACGGCGACTTCATTCGTGGCGTTCAGCACGGCCGGCATCGCGCCACCCTCCGCGAGCGCGGCCATGGCGAGGCGCAGCGCCGGGAAACGGACAAGATCGGGCCGCTCGAACGCGAGCGGGCCGGTCGCCACCAGATCGAGGAAGCGGCTTTGCGGCGCGTCGAGCCGGCCGTCGATCCCAAGGCAATGGGCGGCCGCGACGCGCATGTCCGGCACCGCCATGCCGGCGCTGACCGAGCCGTCCCGGAAGGTGACGAGCCCATGCACGATCTGCTGCGGATGAACCAGTACCTCGAGCTGGTCGGCGCCGAGTCCGAACAGGAACGAGGCCTCGATCAGCTCGAGCCCCTTGTTCATCATGCTGGCGGAGTCGATCGTGATCTTGGCGCCCATCGCATAATTGGGATGGGCTAGCGCCTGCTCCGGCGTGGCGGCTGCTATCGCCTCGGCCGGCCAAGTCCGGAACGGGCCGCCCGAAGCGGTCAACGTCATCGTGCGGATCGCCGAGATCGGTTCGGTGCCCAAGACCTGGAACAGGGCATTGTGCTCGGAATCGAGCGGCAGGATGCGGGCGCCGACTGCGCTTGCCCACGCCATCACCGCGGCGCCGGCGCAGACCAGGCTTTCCTTGTTGGCGAGCGCGACGACCCGCCCCGGCGTCAGCGCCGCGAAGGTCGCCTCCAGCCCGGCCGCCCCTGAAATGGCGCTGACCACGATGTCGCTGTCGAGTGCCGCAGCTTCAAGCACCGCCTCCCGGCCCGCGCCGTGGCGGATGCCGCTGCCGGCCAGGGCCGCGGCGAGTGCCTCGCCCTGCCCTTCGTCCGCAATCGCCGCGAAGCTTGCGCCGGTCTCCCGGGCGATTCGCGCCAGCCCCGACGCATCGCGGCCGGCGACGAGCGCAGCGACCTGCAGCCGCCCCGGATTCTCGGCGATCACGGCGCGCGTCGAGCGGCCGATGGAGCCCGTGGCTCCCAATATCGTGACGGTACGGCGCATAGGATGATCAGTGTCCCAAGCGCGCCAGATAAAGCAGCAGGCCGGCGAACGCCAGCACGGCCCAATAACCGTCGAGCCGGTCGAGGAAGCCGCCATGGCCGGGAATCAGATGGCTCGAATCCTTGGCGCCGAAACGCCGCTTGATCGACGATTCGAACAGGTCGCCAGCCTGACTCGCCGCCGAAGCGGCGAGCGAGACGGCGAGCACCGGCCAGAGCCCCGATGGCAGTCCCGGGAAGAAGAACGCCCAGACGGCGGTGCCGCCCAAGGTTCCCGTCAGGGCGCCGCCGAGCGCGCCCGACCAGGTCTTCTTCGGGCTGACGCGCGGCAGCAGCTTCGGCCCGCCCAGCGCCCGTCCGGTGAAATAGGCGGCGATGTCGGTGAGCCAGACCACGGCGAAGGTCCAGATGATCAGGGCGAGCCCCATCCCTTGGGTCTCGCGCAGAGCCGGCGTCACCAGCGCGAAGCAGAGCGCATAGGCAACGCCGCAGGCTTCGAGCACGCGCTGGTTGCTGGCCTGGACCGTGACGACCGCGCCGATCAGCCCGGCGAGCGCCGCGACACCCGCAAGCGCCGCGCCGCTCAGCGGCAGGAAGCCGAGCGCGAGCCCTGCCAGTCCGACGCCGATGCCGCCTGCGACGGCGTTCCGGCGGCTGACCATGGCGAGCCATTCATAGGCTACGACGCCGGCGACGGCGGTCCAGATCAGGCGGAAGGGCCAGCCACCGAGCAGGGTGACGCCAAGGATGACTGCGGCGAGCACCAGCGCCGAGATGACCCGCAGGCGAAGCTCGGATGCGCCCGCGCTGGCGCCACCCGCATTCACGCGACCCCCATTTTGGCTGCGGCCGGCTGGCCGACACCGCCATAGCGACGCTCGCGCCGATCGAATTCGGCCAGCGCATCCTCCAGCGCCTTGCGGTCGAAATCGGGCCAGAGCACCGGCGTGAAGATGAACTCGGCATAGGCCGCCTGCCAGAGCAGGAAATTCGAGATGCGGGTCTCGCCCGAGGTGCGGATCACCAGATCCGGATCCGGCAGCGCGCCAGTGTCGAGATGCAACGACAGCATCGTCTCGTCGATCGCCTCGGGCTGGATCCGGCCGGCCGCTGCCTCCTGTGCCAGGCGCTTGGCTACACGCGTGATCTCGTCGCGGGAGCCGTAATTGAAGGCGACGACCAGGGTGAGGCCGGTATTGCCTTCCGTCATCGCCTCGGCCCGCTCGACGAGCGCGCGCAGATCGGGCGCGAGGTCATCGCGACCGCCGATGATGCGCACGCGCACGCCGGCCTCGTTGAGCTCGGCCAGGTCGTTCTCGACGAAACGGCGCAGCAGCCCCATCAGGAAGGAGACCTCGGCCATCGGCCGGCGCCAGTTCTCGGTCGAGAACGAATAGAGCGTCAGGACGCGAATGCCGAGATCGGCGGCATTGCGGACCGTGCGTCGCAGCGCCTCGAGCCCGCGCCGGTGCCCCTCCTGCCGCGGCAGGCCACGCATCTGGGCCCAGCGGCCATTGCCGTCCATGATGATGGCGACATGGGCGGGAACCGCCGGGCGCGAGCCGTCTGACATCAAATGCCTCTTCTGGGCCAAACGTTCATGCGTCGATGATACAGGACGGTACCGCGTCGCGCACTTTAGACGTGCAGGATTTCCTTTTCCTTGGTGGCGAGCGCCTGGTCGATGTCGCCGATATGCTTGTCCGTCGCCTTCTGGACGAGATCGGTCTGCTTGGTGACGTCGTCCTTGGGCATATGCCCGTCCTTCTCCAGCTTCTTGATCAGATCCATGCCGTCACGGCGCACATGCCGGACCGCCACTTTGGCGTCTTCGGCATATTTGTGCGCGACCTTGACCATCTCCTTGCGGCGCTGCTCGTTGAGCTCGGGAATGCGGATGCGCAGCACCTGGCCCTCGGTCTGGGGATTGAGGCCGAGATCGGATTCGCGGATCGCCTTCTCCACCGCCTGGACCATGCTGCGATCCCAGACCTGGACCGAGAGCAGGCGCGGCTCGGGGACGCTGACGGTCGCGAGCTGGCTTAGCGGCGTGCGCGCGCCATAGGCCTCGACCGTGATCGGATCGAGCACATTGGCCGAGGCGCGGCCGGTGCGAAGCGAAGCCAGGTCGCTCTTGAACTTCTGCACGCCGCCGTCCATGCGGCGATTGATATCGGCGAGATCGAAAGTGGTCTGGGCCATCGTCTTCAAAACCTTGTCGAAACCGGCTGGATGAAGCCGGAAATGCGCGCGACCATGGCGAGCGACCGCTCCAGGGTCAAGGATTTATGCGTCAACAGCATTTCCCCGCAGGTCAGCAAGGAGAAACGGATCTCGATCGCTGATGCATGGCTGCTGGACCGGCTGTCTCGCTGGCAAAAGGTGGACGTGCTTTCTAGGTCAGCCTTGCAGCAGCACGCTCCGGCTCCCGTCCCAAGGAGATTCCCATGCCCCGCCTGAACCGCATCGTCGAAACAGCGCTCTACGTCGATGATCTCGACCGCGCTGCGGCGTTCTACGAGGGAAAGCTCGGCCTCAACACCATGCTCAGAACCGAGACGCTCTACGCCTACGATATCGGCGGGCAGAACGTCCTGCTGCTGTTCCAGCGCGGCGCCTCGTTGGAGACGCAAAGCTCGGAGCGCGGCAGCATCCCGCCGCATGACGGCCAGGGCCCGCTGCACATCTGCTTTGCCGTCGACGCGGGCGAGCTCGCCTCATGGGAAGCACAGCTCGCGCAGCACGGCGTGCCGATCGAAGGCCGCATGCGCTGGAATCGCGGCGGGACAAGCCTCTATTTCCGCGATCCCGACGGCCATCTGCTCGAGATCATGACGCCCGGCAATTGGCCGAATTATTGAGTGGCCTCATGCCGTGGGAAATTACGGCGTGACGTAGGTTGCCCTGCCTTCGCCGCGCAGCACGGCGGCGAGCATGCCGGGTTCGGCGATCGAGAAGACGACGATGGTGAGCGCCGCGTCGCGCGCCAATGCGAAGGCAGCCGTGTCCATCACCTTGAGATCACGCCTGATCGCGTCCTCATGGGTCAGCGTGTCGTAGCGGGTCGCGCTCGGATCCTTCTTCGGATCGGCCGAGTAGACACCATCGACCTGCGTCGCCTTGAGCAGATGGCTGCAGTCGAGTTCGGCCGCGCGCAGGGCGGCGCCCGTGTCGGTGGTGAAATAGGGATTACCGGTGCCGCCGCCGAGGATCACGACCTTGCCGTTGCTGAGGTGGTCGAGCGCGCGCTTGCGGGCATAGCTCTCGCAGAGCGAGGGCATCGGCACCGCCGACATGGCGCGCGCCGGGGCGCCCGCGCTCTCGATCGCGTGTTCGAGCGCGAGCGCGTTCATCACCGTTCCGAGCATGCCGATCGAATCGGCGCTGGTGCGGTCGAGGCCCTTGGTCAGCCCCTGGACGCCGCGGAAGAAATTGCCGCCGCCGACCACGATGCCGATCTCGACGCCCTCGCGCGAGGCATGCGAGATATCGGCCGCGAGCGCTGTCAGCGTCGCACCGTCGAGGCCATTTCCTTGAGGCCCTGCAAGGGCTTCACCGGAGAGCTTCACGAGAACGCGTTTAGGTCTCATCGGGGCTCTCCTTCGTTCGCAACTGAGGCAGGCCGAATCGACCACTGCCCCTTCTTACAAAAAAGGCCGCGCGAGGCGCGGCCTTTCTGTGTCCTATCAACGGGCTTGTCAGCCTGTGGTGCCGCCGGCCGCCGCAACCTCGGCGGCGAAGTCGGTCTCTTCCTTCTCGATGCCCTCACCAAGTGCGAAGCGGGCGAAGCCGGTGATCTTGAGCGGACCGCCGACCTTGCCTTCGGCCTCCTTCAGCACCTGGGCGACCGACTTCGAGCCGTCATGGATGTAGGCCTGCTCGAGCAGGCAGTACTCCTTGGCGTAGCTCTTCAGCCCACTCTCGACGATCTTGGCGAGCACATGCTCGGGCTTGCCGGCATTCTTCTCGGCCAGGATCGCCTTCTCGCGCTCCAGCACCGCCGGATCGACCGAAGCGAGGTCGAGAGCGACCGGATTGGTCGCGGCGACGTGCATGGCGAGCTGGCGGCCGAGGGCCGTAAGCTCGTCACCCTTGCCGCTGGTCTCCAGGCCGACGATGACGCCGATCTTGCCGAGGCCGTCGGCGACTGCGCCGTGGACATAGGAGCCGATCGCGCCCGAGGTGACCGAGACCTGCGCGACGCGGCGCAGCGTCATGTTCTCGCCGATCGTGGCGATGGCGTTGGCGATCGCGTCGGCGACGGTGCCGCCGCCCGGATAGTGATGGGCGGCCAGCGCCTCGACGTCGCCGCCGCGCTCGAGCGCGACATCGGCGATGGTGCGGGCGAGCGCCTGGAACTCGAGGTTGCGGGCGACGAAGTCGGTCTCGGAATTGACCTCGACCACGACGCCGCTATGGCCGCGCACGACGACCGCGACGAGGCCCTCGGCGGCGACGCGGCCGGCCTTCTTGGCGGCCTTGGACAGGCCCTTGGCGCGCAGCCAGTCGATGGCGGCTTCCATGTTGCCGTCGGTGGCCGAGAGCGCGGCCTTGCAGTCCATCATGCCCGCGCCGGTCTTGTCGCGGAGTTCCTTCACCATGCCGGCGGTGATCGCAGCCATTTGCGTCGTCCTTGCTGTCTTGCGGCCTTCACCCGGTGGCGCGCCGCATTGTCGAAAAAGCGAAGCCTCGATTGGCAAACGCCGACGCTCCGTTTCCGGCCGCCGGCGCTGCTTCGGCTTTAGTCAGTATCGAAGTGCGACGCGCCGATGACGCGCCGCAATCTCGAACAATCAGGCGTCGGCGAGATCGCGCGCCTGGGCGACCCAGCCCTGGCTCTCGATGCGGCCGGCAAGCTTCAGGTCGTGATCGACCTTGGTGACCTCTGCCGGCGTCATGGCAGCGAGCTGCCAGAAGTGGAAGATGCCGCCATCATTGAGCTTCTGCACGATCTCCGGGCCCATGCCCGAGAGCTTCATGAAGTCGTCCGGAGCGCCGCGCGGCCCGGTCAGCAGCTCGAAAGCCTGGGCCTGCCCCTCGACGGCCACCGGCTCGGCAATCACCGGCTCGACGATCGGGGCCTCGGCGGCGCCGAGGTCGACGCCATGGTCGCCCGAAGCGCGCGAGATGCCGTCGATGGCCGAGCGCGCGACGAGATCGCAATAGAGCTGGATGGCGCGGCCGGCGTCGTCATTGGCAGGAACCGGGAAGGTGATGCCATCCGGATCGCTGTTGGAGTCGATGATGGCTGCGACCGGGATGCCGAGGCGCTGGGCCTCCTTGATCGCGAGCGCTTCCTTGTTGGTGTCGATGACGAAGATCATGTCCGGCGTGCCGCCCATGTCCTTGATGCCGCCGAGCGCCTTTTCGAGCTTGTCGCGCTCGCGCGCCAGCATCAGGCGCTCCTTCTTGGTCAGGCCGGTGCTGGCGCCGTTCAGCAACTCATCGACCTTGCGCAGGCGCTGGATCGAAGCCGAGATGGTCTTCCAGTTGGTCAGCATGCCGCCGAGCCAGCGGGAGTTGACGTAATACTGGGCCGAACGCTTGGCCGCATCGGCGATGGCGTCCTGCGCCTGGCGCTTGGTGCCGACGAAGAGGACGCGGCCGCCGCGGGCGACGGTGTCGCTGACCGCCTGCAGGGCGCGCGAAAGCATCGGCACCGACTGCGACAGGTCGAGGATGTGGATGTTGTTGCGCGTCCCGTAGATGAACGGCGACATCTTCGGGTTCCAGCGATGAGCCTGGTGGCCGAAGTGGGCGCCGGCCTCGAGCAGCTGACGCATGGAGAAATCTGGCAGAGCCATGGAATTTTTGTCCTTCCGGTTGAGCCTCTGGGGAGCGAATGAGCCGGCCATAAGCTGACCAGTCACCGGAACGCCTCGGTGTCGAGGTGATGCTCCCCATGTGGGATAGGCCGCGCCATACACGCGATGGCGCGGGAATGCAAGGCCGAAGCCCCCATGCCGCCCGATCGCACCGGGCGCGCCTCGGGCTCGAACCTATTTCGGCAGCGAGGCTGCGGCCTTCAGGATGACGTCGCCGATCTGCTTGCAATAGGTCGCCGCCGAGCCGCCCTGTGCCTTGGCGATCGTCTCGAGCTCCTGGGTCACGCCCATCATCGCGATGGTGCCCTTCTTGCCGGCCGCTTCGGCCGTGTCGCCGGCGCTCTTGTCGGCCGGCGGCGGAATCAGGGCCAGCACCTTGCGCTGGACTTCGACGACGTCGGCGCCGACATGGCCCTTCTCGGCGCAGTAGCTGAGAATGCCGAGCTGGTTGCGGCCAGCCTGATAGGCCGTGGCGAGCTGGTCGGCCTGGCTTTGCGCAAAGGCAGAAGAGCCTGCCGAAAGGGCGGTGACAATGACAAGCGCGCTGAACGATTTCTGGGACAATGGCATGCTGCTTCTCTCTTTCGAGTTGTTCGCATCCGGTGATGCACGCCCCAGTTCCCCGCCCCCCGCATAGCCGGCCGAAGCTCCCGCGACAACCATGCGTGCCGCGGGCCGTTAATCAGTCAGGCGAGATTCTCGCCTCCCTGTTTGGAATCCCTTCATGCCCATCTGCTATCGACAGGCCGCTAACAGGAAAGGTCCGGCCGCGGCGTGTTGCTCGATCTGAGGACAATCTATCTGGCGGGTGCGATCACCGCCTTGATTCTCGGCTTCGTCCAGCTTGCCGCCTACGCAACCGGCCGCTTCGAGCGCTGGCCGCTGTGGTGGGGGCTGAGCAACCTGCTGATCGGCCTCGGCTTCATCGGCGTAGGGCTGCGGGACACCATCCCGGACATCGTCTCGATCCCGCTCGCCAACACCGTCAGCTGGACCGGCTACCTGCTCGTCCTGTTCGGCGTACGGAGCTTCGCCGGGCGCCCGGCGCGCCTGCCGCTTTACCTCCTGGCGGTCGCGGCCGCCGCCATCCCGCTGTTCCTGTGGAACGAACCCGACGGCTTCGTCAGACGGGTCGTCCTCGTCTCCGTCCTGGTCATGGCTTGCGATGCGTTGCTGGTCCGGGAAGGCCTGGAGTTGTGGCGACGCGAGCGGCTGGTCTCCGGCGCGATCCTGGCGGCCCTGTTCGCACCGACCGTGCTGCTGTTCGCGCTGCGCGCCTGGCTCGCCGCGACCGGAAAGCTCGGCACCGAATTGTTTCCTGCCGAAAACGCCAATCAGTGGTTCACCGTCACCGGCACCGCCTTCGTGCTCCTCCGCAGCAGCGCACTGCTGTTGCTCGCCGCCGAGCGCAGCCGCAACACGCTGGTCACCATCGCCCAGCACGACCCCCTCACCGGCGCGATGAACCGCAGCGGCCTGGAGCGCGCCATGGCCCAGATCGCGGCGGATGCCGGCAAGCGCCCGGGCCGACTGATCCTGCTCCTGGTCGATATCGACCATTTCAAGACCTTCAACGACACGCACGGCCATGCCGCCGGCGACCGCATCCTGCAGCTCTTCGCCGAGGCCGCCCGCAGCGAACTGCGCGCCAGCGATATCCTGGCGCGCCATGGCGGCGACGAATTCGTCGCCGTCCTCCCGCACATGACCACGAAGGACGCCGTGCGCGTCGCGAACCGGATCCGGGCCGCCTTCGGGCGAGTACTCGCCGACTGGGACGGGGGCGCGCTCCAGCCGACGCTCAGCATCGGCGTCGCCGAGGGTGACGCGGCCGGCGACCAGCTGGAGACCTTGCTGGAACATGCCGACGAGGCGCTCTACCGCTCGAAGCGGCTCGGCCGCGACCGGGTCCAGGTGCAGATTCGCGCCTTGGCGCGGTGAGCGCTGGCCCTCAGCCGCCCAAATCGGCGAGCCGCGTCCGCCTGACGCCGAGCGCCGTCATTTCCGCCCAGGCTCTGTCGAGCGAACCATTGAGGTCGATGGCGCGGCAGGCCTCCTCGACGACGAGGGTATCGAAGCCGTCGCGGGCCGCGTCCTGCGCCGTCCAGCTCACGCAGAAATCGGTGGCGAGGCCGACAACCACGACGCGGGCGATGTCGCGCTCCTTGAGATAGCCGCCGAGCCCGGTCGGCGTGGTGCGGTCGGCCTCGACGAAGCCGGAATAGCTGTCGACCTCGCGGCGACAGCCCTTGCGGATGACCGCCTGCGCCATGGTGAGGTCGAGGCCGGGATGGAAGGCCGCGCCCTCGCTGCCCTGGACGCAATGGTCCGGCCAGAGCACCTGCGTCCCATAGGGCATCGCGGTCGTCTCGAAGGGCTTGTGGCCGGGATGGCTCGACGCAAACGAGGAATGCCCGGCCGGGTGCCAGTCCTGGGTCAGCACGACCGTGGCGAAGCGCCGGCCGAGCATGTTGACGAGCGGGGCGATCTCGTCGCCTCCAGCGACCGCCAGCTTGCCGCCGGGGCAGAAATCGTTCTGGACGTCGACGACGATCAGTGCGGTCCTGGCGTCGATCACGGGCTTCCCCAGTGCTGGCGCGATGATCCGCCGCTCACCCAACTACGGTGCGAGTCATCCGCGAGAGTCCCCTTCGGGCGGCGAACATGCGTCCATAAACGTCACCGGCGAGGTCTGGCCGGTAGCAGCGCTGCTCGAGCAGCGGATCCCAGATGTGCTCCACCGTGTCGATCAGCTCGAAATCGGCGGCGAGGCGCGCTTCCAGCTGCAGGCGATTCTTGCGGTTCTGGTATTCGAGCAGCACCAGCGAGGTCCTCGACAGGTCGAGATGGTCGAGCACGTCGCCCTCCCCGCCCTCGATGTCGATCTTGACGATGTCCGCCGAAGGCAGGCTCGCCGGATCGACCACCGCGACCTCGTAGCGCTCGACCATCGCGCCGGCCACGAACGTATCGCCGGCATAGGAGGCAAGGCCGGATTCGCCATCGCCGGCAAAGCGGCTGAGGAAGGTCGCGGTCTTCTGGCCACCGGGGAACAGCGCTGCATTGACCGTGACGATGTCGCGGCGCCGGTCCGTGTTGCGCTTCAGCAGCTCGTAGGTGCCGGGATGCGGCTCGTAGGAGGTCACGGTGCTGCCCGGCCAGCGCGCGCTCGCCCAGAGCGCGAACGAGCCGACATTGGCGCCGATGTCGAGGATATCGAGGCCGACGCCGTCGAAGCCGGCTTCGTACTCACCTTCGAGCACGTCCTTGATCGCCCAGTGCATCGCCTCGGGCACGGCAAGGCTCATCGGAATACGCGCGACATACTGCTTCATTCGGTCCCCCCGGACATCATCGTGATCTTGCGCGCACTCTGATGCCTTGGCCGCCGGCAGCGCAAGGCTGGGGATTGACGAGGCCCGTCAGCGCAGCTCGACGTTCACCACTCCCGGCGCGGCGCGCACCGCGTTGGCGACCTGCTGGTTGACCGGATAGCGCCCGGGCAATTCGATCTCGATCTCCTGGGCGCCGTCATCGAGGATCATCACCAGCGAGATCTTGCCGTCGGCGCGCACGCCCTCGCGCGGCTTCACCCGTTCGGCGATCGAGGCCAGCGCCTTGTCGTCGCGCAGGAAGATGCAGAGGTCCTGCTTCTGACGATTGGCGAGATCGTCGAGCCGTTCGACATCCTCGATGCGCGGGCGCACCTCTTCGCCGTCGAGCACAGCCGAAAGCCGCAGCACCAGCGCCGCTCCCGGTTCGAGCAGCTCGCGATAGCGCTGCAGGCCTTCCGAGAACAGGATCGCCTCGAACTGGCCGGTGGGATCGGAGAGCTGGACGATGCCCATCTTGTTGCCGGATTTGGTCCGTCGCTCCGACCTGTCGATGACGGAGGCGGCGACCTTGGCGATAGAGGTGCCGCTGGCGCGGACATTGCGGGCGAAATCGGCATAGCTCTGTACGCGCAGGCGCTTGAGCAGATGCTCGTAATCGTCGAGCGGGTGGCCGGAAAGGAAGAAGCCGACCGCATCGTGCTCGCGCTGCAGCCGCTCCGCCGGCGCCCAGGGCTCGAAAGGCGGGATGCGGAATTCCTCCTGCACTACTCCACGGCCGAGCATGTCGAGCTGTCCGGCCGCCGCCTCGTCGCGAGTGCGGTTCGAGAGGGCCAGCATGCCGTCGACCGCCACCATCGCCTTGGCGCGCTCCGGCTCGATCTCGTCGAGCGTACCGGCCGAGATCAGCGCCTCGATCGTGCGACGGTTGACCAGGCGCGTGTCGATCCTGCGGGCGAAATCGGCGAGGTCGCGGAAGGGGCCGTCCTTGGCGCGCGCCGCGACGATCGATTCCACAGCCACTCGACCGACGCCCTTGATCGCGCCGAGCGCATAGCGGATCGCGCCATCCGCAACGTCGAAATCGACGCCGGAGCGGTTGATCGAGGGCGCCTCGACCTTGATGCCGAGCCGCTCCGCATCGCGACGGAATTCCGAGAGCTTGTCGGTATTGCCGATGTCGAGCGTCATCGACGCGGCGAGGAATTCTACGGGAAAGTTTGCCTTCAGATAGGCAGTCTGGAAGGCGACGACGGCATAGGCTGCCGCATGGCTCTTGTTGAAGCCGTAATCGGCGAACTTCGCCAGCAGGTCGAAGATTTCGGAGGCGACGTCCTTTTTCAGGCCGCCGTCGATGGCGCCCTTCACGAAACGGTCGCGCTGGGCGTCCATCTCGGCCTTGATCTTCTTGCCCATGGCGCGGCGCAGCAGGTCCGCTTCGCCGAGCGAATAGCCCGAGAGCGCCTGCGCCACCTGCATCACCTGTTCCTGGTAGACGATGATGCCATGCGTCTCGGACAGGAACGGCTCCATGCCGGGATGAAGATAAGTCGGCTCCTCCAGCCCGAGCTTGCGGCGGCAATAGGTCGGGATGTTGTCCATCGGGCCGGGGCGATAGAGCGCCACCAGCGCGATCAGGTCCTCGATCCGGTCGGCCTTCATCTCGACCAGCGCCTTGCGCATGCCGACCGATTCCACCTGGAACACGCCGACCGTCTCGCCGCGCGACAGCATCTCGTAGGTCTTTGGGTCGTCGAAGGGCAGTTGCGCCAGATCGACCGCGATGCCGCGCTGAGAAATGAGCTGCACGGCAATGTTCAACGTCGTCAGCGTCTTGAGGCCGAGGAAGTCGAACTTCACCAGCCCGGCCTGCTCGACCCATTTCATGTTGAACTGGGTGACGCGCATGCCGGTGCGCGGATCGACCGATAGCGCGACGAGCTGCTCCAGCGGCCGGTCGCCGATGACGACGCCGGCGGCGTGGGTCGAGGCGTGGCGGTGCAGCCCCTCCAGCTTCTGGGCGATCTCGAGCAGGCGGGCGACGACCGGCTCCTCGGCCGCGGCCTCCTGCAGCTTGGGTTCGCCGGCGATCGCTTCGGGCAAGGTGATCGGCTTGGCCGGGTTTTGCGGCACCAGCTTGGTCAGCTTGTCGACCTGGCCGTACGGCATCTCCAGCACGCGGCCGACGTCGCGCAGCACGCCGCGCGCCTGCAGGGTGCCGAAGGTGATGATCTGGGCGACGCGCTGCTCGCCATAGCGGTGCTTGACGTACTCGATCACCTCTTCACGCCGGTACTGGCAGAAGTCGATGTCGAAGTCCGGCATCGAGACGCGGTCGGGGTTGAGGAAACGCTCGAACAGCAGGCCAAAGCGCAGCGGGTCGACATCGGTGATCGTCAATGCGTAGGCGACGAGCGAGCCGGCACCCGAGCCGCGGCCGGGGCCGACCGGGATGTCATGATCCTTGGCCCATTTGATGAAGTCGGCAACGATGAGGAAATAGCCCGGGAATTTCATCCGGGTAATAATTGAGAGCTCGAAGGCGAGCCGCTTTTCGTAGTCCTCGACACTAAAGCTCTCGGCCGGCCCATGCTTGGCCAGCCGCGCCTCGAGCCCCGCTTTCGCCTGGCTCTCCAGCTCCTCGGCTTCGTCGCGCCCCTCCTCGCCGAAGCGCGGCAGGATCGGTTTGCGCAAGCCGACGCGCCAGGAGCAGCGCCGGGCGATCTCGACCGTCGAGGCCAGCGCTTCCGGCAAATCGGCGAAGCGCCGCTTCATCTCGGCCCGGCTAGCGAAATAATGCTCCGGCGTGACGCGCCGGCGCTCGTTGTCGGACACCAGCCGGCCAGCCGCGACCGCGAGCAGCGCGTCATGCGCCTCGAAATCGCCGGGCTTGCCGAAGAAGGGCTCGTTGGTGGCGACGAGCGGCAGGTCGGAATCATAGGCGAGCCGCAGCAGCCCGGCCTCGATCGCCGCGCCATCGTCACGGTCATGGCGCTGGAGCTCGACATAGAGCCGATCGCCGAAAATCTCATTCAGGCGCGCAAGCCGTGCAGCAGCCTGGGCCGGCTGGCCGGCACGCAGCGCCGCGTCGAGCGGACCACCGAAGCCGCCGGTGAGCGCGATCAGGCTCTGACCGCATTCCGCGAGATGATCGATCGCCGCGACCGGAGCGCCGGCGCCCGCCACGAGGCAGGCCTGCGTCACCAGTTTCATCAGATTGCTGTAGCCGGCCTCGTCCATGGCCAGCAGCACCAGATGCGGCGTGACGCTCTGGACAGGCTTGCGCCCACCCGTGTCCTCATCGGCGAAGTCGACGGAGAGCTGCACGCCCGCGATCGGCTGGACGCCGGAACTCGCCAGCTTCTCGGAGAATTCAAGCGCGCCGAACAGATTGTTGGTGTCGGTCAGTGCCATGGCCGGCTGGCCGTCGCCGGCTGCGAGCTTGGCGAGCGTGCCGACCTGGATCGCGCCTTCGAGCAGCGAGTAACTCGAATGGACGTGCAGATGGACGAAGCCGACCTCGTCCTGCACCAGCTTGTCGTCTTTGCGGTCGGTCATCGCGCCCTCCGGCGCACCGCCCGTTCAGCCAGTGGGCCGAACGAGAGGACCTGCGCCGATTCTTGATCCTTGGAGCATGCTCCGATCCGGTTATGGCGCGCCACTCGCACCCGGTCGAGCGGCTGCGAATGCGAGGCTGTGGACATGCCGGCGAAGCGTAGCCAGCCCCTGTCCGCAACGCCGTCAGACGTGCGGTCCGGAGGCGAGCGCAGCCCAGACCCAGATCATTCCGACGAATAGCGCCAGTGCGAGGAACTCCACGGCTCCGGCCATCAGCTTGCGAGCAACGAGCATGTCCGATCTCCAATGTTCTCTATATGTTCATATTAGTTTTCTGTTTGTTCGCGTCAATATCGCAAGGTCAGCGGGCATCGGGAGATGCAGCACGCAGTTAACGCGGATTTACCGAAGCTGCGAAGGCGTTAACGGCGACACTGCCGACACGGCGGAATCAGCTAGGGTCGGCGCCATGACCGCCTCCCCTGACCAGACGCATCACAAGCGACGAGACGAGACACTCGGCGTCCTGCTCATGGCGGCAGCGATGCTGATCATCCCGACCTCCGACGCCATCGCCAAATACCTCAGCGGAGCCCATTCGCCGGCCTTCCTCAGCTGGGTGCGCTATGTCGCGGCGCTCGGCTTCATCCTCCCGGTCGCCCTGTTCTGGCGTGGACAGCAGCCAGCGGCCCCGCTCGCATCGCCGCGCCGTTACTGGCTGTCGCATATCCTGCGGACCGCCTTTCTCGTCACGGCGATGACGCTCTATTTCGTGGCGATCACGCGCATTCCGCTGGCCGATGCACTCGGCGCCTATTTCATCGCCCCGATCGCAGCGACCCTGCTCGCCTCGATCACGTTGCGCGAGCGGCTCGATCGGCGAAAGCTGCTCGCCGTCGCCCTCGGCTTCGTCGGCGCCATCCTCGTCGTGCGTCCCGGTGCCGAGACCAGCGCCGACACGCTGATCGCGCTGGCTTCTGGTATCTGCATGGCCTGCTATCTGGTGCTGACCCGCGCCACCGCCCAGAGCCGATCGCCTGTGGCGACGCTGACGATCCAGCTTATCCTCGGCATCCTGATGCTGATGCCTTTCGCCCTGTTGCAATGGACCACGCCGACGCGCGAAGGGCTGCTGCTGATCCTGTTGATGGGTCTTGTCTCGACCTTCAGCAACCTGATGACGATCAGCGCCTTCCGGCTGGCGCCGGTCGCGACGCTCTCGCCCCTGGTCTATCTCGAACTGATCGGCGCGACTGCGCTTGGCTTTGCCCTGTTCGGCGACCTGCCCTCGCCGACGACCTGGGCCGGGATTGCGGTGATCGTCGCAGCCGGGCTGATCGTCGCGACGGCGCGGCCGGCGACGCGGCGCTTGCCGTCCTGAGCCGCCCTCAGTTCACCATCGTGTTCAGGGCCGAGACGATGGCCCGGGGCTCGATCTCGGACGGCGCCTCGTCGAAGGCGGCGCGGTAATAGTCGAGCATGCTGAGCTGCTCGAAATTGTTCCAGGTGTCCTCGTCGTTCATCGCCTCGCTGCGCTCCTCCAGATTGAGGATCATGCCGTAGTCCTCGGGGCTGGTGCCGTAGACCAGCGGCGGCGGCAACGGCTCGGAACGCAATTCGTGTTCGGCAGCAGCGATCGCTGCCAGCGCACCCGGCACCCAGACGCGATGATAGGCGTTGGAGACGTCGGTCTCGGCTTCCCCTGCACTGGTCAGCACGGCGCGGCAGGCGTCGGCGAACGTATCGACCATGCCGTTGCGCTCGGCCACCCTGTCGGCTGCGTTGTAGTTGGCGTGAATCGGGTCGACATAGGCGAACTCGTTCTGCAGCAGCCGCGCCGGCTCGCCCTGCAGGAAGAGCCAGGGATAGGTGTTGTCGATCAGGATCTGCCCAGGCAGCAGATGCGCCGCCTGGTTCTCGCCGGAGGCGCTGAAGAACTGCTGCTCGGCGCCCTTGCAGGTCACGCCCGGATTGGGCGTCAGCGGTAACCCCGGCCTGTCCGGCATGCGGATCGCCGCCATGTAGACCAGCACCTTGGCGACGCGGGTATTGCGCGAGCGGCCGTGCCAGAGCGCCTTCTCAGTGTCGGACGAAAAGCGCTGGACCCGCAGCAGACGGAAACGTTCCTCGGCCGCGACGGCCCGGTCGGGAGAACGACGACGTCCCATCTCAGCCGCCGATGATGACGGTCGGCATGCCCATGGCGATCTTGTTCGGCGGTCCCACCGCCTCGATGATCGTGTCGCCGACGCGGCAAGCCGGGAGGCCGTTGATCAGCACGGTCTGCGAGCCGTCGATCACCACGCCCGGCCCGTGCGGGGGAATCGGCAGCGGCGTGGCGCAGATGTGGATATCGGCGCCACCGGCCGCGCCGGTGATCGTCGAGCCCATGGTCGTCGCGGCGGTTGCCTTGACGCCCTCCTCCGCCGTCTTGGCGGCCGCCGCGCCAGGCGTTGGGGCGGCAGCCACCGTCGCCGCCTCGGCCGTCTTGATCGCCGCATCGGAGATGGCCTTGGCCGCCTGGATCGCCGCTGCGGCGCCGGCCGGGACACCGCGCCAGGCGAATTTGCCTCCGATGAGCACAGTTGGGCTTCCGGGACCCGGCATCAGCGTGCCGGGCAGCGGATGGATCGTGGGATCGAGAATGCGCGCGGCGGGGCCTGTCGGCATCGGACACCTTCTTGGATCGCTCGGCTGGGAGCTTGGCTCCGGCCGGCCGGGCAAGTCAACGAATCCGCTCGCCCCGGCGAAAACCGTCTTGTGGCAGACAGAGCCGGTCTTGCCCTCCCCCATACGAATGGTGACGCTCGGGAACGAGCTGTATATGCTCCCGACAAGGCCTTGAGATAGCGAGAACCGGATGTCGTGGTATAGTAAGGTCGTCTGGTCCGAAGGCTTGTTCCTGCGGCCGCATCACCTGCAGCAGAACGATCGCTATCTCGAGAACCTGCTGGAGAATCGCGTCCGGCATGTCACGCCTTATCCGTGGGGGTTCTCGGTGCTCGAGATCGACCGCGACCTGGCGCAGCAGAGCCGCATCGGGCTCAGGCGCGCTGTCGGCGTGATGCCGGACGGCACACCCTTCGCCATGCCGGACAACTCGCCTCTGCCGCCGGCGATCGAGGTGCCGGAGAACGCCGCCGGCCAGATCGCCTGGCTGTCGCTGCCGCTCGCCGCCTCCAACACCCGCGAGGTCGAGGACAGCCTCAGCGGGTCGGCCAGCCGCTTCTATCCGGCGACCGAGATGCTGATCGATTCGACCGCCTCGCTGCGCGTCGACGAGGAGATCGACATCGCCCATCCGCGCTTCGGCCTGGAGCTGCGCAAGACGAGCAAGCCGGGCTATGTCGGCCTGGCGCTCGGGCGCATCCTCGAAGTGCGCGACCGCGCCATCCTGTTCGACGAGAAATTCGCCCCGCCGGTGCTGCTCTGCTCGGCCCATCCGGTCGTCGACGGCTGGATGGACCGCGTCATCGGCTGGATAGACAACAAGCTCGAGGAGCTCGCCCGCTACGCCGCCGACCCGACCGCCGGCGGCGGCCTGCAGAGCGCCGACTATTTCATCCTGCAATTGCTCAACCGGCACATCCCGGTGCTGAAGCACATGCGCGGCTCGCGCTTCGTCCACCCCGAGCGCCTGTTCGTGGCCCTGCTCGCCATTGCCGGCGAGCTTGCCACCTTCACCACCGCCGAGCGCCGCGCCCGCGATTACCCGGCCTATGACCATGACGACCTGGAGGGCTGCTTCACCCCGGTGGTGCGCGACATCCAGGACTTCCTCTCGGCCCAGCTCGGCCGCCGCGCCATCCGCCTCGAAATCGTCGAGCGGGCGCAGAATGCCTTCATGTCGACGATCCGCGACCGCGCCCTGATGCGCAATGCGACGCTGGTTCTGGAAGTGGCCGCGCGCCGCCCGCTGACCGAGATCCAGTCGCAGTTCCCGCATCTGTTCAAGATCGGCCCCAACACCAAGATGAACGAGATCGTCCATGCCCATCTGCCGGGCATCAACCTCGTCCACCTGCCGACGCCCCCGCCCCAGATCCGGGCGCTGACCGACCACGTCTATTTCTATCTCGACCGCACCTCGCCGCTCTGGCCGGAGTTCAGCTCGGCGAGTTCGATCGGCATGCATTTCTCCGGTGACTGGCCCGATCTCGAAATGGAGCTCTGGGCCGTGCTCGAGGGCAGGCGATGAGCAACGACGGCTCCGATCCGTTCGGCCGCTCCGACCGGACCTTCATCCGGCCGAACCCGGCCGGACGGCGGGTGCCGCCGCCCTCGCGCCCTGCGGACGCGCCGGGCAATCCGCAGCAGGGGCAGCCCTACCCGCCTCCGAACGCGCCTTATGCGCCGCCGCCCGCCGGCTACCCGCCGCAGGGCTCGCCCTATGGGCCCTCAGGCGCACCGCAATACCCGCATGCGGCGCCCTCGCCCGGCGTGCCGGGCGGCGAGGAGTGGATGGCGCAGCCGCAGCCGCGGCAAAGCGCGCCGCCCCCGCCACCGCAGGGCTACGTGCCGCAGGCTCTGCCCAAGCGCGAGCAGATGCTCACGCCGAACATCAATCCGCTGCTCAAGGCAGCCGGACCGCTCTTGCTCCTGCTCGGGCGCCTGCGCGCCAATCTCAGCAGCGCGCCGGCGACACAGATGATCGGCCAGGTCGGCGAGACGATCGAGGCCTTCGACCACGAAGTCAGGGCGGCGGGCTTCACCGCCGAACAGACGCGCACGGCCAAGTACATCATCTGCGCCTTCTCCGACGACATCGTCCAGAACATCCCCGGCGAAGAGCGCCATGTCTGGACGCAGTACAGCATGCTCTCGCGCTTCTTTGGCGAGCGCACCGGCGGCGTCCGCTTCTTCGAGGAGCTCGAGCGCGCCAAGAAGGATCCATCAGTCAATTACGACCTGCTCGAACTGATGCATGTCTGCCTGGCACTCGGCTTCGAGGGCGTGCACCGCACCTCCGCCGGCGGCGCCGCCAACCTGCAGATGATCCAGCGCAACCTGTTCGAGACGCTCAGGCGCGTGAAGCAGCCCGATCCCGAGCTCTCGCCGCGCTGGCAGGGGCAGGCTCTGGTCGCGCGCCTGGCGCGTTTCAAGCTGCCGGTCTGGACGGTTGCCGCGGTGGCGGCGGTCGCCGTGCTCGGCCTCTATTTCATCTTCCGCGCCCTGCTCGGCGGCAATGCCGAGGCATCGGCCAGCGCCATGCTCACGGTGCACCCCAAGGGCGACATCGAGATCCTCCGCAAGGTCGCCGCCCGGCCGCCACCGCCGCTGCCGCAACCGCCGCCGGCACAGCAGCCCAAGGTCTGCGGCACGGTGCAGCCGCCGATCACCTGCGAGGTGACCCCGAACCTGATCATCGTGCGTCTGATGGACATCACGCTGTTCGACCCTGGTCAGGCGGTGGTGCGCAACGAGTTCCGCCCGCTGATCGAGCGCATCTCCACCGTGCTCAACGAGGAAGGCGGCACGATCAAGGTCGTCGGCCACTCCGACTCCGACCCGATCCGCACCGCCCGCTTCCCCTCCAATCTCGAGCTGTCGAAGGCGCGCGCGGTGGCAGTCGGCGAACTCTTGAAGAGCAAGCTGAAGCAACCGGCCCGGATCAGCACCGACGGCAAGGGCCCCGACGTGCCGATCGCCACCAACGCAACCCCAGCCGGCAAGGCGAAGAACCGACGTGTCGAAATCCTGATCCAGCGCAACGGCTAGGACGGACGGCGATGCAGGAGACGGGTAGACAATGAATCTCGCGACTTGGCTCAGGATCGCAGCCATCTTTGTCGGCGCATTCGCGCTGACGCTGCTGATCTGGTTCGGCGGCCCCTTCGTCGCCTTCGGCGAGGTGCGCCCGTTCGAGTCGATCTGGGTCAGGCTTCCGATCGCCCTCGTCCTGATGCTCGGCGCGCTCGCCTGGATCGCCTGGATCGTGATCAAGCGGCGCAGGGCCGTCGCCGCACTCTCCGATGCGATGGCGAAGGAGGAAAGCCAGACCGGTGACGGCGCGGCGCTCTCGGCCGCCATGCGCGATGCGCTGGCGACGCTGCGGCGCACCCGCGGCAAGGATGGCGGCGACTATCTCTACGACCTGCCCTGGTACGTGATCATCGGCCCGCCCGGCGCCGGCAAGACCACCGCGCTCGTCAATTCCGGACTGAAGTTCCCCCTCGCCCGCGGCGGCCAGGTGCCGGCTGCGGTCGCCGGCGCCGGCGGCACGCGCTATTGCGACTGGTGGTTCGCCGAGGAGGCGGTGCTGATCGACACCGCCGGCCGCTATACCACGCAGGACACCGACACCAAGGCCGAGCGGACGAGCTGGCTCTCCTTCCTCGATCTGCTCAAGACCAACCGCCCGCGCCAGCCGATCAACGGCGTCATGGTCGCGATCAGCATCGAGGATCTGCTGACCTCCTCGCAGGAGGAGGTCATCGCCCATGCCGATGCGATCCGCGCCCGCCTGCTCGAGCTCAACGAGCGGCTCAAGGTCGATTTTCCGGTCTATGCGGTCTTCACCAAGGCCGATCTGATCGCCGGCTTCAACGAGTTCTTCGCCGCGCTCTCCGAGCCGCAGCGGCGCATGGTCTGGGGTCACACCTTCCAGACCGTCGACAAGACTCGCAACATGATCGGCGACGTGCCGCCCGAGTTCGACGCGCTGATCGAGCGCCTGAACGAGCGCCTCTCCGACCGCCTGCAGGACGAACACAACCCGACCTCGCGCGCCAAGCTCTTCGGCCTGCCGAGCCAGATGGCGACGCTGAAGCCGGTGATCATCGACTTCCTCGGCCGCGTCTTCGAGCCGACGCGCTACCAGTCGAGCGCGACGCTGCGCGGCTTCTACTTCACCTCCGGCACCCAGGAAGGCACGCCGATCGACCAGCTGATCGGCGCGCTCTCGCGCAATTTCGGCAGCGCGCATGCCGATTCCGGCTCCTATTCCGGCCGCGGCAAGAGCTTCTTCCTCACCGACCTGATCCAGAAGGTGATCATCGGCGAATCCGGCTGGGTCTCGACCGATCTGCGCGCCGCGCGCCGCTCGACCCTGATGCGCATAGCCGGCTTCAGCGCGGTCGCGCTGGTCTCGCTGGCGCTCGGCGGCATGTGGTGGACGAGCTATGCCCGCAACAGCGACCTGATCAACCAGACCAATTACGGCCTCGCCGATTATCGTTCGAGCGCCGCGCCGGTGCTGCAGGAGACCACCCTCTCCGATCGCAATTTCAGCCGTGTCCTGCCGCTGCTGCACAAGCTGCGCCACATGCCGGCCGGCTATGCCGACAAGGACGAGCCGACGCCGGTCGCGGCCACCTTCGGCCTGAGCCAGCGCGAGCGCCTGCAATCGGCGACGCAGGAAAGCTATCATCAGGCGCTGGAGCGGCTGCTGCGCTCGCGCATCATCTTCCGGCTCGAGGAGCAGCTCGAGGCCAACGTCAACAATCCCGGCTTCATCTACGAGGCGCTCAAGGTCTACCTGATGGTCGGCGGCCGCGCGCCGCTCGACCGCGACCTCGTGCTCGCCTGGATGCGGCAGGACTGGGCCGAGAACCTCTTCCCCGGCGCCGCCAACGCCAAGGGCCGCGAGGCGCTGGAGGAGCATCTCGTCGCGCTGCTCGATCTCGACGACGGCGGCGAGCCGGTGGTCAAGCTCAACCAGCCGCTGATCGAGAGCAGCCAGCGCACATTGCGCCGGCTCAGCATCGCCGAGCGCGCCTATGAGCTGCTGCGCACGCAAGGGCGCAACGCTGCTCGCGACTGGGTCGCGGCGATCCGCGGCGGCTCGGATGCGCGGCTGGTCTTCGAGGGTGTCTCCGGCGAGGATCTCGATACGATCCGGGTGCCGTATTTCTACACCTATGACGGCTTCCAGGGCGCCTTCGTCGACCGGCTCGGCGATATCGGCGAGCGCATCGAGAAGGAGCGCTGGGTCCTCGGCGACAATGCCGACCAGGCGGCGATCACCTCGCAATATGCCAGCCTGTTCCAGGACCTGCTCAAGCTCTATGCGCGCGACTTCACCGCCTCCTGGCAGAAGGCACTGCGCCGGCTGAAGCTGCGGCCCCTCAACGCCGACAAGCCGAAATACATCGCGCTTTCGGCGATCGCCGCACCGACCTCGCCCTTCAAGCAACTGCTTGAATCGATCCGCGACGAGACGCAACTGACGAAGGAGCGCGCGGCGAAGCGGCCGGCGGCGGCGCAGGCCGCCGAGAAGATGGCTGGTCAGGTCGCGGACCATGCAGCCAAGACCCTGGAGCAGCGTGCCAATTATTCGCTGAGCCGCCTCGGCACCAGCCTGCCGCTCAGCGCTCCCGGCGTCGATCGCGTGCTCTCCGGCGCTGGTGGTGGCGGCGGCGAGGCGCTCGGCGCCAATATCGAAGCGCAGTTCAAGGCCTTCCATGTCCTTGTCGAGGGTGATGGCGGCAAGCGGCCGGTCGACCAGGCCCTGCAGATCTTCGCCGAGATCAACCAGAACCTCGCAATGGCCGCGACCACGCCGGCCCAGTCCGCCGCCGCCAATGCGGCCCTGGTGCCGCTGATCGCCTCGCTGCGCGGCAACTCCTCGCGCTATCCTGCGCCGTTCGATGCGATGATCGTCGCCGCGGTCAACGATTTCGAGGGCGATGCGACCGGCGCGACCGTCGCGCTGCTGCGCCAGGCGCTGGCCAGCGAAATCACCGGCAGGTGCTCGAGTCTGCTGGCCAACCGCTATCCCTTCGCCAAGGGCAGCACCAGCGAGATCGGCCTCGCCGACTTCGCCCAGCTCTTCGCGCCGGGAACAGGGGCGATGGACAAGTTCATGAAGGAGCGGCTCGACCCCTATATCGACAAGTCGGGCCAGAACTGGAGCTGGCGGCAGGACAGCCGCGTCGCGCGAGCGCTCTCGCCGACGACATTGCGCGAGTTCCAGCGCGCCAGCGACATCCGCGAGGCCTTCTTCCCGACCGGCGGCAACCTTCCGAACTTCCAGATGGTGGTGGTGCCAACCACCCTCTCCTCCGACGCCTCCGGCGCCAAGCTCGAGATCAACGGCTTCACGGTGGCGAGCCAGCAGGGCGTCAACACACCGACCCCGGTGATGTGGCCGGGCGGCGGCCTCGCCAAGACCTCGATCACGCTGACGATCGGCAGCGCCGCCGCCAACAACAATGCCGGCGGCATCTTCGGCGGCGGCTTCTTCTCGAACAGCCCGACGCCGGCGGCGCCGAGCGAGGTGAAGATGTTCGACCGTCCTGGCGTCTGGTCCTTCTTCCGCCTGCTCGATGCCGGCTCGGTGCTGCGCCAGGGCGACAATGTCGTCTTCACGCTGGCCGCCGGCGGTCGTCAGGTCGGATACCAGTTCGGCGTCGGCTCGCTGAAGAACCCGCTGGTGCTGCCGGCACTGCGCGAAATCCGTTGCCCGGCGGGGATTTAAGCATGAGCTGCGGATTGTTCGGGAAGCTTCCCGGCAAGCGGGACTTCATCGCGTTGAATGCGCCCACGACTTTCCTGTCGGTCTACGAGCGCTGGCTCCAGGGCGGGCTCACCGCCAGCCGGCTCGAACTCGGCGCCGGCTGGCAGGACGCCTTCCTCAACGCGCCGATCTGGCGCTTCTGGTTCGGCAGCGCCTTCTGCGGCACCACCGCTGCTGGGGCCTTCATGCCCTCCGTCGACGGCATCGGCCGCTATTTCCCGCTGACGGTCTTCGCCCTCGCCGGCCCCGGCGCCGCGATCCCGCCGCCCGAGCTCGACCCACAGGACGCCTGGTTCGCGCAGGCGGAGGACTTCCTGCTGCGCGCGCTCGAGCCCGAGGCGAGCTACGAGGCCGTGGCACATGCACTCGGCGGGCTCGCCATGCCCAATGACGACCTCAAGGCGGCCCCGCCCGCCGAGATGGTCCGGCTCTCCGACGGCACCATCGTCAGCGCGCTCGATTCGGCCAGCTTCCCGTCCCGGCTGTCGGCGCTGCGCGTCGAGGACCATGCCCGGTCCTATGCCCATGCCAGCTATCTCTGGACCATCGGCGGCGACGATTTCGAGCCGCTCGCTCTGGTCGGCCAGGGCCTGCCCAGCCCCTATCTCTTCACCGGCCTCCTGACCGGCCGCTTCGACGCCTTCCTCGGAGCGGGATCGACAGCATGAACGAGCATCGCCCCGGCTCCCCCTTCGAGACGGGCGCAATCAGCCATGCCGGGCGCGTGCGCAGCCACAACGAGGACAATCTGGTGGTCCGCCCCGAATACGGGCTCTGGGCGGTCGCCGACGGCATGGGCGGCCATCAGAACGGCGCCATGGCCAGCGCGACCGTGGCGACGAGCCTCTCCGCCGTCGGCGCAACCGGCTCCGCCGCGGAGCTGCTCGACAAGCTCGAACGGAGCGTGGTCGAGGCCAATGCGGAACTGCGCCGCAAGATCCGCGAGAACGACGGCGCCACCATGGGCGCGACGCTGGCCGTGCTGCTCGCCCATGGCCGCCATTTCGCCTGCGTCTGGTGCGGCGACAGCCGCATCTATCTCGTCCGCCACGGCTATATCACCCAGGTCTCGCGCGACCACACCGAGGCGCAGGACATGATCGAACGGGGCCTTTTGACCGTCGAGGAAGCACGGACCTGGCCGCGGCGCCACGTCATCACCCGGGCCATCGGCGTGCATGACCGGCCCGAGCTCGAGATCGACCATGGCGAGCTCGAGAACGACGACGTCTTCGTGCTCTGCTCGGACGGGCTCACCGACCATGTCCGCGACGAGGAGATTCTGCACGCAGCCATCTCCGGCGGTGCCCAGGCCGCCAGCGACGCCCTGCTGGCGCTGACGCTGGAGCGCGGCGCCACCGACAATGTCACCGTGATCGTGGTGCGCTATCATCATGACGGCGGAAGCGAAAAGACGCGCTGGGTGCCGAACATGCGCCAGCGCAGGAGCGATGCGCCATGAGCGATTCCGACCGCACCGTCTTCATGCCACGCACGGGCCTGGCGCCCGGCGTGCGGCTCAACGGCATCTACGAGATCGAGCGCCTGATCGCGACCGGCGGCATGGGCGAGGTCTACCAGGGCCGGGCCATCCAGACCGGCGACGCGGTCGCGATCAAGATCGTCCGCTCCGACATGGTCCAGGACGCCAATGTCATCACCCTGTTCCGCAACGAGGCGTCGGCGCTGCACAACCTCTACAACGAGGCGATCGTCCGCTACTACGTCTTCACCGTCGACCCGGCGACACAGGCGACCTATCTCGCCATGGAGTTCGTCGACGGGCAATCGCTCTCCGACCGCTTGAAAGATGGCCCGTTGCCCCTGGAGGAGGTCGACCTGCTGCGCCGGCGCATCGCGTCGGGCCTGCAGGCCGCCCATCTGCTCGGCATCACCCATCGCGACGTCTCGCCGGACAACATCATCCTGCCGGGCGGCCAGGTCACGCGCGCCAAGATCATCGATTTCGGCATCGCCAAGTCGAAGCTGGCCGAGAAGACGGTGATCGGCTCCGGCTTTGCCGGCAAATACAACTACGTCTCGCCTGAGCAGCTCGGCCTCTACGGCGCCGAGGTCACCGGCAAATCCGACATCTACAGCCTTGGCCTCGTCCTCGTCGAAGCGCTCGGCGGCCGCCCGCTCGACATGGGCGGGACACAGATGCAGATCCTCGAAAAACGCCGCCGCGTTCCGGATCTCTCAGCCATCGACAAGCGCATTCGCCCGCTCCTGGCGCGCATGCTCGCGCCCGATCCGAAGGACCGCCCGGCCGACATGGCCGAGGTCGCAGCTTGGCAGGCCAAGGGCAGCGCAAGCTCAGGCGGTGGTGGCGGACGCAGCTTTCCCTGGCCGTTGGTCGCCGGGGTCGCGGCACTCGCGCTCCTCGCCGGTGGCGGTTTCGTCGCCTGGCAATTGCTCGGCGGAGCCGCCCCGGTCCAGCAGGCGCTGAACAATCCGCCCCCCGCACTAAATGACGATCGCCCGCAGACTCCCTCTGGCACGGGATCGAGCCCCCCGCCGCCTGAGCTCACACCCGCGAGCCCGCCGCCGGCCAATCCGGCTCCCGCACCGCAGCCGACGAGCCAGAACGAGCCGCCATCTCTCCAGCCCCCGGCGGCGCCCACGCAGACTGCGCCGACGCAGGCCCCGCCTTCTCCGCAGCCGCCCACGCCTGCCCCGCCGGAACTCAACCCGACACCGACGCCACCTCCGACAAACCCGGTATCGACGACCGGGCCGAAGCCGACACCGACCGTGCCACTGCCGACGCCGTCCTCTGCTCCGGACCCCGAGCCGCGGACCGCCGCCGAGCGGACCGAGCGCTATGTCACGACCTATGAGGGTGGCGCCTGCTTCTTCCTGTGGCCGACAGCGATCGCCGACAAGCGCACCACGGTCGAAGGCTTCGGCAGCACGGCCGAACCCTTCGTCAGCTTCGACGCCGCCTTCAAGAAGGCGCAGGGCTACGAGGCGCAGATCAGCCTACGCACGGTCACCGCGGCGCAATGCCCGATGGTCGACTTCCTGCGCCAGCTCGGCCGCGGCATCGACCGCAGCCCGGTGATGCAGATCGGCGCCTTCACCATGCGCAGCGGCGACACGCTTTCCGGCTCGGTCGAGAGCGATCCGGGCAAGAATCTCGACATCCTGCTGATCGGCGATGACGGGCTGGTCTACAACCTCGCCAACTACACCCGCCGCGAGGGTGGCAAGGCGACCTTCAGCCTGAAGCTGGAATCGACCGCCGCCTCGGGCGCCCCGGTCAGGCCGCAGACCGTGCTCGCTCTGGTGAGCCCGGCGCCGCTGCCGACGCTGTCGGGCCCAAACCCAGCTCCGGCCGGCGACATCTTCCCCGGCCTGCGCCAGGACCTCGCCCGCGTCGGCGGCAAGGTCGGCGTCGGCATCAAGTATTTCAGGATCGAGTGAGGGTAACCGTCATTCTCGGGCGGCGCGTAGCGCAGGCCCGAGAATCTCAGGGCGAGACGGCACCAATAAGAGGCTCCTCCGGGCCGAGATGCTCGGCTCAAGGCCGAGCATGACGCAAGGCCGTCAGTCCTCGCGGTAGAGCTCGCCCCACTCGTCCTGCCAGAGCCCGTCGGCATCCAGGACGACGATCGGCGCCTTGATCTCGTTGGCGAGGCGGACCGCCGAGCGGAAACCCTCGATCGGCTCGAGCTCGTCGCTGACGAAGTCGTTGGCGAGATGGCCGGCGGCCAGATCCGCCGGGCAGGCGATGCTGGCGAAAGTCTTGCCGTCGCGCTGGCCGAGGCTCAGCGTGATGGCATCGGGTTGCGGCTCATCGACCTGTTCGAACCGGTTCTTCGCCATCGTCGTCTCCTCGCCTCTGCGATCGGTTGATCATGGGCCAGCACCGCCTTCGCGGCAAATCCGCTGCGCCCGCGATCGCCTTGGCCCGGCTTGGCGGCAATTCGCCGCCAGCTCCTACTTCTGTGGCGGCCGCGCCGGCGCCACAGCGGGCCCGCGCACGACCTTGTAGCGGTCGAGCCTGACCTTGATCATCTCGTCGAACTTCTTGTGCACCTCGGAGACCGAGAGCGTCTTGGTCTCGCCGCCGGACTGGGCATAGAAGATCGGGCGATTGGCCTCGGCCGGCCGCGGCAGCAGCGCGGCGGCGCTGGCGCCCGGCGTCTCCTCCATCGTCTCGATGAAGGTCTGCGCCGCATCCGGCCCGAGGAAGTGGATCAGGTAGATCTCGCCGCCGGTGAGATGGCGCCCCATCGCCTTCTCCAGCCTGAGCGTGTCGCGCTTCAGCATCTCCCCGGCGAGCAGGGCCGAGAGATAGGGCTCGCGCCTGAGGTCGAGGATGCGCTGGCGCTCGTTCGCGTCGGCGATCACGAACTGCCGGCCGCTGCGCGTGACCAGCGCGGCCTCCGCGTTGAGCCCGTGCTTGCGGCCGAACTCGAAGATCACGCCGAGCCAGGTCTGCTCGATGAACTGGTAGAGCCCGGTGGCCGAGGAGGTCTTCGCCTGAACCGCGGTCGAGAACGAGGATTCCTTGTCGGCGACCGCCATCAGCAGGGTCGGGTCGGCCCCGACGACGCGCCCTGCCCTGACGATCATCTCGACCAGGTGCCGGCGGATCTTGATCGGCCCGAAAGTCAGGACCTGGTTGGGATCGCCGGCATAGTTCACGGGCGCCTGCGGCAGCTGGCTTCGCGGCGCCGCGATCGGAGCACCCGGCTTACCTGATGAGGTCGGCGGCACCAGGATGATGTTGGACGGCGGCATCATCGGGATCGGCAGCGCCGGCTGGTTCGGCGTCTCTGCCGCAACTTGCTCCTTGATCGCCGCGAGCGACGGATCGGCGTTCAGCGCGAACTGTGTCGCCTGCCTGGCAGCCTCGAGGTCGCCCTCGACCGAGGACAGGATCAGCGAAGGCCGGGTCGGCGCCTTCAGCGAGGGCGCCTCGACGCTTTCCATCGGCTCGAAACCACCGGTCACCTCGGTGGAGCCGGGCTTCAGCGTCGCGACCGCGACACCGCCGGCGATCGCCAGCACGAGCGCCCCGCCACCGATGAGGGAGACGAGCCGAAGCCGCGAGCCGCCGTCAGCAGCGGCGAACGGCACGCCGGCAGCGACGTTGGTGGCATTGGCGGAGCCGGTCACCGACTTTTGCGCCATCAGAAGCCAGTCCGGCGCCTTGCCATCCTTGCCGGCTGTCTCCTGCAATTCGGCGATCATCCGGCGCGCCTGCTGGGCCGGGACATCCGCCTCGCGCTCCAGCGTCGTGGCAGCGCCGCGCGCGCCCTGTTCGGTCAGCGCCTTCAGCGCGAAGAACCAGAGCTGCAGCGAGATCCGCCGGCTCTCCAGCGGCGTGCCCTTGCAGGGCGAGACGAGGAAATTGCAGTGCGGGCAGGCATAGGCGCGCATCTTCACCCGCGGCGCGAAGGCCGAGGTCTTGCCGCAGGCGGAGCAGGTGAGCGTGATGCCGCCCTGCCGCGTCTGCATGATGGTTTCGAGGCAGGCATCCTCCTGGAATGCGGCCTGAAACTGCTTGAAGCGCTGCCCCATCCTTCGCTACCGCTGCTGCCGCGCCCCGCAATACGCAGCCGATGCGGGTCCGACAAGCTCAGAGGCCATTATTCTGCCAGCAAGGCCAGCCGCGCGACATCCTGCAAATGCATGTCGACTTCGGCCGCCGTCGCCTGCTTCGGCAGCGCCGGGCCGCCGCGCCCCGACGCATGCGCCTCGCTCAGGAAGGCATTGATCTCGTCGAGCAGCATCGCCGGCGTCCGCGTCCCGTCCAGCAGACTGACGAATTTGCGCACCACCACCCCGTCGAGCGCGACCGCGCGATGGCGCAGATCGGTGACCTCGTGGCTGGTCAGCGCCTGACGCCGGGCGAGCGGGCTCGCAACCGGCCGCTCGCTGATCCGCGTCGCCAGACGGTGCGGCTCCAGCCTGATCTCGATGAGGCCGGCGCGATAGATCGCGGTCAGCGCCTCGTTCAGCCGCGCGATCTCGCGCTCGCGATCGGGGCCGACGCTCCCCCCGGCCTCGCGCAGCGCCAGGGCGACCACTTCCGCGTAGCCGATATTGCCGGGCCAGGCCTTGCCGAGCGCCCGTAGCGCCGCCTTGGCCACCGGCAGGTCGATTGCGAGACTGACACCATCCGCGAACAGGAAGCTCACCGCTCCCGGCCGCTTCTCGTCCGTCTGCTCCTCCTCCCGGACATTGGCGGCGAGGTGATAGGGCGCGAAGCTGAAGCCGGAGAGACCGCGATGCAGCGCGATATCGGCGCGGCAGAGCAAGGTCTGGCGGAAGCAGCGGCCGATCAGCAGGTCGAGCGCCTGCTCCTGCCGCAATGGCTCGGAGAGCGGAATCGTATTCAGCACCTGCTGCGCCGGCCCGCGCGCACCGCCGAAATTGTTCGGGAAGGAGGTCTCGGCCAGAAACTGCAGCCCTTGGAGCTCCGCCGCCGCCAGCACCTCGTGCAGGGCGAAGGCGCGCGCGCCGGGGTTGAGATCGTCATGATAGAGGACGTTGTCCGGAATATCCTCGATCTGCTTGGCCCGCTCGCGCAGCGCCGCGCCATGGAAGGTCTCGGCATCGGTCGCCTCGGCGAAGCGCTTGATCGCTGCCCTCGCCACCCTGACCTTCTCGATGGGATCATCGATATCGCGCGTCTCGAACAGCATGACGTCGCGGGCGATATCGCGCAGCCGGCAGCCCGGCAAGGCGTTGTAGCTGACATAGGCGATGCCTTTCGGCGCCAGCAATTCGCCGAAGAGTGCCATGATCCGCTCGCGCACCGGCTGCGGCACCCAGGAATAGACGCCGTGGACGAGGATGTAGTCGAACTGGCCGAGCGTCGCCGTCGCGGCCATGATGTCGAGGTGATGGAAGCTGAGATTGGTGAACCCCAGCTCCGCGGCCTCCGCCTTGGCGCGCGCGATCGCCCGCCCGCTCAGGTCGATGCCGACGAACTCCGCGCCCGGGTATTGCAGCGCCATCGGGATCAGGTTGCCGCCGCTGCCGCAGCCGAGCTCCAGCACCCGCATCGTTGCGGTCGGCGCCGGGGTCATGCCGTGGATATGCGCGATCGTCGCCAGATGCGCCGGATGCGTCTGCGAGAAAGCGTGCCCGGGATAGGCGACCGCGTCGTAAGGGGTCGTCGCCAAGTCTTTCAAGGCCATGTCGTTCATCGAGGAAGCCCGCTTATCCTGCTGAAATCGTTGTGCATTCTGCGGCGCGGTCAGCAGCCGATCACCTTGAACTCGACCCGGCGGTCGAGCGCATCGCTGGCGTCGTCCTTGCCGGTGCCGATCAGGTTCTCGTTGTAGCCGCGCCCGGTCGCGAGCATGCGGCCCCGGCTGTCGGGTGCTCCGGCCTGGAGCAGATCCATCACATATTGCGCCCGCAGCACGGAGAGCCGCTCGTTGACCTGCGGCAAGCCGGTGCGCGAGGTGTGGCCGACGATCTCGAGGCAGGCGCCCTTCTGCTTGGCGCGGGTCGCGATCTGGCTCAGCCACATCGGATAGGGCTCGGTGACCTGGGGATTGGCGATGAACTGGGTCGAGCCGGGCTGGAACAGCAGCTTGACCATCAACTGGTTGCCGGTGAGGCCGCTGTCGACAAGGTCGCCGAAGGCCTCGACCGCATCGTCCTTGCGCCCGAGCCTGCTGGTCGCGAGATAGGCGCCGATGCGGACGCGGTGCTGGTCGCCGCCGGGCAGCGCCCGCGCGGTCCGGTAAAAGGCGAGCGCCTCGCGAAAATGCCGCGCCTCATATTCGAGGATGCCGTCATTGATCAGCGCCGCGATATTGAGGCGCTCGGCATAGAGCGGATCGATGGGATCGCCGAGCTTCGTGCCTTGGCACGTCTTGATATAGGCCTCGGTCGACGGATCCTTCGACCATATCGGCGCGTCGCGATAGTAGGTCGTCGGCGTGACATCGACGCCTTCGGGCTTGGCCCGGGCGACGCCCTTGGACACCACTCGTTTCGATTTCAGGTCGAGCAGAGTCAGGCAGATCCGGTAGGCGTCGCGCGCGCCGCCGGCGTCGCCGGCATTGTTGACCGCGGTGAAGGTCCCAACCAGCACCGCCGGATTGCGCGCCAGCACCTCGGTCGAGAAGGGCTGCGCTTGGAAGCGCGGATAGGATTTGCCGACCAGCTCGATCAAGGTCTGCTGCATCGAGCGCGTCGAGGTCGATTGCGCGCCGGAGATGCCGTCGATCAGTGGATCGATCACCAACTCGACGCGCGCCCCTTCGAGCTGCGCCTTCGAGAACAGATCATTGGCCGCCCGCTGCAGCGCCTCCGGAAACGGGACGGGCGTCGGAGCCGGTGGCGTCTGAGCAAGGGCTGCGGCCGGTGACGCCAGCAGCGCCAGCAGCGCAAAACGGACGAGCGGAGAACGACGCATCGAAGCCCCCAGTTGCATCCTGTCCGGAGCGGTGTCCGGTTCTCGCTAGAGCAATTTCAGCACAACTGCGAAGCGGTTCTGCGTCCGCACCTGCGTGAAACCAAAGAGACGGAGCCCGCTCCGGCGCACCGTCAGCGGCAATTCTTCGGGACGTTGCCATCGCCGAGCTGGGCTCGCATCAGCGCGTCGGTGCAGTCGGCCGCGCCACCATTGCCCGGCCGGCGCCGGCTGTTGCGCGGCTCCGGCTGAGCTTCGACACCGCCGGTCAGGATGCCGGTCGACTTGCGGTCGAGCACGACTCGCGGCTGCTGGATCTCGCGCGGCTCATGGCGCTGCGGGCGCGTGCCGGGAGCGGTCGGCAGCAGCGGCTTCTGCGGGGTCGGCAGTTCGGTCACGCCGCCGGAGTTCATCCGCGTCGCCACGGCCTTCTCGCGGTCCTGGCGCTCCTGCGACAGCTTGGCCTTCTCCGCCTCGAGCGCGGCGAGCTCCTGCTCCTTCTTGGCGAGCTCCTTGGCGAGGCGGTCGCGCTCGTTCGCATCGGTCTGCTTCGCTGGAGTAGCATCGCCCGGCTTCGGCACGGCGCGCTCGGTATCCGCGGTCTTGCCGGCGTCGCGCCCGGCAAGATCCGTCGCCGCTCTGATGCGATCCTTCTCGGCCTGCTGGACCCGCTCCATCAAAGCCTTCTCCTTCGCCGCGAACTCCTGCTCAAGCTTCTCGCGCTCACCGGAGGCGAGGCCGCGGCGCTCGATCAGATCGAGCCGGGTCTTGGCGTCGACGGCGAAGAAGCTGGTCGGAAAGCGCTGGATGAAGGCCTTGATCTCGGCAGGGTTGTCGCTGCTGCGCAGCTGCTTCCAGATATCGGCGTCGGTCTCCTCGCGGTTGAGGTAGAAATCGCCGAGCAGCGAAAGCGAGAGCTCCGGCGTCTGCTTGCCGCCGGTGGAATCGTAGACCGCCTTCTGGACGCGGCGGAACATGGTCGCGATCTCAAGGCCGGGCTGCTTGATCTCCTGGACCAGCGCCGCGGTGAACGGGCTGTTGCGGCCGGCGCCGTCGGCGGCGACGTCGTTCGCCTGCGTCGCATAGGCGGTGACCATGCCCTGCGCCTTGACGATCGGCGCCAGGCCGGAGCCGACCGACATGCTGCGCGTCGTCGTCTTCTTCGACAGCTGCGCGAGGAAGGGATTGTTGCGGCAGGCGTCGAGCACCATGATCTTGACGCCCTTGGCGAAGCCCAGCGCGGTGGTCACTTCGCTGAGCTTGACCGTCTCGTACTGGACCGAGACCTCGTCGTCGATCTTGGCCTCGACCGGAACCAGGAAGTTCTCGCCGTTGAACTGGAAGCCGTGGCCGGCATAGTAGAACATCACCGCGTCGGCGTCCTGGGCGAGGCGCGCGAAGCGCGACACGGCGGCATCCATGCCGCGCTTGTCGAGATCGACGCCGTCGACCACCTCGAATCCGACCTTGCGCAGGGCCTCGGCCGTATCGCGTGCATCATTGGGCGTGTTGGGCAGGACGGGCGCGTTCTTGTAGGCGGAGTTGCCGATCACCAGCGCGACGCGGCGCTCCTGCGTCTGCGCCAGAGCCGGCAGCACGACGAGCTGGGCAAGAAGAGCGACCAGTGCGCAAAATCTGACGGCTGCAGTCATGGCACCATTCCTTGCGTCACCCTAAAGAAAGCGACCCCGAAAATCCAGTTCTATCCGCCTGTCATGACAGGCGGTTTGCTTGCTCCCCTCTCGGCCGGCTGCTAGCTTTACGGCTATCACGCGCCGCGAGGAAGAGCGTCGATGCGGGGTCTTCGGCTACACCTGATTGTCGGGGTTACGGCCGTTTTCGCGGCGACGGCTTCGATCGGCTTCGCGCAGGAGCGCGCCCGCCCGCGCAGCCCCGCTCCCGCCGGGGCGAAACTCACCTTCGTCGACCTGCAGAACAATGCCCGCATCGCCAGCAAGACGACGATCCGCTTCGCCGTCAGCGGCATGGAGATCGCGCCGGCCGGGACTGTGCGCCGCAATGCCGGGCACCACCATCTCCTGATCGATACCGAGCTGCCACCGCTCGGCCAGCCGATCCCGAGCGATTTCAACCACCTGCATTTCGGCGGCGGCCAGAGCGAGGCGGAAATCCTGCTCTCGCCCGGCCGCCATACGCTGCAGCTTCTCTTCGCCGACCACGACCATGTCCCGCACGATCCGCCGGTGATCTCGGAGAAGATCATCGTCGAGGTCATGGCCGCGCCGGAGGAGAAGCCGCGCACGGCCGCGGCGCCCAATGCCAAGGTCTTCTTCCCCGGCCTGCAGGACGGCGCTGTGATCCCGCCGCGCTCGCTCGTCCGCTTCGGCCAGGAGAACATCGCGATCGCCCCCGCCGGCACCAGGCAGGACAATGCCGGCCACCATCATCTCCTGGTCGACACCGAGCTGCCGCCGCTCGACCGCGAGATCCCGAGCGATTTCAACCATCTGCATTTCGGCCGCGGCCAGACCGAGACCGAGCTCACTTTGCCGCCCGGCGAGCACACGCTCCAGCTCCTCTTCGCCGACCATGAGCACGTCCCGCACGACCCGCCGGTGATGTCGCAGAAGATCAGGGTGCGGGTACAAGCAGCCTCGGTGACGGCCCCGGCAGCGGCTGCGCCCCCGCCCGCCCGCGCCGCCTCGGGCCGGACGCCGGCGCCCAACGACGCCTCGGTCTATTTCATCTATCCGCGCGACGGCACGCGGATCTTCGCGACCTCGACCATCCGCTTCGGCTTGCGCAACATGGGCGTCGCGCCGGCCGGCGTCGTCAGGCCCAACACCGGCCACCACCATCTGCTGGTCGATGTGGCGACGCCGCCGCTCGACGTGGCGATCCCGTCCGATCTCAACCATATCCATCTCGGCAACGGCCAGACCGAGCGCAAGATCACCCTGCCCCCGGGCGAGCATACGCTGCAGCTCATCCTCGGCGACGACCAGCACGTCCCGCACGATCCCCCGATCATGTCCGAGCGCATCACGATCTATGTCGGCGCGCCCGCCAAGCGGAGGCCGCGCCGATGACCATTGGCACTCGCCTTCCCGCCTCTCGCCATCACGCCAAGGCCGCGACGCTGCTCCTGCTGCTCGCGGCGCTGGCGCCGACAGCCGCTCCGGTCTTCGCGCAGACGAGCCCGCGCCAGCCGGCGCCGCGCAACGCCATCGTCTATTTCCACTATCCGCTCGACGGCCTGCGCGTGCCCGAGCGCTTCACCGTGCGGATCGGGCTGAAAGAGATGGGCGTCGCCCCGGCCGGCATCGACAAGCCCGGCACCGGCCACCATCATCTGCTGATCGACACCGATCCCGGCCCGCCGGACCAGCCGATCCCGTCGGACTACAACAACATCCATCTCGGCAACGGCCAGACCGAGGTGGTCGTCACGCTGCCGAAGGGCACGCATACGCTGCAGCTGCTACTCGGCGATCACACGCATACGCCGCACCAGCCGCCGGTTATGTCTCAGAAGATCACAGTCTACGTCAGATGAGGGATCGATGCGGGCTGGCCGCATCGCCAAGTCGAAGGCCACAGCGAAGGGTGAACGCCATGTCCTGGTATCGTTGCCTCGCCGTCGCTACGCTGGCCCTCCTTGCGCCGCTCGCCCCGGCCCTCGCCCAGGGCGGCGACGGCCAGCCGCCGCGCATTGCCCTGGTGGTCGGCAACGCCGCCTATCGCACGGCCCCCCTGGCCAATGCCGCAGCCGATGCCCGCGCCGTCGCGGATGTGCTGCGCCAGGGCGAGTTCGACCTCGTCAGCATCGAGAACGCCGACCGGCCCGCGCTCGAGCAGGCGCTCGCGACCTTTCGCGGCAAGCTCGCGCGCGGCGCCCAGGTCGTCGTCTTCTATGCCGGACACGTCGTGCAGTCGCGCGGCCGCAACTTCCTCGTCCCGGTCGACTCCGCGCCACGCGGCCCGGTCGAGGTCGCGCGCGAGACCATCGACCTGGACCAGCTCATCGACGCGCTGATCGTCAGCCGGCCGGCCAGCGCGCTGCTCGTGCTCGACGCGGCGCGCGACAATCCCTGGCAGGCCGGGCTCGGCGCCGGCAAGGGCCTCGCCCCGATCGAGCCGATCGAAGCGGTCGCGATCATGGCGCCGGTCGCGCCAGGGCGGATAACGACCGAAACACCCGGCCGCGCCAACCCGGCGATCGACGAATGGCTGAAGGCGATCCGCACGCCGGGTCTCGACATGACGACGGCCCTGAACCGCACCCGCGACGCCGTGAGCCGGACGACGCGGAAGGCCCAGCAGCTCTGGATCTCGTCCCTGCCTCCGGCCGGGCTGGTCGTCACGCCGACCGGCCGCCCGGTCGCGACCGCGCTCAACACCACCCGCGCCATCATCAGCGCGCCGCCGCCGCCGGGCCCGCAATCCGACCAGCTCGGCCCTTATGAGCTCTCCTTCTGGGAGACTGTCAGCAAGAGCCAGAACCCGGACGAGTACCGCGCCTATCTCGAGGCCTACCCGAATGGCCGCTTCGCCGGGCTCGCCCGCACCCGCGAGCAGTTCTACCGCAGCCGGCTGCAGCCCGCGGCGGCCACCCCGGCACCGGTCTCGACGGCCCCTGCCCCTACCCCAGCTTCTTCCACCGGTTCGCCGGCCAAGACCGCTCGCGACTGCGACGACTGCCCCGAATTGAGCCTGATCCCGGCGGGCAGCTTCGAGATGGGCTCGAACGAGATGTTCGAGTTCGAGAAGCCGGTCCACGCCGTCGCCATCGCCAGGCCGTTCTATCTCGGCACCGACGAGGTCACCTTCGCGCAATGGGATGCCTGCGTCGCCGAAGGCGGCTGCAGCCATCGCCCGGGGGACCGCAATCTCGGCCGCGGCAAGCGCCCGGTCACCGACATCCACTGGAACGACGCCAACGCCTATGCCGTCTGGCTCTCCTACAAGACCGGACGCAAATACCGGCTGCCGACCGAGGCCGAATGGGAGTACGCCGCCCGTGGTGGCACGGCGACAGCCTATCCCTGGGGCAATTCGGTCGACAAGGAGATGGCCAACTGCATCGGCTGCAACACGCAGCCACGCCGGCAGGCGAGCGAGGTCGGGCAGTTCCCGCCGAATCGTTTCGGCCTGCGCGACATGGCCGGAAACGCTGCCGAATGGGTCGCCGATTGCTGGAGCGAGAACTACCGGTCGGCGCCGCGCGATGGCAGCGCCTATGCGCCCGCCGGCTGCCGCGAGCGCGTGCTGCGCGGCGGCTCCTTCAACAACGACCCGCGCTATCTGCGTTCGGCCGCGCGCTTCAAATACGAAAGCGATGTGCGCTTCTACACCAATGGCTTCCGCGTCGCCCGCGAGCCTTGATCCGGCCCTGCCGGGTCTATCAAGATCTGCCGCGGATCGTGGCAATTTGCACACAGCTGCGAAACTGAGGCCGCTCGACGGCAATTTGTTGTTCTCCTCATGACGTTCCTCTCGGTAAGCTGTCCCGGCTGGTGGAGTGATACGAATCGATAGCGGCTTGGCTTTGAAGCTGGGCCGCCGAGGAGGCGCCATGCCGACCGGCCTGCGGCTACCCATCTGCGTCCTGCTGGCACTCGCTGCCATCGCGAGCGCCCTCGCCCTGACGATCTCGCCAGCCATGGCGCAGCAGCGCCGTTTCGCCTTCGTCATGGGCAACGGCGCCTACCAGAACATCGCCAAGCTGCCGAATGCGCTCAACGACGCCAATGCGACGCGCACCATGCTGCAGGAGGCCGGGTTCGACGTCACCGCCGCGACCGATCTCTCGCTCGCCGGCCTGCGCAGCGCGCTCGACGTCTTCGTCGAGAAGGTGAAGCAGAGCGGCACGGGTGCGACGGCCCTCGTCTATTATGCCGGCCACGCCGTGCAGCTCGACGGCGCCAACTACATCCTGCCGACGGATGTCCGTCCGGAAACCTCGGCGAACATCCCGAACCAGTCGCTCTCGCTCACCGAGATCCTGCGCAAGCTCGACGCTGCCGGCGCCCGGTCGAAGATCGCGATCCTCGACGCCTGCCGCAACAATCCCTTCGCCGCGCGTGAGCTGTCGCGCGGCCTGTCACTGCAGATGGTGGATGGTGCGAACGAGGGCATTCGCAGCGAAGCCGGCCTCGCCCGCATCGATTCCAGCAGCGGCACCTTCGTCGCCTTCGCGACATCGCCGGGCTCGACCGCGGCTGATGGCACCGGCGCGAACAGCCCGTTCACCACCGCCTTCCTGCGCGAGGCGCGCGAGCCCGGCCTGCCGATCGAGCAGGTCTTCCGCCGCATCCGCCTCGCCGTCTACGACACCACCAGCGGCGTCCAGATCCCGTGGGACACTTCCTCGCTGATCACCGATGTCAGCTTCTTCCCGCGTCCGGCCGGCGCCGCCCCGGCACAGCCGGCAGGTGCCCCCGCGGTCGCCGGGGCCGTCCCGCTCGCGGCGCGCCCGACCCCGGCTACGCTGCGCGCCATGTCGCCGGCGGACGCCTATCGCACCGCCATCGCCTGGGATCGCCGCGACATCTATCGCAGCGCCCTCGACATCAATCCGGATGATCCGAACGCCTTGAGGCTGCATCGCATCCTGGCGCAGCGGACCGAGGAGACCGCCTGGTCCGAGACCGTGCTCGCCGGCGATGCCGAATCCTTCAAGCTCTTCGCCCGCCTCTATCCCGGCTCGCAGCATCTGAACGAGGCGTTGCGCCTGGCCGCGAGTGCGCCGAGCCGCAACCGCATCCAGGTCGCCCAGACCTGTCCGGTCTGCCCGGCCATCCAGCCCCGCGTCCGCCGGGGCGAGTATACGCCGCGCTCGCCGTCCCCGGGCCGCCCCGGCATGCCGCGGCAGCCGCAGGCGGCAGCGCCTTCGCTCTATACCCCGCCTTTGCCGGCCATCCTGCCCGACCGGCCGCACTGGACCGGCTTCTATGTCGGCGGCTCGCTCGGCGGCGGCCAGCAGAGCGGACGCACAACCGTCGGCGGCCCCTTTGGAAGTCCGACGGCGACACCGACCACCACGACGACCACCACCACCACCACGACCACCGAGGAGACGGTCATCAGCCCGACTCCCGGCACCACGATCACGACCACGACGAGCACCAGCGCCGTCACGACCATCGGCGTGCCGACGCTCGCTCCCTGGGCAATCGCGCCCTCGGCCGTCCCGCGCAGCCTGACGCCCGATGGCGCCGGCGCGGTCGGCGGCGCCCAGCTCGGCTTCAACTACCAACTCGGCGCGTTCGTCATCGGCGCCGAAACCGACCTCTCCGCCGCGCGACTCGGCGGCAGCAAGAGTACGTCCGCCAACCCCGGCACGCAGTTCACCACCCGCTCCAGCAACGAACTCTCCATGCTCGGCACCGTGCGGATGCGCGCCGGCGTCGTGCTCGGCAATTTCCTGATCTACGGCACCGGTGGCTACGCCTATGGCCTGGTCGAGCAGAAGGGCTCGATCTTGCCCACCAACCTGCAGACCACCTCGGCGGCCAGCGGCTCGCGCTCCGGCATCTTCAATGGCTGGGCGCTCGGCGGCGGCGTCGAATATGCCATCGCGCCCGGCATGACGGTCCGGCTCGACTACACCCATTACGAGCTCGGCCAGAAGCGGATGACGCTGCAAGACTTCACCGGACTGGCGCCCGGCCAGTACGCCACCATGCAGACCCGCACCGCCGGCGACATCGTCAAGGCCGGCTTCAACTTCGGCTTCTGATCAGGCAGCTCGCCTCATGGAAAAGGCCGCGGCATGAGCCGCGGCCTTTTCAGTTTTCGACGATCCTGCTCGATCTCACCACATATCGAGGGCGACCCGGGCCTCGTCCGACATGCGCGACTGGTCCCAGGGCGGATCGAAAGTCATGTTGACGGTGACGCCAGCGATGCCCGGCACGGCGCCGACCGCGTTCTCGACCCAGCCCGGCATCTCGCCGGCGACCGGGCAGCCCGGCGCGGTCAGTGTCATGTCGATCGCCACCTGCCGGTCGTCGGCGATGTCGACGCGGTAGATCAGGCCGAGTTCATAGATGTCGGACGGGATCTCGGGATCGTAGACCGTCTTCAGCGCCGCGACGATATCGTCGGTCAGCCGATCGATCTCCTCCGGCGGCAGTCCACCGCTCGCGCCCATAGTCGGCGCGTTCGGCTTGAGGTCTTCGGCAACGGTGTCGGTCATGGCGATATTTCCATTCGTCACGAGGCGGAGCGTCACGAGAACAGCTCTTCCGCCTTGCGCAGAGCTTCCACCAATATATCGACTTCCTCGAGCGTATTGTAGAGGCCGAAGGACGCACGGCAGGTCGAGGTCACGCCATAGCGCGCCAGCAGCGGCATGGCGCAATGCGTGCCTGCCCGAACCGCGACGCCGGCCCGGTCGATCACCGTCGCGACGTCATGGGCATGGGCACCGGCGAGCTCGAAGGCGATGATCGCGCCCTTCTCCCTGGCCTTGCCGAAGATGCGGATCGAATTCATCTCGCCGAGTCGCTGCATGGCGTAGGCGTTGAGCCTGGCCTCGTGCGCCGCGATGTTCTCGCGTCCGAGCGCCATCATGTAGTCGAGCGCGGCGCCCAGACCGACCGCCTCGACGATAGCCGGCGTGCCGGCCTCGAAGCGATGCGGCGGGTCGTTATAGGTGATCGCATCCTCGCTGACGGTCGCGATCATCTCGCCGCCGCCTTCATAGGGCGGCAGCTTCTCGAGCCATTCGCGCTTGCCCCAGAGGATCCCGGAGCCGGTCGGCCCATAGGTCTTGTGGCCGGTGAAGGCGTAGAAATCGCAGCCGAGCGCCTGCACGTCGACCGGCAGGTGCACCGCGCCCTGCGAGCCGTCGACGACAAGCGGGATGCGATAGGCCTGGCAGATTTTTGCGACCTCGGCGATCGGGACGATGGTGCCGATCGCGTTCGACATATGCGTCAGCGCCACCACCTTGGTGCGCGGCGTGATCAGCTTCTCGAATTCCTCGATGAGGAAGTTGCCGTCCTCGTCGACCGGCGCCCATTTGATCACGGCGCCGTGGCGCTCGCGCCAATAGTGCCAGGGCACGATGTTGGAATGGTGCTCGAGGATCGAGAGGATGATCTCGTCGCCGTCCTGGATCTTGAGATACTGCCCGAGCGAGGATGCGACCGTGTTCAGCGCCCCGGTCGAGGAGCGCGTGAACAGCACCTCCTCGATATGGGCAGCGTTGAGGAAGCGCCGGGCGCTCTCGCGCGCCGCCTCATACGCCTCGGTCGAGGCGTTGGCGAGGTAGTGCAGCCCGCGATGGACGTTGGAATAATCCTCGCGCATCAGCCGCGTCATCGCCCCGATCACCGCTTCGGGCTTCTGCGCCGACGCGGCGTTGTCGAGATAGACCAATGGCTTGCCGTAGACCTCGCGCGAGAGGATCGCGAAGTCCTTGCGGATCGTCTCGACGTCGTAAGGCTTCGCGATCGCGTTCATCTCAGGCCTTTCCGGCAGGCGGGGCGGTCCGGTCGGCGACGAGCGAGCCGGCATGCCCCCAATCCTCGCGCTCGATCTCCTGGATCACGATATGGGTGTTCTGCGGGTTCTTGCCGAGCACGCGCACGAGCGTCTGCGTGAACTCCTTGACGATCTCGGCCTTCTGCTCGCGCGTCGCGCCCTTGGTGATCTGCAGGTTGACGTAAGGCATCAGGCAGCTCCGAGCTTGGGTGAACCCTCGCGCTGGCCGAGCCATGCGTCGATCTCGCGGCCGACGATCTCGCGAACGCACTCGTCGCTGACAAAATCGGCGACCTCGCCGACGAAAGCGGCGAGCACGAGCGCCTCGGCCTGCGGCCGCGGCAGGCCGCGTGCCATCAGGTAGAAGAGTTGCTCGGTGTCGACCTGCGCCACCGTCGCGCCATGGCCGCAGACCACGTCGTCGGCGAAGATCTCGAGTTCCGGCTTGTTGAACATGGTCGCGCCGTCGTTCAGCAGCAGCGCATGGCTCTTCATGCTGCCGTCGACCTTCTGCGAATGCTGGCGGACGATGACCTTGCCCTGGAAGACGCCGGTGCCCTCGCCTTCGATGATGCTCTTGAACAGCTCGCGGCTCTCGCCATGGGCCGCGGCATGATCCATCACCAGCGTGACGTCGGAATGCTCCTGCTTGCGCAAGAGGTTGATGCCGCGCAGCGCCGCTTTGATGTGCTCGCCGCCATAGCGCAGGAAGCTCTGCTGGCGCAGCACACCGCAATTCACCGCGACCGCGACCGAATCGAACGAGACATGCGCCCCGAGCTCGGCGAGCAGCGACTGGACCTGCACCGTCTCGGCACGCTGGCGCGAAACCACGCGTACATGCTCGACCTCGGCGCCCTCGCCGATGACGAAGGACGTCGCGTGGTTGATCTGCACCGGCGCCGGGCCGACGCTCTCCTGCAGCTCGACGATCGTGACCTTGGCGCCGGCGCCGATCCTGACCAGCGAGCGTGAGACGATCGAGGCCTCGCTCTCACCGGAACCGAGGGCCAGCAGCACGATCGGCTGGTCGACCTCGGTGCCGGCTGCGATCTCGATCACGACGCCGTCCTGGGCGAAGGCGGCGTTGAGCATCAGCGCACCGTCATCGCGCGCCACCTCGGGCGGCGTGAAGGCATCTGCGATCTCGTCCGGCGTCTCGGTCAGCGCCTCCGCCAGGCTGCGTGCCGTGATGCCGGCGGGCAGGCCCTGCAGATCGGAATCGGCCGCGCTGAACACGCCGTCGATGGTGACGAAACGGCGGCCGGCGATGGTCTGCAGCGCCAGGCGGTCGGCGATCGCCTGTGACCGCAGCGAGCGGCGCGCCAGCGGCTTCGCTTCGCGCCAGAGCGTGCGCAGATCGGTGTAGCGCCAGGATTCGAGACGGCGATGCGGCAGGCCCTTGGCCTCGAAGCCGGCGAAGGCATCTTCACGGACCTTGCGCATCGCGCCGGCGCCCGGCAATTCAGCCTTTACGTTGGCGTACTGCTCGGCGAGCTGCTGCTCGGCCGCGGTCTTGAGCGGGGTGATGATCGCCATCACGCCGCCTCGCCATAGGCGGCGTAGCCGTTCTTCTCGAGCTCGAGCGCCAGTTCCTTGCCGCCGGTCTTCACGATCCTGCCCTTCGACATCACGTGCACGGTGTCGGGCACGATATGATCGAGCAGGCGCTGATAGTGGGTGATGACGAGGAAGCCACGGTTCTGGGCCCGCAGCGCGTTGACGCCATCGGCGACGATCCGCAGCGCGTCGATGTCGAGGCCGGAATCGGTCTCGTCGAGGATGCACATCGACGGCGACAGCAGCGCCATCTGCAGGATTTCCATGCGCTTCTTCTCACCACCGGAGAAGCCGACATTGAGCGGCCGGCGCAGCATGTCGCGGTTGATGCCGAGCTTGTCGGCGGCAGCGTTGACCCGTTTGATGAAGTCGGGCGTCAGCAGCTCGGCCTCGCCACGCGCCTTGCGCTGCGCGTTCATCGCCGCCTTGAGGAAGGTCATGGTGGCGACGCCGGGGATCTCCAGCGGGTACTGGAAGGCGAGGAAGATGCCGGCGGCGGCGCGGGCATCGGCCTCCATTTCCAGCAGGTTTTCGCCATTGAGCAGGATCTCGCCGTCGAGGACCTCATAATCCGGCTTGCCGGCGATGACGTAGGACAGCGTCGACTTGCCGGAGCCGTTCGGCCCCATGATCGCGGCGACCTCGCCGGCGTTCACGGTGAGGTTGAGGCCGTTGAGGATCTGCTTGTCCTCGTCGGCGATCTTGACGACCAGATTGCGAATTTCGAGCATTGTTCAGTTCTTTCGTGAGCCCTCATCCTGAGGAGCGCGCGCAGCGCGCGTCTCGAAGGATGCGTTTCAGGAGCAAACCCAGCATCCTTCGAGACGCCGCCTGCGGCGGCTCTTCAGGATGAGGGCTGGTAAAAATCAGCCGACCGAGCCCTCGAGCGAGATCGTGATCAGCTTCTGCGCCTCGACGGCGAACTCCATCGGGAGCTGCTGCAGCACCTCTTTGACGAAGCCGTTGACGATCAGCGCCACCGCCTCCTCCTGGGAGAGGCCGCGCTGCTGGCAGTAGAACATCTGGTCCTCGCCGATCTTCGACGTGGTCGCCTCGTGCTCGAAGATCGCGGTCGCGGTCTTGGCCTCGATATAGGGGATGGTGTGCGCACCGCACTGGTCGCCGATCAGCAGCGAGTCGCAGTTGGTGAAGTTGCGCGCGTTCGTCGCCTTGCGGTGGGCCGAGACCATGCCGCGATAGGTCGAGTCGGATTTGCCCGCCGCGATACCCTTGGCGATGATCTTCGAGGTCGTGTTCTTGCCGAGATGCAGCATCTTGGTGCCGCTATCGACCTGCTGGGCGCCGTTCGAGACCGCGATCGAGTAAAACTCGCCGCGCGAGCCGTCGCCGCGCAGGATGCAGGATGGGTACTTCCAGGTGATCGCCGAGCCGGTCTCGACCTGCGTCCACGAGATCTTCGAGTTCTTGCCACGGCAATCGCCGCGCTTGGTCACGAAGTTGTAGATGCCGCCCTTGCCCTCGGCGTCGCCCGGATACCAGTTCTGCACGGTCGAGTACTTGATCTCGGCGTCGTCGAGCGCGATCAGCTCGACTACCGCCGCATGCAGTTGGTTCTCGTCGCGCTTCGGTGCCGTGCAGCCTTCGAGATAGCTGACATAGGAGCCTTCGTCGGCGATGATCAGCGTGCGCTCGAACTGGCCGGTGTTCTGCTCATTGATGCGGAAATAGGTCGACAGCTCCATCGGGCAGCGCACGCCCTTGGGGATGTAGACGAAGGAGCCATCGGTGAAGACGGCGCAGTTCAGCGTCGCGAAATAATTGTCGGTCACCGGCACGACAGTGGCGAGGTACTTCTTCACCAGCTCCGGATGTTCCTTGATCGCATCCGAGATCGAACAGAAGATCACGCCGGCCTGCGCCAGTTCCTTCTTGAAGGTGGTGACGACCGAGATCGAGTCGAACACGGCATCGACCGCAACGCGGTTCTCCGGCGCGACGCCGGCGAGGATTTCCTGCTCGCGCAGCGGGATGCCGAGTTTCTTGTAGGTCTCCAGGATCGCCGGATCGACCTCGTCGAGCGACTTCGGATCGGCGCCCGTCTTCGGCGCGGCGTAATAGTAGATGTCCTGGTAGTTGATCGGCGGGTAATTGACGCGCGACCAGCTCGGCTCGGTCATCGTCTTCCAGCGGCGAAAGGCGTCGAGCCGCCATTCCAGCATCCATTCCGGCTCGCTCTTGCGGGCCGAGATGTAGCGGACCGTGTCCTCGGTCAGCCCCTTGGCCGGCTTGTCGACCTCGATCTCGGTGACGAAGCCGTATTTGTACTCGGTCACGTCGATCGACTTGACCTGATCGATGGTCTCCTGGACCGCTGCCATCTCTACACTCCTGTCGCGGGTTCAAGGCCCGCCGGTTCGGTCTTGGTCTTGCAGAAGGCCTCAGGCGGCTGCCTGAACCTTCCGGTTCGGGTTCGCGGCCAACGCCTTGGCATAGGCCGCGATGAATTGGTCGATGTCCGCCTCGCAGGTGGTCCATCCGAGCGAGGCGCGCAAGGCCCCTTCGCTCATGACAGGGTCGACGCCCATGGCTGACAGGACGTGCGAGCGCCTGACCTTGCCGGACGAGCAGGCCGAGCCCGAAGACAAGGCGACGCCGGCAAGATCGAGCATGATCAGCGCAGTCTCGGCCTTGATGCCGGGCGTCGCGAAGGCGGAAGTGTTGGGCAGGCGCGAAGCCTCGCCGCCGAAGACAATCGTATCGGGCGCGAGCGCCACAAGCTGGGTCTCCAGCTGGTCACGCAGCGCAGCCAAGCGGGCTGCCTCGCCTGCGAGCGCCTTGCGCGCTTCTTCAGCGGCAACGCCGAAGCCGACGATGCCCGGCAGGTTCTCGGTGCCGGCGCGCCAGCCGCGCTCCTGACCGCCACCGCGCAGGGGCTTGTCGGCGAGCTCGAGCGCCCCGGTGCGGAACACGATCGCGCCGACGCCCTTGGGGCCACCGATCTTGTGGGCGGACAGCGTCAGAGCATCGACGCCCAACGTATTGATATCGATTGCGATCTTGCCGGCGGCCTGGACCGCGTCGGAGTGTACGAGCGCGCCATGACGCCTGGCGATGCCAACGATCTCGGCGATCGGCTGCAGCACGCCCGTCTCGTTGTTGGCGAGATGCACCGAGACCAGCGCGCGCTCATCGGGCCGCTCCGCCGCGAGGCGCGCGAGCCGCTCATCGAGCCAGCCGAGATCGAGGAGCCCCTCGCCATCGACCGGGATCGCCTCGGCCTGTCCGGCTGGGAAACGATGTCCGTCACGCACGCAAGGATGTTCGCTGGCGCTGTGCAGCAACAGCGTAACCGGCGCCCGCACGCAGTCGCGTGCACCGCTGCAGTCGCTGAGACCCGGCGACAGGATCGTCGCATTGGCCTCGGTACCACCGCTGGTGAAGACGACATTGCTCGCCTTGGCGCCGACGAGCGCGGCGACCTGCTCGCGGGCCTGTTCGATCGCGCCACGGGCCGCGCGGCCCTCATTGTGGACGGAGGACGGGTTGCCCGGCATCTGCAAGGCCCGCAGCATCGCCTCCGCCACGGCCGGGCGAACCGGCGTCGTGGCGTTGTGGTCGAGATAGCTGCGGGTCGTCGCGAACACCTGCGCTCATGCTCCGTTCCGGAGGGCTTGCCCGAAGGCGCGGCACGAAATGCTTGAAATCGCACCCCTGCGCCGTGCTATAGCCGCCCGTCCGAGCCGCGACGGCCGGAACAGCAAGCGGCGTCCCGCTCGTATGTTCCGGTCTTGTTCACGGCTGTTAGAACCATTCTAAGCGCTTGATGTAGGGCGCGAGTGGCGGGGCCGTCAAGGGTGAGCAGGCTTTTCAGCGGCAGCAAAGCCGCTTTTCAGCAAGCCGCCCGCGAGCTTCGCCCGACAAAAGGCGAGATGCGATGCCAGAGGTGATTTTCAACGGACCGGCCGGCCGGATCGAGGGTCGGTACCAGCCCGCCAAGAAGCGCGGCGCGCCGCTGGCGATCATCCTGCATCCGCACCCGCAATTCGGCGGGACGATGAACAACCAGATCGTCTACAACCTGTTCTACACCTTCGTGAACCGCGGCTTCTCGGCCCTGCGCTTCAATTTCCGCGGCGTCGGCCGCAGCCAGGGCCATTTCGACCACGGTGCCGGCGAGCTCTCCGATGCCGCCGCCGCGCTCGACTGGATGCAGGCGCTGAACCCCGAGGCCAAGAGCTGCTGGATCACCGGCGTCTCGTTCGGCGCCTGGATCGGCATGCAGCTGCTGATGCGCCGCCCCGAGATCGAAGGCTTCATGTCGATCGCGGCGATGGCGAACCGCTACGACTTCTCCTTCCTCGCCCCCTGCCCGTCCTCCGGCCTGTTCGTGCACGGCTCGGAGGACCGCGTCGCCCCGGTCAAGGAGGTGATGGCGGTGATCGAGAAGGTGAAGACCCAGAAGGGCATCCAGATCGAGCACGCGGTGGTCGAGGGCGCCAACCACTTCTTCGATGGCCGCGTCGAGCAGCTGATGGAGCAGGTCAGCGCCTATCTCGACCGCAAGGTCGGCCCCGAGATCCTCAAGAGCGAGCAGGAAAAGGCCTAAAGCGCCCCGCTTCGCACCGGCCGGAATGACGGCGCCCTCCTCGGAGGGCGCCGTGCGCCAGAACCGAGAACCGTCATGACCGCCTTCAAGTCCGATTTCCTGCGCGTGCTCGACGAGCGCGGCCTGATCCACCAGATCTCCAATCCGGAGGAGCTCGACAAGCTCTGCCGGCAGGGGCCGCAGACCGCCTATGTCGGCTATGACGCGACCGCGACCAGCCTGCACATCGGCAACCTGATCTCGGTCACCATGCTCTACTGGTTCCAGGAGACCGGGCATCGGCCGATCACGCTGATGGGCGGCGGCACCTCGATGGTCGGCGATCCGTCCTTCCGCGACGACCAGCGCAAGCTGCTCTCGATCGAGGAAATCAACGCCAATATCGAGAGCATCAAGAAGGTCTATTCGCGCATCCTGCGCTATGGCGACGGCCCGAGCGATGCGCTGATGGTCAACAATGCCGACTGGCTGCTCAAGCTCAACTATGTCGAGTTCCTGCGCGATGTCGGCCGGCACTTCTCGGTCAACCGCATGCTCTCCTTCGACTCGGTGAAGCTGCGGCTCGATCGCGAGCAGTCGCTCTCCTTCCTCGAGTTCAACTACATGATCATGCAGGGCTACGACTTCGTCGAGCTCAGCCGCCGCTATGATTGCCGCCTGCAGATGGGCGGCTCCGACCAGTGGGGCAACATCATCAACGGCGTCGACCTCTCGCACCGCATGGAGGGCAAGCAGCTCTTCGCGCTGACGACACCGCTCTTGACCACCTCGTCCGGCGCCAAGATGGGCAAGACTGCCAGCGGCGCCGTCTGGCTCAACGGCGACCTCTTCAGCCCCTATGAGTTCTGGCAGTATTTCCGCAACACCGAGGACGCCGATGTCGGCCGCTTCCTCAAGGTGTTCACCCGCCTGCCGCTGGACGAGATCGCCCGGCTCGCCGCGCTCGGCGGCTCGGAGATCAACGAGGCCAAGAAGGTGCTGGCGACCGAGGCGGCTGCGCTGCTGCATGGCCGCGAGGCCGCCGAAGCCGCTGCCGAGACCGCCCGCAAGACCTTCGAGGAAGGTGGGGCCGCCCACGACCTGCCCAGTGTCGAGGTGCCGGCAGCCGAGCTCAAGGCTGGCATCGGCGCGCTCAACGCCTTCGTCAGCGCCGGCCTCGTGCCCTCGACGGGCGAGGCCCGCCGCCAGATCAAGGCCGGCGGCCTGCGCGTCAACGATGCGCAGGTCAGCGACGAGCGCGCGACGTTGACGCCGGCCGATCTGGTCGACGGCGCGATAAAGCTCTCCTTCGGCAAGAAGAAGCACGTGCTGCTGCGGCCGGTCTGACGGCCACGGTCTCGAACCGGGAAATGGCCTGAGCGCTCAGCGCTCGGCCGTCCCGGGCACGGGCAGGTTTCCGCCCGGCCGTGTCTGCCCCATCGGACCGCCGCCGAGCGGGTCGACGAAGCGGCGCAGGATGCCCGGCGCGATCGCCGAGAGCGGGTTCACCGTCATGGTCGGCTGGCTCGCCGAGCCCGAAACGCGGAAATTCACCGCGAACAGCCCGCCATATTGCCCACCGCCGAGGATCATGCCGACCACCGGCACCTGGGCGAAGGCGTTGTTGAAGGCATAGCCCGGAACGAAGGTGCCGCCGATATCGACGCGGTCGCGGCCATAGTCGACATTGCCCTGGATGGTGAAACCGATCTGCTGGCCCCAGAGCACGGCGTCGCTGATGTCGATCCGGCTGGCACTGCGCGCGAACTCGGCGCGCAGCTTGGTGAAGGCGACATCGCTAGCATCGATGCGCGGAGCGGGTGCGCCGGTGCTGTCCAGTGCGCCAGGCGATTGCGAACCCGGCGGGCCGACGACGCGGCGCAGGGCCGGCTCGTCCCGCACCGTGAAGTTCCGCATCAACAATTCGCCCGGCTGGCGTCCTTCGCCGGCGCCGAGCTGCAGCGTCAGGTCGCCGCCATAGGCACGGCGATAGAGGTCGAGGAAGCGCAAGGTGGCGCCGCCATTATCCGACTGCACCACGATCGAACCGGCCCCATCGCCTTGCTTGACCTGCTTGATCGTCAGGTCGGCTCGCCCGATCCGACCCTGATAGGCGATCGAGCGGACGGCGCTGTTCCGGCGCGAGAGCTTGAGCTGCGAATTGCCGAGTGCCTCGTTGTTGAAGCCGGTCAGGATCGGCACGTCGAGATCGAGATCGAAATCGGGGCCCGATGCGGCGTTCTGGCTGCCGCGCGCGCCGGCTCTGGCGGGCGCGGCCGGCGTGTTGAAGAGATCGCGGACGAAAGGCCGCGCATCGAGCACCGCCCCACGCACCGAAAGCTTGGTCAAGCCGCCGTCGCGGCCGATCTCGACCTTGGTCAGATTGTCGCCCGGCGACAGGCGCAGCTGCGAGAAGCTGGCGCTCTCGAACGCGTTCTGCTTGGTCAGCGAGATGCGCCCCTTGGCCAGCAACGGCGCGCTCTCGATCGTCAGATCCTCCAGATCCGGGCCGTCATCGTCGCTGACATAGGTGAAAGTCGCCTTGCCCGCCCGGCCGGCCGGCTTGCTCACGCCGGGAACGCCGGTGTCGATCGCAGCCTTGGTCAGGTCGACCTCGACGCGCGGTGGCGCCTCCGGAGTCTTGCCGAGCGGCTTCACGACCTTGACCTGCAAAGGCCCGCTGATGCCAGTCTCGGGCCCGAAGCCACGCCGCTTCAGCGCAGCGTTGTCGAGCATCAGCGAGACGCTGGCCTCGCCCTGGCCCTTGACGTTCTGCTTGAGCTCGATCGGCGCCTTGTCGCCGCCGACCCTGCCCTCTCCCTTGATCGAGAGCTGCCCGCGATCGTAGTTCAGCGCCAGATTGGCGCCCTCCAGCTTTTCGCCGCCGAGCAGGTTGTCGGAGGCGATGTTCGACAGCGCGCCGCTGCTGCGGATCACGACGTCGTTGAACTGCAGATCGTTGGCCAGCGGCAGGGAGAGCTGGTTGCTCAGGTCGATCGCGCCACGCAGCGCGCCCGGCTCGATCTTGAGCGGCGAGAACTCGCGCAGCGACGGGAAATTGAGAAGCGCGACCAGCGCGTCGGCCGAGCCCGTCGACTTGAAGCCGATCTGCGCCTGCGGCCGGTCCCCCCAGGTCTCGGACATGGCGAAGGTGCCTTCGCCAAGCTGGAGCTTGCGGCCCTCGCCGAGCTCGGCCGTGGCCTGGGAAACGGTGAGATCGACGGTGCGGCCGGTCGTCGAGCCGACGACGCGCGCATCGGTGAGCAGCGGCAGGCCGGGATTGGGCAGGAAGCTGACCTGCGAGGCCTTCAAGCGCACTGCGACGGCATCGTCGTCCATGCCCTTGCCGCTCCACAGCCGCATATTGGCCTCGTGCGACATCGTCACCTTGACGTCGATCTCCTCGACCCGCCCGCTTTTCACCATCTCGGAGAGGGCGCCATGCAGATCGGGCGAGGTCACAGCCGGCCAGACCGCGAGCGCCGCCCGCATGTCGGTGTCGACCGCCCTGATCTGGAATTGATGCGAATTCTGCTCGTCACGCCGGCGCGCCATGCCGGAGCCCTCGGCATTGATCAGCGGCCCCTTGATCGAGAGCTTGCCCATCCGCACCTCGCCCGCGCCCGGATCGACCTCGATCTGCGTGCTCAGCGCCGAGAGGACGACGGCCGCGTCCTTGCCGATGCCGGCCACCTGCCCGGCGCCGTCGAGACCCAGCCGCCAGATGCCGCCTTCATTGTGAGCTTCGCCGCTTCCAGCGAGCTTCGTCTCGCCGGCCAGGAGCTGGGCGGTGGCTACCTTGATCGTCTTGAGCCCGTCCTCACTGGTGAAGTCGAGCTTGGCGCCCTGGACCTCGATCGGGTCGAGTCCGGCATTGTGGACCCTGATCACGCCCGGGGCGACGGCGAGTCCCGCCGCCAGCCTCCGGTCACCGCTGCCGGTCTGGGTCATCGAAATCTTGCCGCTGAGCGCCAGGCCGTCGAGCGCGACCGTGGCGTTGCCGAAGGCGAGCGCCACCGCCTCGGCCGGCTCGAAGCGCTGGATGTCGATCGTGGCGCTGCGCGTGCCGTCCGGCGCACTCGCAAGGTCGATCGCCAGCTCCTTCCAGCGCGGACCGATGCGCCCCTTCATCGACAGCCGCGCCTGCCCGCCACCGAAGCGCTCCAGCTTGAGGTCGACATCCTCCAGGCCGGAGCGCTGCCGCCCGGCCGGGTCGATCAGCGTTACCCGTGCCCCGCCAATGCCGGCGACCTCGAGCGAACCGAGCAGGCCGTCATTCGAGACCAGCGCGCCGATCGCGTTCATCGCCCCCGCGAATGCATCCCAGTCGACCGGGTCGCCGGCCACGGGTGTCTTCGAGACCTGTTCCGGCTGGGCATCCTGCTCCAGCAGCAGCGACCCGTCCTGCCTGACGCCGAGGCGGATATTGACGCCGCGCAGGTCGAGCGAGACCAGGCGGAAATCGCCGCGCAGCAGCGCCATCGCATCATAGCCCAGCACCGCCTCCGGCGCCCGGAACGAAGCCCCGCCCGCATGCCGGAACGAGACCTCGCGGAGGCGCAGGCGCGAGCGGCCGTCGGCGCGGTTGAGCTCGGCATGCTCGGCCTCGACCTTCCAGTTCGGCCCGAGCCGTTCCTCGATGGCAGCCGAAATCCGGCCCTCCAGCCCGGAGAGCGGGATGAAGCCGCTGACCAGCAAGGCAGCGGCTGCGAAACCGAGCATGACGAGCGCGACGCAGGCCGTGACGGCGATGGTGACGATGCCGCGCCAGGCACGCTTGGCGACGGCGACCACTTCCTCGCACTCCGCCGCAGGCGCAGCACCGGATACGGGGGCCGCCTCGATCTTGCTGTCGTTGGTCAACGAATCGCTTCTTGTCTTGCTGTTCGAATCGTGCGGATCGATGCGATGGCTGGTGCAGGGGTCGCCGCGCCATTCGCATGATGCGCCTGATCCCGGGAGCGGTACAGCAACAGCCAAGCTAGCTGATTCGTTCCCGGCGGGTCTGGTTTGTGGTCTGAGCCGGCTTGTCGCGTGCGGCTTGCCCCGCCCTTGCATGTGATCGAGACCAAAGGAAGGCGACGAAGGCGTTGAACGAAGGCATTCCGGCTCCAGACTTCACCCTGCCGACCGATGGCGGCGGCTCGCTCACGCTCTCCAGCCTTCGCGGCCGCAAGGTCGTGCTCTACGCCTACCCGCAGGACGACACGACAAGCTGCACCAACGAAGCGCTCTCCTTCGACGCGCTGCGCGACGATTTCGCCGCCGCCGGCACGACCGTCATCGGCATCTCGCCGGATTCGGTGAAGCGCCACGACAAGTTCAAGCAAAAATACGACCTGAAGCTGACGCTCGTCTCGGATGAGCATCGGCAGGCGATCGAGGCTTATGGCCTCTGGGTCGAGAAGCAGCTGTATGGCCGCCACTATATGGGCGTGGAACGCAGCACCTTCCTGATCGACGCAGCCGGCAAGATTGTCCGCGTCTGGGCCAAGGTCCGGGTCAAGGGCCACGCCGAGGCCGTGCTCGCCGCCGCCCGCGAGCTCTGAAGCGACAGCCTTACCCTGAGCCTTCATTCCGGGAAGCAGCCTTCGCACTGCGCCCCGGGATGAAGACCGGGTTTCCGGAGACAGCCTTACGAAATTCCGACCCGAACGCGGCGAAACCGACCGTGATTTGCGATTGATTAACCCTAACGGGGTCTAATCACCCTATCGCAGCGTCACTTCCGGTTTTGCGTATGACCTCCTCGGATTCCCGCGCCCAGGCCACCGGCCAAGAGCTTGCCGTGACCGGCCTTCTCTCCCGCCGCAGCTTCACTGTCCGCCGTTCGACCGCCTTGCTCGGCTTGAGCCTGCTGGCGCTGACCACCGCCTGGAGCGGCGCGACGAGCTGGTACATCCTGCGCAAGGACGACCTCGCCGCACGCTTGATCAGCCGCGAGACCTCGCGCCAATACGCCTATGAGGACCGGATCGCGGCGCTACGCGCCGATGTCGACCGGCTCGCCAGCCGCGCCTTGCTCGATCAGGACGGGGTCGAAGCCCGCGTCGGCGAGATCGCCATGCGCCAGGCCGAGCTCGAATCGCGGCAATCCCTGGTCAACGCCGTCGCCGAGAGCCTGCAAACGGTCGGCGTCGGCGCGTCGCAGGCCGCCAAAAATCCGCTGCGTCAGCGCATGATCAAGCCCGAGGAGCCGATCCGCGCCTCCGGCGTCACCAGCTTCGCGCCTTTCGCCACCGGCAAGCCGACTCCGGCGCCGGAAACCCTGCCATTGCGCGGCGCCGGCGACCGCTCGACGCCATGGCAGTCGGGCGAGGCCGAGGAACCGGTACCTCCGGCCAAGCGCGTCGCCGAAACCCTGACCCAGCTCGACCAGTCGATCGAACGCAGCTCGGCTACGCAGCTCGCAGCCCTGCGCGAGATCGACAAGACTCTCGGCGACACCCAGAAGACCCTGCGCACTGCGCTCGCCGAAACTCGCCTCGACACCGACAAGCTTACCGTCGCGACCCCGGTTCCGAAGGGTGTCGGCGGCCCCCTGGTGCCGGTCAATCTCGACCCCTCGGCGGGACCGTTCGAGGCGACCTTGAGTTCGCTGCAGCCGCGTATCGCGACAGTCTTTCGGCTGCGCGGCCTCGTCGAGCAATTGCCGATCCGCCGGCCGCTCGCCGGAGAGCTCGAGCTGAGCTCCAATTACGGCTATCGCGCCGATCCCTTTACGCGCGGCGCCGCCCTGCACACCGGCATGGACCTGCGTGCCGAGCACGGCTCACCGGTGCGGGCCACCGGGCCCGGCAAGGTCGTGACGGCCGAGTATTCCGGCGGCTACGGCAATATGGTCGAGATCGAGCATGCCAGCGGCATTACCACCCGCTATGCTCACATGTCCGCGATCCTGGTCAGCGAGGGCCAGATCGTCACCGCCGGCACGCTGGTCGGCCGCGTCGGCTCGACCGGCCGTTCGACCGGCCCGCATCTGCATTACGAGACCCGCATCGACGGCGATCCGGCCGATCCGAACCGCTTCCTGCGCGCCGGCGACAAGCTCGCCGGGCAGCTCTGAAGCCGCCTCGGGCGCACGCAAGAAACTTCACAGTCCGCTGCAGCATTCAGCTACAGCGGGCTGTTTTGATTCGATAATGCCTTAGCGCAGAGCGTCAGCGAGCGCCACGCCGGCCACCTGGTGACCGTACTCGTTCCAATGCGCGTCAGCCTGGAACTCGAAGCGCTTGCCGGCCTTCGCCCAATCGGCGGCGAAGACCGGATGCAGGTCGAGGAAGGCAATGCCGCGCTTGGCCGCCATCTCCGCCGCGATCCGGTTGAGCTTCAGGGCCGGGCTGTCCCTGCGGCCGGCATAGATCGCCTCACGGTCGCCATCCATGACCAACTGGAGCCGGGCCCCGATCGAATCGGCGCGCGCCTTCAGCCGGCCGAACAGATAGTCGGTCGCGACGCGGATGTCGGCCTCCTGGGCCAACACGCTCGCCACGTCGATATTGGCGGCATAGCCGCCCTCGCCTGCCGCCTTGGCCGGCCCGAAGATCGCATCGACCAGCGTCTGCGGCCTCACCTGCCAGCGATAGAGCAGGAAGCGCGCCGTCGCGCTCTGGCGCAGGATCTCGAACCAGCCGGCGCGCCAGGGCGCGGGCGCGACCTCGCCGACGACCTTGCCGCCTTCGATCTTCAGCTTGAGGAAGCTCGACGTGTAGCGCCCCGGCCTGAAGACGAAGCTCTCGTCGAAGTCATTATGGACCAGATTGACTACGATCAGATCGGGGCGCCGCTGAACGACCTCGCGCTCGATCATCTGCAGATACTGGCTGAGCGGCGCGCCGGCGACGCCGAAGCGCTGGACCTCGACCGGGCCCTTGGCGGCCAGCCGGGTGCCGAGCACCTCGGCGAAGGTCTTGTCGAACGGCACCTGCAGCGCCTCGACGAAGCTGTCGCCGACGAAGGCGACGCGGCTCGTTCCCGGCTTGCGCTCGACGAGATAGTCCGGCAGCGGCGAGTTCCAGCCCTGCGCATTGATCCTGTAGGGCGCGGCGATTTCGTCGCGCACGCGCCAGACGCCGCTCTGCCCGGGCTGGTAGCGCACGACCTCGTTGACGAAGGCATTGCGCGGCACATCGCTCGCCGGCATCACGAAGCGGAACAGCACCAGCTCGCAGAACAGCAGGAAGACGACGACGCTGCCGAGGGAGACCGCGAGATTGACCAGGATCTCGCGGCCGCGGGAGCGTCTACCCTCGCCCTCGCTCAATCGATGTCCTCGACTTCGACGCTGGTGCCGTAGACGCGCTGCGCCAGCGACGCCTCCATGAACGGGTCGAGATCCCCGTCGAGCACGTCCGATGGCGCGGTCGAGGTGACACCGGTCCGCAGGTCCTTCACCAGCTGATAGGGCTGGAGCACATAGGAACGGATCTGGTGGCCCCAGCCGATATCGGTCTTGGAGGCCTGCTCCGCGTTCGCTTTCTCTTCCCGTTTCTTCAGCTCGGCCTCGTAGAGGCGGGCACGCAGCATGTCCCAGGCCTTGGCCCGGTTCTTGTGCTGAGAGCGTTCCTGCTGGCAGGCAGCCACGATACCGGTCGGGATATGGGTGATGCGCACCGCCGAATCGGTGGTGTTGATGTGCTGGCCACCCGCGCCCTGCGCCCGGTAGGTGTCGATGCGGCAGTCGGATTCCTTGATGTCGATGACGATGCGGTCGTCGACCACCGGGTAGACCCAGACCGAGGCGAACGAAGTCTGCCGACGCGCGTTCGAATCAAACGGTGAGATGCGCACCAGCCGATGCACACCCGATTCCGTCTTCAGCCAGCCATAGGCGTTGTGGCCCTTGAACTGCAGCGTCGCCGACTTGATGCCGGCCTGGTCGCCATCCTGGTATTCCAGCATGTCGACCTTGAACTTCCGCCGCTCGCCCCAGCGCCGGTACATGCGCAGCAGCATCTCGGCCCAGTCCTGGCTCTCGGTGCCGCCGGCGCCGGGATGGATCTCGACATAGGTGTCGAGCATGTCGGCCTCGCCCGACAGCAGCGTCTCGACCTGCCGGCGCGCCGCCTCGGCCTCGACGGCCTTGATAGCGGCCTCACCCTCGGAGACGGTGGCCTCGTCGTCCTCCATCTCGCCGAGCTCGATCAACGTCAGCGCGTCGTCGAGCTCGCGCTCGAGCTTGGTGATGCCGTTGATCTGGTCCTCGAGCGAAGTCCGTTCGCGCATCAGCTTCTGCGCGTTCTCCGCGTCGTTCCAGAATTCGGGACCTTCGGAGAGTGCGTTCAGCTCCGCCAGGCGTCGTTGTGCGACATCCCAGTCAAAGATGCCTCCTCAGCAGTCCGATCGACTGCTTGGCGTTATCGAGTTGCGTCTGGATTTCGGGGCGCATGATCCTGGATCGAGGTCCTGTGCAGAGGGCTGTTCGGGCGCTGGCATAGAAAGGATGCGCGGCGCTGTAAATGCCCGGCCCTGAATGGCCGGCGCTCAGAAGCCGCAGGCGAGGCAATGGCGCCCGCCGTCATGGCGATATTCGGCCTTCCAGTAATGCGGGTCGTCGATGTCCTCGTAGTCGAGCCCCGCCGTCAGCGTGTAGCGTTTGCGAAAGGGTCGTTGGAGGATCACCAGCAGCTCGCAATGCGGAGGCCAGTCGGCGATCTCCGCGATCCGGTTGCCGCGTGCCAGTTCCGCCCGCAGGATATCCCGCAGAGGCGCGGCGAGCGCCGCCGCCTTGGCGGGAATGGGAGGGCTCAGTAGAGCCCGCCCGTGCCGGAGCCGACCGAGCGGCCGCCTGCAGGCGCCACGCTCATCGCGCCACCGCTGCCGTCGGATGCGCCGATCACCGAATAGCTGTCCGGCGGCGCCGTGCCCGGCTTGAACGCCTCAAGGATGCCGCCCTCGCCGCCGGCGCGCATGCCGGTGCGGGGATCGACGCGGATCAGCTTGATGCCGGGCGGCACGCGGAACGGCGTCGCCGGCTTCTCCTTCAGCGCGGCGGTCATGAAGTCGCGGAAGATCGGTGCCGCGTACTGGCCGGCGGTCGCCGAGTTGCCGAGCGATTTCGGCTTGTCGAAGCCCATATAGACGCCGACGGCGAGGTCAGGCGAGAAGCCGACGAACCAGACATCCTTGGCGTCGTTGGTGGTGCCGGTCTTGCCCGCGAGTGGCTTGCCGACCGACTTGACCACCTGCGCCGTGCCGGCGTTGACGACACCCTCCAGCATCGAGACCATCTGATAGGCGGTCAGCGGATCGAGCACCTGCTCGCGATTGTCGATCAGGCGCGGCTCACGCTGGTTGGCCCACTTGTCCGCCTCGCAGCCCTCGCAGGTGCGCTGGTCGTGCTTGAAGATCGTCGCGCCCCAGCGATCCTGGATGCGGTCGATCAGCGTCGGCCGGATGCGCTTGCCGCCATTGGCGAGCATCGAGTAGGCCGCAGTCATGCGCATGACCGTGGTCTCGCCGGCGCCGAGCGACATCGAGAGCACCGGCAGCATGTCGTCATAGATGCCGAAGCGGCGGGCATATTCCGCGATCAGCGGCATGCCGACATCCTTGGCGAGACGCACCGTCATCAGGTTCTTCGAGAACTGGATGCCGTAACGCAGCGTCCGCGGTCCGGTGAACTTGCCGTCGTAATTGCTCGGCGTCCACATGCCCAGGCCGCCGCCCTGATCGACCTCGATCGGCGCGTCGAGCACGATGCTGGACGGGGTGTAGCCATTGTCCAGCGCCGTCGCATAGACGAAGGGCTTGAAGGACGACCCCGGCTGGCGCAACGCCTGCGTCGACCGGTTGAACTCGGACTGGTCGTGCGAGAAGCCGCCGACCATGGCGAGCACGCGGCCCGAGAACGGATCCATCACGGTGATCGCGCCGTTGACTTCCGGCATCTGGCGCAGGCGGACCTGGCCCGGCTTGCCGTCGATCGGCTCGACATAGACGACATCGCCGGGCGAGACCGCCTGCGAGACGCGGGTGCGCCGCGTCCAGCGGATGCCCTCGGCTCCGAGCGTCGCCGTCTCGCGCTCTGGCCTGAGCAGGCCGGAGGCCTCGCGGATCGGCTGCAGGCCGACGCGGGCGCTGTCGCCGGCAACGTCGAGCACGACGGCGAGGCGCCAGGGCTTGACGTCACCGAGAACCGGCAGCTCGCCCATGGCAAGGCCCCATTCGCGGCTCGCTGCATCGATCTTCTGGATCGCGCCGCGCCAGCCACGCGCCTCGTCGAAGCGCACGAGACCGTCGACCAGCGCCTTGCGCGCCATCAGCTGCATCTTGGGATCGACCGTGGCGCGGACCGAGAGACCACCCTCGAGCAGCTTCTTCTCGCCATAGCGGTCCTGCAGCTCGCGCCGGATCTCCTCGGCGAAATAGCCGGCGGCGATCTGGTTCGGCGAGACCGTGCGCGGATTGACGCCGAGCGGCTGCTTCTTGGCAGTCTCGGCATCGGGGCGCTTGATGAAGCCGTTCTCGGCCATCCGGTCGAGCACGTAGTTGCGGCGTTCGATCGCGCGTTCGCGGTTGCGGAACGGGTGCAGGTCGGTCGGCGCCTTCGGCAGCGCGGCGAGATAGGCCGCCTCCTGCGCGTTGAGCTCGTGCACCGACTTGCCGAAATAGTTCAGCGCCGCCGCGGCGACGCCGTAGCTGCCCTGCCCCGGCGCCGGCGCGCCGAGATAGATCTCGTTGAGATAGAGCTCGAGGATCTTGTCCTTCGAATAGGTCGCCTCGATGCGCAGCGCGATCAGCGCCTCGCGGATCTTGCGCTCGATGCTCTGCTCGGAGCCGACCAGGAAGTTCTTGGCCACCTGCTGGGTGATGGTCGAGGCGCCCTGCGGCCGGCGGCCGGAGCCGCGATTGCGGAAGTTCGAGATCGCGGCGCGGGCAAGGCCTTCGGGATCGACGCCGAAATGCTTGTAGAAATTCTTGTCCTCGGCCGAGAGGAAGGCGTCGATGATCAGCTTCGGCACCGCCTGGATCGGCAGATAGAGCCGGCGTTCCCTGGCGAACTCGGCGATCAGGCTGCCGTCTCCGGCATGGACGCGGCTCATCACCGGCGGCTCGTAATTCCGCAGCTGTGCCGAATCAGGCAGGTCCTTGGAGTAGTGCCAGATCACGCCGGCCGCACCCGCGACGCCGATGACGAACAGGATCGTGCCGGCAGCGAACGCCCATCCGAAAAGGCGCAGTATGAACCGCATCGAGAACTTTGACCTCGGCTAGCGGCAGTATCGGCGCCCTCCCCCTTTGGCGTCTCAACCTGCCCGGCTGATCTTCAACTCATCTCTATATCATGGCGGAGATGGCGGAACCGTGGCTTTGCGACCACAAATCGCCATGTTCGACCATTGCGCCGTCAAGGCTTGCTTTGCGCAGCCTTGCCCGGCGTCTGCAGGCGTTCGAAATACTGATCCACGGCCTGTTGGACCGCCGTCGCTGCCTGGTTGCGCCAGCCCTCGGAATTCAACAGCTCCGCATCCCGGGGGCTCGACATGTAACCGAGTTCGATCAGCACCGACGGCACGTCGGGGGCGGTCAATACGCGAAAACCCGCCGAACGCAACGGCACCTTGTGCATTTTGACCGAACCGCCGAGCTTATCGACCAGATTTCGCGCGAAGATCGTCGAGAAGCTGCGGGTCTCGCGCTTGGCTAGATCCATCAGGATGCCGGCGACATCCTGCACGTCCTCGCTAGAATCGAGACCGGCGACGGCATCGGCCTGGTTTTCCTTGGCCGCCAGCCGCGCCGCCTCGGCGTCGCTGGCGCGTTCGGAGCCGGTATAGATGGTCGCTCCACGCACGTCCTGCGCTTGCGCCAGCGAATCGGCGTGGATCGAGATGAAGAGATGTGCCTCGACGCCGCGTGCGATGCGGACGCGGTCGTTCAGCGAGATGAAGGTGTCGTCCGAGCGGGTCATGATCACCCGATAGTGCCCCTGCGCCTCGAGCTGCTCCTTCAGTCTCAGCCCGAAGGCCAGCACCACCGCCTTCTCGGCGATCGCCGCGACCTGCGTGCCGGGGTCGATGCCGCCATGGCCGGGATCGATCACCACGATCCGGCGCGAATCGCCTTCGGCCTTGCGCTCGACCGGAATGCTCGGCAGCTGCGTCTTCGCCGCCGCCTCGCGGGCGAGAGCGGCGAAGTCTTCGCGGCTCGTCCGCTTCAATTCGACGACGAGCTCGCCGAAGCCGCCGCGCACCGGCTTGACCGAAACACTCTCGACCACGGCCGGCTGGGCGAGATCGAGGATGATCCGGGCCCGGTCGGCCATGAACAGGCCGTAGCGGAAGCCGGAGACGAAGCCCGCCGACTTGCGGCCCTGCTTCGTTTCGACCTGGAAGTTGATCGACGGCAGCTCGACGATGACGCGGTCGGGCCCGGCCATGACCGAGGCGACCGCCGTCACCGGCCGGGACAGCGCCATGGTCAGCCGGACGGTATCGCCCTGGACCTCGAGCCGCGCATCGGTAGCGACCGGAAGATCGTTGCTGGCACGACCGGGCGAATTCGCTGCCGCGAGCGAGAGAGACGACAGGAGCAGTGCCGCACATGCGAAAAGCCGCAACGCCGGCGGGGCGATGCGGCGCGGGACGCCCCTGGCAGACAGGCGAAGCCGGTGAAGCAGGAGAAAGCTCCTCGATTCGCTGGTTCGACGCTTAACAAGGTTTAACCATAGCGTCGCCAATCGTTGACAACCCGTTACCATGCCCGGGCGACACCGGAAACCGCGCCCCGCCGATCACCCACCGTTAACGCGCTTGCAAAAATGCATCGCCTGTCTGTAATGGAGACGGTTGCATCGCGAAGGCTACCGCAGCGCGCAAGCCGGGTCCCTGATCCGCTGACGCCCTGCGAACTGGCCGAACGACCGGATCATCCCGATCCGTGCCGGCGCGAAGGCAGCCAGCAACGGAATCGTCCGCGGACGGGCTTGCGCCAGGCAGCAATCGGCGCCGGTATCCTTGTCCGCGAGCGTGTCAACGCGGTGCGCCCCGTCTTCGCGGCGTGCCGCAGGTCAAAGGTAAGATGTCGAGGCAAACGACGCCGCTTTCCCTTTCGGTGTTTCGTCGAAACCTCTCAGGTGGCGACGGGCTGTCCGCCTGCCGCGCCGCCCGCTTCCGTCGTCCTTCCTTGATCGAATTTTTCTCCCTGCAACATGCCGGCTTCAGCCGGTCGACGCGCGGCGCCCCTGCCCGCGGCCGCGGATTCACATCCGCAGCCCGGCGGATTGCCAAGGCCGCCGCGCCAATGGAATTGTCCCATGGCCAACAAGATGCTTATCGATGCCACCCACCCGGAAGAGACCCGGGTCGTGGTATCCCGCGGCTCGCGTATCGAAGAGTTTGATTTCGAATCAGCCAGCCGCAAGCCGCTCCGCGGCAATATCTATCTGGCGAAGGTGACGCGGGTGGAGCCTTCGCTCCAGGCCGCCTTCGTGGAGTATGGCGGCAACCGCCACGGCTTCCTCGCCTTCTCCGAGATTCATCCCGACTACTACCAGATCCCGGTCGCCGACCGGCAGGCCCTCCTCGCCGAGGAAGCCCGCGCCGAGCGCGAGGAAGAGCGCGACGAGGAGAAGCGCGAACGCCGCGGCCGTCGCGGTCGTCGCGATCGCGACGGCCGCGCCAAGCGCACCGCCGAGAGCGGTGAGACCGTCAGCGCCGACGTCGAGGCGTCCGCCGACGAGTCCCCCAACGGCCATGTCGAGACCGACGGCAAGGAAGCCGCGATGGTCAACGAGGGCGCTCCGGCCTTCGGCGAATTCTTCGCCCCGGCCGTCGCTGAATCCGACAGCGAGGACGTCGTCGAGAACGCCGCGCCGCTGACCTTCGAGACCAGCGAGGCCGCAGCTTCGGAGAATGGCGACGCTTCGGAGAATGGCGACGAGGCCCCCCGGGGCCGCCGCCGCTCGCAGGATGACGAGAACGGCGACGAGGAAAACGGCGGCGAGGACGCCCAGGAAGAGCCGGAGCAGCTCGGTGGTGGCGACGCCCTCGACGACATTGCCGAGCGGCCGCATCGCCATTCGCGCCGCCAGTACAAGATCCAGGAGGTGATCAAGCGCCGCCAGATCATCCTGGTCCAGGTCGTCAAGGAAGAGCGCGGCAACAAGGGCGCCGCCCTCACCACCTATCTCTCGCTCGCCGGCCGCTATTCCGTGCTGATGCCGAATACCGGCAAGGGCGGCGGCATCTCGCGCAAGATCACCAATGCCGAGGACCGCAAGCGCCTCAAGGAGATCGCCCAGGAGCTGGAGGTGCCGGAGGGGATGGGCATCATCCTGCGCACCGCAGGTGCTTCCCGCACCAAGCCCGAGATCAGGCGCGACTATGAATACCTGATGCGGATGTGGGAGAGCGTGCGCGAGCTGACGCTCGGCTCGGTCGCCCCCGCGCTCGTCTATGAGGAGGGCAACCTCGTCAAGCGCTCGATCCGCGACCTCTACAACAAGGACATCGACGAGGTTCACGTCGCCGGCGAGAGCGCCTATCGCGAGGCGAAGGACTTCATGCGCATGCTCATGCCGAGCCAGGCCAAGAGCGTGAAGCCCTATCGCGAGCAGACGCCGCTCTTCGCCGCCTTCGGCGTCGAGAGCCAGCTCGACGCGATGTTCTCGAACACGGTAACGTTGAAGTCGGGCGGCTACATCGTCATCAACCAGACAGAGGCGCTGGTCGCGATCGACATCAACTCCGGGCGCTCGACCCGCGAGCACAACATCGAGGATACCGCCCTCAAGACCAATATCGAAGCGGCGGAGGAAATCTCCCGCCAGCTGCGCCTGCGCGACCTTGCCGGCCTCATCGTGATCGACTTCATCGACATGGAGGAGAACCGCAACAATCGCGCTGTCGAGAAGAAGCTCAAGGACTGCCTGAAGAACGACCGCGCCCGCATCCAGGTCGGCCGCATCTCGGCTTTCGGCCTGCTGGAGATGTCGCGCCAGCGCATCCGCACCGGCGTGCTCGAGAGTTCCTCGGTGCCGTGCCCGCACTGCGCCGGCGCCGGCCTCGTCCGCTCGACATCCTCGATCGCGCTGCAGATCCTGCGCGCGCTCGAGGAGGCGCTGATCAAGAGCGCCTCGCATAATCTCGAGGTCCGCACCCGGCCGGAGGTCGCGCTTTACGTGCTCAACCAGAAGCGCGCCCATCTGCGCGACCTGGAGGAGCGCTTCAACATCGCGATCATCATCTCGGCCGACGCGGCCCTGCTCGGCACCCGCTATTTCGAGGTCGAGCGCGGCGAGTTCGTCGGCAACGAGAACCGCGTCGTTCCGGTCTCCAGCATGCGCGCCGAGGCGATCATCGACGAGCCCGAGGACGAGGACGAGGACATCGTCGAGATCGAAGTCGAGGCGGAGAGCGAGGAGGCCGATGGCGAGACCGAGGCTGCTCCGCGCGCCGCCGCTGAGGGCGAAAGCCAGGAGAGCCGCGATGGCCGTCGCCGTCGCCGCCGTCGGCGCCGTCGGCGCGGTGGTGAGCGTGACGGGCAGGACCAACACGCCGAAGGCGCTGCCGACGGGGCAGAAGACCAGGATGAAGCTGAGGATGGCGACGACGAGTCCGGCGATGCGACGCCGGTCGCAGCCGCTGCTCCCGTCGAGGAAGCCGTCTCTCCCGTAAGCGAGACCGCCGCCGAGCCGGAGGCGGATGCCAAGCCGAAGCGCGCCCGCCGCAGCCGCAGCAAGAAGGCCGAGGCGGAAGTCGAGGCTGCGCCTGCCGAGGTCGCCAAGGCTGCCGACACGACCGCCGAGGTCGTCGCCGAGCCGGCCGAGAAGCCCAAGCGCAGCCGCTCGCGCAAGAAGGTCGTGCCGATCACCGAGGACGGCATCGCCGCCGCTCCGGCCGAGGTCGCGCCCGCTCCCGAGCCGGCCGTGCCTGAAACCAAGGCAGCCCCGCTCCCGGAGCCGGCCGCTGAAGAGGCGCCTGCTCCACGCGTGGTCGAGGAGCCCGTCGCGGTCGTGCTGACGCCGCCGGATCCGGATCGACCCAAGCGCGGCGGCTGGTGGAACAAGCTGGCCGGACGCAAGTAGAAATCAGGGCCGTCGCGAGCGATCGCGGCGGCCTTTTTCATGATGGAGAGGAAGAATGCGGCCGCCGCGAAGCCGTGAGCGACTGCTGATAAGGGCGATCGCCTGCGCCGGTCTGATCGGGCTGGCCTGGCTCGCCCAGCAGGCGATCGGCTGGATCGGTGTCGGCCTCATCGGCCTGTTCACCCTCTTCGTCGCGGTGCGCTACGAGTTGGAGGGCAACCTGCCGGTCGGCCCGCAGATGACACCGGACCTCTACGCCAGCCAGTTCGGCAAGCACGGCCCCGAGCATGCGGCAGAACGTGCCGGCCGGCGCCATGAATGGGCAGGCCAGCTCTCGGCCGCCCGCCTCGCCGCCGGCCTGGGCGCCTTGCTGGCGCTGGTCGGCTTCGGTTTCTTCTTCATGCTGGAATTCGGGCAGTAGCGGTCGACGCTCCTCTATCGGCTTTGGTTGGTATTGATTTTGGTACCGATTTTCGTACCATACTATCCACTGAAACATCCGGAGAGGCCACGGTGAAGTCTGCGCTCCAGCGTGTCGAGGCCGGCCTGGCGGTCAGTGTATCGGACCTCAAGAAAAGCCCGTCGGCGGTCATGGACAAGGCCGACGGTTCGACGGTTGCGATCCTGAATCACAACCGGATCATGGCCTATATGGTGCCGGCGAAGACTTTCGAGGCCATGTTGGAGCGCCTCGACGATCTCGCTCTCGTGGAGATCTCCAAGTCACGGGCGGATGAACGCGGCGTCGCGCTGACGCTTGATGAGCTATAGGCTCGAGTTCCTGCCATCGGCGCTGAAGGAATGGCGCAAGCTCGGCACCACGATCCGCGAGCAGTTCGTCAAGAAGCTGAAGGAGCGGCTCGAACAGCCACATGTGCCAGGTGACGCGCTGCACGGCATGGCGCGCCATTACAAGATCAGGCTGCGGCAGGCCGGCTATCGCTTGGTCTACCGCGTCGATGACGACGTGCTGATTGTCACCCTCGTTGCTGTCGGCAAACGCGAGCGGTCGGAAGTGTACCGCACAGCGAAGAAGCGTTGACGTCCCCTCACTCCGCCGCCGGCGCGAGCGCGGTCGGCGGCGGCACGGCCGCGATAGCCGCGGCGGCGCTCTTGCCGGCCCCCTCCTTCACCGTGACCGCATTGGAGGCGAACGGCACCTCAGCCTCGTTCAGCCCGCGATAGACCCGCTTCAGTGCCTCGCGCTGCAGCATCGAGGCCTGGTTCGGCTTGCCGGTGAACTTCAGCCTGATCACGACAGCCGAATCGGTGATGTCGGCGACGCCCTGCATCTTGAGCTGGGTGATGAAATGCGGCCCGTATTCCGGATCCTCCAGCAGCGTCGCCCCGATCTTCTTGATCGTCTTGCGCGCCTTCTCGATATCGGCGGAATGGTCGAGGCGGACGTTGAACTTCACCGTCGCCCAGTCGCGGCTGGCATTGGTCAGCGACTGCACCTGGCCAAACGGGACGGTATGGATCTGTCCGCTCTGGTGGCGCAGTTGCATCGAGCGCAGCGAGATCTTCTCGACCGTACCCTTGAGCCGACCGGTATCGACATATTCGCCGACACGGAAGGCGTCCTCGAGCATGAAGAAGAATCCGGAGACGATGTCGCGCACCAGCGCCTGCGAACCGAAGGAAATAGCGAGGCCGAGGATGCTGAAGGCCGCCAGCAGCGGGCCGATGTCGACGCCGAGGCGCGACAGCAGGACGAGCCCGGTCAGGCCGAACACGGCGGTGAGCACCACGCCGCGCAAGATCGGCATCACGGTCGCCAGCCGTGACGGCACATGGTCGTGCGCAACCGCATCCTCATCGGCCGGACCGGCTGCGGCCGGGTGCGGCGCATAGGCGTCGAAGAAGCTGCGCAGGAAGACGATCGCGACCCAGCCGCCGAAGGCGAGCACGGCGACGCCGCCTGCCTGGCGCATCAGCACGGCGAACTGATCGGAGCTGACGCCGAACAGGAAGCCGGCCCAGAGCCGCGCCAACAGATAGAAGCCGCCGGCCCAGATCGCACCGCCCGCCGCAGCGCGCAAGGCATGGCCGATCGCGAGCGAGAGCGGCGCCGTCTCGCCCATCGCGGCCGCATGCGCCTGCCGGCAGGCCATCAGGCTGGTGATGCCGACGGCCAGAATCGGCGCCAGCACGATGATGAACTGCGTCAGTGCAGCAGCCTCCGCCCAGCGCCCGCCGCCTTCCATCATCGCCGCCGCATTGCCGACCATCCAGATCAAGACGGCAAGAGCGGCATAGAGCCAGCCGGCGGTGTGAGCGATCACGCGCCGGAACGGCCCCGGCTCATGCGCGGAATGGAGAATGAGCGCGGCAAGGTCGTGCCGCGCATCGATGAACCACCAGACCTTGAGCAAGGTCGAGGCGATGCCGACCAGAGCGAAGAGACCGACGACGGCTGCGGGACCGGTGGCATGCTGGATCGACACCGTCGCCGTCAGTACGACGGGCGTGAGGATGCCGAAGAAGACCAGGAATTTGAAAGCCCGCTCGGCCCGCGGCAGCGGCATGACCCGACGTTCCGGGGCGCCGGGAGCGAGCAGGAAGCGTCCGAGGATCAGATATGCGGCGCCGATGGTGAGGCCGTTGGCGATCGTGCGCAGCACCATGTGGGCGAGGTCCGGCTCGGGTAACCAGACCACGCGGACCGCATGCAGCACTGCGAGCCAGAGCCCAAGCGTCGCCAAGTCCTGCAGCAGGCCCCAGGAGGACGCGATCAGACGCGGCGTGAACTCGGGCCCCTGCGGCCGGAGCCGGCGTGCGAACCAGGCTGCGGTCACCAGGCGGTACAGCCCGGCGATGGCGAGCGCGAGCGCGAGGCCAAGGACGAGCCGCCAGCCGGCGGAGCCTCCGCTGGCGCCGTTGCGGTTCTGTCCCCAGGCGCGGCTCCAGGCTTCCGGGAGCTGGCTCAGGCGCGGCACCGCGCCGAGACCCTCTACCGCCCCATCGACGAAATGATCCCAGAACACCTCGACCGGCGTTTCGCCCTCGGCCTGGGTCTGGGCCTTGCTCGAAGGTGGGACGGTGCCGGCAGCGGCCGGTGCGGATGCGGTCGCTGCTGCAGCGGTCGGTGCTGCAGCGGTCCTGGGCTCGTCCTTGCCGGCGAGCCGGACCTCGACCCTGCGTCCCCCGGTCGACAGGGCATCGACCAGTCTGCGCACCGCCTCGGGTGTTTCATCGCCGCGCAATGTCAGCACCGGCGAGGAGTCAGGTTGGGCCTGCTGCGCCGCGACTGGCCCCGTGCTGGCGGCAACGCCGGCCAACAGCGCCGCCGCGCACAACGCCATGGCTTTCAGCCAGTTCCGCATTGCAACCATGTCCTGCCCCCAAGCCGGATCAGATTGAGTCTACCACTTCGCGTTGGCAAGCGCTCGTCTCAGCGCGTCTTCAGCCAGCGCCCCAGGCGCGCCACCGCCTCCTCGCATTCGGTCAGCGAGCCGGCGAAGGAGAGCCGAACCGTCCGCGCTCCCCGCTCTTCGTCGAAATCGAGTCCGGGCGTGATCGCAACGCCGGCATTCTCAAGAGCATCGCGGCAGAAAGCCATGGAATCATTCGAATATCGACCGATGTCGAGATAGATGTAAAAGGCGCCGTCTACGGGCAGGAAATCGCCGAGCCCGATCTCCGGCAGCGCCTTCAGCAGATAGGCGCGGTTTTCCGCATAGCCGGCCTTGATCGCTTCGCACTCCTCGATCGCATCGAAGGCGGCCTCGCCCGCGACCTGGCTCAGCATCGGCACCGAGATCGAGAAATTCTGCTGGAGCCGCTCGATCACACGCACCAGCCGCTCCGGCACCACCAGCCAGCCGACGCGCCAGCCGGTCATGCAGTAGTACTTGGAGAAGGAGTTGACGACGATCGCGTCCGGATCGGCGGCGAGCGCCGTGGTCGCCGGCCGCTCATAGGTCAGGCCGTGATAGATTTCGTCGGAGATGTACCAGAGCCCGAGCCGCCGGCACTCGGTCGCGACGGCAGCGATCGCCTCCGGCGTCATCACCACGCCGGTCGGATTGGCCGGGCTCATCGTCAGCACGCCGGCGAGCGGCTTCTCGGCATGCGCCCTGGCGATCAGCTCCGGTGTCAGCGCGTAACGTGTCTCCGGCCCGACCGGGATCGCGACCGGCTCGAGTCCGAGCGCGATCAGGATGTTGCGATAGGCCGGATAGCCCGGAGCCGTGATAGCGATGCGCGCACCCGGCTCGAAGCAGGCGAGGAAGCTGAGGATGAAACCGCCGGAGGAGCCGGTCGTCACGACGACGCGCTCAGCCGGCACCTCGACGCCGTAAGTGTCGCGGTAATGCTGCGCGATCCGGGCCCGGAGCGAGCCGATGCCCAGCGCCTGGGTATAGCCGATCCGGCCATGCTCCAGCGCCCGCGCCGCAGCGGCCCGGATGCTCGCCGGCGTCGCCGCCGAAGGCTGACCGACCTCCATATGGACGACCGATCCGCCACGCCGCTCGATCGCCTCGGCCGCGTTCATCACGTCCATGACGATGAAGGGCGAGACGCCCTGCGCCCGCTGGGCGGGCTTCGGCGCCGGCGGCAGGCCGGTAGCGGCGATGGTCATGATAGCCTCGATGATCGTCACGTTACCCGAGCCATGCCTTGCGCACGCGCCGACCGCAAGCGGCTCAAATGTCGAGCCCGGCCTGTCGCAATAACAGGGTCCGCGCGCTCTCGCCGGATCTCAGCTCGCTATGGCGCACGATCGCGGCGCTCATGCTGACGCGGTAGTGCTTGCTCAGCGCGGTCGCATCGAGCAGGCGCACCGCCGGCGTGTCCGGGATCAGGAAGGCGGCCGCATAGCGCCGCGCCTGATACTCCATCGACCGGAGCTTCGCCGAGACGCGCTCGGCCCGGCCGCCGGCCGGCGCGCGATTCAGATGGCCTTCGTGGCCCAGCAAGGCATGGCCGACCTCGTGCGCCAGCGTCATCAACGCCCTGCCCTCGCCACGCCTGGCCGCCTGGAACACGCTTTCCGGAATGAGCAGGCGCTTTTCTCGCGAATCCCATTGCGCCTCGGCCTCGCCGAGCGAGCCGTCGGCCACGCGCTCATGCGAGAATTCCGGATAACGCGCCGCGAGCCTCTCCAACAGCGTCAGGGCGTCGATGGGCTCGTCATCATGGAAGCCGAACCCGCGCCGGTGCGCCAGCGCACGGGCGTCGATCTGCACGTCGGTGAGGAAGGCATGGCGCATCGGCAGGCCTCCTGAGCCCGCCGATCATAGACCTCGCGCCATGTCGCCTCAATGAAGGCGTCTAGCTCGCCAGGATCGCCTCGACGATCTCCTGCACGTTCAGCGCCTCCTCCAGCGTCGCCAGCTGATGCGTCTCTCCGCGCGCCAGCCTGGCGACGCCTTCGAGCTGTCGTTTCAGCGCGACCGGACGCGCCTCGAGCTGGGTCAGCGCATCGGGAGCGCGCTGCCAGGAGCCGTCCGGCTGGCGCTGCTCCGCCAACGACCAGTCGCAGAGCCGGAGCGCGCCGCCCTCGCCTTCCAGCATCCAGATGTTGTGGTCGTCCTTTTGCGTCGTGCCGACGCTGCCGGTGAGCGTCACCGGGATGTCGCCCGCCATCAATTGCGCCTCGATCCGGCGTTCCGACTTGCCTGGTTCCGGGAAGGAGACACTCGCCTGCAGGCCGTGCAATCTCCCGCCGAGCCGGCGGCTGAGGAACAGGAAGTGCGAGACGACCTCACGGGTGAAGCCGCCCTGCTCGCGCCGGTCGAGCCAGCCCGCCGCATCGGCCTGCCAGGAGCGCGGCCAGGTGGCGAAGGCGACCTCGATCGTGATCCGCCGACCACCGCCGACGCCTCCGGCCGCAACCCAATCCTGCAATTGCGCGACGGCCGGCGAGGAGGCGAAGGGAAAGTTGACCGCGCCGCGCCCGCCGGCCTCGGCCACGAAGGCGCGGGAATCGGCGACGTCGATCGCCAGCGGCTTCTCGCAGAACACGCTCCTGCCGGCGGCGAGCGCAACGCGGGCATGGCCGAGATGGGAGGCCGGCGGCGAAGCGATGTAGACGCAGTCGCTCGCTGCGATCACCGCGGCCGCGTCGGCCATCTGCGCGACCTGCGGCAGCTCGCCGGCGATCCGCGCCATCGCCTCGGCCGACGGGTCCCAGATCCCGGCGGCACTGACCAGCTCGGGCGACTGCGCCAGGATCGCGCGCAGCATGCGCTCGCCCATGATGCCGGCGCCGATCAGGCCGATGGAAACGGGTGCGGACATGGAGGCTCTCTTTCAGTCGCAAGACGAGTGCCGCATAGCAGCTCGGGTGCGCGCCAGGCTAGCCCGCGAGGCGCTCGCTGCCCTCGCCGAGCTCGACGCGGTTGCGGCCCGAGGCCTTGCCGGCATAGAGCGCCGCATCGGCGCGCCGGTAGAGATCGGCGGCCGCCTCCTGCCCATCGAAAGCGGCCGCGCCCATGCTGACGGTGATGAATTGCGCCGTCGGCGAGGCCGCGTGCTCGATTCCGAGCTCGGCGATCGCCTGCGCGACCCGTTGCAGCCGCTCCTGCGCCTTCTCCGGCGTGGTGTCGTAGAGCAGCAGCCCGAACTCCTCGCCGCCGAGCCGCCCGACCATGTCCATCGGCGGGCGCAGCTTGCTGTCGATGGCGCGGGCGATCAAGACCAGCGCGATGTCGCCGGCCTGGTGGCCGTAGCGGTCGTTATAGCGCTTGAAATGATCGACATCGAGCACCGCGAACACCACCGGCACCCGGTCTCGCCGCGCCTGCAGCAGCGCTATCGCGACATGCTCCTCGAAGCCGCGCCGATTGGCGATGCCGGTCAGCGCATCCGACATCGCCCGGTTGTGCAGCATGCGCCGCAGCAGGAACTGGTCGCGCTCGGCCCGCTCGCGCAGCCAGGCGCCGACGGCGCTGACCAGCACGGCGAAGAGCGTCAGGATCGATAGCCGCATATGCTCGGCGAACTGGGCCGGCTCGAGCATCACGAAGCCGAGGCCGGTGGTGAACAGGCCAATGAACAGGGCGACGCCGAGGCTCTGCACGAAGGTCAGGCCGACCGGCAGGAAGACGGCGGCGATGATGACGAGCTGGGCGATGTCGGCCTGCGGCAGGCCGCGCAGCTTGAAGACATTGGCAATATAGGCGCTGGTGACGCCGATCAGCCCCAGCGCCAGCATCGAGAGCCGATGGTAGGCGCGCGGCAGCCGGCGCGCCGCCAGCACCACGAGCAAGGCGAGGATCACCCCGAGCGCCGACAGCCGCAGCGCGACCGCCAGGACGATATCGGGCTCGCCGGCAAGCAGCGCCGTCATGCCGTGCAGGCGCGTGAGGTCGAAGCCGATGAAGGTCAGCCAGATGCCGAGCGCGGTGATGACGCAGACGAGCGTGCTGTTGCGCTGGGCCGAGCGCATGTGCAGCCGGTATTCGCGCTCCAGCGTCGGCGCGAAGCGAAGCCCGTCCAGGCGACGCGGCCCGGCGGCACCGTCCGGCGCATCGTGTTCGGCTGTCTGGTCGTGGCGAGGGGTGTGCACGCGCGCGACAATGGCCGCGACTGGCTAACGCTGCTTTGACGCCGACGCCCCGCTGCACAGCTTTTGCCGGACAGGGTTTCCCCTGCCTTGCCGCGATCGGTCGCATTCGAACGATGCGCCGCGGCCTTCATGGCCACTTGACCCTCCACCAGATGGAGACGCTAGGACGGCGCCATGACCCCGACCGACCAACGCTACACCATCGGCGAACTCGCCCGCCTCTGCGGCGTGCCCGTGCGGCGCATCCGCTTCTATTCCGACAAGGGGCTGCTACCGCCGGCGACCCGCACCATGGCGAACTACCGCGTCTATTCGAACGCCGATGCGGCACGGCTCGACCTGATCCAGGCGCTGCGCGCCATGGGCACGAGCCTTGCCGCGATCGGCGGCATCCTCGCCCGCCAGGGCTCGCTCGCCGAGCTCTTGCAACTGCGCCTCTCGGCGCTCGAAGCCGAGATCGCCGGCAAGCGCCGCATCGCCGCGACCCTGCGTGCCGCGCTGCGTCATCCCGAACCCACCGCCGAGGACCTCAGGAGACTCTGGACCATGACCAGCCTGTCCAATGCCGACATGCGCAACCTGACCGGGCGCTTCTACGACAAGGTCACCGGCGACAGGATGAACCCCGACTGGCGCCAGAAGGCGCTCGAGGCCGGGACGCCCGAACTGCCCGATGATCCGACACCGGAGCAGATCGACGCCTTCGCCGCGCTCAGGGCGATGCTGTCGGACGAGACGGTCATCGCCCAGGCCAAGGCCGATGCCGAGCTGATGTGGACGCGAGATTTCGACCCGGCCGCCTATCACGCCGCCGCCGAGCGCATCTTTGCCGAGGTTCGCAAGGCGATCGCGGCTGGCGAAGCTCCCGGTTCGGAGGCCGGCCGCGTCATCGCCCGCGACTGGCTGGACGCCTCGGGCAGGGCAATGAAGCGCGAGCCGGACGATAGCTTCCGCGCCTGGCATCTCGACCAGTACCGCCGGCACCACGACCGCTCTCTGCGCTACCAGCAGCTGCTCGCAACCTTGCGCGGCGAGGATGCGCCCGGCCGTGAATGGTGGTGGATCAACGAGGCAATGACGGCGCTCGTGCTGTGACGTAAGGACGCCGCGCACCGGCCGCGGCTTCCCCCAGTCGCCAGCCGCGCTAAGACTCCCCCGGCGATCTGAGTCGCGAGAGGAAGAGCGTGGACATCTTCGACAGGTTGAAGGCCGCCGCGGCGGCGGATTGGGATTCTTACGTCGAGCACGGCTTCGTCCGGCAGATGGGCGACGGCTCGCTGCCCGAAGGGGCTTTTCGGACCTATCTCGTCCAAGACTATCTCTTCCTGATCCAGTTCGCCCGCGCCTATGCGCTCGCGGCCTATAAGAGCCGCAACCTCACCGACATGCGCGCCGCCAAGGCAGGCTTGTCGGCGATCCTCGACCTCGAAATGGACCTGCATGTCCGGCTCTGCGGCCGCTGGGGCCTATCGCCGGAACAGCTGGAGGCTGCGCCCGAGCACCAGGCGACGGTCGCCTATACCCGCTTCGTGCTCGATTGCGGCGTCTCCGGCGACCTGCTCGACCTGCATGTCGCGCTCGCGCCCTGCATCGTCGGCTATGCCGAGATCGCCGCCCGGCTCAAAGCCGATCTCGGTCCGGCACTCGAAGGCCATCCCTATCGCGACTGGATCGGCGAATATGCCGGCGAGCCCTATCAGCAGGTCGCCCGCGACGCCCGCCGCCATCTCGACACCCTCGCGGCCCGGGCGATGACCGAAGCGCGCTTCAGCGAACTCGCCGCCCTGTTCGGCCAGGCCTCCAGGCTGGAGGCCGATTTCTGGCAGATGGGACTGGCGGCGGCGGAGTAGTCTCACCGAGGAGGTAATCGCCTCGGGAGCCTCTTTCTGAAAGGTCTGACTATCCCCAGCCGAAGAAATCGGACGGGCTGCCGGAAGGCAGTCGGCTTCTTTGGGACCGTCAGGTCACTCCAGAGCTGCAGGCGGCATCATTGGCCTCCCTGCGCGAGGGTCGATAGTTCTGTTGCGGCCAGCGCACCGATTCCGGGGAGGAAGCGCTCGTCCTCCGCAATGGCCTCGCCCTGGGTGAAGACGGTGAGCTGGAATTCCTGGCCCTGCGGCAGGATCGCACGTAGCGCGTCATGCCGGCGGAAGGAGGCGCGGTCGTCGCCGAGCCAGCGCGTGCGCCCCGCCTTGGACCAGATCTGGGTGCCCGGCGGCAAGGTGTCGCCGAGATAGCCAAGCAGCTGATAGGCACCCCGGTCACGGTCGGGATCGTTGGCGTCTCGGGCGAGATGGTCGCAGACGACGGCACGGCGCGCCGGCGACAACAGGGCGGAGTCGCTGAAGATCTCGTGGATCAGCCGCGCCATCGCGATCGGCGTCAGGCAGTTATGTCCGGCTGCCGAGCGGTCGAGCGCGACCTTCTCCCGCCCGTAGCGCAGATCGTCCATCAGCTTCTGGTTGAGGTTGATGCCGGCGAGTTCCGGCCAGCCCAGCTCGGCGAAGATCCGGTTGATCTCCTCGCGGCGCTCGCACCACGCGCTCATGTCCCTGTCGTCCAACAAGGTGTCGCCGGTCGTGCCCGTGATCAGGTCGATGATGTAGTTGGTCGCCGAGTTGGACGACCACAGGATCATGTCGCGCATGGCGCGGTCGAGCTCGTCGTGGGCAGCCAGCCGCCCCTGCTCGAGCCATAGCTGCGCGGCGACGAGATGGAACACCTTCACCAGCGAGCAGGGATAGGCGCGCCAGTTCGCCCGCAATGCCGCGCCTGGGGGCTTGCCGCCCTCGTTCCCCGGCTGCGTCAGCACATAGGCGAACTGCTTGAAGGGGATGTCGCGCGCGGCATAGATCGGGGCGGCGTAGGCCTCGATCAGCGCACCGATCCGCTGGAGTTCGGCATTCTCGGTGAAGAAGCTCATGGCCGTCTCGCGATACAGGGCGGAAGGGAAGGCGCGTCAGCCCTTGGGGCGGAGCGCGGTGTCTAGGCCCTCGCCGATCAGGGCGAAGGCCACGCCGGTGTAGATGATGGCCAGGCCGGGAGCGGTCGCGATCCACCAGGCGTCGAACAGGAACTGGCGTCCGTCGGCGATCATCAGCCCCCATTCCGGTGTCGGCGGCTGGATGCCGAGACCGAGGAAAGACAGCGAGGTAACCGCCAGGATCGTCAGCACGACGTCGGCCATGGCGAAGACGATCGCAGGCGTGACCGCATTGGGCAGGATGTGCGCCGTGATGATGCGGCTATCGGTCGAGCCGAAGCTGCGTGCCGCCTGCACATATTCGAGTTCGCGCAGCACCAGCACCTCGCCACGGGTGATGCGCGCGAAGGAGATCCAGTTCACCAGCAGGAAGGCGAGATAGAGATTGGCCTCGCCCGGGCCGAGCACGCCGACGATGGCGATCACCAGAACATGGAAAGGGAAGGCCCAGAAGATGTCGGTGATACGCATGATCACGGTATCGACCCGCCCGCCGACGAAGCCCGAAAGCGCGCCGATCGCGATGCCGAGGATGGCGGGCGCGGCGACGCAGACCAGCGCGACCCGCAGGTCGACCAGCCCCCCGGCCATCACGCGCGAGACGACGTCGCGGCCGAGATCGTCCGTGCCGAGCCAGTGTTTCGCCGAGGGCGGCTGCAGCGTGTTGCCGTAGTCGACCAGGAAGGGGTCGTGCGGCGTCCAGACCTGCCCGAGGCCGACGAACAGGCACAGCAGCAGGAGCATGGCGAGGCCGACGAGGAGCGTCGGATCGAGGCGGAGCTTGCTCATCGCGTCAGTCCAGCCGAATGCGCGGATCGGCCAGCGCATAGGCGATGTCAGTCGCAAGATTGATCAGGACGACCAGCACGGCGAAGACGATGGTCAGCCCCTGGATCATCGGGTAGTCGCGGGCGAAGATCGACTCGACGAAGAGCGAGCCCAGCCCCGGCAGGGCGAAAACAGTCTCGATCACCACCGTCCCGCCGATGACCCAGCTCGTATGAGCGCCGAGCACCGAGATCGAGCTGATCAGCGCATTCGGCAGCACATGGACGCGCATGGTACGGCTGGTCGCGTTGCCCTTGGCGCGAGCCGTCGTGACATAGTCCGAGCCGAGCACGTTGAGGATGCCGCTGCGCAGGCTGCGGATCGTCAGCGAGGCCGTCGCCAGCGCGATGACGAAGGCGGGCAAGGTCAGATGGTGCAGGCGCGAGAGGAAGCCCGTGCCGTAGCCCGAGGTCGGAAACAGCGGCACCCAGATGGCGAGGACGACGACGAGCACGAGCCCGAGCCAGAAGGAGGGAATCGCGAGCAGCACCGTGAAGACGAGCTTGATCAGGATGTCGGGTGCGCGGTCGCGCCGGACCGCCGACCACAGCGCCAGCGGGATTGTCAGCACCACCGCGATCGCAGTCGAATAGGCGACGAGCCACAGCGTCGCCGGCAGGCGCTCCAGCACCAACGAGATCACCGGCTGGCCGTAGACGACCGAGCGCCCGAGGCTGCCGGAGAGGATGTCGCTGAGGAAGAGCAGGTATTGGCGCCACAGCGGCAGGTCGAGCCCGAGCCGCTGCTTCATCGCCGCGATCTCCTCCGCGCCGCCGCGTGCGCCGAGAAGCAGCGTCGCCGGATCTCCCGGCAACGCCCGCAGCAGGAAGAAGCAGGCCAGCGTGATGCCGAACAGCACCGGGACGAGCTGGACGAACCGCTTGAGAATGTAAGTCAGCATGGGAATGGGCCGGAGCGCAGGGCGGGCCTAGATCATCGCGCGTCCGAACGGGCGCGACCACAATGATCAATCGCATTGTTTTAGCATCGGATTCTTCCGAAAAGTGGACTCCACCTTTCGGTCCGATGCCATGGGCCGCCCCCTCCTCACTTCAGCTTGACGTCTTCGAGGCGGAAATTGCCGGTCGGCAGCACCTCGAAGCCGCTGACAGTGCTGCGATGCGCGTAAGGAGTGCCGGGGTAGAACAGGAAGATCGAGGGCGCGCCCTCATGGGAGAGCTTCACCATCTCCTTGAACATCGCGCCGCGTTCGGGCCCGTCCTTGGTCGCGCGCTCCTTCTCGTAGAGTTCGTTGACGCGCTCGTTCTTCCACTCGGTGTGGTAGGCGTTGGCGCGCTCCGGGTTGACGATCAGGAAGCCGGCCATCTGGTCGGGGTCGATCGTGTCGCTGGAGGCGTAGGAGACGGCCATCTCGTAGTCTCCGGCCTTGGTGGTCGACCAGTGCGTGCCGCCTTCGGCAAGGCGGATCTCGGCCGTGACGCCGATCTGTGCGAGCGCGCTCTGCAGCGCCTGGCTGACCTGGCGGTGCAACGGTCGGCCCGAATGCACCAGGAGCGAGGTCTTGAAGCCCTCGGCATAGCCGGCCTCCTTGAGCAGCGCCTTGGCCTTGGCGATGTCGTGCGCATAGGGCTTCAGCTCGGGATCGGCATAAGCCATCAGCGGCATCGGCGAGTTCGCCACCTTGCCGGCGCCGTAGAGCAGCGCCTTGACCAGCCCCTCCTTGTCGATGGCGTAGTTCAGCGCCTGGCGGACACGGACATCGTCGAAGGGCTTCTTCTTGGTGTTCAGCAGCACGAAATCGGTGCGCAGCACATTGGCGACGGCGGTGTTGACGGTACCGGCGCGGCCGAGGCTCTGCATCTGGTTCAGCGGGATCTCGAGGGCGGCATCGATCTCGCCGGCCTGCAGCTTCAACACGCGGCTGTTGCCTTCGGGCAGGACGAGAATCTCGGCGCCGTCGAGGCTCGGCTTGCCAGCCTGCCAGTAATGCACGTTCTTCTTCAGCGAGAGCGCCTGGCCCTTATTCCAGGCCGCGACGGCGAAGGGACCGGAGCCGAGCGGCTTCTCGAAGAATTTGTCCGGCGCCGCCTCGAACGCCTTCTGGGGCAGGATCGCCGAGGAGAACAAAGCGAGGTTGTTGAGCAGCGGCGTGAACACGGTCTTGAGCTTGAGCACGACGGTGCGCTCGTCGGGCGTCTCGATCGCATTGATCCCGGCGAAGAAGCGCTTCCAGCTCGACGCATCGCTGCCGGCCCGCTTCAGCGAGAAGGCGACGTCGGCTGCGGTGACCGGCGTGCCGTCCGAGAACTTCGCCGCCCTGAGCTTGAAGGTATAGGTCAGGCCGTCATCGCTGACCGTCCAGCTCTCGGCGAGGCCAGGCTCCAGCTTGGTGGCATCGGTGCTGGGGCGCAGCAGGGTGTCGTAGATCAGGAGTTGGGCATGGATCGACGGATTGTCGCTCGTCGCGATCGGGTCGAGCGAGACGAGGTCCTGTGTCTGCGCCAACTTGAGAACGCCCTGCGCAAAGGCGCTGGAAGGTGCGACGGTGAGGGCCGGGCCGAGCAGGGAAAGCGCGAGCGCGGCACCCGACACCATGGAACGGAAAGTAGTCATGGAGATCCCCTGATCTTGGCCGCTCTGCCTCGGCGGCGGCAGCTTGCAACCCTCCATGCGCATGCCTAGTCTCGCAAATGAAACATTCGGCAAGATTGTCAACCAAGTGGAATAGGAAGAATGAGGCTGGGCGCGCTGCAGGTGATCGATGCCTTCGTCCGGCTCGGCGGCACCGGTGAAGCGGCACAAGGGCTGGGCGTCAGCCAGTCTGCCGTGATCAAGTCGTTGCACCTGGCGGAAACAGAGCTCGACCTCAGCCTTGTCGCAATCGTCCAGGGGCGGCTGACCCCGACGCCCGAGGCACTTGAGTTGAGCCGGCTCGCACGTCCAGCCTTCGGCGCGTTGCGCCGGGCGCATCATGAAGCCGACATGATCCGCGTCGGCATGGCCGATCGCCTGCGGATCGCGACCGTGCCCGGCCTGGCGCACAGCATCCTGCCGCCCGCCATCGCCAGCGCGCGCCGCGACCTCGGCGATCGGGCCGCCGTCGAAGTGATGTTCGACCATGTCCGCGATCACCTCAGCGCCAACGAAGTCGATCTCGCGATCTCCTACGGCCCGATGGCGACAGAAGGGTTGCTGGATATCGTCCTGCGCAGCAGTCCGCTTGTCTGCGTGCTCGACGAGGCTCATCCGCTCGCCGCCCATGACAAGCTGTCGCGCGAGGCCCTCGAAGGCCAGCGCCTGATCAGCTACGGACCCGACGGCATCAGCCTGGCCGACAGCTTTCAGGACGCACTGGGCCGGATCGGCCTGTCAGACCAGATCGCGATCACCGTCCGCCATACGGACAGCGCCTGCCATCTGGCGCGCGAGGGCGTCGGCATCGCCATCGTCGACGGCTTCGTCATCAGCAGCAGCCTGACGCAAGGGCTGGCGGTCCGTCCGCTCGACGAGAGCCCCCTTGTCACGGCCTTCGCTCATCATCGCGACGGCGCGCCGCTCGACCATGCCGCGCGGATCCTGCTGGAGCATCTCGTGGGAGCAGGCGGATGAAGGCATTGACGCCATCCCACGCGACGGTCCTGCGCGCCGTCGACCGTTGCGGCACCACCGTCGAGGCCGCGCGGCAGCTTCATCTGACGCAGTCGGCCGTCAGCAAGATCATCGCCCGCAGCGAATCGGCCCTCGGCGTCCCGGTCTTCGATCGCCGCGACGGCCGCCTCGTCCTGTGTTCCGAAGCTCACGGCCTGATGTCGGCGCTGGGCCATGTCGAGGACGAATGGCGCACCTTGCGCGGAGCCGTCGGCGACGTGCGCTCCGGGCGCGCCCTGCCACTGCGGATCGCATCGACGCCCAGCATCGGCCAGGGGCTCATAGCGCAGGCGATCCGGCGGCTGGTGACGGACTATCCGCAGGCCCGCATCGAGCTAATCATGGGCGACGCGCCGACGGAGCTGTCGAAGGGCGCCGCCGATCTCGGCGTGATGTTCTCGCCCCGCGTCACCGACGACATCGCCCTGACGCCCTTCGCGCAGGCCTCGATCATCGCCCTGGTGCGCGAGGACGATCCGCTGGCGCGCCGCGGCCGAGTCAGCTTGCCTGAGCTCCGGAGCCATCGGCTGATCTGCTTCGATCGCGAGAAATCGCCGCTGGGCTGGCTGATCGCGCGCGCCCATGAGCAGGCTGGCCTCGACTATGCCCCCTTCATGACCGTGCCCTACAGCATTTCCGCCGCCCATCTACTGGCGCGCCAGGGCGATGTCATCCTGATCGACAGCCTGCTGACCCAGGCCCAGCGCTTCGAGGGGCTTGTGAGGCTGGATGTGACGCCGGAACTGCCGATCACCATCTGCCTCATGACGGTCCGGAGCCGGCCTTTGACCCGGCTCGCGGCTCGCTTCGTCGAGATACTCGTAAGAGATCGGAAGCCCAGCTAACAGACTGGTTCGTTACCCAGGTCGCCGCATTGAGCTCTGCAGGTGCTCCGTTGCGCCACTTGTGGACATCGGACAATCGCCGAGAGCAGACCCTCAGAACGACGCTTGCTAGGTAGCTCGCGCCCTGTTAAACGTTTAACTGTAAAACGTTTAACAGGCCGAATGGTGGATAGTCGACGGATAACGATCCGGGATGTCGCGAGCCGCGCAGGGGTGTCCATCGCGACGGTCTCGAATGTCTTCAGCGGCAACAAGCCGGTGAACGATGATCTGCGCGAACGTGTTCTGCAGGCCGCCAAGGAACTGGCGTACCAGGTGGATCGGGCGGCATCGCAGCTGCGCTCGGGCCAGGCCCGCGTTGTGGGCGTCCTGGTTCCTGATCTCGATGACGTCTTTTTCACCTCGCTCGTCTCGCGACTGGAGCTCCTGGCGCAGGCCGACGGCTACGACATCGTCGTAGCGAGCTCCCGCGACGATGTCGGCCTCGAGCAGTCGCGCTTGAGCACCTTGCTCGCCTGGCGCCCGTCAGGCCTCATCGTGGTGCCCTGCTCCGACGAGGTGCCGCAAGCCCTCGCCATCGAAATCGGGCGGCTGCCGATCGTCTTCGCCGACCGTGTCCACCCGGGAGGCTCGGTCGTCGACACGGTCGCGATCGACAACCGCGAAGCCGGGGAGATCGCAGCGCGCCATCTCCTGGCACTGGGGCATCGCGACTTCGTCATCGCCGCCTCCAGCCTCGCGATCTCGCCGATCCGCGAGCGCGTCCGCGGGGCTGGCGACCTGATCCGTGAGACGGCCGGTTGCGCAGTGACGGTGATCGAGCTCGGATCCGTCGCCGAGCACGGTGCCGAGCTCTTTCGGAACTGGCTCGAGCGGCATCCGCAGCCGAAGGCGGTGATCGCACTGACCAACGTCACGACGCTGAGCGCGCTGTCTGCGCTGGCCCGCCTGAAGATCGATATTCCCGAGCCCGTTTCGGTGGTCGGCTTCGACGATTACCCGTGGATGAGCGCCCGCAAGACGGGGCTGACCGCGATCCGGCAGCCAATCGTCGAGCTTGCCGCGGCGACATGGCAGCGCCTGCGTGCGCGCATGGCGGGCGACAGCGCGCCGGCGCAAACCATCGTGCTGCAGACCAGCCTGCAGGTGCGCGACTCCGTGCGCGACCTCACCGCCGCGACGGATCGGGGGAATACCCGCGCGCCCGATCTGCTTGCGAGCCCAGAGAGACCGGCCGCTGCGCTCAAGGCGGTGCACTGACGAAGACCGACTGCGGACGCCCAGCGTCCGAGCCACCGGGCCGACAGAGCCCGGAGCGAAAGAAGATCTGGAGGAAAGCGTGCAGCTTCAAAGAACGGCACGGATACTGCCGCTGCTAGCGCCGGTGCATCTGCTCATCCTGAGCGTGATCGTGCTGCCGTCGCTCTATGTCGTCTGGCTGAGCCTGAACACGTCGAGCTTCGGCCAGGCGCCGAGCTTCGTCGGCCTGCAGAATTACTGGCGCGTCCTCACCGACCCGGCCTTCCACAGCGCATTGTGGAACACGGTCGTTCTCGTGGTCGTCGCCGTGCATCTGGAGCTGGCTGTCGGCCTCGGCATGGCCCTGCTCTTCGCCAGCGGCCTGCCGTTCCGGCGCTTCCTGCTGGTCGCGGTGCTCGCGCCCTATGCCGTCAGCGAAGTCACCGCCGTGGTGATGTGGCGTTTCCTGTTCGATCCCGACGCCGGCCCGATCACCCTTGCGCTGCGGGCGTTCGGCCTGCCGACGCTCGACTGGTCGTTCGAGCCATCGCATGCGATGGGCCTGATAGGCCTTCTGACGATCTGGCTGCACCTGCCCTTCACCTTCGTCATCGTCTATGCGGCGCGCCTCGCCATCCCGGGCGAGCTCTATGAAGCCGCGCGGATCGACGGGGCGACGCGCTGGCAGGCGTTCCGGCGCGTGACGCTGCCGCTTCTCGGCCCGGCGATGCTGATCGCGTTGCTCTTCCGCTACATCTTCGCCTTCCGCCTGTTCTCGGAGGCCTGGCTACTGACCAAGGGCGGACCGGCCCGCTCGACCGAGGTGGTGGCGATCTACCTCTATCAGGAAGCCTTCAGCTTCAACGCCTTCGGCCCGGCCGCCGCGACCGCCTGGATCATGGTGCTGGCGTCGCTCCTGCTCGCCGGCGCCTATGTCCTCCTGCTCAGGCGCGGAGGGGTGGCCCATGCGCACTGAGCGCCTTCTCATCGGGGCCGGCAAGGCGCTCGCCGTCATCGCGATCCTGTTCTGGTCGCTGTTACCGATCCTGTTCATCGCGATGTCGTCGCTGAAGCCCGGGCAGGACATCTTCGCCGTGCCGCCGAAATGGCTGTTCGCGCCGACATTCAAGCACTACGCCGAGCTCTGGCGCTCCTGGGGCGTCTTCTTCGACGGGCTGCTGAACAGCTTCGTGATCACGCTCGGCGCCACGCTGCTCGCCATCGTCGTCAGCGCCTGCGCCGGCTATGTCTATTCGCGCAATTCCGGGCGCTGGCTCGGGGCGAGCCTGCTCGGGCTCATCATTGTCCGCCTGATCCCGCCGATCGTGGTGACGCTGCCGCTGTTTCCGATCGTCAACGCGCTCGGCCTCAGCGACACGCATCTCGTGCTGATCCTGCTCTACGCGACCTTCTTCGTCTCGCTCGGCACGGTACTGATGCGCACCTTCATGGACCAGATCCCGCGCGAGCTCGACGAAGCCGCCTCGATCGACGGGGCGAGCCGGATCACCATCCTGCGCAAGGTCATCATGCCGCTGGCGATGCCCGGCGTCCTCGCCGTCGCGGTCTTCGTCATCGTCTTCTCCTGGAACGAGTTCCTCTTCGCCTTCATCTTCACGGCGACCAAGGCCAAGACCGCCCCGCTCGTGATCTCCGAGATGATCGGCTCCATCGACGGGGTCGACTGGGGAATCCTGTTCGCCGCCGCGACGGTGCAGCTCGTGCCCGTCCTCGTCTTCGTCGTCTTCATGAACCGCTACCTCGTGGCCGGCCTCACCGCCGGTTCGACGAAGGGGTAGCCAACCAGAAAGAGGGAGGAAGCCATGTCGAAAAAACCCGCCACCGAACTGACGCGCCGCGGTTTCATCGTCGGGGCAGCCGGGACCGCAGCCCTGCTGACCGCAGGTCCCGGCCTTGCCGCCGGCAAGACGCTGAACGTCCTCAGTCACAAGGTCCATCAGACCGTGCTCGGCAGCGGCGACGGCGACCTGCTCAAGGATTGGCGCAAGGCCAACGATGCCGAGATCGCCTTCACGACCTTCGACTCGAACCCGCTGCAGGACCGGCTCTTCCGCGAGGCCAGCCTGATGGAGACCGAGTACGGCGTCGGCTACCTGATCGACAATCGGCCGACATCGCAGATCGCCGCCCTGTTCGAGCCACTCGACGCCTATCAGAGCAAGGACGCGATCGAGGATTTCGGCGATATCGCGGCCGGCCTCGTGCAAGGCATGACGGTCGACGGCAAGCTGATCGGCATCCCGGTCCGCCATGCGACGCAGGGGCTGTTCTACAACGAGGCCCTTCTGGAGGAAGCCGGCATCTCCGCCCCGCCGACGACGCTGGAAGAACTGATCGAGCAGGCGAAGAAGGCGACCTTCACCTCGAAGGCTGGCACGCCCGTCACCGGCATGGTGCTGGCCAGCGACCTCGCCGTCTTCCCCGTGATGTTTGCCCGTGCCTATGGCGGTGACTTCGTCAGCCCCGACCTCAAGCTGGTGCCGAACCGCGAGGCGCTGGAAAGCGGGCTTGCCGCACTGCGCAGCATGTTCGAGACCGGCAGCCTGCCTCGCAGTTACGCAACCACGAAGAACGACGACCAGGTCACCTGGCTGCAGCAGGGCCGCGCCGCCTTCACCGTGCTGCCCTTCGCCCGCGGCGCGCAGCTGAACAATGCCGAGCAGAGCAAATTCCCCGGCAAGATCAAGGCGGTCGAGTTCCCCGGCTCCGCTGCGATCAAGGGCAAGGTGCCGATGGCCTCCGTCGTCGAGGCCTGGGCGATGTCGATCCCGAAGAACGCCAAGGACAAGGCGCTCGCCTGGAGCTTCATCAGGGAGGTGTCGAGCAAGCGCGTGACGCTCGGCATGGCGATCAACGGCAACGGCCCGGTTCGTGTCTCGAGCTATGGCGATGCCGGGTTGAAGGCGAAGAACCCGCTCGCCGAGGTCGAGGCCAAGGTGCTGGCGACGGCGCGCGGCGCCTTTCCGCCGTTCCCGGAAGCCGCCCGCGCCCAGGCGACCTTCCTCGAGGAAGTCCAGCTCGCCGTGCTCGGCCGCAAGCCCGTCAAGGATGCCGTCTCCGCCATCATCGAGCGCGTCAAGCCGATGATGCCGGCCTGATTGCGGACCCTGGCTGCGGGACGCACTACCCCGCAGCCGTCACCGAATTCATCGTACTCTGAAGGACCTTCGTCATGTCGACCGCAGCGACCCGTTTCATCGAGGAGCCGGCGCGCTCCATCCCAGTATCCGCCGAGTATGATGTGCTCGTCGTCGGTGGCGGCCCCTCAGGCCTGACAGCGGCGCTGGCCGCGGCCGAGGACGGTCTGCGCGTCGGGCTGATCGAGAGCCGCAGCTTCGTCGGCGGCAACATGACGATCGGCCTGCCGGTGCTCGGCTTCCTCGGCCAGAAGGGCAACCAGATCATCGACGGTCTGCCGCAGAAATTCATCGAGCGGCTGCGCCGGGAGCGCCAGGGAGCGAGCGAACACAGGCCCTGCCCGCTGCACATGGGCATCACCTTGGTCGAGCCGGAGGCGGTGAAGACGGTGGCGCTCGAAATGCTGACGGAAGCCGGCGTCGATGTGCTGTTCTACACCTTCTTCGCCGGCGCGCTGGTCGAGAACGACACGATCCGCGGTGTCATCACCGAGAGCAAGAGCGGCCGCACCGCGACCCTCGCCAAGATCGTGATCGACTGCAGCGGCGATGCCGATGTCGCCTATAGCGCCGGCGTGCCGACCGAGAAGGGCAATGCCGATGGCGGCATGCAGCCGCCGACACTGATGTTCTGCCTCGCCGGCGTCGACACCGATGCGCTGCGCCTGAGCATCGCCAATGCGCCGCCAGAGGCGCGGACTTATCTCACCGACTTCATCCCGGCCGAGTATTTCGGCCAGAACCACCAGTTCATCGTCGTCGGCATGCGCGAGCTGATGGCCAAGGCCAAGGCCGAGCGCGGGCTGAAGATCGCCAACGAGCGCACCATCATCATCACCGGCCTGAAGAAGGGCGAGGTCTGGATCAACATGACCCGGGTCAAGGGCACTGATGGCACCGATGCCCGCAGCTTGACTAAGGGCGAGATCGAAGGCCGCGCCCAGATCGACGACATCGTTGCCTATCTCGTCGGCTATGTGCCCGGCTTCGAGAACGCCTATTTCACCAAGACCGCGCCCTTCCTCGGCATCCGCGAGACACGGCGTATCATCGGCCAATACGTGATGACGCAGGAGGACGTGCTCGCCTGCACGCATTTCGACGATTCAATCGCGGTTGCGAGCTATCCGATCGACATCCACCGGCCCGCGGACGATGGCTGCACCCTGATCTGGTGCGGCGACTGCTACGACATTCCCTACCGCTCGCTCGTTCCGCAGAAGATCGGCAATCTGCTGGTCGCGGGCCGCAGCATCTCGGCAACGCATGAGGCGATGGGCGCGATCCGCGTGATGGCGACCTGCATGGCGATGGGCGAGGCGGCAGGCCGTGCGGCCAAGATATCGGTGCGCGGCAATCGCCCGCCCGCCGAGATCGACATCGATGAGCTGCGCCGCCAGCAGCTCGATCACGGGGTCTATCTGCGCAATCCCGACGGCACCCGTGCCGGATCGCCGAAGCGCGCTGCGGCCTGACATGGCCGGGCATTTCATCGGTATCGATGTCGGCACTGGCAGCGCCCGGGCCGGCATCTTCGATCCGAGCGGACGCATGGTCGCGACGGCCAGGCGCGACATCGCGCTCTACCGGGACGGGCCGGACATCGCGGAGCAGTCGAGCGAGGATATCTGGCAGGCCGTCTGCGCCAGCGTGCGCGAGGCGATGGCAAACGCCGGGCTTTCACCGGACGCTATCGCCGGCATCGGCTTCGACGCGACCTGTTCGCTGGTCGTGCTGGGGCCGGGCGGAATGCCCTTGCCCGTCGGTTCCCATGGCGAAGCCAGCCGCGACATCATCGTCTGGATGGATCACCGCGCCATCGAGCAGGCCGCGCGCATCAACGCGACCCGCCATCCGGTCCTCGCCTATGTCGGTGGCACGATCTCGCCCGAGATGGAAACGCCGAAGCTGCTCTGGCTCAGGGAAAACCTGCCCTCCACCTATGGCGCAGCCTGGCAGTTCTTCGACCTGCCCGATTTCCTGACCTGGCGTGCGAGCGGCTCGCTGGCGCGCTCGACCTGCACCGTGACCTGCAAATGGACCTATCTCGCGCATGAAGGGCGCTGGGATACCGGCTATTTCCATGAGGTCGGGCTCGGCGATCTGGCTGATGACGGTTTCGCCCGGATCGGGACGGAGATCGTTCCGGGCGGCACTGCGCTCGGCAACGGGTTGACCGAACGGGCCGCGGCCGAGCTCGGTTTGAAGCCCGGCACCATCGTGGCTGCGGGGCTTATCGACGCTCATGCAGGCGGCCTCGGCTCGATCGGCGTGCGCTCGCCGCACGGCAGCGCCCTCACCCGCATGGCCTATGTCTTCGGCACCTCTGCCTGCTCCATGGCGAGCAGTCGCGAACCGATCTTCATCCCCGGAGTCTGGGGGCCGTATTTCGCTGGAATGGTCCCGGGCCTCTGGCTCAGCGAAGGCGGTCAGTCGGGGGCCGGCGCCGCCATAGAGCAATTGACCGCGTTTCATCCGGCCACGCCGGAGGCACGGCGCCGGGCCGAAGCGGAGGGGCTCTCGCTGCCCGATTGGCTCGCCGAGCAGGGCTTGCAGCATGTCGATCGACCATCGGAGGCGGCTCGTCTCGCCGGCGAGCTGATCGTGATACCGGACTTCCTCGGCAATCGCTCACCCCATGCCGATCCTCAGGCGCGGGCGGTCATCTCCGGGCTCGGCATGGAGCAGGATCTCGACAATCTCGTCGCGCTCTATGTCGCCGGCCTGACCGGCATCGGCTACGGCCTGCGCCAGATCATCGATGTGAGCCTGGCGAAGGGCGCCATCGTCGAGGCGATCGTGCTCAGCGGCGGCGCCGGGCGCCATCCACTCGTCCGGCAACTGCTGGCGGACTGCGTGGGTCTGCCGGTGCTGGTGCCGGACGATGTCGATCCCGTCCTGCTCGGCTCGGCCATGCTCGCCGCAACCGCGGCAAAAGCCTTCCTCGACCTCGGCGAGGCCATGGCCGTGATGGCTCCCGGCGCCACGGTCTTTACTCCGGCCGGCGGCGAGATCGCCCGATTGCACAGCCGGCGTCTGGCCGCCTTCGAAGCGATGCAGGTCGCCGCACGCCAGGCGCGAGAGCTTATGCGGCCAGCGCGAACCCAAGCCGGATCGGAGACCCCAACGTGAGCCAGGACCTGACCGGAAAAGTCGCTGCGATTACCGGCGCGGCCTCGGGGATCGGCCTTGCCTGCGCGAAACGGCTGATCGCCGCCGGCGTGCGCGTCGTCCTCGTCGACCGCGACGGGCAAGCCCTGGCGCAGGTCTGCAAGCCTCTCGGCACGGATGCCATCCCGCTCGTCGTCGATCTGACCGATCCCGCCTCCGTCGCCGGCATGCTGCCGCAAATCCTCGAAATGGCGGGCCCACTCGACATCTTCCACGCCAATGCTGGCGCCTATGTCGGCGGACCGGTCAGCGATGGCGATCCCGACGCCTGGGATCGCATGCTGAACCTCAACATCAATGCTGTTTTCCGCAGCATCCACGCCGTGCTGCCCCACATGATCGCACGCAAGACCGGCGACATCCTCGTCACCAGTTCGGTTGCCGGCGTCGTTCCGGTGGTCTGGGAGCCGGTCTACACCGCTTCGAAACATGCGGTGCAGGCCTTCGTCCACACGGTGCGCCGCCAGGTCATCCCGCATGGCCTGCGCGTCGGAGCGATCCTGCCCGGCCCGGTGGTGACCGCCTTGATCGCCGACTGGCCGGCGGAAAAGCTCGAGGCGGAACGCGCCCGCGGCGGCCTGATCGAAGCAGAAGAAGTGGCGGAGGCCGTGCACTTCATGCTGACCCGCCCGCGCAATGTCACGATCCGCGATCTGGTGATCCTGCCACAAAGCACGGATCTCTAGCCGACAGCTCCAAGCGCGATTTCGGAGAGGCATCGCGCTCGAAAATACATTTGTGTCACAAAACATTCATTTGTATGCTCCATGGCAAAACCGCTGCCCCGCATGGACGGAAGGCAGCCCGCATCCCGGCATCGGGGGCGTGTTCGGAGGGTGGTCATGCGTCGGATCGTGCAAATCTCGGACACTCATCTCAGTCCGGCCAAGCAGCATTTTGCCGGCAATTGGCAGCCGCTGACGGCCTGGCTGACGATGCAGAAGCCCGACCTCGTCATCCATACTGGCGACGTCACCGTCGATGGTGCCGATGTCGACGAAGACTTCCGCTATTGCAGCGGCCTCCTGACGGCTCTCGGCATGCCAGTGCTGAGCACCCCCGGCAACCATGACGTCGGCGAGGCCCATCATCCGCATCAGCCGGTCGGCGCACAGCGCCTGGCGCGCTGGCGCGAGCATCTCGGGGCGGATTTCTGGAGCCATGACGTCGAGGACTGGCGGCTGATCGGCCTCAACTCGATGCTGTTCGGCAGCGACGAGGCCGATGAGGCACGCCAGCTCGGCTGGCTCGAGCAGCAGATCGCTGAAGCCGATGGCCGCCGTCTCGGCTGGTTCCTGCACCGGCCGCTGTTCATCGAGGCGCCCGACGAGGGCGACAAAGGCTATTGGAGCGTGCCGCCGAAGCCGCGGGCGCAACTTCTCGATCTCGTCGGCAGGCATGAGGTCGCCTTCGTTGCCAGCGGCCATCTGCACCGCGCCCATGATTTTGCGGTCGATGGCACGCGCTACATCTGGGGTCCATCCTCCGGCTTTGTGGTCGGTCCCGAGCTGCAGCCAGGCATGGCCGGCACGACGACGCTCGGCGCCGTGACCTATGATTTCGACGGCAGGGATTACAGCGCCGCGATCCACGAGATCAGCACGCTCCAGACGTTCTGGATCGACGATGTGATCCACGAGGTCTACCCGCCGCGCGCCGCCTGAGACACCAGCTGGCCCGACGGGCCGCCTTCGACGACGTCAAACGCAATAAGCCCGCTCGGGCCCCGCACAGAAAGGCGAGCGACGTGGCAACGGTCACCCTGTCCTCCATCGCCAAGTCCTTCGGCGCGACCCGCGTGCTCGGCGGCGTCGATCTCGACATCGCCGATGGCGAATTCCTGACCCTGGTCGGCCCCTCCGGCTGCGGCAAGTCGACCCTGATCCGCATCATCGCCGGCCTGGAACACCAGGATGGTGGCGCGGTCGCGATCGGCGGCCAGCCGGTCGATCACCTGCGCCCGCATGAGCGGCGGGTGGCGATGGTGTTCCAGTCCTATGCACTCTACCCGCATATGAGCGTGCGCCAGAATATCGCGCTGCCGCTGACTATGTCGCGCTTGAAGCTCTGGCAGCGCCTGCCCCTATTGCGGGCGCTCTCGGGTCAGCGTCGCACGGTGATGCGCGGGATCGAGGCCGATGTCGCGGCCGCTGCGGCGCAGCTCCAGCTCGATCACCTGCTCGATCGCAAGCCAGCTCAACTATCGGGCGGCCAGCGCCAGCGTGTCGCGCTCGGGCGCGCCATGGTCCGCCATCCCGACGTCTTCCTGATGGACGAGCCGCTCTCCAATCTCGACGCCAAGCTGCGCGTCCATATGCGCACCGAACTCGCCGAGCTGCACAAGCGGCTGGGCGCCACCTTCATCTATGTCACGCACGACCAGGTCGAGGCGATGACGATGTCGGACCGCGTCGCAATGATGGATTCCGGCACGATCCTGCAGCTCGGTACGCCTTCGCAACTCTATGAGAGGCCGGCCTCGCTCAAGGTCGCGCAGTTCATCGGCAGTCCGGCGATCAACCTCCTGCCCGCAAGCGTCGGCGCGGGTGGCCGGCTCGAACTGTTCGGCCGTCCGATGTCGCTCGCTGTGCAACAGGCCCAGGGACAGGCAGTGTCTCTGGGTGTGCGCTCGGAAACGCTATCGCTCGTCCATGGCGAGCCCAGCGGGACGGGTCGTGCCTGGTTCTCGGCCCGTTTGCGGCGCAAGGAGAATCTCGGCTCCGAATACATCCTGCATTTCGATCTCGCCGGCCGCGATCTGCCGGGCGTGACGATGCGCACCAGTCCGGCCCAGGCTGCCGGTGTCAGCGAGGCCGCAGAGGTCACCCTCGGCTTCGACGAGGCCGCCTGCCATCTCTTCGCCGCCGATGGCGAGCGCATCGAGCCGCGCGGACTGGGCGTCGCAACGGCCTCCATCGTCCCGCTGAGGGCCTGAGCATGACGCTCGCGCTCGACATGCCCGTACAACTCGCGCCCAGCCGGCGCCGTCGGCTCTGGATCGAGCGCGCCACCGGCCTCGGCTTCGCCATGCCGGCGCTTGTCCTGCTGCTGCTGACTATCCTGGCGCCGCTGGCCGTGCTCGTCGTGCTCAGCCTGACCAATTACGAATTCGGCGGCGTCGACCTCGACTTTGTCGGCCTCGCCAATTTTCAGAAGGCGCTGGCCGACCCGATCATCCGCCGCTCGCTGCTCAACACGCTGATCTATGTCGCGATCATGGTGCCGGGCGGGGTCTTCGGCGCGCTGCTGATCGCAATATTGATCCATCGGCGGACACGCTCGCGCTCGCTCTACGAGGTCATCTACTTCCTGCCGGTGACCTCGACACTGATCGCGATGGCGACAGTCTGGCAGTTCCTGCTGCATCCCTCGCTCGGGCCAATCAACGGCCTGCTGAAATGGCTGGGTTTTAGTCCAGTCGCCTTCCTCAGCGAACCCTCGACCGCGCTGGCGACGCTTGCCGTGATCGGCATCTGGCAGATCCTCGGCTTCAACATGATCCTGTTCCTGGCCGGGCTGACCGCGATCCCGCGCGACCTCTACGAAGCCGCCGACATCGACGGCTGCTCAGGCGGTATCGACCGCTTCCTGACGATCACCTGGCCGCTGCTCGGCCCGACGACGATGTTCGTGGTGATTACGACGATGATCACCGCCTTCAAGATCTTCGACACGGTGGCGGTGATGACGCGCGGTGGCCCAGTCGGCTCGACCGAGGTGCTGCTCTACAACATCTATCTCGAAGGCTTTCAGTATTTCCACACCGGCTACGCCGCGGCGCTGACCTTCATCTTCCTCGCCTTCATCCTCGTCTTCTCGGCTGTGCAGACCTTCGCCCTCGACAAGAAGGTGCACTACTGATGTCGGCTCCAGTTCCCACCGTTGCGACTGTCTCGCCCGCGCATTCGGCGGCGCGCCGCTTCCTTTCGCTCGTGCTGATCCATGGCGTGCTGGTCGCCGGGGCACTGTTCATGCTGGCGCCCTTCATCTGGATGCTGGTCACCTCGATCAAGCCGCCGTCGGAGATCTTCAGCGCCGAGATCGCGCTCTGGCCGAAGCAGTTCTACGGCGTCGAGAACTATCGCTTCGCCATGGAGAAGGCGCCGCTGCTGCGCTTCGCGCTGAACGGCGTGATCATCTGCGCCGGCATCCTCGTGGTGCAGCTCCTGGTCGCGATACCCTGCGCCTATGCGCTGGCGAAGCTCGAATTTCCCGGGCGCAACCTGCTCTTCGTGCTGGTGCTGCTCGGCCTGTGCATCCCCGTGCAGGTGCCGGCGATGCCGCTCTATATCGGCCTCGCCCAGCTCGGCCTGCTCAACACCTATTTTGCGATGATGGTGCCGTTCTTCCTCTCGGTCTTCGCCATCTTCCTGTTCCGCCAGTTCTTCCGCAGCTTCCCCGACGACATCATCAACGCCGCCCGGCTCGATGGGATGAGCGAGTTCGAGATCGTCTGGCGCATCGTCACGCCCAGCGCTTGGCCGGCGATCGCCGCGTTCGCGGTGTTCTCAACCGTGGCGCACTGGAACGACCTGTACTGGCCGCTGATCGTCATCTCCGACGCCAAGCTCGCGCCGCCGCCGCTCGGGATGATGTTCTTCGCCGATGCCGAGACCGGCTCGAACTACGGCGCGCTGACCGCCGCGGCGACGATCCTGACCACCCCGCTCGTCCTCGCCTTCCTGATCGCCCGACGCAGATTCATCGACGGCATCACAATGACCGGCGTGAAATAAGCCGACCTCGCGAAGCGCCTAAGCCTGACAAAAACTCTATCCTCTCAAGGAGAACCCCGATGAAAGCTTTCGGCAGAACCCTGGCCGCCGCGGCGTTTGCGCTGGCCGCCTCGACGGCGGCGCGGGCCCAGGAGGTCACGCTCGACGTGCTCTACGCCTTCCCGGCCTTCGCCAAGTTCCACGAGCCCATCGCCGCAGAGTTCATGAAGAAGAACCCGGGCATCAAGATCAACTTCCGGGCCCCGGCGGCGAGCTATGACGAAGGGCATCAGGCGATGCTGCGCTCCTCCGTCACCAACCAGCTGCCGGACGTCTATTATTCCGGCTTCCACCTGCTGACCGAGCTGGTCGAGACGCTCGACAAGCGCAAGCAGGTCGTCGACCTCGGCGCGCTGCTCAAGGCCGAGCCGGAGGCCTGGCGCAAGGCCAATTATTCCGACGCGTTGCTCTCGCTCGGCCAGGCCAATGGCAAGCAGGCGGGCCTCGCCTTCAATGCTTCGACGCCGCTGATGTATTTCAATGCCGAGCTGGTGAAGAAGGCCGGTGGCGACCCGGAGAAGATGCCCGATAACTGGGCCGACACCATCGCGCTCGCCAAGAAGATCAAGACTGCCGATGTCGCCGGCCTCGCCTACAACATCCATGACTGGCCGGATGACTGGCTCTGGCGCGGCATCGTCCAGCAGGGCGGCCATACCCTGCTCGACGCGAGCGGCAAGAAGGTCGCCTTCGGCGGCGATGTCGGCCTGAAGGCGTTGGAGACGCTGCGCAGTCTCGTCACCGAAGACGGCATGCCGCTGATCGACTGGGACCAGTCGCGCCAGCAGTTCATCGCCGGCAAGATCGGCATCTTCTTCGACACGCCGGCCCGCCTGCGCCAGGTCACCGACCTCGTCGGCGAGCGCTTCACCCTGAAGACTGCCCTCTTCCCCATCGACCACAAGGCCAAGGGTACGCTGCCGACCGGCGGCAATGCGGCGATCATCACCGCCAAGGACCAGGCCAAGCAGAAGGCGGCCTGGGAGTTCGTGAAATTCGTCACTGGCCCGGAGGCGCAGAAGATCGTCGTCGAGACCTCGGGCTACATGCCGACCAATCTGCGTGCCGGCGAGGACGCCTTCCTCGGCCCGTTCTACAAGGACAACGCCAACTTCCGCACCATCAACGGCCAGGTGAACCGCGCCTCGCCCTGGCAGGGCTATCCGGGCGGCAACTCGGTCCGCATCTGGCGCCAGCAGCGCGAGGTCATCGCCGGCGTGATGCGCGGCGAGATTCAGCCCAAGGCCGGCCTCGAGCGCATGGTCGCCGAGACCGAAGCGCTGATGAAATGATCGCGTCGCCCTGACGCGCTCGTAATCTGCCGCCCGGCGTCCGCGCCGGGCGGCCTCGTCGTTTCTGCCCACTGGACCAAGACCCGATGATCATCGCCCAGCTCAGCGACTTTCACGCCAGGCCGCATGGCCGGCCGGCATATGGCATAGTCGACACCAATGCCGCGATCGAGCGCGCCGTCGACGCCGTTCTGGCGCTCGATCCGGCACCGGATTGCGTGCTGGTCACCGGCGATCTCGCCGACTGCGGCCTCGCCGAGGAATACGCGATCGTGCGCGCGGCGCTGTCGAGGCTGCCGATGCCGGTCCATGTCCTGCCAGGCAATCACGACCGGCGCGAAAGCTTCGTCGAGGCGTTTGGCGCCGACTACCGCTACCTGCCGCAAGCCGGCTTCCTGCATTACACGGTCGAGGATTTCCCGGTCCGGCTGATTGGGCTCGACACGGTGAGCGCCGGCGAGGATGGCGGTGAGATCTGCGCCGAGCGCGAGGTCTGGCTGGCGGAGCGCCTGGGCGAAGGGAAGGGTCGCCCGACACTGATCTTCATGCATCACCCGCCCTTCGCAGTCGGTGTCGACGGCATGGACGTGATCCCTTGCCGCGTCTCCGAGAGCTTTGCCGGGCTGATCGCCGCTCACCCCGAAATCGAGCGCGTGCTCTGCGGCCATTATCATCGGCCGATCCAGCGGCGTTTCGCCGGCACGATCGGCTATGTCGCGCCGGGGACGGCCCATCAGGTCGCGCTCGACCTGCGTCCCGGCACGGAGAACTGGTTCATCATGGAACCGCCAGCTTTCGCCGTGCATGCTTGGCGCCCCGAGACCGGCGTCGTCAGCCATCTCCAGCCGATCGGGAACTATGGCCCCCGTCGGCCCTTCGTGCTCGACCCCGCCTATCCCGGCAAGCCGCAGGTCGTCCATGCCTGAGCCCCGCCTCCTTTCACTGCTCGACCAGTCCGCCGCGATCGCACGGCAGGCGGCCGAGCTGCTGGTCCGCATGCAGGACGGCGACCTCGTCGTTGCCCGCAAGGACTTCCGCGACGTGGTAACGGCCGCCGATCTCGCCTCGGAGCAACTGGTCATCGACGGCTTGCGGCAACTGACGCCAGGGGCGGCGATCCTCTCGGAAGAGGCCGGCTTCTCCGGCTCGGAGGCAGCGCCGCGCTGGATCATCGATCCACTCGACGGCACGGTGAACTATGCCGGTGGCCTGCCCTGGTTTTCAGTGACTATGGCCTATCAGGAGGAGGGCCGCACGCTGCTCGGCCTGACCCATGCACCGCTCGCCGGGCTTATCGCGCATTATGTCGAAGGCGGCATCGCGACGGTCAACGACCGCCCGGCCGCCGTCTCGGCAACGACGAGCCTGGCCGATGCCGTGGTCTCGATCTGCCTGACCTCGCATTATGCGCCGGAGGATCTGGAGCGGACCAACGCCGTCATCCGCCGGCTGTCCGGCCTGTGCCGGGGCGTGCGTATCCTGGTCTCGGGAGGGCTGGAGATGTCGCTGGTCGCGGCCGGTCGGCTCGACGCCTTCATCGGGCTCAAGGCCGACATCGTCTCGCATGCGGCGGCGACGCCATTGGTGCGCGCGGCCGGCGGCAAAGTGACAACCGTCGCCAGCGTGGATTCGCGCGACGAAGATTTGGAGAAGGTCGTCAGCAACGGCCTGATCCATGACGAACTGCTTGACGCGATCCGCGCTGCCTGAAGCCCGTCAGCGCAAAGCGAGCACGGCGGTCGCGGCCTGCTCGTCGGTGATCAGCACCGAGGCGAGCCTGCCCTTCAGGGCGGCAGCGATGACCGCGGCCTTGTTGCTCCCCCCCGAAGCCAGAATCGCGGTCGGGATGCGCGTCAGCGCCTCCAGAGGCAGCGCGATGGCGCGGCGGTTGATCGGATGGTCGAGGGGCTTGCCATCCTTGTCGATGAACTGGCCGAGCAGGTCGCCGACCGCGCCCTGCGTCGTCAGTTCGGCGATATCGAGATCGCGCGGCAAGCCATAGCGCACCAGCAGCGAGCGCTCGCTCATATCGCCGGCGCTGAGGATCGAGACGTCGATGGCGCGGATGCGGGCGAAGGCCTCCTCGAACACGTCCTGCGCCAGGATGGTGTCGCGCGATTGCGGCGTGCCGGCATAGATCGGCGCGGCGAGGTAGTGACACTGCGCTTGCCAGAGCCGAGCGAACTGGCTGGCGATCTCGAAGGTGTTGAGCTCGATGCCATAAGTCAGCCCGCCCATCATCGAGGTGACGCCGAGCTCGCGGAACTGCCCCGGCCTGATATGCCGGATCGTCTCGCGCAGCGTACTGCCCCAGCCGACGCCGAAGACGCCGGAGGGGCGCTCCTCGATGATCCGCGAGACGAACTCGCCGGCGGCCCGGCCGATCTGGGCCGGCACCAGCGCCGGGTCACCGGGCGTCGGCACCACCACGGCGGCCTGCAGCCCGAAGGTCTCGACCAGCGCGCGCTCCAGCCGAACGCAGCTTTCGAGGCGCGAATTGATGGTGATGTTGACGAGGCCGCTGCCGCGCGCCTCGACCAGCAGCCGGTTGACCCGTAGCCGCGTCATCTTCAACCGGTCGGCGATTTCCGCCTGGGTCAGCCCCTCCATGTAGTACAGCCAGGCGGCTCTCACCTGGGTCTGGGCATCTTCCGGCATCGCAGGTCCTTGTGTTTGCCGAGGTTATATCGCGCTGGCCAGCCCCTACAACCGAGGGCTGTCGGCCTGCTGTTTTCGCCTTGACCGAAACCAATGTAAATAAGAGAATACATTTGTTAATCTGAGTGTCGATTGTACCGGAGTGCCGTCCCGAAATGTCCTATGCCGTGTTCCTGCATGCCGCCGGCGATGCGCGCGTCGCGACCTTCAATCTGCGCGAAGGCGCGCCGGGCGAAACGCTGATCGACGTGGCCGCCGTCGGACTCTGCGGCAGCGACCTGCATTATTACAAGGATGGCGGGATCGGCTCGGCGGTGATCGCAACGCCCTTCGTGCCAGGGCATGAGTTCAGCGGCTGGCTGACGGAGGATCTGCCCGAGCTCGGTCTGGCTCGCGGCACGCTCGTCGCAGTCGATCCAAATCAGGCCTGTGGCCATTGCGAGCACTGTCGTGCGGGACACCCCAATCTCTGTCCCGAGGTCGTCTTCATCGGCGCACCGCCCCATGATGGCGCGATGACCGAACGGATCTGGGTGCCGACGTCGCAGATCATCCCGGTGCCGCAGCATTTCACCCCGAGCGACGCGGTCATGCTGGAGCCGCTCGGCGTCGCTATCCATGCCGTCGATCTGGCGAAGCCGCGCCTGCTCGAGCGCGTCGCGCTGCTCGGCTGCGGGCCGATCGGCCTGCTGATCCTGCAGGTGCTGCGGGCGGTCGGTGTCGGCGAGGTCCTGGCCTGTGATCCTCAAGCGCATCGGCGCGCCCTGGCGCTGAAGCTGGGCGCCAGCAAGGCCGGTGAGAGTGTCGCCGACATCGCCAAATGGACCGACGGAGAAGGGCTGCCTCTGGTGATCGAGGCGACCAATGCGCCGGAGGGATTTCGCGACGCCGTGCGCGCCGCGCGGATCGGCGGGCGCGTCGTGCTGGTTGGGATCCCCGACGGCGACAGCTATGTCGTCCCGGCGGCGGAGACGCGCCGGCGCGGGCTGACGATCAAGTTCTCGCGCCGGATGGGCCATGTCTATCCGCGCGCGATTGAGCTGGTGGCGCTCGGCAAGGTTGATGTCGAGGCGGTTGTCAGCCACCGCTTCGCCCTGACAGACGGGCCGGAGGCCTTCCGTCGCCATGCCGCCAACGAAGCGGGTATGGTCAAGAGCCTGATCTATCCCGGCGGCTCCGTGGCGCTCCGGCGCTGACCGTCACCTTGCGCCAGCGGCAATCGCCATGAGCTATATAGGCATCGATCTCGGCACGTCCTCGGTCAAGGCCGTCCTGGTCGATGACCGACAGAGCGCGCTCGCCGGCGCCACGGCTGAACTTTCCGTGCAGCGGCCGCAGTCGCTTTGGTCGGAGCAGTATCCGGCAGACTGGATCAGCGCGACGCTGTCGGCCTTGCACCGGTTGCGGGATGCTGATCTCCCTGCATTTCGCGCCTGTCGCGGCATCGGCTTGTCCGGGCAGATGCATGGCGCCGTCCTTCTCGACGAGGTGGACCGGCCGCTGCGGCCCTGCATCCTTTGGAACGATGGCCGCTCGGCTGCCGAATGCGCCGAGCTGGAAGCGGCCGAGCCGGCTTCGCGCAAGATCACCGGCAACATCGCCATGCCGGGCTTCACCGCGCCGAAGCTCGCCTGGGTCCGCCGCCATGAGCCGGAGATCTTCCGAACGACGCGCAAGGTCCTGCTGCCGAAGGCCTATCTCAGGCTCGTCCTGACCGGCGAGACGATCGAGGAGATGTCGGATGCATCCGGCACGCTCTGGCTCGATGTCGGCGCCCGCGACTGGTCCGAGCGGATGCTGGCGGCGACGGGGCTCGATCGCAGCCAGATGCCGACCCTCGTCGAAGGCTCGCAGCCCGCCGGGCGGATGCGAGCCGAGCTCAGCCGCGAGCTCGGTTTCGACACGCCACCGCTTTTTGCCGCCGGGGCAGGCGACAACGCCGCCGGCGCCATCGGCCTGGGCGCGATCGAGCCGGGTGACTGTTTCCTCTCACTGGGGACTTCCGGCGTGCTCTGGCGCACGACAGAAGCGTTCGAACCACGGGCCGAGAGTGCCGTGCATGCCTTCTGCCATGCAGTGCCGGATCGCTGGCACCAGATGTCGGTGCATCTCTCGGCGGCAGCGAGCCTACGCTGGTGGGCGGCAATCGTCGGCTGCAACGAGGCGGCGTTGCTGGCGCCGCTCGGAAGTCGCGCCAGTCGGCCGTCCTCGACGCTGTTCACACCCTATCTCTCTGGCGAGCGCACCCCTCACAACGACCCGCAGATGCTGGGCAGCTTCACTCGCCTGGCGCACGAGACCGATCGGGACGCGATGACCCAGGCCGTGCTGGAGGGCGTCGCCTTCGCCTTCCGCGACGGCAAGCTCGCGCTCGAAGGCGCGAACGCTGTGATCGATCGGGCGCTGGTCATCGGCGGCGGCTCGCGGTCCGATCTGTGGCTGTCGATCCTCGCCAATGTGCTCGGCATTCCGCTTGAGCGCTACGCCGACGGCGACCATGGCGCGGCCTTCGGTGCAGCGCGGCTGGCGCGGCTCTCCTGCACGGGCGAACCTATTCGTGACATCTGTCGGAAGCCGACAGGCGAGGCGGTGCGCTTCGATCCCGACCCCGATCTCGTTTCCACCTATGACCGGCATTACGTGGTTTGGCGGCAGGCCGCTTGCGACAGCCAGGGACTGCGCTAATCGGTCGAGGAGTTTGACAGAAATTCGAGCAGATGTTCTTGATAAGAGCATCTGATCGATTTTTGTTGACTCCATGCCCCACCGACCACGTCAATTCGACCTCGTTATCCTCGATTGCGACGGCGTGCTCGTCGACAGCGAGACCATCAGCTGCCGGATATTGGCCGAGCTTCTCTCGCCGCTCGATCCCGATTACGATCTGCCCCATGTGATGCGGCGCTATCTCGGGCGGCCGGCCAGCGCTGTGATCGGGGACTATGAGCGAATGACGGGCCTTCCCGCCCCCGACGGCTTCACGCGAGATTGGCGCGCCCGGCTGTTTTCGGCCTTCAGGGCGGATTTGCAGGCGATCGCCGGCGTGCGCGCCGCGGTCGAAGCCTTCGACGCCGATTATTGCGTCGCGTCCTCCAGCGACGAAGAGCGTATCGAGCTCTGCCTGTGCCAGGTCGGCCTCTGGGACCTGTTCGAGGGGCGGATCTTCAGCACTACGCGCGTGAAGCGGGGCAAGCCCGCCCCCGATCTCTTCCTGCTGGCGGCGTCCGAGCGCGGCGCCGCGCCGGAGCGGTGCCTCGTCATCGAGGACAGCGTCAGCGGCGTGAAGGCAGCCAAGGCTGCGGGCATGACCGCTTTCGGGCTCGCTGCGGGCAGCCATTTCGCAGTGCTCGACCAGCGCAGCGCCCTGATGGAGGCTGGGGCAGACCGATTGCTCGGATCCTGGCGCGAACTGGCAATGCAGGATGCGGATTGACGGCATGGCCGACGCAGACAACGCGCGCCTGGACGACGCAGCCCGCGCCGGCTGGCTGTACTATATTGCCGGCCGGACGCAGGAGGACATCGCTCAGATCCTGAACATCTCGCGGCCGGCGGCGCAGCGCCTCGTCTCGCTCTGCCGAAGCGAGGGGCTGATCAGCTTCAGGATGAACCACCCGATCGCCGACTGCATGGACCTTGCGACACGCCTGCGCGATCGCTTCGAATTGCAGCACTGCGATATAGCGCCAGCTGACGGCTCGGCCGAGACGGCAGCCTCCGGCGTCGCCTCCCTCGGCGGCCTGTTGATCGAGCGCTGGCTGCGCTCGCGCAAATCGCTGGTGATGGCGTTGGGCACCGGTCGCTCGATGCGCGCCAGCATCGAGCGTGTCTCGCCGATGTCCTGCCCGCTGCATCGGCTGGTCTCGCTCGTCGGCACCATCTCGCCGGACGGCTCGGCGAGCCGGTTCGACACGCTGGTCAAGCTGGCCGAGATCACCAAGGCCCAGCATTTCCCGATGCCGCTGCCGCTCTATGTCTCCAGCGCGGAAGAGCGGGCGCAATTGATCGAGATCGAGTCGGTCCGGCGGATTCGCGCCATCGCCAGCGAGGCCGATCTCTGGCTGATGGGAATCAGCCAGATCGGCGACGACGCGGTGCTCTATCGCGACGGCTTCATGACCCGCAGCGAATTGCTCGAGCTGGTTCGCGCCGGGGCCGTCGGCGAAGTGACCGGCTGGGCGTTCGATGCCGAGGGCAGAATCCTCGACCAGGGCCTGAACCAGCGCGTCACCAGCGTGCCGCCGGAGCCGAGCAGCGACCGCTTGCGCATCTGCATTGCTCACGGCGCCGCGAAGGTGGCGCCACTGCGAGCCGCCCTCGCCGGCCGCATCGTCAACGGCCTGATCACAGACGAGGACACCGCGCGCGCCCTCCTGGCCGATTGAGCGCCGCAACACCTTCCATCCCGATCGACCTGGTGACGGCAAGCCTGCTCGCGCTGTCATCGCCCTGTCATGGCCGGTTGACATAGGAAGGCGATGTGCGAGCATATGCTTCAACAAAGAGCATATGCTCACATAATGTTACGAGGGAGGCTTTCATGCGACCTATCCATGCGGTACTGGCGGGTGCGGGTGCCCTGCTGCTGGCTGGCCTGTCGACGGCCCGGGCCGCGACCGAGATCGAATTCTGGCACGCGATGAGCGGCACGCTCGGCGAGCGTGTCGACGAGCTGGTCAAGAAGTTCAACGATTCCCAGAAGGACTACATCGTCAAGGCGATCGCCAAGGGCAATTACGACGAGGTGCTGAACGGCACGATCGCGGCGTACCGCGCCAAGCGCCAGCCCGAGATCGTGCAGTCGAACGAGCGTTCCTTCCTCACCATGGTCAATTCCGGCGCCATCGTCTCGACGACTGAGCTGATGGCGCAGCAGGGCCGCCCGGTCGACGTCTCGAAATTCATCGCACCGGTGGTCAGCTACTATGCGATCGACGGCAAGCTCCAGGCGATGCCGTTCAATTCCTCGACGCCGATCCTGTTCTACAACCGCGACCACTTCAAAGCCGCCGGTTTCGACAAGCCCGGCGCGACCTGGCAGGAGCTCGAGCCGCAGCTCGACGCGATCAAGGCCAAAGGCGTGTCGAAATGCGCGATGGTGCTGCCCGGCGACTATGAGTGGAGCTTCCTCGAGAACTACAGCGCGGTGAACGACATCCCGTATGCGACGAAGCGCAACGGCATGGACGGCCTCGACACCAGCTTCGTCTTCAACAAGGGCAAGCTCGTCGGCCAGGTCGAGCGCATGAAGCGACTGGTCAGCTCCGGTGTGATGCAGCTCGCCGGCCAGGGCATCATCCCGATCCAGCTCTTCACCTCGGGCGAGTGCTCGACGATCATCGCCTCGACCGCATCGCATGCCGCGGTCGTCGCCGCCGCGAAGTTCGACTGGAGCGCGGCCGAGCTTCCCTACGAGCAGGGCGTGACCCCGAAGAACAGCGTCATCGGCGGCGCCGCGCTCTGGACCCTGAAGGGGCATACGCCGGAGAAGTACAAGGCGATCGCCGCCTTCTACGACTTCCTCGCGAAGACCGACACGCAGGTCTGGTGGCATCAGGCGACGGGCTATGTCCCGGTCACGACCGCCGCCTACGACGCCGCCAAGGCGGAGGGCTACTATCAGAAGAACCCGACGCGCGAGATCGCCGTGGTGCAGCTGATGCGCGGCACGCCCAGCGACAACTCGCTCGGCTTCCGGATCGGCAACAGCAATCAGATCAACGTCGCGATCATGGAGGAGGTTTCGGCCGCCTTCCTCGGCAAGAAGCCGGTGCAGCAGGCGCTGGACGACGCAGTGGGCCGCGGCAACGAGGTGCTGCGCCGCTACGAGCAACTCAATGCCGGCAAGAAATAGTACGGCGGCTCTTCCCGCGGCGGCTGGCGGTGGCGCTTTGCGCCTCCGCTGGCCGTTCCGGCGCCTGCTCCTCAAGGGCGACGGTCAGGCCGAAAGCGGGCTGAAGCGCGCGCATTTCCGGGACTGGCGCCTGCCGTTCTGGCTGCTCGCGCCGCAGCTCTTCATCCTGTTGCTGTTCTTCTTCATCCCCTCCATCAGGGCGCTGATCCAGGCCTTCCAGCTGACCGACCCGTTCGGCGCCACCACACAATGGGTCGGCTTCCAGAATTTCGAGCGGCTGTTCCGCAGCAGCGTATACTGGTCATCGGCGCAGGTGACGCTGATCTTCACCATCGCGCAGAACGTGCTGACGCTCTCGGTCGCGCTTCTGCTCGCCTTCGCCTCGAACCATATCCTGCGCGGACGCGGCGTCTACCGGACCGTGCTGCTGCTGCCCTACGCCATCGCCCCGGCGATCGCCGGCATCATGCTCGCTTTCCTATTCAACCCCCGGGTCGGCCCCGTCGCGCACATGCTGCAGGGGCTGGGATTCGACTGGGATCCGAACCGCAACTCCTGGCATGCGCTCAGTCTGATCGTCATGGCCGCCTCGTGGAAGCACATCTGCTACAACTACATCTTCCTCGTCGCAGCGCTGCTCTCGGTACCTCAGTCGATCCTCGAATCCGCCTATCTCGATGGGGCAGGACCGATCCAGCGCTTTCTGCGCATCTCGCTGCCGATGATCACGCCGACGCTGTTCTTCCTGATCGTGATCAACTTCGTCTATGGGCTGTTCGAGACATTTGCCATCGTCGACGCCACGACCCTTGGCGGCCCGGCCGGTGCGACCTCCATCCTCGTCTACAAGGTCTATCAGGACGGTTTCGTCACGCTCGACCTCGGTTCCTCCGCTGCGCAATCAGTCGTGCTGATGGCGCTCGCCCTGTTCCTGACCTTCGCGCAGTTCCGCTTCGTCGAGCGCCGCGTGAACTACAGCGTCTAGGAGCGGCGATGAACGAACGCACGCCGATCATCGACGCCGCCTGCCATCTCATCCTGCTGGTGGGCGCCGCGCTCGTCTGCCTGCCGATCTACTTCGTCCTCGTCACCGGCTCACTCTCGCAGCAGGAGATCATGCGGGTGCCGATGTCCTGGCTGCCGGGCACCGAGTTCTTCGCGAACATGCAGACCGTCCTGAGCACCGCGAATTTCGGCCGGCTGCTGCTCAACTCCTTCATCATCGCCGTCGGCATCACCATCGGGAAGCTGTCGATCTCGGTGATTGCAGCCTTCGCCGTCACCTATTTCCGCTTTCCCTTCCGGATGACGGCCTTCTGGCTGATCTTCATGTCGCTGATGCTGCCGATCGAGGTGCGCATCGTGCCGACCTACGAGTCGGCGGCGAATGTCGCGCTGCCCCTCAACATCCTGGGCTCATGGCTCGGCGTCCAGGCGCTGGTCGATCTCGACTGGAATCTGGTCAACACCTATTCGGGCCTGATCCTGCCGCTGATCGCCTCCGCTACGGCGACCTTCCTCTTCCGCCAGTTCTTCCTCACGGTCCCCGATGAGCTTTGCGAGGCGGCGCGCATCGATGGCGCCAGCCCGTGGCAGTTCTTCCGGCTGATCCTGCTGCCGCTGTCGCGCTCGAACATCGTGGCCTTGGCGATCATCCTCTTCCTGATGGGCTGGAACCAGTATCTCTGGCCGTTGCTGCTCACAACCGACCCGGCAATGGCCAATGCGGTGATCGGCCTGAAGAAGCTGATGCCGCGGGGCGACTCGTTGCCGACCTGGCACCTGCTGATGAATGCGGCCTTCCTGACGATGCTGCCGCCGACCCTCGTCATCCTCATCCTCCAGCGATGGTTCGTGAAGGGGCTGGTGGACAGCGGCAAATAGCAGTCAACCCGGACAACGGAACTCATCATGCGGATCATCGGCCATCGCGGCGCGCGCAATATCTGGGCGGAGAACAGCCTCAGCGGCTTCCGCAACGTCTGCGGCCTCAAGGTCGAAGCCGTTGAGCTCGACGTGCATCTCTCGAGCGATGGCGAGATCATGGTGATCCATGACCCGCTGCTCGAGCGCACGACGGACCATAAGGGACCGGTCGGGCGCCTGAGCCGCGAGGCCCTGCGAAAGGTCAAGCTCCACGACACGCTCAGCGAGACGATCCCGACCTTGCCTGCCGTCCTCGACGTCTTCGCGCCGACGACAATCGAGCTCGAGATCGAGATGAAGATGGATGCTTTCGGCAATCCCTATCCCGGCCTGCTCGACAAGGTGATCGCGCTGGTCAGGGAGCGCGGGCTCGCTGCACGCGTCGTACTGACCTGCTTTGTTCCGGAGGTCATCGAGGAGATCAGGGCCAAGGCGCCCGAGATGCGCCGGCTCGCCTCGGTCGACCGCCGCTCCTGCGAAGCCTACGGCGGGATCGAGCGGACACTGAAGCGGTTCGTCGATCTCGGTTGCATCATCGCCGTGGAGCAATCGCTGCTGCGCCTCACGCTCGACCGGGCGCTCGGCATCGTCGGGCGCGAACGCCTCGGCGTCTGGGTGCCGAACACGGTCGGCGACATCGACTTCTGGCTCGGCCAGCCCGTTTCGCAGATCACCAGCGACCGGCCGGATCTCGTCATCCAGTTGGCCGCCGCCCGGGCCAGGTGACGCCGATGGCGGTCAGGCTCTCGCGTGCGACGCTGGCCGGCATCGTGGGTCCCGTCGCGGTCCCTGGCTACCAGCCGGGCGAGCTCTCGCCCGGCATCGTCCATATCGGCGTCGGCAATTTCCACCGGGCGCATCAGGCGGTCTACCTCGACGAGCTCTTCGGGCGGGGGCTCGACCGGGACTGGGCGCTGATCGGTGCGGGCGTACGCGAGAGCGATGCCGAGATGCGGACCGACCTTGCGGCACAGGATTTCCTGACAACCGTCGTGGCGCAGGAGGCCGCATCCTCGCAGGCACGCGTCATCGCGCCGATGCTCGACTTCGTTGCACCAGGAGACACCGAAACCGTTCTGGCCAAGCTCGTCGATCCACGTACCCGCATCGTCTCGCTGACCGTCACCGAGGGTGGCTATTATGTTGATCCGGCGAGTCAGGCTTTCGCAGCCGATCACCCGGAGATCGTCGCCGACGCCGCCGACCGGTTGCAACGCCCGAAGACGGCTTTCGGGCTCATCGCTGCGGCACTGTTGCGGCGTCGCGCCGCCGGTATCGCGCCCTTCACCGTGATGTCCTGCGACAACCTTCCGGGCAACGGCCATGTCGCCGAGGCAACGGTCGCAGGTCTCCTCGAGCTGGTCGATCGCTCCGACGCGGCCTGGATCAGGGAGAACGTCGCCTTCCCGAATGGGATGGTCGATCGGATCACACCGGCGACCACGCAGCGAGAGCGCGATAGCCTGCAGGCCGAGTTCGGCATCGACGATCGCCGCCCGGTCTTCTGCGAGGACTTCCGGCAATGGGTGCTGGAGGACCGTTTTCCAGCCGGCAGGCCGAGGCTCGAGGAGGTTGGCGTTCAGTTCGTTGCGGATGTCGCACCGTTCGAGCTGATGAAGATCCGTATCCTCAACGGCGGCCATGCGGCGATCGCCTATCCGGCCGGCCTGCTCGATATCCACTACGTCCACGAAGCGCTGGCGGACGAGCAGATCGCGCGATTTCTGTCAGCACTGCTCGACGCCGAGGTTATCCCGATGGTGCCGCCGGTGCCGAAGACCGATCTGCACCAGTACAAGAGCACGATCGAGCGGCGCTTCGCCAATCCGAAGATCGGCGACACGATCCGGCGTCTGTGCCTCGACGGCTCGAACCGCCAGCCGAAGTTCATCCTGCCGACGATCCGCGATGCGCTGAAGGCCGGGCGCGCCATCGACGGGCTCGCGCTCGTCTGCGCTTTGTGGTGCCGCTACTGCTATGGCGAGACGGAGACCGGCCAGCCTATCGCGCCGAACGATCCGATCTGGCCGCGGCTGACGATGCGGGCGCGGCAGGCCAGGCTCGCGCCGGAGGCCTGGCTTGCGATGCAGGACATCTATGGCGACCTGGGAGATGACCGGCGCTTCCGGGAGGCGTTCAGCCGGGCATTGGAGAGAACCTGGGAGTTTGGAACGCGCTCGACTATTGACCGCTATCTCGCCTCGCTCGGTTCGTGACACGTGCGGATAGCCGACCGACCCAGTGCTCAGGGGCCGGACCGAAAGCCGACTTTCCCAAGGTCCGCAACGGGCCAGCCTCTGACTCGCGCCCCATGACAAACTGGCATCCTTCCAGCGGACGTTCTCGACGCGCATACCGGCTAGATATTTCAGCTTCCAAGTGGCTGTCAGTATCGCGTTGACCCGGCACAACGGTGCGCTTCAAAAAAAAGCGCCCGGCCTCAAGCCGGGCGCTTCTCTCTCACTCGCGGAACTTTTCCCGCAATCGCGGCAACACTATGCCTCGATTTTCAGCTGTTGAGCTTCAGCGGACTACGAACACCCGGTCGTCGAGCCACACGTGTTGCACTTCAGGCAGGTGCCGTTCCGCACCAGCGTGAAGTTGCCGCACTCGCCGCAGCTGTCGCCGACATAGCCCTTCATGATCGCCTCGGCCCGGCGCTCGGAGGCGGTCGGCTGGGCGGCCGGCGCGGCGAAGCCGAGCTTGCTCATCTCGGCCTCGCCGAACTCTTCCGGCTCCTCCTTAAGCGCGGTCGCGCCGACGGTCGAGAGGCCGGTGAGGTGGGCGCCGCCGCGGGCGACTGCGTCGTTCGCGGCCCCGCCTTGCCCGCCCTGGATGGCCAGCAGGTTGATCGGCTTGCCGCGGCGGAAGCCCGAGGAAGCCAGCGGGGTCGAGGTGATCGGCCCGGCCGCATCCGGCGCCCGGCCCTGCTCGACGCCGCCGCCCATCACGTCATGACCGATCTCGGAGGGATCGACATGGGCGAGGTCGTGCCGGCCGAGATAGGAGATCGCCAGCTCGCGGAAGACATAGTCGAGGATCGAGGTCGCGTTCTTGATCGACTGGTTGCCCTGCACGAAGCCCGAGGGCTCGAAGCGGGTGAAGGTGAAGGCCTCGACATACTCCTCCAGCGGCACGCCGTATTGCAGGCCGAGCGAGACCGCGATGGCGAAGTTGTTCATCATCGCCCGGAAGGCCGCGCCCTCCTTGTGCATGTCGATGAAGATCTCGCCGAGGCGCCCGTCGGAATACTCGCCGGTGTGGACATAGACCTTGTGGCCGCCGACAACCGCCTTCTGGATGTAGCCGGTGCGGCGCGAGGGCATCTTCTCGCGGTCGCGCACCCGCTCGACCCGCTCGACGATGCGCTCGACGATCTTCTCGGCGATCTGCGTGGCGCGCGCCGCCAGCGGCTGCTGGTAGAGCGCCTCGGTCGCGTCGTCGGCGTCGTCATCCTCGTCGGCGATCAGGGCCGAGTTCAGCGGCTGCGACAGCTTCGAGCCGTCGCGATAGAGCGCGTTCGCCTTCAGCGCCAGCTTCCAGGAGAGCAGATAGGCGCTCTTGCAATCCTCGACAGTGGCGTCGTTCGGCATGTTGATGGTCTTGGAGATCGCGCCCGAGATGAAGGGCTGCGCCGCTGCCATCATGCGGATATGGCTCTCGACCGAGAGATAGCGCTTGCCGATGCGTCCGCAGGGATTGGCGCAATCGAAGACGTTGTAGTGCTCTTTCTTCAGGTGCGGCGCGCCTTCCAGCGTCATCGCCCCGCAGACATGGACGTTGGCGGCCTCGATCTCGGCCTTGCTGAAGCCGAGGAAGGGCAGGAGCTCGAACGACACGTCGCTGAGCTTCTCGGCCGGCACCTTCAGCGTCCCGGTGAGGAAGTCCTCGCCCAGCGTCCACTTGTTGAAGACGAACTTGATGTCGAAGGCGCTCTTCAGCCCCTTCTCGATCGCCTCGATCTTCTCGTCGCTGAAGCCCTTGGCCCGCAGCGAGCCCGGGTTGACGGCGGGCGCCTGCTTCATCGAGCCATGGCCGACGGCATAGGCCTCGATCTCGGCGATATCAGCCTCGCGATAGCCGAGCGCCCGCAGCGCGTCCGGCACGGCGCCGTTGATGATCTTGAAGTAGCCGCCGCCGGCGAGCTTCTTGAACTTCACCAGCGCGAAGTCGGGCTCGATGCCGGTGGTGTCGCAATCCATGACCAGGCCGATCGTGCCGGTCGGCGCGATCACGGTCGACTGGGCGTTGCGGTAGCCGTGCTTCTCGCCGAGCGCCAGCGCCTCGTCCCAGCTGGCCTTCGCCCGCTCCGACACCGTCACCGAGGAGCCGCCGAGGCGCTCCAGCGTCGCATGGTCGAGCGGCACCGGCGTGACCTGCAGGCTTTCATAGCCGGCAGCCTGGCCATGCGCCGCGACGCGGTGGTTGCGGATGACGCGCAGCATGTGCTGGGCGTTCTTCTTGTAGCCCGGGAACGGGCCGAGCTCGCCCGCCATTTCGGCCGAGGTCGCATAGGCGACGCCGGTCATGATCGCGGTCAGGCCGCCGGCGAGCGCCCTGCCCTCGTCGGAGTCGTAGCCGAGGCCCATGGTCATCAGCAGGCCGCCGATATTGGCGTAGCCGAGGCCGAGCGTGCGATACTCATAGGAGAGCTCGGCGATTTCCTTCGAAGGGAACTGCGCCATCGTCACCGAGATCTCGAGCACGATGGTCCAGAGCCGGCAGAGATGCTCGTAACCGGCGACGTCGAAGGCCTTCGCCTCGCGATCGTAGAACTGCAGCAGGTTGGCCGAGGCCAGGTTGCAGGCGGTGTCGTCGAGGAACATGTACTCCGAGCACGGGTTCGAGGCGCGAATGCGTCCCGAGGCCGGGCTGGTGTGCCAGTCGTTCATCGTGGTGTTGAAATGCAGGCCGGGATCGGCCGAGGCCCAGGCGGCGTAGCCGATCTTCTCCCAGAGGTCGCGCGCCTTCAGGGTCTTGGTGACCTTGCCGGTGGTGCGGCCGATGAGGTTCCAGTCGCCATCGGTCTCGACGGCGCGGAGGAAGTCGTCGGTGAGCGAGACCGAGTTGTTCGAGTTCTGACCGGAAACGGTGAGATAGGCTTCCGAATCCCAGTCGGTGTCGTAGGTGTCGAACTGGATCTCGGTGTAGCCCTGCTTGGCGAACTGGATGACGCGCTTGATGTAGTTGTCCGGCACCAGCGCCTTGCGGGCGAGCTTGATCTCGCGCTTCAGCGCCGGGTTCTTCTCGGGGTCGAAACAGGCGTCGTCGGCAGCCTCGCAGTTCACGCAGGCCTTCATTACCGCCTTCATCGCCTTCTGGACGATCTTGGAGCCGGCGACGAGCGCCGCGACCTTCTGCTCCTCCTTCACCTTCCAGTCGATATAGGTCTCGATGTCGGGGTGATCGACGTCGACCACCACCATCTTGGCGGCGCGGCGGGTGGTACCGCCCGACTTGATCGCGCCGGCGGCCCGGTCACCGATCTTGAGGAAGGACATCAGGCCGGAGGAACGGCCGCCGCCGGCGAGCTTCTCGCCCTCGCCGCGCAGCATCGAGAAGTTCGAGCCGGTGCCCGAGCCATACTTGAAGAGGCGCGCCTCGCGGACCCAGAGGTCCATGATGCCGCCCTCGTTGACGAGGTCGTCCTGCACGCCCTGGATGAAGCAGGCATGCGGCTGCGGGTGCTCGTAGCTCGACTTCGACTTGACGAGCTTGCCGGTCTTGAAGTCGACGTAGAAATGGCCCTGGCTCGGCCCGTCGATGCCATAGGCCCAGTGCAGGCCGGTGTTGAACCATTGCGGCGAGTTCGGCGCGACCATCTGGGAGGCCAGCATAAAGCGCAGCTCGTCATGGAAGGCGTGCGCATCCTCCTCCGAGGAGAAGTAGCCGCCCTTCCAGCCCCAATAGGTCCAGCAGCCGGCGAGCCGATCGAAGACCTGCTTGGACGAGATCTCGGAACCGAAGCGCTCAGCCTCAGGCAGTTTCGCCAGCGCGGCCTCATCCGGAACCGAACGCCAGAGGAAGGACGGGACGTCGTTCTCCTCGACCTTCTTCGAATGCGCCGGCACGCCGGCCTTGCGGAAATACTTCTGCGCGAGCACGTCGCTCGCGACCTGCGACCAGGCGTCGGGCACCTCGATGCCCTCGAGCCGGAAGACGATCGAACCATCGGGATTGCGGATCTCGCTCACCGCCGAGCGGAACGGGATCGCCGAATAAGGCGACTGGCCAGCGGTGGTATGGCGGCGCTCGATGCGCATAAGCTTCGTCCCCAATGCTTGCCGCGGACGCATCCTGGCGCCCCGCGCGGCCGGTTGCTCACCGGCTCCTGATGTCAGACCAACTCGGTTTGATGCCCCTGGATCCCGCAGCGGTGTGATCCCGCCATCGGCTTCCGGACGCGACCAGGCGGAGCATACGTCCCCGTTCGCCGTCGCCATTGCTGGCGCGCCGCGGTGATCGTCCGACCCATCTGGGAACTCGTTTCGCGGGTCGAAAAAGGCGTCTCCGCCAACCGTCACGCGACCGTCAAAATTTAGTCCCGAATGGGCCGCGACGTCAAGGATTAGTGCGCACCGATAGGTGTGGATACGACATCTTGTAGTAAGGTGTGGATCACGGGGATAAGTTTCAAGGCACCCGCTAAGCCCAAGGAATCACATGCGGAATCGCGGCACCGTTGCGAGCTTGCAACGATCCTTGCCGCTGTAAAACCACTAAAATCCACCGGACCATGGTTAACGAAACGTCAATCGGGACCAGCAAGTCCTACTAGCGGAAGCGCGCTCTGCAGCAGCAGCCACAAGTGCTTGAATCCGCGCGATGCTTCGCTGGCGCGCCCGCCTTTCGTGTCCAAGCGCCCCCGCCTCGAATCATGTCCGAATCGTGGCCGAGGTCGGGATGACGCTGCTGACGGATCTGGGCGGACCTGCCGCCTAGGTGCCAGGGCAGCTCACGGCAGCCGGAGAACGCCATGACCGACACCGTCTTCGAACTGCGCCGCTACACCTTGAAGCCCGGCGCGCGCGAGGCCCTGATCGCGGTCTTCGACAGCCATCTCGTCGAGACGCAGGAGGCGACCCGGATGAGCGTGGTCGGCCAGTTCCGCGATCCCGCCGCGCCCGACCAGTTCGTCTGGTTCCGCGGCTTTCCCGACCAGGAAGCCCGGACCCGCGCCCTCCCCGCCTTCTATGGCGGGCCGGTCTGGGCGGAGCACGGCCCCGCCGCCGACGAGACCATGCTGGAATGGCACGACGTATTGATGCTGAAGCCGGCCACTCCCGGTTCCGGCTTCGACACGAGCGGGCTCGAGCGGCTGCCGCCAGGAACGGCCGATCTCGAAGACGGGCGGATCCATCTCGTCGCCATTCACCATCTCATGCAGGACACAGCCGACAACGTGGCCTCGCTCGCCGCCAAGGCGATCGCCGAGGCAGTGCATTCCACCGGCAGCGAGGTCCTCGCCAGCCTGATCAGCGACCGCAGCCAGAATGGCTTCGAGCGCCTGCCTGTGCGCGAGGGCGAATGCGTCGTGGTGACGCTCATCCGGCCCGCCGTATTGCAGGCGATACCGGCGCTCGAAGCGGCCCTGCGCGAGAGGCCGCTCGGCATCGGTCGCGCTCCCGATATCGCCCGCCTCGTTCCGACCGCCCGCTCGCTCTTGCGCTGAGCCACACTGGACATCGCGCGCCGGCCTCTTCATAAGTCGCGCGACGGCCTATGGCCTGCGCGGACGCGAAGCGATGACCAAGACCCTGCTCCAGCTTTTCACCTGGTGGAACGGCCAGACCATCGGTACCCGCTTCCACACCTGGCGCTTCGGCGAGAAGGTCGGCGAGGACGAGTTCGGCAACGTCTACTACCGCACCAAGGGCGGCAAGAAGGACAAGGCGCTCGGCATCCAGCGCCGCTGGGTCGTCTATAACGGCCCCGTCGAGGCTTCGATGATCCCGGCCGGCTGGAACGGCTGGCTGCACCATACCGTCGACGTCGCCCCCTCCGAGGAAAAGTACGTCGCTCGCGAGTGGCAGAAGCCGCACCAGCCGAACTACACCGGCACGGCGCTGGCCTATCGCCCGCCGGGCTCGACCCTCGGCGACAACCAGACCCCGGCAGCGACCGGCGATTATCAGGCCTGGACGCCCGGGCGCTGAGACTAGGCGCAAGAACAGCAAAGGCCGGCTCCCCCCGCGAGCCGGCCTTTTGTTTCGCCAGCGCAGGTGCCTGCCTCAGCCTGCCGTTTGCAATCGCGCCATGAACACGCGGATGTGCTCGGCGATCTCGCCGGCATGCGTCTCCAGTGCGAAATGGCCGGCATCGAACAGGTGTACCTCGGCAGCTGGCACCTGCTCCTTCAGATAATCGACACCCTTGGTCGTGAAGAACGGGTCGTTCTTCCCCCAGACGATCAGCATCGGCGGTTGCCGCTCGGAAAGGTAGCGCTGCCAGGCCGGATAGGCGGCGAAATTGCTCTGATAGTCGTGCAGCAGCCGCAGCTGGATCTCGCGATTGCCCGGCCGGTCCAGCCCGGCCTGATCCGCCGTCCAGGCATCGGGCGAGAGGCGCTCGGCCCGCGCGGCGCCATGGCTGTACTGGAAGCGCGTCGTCTCCGGCTTCAGCAGATCGACGAAGGGCTTCTCAGTCTCGGCATTGCGCTCACGCCAGAACGGCCCCATCGACGCGGTGATCTCCGGGTTCCAGCCTTCGGCATTGGCGACAGCGTTCTGCACGATCAAGCCGCGCACGCGCTCCGGCCGGCGCAGCGCCAGGCGGAAACCGACCGGCCCGCCATAGTCCTGCAGATAGAGCACATAGCTTTCCAGCCCGAGTTGATCGACGAGTCCCTCCACCACATCGGCGAGCCGGTCGAAGCGATAGTCGAACTCGGCCGGCGACGGCGCGGCACTGTGACCAAAGCCGGGATAGTCCGGCGCAATCACCCGGTATCGTCCCGCCAGGCGCGGGATCAGGTCACGGAACATGTGTGAGGAAGATGGGAAGCCGTGCAGCAGCAGGACCGCCGGCGCGTCCTGCGGTCCTGCCTCGCGATAGAAGATCTCGGTGCCGGCAATCGTGGTCCGGCGGAAATGGGTCTGGACGGGATCGATGGCGGCGACGGGCGTCATGGCGAGAACTCCTGTGGCAAGGGCGATGGCAGCAAGGCGACGGAGGAAATCGACCGTCGCGAGGCGACGTAACCTCTGTAATTATGATTTAACGGTGTCACTTGAATTGAAACCTGTCAACTGATAAATGACAGGTTACAAACTGACATGTCCGTGGAAGGTGTGAAATGGCGTCCGCGACCGAGATCTCCGCCGAATTCCGCGACGGCTTTCCCTTCGTCGGCGGTGCGACGTGGCTCGATCTGCTGAACACCACGCCAACGGGCGAATCCGGCCCTCAGGAGCTGATCGATGGTCCTGAGCGCGCGCTGGCCTGGTTGGCCGAGGCCGGGCTCGGGGATGCTGCCGGTGATGGAAACGAAGCGTTGGCCGATCTGCGCGCCCTGCGCGCGGAGGCCCGTGCCGTCTTCGAGCAGCTCGAAGATGGCAAGGCGCTGTCCGATGCTGATCTGGCGTCAGTGAACCGCCGGCTGGCCGGCCTTAACGGTCATCATGTCCTGCATCGGGGCGAGCATGGACCGACACTCGGATTGGCGCTGGATCATGCCGCCGCAGGTCCGGCTGCACTGATTGCGCTCGATCTCGCCCGGTTCGTCTGCGAGGCCGAGCCGGCGCGGCTGAAGCGCTGCGCCGCCGATCACTGCACGCTCGTCTTCTACGATCGTGGCCGCAACAACACCCGGCGCTGGTGCACGATGAGCGTATGCGGCAACCGCGACAAGGTCGCCCGCTTCCGAGCCAGGCGCGCTGCCCTCTAGAGCCGGCCCCGCCTTTCGGCTCCTGGACGAAGCGCGCCGTCCCTCAGCCTGCCCCGCCGACGAAATCGACCAGCAGCTTGATGTTCAGCGCCGCGATCGTGACCGCGATCAGCACGGCGAAGGCGACGAGCCAGCGTGGCGCGACGAGCTCGCCCATCTTGGCCTTGTCGGCAGTGAACATCACCAATGGAAAGACGGCGAAGGAGAGCTGCAGCGAGAGCACGACCTGGGTCAGGATCAGGAGCCGCGCCGTGCCGGCATCGCCGTACCAGATCGTCACCGCTGCGGCCGGTATGATGGCGATGCCGCGGGTGATCAGCCGGCGCAACCAGGGCGGCAGCTTGATCTTGAGAAAACCCTCCATCACGATCTGGCCGGCAAGCGTCGCCGTCACCGTCGAGTTGATGCCGCAGCAGAGCAGCGCGATGCCGAACAGGGTCGGCGCGATCGCCACGCCCAGCAGCGGGCCGAGCAGCTTGTGCGCGTCGCCGAGCTCGGCGACCTCGGTCTGGCCGGTCTTGTGGAAGGTCGCGGCCGCCAGGATCAGGATCGAGGCGTTGATCAAGAGCGCGAACATCAGCGCGACCGTCGAATCGATCGTGGCGTATTTGAGCGCCTGGCGCTTCTCAGGCAGGGTCTCGCCATAGGCGCGCGTCTGCACGATGCCCGAATGCAAATAGAGATTATGCGGCATCACGGTCGCGCCGAGGATGCCGAGCGCCAGATAGAGCATCTCCGGATTGGTGACGATCTCGGTGGTCGGCGCGAATCCGCGGATCACCTGCCCCCAGTTCGGATCGGCCAGCGCGATCTGGATCGAAAAGCAGATGGCGATCACGCCGAGCAGCGTGATGATCAGCGCCTCGACCCAGCGGAAGCCGAGCCGCTGCAGATAGAGGATCAGGAAGACATCGAGCGCAGTGATGACGACGCCGATCTCGAGCGGAATGCCGAAGATCAGGTTGAGGCCGATGGCCGTACCGATCACCTCGGCGATGTCGGTGGCGATGATCGCGGTCTCGGCGAGGAACCAGAGCGTATAGGCGACGGGCTTGGGGAAGGCGTCGCGGCAAGCCTGGGCCAGATCGCGCCCCGAAGCGATGGCGAGCCGCGCACAGAGCGACTGCAGTACGATCGCCATGATGTTGGAGATCAGCGCGACGACGAGCAGCGTGTAACCGAATTTCGAGCCGCCGGCGATCGAGGTCGCCCAGTTGCCGGGATCCATATAGCCGACGGCGACGAGATAACCCGGTCCGACAAAGGCCGCCGCGCGCCGCCAGCCCGGTCCGGAACCACGCACCGGGATCGAGCGATGGACGTCGGCTAGTGAAGCCTCCCCCCGCTCGCTGCGCCAGCCTGCGGGCAACTTCTCGACCCGAGCGTCCATGCGCGATCCCCATTCTGCTCTTGCATCCCATTCGCAGGATATCGAGTTGCAAACGGTTTGCAAGTGCGGAAACGCCCGCCTGATATGCGCCCTGGTGCCGGACGTGTCCCTGGAAAAGCATGGCCGACGACGGAGCGCCGCCGGAGCTTTCGGTGCGAGCCCGGGCCCTGAACGCTTCCCCGCCCTTTTTCCGCTGCGATTGCCGTGCTACTCCGCCCCGTCGCGGCTCGGGCCCGCTTGAAGAGAATCGCATACCGGCATGCCTTCGCTCCGCAGGATCCTCGCCCTCGCAGCCGTCTCCGGCGCAGCGCTCGCGCTGGCCGTTCCCGCCAAGGCCGACCGCATCCGCAACCCGACCGCGGTCTTCGCCGGGCTCGACAAGATCACCGGCCGGATCATCTCCTTCGAGGTGGCGATCGACGAGACCGTGCAGTTCGGCGCGCTGCAGATCACGCCGCGCGTCTGCTGGACGCGACCGCCGACCGAGGCGCCGCAGACGACCTCCTTCACCGAGGTCGACGAGGTCACCTTCAACAACGAGTACCGCCGCATCTTCACCGGCTGGATGTACGCATCGAGCCCCGGCCTGCACGGCGTCGAGCACGCGATCTACGATGTCTGGCTGACCGACTGCAAAGGCGGCACCGAGCTGGTGGTCGATCCCAAGGAGCCGGAGGCGCCGCCGCCGCCGCTCAACCCCGATCAGCGGCGCCCCGCCCGTCCAGCTCAGCAGACACCGCCGCAAAACCAGCGCATCGATGTGGCCCCGCCGCAGGGCGTGCCCGTGCAGCCGCGCCAGACGCCCTCACAGCGCTTCTTCCCGACCAATCCGGCTCCGGGCCGCGATCCGGCCGGCGGCAACTGACTATGGCGCGGGTCACCGGCATCGGCGGCCTGTTCTTTCGCGGCAGCGACCCACAAGCCCTGGCAGCCTGGTACGAACGTCATCTCGGCATCGCCGACATGAACAAGGCCGTCTGGAGCCAGGACGCGGGGCCGACCATCTTCGGCCCCTTCGCCGCGACGACCGAGTATTTCGGCCGGCCACAGCAGCAATGGATGGTCAATTTCCGCGTCGACGATCTCGACGCGATGATGGCCTCGCTCCGCGCCGCCGGCATCGCCGTCGAGACCCGGCCGGAATGGGATTCGGACGTCGGCCGCTTCTGCCGCATCCATGATCCCGAGGGCAATCCGATCGAACTCTGGGAGCCGTCGTCGACGGCGAGCGGCGGACCGGCGGCCTGAGCGACCTCAGCCCGGCAACTCGGCCAGCACCTCGCGACCACTGACGGCCTGCCCCGGCGGCCAGCCCCACCAGTCGCCATCGGCCGCGATCGCCGCGTCGAGCAGGTCGCGATAGGCCTCGCGCGGGATTTCGCGCGTCCCGAACTGGGCGAGATGCGCGGTCTGGAACTGGGTATCGAGCAAACGGTAGCCGCCGCGGCGAAGCCGGGCGACGAGATGCGCCAGCGCCACCTTCGAGGCGTCGGTCTCACGGTGGAACATGCTCTCGCCGAAGAAGGCCCCGCCGAGCGACAGGCCATAGAGCCCGCCAACCAGCCTGTCCTCGCGCCAGCATTCGACTGTGTGGACATAGCCGAGATGGAAGAGCTCGCCATAGAGCCCCCGGATGCGGCCATTGATCCAGGTCTCGGCCCGGTCCGGGCGGCTTTCGGCGCAGGCAGCGACCACGCGGGCGAAATCATGGTCGACCCGGATCTCGAAGCGATCCGAGCGGACGGTGCGCGCCAGCCTGCCCGGCAGATGGAAGGCGTCGAGCGGAATGATGCCGCGGATTTCCGGCTCGACCCAGAAAAGTCCGGGATCGTCGGCACTCTCCGCCATCGGGAAGACGCCGGCCGCATAGGCGCGCAGCAGGATGTCCGGCGTGATCGCCGGCGCGCGCACAGGTGTGGAACGGGCCTTCATGGGGCGATGGGAGCGCGGGTGGGCGGTTGAGTCAAACCGTAGTCGTCATTCTCGGGCGAAGCGAAGCGCAGACCCGAGAATCTCAGGACGACAAGGGCTCCATTGGAGCCTCGCTCGGCCGGAGATGCTCGGGTCAAGCCCGGGCATGACGGAGTGCGCCGAGGCTCACGCCTCGCCCGGCTGGTCCATGCCGCCATTGGCGAGGAATTTCTCCAGCCAGTGGATGTTGTAGTCGCCGTTCAGCATGTCCTGGTTGCGCACCAGCGTGCGGAACAGTGGCAGCGTGGTGTCGACGCCGTCGACGACGAACTCGTCGAGCGAGCGGCGCAGACGCATCAGGCATTCAGCCCGGTTGCGGCCGTGCACGATCAGCTTGCCGACCAGCGAGTCGTAATGCGGCGGGATGACATAGCCCTGATAGGCAGCCGAATCGACGCGCACGCCGAGCCCGCCGGGCGTATGGAACGAGGCGATCTTGCCCGGCGAGGGCCGGAAGGTCGCGTGATGCTCGGCATTGACGCGGCATTCGATGGCGTGGCCCTCGATGACGACGTCCTTCTGGCTGATCGAGAGCGGCGCGCCGGCGGCGATCCGAATCTGCTCGTTGACCAGGTCGATCCCGGTGATCATCTCGGTGACCGGATGCTCGACCTGGATGCGGGTGTTCATCTCGATGAAATAGAACTCGCCATCCTCGTAGAGGAATTCGATCGTGCCGGCGCCGAGATAGCCCATGTCGGCCATCGCCTTGGCGCAGACCTCACCGATCCGTTCGCGCTCGCCGGCGTTGAGGGCCGGCGACGGGCCCTCCTCCCAGACCTTCTGGTGGCGGCGCTGCAGCGAGCAGTCGCGCTCGCCGAGATGGATCGCCCGGCCCTTGCCGTCGCCGAGCACCTGGATTTCGATATGGCGCGGCTTCTCAAGGTATTTCTCGATATAGACCGCATCGTCGCCGAAATTGGCCTTGGCCTCGGTGCGGGCGGTGGAGAGCGCGACGGACAATTCGTCCTCGCTGCGAACCACCTTCATGCCCTTGCCACCGCCGCCGGACGCCGCCTTGATGATGACGGGCAGGCCGATCTCGCGAATGATGCGCAGCGCCTCGTCGTCGTCGGTGACCCCGCCCTCCGAGCCCGGAACGCAAGGGATGCCGAGGCGCTTGGCGGTGCGCTTGGCCTCGATCTTGTCGCCCATGCTGCGGATATGCTCGGCCTTGGGGCCGATGAAGGCGATGTTATGCCGCTCGAGGATCTCGGCGAAGCGGGCGTTCTCCGAGAGGAAGCCATAGCCGGGATGGACGGCATCGGCTCCGGTGATCTCGCAGGCCGCGATCAGGGCCGGGATGTTGAGATAGCTCTCGCGCGCCGGCGGCGGACCGATGCAGACGCTCTCGTCGGCGAGGCGCACATGCATGGCGTTGGCGTCTGCGGTCGAATGGACCGCGACCGTGGCGATGCCGAGTTCCTTGGCGGCCCGCAGCACCCGCAGCGCGATCTCGCCGCGATTGGCGATCAGGATCTTGTCGAACATCTTCAGCCCGCTCCCGCCCGGATGGATCCTCACTCGATCACCAGCAGGGGCTCGCCGTATTCGACCGGCTGGCCGTCCTCGACCAGGATCGCGACGACCTTGCCGGCGCGCGGCGCGACGATGTCGTTGAAGGTCTTCATGGCTTCGACGAGGAGCACGCGCTCGCCCGCCTTCACCTCCTGGCCGACCTCGATGAAGGGCTTGGCCTCCGGCGAGGGCCGGCGATAGGCGGTACCGACCATCGGCGATGGCACCGTGCCGGGATGCGCCGCGGCGGCCTTGGCCTCGACCGGCGCGGCAGCAGCCACGACCGGCGCAGGGGCAAAGGCCGGCGCGGCTGCGACCGGCGCCATCACCGTCGCGGTGATGGTGCGGGCCACGCGGATTCGCAGGTCGCCCTTCTGGACTTCGATCTCGGTGAGATCGGTCTCGTTGATCAGCTGCGCCATCTCGCGCACGAGTTCGGGGTCGATGGGGCTCTTGGTCGCCATGGCGGATTTCACCGTCTTCGTGAGCTCGATGGGCGGGACGGCAGGTCCCGAAGGGAAAGCGCATATGCGAGGAAATGGCGCCGGATCAAGCCGGCGGCCTCGCGATGTCGCGCGTCTTTACCCGGAATGGCCCGTCAGGAAAAGGGCGCAGGCGCCGGGTGGGCGCCTTGCCTATGCAAATCACCGCCGTTCAGGCCGCTGTTCCACAGGAATGACGGGTCGAAACATGGATTCAGGAGGTTGCCGAGCCATCCATGGAGATGGCCTGGCGCTCATCCGTTCAGCCGCTGCAGGTCGTCTTGCCGCATTTGCGGACGGCGTCGATCTTCTGCTTCAGCGCCGGGGCGCCGACCGCACCGAACACCACCTCGTCGCCGATGATGAAGGCCGGCGTTCCGGTGAGGCCGAGCCGGTCGCCGAGCGCGACGGTCTGCTCGATCGTCGCGCGCGTCGCCGGAGCATCCATCTCCTTCTTGACGCGCTCGATGTCGGCGCCGGCTTCCTTGGCGATCTCTAGCGCCTTGGCGCCGTTGATCCGGCCCTTGGTGGCCATCAGCTTGAGATGGAAGTCCCAGTACTTCTGGCCCTGGAGCTGGTTCTTCACCGCGATGGCGACACGGCTGGCCTCGACCGAGTCCGGTCCGAGGATCGGGAAGTCCTTGATCACCACCTTGAGCTTGGGATCGTCCTTGGCGAGCGTGCGGACATCTTCCATCGCCCTTTTGCAGAAGCCGCAATTGTAATCCATGAACTCGACCAGCGTGACGTCGCCCTGCGGGTTGCCGGCGATCACCGAGGTCGCGGGATCGGTCAGGCTGGCCTTCTCGGCGGCGAGCGCATTGCGCTGGGCCTCGACCTGCGCGACCTGGTTGCGCTTCTCGAGCTCGACCAGCGCCTCCTGGATCAGCTCCGGATTCTTCAGCAGCGTCTCCTTGATCAGCTCGACCACGGCCGTGCGTTGCTCGGGCGAAAGCGCCTGAGCCTGTGCCGGCACTGCGGCGACGCCAAGAGCGCAGGCGGCGATGCCAGCGAGCGCCAGGCGACGAAACGAGGAGAACAACATCGAAGGAATCCTTTCAGGCGCGCGGCCGGCGACACCGGGTTCTTGTTGTCCGGCCAAGACGGAACGTCAATTCACAGCTTAGCCAGCGCTTTGCCGCATGATCGTGATGCTGGCATGGCAGGAGGCGAAAATGCTTGTCACCGGCACAAGCGCGCAGCCAGACTGAAAGCCGGAACCCGTGAGGCCTGCCATGCTGAAATCCGCTCTCTTCGCCGCCGCCATCGGGCTCGCGCTGCCTGTCCTTGCAGCCGCTACGCCTGCTGTCGCCCAGAGCTGCGAGGACCTCTGGTACCAGCGCAACGAGATCTACAAGGCGCAGGGCTACTGCTTCCGCACCCAGCGCGGCATCAGCGCCTTCGGCAATGCCGGCTGCCAGTACGACAATGTCGAGGACGTACCGCTCTCGGCGACGCAGCGCCGCGTCGTCGCCGACATCCAGCGCGCCGAGCGCACGAGCCGCTGCCCGCGCTAACCCGCCGCCCGCGCCAGTCGAAAACGCTCGCTTTCGACGGCTTGCACCACAGCCGCCACGACACCGTCGACATCGAGGCCGGCGGTCGGCAGGCCGTGATGCAGGAATTCGCCAAGATCGGCGAGCTGACCGTGCAAGGCCGCGATTACCTGCGCGTCTGTCAGCGTATCGCCACCACGCGCCTGACAGCGCCGGATCGCCTCATCCAATGGCGGGCTGAGCACGACATAGTGGACCACGGCCTCGTCGCGCCTGAACGCCGGCAGGAACCAGGGTCCGACGATGCCGTCGACGACGACGAAATAGCCCCCGCGTGCATAGGCGTAGGCAGCGGCTGCAAGGGCCTCCATCACAACTGCATTCTGAGCGTGCGCTGCCGGCAGGAAGGGTGCGACAGCGCCCTGCCCGATTGCATGCCAGAAATCGTCGGCATGGAGATGGACCTTGGCCGATCCCGGCAAGTTGACGAGGGCACGTGCCGCCGTTGTCTTGCCGGAACCGGGCGAGCCGGTGAGGACGAGAATCTGGCCGGTGCAGTCGAGCATTTGGCCCTTCTAGGATCCCCAGGCGTGACCGGCCAGATCGCCCAGCGCTTATCGGACCACCGCTAACCCGCCTGGAGCCGGACCTCGCCCTGATTCAGGAAGCAGCTCTTGTTGAAGAGCGAGAGATCCAGCGGGTTCGGCAAGCGGACGTCGTCGAGATCGGGACAGGGCTTCGTCGCCGGATCGTAGGATCGGTCGATCTGCGAGATGAAGGCCAGGATCACGCCCCTCTCCTGCGCGAAGGCCCTGAGTGCGCGGACCTGGACCATCAGCTCGGGATTGCCGCGCTTCTGGTCGAGCAGTTGCAGGTAGTCGACGATCGCCAGCGTGCCCCGTGGCGCCTCGGCCAGCGACCGCATGATGTGATCGGCGCTGATCGCGTCCGAATCGTCGAAGCCGAACAGCGTCTCGAATTGCGCCGGATCGGCGCCGAGCGCCCGGAAACGATCGACTACGTCCTTCGCCGTGTACTCCAACGTGAAGAACACCGCCCGCCGGCCGGCTTTGATCGCCTCCAGGGCCAGTTTGAGGCTGAGCAACGTCTTGCCGTGCCCCGGTCTCGCGCCGATGAGGAGCAGGTCTCCCGGGACCAGGCGGGCGAACAGCTCGTCGGCTGAGAGCGAATCGGCCGATTTCGCGGCGAGCAGGCTCCAGGCACCGAAACCTTCGCCGATTGCGACGCGGTCGAGCGCGAGATGGAGCGGGATGGCTTCCTTGCGCGCCAGAACTTTGGCCTGGCGCTTCAAGCGATAGACGGGTGCGGAGAGCTTCATCGATAAACCTCCTGATGCGAGCCTGGTCCGCAACCCCTCCTTATGCGCAGCGCTCGAACAGTCGGTTCGACGATCGGATAGGCCCTGCACGGCAGCGTGCTTCCCGGTTGGAGGGAGGAGGCGCGGGCGGCGCCAGAATCAGAGCATAACCGATGCCGCCCGCGCCGTCGCCTCGTGCCGACCCCAATCGAAGTCGCGCAGATGGTCGACGAGGGCGCGCAGCTTCGGCGCCGCGGCGCGCCGGCTCGGATAATAGAGATAGAAGCCTGCGAAATACGGGGAGAACTCCTGCAGCAGCGGCTCCAGCTCGCCACGCGCGATCGCCGGGCGGAAGCTCTCTTCCATCCCGAAGGTGATGCCGGCACCCGCGACCGCGAGCTTGATCATCAGCGCCATGTCGCTGGTGGTGATCTCCGGTGCGACGGCGACGCTGAACTCCTTGCCATCCTCGGCGAACTCCCAGCGATAAGGCGGCAGCTTCGGCCCCGGCCGCCAGCCGATGCAGCGATGCGCCGCCAGTTCGCGCGGATGCTCCGGCACACCGAAGCGCTCGCGATAGCTCGGCGCGCAGACGGCAAGCTGGCGCTCCTCGCCGCCGATCACGACCGCAACCATGTCCTGTTCGATGACCTCACCGAGCCTGACCCCGGCGTCGTAGCCGGCGGCGACGATGTCGAACTCCTCATCCGTCACCGTGATGTCGAGTTCGACCTCCGGATTGGCCGCGGCGAAGCCGGCGAGGAACGGCCCCGACAGGAAGCGCTCGGCGATCGACGACACCGCGAGGCGCAGGCGTCCGCGCGCGCCGGCACGCAAATCCCGAGTCGCCTCGACGGCAGCGCGCAGATCGGACAGCGCGGGGCCGAGATCGGCGAGAAGCCGCTCGCCCGCTTCGGTCAGGCTGACGCTGCGCGTCGTGCGCTGCACAAGCGCGATTCCGAGCCGCTCCTCCAGTTTCCGGATCGTCTGGCTGACGGCAGAGCGCGTGACGCCGATGCGGCCGGCCGCACCGCGAAAGCTCCGCTCCTCGGCGACGAGCGCGAAGACGGCGAGGGCATTGAGATCCTCCATTGGTTAGAAAAACTCTCCAGACTGGAAAGGAATGGGCGGCTTATCGCGACAATGACCTGGTCCTAGCTTTCGGGCAACCGCAACGACGCGGTTCCACGGAACATCCAGACGGAGATCGACATGCCCCTCGACAAGGTCGTCCTCATCACCGGCGCCTCCAGCGGGATCGGCGCCGGCATCGCCCGCGAGCTTGCAGCGGCCGGAGCCAGGCTGATGCTGGGCGCAAGGCGCACCGACCGGCTGGACGCGCTGGCCGAAGAGATCACGGCAAAGGGCGGCGAGGTCCGCACCCGCCGGCTCGACGTCACCGATCGCGCCGATGTCGCAGCCTTCGCCGTGGCGGCCCGGGAGGCCTTCGGCCGCGTCGACGTCATCGTCAACAATGCCGGCATCATGCCGCTCTCGCCGATGGCCTCGCTCAAGGTCGACGAGTGGGACCAGATGGTCGACGTCAATATCAAGGGCGTGCTCTACGGCATCGCCGCCGTGTTGCCGCAGATGCTGGCCCGCGGCTCCGGCCATGTCGTCAACATCGCCTCCATCGGCGCACTCGCCGTTTCGCCGACGGCCGCCGTCTACTGCGCGACGAAATACGCCGTGCGCGCGATCTCGGACGGGTTGCGCCAGGAACACGCCGACCTACGCGTCACCTGCATCCATCCCGGCGTGGTCGAGAGCGAGCTTGCCGAGACCATCACCGATCCGGCCGCGGCCGAGCTGATGAAGAGCTATCGCGCCATCGCGCTCAAGCCGGACGCGATCGGCCGCGCGGTGCGCTTCGCGATCGAGCAGCCGGACGATGTCGACGTCAACGAGATCGTCATCCGCCCCACCGCCACCCGCTGAGGAGGAACACCATGACCATGTCGATGCAGTCCCCGCTGCGCGCCGCAGCCACAGCCTTCGCCATCGCGGTGATGCCCGCACCTGCCATCGCAGAGTCGAGCGAGGAGCGCCGCAAGCGCGGCGACGCCGTCGTCCGCAGCCTGAACAACAATACCCCCCAGCCGGCGCTGGAACGCATGCGGCAGGAGTTCCCCTTCCTCGCCGACGCGACCGAGGCCTATGCGCTCGGCGATGTCTGGTCGCGGACCGGCCTCGACAGCCGGACGCGCCAGCTCGCTGCGGTGGCGGCGTTCGCCGCGACCGGCCAGACCGCCTTCATGAAGGTCCACGCCGGCTACGCGCTCAACATCGGCGTGTCCGAGGGAGAGCTGAAGGAGATCGTCTACCTGATCACCGTGCCGGCCGGCATTTCGCGGGCGATCGCGGCATCCCAGGCGCTGTCTGAACTCTTCGCCGAGCGCCGGAAGCCGTGAAGGGAACGATCATGACCCCCTTGCTCGTGAACGCCTTGCTGTTGCTGGCCGCCGGCGTCGGCCTTGCCACCACGACCATCAAGACTGAACCAGAAGGACCGACCCGCATGATGATTACCCAGGCAGCCGCTCCCGAGACCCCGCAGACCCACCCCTATGTCGGCATGTGGATCACGGCCGACGGCAATGTCCGGCACGACCTTCTGCCGAACGACCGCTATGACGAGGCGCGCGGCAATCGCGAGAGCGCCTATCGTGGCCGCTACAAGGTCACCGGCAACTATATCGAGTATTGGGACGATACCGGCTTCACCGCCGACGGGACCTTCGTCGACGCGGATACGCTGCATCATGGCGGCATGATCCTGCGCCGCCGCCCCTGACGCGAGGTGTCGGAGCCACCGCGCATTTGCTGTGGATGCGGCAACCGGCGGCACCTGCGCACTCGCGCCCGCGTGCTAGACCACGCCGCTCGCTCATCCCGCTCCGGGACGGGCCGCGGGGACCTAAGGCGACACGCTGGCTGGCATGAAGACGGGCATCGACATGGGGTCGACGCGCAGCGGCGAGCCCGCTGAGCTCGACCTGGCCGAATTGCTGGCGACGCGGCTCCTGGTCCAGGGCAATTCCGGCTCGGGCAAGTCGCATCTGCTGCGCCGCCTGCTCGAGCAGAGCGCCCCGCTGGTCCAGCAGGCCATCATCGATCCCGAGGGCGATTTCGTCTCGCTCGCCGACCAGTTCGGCCATGTCGTTGTCGATGGCACGGCGAGCCCGGTCGAACTGCAGAAGATTGCCCTGCGCGTACGCCAGCACCGCGTCTCGGTGGTGCTCAATCTCGAGGAACTCGACGCCGACGAGCAGTTGCGCGCCACTGCCGCCTTCCTCGGCGGGTTGTTCGAGATCGACCGCGCCCATTGGTATCCGATGCTGGTCGTGGTCGACGAGGCCCAGCTCTTCGCCCCCGTCATGGCCGGCGAAGCCTCGGACGAGGCGCGGCGCCAGTCGCTCGGCGCGATGACCAACCTGATGTGCCGCGGTCGCAAGCGTGGCCTCGCCGGCGTGATCGCGACGCAGCGCCTCGCCAAGCTTGCCAAGAACGTCGCGGCCGAAGCCTCCAACTTCCTGATGGGCCGCACCTTTCTCGATATCGACATGCAGCGCGCCGCCGATCTGCTCGGCATGGACCGGCGCCAGGCCGAGATGTTCCGTGATCTCGAGCGCGGCCAGTTCGTCGCGCTCGGCCCGGCTTTGTCGAAGAAGCCGCTGCCGGTCAGGATTGGCCCGGTCGCCTCGATCGATCGCGGCGGCGCACCGGGTCTTCTCCCCCTGCCCGATCAGGCGCCGGAAGATGCCAGCAAGCTGATCTTCACCGCTGGCGAGGGCGAGGTCGCACCCGCACCCTGGCCGAAGCAGCCGCGCCCGCGGCCGGTGGTGGCGCCCGAGATCATCCGCCGCATCGAGACGCACCAGCCGGTGCCACCGCCCGAGCCCGAGATCGAGATGGACCCGGCCGAGCGCGCGGCGGCGCTGGTCGAGATCCTGAACGAACTGCTCGACGATCCCGAGGCGCGCGACCGGCCGGTCGCCGTGCTCTACCAGGACTTCACCGTGCGCTGCCGGATGCGCCGCGTCAGCGGTCCGGAGACCGGGCTGGAAGCTTTCCGCAAGCGCCTCGCCGTCGCCCGCGCCGGAGCGAGCGAAGCGGTGCTGTCCTCGGAGGCCTGGGAGAAGGCGCTGACGGCGGCCGAAACCCTGCCGGAAGACTTGCACGGGCTCTTCCTGTTCATCGCCCGCAGCGCGATCGAGGGTGCGCCCTGCCCGTCCGATGCCGAACTGGCCGAGGCCTATGGCAGCCATTCGCCGAGCCGGGCGCGCCGCCTGATCGGCTATATCGAGGAGCGTGGCCTCCTCGTCTGCCATGTCGACTTCCGCGGGCAGCGCACGCTCGCCCTGCCATCGCTCGGCGTCGAGACTGCGCCGGGCCTCGCCTCGCCGCTGGTCAAGGGCCTGCCGCCAAGACGGGCGCGGGGGTAGCGAACCCGTCATTCTCGGACGAAGCGAAGCGCAGACCCGAGAATCTCAGGACGAGAAGGCACCGACCGGAGCCTCTTCCGGCCTGAGATGCTCGGGTCAAGCCCGAGCATGACGCGCTTGATCAGCCCGTCAATGTCCCTTGCTGGTGCCGCTGAGGGTCATCCGGTCGACCCAGGCGATGCCGAGCGCCGAGAAGATGAAGATGGTGTGGATCAGCGTCTGCAGCAGCACGCCCGTGGTCGTGTAGTTCGTCGCCGTCGGCCCGCCGATATTGCCGGCCTCGATGAAGGTCCGCAGCAGGTGGATCGACGAGATGCCGATGATCGCCATGGCGAGCTTGATCTTGAGGATCGAGGCGTTGACGTGGCTGAGCCATTCCGGCTGGTCGGGATGGTTCTGCAGCCGCAAGCGCGAGACGAAGGTCTCGTAGCCGCCGACGATCACCATGATCAGCAGGTTCGAGATCATCACCACGTCGATCAGGCCGAGCACGACCAGCATGATCTGCTGCTCGCTGAAATTGAAGGCGTGGGTTACGAGGTGCCAGAGTTCCTTGAGGAACAGGAAGACGTAGACGCACTGCGCCACGATCAGGCCGAGATAGAGCGGCACCTGCAGCCAGCGCGAGGCGAAGATCACCATCGGCAATGGCCTCAGCGGCCCGTTGGCGGGAAGGTCAGCGGGTTCGGCGGAGTGCGACATGGGGCTCCCGGATCGGTGCTGCAGTGCGGAAATGTCCGCCAGATGGGGCCTGGCGCGGCGACGCGCAAGTCGAAAAGCGCCGAGAGCTGTCGGAAGTCGTTGAAATTTCGCCGCGTTTTGCGTTTACTTCTGGCGGTAAGGTGACTGTGCCTGGGCCGCCGATGAGTTCGCCCGGGGAATCCTCCCAGCCGGGAGGGATAAGGAGTTCGAGATGATCAGGACGACGTTGATCGCCGCCGCCCTCGCCGGCGGTTTTGCCCTCGCCACGCCGGTTGTCGCTGCTCCGCTCGCGCCGGCCACGGCCGCCGTTGCGACGGCCGGCTCGCCTAACCTGGTCGAGCAGGTGCAGTACCGCCGCTACGGCTATCGTGGCGGCTACGGTTACCGCGGCGGCTATGCCTATCGCGGCGGCTACGGCTACCGCGGCGGCTATCGCTATAATCGCGGCGCGGCCGTCGGCGCCGGCATCGCGGCCGGTGCGCTCGGCGCTCTCGCCGCCGGCGCCCTGCTGGCGCCCGGCCCGGTCTATGCCGCGCCGCCGCCCGTCTACGCAGCGCCGGCGCCCGTCTATGCCGCACCGGATGGCGACGCGATCGCCTATTGCTCGCGCCGCTTCCGCACCTATGACCCCGAGACCGGCACCTATATCGGCTCGGGCGGCGTGGTCCGCGCCTGCCCGTAAGGCGCTGTTATAGGCTGAACCCTTCGAACCTCCCGGCGTTGGCCGGGAGGTTTTTTGTGGCCACTGCTGACTTGCATTGACGGCTTGGCCGTCTCTTAGTCTCCGCTCGTCTGAATCGGAGCCGGCCCCGTGCGCATCGCCACCTGGAACGTCAATTCGATCCGCCAGCGGCTGACCCATGTCCTCGCCTTCCTCAAGGAAGCCGAGCCCGACGCGCTCTGCCTGCAGGAGCTGAAATGCGTCGACGCCGATTTCCCGCGCGCCGAGATCGAGGACGCCGGCTGGCAGGTCGCGATCCATGGCCAGAAGGGCTTCAACGGCGTCGCCATCATCTCGCGCAGCAAGCTCGAGGATGTCAGGCGCGGCCTGCCGGGCGATGATGGCGACGAGCAGGCGCGCTATCTCGAAGGCGTGCTGCCGCATGGCTCCGGCGTGGTGCGACTGGCCTCGATCTACCTGCCCAACGGCAACCCGCCGAATACCGAGAAATACCCCTACAAGCTCGCCTGGATGGAGCGGCTCGCGGTGCACGCCAAGGGCCTGCTCGCCCATGAGGAGCCGCTGGTGCTCGCCGGCGACTACAATGTCATCCCCGAGCCGCGCGACGCCCGCGATCCCGCCGCCTGGACCGGCGATGCGCTTTTCCTGCCGCCGACCCGGACCGCCTTCCGCAAGCTGCAGAGCCTGGGCTTCACCGAGGCGCTGCGCGCCACCACCGACGCAGCCGGCCTCTACACCTTCTGGGATTATCAGGCCGGCGCCTGGCAAAGGAACAACGGCATCCGCATCGACCATCTGCTGCTTTCGCCGCAGGCCGCCGACAAGCTCGGCGCGGTCTCGATCGCCAAGCATGTCCGTGGTTGGGACAAGGCCTCGGACCATGTCCCGGTGCTGATCGAGCTGAACTGAGCATGCTGAAGGTCATCGCCCAGGACTTCATCAAGCTCGACGCTGTCGAATTGGTGAAACCGCTCTACCGGGAACTGGTCGAGAAGACGCGGGCTGAGCCGCTCTGCCTCGCCTATGATCTCTTCATCGACCAGAAGGACCCCGGCCATTTCGTCTTCGTCGAGCAATGGCCGGACCAGGCGGCGCTGGATACGCATTGCCGCTCCGAGCATTTCAGGCGACTGGTGCCACTGATCAACCAGCACCAGCGGCAGGATTGCATCGTCACGCTGATGGATGCGTTCGAAGGCTAGGGAAAGGCTGGCCTCGGGCGCCGCGCTATTCCGGCGAACCGCGCTTGACGCCTTCCTTGATGAAGACGCGAAACGGCGTCGTGCCGCTGGCGCTGCCATCGGCCGAGCGCCATTGCCCCTTGCTGCAGAGCACCCCGCCTTGCGTCTCGCTCGCCTCGAACTCGATCAGGTTGTGATAGGTCGTGCCATCAGGCTCGACCGCACGGAACCGCGTTCTGCATTTGCCGCCGGCGACGACCGGATCGTAATCATGGATCATGATGCCGCCGCCACCCGTGCTCGGGAACGGGCTCGTCAGCGGAGACCACTCTTCGAAGCGCTCCTGTGCGCCGGCATTATGGCAGGCGAGCACGGCGCAGGCGGCGATGAAGCTGAAGAATGCGGCGTCGCGCATGGCAAAGCCTCCGAGGTCGAATACCTCGGCTACGTGGCTCTACAGCACTTGGATGCAGTCGCGCACGCATCGGACCGAAAAGTGGAGTCCACTTTTCGGAAGAATCCGATGCTAAAACTACGTGATAGATCATCGTGATCGCGTCCATTCGGACGCGCGATGATCTAGCGCCGCTCGGCGCGGATGTGCTGGCGCTCGACCAGCGCCAGCGCGGCCGTCCGGTCGCTCGCGCTCGCCGTGGCGAAGGCGGCATCGTAGCGCTCGACGATCCAGCCCTCGCGGGCGGTATCGGCGCCCTCGCGCGCCAGCGCCAGCCACATCAGGCCGATGATCGGATGGCGCGGTACGCCGTCGCCGCCGCGCAGCAGCATGTCGCCGAAGACGGCGCGTGCCGGGGCATGGCCCTTCTCGGCTGCGAGCTTCATCCAGCGCGCCGCCTGGCGCGCATCGCGCGAGACGCCGGTGCCGTTGAGATAGAGCCGGGCTAGATTGTACTGGCCGTCCGGGTCGCCGAAATAGGAGGCGGCGTAATGGAACATGTCGAAGGCGCGATCGGGATTGGGCTTTACATAGCTGCCCTTGATCCCGTCGAGGAAATAGCCGCCGAGCGCGACGAAGGCGGCCGAGACGATGCGCCCATCCGAGGTGCCGGGAATCTCGTCGGCGTTCTCGTCCGCGATCTTCGAGAAATACTCGAAGGCCTTGAGATCGTTGGTCGGAACACCATCGCCGCTGGCATAAACCCGGCCGAGCTTGAACTGCGCGGCGAGATGGCCCTGCGCGGCGGCATATTCGAGCGCCTTGACCGCACCGGCCTGATCGCCGGCGGTCGAATCACGCATCCAGGCCTTCAGCGCGTCGCGGGCGCTGCTGAACGGGGCGATCGGCAAGGCGGTGTGGGCAGCAGGACCGCTCGGCGCCGGCGCAATCGCGCCGCGGCCGGGAGCGAGCGGCACCGGCGCAACACGGTTGTCCACGTCCGGCTCCGGCAGGGCGATACCGGGAATCGGGCGCGGTGGCACCGGCATGCGCTCGGCCGACCCGTCCTGCGCCCGGGCCGCCTGCTGGCAGCCCAGAGCCAGCAGGGCTCCGGCAATGATGGCCTTAGATATCCGCATAGCACTGTATCTCGGCTGCGCCTCCCGGATGGGTGACGGCGCCGCCCTTGGCGGATCCGACCGTCTGCGCATATTTCCAGAGTGCGCCCGACCGATAATCCGTCTGGCGCGGCGTCCAGGCCTTACGACGCTCCTGAAGTTCGGCATCAGAAAGGCGGACTGCGAGCTTTCCTGTGATGGCGTCGAGCTCGATGATGTCGCCGTCGCGGATCAGGCCGATCGGCCCGCCGACAGCCGCCTCGGGGCCGACATGGCCGACGCAGAAACCGCGCGTCGCACCCGAGAATCGGCCGTCCGTGATCAGTGCGACCTTGTCGCCCATGCCCTGGCCGTAGAGTGCTGCGGTGGTCGACAGCATCTCGCGCATGCCGGGGCCGCCCTTCGGCCCCTCATAGCGGATCACCAGCACGTCGCCGACCTGGTAGTCGCGATTGGTGACGGCCTTGAAGGCGTCTTCCTCGCAGTCGAAGCAGCGCGCCGGGCCGGTGAAGACCAGGCTCTCGGCCGGCATGCCGGCGATCTTCACGATCGCACCTTCGGGGGCGAGATTACCCTCGAGGCCGACGACGCCACCGGTCTGCGTGATCGGCTTGTTCGCCGGGTACACGACGTCCTGCTGGTCGTTCCATTTCACGCTGGCGAGGTTCTCGGCGATGGTGCGGCCGGTCACGGTCATGCAGTCGCCGTGCAGGTAGCCGTGGTCGAGCAGCGTCTTCATCAACAGCGGGATGCCGCCGACTTCGAACATGTCCTTGGCGACGTATTTGCCGCCCGGCTTCAGGTCGGCGACATAGGGCGTCTTCTTGAAAATCTCGGCGACGGCGAAGAGGTCGAAGTCGATGCCGCACTCATGTGCGATCGCCGGCAGGTGCAGCGCCGCATTGGTCGAGCCGCCCGAGGCCGCGACGACCATCGCCGCATTCTCCAGCGCCTTGCGGGTGACGATGTCGCGCGGCCGGATGTTCTGGGCGATCAGCTCCATCACCATCTCGCCGGCGGTGTAGCAGAAGGTGTCGCGGACATCGTAAGGCGCCGGCGCGCCGCAGCTATAGGGCAGCGCCAGGCCGATCGCCTCGGCGACGGTCGCCATGGTGTTGGCGGTGAACTGGGCGCCGCAGGAGCCGGAGGACGGACAGGCGACCTCCTCGAGCTCCTTGAGGTCTTCATCCGACATCGCGCCGACCGAGTGCTTGCCGACCGCCTCGAACACATCCTGGACGGTGACCGGCTGGCCCTTGAAATTTCCGGGCAGGATCGAGCCGCCATAGATGAAGATCGACGGCACGTTGAGGCGCACCATCGCCATCATCATGCCGGGCAGAGACTTGTCGCAGCCGGCAAGGCCGACCAGCGCGTCATAGCAATGGCCGCGCATGGTGAGCTCGACCGAGTCGGCGATGACCTCGCGCGAGGCCAGCGACGACTTCATGCCCTGGTGCCCCATGGCGATGCCGTCGGTGACGGTGATCGTGCAGAACTCGCGCGGCGTGCCGGCGGCCGAGGCGACGCCCTTCTTCACGGCCTGGGCCTGGCGCATCAGGGCGATGTTGCAGGGGGCGGCCTCGTTCCAGCAAGAGGCGACGCCGACGAAGGGCTGCGCGATCTGCTTCGCGGTCATGCCCATCGCGTAATAATAGGAGCGGTGCGGAGCACGGGCCGGCCCGACGCTGACGTGGCGGCTGGGCAGTTTTGACTTATCGAAAACGCGCGCGTCCATTCAACTCTGTCCCGCCACCCCACCTGGCGGGCGCAAGCTGTGCCACGCCGCCGCCCGCCGGTGCAATCCATTCGCCCCGAGCAAGCCGCGAAGCATTTTCCTGCTCCGCACCCTGCCTGACGGGGCTTAATTCTTCCGTATCTCAGATAGTTACTGAAATTTGCAGCTGAGGCCGCTTTGTGGCGGCTTCGCGGCAATCATGGCAGCCTGGCCGTGCAGCACTGCAATAGCTGCCGATGTTGCGCAAATATCACGAGCTCAGGCGTCGCGGCAGCACAGGCACCTGCCAAGCCTGCAATCCCAGCGTGCAGCAGGCAGAGTCGCCGGTTCACGATCATGGCACCGCTCGGCCGTCAGGCGCCGCATTTCCCCCAACACGGCGGCAGCTGGCGGAACGCCCGCCCCGCCGGCCGACGAGGCGCAGACAGTAGGCTCAATTCAAACCCTTGGAGTCGTAAGACTTTCGAGTGCATCGCCCGCCGGCGAAGCGACCTCGGGCGAAGCCCGTCAACTATTCAGTTTAGAATTTGTATAATGATCATGCAGTTTAGAATTGATATAACACATTGAAACAAAAGGGATATTTCTTGACCGACCCTGTTTCGGCCTCTACCGCTCCGTCCTGCATGGCCGATTTCAACAGCCCCGCCCGAAGGAGCGAAACATGACCATTCGAACCGCGCTTGCCGCGACAGCCCTGGCCTCCTGCCTGCTGGCCGCCCCTGCCCTTGCGCAGAGCGTCAACCTCTACACGACGCGCGAGCCGGCTCTGCTCAATCCGGTCATCGAGGCCTTCACCAAGGACACCGGCATCAAGGTCAACGCCGTCTTCCTCAAGGACGGTCTGCAGCAGCGCATCCAGGCCGAGGGCGCCAACAGCCCGGCCGACGTGATGCTGGTCGTCGACGTCGGCGAGATCCAGGCAGCGGCCGATGCCGGCATCACCCAGCCGGTCAAGTCGGCGCTGGTCGACAAGACCGTTCCCGCCGCCCTGCGCGGCGCCGGTGACAACTGGATCACGCTGACCCAGCGCGCCCGCATCGTCGTCGTCTCCAAGGACCGGGTGAAGCAGGACGCGATCACCTATGAGGATCTCGCCGACCCCAAGTGGAAGGGCAAGTTCTGCATCCGCGCCGGCCAGCACCCCTATAACAACGCCTTCTTCGCGGCCTATCTCGCCCGCAACGGCGCCGAGAAGACCGAAGCCTTCCTGAAGGCGATCAAGGCCAACACCGCCCGCAAGCCCGGTGGCGGCGACCGCGACGTCGCCCGCGACATCCTCTCCGGCCAGTGCGACATCGCCATCATCAACACCTACTATATCGGGCTGATGAGCAAGGCGACGAACGAGCAGAAGGGCTGGTACGACGCGATCAAGCCGTTGAAGACCACCTTCACCGGCGGCGGCACCCATGTGAACGTCTCGGCCGCAGCGATCGCCAAGAACGCGCCGAACAAGGAGAACGCCGTCAAGCTGATCGAGTACATGCTCGGCGAGAAGGCGCAGCACCTCTATGCCGACGGCAATTTCGAGTATCCGGTCAACGCCGCCGTCAAGGAAGCCGAAGCGGTCAAGCTGCTCGGCGCGCTGACGCCCGACACGACCCCGCTCGGCGACGTCGCCAAGAACCGCAAGGCCGCCTCCGAGCTCGTCGACAAGGTCGGCTTCGACAATTGAGCTTGAACGCCTCAGCGACACATGCAGAACGGCCGCCAGCTCGCTGGCGGCCGTCGACGCGTCTGGTCTACGTCACCGCGGCCGCCGCCGCACTGGTCGCGCTGCCGGTGCTTGCGCTTGCCTTCACCGCACTGTCGCGCGAGGCGCTGGCGATCTGGCCGCATCTGGCCGCCAATGTCCTGCCGGTCGCGCTCTGGAATACGGCGCTGCTGCTCGCCGGCATCGCCCTGTTCTGCGGCGCGGTCGGCACCGGCGCGGCCTGGCTGGTGACGCAGTACGAATTCCCAGGCCGCCGCAGCCTGGAATGGCTGCTCGTACTGCCGCTGGCGCTGCCGACCTACATCACGGCCTATGTCTACGTCGAAATCCTCGGCTTCCAGGGCCCGTTCCAGAGCGCGCTCAGGGCGCTCACCGGCTGGCGCTCGCTGCGTGACTACTGGTTCCCCGATCCGCGCAACCTGCCGGGCGCGGTCCTGATCCTCGGGCTCGTGCTCTACCCTTACGTCTATCTCAGCGTGCGCGCGCTCTTCTCGATGCAGAGCGCCGCGCTGATCGAATCCGCCCGCACCCTCGGCACGAGGCGCTGGCCGCTGTTCTGGCGCATCGGCCTGCCGATGGCCCGCCCCGCCCTCGCCGCCGGCCTTACCCTCGCTCTGCTCGAGACGCTGAACGACATCGGCGCCAGCGAGTATCTCGGCGTCCGCTCGCTGACCATCTCGGTCTACACCACCTGGATCAATCGCGGCTCGCTTGCCGGCGCCACCCAGATCGCCTGTGTCATGCTGCTCGTCGTGGTCGGACTGATGGTCGCCGAAGCGCGCACGCGCGGAGCGCGCCGCTTCGCCCTGCCAGTGAAGCGGCCCCGGCCGGTCGGTCGCATCCAGCTTTCGGGCGGCCGCGCCTGGGCAGCCTCGGTCGCCTGCGTCCTGCCGGCGCTGTTCGGCGCGGTGCTGCCGCTTTTCTACCTGCTCGGCGAATTGTGGCGCCGCGACCTCTTCGCCCAGGCCGACGCGGCGCTCTGGCGGGCACTCGCCAACACCGTCGCGATCTCGGCGCTCTCGGCCGCGCTGATCGTCGCGATCGGCCTCGGCATCGCCGCAGCGCTGCGGCTCGGGCGCGAGCGCGCCTTGCCGCTGCTCGCCCGCATCGCCTCGCTCGGCTATGCCCTGCCCGGCACGGTGCTGGCGCTGGGATTGCTGGTGCCGCTCGCCGCCTTCGACAATCTCGTCGCCGATGCGAGCCGCGCGCTCTTCGGCGCGAGCCCGGGCCTGCTGCTGCTGGGGTCGGGCGCCGCGCTGCTCATCGCCTATGTCGTGCGCTTCCTGACCATCGCCGTGAACGGGGTCGAGAGCGGCTATGCCCGCATCTCGCCGCGCATCGACGATGCGGCGCGCTCGCTCGGCGCCGACAGGCACGAGCTCCTGCACCGGCTGCACTGGCCGCTGATGCGCCCGGCCATCGCCGCCGCAGCCCTGCTCGTCTTCGTCGACTGCATGAAGGAATTGCCGGCGACACTGCTGCTGCGCCCGCTCAACTTCGACACGCTGGCGACCCTGGTCTACGGCCACGCCGCCCGCGGCGTCTTCGAGGACGGCGCCCTGGCGGCGCTGCTGATCGTCGCGATCGGCATCTATCCGGCGCTCAGGCTCGCGCGCGCCGGCGAGCAGCGGCTGGTTTCGCGCGAAAATTGAGATGTTTCCCCGGTTTTACGAAGGTCCGGCCCGTGCCGAACTCGACATTCGTGAGCCGGAGGAATAAACCCTTGCCGCGCGACGACATTCCGGCCTCTCGGTCGAATCGCTCGCGCTATCGGATTGCCTGACGACGGGGCCCCGCCGTCACGCAGATGAAGGCCAAACACCCGGCCATGTCACGACGCGCACTTCTGATCGGCCTCGCCGCTGCCGCGCTGCTGCTCACGCTCGGGCTGCGGTCGTGGAATTTGGCCTTGTCGCAGGTCGAGCGCTCCGTCGTCGCCGGCATCGAGGCGCGCACCGGCCTCAAGGTGACGGGCCTGCGCCGCGCCGAGATCGCGATCCTGCCGCTGCCCCGGATCAGCCTCTCCGACGTAACCTTCGCCGACCCGCAGGGCGTGCTCTCCGGCAAGGCGGCGCGCCTGCGCGCCCGCGCCCGCCTGCTCCCGCTGATCGCTGGACAGCTCGACTTCGACCGCATCGACCTGGTCGCTCCCGAGATCGACGTCGCAGCCGACGAGTCCGATGGTGGCTACGCCCGCTGGCTCGATCGCATCCTCGGCTATCTCGCGCGGCTCGATAGCCAGACCCGGCTGGTCCTGAGCTCCGGCAGCGTCATGATGCGCTCCGACCGCACGGTCCTGACGACGCTGCGCGACGTCAACCTGCTGATCGAGGAGCGCTCGGCCCAGGCGCCGGTCGCGCTCGCCGGCTCCTTCACCTGGCGCGGCGAGGCCACCAAGGTCGACATTCTCTGGCCGGTGGCCGGTGAGCGGGCGCGCACCGCCTTCTCGCTCGGCTCGCGCTTGATGAACCTGCGCCTCAACGGCACGCGCGCCGCTGCCCAGGGCACCACCAATGGCCAGATCGAGTTCAGCACGAAATCGCTGTCCGACGCGCTGGCCTGGATCGGCCCGCGCCCGCGTATCGCTTCCCTTATCCGGCAGGTCGAACTGACCGCGCAGGCCCAGATCAGCCAGGGCGGTATCGCGCTCGACTCGGTCGTCGCCATGGTCGACGGCGACCAGCTCGAGGGGGCGCTCAAGCTTGACGGCGCCATGCCCAACTGGGCGCTGTCCGGCACGCTCGCCGGCGCCGCGTTCGATCTCGGGCGCCTGCTGCGGCAGGCCGAGCCGCAACCGGCTGCGGCGGGCACTGAAGCGAGCGGAACCCCGCTCGAATTCGACGGCTGGACCACCAACGACGTCGACCTGCGGCTTTCACTCGATGCTGCCCGGATCGGCGCCACGCGCTTCGGCGACCTCGCGGCCCAGTTGCTGATCCGCAAGGGCCGCTTCGAAGCATCGCTGCTGCGCGCGGCAGCCTATGGCGGCTCGGCTCGCGCCCGCATCCTCGCCACGCCGGTCGCGGCCGGCGCGGACGTCAAGCTGCAGCTCGGCCTCGAAAAGGTGAATCTGGCGCTGGCGGCCGACGATCTGCCGGAACTCGCCCGCCTCAGCGGCACCGCGACCGGGCAGCTCGCCTTCGAAGGCGCCGGCGGCAGCCTGGAACAGGTCGTGAGCTCGCTGACCGGACGCGCCGGCTTGACCATCCGGCAAGGCGAGTTCCGCGGCATCGCCTTCCCCGATTTGCTGCGCAAGGCCGAGAAGCCGCCGGCCTCCGCGCGCGACTGGCGCCAGGGCAAGAGCAGTTTCGAAACACTGCAGCTCACCGCCCTCGCCAATCTCGGCGTGCTCTACGTCACCGACACGCAGATCGCCGGCTCGGGCTACAACGTCGTCCTCAACGGCACGGCCGATCTCAGCCGGCGCTGGCTCGACCTCAATGGCGCGCTCAGCTCGACCACGACCTCGACGCGCGTGCCCTTCGAGGTCCGCGGCCCCTTCTTCGGCGCCGCCTTCACCCCCGAGATCGACGCAGCGCTCAGGACGCCGGGCCCGGCGATCCCAGTGCTGCGCTAGATCATCGCGCGCCCAATCGGGCGCGATCACGATGATCTATCACATTGTTATCGCATCGGATTATTCCGAAAAGTGGATTCCACTTTTCGGTCCGATGCTATAGGCGCGCGCCATTCTCGGGCGAAGCAAAGCGCAGACCCGAGAATCCCATGACGAGAAAGCGCGCACTGGAGCCTCTTCCAGCCTGAGATGGTCGGCTCAAGGCCGACCATGACGTCACGGGACGGCGGGCTTCGCCGGGGGTGGCTCACGCCTCCCCGGCCGCCTCCTCGCCTCCGCCATTCTCGCCCTCGCCGGTCTCGCCCTCTTCCTCGGCTTCCTCGCCGATGCGCTCGACCGAGACGACCTTCTCGCCATCGCCCGTGTTGAACACGGTGACGCCTTGCGTCGAGCGGCCGGCGATGCGGATGCGGTTGTTCGGGCCGGCATCGACCGGCACCCGGATCACCTGCCCGCCATCGGTGACGAGCATGATCTGCTCCTTCTCCTCGGCCGGGAAAGAGGCCACGAGCTTGCCGTTGCGGTCATTGACGACCATGGCGACGATGCCCTTGCCGCCGCGCCCGGTCACCCGGTACTCGAAGGAGGAGCTGCGCTTGCCGTAGCCATTCTCCGACAGTGTCAGGATGAACTGCTCGGCAGCACCCATCTCGGCGTATTTCTCCTGGCCGAGCTCGATGTCGCTGCCAGCCTCCTCGGCGTCACCGCTCGTCACCGGCTCGGCTGCCTCCTCGCCTTCGCCGGTCAACGCCTTGCGGGCAGCGGCGGCGCGCTTGAGATAGGCGGCACGCTCATCCGGCGTCGCATCGAGATGGTGCAGGATCGCGAGCGAGATCACCTCGTCGCCATCGGCCAGGTTGATGCCACGCACACCGGTCGAGTCGCGGCCCTTGAAGACGCGGACCTCAGGCACGGCAAAGCGGATGCACTGGCCACCGGCCGTGGTCAGCAGCACGTCGTCATGTTCCGAGCAGATCTGCACGTCGACGATGGAATCGCCCTCGTCGAGCTTCATCGCGATCTTGCCGTTGCGGTTGACCTGGACGAAGTCGGAGAGCTTGTTGCGCCGGACATTGCCCGTCCGGGTCGCGAACATCACGTCGAGCCGCTCCCAGCTCTCCTCGTCCTCCGGCAGCGGCATCACCGTGGTGATGCGCTCGTCCTTGTCCAGCGGCAGCATGTTGTTGAGGAATTTGCCGCGCGCATTGGGCGCCGAAAGCGGCAGCCGCCAGACCTTCTCCTTGTAGGCCTGGCCCAGCGAGGAGAAGAAGATGATCGGCGTGTGCGTGTCGGCGACGAAGAGGCGGGTGACGAAATCCTCCTCGCGGGTCGACATGCCGGAGCGGCCCTTGCCGCCGCGCTTCTGCGCCCGATAGGTCGAGAGCGGCACGCGCTTGATGTAGCCGGCGTGGCTGACGGTCACGACCATGTCCTCGCGGGCGATCAGGTCCTCGTCGTCGAGATCCGAACCCCAGTCCTGGATCACGGTACGGCGCGGCGTGGCGAAGGCGGCCTTCACCTCGGAAAGCTCGGTCTTGATGATCTCCTGGATGCGGGCCCGCGAGCGCAGGATGTCGAGATAGTTGGCGATCTCCTTGGCGAGCTTCTCGAGCTCGTCGCCGATCTCGTCGCGGCCGAGGGCGGTCAGGCGGGCGAGGCGCAGCTCGAGGATCGCCTTGGCCTGCGCGTCCGACAGGCGGTAGGTGCCGTCGGCGTTGATCGGATGGCGCGGATCGTCGACGAGCGCGATCAGCGGCGCGATGTCCTCGGCCGGCCAGTTGCGCGCCATCAGCGACTCGTGCGCGGCCGACGGCGTCGGCGCCGTGCGGATCAGGCGGATCACCTCGTCGATATTGGCGACGGCGGTGGCGAGGCCGCACAGCACATGGGCACGCTCGCGCGCCTTGTTGAGCAGATAGCGCGTGCGCCGCGAAACGACTTCCTCGCGGAACTCGACGAAGGCGGAGATGAAGTCCTTGAGGTTCAGGATCTCCGGCCGGCCGCCGGTCAGCGCCACCATGTTGGCACCGAAGGAGGTCTGCAGTGGCGTGAAGCGGTAGAGCTGGTTCAGCACCACATCGGCGACGGCATCGCGCTTGATCTCGATGACGACGCGCACGCCCTCGCGGTTCGATTCGTCGCGCAGGTCGGAGATGCCCTCGATCCGCTTCTCGCGGACGAGATCGGCGATCTTCTCGACCATCGTCGCCTTGTTCACCTGATAGGGAACCTCGGTGACGATGATCGCCTCGCGCTCCTTGCGAAGCTCCTCGATATGGGTCTTCGAGCGCATCATGATCGAGCCGCGCCCGGTGTGATACGCCGAATGGATGCCGCTGCGGCCCATGATCTGGGCGCCGGTCGGAAAGTCCGGGCCGGGCACGATCTCGATCAGCTCGTCGATCGTGATCTCGGGGTTCTCGATCAGCGCGACGCAGGCGTCGATCACCTCGCCGAGATTATGCGGCGGGATGTTGGTCGCCATGCCGACGGCGATGCCGCCGGCGCCGTTGACGAGCAGGTTCGGATAGCGCGCCGGCAGGACCGTCGGTTCGTGTTCCTTGCCGTCATAGTTCGGCTGGAAGTTGACGGTGTCGAGGTCGAGGTCCTCGAGCAGCGGCATCGCCGCCTTGTCGAGGCGCGCCTCGGTGTAGCGATCGGCCGCCGGGCTGTCGCCGTCCATCGAGCCGAAATTGCCTTGGCCATCGATCAAGGGCAGGCGCAGCGAGAAGTCCTGCGCCATGCGCACAAGCGCGTCGTAGACCGCGAGATTGCCGTGCGGATGGTACTTACCCATCGTGTCGCCGACGATGCGGGCGCACTTCGTGTAGGGCCGGTCCGGCAGGTTCTTGTTCTCGTGCATCGAGAACAGGATGCGCCGGTGCACGGGCTTGAGGCCATCGCGGACATCGGGAAGAGCGCGGCTCACGATCACGCTCATCGCGTAATCGAGATAGCTCCTCTTCATCTCGTCGGTGATCGCGATCGGCTTGATGTCGCCGCCGAAATGCGGGCTGCCGTCGCGCTTGTCGTCGTTGTCTTCGCTCAAGGGAAAAAGTCCCGTTTACCGCTGGTTTTTCAACGTTCTGGCTAGCCGATTCCGGCGCGCGAAGCCAGCGAAACGCGACTCTATTCAGAGAAAATAAAACCCTTTGATCGCAGCGGCTTGCGTCGGATTTTTGATTCGCTTTCGCGCCCCTTCCGCAATCTCGCCATGTTTGGCGCGTGACGGAGGCAGCCGGCCGTGCCTAGATTGACCGCGCGCCGCTGAATCAGGCCTTGGCGACACGACCGGGAACAGGCCGAGGAAGAGACATGTTCGCCGAATATCTCTCCTCCGCCCTCGTCACCCTGCTGGTGACGCTCGATCCGCCGGGCCTGGCGCCGATCTTCCTGTCGCTGACGCGCGGCATGTCGCCGAGCGAGCGCCGGCAGGTCGCGGTGCGCGCCTGCATCATCGCCTTCTGCATCATGGCCTTCTTCGGCCTCGCCGGCGACGTCGTCTTGAAGGCGCTCGGCGTCTCGCTGCCGGCCTTCCGCATCGCCGGCGGCCTTTTGCTGTTCTGGATCTCGTTCGAGATGGTGTTCGAGCGCCGCAACGAGCGCAAGCAGCAGACGGCCGACACCGCCATCACCCAGGACCATATCCGCAACGTCGCCGCCTTCCCGCTGGCGATCCCGCTGATGGCCGGTCCGGGCGCGCTGACCGCGATGATGCTGCTCGCCGGCCGCGCCAATGGCGACATCGCGATGCTGTCCTCGCTCGCGGTGATTTGCGGGCTGGTGATCCTCTCCTGCCTCGCTGTCTTCCTCCTGGCGGTGCCGATCGCGCGCCTGCTCGGCGTCACCGGCAATGTCGTGCTGACCCGCCTGCTCGGCGTGATCCTCGCCGCGCTCGCAGTCCAGTTCGTCATCGACGGCATACGCGCCGTGATCCGGAGCGGCTGAGCCCCGGATCGCGTATCGCTCAGGCGGTTCGCGCAATCCGCCAGCGGGTGATGTCGACCAGCACGAAGAGCGCGAGGCTGACGCCGGCCAGCGGCAGCGCCCAGCCTAGTCCCGCGGCGACGAGGACCGCTATCGCCCTGCCCGTCCAGCCAAGCCGCAGCCAGGCCTGGACCAGCGTCCGCGGCAACGAGCCCGGCGCCGGCCGCTGGCGCCACCAGATCCGGTAGCCGAGTACGGTCGTCACCATCAGGGCGATGCCGAGCCCGGCCATCAGGAGCTGGTTCGGCCAGCCGAACAGGATGCCCATATGGGTGTCGATACCCCAGCGGATCAGCTTGGCTATCAGCGGGAAGGTCTCGAAATCGGCCCGGCTGACCACCGACAGATCGCGCGGATCGAGGGCAACCGTGTCGACCTGCGTCGGCCAGCTCCGGTCGTATTCGCGGACCAGCCAGGCCTGGCCCTCAGCCCGAGGCGGCCGCATCTCGACATGCGGGGACTCGATCCCCGCCGCCTTCGCCGCGGCGAGCGCAGCATCGAGCTGCCCGACACTGCCGGGCGCCGCTCCCACAGCCGGACCGTGATCGCCATGATGAGCATGCTCGTCAGCTGCGGGCGCAGCGCCGAGCTTCAGCGAGACGGAGGGCGTGACCCAGCCGAGCTTCGCCCGAAGCGCGTCGATCCGGTCGCCGGCATAGTTCGACCAGGTCAGCCCGGTGATCGACAGGAAGACCAGGCCGAGCGAGAGCGTCAGCCCGATCAGGCCGTGCCAGCGCCGGTCGCGCAGCGCCGGATTGGCTCGCGCCCGCTCGGCAGCCTTCGGATGACGCCGCCAGAACCACATCGCGACACCGCCGAGCACCACCGCCCAGAGCCAGGACGCCGCCAGCTCGCTGTAATGGCGCCCGAACTCGCCGAGCAGCAGGTTGCGATGCAGATAGTCGAGCGTCGTCCGGAACGGCAGGATGCCGCTGGTGCCGTAGATGATCAGATCGCCCTTGATCGCCAGCGAGACCGGATCGACGAAGATCGCCCGGCTCTCGGAATCGCCAAGGCCGGGCTGCGCGAACATCACGCGCGTGGTCTCGCCCGCTCTCGGAGCGGGACGGATGGCAAAGAAGCGCGGTCCCGCGCCGATATGCTTGCGTGCGGCCTCGGTCTGCGCCGCGAGCGAAGCGGGTTCGCCCGCCGTGGTCGCGCTCAGCTGCTCGCGATAGATCAGGTTCTCGATCTGCGGCGTCAGCACATAGAGCGTGCCGGTCAGCGCCGCGACCAGGATGAACGGGCCGACGAACAGCCCGGCATAGAAGTGCAGCCTTCCGATGAAGACCTTGAATTCTGACGATAATGCGAAGGCGCGGCCGGCATCGGCGCGCGTCTGGATATCCGCGTGAGCGGTCATTGCTGGGTTCCTCGATAGACCTGCCAACACTCCGCCGGCTTTTCTGGGCCAGGCGGACATTCGGGCGTTGCGACGGGGCGGCCTTCAGGGCCGCTGCGGCGTCAGGTCTGGAGGGGAGGTCCTCTGGGACGGGCAGCCAGTCGCTCCTGTCCCGGCAATGGCAGCGCTGTCAGACCGTCGAAGCGGACCAGCGCGATACGAGGCGCCGGTTCGTCGAAGGAGATTGCCCGGTCAGGCGGCGCATAGGCAGCGCCGATCCAGGCGCAACCGAGCAGGCAGCAGGCCGGCAGATGCGGCGCAGGCTCTTGCCCCGGTAGCGGCACGCTTTCGGCACCGGGCGCGCAGAGTGTCAGATGCGCGGCGCGATCGAGCAGCGCCGGCGCAAGGTTCTGTCCCGACACGACCGCGCCGAACAGCCCCTGCAGCACGAGCACATAGGCCGCGACGATCGCGACCCAGGATCTTGCTCTGATGGACTTGGCTGCGCTCAAAGGCCGGCTCCCCGGCACTGTCGATAGCGGTGCCCTGGGGACCTGTCCATCAGCCGAACCGCCGCAGCCGGGCACGCACCTCGCCATCCTAATCATCGATGAATTCGCTCGCTCGACTTGCACGCCGCAAGCGGACCGATTGCTTACACGTCGCCGCTATGCAGCTTCCAAGCAGAGAGGAGCATCATGCAGCGCATCACCAGCCTGGCCGCCATCGCCTTCGCAACCAGCATCGCACAAGCCTCGGCCGCCGGGCTCGACGGCTCGCTCTGGAACCATAACGGCTCGACCGTCCTCGTCGACGAGACTCGTGGCCGGATCGTCTATGACGAGCCCAGGGCCGCGATCGCCGGCACGGTCCGCTCCGGAACCTTGCTGTTCGAGGGACGCTTCAACGGCAAGCGGGTCAGTGGAACCGCCTATGTCTTCAAGAAGGGCTGCGAGCCGGCCGCCTACCCGGTCTCGGGCATGATGGAGACCAACCCCAACGGCTTCGGCTCGCGGATCGTCCTGACCGGGCCGGCGCCAAAGCGCGACAAGGCCTCCTGCGCGATCATCGGCAGCACCGGCGCCCATTCGCGGCTGGTCTTCGAAGAGGCGGGCGACATCTGATCATGACGAGGATCATCGAGAGCTGTACCCGCCGGCTCCACTGCGGTTACCGGAACGAAGACACGGGCAGCAAGGGCGATGCCGTTTGGGGTCACATCGCACCCGACCGGTCGACGCTGGACGAACAGATGGCGGAGCTCGTCGCCGAGCTGACCGAGGGCGGCTGGGAGATCAAGTCCGTGACGCCGCTCACCGCCAGCTATTATTATGCGGCCAGCCAGTACTCGGTTTCGCTCGATCGCACCAACTGGGGCGGCTATGGCGTCGGCTATGGCGCGCCCTATACGGAGGGGCTCGTGGTGATGGCCCAGCGCTGGGTCGAGATCAGCGAGGCTCAGCAGGCCGAGCGTGACCGGGAGAAGGCGCAGCGCCAGGCGGCGGAAGCTGCAGCCGCGCTGGAAGCGAAGCGAGAGCAGCGGCAAGGCGAGCTGGCCAGGCTCACCGCCGAGCCGGTCACCAAAGCCGGGCTGCTGCGCGACAAATGGCGCTTCCGCAGCCAGGACTACCCGACGGAAGCGCTCGCGCAGGGCGCCAAGGACGCCGCGCTCAAGGCACTGCGGGAGCGCCCGCTCTAAAACCCGCGGACCAATGCGAGGCGTTCACGCCTTGACGTAGACCCACGCCTCCTTGCCGAAGCCAGCCGGACGCTGATCCGCCTGTAGTCGGCGACCTCGTAGCGATCAGCCGCCGCGAGCTCCTCGGCGCTGATGCTGAAGACTTTGCCGGCAACGCTGTCGGCCGGCTCGTCGCTCGGCGCCACCATCGGGTGGAAGCGCTTGCCGCTGGTGCGGATCACCTCGGGATCGGTGATCTCCAGCATGGTCTGGGAAAAGCCCGGCATGGCGTCGTCATGGCCGTAGAGCAGTCGACCGAACGAGGACAGCTGGACGTTTTCCTGCTGCAGCGTGCCGTAGGAGAACAGAAGGATGCTGCGCTCGTTGGCCATGCTCGCTCCGCTTCAACGGCGGCTAGAGCGCCGCCAGCAGCTTTTCGCGCGCCGCACGCGAGCCGGCAAGACGCTGCCGTGCCGCAGCCAGGATAGGCTCCGGCGCCTCCTGCGGCGTGCCGGCCCGGAAAGGTGGCTCCGGCGCATATTCGAGCGAAAGCTGGATCAGCTGCGCCTCCTCCTCGCCGAGCAATTCGGCGATCACCGTCAGCCCGAAATCTATGCCGGAGGTGACGCCGCCGGCGGTGATCAGATTGCCGTCGCGCACGACGCGCCCCTGCGTCGGGATCGCACCGAACCGCGCCAGCAGGTCATGCGCGTTCCAGTGGCTGGTGGCGCGCTTACCCTTCAGCAACCCGGCCATTCCCAGCACCAGCGATCCCGTGCAGACCGAGGTGAGATAACGCACCTGCCCTGCCCGCTCGCGCAGGAAGGCGAGCACGGTTTCATCCTGGAGCAAGGCATTGACCCCGGCGCCGCCCGGCACGCAGAGCACGTCGAGCGGCGGGCAGTCGGCGAAGGTCGTGGTCGGCGTCAGCGTAAGCCCGGTCGCGGCCTTGAGCGGCGCAGTATCCTTCCAGATCAGGTGCACCTGCGCACCCCGGGCCGAAGCGAAGACCTCATAGGGACCGGTCAGGTCGAGCTGCTGGACCTGCGGGAAGGCGAGGATACCGAAGCTGAGAGACATGGTGCGAACTCCTGATTGACGAGAGCAACCTAGCGCGCAAAGCTCTGGCCGAACTGCCAAGCATCCCTCGCTTCAGGCCAAACATGCGCCGCATCGAGATCCTGACCTTCCCCGGCGGGCAATTGCTCGACGTCGCCGGGCCCTTGCAGGTCTTCGCCACCGCCAACGACCTGGCACACCTCGCTGGCCGGCCCCTGCCGTATGAGACTGCAGTCGTGGCCACGGAGAGCCGTGTCGTCACCAGCTCAAAACTCGAACTCGTCGCTATGCCGCTCCCCGAGCCGACCGCGCCGCTGCACACTTTGGTCGTCGCCGGCGGCTATGGCGTCAACGCCGCCTGCCACGATGCGGCACTGGTCGCCTGGGTCCGGCGGCGCTCGGCGTCAGCGCAGCGCGTCGCTTCCGTCTGCAGCGGCGCCTTCATGCTCGCAGTGGCGGGCGTGCTCGACGGCAAGCGCGCCGTGACGCATTGGGGTCGCTGCGCCGAATTCCGGGCGATGTTCCCTTCCGTACGGCTCGAGCCCGATCCGATCTATATCCGCGACGGCGATGTCTGGACCTCGGCCGGCGTCACCGCCGGGATCGACCTCGCGCTCGCTCTGGTCGAGGCCGATCTCGGCCGCGAGCCGGCGCTCGCCATCGCCCGCCAGCTCGTCGTCTTCCTGAAGCGCCCCGGCGGCCAGGCCCAGTTCAGCGCGGCGCTCACCCTGCAGGAGAAGGACGAGCGTTTCGACCGTTTGCATGGCTGGATCGTCGAGAACCTGCGCGGCGATCTCTCGCTGGAGCGGCTGGCCGGCGAGGCCAGGATGAGCCTGCGCAGCTTCGCCCGGCACTATCGCCAGGCGACCGGCCGCACGCCGGCCCGCGCCGTCGAGGAGATCAGGATCGAGACCGCGCGCCGCCTGCTCGAACAGGGTCTCTCGGTCGCGCAGGCCGGCCGTCGCTGCGGCTTCGGCTCCGAGGAAACCTTGCGCCGGGCCTTCCTGCGCCGGCTCGGGGCGAGCCCGCAGGCTTATCGCGAGCGCTTTGCCGGATAGGCCGGGATGTGCACTTCTAAAGCGCCAGCTCCATCAGCTTTTCGCCATTGGCGCGGGTCTCGCCCGTATCCAGGAAACCCCGCGCCAGATAGAAGCCATGCGGCCCAGCGCCACCGGGCACATAGCTTAGCCGGGCGAGCTTGTATCCCTGCGGCGGCAGGCTCTCCAGCCAGAGCGTGATCGCTTCGCGCCCATAGCCTTCGCCCTGATGCCGCCCGTCGATCATGAAGCGCCAGAGAAAGCAGCTCGCGCCGTCATCGTCTGGCCGCCACATGATGAAACCGACCGGCATTTCATCGGCATAGATGGCGCGGAACACCGCAGCCGGATTGAAATGGGCCTGCGCGATCGAGACCGCATTGGGCGCGACGAAGCCGCTTTGCGCCTGATGCGGCTCGAGCTCGCAGATCGCCCGCACGGTCTCGGCCGTGATCTCGCGCAGCGAGACGACAGGCTTGGTCAAGCGCTCAGCCTCACTTCTCCAGGAACGCTTTCACCGCCCCTTCGGCCTGCTTCATCGAGATCACGCCGTCGAGATGGCCGCGCGTGCCCTGGATGGTGACGTGGGTCACATCGCGGCCGGCCTTCTTCGCCTCGGCGACGGTGCGCTGGATCATCTCGTCCGGGAAGACCAGGTCCTTGGGCTGATTGACGATCAGCAGCGGTGTCTTGATCCGGCTCATCGCATCGGCAAGCGACTTGCCACCGGCGGCGTAGAGCTGGTTGGCCTTGACCAGATAGAGGAAATGGTTGGCGTCCGAGACCTTGGCACGGGCCTCACCGGCGTTATCCAAAATGCTCTGAACCTGGAACTTGTTGCCGAGCGCCTTGGCGGGGTCCTCGCCTTCCTTGGCCGGGCGGCGCCCGAAGGTACCGTTGGTCCAGTCGCCATGATTGGCCTGCAGCGTCAGCACTGTGAAGGCCTTGGCTAGGCCGGCATTGGGCGGCGTCTTGCCGTAATAGTCGCCATTGTTCCAGTTCGGATCGACCAGGATCGGCGCCGCCCAGACGTCGAGCCAGGCAATGAGCTGGGCATCGGCCTCGGCCGCCCCGATCACCGCCATCGCCTTGCCGACCATGTCGGGATAACTCGCCGCCCATTCATAGGTCTGCAGCGCGCCCATCGAGGGGCCGGCGACCAAGACCAGCTTCTTGATGCCAAGACTCTCCACCAGAGCCTTCTGGACATTGACGAAATCGCCGACGGTCACGACCGGGAAGTCGAGCGCATAGGGTTTGCCGGTATCGGGATCGATCGAAGCCGGGCCGGTGGTCGTCACCTTGGGGTCGCCGGTGTTCAGGTTCACCAGCGTATCGGAGGACAGGACGAAATACTTGTTGGTGTCGATCGCCTTGCTGGGACCGATGATCGCGTCCCAATAGCCCGGCGCCGCATCGGCAGCCGCATATTTGCCGGCGGCGTGCGAATTGGCCGAGAAGAAATGGCAGATCAGGATCGCGTTGGATTTGTCGGCGTTGAGCGTGCCGTAGCTCTCCCAGCCGACCTTGACGTTCTTCAGCGTGCGCCCGCCTTGCGTAGTGTAGCTCGGCAGCTCGAAGACCTTCTTCTCGACGATCAAATCCTGCGCGTCCGCCATTCCCGTCACCATCACGCCGACAACACCGAGCATTCCCGCGATCCAGCCCTTCATGCCGCACTCCTCCGCTCCGGCCGTCGCACGGCCTCGGGCTGGATCAGAGCGGATTTGTCCGGCTAACGGAAGGGGTGGCTTGCCCTCATTCGCGGGCGGAGCGAAGCGCAGACCCGAGAATATCGCGACGAGAAAGCGCCGGTCGAAGCTTCACGCGGCCTGAGATGCTCGGGTCAAACCCGAGCATGACGGCAGGTCCTTCTCACAGCGTCTCCAGCAGCCCCTTGATCAGCGCCCGGCGCGGCGCGATCGAGGAAATCAGCGCATATTCCTGCAAGGTGTGGGCGCCATCGCCATCGATTCCGAGGCCATCCAATGTCGGAATGCCCAGCGCCGCGGTAAAGTTGCCGTCAGAACCGCCACCGGTCATCGGGCAGTCCTGCAGATCGAAGCCGACCTTGGCCGCCACAGCCCGCGCCTGCTCGTAGAGCGCCGCGACCTCCGGCGATTTCTCGTAGGGCGGCCGGTTCATGCCGCCGGTGATGCTGAGCTTCACATCCGGATCAAAGGCCTTCAGGCTAAGGATGCGCTCTTCCATGACTTTGCCGTCAGCCAGGGAGGTGACACGGCAGTCGACGCTGAACCAGGCATGCTGCGGGATGACGTTCGCCGCCGTGCCGCCGCCGACCAGCGCGACGGTCGTGGTGATGCCGCGCGAATAATCGGTCATGCCCTCGATCGCGAGAATCTGGTGCGCCGCCTCGCGAATGGCGTTGCGTCCGTCGGCATGGCGCGAGCCGGAATGCGCCGGCCGGCCCTCGAGCTTGACCTCGAAGCGGCCGACGCCCTTGCGCGCCGTGACGATCTTGCCGCCCTCGCGCGCCGGCTCGGTCACCAGCACCGCCATCGCTTCGCGGCCGATATCCTCGATCAGCGCCCGCGAAGTCGGCGAGCCGATCTCCTCGTCCGGCGTGAACAGGAAGACCAGCGGCCGCTGCACCGTGCCGGACTTGGCGGCATCTTTGAAAGCCTGCAGCGCCAGCCAGGCGCCGCCCTTCATGTCGTAGACGCCGGGACCGTAGAGCCGGTCGCCCTCGACCCTGACGGCTAAGTCCTTGGCGCTGGTCCCGACCGGGTGGACCGTGTCGAGATGCGACATCAATGCGATCGCCTTCTCGCCGTTACGGACGCCGGCGCGCAGGATCAGGTTGTCGCCGAGCCCGTCGCGGCCGGGAACGCGCTCGACCGCGATCGGCAGGCCTTCGACCTCCTTCGCGACGAGGTCCATCATCCCGTTGACGCCGGGCACGTGATGGGTGGGGCTCTCCAGCGCTACCCAGACGGTAAGCGCGGGGACGGCGGGATCGTGAATGGTCATGATGGGGAGGGGTTTCGCAGGAAAGCGTGGCGATAACAGGACATTGGCCAATTCGCCGGCTTTGTCCATGTCGAAACGCGCCTAGCTGCCCTGCGGACCGGGCGCTTCAAAAAATCTTCAACGCCCTGTCGGCAACGTCGATCCTCGTCCGTCCTCGAAGCAAACCCGTCGAGGACCAGACGATGCGCCCGCCCGCCGCCCCAGCCACAGCCATACTGCCGGCCCTGCCCCGGCTGCGCGGCCTCGTGGCGGCGCTGGCCGGCTTCGCGGCGGTCCTCGCGCTCGCGCTCCTTGCCGACCAGCTCCTGCGCGCGCTCGGCCTGCCACCGCCGGCAGCCCAGCCCATGCCGGAACTCGGCCGCCAGGCGCTGGCGGCCTGGCTGCGGGCGGGATGCCTGCTCGTCGGCAGCCTCCTAGCCCGCGCCGCCCTCGCTAGACGCGCCTGACGTTCCAGAAGGTCGGGAAGCTCGGCAGCACGCCTGTGAGCTTGCGACTGAAGGCCGTCGGCTGGAAGTACTGGCCGAGCGGCGCGTAGGGCACGTCCTCGAAAGCCTGCTTCTGCAGCTCGGCCGCGATTGCCTGCTTGGCTGGAAGGTCGGCGGCTTCCATCCAGGCCTCGCGCAGCGCTTCGATCTTCGGCGCCACCGGCCAGCCCGGCCAGGCCGCTGCGCCATTGCCGCGCAGCGAGATGTGGCCGACCGGATCGAGGATGTCGATGCCGTTCCAGCCGGTGAAGAAGCAGTTCCAGCCGCCATTGCCGGGCGGCTCCTTGTTGGCCCGGCGTGTCACCACCGCGCCCCAGTCCATCACCTGGTAGTCGACGTTCATGCCGATGCGCTTCAGCATCTCGGCGCCGACCTCGCATTCGGCCTTGAGATTGGCGAGATCGGTGACGCCGAGCAGGACGACCTTCTCGCCCTTGTAGCCGGCCGCGGCCAGCGCCTGCTTGACCTTGGCGATGTCGCGCGGGCCGTTCAGCACCTCCATGCCGGCATCGTTCGCCATCGGCGTGCCCGGCGGGAACAGCCCGACGCCGGTGCGCCACAACTCCTTGTCGGGACCGCCGACCGCCTCCATGAACTCGGCCTGGTCGATCGCCATCATCACGGCGCGGCGGATCGCCGGATTGTCGAAGGGCGGATGCAGATGGTTCATCCGCATGATCGCGATCGAACCTGTCGTCTCCTTGATCGCGACCTCGAGCTTGGGATCCTTGGCCAGGAGCGGCAGGATGTCCGGCAAGGGCTGCTCGACCCAGTCGATCTCGCCGCTCTGCAATGCCGCCGCTGCCGTCGCCGGGTCCGGCAGGGTGTGCCATTCGATCCGCTCGACATGGACGATCTTCGGCCCGGCGGTGCGGCCCGGCCTGCCGTCGCTGCGCGGGACATAGCCCGCGAATTTCTCGTACACCGCCCGGCTCCCGGACTGGCGCTCGCTTGCGATGAAGCGGAACGGCCCGCTGCCGATCACCTCGGTGACCTGCGTCGTCGCCTCGGTCCTGGCGAGGCGCTCAGGCATGATCACCGGCACCGCGGCGGTCATCTTGGCGAGCGCGTCGGGCAGCAACGGGAACGGCTTCTTCAACCGGAAGCGCAGGGTCTTGTCGTCGACCGCGGCGAGCTCGTCGGTCTGCGCCATCAGCGTCTGGCCGAAGGAATCGCGCTTGGCCCAGCGGTTCAGGCTGGCGACACAGTCCTTCGCCAGCACCGGCGTGCCGTCATGGAAGTTGAGGCCGTCGCGCAGCTTGATCGTCCACGTCTTGCCATCAGCCTCGGCGAGCGCGCCCTCGGCCATTTGCGGCTGGGCCTTGTAGCTCTCGTCCTGGCCGAACAGCGTGTCATAGGCGAGGAAGGCGTGATTGCGGGTGACGGTCGCCGTCGTCCAGATCGGATCGACGACGGCAAGATCGCCCTGCGGCACGAACTTGATCACGTTCTTGTCGGCCCCGCGGCCGATATTGGGTTTGCTGACCGCGATGGCGGCAGCCGTGCCTGCGATGAAAGCGCGACGTGTCGGCATTTCAGGCTCCCTGGAAAGCGAGAGACGGATTCACCGATCAGATTGAGTCAATCTGATCGAATCCGGCTCTAGCAACAGGGCGTCGATCCGGGATGGTGAAGCCCTGGCGATACGGCAGCGCTCAGGCAATCAGCATGCCAGCGGCCGGTCAAGCCGGCGGCGCACGAACCTGCAGCTGGTTCAGGCCGCGTCGCGCCGGTCGTCCAGGTCGAGTTCGACCAGGAAGTCCGGATCGGCTTCGATCAGCAGCGCCAGTGCCGCGTCGTCGGCAAGCGAGTCGGCCAACATCCGCGCTTCATCGCGGGCCGCCTCGGCGTCGAGCCGGCGGAGCAGCGCCATCAGCGCATTGACTCCCGGCCCCTCCAGCGCCTCGCAGGCGATCAGCACCTGGGCCAGCAGGTCCCGATCGATGCCACCGGCACCGGTTTGGCCGGGCCCCGCCTGCTTGAGTGCCTCCACGGCGGCGGCGAAGGCCGGCAGCAAAGCCTCCGGCATCGCCGCCTTGCGGTAGAGCGCCTTCAGGCCCGCGCCACGCCGGTCCCAGAGCAGCGCACGCACGCGCTTCAGCGGCAGGTCGGACAGCGCCGCGAAGGCGGATTCGGCCAGGGCCGGTTCGCCGCTGAGCAGCGAGCGCAGGATCACGCCCGGCGTCAGCCGGCCATTCTCACGCAGGCAGTCGACGATCGCCGGGGCATCGCTCGCCTCGCCGCCGGCAGCGAGCGCGACCGCGACCCGCTCGGTCGATTCGCGGGCGAGCCGGGCGCTGCGCTCCTCGGTGAGCCAGCCGCAGCCGAAGACGAAGGCCGCAAGCGCATCGGAGACCTTGGCGGCGATCGCCTGGCGCAAGCCGGCCGGCAGATCCTCGCGCGCCAGCATGGCCTCGCGCACCGCGCCAACCTCGCCTGCGCGTTCGAAGATGCGCTCCAGCGAGAAATCCGGAATCTCGGCCGTCGGATTGGCGAGCAGCGCGACCAGCGCCTCCTCGACTGCGACCTCGCCGAGCGCAGCGCAGATGCCGGGCGACAGCCAGGGCCGCTGCGCGATCGCGCGCTGGGCGAGGCCATCGCCGATCGCGGCGGCGTCGACGAGATCGGCCTCGGTCAGCACCGGCGATTGCGCCAGCAGCAGGGCCGCGACATCGCTCTGCTCGGCGATCAGGCCGAGCACCACGTTGCGCGGTGCCAGCGGCGCGGCCGCGAATTCTTCGGCGAGCGCACGGCGCACCAGCGGCGAGGGATCGTCGACAAGCGAAATCAATGCGGTCTCGGCCTCGCGCCTGTCCTCGGGAGACATCGCCGAGCGCAGATAGGCGCCGGCCAATGCGGCAGCCCCTTTCGCCCGCGCCTCGGCGGGAGCGGTCCGTGCCCAGAGCAGGAAGCGGCGCACGATCATCCGCGCCTCCCATGGAGCATGAACTGGCTGAGATCGAGCGGCCCGCGCCGCGGCTTGCGGGTCGGGGCCATTTCGCCGGAAGCAGTCTGCGTATCCGCAACCGCAAGGTCACGCGGCCGCGACGGCGGCAGCGGGGCGTTGACGGCCATAGCCGCAGGAGGGGAAGCGCTGGCGTTTTCGGCCTTGGCAACCTTGCCAGCAGACGCGGCATCGCCTTGGCTCGCCACAGAGCCGACGCGCGGGAAATAGCGGGTCGCAGGATCGTCATCCACGGCGCGGGACGCGCCGCCGCTGCGCGGCGTGGTCCAGAGATTGGCGACTGCCTTCGAAACCGGGGTACGCGGCCCTTCGGTCGAGAACAGGCCGATCAGCCCCTTGGCCCGGCCCGGCGCCAAGGCGGCGGCGATCGGCACCACCGGCGGCTCGGCCGCATAGGCCGTAGCGGTCGTGGCCGCGCCTGTCGGCTTCGCCTGCGCCAGCATGGCGCCAGTGGTCGCCGCGACCTGGGTGTTGGCGTGGCTGGCGGCGAGCAGGCCGTAGACCTCCTGGGCGCTGCGGGCCCGGCCGGCCTTGTCGTAGAAGATCGAGCGGTTCGCTGCGGCAGCCTCCGGAAAATCGCGGGCGGCGGCACGCGTCGGATCATTCCCGGCCGTGCGGATCAGGTCGGAGGCGCCGCGCGCGCCGAGCACATGCGCCATATAGAGCTCGCCGGCCTGCGGCTGGCGCCCGAGGGCCTGGCCAAGCTGCTCGGCATTCTTCTGAGTCAGCGCGCCGGCCATCACCGTCGCGACATGCGGGTCGGTGCGCAATTGCAGGATCTTCTCGCGCAGCGCCGGGTCGGAGACCGTCAAGCGACCACTGCCATCCTCGCTGATCGCGCCGGCATAGTTGGCCATTCCCTGCTTGGGCCCCTCCTGGCGCATCATCGACAACCAGGTCTGCTCGATGAACTGGAACAGGCCGGTCGCGCTCGAGGTGCGCGCCTTCGCATCCGGCGCGAGCGCCGACTCCCGTTGCGCCGTCTTCAGGAGATAGTCGAAGCCGACGCCGGTCTTGTCGGCGCCCTCCTTGATCGCGTTGACGACCGGATTGGCAGGCGTTGTCTCGCGGGTACTCGGCGTGCTGAAAAGGAACATGAGGTCACTCGGGCCGCTGCCGTTCCAGGCGGACCGGAGCACCTGAGGAGACTGGACCGGTTATGGTAAGCGAACCGTTAAAACGGGCGTTTGCCGGCGCCGGCCCAGAACCGAAAAAATGCCATAGGAGCAAGACGATGGCGGAAGCGGCGCGGCATAAACGGGGCGGGCTCTACTTCGAGGATTTCGAGATCGGCGCCTCGATCGAACATCGGCTGACCCGCACGGTCACGCAGATGGACAACATGTTGTTCTCCAACATGACGCTGAATCCGCAGCCCCTGCACATCGACGCGCATTTCTGCGCGACCGAGACCGAATGGGGCAAGCCGCTGATGAACTCGCTGTTCACGCTCGGCCTGATGATCGGCATCTCGGTCAACGACACCACGGTCGGCACCACGATCGGCAATCTCGGCATGACCGACGTGACTTTCCCGGCCCCGCTCTTCGAGGGCGATACGGTGAACTGCGTCACCGAGATCGTCGCCAAGCGCGAATCGAAATCGCGGCCGGATGCCGGCATCGTCGACTTCCATCACCGCGCCTACAAGCAGGACGGCACGCTGGTGGCGCAGTGCCGCCGCCAGGCCTTCATGAAGAAGCGCCCAGTCGGAGGACAGGCCTGATGCGTTCGCTCCTCTTCGTCCCCGCCGACAACCAGAAGAAGCTGCAAAAGGGCCTCGATAGCGGCGCCGACGCACTGATCCTCGATCTCGAGGATTCCGTCGCGCTCAATGCCAAGCCGGCAGCCCGCGAGCTCGCCTGCGACTTCCTGAAGGAGGTCAGCGCCCGGGCCAGGCGCCCCCGCCTGATCGTGCGCGTCAACGCGCTGAGCACCGGCATGACCGAGACAGATCTCGACGTCGTCATGCAGGGCAGCCCCGACGCGATCATGCTGCCCAAATCCGAGGGCGGGCCCGATCTCAGCCACCTCGCGGCCCATATCGCCGTGCGCGAGGCCGAGTACGACCTGCCCGACGCTGCGACCAAGATCATCGCGATCGCGACCGAGACCGGCAAGGGCATCTTCGGCCTCGGCAGCTATGCCGGCGCCAGCCACCGGCTTACCGGCCTGACCTGGGGCGCTGAGGACCTTTCGGCCGATCTCGGCGCCGAGACCAACCGGCTGGAGAACGGCAGCTACACCGATCCCTACCGGATCGCCCGCTCGCTCCTGCTCTTCGCCGCCGCGGCCGCGCAGGTCGATGCGATCGACACGGTCTTCACCGCCTTCCGCGACGAGGCGGCCCTGCGCGCCGAATGCATCGCGGGACGGCGCGACGGCTTCACCGGCAAGATGGCGATCCATCCCGCCCAGGTGCCTGTCATCAACGAGGTGTTCTCGCCCTCACCCGAATCGCTCACCCGGGCCGAGGCGATCATCAAGCTCTTCGACGAGAACCCCGGGCTCGGCGTAGTCGGCCTCGACGGCGAGATGCTCGACCGGCCGCATCTGATGCGCGCCCGCCGCTTGAAGGCGCGCGCGCAGAAGCTGAGCTGAACCCAGTCGCTCAGGCATCTTGTTTTGCCGAGCCGGTGCAGGTGGCAACCGCGCCGGCCTGCGCCGGGAACCTGGCGCCGCCGAAGACCGGGACACTGATCGCAGCCAGGACACCGGCACTGATGCCGCCATACAGCATCACCCAACCGAAGCCCTGCACCAGCGCCGCATGGACACCGGTACCGGACGGGTCATGCAGCGCCAGGGCGGGATAGGCCTCTCGCAGCGAGCCGAGATTGCCGGCGGCGATCGATGAGGCCAGCGCCTGCAATTGCGATCGATCGAAGGCGGTCGAGACGACATCCGGCAGCGACTGTCTGATGCCCTCGACCAGAATCAGCCCCATCACCGCGATGTTGATCGCGAGCGCGATCAGCCGCGCGCTGATGTCGATGCTCGAAGCCATGCCCGAGCGGTTGCTCGGAACCGAGCCCGTGGTCGTGTTGGTCACGGCCGTGTTGGTCAGGCCGAGACCGATTCCAGCCAGCAGAGCACCGGGCAGCAGAGTCGCCCAGCTCGCCTGGGCAAGGCTGCTGCCGAACCACATCGCGATGAAGCCGGCCCCCATCGCAAACATCCCCAAGGGAACGACAGCTTGCGGGCCATAGCGCCGCAGCAAATGGTCGGAGACGGGCGGCATCACCATGAACGGGACGGTGTAGGCCAGCAACAGGAGCCCGGCGGCCTCGCTCCCGAGACCAAGTCCGCTCTGGAAGTAGATCGGCAGGTAGATGATGAACGGCCAGTAGCTGAAATTCATGCCGATGCAGCCGATGATTGCGCCACTGAAGCGACGGATCCGGAACACGGAGAAATCGAACATCGGCTGCGGCGCGCGCCGCTCTACCACCAGGAAGGCGATGAAGCTGGCCAGTGCCAGGCCGGCAAGGCCGAGCGCTGCGACTGCGCCGAGCTCGGCGCCCTGCGTGATGACATAAGCGAAGCCGAAGACCGCGAGGGTCAGCGTGACGATGCCGGCGACGTCGAGCGTCTTCGCCTGCGGATCGCGCGATTCGCGGATGCCGATCGCAGCGGGCACGAGCGCCAGGACGGTCAGCGGGACGTGGATCAGGAAGACCCATTGCCAGCCGGCCAGGCTCGCGATCATGCCGCCGATCACCGGGCCGAAACCGAGCCCGATGCCGCTGACGATGCCCCAGATGGTGAAGGCCCTGCCCCGCTCGCGTCCGTCCGGGAACTGATGCGAGACGATGGCGACGGCGCAGGTGAGCATGGCGCCGCCGGCCATGCCCTGCAGGAATCGGCCGGCGATCAGGATCGCTGCGCTCTCAGCCAATCCGCAGATCAGCGACGTCACGCCGAAGGCTATAGTCGTCGTGATGAAAATGCGCTTGCGGCCATAGCGGTCGGCGAGCGTGCCGGCCGCCATCAGCACCGCCGTGCAGGCGATGGTGTAGGCGTTCATGATCCATTGCAGCGCCTTGAAGTCGGCATGCAGCACCGATTCCAGCGTCGGCAGGATGACCGGCACGCTGGAGATCTCGAGGCCGAACATCAGGGTCGCCAGACAGGCGCCGGCCAGTGTCGCCGCATTTCGCGTGGAAGGAGATATCGCCATGACGAGCACCTTTCGGGGTCGATCCGCATCGATCGGGATCGACGGAGGCACTCCGTCTAGGGGCAGCTACAACATGATGGAAATGATTTAATTTCCCGCGTTTCAGTTCCTGTGATAATAAATCTCTGACATGGACTTTGCTCCCGAATTGTTGCGCGCGCTCGTCGCAGTCGCGGAAGCCGGCGGGTTCACCCGCGCCGCGGAACGCTTGCACCTCACGCAATCGGCGGTCAGCCATCAGATCCGCAGGCTGGAAGACCAGATCGGCACGCCTCTCTTCGTCCGGACGACGCGCAAGCTGGCGCTCACCGAGGATGGCGAGGAGTTTCTGCGCCATGCGAGGCAGATATTGCAGGCCCATGCGGCCTTGAGCCGGCGCTTCCAGTCGTCCTCTCTCGCGGGCTCGGTCCGTTTCGGCGTGCCAGAGAACTTCCTGGGCGATGAGCTGCCGCATTTGCTGAGCCGCTTCGCCCGCGCCTTCCCGGCCGTGCGCCTGGAAGCCTCGGTCAGCGTCTGCCAGGACTTCAGCGCCAGGATCGAGAGCGGCGAGCTCGATCTCGCGGTGGCGATGCGCCCGGCCGGCGAAGCCGGCGGGACCGTGCTGCGGCGGTCGCAATATGTCTGGGCCGCCGCCGAGGACTTCGCGGTTTCACCTGGCTCGTCGCTACCGCTCGCGCTGTCGCACCCACCCTGCTTGTGCCGTACGGTCGCGATCGAGGCCCTGGCTGGCTCCAGCGTCGAATGGCACACCGGTTTCACCTCGGCCAATCTGCACGGATTGCGGGCGGCGATGCTGGCGGGGCTCGGCGCTTCCATCATCGCCTATGACGAGATCGAGCCGGGAATGAAGGTTCTCGCCCCCAGCTATGGCCTGCCGCCGCTACCCGATCTGGAATTCGCGCTGATCTGGTCTGCCGGCGGCAAGACGCCATGCGCGCGCGAACTCGGCCGGCTGATCGCCGACGCCGCGAGGAGCCTTGGCGGCCCCGTGCTGCATCGGCCGACGCGGCTCAGGGCACTGGCTGGCAAACCGGGTTAGCCAAAGGCGCCAACCGATTCGGCCGATTCGGATTTTCCCGATTCTGGGCGGGAAGTGACGGCCTGAATCAAGCGCAGCCCGCCTTCACCTAATCTGCCGGCACTGATGCCGCGCTGCGCTCGCCAGGCACTCCTGCGCCTTCTTGGCCGCGTTGAGTTCGCGCAGCAGCCAGAACCCTGCCCCGACCATCACCAGCACGGCGATGATCGCGAGCAGATTGACGGTCATGCGCCATTGCTCGTCCGGCTCCTCGTCCTGGCGCCGGACCATGGTGCTCAGCCCCCGGCAGGCCGGGTGATCGAGAACAGTTCGCTGACCTCGGCATAGTCGCTGTAGCCGCAGCGGGCGATCGGATTGGCGCCCGCGGTATCGAAGCGCCCGTCGCGCACGAAAGCCTCGTCGACATAGGCCGCGACGACCTGGCCGAGCACCATCCAGCGCGGCACATCATTGCCGTCGACGTCCCTGAGCTGCTGGATCGACAGGAGCTTGCATTCGAGCGCGGCCGGGCTGGCCGCAACCCGCGGCGGCCGGACGATCCGCGACGGCGCCATCTCCAGCCCGGCATGGCTGTATTCGCTCTCCCCGCGCGGCAGCGGCGCCGAGGTCAGGTTCATCTGCTGGTCGAGCGCCCTGGTGACGAGGCTGCAGGTGAACTCGCCGGTCTCCTCGATGAAGGCGACCGCATCCTTCTTGTTCTCGGAGGAGAACATCACGATGTTCGGCCGCGACGAGATCGCGTTGAAGAAGCTGTAGGGCGAGAGATTGACCTCGCCCTTGGCATTCAAGGCCGTGATCCAGCCGATCGGCCGCGGTGCCACGATCGCCTTGAACGGGTCGTGCCTGAAGCCGAGATCGCGCCCCTCATTGGTGTAGTACACGGCGCTCACCCCTCGAACCGGCTGACGATCGCGGCAAGATCCGGCCGCTCGCGGTCGGCGGGGCGGCCATCGGCCTTGCCGAGATGGACGAAGCCGGCGATGCGCTCGTTCGGGTCGAGCCCGAAGGCATCCAGCACCTTGCGATCGAAGGCGAACCAGTTGGTCAGCCAGGAACCGTTGAAACCGAGCGCCTCGGCGGCGATCAGCATGTTCATGCAGACCGCGCCGGCCGAGAGCTCCTGCTCCCATTCCGGGATCTTCTCGTGCTTGCGGGCACGCGAAACTACCGCGATCACCACGGGAGCGTGGAGCAGGCGCTTGCGCTCGAACCCCACCTTGTCCTCGTCGGCCTGCGGATTGCGCTCCTTGAAGACGCCGGCGACGATCTCTGCCGCTTTCTCCTTGGCCGCGCCGGAGAAGACGATGAAGCGCCAGGGCGCGAGCTTGCCATGGTCCGGCACGCGTGCTGCCACGGTAAGGATTTCACGGAGCTGGCTCTCATCCGGCCCGGGAGCGGAGAGAAATTGCGGCGGTACCGAGCGACGGAGCTTGAGCAGGGAGAGCGTGTCGGTCATGAACGATCCGGAAAATGGCGCAGCGGCGGGGGATGGTGGTCCCCAGTTAAGGTTTCGCCATGATGAGGACAAGCGAACCTGCTCCTTCCTCGGTGCAAGGACGATGACGGCGCAGCGCATGTTTCAACGCGACGAATTCCAGATCTTGGCTGCGGCGCCTGCGAAAGCGGCGCGCGCGGCAATGGTAGCGCTGTTGGCGGCACTGATCGTATCGGCCCCTGCCCTCGCCCAGACGCCCGATGCGGCGCCCTCGTCGACGACGCCCGGCTCACCGCCGCCCGTCGCCCCGGCCACGCGCCCCGGCCAGGCGACACTCTCGCTCGGCGCCCAGTTCTCCGGCAATCGCAAGCCGATCCGCTCTGGCCTGGTCTGGCGCGTGCTGACCGAATCCTTCGACGGCTCGCCGCCGCGCATCGTCGCGCGCTCGAACGAGGCCGAGCCCAGCTTCGCGCTCGATCCCGGCGTCTACCTGCTCCACGCCGCCTATGGTTTCGCCAGCGCGACCAAGCGCATCACCCTCGGTTCGCAAGGCCTGAGCGACCGGCTCAGCGTCAGCGCCGGTGCGCTCTCGCTCGCCGGCTCGATCGGGGAGACGCCGATCGCGCCCAATCAGCTGAGCTTCTCGGTGTTCGTGCCGCTACAGGGCAATTCGGAAGGCCGCCTCGTCGCCTCCAGCGTCAAGTCCGGCGAACTGATCCGGCTGCCCGAGGGCACCTATCATATCGTTTCGACCTACGGCGATTCGAACGCGATCCAGCGCTCCGATGTCCGGGTCGAATCCGGTCAGGTCACCCAGGCGACGCTGCACCACCGCGCCGCGCAGGTGACGCTGAAGCTGGTCGCCGGCCCCGGTGGCGAGGCCTTCGCGGGTACCGCCTTCAGCGTGCTCACCCCGGGCGGCGACGTCATCCGCGAGGCGATCGGCGCCTTCCCGCAGGTGATCCTGGCCGAGGGCGACTATGTCCTGATCGCCCGGCAGGAGGGCCAGGTCTTCTCGCGCGACTTCAAGGTCGAGGCTGGGCGTGATCGCGATATCGAGGTGATCGCGCGCTGAAGCGGTTCAATTCGTCGGCTTGCCGGGCTCGCGCCCGCCCGTCAGCTCACTGACGATACCGTCGGCGAGGCGGATGCCGAAGCAGCGATAGCCGGCCTCGACCACCTGGAGCCCGTCCATGCCGACGATCTCCTCTTCGCTGAACTGCTTCGAGCCCGACCAGCTCTTCATCATGGCGTAGCGCGGGAAGACCGGGACGCCGCTGTCGCTCGCCGTCTTCGCCAGCACGGCCCGGTAGTCGTCATATTTGGGGTAGCGCCCCTCGCGCTGCAGCCAGGGCATGTCCATCAGAACGAGGTCGATCCCGGCCTCCTGCAGCTTGTGGGCGCCCTTGCGCAGGATCTTGGCGAGCTTCTCCTCGCCGATGTCGCGAATGGCGTCGTTCACCGCCGTCTGCCAGATCACCAGGGACGGCTTCTCGGGAATAATCTCACTCTCAAGCCGCAGATACATCTCGTAAGCCGACTGGCCACCGACACCTAGGTTCGTGACCTTGATCTCGCGCCCCGGCAGGCGCCGGCGAAGCTCGGCCTCGAGCACGGCGGGGTAACTGCGATCAGGGTCGCTCGCGCCGGTTCCGGCGGTGCTCGAGGAGCCGAGCGCGACGATGGTGAGCCGGTTGGTCTCGGCCAGCACACGCTTCGATGCCGATAACATGGGCTTGAATGGGTGCTGGGCCGCGCCGGCGCGGCAGCGACTATCCACCATCTGGGCAAGCGGCTTGGGCCCGGCAGATGCCGGCAAGGCCGACGCCAGGATCAGAAGAAGGGCGCTCAGGCCGTAGCGGCCTGGTCGCGCGGGGCGCTGGCGGCGCGTGCCGTGAGCGTCTTGTACCACGAGAGAAAGGTTCCTAGCCCAAGCAGGATGGTAATCCCGCTCAGGTTCATGAGCAACTGGACCCAAAGGACGAAGGAAGTCTCCGCCAGGATGATCTGGCCGGTGATCGCCAGGACGATTCCGGCGCAGAATACCTCCAAAGAGTGTCGCCCGAGTGCAGCGAGCCGCCGGCCGGCCAGTCCGCTCAGGATACCCGCATCGGACCGCAGGAAGCGCAGCACCAGCCAGGCCATCGCCGCCAGATGGACGACGCGCGGCCAGGCGAGATTGGTCTTGTCGGTGCCGATCTGCAGGCTGTCGATCCAGTCGTTCAGCAACGCGACGCCGAACGGATTGCCGGAGGACAGCTTCACCGCCGCCGCGAACAGCAGGACCATGACCGCCGCGATGTCGAGCACGCGCAATTTCGGCACGCCGGCGCCGACGAGACCGAGCCGGCCGATGACGACGCCGAAGGTGAACAGCATCTGCCAGGCGAAGGGATTGAAGAACCAGCCGCCATCGCCCGGATGGTTCGGCAGGTTGAGACCGCCAAGGGTCGCGCCCTGCCAGATCGCGACGGAAATCGCCAGCGCCGCCAGCGGGCTGGTCCGGGCGGTGACGTAGATCAACGGAAACGCCGCCAGCAGGACGATGTAGAGCGGCAGGATGTCGAGATAATAGGGCTGGTAGACCAGCCCGAGCGCGTTGACGATCGCCGCCGGCGTGTCGCTGAAGAAGGGCTGGATGTTGATCGCCTCGACATAGAGCGCGTTCTGGGTACGCACCACCGCGGTCGCGACAATGCCGCAGACCAGCACGAACAGCGCCAGATGGGCGATGTAGAGCGTCCAGATCCGCGCGCCGACCTTGAGCGAGCCGACCAGCAGCCCGCGCTGGTCGATCAGCCGGCCATAGGCGAAGGCAGCCGAGATGCCGGCCAGGAGCACGAAGACGTCGGCGGCGTCGGAGAAGCCGTAATTATGCGGCATGGCGGACGAGACGATATTGCCCGGCATGTGGTTGACGAAGATCACCAGCAGGATCAGGCCGCGGATCACGTCGATGCGCAGGTCGCGGCCGGGCGAAGCCGCTTCGCGCGGCCCCTTTCCGAACAGCATCAGGCGCCAGAATCCGCTCACGTCACCACCGCTCCGCCATGCCCGGCCTGTGAGGTGGCCACGCAATCGTTCATCTGCCGTTCATCTTAACATTGTGTTGCGAGCAAGGCTCCGCGGCCAGGGATCACAACCCTGTGCATCAACGTGAGGGACGAGCTTTGGTTCGCCGCTGGCTTGCGCACGCAGCTTTGCGATCCGTCATTGGCTTCAACGGCCTATGACGGATCGCATCGCTCTTGAGCGAGTGATGGCATGAGCTGGGCGAGTGGCGGAGCTGCGCTAGGCGCCTGCGTCCTCGGCCGCCTTCGCCGCGTCGCGCTTCTTCTCGACTCGGCGCACCGAGAATATCGAGAGCTCGTAGAGGAGCAGCATCGGGATCGCGAGCATCAGCTGAGAGATCACGTCCGGCGGGGTCAAAACCGCCGCGATCACGAAGACGAAGACGATGGCGTAGCGGCGCTTGTCCTTCAGGAACTGCGCGTCGATGATTCCCGCCTGGCCGAGCAGGGTCAGGATCACCGGCAGCTGGAAGGAAATGCCGAAGGCGAAGATCAGCGTCATGATCAGCGACAGGTACTCGCTGACCTTGGGCAGGAGCGCGATGCCGGCCTGCCCCTCGGTCGCCGCCTGCTGCATGCCGATCGAGAACTTCATCAGCACCGGCATGGCGAAGAAGAACACCAGCGCCGCGCCGAGCAGGAAGAAGATCGGTGTCGCCGCCAGATAGGGGGCGAAGGCCTGACGCTCGTTCTTGTAGAGGCCTGGCGCGACGAATTTGTAGACCTGCGTCGCGATCACCGGAAAGGCGAAGAAGCCGGCGCCGAACGCCGCGACCTTGATATGGGTGAACAGCAGCTCGAGCGGACCGGTATAGATCAGCTGCGCATTGGCGCTGGAGCCCGCCGCCCAGACATAGGGCAGCACGAGCGTGTTGTAGATCTGCGTCGAGAAGGCAAAGCAGATGAAGAACATGATCAGGAAGGCGATCAGCGACTTGATCAGTCGCGAGCGCAATTCGATCAGATGGTCGATCAGCGGCGCACGCGACGCCTCGATCTCGTCCTCGCCCGCGCGCTTCGGCTCGGTATTCGCCTCGACGACGCTCATGCCGTCTCTCCGTCCTCGGCCGCGACGGCCTTGGTCTTGCGCTTGCGTGCGGGCTTGGCCGGCCGCTCCTCAGCCGCAGCCACCTCCGCCGGCACGACCGGTTCTTCGGTCGCGACGGTCTTGCGGCGGCGCTTTGGCCTTGCTTCCGGCTCAGGCTCGGCGACGGGCGACGGCGCGATGTTGACGGGCGCCGGCAGGTCGGGCGCCGGCAGCTTGGCGAGCGTCGCCTCGGCATCCTTCATCGCCTTGTCGTCGGCGCCGGCCGGCTTCGAGGCATCAGCCGCGCCGAAATCCTTCATCGGCTCGATCGGGTCGAAATTGGTCGAGGCCTGCACCGAATTGCCGATATCCTCGACCTGCTTCTTCAGGTCGGTGAGCTCGGCCTCGCGCATGGCCTCGTTGAACTGGCCCTGGAACTCGGAGGCCATACGCCGAATCTTGCCGATCGCCTGCCCGGCGGCGCGCAGCGCCCCGGGCAAGTCCTTGGGGCCGATCACGACGAGCGCGACGCCCCCGATCAGCAGCATTTCGCTCCAGGCGATGTCGAACATCGACGGCCGGTCCTTTAGGAAATCTTGTACCGCACCCGGGAGGCGCCGGAGTCGGCACCGATCGGAGTTGTTCCGATCGGCGAGCCCGCTCCTACGAGATCAGGCCTTGGTCTCGGCCTTGGCCGGCTGCGGGGTCGCAGTCTGAGCCGTCTGGTCGATCACCTTGGGATCGGCCGGCTGCTGCGCGGCCGCCGGCGGGGTCTCGTCCTCAGCCATGCCCTTCTTGAACGACTTGATGCCCTTGGCAACGTCGCCCATCAGTTCGGACACCTTGCCACGGCCGAACAGCAGCATGACGATGACGCCGACGACGATCCAGTGCCAGATACTGACGCCACCCATGGCGGAACTCCTCCGAAATTGAATGCGCGGCCCGACTTGTCCCGACGGGCCAGATGCTTGTGCCGGAAACTAGGTGTCCCCTACAGGGAACACAAGGACTTCGTCCATCTCTATGTCGATGCCGACATCCTCGCCCTCGGCGACGGAAACTCGTCGTGTCGGCAGTCGCGCCATCAACGGCTTGTCGAGGCCATCGACCGCCAGCTCGATATGATCGACCTCGCCGAGGAAGCGTCGCGTCATCACCCGCGCCGGCAGGCAGAACCCTTTCGGCACCAGCCGGATCGCCTGGGGACGCACGCCGACGACCGCGTTCGCTCCATCGGCCAGGTCAGGCGCCGGAAACCGCCCGAGCGGGGTATCCACGGCGCCATCCCGCACAACGGCCTCGATTTCGGTAAGATCGCAGAAAAATCGGGCGGCAAAGAGGCTGGCGGGCCGGCGGTAGAGCTCTTCGGCGGTGCCGGTCTGGACGATGCGACCCTGCTGCATCAGCACGATCCGGTCGGCGACGCGCATCGCATCCTCGGGATCATGGGTGACGATGATCGAGGTCGCGCCGATCTCCTGCAGCAGTGCCATCGTCTCGTCGCGCACCACGTCACGCAGCCGGCGGTCGAGATTGGAGAAGGGCTCGTCCATCAAGAGCACGCCGGGGCGCGGCGCCACCGCGCGCGCCAGCGCCACGCGCTGCTGCTCGCCGCCCGAAAGCATGTGTGGATAGGCCTCGGCGAGGTCGGCGAGGCCGACGCGGGCGATGGCGCGCAGGGCCGTGGCATCGGCCTCGGCATTGCCGTAGCCGCGCAGGCCGAAGCGGACATTCTCGCGCACCGAAAGATGCGGAAAGAGCGCATAATCCTGGAAGACGAGACCGACCCCCCTCGCCTCCGGCTCGACGAAGCTGCCGGGCGAAGACACGTCGCGCCCTTCGAGCAGGACGCGACCCGCGCTCGGCCGTTCGACCCCGGCGGCGAGCCGCAGCAGCGTCGTCTTGCCGCAGCCGGAATGGCCGAGCAGCGCGACGATCTCGCCCGGTGCGACGTTGAGCGAGACCCCGTCCAGCGCCGTCACCGCACCGAATCGCTGAGTGACGCCTTCGAAGCCGAGCGCCATCGGGATGGCGGCGCCGGCCGTGCCGCGCCGTCCCCAACCCAGCCAACGCGGCCTGCCTTCACTACGCGCCAAGTCGTTCTCCTGAGACACACCGTCATTCCGGGGCGCGGCGCAGCCGCGAGCCCGGAATCCAGAACCTATGCCGTCGCCGGAAGGAGCGGCTGGGTGCGGTGCCCTTGCAATAGGCGGCATCGGTTCTGGATTCCGGTCTCTTCGCTCCGCGAAGCCCCGGAATGACGGCGTGGTCCGCGATCTAGTCCCCCGCGCTGTGCTAGCTGGCATCGCCGTCGTCAAGCGGCGTGAACAGGTCGCCGAGCGGATCTTCGTCGTCATGCAGGCCCGGATCGTCGTCCGGCACCGGCACGGTGAGGTCCTTGGCGAGACGCCCCTCGATGAAGCCGGCGCCCTTCAATTCCTCCAGGCCCGGCAGGTCGTCGATGCGGTCGAGCCCGAAATGATCGAGGAAGGCCGGCGTGGTACCGAAGGTCACCGGCCGTCCCGGCGAGCGCCTGCGGCCGCGCAGGCGCAGCCAGCCCGCTTCGAGCAGGATGTCGAGGGTGCCCTTGGCGGTGGCGACGCCGCGGATCTCCTCGATCTCGGCCCGCGTCACCGGCTGGTGATAGGCGATGATGGCGAGCGTCTCCAGCGCGGCACGCGAGAGCTTGCGCGGCTGCTCGGCCTCAGGCGCGAGAAGATAGGCAAGATCCGGCGCAGTGCGGAAGGCAAAGCCGCCGGCGACGCGCTGCAGCGTCACGCCGCGCATGGCATAGCTCTGCTCCAGCTCGGCGATCACCCGCTCGATCGGCACGTTGGCCGGCACCGACTTCGCCAGTTCCTGCGCCGAGAGCGGCTGCACCGAGGCGAACAGCAGCGCCTCGACGATGCGGCAGGCGCGCGCCAGCGCCTGGTCGGCATCCCACCCCTCCTCGTCCTCTTCGGCTTCGACCCAGGCCATCAGCGCCTCACAGGTCGAGCGCCGGTGGCCGCGCCGAGCGGCGGCGGACATAGAGCGGCGCAAAGGCGCCGTCCTGGCGCAGGTCGAGCACGCCCTCGCGCACCATCTCCAGCATGGCCGAGAGCGACGAGGCCCGCACCGTCGCCGTCATGGTCTCGGTCGGCAGTCCGTGGCTGCGCATGTAACGGGTGAGATAGCCGTCGATGGCGGTCCATTCGCCGGCCTCGCCGACGAGCCGCGCCAAGACCTCGCGCGCCTCGACCAGCGACAGCACCTGGCGATGACCGACGCTCATCGGCTGGCGGATGCGCTTCTGGCGCTGCTGCGCATAGGCCGCCAGCAGGTCGTAGAGCTCAGCCTCCCAGATTGGCCGCCCCTCGGAAGCGATCACCTCGGGTGCGCCGCGGGCGAAGACGTCGCGACCGAGCCGCTCTCGGGTGGCGAGCCGCTGCGCCGCGGCGCGGATCGTCTCCAGCCGCTTCAGGCGCAGCGCCAGCGCCGTCGCGAGATCAGCCGCGCTCGGCTCCTCGCCCTTGGGCGGCTCCGGCAGCAGCATGCGCGATTTCAGATAGGCGAGCCAGGCAGCCATCACGAGATAGTCGGCGGCGAGTTCCAATCGCAGCGCCCGCGCCGTCTCGATGAAGGAGAGGTACTGCTCGGCCAGCGCCAGGATCGAGATGCGGGAAAGATCGACCTTCTGGCGGCGGGCAAGATCGAGCAGCAGATCGAGCGGCCCCTCATAGCCGTCGACGTCGATCACGAGCGAGGGTTCGCCGGACGCGCGTTCCGACGTGCCGTCCTCCTGGAATGGCAGCTCAGCGGCCATCGATGGCCAATTCCCCATGTCCTGCCCCGCCCATCCGGCGAGGCCGCAACCCCGGGGAGAGAATCAGCCTAACCGCCGCTCAAAGCAAGGGTGCTGGCAAGCTGCGCGCGGGTGCTGTCCACATCGAGCGGCTCCGGCTCGTGCCTGATGCGCGCCAGCGCCATCGCGGCGCGGCGGGCGCGCTGGCCGCTCATCTCCGGGACGGCGCCGGCGACCGCGACCATCTCCTCCATGATGCCGTGGCAATGCAGCACGACATCGACGCCAGCCCGGATCGCCGCCCGCGCCTTCTCTTCGAAGGAACCGGAGAGCGCCTTCATCGAGATGTCGTCGGTCATGATCAGCCCGTCATAGCCGAGCTCGCCACGCATGATCTCGCGCACGATCTTGCGCGAGATCGTCGCCGGCCGGCGCTTGTCGAGCGCGGTGAAGACGACATGCGCCGTCATCGCCAGCGGCATGTCGGCGAGATGCCGGAACGGCCGGAAATCATGGGCGCGGAGTTCGTCGAGGCTCGCTTCGACCACCGGCAGGTCGTGATGGCTGTCGGCCTTGGCCCGGCCATGGCCCGGCATGTGCTTGATCACCGGCAGCACGCCGCCGGCCAAAAGCCCCTCGGCCGCCGCCCGGCCGAGCGTCGCCACCATGGCCGGGTCGCGCGCATAGGCGCGGTTGCCGATCACGTCGTGGCTGCCGGCGATCGGCACGTCGAGCACCGGCAGGCAGTCGACATCGATGCCGACGCTTTTGAGGTCATGCGCCATCAACCGTGCCGAGAGCCGGACGATCTCGCGCTGCTGCACGGGATCGTTGATGGCGAGGAAGGCGAGCGCCGGCGGATAGGGCGGCCAGTGCGGCGGGCCCATGCGCTGGACCCGGCCACCCTCCTGATCGATCAGGATCGGCGCCTGCCAGCCGACGCAATCGCGCATTTGCGCCGTCAGCGCCGCGACCTGCGCCGGATCCTGCGTATTGCGCTTGAACAGGATGAAGCCCCAGGGCCGGGCGTCGCGGAAGAAGGCCCGCTCGTCGGGGTTGAGGCTCGTGCCGAGGCAGCCGGCGATGAAAGCGCGCGAGGTCATGGACGCGTTATCGCCGATTCGGAAGCGGGCCGCATTGCGTCATTCTCGGGCGGAGCGAAGCACAGACCCGAGAACTCTCATGACGAGAGGGCGCAGGCCGGAGCTTCCTCCGGCCTGAGATGCTCGGGTCAAGCCCGAGCATGACGCCACCTACCGCAGCGACTGCGACGCCTGCGCATTGAAGGCGTCGAAGGGCAGCTCGGCGACGCGGAACCAGAGCTGCTCCTTCTTCCAGTACGGCAGGAAGGAATCCCACAGCGCCTTGAAGGCCGGGTTCTTCGCTGCCTGGTCGGCATAGAGCGCGAAGGCTTCCTTGAAGGCCGCCTGCATCACATCCTGCGGGAACGCACGCAGTTCAGCGCCCGACGCGATCAGGCGCAGCAGGGCGTCCGGGTTGCCATGGTCGTATTTCGCCATGCAGAGCGCATTCGCCTCGGCGCAGGCCGCCTCGACGATGGCTCGGTAATGCGCCGGCAGCCCGGCCCACTTCTCGTTGTTGACGATGAAGCTGACATTGGCGCAGCCTTCCCAGAAGCCGGGATAGTAATAATACTTCGCCACCTTCACGAAGCCAAGCTTCTCGTCGTCATAGGGGCCGGAGAACTCGGCCGCGTCGATCGTGCCGCGCTCCAGCGCCGGGTAGATGTCGCCGCCACCCAATGTCTGCGGCACCACGCCGAGCTTGGCCATGATCTGGCCGCCGAGGCCGGCGATGCGGAACTTCAGGCCCTGCAGGTCCGCGACGCTCTTGATCTCCTTGCGGAACCAGCCGCCCATCTGGGCGCCGGTATTGCCGGAGGGAATCGTGTGGACGCCGAACTTCTTCATCAGCTCGCGGCAGAGCTCGAGCCCGCCGCCCTGATAGAGCCAGGCGTTCTGCTGGCGCGTGTTGAGGCCGAAGGGCAGCGAGGTCTCGAAGGCGAAGGCGGTGTCCTTGCCGATATAGAAGCTCGACAGCGTGTGGCTGCATTCGACCGTGCCGTTCTGCACCGCGTCGAGCGCCTGCAGCGCCGGCACGATCTCGCCGGCGGCGAAGGTCTGGATCTGGAACTGGCCCTCCGTCGCCTCCGCCACGCGCTTGGCGACCTGGGTCGAGATGCCGAACAGCGTGTCCAGGCTCTTCGGATAGCTCGAGGTCAGGCGCCAGTTGATCTTCGGATTGGTCTGCGCGATCGCCGGTGCGGCAATGGTCGCGGCGGCGGCCCCGACGGCCGAGGTCTTGAGAAGCTTGCGGCGGTCCATGGTGTTTCCTCTTGCTTGCCGGCTTCGGCATTCTTCGAACGCGCTATGCCCGATGGCCTGACGCGACGCTAGGGCACGCGGCGGCCGCGCTCCAGCCACGGACCTGCAACGCGAGCATGTCGGGATAGCGGGAGCAATTCGGGATTCCTGCACGGCGGCATGGGGATGCGGTTCAGCCGCCTGCGCTGCCAGCAAGCAGGCCGGCCCCAAGCATGGCCAGTCGGCAGACGCTCCGCGCACCGAGACCGCCAATGTCCTCCTCGGGAACGAACTCGACGATGTTGAAGCCGATGATCGGCGCCCGTTCCGCGACGCCGTTCAGGAGGTCGACGACATCGCCATAGCCGAGGCCGCCCGGCGCCCGGCCGAGCACACCCGGCACCACCGACGGATCGAGGCCGTCGACGTCCAGGCAGACCACGACAGGCCGGCCCGTCGGCACGCATTGAACCGCATGGCCGATCCCCTTCTCCCTCAGCGTCCGCATATCGATAAGCTGCGCCCCCGCGGCCCGCGCCTCGATGACATCCGCTTCGCGAGCACTGCCGATGCCACGGGCGCCGACCTGGACGATCGCCTTGACGCCGGCGAATTCGGAAACACGCCGCATCGTGCTGGACAGCCCGAAGCGCTCACCTTCGACTTCCTCCCGCCAGTCGATATGCGCATCGATCTGCAGGATCGTGATCTCGCCGAGCGCAGCGAAGGCTTTCAGGGCGGGAATCTGCACGCTGTCATCGCCCCCGAGCAGCAAGGGTGCAGCACCCCGCGCCAGCAAAGCCGTGTAGACGGCTTCGATCCTCGCCCGATTGCCGGCGAAATCACCGGGATCGAAAGCGATGTCGCCGCAATCCACCAGGTTCTGGTCCGACCAGGCCGACGCCCGACCGAGATCGAAATCATAGTGCCCGCGCCGCGCAGCCGCTCGCGCGCTCGCATGGCGGATCGCCGCCGGCGCCGACGCGCTGTGCAAGCTGCCTGACGGATAGGGCGTCGCGCCAGGAATGCCGATCACCGCGACCGCGCCATCAGGCACCGCGTCGAAGGGAACGGCTTCGCAGCCGAGAAAACTCTCGCTGGCACGGGGCGTCGAGTCGAGAGGCATGGCAAACGAACCAAATGTGGAGGACGGTTTTCCCAGCCTGCCTGCCGCCAGGCGTCCGGGCAAGCAGCGGCGTCGACGAGCTACCGGCCCGCAAACGTCACATGAAAACACCGGCCGCTATGATCGCGGCCGGTGTCAGGGTTGAGAAGAATGTCTTGTGTGCGTCAGTTCTTCGCGATGAAGCACTGGCCGCCGGCGGCCTGCAGCGCCGTGCACATCGAGCTCGCATCCTCGCGGGCATACGGGCCGACGCGCAGCCGGTAGACCGTCTTGCCGCCGGCGAGCTCGGTCTTGCGGATGATCGGGCTCTGGCCGGTGAGCTGGTCGGGATATTTGCGCTGCAGCGCCGCGAAGGTGGCGCGCGCCTCGGCCTCGCTGCCCGGCGCGCCGAGCTGCACGGCGAAGCCGCCATTGGGATCGGTCTGCGGGCCAGCGGCCGCCGGCGCGGCTGCTTGCGTCTGCTGCTGCGGCGCGAGCGCCGCGGTGCGGGTATTGGCGGGCGGCGTCTGCGCGGCCGGCGGGGTCACCGGGACGGCGGCCCGTTCCTGCGTCTTCGGCGCCGTGGCGGGCGTTGCGCCCGGCTGCTGCGGACGCGGGGCAGCCTGGGCCTGCGTAGCCGGTGCCGAGGCTGGGCGATTCGACGGGGCGGAGCCGGTCACGAGGCCCTGCCCTGCGCCGTTCGTGGCGGCGGCGCTGGTGGGCGCCGGCGTGCCGTCGGGGCGGATCGCGACGGTGCGGACCTTGCGCGGCTCGCCGAGGCCCGGCACGGCCGGGATCGGAATCAGGCCGGGCTCGGTCAGGGCAAGGCCTGCGGCGGCGGTGTCGGTCGGCGTGATCGCGCCATTCGAGCCTTGAGTCGGACGCGGCGCCATGGCGCGCGCCGCCTGCTGCACGTCGACCGGCTGCTCCTCACGGCTGACCACCTTGGTCTTGTCGGCCGAGGCATCGCCGCTGCGCTCGTAGATCTGCTTGTTCTGATTAGGGATTTCGGCGCCGCCCGGATTAACGGGAGCGACCTTGGACGGGCCGTTGTCGGCCGTGATCACCGGCGGCTGGCCATTGACGCCGGCCGGACGCCCGTTGCGGAAGACCATCGCGGCGCTGACACCGCCGACCGCCACGACGACAAGCGCCGCCGCCGTCAACATGCCCTTGCGCGAACGCGAGCGGCGGAAGTCGCGATGCTCGTGCTCGGCATCCTGGGGCTGCGCGTCATAGTCGGCTGCCGCCTGATGGTAGTCCTGCACCGGCTGGGGATCGTAGGCGTGGACCTGGGCGTGGGCCTGCCCGGCCGCCTCGTCGAGATCGCGCGGCTGCTCGGGGACATAGGCATGCGTACCCTCCTGCTGCATCGCATAGGGCTGCGCATGCGCCGGGAGCGGCTCCGGCTCGTCATAGTCGTGCACCGGCGGCTTTGCGATGGGCTGCGGCGTGGCCTTCACCGGCTCGGTGCGGCGCAGCAGCGCCTCGAACTCGTCGAGCGCGCCGCGCACATCGGCCGGCGGCGGAGCCGACGGCACCGGCGGCGCGGCGACCAGCATCGGCTGGAAGCTCGGCTCGGTGCGAGCCCAGGAGGCTGGCTGCGGCGCAGCCGGAACGGCGGGACGCGCCGGCTCGGCGGAGCGGCCGGCGAAGAGCTCCTTCAGCGGATCGTCCTGCCCGACGAGGCGGGTCAGCTCCATCAGCGGATCGGAAGCCGTGCCCGGCTTCTGCGGCTGGGCCGCTCCACGCAGCTGGCGCTCGAGATCGTCGAGATCGAGGGCGAAACGGTTTCTAGCTGGCTCGCTCATGACATGATCCATTCCAGCGCGTGCCGTCGCCCATCAAAGAACGTCGCCACAGCGCGGTCAATCTGACGAAAGCCTTAGCCAGCCTGCTTTCCAGCACACCCGGCCAACATCGCTTCCGTATCGGACCCGGCGGACGCCGACCGGATCATCCTGATCCGCAAAGCGCCCGATGCGCCGGGATGGACCCCGTCAGCGCATCTCCTCCGGCGCCGTCACCCCAACGACCGCCAGACCGGAAGCAAGGACGCTGCGCACTGCATGCACGAACGCCAATCTTGCCGAGGTCGACTTTCGATCAGTTTGATTAACGAACCGTAATTGCGGCGAGTCTTTGCCCTTGTTCCAGAGCGAATGGAAAGCGCTGGCCAAGTCATGCACGAAAAAGGCGACACGATGGGGCTCGTGTGACGCCGCCGCGGCGTCGATCATCCTCGGATAGGCGGCAATCATCTTGACGATGCCGATCTCCGACTCATCGGTCAGCAGGCCGAGATCGGCTTCAGCCAGCGCCTGGGGCGACAGGTCGAGATCGGGGAAGACCTCCGCCGCCTGGCGGAAGATCGAGGCGCAGCGCGCATGCGCATACTGGACGTAGAAGACCGGATTGTCCTTCGACTGCTCGACGACCTTGGCGAGATCGAAGTCGAGCGTCGCATCGTTCTTGCGGAAGATCATCATGAAGCGCACCGCGTCGCGGCCGACCTCGTCGATGACCTCGCGCAGCGTGACGAAGTCGCCGGAGCGCTTCGACATCCGGACCTGCTCGCCATTGCGCAGCAAGCGAACCAGCTGGCAGAGCTTGACGTCGAGCGCGCCCTGCCCGTTCGTCACCGCCTTCACCGCGGCCTGCATGCGCTTGACGTAGCCGCCATGGTCGGCGCCCCAGACATCGATCATCTCGGCGAAGCCGCGCGCGAACTTCGAGCGATGATAGGCGATGTCGTTGGCGAAATAGGTGTAGCTGCCATCCGACTTCAGCAGCGGCCGGTCGACGTCGTCGCCGAACTTGGTGGCGCGGAACAGCGTCTGCTCGCGGTCTTCCCAATCCTCGTCCTTCTGGCCCTTGGGCGGCGGCAGCCGGCCTTCATAGACCAGGTCGCGGGAGCGCAGGTCCTCGATCGTCTGGTGGACGGCGTTGGAATTGCCGTCCCGGCCCTGCAGCGAGCGCTCCGAGAAGAAGAGGTCGTGGACGACGCCGAGCGCGGCGAGATCGTCGCGGATCATCACCATCATCCCGTCGATCGCCGCCTGGCGGACCAGCGCGAGCCAGTCCCATTCCGGCTTGTCGCGCAACTCCGGGCCGTACTGCGCGGCGAGCGCCTGGCCGACCGAGACCAGGTAGTCGCCGGGATAGAGCCCTTCCGGGATCGCGCCGATATCCTCGCCCAGCGCCTCGCGATAGCGCAGGAAGGCGGAGCGGGCCAGCACATCGACCTGCGCGCCGGCATCGTTGATGTAGTATTCGCGGGTGACGTCGTGCCCGGCAAAGGCGAGCAGGCTCGCCAGCGCATCGCCGAACACCGCGCCGCGGCCATGGCCGACATGCATCGGCCCGGTCGGATTGGCCGAGACGTACTCGACATTGATCCTCGGCTCGCCCTTCGGCGCACCACGACCATGCTCGGTTCCGGCCAGCACCGCCGACTTCAGAACCGCAGTGAAAACAGCAGGTTGCAGCGTCAGGTTGATGAAACCGGGACCGGCGATCTCGGCCTTGAGGACATCGCTGTCCTTGGTCAATTCGGCGACGATCAGCTCGGCAAGCGCGCGTGGCGCCATGCCGGCCTCCTTGGCGAGCACCATGGCGGCGTTGATCGCAAGATCGCCATGCGCGGGGTCCTTGGTCGGCTCGACCACGACGCGCGCCAGCGACAGTCCGGCCGGGATACGGCCGGCCTCGGCCAGTCCGGCGAGGACAGTGGCGAGGCGTGCGGAAAAGGTCTCGAAAATGTTCATGGTGACCAGCAATATCAGGAAAAGCGCGCCCGGCCCTATCGCAGCGACGGGGTGGCGTCAAACAGGCGTCGGTGCTCGTCGAGCGCGTAGGAATCGGTCATGCCGGCGATGTAGTCGGCGATTCGGCGCGAGAGGCGCGCTTCGTCGAGCGCCTCGCATCCCGCTGCCCACTCCGAGGACATCGCCTGCGGCTGCGCCTTGAAGCGCACGAACAGGTCGCGGACGACGTCCGCCGCCTCCTTGCGGATCATGCCGATGCGCGGATGCCGGTACATGTTCGGATAGAGGAAGCCCTTGATCGCCTGATCGGCGGCGACGATCGCCGGCGAGAAGGCGACGACCGGCGCTCCGGCCCGCCTGATCGCGTCGGCATCGGCTGGGGCCAGCGCCACGATTCGCGCCTCGGATTCAGCGATCACGTCCTCGACGAAGCGGGTGATCACCCGGCGCACCAGCTCGTTGGTGGCGCGCGGCTTCTCAAGCCCCGGATGCAAGGCATCGATCTCGTCGAGCAGCTCGGCCAGGAACGGCACCATCCGCAGTTCGGCGAGTTCGAACAGCCCGGCACGCAGGCCGTCATCGATGTCATGGGCGTTGTAGGCGATATCGTCGGCGAGCGCGGCGACCTGCGCCTCGGCGGAGGCATGGCTGCCGAGCCAGAGGTCCTGCTTCTCCTGGTATTCGAGGATCGCGACCGGAATGCCGGTCTTGGCATAGCGCTCGGTCGGCCTGCCATCGGCGCCCAGCAGCGGGCCGTTGTGCTTGACCAGCCCCTCAAGCGTCTCCCAGGTCAGGTTGAGCCCGTCGAAGCCGGCATAGCGCCGCTCGAGCCGGGTCACGATCCTGAGCGTCTGGGCGTTGTGATCGAAGCCGCCGAAGCCGGTCATGCATTCGTCGAGCGCGTCCTCGCCGGTATGGCCGAAGGGCGTGTGACCGAAATCATGCGCCAGTGCCAGCGCCTCGGCGAGGTCCTCGTCGAGCCCGAGCGCCCGGGCGAGCGCACGGGCGATCTGCGCCACCTCGATCGTATGGGTCAGGCGGGTGCGGAAATGGTCGCCCTCATGCGAGACGAAGACCTGGGTCTTGTGCTTCAGCCGGCGGAAGGCAGTCGAATGAATGATGCGGTCGCGATCGCGCTGGAACGGGTTGCGCGTCGCCGAGCCCGGCTCCTCGACGAGTCGGCCGCGGCTCGTCGCCGTCCGGCAGGCATAGGGCGCACGCCAGCGATCGCCGGGCTCGCGGCCCATGACGGCAAGAGTCTCTGTGGCTTGCGGCATGTCTGCTTGCTGCATGGCAGCCCCGTCGGCGGGCGCTTGAAGCAACGCCTGCTGGCCATTACCTTTGCAGATGAGGCAGGAGCAAGGATGTTCTGCGCATGAGCACGGCAATCGAAGCCAATCCGCACACGATCTCGCTGACCGGCAAGGCGGCGAGCCGCATCGTCGCGGTGATGGCGAACGAGGCTCCCGGCGCGATGCTGCGCGTCAGCGTCGCCGGTGGCGGCTGCTCCGGATTCCAATACGTCTTCGATATCGATCGCGAGAAGGCGCAGGGCGATCTCGTGCTGGAACGCGACGGCGCGACCGTCCTGATCGACGAGACCTCGCTCGAATTGCTCGACGGCTCGACCATCGACTTCGTCGACGATCTCGTCGGCCAATCCTTCAAGATCATCAACCCGAACGCGACCAGCTCCTGCGGCTGCGGCACGTCCTTCGCGCTCTGAAGAACGGCGTCAGCCCGACAGTACGACCGGGCGAAAAGCCCGCAGCAGATCGGCGTCGAGCTTGGGGCCCATTGCGACCAGCACGGAATAAGCCTCTTCGGGCGCCATCGGCTCCTTGTAGGAGCGCCGCTCGATCAGCGCGGCATAGATGTCGCAGATCGTGATCATCCGGACGATATCCGGGATCTCGTTCGCCTTCAGCCCCTGCGGATAACCCGAGCCGTCGAGATATTCGTGGTGGCTGCGCGTCGCCTCGACGACCTCGCGGGCGAAGGCCCCCTGCCGCAGCAGCATCTCGTAGCCGGTCTGCGGGTGTTCGCGCACGATCGCGAACTCCTCCACCGTGAGCTTGCCACGCTTGTGCAGGATCGCGAGCGGGACGCGCGCCTTGCCGATATCGTGCAGCACGGCGGCGCTTGTGACCAGCTTGCGCGCGCTCTCCGGAAAGCCGAGTGCATGGGCGAAGGCGGCCGCAAGTCCCGCGACCAGCAGGCAATGCTGATAGGTCGCATCGTCATGGTTCCAGACCATGTCGAGCCAGGCGCCGAGATCGCGATCGTCGGCGGCACGGTTGATCGCCTCGACACTGCCCTCCAAGGCCGCCACCGGCAGTGACCCGCCCTCGGAGGCGGCCGTGAGCAGGTCGGCCATGGCGGCGGAAGCGGCCACGAACTGGCGCTGCATCGGCATCGCCCCGCCCGGATTGAGGATGCGGCCGATCTCGTCGAGCAAGGCCTTTGTCGGAAGGTCGGCCGGCAGGATCGCGCTCGCGCCGATCGCGTTCGCCTGGGTGGTCAGGCGCGCTGACTGGTCACGCAGCAGGCAGAGAAGGGGCATTCCCTTGCGCCTGTGCTCCGCCAGCCGGTCGCGAACGGCTTCGACCGCGATGCGGTCGGACAGGTCGACATCGCTGACGAGCAGCCGATTCGGCGCCGGCCCGCCCTGCACCGGGCGATGCAGGTCGACGACGTCGCAAGGGCCCCATAGCGACAGGAGCCGCTCGAGCTTCACGCTCTGCTCCGGGCGGTCTGTGATCAGCAGCACGGCAATCGGCATGTCCTCATAACGAGGTCACACTAGCCGCGGGTCCGTTGAAGCCGAATAAAAGTGAATCGTTCAAATTCGCCGTTTCCGTTCAGAAACGGCTGAGCTCATGAACTGCGGGCCTGCCGGCGCATCGCGCTCGCTTCGGCATATTGCAGCAGCCGGTCGAGATCCTCGCGGGCGATGTCGAAGGAATCGCCCATCTGCGCCAGCGCCTCGTCGATATCGGGCGCACTGAACGTCGCCGGCAGCGCAGCCTGCGGAACCATATTGCCGGCCTGCGGCGGCCGATGCGGATAGCTGCGCCGCGTCACGGCGTGGAATGCGACACCGAGCGCGACCAGCGACAGCGAGCACAGCCCGATCGGCACGAAGGGGAACAGCAGCCCCCATTTCATCACCGCCGGGCCGCCGAGCACCGCCGTGAGCGCGACTGCCCCGCCCGGCGGGTGCAGCGAGCGCGTCAGCGACATGATCGCGATGGCGAGCGCCACGGCCAGCGCCGCGGCGATGGTCAGGTCCGGTACGGCCCAGCCCACCGCAGTTCCGACCAGGGCCGAGATGACATTGCCGCCGATGACCGGCCAGGGCTGCGCCAATGGGCTCGCCGGCACCACGAAGACCAGCACGGCCGAAGCGCCGATCGGCGCCACGACCAGCGGCGAGTTCGTCGGGAAAACATATCCGGCGGCAGCGGTGAGCGCGATCGCGGCAAAGACGCCGGCACAGGCAATGACGCGCTCGGTCAGCGTCGCGCCGGCAAGGATCGGATGGAACAGCTTCACGGCCGGCTCTCCGGAGCCCGTCCCGCCAGCCATCCGGCCGGGCGAAGCGTGCTCTCATATCAGTCTCGGATCGCCTCTATAATGGGCATTACGCACAATTCAACGGCAAAATGATCAATCCACATCCACCAATGTGAATTGCGTGAGCTATTCTCTGCAACTACCCGAAGCTCAATAAAAAAGGCGCCCGAAGGCGCCCTTTCGGAGAACGTTATTCCTCAGTGCGAACTGGGAGGCCCGCCCTGCTCGAACCGGATCTCGGCCGCCATCAGCCCCTTCGGTCCAGGCCCATAGCGCACCAGCACGATCTGCCCCGGAATTAGCTCGACGATGCCGTAGCGGCGCAGCGTCTCCATATGGACGAAGATGTCGGGCGCGCCCTCGCCGGCGGAAACGAAGCCGAAGCCGCGCAGCCGGTTGAACCATTTCACCACCATGCGCTCCAGCCCGCTGGTCGGCGTGACCGTCGCATTGGTGCGCGGCATCGGCATCTCGGCCGGATGGCGTGCAGCGGAGGTGTCGATCGAGAGCACGCGGACAGCCTGGCGGCCACGGGCCTTGGCGACCACCTCGAGCACGATGCGCGCGCCCTCGGCGATAGCGTGGAAGCCGTCGCGCTTCAGAGTGGTGACATGGACCAGAACGTCGCTGCCGCCATCCTGCGGCACGACAAAGCCGTAGCCTTTGCTCACGTCGAACCATTTGACGTGACCGATGATCTCGACCGTCTGCTCGCCAACGTCGTCAGGCCCATCCAGCCGCACGATCCGGTTGAGCGATTGCAGCGGGCCGACCGGTGGCCTGCCTCCGTCGCCGTATTCGTCGGACATGTCCCGCTCATCTCCGCCGCGAACGTGATTCGTGACATAACGATAGCACCCCGGCGGAGTCGGGAAACAGCCGCATCCGGCTCATCCACATCATCAGCATGCGCAAAGCGCGTGCGGGACCGACAAAAGCTGCGCCTTGTCGCTCCCGCGCATCAGGTCGATGATCCCCGGCACAGTGTTTCGGCACAGCGCTTCGGAGACCAGCATGCGCATCGCCCGCATCGAACCCTTCATCCTCCACATCCCGGTCACCGGCGGCTCGATCGCCGACTCGACCCACCGGATCAGCCATTGGGGGGTGGTCGGCACGAAGATCGTCACCGAGGACGGTCTCACCGGCTACGGCTTCACCGGCACCCATGCCGATCTCGCCTCGGACCGATTGATCACCGCCTGCATCCGCGACTGCTATGCGCCGATGCTCGTCGGCGAGGACGCGTCCGAGCATTCACGGCTCTGGCTCAAGCTTGCCCGTCATCCTGCCCTGCAATGGGTTGGCCGCGCCGGCATCACCCAGCTCGCCCTCGCGGCCGTCGACATCGCGCTCTGGGATCTCAAGGCCAAGAAAGCCGGCGTGCCGCTCTGGCATCTGCTCGGCGGCGCCAGCAAGGCCAAGCTCGAAGCCTACAACACCGATATCGGCTGGCTCTCGATCCCGAAGGACGAGCTGGTCGAGGGCGCGCGCATGGCGGTCGAGCGCGACGGCTTCCATCGCATCAAGATCAAGGTCGGCCATGCCGATCCGATGACCGATATCGGCCGCCTCGAAGCGGTGCGCCGCGCCATCGGCGACCATGTCAGCATGGCGGTCGACGGCAATGGCAAATGGGACCTGCCGACCTGCAAGCGCTTCTGCGCCCGCGCCGAAGGGCTCGACCTGTTCTGGTTCGAGGAGCCGCTCTGGTACGACGATATCGGCTCGCATGCCGAGCTCGCCCGCTCGACCTCGATCCCGGTCGCGCTCGGCGAGCAGCTCTATACGCTCGATGCCTTCCGCGCCTTCGTGCAGGCCGGCGCGATCCACTATGTCCAGCCCGACGTCACCCGCCTCGGCGGCATCACCGAATACATCCAGGTGGCGGAGCTGGCGCTGGCCCACCGCCTGCCTGTCGCGCCCCATGCCGGCGAGATGAGCCAGGTCCACGTCCACCTCGCCTACTGGCATCCGGCGACGCCGCTGCTCGAATACATTCCCTGGATCAAGGACGCCTTCGCCGAGCCGGCCAATGTCGCCGATGGCTGCTTCCTGCGTCCGCAGCAGCCCGGCGCCGGCACCACGCCGACGAAGGACGCCTTCGCGCGCTTCGCCAAGCCGCTGGCCTGAAGGAACCCGTCATGCCGGATTTCACCACGCTCGCTGTGTTCACCGCCGCCTGCGCCGTGCTGACCGCGACGCCCGGCCCCGACATGCTGCTGATCGCCTCGCGCAGCATGAGCCAGGGCCGCGCCGCCGGCTTCATGACCTATGCCGGCATCGCCACCGGCAGCTATCTCCAGGCGCTTGCCGCCGCCTATGGCCTGTCGCAGCTCTTCCTTCTGGTGCCGGCGGCCTATGACGCGCTGCGCTGGGCGGGTGCGGCCTACCTGGCCTGGCTCGCCTGGAAGACCTTCAGATCGCCGGCGACGCTGTTCGCTCCGACAGCGGATGCGGCACGATTTCCGCTGCGCCAGATCTTCTTGCAGGGCCTGCTGACCAACCTGCTGAACCCGAAGATGGCGCTGTTCATGTTGGCGCTGCTGCCGCAGTTCCTGAAGCCGGAGGCCGGCTCGCTCCTGCTCCAGGTCGTGGTGCTGGCGTCGATCCTCAATCTGATGGGCCTGATCGCCAACGGCATCGTCATCATGACCGCGAGCCGCCTCGGCCGCGCCATCGCCAACCGCCCGCATCTGGCGCACTGGCCGCAGCGCGTCCTCGGCGTCGTCTTCGGCGGGCTGGCGCTGCGACTCGCCTTCGCCTCGCGCGACTGATCAGTTCGCCAGCCGCGCCAGCACCGGGCCTATCTCGCTGCGCACGACGAGATCGGCGATCGGGTCGAGATCGGTCGGCTCGCGGTTGAGGATGACGAGCTTGGCGCCATTGCGCTTGGCGATCACCGGGAAGGTCGCGGCCGGAAAGACGACGAGCGAGGAGCCGGCGACCAGGTAGAGATCGGCCGACATGGTCAATTCATGCGCACGCAGCATTGGCTGCTGCGGCATCTGCTGGCCGAAGGAAATCGTCGCCGTCTTCACGATACCGGCGCACATCATGCAGGCCGCCGGTTCGCCGCTCGCCTCGAACGCCTCCCGGATCGCCGCAAGCTCATGCCGCCAGCCGCAGGTCAGGCAGGTCGCATAGGTGCCGTTGCCATGCAACTCGATCACGCCGTCCTCGGCGATGCCCGAAGCCTGGTGCAGGCCGTCGATGTTCTGGGTGATCACGCCAGGTGAGCGCCCTTCCGCCACCAGTGTCGCCAGCGCGCGGTGGCCGCGATTGGGCTTGGCGTCGCGATAATGGTCATCCATCGCGAATTTGCGCCGCCAGGCCTCGATCCGTGCCTCAGGGCTGGCGAGGAAGGCCTCGAACGGGATCGGCTTGTTGCTCATCCAGGGCGAGCCCGGCGTGCGGAAGTCCGGCACGCCCGATTCGGTCGAGATCCCCGCCCCGGTGAACGGCACGATCACCCGGGCGCGGTCGAGCATGGCATGCAGTTCCTCGATCGCGTCCTGTGTCGCCTCGTCCATTCCGTCAGCCTCGCCTTGTTGCGGTTCGAATATGGGGCGTACCGGCGCTGCGCTCCAGCCCTGCCGGCGAAGCCGTTGACGCCGCGGGAAACGCGCCGCAAAGCTCAGCCATGCCTGCGCCCTCTCCCACCCCGCTCAATCCCGATCTCATCGACACTGCGACCCCGCCGATCCCCGAGGCCAAGGCCTGGGCGCGCGGCTATGCCGGCGGTGCCGGCCCGCTGATCGACCTGTCGCAGGCCGTGCCCGGCTCGCCACCACCGGCTGCCCTGCTCGAACGCCTAGCCGAGGCAGCGGCGCTGCCGGAAAGCACGCGCTATGGGCCGATCGCCGGCGACGATGCCCTGCGCGAGGCCTATGTCGCCGAGAGCAGCGCCTTCTATGGCGCGGCGATCCGGCCGCAGGAGGTCGCGATCACCGCCGGCTGCAACCAGGCCTATGTCACCGTGATGATGGCGTTGGCGCGGGCCGGCGACAATGTGCTGCTGCCGACGCCCTGGTACTTCAACCACGAGATGACGCTGAACATGCTCGGCGTCGAGCCGCGCCCGCTCCCTTGCAATCCGGCACAAGGCTTCGTCCCTGATGCGGCGATGGCCGAGACGCTGATCGACGAACGCACCCGCGCCATCGTGCTGGTGACGCCGAACAACCCGACCGGCGCGGTCTATCCGCCCGCCACCATCGCCGCCTTCGCCGAGCTCTGCCGTCGGCGCAGGATCTGGCTGGTACTCGACGAAACCTATCGCGACTTCCTACCCGAGGGCGCCAACCGCCCGCATGAGCTCTTCGCCGCAAGCGACTGGCAGGATTCGTTGATCGGCCTCTACAGCTTCTCCAAGGCCTATGCCGTTCCCGGCTGGCGATTGGGCGCCATCACCGCCGGCGAGGCACCGCTCGCCCAGATCGGCAAGGTGCTCGACTGCGTCCAGATCAGCCCGGTCCGTGCCGGCCAGAGCGCCGTCGCCTGGGGCATCGACGGCATCCGCGCCTGGCGCGAAGCCAACCGCGCCGAGATGAACTCCCGCGCCGCGCTCTTCCGCCAGGCGATAGCGCCGCTGAACGGCTGGCAGGTGCTCGCGGCAGGCGCCTACTTCGCCTATGTCGCCCATCCCTTCGAGGGCGTCCCGGCCGCCGAAGTGGTTCGCCGGCTGGTGCAGGAGCGCGGCGTGCTCGCTTTGCCCGGCCCCTATTTCGGCCCCGGCCAGGAGCAGCATCTGCGCATCGCCATCGCCAATGTTGCGGCTGAGCGTATCGCAGAGCTCGGCGAGCGGTTGAAGAGCTTCGGCCTCTAAGACCGCAGTAGCGCCGCGTAGCGCTCGCGATAGGCCCAGACAAGGAGCCCGCCAGTCACGATCAGAATTAGCGCGACCGGAATACCTTGCGCGTTGACCGCGAAGTGGAACAGCACGATCACCGCCATCACCGGCGCGATCAGCGCGAGCCCGAAGGCCGGCGCGACGTTGAGCAGCAGGCTCAGACCTCCGGCGAGGTTCACCACCTTGAGAAAAGGCCAGAAAAAGCCGGCATTCTGCAGCGCCGCCTCGAAGGCGAGGCCGCGGTCGGAGGTCGGCGGGTGGATCAGATGGGCGCCGGTGGCGAGCCACCAGAAGCCATCGACGGCGCTGACGATGAAGAGCAGGCCGAGCACGGTGCGCGGCAGGGCGACCAACAGAAAATTGCGCATGATGTTCCGTTGAGCTTCTTGTGAAGGCTCGGCCTGGACGGCCGGTGCGCGACGCTTGGCGGCGGCTGAGGGTTTTTGGCGCCTGCGGTCATTCTCGGGCGAAGCGAAGCGCAGACCCGAGAATCTCGTGACAAGAAGGCGCCGACCGGCACCTCCTCCTGCCTGAGATGCCAGGGTCAAGCCCGAGCATGACAGTTCCTCACATCGTCGCGCCGATCTGCCAGGGCACGAATTCGGCGTCGCCATAGCCCATCTCTTCGGACTTCGACTTCTCGCCCGAGGCGATCTTCAGCAGATAGTCGAAGATTTCCTTGCCCTTCTCCTCCAGCGTCACGCCGTCGAGGACATCGCCGCAATTGAGGTCCATGTCGTCGGTCTGCTTCAGATACATCGGCGTGTTGGTCGCGAGCTTGACCGAGGGCGTCGGCTTGCAGCCATAGGCCGAGCCGCGCCCGGTGGTGAAGGCGAGGATGTTGGCGCCGCCGGCGACCTGCCCCGTCGCCGAGACCGGGTCGTAGCCGGGCGTGTCCATGTAGACGAAGCCCTTGGTCCGGACCGGCTCGGCATAGTGGTATACCGCCGCCAGCGTCTTGGTGCCCCCCTTGGCGGCGGCGCCGAGCGACTTTTCCAGGATGGTGGTCAGCCCGCCGGCCTTGTTGCCGGGCGACGGGTTGTTGTTCATGTCCATCCGGGCGCGGGCCGTGTAGTCCTCCCACCACTTGATGATGCCGACGAGTTTTTCGCCGACCTCGCGGGTGGCGGCGCGGCGGGTCAGCAGATGCTCGGCGCCGTAGATCTCCGGCGTCTCGGAGAGGATCGCGGTGCCGCCATGCTCGACCAGGAGGTCGACTGCCTTGCCCAGCGCCGGGTTGGCGGTGATGCCGGAATAGCCGTCCGAGCCGCCGCACTGCAGAGCCAGCATGAGCTCGGAGGCCGGCACGGTTTCGCGCACGGCGCGATTGGCGATCGGCAGCATTATCTTCAGGGCGTCGATCCCGGCCGCGACGGCCTTCCTGGTGCCGCCGGTTTCCTGGATGGTCAGCGTGCGGAAGACGTCGCTCTCCTCGACGCCATAGGCTTCCTTCATCCGCTTGATCTGGAAGCCCTCGCAGCCGAGGCCGACGACGAGCACCGCCGCCATGTTCGGGTTGCAGGCATAGCCCCAGGTCGTGCGCTTCAGGACCTCGAAGCTCTCGCCATTGTAGTCGATGCCGCAGCCGGTGCCGTGCGTCAGCGCGATGACGCCGTCGACATTGGGATAATCGGCGAGCAGGCCCGAGCGCTTGACCTCCTCGGCCATGAAGCGCGCAGCCGAGGCCGAGCAGTTCACCGAGGTCAGGATGCCGACATAGTTGCGCGTGCCGGCATTGCCGGCCTTGCGGCGAAAGCCCTCGAAGGTCGCTTGCTGCTCGACCGGCAGCACGAACTCCGTCTTCGCCTCGGCGGCATAGGCATAGTCGCGCTCGAAGGGGTGGAAGCCGGTATTGTGCTCGTGCACCCATTCGCCCGGCGGAATGTCGAGCGTGGCGAAGCCGATGATCTGGCCGAATTTGCGGATCGGCTCGTCCTTGGCGATCGGCACCAGCGCGACCTTGTGGCCGCGCGGGATGCGCTTCAGCGCGGTGACGCCGGCAGCGCTGACGCCGACATCGATCGGATCGACCGCGACCGCGACATTATCGGCGGCATTGAGCTTCAGCGTGCGCGGCGGAACGGCTTTGTCGAGCATGGTGATACCTTGGGATCGGCGGCTCCCCCGCCTCCCCCAAGCAATGCGCTGATTGCGGCCTTTTTTCAATCGGTTGAAACTGGGAGCTGCCTTGCAGCCCGCACTGGGCGGGCAAGTTCCGCTAGCGTTCGACCGAAACGTCGAGCCGCATTGCCGGGTGGATGCCGCAATAGAGCTCGTACCGTCCCGGCCGCGCGAAGGGCAGCGTCACCGACTGGCCAGGCTCCTGCGCGCCGGAATTGAACTTCTGCGGCCCGGTGTCGAGCCGGACATTATGGGTGCGGACATCGTCGTTGACGATCGTCAGGCTCTGCCCGGCCCGCACGCGCACCACCGAGGGCTGGAACAGCTTGTCCTTCTGCGAGATCACAATGCCCTCGCGCGCTGCCGGCGGAGCAGCGGGGCCCGCGGCGACCAAAGGCGCCGGCACAGGCGGGTTCTCACTCGACAAGACAGCCAGAAAGGCGAGCAGCGCCGCGCGCTCCGGCTGCGTCAGCGTGACCCGCTTCAGATCGGGCGACAGGCTCGGCCGCCGGACGACGCCATGATCGTAATGGTCGAGCACCGCATCGAGCGTCGCCAGCGAGCCGTCATGCATATAGGGCGCCGTCCAGGCGAGCTCGCGCAGCGACGGCGTCTGGAAGGCATGGTCGGCCGCCGGCAGGCCGATGATCTTGCCGCGTCCGAGATCGCTGCCGGCCAAGCCGATATCGTGGAAGGCCCGGTCGGTGAAGGCCCAGCCGGAATGGCAATTGCTGCAGCCTGCCTTGCCGTTGAAGAGGGCGAACCCCGCCTTCTCCTCGGCGTTCAGCGTCGCCTCATCGCCCTCGACCCAGGCGTCGAAGCGTGTTTTCGGCGAGACCAGGCTGCGCACATGGGTCGCGAGCGCGGCGGCGATCTGGTCCGGGCCGATCTGCGGATGCTCGGGAAACGCCTCGGCGAAGGCCTTGCGATAGGAACGATCGCGTCCGAGCCTGCCGGCGAGATGGGGCAGGCTCTCGCCCATTTCGAGCGGGTCTTCGATCGGCCCGCGCACCTGCTGCTCGAGCGTGCGTGCCCGGCCGTCCCAGAAATAGGCGGCTCCCCAGGCGAGATTCCACAGATGCGGGACATGCCGGACGAGCGGCTTCTTGGCGACGCCGCGACCGATCGGCACTCCGTCCGTGAGACCGAGCGCCGGATCATGGCAGCTCTTGCAGGAGACCGCACCGTTCACCGACAGAGCGGGATCGGAAAAAAGCCGGCGCCCGAGTGCGAGGCTGGCCGGCGTCGGCGGATTGGCATCGGGAAACGGTACACCGTCCGGCCGGCGATAGAGCCCCCGCAGGGCTCCGGTGTCGCCCGCCTCCGGCATCTGCTCCTGCGCCTGCGAGCCGCCGGTCAGCGCGAGCGCGGCTGCGAGCATGCCGGCGAGGAACGCCTTGGGCAGCGACGGCGCCGGCTTTGTTTCGCCAAGGCCCATCGCCTCAGCGCAGGAAGTTCCCGGCCTGGAGCTCGACGCGGGCAATGTCGGAGAGGACGTCGCTGGCATCCTTCACCGGCTTCTTCGGTGCGACGGCCGCCGGCCAGGCCTGCTTCAGCCCGGCGAATGCGCTGCGCACCTCCTTGAGTGCATCGGCGTCCTTGGCCTGGAGATCGCTCGCGACGGCCTCGATCATCGCTTCGGCCTGCCAGACGAAGCCGCGCGAGTCCTGATACTCCACCGCCTTGGCGATGCGGCCCTTCTCGATCGCGTTGCCATATTCGTCGGCAGCGACCTTCAGCGCCTCGAGCGCGGTCTCGACCGAGAAGCGCGGCCAGTTCTGCTCGGCCGCACGCAGGCCGACATCGGCCTCGGCGAGCCGCTCCTGCACCTGCTTCAGCGCGCCGTCATACGCCTCCTTCTTCTTGGCCTTGACCGTCTGCACCAGCGCCTTCAGCGCCGCCTCGAAAGGGCGGACCTTGTAGGTGGAAAGGTCGCCCTTGATGCCGCCATAGATCTCCTCGGCCGGGTGCAGGAAATGCGGCAGCGCCTCGCCGAAGCGACCCTCGCGCACCAGTTCGTCGCCGACCAGAAGATGGCCGCGGATCAGGGCGATCGACCGTGCGAATTTCAGGTTCGGAGCGAGCGCCTCGGCCTTGCCGCCTTCGCCGCCCTCTCCGCCTTCGCCACCTTGCCCCTTGGCAGGCTTGGCCGGCGCGCCATGACTGCCCGCCGCATGCTGCGCGAGCTGGATATCGTCCGCCTGACGCAAGCCCGGCGCCGCAGTGACCTGGCCGAAATTGGTACCGGCAAGACCCGTCCCCGCGACGACCACGGTGCCGAGGCCGAGCCAGAGTTTGCTGGTGGTCTTCATCACGGCCTCCTGTCATTGAGCCGGTTCGACTTGGCCTGCCAAAGGGCTTCCAAGTCATCGCAGCGGCATGAGCCTGAATTCCCGGTCAGTCAAGGAAAGAGCTTGGATCGAAGTCTTGATTTTATTGATTCCAAAAAGGCTTGACCGAAGCGCCGAAGGTGGCCTTGCAGTAGACAGGTCGCGCCATGCCACCGCATGATGACCGAGCCTGCATGAAGGTCCCGCCATGATCCTGCCTATCGGCAACGTCCTCAGCCCCAGCGAAATCGACGAGGTCCGGATCGAGCTCGCCGCGATCCGTTTCGAGGATGGGCGCAGCACCGCCGGCTGGAGTGCAAGGCTGGTCAAGAACAACCGGCAGGCCGCGCCTGGGGCACGCAGCGAGGCGATGTGCCTAAAGCTCGCCGAGCACATCCTCGCCAACGAGGTCTTCGCCGCCGCCGTCCGGCCGAAGGCGCTGACGCCCCTGCTGATCAGCCGCTACCAGCCCGGCCAGGCCTATGGCAGCCATATCGACGACGCGCTGATTGGCGGCCTGCGCACCGACGTATCCTTCACCCTCTTCCTCGCCGCGCCCGAGAGCTATGAGGGCGGCGAACTGGTGATCGAAGGCACATCCGGCGACGAGCGGATCAAGCTGCCCGCCGGCTCGCTGATCGCCTACCCCTCGACGAGCCTGCACCATGTTGCGCCGGTGACGGCAGGCGAGCGCCTCGCCGCCGTCGGCTGGGCCCGCAGTTTCATCCGCGACAGCGGCCAGCGCGAGATCCTGTTCGATCTCGACCGCGCGAGGCGCGCTCTGTTCGCCCGCGAAGGCAAGACGGCCGAGTTCGACCTCTTGTCGAAGTCGCTCGCCAACCTGACCCGGATGTGGGCGGAAGATTGAGGTCGCGGCAACCCGGTCAGCCGAGCCGCAACTCCCGAACGACCTGCTCGACGAGCGCCTCCTTGCTCGCCTCGATCTGGACGACGAGCGGATTCTCGTCCGCGCCCGGCTCCTCCAGCGTCGCAAACTGGCTGTCGAGCAGCGAAGGCGGCATAAAATGGTGCTGGCGGGCGGCCATGCGTTCGCCGATCAGCTCGCGCGAGCCCTTGAGATAGACCAGCGCCACATCCGGCCGCTTCCCAACGATTACGTCACGATAGGCTTTCCTCAGCGCCGAGCAGGTGACGATGCCGTGGCCACCGGTGGTGCGCAATTCGTCGATCCAGGCGGCGATCGCCGCAAGCCAGGGCTTGCGGTCCTCGTCGGTCAGCGGGATACCGCCCGACATCTTCGCAACATTCGCAGGCGGATGAAAAGAGTCGGCGTCGCGGAACGGCCAGCCGAGCTTCTCGGCGAGCCGCTCGCCGAGCGAGGTCTTGCCCGAGCTCGCCACGCCCATGACGACAACCACCGCCGGCGCGCCGGCTCCGTTCGCGCGGCTCATCGCCTCAGCCCTGCTTCTTCGGCTCGACATGGCCGCCGAAGCCGGCGCGCATGGCGGAAAGGATCTTCTCGGCGAAGGTATGGTCCTTGCGCGAACGGAAGCGGGTGTAGAGCGAGGAGGTCAGCACCTCGGCCGGTGTCGCGGTCTCGATCGCCGCCTGCACCGTCCAGCGCCCCTCGCCCGAATCCGAGACATGGCCGGAATAGGCGCCGAGCTCCTCGTCGGCGGCGAGCGCCTCGGCGGTGAGATCGAGCAGCCAGGAGGTGACGACCGAGCCGCGCCGCCAGACCTCGGAGATCTCGGCGACGTCGAAATCGAAGCCGTATTCCTCCGGCAACCCCTCCTTGGCCGAGGCGTTGCGCAGGAGGTCGAACCCTTCGGCGAAGGCCTGCATCATCCCGTATTCGATGCCGTTATGGATCATCTTGACGAAGTGGCCGGCGCCAGCCGGGCCGCAATGCAGATAGCCCTGCTCGGCCGTCGGATTGCGGCCGTCACGATGCTTGGTCGGCTCGATCTCGCCCTTGCCCGGCGCCAGCGCCTGGAAGATCGGCTCGAGCCGGTCGAACACCTGCTTGTCGCCGCCGATCATCAGGCAATAGCCGCGCTCCAGCCCGTGCACGCCGCCGGAGGTGCCGATGTCGAGATAGTGCAGGCCCTTGGCCTCGAGCTCGCGCCCGCGCCGGACATCGTCCTTCCAGAAGGCGTTGCCGCCATCGATCAGCGTATCACCAGGCGCCAGCATCGCCGCGAGCTCGGCGAGCGTTTTCTCGGTGATCTCGCCGGCTGGCAGCATGATCCAGATCGCGCGCGGCGCCTGCAGGTTCGCCACCATCTCCTTGAGATCGCCGACATTGACGGCGCCGTCCTTGGCGAGCGCCTCGCCCGGCTTCGGGTCGCGGTCATGGACCACGCATTGGTGCCCGGCGCGGTGCAGCCGGCGGACGATATTGGCTCCCATGCGGCCGAGGCCGACCACTCCAAGCTGCATCGCGAACGCTCCTGCCGGCCGGCGGGAAGCCGGCTTTGGCGACGCTACATGCCCCGGCCGACAGCGGCGAGCAAGCATCGCGCGGCCGGCACGCTAGCTGCATCGTGTTGTCCGGGCAGTCTGGCGGTCGAGCAAAAGCTTGCCTAAACCCGGCCGACGCTTCTTTTTCATGAGCGGCGGGTATCCACAGCGAAGGCAGGCAAAGGGAGCGTTATGGCGGCGGAGGGTTTCTCACAGGATCTGGTTCAGGCGGTCGGGCTTCTGGGCGCGGGCGTCATCGCGGTGCCGATCTTCCGCAAGCTCAAGCTCGGCTCGGTGCTCGGCTATTTCGCCGGCGGCCTCGTCATCGGCCCCTCCGGCATCGGCCTGTTCTCCAATCCCGAAAGCGTGCTCCACGTCGCCGAGTTCGGCGTCGTCATGTTCCTGTTCATCATCGGGCTGGAGATGCAGCCCTCGCGGCTCTGGAACCTGCGCGGCGAGATCTTCGGCCTCGGGGTCGCCCAGGTCGGGCTCTGCGGCGCACTTCTGACCGGAGTCGGTATCCTTGCCGGCCTGCCTCCTGCCGCAGCCTTCATCGCCGGCATGGGTTTCGTTTTGTCCTCCACTGCCGTCGTGATGCAGATGCTGAACGAGCGCGGCGAAGCCTCGACGCCGCAGGGCCAGCAGGCGGTCTCGATCCTGCTGCTCGAAGATCTCGCCATCGTACCGCTGCTCGCGGTCGTCGCCGTGCTGGCGCCGGCGAAGGCGGCGGACAGCGGCGGCCTGATGCCCCTGCTGATCGGGACCGGCTCGCTCATCGGCCTCGTCGTCGCCGGCAAATGGCTGCTCAATCCGATGTTCCGGCTGCTCGCCAATGCGCAGGCCCGCGAGGTCATGACCGGCGCGGCGCTGCTCGTCGTGCTCGGCTCGGCCCTGGCGATGCAGCTCGGCGGCCTCTCGATGGCGATGGGCGCCTTCCTCGCCGGCGTGCTGCTCTCGGAATCGACCTTCCGCCACCAGCTCGAGGCCGACATCGAGCCGTTCCGCGGCCTCTTGCTCGGCATGTTCTTCCTCGCGGTCGGCATGTCGCTCGACCTCAAGCTGATCGGCCAGGAATGGCGGGCTGTGGCGCTCGGCGTCGCCGCCTTCATGCTGGTCAAGGCGGCCGGCATCTTCATCGTCGCCAAGCTGTTCCGTACCCGCACGCGCAATGCGATCACCCGCGTCGCATTGTTCTCGCAGGGCGGCGAGTTCGCCTTCGTGCTCTACAGCGCCGCGGCCGCGGCCGGCATCTTCGATGCGCGGGTCAATGCGATCGCCAGCGCCATCGTGATCCTGTCGATGGCGATCACGCCATTGGTCGTCCTCGCCATCGACCGCTTCATGCCGGCCGAGCGGGAATCGCTGGATGGCATCGAGCATGCCGAGGGGCTCAAGGGACGCATCCTCGTCATCGGCTTCGGACGTTTCGGCCAGGTCGCGAGCCAGGCTTTGCTCGCCCGTGGCTGCAGCATCTCGCTGATCGAGACCGATGTGGAGATGATCCAGGCTGCCGCGAGCTTCGGCTTCAAGGTCTACTATGGCGACGGCACCCGCGCAGACATCCTGCATGCCTCGGGCGCCCATCAGGCTGAGGCGATCCTGGTCTGCGTCGAGAAGCGCGAGACGGCCAACGCGATCGTACGGGTGGCGCAGGCCGAGTTCCCGCATGCGAAGCTGTTCGTGCGCGCCTTCGACCGCGGCCATTCGATGGACCTGATTAGGGCCGGCGTCGACTATCAGATCCGCGAGACCTTCGAATCCGCCATGGTCTTCGGCGGCGAAGTGCTGCGCGCGCTGGGCGTGCCCGAGGACGAGGCGATCGAGATCGTCGAGGACGTGCGCCGTCGCGACGCCGAGCGCCTCGACCTCCAGGTCGCCAGCGACATCCATGCCGGTCAGGATCTGATCCATTACGGCAACCAGCCGATCCCTGCCCCGCTCACCAAGCCGAAGGCGGCGGGCACGGTCATTGGCGACCTTCCGGCCTCGGCCGGCGCCAGGCCATAAGGCCCGGCGCCGAGCCCGGTCAGGGGAACATCAGCGGCAGCGGCTCGGCCTGCCAGGTGGGCTCGACCGCGAGCAGCCTGACGTCAGCCGGAGCAAGCCCGTCGCCGATGGCCTCGGCGACGAAGCGCTCGGCGCTCGCCCTGTCGGGGAAGCCGACCGCCACGAGCGTGTTACCAGGGACATTCCGGTCGCGGGCGACGAAGCTGAGCTTTGCCCGCTCGCGGAGTCCGAGCCGGCCGACGCGCGCCAGCAGGGCCTCGCGCAGATCCTTGCGCCCCGCCGCGATCTCGCAGAGGACGAGCGCCTCCATGGCGCTCAACCGTTGCGGAAGGTGTAGCTGTAGCCGTTGATCGCCGGCACGCCGCCAAGATGGGCGTAGAGCACCTTCGATCCCGCCGGGAAGAAGCCTTTCCTCACCAGGTCGATCATGCCCTGCATCGATTTCCCCTCATAGACGGGGTCGGTCATCATGCCCTCGAGCCGGGCCGAGAGTCTGATCGCCTCGATCGTCTCCTTTGAGGGCACGCCATAGACCGGATAGGCGTAGTCCTCGTTCAGCACGATGTCGTCTGCGGTGATCGCCTTGCCGCCAACGAGATCGGAGGTCTTCTGGGCGATGTCGAGCACCTGCGCCCGGGTCTGTGCCGGCGTGAAGGAGGCGTCGATGCCGATGACATTGCGCTGGCGGCCATCCTTGGCGAAGCCGACGACCATGCCGGCATGGGTCGAGCCGGTGACGGTGCAGACGACGATGTAGTCGAACTGGAAGCCGAGCTCGGCCTCCTGCGCCCTCACCTCCTCGGCAAAGCCGACATAGCCGAGCCCGCCGAACTTGTGCACGGAGGCGCCGGCCGGGATCGCATAGGGCTTGCCGCCCTTGGCCTTCACATCCGCCAGCGCGTTTTCCCAGCTCGCCCGGATACCGATGTCGAAGCCCTCGTCGACCAGCTCGACATGGGCGCCCATCACCCGCGACAGCAGGATATTGCCGACCCGGTCATAGACCGCATCCTCATGCGGCACCCAGCTCTCCTGCACCAGGCGGCACTTCATGCCGATCTTGGCGGCCGTCGCCGCGACCATGCGGGTGTGGTTCGACTGGACGCCGCCGATCGAGACCAGCGTATCGGCGCCCGAGGTGATCGCGTCCGGCACGATGTATTCGAGCTTGCGCAATTTATTGCCGCCGAAGGCGAGGCCGGAATTGCAATCTTCGCGCTTGGCATAGAGCTCGACGGCGCCGCCGAGATGCGCGGAAAGGCGCGGCAGCTTCTCGATCGGCGACGGCCCGAAGGTCAGGGGATAGCGTTCGAACTTGGCGAGCATGGCGGGNCCTCTGATTTTTCTTCAGCTTTCGCATAACTCGCAATCTGCTAGCTTTGGGCGACATCAAATGCGGTAAAAACGGAAGAATCATTCATGGAGGCCGAGCTCGACAAAACCGACCTCAGAATCCTGCGTTTGCTGCAGGCCGACGGGCGCATGGGCAATGCCGAGATCGCCAAGCGGGTGAACACCAGCGCCGCGACCTGCCATCGCCGCATCCAGCGCCTGTTCGCCGAGGGCTATGTCACCGGCGTGCGGGCGCAGGTCGATCCGCACAAGGTCGAGAAGGGCACGCTCGCCATCGTCGGCGTGGTGCTCGACCGCTCGACGCCGGAAAGCTTCGGCCTGTTCGAGGAGGCGGTGAAGCAGCTCCCCGTCGTGCTCGACTGCCACATCGTCGCCGGCGATTTCGACTATTTCCTCAAGATCCGCGTGCGCGACCTCGCCGATTTCAACAGGCTGCACGCCAGGACGCTGCTCGCTTTGCCCGGCGTGCGCCAGACCCGCACCTTCTTCGTGATGAAGGAGGTCATCGACAACGCGCCGCTGGAGTTTTGAGACGGCGCGCAGCCCTCAAAAAAACCTCGCATGACGGCATTGACTTAGAGTGCACTCGAACTCGTAGCTTCCCCGGCATCGTGATGAGAAGGCGGCCATGAAGATCGGTGAACTGGCAAGGCGATCGGGACTGTCGGCCCATACGATCCGCTATTATGAGCGGATCGGGCTGCTGCCCTATGCCGACAGGGATCGGTCACGCCAGCGCGACTACGACGCCTCGATCCTGACCTGGATCGAATTCCTCGGTCGGCTCAAGACCACCGGCATGCCGATCCGCGAGATGTTGCGCTATGCCGCCTCGCGGGAAAAGGGCTCCGGCTCGGAAGCCGAGCGTCGTGCATTGCTGGAACGGCACCGCGAGCAGGTTCGCGCTCGCGTCGCCGAACTCGAAGCCTGCCTTCTCGTCCTCGACACCAAGATCGCCGGCTATGCCGACATCGAGAAGAGGATCGAAGACCATGACGCACATCAACTCACACGTCGAAACCAGCAGGCTGGAGCGCGGCAAGCGGGCCCTCGCTGAGATCGATGGCGAGGCCGGCCACAGAGTGATCGCAGCGCTCGCCGACATCGCACCCGATTTCGCAAATTACGTATTCGAGTTCTCGTTCGGAGACATCTACTGCCGGCCGGGTCTCGACCTGCGCTCCCGCGAGATCGCGACGATTGCGGCACTCGCCGCGATGGGCAATGCCCAGCCGCAGCTCAAGGTCCATATCGAGGCGGGGCTGAACGTCGGCTTGTCGCGCCAGGAGATCACCGAGATCCTGATCCAGATGGCAGTCTATGCCGGCTTCCCGGCGGCGCTCAACGGACTGTTTGCGGCGAAGGAGGTCTTCGCGGCGCGCGACCTCGCAGCTTGAACCGAGGCTGCATCGGACCCGCTGACTCCTGATCAGCGGATCTGACCCTCACACCTGAATCAATCTCTGAACCTGTGCTCCGTCGAGCTCCGCCATCGGCCCGGCCAGCACGACCTCGCCGCGGTCCATCACGAACATCGTGTCGGCGAGGTCGCGGGCGAAGTCGAAATACTGCTCGACCAGCACGATCGCCATGTCGCCGCGCTGGCGCAGATAATCGATGGCGCGGCCGATATCCTTGATGATCGAGGGCTGGATGCCCTCGGTCGGCTCGTCGAGAACCAGCAATTTGGGTCGGGTGACCAGCGCTCGCGCAATGGCGAGTTGCTGTTGCTGGCCGCCCGAGAGGTCTCCGCCGCGCCGGCCCAGCATGGACTTCAGCACGGGGAATAGGTTGAAGAGCTCATCCTGGATGTAGCGCTCCTTGCGCGACAAAGGCGCGAAGCCGGTCTCCAGGTTCTCCTTGACGCTCAGCAGCGGGAAGACCTCGCGGCCCTGCGGCACGAAGCCGATGCCGGCGCGCGCCCGGTCCTCGGTACGCAGGGTCGAGATGTCCTCACCGCCGAAACTGATCCTGCCGCCGCTGATCGGCTGCTGGCCGACGATGGCACGCATCAGCGAGGTCTTGCCGACGCCGTTGCGGCCCATGACGCAGGTGACCTTGCCGATCTCGGCGCTGACCGAGACCCGCCGCAGCGCCTGCGCCGCGCCGTAATGCAGATCGATGGCTTCGACGTTCAACATGAGACGGGCTCCGCCATAACTTTACGGGAAACCACGCGGGTCATCCCGGGCGGAGCGGAGCGCAGACCCGGGATCCATTCCTGAACGGTTCCGGCATGGATCCCGGATCGGCGCGGCTTTGCCGCTTGTCCGGGATGACGGCCGAGGGGGATCAGAAGGCAATGCACGATCATGCTTAGCGCCCCAGATAGACTTCGACGACTCGCTCATTGGCGCTAACCTGATCGAGCGGCCCCTCCGCCAATACCGAGCCCTCGTGGAGTACCGTGACCTTCACCCCGAGTTCGCGGATGAAGCCCATGTCGTGCTCGACCACGATCACGGAATGGTCTTTCGCGATCTCCTTGAGCAGCACCGCTGTCTGCGCCGTCTCGCCATCGGTCATGCCGGCGGCCGGCTCGTCGACGAGCAGGAGCTTGGGGTCCTGCGCCAGCAGCATGCCGATCTCGAGCCACTGCTTCTGGCCATGCGAGAGCGAGCCGGCGAGCCGCTCGCGCTTGTCGGCAAGCTTGACGATGCCGAGGATCTCGTCGATCCGCTTTTGCTGGGCGCCTTCCGTCTGCCAGAACAGCGTCTTCAGCACTGTCCGCTTCGACTTCAGCGCCAGGAGGATGTTGTCCTCGATCGTGTGGAAGTCGAACACCGTCGGCTTCTGGAACTTGCGGCCGATGCCGAGATTGGCGATCGCCGCCTCGTCGAGCTTGGTCAGGTCGACCGAACCGCCGAACATCACGGTGCCCTCGTCGGGCCGCGTCTTGCCGGTGATGATGTCCATCATCGTCGTCTTGCCGGCGCCGTTCGGGCCGATGATGGCGCGCATCTCGCCGGGCTCGATGGTGAGCGACAGGCCGCGGATCGCCTTGAAGCCGTCGAATGAAACGCTGACACCGTCGAGATAGAGCAGCGAGGAAGTCAGCGCGCCGGGTGTGGGAGCGTTCATACCAATTACTCCGCCGGAGCCGGTTCGGCCGCTGGCACGGGCGCGGGCCGCTTGCGGCTCTCCCACCAGCCTTGCGCGGTGCCCAAAATGCCCTTGGGCATGAACAGGGTGACGAAGACGAAGAGCGCGCCGAGCGCGAACAGCCAGTACGGCGCCATGAAGCCCGAGGTGAACATTGTCTTGGCCCAGTTGACCACCACAGCACCGAGCGCCGCGCCGACCAGCGAGCCGCGCCCGCCGACCGCGACCCAGATCACCGTCTCGATCGAATTGGCCGGGGCGAATTCGCTCGGATTGATGATGCCGACCTGAGGCACGTAGAGCGCCCCCGCAACGCCCGCCATGCAGGCCGAGACGGTGAAGACGAAGAGCTTGAAGCGGTCGACCCGGTAGCCGAGGAAGCGCGTGCGCGATTCAGCATCCCGGATCGCGATCACCACCTTGCCGAGCTTCGACGAGACGATGCCGCGCGCGATCAGGAAGCCGGAGATCAACATCACGCAGGTCATCGCGAACAGCGCCGCGCGCGTGCCCTGGGCCTGGACGTTGAAGCCGAGCAGGTCCTTGAAGTCGGTCAGGCCGTTATTGCCGCCAAAGCCCATGTCGTTGCGGAAGAAGGCGAGCAGCAGCGCATAGGTCAGCGCCTGGGTGATGATCGAGAGATAGACGCCGGTGACGCGGCTGCGGAATGCGAACCAGCCGAAGACGAAGGCGAGCAGGCCGGGGACCAGCAGCACCATCAGCATGGCGAAGGGAAAGGACGAGAAACCGTACCAATACCAGGGCAGTTCCTGCCAGTTCAGGAACACCATGAAATCGGGCAGCACCGGATTGCCGTAGACGCCGCGCGAGCCGATCTGGCGCATCAGGTACATGCCCATCGCATAGCCGCCGAGCGCGAAGAAGGCGCCGTGGCCGAGCGAGAGGATGCCGCAATAGCCCCAGACCAGGTCGAGCGAGATCGCCAGCAGCGCGTAGCAGAGATACTTGCCCCAGAGCGACATGGTCGCGGTCGAGACATGCAAGGGCGAGCCCGCCGGCATCAGCAGGTTGGCCAGCGGCACCAGCAACCCGATCGCAGCGATGAGGGCGAGGAAGACGAGGCCCCGCCTGTCCATGTTCGAGAGCAGGAAGCGGGTGATCATGCTTCCACCGCCCTGCCCTTGAGCGCGAACAGGCCGCGCGGGCGCTTCTGGATGAACAGGATGATGAAGACCAGCAGCGCGATCTTGCCGAGCACGGCGCCTGCGTAAGGCTCCAGGAGCTTGTTGGCGACGCCGAGGCTCATGGCGCTGATCAGTGTGCCCCAAAGATTGCCGACGCCGCCGAAGACCACGACCATGAAGCTGTCGATGATATAGCTCTGGCCGAGATTGGGGCTGACATTGTCGATCTGCGAGAGCGCGACGCCGGCCAATCCCGCGACACCCGAGCCGAGCCCGAAGGTCAGCGCGTCGATCCGGCCGGTGCGGATGCCCATAGCCGAGGCCATGCGCCGGTTCTGCGTCACCGCCCGCATCTGCAGGCCCATCGGCGTCAGCTTCAGGATGGCGAGCAGCGCCGCGAAGACGAGGGCCGCGAAGACGATGATCCAGAGCCGGTTCCAGGTGATGGCGAGCCCGCCGAGCTCGAAAGCGCCGGACATGAAGGCTGGCGCGCCGACCTCGCGATTGGTCGGGCCGAAGGTCGTGCGCACCGCCTGCTGCAGGATCAGGCTGATGCCCCAGGTCGCGAGCAGCGTCTCCAGCGGCCTTCCATAGAGGAAGCGGATGACGCCGCGCTCGATCGCGACCCCGACCGCGCCGGCGACGATGAAGGCGGCCGGGATCGCGATCGCCAGCGACCAGTCGAACAGGCCCGGCGCGTGCGTGCGGATCAACTCCTGCACCACGAAGGTGGTGTAGGCGCCGAGCATGACCATCTCGCCATGGGCCATGTTGATCACGCCCATAACGCCGAAGGTGATGGCGAGGCCGATCGCGGCGAGCAGCAGCACCGAGCCGAGCGAGAGCCCGTACCAGAGGTTCTGGCCGGCCCGCCACAGAGCGAGCCTGCCCTCGATCTCGGAAATGGCGCGCGCCTGGGCCTCCTTCAACCCCGGCGAGGCGTCGCCCGGCAGGGCCCGCAGCGTCGCCAGCGCATCCTGGTCGCCGCGCTCGCGCAGCACGTCGACGGCAGCGATGCGGTCGAACGGCGGCGCGTCGGTCTTGGCGATCAGGATCGCAGCTTGCGCCTGCCTGAGTGCAAGGCGCGCCCGGTTGTCGGTTTCCTTGGCGATGGCCGCCTCCAGAACCGGCAGCACCGTAACGTCGCGCGCCCGAAAGACAGCTTCGGCAGCGGCGATGCGCTTGCCGGGATCGGGATTGATCAGCCCGAGCCCGCCGAGCGCGCCCTGGATCACCCGCCGGACATTGTTGTTGAGCCTGACCGGGTTGACGCCAGCCGGTTGGGCGGTGAGCGCCTGCCCGGTCCGCGCGTCGAGGAAGCCGCCTTCCTTCGTCTTGACCACGACCGCGCCGCCACCGGCGAGCAGGCGCCCGTCAGCCAGCGCCTCGATCACCACCCCGGCATTCGGATGCGCGCTCTGGACCAGGATGTCGATGGCGCGCGCCGTGTCCGAGAAGCTGTCGGCGCCGAGCCGGGCGAAGGCGTCGTCGGTGCTCTGCGCGGATGCGATGGCCGGCATGAGCGCAAGCGTCATCGCGAGCGCAAGCATGCGCAAGAGGCTGGAGAGGATCCGCATGTCTCGCTTCGATTGGCTGGTCGGCTGTCCAGCATGCCGCCGGACGATCCGGCGGCATGCTCAGGCAATTTCGAAGGGCGGCCGGGCTTTCCGACCGTGCCGCCCTTCCCCCTCTTCAGCTCAGGCGCCGCCGCCGCACTTGCCGGTCTTGACGTTGAAGTTGCCGCACTTCTTCTCGACCCAGTCGCCGACCAGGTCCTTGGAGCCGTCGAGCTCCTTCGACCAGGCGTCGCCGGCGACGAGGCCGGTCTTCGACACGACATCGAACTGGCCGTCGGCCTTGATCTCGCCGATCAGCACCGGCTTGGTGATGTGGTGGTTCGGCAGCATCTTCGAGATCCCGCCGGTCAGGTTCGGCGCCTCGATGCCGGGCAGCGCGTCGATGACCTTGTCGGGATCGAAGCTCTTGGCCTTCTCGACGGCCTTCACCCACATGGCGAAGCCGATGACATGGGCCTCCATCGGGTCGTTGGTGACGGCCTTCTCGTTCTTCTTGTAGGCCTTCCATTGCTTGATGAAGGCCTCGTTCTCGGGCGTCTTGACCGACTGGAAGTAGTTCCAGGCGGCGAGATGACCGAGCAGCGGCTTGGTGTCGATGCCGGCGAGCTCTTCCTCGCCGACCGAGAAGGCCACGACCGGGATGTCGGTCGCCTTGATGCCCTGGTTGCCGAGCTCCTTGTAGAACGGCACGTTGGCATCGCCGTTGATGGTCGAGACCACGGCGGTCTTCTTGCCGGCCGTGCCGAACTTCTTGATGTCCGAGACGATGGTCTGCCAGTCGGAATGGCCGAACGGCGTGTAGTTGATCAGGATGTCCTCCTTCTTCACGCCCTTGGCGAGAAGGTAGGCCTCCAGGATCTTGTTGGTCGTGCGCGGATAGACGTAGTCGGTACCGGCGAGGACCCAGCGCTCGACCTTCTCTTCCTTGGCGAGGTAGTCGACGGCCGGGATCGCCTGCTGGTTCGGCGCGGCGCCGGTGTAGAAGACGTTGCGCTCGCTCTCCTCGCCCTCGTACTGGACGGGGTAGAACAGGATCGAGTTCAGCTCCTTGAAGACCGGGAGCACCGACTTGCGCGACACCGAGGTCCAGCAGCCGAACACGGCCGCGACCTTGTCCTTGACGATCAGCTCGCGCGCCTTCTCGGCGAAGAGCGGCCAGTTAGAGGCGGGATCGACCACGACCGCCTCGAGCTTCTTGCCGAGCACGCCGCCCTTTTTGTTCTGCTCCTCGATGAGCATGAGCATGACGTCCTTCAGCGTCGTCTCCGAGATCGCCATCGTGCCGGAGAGCGAGTGCAGGATGCCGACCTTGATGGTCTCTTGCGCCGCCGCCGGCAGCAGCGAGGAGAGAACCGTAGCGCCTGCGAAGGCGGCGCCGATGACCGTGCGACGAGTGAGTTTCACTGCGATGTCCCCTGAGGTCCCTGTTGACCACGCCCTTGCCGGGCGCCAGCTGCCGTTCCAGCTGGCGGGGAGGTTCGCAAGCGACGTGCCAACCCGGTGCGAGACCGTCACAGTGCCGCAACAAGGCGTGTTCAGGGCGCTTTCCGAAGCGATTTCCTGCCGGCGAGACGCCATCTCGCGCAAACATCATGCGCGGCGGCGGCTTGTGACCACTCAGTGAGCAGATCGCTCGCCCATAAAATGGGCAGCGACGTCCGAAGCCGGCCTAATGCCTGATTTTATTGCAGTCAGGCGAGCTGTGAGCCGCCGAATCTTTGCCATTTACGGCGGCGACGGAATCACCCTAGCCTCCTCCTTGTCGGTAACAACTGAAAGGAGGTGATCCAGTGTCTCATTGTCATCAACCGCTGTCGCGGGGACTGCGTGGCCTGGTCTCATCCCATGAGGGGTTCGGTTCCGCGTGAGTTTTCGCAACGCCTAGCCCTGTTACCGGGGCTGCGGTTCGGCAATGGAAGGGCTGCCCGCAAGGGCAGCCCTTCTCCGTTTCGGGGAGCAGTTCTGCACAGGCCGTTCTGGCGCCCTTGGCCGTGGCATGGCAGAAACCCTCCATGTCTTTTGCGCCCAGCCGCTGCTGACGAGGCCCAAGCCTTTGTCCCGTTCCGACGCCGACCCCTCCCGCGACGCCATCCTCGCCTTTATCGAGGAGGAGCGTGCCGCCGGCCGCGAGCCCGGCCGGCGCGACATCGCCAAGGCCTTCCAGCTCGATGGCGGCGGCAAGATCTGGCTGAAGCGCCTGCTGCGCGAACTGGAGCTGGAGGAGAACGGCGGCGCCGGCCCGGTCAGCCCACATGCGGCCCTGCCCGCCGTCCTGCTCTGCGAGATCAAGACGCGCGACCGCGAGGGCGACCTCATCGCGGTCCCGCTAGAATGGAACGAGACTGATCAAGGCGAGGCGCCGAAGATCCTGCTCGAGCGCCAGCGCGAGTTTCGCCGCACGCCGAAGACCCCGGCCGCGGCTGCCCCCGGCGTCGGCGACCATGTCCTGCTCAAGCTGACGAAGCTGCGCGGCGTGGAAGGCTATCAATGGTCCGGCCGCACCCTCAAGGTCATGGGCAAGGCCAAGGCGCAGGTGCTCGGCATCTTCCGCGCCCTCCCCGACGGCTCTGGCCGGCTCGTCCCCGTCGACAAGAAGTCGCAGGGACGCGAGGCGATTGTTCCCAAAGGCCAAACCGGCAACGCCGAGGATGGCGATCTCGTCTCAGTCTCCTTCGCCAGCGAAAGCCGATTCGGACCGGCTCAGGCCAGGGTGCGCGAGCGACTCGGCTCGCTGAAGTCGGAGCGCGCGGTCTCGCTGATCGCGATCCACGCCCACGGTATCCCGAACGAGTTCCAGCCGGCGACGATCGCCGAGGCGGAAGCCGCCAAGCCGGCCACGCTCGCTGGCCGCGAGGATTGGCGCACCCTGCCGCTGATCACCATCGATCCGGCCGATGCCAAGGATCATGACGACGCGGTCCATGCCGCACCGGACGACGATCCCGACAATCCCGGCGGCCATGTCGTCACCGTCGCCATCGCCGACGTCGCTTCTTACGTCCGCCCCGGCTCCGCACTCGACCGCGAGGCGCTGGAGCGCGGCAACTCGGTCTATTTCCCCGACCGTGTCGTGCCGATGCTGCCTGAGCGGATCTCCAACGATCTCTGTTCACTGCGCGGCGGCGAGGACCGCCCTGCCCTCGCCGTCCGCCTGATCCTCAAGGCCGACGGTTCGAAGAAGAGCCACTCTTTCCACCGCATCATGATGCGCTCGGCGGCGAAGCTCTCCTACCAGCAGGCGCAGGCCGCGATCGACGGCACGCCGGACGACACCACCACGCCGATCCGTGACAGCATCCTGATGCCGCTCTGGGCCGCCTATGGCTCGGCAGCGCGGGCCCGCGACGCCCGCCAGCCGCTCGATCTCGATTTGCCCGAGCGCAAGCTCGTCCTCGACGCCAATGGCAAGGTCACCCGCGTGATCGTTCCCGAGCGGCTGGCCGCGCACCGGCTGATCGAGGAGTTCATGATCCTCGCCAACGTCGCCGCGGCCGAGACGCTGGAGAAGGCGAAGAGCCCGCTGATCTATCGCTGCCATGACGAGCCCTCGCTCGAGAAGATGCGGGCGCTCGGTGAGGTGCTGGCTTCGATCGGGATCAAGCTGCCCAAGGACGCCGCGCTGCGGCCGGTGCTGTTCAACCGCATCCTCGCCATGATCAAGGGCTCGGAGAACGAGCTGCTGATGAACGAGGTCGTGCTGCGCACACAGGCGCAGGCCGAATACGTCGCCGAGAATTACGGGCATTTCGGCCTCAACCTGCGCCGCTACGCCCATTTCACCTCGCCGATCCGGCGCTATGCCGACCTGATCGTGCATCGCGCTTTGGTCGCGGCCCTCAAGCTCGGCGATGACGGCCTGCCGAAAGCGACGACGCTCGCCGAACTGCGCGAGGTCGCGACTCGGATCTCGGCGGCCGAGCGGCGCGCCATGGCGGCCGAGCGCGAGACCACCGACCGGTTGATCGCGCATTTCCTCGCCGACCAGATCGGCTCCAGCTTCGACGGCCGCATCGCCGGGCTCAACCGCGCCGGCCTCTTCGTCAAGCTCGACGGTACCGGCGCCGACGGCTTCATCCCGGCTTCGACATTGGGCGCCGACTACTACCGCCATGACGAGCGCGCCCATGCGCTGGTCGGCGATCGCACCGGCGAAAGCTGGCGCCTCGGCGACCGCGTCCATGTCAAACTGGTCGAGGCAGCCCCTGTTGCGGGCGCGCTGCGATTCGAGTTGCTCACAGAGGGCAGGCCCGCGACATCCGACCGCTCTGGCAAAAGGTCACGGCCTGCTTTACCTATGGGGCGAAAGCAGGGCCGCCCCCCGCCCAAACGATCGGGCCGCAAGCGCTGACGCCCCGCATTAACGAAGACATCCCATGTCCATACATTGTCACCAACCCAAGCCGGTCCAGGCTCGCGACTGGCGTCAGGCTATGCGTCGCGGCCTCTTCGGCCGCTGCCCGCATTGCGGCGAGGGCCGGCTCTTCCGCGCCTTCCTGAAGCCGGTCGATTCCTGCCAGGCCTGCGGCGAGACCCTGCACCACCAGCGCGCCGACGACCTGCCGCCCTATATCGTCATCACCATCGTCGCCCATGTCGTGGTCGGTGGCATCCTGCTGGCCGAGAAGTACAGCGACTGGTCGATCGCCCTGCACCTCTGGGTCTGGCTGCCGCTGACTGTCGTGCTGAGCCTTGTCCTGATGCAGCCGGCGAAGGGCGCGGTCATCGGCCTGCAGTGGGCGTTGCGCATGCACGGCTTCGGCGGCGCCATGCCCAAGCCCGAGCGCCAGCCCGCCATGAAGGCCGTGGGGGGCCGATGAGCGACCACACCATCACCCTGACCCAGGCCGAGCGGGCGCGCACCAACGTCAACCTGCGCCCACGCGACGCCGCGACCATGCTGATCCTCGATCATTCCGGGAAGAAGCCCAGGGTGCTGATGGGCAAGCGCCATCCCGGTCACAAGTTCATGCCGGGCAAGTACGTCTTCCCGGGCGGCCGCATCGAGGCGGGCGACCGCCGCATGGCCGCGACCGGCGCCCTCTCCACCCCTTGCGAGCAGCGCCTGCTCGCCCGCTGCGTGCGCCCGAGCATCCAGCGCGGCCGTGCCCTGGCGCTCGCCGCGATCCGCGAGACCTTCGAGGAGACAGGCCTGCTCTTCGGCAACGCCGATTACGGCTCCCCCGAGAATTCGCCCGAGGGCGTCTGGGCCGACTTCGCCGCCAAGGGGATCTTCCCCGATCTCGGCGCGATCACCTTCGTCGCCCGCGCCATCACGCCGCCGCGCCGGCCCAAGCGCTTCGACACGCGCTTCTTCGCCGTCGATGCCCGCGCCGTCGCTGGCAAGGTCGAGGGCGTGATCGGTCCCGATTCGGAGCTCATCGACCTCGTCTCCGTGACCTTCGACGAGGCGCGCGAGCTCGACCTGCCGACCATCACCAAGGTGATCATCGCCGAGGTGGAGGAGCGGCTGAAGGCCGGATTCGGCCCGCATCTGCCGGTTCCGTTCTATTGGGAGAAGCGCGGCAGCTTCGTGCGCGAGTTGCTCTGACGCAAACGGTGGCGGAGAATCCGGTCCCCCGCCCGATATTCCTTGACTTGCCAGCGCCGATACGGCATTCCCCGCCCATCGGATTGCCGGGTTCGCCCGGCCGTTTTGTTTTTTGCGCGGGCCCAGGCGGCCCCATCTATTCGAGGGCTCGCCCATGGCCAAGGCCGTGACCATCAAGATCAAGCTCATCTCGACCGCGGACACCGGGTTCTTCTACGTGACCAAGAAGAACTCGCGCACCATGACCGAGAAGATGTCGAAGAAGAAGTACGACCCGATCGCGCGCAAGCACGTCGAGTTCAAGGAAACCAAGATCAAGTAAGGCCAACCGCCTTAACTGACTGGATTTCCACGCAAAAAGCCGCCCTGTTCGGGGCGGCTTTTTCGTTTGCCGGTGTCCGCTGGAAGAAGGCTCGCCTACATCCAGCCCAGGCGCTGCGCCGTGTTGATCAGGATGGCGCGCAGTTGCGGGTCGAGGCGATGACGGCTGCTGTTGATCTCGATGCCCTTGGCGATGCTGTCATGGCGGTATGGCTCGCCCGCTGCTTTCCAGTCGCAAAACATCTCGACGAGGTCGAACAGGTCCATGCCCGCAACACCGCGCTCCCCGTAGAACTCGGGATGATGCGGGTTGACCGCGTGATGGCTCGCAATGGCATGCTTCATCTCCTCGGAGCGGACATGCGGATCTCCGAAGCGATGCTCGAAATTGGGCGGATTGGCATCGCGCGCAGGCTTTTCAGCCGGCCCGAGCTTGCTGGCATCGTGGACCTCGCCACGGCGGGCAAGCTCCGCGGCACAGGCCGCGAGCAACTCTTGAACGCGGCGAATATGGCGCAGCGTATCGGCCGTAGAATCGTAGCTCATCACGACAGGTTAGCGGATCGGCCCGGGCTCGATAATCCACACCCGCCCCCGCACCGTCCTCGTGCCGATCCTCCGGCGAATAAGGCGGTCCCGGCTCCAACGCGCTGAAACCAGGCTCGGGAGCGGCCCTGGGCCTTCACGGTCCGAGCCGTGACGGCCGTCACGTCTGGCCGGCCGCGCGCTCCGTCAGCAGCGCGTTGAGCCGGTCCTGCTTCTCGTTGAGCAGGTCCGACAGCCTTTCCTCGCTTCCCGAGCCGGAGGCGGCGGTGGCCTGCTCCGTCAGGTCGGAGATTTGCCTGCGCAGGAGCGCAATCAGATCGTCCAGCGCTTCATGATTGCCGTTCTCCGCCATGGCCGATGCCTCCGTCCGTCTCGATACCGGGCAGCGAGCTACCTGCATTGCAGATGACGGCAAGGCAGGATCTCGCGGTCTTCGGTAGCCTTCCAGGCAACACACATTTGCGCCATGGCGAGGCAAATTCAATCGCCCCGACGTTGCACCGCCACCGGGCTACCCCGGCTTTCCAAGCCTGCGTCCGCTCAGAACGCCGGCTTCGGCACGAACAGGCAGAACGGCCGCTGTGACGGCGCGATCACCGTGCCGGTCAGCATTCCGCCACTGCGGCAGATGTGAAAGCGCCCGTCCTTTGAGACCCGCGTATTCTGCTCCGCGACGAAATGCCCGTCATGGGTAAGGTATCCGCCCGGAACGATGCGCGGCTCCGGCTCGCGCGCATCGGCGTCGAGGCCCATCGGCCAGCAATCGCGGTCGCTGCAGCAATCGTATGGGTACCAGCTATGCGCGTGAACAGGCCCTCCGCCCCACGACAACAGCGCGAGGCAGAGCGCCGATGCGATGAGACGCATGGGTCGCTCCTTGGCGAGGATGTCAGGCCAGCAACTTCGCAGCCGAAAAGCAGGGCATACGAATCGTCGTCAGATTAGCATGAGATGACGACGGTTGATGCTCTGCATAGCTAGGCCGTCTAATCCCTGAGCGGTACTCGCCCATAAACTCGCCCGACGCCTGAACGCCGTCGGCGCTTTCCAGTTCTTCGCTCGCCGCTGGCGCCGAGGGCTTCGATCTTCTAGCCTGCCCGCGCGGCACTGCCCGTGCCATCCGCAGGAGCGCCTTTTGAACACCGGCCCAGATTCAGCCGAACCACCACCGCGCCCGGGCGGGCTGGTGCGCGGCTTCCTGCGCCTGATCGTCGAGGTCGATGAGTCGCGCCGCTGGACGCACCGGCTGAGGGCCGCCTTGCTGCTTCTGCTGCTGCTCGTCGGCATCGGCCTGCTCGGCTACTGGGTGCCGGAGGTGATCGAGCGCTACCTGCACTGAAGCAGGCGCCGGGGCTCGCTACACCCAAAAACAAGGTGGCCGGCCGACGACGGGGCTGAGGAGGCCAGGATCCCGCCATCGACCGGCCGAGCCCAGCGGTGACCCAGGAGATGCGGCGGAACCTGGGCTGCCGAAGGGCGTTCCGGACGGCTGCTCAGCAGCCGTTCTCTTGGAAATCACCCTACGTGGAAGCCCCCTCGAATCAATCGAATCCGATTGATTCACCAATATTCATCGAAACTTAACCCTACTTGGAAACCTTACCGGCCCGGCGCCCCTGCCCTTCAGGCGGCGCTGGCGACGATGACGCGATTGCGGCCCGCGGCCTTGGCCCGGTAGACCGCCTCGTCTGCCCGTTTCATCATCTCGACCGGCCCGCCATCACCCGCCCGCCGGCTGGCGACGCCGATGGACACCGTCACGGAAATCGCGCGCTGCCCGCGCTGGATCTGGAAAGGCTCGCCCTCGACCCGCTTGCGGATCCGTTCGGCGACCGCCTGTGCCGCGTCGAGCGCCGTGTCAGGCAGCACGACGACGATCTCCTCGCCGCCCATGCGCGCCACCAGATCGATGCCGCGCGTGCAGGTGCGCACCCGGTCTGCGAATTCGCGCAGCACCTCGTCGCCGGCATCATGGCCCCAGCTGTCGTTGACCGCCTTGAAGCGATCGACATCGAGCACCAGCAGCGAGAGCGTCCGCGCCCGCAGCGCCGACTCGTCGAACAGGGTCGAAAGCCGGCTGTCGAGATAGCGGCGATTATGCAGGCCGGTGAGCTGATCCATCACCGCCATTTCCATCGAGGACTGCACGCTGTCGCGCAGCCGCTCGGCGAAGCGCTTGCGACGGACCAGAGTCCGCGCCCGCGCCAGCAATTCGTTGCGGTCGATCGGCCGGACCAGGAAATCATGCGCGCCGATCTCGAGCCCGCGCAGCACGCGGGACTTGTCCGCTGCCTCGCCGAGCAGGAGCACCGAGAGATTGCGGGTCCGCTCGAGCGTGCGCAGCTGGCTGCAAAGTCGGAGGCCGTCGTAATCCTTCAAATCCAGGCTCACCAGCACGATCTCGAAATCGCCCTCGGCGGCGCGGGTCAGCGCCGTCTGCGCATCCGGCTCGGTCTCGATCGAGTGGAAGGCCGACAGCGCCTGGGTCAACCGTTCGGCGATCAGCGGCCGATCCTCGATCAAGAGGACGCGGCCGTTGAGCCCGGTTTCCGCCGCGGCGGCCGCCAGCGGATCGGCGATGCCGAGCTGGCGCGAGGCGAGCGCGCGCTGGCGCAGTTCGTCGGTCACCGACTTCAGCCGCACCAGACTGCGCACCCGCGCGAACAGGGCGATGTCGTCGATCGGCTTTGTCAGGAAGTCATCGGCGCCGGCATCAAGCCCCTTCAGCCGGTCGCTCGGCTGGTCGAGCGTCGTCACCATGACCACCGGGATATGCGCCGTGGTCGCGCTGCTCTTCAGCCGGCGGCAGACCTCGAACCCGTTCATGCCCGGCATCATCACATCGAGCAGGACGATGTCGGTCTCGCCGCGCTCGCAGATCTCCAGCGCATCGATCCCGTTCATCGCCGTGACGACGTCGAAGTACTCGGCGCCGAGCTTGGCTTCGAGCAGCTTCACATTCGCGGGAATGTCATCGACGACCAGCACCCGTGCGGACATGGCTCAGCGCTTCCCTTCAGGCCGAGCCGACATAGGCGCGCACCGTCTCGAGGAACTTGCCCACCGAGATCGGCTTGGAGATATAGGCCTCGCAGCCACCCTCCCGGATGCGTTCCTCGTCACCCTTCATCGCAAAGGCGGTGACCGCGATCACGGGGATCGACTTCAGCGCATCGTCCTCCTTGATCCATTTCGTCACCTCCAGCCCGGACACTTCCGGCAGCTGGATGTCCATCAGGATGAGGTCGGGATGGTGCGTGCGCGCCAGCTCGATCGCCTCGATGCCGTCGGCCGTCTTGAGCGTCGCATAGCCATGAGCCTCCAACAGGTCGTTGAAGAGCTTCATGTTGAGCTCGTTGTCCTCGACGATCAGAACCGTCTTCTTCATCTATCCCCCAGTCCGTACAGCCCCGGTTGTCCAGTGCGCCGGATTTTCCAGGCTGTCGGCCGCGTTCAGTGCTAGGCTTAACATGCGAGCAGTTGACGAAACGCAAACCTGAACCCAGACTCGCCGATTATAGATAGATAGCCATGCCGCACCCGATCACCAGCGAGGAAGCGCAGACGCTGGCGCTCAAGGCACTCGCCTTCCTCGCCTCCGAGCCCGAGCGCCTCGAGCCCTTCCTGGCTGTCACCGGCCTCGGCCCCACCACTCTGCGCAGCGCCGCGCAGGAGCCCGGTTTCCTCCTCGGCGTGCTCGACCATCTCTGCGCCAGCGATTCGCTGCTGCTCGAGTTTGCCGGAAATCTGAGCTTGAATCCGGACCTGCTCGCGCAGGCGCGCGAAGTCCTGGCCGGTCCGCCCGAAGCCTTCGAGCCGTGAGCGGCCCGGGCGGCCCGGCCGTCTCTGCCCGGGTGCTGTGCCGCGACTGCCTGCAGGATCATGACGAAGCCGCCGCGCCGGCGCGCCGCTGCCCTGCCTGCGGCTCGCCGCGGCTGCTCCGCCATGCCGAGCGCGACAGCCTCCACCTCGCCCATATCGACTGCGACGCCTTCTACGCCGCGATCGAGAAGCGCGACGNCTGCTACATCGCCCGCATGTCCGGGGTGCGCTCGGCCATGCCGATGTTCCAGGCCCTGAAGGCCTGCCCCGAAGCCGTCGTGGTCAAGCCGGACATGGCAAAATACGTCGCGGTCGGCCGTCAGGTCCGCAAACTGATGCAGGAGCTGACGCCATTGGTCGAGCCGCTCTCGATCGACGAGGCCTTCCTCGACCTCGGCGGCACCGAGCGGCTCCACCATGCCAGCCCGGCGCTCACCCTCGCCCGCTTCCAGCGCCGGATCGAGGACGAGATCGGCATCACCATCTCGGTCGGGCTTTCCTACGCCAAATTCCTCGCCAAGGTCGCCTCCGATCTCGACAAGCCGCGCGGCTTCGCGATCATCGGCCAGGCCGAGGCCGTCGCCTTCCTGGCCCAGAAGCCGGTCGGCATGATCCCCGGCATCGGCAAGGCCGGTGCGGCCAAGCTGGCGCAATCGGGCTTCCGCGTCATCGGCGACCTCGCCAAGGCCGAGATCGCGACGCTCTATCGCCTGGTCGGCAAGGACGGGCCACGCCTCAGGAACCTCGCGCTCGGCATCGACCCGCGCAAGGTCACGGTCGAGCACGAGGCCAAGACCGTCTCATCCGAGACGACGCTCGACGTCGACCTCGCCCGCTTCGAGGAACTGGAGCCGATCCTCTGGCGGCTCTGCGAGAAGACCTCGCGGCGCCTGAAGGCGCAGGAGCTCGCCGGGCGCACCGTGACCCTCAAGCTCAAGACCCACGATTTCCACCTGATCACCCGCGCCGTCCGACTGCCCGAGCCGAGCCAGCTCGCGGCGCGCCTCTTCGCCGCCGGGCGCGATCTGCTCAGGCGCGAATGCACCGGGCCGCGCTACCGGCTGATCGGCATCGGCATGAGCGATTTCTCCGACCCGTCCGAAGCCGATCGCGGCGACCTTGCCGACCTGCACACCCCGAAGCTGAAGGCGATGGAAACCGCCCTCGACAAGGTCCGCGCCAAATTCGGCGACGCCGCGATCGAGAAGGGCCTGTCGCTGCGCGACAGGCGCAGGGTTACTTCGAGCAGCCGCTCGCCGGAAGCAGATCCAGACGCGTGAGCGTGCCGCGCAGCGCAAACGAGCCGTAATCGAGCCGGATCGCGCCGGTGACGCCGTTCTCATAGAGCTCGAAGGAAACGGTGTAAGCCGGTGTGCTCTCGCCCGAACCGACCTTGAAATAAGAGATCGTCACCGGCCAGCGCGCGAGCTTCTCGAATTCCGGCTTCTGCAGCGGCGCTTCGGCCGGCGCCTTTGCGATCTTGCGGCCGATCACCGAGAGCGTGTCGTAGACGTCCTTGCCGCTGTTGGCGCCGTCATAGAGGCGGACATTGAAGGTGTTCTTGCCCTCGCGCGCCGCCTGGATCACCGCCTTCATCTGCTCGTTCGGGAACATCGCGGCGCTCGCCTCGCGATGCGTCTCGGCCTTGGGAGCGCGCAAATTGACCTCGTAACCGGCCTCGCTCTTCTTGGCCGTGCCGTCGACGACGTCGGCGGGCGCGCCGGCGGTCGAGCTCTCGGTCTTGAAGCGATAGCTCTTGGCGTCGCCTTCCTCGAAGCTGGTGGTGCGCGCGTCGATCACGCGGGGCCCGCCCTCGCTGGTCAGTTCGGTGACCTGGCGGAAGGAGAGCGCGTAGCCGTCGCAGGCATCGCCGGAGAAGTCGAAGGCGATGCGGCCGCGCGCCGTGGTGATGTCGCGCGAGGGTTTGCCGTCGTCGAGCACGAGATCGTAGACCGCCCGATGCGGCACCAGCACGACGCGCTCCGCCGAAGCCGGCGTCTGCGCCCAGGCTCCCGTGGCCGCCATCACCGCCAGGCCTGCGATCCCGCCGCGATACGTCTTCATGCCGATCCTCGATTCGCGCTCTTAGCCGGGTCGAACTGCAGCCCGATCGAATCTAGGTGCATTGCGGCAATGGCGCAAACAAGGCGGGACAACACCGAGCGTGGCGCCCGTCACGCCTCCGCGGACTGAAGCGCAGCCCCCGCCGCGGCGAGGATCTCGTCCGACAACGCCGCGTCGTCGACCATGCGGGAGAGGACGAGCGCGCCGACCAAGGTGGCGTAGTTCGCAATAGCGCTCGTCCTGCGCTCATCCGCGGTTGCGCCGGGCTCGATGGCGGACAGGCCCGCGATTGCCGCGCGCACCCCTTCCGTCGCGGCCAGGCGCGAGGCCTCGCCCTGGCGCGCAATATCGCAACCGAGCGCCGCCACCGGACAGCCCTGCCCGGGATCGTCGCGATGCGAGGGCGACAGATAGCGGCTGACAATCGCCTGCAGCGGCGCCTCTGGCTCCGCCGATTTCGCCTCGGCGGCCCATCGATTGGAATGGACGAAAGCGCGCCCGAGCGCCTGGGCAGCAAGGTCGTCCTTCGACGAGAAATGCCCGTAGAAGCCGCCATGGGTCAGGCCGACCGCCTTCATCACATCGGCGACGCCGACCCCATCGAAGCCGCGCTCGCGAAACATCGTCGACGCCGTGTCGAGAATGCGCTCGCGGTTCTCCGCCATCTGCTCGCGGCTGACCCGCATCGATCCGCTCCTTCGAAATCCAGAAATCCGGCCTTGACTCTTTATATGATCATGATCATGTAAATTCAATCATGATGATCATCATGAAAAAGAATCTCGAATTCGAACAGGAGATGGACATGGCTACGCAGCAGCTCGGCACCGCCCTCATCACCGGCGCCTCGACCGGCATCGGCGCCGTCTACGCCGACAGATTGGCCCGCCGTGGCTATGACCTCGTCCTCGTCGCCCGCGATACGGCGCGCCTCGAAGTGCTCGCCGACCGCCTCCGGCGCGAGACCGGCCGCAAGGTCGAATGGCTCAAGGCTGATCTGACGGCGAAGGCGGAGCTCGCCGAGGTCGAGCGGCGCCTGCGCGAGGACCAGAGCCTGACCCTGCTGGTCAACAATGCCGGCATGTCCGTCTCCGGCACGCTGGTCGAAGGCGACATCGACCGCTTCCAGGCCATGATCGAGCTCAACGTCATCGCCCCGACCCGGCTCGCGGCCGCTGCGGCTCGCAACTTCGTGACCCGCAAGCAGGGTGCGATCGTCAACATCGCCTCGGTGCTGGCGCTGGCGCCGGAGCTGTTCAACGGCAGCTACAGTGGCACCAAGGCCTATATGCTGAACCTCAGCCTCTCGCTGCAAAGGGAACTCGAGGCAGCCGGCGTCCGCGTCCAGGCCGTATTGCCGGGAGCGACCCGCACCGAGATCTGGGCCCGGGCCGGCGTCGATGTCGACGGCTTCCCGCCCGAGATGGTGATGGAGGTCGACGATATGGTCGATGCAGCGCTGGCCGGCTTCGACCAGGGCGAGCTCGTCACCATTCCCTCGCTGCCGGATCCCGCCGACTTCGAGCGCTACAGCGCGGCGCGGCTGGCTCTCGGCCCCAATCTCTCGCGCAACCGGCCTGCCGAGCGCTATCTGGCGAAGCGTTCGGACGCCGCCTGACCTGCCCTGCTCGGCAGGCGCATCGGCCAAGCCGCGTCGTGCTTGCGACCCGGCCTGCCATCGGCGATGAAAGGCTCCTGTCCAGCACAGGCCGGGAGCCTCTCATCATGAACGCCATCGACACCAAGCTCGCCGCCCTCGGCATCACCCTGCCCGCCCCGGCCGCGCCGGTCGCGAACTACGTGCCCTATGTGATCACCGGCGATCTGCTGATCATCTCCGGCCAGCTCTGCTTCGGCCTCGACGGCAAGCTCTCCGAGGCTCACAAGGGCAAGCTCGGCGCCGAAATCTTCAACGAGGCCGGGCTCGAGGCGGCCAAGCTCTGCGCCATCAACGTGCTCGCCCAGGCGAAGGCGGCGCTCGGCGGCGATCTCGGCCGGATCCGGCGCTGCGTGCGCCTCGGCGGCTTCATCAACGCCACCCCGCATTTTGCTGCCCTGCCGGCGATCATGAACGGTGCCTCCGACTTCATGGTCGAGGTGCTCGGCGATGCCGGCCGCCATGCCCGCTCGACCATCGGCGTCGCCAACCTGCCGGCCGACGCCGCCGTCGAGGTCGAAGCCATGTTCGAGATCGCCTGATGGCAGCGCAGGCCTGGCTCACCGCCCGCCCGATCGCGCATCGTGGCCTGCACGATGTCGCCGGCGGCATCATCGAGAACTCGCTCTCGGCGGCCGCCGGCGCCATCGCCGGCAACTTCGCCATCGAATGCGACGTCCAGCTCAGCGCCGATGAGGAGGCTCTCGTCTTCCACGACTTCGTCCTCGACCGCCTCACCGCCGAGAGTGGCCGCGTCGATGCGCGGAAGGCAGCAGAACTCGCGCAGATCGGGCTGAAGGGCGCGAGCGACCGCATCCCGACGCTCACCGCCTTCCTCGATGCCATCGGCGGCCAGACGCCACTGGTGATCGAGATCAAGAGCCGCTTTGACGGCGATCTGCGCTTGGCGAAGCGCACCGCTGAGATCCTCGCCGGCCACAAGGGCCAGCCGATCGTGCTGAAATCCTTCGATCCCGTGATCGTCGCGGCCTTGCGCGAGCTCGCGCCCGGCTTCGCCCGCGGCATCGTCGCGATGAACGAATACGACTATGGCGACTATGTCCGCCTTTCGCCTGGGCAGAAGCATGCGCTCGCCAACCTCCTGCATTTCGAGGAGAGCCGGCCGGACTTCGTCTCCTGGAAGGTCGCCGACCTGCCGAGCGCCGCGCCCTTCCTTTGCCGCAAGGCACTGGGCCTGCCGCTGATGAGCTGGACAGTGCGCACGCCGGAAGATCGCGCGCGTGCGGCCGAGCATGCCGACCAGATGGTCTTCGAGGGCTTTTTGCCTTGAGCGAAACCGGCACACGCGAAACTCTCAGGGTCCGCGTTGCCACCTCGCTGAAAAGCGTCCCGGCCGCAGACTGGGACGCCTGCGCCAATCCGGGCGCTGGCCGGCCGCTTGAATCGGTCTCCGAGCAAGCGGAATCAATCTCTCAAGCAGACCCGGACAACCCTTTCGTTTCGCACGCTTTTCTGCGCGCTTTGGAAGAGAGCGGCTGCGTCGGCGGCCGCACCGGCTGGTCGCCGGCCTATCTCCTGGTCGAGGACGCCGACGACCGCCTGATCGCCGCTGCGCCGTCCTTCGTGAAGGGCCATAGCCAGGGCGAATATGTCTTCGACCATAGCTGGGCCGAGGCCTATATGCGCGCCGGCGGGCGCTACTATCCGAAGGTCCAGGTCGCAGCTCCCTTCACCCCCGCAACCGGCCCGCGCCTGCTCGTCGCCGAAGGGCCGCACGCCGGCGAAGCGCGCGAAGCCCTGATCGCCGGGCTCGACGCACTTCGCGAGCAGGTCCGCGGTTCCTCGATCCACGTCACCTTCGCGCAGGAGCCGGACATGGCGACGCTGCTGGAGGCGGGCTTCCTCGAGCGTCACGACATCCAGTTCCATTGGCAGAACCAGGGCTTCGGCAGCTATGACGACTTCCTTGGCACGCTGGCCTCGCGCAAGCGCAAGGCGCTGAAGCGCGAGCGGCGCGAGGCCCTCTCTGCCGGGATCGAGGTCGCGGTGCTCTCGGGCTCGGATTTGACCGAAAGCGTCTGGGATGATTTCCACGCGTTCTACGAGGACACCGGCTCGCGCAAATGGGGCCGGCCCTATCTCAACCGCCGCTTCTTCTCGGAGATCGGTGAGCGCATGGGCGAGCGCGTCGTGCTGATGCTCGCCCGCCGCGCCGGCCGCAACATTGCCGGCGCCATCAATTTTCGTGGCGGCAACACGCTGTACGGCCGCAACTGGGGCTGCATCGAGGACCATCCCTTCCTGCATTTCGAGCTCTGCTATCACCAGGCCATCGACTATGCGATCGCGCACAAGCTGATCCGCGTCGAAGCCGGCGCCCAGGGCGAGCACAAGCTCGCCCGCGGCTATCGCCCGGTGATCACCCGTTCGGCTCATCTCCTCGCCGATCCCGGCCTTGCCCGTGCCGTCGCCGCCTACCTGCCGGACGAGCGCCGTGAGATCGCCTCTGCAGTGGCTGCGCTTGCGCAGGAGAGCCCCTTCCGCAAGGCTGGCGACATCTGAACTATCTCTTCGAACCACCGGGACACGCGCCGATGACCGCCTATGATCCAAACAACATTTTTGCCAAGATCCTGCGCGGCGAATTGCCGGCCCATCGCGTCTATGAGGACGACCGGGCGCTCGCCTTCCTCGACATCATGCCGCGCGCGCCCGGCCACACGTTGGTGATCCCGAAGAATCCGGCCCGCAACCTCCTCGACATCGACGCCGGCGATCTCGGCTATGTCGCGACAATCGCCCAGCGGATCGCACGGGCGCAGATGAAAGCCTTCGGCGCCGACGGCATCACCGTGCAGCAGTTCAACGAGAGCGCCGGCGGCCAGGTCGTCTTCCACCTGCACGTCCATGTGATCCCGCGCCATGACGGCGTCGCGATGAAGCCGCCAGCCAGCGAGATGGCCAAGCCCGAGGACCTGGCGGCTGCCGCAGAAAAAATTCGCGCAGCGCTGAAAAATATCTGAGAGGCATGTCACGTGGGCGCTGGCCGTCTCGTCTTGTCTTCATCACCACCCGATGGAGAGAACGATGACCCAGCGCCTCAATGCCTTCCAGACCGCCCCCGACGCCTACAAGGCCATGCTCGGCCTGCAGGAGTACGTGAACCAGACCCAGCTGGAACACAGCCTGCAGGAGCTGGTGAAGATCCGGGCCTCGCAGATCAACCGCTGCGCCTATTGCCTGCACATGCACATCGCCGACGCCCGCAAGGCCGGCGAGAGCGAAGCTCGCATCAACCTGCTCAGCGCCTGGGAAGAGTCCGAGCTCTATACCCCGCGCGAGCGCGCCGCTTTGCGCTGGACCGAGGAACTGACCCACGTCGCCGACCGCAGCCCGAGCGACGCGGCCTTTGCCGAATTGCGTGAGCATTTCAGCGAGAAAGACTGCGTCGACCTCTCGGTCGCCATTGGCATGATCAACCTCTGGAACCGGCTGAATTGCGGCTTCCGCACCCGGCATCCGAACGATCGTCGCCGCGAGCCGGCCGCCGCCTGAGTTCAACCTCGTTGCCAGTAGCCCGGTGCGAGCGCGCCGGGCCGGAACGCCCAACACGAAAGCCCCCGTCATGAGCAAGCGTCTCAACCCCTACGTCACCGCCCCCGACACCATGAAGCCGATGATCGCGCTCGAAGCCTCGATCAAGGAGAGCGGCCTCGAGCACAGCCTGATCCATCTCGTGAAGATGCGGGCCTCGCAGATCAATGGCTGCGCTTATTGCCTGCACATGCACTCGGCCGATGCGATCAAGGAGGGCGAGAGCCCGGCCCGCCTGTTCCTGCTCGACGCCTGGCACGAGTCGGTGCTCTATACCCCCCGCGAGCGCGCCGCCCTCGCCTGGACCGATGCGCTGACGCTGATCTCGCAGAGCCATGCGCCAGACGAGGCCTATGACGAGGTCGTCAGCCAGTTCAGTCCGGAGGAGGTGGTGAAGCTCACCTTGCTGATCGGCACAATCAACAGCTGGAATCGGATATCGATCGGCTTCCGCTCGGCCCATCCCCACGACCGGCCGGCCAAGTCCGACGCAACCGCCGCCTGAGACGCGTCCCATGGCCGCCCCGGATGACATCTTCGAGACGCATCGCCATTTCCTGACCCGCCTCGCCTATCGCATGCTCGGCTCGGTCAGCGATGCCGAGGATATCGTCCAGGAGGCCTGGCTGCGCTGGCGCGATGTCCCGCAGGGCGAGATCGAGGCGCCGCGCGCCTATCTCGCCCGCACCGTCACGCGCCTCTGCCTCGACCAGATGAAATCAGCCCGCAGCAAGCGCGAATTCTATGTCGGGGCCTGGCTGCCCGAGCCTTTGGTCGAGGAGATCGGCGCGGCCGAATCCGATCTCGACACCCAGCTAGACGCCCCGATCGCGCTGATGCTGGCGCTCGAACGGCTGACGCCGCTCGAGCGCGCCGCCTTTCTGCTGCATGACATCTTCGACCTCGACTTCGCCGAGATCGCCCGCACCATCGACCGCAGCGAGAGCGCCTGCCGCCAGCTCGCCAAGCGCGCCCGGGAGCATGTCCGCATCGACATGCCGCCGCGCAACAAGGTCGAGCCCGCCGAGGCCAAACGCTTCGTCGAGGCCTTCTTCAAGGCCGCCCACAAGGCCGACACCAGCGACCTGCAGACCCTGCTCGCGCAGGACATCGCCTTCCACAGCGACGGCGGCGGCAAGGTGCTGTCGATTATCAACTCGCTTTACGGCATCGACCGCGTCCTGCGCTTCTTCGCCGGCATCGCCAGCAAGGTCGCCCATCGCCACAAGACGACGACCCTGTTCAGGCCGGTGATGATCAACGGCATGCCGGGCTATCTCAGCCTCGAACGCGGCGAGACCCTGCAGGCGACGGCCCTCGACATCCGCGACGGACGCGTCCACGCGATCTACGTCGTGCGCAATCCGGACAAGCTTCGGCACATCTCGCTGACGGCGGACTAGGTCCTCCCAACGCCCTACCCCGTTCGCGCTCGTGCGGCGATTATGGCTCAAATGTGAACAAGGCAACCCGGCCAGCTGATTTGCATCTGCTCAGGAGCCTTGCGCAATGAATTTTGATATTTCTCAAGTTAAGCACCCAAAAGAAAAGCTTTACGGCAGCATCATGCTCGCCGTCGGAATCGCAATCTGGGCCGTCCTGCTCGGTGTCATTGCCGTCGCCCTGTTGAGTGGCTCGATCTGGCACGGGCTCGTGCTGCTCTTCTATTTCGGCATCTTCTGGCTGGTCTCCTATTGGGCGCGCGCCCTCACCCGCGCCTACATGGTCGGCCATTTCGTCATGGTCGGCCCCGACCAGTTCCCGCACATCCACCGCATGATCGAGGATGGCGCCCGCGCGCTCGGGCTACGCGAGATCCCGCAGACCTTCGTCTACAACTCCAGCGGCGTCCTGAACGCGATGGCGCTGCGCCTCGTCGGCCGGCAGCGCTATATCTGGCTGACCTCGGCCCTGCTCGACGCCGACAATGACGAGCAGGTCCGCTTCGTCATCGGCCATGAGCTCGGCCACCACGTCGCCGGCCATCTCGACGAGCCCTGGAGCTATCTGCGCTTCCCCGGCCATATCATCCCGTTCCTCGGCGCCGCCTACTCCCGCGGCCGCGAATTGACCTGCGACCGGATCGGCGCGCTCGTCGCCCGCGATCTGCAGGCCGCCCGCACCGGCCTGCAGATGCTGGCCTGCGGCAGCGCCAAGCTGAACGCCCAGATGAACCCCGACGCCTTCCAGAAGCAGGAGCAGATGGTGCCCGGCATCGCCGGCTTCTTCCTGAAGATCGTCTCGCATTATCCGCGCCACACCCGCCGCGTCGAGGCGGTGACGCAATGGTACAAGACGCAGCCGGCTGTCGGTCAGTCGATCCGCCCGAGCTTCGCACCGCGGACGGCATGAGAGCTGCCGCGGATCTCGACGCATCATCGAACCGGCGCCCTCTCGGCGCCGGTTTTCATATGGAGAGGCCCTGGAGCAGGGCTCGGCCTTCAGCTCAGCCACACGGCGCCGCCGATCAGCACCGCCTCGCCGGCCAGCACCGCCAGCATCACCTTGCGCCGGAAGGCGAGCACGACCGCGACCGCGACGGCGAGCGCCGCCAGCCTGACCGTGAGCGGCACGGCGGCGAGCGCGCCGGGCGCCGCCAGCACCAGCTTGGCGACGACCCCGGCGAGCAGCGCCATCGCGACCAGCCTCACCCATTCGAGCCAGGGCGAGTTCTCGTCGAGCCGCCGCGCGAAGACGACCGCGAGCCAGCGCCAGATCTCGGTCGGCAGCACCGCGAACAGGACAAGCGCGAGATAGGGCCACCACGGCCCATCGAGGAACGCGATCGGCTGCGTCATCCGGCGCTCCCCCGCGTCATGCGCCAACGCTGGACGAGAAAAGCGACGCTGCCGCCGACGAGGCCGCTGGCGATCAGGTCGAAGCCGCCGCCGATCGCCCAGCCAGCCAGCGGCGCAAGGGCGAGACCGAGACTGATCGCGATCGTATCGCCAAGTCCGCGGATACCAGCGACCATCGAGGACAGGAAGAAGATCGGCGTCAGGCAGAGCAACCCGGCCGCGACCGGCGCCGGCACCACGCCGGCAAGCTGGAAGCCGACGAAAGTGGTGAACGCGCTGACGACGATCAGCGCATTGGCGAAGCCGAAAAAATAGGGCACGCGCTGCTCGGACGGAATGTTCGGCAGCCGTCGCAGCGCCTCGACCCAGGACGTGACCGCGACACAATGGGCGATCAGCATCTGCTGCGCCATGCTTTGCCCCGGCCGGCGGAGCAGCGGCAGCAAAGCCACCGTCATCGGCAGGAAGCGCAAGGAAGCAAAGCCGATGGCAAGCGCGATCGCGCTCCAGGCCGCGCCGGCGGCGACCGAGGCGAAGAACAGCACCTGCGACGGGCCGGCCCAGACCAGGATGGTCGAGAGCACGGCCACCTCCACGGGATAGCCGACGTCGCGCGCCAGCGTGCCGACCCCCATCAGCGAGAGCCCGACCACCCAGGCCGGCAGCATCACCGCATCACGAAAGCCGCGCCCCCATGGTCGCAGCCAATGATTGGACGCTACTTCGGTCATGCCACCCTAGCTCTGCGCCATTCGATGACTGTCAGCACAATTCTGCGCCGGAGAGCTCTGCGACAACTGAAGGTCGGGTGGTTTGAGGATCGAATCATTGGACCGACAGACACGAAAAAGGCCCGCAGCGGCTGCGAGCCCTTTCGTTTAAGCGCATTACGGCTGTCGCATGACAGCCACCGGTTCGCGCGCCCGCTTTGCGTCGGACGCAAGTCGGATCAGACGCTCTTCATCGCGAGCCCGATCAGCTCCTGGAAGAAGTCCACGGCTTCCTTCGGTATGCCACCGACGGCGCGATAGCCGAGATAGAGCAGATAGAGGAAGGCCGGCACGAGAATCCAGCCCAGCACTTCCTCGAAGACGATGCGCCGACGCCGCCGGCGCGCTCGCTTCTCGAACCAGCCGAGCTTTTCCTTGGGCGCGGGAGCTGCCGCCTCTGCGGCGACCTCTCCCTCCTGCGCCCAGACACTTTCGGACTTGCGCTTGAAAAACACCGATCAGGCCTTGGTCAACGGAACCTTCGGGACGGTACGCACGCTGCGCGCCTTCGGCGGCTCGACCGGCGCATCCGGCTTCGGACCGCGCTTGGCGCTGCCGGACGAGGCAGCCTTGGCCTTGCCCGGCGTTTTCGCCCGCGGCTTGCGCGTCCGTTTCTCGGCCGCGGCAGCGACGTCCTTCTCCGGCTTGGGCTTCACCGGCCCGTCGGGGAATTCGAGGCCGAGCACCTTGATGCCGGTCTCGGACTGGATCACCACCACCTTGACCGCGCCGCCATTCTTCAGCCGGCCGAACAGCACCTCGTCGGCCAGCGGCGTCTTGATCGTCTGCTGGATCAAGCGGGCCATCGGCCGGGCCCCCATCGCCTCGTCATAGCCGTTCTCGACCAGCCATTCGCGCGCCTCGTCCGAGAGCTCGATGGTGACGTTGCGATCGGCGAGCTGCGCCTCGAGCTGCAGCACGAACTTGTCGACGACGCGGGCGACCACGGTCTTCGGCAGGTGGCCGAAGGAGATCACCGAATCGAGCCGGTTGCGGAATTCCGGCGCGAACAGCTTGTTGATCGCCTCGGTGTCGTCGCCCTCGCGCTTCTGGCGGGTGAAGCCATAGGCGTTCCTGGCCATGTCGGCGGCTCCGGCATTGGTCGTCATGATCAGGATGACGTTCCTGAAATCGACCTGCTTGCCGTTGTTGTCGGTCAGCTTGCCGTGGTCCATCACCTGCAGGAGGATGTTGAACAGGTCGGGATGGGCCTTCTCGATCTCGTCGAGCAGCAGCACGCAGTGCGGATGCTGGTCGATCTGGTCGGTCAAGAGGCCGCCCTGGTCGAAGCCGACATAGCCCGGAGGCGCGCCGATCAGCCGCGAGACGGTATGGCGCTCCATGTACTCCGACATGTCGAAGCGCACGAGCTCGACGCCGAGCGAGGACGCGAGCTGGCGCGCGACCTCGGTCTTGCCGACGCCGGTCGGGCCGGCGAAAAGGTAGCAGCCTATTGGCTTCTCGCCGTCGCGCAGGCCGGCGCGGGCCAGCTTGATCGAGGAGGACAGCGCCTCGATCGCCTTCTCCTGGCCGTAGACGGTGCGCTTCAGCGTGGTCTCGAGATTGCGCAGCACCTCGGCATCGTCCTTGGAGACGGTCTTGGCCGGAATGCGCGCCATCGTCGCAACCGCCGCCTCGATCTCCTTGACGCCGATGGTCTTCTTGCGCTTGGCCTCGGTCACCAGCATCTGCGAGGCGCCGGTCTCGTCGATCACGTCGATCGCCTTGTCCGGCAGCTTGCGGTCATGGATGTAGCGCGCCGACAGCTCCACCGCCGCCTTGATGGCGTCGTTGGTGTAGCGCAGCTTGTGGAACTCCTCGAAATAGGGCTTCAGCCCCTTGAGGATCTCGATCGTGTCCGGAACCGACGGCTCGTTGACGTCGATCTTCTGGAAGCGTCGCACCAGCGCCCGGTCCTTCTCGAAATACTGGCGGTATTCCTTGTAGGTGGTCGAGCCGATGCAGCGCAGCCCGCCCGAGGCGAGTGCCGGCTTCAGCAGGTTCGAGGCGTCCATGGCGCCGCCCGAGGTCGCGCCGGCGCCGATCACCGTATGGATCTCGTCGATGAACATGATCGCCTTGGGGTGGGCCTCGATCTCCTTCATCACCTGCTTGAGGCGTTCCTCGAAATCGCCGCGATAGCGCGTGCCGGCGAGCAGCGTGCCCATGTCGAGCGAGAAGACGGTCGCGTCCTCCAGCACCTCGGGCACCTCGCCGCGCACGATCTTGAGCGCCAGGCCCTCGGCAATCGCGGTCTTGCCGACGCCGGGGTCGCCGACCAGCAGCGGATTGTTCTTCTGCCGGCGGCAGAGAATCTGGATCGTGCGCTGCACCTCGGGCTCGCGGCCGATCAGCGGATCGATGCGCCCATCCCGCGCCTTGCGGTTGAGGTTGACGCAGTAAGCGTCGAGCGCGCTTTCCTTTTTCTTCTTGTCCTTGTCGCCGTCATTGGTCTGCTCGCTGCGCTGCTCGCGCTGCTGCTCGGCCTCCTCCTCGGCGCCGCGCACGGGCCGGCTCTCGCTGGAGCCGGGGCGCTTGGCGATGCCGTGGCTGATGTAGTTGACCGCGTCGTAGCGGGTCATGTCCTGCTCCTGCAGGAAGTAGGCGGCGTGGCTCTCGCGCTCGGCGAACATCGCCACGAGCACGTTTGCCCCGGTCACCTCCTCGCGGCCGGACGACTGGACATGGATCACCGCGCGCTGGATCACGCGCTGGAAGCCGGCGGTCGGCTTGGAATCGTCGCGCCCGTCGGTGACGAGGTTGGTCAGCTCCGCGTCGATGTAATCGACGAGGTTGCGGCGCAGCGTGTCGAGATCGACGCTGCAGGCGCGCATCACTGCGGCCGCGTCCTGGTCATCGACCAGCGCGAGCAGCAGATGCTCCAGCGTCGCATATTCATGGTGGCGTTCATTGGCGAGCGCGAGGGCCCGATGAAGCGCCTGTTCGAGGCTGCGCGAGAAGCTCGGCAAGGTCAGCGCTCCCAGTCCAGTTTCGAAAGATTGATGGTGTTCAAAGCTACTTTTTCTCCATCACGCATTGCAGCGGATGCATGTGCTTGCGGGCGAGGTCCATCACCAGGGTGACCTTGGTCTCGGCGACCTCGTAGGTGAAGACGCCGCATTCGCCGACGCCGTTCTGATGGACGTGCATCATGATGCGTGTCGCTTCGGACCGGTCCTTGTTGAAGAACCGCTCCAGCACATGCACCACGAACTCCATCGGCGTGTAGTCGTCGTTGAGGATCAGCACGCGGTAGAGGTTGGGTTTGCGCGTCCTGGTGCGGGTCAGGACGGCGGTGCCGGCCCCGGTGCGGTCGCTATCGGTCGGGCCGGACGGCGCCCGCGGCTTCGAAGCCAGACGCGGCGCAAACGAAGACGCGTTCCCGCGCGGCTGCGCGCCGGCTGGCAGGTCCTGATCGATCGGCGTACTGGCTGCTTGGCTCAAGGTGTCCGTCCCGAAGGCTGACCTCAAGATAGTGCTTCGCTCACGAATTTACAGACGTCTCCCCTGCTCCGCCAGCCCGTTGCGGCGGCAGGCCACAGCGAACCGTCATTTTTGAACCGGACGAATAAAAGCCCGGCCAGGAATAGCCGGGTTTCTCAGGGTCTTGCGGCGCTGCGAGCGATTTCAGGTGCGCCAGCGCAGCCGTTCGGGAGTCAGCACATTGGTGAAAGCCTGTCCGTCGCGCCGAGCCGTCGCATAGTCGCGCTTCAAGCGGAAATACCATTGCGCCAGCCGGTCGGCCTGCCCGAGCAGCAGCATGGTCGGCTTGCGCTCGAGCCCCTGCTGGGCGAGTTCGAGGATGTGCTGGTCCTGGCGCAGGAAGGCGCGCGCCGCCCACCTGATCACCGGCGCAAGCGGCATGAGCTGCGGCAGGTCCGAGAGCAGTACATTGGTGAGCAGCGTCCGCCCGCCATCGATCGGCGTGGCGAAGGTCGCGTTGACGATCGAGCGCTCGCCCATGCGGATGCGCTCGATCCGCTGGCCCGGCAGCAGGAAGTCGACCTCCGTCTGCGGCCGCCCCAGCAGGCGATAGCCGCGCGAATTCGCCGCCGCCTTGTGCGCCTTCATCCGGAAGCCGAACGGCAGCGGCTCGAAGTCCTTGACCTTTTCCTGCGCCGTCGCGTTCGGCCGCCACCACCAGGAATTATGGACGTAGCCGACATGACCCGGGTCGATCAGGCTGAGCACGCTGAGATCGTAGGAGGCCTCGACCAGCACCGAGACCGCGACGCGACAGCGCGACGGGCCTGTCAGCGTCAACGCCGGCACCGGCGGCGCATGCTCGGGCCGCGCGCCCGGATAGAGCCAGATGATGCCGTCGCTCTCGCGAATCGGGAAGTCGCCGACCTTGACTTGGCCGGGATCGGTGACGTCGCCCTCGACCAGCGTCGGCATCGCCCGGCAGCGGCCATCGGCCCCGAAGCGCCAGCCATGGAAGGGGCAGGTGATCGCGACGCCGTCGAATCGCCCCTCGGACAAGGGGGCGCCGCGATGCGGGCAGCGGTCGCGCAGGGCGAAGAGTTCACCCAGCTTGGTGCGGCCGATCACGAACTGCTCGCCGAGAACGGTCACGCTCGCCATCGCGCCGGGCGCCAGGCTGCCGGTGCTCCTGACGCAGTACCAGGCCTCCCGCGGTGGCTCGCGGAACTCGCTCGCCGGCGGCGGCCCCGCGGCGGTCGATGCGTCCATAGCAATCGTCGAACGGCTCATTGCGGCTCCTGGCTCACCTCGCCGCCATCCGGCGAATGGCGACGAGCGCAGGCAGCCGCCTGCCAGTTGCAACAGCATTGCCGCGACGGTGATCCCGGGATTCGGCCCGTAAACGCAAAGAAGCCCGGCCGAGGCCGGGCTTCTTGAAATTCTCAGGTGATCAGCTGCAGCCGGGCGAAGCCGGCCGCTCTGAAATCACTTGGCCGGGGTCGGGACGGCCTTGGCGACGATGCCCTCGAACGGCTTGTAGGCGTCCTTGGCGATCGCGGCATAGAGCTCGCCGATCTTGGTGACCTGGGCGACATAGCCCTCGAAAGCGGTCTTGACGTAGTCGGTCTGGATCTCGATCGCCTTGTCGAGCGTCTTGACGCCGGAGAGCTTCTCGATCGTGGCCGTGCCGGCCTCGAACGACTTCTTGGCGTAATCGGTTGCCTCGACGGCGAGAGCCTGCACGCCCTTCGAGGTGGCGCCGAAAGCCTTCAGGGCCGCATCGACGTTCTCTTTGGAAGCCTTCTGGATGGTCTCGAACTGCTGGATCATTGTTCCTCCGACGCTCGCGGGCGCCGCCTCTGCTGACGAGCCTAACGGCCCGGGTTCCGTGTCCCCAAGGTCAGATGAAGGGTTCATCACCGGGACGACCCTGATATTGTGCACCGCAACATAAAAGTCAAGATCGCGCTGCAATGCACCAAGCGCAGAGCCCCCCAGCGTGCATCGGCAACGGTTTGCAACCGGACAGCTTCAATGCTGGATTTTTTTCGCTTAACTCCTCCGTAACCGCATCCACCTAACCTCATCTCCTGTGTCCTTCGCGCCACGCTGCAAAGCCTGCGACGGACGGGTGGGTTTGAGTTGAGGCGAGTTGCATGGCTTCTGGTTGCGTTGGGTCCCGACGCGGACGCTGGCTTGCGTTCATCGGGTTGGTGAGTGCTGCTGCCGTCGTGCTGACCGCGACGGTTTCGCCTGCCGAGGCGGCGCGCAAGAAGCGGCGCCATGTCTCGGGCGGCTACGCCCCGCCCTATGCGGCGATGGTCGTCGACGCCAAGACCGGCCGCACCCTGCACGCCGTCAACGAGGATGCGCCGCGCATCCCGGCCTCGCTCACCAAGGTGATGACGCTCTACATGCTGTTCGAGCAGATGGAGCGCGGCCGCTTCGGCATGAATTCGGAGCTCAAAGTCTCGGCCTATGCCGCCTCGCAGCCGCCGACCAAGCTCGGCCTGCGCGCCGGTTCGACCATCGAGGTCGAGGACGCGATCAAGAGCATGATCACCCTCTCGGCCAACGACTCCTCCGTCGTGGTCGCCGAGAACATCGCCGGTTCGGAAGAAGCCTTCGCCGAGCAGATGACGCGCAAGGCGCGCTCGCTCGGCATGGATTCGACGCGCTTCTACAACCCGCACGGCCTGCCGAACTCGCCGCCGAACATCACGACGGCGCGCGATCTCACCATCCTGGCGCGGGCGATCCAGGAGCGCTTTCCGCGCTACTTCCCGCTCTTCCAGATGCGCTCATTCCAGTACGGCTCCCGCACGATCCGCGGGCACAACCGCCTGCTCGGCCGCATCGAGGGCGTCGACGGCATCAAGACCGGCTACACCCGCGCCTCCGGCTTCAACCTGATGACGTCCGCCAAGGCCGAAGGCCGCCAGATCGTCTCGATCGTGCTCGGCGGCCGCTCCGGCGCGTCGCGCGACAAGATCATGTCCGATCTCGTCCTCGCCAGCCTGCCGCGCGCCAGCACCGGCGGCCGCAGCGCCCCGATGATTGCCGAGGCCTCCGAACCGCAGCAGGAGCGTTACCGCGCGCCCGCCCCGGCTCCGATTCCCGAGCCGCCGGCTCGCCCGGCGCTCGTCGCCCAGGCGCCTGAGCCTGCCCCGGCACCCGCGCCGATGCCGGTGCCGCGTCCGCGCGCCGAGCCCGACGTGCCGCCCGCCGCCCGCGCCTATGCCGCGTCGACGACGACCGCGCAGATCGCCCCGCCGCGTGCCCTCAGCGGCAGCGCCCAGGCGCTCGCCCTCTCCAACATGCGCCCGGTCACCGCGACCACGACGCCATCCGCCATGCGCTGGTCGATCGGCGCCGCACCGGCCGAAGGCAAGGTCCTGCGTCCGCCGGCGAATGTCGACACCACCTCCTCGATCGCCAAGCTCGCCGAGCCGGCGGCCAGGGAGGAGGCCCAGCCCATGCCGAAGAAGATCGAGGCCCGCCTGCCCGAGCCGGCACCGGCACCGGCTCCGGTCAAGGTGGCGCATCTCGCCAAGGCGCCTGAAGCCAAGGCGCCTGAGATCAAGCCGGCCGAGAAGACCGCGATCGCCTCGAAATGGGTGATCCAGCTCGGCGCCACCGACGACGAGGCCAAGGCCAAGGACATCCTGGCCCGGGCCCGTGCCAAGGCCTCCGGCTCGCTCGCAGACGCCTCGCCCTTCACCGAGAAGGTCGAGAAGGGCGGCGCCACGCTGTTCCGCGCCCGCTTCGCCGGTTTCGAGGAGTCCAAGGACGCCGAGAAGGCCTGCGCCCAGCTCAAGCGCGGCGGCTTCTCCTGCTTCGCCACCCGCAGCTGACCGATTGGGAAAGGAGATCAGCCATGCTTTTTCAGCAAGGTATCCTTGGCCTGGTTGACCCGAGCGGCAAGCCCGCTGGTGCCGCCGGCATCCGGATGGATACGCTTCATCAGGCCCCGATGGGCCTCGCGGATCGCCTCCTGGCCCGCCCCCGGCTGAAGCCCCAGGATCTCGTAGGCCTCCTCGTTCGTCATCGCGCCCGTGCGCGCCGGGCCGCGCTGCCCCGCGTCGCGGTGACCATCAGCGTCTTCACGCCATCCGGGCGCCCGGCGGTCGAGATAAGCCTCTAGCAGGCGCGCCCCGTCGGGATCACCGGCGAGGCATTCGCGCAGCAGCGCACCGAGCTCCCCGGGCGTGAGATCGTCGAGATCGCGTCCGGCGAAAGCGCCGCCCAGCACCTTGCCCCTGATGCCGCCGCTGTCATGGTCGAGCTCCATGTCGAGCAGGACCGAGGCGACCTTCGAGCGCCCGGCCGAGCCGGTGCCGCCCCAATCCTTCGCCCATTCCGGCATCTTGAGCCCGCCGGGACCATAGGCGCTCCAGCCGAGCAGCCACGCTCCGAGCCCGCCGAGGAAGATCGCCATGTCGGCCCGGCCGCGCAGCATCAGCAGCGCCGCGACGCCGAGCGAAAGCGTGCCGCCGACGATCTTGCCGAGCTTGACCAGCTTCTTCGGATCGGCCCCTGCGAAGAACTTGGCCAGCCACCAGATCAGGATCAGGGTGGCGATGCCATAGAGCAGCGTCACGATTTACGGCCCTCCATCGCCGTGAGCAGCCTCTGCGCCGCGGCATTCTGCCCGGCCAGCTTCAGGAGCGCCTCGCGCCCGCCGCTGGCATAGGCGGCAGCCCCGCGCAGCAGATCGAGCAGGGAATTCGGCGCATTGACGTCGAAGCGCGCATGGGCGCCGCCGGTCAGGCGCGCGATCTCGGCAAAGGCTGCGCTGGCGTCGGGATCTGAGCCTTCCTGAAACATGAAGCCCTTGACGCCGCGCAGACCGAGCTCGCCGCCGAGCGCGCAGAGCCGGTCGACATCCTCCTCCATCGCATCGCCGACATACACGAAGGCACGGATCGGCACCTGCCGCTCCTCGTCGCGGATATGCTTGAGCACGCGCCCGATCTGCGTCTGCCCGCCGCGGCAGTCGATCTTGTTCATCAGCCCGGTCAGGCGCTGCGGCTCGCCGAGCCAGCCGGAGGCGCGGCATTCGTCGAAGCCGCGGAAATAGATGAGCTGCACCGCCAGCCCGCCGGTCCGGGCCGCGACCTCGAACATCTGCCCCTGCAGCGAACAGGCGAGATCCCAGCTCGGCTGCCGGCTCATCGTCGCATCGAGCGCGAAGACGAGCCGCCCGGCCTGCCCGGTCGCCAGCGGTGCGAGCTGCTTTGCCGCAGTGAGGAAACGGTCGATCTCCCCGGGCTTCGAGTGCGCAGCACTCTCGGCCGGGCGCGTCTCGCCCACCTTGCCCACCGCCTTGCCGTCTTCGCGTGTCATGCCGTCTGCCGGGATTCGCTCATGCCGAAGATATTGGCCGCGCCGCCGGCATTTGCTACCCGTCCGGCAGGTTGGAGGAGAACGAGATGTCGCAGGTCGCGGTTTTCGAGACGGTCAAGGCGATGCGCGAGGCCGTCGCGGCCTGGCACGCCGCAGGCGAGAAGGTCGCGCTGGTGCCGACCATGGGCGCGCTGCACGAGGGCCATGTCGCGCTCGTCACCGAGGCGCAGAAACACGCTCGGCGCGTCATCGTCTCAATCTTCGTCAACCCGACGCAGTTCGCCCCACACGAGGACTTCAAGAAATACCCGCGCACCTTCGACAGCGACCGCGCCCAGCTGGAAGCGGTCAGTGCCGATGCGATCTACTTTCCAGCGGTCGAGGAGATGTATCCGCCCGGCTTCGCCAGCCGCGTGCTGCTGCTCGGCCCGGCGGCGGTCGGCCTGGACGATCGCTTCCGACCGACGCATTTCGAAGGCGTGGCAACGGTTTGCTGCAAGCTCTTCACCCAGTCTCAAGCCGATCTCGCGGTCTTCGGCGAGAAGGACTACCAGCAGCTCAAGGTGGTGACGCGGATGGCTGGCGATCTCGACCTCGGCATAAAGATCGTGCCGCTCGCGACTTTCCGTGAGGCCGACGGCCTCGCAATGTCCTCACGCAACCGCTACCTCTCGGCGCAGGAGCGCGCCCTGGCTCCGACGCTGCACAAGGTGATGCAGGCCCTCGCCGCCCGCATCCGCAACGACGACCCGCTGTTCCAGGCGGTCGCCGAGGCCCAGACCGAGATCATCACCGCCGGCTTCGAGCTCGACTATCTCGAAGCCCGCCACGCTGAGACACTTGCGCCGGTGACCTCGCGCGCCGACGGCCCGATCCGCCTGCTGATCGCGGCACGGATCGGCGCGACGCGGCTGATCGACAATATCGGGGTGTGAGATCTATCCCTTTGTCGAGGCGCCAGGAGCGACCGGCACGAGCCCGTAGCGCAGCATGATGTCCTTGATTTTCGCCGGATCAGGCGGCGCGCCCGCCGAGATGAGCGCCGCCACCTCCCTGAAATAGCCCGGACCGAGCACTCCCGGCGTCAGGACCGACAAGCAGGTCGCCGGCTCCTGAGTGTCATTCCTGAAGCCGTGGACCACACCGCGCTGAATGAAGACCGATTGGCCAGGTCCGACGGCAATATCCTCGTCGCCCACCTGGAAAGTCAGCGTGCCGCTGAGGCCGTACACCGTCTCTTCCCAGCTCTCATGGTAATGAGGAACCGGCATTCGGGCATTTGGCAGCACCGTCATCTTGAACATGTCGAGACTGCCCGCCGTATCCTCCTTGCTGTGGAGGAATTCCAGCACCATGCCGCCAAGCTTTATCGTCTCGACCATGTTGCCCCCCTGCCGCCCCGGGCGCGAACCCACCCCTCCGACGAAGTGGTGACACGGCACCCATGGCCACACAACAGGCCCTGAAACCGGACGCGCTTTTGCGGTGCCTCCCATGCGGTTACGGTCAGGGCTTGCTTGGGGAGCGCATCATCCACGAGCGGCCGGCGGCAGGCCGGCAACCACAGGCTAAAGCAGCCCCAGCTCCGCCAACTCCCGCCGCATCTGCTCGGGCATCACACCGAGATCGCCGCTGCGGCCGTCGATATCGCGGGGCGCATCCTTGTCCTGCATATAACGCCAGCCCTGGAACGGACGGAACGGGCGCGGCTCGACCGGCACCACCACCGGTTCCATCACCAGGTGACAGCGGCCGATGCCTTCGCCATCGGTGAAGGGGCGGATGTCGATCAGGCGCTGGCGCGCCGAGACCTGCCCCTTGATCACCCAGTAGAGCGAGCCGCCGGAGATGATCTCCTCGATCCGCTTCGGCACCATGCGGGTGGTGTGCAGTTGCTCCGCCGGTTCGCCGCGGGCGCGGCGCTGCGCCTGTCGCTCGGCGATCCACGCTTCGAGATCGCTGATCGATTCGGCGCCGACGCAGAGCTTGAGGATATGGAGCGGCATGGCGGGCAACCTAATCCTCGCAGGCGCACCTCGCCAGAGCCTGCGGCCTTTCTCCACAACCGCGCCGCGCCGGGGTGGCCGGCACGAACGCGGTCATGACGGCGCCGCTTCCACAGGCTAGTAAGGCCACCGATCCGAACGGAGGCACGACATGCGCGGACTGCAAGGCAAGGCCATTCTCGTCACCGGCTCATCGACCGGCATCGGTTACGCGATGGCTGAGCGGCTGGTCGCCGAGGGCGCCAAGGTGCTGGTCCATGGCCGCGAGCAGAACGAGGTCGACACCGCCTGCCGCAAGCTCGGCCCCGCGACCTCCGGCGCGACCGGTGACCTCGCCGAGCCGGCGACGGCGCAGGCGCTGGTCGACGCGACGCGAAAAGCCTTCGGCCGCATCGACGGCCTGGTCAACAATGCCGGCATCTACCCGCGCGGCGTGCTGGCTGAGACCACCGCCGCCTTCTTCGACCATGTGATCGCGATCAACACCCGCGCGCCGCTGCTCTGCGCCGAGGCGGCGATCCGCGCCTTCCGCCTGCAGAAATCCGGCGGCTCGGTCCTCACCGTCGGCTCGATCAACGCCTGGTGCGGCAACTCCAACCTCACCGTCTATTCGATGTCGAAGGGCGCGCTGATGACGATGACGCGCAACCTCGCCAACACGCTCGGGCGCGAGCATATCCGGGTCAACCAGCTCAATGTCGGCTGGACCTTCACCGCCAACGAGGATGCGACGCAGCAGCGCGAGGGCAAGAAGCCGGGCTGGGAGAAGGAGGTGCCGCTCGAATTCGCGCCCTTCGGCCAGATCATGCAGCCGGCCGAGATCGCCGCCCACACCGCCTTCTGGCTGTCCGAGGAGAGCGGCCACGTCTCCGGCCAGATCTACGAGGTCGAGCAGTTTCCGCTGATGGGCCGTGGCCGGGCCGCCGATTGACCTCCGACGTCGTTGCGACGAGCGCAGTGACGAAGCAATCCAGAGCGCTCGCAATGACGGAACAGACGACGACGATGCCGACCAGTATCTTTTCGCCCTGGCTGATGCGCTGGAATCTCGAAGCCGCCGGTAAGCCGATCAAGACGCCCGGCAGTCATCTCCTGCCGGTCCTGCAGCATGGCGAGCCCGCGATGCTGAAGCTCCCGGACGGAGAACACGAGCGGCTCGGCTATCTCCCGCTCGACTACTGGAACGGCGACGGTGCCGCTCGCCTGCTCGCCCGCAATGAAGACGGCAGCGCCATGCTGATCGAGCGCGCCACCGGCACGCGTTCGCTCGCCGCCATGGCCCGCAGCGGCGCGGCTGGCGACGACGAGGCGACCATCATCCTCTGCGACGCGATCGCCGCCCTGCAAAAGCTGCGCGGCCCGGCGCCCTCCGGCCTGATCCCGCTGGAGGCCTGGTTCAAGGACCTCTTCCCGATCGCGCAGGAGCATGGCGGCGTCCTCGCCCGCTCTGCGGCCGCGGCGCGCGAACTGCTGCCGGCGCAGCGCGAGATCGTGCCGCTGCACGCCGACCTGCATCACGACAACGTCCTCGATTTCGAGGCCAGGGGCTGGCTCGCCATCGATCCGAAATGCGTGATCGGCGATCGCGCCTTCGAATACACTATCCAGTTCTGCGATCCCGACCTCGCCGATCCCGAGCCGCCGGTCGCGACCGTGCCGGGCCGTTTCGAGCGCCGTCTGGAGATCGTCCTGGCGAAGTCCGGACTTGAGCGTGAGCGCCTGCTGAAATGGATCCTGGCCTGGTGCGGGCTCTCGACCGCCTGGTTCCTCGAAGACGAGGATCCGCTGTCGGCGATCAATCTCGCTGTTGCCGAGCGGGCGATCGTGGCTCTCGACGCGCTTTAATTTCGCATCCAGCCGCTGAATTGATCCGGCAGGACGTTCGCCCCACAGATAACCGTGGCCACGCGCTTGCCGCGATAGCGCGCGGGATCTTCCAGCATCGCGGCGATGCCGAGCGCGGCCGAAGGCTCGGTGACGAGCGCGGCGTTCCGGTAGAGCATCCGCATGCCCTCGACGATGCTGGCCTCCTCGACCAGCGGGACATGGTCGGCGACCGCGAGCAAGTCGTCGAGGACCTCCGAAATCGGAAATCGCCCGGCGACGCCGTCGGCGATGGTATCGGTGCTCTCGGTCGTCACAACCGAACGGGCGCGCCAGGACAGCGCCAGGGCCGGCGCGCCTTTCGGCTGGATGCAGACGATCTCCGTCCTGGGCGCCAGGGTCTTGAAGACATGGCCGACGCCAGTCGCGAGCGCGCCGCCGCCGAGCGCGAGCAGGACGGTATCGATGCGGTCGACGCCTTCGACGAGTTCGAGCCCGATCGTGGCCGCACCTTCGCAGGTGTCGAGATTCTCGCTGTCCTCGATCAGGAAGGCCTTGCCATCAGCCGCAATCGCGCGGGCGCGCTCACGGGCATTCTCGATATCGCCCTCGACCAGCTCAACTATCCCGCCCAACCGGCGAATGCGCTCGATCTTGCCGGCATTGGCACCCTTCCCCGCGATCACGCTTACGGCGATGCCGCGCGCCCGGCCGCTATAGGCGAGCGCCTGGCCGAGATTGCCGGCGCTGGCGCAGACCGCCGCCTTGGGCCCCGAGCTTCTGGCGAGCCGAGCCATCGCGACCTCGGTCCCACGCCCCTTGAAGCACCCGACCGGATTCGCGGTCTCCAGCTTGATGACGAGCTCGCAGCCGAGCAGTCCGCCCAGCGTCGGAGATTGGAACTGCGGCGTATCCCGGAAGACGGAGGAAATCTCCCGCCGAGCCTGCCTGATGCGTTCGAGATCGAGCCTGGTGTCTGGCTGCACGGGACAAGCCTCCGATAGGGTGATACGACGGCTTGTGCGCTTTAGCGCACAAGCCGCGTGTGCGCAATAACGCACAAGCCGGAGAACGCTTGCAATGACGCCCGTCGGCCCCGTCGACACGCCCAAGCTGCTAAAATCTATCAGGAGCGAACTCGGCTGGAGCCTCGATCAGACGGCGGCGCGGACCGGCGTCAGCAAGGCGATGCTGGGCCAGATCGAACGCGGCGAATCCGCGCCGACCATCGCGACCCTCTGGAAGATCGCGACGGGCCTGGGGGTGCCCATGACCGCATTGCTGGAGGCCGATCGCGACGACGGCGATGTCCTGCTCATGCGTGACGCCAACAAGCTGCGGGTACGCCCGTCACAGGAAGCAATGCAGCGGGCGCTGCTCTTCCCATACGAAGCGCGGTTCGGCTTCGAGCTTTACGAGCTCACCTTCGCGCCCGGCTTCGAGAGCATCTCCGAGCCGCATGACACCGGCGTCGTCGAGCACATCACCGTGCTGCAAGGCGAGATCGAATTGCTGGTGGACGACGAATGGCGGTCGCTCAAGCAGGGGCAATCGCTGCGGTTCCCCGCCGATCGCCGCCACGGCTATCGCAACCAGACCGGCGAAGAAGCGGTGGTCATGGACCTGATCCATTACCGCTTCACGCCGAGCGCGAAGGCTTGAAGCCTTAGGGGAGGCGGCGGCCGACTCACTCCCCGAGCACGACCACCTTCGCGCCCTCGGCCACCTGCGCGCCGGGTTCGGCGCCGAGCTCGGTGACGGTGCCGTCGCGCGGGGCGGTCAGCACATGCTCCATCTTCATGGCTTCGACGATGGCGAGGCGCTGGCCCTTCACCACCGCCTCACCGGCCGTGACGAAGAGCGCGATCAGCTTGCCGTGCATCGGCGCCTTGATCACGCCGCCAGCACCGGCGACTGCATTAAGATCGACGCTGAACGGGTCGAACAGAGCAACGGAGGTCTGCCGGCCGCGATGCAGCGCGAGATAGGTCCCGGCCTCGGCCCGGGCGAGCGTCACCTCGTGCTCGCCCTCGGGCAGCGGATGGCCCGGTAGCGACACGCGGGCATCCTCGCCGTTCCACTCGATCCTGGCCTCGATCCGCTCGCCATCGACCAGCAGTGGCAGGCCGAGTGCCGGGCGTGGCATCAGCGAGAAGGCGTCGGCATCGAGCCAGGGCGACTTGCTTTCATCGCTGGTCCGCTCGATGGCAAGGTCGAGCACGCCTACCTGGCGCTCCTCTTCCAGCTGCAGAGCGGCTGCCGCGACCGCGGCCGCGTCGAGCGGCTGCGGCTCGGCGCCGAGGGCTTCGATGTTGCGCTCGATGAAGCCGGTGTCGAACGGCCCCGTCCGGAAGCCCTCGGCCTCCGCCAGCTTCTTCAGGAAGGCGAGATTGGTGCGGGGGCCGGCGACGATGGTCTCGCCGAGCGCGAAGGCGAGATGATCGAGCGCCTCGTCGCGGGTGCGGCCATGGGCGATCACCTTGGCGATCATCGGATCGTAATAGGGCGTCACTGTATCGCCGGCCTCGACGCCGGTATCGATGCGGATGTCCTCGCCCTGAGGGAACTGCAGTGCCCAGAGCTTGCCGGTCGAAGGCAGGAAGCCCTTCTCCGGATCCTCGGCATAGAGCCGCGCCTCGACGGCATGGCCCTCGGCGCGGACGTCCTCCTGCGCGAAGCCGAGCGGTTCTCCGGCAGCAACCTTGAGCTGGAGCTCGACCAGATCGAGCCCAGTGATTGCCTCGGTGACGGGATGCTCGACCTGGAGACGCGTATTCATCTCCATGAAGTAGAAGCGGTCGGCGCGCAGGCCGTCGCGCCCGTCGGCGATGAACTCGACCGTGCCGGCGCCGACATAGCCGACCGCCTTGGCGGCTTCGGTCGCCGCCTTGCCCATCGCGGTGCGCACCTCGGCCGTCATGCCTGGCGCCGGCGCCTCCTCGATCACCTTCTGGTGGCGACGCTGCAGCGAGCAGTCGCGTTCGTAGAGGTGGACGACATTGCCATGGCTGTCGCCGAACACCTGGATTTCGACATGGCGCGGCGAGAGCACGTATTTCTCGACCAGCACGCGCGCATCGCCGAAGGCGTTCTTCCCCTCGCGCTGGGCGCTGGAGAGCGAGTCGGCGAAATCCTCGGGACGGTCGACCTTCTTCATGCCCTTGCCGCCGCCACCGGCGACCGCCTTGATCAGCACGGGGTAGCCGATGCGCCCGGCCTCCTTGGCCAGGAAATCCACATCCTGCTCGGCGCCGTGATAGCCTGGCACCACCGGGACATTGGCCTTCTCGACCAGCGCCTTGGCGGCATCCTTCAGGCCCATGGCCCGGATCGCCGAAGCCGGCGGCCCAACGAAGACGATGCCGGCGGCAGCGCAGGCATCGGCGAAATCGGCATTCTCCGAGAGGAAGCCATAGCCCGGATGGATGCAGGCTGCCCCGGCCTCCTTGGCAACGGCGAGGATCTTGTCCGCGTCGAGATAGCTCTCGCGCGCCGGCGCCGGGCCGATCCGGTAGGCCTCGTCCGCCATCTCGACAAACAGCGCCTCGGCGTCGGCGTCCGAATAGACCGCGATGGTGCGCAGGCCGAGCCGCTTGGCAGTGCGGATCACCCGGCAGGCGATCTCACCGCGATTGGCGATCAGGATGGAAGGCAGTTTGGCGGCAATCGACATGGGGCATCCTCGAACCGATGCCCCGTTATAGCTCAGCCGAAGCCCTTGTCTGCGCCTTGTTGCGCAGGGTGCGGATGGGCGCAGCGCCTCAATCCAGCAATCGCAAGCGCCGCCCGAGCTTCAGCGTCGCCGTCGTGCCGGCGATCAGCCCGAGCCCGAAGACCCAGCCCGAGACCGCGCCGGCCGAGATGCCCGATAGCAGCGTGCCGACCGTGCAGCCGAGACCGAACACCGTGCCCCAACCGAGCAGCACGCCACCAATCAGCCCGCGCAGGACGTGCCCGCCGCTCGGTCGCCGCGGCTTGAACTCCCCCGCCGCCAGCGCCGAGGCGAACGCGGCCGCAGCGAGCCCAGCGACGAAGAGCCCGTTCGGCGTCAGCAGCGTCTCGCGGATCAGGGTGGCGCAGCCGCGGAAACTGTCGAGCCCTTCCAGCCGCGCCGGCAGCCAGTCGAGCGCGGTCGCGAACTGGCGCGAGCGCGAGCCGAGCTCGGCGGTGACACCGAGCGGCGAGAGGCGCAGATAGGCGGCAACACCAATCAGCCCGACGAAAAGCCCGCCGAGCCAGGCCGGCCAGCGCCGCAGGAAGATCGCGACGACGGGATCGGCCTGCACACTCTCAGGGGCCGTCTGCTCGCTCGACTGGCCGGTCCGCAGCAGCCACCAGGCGGCTGCGCCGAGCACAGTAAGCCCGGCCAGCAACGCGCCGCCATAGCCGAGCTGGCGCGGCAGCCACAGCACGGGCGATTCCGAGATCGTCAGGAGATAAAGCTCGTTCCAGCTCAGGAAACCGAGGACGAAGCCGAGGCCTGCGCCGATCAGCGCGAAAGGCGAGGTCGGCGACCCCTCGCCCAGCCGGTAGAGATGGGCACTGATGCAGGAGCCGGAGATCGCCATGCCGGCGCCGAAGGCAAGACCCGCCAGCAGCAGCGCCGGGCCGACCGGGCCGATATGTGCCGTCGGCGGCAGGCGCGTGCCGGAGGGATCGGGCAGCCAGGCGCCGTAGATCAGGGTGTAGCCAGCGAGCCCGACTGCCAGCGCCGTGAGGATGCCGAGCAGCCCGCGCGGATCGCGCCGGTCGAGCCAATCCTTCCAGATGCAGAAAAAGCAGAAGCGCGCGCGCTGCAGCACGATCCCGAAGGCGGCGCCCAGGATCAGCGAGAGCTGGAGCTGCGGCGCCGGATCGCCATGGCGCCCGACCAGGTAGATGGAGACCGCGATCGCAACAGTGACCACGGCCGCCGCGATGAAGCGCAAGGGCGGCAGCCTGATCGGCTCCGCCCCCGCCTGCCGGCGCGCCAGCTCATAATCCAGCGCGCCGCTATCGTCGGAGATGCTCATTCAGGCTGACTTGCAGTCTTACTTGCCGCCCCAGACCGTGCCGGCCGGGTTCGAGATCGGCAGCCCGACGACATTGCCGTATTCGGTCCAGGAGCCATCATAATTGGCGGCCTGGTAGCCGAGCACGCGCGAGAGGATGAACCAGGTATGGCTCGAGCGCTCGCCGATGCGGCAGGNACCTCGGCATAGAGCTTCTTCAGCTCCTCGGGCGACTTCAGCGTGCCGTCGGCCTGGTTGACCGCACGGGCCCACGGCACGTTGACCGAGCCCGGGATATGGCCGGCGCGCAGCGCCAGTTCCTGGAAGCCGGCCGGCGCGATGATCTTGCCGGAGAACTCGTCCGGCGAGCGGATGTCGAGCACCCGCGCCTCGGACTTCTTCTCGACCGTGGCGACGACATCGGTCAGGCGGGCGCGCAGCGCCTTGTTGGGCTCGCCGACAGTGAAGCTCGAGGCCTTGACCGGGACGGGATTGGTCGCGACCGGGCGCTTCTCCAGCTCCCATTTCTTGCGGCCGCCATCGAGCAGTTTCACGTTGTCGCGCAGCCCGTAGATGTCGAACACCCAGGCGCCCCAGGCGGCGAACCAGTTGTTGTTGTCGCCGTAGAGGACCACGGTCACGTCCTTGTCGACACCGAGCTTGCGGGCCAGCGCCTGGAATTTCTCCGGGCCGGCGATGTCGCGCGAGACGGTCTCGACCAGGTCGGTATGCCAGGCGATGTTCTGCGCGCCAGGAATATGGCCGCGCTCATAGATGCCGGGCTCGACGCTGACCTCGACGATCCTGACCTTGGGATCATTCAGGTTCTTTTCGAGCCATTCGGTCGAGACCAGCGGGCCGGTCTGGGCCAGCGCCGCGCCGCCGAGCGCGAGGCTCGCGGCCAACATCGCCGCACCACGGCGGATGAGGGAGAGGACGGACATTCTGGCGCTCCTTGGCGCCGAAAGGGCCCGGTTACCGGCCCACTTCGGCATGAATTGCAGGGGTTGCCATGATTTCGCCACAGCCCCCGCGGGAGAAGCCGCACAGGATTTTTTTGTTTGCCGCCAAGACGGAAGAACCCGGTCGTACGACCTTGGTCTAGGAAGAATAATCTTCTTTTGCTTCGACTTTCGTCCGATCCGGCGACTGCCTGGTCGCGCGCCAGATCGCCCAGGTCGCCTGGAAGCAGAGGAAGGCGACGAAGACGTCGAACAGGTATTCCGGCCAGCGCACCGGCAGCAGCCTTGCGCCGAGGCCGAGCAGCGCAAAGCCGGTGGTCGAGATCGCATCGTTGCGGGACGAAAGCCAGGTCGCCTTGATCACCGGATTGGACTCGGCCCGAAAACGCCAGAGCACGCCGATGATCAGATAGGCGATCAGGATCGCACTCGCCGCCGAGAAGCCGAGCGCGAAGACCTCGATCGGCCGCGGCCGCATGATCTTGTCCCAGAGGTCGTAGAGCGTGTGCAGCCCCGCCACCGCCATCACCGCGCCGATGCCGAGCGCCGCGAGCTTCTCGGCCCGTTCGTCGCGGCCGAAGACCAGTGCCGCGATGCCGTAGAGCGCGACGTCGTAGACCCAGTCGACGCCGTCCTTGAACAGCTGGTTGTTGCCGATCGCCAGTGCCCAGAGCACGACATTGCCGGCGAAGATCAGGATGCCGAGCGCAATCCCCCAGATCGTCAGCCGATAGGCCCGGCCGACCTTGGGATCGACCGGCGCGGCATGGCCAGGCTCGCTCTCACCGTGGGCGCCTTCATCGTCATGGTCGCCCTTGTGGCGACCATCCACGTCTTCAGGCTGCTGTGACGCATCGAAGGCTGACAAGCGAGGCACTCCCGGGCCGCCCCGGACAATGTCGCGCAAATGATGCTCGTCGCAAGACGTCGAAGGCCGGGACTGGCCCGACCATGACGACAGCGGGTCGCCGCTCATCGCACCGGCGCTTGCGAGAGTATGTCCCTCAGCCGCGGCCGACGAAGGGCGCCTTGGTCGCCATCACCGTGACGAACAGCACATTCGCCTCGATCGGCAGCGCTGCCATGTGCAGCACTGTCGAGGCGACATGGCCGACATCCATCACCGCCTCGACCTTGATCGAGCCGTCCGCCTGCGGCACGCCGGTCGTCATCCGCTGCGCCATCTCGGTCAGCGCATTGCCGATATCGACCTGGCCGACGGCGATGTCGTATTTGCGCCCGTCGAGCGAGGAGGTCTTGGTCAGACCGGTGATGGCATGCTTGGTCGCGGTATAGGCGATCGAGTTTGGTCGCGGCGCATGGGCCGAGATCGAGCCGTTGTTGATGATGCGCCCGCCGCGCGGCTCCTGGTCCTTCATCAGCTTGAACGCCTCCTGCGTGCACAGGAACGGGCCGGTCAGATTGGTATCGACCACCTTCTGCCAGTCGGCCAGCGACAGGTCTTCCAGCATGATCCCGCCAGGTGCGTTGACGCCGGCATTGTTGAACAGCACGTCGAGCCGACCGAACTTGGCCTTGGTCGCGGCGAACAGCGCCTTGACGGAAGCCTGGTCGGTCACGTCGGTCGGCACGGCGAGCGCCTGCTCGGCCGGCGCGCCCGAGAGCTTGATCGTCTCCTCCAGCGCATCAGTGCGGCGCCCGGCCAGCACGGTGCGGTAGCCGTCCTTCAGGAAGGCGATGGCGACGGCCCGGCCGACGCCCGAGCCGGCACCGGTGATGATCGCGACCTTGTTATGCCCTGACATGCGTTTCCTCGCCCTACCGTGATTTCAACCGTTTCAGGTGCCGCACCATAACAGCGTATGCAGTATGCGGAACCGCATTTCCGACAAACCAGCTCCGCGCCTGCGCTTGCCTGACGCAGCGTCTGCCTTACTGTTCTAGCGAGGGAGGATGCATCATGACCAGCCTGAGCCGCCGCAGTTTCATCGCCGCCGGGGCCGCTGGCCTCGCCGCCCCTGTCTTTGCCCAGCAGCCCGGCCATGAGCAGCATGGTGGCCATTACGAGCGGCTGAACCAGCCCGGCCGGATCGGCAAGCCCGAGCTCGCCGCCTCGCAGAACGTCTTCGATTCACCGGCAGCCAAGGCGGCCAATCCCGGCCGCTGGCAGCCTAAGGCCCTGTTGCCGCTGCCGCGTTCGGAGATGGCTTGGGCGACCGCCTATGACGACCGCATGCACATCGTCGGCGGCTATGGCGAGCAGCGCACCGATCGGGCCTATCATCACGTCTACGATCCCAAGGCCGACAAATGGAATGACGGCGCGCCCCTGCCGCAGGGCGCCAACCATGTCGGCGTCGCCTTCCTCGACGGGCGGCTCTACGCCATCGGCGGCTTCCTCGAGCAGAACCGCAAGCCGCATCCGCGCTGCTTTGTCTACGACCCCAAGACGGATAAATGGGCCGAGATCGCGCCCCTGCCCCGCCCGATCGGCTCGGCCGCGATCATCGGGCTGAACGGCCTGCTACACTCGATCGGCGGCGCCATCGGCGACACCACCGAGAGCAAGACCTCGGTCAACTGGCACCGCGTCTACGATCCCAAGGCTGACGCCTGGAGCGAGCGCGCGCCGTTGCCGACGGCGCGCGACCACACCGGGACGCTGCCGATCGGCAACCTGATCCACGTCATTGGCGGCCGGGTCGACAGCTTTCACACCAATTCGAACCTGCACCACGCCTATGACCCGGCGACCGACAAATGGGCGCCGCGCAATCCGCTGCCGACCGCCCGCTCCGGCCATGGCGCCGTGCTCTATCGCGGCAAGGTCTTCATCATGGGCGGCGAAGGCACCAACCGCGTCTTCGGCCAGATGGAGGCCTATGACCCCGCCAGCGATGGCTGGGAGCAATACGCCCCGATGCTGACCCCCCGCCACGGTTTGGGCGCCGCTCTGGTCGGCGACGCCATCCATGTCGCCGGTGGCGGCCCGATCATGGGCGGCGGCGTGCAGAGCGCGGTGCACGAGGCGTTCAGTCTCTAGGAAACGGGGGAAAGCATGGCGTCCAATGAGGTCAGAGCCGAAGATTTCGGCTTCATCTATCTAGACGTCGATGATCCAGCGATTGCATGGCTAGCTTACCGGGGACTCATCTCAAGCAGCGATATCACCCCCGCAAACCCAGGTAATATTTCTTGGTTTTCTACTAAATTGATCAAGCGAGGGCTCTCGTCAACGCTAGAGCGAGAAGGAAAATTCGAAGGGGTTAGGCAAAAATCATTCAAAGAGAAGCTATCAAGATTAAGTTCGTTATACACCTTTGACAATGTCGAAACTGCAAGAGAAGCATTGAAGAATCTTGGAAAATTCAATAGCGAAAACCTCGTATCGATCGAGCCAGCGGATCAAGATTTTCGCCGCGAAATTTACGATATGCAATGGATCGACAACTTCGACCTGATTGGAATTGATGCAGCAGAACGCTACTGGTCCGGCGAAAACTACCCGGAGCACCCACTTCCAGAAGCACTTCTCTCTGGGCGCTTTTGGATTCTCGGCACCTCTGTTCGCAAGCGGGCTTATAGAACCATTCAGCGCTTAGATCCTAAGGCACTCGCCGTTCTTGAGTTGGCAAGGCTTGCCGCCCATTTCGGTTCGAATCTTGGCGCCATATCTCCTTGGCTGCGTAAGGAGGGGGAGACCATAATTGTCAGTCAGGTAATAAACTACGACGAAAAGGAAGGCCTTGAGGTTTTTCAGAGAGCTCTCGGTGAGCACCGTAAAAATCCGGAATTTCCAATCAATTGGCCTGACCTTAAGCCGCTGAAAGGATCGAAAGAGGATAAGAATCTCGACGATCTGTTTAAGGTTCCTGATGGGCGTTTATTCGAGCATGAATTCCGCGTTGATAAAGCTACAGAACTAGCCCAAACGATTCAGAACATTCTCCTAAGCTGATATTATCAGTGCCTAACCGCACTGCGCGTAGACCTTCTCTACTTCCGCCCTGACCACGCGGCTATTTCAAACTGCTGCCCCTAGGACTGGCTCGCAGAGTCACGCGGCACCGGAGATGTGCTCGAGAACCGATCGAGTATGAAGGCGATGGCCGCCGTCACGGCAATGGCGAAGGCCAGCCGCCCGAACAGGATGGTCATCAGGTCCGCGCCCAGCGCGACCATGATCAGCGTGTCCTCGATCAGGCTGTGGGCGAAGCCCATGAAGACGCTGGCGAGGAAGACCTGGCGCGGCTCGATCGGCTGCCGGCGCACTTCCGCCAGCATCAGCCCGCTGCCGTAGGAAATGCCGAGCAGCAGGCCGACGGTCGTGAACGGCAGCGCCTCCTGCCGCAGGCCGACCAGCCGGAACAGCGGGGCGAGCCGCTTGTAGAGCACGTCGAGGATGCCGGCCGCCCTGAGCAGCTCCATCGCCCAGGACAAGGCGAGCAGGACCGCGAGCATCACGATCAGCGTCTTGGCGGTGCCATAGGCGAAGCTGACCCAGCCGCCCTCGCCCGCCGCGGGCTTCCAGACCGGGGCGATCGGCTGCGACAGCCAACCGGTGGCGGAAAAGAGCTGATGCAGCAGCGCGGCGAAGGCAATTGCACCGGCAATGCGCAGGATCGAGGTCGCCCAGAAATTCGGCCCGGCCCTGGCAACGATGCGCTGCTCGACCGGAATCGCATGCGCCATCAGCAGCAGGCTGGAGAACACCGTGATGTCGGCGGTACTGAGCGTCATCGTCGGAACGAGGGTGAACAGCACGACAACGCCACCCCACATCCCGACCAGCAACCCCGTAAGCCAGGCCAGCGCCAGCTCCGGCGGCAGGCCGAAAAGCTGCATCGCCGGCGCCAGCCAAGGCGACGCCGCCTTGATGACCCCGAACTCCGTCAGAGCCTGCGTCGCCACCGCGATCGGCACTATGATCACCACCAGCTCGCGGTAGACAGCCAGCGTCTCCAGCGTCTTGCGGTAAAACCCGGTCTGCAGCGGCATCGGCGGTGATCCTCGATTGGCAGCTGCAGACTAGCGCCGGCCCATGCGCGGCGGTGGTCAAAATCGTCGCGTTCGTGCAATTTTATTGCACGAACGCGCTGGGGATGGCCGCGATGGATCGGATCGACAGAAAGCTGCTGAACCTGCTCCAGGCCGATGCCTCGCGCACCAATGCGGAGCTGGCGGACGAGATCGGGCTGGCGCCTTCGAGCTGCCTGCGGCGGATCCGGCGGCTGGAGGCAGCCGGCCTCATCCTGCGGACCGTCGCGATCCTCGATCCCGCCAAGACCGGCAAGGGCCTCAGGGTGATCATCGCCGTCGAGCTCGCGCGGCATGACGAGCCGAGCAGGCGGCGTTTCCTCGAACTGGCGGCGCGCCAGCCGGCGGTCGTCCAGGCTTATGGCGTCACCGGCCAGACCGATGTGATCCTGATGCTGCGGGTGGCCGACATGGACGAGGTGACGGCGCTGTGCAAGCTGCTCTTCGGCGAAGGCAGCAATGTGACGCGCTACTACACCATGGTCGTCAACAAGACCGCCAAGGAGACGACGGCGGTTCCGCTGTAGTCCAGCGGGCAGAGAATGGGATTTCAGATGCCATTGTGGCCACCCGTATTCTTACCGTATTCAGAATCCTTTGCTAAATAAATATCGCCAGCTTCGACGTATATATCCTCGAACAGACTATCAGATGATACATCCATGCCGCGGTTCTTCCCAACCTTCACGGCAAGGGCGTGCACCGGCGCGCCATTCCTGAAGAAACTGCTCCCGCTGCGGCGATAATGCTTCCCTGTATGGTAGAGAACGTAAATCGCAGAGGTCAAACCGGCGCACGCCTCTTCTTCAAAAGGCGAGACGGTATCCACGCGATCCATATCGAGAACGGCGTGAAGGCACTCATGGATAATGGACGCTCGAAGGTCGATCGATATCGCCGTTGAGTTCAGAGCGTTAGAGGGAAGGATAATTGTATTTTGATTGTACTTATAGGAGGCGAGGCTGCCTTTAAGGGCTGCATCATTCGCAACAACGGAGATTCTTTCGCTCCTCACAGCCGATTTTATCTTCGAAAAAGCTTCCTGGTAAACATGGTACCCTCTGATCTTGAAATTCACTTTGGAAACAGCCGGGCTGGATAAGACTATCGATACCAGCGATCGCAGTCCCGCTTCCGACATTGTCTCTCTCCGATCCAGGGCGCGGGATCCGTTTTACGCGATTGGGAGCCCGGCACGTCCTCCAAACGCATGAGTTCTGGAACAGCATTCGCGATCCTGGCCCAGCCGGCGCCGCGACCTCCCGCTTTCGAGCGAGACTTCCACATACGTCATGCAACGATCGCCACGAAGCGGGGACGCAGGCGATATCCTGCATACAAAATTCCGCATACACCCTTGTCGCTGGGGCAAGAGCGCTCTACTCCTTGCATGCAAGAAGCAATGACAAAGCATGGGAGGAGTACGATGAAGGGTTTCCGCAAGCTCGCTTTGGCCCTGGGCGCACTCGCCATCGGCGCAGCGCCGGCCTTCGCCTTTCCGGATCGGCCGGTGCAGCTGATCGTGCCCTGGGCCGCCGGCGGCGGCATGGATTCGGTGATGCGCATCTTCGCCAACGGGCTCGAGGCCGAGCTGAAGCAGCCGGTCAACGTCGTCAACCGCACCGGCGGCGGCGGCATCACCGGCCATACCGCGATCGCGACCGCCACGGCGGACGGCTACACCATCGGCGGCGCCAGCCCGGAGATCTCTTTCTTCAAGTCGCTCGGCCTCGGCGAGCTGACGCCTGACTCGATCGACATGTTCTCGCGGGTGTCGCTGATCCCGGCCGGGATCACGGTCAAGGCCGACAGCCCGTGGAAGACCGCGGCCGACTATCTCAAGGCGGTTAAGGAGAGCCCGAAAGGCTCGATCATGGCGTCGGGCACCGGCGTCGGCGGCTCCTGGCACATCGCCTCCGGCGGCATCCTCAAGGCGGCGGGCATCGCGCCGGACGCCGTGCGCTGGGTGCCGAGCAATGGCGGCGCCCCTGCTTTGCAGGACCTCGTCGCCGGCGGCCTCCAGGTCTTCACCGGCTCGCCGATCGAGGCCAAGGCGATGCTCGATGCCGGCCGCGTGCGCACCATCCTGCTGATGACCGAGGAGCGCCACCCGAACTTCCCGGATGTGCCGAGCGCCAAGGAGGCAGGGCTCGACTGGACCTATCAGAACTGGTTCGCGCTCGCCGCGCCCAAGGGTGTCCCGGCCGACCGGCGCAAGATCCTGTTCGACGCCGCCCAGCGCACCATGCAGCGCGACGATGTCCGCAAGGGCATGGCCGATCGCGGCATCACCCCGGTGTGGGACAAGCCGGAGGAGTTCGCCGCCTATGTGAAAGCCTTCACCGAGCGCGGCAACGGCGTGCTGAAGGAACTGGGGCTGACCAAGAACTGAAGGCCTCGCGACGATCCGGGCCGCTGCATGAGCAAGCGAGCCCGGCTTCGCGATGTCATCCACACTTACCGCCGCCTCGCCTGCAGCGGCAGGTCGCCGAACAGCGACGGCTCGGCGCTGGTGCGCGCTTTCTCGATCGTCAGGATCTTCAGCTTGGTCTCGACGCCGCCATCGGCCGAGAAGCCGCCGGTCTTGCCGCCCGCGGCGAGCACGCGATGGCAGGGCACGATGATCGGGATCGGGTTCTGGCCGAGCGCAACGCCGACGGCGCGCGCCGCGCCGGGTTCGCCGATCCGCGCCGCGACCTCGCCATAGGTCAGCGTCTCGCCGGGCGGGATCGAAAGCGCCACCGCATAGACGCGCCGGTTGAATTCCGGCGTGGCCGTAAGGTCGATCGGCAGATGCGAAAGATCACGCTGCTCGCCGGCCAGCAAGGCGACGACATCGGCGATCGCCTGTCGCACGAAGGTCGGCGGCTCGGCCTCGCCCGCCTCGGGAAAGCGCTTTGCCAGCCGCCGCCGAGCCGTGTCCTCGTCCCGCTCGGGCAATTGCGCCGCGATGATGCGCTCGCCCTGCCAGACCAGAGCGCAGGAGCCGATCGCCGTGGTGAAGAGACAGATGTTCTGCATGGGTCGGAGGCTAGCGCAGATGCCGTCTGTACGGCACCCGCTTTCTGCCAGCAGGCGGTCAAGCCCAGAGCCGTTCCTTCTCCAGCCCCTTGTAGAGATCGGCGACCTGCTCGGCATAGCCGTTGAACAGCAGCGTCGGCTTGCGGTCGCGAGAGCCCAGCACCTGCTCGCTCGCCTGGCTCCAGCGCGGATGTGAGACCTCCGGGTTCACATTGGCCCAGAAGCCGTATTCGGAGGCCTGCAGCCCCTCCCAGAAGGTCTTGGGCCGCTCGGCGACGAAGCTGATCTTGCTGATCGATTTCACCGACTTGAAGCCGTATTTCCACGGTGTGATCAAGCGCAGCGGCGCGCCATGCTGGGTCGGGATCGGCTTGCCGTAGATGCCGGTCACTATCAGCGTCATGTCGTTGGTCGCCTCGGCGATTGTCAGCCCCTCGGTGTACGGCCAGGGATACCAGCGCTGCGACTGGCCCGGCGCCACCTTCGGATTCATGAAGGTCTGCATCTGGATGTATTTCGCGCCGGAAAGCGGCTTGGCCAGCTCGACCAGGCTCTTCAGCGTGAACCCCGTCCACGGGACCGCCATCGACCAGGCCTCGACACAGCGGAAGCGATAGAGCCGCTCCTCTAGCGTGACCTTCCGAATGAGGTCGTCGATGCCGATCTCGAACGGCTTCTCGACCAGCCCGTCGATCGCGATCGTCCAGGGCCGGGTGACCAGCCGCTTCGATGCGGCGGCCACCTCCTTGGAGGTGCCGAACTCGTAGAAATTGTTGTAGTTCGCCGCCAGCTCCTCATCGGTCACCGGTCGGTCGAGCGTGTAGGCCGCGCTGCGTTTGGCCGGGTAGAGGTCGAGCGTCGGGTCGGCCCCCTGCGCTCGGGCGCCTTGCGGCAGGGCAGCTCCGGCGATCAGACCGGCACCACCGGCGAGCCATTGCCGCCTGTTCAAGAAGACAGCCTCGGATGTCGCCTGGCTCTCGGGCATTTCCCAGCCGGCGCGGCGCTTGATCAGCATGACGGACATACTCCGTTGTAATGGAGCAAGTTTAGTCGATCAGGCGCCCACCTACCAAGTCACGAGCGGGAGAGCAGCTCTCCCGCCCGCTCGGAAACCACAAAAGATCGACCTTGCTCAACCCGGCAGATCGTCGAAGCGCTTGGCGTAATCCGCCTCGAGCCCTTCGATCCGCGACCAGAAGCCGCGCGGCGGATCTCCGGCGAGCCTGTCCTCCAGAATGCCGAGATGGGTGTGCCAGCCACTGGAGACGCTGGTCATCTCCGCCTTGTCGGCGAGCTTGCGATGCGTCAGCACCAGCTTGACCTTGTCACCCTGCGGCATGAGCTCGAAGGTCACCTCCGAGGCGCCGGTGCCCTCGCCCGGCCAGGTCATCGCCAGCGCCGTCATCGGCTCGTAGCGCGTCACGGTTCCCTTGGAAGGCCAGCCATTGTCGTTCATCTCGCGATAGCGCTCGGGCGGCCGTTCGCTGGTGATCTCGGAATGCTTGAACAGGAGATCGGCCTTGCCGCCGACGCGCGGCTCGATCTCGCCCGAGGCCAGCCAGGTGCCGCGCTTGTCGGACTGCGTGAGATAGGACCAGACCCGTTCGACCGGGCCGGGCAGGAGGCGTTCGAAGCGGACCGCCCCGCTCTCCAGAACCACGCCATACTCGTTCATGATCTCTCTCCTTACTCGTCTTCGGGTTTTGTGAGTTCTCGTTCCAGGCGGTCGAGCCCGGCATTCCAGAAGCCGCGCACCTGCCGGACCCAGGCCTCGAACGCGTCGAGCCCCTCCGGATCGAGCCGATAGATCCGGCGCTGGCCGGCGATTTCGACGCTCACCAGCCCGGCTTCCTTCAGCACCTTGAGATGCTGCGAGATCGCCGGTGCGCTCATGCCGAATTGCGCGGTGATTTCGCCCGCCGCCATGGCGTGTTGGCCCAGCATCTCGACGATGCGGCGGCGGGTCGGGTCGGCAAGGGCGGTGAAGCGATCCATGCGCTTTATTTAGCCGATGACTTAATTAAGTCAATACGAAAATAATTATGCCCTGCCGGCGCTGCGCCCTCCCCTTGCGTCGCCCCCGCTTGCCGCCCCGGTTGCGGCAGGCCATGAAGAGCGCCCCGTCCGCCGCCTCCCACGAGATCATGCCCTCCCGAAACGCCACCCTCGCCGGCATCCTGATGATGCTGATCGGCATCCTGCTGTTCTCGCTCAACGACGTGATGGGGAAATGGCTGGTCGCGACCTATACGGTCGGCCAGGTCCTGCTGCTGCGCTCCGCCGTCGCCCTGGTGGCGATCATCCCCTTCGTGGTGAAGCAGGGCGTCAGCCGCACGCTGCGGCCGGAACGGCCGGGCCTGCAGCTGCTGCGCGTCACGCTCGGCTCCTGCGAGGTCGCGCTGTTCTACTGGGCGGTGTCCTATCTGCCGCTCGCCGACACGATGACCTTTTGGCTGGCTGCGCCGATCTGGGCGGTGGTGCTGGCGGCGCTGCTGCTCGGAGAGCGCGTCGACACCGGCCGCTGGCTGGCCGTGGCCGCCGGTTTCGTCGGCGTCGTGATCACGCTCAACCCGTCGGCACAGAGCCTGTCCCTGCCGGCGGTCATCGCGCTCGCCGGCAGCTTCTCCTTCGCGGCGATGATGATCACCGGCCGGCAATTGCGCGGCACGCCCGACGTCACGCTGGTGTTCTGGCAGACGCTCGGCGCGCTGGTGATGGGCGTCGTGCTGCTGCCGTTCGGCTGGGTGACGCCGAGCCTCGCCGATCTCGGCCTGCTCGGCCTGCTCGGCATCGTCGCCATGGTCGCGCATATCTGCGTGACGCGCTCGCTCAAGCTGGCCGAGGCCTCGGTCGTCGTGCCCTATCAGTACACGCTGATCGTCTGGGCGCTGGTCTTCGGCTGGCTGGTCTTCGGCGACTGGCCGACCTCGACCATGCTGATCGGTTCCGCGCTGATCGTCGTCGCGGGCCTCGCTTTGCTCGTGCTCGAGCGCCGGGCGGGCAACTCGGCCTCTGAGACCACCAAGGAGCGTGTTACGATCGAGCAGAACTGATCCGGAGACGCGATGGCCGAGGTTGCGAAACCGCCCGACTTCTGGAGTTGGCTGGGCGCCGCGATCTCCCTCGTCCTCGGCCTCTGGCTGCTCATCGCCGGTTGGCGCACCCTGCCGCTGGCACGCGGCGACCTCCTCGTCGCCGACCATGTCGGCCCGATCAGCTACAGCACGCCGTTGATGCGCGTCAGCTCGGGACGCCGCGGGACGACGACCTATCGCACGCAGGATCTATGGCTCGTCGTGCTCAGCGATAACCCGCGGATCAACTACCAGCAGCTCTATCGGCCCGCCCGCGGGCTCTGGGTCGACGGCATCGACCGGCTCGACCCTGGCCAGCAGGTCCGCTTCCTCGTCGATCCCAACCATCGGCTCGTCTATGAGGCCACTTCTCGGGGCAAGACCTTTCTCGCTTATGACGATACCGCCGAAACGCTGACCAGCGGCGCGCATCGCTCGTTTCTGTTCGGCCTTGCGCTGCTCGGCAGCGTTGTTTGGCACTTGTGGCCGATGGCCTGGCGCTACTGGCGTGAACGGCGCGACGACAATGGCGATAGATAAGGCCGAGGTCGCCAATCTCTGGTGGGGCTGCGTCGCGCTGCTCGGCCTCATCCTGCTGGCCTATAGCTACGCCATCTTTCCGGTCTCCCGCGAAAGCCTCGTCGTCGTCGAGTTGGAGGCGCCGCTGCCGGTCCGGCGCGTGCTGTTCGAAAGCAGCAGCAACCGCAACAACTACTTCACCCAGCATGTCGAAGCCTCAATGCCCGGTCGCGGCAAGGTCGCGATCAGGCCGGTGGCGAGGATGCTGATCGACGAGATCGAGACGGTCAGCCGCGGCGCCGTCCGCTTCCTCGTCGATCCCATCCCGCTGACGATCTACGAGGTCAGCGTCGATGGCCGCATCGTCCTCGCCTATGCGCAGTCGGCCAGCCGACAGCGCCGCCACGCCCTCATCGCGCTTTTCGGAGGGCTGTTCTGCATTGGCGTCGGGGCTCTGGGACTGGCGCCATTGCGCTGGGCGCGCGACAAATCACCGGCCCCTCCGAACAGCTGAGCGGGCGGGAGGATTACATGGCGACGATCACCTACCTGACCACCGTCCAGTTCGGCTTCGGCGAGCTCAGGACCATCGCAGCCGGCCTGGCCGAGCTGAAGATCGCGCGCCCGCTGATCGTCGCCGATCGCGGCCTTGCGGCGACCGACCTGATCGACCGGCTGCGTGCCGCTTCGCCTGTGCTCGGCAATGCCCCGCTTTTCGTCGATACCCCGACCAACCCGACCGAGGAGGCGGTCGAGGCCGCGGTCGCGCTCTATCGCGAGCATGATTGCGACGGTCTCGTCGCCATCGGCGGCGGCTCGCCGATCGACCTCGCCAAGGGCGTCGCGCTGCTCGCCAGCCATGACGGCCCGCTCGAAACCTATGCCGCGATCCTCGGCGGCATCCCGAAGGTGACGAGCAAGGTCGCACCGGTGATCGCCGTCCCGACCACCGCTGGCACCGGCAGCGAGGTCGGCCGCGCCGCGCTGATCACGCTGAAGGACGGCCGCAAGCTCGGCTTCATCTCGCCCTATCTGATCCCGAAGCTCGCGATCTGCGATCCCGAGCTGACGCTCGGCCTGCCGGGCTGGCTCACGGCTGCGACCGGCATGGACGCGCTCACCCATTGCATCGAGACCTATTTGAGCCCGCGCGAGAATCCGCCAGCCGAGGCGATAGCGCTCGACGGGCTGAAACGCGCTGCCACCCATATCGAGCGCGCCACCGCCGATGGCTCCGACCGCGAGGCCCGCAAGGAGATGCTGATGGCCGCCCTGCAGGGCGGCCTGACCTTCCAGAAGGGCCTCGGCGCGGTCCATGCCCTGTCGCATCCGCTCGGCGGCCTGAAGCAGGTCTCGCTGCATCACGGCACGCTCAACGCCGTGCTGCTGCCGGCCGTGCTGCGCTTCAACGAATCGGCGGCCGTCGCGAAATACGCCGAGATCCGCCGCGTGCTCGGCCTGCCCGCCGATGCCGATCTCGCCAGCTGGGTCGCCGGGTTGACGCAGCGCCTCGGCCTGCCAGGTTCGCTCTCGCAGATGGGCGTCCCGCGCGAGGTGCTCCCCGCTATCGCCGAGGCGGCGACGCAGGATCATTCGAGCGCGACCAATCCGCGGCAGGCGAGCGCGGCGGACTATCTGGCGATGCTGGAAGCCTCGTTCGGGTGACGGTTGGCGCGGGGAACCCCTCTCCCGGATGGGAGAGGGGCAGGGGTGA
>NZ_LMJW01000022.1:1264247-1325115 GCF_001429505.1 Allobosea sp. Root483D1
TGCTCGAATACCAACCCTCGGCGAGCTGGAGTTCAGCGGATCCAGAGCATGACGCCTTGGGATCACATCCTGAACACGCCGAACCGCGTCTCAGGCACCTCGGCGTTGAGGCAGGCGGAGAAGGCCAGCGCCAGCACGCGGCGCGTCTCGGAGGGCAGGATGATGCCGTCGTCCCAGAGCCGGGCGGTGGCGTAATAGGGCGAACCCTCGGATTCGATCTTGTCGCGGATCGGCGCCTTGAAGGCTTCGGCGTCCTCGGCCGTCCAGGGCTTGCCCTCGGCTTCGAGATTGTCGCCGCGCACGGTGGCGAGCACACTCGCCGCCTGCTCGGCACCCATCACCGATACCTTCGAGTTCGGCCAGGCGAACAGGAAGCGCGGCGAGTAGGCGCGTCCGCACATGCCGTAATTGCCGGCGCCGAAGGAGCCGCCGACCAGCACGGTGATCTTCGGCACCCGCGCCGAGGCGACTGCCGTCACCAGCTTGGCGCCGTCCTTGGCGATGCCGCGCGTCTCGGCCTCGCGCCCGACCATGAAGCCGGTGATGTTCTGCAGGAAGAGCAGCGGGATGCGGCGCTGGCAGCAGAGCTCGATGAAATGCGCGCCCTTGAGCGCGCTCTCCGAGAACAGGATGCCGTTATTGGCGATGATGCCGACCGGGATGCCGTGGATCCGGGCGAAGCCCGTCACCAGGGTCGAGCCGTAGAGCGGCTTGAACTCGTCGAGCTGCGAGCCGTCCACCAGCCGGGCGATGATCTCGCGGGCGTCGTATTGTTTCTTGAGGTCGGTCGGCACCACCGAGTCGAGTTCATCGGCGCCATAGAGCGGCTCGACCGACTCGGCGATGTCGATGTCGGGCCGCTTGACGCTGTTGAAGTTGCTGGCGATGCGCCGCGCGATCGCGAGCGCATGAGTGTCGTCGCCGGCATAATGGTCGGCGACGCCCGAGAGCCTGGCATGAACGTCGGCGCCGCCGAGATCCTCGGCCGAGACGACCTCGCCGGTCGCCGCCTTCACCAGCGGCGGGCCGCCAAGGAAAATCGTGCCCTGGTTCCGGACGATGACCGTCTCGTCCGACATCGCCGGCACATAGGCGCCGCCAGCGGTGCAGGAGCCCATCACCACCGCGATCTGCGGAATGCCGAGGCCCGACAAGGTCGCCTGATTGTAGAAGATCCGGCCGAAATGCTCGCGGTCGGGAAAGACCTCGGTCTGGTGCGGCAGGTTGGCTCCGCCCGAATCGACCAGATAGATGCAGGGCAGCTTGTTCTCGCGCGCGATCTCCTGGGCGCGCAGATGCTTCTTCACCGTCATCGGGTAGTAGGTGCCGCCCTTGATGGTGGCGTCGTTGCAGACGACCATCACCTCGCGCCCGGCGACGCGGCCGATGCCGGCGATCATGCCGGCGCCGTGCACGTCCTTGTCATACATGTCGAAGGCGGCCAGCGAGCCGACCTCGAGGAAGGCCGAGCCGGGGTCGAGCAGGCGCAGCACGCGCTCCCTGGGCAGCAGCTTGCCGCGCGCCGTATGGCGCTCGCGCGAGCGGGCATTGCCACCGAGCGCGGCGGTGGCGCGCCGCTCCAGCAACTGATCGCGCAGCGCGCTCCAGGCCGCGACATTGGTGCGCGCCTCGGCCGAGTTGAGATCGACCTTGCTCTCGATGACCGCCACGGCGCGCTCCCTAAAATAGTCCTCGTCCGGTTATGGCGCGCCGTGGCCAAAAGGCAAACAGGCGACGGCGCGCAGATGCGCCGTGCGCGGACGTGCACCCTGAAAGACGGCCTCTCGAACCGGATCGGCGAAGGACTACTCGCGCATGCGCCGGACCGAGCCGGTCACGGTCGGAGCCGCGAACGCGCCGATCGCTCCGCCCGCGACGGCGCCGATCGGCCCGCCGACGATAGCCCCGGTGCCAGCCCCGGCGGCAGCGCCGGCAATGCGCTCCTCGGTGTTGGTGCAGGCTGAAAGCAAAGCTGCCAGGCAGCCCGCGAAGATGAACCTCGTCATCGTCGTCCCCATGGTTGATATCACCGGGCAAGCATCCGGGCGGATGGTCAACGCAAGGTAAACGTCAGGAAACGGCGATCGTCGGACCGAAAATCTGCTCGAATTTGGCCCGCAGCGCACTATCGACCTCGGGCATGGTCACGGCTAAGCCGAGATCGACCAGCGAGGTCACGCCCTGGTCGGAGACGCCGCAGGGCACGATGCCGTCGAAATGCGCCAGCTCCGGCTCGACATTGAGCGAGATGCCGTGGAACGAGACCCAACGCCTGACGCGGATGCCGAGCGCGGCGATCTTGTCCTCGGCGTCCACGCCCTTCTCCGGCCGGCGTACCCAGACGCCGACGCGCTCCTCGCGCCGCTCGCCGCGGACGTTGAAGGCGGCGAGCGTGCCGATCAGCCAGGCCTCCAGCGCCGAAACGAAGCGGCGCAGATCCGGCTCGCGCCGCTTCAGGTCGAGCATGACATAGGCGACGCGCTGGCCGGGGCCGTGATAGGTGAACTGCCCGCCCCGCCCGGTCTGGTGCACGGGGAAGCGCTCCGGCGTCAGCAGGTCCGCGTCCTTGGCCGAGGTGCCGGCGGTGTAGAGCGCGGGATGCTCGACCAGCCAGACGCGCTCGCGCGCCACGCCGTCGGCGATCAGGGCGGCACGCGCCTCCATCTCGGCGACGGCCGCCTCATAGCCCACCGGCTCGTCGGCGATCACCCATTCGACCGGCTCCGAACCCGCCTCCGGCAGGAACGAGACCGCAAGCGCCTCGCGCGTCTTCACTATGGCTTAACCTAGTTTGTTCAACTCTTGGCAACCGGTGCGGCGTCCGATCGCTTCGCCGCTGCTCATGCGCCGGTTTCCGCGTCGCTGGCAAGTTCGTGGAATAGTTCTGAAGTTAAGTCTGCGGAGGCGGGTTTTGAAGGCTGATCTCGATCACGTCGCGGTAGAGCTGACGGTGGTGCTCGGCTCGGCGCAGATGCCGATCTACAAATTGCTGCGCATGGGTCGCGGCGCGATCATCGAGCTCAACGCGACCGAGAACGACGAGGTCCAGATTCTCGCCAACAACCATCCCTTCGCCAAGGGCCATGTCGTCGTCGCCGGCACCCGCATCTCGGTCGAGATCACCGAGATGCTGATGCGGCCGACCGTCTACACGCTCGAAACCGTCGCCGACGCGGCCTGATCGACATCGGCCGCCCGGCCCGCTCTCATTCGAACTGGACGCTGACCTTCGGCGTGCCGGCGAAGCCCTCATAGCGGACAGTGACCTGCTGCCCCGGCTTCGGCGGGGTCAGCGGCGAGAACGAACCGACGCTGATCAGGTCGCCCGGGGCCAGCTTGCGACCGGCCTTGGCCAGATCCTGCACCAGCCAGACCACCGCGTTGAGCGGGTTGCCGAGCGTCGTCGCTCCGGTTCCCTCGGCCAGCACCGCACCACCGCCATCCGTCGCGACGATCTTGGTCTCGGCCAGAAGCGCGAGCGTCGCCGCATCGGCCTTGAGCGGTACCTCCGCGCCGGCCACGCCGAAGCGAGCGGCGACATTGATCGCCAGCAATTGCACGCCGTCGAGCGTCTCGCTCGGCGCCAGCGCCAGATCCGGCAATTCGATGAAGGGGCGCATGCCCGAAAGATGGCGCAGCGCTTCCTCGGGCGTCTTCGCGGCGTTGATTCCCTCGTCCTTGACGACGAGGAGCATATCGGCCTCCCAGACCGGGCGGGCACCGTAAGCAGCCGGCAGCTTCGCGCCATCGTTCAGAATCATCTTCTCGAACAGCACGCCGCTCACCGGACTATCGGCCTTGAAGCGCTCCTGCACCGCCTTGGCGGTGAGACCGGCCTTGTAGCCGACAATCTTGCCGAGCTTGCCTTGCAGTTCGGCGACGAGCTTGCCGCGCGCGCAGGCCGCATCCTGGGGATTCGCCACGGGCAAGGCCTTGGCCGGGCGCTTCGCCTCCCAATCCGCGACGAAGCCGCTTATCGCCGCGGCATCCGGGCAGGCAGCGTGCGCAGCCGTCGCGGCCAGGCAGGCGTTCAGGGCCAGAGCAATGGAAAATGCGCGCATCAACGTCCTCCCGGCCCCGCTCATCGCCTGCGCGGGAGCGCAGACTGGCGGCGATTATCACTGAGCCGACTGCGTCATAAGGGAGCGCGGCCGGCAGCATTGTGCCGTGACGATCTCCGGCCGCGCAAACTTCGTCAACAGCACAGTCCGAACGGGGCTTGTCGCCGCCCATAGCTTTTGCTAGACCCGCGCCGCTCCGGAGTTCACGGCCACCACGCGGTGACCTTAGGAGCCGCTGCGGTCATGGCGGAATTGGTAGACGCACTACCTTGAGGTGGTAGCGGGGAGACCCGTGGAGGTTCGAGTCCTCTTGACCGCACCAGTTTGGGGCTAAGGCCCAGGAAACGGCGATCCGCAAGGGTCGCCGTTTTTCGTTGCAATTGCGTCGAATTCGTTCCCGGCGCGTTGCTATGGAGCGGCGGCGCTGACACAAGGGCGCTGACGCGTTCCGGCGCGATCCCCTGCCCCCGAATCCCCTGCCCTCGAATCGCGGAGCGCCCCATGGTGGAAGCCGAGCACGCTGCCGACGAGACGCTGGAGCGCAAGGTCCGCGACGAGGACGGCGCGATCGACGCGAACTTCGTCGAGCAGGTCTCGCAGGCCGTCCTGCTCTCCGACGTCACCACCTTGCGCAAGCTCGTTGCCGAGCTGCACGAGGCCGATCTAGGCGATCTGATCGAGGCGCTCGATGCCGAGGAGCGGCCGAAGCTGATCTCCCTGCTCGGCAACGATTTCGACTTCGCCGCGCTGACCGAGGTCGACGACGCCGTCCGCGAAGAGATTCTCGAGGAGCTCTCGCCGGAGACGGTCGCCGAGGGCGTGCGCGATCTCGACACCGACGACGCGGTCTACATCCTCGAGGACCTCGACGAGGCCGACAAGCGCGAGATCCTGGACAAGCTGACGCCGGCCGAGCGGACGGTGCTGCAGCAGGGCCTCGACTATCCCGAAGACTCGGCCGGCCGGCGCATGCAGCCGGAGGTGATCGCGGTGCCGCCGTTCTGGACCGTCGGCCAGACCATCGATTTCCTGCGCGAGACCAAGGAGCTGCCCGAGCGCTTCTTCGAGATTTTCGTCGCCGACCCCAGTCATCGTTTCGTCGGCACCGTCAGGCTCGACCAGCTGCTGCGCACCCAGCGCCCCGTCAGCGTCGCCGATCTCGTCGAGGACGATCGCCGCGTCGTGCAGGCCACCGACGACGTCGAGGACGTGGCGCGGATGTTCCAGCGCTACAACCTCGTCGCCGCGCCTGTGATCGATGCCGCCGGCCGGCTGGTCGGCGTCATGACCATCGACGACATCGTCGACGTGATCGAGGAAGCCGGCGACGACGACGTCAAGCAGCTCGGCGGCGTCGACGCGGAGGAAGAGATTTCCGACTCGGTCCGCCAGGTCGCGCTCGGCCGCTTCCGCTGGCGCTTCATCAGCCTGATCGCCGCCTTCGTCAGCGCCTCGGTCATGGCGATGTTCGAGGAGCAGCTCGGCAAGCTCGTCGCGCTGGCCGTGCTCGCGCCGATCGTCGCCAGCCAGGGCGGCAACGCCGCGACCCAGACAATGACGGTGGCGGTGCGCGCACTCGGCACCGGCGAGCTCGGCGGCTGGAACATGGGCCGCTTCTTCCGGCGCGAGATGATCGTCGGCGTGCTCAACGGCGTCGCCTTCGCGCTCATCACCGCACTGGTCGCCGGCTTCTGGTTCGGCAACCACATGCTCGGCGTCGTCATCGGCCTCGCCATGGTCGCGACCCTGATCATCGGCGCCTTCGCCGGCGTCGCCGTGCCGCTGGCGCTCGACAAGGCCGGCATCGACCCGGCAATCTCGTCCGGCACCTTCGTCACCACCATCACCGACGTCGTCGGCTTCTTCTCCTTCCTGGGCATCGCGACATTGCTATTGCGCCTGACCTGACAGGCAGGGAAAAATCGGTAGCGTAAACCGGGCGTCAAGCTTTCTCCTCAATTGTCCGGGAAATGACCGCCCGCCGCATGAAACCTTTTTCCCTGGCTCCCTTCGCACTGCTCGCCGCGCTGACGGCTTTGGGCGGCTGCGTCGGCTTGGACAACTATCCGGCCAAGGGCGATGCGCGTCCGCATCCCGGCGTCGACGCTGCCAGGCAATATCCGATCCAGGGCATCGACATCTCGCGCTGGCAGGGCGAGATCGACTGGGCCGCGGTCAAGGGGGCCGGCACCCGCTTCGTCTACATCAAGGCAACCGAGGGCGGCGACCATGTCGACCCGGCCTTCCAAAGGAATTGGGAAGGCGCGCGCCGCGCCGGCGTGCCCCGCGGCGCCTACCATTTCGTCTACTGGTGCCGCCCGGCCCATGAGCAGGCGATCTGGTTCAAGCAGCAGATCCCGAACGATCCCGACGCGCTGCCGCCGGTGCTCGACCTCGAATGGAACGGTCACTCCAAGACCTGCCCGAAGAAGGTCGAACGCTCGCTGGCGCTGGAGAAGATCCGGCTGATGCTGACCGAGCTCGAGCAGCTCACCGGTAAGAAGCCGGTGATCTACACCGACATCACCTTCCACAAGGACATCCTGGAAGGCGAGTTCAACGACTACGCCTACTGGATCCGCTCGACCGCGGCGAAGCCCGAGACGCGCTACGAAAACCGGCCCTGGGCCTTCTGGCAGTTCACCACCACCGGCCGCATCCCCGGCATCAGGGGCGACGTCGATCGCAATGCCTTCTACGGCAATGAGGGTGAGTTCACCGGCTGGCGCGAGGGCCGCTTCGATATCGGCACGCGGACCTGGACGCGCCAGCGTCCGGCGGCGCCCAATCCGAGCCCCGGTCCGGAGCACACCCCTGTCGCGATGATGCCGGGCGCGAGCCGGCCGGTGGCCGCAGCCGCCTTCCAGCCGGCGCCGCTCGGCCAGGTCGTCGACGACGAGACCGCGCCGGAATCCGAGTAAACACCTATCCGCGCGGTACCCTGGCGCGCGCCAGGCCAAGCCCGACGAAATAGCAGGCCGCCAGCGCGAGCCCGGCCTTGCTCCAGGCGTCCGGCCGCATGCCGTGCCAGATCGTCGCGGCGGCCGCAGCGGCCCAGAGCACCAGCATGGCCAGCGTCAGCCCGCGCCAGCGCCGCACACGTACCGGGTGCACGAACACCACCGGCAGGAACATCAGCGCCGTCGCGATCAGGATGACCACCAGCGCAAGCCAGTCCGGCGGCGCGAAGGCGACGATGTAGAACACCGCGATGTTCCAGACCGCCGGAAAACCGCGGAACCACCAATCGTCGGTCTTCATGCCGGTATCGGCGAAATAGAGCGCGCTCGTCAGCGTCACGATGAGGCCGGCGATAAGCCCATAGGGCTGCGTCATCACCTCAGGCCGCAGCAGCATAGCCGCCGGCACGAAGACATAGGTGACGAAATCGACGACGAGGTCGAGCTGCGCGCCGTCATAACGCCTCGCCCGCTCCTTGACCGCAAAGCGCCGCGCCAGCGGCCCGTCGAGCGCATCGACGATCAGCGCCACACCAAGCCAGGCGAAGGCCTGCGCCAGATCGCCGACGAAAATCGCCTGCAGCGCCAGCAAGCCGAGTGCGGCACCGAGCGCCGTCAGCACATGGACGCCATAGGCCAGGACCCGGCCGGCCTTGCCTTTCCCCGCGCCCTCCGGGTTCTCCATCGCCAGCCTCCCGCCGGTTAACCAAGCCTGAAGCCGGCCACTCGAATGCTAACCACCTCTTAACTCGGCCGCCGCCTATCCTGCCTCGCAAACGGGAGACAAGCATGGCGCGGCGCGCTGAGACCAGTCCAGAAGCGCGGCCGGCCACAGCTTTGCCGTTGCAGGCATTCGCCGCCGCCGTTCTCGGCCTGCTCTGTGCTGGCCCGGCGCTCGCGCTCTATCCGAAGAAGGGCGACGCCTCCCCGCATGCCGGGGTGCGCGATGCACGTCAGCGCTCGATCCAGGGCATAGACATCTCGCGCTGGCAGGGCGAGATCGACTGGGCCAAGGTCAAGGATGCCGGCACCCGCTTCGCCTTCATCAAGGCGACCGAGGGCGGCGACCATCTCGACCCGATGTTCAAGAAGAACTGGGCCGAGGCGAAGAAGGCCGGTGTGCCGCGCAGCGCCTACCATTTCGTCTACTGGTGCCGGCCGGCCAAGGATCAGGTGCGCTGGTTCAAGCGCCATATTCCGCGCGATCCCGACGCCTTGCCGCCAGTTCTCGACGTCGAATGGAACGGCGAATCGGAGAAATGCGGCAAGAAAATCCCGCGCGAGAAGGCGCTCGCCAAGATTCGCGAGATGCTCAAGGGCCTGCAGGAGCATACCGGCAAGAAACCGATCATCTACACCGACATCACCTTCCACGAGGACGTGCTCGAAGGCGAGTTCAACGACCACCCCTACTGGCTGCGCTCGACCGCCGCCCCGCTCAAGCACCGCTATGAGCGCAAGCAATGGGAGTTCTGGCAGTTCACCACCACCGGCCGCGTGCCCGGCATCAGCGGCGACGTCGACCGCAACGCCTTCTTCGGCACCGAGCACGAGTTCTCAGCCTGGCGTGACGGTCGCTACGACATCGGCGCTCGCAAATGGCGCGGCGGCGAGTCCAAGGTCGCGACCACGCCGAAGCCGCCGGCCACTCCGGCAGGACTGCGGACGCCGAAGGCGGCCGGCAACACGCCGTTGAAATTCGCGCCGCCGGGCAAAATTCCGAGATCGGCGCAGGCACGCGACGTCGCCACGACTGGGTCGATCGCCCGCGACTGAGGGCAGGCGTCGCAAAACCGTCATCTGACAAGCGCTGATGCGACATCAGCTAGCCAGTCAGAATGCGGAATATCGATGTTGCAGGATATCCAGTCGCGGACAGGCATCGTCTGGGCCTACCGTTTCGACGCGAACGGCACCCCTGAACTGCTGCCGCGCGACGAAGTGCCGACGCTGGCGCCGGAGCAGGGCTTCGTCTGGCTGCATCTCGATCTCGTCCACACCAGGGCCCAGGCCTGGATCGACGAGCGCAAGGAACTGCCGCCCGCAGCGCGTGAGCTCCTGCTCTCGCGCGAGACGCATCAGCGGCTCGATCATTCCGCCAGCCTGGTCTGGGGCATCGCCCATGACCTGACCCGCGACATCGTCGACCGCACCGACCATGTCGGCACGCTCGCCTGGGCGGTCGGCGAGCGCTTCCTGCTGACCGGCCGGCGCGAGGCGCTGCAATCGATCCGCAAGGCCGTCGAGGCTCTCAATGCCGGCGAGCAGATCGCCTCGCCGGCCGAATTGTTCGAGCACATCATCGAATATCTGATCGACGACGTCACAGACGCGGTCGTGCGGCTCTCCGACGAGACCGACAGCGTCGAGGACCAGATCCTGCTCGACAAGCTGGACAACGGCCCGCAGCGCGTCGGCACCGTCCGCCGCTCCGCTGTGCAGCTGCACCGCCAGCTCGCCGGCCTGCACCTGCTGTTCCGGCGTTTCGCCGAGACGCCCTCGGGACGCTCCGCCCCCGAAGCGGTGCGCGCCAGTGCGCTTCGACTGCTGCTGCGGGTCGATACGCTGCGCCAGGACATCCAGTCGGTGCAGGACCGGGCTCGCCTGCTCCAGGACGAGATCGCCGTGCGCTCCGCCAACCAGACCAACCGGCAGCTCTACGTGCTCTCGATCCTGACGGCGCTCTTCCTGCCGGCGACCTTCATCACCGGCCTGTTCGGCATCAATGTGAAGGGCCTGCCTTGGGTGGAATCGGAAACCGGCGCCGCGCTGGTCACCCTGGCCTGCCTCTGCGCCTCGATGCTGACCCTGTTCCTGCTGCGCCGGCGCGGGGTGATCGGGCGGTAGGGCTATCGCCACGCCCCCGATCGCCGGCTATTTCGGCGTCGACACCAAGGTCTTGCCCCCCGCCCTCAAGCGTCTTCGACTCACCACCAAAGACTCGCCGCCAAATTCGTCAATTACCGCCTTTCCCCATCGCCTCGACCTTCTGCATGACGTCATCGAGATTGAAGCTGGCCGGCTTCTGGCGTGGCGGGAACTCTCTGAAGCTCTGGAGCCAGTTGGCGGCGAAAGTCTGCATCGGCACCTGCACGAACGCCCGGTCAGCCATCCACTTGTTATAGAGGATCGACTCATCGCCTCGTTCGAATGGGTCGGAGCGCAGGTTGAAAAGCTTCGGAACGCGCAGGTTGGTGAATTGCCCCTGCCAGACGCCGATGCCCTTGTTATTCTGCTCCAGGAACACCGATTTCCATTCCAGATACCGGATCGCGACGAGCTGGCCGTCGTCGTTCCAGAAGATGAACTCCTTGCGCGGTGTCTCCTTCACCTCACCCTTGAAGAAGGGCATGAGGTTGTAACCATCCAGATGGACCTTGAAGGTCTTGTTGCCGATCTGCGCGCCCTTCAGGCACTTGGCGACGACATCCGGATCACCCCCGGCCGCGGCAAATGTCGGGATCAGGTCGTAGTGCGAGAAGGCTTCATTGTAGGTCGTGCCGGGCGGGATCGTTCCCGGCCAGCGGATGACCATCGGCACCCGGTAGCCGCCCTCCCAGTTGGTCGCCTTCTCGCCGCGGAAGGGGGTCGTCCCACCATCGGGCCACGACATCACTTCAGCGCCGTTGTCTGAGGTGAACAAGACGATGGTGTTGTCGGCGACGCCGAGGTCGTCGAGCTTCTTCAGGAGCTGCCCGACATAGCCGTCCAGTTCGACCATGCCGTCCGGGTAGGGCCCGAGGCCCGTCTTGCCTTGAGAGGCGGGCTTCAGGTGCGTCCAGACGTGCATCCGGGTCGGGTTGAAGTAGCAGAACCACGGCTTGTTCGCCTTGTGCTGGCGATCCACGAAATCGAGCGCAGCACCGAGAAACTCCTCGTCGACCGTCTCCATCCGCTTGGTCGTCAGCGGACCGGTGTCCTCGATCTTGCCGTCGGACGAGATTTTGAGGACGCCGCGTGGACCGAACCGCTTCCGGAACTCCGGATTCTTTGGATAGTCGGGGTTTTCTGGCTCCTCCTCGGCATTGAGGTGGTAAAGATTGCCGAAGAACTCGTCGAAGCCATGGTTCGTCGGCAGAAACTCGTCCTTGTCGCCTAGGTGGTTCTTGCCAAACTGCCCGGTGGCGTAACCAAGCGGCTTGAGAAATTCCGCGACGCTGGGATCCTCGGCACGCAGGCCGATGTCGGCGCCGGGCAGCCCAACTTTCGTGAGACCGGTGCGGATCGGTGACTGCCCCGTGATGAAAGCGGCTCGTCCCGCCGTACAGCTCTGCTCGCCATACCAGTCCGTGAACAGCGCGCCTTCCTTGGCGATCCGGTCGATATTGGGCGTCCGATAGCCCATCATCCCGTGGTTGTAGGCGCTCACGTTGAACCAGCCGATGTCGTCGGCCATGATCATGAGAATATTCGGCTTGCGATTACCAGCTGCGTTACTTGGCGCCGGCTGTTGAGCCTGAGCCGTTTGCATCGGAGAAGAAGTGAGACCCGACGCCGCCAAAGCCGTGCCGCCAAGAAGGAGGGTTCTGCGAATTGGATCAGGTCGATCGGTAGCCATGCTTCCCTCCTTGATCTCTCAGAGAAGGCCAAGCTAGGACGACCCATCTGCGGAAGCCAATTCGAAATTCTGGCGCGGTGAATGAATTCATCAACGTCAGGGCAATGTCCCAGAAGGCTCGGAAGGCGCGCTGCCATTGTTCCGAGTTCGCCGCCTGGGCAGTCTCCGAAACTGAGCTCCGGTCGGTCGCATCGCCCCTGTTCCGCCACCGACTCGCATCTGCGCATCGACGCAGAACCATCTGCCGCCGCCTGCCCGCTGACTTGGGCACCAACCGCGCTATAACGCAGGAAAGGGGCGCGCGCGCTCCGCCTGTTTTCAAGCCGGGAGGACACCATGCTCGCCAACGCGCCCCGCCCCTTCAATTTCGACCTCGGCGAGACCGCCGACGCGATCCGCGACACCGTCCATGCCTTCGCGCAGGAGAAGATCGCGCCGCGCGCCGAGGAGATCGACAAGACCAACCAGTTCCCGCGCGATCTCTGGCCGCAGATGGGTGCGCTCGGCCTGCACGGCATCACCGTCCCGGAGGAATATGGCGGCGCCGGCCTCGGCTATCTCGAGCATTGCGTCGCGATCGAGGAGGTCTCCCGGGCCTCGGCCTCAGTCGGCCTCAGCTACGGCGCCCATTCCAATCTCTGCGTCAACCAGATCGCCCGCAACGGCAACGAGGCGCAGAAGCAGAAGTATCTGCCCAAGCTGATCTCGGGCGAGCATGTCGGCGCACTCGCCATGTCCGAGCCCGGCTCAGGCTCCGACGTCGTCTCGATGAAGACCAAGGCGGTCAAGAAGGGCGATCGCTACGTCCTGACCGGCAACAAGATGTGGATCACCAACGGCCCGATCGCCGAGACTTTGGTGGTCTACGCCAAGACCGATCCCGAGGCCGGCACGCGCGGCATCAGCGCCTTCCTGATCGAGAAGGGCATGAAGGGTTTCTCGACCCATCAGAAGCTCGACAAGCTCGGCATGCGCGGCTCCGACACCTGCGAGCTCGTCTTCGAGGAGTGCGAGGTTCCCGAGGAGAACGTGCTGGGTTTGGTCGGCCGCGGCGTCAACGTGCTGATGAGCGGGCTCGACTATGAGCGCGTCGTGCTCTCGGCCGGCCCGCTCGGCATCATGCAGGCGGCGATGGACATCGTCCTGCCCTATATCCACGAGCGCAAGCAGTTCGGCCAGTCGATCGGCGAATTCCAGCTCGTCCAGGGCAAGGTCGCCGACATGTATGTCGCGATGAACTCGTGCAAGGCCTATGTCTACGCCGTCGCCAAGGCCTGCGACCGCTCCGAGACCACCCGCGAGGACGCCGCCGGCGCCATCCTGATCGCCGCCGAGAAGGCGACGCAGCTGGCGCTCGACGCGATCCAGCTGCTCGGCGGCAACGGCTACATCAACGACTACCCAACCGGGCGCCTGCTGCGTGACGCCAAGCTCTACGAGATCGGAGCCGGCACCAGCGAGATTAGGCGGATGCTGATCGGGCGGGAGCTGTTCAACAAGACGAAGTAGACCTGACGGCGGCCTTTCCGAGATGTCGAGGCGGCGCTGATGAACATGCGGCAGCTGAGATACTTCGTCAGCGTGGTCGACGCCGGCAACATGACGCGCGCCGCCGAACAGCTGCATGTCGCCCAGACGGCGCTCGGCATGCAGATTCGGCTGCTCGAAGAGGATCTCGGGGTCGAATTGCTGGTCCGCCATTCGCGCGGGGTCTCGCCGACCGAGGCCGGCAAGCTGCTGCGCGAGCGGGCACTCGCGATACTCGATCTGGCTGCCGCGGCACGCGCCGACGTCTCGGCCTTTGGCACCGACAGGACCGAGGCGATCCGTCTCGGGACGACGCCGGCCCTGATGCCGGTGGTGGGGCCGGAGATCGCCGTGACCATGCGCGAGCGCCTGCCGCAGGTTTCGCTGGGGATGGTCGAGGCGATGAGCCATGTCCTGGTCGATGACCTCGCCCGCGGCGAAGTCGACTTCATTCTCTGCTACGACGTGCCCGACCTGCCCCAGCTCGCGCGCACCCCCTTGCTCCGCGACGATCTCGTGCTCGTCACCCTCCCCGGCCCGGACAAAAGCGGGCCCGTGCCCTTCGCCGAGGTGCTGGAAGAGACCCTCGCCATGCCCGAGCAGGGCGACACCGTGAGGGCCGCGGTCGCACGGGAGGCGCTGGAGCTGGGACTCACGCTGAAGGTCGCCTATGAGGTTCGATCGGTGTCGGCCATGAAGAACCTCGTCAGCCGTGGCGCGGCGTCCAGCGTCCTGCCGTATTTCGCGGTGCTGGACGAGGTTCGCGACGGCAGGCTAGCGGCTCGGCCGATCATCCGGCCGGCGATCCGCCGCACCCTCTTCCTCGCCTGTTCCAGCCAGCGCCCGCGGTTCCGCAACGAGGCCGGCCTGACGGCGGCGGTGAGGCTCTCGCTGAAAAGTTTGCTCGACGCACTCGGTCCCCTCGCCCAGCCTCTCTGAACCGCCACGGCTGCGGACCGGGCTGCAAAACCGCGCGCTGCGCTCTCGGGATCATAGTGGACGCACCGCCGCGCTTCCTGTGATGTGAAGGCCCGAGGCCGGCCGAACGGCAGGGCCGTCCGAACGGCCACCGCCATCGGAGGACGCGATGATGCTCTCTTCCGCCTTCCCCCGGCTGCGATCCCCGGACACCGGGAGCCGGCTCGCAGGTCGCGCCGGATGCCTCCTTTCGGCACTGCTTTCGCTTGCGGCGGCCTTCTGTAGCCCCGCCGCCGCCCAGAGCTTTCCCGACCATCCCGTCAAGCTGGTGGTTCCCTTCATTGCCGGCGGGCCTGTCGACGCGCTGGCCCGGATTGCAGCGCAAGACCTGTCGCATCGGCTCGGCCAGGCGGTCGTCATCGAGAACCAGTCAGGCGCCGGCGGCGCGATCGGCACCGGCGCCGTGGCGCATGCGTCGCCCGACGGGCATACCCTGCTCTTCGCCATCAGCTCGCAGGTCTATGGCCTCTATCCGCAAGGCGGCCAGGATTTCCTCAAGGGCTTCGTGCCGGTCGCGACCGTCGCGGCCTGGTCGCATGTTCTCGTGACCGGCCTTCGCACCCCGGCACGGACCTTGCGCGAGCTGATCGCCCACGCGAAGGCCAATCCCGGCGCGCTCACCTTCGGATACGGCCTCAATACACCGCCGCAGATCCTCGGAGAGACGCTCAAGAGCGTCGCGGGCGTCGATATCAGAAGCATTCCCTACCGAGGCGGTGCGCAGGCGATCGCCGACATGCTCGGTGACCGGCTCGACCTGAACTTCGGGACCACGGCCACGCTTCTCCCGCTGATACGCGAGGGCAAGCTCAGGGCCCTCGCCTATACCGGCGCCAGCCGAAGCCCCGAACTTCCCGACGTGCCGACCGTCGCCGAAGCCGGCTATCCGCAGCTCGCCTTCGATCCGGATGCCTGGGCGATGATCCTCGCTCCGGCGGATACGCCGCGCCCGGTCGTCGAACGGCTCAACCAGGCCGTCCGCGACTGCCTGCGAAGCCCGCAAATGCTCGCCAGGCTGGCCGCCCTCGGTTACGCGGCACGCCCGGGCTCACCCGAGGAGACAGCGGCGTTCCTCGCAGCCGAAGTCGTGAAGTGGCCGCCGATCGTCAAAGCCGCAGGAATCAAGGCGGAGTAGATTGAAAAATGGGCAACGCGAGTCGCCTTCAAGCTGAATTCAAACGAGGAGCGCGCACGTTATAATATTGGATCGAATAAATGACCGATGCTCTAGTCGATCCAGCGTTCTTATGTCGCTCCAGCAACGATGCTGCCGGCATGAAAGAACAGCTCTAATTCGATCGGCGGAGATAAAGATGATCTTCAATATTCCCGTGGTGATGTTCTGTGCCCTTCTTGCCCCTGTCGGAATCGGTGCCCCCAGGGCGGAGAGCGTCGACATTTTCCGGGCGACCTTGGCCGAAACCGGTCAGAAGACGGCTGAAGTCTCCACTGACGAGATGCGCAGGGTGCTCGCCGACCGCAGTGCCATCGTGCTCGACACCCGCACACCGGCGGAGTTCGACGCGGGGCACCTGCCCGACGCTCATAGCCTCGACGGCTCGCCGGCAGAGGTGGCGGCCGCCGTTGAGCGACTGGCGAAGGGCGACAGGGCGGCCGCGTTGGTGCTCTACTGCAATGGTCCCTATTGCCAGGCCAGCCGCAGGCGGGCCGACGAGCTGGCGGCGGCGGGCTTCTCCAATGTCCGGCGCTACCAGCTCGGCCTCCCGGTCTGGCGGGCGCTCGGCGGGCCGGTCGAAGTCGAGCTGGCCGGCGTGCGCCGCATCTTCAACATCGACAGGACGGCCGTGTTCATCGACGCCCGGGCCGCCGGCGAATTCGGGCAGGGCAGCCTGCCAGGTGCGCTCAATGCCCCGGTCGACGCGCTGGCCTCGGGCGCCCTCAAGAAGGCTCCGCTTCCGGAGGACGACTTCAATCGCCGCATCGTCCTGTTCGGACGCGATGTCGCCCAGGCCCGCCAGCTCGCCGCCCTGCTGACCAAAAGGCCCTGGCACAATGTCTCGTATTTCCCCGGCACCTTCGACGAATTGTCGCTCGCGCTGCGGAGCCAGTGACATTCGGATTGCCGGCAGGGCCGGACCACGCAAGCGCAGCCGGCCAGCCATCTGGCCGGTTGCCGCGTCCGGGGCTTTTGCGGCATTGGTATCGTCGAAGCCCGCCGCCGGACCTGCCGGTTGCCGCAGGCGACAGCCCTCGGGAAAGCGACGACCCGCCATGCCGCTCTACTTCGCCTATGGCGCCAATATGGACATCGCCGCGATGGCGCTGCGCTGCCCGCGCTCGAAGGCGCTCGGCCTAGCCCGCCTGCCGCGCCACCGGTTTATCGTCACGACGGACGGCTACGCCTCGGTGATCCGCGATCCACGCGAGAGCGTCCATGGCGTGCTCTGGGATTGCGCCCTCGGCGACATCCGCACGCTCGACAAATTCGAGGAGCTCGCCAGCGGCCTCTACGTCAAGATCAGCCAGCCGGTGATCGTCGAGGGCGGCGCCAAGCGGGCGCTGATCTATGTCGGGCGCAGCGGGCAGGTCGGCCGGCCCCGCCCCGGCTACCTTGAAGACATCATCGCCAGCGCCAGAAGCTGGGCTTTGCCAGAGACTTACCTCACCGGGATGAATCGCTTTCTGAACAAGCCGATTCAGGATGGCAAGCCGCTGAATCGGGATCTGAATGAGCCGCTGCCGGCCGGCCCTGTCGCCGGCGTCAGGCCGCGTGCCGCAGCTCCGAACCTGGCAAATCGCACCGGCAAACCGTCCGAATAGTTCGAATCTCGAAAGAGTGACGCTGGCGCATGCGCGCCATGCGCGAGCCTTCACGGCTGCGAAAGTCGCGCTGGCCGGGACAGGCGGGAGGCGCCCGGACAGGATCCGGGCTCCTTTCCCGAACTGTCTCGATGGAGGCCCCAATGAGCGGAATCGTCGGCTGGATAACCGGCAAGATCAAATGGCTGCTGCTGATCGCAGCGATCGGCGGGCCGGTCCTCGCCTTCTTCAGCTGGCAGGATGGCGAACGCGTCAGGACGATCGCGGCGAAGGGCATCGAGGCCCAGGCCTCGGTCGAGGGCGCGACCCGCACCAAGCGCCGCCGCGGCGGCACCAGCTATTCCGTCGACCTCGCCTGGAAGGATGCCGCCGGCAAGGACCGCACCGCCGAGAAGATCACGGTCTCGACCGAGTTCGCGCGTCGCATCATCAGCAACGACAAGCTCACCGTCGACACGCTGAAGATCAAGTACCTGCCGGACGAGCCGGGCAAGGACGCGGTGATCATCGCGGACGACGCCAACAAGCAGGCCGATCAGGACAGCGAGATGATCTATGTCGGCGCCGGAGCGGGTGCCGTCGGCATCGTCGGCTCGGCACTGTTCTTCCTGCTCGGGCGCCGTCGCCAGAACAGCCAAGAGCAGGCCGCCTGAACCGGCCTCCACCTACTTTTGCGCCGCTGTCCCGCCGGCAGCGGTGCAAAGGCGTTGTTCGCGGCAGATTGAACGCTTCTTTGGAGGAAACAGCGACGATGCCGATCCGCGCCGGAGCCATCCTGCTGTTCCTCGCCATGCCCATGGCGAAAGCAGCTCTCGCCCGCTCGCCGGAAACACCGGCCGCGCCCCTCAGCTGCGGCGGCGATGAACCCTATTGGAGCCTGAAGCTCGGCACCGACGGCAAGGCTCGCTTCTCCGATGGCGATGGCAAGGCCTCCACCTCCCCCTTCGCCCTGCAGCAGAGCCGCAACACGACGCTGATCGCCGGCGTGACCTTCGGACTGAGCGCCGATATCCGCGCCGTCATCGGCCACGAGGCCTGCTCGGTGACTGCCAGCGACGACGACAAGCCGATGACGATCTCGGTCTGGTACAAGGACCGGCTGCTGTCCGGCTGTTGCCAGCCGGGCTGACCACTAGTTCGATTGTCCCAGCCTCAGCGGGCAGCCTTCATCATCGCCATGACGGCCTGGGACAGCTCGGTCTTCGCATTGTTCAGCTCCTCCGGCACCACGAAGTGGTCGCGCCCGGGCAGCACGACCTTCCGCGCAAGACGCCCCATACCGGCGAGCGCCGTCGCGAACTCGTTGGATTGCCGCTGGAATTCGGGGCTTTCCTTGTCGCCGAAGGCGACGATGACATCGCAGGCGATCCGGTCGAGATGGCGCATCGCACTGAGCGCTGCGAGCTCGTCTTTCGAGATCTTGATGTAGGAGCTGCGGGCCGAGAGCATCACCGGATAGAGCTCGTACATGCCGCTCATCGCGACGCCGCCCTTGATCAGGTCTTTCGGACCGCCCAGCGCCGACCAGTCGCTCGTTAGCATGACGCCGCAGAGGTGCCCGCCAGAGGAATGGCCCGAGACGAAGATGCGCTGCGGATCGCCGCCGAAGCGCGCGATGTTCTTGTGAAGCCAGAGGAACGCCCGCTGGCACTGCGCCGCCATCTCGGGCAGGCGCACCGCCGGGATATTGGCGAAGTTCAGCGCGACATAGAGACAGCCGTTCTCGACGAAGGTCGGCGCGGGCGCCGAGGCGTCCTCGCGTCCGAGCGCCCGCCAGGCGCCGCCATGGATGAACACCATCACCGGCAGGTCCTTGGCTCCGGCCGGCGCGAAGATATCGAGCGTCTCGGCCTCGCTCTCGCCGTAGCGCTCCGTCTTCGGCGGATACTTCTGCCGGACTGTGGCGCTGTCGCTGGCGTAGCGGGCGATCACCTCCTGCGCGTTCGGCGCCCAGACGCGCTGGTCATAGGCCTTGTCGAGCGCATCCTGCGTGTAGTCGAGGAAAATGGCCGATTGCGCCCGTGCCGCCAGCGGCGCGGCCATCGCGGCAGCCAGCGCGATACCGAAACTACGACGATCCATGAAGCCCCCCAAATCTCGGCTGCGAGGCTAGGGCTCCTCCCTCAGCAGTGGAATGCGGGTTTCGCAATAAATCCATAAGCAAAAGCAAGGGTGAGGTGCGCCTTGCCGCCCCGATAAGGGGCGGCAAGGCTTGATGGTTCAGGCGACGAGGCCCTTGGCCAGCTCGCTGACCTGCTTCTCGAACAGCGCCCGGTAGATGCCGCCGTCATGGGTCAGCAGCGTCTCATGCCGGCCTTCTTCCACGACCTCGCCGCGGTCGAAGACCAGGATGCGGTCCATGGCGCGCACCGTCGAGAGCCGGTGGGCGATGACGATGGTGGTGCGGCCTTCCATCAGCCGCTCCATCGCCTCCTGGATCAGCGCCTCCGATTCAGAATCGAGGCTCGAGGTCGCCTCGTCCAGGATCAGGACCGGCGCGTCGGCCAGGAATGCGCGTGCCAGCGCCACCCGCTGCCGCTCGCCGCCCGAGAGCTTGACGCCGCGCTCGCCGACGAGCGTGCCGTAGCCCTTGGGCAGGCGCATGATGAACTCATGCGCGTTGGCGAGCATCGCCGCTTGCTCGATCTGCGCCATGCTCGCGCCCGGACGACCATAGGCGATGTTCTCCGCCAGCGAGCGGTGGAACAGCACCGGTTCCTGCTGCACGATCGCGATCTGTGCCCGCAGGGACGTCTGCGTCGCCGAGGCGATGTCGCGCCCGTCGATGGCGATGCGCCCGTCGGTGACGTCGTAGAGCCGCTGCACCAGCTTGACGAAGGTCGTCTTGCCGGAGCCGGAGCGCCCGACCAGGCCGACCTTCTCGCCGGCCCTGATCGTCAGCGAGAAGTCGCGATAGAGCGGCTCGATGTGGCCTCCATAGTGGAAGGTCACCCGCTCGAAAGCGATCTCGCCGGCAGTCACGTCCATCGCCGTCGATCCCGGACGATCCGGCACGCCGAAGGGCAGCGCGTGCATCGCCACCAGCTCCTCCATGTCGTTCACCGAGCGCTGGAGATTGTGCACATGCTGGCCGACATCGCGCAGATAGCCATGCACGACGGCGTAGCTGGTCAGCACGAAGGCGACGTCGCCGGGCGTGGCCTGGCCATTGGCCCAGAGCCAGATCACCAGCCCGATCACCGCAGCGCGCAAGGCCAGCAGCACGATCTGCTGTGCGGTCCCCGACCAGGTTCCGCGCACCCATGTCCTACGCGTCCGCCCCGCCCATTTCGCCAGCACACCGGTCAGGCGCTGGTCCTCGCGCGCCTCGGCGCCGAAAGCCTTGACCACCGGATTGCACGAGATCGAGTCGGCCAGCGCGCCGCCGAGTCTGGTGTCCCAGCTGTTGGCGAGCGTCGCCGCCGGCGCGACGAAGCGCAGTGACAGCACCATCGTCACGGCGCAGTAGATCACTGCGCCGGCAAAGACGACCGCGCCCATCGCCGGCCAGTGCCAGGCCAGCAGGACCGTCGTGCCGAGCAGCACGATCAGCGACGGCAGCAGCGCGATCACGATCGTGTCGGTGAGCAGGTCGAGCGCCCACATGCCGCGGGTGATCTTGCGCACTGTCGAGCCGGCAAAGTTGTTGGCGTGCCAGTCGGTCGAGAAGCGCTGCAGGCGCGCGAAGGATTCGCGCGCGACATCGCCCATCGTGCGCAGCGTCATCTGCGTGATGCCGATGAAGGACAGGTGCCGGAACAGCACCGTGACCGCGCCGAGCACGATCATCATGACGAGCGCCGCAAGCGCAGCGTCGAGTCCGCTCGCCCGCTCGCCGGCGACCGCATCGACCAGCCGCCCGGCATAGAGCGGCATGAACAGGTCGGCGGCGGTCGCCGCCATCACGGTGAGGACCACGCCGGCGACGCGCCAGCGTTGGCGGCCCCAATGTGAAAAAGTGAAGCCGAGAACGGCCCGGAACGGCTCCTGCCGCTCCGTCTTGGGAGAAAGAGACATGAAAGCATCCGGCCCCGACGAGACCGGCTCCAAATTCAGGCGAAGCGCGACCGCGGCCGCGACTTCAGAAAACGCGATGGGAAATGCTGGCTCGAGCCGCCGCAAAGGCGGGCCTCGTGCTGATCCGACCTAGTGGTGGCGGGACCGCATGGTGGGAGCGGTGATGGTAGCGAATTCCATTCAGCCCTCCCTTTCCTGAGTTGGAGCCAGGACCGGCAACATGCCGCATGCCCGCTTATTGTGCAAGCCGCGTCCAATGCATGGGGTGGTTGCAGCGAAAACCGATCGGACCTCGCATTGGCGTCACGATATTTCGCGACGCGCGTGCAGGATTCGTCTGTTCTTCCCTTCTCCCCTCGGGGGAGAAGGTGGCAGCGCGCAGCGCTGACGGATGAGGGAAGGACGGGTGCAACCTGTCCTAGTTTCACCCAGTCGAAGCGCCCTCATCCCCCTGCCGGAACCTTCTCCCCCGAGGGGAGAAGGAGGCTCACCAGAACATCGCGACCAGTCTCATCCCGATCACCAGGAGGAACGCCACGATGACCGTGCCGAGCACGCGCTGGCGCTTCGCCCGATCGGGGAATTGCTTCGCCAGGAGGCGTCCGAGCGGCTTGCGGAAGACGAAGCAGATGACGAGAAAAACGATGACGAAATGGGACAAGCGACGGGCTCAGCCTTGCTTCGGCTCAGGCGCATCGAACGGCGCGCCGGCCTTCTTCCAGGCGCCGAAGCCGCCAGCGACATGCGCGACCGGCTTCAGGCCCATATCCTGCGCCGTCTTGGCCGCGAGCGCCGAGCGCCAGCCGCCGGCGCAGAAGAAGACGAACTGCTTGTCTTCCTGGAACACCGGCTTGGCATAGGGGCTTTCCGGATCGATCCAGAACTCCAGCATGCCGCGCGGGCAATGGAAGGCGCCCGGCATGCGCCCTTCCCGCTCGAGCTCGCGCGGATCACGCAGGTCGACGAAGACGGTATCGTCGCGCCCGACCAAGGCTTTTGCCTCGTCGACCGAGAGCGTCTTCACAGCGGCTTCCGCCTCGGCCAGCAGCGCCTTGTAGCCCTTGGTGATCGTCTGCGGCATGGCCGGCCCTCCCCCTGCGAGGCCGGCAAAGTGGCGGCTGGCGCGGCTATCGTCAATCGCGGGCTTGCAGGTGTGCGCCAGCCTCGCCAATCTGCCGGCCGGAGGGGCTCATGGCCGGATTCGGACCGCTCGACCTGATCGCGATCGCCTTCTTCGCCGCCGCCTGGATCGGCTACCTTCTGGCCGTCGAGACCGGGCCCCACTCCAGGCGCAGCCTGAACACATTGATGAACCAGCGCCGCGAGCGCTGGATCATGGAATCGGTCAAGCGCGAGAACCGCATCATCGACACGCAGGTGATGAACGGCCTGCAGAACGGCACCGCCTTCTTCGCCTCGACCTCGCTGATCGCCATCGGCGGCTCGCTGACGCTGCTGCAATCGGCCGACCGCGTCGTCCAGATCTTCGCCGACCTGCCCTTCGCCACGACGACGACCCGCGCCGCCTGGGAGATCAAGGTGATCGGGCTCGCGGTGATCTTCGCCTATGCCTTCTTCAAGTTCAGCTGGAGCTATCGGCTGTTCAACTATTGCGCCATCCTGATCGGCGCGATCCCGTCATGGACCGAGGCCGACAAGCCCGAGACGATCGCCGCGGCGCGCGAAGCGGTGGCGATGAACATCGTCGCCGGGCTGCACTTCAACCGCGGCCAGCGCGCCTTCTTCTTTGCGCTGGCCTATCTCGGCTGGTTCATCTCGCCCTGGCTCTTCCTGATCGCCACCGCGGCAGTGTTGACGGTGATGTGGCGCCGGCAATTCGCCTCGGACTCGGCCGCCGCCGTCGGCGCGGGGCGTCGCAGCGCTTGACGAAATCCATCCGCAGGCTCAGCAAGCGGCATGACCACACCGACAGATGACGAGCTTGCCGAGACGATCCTGCGTCTCACCACCGAGCGGAGTGACCGGACGACCTCGCCGATGGATATCGCCCGCACGCTTGGCGGCGACCACCCCGATGGCTGGGGCCCGCTGATGCAGCCGATCCGCCGGGTCGCCGTGCAGTTGATGAAGGACGGTCGGCTGGTGATTACCCGAAAAGGGCGCCCGGTCGATCCGGACGATTTCCGCGGCGTCTATCGCCTGCGGTTGCCGGGGCATGATGAGGCCAGCCAAGACTAGATCACCGCGCGTCCTATCGGACGCGATAACGGTGATCTATCTATTTGTTATAGCATCTGATTTTTCCGAAAAGTGGATTCCACTTTTCGGTCTGATGCTTTAGGCCGTCCCGCGGCAATCAGCTTCCTCCGCGCCGCAACGATGGTCTTCGGACGGCGCTAGACCGCGCCTGCTTCGTGCTGTCTGGGATGGTCGAGGAGGTCGTTCGAGGCTGCGTCGCCAGCTCGCGAGGGGCGATTTCAGCTGCAGCGGAGAGCGGCCGAGGGATGCATCTGCCTCTTGCCACTATCATCGTCTAACGCACCGGGGGGCTTGCGGCAAGCCCCCCTCCATGTCCTAGGAACGCTGCCCTCGGCCTGAACCCCAGGCCAAAGGGAGAAGAAAAATGCGTGTATTGCTATCGACTTACGGCTCGCGCGGCGATGTCGAGCCGCTCGTGGCACTTGCCGTGCAACTGCAGGGCCTCGGCGTCGAAGCGGTGGTGTCCGCGCCGCCGGATCAGGAATTCGCCGCCCTGCTGGCACGGGCCGGCGTGCCGCTGGCGCCGGCCTTCATGCCGATCCGCCAATGGGTCGGCGAGCGGGCAAAGCCGTTATCGACAGCGGACTTCCACAAGCTCGCCTCCGACATGATGGCTGCGCAGTTCGACGCCATCTCCGCCGCGGCCGAAGGATGCGATGCGATCGTCGCGACCGGCCTGTTTCCGTCAGCGAGCGCCGCACGCTCGGTCGCGGAACTGATGGGCCTCACCTATCGCCATGTCACCTTCTGCCCGCTCTTCCTGCCCTCGCAGCATCATCGGCCCTTCCCCTATCCGGGCCATCCGCTGCCGCCGGAGGTGACCGACAACCGCGAACTATGGGATTTCAACGCCCGGACCATGAATGCCTTGTTCGGTGAGGCGCTCAGGGCGCACCGCTCGGCGCTCGGCTTGCTGTCCGTCGACAATGCCCGCGATCACGTCTTCACCGACCAACCGCTTCTGGCATCCGACCCGGTCCTGTGGCCCTGGCGGCAGACGGAACTCTGCGACGCCGTGCAGACCGGCGCCTGGATCCTGCCCGACAAGCGGCCGCTTCCGGCAGAGCTGGTGACATTCTTGAAGGCAGGCGAGCCACCGATCTATGTCGGCTTCGGCAGCATGTTCATGCAGTCAGCCAGGGACGCCGCCCTCGTCGCGATCGAAGCAGCCCGTGCGCAAGGCCGCCGCGCGGTCGTGTTGCGGGGCTGGGCCGACCTCGCCTTGGGCGACGACCAGGGTGATTGCTTCATCACCGGCGACGTCAACCAGCAGGCGCTGTTCCCGCAGATGGCGGCCGTCATGCATCACGGCGGCGCCGGCACGACGACGGCGGCAACCCGCGCCGGCGCGCCGCAGGTGATTATCCCCCAGATCGTCGATCAACCCTATTGGGCCGGTAGGGTGGCGAAACTCGGCATCGGCGCGGCTCATGACGGTCCGACGCCAAGCTTCGCCTCATTGTCGGCAGCGCTCACCACGGCGCTGGCACCCGAGACCGGAACGCGGGCGGCCGTCGTGGCCCGCACGATCCGCAGCGATGGATCGGAGGTGGCAGCGAGGCTGGTGCTCGACGCGATCAGCCAGGAAAGGCGCCCCTGCTAGCGCCGCGGCGCCGCCTGCGCCGGTCCAGGAAACAGCGCGTCCGTATAGCCGGCGAGATAATAGGCGAGGAGCCCGGCCCATTCCTTGAAGGCGTCGTCAGCGATGTCGAGCCCGCGCGCCGCCTTGCGATAAGGCCGCAGAAAATCGGCGCGCTCGCCGCTGGAGAGGAAATCGACCGGGAAAGCCTCGACCTGGAAACCTGCCTTGCGGAACACGCCCATGGCGCGCGGCATGTGCCAGGCCGAGGTCACCAGAAGCCAACGCTCGCCGGGCTTGGGGTTGACCAGACGGCGGGTGAACACAGCGTTCTCGACCGTGTTGCGCGACTTGTCCTCGAGGACGAGGCGGTTTTCCGGCAGCCCTAGGCCGAGAAACAAGAGCCGCGCCCCGTCGGCCTCGGTCCGCACCACCGGCGAGAGCAGATTGGCGCCGCCGCCGGTGAAGACCAGCTTCGCCTCGGGATGAGCCCGGGCGAGTTCGACCGCCTTGGTCATCCGCGCCGCGGCATTGTTGAGCACGATGTCCTCGCGCGCGACGCCGATCGCGCCGCCGAGCACGATGATGCCGTCGACCTTGCCGGAATTCACCGCCTGCTGCGGGAAGCGATCCTCCAGCGGCCTGACGACAATGCGCGGCAGCGGGCTGAAGGCGAGCAGGCCGAGCGCGAGCACGCAAATCAGCCCGAGCCAGCGCCCCGGCCCGGAAAAGCGCGTGAAAGCGAGCAGGCTCGCCAGCACGAGCCCGGCAATGGCGAGGTTCACCGGCGAGGCCAGGAACCAGAGGATCTTGGAGAGGGTGAAGAACATGATTTTCTTGAACAGACCCGCCTCCCTTACGCGCAGAAAGCTGACAGGCCGTTAGGAAACGGCCGAGGGCACTCGGGGTTCAGCAGGGATTCTCAATCACGTTGCGGTGAGTGGCCGGCGGCGGCGAGCGCCGTCATTCTCGGGCGGAGCGCAGCGCAGACCCGAGAATCTCGTGACGAGAAGGCGTCGGCTGGAGCCTCATCCGGCCTGAGATGGTCGGCTCAAGGCCGACCATGACGCGAAATTACCTGATGATCTGCGGAGGCTGTGCTGGCGGGCGGCGCGTCTGCCGCGCCGCGAAGCGCTCGACTTCGAGCGCGCGCTCGGCGACCTCGCGCAACTCACAGCCGGCCTGCAGCCCAGCCGAACGTGCCGGTGGCTGGGCGGCGCCGTAGAAGGCGCATTTCTGCACGGCGTAGCTCTGCCAGGCGACCTGCAGCGCGGCGAACTGGCTGCGCGCACCGGCATCGAGGATCCGCCCCAGCGCCGCTCCCGCCAGCGTCAGCCGCTCGCGCCAGACCGCCTCCTCGCGCCTTGCGCAGGTGATCTCGGCCTGCGGCCGGTCGCTCGCCGAAGCAGCGCTGACGCAGGGCACCGCGACGAGGCCGATGCAGGCCGGGCTCGCGGCCTGGCCCTGCCGAACGCAATTCGCCACCTGCATGCGGTCGGCGGACTGCACCGGATTGGTCGGCACCTGCGCGAACGCCACCGTGCAGCCGAGCTGCGCCATCAGGACAGGAATGACGAGAAAACCGCGCATGGCGGCGATCATGACGGCCAAATCGGCCGGGTCAAGCGCGCTCTGCCGCCCTCACGCGATCGGCAACGGCAGCGCCGGCCCGGCCGCCGGCCGTGCCGCGACCTGCTGATACCAGCGGCGGATATTGGGCCAGTCCTTCTGCGGCACCGGCATGTGGAGCCAGCGATGCGCGCCGGGCGCCACCGTGATGTCGGCCATGCCGAAGCGCTCATTGGCGAGGTAGCTGCGCCCGGTCAGATGCGCCTCCAGGACATCGAGCTTGGCTTCGGTCTTGGCAATCGACTCCTCGATCGCGGCAGGATCCTGTCGCGCCGGGTCCTTCCGGACCAGCCCCCAGAAGGCCGGCGTCAGCGCCGGCTGCAGCTGGGTATTCATCCAGTCCATCCAGCGATCGGCCTCCGCCCGCCTGGCCGGCTCCTCCTCCCAGATCCAGCCCGAGCCATAGCGGGCGGCGAGATAGCGCACGATGCTGTTCGATTCCCAGATGCAGACCTCGCCGTCCTCCAGCGTCGGGACCAATCCGTTCGGGTTCTTGGCGAGATAGGCCGGCTCGCGATTGCCGCCGAATTTGCCGCCGATATCGATGCGCTCGAAGGGCTGGCCGACCTCGCCGGCGGCCCAGACCGCCTTCTGCACATTGATCGAGCTGATCCGTCCCCAGATCGTGAGCATTCGCAGCACCTTCCCGTGATAGGGCGGCGACAATCAGCCGGCGGGCGAGCGAAGGCAAGCGCCCGCGGCGCGGGCACACCCGTCATTGCGAGGAGGCGTCAGCCGACGAAGCAATCGAGGGAAAGGTAGAGCGAGCCCGCCTGGATTGCTTCGCTGCGCTGGCAATGACGAAACCGTCAGGCGAACTCCATGATGACGGCGTCGACGGCGAGCGAATCGCCCTCCTTCGCCAGGATCTTGGCGATGGTGACGTCCTTCTCGGCGCGCAGCACATTCTCCATCTTCATCGCTTCGACCATGGCGAGCGGCTCGCCCGCCTTGACCTCCTGGCCGACAGAGACGAGCAGCGCCTTGACGAGGCCGGGCATCGGGCAGAGCAGGAATTTTCCGGTATCGGCGGCAACTTTCTCCGGCATCAGCGCCGCCAGTTCCGCCTCGCGCGGCGTATAGACATGGGCATTGGCATAGGCGCCGGCATGGCCGAGCGCGACGCCGTTCAGGATCGGCCGGACCTGCGCCGCGATCGCGACGCCGTCGAGCGTGCCGCGCCAGACCGGTTCGCCCGGCCGCCAGTCGCTGGCGACCGTCAGGCTGCGCTCGGCGAAGGCGATCGTCACCGCCCCGCCCTGCTCCGTGACTTCACCCTCGAAGCGCTCGCCGCCGAGCGAGACGATGCGGGTGCGCTCGAACTCGACCTTGCGCCAGCCCTCCATCTGCGCCGAGACGTTTCGCTTGCGGGCGTTGAGCCGATGGTCGCAGCCGATCGCGATCGCCGCCATGCGCAGCGCGATCTCGCCTTCCGGCTGCGGCAGCGAGAAGCCCTCAGGGAACTCCTCGGCGATGAAGCCGGTCGAAATATTGCCCGAGATCCAGCGCGGATGCTGCATCACCGCCGCGACAAAGGGGATGTTGTGCCGGATGCCGTCGATGGCGAAGGCATCGAGCGCGCGCGCCTGCGCCTTGATCGCAGCCTCGCGCGTCGGGGCATGCGTCACCAGCTTGGCGATCATCGGGTCGTAATAGATCGAAATCTCGCCGCCTTCGAACACACCGGTGTCGTTGCGCACGGTGGCATCGCCATCCGGGCCTTCGCTCGGCGGACGATAGGTGACGAGACGGCCGGTCGAGGGCAGGAAGTTGCGGGTCGGATCCTCGGCATAGACGCGCGACTCCACCGCCCAGCCGTTCAGCTTCACATCGGACTGCGAGATCGCGAGCTTCTCGCCATAGGCGACGCGGATCATCTGCTCGACCAGGTCGATGCCGGTGATCATCTCGGTCACCGGATGCTCGACCTGCAGGCGGGTGTTCATCTCGAGGAAGTAGAAGGACTTGTCCTGGCCCGCGACGAACTCGACCGTGCCGGCCGAGTCGTAGTTCACGGCCTTGGCGAGCGCGACCGCCTGCTCGCCCATCTTGCGCCGCGTCGCCTCGTCGAGCAGCGGCGACGGCGCCTCCTCCAGCACCTTCTGGTTGCGGCGCTGGATCGAGCATTCGCGCTCGCCGAGATAGATGACGTTGCCGTGCTTGTCGCCCAGCACCTGGATCTCGATATGGCGGGGGTCGACGATGAACTTCTCGACGAAGACACGGTCGTCACCGAAGGAGGACGCCGCTTCCGATTTGGAGCGGGCAAAGCTTTCCGCCACCTCGCTGGCGGAATGGGCAATGCGCATGCCCTTGCCGCCGCCACCGGCCGAGGCCTTGATCATCACGGGATAGCCGATCTCGTCGGCGATGGTCACGGCGTGTTCGGGGGTCTCGATCACGCCGAGATGGCCCGGAACGGTCGAGACCTTGGCGGCGGCCGCCGCCTTCTTCGATTCGATCTTGTCGCCCATCGCGGCGATCGCGCCGGGATTGGGGCCGATGAAGACGATGCCGTTTTCCTTCAGCGCCTTGGCAAACGCCTCGCGCTCGGACAGGAAGCCGTAGCCCGGGTGCACGGCCTCAGCGCCCGTCTGCTTGCAGGCCGCGATGATCTTGTCGATCTGGAGATAGGATTCGGCGGCCGGGGCTGCGCCGATATGGACGGCCTCGTCGGCCATCTCGACATGCAGCGCGTCACGATCGGCATCGGAATAGACCGCCACCGTCTTGATGCCCATGCGCTTTGCCGTCTTGATGACGCGGCAGGCGATCTCGCCACGGTTCGCGATCAGAATCTTCGAGAACATGCGTGGCTTCCCCCAGACCCGGTGCCTTCACTGTGCAGTGCGGGATTTACGGGAGGCAAGCGCATCCGTCCACTGATGCGAAAGTTTTGTAACGTGCGCAAACACCCGGCGGCGGCCGGGCGCGCGCGCTCCGTTCGATCAGGAGGCCTCAGCTCGCCAGCAGCACGCGCTGGGCGGTCGGCGCGGCGGAGATCCGGGCATCGGCCTTGCGCAGGGCGAAGCTGACCAGCGCTTCGTCGCAGGTCTCGGCTTCGCGCACGACCTCGAAGGCGATCTTCTGCGCCAGCGGCGTCGGGCCCTGCCCGGCCGAAAGCGTCGTCACCAGCCAGTGCGCCTTGTCGCGGTCGATCTTGCCGGTCGGGCGGCTTTCCCAGACCGAGAAGTCGACGCAGAACGCCAGCAGCACATCGGCGAAGAGCGGCGACTTGTCGGCGACGGCACGGTCGAGCGCCACCAGCACGTCGATGATATCGCGAGTCAGCACGACCTCGTGCAAGATTTCGCGCTGAAGAACTCGGACGTCTTCATCGTCGATCACGTGCCTGTCCATCACGCGATCGACGAATTCACGAAGTTCATGGCCGATCATTGTTCAACCCCTGTCCGACGTTGTTTTGTGTCGGTTTGTCCCTGTCGTATGAAGACGATGCGACCGGGCCAGTCATCAGGTGGTTAACACGCAAATCTGAACGCGCGTTCAGGTTAAACGGTCCTGATCGGACGTGGTTGCGAGGATGTTACTGGCGCCGCCGTTTCCTCTGCACCCTCAGGCGCGCCGCCGGGCTGCGCCAGGAGCATTGGAGGCAGCCGCGCGGCATCGTAACGATTCTGCCCTGACCCCGATCCTCACCTCAGGCAGGTAGCGCGACCATGGCTTCTCCCGACACGCTCGCTGCGGTTTTCGACCATATCGAGGCCAACCGAAGCGCCTTCCTCGATCGCCTGATCGCCTATCTGCGCCACCCCAGCATCAGCGCCGAGAACATCGGCATCGCCGAAGTCGGTGCGCTCCTGGTCGAGATGTTGACCGAGATCGGGCTGGAGACCTCCCTGGTACCGACGCAGGGGCATCCCATGGTCGTCGCGCGCTGGCAGAAGGCGCCGGGCAGGCCCACCGTGCTGCTCTACGGCCATTACGATGTGCAGCCGCCCGACCCGCTCGACAAATGGACCTCACCGCCCTTCGAGCCGACGATCCGTGACGGCCGGATCTATGCGCGCGGCGTCGGCGACAACAAGGGCCAGCACTTCGCCCAGATCCTCGCGATCGAATCCCATCTCAAGGTGCATGGCACGCTGCCTTGCAACGTCATCCTGCTGCTGGAGGGCGAGGAGGAGATCGGCAGCCCGAACATCGCCGGCTTCGTGCGCGCCAACAAGGCGATGCTCAAGGCGGACCTCGCCGTCACCGCCGACGGGCCGCGTCATGTCAGCGGAGCGGCCGCGATCAAGTTCGGTTCGCGCGGCGTGGTCTCCTTCGAGTTGCGCTGCCGCCATGCCGTCCGCGACGTTCATTCCGGCAATTTCGGTGGCGTCGTGCCGAACCCGATCTGGACCCTGGTGCATCTGCTCGGGACCATGAAGAACGCCGCCGGCGAGATCACCATTGCCGGCCTCCATGACGATATCGAAGCGCCGACGCCCGAGGAGCGCGCCGCGATCGAGGCCCTGCCGCTCGACATCGAGGCGGTGAAGCACAGTCTCGGCCTGACGCGGCTCGATGCGCCGGCCGACCGGCCCTTCTATGAGCGCCTCTGCTTCCGCCCGACGCTGACCATCAACGGCTTCCACGGCGGCTATGGCGGTCCCGGCACCAAGACGGTCCTGCCCAACGAAGCCCTGGTCAAATGCGATATCCGCCTGGTCGAGGCGCAGGATCCGCAGGACATCCTGCGCAAGGTCGCGGCGCATGTGGCTGAGCACGCGCCGGAGGTCGAGTTCGTCGCGGCCGATATGGGCATGCAGCCTTCGAAAACGCCGATCGCCTCTCCCTTCACCGCCCTGCTACGCCGGGCCTTCGTCGCTGGTCAGGGCGAGGAACCGCTCCTGATCCCGGCGGGTTTCGGCAGCCTGCCCGGCTATGTCTTCACCAAGATCCTCGGCATTCCCGCCTTCGTCACGCCCTATGCGAATCCCGACGAGGCGAACCACGCGCCGAACGAGAACCTGACGCTCGACTGCTTCTACAGCGGGCTCCGCACCGGCGCGGCGCTGCTGCATGAACTCGGAGAGTTCAAGGCGTCCTGAGCAGTCTCCTGGACGGCCCCGTCCGCCCCTCAGGCTGGCTCTGCCATCGCCAGCTTGTCGACGATGCCGGTCAGCTCGTCGCAGCGTTCGATCACATGTCGCGCGCCCGCCGCCCGCAGCGCCGCGACCGGCTGGAAGCCCCAGGAGACCGCGACCGGGGTGACGCCGGCTGCAACCGCCATCTCCATGTCGAATGTGCTGTCGCCGACCATCAGCGTCCGCTCGGGGCTGACGCCGGCCTCGGCCATCGCCCGCAGGATCATCTCCGGATGCGGCTTCGAGATCGCATCGTCGGCGGTCTGGATCGTCGTGAACATCGGCGCCCATCCATGGCGCTCGACGATGTAATCGGCGCCGCGCCGCGACTTGCCGGTGGCGATGCCGAGCACTGTGGCCGGCCGCTGCGACAGCCCGGCCAGCAGCTCGACGACGCCGGGAAAGAGCGGCTCGGCCAGGGCTGGATCGCTCTCCGCCCTCTGCCGCATGCCGTTGAAGACATCCCTGTAGGTCTGCGTCAGCACGTCGTCCGGCTCGGTGAGCCCGGCGACCCGCATCAGCGCAATGTCGAGGGTCAGCCCGATCACGCCGAGACCGGCCTCCCGGCCCGGGTGGACACGGCCGCAGCGCGCGAAGGTCTCGTACTGGGCACCGAGGATGATCGCCTCGGAATTGATCAGCGTGCCGTCGAGATCGAAGATGATGAGGTCCATGCCGGGCGCTCTACAGGAGATGGCGACAGCTCGCCATCTCCGCCGGCGCAAGGCCCTCATGCCGTCACGGCCTCACCCTTGCGGGTTGCGACCGCACTCGGCGATCGCCGCCTTCAAAGCCTCTCCGTCGAGCCCCTTGCCACGCGCTTCCTTGCGGCATTCGGCGCGCTGGGCGAGGTCCGGCCGCTTGCCGTTGAAGCAGGCGACCAGCGACGCCGTCCGCTCGGCTCCTTTGAGTCCGCTGGCATCGGCCTCCTGCTTGCAGGCGGCCCGTGCCGTCACGGCAGTGGGCTTGCCGTCGCGGGTCAGCCCGTCGCTGGCATAGAGTTTTACGCCCGGAAAGCGCTCCTGCAGGCAGTCGCGCATGGCGCGGCGCAGGTCGTCGCCCGAGAGTGCGATATTCTCGGCATAGCAGTCGCGGCGCGCCTCGGCACGAGCAGCACGCGGCACCGGCTCGTCGGCCGCTGCCGCGGCCGGTTTCGGGGCAGCCGGGGCCGGCTGCGCCTGGGCAAAAACCGTCGAGGAAAAGGAAAGAACGAGGCCGGCGGCAAGCAAGGCGGTGCGCAACATGGAAAGCCTCCCGTGATGGATAGTCACAGGAACAAACTTAGAACAGAACACGCTTTGTTCCGCAAGCGTTCTTACGTCAGGTCACGCAACTTTCTCGTGCGACCCTACTCGTCCGGCGCGTCGACGATCGGATCGTAGGGCGCGTCCTCGAAGCCGAGCAGGTTCCAGCTCTGGCGCATATGCGGCGGCAGCGGCGCGCTGACGTCGATCGTGCCCTTGCCGCGCGGATGCGGCAGCACGATGCGCCGCGCCAGCAGATGCAGCTTGTTCTGGATGCCGCCGGGCAGTTCCCAGTTCTGGATGTTGAAGTATTTCGGGTCGCCGACGATCGGGTGGCCGATATGGGCGGCGTGCGCGCGCAACTGGTGGGTGCGCCCGGTCACCGGCTTGAGCGAGAGCCAGGCCAGCTTCTGCGCCGCGGTCTCGACCACGGCGTAATAGGTCACCGCGTGCATGGCGCCCTCATCGCCATGGCTGGCGACGGCCATGCGCTGGTCGCCGTCATAGGCTTCCTCGCGGGCGAGATAGGTCGAGATCCGGCCCTGGCGCACGCGCGGCACGCCGGCGACCAGCGCCCAGTAGACTTTTCGCGCCGAGCGCGAGCGGAAGGTCTTGGCGAGCGTCGCAGCGGCAAAGCGCGACTTGGCGATGACGAGGCAGCCGGCCGTATCCTTGTCGAGCCGATGGACGAGGCGCGGCTTCTGCCCGTCCTTGCCGGTGAGGGCATCGAGCATGCCATCGACATGTCTCGTCGTGCCGGAGCCGCCCTGGACAGCCAGGCCCGCCGGCTTGTTGAGGACGATGACGTCGTCGTCCTCATAGAGCGTGATCGAGCGCAGGAAACCGATCGTGTCGCCATCGGCCTTGGCCGAGCGCGGCCGCTCCGCCGCCTGCTCCAGCTTCAGCGGCGGGATGCGCACGGTCTGGCCGGCCTCGAGCCGGTCCTTGCTGTCGGCGCGCTTGCCGTTGACGCGCAATTCGCCCTTCCGGACGATGCGCTGGATATGGCTGAACGAGAGCTGCGGGAAGCGCGCCTCGAGGAAGCGGTCGATCCGCATCTCGTTCTCGTCCGGCGTCACCACGAGCTGCTGCACGCCGGTCGAGAGCACTTCGGCGGTGACAGCCTTGACCTCGGCACGTGTCGGCGCATCCGTGATCGGCGGCTTGCGTATCGCGGGCTTGCGCGGACCGGCCGCCCTCGGCGCCGGATGATGCGGCTTCGGATTGCGCGTCGGCTCGGTGCGCACGACCTCGTCCTCCGTCGGGCGCGGCTTGGCACGGGCCGAGCGGCGCGCATCATGGCTCGGGCGCTTGCCTTTCGGCGCGCCGGAGGCGGGTGGCCTGCCGCCGCGCTTGGGGCCGTTGCCTCGCGCAGGGCCGCCAGTTCCCGTTCCCTTGCCGCCGGTTCTCATGACAGCCCCCTGACCAGAGCGAGCCCAGCGACCAGCGCCGCGAGCGATAGCGCGACCGAGCCCAGCACATAGAACGCCGCCAGCAGCGCCTCGCCGCGCTCCCAGAGCAGCACCGCGTCGAGCGAGAAGGCCGAGAAGGTGGTGAAGCCGCCCAAAATGCCGGTGGCGAGGAAGAGCCGCGCGTTCTGCGTCCAGCCTTCGCCGGCCTTGAAGGTGAGGAAGCCGGCGACGAGCCCCATCGCGCCGGAGCCGAGAATGTTGATCGCCATCGTCCCGTAGGGGAACGAGGCGCCGAGCCATTTCAGCGAGACGACGTTGACGCCGTGCCGGAGCACGCCGCCGATGCCGGCGCCGAGGAAGACGAGAGCGGTGGAAAGCATCGCTGAGGCATAGAGCGCCGGGCGGTCGCGCACAAACGAAATCCGCCGCCTCAGTTCATCGTTTCCGTGCCGTAGCCCCGCAGAAAGGCGTCGACCCCGGCTTGCGCATAGCGGGCGAGCTCGGCCGGGTCGCTGTCGCAACTGCCGCTGAACATCGCGCGGTTCAGCGGGATCCACAGCACCAGCCCGGCGAAATGATTGGCCGCCATCAGCGGATCGTCCATTCGCAGGCGCCCCTTTGCGGCATAGCGCAGGAAGGCGGCGGAGAGCGTCTCCAGCACCCGTTCGAAGCCGCGCGAGAACCAGCCCTGCCCGACCTCGGGGAAGCGCTCGGCATTGGCGATCACCAGTCGCCGCAGGCGCAGCAGGTCCGGCTGCATCAGCGCGGTCAGGAACTTGCTGGCCAGCCGGCCGAGCCCCTCCCTCGGATCGTCGGAGGCGGCAAGCTCCTCGGCCACCAGCTGCAGCAACCCGTCGATATTGTCCGTGGTTGCCGCGACGATCTCGGCATAGAGCCGCTCCTTGTCGGCGAAATAGCGGTAGAGCGTCGGCTTCGACACACCGGCCAGGGCCGCGACCTCGTCCATGGTGGTGCCGTCATAGCCCTTCCCCAGGAACAGGCTCGTCGCCGCCTCGATGACGGCGCCGCGCTTGCGCTCGGATCGATCGAGCGTGGCTTGCGACATGGCGACTCTCCCCGGGGCTTGACATCAGAAATAAAACTACACAGTTTAGTTGTACTAAACCGTTCAGTTTCACTCTACCCCTTCCGCTCCCGGACAGCCAGATGAAAACCGCATCCCCCCGCGATCGTGCCCTCCTCGCCTGCGGCGTGGCGAGCACGCCTGTCTTCTACGCCCTCGCCGCGCTGCAGCTGGCGTTGAGGCCGGGCTATGACATCCGCACCCAGCCGATCAGCTTCCTCGCGGTCGGTGAGCTCGGCTGGATCCAGGTCGCCAACTTCCTGGCGACCGGCGCCCTGGCCCTCGCCGGCGCGCTCGGTTTGCGCCATGTCCTGCGCGGCCAGCGCGGCGGGTCGACTGGCCCGATCCTCGTCGGCCTCTACAGTCTCGGCATGATCGGGGCCGGGCTGTTCGGGCCCGATCCCCTCCCCGTCTCCGGCCAGGAGCCCCAGATGAGCGTCATCGGCGCGTTGCACATGGCCGCGTTCCTCGTCTCATTCCTGTCACTGATCGTGGCCTGCTTCGTCTTCGCCCGCCGGTTCGGCACCGTCGGCAAGCGTGGCTGGGCTCTCTACAGCATCGCCACGGCCCTGCTCGCTCCTGCACTCGTCGCGGCGGGCATGGCCACCCCGTCCTGGGCGGGCGTGATCGTCGGCGGCGCCGGCGTCGTGCTCTTCGGCTGGCTCTCGCTCGTCGCCTTGACGATTCGCGGCGAAGCTTCGCCCTCCGGGTCGCTCTCATCCCACGCCACTGCGGCCTGAGCCCGGTAGCCGTCGGCGCGATTGACTTGTCACCTCCGCGACCGGCAGAAACGCCGGGACATAGGGGGTGATCATCGCGCCGATGGCATGCGGTTCTGAACCGGGAGGCGAGGATATCGGCGCGGCGCTCTGGCGCGCGGCCTTGCCTGTCGGCCTTTGCCTCGCGCTGCTCTCGCAGACCGCCCTTGCCGCGCCGGCGCGCTTGCCGTCCCGCCCGGTGCAGGCCCCGAGCTTCGCCCGCGCCTGCACCATCGCGCTGCCCGAGACCCCGCCGCTCTTCGCCAGCGAGCCGGCCGCCACGAGCGGGGACGATGCAGACGACAGTGACGACGACAGCGAAGACGATGATGACGACGACGATGAGGACCCGCCAGAGCGCGGCCTCATCCTGCCCGGCTCGGCCACCTGCCTCTCCATCTCCGGCACGGTCAGCGCCGGCATCCAGCGCGATTCCTTCCGGGCCTCGCGCAATGGTCCGCCGCCGCCCTCCAACGTGACCTCCTTCCCGGTCAGCGCCGCCTTCCGCATCGCGACCTCGCATGAGCTCGCCTCGGGCTTGCGGATCGGCACCGCCTTCGGCTTCACCCTCTACAGCCCGGTCGACGGCGTCAGCGATCCGTCGATCGACGAGGCGACGATCCTGGTCGGCCCCTGGACCTTCGGGCTCGATACCTCGCGCTTCGCCTTCTGGACCGGCGACGAGTTCATCTTCTCGGCCCGGGTGCCGTCACGCACCGTCGGCATCATCGCGCTGGAAATGCCGCTGACCGAGAGCTGGACGGCGACGCTGGCGCTCGAGGACCCGGCGCTGGGCAACACCTCCTCGACCGCGCCGGTCGCGACCGGAAGGCGGATGCCCGATGCGATCGGCCGGCTGGTCTATGAGCAGGGCGGCTGGACCGTGCATGGCGCGCTCGCCTTGCGCGAGATTCCCGGCACGCCGGCGCGCTTCGGCCGGGCCGGCATCCTCGGCGCGACCTATGAAGGCGAGGCGTTCGGGCATGGCTGGAGCCTGACAGCCCAGCTCGCCGGCGCGATCGATGGCGCGCCCTATCTCGGCTCGGTGCTGGATGCCCGCATCGTCAACCGCGTGCTGCTGGCGAGCGACGCCACGCGCGGCTTCTCCACGATCGTCTCCAGCCGCTTCGAATGGACCGACGAGCTCGCCAGCAACGCCTATCTCGGCCGCTACTGGCTCGCCGTGCCGCTCCTCGCCAACCAGATCCGCGGCGAGATCAGGATCGACCGCTTCGCCGCCAATCTGGTCTGGACCCCGGTCGAGGGCTTCAAGGCCGGCATCGAGAGCTCGGTCGCCTGGGCGAAGATCGCGCTGACCGGCCGCGAGATCGCGGCTGGCCTGGCCGGACGGCAGATCTCGACGCAGGTTTTCATCGAGCGGAGCTTTTGATCCGAAGGCGTCGGTCCCGTCACCTCGCCATTCTCGGGCGAAGCGAAGCGCAGACCCGAGAATCTCATGACGAGAAGGGGTTGATCCGAGCCTGACACGGCCTGAGGGGCTCGGGTCAAAGCCCGAGCATGACGCCAAGTCTGATCGACCCCCTACTCCCCCCGCTCCTGCCTGAGCTTCTCCCAGTACTCCAGCCGCTTCCTGATCTCACGCTCGAAGCCGCGCTCGGGAGGGTCGTAGAAGCGCTGGCGGCCGAGCGCGTCCGGCCAGTAGTTCTGGCCGGAGAAGGCGTCGGGCGCATCGTGGTCATAGGCGTAGTCGGCGCCGTAGCCTTCGCTTTTCATCAGCTTGGTCGGCGCATTCAGGATTGTCTTGGGCGGCGTCAGCGAGCCGTGTTCTTTGGCGACGCGCACCGCCGCCTTGTAGGCCGTGTAGGCCGCGTTCGATTTCGGCGCGGTCGCGAGATAGATCACTGTGTTGGCCAGCGCGAGCTCGCCCTCGGGCGAGCCGAGCTGCTCATAGGTCTCGGCCGCGGCGCGGGCATGAACCAGCGCCTGCGGATCGGCAAGGCCGATATCCTCGACCGCCATCCGGACTAGCCGCCGCGCCAGGAAGCGCGGATCCTCGCCGGCGTCGAGCATGCGGGCGAAGTAGTAGAGCGCAGCATCGGGATCGGAGCCGCGGATCGTCTTGTGCAGGGCCGAGATCAGATTGTAGTGGCCGTCCTGCGCCTTGTCGTAGATCGGCGCGCGGCGCTGGATCACCTCGCCGAGGCCCCCCTCGTCGAATATCTCGTCCGGCTTGGCGGCGCGCCAGGTCTCCTCGGCCAGCGTCAGCACCGCCCGCCCGTCGCCATCGGCGAAACGCGCCAGCGCGAGGCGCGCCTCCGGCGTCAGCGGCAATTGCCGGTTCTCCAGCGCTTCGGCCCGGCCGAGCATGAAGAGCAGCGCGCCCTCGTCGAGTGCCTTGAAGGTCAGGACGCGGGCCCGCGACAGCAAAGCCGCGTTGAGCGCGAAGGACGGGTTCTCGGTGGTGGCGCCGACCAGGGTGATCGTGCCGTCCTCCATCACTGGCAGGAAGGCATCCTGCTGGGCCCGGTTGAAGCGATGGATCTCATCGACGAACAGCAAGGTGCCCTTGCCGCCGAGCCGGCGGCCGCGGGCGGCATCGAAGGCCTTCTTCAGATCGGCGACCCCCGAGAAGATCGCGCTGATCTGTTCGAAGCCGAGATCGGTCTGTCCCGCGAGCAGGCGCGCTACCGTCGTCTTGCCGGTGCCGGGCGGGCCCCAGAAGATCAGGCTGCCGAGCGAGCCCGAGGCGATCAGCCGGGTCAGCACGCCGTCCTCGCCGGTCAGGTGATCCTGGCCGGAGACCTCGCCGAGCGTCGTCGGCCGCACCCGGTCCGCGAGCGGGCGCGGGCCGGATTTATCGAGGCCGGAAGCGGAGAAGAGGTCGCTCACCTCACCCGCCGAACACGGACGTCACGGTCTGGCCGCCGCGCGAGATCGTCACCTCCCAGGAGCGCTTGCGTTCGCGCGTCGCCAGCTCGATCTCGCGCGAGGCGTTGATGCGCTCGCCATTGATCGCAAGGATGAGGTCGCCCTTGCGGAAGCCGACGCGCGCCGCCGGGCTGCCTTCCTCGATCTCGCCGACGACCACGCCTTCGGTCGACAGGTCGATCGACAATTCCTCCGCGACCGCCGGCGACAGGTTCAGCACGGTCAGGCCCGTGAAAGGCGAGCGGCCGGCGACCTTGATCGGCTCGCGCGGACGCGTCTCCGGAGCCGGCGTCAGCTTGATGGGGATGGTGATGCGCTTGCCGCCGCGCAGCACGGTGAGTTGCGTCGTGCTGCCGATCGGCCGCGTGGCGAAGCGGTAGCCGAAGCTCTCGGGGTCGTCGACGCCGACGCCGTCGACGGCGAGGATCACATCCGAGCGCTTGAGGCCGCCTTCGGCCGCCGGCCCGGACTCGACCACGCTCGCGACGACAGAACCGGCCGGCCGGTCGAGCCCGAGCCCATCGGCGACGTCCTGGGTCAGCGTTTGCAGCCGCGCTCCGAACCAGGCCCGGCGCACGGTCGTCGCCCCCGCCTTGGCGCTTTCGATGACGACGCGGACCATGGCCGAGGGAATGGCGAAGCCGATGCCGACGCTGCCGCCCGACTTCGAGAAGATCGCGGTGTTGATGCCGGTGAGCCGGCCCTGCATGTCGACCAGCGCGCCGCCGGAATTGCCGGGATTGATCGCAGCATCGGTCTGGATGAAGGACTGGGCGTCGCCGACGCCGACCTGTGTGCGCGCCAGCGCCGAGATGATGCCTTGCGTCACCGTCTGGCCGACGCCGAAGGGGTTGCCGATCGCCAGCACGAGGTCGCCGATCTGCAGCGCATCGGAATCGCCGATCTCGATCGCAGCGAGGTCCTTGACGCCCTTGAGCTTGAGCACGGCGAGATCCGTGCGCGGATCACGCAGCAGGATCGTCGCTTCGAACTCACGCTTGTCGGCAAGCGCCACCTTGACCTCGGTCATACCCTCGATGACGTGGTTGTTGGTGACCACTAGCCCGGCCGCATCGACGATCACGCCGGAGCCGAGCGAGCGCTGCACCTGCTCGCGCGGCAGGCCGAAGCCGCCATCGCCGAAGAAACGGCGAAAGAACGGATCGTCCATGAACGGGTTCTGCGGCCGCCGCTCGACGCGCGCACCATAAACATTGACGACCGACGGCGCCGTCTTCTGCACAACCGGCGCGAAGGAGAGCGTGATCTGTTGGCGCGCCTCGGGCACTTGCCGGGCCTGGGCCAGCGCCAGCGTCGACGCCCCCATGGACAGCGCAAGGCCCAGGGTCAGAGCGACAAAACGACTGTGACTCGGCACGATGGAACGGCGCATGCCGATCTCCTTCTTGAAACAAACCAGCTGCCTTGGACGTTCAACCTCTGAACCATCTCACCGCGGCAGCACCCCGGACAGTCTCGGAAACACGCGCTACGCGATTCCGTTCCGGGCCGCGAAACTCCCGCGCTGCCCCGAGAAAGGACCGTCGACGTGAGCCTTGTGCGCCTTGTTTATGCCAGCCGTAGCCGACTCGTCGAGGCGGATCGACGCGTCGAGCTCGCGCGTATTCTCGAGACGGCGCGACTGCGCAATGCCGAAAGACATATAACGGGTTTCCTGATGGCGACACCGGGCGGTTTCGCCCAGGTCCTCGAAGGCGAGGCCGGCTCTATCGCGGAAACCTATGGCCGGATCATGGTCGATCCGCGCCATGGCGACCTGCGCCTGCTGGCGCAGGATGCTATCGCTCACCCGCAGTTCACCGGCTGGGCGATGGCTTTCGCCGAGCACAGTGAGACAACCCAGTTCATCTTCGGGCTCTATGGCGTCTCGCCGGAAGCGGAGATTTTCGAGCAGCCGCTGGATGTACTGCTCGATCTCGCCGGCGAGCTCGCCAACGCTCGTGCGTGAAACTCACTTCCCGTCGCTGAGCAGCACCTTGTACCGCTCGATCTCGACCGGGACCATTTTGGCGACGAACTCCGGCGACATCTCTTCGCTCGAAGGCAGCACCGAGGACAATTCTTTGAAGCGCCCATGCAGCCTCTCACTGGCGAGGGCGGTGCGCAGCGCCTCGTTCAGCCTGTCGATCACCGGCTGCGGCGTGCCCTTCGGTGCAAAGATCGCGTTCCAGCCCTGTGCCTGGAAGGCCGGAAGCCCGGCCTCGGCCGAGGTCGGCACCTCCGGCAGGCTCGGCAGGCGCTGCGGCGTCGCCACGACCAGTGCCTTGACCTTGTTGCCCTGGACGGCGCCCGACAGCGACGTCGCGGCATCGCAGACGCCGTCGATCTGTCCGCCCATCAGGTCGTTCAGCGCCGGCCCCGCACCGCGATAGCTCACCAGCGCCACGTCGAGCCCGGACGCCTTGAGAAAATTGCGGCAGATCAGATAGTTCGACGAGCCGACGCCGGCATGGCCGAGGCTGATCTTGCCCGGGTTCTTCTTGGCGTAGTCGAGGAACTCCTTGAGATCCTTGGCCGGGAAGTCGAGCTTCAGCGCGATCATCGGCGAGGTCTTGGCGACGAGGCCGATCGGCACGAAATCGGCCGGCGTGTACTTCAGGTCGTTGTAGATGGTGTAGGAGGCTGCGTTGGTGCCGCTATTGCCGATCACGATGGTGTAGCCGTCGGGCTCGGCCCTCGCCGCCCGCGTCAGCGCGGTCGCACCGCCCGCCCCGCCCATGTTCTCCATCACGATGCGCTGGCCGAGGATCCGGCTCATCTCGTCACCGACGAGACGCGCGATCACGTCGGACGAACCGCCGGCCGCGAACGGCACCAGCATGTTGATCGGCTTCGACGGATATTTGTCCTGGGCCTGTGCTGGCAGGACGGCGATGGCGGCCAGCACGGCCAGAGCAGCGCGCTTCATGCGATTTTCCCCTCGTTGCCGGGCTTGTTGCTATGGCGGCCTCTAACCGCCCTGCCCGGTTCGCGATGAGGCTAACATCGGCCTGACGCAGCGAAAAGCGCGAGCGGGTGTAACAATTTCCCGCAGCAATCGCCCTCGCACGCCCGCCAGAACAAAAAGGGCGGCCCAAAGACCGCCCTTCCGAAATGCTGGCTATCGATTCGCCGAAACTTCGCGGCGACGTCGAGGCCCCCTATCAGGTCGTGAAGAAGCTCTGTGTGCCGTGCGCCTCGATCGCCTCGGCGAGACGACTCAGCGCGTGGACATAGGCAGCGGTACGCATCGAGACGCCTTTGGCCCGGGCGACGTTCGAGATCGCCCGTCCTTCGCGTACCATGATGGTGCGCAGGCGCTCATGGATCTCCTCCAGCGGCCAGTAGAAGCCCTGCTTGTTCTGCACCCACTCGAAATAGGACACGGTGACGCCGCCGGCATTGGCGAGGATGTCCGGCAGGACGACGACCTTGCGGGCCTCCAGCAGCGCATCCGCCTCGGCCGTGACCGGGCCGTTCGCCAGCTCGAGCACGACGCCCGCCTTGATGCTGCCGGCATTGCCCTCGTGGATCATGTTCTCGAGCGCCGCCGGCACCAGGAGGTCGCAATCGACGCCAACCAGCGCGTCGGAATCGAGCGCCTGGTGGCCGGCATGGCCGACCGTGTCCAGCACGGACTTGCCGCGCGCCTTGGCGGCGAGCAGCGCCGCAAGATCGAGCCCGTCCTCGGCTATCACCGCGCCGCTCGAATCGGAGACGGCTACGATGCGGTGCCCGTCCGCCGCGAGCAGCTGGGCGATGTACTGGCCGGCATTGCCGAAGCCCTGCACCGCGACGCGCATGTTGCCCCCGAGGCCGAGTTCGTCGGCAAGGTCGCGCACCAGGTAGTAGCCGCCGCGCGCCGTCGCATCGCCGCGGCCGAGCGAGCCGCCGAGCGCGATCGGCTTGCCGGTGATCACGGCCGGCACGGTCTCGCCGACGATCTGGGCGTATTCGTCGGCCATCCAGCCCATGATCATCGCGTTGGTGTAGACATCGGGCGCCGGGATATCCCGGTCCGGCCCGATGATCCGTGCGAAGGCCTGGATATAGGCGCGCGAAAGCCGCTCCAGCTCGGCTTTGGAGAGCTTGCGCGGATCGACCTGCACCGCTCCCTTGCCGCCGCCATAAGGCAGGTTCATCACCGCGCATTTGAAGGTCATCCAGAAGGCGAGCGTCTCGACCTCCTCGGCCGTCGACGCCGGATGGAAGCGAATGCCGCCCTTGGTCGGCCCGCGCGTGTCGTCATAGCGGCAGCGCCAGGCCAGGAAGGACTTCCGCGAGCCGTCATCCATGCGGATCATCAGCCGCACCTTGGTGGTCTCGCGCGCATATTTCAGCTTCTCGATGACGTCCGAGTCGATGTTCAGATGGCGTGCAGCCTCGTCGAGGCGAACAAGGGCGTGATCGAGAAGGCTGTTTTCCGACATCAAGGCAAGTCCGATTGAATAAACACAAAACGAGCAATCGCATAATCTCTGGGCAGCGACCGCACAAGGCTCGTCCACGTCATTGGAAATACTCGAATTTCACATGGCTGGCGGCGCTGGTACCTCCGTTCGACCTCGCCCGAGACCGGCAAGAAAAAAGGCGGCCCGCCGGGCCGCCTCGTTTCATCCGTTCGAAGCTGGAAGCGCTCAGGCTGCCTGCTCGTCATCCGCCGTGAAGACCGGGCCAGAATCCTTGCCCTTGGCCTCGACATCGCGATCGACGAACTCGATCACGGCGAGCGGCGCGTTGTCGCCGAAGCGGAAGCCCGCCTTCATGATGCGCAGATAGCCGCCATTGCGCTCCTTGTAGCGCGGGCCGAGGACCGCGAAGAGCTTGCCGACCAAAGCGACGTCCTTGATCTGGGCGATCGCCTGGCGGCGGGCGTGCAGGTCGCCGCGCTTGCCGAGCGTGATCAGCTTCTCGACGACCGGACGCAGATCCTTCGCCTTGGGCAAAGTGGTGGTAATCTGCTCGTGCTTGATCAGGGCCTGGGCCATGTTGGCGAACATCGCCTGGCGATGCTCGACCGAGCGGTTGAAACGACGACCGCGAAATCCGTGACGCATGTTTGGCTCCTTCGTTGCTTACGGCCGCCGTGCCACGGTACGGCCGTCCTTTATGCTCCGGCGCTTATACGCCGGGCGGGAAGTGGCGCGGGAAATCTCCCGCGCCGGGATCTCAGTAGTGCTCTTCGAAGCGCTTCGCCAGCTCTTCGATGTTCTCCGGCGGCCAGCCCTGCACGTCCATGCCGAGGTGGAGGCCCATGGTGGCGAGCACTTCCTTGATCTCGTTCAGCGACTTGCGGCCGAAGTTCGGGGTGCGCAGCATCTCGCCTTCCGACTTCTGGATCAGGTCGCCAATATAGACGATGTTGTCGTTCTTCAGGCAGTTCGCCGAGCGGACGGAGAGCTCGAGTTCGTCGACCTTCTTGAGCAGAGCCGGGTTGAACGGCAGCTGCGGCGCGGTCGAGACGGCCTCTTCCTTGCGCGGCTCTTCGAAGGTGATGAAGACGGCGAGCTGGTCCTGCAGGATGCGGGCGGCGAGCGCCAGCGCGTCCTCGGGGGTGACCGAGCCGTTGGTCTCGATCTGCATGGTCAGCATGTCGCGGTCGAGGTTCTGGCCCTCGCGGGTGTTCTCGACGCGATAGGAGACCTTCTTGACCGGCGAGTAGAGGCTGTCGACCGGGATGAGGCCGATCGGCGCGTCCTCGGGGCGGTTCTGCTCGGAGGGGACATAGCCCTTGCCGGTGTTGACCGTGAACTCCATGCGGATCTCGGAGCCCTCGTCGAGCGTGCAGAGCACGAGCTCGGGGTTGAGGATCGAGACGTCGCCGATGGTGTTGATGTCACCGGCAGTGACGGTGCCCGGGCCGGTCTTGCGCAGGGTCATGCGCTTGGGACCCTCGCCCTGCATCCTGATGGCGACCGCCTTGATGTTCAGGACGATGTCGGTGACGTCCTCGCGGACGCCCGGGATCGACGAGAACTCATGCAGCACGCCGTCGATCTGGACGGCGGTCACGGCCGCGCCCTGGAGCGAGGAGAGCAGCACGCGGCGCAGCGCGTTGCCGAGCGTCATGCCGAAGCCACGCTCGAGCGGACGCGCAATCACGGTGGCCTGACGCTTCGGGTCGTCGCCGACCTTGACTTCGAGCTTGTTAGGCTTGGACAGATCCTGCCAGTTCTTGCTGATCACGACCGCACTCCTAGTGCTTCAATAATGGCGGCGGCGGGCCGCCCCGTACCGGCGCCCGCCCCTGCGGACGCCGCTTCGATCCGGCGCTGGCTCAGACGCGGCGACGCTTGCGCGGCCGGCAGCCATTGTGCGGGATCGGCGTCACGTCGCGGATCGAGGTGACGGTGAAGCCGGCGGCCTGCAGCGCGCGCAGCGCCGACTCGCGGCCCGAACCCGGACCGGTGACTTCGACCTCGAGGGTGCGCATGCCATGCTCGGCGGCCTTGCGGGCAGCGTCCTCGGCCGCGACCTGGGCGGCATAGGGGGTCGACTTGCGCGAGCCCTTGAAACCCATCGTGCCGGCGGACGACCACGAGATCGTGTTGCCCTGCGCGTCGGTGATGGTGATCATGGTATTGTTGAACGAGGCGTTCACATGCGCGACGCCGGAGACGATGTTCTTGCGTTCGCGACGACGGACGCGCTGGGCTTCCTTGGCCATAGTCTCTTTCTTTCATCCTTCAGGCGCGCCCGTGATGCCAGGCGCTGGGGAGAGTTCTGCTCGTCATGGTCGGGCTTGACCCGACCATCTCTTGCAGGAGAGGGCCCCGGGGGCGCCCTCGTCACGAGATCCTCGGGTCAGGCCCGAGGATGAGGATTGCCTACGGCAACCCTCACTTCTTCTTGCCGGCGATCGGCTTCGCCTTGCCCTTGCGGGTGCGGGCGTTGGTGTGGGTGCGCTGGCCGCGCACCGGCAGCGAGCGGCGATGGCGCAGGCCGCGATAGCAGCCGAGGTCCATCAGGCGCTTGATGTTCATCGAGACTTCGCGGCGCAGATCGCCCTCGACGAGATAGTCGCGGTCGATCGTCTCGCGGATCTGGAGAACCTCGGCGTCGGTCAGCTGGTTGACCCGGCGCTCGGCGGCGATGCCGACCTTCTCGCAGATCTCCTTGGCCTTCTGGGCGCCGATGCCGTGAATGTACTGCAGACCGATGACGACGCGCTTGCCGGTCGGAATGTTGACGCCTGCGATACGAGCCATGTTCTTCACCTCTCCATTGCGGTCACGACGCCGGGCGCCGCGACAATGACAAGAACTCCGCGTCCGGTGGAGGCCGGCCCTTGCGGAGCGTTGAATCCGATGCACGCGAGAATGCGACGCCGTCCCTTCTCCCGAAGGCATCGGCATCGCTTATCTGAGACCGGATGGCGCGCTGGTAGTCGGTTGGGCGTGTCCTGTCAAGCTGGACGCGCCCAACCATGCCGCCTTACTTCTTCACCAGTGGGCACTTGCTCTCGGACAGCGGCGCGATGATCTCCGCCGCCGGGATCTTGCGGACCACCTTGAAATAGTCCCACGGCGCCTTGGACTCCGAAGGAGCTTTGGCCTCGACCAGCAGCATGTCGTTCATCAACCGGCCATCCTCGCGGACCTTGGCGCCGGGCGCATAGAAATCATCGACCGGCAGCTCCTTCATCTTGGCCGCGACCGCCGGGCCCGCCGCCGTGCCTGCCGCCTTCACCGCCTTGAGATAGTGCAGCACCGAGGAATAGACGCTGGCCTGGATCATGCCCGGCATCTTCTTGGTGCGCGCCATATAGCGGTCTGCCCAGGCGCGGCTCGGCTTGTCGGCGTCATGATAATAGGCGGTGGTGGTGATCAGCCCCTTGGCCTTGTCGAGGCCGAGCCCGTGCACGTCGCTCAGCACCACGACCATGGCGGCGAGCTTCTGGCCGCCGTCGACGAGGCCGAACTCGCCGGCCTGCTTGATCGAGTTGATCGTGTCCGTGCCGGCATTGGCGAAGGCGACGATCTTGGCCTTGGAGGCCTGCGCCTGCAGCAGGAAGGAGGAGAAGTCCGGCGTCGACAGCGGCGCGCGCACCGTGCCGAGCGTCTTGCCGCCATTGGCCGCGAGGATCTTCTCGATATCGGCGGTGAGCTGATGGCCGAAGGCGTAGTCGGCGGCGATGATGTACCAGCTGTCGCCGCCTTCGCGCAGGATCGACAGCGCCGTGCCCTTGGCCGAGGTCGCGGTATCGAAGGTCCACATGAAGCCGGTCGCCATGCAGTCCTCATTGAAGAGCCGCGTCGTCGCCGGGCCGTTATAGAGCGCAACCTTCTGCTTCTCCTTGGCAATCCCGGCGACCGCGAGCGCGACGGCCGAATTGGTCAGATCGGCGATGGCGGTGACGCCATCGACATCGTACCAGCGCCGCGCCAGGCCGGCGCCGACGTCCGGCTTGTTCTGATGGTCGGCCGAAACGATCTCGATCGGCTTGCCCAGCACCGAGCCGCCGAAATCCTCGATCGCCAGCTTCGCCGCCTCGACCGAGCCGAGCCCGCCGAACTCGGCATAATTGCCGGACTGGTCGTTGAGGATGCCGATCTTGACCGCATCCTGCGCCCGCACGGTCGATGCAGTCGCCAGCAGCGCGGCCGCCACAAGGCAAGCAACCCGTTTCATGCCATCCTCCCGGTCTCCGGCCGGTCGATCAGCCGGCGATGGCTCATGCCACCGTCCTTCGCTGCCGCCGCCGTGTCTTGGCCATCATGGGCCTGAGCCGAGTTCAGTCGGCGGGAGGAGATGTGTCAATTGCAACCGCGGCGCGCGAAACCGTGCCTGCGCTGGCGCAAATGCGCACCGCTCCCTCTTCGCCGACAGCCACCGGTCAATAGCGTGTGAAGGCGCGCCGCATGGTCTCATCCATCTCCTCGCGCTGCTTGCGCAGCTTCTCGTTGAATCGAGCTCTGGCCTCAGCCTTGCGATCAGCACAATCGAAGCATATGCTCAGGCATATGCCAACAGCGTCGGAGCATAAGAATGAACGAAACCCGGCATGTGAGGCTGTTTCGCAACGGCCGCAATCAGGCTGTTCGCATTCCTGTCGAGTTCGAGCTTCCAGGTGACGAGGCGCTCATGCGCCGTGACGGCGACCGCCTCGTCATCGAGCCGCTGGCGAAACGGGGCCTGTCCGCTCTGCTCGCGAGCCTGGAGCCGCTCGACGAGGCCTTCCCGGAGATCGCCGATCCCCCTCCGGCGCCGGAACGCGACCTTTGACGCGCTATCTGCTCGACACCAACATCATTTCCGATCTGGTCCGTCAGCCGCAGGGTCGGACCGCAAAACGCATTGCCGAGATCGGTGACCGGCAAGTTCTGACGAGCGTGATCGTCGCGGCCGAATTGCGCTATGGCTGCCGGAAAGCCGGCTCGGCACGCCTGTCGGCGACGGTAGAGGCCTTGCTCTTCGAGATCGAGATAATCCCCTTCGACGAAGCAGCCTCGCGCGCCTATGCCGATCTGCGTGCCGCGCTCGAAGCGAAAGGCCAACCGATCGGCGGCAACGACATGCTCATTGCCGCACAGGCTCTGGCGCTCGGCTGCATCATGGTCACGGCGAACACCGACGAGTTCACGCGCGTCGACGGGCTCAAGGTCGAGAACTGGCTGCACTGAGTTCAGCCTGTTCACCGCTTCCGCACGAACTCCGTGCGCAGCACCAGCCCCTTGATGCTCTCATGCCGGCAGTCGATCTCCTCGGGATTGTCGGTCAGGCGGATCGACCGGATCACAGTGCCCTGCTTCAGCGTCTGGTTGGCGCCCTTGACCTTGAGATCCTTGATCAGCGTCACCGCGTCGCCATCGACCAGGACGTTGCCGGAGGCGTCGCGGACCTCGGGCTTCGACGCAGACGCCGCCACCTCCGAGGCCGGACGCCACTCGCCGGTCGCCTCGTCATAGACATAGTCGTCGTCGCCATCGGCCATCGACCTGCTCCATCACATGAAAAAGCCGCGCGGCGAGCACCGCGCGGCATCCGAATTCGTAGCGGGCCGGGCTTTCAGCCTGCCAGCGCCTGCTCGATAGCCGAGGAGACGTCGTCGATCGGCTGCATGCCGTCGATCGGCGTGAGCTGGCCGCGCTTCTCATAATAGGGCGCGACGATCGCGGTATCGCGGTTATAGGCCTCGAGCCGGGTCTTGAAGACCTCCGGATCATCGTCCTTGCGCACCGGCAGACCGGCAGCCCTGGCCTCTTCGGCACGGCGCACGATCCGGTCGACGAGCTTGCTCTGGTCGACCTTGAGCTCCAGCACCTTGTCGAGCTGCAGGCCCTTGCCGGCCAGCATGGCGTCGAGCGCCTCGGCCTGCGCCAGGGTGCGCGGAAAGCCGTCGAGGATGAAACCCTTCTTCGCGTCCGATTCCTCGATCCGGTCCGCGACGATGCCGATGACGATCTCGTCCGAGACCAGCCCGCCGGCGTCCATCACCGACTTGGCCTTGAGGCCGACCGGCGTACCCGCCGCAACCGCGGCACGCAGCATGTCGCCCGTAGAAAGCTGCGGAATGTCGTGTTTCACGACGATCCGCGTCGCCTGAGTCCCCTTCCCCGCCCCCGGCGGCCCCAGGAATATCAGCCTCATCAGCGCCTTGCCCCCCTCAACTTCGCCTTCTTGACCAGGCCCTCATACTGATGGGCCAAGAGATGGCCGTGGACTTGCGCCACGGTATCCATCGTCGTCGTCACCACGATCAGCAGCGAGGTGCCGCCGAGCAGGATGATCGGAATCTGGGCATAGGTGATCATGAACTCGGGGATCAAGCAGACGATAGTCAAATAGGCGGCGCCGAGCACGGTGATGCGGGTCAGCACCCGGTCGATATGCTCGGCGGTGCGCTCGCCCGGGCGGATGCCCGGCATGAAGCCGCCATGCTTCTTGAGATTGTCCGCCGTCTCGACCGGATTGAACACGATCGCGGTGTAGAAGAAGCAGAAGAAGATGATCAGCGCCGCATAGAGGAACATGAACAGCGGCCGGCCATGCGCCAGATAGGTCGCGAGCGTCGATAGGATGCCGGTGCCGCCCGACGCCTGCGAGAAGCTGGCGATCGTGGTCGGCAGCAGCAGCAGCGAGGAGGCGAAGATCGGCGGAATCACGCCGGCGGTATTGAGTTTCAGCGGCAGGAACGAGGTCTGGCCCTCATACATGCGGTTGCCGACCTGGCGCTTGGGATAGTTGATCAGCAGGCGGCGCTGGGCGCGCTCGACGAAGACCACGAAGGCGATGACGCAGACCGCCATGACCAGCACCAGCAGCAAGAGGCCGGTCGAGATCGCGCCCTGGCGGCCGAGTTCGAGTGTCTGGGCCAGCTGCGACGGGAACTCGGCGATGATGCCGGCGAAGATGATCATCGAGGTGCCGTTGCCGATGCCGCGGCTGGTGATCTGCTCACCGAGCCAGAGCAGGAACATCGTGCCGCCGACCAGCGTGATCGTCGTCGAGATCAGGAAGAACGGCCCCGGCTCCAGCACGAGATTGCCCGAGCCTTGCAGGCCGACGCCGATGCCCCAGGCCTGGAACAGCGCCAGCACCAGCGTCAGGTAGCGCGTGTACTGGTTCAGGATCTTGCGGCCCGCCTCGCCTTCCTTCTTCAGCGCCTCGAAAGTCGGGACGACGCTGGAAAGCAGCTGCACGATGATCGAGGCCGAGATGTACGGCATGATCGCCAGCGCGAAGATCGCGAGCCGGCCGACCGCGCCGCCCGAGAACATGTTGAACAGGCCGAGCACGCCCGACTGGGTCTGCTTGAAGAGGTCGGCGACCGCGTCCGGGTTCATGCCGGGCAGCGGGATGTAGGTGCCGAGCCGGTAGACGATCAGCGCCCCCAGCGTGAACCAGATCCGCTTCTTCAGCTCGTCGGCCTTGGCCAGCGCGCCGAAGTTCAGGTTTGCCGCAAGCTGTTCAGCCGCCGATGCCATGCGTCCGGTCCTTGGGTGAATTCAGGTCCAAGTGATTCTCAGTCGGCGCAAATTCTGATAGTTCGACCGAAAAGGTCGAGCGGAACGTGCGCCAGACAGTCGAACGGCGGCCAAGGCTCCGGGCCCGGCCGCCGCTCGCAGTAGTCATGTAAGCGTGGAAATCACGCCTGTGAAGCGGCAGCCGCCAGGATCTTGACCGTGCCGCCAGCCTTCTCGATCGCCTCGACGGCCGACTTCGACGCACCGAAGACCTCGAAGGCGAGCTTCGCCTTGAGCTCGCCGGCGCCGAGGATCTTGACGCCGTCCTTGGCCTGCCGGGTGATGATGCCGGCGGCGACCAGCGCCTCGATCGTCACGGTACCCTTGGCGTCCAGCTTGCCGGCCTCGATCGCCTGCTGGATGCGCCCGAGGTTGACCTCGTTCAGATCCTTGGAGAACAGGTTGTGGAAGCCACGCTTCGGCAGGCGCCGATAAAGCGGCATCTGGCCGCCCTCGAAGCCCTTGACCGCCACGCCGGCGCGAGCCTTCTGGCCCTTGACGCCACGCCCGCCGGTCTTGCCCTTGCCGGAGCCGATGCCACGGCCGACACGCATGCGCGACTTGGTCGCGCCTTCGTTGTCACGGATCTCAGTGAGTTTCATCAGACGATCCCCTCACTTGCCGTCGACGACGCGCACGAGATGCCTGACCTTGTCGATCATGCCCCGTACGGCCGGCGTGTCGACCAGGGTCGACTGGCGGCGGAGTTTGTTGAGGCCGAGACCGATCAGGGTCTGGCGCTGCGAAGCCTCGCGGCGGATCGGGCTACCGATCTGCTCGACGACGACGGTGGTGCTCTTAGCTTTTGCCATGATCCCACCCTCACACTTCAGCCGCAGCGTCGGTGCCAGCATCGCGGCGACGCGTCTGCAAGGCCGAGACCTTGAGCGAGCGGCGAGCCGCAACGCCGCGCGGGCTATCCTCGTTCTTCAGTGCGTCGAAGGTGGCGCGCACGAGGTTGTACGGGTTCGACGAGCCGAGCGACTTCGACACCACGTCCTGCATGCCGACCGCCTCGAAGACGGCGCGCATCGGGCCGCCGGCGATGATGCCGGTACCGGCAGGCGCAGCGCGCAGGATGACCTTGCCGGCGCCGTGACGGCCTTGGACGTCATGATGCAGCGTGCGGCCATCGCGCAGCGGGACGCGGACGAGGCCGCGCTTGGCCGCTTCCGTCGCCTTACGGATCGCCTCAGGCACTTCGCGGGCCTTGCCGTGGCCGAAGCCGACGCGGCCCTTCTGGTCACCGACGACGACGAGAGCAGCGAAGCCGAAGCGACGGCCACCCTTCACCACCTTGGCGACGCGGTTGATGTGGACCAGGCGGTCCACGAATTCAGAATCGCGCTCTTCGCGAACCTGACGGTCACGAGATTCTCTCGCCATATCTTCCTCTTACTTACGCGGACGGCACCGAATCCTGGCCCGCCGCTCGCTCGAGCGCTCCGGAATGGAGCGACTTTTCCAAAATGCGACATGCGGGAAGCCTGTCGGCCTCCCGCATCCCGCGGTCTTCAGAGCCGGATCCGATCTGGTTGGTACAACCTGATCGGTGAATCCGTCTCTCAACTCAAAGATAGAGACCGTCTTACCGATCAGCTTGCGCCGCAAGCTGATCGGAACGGGCTCTAGCGATCAGAAGCTCAGCCCGCCTTCGCGAGCGGCTTCGGCCAGCGCCTTGACGCGGCCATGGTACATATAGGCGCCACGGTCGAACACGACCTCCTTGACGCCGGCCTTGATGGCGCGCTCGGCAAGGATCTTGCCGATCTGCGTCGCGGCCTCGACATTCGCGCCCGACTTGATGTCGGCGCGGATATCCTTGTCCATCGACGAGGCCGAAGCGAGCGTCAGCCCCTTCGCGTCGTCGATGACCTGCGCATAGATCTGCTTGCCGGTGCGGTGCACCGAGAGGCGGGCGCGGCCGTTGGCCACCGCCTTGATCGCGCGGCGGACGCGGGCCTTGCGGCGCGCAGTCGCAACTGTCTGCTTGCTCATGGCTCCGGTCCTTACTTCTTCTTGCCTTCCTTGCGGAAGATGAATTCGCCGGCGTACTTGACGCCCTTGCCCTTATAGGGCTCGGGACCGCGATAGTCGCGGATCTCGGCGGCGGTCTGGCCGACGACCTGCTTGTCGATGCCGACGACGACGATTTCCGTCGGCTTCGGCGTCGTGATCGTCACCCCGACCGGGATTTCATAGTCGATGTCGTGGCTGTAGCCGAGCGACAGCTTAAGCACCTTGCCATTGACGGCGGCCTTGTAGCCGACGCCGTTGATCTCGAGCTTCTTCTCGAATCCGGCCGTCGTACCGACGACCAGGTTGTTGATGCGGGCGCGCGAGGTGCCCCAGAGCGCGCGGGCGCGCTTGGTCTGCGAGCGCGGCTGGACGGCGATGGCGCCGTTCTCCAGTGCAACCGAGACCTCCTCGGGAACCTCGAAGGACAGTTCGCCCTTCGAGCCCTTGATCTTGACCAGCTGGCCCGAGACGTTGGCGGTGACGCCAGCGGGGACCGAGACGGGCTTCTTACCGATACGAGACATTGGATCTCTCCTGAGCAGCGGCCTGAAAGGTCAGAAGACCTTGCAGAGCACTTCGCCGCCCACGTTCTGCTCGCGGGCAAGATGATCGGACATCACGCCACGGGGCGTGGAGACGATGGTGACGCCGAGGCCGTCGGCCACGCGCGGCATGGTCTCGACCGAGGAGTAGACGCGACGGCCGGGCTTCGACACGCGCGAGATCGACCGGATGACCGGCTGTCCCTCGTGGTACTTCAGCTCGATGTCGAACTCGGTACGGCCGTTGCCGAACTCGGTGGTCGAATAGCCGCGGATGTAGCCTTCCGACTGCAGCACGTCCAGAACGCGGGCACGCAGCTTCGAGCCCGGGGTGGAAACGCGCGACTTGCGCCGCATCTGCGCATTGCGGATGCGGGTCAGCATATCGCCAAGCGGATCGATGATCGCCATGATGCTACCTCCTCACCAGCTCGACTTGACGAGGCCGGGAACCAGCCCCTTGTTGCCGAGCTCGCGCAGAGCAACGCGCGACATCTTCAACTTGCGATAGAAAGCGCGCGGGCGACCGGTGACTTCGCAGCGGTTGCGCACACGGATGCCGGCAGAATTGCGCGGCAGTTCGGCCAGCTTCAGGCGAGCAAGGAAACGCTCGTCCATCGACTGGTTCTCGTCATTAGCGATCGCGAGAAGGCGCGCACGACGGCCCGCGAATTTCTTCACGAGCGCCTTGCGGCGGTTGTTGTTCTCGACGGAGCTTTTCTTAGCCATCGATATCTCCTGGTTTCCGCGTATGAGCCCGAAGGCTCACTGCCGGAACGGGAAGTTGAAGTGCTTGAGCAGGGCGCGTGCCTCGTCATCCGACTTCGCAGTCGTGCAGACGATCACGTCCATGCCCCAGACCTGGTCGACCTTGTCGTAGTTGATCTCGGGGAACACGATGTGCTCCTTGATCCCGAGCGCGAAATTGCCGCGCCCGTCGAACGACTTCGGGTTCAGACCACGGAAGTCGCGCACCCGCGGAAGAGCGATGGTGACGAGCCGATCGACGAACTCGAACATCTTGGTCTTGCGCAGCGTGACCTTGGCGCCCACCGCCATGTTCTCGCGCAGCTTGAAGCCGGCGATGGCGAGGCGGGACTTGGTGATGACCGGCCTCTGACCGGCGATCATGGCGAGGTCACCGGCGGCGTTGTCGACCTTCTTGCGGTCGGCAGTCGCTTCGCCGACGCCCATGTTGATGACGACCTTCTCGAGGGTCGGCACTTCCATGACGTTCTTGTAGCCGAACTCGGCGATCATCGCGGGACGGACGACGTCCTCGTAATGCTTCTTCAAACGCGGCGAGAGCGCCGCCTGCTGATTGTCAGCCATCGATCAGATCCCCCGAACGCTTGGCGAAACGGACCTTGCGGCCGTCATCGAGCACCTTGAAGCCGACGCGGGTCGGCTTGCCGTCCTTCGGATCGGCAACGGCCAGGTTCGACAGGTCGATCGTGGCTTCCTTGCTGATGATGCCACCCTCGGACTGGGCGGTCGCCTTGGTGTGCTTCTTGACCAGGTTCACGCCGCGCACGACGGCGCGGGCGTCCTTCGGCAGGACCTGGAGCACTTCGCCGTTCTTGCCCTTGTCGCGGCCGGCGAGCACGACGACCTTGTCGCCCTTTTTGATTTTCGCAGCCATCACAACACCTCGGGAGCGAGCGAAATGATCTTCATATGGTTCTTGGCGCGCAACTCGCGCGGAACCGGTCCGAAGATACGGGTGCCCACCGGCTCCTTCTGGTTGTTGATCAGCACGGCCGCATTGCGGTCGAAGCGGATCACCGAACCGTCGGGGCGCTTGATGTCCTTGGCGGTGCGCACGACGATCGCCTTCATGACGTCGCCCTTCTTCACGCGGCCGCGCGGGATGGCTTCCTTGATCGAAACCACAATGATGTCGCCGATGCGGGCATAGCGCCGCTTCGAGCCGCCGAGAACCTTGATGCACATCACGCGGCGGGCGCCAGAATTATCGGCGACCTCGAGATTCGTCTGCACCTGGATCATGGCCTTGATCCTTCCATTCCATATCAGCGCGGTTTCCGGACAAAGGCGTGAGTGCCTGAGCCCGGACTACGACTGACGGGGGTCGATCGCCCCCTGGCCTCAAATGATTCGACTTACGCCTTGGGAGCGTTGTCGAGCACAATCCAGCTTTTCAGCTTGGAAATGGGCTTCGACTCCTCGATCCAAACCGAGTCACCGACCTTGAACGACCCCGCCTCGTCATGGGCGTGATAGTTCTTCGAACGGCGCACCGTCTTCTTGAGGAGCGGGTGCGTATAACGCCGCTCGACCTTAACCACAACAGTTTTGTTCTGCTTGTCGCTGACAACGACGCCCTGCAGTACGCGCTTCGGCATTGTGCCCTACTCCTCAGGCGCTCGCTGCCACGGTCTTCGACCGTTGCAGCGTCTTGATGCGGGCGATGTCCTTGCGCACTTCAGTGACCCGAGCGGTGTTCTCGAGCTGACCGGTGGCGCGCTGGAAACGCAGGTTGAACTGCTCCTTCTTGAGCTTGAGAAGCTCGTCCTGGAGCTGGTCCGTGCTCATCACCTTGAGATCGGATAGGCGTTGCATAGCTTTCATGTCGCCCTCCTTACTCGGCGATGCGTTGGATGAAACGGGTCTTGATCGGCAGCTTGGCGGCGCCGAGACGGAGCGCCTCGCGGGCGATATCCTCTGGCACGCCGTCGAGCTCGAACATGATCCGGCCCGGCTTGACCTTGGCCGCCCAGAACTCGGGCGAACCCTTGCCCTTACCCATGCGGACTTCGGTCGGCTTCTTCGAGACCGGCACGTCCGGGAAGATCCGGATCCAGACTCGACCCGCTCGCTTCATGGCGCGGGTGATGGCACGACGGGCCGCCTCGATCTGGCGGGCCGTGACGCGCTCCGGCTCCTGGGCCTTCAGGCCGAACTGGCCGAAGTTGAGATCCGTACCGCCCTTGGCGACGCCGGAAATGCGTCCCTTGAACTGCTTACGGAACTTAGTGCGCTTTGGTTGCAGCATGGCTCTTCTCGATCAGCCTTACGCAGCCTGCTCGCGACGTTCGCGGCGCTCACCACCGGAGCGGCCGCCCTCGTCCGAGAGGCGCTTGTCCTGGGCCATCGGGTCGTGTTCGAGGATCTCGCCCTTGAAGATCCAGACCTTGATCCCGCACGTCCCATAGGTCGTGAAGGCAGTGGCGACGCCGTAGTCGACATCGGCGCGCAGCGTATGCAGCGGCACGCGGCCCTCACGATACCATTCGAGGCGCGCGATTTCCGCGCCGCCGAGACGGCCCGAGCAGTTGATGCGGATGCCCTCGGCGCCGAGACGCATCGCCGACTGCACGGCGCGCTTCATGGCGCGACGGAAAGCGACGCGGCGCTCGAGCTGCTGAGCGATCGAGTCGGCGACCAGGGTCGCGTCGACCTCGGGCTTGCGCACCTCGACGATGTTGATCGTCACGTCGGCATTCGTCAGCTTCGAGACAGCCTTGCGCAGCTTCTCGATGTCGGCGCCCTTCTTGCCGATCACCACGCCCGGACGAGCCGAGTGGATGGTGACGCGGCACTTCTTGTGCGGACGCTCGATGATGATCTTCGAGACGGCGGCCTGCTTCAGCAGCTTCATCAGGGCGGCGCGGATCGCCATGTCCTCATGCAGCAGCTTGCCGTACTCGCCCTTGTTGGCGAACCAGCGCGAATCCCAGGTCCGGTTGATGCCGAGACGAAGGCCGATCGGATTGATTTTCTGACCCATCGTTCTCTCCTCAGGCCTTCGCCGCCTGAACTTCGCGCACCACGATCGTGATGTTGGCGAAGGGCTTCATGATGCGGGCGCCACGGCCGCGGGCGCGGGCATGGAAGCGCTTCATCACAAGCGCCTTGCCGACGAAGGCCTGCGCGACGACCAGGTCGTCGACGTCGAGATCATGATTGTTCTCGGCGTTGGCGATCGCGCTCTGCAGGCACTTGCGCACATCGGTCGAGATCCGCTTGCGCGAGAACTCGAGGTCGGCGAGCGCGGTCGAGACCTTCTTGCCGCGGATGAGCTGGGCGAGAAGGTTCAGCTTCTGCGGGGAGACGCGCAGGTTGCGCGCCACCGCCTGGGCTTCGTTCTCGGGCAGCGCACGGGGGGCGGAGGGCTTACCCATGGCTTACTTCCTCTTCGCCTTCTTGTCGGCCGCGTGGCCGGGGAAGGTGCGCGTCGGCGAGAACTCGCCGAACTTGTGGCCCACCATTTCCTCGGAGACGTTCACCGGCACATGCTTGTGGCCGTTGTAGACGCCGAACGTCAGACCGACGAACTGCGGCAGGATCGTGGAGCGACGGCTCCAGATCTTGATGACTTCAGACCGAGCCGCCGAACGGGCGACCTCGGCCTTCTTCAGGAGGTATCCGTCGACAAACGGACCTTTCCAAAGCGAACGCGCCATGACGGACCTCAGTTCTTCTTCTTGCGGGCGTGACGGCTCGACACGATGAACGTATCGGTCCGCTTGTTCGAGCGGGTCTTCTTGCCCTTGGTCGGCAGACCCCAGGGCGTGACCGGATGACGGCCGCCCGAAGTGCGGCCTTCGCCGCCGCCGTGCGGATGGTCGACCGGGTTCATCGAGACACCACGGTTATGCGGGCGACGACCCAGCCAGCGCGAGCGCCCGGCCTTGCCGTCATTCCGGTTCATGTGGTCGGGGTTCGAGACCGCGCCCACCGTGGCATAGCACAGGCCGCTGATCAGGCGCTGCTCGCCCGAGTTCAGGCGGACGATGACGTAGCCCTGGTCGCGGCCGACGATCTGGGCGTAGTTGCCCGCCGAACGCGCCAGCGCCCCGCCCTTGCCGATCTTGAGCTCGACATTGTGGACGATCGTGCCGATCGGCAGCGAGCCCATCGGGGCCGCGTTGCCGGGCTTCACGTCGACGCTATCGCCGGCGATGACGCTGTCGCCAACGGCCAGGCGCTGCGGCGCCAGGATGTAGGCGAGCTCGCCGTCCTGATACTTGATCAGGGCGATGAAGGCCGAGCGGTTCGGATCATATTCGATCCGCTCCACGGCCGCCGGGATGCCGGCCTTGCCGCGACGCTTGAAATCGATCAGGCGCAGGGTGCGCTTGTGACCACCGCCGCGGAAGCGGACGGTGATGCGACCGAGATTGTTGCGGCCGCCGGAGGACGACTTGCCCTCCGTCAGCGCCTTGACCGGCTTGCCCTTGTAGAGCTCGCTGCGGTCGACGATCACGAGCTGGCGAAGGCTCGGCGTGATCGGCTTGAAACTTTTCAAAGCCATGATGACGATCCTTCCCTCAGAGGCCAGTGGTCACGTCGATGGAGTGACCTTCTTCGAGGGTCACGACCGCCTTCTTGACGTCCGAACGCTGACCGAGCCGGCCCCGGAAGACCTTCATCTTGCCTTCGGTGACCATCGTGTTGACGCTGACCACCTTGACGTCGAACAGCTTCTCGACCGCCGCCTTGATCTGCGGCTTGGTCGCGGTCTTGGCGACCTTGAAGACGACCTTGTTGTGCTCGGAGAGCATGGTCGCCTTTTCGGTGATCACCGGGCCACGGATGACGTCGTAGTGGCGCGGATCCAGATTCTTGGACTGGCTCATTTGAAGCGCGCCTCCAGCGCATCGACAGCCGAGCGCGTCAGCACGAGCTTGTCGCGACGCAGGATGTCATAGACGTTGATGCCCTGGATCGGCAGGACGTCGACGTTCGGGATCGAACGCGCCGCCAGGCCGAAGTTCACATCGATCTCAGCGCCGCCGATCACCAGCGCGCTCGACAGGTCGAGCTTGCCGAAATGGCCGAGCAGGATCTTGGTCTTCGGCTCGGTGAGCTTGACGTCGTCGATGATGATCAGGCCGGCGTCCTTGGCCTTGGCCGAGAGCGCATGGCGCAAAGCGAGCGCCTTGACCTTCTTGGGCAGGTCATGGGCGTGGTCGCGCACGACCGGACCGAAGGCCTTGCCGCCGCCGCGGAACTGCGGAGCGGAAGCTGCACCGTGGCGAGCGCCGCCGGTACCCTTCTGCTTGTAGATCTTCTTGCGGGTGCGGTCGACTTCCGAACGGCCCTTGGTCTTGTGCGTGCCGGCGCGGCGCTTGGCGAGCTGATAGCGCACCATGCGGGCGAGCAGGTCGGCGCGCGGCTCGAGGCCGAAGATCGCATCCGAAAGCTCGACCGAACCGGCCTTGCCACCTTCAAGAGTGACGATATCGAGTTTCATCACACGTTCTCCTCAGCCTGGGCCGCAGGAGCCTCGACAATCTCGGCCTTGCCCTCGCCGGAGACCTTGAACTTGCCCGGCAACGGGGCGTCCTTCGGCAGCGAGCGCTTGACCGCGTCGCGGACGTGGATCCAGCCGCCGGCGACGCCGGGGACGGCACCCTCGACCAGGATCAGGCCGCGCTCGGCGTCCGTCTGGACGACGCGCAGGTTCTGCGTGGTGACGCGCTCGACACCGAGATGGCCCGGCATCTTCTTGTTCTTGAAGGTCTTGCCCGGGTCCTGACGGCCACCGGTCGAGCCAATCGAACGATGCGAGACCGAGACGCCGTGCGTGGCGCGAAGGCCGGCGAAGTTCCAGCGCTTCATACCGCCGGCGAAGCCCTTGCCGGTGGTCGTGCCGGAGACATCGACGAACTGGCCGACGACGAAGTGGTCAGCGGTCAGTTCGGCGCCGACCGGAATCAACGCGTCGTCGCTGACGCGGAACTCGACGATCTTCTGCTTGGGCTCGACCTTGGCGACGGCGAAATGGCCGCGCTGCGCCTTCGAGACGTTCTTGACCTTGGCCAAGCCCGACCCGAGCTGCACGGCGACATAGCCGTTCTTCTCGATCGTGCGATGCGCGACGACCTGGCAGTTGTCGAGCTTCAGCACGGTGACCGGGATATGCTCGCCGGCATCGGTGAAGATGCGGGTCATCCCGACTTTCTGTGCAATCACACCGGAACGCATCGGTGCATACCTTCCCTTGGGGTCATGTCCATCCGGCTATGCCGGAAACAGAGGACCCGATGATGGATCAGTCGATGGTCAAACGAAGTGGATACCGCTTCGTCGCTCGGACCATCGACAACTTAAAGCTTGATTTCGACGTCGACGCCGGCGGCGAGATCGAGCTTCATGAGGGCGTCGACCGTCTGGGGGGTCGGATCGACGATATCGAGAACCCGCTTGTGGGTCCGCATCTCAAACTGCTCGCGCGACTTCTTGTCGATGTGCGGCGAGCGGTTGACGGTGAACTTCTCGATCAGCGTCGGCAGCGGAATCGGGCCGCGGACCTGGGCGCCGGTGCGCTTCGCCGTCGAGACGATCTCGCGCGTCGACGCATCGAGGATGCGATGGTCGAACGCCTTGAGGCGGATCCGGATATTCTGACCGTTCATGGTCGTGTTATCTCCGTGACGTGAGAAGACGAAAGCCCCGAAGGGCTTCCGCCCTCAGATCAGCCGTTACGCGATGATCGAAGCGACGACGCCGGCACCGACGGTGCGTCCGCCTTCGCGGATGGCGAAGCGCAGCTTCTCTTCCATCGCGATCGGCACGATCAGG
>NZ_LMJW01000023.1:0-218092 GCF_001429505.1 Allobosea sp. Root483D1
GACCTCGCCCGTCAGCGTGCGCAGCGCAGCGAGCAGCGCCTCGCGGTCGCCGCGGGCGTAGATTTGGTAGAGGAAGGAGGGATCGGCGCCGTTCGCGACGGCGCGGTCGATCGCGGCAGCGACGGACCAGTTGTTGAGTGAGAGGCCGGAGGCGCTGCTCCAATCGGAGACGGGCGAGCCCGAGCCGCCCGAGCCGGCACTGACCAGCGAGCCGGGCCTGAGCGTGACCTCGACGGCTTTGGCGGTGTAGCTGACCTCGCTGGTGACGCCGACGCCGAAGGAGCCGACGGTCGTGACGTTGCCGAATGTGCCGGTGCGCCCACCAGCGGCCGTCAGCACGGTGTAGGGCGCGTTAAAGCTATAGGAGCCGCCGCCGGCTACCAGCTGGATCGTGCCGGCGAGGCTCGCCGTGCCGGTGACGGTGAACAGATCGGCGGCCGCGCCGGCGATCTCGACCCGATAGGTCGAGCCGGCGTTGAAGGTCGCGTTCCCAGTGACAGCAAGCGTGCCTGTGCTGCCGCCTGGCGAAACGGTCGCGCCGGCATTGGCGGTTAAGTTGCCGGCAATGGTGCCGGTACCAAGAATCTGGCCGCCGTTGAGCGTCACCGTCCCCTGTAGCGTACCATCAACTGCGGTCCCACCGGCGCTCTGGATGTAGCCGCCCGTGGTCGAAAGCGTCCCGCCAGCCTGGATGTTGACGCTGCCGCTGTTGGTGACGCTGGTCAGCGCCGTGGTGAAGGCGCCGCTGACGAAGGTACCGCTGTTGGCGAGCGTCGCCGTGCCGGTAAACGCACTGGCGGCGTTCGCCGTCCAGGTGCCGCTGTTGATCACGGAGACCGTCGAGCCGGCGACGCTGAAGCCGGTCCCCACGATTGTCCCCGCGTTGTCCACTATCAGTGTTTTGCCAGAACCGTGCTGGCGGAAGGCATAGCCGGTCGCGGATGAGCTGATCGTGCCACTTGCCTGGTTGTTCAGCGTCGTATTTGAATTGGTGTAGAGTGAGGACGCCCCGGCGACGATCGTCCCGCCATTGTTCACGGTCGCGTCGCTCACATTGTTCAACGCGATAGTTTGATAAATCCCCGTCGGGCTGACTGTTACACCTGCCCCAACGTTGATTACGACGGTGCCAGTTGTGCGGCCGGAGTAGGTAATAGCACCTTGCAGGTCGGCATTGACGTTCAATGTGCTGGAGCCGCCAGTGTCGATCAATAGAGCGCTGTTGTTAGCGCCAGCCGTAATAGTTGCGCCGACAGTGATGGTTAAGGTGCCGGGCGTTATGTGAGCATTGCGGTATTCCAGGCCATTCCCACCCGTCGTGATGGTGCCACCGGCGACCGTTTCGATCGTCGTGGTGCCAGAGGTGTTTGCGTTCACCTCGATCCCGATGCCGCCAGCCAGGTTCATCACCGCGTTCATGCCGGTGACGCTGATGGCATCGCTGGTCGGCCCGGATTGGCTGACCACAAGTCCGCCATTGCCGTTGAAACTGCTCGGTGTCGTCGTCGTGGCGAAAGTGACGTTGATCGCCGTGCCAAAGATTGTCAGTTCGGACGGGAAGGTCGCGTTACGGTCTGCGCCAGTGTTTCCGATGTTCACATTGGCTGCCGGAGCGCCAACGATTATCGTTCCGCCGCTGTCGTCAGTACACTGATAATCGGCCCCACCGAGAAAGACGCAGGCTGCTCGTGCTCTGTCTGCGCTCAGCGGCATCAGGGCGGTTGTACCCAGGAGCAAGGCGAGGCGGCAGATGGTCATCTGATGGCGGCGTGGCATGGCGATCCGGCAGGGAGATTGGTCACGCGCGGGGTTTCTCGACGAAAATCAGGACTGCCATAGAGCGCAACCGGCCGCATCCCCAAAGGGGGCGCATCCGACCGTTGCCACGAATTTGTCACAAGCTGTGGCGCGCCAGGCACAAGTACTTGCCAGGCTGCGCCGCTTCGGGGTGACGAAGGTTCCGTCCTCCGCAAGAACCCAGCACGATTGGGTGAAACCCAGCCTTTTGACTAGGGCGATAGAGCGTGTGCGGCGGCGTCTGGCCGAGCCAAGATCACGGAATGCTGACACCTCAGCGTCCGCTTGCAAGCCGGGTGTTGCGCCCCGGCCCGCCACCCACGGTCCTGATGCCGCCCGCGAACATTTCAGGAGCGCCAGCAACCGAGCAATAGGCCGCAAGCCAGCAGGGTAAGTGCGAGTGCCATGGCGTAAAGTGTCTCTGATTTCATCTGGGCGGCTGATCAACTAACCGTCAACGACCATGATGACCGAGTGTTTCGGGTCGGAGCGAACGCGTACATTGCTGCCGCCTTGTCCGCAGTCTGGCGCGGTTATAAGGTGGGGAATGCCTTTTTCAAGCTTGACGAACCCTGACAGCCTCGCCCGCGCTAATCACCTACTTGAAATGGCGTGGACTGAAGTCGAACAACGGGGCCTGATTTGCCGATGATGCCGGGAGAGCCCGGACACGCTTGGCCTATCTGATTGCTGGTCACTTTCACGATGCGGTCGATGATCAGGAGTTTGTCGACTTCATCGTCGAGAGGTTCCTAGAAGGGTAGCGGAACCGAACGGCTCTGCGGCGCATTTCTCGCTAGAGGAGATGCGCCATGCCGAAGTTCCGCGTCACCAGCAACGATCCCCAGGGCTCATCCCGCCAGTCAATCGACTATCCGAGCGAACAGGCCGCATCCGATGATGCCCAGCGCTCCCTTGCGGATATGGCGAAGGACGCGCTTCCCGACGGCAAGCGCGCACACTTCAAAGTGAGGGTTGAAGATCAGGCGGGGGAGGAAGTCTACTGCGGCTCCCTCGACTTCCAAGGGCACGGTCGAGAAAAGCGCGAAGGTAGGGACACGACTGAGAGCTAGCACATTCCCAGCATGCCCGTCCTCGGTGCCATGCCTCTCGCGGTTAGGCCATAAGGCCATTGTCGACGTCGAAGCTTGTCACAGTTCGCACCGGGTGAGCATTCGGCCTGTCGATTCAATCTCGAACAGGCAGTCCTCGATGAAGCGCACGGGCGTCCCGTCTTCAAGTTCATATTTTGTGACCGCGAGTTTCCGGAACGCCAGCCGACATCACAGCCGTCTTGCCGATGAACTTGGTCTGCAACCCCAGCCATGAGCGGCACAGCCGGATTTCGAGCGCGATGCGGCGCGCGGCATCGGCGTCGCCTCCCTGTGTCGTGAGTTCGAGTACGATCGGCCCGCCGTTCTCCTGTGCGCGTCTCAACTGATCCGTGAAATCGTGGACGGTGTCGTTGGTGATCGCCCCGAGAAGCCGGATGTTCGGGCGCGTAACGGCAGACGCCTCAGCGTTCATCGTGCACCGCTTCCGCCGCGTCCTGAAATGTCAGCGCGGCACAGAGCAGGCCGGCGGGAATGACGATGTCCTGCTGAAGCAGCCAAGCGACCGATGCCTCGCTCCGCCCCGACAGCCGCGCCAGCTCTGCCAGAAAGGGCCGGCCTGCGAATTCTGTTTCCAGATGCCTCGCCAACAGCCTGCCGGTCGGAGGATGGCGAATCGAGAGCGTGTGGCGGAAAAGCGGTGTCGGTGTCTGCAGCATCGCTCGCGGTCCATAGTGCCCAATGCACCGAACCGACAACTTACCCCTGCGATCGCGGTTCCGGCGCCGATTAAACAGTGCGCCCGCGTACCCAGAGCCGCCGGCGATGAACGCCTGCGAGCGCTCTCCGTTTCAATGGCACCCGGGGACACCCCGGCTAATCCACCGAGAAGGAGAGTAGCAATGGCAAACGACAAGCGTGGCTTCGGCTCCATGGACGACGACAAGCAGCGCGACATCGCCTCGAAGGGCGGTCAAAGCGTGGCGGACGAGAAGCGCAGCTTCTCCCAGGATCGCGAGCTCGCATCCGAAGCCGGTCGCAAGGGCGGCGAGAGAAGCGGTGGCGGTCAGCAGCACGCCAGCGGCTCTGACCGCAACCAGCAGGGAGGCGATGGCGAACGCGGCGGAAGTGGCAACTTCGCCAACGATCGCGAGCGAGCGTCCGAGGCCGGTCGAAAAGGCGGCCAGAGCTGAGCAATCGCGCCCCCTCTCGTGACTGGGAGGGGGCGTACCCAATCAGGAGGTTCGATTTCGCCAAGCTGAAGGAGCAGAACCCAGCCAAACACGCTCAACAGCGCCGGGGAGATCGAAGACATGCAATCTGAAAAAGGGCGCTGTTGACCTCACATAAATTGCAGCTGCTCCTGTCGCGAGCCCTCAAGCGGCCTCGCGCTCAGCGGTAACCCACCGTCGAGGCTGTGCACTCGGACCGTCGGACAGACCCGCCGGGCAATCTCGCAGAGATGCTGGGTGGTGAGTCAGGTGGATCACCTGGCCAGTCTGGGCCATGTCCGTGAACAGCCGAAAGGCTTCCTCGGCGCGGAAGTCGTCGAAGGTCTCCATGATCTCGTCGGCTACCAACGGCACCGTGCTACGGGCTGCCCGCACTAATCCGGGGACCACCCGGCGATAGCGTTGGAAGCGCGTGCCTTCGGAGAGCGCGTCGGCTGCCTTCGAGCCGCCCGCGGCGGACAGCGCGATCAGCGTTTTGCCGTTCCTCCGGGGCTGGGCGGCAAGCCCGGTATAGAATGATCGAACGAGCGGCAACGGCGTCGGTTAGCAACGACTGGCGAAGCGTCAGTCCCCGAGATGAGTCCCCTGGTCCGGTCTTGAGCTATCCGAGGATCATCGATCGGCAGCAGCGCATCCTGACTGGAAACAAGATCGTCCGGCGAAGAGAGGCTCCGTTCGGGCTACGGCACGAAGGCCGCATTCGAAGGACGAGTGGGCCCTGTCGCCCCAGTCCGACGATAAGCTCCCGCTATGGGAAGGTGTCGGCCTGGATCATAGGCGCAGCAAAAATTCCTCGCCTCCGCCCGGACGCAGACGCTACGGCAATTTCGGTGCGTCGCCTAAACGGCCGGGCCGCGGCGGCCGGCCTTAAGTCAATGGCGGAATTTGATGACGGCGGATTAGCACCGCCAAAGTCACCACTACCCAGATGCTGATCGCTGGGAGCGCGTCGTGGCTGGAATCTCCGAAACCGCCCCGAATGGCAAGCCGTTGCGCAGGATCGGCGTCGGGGCTGCCAGCGGGCACCATGGAGAGTTGCTGCAAGGGGTCTTCGAAGACTGGAACGGGCAACTCCATCGCGGCCTAGTCACCCTCCCGCTCACCAGGTTGGTATCGAAGGCGACATTCACCTGTGCGGCCACACCCGACCTCACCACGCGCCCAGGCGACAAGGTCAAGGCGGGCTCGGCTGCGCGCAAGACGCTGAGCCATCTGGGCGTTGCCGAAGGAGGTTTCCTCCATATCAAGAGCAACATTCCAATCGGTCATGGCTACGGCTCCTCCACTGCGGACGTCGTAGCCGCCATTCACGCCGTGGCGGCAGCCCACGCTGTCCGGCTGCAGCCCTCTCGTGTCAGCCAACTGGCGGTCGCCGCCGAACGCGCCAGCGACGCTCTCGCCTTCGATGGGCGCGCCGTTCTCTTCGCGCAGCGAGAGGGTGCCGTCCTGGAGGATTTCGGCGGCTCGTTGCCACCTCTGTTGTTGGTCGGCTTCAAGTCGATTGGAGGACGGCCGATCGATACGCTGCATCTACCGCCAGCACGCTACGATAGTACTGAGATTCAGCAATTCCGTGTCCTGCGCGCGCTGATCGCCTATGCGGTCCGCTATCAGGATCCGAACTGCCTTGGGCGAGCGGCGACCGCTAGCGCGCTGCTCAGCCAGCGGCATCTGCCCAAACAGCATCTCGAACGCGTCATCGAAATCGCGGAAGGCTCTGGCGCATGCGGCGTCCAGGTGGCGCATAGCGGCTCACTGCTCGGTATTCTGTTCGACCACACCGGCAAAAACCTGCGACAGCGCGCGGAAAGCGTCGCTGCATCGGTGCAAAGATGCGGCTTCTGCGACGTCGAGTTTCACCAGATCAACGACGATGGCGCGCCATGGTAGCCTTGGACGGTGACTATTTCCGCGCGCTTGAAACTCCGCGCATGGCCGCGCTGGCTCCCAATCTGATCGCGGCAGCCTTCCCGCTGATGAAGCTCATGCCGGCGCGCTATATCCTGGACCGCGCAGTCGCCGACGGCGCATTCGAGGCCCGGATGCGCATCGTCGAGACGACATCCGGCACCTTCGGCATGGCTCTTGCCCTGCTGTCGGCAGCACGCGGGTACCGGCTCACACTGGTCTCCGCATCAAGCCTTGTAGACGCGAAGTATAAGGCACGCCTCGATGGTTTAGGCGCGCAGATGATTATCACGGAGGACCACGCTGGCGATGGTGATCAGCTGGCGCGCCTGCAGCGCCTCGATGACATTCGCCGCGCGGAGCCTAACTGCTTCTGGCCACGGCAGTACGACAATCCAGGAAACGCGCTCGCCTATGCACGGCTGGCCGAACAACTCGTGCAGACGGTCGGCGAGATCGACTGTCTTGTTGGCTGTGTCGGGAGCGGCGGCTCGCTGTGCGGGACGGCAATGTTTCTGCGCGCGGTCTTTCCGCATCTCATTGTCATTGCGGTCGACACTCACCGAAGTATCCTTTTTGGACAACCTGCCGGCAAGCGGTTGTTGCGCGGTCTCGGCAACAGCATCTTGCCTGGCAATCTCCGGCATGACCTCATCGACGAAGTCCACTGGGTTGGGGGATATCCGGCATTCAGCGAGGCTCGCCGCCTGCTGCGTGAGCATGGCATCTTCCAGGGGCCGACCAGCGCTGCCGCGGCCCTGGTCGGCAGATGGGCTGCGAGCACTCGGCCCGGAGCCCGGATCGCGGTCATCATGCCGGACGAGGGTCACCGATACGCGGAAACGGTCTTCGATGACGCGTGGCTTGGCGCGTTACCGGGCTGGCCTTGCTCGCCGCCGTCCGAGCCGCGCGAGGTCACGATCGTCGAATCTGGGTCCGAGGCCGACTGGATGCGGTTCATATGGGCGAGACGCAGCCTCGACCGGATTGTCGATGACGAAGTCAAGAATGAGGGACGCTTTCGCTAATCCCTGGGCCGTCTACCCATCAGCCCGGCGGCATTGCGGCCAAGCCAATCCCAAGCATCGTCCGTCGATCGAAAGATCGTGTCATTTCCAGCTTGGCCGACCGATCGATCCAGATCCTTCAACCCGCTGGCGGTCACGACTGCCACCACATGATCATCGGGGGCTATGACACCTCCTTCGCGCAGCCGGGCTAGCGCAAGCAGGGGCGTGACCGACGCCAGTTCGGCGAAAATTCCTTCGTCGCGGGCGAGGCGCTCCTGCATGTCCACAAGCCCGTCATTGTTCAGCGGCACGGAGCGGCCGGAGGACTCGCGCAATGCTTTCAGGGCCTGATAGGTGCTGCGTGGCGCACCGATCGAGACGGCAAGGCTTTCGAATGCCAGGCTGCGTTCCTCGAGCCTGTCGCTACCGGTGGCGAGCGCCTGCGCCAGCGACCCATGCACCTCGGCTGCCGCCATCCTAGGCAGTCGAGTGATCGCGCCTTGCGCAAACAGTTCCTGAAACCCCCTCCACACCCCGAACAGGGCATCGCCGTAGCAGACCGGCAAAACACACCAGTCGGGGGCGATGCCACCCGACTGCTCGACGATTTCATAAGCGATTGTCTTGTAGCCCTCGATGCCGAGGGCGTGACTGCCAACGACGGGCGTATGATAGGGCGACGCGACGAACCAGCCATAGCGTGTCGCGGCCTCGGCAAGCAGGGTCCAGCGATCCATCTTGTTGGCGAGCGGCAAAACGGTTGCACCGTATTTCCTGATCTGCGCCAGCATAGCGGTGGCCGAGCCGCCAAACGTTGCGACAACACATTGCAGCCCCGCGCGTGCGGCGTAGGCCGCGAGTGAGGCTCCGGCATTGCCGGATGAGGCCGTCGCCACCACCTTTGCCCCTTGAGCGCGCGCGAGCGACACCGCAACCGTCGAGAACCTGTCCTTGTGCGACCAGGTCGGGTTTCGGCCCTCGTCCTTGATGAAGAGGTTCCGGGCTCCCAACGCAGGACCGATCCGGGCAGCTTCAATCAAAGGCGTCTGCCCCTCCCCGAGCGAAACAGCGTCCTCCAGTGAGCATGGCAGCGCATAGGCATAGCGCCACAATGATCGCGGCGCGTTTGGTGCGATCGAGCGCGGATCAACGGGCGAAGCGTAGACAGGCTTGAGATTGGCGGGCGCAACGTCGCGGCAGGCCGGACAGCCCCTGGAATCTATCTCGATGTTGACCGGGTAGGAAGCGCAGCAGCGGATGCAGGTGAGCCCGACGATGCTCGCGGCACCCGACCCCGCGTGCTCCTTCGGATCCTCGATCTCCAGCTTTGATCGATGGTGCAACGCTGGGGCCGAGCCACCTCCCGAGAGCCTGCTAACAGGTTGGTCGGCCATAGCAATTCCTCTGCACAGGATCGTTCGGTCGCCAACCGGTTCAAACAGTCGATTACCTCCCTGTCAACGCGGAATGTTCACTATAGTGTGTCGCACCATAGTGCTCATTGCCGCACCTTTTGCGGGATGAATCTTCGCGCTGTGTTTGGTTTGAACGTGCAGCGACTCCGAAGGGAAAGAAAGCTCTCGCAGGAGCAGTTGTCTTTCATCTCGGGGCGCACGCGGGCCTATATCAGCAGCGTGGAAGCTGGGCGGCGTAACGCCACACTGGATACATTGGAAATCCTTGCGAGAGCGCTGGACGTTGAACCCCAGGATCTGATCACCGCAAGAGCGGCGGAGCGACGCACTGGACGTTCAACCAAGCGGTCCGCGCCTCATCCAACGGACTGAGTTTCAGTCTTCCAATCTGCCCCTGAGGCCGAAAATGGGGCCAGCTTTGACTCCTACGTTAGACAATCGGCGTGCACGGCATTGAAGCCGGTCGCGAAACACGCTTGAGTTGAATCTGACATAGCAAGACCCGCCGAGGTCTATAGATGACGAACGCCTCCGTTTTGGAGCTTTTCGCGACGATATCCGAAATCGACGCCGCATCCTCTTCTGAACGCGCCCTCGAGATATTTGACGGGATTCTCCAGCGTTTTGGCCTGCACAGTTTTCTGATCACCGGATTGCCGGTCCCTCACGACAGCGAATGGCATCGTGCGATCCTGCATGACGGATGGCCGAGCGAATGGTTCACTCGCTACGAGTCCGAAGGGCACTTCCCTCACGATCCTTGCGCCGCACGCAGCCGCCTTAGCGCGGAGCCGTTCCTCTGGCATCAATTGCCCACTGGTGGTTTGACGCCGCGCGGCCGCCTCGTCATGGACGAGGCTGCTGAATTCGGTATGAAAGATGGAATTTGTGTTCCAATCCATGTCCCGCTTGCCGGCCCAGCGGTGGTGACGGCAGCGAGCGACCGGATCGAAGTTCCACCCGGCGCGATGCCTCTGATCGAAACGCTCTGTGTCCACCTATTTCGCAAAGTAAGCGGCTTGGGGAACAAATCGGATAACGAGGAGGGTTCGCCCTTGACGCCGCGGGAGCGCGAGCTGTTGCAGTGGAGCGCCCAAGGCAAAACGACAGAGGACATATCCTGTATTCTCGGGATAACGACGCATACCGTCGAGGCTCACCAGCGCAATATCCGCGACAAGCTCGATGCAATCAACGTCGTCCACGCTGTCGTAAAGGCTTTGCGCAGGGATGAAATTCAAATCTAGCAATACCGGAATCCCGGCACACAGCGCCCGGTAGCGGTGAACTACCCTCCTACCCTGTAGGAGGGATCATGCTTGTTCGAATTCAGGTGGTCACTTGGGCCAACAGAGGGAAATACAGACTCGAGCTGGAGAGATACTTTCGTATCCGCTACGATATTTACGTCAAACGAAGGCAATGGCGTGCATTGGCGCGGCCTGTCAATATAGAGATGGATGCGTTTGACACCGAGCATGCCGTCTACTTGCTGGCACTCGATAGCGTCGGCAAGATCGTCGGCGGGTCGCGCCTTGTCCCGACGCTGCAGCCCCACTTGCTCGGCAACGTGTTTCCTGGACTGGCGCCTGCCGGGCCCCCGCGGGCGCCAGACATCTTCGAATGGACGCGTTTCTTCATCAGCCCCGCCCTGCGCAGTCGCGGCAGATCGTCTCCGATTGCCGGCGTCGTCTTGTGCGGCGTGCTGGAGGTTGCCCACAAACTCGGCATTCGGCAGATCAGCGTCGTATGTGAATCGTTCTGGCCGAAACGTCTGCGTGCCATTGGGTGGAGCATTATTGAACTCGGAGATGTCCTGCGGCACGAAGACGGCGACGTCATCGCGCTGTTGATCGACGTTACGCCCGAAGCGATCGCGAGCACCCGGCGCGCCTATGGCATCCGGGAGCCGATACTCGCCGAAGCCGCGACGACGGGCTGACGCGTCGCGCGCCGCTGGCTAACTGTCTCTGAGGGCTGGTCCACTTGCGGAGCTCCAAGTTCGGGATGGAGCCTTTTTCTGACCTGGGCCAAGATGCCACCTGCCTGGTTCGATGCCCTCGATGCGCTCCGAAGCTGGGCCTTCGCCGAAAGCGCTGCTCAAATACCTTCTAACAGGTACTTACGCGGAAAATTGACTTGAGAGATTCGGTTAAAAACTCACGTCGGCACGACCGCGCACAGTAAGGAGGGCTCGGGAGCTCACCACCAAAGCAGGCCCTGGCTTCGGCTGGCTCCGCCGCGCCCCTGCTTGTGAGGGCGACGGACAGCTCCAGACAAAGCAGAGCTTCAGAGCTATGGAAATACATGAGCGTTATCAACGCCAAGCGCATTCAACTGCTTGCCGATGCGAGGCGGACATTGCACCATGGTGCGCTGTGTTGAATTAGGACAACTGGAGGGTGATGCCAGTCCGGCTTCCTGCAGCGGTAAAGAACCTTGGTTTCACTGTCGATGACCCTCGGGCCTTCCTTCATGAGCATCAGCAGGCTGTGTTCGAATGGGCCAAGACAGCCGGATGAGCTAGAGCAATTCCGCAATTCTCCGAATCGCAGAATTGCTCTACGTCTTTGTTTTATCGCATTTTCTTCACGCGAACCGGTGTCCACGTCGCTCGAAAATGCTCTAGGCATGGCGGTGGAGCCTTCTGCCGACGATGATCCAGGGTGAGCGGCCTGACCGGATGACCGGCCGCACTTCGGTGCGGCCGGTTTTCATATGATGCTCGCAGTCGATCGGGCGCAGGATCGTCCCGTACGGGCTGATTTTCATTCATGGGTGGCACGCATAACTGGAATCGTCCCGATCGGTCTCGTTTCCGGGTTAAGCCCGCGCCTTCTCCAAGTCGTCGTGTTCGAATGCGGACGCCATCCGATCGATCTCATTTTTCTTAAGCCCAGCGCGCGCGGCAACATTACGCCAGTTGGCGACGGCCGCTCCTACTTCGGCGGTCACAGCTACTGCGTCCTTTCTCTTCAGGCCAAAGTTGCCTGCGACCGAGAGGGCAAGATCGAGTGAAGCGGTGCTATCCTCCTCGCTGATGGTTGGTGAGGACGCGCTCCTTCACTTCGACCGGCACAGGGTTCACGTCATAGACGGGGGAGAGACGCCAGCCCTTCTGACCCTCATATAGAAAGCCGTGGTTGCGGAGGTGATCGTCGGTGTTCGAGATCAGAATGCTGAAAACGATGCGCCGCCAGAGTTCAATCCCGTCAATATCGGGCGACGCGCCGTATTGGCGCAGGGCGTCCATCAGTTCGAGATAGCTGTGGGCCTCGTTGTCGCTCGCGCCGATCATGCTCATGGCAGACAGAAAGGGCATACGCGCTGCGCCCTCGCGGTCAAAGCGCCTCAGGATGATGACAGCGCGCCCGGCGATCGTTTCCAGCCGGAAGTCTGGAACATTCAATCCGGCTTGTCTTGCCAGTTCCAACGCCACGAACTCCCATTCAACGGCGGCGTACTCGTCGTCTTTTTTGGGGAACTTGGCGATGGCCAGTTGGCCGTCTTTTTCGCGCACGGACGCCTTGGGGCGCGCGCCGCCGAGCGAAGAGCCGGGGGCCAGCAGCAGCTTCAGTTCGGCAGCTGTCTCCGCGTCGTCGAGAAGCGCATCGGTGGCGGAAAGGAGTTTCGGAAGATTGATGAGGGGCGGCACGGGGGCCCCGTCATTGGCAAGAAATTTTCCGCCCGGCTCTTCTGTAAAACGGAGTGCGCCTTGCCGGGTCTCGTCATTGACGAGAAGGAGATAATCGAACTCGTAAAGCATACGGGCTTTGGCCTTTTCGCTTTCCGCCCTGCGAGCTTCGGCACGCTTCATCAGCGTCCGGCCCCAGCGGTCAGGGGCGGAATCACCCAGAGACCCGAACAGGGTTCTGGGCGTGTAGAACTGGCCTGCGCCAAGGTTCAGCGCGGGTTCGAGCGAATAGCGCAGGGGATTAGCCAGCCACTCCGCTTCGTACTCAAATGACGCTGTTTCCTTGCCCTTGTTGTTATGAGCGTAAAGGCGTCCGACAAGCTGGGGCTTCCCGTCAAGGTCAGCATAGATGTATGCCAGCCGGTCAGTCATCGCTGCCTCCAGTGCTGGCTTTGGGAGGGGCCTTCTTCGAGCGGGCGCCGGTCAGACGGACGCGCACTGGGAGGTTGCGCTCTTCGATCGAACGGCCGACCGCGTCTGTGGCCGGGTCGGCAAGGTTGCCAAGACCTTCCACGAGCCCGAGTGCAAAGAGCACCGAGGCATAGATTCCGAGCGCCACGGATTCATCGCCCTTCTCGACCTTCGTGAGGGTGGAGCGGCTGATGCGAGCGCGTTCCGCCATCAATTCCATGGGAATGCGGCGGCGCTTACGGGCATCCCTGATGTCCTGCCCAAGCTTGCGCAGGGCCCGTTTAGCCGGGATCGGCAGGGGGGATACGGGCCGCATGACATCCATCCTTGCGGTTATTTTCTCGCACGCTAACTCCAATAGCGTACGAGATAATGGACGTTAACGCAAGATGATCTGATGCCAGACAAGCCCTTATGTCTACTTTCGCATACGTTAATACGCATAGTGGCCGAGAAAGTGGACATTGCGGAAGGGCCTGCGACGCCTGCGCCTGGCCGCTAGGGCAGTCCGTAGGGCTTCCGAGAAATAGTCCTCAAGAAAACATTGGAGTCACAATGAGATAGGATTGCCCAGTTCATCCTGTCCGGCGCGCCATTCAGGACAAAACTGCGAACACTTATGTATTTGAAGTGGCGTTATAATTTCCAGATAGTGGTAGCGCTGTCAGGTTCGCGATATCCTGCTGTGTCGGGGTAGTGACCGGTATCGGTCTCTCTGCTGTCAGCGATGCGCAACCAGTGACGGAAAGCGCCGGGGCTGTCGCAAAAGATCGGCGCCAGCGTGAGATTATCGAAAAGTGGGGCAGTCTCGTGCACGGATTAGGGTTCATGTGGAGTTCCGTCGATTAGGAAGAGGGGCAAATCGGTAGGAAGATCGTGTTGGTCGTGGCGATGTCGGCCCGGATTTCGACCAAGAAGTTTGACGGTTGGCGGGAGCGCGGCGAGTCCGACCGTTCCTCTCGATCGGGGCCAGGTCACATGAACGTTGCGACGAGGCGCACCGTAACGCCGTACGGATCACTTGAAAGGAAAGACCTCCTTCCAATCGCGCTTCATGTCAGCGACGGTCCACTTGTTCAGCGCAGCGGCGTCCAGCGCCTTGTCGAGCTTCCCGAAATGGGACTGCCGATCATAGGCGAACTCGCGTCCGGCATCGGTGTGGTGGACGATGAGGCCGAAGCGCGCGCCGCCGGACATGGTCGTCCATTGCAGCATTTCGAGATCGCCGTCCGAGTTCCCGAAGGCGGCGATCGGCGGGCGCCCGATCTGCAGGTTGATCCCGATGGGCTTACCGCCTATCTGCAGCGAGATTGAGTCAGACCCAACATTGCAGGCGATCTCACACACATGGCCGCACCGACCAGCTCTGCAGAACGTTCAAAAAGCCCTTGCCAACGGGGAGCCGTCCACACATAGCGCATAAGGATGGCGCCTTAGTCAAATAACGAGCATACCTCACGCGGCGAGGCTACGCATCTCCGCGATAAGGTCGGCTTTGCCCTCGAAGCCAATGCCCCGCAGGTCCGGCATGATGATGTGGCCGGCCTCGACGCGCACGCCGTCCGGGAAGCCGCTATAGGGCTGGAACAGGTCGGGGTAGGATTCGTTGCCGCCGAGGCCGAGGCCCGTCGCGATGTTTAGCGACATCTGATGGCCGCCATGGGGGATGCAGCGGCCAGAACTACCCACAGGCCTGCCGCAAAGAATGCGCCAAAGCGGAATCTGGCATAGCTCCCGGAGCCGGACGTTCGGAGGTTGGCGTCTAGCGTCGCGAGCTCCCAGCTCCGGCATCTCTCACTACGATCCTGGCCAGCAGCAGGCGGGTTGGAGCTCGATCCACGGGGATCGGATCAGGCTCCGCACATGCTGTTGCCCTTTCTCATCTATGCCAAGGTACAGGTCCGTCTGACGATCTATCGAGAGCAAAGATCGGAGGGGCCAGTAGAGATCCAAGCACTCAACGAAAACAATTGCCCTCGCTCCTGCGCTGTCACCCCGCTCCGAGATCACGCGAGTGCTCGGTGGTAAGCGCACTTCGGCGAGAGGTGATTGATGAAAGCGCTCCTGACACGCGAGGCGATGCTCCCTCGAGGCCGCGCCGCTGCCGCGACGATCATCATCATGGTGGCGTTCAACGGCATCTTCCTGACCGCGAACGGCCTTTTCATGCTGATCGCGCCACTGGCTTGGTACGAGATGGTTCCGGGCGTCACTGATACCGGCTTCTTCAACCAGCACTTCATTCGCGACATCGGGATGATCCAGATGTTCCTCGGCGTGGCGTTCGGCCTCGGGCTGTTCGCGCCGGAGCGTCGCGTTGGACTATGGACAGCCGCGACGTCCTGGCTTTGCGCGCACGCGCTCTTTCATTTTTGGGAGGTTGCCGTCGGAATCTGCTCGCCTGCTGTCATTCCGCGGGACTTTCCGGCGGTGACGCTGCCGGCGCTTCTCGGACTGGCGCTGACGCTCTGGGCACTGCGGAATTCCTTGCCGGCAAGCCGAAGCCCCTCCCTGTCCGCCGCTGCCCAGCCGCTTGACTGCGCCTCCTCCTGTCTTCGACGCCGACGTCTGGATTGATCGGCGAATTCGTTGGCCAAGCCACTCCAGGCGCTAGCTTGCGCTGGCTGCTCTGACCCTACCGACAAACCCGGAGAACGCATATGAAACCGAGTGTCTTCGCCCTGGCAGCAGCCGCCGCGCTGCTCACCATGGCTGTGCGACCAGCGCAAGCAGCACCTCGCACCAAGCCGATCGTCATCCTGGTGCACGGTGCCTTCGCCGAATCCGCGAGCTGGAATGCGGTGATCGCCCGGCTCAACAAGGCGGGCTACGAAACGATCGCGGCTGCCAATCCGCTACGCAGCGTGAAGGGGGACGCTGCCGAAGTCGCGACACTCATACGATCCATCTCCGGCCCGGTCATTCTCGTCGGCCATTCCTATGGCGGGCCGGTGATCACAGAAGCTGCGAATGGGCAGGCGAATGTTAAGGCGCTCGTTTACGTGGCCGCGTTCGCGCCTGAGACAGGGGAATCCAGCCTGTCACTTTCGGGCAAGTTTCCGGGAAGCACGTTGGGAAGTGCGATCCGGGCGGTCGCGACGCCAAATAGCGGGCGCGATTTCTATATCAAACCGGAGAAATTCCAGACGCAGTTCGCTGCCGACGTTCCGAAAGGACAGGCTGCGTTGATGGCTGCCACACAACGGCCTGTTGCCGAAGCAGCCCTGGCCGAGCCGTCGGGCGTGCCTTCGTGGAAGTCGCTGCCGTCGTACATGATCTACGGAACCGGTGATCGGAACATTCCGCCGGCTGCGATGGATTTCATGGCGCAGCGCGCGCGGATGGTGAAGACCGTCGCCATCAACGGCGCGTCGCATGCCTTGATGATTTCGCACCCCGCAGAGGTCGTATCCATGATCGAGATGGCTGCGTCGTCTCGATAGTCGAACAACGGCCACGGTGATCGAACTGGGCAAACTCCACCGAATTATTCGCGGTCATCGCTTGTCGGATTGCGTATAGAATAGATATTCGTTTTATATAAACGACGATTGGCAATCGGTATTGTAGAATACAATAATCGCGAGATCTTTTGCATAAATCTGAATCAACCTATTATATGGTATAGGTAAACTTATATTTGCGTCCAATCGCTCGCATAATACATTCAACCTAATGTCCTCCAAGCCGTGACTTGAACGGCAGCAATTAGGAGAGAGCCATGAGCTTAGACGTCGCTTCACGCTCCGGACGACCGGGGCCGGAAGAGCTGGTCCCGTCGCGCTACGCGGTGCGGGTCGGCGAGATTGATGTCCTGGTAGTCAGCGACGGGGTGCTGCCGCTCCCGACCAAGATGCTGGGGCATAACGTCGCCGAGACCGAGCGGGCCAGTTGGCTGAACGACATGTTCCTGCCGTCCGACGCTTTCGACTGGGCGCTGAACGTGGTCCTGGTGCGCAGCGGCGAGCAGGTCATACTTATCGACGCCGGGCTGGGTCTTGATCCGGAACTCAACCTGCCGCGGGCCGGACAACTGGTTAAGCGCCTGGAGGCCGCCGGCATCGATCTCGGCTCCGTCACCGACGTGGTGCTGACCCATATGCATATGGACCATGTCGGTGGTCTCCTCGTCGAGGGGGTGAAGGACCGACTGCGCCCGGACCTGCGGATCCATGTGGCGGCCGCCGAGGTGAAGTTCTGGGAGGCGCCCGACTTCACGCACGTCAACATGCCGGCGGGTTTCCCGGATGCCCTTCGAGCGGCCGCCAAGCGGTTCGCGCAAGAGTATCGCAGTCACCTGCGGCTGTTCGACGAGGAACACGAGGTCGCGCCGGGTGTCATCGTCCGCCGCACGGGCGGCCACACGCCCGGACATAGCGTGGTCCGTCTGTCTTCCGGCGGCGACCGCCTGACGTTCGCCGGCGACGCCGTTTTCGCTGTCGGGTTCGAACACCCCGACTGGTATAACGGCTTCGAGCATGACCCCGAGGAAGCGGCGCGCGTTCGCCTGCGTCTTTTGACGGAGCTGGCGGGCACCGGCGAACAGCTCGTGGCCACCCACCTCCCGTTTCCGTCCGTCGGTCGTGTCGCGGTCGAGGGCAACGCCTTCCGCTGGGTCCCGGTCTTCTGGGACTATTGAATACCAGTCTGGCTCTCGGCCGAGCCTGGCTGCGCAGTTTCCAAAGCCATGCCGGCTCGGCCGACAACCCGTCCTCGTCGAGGTCGACATCCTTAGATTGATCGAACCGCGCGCCGCATCGGCGGCCGCGCAGGAGGCATCTCATGAAAATCGTCATTATCGGTGGAACCGGATTGATCGGGTCGAAGGTCGCGGAGCGCCTGCGCAAGCAGGGGCATGACGTCATCGCCGCCGCCCCGAATACCGGCGTCAATACGATCACCGGCGAAGGTCTGGCCGCGGTACTCAAGAATGCTGCGGTGGTGATCGACCTCGCGAACTCGCCTTCCTTCGAGGACAAGGCTGTGCTCGAGTTCTTCCGGACGTCCGGCAAGAACCTGACGGCGGCGGAGAAGGTGGCCGGCGTCAAGCATCACGTCGCTCTCTCCATCGTCGGTACGGACCGTCTGCCTGACAGCGGTTATCTTCGCGCCAAGGTCGCTCAGGAAGAGATCATCCGGAACTCCGCCATTCCCTATACGATCGTGCGGTCCACGCAGTTCATGGAATTCCTCGGCGGCATTGCCCAGGCCGGCACGTCCGGCGACACAGCCCGCTTGTCGACGGGCAATCTTCAGCCGATCGCGTCCGACGATGTCGCCGATTTCGTCGCTGAGGCGGCACTGGCCGCGCCGGCCAACGGCATCATCGAAATCTCGGGCCCGGAGCGCGCGTCCCTTTGCGATTTCGTCGCCCGCTACCTTAAGGCGATCGGAGATACCCGCACCGTCGTCCCTGATCCGGATGCCAGGTATTTCGGGACCAAGCTGGAGGCTGGCTCGCTCGTCTCCGACAACAATCCCCGCGTCGGCCGGATCGACTTCGATCGCTGGTTCGCGACAGCTCCCCGGAAATAACCGCGCGTGGATGAGCCGATTTCGAAGCGGCTCATCCACCTTCATCGTTAAAGGACGATAGACATGATCAAGTCATTGGCGTGCGTCTTTGCGCTGACAGCGCTTCTGTCGATTTCGGCATTCGCACATGACACGCCCGGAGGTGGCGAAGGAGCAAAGGTTACGCTGGTCTACGACCGCGAGCTGCCTAACGTACCGGGCAAGAGCATGAGGGGCGTTCTCGTCGAATACGCTCCGGGCGGTTTCTCGGATGGTCATACACACCCTGCTTCCGCTTTCATCTATGCAACGGTGCTCGAAGGAGCGATCCGCAGCCAGGTCAATGATGGCCCCGCCACGGTCTACAAAGCCGGCGAGAGCTTCTCGGAATTCCCTGGCGACCGTCACGGCGTCAGCGAGAACGCGAGCAAGACCCACCCGGCAAAACTGCTTGCCGTGTTCGTCGTCGATACCGCCCAGCAGGAACTGACCTTCCCGCTCAAGAAGTAGATAGCGACGCCGGACAGCCATCCGGCGCACCGTCTTCCTCAGCATGAGCGACCGCCAACGGAACCTCTTTCCATGCCCGGCGATGACCACTTCCTGCCTTTGGTGCTGATCAACATCCTCGGAACCGCTGGCATCGTCGTGTGGCACGTTCAGGGCAGCGGCCGTCCGACGGGTCGCCTGATCGTCCAGATCCTGTTCTTCATCGGCATGAGCGTCGTGCTCAATGCGGGAGGCATCGCTCCGCATCAGCCCGACGACCTCCATGCGGAGGGGCTGGCCGCGGTGCTTTCCAAGTCCGCCAGAATTCTCTGGTGGACCCACCTCGCCTGGACGATCATCGGCTTCATCCACATCTACGTCAGGCTCAATCGTAAGCCTCACGAAGCGCACCTGATCCTGGATATGGCCGTCGCCGGGATCTATCTCGGTGTAGCACTGTCGGTCATGGGGTTCGTCTTCGGCCTGCCGATCGCCACGCTGGTCACGACGTCGGGCGTTGTCGCCTTGATCCTGGGCCTCGCATTGCAGAATACGCTAGGCGATGTCTTTTCCGGCATCGCCCTGACGCTCGGCAAAGCTTATTCGATCGGTGACTGGGTGCAGTTGAACGACGGCACCGCGGGACGCGTCACCGAAACCAATTGGCGCTCCACCAACCTGCTGACTGGGTTGAACAACATCGTCGTGCTGCCGAACAGTCTGCTGGCGAAGCAGAGCCTGACCAGTTTGAGCCGCCCCGACGAGTCGCATCTGCTCACCCTGGGCCTGCGCTTTGCGGCCGGGCAGCGGCCGCGCATCATCGAGGACGCCATGCGCTCCGTGCTGGAAACCAGTACCCGTATCGTAAAGGATCCCCCGCCAGCCGTTGCCCTGAAGGCCATCGATGCGGCGGCCATCGAGGTGGAGTTGCAGTTCCGTGTCGCGAGCCTCGTAACGGGGACATCCGCCAAGAACGAGATCATCGACCTCATCCATGACCAATGCGGCGCGAGCGGTCTTTCGCTGGCCGGGCCTGCCTAGGAGTCTCCATTCTGGTGCCGCGGTGGGTTGCGGCGCTTGCCCGCATGCCGTCTCGCGCGCAGCAGCGGAACACTGGACGATCTCCTTGCAAGTCATGGATTTCCATAAGTGCAGCTGCAGCGTCCCGGCGCTAGGGTCTGGCGAGTTTGCCAGTCTGGTCTTCGCGAACTGGTGCTAGATGAAGCGGTGACGGTTTCGAGGCATTCCGTCTCCGAGAGGAGCAGCAGATCATGATAGCAGCGCTTCATCGAACGCCGCCGGCCATGATCTTCGTGATGCTGGCCCTTGGCCTTGCGGCATGCTGGTCGGCCGGTACTCCCATCGGCATTCTTGCACCCCTCGGCGCTCTCTTCCTCTACGCCCGGGGCTATTGGCTCCTTTCACTCTGGGGTGGGCTGCTGGTCGCCCTTGCCGGGGCGGTCTTCGCCGCGATGCTGTATCCGGGCGCGATACGGGACGCGTCGCGGTCGCTCGCAGCCCTCGCCACGGTGGCCGGCTGCATCGGCCTGCTTCTTGCGCCATATCCGCTTCGCCGAAGCAGCCGGCTCGCCGCGATGGGTCGGCAAGCGGCCGGGCAGCCGGACGGGCTGGCAGGCGACATGGACAGCGTCCCCGAAGGCGCTGTCCATCCAGATGACCGACCTGCGATCGCGCATGCCGCGGCCTACGCATTCTGGACGGGCGTGCCGCAAGTGACGAGCTATCGGCTGCGTGAGCCGGACGGCAGCTATCGCTGGACCGAATTGCGCGCCGAGCCGGGCTATGGCGTGAGCGTCGATGTCGACGCCATGGTGTCGAGACCGGATGATCGCTGGACTGTCGCGGAATCGCTTGGCGAGACCGTGCAGGCAGTGCAGGCCGCCAAGGTAATCGAGAGCTTGCACGGCAAGGCCTGGGCTTTCGATGCGACAGGGAAATTCACCTATGTGACCCCTGCGGCCCAGATTGCCATCGACATGGCTCTGGAGGATCTCAATCGTCGTCTCGGCGAGCGGGAATTCATCGATGGCGGTGAGGTCGGCTGGATGCGCGGTGTTCATCCGGACGATGTCGACGGGGCCGCTGCGACCCTGCGCCATTGCCTCAAGACGGGCGAGCCGTGGAACATCGAATACCGCATGCTTCGCGCAACGGGCCACTATGTCTGGCACCGCATTTCAGCGCGGCCGACACGGGATGGCGAGGGGCGCATCACCGGCTGGTTCGGCACCTCGATCGATATCGACGTCTATAAGAAAACCGAGGCTGCGCTGCGAGAGCGAGAAAAGCATCTCGAACAGCTCATCGACACGGTGCCTGCCATGATCTGGAGCATGTCAGCGGAGGGCCGCCCCATCTATCTTAACAGGCGGATCATGGAGGTCACCGGCGCCACGCTCGATACAGTCAAGGCGTCGGATGGGTCTCTATCGTTGAAGAAGATGATTCATCCGAATTTCTGGGAGCTGGCAGAAAAAACCTTCGCGAGATCGGTCGCGACCGGCGCGCCGTACGACATCAAGTACCTCCAGCATCGGGCTGGCGGCACCTATCGATGGACACAGACGCGCGCAGAACCTCTGTGCGACGAAGCCGGTAAGATTATTCGATGGTACGGTGTATCCGTCGATATCCATGATCTGATCACCACCCAGACCGAACTCAATCTCCGAAAGCAGGAATTGACGCGGCTGATCGATCTGGTTCCGAGCTTCCTCTGGCGACTGACCCCGACCGGGGCGCCGAATTTCTTCAACCGCCGCTTCATCGACTTCCTGGGCATTGATGACGGTGTCCTTGAGCAATCCCGGACGGAGCGATACGCAGCCGCCCTGAAGGTTGCGATCCATCCGGACGACGCCAGTCGCGTTTGGGCAGAAATCAAGGACTGTCTCAGCAGCGGTCGGCCTTACGCGATGCGCTATCGCCTGCGACGTCACGATGGTGTTTATCGCTGGATGGACGGGCGTGCCGAGCCGCTCCTGGACGACGATGGCGGCATCATTCAGTGGTATGGTCTGTCCCATGACATCGACGACCAGTTGCGCGTCGAGGAGGCGCTCAGGGAAAGCGAACAATCGCTGCGCCAGTTGGTCGAGACACTGCCGGCCCTCATCTACTGCGCTGCGCCAAATGGGGAACCGATTTATCGAAGCGAGAAGCTGGGGGAGTTTCTTGGCTTTGGGCTCGGTGACAAGGACGCGGAGGGACGGACACGCCTGACCGGCACTCTCGAAGCGATCATCCATCCCGACGACCTGCCCGACGTAAAAGAGAGATACGGGCACTCGCTGGCGACGGGCGCGCCATATGCGATGAAGCACCGCCTCCGGCGGGCGGATGGCGAGTATCGCTGGGTCGAGACGCGAACCGCGGCGATGAAAAATGCCGAGGGAGAGATCGTTCAGTGGAACGGCATCTGCTTCGAGATCGAAGATCAGGTGCGCGCGCAAGAAGCGCTGACATTGACGCAGGAACGCCTGGCACGCGCAGCGCAAGCTGCGAGCCTGGCCGAGCTATCTGCCTCGATCGCCCATGAGGTCAACCAACCGCTCGCGGCCGTGGTCGCCAATTCGCACGCGTGCCAGCGCTGGCTGACCTCGGACCCGCCCAATCTGGAGCGGGCGCAGAAAACCATCGAACGTATCATCAGGGATGCGAATTCAGCCGCCGATGTCGTCGGCCGGGTTCGTGCCTTGTTCAGGCAGACGGACCAAGCGCGAAACCTCTGCCCGCTCGACGCCATTCTTCATGAAGCGCGGGATCTGATGATGGAAGAGGCGGTCCGGTGCCGCATGCGTATCGAGGTCGAGGTCGAGGCAGGTCTTCCGTCGCTGGAGCTGGATCGCATCCAGATTCAGCAGGTTCTGGTCAACCTGATCCGCAACGGCCTTGAGGCGATGGAGCCTGCTCGGCGCGGGGTTCTGCGCGTCCGAACACTGCGCGCCGGCGAGTTCGTCAGGACCGAAGTCCGCGATACAGGCGCGGGTATCGGCGCCCCGGACAAGGTCTTCGAGCCGTTCTTCTCGACCAAATCCCATGGGATGGGCATGGGGCTGGCGATATCGCGCACCATCATCGAATCCCATGGCGGGCGGCTATGGGCCGAGGACAATCAGCCCAGCGGGGCGACTTTCATCTTCACCCTCCCGGCGGAAGCGAAAGCGGATCATGACCGTTGACGACACCATCGTGTTCATCGTCGACGATGACGAGGCGCTGCGCGAGGCGCTGGGCGAGTTGCTCGAGGCCAACGGGGTTCGGTCGGTGCTGTTCCAATCCGCCGGCGACTATATCGGCGCCGACAAGCCCGACCTCCCGGCCTGCCTCCTTCTCGATATCGAGCTTCCCGATATCAACGGCCTCGACCTGCAACGGCAGATCGCGCGGGACGACCATCCGCCGATCGTGTTCATCACTGGCCATGGCGACATTCCCTCGTCTGTGCGTGCCATCAAGCATGGCGCCGTCGATTTCCTGACGAAGCCGTTCAGCGATACCGCGCTCCTGGCAGCGATCCACGCGGCGATCGCGCAGGACCGTGAAACAAGGGCGAAGCGCGCCGAGCTCACGCTGCTGAAGCAACGCTATCACGAGCTCTCTCCGCGAGAGCGAGACGTGCTTCCGCTGGTCGTGAGCGGACTCCTCAACAAGCAAGCTGCGGCCGAGCTCGGCATCAGCGAAGTGACCCTTCAGATTCATAGAAGAAACGTGATGCAGAAAATGGCGGCGTCATCGCTCGCCGACCTGGTGCGAATTGCGGGGCGTTTGGAAATCCCGATCCAGCATTCGCGCCGGATGGGAGGAATATAAGTGTGACCAAGAATAAATATGTCGTGGCCGTCGTCGATGATGATCCGAGATTGCTCGAATCGCTTGAGGAATTGCTCGAGTCTGCGGGATATGCGGTTCGTAGCTTCTCGTCAGCGGCAGCGCTGACCCGGGCTGGCCTCTCCGGACTGGATCTCCTCATCACCGATGTCGGCATGCCGGGGCTGAATGGCTTCGAGCTGCGCGACCTCGTCAACCAAGAACGTCCGGAGCTGCCGGTCTTTCTCATCACCGGGCGCCACGAGATCGCCGAGCAGATCAGGGCGCGGGCCGTGGAGAGCTTCTTCTGCAAGCCGTTCGATGGCCAAGCCTTACTCGCGGCGATCGCAAGGGCACTAACTCAACAAGGACGTGGAAGGTGAACATGATCATTGACCGCTCACTCTCGCAGAAGTCGGTGCTCTCCTCCAGGCGAGGTGCAGCCGAAGAACAGCAGCCTCTCGTCATCATTGTCGATGACGACGCCTCGGTCCGAGACGCACTGTCTGAGCTTATGGAGTCGGCCGGCTTCGCAGCGGTTTCGTTCAGCTCGACACAGGCGCTGCTCGAGACCGGTAAGCTCGACCAGCCGGGATGTCTCATCCTCGACGTGCGTATGCCCGGTTTCAGCGGGCTCGATCTACAGCGCCATCTGACCACGAATGGAAATCCCAAGCCGATCGTCTTCCTCACTGGGCATGGCGACATCCCCATGACCGTCCAGGCCATGAAGGCGGGCGCGGTGGATTTCCTGACGAAGCCGGTCCGCGACCAGACGCTTCTGGACGCCGTCAATGCGGCCATCGGGCTGGATGCGGCGCGCAGGGCGGAAGCTGCGAAGATCAAAGGGTGTGTTGAGCGCCTGCAGACTCTGACGCCACGGGAGCGCGAAGTCATGTGCGAGGTCGCACGGGGTCGCCTCAACAAGCAGATCGCCTTCGACCTCGGCATCAGCGAGGTCACGGTCAAGCTGCACCGGGGTAACCTGATGCGGAAGATGGAAGTTGCCTCCCTCGGCGAACTTATCAGGGCGTGGGAGGCTCTTCCGGTCGGCATGCGTATGGCGAACGCCGCCTAGCCTTGGTGAGGCTGGGGCACCGGATTCGGTGCTCCAGAGCTTATGGTCACGGCGTGATGCTTCGCCAATGCGCCGGAATGGCTAAGCTAAGGAACGGCATGGCAACCTCTCCTGAGATCAGGTCAGCGTGATGCCGCCATCGACGGCTAGGTTGACGCCGGTGATGAATTGCCCGTCGGCGGAACAGAGAAAGAGCGCCGCCTGTGCGAGCTCTTCCGGCTTGCCCATCCGGCCGAACGGGATCATCCGGGCGGCCTGCTCCTCGACCTGCGCCTGCGTTTCCGGAGCGACGCCGAGCTTTCCAATAATCGGCGTATCGGTCGGGCCGGGGCTGAGCACGTTCACGCGAATGCGCCTGTCCTTAAGTTCCAGGGCCCAGTTGCGCGCAAACGCTTCGATTGCTGCCTTGCTGCCAGCGTAGACCGCGTGACCATCCAGCACCTTGCGGCTCGCGATCGAGCTCGTCAGCAAGATCACTCCGCCCTCACGCAATAGCGGAGTGATCTTCTGCACGCCGAAGAACGTGCCGCGCGCATTGGTGAGGAATTGCGTGTCGTAGTCGGCGACCGTCACGTTGAAGCTCGGCTGAATGCGGATGCTGCCCGCATTCGCCACATAGATGTCGGCCCGTCCGAAACGATCGGAGACCAGCGCGGCGACACGTTCGTGCGTGCCGAGGTCGGCAACATCACCTGCGAGGCCGGTCGCCTGAGGCCCGAGGGCGGCGACGGCTTCGGTCACGGCGTCTTCTCGACGACCGACGATCAGCACCTTCGCGCCAGCGGCTATGAACAGGCGCGCTGTCGCGAAGCCGATCCCGCTGTTGCCGCCGGTGATCACGGCGACCTTGTTCGACAATTTTCCCATGTGGATCTCCATTGATGATCCGTCAGTTGGGTCGCTCCTGAGTGAAATCAAAATATGCCGAAGTCGACGTGATCTATACGTTTGAATAGACCATACTGTCTTCGAGCGTATTGATCGTCATTTTAGGAAGATGAAAATAGACATACCTCGAAAATCTGACGACCAGATCGATGTTGTCGCCGGCTTGAGGTCGAAGTGTCGGGGTTTGATGCTCAATCGAGCGCCCTGAGCATTTCGGTCCCGCAACCAGTATCTGCGCCCTGGAGGCGCCAATGCCCAACAAAGCACTATCCAGTTCCACCGACCTCAGTCGGCGGGACCTTCTTTGCGGCGGCGCCGGCATGGCGGCGATTGGCACGCTTCCGCTCCAGTCCTTGGCGCAGACCGCCACCGTTCCCCCTCACAACAGCAAAAGGAGCCGACGCATGAATTATGTCACCACGCGGGATGGCGTTGAGATTTTCTACAAGGATTGGGGCCCGAAATCGGCCCAGCCGCTGGTCTTTCACCATGGCTGGCCGCTCAGTTCGGACGATTGGGACACCCAGATGCTCTTCTTCTTGGCCCAGGGTTTCCGGGTCGTCGCTCACGACCGGCGTGGGCATGGCCGTTCGAGCCAGGTCAGCGACGGGCATGACATGGACCACTACGCGGCCGACGCCGCGGCCGTCGTCGAACACCTCGACCTGCGCAACGCCGTGCATATCGGACACTCCACCGGAGGCGGCGAGGCGACGCGCTATGTCGCGCGCCATGGCAGGAGCCGTACGGCGAAGCTCGTTCTCATCGGCGCAGTCCCGCCGATCATGGTCAAGACCGAGCGGAACCCGGGCGGCCTGCCGATCGAAGTCTTCGATGGTCTCCGGAAGAGTCTCGCGGCCAATCGCAGCAAGTTCTACACCGATCTCGCATCGGGGCCGTTTTACGGATTCAATCGCGCCGGGGGCGAGACGGATGCCAACGTCGTCCAGAACTGGTGGCGCCAGGGCATGATGGGAGCTGCCAAGGCTCATCACGAGGGTATCAAGGCCTTCTCCGAGACCGATTTCACGGAGGATCTCAAGGTCATCGAGGCTCCGGCTCTCGTCATGCATGGCGATGATGATCAGATCGTCCCGATCGGCGACAGCGCCCCGCTTTCGGCGAAGCTCCTGAAGCGGGCGACCCTGACGATCTACAACAAGTTCCCGCACGGCATGGCGACCACCCATGCGGATACGATCAACAGAGACATCCTTGCCTTCGTCCGAGGGTAACGCTCACGGACGAGGCGGCTGGCGAAGCCGCCTCGTCATAGTTGCCGTCCGCCGATCAGCTTCGGCGGTGAGTCATCGCACAGGGAAGCCGCGGCCTGCGACCCGACCGTTCGCTGACAGCTTCTGGAATCCGTCGATCGAGGCCCTCGAAAGCCATGTCAGAAATCCAAAAAGACCGTCAAATTTTGGCCGGCGTTGCTGTGCCGGATACCAAACTGGTGGCCAGCGCTCTCGCTTATGCTCGCCGAGCATGCGAGCCTTACCTGTACAACCACGTTGTGCGCTCCTGGCTTTTCGCCGCTCGCCTAGGGCAGCTTCGGCATATCCATCATGATGAGGAAGTCGTCGCTGTCGGGACGCTCCTGCACGATGTCACGCTGAACGAGCGGTTCAACGGGCCGCGACGGTTCGAGGTCGAGGGCGCCGATCTCGCCCGAAGCTTTGCCCGAGAGAGCGGTGTCGACGAGCGTCGTGCTCAGTTGATTTGGGACAGCGTAGCCCTCAACTCAACACCGTCGATCGGCCTCTACAAGGAGGCTGAGGTTGCGCTCTGCACGGCAGGCATCTGCCTAGATGTCGTCGGACTGCAATACGACGCGCTCCCGCCGGACGAGGTCCAGCAGATCCTCCTGGCCTATCCGAGGCTCGGGATGAAGCGGCTGATGACGCAGTGCTTCTGCCACATCGCCAGAACCCGTCCTGAAACCACCTACGACAATTTCGTGCGTGATTTCGGCGAGCGGCTCGTAGCGGACTACCGCGCGCCGTCGTCGGTCGATTCTGTCGAGCGCGCGCCGTTCGACGAGTGAGATGCATTCCTCAGGGAGCGAGGATATCAAGGAGACGGCGCATGAAGATCGTTGTGGTAGGCGGGACCGGCATGATCGGGTCCAAGCTCGTCGATGCGCTGGCCGGCCGTAGTCTCGAAATCGAAATCGCCTCGCCATCGCGCGGCGTCGATACGGTCACCGGAGAAGGTCTGGCCGAGGCGCTGTCCGGCGCGCAGATGGTCGTGGACGTTTCCAACTCTCCGACCTTCGATCAGGACGCCGCGCTCGCCTTCTTCGAGGCCTCCGGACGGAACCTGCTCGCTGCCGAGGAGGCCGCCGGCGTCCAGCATCACGTCGTTCTCTCTGCCGTCGGGACCGATCGGCTACCCGATTGCGGGTATTTCCGAGCCAAGATGATGCAAGAGGTGATCGTGAGAAGCGCAAACGTGCCCTATACGATCGTGAGGTCGACGCCCTTCTTTGAATACATCAACGGAATCGTCGAGGCCGCCGCGGAAGGAGATTCGCTTCGCATTTCGCCGGCCCTGATCCAGCCCATCGCAGGCGACGATGTCGCGCTCGCACTGCGCGACGTCGTCCTCGGGCGCGCGCAGAACCGCGAACTGGAAATCGCGGGCCCGGACCGCTTTCGGCTCGACGAAATCGCTCGTGAAATACTGGCCGCGAACGAGGATCCGCGGCCGGTCGTTGCCGATGCCAAAGCGCTCTATTTTGGAGCTGTGTTGCGTAACGACACCCTCGTGCCTGGTGATCATCAGCGCATTGCGGCGCCGACACGCTTCGAGGATTGGCTGCGACGATACGTGGCACAGTCGCTGGCCCCGGCCAACTAAAGCAGTGTGCCAGAGGGCGTCGACGCGGCGAAGTTCGGCTTTTACTCCGTGCATTTTTCCTTGGATCGCAAAGTCAGAGGTGCGTCACGGTAACGGGAATGACGTGAGCGTTGGTGCGAACGACTTATTGCGAACGCGGCGCTGTTTGAGCAGGCGCAACAGTGGCGAACCGGACGGCCTTGTAGCACTACTGATCGAGCGCTGCGTCCTCTCGCCAATCTGGCGAACACGTTTTGCCAATACGTTAGGCGTCGCGCTTTCTGTCTGCTTTGCTCATCTTTTCTAAGATGGCGGCAGTGGAAATGTCAGCCTAGCATCTCTCCGTGTAAATGCATGGTCGTCAGGTGAAATGCGAAATTTGATCGCCGATTTATCCGCAAGACCCAGTGCCACAAGATAGAGTGGTGTCGATGCCTAATTCCCACCAAGGCGAGAAATTTAGCGCCGGAGAGGTAAAGATATGCCTTGGATATCTACAAATATTTTTGCATAGACGCGATATATTCCAATTTCAAAACGTAGATGGCATAAGAATATTATACATACGTTTATAAATGGGATAATGAAAGTAGATTTTTAAGACTAAGACCTAATCTTTGGCATAATTCTAAAATTATTGGCATTCGCCAAAGTGAATCCGCGGAACCGACTCCGCCACCTGTTAAGGCCATGATGAGCATGAGGGCCAAGATGAGCATCACCGAACCTGGGGAGGAGTCGCGAGGCGCCGCCGATCAGTCGTTGCAGGCGATGGCGCGCCTATTGGCGGTCGCGGGGCATGATCTCAAGCAACCAATACAGATAGCAATGCTGTCGATCGCCCGAGCGGCCGGAAATAACACCTCGGCACCTGTCGCGAGAAGATTGAAAACTGCACTCGATGCAATGAGGCGGCTCAATTCGGAGCTCGATGACATCGCCCGGCTCTCGCAATTGGGCAAGACAATGCCAAGGACAATGCCCGTCGATCTCGACGGCATTCTATATGAAGTCGAACGCGACTGGCGCGCATACGCGGATGAATGCGGTACGGTCCTTCAGATCAATTCTGCTCCGGTTTGCATCCACTCCGATCCAGCAATGCTGAAAACGATCCTGCGCAACCTTGTGGGTAACGCAATCCGACACGCCGGACCGCGCGGCCATGTCTCGGTATCCTGCAGGGGACGCGGTGGTACGCTTCAGATCGACGTCCAGGACGATGGGAACGGCATCGCGGATGGTCAACTGTCGCGCATCTTCGACGCTTTCGAGCGCTGCGGCGCCGCAAGCTCTCACGATGGACTTGGGCTCGGCCTGACGATAGTACGCCAGACAGCCGAAATGTTGCACCACCCGATTTCGGTGCGTTCCGTCGAGAACGAGGGATCGACCTTTTCTATTGACGTGCCGTTGTTAGGGCCTCGCCTTTCACACCCGATGGATGCAGGCCCGCTCGAAACTAGTCTTGGTGAGCGGACACGTGGGAGAGCGGGCTAGCATCAATTTTTCCGCAGAGGATGGCATCTCGAGGCAGTCGTGAGCTGCGCGGATGCTTATCGCTCAAGCCGGTTCGGCCTCCCAACCGATTTTCGAGTAGACTATGTCGTCCCGCCGTTCGCTAATGCCTAGCCCCAACTCCATCAGCAGTGCCCCGGGCGGGCCATGTGATGGGAAAGGTTGTCGCTGCAGCTTGTCGATGCATGTCGAACTGACCGGCAGCGTTGCTTCCCATTGGGATGCGCCGACGGCAGGCAGGATCACGCGGAGGATTCGATGGAGAGCCGGCGTGGCGGGTTGCCGCGACGCCCGCGACGTACCGTCGATTCGACGAGCACGAATGCACCGAGTGATGGGCGACTCCAAGTGTCCCATGCCCGATAAGTGCCGGACAAAATAGACACAGCTTTCCTAGCTGATCTCGTCGGATTTTGTTCAGAGGCGCGATGTGACAGTGTGATTTCTTCCGGGAAGAGACAATGATGCCGCTTCAATACTAACCTATGAGCGATGAGAGCCTACACGTTGGTTCAAGTCGGCCAGACCGTTGTTTGATTTAATGTGGCATCGAATCCGAGCTTATTTGCCGAAGCCGCAGCTACTTTCGGAGGTGGCTGATACGGCTGAGTTGACAAGGATCAGCAGGAGAATCTCGTGGGACAGCCACAAACGACGAAGAACTTTGATAAATCATCTGGCGAGAGGCTGGAGCGCGACGACTTGGTTCCGTCGCGCTACGCAGTGCGGGTGGGCGAGATCGACGTGCTAGTGATCAGCGACGGCGTTCTGGAGCCGCCGGCAGAGTCAATGGCTACTAATGCCGACCCGGCGACCCGGAACGCCTGGCTCGATCGGTCATTCCTGGCGCACGACACATTCGATTGGGCACTGAACGCGGTCGTGGTGCGCAGCGGGAAACAGACCATTCTCATCGACAGCGGAATTGGTGGCGAAGTTCCGGACTTCACGCGAGCCGGCCTGTTCGGCCAGCGACTGGCGGCCGCCGGCGTCGATCTGGCCTCTGTGACCGACGTGGTGCTCACGCACATGCACTTTGACCATGTCGGGGGGCTCCTCGTCGAAGGAGTGAAAGAGCAGCTTCGGCCGGACCTAAGGGTCCATGTCTCTGCCGCGGAAGCCAAGTTCTGGGAAGCGCCTGATTTCTCTCGCACCGGCATGCCGCCGGCTCTTGCGGAGATCGCCAGAAATGCGTCGAAGCGCTTCCTGGAGGTCTACCAAACTGAGCTGCGGACGTTCGAGCAGGAGCAGCAAGTCGCGCCAGGGGTAGTTGTCACTCGCACGGGTGGCCACACCCCGGGGCACAGCGTGGTCCGCATCGCGTCTGGCGACGACCGGCTGATGTTCGGCGGTGACGCCATGTTTCCGGTCTCGTTCGACCATCCCGAGTGGCACAACGGCTTCGAACACGACCCCGAAGAAGCGACCCGCGTTCGGCTACGCCTGATGCACGAGCTGGCGACGACCGGCTCCTGGCTGGTGTCCACGCATATGCCGTTCCCATCCGTCGGTCGCGTGGCGGCTGAGGGCAAAGTCTTCCGCTGGGTGCCGGCCTGGTGGGACTACTGAGCCGCCGGTCAGGCGCCACCGGCCTCGCGGCCGTCAAAGCCAGATCGCATAAGTTCGGAGGCACCTTCAGAGGTGCCCAAACGGGCGACTAGGCGAGCGCCAGACGATGCGGCAGCGGGATTGGGTCCGCTGCCCTTCGTCGGCAACTCGTCCGGCCGGAATGACGGTCAAGTCGACCATGCATTAGCTGTCGCTGCCGGATGTGAGATAACCGTCGCGTTCCCGCCGCCCTCCGCGGCGGCCGCCATCGGCAGAGCGGTTCGTCTGCGGTCGCCATCCAGCCGATCGTTTCCGACGATGTCGCCGAGGCGCTGGCGGCGATCGCTCTCGGCGCTCCGCTCGACGGTATGGTCGAGGTCGCCGGCCCGGAGCGCTTCCGCCTCGACGAGTTTGTCCGCTGCTTCCTCGCGGTCGCTGGCGATGCCCGCCAGGTCGTGACGATTCCAGCGCCCGCTATTTCCGCGCCCTGTTAAGCGAGCGGTCGCTCCTGCCCGCTGCAGACGCACGCATCGGCACGACCCGTTTCGAGGATTGGATCAAATGCGCTGCTCTCAAGAGGACACTCGCGCCGATCGGGAAAGAGCTGAGCATGAAGAGACGAAGAGACGTTTGGCAGTAGTCGATGACGATCTAAGGCTGCTCGAATCTCTCGGAGAGCTTCTGGAGTCGGCCGGCTACGCAGTCCGCACCTTCTCCTCGGCGCAAAACGCTTCTAGCCATTCCGTCATCCGGTTTCGATGCAGTGATCACCGATATCGGGATGCCTCATATGGATGGATTTGAGCTTCGCGAAGTGGTGGCAAAAGCCCGGCCCGGGTTGCCGGTGTTTTTGATCACAGGCCGCTACAAGCTGCCGGCCAACCTTGAAGCGCGAGACAGACTCGGTCGCTCGGGCAATCTCTTACTTGTCCGAGCTCGGTAGAACGCCCCTCAAAAATGCCTCCACCGCAAAAACAACCTCCTGCTGCATTTCCTCGCCCGACGGCGGCGGGCGCAGCCCGAGAACGACCTGTAGATGAAGATTGCCCCGGATCATGCCGACAAAATGTCCGGCAGCGCGCTCGCAATCGTCCGCTCGGATCTCTTCTCGATTTCTGGCATCTTCAAGGATTCCGGCGAGCTGGGACGTAGCGCGGCCGGGGCCTTGTTCATAGAACGATTTGACGAGCTCAGGGAAGCGATTAGCCTCGGTGATCGCAATTCGATAAATGCCGAGCAACGTATGAGACATGTAAACCGCCATGAGATGCTGACCGAACGCCGTCAACGTCTCACGCAACTCTCGCGTCCCGATCTCTCCGATCGGAAACGCCGACAGCACTTTATCTACGTTCTCCACGACGAGGGCCAGGAATAAGCCTTCTTTATTGCCGAACTCGTTGTAGATGGTGCGCTTCGATCCACCGACACGATCGATGATGGCGTCGATTTTTGTCGCCGCATAGCCTTGCTCGAAGAAGACCTCGGCAGCCGCTTGCAAGAGCGCCGCTCGCCTACCGCCTGGCGAACCTGACTTTGCTGCCTCCACGGGGGTTTCGCTTCCGATTTTGGAATCCTCCGAGCTAGCAATAACCGTCCCCTTGCTGACCATCCGGGTGCCGGACCTACCTTTCGGTCTAGTCATCATAGACTCATTTTGTGGACCCCCAAGCCACTGGCTCAATAGCGTGATTTCCGTCGGATCGGCATGCTTCCAGGACGATCGCGCATGCGTTGCGCGGCGGTCACGGCCGCACTGGCCATCTTGATCGGTAACTGTGATTACCGTACATGTTGGCGGTAACCATAATTACCGAACGTGTCATGGCATATCGCAGCATAGGTACAAAGTCATGCCGCTCCACGAGTTCGCCCGGCACTTTCTCCGGCGAGGCAGACACCGCGCAAGGTCCTCCCGGACGCGCGCTGTCACGGCACCGGGGCGTGCCGGACGAATGCGGGCCGGGTGGCCGGCCTGCCAACCCACACGCATGCAAAAGCCGCCCCGTCTATGCGGCGGTGCTCGAAGACGTGATCCGCAGCGACGTCAGCGGATCGCCGGAGAAGGCCTACAAAGCCGGAGAAAACCGCGTCGAGGAGCCCCGCCCCTTCCACCGTGTCAGCGCGAACGCCCGCGACATGCAGGCTGACCGTGTGCTCGACGCCGACGGCACGAAGCTGACCGGGTTCGTCATGAAGTGAACCAGTCGCAGCCTTTGGCATTCAACGGGAACAGGACAATGAACCCCCTCGATGATATGAGCGCAGTCGTCACGGACGAAGGTAGTAAGAGTACTGCCCCCGCAGCGCCACCCAAGAAGAGAAAGCTGGTTGGCCTGCTGCTGTGCCTCGGCGCCGTTGCGGCCGTGGCCGCCGGATGGGCCAACGCCCACTCGGGCGGCGAAGCGACCGACAATGCCTATATCCGGGGTGATCTGACCTCGCTGGCGCCGAAGATCTCTGGTTACGTCACAGCGGTCGAGGTCGAGGATAATCAAGCCGTCCGGGCCGGAGACATCCTGTTCCGGATTGACGATTCCGACTATCGCGCGAAGCTCGCGCAAGCCGTGGCCAATGTCGAGGCCGCGCAGGCGCGCGTCACCAATGTCGATGCCGAGACCAAGCTCCAGCACGCTTTGGTCCGGCAAGCCGAAGCTCAGAAGCAGGCCGCCATCGCGGAATTGACCCTCGCGACACGGGCGCAGGGCCGGCGCCGCGAGCTCATCCGCAGCAATGCGGTTAGCCAAGCCCTGCTCGATGAAAGCGACGCCGCGCGCTCGCGGGCCGAGGCGAACCTCTCGGCAGCTTCCGCAACGATCGAGGCGCAGCAGCAGCGCATCGCCGTGCTGTCCACGCAACGCGAGGCGGCTGTGGCGGCGCTCGCGCAGGCGCAGGCCGCACGCGATCTCGCCCAGATCGATCTCGACAATACGGTAGTTCGTGCGCCGGTCGGCGGCATCGTCGGCAACCGCCAGGTCCGTGTCGGCCGGCTGGTCGCGCCGGGCGTCTCTCTGCTCGACATCGTTCCGGTCGACGATGTCTGGGTCGTGGCGAACTTCAAGGAAACCCAGCTTGAGCAGATCCGGCCCGGCCAGCGCGTCCGCATCAGCGTCGACGGCTATCCGAACCAAGGGCTCGAGGGTGTGGTCGACAGCTTTGCGCCCGGCAGCGGCTCCGCCTTCAGCCTGCTCCCCGCGGACAATGCGACAGGGAATTTCGTCCGCGTCGTCCAGCGCGTTCCGGTCAAGATCCGGTTCCTCGGCAATCCCCTGCCCGGCCGCCTCGTGCCCGGCCTGTCGGCACGTGTCGAGATCGCTCTGGGAGGCAGTTCATGACTATGGCCGCGACCGCCATGCCCGGCCGCAGCAGCACCACAGCCGGCGCCCTTCTCCTCACCGGCATTGTGCTCGCCGCGTTGACCGAGGCGATCGCCGGCACCGTCCTGTCGCTCGGGCGCGGCGACATCATCGGCGACACCTCCGCGACACCCGACGAGTTCGCCTGGCTCGACATTGGATACACGACGCTCAAGCTCATCGGCTTCATCACCGCACCCTGGCTGATGAACCGCCTCGATCCGCGCAGCGTGCTCGTCGCCTCGACCCTGGCGATGGGGATGGCCTCCGGGATCGCCGCCATGACGGCCCGGCTCGACCTGCTGATCGCGCTTCGGATCGTCCAGGGTTTCTCCGGGGGCGCCCTGCTCGTCGCGGGCCAGGCGATCATTTTTCTGCGCTTCCGGCGCTTGCACCAGCCTCTGCTCCAGGGCCTGTTTGCGATGGGCGCCGTCGTCGCGCCCGGGACACTCGCCCCGGCGCTTCAGGGCTGGCTGATCGACGCCCAATCCTGGACCTGGATCTTCTTCGGCATCGTGCCGCTCGCCCTCACGGCTGCAGGGCTCCTGCTCATGGCGGAAGGCCCGATGCCCGCCAGGGGCGCGCCTCGTTCGTTCGACTGGCTCGGCTTCTCGCTGATCTCGGTGGCGTTCTTCTGCCTCACCTATGTCCTGACGCAGGGCAGTCGGTGGGATTGGCTCGAGGAACCGCGCATCCCGTGGCTGGCGCTGATCGGCGCGGTGGCGCTGTTGGCGTTCCTCGGCCAGCAGGCCATGGCCAAAGGCCAAGGCCTGCTCGACTTCACCGTATTCGGAACGAACGATTTTACCTTCGCCTTCATAGTCAGCTTCGTCGCCGGCGCCGCACTGTCCGGCAGCGCCTTCGTGATCCCGGCCTTCGCTGTCTCCGTTCTCGCCTTCACGCCAACCGATGCCGGCCAACTCCTGCTGCCGAGCGGCGCGCCCTTCATCGGCGCGCTCCTGCTTGTTGCCCTTCTCGTGCAGTTCCGCCGCCTGCCGCCCTTCGCCACGGTGCCCTTCGGCATCCTGATCCTGATGATCGCGATGTGGCTGCTCTCCGGCTCGACCAGCGAGAGCGGCGCAGCCGACATGATGGCGGGAGTGCTGTTGCGCGGCCTGGGCCTCGGCTTCCTGTTCCTGTCGATCACGCTGATCGCCTTCGGCCATCTCGACGACCGGAAGCTCGCCGGCGGCATCGGCCTATTCAACACGGGTCGCCAGTTCGGCGGCCTCGCGGGGATCGCGGCCCTCCAGACACTGATCGACCACCACACCATCGCCAATCTCGCCGTCCTCGGCGCCAATCTCTCCGCCGGCAAGCCCGCCGTCATCGAGCGGCTGACCGCCTTGACGGCGATGCTGATGGCGAAGGGGATGGACGCCGCTGCCGCCGGCCGCGCCGCAGCCGGCTTGCTCGGCCGGGCCGTCAACGGCCAGTCGGCCGTGATCGCCTTCGACACCGCCTTCAACGCGGTCGCTCTGCTCTTCGTGGTCGCGGCCCCGTTACTAGTCGCTATCAAGGTCGGGTTCTCTCGATATGCGAAGACGCACGCTGCTCACGATGCGTGAGCAGCGTGCGGAGGCCTGCACACAACAACTGGGTTCCGGGACAGATAAGCGACGGATGCTACCTGCCAGGCCGCGCACAAAAAATGCTCTGTAATCAGAACGCAACGCGGCCTGACAATCATATCCCACCGTTGTCGATCCGTACCGCCTGCTTCATCGGTGCGCAGGAACTTTCGTTGGCTAGACTCGCGAAACAGTATCCCGCGTGATCTGACCAACGTTGAGTGCACCCGTCTGGCGCATGATCGTGATGAACTCGTCGTCCAGAATCTGGAGTACGCGGTCTACGCCGGGCTCGCCAAATGACGCGAGGCCCCACACATATGGCCGGCCGATGCCCACTGCTGCCGCGCCGACGGCTAGTGCTTTCAGGACATCGGTACCGCGACGCACTCCGCCATCGATGAGAACTGGAATGCGCCCATTTACCGCGTCCACGATCTCAGCCAGAACACTAATCGTCGCCTGTCCGCTCTCTTCGGCGCGCCCGCCATGGTTGGAAACCAGAAGGCCATCGACGCCGTGACGCAGCGCCTCCTTGGCGTCTTCGGCAGTCACGATGCCTTTCAGCAGGAGCTTGCCCTTGACGATCGTGCGCAGGCGATCGACGAAGCTCCACGTCATGCCGGTGCCGTAGAGGTTCGTGACCTTCGAAACGTCGATTCCGGCGAAATTTGCCTTGCGGCCAACGTCATTTGCAAAGCCCGGCGTGTGACAACCTGAACAATCGCGCTGATCTTGTCGCCGCATACGAAACAGAGTCTCGGTGTTGCGGCCGCCCTGCCGGTCGACCGTCAGGACGATTGCCGGACAACCAGCAGCTTCGGCGCGGTTCACCAGCGTTCTCGTGACGGCCCAATCGTCTGTTGGATAAAGTTGGAACCAGGCCGGCGAGCCATGCGCCTTGCTCACATCGGCAATGCTCGCATTATCCACTGTGGAGAGGATTATCTGGTGTCCGCGCTTGCCGGCGGCGCGCGCCACTGTGACTCCCGCGTCCGCATCGTAGGCGCCAAGACTGCTGACCGGGCAGAGAAAAACGGGACTGCGCCAAGTTTCGCCGAAGATTTTCACGCTGGTATCAACCTTGCGCGCGTCGATCAGCCGTTTTGCGCGAATACTGTAGCGAGCGTAAGCTGAATGATTGACGTCGCGCGTTACGTCGCCATCGACTCCGCTTTCTAGATAGCCCCAATGCGCCGGCGCGTCCTGGGCCAGAACGGCTTTCTTCGCGGCAGGTTCGAATTCGAACACGTTCAGCGCGTCCCCCGCTGCAGCGATGATCCCGTCCGGACCAAGCGTGCGAGGCGAGGCGCGCAGCACATCATAGCTTTGCGCCGAAGCCCGATATGGCAGGGATGCTAGAACCGATGCGATCATGGAGGTGACCGTTGGGGTCGCGGCAAGCGGGCTGGCAGCCAGAAAATTCAGGAGTTCGCGACGCGCGATCATTCCGTGTTCCGAATTTTTCGATGACGTTACGGGCATCGGCTTTTCCATGGCGATTCTCCTCGACCAATGAAATTCAAGAAAATTTTCCTCGACTTAATGCCTATTAACTGAAAATGGATCGGCAACGACTATTATCTCATGTGTCAATATACTATATACTTTCGTATAGATAGAGACCGGTGAAAATATAATTCCCAGAAATATAGCGTGTAACGTAAGCAGCCATGTGATGGACGCGCCTTTCACGGGCTCCCCGCTCCAGTCTAAGCTTGATCACAGCTCGAGCTGGACGACGGGGCGAGGCGATCAACGGCACCATCGCACTGGAGTGCCACGATTGCGCTTGGATCGCTTTCTGAGGAGCGGCTCGTGCCGGACGGCAGCATTTGAAGGTGGTTTTCTGGCGCGGCTCAGCTTCGCATCCGGCTATGCGGGTTATGCGTTGAGGTCAGCCACCTCATTGAGATACAATCGGAGCCCTTGGGGCGCGGCTGCGCCACCGGCCTGCGAATCCTTCCAGCGCTCGGACCTCGAACAACTGTCGCATATCGAACTCCGACTTTGGGGTTTCCGCAAAATCGAATGGCAGTGAACCGAACCCGACCGTTGTCAGCGTGAGTTCCAGGCGCACGAGATCAGCGACAACCTGATACTTCACCAACGCTGCCGGAGCTGCTGACGCAGTCCCAGAGTGTCATTGAGCGGCGCGAATTGCTTCGTGCTGTTGCCGGCTGCCTGGTCGGGACAGGGCTTCCTGCGGAACGGGCCACAACGGAAGTCGATCGACTGCTGCGGCGGTAGGCGTTTCTTGAGATCGCTCAGGATGCGCTCGGTCGGCCGCTCTATTCGACGCCCGATATGGTCGCGGTCGAGCGTCAGGTCGTCGAATCCGCACAGGCGCTAGCCCAGGATGCCAAGCACGAGCTCCAGGAAAATCGGATTGCCATAACCTGCCGGGCGAAGGGGCTCAGCCGCGAACGTGTGACTTTTGCCGCAGGAGAACCACGCAACTCCACAATTCTCGCCTGCCGAAGCAGCGGGTATCGGCTATCCAGCCTCCACGGTTAGCGCCGTAGCTCAGCTGGATAAAGCGTTGCCGTCGATGCGCAGTCGTCCCCGCTCGGCAGCACCTCAAGTCCATCCCGGGATTCCGTCAGCCCGAGCTCGGAGACTGGCGACAAGACTGGCCGTAGGATGGACGGTCCGGAAGGCATCAAATGGCAGTCTCATTGCGGGTGCTCAGTCTTGACGATGAGGATGTGGTCGCCGGGATCGCTGTCGATCCCGACAAGGAGCCCTATTCCGGCGGGCCGATCGGCGACGTCTTCGCTCAGTTGCGAGCCTCGCCACCACGCCAGACGCCTTTTGCGCTTGTCGATGGCGACAGGGTCGTAGGCTTCATCGTTGCGCGGGAAGGTGCCGCTCTGCCCGTCTGGGCGGAGAAAGGCTGCATGACCCTGAACAATCTGCGGATCGACACGCGCCTCCAGGGGCGTGGCTATGGCAAGGCCGCAATCCGCCTCGCCGCGCAATGGATCGCACGGGAACGACCGATCGTCACCCATGTCATGTCGAGCGTGAACGTCGGCAACCTCGCCGCTTTCAACTTGAACCTGGCCTGTGGATTGACGCCGACCGGACAGATCGTCGAAGGGCGGCTCGGTCGCCAGAGGGTCATGATCGCTCCGATCGGGCGCCTTTGCCGCGATCAAGCGGGATCGACGTCGACGAGGAGTTTGTAGAGGCAATCGCCCGGCTCGGTCAGGACCGGTGCACGCCGACAGGCAACCATCCCGTCTTCGGTGAACAATACCGGTTCAGGTGCCTGCCATGGCCGATCGATGGCATGGATGACACCGGCAGGCTGGCCAGCCTGGACGACAGCGCCCAGTTCCGCTGCCGGTTCAAACAGCCCCTTGCGCATGGCATAGACAAAGGCCCCCCTGCCCCGAACCCGCATGAAGCGCGTTGGCGAGGCAGGCTCGGCGGTTGAGCCAGACAACAGGCCATAGCGTTGCAGGACGCGTCGCAGCCCGCGCTCCGCGATCGTCAGGCCTTCCCGCGACAGCGCGGCGCCACCGCCAAGTTCGGCGGTAAGCACTGGCACTCCACTCCCCTGCCCGACCGCCGAGAATGTCGTCCTGCCGCCACCGCCGGAACCGTCACTGATGGAGGTGACCGGAGCGCCGAACGAGACTGCAAGCTCGGCAAGTTCCCGTTGCTCCGTCTCGCTCCCCCCGCTCCTGATCAGGGCGCATGGCACATAGTCGCATGATCGTCCGCCTGCATGAAGGTCGATGGCAAGGTCCGCCATGGGCAGGAGCTCAGTGGCGACGTAGTGCGCGATCATGGCCGTCGGGCCGCCAGCGGGATCACCTGGAAAGGATCGGTTGAGGTTGCCGGCGTCCAGCGGCGAGACGCGCCGGCCGGCCTCGACAGCGGGGGCGTTGAGCGCGGGCAGGATGATGATCCGCCCTCTCACGTCGGCCGGATCGATCTCACGCACCAGCGTGGCAAGCGCGACCTGCCCTTCATATTCGTCGCCATGACTGCCAGCCATGAGCAGGGCCGTGGGACCTGCTCCGTTGCGGATGCAGACGATGGGGATCGGCACCACGCCATAACCCGACAGGTCCGTCGAATGCGGCACGCGCAGCCAGTCGCATTGCTTCCCATCCGCCTCGAAGTCCAGCGGCGTCCAAACCTGCGTGTAACCTGCCATCGGCGATCTCTCAGTGCTTCAGGACTGTATTCAGGAAGAGTCGTGAGCGGGGATGCCCCGACGCGCCGAAAAAGTCGCGCACGGGTGCACGATCGAGGATGCATCCGCCATCCATGAAGACGACCTGTTCGGCGACTTCACGGGCGAAGCCCATCTCGTGGGTGACGCAGATCATCGTCATGCCGTCACGGGCCAGCGCGACCATGACGTCGAGCACCTCCTTGATCATCTCCGGATCGAGCGCCGAGGTCGGTTCGTCAAAAAGCATGAGGCGCGGGTTGAGGCAGAGTGCGCGGGCAATCGCGACGCGCTGCTGCTGCCCACCAGAGAGCTGGCCGGGATAGGACTTGGCCTTCTCCGGGATCCTGACCTTTTCCAGATGAGCCATGGCGATGTCTTCCGCCTCGCCGCGGCTCCGGCCGGCGACGCGCTGCAGCGCCAGCGTGCAGTTGGACAGCACCGTCAGGTGTGGAAACAGGTTGAAGCTCTGGAATACCATGCCGGTCTGGCGGCGTGCGGCGGCCGTTTCCCTGGCGTTGACACCGAGTGTCGTTCCCGCGAGGCGCAGCGTGCCTTTCTGATAGCTTCCCAACCCGTTGATGCAGCGGATGAGTGTCGATTTGCCTGAACCCGACGGTCCGCACACCACGACGCATGCGCCGCTTGCGACCGTAAGGTCAACGTCGTTCAGCACGTGAAGGGCGCCGTACCATTTGTTGAGGCCCTGGATATCGACGATCGACTCTGATTGCGTGCTCATGGTCCGGTCCGACTTTCGGTAAGTTATCGTGCGCCGACTGCCAGCAGGCGCCGTTCCAGACGTTTGACGCCATGGGAAATGACCAATGCGAGCGCCAGGAAGATGAGGCCGGCGACGACCAGTGGCTCGGTGTAGCGATAGGTTTCCGAGGCAATGTCGAAGGCACGTCCGAGCATTTCGGGAACCGCCAGTACCGCCAGATAGGGCGTCGCCTTGAGGATCGAGACGAAATAATTGCCGAGCGGGGCTGCGATGTTGCGCAGCATTTGGGGCGCGATCACGTAGATGACGGCGTCGCGCCGACTGAGGGACAGCGCCCGGGCCGCCTCCGACTGGCCTTTCGGAATGGCGTCGATCCCCGCCTTGAAGACCTCGGCGAGATAGCCGCTGTAATAGAGGCTGAGCCCCATTACGCCGACTGTCATCGAGCCGAGGCGAATGCCGTAGAATGGGAGGACGAAGTAGAGAAAATAGAGCCAGGCCAGCACGGGCGTCGACCGGATGAAGTCGATCACGAAGCCGGTTGCGAGGCTGACGACACCACCGACGCGTCGGACCATGTCGAAGAGAAAGCCGATTGCGGCGGCGCCAATACAGCTGACCAGCGCCACGCATAGGGTCGTGCCGATCGCGCCGAGAATCGTCGGCACGCTGGACAAGGCGAAGGCCAGATCAAATCCCACCGGAGCGGCTCCCGGGTGCGGCGACACGCGCCTCCAGCCAGCGTCCGGCCAGGGCGATCGGGTAGCAAACGACAAAGAAGGCGAGGAGCAGCGCCGTATAGATCGCGACGGGATTGTACTCGACCTGCGCGATTTCCTTGGCGCGGAACGTCATGTCGGTCAGCGTCACGAGCGACACCAGTGCCGTCCCCTTCACCAACTGAATGAGGGTGTTGACGAAGGTCGGGCTCATCGCAATCAGCGCCTGTGGCAGCTCGATCAGGAGGAGGATGGCCGGGCGCGACAAACCAAGGGCCGCACCGGCCTCCTTCTGGCCGGCCGGAAGCGCCTGAAGACCGGCGCGCACCGCCTGGCTGGCATAGCCGCCGGCGTTCAGACCAAGCACCATGGCGCTCACCGTGAGAGCCGACAAAGTCACCCCGACGGCAGGCAGCGCGTAGTAGAAGACGAACAGCAGGATGATGACGGCGGAGCTGCGCCAGAACTCGATGATGCCTGTAACCAGCAGACGCGCGACGCCGCGCGTGAGATATTGAGCGACGCCGAAGACAAGCGCAAAGGGAACGGCGAAGACGAGGCCGTAGGCGGTGACGGCAACGGTTGTGCCGAGCCCCTGCAGAATGCCCAGCCAGATCTCGAACAGGCTCATCGGCATCGCTATGGTTGCCCTTTGCAGAGGTCGGCGGTGGCGATGCCCGGCGGCACGGCTTCCTGCTCGCCGAAGCCGTATTTTGTCATGATCGCCGCAAACGCTTCGGTGCGTTTCAGCTTGGCCAGCTGTTGATCATAGGTGGCACGCAGATCGACATCCTCCTTGCGGAAGGCGATCGCCGCGAAGTTGGTCTGCGCTTGACCGACGTCGAAGGGCGCCACGCGTTCGAGGCCGTGACCGCCCTTCCCGGCCAGAAGCCCGATCACCGTCGGCGACGCCATCAGTGCTGTGTCGATGCGGCCGGCGCGCAGGGCGGAGAGATTGGATTCGATATCCGGGAACAGCAGCATGCGGCTCGAGGGCACGCCAGCCGCTGCGGCGTTGGTGGTGACGACGCTGCCGCGGCCGGCCCCCATGACAATGTCGGCCTGCGCGGCGATGTCGCCATAGCCGTGGATCTTCTTGGGGTTGCCAGCAAGGACGATGGCGGCGTCCGGCGCCTGAAGGTCTGGCGCGCCGAAGGCCACCTGTTTGCACCGGTCAGGAGTGATCGAAAGACCCGATGCCACAGCGTCGAAACGGCCTGCCAGCAGACCCGGGATGAGCGCCCCGAACTCGGTCACTTGGAACTCCAGGTTCTTCACGCCCAGCTCGGCGAAGGCGGCTTTGAGAATATCGGGATGCCATCCGGTTGCTTCGCCTGTCTTCTCGTCGCGAAAGCCCCAGGGCGAGCGGTTGTGGATGCCGACGACGATCCTGCCTTCTCGCAGGATCCGTTCCTTGGTCGTTTCGGCAGACGCGCCGGTCCCGTCCGAGATCAGCAGCAGGACCACCGCCATCCCGAATAGCCCCGTCCTTTTCACAGCCTGTGCGGCCATTTCATCTCTCCCGTTGGATGAGTTGACGTTGTGAACGGCAACGGTCGGGGCCGCCGACGTCTTCGCGGTCGTCCTCCGATGCCGGACATGAATCGACGATCCCCCCGCCCATCAAACGCCGAAGATCCTCCAGAGCGGATCGGACGTGCGACACGGGAAAATCAGCCAGGTCGGTGTTGTCCTCCGCTTCGATTGCGATGACTGAGAGCTTCGCGGCGATCCCTGCAAGCGAGATTGCGGGCGTCCGGGCAAGGCGCTCCAGCAGCTCCTGCTCGCACGCACTTGCCAGTGCCTCGGCCGCCTTTGCTTCTGCGTAGGCCCGTCTCATGCTGCTGCGGCCCCCTGCCCTGCTGGCAGGCTGTCCGTCAACGACCTCAGCAGAGCTCAATCGCTCCAGCAGCGCGGTCTCGAGCCGCTGTTGCTTCAGACATTGCGCCGCCGTCGCGGAATGCGCCTCGGTCCATGCAACGGATAACGCCAGGGCCAAATCGACTCGGCCTGCTGCGTCATCTGCAAAGCGGCTCGCAGACGACATCCAGCTCTCCCGTACAAGCGTGACGGAAGGCACAGTCGTGCTATTGTCGGAATCAGCCATGATCCGAGCTCCAGACAGCTTGGTATTGGTTAGGCCGCACGGGATGTTGAAGGCATCCCGCGCGGTCGAATCTGCAAGACCTACCGTATGTCACTTTTTGTGACTTTATCAAGCAGAAAAGTCATGAAAAGAGACATTAGGCCGGAACAGGTGCGAGCAGCCCGTGCCCTCATCAATTGGACCCGGGACGATTTGGCAGCTGCATCCGGAGTCACGATTCGAACTTTGGCGCGGATTGAAAGCGGGCAGACCTCGCCCCGCCAGACGACAATGCAGTCGCTAGTTCAGTCGTTAGAAGCTGCAGGGATTGAGTTCATTGCCGAGAACGGGGGCGGCGTCGGCGTGCGCTTAGCCAGGCGATCAATATGATCCGTACATCGACGCCGCAGTGCCCCGACTGCAGAGAGCGGATTTGCGTAAGAAGGCGGACCTCCGCCCCGAAGCCGCGTTAAGACCGGAAGTGGCCCCTTGCAGACGTTGACAAGGTCCGCTTTCCAGCAGTTCGGCTCAACTGCGCCGAAGTTGGCGCCAAGCAGAAGACGTTAAACACCTTCTGAGTTCTACCGTCGCCCGCCTAGGACAACCAGGCTGACGTCGATCGTCCCTGCTCTGAAGCCGGCCTCGCAATAGCAGAGATAGAATTCCCAGAGTTTGCGGAACGGCTCGTCGAAGCCAAGAGGCGCGATGTAGGTCCAGCCCTCCAGAAAGCGCCGCCGCCACTCCTTCAACGTCACGGCATAACTCGCGCCGAAATCGAGACGTTCGATCGTCGCCAGGCCGGCGTTCTCCGCCTCGCGCTTCAGCGCCGGGATCGACGGGAGGCAGCCGCCGGGAAAGATGAAGCGCTGGATGAAGTCGCTGCCTTGCTGATACGGCTCGAACAGCGCGTCGTCGATGGTGATCGCCTGCAGCACCGCATGGCCTCCGGGCGCGAGGCAGTTGCGCAGGGTGGCGAAGTAGCCAGGCCAGTAGTTGCGCCCGACAGCCTCGATCATCTCGATCGAGACGATGCGATCAAACTGGCCAACGACGTCGCGGTAATCCTGCAGGCGAAGATCGACCCGGTCCGCCAGACCTGCTTCGGCAATCCGTTTTTGCGCGTATTCGAGCTGTGCCGGGGAGAGCGTGATGGCCGTGACGCGGCAACCCTCGCGGGCAAGACGCTCGGCCAAGGCGCCCCAGCCGCAACCGATCTCGAGGACCTGCTCGCCGCCCGCGAGCGCGAGCATCTCGACGATCCTGTCGAGCTTGCGATCCTGCGCGGCCTCGAGCGTGGCCGTCGGCGCCTCATAGAGCGCCGAGGAATAGGTCATGCCCGCGTCGAGCCAGCGCTGGTAGAAATCGTTGCCGAGGTCGTAATGGGCAGTGATGTTGCGGCGACTGCCGGCCCGGCTGTTGGCGTTGCGCCAATGCCGCAGGCGGTTGAGCAGGCGCGCCGGCCAGGTGCCGGAGACGAGCTGGTGCAGTGTCGCGTCGTTGCGTGCCCCGATCTCGATCAGCGCCGTCAGGTCCGGTGTCGTGAAGTCGCCGTCGCGATAGGCCTCCGCCAAGCCGATATCGCCATCGAGCAGCAGGCGGCGCATGGCGCGCCAGTTCTTCAGGACAATCGCCGCCTGCGGACCGGGACCGGCGGGACCGCTCCAGAGCTGCTCGCCTTCGGGCGTGACGATGCTCAGCCGGCCGACGACGATCTGCGAGAGCAGCCGGCGCAGAAACCAGCGGGAGAGGCCAATGCCGCCCGGTAGAGAGAGCGAGGAATCGGCCATGGGAGCCTGGCGTTTGGTGTCGGGGATTCTCATGGCTGCATCGATCCCTTCGGATGAGGCGTCGCCGCCCGGCCAGTGCTGAACCGGTGTTGGGGCGGAGCAGGGTGCGTGCACCAGCGCATGCGCTTCGCAATGAGACGCAGCGCGTGCCAGTGGATGGCGGCGGTGACCTTCAAGGTCAGTAGGGGGTGGGTCGCCAGCAGGCGCAGGAGAGTGGAGTCGTCGAGCGTGTGGCGCTCGCCGCTCAGGGAAGCGGTAATCAGCCGCCCTTCGGCGTCATGCCCGTCGATCACGATCGAGATGCGCTCGCCCGGCGGCTCGACCTGAAAGGCGTAACGCATGGCAAGACCCATGAAGGGCGAGACATGGAAACGCTTCTCGGCCTCCTGGCGCACAGGACGCGCCTCGACGCCGACTGGTGCGACGTAGCTGTGGATCTCGCCGAAGGTGTTGTGCACCTCGTAGACGGTCGCCCGCAGGTTGCCGTCCCGGCCGTAGCAGAAATAGGTACTGACTGGATTGAAGGCGTAGCCAAGGATGCGCGGCATGGTCAGCAGCCGCACTGCGCCGTCATCCCAGCCGATGCCGGCGGCTGCCAGCGCTTCCGCGACCTGTTCCTTCAACGGCCTGCCGCTGCGATCGCCATAGTCGGCATCCCGGAAGGCGTAGAGATTGAAGCGGTTGCGGGAGAACAGGCGCGACCGCTTGGCCAAGGCGTCGATCTCGTCGAGATCGAGCAGCATCCAGAAGACCCGGTAGGACAGCGCATGGGGCCTAGGCCGGAACCGGCTGTGGCGTACGCGGCCGACATAGAGTGCGGAATGCCGGTTCATGCCGCCAGCTCGCGCGGGACCGAGAGCGGAATGCGGCCGGATTCATCGGGGACGCTCCAGGGGCGCCGCACATCGCCGAGCGCCTCAGCGACTGCGAGCCCCGACTGCAGCCCGTCCTCGTGAAAGCCGGAGCCGAAATAGACGCCGCAGAACCAGCTGCGCCTGGCGCCCTGCAGCGCCCACAGGCGTTGCTGGGCCGCGAGCGCGGCCTGGTCGAAGATCGGATGCTCGTAGGTTTCTTCTCGCAGAATGGTTTCGGAGCGCAGCGTATCGGGCGGGTTCAGCGTGACGAAGAACGACCGCTGACTGGGCAGGTTCTGCAGGAGGTTCATCCAATAGGTGACCGCGCAGGCAGCATCCGGCCGGGCGCGCTCGCCAATATGGTTCCAGCTCGCCCAGGCGCGGCGACGCTTCGGCATGAGTGCCTCGTCGCCATGCAGCACGGCGCGGTTCCGGCTGTAGCGAAAGGCGCCCAGCGCGCTGGCCTCGAGCGTATCGGGATCGGCGAGCAGGGCCAGCGTCTGGTCGGCATGGGTCGCGAAGACGACCTGGTCAAAGCGCTCGCTCCAGCCGTCGCCCGTGACCTGCACATCGTTCGTTGAGCGCCTAACCTGACGTGCCGGCGTGCCGAGCCGGATGCTGCCGCCGAACTGCCGGCGCAGCCGTTCGACATAGACGGCACTGCCGCCGGCGACGGTGTGCCAGAGCGGGCGGTCGGTCAGCTGCAGCAGGCCGTGATTGTGGTGGAAGCGCAGGAAGGCCTGGACGGGATAGGACAGGATTTCCGAGCAGGGAGCCGACCAGATCGCCGCAGCCATCGGCAGGAGGTGGTCATCCCGGAACGCGCTGCCATAGCCGCCAGCAGCCAGATAATCGCCGAGCGTCATCGCTTCAGCGCTTCCCGCCCGGGCATCGCGGGTGGCATCCCGATAGAAGCGGACAAGGCCCTGGAGCATGGCCCAGAAGCGCGGACTGGCCAGGTTGCGCCGCTGCGCGAACAGGCCGGCAATGCCGGTTCCGCTGTATTCGAGGCGGCCGCCGTCGAGCGAGACGGCGAAGGACATCTCGGTCGGCTGGGTCGCAACGCCGAGATGATCGAGCAGCGCAACGAAGTTCGGATAGGTTTTCTCGTTGTAGACGATGAAGCCCGTATCGACAGGCGTCCCGCTGCCGCCTTCCCCGGGCACCAGCACAGTGTTCGCATGCCCGCCGAGCCGCGGCTCGGCCTCGATCAGCACGACATCATGTGCCTGTCCCAGCAGCCATGCCGCCGACAGGCCGGAGATGCCGGCGCCGATGACGGCGATTTTCTTTGGATGTGCGTGAGCCTGCGGCATGGCCATTCCTTGCTCTTCGGAAAGGCTATACGCGGGGGGCTGCGCTTTGGATTTGTCGCCCGGTCCCGGAAATCTCCGCCGGGATGTGGGCCGATCGCTATTGCCGCGCGTAAGCAGACCGAGACAACCGGAGGTCTGGCAATGCCAATCAGGGGATTGAAGCGTCTGTTCGCGGCACTAAGCGCCCATGTCGACCGTCCCGGGCCAAGGGAAGCGATCGCAAACACGGTTGCCCTGGTGATCGTCTCGAACCAGCCCTTCTATCCGCTCTATCTCTACTGGGCGGTGTCGCCGGTGATCTCGCCATCCTTTCTGACGTTTTTCTCGACGCCACTGTTCGCGCTGGTGCCGAGCGTGATGCGACGCAATTCCAGGCTCGGGCGCTGCCTTTTGCTCTGCGCCGGGATCGGCAACACGCTGCTCTGTCGCTTTGCCTTCGGCAACGCCTCAGGCGTCGAGGTCTTCCTGTTCCCGTGCCTGATGCTGTCCGCCCTGCTCTTTCGCCGCGACGAGCGCATCTATGCCATCGGCTTCATGGCGCTCAGCTTCGGGGCCTATCTGTTCCCCGTCGATGCCATCTCCGCACCGCTGCATCTCTACCAGCCGCAGGAATACGTTGCCCTGCAGCGCCTGAATTTCCTGAGCGCGGCTTCGCTGACCGCGCTGATTGGTTGGCTTTTTGCCCAGCAACGCCCGGGCATCTCGCGAGACGGTGAAACCGAAACGGCCCAGCGAGCGTAGAAGAGACATATCTTGCGGAAAGGACATCGCATGAGACGTCTTCTGCTCGCCCTGATCATCGCCTTCCCATCAGCTGCGAGCGCGGCTTCGACAGCGCTCGACGGCACATGGCTGCGCGACGACGGCAACGCTCGCGTTCGTATCGCCCCCTGCGGCGACAAGGTCTGCGCCACCAATCTCTGGATCGGCGACACCAGCAAGGGCGAAGCGCCTGGCGACAAGCTGGTCATGACCCTGTCGCGAGAGGCCGACGGCTCCTTTTCCGGCACCGCCTATGATGCCAAGCGGGACTGGACCTATTCGATGACGATCAAGACCGCTCCGGGCGAACTCACCACGCGCGGGTGTGTGCTGGGACGCCTGGTCTGCCGTGATGTCGGCTGGAAATCGGCCGACTAGCGCGTGCAGTGATCCGTCGCCGCGGCGCCACCGTATGTTCGGAATGGTTGCCGCATTCGCCCTGACTGTCGAAGACATGCGCACGGCTTCAGCCGTAGCGCCGAGAGGTCGGTTTTTCGCCTTGTTCGACGCCAATGTCCTGATTGCCGCGATTGCGCGCTCGGGTGACCGGGCCGCTTTCGCCGAGCTCTTCGACCATTTTGCGCCACGCGTGAAGGGGTTGCTGATGCGCGGCGGCGCGTCGGCCGAACTGGCGGAAGAGATCGCGCAGGAGACGCTGTTGTCGGTCTGGCGCAAGGCCGCGATGTTCGATCCCGCCAAAGCGAGCGCCTCGACGTGGATCGCCACGATCGCGCGCAACCGGCGTATCGACGTCGCACGGCGAGAAATCCGCTCGCGGCTGTCGCAGGTTTATGAGATTTTGGATGACGAAGGTCCCCAGCCGCCGGATGAGACCATCTCGGCGGCCGAGCGCGACACGCGGGTCAGAGCGGCGATGACCAAGCTGTCGGCCGACCAGTACCGCGTCGTCGAACTCGCCTTCCTCGAAGGGCTCAGCCATCAGGATGTGGCGACGCATCTGGCGATCCCGCTCGGCACGGTAAAGTCACGTCTGCGGCTCGCATTGTCGCATTTGCGCAGCAAGCTGGAGGATCTGCGATGAGCATTGCCCATCGCCCATCCGACGAAACGCTCGTCGCCTTCGCCACTGGCACGCTCGACGAGGGGCTTGCTCTGGTGGTCGCGGCCCATATCGAGCTGGATCGCGAGAGCCGGCGCCGCACGCGGGAATTCATGGCGATCCAGGGTGAACTGCTCGATCGCGTTGAGCCGGTCGCCATGGCTGCGGGACATCCGGCAGAAAAGCTCGAGCAGCTTTTGGCGATCCCAGCTCCGTTATCACCTCCGATCGAGGCAGACATGCCGGCCGTCTTGCGGCCCTATGCGCTTGGGCCGTGGCGCCCGATTGGTCTTCGGATTGCGATGCGAAGGGTCGAGGTGCCTGGCGCCGACAGTCGGGTTTTTATGTTGAGAGCCGGTCCTGGAATTGCACTGCCACCCCACAAGCATACCGGCTTCGAGTGGACGACGATCCTTGCCGGCGCTTACGAGCATGAATATGGCCGCTACGCCGCCGGCGATTTCGACGAGGCTGATGCCGAGCACGACCACACGCCGCGTGTCGACCCCGTCGAGGGCTGCACCTGCCTTGTCGCCATGACCGGCAAGGTCCTCCTTCAGGGTTGGCTTGGCCGATTGCTGCAGCCGCTGGTGCGGTTTTGACTTTTGCCTCAGCCGTAGCGGCGTTGCTGTTCGTCGCCGTCGCGATGTCGGCAATCATGCAGCTGGCGGCCTGGATCGAGCGTCGCACCGGGAATTCCGGATGGATCGACGTCGTCTGGACTTTCGGGCTTGGCGCGACCGGCACCGCGGGAGCGCTCCTGCCATTTGGCGACGGGCCGCTTGCCCGCCGCCTCTTCGTCGCTGCGCTTGTCGTGGCTTGGGCACTGCGCCTCGGGCTGCACATTGCGGGGCGGACCAAAGGGATCTCCGACGACCCGCGCTACGCCCGGATGAAGCGCGACTGGGGGCCAGAGGCTCCCGCGAGAATGGCCCGCCTGCTGCAATTCCAGGCGCTCGCGAGCATCCCCCTCGCCATCGGTATCGTCCTGGCAGCTCATAACCCGGCCGCTCTTGGCCAGGCACAGGATGCGCTTGGCCTCGCGATCTTCGTCACCGGCATCGCCGGAGGCGCCATCGCCGACCGGCAGCTGCGCGCCTTCGCACGCTCCGAGCGTGGCGGCGTCTGCGACACGGGTCTCTGGGCCTACTCGCGACATCCCAACTACTTCTTCGAAGCCGTACTCTGGTGTGCCTATGCGGTGATCGCCTCCGCCGTGGCCTACCCGATCGGCTGGTTCGCCTGGCTCGCGCCCGCCGCGATTACGCTGCTGTTGGTCCGCATCTCCGGTATTCCTCCGCTGGAGGAGCACATGCTCGCCAAGCACGGAGCGGCCTATCGCGACTACCAGAGCCGGACCAGCGCCTTCATCCCGCTGCCGCCACAAGGAGCCAGGCCATGACGATCATGCAGAGGCTTTCGAGCTGGGGCGAGGCCTTGCCCGTGCCCGATGCGATCAGCCGCATGGTCATCGCATCGCTGGTAGGCCGAACGGATCGCACGCTCGCGACCCAGCCAGGCAATGCGGCCGGCTTCGCACGAGACATGACGGAACGCCCGATCGCACTGCACGCGGACGCCGCCAATGCGCAGCATTACGAGGTACCGGCAGCATTTTTCGATCAGGTCCTGGGCCCAAGACGGAAATATTCCTGCTGCTACTACGCCGACCCGGCCGACAATCTCGCAACGGCCGAGGAGACGGCGCTTGCGCTGACCGCCGAGCATGCCGGCCTTGCCGACGGACAGGAGATCCTCGAACTCGGCTGTGGCTGGGGCTCTCTCTCGCTATGGATGGCGGAGGCCTACCCACAGGCACGGATCGTCTCGGTCTCGAACTCGGCCTCGCAACGTGCCTTCATCGAGCATCGTGCGCGCGAGCGCGGCTTCGGCAATCTGCGCGTGATCACCGCGGACATGAACGATTTCGCCATCGAGCAGAGCTTCGACCGCGTCGTTTCGGTCGAGATGTTCGAGCATATGGCGAACTGGCGCGCGTTGCTCGGGCGCGTCCACAGCTGGCTGAAGCCGGACGGGCGCCTGTTCATCCACGTCTTCGCCCACACCCAGGGCTGCTACCGCTTCGATCTCGGCGAGAGTGCCGACTGGATCGCCCAGCACTTCTTTACCGGCGGGATCATGCCGAGCGTGGCGCTGGCGCACCAGTTTCCTGACCTTTTCGCAGTCGAGGAAGAATGGCGCTGGAGCGGCGACCATTATCGTCGCACCGCGGAGGATTGGCTGGCCAATTTCGACCGCAACCTACCCGCGATCGAACCGGTCCTGCGCGAGGCCTATGGCGAGGCTGCGCCGCTCTGGCGCAGGCGCTGGCGCCTGTTCTTCCTGGCGACGAGCGGACTGTTCGGGCACTCGGGCGGCGGAGCCTGGGGCGTCAATCACTATCGGCTGCGCCCTGTCTGACAGCGCGCAAGCCGCGGCCGGTCAGAGCCAGCCCCAGCCGATCGCCCGCCGCACCACCTGGTAGGCCACCCAGCTGCAAAATCCGACGACCACGGTGCCGTAGACGATGTCCGCGAGCGTGATCGTCAGCGTCCACGGTCGCAGAGTGGCGTAATTGGTCAGATCGTAGGTGGCATAGGCAAGCAGTCCGATCAGGGCCCCGTTGATGAGCGCGGCGCCGGCATTGCCGTCACGCAGGGCCGGCATCACCGCGAAATGAAGCACGCCGAGCGGAAAGCCGAAATAGAATAGAGCCGCCGGCACATAGCGAACCTGCTCGACAATCAGGTCACCGAGCGCCGGACGATAGAGCCTGGCGGTCATGGTGCTGAGCCAGACTGCATCGCAGATGCCGAAGGCGACGAGAAAGGCGACGTAGCCGACGACGAAGCGCATGACGACCTCCAGGGCTTGTTACCTGCTGATACGTAGCGCGCGCCCATCCGGATTACCTTGCGGAGCAGTTTGCGTAAGCCAGGCGATCCGGCACGCCTTGTCCGACGTACATTCGCAAAGGCCAGCGATGCAAAGGCGCCTATGACGATCTTGATTTCCAGGCGCGCTGTCGTAGCGGCGCTTACAACCGTCCCTGTCTCCGGGTGCGCCACGCTACGGCCGGGCGGGCTGAGCGAGGGCGCGCGCGACATTGCTTATGGCCGCCATCCGCGCCAGACGATGGACATCTATGTTCCGCCCGGCGGCGGCACGGGAAGGCCGGTCGTTGTCTTCATCTATGGCGGCTCATGGGCCAACGGGGCCAAGGAGAGCTACGCCTTTGTCGGCGACGCCTTGGCTCGTCGTGGCTTCGTCACGGTAATCGCCGACTACCGACTCGTGCCGGAGATACGGTTCCCGGTCTTCATCGAGGATGGCGCCGCGGCGCTTCGCTTCGTGCATGACGAGATCGCACGCTTCGGGGGCGATCCGCGCAGAATCCATCTCATGGGCCACTCGGCAGGTGCCTATAATGCGATGATGCTGACGCTCGACAAGAGCTATCTGGCGAGCGCCGGCCTGTCCCCAGGTGTCATCCGCTCGACTGTGGGCCTGTCGGGCCCCTATGACTTCCTGCCGCTGGACATCGACGTCACCAAAGCGGCCTTCGGCAATGCGCCCAACCTCGAACGGACGCAGCCGATCCATTTCGCACGCAAAGACGCGCCGCCGATCCTGCTTGCGACCGGCGCCGACGACACCACGGTCCTGCCCCGCAACAGTGAGCGTCTCGCCGCCGCGCTACGGCGCGCGGGTGCCCGCTCTGTAACGCTCAAGATCTATCCGGGCCTGGGCCACGCTGGAACGGCGGCTTCACTCGCGCGCATCATGAGTTGGCGCGCGCCGGTTCTCGACGATGTCGTTGTGTTCCTGGAGAGAGCCTGACTGATCTTGAGCGACCGAATATTGCCGACGCTGGATCGATATTTCGGCATCGGTATGCCCTCTGGGCAACGTCCGCTTCCGGCCGACTGCTCAGTGTCGGTTATTGGCGCTCTGTGTCTTGTCGCTGTCCGTAAAGCTACCGTTCTGGAAGTCCGGCCCTGCGGCGTTGGGCAGCGGGGGTTAGCGGCTGCGTGCTAGGCTGCGCAACGCCAGACGTGCGGCGTCACGGAGTTCAGAACCGCTGGCGCCCCCTCGCGCCGCCACCTTGAGACCAGATCGCAGCATCACCAACATCCTGCCGGCGGCGTCGGGGTCGAGCCCCTCGTCGAGTTCTCGGGCTTCCATGCCAGCGCGAACGCGAGCCGCGAATGCCTTGACCAAGATCGTGCTGGCAACGTCGTTGAGAGCATTGATTTCGGGGTCCGAGCGGCTGAACTCGACGATCGACCCAACACCTAGGCAGCCGCTTTCAACGTCGTCGCTGGAGCCCAGGCCGACGAGTAGAGCTACCTCGATGCTTGCCGCCGGCGTTCCTTTCGTCAGGGCCTCGTGCATCTGCACCAACGAACCAGCATTGTATTGGCGCAGAGCCTCGAGAAACAGGCCGCGCTTGTCTCCGAAGGCGCCGTATAGGCTTTGCCGGCCGATGCCGATGCCTTTGAGCAAGTCACTGGTCGAGGCTGCTTCGAACCCATGCCGTGCGAACACCTTGATCGCGCTCGCGATCGCTTCTTCTCGGTCGAACTCTAAAGGTCTGGCCATGACCCATCTTTACAAGTTTCTGATTAATCGGTCCAGAATATTCTTGACTAATTGATCCATAATGGTGAAAGGATTTTGGATCAATCAGTCTACAATGGAGATTGCCGATGAGTTCCGCCATTTCGCCCAGCGCACCGGCCTTGGTTTTTGGCGGCGCCCGCGGGATGGGAGCAGCGATTGTGCGTCGCCTCGCTGCCGAGGGACGCCCTGTCGCCTTTACCTATGTCAGCGCGCCCGAGCGGGCTGCCGCGCTCGTTCAGGACATTGAAGCCGGCGGAGGGCTCGGGCTCGCCATCCGCGCCGACAGCGCTGATCCAGAGGCCGTGCGCTTGGCTGTCGAGACTGCTACCGAGCATTTCGGCCAGCCAGGTGTGCTGGTCGTCAATGCCGGCATTCTCATGAGTGGCGCCATCGATCAGTTCGCCATGGATGACTTTGACCGCATGCTAGCCGTCAACGTGCGCGGGGTGTTTGCCGCGATCCGCTACGCAGCTCCACATTTGCTGGACGGCGGCCGGATCGTCACCATCGGTAGCAACACTGCCGACCGGATTGGCTCACCGGGTTCCAGCGTCTATGCCATGACAAAGGCCGCTGTGGCTCAACTCGTGCGCGGCGCTGCCCTCGACTTCGCATCCCGCCAGATCACCATCAACAATGTGCAGCCTGGCCCGGTGGAAACAGATATGACCGCCGACCTTATGGCATACATCGTTTCAAAGCTGCCGCTGGGTCGTATTGGCAAGCCAGAAGAGATCGCCGATCTCGTCGCTTGGCTAACGAGCCCCGGAGCCGGCTATATGACCGGCGCGAGCCTGACTATCGACGGCGGGTGGACCGCCTAGCCTTACCTGAGGGCGTGTTCGCTTTTACCGCGAATGCGCCCTTCGCGGGGGTGAGGATCGCGGCCACGAAGCGCCCGCCCCACAGCAAAGTCTGCTTTCGGGCAGCAGCCCAATGTCCGGCTGTGGCGCAACAATGTGGCGCACGGCGGCTGCGAATACATCGAGTTCAATGATGGGCTTGGGTCGTCTTCTGGGGGTTCGAGGTACAAAATGGTCTTGCCGGCTCATAGAGACTAGTTACGCGGTGAGAATGCGAGCCTTCAGGCTATCTTCGATGACCTGGATCTCGTGACTCACATGCTCGCCACGATAGACCACCGAGGTCTCGTGACGGGCAAATTCGCCGGTCCGGTGAGCGCTGAACCAATTGAATGAGCCGACAGCGAGCAAGGCATCGTCCGCCCATATCATCTTGCTGTGAACCTGTTGGACAGCGTGGAGCGTCGCGCCGAGCCCAGCCAGGCTTTCATGCGCTTCCGCAAACATATCCTGTCCGGATCTGCTTCGCTCCCGCGTCAGATGGGCGTCGGCGTAGATCGTCACCTCGGCGCCCCGTGCACGAGCTGAGACGATGGCCTCGGTGAACCCCGCATGCTTCATGGTGTCGCTGTTGATCCAGGGCGAGATGACGCAAAGCTTGCGCTGAGCGCTTGCGAATGCCTCCAGCAGAAATGCATCATGCTCAGCCGCTTCACGCAGGACTTGGAGCCCGCGTGCCCCTCGGGAGAGATCGGGCCGCGATGGCACCTCGAAGACCATCTCGTTCGCGCCGTCTTGGGACAGAAAGCGCGCAAGGACAGATCGCGGGCTGCCCGGCGGGGCGGAGGCCAGAGTGTCCATGTCTCCAAAGACGAGAAAGGCGTCCTTAGCGCGCGAGACGGCCACGTTGAGCATGCTGGGCGAGAGGTCGATGAAGACGCCATCGGCATGTTTGGAATAGACCGGCGAAAAGATGACTACATCGCGCTCGGCGCCCTGCAGTGCGTGCACGGTTCCGATGGTCATGCCTAGTCGGCCCACGTCGATGCCCATAGCGGCGCAGGCGTTGCGGATTTCGCGGACCTGGCGACCGAAGGGCGTGACGATCCCGACGATGTCTTCCAGGCGCTTGCCGTAGCGTGCTTTCAGATTTTCGGCATTGGCGGCAAGCCAGGCCGCGATCGTCTGCGCCTCGTGCGGATTGAACCGGCTGCCGCCGGCCGATATCGCCATGCCGTCGATATGGACATAGCCCATCGGCTGTAGAGTGCCGTCCTGCGCCGGGCCGCGCATCGGCTGCAGGGTCCCCTTGTAGCAAAGCTCGTTGCAAAAGCCGATGATCTCGTCGAGGCAGCTCGGCAACTGCCGACCGCCAATATTTTAAAATAGGTCGATCTGTCTTGACCATTGCCTCCCCAGGGAATGCGTTCGCTCTACCCGCCGTCTCCCATAGGATTGCCGAGTATTCAACATTTGCGCGGCAAGCGCGCAGTGCGTCAGAACATCGGAGCGCGGATGCGAAGGGCGTCCTTGAGGCTGTTTGCGGATTGGAGGTTTTCGGGGGCGCTGTGGCGCGAAGAAGTCATTTTATTCAGCACCGCGGACTCTGGCCTCTGCAACTCAGACCATGCCCAGCCTGGGTCGCAAGCGAACCCTTGATCGCCCCAACGGGAGACGTCCGGTTTCGGACAGTAAGCCAATGTCCGCTGATGGCGCATTTCGACGCATGTGCGCCATAGAGGCTCATCACAAAGAAGACGACAAGCCCGGATGCCATTATCAGTCAGATGGTCGAAACGCCCAGTAATCAACTCCATTCTTGTCTTTCTTCTCGAGGCCATGCCGCGACTCCGGCGGAAGGTCCGTCAAGATCAGGTTTTGCAGATCAGCCTGCATGCGAAGGCTGCGCATCATGTAGGCGTGCCCCTTTTCGCATGGCCTAAGGAACCAATGAAGAATACTCCAGGCCTCTAGGGAGAAGATCGAAGGGCGCGGCTCCGCCTCGGTTGCATCGATGGTTTCAAGTTTTGCGGCGACAAAAATCCCTGGTCCCGCCTCACCCAGCCGTCGATTTCCCGCATGAACAGCGCGTGAGCACACGAGCGCCGCATCCTTCTCGGACGCATAAAGCGTCGTCTTGCCAACCCGACGCCGGAACGCCTCCACGCCAGTTTCGAACACTTGTACGTAAAGGTCGGGAGCGGCCATCACTGTGTGATAGAACAGCTTCGTATCTTTCCCCCGCTGGATAGCGTCAAAACGGTCGATGGCTTCGAATATGAGCCGGTTACCCATGCTATGGGCAGCTACGTGCAGTCGTTCCAGACCAGCCGTTTCCCGGACATGTTCTACAAACCGAAGGAAATTGTCGCGGCTAGCCCGAACCTCCTCCTCGTCACTGCCGTACCTCAGCGCAGCGCCATCTGACGGCCAACTAAACATGACGGGGACGCCGCCGAAATGAATGTCAGCGCTCATAAGGGCGAGCGCGCGAGCCGCTCCTTCGAACGAGTTGTTGAAGCCATGAACGAAGATGACCACCTCTTTCTTCGATGCGGCTGCCAAAGCAGCAGTGAGCCTCGCGGTGAACTCGGACGGCGAATACTGCATAAGGTCAGACAGTGGCGCAGAGCCAGCGTCCGTCACGCCCATGAGCCGAGTAGGATTGATGTGGAGCTTTGCCAATCCGAACATCATTTGTCCGCGGCGTCCACTCACTCGATATTCTGGCTCCGGAGCGGCCTCGAATGCACGGTCGGTCGCAAACAGAACATCGCCGGGGCGTAGTCCTCGCGGCCCGACTATGGCAGCCTCCTTGATCTGCGGTGCATCTGACGCAGAGCCGCGGCGATCGCGCTGGGGTGAGTTCGGCGGGGTTCCTGTTTCCAGGCGCACTCGCTCGATAATGGGCAGTACCGTGCTATTGAGTTGACCGGAGTCCACTCCGCTTGCTCGACTCCAAATGGGTTTGATGGAATCAGAGAACTGCCGCAAAGAAACATGGGTGATCTTGCTGCGCTCTGAAAGCGAGATGAGACCCTCATTGTCCTGGCGCGCTGCCAACTCGGCTGCTTGTTTCGAGGCCTTCTCCGTTTCTTCTGCAACGATAGACTGAACGCGGTACGGGAGTTGGCGCCAAAACGCATCGTGAACAATGGCTGCTGAGACGGTCGGCCTAATCTGAACTGCTGCAGCGAAAGGTTGCGCACCGCCAGACGGCAGCAATTGGGCAGCAATACGCGGGGACGTTTCAAGCCCGTCCAGGGCGCCGGTGTTAGCTGCGATCGCTATCTCAGCAAATGGTAGATTGACTGGCGTTGCGCCAAGCTGAGAAACCGCCGAGGCGCCAGATCTTGTTGTTACCCTTATCCTTTTTCCTTGAAAGGTGCCAATTTCATCTGGTCTCGTTCGCGTTAAAAGCGTATTGACCCCGTTGTTCATGTAAGCTAGCGCGATAAATCCCTTCTCCTGCAAATCCGCCATGGGCGCTTGACCGGCAGAACTGCCTTGGACCGCGGCGAGTTCTGTAATATTGGAGAATAGGAACGGTAAATCAAACAATGCCAAGGTTGGCGCGATTTCGCCCAGGTCACTCGTCGAAGTGATCGCCACCTCCGCACGCTTAGAAGATAGCATCGACAGCATCGAGCCTTCTTGCGCAATCACGCTAACAGGAAATCTTTCGCCGAGACGTTCCTTCAATCGCCTAGCGAGATCGTTGACTGCGGTCCCGATCGGTGTGTCGTTAGGGAAAGGGGACGCGATTCTAATGGGTCCGCTGGTAAGTGGCTGGGCACTCGCAGATGCCAGGGAGAGGAGTGCGAACCAGGCCAAGACGATCATTCGGAGCATCACATCCCCCCTCGCTGTTGCAAACACTTATCAGCAGCGGGCCGACCCAAGGACGCCGCCTAAGAGTATCCTCGAGGAGTCCCCCGCCTTGCATTAGAATGCCCGGTTTCCCTTCGGGAAGCGCGCCTTGCCTTAGCTATTTACCGTCAGATTGCCGGAATTAGAAGCAAACGCGCGTTTGGAGCGGCGATCCTGCCCGCTGCCCATTTGTCACCACTCACCTCGGCAGCAGCAGCACCACAGCTTTTGTCAACCTGACGACGATTGCTGCCCGCAACCAAACATTCCACACGGCCCTTATTGATCTGCATGTGCTCGAAACGATCGCCGCAGGAGGCGTCGGGCGTTCGGCATAGCCACCTCCCCGTTCCACGCTCGATACGCTAGCGACCAAACGTCAGGTTGACCAGTCTGCCGGATCCAAATGGGTGAGCCAAAAACGCCCCGAGGATAACGACCTGCGGCGATCAGCCTCGAGCTTGAGAACGATGCCCCGTAGATCCTTAGAGCAGTTATTGGGCGGGTAGAGTGTCTCAATGAGTCTGGATCAGACACTACCTCGGCCGATCGGCCACGTCCGGTTGCGGGCAATCTCCCAATGTCTGAAAGTGGTGCCGAGCGATGGAGTGGATGAGTTATAATGGTTTCGGATGCGGCATTCCGATGGAGGATCCGTCATGCTTGTCGAAGCTCAACCGATCCATCAGCGTCCGCCTTAGAACACCGGGCGCATCATCGGCCCAAAACCGCCGCTGATGCCGTGCCACATCTGGGCGATCCGGACACCGCTGCAGCATGATCGACGCGTGCGAGATTTGGCGATGTTCAATCTCGCAATCGACAGCAAACGGCGCGGCGGTGGCCGTCGCGCCGTTTGGCGTTCATGACGGTTCCAAGATGACAGGTGCAAAATGCAAGAGCGTTCGTCTTGCGGGGCACTCACGCTCGCTCCTGGCGCAATTGCATTGCGTTGGCATGGCTTACTTCGCTGTTCGGCAAGCCGAGCGTGGAGGCAAGGGCGGCCGTCCTGCCCATCAATTTCGGCAATCACCGTTTTCGCACTCACCGCAGACCGTACCGCTGGCGCGGCGGGCGAAGAGCTTGGCGAGCGGACTTTCATGCTTGGCAGCGATCCGCTCGGCCGCCAACGCTTGGCCGAGTGAACGGTCGCCGGCGCGCAATGCGGCCTCGATCAGCGTCAGGTCGATAATATCGCGCTGGGCGTTGCTGCCGCCGAAGCGCGCCGCGATCGCCCGTACCGGCCGAATCAGGCGCACCGTCTCGCCATAATGCCCCACGCCGAAGGCGGCGAAGGCCTTCATCAACGGATAGCCGACCTCCTGCGAGAAGGCGGCATTGTCGCTCGCCGCCAGCGCGGCGAAGGCCTGCGCCTCCAGCGTTGCCTGGATCAGATCGCGGCGGCCGGCTCCCACGAAGGCCATGATTGCGTGAAGGTCGTTGAAGGCATAGCCGCCGGGCGCCCAGATCGCCTGATAGCGCTCCGCAAGCCTGCGCCAGCGCGCGCCGAGTTCGACCCCTCGCAGATGCAGCCGCCATAGCATCGCCGAGGCATCGACGAGGTCGAGCATCTGCGGTTCGGCGAGGGTCGTGATCGGCCCATCGACCAGTTCGAGCACCTCGTCGATCTGGCCGAGCTCCAGATGATACAACGCCAGATGCCACCAGTTGTGAACGGCGATGAAGCTGTCCGTCGTCCAGCTCTGAAGATCCTCGCGCATGAAGGCGATGCCTTCGTCATGCCGGCCCTCCATTTCCAGGACATGGGCGACGGCATGCCTCGCCCAGCCGTCGCGCGGCTCCTCCAGGATGGCCGCTCTGCCGTGGCGCTCGGCCGCGCCGTACTGGCCGTTCTCCTCCAGTCCAAAGGCATACATGGCCAGGACGGAATGACGGCCCGGCGTGCCCGGCGACCAGGCCGGAAGCGCTCGCGCGACACGGTCTCTCAACATGCGGGCGTTGCCGGTAAAGTAGTCGAGTTGGTGGCCGGCGATCAGAGCCAGCAGATCCCGCGGATTTTCAAGCGCGACGTCCTCGATCACGCGCGAGGCCTCGTGCAGGCGTCCGGCCGCGAGGTGATCGAGCGCTGCGACATGGCCGCGCTCGCCACGATTCATCGGCAGTGTCTTCGCCGTTTCGATCGTCGCCTTGGCGACAGGGACGGCGGCAGGCGCCGATCCGAGCAGATAAAGCCAGGCTTTGAGAGCATGGCCCATCACGAGGCCGGGCTGATTCTGGATCAATCCTTCGGCTGAGCTGACCGGATCTCCAGCGAAGATGGCGAACTGGCTGACGGCGTTCGAATAGATGAGAGCGGTGTCGGCAGTTCCGCCCGTCAGGGCCTGGCCGCGGATGTCGTTGATGCACATGGCTATCGGTTTTCTCTATTGACTCGGGAATGGCGACGGCGGCCGGCCTGTCACTCAGACAGGCCGGAGTTTTCGGGTTCCTTTGATGGTGTCGCGTCGCAAATAGCCCCTGGCGGCGACCTCGATCTCAGGGCGGGTGAGTCCGATGTCCTTCAACATCCGCTCGTCGAGCTGAGACATGTCGTGCATCGCGCGGCGCAAATTCTGCCGGCGGCCAAACTCCTTCAGCATCGCGATCAACGGCGCGAACGGGCGGCGAGGCGACTGTTCCGACCGGCCCGGGACGACATACGGACCGTGAACCTCGTAGAGGGATTGCCCGCTGCGGATATGGCCGACTGCCAGTCGGCCGATCAGCCGATCGACCAGCGTCTTTCGGCGCGGCTTGATGATCTCCGACAGATCGGCGATTTCGGAGAGGAATGGATTGGTGAGGGCTTTCATGATGGGGGCTCCGCTCTTCTCTCGCCGCCTCCGGGATCGGATCGTGTTGCGGCGGTGAGTTGGAATTATCCGGGAGCCATCCATTCGCCGTGGAACGGGCGTGAAACTTGCGTTAAATCGGCAGGAATTCGCGCATGGGGCTCGTTCAGCGATGATCGGCACGGAGTCCACGACGGGTCCCAGATACGCGCTCGACCTTCTGGGCGGCTTCGAGCTGCGGTCGTCCGATGGGCAGCCCATCGTCTTGCCGACCCGCAAGGCGCAACTCCTGCTCGCCTATCTCGCGCTTCCGGCCGGACAGGCGCATGCGCGCGAAAAGCTCGCCATGCTGCTATGGGGCGACCGGCTCGACCAGCAGGCGCGCGGCAGCCTTCGCAATGCAGTCGCAGCGATCCGAAGCGCGCTTGGCAGCGAGGTGCTGGCCGCGGAGCGCGATACGCTTGCCCTGCTGCCCGGCAACCTTGCGACCGATGTCGATCGGCTCGCGGCGGCGGGAACGGGTTCCATCCCGGACCAGCAACTCGACGCCATGATGCGATCGCAATTTCTCGACGGGATAGCCTCGCCTTCAGAACCCTTCGACGATTGGCTCTCCTTCGAACGCGCACGTTGCCGGGGACTGGCCCAAAGCGCCGCGCAGAAGGCGATCGCGGCCCATGAGCAGGTCGGCCGCCTCGACGAGGCCATCTTGCTCGCGCAACGCCTCGTCGCGCTCGATCCTCTGCGCGAGCAGAGTTACAGGCTTCTCATGCGTCTGCTGGCTGCGTCCGGAGAGCGCTCGCAGGCGATGGCGCAGTTCCAGACTTGCCGCGACATCCTCAAGCGCGAACTCGGCGTGGAGCCTTCGGCCGAGACCGCTGAATTCGCCAAGCTGATTGCAGCCGAAGGCGTCGCGGCGCCAGGGCTTCCGTTACCGGTAGCCGAAGCTGCAGGACGGGCGTCGAGCGGATTGGCGCAGCCACGGGGCTTCGCCATCGCCGTGCTGCCCTTCGTCAGCTTGGCGGGCGAACTCGATCGTACCTTTCTCGCCGAGGGCTTTTCGGAAGATCTGATCACCGAGCTGTCGCGCCGGCGCGATTTTACGGTGATCGCGCGACAGTCGAGCGCACTCTTCTCGGGCGCGCCAGAGACGGCTGCCGTTGCCGCAGCGGAGCTTTCGGTGCGCTACGCCCTGGCGGGCAGCCTGCGGCTGGCTGCCGGGCGGTTGCGCGTCACGGTCCAGCTGATCGATGCGCTCGGCAACCGCTGCGTCTGGGCCGATCGCTATGATCGCGACCTGGCCGATATCTTCGCGATGCAGGACGACATCGTCGCCAGTATCGTCGGCAGCCTCGATGCCGAGGTCCGCCATGAGGAGCGCGAGCGCGCCGCTCGCAAGCTGCCAAGCGAACTGGACGCCTGGGAGCTGTTTCACCGGGGCCTCTGGCATGCCTACCGTTTCACGCGGGAGGATATCGAGACAGCCGAGAGGCTTTTCCGCCAGGCGCTGCAACATGCGCCGGATTTCGCCTTGCCGTATGCGGGGCTCGGCTATGCCGCCTTCGTCAAGGCGGTCTGGTATTTTGCGCCCGATCCTGTCGCGGCGATATCCGAGGGCCTCGCCCATACACGCAGGGCGCTGCTTCTCGATGATGGCAATGTGTTTTGCCATGTGGTTCTGGGCCGGCTTTTGACACTCGCAGGCGATCTCGACCGCGCTCTGATCCATTTGCGGTCGGCCACCGAGATGAACCCGAGCTACGCGCAAGCCCATTTCGGCCTCGCGCAGGCGCTCATCTATTCGGGCGCACCGACCGAAGCCCTCGCCGAGATCGAGGTCGCGCTTCGCCTGAGTCCGAAGGATCCGCTGCGCAGCATGTTCCTGACGCTGCGCTCATTTTGCCATTTCAGCCTCGGCGATTATGAAGACGCCGTGATCGCGGCACGTCTCGCGACGCAGCTTCAGGCCAACGAAACCTGGTCTCAGATCGCATTGATCGCTTCTCTCGTCGAACTGGGCCGCCTCGACGAGGCGCGCGGTGCGGCGCGCGCCTTGCGCAGTATCGACAGCGGCTTCTCGACCAAGCGCTTCGAGCGGCTGATCGCCCATGTGCCCGCGGCTCTCCGCGAGCGCGTCCGAGCCCATCTGCGTTCGGCAGGAATCGAGGCGGAAGGCTAGTTGAAACGGAACATCGTGGAAGTCCGCTTATACGAGTCCCTGTCCAGTTCCGCCCGGTCCTGCGCCCGCGCTGATAGGTCTGCTTCTGGACAGTGACGCAATGTCTGCAGTTGGCGCAACTCGTCCGGGATCATGCAACCTGACGTGCGACACGCTCGGCACGCCCATCGGCATGAATTTGGGGGCCCGAACCTATTTCTGGCAAGCCTTGGCATCAGATGCATTTTACATCGGCGAGTTCACGAACAGCAGGTTGTCCAACTCCGGCATTCTGCCAGTAGCGTTCCCGCCGCCTCCGAACTTGAGGAGCAAGCCCATGACCGAGATCTCACCGGCTCTACGGCGAATTGATGTTGATCGCATCGGCCCGGTTTGGATCCGCGACGGCACTAGCGACTACGCGGTCCTCGAGCAGATCTTCCGCACGGAAGAATTCAACATCAGCACCGCCCCGCAATTCGCCTGGATCCGCGCGGCCTATGACCGGCTGATCGCCGCCGGCGAGACCCCGCTCGTCGTCGATTGCGGCGCCAATATAGGGCTCAGCACACTATACTTCGCATTGCATTTGCCGGCAGCGCGGATCGTCGGCATTGAGCCCGCGCGAGACAACGCGGAGCTTGCGCGTAAGAACACGCAGCACAATCCCCTGATCGAGATCGTCGAAGCCGCCGTGCACGACCGGGAAACCGACCTTGAGTTGGTGGACCCCCATGCCGAAAAGTTCGCCTATCGGGTGCGGCCGGCCCAGGCCGGCGCGCAAAGCGCGATCGCCGCCGTCACCATCGACGGCCTCATGCGGCGGTATGGCGCCACGCGCAATCTCATCGTCAAAGTCGACATCGAGGGTGGCGAAGACGCCTTGTTCCGCTCGAACACGGGCTGGCTCGATCGCACCGATCTGCTCATCGCGGAGACGCATGATTGGCTGTTCCCGGGGCAGGGCACCAGCCGGACCCTGTTCTCAGCCATCGCGGGGCGCAAATTCGAAGTGATCCATAAAGGTGAGTACATTTCGTTCTTTTTCCAGTGACAATGCGCACGTCTCCGCGCTGAAATGTCCGCTGACGAAGATCAAAAGGGGGCTGTCGTCCGATTCGCACCAAGCCAGACATGGATCATATGCTGCAGCTCGTTCCCAAACCGGACATCGCGTTCGATGGGGACAGTGCTCAGGCGGTTGGCATCGACCTGCCCGTCGCCGTGATCAATATTCCGCATCGAACGGACAAGTGGAACGCCATCTCGAAGCGCATGGCCGCTATCGGACTGAACAAACTGATCAAGGTGCCAGCGGTCGAGGGCGCCCGGTTATCGTTGGAGGCCATTGCACCCCTGTCGTGCCAACCGGCTGCACAGATCGAAGCAGCCCCGCAGAGCCATTTCACACTCACGCGGCCCGCGATCGGCTGTTTCCTTTCGCATATCGCCACCTGGCAGTGGTTGATCGCCAACAAGATGCCGCGGCTGCTGGTCTTCGAAGACGATGCCAACCCGGCCGCGAGTTTCGATGCGAACCGATTCCGTAACGTCCTCGGCGCCATCCCGCCCAAGGCCGGTCTTGTTTTTCTCGGCCGCGCCATCATGAATGGCATGGCCGAGAGGCCCCAAGGCTCGGAACTGGCGCGGATCTACTTCTTCAACGGAACGTTCGCCTATCTGATCACGCCCGCAGCCTGCCGCACGCTGATCCCGGCTCTGCTCCCCATGAATGGGCACATCGATCATGAAATCAGCACTGTCCTGATCGAGCGCAGACACGATCTGGAGGCACATTACACCGAGCCGCCCATCTTCGAGCCCGATTGGTCGCTCCGCAGCGACTGCTATGTCCCGCTGGAAGGCGTCACGAACGCCGACCGCGCACTCGGCATAGTGCTGCACGCAAAGCGGCAGCTACTCATCGACGACGGCTGCGCCTTGCTGCCGCCGTTTGACGCAACGGCCGTCAATTGACCGCGACCCGTGCTTGACCAACACCGATACTCAGGAGTTGGAGCCTCCGGGAAACCCGGTGCGGTTCATAGCCAGGTGGCGTGGGTTGCGAAGTACCGCGAGGCACCTCGAAAGCGTCCTGCGGCGTTCTGAAATGCAGCGGCCGCGCTAGGATTATTCCTAAGCCCGGCACCGCATGGGTCTATCGAAAGTGCGTCGCCTCATTGCGTTGCACCTGACGCCCAGTTGCGCGGAAATTTTTTCGAATAGGACGAGAGGCGATGACAGCGGATGCGAGTTAGCGTCAGCCAGCCCACGAGGCGACTTGCCCACGTTAGATCTTGATTGGATCGGTAAGCGTCAGTGTGACCAGTGTCTCCGACTGTCTGGTTTCTGGCGAGTAGCTGATGTCGGGTTGTGGCGCGTCTCGTCGCGTGACCCCTTCCTTGGTCCTCGGCGAAACGCTTCTAGAGCGAACTGGCTTGTCGTGGGAGCAACCGCTATTGGATAGTGGGCCTTCTGAGGAAGCTGCCGCGGTCTGATGACTTGACGCGAAGCCATGCCTCACGACCGTCGCGCACGATCCGGAGCGGAACTTCCGATCCCGCCGGCCCCATCGCCCATAGCTTCCGATAGAAGTCGGCGAGATCCTCGACCTCGCCGTCCTGGACATCCGAGATGATGTCTCCCGAACGAAGCCCCGCCTCGGCCGCCGGGCCGCCTTCCGCTACGCTCATCACGACGACACTGCCATCGCTCTCTGCCGCAAAGGCGCCGAGCCAAGGGCGTGGTGGCTTGTCCACGCTTCCCTGGCGTAGCAAGTCGTCGAGGATGGGAGACAGCAGGTCGATCGGAACGATCATGTTGACGTCGGAGACCTCCTCGCCCTGGGCTACTTGGAGTAACAGCGAGCCGATGCCGAGGAGCTTGCCGTCCTCGTCGATGAGCGCGGCCCCACCCCAAGACGGATGAGCCGGGGCAACGAAGATCGCATCCTCGAGCAGGTACTCCCAATAGCCGGCGAATTCCTGCCGCGCGACGATGTTGGCCTGGACGGCTTGGCCATTGCCGTCCCCGAGCACGACAGCATCACCGACTTCAGCCTCGGTTGCGTCACCGAACTCTATCGCGGGCAGGCCGAGGCTACCGAGCGCCTGTACCAGCCCAAAGCCGGTTTCCTGATCATAGGCGAGCGCATGGGCCGGTACGACCCGGCCACCTTGCGTCGTCAGCCAAACTTCATCGGCTTCGGTAATGAGATAGCCGATGGTCAGGACGAGGCCGTCATCCCGGATGACCACGCCGCTGCCCTCCCGCCGGGTGCCCAGCGCAGACGCCGTGAATGCGTCATCTGGTATGCTGGAGCGAACCACCACAATCGACTCCAATGCCTCGGAAACGTCCATGGCTTGCTCCTGAAGCGACATCTTTAATGGGCTGGGTCGGTATCCAGTTCAGGTATGGCTTACCTTTGCCGCCGCAAGGCCTTGCCGGTCGTTCAACTCCAGCCACGGGGCGGCCGCGCGGCGAACGTCCGCTCTCCGATAAACCTCGACATTCTGATTTCTCGCCAGGCCAACGACCCAGACGGGATCGCGGCTTCGTCAACAAAACCGGGCGAGCTTACGCGCCGCCCAATCCGCACGAGCGCCCCATCCGAGCTTCCTGTAATGGCATCGGGAGAATTGCTTCAAGCAATAGGCCGTAGCGCCCCGACGTTCCGACACGCCCTAACCACGAAGCAGCTTCGTCCTTTTCCAGTCCGCGTTTTTCTGTACAAATTGTCGTTAGTTTCGGGCTAGCCGAACGCTGGGTGGGCCGAAATGCGTGCGTTGCGAGAGTGGTTGTGGAGCTTGGCGGCGGCCATCGTTGGTCTCGCCGCCCCGTCCCAGGCAGCCGATATCTCTGCAATTCCCGGAACGAACGGCGGCCCGGCGATCATCCTCGTTCGCGGTGATCTGGCGAGTGGCGACGACAAGGCGTTCGCCAACGTGGCGCTCGCGCACTCGTCGGCCGTCGTAATCCTGAACAGCAATGGCGGACTGCTCTTGCCGGGCCTCGAGATCGGCAAGGCCATTCGGCTCAAGGGCTTCGCTACGGTCGTTCCGGACGGCTTCCAGTGCGCCTCAGCCTGCGCGCTTGCCTGGCTGGCCGGCTCCCCTCGCTTCCTGTCGCCGAATGGGCGAGTGGGCTTTCATGCAGCCTACCTGGAATCCGACGGACGACGGATGCCGACGTCGACCGGAAACGCGCTCGTTGGCGCCTGCCTCAATCAGCTCAACCTGCCCACCTCGGCCATCATCTACATCACCTCCGCACCGCCCGAGGACATGCGCTGGCTCAATCTCGACGACGCCCAGCGTAATGGGATCGAGGCGAGGAAATTCGACCCAGGATCTTCTGGAAAGGCACCGGAGACGGCATCGACGCGGCCGCTCACTGCGCCTCCGCCATCGAGCCCAACACCACCGAGCACGGCTGCGGGACAAAGCGCTCCCCCATTCGCCCCCGACACCCGCCCCGTTCGATCCCCACCAGGAACGTTCGCCGAGTATCCGGCCGCAGCCGCGCTCACGGAGCACGCACAGCGCCCGTCCTCGACACTCCTGACAAGCGTGCCTACCGCACCCGCCTCCGCGCCGCCGCAAATGGAGCGCCCAACTTCGCCGGCCGCCTCGTAGTCGCCGAATGGGGTTGCGGGACGTCCTGCATGACGGGTGCTGTCGTCGACATACAGACCGGAGACGTCGCGTTCTTTCCGGGTTCGGTGTCTGGCTGGGGAGTGGTCGATCCCAAATTCAAGGCCGCCGAATACCGATTGGGCAGTTCGCTGATCGTCCTCTCGGGACAGTTCAATGAGGACGGGCCGATCGGCTCGCACTATTTCCATTTCTCCGATCTCCAGTTCCGATATCTCGGAACGGTGCTGACCTCGGACGACTTCAGGACGCAGCTCGGCTCGCGCTGGCTTCCCGCAATCGCCGATCGGGTTGCGACTAAACCACGACCCCAGCCGCAGGCGAGCGCTCCGGACACGCTCAATGGCCGGATCGCCGAGTTCACCTGCGGCGATAACTGTTACCTAACGGTCGTCGACGACTTCGGAAAGAAGCACGACGGCCTCTGTGTCGCTCCAGCCTGTGCGCCATGGAACAAGGCGACGGCTATCCCGCGAGGGCTCGTGGGCAGGCAGGTCTCGGTCAAGGTTGGCATGTGAGTCCAGATTGACTCCAGCGGCACCGAGCAAGGCAGGATGCTTTCGTTCCGGGAGATCACGCTCTTCCCCGCTGGTGGGGCGACGCAGCCCTGACCTGGCAACGATATACCCGGAACGGCTTCGGTCTAGCCGGCCTGAAAAGCTCCTTTCGTCGCAGATGGGAGCGATTTGGCCTCAGATATACGTTGAAGCATCACCGGCCGAGAACACCCACGTCAGCGAAATTTCTGCTTCCGGGCACCGCGCCAAGTTCAGCTATTGGCGCAAGGACGGCGCCTCTAGCCTCATGCGGCGAGGCTACGCATCTCTGCGATAAGGTCGGCCTTGCCCTCGAAGCCAATGCCCGGCAGGTCCGGCATCATGATGTGGCCGGCCTCGACGCGCACGCCGTGTGGGAAGCCGCCATAGGGCTGGAACAGATCAGGGTAGGATTCGTTGCCGCCGAGGCCGAGGCCCGCTGCGATGTTCAGCGACATCTGGTGGCCGCCATGGGGAATGCAGCGGCGCCAAGACCAGCCATTGGCCTTCAGCATCTCCAACGTGCGGAGATATTCGACGAGGCCGTAGCTCAGCGCGCAGTCGAACTGCAGCCAGTCCCGGTCCGGCCTCATGCCGCCATAGCGGATGAGGTTGCGCGCATCCTGCATCGAGAACAGGTTCTCCCCGGTCGCCATCGGGCCGGGATAGTGCTCTGCCAGCTTCGCCTGGAGGTCGTAGTCGAGCGGATCACCCGCTTCCTCGTACCAGAACAGGGCATATTGCCGCAGTGCCGTGGCATAGGCGATGGCGGTGTCGAGATCGAAGCGGCCATTGGCATCGACCGCGAGCTTGCAGCCGGTTGGCAGCAACTTCAGTACCGTCTCGATGCGCTTGCAGTCGTCGGCCAGCGGCGCGCCGCCGATCTTCATCTTCACGACCGTGTAGCCGCGGTCGAGGTAGCCCTGCATCTCGGCCGCCAGACCCTCCAGCCCCTTGCCGGGATAGTAGTACCCGCCGGCGGCATAGACGAAGACCCTTGGATCGGCGGTAAGGCCGGCACGTTCCGCCAGCAGACGGAAGAGCGGCTTGCCCGCGATCTTCGCGACGGCATCCCAGACCGCCATGTCGATCGTGCCCATCGCGACGGAACGCTCGCCATGGCCCCCTGGCTTCTCATTGGTGAACATTGCGGCCCATACCTTGCCGGGGTCGAGATTGCCGCCCTCGGCATCGAGCAGGCTCTCGGGCGCCGCCTGGAGGATACGTGGGGCGAAGCGCTCGCGGATCAGCCCGCCCTGACCGTAGCGGCCGTTCGAGTTGAAGCCGTATCCGATGACCGGCTTGCCGTCGCGGATGACGTCGGTGACGACCGCAACCAGGCTCAGTGTCATTTTGGAGAAGTCGATGAAGGCGTTGGCGATGGGCGAGGCGATCGGAGCGGTGCGCTCCCGGATGTCGACGATACGCATTTAGAATGCTTCCTGATGGAGGAGATCGGCTGGTTCAGTCGGCGAACTGGCCGGCGGCTTCGATCAGCGGACGCCAGCGGCCGATGTCGCCCTTCAGGGTCTGGGCCAGGGAATGCGGCGTGGCTTTTTCCGGCGTCGGTACTGTGCTGATGTCAATGAAGCGTCTGGCGAGCGTGGGGTCCTGTAGAGCCTTCACCAATGCTGCCGACAGCGTCTGAACCACGGAGTCAGGGGTCTTCTCAGGCACGAAAAGGCCGTGCCACACGCTGATTTCCATGTTGGGAAGGCCGCCTTCGACTACGGTGGGCACACCGGGAAGCGCGGGGATTCGCTGCGTGCTCGTAACGGCATAGCCCTTGATGCTCTTCGACTGCAGCTGGGGCGCGGCAGTGGTGGCCTGCTCGCAGCCAAGGTCGACCTGGTTCGCCAGCAGCGCCTGCAATACCGGCCCGCCGCCCCGAAAAGGCACTTGAGTGAGCTTCTTGTCCACGGCCGCCATGAACAGCAGCCCGCAGAGTTGCGAGGAGGCGCCCAGGCCCGAATGGGCAAATGTCACATCCTGCCCGCGCGCTTTGACGTCCTTGATCAGATCCGCGAGCGATTCAGGCTGGTATCCCGGCCGGGCGATGATCGCCATGCTGGCATCCGAGACGACGCCGACTGGCCTGAGATCGGCCGTCGGATCGAAAGGCAGCTTGCGATAGAGGGTGACGGCCGTCGCGAGTCCGAGATGGTTGAGCAGGATTGTGTGTCCGTCGGGATCGGAGCGAACGGCTCGATGACTGCCGGTCGTGCCGCCGGCGCCAGCCACATTCTCCACGATGATGTTCTGGCCGAGAATGCGGCCCATTGTTTCCGCGGTCACACGAGCGACCGTGTCGGTCGGCCCCCCTGCGGCGAAGGGAACGATCATCGTGATCGGCCGTGAAGGATAATTCTGCGCCGCAGCCGGCGTCGCGATCGCCGCCGCCAGCACAATACCAAGAGCCAGTTTCACCATCGGTGCCTCCCCGTTTTTGGTTGACGGGACGATAGAGCGAGCCGAAGGGAATATCAGCCACCGCTGGCGTGGTCATTTTTCATCAAAGCCGTTCCACTTGGGGATGGCTGAAAAAGCTCTGCCGGAGGTTTCGTGCGCAGTTTCGACCCCGTGTCCTTGCGCCTGTTCGTCGCCGTCTGCGAGGAAGGCAACATCGCGGCCGCCGCCCAGAGGGAAGCGATCGTGCCCTCGGCCGTCAGCAAGCGCCTCGCCCAGATGGAAAGCGAAGCCGGCGTCAGATTGTTCGAACGAGGTCGTCGCGGCGTGACGATCACGGCCGCGGGCGAAGCGCTCTGGCGTTATGCGCGGGAGTCGCTGCAGATGCTCGACCGGATCAAGTCGGACCTCGGCGCCTTTGCGCAGGGCGTGCAGGGCCAGGTTCGCGTTTTCGGCAGCAAGTCGGCGCTCGCCCAGTTTCTACCCAATGATATAGGTCGCTTCGCCAAGATGTATCGCGACGTCCGAGTGAGCTTGGAAGAGCGCGAAATCTGGGAGGTTGTAAGAGGCGTCGAAGAGGGACGAGCGGATATCGGCGTTTGCTGGGATGCGGTGGACTTCCGAGATCTGACCCTCTTTCCCTATCACCGGGATCACCTCGCCGTCGTCGTACCCGAGGGGCACCCACTTGCCAGCCGCGACTCGGTCGCCTTCATCGAGACGCTCGACTACGAGCATGTCGAGATCCTCGCTCGCAGCATCTTGCAGCAGCGACAACGGAGTGCTGCAGGAGCAGCTGGAAAGCAGCTGATCCACCGGATCCAGGTCTCGACGGTGGATGCTGCCTACCGGATCGTCGCCGCTGGACTGGCTGTCGCTATCGTCCCTGGCGAGGAAGCGCGCGCCGTTCAGCAGGCGCTGGGTCTGACGGTGATCCGGCTAACCGACTCTTGGGCCCGCCGCCAATTTGTCATCTCGGTAAGGAACAGGGGACTATCGCTTCCTGCCAGTCTTTTGGTCGAAAACCTCCGAGATGCGGCCGGCGCCGCCAACATCGAACCGCGAGCACGTCCAATGTCTGCAGTCGGGCTACCATCGGATGTCAGGTAATGGCGCTCGGGCGACCTGAAGATGGTTACTGCCGCGTTGTTGTTGAGGCCGACAGCGGCTTCCATCATCGATCCTCGCGCTCAACCCGCACGGAAACCGACCCCGCGCGATCGAAGATTGACGCACCGCCCTTCACCTCTCCGAGGATGACGATGCCGGGTTGAGGGACCTGACCGTCGCGATAGTAGACGACGAAGTGGTCCGGCCCCCACAGACCGATCGTGCCGTTCTTGAAGGCCCGCTGGCGCGCCGCCGCTGGCAAGCCGGCAGGCAGGCTTCCCGTCTTCTCTTGTCGCAGATGATCCGTCATGGGGATGGTCAGCGGCAGCATGCCTAGCAACGTCTTGGTGGTGGCGTTGTCGATGAGGTCAGCCGTGACCGAACCCCACTCCGACGAGATCTTGATGCGTTCCTGAGCCATGGTTGCTCCCATTGTTCCAAGGAATATCGCGCCGGCGATCCGAATGGTCCTCAGCGGCATTGTCCGGTCCTCCTGATTAGCTGTCGTTTCAAGGCCCGCCGGTCGAGCTGCGAGGCATGGCTCCGCGTGCTTCGCGATCAGGCGACGAGATGCCGGTCGAAGAAGCTCGCCAGCTTGTCGAAGGGGATCACGTCGGTCTTGTCGTAGAGATCGACATGGCTGGCGCCGGGGATGATCATCAGCTCCTTCGGCTCTGCCGCGGCCGCATAGGCGGTCTCGGCGAAGTACCTGGAATGCGCCTTCTCGCCGTGGACGAACAGGACGGGCCGGGGTGCGATTTCCTTGATGTGGGTGAGGATCGGCATGTTCATGAAGGAGAGCGGCGTGGTCTGCGTCCAGGAATTGCCGGAGTTCACCGCGCGCGGGTGATAGCCACGCGGGGTGCGGTAATAGTTGTGGTAGTCGACCATGAACTGGGCCTCGCCGCCCTTGAGATCGTTATAGGGCGGCTGGTAGGCCGGCGTGCCTTTGGCCGCGTCCTCCCAGCGCTGCCGGCTGAGCTGTTCCAGCGTCTTTGTCCGCTGTTCAAGCGTCACGCTGTCATTGTACCCTTTCGACATGACGCGGGTCATGTCGTACATCGTGCTCGCGACCACGGCCTTGACCCGCTTGTCGACTGCGACGGCATTCAGCGCCATTCCGCCCCAGCCGCAGATGCCGATGACGCCGATGCGCTCGCGGTCCACCATTGGCTGCAGGCCGAGGAAGTCCACGGCTGCACTGAAGTCCTCGGTGTTGATGTCCGGCGATGCGACGTTGCGGGGCTCGCCGGTGCTCTCACCCGTGAACGACCCATCAAAGGCCAGCGTCGCGAAGCCGCGCTCGGCCAGGGACTGGGCATAGAGACCGGACGACTGCTCCTTCACCGCGCCGAACGGGCCCCCGACAGCAATCGCGGCAAGCCGGTCAGCGCCGCGTGTCTTGGGCAGGTAGAGGTCGCCCGAGAGGGTCAGGCCGTAGCGGTTCTTGAAGGTCACCTTGCGGTGGTCGACCTTATCGCTGCGAGGAAAGGTCTTGTCCCAGCTAGCCGAGGGGGCCTGGGTCTGCGCCTCGGCGTTCCGGCCGAGCGAGGCGGCAGCGGCGATCGCCACGCCCACGCCAATCAGCTTCATGAGGCCGCGACGGTCCAGGCGAGCGGATCGATCATTCCGGGATGCTGTGTGTTCGTGGGTCATGGCATGCTCCTTTGCGGTTGAGGTCAGTTCGGCTTGAGAAGGGATCGGCCGCCGCCGATCAGCAGGACGGCCACGGCGGCGAGTGCGACGCTTCCTGCGAAGGTTGCGGCGATCGAAAGAGTGTCGAGCAGGATGCCGCCGAGGACTGCGCCCAGCAGGATCGAGGCCTGGATCGCGGCCACCATCAGGCTGCCGGCGGCCTCAGGCTCATCGTCGACGGTCCGCGACATCCAGGTCATCCAGATCACCGACATCGCGGTGTTCGTCGCACCCCAGATCGCCAGGAACATGCCCGCAGCGACAACCGAACTGCCCAGTAGCAGCAGGCCGAGCGTGCAGCCGGCCATGACGAGGGCGGGAAGCCTGAGCCAGGGCGCGATGCTGCCGGTAAAAAACCGACCGGACGCCCAGGTGCCGGCGAATCCGGCGCAGCCCAGCAGGAGCAGGAGCATCGAGAGGACGGCGACGTCGGCGCCGGTAACCTGCTCCAGGAAAGGGCGCAGATAGGTGAACATGGTGAAAGCCGAGCCCCAGGACAGCATCGCCGCGACGAGGCCGCGCCGGAAATGTGGACGCGCAAGCAAGCCGATCATGCCGCGGAAGTCCTGTCGGCCGCGGGCGGGGAGAGCCGGCAGCGAGATCAGGTGCCAGGCGAGATTGACGGCGACGATCGGGACCAGCATCCAGAAGACGGCGCGCCAACCAAGCAGGCCGCCGAAATAGCTGCCGATCGGGGCGGCGAAGGCGGCCGCGATCGCTTGGCCGCCGTACATGAGAGCCAGCGCCCGCGGCATGTCGGCGGCGGGGACCAGCCGCATGAGGACGGCCGTGGCCAGCGCCCAGAAGCCACCGATGCAGATGCCCAGCAGCGCGCGGCCCAGCATCAGCATGGCGAAATTCGGAGAGGCCGCGACCAGAACGAGCGACAGCAGCATGAGCGCCGTCATCGCAACCAGCACCCATTTGCGATCGAGCCGACCGGCGACGGTCGTGACGAGTATGCTCGCAGCAATCGCGAAAAGCCCGCTGACCGAGGTCGCCTGCCCGGTCTGGCCCTCGGTCGCGTTCAGCCCGGCCGCCATCGGCGTGAGCAGGCTGACCGGCATAAACTCCGAGGCGATGAGCATCGCGACGCAAAGCGCCATCGACAGGACGGCGCCCCAGGCGGCGGCGGGCCTACCCTCGTTCATGGTCGTAACGGCTGCCATCGCAAGCGCCTCCCTTATCGATGGAGATGATCTAGCAGTTCAGTAATCCTTCTATTAGTCGTCGCAAACAGATTGAACTGATCGAACAGATCGAATAATAGAGCCGTGCGTGAGGGGCCCATATGTCGATCGGCGACCTGAACAGGCTTCGATGGTTCCAGCTCGTGGCGGAGGAGCGAAGCTTTACGCGCGCTGCTGCTCGGCTCGGCGTGGCCCAGTCAACGCTCAGCCACTCCATCAAGCAGCTCGAAGCACAGATGGGCATCCGGCTATTGACGCGGACAACGCGCAACGTTGCGTTGACCGAGGCGGGCGAGCGGCTCTTGCAGACGATCGCGCCGCGCCTGGCGGAGATCGACGAGGAGATCGCCGCGCTATCCGCGTTTCGCGACAAGCCCTCTGGTTCTATCAGGCTGACGCTATCGGATCACGCCCTGGACCGCGTCGTCTGGCCGAAGCTTAAGCCCGTCCTGCACGACTATCCCGACGTCACCGTCGAGCTGATCCTCGACAGCACGTTCCGCAACATTGTCGAGGAAGGCTTCGACGCCGGCGTTCGTCTGGGCGAGAGCGTCGAAAAGGATATGATAGCCGTCCGGATAGGGCCTGACTGGCGCCTGGTCGCGGTCGCCTCACCGGCCTATCTCGCTGCCCGCGGCACGCCGGGCCATCCGAAGGACCTCGTCGGGCACGCCTGCATCAACATGCGCCACGAGAGCGGGGGCGGACTTTATGCCTGGGAGTTCGAGAAGGACGGGCAGGAACTGCGAGTGCGGGTGAGTGGTCAGCTCACCTTCAACAACTCCTACGCGATGATCGACGCGGCCGTGAGCGGCTTCGGCATCGCCTACGTCCCGAACGACATCGTCGAGCGAGAGATGGGATTCGGGGCTCTGGTACAGGTGCTCGACGACTGGTCGCCCCTCTTCGACGGCTACTTCCTCTATTACCCCAGCCGCCGGCAGAACCTCCCGGCTTTCAAGGTGATTGTCGAGGCGCTGAGACACCGGGAGTGAAACCCCTCCGAGTCAACATCGCTGAGCGGCCATGCGCGGATGTCCGATTTGCGACGCATCTCAAATGTCTGGTTGTGGCGCATCCCGCTACCAAACCCATTGGTCGGCCTATTTTGCGCATCAGGCAAGTTTAGAAGGTTAGAGTTGCCCAGCCCGCGGCGAAGGATCCATCAACTCCGCCTGCCTGCCTGATCCGCTCGCCAGGTTTGTAGCTGACGAACGTTCCGCCCAGCGTGATATGTTCGGCCAAGGCCCATTCGACCGTCGTGGAGACCTGCTGGCCGACGTAACGGCCTGCTCCGCCGGCAGTCCGGGCTACGGGGGTTACCGCCGGCCCATAGAAGGCGTCCGCCTTGTTCTGCTTCCAGAGCGGGTTCCAGCCGACGGTCAATTTGACCTTCGGCAAAATGGTCAGCGTGATGTTCGGCTGGATGTCGAGGAGGTTTGCCGGCCCTATGAGGTTCGCCTCTGAAAAATAAGGCAGCTTTGGAAAGAGCGGATTAAAGGTGCCGAGCTGGCCGTCGCGCAGGTTGCCGTCGCCGCTGATCGCGTCGGCGTTTAGCCCGATGCGTGGCGCGAAGGGCAGTTCCGACAACTTGTAGCCGAGCTCTGCCGACGCGGTCCAGGCGCGGATATCGGCCTGGCCGAAGCGGCCGAACTGGACCGCGCCTTCGACATTCCAGTCGAAGCCCGCAGCCTTGCCGAAAAGCCGGCCGCCCAGCGTGTGACGGCGTTCAACGGCCGTGCCCTGGGCGAAGCGGGCATTCTCACGTTTGAGGCCAAGATAATAGAGGTCGGCCTTGAGCCCGGTGACGCCAGGGACGGGCGCGGTCGCATACAGGCCCCAAAAAGCTTGCGCGGGGTCGGACCGGTCGTCGAACAGGCCGGCCATCGGTACCACCGGCCTCACCAGAAAGCCGTCGATGCGCAGGTCGGGGCCGTCGATCCACGCTGCGCGGATGCCATCGAAGGCGCGACGCACATTGGGGCTTTCACGCACTGAGACGAGCCGTGACGAGCCGAAGCTCATCTCCTGACGACCGCCGCGGACCATGACAACGCCGCTCGCGACAGGCAGGCTCAGCTCTCCGTAACCCTGCAGGAGATCCAGCCGGTCGAGCTGCGTGCCCGGCGGGGTGACAGCCCAGATCGGTGCCTGGCCGCTGACGAATTCGACGAAGCTGCGAAGATAAGGACCCAGCTTCAGGTCTGCCGAGAGGAAGGACCGGACCAACAGGCCGTTGTTATGGGCCGGGGCCGCCAGGCCGAAGACCGGCTGCCGGGAAAATTCCGGGCGGATGCGCAATTGCCCGCCGAGGCTCAGGGAGACCGATCCGTCAGGCGACAGCGGTATGTCCTTCACCATCGCGAACGGATCGGCCTTCGCTTTCGTGCAAGCGGTGATGCCTGCTTTCGGCTCCGGATCGCAGTGCGTCTCCGCCTGGGACAGTGCAGCGCCCGCGCTGCCGAGCCAGCTCAGCGCGCCGGCAACGGCCATCGCGCGGCACCTCATGCGACCGGGCCGGGTGTCGGCGTTTTCGGATCGATCGTCAGGAAGTGGCGCACGACCGGCTTCTCCGGGCCTATATGGAACCGGATCGCCTCGTTCTGCAGGTCGGCGTCGGCCTTCGAGACGCGCTTGTGCTGGCGCAGATGTTCAGCCCAGGACTCGACCATGAACCACTCGACGATGCCCTCAGGATCGGCCGCATCCTCGGTGACGCCCCAGCCATAGGCGCCGTCGCGGCGGCGCTCCGCCGAGAGCTGGTTCAGCGCGGCGAGAAAAGCCGGTCGGTCCAGTTTGGCGACGCGGTATTCGATCAGGATCAGGACGGGGCCGCGATCATGGTCCACAGGTTCGGCCGTCAGCGGCTCAGGCCAGTGGTTGGAGGCGACGAGGTCGGCCTCGCCCCTGGGAAGCTTGACGCGGTGAAACACGACGCCCGCGACCAGCAGGCAGCCGGCGCCAGCGAGCAGCGTGGCCGGCACACCGATCTCCTGCGCGACGAGGCCCCAGCCCAGGCTGCCGGCCGTCATCGCGCCGTTGAACACGGTGAGGTAGACCGCCAGTGCTCGCCCGCGGACCCAATTCGGCAGGATCGCCTGCGCCGCGCCGTTCAGCGTCGTCAAGGCAACGATCCAGGCTGCGCCGAGCAGCAGCAGGACAGCCAGCGCCACGGGCTTCGGCGGGGCGAGCGCGAGCGCCGCCATGACGAGCGCGGTCACGATCGCAACACCGAGCAGCAACTGGTCGGCGTCCATCTGTTTGCGCAGGGCCGGCAGCACCAGCGCGCCGCCGATCGCGCCTGCCCCGACGCAGCCGAGCATGATGCCGTAGAAACGGGCATCCCCGCCGAGCAAGGTACGGCCGACCAGCGGCAGAAGTGCCCAGACCGCGCTGGCGCAGGCGAAGAAGACAGCCGTCCGCAGCAACACCACATGCAATTCGCGGCTTGCACGAGTGTAGCGCAGCCCGGCACGGAAGGCGCCGGCAAAACGCTCCGACAAGGCGTCGTCGGCACCCTGCGCGCGAGGCCACCAGATCAACGCAGCGATAACGAAGACGTAGCTGAGAACGTCGGCGCCATAGGTGACGGCAGCTCCAAACGCAGCCAGAAGCAGGCCGCCAGCTGCGGGGCCGATCGAGCGCGCGATATTGATGCCGAGCGAGTTCAGCGCGACGGCGTTCTTCACATCCGACCGGCGAACCAGTTCGGGCACGATCGCCTGCCAGGTCGGCCCCATCAGGGCAGCGCCGATGCCGCCGATGAAGGTCAGGGCGACGATCGAACTGATTGTCAGCAGCCCCAGATGCGACAGTGCCATCAGGCTGATGCTGACGGCGGCCAGCAGAAGCTGGATCGCGATCAGGAACTTTCGGCGGTCGAGAATGTCCGAGAGCACGCCGGCCGGGATGGCCAGTAGGAAGATCGGGAGCGTGCCGGCGGCCTGAACCATCGCAATCGCTGCCGGCGAAGCGGAGAGATCCGTCACCAGCCAGGAACTGGCGACGTCCCGCATGAAACTGCCGGTGTTCCCGAGGACGGTAGCGGCCCACAGCACGGCGAAGACGGGCTGTTTCAGAGGCGAAAACGCGCCCGCCTTGGCGGCCGCCTTGGGCACGGCATCGCTCATGCTGGCCGGCCCATCGCAACACGCTCGCGCAGATCATGCCAGGCGACGAGAAGGAAGCCGCCGACGAGGCCGAGATGCTCGAAGAAGCTGTTGGCCGCCATGAAGCGGGCCGGCGGCGCCATCTCCCAGAAGCGCAGTGCCACCAAGGTCGCCATCAGCGTGAAAGCAGCGAGAGCAAGCGCGCCAAGCCAGCGGCCGATGCCGGTGAGTATCATCACCGAGGCGACGAGTTCGAGCGCGGTCACTGCAAGCGCAAACGGCCGTTCCGGCGAAAGGCCGAAATGCTGCATCTCGGCGATGGCGCTGGGGAAATCGGTCGCCTTGTTGAAGCCGCCCTGCAGGTAAGCGGCGCACAGACCCAGCAGGGCTAGCCAGCGCATAGCGGGCGTCGCGAAGTGGGCGGCAAAACGCGTGATCGCGTAAGGATGTTTTGCCACGATCAGAACGCCCAGCAGGAGCAGCCGAGCGCGCCCCAGAAGGCCGCCTCGTCGCGGGCCGGCGCCTGTGTGCCAAGCGCCGCTGCATGGCCGTGGCCGTGGATACCGCAGGCGCTGTCGCAACCGCAGCCCGCCATGAGCGCGTACTTGCGGTCGTCCTTGACGGCGGCGCGCTGCTGGTAGCCGCCGAAGGTACGAACAGGCGACCAGTCGGGCATGGCGGGCGGCAGCGGTGGGCTCAGCGGCGCGAAATCGCCCGCGCCGAACACGATCTTGCCGCCGAGCAGCGTCAGCACGCTCTCGATGTCCTGGATCTCGTCCTCGGGTACGCTCATGTAGTCGCGGTCGAGCACGACGAGATCGGCGAGTTGGCCGGTCTTGAGCTGGCCCTTTTTGCCTTCCTCCGTCGAGAACCAGGTGTTGGCCTCCGTCCAGAGGCGCAACGCGCTTTCGCGGTCGAGCAGGTTGCGCTGCGGGTAGAGCTTCAAGCCGCCGAGCGTCTTGCCGGTGACGAGCCAGGCGAGCGAGACCCATGGGTTGTAGCTGGCGACGCGGGTGGCGTCGGTGCCCGCGCCGACCTTGACGCCGGCTTCCAGCATGCGGGCGATCGGCGGCGAACGCTCGGCCGCCTTGGCGCCGTAGCGCTCGACGAAATCCTCGCCCTGGAAGGCCATGCGGTGCTGCACGGCGATGCCGCCGCCGAGCGCCGCTATGCGGTCGATATTGCGGTCGCTGATGGTCTCGCAATGATCGAAGAACCAGTGCAGGCCTTCAAGCGGGATATCGCGATTGACCTTCTCGAAGACGTCGAGCGCGCGCGTGATCGTCTCGTCATAGGTCGCGTGCAGGCGCCAAGGCCAGCGCTGCTGAGCGAGCAGCCTGACCACGGGTTCGAGCTCGGCTTCCATCGAGGGCGGCATCTCCGGCCGCTCGACCTTGAAGTCCTCGAAATCGGCCGCCGAATAGACCAGCATCTCGCCGGCGCCGTTGTGGCGGTAGAGATCGTCGCCCTGGCCGGGTTTCACCTGCTTGGCCCAGCCGGCGAAATCAGACAACTCGTCCTTGGGCTTCTGGGTGAAGAGGTTGTAAGCCAGCCGCAGCGTCAGCTCGCCCTCAGTGTGCAGCTTTTCGATGATGGCATAGTCATCGGGGTAGTTCTGGTAGCCGCCGCCGGCATCGATGATCGAGGTGACGCCAAGCCGGTTCATCTCGCGCATGAAATGGCGCGTCGAGTTGAGCTGGTATTCGGGGGGCAGCTTCGGACCCTTCGCCAGCGTCGCATAAAGGATCGTGGCGTTGGGCTTGGCCAGAAGCAGCCCGGTGGGATTGCCGTCCGTGTCCTTGATGATCTCGCCGCCGGGTGGACTGGGCGTGTCCTTCGTGTAACCCGCCGCCCGCAGCGCCGCCCCGTTCAGCAAGGCGCGATCGTAAAGATGCAGGATGAAGACCGGCGTCTCCGGTGCGATCGCGTTGATCTCGTCCAGCGTCGGCAGGCGCTTTTCGGCGAACTGATGCGCGGTGAAGCCGCCAACAACGCGGACCCATTGCGGCGGCGGCGTTACCGCAACCTGCGCGCGCAGCATCTCCATCGCCCGGCCGAGCGAGCGCACGCCGTCCCAGCGGAGCTCCATATTGTAGTTCAGCCCGCCGCGAATGATGTGCATGTGGCTGTCGATCAGGCCGGGGACGACGCGGCGGCCGCCAAGATCCATGGTCTTCGTCACGGGGCCTGTAAACGCCTGCATCTCGGCCCGCGTGCCGACGCCGAGAAAGCGGCCATCCGCGATCGCCACGGCGTCCGGGTTGGGATTGGCGCGGTCGAGCGTCGTGAAGCGGCCATTGACGAGGATGAGGTCTGCGGTCATCGCGGGGGCTCCCGAGCCTGAGGTCTGGGCTGATGGCGTTCCACCGATCAAAGTGGCGAGCGCGCCGGCCGCGCCGCCGAGCGCAGTGTCGCGCCGTGTCGGGTTCGTCATGAGAGCCTCCGGCCGGGTCCGGCGTCCGTCTCATTGCGATCCCGCGCCGGCAGGGCGCCGAACAGGTGCTCCCCACATTCGCTTTTGAGCCAGCCGAGGCTGAGCTCCTGCCCCGCGATGACGCGTTTGGCGATCGGGACGATCTGCTCACCCGCCAGAATTCCCAGAAGGCCGATCAGCGCGATCACGGGCGGCGCCGGGGAGCGCACGTTGAGCAGGCTGTAGACGACACCGACGATCAGGCCGGCGCCCAGCGCGAGCAGATAGGGTTTCATCGTAGCGTTCCACTCTCGCATGATCGCGCAAGGCAGCTGCCAGAGCTGCGTTGCTATGGCTCAAGCCTTGATGAAGGCGAGCAGGTCGGGGTTGATGACGTCGGCATGGGTGGTCAGCATGCCGTGCGGATAGCCCGGATAGACCTTGAGCGTGCCGTTCTTGAGCAGCCTGATCGACTTCAGCGCAGCGTTCGCGATCGGGACAACCTGGTCGTCGTCGCCATGCAGGACCAGCGTCGGCACCGTGATCGCCTTGAGATCTTCACTCTGATCGGTCTCGGAAAAAGCCTTGATGCCGTCGTAGTGAGCCTTGGCGCTGCCCATCATGCCCTGGCGCCACCAGTTCCGGATCACGCCCTGCGAGACCTGCGCGCCGTCGCGATTGAAGCCGTAGAACGGGCCTGCGGCGACATCCTGGAACAGCTGTGCCCGCATTTCGGCCGTACCCTTTCGAAAGCCGTCGAAGACTTCGAGCGGCACGCCGTCCGCGTTCGCGGGGGTCTTGAGCATCAGGGGCGGCACGGCGCTGACCAGCACCGCCTTGGCGACGCGGCCGGCAGGCTGCCCGTGATTTGCGACATAGCGGGCGACTTCGCCGCCACCGGTCGAATGCCCGATATGAACCGCGTTCCTGAGATCGAGATGTTCAACGACGGCGAAGGCATCGGCCGCATAGTGATCCATGTCATGGCCGTCGCTAACCTGTGCCGAGCGCCCATGGCCGCGCCGGTCATGGGCGACGACGCGATAGCCATGCTGGAGAAAGAACAGCATCTGCGTATCCCAGTCGTCGGCCGAAAGAGGCCAGCCGTGATGGAACACGATGGGCTGCGCGTCTTTCGGACCCCAGTCCTTGAAGAAAATGGCGACGCCGTCCTTGGTGGTGATCGTGGGCATTCTGGGCATCCGCTGAGTTCGAGGCGTCTGGAGCCGGTCAAGCCGGCGGGAGGCTTCGATGGGCCGATCAGTGCCCTTCGGAGGCGCCGAACATCGTCTTTGCGTAGGTGATGCCGAGCCCGTAGGCGCCGCCGACCTTCCTGGCGATGCCGGTCGTCATCGCGTAGGTCTCGGTCCGCGCCCAGTCGCGCTGGAGCTCGAGCAGGTATTGCAGCGAGGTCATCGGGCGAGCGCCGGCCTGGATCATGCGCTGCATGGCGCGCTCATGGGCCTCGTCGGAGACGTCGCCGCAAGCATCGGCAATGACATAGACCTCGTAGCCTTGGTCGATGGCCGACAGCGCCGGGCCGACGATGCAGACGCCCGTCCACAAGCCGGCCAGAACGATGCGCGGCTTGCCGATCTCGTTGACGCGGGCGATGACCGCCGCATCTTCCCAGGTGTTCATCGAGGTGCGGTCGAGCAGGGCCTGGCCGGGAAAGGCCGAGGTGATCTCCTCGAACATCGGGCCGGAAAAGCTGCTGACGGCTACGGTCGTCAGGATGGTGGAAACGCCGAAGCCGGCCGCTGCTTGCGAGACCAGAGCCGCGTTATTCCGCAAGGTGACGGCATCGATCGACTTCGTCGCGAAGGCCATCTGCGACTGGAAGTCGATCATGATCAGTGTGTGATCGTGGGGAGCCAGAAGTCCCTTGCCTGGGGTCGCCGTCGCCTGAACCATGTGAGCTCTCCTGAATGAGCCCTAGGGGTAGGTGCCGGCCACAGGTCGGCGCAATTAAACGGTCGTATCCGTCGCGCTATGCCTTGGTATAAGCGGGCCGGATTTCCACGCCGCGCGGAGGCAGGCCAGAAGGATCTCGGGATCGAGCGGCTTGGTGAGATAGCCATGCACCCCGACCGCCAGGGCGGAAGCCCGCGTGGTCTCGTCAGGATAAGCCGTCATCAGGATCGTGGGTATCACCCGGCCCGATCTGGCAAGCTGGCCGTATAGTTCGAGCCCGCTCATGCCGGGCATGCGAATATCCGCGACCACACAGCGCGTCTCGTGCCGCAGCCCGGACGCAAGGAACGGCGCGGCACCGTTGCATGTGAATGTCTGATAGCCCAGGGCCGAAACGAGACTGGCGACGGCGTCCCGTGCCGCTGCATCGTCATCGATAATGGCGATGAGTGCGCCGTCAGGCTTCGTCATGGTCCATGCCACCGGGCTCGCGTCGGCCTCGATCATCGTGGCTGGCGCAGGTTGGCAGCAATTATACGAAGGCATCGCCCGACTATCCGGCAGCGCCGGCGACCGCCTCCGCGATCTTGTCCGACAGCCGCACGAGATCGGCCAGCGACGCGGCCTGCAGCTTCTGCATGACCTGGGCACGATGAACCTTGACCGTGATCTCGCTGAGCTGAAGGGTCGCCGCGATCTGCTTGTTCATGAGGCCACTCGCCACCAGCGGCAGAATCTCGCGTTCCCGCGGCGTCAGGGTCTCGAAACGCAGTCGGAGAGCCTCCATCTCCTTCACACGCTTCCGCAGTTCAATATCCATGGCGAGGCCTTTATGGACGGCGTCGAGCAAATCCTGATCCCGGAACGGTTTCGTCAGGAATTCGATCGCGCCAGCCTTCATGGCCGCGACCGACATCTGAACGTCACCATGACCGGTGATGAAGATGATCGGGCATCCCCGGCCGATCCGCTTGAGTTCGCGTTGAAATTCGAGCCCGCTAACGCCCGGCAACCTGACGTCCAGGACGAGGCAAGCCGGCCCGTTATGATGCTCGGCTGCCAGGAAGTCCTCCGTCGAATGGAAGGCCGCGACACGATGGCCGACCGAACGCAGCAGGCTCTCGACCGAAGCGCGCATGGCCGGATTATCGTCGATCACGAAGACGAGTGAGGCTTCGATATTCACTCGTTTTCCTCCGGCGCCGGGTCAGGCTGCGGGCTGGTGGGCAGCGAGAAGCTAAATACGGCGCCCTTTGGCTCATTCGTCGAGGTCCAGAGTCGCCCGCCATGAGCTTCGATCGCAGACCGGCAGAACATCAGCCCCATACCCATGCCATCGGGTTTCGTCGTGAAGAAGGGCTCGAATATCCGGTCCAGGGTTGCGGGGTCCAGGCCAGGACCTTCATCCTCGATGCTGACGACGACCTCGCCATGCTCGCGACCGGTCGTGGCGATGCGCAGCCGTCGCTGACGGGCCGGAACTGCACGCATCGCCTCGATGGCGTTGTCGATCAGGTTGGCGACCACCTGCTGCAACTGGATGGCGTTGCCGATCACGAAAGGCGCCTGGCAATCCAGGTCCAGCGTGACGGCGCCATGTCCCAGGCGAGCCGCGACAGCGCTCTGTTTCACGACCTGTTCGATCAGAAGGTTCAGGTCGAGCGGGGTACGCTCGCGCGTGCCCTTCATGAACATGGTGCGGATGCCCGAGACGACCTTGTTGGCCCGGTGGCCTTCCTCGACGATCCGGTGCATCGCGGCTTTGGCTTCATCCAGTTCAGGCTGTGGATTGGCGAGCCAGCGCAGGCCCGCATTGGCATTAGTGACCATGCTGCCCAGCGGCTGATTGACCTCGTGGGCGATCGTCGCCGACAGCGCTTCCATGGCGGTCAGCCGGTTCTGGCGGGCGCGCCGTTCTGCAATCGTGGCGCGCGCAAGACGGGCATAGACGGCGATCGTCTCGGCGAGCATCACCACGAGAACGATGCTGGCCGAGACCAGCCCATAGAGCCGCCCCGCCCACCAGCCCAGGCTCATGCGCACACCCGCGCCCAGATAGGAGATCTGGATGATCTCGATCAGGAGCGTGCCCAACACAACGACGAGCCAAAGATCGAGGATCGTACGGCGCCGAGCTGCCAGGGCTACGATCCCGGCAAGATAGAGTGCGATCGCAAGCGCTGGAATTAAGCGCCACAGCAGTCCCGGCGTGAGGGCGTCCCTCATGAAGGCGTTGGATAGACGCAAGCTGCTCCAGTCGCCCAGGACCAACCAGCAGGCTATTGCTATGACGGCTAGCACCGACACCACAGCCACGACGATCCAGGAGGCGACTAGACGGCGCGCGAGCTGAACATCGGGCAGGACGGCATAGGCCAAGATGAACAGCGGAAAGCCAAGGCGCTTCAAAGCCGCGAAGGCCGCGGCACTCTGGATGCTTTCCTCGATCCCCAATGATGAGAAAATGCCCGGAAACGTCACGACCCATGGTGCGACCAGCGCTCCGGAAAACAGATATCCGGCGGCCAGGATAAGGATCGCCCTTGAGCGTTGGACGTAAAACAGCGCGAAAAGAAATGTCGAGGTCACCAGCTCGATCACCAGTACCGCTGCCGCGTAGGCTGGTAACACGACGACCCAATCGGTCAATGAGCGGCCTGCATGAGGTGCTATCAAGACAGGCATGAGAACCGAAACGGCCAGAATGGAACCGGCCAGCCAGAACTGATTTTGTCTGTGTGCAAAGCTCGACAGCAGCAATGCAGGCTCGCCTACCGACTGATCGCTCGACGGCGTCATAGCACTTCCTACCTAGCCGCTCTCCAGTGTCTGACCAGCTAGCTCTCATTCGGGTGGTGCCGCAATGGGAGGAAGAAAATCGCAGGATGCGAATGTCCGCTTACCGGCGGGGTACCAAAGTCAGCTTCTGGCGCTTCTCGCCAAACTGGGACAAACCGAGTGATGGCTCTTTCCGCCTCAACCTGACGAAGCTTACGGAGCGTCATAAGAAAGTGCCGTTGTGATGATCGGCAGCGATCGACACCGCGGCATTGAGCGATAAACTCGCATGGCATGGTCCTGTTCGAGTCCCTCCTGGTCATTATGTTCGGGGCTGTCATCCTCGCGGCGGCGTCGCGACGGGTCGGCATCCCGTATCCGGTCGTGCTCGCCATCAGCGGGACGGCTCTCGCCTTCATTCCCAATGCGCCGCGCATCACGCTGGATCCGGAGCTGGTGCTGGCCCTCTTCGTCGCGCCGATCCTGCTCGATGCGGCCTTCGACAGCTCGCCGCGCGATCTGCGCCGGAACTGGCTGCCGGTATCCAGCTTGGTTTTCGTGGCTGTCGGCGTCACAACGGCCGCTGTCGCACTTGTGGCCCGGTGGCTGGTGCCTGACATTCCCTGGGCCGCCGCGATCGCGCTCGGGGCGATCGTCGCGCCGCCCGACGCCGTTGCCGCCACGGCGATCCTGCGAAAGCTGCGGCCACCCCATCGCATCGTCGTGATCGTCGAAGGCGAGAGCCTTTTGAACGATGCGACCGCGCTACTGATCTACCGCCTGGCCGTGGGGGCGGTCGCGGCCGGCAGCTTCAGTGCGGCCAGCGCATTGCCGGCCTTCGCGCTTGTCACGGTCGGCAGCATCATTCTCGGGATGTTTCTCGGCTGGGCCGCGGTGCGGCTGCTCACGCTTTTTCGTGACCCGGCAAGTGCCATCATCGTGCAGTTCATCACGACCTTCGGTGTCTGGATCTTGGCAGAGCGGCTGCATCTGTCCGGGATCATCACCGTCGTTATCTACGGCATTGTTCTGGCGCGGACGGTTCCGGCCGTGACGAGCGCGCGGTTGCGCATCCCTTCCTATGCTGTCTGGGAAACGACCGTCTTCGTACTCCAGGTTCTTGCCTTCGTGCTGGTCGGACTGCAGTTGCGCCCGATCCTCGAAGGGTTCGATGCTGGGCAACGTGCCGGTTACGCCTGGATCGCGCTTGCGGTCCTCGCAACGGTCATTCTCGTGCGGCTGACATGGGTTGCGACCTATAGGGGTCTTGCCCTCCTGCTCTCGGGCCGGCCTTCCGGCGCGAGCGAGAAGGCCGCCTCCTTCCAGAACGTCAAGGGCAGCATCGTCATCGCCTGGTGCGGCATGCGCGGCATCGTCACGCTCGCGGCCGCGTTCGCCCTTCCCGCTGATTTTCCCTATCGCGACCTGATCTTGCTCTGTGCCTTCACCGTCGTGGTCGGCACGCTGCTGGTCCAAGGGCTGACGCTGGCGCCGCTGCTGCGCTATCTCGCGATCAGCGACGATCACCCTGTCGACCGTGAGTTCGCTCTTGCGCGGAAGGCTGCGCTGGAGGCCGCGATCGGATCGCTCGAAGGCGCGCAGCCGGCGTCTGCGGCGGCGATCCGACAGGAATATCGCGACATGCTGGAGCAGACCGGACGGGCCGCGCAGCTCGACACCGACCATAACGCTCTGCGGCGGACCGCGCTCGCGGCCGCGCGGAAGACTGCATTCGAGCTGCGGAAGCGCGGCACCATCGGAGACGACGCCTTCCACCGGCTCGAGGAAGAGCTCGATTGGCTGGAGCTCGGCGCCGCGCCGCGGGAAGGCAGCGTATGAAGCGGCTCGATGTCGCCATTGTCGGGGCCGGAGCTGCCGGGGTTGCGGCGGGCCGGCAGCTCGCCGCTTCCGGGCTCGACGTGCTTCTGATCGAGGCGACCGACAGGATCGGCGGGCGGGCGCACACCGCCTTCCACGATGGTCTCCATTTCGACCTCGGCTGCGGCTGGCTCCATTCGGCGGATCGCAACGGCTGGGCCGCGCTGGCGCCCGAGCTTGGCTTCCATCTCGACCGGACCACGCCGCCATGGGGCATCCAGTTTCGCGATCTCGGCTTTCCCGCAGCCGACCAGCGTGCCGCGCGGGCCGCGTTCGCCCACTTCGAGCAGCGCCTGCGCGAGACTCCTCCCGGGAACGACCGCGCCTCCGACCTCCTGGACGCAAGCGACCGCTGGACGCCCTATCTCGAAGCGCTCAGCACCTACATCAACGGCACGGAGCTGGAGCAGCTTTCGATCCGCGACTATCTCGCCTATGCCGATGCCGAGACCGGCGTGAACTGGCGCGTTGCCGAGGGCTATGGCAGCCTCGTCGTTGCCGCAGCGAAGGACGTGCCAGTCGCGTTGAGCACAGCGATAACCAGCATCGACGTATCGGGGCATGCCTTGCGGCTGACCAGCGTCAGAGGCGAGATCGAGGCTGCGCGCGTCATCGTCACGGTCCCGACCGATGTGCTTGCCTCCGGCGCGATCCGTCTGCCGCCGCGCGCAGCGGACCATATCGACGCTGCCCGCGCACTGCCGCTGGGCCTGGCAGACAAGATCATCTTCAAGCTATCCGATTGCGACGGTTTCGAGCCGGACACGCAGGTCCTGGGCAATCCGTCCGTGAAACGAACGGCGAGCTACCATCTGCGGCCCTTCGGCCGGCCGCTGATCGAAGGCTTCGTGGGTGGTGAGGCCGCACGCGAGTTCGAAACCGCCGGCGATGCCTTTGCCGCTTTCGCGCGCGACGAGTTAGCCGGGCTGTTCGGCTCCGGGGTCAGGAGCCGGCTGGAGCCGATCGCGCAATCGCGCTGGGGGCGCCAGCCTTTTGCGCGAGGCTCCTACAGCCACGCGCTGCCGGGTCATGCCGACGCGCGGACAGTCCTCGCCGCCGATGTCGAGGGCAGGCTCTTCTTCGCCGGCGAGGCCTGCTCGATGCAGGATTTTTCGACAGCGCATGGTGCGTTTCAGACCGGCGTTGCTGCCGCGCGAGCCATCCTGGACTCGTTGAAACTGTGATCTGGAGATCGAGTGAGCAGAGCCACCTGCGAGCGGAACGAAAGCGATGTAGAGATGTCTGCTTCCTGTTGAGGGTCCCGTTTCCACTTATGGCGCGCTTCATTCCCGCCATTCGGAGGCACTCATAATTCCGCCGACCCGAGCATGCCCCTCAGCGTAGCTGGCGTTGAAGCTTCGTAGAGGTCACGAGGCATCACGCTTACCGCGCCGCGCCGCTATCACGGCCGGCCTGCCGTGTCAGGAAGGAGTGAATCTGGGCGATGACGGCGGCCCCCTCGCCGACGGCGGCGGCGACCCGCTTGGTCGAGCCGGCACGTACGTCTCCGACGGCAAAGATACCTGGGCAACTGGTTTCGAGCGGCAGCCGCTCGCCGTCACGGGCGCGCTCCCCCGTGAGGACGAAGCCCGTTCCATCGCCGGAAGAGATCGCCGACCTCGTCGCTTGGCTGACGAGCCCCGGAGCCGGTTATATGACCGGCGCGAGCCTGACAATCGACGGCGGGTGGACCGCCTAGCCTTACCTGAGGGCGTATTCGCTTGTTCAACGAATACGCCCTTCGCGGCGTGCCGATCGCGGCCACGACGTGCTCGCCCCATAGCAAAGTCTACTTTCGGGCAGCAGCCCAATGTCTGGAACTGGCGCGGGGCTGACGCCCCGCATCCAAGTCCGCCAATCTTTGGCTTGTGCAGGAAGCCTTCAGCGATAAAGTAACATTGCTTCCAGCCGACGCTGCAAGGCAGCCGGTTCGACATTCATTCGAACATTTCCAAGTGCGTAGCGCATCTCGGCAGTGAAGGGCACCCAAGTGCGCAAATCTTCGAGCAAGGCGTCGGACATCAAATCTTCCAGCGGACCCGCGCCGAGTTGACCAAGTGCCAGTTGGTGATCAGGCAGTCGCGCCTGCGCAATAATCGCCAGAACGCGCCTTAATACGATCTCCCGTGGATCGTTCAGCATATCCGTGGACCAATGCCATGTGCTTGGATCAGCAAGATAAGCCTGCACAAAGGATTCTGCGGTCACTGGAGGCCCCTCAAAAGCAGCCATATCCGGCACCCACGAAAGATCCGCTGCAATCGCCGCTCGCGCAAAGAAATTCATGGGTAAGATGCTCGAAGGTTGCTTAAGCGACACGTCTGCAGGCCATCCATTTTGTCGATCTTGCAAGACGGCACAAGCCGAGTTCCGCGAATGATACCTGTTCGTGATGGCTGGGACCGATCCCTACCTTATTAGTCGTGGTCGCTTCCGGCATAGCTCAGGCGGCCTTCGTACGTCTCCTTTTGGGCGTAGATCGAGAGCCGCTCCTGGCGCGACGCGACCGCCACCTTCCTCAAGATTTGATAGAATTGTCCAGGATGCGGCGTCCCACATGAAGGGGGTCTGTGATGGATACCCAAGCGCAGAACCAAGTACCCCATCAGGCATGGAATCTTGGGCGCATTATCGGACCCAAGCCACCTCTCAGGCCGAAGCACATCTGGGCAATACGCACCCGGCTTCAGCACGAGGGGCGCGTTCGCGATCTCGCCATGTTCAATTTGGCGATCGATAGCAAGCTACGGGGATGCGATCTCGTTCGCCTCCGCATCGGCGACGTCGTCCTTGGCGGCACGGTTCGACTCCGCACTGCTATTGTTCAGCAGAAGACCGGGCGGCCGGCACCATTTGAACTGACGAACTCAGCCCGCGAAGCGCTTACCGCCCGGCTGAGATTGAGAATCTCTCGTGAGGACGATTGGCTGTTCCCGAGCCGGAGCCGGCACGGTGATCACATCACAACGCGCCAGTACGGTCGCCTTCTCGACAACTGGGTGGCTTTGATCGGATTGGATCCAGCGCTCTACGGAACGCACAGTCTCCGTCGAACGAAGGTCGCGCTGATCTACAAGCGCACCGGCGATCTGCGCGCATGCCAGCTTCTTCTAGGACATACGAAACTGAAAAGCACCGTGCGCTACCTCGGCATCGAGGTTGACGATGCGTTTCTGCTTTCGGAGCAAACGGACCTATGAGCTTGGGCACGGCGGGCAGCCGCCGTGCCAGTTTCGCCATTCGACCAACCGCGAGCTTGGGTCGAAAGCGGAAGCCCACTAGTCGCGGCGAGCAGTTAAGCGGAAGGTGTTTTACCGGCCAGACCGACGACCATCACAACGGCCACCATCAGGCAGCTCACTACTATCAACGCCATCGACAACGAGACGGCCGTCATGACCGCACTCGCTACGATCACGCCGACCGAGTTTGCGGTTCGTAATAGCGCGAAGACCTCGGGGCGCTTGTTCGGCGGAGCGAGGGTGTCGAGTACCAGCGAGTAATACGTGCCCAAGGGCGCGAGCACCGCACCCACTAGGATGGCGCCGATCACCGTGAGAGCCATTGACACCTGCAGTGCGACTGTAATGGCCCCTACCGCCATGATCGCCAGTTGGAGCAGGACGGCCTTGCGAGTCGCCATGCGGTTGCGAACGCTGACCCAGATGCCGCCGGCCACCGATGCGACGCAAAGCGGAACGGTGAACAGGATTGCCATAGCGGGCGCGTAGCCGAACTGAAGGGCCAGCCCGACCGCACCGATCTCCAGGGCCGCTACAGTGGAACCGCCCGCCGCCGCGCAAATCAGCCAAAGTAGGATAACCCGGTTAATCACAGAAGCGTCCGGCGCGTGCACATCATCGGTCGGCGCCGATCTCACGGTCGGGACGAGCAAGGCGGGGAGAGCCCCCAGCGCCGCGAGCGCCAAGACGCCGAAAACGGGCGAGATGGTTCCCAACCCGGACGCGAGCACCGGGGCGAGGACAAAGGTGACCTCGTTGAGCGTGGCCGCGATACCCAGTGCCCGAGGTAGCTTCTCGGAAGGAGTGAGCTCGTTAAGCACGGCTCGGAGGTATCCGAAGGCCGCTCCGGTAACCGCGCCTGCCAAGGCCGAGCAGGCGACCAGCCAAATGAAGGGGGCGGCGAAGTGGGCTAGCAAGGCGACTGCTCCGAGTGCGGCAGTCCTGAAGGCGACCAGTAGGCGCAGGAATATCGTAGTCGGCAGGCTCTGCCCGAGGCGCGTGATCGGAACCGCACCGATGACCTGAGCCAGCGTTAGAGCAAGAATCATGGCAGCGCCGCCGCCGGTATCACCCGTGAGAGTAAGGGCGACCAGCGCGAATGCGACAGGTCCCGCAGCTTGGGGGACGGCGAACGTCGCAGACGAGGCATACCAGCGAAACACCGCAGCCTTCCCAGGTGTTGTCGAGGTCGCCATAGGTTACACGAAAGTACCAGCCGGGCCGTTCCCGGTCATGAAAATTACGCTTGAGATCACTGTCGCCGTTCGGGGGTACTCGGGCATGCTCGATGACCTGTCAACGGCTAGATTGGCAAGGCGGACGCGCCAAGTTGCCTGCCGCAGCAAGGGGCGATGGCCCAATACGTCAATGTCGCCTATGGATCGGTTCCAGTCATGAGGCGACCGCACCGCGAAGGTCCGCTTTCGGGCAATGAGCTAGAGTCTGCTAATGGCGCAGCAAGGTCGGCTAACGGAACATGCCGATCATGCAGCCACTGCTGAAGCGCGACCATCGCGCTTCAGCACCAATCATTGGAAAGTCAGGGCTCGAGCCCGTACTGCCGTCGCATGATGTCGGCTCCTCGCTCGCCGACGACTGCGCAAGGAGCCTGGGTGTTGCCGGTCGTAACACGAGGCAATACCGAGCCATCGGCAATCCGCAGGCCGATAATCCCATGCACAGCGAGCTTGGCATCAACGACAGACATATCGTCCGAGCCCATCTTCGCGGTGCCGCACTGATGCCAATAGGTGACCGCTGCATCGCGAATGAAAGCATCATCGACCTGCCGGCCGGCCCCAGGGATGCGCTCCCCGATAACGAACGGGTGGAAGGCGTCTCCGCTGCCAATCTCGCGGCAGAGCTTCACGCAGGCTCGAGCGGTCTCCATGTCCCTTGGATCCGACAGCATGTTGGCGTCCACGACAGGCATGTCATTCGGATCGGCGGATTTCAGGCGTATCCGGCCCCGACTATGCGGGCGGGCAAGTCCCGCGAACATTGTCCAGCCGTGAGCCGGAACGCCCAGTTGGGCCGTTCGCTCACTCGGAACCGGAAACTCCACCTGGCAGAACAGCAGGTCCGGTTCGGTGAGGTCGGGACGGCTTTTCCAGTACAGGGTCGCTTCGCTGCCGCTGTTGCGCGGCGGGATCGGCTCCCGGTACTCCCATGTGCAGCCAAACGAGACGTGATCCTGCAGATTGCGGCCAACCCCAGGAAGATGCTGGACAACCGGAACCCCAAGCCGCGCAAGCTCGTCACGATCGCCTACCCCAGACAGCATGAGCAGCTTTGGCGTATTGATCGCACCCGTTGAGATCACGACCTCCGTGCTGGCGTTGATTGCCGAGATCGTGCCGGCGCGTGCGATCTCGATACCCGTCGCGCGGCGTCCGTCAAACAGGATCCGCCGAACGACTGTCTCAGTGAGGATTGTGAGGTTGGGACGATCGGCGATGGGCTGGACATAGGCCTGATACAGGGAGTGTCGCCGTCCCTTGCGGACCAGCATGTCGGTGTAGGCAACCCCTCCCTCGCCTTCCATCATCTGGCCATTGGGATTTTCGAAGCGTGGAATACCGAGGCCTTCCGCCGCATTCAGCAGAGCGGCGGCGATCGGGCTCGGGTCGTTCGCGGGCTGGACCCATACCGGCCCGGTCGTGCCCCGGTATTCCGGGTCCGGCCGACCCTGCCAGTTCTCGATCCGACGATAGATGTCGAGAACCGAACCGTAGTTCCAGCTGGCATCGCCCGTCTCGGCCGCGAAATGGTCCCAGTCGCTGCGGTGGCCGCGTGCCCAGACCATGACGTTCACGCTGGAGCCGCCGCCGAGGCCCTTGCCCATCGACATCGAGAGGGCTCTGCCGTCGAGGTGCGGATTGGGCTCAGCCTGGAATCCCCAATCGCGATCCGAAGAGAGATTGGTGGGCCACAAGCCGGGATCCATGACGGATTCTGCCTCGTCATCGGGGCCGGCCTCGATCAGCAGAACGCTACAGGCCGGGTTCTCCGCCAGGCGGCGCGCGATCACTGATCCCGCCGCACCGGCACCGCAGATGATGAAGTCGTACATCGTCTTGATATTGGCTCTGCGCTCCGCCTGGTTTTCGCGCGCGCGTCGTTCGAAGCCCCCGGCATCGCCGGGGGCGGAGGCATCAGTCATGGTTCGATCTTTCCAGTTCGGCGCTGGGCCGTTTCGGGGACCGCGATGCGGGCTGGCCGTTACTTCGCGGCGGACGACGCCTGGCGAGCGGCCTGGTCGATCACATCGGCGACGACCTTGGGCTGGGTCATGAAGAGGGCATGGCTGGCCGAGACCTTCGTGACCTTGGCGCCGATGCGCTTGGCCATGTGATCGAGCATCGCCTGATCGAAGGCCTTGTCCTCACTGGCGATGACGGCCCAGCTCGGCTTGGTGCGCCAGGCGGCGTTCTTCAGCTTGGTGCCGAAGGCCGACAGGTTGATCGGCACCTGCGAGTCCCGCATGAAGGCGACGTCCGCGTCGGAGACATCGTGGGCGAAGCCGGCCTTGAACTTGGCGTGGTCGACGAAGGCGAAGCCGTCCTGCGCCTTGTCGAGAACGAACTCGGTCGCTGGCGCGAAGCCCTCATATTGCTGGGCCGTCGTCTCGCCGGCATCCGGAGACAAAGCAGAGACATAGACGAGCCCGGTGACCTTGGGATCGACGCCCGCCTCGGTGATGACGGTGCCACCCCAGGAATGGCCAACGAGGATCGTGGGCCCGTCCTGCCTGTCGAGTGCCCGCTTGGTGGCGGCGACGTCGTCTTCGAGCGAGGTCAGCGGGTTCTGGACGATCGTCACGCGGTACCCGCGAGCAGTCAGCAGGTCATAGACGCCGCGCCATCCCGATCCGTCGGCAAAAGCGCCGTGAACCAGAACGACATTCTTGGCAGGCTGCGCCGTGCTCGCAGTCTGGGCGAGAGCGGCCTGCGACATGGTGCCGATGGCGGCTGCGGCGAGAAGGGTGTTGCGGATGGACTTGTTCATGACAGTGCTCCTTCGCTTGAATATCGCGCTAACTGTTATTGCGATAACAGATATGCCGATTACCGCCATCCTTGTCAATCAGACATTTGTCGCGATATATCTTTTCGAGATCACGGTTCCGTGAACCGCAGTGAAAGGCCGCTGATGACCAAAGCCATCACCACCCCTCCAGTGCCACTGGACGACCAGCTTTGCTTCTCGATCTATTCGGCAGAGATCGCGATCCAGCGGGCCTATAAGCCTCTCCTCGATGGGCTAGGGCTCACCTATCCGCAGTATCTCGTCCTCAATGTCCTCTGGCGCGACGACGCCCAGACGGTTGGCGGCATCGCTCATCAACTGGCCTTGGAATCCAGCACGCTCACGCCGCTGCTCAAGAGGATGGAAGCGGCCGGCTTATTGCGGCGTACCCGCAATCCAGAAAACGAGCGCCAGGTCATCATCGCGCTCACCCCGGAAGGCGACGCTCTTCGATTTCGTGCCGGCTGCCTGAACGCAAATCTGCTCGAAGCGTCCGGCCAGACGGTTGGGCAGCTCGGGAAGCTCAACGAGTTGATCCGGCAACTTCGCGACGCGATCTACGCCCATACCGGTGCCCTGGGCCCAGGAGAGCCGGGTAAGGACCCCAACCCCTTGGGCTGACGGTAGGGCGGAGGCCACCTAGACCGTCGGCACGGTCCCACCATCGATGACGTATTCGGTTCCGGTGATGCTTCCCGCTCGGTCAGAGACAACGAAAGCGACCAGGCTTGCGACTTCGTCCGTGCTGGCCGGGCGGCCGATCGGGATTCCGCCGAGGGAATCCATGATCATCTTCGTGCTCGCCTCGACGCTGACGCCCTGTTGCTCGGCAAGGCGCTCCGCGAAGTGAATGGATCCCTCCGTTGCAATCCATCCCGGCGAGACACGGACGACTCGAACGCCTTTGGGAGAGACCAGCTTGGAGAGGCTCTTGCTGTAGGAAGCAAGCGCCGCCTTCGCCGCCGCGTAACCGATCGTTGCTTCCGGCAGCGGCATGACGCGCTGGATGGAAGTGACGTGCACGACGACACCGCTGCCTTGCGCCGTCATCGCCGGCACCAGCTCGCGATCGAGGCGAATGGCCGGCATCAGGTTGAGGTCGAGCTCCTTGCGCCATACCTCATCGGTGAGCGCCTCGTATCCTCCTGCCGGGGCAGAAGAGCCGCCCAGCATGTGCACGATGATGTCGACTCCGCCCAAGCGCTCCTGGACGGCCTGTGCCAGCTGCGCGCAGCCCTCCGGCGTCGTGAGATCGACGCCGACGAACATCTCGGCCGGCAGTTCTTCCGGCTTCGACCTGGCGCTGGTCAGGACCCGGGCGCCCAATTCGCGGAAAAGCTTGACGGTTGCGGCGCCTGCGCCACGGGTGCCGGACGTCACAAGCGCCCGCTTGCCTTCGAGGCTGATGAACGGGTTCACAGGGTGATCTCCAGTTCGCCGATCTTGTCGCCTTCCAGGCGGAAGAAATAACGCAGGCCGATCGGGCTGCCCGGGAAGTTTCCCTCGACGTGGCAGGTCACGACAGTGCGGCCGCGCTCACGTTCGATCGCAATCGGCGTCGAAGTCGCGGTGAATTTCTTCGAATACTCCACTTTCCACTGGCGGATCTCGTCCCTGCCAGTGTGGACGTGGTCCTCATCCCGAACAGTAGCGGTGTCCGAAAAGCAATGGGCCATCGCTTGGGGATTGGGATCGAGGTCTGCGGTAAAGTACCGCGCGATCGGTGAAGGCAGTTCAAGAGACATTGTTGCCATCCTCAGCGTTGAATTCTGCAGACCTGGCCGCCGGCTGACCTGTTGAGATCTTGCCTCAGCAGTTGCTTCCACGGACATCAACTTAGCGCTGGACACGGTGATTGATAATCGGGATAAATTGGGATGAAACGTTGCGAAATCCGGGACAATGATCGGCCACAATCTCATCGAACTGGATGCCGTCATGGCGATCGCGCGGCGGAAGTCGTTCCGGGCGGCGGCCGTGGAACTGCAGATTTCGACCACGGCGTTGAGCAATCTAATTGCCAAATTCGAGCGGCAACTCGGCGTTCGCCTGTTCAATCGAACGACCCGCAGCGTCTCGCTCACCGATGCTGGGCTGAATTTCGTAGAACAGGTTGGTCCGGCGCTTGTCGACATTCACAGCGCCATGGATAGCGCCATGTCACAGCAAGAAGTGCCTTCCGGGACGATCAGGATAAACGCCTTCCCGACCGCAGCCCGCGAGATCCTGGAGCCGGTGGTGCTCGAGTATCTGCGCCGATATCCGCAGGTTCATATCGACCTAGTGACCGAAGGCCGCTTGCTCGATGTCGTGGCCGATGGCTTCGATTTAGGCGTCAGAAGCGCGGATTTCGTGCCCAGCGACATGATCGCTGTTCCGATCGGGCGGCCTAGGTCCTATGTGGTCGTGGCTTCGCCAGCGTATCTTGAGACGCACGGCCTGCCGCGCGTGCCTCTCGATCTGCTCAATCACGCCTGCATCCGCATCCGGTTGCCCAATGGCGGCATCTACAAATGGCACTTCGAGAAAGATGGCCAGCCGGTTCAGATTGACGTCAAAGGGCCCATCACCCTCGATGAGGCCAGCCTTTCGCGCACCGCCGTCCTGCGCGGGATCGGCCTGGGTCTGTTCATGGAATCGGATGTCCGTGAAGACGTCGAGTCCGACCGCTTGATCCGCGTCCTGGAGGACTGGATGAAACCGGTGGCGCCGCTTTGCCTCTACTACCCTGGACGAAAGAACCCTTCCGCTGCGTTCAAGGAATTCATCAACCTCGTACGCGAATTTACATCGTCTTTGAATGCCGATCGCAGGTGACGCGGCAGCCAGATCGCGTCGCGAGGAAAGTCCGCTTGTGGACCGGGGGCGAGAGTCCGCAAGTGGCGCGACCAGGAAGCGCATGCAGTTGAATGGCCGCGCCGGGACAACAGGACTGCTATCCCGGCGCGATGCTTGATCAAGCCACAAGGAACCCCGCGTCGACCGGATCGTCGCGGTTGATCGTCCAGCGCGCGGTGCCGAGCAAACCGGCGGTGCCCTTCACGGTCGGGCGCACCGCCCGCGTCCCGTTCAGGCTGGTCTCGCCGATCAGGCAGCCCTCGAAGGTGCCGGAGCCGAGCAGGCCCTCGGAGCGGATCGGCTGCTGGAGCTTCATGAGGCCGCGCGCCTCGTACATCGCCATCATCGCACTGGTGCCGGTACCACCGGGCGAGCGGTCGAGCTGGCCGGCCGAGAAGACGTGGACGTTCTTGTAGAAGGCGCCCTCGATCGTCGGCTCGTGCCAGAAGGTGACGAAGTTGAAGTTGTTGATATGGGCCGAAGCCGGATGCTGGATCGCGACCTTCTGGCGGAGCTGTTCGCGGGCGATGATGCCGAGCCGGGAGAGCTCCGAGCCGTTCTCCGGCGAGATCCTGAGCGAGGTGCCGCGCAGGTCGATGATGCCGAAGTAGTTGCCGCCCCAGACGATGTCGGCCTTGAGCGAGCCGACGCCCGGCAGGTCGAACGGCACGTCCTGCGCTGCGACATAGGCCGGCACGTTCTCGAAGCGGGTCCAGAGCACCTCCGGACCATCATTGGCGACCTCGGCCGTCACCAGGCCGGCGGTGGTTTCGAAGCGGATGGTGGTGCGGCCGTTCGCGCCGCGCCGGACGAGCCCGAGCGCGACCATCGCCATGCCCACCGCGATCGTGCCGTGACCGCACATATGGGAGTACTGGGTGCCGTCGATATAGATCAGGCCGGCATCGTAGTCCGGGCTCGACGGCGGCGTCAGGAACACGCCGAACATGTCCTTGTGCCCGCGCGGCTCGCGCATCAGGGCGCAGCGCAGCCAGTCATAGTTCTCCTCGAGGAAGCGGCGCTTCTCCAGGATGCTCGATCCAGCGGGGTACGGAATCCCGCTATGGATGATGCAGAGGGGCTCACCCTCGGTATGCGTGTAGACGACGTCGAAGACATTCTGCTGGCGCATGTGCGGCTCCTTTGAAAGACAGTTGTGAGGGTTAGCGGCGTCGCTCCGAAAGCACGTCGAGGCCGATGGTGAGGTCGAGCAGCACGATCACGATCGCGGCGACGATGATCGTCAGGCCGGACACTGCCGCGATGGTCGGGTCGATCGTGTACTGGACGTAATTGAAGAGCTTGACCGGGATCGTGGTCAGCTCGGCCGTGGTGTTGAAGATGCTGAGCTCGACATTGATCCAGGAGGCGATGAAGGCGAAGATCGCGCCGCTGACGAGCCCGCTGTGGATCTGCGGCAGCGTCACCAGGAAGAAGGTGGTCAGCGGTCGCGCGCCGAGGTCGGCGGAAGCATCCTCCAGGCTGCGCTGTTCATCGGTGAATTGCGGCAGCACGGCGCGCAGAACGAAGGGCATGATGATCACGACATGCCCGACGAGCAGTGCCGGAAAGCTGCGCACGAGGCCGATCGTGCTGCCATATTGCAGCAGCGCCGCGCCGAGCACGACATGCGGCAGGATCAGCGGCGACATCAACGTCTCGGAGAGCAGGCGGCGACCGGTGAAGCGATACCGGGCGATGGCGATGGCCGCGGGGACTGCCAGCAGCATCGCGACGATGGTCGCGGCAACCGCGAGCACGGTGCTGGTCGTGAACGCCGAGACATAAGACGGATCGCCCAGCATCTTGCCGTACCAGGCGAGGGTGAGCCCCTGCGGCGGGAAGGCGAGAAAGCTGGTCGTGGTCAGCGACGCCCCGACGAGCACGACGAGCGGCAGCGCGAGATAGGCCAGCGCCGCCCAGGAGACGATCCTGACAAGGATGAGCGCGACCATCTCAGGCCCTCCTCGGTTCACCGAGGCGCCCGGCGACGGTGACGAGCGCCAGCGTCAGCGCCAGCATGGTGATGCTGAGCGCGCCGCCATAGTTGAAGTCGAAGACCGAGCTGTATTGCTGGAAGATCAGCATCGAGAAGACGGTGATCCGCCCGCCGCTGAGCAGTGCCGGCGTGACATAGGCGCTGACCGCCAGCATGAAGACCATGACGGCGCCGGCCATCAAACCGGGCAGGCTGAGTGGGAAGATGATCGTGCGGAAGGTGCCGGCCGGCGTCGCGCCGAGATCGGCGGAGGCATGCTCGAGCGCCGGATCGACCTTGGCCAGCGCGTTGCCGACGGCCAGCACGATGAAGGGCAGCAGGATATAGATAAGGCCGATCAGGATGCCGAGCTCGGTGCCGAGGAAGCGCATCGGCCGCTCGATCAGGCCGAGCCCGATCAGGCCGTCATTGACGAGGCCGTTGCGGCCGAGAAGCACCATCCAGCCGAAGGAGCGGACGATATTGCTGGTGAACAGCGGCACGACCAGCAGGATCACGCAGAACCGGCGCCAGGGCCGCCAGCGCACGGTGCGGACGAGATACCAGGCGAGCGGGTAGCCGATCAGGATGCAGATGAGCGTGGTCAGCGCGCCGATGCGGAATGTCACCCAGAGCACATCCCAGTGATAGGCGTCGGCGAGGATGCGCAGGTAGTGCGCGAAGGTCGGCTGGCCCGCGGATGTCGTCAGGCTCGCGATCAGGACGACCGCCATCGGCGCCAGGAAGAAGGCGACGAAGAACGCCGCCGGCAGAGCGCAAAGCAGCACGACCGGGCGCAGCGTCCGGCTCACGACGCATCCCCCGGCACGAGGCGCAGGTCCGGGAGACGGATATTGGCGAAGACCGCTTGGCCCGCGCTCAGGCCGGCCAGCGCGGATGGCGCCAGCCTGGCCGTCAAGACGGTGCCGCCGGCGGAAAGCGCGACATGGGCATGGCTCCCGACATGGACGATGTCGGAGAGGACGGCCGGCAGGGCCAGATGCTCGGCGGCAGGCGCCGGTGCGATGAGGATGTCCTCGGGCCGCAGCACGCCGGTCAATGTGCCTTGCGGCGCGCCTGCGGCGGGAAGGATCACGGCGCCGCCGAGCAGGGACAGGCTGCCGTCGCCGCGCCGCTCGACCTCGAGCAGGTTGGCGTCGCCGATGAAGTCGGCGGCGAAGCGGGTCGCCGGGCGGGCGTAGATGTCCTGGCCGCGGCCGATCTGCTCGATGCGGCCGCGATTCATCAGCACGATCCGGTCGGCCATGCTCATCGCCTCGTCCTGATCGTGCGTCACGAACAGGAAGGCAATGCCGAGCCGGTGCTGGATCTGCTTGAGCTCGCTCTGGACCTTCTTGCGCAGCTTGAGGTCGAGCGCGCTCAGCGGCTCGTCGAGCAGCAGCAACTGGGGCCGGTTGACGATGGCACGCGCCAGCGCCACGCGCTGCTGCTGGCCGCCGGAGAGCTGTGCCGGCAGGCGCTCGCCGAAGCCGGCAAGGCCGACGAGTTCCAGCGCCTCGTCGGCGCGCTTTGCCGCCTCGCCTTTCGCAGTGCCTTGCCGGCGCGGCCCATAGGCGACGTTCTCCGCCACGCTCATATGCGGAAAGAGCGCATAGTTCTGGAAGACGGTGTTGAGCGGGCGCCGATAGGGCGGCAGCCGCGTCACATCCTCGCCCGCCAGCCTGACCGTGCCGGCCTCCGGCGTCAGGAAGCCGGCGATGCAGCGCAGCAGCGTGGTCTTGCCGCAGCCCGACGGCCCGAGCAGGGCGATGAACTCGCCCTGCTCGACGGCGAGGTCGATCGCCGTCAGGGCTGCCTGTCCGCCGAAATGCTTGGACAGGCCGTCGATGGCAAGGATCGGGGTGCTCATGCTGCGGCTCGTGATGCTCGTGGCTGTTCGCTCACCTGTCGCTTACTTGCGGGCGATCTGACGGTTCCACTCGTCGACGACCCGCGAGCGCAGCCCGTTGATCTCCGCCCAGTCGAACAATTGCAGGTTCTTGACCGAGCCGGTCTCGCCCCAGGGCAGCTTGCGCGCCGTCTCGGGCTTGACCGTGACGTTCTTCACGGACGGGCCGAGATAAAGCTTCTCGGCGAGGCAGCCGGACGCCTCGGGCGTCAGCGCCTGGTTGATGAATTTCGAAGCAACGTCCTTCTTCGGCGTGCTTTTGACCAGATGGAGCCGGGCATCGGTCGCCCAGGCGCCTTCCTTGGGCACGACGAAGCCGATCGGCAGGCCCTTGTCGGCGAGATCCCAGGCGCCGACGTTGAAATGCGCGCCGATGATCGCTTCGCCGCTCTGATAGGCGTTGGTGGCGGCGCCCGAGGAATCGAAGAACAGCGCGGCCTTCAACTCCTTGATCTTCTTGAAGGTCGGGGAAAGGTCGCCCGCCGGATGGCCCCAGATCTTCGACAGGAACATCACGAAGGGCACGCCGGATGAATTCGCCGGCGAGGGGATGGTGACGGCGTCCTCGAATTCGGGCTTCCAGAGGTCGTTCCAGGAGGTCGGCGCGGTCTTGACCTTCTGGGTGTTGTAGGTGAGCCCGAGCGAATAATAGCCGGTGCCGACCGCATAGGTGGTCGCGCCGCTCTTGTAGATCGCCTCGGGCAAAGTGTTGGCGAGATTGGGGATCGCGGCCGGGTCGAGATTGTCGGTCACCTCCGCGGCGAGCGCGAGTTCGCTGATGCCGCCATCCATCCAGGCGACGTCGATGGTCGGAGCCGCCTTCTGCTGCTGCAGCTTCGCCAGAGTGACGGTCGAGGTGCCGATCTCGGCATTGACGGCGATGCCGGTCGCCTTGGTGAAGGGCTCGGCGACACAGGCCTTGAAGGCATCGCCCCAATTGCCGCCATACCAGGCGACCGTGATCGACGAGGGCTGCTGCGCCAGCGCCGGGGCGGTGAGCAGGGTGGTGGCGAGCATGGCCGTGGCCAGCCGGACGGTACGGGTCATCGTCGTTCTCCTCTGCCGAGCGTCTTTGCGCTTCTACGATCATGTTGGCGCGCCGCGCACAAAAGGGACTAGAATGCGCCGGCCCAAAATTTGAATAATCACGACATGAGCACCGCGCAGCTCCTTCACCTGACCGACGACCGGCCGCAGCTCGCGCCAGTCCCTGTGTCGCGGCTGCGGATCGGCTTCCTGTTGCTCGACCAGTTCACGCTCGCCGCCTTCTCCGGCCTGATCGATGTGCTGCGGTTGGCCGCGGACCATGGCGGGCGCAGCCGCCAGCTTCATGCGAGCTGGACCGTGATGAGCCTCGACGGCGAGCCGCGTCGCTCGAGCTGCGACGTCTCGGTTACCCCGAACGCAGGCCTGCTCGACCCGGCCGGTTTCGACTACATCGCCGTCTGCGGCGGCAACGACTATCTCAACGACACTCTCCCCGAGAGCCTGCTCGGCTATCTGCGCCGCGCCGCGGCCTCCGGCGTGCGCCTGCTTGGCATCTGCACCGGCACCTTCGCCATCGCCCGGGCGGGGCTGGTCGGCCCGCGCCGTGTCTGCGTGCACTGGAACGTGCTCGACGCCTTCAAGGAGCGCTTCCCGAAATCGTCGGCAGGCGTCGAGCGGCTCTTCATCGACGAGGGCGACCTGATCACCTGCGCCGGGTCGACCGCCGCGATCGATCTCGGCCTCTATCTCGTCGCGCGCCATTGCGGCCGGGACAAGGCCCAGCAGGCGATGCGGCACATGATGCTGCAGGACATGCGCCCGGCCGAGATGCCGCAAGCACATTTCTATGCCGAGATCGGCCCAAATCTCGACGTCCGAGTGCAGCAGGCGGCGCATTTCATCGAGCAGCGGCTCGACAATCCCCCGCCGATCGCCGCCGTGGCGCGCTATGTCGGGGTCAGCCCTCGGCAGCTCGAGCGCCTGTTCGGCGCCTCAGTGGGCCAGAGCCCGGCGGCGTTCCAGCGCAAGCTGCGGCTAAAATATGCACGCTGGCTGATCCTGAACAGCAAGAGTTCGCTCACCGACATCGCCATGGGGGCTGGTTTCGCCGACAGCGCCCATCTCTCGCGCGACTTCAAGGCGGCCTTCGGGGAAACGCCGCGTTCCCTTCGCCAGAATGCCTAGGATTGGAAATCAGCATACGCAGGCCGTTTTTGGATCAACGCCTGTCTTGCGGAGGCGCACTCAATGTCGGCAGTTGGCGCCGAACGGCCGAATGGGCTCGGCACGCATCCATACGTGCGGCCGAGTTCGTCGCCATGACTGCTATTGTCGGTGCGAATACCGACATGCCCGGGCAGAGCAGACCTCCTTCAACAGGGAGGATCAGCCCGAACCGAGCTCGTCACATCACAATCGATGCAACGTTCGGCGGAAACGCTCTAGGATGAATTTTTCAAGCTGATGCCGGCCAGAAACCCGACGAAATCGGCTTGGCGATGCATGCCCGATTTCTGCAACATAGATTTGATGTGGCCGCGGACTGTCTCGATCGACACTTTTCCGACTTTTGCAATCTCAGCCGCGCTTAACCCTGAAGTCAGAAGGCGTGCAACGCGCGCTTCCGCCGGCGTTAGATCGAATAACGTATTGAGAATTTCGAATGACGGTGCTTTTGGGCGACTTGCGACAGTCGCAATGAGAAAAGCTTCTGCGGACACAAACAAGTCGTGCGCTCTCCCGCGGATTGGGATCAAGTGAAAAACAACGGGAGCGTGGTCGTTGTGAGCCGGAATAGCGACTGACTTAGCATTGCTATAGCCCCGCGAAATTTTGTTCAATTCTTTCTGTATGAGATCGTTGGCGATCTTGTTTTTGATGACAAAACGCCCGGATGTGGTAGAGGTTACCAGCAAGTCTAGGCCATCGAAACTCGAATTGGCCGTCATGACCCGGCCTCCATTACCGATGACTGCCGCTGGGTATCCGATCGCTTCGATACCGGTAAGTGATGCATTCAAACGTTCGAGCCCCAATCGGCAGCTTATAAGGGCCGATCGTGCTAAATGGGGGCGCAGTTCATCGAGCATGGATACTGCATCGCGACCCACAGGCCCGCGATCAAGGCGATTCTCAAAGTGGAACGTCAAGACTTCGCCAGTCGGCAGCAATATGGTGGACCCTGACGCCCATCCCCAACCTCTTGGTCTCAGAAACTCGGAGAAAAGTGGCTCCGTCGCCATTTCCTCCTCCGAAAAGAGGTCCTGATCGACGATAAATCCGGCGTGTTGCAGAGCAAGTGCGCGCCGATTGCGAGGATTGTCAGGCATCCGCCCTTCGTCAATAAACGCTGAGACCGTGTCGCTGAAATTGGACGTAGCAGTCCATTTAACCTCGCCATGCGGCACCACAAACAGTGCGCCTGCATCAACCGCCGCCAAGCGATTTATTCGCGCCAACGCGTCGGGCCAAAGCTGCGGTAGTGCGGCCGCTTCGTAAATGCAGTCCAAGACGCTATCGAATTCAGTCATCAAAGCCTCGAGAATCAGTCGGAAGCATAACAATGTCCGACAGACAACAATTTAGTTCGACGAACGTTCATATGCCGTTGCTCAATAACTGTTGTTTGGACAGCCCTTCCGGCGAGATGCTAGCCCCGCATGAAGTTGAAGCGAAACGAGGCGACGGGCTTGCCAGTGACGCCATAGTATGATCGGCCAGCCGAACTTCTTGGTTCGCCAGCCGCGCACCCAATATTCCGGGTGGTAACCGGTCCTCCGCATGCTTCAGGAGGAACGTCCGCTTCCGGGCGTACTCAGCGTCGGCTCCTGGCGCATTTCGTCCGGGAAGCGGGTATGGCGGTTCTGGCCCAACCGCGACATTCGCAACGTCTGCTTTGAGCGCCCCGGCCCTGGTATCGTTGCGGTCGGCAGTGGCTGCTGTCCTGTCGACCGTCCTCGTTACCGAAGCGCCTTGGGGCGCCACAACGCCGCAATGTCACAAAGCGGGTGCATCAAGATCTTAAATCGCTAAACTGCACAGACTGCGTCGCGGACTAACCACGACGGCCTATGCCTACCGTGAGGAACCATGATCTCCCGCCTGCGGCGCACCCTGCGCGAGACGACATCCTTCACCGCTCCTTCTGTACTCGCCACCGGCATCATCTCCGGGGCACTGTTGTTCCAGTCGGGTTCGGCGCAGGCACAACAGGTCTGGAACGGCGCAGGTTCGGATTTCAACACTCCGGCCAACTGGACGCCGAACACGGTGCCAGGTGTGGGCAACGTGGCCGTTTTTGACGGAACGACCCTGAACAACAATCTCAGCATTTCCGCGAACACGTCGCTGGGCGCGATCACCTATAACGCAGGAGCCAGCCCATACGCGATCACACTGGGCGACAATCTCCAGTTATTTGGAAACGTTACCAACAACTCGGGCGTCGCTCAAACGATAAACGTCGGCAGCAAAGCTATTTACTTCTTCGCATCGGCCAATTCTGGAACTAACGTAAATTATAACGTCACTTCTGGTGGAGAGGTCCAGTTCAGGGATAGCTCGGTTGGTGGACTATCGCGCTTCACCCTTGGAGTCGGCTCGACGCTCGCGATATTCGACACCGCAAATGCCGTAGTCTTAGGCTCGCTAAGCGGCGCGGGGCTTATCCGGAACTTCGCCCCCAGTGCGTCGACGCTGACCATCGGGGGACTGAACGAAACCACTACCTTCTCCGGAACGATTGCTGAGGGCGGTGGCGGTGGGCTGCTCGGCCTTGAGAAGGTCGGCACGGGCACGCTTACCCTCTCGGGCACCAACACCTACACCGGTTTGACGACGGTTTCGGCAGGCACGCTCACGGTCTCTAACGGTAATGGCCTCGGTGCGATTTCCGGCGGAACGACGATCGCCGCGGGTGCGACGCTCGCCTTGACGGGTGGTATCACCGTCGGCGCCGAGGCGCTGACGCTTTCGGGGACTGGCGTGGCGGGGGTTGGCGCTCTCGCAAGCTTGAATTCAGGCGTCAACACCTTCCAGGGCGCGATCACCCTGGCGGCCGCCAGCAGCATCAATGTCCAAACCACGAGCTTGCTGAATCTTTCGGGCGGCATCACTGGATCTAACACGGATCTGACGCTTGGCGGCTCCAGCAACAATGGCGGCACCATCAGTGGTGTGATCGCCATCGGCACCGGCTCGATCACGAAGTCCGGCTCCCAATGGACCCTCGCAGGCGCCAACACCTATTCCGGCCTCACGACCGTGAATTCGGGCACCCTGTTTGTGACAAACAGTCTCGGTCTCGGCTCGACGGCGAATGGAACGGTAGTGGCATCGGGCGGGTCCCTTGCACTCGGCAGCGGTGTCAACATCGTTGGGGAGGCGCTCACGCTCTCGGGCACCGGCACAGGCGGCTTCGGCGCCCTCTTCGCGAGCGGCAGCACGAGCACCTATGGCGGAGACATCACTCTCGCAGCGGACAGCCAGATCAACGCCGGCCTTATGACCTTTCCAAGTACGTTGACCGTCTCCGGCGCTATTACCGGCTCGGGCCAAAACCTGACCCTCGCCGGCCCCGGGACAGGGACCGTATCCGGGGTGATCGCCACGGGGACAGGCGGGCTGACGAAGATAGATGCAGGCACCTGGACGCTCACCGGCGCCAGCACCTATACCGGCGCGACGCAGGTCAATGGCGGGATGCTGCTGGTGAATGGCTCGCTCGCTTCCTCCACGGTCACCGTCGATACAGGCGCTACGCTCGGCGGCTCGGGCACAATCTCCGGGGCGGTGACGATCGCCTCCGGCGGTACGCTGTCGGCCGGCAACAGCCCGGGCACGCTCACGGTCGGATCGCTGGCGCTCAATGCCGGTTCGAACACCGTGTTCGAGCTCGGCACTCCTGGCGTCGCAGGCGGTTTGACCAACGACCACATCGTCGTCAACGGCATCGGTGCGGCCGGCAATCTGACGCTCGGCGGCACGCTGACCGCCAATGTCGCCTCGGCCGGCTATTACCGGCTGTTCGACGTCACCGGCGGTGGCACGATCAGCGGTAGTTTCTCTTCGCTTGCCCTGACTGCGCCCAGCGTTCCGGGCGCGACCGGGACGGTCTACAGCATGCCTGCCGGCGTACCGCCGCAGGTCAACCTCGCGGTGATCGGCTCCGGGCAGAACCTGCAGTTCTGGGACGGCGCAGACCAGGCCGGCAACGGCGCGGTCAATGGTGGGACCGGCACCTGGAACAGCAGCAACACCAACTGGGCGGTGGCGCCGGGCGAAATCGGCTTCAATGCCCCGTGGTTGAGCTCGGTCGGCGTTTTCCAGGGCACAGCCGGCACGGTCACGGTCGCAGGCACGCAGGATTTCGACACGCTGCAGTTCAACAGCGACGGCTACATGCTGAACGGCGGCACACTGCGTTTCGGCGTTGCCGCTGGCGGCACGATCAATACCTCCGCCGGTGTCACCACGACGATCGGCTCGACCATCATCGATGGGGCCGGGACCAGCCTGACCAAGGTCGGTACCGGCACGCTGGTGCTCTCCGGCACCAACAGCTATTCCGGCGGCACGCTGCTCAACGCTGGCACCCTCGCCGTTGGATCGGCGAGCGCGCTCGGCACAGGCACGCTTCAGATGGCGGACGGGACGACGCTTCGTGCCAATGCCCCGGCTCTCACGCTAACCAACGCCCTCGCATTGTCGAGCGGCACCGCCTTCGTCGACACCGGTTCGTTGAATTTTGGCTTGGCTGGCGTCGTCAGCGGCACAGGCACGCTCTCCAAGATGGGCGCCGGCGTACTGACGCTGTCGGGCGTCAACAGCTATACCGGCGCGACCTGGATCCAGGATGGCACGCTGCGGATGGGCGGGGCGGGCGTCCTGCCGAACCAGACGGCGGTGCAGATTTCGGCCGGGGCGATCTTCGATCTCAACGGCATGACCCAGACGATCGGCTCGCTATCGGGGACCGGCGACGTGCTGCTGGACGGCACGACGCTGACCGCGGGAGGCAACAACAGCAGCACGACCTTCTCCGGCACGATTTCGGGCGCGGGCTCGCTGCTCAAGGCCGGCACCGGCACGCTGACGCTGAACGGAACGAACACCTACACGAGCGTGACCCAGGTGCTCGGCGGCAGGCTCGTCGTCGACGGCTCGGTCGCGAGCCCGGTGATCGTGATGCCCGGCGCCACGCTCGCCGGCTCCGGCTCGGTCGGCGCGACGACCGTCGGTGGCACGCTTTCGCCGGGCAATTCGCCGGGCACGCTGACCATCAACGGCAACCTCGTGATGGGCGTCGCCTCGACCTATATCGCCGAGGTGCAGGGCACGGTGTCGGACCGGGTCAACGTCACCGGCACGGCCTCGTTGGCGGGCACGCTGCGGATCGTGCCGCTCGGCGGCGCCTACAGCTTCTCCGCGCCCTACACGCTGCTCTCGGCAGCCGGCGGGCTCGGCGGCACGAGCTTCAGCCCGGTCGACACCACCGGCTCGTTCGGTGACGGCGTCACTACGACGGTGAGCTACACCGCCAACGATGTGCAGCTGACGCTGGCGCCGAAGGCACTGGCGCCAATCGTGACGCCGACGCTCGGCGTCGCGGCGCCGCGCAACGCCGCCTCGGTCGCTTCGGCCATCGACAGTGCGGTGGCCAATGGCGTAGACCCGTCCGCGCTGTTCGGGATTTACAACCTACCGGCGGCGGCGATCCCGGCGGCGGTGAACTCGCTCTCGGGCGAGATTCATACGGCCGTGCCCGCGATGGCGCATGTCGCCTCCGATCAGTTCCTGCGCACGATGCTCGACGGCTCGGGCAGCGGCCGGCTCACTGGCACGCCCGGCGGCCCAGGTGGCGCCACGAACTTCACCGCCGATCTGCCCTCGAAGCAGGACGGGCCGGGCCGCCCGACCTTCGATCCGGCGCGCTTTTCCCTCTGGGGCGCGACGTTCGGCTCGACCGGACGCAATGATGGCGACCGGGCCGTGGGGTCGGCGAGCCGGAACCTCTCCGATGCTCATGTCGCGGTCGGCGCCGACATCCGGCTCGGCTCCAACACCGTCGCGGGCGTCGCGGTCGCGGGCGGCCAGGCGCGCGCCTCGCTCTCGGGCGGGCTCGGCAAGGCCGAGGCCGATGTCTTTCAGGCCGGGCTCTATGGCCGCACCACGCTGGGCACCGTCAACCTTGCCGCCGCGCTCGGCTATGCCCGGCTCGACACCGACACCACCCGCGCCATTACCGCGCTCGGCCGCGCGGGCGTCACCGCTTCCTACGCGACGCAGGCCTGGAGCGGCCGGATCGAGGCGAGCCTCCCGGTCGCGAGCTGGGGCGGCATCACCCTCTCGCCGCTCGCCGCCTTCCAGGCGGTGCGGGCGAGCAGCCCGGCCGCGATCGAGCGGGACGTGGCTGGCGCCGGCCCCGGCCTGCTGACGCTGGCCAGGCGCAGCGACATGACCAGCCGCAGCGAGCTCGGCCTGCAGCTCGACGCCAACCTGATCGCGGGCGCCTCTCCCGTCACCGGCTTCGTGCGCGCCGCCTGGGCGCATTACTACCAGCGCGACGCCGACCTGACCGCCGCGCTCAACGGCCTGCCCGGCGCGAGCTTTGCGGTGACCGGCGCCAAGCCAGACCGCAACGCTGCACTTCTCGCGGCAGGAGCCGACATCAGGCTCAGCCAGAGCGTCAGCCTCGGCATGCGGCTCGACTCGGAGCTGTCCGGGAACACGCGACGTGTCGGCGGGACGGCGCAGCTCAGGGTCAGCTTCTGAGGGAGGCAGTTGGAGCAGCACCGCCGCGGCTCAGGCTAGGCTCAGGACCTGTTAATCTGATCCGTAATTCAGCAACGGGTCGGCTTTGGCCGCTCCGCTGCCGCGCACCTAAAGTCCACTTTCTGGCACAGAGCCGGAGTGCAGTTGTGGCGCATTTCACCCAGTCAAGGGATGGGCGATTCTGGCGCGAGGTGGTCTCAACGCGCAAGCGACGGGTTGGGCCCGCAGCCAGCCGAGCGAGCAATAGCAGCAACAGATGAGGCTGACTCAGTGCGAGAACTCTGGCACTGCATGCCGCCAGAGCCACTTTGGTGAGGGGAAAGGCTTGAGCATGGCCGATATGACAGGCGCTATTGCGCCGCGCGCTCATTTCGGGACGTTTTCCGATCCGGAGGCCATGGCAACCGCGCTCAACGGCATCGGTCCCGGCGCGGCGGGACCACACCCCAGGGGACGCAAACTTCCGAGCTTCCATGGCATGCTGGCTCGCGCGACGCTTGGCGCGATCAACGCCGGAGCCGGCAAGTTCAGCCGGGGGATTCCCCAGAGCGCGGGCATTCCCAACGCGCACATCTTCATGTTCGCCACCGAGCCCGACCTGTCGCGCCATATCTCGGGACATGTGCTGGGAGGCTCCCATATCTTCCACTGCCGCCCCAACGACCGCGCCGTCACGCGCTCCCCCGCAGAACAGCCCTGGGCGTTCGGCATCTTGATGGTGCCTTTCGATGTGCTCGCGACCGCCGCTCCGCAGGTGACCGGGCTCGCCAGCGGCATGCCGCTTAACGACGATCGGATGATCCGCGTGCCGGAAACGGCGCTGGCCCGGCTGGTCTCGCTGATGTCCGACCTGTCGCGCCTGGCGCGGGCCACGCCCTGGATGCTCGAGGCTCCGGAGCCGGCTCGGGCCCTTGCTGGCACGCTTCTGGAGGCGCTGCTCGCTTGCCTCACGCAGGGGCTGGCAAGCCCGGACCGTGCAGCGCACGGTCGCCATCGCCAGATCGTCGCACGCTTCGAAACGGTGTTGAGGGAGCGACCCGAGGATACACTATCAGTCCCCGACCTGTGCGCCGCGGTCGGGGTGGCCGAAAGGACGCTCAACCTCGCCTGCCAGGAGTTCCTTGGGCAGAGCGCGTTCCAATATGCCCGCGAGCGGCGCCTCGATCAGGTCCGCCACAGGCTGCTGGCGTCCGATCCCGCCACGACCCAGGTCACAGGCATTGCGATGCAATACGGCTTCTGGGAACTCGGGCGTTTCGCCCGGGCGTATCGCCTGCGCTTTGGCGAGCGCCCCTCGGATACGCTGCGAAGGGCTGCCGCCTCGGCCGCCCCGGCTATTCATGCCGGAATCGCATAGTCGGCGATAGGTGCGGGGCTATGTTTGTGGCGGATTGCACCTGTCAGGATTCGGGGTCCATGCGACCCTGAGAGCCAAACTCCTGCCAGGCGCGCATATGGCTCGTCGTGCGAAGCGACGGGCCGACTGCCGGGGTTTGCCTATGCCTATGTCGCGTGAAACACGTTCCGTCAGGCTTTCTCCCCTCCTGCCCCCGCGCTGCTCTTCACCCCTCGTCGTCGCACGCCTGCCGGCGCGCGGTTCGGTTTCGGTCGCAGCGCTTGTGCTCGCAGTCGGCGTTGCCGCGGCGCCGATGGCTCAGGCCCAGCAGATAACGCAAGGCGGTGGTGGCGCTGCGGGCGGCATCGCCGGCGGCGGCGGTGGCGCCGGGGGTAGCGGCGAGGGTACTGGCCGTGGATTTGGGGGCGCGGGCGGCTCCGGAGCAGCAGGACCAGCGGGATTGGCTCTTGCTGGTGCCGCAGGGGGCCACACTACAAGAGGCGGCATAGGCGGGGTGGCAGGAACTCCGAACGATCTTGCGGCAGGTGGCGGCGGTGGCGGCGGCGGCGGCAGCAACAGCTTGTCCGCCGGCGCTGGCGGCGCTGGCGGCGGCGGTGGCAACATCGACTCCACGATCGGCTTCTATTCGCTGGGCGCCGGCTATCTCGGATCGTCCGGCAGCACCGGCCTCGGCGGCCTTGGTGGTGGTGGTGGTGGTGGCGGCGGCAGCGGTGGGCTGGTGCTGACGGGCCCGGTCGTCAATGTGACGACCAACGGCTTCGATGTGACCGGCGGCGCCGGTGGCGGCAGCGTTGCTGGCGGCGGTATCGCCGGCATCGGCGGCGGCGGCGGCGCGGGGCTGGTGCTGCTCAACGGCGGCTCAGTGACAATCTCCGGCAGCGTCATTGCCGGCGGGGCCGGCGGCAATGCGGGGTCAACGGGCGGCGGCGGCGGCGCGGGGCTTTTTCTTTACGGCGGCGGCGCGCTGGCCAATCAGTTCGGTGCCATCCGTGGCGGGAATGGCGGCGGCATTTCCCTGTCGGCCAATTCCGGTGGCGACGGCGGCGTGGGCGTCCTCAGCAATCTCGGGACGATCGGCAACCAGGCGACGATCGCGGGGGGCACTGGAGGCTATGGTGTTACTGGCGGCGGCCGAGGCGGCATAGGCCTGGCCGCCTGGGGCGGCAGCGTCGTAAACGAAGCGTCGGGGACGATCTCTGGCGGAGAGGGCGGCAGCTTAAGTCAACCAGGCCGCTTCTTTCCGGCGGGCAGCGGTGGCGCGGGCGTGCAATTCCTCGACGGACAGGCGGCAAGCCTGTCCAATGCGGGCACGATCGAAGGCGGCGCGGGGGGCGCCACCCCAGCCGGAGACAACCCCCTCGGCTTGGGCGGGGTGGCCGTGGGCGGCGCGCTGAGCGGCAACATCTCCATTGTCAACTCCGGAACGATCAACGGCGGCGTCGACAGCAGAAGTGCAGTGAGATCCAACGCCATCTCGCTATTCGGCAGCGGCAACCGCCTGGAATTGCGCGCGGGCTCGACCATCAACGGCAATGTCCTGGTGTCGGGCGGCGCCGGCAACACACTGGTGCTCGGCGGTGCGACCGATGCCAATTTCGACGCGTCCCAGATCGGCGCGACGCAGCAATATCGCGGCTTCGACACCTACGAGAAGACGGGCGCGAGCACCTGGACGCTGACAGGGACCGGCAATCAGACCTGGTCGGTCGTGACCGGGGCGCTGAAGGCCGACACCAACAGCCTTGCCGGAAGCGTGCAATTCGCAAGCGGTGCGGGCAGCCGCAGCGTTACATTCGATCAGGCTTTCGACGGGACGTATAGCGGCACGATCGTCGGCACCGGCACGGTGACCAAGACCGGTACGGGCACGGTGACCTTGGCCGGGCTATCGTCGGTCGATTGGACGATTTCGGCCGGGGGGCTGATCACCGCGGCCGAACGCTTCGGCGGCAATACGGCGGTCGCGGCCGGGGCGTCGTTGACCTTCGACCAGGTGGCCGCCGCGACCTATGCCGGCGGGTTGTCGGGATCGGGCAGAGTCCGCAAGACCGGCTCGGGCCGGCTGAGCCTGACGGGCGATTCCTCAGCCTTCACCGGCGGGGCCACTGTCGAGAACGGCACGCTCTTCGTCAACGGCACGCTCGCGCGGTCCGCCGTCACCGTCCTGAGCGGCGCGACGCTTGGCGGCAACGGCACCGTCGGCTTCACCACAATCCAGTCGGGCGCGACCATCGCGCCGGGTAACTCGATCGGCACCTTGAACGTCAACGGCAACCTGGTACTGGCGCCGGGCTCGACCTACGAGGTCGAGATCGCCGGCAACGGCGCCTCCGACCAGATCGCCGCAACGGGGGTTGCCACGGTCACCGGCAGCCTGGTCGGGGTCACGGCGCTCGACCCGCAGACCAGCTACACCACTGGCCAGCGCTATACGATCATCACCGCTACCGGCGGGGTCAACGGCACCGTCGGGGGCGCGGTCTCGCGCTCGGCCTTCCTCGATCTGATGGTCGAGCACCGGCCAAACCGGGTCGATCTCGTCATCGCGTTGAAGGACACGCCGTCCGTGACGCCTCCCGGCTCTGGCCCGACTACCCCGCCGGCGATCTTCGGGACGGTGGCGCAGACCCGCAACCAGTTCGCCACCGCAGCCGGCCTGGACACGCTGCCGCAGGCCGGCGGCACGCTGGCGCTCTACAACAGCCTCTTGATGCTCGATGCGCCTTCCGCCCGCCAGGCCTTCGACGCGCTCTCGGGCGAGATCCACGCCTCCGCCAAGAGCGCGCTGGTCGACGAGAGCTGGCTCTTGCGCGCGGCGATTAACGACCGGCTTCGCTCGGCCTTCGGCGCGGTCGGCGCTAGCCCGATGGCGACGCTGAACTACGGCTTCAGCGCCGACCTCGCCCCGAGCGCGACAGGGCCGATGCCCAGGCTCAGGACCGACCGCTTCGCGGTATGGGGCCAGGGCTACGGCTCCTGGGGACGGACCGACAGCGACCGCAACGCCGCCAAGCTGACCCGCTCGACCGGCGGCTTCCTGATCGGCGCAGATGTCGCGGTGTTCGACACCATGCGCTTGGGCGTAGTCGCCGGCTACAGCCGGAGCGAGTTCGACGCGAACGCGAGGCTCTCCTCGGGCGAGAGCGACAACTATCATTTCGGCCTCTATGGCGGCGGCCAATGGGGCGCGCTCGGCCTGCACGCCGGCGCGAGCTACACCTGGCACGATATCGAGACCCGCCGCACCGTCGCCTTCGCCGGATTCGGCGACAGCCTGAAGAGTGACTACGACGCCGGCACGGCGCAGGTTTTTGGCGAGCTCGGCTATCGCGTCGATCTCGGCCAGACCGTGCTCGGCAAGGTGGCGCTGGAGCCGTTCGCCGGGCTGGCCTATGTCAACCTGCACACGGACGGGCTCAGCGAGACCGGCAGGGCGACGGCGCTGACGGCCCGCAGCGACGACACCAGCCTCGGCTACTCGACGGTGGGCTTGCGCGGCTCGACCACGTTCGCACTGCAGGGTATCGACCTGACCCTGCGCGGCGGCCTCGCCTGGCGCCATGCCTTCGGCGATGTCGACCCGAAGGCCACGCTAGCCTTCGCCGGCAGCAACCCGTTCTCGGTCGCCGGCCTGCCGGTCGCCAGGGACGCCGCCATCGTCGAGGCCGGGCTCGACCTCGCCATCAGTAAAAGCGCTGCTCTCGGCCTGGCCTATACCGGCCAGCTCGCCAAGGACGCCCAGGACCACGCCTTCAAGGCAAACCTCGCGGTCAGGTTCTGAAAGAGGGCTGGCGAGGCGCGTCTAGGACGCGATCGCCAGAGCGATGGCGATGGCAAGTAACAAAGGACCCATCCACTTGAAGTGGCTGACCAGCGTCGTCACCCAATGCGGCTGGTTGGCGGCATTGCCGGACAACGGCAGATAACCGAGGCCGGCGGCCGTCATCCATAGGCCTCCACAAAACATGATGAACTCGTCGATATAGGCTACGATCAACACTGTTGCCTTCTGTAAGAGAGTCGTCCCTTTACTCGTCGAAGACGTGGTCCGAAAAGGTCGCAGTCTGAATCCGGCGTGAGAGTGCGCAACGTCCGCTTCCGGGGCAGGTGCTAACGTCAGCTTGTGGCGCAGGAGAGCCCAAGTCCGCACCACATCTGCACAGGCTAGCGAGGATGGAAGTCGACCTTGGCCGCCACTTCAGAACCGCATCTCGAAGCGTCCCTTGAGGGCGTGGTCGCGTGAGCGTTCGCCGATGGCGGCGGAGTAGGTCAGGCCGAGCGCGGTGGCCTGTGAGATGCGCCAGTCGAGCCCGGCCTCGGCGACCAGGGCCTCGCGGTCGATCGGGGCGGCGAAGACGCGGGCGGGCGTGATGCCGGTAACGAAGGCCGTCTTTGCCACCGGGGTGAGCTCGCCGAAGCCATGGCGCCAGCCGATCAGCCCGCGGGCGAACAGCGGCATCTCCCCGATCTGCGCCTCGGCCCGCAGGCCGAGCGTGGTGAAGCCGAGCGTCTGCCCGGAGGCGAGGATGCGCAGCGCCGCCGCCCCACCGCGCTCGGTTCCGGCCTCGGTCGAGACCCGGATCAGCGCGAGCTGGGCGAAGGGCTCGAGCGCAAAGCCGCTGAAGGCGAAGGCATAGCCGAGGTCGGCAAAGCCCTGCGCCACCGAACCCGGCCGCTGCAGGCGCAAGCTGTCGCCGAAGCCGCGGATCGCGACCTGGCGGCGGATGTCACTCTCGGACCAGCTATAGGCGGCGCCGGCATCGAGGCGCAGGTTGCCGAAGCGGGCGCCTGCGTAGAGCGCAGCATGGCCGCTATCGAGCTTGCCCGAGGATCGCCTTGCATCGAGATCGAAGCGCGACTGGCTGTAGCCGCCGGCGACGCCGAGCTTCNCGTGCGACGCGACTGGCTCGCGGCATTGCCGTCTGAATTGGTGTTGCCGGTGCCGCCAAAAGCCTCGCCCCAGAAGCTGTAGCGCGGCTGCGGGACGGGCGCGGCCATCACGCCCCCGCTTTTCCGGCCGGGCAGATCGGCGCTGAACGAGGCCGCGACCTGTCCCGGAGTCTGCGTCAGCAGCGGACCGCGCAGATGCGACAGGATGGTCTGGCGCACCAGCCGGCTCTCGTCGATCATGACGCTGACGCCTTGGGCATGTCCTTCGCCGGAGATGAGGTCGAAGCTGGCCCGCGCTTCGGCCGCCGTGCTCGACAGCAGCGTGTCATAGACTCCATTGCCGGCGCCGAGCGCCTCTGCTGCATGCCCGATCGAGGCCTGGTTGTGGGTCAGAGCGACGTCCAGGAAGCTTGTCACACTGCGGGTCATGGTCAGCGTGACATTGCTCGCACCGTAGGCCAGCGACGGCGTCAGGAAAGCGAGATTCGAGGTGACGTCGGCGAAGCGTCCGGTGACGCCGCCCGCGGCGGTCAGGATATTGTAGTTGGTGCTCGCGGCGTAGTTGCCGGTCTCGGCCAGGACCTGGACCCTCCCCCCAGAGAGCGTTGCCGCGCCGGTCGCGATGATCTTGTCGTTCTGGCCGGCGGTGTTGACTTCGACCTGATAGGTCGAGCCGCTTGCGAACGAGACATTGCCCGACACCGTCAGTGTCCCGATCGAGCCGCCAGGCGATACCGTGCCGCCGGCGTTGGTGATGATCCCGCCGACCGTGCCGGAGCCACCAAGCGCCGCGCCGCTCAGCACCGTGACCGCCGAGGAGGCGAATGATCCATTGACCGAGAGCGTGCCCGCTTCGACCGTGGTCGATCCGGCCAGCCCGCTCGTTCCGGTGAGGGTGAGGTTGCCGGCCCCGCGCTTGGTGAACGAGCCGGCGCCGTTGATCTTATTGGAGAAGCTCGCGTCCGTCGGCTGGTCGATGACGAGTGCGCCATTGTTCATGATCTGGCTGACGCCGAAGCTGTTGGCCGAGCCGATCAGCATGCCCTGCGCGATCAATGTGCCGCCGGAATAGGTATTGCTGCCGCTCAGGGTGAGCGACCCGGCACCACGCTTCTGCACGTCGCCCGTGCCCCAAATCGCGCCGGCGAAGGCGACGTCGTCCGAGCGGTTGAAGGCGAGCGTGCGATTGTTGACGACATTCCCCGTGATCGAGCCCGAGGTGCCGCCATCGCCGATCTGCAAGACACCATCGGCGATCATGGTACCGCCGGCATAGCTATTCGCTCCGGTGAGCACCAGCATGCCGCTGCCAGTCTTCGTCAGCGCGCCGCTGCCGCCGATGCCGCCCGACCAGGAGAGATCGGCATCGGTCTGGAAAATGCCGCCGGCCGCAGTGATCACGACGTTGCGGGCGGAGGTGAAACTCGCTGTCGTCCTCAGCGTGCCACCGTCCAGGCTAAGGCCGCCGGCCGTCGCACCGAGATTGGCATCGGCCGAAACCTGCAGCGTGCCGCCATCGATCGTCGTCCCGCCGGTGTAGCTGTTGTTGCCCGAGAGAATGAGCGTGCCGCCCCCCACCTTCACAATGGCCGTGCCGCTGCCATCGGCGATGGTCGAGCCGATGCTGGCCACGACACCGTTGTCGACGTTGAAGGAGCCGGCCGCTCCGCTTGCGGGCGCGATCGAGAGCGTGCCGCCGCTCAGCGCATAGCCATTGGTCGAGAATTGCAGCGTGTCGAAGCTCACAGCGCCGACAACGTTCACCGCACCACCGCTCGGGCCGGCGAAGATGCCGACCGAGCCGCCCCAGCCGCCATTGGCGCCGCCGGCGCTGTCGGTCCAATTGCCGCCGAAGCTGGACCAGGTGCCGGCGCCGCCATCGACAGTGCCGTTGCCGGAGGTATTGGCTCCGTCCCAGAACTGCATGGTCTGGCCGGTTCCGAACACGACGAGGTTGACCTGTCCTGTCACGGTCGTATCCACCTGCGCGCTCGCGATGGTGAAGCCGCTTCGGGTCGAGGTCACGCTCTGGCTGTCGAAGCCGCCGGTGAGCGTGCCGCCATAGTCGAACAGACGATAATAGCCGGCAGCGGCGGCACGCGCGTCGAGCGCGCCGCCGAGCGTGAGGTCCCTGGTGACCTTGACGAGATCATTGCCAGCGATGGGGTCGCTGCCGCCGATGACACCCGGTGTATTCAGCTCGAAGATCGAGGTCGAACCACTGTGGAGCGTGAGGGAGCCGACCGTCAGCGTCCCCGGGCTGTGGCCCGCCGACAAGATGCCGTCCACGGTCACGGCTCCAGCGATGCTGCCGGTACCGGACAGGGTTGCGCCGGCTGCGAGCGTCACCACGCCAAGGCCGTTGAGCGCGCCGTCGACGCGCAACTCGCCGGCAGAGACCGTCGTTGTGCCCCCAAAGCTGCTGGTCCCGCTCAGGGTCTGCCGGCCCATGCCCTGCTTGACGATGCCGCCCGTGCCGCTGATCGAGCCGGCGAAGACCTGGTTCGCCGCATCACCGAAGGTCAGCGTGTTGCTGCCGAGCGCGACGGTGCTGCCGGCGACGCCCGAGAGGGCGCCGAGCACCGGGCTGGAAGCCGCAGTGCTGATGTCGAACTCCGCCCCGGCGCCGGCGAGCGAAAGCGCGGCCCCAGGAGCAAGGCGGCCGCCGCCGCTTAGCGCGAGCGTGCCGGCATTGATCGTGACATTGCCTGTGAATGTATTGACGCCAGTGAGCGTCAGCGTGCCCGCGCCCTGTTTGACCAGGCCGCCCGAGCCGACGACGGTACCGGAGAAGGTCGTGTTCGCAGCATCGCCGAGTGTCAACGTGTTGGGGCCGACCGCGACGGTGGTGCCGGCAAAGCCGGCCAGTGCGCCGATGGTCCGATTGCCGGAGGCGCCGCTGATGTCGAAGCGCGCGCCTGCGCCGAGGAGGTTCACCTCGCCGGCCGCGGCGAGGTTGCCGGAGCCGCTCAGCGCGAGCGTGCCGGCATTGATCGTGGTGCCGCCGGTGTAGGAGTTGCCGCCCGTCAAGGTCAGCGTACCTGTGCCCTCCTTGGTGAGCCCACCATCATTGCCCGAGATCGCACCGCTGAAGGCCGAGCCGGCATTTTGCGAGCCTACGATCAGATGCGCGCCGGGGCCGAGCGTGATCAGCCCGCTGCCGCCGAGGCCGTTCACCGCCAAAGACGAGTTCAGCCGGTACGTACCGTCGATTTGGAGATCGGTCGAGTTTTCGACGGCGGCGGAGCTGGTGGTTGTCAACGTCACGCCGGAGCGAACTTCGAGCGTGCCGATGCCGGTACCCACGCCCGCCCAGGTGCTGTCCCCGGCGAAAGTAAGACGCGACGCTCCCGTGATACTGGTCGAAAATGATCCTCCGCCGATCATAAGCGGTGCGGCAATGCCGATCCGACCGTTGCCCTCCAGACGGGAGATCGTGGTCGCGTCGCTCGACAGATAGAGCGTCGCATCGTTGTTGATCGTGAGGGACTTCGCCTGGTTCAGCACGACATTGAGGGAATGAACGACTACACCACCGGGCTGAACGGTCAGAGCCGTCAATGTCCCTCCGTCCAGGACAAGGTTGAGATCGATTCCTCCTGCCCCTTCCCAGCCATTGAAGTTGATATTGCCGGTATCCGAGGCCGACCCGAAATACACAGTCGACCCGGTCAGGAAGCTGTGAAAATAGAGATTCAGTGAGGTTCCTGCGATAGCAGACAAGCGACCGACGGAACCTGTATCCGCCACGACTCTGCTGCCGAGACTGAGATCGTTCAGGGCGCGGATGTGGCCGGACGTTCCAATGAACCTCACCCTGTCGTAGGGGAATGGATTATCGGTCGACACTTCGGCGAACCCGCCGATGTTACCAATAGTTTGGGAAAGCGCAGCCTGACACCCAAAATTCTTAAGTGATATAAACAGAGCCGCCAAAAGCAATGCTGGATTGAGACTTGAGCGAGCCGACCTAATCAAAGGGGCGCTGCTGCCAACATTTGGCCGGACGCCTCCTAGATTGCCTGGGCGAGTAGCGGTCTTTCGCATGGCGGGCTATCAGTTGGCTCAATCACCGGTTGTCGGGCGAACACATCAAGGCCATGCCGACCTCACCTCGCAAAGTCCAAAATCTGCAGGCATCCGGCCATGCATGATGTCTCGGACCCGGCGATCCGCGCCGGCATGCTCGACCGCGCAATCGCAGCCCATGTCGACAAGGGTCCATGGCCCTATGCTGCCAGTCTGATCCGCCGCAGCGGCTTTCGCGAGGCTTTGGGCTCATATTGCGCTGCGATGATCCAGCGGCCGGACCTGTCGTGGCCAGCGGACAAATTCTTCGGCCAGAGGCTGCGCTACCTTGTCTCCTTTTCTCTGATCGGCCTCGATGCGCGCTGGCGCCGGGGGGGTGGCGAGGCGCCGACGCTGGCCGCGCTCCAGCGCATCGCACCAGCCAGCACGCGGCAAATCGCGGAGCTGGTCGGGACGCTCAAGCTGAGCGGCTATGTCGTCGCGAGTCGGCTCGCAGGAGACGACCGAGCTTTGCGGTTGAGCCCCGCGATGACGCTGCTCCAGGAGATCGGGCGCTCACCCCTGGCTTTTCTCGACGCCTGCGAACGCTTGGATCCGGCGGGCTCGCCAATGGCGGCGAAGCTTCGGCTGGATGCCGCCGGGCTGGCGGATTGGCTCGGGGCCTCCTACGAGATGTTTTTGCAGGAGGACCTCTACTTCGCCCCCTTCTCTGATGTGGTCGAGTTCACCGGGCAGGATTGCGGATACCCGGTTCTGTCTGCCGTTCTTGCCGCACATTATTCTGCGCTCGCGGGCCTCGCTGCGCCTGCGCCTCTCTCTTATCGCGCACTGGCCGAGCGCTTTCGCGTCTCCCGGCAGCATGTCGGCAACATCCTCGCGAACGCGGAACGACGTGGCTGTTTCACCGTCGACCGCGGTGGTCGCAGAGCTACCGTGTCCGCAGGCTTTTTATCCGAGTTCGAGACCTGGGCGGCAGGCCAGATGGCACATTACCGCCTCCTCGCTGAGCGTGTATCCGGTACGCTCAGCTAGATGGCTCGCTCGTCGAATGAGCTGATCCCGTAACTGGACAACGTCTCGGATGGGGCGGGAGCCTGCATCGCGCCTCAAAGCTGCTAGCGTCCGCTTTCGGGCAAAGAGTCAGAGTCCGCTTGTGGCGCTTCTCATGCGTTGTCGAGTTGGAGGGCAAATCGGTTTCTCACCTCCGCCAACACACCTAGGAAGTCGCGGACGAGTTGCGGCCGCGGGCGCCCCGGCGGGAAAACGAGATGCTTACGGAAATGCAAGGCCGGCTCGAAGCGCAATACCCTGACCCCTGAGCGGTCGAGCCCAATGATCGCTGCGGGATTGATCAGCCCGATCCCTGCTCCCTCCGCAGCGAGCGCGCAGGCGGTGGCGGAATATTCGACGTCCACGACGACGCGCGGCTTTGCCTGCGCGGTTGCGAAGGCGTCCTGCAAGCCGCGCGAAAGGCGTTCGTCGAAGTCGAGCTGCAAGAATGGCTGATCGTGCAGATCTTCCGGCCGGATCACCACCCGCACCGCGAGAGGGTGGTCTCGCGGAATCACGGCGACCATCCGATAGTCGGCGAAGTGCTGATGCTCGACGCCGTTGAGATCGACCTCTTCCGAGCACAGTCCGATATCGAACTGCCCGGATGCCACGAGATCCCGGACCTGGCTGGAGGATTGCACCTGCAGGGTCACATTGATGCGGGGGAACGCCTTCTGGAACGATGCCAGGGCCTTCGGTACCAGCCGGCCTCCGAGCGAATGCAGGCTTGCGACCTTGAGTTCGCCGGCTCCGAACTCCCGGATCCGGGCAGCGGCGGCTTCCAGTTTCGCCATCGCCAGGAAATGGCTGTCGACCTCGCGGAAGAACATCCGCCCCTCGAAGGTCGGAACCATGCGGCTGCGAATCCGATCGAACAGACTGAACCCGAGCTCGCGCTCGAGCTCGGCGATGCAGCGGCTGATCGCCGGCTGGGTCACGCCGAGCAGTTCGGCCGCACGCGATGCGCTGCCGCTGGTCATAACGGCGGCGAAGGCTTCGAGCTGGCGATGTTGCATGCCTATCAGCTCTCGTTATCAAGCGACATGAATTCGATATTGGACGCATAGGATCGCCCTGCCTAGCCTCGACCCAAGCAAGCAAGAATGGAGGGGCAAATGATCACGGCATTTCTCAAGACAACGGCACTTGCGGCCGGTCTGCTGCTTTTCTTTCTCCCGCCCGCCGTCGCCGGGCCGCATCTCGACGGCTTGAAGCAACGCGGCGTCCTCAAATGCGGCACCTCCGAAGGCACGCCCGGCATCACCATGCCGGACCGCGAGGGCAAGTGGACCGGCATCTATGCCGATCTCTGCCGCGCCATCGCGGCCGCCGTGCTTGGCGATGCGACCAAGGTCGATTTCGTGCCGACGACCACCGTGACGCGCTTCACCGCCTTGCAGAGCGGGGAGATTGACGTCCTCTCGCGCACGGCCACCGTGACCCTGACCCGCGAGGCCCAACTCGGCCTGCGCTTTGCGCCGGTCTGGTTCTATGACGGCCAGGCGATCATCGTCGCGCGCAAGCTGAACGTTTCCAGCGCCAGGCAACTCAGTGGCGCGACCATCTGCGTGCAGCAGGGCAGCACCTCCGAGCTCAACCTCTCCGAATATTTCCGCACGCACGGCATGACCTTCTCGCCGGTGTCGGTCGCGACGCTCGATGCGGTCGAGGACGCCTTCTTCTCGGGTCGCTGTGACGCCTACAGCAACGACTCGACACCGCTGATCGGGATGCGGCTCAAGGCCGAGCGACCCGACGATTACGTCCTGCTGCCCGAGCGCCTGTCGAAGGAGCCGACCGCACTGGCGATCCGCAAGGGCGACGAGCAGTTCTATGACGTCGTCCGCTGGGCAATCTTCGCATTGATGGAAGCCGAGGAGATGGGTGTCACTTCCGCCAATGCCGCCGAGCTCGCCGCGAAAGGTCCGCCGGCCGTCAAGCGTCTGCTTGGCAGCGAGCCGGGCCTCGGCAAGGCGCTTGGACTCGACGAGCGCTGGGCCCTGCGGATGATCGCTGCAGTCGGCAACTATGGCGAGATCTTCGAGCGCAATCTCGGCAAGGACTCGCGCATTGGCCTCGACCGCGGCCAGAACGATCTCTGGACGCGCGGCGGCCAAATCTACGCCTTGCCGCTGCGCTGAACCGAATATGAACTGCTTTGCTGATCGTGGCCCGGAGGCTGCTCTGCCGTCCTGGGTCACCACATCGCCATCCTTGGCCGACGCCCTGATCTCGATGTTCGATCGCGATCGGCGCCCGCTCTATCCGCAGGCGGCACCGTTCGTCGCCCATGTCGACGAGGCCGGCGACGAGCCGTTCCATTATCCCTACGAGGTCGGCTACGCTTATGAGGGGCTTCCGGAAAGCTTCTTCGCGCCGCGCTTCGGCAGTGGTCTGGAACGTTGGGCTCCGCTGCTCCCCCCTCTCCTGCCGGGCCTGTCCTGTGGCGAGGGCGGGACACCGTTGGTCGCGGCACGCCAAGCCGCCGCCTGGGCCGGCCTGCCGGACCTTCTCGTCAAGGACGAGAGCGCCAATCCAAGCTGGAGCCATAAGGACCGGCTGAGCCTTTGCACCATCAGCGCCGCTGCGGCGGCCGGCGCGATCGGCACGGTCATCTCCTCATCCGGAAATCATGGCGCCTCCGCCGCCGCCTATTCCGCCCGCGCCGGGTTGAAATGTATCGTACTCTGCGACGACGGGGTTTCGCTGCCGCATGCACGGCAGATGCGCGCCTATGGTGCCGCCGTGATCGCCATGCCGCGCGCCGCTCGCTGGCCGCTCCTTGACATCCTGTCGCGCCAGCCCGGCTGGTATCTGATCGGCAATACGGCGCCGACCCATACCGGCCACCCATTCGGCCCCGAAGGCTACAAGACCATCGCTTATGAACTTTTTCTGGAGCTTGGTCGGGTGCCTGCCGCAGTGTCGGTTCCGACCAGCTATGGTGAGCTACTGTTCGGGATCGGCAAGGGTTTCGCCGAACTCAAGGCGCTGGGCTTAGCAGAGGGGGAGCCGATTCTGATCGCAGCGGAACCCGAGGGCTCCGCTGCGCTGGGCCGGTTCTGCAACAGCGGCTCGCCCAGCGCCCTGGTGCCAAAGAATACTATCGCCCATGGCATCGGATCCGCGCGTGTCAGTTTCCGCGGAATAGCCGCACTGCGGCGATCGAAGGGGTTCGCCGTTGCGGTCCATGATCAGAATACTGCCGATGCCCAGGCTGCGCTTGCACGCGACGGTCTATGGAGCGAGCCGGCTTCGGCAGCGGGCCTGGCAGCGTTGCGCAACGCTGCCCAGCAAGGACTACTGCCGACCGGCCCTCTTGTTCACATCTCCACATCAACGGGCCTGAAGGCGCCGTATCGTGCGGCCGCTGAGATTCCGCGCCTCGCTCACGCGGATTGGGCCGAACTGCGCATGGTTCTGGCTACTAGCTACCACCTGTCTCTCGGCTGACCCAACCATGGCCAGGCGAGGATGAGCGTAGGTGTAAAATCGCAATGCTTGCGGCCGCCCAAATGAAACGCTGGTGCGGAATCAAACGTCCGGTTTCGGGCGGGCGCCCGGTGTCCGGACGTGGCGCTTCTAGGCATTTGATGTGTTCGTTGTCTCATCTGCCGGGATGCTGCGGTCTCGGCTTCAGGGAATAGTGAGAGATTGCCACTACATCCCCTGCCGATGAACGCAACGCGGGCACGGCTGGGTCAACAAGCGTCGCGCCCGGCAAAACGGGCGCGACTGAAGTTCGCGCTTTTGCGGACGCCAGGGCGATCGCTTGCCCCCTCAAATGACGCGGCGCTCGCATTGTTCGTACGCGCGGCGGAAGGCATGGGGATCGAGGCGGAACTCATCACCGCGGCCGACCTTCCTCGCTTGGAGCAGTTCGACGGGCTGCTAATCCGGGATCACACGCGGATCGACAACTACACATTCGCGTTCGCACAACGGGCTGCGGAGCTGGGGATCGCGCTGGTCGACGATCCAGTATCGATGCAGGGCTGCAGCTCGAAACTCCGCCAGGCCAAACTATTTGAAGCCCATGGCGTACCGACCCCCAAAACGCTGGTGCTGACCCGCGAAACGCTTCCCATCGTCCCTGCGCTGCTGGGCCTGCCCTGTGTCATCAAGGAACCGGAGAGCTCATTCTCGCGTGGTGTGCATTGCGTGGCAAGCGAAGCCGAATTGGTCGAGCTGGTAACGGCACTTCTGGCGCATACGCCAGCCCTGATCGCGCAAGAGTTTCTGCCGACCGGCTTCGACTGGCGAATAGGACTGGTTGACCGACAGGCGATCTTCGCGTGCCGCTACCATATGGTGCCCGGCCATTGGCAGGTCGTGCGAGACGCCGGCACCCCGGAATATTGCGAGGGCCGAACCGAGGCTGTTGCGTTGGGCGATGTGCCGGCCGCGGTCCTCGCTTCTGCGAGGCTTGCGGGCGATGCAATTGGCGACGGCTTTTACGGTGTCGACGTGAAGGATCTCGACGAACGATGCGTGGTGATCGAGGTGAACGACAATCCGAATGTGGATGCGGGTCATGAGGATGGCGTGGCCGGGCCGGAGCTTTACGAGGCCGTCATCGGGACGATTGCGCGCCGGGCGTTTGGAGCGGGGCGGTGACGATTTACCGGGCTTTCGAGCGGGTGGGTATCGAGATCGAATATGCGATCGTCGCCCGGGACGATTTGGCCTGCCTGCCGATCGCAGATTGGGTCCTGCAGACGGCGCGTGCGCCTATGGGTCTCGCCTGGTCGAACGAATTCACCGCTCACGTCCTCGAGCTTAAGACGACGGAGCCGCCCCATAGCCTGGCCGGTCTAGTGCAGCCGGCGCAGAGCGCAATCGCGGCGATGAACCGGATGTTGCGTGACCATGGAGCGCAGCTGATGCCGGGCGCGATGCATCCGCTGTTGAACCCGCGAGACGCGCGACCCTGGGTCGATGACCCCCACGGGATCTATGCAGCGTACCGACGCATATTCGAAACCTCCGCGCATGGCTTCGCCAATCTGCAGAGCATTCACATCAACCTCCCCTTTGCCGATGACGAAGAGTTCGCGCGGCTGCATGAGGCCGTCCGCTTGGTATTGCCCATCATTCCAGCGCTGGCGGCGAGTTCCCCTGTGATCGAGGGGCGATTGGCCGGGGCGAAGGATTATCGGCTGATCGCCTATCGCGACAACGCGAAGGAATATCCGTTGGTCGCCGGCGATATCATTCCGCCGCGCATCGCGACGCCGGCGCAGTACCACGCGCAAATACTCGATCCCCTCTATGACAGCCTTGCGGACGCCGATCGGGAGGGCGTGTTGCGTCATCCCTGGCTCAATTCCCGCGGAGCGATTCCGCGCTTCGACCGCAATGCCGTCGAAATCCGTTTGACCGACACGCAGGAGAGTGTGGCGGCCGACCTTGCGGTGGCGCAGGCGATCGTCGGCGTCGTCAGACGTCTTTACGACGATGAGCGGTTGTTGCGGGTTTCCATCGCAACGGAGACGCTGGTCCGGATTCTCGGTGACTGCATGGTCAAGGGCGAGGAGGCCATCATCACCGCGCCGGATTATCTCGACATGCTCGGGAGCGGGTCGGCGAGCAGCGCCAGAGCGATCTGGTGCCTATCGCTGGCGGGAAGCGAGGTTGAGGCTTGTGCGCCCCTTCGGGCTGGGACATTGGCGACGCGGCTTGAAAAGGCGTTGGGAGACTGCCCCTCGATGGAGCGGATCTGCGGCGTCTATCAGGAGCTCTGCGACTGCCTTGAGAGGGGGACGCTCTTTCGGGCTTAGGGGCAGCGGTGATTGATTTTGCAGGTACAGAAGCGCCGCCGGATGCGCGGCTTTTCATGCCGGCCGCCTAAAGCCGCCGATCGCGAGTGCGGCGAGTCCTCGTTAAGTGGCAAACGTTAGGTGCGGAGTCATATGACGGCGCAGCCAGGCGCTTCATCGCCTTGTGCAGGCGGGGTAATGTCTGCTTCCGGGCGGTTACTGAATGTCCGGTCGTGGCGCGTTTCGACATCTCAAAGGAAGCTCATTCAGAGGTAGAAACATCGGCCCGATACATTTTTGTTCCTATTGATAACTTGTTCGCCAAAGCTCTGCTGGCGTCAGCCAGTGCGGCGAGATGTTGCGGCAGCTTGTCACCCATGATCCGTTGTAGCGGACCGGTCATGCCGACCGAATAGAGAACGAGACCGTCGCTCTGGCGGACTGGTACCGCGATCGCCGCCAAGCCTTCATCGATCTCGCCGATACAAGTGGCATAGCCGCGATCGCGAACGCGTGCGAATTCCTCCCTGATCCAAGCCTCGTCGCTTCGGGTATTCACAGTGAGCTTAGGCAGCTCCACAGCGAGGGCTTGGCGGATCAAAGCCTCGTCCTGATAGGCAATAATAGCCTTGCCGGTCGCCGCAGCATGCGGGGGCATCTCGATGCCGGGTTGGACGTAGCTGCGCCAGCGTACCTCGGGAGCCTGCGACACGGCCACCAGGACACGGCTGCCCACAAGCTTTGTGAGATAGCAGGCCTCGCCTGAATCGTCGGCGAGCGCAGCAAGAATTGGGCGCACCAGCACCTCGAGCCAGCCATCATCGGCCGTTGCATGAAGGATGCGCGAAAGCCGCGGCCCGACGGAATAAGCGCGCCCGCCTTGCCCGCCTGTGGCGAGCTCGGCCTTGACCAGTCCTTTCAACAACCTGTGTGCGGTCGTCTTGGGCAGATCGGACAGAGCAGCCACGTCCGCGAGCGCAAGCTGGCTCGGGAAGGCCGCAATGATCTCCAGCAGCCTAAGATAGCGTTCCAGCGGGCTGTCCGGGTCCGTCTGATCAGTCAACTGAACCTCCATCACCGAACCCGGTTGACAGGGTCGGGGAGCGCTTCTACGCTCATATCGATTTACGGGATGATATTCCGAAAATCGGAACTAGTCAAGCAAGCTGCGCGGCGAAAACTGGGGCGACCCGGCCCGCGCAAGGCGCATCCAACGCGATGTCAGAGGGGACGAGCGATGACGATGACGAGGAAGGGGTTTCTGCGGCTCGCGCTGGCCGCGAGTGTCGTTCCGGCAGGCGCAGGACCAGCCTGGGCTCAGCAGGGCGACATCGTGGTGGGTGCCACCGTTCCGATCACTGGACCGCTGTCGCTGACCGGGAAGCAGTATCATAATGCGCTGCAGCTGGCCGAGCAGGACATCAATGCTGCGGGCGGCGTGAATGGCCGCAAGATCAAGCTCGTGTTCGAAGACACGCAGGCCTCGAACAGTACGGCTGTCAACGCCTTCATGAAGTTGGCGCAGGAGACCAAGCCTTCCTTCTATTTCCTGTCGAGCTACTCGACACAGAACCTCGCCACGTCGCCCGAACTCAAGAAGATCGGCGTGCCGGCCATGTATGCCGGCGGGGCCGACGTGGTTGCCGAGGGCGGCAACGAGTGGCTGTTCCGGGTGCGGCCGGCCGATGCGGTTTCGGCACGCGGCATGGTCGAGGCGGCGAAGCTTCTCAATGCGAAGAAGCCGGGAATCATCTTCATTCAGAATGATTTCGGCCAGGGTGGCGCGCAGATTGCCGCCAAGCAGTTCGAGGCCGCCGGAACGCCGGTCGTCGGCATGGAAGCTTATGGTCAGAACGACAAGGACTTCTCCGCCCAGATGCTCAGCCTGCGCGGCAAGGGCGCCGACGTCATCCTGCTGTTCAACTATCCTCAGGACGGCGCCCTCCTCCTGCGGCAGGCCAAGATGCTGGGTCTGAAGATGCCGCTGGTGACCTCTTCGGCAGCACTCGTTCCCGCCGCGCTGCAGCTGATCTCGCCGGCGGACCTGGAGAATGTTTGGGGCGTGGTGGACGCCTATATGGACCCCAGCGTCGGGGGGCGCATGAAGGATTTCGTCGAGCGCTACAAGAAAGCCTTCGGAATCGATCCGGATCCTTATGGTCTCGCCTATTACGACGGCGCCTTGATCATGGCCGAAGGCATGCGGAAAGTCGGACTCGATCCCAAGGCGCTGCGAGACTGGCTGGCGAAGCTGCAGGGCTGGCCGGGGATTGGTCACGTCTACAACTTCGACGCGAAGGGCAATGGTGTGAACGACCTCGCCATCGTCAAGGCCAAGCCGGGCACCAAGACGCTTGAGCTCGTCAAGGCGGTCAAGCTCGACTGACCCCGCAATGGCAAGGCCGGTCCAGTCAGCCTTGTGCGTCTGGCCGGCCCGGCTTCCCGAAATCGCTGCTGCGAGCCCTCGCTGGCAGTCGCGAAGATCGATCGAGACCGCGAGCGGATCATGGCCGACTTCATCCAATTGTTTGTCAACGGGCTGGCGCTCGGCAGCGTGTATGCGCTCGCGGCGATCGGCTTCGTCATCGTCTATTCCGCCACGGGTGTGGTGAACTTCGCGGCCGGGCAATTCGTGATGTTCGGTACCTTCGCCGGCGTTGCCATGCTCGCCAATGCCGGCCTGCCCTGGCCGGTCGGCTACGCCGCGGCGCTGCTCGCGATGGCCGCATTCGGCGCCTTGTTCTTCGCTATCGTCTACCTGCCCTTGCGGACGAGCCCCGTCGTCACCGTGATCATCGGGACGGTCGCCGTCGGAATCGTCATGCAGAATGCGGCGCTGCTCGGCTTCGGGTCGTGGCCGTTTCGGCTGGCATCACCGCTCGAGGGCGTCACGATCGACATTGCCGGCGCCGCGATCACGGCTCATGCCGCAATGGTCGTGGTGGTGACCGGGCTGCTCGTCGGCCTGATCTGGCTGTTGTTCTATCGCACGGCGCTCGGGATCGGCATGCGTGCTGTCGCGCAGGATGCCGAGGCTGCCCGGCTGATGGGACTGAACGTAAATTTGCTGCTGGCCCTATCCTGGATCCTCGCGGCTGTGCTCGCCGGCATCGCCGGGCTGCTGCTTGGACCGATGTGGTTCGCAGACGTCAACATGGGCGATCCGATTGCGCTCAAAGCCTTCGCGGCGACGATCATCGGCGGCTTCGGCAGCCTGCCCGGGGCGATCGCCGGCGGCCTCTTCGTCGGCCTGACCGAGCTGCTCGGGGCCTCCTATCTCTCCTCCGCGTATAAGGATCTGATCGCCTTCGTCGTCATGATTCTGTTCCTGCTGGTGCGCCCACAAGGCGTGTTCGGCGAACGCATCCAGGACAGGGGCTAATCCCGTGCGCCGATATGACAGTCTTATCATCGCGGCGGCCATCGTCGTGCTCGGTGGCCTCCTCTCCCTGGTGCTGGCCGACTACAGGCTGCGGCTGCTGAACGTCTCGGTCATTTCGGCGATCGCCGTGATCGGCTTTAATTTCGCGTTCGGCCTGGCGGGACTGATCTCCCTCGGCCACGCGGCCTTTGTCGGGCTCGGGGCCTACACCCTGGCGATCCTGACCACAGCGCTTGGATGGTCGCCCTGGCTGGCGATCCCGGTCGCGATCCTGGTGACGACAGTGTTCGCCGGGATGATCGGTTATCCGTTGCTGCGTCTGCGCGGGCATTATCTCGCCCTTGCGACGCTCGGGCTGAACGTCAGCTTCACCATCGTCGTGACCAACTGGATCACGCTGACGGGGGGCACCAACGGCATCTCCGGCATTCCCGAGCTTCGCCTGGGCGGCTTTGCCTTCAACGATGAGCGGCGCTTCCTCTGGCTCGGCCTGGTGCTGCTCGCGCTCTGCGCCGCCTTTGCGATCACCCTTCAGCGGTCACGGCACGGCCGCGCCATGATGGCGGTGCGGGACGACGAAACCGCGGCACGGATGACCGGCATCGACGTGACCCGGGTCAAGATCACGGCTTTGTGCCTGTCGGCGGCCTTCGCCGCGCTTTCGGGCACCTTGTTCGCCGCGCATGTCCGCTTCGTCGCGCCGGAGGACTTCAATTACGCACACTCGATCATCTACCTCGCGATGCTGATCGTGGGGGGCGAGGGCGCTGTTGCGGGTGCGGTGATCGGCGCCGCGCTGCTCACCTTCCTGCCGGAGTGGCTACGGTTTCTCGGCGACGCCTATCTCGCCTTCTTTGGCCTGATGCTTCTCGCCATTCTGGTCTTTCTGCCCACCGGCCTAGTCGGCCTCACCGGCCGCCTGCGCAGGCTCGGTTGGGGCGCCAAGGTGGAGAGGACACCATGACGCTGCTGCAAGCCACCGCCATCTCCAAGCGCTTTGGCGGACTGATGGCCCTCTCCGAAGTCGACTTCACCGTGGCGCCGGGAGAGTTCGTCGCCGTGATCGGCCCCAACGGCGCCGGCAAATCGACCTTCCTCAACGTGCTGACCGGCTTGACTCTGCCTAGTGCCGGCAACGTGCAGTTCGACGGGCGCGACATCACAAGAGCGCCCACCCATGGCCGGATTCGCGCCGGGCTCGGCCGGACCTTCCAGCACGGCCGTCTCTTCTCACGCCTGTCCGTGCTCGAGAACGTCATGACCGGTGCCGCAATCCGCACGGACCGCAGCGAAAGCCAGCTGCGCGAGGCTTCGCTGGGCATGCTGGACAGGATGGGACTGGCGGATGAAGCGAAACGACCCATCGACTCGCTCTCCTACGGCCAGCGCCGCATGGTGGAGCTCTGCCGGGCGCTGGCCTGCGGGCCGAGGGTGCTGTTGCTCGACGAGCCGGCCGCCGGGCTCAACTCCGGAGAGGTCGAGCTGCTGATGGCACGGCTCATCGCCCTGCGCGCCGAGCATGAACTCGCCGTCGTCCTCATCGAGCACAACATGGGGATGGTCATGCGGCTGGCCGAGCGCATCCTCGTGCTCAATTTCGGCTGCCGCATCGCCGAGGGAACGCCTGCGAAAGTGCAATCCGATCCCGCCGTTCTCTCGGCATATCTGGGCGAGGGCTACAACAATGCTCGCGACTGACAATCTCGTCGTCGCCTATGGCGGCAGCGTCGCTCTGCACGGCATCTCGATGCATGTCGGATCGGGCGAGACCGTCGCGCTGATCGGGGCAAACGGGGCCGGGAAGACAACCCTGCTTCGCGGCATATCGGGACTGAATCCGATCCGGTCCGGCTCGATCCGCTTCGACGGACAAACGCTCGGAACGCTTGCGAGCGAGAAGCGCGTCAGGCTCGGCATCGCGCAGGCGCCAGAGGGGCGCAGGATCTTCCCGGGCCTGACGGTCGAGGAGAACCTCATTCTCGGCACGACGCCGTGGCGCCGCTGGGGCCAGTCGCCGGCAAAGGATCTCGAACGGGTCTTCGATCTGTTCCCGCGGCTGAAGGAGCGGCGCACCCAGCTTGGCTGGTCGCTCTCTGGTGGCGAGCAGCAAATGCTGGCGATCGGCCGCGCCCTGATGGCGCGACCGCGACTCTTGCTGCTCGACGAACCCTCGCTCGGCCTGGCTCCCCGCCTGGCGGAGGAGGTCTACGAGCGCATTAGGGAGATCGCAGCGGCGGGGCTGACCATCCTCGTCGTCGAGCAGAACACCGTTCTGGCGCTTGCCGTGGCCGATCGTGGCTACGTGCTCGAGAACGGCCGCGTCGTACTCGAAGGCAGCGCCGCCGAGCTGAAACAGGATGCACGCGTCCGTGAAGCCTATCTCGGCCGCTGAGCGAGACGTTTGAAGGAGACGATCGATGACGCATCCATTTCCCTCCTCCCGGTCGCGAGAACTCTATGCGCGGGCTCAGAAGAGTCTGCCGGGAGGCAATACCCGGACTACCGTATTCATGAAGCCCCATCCGCTCTATGCCGCACGCGGCGAGGGCTGCCGGGTCGTCGATGTCGACGGAGTGGTGCGCATCGACTGCATCAACAATTTCACCGCCATGATCCACGGCCACGCACACCCGGTGCTGGTCGAGGCGGCGACGCGGCAGATCGCGCTCGGCACCGCCTTCGGAATGCCGACGGAATCGGAAATCCTGCTCGCCGAGCTCATTGCCTCGCGGCTGCCCAGCGTCGACCATGTCCGCTTCTGCAACTCCGGCTCCGAGGCCGTGATGATGGCGCTCAAGGCGGCGCGCGCCTATACCGGGCGGCCGAAGATCGCCAAATGTGAGGGCGCCTATCACGGCTCCTACGACTATGCCGAAGTGAGCCTCGACCCGTCGCCCGCCGACTGGGGAGGCAATGCCCCGGTCTCGGTCGCCTATGCTAAGGGCACTCCGGCCAACGTCCTGGCGGACACGCTCACCATCCCCTTCAACGATATCGACGCGGCGGTCAGCCTGATCCGGGAGCACGGCAGCGAACTCGCCTGTATCCTGGTCGATCCCATGCCCAACCGCGCCGGCCTTGTCCCGGCCGACAAGGCCTATCTCCAGGCTTTGCGCGAGGTCTCGCGCGAGGTCGGCGCCCTCCTGATATTCGATGAGGTCATCACCTTCCGGCTCGGCTTCCACGGCGCCCAGGGGCTCTGGGGAATTGACCCGGACCTGACCACGCTCGGCAAGATCATCGGCGGCGGCTTTCCGGCCGGGGCCGTCGCCGGCGGCGCCGCGTTCATGGCGGTCTTCGATCCGACGGAGGGCAAGCCGGCCCTGCCGCATGGCGGCACCTTCTCCGCCAACCCGGTAACGATGAGGGCCGGCCTTGCCGCGATGGAGCTGCTCGACGAAGCGGCGTTCGCGCGTCTCGACGCGATCGGCGACCGGCTGCGCTCGGGTACCGACGAGGCGTTTTCCCGTCACGGCGTGCCGGGCCGCGCCGTCGGCATGGGCTCGCTCGCCAAGATCCATTTCACCGACAGGCCAGTGCGGGACTACCGCAGCGCCTATGCAGGCTCGGAGGAGACGGCCCGGATGGCCCGCTTCAATCGCGCATTGCTGGACCGCGGCGTACTCGCGGCCGGCTACGGCCTGATCGCCCTGTCGACCCCCATGACCGATGCCGACATCGAGACGGTGCTCGCCGCGATATCGGAGTCGATCGCAGACGTCGCCGCCATGTAGCGGCTCCAGCAACCCCGCTTCAACAATCGCAACCCGTCGCGGCGGCGCATGATTGCGCCGCCCGATCGGCTGCGCCCGAAAAGAAGGCGTCCCCCATGTCGACCACGGTTGATCCGATCACCCGCTCCGTCGTCCAGCACCGGCTCTCCTCCATCGTCGCCGAAATGGGCGAAGCGATGCTGCGAACCTCCTATTCCCAGATCCTGAATTCCAGCCGGGATTTTTCGATCGGGATCTGCGACACGCGCTCGCGCCTCATCGCTCAGGCCGACCATATCCCGGTCCATGTCGGCGCATTGCCCTGGGCCACACGCGCCATCGAAGCGCGCTTTAAGGACATCGCGCCGGGCGACGTGTTTCTGCTGAACGACCCCTACCACGGCGGCAGCCACCTGCCGGACCTCACCGCCTTCGTGCCGGTCTTCGCCGAGGGGCAGCGCATGCTCTGGACGATCGTGCGCGCGCATCAGAGCGACATCGGCGGAGCGACGCATGGAGGCTACAACCCTCAGGCCACGGAGATCTGGCAGGAAGGGCTGCGCGTCCCACCATTGCGGCTCTACGAAGCCGGCAAGTTGCGTGACGATCTGCTCGACATGTTGGCGCTGAATGTGCGCAACGGCCGTGATTTCCGAGGCGATCTTGCCGCCATGGTCGGCGCCGCTAATCTCGGCCAGCGGCGGCTCGACCAGCTCTTCGCCGAGTTCGGGCGCGCGATGGTCGAAGCCGCGATGGAAGGCATCCTGGATGCCGCCGAATACCAGGCGCGCCAGGTCGTCTCGGGCTGGAAGGACGGCGTCTATCACGGCGAGGCTTTTCTCGACGATGACGGGCGCGGGCGGCAGAATCTGCGGATCGCAGCCAAGGTCACCAAGCGGGGCAGCGACATCGAGGTCGATCTGAGCGACTGCGATCCGCAGACCGACAGTTTTGTCAATTCGTCCCACGCCAATACCCAGGCGGCGGTCGCAATGGCCTTCGCCTACCTGATCGACCCTGAGACGCCGAAGAACGACGGGGCGCTGCGTCCGCTTACGGTCGTGGCCAGGCAGGGCACCATCGTCTGGGCTGACTCCGACCGCCCGGTGACGATGTGCACGAGCCACCCCTCCAACGAGATCGTCGAGGCGGTCATCAAGGCTCTTTCAAGCTGCTGCCCGGACCGGGCGATGGCCGGCTGGAGCCGCCGCTTCCGCATGGCGATCCAGGGCGAGGACCCGCGCAACGGCCATCGCTTTATCTGGCACATGTTCCAGGCGCGGCCGGGCGGCGGCGCATCCCCCGGCGGTGACGGCTGGTCTTCGATCGGTGAATGGCACACGGCAGGAGGCATCAAGTTCGGCTCGATCGAAGTCGCGGAGGTGCGCTTCCCGCTTCATTTCCGGCATCACGAGTTCCGGGCGGATTCGGGCGGTCGCGGCCGGTATCGCGGCGGGCTCGGCGTGGCGCTCGATCTCGAACTCGAAATAGCGCAGCCCGCGCTCGCCAACACTGCCGGCGATGGCGTTCGGCATGGCGCCTGCGGCTTGCTGGGCGGCGAGGACGGCGCGCCGCACAGCTACCGGCTGCTCTCCACCGGAAAGCCGTCGCGGGCCTTGAAGACCAAGGAGGTCGGCATCGTGCTGTCGCCGGGCGATGTGCTGGAAATCCGATCGGCTGGCGGCGGTGGCTGGGGACCGGCCGACAAGCGGGACGGGTCAGCGCTCGCGCGCGACCGTGCTCAAGACCTCACGACCGAGACCCGGAAGGACATGTGACGATGTATACGATCGGCATTGATGTCGGCGGAACCTTCACCGATCTCGTCGCGATCGGCCCGGATCAGAGCGCCGTCTTCGCCAAATCTCCCTCGACGCCCGCGGACCAGTCGCTCGGGGTCATGACCGGGCTCGAGGACCTGGCTGGAAAGCTCGGGCTCGATCGAGCCGCCCTGTTGGCGAAAACCACGCGTCTCGTGCATGGCACGACGGTCGCCACCAACGCGCTGCTGGAACGCAAGGGCGCGAAGGTTGCCCTGCTCACGACCGAGGGCCATCGCGACGTCCTGGAAATGCGCGAAGGCCTCAAAGGCGACCGCTACGATCTGCGGACGCCGCCGCCGGAGCCGCTGGTCCCGCGAGAGCGGCGCTTCGGCGTCCGGGAGCGCCTTGGGCCGGATGGCGCTGTTCGAATCCCGCTTGACGACGCGTCCTTGAGCGAGGCGATCGAGGCGATCCGCCGGTCCGAAGCGACCTCCGTTGCCGTGTGCTATCTGCACGCCTATCGCAATCCCGCCCACGAGATCGCCACGGTCGAGCGTCTGCGTCGCGAGCTGCCCGGAGTCTATGTCTCGCGTTCGAGCGATGTCTGGCCGCAGATCAAGGAGTTCGAACGGGTTTCGACCACGGTGGTCAACAGCTACGTCGGACCAGCGGTTCAGCATTATCTCGGCAACCTCGAGCGCCGGCTTGCCGGGGCCGGCTTTGCGGGAAGCCTGTTCATCATCCTCTCGCATGGCGGGATGGCTCCCGTCGAGGAAGCGTCGCGCCTAGCGGCGGGAACCGTCCTGTCGGGGCCCGCGGGCGGAATTTCCGGCTGCCGGCGCTGCGCCGAGCTCCTTGGCTTCGCCGACCTAATTCCATTTGATATGGGCGGCACGAGCACCGACATCTCCTTGATCGCGGACGGCCGAGCAATGCTCACCGCCGATGCCGGGCTCGCCGGAGAGCGCATTGCGCTGCGCAGCCTCGACATCGCCAGCATCGCAGCCGGCGGCGGGTCGATCGCATCGGTCGACGCCGGCGGAACGCTGCATGTCGGCCCGGCCAGTGCGGGGTCCCAACCTGGACCGGCATGCTATGGCAATGGCGGAACTGCGCCGACCGTTACCGATGCGAACGTCGTGCTCGGCTATCTCGGTGCCGAGTCGTTCATGGGTGGCCGCCGCCGGCTCGACAGGCCGGCTGCCGAGGCAGCGGTCGGCAAGATCGGCACTGCACTCGGCGTCTCACTTGAACAGTCGGCGGCCGGAATCTATCGCATGGTCAATCTCGGCATGGCCGATGGGATCCGGCTCATGACACTGCGCCGTGGCGTCGACCCGCGGCGGTTTGCCATGGTCAGCTTCGGTGGTGCAGCCGGACTTCATGCAGTCGAGGTCGCCCGAGAGCTTGAAATCCCGCGCGTTATCGTTCCGGTGGCGGCGTCGGTCCTGTCCGCCTGGGGCATGCTCGCGAGCGATCTGCGCTACGAGGTCGGCCGGACCAGTATCGGCACGAGCCGCGTCGGCGCCGAGACGATCCGAAGGGTCTTTGCTGAGCTGGAGTCCGTCGCGTTGAGCCGTATGAAGGCCTGGTTCGAAGGCCCCGTGCGGGTCGAGCGCTCGGCCGAGATGCGATATGGCGAGCAGATCTTCGAGATCGATGTCGACCTAGATGGGATCGAGTTGTCGGCTCCGGATCTGGTCGAACAGATCGACCGGCGTTTTCACCAGCGCCACGAGAGTTTGTACACCTATGCTTCGCCCGATCAGGAGGTCGTCTTCGTCAATGCCCGCGTCTCGGCCGTGGGTGACGTGCCCCGGATCAATGAGAACGGAGCAACGGAGAATCGGGGCGGCACCGCAAATCCCACAAGCGTTCGGACGGTCTTTCTCGGCGGTCCGGCGGAGGTTCCGGTCTATGACTTCGCCAGCCTGGGGCCGAACCATCGCATCACGGGACCGGCATTGATCGAATCTGAAACGACGACGATTCTGATCGGGCGCACGGACAGCTTGAGTGTAAATGCGCTGGGTTGGCTCGAGATCGAGGTCGGGCGTGGCTGACTCCGTGCAATGGTGAGACCATGCGGTCCCCGGATGACAGGAGCTTTCATCGGTGATCTCGTGTGCCCCCATCGACCACGTCGGGGTCGTGCTGGCATCGGTTTGGACGCCGATCTGAGCGCCAAGCTGCTGAAGGCGCTGCTGCCGCAACGCAGGTCTCGACCAAGCCGCGAATTCCATGATCTGTAAGCCAGCCTGACGTTTAACGTGGCTCGGGCGACGAAGGATACCTGCCCCGCGGGAATGTCCGGTTCTGGGCGGTCAGCCAATGTCCGCAAATGGCGCTTCTTTGGCGGGGCATTGCAGCCTTCAACTGTGCGATGCGGCCATACGCGACACTACGGAGAGGGCGAACTCGACGAGGTAGCTGTTAAGCGCAATGGATGCGGCGCCGGCTCCGTCTGGGTCGCGCAGCAGGATGGCCTGCAGAATGTCCCGGTGCAGTCGCTTGCCATGGGCGATCTCGGCCTGCTCGTCGCGGACATGCATGATCCAGAAGCGGCGCGACAAGGTCTGCAGCGGTACCATCAGCGCCTCCAGATAGGGATTGTGCGCCGCCTGGATGATCAGGGCGTGAGTCTCGCGCACGGTCTCGGAATAGCCATGGAGATCGAAGCCGCCGGCAAGGGTCGCCTTCAGCGCCGCGATCGCCGCGATATCCTTTTCGGTCGCACGGCGGCAGGCGAGCCCGACGGCGAGAACCTCCACGGCCCGGCGAACCTCGAGGCCGCTGAGCTGGTCTTCGACGGAGATCGCCGGGATCTCGATGCCCTTGTTGGGGTGGATGCGCAGCATGTGGTTGAGGGCGAGGCGCTGGATCGCTTCCCGCACCGGGGTGCGGCCGAGGCCAGTGGCCGCCATCAGGCCGCGCTCGGACACCATCGAGCCGGGCCTGAGCTCGCCCTGCTCGATCAGGCGCTGCAAGGCGGCCACTGCCTGTTCTGATTGATTCATCCGTTTTTCAGCCCAGCGATGCCCCCGGCCGGGAGGCGTTTCCGTTCCCTGATCCGATAGCTGGTTTCAAGGGCTTTCCAAACCGTTGTTCATCCGATATATCGGTGACATACCATTGAAATCCACAAGAGCGCGGAACGCGACGTCATGAAGTATTCGCCCTCCATCGAGCCGAGCCCGCTCCCCTTCTCGCCGTTCAAGAGCTGCACGGTGCCGCGGCCGATCGGCTGGCTGTCCAGCGTCAGCGCGGCGGGCATCGAGAACATCGCGCCCTACAGCCAGTGGCAGAACCTGACCTTCGATCCGCCGATGGTGATGTTCTCGGCGAACCAGTATCCGGACGGGCGCCGCAAGGACACGGTGCTCAATGCCGAGGAGACCGGCTGGTTCGTCTGGAACATGGCGACCTATGATCTGCGCGAGGCGGTCAACCTGAGCGCGATGGCGCTGCCGCCCGAGGAAAGCGAATTCGACCGCCTCAACGTGACGCGCGAGTATGCGGACAATGCCCGCATACCGATGGTGCAGGAAAGCCCCGTCAAGTTCGAGTGCCGCTACCTGAGCACGCACCGCCTGAAAGGCAATTCCGCGGTCGGCACTATCGATATCGTCTTCGCGCAGGTCGAGACGATCCATATCGACGACCGCTTCATCACGCGCGAGGGCAAGCTCGACATTCCCGCGATCAAGCCGATCGCCCGCCTCGGCTACTTCGACTACACGGTCGTGAAAGATGTCTTCGAAATGCGCGTGCCGGGGGCTGATGCCGATGCCCGGTTCGGCCTTGAAGGCCGTGCTGCCGGCTGAGGCCTGCGCCGACCTCCCCCATCGACAGCGTCAACGTCAATAAAAAAGAGGGGTTCATCACATGTCTGACGTCGCCGCAGAGGGCGCTTTCACCGCCCCGCGTTCCCGCCGCGTCAAGGATTTGATCGCGGTCAATTTCGGCAACACGCTCGAATGGTTCGACTGGACGATCTACACGATCTTCGCGCCCTACTTCGCGCTCCAGTTCTTCCCCTCGGCGGACAAGTCGGCTGCGCTTTTGGCGGCGCTCGCCGTCTTCGCGGCGGGCTTCCTCACGCGGCCGCTCGGTGGCTTCCTGTTCGGGCTCTATGCCGACCGGGTCGGCCGTAAGAAGAGCCTGACGCTCGCAATGTTCATCACGGCTGGCGGCAGCCTAGTCATCGCTTTCGCTCCGACCTTCGCGACGGTGGGGCTCGCTGCGTCGATCCTCCTGCTGGTCGCGCGCTTGGCCCAAGGCATCGCCCATGGCGGCGAGATGGGGACATCCGTCACTTATCTGGTCGAGCGAGCGCCGCGTCATCGGCGTGCACTCTATGGCAGCACGTCATGGATGAGCGTCGTGCTCGGCACCATGATCGCGACGGTCACCGGCCTGCTGCTTAACGCCACGCTCGGCCGCCCGGCCCTGGAAAGCTGGGGCTGGCGCATTCCCTTCGTACTCGGCGGGCTGCTCGGCTTCTACGGGCTTTATCTGCGCCGCAAGCTGACCGAGACCGACAGCTTCGCGAAGGTGCAAGCGCAGGGCGCGAAGACTGCGACCGGGCTCGGCCCGCTGCTGCGGAACTGGCGCGGCGTCGCCGTCGTCTTCGGGCTTTCGGCCGGCGGTTCGATCATGTTCTACACGTGGCTGATATACAGCCCGACCTTCGCGCAAATCAGCCGTGGGCTCGATGCGACATCGGCGCTGACCGCGAGCCTGATCGCGCAGGCGGTGTTCTTCGTCGCCATCCCGATCGTCGGCTGGCTCGCTGACCGATATGGCCGACGGACCTTCATTATCCTGTTCGGGCTCGGCTTCATTGCCGCGACCCTGCAACTCGACGGGCTGATCAACAACAGCTTTTCGGGCCTGCTGACAGCGATGATCTGCGCCCTGCTGATCCTGGCCTGCCTGTTCGGGGTCAACACGGCGGTATGGGCCGAGGTTTTCCCGACATCGGTCCGGGCCACCGGCGTCAGCGGGCCGCTTTCACTTGCCACGGCGATTTTCGGCGGCACCGCTCCTTATGTGAACACCTATCTCTCGCAGACGGGCGAGCATCGGCTGTTCCTGTTCTACCTGATGTTCGTGGCCGGCATCACCTTGCTGACCGGACTGCTGACCCCGGAAACCCGCGACTTCGATCTAGACCGGCCGGACACCGGACGGCTGTCGAAATCGTCGGCATCTCTCAACTCTCGCTGACAAATGCATCGATAAGCCCGGAGCGGACCTGAATAGTCGGCTCCGGGCTTGGCGACGAGCCGGCCGGCTCTAGTTTGCGCTGGATTACACACTGAAGGTCCGCTTGCGGGAGACAAGCCAACGTCTGTTCATGGCGCTCGGCCGCCGATATCGTTCGATGATGCGTTCCGGAGTGGCCTAAGGTTGTCCGCAACTTTGGCTCAAGCCATCAGTCTGGTCACTGACGCATGTAAATAAGTAGCGCATACACTTTAAGCACCCATTCAGGGTGGCAGCCGCAGTATTTCACGCAATCCCCCGCCTGGTTCGGAAGGCTTGGCAATGCGGCGTCGCCTAATCCTGCCTGCCGCCATCGGCTTGGGTGTTAGCATCGGCCTGCTACCGCTGGCCGGCGCCTACTACCTGTCTGGTGAACGGGCCATTGCCACTGAACGCTTGCATCTGAGGGACTATGCCGGATGGACGTTGCAGCGAACCGATCGGGCGATCACGCGAGCCAAGAGTAGCCTCCGCCGGCTGGTCATGGAGAACCATGAGCTGTGCTCGCCTCGTCATCTGGAGCGCTTGAAGCAGCTGAAGATGGATGTCCTCACAGTTGAGGACATTGATACATTCAAGGATGGTAAGCTCATTTGTGACAGCTGGGGCCTCTCCAGTAGCCCCGAGCTGATGCGTAAGCCGAATATTCTCCTGGCCGATGACTTTGGTCTGGTCGTTGGATCTGGTCCCACCGCGCATCGACCGCAGGGCGACATGTTGGCGGTCGCTTTTGGTCCGTATCAGGCCTTCATTCACAAAGAGAGCTTGGTAGATGTCCTGCACGACACTCCCATGGTGCTCGGGGTCGCCACACGCGACGGTGAGCTCCTGGCATTATCTGGACAGGCTGACTTAAGTCTGGTGCGGCAGCTGTCTCGAGAGGAGATGAGTGGGGCCACAAATCAGAAGGTCTTTGCGTCCCTCCGAGGGGCCGATTTCGTAGCTTTTGCAATTTCGGACCGCAGGGTCGTTGACCGGCGCGCCAACGACGAGCTTTGGAAACTCATCCCGATTGGCACCGCGATATCGGCCATTGTAATCGGCCTCATCGTGTGGGTATCGCGCCAGCGGATGTCGCTGGCTGGCGAGCTGAGAACGGGGATCGCCTACCGCGAATTCATTGCGCATTACCAACCGATAATTGAACTCTCGACCGGTAAATGCGTGGGCGCTGAGGCGCTCATACGCTGGCCGAGGCCTGACGGTTCTTGGGTTTCGCCAGATCTATTCATTCCTTACGCCGAAGCTCATCATCTGATCGGGCCCGTCACCGATATCCTTATTGAGCGAATTCTGGAGGACATGAAGGTGGCGCTGCGCGCCGACCCATCGCTACACATTGCGATCAATATCTCGGCCGAGGATATTCAAAGTGGCCGATTTCTGGATGTGCTTTCTGATGCCATCGAGAAGGCGCAGGTCAACCCGGCGCAGATTTGGCTCGAAGCTACGGAGCGTGGTTTTATGGAAGCCGATGCCGCTCGCGCCACGCTTGAGCGGGCAAGAGAACGCGGGCATGCAGTCGCGATTGACGATTTCGGCACGGGGTATTCCAGCCTATCTCTCCTGGAAAGTCTTCCGTTGAATGTTCTCAAGATCGACAAGTCGTTCATCGACGCCATCGGCCGCAAAGCCGCGACAAGTATCGTGACGCCGTCGATCATCGACATGGCGCATACCCTGAAATTTATCGTCGTGGCGGAAGGCGTAGAGAAGGTCGAACAGGCAGCCTATCTGGAAGCTGCCGGCGTCGAATTCGCACAAGGCTGGCTTTATTCCAAAGCCCTGCCACCCAGAGAATTTTTGCAATTCCACAGTCTGCGAAACGCAGGTTCTCCCATGCCAGAAGCGGCTTGATTGGCTGCTCGTTGCCAAGTTCTGTTCGCTGAGTGCGATCAGCATTTTGCCTCTTACGTCGCGCGCGGCTCGATATAGCGGATTCGACCGCCCATCTTTTCGAATGGGGCGGTTGATCGGCGTGCACGTTCACGGCGCATGCGTCCAGGCACGAGCGAACCGGCCCACGATCAATTGGGAGGCCGATCTTCGATCTACGTAACTACAACAACTGTCGGGTTTTATCGGCCATTTCTCGCATTAAAACTCATCAGTTAAGCGCCTTATTAGTGGCTACCTCGAGCAAGACCGATACCGGCAATCAGGGAGCCCCAGAAGCTTCACCAGCGCCGAGCTCAAACCCAGAACCTTGGATGTGACTGCCACTGGCTTCTATCGCTTCTACGAGAATGGTGGTTTCAGCGCCGACGTCCTCGCGGGCGCGCGGGTCTGGTCGGTGTCGAGCGATGTCGATTTGCTGATCGCCGGCGCCGCCGCGGTCTCCGGTGGCTCGCAACGGACGTTGATCGATCCCGTGGCCGGTCTTCGCATCCGAGCGAGCCTGGGAAATGGCTTCGGTCTGAGCGCCTATGCCACGTGGGCGCCGGTAGTTCGGGGGTGATCTGGCAACTTCGCGGAACGATCGACTACGCCTTCAACCAGCACTGGTCGGTGTCAGTCGGCTACCGCCATCTGGCGGTCGACTACCGCAGCGGCAGCTACGTCTTCGACGCCGCATAAGCGGACCGAGCATGGGCGTGTCATACACGTTCTGACCACTGATGCTTCCGCTGGACGGTCTGTTGCAAAATTGGACTGCCTGAAAGCGGACCTCCGCAAGGACCGCAATGGGCCAGAATCGCCCATCCCTTGACCGGGTGAAATGCGCCATCAGCGGACATTGGCAAGCGACCTAGAACCGGACATTCGAAGCTGAGCGAAATGTGGGAAGCGCCTAACCGAATTGCCTGACCGCACGGCCACGCGTTCGTTCGCTTCGCCGCTCAATCTTCGCCAAAGCTTCGCGTAACCAGCCGGTTGAGCCTTTCAGCGAATGCGTTCGCGTTTGTCGGGCGCTCGCCATCCAACACGCGAGCGGTATCCAGAAGCAGATGGGCAATGTCGCTACGTAGCGCGCCATCCTCGACAGACGCCAGCGCTGAGACCATCGCATGACGCGGATTGACCTCGAGGATCGGCTTGGCAGCACTCTCCACTCGCCCTGCGGCGCTGAGCAAGCGCTCGAACTGGCGATCCGGCCCCTTATCCGGCGCCACGAGGCAGACCGCGCTCTCAGTGAGCCGAACGGAGGATCGGACATCCGCAACCTCTTCGGCCAGAATCTCCTTCATCGATGCAAGCAGAGCGGTGATCTTTTCGCTCGCTTCCGCCGACGGAGGCGCCGCGCCATCAAGCAGCGGGATAAGACCGAGATCGGCCGCACCTTGCGTCACCGATTTGAACGGCTTGCCTTCGAAATCCGGTGCTGCCGATGCCCAGAAGCTGTCGATCGGATCCGACAACAGCAGCACCTCAATGCCGCGCGCCCGGAAGCCTTCGAGCTGGGGGGAGCTGGCGATCCGGGAAGCATCGTCGCCAGCGATGTAGTAGATCGCGGTCTGGTTGTCCTTGAGCGCGCCTACATAGTCCTTGAGGCTGCGCCACCCTTGGCCGGAGGCTGTAGTCCGGAATCGAGCGAGGCCGAGCAGCTGTTCCCGGCGCTGGAAATCCTCGTAAAGCCCTTCCTTGATGACGACGCCGAAATTGTCCCAGAGCATCCGGAACGTGTCCGGTTCCTGTTCGGCCAGTTTCGCGAAATCGGCGAGGACACGGTTGGTGACGCCCTTCTTGATAGCACCGAGCAGTGGGCTGTCCTGGATCATCTCGCGGGAGACGTTGAGCGGCAGGTCGGCTGTGTCGACGATGCCGCGGATGAAGCGCAGGTAGCGCGGAAGGAGCTCTGCCTCATCCGTGATGAAGATGCGCTTCACATAGAGCTTGATCCGCCCCTTGCGGTCGGCGTCGAAGAGATCGAACGGACGCGCGCCCGGGACGAAGACCAGCGCCGTATATTCGTGCAGGCCTTCCGCGCGAAAATGGATCGTTGCGGCGGGCTCGTCATATTGTCCCGCAGCGCTGCGGTAGAAATCGGCGTACTCGTCTTTGGTGATTTCGCTCTTCGGCCTGGTCCAGAGCGCGGCTCCGTCGGAGAGGGCGACCGCGTCGGCGCCCGGCTCCGTGATCAGCGAAATCGGGACGGGCACATGGCCGGACTGTTCCTTGACGATGCGCTCCAGCGTCCAGCGCTCAGCATAGGACTTGGCATCCTCCATCAGGTGCAGCGTCACCCGTGTCCCGCGTAGCGGAGCCTCTTCCAGCGCCGCAGGCGCCACCGTGAACTCGCCCTTGCCGTCCGAGGACCAGGACCAGGCTTCAGTGCTACCGGCGCGGCGGCTTAAGACCTCGACCTTCTCGGCCACCATGAAGGCGGAATAGAAGCCGACGCCGAACTGGCCGATGAGCTGCGCGCCGTCCTTGCTGTTGGCAATCGCGACTCGCTCCATGAAGCTGCGCGTGCCGGAGCGGGCGATCGTGCCGAGAGCTTCGATCATCTCGTCATGGCTCATACCGATGCCGTTGTCGCCGATGGTCAGCTTGCCAGCCTCCGGATCGGCCGAGATGGTGATCGCAAGCTTCGGTTTGTCGCTCAGAAGCTTGGGCTTGCCGATCGCCTCGTAGCGCAGCTTCTCGCAAGCGTCGGCCGCATTCGAGATCAGCTCGCGCAGGAACACGTCCCGGTCAGAATAGACCGAATGCACCATCATATGGAGCAGACGGGAGACGTCGGCTTCGAAGCTGCGATGCTCGGCTTTCGCGGTCGTGGTCATTCGGAAATCTCGAATAGATGACGTAGTAGGAAGACCCTTGCAGAGAGCGATAACCCGCGGCAACGTGGCGAGCTACCCTGTCTGCGCTGACGATTGAGGATTGGGGTGGCGTTCACCGCTCCCCGACGCTTGTCGGTTGGATAGCGTCCTGATGAGAGCAAGTAGGGCATTCAACCGCGCGGTCGCGAACTCGCCGGCGCCAGGCAACTGAGCCTCAATGTGAGCGGCGACGGTCTGCCACGTTGCCGATCCATCCCGCGTCATGACGGCTAGGAGATTATCCTTTGAGGCCATAAGTTGCGCTCTCGGTGTTGGTGATGAGGGCCTTGAAGCGGTCGGAAGGAGAGATGTTCTTAGATTCCTGTGGGCCGTCGGTCATGTCGGATATCTGATGCGATTGAGAGAATGCAGGGGGATTTCACGGGGCCCCCGCTTAAGCGTTCCCGCGAAGCTGAACGATTGCACGCTGTGCGAGATCATCCTCGTCGAGCGCCAGTGGAACCAGCGAAGCAACGATATAGGCGACGTTGTTTCGCTCCAGCTCGCCAGAGCCCGCCGCAAGAGACGGCTTGAGCTCCGCCCAGGCCTTTTCAAGAGCGGCCTCTGCACGAGGTAGGTCAATAGGATCGGTCAATGATGAAGGGCATCGCTCCCCTCGGCATGCCTGCGAGGTCACGGCGTTGAGAGAGGGCGCCGCGAAAGCCGCGGCGCCCTCGATGCTCAATAGTCCATGCCACCGGCGGGCATGGCGGGCGCCGGGTCCTTCTTCGGCGCCTCGGCGATCATCGCCTCGGTGGTGATCAGCAGGCCCGCGACCGACGCAGCGTCCTGAATCGCGGTGCGGACGACCTTGGTCGGGTCGATGATACCGGCCTTGACCAGATCGCCGTACTCGCCGGTCTGGGCGTCATAGCCCCAGGCGTAATCGGAAGCCTCGAGCAGCTTGCCGACCACGACCGCGCCATCACCGCCGGCATTCTCGACGATCTGGCGGGCCGGAGCGGTGATCGCCTTGCGCACGATCTCGACGCCGGTGCGCTGGTCGTCGTTCCCGGGCACCAGTCCTTCGAGCGCCTTGACCGCGCGCAGAAGCGCGACGCCGCCGCCTGGCAGGATGCCTTCCTCGACCGCGGCCCTGGTCGCGTTCAGGGCATCGTCGACGCGATCCTTCTTCTCCTTGACCTCGACCTCGGTTGCGCCGCCGACGCGGATGACCGCGACGCCGCCAGCGAGCTTGGCCAGGCGCTCCTGAAGCTTTTCGCGGTCGTAGTCCGAGGTGGTCTCCTCGATCTGCGCCTTGATCTGGGCGACGCGAGCGTCGATCTCGGCCTTCTTGCCGGCGCCGTCGACGATGGTGGTGTTCTCCTTCTCGATCCGGACCTTCTTGGCCCGGCCGAGCATGTCGAGCGTGACGGTCTCCAGCTTGATGCCGAGATCCTCGCTGATCGCGGTGCCACCGGTCAGGATCGCGATGTCCTCCAGCATGGCCTTGCGGCGGTCGCCGAAGCCCGGCGCCTTGACGGCGGCGATCTTGAGGCCGCCGCGGAGCTTGTTGACGACGAGCGTGGCGAGAGCCTCGCCCTCGACATCCTCCGCCACGATCAGCAGCGGCTTGCCGGTCTGCACCACCGCCTCCAGCAGCGGCAGCATCGTCTGGAGCCCTGAGAGCTTCTTCTCGTGGATCAGGATGTAAGGGTCTTCCAGCTCCGCGACCATCTTCTCGGTGTTGGTCACGAAATAGGGCGAGAGGTAGCCGCGGTCGAACTGCATGCCCTCGACGACGTCGAGCTCGGTCTCGGCGGTCTTGGCTTCCTCGACGGTGATGACGCCCTCGTTGCCGACCTTCTTCATTGCCTTGGCGATCATCTCGCCGATCGTGCGGTCGCCATTGGCGGAGATGGTGCCGACCTGCGCGACCTCCTCCGAGCCGGTGATGGTCTTGGAATGCTCGCCGAGCGACTTCGTTACCGCCTCGACGGCGAGATCGATGCCGCGCTTGAGGTCCATCGGATTGATGCCGGCGGCCACCGCCTTGGCGCCCTCACGGACGATCGCCTGGGCGAGCACGGTCGCAGTCGTGGTGCCGTCGCCAGCCGCATCGTTCTGCTTCGACGCCACTTCGCGCACCATCTGGGCGCCCATGTTCTCGAACTTGTCGGATAGCTCGATCTCCTTGGCGACGGTGACGCCGTCCTTGGTGATGCGGGGCGCACCGAACGACTTCTCGATCACGACGTTGCGGCCCTTCGGACCCAGCGTAACCTTCACGGCGTTGGCAAGCGTGTCGACGCCGCGCAGCATCCGCTCGCGCGCGTCCTGCGAAAACTTCACGTCCTTCGCAGCCATGATTCCTCACTCCTTCAGACTTGAGGTTTCAGGTTGATGATGTGGATGAGGCCCCGTCAGGCGGCCTTCTTGAGGGTCGCGGTCGTCTCGATGACGCCCATGATGTCGGACTCCTTCATGATCAGGAGATCCTGGCCATCGATCTTGACCTCGGTGCCGCTCCATTTACCGAAGAGCACACGGTCGCCGACCTTGACGTCGGGCGGCACGAGCTTGCCGGTCTCGTCCCGCGCGCCGGCGCCCACGGCCACGACCTCGCCCTCCTGCGGCTTTTCCCTGGCGGTGTCGGGAATTATGATCCCGCCCTTGGTCTTCTCCTCGGCGTCGATGCGCTTCACGACGACGCGGTCATGCAGTGGCCGAAACTTCATGAGTTCCTCCAGTTTCCATGTCGGTCACATGTCAAAGCGGGTCGGCCCTGTCCGGCGCTAGCGGCGAGGTTCCGCGAGCCCCTGAGGCGCCGTGCCCGCGCGATGATTTGGGTTGCCCGATTTTTGCCTTCAAGAGGTCGGCAGCACTTTTTTTGATGGAGTGCTAACAGGCTGAAAAGGCGCCACAAACGCAACCTTTCTGCTTGCCAGGGCGTTAGGAATCCGCTGCCATCGGCGCAGTGAAAACCAGGGAGCTGAAAGGAATGTCTTCGACGGACTTCGCCCGCCAGATTGCAGGCTATGGATTGACCACCGCCGGCATCCTCTACCGCCTGCCCGACCACCCTTCGATTCTCCAAGAATACATCTGGCAGGACTACGACCTCGCCCCGCGCTTTCCCGAACTCAACAAGTTCCTCGCCTTCTGGCAGGCCCAGCTCGACGGCAAGCTGTTCCGCATCACCGTGGCGCACAAGGACCTGATCGGCCCCGCCGACCTCTGCGCGGCGAGCGGCGAATTCCGGCTGCAGTGACGTCGAGGCTTCGGCGGACTTGATTCGGGGCAAACGCATCCCAAAATCATGGCAGCCGCCGACAGCGACAGCGCGCTCGATGCGGCGATCAACCAAACCGGATCCATGTTGCTTCCAGGAGGATATGGCTATGGCAATGTTGGCAATCGCTCCCGCCGAGGGAGGACTGCATGATGATATCTGACGACTTCGAGAGACCGGTCGTGGTCCTGACCGGTCCTGGGCATCCGGCGGCGATCGGGTCTGCCATGGAGGCCTACATGTTTCTGGCCGACTGGCCGGTGTGCAGGCGCGACCCAGTCCACGGTTTTGCGTTGAAGGCCTGCCTGGCGGCGATCCGCGGCGAGATCGAAGCGGATACCGCGCGCGGCTTGTTCGCGTCGTGGGCAGAAAAGCATGATCTCCTTGCGCCCGACGTGGCTGCGTTCGCCAGCAGCCGCAAGGAAGGCTCGCGCGGCCACGCCTGACCTAGCGCCCGGCGCCGCGCTAGCGGGGCCGGGCGTCTTTTGAGGCGAAGGCGCCGCTGCCTACCGATTTAACGCGCGCTTTCAGACGTCGTGCTTTTTCGCTCCGACCGCTCGAACAGCGCGATGGTAGCGTCGGAAAGTGCTTTTGCGTGCTGCTCTGCGGGCAAGCCCGCAGGCCCGTTCTGGCGGCTGAATTCGCCGCGCGTAGAGAACGGCGGCAGCATCGTGCGCTCCGACACGCCCGGCAATCCGCTCTTCGTCCATGCGCGCGTGGTGGACGGTGCGGGAAAGCCGATCGAGGGCGCTGAGGTCGATGTCTGGCATGCCTCGCCCGTCGGTCTCTACGAGAACCAGGACCCCGAGCAGGCGGAAATGAACCTGCGGGGCAAGTTCATTTCCGGCGCTGACGGCCGCTTCTGGTTCCGCTCGGTGATGATGATAGGCTACCCGATCTCGATGGATGGCGTGGTCGGCTTCCTCCTCAAGGCACAGGATCGCCATCCGATGCGCCCCGAGCATCTGCATACTCTGATCTTCAAGCCCGGCTTCAAGGTCCTGATCTCGCAGGTCTACGACCCGAACGATCCGCATATCGAAACCGACGTCCAATTCGGCGTGACCAAGGCGCTGATCGGCGACTTCATTCGCCATGACGAATTGCACCCGGCCTGCCGGATGTCCAGGCTCCCTGGAACTCGCTCGACTACACCTACGTGATGGATGAGGTGGCAAAGCCGCCTCGTCCTTTTTCACGTCGGTCGGTCATCACGACCCTCGGCGCTTTCCAAGCGCCGGCATTGCTTCTTTGCCATTCGGGAAAGCTTATAAATCTGTCTGCTCGGACAGGGTCAAGGCATCATCAACGTCGATACCGAGGTAACGGACTGTACTTTCAAGCTTGGAGTGCCCCAGTAGCAGCTGACAGGCGCGAAGGTTGCCAGTGCGCTTGTAAGATCAAGGCAACCTTCGTCCGCCGCAGACTGTGCGTCCCATAGAGCGCGGGATCCAGGCCGATCAGGGCAACCCAGCCATCGAGCAGGCGGCCGTACTTCCGCGTTGTCAGGTGATTGCCTGGCCGACTGCGGCTCGGGAAGAGCCAATCACCGGTTTCCCCCGGTCTCCTCCTGAGCCGAGCCGTAAGCGCCTCTCGGGTCGAATCCGTCAGCTCGAAAGGCACCGGCCGGCCGGTCTTCTGCTGGACGATCGATGTCCTCAGCCTCACGGTTCCGCCCAGCACAACATCACTCACGCGTAGCCGACGAGATCACAGCCACGTAGCTTGCTGTCGATCGCGAGATTAAACATTGCCAGATCCCGCACGCGTTGATCGTGCTGCAGCCGTGTCCTGATCGCCCAGATGTGGCGCGGCTTCAGTGGCGGCTTCGGGCCGATAATACGTCCCGTATTCCAGGCTGGACGCTGATGATTCTGCTGAGCTTCGACAAGCATGGCGCATCCTCCATCGGGATGCCGCATCCGAAAACAGTATAATGCTTCCGAGGCTTCTCCGTTGCGCCAGAAGCGGAATCTACCTCATCGCCCGGAAGCGGACCTCCAGAGCGCTTTCGGACTAACCTCTTCAGGTTCATCTTGATCTCGGGCAGCTTAATTTTGCTGTCGCCCGAACTCAGCACAACCTCGCCCAAATCAACTCAGCTGCGCTGCATCCGCTGCTCGCAAGATGAATGGTGCCATATCGGCGGCAAGCGAGGCCGGCGGTACCGCGCCGTCCAACAGCTCGATCAAGAGCCGAAGTCGATCGGGCAAGGAGGGGGCCTCAAGCAGGGCTTGTCTCTGGGCGATAGGTATCCAGTGCGGTGGAGAGTCTTGCCCCAGATGGGAAAGCGCGACCCACGGCAGTGATCGGATTCCCTCGATGCGATCGGCTGGGGCGCCAGCCCGGACAAGCTTGGTCGTCACCGCAGGCAAGCTCGCACAGCGACATAAAGCCTCGAACTGGATGAGAGCGCGATCATGGAGAGGACGAAGCTCGGCCTCTCGTATTGGCGGATCGTCCCAAGGCTCAGCCGACACCCGGTAAAAGCCGTCCCGCTGCAACGTGAACGTTCGCAAACGCACACGCTGCACCGCTTCGACGAAAATCCGCACAACGCCTTGCAACGTCCCGGCTTCAATGACGACCGCCGTCACGCCCACACCGAAAACCGACGAGGCGCCCGACATCTCGCCTTCGGGATCGCGCAACGAGGCAAAGACGAGATGGCCGCCAACTGACGCTGCTCTTGCCGCGGCAATTGACTCGGGACGCCCCAGGCCGAATGTCCGCGCCATCGGCGGGGCGAGCAAAACGCCGCCACCGAGCGGAAGCAGGGGATACGCCGCAGCCTGTCTTGTCATCCTATGCCCCACCCCGTCCCTTCTTCCCGTCCGGGGCAAACCCCGCCAGGCTTGCATAGCCACGCACGACCCGCTCGCGTTCCGCGTAGGAGGCCACCGCCTCGATATCGTCGAAGCCGTTAGGTGCCCGGGCCTCCACGAGGTCGATCACGCCTTCCGGCCCGCCTTTCCGGTTGGAATGGACGATTTGCGTGGTGGCCGGACGGCGCTCCGCATCATAGGCGCCGAGCGCGGCTTCAACGGATCCACGAGACTGCAACTGATCCGCCAGGGAGCGCGCATCGAGGATGGCCTGGCTCGCACCGTTCGAGCCGACGGGATACATCGGATGGGCGGCGTCGCCCAGCAGGGTGACGCGCCCGAACGACCAGCGCGGCAGCGGCTCGCGGTCGCAATTGGGGTATTCAAGAAACGCCCCGGTGGCGCGGATTATCTCTGCCGGAGCGACGTAATCCAGGTGGAAGCGGTCCCGTACGAAGGGCAGGACCTCTTTGAGCTTGCCGGGCCGGCTCCAGTCGCCAAGGGCCAGATTCCGGGCTTCGGTCTCGCGATGGCGGGCCATCACGGCCCAGTTGGTCAGGCGCATGCCGGGATCGTCGGGATCGTCACCGATCGGATAGAAGACGAACTTAGCGTGGTTGCCGCCGGCGATCGCCATGGTACGGCCGTCCCGCCATTGCGGCCATCGCGTTTCGCCGCGCCAGAGTATGACGCCGTTCCAGATCGGCGGCCCTTCATTGGGATAGAGCTTGGCGCGCACGGTGGAATGGATTCCGTCGGCGCCGACCAGCAGATCACCGCTGGCTTGCCGCGCGTTTCGGGCTTCGGACAGGAAGGCGGTGACTTTGCTCCCTTTCTGTTCGAAGCCCATCACGCTGCAACCGGTACGGATGACGTCCTGCCCCAACCGTTCGATGACAGCCTGATGGATCAGGCCCAGCAGCCTGCCGCGATGGATGCTGAATTGCGGGACGGCGTGGCCTGCATCGATGCCGCGCAGCTCCCGCCAGACGATCTGGCCGAACCTGTTCGCATAGATCAGCTCGCGCGTCCGGATGCCGGCCGCATCGAGGGCGTCCATCAGCCCGAGCTCGGCCAGCAAGCCGACGGCATGCGGCAGCATGTTGATGCCGACGCCGAGCTCGCGCACCTCATCTGCACGCTCAAAAATCTCGACCTCGATTCCGGCCCGGTGCAGGAAGAGCGCGGTCGTCAGTCCGCCGATGCCGGCGCCTGCGATCAGTGCTTTCATGATCCCTCTCCGGGTTGTGGATATTCGAGCTGCATGGCGACGATATTCGCCGTGGCTTGCCCATAACGGGCTCCGATATTCCGTAAGGCCGCGTCGAGGGCTTCTGCTGGCCTTTTGCTTGTCCATCCATGAGGTAGTCGCTCACTCGGCCAGGCCGCGGTCACTCGATCCGGAAGGAGGCGCACACCACTGCGCGTCGTCACGGCTCCCATGGAGGTTGCGAACAGCTCGACGCGGGAGCGATAGGTGCGCGACCATGCATCGGCGACGAGCGCTAGCGAAACTTCGTCCAACCCCGGTTCGACCGCGATGCCGAAACGATCATGGCGCCAGACGGCGAGGCGGTTGCCCAGCACGGTCGCGGCGAAGGGGCGGGTCAGCCTGAAGGCGCCGCTGTCATGCCGGGCATCCCAGCGGTCCAGCCCCAGATCTCTGGCGAGCGCCTCCGCCTTGTCCCGTCCGGCGATGGCCTCGACCAATGTCAGCATCATTGGCATCGAGGCGGTGATGCCGGTGGTCGTGGCGACACCGCGATCCACCACCATGCGCCGGTCGGCGGCGTAGCGGATCGTCGAACGGCTCCCGAGCAGAGCCTTGAGATAATACCAGTGGGTGGTGGCCCGCCGCCCGTCGAGAAGCCCGGCGGCGGCAGCAACCTTCGCGCCAGCGCAAACGGCAATGATGACCGCCCCGTGCTCCGCCTGCTTGTGCAGCCAGGCCATGATGGCTGGATCATCGTCGCGGCTCATGGCCGGAACGATCACAAAATCGGGACCTTCCGGGTGTCGCGCATCAAAGGCTGCAAGCGTCGCATCGGCTTCGACGGTCAGCGCCGGATAGAGCTTGACCGGGCCAGGCTCGGTCGACAGCGTCACCACGTCGGCGATATCCGCCCGGCGCAGGATCCCCGTCGGCATCAGATAGTCGGTCGTCTCCGTCGCATTGTTGAGGCTGACGACGGCGATCAGGGGCCGAGCGCGCTTCGGTGGCTTCAACGCCGCCAGCATGGCGTCCGTTTCCGCCTGCGGCACGGGCGTCGGCGGGAAGGCGGCAGGCAGAGCTGGCAGGGCCGCCAACCACAGACCTATCGCGACGACAGGCAGGATGACGAGGGCCAGCCCTGCCCAGATGAGATTGCGCATGGGCATCCGCCACTCCGGTGGGGCGTTGCTTTCATCATCAGGCTATCGAGGGCATTCTCTGGCGGTAATGACATAAACATGGCATTTTCTGCCAATGCATCATGTCGTCTTCGTCGTTTATCCCGGCTTCGAGCTTCTCGACATGTCCGGGCCGGCTTCTGTCTTCACCAGCGCCAACCGCAGCCTGGGGCTGAGCGAGAGGCCGCCATTCTACGCCATCGATCTCGTATCGGTCGCAGGTGGATCGGTGACGAGCAGCAGCGGGGTCGTCGTCGAGACGCAAGGCCTCGAGGACCACACTCAAAAGGCGGTCGGTACACTCCTGGTCGTCGGCGCCGAGCGCCAGAACCTGCTGCCGATCCTTGCGGATTCCGCCTGGGCAGCATGGCTTCCGAGGCTGGCGGGCCAGGCGCAGCGGTTCGGCTCCGTCTGTTCCGGCGCGATCATCCTGGCCAGGCTTGGGCTGCTCGACGGGCATCGTGTCGCCACCCATTGGGATGCCTGCACGCCGCTTGCTGCCGCCTTTGCGTCCGTCACCGTCGATTCCGACTCGCTTTACGTGGTCGACGGACGGCTCTGGACCTCGGCCGGGGTGACCACCGGCATCGACATGGCGCTCGCTATGGTCGCGCAGGATCTGTCGGCCGACATTGCCGGCGAGGTCGCCAAACGGCTCGTGCTCTATGCACGGCGCCCCGGCTACCAATCCCAGTTCAGCCCGCTGCTTCAGGCGCAGGTGAAGGCTGACAGCCCTTTCGCCGAGCTGATCGCCTGGATCCTGGCAAACCTCGCCGCCCCCCTGGAGGTCACGGTCTTGGCGGATCGCGCCGGCCTCAGCGAGCGGACGTTCCATCGCCGGTTCGTCGCGGCCACCGGAGAAACGCCGGCACGCTTCGTCGAGACGGCGCGCCTCGATGCCGCACGCATGTTGCTGTGCCGCGGGCTATCGCTGAAGTCGGTTGCGGCCGAGGTCGGCCTGTCCCCGGCGGCACGCTTTTCCGAAGCCTTCGAGCGCCGCTTCGGCATCGCGCCGCGACTGTTCCGGGAGATGCACACGGCGTTTTGACCGAGAGGACGAAGCAATGCCAATGACGATTTACAAGTTCGCCGTTCTCGAAGATCAGGAATGGATTTTCCCCGTCGACGACGCGGATTTCGAAACCTTCTTTGCGATGAATGGACGTGTCATCCAGGATTGGGCTCCGCCTGTCATGAGAATGGTGGAGGCGAAGGAAGAGGCGGGGGAACCGAGCTACTCCGATTTCCCCTGGTTGGGCGAGCACGCGCCGATCCTGAAAAAGCCCGCCGTGGATGCTCTGACGCCGGTGCTGAACCAACACGGACAGCTTCTGCCGCTGAAGGGCGAAAACGTCTGGCTGTTCAACGTCACCACCGTCCTCGAAGCCCTCGACAGGGAGAAATCTGGCATCGTCTATTTCGATGATGGCGACATCCTCGATATCGAGCGGCATGTATTCAAAAGGGACGTCATCGGAACCGCTGAGATCTTCAAGCTGCCGCGGCGGGCCTCAGCCGTCTATGTCACCGGTAGTTTCGTTGAGCAGGTCCGCGGCTCCGGCCTTCGCGGCGTCTCGTTCGCTCCTGTGTGGACATCCGAAGAATGAGTGATCGCCGCGATCGGGAGACGCCGCGAAACCCGGCATCAGCGTCCCGCTGGTGCGATCAGGGCGTCTTTTTCAACGGCCAGACTTCGACGACGCCGTGCGCAACCGCGCATGGCACGAGTGAAACCTTCTTGGTGGTGTCGGCGAGGTCGGTGGCTTCGATGATGGCGAAGCCCGCGATCGGCAGGGACGACGACATGAAGGGACCGTTGAGAGTTTCCATGCCGCGCGCTTCTGGATTGCGGACTTGGACCGGAGTACCGGCGATCCCCATCACGGCGCCTTCGGACCGCAGTTTTGCGTCTTGGACATGCGCGGCGTCTCTGACCGGCTGGGACGTGCGGTCGTAGCCGGCCCGATCGCCGTATCCGATCGTGACGAACTTGGGCATGGCATCCTCTCCTTTTAGTGGCTGCGGCAGCGGCGATAACGGCGGCATGAGCGGCCTGCAGACGGTCCGATCCGGTCGGGGTAAACGACCATCAGGTCGTCATCGCGGACTCCGCGCCATCACGCATAATGTGGCCCGCCATCGGGCCGGTAGTCGAGCACGAGGACCTCGCCATCGAGGATCCGGTGATCCCCCAGTTTGAATTTCTGGTCCGGCATCCCCTTGAAGAACGGCTCGACGCCGGACTGCGGCAGGATCAGCGGGCAATAGATCAGGTGCAGTCGGTCTAGCAGGTTCGCCGCGAGAAGCTGACGGACGATGGACAGGCTTCCCATCGTTCGGATTTCAGCGCCACGGCCGGCGCGCTCTGCGCGGATCGTATCGAGAAATCCGGAACCCAGCACGGTCAGCCCCGGCCAGCCCGCGCTGCCGAGCGTGGAGGAGACGACCCAACCAGGATTTTCGGTCATCTTGCGATAATCGTCATCCTGGTAGGCCTCGGGGACGCCGCTCAAGGCATCGAGGGTCTTGCGGCCGATCAGGGTGCGATGCGGCTGTGCGCTCTTCTGCGCCAGCCATTCCATGTATTCCGGCCCGGTATAGCCGTAATAGGCCGGCGATTTCTCGCCGCGTGCCGCGCCATCGATCGACAACATGATCTCGGAGACGATTTCGGTCATCGCTTTCTCCTCGTGCAATGCGCCTACCGAGCCGGCAGCTCGATCCAAAGGTCCTTGGCGAATCCTCGCGGGTCGAGTTGCCGCGTGATGCCCGTCACCTCTGCCTTCCCGTCGCGACACCGATAGGCGTGGATGCTGTCGTGACCGATCGCATAGGCCGGAACGCTCCCCGCTTCGGAATTGTCCCGGCAGAACATGCCGGCGCCGGTATTTTCGCGCTTCGCGTTCATTTTGGTGCAGGGCAGGTTCGCGCCCACGAAGCAGACCATGACCTTGCCGTTCATGCAGCGGTACTGGGCCTGCGTTTGCCAGGACTCTCCATCTGGCCCATTTTTGGCGTTGCGAAACAGCTTCCTGAATGCAGAGGCCGTGCGCGCGCGAAGCGCGGGATCGTAGTCCCGAATGCCGTCGTCATTGCCCAAGCGGACACAGACGGCGGTAAGGTCGGCTTCGGGCGCTGCGCGGACCTGATCGTCGAAATCCGGCAGCGGCAAAGCCGCGGCGGCCACGCCAAGCGCCCCAGATTATCCCGATGGCAAAACGCGGCGTCATCTCCTCCTCCTGTTGCAGAGGGTGGCTCCGATCAGCATCGGCGGAAACGCTGCGGTTTCGCCGCGATCCAGGAGAAGCCCTCCAGCGTGAGGTCAATCTCTTTGGCGGCATGCCGTCGCAGAACGACTTTGCCTGGCGTGACGGGGCTACCGCCCTTGTAGCACTGCGCGTCGAACCTCAGGCTCCTTCCCGAGCGGATCGCCTTGTCCAACTCGCAACCGACCTCATGGAATCCGAGATCAGCCGCGGTGATCGTCAGCACTTCGACCTCGCCGCTGACCGGCTCGCAGCGTCCAGGATGGCTCGACCATTTGCCCTCCAGCTCCGTGGGCACCTCAGCCACGGCTGAGGCGTGGCAGCCTAGCAACCCGAGAAGGCTGAAGAGGGCGAACTGTCGCAGTCGGCAGCGATCGCGATGTTGCATGTGCTCTTGCCTCTCCGCGTTGGTCAGGCGCCGAAGGCGTCATGTAACAACGACGAATAAGCTCCGCTGGATCCGACATCGGCACGCAGAAAAACGCCACTTGCCGGCTCTAGGTCTCGTTCATCCCAGACTACTGACGAGAGCGGTCGGCAGGTATGACAAAGACATGGACATTTCTGCCATTGTGCCGCGTCACTGCGGTATCTCGGATCAGCGGACCCCGCCGAAGAAGGCGTGATTTCACACGCTACTCACGATCAGCCGAGCTCTGATCGTCGATCAGAATGCGATGGATTTCGATACGCTCTGGCAATTCGATCAGCAGCTCGGCGTCACGATCGAGGTGATGCACCTTTGTCGGCTCGCCCTTGGTGAACGCGGTCATCGACTCGATGTCCGGCCAATAGGAGATCGTGGTGAACCAGGTCTCGTCCTCGCGGTCTTCGCGAAAGAGCTGGACGCGAATTGGTCTCGCCATTCTCCTGACGCGTTCCTGACGAATAGGCTCAGTTGGCCACCCGCGGCCCCGTAGCAAATTGAATCGTTGACGAGAGCAAAGACTTCCGCCTTCCCGTCACCGTTCAAATCAACGATATCAACTTGAGGCTTTACGAGGTTTCCACATTCGTTGACTAGTGCGCCGGCCCGTCGATGTAACCCAACTAGGCGATGAACCTCGTCAGTACCAACTGTTTGCTTAGCTTCTGTTGTGGCCGAGTGGATTGAAGAGATCAGCAGAAGCAATGCCCTAACCTGCGTTTCAAGCTCGCCAACGCTTCGCACCTTTCGCTGCCTCAGAAGCTCTTTGCGTTAGAGCCGGGGCCGACATATACGCTCATCAATGTCAGCCCCGCGATTGGCCTGACAGCCGTTAGCCGAAGATCCTGCCCCTCAGACGCTGGTTGGCGACCGAAACCTGCATCGTTGGACCTTGTAGGCCATGAACTGCTCTGCGGCGGGGGTCCCAAGGGCCATTTCGACGTCACGGAATGTCTCGTGGAGGCGATCGAGTTCGCGCTTCACGAACCAAGCCGGTGACGCTTTGCTGAGCCAGCACGAGCGCGAGCGAGGCGCCGAATGCCATGAAGACCGTCACCCAAGCGACGAACGTTCGATCAGACTCGCGCAGCTTGCCATTGAAGCTCGCGAGCCAGGCGAAGAACTGATTGTCCCAGGCGATCTGGTACGCGATTGTCGCGCCCCACCCAAAGAGCGTGATGGCTGCCAGCACCGTAAGAAGCGTGAGCACCTGGCCGAATGTCATAGCCCCTCTCCGTGTCGGATCTCGGCGGATTCTGACTTGCCGCAGCGTAATAGGCAACCGCGCGGAAAGGGTACACCGTTCACTAGGAGAGTTCACATGAGCGCCCTTTCAGGCAAGAGCATCCTCATTCTCGCAACCAACGGCTTCGAGCAATCCGAACTCGAGGTGACACAGGCCAAGTTGAAGGAGGCTGGCGCCACCGTGCATGTCGCCTCGCCAGAGAGCGGCGAGATAAAGGCTGGACAAGAAAGACTGGGGTCGCGCGGTAAACGTGGACATGGCACGCGACGCTCCGCAGCCAATCGCTGCTGCCATGCTCGAAGGGCTTTCTTTCGGGAAATTCAGTCCCATCTCTTCAGCAGCACCGGCATTGAAGGATCTGAACGCGCATGACGTGCGATTGCGAACGGCTGGCTGAAGCACTCTATCGAGAGATCGAAAAGCAGCTTCCGGAGCGCTTTTGCGACCGCGCCCTCGACAATCGAGACCTCCATTCGGTCTTGATCGATGGCCAGTTGGATCTCGTGAAAATCGCGGCCTCACTGGCGACTCGGTTTTGCGTCCTGGCGGACGATCTGGAAACGGTCGTTGCTGAAGCGCCGCGCCATGCGGTTCGCCACCAATTCGAAAGAGCCTAGCTGTTCCGACGTTTGCCTGACGTTCTTGGCGCGCCTGGCTCGGCCTTCGATATTCAGACGATGCAGATGTTAGCCTATCACGCCCGCGATAAGCGCGGGCAACGGGAGCCGAGCGGCCAGAGTCAAAGGCACAACCATCCGCTCGTGAATATTACCACGCTCAGCATCACCTGCAATCCAAGAGCCGGCTAGGCCTGCAAGACTTGCTCTGATCATCTGTCCTCTCTTTCCAACACACTCCGAAAGCCGCATTGGCGGCGCACTATCTGAACGCCGGAGAGGCACTCCAGGATTCGCGCGAAATCGGTCCGATCAATCAGGAACCTGACGAGTTGGGGCGCGTTGGTCGGCGTGCCAACCGAAAGGGTCGAAATGCTCTCGTTCTCGCGCGTCATCGTCTTTGGTTCGGTTCTGCTGCTGGCGGCCTGCAATTCGAGCCAGCCAAGCGGAAACGCGAGCGTTCCAGAGCCTGCAAAGCAGGTTGAGCTGAGCCGGTACAAAGGGCGATGGTACGAACAGGCGCGCTACGAGGCGAGTTTCCAAAGAAACTGCGAAGCAGTCACAGCGGACTATTCGGTCAGACCCGACGGCACTGTCGCGGTGGTGAATTCGTGCCGAGAGGGGTCGGCTGCCGGCCCTTTGCGCACGGCCGAAGCGACAGCCCGGGTCGTTGAGGGATCACAAGGCACGAAGCTGAAGGTTAGCTTTTTCGGACCATTCGAAGGGGATTATTGGGTTCTCGATCGAGCGCGTGATTATTCATGGTCGATCGTTGGTGAGCCTTCGGGGCGTTACCTTTGGATTCTGGCCCGATCATCCCGCCTCAGCGAGCGTGACTATGCCCGTCTTGTCGCTCGGGCTCAGTCGCTGGGATACAGGACGGATATGCTGCGACGCACGGCGCAGTAGAGGGGGCTCGGGTCAGCTACCCGTTGCGCCAGACGGCACTGTCACACTGGCGCTTGCGAGAATGGCGCGGCGATTTCGAGCCTGATGGCGTCTCAGAGCACGCCCAAGATCCGAAGCCCCATCGCCAGTGACACGATCCAAACCGCCGCAATGATCGGCGCGGTTCCGCAGAGTGCTCGCCGCNGAGAATCTGCCGGATCATCCTTCTTCACGCCACGAGCGACGATCGCCAATGAGCCATCCGGCAAGGGGCGCTGGAGGTCCTTTGCCTCGGACCACGCGGCCGACATCCAGACCTCGCACTCTTCGCGTGTAGTCAGGATCACTGGCATCGCCTTCGGGTGGATCGCCTCGACTTCCTCGTTCGGCTTGGTGGTGAGGAACGCGAATAGGTCGATCGTCTCTTCGCCATCCTTGATCGTTCGCGCGCTGGTCCATTGCGGTGTCCAGATGCCGGCGAACATGTTGGTGGGCCGATCGTCCCCCAACGCGAACCAGATATCCTGCTTGGTCGCATGGTCGAACTCGCTAAAGCTAGTGAACGGCACCAGACATCGGCTCTCGACACCGAGCCAGCGCCGCCAATGCGGGCTGCTGGTGTTCCGGACGTTCGTCACGCCGCGGTCGGGTTCTGATCGGCGCAGATCGTCGATGTCGAAGGGCTTGCCCTTCGCCGCGAGCTTTCCGGCGCGGATGGCAGTCGCCTCATCCAGCTTGTCCCGCGGGCTCGGCATGCCCCAGCGCACCATCGCAAGCTCGGGTTCACCTCCGTTGGCGACATTGCGCACGATCGGCGCCGGCCGGTTCGGATTGATGTTGGACAATAGCAGCGGCAGGTTCGTTGGGATCGTCCGGAACTTGTCGAACAGGCGGAGGATCGCATCGGCCGGCTTGGTGTGGCTGTAGAGATTACACATCATCGCCCTCGCCGACGCGCCGGCGGCGGCTGGGCGCCTTCGGCTCGCCAGGGAGCATGTCGCCCTTGCCGCCTTCGATCAACTGCCATTCGAGCAGCGCTGGTGGCAGGTCGGGCGGCCGACGCGGCCGATGTCTGGCATGTATGCGCCACACTTCCGTCCGTACTTCTGCGGGCTTGCGCATCTCGTTGTGCGGATACCAGGGGCAATGGGAAATGAAGACGCGCAGGTGCATGTTGGCCGGGGCAACCGGAGAAGGATTTTTGGGAATCCTTTTCGCGTTTCCCATCGTCTTACGGGCAGTAGACCGGAACGCCGGTCAAAGCCTGCGGGAGACAACATGCAATTGATAACTGGCGCGGCCGGCATGAATGGCCGTGCAACGGTCGCGGAATTCGTTGATGCGCATTCCCAGGTGAGAGCGTTGGTTCGAAGCATTTCAAGCGCCGCCCGCTCGGGTCTCGATCAGATGCAGGGCGTCGAGGTCGTAGAAGGCGACATGACGGCGCCCGGCGGCAGCGAGAAAGCGCTCGCGGGAGTCGAGCGTGTCTTGATGATTTCCTCTGCCGCGCCCGATATGGTAGAGACTCAGTGTCGCTTTATCGACGCCTGCCGCGCCTCTGGCGTGAGGCACCTCATCAAGTTCTCAGGTGCCGAATCCGGGATCGGATTCGACCCAGCCAAATTTCGCTTCACTCGCATGCACGAAGAAATCGAGGGCTACCTCGAGGCGTCGGGCCTCGCCTGGACGCATATCCGGCCCTCGCAGTTCATGCAGGTGTATCTTCGCGAGATACCGGACATCGTGAAGCTTGGAGCGATCCGTCTCCCCTTGGCTGGAATCAGCCTATCCCCGGTCCATGTGCGAGATATCGCCAAGGTCGCCTATCGGCTTCTGCGGTTTGGCGGGCACGAGGGCGAGAAGCTCGAGATGACAGGGCCAGAGGCCTTGACCATGGCCGAAATTGCCGAGCGGATTTCCCGGGCGATCGGACGGAAGATCGTCTACCAACCAATCATGGCTTCGGAGCGCCGGAGCGCTCTGCTGGCGAGCGGCGTCCCTGCTGGTTTTGCCGATGCGCTCGACGAGCAGGTTGCGGAGCGGCTGAAACGACCCAATTCCAAAATCGACCTTTCCACTCACGAGGCATTCGGAGTGCGACCGACCACGTTCGGAGAGTTCGCGACCGAACATGCCGCGATTCTGAGCGGCAAACCTGCATCGTAATGAGGGAGCGCCGCTTGTCTCTCATGTCTCAAAGCCAGGGCGCGGCCCGGGACGATTGGAAAACAAGGCTATGAAGCATTTGATCGTCAGTTACGCGATAAAGCCCGATCTCGTCGAGGAAAACGCGCGTCTTATCCGGGCAGTGTTCGACGAGCTCAATGCCCAAAGTCCGAAAGGCCTGCGCTATGCCGCGTTGCGCGATGATAACGGTCGCTTCGTGCATATCGTAGAGCAGGCCGATGGAGCCCCCGGGCTTGAAGAGCATGCGTCGTTCAGGGCCTTCCAGAAGAGCTTCGGTGACCGTTGCTCGGCACGGCCTGAGGTTCGCGAGCTGGCAATCATCGGGGCATACGCGATGATGCAGGACGCCGCTGAGTATCCGGCTGCTGGATGAGTCGCGTGCCGCCGGAAGCAGACGAAAGAGAGAACTTCGACGCCTTCATCGTGAAGATGCGCCCGAAGCTCCATCGTTATTGCTCGCGCATGGTCGGCTCGGTCGTGGACGGAGAGGACGTCGTCCAAGAGACTCTTCTTAAGGCTGTTGGCGCTCACGAGACAATTGCGATCAGCAATGTCGAAGGCTGGCTGTTTCGGGTCGCACACCATGCCGCCATTGACTTCCTCCGGCGTAGAAGGCGCCAGAAAGAAGTCTCCTCCGATGACGATATCGATGGGATCGTCGATGAGACGATGTCGGCTGATAGACGGCATGTCACCGCAGCGAACCTAAGAACCTTGATGCATCTGCCAGCCGCGCAGCGAGGCTGCATAATCCTCATGGATGTGCTCGGCTACAGCCTCCATGAAGTAGGAAACGTCACGGGGCTAAGCGTTCCCGGCGTGAAGGCGGCACTGCATCGCGGCCGAGCAAAGATCCGAGATATCGCCAGCCGACCGGACGAAGCGCCGGCTCCACGGCTCAAGCAAGAGGATCTCAAACGCCTTTCAGCTTATGTCGAGCGCTTCAACTCGCACGACTTTGATGCCGTCCGCGCGATGCTTGCTGATGACGTCCGGCTGGAGCTCGTATCGCGGACTCGCATGGTGGGGCGAGAGGAAGTCTCGCGGTATTTTCACAATTATGAGCGAGCGCACGACTGGCGATTGGCCCCTGGTCTCGTCGATGGACACTTGGCAGCCCTCGTCCTTAATACAGCCGCTCCTCTGGCGCGCCCCAAGTATTTCGTTATTATAGATTGGCGCAGAGACAGCATTTATCGAATTCTGGACTTTAGGCACGCAAGCTACGTTGCGGAATCAGCGGACCTAATAATCTTGTGATGGTGGTCGATATGCGAACTTGTCTAGCCCATCGATTGACATCTGGTCGCGCCAAACTGTCAGAAGGTTGCATTCGATTTGTGTTCGCGTCTTGGTGTGGCGAAGGCCGCGCACCCTCCCGCTGGTGGGTTCGTCCGGCGTCGGCAAATCGACGCTTGTGAACGCGCTTGCCGGCACCATCGGGGGCGCATGAAGCCACCGGTCACCCTTACGGATGACCGGGCTTGTTCATCTGTTTTCGGCTTAGGCCACGCGTCACGCGGAAGTCGCGAGGGAACTCGACAAGAGCCCGCTGGATCGCAACGTCAGCCGGTGCGCCAAAGCCGGTCCGCTGGTCAGTCGATGACCTGCACGATGCGGCCCGTGGCGGGATCAACCAGCACGGCGCGGTCGTTGACGACGGTGTAACGATACTCTGTGGCACCGTACTCGCGCGGCACCTCATAGTAGGTCACGCCCTGGCGCGGCAGCGTGGCCCCGACGACGACAGGCTGAGCGTAGGTATAGGACGGCCGGCGCTGTTCCACGACATAGGTCCTGAAGCGCGGGGTGTTGTCGCCGATGATGGCTCCGACGACCGCGCCACCTACGCCACCGACAACGGCCCCGACTGGACCACCTACGATGGCGCCTCCGACGGCTCCTGTAGCCAGGCCACTGGCGGCCCCGCCCTGAGCGCCTGCGGATTCTGCGCGACCGCCATCACGGGAATGGCAGCGAGAGCCGCGGCAAGAACGATCTGCTTGATCATGACGATATTCTCCGCCTGCCGATCACTGAGACAATCCCGCGGCCCAACAGGTGCGGTACAAACATTGTGGGTTTAAAAGAGTTCCAGAATTTAAATATTTCTGGAGAATAGATCGCCATTCATGCACGGTTCATTATTAAAACCAATTGCACGGCAGTAATCGGATGAATGGGAGCTAACATTCGCGTTCACATAGCGTTGTGCTGCACCGGCGCCTCGTCAAGATTCACCAAAAGAGGAATGACGATGCGCAATCTCATGTTCGCTGCAGCTATGGCATTCGGGGCGATCGCGGCGGGGCCGGCCTCGGCAGCACCGGTCTCTTCGAATGCGGCTCTAGCTTCGCCCCCCGACATCCAGGCCGTGCAGTACTATCGTGGGGACCGCGCGTGGCGGTCGGGTCGCCGCCATTGGGACCGCCCGGCCCGAGGCTACGGTCGCCGTTTCCATGGCCCCCCGCCGCACGCCCGCGCCTATGGCCGGCGCAGCCATGACCGGGGCTACTATCGCTATTGATCAATGGCATCGGTTCGCCCGGAAGCGCACCCGCGCATCTGGGCGAACGCTTTTCAGCAGCGAATGCCTTCGCTGCCGAGATGAGCTCGGAGGGCCGCGCTGGGTGGTAAAGTTTAGAAGGCAAGACCAGGCTGCGGCTTCGGGCCCTCAAAACGTCATCCGAAGCCTCCGGTAGCATTCCGCCCCGCCAATTGTTTCGTATACCGGCAGGTCGCGGATCGAGGTTGGATCCCCGCAGCCTCTCCCTGAACCGTTTCGAGCGTCCGGTTTCTGGCAGGACGCCAATGTCAGGTTGTGGCGCATTTTGCCTGGACGAGGGATGGCCAAGTTCGGCCCGTTGCTGAACTCACTGCTTTTAGGCGCCGCTGCCACCCGCTGACAGATGTATTCGACCGGTCTCACAGCCCGGATTCTCCATTGGTTGCGTGCTGGTTTGCCCATTGAGCGCGACGATCTCGCGCTCGACCTCCTGCAGTCGGGCTTCGATGATGTCCCCGGTGTCGCCCTCAAGAAACACGAGATTGCGGGCGGCGCTCGTGAACATCGACCTGATTTTCGCGGCGAAGCGCTTTAACAATCCTTGCGCCATGTAAGTCCTCGGCGTGTTCTAAATTGGCTGAGAGCTGGAATTGGGCGTTGTCGAGTCCACATCAGACCGGCAATCCGTTCTGCTTTCGGAGACTGGCGTCGAACGCGGAGGCGGGCACGAACCCGCGCAGCAAGCTCACCTTCCGCGCCATCTTTCCCGCTGCGTAACGCCGCTTGGGCGCTGAGGCGGTGGCGGCCTCGAGAATGGTCCGAGCAACCACCTCTGGGGCATCGCCCGCTTCGATAGCTGTCCGCATGATCGTAGCCATGCCGTCGCGCGCCGCGGTGTAGACGTCCAGGGTGCGATCCGCCCTAACCTGGTTCTCTTCGAACGACGAGCGGGTGTAGGCCGGCTCAACGAGCACGACACGGATGCCAAGGGTGCGCAGCTCGTGGTCGAGCGATTCCGAATAGCCCTCTATGGCGTGCTTGGTGGCAGCATAGAGCGCGGAGTAAGGCGCAGGGATCAGCCCCAGAACCGAGCTGAGATTGATGATCCGCCCCTGCTTTTGAATGCGCATCACCGGCAGCACGGCATTGGTCACGCGCAGAACGCCGAAGACGTTCACGTCGAACAGCGCCTTTGCCTGCTCGATCGATGACTCCTCGGCAGCGCCGAGCAGGCCGATCCCAGCATTGTTGACCAGCAGGTCGATACGCCGGGCCTGACGAACCACCTCGTTGATCAGCTTTGCCACGGACTCATCGTCGGTTACGTCGCAGGCGAGCATGGTAATACCCTCGACACCTTCCGACGCCGCCCGACGGCTGGTCCCGAATACGCGGTACCCTGCTCCCTGCAACGCTTTGGCTGTTACGCGGCCGATGCCGGACGAGGCACCGGTTACGAGCGCCACGGGTAAATTGTGGTTGGTCATGAGAAACGTCTCTTTCTTGTTGGTTGATTGGCAGGCGTCAGGCGAAGGGCCCGGCCGGTTGACCCGCCCAGCGCCGGAACAGCACGCTGGCGCTGACGCCGCCGAAGCCGAAACCGTTGGCAATCGCGTAGTCCGTCGCCACCGGCCGGGCCGCGTGTCTGACGAAGTCGATGCCCTCGCCGCCAGGATCGGGCGTATCGAGATTGAGCGTCGGCGGAGCCAGCTGATGCTGGAGAGGATGGCGAAGATCGCGCCGAGGCCGCCGGCGGCGCCAAGCAGGTGTCCAGTGGCCGACTTTGTCGCGCTGACGGCAATTTCGCCGTCTGAGCCGAACAATGCCTTGACCTCGGCGAGCCCACCGAGATCGCCGACCGGGGTCGAGGTGGCGTGGGCGTTGAGATGGCCGATCTCGCGCGGAGCAATCCCCGCCGGGGCATCGCGATCTCCATGGCCCGGCGGGCCCCATTGCCGTCCTCGGACCGGATGTGATGTGGTGCGCGTCAGAGGTCGTACCGTAGCCCACGAGCTCAGCGAGCGGCGTGGCGCCGCGCGCCAGAGCATGTTCCAGTTCCTCGATCACCAGCATGCCGGCTCCCTCGCCCATGACGAAGCCGTCGCGGGCTGTGTCGAACGGGCGCGAGGCCTCGGCAGGCCTGTCGTTGAAGCCGGTCGACAAAGAGCGTGCAGCGGCAAAGCCGCCGAGGCTGACAATGTTCATGCAGGCTTCCGTGCCGCCGCACACGGCGACGTCGGCTTCTCCTGCGCGGATCAGACGAGCCGCATCCCCGATCGCCTGGATCCCGGCCGCGCAAGCCGTTACGGGCGCACCGAGAGGACCCTTGAATTCGTGGCGGATGGAGATGTGCCCCGCCGCGAGGTTCACCAGGAAGGATGGGATCGTGAACGGCGACATCCGGCGCACTCCGGGTATCGACGGTCCGCACCGCTTCAGTTATCGCCGGGAATCCGCCGATGCCCGACGCTATGATCGTTGCCGTGCGCAAGCGCCCGGATTCCTCGTCGGGCTTCCAGTTGGCCTGCGCAAGCGCCTCGTCTGCCGCCGCCAGCGCAAGATGATGAACCGGTCGATCTTCCGCTGGTCTTTCGGCGGCAGCACGGCGTCGGGATCGAAGCCTGCCTCGGGATCCTCCTGCCTTGAAGGCACGACGCCTCCAACCTTGGCCGAGAGATCGCCGACCATCTCGTCAGGGAGCCTGCGGATTCCCGACCGACCCTCCAGCAGGCGCGCCCAGCTTGGCGCGACACCGGCCGCCGGCGGGGTCACCGCACCCAGCCCTGTGGCAACAATCCGTCTCATATCAGCCTCCAGTAGGTTCAGGCTCGCCGGCTCGCCCGCTGGGCGCCGTCCGGCTCCGCCGCAGGAAAACGGGGAGGAATGCGGCGATTGCCAGAACGACTGCCATGGTCAGGACGGCGGCAAGGGACGCAGGCGGTGAAAACGGCAGCGAGCTGGCGACGAACGCGCCGATCGCGGCGCAGCTCATCTGCAGGAATCCGAGCAGCGAGGACGCCGACCCTGCCTGCCCACCGAAGGGATGGAGCGCGATGGCCGTGCCGAGCGGATTGATCAGCCCCATGCCGAAAAGATAGAGGACAATGGCCGACGTGAAGGTTGTGAAGCTCGGCCATGCGGCGAACCCGAACATGGCGAAACCGCCAGCGAGTGCGACGATGAGGCCCAGCAGGCCGACCCCGCGGTCACCGTGACGGCGTGCCAGGCGCGGCGCCAGGAAGCCGGCGGCAAACACGACCAGAACCGTCGCCGCAAAAGACAGGCCGAGCTGAATAGCGCTGAGAGCCAGTGTGTTCATCAGCACGCCCGGCGCAGCCGCGAAGAAGCTGTACAGCCCGCCGATGACGAAGCTCACCGCCAGGGCGGGCAGCAGAAACCGCTGATCGGCCGCGAGGTCCCGGTAAGTCGATGCCACCGACGAAAACGCCAGCGGCGTCCGACGCTCGACAGCGTGGGTCTCGCCGACGCTGGCGACATAATGCCAGGCGAGCGCGAGACCGAAGACGGCAACCACGACAAACAACACCCGCCAGCCGAAGGCGCCGGATAGAACGCCTCCGAGCAGCGGCGAGAACCCCGGCGCCACCGCTCCCGCGATCATGGTCAGTGCCAACGCCCGTCCCAAGGCTTCGCCATCGAACAGGTCACGGGCTATGGCACGCGCAAGGACCGATGCCGCGCAGGCTCCGAGCGCCTGAACGATCCGGCCCAGCAACAGCATGGACAGATCGCCTGCGAGGGCGCTGATGGTGCTACCCGCGGCGAAGCCGATCAGACCGCCAAGCACCAGGGGCTTGCGGCCAAACCGGTCCGCGAGCGGCCCCACGAACAACTGCCCGATCGCGAAGGCGATGAAGAAGCTGCTGAGCAGGAGGCCGAGTTCTGGCGAGGAAATCGCCAACTCCGAGCCAATTTGCGGAAAGGCCGGCAGGATGATGTTGGTGGCGAGCGCGCCAAGCGCTGCGAGACCAGCAAGCAGGAACAGGATCCCGCCGTTTAGCCGCTTCCCCGAGGGCGTGGCCGTTGGGCTATCCAGCACGGGCCGGGTATCCGGAGCACCTGTGCTGCGATCCTAGGCGGACGACATCGTCATTGGCGCCGGCTCGGAGGTGCATCGCCCACAGACGACTGTGCCAGCACGCTTTCGGCGGCCGCTTCCAGAAAACGCTCTGACATCCGCTCATCATTGACGGCGCGGGACAGGAGCACCGCTCCCACCATTGTCGAGAGAATAGCCATGGCTTTGTTGTCTGGCGCATCACCGTCGGCCGTCCCGACCCATGGACCCAGCATCTGCAGATATTCTTCGATCCCGGCCTCAAAAGCCGCCTTCACGGCTGGACCCTGCCGGGCCGCATCGGAACCCAACGCGACGACCGGACAACCATCCATCTTCTCGGCGCAGTGGCCCATGCTGAGATAGAAACCGACAACTGCCGCCAACGGATGATCAGGGCTGGACCGGGCCGCATCCGCCCAACGTTCCGAGGCGCTCTCCAGCGCGCGCCTGGATGCCTGCGCTGCCAGATCATCCTTGGATTCGAACTGCTTGTAGAAGGCGCCCTGCGTCAGACCGGCGCCGGCCATCAGGTCCTTCAGCCCGATGCCGTCGAACCCGTGCTCCCGGAACAGGCGGCTGGCCACGTCGATGACCGTTTGCCGATTTTCCTCGGCCTGCTGCCGCGTGACACGCATGGGGATCTCCAAAATTAGATTGCGTTCGTAATCCATACAGCTTATAGATGTCGAATGCAATCTAATTGATTGAGATCGATGAGCAAGAAAAAGAAGTCGGTGATCGTCGTGGGTGGCGCCGTGCTGGCGGCGGCGGCCGGCGCGGCATTCGTGACCCTGTCGGCGCGCCCGCAGAGCGCGTCAGCGGTCGGCGACCCCCGGCAGAATGCTCCGATCGTCAGGCTGGTGAGCCCGACGCCTGTCGTCGATTCCGAACGCCGCTTTACGGGTGTGATCGCTGCCCGCGTCCAGAGCAATCTGGGCTTCCGCGTTTCCGGGAAGATCGTCGAACGGTTCGTGAATGTGGGCCATTCCGTAGCTGCCGGTCAGAAGCTGATGCGGATCGATGAAACCGACCTGCAGCTCGCGCTGGCCGCCAAACGCAATGCGACCGCAGCGGCGCGCGCGGTTCTGGTTCAGGCGCGGGCCGACGAGAAGCGCTATGCCGTTCTGGTCAAGGACGGGTTCGCGGCGAGCCCTCAACGCTATGAACAAGCCAAAGCGGCCCTGGATACCGCCGCGGCGCAGCTTGCCGCAGCCGAAGCCGACGAGAAGGTCGCCGAAAACAGCTCAGGCTACTCGGTACTGGTCGCTGACGCCGATGGAACTGTCGTTGAAACGCTCGGTGAGCCGGGTCAGGTCGTGACCGCCGGACAAACCGTCGTTCGGCTGGCCCAGGCCGGCCCGCGTGAAGCGGTCGTCGTCCTCCCCGAGACCATCAGGCCGGCGATTGGCTCGGCGGCGGTGGCCAGCCTCTACGGCGCCGATGCACGCTATGACGCCACCCTCCGGCAGTTGTCGGATTCCGCGGATCCGCAAACCCGAACCTATGAAGCGCGGTATGTGCTCGATGGCGAGGCCGCGACGGCTCCGCTCGGCGCAACCGTGACCATCAGGCTGGCTAATCAAGCGAGCCAGCCGGAAATGGAAGTGCCGCTCGGTGCCGTTCTGGACGACGGTCAGAAGACCGGTGTCTGGTTGCTGGACGCTGCCTCCTCGACCGTGAGGTTCCAACCGGTCACGCTGATGCGGGTGACCAGCGAAACAGCCGTGATCTCAGGATTAGGCGCTGGCGAGCCGGTGGTGTCGCTGGGGGCTCACCTCCTGCAGGACGGCGCACGCGTCCGGACAGCGTCGCAGATCAAGGCCAGCAAATGAGCCTCAACCTGTCGGCAATAGCCGTTCGCGAACGGGCCGTTACCCTCTTCTCGATCATCCTGCTGGTCGCGGCCGGCATCTATGCCTTCTTCATGCTCGGCCGGGCGGAAGACCCGAGCTTCACCATCAAGACGCTGACGGTCACGACCGTGTGGCCGGGCGCGACCGCGCGTGAAATGCAGGACCTGGTCGCGGAACCGCTGGAGAAGCGCATCCAGGAACTGACCTGGTACGACCGCGTCGAGACGACCACCCGGCCGGGCTACGCCTATTTGACGGTGACGCTGAAGGACAGCACGCCACCTGGCGCCGTTGAGGAAGAGTTCTATCAGGCCCGCAAAAAGCTCGGGGATGAAGCCCGCAACCTGCCGCCCGGCGTTCTCGGTCCCTTCGTCAACGATGAATATTCGGATGTGAGCTTCGCCCTCTATGCGCTGAAAGCCAAGGGCATGCCGATGCGCGAACTCGCAAGACAGGCGGAAGTGATCCGACAGGACCTCCTGCACGTCCCCGGGGTCAAAAAGATCAACATCCTCGGCGAACGCCCCGAGCAGATCTTTGTCGAGTTTTCGTTTGCAAAGCTCGCCACGCTCGGCGTGTCGGCACAGGACATCATCACGGCGCTGCAGCGGCAGAACACCGTGACGCCCGCAGGTTCGATCGACACGAACGGGCCGCAGATGTTCATTCGGGTCGATGGCGCCTACGCAGGCCTGAAAACGATCGCGGACACGCCGATCGCCGCCGCCGGCAGAACCCTCAAGCTCTCCGATATCGCCGAAATCCGACGCGGCTATCAGGATCCCCCGACCTATCTGATCCGGCGGCAGGGTGAGCCCACGATCCTGGTCGCGGCGGTCATGCAGGCCGGTTGGGACGGCCTCGCGCTGGGCAAAGCGCTTGAAAAGAAGACAACGGAGATCGCAGGGACACTCCCGCTGGGCATGACGCTCGACAAGGTCAGTGATCAGGCCGTCAACATCGAAGCCGCGGTCAGCGAATTCATGCTCAAGTTCGCCATGGCGCTTGGTGTCGTGCTGTTCGTGAGCCTGGTCGCCCTGGGCTGGCGCGTCGGCATCGTCGTCGCGCTTGCGGTGCCGCTGACCCTGGCCGTCGTCTTCCTGATCATGCTGGAAACCGGCCGCTTCTTCGACCGCATCACGCTCGGCGCGCTGATCCTGGCGCTGGGCCTGCTGGTCGACGACGCCATCATTGCCATCGAGGTGATGGTGGTGAAAATGGAAGAAGGCATGGATCGCATCAAGGCGGCCGCCTATGCGTGGAGCCATACGGCGGCGCCCATGCTGTCGGGCACGCTTGTGACGATCGCCGGCTTCCTGCCCGTTGGCTTCGCCCGTTCGACGGCAGGCGAATATGCCGGCAATATCTTCTGGGTCGTGGGATTTGCCCTCATCGTCTCCTGGATCGTAGCGGTGGTCTTCACGCCTTATCTTGGCGTCAAGATGCTGCCCGATTTCAAGCCGATCCGAGGCGGTACGCACGCGATCTACGACACGCCGAACTACAGGCGCCTTAGGAGGCTCATCAGCTTCGCCGTGCGCCACAAATTCATGACCTGCGGCGTTGTCGTGGTTGCCTTCGCGCTGTCCGGCATTGGTATGGCCGGCGTCAAGCAGCAGTTCTTCCCGACATCGGACCGCCCCGAAGTGCTGGTGGAAGTGCGCCTGCCGGAAGGCACCAGCATCGAAACGACGACGGCTGCGGTCCAAAAGCTTGAAAGCTGGCTGAGCGGCCAGCCCGAGGCGACCATCGTCACGAGCTATGTCGGCCAAGGCGCTCCGCGCTTCTCCTTCGCGATGGCGCCGGAACTGCCTGATCCCGCTTTCGCCAAGATCGTCGTCCTGACACCGGACGCCGAGGCGCGCGAGGTTCTGAAGCACCGGCTCCGGGCTGCAGTGTCTGAAGGCCTGGCCCCCGAAGCCAATGTGCGCGTCACGCAGCTTGTGTTCGGGCCTTACACGCCGTTTCCCGTCGAGTTCCGGGTGATGGGACCTGATCCGGCAGAGTTGTACACCATCTCCGATAGAGCCCTTGAGATCATGCGCGGCGTCGCGGATGTGCGGCAGGCCAACCGGGATTGGGGCAATCGCACCCCCGTGCTGCGCTTTGTTCCGGACCAGGACCGGTTGAATCTCATCGGCCTGTCCCCGGCAGCAGTTGGCCAGCAGCTTCAATTCCTCCTGACAGGCGTCGCCGTCACGCAGGTCCGCGAGGATATCCGCAACGTGCCGGTGGTGGCGCGCAGTGCCGGCAGTGAGCGGCTCGACCCGGCGCGCCTCGCGGACTTCTCACTGATGAGCCGCGATGGCCGCCAGATCCCGCTCGACCAGATCGGCCATTCAGAAATCCGTCTGGAAGAGCCGATCCTGAAACGCCGCGACCGCACACCCGTCATCACCATCCGATCGGATATCAACGAGGCGACACAGCCTCCGGAGGTGTCCAAGCAGATCATGACGGCCCTTCAGCCGCTGATCGCCTCCCTTCCCGCCGGCTATCGCATCGAGATGGGCGGATCGATCGAGGAGGCTGCCAAAGCCAACACTGCTCTGGGCAAGGTCTTCCCGGTGATGATCGCTGTCACCTTGATCGTCATCATGCTCCAGGTGAGGTCGTTCTCGATGATGGCGATGGTGCTCCTCACCGCGCCTCTGGGTGTGATCGGCGTCGTCCCAACATTGCTTGCCTTCAACCAACCATTCGGGTTCAACGCCATCCTCGGCTTGATCGGCCTGGCTGGCATCCTGATGCGCAATACGTTGATCCTGACCGATCAGATCCAGGAAAATCGAGCGGCAGGCCTCGACGATTACAACGCCGTCATCGAAGCCACGGTACAGCGCACAAGGCCTGTCATCCTGACCGCGCTGGCCGCCGTCCTGGCCTTCATCCCCCTCACGCATTCGGTGTTCTGGGGATCGATGGCCTATACCCTGATCGGCGGCACGGCCGTCGGCACCGTGTTGATCCTGCTGTTTCTTCCCGCGCTCTATGTGGCCTGGTTCCGGATCAAGCCGATTGCGGCTCTGAAACATGACGTATCGCGGAGTGAACCAGCACACTGCGACCGGCAGTGGCTGCCCAGTAAGAATCCGATTTGGAAAAAAGCCGTTCAGGGTTCTAAGCCGCCATAGCGTCCCCGAACGTCAGGGTCCGCTTTCTGGAAGGCATCAAATGTCCGCAGGTGGCGCGTGCCGGCCTTATCAAAGCTCAGCGATAAGCTCCAGTGACCCGCCGAGCAGCTTCGGCGATGACCGCTGCGCGGGCAGGCGCCGGAGCGCGGCTTTCCGCTATGAATGCCGCGACAGCCACGAAGCCCCGATCCGGCGCGGTCAGCAGCCCGACATCGTTAGTCACTCCGTTCACGCCGTTGAGGCTATGGCTCGTGCCGGTCTTGTGCCCTACCGTCCAGCCTGCGGGAGCTCCCGCCCGAAGCCGGTCTGGAAAGGTGACCGTCTGCGACATCACGGCGAGAAAATGCTTTGTGGAGGCCGGTGAGAGGAGTTGGCCCGCTGCCAGCTTGCGCAGGAATCTCACCATTGCCAGCGGTGTCGCCGTATCGCGCGGATCGCTGAGATAGGCTTCGAATGCCTTGGCCTGGCGCTTCTGCGAGACCTTCGCGCGTGCGGCCTTGAGTTGCTCTGGATCGACGAAGGAAGGCTCCCACGCCAGGCCGGTCACCTCGGTCTGCAACTCGCGCTCGGTGCGATCGATGCGGATGTCGTGCAGCTCGGCCGCGTCGAGGAGTGTCTGCACCGCACCGACGCCTCCGAGCCGCGCGATCAAGAAATCGGTTGCCGCGCTGTCGCTCTCGACCACGGCACGGCGCACGAGATCCTCGATGGTGCTCTCGAACGCGCCATCCTTGAGCACGATATCCGCGAGCGGCTGAATGTTGACGCTGAGATCCTCGCGCCGCAGCGTTACTTTATCGTCGAGCCGCATCTTGCCTTCATCGACGGCCCGCATCACAGCGGCGCCGACGACCAGCTTCATGACGCTTTGCAGGGAAAATCGCTGCTCGCCATTGACGCAGACCGGCTTGTCGCCAGCGGATTGGGCGCAGATGCCGACCCGCCCCGGATGGCTGGCGGCGAGCTCCTTCAGCTTGGATTCCAGCTCTGCGGTTTCGGTCAGGGTGCCTGCGATCGAGGCGGTCAGGCCGCAGGCAAGCACGGCGGCAGCGAGGACGGGTTGCAGGCGCATGGGGGCTATCCGGTGAGGTGATCGGTGGTCCCCGCCATAGGCCACGCCCGACAATGAACATAATGACATCTCCTCAGCCCGGCCTGAATGTGGTTCATGTTGCGGATGAACTGGCAGCGCCTTGATCTGAACCTGCTCAAAGTCCTGAAGGCGCTGCTGGACGAGCAGAGCGTGACAAGGGCAGCCCAGCGGCTTCACATCTCGCCCTCGGCGGTCAGTCATGCCCTTGCCCGGTTGCGGCGTGCCTTCAATGATCCCCTGTTCGTGCGCGTCGGCTCGCGCATGGTGGCGTCGGCGGGTGCGGAAGCGATGACGCGGCCGCTGGAGCAGCTGATCGCCTCGCTCGAAAGCCATCTCGGCGCTGAGCCGCAATCGACCGAGCTTTTCGACCCTGCTGCAAGCCGCCGTGTGCTGCGGCTGGTTTCGCCGGGGGCGGTCGAGCTGACGCTCATCCCCGCTCTCGCGGCCGCCTTGCGCAGGGAAGCGGCCGGCTGGTCCCTGGCGATCGAGGGTTTCGAGCGTCGCAGCTACGAAGGCGATCTGGCCAGCGGGCGCATCGACTTCGTCCTGGCGATCGGCGGGCACACCCCTGTGAACGAGGTCATTGCGGCTCGGCCGCTATGGACGGATGACCTGATGGTGCTCGCCGGGCCGCGATCCTCGATCTATGACGGCCTCGATGTCGTTACCATCGAGACGGTCTTGGAGCTGCCGAACATCTACCCGCTGCCTTGGCCGACGACCCAGAACTATCTGGACGTGGAGCTGGGTCGGGGCGATCGCCATCGCAAGCTGATGCTCAGCCTGCCCGGCTATGCCGCTGTCGGCGCGGCGGTCGAAGTATCGGACCTTGTGGCCTGCATGCCGGATCGCACCGCGGCGGCGCTCATCAGGATGCACCCCAGCCTTCGAGCGCGGCACATCAACCCGCCGTTGCGCTCGACGCTGTCACTGCTCTGGGCGCTCGGTGGGCAACGCGACCCCGCGCTGAAATGGGCCGTCTCCCTGATCGCTCAGGTCGCCGGCCAGCTACGGTCAGATTAGATCGAGGGATGCCGAGCGCTTGGGCATTGATCAGTTGCACGATCGATGACCCAATTGCGATAACCCTCTGAGCGGCGACCGGCGGGTAACTTTCGCGGAAGCTACTTGTACACGAAGGCATGTCTGCTTTCTGGCAAAGCCTCAATGTCCGTTCATGGCGCTCTGTGGCCCGCAGCCAGGATCGCGCGGCGGGCACCGCGGATACATCACGATGACTGTGCGGGTGACGAACCCTTTCTGGCGACGAAATGATCGCGGGAACCGAGATCGGCTACAATGCCGTGCTCGATCATTTGGTCGAACGCATGCTCGCCACAGCAGGCGGCCGGATCACGCTTCATCGACCGGAACCGGGAACCGACCGGGCCGGCGCTACTGCCGAAAATAGACAACCATCCTGAGATGCCGATACTCATCCACGATCAGCATTTCGTGCAGGAAGCACGATAGGGTTCCGCCCAAATCCAGCATAGCGCCGATGCCACGGGCGTAGCCTTCCAGGCCCGGGCGCTCGAACCACCTGCGGAAATCTGGGGAAAGCCGCTTCAATTCGTCCACCAGCGCCAGCATCGCCGGATCGTCGGGAGTACCTGCCAGATCATAGCGAAATTGCGCGAGCAGCTTTGGCGCCTCGTCGCACCATCCGGGAAGGCGGTGGCGGAACTCCGGATCTGCGAAAACGAGGCGCATTATGTTGCGATCAGGCCGCTCCCGGCCCGCGAAGCCGAACAAGTCGTCTGCAGCCTTGTTCCAGGCGACGACGTCCCAGCGCAAGTTGACCACATAGGCCGGCCGCAAAACGAGATCGTCCAGCAGATTCTGGATGAGCGGACTGACGGATGGCCATTGGTAGGCTTCAGGAGGCGGCGGCCGCCTGTGCGCAAGCAGGAAGAGGTGTCCGCACTCGGCGTCGTCCAGCTTTAACGCTTTCGCGACCTTGAGCAGAAAGCTCTCGGAGACCTGGATGTCACGGCCTTGCTCGAACCATGTGTACCAGGTCAGCCCGACCCCAGCGAGCGCGGCAACCTCCTCGCGCCGGAGACCGGGGGTGCGGCGCTGACCGGTCGAGGGAAATCCGGCCTCGGCTGGCGCCAGCTTTTTTCGGCGCCGCATCAAGAAGTCGGAGAGCTCGGTTCGGGTGCGCGCAAACGTGCGGTCAGGCAAAGCTATTGCCCTCAGTAATAGGATAATTACTTATATTGTAACAGGATAATCTCGCCTTGAAAGTCCATGAACGACAAGGAGTCAGCATGGCTTTCCAGAACGAACCCGACCTCTCCCTTTCCGGAAAACCGGCCGAAACACCGCCTTCGCCGACCCTGAAAGCAGGGCCGCGCGAATGGATGGGGCTCGCGCTTTTGGCGCTGCCGACCATTCTGCTCGGCCTGGATCTGACTCTTCTTCATCTGGCGCTTCCCGCACTGGCCGCCGATCTGCGGCCGACAAGCACGCAAGCCCTCTGGATCATGGACGCCTACGGCTTCCTGATCGCCGGCTTCCTGATCACCATGGGCACGCTCGGCGACCGTATCGGGCGTCGCAAGCTCCTGATGATTGGCGCTGCGGCCTTTGCCATTGCGTCGACGCTCGCAGCCTTCTCCACGAGTGCCGCTATGCTGATTGCCGCCCGTGCGCTGCTTGGGATGGCCGGGGCAACCCTGATGCCATCGACGCTGGCGCTCATCACGAACATGTTCGTCGATCCGAGGCAGCGCGCTCTCGGCTTTGGTATATGGGCGACGATGTTCGCGCTCGGCATGGCGCTAGGGCCGGTTATCGGCGGCGTGTTTCTGGAGCGCTTCTGGTGGGGTGCGGCCTTTCTCATCGCCGTGCCTCTTGTCGTCCTGCTGGTCCTGTTGGCTCCCGTCCTTCTGCCGGAGTACCGCGCGCCGCACGCCGGCAGGCTTGACCTGCCGAGCGTCGGACTTTCGCTCGCCGCCATGCTGCCGGTGGTCTATGGCATCAAGCAGATCGCCAAGGACGATTTCGGGTTTCAGTCGATCGGCGCGCTGGCGCTGGGGCTTGTCTTTGCCACGTTGTTCGTGCGCCGGCAACGGCGGCTCGCCGACCCGCTGCTCGATCTTGCGCTGTTCGCCAACAGAGCCTTCAGCGTCGCGCTCGTCGTGCTGCTGTTCGGGCTCGTCGCGGTCGGCGGCACGATGTTGCTGGTCACTCAGTATCTGCAGCTCGTCGCCGGGTTTTCGCCGCTCGTTGCGGGTCTCTGGATGGGACCGCCTGCGCTCGCCATGGTCGCCGCGGGCGTAACGGCGCCATTGATCGCTCGGTATATTCGGCCGGGCTTCGTGGTGGCGGGCGCATTGGGCTTGTCGGTGGCGGGCTATGTGATGCTGGCCTTGCTCGTCAGCAGCGCTTCCGGCACCGCCGTCGTCGTCGCCGGCTTCTCGCTGGCCTATCTCGGGCTTGGCACGATAGCCGCGCTGGGAACGGATCTCGTGGTCGGATCGGCCCCCGCAGACAAGGCCGGCTCGGCTTCGGCGATGTCCGAGACGGTGCAGGATCTCGGTATATCGCTGGGTATCGCCCTACTTGGCAGCCTCGCGACCGCCATCTACCGCCAGGCAATGCACGGCCACATGCCGGAAGGTCTTGGCCCGGAGGTACGCGAGGCTGTCAGGGACAGCTTGTGGGCGGCGACGTCAGTCGCTTCGCAACTGCCTCCCGGGCTTCTGGAAACGGCGCGGGCGGCATTTATCGCGGGGTTCAGCAGTGCGGCGATGTTCAGCGCCGCAAGTGTCGCCATCCTCGCCGTTCTGGCAGCCGCTTCATTGCGGCGAATTGGTGTCAGTGAGGGCAGCAAGTAGCACCGTTTCCATGGGCCCCTCGCCGGGCGTTCAGACTTCTGGTCGGCGGTCGCTACATATACCGATCAGTCGCTTCGAATGTCTGCGCTCTGGCAACTGAAGCATCTCCGCTAGGCGCGTGCCTGATACCGCAGCTTGTGAGTCCGGACACAAACTGCGGATATTTTGATCTCAAGCGAATTTGCAAATGAGATCTGAGCCTGAGGATCGTTCAGCCCGCCTTCTCACGCTGGTGAAGACAGTCGATTGTTCTCAGCGGAAACTGCGACAACCTGTTCTTCCTCGACATCATTGGCTGCATTCTTGACCAGCAGCACGGCGACGGTGTTGCCGAAAACATTCACGGCGGTTCGGCCCATGTCCATGAAGGCGTCCACGCCGGCTATAATGGCGATCGCCTCGACTGGGAGGCCAATCGCCGTCGTGACCGTCGCCAGCGCGACAAGGCCGCCCGAAGGAACGTTGGCAATGCCTTTCGAGGCGATCAGCGTGGTCAGCAGGATCGTCGCCAGCGCCGGCCAGTCGAGTTGCAGCCCGTAGGCTTCCGCCAGGAAAGTCACCGCCAGCGCGATGTAGAGGCTGGAGCCGTCGAGATTGAAGCTGTAGCCGAGCGGTAGCACCACCGATACGACACGGTCGGGCGCGCCCATGCTCTTGAGCTTTTCCATGTGAACGGGAAGCGTGACCTCCGACGAGCGCGTGGTGAAGCCGAGGATCAGCGGCTCCATCACCTTGCGCGTAACCGCCAGCGGCCGCTCGCCGATCAGCCAGAGCGCGACCCACGACATCAGAATTGCAATCGCGATACCGATGTACATGACGCCGATCAGCTTGGCCAAGGCACCGATCGTCGCGAGTCCCTGCGTTGCGAAAAGCCAGGCCATCACCGCAAAGACTGCAAGCGGTGCGAACGCGACGATCCATTGCGTCAGCTTGAACATGGCGTCGAGGAGCGCCTGTAAGCCGTCCGTGATCGGTCTGGCCCGCGGGCCGAGCGAAGCCAGCGCCATGCCGAACAGCACGGCGAAGACGATAGTCGGCAGCACCTTCTGCGCTGCCATCACGGCGAGCACATTCGCCGGAATCAGATCGAGGAAATACTTCGTCCAATCGACCGACGCCGCCATATTGGCCGGCAGCTTGCCGCTGCTCGCCAGGCTGGCGCCAGCGCCCGGATGGAAGATCCCGTTGAGCGCAAGTCCGATCACGATACTGACGAGCGTCGCGAACATGAACCAGCCGAGCGCCAGGACCGCGACACGCCCGAAGCGGTTGAGCTCGCTGCCCATTCGGGCGACGCCCAGTGTCACCGCCGAGAACACCAGCGGGATCACCACCATCTTGATCGCCTCGATGAAGGCGGTCCCGAAAGGCTGGAGCCCGGCACCGATCTTGGGCCAGAGCATGCCAACGGCGAGCCCGGCGAGCAGACCGAGCATCATCTGCAACGGCAATGGCGGCAGGCGCCGCCGCTTCGGAGCGGCAGTGGATGCGATCATGTTTCTCCCCATTTTTTGCTTTGTTGGTGAAAATCCCAGTCAAAGCCGGGCGATGGCTTCGATCTCGATCAGATAGCCGTGGTGCAGTGCCGGGACCGGGACGACCGAGCGCGCCGGGCGATGTGCACCGAACGCCTCGGCGAAGACGTGGTCGAAGGCCGGCCAATGCTCGGCGCCAACGATGTAGGCCGTAACCTTGACGATGCGCTCGGGCGCAGCCCCGGCCGCGGCGGCGATGGCGAGCAGGTTATCAAGCGACTGTCGTGCTTGCGCCTCGAAATCGGCATCCGACCGCATAGTGCCATCGGCCAGGCTAGCAAGCTGCCCGGAGATGAAGACGAAGCCGTCAGCGACGATCGTCTGGACATAGTGCCCGAAGGGGGCCGGGGCATTCTCGGTGGCGACGGCGGCGATGGCAGCAGGCATGGTGGCTCCGGGACGTGAGGACGTCCGGGACCATAGGAGCGACGTAAGCTCGACGGGATGATGTTTTCGCGGCAGACTATTCCGATTTGGAATGGAGCCGAAGATGGATCACGCTTGGTTGCTTGATTTCCTGGCACTGGCTCGCGCTGGCAGTTTCTCCAAGGCGGCGCAGCATCGCAACACGACGCAGTCAACACTGAGCAAGCGGATCAGGGCGCTCGAACAATGGGCCGATGTCGAACTGTTCGATCGCTCTTCGCTACCGGTGCGGCTGTCGGAGGCCGGCCGCGCCCTCGAGCCAGGAGCACAGGAGATCGCCGACCTGCTGGTTCAGAGCCGCAACCGGGCGCGGCTCGCTGCCGGTCGCATTCAGTCGGCTGTCGCGCTGGCGGCAACCCATGCGATTGCCTTTTCGTTCTTTCCCGGGTGGCTAACGGCTATCGAGCGCGATCTCGGCCGTTTTCCACTGAAGCTCGACTGCCACCGGGCCGATCGCTGCTTCCAATGGTTGGAGCAGGGTGATGTCGAGTTCGCCATTTGTCATGTGCCGGAGCGACCGATGGAAAGCCTCGGGGCCAATCGCTTTGCCAGCATCGTCATCGCCGACGACGACGCGGTGCCGGTTAGTGTACCTGATGCTGCCGGATCGCCCGCCTATCCGATACCGGGCAAGGCCGGGCAGCGCACAGCTTATCTCTCGCTCGCCGCAGGCTCCTGGACTGGCAGCGCCGTGCGGGTCCTGCTCGCTGAACGGGAGCCGGCACCGATGCTGGAGACCGTGTTCGAGAGCCCGCTAACTGAAGCCGTGAAGAGCATGGCCGTGAATGGGCACGGGCTCGCCTGGCTACCGCGTAGCCTCGTCGGTGGCGAACTAGCCAGCGGTCGGCTAGTGGCTGCGGCCGGACCGGACTGGACCGTGCCGATGCGGATATGCCTGTTCCGCTCCAATCGCAGCCTCTCGGCCCGCGGCGAGGCGCTCTGGCGCCATCTTCTCAACTCAGCGCAGCGTCGTGTCAGCGACAATCCACCATGAGATATGCTCTGACGGAATATCGTTTGGCCAAAGCTTCATAAGCCTCCGTTGGCGGCGCGTCCTAGATGGCCGAAGCCAACAGGAGCACCGACAATGCAGCACGACCGACGGACACCCGCTTATCTGGATCCTGAAAGCGGCGAGGCCTTTTCGATCGCGGAACCACGTTGGCGCTCGCCGGCTGGCCGAGCGCTGATGATCACGCCCTTGCCGGGAATGGCCCGGGATGAAATCGACACGAGCCGGCGCTCACTCTGGCGCTATGGTGCCAGTCTCGCATTGCCGGTCGACGCGCCGATCACGCTGGGCGAAGGCCTGACGCCGCTGGTCGAGCGCGATCTCGGCGGATTGCGGGTACTGTGCAAGCTCGAATGGGTCTCGCCGTCCGGCAGTTTCAAGGACCGTGGCGTCTCGGTCATGCTGTCGGTCCTGCGCCAACAAGGCGTCATGGCGGTGCTGGAGGATTCATCCGGCAATGGCGGCGCCGCCGTCGCGACCTATGCCGCCGCAGGTGGCATGCGGGCCAAGATCCTGGTCCCGGCGTCGACCCAGCCTGGCAAGACAGTGCAGATGCGCGCTCATGGCGCCGAGGTCGAGCTCGTGGAAGGCCCGCGCCAAGCGACGGCCGATGAGGCAATCCGACAATCCCACCGGCTCTTTTATGCCAGCCATAATTGGCAGGCCTTCTTCCTGGAGGGGACCAAGACGCTCGCCTACGAACTATGGGAGGACCTCGGTTTTCGCGCTCCCAATAACGTCATCATGCCGATGGGCGCCGGCAGCAACGTGCTCGGCTGTGACATCGGCTTCGGCGAGTTGCTGCGTGCTGGCCAGATCACAAAGCTCCCTCGGCTTTTCGGCGTTCAGCCAGCACGCTGCGCGCCGATCCATGCAAGTTTTCAGGCCGGAAGCGAGCGCGCCGTTGCGATCGAAACCGGTCCGACCATTGCAGAGGGCACAGCGATCGCACAGCCGGTTCGACTACGAGAGGTCCTGCAGGCGCTGCGTCGCTCCCGCGGCGGAACAGTCGCGCTTTCCGAGGAGGCGATCGAGCAGGCCGTATGGCAGAGCGCGGAGGCTGGCCTATATGTCGAGCCAACTTCCGCCGGTGTCATCGGTGCGTTCCGGCAATTGCAGGCGAATGGCGATATCTTACCGGGGGAAACCACGATCCTCGTTCTAACCGGCTCCGGTCTCAAGGCGACATCGCGAATTTCCGAACTGATGGAAGGCGCTCGTAAACAATACGCGTAAGCCTGCCCGCCCACCGGAGCTACGAATTTCCGCTTGCGGGCAAGGTTCCAATGTCCGCAAGTGACGCGATGCAGCCAAGCTCCGCTTCACCTTCCGCGACTCCAACCGACAGAGCGACGGAGCGTTCTCACAAGCCATTCTTTCCGCCTTAGGCGCGTGGCCGATAGGCCGGTTTTCATGCTGCCTCGGATCGGCTTTCAACGCCTCTCCTCATCAGCAATCGTTGGCCCCTCTGCAGGGATGGAGGGGATCTTGCCATTTCCACCGCAGAGGGAGTGCTCCGACTAGCCGTCAGCTACTGGCCCGGCACCGAAGAAGATCAACGCGAATGGGCCCGCGCGCTCGACAAGAGCAGCGTGACAGCATTTCGGCCAAGGCGTACGCGGCGACTGTGAGCGGTGCGCTCGACCCGCCATAGCCGCGCATGTCCGGCGCGACGCATCGCCAGCCGGCCGCAGCCAGCTCGTCCAACTGACGGCGCCAGATGATGGAAAATCCGGGCAATCCGTCGAGGAAGATCATCAATCGCCCATCCGCCGGCCCAGCCTCCAGCCACTCGGTGGCGTGCCGCGGTGTTTCGAGGCGGTGACGGATCAGGTCGTTCATCGGCTTTGCTCCAAGGGTGACTTGGCAAGCCCGGCACCTCCCGGCCTCAGGGTCTTGATCAACCGCGCAGCCGGCCCGAACTGAGTCATCTCAGTGCCGGCCAGCTGGAAGCCGAGCGATTGATAAAATGGCACTGCGTACCTGCCCGAGACGACCCGAAGCGAACGTGTCTGGCTCGCCAGAAGGTCTTGTTCGGCGCGCAGCAACAGGGCTCGCCCTATTCCCGTGCGCCAGTTCCTCGGATCGACAAACACCGCATCCACCTCGGCGACGTCCTTCGACAGCGGCAGGATCGTGCAGAACCCTGCGATCACTCCATCGACCGCGGCCACCAGCGATTGGTCTAGGTGTTCCGCTGGGATTGTCATGGCATCGGGATTGGCGATGAGATCTTCGAAGTTCTCCCCGGTTGCAAGGGAGGCACGCGCCTGTAAGGCTTCCAGTTCGGGCAAGTCGGCAGCGCGGGCGAGCCGAAACGTCAGCATCTTATTCTCCAAGCAAGGTGAGCGGCCGTCGGATCGGCATCAGGTGAGGATCAGGCGGTAGATTCCGCGAGGACGCCCCGCGCGAGCATGTGGGTACGGCGACGCCCTACGCATCAACATAGCCTTACATATGTCCTTGAGCGGGAAAGCCTTTCCCCTGCTGCCGAGCCAAGGCTCACGCGGAAATTCTGGCGAGCTTGCGTCATCGCCCCCCGCACGGACATTCCCGCCCACAATGCGATCCGGATTAAGTCCCTTCGAGGCCGCCAGCATCTTCGTGCCGTGCTCCGTGGCTTTCGTCATCCTCTCTTTGTGCGCGCCACGCGTCATTGCGCGCTTCGGGACACGCGCCCAACCGTATGGCCAGCGCGTTGGAACATGACGATCTGACACGAGCGCTGGCGCTATGACGAAAACCTTCCTTCACAGCTTCGATCCACCGTCGGCCAGCAATGATGTGCAAGCGGGTGTTTCAATACCGGTTGCGCGCAATGATCGGGATCTGTCTCTAGGGCTCTATGTTGGTGGTCGCTTTCATCGAGATGGACAACAGCAATGCCGCCGCTGCAAGCGCTGCCGCAATGAAGCCGAGATTGCCGGCCCCTGCCCATTCTAATCCCAGGCCTCCGATAGAGCCGGACAGCGCAATGGCAAGGTAGAGAATGGCCTGATTGAGCGATACCAGGACGCCAGCGGCCTCAGGTTTCAGCGAGATCAGCCGGTGTTGCTGTGGTGTCGTGATCGCAAAGGCGGCGATCCCGTAGAATGCGATGATTGCGAGAGCCGATGGCAGCGTGTCGGTGGTCAGCGGCAGGATCAGCATGCTGATGATGAGCCAAAGCAGGGCAATTGCCACAACCTTCTCGCCGCCAACCCTGTCGGCGAGCATGCCTGCACCCAGGTTACCGATCGTGCCGATCACACCCAGCGTCGTCATCAGGCCGGCCAGATAGACGCTGTTTCCTTGCGTGGCGGCCGCAAAGATGATGCCCATATAGGTGTAGGGTAGATAGACGGCGGTAAAGGCGAGAAGCGTTACGCCGAGCACCGCCAGAATTTGCGGGTTACGTAGCAGCCGCAACTGCTGCAGCAAGCCCGTCGTCGCTACGATCCTGATCGACTTCGGAACGAAGACGGCGATACCGACGACGCCGAGGGCTGCCAGCCCGGTTGCAAGCCACATGGTGGATCGCCAACCGAACATGCCGCCGAAAGCCGTGCCCAGCGGCGCGCCAAGCGCCGTGGCCGCCGTAAAGCCGCTGACGACCAGGGCGATCGCCCTGCCCCGATGCGCCGGCAGGACCGTGGCAGCGGCGGTGACAGTGGCGCTCGGCACGAACAGCCCGACCCCAAGCGCCGCCACGACCTGACCGATCAAAACCTGCGCATAGGTCGGCGCAAGTGCGGTCCAGACACTACCGAGGAGATAAACAAGGGCTGCGACGAGGAGGACGGTTCGGCGTTCCCAGACGCCAGTCGCGGCCACGAGAACAGGGCCCGAGACCGCACACGTCAAAGCGAAAATCGTGATGACCTGCCCTGCAACGGACGGCGCGATGTCGAGCGAACTGCTGAGAAGCGGCAACAGGCCCGCCAGAACGAACTCACCCGTCCCGACGACGAAGACGCCGAAGGCGAGCATCGACACCGAAAGCCATGGATTGTTCGCCTGCGGCCGATCGGCCTCATGTGGGGTTTCGAGCGTGGCATTGACCATAACAGGACCTTTCCGGCACGGCCATGGAACGGCCGGCGCCAAAATGTGGATGACAAAACTGGGATCGGATCGAACTACGGGCGCAACAGTACGGTGCGGCCCATGAGGAGATCGGGCTTGAAGCGAACCAGCCCATTCATCGGGATGCCCTCGTGCGTGCGCCTCAGGCGCCCGTCGAAGCCGTCGAGCACGGCCTGTCCCGTCATGACCAGCATCTCGCCCTTGCCAAAATCAGGAAATAGCAGACAACAGGCTGGATCGACGAGCAGGTTGCCGAGGGTGTTGAAGTAGTAGTTTCCGCGATATTCCGGCCATATCAGGCAGTCGCCGCCCCACTGCACGAAACCGGCCGGGCCGCCGCGATGGGAGACATCCATATCACCGCCGACATCGGAGGCGGCGCGCGTCGCAACGAAAAACGTATCGGCACCATCGACGACACGGCGAGCCAAGCTCGTATCGACCGAGATCAGAACCGGTTCTCCGCTAGCGCCGGCCGCCTCTTCGACGTCCCTCGGGCGAATGTATTGCGGACAGTTTCCAAAGGCCTGCCGAACATCGACGGCAAAATCGCTTTGTCCCACCCGCCCTATGCGGCCATTGACGCGGACGCGCCGCCGGGTCGACAGATCGATCGCAAGGAGAGCAATCGGAGCTCCCTCGACGATGCCGCGCGCCGCCGGATCTCCGGCGTCAGGGTGCGCTGCGACACGCACATGCATGGCGTCTGGCGCACTCAGAAAGCCGGGGCGACCGAAGACCATGGCGACCCAGATGCGCCCCTCCCGGTCAGGCACGGCTAGGACGACGTAGTGCAGTTCCGCGAGGAAGCCTGCAAAGCGAGATCGCAGACTCGCCTGTATCGCGCGCGATCCGGCCAGTTGCTCACGGACGGCAAAGAGGTTCTGAAGGTGCTGCTCTCCGGCGTGAAAGGGATCGCCGTCCATCACACACCCCGCGCCGCGGCAAGGCGCTCCCTGGACGCACGGCGTGCCAGTTCGAAATGCTCAGGCTCCCCCATGAGAGCTGCAACATTGGCCGATGCCTGGTAGGATGTCAGTTCGAAGGCCAGCAGGCCGACATCAATGCCACCTCTAAGTTCACCTGCGTTGATCGCCGCGTTTGCCAGATCGACGATACGCTGTCTCGCCTCGGCTCGGTGATGCTCGACACGGTCGCGGATCTCTCCTGGCCGCGTGCGATACTCACTGCTGAGCGCATGCACCAGGCAACCGCCGGGCAGCGTTCGCTGCTCAACGAATGTGTACCATCCCTCGATCAGAGCGATCAGGCACTCTACCGCTCTCGGGAGTGCCATCGCGGGACCAACCACCGTTTCGGCATAAAGCGCCACGCCGTTCTCGATTGTCGCCAACTGCAAGGCTTCCCGGTCGCCAAATAGAACCTGAACATTGCCTCTCGCCACGCCGGCATCGGCCGCCACCCGTCCGAACGTCAGGCCCTCAAGCCCCTCCACCGAAGCGATCTGCGTCGCGTGATGAAGAATGTTCGCCCGGGCGCGATCGCCGCGCTCCTTCCGCTTGTCGTTCGCCCTCATGCCAGGTCCCCTAGTAGCCTATCGCCAATCCAGATTTTTATATACATACATATGTATATTGTCAACGTGGATTGCCCATCATGGAGCAGTAAAGGCAGGAGGCTGGAGCTCGTGACTTCTAGGGCTCACCATCTGCCTCTATCGGTGCAAAGTGGTGGCTCATATTACCAGCAGGCCGCCATATAGATTGCGCTCCTCTTTCCGGCGCCTCGTCGGTCCGCTCCCGAAGGGTTGAGTTCGGGAAGTAGAGATCTGAATTCATCAACGGCAAAATCGATGAACACTCTTATGCGAGGAGCATCGCGCATATCCGGGTGGCCGCTCTGTCTCGTCAACTGCTGTGGTCGCGCGGTTGTTTGTAGGGGCAGTCCGCCTGTTCTGAACGTCCGCTGGCAGGGGGCAAGTGAACCGCAGCTATTGGCGCATTCCGCCTAGTCGGCCGCGTGCGGGTGCCTCGGATGCGCTCCAGTCCTTGTTCGACAGAAGCGGCTCTACCGAGAGGCCGTTATTCAACCGATGGTTCCTGATTTGCGACCGTTGCGAAGTCCCGCTGCGGCAGGCCGATCAGTGTAGCCATGCCAAGTAGGACGACCGACGCCCACAGACCGCCGGCAAGGCCACGCATCTGATCGTTGAGGAAGCCTATGGCGATCGGACCGAGCATCTGGCCGATTCCAAAGACGACTGTGAGCATGCCGATGCCGGACGCCCACTGCTCTTGCGGCAGGTTGCGCCGAACGAAAGCCGTCGTTGCCGCGACCACTGCGAAGAAGGCGCTGCCGAACAGCGCCGCCGAAGCCAGCAGCACTGGCACGCCACCGGGCAGCAGCGGCAATGCCGCGCCGATCATTGTGATAGCTGTCAGGACCGCGAAGGAGCGACCATGTAGTTGTCGTTTCAGAATGCCGGCCCACAGCCAGGGAGATGCCATTGCAGCAACGCCGACCGCAGCCCAAAATAGCGCCTGGAAGCCAGCGCCGCCCCCGTTACCCTGAACCCAGGCGATCATGAACGTCATGTAAGCGATGTACCCGGCGCCGAAGAACAGGTAGCCGCAAAGCAGCCATTTCATCTCTCCATTATTAAGCTTGTGGGACTTGGGTGAGTGCACTGCCGCACTCTCGCTGCGCGCGAAGTGCCGTATGATCGCTAGCGGCACGGATAGGATGGAGAGCGCAGCCCAGGCCATCTTCCACGAACCAGGTCCGAGTCGCTCGAGAATTATGGGAACGACCAGCCCGGACAAAAGGATACCTAAGCCTGGCCCGGCATAGAACAGGCCGAGCAGGAACACCGCGCGCGCCGGATTTCGCTGTGCGATACCCGTCGCAAGAACGCTGCCGGCGACAAAGGCAAGGCCGCCGCCGAAGCCTGCAAGCAGGCGAGCAGCGTTTAGTGGAAGGGCCTGCCGAAACACCGCACAAATCGCCAACGCCGCGATGCAGGCCCACACGCCCACCGCCATCACGCGGTAGGATCCGGCTAGGTTAATCGCGCGCGCGGCGAGCAAAGCGCCCATCAGGTAGCCGGCGGCGTTGGCGGTATTCATCAATCCGGCGTCGGCGTAGGACCAGCCGAGGTCGGCACTCATGTCAGGCAGGATCAACGCATAGGCGAAACGCGCAAATCCCAATGCGATCGCTGGAGCTAGCGCCAACATGGCGACCGACAAGACGTCACGTCGTAGCTGGTGTGCAGGCGAGTAAGACGACAAGGATTCTGGTGCAGCCATGATCTGAGTCCAGTTTTCAAATCCAGACTAGTCGGTCTGGGTTTGAAAAACAAACTCTGATAGACTGGGGCATGGCTGTTGATCCTCCGAGTTCAGTTTCCCCTCACCGCGCTCCGGTCCCACTGGCCGAATGCGCACTCGCGCGCGCCATCGAAACCATCGGCGACGGATGGACGCTGTTAATCCTCCGTGAAGCCTTGTGCCGGGTAGAACGGTTTGATGCGATCCGAGATGACCTTGGCATTCCACGCTCGGTCCTTGCCGAGCGGCTAAACCGGTTAGTCGCCGAAGGCATCCTGGAGCACCGGCCTTACCGGGAGCCAGGCCGGCGTCCGCGCAAGGGCTATGTGCTGACGACCAAAGGGCTCGCACTGGTTCCGACGCTGGTCGCACTTCGGCATTGGGCTGAAGGCAATCTGCCAGGCGGGCGGTCGCGCCTTCGTCTTCAAACCCCTGATGGGCAGGAGGTGTTTACGTGCCTGATGCGGGCTGACGGATCGGTGCTCGATGACCCCGCTGATGTCACTGCGGCGGCAAGTTAGGACTGACTGCTCGATCAGACAGCCGACACATCGACAATAAACGTCCGGTTTCCGGCCGGTGCCGCATGTCCGGAGCTGGCCGATGTTGTTGAAAAAGTCGTGGTTGCCGCGGCTTTGAAGTCCTGATTCAGTCTTCCTTGGCGGAGGGCGGCGCGATGATGGGCGAGCGGCAGGTGGCGCAGGCGGCGCTCTTCTACGAGTTCAGCCTGGAGCGGCATGTTCCGGCTGACCATTGGGTGCGAGCCATCGACCGATTTGTTGATCTCTCAGATATCCGCGTGCATCTGCGCCCGTTCTACAGCGAGACAGGTCGCCCTTCGATCGATCCGGAGCTGATGATCCGAATGCTGCTCATTGGATACTGCTTCGGTATCCGCTCCGGGCGCCGCCTGTGCGAGGAGGTGCATCTGAACCTGGCCTACCGCTGGTTCTGTCGGCTTGGGCTCGACGGCGGCGTGCCTGATCACTCGACCTTCTCGAAGAACCGGCATGGCCGCTTCCGTGACAGTGATCTCCTGCGCGAACTGTTCGAGACGACGGTTCGGCGCTGCATCGCGGAAGGGCTCGTCGGCGGCGAAGACTTCGCGGTCGATGCCAGCCTGATCAAGGCCGACGCCAACAAGCAACGCTCGGCCGAAGCGTCCGAGCCGGTCGACTGGGACGATCTCGCACGGACGCGTCGGTCGGTGCGCGAATATCTCGACACGCTGGATGAAGCCGCCTGGGGCGCAGCCAGCGAGGCCAAGCCGAAGTTCGTCTCCCGCTCCGATCCGGCGGCGCAATGGACCGGGGCCCTGAAAGGCCATGCCTTCTTCGCCTATGCCACCAACTATCTGATTGACCTCGACCATGCCGTCATCGTCGATGTCGAGGCCAGCCGTGCCATCCGGCAGGCGGAAGTCGGCTCGGCCCGCACCATGCTCGACCGAACGCAGGAGCGCTTCGGGCTTTATCCTGCCCGTTTGGCTGCCGACACGGCCTACGGTTCCGCCGAGAACCTGGCTTGGCTGGTCCATGAGCGTGGGATCGAGCCGCACATCCCCGTCTTCGACAAGTCCCAGCGCAGCGACAGCACCTTCAGCCGCTCCGACTTCGCCTATCACCTCGGCCGCGATCTCTACATCTGCCCGGACGGGAAGCCGTTACGGCTTCGCCAGAAGGTCTATCGAGCCGAGCGGCCGCTCGTCGATGAGAACGGCATGATGCGCTACCACGCCAGCAAGTTCGATTGCGACGCCTGTTCTCTGAAGCCGCAGTGCTGCCCCAACACGCCGGCCCGCAAGATCCTGCGCTCGATCCACGAGGACGCCCGCGACATGGCCAGGGACATTGCGCAGACCGATGCCTATGTCACCTCGCGGCGCGAGCGGAAGAAGGTCGAGATGCTCTTCGCCCACCTGAAACGCATCCTGAAGCTCGATCGGCTGCGCCTACGTGGACCGAACGGCGCCAGAGACGAGTTCCACCTTGCAGCCGCCGCCGAGAACCTCAGGAAGCTCGCCAAGCTCCTCCCCAACCGACCGCAGCTCAGGCTCGCATAAGAGAGAGAAACTCGATCAGCCAAATCCAAAACGCGCCGGCGGCACTCTACAGGACGACTTTTTCAACGGTATCGGCGCACAGCGTATATGCGCTCTGCTGCCGAAAGCCCTCGGGCCGACTGCCGTCCCAGTTGCTCAGGCCTTACGAGGTTCTTCGCTGAGCCTCGCTGCCAGGGCCTTCTGGTAGCCGCGCAGCGCATCAGGACCTGCGCCGAGAACGCCGAAAAATGCCAGTGGCTTCGAAAACGTCATGCCGGCATAGCGTGCGCTTGCTCGCAAGGGAGTTAGCACCTCCTCGATGGTGAAGCCTAAGCGGCCATCGCGGCTATAGGCGCGCTCGTCGCCCCCGGTGGTCGTGACCACGAGCAAATCCTTGCCTCTCAGCTCGGACGGAGCCCCTGCGCCCCAGATCTCGTTCAGATAGGCCTTGAGCATGGGGGTCAGGTTGAACCAGTGCGTCGGGAAGATCAGAACGAGGCGTTCCATCTTCGCATAGAGCTTGCGCTCAGCGGCCAGATCGAAGCCCCGCATATTGTCGCCATAGCTGGTCTCGAGGTTCCTGAAGTGCGTGTCTTTGGTGTTCTGCGCCACTTGCCAGAGCGCCTTGTTGACCACCGAGCGGTCGGGATAGGGATGGGAGGCGAGAACCACGGTTCGCGCGCCGCCCGGCGGTGCTTGAGCATGTGCGCTCTGGAGCGTCAGCGAAGTCATCGCGGCGCCGAGCGCGATGCCCGATCCGGCCGCGACGATACTGCGTCTGCTGGGATAGTGGGATTCCGCTTTGCCGCCGTCAGCGATCGAATCGTGGCTGTGTTTGGTCATCCTCGCCTCCTTGGGCCTCGCATCGTGGCGCCAGCGCGGCTTCAATGCTTCACTTCGTCCGCGCGTCGAAAACGGTCTTCGCAACCGGCATCGCGGCGAAGGCGTTCGGCCAACCGGCATAGTAGGCGATGTGGGAGATCATCTCGCCGGCTTGCTCCTTGGTCAGCCCGTTATCCATGGCCCTCCCCAAGTGATAAGCGACCTGAGCAACCTGCCCGCTCGCGATGAGCGAACTGACGGTGACGAGACTGCGATCGCGCGACGCGAGGTCAGGCCTCCGCCAAAGATCGTTGAAAAGGACATCGGTGGTGTCCTTCACGAGGCCCGGCGAAACCGAGGCGAAGCTCTCCGCGACGCGCTTGGCGCGGTCGGCCTCGGCAGCTTCGTTCAATGGCAGAAGGGTGGGCGAAACAGCAGGAAGCTGATCCGCGGAAATACCGCGCTGCGCGAAGACATCCCGCGCCGGGCCGATCGATCCGAAGGCATTCGCGAAACCGGCATAGAAGGCCAGATGCACGATCGTTTCTGAGATCTCGGCCGGCTTGACCCCGTTATCAAGCGCCTGCCCAATGTAATAGGTTAGCGGGGCAAACTGGTTCCTCGCTATCATGGCCGCGAGCGTGACGAGACTGCGATCGCGCCGGCTAAGCCCCGGCCGCTTCCAGACATCGCCGTAAAGCCCCTGCTGCGTGTACTTTTCTAGCGCAGGGGCGACGCGGCGGACGTCTTCGGGCGAAAGCCGGCGGTTTGCAAGGTCCGGCTGCTGGGCGAGTGCCGGGGCGCTGGCGAGTGCGCCCGCAGTGGCAAGGATGGCGGCGATGATCTTCATGTGTCGCTCCTGTTCATGAATAGGGGTGAAGCGGTCTGGGACTGGTGGTGTGAGGCGAACCTGGGTTCGTTCAGCGTGATTTGCTGCTGAGCTGCACAGGCACGGCTTCGATCAGCTTTCGATCGAGGATCATCGACGTGGTCGCCTCGAAATACGTCCGGAAGTGAGAGGACGCGATATGCGCCCTGTAAGCCTCGTCATCGACGTAGATCTCTAAGAACCTCAGCCTCGACGGACGCTCCTTGTCCGCAACCGCATAGATTGCGATGACACCCGGCTCGACCCGGACGGAGGTCTCCATTTCCTCTCGAACAATGGCCGTGTAGCTGTCGAGATGCGCGGGATCGATATCGAGGTCGGCGATCCTGACCACAGGGGATTTCTTATCCTGCGCCAAGGATGCGCCTCCTGATAGAAGCACCGCGAGCATCGATGTCATGGTTCGCCTGTTGATCATGTCCATGTCGTCTTCCTGACAACGATCCCGCTTTCGCTCGATCGAACGGCTTCGACCTGCTATTTCTGATAGTCACCGTCCGAGACCTTCTCCATCCAATCGACGTTCTTGCCGTCGATGCTGTTCTGGATGGCGTAATGGCCGACGCCGGTGGTCGCGGTGGCCCCGTGCCAATGCTTGACGCCGGGCGGCGTCCAGATCGTGTCGCCCGGATTGATCTGGCGCTTGCGGCCGCCCTCTTCCTGCACCCAGCCGGTGCCGGACGTGACGATGAGCAGTTGCCCGGCCGGATGCGTATGCCAGGCCGATCGCGCGCCTGGCTCGAAGGTGACATGTCCTGCCGAGAGCGCGGTCTCGCCCGGAGCTGCGAACCGAGGGTCGACGCGGACAGCGCCGGTGAAATTAGCTTCCGGGCCCTTGCCTGACGGGCGCGAGCCATTCGGGAAGATCTGCATCCTGTCTTCGGCGAGCACCGGCCCGGCCATGCCCGTGCTGACAGCCGCTGCGATCAAATGTCGTTTCATCTCGGATCTCCGTTCGTGGACGGTTGAAAGAAGCTGGGATCAGTCGGCGCGCTCGATCGTGACGCGCATCGGTCCCGGCACGGCAAAGCGTTCGATTCCAGTATTGATCGCCCCGAGGCGCACCAGCCCCGGCGAATGATGGAAGCCCCTGTGAAAGATCGCGAGGTTGCCCCACGGCGCGTAAAAGGCGATGTCGCCAGCCTTTGGCTCGAACCCCTCGGGTGCGCCCGCGGTCGGAAGCCTTCGTGGCAGCTCGCTGATCTTCTCAGTCGCGGCGTGGTCCGTGAGCGTCAGTGTCAGGGGCAGCAGCGCCGCGAAATCCCTGCCGGCCGGCACGTCCAGGAGCATCGCCTCGATCGGCCGCTCGCCGGAAATTCTGAGACGGATCGTCATGCGTTCGAACCCCGCGGCCTTCACCTGCCGGGCCGCAGTCTCCGTCGCGGCGACCGGCAGGCCCGTGCCCGAGGCGGCAGCCAGCGCCGCTGCGAGTGCGAGCGCCTGACGCGGACGCGGTCGAGCCGATGAGCATCGCACTGTATTGAGGGTCATGCCCGCTCTCCTCAATGGGCAGTGAAGCCGCCATCGACCGGAAGTGCGACACCGATGACGAAGCTAGCGGCCGGGCTGCAGAGCCACAGGACCGCTGCCGCGATCTCGTCCGCCTGGCCGAGCCGGCCGATCGGCTGCAGCTTGAGGATCTCGGCCATCGCGTCCGGCTGGCTTTCCAGCATGTCCGCGACCATTGGCGTATCGACCGTGCCCGGGCAGATCGCGTTGATGCGAATGCCGCGTGGCGCGTATTCGACGCCGGCGCTCTTCGTCATGCCGAGCACGGCGTGCTTGGTTCCGTGATAAGCGGCACGCTCCGGCAGGCCGACGAGACCGCCCAGTGACGAGCAGTTCACGATCGCACCCGATCCCTGCCGGCGCATGATGCGCAGTTCGTGCTTCATGCAGGCCCAGACACCGCGTTGGTTCACCGCGACGACACGCTCGAACGCACTCAGCGTCTCCTCGGCCGCGTCAGACGGCGGCACCTGGATTCCGGCATTGTTGAATGACATGTCCAGCCGGCCGAATCGGGCCACGGTCGCGTCGATCGCGGCGGCGACCCGCTCCTCCTCAGAGACGTCGCAGGCTATTGCGAAAACTTTGCCGCCCTCGGCCGTGATCCGTTCGGCTTCACGCTGGGCGAGATCGCCGTCACGGTCGACCAGCGCAACCGACGCTCCGTTCGCGGCGAACATGCGGGCGGTCGCAAGGCCCATGCCTTTCGCGGCGCCCGTGACGAACGCGACCTGGCCGGTAAAGTCGTAGCGTGGGTACATGCCGATCTCCTTTCCCGAGAGATCGGCATCGCGGCCGCAATCTGTAGCGCGTCACGGCTTCATGAAGCGATGAGCGCTGCTCAACGTCACAACCCGAGCGGCCTCACCTCGCGGATGAGGTCGATCAGGACACGTAGCCCTGTCGGCAGTTGCCGTCGACCCGAGTAGTAGATGTGGTATCCCGGCCCCGTCGTGGCCCAGTCATCGAGAACGAGCCGCAAAGCGCCGCTCGTAAGATCTGGAACGATGATCGCCTCCACACCGTACATCAAGCCGGCGCCCGCCCGAGCCATGGCCAGCATCACTCGGGAGTCGTCCGCCGTGATCCGGCCCGGCACCGGAACGGAAAACTCGCCTTCAGGTCCCTCGAACTCCCAACGATAGATGCGATCGTCGCCGAGGCGCACGCCGAGACAGCAATGTGACGCAAGGTCGCCCGGGACCTTCGGAATTCCGTGTCGCTGCAGATAGGCAGGTGCCCCGGCCACAACCCAGCGAAGGTCTGCCGACAGGCGTTGCGCGACCATGTCCTCCGGAACGGTCCCCCCGTGCCGGATGCCGGCATCGAAACCCTCGCCAACGACATCGACCATCCGGTTGCTTGAGACGATGTCGAGCTCGATGGCCGGGTAGCGTTCCGTGAGAAGCGGCACGATGGGCCCGAGAAGGAGCGCTCCGGCATCTGCCGTCACATTCAGTCGGATGCGGCCCGCCGGGGCGTCGCGATGGCGATTCAGGGATTCGACTGCTTGCGCGATCGACTGAAAGGGCTGGCTGATCGCGTCACGGAACTCCTCGCCGGCCACGGTCAGCGTGACGCTGCGATTGGTCCGATGGAGCAGGCGCACGCCGACACGGCCTTCCAGCCCCTTGAGGGCATGGCTGAGCGCCGACGCGCTGATCCCAAGTTCAAGTCCCGCGCGTCGGAAGCTGCGATGTCGCGCCAGCGCAAGGAAGTAGGTGAAGTCGTTTAGGTCAGAGCGCCCAGGCGGCATCGTGGGACTATTGGCGATGACGTCGGTACTGACAATGCGTTCGGCCGCCACACGCGAGGATGCAGCCCTAAAATCGGTGTTCCAATAGGGGCGTGGGGTGCCTATCCGTTGGTCGGAAAAAGCGTCCGCTTTGGGGCGACGGGCCAATGTCAGCAGTTGGCGCAAGCTGCGCTCCTCTCCGCGGTTTTCACCAGAGGCGTGAGAGACCCGTCCGCATTTGATAGAATTTTCCAGGATGCAGCGTCCCAAGAAGGGGATCTCCCATGGATATCCAGGCGCAGAACCAACAGCCTCGTAATGTGGAACTTCGGTCGCATCATCGGACCGAAGCCGCCTCTGAGGCCAAAGCACATCTGGATGCTATCACGGCTGCCAGTGATGACTTGCCGACGCCGCTGCGCCCGTCGAGCGCGATTAGATAGGGCCGATCCGCCGTGGCCGCACTGAAGCGGATCTGGCGGGCGAAGGTGTCGCCATCGGAGAAGTGCAGCGGCATCTTTCTACCTGTTAAGTCCGGGGCGGTGCCACTTGTATGGATGCGGCTGCTGCCCCGCCATGCCCGTCAGCGTTCCCGTTCGCAATTCTGCGAGCGGATGAGGGCTTACCTCGATGGATTAGGATAAAGCAGGCTATTTGGCGGCAGGAGAGGCGCTCCATCAATTGCTACCTATAAGGCGCTGGCGCCGACCTCGCTCCCGGCAAGCTGGCCCCGTTCTTCACAACCAAGCTCTGACACAGACGCCAGTGCGGCGCCCGCGCTGCCCGACCACCGTGGACGTGACAGCAGGTTTCATGCGAAACCCCAGGACTACCGTTGGAGTGGGTAGGCGAAGCCTTCGCCAAGGGATTTGGAGGCAACCGATGCTGGAAGGTAAGGCGATCCTGGTCGTTGAGGACGAAACGATGATCGCAATGATGCTCGACGACCTTCTGACCGATCTGGGGTGCAGCGTCGTTGGACCGGCGCAAAATCTGGCCCAGGCCCAGGGCCTGGTTGGGACGACCACTTGCGATGCCGCCATTGTCGACCTGAACCTGAACGGGACCATGTCGCATCCATTGATCGAGGCGCTCGTCGAAAAGGGCGTCCCCGTAATTGTCGCGACAGGTTACGGCGGCGACGCGTCCGATCTGCCGAGTGGATGTCGCGTACTGGCGAAGCCTTACACGATCCAACATGTCGAACAGGTGCTGCGGGCCTGTCTACTCGACTGATCCCCTCGCGCCGCCTTGCGGAACCTCGGCGATCAGGTACCGTCTTGGCGGCTCCTTGGCTTGGTTCGGGTCGCCGAGCGCAATATTCGGGACAGGTCCTCGACGGCATAGGGCTTCTTCAACAGTTCAAAGCCGTGTCTACCTTCTTCGGCCAGCACGTGGCTGTACCCCGATGTGAGCACGACTGGTAGGCGAGGATAGCGCCTCCGGATCTCAAGGCCGAGTTCCACCCCGCTCATGCCGGGCATGACGACATCGGAAAACACCGCGTCAAAATCGTCCACTTCGGCGAGTATCTTCAGCGCCTCTTTGCCACCGGCGGCCCATGTCGTCTCATAGCCCAGATCGCTCAGGAGCTGCGTCGAGAAAGTCCCCACGTCCACGTTGTCCTCGACGACCAGCACACGCTGCCCGCTCCCGCCGCTGATGGTCGCAGGCCGTGCGTTGCCGTACTCGCTTTCGGCCTCTGGCCGCCGTTCCACCCGAGGCAAGTAGAGCGTGAACCGGGCTCCGGCCCCTACCATACTGTCGACGTCGATGTCGCCGCCGGACTGCTTGGCGAAGCCGAAGACCTGCGAAAGGCCGAGGCCCGTTCCCTTGCCGACCTCTTTCGTTGTGTAGAACGGCTCGAAGATCTGGGAGAGTTTTTCAGTGGGAATGCCCATGCCGCTATCGGCGAGCGACACAGCGATGAACGGTCCCGCCCCGCCGGCGTCGCCGCGGATTGGCGGCATCCACGAAAGGTCCTCGACTGTAATCGTCAGGGTGCCTTCACCTTCCATCGCGTCGCGCGCGTTCACTGCCATGTTAACGAGGGCAGTCTCGAACTGACTGACATCGGCCTCGACAAAGCAATTCTCCGCACGGATATCGGCGATGATCTCGACGCGCGATCCCATGATTGTGCGCAGCATCTCGGCGATGGCGCGGACGCGGGCCGCGGGCTCGAACACCTCCGGCTTCAGCGACTGGCGGCGCGCGAAAGCCAGAAGCTGGCCGGTGAGCTTGGCAGCCCGGTCCACCGTGTCGGAGATGGCGTCCACGTATCGGCGTCGACGTTCCTCCGGAAGGTTCGGTCGGCGCATCAGGTCCGTGGAGCTCTTTATGATGGTCAACAGGTTGTTGAAGTCGTGGGCGACCCCACCCGTTAGCTGCCCGACCGCCTCCATCTTCTGCGCCTGGCGCAGCGCGTCCTCGGCCTTGGTCCGCTCCGCGACCTCATTGACGACCCTGTGCTCCAACGTCTCGTTAAGGTGGCGAAGCTGCTCCTCGATCGCCTTGCGCGCGGTCACGTCGATGGCCGTGCCAAGCAGTCGTACGCAACGGTCGCCCTCGAATACGCCTCGCCCCTTCGCCGCCACCCAGCGCAGCACGCCGTCTTCCTTGCCGATCGTGCGGTATTCCACGTCGTAAAGCGCGCGGCGGACCGGGTCCGCTGCGGCGGCGTAGGCCGCGCCCGTCGCTTCCAAGTCCTCCGGGTGCAGTCCGTCGTAGAAATCCTGCATGGTTACGGGAACGTCCGCGGAGATTCCGAACATAGCTTTGACGCGAGCAGGCCATAAGAGCTGATCGTGGACGGGGTCCACATCCCAGAAGCCGATGTCGGCGTGCTCGGTCGCCAGCCGAAGGCGCTCCTCGCTCTCGCGGAGGCGGGCCTCGGCGCCCACTCGCTCAACATGCGCCCAGCAGCGCTCGACCACCGTCAGCACCAGCGCCAGTTCGCCTGGTCGCCAATCGCGGGGGACGTCTTGATGGAGCGCCATCATCGCGACCAGGCGCCCATCCTTCACCAGCGGACAGCACACGATCGCGGAGATATTGATTGCCAGGAACATTTCGCGTCCCTCGCCCGAAGCGAGTTCGGCGGCGACGTCGCGGACGACCAAGGTAAGCCCGCCTCGCATGTCGGCAGCCGCGCGGGGACCGAACAGGTCGAGGCTGTAGGTGCCAGCCGAGCTTGCGATCCCGGGCGCGGCGTAATCGTTGCGAATGAAGAAGCGATCATTGTCGGCGTCGACGTCCGCATAGGCGCATCGGGATGCGCCCAGGCGGTTTGCGAGGAGAGTGGCCGCCGTCAGCATTGCCGCCGACGCATCGCGTGCGCCTCGCATGGCCTCGTCCAGTTCAGCGAGGAAGCGCAGCTCCTCGACGCGCGACCGCGCCTCATATTGTCGCCTGCGGCCACGCAAGGCGGCGCGGACCAGACTCACTAAGGTCGTGGGGTGAAACGGTCGTTCGAGGAAAGTGGTATTGCCGAGAACGTCAAGATATCGGCGCGCGGCCGGGTTTCGCTCCAACCCACCACCCTGGCCTGTCAGGAGCACGAAGGGCAGGTCGGACCATTCCTGCTGATCTGCGAGCCAAGCGGCCAGAGGGCCTAGGTCCGCTGTCGTCAACGCTTCTTCAGTGACCACCACGACACCTGCGCCGTCATCGAGTTCGGCGATGAGGTCTGGGAGCGATCCGCACGCCTCTGCCACGGTCCCTGCCTCGCCGAGCATTGCGACGGCGATTGACGCGTCCCGTCCATGGGGCGCCAGGATCAGAGCCCTTTCCGAGAATGTCGAACGCTTCACGCCTGGCCTGCCCGCATTGGCTCGGGGCCCTCGCTGATCAAAGTCGGCACGCCCCGTAGTACGCCCTGAAAGTTGACGAGCGGCTCGCCGAGGGTGACCCCGCGACCACCGATCCGGTACTCGCGGATGGTGTCCTCATGCTCACCCGTGCGCTTCTTCACGACAGAGATCGCGCGCCGTACTCTGCCGATAGCCTCGAAGTAACGAAGCAATATGACTGTATCCGCGAGGTAGGTGACGTCCACCGGCGTCTTCATATCCCCGACGAGACCATGCTGCGCGACGGTCAGGAAAGTCGTGGCTCCTTGCCTATTCAGATACTGGAGCAGCTCGTGGATGTGCAGGACCAGCGCTTGTTCGTGCGGCATGGCGGCTTGGTAACCGTTCAGGCTATCGATGATCACCGTCCTGGCGCCGTGCTTCTCGACGCAATGTCGCACCCGCTCGGCGAACTCGCCCGGGCTCAGCTCGGCAGCGTCGACCTGCTCGACGAAAAGCTTGCCCCGATCGACCATCGCTTGCAGGTCGATGCCAAGTTTCTTCGCTCGATCGAAGAGCAGGCCGACCTCCTCGTCGAAGACGAACAAGCCGGCGGTCTCGCCCCGTGAGATGGCACCTTCGATGAAGGTGAGACCAAGCAGCGACTTGCCGGTTCCCGCCGGGCCCAGAACCAACACGCTTGATCCGCGTTCAATTCCCCCTCCCAAAAGCGCATCCAATTGGGATGAATGGCTCTTCACAACGTCGCGCGCGAACTGTGTCTTGTGCTCGGCGGAGACGAGACGGGGAAACACGCGCACGCCGCCGGTCAGGATGGAGAAATCGTGGTAGCCACCGCGATAGCGTCGGGCACGATACTTAATTACGCGAAGTCGGCGACGGTCGGCGCCGTATTCCGGTGACGTCTCCTCCAGCCGGATCACGCCGTGGGCGACGCTATGCACCGTCTTGTCGTTGATGTCGGTTGTCAGATCGTCAAGCATCAGCACCGTCGCGCCCCTTTTCGCGAAGTAATGCTTGAGCGCCAGGATTTGACGGCGGTAGCGTAGTGAGCTTTGGGCGAGAAGACGGATTTCCGAAAGACTGTCGAGGACGATGCGGTCGGGCCGGACCCGTTCAAACGCCTCGAAGATGCGCTTGGTCGTCTCGCCGAGTTCCAGGTCAGAGGAATAGAGCAGGCTCTGCTGCTGATCCTCATCGAGGAGGACTTCCGGGGGAACGAGTTCGAAGACCTCAATGCCCGCCATGTCCAATCCATGCGAGGTTGCGCCGGCGCGAAGCTCTTCCTCGGTTTCGGACAAAGTGATGTAGAGCGTGCGTTCCCCCGCTTGGGCTCCCGCCGACAGAAACTGGATCGAGATCGTGGTCTTGCCCGTTCCGGGGTTGCCTTCGAGGAGAAACAGGCGCCGCCGTTCCAACCCGCCCCCGAGAACGTCGTCCAACCCTGTGACGCCCGTCAGGGCTGGCTTATCTAATGGCCTGATCACATCCACCTCCAGCTACTGTCGATATCTCTCGGGCCGTCACGGATAAGCAATCCGTACGAGAGGCCCTCGATCCCGACGTGGGCCGGAGGCCGATAAACACGTCGCGTATTCCTCGGCAATGGCAAAAGACACACGGCGGCTTACACGTTGCTATGTCTCGTTCGGGTAGACCAACGAAGGGCGAGCGGAATGGTTTCCCGAATTAACTCACGCCGGCTTTCTCGTGTATGTGAAATGAAATGGTTGGATCGCCAGTCATTGGATAAGAGGGGGCGATACAATAACCGGCGCCCACACTGCTCGCTGGGCTACTGGCCACCAACACCAGCCGCCGTAGTGTGGGCGCATATTGGATTGCCTGAAACCGGACATTGCAGGAATCAGAAATGGGCCATTTTCGATCACCGAGTCAGCGGGTGGCCGATATCCAACTTGGGTCGCCAACACGGAGGTTCGCCTGTGACTGTCTGGTCCGGGGCGGTAGCCCAGAGTCTGCTTATGGCGCCACCGGACGCGCGGTGCGATCGATCGACACGCTGCCGGTGAGGACCTGGGCCCGCACCTGCTCCATGACGACGTCGAGCAGACCCCGTGGAGAGCCGCCAGGCCGGTCTCGCGCCACGTCCTCGATGGTGACGATGGGCGCTGGCGCGCGGGCGGCAGACAGGTGATGGCGTTCCATGCCGACGGTCACGGCGGGCGCGTTGAAGATGACCGGGTACTGGAAGAGATCTTCGAACAGGCCGGTCTGGCGCGGCCTGTCGATATCAAGTTCGATGCGCAGTGGCCGCCAGTCGAGGGGCAAATACGGCCGGAGGACGCTGATCAGAACGCCGGCGGCCGCGCCGGCGATCATGTCGTAGCCCGTGTGACCAGCCGGGCGAAGAGGTAGCTATAGTGCGCCTCGTCGCCAAGATGACCGCAACAGACATCCTGTCATTCGTGCTGTGATAGCAAAGGGCCGCAATGGCCCGCTCGATGGATTGGCGGAGGGTATCGGCTCCAAGTACGTAGCGCCCGAAACAGCCATAATTGGCAGCGTTCATCATCGGCGCCATCAGGAGCCCGAGATTGGGCTCGCCCGCCGCCCTCGCCGCGGCTTTGACGAAACCGATCACGGCGGCGTGCGGGATGAAGCAGTTCCGGCCCTCGGTCAGCTCAAGGTCGAAGCCGGCGGCGCGGTTCGCCCGCAGGAGCGCCCTTTCCCCGACCTCCCGACGCAGGAATGCCGGCAGGCCGTGGAGGATATGGCTGGAGATGACGGGGATCTCAGCCACGCGCTCGAGGCCCCGGAATGCCGCAAGATTGGCGCAAAATGAGTGGCCCCGAAATCCGATTACTGCTTTGGCGTACGGTATAAGTGCTGCAAACAACCGGAAGGCCAGTTTGGCCGTCGTCAATTTTATTGTATTTGAAGGATTTTCGGGCCGTGAGCATGAGGATGTTGATCAGGCTGGCTAGTCTGACTCTCTTCGCGACCTTGTCATGTTCGGGAGTAGCGCTGGCGGAGGATTCGACAAGCAGCCCCGGCGATCTGGCCAAAGCGGCGCAAAACCCCGTTGCAGACATGATCAGCGTGCCGTTCCAGAACAACTTCAACTTCAATGTCGGGCCGCACAAACAGCTTCAGAATGTCCTCAACATCCAGCCTGTGATCCCGATCACGCTGAACAAGGACTGGAACCTGATCACGCGCTGGATCACGCCGGTAATCTCGCAACCGGCGCTGACGATGAATGGCGACCGCGAGTTCGGCCTGGGCGACATCAACCCGAGCTTCTTCTTCTCGCCGAAGCAACCGACGCACGGCATCATCTGGGGCATCGGCCCGACCTTCGTACTTCCCACCGGCACCGACAAAACCCTCACGTCCGGCAAGTTCTCGGCGGGACCGGCCTTCGTCGCCCTGGCAATCGAAGGGCCCTGGGTTGTCGGCGTCCTCGTCAACAACGTCTGGTCCTTCGCGGGCAAGAGCAACCGCAGCGCGGTCAACGCGATGACGCTGCAACCGTTCGTGAACTACAACTTCCATGGCGGCTGGTACCTGACGTCGTCCCCCGTCATCTCCGCCAACTGGGAGGCCGGCCACGGCGATCGTTGGACGGTGCCGATCGGAGGTGGCTTCGGGCGCGTATTCAAGATCGGCCATCAGCCCGTCAATGCGCAGCTCGCAGCCTACTACAATGTCGCAAAGCCCAGCGGCGCCGCAGATTGGCAGCTCAGGGCCCAGCTCCAGTTCCTATTCCCGAAATGACGGCGAACAGGCCGATCGCGGAATGCATCGCGGGTGTCGCAGCGGCACGATCAGCGGACATGCAAATGGGTCTGAATTGAGCATTCGTCGACTGACAATCATCACCGAAGTAACGTAGCGTCGATCTGCAACCTACGCGCGGTTGGCCACAAATTACGAACCGGAAGGAAGTGTTCAGATGATCACGAAACGCGCTCTGCTTGGCTCTGCGGCGATGGCGGCACTCGCCGCTACGACGGCAAAGTCCGACATCGTCTCCCCCCCGGTTATTGACCAGACCAATGCCGAATGGCCCAGCCTGTTGGAGGCCAAGGACATCGCTGAGGAAGGCTTCATTTACGGCCTGCCGCTCGTGATGAATTATGCGGTCATGCACGAGTATGCCGTCGACAGGAATTCGGGGCAGTTCAAGGCGCCGTTCAACGAAATCTACAACATGCGCCATGTCGCCACCCCGGCGGACACGGCCGTCATCACGCCGAACAGCGATACGCCTTACTCGATACTCTGGCTGGATTTGCGCGCTGAACCGATGGTGATCTCGGTGCCGGCGGTCGCAAGGGAGCGCTACTACTCGGTCATGCTCATCGACGGCAACACCTACAATTACGGCTATATCGGCACGCGCGCCACCGGGACCGAGCCGGGCGACTATCTGGTCGTCGGCCCTGATTGGAAAGGAGAGAAGCCCAACGGCATCAAACAGGTCTTCCGCTCGACGACGCCGTTCTCGCTCGCGGTCGTCCGCACCCAGCTCTTCAACCCCGGCGACATGCCGAACGTCGAGAAGATCCAGGCCGGCTACANAGCCGCGCCGAAGCTCACCTTCGTTCCGGCCAGCACGGCCGGGATCAGGCACAACTTCTTCGAGTATCTCGACGCGGCCCTGCAATTCGTCCCCGAGACGCCGAGGGACAAGGCGATCCGTGCGAAACTCGCGAAGATCGGCATCGGCCCCGGCAAGACTTTCGCGTTCAAGGATCTGTCATTCGAGCACAAGGCCGAAATCCTGATCGGCATGAAGCAGGGCAATGGCAAAGTCGACAAATGGCTGGCCAGCGGAAACAAGCACATCAATGGCTGGAATGTCGGCTCGTTCTTCGGCGACGAGGCCTTCTATAACGGCGATTGGGTGATGCGGGCGGGCGCCGCCAAGGGCGGCATCTATGGCAACGATGCCGTGGAAGCCATGTATCCCTATACCCGCATCGACGCGACCGGCGAGCCGCTCGACGGCAGCAAGCACAAATACACCATCACCTTCGCACCCGGCCAATTGCCGCCTGTGAACGCGTTCTGGTCCTTGACGATGTATGACGGCAAGAGCCAGCTCCTGGTCAAGAATTCGATCAATCGCTACCTGATCAACTCTCCGATGTTGCAGGGGATGAAGAAGGACGCGGACGGCTCGCTGACGCTGTACATCCAGAAGGACAGCCCCGGCGCGGATAAGGAAGCGAACTGGCTTCCGGCCCCGGATGACAAGATTTATCTCGTGATGCGCCTCTATTGGCCGACGTCGACGCCGCCTTCGATCCTGCCGGCGGGCACAGGGACATGGCAGCCGCCCGGCGTGAAGCGGGTCTCATAGAAGCCGAAAGCTTCGCGCGCCTCTCCATCCCAAGCTTATTGCGATGGAGAGGCGCCGGCTCTCGTGCTGTCCGCCAGCGGCGCTGGCAGAAGATACAATGAACGATCGTTGAGGCCGCACTGAATCCGGTAATCGGCCCAATTCGCTTACCCGGCCGCTCGCTAAATCCGATTCTTACACTTCAAAATAGCAAATCATTATGTCCATAATTCTTGCAGCCATGGCAGTTTCGATCGTCTGCGCCGTTTCGTCTCCGGCGACGGCGCAGGTTTCGCTCACGAGCTATGTCGATGCCAACGGCTTCATCGATGTTCAGGCCCTGACCTGTGCGCAGCTCGCCGGGACCTTTCAGGAGGACGCCGATGCGCTGTCTGCCTGATATAGCGGCTGGTATAACGGCCTCGCCAAGAAGCATTTTCTCGACTTGAAAAGGCAAGGTCGTGGAGCACGAACTCATCCTGCACTGCAAGGCCCATCCCGGGAAGAAGATCATGGAGGCGCTTGCGGTCGTATCAAGGATGAGCGCGCCAAGCTGGGAAACCACTTGAAGTGCATATCTAAAAAATCGTCAATCAAGCTCGACACCGCCAACCTCAATCAGGGCAGGACGTTATGAGACCATATATCTTTGTTGGGATTGCGCTATCGTTCGGGCTGATCCTTGCAGCCTGCCAGACTTCGCAATCAAGGCAGGAGCAGCTTGCCACGATCTGTGCTGATCCGGCCAACCGACAGCCCAATACTTTCTACTGGGCAGAGTGCCAGTCGCTTTACCCGTCGACGAGCCGGCAGTTGCAAAAGGATTACGCGCTTGGAGCTCCGACAGGCGATTGAGGTACGAGACCGGGCAGCGTCTTGCGAGAACTAGCGCGGGCCGGAGAAACCTCGCGAGGGGATCAAGATTGCATAACCCCACAATCCTTCCGCCATCCTCAAAGGAACTATTCGATATGCCGCCCCGCACAATCAAAATCTGTGTCGGAATTGCCTTCGCAGCGTGCTCGATCACCGCGCAGGCTGCCGACCTGTCGTCGCGGAGGATCGAACCTGCCGCTCCCTTGCCGCCGGCATTCTCCTGGACAGGTTTCTATATCGGTACCCAGGCCGGTTGGGCGCAGACCAGAACCGAGTTGACGGCTGACGCCGCGATCGCCGATCGGGCCGCCGTGGCTTGGTTGCCCAGCCTGGACAGGACGGCGTCGCAGTCGGCCTGATGGTGGCTACAACCATCAGATCGGTCAGCTTGTCATCGGTGGCGAGATCGACGGCTCAACCCTCATCACCGGAAAGCAGCGACATACCGCACTAACCGGCGACCTCATCACCGCTCATACCAATTGGGTCGGCTAGGCCAGGTTGCGCGTCGGCTATGCCTTCGACCGGTTCATGATCTACGCGACCGGCGGCCTCGCATTGGCCGCGCCAAATCGACGGTGACGGGTACAGGCTACTCCTATGGCACAGGCGACAGCACCCGTTTGGCTGGACACGGCGCCGGCGGCGAATACGCCTTCACGAACACTGGATCGCTGGCCTGGAGTATCGGTACTCCCAGTTCCAGGAGGATACCTACACCTACCCGGTTGACGTCGGCGGGCTCGGGATCGTCGGTTTCAAGCGGCAGTTGAGCACCAATCAGGTTCTCGGGCGGCTGCTCTACAAATTATGATTCTCCCGGATGGGCTGCGTGCAGGTCGTCCGAGATCCTACGCATCTTCGGTCAGCTCGGTGGTGTTGGAGGCCAGAGCGCAAGGTCAAGTCCGGCTGCGTTGAGGGCAGTGTCCCTGGCGATCGTCAGGCCCAAGGTGCTGCCCGGGATGCTGCTGACGAAGGGGAGAGTCCCCTTAGGATCGACGTCCCCAAGCCATGGAGTCCGAAGCCTTTCAGGCTAGGGTGATGCCGACGTCTAAACTCAGCGCGTTGCCCCCCGTACTGCCTTGTCCGCTCGCCGCTTCATCTGCTTGCTCAACTGAGCGTTTCGCGACTGCCCAAAGAGCCTCATCAGATCTGATGCGATCTCGCGGGGCACCGCTTTCGAGAACAGGTAACCTTGTCCCAACCTGCAGCCGATATCGGTCAGAAGGCTCGCCTGCGCCTCTCCCTCGATGCCCTCAGCGATGATCTTGATATCGAGCTTGCGTGCGATGTCGACCAGCCCTTCGACTATCGCCAAGCTTGGGTCGTCCTTTGCTAGGCGGTCAATGAAGGCTTTGTCGATCTTGATAATATCGACAGGCACCGTGAGCAGATGCGTAAGCGACGCGTAGCCGGTACCAAAGTCGTCCAGTGCAACACGCAAGCCATGGCCACGCAACGCTTTGATCTCGCGTGCCACGACCGGATCCCGTTGCCCGAGGTAAACCGACTCGGTGACCTCCAGGATAATGTGTTCCAACGGGACGTTCTCGCGGCCGAAGGCGGCCTCGAGACGGGCGTAAAGCGTGCCGCTATGAAAGTCGGCCGAGGTGATGTTGATCCCGACGTGCTGGAGGGGGAGGCCTCTCACAAGCCAGGATCGCGCATCGGCGGCGACGATCGCCATCATCCGTTCCGTTAGTTGCGAGGCGACGCCGGCGTCGGACGTAGCGTGTTGGAAGGCAGCAGCCGACACGATATCGCCGCTTGACTTGCGCAGGCGGCAGAGTGCTTCGAACCCGACAATCTCGCGTGTGTCGAGCCGCACGATAGGTTGGTAGAACGCGTCGATCCTGCCTTCGCGCAAGGCCGCACCGACATCCCGGATGACCTCGATGCGGGTCTCAATCGTGCTACCGATCCCAGGAGAGTACAGTACGAAGCCACCGCGGCCATTTTCCTTGGCATCATAGAGAGCGTAGTCGGCGTGCTCTCGGACGCTCATCGCGTCAGTGTCCTCCGGCGACAGCACCGCGCCGCCGATCGTGGCTCGCGGCAGAATGACGTGGCCGTTGCATTCGGCGGGCACGGCCAGTGCGTCGCGAATGCGTTGGACAACATGCTCGATGTCAGCGATGGCCTCCGCTCCCTGGAGAATGACGGCGAATTCGTCTCCGCCCACTCGAAACACGCGGTCCGGCGCCACAATGTCACTGACTCGCGAGGCAATCGTTTGCAGCAGTGCATCTCCGGTTGCGTGTCCGAAGGTGTCGTTAATGGTCTTGAGATTATCGAGGTCGAGCGCGAGCAGCGCCCACGAGCCTGGCTCGGCACAGGGCAGGCGCTCCAGCGCCACATCGAAGCCAGCCCGGTTTGGCAGATCCGTGAGGGCATCTACGAATGCGCGGCGCTCCCGCTCGATCACCCGTTGATGGCGCTCAAGTGCTATGGCGCAGAGGGAGGCACAGGACTCAACCAGTTCTCGCTCTCTTAGCGTGGGGCCACGTGTCTCTCGAAAATAGAATGCGAAAGTGCCCAGCACCGTGCCGTCAGCGGCCTGGATCGGGGAGGACCAGCAAGCCCTGAAGCCCAAGGCTAGAACCGGTTTCTTGAATTCAAGCCACCGGGGGTCTGAAGCGATATCGGTCACCGCCACCCCCGCTCCGAGATACGCCGCGCTACCGCAGGAGCCAACCAGCGGACCGACCATCAATCCTTCCAACAACGCGGTATACGCTGCGGGGAAGCTCGGCCCGGCAAGCGGATAGAGAAGACCGTTGCGCTCTACCCGCAGAACCGAACACCAGACTTCTGGCAGACGAAGCTCGATCTCGCGACAAAGCCGATCTGTTGTGGCTTCAAGGGTTTCGCCTTTGGCGATCATTTCAAGAATGATATTTTGGAGCTGCAGCACGGTTGCCCCGGTATCCCCACGAGTTACCCCTCCAGAAGCATTCCATCGGCGGGTGAATTTGGGGTGATGAGGCGTAATGAACGATCACCTATCATCAGTAGCGGCTTTTGATGCTTCTGCGTGCGTTAGACACGGCTTGCTGCGGCTTTTTGGCTTAGGGTTCGGCACGCATTGAGAAGCGCTGGCAGCAGTGCGATCCTTCTGACGAGCAACGTGCCGCTCTTGAACCCCTGAACAGGATTCGGATATTCGAGCCTCTTGAAGCGCCGCACGCTCGACGTGGCGGAGCGCCATCGGAACGCTCGCGCGCACCAGGTGAGCCCGCAAAGTCCGTTGCCTGGATTTGGTTAAACGGGTGATAGCGTGGCTGCCCCTTACCCGCAGTGCCAGTCTCCCCGCTCGGGACAAGCCTTCAGAATCGTCGACAGGGAGAACAGTACGGTCGCGCCGCGGCCGCCCCTGCTGGGCGACTTGTAGCTCAGCGGACCTGCTACAGTGACCCCTGCTTCGACCGAATCGTTGAGCTGCAGGCGTACGCCGCCGCCCACCGCGGAGAGTGACTGGACGATGTCCTTCGGCGCCGCATAGCTGCGGACGGCTCCGCCTTCGACGAAGCCGAAGAGCTGCACGTTCTTCAGGAAAGATAGGCCGGGCCGGTAGTCGTAGCGCAGCTCGGCCGAACCGGCGATGCCGTTGTCGCCGGCGAGCCAGCCGCTCTGGAAGGCGCGGCCGAAGGCACCGCCGCCGAGATAAAACTGCTGCGAGATCAGCAACGCCTCGGAACTGACCTGACCAGAGCCGGCGAGCTTAATCGACCAGCTTTCGACAAGACCCTGATAGCGCGTCAGCGCACCTTGCAGGACATAGAAGTCACCCGAGCCGTCAAAACGCGAGAGCAACGGATCGTAACGGCGCGAGGCATCGTCGAGGCCGAGCCCCTTGCGCAGGCCGAGCGTCGCGTAGGTCGTGCCTTGCCAGTCGTCGCGCAGGCGGTAATCGGCAGTCAGACTCGCGATACGCAGGCGATCGCGATAATTGATGCCAAAGACGCTCTCCTCGACAATGTTGCTGATGCCCAAGCTGGCGGTTAGCCAGAGCGATTGCCGCTGTGTCTGCAGTGCGACGACCGTCGCCTTGGCTTCGAGATTCTCGGCATCCGACCGAACACGGCCGAGCCGACGTAGATCGCCGGGCCAGACGATGCTGCGCGAGGCCGCGACGCCGACCCGCAGCCAGTCATTGCCGAGCGGCGCATCATAGGAGATGCGGCCATAGCGCAGCTCCTGTGTCGAGCCCGGGACCGACGACAGGTTCACAGCGAGCGTGTCGCCGGGGACGATCAAGGAATTCAGCGCGGCGCCGAAATAGGCCTGCCACGGACCGACGGCATTCGAAGCGGCATTGTCGAAGCCCGCGGAGACGAACACGCTCCAGCTGTCGAGGATCACGGTCAGCCGGAACTGTCCGGAGCCGGTCCCGATTTCCTCCAGCGTCGTGTCCTTGACGCGTACCCCCGGCAGATCGTTGACGAGCAGGAGCTGGCGCTCGAGCGTCGCCAGCCTGGCCGGCCTCTCCTCGGTGATCGGCGCCAGTATCTTGCGCGTGCCGAAGCGATTGGCCTCGTCGCCCTGCACCACCAGTTCTGCGACGGTGCCGGGGATAATCCTAATGGTGACGACGCCGCGCTTGATGTCCTGCGGCGGGATGAGCGCGCGTGTGAGGTGATAGCCGGCATCGCGATGGAGCCTGCTGATCTCGCTAGCGAGGGTGATGAGACCCGCCTGAGAGATCGGCTTGCCGAGCTTGTCGCGATAGGTGGCCTCGATTTCGCCGGAGCCGAGCGGACTGTCGCCCTCGATCCTCACGGCGGCGAGCGTGAACAGCGCCCGTTCTTCACCTTCCGTCTGGTCGTGTGCGGATCTCGCCGCCGGAACCGAAATCCCGTCCCGGGTCTCCTGCAGCCGCTCGACGCGTCGCTGCTGGAGCCTTTGATCGACCGGCTGGATCGACGGAGACTGGAGGCCGCTCTGGGCATGGGCGGGCCCGATCAAGGCCGGCGAGCACATGAGGAGCGGTAGGACCACCGCTCGCAGACTACCACTGGATAGTCCGCCCACCCGCCGCCATGCCATATCGAACATGCACCCGTCTGATGGGCTTTTGCCCAGCCTTCCCCGCCCAAAAACCGTAAATAGACATAGTTAATCAGAGCTTAATGCCTCCTCCTGTTTCAGAGCATCGCACTAAGCCAGCGTTCAGAACTGCCTGTTAAAACGCGGTATAGCCGGCGTTGTACGACCTCCAGGACGGAGACTGCCCACCTATGCTGCGAACGACCCGCATTCTCTTTGCTGCGGGGCTTCTGGCCCTTTTGCATGCGTTGGGGCCGAACAAGGCCTCTGCCCAAGACAATATCTGGCAGGTTAGCAAGGTCTCGGGCGAAGCCTGGATCGCCGGCTCCGGTGTGCAGCAGGTGTCGCTCGGGCAGGCCACGACGCTCAAGCCTGGCGACACGATCCGGACCGGACGCAATGGCCGGGTCCTGCTGGTGCGTGGAGCGGAGAGCATGCTGATCTCCGCGAATTCGCAGGTCGCCGTGCCAACGACGACAGGCTCGGGTCGCTCGACTATCCTCCAGCAGGCAGGTTCGATCCTGCTCGACGTGGAGAAGCGGAACGTCCAGCACTTCGAAGTGGAGACCCCCTTTCTCGCCGCCGTCGTCAAGGGCACGCAGTTTCGTGTCACCGTGACCTCGGGTAGCGCCAAGGTCGACGTCCAGCGCGGTCAGGTCCAGGTCTCGGATTTCCGCTCCGGCCAGTTCGTGCTGGTCCAGCCCGGGCAGGCCGCCAGCACCGCGGGGGGCGGTGCCGCGGGTCTCAAGCTCTCTGGCAGCGGGCAGTTCAGCCCAACCCAGCAGGGCGCGCCGCGTACCCCATCGATCCGCCCGATCTCCATTCCGCGCGACGGCCTGCCCCCGCCGACCGGCGCGGGGCGCGAAGAGCGCCGGGCCAGTAACAGCGAAGGATCGGGCGGCGCCGTTTCCGTCGGTGGCGGGACGGTGCGCATCGGCTCGGCCCTGGGTGAGGTCAAGGTCGACGCCAATGCGGTGACCAGAGGTCTGGCACGTAATTCAAGTGACCAAGGCGTTATTCCGGGACGCCGGCAAGCCGCGGCCTGGTCGACCGGAGAGCTGTCGCCAACGGGCGGCTCGGCGCGAAATGCTGAGCGGAACGGCAATGCGGAAGCGGGCAAGTCGGGCGGCGCGACAGCATTTGCGAACGCGAACGGTCAAGCAAATGGGCAGGCTAACGGCCTGGGCGGCTTCGGAAATGGCGGCAGCGGCGCGACGGTTGTGACCGGCAACGGTGGCGGCAATGGCGGCGGAAACAATGGCCGTGGCAACGCCTGGGGCAACGGCGCCAACAATGGCCACGGCAACGCTGGAAACAATGGCAATGGCAATGCCGGTAGCAACGGAAATGGAAACGGTAACGCCGGTGGCAACGGCAACGGCAATGCCGGTGGAAATGGAAATGGAAACGGTAATGCCGGTGGCAACGGGAACGGCAACGGCAATGCCGGTGGAAACGGAAATGGAAACGGAAATGGTGGCGTGAATCTCGGTCTGAACCTCGGTGGCTTGAACCTCGGGGTGAGCCTCGGCAGGCGCCGCTGATTCTCTTGACGGAATCGTCAGCTTTTCCGCGCTAGCGTCGGGTTGGTTGACCTCGATGCCCGGCAGGGTGGCTGACGGACGTGACGCTGTATCGGCCACACTTCGTTGCATTTGGCTTGCTCGCGCTGGCTTGGCTCGTGGGCCTGCCTGCGGCGCTGGCGGATCTCATCGGCGACAAGCGCTTTCTCTGGCCTCAGCGCCCAGCAAGCGAAACCATTGCGCTGGTAGAGATCGACGCTCCGTCGCTGGCGCGGATTGGGGTCTGGCCATGGCCGCGGCGCCATCATGCCAGGCTGCTCGAGCAACTCGAAGCGGCCGGTGTGACCGACATCCTCTTCGACGTCGATTTCAGCGCCCGCTCCAATCCGGCCGATGATGCGGCCTTCGCGGAGGCGCTGGCCAAGGCCGGCGGCTCGGTTGTGCTGGCGACCTTCCAGCAGAGGACCGGCGATCTGAACCGCGGCGTGACATTGCATGTAAACCGGCCCTTGTCGGAGTTCGCCGCTCACAGCTGGTCTGCCGTGGTCAATGTGCTGCCGGAGACGGACGGGCTGGTACGCCGCTATGGCCTCGGTGCGCGCATCGGTGAATTCGTGCCGTCGTTCGGTGCGCTGCTGGTCGGCCGCCATGATGAGCAGAGCCCGCCGTTCCGCATCGATTTCAGCATCAGAACCGATACCGTTCCGACTGTATCCTATACCGCGGTGCTAGACGGCGAGCCGCAGGCGCTGGCGCGGCTCAAGGGACGCAAGGTCATCGTCGCCGGAACCGCCGTTGAGCTGGGCGATCGTTTTAATGTCCCCAATGGACGCGTCATTCCAGGCTCCATGCTGCAGCTGCTTGCGGCAGAATCGCTGCTGCAAGGCCGCGACCTGCAGAGTACCGGCTTGCCCCTGTCGATCGCCGGAATGCTCGCCATTCTCGCGGCGATGGTTCTGCTCTGGCGGCGGACCAGCGCAAGGAGGCGCGTCGCCGTCGTGCTGTGGACAGCGGCGGCGCTTGAGATCGGCGCACTCCTCACTCAGGCGAAATGGCCGGTCATCGCCGATACGAGCAGCTGGCACCTGCTGCTCGGCGCCTATCTAATCGCCATCGCGCTCGATGAAATCGATCTGCGCGGACTGCTGCGCGGCATCGCCGAACGGCGCTTCGAGCGCATCGCAATGTCGCTGGGCGATGGTCTCGTCTGCCTCAACGATCAGGGGCGCATCGTCTTCTGGAATCCGGGCGCGGCCAGGATTTTCGGCTATTCGGAAGACGAGGCGCTGGGCAGGTCTTTCGCTGAATGCCTTGCCGACTCCCAGGAATTCGCTTCACCACAGTTCGCTCGCCTGCGCGATGCGGCGGCAACGCAGTCCGCCGACGACCATGTTCTCGATCTGGTCGGTCTCAGGCGCACTGGCGAGCGTTTTGCGCTGGAAGCGAGCATTTCCAGCTGGCAGGGCGCTGATGAAAGGCAGTTCGGCCTTGTCCTGCGCGATATCACCGTCAAGCAGCGGGAGCGCGAGCGAATTCGCTATCTGGCCGACCACGACGACCTGACCGGGCTGCTCAATCGGCACACTCTCGGGGAACGTCTCGCTGCGGAGTACGAGAAGGGTGGAGCATCCGTCTCGGCAGTGGTCCTGATCGGCATCGACCGCTTCCATCACTTCAGTGACATCCATGGCAGGGAGTTCGGCGATCAGCTACTCGTCGCATTCGCCGAACGGCTGCTCGCGCTGATGCCACCCGCGGCCGAAGCGGCTCGCTTCGCGGATGACGAATTTGCCCTGCTCGTGCCCCCGGAACGCGTCGCTGCGGTGGCGGATAGTGTTGCGCACGATTTTGAATCAGCAGCGCTCGTCTTCGGCAAGTGGCGCCAGCGGGTGACGGTGCGCATCGGCTATGCCATCGCCGAACCGGGCTGGAGCGCCGATCACATGATCGGCAACGCCCATCTGGCGCTGGAGGCAGCCATCCTGACCCGCGAAGAGCGGCCGATGGGGTTCGCGGCTGCCATGCGCGACAGGATCGCATCGCAACTGGCCCTTGAAGCCGAGCTCCGCATCGCCTTTGAGAAAAATCAATTCGAACTGTTCTACCAACCGCAGGTGCTTCTTTCGGACCGCAGCGTAATCGGAGCGGAAGCTTTGATCCGCTGGCGCCATCCCGTGCGCGGCCTGGTGCCGCCGGGTCAGTTCATTCCGGTGCTGAACAATTCTCCGTTGTCTGACGCCGTCGCGAACTGGGTCCTGGCCACCGCTTGCAGGCAGTCGCGCCGATGGCAGATGGCAGGCAGGCCGATCCGCGTTGGCGTCAATCTCTCGCCCTCGCAGCTCCAGGGCAGCGACCTGCCGGACATCGTCGCCGCGCTGCTCGACGAAACCGGCCTAGCCCCTGAACTGCTCGAACTGGAAGTCACCGAAGACATTTTGATCGAGGACGCCAAGACGGCGCAGAAGACATTCCGCGAGATCCGCGCGCGCGGCGTTAAGATCGCCTTCGACGATTTCGGAACCGGCTATGGCAGCCTGAGCTACCTCAAGGCATTCCCACTCGACACGCTGAAGGTCGACCAAACCTTTGTACGCCACCTAATGAATGACAGTGGCGATGCCGCCATTGTGCGCGCGACTATTGACCTCGGCCGTTCGCTCGGCCTGTCTATTATCGCCGAAGGTATCGAGGATGCCGAAACTGCCAATCGCCTTGGTGGGATGGGATGCGACGAAGGACAGGGCTACTATTTTAGCCGGCCACTTCCTGCTGCTGAATTCGAACAGCAATTTCTGGTGACGCGACATGTAGCCTAGTTTGAAAGCTCTCTCTCACCGAAGAAGGTAGTAAGCGTGCCTCGGCGGTTGAAGAGCTAAGAACGGCCGCTTGCTACGGTCCGGCCCGCAGCTGGCTGGGCGGAGAAACGGGCACCTTCGCGTCCGTCGCGCGCTGGATCTGCGTCAGGCTGTTCATCAGGAACATTGCATTCGGCAGATCCAGCGTTAGCTTCAAAAGTGATCCATTATGGTCGTTGCACTGTAGCTCAACCTGGTTCTGAGCCGTCAGTATCGCACTGCGCATTGACGTTTGACCTAAATTTCGAACTCGGCCCGGCATCCTTCCCCCCGTGGTTGGCCGACAGCCTGAAGCCGGCATTAGCTAGAGCCATTTCGACGTCAGGGTTTGAAGGGGACGACCTTTGCGTTCTCCCTCATCGCCGACCGAGTATGCTCCAGAAGCTTTCGAGCGTTTCCCAATCGCCTTGGATTGGTTGTCCGAACGACGGCGTCAGAATGG
>NZ_LMJW01000023.1:218147-367264 GCF_001429505.1 Allobosea sp. Root483D1
TAGCCCCTCAGCGATCTCGCCGCCGAACAGGCGCGGACGACGACCGCCAATGGTATCGCAAGCGCGGCTGAGGACCTGCTGAATCGTGCGCGAACGATATAACTGTCTGATTATGAACGCTTATTCATGGAACTAGCGGTATCTGCCGCAGTTTAGAATGCGACTGAGGGGCATTTGTCCACGAATGGGAGAAGTACCATGATCAAACATCTTGTTCTGATCGCCGCGCTCGCTGTCGCTCCGGCAACCGCTTTTGCGCAGACGAACTCCGGCGCGGCCGGTGGCGCTGCGGGCGGCGCGGCTACCGGTGCTGTTGGCGGCGCGATCGTCGGCGGTCCGGCTGGCGCCGCAGTGGGTGCAGTCGGTGGTGCTGCGGCTGGTGCGATTGTGGGCGGTATCTCCGCTGATCATCGCACTGAGTTCCGCACCTATGTGAAGGAGCAGAAGGTGCCTTCCGTCGCGTACCGCGAGAAGGTGGTCGTCGGCGCGACGTTGCCGGAGACGGTCACGTATCGCGAGGTTCCGGCAAAGTACGGCAAGACGGAGTACCGCTACACGGTGGTCAATGACCAGACGGTGTTGGTCGAGCCGAAGACCCGCAAGATCGTTCAGATCATTGAGTGATGAATTGGAGCCCATCCGTCACCGGGTGGGCTCCTTTTTGGCGGCTGCAGACCCTGGAGAGACGTTATGATTCGGACACTTTTGTTGGCTGCGGGGATCGCGGCAACCACTCATCACCGCTCCGGCTGCCGTCGAGCAGGCCCTGCTTCAATACCGCCGAAACTAGTGAATGGAGCGGGCGGCTGACTGAGGAGACTCGCTACACCGCGCCGGCTGCTAATCGCGGATGCACTTCCACCGCCGCCAGTTTTCATCATCAGCCCCGCTGGCACCCGCAGGCGGGCTTCGTATGCTATCGCCCCAGTGTCGGCGCTTCCATGATGACGCAGCACGCTATCGCAACAACGGCGAGCGCGATCAGGTAAAGCCAACCGGGACTCGGCAGTCTGCTCATGATATGCTCGCTGGGAAAATTACGCTTATAGTACGCGCCATGCCGTTCTCATCGTTCCACGATCCCGTCGCGCTAGCCCAACGCGCTCTTGAGGCCGCTTGGGCCGAAATCGAAAAGCGCGGGCTTTGTTCCGGAAATCCTGAACGCGATAGGACTTGGCTCGCCTACCAGGTCGCCAACCTGCTGCGGTATGATGCTCAATGTAGACTATCCCAGCGAACAAGCCGCGACCGATGATGCACAGTGCTCATTGGCGGATATGGCCAGGGATAATCTTCCCCATGGCAATCGCGCGAACTTCAAGGTGCGGGTCCAGGATCAGGCCGGTGAGGGGATTTACAAGGCTTGGCTCGACTTCAAAGGCCGCGGCCGGACACAGTCCGCAGTTCCCGAGGAACCGACCGATGAATAGCCGGGTTCATGGCGGCGCCGCCTGATCCCTTGCGCCACCACCAATTGCCGGCTGTCAGACTCTCGTCCCAGCCAGCGGGAGGCTCTCAGCCCGCTACTAGAGCTTTTTGTTTCAGCACACCATGCTAGCCTGGCGGCGGCGCGTTCCCATCAGCGCCATGCCTCTCGCCGATGCTGTTGTCTCCCTGCTTCGTCGGCGAGAGGCTGTCTTATCGCCTAGTTGGTTCGGGGCGCTTCCAAGCATCTGGCGAACTCAAGAAGCGGATACGATCTGTTCAGCGCAGGCGACTTTACGAATCGAGACGGATCCATTGCTCGTTGAGGGTCATGACGGCGCTATAAATCGGCACGCCGTTGCGCCGAACTCTCACAGTGATGCGAGCTTCGCCCCCGCGCGGAATGTCTTTGCGCGCGACGTCCGCTAACGTCTGCAGAGCCACAGCGCGAGCAGCAGCCTCATCGTCTAATTCATGACCCCGGAGATCAACGGGGCCTGCTTCGCCGTTAAAAATATCGAAGAAATAGCGCGGCATTGACTAGTTAAGCCGGCCTCTTCCGCTTTTTAGAAACCGCTGTGACCATAGCAATTTGCCTATCCGCCGCCTCTTTTTCCAGACGCTGTTGTCTCTGCTTCGCCATGTTCGCATTCCGCGTCTGAGCAGCAGATTCGGATTCCGACAAGATCCGGTTGCGGGCAAGTGCCTGGGTCTGGATTTTCAGAAAAGTGCTCTCGGCAGTGGTTCGCTGCGTTGAATGCTCAGCCATTACGATTTCCGATCTGGTGCGGCATACGCCGGCTATAAAAAAAGGCCAAGCATTGAGCTTGGCCTTCCGGGTAACTGCTGTCGGCGATGCCAGTACATCCGTGGTCATCATCGACGAAACAGTTCGATTACGCCGCCTGAAGCTGCTCGGCGGCCATCTTACCTGACTTGTTATCGCGGGCGACCTCGAAGCCGAGCTTCTGACCTTCCTGCAGATCGCGCATTCCAGCGCGCTCGACCGCGGAGATGTGCACGAACACATCCTGGCTGCCGTCGTCAGGCTGGATAAAGCCAAAGCCCTTGGTGGAATTGAACCATTTCACGGTGCCGGTGGTCATGAAAAACCCTCCTTTTGGCAAGACCTGTCGTTCGCCAAACAGGATGTTCGGCGAATTCAGAACGATTTCGAAAGGGGGAGATTATCAGGACCGCGCCAAAGCGCGAAAATAACAACGACCAACCAACAAATATCGACGAGCATCACCATAAGAGCCGCAATCGCGATTGTCAATCGATATCGCCAAGACTGAGGATTACAAAAAAATTAGGAGGAAGCAGCTGCAGGCGGAAGATGAACGACCCTAGTCTATTAGCCAAAGTGGTTTCTTTAGCCGGACGCGCTGATCCCTCCTGTACCGCCTCTTACTCCTTTTTTCCAATTAGACGGTTGAGCGCCTCGGTGATCGGATTGCGGGGACCTCGCGGCCCAGCAGGTCGATTCCCGGCCGGCGCTACACCACTGATTTGCGTTTCGCCGATCACCCGTTCCCGGTCATCGCTACCGCGCACGCGATACTGTGGCTCGCTGTCAGTTTGATAAGGCAGCAGGCGCGTGACCTCATACAGGCCGACTGCATCGTGGTCATGGAAACCAAACGCGAGGCGAACCTGGTCTCCGACCGCGTAACGGTGCCCCATTTTTCGCTCCTCTGTGCAAAGCCTCAGAAGGCGCTCCTGACTTCCTCAATCCCCGCCATTGCCTATGTGTCATCGCTTGGAAACTACGGCGAGGACGGGCTGTTCCGACTGCGGCTTAGATTCTCCCCTCGGTTTGGGAACGCCGGTAGTCAGACAACGTTGAGGCGGTGATGAGCATGCCGCCATGAACGAACCTGATTTTCCGACCAGCGCGACCTTGGCAGAGCAGATCTTCTTCCTGCGCGCCGCGGCAGCAAGATGCCGCCGCTTAGCCAGCGCCACCGGGGATGTTAACTTGATCCCGACGCCGCTCACTATGGCGGTCGAGTACGACGCAAAACTACAGGCGCTGATGAACTCGCGGGAGGCAACTTCGGATAAGCCCTGTGGTTAAGTAAATAGGGGCGAACTGGCGACCGCATATCGCTCACCAGATGTCCACATTTTAGGGCTTTGCAAGCGTTCCGTCCTGGTCGGGCCGCTAATCAGTGACCGCGCGCGCTGTCAGATTCTTGGTCCGCCGCCCCGAGACCGCGCAACAGCTGATCAATCGATTCGCGCAGACTTTTTAGTCCTTCTACCGGCATAATTAGGCGCGCCCGAACTACGGCTTCGAGGCTTAGTTCCGCCCTTTGACCCGTCAACAGTTTTTCGGCGACGGGCCTTTCGTGCGTGAACGTCAAGGTCGCAAAGTGCCCCGTAACAGTGCAGCTGAACGGACCTAGCACGAAGGTCTCCGGCACGTTGTCGGGATCGACGATGTGAACGTGGCTCATGAGCGTAGCTGCGTCAGAGGGAGTTGAAATCGAGGACTAGCAGACCCGCTATGGCTAACGCAGCCGATCCAACATTCGCCAACGTCAAATGCCACATCGGCAAGCACGCCGATGCTGCCCAAAAGGAACCGTGGCAATCGAACATTAGCGCCTCGAGTCTTTACTATCTCCACGCTAATGAGACTATGAAGGGTGCGCAATAGGTTGGCTCCTGCCGGCATTCTAGTGAAGCCGGAACGTCCAACCGCAATCGGCGTAAAGTCGCCAGTTCGTTGCGTTCAGTGGTGTTGAGTATGGCGAGGCAGCCGCGTCGTGTCCTGAAGGCTATGCCTGCTGCCGATGCGCTGCAAAGTGCGCCGGTCAAAGCGCGTCGCGGCGCTGCCAAGCCCGATCTCTTCACTGACCCGATGCCGGCAAGGATCGAGCCGTGTCTCGCTCTCCTGCAATCGAAGGCGCCGACGGGGCGGAACTGGGCCTTCGAGGTCAAGTGGGATGGCTACCGCCTGGCGGTCCATCGCGACGCCGCCAGCGTGCGCGTCATCACCCGCGGTGGTCGTGACTGGACCCACCGCTTTCCCTCGATCGCGGCGGCAAGGCCAAGGCCGAGCGTGCCATGCTCTTCGCCTTCGACCTGCTTTACCTCGATGGACACGATCTGACGCGTATGGCGTTGAGCGAGCGGCGCGACAAGCTCGAGGATTTGATCGATCATGAAAGCGGCGTGATCCGGCTAAGCGAAGAGGTCGAGGCCGATGGCGCCGAATTCTTGGCGAGCGCCTGCAAGTTTGGCCTGGAGGGCATCATCGCAAAGCGCCGCGATGCGCCTTACAGGCCCGGCCGGGGCGGTGACTGGCTCAAGATCAAATGCATCCAGTCCGACACCTTCCTGATCATCGGCTATGAGCCGTCAAACGCTGCGCTCGGCGGCATCGGCCGTCTGCTCCTGGCCGGGAACGGAAACGATGGCCAGGCCTATGTTGGCAGCGGCGGCACCGGCTTCACGCAGGCCAGCGCTACAGCGCTGCGAAAGCAACTCGACCGACTCAAGGCGGCATCGCCACCGGCGCGCGGCATCAGCGCAAAGGGCGTGCTCTGGGTGGAGCCGAAGCTCGCCGCCGAAATCGCCTATCGCGGCTGGACGCATGACGAGAAGCTGCGTCACGCGTCCTTCAATGGGCTGAGGGAGAAGGCGACGAGGCGACATTGTTTCGGGTGATTTGAAGAGATCAAGGCGGGCCGTACCCTCGGCGGCGCAGATCACGACAGAACTGGATCACATTGGAGGGGGCAGTCGCGGCCTGCGCAGTAGTCAACTTGATGAGTACAGCCTCAATCGCGCTACGCAATTGCTTGTCTTCCTTGGCCCGTCCAGTCACGCAGAAAAACGCGCTCAGCAGGTGGACCGTGCACTCGTCATAGCTTGAAATGGAACTAGCTCTATTGCGTTTCAACGACATTAGGCCCCACGCGGTACACATTGTTTCAAATTGGGCCGGCATAGGCGTAGCGACTCATGAAAGCGCAATACTCGGACCAAGAGCCTGTCAAAAGACATGATGGGGACGTCGCAAGGCATATACCGATGATACATCTGGGATGAAGTCGAAAGGCGGAATGGCGACAAGACCCCGCACTACATCAGCGCAAACGACGGCACGATCCTCCACTTCGCCGGATATGGGAACGCTGGCGCGACGAGAATGGGGAAGAGGTGATCAGCGCGCGCATCATCACCCCCGACGCCGATCGCTTCATGAAGAGCATTCACAACCGCATGCCGGCGATGCTGCATCCGAACGATTTTGACGCCTGGCTCGACGGCTCGGCCGGCAAGGAGATCCTGATGAAGGCGCCGCCAGGACTCCAGGAGTGGATCGTCAACCGGCCCATGAACAACGTGCGCGTCGGCGACGACGATCCGGCGACCGCTGTCCCGGCCGAACCGGAGGCGCCGCCGCTGCCACCTGAGCTGCCGCCGCTGGGCAGCCTATTCTGATGGGCCATTGGGAACAGATTGGCGTCGAGAATCGCAAGGAGCGCGTGCGCTGGGCGAAATGGCCCCACTGGCGGCAGAATCTTTATCGATATGGGAACTCAGCAATCATTGCTGCGGTCTGGGTCGCGTCACTGACGATAGGCCTTTGGGCGTTCGGCCTCCTCTGAGGCGCCGTCGTCATTCTGCTAATCGAGCCGCAACTCGATGGTACCGCGCCATTCGCGCACTGGCACGAGCGTGATCTTGCCGCCCACCCCACGCGCAATTTGACGTCGGCCGACCAATGGTCACGCTCATTGGCGAGGAGGAGGATCGATCTAGTCCCGCCAGCGGCGTCTGCTCAACGGTGGCGAAGCCGGATGCAAGCGGTACTTTGCGCGATCAGTCAGGGATATCGGGTTCGTGGAGCATTTCATGGATCAGCTCGGCCGCCTTCTCCGTGGAGATCGTCCTGACACCGGAGCTTGCAAGCCGATCGAACATTTTTGCCACCGCCGCGATAGCGTCGTGTTCTGCGGCTGAGATGGCCAACGTGGCCTGAGCGAGGGCCTTGTCCCGATTGGTAAGAACAACCGGAATCGACGACGAATGCAGCGTCGTCGTGAACCCGTCGATGAGTTCTCTAGCTCGTTCTTCGGGAGTGTATCTCGATGGGGAACTACTTTGTGTCACACTGACGCAACCCAATGACCCGACCAAGCTGCTGTTCAATGTCCGTGCCATTGTTGGCGACCTGGCCGGGCTGGCGGCGTGAGCTGCATCGCCGTGGCAAAGCGGCACGCGCCGCGGCTGGCTGGGTGGGGCTCGTAGCGTTAGGACTATGGGCTTTCAGATTGCTCTGAGAGCTGAACTGGGGCTTTGAGACTGCTGGCCTAGAGCCACCAGAAGATGAGTGCGATGGTTCGCGAAGGTTGAGCGAGAAAGCAAAGCGGTTGGCCATACGACAGCTGATCGAGATCGGCATCGTGTCCTCCTGTTGCTTGGGAGGATTATGAGGTACCCTGAGGCAGTGGTGATCGATTGCTGACCTATCCCCGTGGGATGGTGGAATGATGGAAGCTCGTCCCTTTCATGTCCTCATCGACGTCGATCGCGACAGGTTTCACACGCGCTTGCGCGAGCTCGAGGCTTGGCTCGCTGAATGGCAGGTCGATGCGGAGGTAGGCTCGGTGCTCGGCCACTCAGGGAAGGTTCGGGTGAGGTTCGCTGACGAAAGGGCCAGCTACGCCTTCCAGCGGTGCCATGGTGGGCGGCCCGTATCCGCAGATGAGATCCGGGCGTCCAAGATTGTAGATGCCGCCGATGAATGCTTGTACGATCAACTCGCGCGCGACTATCCTGACTAGAGCTAACTCGCTGCGCGAGCGATTACAGCAGCGGCAGCGCCAGTGCCACTCCGATCAAAACCACTATCGCGGCTCTTAGCCACATCGCCTGCAGGTTATTTGCCATCACCGATCCGCCACGAGCGACAATCCGCGACCCGAACCGGGCACCCATTAACGCTGGACGTCATCTTAGGTCACTTCAGTTGGCTGTCCTTGCTACCGCGGCGATTGATGCCGCCGAATTCCGGGCGACTGTCGATGCCGGATTGGCAATCAACGCAGGTACGAGCACCAGGCATCGCCTTGCGCCTGGCTTCCGGAATCTCCTCGCGTAAACCTGGCAGTGAGTTTCGCCGGGACCAGTTGCCAACTTGGCGCGAGCCAATCGAACCGCGTCAGTAATGGAATCGTCAATCTGATCCTGCACTGCCCCGTCCGGAGCCCAGCCGCTCGCCATCGCCGTGTCCTTCGCTCGCTCCAGGGGGGCCAGTGCGAGCATTCCGCGTCAGCTCGCAAAAGCGAGCGCGAGCTTCTGTTCGCGCTGTTCAACGACGGGAGCGTGAGCTTCGCCAAGGAAGAAGGCAAGCGCCCTCGCTAGCGTACCACGATCGGCGTGGTCGCCTCGACCAGGCCGGGAACTGCCCGTAGCAGCTCCAGCAGGTCTAGCACCTCGGAGGGCTGCAGCGTCGCCGCATCCTCGGCTGCACTCGGCGCCGCCTTGAGCCAGCGCTCACGCAACGCCGCCGGCAGCTCGGCATCCGTTCCGAAGCAGGCGAACAGGTTCTCGAAGGCCGCGTCGAGCACGATGTCGTTCAGTCCGAAATCGTAAGGGTAGGCTAGGCCGCCGGCGCGCAGCACGCCCCGGTTTTCCTCGCCCCGAACCGGCAGCACGACCGAGGCAGTGCCGTCCGGCGCCAGCACCCAGCAGGCAAGCCTGGTCCCAGCCTTGCCCTCGATGCGGATGTCGAGCCGCCTTCCCCTCGCGAAGGGCGAGGCCGCTGGCAGCAAGGCGAGCCGCGCCCGATCCGATCCGGCGGTGGCAGCGACATGATCGAGGAAGGGCCGGACAGCCGGGTCGCAGCCCAGCCTCTCGACAGGGATGGGATTGCGCCCGGTCGGCGCCAGCACGGTATTGCCGCGGCGGAATTCGAGTTCCATCCAGCTCTGGCCTTCGCGATCCCTGGCGAAGCGGCCGCGTGTCGTCACCTCGGCGCCAGCAGCGGCGCACTGACCGGGCGCTGCTTTCCGGATCTCCAGCGGCCGCGCATGCAAAACGCGGTCGTCCGAGCGCGACTCGGCATCGAGCGCCAGCAGCAATCGCTCACCGAGCGCGGCGCTGCAGGCGCTGTAGCCGTTCGCCACGACGAAGGGGCAGATATCGACCCGCCGTAGCTCGGGCGCAGCGCGCACGAGGTTCTCGACCGCCTTGCTCATCACCTGGTCGATGTCGACCACGCCCGGCGTAGTCCGGATCGCGACCTCGACCGGCTCGCTCGTCGCCTTGCAGTCGCCAGTCTTGGTGATCGCCTGCAGGCGGAAGTTCGCTCTGTCCTCCTGCCGTGCCGGCTCGGTGAAGAACACGCTGGCGTCGCCGTCGAAAGCCCGCCGGATCTGCGCCTCGGCCTCGCCTGGCTTCTGCAGGTTGAGGCTGTCCCGTAACGTCTTGATGCGGACGACATCGCCGCTTGCTGCCAACCTGACCCGCCCCTCGCTCTGCAACCGACTCTCGATCGCGAGCCTGACCTCATCGGCCTGGATGCGCGACAGCACCTGCTGGCCGGGGTCGAAGCCGACGACCGCGAGCGACAGGTCGCGCTTGCCGGCACAGGCGGCGACGCCATCGAGCCAGCCCGACAGCGCATCTGCACGCGCAGCGCCACCCGCTGCGAGAAGCAATCCGGCGACGAGGAGGCCGCGCGACAAGCCACTCACGTTGCGATCTACCGCTCCTGTTCCAACGACCGCGCATAGGAATCGAGCGCGCGGACGAAGACGGGATTGAAGCGCCCGTCGATTGCGCCGCTATAATGATCCGCCTTCTGCGCCGCCCGTTGCAAGGCCCGCACCGTATCAGGTTTCAGCTTCTGGTCGGAGACGTCGCTGGAGGACACCGCCGCCGCGCCCGCCTCGCCCTTCTCCAGCGCCTTCATCAGCATCTGCAGCGCATTCGCGCCTGGGAAATAGGTGCCGAAGCCGTTGTCGATCAGCGTCGCCATCGAGACCATCGCGATTGGGTCGCCCTTGTCGGCCGCTTGACGGAACAGGTCAAAACCCTTCTGCGGATTCTTGGGAAAGCCTGGTCGCCCTTCGAGATAGGCCGGCACAAGCTTGGCGATCGAGAAGGCATCGCCCGCCTCCGCCGCCTTCTGGTACCAGCGCAGTGCCCCGCTTTCATCCCGCGCTCGGCCGCGGCCATATTGCAGCATGCGTCCGACATTGCTCATCGCAATAGCGTTGCCGGTGCCGGCCGCACGCTCATAGGAGGCGAAGGCCTTCTGCAAGTCGACCTTGCCGCCCTGGCCGTTTTCATGGAGCGTGCCGAGATTGTTCATCGCCGCGGCGCTGCCGGCCGCGGCCGCTTTATCGTAGGCCGCGAGCGCGTCCTTGTAGCGCTCGGCTTTGTCATAGGCGCGGCCGAGCTGGTAGGAGAGCCGCCTGACCTCCGGTTGCGCCTCCGCTGCCTGCCGGCAGGCGGCGATCGCCGCGCGCGTATCGAGCCGACCGAACTTCACGCCCTTGACGCCCTCGCGCCTGTCGGGATCGTTTGGATCGCCGGCGAGTTCGTCGCATTCCTGGACGCGCGGGTCGCGCGAGGCGTCCCTGCGTCCAAGATAGCCCTCGGCCAGCGAGCGATAGGCGCAGACCGTGCCGCAGCCCTTGAGATAATCCTCGTACTTGCCGGAGCCGCCGAGCCTCACCCAGTTCTGCTCGTCGCTGACGGCTTCCGTGCTGCGGCGCTTGTCAAGCAGCAGCGCCATCGCCGCCTCGCGATACCCACAGGTCTCGCCGCAGCGCGCGACATAGGCCTCGAGCGCGCTGGGCTCGCCCGCCGCCTTGGCCCGCTGCCAGTTGGCCTCGTCCCGCGCCTGCGCGACGGCGCGCGCCACCGCCGGGACCGGCTGCGCCACCGGCAGCGCGATCGAGGCGAGATCGATCTCCGGCACCTGTTCGCGCCCGCTGTCGCGCCGCGCGGCGACTTCGACCGTCTCCTTGAGGTAGCGCTGCAGATCGGACCAGGCGAGCGGGCCGGTTTCGGATGCACCGGCGGGCCGCGCCAGCCCGGCAGCACCCATCAGGAAGCGGCTGGTGAACAGGCCGAGCTTCTGGCTCCCGTCCCAGTTCGCCGGGGTCGTGCCGGAGGTCGCGACCAGCTTGACGATTCCGCCACCGGTGCGGGGCTTGGCCGGAGTGAAGCCCGGCGCCGAGACGGCGAGCAGGCTCTCGCCCTTGCGCCCGGTCTCGCCAGTGAAGCAGGCGTCGATCATCACGATCAACTGGCGTTGCGGCCCGATCTTCTGCCTGACCAGTTCGAGATTGCGATAGAGCGTCTGCACGGCATAGCCGCTCTCGCTCGCATTCGGGTTGCCGTCCTGCGGTAGCAGAAAGGGTTGACGGGTCGCGAGATCGGGCACGCCGTGGCCTGAATAGTAGACGAAGACGTTTGACCGGCCCTCGACTGCGCTGCGCCAGAGCCGCCCGCCCTGCGGATTGGCCTCGCTGCCGAAGGCCTGGTTGAGCTCGCCGAGGGTCGCATCCTTCAAGAGGAAGACGTTCTGCTCGCGGAAGCCGAGTGTGCCGATAAGGTAGGCCTTGATCGCCTCGGCATCGTTATGGGCGAAGTCGACCGTGCTGGTCTGCTTGTAGCTCTTGTTGCCGATCACCATCGCGATCGACTCGGCGTTATCCGATAGTGCCGACGTCTGTGCCGAGGCAGGCACCCAACCCATTCCCACGCATAACAACAATAAGCCGAGTATCGCCTGCATCACCAATCCCTATTCCTAGGGCATGCTGGCATACTGGGAAATGCTTGGCGAGCCGGGGGCGGAGCAGGCTCTGGCGCGATACGCCCCGATCGCTGCGACTAGCCGTCGTTCGACGCGTTGAGTTCGCCAGGCTGGAGACCTTCGTCATCGGACGGGGACACTACCTGACGCAGGACGTCGTTGATCCGATCCTGCCAGCGAGGTCCATCGTCTTGGAAAGTGGGCGAGCACCTCGCTGTCGATCCGAAGTGTGACCAGCTCCCTGACGCCAGACACGACAGCGCGCTTCGAGACTGGGGCTGGCGTCACCGCAGCAGCGGTCTTGAACAGTGCCTCAGCATATCGCGCGCCGACGACGTTAATTGCAGGTTCGTCGGAGCGTTCTTCGCCCTACATGGCATTGACGATCGAGCTGATTTCGTTGCCGAACCAGGCCTTCCCGCGTCGGCGCAGCGCTGCCCGGTTGGCGGGATTGTTCTCCTTTAGCAACAGGGCCGCGACGTCCGGGTAGCAACGGATCATCCAGGACGCGTTCGATACTGGCGCTAGGCGTTACGAACGGCGCGGCGGCCGATCACGGCTGCCATGCTGGTCAAAGGGTAGGCGCCTCCTACCTGGCCCCGCTTGGAGGCGAACATGCGCGAGCCAATGGCCTCCGCCGACGGCAACACACTCTGCGGCGTCCCGGAGGTATTGCGAGCCCTTCCCCGCATTGCGCGTGTTCAGACGCTGCGTCACCTCCGCGATCTTGCGGACGTTTCCATTTGCTCGGGATTGTCGCGCCAAAGCCGATCAGCGACGGCCCGATTGGCGGGATGTGCCGGGCCTGCCGCGGGTTGATGGCAGACGCATGACACTGACATTCGCTGTCACCGGAGGATTTGGCACCGAGGCGTTTAGGGCCCGGCTCAGATATAAGGCGCCGGTTGACACGTGGCCTACCGAGGGTCCGCTACCGTCGGCTTTCTTGGGCCGGTTCGGAACCGGCGACCTTCTAACAATCTCCGATGCGTCAGGACGGAAACTGGGTGAGTTCAATCTGCGAGGCGCCGAAGAGGTTGCCCGGCAGATGAGGCGTGTCTGCCGCTTGTAATGAAACATCACCGCCTACAGCAACGAGATGGCGAGGCCATCGCTAGATTATTTTCATGGCGGGCTCCGGCTCAGTCACCAAGCCCCGTTTGCAGCGAATGCTTCTCTAAAGGCCAAAGTTGCGGCTGCTGTTCGTTCAGATCGTTTCTGATTGCCACGGCGGCAATCGCGGCCTGTCCGTTACAGACGCTGATCTGGTCCAGCCCGAAGACAACGTCCCCGGCCGCATAGAGATTCTTCACGGTCGTGCGCTGATGCCGATCAACCTCAATGCATCCATCCTCGGTGGCAGCCGCGCCGAGCTTGCGCGCCAGGCTGGAATGGATGGATGAGCCGAGGGAGGGATAGACGGCGTCGTAAATAAAAGAACCGTCGGCGGTTTTGATCTCGAGGCCCGACGAGCGCAGACGGGTATGGGTGATCGGTCCGGCTCTGAGAGACACACCGGACGCCTCGAGCCTTCGGCGCAACGGGTCGGGAAGGCGGGCGCCCGTCGATATCATCGTGAGGCGATCGGTAAAGGAGCGAAGGAACTCGCACTCGGCGACCGCTTTTTCATCATCGCCAATGACGGCGACATTTTTGCCGGTCACTTCATAGCCGTCGCAAACAGGGCAATATCGCAGATGCCCGCGATACAGGGCTTCAGCATGAATATCGTCATCAAGAGGAGGCCGCCTGTTTGTGACACCTGTCGCCAGCAGAACGGAGCGTGCCGTCCATGAGGCCTCGCTGGTTCGGGCGATGAACCCTGCTGGCGTCAGGGCGAGATCTTCTACGCGTCCGTGTCCAATGGCAGCCCCGTACAGGAGCGCGTGCTCGCGCTGAAGCGACAAAAAGTCGGCGCCGGATATTCCGCCCGGGAAGCCCGGCAGATTATGGCTCTCCGCGATCAGCAGCGCGCGGCTTTTTCCTTCATCGATTACGGCAACCCGCAAGTGAAAGCGCGCGAGGTAGATCGCTGCGGTGAGGCCTGCCGGTCCGCCCCCTATGATGAGGCAATCCATCGTCGGTCCGGGGGACGCACTCATGCCGGCCACTCCCTGAGAATCTCCGCGGTCTCTGCGGTTGCGATCTGCTGGCTGAACCGCTCGGAGAAGAGCTTCAGGAGCGCGTCATGTCCCTCGTCCGAGAAGCTGCAAACCGCATCCGCCGCAACCACGACATGGAAACCGTGATCGACCGCACCGAGGGCTGAGGAGAGTACGCAGACATCGGTTTCCGCGCCCGACAATATGACGGTATCGATCCCACGGTCTTGCAGGTAGGAGACCAACTTGCGACCTGCAAAGGCCGAGTAAACCGGCTTGTCAAAGACCGGCGCGGGCGGTGCGAATGAAGCCAGTTCCGGTACGAGTTCCAGCAACGAGGGATCGATTTGTGCGCGCGTTGTCTCCGGCCAGCGGCGATAGAAGGTTCTCCATGCTCCCTCGGCTTCATCCGGTGTCGTCGGCGTAATAAAGCGCGTGAATATCGTGGCCTCCGGGCGATGCCGCGTGAGTGCCACACATTGCGGCAACACTGTTGGGAGCCAGGGCGTAGACCATGGCCCGTCTGCGGAAAACAAACGCTGCATGTCGATACAAATGTGCGCGGCGCGGGAGGTGAGACGCAGAGAGGCATGTTGCATGAGATCTCCCTCCCTTCGGGCGCAGCTAAAAAAGTGTGAGGCACGGGAAGCGAACGAGTCTCGCTGGGCAAACGTTCCAACGCGAAACACTGCCGAGGCGTTCAGCGCGTCATCCGCGCACCCATGAACATTTTTCAGCTTCCCGGAACAGCAGGAGGGTTCGCAAGTAGTCCCAATCAGGAGTGGTTTCGCAGCGCCTCGTTCTCCGGGACGGCGGGACGAAGACAGCATCACTCGAACAGCGAGATCAGATCATGACGAGCCGTGAAGATCACCTGATGGACTGGCTGCGTGATGCGCATGCGATGGAACAGCAAGCGGTCACCATGCTGTCCGCCTTAGCAGGCCGCATCCAGAATTATCCCGAGCTCAAGATGAAGATCGAAGAGCACCTGTCCGAGACGAAGCGGCAGGCTTCGCAGATTGAGAGCTGTATCGTCAGACGCGGCGGCGATACGTCCACGGTCAAGGATCTCATGGGCAAGTTCGTTGCTATGGGCCAGGGAATGAGCGGCGCTTTTGCCAGCGACGAAATCATTAAAGGCTCCATGGCCGGTTACACCTTCGAGCATATGGAGATCGCAGCTTATCGAACCTTGATCGCGGCCTCGGACGCCGTGGGAGATCCGGAGACGAGCGCCGTTTGCGCGCGTATCCTGGGGGAAGAAGAGGCGATGGCAAGCTGGCTCGCAGACAACCTTCCGGCTGTCACGGCGAAATTCTTGTCTCGTGACGAGGCGCAGGGCGTCGAAGCAAAGCACTGACGCCACGAGCATGTTTCGCAGATAATTCCCGGCGGATATTGCCTAGCTTGCCAGTTGGTCCGTCGGGACTCTTATCTGCACGACGAGTCCGCTATCGGGCCAGCGCCTTTCTATGTTGGCCCCAAGAGATATCTCGATGCTTTTTTCGAGACGACTGCCAAAGCCTTGGCTTGACGGCGGCTCGGCTACGATTTCGCAGTGTTCCATCCAGGTGACACTGACCTCGCGCTCCTTTGCAACAACATCAATGGCGAGGCGACCATCGGGTTCCGATAAACAGCCGTACTTGGCAGCGTTCGTGGCAAGCTCATGAAAAAGAAGCGCCACATGTGTCAGCGCCCGTACGCCCACCGATGGGTCATCTCCCGAGATGACGATTTCCTGATGACCCTCATAGGGCTCCAGGATCGTTTTGACCAAGGTAAGAAGGGTCGTGGTTTGACCCTCAAGGCCATCGCCCTGCCAGTCCGGCATGGTGAGTTCGTGCGCTCTCGAAAGCGCCGCGATGCGCTCGTGAATGCTTCTTGTGACGGTGAGAACGTCCCCACCCGACCGCGCGCTAAGCGAGACGATACCTGCCGTGAGGGCAAAGAGATTCTTCACCCTGTGCTGCATTTCGCCATAGAGAAGCTTTTGCTTCTCCTGGGCGAGACGTCGCTCGGTTATATCGCGCGCAATCTTGGACGCTCCGACAATCACTCCTTGCGCATTTCGCACCGGAGAGATCGTCAATGAGATATCGACAATGCTTCCATCCTTGCGGCGCCGAACTGTCTCGAAATGCTCGACGCGCTGCCCCTGCCGGATTTCCGCCAGGATCGCCGGCTCTTCATCAAGCCGGTCATCGGGAATAAGAATGGTAATCGACTTGCCGATCACCTCGTCGGCCGAATAGCCGAACAGGCGCGTCGCCCCTGCATTCCAAGTGCGGATGTTCGCGTTGAGATCTTTGCTGATAATTGCGTCTGTCGATCCGTTGATGATCGCCACCAGCCAGTCGCGGGGATCCGGGTCGCCTTCGATCTTCACAATGACAGGCTCACGGTCCGGCGCGACACTTGGCTCGCTCGCTCGCCGGGCAAGACCGAACGATTCGCGTTTCAACCCTTTGGTGCTTTCATCACCTAGCGTGGTCACTTTTCCCTCCATAACGGGCGTGCACCGGATGCACTATAGTAACAGCCGTTTTTGCGGTGATACGCGCGGCGATGTTGCCCGAGCCTATTCGGAATGCGCCTGTGCATCGCCAGCACCATCGCGGTTTTGATAGTAGGTCTTGAGAAGCCTGAGGAGTTCTTCGGCCTGGTACGGTTTCTGCAGCCAACCGATTGGTGAAGCCGGTGCGGCTCGACTTCGCGTGTCGGTGTCCGCATGCGCAGACGCAAAAATCGAACGAATGCCAAGGGTTGAATACAACTCGATGGCGGCGTCCACACCGTCTCGGCGCCCGGCTAGACGAATGTCCATGATCGCGAGATCGGGCTTTTCCGACTTAGCGATTGCGATCGCTTCTTCGGCGGTGATCGCCGTTCCGACGACCTCGATGCCTGCCTCCATCAATCGATATTCGAGCTCCATGGCGATTAGAAATTCGTCTTCGACGATGAGAATTCGTGCCTGCACGCTGCTGTCGAACTCGGCATCTTCCGGCTTCAGCCCCGGCATCTTTGGCCCTCATCCATCGCGTAAGACGCACAAATTAGTCTCCGGCCTGGGCGGCAAACACAACTGTGGAGACGGCGCCCGGTCCCGGGGCGACAGAGAAGCTTCCTCGAAGCTGGCGAACGAGGCCCGCCACCAAGCCTGTGCCGGAAGAGCGCCGTCCCGTTTCCTTATAGTCATATCCGGGGCCGCCATCTCGGACAGTCAGTTCGAAGTTCCCGCCCGAGCGCTTGAACGAAACCCACACCTTGCATCGGTTTAGTGCGTCGCGGCCGTGTCTTGCCGCATTGGTCAGCAGCTCGTTGAGGATAAGGGCAACCGGCATCGCTATCTCGTTGCGCACCTGATCGTTTGGGACATCGATGTGAAGGTGAACGTCTTTGGACAAGACCTCGTTGGCACTGGCGCATATCGCCCCGATTAAGCCGGGCGCGTCAGCGCCAACATCGTCTTGCTTCTGGTACATTGATCGCTGAGCAGCGGCCATTGCGCCAATGCGCTGTCCGGCATCAGTAAGTACGGCTTTGGCTTCCGAGCTCTTCGTTTCGCGCTGGGCGCCACGTAGCAACCCGTAGAGCATCGCCATGTTGTTTTTGACCCGGTGATTGAGCTCATCAAGCAGGACGCGTTGACGGGCTTCGGCGGATTTACGATCGGTGATGTCAATCAGCATGTTGATCGCTCCCACCAGATTACCGGCTCCATCCCGCATCGGTGTTGGATAGGGCAAAAACGGAAACATCGATCCGTCCGGGCGAGCTGCCATCGCCTCCACGCCACGCACGGGGCGATTTTCCTTCAACGCTATGGCCATCGGACATTCGGCGTGCGGAAGTGGCCGCCCATCAGCCGTATAGAGACGAAAGGTGACGCACCATTCATCTTCTCCGATCACGGGCTCGCGTCCAGCCAGGTCCGCGGCCGCGCGATTGAAATATGTGATCTTTCCAGCAGCATCTGTTGTATACACGGCCGCAGGTAAAGCCTCTAAAATCTGGCGCATTTCGTCTTGCTTTCGCGCAAGCTGGCGGCGCGCTTCAACGACCTCAGTCACGTCGGTTGTGAAGCAGCGCGTGTGTGCGAATTCGTTGCCTTCAAAGCGGCCGCTGGAGGTGATTTCGACGTGTTTTACCGACCCGTCTTTCGCCAATAGCCGAGCAGGAAACCGGACGATTTTTTCGCCCGCTGCGAGCCGGTCGAGGATTTCCGAGATCGTTGCCTGGTCGGCGTGAAATTCAGAAATCGGCCTGCCGACATATTCGTCGTGTGTGTATCCCAGGAGCTCCAACTCGGCACGGTTCGCACCGACGATCGTCCCATCCCTTCCGACCAGGTGAAGAGCGAGCGCACCGTTCTCGAAAAAGTCCTCGTAATCCTGTTCTGTGAGGCGTGGGCTGGAGACGCGTATTGCGGCGTGTTCGGTATTACCCATCGCATCACTCTCGCACCGGCATAAAATGCGCCGACGTCTGAAACTGTGCTGGCCAGCTTTTGTTCCAAATGGAATTTAATCAGCTGTAAGCAATCTCGGCCTGCTTCCACCCGTTTGCCGGGCGGCTGCTGCGTCAGATTGGCCCGAGGGGTTCCGAGCGTTCAATTGTCGACTCGAAGCTCCAGGATAGCGTCGCCACTCTGGCGCCCTCCATCTCGATAAGGACGAGCTCGACTTCGGCGAAAGCGCTGCGAAAGCCGCTGATGACGGCGGTGAGGACGCCGGAATAGGCGGCCGACGCGACATAGCCGATCAAGGCGCCGCTCCTCGGCCACGGCCACGAAATAGCGCAGATGGCGCAGCTCGAAGGAGGGCCCGTCCGAAGGCCTGCCGTTCACGGGCGCATCCCTTCGGCCCGCGCCGGTGCGGCACCATGCGGAGCTTTCCGTGCGGGTGACGAGGCAAACGGCATGATCGATCAGTAACGGAACCCGCGTTTCTTGTCCCCCTGCCCTCCTCGGGACGTCAAGCGACCGCGGCGACCTTTCGGGCAAAACCCGGCACCGCCGCCAGCAATTCGCGGGTATAGGCCTCCTCCGGCGCCTCGAAGACGCGCTGGGCCGGGCCGATCTCGACGATCCGCCCGCGCTGCATCACCGCGATCCGGTCGCAGATGTTCGAGGCGACGCGCAGGTCGTGCGTTACGAAGATCATGGCGAAGCCGATCCGGCGCTGCAGCTCCTCGAACAGCCGCAGCACCTGGGCCTGCACCGAGACGTCGAGGGCGGAGACGGCCTCGTCGGCGACGATGACCGAAGGCTCCATCGCCAGCGCCCGGGCGATGCAGATGCGCTGGCGCTGCCCGCCGGAGAACTCGTGCGGAAAGCGATCGAGCGCATCGCGCCTCAGGCCGACGAGCTCCATCAGGTCCTCGGCGCGCTTTACCGCCTCGCCGACCGAAAGCCCGTGCTGGACCGGTCCCTCGATCAGCGACTGGCCGATCCGCCGGCGCGGATTGAGCGATTTATAGGGGTCCTGGAAGACCATCTGGATATGGCGGCGCATTTGGAGCAGCGCTGAGCCGGCGAGGCCGGCGATGTCCTGCCCCTGGAACAGGATGCGGCCGGAATCCGGCGTCTCGAAGCGCAGCAGCGTCTTTGCGAGGCTGGTCTTGCCGGAACCCGACTCGCCGACGACGCCCAGCGTCTCGCCGGGCGCCAGGCTGAAGGAGACCGTGTCGAGCGCGCGGGTCTCGCGTTTGGCGCCGAGGAAACTGGTGCTGCGATAGGTCAGTGACAGCCCTTCAACGGCGAGGACGGCGGCCTCGCGTCGCTCCGGCTCCGGGCGGTATCGGAAACGCGGCACGGCTTCGATCAGCGCGCGCGTATAGGGATGCTCCGGTGCCGCCAGAACCTTGTCCGGCGTGCCACGCTCGACGACCTCGCCCTGCTGCATCACCACGACATGGTCGGCGATGTCGGCGACCACGCCGAAATCATGCGTGATCATCAGCACGCCGCTGTCGTGCTTGGTCAGAAGCTCGCGCAGGAGCCGCAGGATCTGGGCCTGGGTGGTGACGTCGAGCGCCGTCGTCGGCTCGTCGGCGATGATCAGCGCCGGCTCCAGAGCGAGCGCCATCGCGATCATCACCCGCTGGCGCTGGCCGCCGGAGAGCTGATGTGGATAGGCCCTCGCCAGCCTGTCCGGGTCCGGCAACTGCACATCCGCCATCAGCTCGACGACCCGCGCCTCGATCTGCCTGTGGTCCATCTGCGGCCGGTGGATGCGCAGCACCTCGGCGATCTGCTCGCCGACCCGCATCACCGGGTTGAGCGCGGTCAACGGCTCCTGGAAGATCATCGCGATCCGGTTGCCGCGCAATTCGCACAGACGCGCCGGAGACGCCGCCGCAATGTCCTCACCCTCCAGATGGATCGCTCCGCCAGTGATGCGCAGCACCTTCTCGGGCAGCAGGCGCATCACGGCGGCGGCGGTCACCGATTTCCCCGAGCCGGACTCGCCTACGACGCAGACGATCTGCTTGCGATGGACCTCGAGCGAGACGTCATGGACCGCATGCTTCCGGTCGAGCCCCTCGGGCAGCGCGACGCTGAGGTTTTCGATGCGCAGGATCGGTTCTGACACGGTCATGACGACACCTTCGCGGCACGGGAGAGCCGAGGATCGAGCCGGTCGCGCAGGCCGTCGCCGAGCAGGTTCACGGCCATGACGGTGACGGCAAGGAAGAGACCCGGTGCGATGATCGTCCAGGGCGCGCGCTGGAAGACGGCACGCCCCTCGGCTAGTACATTGCCCCAGCTGGGAATGTCCGGCGGGAAGCCGACGCCAAGGAAGCCGAGCACGGCTTCGGACAGGATCGCAGCGGCGAACATATAGGTCGTCTGGACGATCAGCGGTGCGATGCAGCTCGGCAGGATATGGCGCAGCAGGACGAGGCGGGCCGGAATGCCGAGCCCTTCGGCGGCACGGACGTAAGACTCCTCGCGCACGCTGAGCACGACGGCACGCACCAGCCGCGTCACGCGCGGGATCTCGGCGAAGGTGATCGCCGCGACGATAGTGAAGAGGCTCGGGCCGACCAGCGAGACCAGCGCCACGGCGAAGAGAATGCCGGGGATCGCCATGATGCCGTCCATGACCCGCATCACGACCGGATCGAGCCAGCGCAGATAGCCGGTCAGCAGCCCGATCACGGTACCGATGGCGGCGCCGGCGAGCGCCGCGAACAGACCGACCAGCAGCGAAATCCGGCCGCCATGCAGCACGAGCGCAAAGACGTCCCGCCCGAGCGCGTCGGTGCCGAACCAGAACTCGCTGCCTGGCGGGCGCAGCCGCAGGCGCGGGCGGATCAGGAAGGGGTCGCCGCCGGTGATCAGCCCGGCAAAGACCGCCGACAACGCAATGGCCAGCAGAAGTGCGCCGCTGAACAAGGCGACACGGTTGGTCAGCAGCGCGTCGATCAGGATGCCGCGCCGCGCCAGAGAAGGAGCCTGTCCGTTTGCCGACATGACAGGCCTCAATACCGGATGCGGGGATCGACGATCACATAGGCGATGTCGATCAGGAGGTTCACGCCGACATAGATCAGCGCGAAGAACAGCATCAGGCCCTGCACGACGGGATAGTCGCGGGCGAGAATGGCATCGATCGTCAATCGCCCGACGCCGGGCAGGTTGAAGACGCTTTCGGTCACGACGACGCCGCTGATCAGCAAGGCGATGCCGAGCCCGATCACGGTGATGATCGGCACCGCGGCGTTGGGCAGGGCATGGCGCCAGAGCACGCGGCGCTCGACATTGCCTTTGGCGCGGGCGGTCCGCACGAAGTCCTCGCCGAGCACTTCCAGCAGGCTGGAGCGGGTGACGCGCGAGATCAGCGCCATGAAGACCAGCGCCAGCGTGATCGACGGCAAGGCAAGATGGCGCAGTGCGGCGAGCGGATCGGCGAAGGGGCTGACATAGCCCTGCACCGGGAAGATGTCCGCCTTCACCGAGAGCAGCAGGATCAGGATGTAGCCGATCACGAAGGCCGGCACCGAGAAGCCGACGACCGAGAGCATCATCACCGCCCGGTCGATCCAGCTGTTGTGCCGCCAGGCGGCGATGGCGCCGAGCGGCACCGCCACCACGACCGTGATCAGGATGGCGCTGAGAGCCAGCACCAGGGTGGGCTCCAGCCGGTCGAAGATCAGGGTCAGGACGGGGATCTTGGAGAGCACCGAGGTGCCGAGATTGCCGCGCACGATCTCGCCGAGCCAGGCGAGGTATTGCATGACGAGGGGGCGATCGAGCCCCATCTCGGCACGAATGCGGGCGAGCGCCTCGGGCCCGGCAGTCTCGCCGGCGATGATCAGCGCGGGATCGCCGGGGCTCAGCCGCAGCAGCAGGAAGACGATGGTGGCGACGACGAGCATCACCGGCACCGCCATCGCGATCCTCAGGGCGACAAGCCTGAGCATCAGGCCTTGCCCACGCCCCAGACGACCATGACCGGCGACGGAACATAGCCGGAGACGGTCGAGCGGAAGGTCTCGTAGTCGAAATAGGTGCCGAGCGGGACGTAGAAGACGAGATCATAGGCCCGCTGCTGCATCTCCTCGGCGATCGCCTTCTGCTTCGCCGGCTCGGTCTCGCGCTGGTAGCGGCCCTTCAGCGCCTCGGTCTGCGGATCGTCGACGAAGCCAGTATAGGCGACCTTGCCGCGCGCATCGAAGTTGAGGTTGCCGAGCGGCGAGATCAGGTCGATCCGGTCGAAGACCGCATGCGCCAGATTCCAGCCGCCCTCGGCGACGGGATCAGGCTTGGCGCGGCGCGCCAGGAAGGCGCTCCATTCCATGGTCTGGATCTCGGAGGGAATGCCGATCTGGCGCAGGAGCTGCTGCGTCATCGGCGCCAGCGGCGCGAAGGAGGCGATGTCGCCGGGCGTAATGATGACGATCTTCTCGCCCTTATAGCCGGCTTCCTGCAGCAGCGCCTTAGCCTTGGCGATATTGGGCTTGCCGGTGTCGGGGAAGCCGACGGCGCTTTCCAGCGGCGTGCCGCAGCCGAAGAAGGCGGGGCAGATCTGGTAGGATTCGGGATCGCCGATCGAGGCGTCCATATAGTCTTGCTGGGTTGCCACCGCCTGGACGGCCTGGCGCATCTTGACGCTGTCGAAGGGTGGCTGCGCCCAGTTGAAGCGGATCGTCGAGGCGTTCGGCCCGGGCCGGCGGCGGATGACCACGTCTTTGTTGCCCTGCAGCAGCGAGCGCTGGTCAGCGTTCATGTTCTCGAGCAGGTCGATCTCGCCCTTGGCGAGCGCGTTGATGGCGGTCTGCTTGCTCGGGAACCAGATCACCTCGACCCGGTCGACCTTGACCAGCTTGCCGCCGGCGAGACCATCGGGCGGCTCGGCCCGCGGCACATATTTCTCGTTGCGCTCATAGGCCCAGCTCACGCCGGGGCGGAACTCCGACTGGATGAACTTGAACGGACCGGAGCCGACGACCTCCTCCAGCACCTTGTCGGGCGCCAGTTCGGCGATGCGCCTGGGCATGATGAAGAGCGGGATCGAGCTCGGTCGAGCGAAACCCTCCAGCATCGGGCCGAACGGCTCCTTCAGCGAAATCCGGAAGGCCTTGCCGTCGACGGCTTCCATGCCGGCGGTAACCGCGGCAAGGCGCAGGCCGACCACGTCCTTCTTGGCCCAGCGCGCGATCGAGGCGATGCAGTCCTGCGCCGTGACCGGCTGCCCATCATGGAATGCGAGCCCATCGCGCAGCACGAAGGTCCAGGTGAGCTTGTCGGTGCTGACCGACCACTCCTTCACCATCTGGGGCTGCGGCCGGTACTGCGCATCGACCGAGAACAGCGTGTCGTAGACCATGAAGGCGTGGTTGCGGGTGATGTAGGCGTTGGTCACCACCGGATCGAGCACGCGCAGCGCCGCATGCGGGGCCATGCGCAGGGTCTTCTTCGCCTGCGCGCGGGCTGGGGTCATCGTGGCCAAGAGTGCGCCGGCGGAGAGGGCCAGCGCATCGCGTCGGTTGATCAGCATGTCCTGTTCCCCTTGTTCTCGGGCTTTTCCGCCCGTTCGACTGCTTCTGCGTGTTCAGTAGCTTCGGCCCCGGCGGGGGTCGGGCCAGAACGAGGTGCCCGCGCGCGCCGCGCCGCCGCCGACGCCCATCGGCACGCCATCCGCCCGCCAGCACGCCGCGCCGGTCATGGCGCCATCCGCTTCGAAGCCGATGATCCCCATGCCGCCGGCGACGTGATCGACAGCCGAGACGCGATGGCCGAGCGCCGCGAGCGTTGCCCGCACCGCATCCGGCACGCCGCGCTCGATCTCGGCCTCCTGACCCCAGCTGAAGACGCGCGGCGCTTCCGCCGCCTCCTGCGGGGTCATGCCGTGGTCGATGAGATTGAGGACGGCCTGCATCGCCGAGGCCGGGATGCGATGGGCGCCGGGCAGGCCGAGCGCGAAGATAGGGCGGCCGTCGCGCTTGCCGATCAGCGCGGTGATGCCGCTGGTGATGCGCTTGCCGGGCTGGAGCGAGAGCGCCTTTCCGGGGTGCGGATCGAACAGATAAATGTAGTTGTTGGGGATGATCCCGGTGCCGGGGATCATGATCCGCGCACCGAACAGGCTGTTGATCGTCTGCGTTGAGGTGACGATGTTGCCGTCACCATCAGCGATCGTGACATGGGTGGTGTTGGCCGACTCGTTCGAGAGGATGCGGGCCTCGAAGCTGCCGGCGCGGCCAGGATCGATCTCGGGCCGGCGCAGCGCCGCGTAGTCCTTGGAGATCAGCCTGGCGGACGGCACATCGACGAAATCAGGATCAGCGGTGACGGCGCGCCGGTCGGCCGCCGCGATCTTCAGCGCCTCCAGCACGAGGTGCAGCGTCTCGGGTGTGCCGAAGCCGAGCTGGCCGATATCCCAGGCCTCGAGCAGGTTCAGGATCTGCAGGGTCTGGACACCGCCGGAACAGGGCGGCGGCGGCCCGACGATCTCGACGCCGCGATAGGTCCCGCGCACCGGCTCGCGGTCGATGGTCTTGTAGGACTCAAGGTCGCCAAGGCGCAGGAACGATCCGACGCTCTCCAGATAGGTCGCGACCTTGCGGCCGAGTTCGCCGCCATAGACGACGCCGGGCCCCTGCGCCGCGATCGATCGCAGCGTCGCGGCATAATCGGCTTGGACCAGCAGGTCGCCTGTGGCGAGCGGCTGCCCGCCGGGCAGGAAGACCGCAGCGATGGCAAGGTCCAGCGCAAGGTCGGGCGCGGTCTCCGCGATGCAGGTCGCGAGATAGGGCGAGAGCCGAAAGCCGCGCTCTGCATGGCGGATCGCCGGCTCGATCAGATCGCGCAGCGGCAGACGGCCGAAGCGCTCTGCCGCTTCGCACCAGGCCTTCAGCGTGCCCGGAACTGCGACGGCCTTGGGCCCGACCCGGTTGGCGCGGCCCTTCGTCTCCATATAGTCGGGCCATTCCTCGGAGATCGGCTCGAAGCTGTCCGGACGGGCTGCAGCCGGCGCCGTCGACAGGCCGTCGAGCACGACCTCACGGCCATCGGCAAGCCGGATCAGCGCCGCGCCGCCGCCGAGGATGCCGACCATCATCGGCTCAACCACGGTCAGCGTGAACAGCGCCGAGACCGCGGCATCGATGGCGTTGCCACCTGCCGCCAGCATCTCGACGGCGGCAGCGGACGCCAAGGGATGATTGGTCGCTGCCATGCCGCGATGGGCACTGACCGTCGTCTTCTCGCAAATGAAGGGGCTTCCTGCCCGGTCGCGCCAGTCCATCGCCGTCAGCTCGATCCTGATGATCGACGATTATCGGCCCGAAAATTCAGATCAGTCCAATACGCGGTCTGCGCATTTTCAATAATTCGGGGTTATCAGACCGGTTTGCTGACCGGCGTACTCTTGCGAGCATGGGCGGCGAAGGCGCGGGCGACCGGCGAGGGTTCGTTGCGGCGGTAGGCGACGGCGAGCTCCGCCAGCACCGGCTCGCCCGCGATGGCGCGATAGCGCAGGCCGGGAACCTGGATGCTCCGGAGCGACTGCGGCACCAGCGCAACGCCGAGGCCTACCGCGACCATGCTGGCGATGGTGACGAAGTCGCGCCCCTGCGGGCCGAGCCGCGGAAAGAAGCCGGCGGCGCGGCACGCGGACGTCGTATGCTCGTGGAAGCTGACGCCGGCCGGATGACGCGGCATGATGAAGACGTCGCCGTTGAGCGCCGAGAGCGGCACACGCTCTTGCCCTGCAAACGGATGACTCTCCGGCAGGGCCAATATGATCTCCTCGAACAGGATCGGCGTCGAGACGATGCCGAGCGGCAGCGGCACGGGCGGGCGGATGAAGCCGATATCGAGCTTGCCCTGGTCGAGCTGGCCGAGCTGCTGCATCATCTCCATCTCGGAAATGTCGAGCTCGACCTCCGGATAGGCTTGGCGGAACTGCCCGACCATCGTGGTGAGCGCCCCGCTATAGGCGGCCGAGCTGACATAGCCGATGGCGATGCGCCCGATTTCGCCGCGCCCGGCTCGGCGCGCCACCAGCAGCGCCGCCTCGGTCTGCTGCACGGCCTTGCGCGCCTCTTCCGCGAAGAGCTCGCCGGCGAGTGTCAGCTTCACCGAGCGCCGCGTCCGGTCGAACAGCGGCGTGCCGACGATCTCCTCGAGATTCATGATCTGCTGGCTGAGGCCCGGCTGCGCGATCTGCAGCCGCTCCGCCGCGCGGCCATAATTCAGCTCGTCCGCGGTGGCGAGGAAGTAGCGCAGATGGCGCAGTTCGAGTGTCGCGCTGCTGGGGCGGCGGCCGGGCGCCATGACGCTCTCCTGAGAAGTGGCAATTCTTGAAATCAACAACTATGCATATTGGACTGATGTGAACGGCCCCAGCAATATCCGCCGACATCAATAGGCTGGCGTCCACAGGCGCCACCATCCTCCCTGGCGAGTTGCGCATGGACGACCCGGTTCTGCTGTCGCGCGGCATTCCCCACGCCGCCCATTGGGGCAGCTTCTTCGCGCGCCGCGACGGCGACAGGCTGGTGGTGACGCCGCATCCGGAGGATCCGGCGCCCTCGCCGATCCTCGGCAACTTCACCGATGTGCTGCGGCACAAGGCGCGCATCCAGCGGCCGATGGTCCGGCGTGGCTGGCTGGAGAACGGTCCCGGCCCGCGCGAACGCGACTTCCGAAACGATCTCGTCAGCGTCGGCTGGGATGAGGTGCTCGATCGGCTCGCGGCCGAGATCACCCGTGTCCACCAGAGCTTCGGTGCGCAGGCGATCTATGGCGGCTCCTATGGCTGGGCGAGCGCCGGGCGTTTCCATCATGCCCAGAGCCAGATCCATCGCTTCTTCAATGTCGCCTGCGGCGGCTATGTCCGCTCGGTCAACAGCTACAGCGCCGGCGCCTCCTCGGTAATCCTGCCGCATGTGCTCGGGCCGTTCGAGAACCTGTCGCGGCGCAATGTCACCTGGGAGCAGATCGCCGAGCACACCGATTTCGTGCTCGCCTTTGGCGGGATGCCGCTGAAGAACTCGATGATCGCCAGCGGCGGCATTACCCGCCATGTCGAGCCTGACGCCATGGCGCGCGCCGCCGCCCGCGGCTGCGCCTTCTGGTCCGCCAGCCCCTTGCGCGACGACATGCCGGAAGAAGCGCGCCCGCTCTGGCTACCGATCCGTCCCGGCACGGACGTGGCGCTGATGCTCGGCGTTGCCCATACGCTCCTCGTCGAGAACCAGCACGACCGTGCCTTCCTCGACCGCTATTGCGTCGGCTTCGACTTGTTCGCGGACTATCTGGCGGGCGCCTCGGACGACGTCGTCAAGGATGCGGAGTGGGCAGCGGCGATCAGCGGCATCGATGCCGCGGCGATCCACGAAATTGCTCACAGGCTCGTCGCCGGGCGCAGCCTGATCACCGTCGCCCATGCCCTGCAGCGCGCGCAATATGGCGAGCAACCGGTTTGGATGGCGGCGGTGCTGGCGGCGATGGTCGGCCAGATCGGCCTGCCCGGCGGCGGCTACAACTATGCGCTCGGCGCGATGGGCCATACCGGCCGGCGGGTAAACGCCGTGCCGATCCCAACCATGGCGCAGGGCACGAACGGCGTGACGGATTTCATCCCGGTCGCCCGCATCGCCGACATGCTGCTCGGGCCGGGCACCCCGTTCGAATATAACGGCCAGACGCTCAGCTATCCGGATATCCGGCTGGTCTATTGGGCCGGTGGCAACCCGTTCCACCACCACCAGGACCTGAATCGGCTGCGGCAGGCCTTCTCGCGGGTCGACACCATCATCTGCCATGAGAGCGCCTGGACGCCGATGGCGCGCTTCGCCGACATCGTGCTGCCGGCGACGATGTCGCTGGAGCGCGACGACATCGGCGCTGCCGCGACCGATCCGCGCCTGATCGCGATGAAGCGCCTGGCCGAGCCTGTGGGTGAGGCTCGCGACGATTTCGCGATCTTCCGAGAGCTTGCAGCCCGGATGAGTTGCGAAGCGGCCTTCACCGAGGGGCGCTCGGCGCGCGATTGGCTAGAACATCTCTACGAACCGACGCGCGCGGCACTGGCCGAAAAGGGTTGGCCCGCCGCGTCCTTCGCCGAGTTCTGGGAACGCGGCGAGATCGCCCTCCCCTCCGCTCCGGACGATGGCGGCCTGCTGCGCGCCTTCCGCGACGACCCGGAGCGCAACGCCCTGCCGACGCCGAGCGGGCGGATCGAGCTCGTGTCCGCGACGATCGCCGGCTTCGGCTATGATGACTGCCCCGGGCATCCGAGCTGGCTGCCCGCGACCGAACAGCCGGACGAAGCCGCGCCGCTGACCCTGATCGCCAACCAGCCGGCGACGCGGCTGCACAGCCAGCTCGATTTCGGCGCCTACAGCCAGGCGGCCAAGCATCGCGGCCGCGAGGTCGTGCGTCTCAACCCGCAAGATGCCGCCGCGCGCAGCATTGCCGAGGGCGATCTGGTGCGCCTGTTCAACGGGCGCGGCGCCTGCCTCGCCGCCGCCCATCTCAGCGACGGCGTGATGCCTAGCGTGGTCAATCTTTCCACCGGCGCCTGGTACGACCCACTCGATGACGGCGCGGCCCATCCGCTCTGCGTCCACGGCAATCCGAACGTCCTGACCCGCGACCTCGGTACCTCGCGGCTGGCGCAGGGGAGCTGCGGGCAGGTCACGACGGTGCAGTGCGAGCGCTTCGACGACGAGGCCCCGCCGATATGCGCCTATGACCCGCCGCGCGGCTCGGAGCTTCCACGATGACGGGACCGCTCGCCGGCGTCCGGGTCCTCGACATGACCTCCGTGCTCATGGGCCCTTACGCCACCTCGATCATGGGCGACATGGGCGCCGACGTGATCAAGCTGGAATCGCCGGATGGCGATCTCATCCGGCAGGTCGGACCGAGCCGCAGCGGCGCGATGGGCGGCATGTTCATGCATGCCAACCGTTCCAAGCGCAGCATCGCTGTCGACCTGAAGAGGCCCGGCGGCCGCGATGTCGCGCTCAAACTGGCGCAGACGGCCGACGTGCTGGTCTACAACATCCGGCCGCAAGCGATGGAGCGGCTCGGGCTCGGCTATGAGGATGTGGCGAAGGTGCGGCCCGACATCATCTATGTCGGCACCTTCGGCTTCGGCCAGGACGGCCCTTACGCGGCGAAGCCGGCCTATGACGATCTCGTCCAGGGCCTCTGCGCCGTGCCCTCCCTTATCGCCGAGGCCGGCGACGGCACGCCGCGCTATGTGCCGATCAACATCGCCGATCGCGTGGTCGGCCTGCATGCTCTTTCTGCGATCCTTGCAGCGCTCCGCCATCGCGACAGGACGGGCCAGGGACAGCGCATCGACGTGCCGATGTTGGAGACCATGGCAAGTTTCGTGCTCGGCGACCATCTTGGCGGCCTGAGCTACGAGCCGCAGCTGGATGAAGGCGGCTATCCGCGCCTGCTCGCACCCGAGCGCCGCCCGTTCCGGACAGCGGACGGCTTCCTCTGCGTGGTCATTTATACCGACCGCCACTGGCAGCGCTTCATCGAGATCACGGGACGCGCGGACTGGCGCGACGACATCCGCTTAGCCAGCCACGCCAGCCGCACGCGACACGCAGGCGAGATCATGAAGAGCGTTGCGGAGATCTTCGCCGGCAGGACGACGGCGGCATGGGAGGACGCCCTCGCCGCAGCAGACATTCCACACGCCCGCATGCATACGCTCTCCTCCTTGCTGAAGGACCCGCATCTCGCCGAAGCCGGCTTTTTCCAGATGTCGGAGCATCCGACCGAGGGGCCGGTCCGCACCATGCGGGTTCCCTCCCGCTGGAGCGTCAGCCAGCCTCAGCCGACGCGGCCCGCGCCGGAACTCGGGGAGCATAGCCGCGAACTGCTGCGAGAGCTCCATCTGCCGGAGAAAGAGATCGAGAGACTGCTGTCGACGCGGTCTGTGATCTGCCATGGCGACCGGCCGGATGCAGCATGAGCAAGGCTTTTCGACACTCCCTGCGCAATCGAGGCCAGCGGCCGTAGGACCGCAGGCGCGCCAGATCCGCTATTCCCTGTGGCCTTCTTCCATCGCCGCCTGTTGTCCTTCTGTCGCCTTTCGCATGCCTTGCCTGAGAGCCTGGATGCTTCTGTTGAGCTCAATCATCTGGGGGATTTCGCATCCGGAATGGCGCAGGAGGACGTCGGTGAGGCAGCCGGTCTTCGGATGCAGCTCGTGGCCCTTGGCGGTCAGATGGACCTCGACCAGGCGCTCATCCACCGTGCTGCGCCGGCGGCTGAGGAAGCCAGCCGCCTTGAGGCGCTTGACCGCCGGGATGATCGTGCTGGGCTCGAGTGCGAGGCGCTCGCCGATCGCACTGATCGTCAGGCCTTCCCGCTGATCAATGCGCCCAAGCCCGACCAGCTCACTGCCGACGCCCCGACCCTGCCGCTCGACGGCCAGCTCTGCTTTTCGATCTATTCGGCCTCGCTGGCGATCCAGCGCGTCTACAAGCCAATGCTGGACGCGCTCAGCCGAGCTAGCCTAGCTTGCCACCTGTCCTGAAAAACGCGTTACAGTTTGGCCTAAGCGCGTGACCTCCCCATCAACCATCGCGGCGGCGTTCGCGATCTCTTCACCGCTGCTCAGCGTGCGCTCCGCATCGAACGCTACTTGCTTCATCGCCCCTGTTGCACCCTCGGCCTGAGCAATCGCTCGTGCCAAGAGAGATGCGATCGTGTCTATGGTACTGGCCTGTTCGTCGACAGCGCGTACAATCCCGCTCGTCGCATTGATTATCGCCGCCGTCGACTGACCGATGTTTTGCATGGCGGCCAGGGACCGTTCTGTGGCGGTTCGGACCTCTTCTATCCTTACCCCGATTTCCTGCGTTGCAGTCGCAGTGCGCGCGGCAAGATTCTTCACCTCCCCCGCGACGACTGCAAAGCCCCGCCCTGCAGCGCCGGCCCGGGCCGCCTCTATCGTGGCGTTGAGGGCGAGTAGATTTGTTTGCGTGGCAATGCCGCGGATCACCTCCGAGACCTCACCGATGTCGCGAACCGCATCGGTAAGCTCGGCGCGGATAGCAATGGCCGCCTCGATGTCCGCTGCCGCGGCGCCGACAAGGTTGCTCGTTGTATCGGTTTCGCGACGAATCTGACCGACACTGACGGCGAGGCGGCGAGAGCAAATCTCGACGGACGAAATATCCTCGCTGGCGTATGCGACGCGCGAGACGGCACTGGTCAGAGAATTATGAGTCGCCCCCGCAATGGTGCGCAGCATTATCGCTGCCTCGGTCATGCGCTCGGCCGAGTTCATGAAGGCGTTCATGATGTCGCCCACCTCATCGCGGAAGCCGCGCGCATGTGCCTCAGCCGAATTCCTGCGGTCCTCCTCGCGATCAGCGCGTAAGAGCGCCTCTTCCCGGAGTGTGGAAGCAATGAGCGCGGAGCGAATACGGTCGATATAAAGCCGCGCAAAAGCACGCAGCGACACCAAGAGTATGATACTATAGATAAGGAGAAGTGCGAGATTGCTTAGTGCCTGATCGAGCGGCGTGTAGATAACCTGAGCCAAGCGACCGATCATTACCATCCCTGAGAAGGTCAATGCGGCAGCGGGCATGCTCGCCATGGTAAATATGCCCGCGAAGATCAATCCCGCCAGGATCGTTGCGACCAGCGTCTCCATTTCTGGCACGAGGCCCGGATTGAGCCAGAGCCCGGCGATGAGCCAGGGCAGAGCCAGTATGGCGGAATCAATAATCGTGCGCCGCGTGAAACGCTCTGAGGGCGGTTCGACACGCTTGCGTGTCTCAAGTGCCTGAGTTCGGCGTAAGCCGGCGACGCCGATTACGACGACGCAACTGAGCCACCCTATCGCAGCAAATACCCAACCGTGCCAAATCGCTACCGCCGCCGTGACTACGGCAGCCGCAATGTTGGAGATGAGAACCGGGGGTAGGATTGCCGAAAAAACTTCGGACTGCAGGCGCCGCAGCAATCCCGCCTCAGTTTGGTTGAGGTCTGGCAGGCCGAGTTTTTGACCAACCCATAAATGGTAACGCTGCAATAGGGCGCCCAGCCGCCCCTTATCGCTGGCGCTGTTGCGCGCCGTCATTGAAATCATCCCCTACCAGCCCCCGGAAAATTGGTCGCATGCAGAAGTTAACGGTTTGCGATGGGTGCAACCGGAATTGGTGGCAGAGGCGGGCCGCTTGGTGCCCTGCATCCTATGCATTTTGCCAGGTGCCACGCCGGGAGTCGGCGCAAAGCCGGGCCGGTCAGACAAACCTGCGGATGCTGCCGCCGTCAGGATCGGCCCAGAGAGCCATTCGATCCACAAGGAAAAACGGATCCAGGATTTTTGGTAAATCGCAGCATCAGCACGCAGTTACAAGTAAATATGTAAAATTGCGTGCATTTCTGCAATATTCCATTGATCGACAAGCTTCAGCTGCGCTGCGATACCCTATCGTCAAGCTTCAAGTCGAGTCGTATGGCCGGGCGACGATCCTTGGGGTCAACTGCTTGTAACGGCAAGGCTGCGCATGTTCATCCGGATTTTGGATTGCATACGGACAGACCATGATCCCAAGCTCGTTCTTCTGGCGGTTCTGGTCTCGCTCGTCTCAGGATTCACCGTTTTTGCCATTCTCAACCATGCACGTGCGCAGCATGGTGGGGCGCGGCACGTCTGGTCGCTCATTGCGGCCTGCGTGGCAGGCGGCGGCATATGGTCCACTCATTTCGTTGCAATGCTCGGCTTCGCCCCCGCGACTGCCGTCAGCTACGACATCGCGTTGACGCTCGCCTCCGCGCTGCTAAGCATCGTGATCGCCGGCATCGCCGTGCCCCTATTGATGTCGACGGCTCTTACATGCGCTCTCGCCGGCGCCGTCGTACTAAGCGCGGCAATTGCTGTCATGCACTTCACCGGCATGCGAGCGCTGGTATTCGCCGGCACGTTCGCTTGGGAGCCAGCTCTAGTTGCGCTCTCCGTTAGCTCCGCTGTCCTGCTGGTCGGCGCCGCCATCGTCGTCGAACGTCTCGCCAACAGGCGAAGGCACAGACTAGTTGCCGCAACGCTATTTGGCGCGGCCGTTTGCTGCCTCCATTTCACGGCGATGGCGGCCGCCGTCGTCAAGACGGACCCCACCCTCGCTGTTTCGGATGGTGGCCTGTCAGAGTTTCTCCTTGGGCTTTCGGTCGCCTTCGTGGCGTCCGTGATCGTGGCTCTCAGTCTGGTCGCGATCGTCTTCGACAAGCGCGCTCACAGGGCATCCGCCGATGCGGTCCAGATGCGAAGCATCATCGAGGCAGCACAGACCGGAATCGTGGTGTGCGAGAACCAGAAAGTGATCGCCACAAACCGGACCTTCGAGCAACTGGTCGGCCTCGGTCAGGCTGAGATCGAAGGCACCTCCCTGGCGCGTTTTATAGCCAAGCCTGTAGTCACAAGCGACCGCGGTAATAACTGCCTCAGGGGAGTTGAAGCGCAGTTGATGACGGTCACCGGCGCGCTCGTCGATGTTGCGCTGAGCGCCACGCCAATTCTGTCCAGCGGCGCCCCGCGACTCTTGGTCGAGATCCGCGACATCCGGGTGGAGAAGGCTGCGCGCGCGCACATGACCTATCTTGCAAACCATGACGCGTTGACGGGATTGCCGAATCTTCGGTTGTTCCGCAGCGAGCTTCGACGGGCCATCGACATCGCCGCTGCGTCCGGCGACGAGTTCGGCCTCTTGTGGCTCGACCTGGACCATTTCAAGAGCGTGAACGACACTTACGGGCACGCCGCGGGTGATGTTCTTCTCCGATCGGTCGCTGCGCGTGTCCGTTCGGTCTTGGGAGAGCGGCACGTATTGGCCCGGGTGGGTGGCGACGAATTCGTGGTTTTGTGCCGGCCCGAGCAAAACGGCGCCGACCCGACTGCCCTGGCCTTGCGGCTGCTGGAGGCGATGGTCGAACCGGTCCCGATAAACAACAAGCAACTCGACGTTGCCTTTTCAATCGGTCTGGCGATTTATCCGCACGACGCGGATTCGCTCGATGCGCTGGTGCACAAGGCTGATACAGCGCTTTACGAAGCCAAGAAGATGGGCCGCGCCTGTTGGAGGCGCGCTGCCTGAATTGGTCCAATCGGTCGGTGCCGGGGAGCCCAATTTTTGGATTTACAGTGCGTTTGCCTGGAGTTCATCGCGGCGCTAGTCACGGAGTCAGCACCATCCAGTTTGATATTGCCAAGCTGTGAATTCTGGATCGGGTTTGAAACCTGAAACACCGTCGGGGCCAACCCGATATTTCTGGTCACCGGAGCTATCCAACGTCCGCTGTCGTGCGCGCCCAAGGTCCAGAGCTCGCTCCGCCGATGGATAAGGGCTTATTCGGCTAGTTGGCAGCCGCCTGCCTAGAACCGCTTTCGGGTTCATTGAGAGGACGACTGCATCATGGGCGCCAAAGCCAGCAATAAGCAGCAGGTCGCCGAACGCTTCGGTGTCTCGCTCAACCTCCGTGACGCAATCGCGTTGATTTTCTGGAGGCTTTGACGGCTCCTCCCGCCTGGTTTGACCAGCGGTGGCCGGATCTCGCCGTAATCGTCCGGATCGCCGACATTCACGACCTCTGACACAGACTCGGCTTTAGGACGTCGGGCAACCTTCCGCGCAACCGTGTTTCCTCGGGGCCGCGGGGAACGCTTCGCGCCGTCTTCTGTTGGAAAGGAACACCCCCCTTCTAACAGGAGAGCTCCCATGAGCGTTCTCGCCGGCAAAAGCATTCTCATTCTCGCAACAAACGGCTTCGAGCAGTCCGAGCTCGAGGTGCCACAGGCAAAGCTAAAGGAGGCCGGGGCCACCGTGCATGTCGCTTCACCTGAGAGCGGAGAAATCAAGGGCTGGGACAAGAAGGACTGGGGGCGCGCGGTCAAAGTAGACAAGGCGCTCGATGCGGTGGATGCGTCCTCTTATGACGCCATCGTCCTCCCGGGTGGCCAGATGAACCCCGATACCCTGCGCGGCAACGGTAAGGCGCTCGCACTGATCAAGGAGTTCTTCAGTCAGGGCAAAGTTGTCGCGGCAGTCTGTCACGCTCCCTGGCTGCTCATCGACACCGGCATAGCCAAGGGCCGCAAGCTGACGTCCTACAAGACGATTAAGCAGGATCTCATCAACGCCGGAGCCGATTGGCAGGATGCCGAGGTCGTTACAGACAAGGGTGTCGTCACCTCGCGCCAGCCGGATGATCTGCCGGCCTTCGTCGCAAAGATCATCGAGGAGGTCCGGGAAGGCCTGCACAAGCGCCAGGCCGCCTGATCGCATCATCAACCTGCAAAACGGCCTCACGAGCTCGGCCTTGGCGGGCCGGGTTTCTCTCGTCTCAGCGGTGTTTCGCCTTTTTTAGCAGCCCCGCGTCGATCGCCAGTTGGATATCGATTTGAGCAATATCCTCGGTGGTGAGCTTGAGATCGCGTCGTAGCCTGCGGTGGGTTTCGAGATCGATAGGTGTCTCTTCGGACCGCGGTTTATCAGAAGCCACCCGCGTGCGGCTTTTAGGCATAGGCATTCGCCATATACGCCCGCGACGATGGCGCGGATGCAGCGACGTGAAATTCAGGCGCCGTCTAACGACAGCGGGGAACCAATGCCATCGTCCTCGATTAATTCAGATAGAGCACAAGGGCATTGCCATGGCGAGCGGGTGGGCCCCCGATGGGGCAGTTCAGGATCAGATCGACGACTCGATCACTGACGCGGTGCGAGTGGCGCGGGCCAAGCTTCCTAGCGGTCCTGGCGAAACTCACTGCCAGGTTTGCGGCGAGGAGATTCCGGAGGCCAGGCGCAAGGCGATGCCTGGTGCTCGTACCTGCGTTGATTGCCAATCCGGCATCGACAGTCGCCCGGAATTCGGCGGCGTCAATCGCAGCGGTAGCAAGGACAGCCAACTGAAGTGACTGGTTTCGTGGACACAAGACTTGTCCTCGCCGCGTCCAGGCGAAGCTTCGTGAAAGCGCTGAGACGCGCGATTGCGCCAAAAAAACTGAGATTTGTAACAGGCGCGGTTTTACTTGCCTCCAAAACGGACGCCCGTCATTCTCGCTGGCGCAACGAGGGAGAGCAGCATGGCGACCGGAACAGTGAAGTGGTTCAACTCGACGAAGGGTTTCGGCTTTATCCAACCTGACGATGGCGGCCAGGATGTGTTCGTGCACATCTCCGCGGTCGAGCGAGCTGGTCTGCGGGATCTCCAAGAGGGCCAGGCAATCTCCTACGAGATCGTCGCCGACAAGCGATCTGGAAAGTCATCGGCGGAGAACCTCAAGGCCAAGTGACGGGCTGGTGCCCAGAGAACGAAGTGTCCAACGCGCAGCGTGATTAAAGCCCGGCCCCTTGAGGTCGGGCTTTTGCTTTGAATACGCAACTAGCGCAGCCATCGCGGGGACACCGATAGCAAACGGCATCCGTGGTCATGAGCACTGATTATCGCACGATCTGAACGCCAGTCCGCCTTCAGCGTTCCAGATCGGCTGGCCTCTGCGCTTTAGCGACGCTTGGAACGGCTTCGACAGGCTGGAGTTCATATGGGTCGCCGTTTGATCGGAGTGAGCCCCATGACCCGCGAGCCTCCCCCACCGAAGAAGGCTGGTATGGCCGCTCTGTTGGCCGTCGCAATAGTCGCGACAATGGTCGTGGCCATCTTTGTGGGCTTCAATTTCTGGCATGCCGACACACTGCGCGAGCGGCAGACGGGTCAGGTCGACAAGCGCGATGCCCCGAAGAGCCCGACTGACCTGCAGGTTGCCCCTATGCAGCGTAAGTAGATATCTGCCCGAGCGAGACGCGTGTGAACGGGAGACGAGCGATGGACGATCCAGATACCGTCAGCTCAACAACCTGCGAGAGACTGGTAGGCGAAGCACGAATTTCCGGTCGACGCGAAGGGTTGCGCGAAGCACTTGAGGCCAGTGACGTCGAGGAATTGATCGCGGTCTGGATACGCCGCCCGAAGGCAGACTCTCCAGAAGGGAGGGCTTGGGAAGCTGGCGCGCGTCAGGCGCATAATTGGAAGGCGGCGGCCATTCTCGCCCTCATAGAGGCAAATGAGGGATGAGCACTCATCGTTCTCTCGATGGATGATGATGGCGTCTCAGAGCACGCCGAAGATCCGAAGCCCTATCGCCAGTGACACGATCCAAACCGCCGCAATGATCGGCGCGGTTCCGCAGAGTGCTCGCCGCNCAGGATCTGCCTGATCATCCTTCTTCACGCCACGGGGCCGACATCCAAACCTCACATTCCTCCGGCGTCGTCAGGTCACCGGCATGGCCTTGGGATCGATCAGCGCCACCTTTGCGTTTGGGTCGGTCGTGAGAAAGGCAAAGCGCTCGGCCGTCGCTTCACCCTTCTTGACCTTGCGCACGCTCGTCCACTGCGGACACCAGATCCCGGCGAAAAATGCCGTGGGTCGATCTTCGCCAAAAGCGAACCAGACATCGCCGCCGGCGTCGCGATTGAATTCGCTGAAGCTGGTGAAGGGCACGAGGCAGCGGTTCGGGATATCGAGCCAGCGCTTCCAATGCGAACTTGAAGTGTTGCGCACGTTCGGCGTGCCGCTGTCCGGCTCAATCCGCAGCGGCATGTCGAAGTCGACCGGCTTGTTCTTGGCGCGGAGCTTGTCGGCACTTTTCGTGGCGGCGTCGAGCAGTGCCTTCTTCGACGACGGCATGCCCCAGCGTGTCATCGCCAAGCGCGCCTTACCATCCTGTTGCGGATAATCGACGCCTCATAGTCCGGAAAAATGCCGGGCCGCGGCGGTAGGTTGGCAAAGTTCGCGCCGCCGTCGTTGAACGTGCGAACAGCTTGCGCATCGCCTCCACGTTGCGGAGGTGGCTGTAGATGGGGTGATTGCGGTTGCCGCCAATCGGCGCAGCTTGCAGTTGGAGGCTGCTATCCCAGCGGCCTGCGGGGAACCACATCATGAAGCACTTTGTGGGGCTGGACGTATCACTGGCCGAGACGGCGATCTGCATCGTGGACGAGGAGGGGATTATCATATCGGAGGGCAAGGCCTCATCCGACCCGGAATCGATATCAGCCTGGTTGAACGAGGCGGGCCTTTCGATAAACCGCATCGGACTTGAGATCGGCGGCCTTTCTCGATGGCTCTACCTAGAGCTGAAGTCAGCTTGGCCGGTGTTCTGCATAGATCCGCGACGCCTGCGAGGTGTTACGAAGACGATGCCGGTGAAGACGGACCGCAATGATGCGCGTGCTATTGCGCAAGTCATGCGGGTTGGCTGGTTCAACATCGTTCATGTGAAGGGCACGCAATCTCAGGAGATGCGTATGCTCCTTGCTAACCGCAAAGCGCTCCTGAGCAAGCAGGTCGACCTCGAGAATGAGATCCGCGGGACACTTCGGGTATTTGGCCTGAAGCTCTCCGGCCGGATTCAGCATGCCGCGTTTGAGCAGCAGACATTGGACCTTCTCTCAGACCTACCGAGACTGGCGGCGCTCGTACGTCCGATGCTGATCGCTCGGGCCGCTCTTCGCGATCAGTGCGCGGTGCTCCACAAGATGGTGCTGCAGGCAATCAAGAAGGACGATGTCTGTCGGCGGCTGATGACGATTCCCGGCGTAGGAGCTCTGACCGCGGTAACCTTCATCACCACAATCGACGATCCGGCGCGCTTCGAGAGGTCGCGAGATGTTGGACCGCACCTCGGATTGTCGCCACGCAAATACGCATCAGGCGAGGTCGACCGGAATGGGGGCATATCCAAGTTCGGCGACAAGTTATGCCGCGCAACACTCTATCAAGCGTCTCTGGCGCTCCTGACACGAACTCAGCGTTGGTCTTCGCTGAAGGCCTGGGGCATGTCAGTAGCCAAGCGCAGGGGCCTACGGCGGGCAGTCGTTGCTGTTGCGCGCAAGCTTGCCATCGTCATGCATCGCATCTGGTCCGATGGAAGCGAGTTCCGCTGGACCCGAGAGGAGGTCAAGGCTTAACCGACCGAATTTGCGAGATCCGCCGAACCGGCGGACCGATGTCCGCGAGGACGAGGTCGAGGTGACTGCGTTGCGACCTATGTGCTCATAGCCCGCGTTCTGTAGATAGCAGCCCCCGATCATCGAACTACACTCCTGAGGCGGTCAGCGCACCGACCTCGTAGACAAGAGCGAGCCTCGCGGTCAGGTTGGTTTTTAACGTCCGGTTCTTGGAACCAGGCGAAAGCTGTTTGCGACCCATCTGAGACATTGGCGGTGTAGTGCGGCGGTCACGGTTATGGCGTGGTCTTGCCGGCACTGGGAACGTCAGCTTCCAGACAGGTCAACGCGGGTGCTGCGTAGTCCCGGTCGGCGGCACGACGGTGCCCGGTGCGGGGGCGAGCGTCGGCGTCGTAATCAGCCTTGGCCTCGCAGAAGATCGACGTCTTTGTTGGCGAAATGCCCATCTCCACTATCGTATAGGTGAATGGGAGACCCCTCCTGCCGGAACGGGGCTCCTCCGTTGCGGGAAGCCTCGTATCAAGACTATTGCGGCGCACCATGAACGCAGCTATGGGTCTCGCATCAAACTGGACCCGGTGAAATCCCGGGTGGCTCTTCCGGCCGCCGATCCGCCGGATAACGCAACGCACGGCCCCACACGCGGCTCCAAGTGACCGCCCGCCGTTTTGCGAGCCTCGCCTGCATCAAAGATGCTTTGCGCCTGCGAGACGATTGAAAGCCCTCGATTTATGAACCTTGTACATTTGCGGAGCGAATGGGCTCCGAACATCACGCGTGAACTGCTGGCCGGCACCGTCGTCGCGCTGGCGCTTATCCCCGAAGCCATCGCCTTCTCAATCATCGCCGGCGTCGACCCGAAGGTTGGCCTCTACGCTTCTTTCTGCATAGCCGTCGTCTCGGCATTCGCAGGCGGCCGGCCGGCCATGATTTCGGCCGCGACGGGCGCCATGGCGTTGGTCATGATTACGTTGGTGAAGGAGCACGGCATCGGCTACCTTTTCGCGGCCACGATCCTGACGGGCATCTTCCAAATCCTCGCCAGCGTCCTGAAGCTCGGCGACCTGATGCGGTTCGTCTCCCGTTCGGTCGTGACGGGATTCGTGAACGCGCTCGCGATCCTCATCTTCCTCGCCCAGATGCCGGAACTGCTAGGCAAAGGACCGACCGTCTATCTCATGGTGGCGATCGGGCTGGGCATCATCTACGGCCTGCCGTACCTGACGAAGGCGATCCCGTCGCCGCTGGTGACCATTGTGCTGCTGACGGCCGCCTCAATGTACTTCGGCTTCGGTATCCGCACGGTCGGCGACATGGGCGCCTTGCCCAGCGAGCTACCCTTCTTCGCGCTTCCGCAGGTGCCGCTGACGCTTGAGACGCTCAAGATCATCCTGCCCTATGCATTGACGCTGACCATGGTCGGCCTGCTGGAAAGCTTGATGACGGCGGCGATCGTCGACGAGATGACCGACACGACCTCCGACAAGAACCGAGAGTGCGCCGGCCAGGGGCTGTCCAACATCACCGCAGGCCTGTTCGGCGGCATGGCGGGCTGCGCCATGATCGGCCAGTCCGTGATCAACGTCTCCTCGGGCGGCCGGGGCCGTCTTTCGACCCTATGGGCAGGGGCGTTCCTGCTGTTCCTGATCGTCGTGCTCGGCACCTATGTGGCCCAGATCCCGATGGCTGCGTTGGTCGCCGTGATGATCATGGTCTCGATCAACACCTTCCAGTGGAAGTCGATCAAAACGCTGGTCACCCATCCACGAAGCTCCAGCTTCGTCATGCTGGGCACGGTCATCGTCGTCGTCTGGACGCACGACCTCGCCCAGGGCGTCCTGTTCGGCGTGATCCTCAGCGGGCTGTTCTTCGCCCACAAGGTAACCAAGTTCTTCGGAGTGGCCTCGACCCGCGACGAGACGACCGCCGTTCGGACCTACCGCGTCACCGGCCAGATCTTCTTCGCCACCGCCGAGGCTTTTCACTCGGCCTTCGACTTCCGGGAGGAGGACCTGAAGGGAGTCGTGATCGATCTCTCGGCGTCGCACTTCTGGGACATCACCAGCATCAATGCGCTGGACCGGGTCGTGCTGAAGTTCCGGCACCACGACATCCCGGTCGAGGTCATGGGCATCAATGAGGCGACCGCGACGATGATCGAGAAGCTGGCCACCCACGACAAGCCCGGCGCCGTCATGTCGTCGGGCCACTGAGCCTGCGCCGATGCCTTGGCTGGTGATCCCTGCCGCCTATATCGCGGCGGGGATCTATTACGTCCTGCGCGACCTCAAGGCATTACCAGCCGACGGGGGGCAGCTTCGAGGGCTGACCGTCATCGGACTGCTCTGGCTACCGATCACGCTGCACAGCGTAGTTTTGTTGGGCAGAACAAAGGGTATGGCTTCGGCTGCCGCTCGGTTTGCGCGGGAGACTGCCTCGCCGCTCCTGCTATTTGTCTTGCTGGTCGTCCTCGGCTTTGCTTAGAAGCAAGCCTCGTCTCGAAAAGATAATGGACCGCTGGCTAAGGCCAGGAATGTCCGGTTCTTGGAAGCAAGCCATCGTTGGCTCCTGGCGCGCCAGGCCGTTTGCGGCGGCGGTCGCGAAGTTCAGCATTCGACCCTTCTGAGACCTTACGAGCGTCCGCTATAGGGCAGTCCAATGCGCGTGGCAGAACGGCTTGCGCCAGCAACCGCAATCAGACAAGAGACTGCACATGAGCCGGATGCTAGAGGCGCCACCCGGATCTCACAAGAAGGCAAGTTCCCCCTGCAAAGCGACCTCAGGCTCGTACTGAAGCCGCAGCAGCTTCGGGTCGAACAGGGCGCTGACAAAGAAATCCTGGCGCGAGCTCGGCTCACCCAACCCCCCGGCGCGCACGAGCAACCCCCCATGTGCGGCCACCAGTTCGTGCGCGGTTTCGTGCGTCTGCAAGCGGACTTCAATGAGATTGAGGTTTGGCCGCTCGACGATCCTCTTCGGACACCATCTGACGTCTAGCCAGGCCTCGATAGTCGCTCGCACGAATTCCACGCCCTCCACTTTCGTGTCGTAGATGAGGACATTCTTCCAGAGTGGCTGCGGGCCCTCCTTCCGCGGCTTCACTAGAAAGTAGCCGCGCGAGTTGACGAGCTCGCCATCCTCCCGCTCCTCGTAACCGCTATACGGGCCGGAGAAGTCGCATTTGTATTGGTCGGCCAGCGTCGTCCAGAGCCATTCGTCATCGTCGGACGGCATGTGGAATCCGAGATCGTCGACCGTTTGCGTTTCGCCGGTCTTGCGGGCCGTTCGCGATGCGACGGTTAGCTGTGAGATAGCGAGTTGCCTAGCCGCCGCCGACTCTGCGGCGCTTAGGGCCGGGCGGTGATCCTGCTGCCAGCTGATCATCCTTGCCTCCTTCGATCAGGGTGAGACCGGACAGGCTCGGCGGCAGGTCCGGCGGCGAGTTGCGGCCGATATCCATGAGATAGGCGCCGCATTTCCGGCCGTACTTTTGGGCTTGCGCTCCGGATTGACAGGGTCCCACGCGCAGGGCTTCCGGAACTCGGCCAGCAGCCACTTCTGCGTGGCGTTCTCGCCGTACAGCCAAGCGAGCCCGGCCAACCGTGCATCCTTGCCGCGTGTGCAGAAATGGCAGCGGAAGCGCACGACCAACCACGGGAAATCGATCATCGAGGTGTCTTCGTTCGGCGGGTCCATGGGCGTCATGCATCAGTGGCGACCTCGCGCGGCGGCCGAGCGCCCTCCGAAAACACGCCTCGAATGAAGCCTCTCGAAACAGATCGATCGGCGTCGGCGAGCACGGTCTTCAACGTCTCGTAAGTCACCCGCAGGGCCGCGCGCTCGCTGCCGTGCGCGTCGATCAATTCCACGAGCTCCCATTCCAATTCGTCGCGCTCCGGCGATGACTGGGCTGACATGTTCCGCGTCCCCAGGTATGAGAACATAATGAGAACGGACAAGGCGAAGAGTCAACCCTGATGCCAGCCCGAAACCCACGCCGCGCCTACAACAAGGACGTCTCGATGGTGCAGCCGGCGACGGTCGACTCCGATCGAGCGCGCGGACTTCAGAGAGCGGAAACCTGGTGCAACGACTGCCTCCATCATGCCGAGATCAGCATGGAAGGGCTGCCTGAGGATCTGCCTATCCCGGATATCTGCCTGCGCCTACCGCTGCTCGAAATGCGGCAGCAAGAACCTGATGTCTCGCGGCAGGATCGACGAGCACTATGATATGGTCGAGCGGCAGCGGACCGGGAAGGGCATCGGGACCAGGTCAAAGCCCAACCCGTAACCAACCCGGACTGGTCGATCGCTGCGCAATGTCAGCTATGGGTCGATTGTTTTGAAAAAGTCCGACCGGCTCCAACGTTGGGCGTCAGCCCCGCTCGGCGGAGAAAAACCTGCTGCGCGCCACAAAAAAATGCACTCCAGACGAAGCCTGGTCAGCCGTAGAGGGATAAAATTTCTACCTTTGCGCCAGCCGATCCCGCCCAAAGTATGTCGGAAGCAGACGTCATCCGGCCTCATCAACCCCGCTCGGAACGCTCCTACAGCCCGATAGTTGAGCCTCCATCAGTTGCGTTGGAGGTTGTCATGCGCACCCAGCCGAAACAGTCCGGGCTCAGCGACAGAGCCGCCGCCCGCCCAGCTTCAATCCGCCGTGAACTGTATCGCGAGCTTTGCCAGGACGAGGATGGGAACCGCTACACCGTCATCGTCTATCGACCCGTCCCTGATTTGAACGTCACGCGGTACGAGCTCGAAGACGGCACGCCCGTGCGCTTTGTCGATGACTGCCTGTTCGAGATGGAGTCGACAGGTCGAACGCTGACCCGGTGCGAACTGTGACGGCCAGAGACCTCGACAACCACCCCATGGTCTTTTCTCACCTCGCCGGTCGCGAGGTATCGACCTGGTCGACCGCATGGGCACGGCAGTGCGAGGTCGACACGCTCCTTGCCATGCCTCTGCCCCGACGGCTGCGATTCCTAAATGGCTCTGGGAACCCGGAAGACGGTCGCGACAGCCGGCCGCTGGATACGATCCGCGGCCCCGCCGGTGTGGCGTCTCTCAAAGCCGACCTGGAACGGATGGAAGAGATACTGCGATCGCGAGTGCGGCCGCAATAAAAGCCTCTCGCCGATGTGCGCTGGGGGCGACTGCATCAGCGAGAGGCATGGCGCTGGTTGGGGAGCGCCACGGTCAGGCTAGCAGCCTTCTGGAAAGGAAAGACCTGTCGGGAACCGACTGTATACGTCCTCGGGACTTGCCTCCGGTTGCGGTGGAAGGGAAGCCAGCGAGAGGTCGCACCCAAGAACGCCTCGCTGGAAAAACCAATTGGCGATCGAACTGTTCTATGGTGAGACAGTGTTAGTTCTTCGATTTCTTGGCGGCCTCGGCAGCTTCAGCCCTCATGTCCTCGGCCGTCTCACCCCGGAACTCCAGCGATGCCTGGTACACGATGTCCTCCGCCTCGTTCTGCACCGCCACCTTCATTTTTAGGTGCGATCCATTCGGTAACTGGTCGTGCGCCATGTCAGCCAGCGCCCTCTGAGCGCTGTCCGAGGCGGCTTTGTCGTTCGCGAACTCCATGTCGTCACCTGGCTCGAATTTCTCTCCGTCTTCGGTCGAGACACGATACTTCGGCATGTCGCACTCCCTCGGGCTGAGGCTCCTCTCAGCCAGAACCGGAGGCAGGGCCTTTCGGTTCCCAGCAACTCGTTTGGGACATATTCCCTATTCCCGCCGCTTCATCGGCCCATGAAACGACTTGCCGCTGCCCGCGCGGAGCCCCAAATTATCTTTCGCGGCGACCGGTGCCGCACTTCGACGAGGCGAGACCGGACATGTCAGGAAAACCCAGCACACCGGCGACGGTGCTCGATCTAATCAACGTCGTCATCAGTGAGAATCCGGCCGAGGGCGCGGTGATCAAGCTCGCAATCGAGGGCTCAATCGACGTCGATCTCCTGTTCGACCCACTGACCCTGGCCAAACTGCAATCTGCGCTGGCGAAAATGGATCAGTGGCACGCGGACGTGCTCCCGGCGCAGTAGACCAAAAAGAAAGGCCCCGCCGGCTAGCGCCGGCGGGGCTCTGGCTACGGTTTGAAAAACACTGCTTTTCGCCAATGGGGCGCTTGGGGCCCGGCTGGGGCTTCCGACCACGCGAGGGGCACGGCGCTGGCAATCCAAGCGCCAAGCTCAAGTTAGGGCGATGCCTCGTGGGAAAAGGCCAGCCTTCGTCCGCCGTCCGAACCCGGATCTACAGCCATAAAGGGCGCCTCTCGCCGACGAGGAACGGGGGAGCTGCCCGTCGGCGAGGGGCGTGGCGCGAGGGACCAACCAGCGCCGCTCCATCAACGCACATTCATTTCTCCTGTTCCCGCTTCCTAGCGAGACCGGAGCGGCTGGTATGCGTCTCCTTTTCGGAATTGCTCGATCGCAAATCGTCTGGATTTTTTGCAACAGCTACTAAGCTGGCGATCATGTAGGCGAGACGTGTTCGTTCGCGCTCATCGCATGGATCGCTGGGGGTCAACCGAATTTCATTCCAGGCAGCTTCGAGTGCCGCGCTGGCCTGAGCAAGTTCAACCGGATCGGCGAGCGACGAGAGTGGCATGTCCTTCCCCATGCAAAACCACCAAATCGGCTAAAAATTTAGGTCTTCCGCATGAGGCCGCAATATCAAGAGATAAAATCCCCGCCGGCGAGAGCCGAGGGGGCGAAGGTTGGCCTCTGATGGGCAATGGATACGGCAAAAAACTCGCGATTTGGTGCACGGTTCCGAACTTAAAGCGCGCGGCGCGCAGCCTTTTCGCTGGTCGATTGCTCCAGCGCCCTCAGGCCTTCGATCAGCGCCGCTTCGCAGCGATGACTTCGATCTCGACAAGCCAGCCCGGCCAGACGAGGCTAGTAACCTGGGCACGTGTGCGCACCGGAATATTTGGGTTCTGGGATGTGCCGAAGAATTCGAGATACGCCTTCGAGAAGGCCGGGAAATCGGCCTTGCCGCCCTTGGCCGGATCGCCCACGAGGAAGGCCTGCATCTTGACTACGTCCTTCATGGCAAACCCGCGCTTGGCTAAGGTGGCGGCGATGTCCTTGAGTACGCCTCGTGTCTGGGTCTCCGTGTCGCCATAGGCGGCGACGGTGTCATCCGGAACTGTCGCGTCGATAATCGGCGGTGTGACTCCGCTCAGCATCAGTAGGTCGGTCCCGGGCGGAACCGTCAGCGATTCCAGGAACTGATTCTTATAAGGCGACGCATCGTCCAACCGGAAACGTTCAATATCGTCACTCACTGCAGCTTGTGTTCCTGTCAACAACAGTGCGACGGCGAGAGCCTTCCTCAACACTGACATGATTGCGCCCCTTATTTCGATGCCCGAAGCAGCATCGAAGTCGGGCCGGTTCACAATCGAAAAAATAGCCGCCTATTTATGAGGATGTCTCATGCATGACCCCGGGCAGCGTGTCGCGCGCCCGGAAGGCCTCGGCGAGAGCCCAAGACCGGAACTGCTGAACGGGGCGGTCGTCGAGCCGTGTCTGGTGGATCAGCAAATAATACTCGCCCGCGCTTTCGAGGCTGCCCGCAACGGGCATCACGAGCCCGCGCATCCCTTCCTCATGCGCCAGCACAATATCGGGAACGAGCGCGATACCGCGGCCCTGTCGCGCGGCATCCAGCGACATGAAGAAGTGTCCGAACTGCAAAGTCGGCTCGATGTCCACCGCGGCGCGCACGCCATGCGCCTTGAGCCAATCCGGCCAGGCGTGCCGGCGCGTCGAGGTGTGAATCAGCGGCCAGCGCGTCAGATCGCCCGGGGTCACTTCCGTATCACCGGTCAGCCCGGTGGCGCAGACCGGCACGAGCCGATCGGGGAAGAGCTCATCGGCGTGGACTCCGTCCCAGCGCGTCAGCATCGACAATTCGATGCGCGGCTGGTTGCGCTCATAATGCCGGCCCGGAAGGCGACCGACACGGATCGCGACATCCGCTTCATGCGCGAGCAGATCGGCCGGCTCGATCGAAGAGACGACGCGCAGCTCGACCTCGGGATGCTTGCTGGTGAAGACATGAAGGCGCGGCATCAGCCAGACGGAGGCGATCGTCGGCAGCACTGAGACAGTTAAAGTCGCCCGATCACGACGTTGGGCGAAGCGGCCGGCAGCGCGCTCCAGCTCGTCGAGCATGCTCTCCACGGACCGGAAGAACTGCTCGCCTTCCGCGGTCAACTCGATGCGCCGGGTCAGGCGGCGAAAGAGCTCCTGCCCAAGATGAAGTTCGAGTTCCTTCACCTGACGGCTGATCGCACCCTGCGTCAGGTTTAGCTCCTCGGCCGCCTTGGTGAAGGAGAGATGGCGCGCCGCAGCGTCAAAGCCGCGCAGCGCATTCAATGGCGGCAAACGCCTCTTTCGCATGCAGAATTCCTCTCATGCATGAGAGTAGATCATGCATGAACGCCGAACAATTCGTTTGTGACGGCTGCTCGACGGCCGCATCGTCAGACAAACATCGGGCGGCCGAGAGGTTGGCTCCAGGTGGATGGGGAACTGCCGATGACGACCCAGCCCGCGATCGCGCTAGCCATGCGCGACATCGCCAAACGCTATAGCGCGACCTGTGCACTGCGCAGCGCCGATCTCACGCTGCGCGCCGGCCGGGTCCATGCGCTGCTCGGCGAGAACGGCGCCGGCAAGTCGACCCTGGTGAAGATCATCGTCGGCGCCGTGAAGCCCGACAGCGGCAGTGTCGCCCTCGCCGGCAGGCCCGTCGCTTTCCGCTCGGTCGCCGAAGCCATCGCCGCCGGGATCGTGCCGATCTACCAGCATCTCAGCCTGTTTCCCGAGCTCTCCGTCCTCGACAATCTCTCGGCCTTCCAGCTCGCCGCCGGGCGGGCGGGCCTCAGCCGCAAGGCGCTGGTACCGCGCGACGAGGCCAGGGCCTGGCTTGCGCGGGTCGGGCTCGACCTCGATCTCGACCGCCCGGTCTCGTCGCTCTCGCTCGGCGAGCGCCAATTGCTCGAGATCGCCCGCGGTATCGGGCGTAACTGCCGCATCCTCGTCCTCGACGAGCCCACGGCGGCACTGAACGGCGCCGAGGCCGAGCGGCTCTTTGCCGTGGTCCGCGACCTCTGTGCCGGCGGCGCGGCCGTACTCTTCATCTCGCACAAATTCGACGAGATCGAGCGCCTCGCCGACGAGGTGACCGTGCTGCGCGACGGCGCCACCGTGATCGACGCAGCCCCGATCGCTCGCCACGATCGCGCCACCCTGGTCAAGGCGATGCTGGGCATGCAGGTCGAGCACGAGCACCGCTCGGGCAGCGCCCAGGCCGAGCCGGCCCTCGTCGCGGCGGGCGTGCGCATGGCGACAGGCCAGCCGATCGATCTTGCGGTGCGCACTGGCGAGATTGTCGGCCTCGCCGGACTGGTCGGCTCCGGTGCCCTCGCCATCGCCGCGACCATGGCCGGCGCAGCGCCCGGCCGGGGCGAGATCATTGTCGGAGCGCAGCGCTTTTTCCTCGGCGACCGGCGCGAGGCCGTCCGCCTCGGCGTCGCCTATGTCCCGGCCGATCGCCATGCCGAGGGGCTATTTCCCCCGGTCAGCGCGATCGGCAATGCTTCGGCCAGCGCCCTCTCGCGCTTCTCCGCTCGCGGCATCCTCGGCAAGGCGCGCGAGCGCGGTGCGATCGAACCGCTGCTGCGCCGCCTGCACCTGCACCCGACTCGGCCGGATGCCGAGGCCGCGAGCTTCAGCGGCGGCAACCAGCAGAAGCTGCTGATCGCGCGCTGCCTCGCCTTGCCGAACCTGCGCGCGCTCGTCTTGCTCGAGCCGACGCGCGGCGTCGATGTCGCCGCGCGCGCCATGATCCATCGCGCCATCATCGAGATGGCCCGCACCGGCGTCGCCGTCCTGATCGCATCGAGCGACCTCGACGAGCTGACGGCGCTCTGCGACCGCTATCTCGTGGTCCGCGATGGGGCAATTGCGCAGGAGTTGCCGGCCGGCGCCTCGACCGAGGCGATCATGACCGCGCTCGCTGGAAAGGCCGCGGCATGAGCAGCTTTCCTCTCGGCGATCGGGGCCCGTCCAGCATGCCCGCCATCCTGCGCCCGCCCGCCATCCTGATCGTGACGGCGCTGTTGTTCGGACTCGCCGCCCTGGCGGTGCCGCGCTTCGGCACGCTCGGCAATATCGAGAACGTGCTGCGCATCGCCGCGATCCTCGGCATCGTCGCCTGCGGCCAGGCCATCGTCGTCATCCTCGCCGGCATCGAATTCTCCTTCGGGGCCTCGGCAGCGCTGGCGAGCGTCGTCATCGTCATGGCCCTGCCCACGGCCGGCGTCATCGGCGCCTTTCTCCTAGGCGGCCTGCTGATCATCACGATCGGCATGGTCAACGGACTGCTCGTCGCCCGCTTTGCCGTACCGCCAGTGATCGCGACGCTCGGCATGCTGATGATCGCCTCGGGCCTCGCCGCCTGGCTCGCCGGTGGCCTGCCGATCGACGCGCCGCCCTCCGACGCCTTCTCATGGCCGGCGCGCGGCCGCGTCCTCGGCATCCCCGTGCCCATCCTGATCGCCGCCGCCGCCTTCACCGCGCTTCATGTCCTGCTGGCCAGGAGCCGGCTCGGACGCGGCTGGTATCTGGTCGGCGCCAATGCGACGGCCGCCAAGCTCGCCGGGCTTTCCGTGCCCCGTCTCGTCTTCTCCGGCTACGCCGTCGCTGGCCTGTTCTGCGCGCTCGGCGCCATCATCCTGACCAGCCGCGTTGCCTCGGGCCAGCCCATGCTCGCGCCGAACCTGCCCTTCGAGACCATCGCCGCCTGCGCCGTCGGCGGGCTGCCGCTCGGCGGCGGACGCGGCAATGTCCTGCAGGTCGCCTGCGGCGTGCTGATCGTCGCGATGCTCAACAACATCGTGGTGCTGCTGAACCTGCCGACGGCCTACCAGCTCATCTTGCTGGGCACGCTCGTCGTCACCGCGGTGCTGCTGCAGCGCGACTGGGCCTTCCTCGGTCACGCCGTCCGCGTGCTGACTAGCGGGAGGCGCGGATGAGCCTGGTCATCGCCCCGCGCCTGCTGATCGCGCCTGCCGGCATCCTCGCCGCCGGCCTCGTCTTCGCCGCGATCGCGCCGGGCTTCCTCTCGCTCGGCAATGCCGGCAGCATCGCCGGCCAGGGCTGGGTCCTGGTCCTGCTCGCGACCGGCCAGATGTTCGCCCTCGCCGCCCGCGGCTTCGACATCTCTGTCGGCGCCATCGCGGCGCTGGCCGGAACGCTCGCCGCCATGACCGCCAACAGCTTCGGGCTGGCGGGCCTGCTCGTCGCGCCCTTGGTCGGCTTGGCCTGTGGCACGCTGAACGGCTGGCTCGTCGGTCGCCTCGCCTTGCAGCCGATCGTCGCGACGCTCGGCACGTTGGTCGCCCTCAAGGGTGTCGCCCTGCTGGTCAGCGATGACGGCCAGGCCGTGCCTCTGGTCGAAGCCGGTCATGCGACCAGTCTCGCCTTCGACTCCGTGCTCGGCCTGCCGCCGCTCGCCTGGCTTGCTCTCGCCTGCGTCCTCGGCGCCCAGGTCCTCCTGAGCCATGCCACACTCGGCCGGCGTATCCTGATGCTCGGCGCCAATCCCGAGGCCGTCGGCCTGGTCGGCGCCGATGCCGGCGCCCTCCAGATCCGCGCCTACCAGCTCTGCGGCCTCTTCGCCGGACTCGCCGGTGCGCTGATGACGGCCCGGGCCGGCGCCGGCCTGCCGACCGAAGGCGCTGGCATGGAACTGCAGGCGATCGCCGCCGCGATCATCGGCGGGACCGCTTTGTCGGGTGGCGTCGCCAACGCCATCGCGGTCGCGGCCGGTGCCTTCTTCATCCAGGTCGTGCTGACCGGCCTCAATCTGACCGGCGTCTCTCCCTTCCTGGCGCAGGTCACCGTCGGCCTCGTCATCCTCGGCTCCGGCCTGATGGACACAGCCCTCCGCTCGTTTCTCGCCCGCAACCGCCAGCCGAAGGACATCTTCCCATGACGCGCCTTTCCCGCCGCAGCCTCCTGCTCGCCACGATCGCCATTGCTGCGCTGGCGCCGCCAGCCTTCGCGCAAGAGAAGACGATCGGCATCGCCGTCCCGAACCTTGCTTCCTCCTTCTGGATTTCGGCTGTCTACGGCATGGAGAGCAAGGCGAAGGCCGGCGGCGCCACGGTGCTGAAGCTCAATGCCGGCGGCGACGCCAACGCCTCGCAGCAGATCGCCCAGGTCCAGGACCTGATCCAGCGCAAGGTCGCGGCGATCGTGATCGGCGCCACCAATGGCGATGCGGTGAAACCGATCGTCGAGCGTGCGATCGAGGCTGGCATTCCAGTCGTCGGCATCTCCTCGCCGCCGAACACACCGAAGCTCGCCTCACTGGTCAGCGCCGACCATGCCGACATGGGCAAGCTCCAGGCCGAGTGCCTCGCCAAGGCGATCGGCGGCAAGGGCAATGTAGCGATGATGGCGGGACCGGCCGGCCAGGCCTGGTCGGATCTGCGCGCCAAGGGCTTCCGCGAGGCGCTGGCGAAAGCGGCGCCCGACGTCAAGATCGTCGCGGAATCGCGTCTCGCCGACAATCGCAACGCCGCACTCGGCACCGCGGAAGACTGGACGCAGCGCTTCCCCGATCTTGCCGGCATCTATGCCGCAACCGACGACATGGCCGCCGGCGTCGTCTCGGCCTTCAAGTCGGCGAGCAAGCCGGTAAAGGTCTCGGCCTCGAATTTCAGCCCGACCGCCCAGCAGATGCTGAAGGACGGCGACATTGCCTGCACCTCGATCCAGCAGGTCGTCGCGCAAGGCAAGGCGGCGATGGCGCAGGCGCTGAAGGCTGCCGCCAAGCAACCGGTCGAGGCACGCGTCGTCATGCCGGCGCTGCTGGTGACACGTGAGAATGTCGCGACCGTCGATCTCTCCTCGGTCGTCGCCCCGGCCGATTACCGCCCCTGACTGAAGCACCATCATGCTGCCTAGCTCTGGACGCTTTCCCTACTCGCCCATCGTCGACCGGCCGGATTTCACCTGGCCCGGCGGCAAGCGGCTCGCCGTCTATGTCGCGCTATGCGTAGAGCACTTCTCCTATGGCTCGGGGCTCGGCCTGCCCTATTCGCCAGGGCTCCAGCAGCCCAACACCTACAACTGGGCCTGGCGCGAATACGGCAACCGCGTAGGCGGCTGGCGGCTGATCGAGCTCTTCGACGAGTACCGCCTGCCGCTCTCGGTGTTGCTCAACACTGAAATCTACGAGCATTGCCCGGAACTGGTCGCCGCCCATCGTCGCCGCGGAGATGAGATCGTCGCCCATGGCCGGACTAACTCCGAGCACCAGAATGGCATGGACGTCGAGGCCGAAAGGCGCCTGATCGCCGAGGCGACGCAGGCAATCTTGAGCCACGAAGGCGCTGCGCCCGCCGGCTGGATGAGCCCCGGCGCCCATCCCAGCGCCAACACCGAGGACCTGCTGGCTGAGGCGGGCTACGGCTACACCATGGACTGGCCAATGGACGACCAGCCGGTCTGGCTCAAGACCAGCGGCGGCCCCTTGCTGGCGATGCCCTATCCGCACGAGGTCAACGACGTGCCGATGATGGTGCTGCATGACGGCACGGCACAGGCCTTCGCCGACATGGCAATCGACAATCTCGACGAGATGCTGGTGCAGTCGGAGCGTCAGGCGCTGGTCTACGGCATGACGATCCACACCTTCATCGTCGGCCAGCCATTTCGCATCCGGCAGTTCCGCCGGGTGCTCGACCATCTCAACAAGCACCAGGACCGCATCTGGTTCACCACGGCCGGCGCCTGCGCGCGCCATTACGCCAGCCTGTTCCCGGCTCCTTCAGCCGGCTGACAAAAAGACAAGGAAACGCCCATGACTCCCCCGTCCTCACCCGGCGCGCATCCGCGCCGGCGGGTCGCCATCGCCGGTCTCGGCGCCGTCGGCCTCAAGATCGCGAGCGTGCTAGACCAAGGCGTGCCCGGCTGCGAGCTCGTCGCCGTCTCCGCCAATGATCGTGACAAAGCCCGCGAGCGCCTGGCCCATCTCTCCCGCGCAGTACCCGTGGTCGCGATCGAGGAGCTCGAAGCGCTCGCCGACATCGTCGTCGAATGCGCGCCGGCAGCGCTCCTGCCGGCCATCGCCGAGCCTTTCCTGCGCGCCGGCAAGATCGTGATCGTGCTCAGCTCCGGCGCCATCCTCTCGCATGAGGGCCTCATCGAGATCGCCCGCGCGCATGGCGGCCAGATCGTTGTGCCGACCGGCGCCCTGCTCGGGCTCGATGCCGTCACCGCCGCGGCCGAGGGCGTGATCCGCTCGGTCCGGATGATCACCCGCAAGCCGGTGCGCGGCCTCGTCGGCGCGCCTTATTTGGTGAAGAACAACATCGTCATCGACGATGTGACGGAGCCGACGCGGGTCTTCAGCGGCACGCCGCGCGAGGCGGCGATCGGCTTCCCGGCCAATCTCAACGTCGCGGTCGCCCTTTCGCTCGCTGGCATTGGGCCGGATCGGACCACGCTCGAAATCTGGGCCGATCCGGCGCTGACTCGCAACACCCACACGATCGAGGTCGATGCCGACTCCGCCAGCTTCTCCATGACGATCGAGAACGTGCCGAGCGACAACCCCAAGACCGGGCGGATCACCGCGCTCTCAGTCATCTCCTATCTGCGCAAGCTCGACGCGCCGCTGCGCATCGGCTCGTAAGCCAGGACCTCGCAAGGAACCCATCATGGATCTTGGAATTTCTGGACGCACGGCGCTCGTACTGGGCGCCGGCGGCGGGCTCGGCCGCGCCATCGCCAAGGCGCTCGCCCAGGAGGGAGCCAGAATCGCGCTCGCCGACATCGACGAGACGGCGCTGGCCGCAACGGCGACAGACCTGTCCGCCCTTGGCGCTCCGCATCTGGCGCGGCGCTGGGACATCAGCCGCCTCGACGAGGCCGCCGGTCATCTTGCCGCGATCGCTGAGGTGCTCGGGCCGATCGACATCCTCGTCAACAACACCGGCGGCCCGCCGCCGAGCCTTGCCGCCGGTGTGCCATCAGAGACCTGGGCGGCGCAGTTCCAGACGATGGTGCTCTCGGTCATCGCCCTCACCGACAAGGTGCTGCCGGGCATGCGCGAGCGCGGTTGGGGCAGGATCGTCACCTCGACCTCGTCCGGCGTCGTCGCGCCGATCCCGAACCTCGCCATCTCCAATGCGCTGCGGCTGTCGCTGGTCGGCTGGTCGAAGACGCTGTCGCGCGAGGTCGCGCCCCTCGGCATCACCTGCAACGTCATCCTGCCGGGGCGGATCGCCACCGACCGCATCCGCTTTCTCGACGAGCAGAAGGCCAATCGCGAAGGCCGTCCGCTCGCCGAGATCGTCGCCGAGAGCACGGGTTCGATCCCACTCAGCCGCTACGGCACGCCCGAGGAATACGCGGACGCCGTCGCCTTCCTCGCTAGTGCCCGGGCCGCCTACATCACCGGCTCGGTCATCCGGGTCGATGGCGGCTATCTCCAAAACATCTGAAAGGACGTGAGATCATGACCGAACAGCCCCAGCGCGACGCCACCTGGCGCGAGGACATCCGCCGCCGCTACCTCGCCGTCGACACCTCGAATGTCGCCGATGTGCTCGACACGCTCGGCCTGCCCGATCAGGGCCTGGCTCCGGAGTTTGCACCCTACCCTGCGGCGACGGGCCGGCTCGCCGGCTTCGCCTACACGATCCGCGGCCAGATGACCCCGTTTCCGCTCGGCGGCGACGCGGAGAAGATGAAGGCCTGCCAGGGCGTCTCGCCCGGCGAGGTCACGGTCTGGAGCGGCGACGGCGAGGGCATCTGCTATTTCGGCGAGCTGATCGCGATCGGCATGAAGGAAAAGGGCTGCGTCGGCGCCCTCGTCGATGGCGGCATCCGCGACATCCGCTGGATCGGCGAGCAGGCCTTCCCCGTCTATGCGCGCTACCGCACGCCGGTGCAGTCGATCGGCCGCTGGAAGGTCAATGCCAGCCAGGTTCCGGTGCTGATGCGCGGCGCGACCAGCCGCTATGTCGAGATCAATCCCGGCGACTTCATCCTCGCCGACGAGGACGGCGCCATCGCCATCCCGGCCGACCGGATCGAGGAGGTTCTGGTCGAGGCGGAGCGGCTGACGGCTGTCGAGGTCTCGATCCGGCAGGAGCTCTCACGCGGCCTTTCGCTCGCCGACGCATTAGCGAAGTATGGCCACGTGTGACGCTATGCCCTGGCGATATCGGCCGTGCTCTGTCCCTATGTCCGCAGGCGCGGGACGCGTGCCTCGCCCGGCGTGAGATCCAAGAGAGCATTTCGGGATCGAGTTCGCCGCTTCGGCCGTCGCCGATGGCCTCCTGAAGGGGATCCCGTTTTGCCATTGCCGCGCTAGCCGTCGTTCGAAGAGTTCAGCTCGTCGGGCGTGACCGCATCATCACCACCGACGCCCGCAGCCTGCCGCAGCGCGTTGTTGATACGATCCTGCCAGCCTGGTCCACCACTCTGAAAATGGTCGAGCACACTGCGATCGATCCGGAGCGAAACGAGTTCTTTCGCTCCGGGAACGTTTGGCCGCTTGTCGGCAGGCGTCGGTGCTTTCGGCGCGGCGGGCTTGAACAGTGCCTCGGCCTNNCACGCCGTGGGCTCTTGGCAATTACTGCCTTGCCTAGAGTGGCTGCAGCCTTCCGACCAAGACCGATCGACTTGGCCAAGGCGGAGCGCGCTTCGGCATAGTTGGGTGCCACCATCGGATAATCGGAAGGCAGGCCCCATTTCGCTCGGTACTGGTCGGGCGTCATATCGAACTTGCTGCTGAGATGGCGCTTCAGCGATTTGAACGCCTTGCCGTCCTCGAAGCAGATGATCGCATCCGGGGTAACCGACTTCCTGATCGAAATGGCCGGGACAAGCGGCTGGGCAGCAGGCGCGGCAGCTTCAGCCCCCAAGCCAGCCAGTGCTGCNAGTGACATTGTTGTGTGCCACATAGGCCGCAACGATCATCGCGGACAGATCGATAAGCTGGTTGTTGTCTTCAGGCATTCGCATTTGTGATCCCCGGAGATGACGGAATGGACGGTGACGCAGACATTGCCGTCGCCGAAAGGGGTGAGCGAGCCGCGACGCCGAGCGGCTCGCAACAGTTTTGGAGGTTGCCTCTGAACATCATACTGAGCTGGAGGCCTGCAGTCCGTCTATTTCTTCCAATCGCCCGCGAAATAAGTGGCACTCGTCGATGCTGCCGGCAACGCCGGGCGCTGGCGATCCGATCGGCTAGCCTGATCGTGGGGGCCGAACCTCGTCGGCCCTAGCCGGTCGTCGCCAAATAAGTCGCCGATTTCAATCCGCTTCCGACACAGGCGCGTCAATTCCGCAACGCGGTCGAGGCACTCGGCGAAGCCGACGCCATCGAGGTGCGCGACGAGGGTGTACACATCGCCCTTCGCATCCGAGAAGGGATCGAACCATCCCCTGCCCTCGTGGATCACGATGATGACGGCGTCGCCTCGGCGGTATTTGACCGCGCGGCGCGTGCTCACTTTCACATCGATCGCGAAGCCCGACTTCTCCAGCACGGCTGCGCAGGCAACGCGATATCTCAGCTCTTCAACCTCATTCCTCTGCATGTTCTCTCCCGTCCCGCCTTTTTGGCGACCGGCCCTTCCTGTGCGGGTTTCCGTCCCCATGCGTTGCGGGGCCACTCCCCAGCTGCCGCGAAGAGCGAAGGCAGCAAGGGCGTGGCTGGCAACTCCATGAAATCTTCTGCACGGCCAGCCAGCCGCGGCGCAGCTTCCTTGCGGCCGCCCGCTCGCGAGCGACATCCGTTAGGGCGGACCCGGCTCAATGAGCCGGCCCTATCGTGTGGGAATCAAACTCGTGGATGATAGTGACTTCGCCATCATCGAGCTCATCGCTCGGCGGGACGCCATACTTGCGATCGACCTGGAACAGCGTGACCGCGACCATCGGCGTCCGTGCGAGCTGGAAGGCGTGGTTCTGGGCGAGCGACAGATCGTGCGACATCGTGAAGACTCCATCCGGGAGCGGGCCAATTCCCGCTCGATGGCTCGTCGAAGGGCCGGGGCCGGTCGCGATCACCGCGAAGGCGAAGCCGAAAGCGGCGGCACGCTCGCGTAGCCGACCCCAAACGGGCTGATCGTTGAAGATCCGGAACCGGACCAGGACGCCATCACCCGAGAGCGGGATTGGCTGGTCGCGGTGGTCCAAGCTTTCGAGCGCACTGCTCCGCCAGAGGCTGGCTGCTGGCCGCCGCGGGGGAAGGCCGGATCATGCTGCCCGTAGGGGTGAAAATGGAGGTTTTCAGAGTCGGCAATAAACCGGCCCTCAGCAGTACATCCCGAGCATGGACTTTAAGCTTCCGCGGTTTTGTCCACTCCTGATTGACTCTAGGAAGCCGGATCAAAGTGGTGCTGGATGGACGGGCTGAACTCGCGCCCGGTCCCGCCGCCACCGAACTGGCCGGCGAGGCGGTCGCGATGAGGCAGGCCGCGTTGCGGCGCCATGGCATCATCGCGCCGGCGATCTCGGATCCCCGCTTCGGGACCTTCTTCCGTAATCTGGCTGGCGACGCGGCGGACGGTTCGCCCTTGCGGATCGCGCTGATCTCCTGTGCCGACCAGCCGATCGGCATCGATCTCTCGCTGGACTGCAAGGGCACGAGCTTCGGCCATGTCATCGCGGCCCACCCGACCATGAGCGCGGCGGCGTCGGCGGCATCCTGATCCAGCACAGCTTCGCCGGCGCGCTCCTTCCCACCTCTGCTCGCCCTGCCACCACCACCCGCCTGAGCCTGTCATACCGGGAGCTAGGCAGGCGAGCCCTCGTGCGAGTTGCAGGAGCCGCAGTGGTTGCTCATTTTTTTATGATCAAATAATATCAGTTGAACATATATTGATGGTCAATTCAGCTTTCTCCGCTCATATATGAATGTTAATTATCTCCCAGGTTGGACACATAATCATGAACCCAAACCAAGCTGCCCTGGCGCGTAAGCAACTGGAACGACGAGTTGCGCCCTTACGCGATTTAAATGTCGTCGCTCCACCCCGCGGCTGGATGAAGGCCATCCGCGAAGCTCTGGGCATGAGCACCCGGCAGCTCGCCGCTCGCATGAAGGCGGCTCCGTCCCGCGTCCCTGCTATTGAAAAGGCGGAAGTCTCTGGCGCCACAACGATCAGAACGCTGCGCGAGGCGGCCGCAGCGATGAACTGCACATTCGTCTACGCTTTCGTTCCGACCAAGCCCCTCGACGAAATTCTGCGCGACCGCGCCGCTCAGAAAGCGGGTCGAGATATCATACGCCTCGACCACACCATGCGACTGGAAAACCAGGCACTCCTGAAGTCGGATCTCGACGAGGAGCGGCGCCGCATAATCGACGTCATCCTCTCAGGCTCCCCGCGCAGACTTTGGGACGATTGAATAATCGCCATGCCCGACCCGCTATTCGATGAGGACGATGACGCCAATACGCCGCTGACCGCTGAGGAACGCGAGCAGCTCATCCCCGCATACATCACCTTGCGACATGAGCTGAACGAGGCCGAGCAGGTCAACATCGGCGAGGCGCTGCGCTGGGCGATGTCGCGCAAGCGCGATGTCCTCGATCAGGACTTCCTGAGCGAATTGCACAGACGCATGTTCGGCGACGTCTGGCGCTGGGCCGGGCAATATCGCACGACCGCGCGGAACATCGGCGTCGACGCCTATCGCATTGCGACGGATGTCAGGCAGCTCGTCGACGATGCACGGTATTGGGTCAAGCATGGGACCTTTCCGCCCGATGAAACCGCCGTACGGTTCAGCCATCGTCTCGTCGCCATCCATCCTTTCCCGAATGGCAACGGACGGCTCTCTCGCCTCGTCGGCGACCTCCTTGCTCGCCAGCTCGGCCAACCCGCCTTCTCCTGGGGGCGCTCAAGCCTGATCGACGCAGGCGCGACACGTGTCCATTATGTCGAGGCGCTCTGGGCGGCCGATAATCACGACATCGAGCCGTTGCTTCTCTTCGCCCGTTCCTAGTGATTGATCGGAACAAGGGAGTCCAAGTTCAGATTCCGCTTCGGGCGTCCTCGATGTCTTCAATGGGGTTGTTCGCACCCACTGGGGAGGTCGATATGAAGTCGGAATCGGAACCTATCAAAGACGACACGAACCAATAGGCGAAGCGGTCGGTCTCGCCCTTGATCGAGGGTCGAACACCTTGCACTTGGCGGGGTCGGCAAATTCTCGGCAGCAAAGCGCGAAGCACGCCAGGCTCGCAATCCCTCCACCGAAGCGGTGTTCGATGTCGCCACCAGGATAGTTGTCAAGTTCAAGGTGCCAAAGATCTCACTGAGTTGATCAAAAATCTGATCGATAAGAGGTAGGGTTCCGGAGTTACGTCCGAAAACTGTACCTCTTCAGCGACCGCATTACCTCGTGGGATAGACTTTCCTGTTCATCGTCGATAATCCGGTTATCAAGCGCTGACCTCACTCCTTCGCCCTGGAGAGCCGAATGTCCGACAACAACGCCGAGCTTCTCGAACTGACGACCTCGGTCGTTGCGGCCTATGTCGCGAATAACAATATTCAGCCATCGGATCTCGTGGCCCTGATCGCCAGCACGTATTCAGCACTTGCCAAGCTTGGCTCAGCGCCGGCACCTGCTCCCAATGCGGCACTGGTTCCCGCCGTCCCGATCCGCAAGTCGGTCACGCCCGAAGCAATCATCTGCCTCGAAGACGGCAAGTCTTTCAAATCGCTGAAGCGTCACCTCAACACATCCTACGGCCTGACGCCTGAAGAATATCGCCGGAAATGGGGCCTGCCGGTCGACTATCCGATGGTCGCTCCGGCCTATGCCGAAGCACGCTCTGCGCTCGCCAAGTCGATGGGCCTGGGGCGCAAGGCCGCCCCCAAGCCCGCTGTATCAGAGAAGGTCAAACCAGCGGTGAGGGCGAAAGCGCCACAGGCAAAGGCTTCGGCGTAGTCCCTCCGAGCCAATGGGCAAGGGGTTCCCCATGCCGCGATCTCCGTTATCCGGATGTACCGGCAACTCCCGATCGGGCAGTTCGCTCAGCTGCATACCGCTCCCAGGATCGCAGCCTTCGTCTGCTCCTCGCCTAAATGCCTTTTTGGCGGACAGACGCCTCGCGCCGTCCCACGCAATGGTGTCGCAATCGCAGACCTGCGACGGCACAGCGGCTTCTCCACCTCACCCGCCAGATCGCTCGATGCCTCCGCTCCACGCCCCAGGAAGACGAAGACGACGTTCGCGGTCACGACGGTGACGGCGCAGAGCATCAGGAGCAGGGTGGCGAACCCGGCCATGAGCGGCAGGACGAGCAACGGCGCCGAGAGCGCGATCATCAGGCGGCCGGCAGCGATCTCGCTCAGGCCGTCGCTGCCGATGAAGCGCACCGGCAGCAGGATCAGCAGCACTACGAGGGCATAGGCTGGCGCCGCCGCCAGCAACTGCACCCCGACGCTGTTCCTCGATTTCGGGGCATCGCCAAGCGAATATCGGCGCATCGAGCCTCAAGGCCGCTCCGGCACTCCGTTTTCTCGTCAATAGCGCGCGCCGCGTCATTGCGAGCATCAACGTCGTAGCCATGCTGACAGCTCGATCGACGCGGTTCTCGACCACGTCGTGAGGCTGGGAACTCGCCGAGACGAGCTCGCGGACGTTGCTGTCGTAGATGCCGATGTACTCGTACTCGGCCCGCCTGGTGTCGTTCGAGCTCTCTGGACTTGGCAGAACGCGATGTTCGGCATTTGCTTGTAGCTATCTGCCAGTCCCAGTTCCCAGGGCATCCATGTAACCCACGAGCGTCATCACCTGCAGCTCGTTCAGCTTGATACCACTTGGGTTACGCGACACCAGGGCAGCGGACCGGCTATCCCAGAACCGGACATTCCAACCGTCTGGAATGGGTCAGCTCCAGTCATTCCGACCGACGCGCCGCCCGCGGCTTTTTTAGCCGCACATACACGGCAATCAATTCGCTGGTGCGTTCAGCTATTGCTGCCTGCTCTGCCAAGGAGAGCTTCGATAGAGTCACGGCCCACGATGTCGCCATTGGTGCGCCTCCCTCATTCTGACTTGAACGACGCATTCTTCGGCACGAGGCATCGGCCAGTGCTCATGGGATCAGGCGTGAACTTTCGCGGTCAACTCGACGCCAAGGGCCTTCATCACCGCGATCGTCGTCTTTAGAGTTGGATTGCCGCTGGCGCTGAACGACCGGTAGAGCTGCTCGCGCGAGAGACCGGTCTGATTGGCGATCTGCGCCATCCCCTTCGCCCGGGCGACCACGCCCAGCGCATGCGCGATATAGCCGCTGTCTTCCGTATGAAAGGCTTCAGCCATGAAGGTCGCGACAGCCTCGTCAGAGGTCAGATCCTCGGCCGGGTCGTAGGTTGTCAGTTTTTCAGGCATCTGTTTCACCCCATTCTCTCGCCAGCCGTTTGGCAATCCTGATATCTTTGGCCTGGCTGCTCTTGTCGCCGCCGCAGAGCAGCACAATCACGGTCGTGCCGCGTTTTTGGAAGTAAACCCGGTAGCCGGGACCGTGGTGGATCCGCAGCTCGCTGATCCCCTCTCCGACCGGCTCAGCATCGCCAGCATGTCCATAGGCAAGACGATCCAAGCGCGACGCAATCAAGGCTCGGGCCCGCTGATCCTTCAGGCGCGTTCGCCATTTCCGAAACGTCTCGGTCTGCTCAAGTTCGAACATGGGTCGATGTAGTTTTAAAACTACTCGATGTCAACCGGCAATATTGGCGGCGGGTTTTCCGCGGATCCAAAACCAAACAGCGCCGATCTCAAATGGGCTGACAGGCCCCTCCTATAAAATCCCCCAGGCCCGGTAGCGCTTCCGGCCGGTGAGCTCGCGCGGCAGGCTGCCGCCGAGCTCCCTCATCATCGCGTCGATCGCCTGCGGCGAGACGTTCAACCGCACTGATGCCAGTTGCACGGTGACCAGCGGCGACGACACGAACAGCTCGACCAGCTCCGCCAATTTCGAATTCCCCCGCCGGCCCTCGCACTTCCGCAGCATTAGCTCCCGAGCCAATGCAAGCCGGTCGCAATCCGCCTGACCGAACGCCGCCGCCTCGCCAAAAGCGCCAAGCAGCCCCGCAACCCGGACGCTGCGCGCCAAATGCGGGCTCCACCGGAATTTCCCCCGCCTCAACCCCAGCCCGAGCGCCGGCAGATGCGCCGCCGCCAGCCCGCGCTGCCGCAAAATCGTCGCGGCGAACGCAAAGCCGAGCTCGCCGGCGCGTTCGGAGGGCTCGAGCCAAAGCCAGGCATCGAGCGCGAGTGCGGCGGCGAGCGCCGCCGGCAGCCCCCTCCCCTCCTCCAGGATGGTGAGCCAGCGCGCGAACCGTCCGGCGGCGTCATAGCCCGGATCGCGCAGTGTCAGGTTTCTGCGGCCATCGTCGGAGGACAGATCGTTCCAGGCATCGAGCTTTTTTCGCGTGCGCACCAAGAGTGCATCGATCTCGGCGAAGGCCGGATCGGCAGAATCGTCCTCCTCGCCTAGGTCGAATTCATCCTGGTCGACGGGGCCTTCCTCGTCGTCTTCACGGTCGATCCGGACCCAGGGTGCTGCGACCATTTTCGTAGCTTCCGGCGTCGTCGCACTCCTGTCCGACCTATCTTCTTCCGGTGATGCACCGATGCCAAGCCGCAGCCGAAGGGCACTGGCGCCCAAGACTTCCGCCGGCTCGCGTCGGGCCAGGCGCCGGCGCTCGTCCAGGATGGTCGCGGCCCGGGCGATTTCGCGGGTGGGGCTGCGCACATCCATGCCGGCGTCGTGCAGGACGAGGTCTTCGAGCGGGCACAGGCCGCCGCTGAGCCCGATCAGCGCCTGAGCCTCAAAGGCGTGCCCGCGCTGGCGCACGCCCTCGGCCAGGACCGGCTCGGCGCGGGCGAGCCGCTCATCGAAGCGGACGAGCGCGATTGACGCGGCTTCAGAGGCTGCTGCGCAGTCCGAAACCAGCGCCTGGCGATCAGCATAAGGGAAATCGTAGCGGATTGAATTCACCCAATTATTCTACCATACCCAATCTAAATATCTATTTGTTTGTTTCACATCGACATCAACCAGTACCTGTCACTCACTATCGATAATTACATCTTATCGATAGTGATGGACATAGGCCCGGACATCGGCGATTCTGGCGCTCCAAACCGCCGCCGGCGACGTCAGTCGGTCGTCCGGTCGACGAAATCGGCCCGCGTCAGCCGCAGCAAGAGCGCCCATGACCTCGACATCCCTGCTCTCGGCCGAGACAGAAACGCGGCGCGCCCTGCAGCTCGACGCGCTCGCCGGCATTTTGCCGCTGGAGCGTCGCGACAAGCTGGCCACCATTCTGACCGATGATGATGTCGCGACGCTTCGGCACCTGGCCAAGGAGGGCATGGGCGAGAACTCGCTCCGCGCGCTGGCCTCGGATCTGGCCTATCTCGAAGCCTGGTCATTCGCTTCGACAGGCTCTGCCCTGCCCTGGCCGGCGCCCGAAGCGCTGGTGTTGAAATTCGTCGCCCATCATCTCTGGGATCCGACACAACGCGAAAGCGATCCCGCGCATGGCATGCCAGCCGAGGTCGACGCCGCCCTGCGCGCCGGCGACCATTTGCGCAGCGAGGGCCCCCACGCGCCCTCGACGGTCAAACGCCGCCTGGCGCATTGGGCGACCCTGCATCGTTGGAAGGGACTTGAAAGCCCGCTCGGCACGCCGGCGATCCGCACCAGCATGCGCCTTGCGGTCAGGGCCAGCGCAAAACCGCGCCGGCGCAAAAGCAAACGCGCGGTGACGCGCGACATTTTGGACCGCCTGATCGCGACCTGTCAGACCGACCGCCTCGCCGACACGCGCGATCTTGCCATCCTGCTCGTCGCCTTCGCCTCCGGTGGGCGCCGGCGCAGCGAGGTCGCGCGGTTACGCCTCGAGCAGCTCACCCTTGAGGCCGATGTCCCGCTCGATCCTGATGACCCAAACTCACCGCGCCTGCCCTGCATGGCGATCGCGCTGGGCCGCACCAAAACCGCTCAGGCCGACGATGATGCCCGGGTTCTGCTGATCGGGCCGCCCGTGGCGGCGCTGCGCGAATGGATCGAGCGCGCCGCCATCAAGACGGGGGCCGTGTTCCGGGCGATCGACCGCTGGGAGGCGATCGACGACCGCGCGCTGACGCCGCAGGCGATCAACCTGATCCTGAAGCGACGCTGCGCCATGGCCGGGCTCGAGCCGATCGAGTTTTCCGCGCATGGCCTGCGCTCTGGCTATCTCACTGAAGCGGCGCGCACCGGCGTCACCCTGCCCGCCGCCATGCGCCAATCCCAGCATCGCTCGGTCCAGCAGGCCGCGCGCTACTATAATGACGCCGACCAGGCGCTGGGCAAGGCCGCAAGGCTAGCGATCTGAGCCTCCTTTCGGGCCGTCAGCATGTTCCGGGCAATCCGCGGAGACGCTGCCGTGCCGAGGAGCGACAGCGCCCCAACGCACAGCTCGGCCAGGCGATCGCCTCGCCGAGGCGGCCGCTGGCGCCGATGACCTCTCGGAGGATGAGCTGGCGCTCTTGTCGGAGGTCTAGTTCAAGCTCGGCATGTTGGGCATCGTCATCATCGACCGGGATTGGATCGCCGATCAAGTCGAGTCGCGCCGGACTGCGACTGGATCAGCGGTCGTCGAACCAACACTAACCTCTACCGGCAGTGCCGCGGATCGAACCCGTGCGCCAGCGTGCGACCAGCGCACACAGGCCCTCGGGCGATTGCTGTTGCCAGGAGCATTCATCCGACCGCGGGCAGTCAAAAGTGCGACGACGCATCGGATCGCTCGGCGTGGCCACGCACCACCCTCCCTACGCTCGCCATCGCGATCTTGCCGGTCGCCACGCGTCCAGCTTGACAGATCGCGCCATCGAACCAGCGACACGCTTCCCGTGCGCACGGCGCATTCACCGCGCCGTTCCAGCTCGATCCACCGGCCGCGAACAGCAGGTACATCGTCGCCGGGGAAAATCTAGCACTTTTCATGGGGAATCCGAGCTCGCTACGCTATCCCCGCTTCCTGCAGCGCTGACAGCGACTGCGGGAGACGAACAATCTCTTTCGACCCGCAGCGACAACCCCTGCCCCGACAGCCAAGTCTCTCCCTCGACCGCGCGCACGGGTCCGATGCCCTTTTCTTGCTCGAGCTCGACGCGGCTATAGGCCACCGCGATCCGCCCCAGATTGACCGCCCTGTCACGCATCGACCGTCACCGAGCGGCGCATGGCGTTCCGAAAGCAGTACGGTCAGGATTGCCCGCGACAGTTTTATCATGCCCTCCATCACAGCCCCTCCTAACGCCTCCCGCAAGGCCTCGATCACCTGCGGCCAAGCATCCCAAGAGAGCGTGGCCGCGTGGCAGCAGTCTCAGGCCCGCTTCTTTTCGCGTCGCCGGCTGCCTATCAACGCCATCAGCATCGGCCCAAGCGAAAACTCGGCCGCTTGCGCCTTTCGCGTCAACTCGCGCAAATAGCCGCCGGCGCTGGTGATCGCCTCGCCGCGTTGCAGGATCGCCGCCACTACGATCGAGGCCTGAACTTCGTCCATTATGCCGATGGCGTCTTCCCAGGCACTCGGGCTGATCCCCAGCATCGGCCGGACGACAGCGACCGTCGCCAAAAAGTCGCGCCAGTTCGCAATCCCGCCCCTCGAATAGTCGATCAGGTCCGGGCAGGCGTCCAAAACCATCCCCAGCGGGAACGTCCCTTCCGGCATCCGCTTCGGTTCCGGCACGATCTCCAAACCACCCCCCCTGCTTTCTGGAAAGCTAGGTTCAAGATCAGGAAGGGAGTCTGGATTTGAATTCTGTATGTGACGCTCAATATGAGACTCATTGCCGCTCATATTTTGAACTTTGATATGATTTTCCAGTAGGTTGAGGATTTCGTCGGCCAGCAGCGAGAGTTCCTCGGCAATCGGCTCCAGCGTCAGACGCGTCGCGCTGCGCGGAATCCGCGCCATGATATCGCGATAGAGCTGGTGAATCTCGGCCCACTCGGCAGGGCCCTGGCCACCGTGCCGCGTCGGGACGCCCTCCTCGAGCCCCGTCGCGATCATCTTGACGATGTCGCGCCGGCAGATCGTGATCCGCTCCCGGACCAGGCGTAGCGCCCGGGCTTCGGTCTCGACCTCGTCGGCCAGGGCTTCGAATTCCTCAGACCGCACGACCAGAGGGGCGAGATCGAAGCCGAAAGCGAGCTCGATCTCGCCTGCCCTGCCCTTACGGGCATAGCGCTTGCCGTTGGGGCTATCGCGCCGGATGATCAGCCCGGTATCGACCAGGGCCGCCAGATGGCGCCGGAGCGTTGCCATCGGCATCCCGTGCGCCCGCAAGGAGAGCTGCTGGTTCGATGGGAAAACAACGAGGCCTTCACCGGTCAGAACGGTTTCGGGGTGAAAGGACAACAGCGCGTCCAAGACAGCCAGGGCGCGCTCTGGGACGCCGAGCGCGTTCTTGGCCGTGCAGATCGCGCGGAAGATGTTCCATTTGTGAACCGCTTTCTCCGGCGGCCGTGTCTTTGCGCTCGCCTGACTTGCCACATGCGCAAGCGTCAGCGATCGCCGCCCGAAGGGCGTCGTCGAGAGTCGTGAGTCCATGATCCCTGCCGTTTTTAGGGCAAAGGAAAACGGCTCGCCGAAACGGCGCGGAATCTCGCAAGAGACTCTTGACGGTGATTCGTGGAAGTGCGATTCTGCGTTTGCTTAGGACACAGAGAAGGGCTTCCGGAACATCGTTTCGGGGGCCTTTTTCTTTTGCGGGCTAATCTCCGTTTGTGGTTGCACCCGCCCGACGCCTGAAATCATCGTACAGACGATCCAGATTATCGGACAAATATTGGCCGAACGCCTTGGCATCCGGTCCCTTGGCCTTAATCGCCAAAGTGAATTTTCGCCCCTCGGCCAGCATCTCCGCCGCGACGGCACCGTCGCTTGGAGTCCACCTTTGCTTATCGGGTTCGCTGCGGCTGCGGCTCTGTTTTGCCTTGAGGCGGCGTTCAACAGCAGCGAAGCGCTCTTCTGTGGGGAGTTCTGCAAAGCCTTCGGCATCGACCACGGCGATTGCCGCCTCGTAATGCGATGGGCGTTCGAGCAGCAGCTTCAAATCATACCAACGATCGCGGCCGATACCCTTCGCCGGTCCGATTGCCCGCAGCACCTTTTCGGGAAGGCTCGCGACGGAGAGCATCTTCGAAAGGGTCGACCTGTCCAGGGCAAGAGCGGTCATGACGATGGCGTTGTCATCGTCATAACGCAGCTTCGCCAGTTTGGACGCATACAACGCCTTTTCGATGAAGGAGAGATTCGCGCGGGCCGAATTCTCCTGGCCCTGGGCAACCACGTGTTCCTGGTCCTTCATCTCCTTGATGACGGCCCGGACCTTGCGGCCGAGGAGCTTGGCGACTTTCAGGCGGCGATGGCCGAAGACCACCATATAGCGCTGGCTCGAGACCGGGTGAGGGCGCACGAGAATCGGGCTGTCCTGCCCGCGCGCGCGGATCGCTTCCAGGATCTCATTGAAGTCCTGCTCGTTCTCTTCGAGTCGATCCTTGACGAAGGAGGGATCGACGGTATCGGGATCGAGTTCGACTATAGGCTCGCCTTCCATGAGCCTGTCGGCGCGCGCAGTGATCTCGTTGAGCGAATTCAGGAAGGATTTCGACGCACCCTTGATTGCATAGTCAAGCGCGGGCTGCTTCTCAGAAGGAGCATCCTCGGTCATCAGGTTTGCGAAGGGATTTTTACGAGCCACTCCGCGGCCTCCTCATGGGGCGCATGCCCTTGAAATAGAAGTTGTTTTTGTCCGTTTTTACGGCGGTCAACATCACAGCCGCCCCCATGCCTGATGGATGAGACCTTGCACTTCGAAATTGACTGCATCCATGCACTCGATCGCGCGATCATATGTTTCGCGCGTGAAGTTCGCTCGCTCCACCTCATAGAGCGTCTGCTTAGTCAAACCGGCATCTGAAATCGCGGTCGACTTCACCATCTGCGCCTTAAGCATTTCCGCTGCGAGCATGCTCTGCATGAGGCCAAGCATCTCGACCTGCGGCACGTCCGTCGGCTCGAAGCGGGTGATGAGATAGCGCAGCCAGTCCATGCGAACTTCGGCTCCTGCGTCCTTGATGGTCTTGGCTATATTCCCGAGCATCAGCAGGAACTGGCTCATGGACATCAGATCCAGCATCTGCGGATGAACTGTGATGAGAACCGATGTCGCCGCGATCAGCGCCGTTAGCGTCAGGTAGCCGAGTTGGGGCGGGCAATCGACGACGACGACGTCATAGGAGGAATCGACCTCCTTCAGCGCGTTACCGAAACGCGTGAAGAAGCGCTTGCCCTCAGCCGAATTCTGCATCGCCAAAGGCGTGTCGTATTCGTATTCCTGAAGCTCAAGGTTTGCAGGAATGACGTCCAGTGATGGGAAGTTCGTCGGCAGGATAACGTCCCGAATGGACTTGCGCTGTTCATCGTAACGGATTGCGTCATAAAGCGAGGGGTTCTTGTCGAGCTCCGGCTGAAATCCATACAACGCCGATAGTGAAGCTTGCGGATCGAGATCGACGGCGAGGACCCTGTGGCCAGTCAATGCGAGGTGCTGCGCCAGATGTGCCGCCGTCGTGGTCTTGCCCGAGCCTCCCTTGAAGTTGACGACGGCGATGACCTGCAGCTTCTCACCCGGCTTGCGGTGAGGGACGTATTTCTTGACCTCTGACCGACCGTTCTTATCGAGATAATGACGCAGCTCGAGCATTTGCTCTGCGGTATAGAAGCGGCGCCCGCCGGCGCCGGTCGAAGGCTTCGGCCCTTTGCCTTCGAGATGAAGGCGCTTGAGATTGTTGGGACTGACGCCCAGATAGTGGGCTACCTCCGCCATGGGGAAACGCCTCAGCGTCTTCTGGGCATTGGGCGGAAATTTCTCCAAGCGAAGTTGATTAAGCTTGCGCGAGATCTCCGCGCCCTGTTGGAGAATTTTATCGTCAAACTCGAACGGAGCGAGGGCGTTCATATTTCGGATGCCTGGGACCAAATAGCGCCAATTCGGCAACTTTCGCCGATTTGTCGCCAGTATGTCCGATTCGCCCGCTCGCACAACAAAAATCAGGTTAATGGAATCTTAATGCACGAGCCTGTGTAGCACCTCCAACACGAGCTCTATTTCGAGTTCCTTTGCAAAAACAGCATACTCGGAGAATGCCGATCCGCCCTTGTGCTCAATAGCCTGTCGTGGAAAGCCATTGATCAAGCCGGCAACCATGACGCTGAACGCCTTACATCGTGAGCTTTTCAGGGAAACATTTCCGACTCAGATCGCCAACAGCCATCGAAACGCACAGTTGTAGCGGCGATCGAGCTTCACGTTATCGTCCCGCCTTGGAGCGCAATAGCCACCGCCTGCGGCAGGGTCTCGGCGCCGAGCCTTACTCGCGCATTGTCGAGGTGGAACTTCACCGCCCGTGGTGTGACTCCAATGATCATCGCGGTCGCCTCCATCGATTTGCCGCGAGCAGCCCAAGTGAGACATTCTCGCTCGCGCTGGGTCAACGGCACAGCCTCATTGCGCGGAGACCGCAGCACCAATTTGGCATCTGCATGAGCGTGGAATGTCAGCCCGATCAGTTGGACGATGTCGTTCGCTTCCGTGACCATCCTTCCATGCGCTGAACTGACCTCGTCGACTGCGAAGGTGAAGGCGGCGAACCGATTGAAGCCGCCGGTGATCGCAACCGAAACGCCATGGCGGATGCCGAATTCATCGGCGTCGTCGAAGAGCCGCTTTTGGGCGCGCAGCGGAAATCGACGTGCAGCTTCGCGGGTCCATTGCAGGGTCGAGCGGCCGCTTCGGGCAAAGGCGATCACCGGATCGACATCCTCATAGCCCTCGGCGAAATAATGCTCGCTCCATCGCTTGGGATAAGACGAGATCAAAACCGGATCGAGATCGCCGAGGCCGAGATAGGCGAAGTACCGGAAGCCCATTCTCTCCGCGACTCGCCGGCCGACGCGCTCGAACTCCGCTTCTCCTGCCGACGAATGCAGGCCGTCGACCAGCTCCTGATAAGCCAATTCCACCGATTTCATCGGGCTTCCTTGAATGAGGTCGCCTTGTTTCGCGCGCCTGATGATCCTCTTGCGTTTGATGCGAACGGCTTTGCCTGAAAGATGCGGCGAGAACACGGCCACAACTTTAGAGGGAACCCACCTGTCACATCCGACAGGTCCGATCGGTCGCCGCCTCTGGTTGATTAGCCTGGAGATCAACGCGATTCGGAGGCAACCATGCAGATCGTCGAACTGAGGCGCGCCGGGCATTGCGCAAACGTCTCGCTGCTCACAGGCATGCACCGCTTGCGGCGAAAGGTCTTCAAGGACAGGCTTGACTGGTCGGTTGCTGCCACAGGCGACCTCGAGACCGATTATTTGGACACGCAAGATGCGACCTATCTCGTGGTCGCCGATCGTGGTTGCGTGTTGGGATGCGTCCGGCTGTTGCCGACCACGGGCCCGAACATGCTGGCCGACACGTTCTCGGAGCTTCTGGACGACGCAGCTGCGCCTCGCTCCAACCTCGTCGCGGAAAGCTCGCGCTTCTGTGTCGATACCGAACTCACCACCACAGCGAAGGGGGGCCTGCGGCGAGCGACGTTCATGCTCTTCGCCGCGATGCTCGAATGGGCCGACGCGAGGGGATTGACGTCCATCGCGACAGTAACTGACCTGCGGATGGAGCGCATTCTGCGCCGCGCCGGATGGAGCTTGCAGCGTCTGGGGAAGCCCCGCCGCATCGGATCAACAGTTGCGGTCGCCGGCTTGCTGCCGGTCGAGAATTGCGCCCTCGAAGCAATCCGCCGCAACGGCGACCTGGCCGTGCCGGTTCTTCCGATCGATGTGCCGCTGCCAATGGCCGCGTGATAGGCGCGGATCAACCAGATGATCAAAACCATAGTGTTTGCGGCCGGGCTCGCCGGCCTCTCGATCGGCGCCGCACGCGCGGACGAGTGGGGCTGCACCGTTCTGCTCTGTCTCGCCAATCCCGGTGGTCCAGCGCAGTACGCGGCCTGCGTGCCGCCAGTGACAAAACTCTGGTCACATCTTAAGCGGGGAGGGGCCTTTCCCACTTGCTCAGGCGAGGGATCAAGCACGTCGCCGGTGGGCTACGATCCATACGAGCCATGCCATGACGGCTATCTGATGCGCGAGCTTGGGCGCGATGGCACAGTACGGCCGGCATGTGTCTCGGTGAAGCCGGTTCGCGAGTGCGACAGCACAGACGTGGCCTGCCAGCCGCATGATGTGCAGGCGATCCGCCATCGCGCCCAACCCAATTTCATCGACGTCACTGGCCCGGACGGCGTCAGCACACGAGTGTGGTTCTGATGGAGGCGACCGACATCACCGTGATGATCGAGCACTGCACACCGCCCGTGCTTGCACGGCCCGTCGCCGCGATCCTCAGGCAGGCGAGCGCGTTCGAGCCTTTGCTCGTCACGATTGCCGGCAAGCGGCCGATCAGAATCCTGGCGGAGTCCAAGCCAGAAGCGATCGCGCTCGCCAGTGAAGCGGTCGTGGCGGGACAGGCGGTGCGCGTTGGTCTGGCCCAACTCGATAGCCGGGATCTCAAGGAAGCCGGGCTCACCATGGCCGCGGCCTTCGACCCTTGCACCCATATCGGCGCCGTCGGGCGCGCCTTCGAGAACCGCAAGGCGAAAATGGTCGGTCGTGGCGTCGGCGCGGCTCCGGCGGCTGAGCAGGCGATCGCTTCGTTCAAGGTCGCGCAGACTGAAAAGCCCGCATCGTCTGCGGCGGCCAAGCTGGGCACCGAGACAGGTTCGAGCGAGCCGGAACCTCCTCAGGAGGGCATCGCATCCGCCAAGGACCCGCCGTCCTGGAACGTCTATGGCACGCGGCGCCGCGCGTCCCTGCTGATCTACAGCCGCTGAACACGCCGATTTCGATCCCACGGCCGCCCGACATCGCGCGGCACCGAACACTCATGCCCGGAGACCTTCCATGCCTATGCCGCTTCGCGCCTGCGCCGCGCCCGCAACGATGGCTGCGGTTCTCACACTCCTCGTCGTGGAACCGGCGCTAGCTCAGACCGCCAACATCGAAGGCGTGCTGCAAAACATCGTCACGATGCTGACCGGCAATGTCGCGCGCCTGCTGGCGACACTCGCCGTGATCATCGTCGGCATCGCTTGGATGTTCGGCTATCTCGACCTTCGCAAGGCCGCCTATGTCGTGCTCGGCGTCGCCATCGTCTTCGGCGCCTCCGAAATCGTCTCGACCCTGACCGGCGGCGCCTGAGTTCGGCTGATGACGATCGAGCCCGAGCGCCTGACCGAAGACACGCTGTTCCTCGCCTGCACCAGGCCTGCGATGATCGCGGGCGTGACGATGGAGGCGATGGCCATCAACGTGATGGCGTCCTGCATCCTGTTTTTGATGGCGGGCTCGATCGTCTACGGGCTGATCGCCTTGCCGATCCATATGATCTGCCGCGCGATCTGCCGGCACGACCCGAACCAGTTTCGGCTGTTAGTCGCCTGGCTCGAAACACGCGGCCGTGCGCGCAACGGCGCGGTCTGGGGCGGCTCGTCGCCGACGCCGTTGCGCTTGTTGCGTCGCTTCAAGGTCCATGAGGTGGCAAATGGCTGAGGCCGCCCGCCTGAGGGCTCGCGAGATCGAGCCCGATGTTCATCTTCCTTACGTCCGGCACGTGACCGACACGGTGATCAGCCTGTCGACGCGGGCGCTGATGACCACGATCCAGCTCGACGGCATCGCCTTCGAGACAGCCGATACCGGCTCTCTCAACGATCTCCATGCAAAGCTCAACCTGACGCTACGCAATCTCGCCGACGACCGGCTGGCGCTCTGGACGCATCTGATCCGGCGGCGCGATGACGGCTATCCGGAGGGCTCTTTCTCTTCCGTCTTCGCGCGCGATCTCAACCATGGCTATCGCGGGGCCATCCGGAATGCCGACCTTTTCCGCAACGAGCTTTACCTCACGATCGTCTGCCATCCCGGGCGCGATCGGACGGAAGGCGCCGCAAGGTTTGTTTCCCGTCTCGGCCAGGCGCGCCGCAGGGGAGGGGAGGTCGATGCCGCTTCCCTCAAGCGGCTGAACGATGCCGCGCGCGACATCGTCGCGGCGCTCGGCCGCTATGGCGCGACGCAGGTAGGCATCGTCGAGCGCGACAGCCTCTTGTTCTCCGAGCCGATGCAGTTGCTGCACCTGCTGGCATCGAGCGAGGAACTGCCGACTGCGCTGCCGGCGGGCCGGATCGGCTCGGCGATCTACACCAACCGTGTGATTTTTGGCCGCGAGGCAATCGAGGTTCGGGCGGCAGGCGGCTCTCTTTATGCTGGCATGTTCGGCCTGAAGGAATACCCGGCCTCGACCAAGCCCGGCATGCTGAATGGCCTGCTCTCGGCTCCGTTCGCGTTCGTGCTGTCTCAAAGCTTCGCCTTCCTGTCGAAGGCCAACGCCAAGACCGTGCTGACTCGCAAGCAGAACCAGCTCGTCTCGACGCGGGACGTCGCCGCGTCCCAGATCGGCGACCTCGACGACGCGCTAGACGATCTCGAATCCAACCGCTTCGTCATGGGCGACCACCACCTCTCGCTGCTGGTGCGCGGCGACAGTCCAAAAGGGCTGATGGAAACGATGGCGCAGGCGCGACGCGTCCTGTCCGAAGCCGGGGCGGTGGTCGCGCGCGAGGATCTTGGGTTGGAAGCGGCCTACTGGGCGCAGATGCCGGGCCTGTTCAAGCACCGGGCGCGGTCGGGCGCGATCACCTCACGCAATCTTGCGGCGCTGTCGCCATTCCACAGCCATCCGGCCGGCAAACCCGATGGCAATCACTGGGGGCCGTCCGTCGCCATGCTGAAGACGGCGTCGGGCTCGCCCTATCATTTTTCGTTCCATACCGGCGATCTCGGTAACACCTTAATTTGCGGCCCATCGGGCTCCGGCAAGACGGTGCTGCAGAACTTCCTGCTGGCTCAGGCGGAAAAGTTCGGCTGCCAGCGCGTGATGTTCGACAAGGATCGTGGAGCCGAACTTTTTGTGCGCGCCTCGGGCGGAACATATCTCACGCTGAAGAATGGCGTTTCCACAGGCTGCGCGCCGTTGAAGGCGCTCGAGCTGACGCCAGCCAATCTCGCTTTTTTGGGCGAGCTCGCCCGAAAACTCGTCACGGTCGAGGGCAAGCCGCTTTCCGTCGTCGATGAGGAGCGGATCGATTCCGGCCTGGAGGCGATGCGGGCGTTGCCTCGGCAGGAGCGGTCGCTATCGGCGCTGCGCGCCTTCCTGGGGCAGCAAGATCGCGAGGGCATCGGCGCCAGGCTCGAGCGCTGGTGCAAGGGCTCTCCGCTCGGCTGGGTCCTCGATGCCGACGAAGACGCGATCACGCTGAATGCGGACTTCATTGGCTTCGACATGACCGATGTGCTCGATCACCCGGTCGTGCGCACACCGCTGATGATGCTGCTGTTTCATCGCGTCGAGCAGCTCATCGATGGCCGCCGAATCATCATCGACATCGACGAATTCTGGAAGGCGCTCGGCGACGACGCATTTCGTGCGCTGGCTAACGACAAGCTCAAAACGATCCGGAAGCAGAACGGAGTGATGGTGTTTGCGACGCAGTCGCCTCGCGACGCGCTGGCCTCTCCGATCGCCCACACCATCGTCGAGCAGTGCCCGACGCAAATCTTCATGCCGAACCCGCGCGGCACGCGCTCCGACTATGTCGATGGCTTCCACCTGACGGAGACGGAGTTCCGCCTGATCAAGGAGGAACTGTCGGCCGAGAGCAGGCGCTTCCTGATCAAGCAGAACGGCCAGTCCGTCGTCGCCGAGCTCGATCTCGGCGGCATGGATGATGCGCTCGCCGTGCTGTCGGGTCGCACAGAGACTGTCGAGCTGCTCGACCGCATCCGTGCGGAGACCGGTGACGACCCAGCAGCATTCCTTCCCCGTTTCCACGCCGAGCGACGGAGAGCCTGATGAAACTCGCCCATGCGATGATCCTTGCCGGCCTTGCCGGATGGCCCGCAGCCGGCTTCGCCCAGCAAGGGGTCCCGGTGTTCGACGCCGGCGCGATCGCAAAACATGTCGAGCAGATTGGCAAGCTGGCCCAGCAGATCAAGACGATGCAGGCGCAGCTGACCCAGGCCAAGCAGCTCTATGAGTCCTTCAACAAGCTGACCGACGTCAACGATATCGCCTCGCTCCTGAGCAGCTCGGAGTTCCGTAAATACTTGCCGAAGGAGTTCGGCGAGATTGAAAGGCTGGTCTCCGGGACCGGAACCGGTTCGCTCACAGGCGAGGTCGGTCGCTATCTCGATCAGAACCGCGCCTACCAGGGCGGCGACGCGAATTCATTCTATCGCAGCGAACTCGATCGCATCGCGCGCCAGACCGGCGCCAAGCATTCAATCGGCCAGAGCGTCTACGACACAGCTTCAAAACGCATCGACGGGCTGGAGGAGCTTCGCCAGAAGATCACGACGGCCAAGGACGCCAAGGACGTGCTCGACCTATCTGCCCGCATTCAGGCCGAGCAGGCCATGCTGCAGAACGAGGTTCTTCGCATGCAGGGCCTCGCCATGGTCCAGCAGGCGCGCGGCGACATGGATGGACAACGCCAGAAAGAGCGCGAGCGGCAGTTCATCGACGAGATGAAGGCCGCCTTGCAATGAAGAGAGTGTCGATTCCGTTGGGCGCTGCACTTCTTCTTGCAGGATGTGGCGAGCAGCCGGCGAGACATCGGACGGCGCCCGTACCAGTCCAGAGCGTCTCGTCAATCGCGTTACGGCACCGACGGTCATCTGGTTTCTTGAAAACCCAGAGGCGCTTGAGAGCACTTGGAAGCTCTGCCGGACGAACCCCGGCGAACACGGCCTCAAAAGCGCATGCGTCAACGCCGACCAAGCGAATGAGCGAGTGCTCGTGCTTGGCCGGAGCGCGCGCTCAATTCCATGGAGCCTTGATCAGACATGGCCATCACGATCTTCGACGACTTCCTGAAGGAGTTCGAACAGCCGATTACGACCTTTGTGTCGTCGTCGGTCTCAAACCTCGCGTCTTTTGTCGACGGCCCGCTGCGCGTGGCTGTTTTGCTCTATGTGGTGCTCTATGGGTTCGCCGTCATGCGCGGCGCAATCGCCGAACCGATCCAGGAGTTTGCCTGGCGAGCCATGAGGCTTGTCCTCATCGTGCTCCTTGCATCGAATGCGAGCTCCTTTCAGCAATACGTTACCAACCTCTTCTTCACATCGTTGCCGAAAGAGATCGGGAACGCGTTAGCCGGAACCGCTCTCGACACTTCTTCCGGCCAGCCGTTCGATCGTCTGCTCACAAAGGGGATCGAGGTATCCCAGAAAATCTATGAACAAGCCGGACTGACCACGATAGCGCCCGCACTTGTTGCGGCGATCCTCGCAGTTTTCACGGCGGTCTCCGGCTTCTTGCAGTTCGCAATCCTGCTTTACGCCAAAATCGGCTTGGCGGTCGTCATCGCGCTCGGGCCAATTTTCATCGCATTGGCATTATTCGATGCGACGCGACCATTCACCGAAGCTTGGACCCGGCAAGTCGCAAACTTTCTGATTCTGCATGTTCTCGTCGTCGCGCTCGTCGGGCTGATGCTTACATCGGTCCAGGGCTTCGTCGAGAAGTACGGCGCGGGCACGACGACGGGCGGCGGACTGATGGTCGGCGCTGTCGCGATCAGCGCGGTGCTTGGCCTCGCTGCGTACATTGCCCTGCAACTCCCCGCCATCGCAGGCGGCCTGGCCGGAGGCGGCGCCTCGCTCGCGGCCAGGGTTGTTACCAGCGCCATCACCGCGAACGCCGCCTCGGCCGCTGTCGGCGCTTATGCCGGCGCCCAGGCCGCCGCCACTCGAACAGCCGCTCGTATCCGCGCCCGTCGTCAGGGCGGCGAGATCAGACGCGTCTGAATTCACCTCCCACGCCAGGAACAACAGCATCCGCCCAAGGTGGCGAAGAAGGGGTCGTTCAATGAGATGTCGCGTGATCACTAGCATTGTGCTGGCCATGGCGGTGACGGGCTGCGCAGGCTGGAACAAGGGCGCGCCGTCATGCGACGGCTCCGCCAAACGCCCTCTCAACCGCTCGCTCTGGGATTGGGAGACCAAGCCTGCCGCGATCCCCACACCGGACCTGCCGCCGGTCAAGCGGCTCGGTCGAGCGGAGCCGTTCGGGGTTGGCAGCCAGGTCGCGCAGGTGTGGGGCGAGGGGGCATCGTTCGACATCGCGCGATCGTTCCTGCCCTGCAGGGAGGCCTCGCGCCATGGTTAGGCCCGACGACCTGAAGGACTATTTCGACAATGCGCGGCGTTGGGAACAGGATCTGCTTCTGACGGCGCAGCGATCAAAGCGGCTGGCCTGGTTCGTGGCGACGGCAGCCTGCGTGCTCGCGACCGCCGCCGTCGGCGCGGTCGCGGCGCTTGCGCCCCTGAAGACCGTCGAGCCCTTCGTCATCCGCGTCGACAACGCGACCGGCATCGTCGAGACGGTCTCGGCGCTTGGCGCGTCGCCGCGCAGCTATGACGAGGCAGTCACCAAGTATTTCCTCGGCCGCTACGTCCGCTCGCGCGAGGGCTATAGCCAGGCCGAGGCTGCGAGCAATTTCCAGACGGTAGCGTTGTTGTCGTCGCAAGCCGAACAGGCGCGCTTCGCCGCCGTCTATCGCGGCTCGAACCCGGAAAGCCCGCAGGTGTTGCATGGTCGGTTCGGCGTCGCCGAGGTCCGAATCAAGGCGATATCGCTGCTTGCCGACAATCTCGCCTCAGTCCGCTTTTTGAAGCAGAGCCGCAAGGGCGACGAGACCACCATCACGCATTGGATCGCGACGCTGACCTTCGCCTATGTCAACGCGCCGGTCTCCTCGACCGATCGCCTGATCAACCCGCTCGGCTTCCTTGTCTCGGAATACCGCGCCGATCCGGAGGTCGCGCCGTGAGCCGTGCCATGCTCGCTATTCTCCTCATGGCGCTCGCGCTCGGCCTCGGCCTGCCTTCTGTCGCGCTACAACTCCCGACTGCCGGCGCGCGCGACGAGCGCGTGCGCTTCGTCGCCTATGATCCGGCCAATGTCGTCAAGGTCAACGGCGTGATCCGGGCTTCGACCCAGGTGATCTTTGCCGAGGATGAGGAGATCGCCCATGTCGCGATCGGCGACTCGATCGCCTGGGAGGTCGCCCCGGCCGGCTCGATCCTTTTCGTCAAACCCCGCGAAAAACACCCGCCAACCAATCTGCAGGTCGTGACGACAAGGCGCGATGGGCGCAAGCGCTCCTACCAGTTCGAGCTCTCGATCACCGAAGCCTCGCTGAAGGAGAGCTATTTCGTCGTGAAATTCTCATACCCGAGCGACGAAGCTGATCGCCGCCGCGCGGAGAACGAGGCGCGCGGCCAGCAGCGCGAAAGCGCGGTCATCGAACAGACTTTTGACTTGCACCAGCAATATGGCGCCCGCAACTGGCGCTTCTCGGCGCAAGGACCGGCCGACCTCGAGCCGGACGGCGTCTTCGACGACGGCAAGGTCACGAGCTTTCGCTTCGCGGGCAACCGCGAGGTGCCGGCGATCTACATGGTCGGGTCGGACGGCGAGGAAAGCCTCGTGCCGAAGGATGTTCGCGGCGAGGTCGTCGTCGTCCATGCGACTGCGCGCGAGTTCCGGCTGCGCCGCGGCACGGAGGTTCTGTGCATCTTCAACGAAGCCTTTGACGCCGTCGGTGTGAGCCCGGGCACGGGCACAACGAGCCACAGCATCGCGCGCACCCAGAAGCAGGGTGCGCCTGCGCGCCGCCGCTGAAGAGGACGACATGACCGATCAGAACACGTCATCTGGTGTCGAAGGCGAACGCGGCATCACGCCGGTCTCCGGGCCGGTCGAGGGGCAGGGGCGGGCGCTCGCCAAGCGCGGCATCGGCGCAGCCGCGCTGATCGCCTTCTCCGTGCTGGTGATCTGGAGCACCTGGAAATCCGAAAAGCCTGCAGAGCAGGGCGGCACTAAACCGATCATTCGCCAGACCACGGCCTTCGAGCCCGCGCGAGAGCCACCGGCGCCTGTCCCCGTCCAGCAGGCGGCGGTGCCGGTTCTGCCGCCTCAGCTCGCACCCGCAGCAGCACCGCCGCAAACCGACAAACTGATGGAGAGCGCCAGGCGCGCGCCGGTCCTCGCTTTCGATCGACCGGGTCGCGGATCGTCAGGCGACGGGGCAGGGCAGGGGGCTTCCTTGCCCGGCTCGCCCCTGCTCGCCGGGGCTGCCGAACCGCGCAACGAACTGAGCGAAAAACTCAAGGCCACGACCATCGAGGGGGTGCGCGCCGCGCGCCTGCCCAACCGCAATCTCCTGGTGACACAGGGCACCGCCATCCCCTGCGTGCTTGAGACGGCGATGTCGTCGGATGTGCCGGGTTTCGTTTCCTGCGTCGTTTTGCGCGATGTCCTCTCGGATTCCGGCCACGTCGTCTTGATGGAGAAGGGGACGCAGGTCATCGGCGAATATCGCGGCCAGGTCCGGAAGGGCTCCAGGCGCATGTTCGTGCTCTGGGCCCGCGCCAAAACTCCAACCGGCGTCATCGTCGCGCTGGCTTCGCCCGCAACCGACGCGCTCGGCCGCGCCGGCTTCGACGGCGAGATCGACACGCATTTCTGGGAGAGGTTCGGAGCGGCGCTGCTGCTCTCGATCGTCAGCGACGCCGCCGCGATCGGTCGCCAGCAGCTCGAAGCCGCCGAGATCGAAATCCGCAACACGTCCGGCGCGGCCAACACCGCTGCCGGTATCGCCGTCGAGCGTTCGATCGACATCCCGCCGACGCTGAACAAGAAACAGGGTGAACGGGTCAGCATCTTTGTCGCCCGCGATCTCGATTTCTCCAACGTCTATGATCTCAAGCGCATCGAAAGTCGGTCGCGGATTCTCGATCGCACTGTGCAAGGTATCGATGCAGGTTTGGCTCCTGGCTCACGGGTCACGAAGCCATGACCTGCCTCGCGGCCGTGCCAGTCGAGGCCGACGATATCATCGCAGTCGCGCCAGCCGTAATGGCCGCGCCGTCGGCAGTCGAACGGCACGCCAGCCGGGTCGTCCTCGAGCGCTATCTCACGCCGCTCTCGCCGTTCCTGGCGCAACCTGACTTGACCGAGATCGTCGTCAACCAGCCGGGCGAAGTCTTCACGGAAGGGCCGGGCGGCTGGCGCTGCCATGCGCTGTCCGATCTCAGCCACGCGCATCTTATGCACTTGGCGACCGCCGCTGCCGGCTACACCCGGCAAGATATCGGGCCCGATCATCCGATTGTCTCGACGACGCTGCCGGGCGAGGAACGCTGCCAGATCGTAGTCCCGCCTGCGGTGCCGACCGGAACGGTCAGCCTGACCATCCGAAAACCTTCGACTGTCACGATGACGCTGGAGGATTTCGAGGAGCGCGACCTGTTCTCGGGCATTCGCGTCACGAGCGACGATCTCTCGGAGCATGAGCAGGAGCTGGTCCGCTTGCGCGATGCCGGAGAGTGGCGAGAGTTTCTGGCGCTCGCCGTCAGAAGCCGCCGGAACATCATCATCTCGGGTGCGACCGGGTCGGGCAAGACCACGTTATCCAAAGGTCTGATCGCCCAGATTCCGGCGACCGAACGCCTCGTCACCATCGAGGACACGGCCGAGCTCGTCCTGCCGCAGCCAAATCATGTGCGCCTGCTCTACGCCAAGGACGGGCAAGGCCTTGCCAAGGTTGGCCCGCGCGAGTTGCTGGAATCCTGCCTGCGCATGCGGCCCGACCGCATCCTGCTGCAGGAGCTGCGCGACGGCACCGCCTTCTTCTACCTGCGCAATGTGAATTCCGGTCATCCAGGCTCGATCACCACCGTCCATGCCGATTCCGCGCGCCTCGCCTTCGAGCAGTTGACGCTCTTGGTGAAAGAGAGCGCCGAGGGCAGGGACCTTGACCGCGACGACATTCGCAACCTGCTGCGCCAGACCGTCGATATCGTCATCCAGATGAAACGCGAGCACGGCCGCTTCCGCATCACGGAGATCGACTATGACCCCGTTCGAAAGCGTCTCGCCCGCGCGTAAGGTGGCGCTCCGGATCGCTCTCGCGCTCGCCGCCATCGCCGTCTTCCTTTTCGTTGGCTCGAACGTCTTGCTGCTGGGCTTGCGTAGCCACGATGGCGGTTTCCACTGGAACGAACTCGCGCTGGCCTGGCCGCACTACGGCGCGGATGAACGCCTCGACCGCTGGATCACGTTTGGCACGCTGGCGGGCACGATCGCAGCCTTTGGGCTGATGGGCATGATCCTTCGGACAAAGCCGCGCCCGCTGCACGGTGAGGCACGCTTCGCCACCGAGCGCGATATCCGAAAGGCGGGCCTGCGGGCGAAGCAAGGCATCCTGCTTGGTCGAAAGGACGGCCGGTTCCTCTGCTTCGGCGGTCCAGAGCACGTCATGGTCTATGCGCCAACGCGTTCGGGCAAAGGCGTTGGCTACGTCATTCCAAACCTGTTGAATTGGCCTGATTCCGTCGTCGTCCTCGACGTCAAGAAGGAGAACTTTGACCGCACCGCGGGTTTTCGTGAGGCGAGCGGGCAGGCGGTTTTCTTGTTCGATCCGCTGGACGAGCACGGCCGCACGGCCCGCTACAATCCGCTGGCTTACGTCCGCCGCGATCCTGTCGATCTTTATGACGACCTCCAGCGCATCGCGGTCATGCTGTTCCCGGCCGAGAATCGCGCCGACCCCTTCTGGTTCGAGACGGCTCGATCGGCATTCGTGGCAATCGGTGGCTATGTCGCCGAGACACCCGGTCTGCCGCTGACCATTGGCGAGATCCTGCGGCAGCTCTCGGCCTCGAGCGATCTGAAGGCTCACTTCCTCGCGGCGATGAAGGAGCGCGCCAGGAGCACGGCGCCGCTCTCGTCACACTGCGTAGGAGCTTTGAACGACTTTCTGTCCGCTTCCGAGAACACCATGAACTCGGTGCGCAAGACGACGACCGCGCGGCTGGGCTTGTGGCTCAATCCGCGCATCGACGCGGCGACCTCGGCGAACGATTTCGACCTGCGCGACCTGCGCTCCCGGCCGATGTCGATTTATCTCGGCGTCACGCCTGACAATCTCGACCGCATGGCCCCGCTGCTCAACCTGTTCTTCCAACAGGTCATCGATCTGAACAGTCGCGAGTTGCCGGAGCAGAACCCAAAACTCAACCGCCATGTCATGCTGTTGCTCGACGAGTTTCCGGCGCTCGGCCATGTCGGCGTGCTCGCCAAATCCGTGGCCTTCGTCGCCGGCTATGGCATTCGTCTCCTCACCATCATCCAGAGTCCAGCCCAACTGCGCGCGATCTACGGCCCCGATCTCGCCAAGACGATCATGACCAATCATGCGATCGAGGTCGTGTTCGCGCCGAAAGAGCAGGACGTTGCCAACGAACTCTCCGAACGGATCGGCTACGACACTGTGAAATCCAAAAGCCGATCTCGGCCTTGGGGCCTGTCGTCTGGCAAGCGCAGCGAGTCGGTTTCAGACCAGCGCCGCGCGCTGATGCTGCCGCAGGAGCTCAAGCTGCTCCCGTCATCAAAAGCCTTCATCCTCGCGACCAGCGTGCCGCCGATGATCTGCGACAAGATCATCTATTACGACGATGCAGCCTTTACCGCGCGCTTGAGACCGGTACCGGTGATCGCCCCCAATCGCGGCCCCTCGAACATGCTGCTGGCCAGCGAGATCACCGAGCTCAAATCCGCCGTCGCCGAACTGCAGGCGACGTTCCGGACCCGGCTCATGACCGATGAGGAAATCGCCGATGCGTCGTTGATCCCCGACGATGCGACCTTTGACTTCGGCGACGTTTCCGTCGCTCTCGAGGGGCTGTCCGAGGACGAACTCAAGGGCTGGTGCTCGCGGGTGATCGATGCAGCGATCATCCCGACGAAGGAGACCGTTGGATTGGTGAGGGAGGCGCACCGTGGACGGTGATCGCAAAATCGAGGCAGAGTTCGCGATCGAGCACGGCCCTGAAAAGGATCGGGCCGCCAACCGTTCCTCAGGCGCATCTCCAAGAGCCAAAGCCGAACAAGCGGAGTTTGATCTTGGGCCGAATGCGAACCTCGACGGCGACACAGCCATGCCAGAGCGCCTCCGACGCAAATACTATGTCGCGGAAGCGGGCGCCGGAAACGAAGCAAAGGTCTATGCCGATCCCAAAGGTGAGTATCTTGCGTTCAAGGTCTCGGTCGCGCGCTTGGCGACGCGGCTCGAAGATGCCGGCGTCATCCGAGACATGGTGTCGATCGCTCAGCACCGGAGTTGGCGGGAGCTTGAGCTGCGCGGTTCGGAAGAGTTTCGGCGCACCGCCTGGCTCGAAGCCTCGGTGCGCGGTTTGTCCGTGCGTGGGTACGAGCCAGACCCGGTTGATCGGGCCGCCTTGTCTTTTCGGACAAAGGCAGAGGACCGGTCAACGCGAGCGCCGTCACAATCCCGGCGGCCCGAAGCGGAAGCGTCGGAGACGAAATTCGTGGCAGGCGTTTCGACCAAAAGACCGATCGACGTCACCGTACCTCCGCCTGAGCGCAGCACCCAGACAAGGCGCCAAACCGAGAACGATCCAGCGCCGTTCCAGGGGCCGATTGGCTCAGATCGATCATCGTCGCGGGGAGCCTATATTGCGGGGCAACGGCCTGCAGACAGGCCAGGCACGACGATCGAAGTCGTGCAGCTGAGAGCCGCAGCTTCACATCAATCTTCACGCATCGCCTGGCAGCGGCGTGCCGAGATGTTTCGGTCGGGCGATCGTCTGCCTAACGCAGGCGATGACGTCGTCAGAGCCGCACGGTCGCAGCTCGCGGCGATCGAGCGGGCTTTGACCAAAGCCATTCGCGATCCGGAATTGCGGCGTACCGTCGTCGCTCACGCGAAGGAGCGGATTGCGGAACAGCTTGAGAGAGGCGGGGAATTCAAGCACGCGGAACTGCGAGAGCGAACGCCACATAGCAAACGTTCGCCGGAAGGCAGATCCGACCCAAGGCGCCAAAACCGGTCGGATCGAACTGAGGTCCAGCGGGAGCGATGAGGTTCTGCTCAACAGACAAAGTCAACGATTTGCGCCTGCACCCGGTTTTCTCCAGCGAGATGGAGTGTATCGCCGCGCGCACGATGTTTTCGTCAGCCAGATTTCGGTGGCGTCCTCGCCTTTCTGCAGCAGCCGGCACGGCACCGAAAATCCTTCGGGAGGTGCTTTACTTTGGCGAGTTGCTTGAGCGCCGGCCGCCTACGTTCGCCGGCGACGACTTTGTAGTGGCCTTCGGCATTGAACTTGACGTTGAGCCCTTGCCTGAGCCCGTGCGCACGGATGCTGACTGCCAGTTGGTCGATGCCGTCCTTGCGTCCGGCCTGGCGCACATTCTCGGGCGAGGGCATCAGCATTGAGGGCAATGGTAACCGGAGCGTAACGACCATGTTATTACGGCGCTTGTAATGATCCCATCATTACGCTATATTGAAAGGCAGAGGAGTGTCCCAATGGCCACGTCACACACAAGCAATGCGGAGCGTAGCGAACCGCTGAACATCCGCATCAAGCCTAGCATCCGCAGCCTCATTGACCGAGCCGCAGAGCTGGTGAAGCAGAACCGCACCGACTTCATGCTCGAGGCGTCGGAGCAGCGCGCGCAACGCGTGCTGCTGGATCGCGTCGTGTTCCCGGTAAGCCAGGAAGCATACGCTGAGTTCGTAGCTCGACTCGATGCGCCGGCACAGCCGAACGAGCGCCTGAAGCGCACCATGACCGCAAAGGCGCCGTGGGACGCCGCGTGACGCTTTTTGCACCCGCCCCCCTGGCCGTGGATCACGATCTTACCGAATTCGACTCCGGTATCGCCGAGCTCGATGACTGGCTACGGAAGCGTGCGCGCTCCAACCAGGCTACCGGCGCTTCGCGCACCTTCGTGTTGTGCGACGGCAAACGCGTCGTCGGCTACTACGCGCTCGCTACCGGCGCCGTTGCACAGAAAGATGCTCCTGGGCGCATCAAGCGCAACATGCCTGATCCGATTCCATTTGCCGTGCTCGGCCGCCTCGCCATCGACCAGGCATTCCAGGGCCGAGGCATCGGTCGCGCACTCGTGCGCGATGCCGGTCTTAGGCTGCTGCAGGCAGCGGAGATCGTCGGCATTCGGGGCATGCTCGTGCACGCGATATCCGAGGATGCGAAGGCCTTTTACCTTGCGCTTGGCTTCGCCCCGTCTCCTAGCGAGCCCATGATGCTGATGGTCACGCTGCACGATCTAACAGCTGCGATTGAAGCGGGAAAACCCGCCTAACGCTGAAGCGCTTCCGTGTCGGAAGCGATCCGAGCCGACAGCTCTGCATTCAGCCGTGACGACCACGGGCACCAGGCGTTGCCCGGAAGAGAATCACTCCCAACGTCGGCAAGATACTTTTCGACGTAGGTGACATTGGCGTCGCACACCTCTGCGGCCAGCTCAAAAGAGGAAATCGAGTCTGGCTCGAGATGGGAGGACATGCACTTTCGTGGCCGAAGGATTGGCGAGGATCGATCGAGCCTCGTCGATCTTCGCGACGTCCACGAGTTTGAGAATGAACTCGTGCAGGACGCCGTCAGGCGATTTCTGCTGATCGCTGGAATAGGCTGCCATGTCGCCCCCACCGCGGCGAGTCCGTTACCAGCGATCCTGACTTCCAATAATGCACCGTGCAAGGCACAGCTTGGCGAAGCAGCAATCTAGCGCGCACCGGATCGCAGTAGCCGCTGCCCCCGCAGTTGCTAGGCGCGTTCCAAATCCTCGCCGCCGAACTTCACCTTGGACGGGAGCGCATGACGATGTCGCCCTCGGCTAGCGTCGGGGCGAGCTGGGTCTCGACATAGAGATCGAATGCGACCCGATCCACCGCTTGTCGACGACCATCGGGCGGTCAGGCCGTAACAGCGCAGGCCCGCGATGAAGCTCTGGGCTCGCCAGTGCCCGAAGGGAGTGGACTCGCGCAACCTCTCTCCACATGGGCTGCGGCTACGCAGCCCGACCAACTTTGTGTTGATCGAGGTTTGGTCGATGAAGACGAATGGAACTGAACAGATCGGCCTGCGGCAGCCCACTGTCTGCGCGCCTGTCGATAAGTTCCATAAGATACCTTATGCGAATTGGACCTGTCGAACCTCATTAGAAGGGTCGCGCCCCTCCTCATTAGACATGTCATTTTTTTCTCGGCGTTGCGGCTGGGGAGTTGCGGGCGATGACGGTGTTATCGATGAGCCGGACGGAAATCGACCGGGTTCATGTGCTGAAGGATCTGCTGGCGGAGCGGATTCTAACTGGCGAAGCGGCACAGCTCCTTGGCGTGAGCTCACGCCAGGTCTTTCGGCTGTCGCGGGCCTATCACGATGGCGGCCCGGCGGCGCTGGTCTCCAAGAAGCGAGGCAAGGCGAGCAACTACCCCTCCCTGGTTCGGACGCAGGCCATCGCGTTGATCAGGGCCAACTACCTTGATTTTGGGCCGACGCTGGCGGCCGAGAAGCGTGCGGAGCGCCATGGGCTAAGGCTCGGCGTCGAGACCGTACGACGCTGGATGATCGCCGACGGGATCTGGCGCGATCGCCGGGAGCGGCTCAAGCCGGTGCACCAGCCGCGCCATCGTCGCGACTGTGTCGGTGAGCTCGTCCAGATCGATGGCTCGCAGCATTGGTGGTTCGAAGACCGCGGCCCGCAATGCACCCTGCTCGTCTGCATCGATGATGCGACCAGCCGCCTGATGCACCTGCAGTTCGTCACGGCGGAGTCGACCTTCGACTACTTTGCAGCGACGCGCAGCTATCTGCAGCGATGGGAAGCCTGTCGCCTTCTACTCGGACAAGCACGCGACGTTTTGGGTCAACAATGTCGGCGCCACCGGCGGCAACGGCAACGGCATGACCCAGCTCGGCCGGGCGCTGGATCAGCTCAACATCGACATCATCTGCGCGAACGTTCCGCAGGCCAAAGGCCGGGTCGAGCGAGCCAACGGCACTCTGCAGGACCGGCTGGTGAAGGAACTGCGGCTCGAAGGAATATCCTCAATCGAGGCTGGCAACGCCTTCCTGCCGGGCTGCATGGAGGACTTCAACCGACGCTTCGCCAAGGGTCCCTTCAACGACAAGGATTTGCATCGCCCGGTCGCTGATAACGACGATATTGACGAGGCCTTCGCCTGGAAGGAGGAGCGGACGGTTTCGCAGAGCCTGACACTGCAATACGACAAGATGCTGTTCATCCTCGAGCCAACGCCGATGACACGCCCCCTCGCCCGTCAGCGTGTCACGATCTACGACTATCCGGATGGTCGGTTTGCGATCCGGCACCAGGGCCTCGACCTGCCCTATCGGACTTTCGACAAGGTTCAGCAGGTCGATCAGGCCACGATCGTCGAGAACAAACGGTTAGGTGTGACGCTGGCCTACATTGCCGAGCGCCAGAAGGAGCTCAACATGTCACGCAGCGGCCGAGCACCTCGACGGCAGGGTCAGGGTAAGAGCAACTTCAGGGCGGGCTAGAGCAGCGAACAAGCCAGACAATCCGGGATGTTGGGTCGCAAGCGGCCGTCGCTGGCGGCGTTACAGGGCAGAGGATCGATAGTTCCTCCGCGTGAGCCGATATGATTTCATTGGAATGGCGCCGTACATCATATCGCCCGCGTGCTGCATCCCGATCTTCTCTGCAATACGATGCGATGCGACATTCCGAGTATCGATGTCGGCGACTATCTCGGGAAGACCGATTTGATCGAATGCGTAGGACACAAAAGGCCGTGCTGCCTCCGTTCCATATCCCTGCCCCCAAGCTGATCTATTCAGACGCCAGCCAATCTCCACTTTCGGGCCGATGCCGTCGTATGGGATCAAGAGTACCCATCCTAAAAAACGACTTTCGGTGTCTCGGCTAAAAATTGACCAGTAGCCAAGCCCCTTGCCAAAATCGGTTTGGATGCGTTCTCTCAAGAAGGCTTCATGCTTCTCAGTATCGTCCCACGGGCCAGGAATGTACTGGACTACCCGTGGGTCGCGATCCATCGCCAGACACGCTTCGAAATCGACCATCGTTCGGGGCCGGAGAGCTAGGCGATCGGTCTCGAAAGCGGGAAGCACAACGAACACTAATGATAATGCTGAAAGCCGAAAAGGGCCGTTCTCTGCCCTTCAGTGGGAGCGTCGCGCCCTGCCCACACGGCCGCTTGTACCCGCGCCGCAGCGCGGCCGAGCAACCCTGACCATCTCTGCCGCGCTGCTTGGCACGCTGTGCAAGTGCGAAGAGATGCAACTGACGCTGGTCGCCGGCGGGCGGGAGCTTATGGAAGCCGGCTCTACAACGATCCGAGCCACCGCGAGGTTCTCGGTTACATCGCGGTTCACGCGGATCCTTGAACTCAGCGCGTCAACTGTCATATAAAATCACGACAGTTGACTAGATGAAGTGCGCCATGGCGGTTGCGGCCGAAAAGATGCCACCGGAAACCGGTGGAACTCTACATAGGGTGACGGAGCTCCTGGGCGGCGCTAGGCTGCTAGCGTGGCGCGTCACCAGCTCCCTCGATGCGCATGAGATGCTTTTGCGAGGCTTACCGCCTTCGGCATTGGATCATCTGGTCGGGCAACTCACCTACATTCGCAAGGCGGATTCGCTGGAGAAGGCTTTCGGCATGAGTCTGCGAACCTACCAACGACGGAAGGATGCGCCGGCGAAACCACTGAGCCAAGAGCAGAGCGGACGGGCTTGGAAGTTTGCTGAAATTCTGTCCAAGGCGACGGATGTGTTCGGGTCTCAGGCGGAAGCGGAGCAGTGGCTAGAGCGTCCGGCGATCGGCCTTGACCAGCGTCGCCCGATCGACCTTCTGGCGACGCCGGCCGGCGTCGAGCTGGTCGAGGAGCACCTGACCCGGCTCGACTATGGTGTGTATGCGTGACGCCATTGCCGAGTGTACTTGGAGGCGCCGAGCTGGTGGCTTGGCGCCTCGACCAGGCCATCTACGCAACCACGTGGGATAGCGGAGAGGGAGCTTATCGAGTCGGCGGGCGCTGGAACAGCGCTGGTGTGAGGGTGCTCTATTGTGCGTTCGACCCTGCGACGGCAATTCTCGAAGTAGCCGTTCACAAGGGCTTTCGCGCCCTCGACACAGTTCCACATGTCATGACCGCGGCCACCATATCAGATATCGCCGGGGTCCATATCGTTACGCCTGATCAGATACCAAATCCGAATTGGCTTCGACCCGGAATTCCGAGTGCCGGTCAACAAGCTTTCGGCGATGGTCTGCTACGCGAGCATTCTTTTGTCGTCGTTCCGAGCGTAGTTTCGACCCATAGCTGGAATCTGCTCTTCACCGCCAGAGCGCCAGGATACTCGCTCAAAGCTCAGGAACCATTCGCGCTCGACGCGTCTCCACCCGCCGTCGTCGCTCTGAAACTGCGTAGCGTTTAGCTCGGCATAGGCCGCCTACTCGGCAGCCGCTCAGAACGTATGCTCCCTCTCGTACTCTGGCCAGCTGCCGGTTCTGTGGACGGTGAGTTAAGCTAATCCGACCTTCTTTTCGAACTCGACCGGACTGAGATAGCCGATGGTCGAGTGCCTGCGGATCGTGTTGTAGAAGCGCTCGATGTAGTCGAACACATCAGCCCGGGCCGCGTCACGCGTCCGGTAGCGCTTGTCCCTGATGCGCTCGGTTTTCAGCGAGGAGAAGAAGCTCTCCATGGACCGCCCTCACGCCCTGCTCGGTCGGCAGACGCCCGCGGCCTTCACCTCGACCTTCCCCCACGACGGGCTCTGGCGCTGTGCGCAAGCACAGAGCCCGTCGCTTCATCTGCCCGAACGCGCTCCAAAATTGCCGGAAACGAACTCAGCGCTGGATAAAATCTGGGGCAACGTCAGTCAGAGTCACTCACTTTCTGCAGCGGCGACAACGTACCGGCGGTGTCTAACGCTCTATCGTCATAGACTGTCGCCACTAACGTTGGACCGGCTTCTCCTACGTATTGAGAGCTCTAATTCTAAGCCTGGTGAGAACCAGGAACATGAAAGAAGCGCAAACGAGAAGAACCCGACCTGGCAAAGCGTTGGTGCCGTACAAATCAACTTCAATTACGAAGCCCCACCAACAGTAAACAAGCACCGCCCCGCTCGCCAAAGCAAACCGATGCCGATCGCTCCAATCTGATCGACGCGATGACCAGGTAACGAAATAAAGCATGCCAAGCGCTAATGACAGGCTGAGGCAGGCGGTGATCCAAGCCGGGATGCCGGCTTTGGGGGCGAATTCCTGGATCATATAAAACGCCGAGCCTACGGCTAGGACGAGAGCACCCATACTCCATGGTGGCGGTGTGTCGGCAAGTCCTCCTGACGATATCTTGGCGTCAGAATTTTCTCGCTTAGGGGGAAACAAGACAAATGCCACCACTATCAAAGCGACCGCCACACTGGCGCTAGCTGCAAACTGCATCGGCGAAGCGACGAACTGATCTTTTATGATAAAATGCGTCATCAGGATCGCAATGCTTGATGCAAATAGACCAGCGACAACACAAATGCCTTTAGCGCTGAGCCAAGGCTCCAATCGCGTCTTGGTGAAGATTACCTCCGTTAGAGCGATTGGCGTGCAGATGCTCCATGCAACATGGAGGATGACCACGAAAACGATCCACGATGGGGATGTGCCAAGGGCCTCGACATATCCGTAGTCTAACAGCCGTTGCCCCTCGAAATTCGGGTTGAACCACGATTGCGTCGCGAAGGCCTCCTCAACAACAGCATAGGCGAACGCCAAGGTCGCTATCGTAGGCCAACCTCGGCCGGTTTTACGCGCCAATTCCCGAATGAGTACCGCACCGGAGCCGTACAAAAGCGAGAGAACAGGAAGCAGGACAATCCACGTCGTAGGGACGTTTCCCAAGAGATACTCGGCGATCAGTGGCGTGATTATGAATAGACATAGGACAGGGGCCAGATGCTTCAGCATGGGCGTGCCTTTCCCAGTATATGCGATCCCGACGCGGCGGCATGACGCGCGGAGGACGAGAGAGGCACAGGGTTCATGGGCAAGGCTCCGGTCGCGGAAAACATACGTATGTTCTGTACATTTGTATAGATATTCCGTACAAACGTATAGATTGCCTGAGATTTCACATGGGGACGCGACGTGGGCCAAAAAGACGACCTGATGAAAGGCGCCCAGAAATGCATTCGCGAAAAGGGTTTCGCCCATACCACTGCGCGCGACATAGCTGCCGCTTCTAGCGCAAACCTGGCTTCCATCGGCTATCACTACGGCTCGAAGGATGGCTTGATGACTCAGGCAATCATCAAAATGCTCCGCGAGTTTGGGGAGCAGTTCGACCCAGCTCAGGACACGAAGGCCCTGCCCTTCGCGGAGCGCTTCGCCGCGTATTGGAACGGTTTATCACAGGCCATCCGCCATGATTCCCTGTCTGCCATTGCCGGCTTCGAAAACGCTGCGGTGGCGGCGCGTGTACCGGAGCTCCGGTCGATCATTGCCGCCGGCCAACAGCAGGCCCGAACGGAAATCGGTGCCGACTACACGAACGGCGCGGCAGATCTCAACACCCAGAGAATTGTCGGGTCCTTGATGCTCGCGGTTTCAACGGGCTTGATCGCCCAGTTGATTATGGATGCCAATCAGGCACCTTCAGGCGAGGAAATTGTGACGGCATTTCGATACCTCGGAAACGCTCTGGCAGAAACATAAAATGCGTTCATCAGCATGAGGGTTCTCAGGAAATTGAGTATACTTGGTCGGCACATGCTGCATTTGGACAGAAGTTCTCCCCCTCACCGCGCTCCCGGAACGGCATTGTCTAACCGAGCGATTAACAGTTGTCCCTTACGGGCTGAGTAAGGGCCGGATAACGCTGAGGTTTTCGATGGTGTGGGACAGATGCACCCGCAAGCGCTCGGCCGCGTCCGCCTGCCGCGCCGCGGCAAGGCAGTCGAGAATGGCGAGATGGTCTTCGCATTGCTGCCGGTAGCGCTTGCGGTCGAGCATGGAGCGATAGGACAGCAGACGCCGGACGCGGTTGATCCGCCGGATCGTGTCGAGGAAAAATGGATTGCCCGATCCCGCTACGATGGTCTCGTGGAAGCGGACGCCGCGTTCGTGGAGCGCATCAGCGCTGTCTGTCTCGATCGCGCCCGCGAGCAGGCGCTCCTCGGCGGCGCGGCATGCTGCGATGGCCTCCGGCGCGAGGTGATATCCCGGCTCCAGCAGTGCCGCAGGTTCGAGAGCGAGGCGCAGTCGGTAGGTCTGCTCCAGGCTTTCTGGCGTGTTCAACACCGGCGCGAAAGTCCAGCCATAGCCCGCGCGTCGCTCCGCCCATCCTTCCTGGCTGATACGGTTCAGCACGGCGGCAAGCTCGGCACGGGTAAGTCCATAGCCCAGTCTGAGATCGGACTCGCTGATCTGTTCGGGTAGCCGACCTCGCAGATGGTCATCGGCAATGCGGAAGTAAGCCTGCGTGACGGCATCTGGCTTCGAAAGGCCGAGCGTTTCGCTGGAGGGCGGTGCATCCTGACCGACAAAGAAGCCCCGATTGCGCTCGTGCCGGAGGACCCCCTTTTCGGCGAGAAGCTGAAGAGCCTGTCCAATCGGGAAACGCGACACGCCGAGGCGCGTCGCGATGTCTTGTGAGCGAAGATGGGTGCCCGGCGGCAGGCCACCATCCCGGATTTCGCCGAGAATCCGGGCGGCAAGCGGAGTCGCCAGGTCCCGTCTTCCGCTGCCCGCCATTGTATGCCCCCGCGCCGCCGCTATCGTTGGTCTAGGGACGGCGTGGCCAGGGAGCAAGCGGGCTATTTCACCAGACCGATGGTCTTGAGGATGTCACCGACCCTAACCTGTTCCTCCTTCAGGAATTTCACGAAGGGTTCGCCGGCGAGATAGTAGTCGTCCCAGCCGCGCGCCTTGAGGAGGGCCTTCCACTCGGCGCTGGCGACCAGACCATCGAAGAGCTTGGTCAGTTGCGCCTTCTGATCCGCCGAAATGCCGGGTCCGGCCATCACGGCGCGCCAGTTTACGACCTCGACGTCATAGCCAAGCTCCTTGAGCGTGGGCACGTCGACGCCTTCGAGCCGCTTGCCGGACGAGATCGCCAGTGCGCGCAGCTTGCCGGCCTTGATCTGACCCTCGAACTCGCCATAGCCGGAGACGCCGGCGGTCACACGGCCGCCGAGCATGGCCGCCAGCGCTTCGCCGCCGCCGGAGAAGGCGACGTAGTTGACCTTGCCGGCATCGGCTCCCGCCGCCTTCGTCGCCAGCGCCGCGAGAATATGGTCCGCGCCGCCGGCCGACCCGCCCGCCCAGGTGACGCGGGCGACGTCCGCCTTGATCGCCGCCAGGAAGTCCTTGACGGTCTTGTGCGGTGAGTTTTCCGGGACAACGATGACCAGCGGATCGCCCGTCAGTCGTGCCAGCGGCGTCACCTGGTCGAGGCTGACGGGCGACTTGTTGGTCAGGATAGCGCCGACCATGGTGATGCCGTTGACCATGAGTTGGTTCGGATCGCCCTTGGCGCCATTGATGAACTGCGCCAGCCCGATCGTACCACCGGCGCCGGTCACGTTATTGACCTGGACGCTGCGGACAGCCTTGGTCTCGGTCAGGACCTGCTGGATCGCGCGCGCCGCGCCGTCCCAACCGCCGCCAGGACCAGCCGGAGCCATGATTTTCAGCTCCTGGATGGGCGACTGGGCCAGTGCGAAGCCCGATGTCAGCGACAGGGCCGCGATGCCGGCGGCCAGGAAAACTCTGCGGGTCGTCATGATGATCCTCCCAGGTGACAGTGTTCGCGCTTCTTGCGCTGTTCAGGCGTCCCGCGCTGCTGCGGGTCGTGTTTCACCGGCTGCGGTGAAAGGCGGAACGGACGCGGCGATCTGGCGTCCGAGGATCAGAGAAATGACGCCACCGGCCCGCAGCGTCTCGCATTCGAGCGCGGTCTCGATGGCGGCGTTCAGCGACAAGGTCTCGACCGAACCGCCGGCGCGATGGATGCTTGCAGCGACCGCGCAGCGCGGTGCGATCGCGTCGGGCCAGGCCTCGATCTCGATCATGTCGCCGGGAGTAAGGCCCAGCGAGGCAGGGCCAGTGCCGGGAGGAAGCTGAAGCGGCAGGATGCCCATGCCGATCAGGTTGGAGCGGTGGATGCGCTCGAAGCTGCTGGCGAGGACGGCCTTGACCCCGAGCAGCCCAAGGCCCTTGGCCGCCCAGTCGCGCGACGAGCCGGTGCCGTAGCGCTCCCCGGCGACGACTACCATCGCCTCGCCCGCGGCGCGGTAACGTTCCGCGGCGCGCCAGAGCGGGAGGATCTCTCCGGTCGGCACGTGGAGCGTCGAGCCCGGCGGCAAGCCCGATGCGAGCCCGTTCACCACCGTGCGGTTGGTGAACAGACCGCGCAGCATGACCTCCCAGTTGCCGCGGCGTGAGGCGTAGACGTTGAGGTCCTTCGGGTCCTCGCCGCGCTCGGTCAGCCACCGGCCTGCTTCGCTGCCAGCGGGGGTCTGCCCGGCCGGCGAGATGTGATCCGTCGTGATGTCGTCGCCGAGGACCAGCAGCGGGTGAGCCCGATACCGGCCGAGCCTGTGGGGCTGTTTCGCTTGCGCGAAAGGCGGCGGCCGGAGCGCGGTCGAGGCTGGGTCCCATGGAAAGAGTGGCACCGACGGCGCATCGAGGTCTGCCCAGTGGCGGCTGGTGGTCGCCTCGGCAAAGGCGTGGCCGAAGTCCGCCGGGTCGAGGGCGAGCGCTAGCGCGGCGTCGATCTCGGCTCCCGTCGGCCACAGATCGGCGAGCAGCACGGGTTCGTTGGCAGCGGTCGCGACCAACGGATCCGTCAGAATGTCGCGATCGGCGTCGCCGGCCAGTGCATAGGCGACGACAAGCGCGGGCGACGCCAGAAAACCGGCCTCGACCTGGCCATGGACGCGGCCGGGAAAGTTACGGTTACCGGACAGGACGGCGACCGGCAGGACCTGATCGGCGCGGATGGCGGCATCCATCATCGGCAAGAGCGGCCCGGAATTGCCGATGCAGGTGGTGCAGCCGTAGCCGACGATGCCGAAGCCGAGAGCTTCCAGATCCTCAAGCAGTCCGGCGCGATTGAGATAGCGCTCGGCTGCCGGCGAGCCGGGCGCGAGGGAGGTCTTGACCCAGGCCGGTGGCCTGAGCCCGATCCTGCGCGCCTTGCGTGCCACAAGACCGGCGGCCACGACCAGCCGGGGGTCGGATGTATTGGTGCAGCTCGTGATCGCGGCGATGGCGACGGGGTAGCGCGGCAGCGACGCGGGCGGCGACTTCGGTTGCGCCATCGCGGCCAGCGCAGGTGCCACCGCTTCGGGCGCGAGCAGGTCCTGCGGCCGGCTCGGGCCGGCTAAGCTGATGGCGACCGCGGCGAGATCAATCTCGACGATGTCGGTGTAGCACGGCTGCGCCTCCGGGTCGAACCAGAGCTGCTGCTCCCTCGCGTAGGCCTCGACCAACGCGATCTGCTCCGGCGATCGGCCGGTCTGCGACAGGTAGTGCAGCGTTGCTTCATCGATCGGGAAATAGCCGGTCGAAGCGCCGAACTCCGGCGTCATATTCGCGACGACGGCACGCTCGCCCCCCGAGAGGCTGGAGACGCCGGGGCCGAAGAACTCGACGAAGGCGCCGGTCACGTTGCGGGCGCGCAGGCGCTGCGTCACCGTCAGCGCGAGATCCGTCGCGCTCACGCCCTCGCGCAGCCGGTTCGTCAGGCGCACGCCGATGACATCCGGGATGCGCATCATCACCGGCACGCCGAACATCACGCTCTCGGCTTCGAGGCCTCCAACGCCCCATCCCAAAACGCCGATGCCGTTGATCATCGGCGTGTGGCTGTCGGTTCCAATCAGGGTGTCGGGCATGGCCCAGAGCCGCCCGTCGACCATGCGCGTCGTTACGACGGTCGCAAGCTGCTCCAGGTTGATCGTGTGCATGATGCCGGTGCCCGGCGGATGCACCCGCACACCGAGCAGCGCCTGCGTCGCCCATTTCAGGAAGCGGTAGCGCTCGCCATTGCGCCTGTATTCGCGCTCGATATTGACCCGCATCGCCTCCGGCGACGCCGAGAGGTCGACTCCGAGCGAGTGATCAACCGACACGTCCACTGGCAGGACCGGACTAAGGAGATCAGGGTCGCCTCCCTCTGCAGCGATCGCGTCGCGCATGGCTGCAACGTCGACGAGCGCCGGCGTGCAGGTGGTGTCGTGCATCAGCACGCGACCGGGCTGGAAGGCGATCTCTACCTCGGAGGTCCCCTGCGGAAGCCAGTCGCGCAGACCGCGAAGAGCCTGGCTGCGCTCGTCCTGCGTCTTGGGCGCGCGAATGACGTTTTCAGCAATGATGCGCAGTACGTGAGGAAGCTTAGCCCAATCGTCGCCGAACGCGCTCTCAAGATCCGCGACGACGTAGTCGCCACCTGAGAGGCGGACATTGCGGGTGGATGCAGCGAGGGAGGAAGCCATGCCTCAATATGCATAATTGCGACAATAAATGCAATATCTCGCACCGGAGTACTGGGTTCTCAGTGGTGCGGCAGTTTCTCGATTCCCCTTCTGGCCGAACGCTTCAATATTTTTAAGTGGGTGGGAAACGTCCGGAATTGGGAAGCGGTTCTACGTCGGCTATGGGCGCACTACCGAAGCAACGGATCCTCCGCAGCCGATCATAGCGAACGACCGCCAAAGACGGACTTTCCGGGATGGGCCTATCACGCGGGCCGTGGACGACCTCTGCGCTTGTAAGAGCAAAAATGGACGTCTTCCTCAGGATCGTGTCAAAAGACATAGGCGAGATCCGTCATTGATGCTGTGAGGCTGCTCACGATCGCGGAATGCGCATCTGCCTTGAGTTACTACTTGATCCGGCAGCGCGCAGCGTCGGCTCTCTGCAAACGCGAAAAGGCAGTCATGGCCAAACGGAAAAAGCAGCTCGTCGTAAGTTCCGGTATTGTCGGTCTTGACGAAATCCTTCGCGGCGGTCTCCCCGCTTCTAATCTTTATATCATGCAGGGCGCTCCAGGAGCGGGCAAGACAACTGCGGCTCTGCAGTTTCTGCGTGCCGGTGTCGATGCCGGAGAACGCTGCATTTATGTCAGCCTTTCGCAGACTGCCTCGGAACTCCAATCAATCGCCCTTTCACATGGCTGGACGCTTGATGGCATTCGCGTTGAGGAACTCTCGGCTTCGGAAGCGGTCAACGGGGCTGCGGACCAGACCATTTTCCAGACGGCAGAACTTCGGCTGGACGAAACACGCATGGCGATCGAGAGCGCAATCGAGGAGCATAAGCCCCAGCGGCTTGTGTACGATTCTTTGCTCGAAATCCGGCTGATTACTGGAGACACGCCCCGTTTTCGGCGTGAACTCATCGGCTTCAAGGCGTTTCTGGCCAAAAAGGGGATCGTTGCCCTCCTGCTGGATACCCAGACTAACGGCGGCGAGCGGAGCGGCGAGGAAATCGAGGGCATCGCGCACGGCGTAATCCGTTTCGACAAGTCGCTCGAAGAGTACGGAGCCGTGCGGCGGCGCATCGAAGTCAGCAAAATGAGAGGCGTGGCTTTCGCTGACGGCTACCATGACATGGCCATTCGCGAGGGCGAGGGCGTCGTGGTGTTTCCGAGGATTGTTCCGGGGTCCGCGGTCGAGATCGTCAAGCCTCAGCTCATCAAATCGGGGGTCGAGGCGCTCGATGAAATGTTCGGCGGCGGGCAGGAATCAGGGACGATCACGCTCGTCATCGGTCAGTCCGGCACCGGCAAATCCACGATGTCATCGCTTTACGCAACGGCCGCCCTGCAGCGAGGCGAAAGCGTTGCTCTCTTCTTGTTTGAGGAGCGTCTAGAAACCTTCTTTCGGCGTTCGGAAGGTCTCGGCATGGACCTGCGCCAGTTTCACAAGGATGGCCAACTCGTCATTTGCGATTTTAGTCCGAACGAGATTTCGCCGGGCGAGTTCGGTCAAATTGTTCAGCGGGTTGTCGCGGAAAACAAGACGCGCGTCGTCGTGATCGATAGCTTTACCGGCTACCTGAATTCGTTGCCGCATCGCGACAAGGCAGTTCGAGATATCCAGTCACTTCTAAAACATCTAGCCCGCGCGAATGTTTTGACGATGCTGATCGTCGCACAGCACGGGTTGCTGGGGCAAAATGTCGGGATAGACGTCGACGTCAGCTTTCTCGGCGATACTGTGCTTCTGCTTCGTATCATTGAGCATGAAGGTCGGCTCAGGCGGAGCATTACCGTCGTCAAAAAGCGGCACGGCCCACATGATCTCGATGTACGGGAACTCGTTATCGCTAGCGCCGGCATCTCAGTCGTTTCCTATAATCCCCTTCCCGACACGTGAGCCTCGTTGCGCCAAATAGTATTGGAATGCTCGACTGGGTGCTTATCCTGGCGCCTTATCGCAGGGACGCCTCCTATATGGAGACGCTGCTGCTCGAGCATGGGCTCCGTGCTCAGGCAGTGACCGCCACAGAACTGGCAGATCGCCTCGCGGAATTTCCCGGCGTACTCGTCGTCACGCACGAGGCCCTGAATCCGGTCGCGATTCAAGTCATTGCTCAATTCCTCCAGGACCAGCCGAACTGGTCCGAAATTCCCATTGTCGTCCTGCTCGACCGTGCAGCGCCTCAATCCCGAATCCAATCAGCGCTCGCCAGCGCTTGGCTTCGATCGCGCCAGACATTTTACCAGCGCCCCGTGGCTGCGCTTGAACTGGTCAGTGGAATTCAGTCCGCGCTTCTGACCCGGTTCCGGCAACGTGAGGTTCGGGACTACCTCGAGCGGGAAACGGAACTTCGGCTCGAACTCAATCACCGCGTGAAGAACATTCTCGCCAGCGTAATTTCGATTTTCCAGATGACGCGGCGTGGCGCGAGTTCGGCTGACGGCCTAGCGGAGGATTTTGCCGGCCGCCTGTCGGCGCTGTCGAACGTCCACTCCGTCGTTTTCAACGCCGGCGGAGAAGAAGCCCAACTGAAGGACATCATTGCCGCGACGGTTGCGCCTTATCGAGCCGAGGGAGCATCCAGCATTCACACAAGCGGCCCCGACATTTTGGTAGAGCGCGGAGTGGGCACAACATTAGCTCTGTGTCTGCATGAGCTTGCCACAAACGCGATAAAATACGGGGCTCTGTCTAACCCCGACGGCCGGATTGCATTGACCTGGGATCTCTCCGCTGGTCCCGATCCACTCCTGACAATCTCCTGGATTGAAAGCGGTGGGCCGCCCGTCATCGAGCCGTCACGCGTAGGCTACGGAACACGTTATATGCGCTCGGCGTTGACCAGCGCGTTCGGAGAGCGACCCGAGTTCGTGTTCGCTCCCGAAGGTTTTCGGTTCGCAGTGCGCGGGCCCCTGTCGCGTCTGGCACAGAAACCATGAGGGATTATGAGCGTAAAGGCGCCTCTTCGGCTGTTTTATCTGGAGGATAATCCCCTTATCGTCTTTCATGTCGAAGCCATGATCGAAGACATCGGCCACGTCTTCGCGGGCTCGCTGAGCAGCTTTGCGGAACTCAAAGCTTCGTTCAGCAAGATCGCAATGGATGGCGCATTGATCGACATCGATCTGGCCGACGGCACAACAGGCCCGAGGCCGCAGAGTGGCTGTTGAACAAGGGCATCCCGTCAATATTCGTCACCGGCCAAACCGAGATTGCCGCCAAACACGCCAATCTGTCGCTGGGCGCGATCATAAAACCCATTGCGAAAGAAGAGATGGCCGCAAAGTTGGAGCTTTTCAGGTCGGTTATTATTTCGAAAGGCTAAGGTTTACGAACTTATACCATACAGGTCGGATTTGGACCGAAACAGCCTGCCGTCTGCGGCCTAACGGATGCAGGGCGAACGGTGCTGACGGAGGCCCGCGCCGTCACTAATGGCGTGAACCGGCTGCGTGCCAAGGACAGCTGATCTTTCGGAAGTCGACCACTTGGATCGATGACGGTTACCTTGTGCGGCAATTCCGGTCCCGATTTCCACAGCACCAGATTGAGATCGTCCGCTTCGGCTCCTGGTGCAAAGCTGGGTACGCAGATACCGGCGATGCCCTGCGAGCTCAATCGACGATAGATCGACCATGACGGGGGCCGACGACCCTCGGCGAGGGCTGAAGCCCAGGCGCAGGTCATTTCATCGAAATCAACCGCGTGCTCCCGCCGACCCTGCTCGGTCGTCAGATCCGCTATATCCTCGCAGTCGATCTCGTAGGAGCACAGGATGCATGGGTCGATCCGATGCGCGAAGCCCTGATTGGCCTCCTTGATCGCCGTCATGATGCTCAAGCCGAGATAGAGCGCAGGAACCCCTTTTGGATTGAAGCGAGCGCCCCGGATCGCCGCGCCGTCCCCGGACGTCGGCTTAAAGGCCCACCGCGGATCATGCGCTCGATAGCAGGTCCCGATGAACCTCACGCAAATCCGCCGACAGCCATATGGTCGAGATAGTCCCGAACGGCCGCAGCCTTGCCATCCTTGACGAGGGCCTCGGCGGTCCGCCCGCCGAATGCCGGCAATGGCTGGGCCCGATACCAAGCCATGGCCTGTTCCTGGCCACCAGCCCATTCCGTCACGCGGCTGATGATCTCCAGCATTTCACGAAGCCGCCCCTGGGCCTTTGGCGCACTGCTGCGCTCGACCCGGTAGAGGGTCTCGCGCGCAAGACCAGCCGTGTCCGCGAGCTGGGACTTGGACATCCCAAAGCCGTCCGCGAGCTGACCGATCGCGATCCTGCCAGCCCGATCCATATAGGACAGGACCAAAGACTCACTCTGAGAGGTAGCCTTCACGGCTTGAGCCATCATCACCGCCATATCATTTGCCATATTATCTGTGCGCAATATATGGCATCCTCAGCCTCGTTACAATCCGCAGCCGGACTATCACCGTATTATCGGCGCCAGATCGCTTTGCTGAAGCACGCAAGCCGCTCTGATGATCGAAATGAGCGCATCCCGAGTGAGACGAAGGCCCCTTCAGCCACCGAGGTTCGCTGGTGCGGATGCGGTCATTGCAATTGGGACCGCTGGGCGTAGCCCCAGGCCCTGCAGGTTCAGCCAAGCCTCGATCTCGCGCGCCCGGGTCAGGCCAATACCCGGCTCCTCCAGCAACTCGCCTAGAGAATAAGCCGCGGCAATTTCGCTGAGCTTCTGACCGCGCTGTTTCAGGCTCCGACCGCCCACATGGGCATAGCGACCGTGCAAGAGCACGTTTCGGGCAACGCGTGGGAGGCGGTGGGGCATGAAGGCTACTATCGCTGCTTCATCACCACGATCAAGAAGCACGGCTGCCGCTGCGGCAAATCGCATTTCCCGCGTCTGCGGCCGTGTAACCCTAGATCTGTCGAGTTCGATCAAGATCCTCCCAACCCCTCCCCGCCTGCAGCACGATCCGATAGCCACGCTTCGTCTTTCTGAGTAGCCAATCCTCGAGCGCCTCAGCGGCTTCCTCAAGATCTCCGTAGAGATCGAGACGGCGCCGGCCAGGGCTGCCCCGCCGTCCCCATTCGCGCACCAGAGCCGCGTCGCCAAACAGCGTTGGTTCCACAGCCAGCACATAGAAACGGGCCATGTTCTGCTGCGGGTCGCTGCGATCCAACACCAGCATCTGCAGGCGGGGCGAGGTCGTCTCGATGACGCTGTCCATGCGCACATCTCGCGCCGGGTCCAAGCCCCCGTCCAACGCAAAGGTTGAATCGATCCGACGCCACTGATTCACATCGTCGATGAAACGTTCCGTTTGCGAACTCTCCGCGGTTAGACACGTTGCTTCTCGCGTTTGCGGCTGCCGATCAGCGCCATCAGCATTGGTCCGAGCGAGAATTCGCCGGCCTCGGCCCTTCGTGTCAGCCCGCATAGATAACCACCTGCACTATTGATCGCTTCGGCCCGCTGCAGAATGGCTGCCACCACAACAGCGGAAGCAGGTGGAAGCCCTTTTGGACCTCGCGGGCGGCGGGCAGGTCGGCCTCGCCGTTGACGAAGATGCGTTGCCGGCGACGGCGATAGTCGTGCGAACCTTGATCTGCTTCATCGTGGCAGGGATGGGGCCGGTGTAGTCGGGCCCCGTGACTAGGAACAGACCGGGCTCAGGCCCCTTGCTGCCGCCGATGTTGTAGACGACCTGGTCATAGTAGTCGCCGATCTGGACGATGAACCAGCGCTTCTCGGTGAGGGCCGGGACGCTGACGACGATTGGCTCGGCACTCAAGTCCATCGCCGAGTAGCCGTCGATCGAGACGTTGTTGGGCGTGTTGAGAAACTTGTCGGCGGCGTCTTCAGATCCGCGTATTTTCGGTACTAATTTAGGCCAACCCCGTTGACCTCAAGGCCTGCATAGAGGGTGTGGACCAGGTCGACGAACGGTCGGCCCCAAATCGCAGTCTGGACGCCTGCTGTGTAGACCTGCTCCTCCCGGATCTGACTGGGGGACAGCTTTGCTCTGGCATCTTGCGCATTCGCCGCGTAGGCGAACGCAACCAACACCACCGCAGCTACGACTGATTTCAACATGGGGATCTCCATGGCCGTGTCTGACGACAGCGCGGAACTGCGACTTAGGCATTACAGCGTCAATATGTAGCGACCGGAGGAGCAACGACATGCTTCCAAGCGGACCTATCGAATAGCTGCACCGGGTGGAAAGCGGTCATTTGCGTGCGAACCACAAGCGGACAGTATTCCACCGACGACACCCCGATCGAGACAGGCTGCTTCCGGCATGACTTCAGTTTGGCGTTCTCCACCCCGGGGAGCCGATATAACCCGCCCAGTCCGGATTTGGCCCGGTCTCAGCGCCTCGCGCCAACTGCGGGAACAGCTTCAGTTGAGCGATGGGAAGCCGAGCTTATGGCGCTCAGTGACGTCAGGATCTCCGCCAGCCTCGGCCGCGAGATACAACATGTATCTCTTCCGCTCTAGCGGGGTGTCGGGCGCACCGCGCTGCCCCCGTCGCTTGGCTCGAATTTCTCTCCGTCTTCGGTCGAGACACGATACTTCGGCATGTCGCACTCCCTTTGATGAGGCTTCGCGGTGTGGAACCGCAGGCAGACCTTTCGGTCCCGTCGCGCTCAAAGCTGAGGATCTGTTCGTTCATGCTACTCCCCAAGGATGACGGAACGTAATTTAACCGCTACCCTCGCCGGCGGTGCATGGTGAGGACGTTGCGGTCGTTATGGAAAAGTTGGTCGCCAATAATTTGCGCGGGATGTTGCTAAGGGTTGCGCTGGTCGTAGCGATCGGGACAGCGCTGGCGCTTCCGATACTCTGATCAGCTTTCGAGAATTGCTGAGCTGCCGACGTGCAGCAGGTCGCTGTAGGGCATGCGCCCTTCAGCGATGAGTAGCGTGGCGCAGCTTCTCGTCATCCGTTCCGCCGCGACGGAGCGATTTCGGCTGCGACTTCCGGCTGCACCGAGGCGACGCCTTCTTCGAAGCGCAGGGCGCTTAGCTCAGCTGGACATATCCCGCGCTCCAAAGGTGCTGAGGTCGGAAATTGTCTCACACCTCAAAAGGGCCCATTCAGCATCCTCGCACTCACCATTCAGCGCGCTTTGATAGAGCTGCTCCAATCCGATGCGCAGCTGATAGCCTAGGAACCGCTGCGCCCGAACAAGAGCGGGATCGCGGTGTTCAAAATATCGCGCTTGGTGCTCCATGCAGGTGAGCCACGGGCGCCAAAAGAAAATGTTGGCAAGATCGTATAGGGGGTCGCCGATGAGCGCCTCGCTCCAATCTATAACCCCAGTGATCCGACCGCCTTCGGACAGCACATTGTTGGAGCCGAAGTCGCCGTGAACCAAACGGTGCTCATCCGAATACTGACTGGCGCTGCTCAGGAGAAATTCTAAAGCGCGCGCCACCACCTTCGCCTTCTCTCCGAGGCCGAGCGCTGCCCAGTCGTATTGCATGGGATCGGCTACTGCGAGCACGAATGAGCGCCAGCTCGCAAATCGGCCAACACCGTCGGATCCGAAGGGGCCGAAACCAATCTGCTCGGGCTCAATTGACGATATTGCGGATAGGACTTCAGCAACAGGAGTCAAGACAGCCGACAGACTCGCCTCGTTCAAATCCTGCAGGGTGATGCCAGGCGCTCGGCGAGAGACGCAGTAACTTAGATCTTGATCGAAGGCGCCCACACTTACGATTTTTGGAACTGGTAATTCGGCTGAGGTAAAATTTTGATAGACGTAGGCGTCTTTGCGGAAATCTTCGATATGACCGTTTAGTCGCAGGACGTACTCACCATCACGAGCCTTGAACGCGAACGCGCGCGACTCCTCACCCTCTTTGAGTTGAACAATATTACCGACCTCGGAGAACATTCGGTTGAGGAATGATTCAATCTCAATTTTAGCGACATAAGCCTTTTTCATTTTTGCACCAGTAATCCTCGAAACGGCGGCCCAAATTCGCGTTTTGTTGCTTCCACGCCAATCATCCGGGCCACTTTCGTAAGTTGAGGATTGCTCCCTTCGGCAGTTCGCGCCGTCCGGTAGGGACGATTGCCCTCCATTGTCGACGTCTAGACGGGCGAAAATCTCGCCTATAAACCGGCCCGCTGACATTACTGACGTGGTTGGAGCAAAGCGGGATTTTGAGCAATCAGGACGGTCCAAACAAATTCCACGCCGGTGCCGAGGCGCTCATTTCGCAAGCTCCTGAGGCATGGAAAGGACGGATAGCCGAATACAGCTGGGTGCAGCAAACACTTGGCTGCTCAGACGCGGGTGTTTTTCGGCTGGTTGGAAATGGCAAGCCGCCGCTGTTCGTCAAGACCGAGCCGGCTTCTCCGATGAGTGAAGTTCCCGACGAGGGAAACCGCTTGCGCTGGCTAGCCAGCGCAGGCATCCCAGGCGCACAAGTCATTGATGAAGCGTCGGAAGCCGGGCGGCACTGGCTTTTGCTGAGCGCGGTTCCTGGCTTAGACCTGCTTTCGGCCAGCTTAGAGCCCCTAAAGAAGATGGAGGTCATCGCAGACGCGCTCCGACTCCTGCATCGCCTCGACACGGCCTCTTGCCCCTTTGATCATAGAGCTGAACATCGCATCCAACGGGCTCAGGCGCGTATGTTAGCGGGGCTAGTGGATGAAGACGATCTCGATGAAGAACACCAAGGTCTCCTTCCAATTGACCTGTTCGCTCGGTTGAAAGCCCGCCAGCCCACGCACGAAGATTTGGTAGTGACACATGGTGACGCTTGCCTACCAAACATCATGGTCGATGGGGGCAAATTCTCGGGCTTCATCGATTGTGGCCGACTGGGTGTGGCTGACCGATATCAAGATCTGGCTTTGACCACGCGCGACATCGCCGAGGAATTAGGCGACGACTTTGTCAAGCCGTTTCTTGAACGGTACGGAGTTGCGCATCTCGATCCGGACCGCGTCGCATTTTATCGCCTGTTGGATGAGTTCTATTGAGGCTAATTGCTCCGCACGGCACGTAACCCCGAGGCGGCATGAAGCCTCCTTTGATGATCAATATCGCCCTTCCGAGGGACGGCGGTCGATCTCGCGCAGGTCTCGGCTCACGGCGCAGAAGTTTTCGGCCGCCGCTTGGTGGCGCCGCCAGGCTTCGATCGGCTCCTTTGCAGGCTGCATGGTACTCCACTGCTTGTGAGGGGCGTCGATCGCTACACGATCGTCGGGATCAAGCCCTGCGGCCCGGCACATGGCACGTGCTATGATTTCGACGCGCTCTGGGACTCCCGCCATTGCAACTATTCCTCGCTACTGAGTCAATTTAGCCCCCCAGTTCCACCATCGAGCGCTCTGACAAAGCCGACGTCTACGGCAAAAGACACGATTGCCTTCGGACGAAAGGATCACGCTTGCGATCACATCAGCGGGCTTGGATGTCGCGCGCGCGGTCGTAGCCCTCGGAAGGAATCAAGACCGCTCGGACCGACGATCGCGTACCGGAACATCCCGCCATGCCACCCGTTCCCCGTTCCAACAGTCCGCGCGGCACGCGCCGAAATGGAGGACGCCCAATGATGCATGTGGACCAGATTCGCGAAGGCCTGCAGGTGGTCGGTTCCGACCAGTGCCATGTCGGCACGGTCGATGCTCTCACGGGGCAGTTGCTGAAGCTCAAGAAGAACGATCCGGCCTCGGGCGGAACCCACCACTACCTCGATATCGGCCTGATCGCCGACATCGAAGGTGACACGATCAAGTTGCTCGTCACGGCGGATGACGCCAGGCAGCGCTGGTCGGACGAGAGCGACTAGGCCTTCTCTCGTTCCACAGTTTCAGCTCTTCCGCGGAGGCCACGATGGCAGAAAACGTCGCCGACTTCATCTGGAACCGCCTGCATGATTGGGGCGTGCGCCGCGTCTACGGCTATCCGGGCGACGGGATCGGCGGCCTTATCGCGGCGCTCCAGCGACAGGACGGGCGGATCGCCTTTGTGCAGGCGCGTCATGAAGAGACGGCGGCGCTGATGGCCTCGGGCGAGAGCCGCTTCACCGGCGAGGTCGGAGTCTGCATCGCGACGTCTGGCCCCGGAGCCGTGCATATCTTGAACGGGCTTTACGATGCCCGCCTCGATCATCGTCCTGTGCTGGCCTTGGTCGGGCAGCAGGCTCGCAGTGCGATGGGAGCGCACTATCAGCAGGACCTCGACCTGCAGAGCCTCTTCAAGGATGTCGCTGGCGCCTACGTCGAAACGGCGAGCGTTCCGGAACAAGTTCCACATCTGATCGATCGCGCCTATCGCATCGCCAAGGCCGAGCGACGCGTCACCTGCGTGATCCTGCCGAACGATCTGCAATTGCAGGAGATGCGGCAACCGGCTCGCGAGCACGGCATGACCTTTTCCGGCGTTGGCGTCGAGATGTCGGCGCCCGTGCCCGGCCGGTCTGCACTGCAGCGTGCAGCCGACATCCTCAATTCCGGCGAGAAGGTTGCGATGCTGGTCGGTGCTGGTGCGATAGGCGCTACCGACCAAGTATTGGCTGTCGCCGAGACGCTGCAGGCGGGCATCGCGAAGGCCTTGCTCGGCAAGGCCGCCGTGCCGGATGACGTCGCCTTCTGCACGGGCTCGATTGGGCTGCTCGGCACGAAGGCCAGTTGGGAGTTGATGCAGGGCTGCGACACGTTCCTCATGGTCGGCTCCGGCTTCCCCTATGCCGAGTTCCTGCCCAAGCCCGGTCAGGCGAGAGGCGTTCAGATTGACGTCGACGCGGGCATGCTCGGCCTGCGCTACCCGATGGACATCAATCTGATCGGGGATGCTACCGCAACGCTCACAGCCCTGCTTCCGCTGCTCGAACAGAAATCGGCGCCGGACTGGCGTGCCGAGATCGAGGAGAATACCCGCAAATCCTGGGCCGAGCTTGTCGACCTGGCGGCAGTCGAGGCCGACCCGATCAACCCGCAGCAAGTTGCGCACGAGCTCTCCGCGCGGCTGCCTGAAGCGAGCATCGTCACAGCCGACAGCGGCACGACCACGGTCTGGTACGCGCGCAATCTGCGCTTTCGCGCCGGAATGATGGGCTCCGTTTCGGGCACGCTCGCAACCATGGGATGCGCTGTACCGTACGCGATCGCTGCGAAGTTCGCGTACCCGGAGCGCCCGGTCGTCGCGCTTGTCGGCGACGGGGCCATGCAGATGAATGGTCTCGGCGAACTCGTCACGATCGCCAAGTACTGGCGCGATTGGAGCGACCCGCGCCTTATCGTCATGGTGCTCAATAATCGCGAACTGGCCTATGTGACCTGGGAGGAGCGCATACAGGCCGGGGACCCGAAATGGCCTAGCAGCCAGCATCTGCCGGACCTGCCCTATGCCGACATCGCCCGACTAATGGGCCTCGATGGCGAGCGCGTTACCGAGCCGAGCGAAGTCGGCCCGGCTTGGGATCGGGCGCTCGCTGCCGAACGCCCCTTCGTCCTGGATATGGTGACCGACCCCGACATTCCGCCGTTGCCGCCCCATATCACGTTCGAGCAAGCGCGTGGCTTTGCGGGTGCACTTGCTGCCGGCGACCCTGCCGCGGGCAGCGTGCTGGCAAAGACGGCGCGCTCGGTGTTGACGACCTTGCTGCCAGGGCGAGGCTGAGGAGATCAGACAGGTCAGTGGTCGTAATGCTCGCATCGCTCGACTTCTTGCAAAGCCTCGTCGCCCTTTCCATTACGAAAGCAAGCGCAAGCTTTTGATGCGTGCGGTTGAACGACGCCATGCTCGCCTCGACTGGCCAAAATCTTGTTGAGTGACGGAATGTCGAGCTTATGGCGCCCAGTGACGGCAAGGTATCCCCCAGCCTCGGCCGCGAGGCAATGCGTGTATCTCTTCCGCTCAAGCGGTGTGTCGGCAACTGCTCCACTGGCGGGGAGAGTCAAACTTCAGGTCTCGACTCGCTTATTGGCCGCCTTCGCGGCGGCGAGGAATGCGTCTCGCGCCTCACTGGGTGGCTTCTGCCCATCTATCGCCTCAGCGCAGGCTTTGAGCGCCACTCGCCACTCTGGCCCATGCGGTGGCCAAGCGAATAGTAGCTGAGCGGCCTTCTGTACCGATTTCACCGCATGCAATCGCCCATCTCTTGTCGGTCCGATGCGGACGGGCGGGCTGAACTTGTGTTGCTCCATGAACACCTCAGCCCATATGCGCGCGAAACTTGAACTGTCTGAAAATCAAGTGGCCCCGCGCCGGAACACGGGGCCACGTTCAAGTCACTCGATCACGTCAACAATCTCACGACTTTTCGGATCGACGATCAGCACGTCGTCGCCGATCAGCGCGTAGTGAAAGCCGCGCAGCTGCTGGTCCTGCTGCTCGACCTCGGCAGGAAGCGGTCGCAAGGCAACCTGCGCTGGCAGGACTGCACCCTTCAAGCCGTCGACACCCTGGATTTCGCCCGGACGGGCGTCGGCCAGGATCATGCGCGCAAGTTCGTGCCGGTCGGTTGTCCCGTTCGACGGAGCTGGACTGGCTGTCGCCCTCGTGTTGGCAGGTACTGCGGCCGCCGAGCGCGGCGCGTTCTTGTCGACGACCTCGATGATGCGGCGCGTGCGCGGCTCGACGATCGCGACCTCCTCGCTCTCCGTCATGACGTACTGATAGCCGCGCCAGTCCGGATGACGCTCGATCACCTCGTCGGGGAGGTCGTAATAGGGCACGCCAACAGGCAGGACGACGCCTTCTCGAAAAACCACCGTGTCCGGCCGGTGCCAGCGCCGGACATCGCGCCGATGCTCGAAGGCCGCGTAGATGTCGACGCTGCCACCTCCACCGCCGCCACGATCGATCACCTCTACAATGCGCCGGCTGCGCGGATCGACGATGACGATTTCCCGCTCCGAGACTGTATAGCGGTAGTCGCGATATTGCGGCCGGATCGCAGCGATCTCGCTTGGCAATGGCTGTAGTTGCACGCGCGACGGCAATTCGGCGCCGACCGAGACGGAAACCCCGAGGCTCTGGACAGGGCGAACCTCATTACGCTCGACGCGCTGGCGGACCGTGTCGGCGATGCGTTGATTATCGGCGGCGCCTGCCTGGGCGGTGTCGCTGCCCTGCCCGCCTGGCGAAGTGCGGTTCTGGGCTGGCTGCGAGCTCGTCGCCCCAGGCTGCGTCGCGTCCGGACGCTGTGCGTTGGCGGCCGGCCGCTGCTGGTCGTCCTGCTTCGGGGCCGGCTGGGCCGTGCTCGGCGTACCCGACCGATTCTCCGGCCGCTGCGGCTGCGCAGTTTCAGGAGAACGAGGCGTACGATTGTCGGGCTGCGGCTGATCAGACGACCTGCGGCCGTTGCGATCGTCCTGTCGCTCGCGCTGCGCCTGATCGCGTTGCTGCTTCTCGTCCCGCCGCTGCTCCTGCTGAGCGCGCGGATTCGGAGCCTGATCGGACCGCTCGCGTTGAGCCTGGTCGCGCTCGCGTCGCTGGATCTGGCCGCGCTGCGGGTCCTGGCTTGGCTGGATGTCGCGGCGCTCGGGACCTGGCGAGTGCATCCGTTGCGCCGGGCCCCGTTCAGGCTCAAGCGCACGTACCGGGGCTTCGCGCGTTGGACGCTCCACCGGGACTGGGCCTTCCCCCGGGCCAATAATGACTGGTTGTGCCCATGCGACCCCGGCGTGAGCCATGATCGCAATGGTGGCGATGCCTGCAAATTGTTTCATGGGATGCTCCCTGAACTCAGGCGCCGGCACTTCGAAGAAGAAATTGACGCATGTCCCTGCTCATTGAGGGACGGAGGCACCTTCGAAGGTTGCCGATCGACCTATGAGATAGCGAGCCCCGCATCAGGCGATGCGGGGCTCGACAACCGGCTTATTCGATCACCTGGACAACCCTGCGGGTTCCCGGCTCGACCAGCACGGTGCGGTTGTTGACCACTGTATAGCGGTACCCCTTGACGCCATACTCGGCCGGAACCTCGCGATAGGTCACGCCCCGCTCTGGTAACACCGCCCCGACGCGGACGTCTTCGGCATAGGTGTAAGAGGGAACCCGTTGTTCGGTCACATAGGTTTTGAAGCGCGGTGTGTTGTCCCCGATGATGCCGCCGACGACAGCTCCACCCACGCCGCCGACAACGGCGCCTACGGGGCCACCAACGACCGCGCCACCGACAGCTCCAGCCGCCGCACCGCCGGCCGCGCCACCCTGGGCGCCTTGGGGATTTTGGGCGAGTGCCGCCATCGGAGCCAGTGCGATTGCGGCCGCAAGAACGATCTTCTTCATCTTCCAACCTCCTGGTAATCCCCCCAGGCCGAGGCTCAAACTTAGAATCCTTATAAATTGTTCCCCCAGAGGAGAAGGTGAGCGACCTAATCGGCTTGCCAGATGGGTGAGAGTGCCAGATTTCCCAATGGGCTTACGCCGCATTGCTTGGAGGTTCGAGGCGCCGGCGTCGACAAAAGGCCATATGCTCGATATGCAACGCCTCCCGTTCCGACCGGTCCGGGCTCAGGCCAGCTACCGGCAGCTGAGGTCGAAGCGGCCGCCGGTGGCAGCGGGCAGGCCTGCTTCGGCTGTCTGCGACCGACGAGCCTCGTTCAACGAACGGCGATATTCGCTGGGCAACCGGCCAAAAGCTTCCCTGAATTTCCGCCCGAAATGGGTCATGTCCGAAAATCCCCAATTGTACGCAATATCACTCACAGTCCGGTGCAATTGCGAAGGGTCCTCAAGCGCTTTCCTGCAACGTGCCAGCCGCCTTTCCTGGATGACGCGCGAGACCGACGTGCTTTCATCCGCTAGCGCGGCATTGGCGTAACGCAAGCTCACGCCGGCCGCGGCAGCAACCGATCTTAGGTCGAGCTGCGGCTCATGCAGGCGTGCTTCAATTGCGGCACGCACTTTCATGCGGACCAGTGCACGTGCTGACGAGGCGCTCGGCGCTTTCTCTCCCGCCGCTTTTCCCAGGCACAGCGCGATGAGATCAAGTGTCTGGTTCCTGATCGCTTCTTGGGCCGATGGGCTCAAGCTATCGACGAACGATGGAAGCATTGCGAGAAAACTCGAGGTCAACCCAATCTCAGCCTCAATCGGTCTAAGGGAGCGGGCGGTGACCGCGCGTAGGGGCCCCAAGTGCGCTTCTAGTTGGCGCCTCGGCACTTTGACTACTAGCAGCCTCGAATCGGCCGAAAACTCGCCCCTATAGGGCAAGCACGGATCCAGAAGGGTCATGTCGCCTGGACCGAGGAATGCGTCCCGGCCCTCCTGCTCCAGCACCAAATGGCCTGCTGCCTGGCGGCAGATCAGAACTTCATCAAAATTCGCATTTGCAGCGTGGTCGGCGCTGTGAACGACCGCCATCGCCGCGTTGCTGAATTCAACTAAACCGAGGTCAGCGAGAGCGCTCGACCGAAGCTCTGCCTGAAATTCCGGTCGGCAGCGCGGCTTTGAATCGTGTTGGATCACGTTCTGGCACGCGACGCTGTGCCAGTAGTCGAACCGGTTGCGACGCGGAACGTCCGCCGTCGAGAATACCAACTTCACTTCAGCCCCTTGGTTGGCAACGACGGCCGATCACTTATGCCCACCCAGCCGATCGCCCGACGCTCTAGTCGAATAAGGTCCATGAAATCACAACCATGGCGTCAATCCCGATATGAGCAAGACCCTCGAACCGGATTTAGTCAAACCCGAATTGCAGATTGACCAGCGCGCCTACGGACATGATCAACTCACCCTCAAGCCGGATCTGACAAGCCTGCTTGACCTATCGACAGATGGAGTACTCGTTGGCGATCTGCACGATAACGATTGCGCGCTGATATATGTTAATCCGGCGTTTGAGCGTATTACAGGGTATACAAAGAGCGAAGCAATTGGAAAAAATTGCCGTTATCTTCAGGGAGGAGATCGACTTCAGCCAGAAATTGAGCGTCTTCGCGAGGCGATAGATAATCGACGGAGCGTTTGCGTAACACTGAGAAATTATCGCAAAGACGGACAAATGTTCTGGAACGAGCTTAGGCTCACGCCGATCAATATCGTTGATGGCCGGCCCGCTCATTACCTCGGGCTGATGCGGGACGTAACAGTCCGGAAGCGCGCCCTGGACCATGTCGAGCAAAATGCCCGTATCGATCTTTTGACGGGCGCACTCAACCGCAATGCATTTGCGGACGAGCTTACTCGTCTCGCAGGAGAGAAGTCAGCTCCGATGCTTGTCGCCAAGATCGATGTTGCGGGCTTTCATGAAATCAACTCGGGCTATGGTTACGATGCCGGTGACGCGGTATTGAGACAGATTGCCGAGCGCATCCGGAGCGTGGGCTTCGCCATCGTTTCGCGAACAGGGTCCAATGAATTCGCGGTCGTGCAGCCGCTCGGGCACCCGAATAACACTTTAGAGACGATCAATTTGATCCGCTCTGCTTTGGCGTCAGACTTCCTCGTGTCGGGAGCGACGATCAATATCCGCTTTGCCATTGGCTTTGTCGTCGGCGTTTCCGCCTTGGATGGGACGAAGTTGATGCGTCAGGCCGACTCCGCTCTGCGACGCTCCAAATCCAGCAATTTTCTCGATGTGTCCGAGTTTAAAGCCGAGGATGAGATGCGCAGTCGCAATCGCATCCGGATGACCCGCGAGATGCAGCAGGCGCTGGAAAATGACGAGTTCGGATTTCAGTATCAACCCAAAATAGATCTCTCGACAGGAGCCATTGCGGGGGGCGAGGCCTTGTTGCGCTGGCGTCACGGCCTATTCGGCACGCAACTGCCCGGGAGCTTCATCTCCCATGCCGAGGACACGGGGCTGATCCTCGAGATCAGCAGGCGCGGGCTACGCGCTGTGGCAGACTTCGCCGCCCGGATAAATCAAGGGCGCAGCCGGGCGCTCAACATCTCGATCAATGTGTCAGCCATCGAGTTCAGGCACCGCGACATGCCTGCGTTCGTGGATGAGGTTATTTCGGCGAGCAGTGTCGATCCTCGCTGGATCACGCTTGAGCTCACGGAAAGCAAGATGGCGGAGAGTTCGCCCGCTATGATCGCAATCATGACGCGCCTTCGGAGCCTCGGCGTTGGCCTCTCGATCGATGACTTCGGAACCGGATACGCTAATCTGCGCTATTTAGAAGAGTTTCCCATTACGGAACTCAAGATTGATCGCAGCTTCATCCGGGGTCTGGGCCAAAGCCGCTCGAAAAACATTATTGTCGAAGCGATCGTTCGTCTGTCCGATGAACTGGGATTTCAAATCGTTGCGGAAGGCATTGAGACGCAAGAGGAATGCGCGCGGCTGCGAGATCTAGGGTGCCATTTCGGCCAGGGCTTTCTGTTCGGCAAGGCAATCGATCCAGAGGCCTTCGCAGAGGTCGTCGCGCAAACGGTGGCGATGAGCGCAACTCGAACCAACGACGATAAATGAGCCACGCGCCATGGATGAGCAAAGTGACTCTGAGGAACCTGAGCGCACGCGGGTCACTTGCGTGACTCAATGGATATTCATTTTCGTATTGGTGGGAGGAATCCTCTTAGGCGCGGTGCAGGTCGCGCTAAACTGGTGGTGACGTTTTTTATGACAGACGTGAATCCAGCGGGCCCAGCGAGGCGGCCGGAGGTGTTCACGATCAAGACTTGTGCGATGGCGGAGCCCATATCCCGCGGCAAGACCGCTTGCAGACGTCAGCTTGGCGGCCCAAATGATCCCTGCGGCGACCCGGTGCCGCACTAGTAAGTGAGACCGGACATGGCAGGAAAACCCAGCACACCGGTGACCGGGCTCGACGTAATCATATCGTCATTAGTGAAGATCCGTCCGAGGGGGTGGTTATCAAGCTCGCCATCGAGGGCTGAACCGACGTCGACCTCCTCTTCCCTCAATTGACTCTGGTCAAACTGCAATCCGCTCTGGCCAAAATGGATCAGTGGCACGCAGATTTGCGCCCAGCGCAGTAGCAAAAAAGGCCCCGGCGGCGCGAGCCGACGAGGCAGATTTTTTGTCACGCTGTGCCTCTCGCCGAGCTGAGGCTGTTTTTCCGGCAAGGCTAAGTGCTGCGCGAGCGCCGATTTGGAAGCCTGTTTAGATCGCACCGTACCGATACGGCGCGGCCGACTCATCGAAACGACTCCAGCCACTTTGGCGATATTCGGCCAGACGGGCCTCGCGGTCGATCGGGGTCGCCCCGTCCATGATGGCTTCGACCTCGGCCGCCTGGCTCTCCTGCGCTCGAACGGAGACGACAGAGCCGCCTCGGCGAACCGTTTCGGCATAGTAATGCGCGCTGTCTTCGTCCTCTCCGGCGCTGGTCATCGCGCCGATGATTCCACCGGTGGCGCCGCCCGCCGCCGCTCCAGCCAGCGTTGAAGCCAGCCACCCGGCGGCGACCACCGGTCCCACACCAGGGATGGCGAGCAGACCCAGGCCAGCCAGCAGGCCGGCAGTGCCGCCGATCGCGGCACCGATGCCAGCGCCCTCGCCGGCATTACTGTCATCGTTGTCCGCTTTTTCGTGACGTCCGAGCAGACTGATATCGGAACTGGCGACGCCAGCGGCTTCCAGCTGATTCACAACGCCCTGCGCGGAGGCGTAATCATCATAGGCGCGAGTGATCGTGCGGGTCATTTGACTCTCCTTTTCAGTTGCGGGTGATGTTTCCGCGGTAGTCGACCGAGACGTTCACCTGCGCACCCGAATGCGTGGCGGTGCCCTTCCAGACACCGTTATCGTCCTTCTTGAGCTCGCCGACATTGGTGAAGCCGTTGGCCTCGAGACGGCTCTTCGCCTGTCCCTCGGTGAAGCTATTCGCGCCGGGAAGCGGAGCGTTCGCGTCAGCCGGTGCATTCGGCGCCGGCGTCGGCGAAGTGGTGCTCGTTTGTGCAATGCCGCCGACCGGAATCAGGACGCACAAAGCCATCGTGAGAAGCGCACGTTTCATGATCGTTCCCCATTTTTGAAGGCGCCGTGAGGCTGCAAATCAGAACGGCAGGCTGCGCAAGATGTTCCCACAAACGGGAATTTTCAGGCGGGCAGGTTCGTCTCGGACAAGTGTCAAAGATGCGCTCGCGAAAGCTGGGGCTGCACCTCAGGGCCCATTTCTCTCAACGCGCGCTAGTCAGGTCTCAGGAGTCGGCGCCATCACGTTCGGAATGCCGCTCAACTGGCCGCCAACGACTGTTGAGCCGGAGGACAGCTTCAATCGGAACATCCCGGAGGGGCTCTCGTTTTCTTGCCGCGTGACAATTCTGGCGCGTTTGGCGGGAGAGCTCTTTATGAACGGCATCATCTACATCATCGGCCTCGTCGTGGTCGTTCTGGCCATCTTGTCCTTCCTCGGCCTCCGCTAGGAGTTGATGTCATGGCAATCGACACAACGGATGTGGTCGTCGTTGCTCCCAGCACCGGCAACAGTTCTTCCTATCTCGACTGGAGTCCGATCATCGGCGGCGCTGTAATCGCTGCCGCCATCACCACCATCATGGCGGCTTTCGGTTCCGCCATCGGGCTTTCGATGGTCTCCGCCGACACCTCCCGCTCTTCCGGTCTGACCGCCTTGGCGATCGCGGCTGGACTCTGGGCACTTTGGATAACGATCTCGGCCTGCGCCGCCGGAGGCTATCTGGCGGGGCGCATGCGTCGACCAACTCCCGATGCCACCGTGCATGAACGCCATGTGCGCGATGGCGCGCACGGGCTGGTCGTTTGGGCAGCGGGCGCCCTGCTTGTCGCGATGCTTACCAGCTCCGCGCTCACCGGCGCCGCCAAAACCGCCGCGACCGGCGTAGCCGCGGCGGCTACGGGCGCAGGCGCGCTGATTAGCCAGCAAGTCGATCCGCTTGGCTCGGCATTGGACTCAGTAATGCGCTCCACTGCCGCCCAGCCCGTATCGACCGCGGAACGCGAGGAAGCTTCTCGCGTCTTAAGCCGCAGCCTGGCGAGCGGCGCGCTCGATCCCGCTGACCGCAGCTACATCGCCAACCGGCTCGCCGCGCGGTCGAACATCTCGCAGCAGGATGCCGAGAAGCGCATCGACGATGCCTATACGAAGCTCAATCAGGCAAAAGAGACGGCAAAGCAGGCGGCAGAACGCGCTCGCCGGATGGGCGTCATAACAGCATTCCTGACCGCAGCGGCCCTGCTGGCAGGCGCTGCCGCAGCCTGGTTCGCGGCTGTCCTTGGCGGCAAGCACCGTGACGAAGAGATAGATCTCAGCGCATTGTTTGGATCGCGCTAGTCCGTCCCGTCGCTGCCGAGATGTACTGACGGCGCCGCCTTTGTCGGGGCGGCGCCGTATCAAAGCGATCAGACGATGTTCTATGCGCCGGTATCGCTGTGCGCCGCGCTGATAGGCTTTGACTCAGGCGAGTTCTTGAACCGCAGGAAGATCGACAGCACAACGAGAACTGCCGTCGAGAGAAATTCTGACTGCCAGTTCTGGAAGGACTCGAACCAAAACCGCGCGTCGACAAGATAGGCGAGCGCCGTTTTGACTTCCTCGTTGTGAAGCAAGGCTTCCTGGTTCGAAGCAGAAGCGCTCGCTAGCCAATGCAGTACGAAGGACACCACGAAAAGGCCCGCCAATGCGAGCCCGAGAGAATGGGCGTAGAGCCATTGCAGAGCAGGAGATTTGCGGTGCCAGCTTTTAGGTAGCTCCTCACTGTCACGTTCTGGCGCATCAGGATCGCGGGACTCAGCCGATCCGCGCTGGAACAGCGTGGCCGTGAGCATGACATAGGCTGCCATCTGCAAAAACTCACTCTCCCAGTTCTCGAAGAGCGCCGACAGAAATGCCCCGGACGAAACATACGAAAGGACACCCAGAGGCGGCTGGCCATGGTTTGCCAGCATTTCATTTTCGACCTTTAGGCCTGAAGCGACCATCCCCAAAATGCACAGCGCAGTGACGCTCAGGAGGGTGATGGTCAATCCGTTGTCGCGCAAAGATCTCATGATGGTCTTTCCCTGGCAGAGGCGTTTTTCAGAGTGCTAACGGCCGGTCCCCATATTGGTTCGCTCGCCGTCATGCAGGCCCAAACGGGGCCGAAGCAGGCTCATCCAAAATCGCGAAAAGGGATCGGAACCGAGATGCATTCTGGTCGTTAGGGAGTCGCCCAACACCGGAGGAAAAAACTCATGGCAACCGAACCCAAAACCCTCGACGACCTGTTCCTCGATACCCTCAAGGACATCTATTACGCCGAAAAGCAGATCCTGAAGGTGCTTCCCAAAATGGCGAAGGCTGCGAAATCGCCGGAGCTCAAGCAGGCCTTCGAGAAGCATCGCGACGAGACCGAGACGCATGTCGAACGCCTGGCCGATGTCTTCGAAATCATCGGCAAGGCGCCGCGCGGCAAAACCTGCGACGCGATCCTCGGGATCATCGAGGAAGGCAAATCGATCATCGAAGAATTCGAGGGCAGCCCAGCGCTCGACGCCGGCCTTCTCGCTTCGGCTCAGGCCGTCGAGCATTACGAGATCTCGCGCTACGGCACGCTGAAAGCCTGGGCGCAGCAGCTTGGCCTTGCCAATGCCGTGAAGCTGCTCGACCAGACGCTGACCGAGGAGCTCAAGACCGACCAGGCGCTGTCCTCACTCGGCGAAAGCAAGGTCAACAAGCAGGCTCAAGCCAAGGCTGCGTGACTTAATGCGGCTCCGGCAACGCCGGAGCCGCCTTTCCTTTGACGAGCGTATCATGCCCGACAAAACCGACCCGGTTTCCAATCTTGGCCAATCGTCGTTGTTCACCCGACTGTCGCAGGCCGTAGCCCGCTATGCCGGTAAGCCTGCCACATCGTTCATCGCGCTTTCGGTCGTGATCGTGTGGGCGCTGTCGGGCCCCTTCTTCGGCTTCAACGACACCTGGCAGCTGGTGATCAACACGTCGACCACGATCATTACCTTCCTGATGGTCTTCGTGATCCAGAACAGCCAGAACCGCGACACTGCCGCGATGCAGATCAAGCTCGACGAGCTCTTGTCCAAGGTCGAAGGCGCGCGTGAAGAGCTGATGGACCTCGAGGAACTCGACGAAGATAAGCTCGCGACCATTCGCGATGACTATGAAAAGCGAGCGGCGACAGCCCGTAGCCAACCTAATTGTAGCGTTCCGGGACTAACGTGAGTGAAGCACCACCAACCGTAGACACCCTGTCAGGCGAGGCCCCCTCGCCCTCCCGGTTAACGCGCCTCTCTAAGCGGCGGCGCGGTGGACCAGCCGCTCGCCTGTTGTGTTCATCGCTTTCGGTTCGATGGTCCTGTGGCTTCTGGCCGGGCCGTCGTTCGGTTTCAGCGCATCTTGGCAGCTGGTCACGAGCACTGCCTTCACGATCACTGTCGCCGTCGCTGAGTCCTGTAGCGCGGGTGCTCTGGCCAGTAGTTTAGCGAAAGCGGAAGGCGCCGGAGACGCTCTCTATGGCGGCTTTGTGACGTATCTCGCAACCGCCAAAATCGACCTCCTCGACGTGTCGGCTAGTGAGATCGAGGCGCCCTCTGCCGTGTCACGCCCGGTCGCACGCGCCATGGCGGAGGGCGTTCTGGCGAACACGACGGCCGATCTTGCATTAGCCATTACCGGAGTAACCGGCCCTGTCCCCGACGAACGCGGTAACCCGCGGGGCCGTGTTTTCATTGCCGTGGCATCCAGACGCAGCGAACGCCTTGAATACCACTGTGAGTTCGGTCCCTTTCCGCCGCCCGTCTTGCTCGATGCCGCCCTTCGAACGGCCATCGTCTTAGGCCGCGAAGCCCTGCGATCGCACCGGGCTGTCTAAACTCAAGAACTCTTCGAACAGATCGCCCGGAAAAGCGTTGGAGGCTCAAAACCACAGGAGGTTTTTCCATGAACGCGATGCGTGAACAGAGCCGGTCAGTCTGGATGGATGTCGAAGTCGCCTCCCATTCCGCGCCGCTTACCGAAAACGCAAAGGCTGACGTGGCCATCGTAGGTGCCGGGATCGCGGGTCTATCGATCGCCTACGAGTTGGCGCTGCGCGGCCACTTGGTGGTCGTTCTGGACCGCGGACCCATTGCAGGTGGCATGACGGCGAGGACGACCGCGCATCTGGCGCCTGTCTGCGACGACTCGCTTTCCGAACTGCTTTCGATGCGAGGCCAAGAATTGGCGAGCGGATTTCAGGCCAGCCAGAGCGCTGCCGTTGACCGGATCGAGGCAATTCAAGCGGAACTCGATATCGACTGCGAGTTCCGCCGATTGGACGGCGTTCTCTTTCTCGATCCCGCAAGCGAGCCATCGGTTTTGGACGATGAAGTCTCGGCTGCCAGCGAGATCGGCGTAAAGGTCGAGCGCGGCAAAGGTTTGCCGCTCGAGACGCTGCAAGATCGCCCCTTCCTTCGCTACCCCGACCAGGCCACGTTTCATCCGCTCAAATACCTCCGCGGCCTTGCCGAAGCATTGGAGAAGAAGGGGGCGCGGCTGCACGCGTTCTCAGCTGTCGAGGAGATTTCTGAAGACCACGGCCGTGTGCACCTACGGCTTGCCTCCGGCCACACAGTTGATGCGTCCCACGCCGTCGTCGCGACGAACTCTCCGATCCATGATCTTTTCGCCCTGCACACCAAGCAGGCGCCCTATCGCACCTATGCCATGGGCTTCGAAATCGAACGCGGAGCCCTGGCCGACGCGCTCTATTGGGATACCGGAGATCCCTACCATTACGTCCGGCTGACCTCCGGCGCAGACGACAAGGATATCCTGATCGCCGGCGGTGAGGACCACAAGACCGGCGAAGCCAACGACGCGCCGGCGCGTTTTGCGGCACTGGAATCCTGGATCAGGATGCTGGTGCCGAGCCTGGGGCCGGAGCTTTATCGTTGGTCCGGCCAGGTCATGGACACGCTCGACTATGGCGCCTTCATCGGCCGTGAATCCGGGCGCGAACGGATCTTCGTGACCACCGGAGATTCCGGCCAAGGGATTACGCACGGGGTGGTGGCCAGCCAAATCATTCCCGACCTCATCGACGGCAAGGATAATCCTTATGTCGCCGTCTACGATCCGGGCCGCAAGCCGATCAAGGCTGCCTCTGCCTTCCTCACCGAAAACAGCACGCTGGCGACCAACCTGGCGCAATATCTCATGCCGGGCGAATTGGGATCGGTTGAAGAGCTTGAGCCTGGGCAAGGCGCGATTGTTCGCAACGGCCTGACAAAGATTGCCGCCTATCGCGGCGAAGACGGCACCCTCTATCAGCGATCGGCCGTCTGCACCCATCTCGGCTGCCACTTGCAATGGAACAGTCTCGAAAAATGCTGGGATTGCCCCTGTCACGGCTCACACTTCGCGCCGGACGGCAGCGTGCTGAACGGTCCGGCTATTGCGCCTCTCGGAGAGGTCGAAAGCAGTGGGCATACGAGGGCAGCTGAATGACACGACGCTCGACTTCCGACGCGGCGGGGGCGTTGCAATGATCCATCACATCTCCGTCGGTACCAACGACCGGCCGTGCGCGCGCATTCTACGACGCCGTACTGCCTGTGACCGGGATGCGCTTGCTCAACGGCTCTGTGGATTCTGCGGACTACGGCATCGGCGCCTTCTGTTCAGCGTCGAAACCCCGGTCGACGGCAAGCCAGCGACACCGGAGAATGGGGTCCATATCGCGCTGGCGCATGGCGGTCGTGACGCAGGCGCCCCGGTCCTGCGCCCCGAATACGATGGCCACGATTACGGTGCCTTTATCTTCGATCCTGACGGCAACAAGATTGAAGCGGTCACCTATTCCAGCAAATGACCAAAAAATTGGGCGGGCGCCTTTTAGGACCCGCCCGACCCAATGCGCGACGGATGGATGATTAGCTCTGCCCGCCCTTTCGACCGGCTTCGGATGCGCGTTCGCGGACGTTGGCGAAATTACCGGCCCCACCGCGCTGCGTATCGTCTTGCAAACCTGACTGGCGGCGCTCCCTATCATACGCTGTCTGCTGCCCCCTGTGGCTGCGCTCGCCGCCCTTCTTGCCGGCTTCCGAAGCCTTCTTAGGATCGTTGGCAAAGCCCTGATTGTTGGCCATGTCTCGCTCCATAGGTTGCTCTCCGAATTTGGAGAATCTTGGGACTGAGTTTGGGGAGACCAGCTCTGTGACCGGTCGCAGAGTCAACCGATGCGCTGAGGGCCTGTTCCCGCCTTGGCAGAGTTTTTGAGACGGGGCGCCCGCCGGCTGGGCAGCCCTGCTTGGTGAGCCAGCTGTCGATGCACAGCTTGCGCCCTGAAGCGGATTTATCGGCTTTGGCGCGCGGAACGAGCGGGCGAGCGGAACGTTTAAGGCGCACAGCAAATCCGGGATCCCAGCCGGGACCCGAGAAGTTGCAGCCAGCGACAGGCGGCCAGCATGAGCAAGTCCAAATCCCCCGAAGCGCCACGTCCTACTTCTGGCCAGGGAGGCGAGACGCATCAAACCGCCTCAGCTGCCGAACAGCGGATCACGACAAACCACGGCGTTCCGCTGAGCGACAATCAAAACTCGCTCAAAGCTGGCGAACGCGGCCCTACTCTCCTTGAGGACTTCGCTCTCCGGGAAAAAATTCAACATTTCGATCACGAGAGAATTCCGGAGCGGATCGTGCATGCTCGCGGATCAGCCGCGCATGGATATTTCGAGCTAACGGACTCTCTAGCCGAATTCAGTCGGGCCAAGATCCTGACCGAAGTCGGCGTCAAGACAGAATTATTCACGCGCTTTTCGACGGTCGCGGGTGGTGCGGGATCTGTAGATACTCCTCGAGATGTCCGTGGCTTTGCGGTCAAGTTCTATACCAAGGAGGGCAACTGGGACCTCGTCGGCAACAACATTCCCGTCTTCTTTATCCAGGACGCCATTAAATTTCCTGACCTCATCCACGCAGTAAAAATGGAGGCCGATCGCGGTTATCCGCAGGCGGCCAGCGCACACGACACCTTTTGGGATTTTATCGGGCTGATGCCTGAGGCGACCCACATGATCATGTGGGCGATGTCAGATCGTGCAATTCCTCGCTCATTCCGCATGATGGAGGGCTTTGGGGTCAACACGTTTCGACTTTTGAACGACAAGGACGAGGCCACGTTCGTCAAGTTCCATTGGCGCCCCAAGCTCGGTACGCAGTCGACCTGTTGGGATGAGGCTATCAAAATTGCCGGCGCCGACCCTGATTATCACCGCCGGGATCTTCACGAAGCCATTGCTGCCGGACAATTTCCCGAATGGGAGTTCGGGGTCCAGCTTCTGAGCCAAAACGAAGCTGATGCTTTGCCATTCGATATCCTCGACGCCACCAAGCTGATACCCGAGGAGCTCGTCCCGATCCGATTCATAGGTCGGGTGGTTCTCAACCGGAACCCTGACAACTTCTTCGCCGAAACGGAACAAGCTGCGTTCCTTCCAACCAACATGCCGCCTGGCGTCGATGTCTCAGAGGATCCGCTCCTTCAGGGTCGGCTCTTTTCCTATCAGGATACCCAGCTCTCGCGCCTCGGCACGGTCAACTTTCACCAAATCCCGGTCAACAAGGCCAAGGGATGCCCGTTTCAGAACCTGCAGCGCGACGGACAGATGCAGACGCAGGTCTTCAAAGGGCGCGCCAACTACGAGCCCAACAGCCTAAACGAGGCTGGAGAAGACGGGGGACCGCGGGAGGATCCAAACGGCGGGTTCCGGACCTTCGCCCTTCCGATGGAGCAAACGAAGGTTCGGCTACGCTCGAAGAGCTTCGCCGACCATTACTCACACGCACGGTTGTTCTTTCGCTCACAGACCGAGATAGAGCAGGCTCATATCGCCAGTGCGCTGGTTTTCGAACTCTCGAAGGTGTCGCTCGAACATGTGCGTCTGCGGATGCTGTCCAATTTGCGGAATGTCGACGAGACGCTCGCCGCGCGCGTTGCAACCGGCTTAAATTTGGAGCTACCGACCGCCTCGGTTGCGGCAGTTGCGCCGCAGAACATGAAAGCTTCGCCTGCGCTGCGCATTGTTGGGAAGTATCCGGAAACGTTGCAGGGTCGAACCGTCGGCATCCTGGTATCGGATGGAGCGGATGGTGATCTGATTGGAGCTGTTATGAAAGCTGTCGAGGGCGATGGCGGCACGATTAAGATCGTCGCGCCCAGGATCGGGGGCGTCACGCTCAAGGGCGGTAAGAAGCTCAAGGCAAATGGGCAGCTAGCTGGGAGCCCGTCAGTCATATTCGATGCCGTAGCGCTCGTGTTGTCCAAGGAGGGGTGCGCGGCATTGCTCAACGACGGAGCAGCGCTTGGGTTCGCCATGGACGCTTTCGGTCATCTCAAAGGTCTCGGCTTTAGCCCAGAAGCCAAACCGCTGCTCGATAAGGCCGGCGTCGTTCCCGACGAAGGCGTGGCGCCGCTGAACGGCGAAATCGCTGCCTTCCTCAAAGCGGCCCGAACACGGCAGTGGGCTCGGGAACCTAAGGTGCGATCACTGGCCTAAGCCGGATCGGGCCAAATGGGTGTTCTGACGTCACCTATCCAGGCGGACCTTCGCGGCGGCACGCCTCGAGCCTTCAAGGTGCGAGCTTTCTCCGGCCCCGGGAAAAAATTGCATTCGATTAAGGATGTTGGAGTGAGCAGCCTCTTCTCAAGTCTTCTGCGTCGTATCACGCCAAGGGACACGTCCACCAAAGCCATCCTACCCGGCGAAACCATTGTTCAATTTGTCTGGCGAACCAGCGGTGCTCATCAGTTTTATGTCGGATTGATCGCGATCGCCGTAGCGCTGCTGAACTTCGTCCCGATTGAATTTCAACGGCGAATTGTAGACGTTGCAATCGCCAACAAAGATATCGAGACGCTGGTTTATCTTGGGGCGCTATATCTTGCGGTCATCGTAGTACAAGGCTTCCTGAAATATATCCTTCTCGTCTATCAGGGGTGGGTTGGAGAGAGCGCCGTAAAAAAATCTCGCGACCAATTATCTGAGATTGCAAACGGACGATTTTCGAATGGAAATGAAAATAGCGGACGAGCAGTAACCGTTATCGGAAAAGAAATTGATGGAGTCGGCGGCTTTGTAGGCGTTAGCATTTCGGAATTTGTAGTAAATCTCACGTTTCTCATTGTAATTCTATCTTATATGGCGTTCATACAACCGCTCATGGCGCTTGTCGGCGCAGGCGCTTTACTGCCACAGGTTATACTCGCTTTTTACATGCAGCGTCAGTTAAATGCGCTGGTCGAACGCCAAGTCAGCCTCGTTCGTCAACTTGGGGATGAAACGGTTGGTCAGGACGTAAGCCACCCGCTTGAAGAGGGTAAAACCACCATTGCAGCGATTTTTAGCAATCGAATCCGATTCTACTTTCTGAAATACGGATTGAAGACCTTGCTAAATTTAGCCAATGCGATTGGTCCCCTTATGGTCCTGAGCGTTGGCGGCTGGATGGTCATTCAGGGGCAGACAACCATCGGTACTGTCGTTGCGTTTATATCGGGTTTGGAACGACTGTCCAACCCACTGCGCGATCTGCTGAATTTTTATCGAGAGTACCAACAGGCGGATGTTCAGCTGGGATTGATCGTTGAGTGGATTGAAGAGCAACCTCTCAAGTCGTAGAGGCTTCGCTCCCGCGCGGTGTCGAGGCGTCAGAACATCCCCAGCGAACGGTCCGAAATGCGTTCATGGTGATGTTTTCTCAATTGGCGATGACTGAGCAAACCTGCACCAAATCAATAGGTTCCACGGCTTTTGAGCGCGAAATCAAGACGATGCTGCACGCGCGGGGATCACAAGAATCCCCGTCGCGAAGCACGCCATCGGCGAGCACCCCTCGTCCATTCCAGTCTCGGTGGGGGCACTCAAGGCAGCGATCTGTGCCGTTGGCCACTGAGCAGCAAGGTGCCGCAGAAAACCGAGATGCCAAGACCTGGAAATCTGGAACCGGGCCAGTCTCGGCCCCAACAGTCAGCGGCGGTAAAATCTGCTCCTAACCTTCTGCGCCCCGTCGCTCCAACGCGGTATACCAGACGACCGAAGCAAATATCACCGCCCCGCCGACCAGCGTCGCAGTTGGTGGCTGCTCTGAGAACAGAAGCCAGACCCAGACAGGAGTCATGACGATTTCGGTGGCGCCAATCAGAGCTGCCTCGGCTGGCGCTAGATGCCTCGCACCGATAATGAACAAGACCAGTGCGACCGCGAAATTAGTGGCGCCGAAGGCCGCCAAAACGAGCCAGTTAAGGGCATCCAGCGAACCTACGGAACTGAAGGGCACGAAGAGCAGAAAAGTCAGTGCCGCGCTGATGAAGATCGGCGGCATTGCTGGGAGTTCCGGGTCGAGTCTCGGGATAACGATGACCACGGCAAACGTCGCGGTCATCAGGAGGGCGAGAAGATCGCCAATGATCCGCCCACCTCCCATGGATGACGAGACGATAATCGCAACGCCGATGAGGCAGCCAAGGCCTGCATACATCGTGCGTAACGCGATGGCCTCCTTCAGCAGCGCCCAGCCGAGAATGGCCGCGATTAGTGGTGCAGTCGCATAGATGACGGCGACATTGGCTACGCTGGTTGAGTAGTAGGCGCCGATGAACGCAGCCTGGCTGATTGTCTGGCAGGCAATCATCGCCATACCGGTGCGTCCGAAAATCGATTTCCACTCTCGACGCGTTCCTGTGCCGCCGAACATCGCCATTGGGACGATAAGGAAAAGGGCGGCAAACAGCGATCGCCATGCGATCGCTGTCCACGCGTCCGTCGTCAGCAGGCGCGCGTAAATCCCACTGACGCTCCAGGCGACGGTGGCAGCAAAGACATACAGGACGCCGCGGGAGTGGGCGGGCAACGTACGAAGCCGGGTAGCCAATTTTACACGCTGAGCGAGGTCCAGTTTAATAAAATCAAAGCCCGCATCTCGCCGTCCGTCAACGAGCTGCCCGCGGATTTAATCAGATGAGAATGTCGAACTGTGGCCAGAAGGACGGCGTCCGGTGCGACACTCGCCATTGCCAGAATGTTGAGTGAGATAATCAGATCTGCGATCTTGCGAGGCTGGAGAGCCAGTCTGAAAACTTCTCATTTGCCGCGCGATTTTGCCAGTCTGAGAAGGTGTAGGGCTTGGATGCGGCGGCATCCTTGTCGAACAAGGCAATCTGAGTGCTCGCGAACTGCTGATCGAACAGATTGATGTTGGCCTCGTCGTTGAGCCTCAAGGCTCGGTCATCGATATTTGTCGAGCCGACTGAGGTCCAAACGTCGTCAACGACCACCAGCTTGCAGTGGAAGAACGTGGGCTGAAATTCGCTGATTCTTACACCTGCCTCGAGCATGTCGCCCCAAAGATGCCGGGAAGCCTTCCTGACGAGGCGCGCATCGGTCCGAGGCCCAGGGACGATTATGTGGACGTCCACGCCGCGCTTGCGAGCGTCCAGGAGCTGCCGCCTGGTTAATTCATCAGGGACGAAATACGGCGTGGCGATCCGGATACTCTTCTGGGCTGAGGCAAGCGCCGTCATCAGCATGAGGTGCATGACATTGCGCTGATGGGTCGAGCTGATGACAACCTGGGTTGCGTGATCGCCCGTCGGCTGGGGTGTTGGAAAAAAGCGATCGCCCAGCAACAATTCGCCCGTCGCCTCAATCCAATGTTCGGCGAACGCCGCCTGGAGTTCCGCGGTGGCCGGTCCTTCCAACCGATAGTGATTGTCACGCCACTCGTTCGGTGAACGCGCATCGCCGTTCCATTCATCGGCGATGCCGACACCGCCAGTGAAGCCAACGCGTCCATCGACGATCAGCAGTTTCCGGTGAGTGCGGTTGTTCACCCGATCGATGGTGTACCATGTGATAGGGCGGAACCGGACAACCTCGACGCCGGCATCCTGCATCCGCTTGATAAGTCCCTCGTCCATAGGGAGGCTACCGACCCAGTCCAGCAGAACTTTTACGCTCAAGCCCTCGCGGGCCTTGATCGAGAGCGCATCCGCGAATTCATTGGCGATGGCACCGCGCCAATAGATGTAGGTTTCGAAGCTGATCGTTTGCCGCGCTTCACGGATTGCGCGCAGCATCGAAGGGAAGATTTGGGCGCCGTTGACAAGTGTCTCCACGCGGTTCCCCGGAATATAGCTCGATCCGAAGAGCGCCCCCATCGATGTCTTCAGCTGACGATCCGAGGACACCAAATGATGCGGGAGCGGTTGCCGCAGTTCTTGCGGCTCCGGCAAAAGGTTGCTGACGGTCAGATAACCGAGGGCGCCGATAGCAGCCGAAACCAGGCCAATGAGGAGAGGGTGGCGTCGAAAATTCACCTTCACGCGAACGTCGAGGCTGCGGCGTGACGTTGCAGACAACAGGGCATTGAGAATCGTAGGTTTCTGGTCACGTCGGAATTCCCTTCGCCGCGAATTTCAGACAGACCCTACAGACGCCTCGGAGAGAGGTTTCCACAGCATCGGCCAGCAACGGGCCTTTCTCGTCCGCTTTGGGATCCGAAACCTGCGACAGCTGCCCAAGAACAAGGATCGCCAAGGGCATGTGACGGCGAAGGCGTCTGAGGGCGTATTTCATGTGAGCAGCATTCTGCGGGCCGATATAGCAAAGGCAGATCAAGGCAGGATCGCGCCCCGCAAGTTGCACCATGCCCGAAGTCAACAAGGTGTTTGGCGGCAAGGCCTCCGCTGCCAAACCGTGCTTTTCCAAGATCTGACTCAGCATCAGTGCAGCCGCCTCGTCGAGCTGTGACCTTGCGCCGATACAGATGACGCGATCGCGGCCCGTGAACGTCTCGCCAAGCTCAGCCGGGGCGAGAATCGGCAGATCGGAAGCGCCTTCACTCTCATTGGTCTGTTCAACGGCGGCTTCGGTCTCCGCATCTGCTGTGGCAACGTCCAGTGCGGGCCGGCTGTCGTCATGGTCGGACAGGTCCTCAACGACGTCCCGCACTGTCGCAAGAATTTGGTTTCGACGAGAGGCATCGAGAACGCCACGCGCCTCATCCGCTGCAGCGAGCCGCAACCCCTCGAGCGCGACCTCGTCATAATAAGCAGAGAGTGAGCGTTCCTTCAAAACCTCCTCAGCCTTGTCGGCTGCTTCCGCCGGATCTCCAGCAAGGATGCGTTGATAGAAGATCTCCGGGGCCGACAGCGGAGGCCGATCTCCGAGCATGACGTCCAGAAATTCCAGTCTTTCGACATATCGGCCCAATACCACCAGGCAAACGGTCAATGGTGTCGCCAGAACGAGGCCGATGGGGCCCCATAACCAGGTCCAGAATGTCGCTGCGACCACGATGGCGACAGGCGATAGTCCGGTAGAGCGGCCATAGGCCAACGGTTCGATTACATGTCCCACAAGCGGTTCAGCGATCAAAAACAAACCGGCTGTCAACGCGAGCATCATCCACCCAGGATCGACCGATGCGGCGATCACCATCGGGAAGACGGCGGAAAGCACGGCCCCGAGATAGGGTATGAAGCGCAGGATCGCCGCCAGAATGCCCCATAGCAGCGAACTGGGAACGCCAATGGCCCAAAGGCCGCAACCGATCACCACTCCAAATCCTGCGTTGACGATGAGTTGGGTGAGAAACAGTCGGCTCAAGCGCCTCGCGGCATCATCGAACGCGGCCGTGGTCTTCTGCAGGTCGTAGGTTCCAGTCAACCGGATGAAGCGATTTCGAAGGTCCTCGCGCTTCAGAAGGATGAAAACCACGAAGATCAGAACGATGCCCGTGGTGGTTAGAGGGTGAAGCAGCGGCGACAAAAATGCCTGCAGAGTTTCGATCGCGCCGGGCTCGGGTTGGTGAACTTCGACTGGGATTGGGCGCCCTTCTAGAGAACGGCCAGCAATCTCAGTCGAAGGGGGAAATTCAGCTTTGGGGCGGTCAAGTTCCTTGCTCAGGTCCTGCAGAACATCCGCTGCCCGGCTAAGGACCCCACTCCCCGCTTCCGAACCTTTAAGCGCGGCGATCTTTGCGCGCATCGTGCTTTGATAGGTCGGCAGCTGCCCAGCCAGTTGGGTCGCTTGGCCAACCATAGCCATCGTCAAAGTAGCCAAGGTCGCGAACGCGATCAGGACAACCGTGAAGACCGCCAGTGCTCGTGGAATACGAAGTTTTTGCAATCCTTTGACCAACGGAGCCAGAACGAAACTGAACAGGATGGCAAGCGCGAACGGTACGAAAACCTCGCGTCCGAAATACAGCGCGGCAATGATGAATGCTCCGATAGCGACATTGGCGACGCTATCAGTTGGCGACTTCGTTGCTGGATTTGGCATGACCGACCGAGGATCGATCGCAGGCATCGTTCAGCTTCCTTCATCGCGACACCGGCATGAATATGCCGTTTGAAAGCAACTATCTCAGTCGAATCTTGTGAGGGCTTGTTCTCCCAAAGGTCGATGTTCGAAACCTGTGAGCAAACTGGAAGCCCGGCGCGATGCGCTCACCTGCACGGCTGACTGCTCACCCACGAACGTGATTACCTCGGGCCGAGGGACCTTATACTGGACGAAACCTTTTCCGAAGTGGCCTGTTGCGTGAGCGCGCACCAATCCGTTCGCAAACGCGGAAGTGCTCGATACTGGCGCGAAAAAAATGGCGCAATCAGCCAGATTGGACACCGCAGCCCCCAATGCGAACGCCACCTGCAATCAGGCGAGCTTCTTTAGAACACCAATAAGGTTCGAGGGTTCCAGGCGCCCCTCTCGCGCGCCCACGTCGCTCAGGACCTGCCCACTTTGCCTCAGCCGTGGCGAGTTCCAATCGGTTCGCGCCATGGGCGGAAACGAGACCTTGGTCCAGGACCGAAGATTATCGGGGAACATCAAGTCACCCCGGAATGTTGCGCTTCATCATCTCTCTTAGAGACAGCGCAATGCAAATTCGCGTCGGCTACCGGATCGAGATCGTCACCGCACAACCAACACCCAAGGTGGTCCTGCTCGATCCTCACCCTAGCCGCAGGAAGGACATGGTTCGTCAGCCGAAGCCGCAGATTAACTCGATCGTCGACGGCAAGAATGTGCGGGTCGAGGAATACAACGACAGCTTCGGCAACCAGTGTCGGCGGCTGGTCATACCGCAGGGCGGCGCGGTCTTCACAAACGATGTGATCGTCAGCGACCCGGGGCTTCCGGACGAATTCGATAAGGACGCTCCGGAAGTCTGGCCAGCCGACCTGCCGGCTGAGGTCACCGAATATACTCTCGCCAGCCGGTACTGTGAGGTCGACGAACTATCTGCGACCGCGTGGAACTTGTTCGGCAATTTTGCCCCAGGTTGGAATCGGGTTCAGCAAATCTGCAACTACGTGAACGCGTAGATCCAATTCGATTATCAGTTCGCCAGAAACACGCGTACTGCGGTTCAAGCGATGAATGAACGCGTCGGTGTATGCCGGGATTTCACCCATCTCGCCATCGCCCTATGTCGTGCCATGAACATTCCGGCGCGGTACTGCAACGGCTTCCTCGGAGATATCGGCGTGCCCCGTGATCCTGCGCCAATGGACTACAACGCTTGGTTCGAGGCCTATCTCGGGGGCAAGTGGTACGTCTTCGACGCCCGCCACAACATGCCGCGTATCGGTCGCGTGCTGGTCGCAAGAGGGCGCGACGCCGCGGATATCCCGATGATCCACACCTACGGTCCGCACGGACTTCAGCGGTTCGAGATCTTCACCGAGGAGGTGATGGCCTCGCAAGCCTCGCCCGGAAAGGCCTGACCGTCTCCAGTCGGCGAAATCGGGTAGGCAGCGGGAAGGGGGCCCCGTTCTATGGAGACGAGAGGGCGCTTGTTCTTTTTAATATACCGCGCTGTCGCGAAGAATTTTCCGGTCTCGTGGTGAGGTGCTAGAATGAATGCGTCGCTAGGCTGAGACGCCGGCTTTGCCGGTCTCGACCGAGACGCCCTCGCTCGTCACGAGGACGCGGGCGCTGGATGTGACGGACCACGCCGAGATCGTACGAGAGGCATCATTGGCGCCGTCACCCTGCACGGGCTGGGCCGACCGGACAAGGAAGATCTCCTTGATTGGCATTCCGCGATGATATTCATCGAGCGTCATTGCGAACCAGCGGCAAGCTCGTGAACGGTGGCGCCGGAGCATACCCGTCGCGCGATCTCACATAGATGCGGGTGGTGCGTGAGGTAGATCACCTGCCCGACCTGCGCCATCTCGCCGAAGAGCCGGAACGCCTCCTCGGCCCGGAAATCATCAAAAGTCTCCATGATGTCGTCGGCAATGAACGGCACCGGCTGCCGCGAGGCAACGAATTCGTAATATCCCGCGACGCGCAGCGCGAGATAGAGCTGGAAACGCGTCCCCTTCGATAGCTCTGCCGCCTCTTTCGAGCCTCCACCGGCTGCAAGTGCTATCAGGATCTCACCGTCTTTCTCCGGCTGGGCGGAGAGTCCCGCATAGGCGCCACGGCTGATCGTCGCAAAGGCCTGCGAGGCGCGCGCCATCATCGAGCTGCGATGCCGGTCACGATAGGCGCGCAGCGCCTGTTCGGCAGCAGCGGCGCCAAGCTTCAGCCTAAGATAACGCAGCGCGCGATCCTCGATATCGAGCAGCAGCGTGCGTTTTTCTTCCTCGATCCTCGCCACGGCGCCATCACCGCCGACGGCCTCGACCCGGTCGAGCGCCTTGCTGTGGACGGAGAACATGTCACGGCTGCGCTGGTCCTGATCATCGAAGCGGGCCGTTTTCTCGACAAGCTCAGCCTCCAGGGCAGTGCGATCGGCACGATCGAGAACGGCTTGCGCCTCGTCTATCGTGGACAGCCGAAGAGCAGCGAGGATGTCACGCTCGGCAGCCTCGAATTGTGCAACCAATTCCGACCTCTTCTCGATGGCCGCCAGCTTGCCAGAGACTTCCGCCAAGGTCGCGACGCCGAAAAATACGATCATCTCCATCTTGCGGCGATCGTGAACCGCCAGCGTCTCGGAGAGCATACGCCGCCGCCTACGAGCAGCCTCGAGATTTTGGGCCACGGTCGCCCGCCTCGCACGTTCGGCGTGGGCCTCCTGAACCCGAGCGCTGACTGCTTGCGCCAGATCCAGGATATTTCCCGACGGCGCAACGATCCCCATCTCACCGCCGAGCGCTTCAGTCTCATCGCGAAATGCGGACTGATCCTTCTCCATCTTGCCGATCCGGTCGACGAGGCCAGCCTTCTTCTCCAGCACGGGCCCGAGTTCGGTGATGGCTGCGAGGATTTCGCGAACTGTGGCAAGCGTCGGCACTGTGCCGCCCTCTCCCAGCCAACAGGCCGAGCAGGCTTTGGTCCATGAGGCGCTCCAGTCCCGATCGGCCCCTGTGGCCTTTTCGACCTCGCGTTCGCGGCTCGACAGATCGCGTTGCCGGTCCTCCAGGCTGGCCCGCAACGCCTTCAGCTCGACCTCCCGATCGATCACCCCCTGCCCTGCGACCAGCAGCGTCTCGAACCGAGCGTCGGGATCCTGCGGCAAACCGGCCGCGCCAAGCGCGCCGACCAGCCTATCGCGCACAGCCACGGCGTCGGCCTGCGCCTCACGAAGATCGTTTTCCGCTGCATGGACGAGCGCTCGCGCTTCCAAAGCCCTGCCCCGACGAGCGAGCCAGGCTTCGAACTGAGCCAGCGGCATGTTGTCTGACAGCGCCGGACAGGTCGCAGCAATAGCTGCCGCAACCTCGCGCTGAAGGTCCTGCATCGCTGATGTCGCGGCGTCCCGAAGTGCGATGGCGCGGTGGCACTCTGCCTTCGCAATGGCCAGCGCCTGGCTCACCTGATGGAGTTTTGCGACATCCGCCATATGACCGAGCCGTCCACTCGTGACGATATCGTCACGTCGAAGTGCAGCTTCAAAGCCGTCGGCAGAAGCGGTATCGAGCTTGCCCCGATGCTCGGCCCAGGCCTGCTCCCGGGTCGCGCGGATGTTCGCGGCTTCCTGATCAGAGACGAGACCTGAGATCCCATTGAGCCCGTCCAGCTCGGCCGTTAGGCGGATCTGCTCAGTCGCCAGGCGCTCGACGTCGCCGGCATGCTGATCGATCCGCTTCTGCGTCTCATCAATCACCAGCGTCCAGCGCTGAATCTCCGCCGCAGCGGGAGCAGCCAGGTCGACGAGCTCGTCGATGTCACCGTTCCAGGGCCGCAGCTCGCGCAGGCGATCCGCCAACATCGCGCGGGCGGCATCACGAGCCCGTTCGGCCAGCCGGCGACGCGCCGCATGGTCGTCCGCCCGCGCGGTCGCAACGCTCACCGCGAGCGATGACATCCGTGTCTGTCGCCCCTGCCCCGTCTCCGAATCGCCGCCGGCCTTGCGCAGCCTCACCTGTGCGTCGTCCGATCGCCGACGAGCCTCGGACAGCTCGCTGGTTGCCGATTTCAGCGCGGCCTCGATGCCGGAGCGCGTCTCGATCAGCGCGCGAAGAGCACCGACGACAGAGGCCCCCAAAACAAGGCGATGGGGATTTGTCTCTCCGGTCCGCTCGATGCGGCCCAGGATCGTGGAGATCGCGAATTCGGCCTCGCGCAATTGCAGGCGGCGCTCAGGGATATCCTTCTCGGCCGTGACATGGCGGGCGCGCAGATCAGCGAGCCGCTCGACCTTGTCGGCCAGCCGCAGCGCCGTCTCATCCACCACGATCGCGTCCAGTTGCCCTGACAGTTCCGCGATCTCCTCAGCCAGGCCTTGGGCGCGAATCCCGAGTTCGATCTCGTCCTTCTGCAACTGCGGCAACTCCTCGGCCCAGCCGCGCGGCGCATCGGGAAGGTCTGCCAAGGGCGCGATGCGCTCGCGAAGCGCACGCAGATCCGCCAGGCGCGGCAAGGCGTTCAGATGGCGCTGGATCTCGTCCATGCGCGCCTGGATCTTGCCGCGGCTGACGATCGCCTCTTCGTACTGGATGGCAGCCCGATCGCGAGCTTCGATGAGCTGGGCATAGTCCGACGCCAGGGTGTCGATCCGTTCCCGCTCCGCCTTGAGTTCCGCGAGACGGGTCTTGAGCTCCGACAGCTCGCCGCTGCGGGCGCGGTACTTGTAGAAGCCCTCGGCCTCGGTCTTGAGATCGACGAGGCCTTTGCTGAGATCGGCCAGGCCTGCGCTCGCGGAAAACAGCAACTGACCGAGATCGCCTTTGCTCGACAGGATGCTTTCGCCGCCAGCCTCCAGTGTCGCATCGTCGAGCGAGAACATGGTGCGATAGGATTCGCGGTCGATGCCGCCAAGCTCTCCCAGGAGAGTGCCTTCGGCAATCGGCTGGTCGCGCACATCGAGCAAGCTGTTCTGTGGCCGCTTGATCCGAACGAGCTCCTGGGGACCGCCTGTGAGCTCCAATGTCCCACCAATGCGCATGGTCGGATAGGGATGGATGAAGTTGAAGCGGCTGCGCGTTTCGATCCCGAAGAGAAGATCGAGGAATCCGGCCAGGGCGGTTGATTTGCCAGCCTCATTGGGGCCGTAGACGATATGCAGATCGGGCTGGCCTTCCACCTGCTCGCCAAACTCGATGCGGTGATCGGTGAACTTGCCGTAGCGTGTGAGATCAAGGCACTTCAGGCGCATCAGGAAACGCCGCCTTCCGCACCAGCATGGAGTCGGGCGAGTACGTCTTCGGACCCGTCCTTCACCAGCACCGCGATCGCCGCTTTGAACGCCTGCTCATCCGAGCCGAGCATGCCGCGGCATTCCTGCGGAAGCTGTGTCCTTAGCTCCTCGGCAATGGCGGCGACCTCGGTCTGGTATGCGTCAGAGCCGATGACCTCCTCGTCGATCAGGCGGCGCAGTTCGGTGAGGGGATCAGCCGAAGCGCCAGCCACCGCACCCGGGGCCCGGCAATCGACCTCGAGCTTCTCGACCCAACAGCTCCCGATGACGGATGCCCGGTCGTCAGCTTCCGTCTTGAGGAGATCGAGATCGCGCCGGATGCGCCAGGCCAGCGGCGTCGCTCCCGTCACCCGCAAGCGGGCGACAAGGTGCTCCAAGGTTACGTCGCCGCGCGCCTGCTCCAGCGCTCGTGCCAGCGCCGCAACAAGATCGCGCCAATCATCGATGCCCGTCGCATCGACCACGACCCTCTCGAACTGCGCGATGCTGGTGACGCGCTCCTCGATCCGGACCGAACGATCGTCGCCGATCGTGACCAGGCTCACGGATTTGGCGCCGGCCTCGTTGATGTCGCGGCCCTGCGGCATGCCGGGCATCACGATGGCGCAGCCGCCCTCCACAACCGCGCGTTTATGGACATGGCCGAGGGCCCAGTAGCGAAAGCCAGCGCCCTGCAGATCAGCCAGGCTGCATGGCGCATAGAGATCATGTCCGGCCGCGCCGGCGAGGCTTGTATGCATCAGGCCGATATTCACGGCGCCCTCGATCGGCGGCCTGTACTTGCCGAGCAGGCTTTCGGGGGCATGAGGCTGCGCGAAACTGAGACCGTGGATCGCGACGGGAAACTGGCCACTATCCCGCTCGATCGCAATCGCCTCGGCGCGGCCGCCGAACAGCTTCACGGACTCCGGCAAGGTCAGTTCCTTGCTGATCCGCGACAGCGCGTCGTGATTGCCGCGGATGACGAAGACGCGGATGCCAGCTTCATGCAGCCGACGGAGCTGCTCGGCCAGGAACCGCGCTGTCTTCATCGAGGTCTGGTCGCCATCATAGAGATCGCCGGCCAGCAGCAGTGCATCAACCTGCTCGTCGAGACAGAGATCAACGACGCGCACGAAGGCGCGCCGGGTGGCGTTTCCGATCAGATCGGCGATGTTCGGGTCGCGCATTGCGAGTGACCGCAGCGGCGAATCTAGATGAATATCTGCCGCATGAACGAAGCGATAAGTCACTGTTTGCGCCTTGTTGCCGTTCGCTGGGCCAAAAAACCCACGCCAGTGTCTAGCCCATTCACACGCTCCGCCAACTGCTCGCGATCACGCAAGTGCCGCGAGCTTCGCTTGCTCGGCCGATCGGGCAAGGCTGCAGGCCATCTCTGACTTGCACTCACGCCGTAGAAGCAAGCCGATCGGCGAGATTGAACTGGTATCGCGACTTTTGACGATACGCCACGCCTGCGGGATGAAGCTGATCATTGAGCAGGCTGCGGCCAGCGTTCCCGCGACGGCGATCCAATTTACGGAGATCATTTCGGCATCCAGGCACGCCCGACCCCTCGCGGGGGAGCAAGAACCTCCTCGCATGGCTCCGTCCGGCTGACGAACTGGGATGCCGAGCATCTCGCCGCGATGGTGGAGCCCGGCGTGTCCGTGCGCTTCGTGGACTAGAGCAGCAAGGCCACCCCTGACCGGCCGGTCACCCGCGAACCATGCGCCAGATCACGTTGCCAACATCATCGGCAACCAGCAGTCCGCCCCGCGAATCCGGAAGCACGCCGACAGGCCGGCCGCGCGCTTCGCCGGCTCCATTGAGGAAGCCGCCCATCAGCGTTTCCGGCTGCCCTGTCGGCTTGCCGCCTTCGAACCGCACGAAGATGACGCGATAGCCGGCGGGCGGATTGCGGTTCCATGAGCCATGCTGGCCGATGATCGCTCCGTCCTGGAAACTCTGGTCGAACTTTCCGGCCTTGACGAAGGCGAGTCCGAGCGAGGCGGTATGCGAGCCGAGCGCGTAGTCCGGCTTGATCGCCTTTGCGACCAGTTCCGGCTTTTGCGGCTCGATGCGCCTGTCGACATGCTGGCCGAAATAGCTGTACGGCCAGCCATAGAAGCCGCCGCGCTTCACCGAGGTCATGAAGTCCGGCACCAGGTCGTGGCCGATCTCGTCGCGCTCGTTGACGGCGACCCAGAGCTCACCGGTGACGGGGTTCCAGTCGATCCCGACCGGGTTGCGCAGGCCGGTGGCGAAGAGTTCGCTGCGGCCGCTCGCCGGGTCGATCTCCAGCACGGCGGCGCGCCGCTCTTCCTCGACCATGCCGTTCTCGCCGACATTGGAATTTGAGCCGACGCCGACATAGAGCCGCGACCCGTCCGGGCTCGCCAGCAGGCTCTTGGTCCAATGATGGTTGCGTCCGGCTGGCAGGTCCGCGACCTTGGTGCCGGCTGCGGAAATCCGGGTATCGCCTGGCTTGTAGGGGAAGCGCACCACCGCATCGGCATTGGCAACGTAGAGCTGGTCACCGATCAGCGCCATGCCGAAAGGTGAGGACAGCTTCTCCAGGAAGGCGGTCTTGACCTCGGCGACACCGTCGCCATCGGCATCGCGCAGCAGGCTGATGCGGTTGGCGCTCGGCGCGCGGGCGCCGGCCCTTTGCATGAACAGGCCCTGCACCCAGCCACGCAGGCCGCCTTCCTTGCCTTCGGGCTTGGGAGGCGCGTTGCTCTCGGCCACCAGGACGTCGCCGTTCGGTAACTCGTAGAGCCAGCGCGGATGGTCGAGGGCGCTGGCGAAGGCGGTGATCCGGAAGCCGGCGGCGACGTCCGGCTTCTCGCCTTCCTTGAAACCGACTGCCTTCGCGACCTTGAGCGTCGGGAGCCAGGATGCGTGCGGTTCGGGAAGCGTCGGGTCGGGCCCGTATCCGGCTTGCTCGGGCAGGGCCTTCTGCCCGCTCCAGAGTGCGGCGGCGGTGCCTCCTGCAACGATGAGAATGGTGACTGCCGCGGCGATCTTGGCGAGACTGGACCAGGGCATGGCCGGGCTCCATGGTGGGGTTCTGTGCGGGGCACTACCGCTCGAACGCGAGCCAGGCGGTTTTGTTCGCGTTGTAGCCTCAGGGAACCGCGACGAGCTCTGCCAGTTGCCCCATCACGGCATCGCAGCGGGGGGAGCGCATGACGGAAACGAAAGGCGCAGGTCCGGGCAGCGCTCCGCTCGTCAGCGCGGCGGTCGTGTGCGCCGCGGGTTTCCTGGTGCTGCCGCTGAGCGATCTGGGTCCATTGTCCTTGCAGATGACCCATCATCTCGTGCTGATGAACGTCGCTGCGCCGCTATTGGCCGTGTTTTTAGCCGCGCGGCTACCCACGCTTGGCGCCCGGGCCTTGTGGATCGCGGCCGCGTCCCAGCTTTTCCTGCTCTGGGCCTGGCATCTGCCGGGCGCGCAGCAAAGCGCCGCCCTATCCGGGCTTCTGCAGGCGACAATGCTGCTGCTGCTCGGCGCGGTCGCGCTGGCTTTCTGGCTCGCCGTCATTGCGGCGGAACGGACAGGAGGCTGGCGAGCCATCGCCGGCCTGCTGCTCACCGGCAAATTCGCCTGTCTGCTCGGCGCGCTCCTGATATTCGCACCGCGCGATCTCTATGGGCTTGCTGGCTTGGCACTGGCCTTCTGCAGCAGCGGTCCATCCTCGCTGGAGGACCAGCAGCTCGCGGGCCTGCTGATGGTGACCGCTTGCCCGTTGAGCTACCTCACTGCCGGCGTCGTCGTCGCGGCGCGCCTGCTGTCCCGCATCGCCGATGAGCCCGATCGTCATGCTGCCGGCGCGCGCTAGAGCGGCCGCCAATTGGCTGGTGCAGAGCTGGCGGCACCTGCTCGGCGCGGTATTCGCCTTCGCCGCGGCCGGTATCGTCGCGATCATGCTCTTCGCCTGGTCCGGGCTCTACAGCGTCGCCGCCAGCAGCGGCCACTGGGCCGTCGTCGATTTCTTCCTGCGCTTCGGGATGGAAAGCTCGGTCAGGACGCATGCTCCGGCGCTGACGCCGCCGGACCTGAGTGACGAGAGCCTGGTTCGATTGGGCGCGGGCCATTTCCATGCCGGCTGCGCCTTCTGCCATGGCTCGCCCGGCACGCCGGTCGGCGCTGCAGCCCTGAAGATGCTGCCGCCTCCGCCGGAACTGGACGGCAAGTTGGCGGAGTGGACCGACCAGCAGCTGTTCTGGATCGTCCGCCACGGCATCAAATACACCGGAATGCCGGCCTGGCCGGTGCAGGGGCGCGATGACGAGGTTTGGGCTCTCGTCGCCTTCCTGCGCCGGCTGCCTTCGCTCGACGCCGAATCCTACAAGGCTCTGGCGCTGGGAGAGATCGAGCCCCGGCCGGAGACCGCTCGCCAGATTGTCAGCGGCGAGGACCGGATCGACACGGTCGAGGCCTGCGCCCGCTGTCACGGACTGGAGAAGGGCCCACGCAGCGAGCTCGTGCCGGTGCTGCATGGCCAGCCGCAGGAAATGCTCGAGATGGCCCTGCGCGCCTACCGCAATCGCGAACGCGACAGCGGTATCATGCAGGTCGCCGCCGCCGAGCTCGGCGACAAGGCGATCCGCGACCTCGCCGCCTTCTATGCGAGGCTGCCGTCGCCAACTCGTCCGTCTCAGGCATCGACCCCGGATGAGAGCGCCGTCGGGCGTGGTGCCGTTCTCGCCGGGCGGGGCGATCCGGACCGTCAGGTCCCCGCCTGCCTGACCTGCCATGGTGATGCGGGGCTGCCGGCCTATCCGCGGTTGTCGGGCCAGCCGCAACGTTATCTCGCGAGCCAGCTCGCCGCCTGGCGCGAGGGCTTCAACGCCAGGACGCCAGGCGGGATCGTCATGGCTCCGATCGCGCGCCGGTTGACGCCGCAGCAGGTGGCCGATGCCGCCGCCTATTTCGCCAGCCTGCCGCTTCCGGCTCCGGCCCAGGCACGGCGATGAGATCGCTGACGACACTCCTGGGGGTCGCTGTGTCGTCCGTGCTCGCAGCGTGCACGGATCGGCAGTCGGTCATGGCGGCGCATGGACCGGAGGCGGAGCGTATCGCGCTGCTCGCCATCATCGTCTTCGGCGGAGCCGGTGTGGTGATGCTCGTCGTCATGGGCGCGCTCTGGCTTGCGATCCGGGGCTCTGCCGGCCAGCGCGCCGCACTCGCCGGAGACAAAGCGATCCGGGTCGGAGGCATCGCCTTCCCGGTGATCACGCTGACGGCGCTGCTCGGCTACGGCCTCTGGCTGATGCGCGAGAGCCTCGCGGTCGAAGCGCAGCCGGCGCTGCGCATCGAGGTCACCGGCGAGCAATGGTGGTGGCGGCTCGGCTATCGCGACCGAGACGGCAACACCTTTGCCGAAGCCAACGAGATCCGCATCCCGGTCGGGGTCGAGGTCGAGTTCCAACTGCGCTCGGCCGATGTGATCCACAGCTTCTGGGTCCCAAGCCTCGGCGGCAAGCTCGACATGATCCCCGGCCGGACCAACCGGCTCCGCCTCAAGGCCGAGCGCGCCGGAGTCTATCGCGGGCAGTGCGCCGAATATTGCGGGGGGCCGCACGCACTGATGGCGCTGGAGATCGTCGCATTGCCGCAAGCTGAATTCGACACCTGGCTTTCGGCCGGCCAGCGCGCGGCGCCGATTGCCACCGGCGAAGCCGAGCGGCGCGGCTCCGAGCTCTTCCTCTCGGCGGGTTGCGGCGGCTGCCATGCCGTGCGCGGGACTGCCTCCGAAGGCACGATCGGACCCGATCTGTCACGCGTCGGTGAGCGCCGTTTCCTCGCCGCCGGGACCATTCTCGCCGGGCGCGAGAACCTCGCCCGTTTCATCTCCGACGGGCAGAGCCTGAAGCCCGGCAATCTGATGCCCCCCTTCCGCATCTTCACACAGGCCGAGCTCGATGCGCTCGCCGCCTATCTCGCGAGCCTGAGATGACCGCGAATGACAATGGAAGTCCGAGCCCGGCCGAGGCTCTGCCGAACCCGCTGCCGCGGCCGGCGGGCGAGCTCACCGCGCTGAAACAGGTATGGGAGGTCCCGAAGGGCTGGCGCATCCTCAGCGCCGTCAACAACACCGTGATCGGCGGCTTCTATATCGCTACGGCCTTCCTGTTCTTCCTGCTCGCCGGCATCCTCGGTCTGCTGATGCGGCTGCAGCTGGCGGCGCCAGGCAATGCCTTCCTCAGCCAGGAGACCTACAACCAGATTTTCACCATGCACGGCACGGTGATGATGTTCCTCTTCGCCGTGCCCGCGGTCGAGGCGGTCGGCGTGCTCTTGCTGCCGCAAATGCTTGGCGCGCGTGATCTGCCGTTCCCGCGGCTCGGCGCCTTTGCCTTCTGGGCCTATCTCGTCGGCGGGCTGGTTTTCTTCTCGACGCTGTTCTTCGGCACCGCGCCCTCGGGCGGCTGGTTCATGTACCCGCCGCTGACCGGCACACGCTATTCGCCCGATATCGGCGTCGACTGGTGGCTGCTCGGCATCGGCTTCATCGAGATCTCGGCAATCGCCGGGGCGATCGAGATCATTGTCGGCGTGCTGCGCACCCGTGCGCCCGGCATGACGCTGGCCCGGATGCCGATCTTCGCCTGGACCATGCTGATCTTCGCCTTCATGGTCGTGTTCGCCTTCCCGGCAGTAATCCTGGCGACCATCCTGCTCGAGCTCGAGCGCGCCTTCGACTGGCCCTTCTTCATTGCGGCGCGTGGTGGCGACCCGCTGCTCTGGCAGCACCTGTTCTGGTTTTTCGGCCATCCCGAGGTCTACATCATCTTCCTGCCAGCGGCCGGCATGGTCTCGATGATCGTGCCGGCGATGACGGGCGCATCGCTGGTCGGCTACCGGCTGATCGTGGTCGCGCTGATCGCGGTCGGCTTCTTCAGCTTCGGCCTGTGGGTGCACCACATGTTCACCACCGGTATCCCGGCGCGCTCGCTCGGCTTTTTCTCGGCGGCGAGCATGGCGGTGGCAGTGCCGAGCGGCATCCAGGTCTTCGCCTGGATCGCGACGATAGCCGCCGGGCGGCTCAAGCTGACGGTCGCCGCGCTGTTCGTGATCGGCTTCCTCGTCATCTTCACGCTCGGCGGCCTGACCGGGGTGATGGTCGCGCTCGTGCCATTCGACCGGCAGGCGCACGACACCTATTTCGTCGTCGCCCATCTGCATTACGTGCTGTTCGGCGGAATGGTCTTCCCGCTCTTCGCCGCCTTCTATTATTGGGCGCCGGCCTTCAGCCGTCGAGCACTGTCGGAGCGGCTGGGCAAATGGGCGTTCGGCCTGATCTTCTGCGGCTTCAACATCGCCTTCCTGCCGATGCATGTGACCGGGCTGATCGGCATGCCGCGCCGCGTCTACACCTATCCGGCGGGGATGGGCTGGGACACGCTCAACCTCATCTCCACGCTCGGTGCCTTCATGCTGGCCCTTGGCGTGCTCGTGTTCCTGATCGATCTCGCGCGAAACCTGCGGCCAACCAGCGCCGAGCCGGCCGGCGACATCTGGCAGGCCAACACGCTCGAATGGCTGCCGAACCATACTTTCGCGGCGCGCAGCATTCCTATCGTTACCAGCCGCGACCCGCTCTGGGACCAGCCGAACCTGGCCCGCGATGTCGAGGCTGGCCGTTACTATCTTCCCGGCACCATGACGGGGAGGCGCGAGACCATCGTCACCTCGGCGGTCGAGGCCAGACCGGACTACCTGCTGCGCCTGCCCGGGCCCGGCTGGGCGCATGTGCTCGCAGCCGTCTTCACGGCCGGCTTCTTCCTGCTCCTGACGGTAAAGGCGGTCGTGATTGCGCTGGCTTGCGGCGTCGCGGCCGTCGTCTCGATGCTGGTCTGGATGCGCGAGAGCGATCCGCCGTCGGTTGGGACGGTCGACATCGGCGGCGGGGTCCAGTTGCCGACCTACGCCTCCGGCCCGGATTCTCATTCCTGGTGGGCGATGGTTGTGCTGATGCTGGTCGCTGCCGCGCTCTATCTCTCCTACCTGTTCGGATATCTCTATCTCTGGACCGTCGCGCCGCAGCAGTGGCCGGGGCGGGATGGCCTGCCGCCAGCTGGATGGGTTTGGGCGAGTGTGCTGCTGATGGCAGGGAGCGCCGGCGGCCTGTTCTCGGCCCACAGGCTACTTGGTGCAGACCGCTTGCGCCGCGGCGCCGTCGCACTCCTCGTCACAGCGGGCATCGCGGCCCTGCTGAGTGCGCTCGGCCTCGATCTCTGGTCGCACTGGCGGTCAGGCCTCCGGCCGCAGGCCAGCGGCTATACCGCGATGGTCTACGCCAACGCTGTCCTGCAAGCTCAGCTCGCCGCTGCGATCGTGGTCATGGCGGGCTTCGCCATCTACCGGGTCCTGACAGGTCAGCTTGATCGCTTCCGCCGCGTGATCTTCGACAATCTCGCACTGCTCTGGGGTTATACCATCGGCCAAAGCCTGCTTGGGCTCGCGCTGACGCACGGCTTTCCGCGACTGGTGGGCGCGCCATGAGCGCCGACGCAAAAGCGGCGAGGCGCTCCTTTGGCTGGCTCGCCGGGCCGGCCGCCTGGGCCGCCTTCTTCCTCGTCGCCTATGCCTCGGAATCGCTGATCTGCACGCGCCTGGGCGAGCCTGGCTGGCATGGCGCGATTGTCGTTGCCGCTGCGTCCGTCGCCGTTCTGCTGATCGCGGGCCGGCTCCGCCCGAGGGCTGGAGAAGGACGGAGCGCCACGCTAGGGTTTCAAGTCCGCGCCGGCCTTGGACTCGCCTGGTTGAGCTTAGTGGCGATCGGTTGGACGACGCTGGGCGTACTCATCCTCCCGGCCTGCGCCTGACGTGACGGGCGCGCCGCGGAGACATATCGTGGGAACGTCGAGATTCCTCGGAAGAGGTCGCCAACCGACCGTTCCAGTCATGCTCGTTGGCGCCGAACGTTCTGCATCCCGGCGCGTTGAGTGGAGGCCGGAGGACAACGTGCATGAAACCGATCAGGGCACTCCAGCTCGAGCCGCGCGGCGGAATTTCAATAATCCGCGGTTGCCGGTGCTGATCTATGAGGCGGCATTCTCGTCCGCTGCCAGCGATCTTGCGCGCCAGATGGAGCAGCGTTTCGCTGAGAACGACTGGCCGCCGCGATGGCGCAGGGACATGAGGTGCTCGGCATCGCCTCCGGCCATGCAGTGCTGATTATCGGCGGCGATGGCGGAGGAGCTTCGTGTTCCCGCCGGCGATGTTTTCGTCCTGCCAGCCGGCACAGGGCACTGCGGCTGCTCGGCCAGCGAGCATCTGCTCGTCGTCGGAGCTTATCCGACAGACCAGCAGGGCGACATCTTGCGCGAGGCGGCTACGCCCGAAATTCGCGCGCGATCACCGATTGCCGTTTCCCCGCATCCACCCCGTGCTCGGTCGCGACGGCCCGTTGGTTGATCACTGGGCGGCGAATAGGGGTAAAGCGCCGAGAGGGCGGGGTGCGGTCCTCGTTAGAATCCACGACACAGCTGAACGGAGGTAGTCGTGATCCACCATGTTTCGGTTGGGACGAATGATGTTGGGCGTTCGAAGCGCTTCTACGATGCCGTTTTGCCCATCGTCGGCATTGTGCCGATGGCGGAGGACGAGGATGGACTAGGTTACGGAAGCGGCACGTTTCACTTCAGCGTTCAGGTTCCGATTGATGGCAAACCAGCGACCGTGGGCAATGGCACTCATATCGCGTTTGCTGTCGAGGACCGTTCGATGGTCGATCGATTTTACGCAGCGGCACTAGAATTTGGTGGCAGCGACGACGGCGCTCCAGGACTGCGGCCGAACTACGATGCCAACTATTATGGCGCGTTCGTCCGCGATCCAGACGGTCACAAAATCGAGGCAGTGACCTACTCCGCAAAATAATGACTGACGGAGGCTCCAGTGCCGACCCTTCCCTATGCAATTCTCGAAGCCCCTTCCACATTGGGCCTCGCGACGGACGGAGTAGAGCGCCTGCCCGACCGACTCTTGGATCTCGGTCTCGCGGAGCGCATCCGTGCGCGCCGCGCCGGGCGGCTGACGGTGCCTCCGAAGGACCCTACGCCCGATCCCGAGACTGGCACCCTGAATGCCAGGGCAATCGCGGCGTGGTCGCCCAAGCTCGCCGATGCGGTGGCGGCGGTGCTAGACGCGGGCGAATTTCCAGTCGTGCTGGGCGGCGATTGCACGATCCTGCTGGGCTCGATGCTCGCGCTTCGACGGCGCGGCCGCTACGGCCTGTTCTTCATCGACGGCAACGCCGATTTCTTCCAGCCCGCGGCGGAACCCAACGGTGAAGGCGCCTCGATGGACCTCGCCTTCGTTACCGGCTACGGCCCGTCGCTCCTGGCCGACATCGAAGGTCGCGGGCCTCTCGTCCGTCCCGAAGATGCTGTCGCGTTCGCGTATCGTGATCATAAGGATCAGGAGGAGTACGGGAGCCAGCCGCTCCCCAACGAGCTCAAGGTGATTGACCTCCCCGTCGTGCGCGCGATGGGTATCGAAGCCGCGCGCGCGAAGCGGTCGGTCACCTGACGCGAGAGGGACTGGACGGCTTCTTCATCCATCTCGACGCCGATTGCCTTGACGACGTCATCATGCCGGCTGTCGATTTTCGTATGCCGGGAGGACTGTCACGGGACGAACTAGGGGCCGCGCTTCGAGTAGCCTTGGCGAGCGGCAAGGCAGTCGGCATCGAGATCACTATCTACAATCCTCGCCTTGATGAAGACGGCAGCGCTGGGCGCGGCCTCGCCGACATACTAGCTGCAGCGCTCGGAACAGCAGCGCCCTGAACACGGCGAGCAAAGTCACCGGCGCTCCGCGTGCGCGAGCAGCGGCCTTCCTTCAGGCCACTCGTCCGCCAATTCCAAGCCTTACGAATGCACCTTGTCCGCTGTTAGCAGCATTGCAGCGCGAGCAGTCCGCCCGGGACGATCATGTCCTGTTTCAGCAGCCAGGCGACTGACGGAACGCTTCGGCCCGGTAAGCGGGGTTCTCTATCTCTGGCTCAAGTTTTCAGCGGCCCGTGAAAAACTGTCGAAGCGCCTGCGCGACCTCTTCCGGCGCCTCCTCCGCCATATGGTGGCCACTCGCGATCGCATGCCCCTGCCGATCCGGTGCCCATGGGCGCCAGACATCCAGGACATCGCCATAGAGGTCAGGCAGATCGTCGCGTTCCGACCAAAGACATAACAGTGGGCATTGCAAGCCGCGCCCTTGTTTGCGATCGGCCTCATCGTGGAAACGGTCGATCGCCGGGCCGGCGCGATAATCTTCTATCATGCCATGAACAATATCGGGATTTTGGATTGCCGCGAGGAAGTCGGCGTAGTTCTCAGGCCCCATCGCTTGAGGGTCGACACCATACCATTTCAGTGGATCGGCCAGGATTGCCCGCTCGGGCTTGTCCGGCTGGCAAAAGAAGAACCAATGCCACCAGAGCCTCGCGAACTTCTCCGTGCAACGCTCCAGCGCCTCCAGGATCGGAACGCCGTCCATCACAGCCAGCCGTTCGACGGCGCCGGGATGATCCATCGCCAGCCGAAAGGCGGTGTATGAGCCACGGTCGTGGCCTGCTAGGTAGAAGCGCTCGAATCCCAGCCGCACCATCAATTCCAGGCAGTCGAGGGCCTTGGCGCGCTTGGATGATCCAGAGTGGTCGGGCAGGTCTGGCGGCTGCGAGGATTGGCCGAACCCGCGCAAGTCCGGACAGACGACATGGAATTCCGTTGCCAGCAAAGGCGCGACGCGATGCCAGGTCGTATGCGTCCGCGGATGGCCGTGGAGCAGCAGTAAAGGCGGCCCCTCGCCACCATGGCGCACACGCAACGTGGCGTCGCTGACCCGGACGAAGTCGAGAGTGAAACCTTCAAACATTGCCGGGCGCCCGCCTCAGGTCAGATGGCCCTCGTCAACATCTGATGGTGTGCTTCGTTCCGACACGATCGGCGAGTTCTGCCGTTCCGTTCGGCGCGGAGGCCAAGACGGGCTCAGCCGCGTGCGCTTCTGCGGGTAGCAGTCGCCCGCTCGATTGAACGGGCCTTGCGCCGGGCCGGGCGCAATTCCTCCAGCGTGGGCTGCCACCAGCCCCGTTGCCGCTCTTCGCTGGTGGCGGGACGACGTGCAGGCCAGCTGCGAACGAGTTCCTCAAGTGTAGGAGACCGCCAGCTGACCCAGACATAGGTCTCCTCTTCGGCTAGATGAGGATAGAGCCCAACGAACTCCGCCCTGTCGACCAGCTCGCCGTGGCTGCCAGTCACGACGATCGGCCCGATCGCGGTCATCACCGGCCATTCCGGCGGCACTTCGCTCATGGAAATCGGATAGCGCCGCCGACGACGCTCGCGTGCCTGGTCGAGTGTTCTCGCCTGCTCCTCGGATTGGGGCTGGCTGCGGCGCCCGGCACGTTCGGCTGGCTCAGCCCGAGCCGCAGCGGTTTCGATCCGAGGCCAGCGGGCTCGCAGCGCCTCGTAAGATCGGAACGGGACAAGCCAGGCGCGCCGTTCTCGATCCCAGCGAGCAAACGGAACTGCGCGGAGCTCGTCGATCACTGTCTGCGAGTACGGCGTTCTCACAACCAGCCCGTCCGCAACCGAGAGGTAGGGACTGTCGATCTGCTCGAAGCTGAAGGCGTCGCGGCCGCGCTCGTCTTCGAAATCCGTCAGCGCCACGAGCTCCCGTTCCAGCCAACGCGCGACGCGCTTTTGCGCCGTCTTGCCCGGCACGAACCACGCCATCTCGCCCCCGCGCCAGCGGGCCCGCGGAAACGCCACCTTGAAGCGCTCGACCGTCGCTGCATCGAAAGGAAACGACACGAGCGCGCCCCGACCAGCCTCCGTGGCGCTGACTGCGATCTCGCCGGAGCCCGCCTCGACCGGGAGGGCTGTTTGTGGCGCGGGTATCTCTTTCCCTGTCATGTCCAGTGGAACCCGCGGTAACCCCTTGCGGTTTCGGCGCCATGAATGCTCGTCGAGCTCGGCCCCGTCATGAGCGACGGGCGATCGCAACCTACAACATCAACAACGTCCGCAGGCGTCTTCCAAATCTGCTCGCCTGGCTCCAGCACGCCAACCCGGACATCGCCTTGCCTGCAGGAACTCGAATGCGCGGATCGAGAGTTCCCCGAAGCGGATATTCGCGCGGCCGGCTATGGCGTTGTCTGGCAGGGGCAGAAGACTTGGAACGGCGTCGCTATCCTCGCGACGGCCTCCGCCGCGGGTGGCTACCTGTCGGGCCGAATGAGGCGCCCGGCCGCCGAAGAAAGCATGCACGAACGCCACGTGAGAGACGGCGCGCACGGTCTGGTCGTCTGGGCCATCGGAGAATTGCTGATCGCCGGATTGGCCGCATCTTCGGTCGCTGGTATTGCGCGGACAGAGGCGACTGGAGCCGCGGCCGCGACCACCGCTGCCGGAGCGGCCCTTAGCCAGCAGCCCGATCCGCTGGGTTCCGCAGTCGATATGTTGACGCGGTCGACCGGCACGGAGCCGGGAACGTTCGCCGAGCGCGTGGAAGCCACCCGCATTCTGGTGCGCAGCCTCTCGAGCGGACAGCTCGACCCGTCCGATCGCTCCTATGTCGCAAGCCGGATGGCGACCCACACGAACATCGCGCAGCCGGAAGCGGAAAAGCGCATCGACGATGCGTTCGCACGCCTGAACCAGGCAAAGGAATCCGCGAAGCAGACTGCCGAGCGGGCGCGCCGGATGGGTGTGATTTCGGCCTTCCTGACGGCCGCAGCCCTGCTTGTCGGTGCAGTCGCCGCGTGGATGGCCGCTCAGCTCGGCGGCAAGCATCGGGACGAAGAGCTCGACCTGATGGCCTTGTTCGGAACGAGGTAAAAAGCCGGCAGTGCAGGGTATCTCGCGGGCCTGACTGAAGCGCCTGCCGAAGCGATGAAGCCGGGGTTCACGCCTCGGCTTTTTTTGACTTCGCGGAAAACGCGCTGCGCTAACGCCACATCCCGCGCATCTTCGCTCGCACGTCGACCTTCGGTACGCCCGAAGGCGCTCGCTGATCCGAAGGGGCTGCCAGGGGCCATGCCCGCCGCTCAAAATGTTTCAGCAGGTTGGTGGGGATGAAGCGCGTGCGTGCTGCGTAGACATGGCGATCGCCAGTCGCTGACTGGCCATGCGTGAAAAAGCGCTGCGGCACCATGAGGTGCAGATCGTCCTTGGCGCGGGTC
>NZ_LMJW01000023.1:367427-367611 GCF_001429505.1 Allobosea sp. Root483D1
TCGGCGCGTCAGCTCGATTTCGAGCGGGCCGCTATGGTGCGAGGCGCGAAAGAGCACGGCTTGCTGCTTCAGTGCTGCGCCGGCCTCGCGGTTTTCCAGCACCCTTTCGGCGATGAAGCGGGCCTGGTCGGCCTCGTCCCGGACATTGACCAGCTCGGGCGCCGCGCCGGCGGCGCGGTCGGTC
>NZ_LMJW01000023.1:367736-450822 GCF_001429505.1 Allobosea sp. Root483D1
GTTCAGCTCGGCGGCCCAGGCGATGCACCAGGGATAGGACATTCTCAGCACATCTTCGATCGGCTGCTCGGCGTTCACGCAGCGCGAATAGATCGAGAGGCAGGTTCCCTTGGTTGGAAAGCGGGCTTCGGTCTTCGAGAAGCCGAGTTCATGCCGGACCAGGTTCATCAGATCGGCGGCGTCCTCGCGATCATGGATGGTGAAGGCGGGATCGAGCCCGATCTGCTCGGCAAGGTCGCGCAGGAGCCGCGCGCCGACACCGTGGAAGGTGCCGGCCCAGTTCAGTGCATCAACGACGACAGCAGCGCCGTCGCCCATCACCTTGCGGGCGATGCGCTCGACGCGGCGGATCATCTCGGAGGCGGCTCGGCGCGAGAAGGTCATCAGCAGGATCCGTCGCGGATCGGCACCACCGACGAGGAGATGGGCAACGCGGTGTGCCAACGTATTGGTCTTGCCGGAGCCGGCTCCCGCGATGATCAGAAGCGGCGGCGCAGGGTCCGCGCCGCCGCCATGCGAGACGGCCCGCCGCTGCGCTGGGTTGAGGCTGTCGAGGTAAACGTGCGCGTTCATGCCTGCTTCGACCTATAGGAGTTGAGGCGCAGCTCAGGACAGCTGGAGGAGCAATGTCGAATGGCGGGCTCGCTTGCCGCGTCAGCAAGTTTGTTCCGATTATGTTCTATAAGGCTTTGCTGAAGCAAGGTCGTTGATGACGCGAAATGCTGCGGGCGCGGACCGCAACAGCCTCCGCCGGCGAGGCCTTTTTCGCGGAAGGGAACACCCCTTATTGCCACTCGTTCCTTCGGCACCCGGAACGAGGAGGAAACCATGGACCATTCCAAGCACGCGCGTCTCACCGTCGCCGAACTCACCGCCGGCGTCCTTGAGGGCGCGACCATCTATGGACCAGGCGATGAAAAGATCGGCTCGGTTTCTCACATCCATGGCGCTGGGGCGGCGACCGAGATCGTTGTGGATGTAGGCGGCTTTCTCGGAATTGGCGCAAAGCCCGTCTCGGTACCTCTCGCTCAGCTCGAATTCATGCGTGACGATGACGGCGATGTGCATGCAGTGACAAGCTGGACCAAGGACCAGCTCAAGGAGATGCCTGAACACGTTGATCGGTAAAGACCAGCGGGATTGTCGCGTTATTAAAGCAGTCCGGTCTCGCTCAAGCGGGGCTGGGCATGTCGGCCGAACGACGTCCCTGTTGATAATCTCGGCGTCCTTGCTCCGTCGGACTAGGCGCGCTCAAGTTGCGCGCTCTAAATTTCCGATGCGGTGGCGTTCGCGCCAAGCCGAGAGAACGGAATGCTGACGTCTCAGCGTCCACTCGCAAACTGGGTGTTGCGTCCCGGTCCGCCCATTCATTTTTTTACGGTCCCGCGAGCGCCCGCCGGCGGGGCTTTTTTGACCCCAGTCCTGCCGGAACCATGCTGTGGGTTACGCGTTTAGGCGAGCGCACACTTCGCATTGGTGGCGTCAGATGCGAACTCTCACAGTGATTTCGGCAGCGGTGTTTATTGGAGGGATGTCGACTGTTGCCGCGGCACCCTATCCTCCTGATGGCTGGGCGGGCGAAGCTCTATGGGCCATCCTCGCCTGCTCCGCCTTGCTCACCATCCTTGCTCTGGAGTCCGACTTTGGCTGAGCGCCGCGATACCCGAAGACTGATAACGTTCTCTACCCTGGCAGACCCTATCGACATTGCCCGAGCCCATGCTGCCGTGGAGACCGCGTGGCAGAGCCTCGCAGCGGCACGGTTCTGCCCATCGGACGTCGAGCGAGAAGCATTGTGCGATATCGTGGCGAGCCACATCCTTCTGGCTGCAAATGATCACGACCTCGTTCGCCGGTCGATCTCAGGCTTTCTCGCAAGTCGGCGTCGCGGCTGAGATTGCGCAGGCCCCCGTTTGGCGGCGACGGCACGAGTGTGGAACTCGGCACTGCGCTTGGCGTTGAGGTCGCAGAATTCACGGTAGTGCTCGCCCGCCGCGGTTGAGCAGAGGGCTGGAGGCCCAAAGACCCCGTCGGCTCCGGCCGGCGGGGTCCTTACGTTTCGGGCGTAATCTTATTGACGATCTGCTTCAGTACGGAATCGACGAAACTGCAAGCCGCCGGGATCCGAGCCTTATCCAGATTCGTTCGATCCCGTCAGCTCCGCAGCGATTTGTCCTGCAGGCTTTTCTTTAGCGCCTCGAATAGATTGACGACATTGCCGGGTCGCCCCTTGTCGGCGTCGCCCGCCGGCTTACGAACGCCCTTACGCCTCTTCGACGCGATCAACTTGAGTAGGTGCTCTTGGACCGGGTCCTTCACCATCTCCGGCGACCAATCCTTCGTCTTCGCTTTGATGAATTTCTGCGCCACCTCGAGCGACTCCGGCTCCGGCTTGTCCTTATCGATCGCGGCGAAATAGCTCTTCTCGTCGCGGACCTCGTCGCCATAGCGCAGCGTCCCCATCACGATGCCATTGTCGACGAGGCTCCAGCATCACTGCCCGCTCGCGTCGGTAAAGCACACGCGCGAGATCCTACCATCTTCGTCGCCGCCATCGCATCGCGGATGACGCGATCCCCTGGATCTATCTCGACAGCCCGCATTATCTGGTGCCGTGGCATCGGATCGGCGCTCACTCGTTGCTTCCATTCGGTTGAGCAGCACGCAGCGACAGCATCGGCGGAGTCGCGATCGACCCGCTTCCGTCGCGAACCGAGCCGGGTTCAGCGACGAGCCCGCGGCATCTATTCGCGTTGCCTAGCCGATCATGGTTCGCTCCGATCGGCTAATCGGATGTGCCGAGCAGCCGCTGCCCGGTTGCGATACCTCCTTCGCTCCCGAGCTTCCCCGGCTCCTCCGAGCGAATGCAGCTCACGACCTAGTGACCCAGTCACACCGGCCCATTTTAGAATCGCAATGAACTGGGAGGCGCTTTCGCGGTTGTCCTCGCAGTTGCGTCGTGCCTGAGAGCAGGGCTGGCGATCAGAGAGAACATACGCCAAGACACGGAGGCGGATATGCCAGATCCCGGCGAGATCGAATTGAACAGGCGCGCTCTGATGGTAGCCGCTGGCGCCTGCGCGGCCTTGCCTGCGATGGGCGCCAACGCCCGGTCGCAACCAGCGCCAGTCGGCACCCCCGTGCTCGCGGACGTGTCGTTCTCCGTGAACGGCCAGCAGCACGCGCTTGCGATCGACACCCGAACCACGTTGCTCGATGCGCTGCGCGAACATCTCCACCTGACCGGCACCAAGAAGGGGTGCGATCATGGCCAGTGTGGCGCTTGCACGGTGATCGTCGATGGGCAGAGGATCAATTCCTGTCTGACCCTCGCCATCATGCATCAGAGCGCGAGCGTCACCACGATCGAGGGGCTAGGAACGGCGGACAATCTGCATCCGATGCAGGCCGCCTTCGTCAAGCATGACGGCTTCCAATGCGGTTACTGCACGCCCGGTCAGATCTGCTCCGGCGTCGCCATGCTCGACGAGATCAAGGCTGGCATTCCGAGCCATGTGACTGCCGATCTCACCACAGCGGCGGCCGTGAGCGAGGCCGAGATCCGTGAGCGCATGAGCGGTAATATCTGCAGGTGCGGTGCCTATTCCAACATCGTCGAGGCAATGACCGAAGTTGCGGGGAGGCAGGGATGAGGGCTTTCACCTACGAGCGCGCAACCTCTCCAGCGGCAGCGGCAAAGGCAGCAGCTGGGACCCGCGGGGCGAAGTTCATCGCAGGCGGCACGAACCTGCTGGACCTCATGAAGCTCCAGATCGAGACGCCCTCGCACGTCATCGATGTGAACGGGTTGAAGCTCGACACTATCGAGGCGGCCCCGGAGGGCGGTTTGCGGATCGGCGCGCTGGTGCGCAACACCGCACTAGCGGCTGATGAGCGCGTCAGGCGCGATTATGGCGTTCTCTCTCGCGCCCTGCTGGCCGGCGCATCGGGCCAATTGCGCAACCGTGCGACCACAGCCGGCAATCTGCTGCAGCGTACCCGTTGCCCATACTTTTATGACACGGCCCAACCTTGCAACAAGCGAGAGCCCGGCAGCGGCTGCTCGGCACTGGGCGGCTTCAGCAGGCAACTGGGCATCATCGGCACGAGCGACGCCTGTATCGCCACACACCCATCCGACATGGCCGTGGCCATGCGCGCTCTCGACGCGACGATCGAAACGGTCAAGCCCGACGCATCGACGCGCACCATGCCGATCGCCGAACTCCATCGCGCGCCTGGATCGACCCCCCATCTGGAGACGACGTTAGCGCCAGGCGAACTGATCACGGCCGTGACCTTGCCGAGACCTGCCGGCGGCACACAGATCTATCGAAAGGTACGCGACCGCGCGTCCTATGCCTTCGCCCTGGTTTCCGTCGCCGCCATCATCCAGCGCGACGGAAGCGGCCAGGTCGCGCTCGGCGGCATCGCTCCCAAGCCATGGCGGGTCGAGGCCGCCGAAGCGGAACTCCCGCGTGGCGGAAAGGCAGCGGCGGCCGCGTTGCTCAATGGCGCCAGGCCAACCCGCGAGAACGCGTTCAAGCTGATGCTGGCCGAACGCACGCTTGGCGCGGTCCTGTCCGAAGCGAGGGCTTGATCATGAAATTCGACACTCCCGCCACTCAAAATCCGATCGATCGGCAAACCGTTGTCGGACAGCCGCGCGACCGGGTTGACGGCCCGCTCAAGGTCAGTGGCACCGCCCGCTATGCCTATGAGCAGCACGATGTCGTGCCGAACCAGGCCTATGGCTATGTGCTCGGAGCAGCCATCGCCAAAGGGCGGGTTTCATCCATCGATCTGAAGTCGGCCAAGGCTGCGGCTGGCGTGCTCGCTGTCGTGACAGCGAAGGAAGCCGGCAAGCTCGGTAAGGGCAAGCGGAACACCGCGAAGCTTCTCGGCGGCCCCGAGATCGACCATTATCATCAGGCCATTGCGCTGGTCGTGGCGGAGACGTTCGAGCAGGCTCGCGCTGCTGCAAGCCTCATTCGTGTCGACTATGCCACGGGCAGAGGCAGCTTCGACCTCGAGGCCGCCAAAGACCGCGCCACCAAGCCGCCAGACGAGGATTCCAGCCCCACCGACACATCGGTTGGCGATTTCTCGGGCGCGTTTGCGAAGGCCCCAGTCACCCTCGATCAGACCTACACGACGCCCGACCAGAGTCACGCGATGATGGAGCCGCACGCCTCGCTGGCGGCATGGGAGGGCGAGAAGCTGACGGTCTGGACCTCGAACCAGATGGTCGACTGGGGCGTGACCGATCTTGCGCAGACGCTTGGCATTCCGAAATCGAACGTCCGCCTTGTCTCGCCCTTCATCGGTGGCGGTTTCGGCGGCAAGCTGTTCCTGCGGGCGGATGTGCTGCTGGCGGCTTTGGGCGCGCGCGCCGCAAAGCGCCCCGTGAAAGTCGCTCTGCAGCGCCCGTTGATGATCAACAATACGACGCATCGACCCGCTACCATCCAACGCATCCGGGTCGGCGCGACGAAGGACGGCAAGATCACGGCCATCGGTCATGAAAGCTGGTCTGGCGACTTGCCGGATGGCGGTCCCGAAGTCGCGGTCCAGCAGACCCGCTTGCTCTATGCCGGGGCAAACCGGATGACGGCGATGCGGCTTGCCGTGCTGGACCTGCCGGAAGGCAATGCGATGCGCGCTCCAGGCGAGGCGCCGGGCCTGATGGCGTTGGAAATCGCCATGGACGAGATGGCGGAGAAGCTCGGAATCGATCCGATTGCTTTCCGCGCCCTCAACGATACCCAGGTCGATCCAGAGAAACCAAAGCGGCCGTTCTCGATGCGCCGGCTCGACGAATGCTTCAAGGTTGGCGCCGACCGCTTCGGCTGGAGCCGTCGCAGCGCGCGGCCGGCCCAATCGCGCGACGGGCGGTGGCTTGTCGGGATCGGCGCTGCGGCTGCCTTCCGCAACAATCTCGTCATGAAATCGGCGGCGTGGGTGCGTCTCGACGCGAATGGCATCGTCACGGTCGAGACCGACATGACGGACATTGGCACCGGTAGCTACACGATCATCGCTCAGACGGCGGCTGAGATGCTCGGCGTTGGCCTGGACAAAGTCGTCGTGCGGCTCGGCGACTCGACCTTTCCGGTGTCCGCCGGCTCTGGCGGGCAATGGGGCGGCAACAGCTCGACGGCAGGCGTTTACGCGGCCTGCATCAAACTGCGCGAGGCCGTGGCGCAGAAGCTGGGCATCAACTCCACCGAGGCCGAGTTCGCCGACGGCGAGGTTCGCGCCGGCAACCGAAATATGCCTCTCGCGCAGGCTGCCGCGTCAGGCCCATTGGTGGGCGAGGATATCCTCGAGTACGGCAATCTCGATAAGACCCACCAACAGTCGACCTTCGGTGCGCATTTCGTTGAAGTCGGGGTCGATGTCGCCACCGCCGAGACGCGCATCAGGCGCATGTTGGCTGTCTGTTCAGCGGGGCGGATCCTCAATCCCAAGACCGCGCGCAGCCAGGTCATCGGAGCGATGACGATGGGCGCGGGCGCAGCCTTGATGGAAGAGCTGGCGGTCGACTCCCGGCGCGGCTTCTTCGTCAATCACGACCTCGCCAGTTACGAGGTGCCAGTACATGCCGACATCCCGCACCAGGAGGTTATCTTTCTCGACGAGACGGATCCGATGTCTTCGCCGATGAAGGCCAAAGGCGTCGGCGAACTCGGCATTTGCGGCGTCGGCTCCGCGGTCGCCAATGCGATCTACAATGCGACGGGCATTCGTGTGCGGGATTACCCGATCACGCTGGATAAACTGCTGGAACGAATGCCTGACGCGGCATAGAGCCGGGGCAAAGTCTGCTCCACGATAGCGCGGGCCTCGCCTCATGACGCTTAGTATCGATTACGCCGCCCCTCAGTCGCTGCGCGCAGATAACCAGCACTTTGCTGTTGTAAAAATCGATGGTCCGTGGTGCCTGGATGAACTTCCAGTTTGCGCCAGTAGCGGACTCCAGCTCTCTGCCCAAAAGCAGACCTCTTGAACGCGGTCGTGGCCCGATCGGAAACGATCTATCTCGAACGTGTCTTAAGAACCTAGCCGGAAGAGTTAGCAGAACTTGGTGGGAGGCTAAACGGCGGTTTCGGGCAGCTGGTAAAAGGAAGGTTGTCCAAGCCATCATTGAACGCAGGATATTGGGCAAATCGATCTCGATCTTTCAACATTTCGAAAGCGTGCCGCCATACCCTGATCGACCGTTAGCTGGGCGAGAGGCCGACGCTTGACCACTCAGTGCATCACTCGATCTTTCCCCGTGGATAGTGCTCTATTGAACGCTGTTCTGGAGCATGTGGAACAAGGAATTCTAATGGTCGATGCAAACGGCTATGTGGCCGTCTGCAATCAGCGCGCGATCAATCTGCTTGGACTGCCACCCGACCTGATGCGTTCCAATCCATCCTTCGAGACGGTGAAGAGATGGCAGATGGAACAAGGTGAATTTGGTACTGTCACAGAAGAACTCCTTCGGGCCATCAAATATGAAGGGATACACGTAGAAATCCTGGACTACGATAGGCAGAGACCAGACGGCACGGTGCTGGAAGTTCGAACAAACCGCCTCCCCAATGGCGGAATGGTGCGCACCTTTACTGACATAACTGTACGAAAAGCGGCCGAGAACGCGATCCGGGTGAGCGAGGAGCGCCTGCGGCTGGCTTTGCAGGCGAGCAGGATGGCTGCCTGGGAGCTGGATCTCGAGACGCAGTGGGTCGATCGCTCCGAAAATTCCATGGTGCTGCTCGGCATTTCCTCGGGACCTGCAGGTGATTTCATCAACAGGGTCCATCCCGACGACCGAGAAATAGTGACCGCCTTCTGGAGCACTGTCAGGTCGACTGGCAGTGGCGTGGCCGAAGTGCGTTACCTTTCTCCTGACGGCTCGCAAACGTGGCTCGCTCTCAGGGCCGAGCGAAAGGACGATAATCGACTCATCGGACTGACCTTCGACATCGCAGATCGGAAAGCGGCCGAAGAAGCCATTTGGCGAACCGCCAATCACGACCCTCTAACGGGCCTGGCGAACCGGGCGCTCTTCCAGGCACGCCTCAACGAGGCGCTAATAGATGCCGGATTCTCTGGGGCCGGCGTGGGGTTGTTACTGCTGGATCTCGACGACTTCAAGGATGTCAATGACACGCTCGGCCATGCGGTTGGAGACCTCCTCCTCCAGGAGGCGGCCCTTCGGCTCGAAAGCTTTGTCGGAGAAGGCGATACCGTGGCACGCCTGGGAGGCGACGAGTTTGCGATCATACTCGCCAGTATTTCAGCGGGAAGTGAAGCAACTGCCGTTGCTACGGAAATCGTAGATGCTCTCTGTGCTCCTTTCCAGCACGAAGGACGAGCTCTTTCCACAACGGTCAGCATCGGGCTGGCAACCTTCCCTGAGCATCATCGCGATCCAGTCGAGCTGATGAAGGACGCTGACATCGCGCTCTATCGCGCGAAGGAGCAGGGGCGCAGCCAAGCGGTTGCTTATACCAGTGCCGCTCGCGAGACGATGGAGCGTCGCGTCACCATCGCACACGACGTCCGCGAAGGGCTCGTAGCCCAGCAGTTCGTTCCCTATTACCAACCGAAAGTGTCGTTGGTGACAGGCCGGATCGTCGGCTTCGAGGCCCTCGCGCGTTGGAACCACCCGACCAAAGGGCTCCTCACGCCTGACTATTTTGGCTCGATGTTCGCCGAGCAGGCCATTTCGATTGCTCTGGGCGAGCAGATGATCCGCCAGGTCGCGGTCGATGTTCGATCATGGCTGAATCAGGGTCTCGAATGCGGTCGCGTGGCCGTCAATCTGTCTTCCGCCGAGATCTCCGACCCGAGACTCGCCGACAGGATTATCCGCATACTGGAGGATACACGTGTCTCCTCGGCGCATTTTGAAGTCGAAGTAACGGAAACAGCTTTCCTCGGGCGCAGAACCGCGACGGCGTCCTCCATCCTGAACAAATTGCACGAGGCCGGCGTCTCCATCGCATTGGATGATTTCGGTACGGGCTTTGCGTCGCTTCTCCATCTGAAGCAGTTTCCTGTCGACCACATCAAGATCGACCAGAGTTTCGTGCGGAACCTGATCAGCGACGACAGTGACGCTGCAATTGTCGCCGCCATCGTAAGCCTTGGTCACGCTATGGGAATGCATACGACCGCGGAAGGGGTCGAAAGCTCCCAACAGGCCGCACGTCTGCGAGAAGCAGGGTGCGATTCTGCTCAGGGCTATTTTTATGCCAAGCCGCTGCGAGGGGAGAAGGTGCCGAACACCATTCAGAGTTGGTTCGCGACAGGCAAGCCAGAGCTTTGAGGCCGGAGGTAGGAAGCCAGGGAAACTCGAAATATTGCGAGTTTACCGCTATTCGCCATCCTCCCGGCTCCAAATCACCGATAGTCTGCGCCACAAGGAGCCGCACTTGCGCCAGGCGTTGGCTCCCTAAGCGAGAAGTGGACATTCCGCTCAAATGGTGACGGCAGTCCCTGAGCCTGCAAGACCCGTCTTGCCCTGCGCGTGCCGGTCCATTTTCTGTCAGTTGGTGCGCTCGACCCTACCAAGCTTTGCCCAGGAGACCGCATCCTCGAGGCGGTCATCTCCCCAGAAGACCTCACCATCAACGACGAAATGGGGGGAGCCAAACAAGCCGAGCGTGCGCGCCTCGTCGGCGCTTGCCCTGACTTGGGCATCGATGTCCGGCGAGTGAGCCCTCGCGATAGTTCGATCTGGATCCTTCCCAAGCGACACAAGAAAAGGAACCCTGTTGTCATCGAGGCCTGGCGGTCGGTGACGTCGAAACCACCAGTCATAGCTGGCAAGAGCGTGTTCTTTCGCCCAGCCTTCCTCATGGGCGACGAGCGCCACACGGAAATTGAGAATGTCCGGATCGCACGGGTAGGGAGGCGGTTCCTTAGGGAAACCGATGCCGTGCATCTGCGCACGGCGTTCCAAGTCCCGCCACATATAGGTGGTCTTCGCGCGACCTGGCGGGAACGGCTTGACGCCGTTTTCCTGCAACAACGTGTTAAGATGGAAAGGGCGCCAGCGAACCACCAGGCCAGCTTGCTCGGCGATATCCCCGATTCGCATGGCCGAAAGATATGTGTAGGTGGAGCTGGTGTAGTACCAGAAATCGATCGATTTGGACGTCATCCCAGCTTTTTCCTGTCAGCGCCGCTGAAGCCCTACCTTGCGCGCCGCCGAAAGCATCCTCTTCATTCCCATTGTGGGCAAGACATGCTCCCCACTCGTCGGCTCCAGCTTCGGCAAGGTCACGGATCAGGGTGCGCCACCTGCGGGACATTTGATGCCGTCCAGAAAGCGGACCCTGACGTTCGGCAACACTATGGCGGCACAGAACCCTGAACGGCTTTTTTCCAAATCGGATTCTTACTGGGCAGCCACTGCCGGTCGCAGTGCTGGTTCACTCAGCGATCATGTTTCAGAGCCGCAATCGGCTTGATCCGGAACTAGGCCACATAGAGCGCGGGAAGAAACAGCAGGATCAACACGGTGCCGACGGCCGTGCCGCCGATCAGGGTATAGGCCATCGATCCCCAGAGCACCGAATGCGCGAGGGGGATGAAGGCCAGGACGGCGGCCAGCGCGGTCAGGATGACCTATCGCGCAGGAACTTCATCGCCGCATCTTGGTTGCTGCATAGAAGATGCAGTCCGGAGATGGTCATGAAGAAACTCGCAATCGCGCTAGCGTTGGTGGCTTTGCCGGCCGCGGCATTCGCACAGAACTCCGGGGTGGTCGTCCGTGATCCAGCTGGCGGTTCGACGCGCGATCCGGCGCTCGGCGTCGGCACCTTGGAGGTTCCCCTGAAGCGGGATCCGGCCGGCGGTGTAATGATCGACGATTCGCCGCGCTTCCGAGCGTATGTGGTCGAGCAGCGCGTCCCGTCCTACACCTATGCTGAGCCGATGGTGGTCGGCGGCATCCTCCCGGCCGAGGGTGGTATCGTCTATCGCGAGGTGCCGACGGAATACGGCGCGCAGGGCTACCGCTATACGGTTGTGAACGGACGTACCGTTCTGGTGGAGCCTGGCACTCGGCGCATCGTTCAAATCATCAACTGAACAGGCATCTAGCCGCCGGTCCCATGCCGTGGGCGCCGAGCCCACTCTGAGCGTTTGAGAAGTTCGTCTGCATTGTGAAGCCGGGTCTATGCAACCTGGCAGGCCTATTCCTGTGCCTGAGATGAGCTAAAATCGCCCCATGGCGGTTGCTCCATCCGAGAACGCTGAGACGACGCTGCTTGCGCGCAAGCGGGGTTTGGCGCGATTGAAGCTTCGTTGGCCGAGATGGCGGCACAAGCTCGATGTGGCGGCACAAAGAGATGTGTTCTTCGGCGAGCTCTGCGAGGAGTACGACCGCGCATGCGAAGCCGCTGACCACTGGGCACGCGCGGCCGAGGTGTGGGCCACTGAGCGCGAGTCGGAGTATCGCGACCTAGCATCTGAGCTTGAGACGCTAATTGAGTTCCGCCTCACGTTCTAAAGCTTCCCCCGGTCGCCATATTTCCGCCGCGTCCAGTTTGAATCTTTAGACCGCTGTCGATGCGGCGGCGGCGCCGGGCCAATGAGCAACCCTCAGCCCCTTCAACGGCCCGGCGCCTGAGCCGCCCACGGTTCGGTGTGGGCTTCGATTGCTATGGCCCTTTTTGAGACGGGTCGCGGCGTGGCTGCTACGGCATCATTCCCAACCTGCTCGAACGAGCCAACCCGCCACTACCGCACAGCACATTCCTAAAGTGACGATCAAAACTACGGTCATGGAGATCTTTCGTTGTTACTATAGGTTGTAACGTTGAATGATCTGCAATGTTCCGTTGCGTCGCGGCGACGGCGCGGTTCTCAAGGACCTTTGCACCACGGCTGTTGCTTCGGGACGGCTGGCGCCGGCCGTCGGGGTTTGCGCTCTGTCGTCGCCTCTTCGTCAAACAGGTACTCCTTGATTACGTTCTCAAGCTCGCCCGTGCCCCTCTTGACGCCGTTGACCTTGATCTTCTTTTCCTGCACGCCACGCGGAACGGCTTGAAGTGCAGCTCCTCGGTTTCGGTCGGGTAAAACACCCGTGGCGCGCCGGAGGGCCGCGAAGTCGCGTTTGGGCGATTTCTTGAGTGATCGCCCCGGTCTCAGGGGTCTCGTTCTCGAGGTTGTAATTCAGGTAATAAGGCAGCTGGTCATAGTCACCGCCGACAATCTGAGCCTTGCACTTGAAAACCATGCCGTGCCCATTGCTCGTCGAGACATAATCAGATTCCACGAGCTCCAACGTGTACTCACCGGCCGGGAGTGGCGTATAGCCGGCGCTCGGTTCGGCGTCCGGATTGTCGATGCAGGCGCCGCTGGCCATGGCGTTGCTCCTGTTTAACGATTTTCGTTAATAATAAACGTAAAATAAAGAAATCAACGAGCGTAAATGGAATTCGTTTGTGGTACACGAAAATCATGAAACGGATTTCGATCGTGCAATGCCGTGCGGCCCGCGGCCTCCTCGATTGGTCTCAGACCGAGTTGGCTTCCCGTGCAAATTTGAGCGAGAGCACCATTCGTGACTTTGAGAAGAACAGGCGGATCCCTGGCCCCAACAACCTCGCCGCTGTCCGGCACGCGCTAGAGCAGGCCGGGGTCCAGTTCGTCGACGACGGCCTTTACACGGGCACTGGTGGGCCAGGGGTGCGGCTCCTTGAGAACGTCCCGCAGGACGCTACCACGCCCCTCTCGCAGGCGTCGATCGACGCGGGCGGGGTTGAAGCTAGATCGCAGGCCGCGAGCGCCGCAGATCGAGCTATGGTTGGCATGGACGCCACAAGCGCGCAAAAGGCGGACCGCCGCCAGCGTCTGACTGACGAGCCTGAGGTGGTAAGGAAGGCGCGGAGCAAGAAAACCGATGATGCGTAGGTTTTCAGGGATGACACAGCAACTGGTCCAGGCGCGGCGTTGAAATGACCGTCAACATGGAGATACGCACGCCGGAAGAACGCAACACCGTCCAGCGCCTAATCGATCGGCTAAACGGCGCGGAAGATGGCACTCTGGAGAAGGCGCGCCTGGATATGCTGGTGGCGGCGGCGAAAGCGTGGGACGAGAAGCAGGTTGGCGCCAGCGGTGTTGGTTCCATGAAGCTGCAGGGCAAGCGATGATCTACGAGTTTTCGACATCCGCGTATCATGGCTCCTCGATGACGGCACGATCACACCTCCCGTCATCCATGGCCTCGCACGCTACGGCGGTATGGTTCCGAGCATAGGCGACGTCATCTTCTCCGAGCGCTTGCTGCAGCAGACCGAAGTCAGATCGGCCGGCTTCGTCGAGCACCACAGCTTCGCCGTCGAGGATGAAGCTGTCGGCGTCGAGCTCCGCGGCATCGTCTGCAATCGAGGGAAAGCGATGCGTCCAGTCATGGCCGCCGCGGGTGATGATGCGCACGCCGTTGGCATCGCGATGGACCGCCAGGCGGTAACCGTCCCACTTCACTTCGAACGCCCAGTTCGGCCCCGTCGGCGCCTTCGCCTGCAGAAGGGCGAGGCACGGCTCAATCCGCGCCGGCATCGGATCTTGGAAAAGATCTGACTTGGCAGCGCCGCGCTTTGACTGGCGCGCTCTGCAGTGCGTCGCCGCTAGGCATAGCCTTCAGGACACGCCCCGGCTGCCTCGCCATACTCAACACCACCGAACGCAACAGAACTGGCGACTCAACGCCGATTGCCGATAGACGTTCCGGCTTCACTAGAATGCCGCCAGGCGCCCTATTGCGTACCCTCATAGTCTCACTACCGTGGAGATAGTAAAGACTTGGGGCGCAATGTTCGATTACCACGATTCCTTTTGGGCAGAATCGGCGTGCTTGCCGACGTGGCATTTAACGTTGGCAAATGTCGGATCGGCTGCGTTTGCCATAGTGGCTCTGCTGTTCCTCGATTTTAACTCCCTTTGACGCGGCCGCACTCATGAGCCACGTTCACACCATCGATCCCGACAACGTGCCTGAGACCCTCGTAGTAGGTCCGTTCAGCTGTACTGTTACGGGGCACTTTGCGACCTTGACGTTCACGCACGAACGGCCCGTCGCCGACAAACTGTTGGCAGGGCCGAGCGCGGAATTGAGCCTCCAAGCCGTAGTTCGGGCTCGTCTTATTATGCCGGTAGAAGGGCTAAAAAGCCTGCGCGACTCGATTGACCAGCTGTTGCGAGGGCGAGAGGCGGCGAACCAAGATTCCGACAGCGCGCGCGGTCACTGATTGGCGTCCCGACCAGGACGGGAAGCCATCCTGGCATTCGGATAAGCTTGCACAGTCGCGTTAGAGGTTGAATGGGTACCTCAAAAAGGAACTCGAAGGGGACCGACAACGACGTGCGGCGACGCATTCCGCCGCCGCGTCAGTTTCATCGGGAGATTTGCCAGGACGAGGACGGCAACCGCTACATCGTCATCGTATGCGGCTGGCGAAGCGAGGCAGCGTGAAGGTCGCGAAGGTTGCTCTCGCACGCCGGCTTGCCGTCATCATGCACCGCATGTGGACCGACGGCACCGAGTTCCGTTGGTCAGCGACGCCCGGATCGACCGCCGCGTAGTAGTGCGATTCATGTAGCGATCGACCTTCATAGTTCCGTCGTCGCGGCGGAGAAGAGCGCCCGGGAGGGGGCGAGGGTCGGACGAGTCCGCATCGTTGCGATGGCACGCCATTCGCCGTTCCGATCGCGAGGCAGAGCTAGGCCGTTCGATCCTTCCAACCCATCCTGTCCGCCGACGCAGCCAGCGTCGAGCACGCAAAGAAGCCTGAACTCGTCCGGGCGCTCCCGATCCGCGCATCATCGAAAACGGAGTTGACACATGCCCGCCTAAAGAAACCTGCGATAGGCCAGGTTCAGATGGACCTCGTCGCAGAGCCGGCGCTCGGAGCGGATGCCGAAGCAGTACCCGAAGATCAGCATCCTGACCATCAACTCGGAATCGATCGAGGGCCGGCCGGTGTCGCTGTAGAACGGCCGCAGATGCGCGCCGATGCCTGACAGATCGACGAAGCGGTCGATCGCGCAGCAGGTGGCAGGCCGTCACATGCCGTTCTAGGCTGAACTCGTAGAACAGTGCCTCCCGCGCCACCGTCCGCTGCCCATCATCGCACCGTCCTCCATCCGAGGACGACTGAATCAGGACTTCAAGCTCTCAGCAACGCCGACTTCTTCAACAAAATCCCTCGGAAGCCGACATTCGGCAGCACAGAGACAGGATTCCCTGCCTGTACTAAGTCTGCCCCGCAATCATACACAGACATGAGTGATGGCTTAGCCCTATAGTGACGCCATTCAATCCGAGTTTCGCCAATGCCCGCATCGAACCCGAACGCTTGGGATGCGACGAGCCTGCGCCGCGCCATCAGCGCGGCGGGTGTTGCTCTGTGGTCGTGGAATGTTGCAACCGACGCCTTCGCGATGGATGAGCGAGGCTTTGAGCTATGGGCGGTGTCCCAGAGTGATGATGTTAAATTTGAGGACTTGTCGGCCCGCATTCATCCCGCAGACAGGGATAGAGTCAGGGCGGCCTTCACGGCAACTCGAGCCGTTGTGGGCTCATATGAAATCGACTTCCGGATCATCATCGGGGAGGAGGTTCGCTGGATTTCCGCCCGAGGCATCGGCGACGATTCTGCACTTCACGAAAGTTTGGCTTACGGCATTTTTCTTGATGTCACCGGGCGCAAACAGGCTGAGGAAGGCCACGAGCTGCTTGCGGGCGAAATGAGCCATCGCGTCAAGAACCTGCTCTCTATCGCCTCTGGACTAACCCAGATCTCATCTCGTTCCACCACAACGGCTAAGGAGATGGCGGTCGAACTCACTGGCCGCCTAGCTGCGCTGGGACGAGCGCACGACTTAGTGCGGCCTTTGCCTGGTCATCAGGGTCGCGCAGCTCTTCTCGGCGACCTGATCTCGATCCTCCTCTCCCCATATGAAGACATGGGCGCGTTCAGCGGGCGTATTCGTGTCGCTGTCCCCCGAATGGGGGTGGGGGAAGTGGCTGCGACGACACTCGCTCTGATCATCCATGAGCTTGCAACTAACTCACTGAAATATGGCGCTCTGTCTGCCGAGACAGGTACGCTCGATGTCTCAGGCTGTCTTGACGATGAGGACGTTAAAGTCGTCTGGATCGAGCGCGGAGGGCCTGCCGCTGAAGCCCCTGACGGTGCAGGCGGCTACGGCAGCCGCCTGATCGTAAGGAGTATTACGGGACAACTCGGTGGATCGATCGATTACGACTGGTCTGCCGACGGTGTCGTCGTCACCCTGAAGATGAAGTCGTCGAAGCTAGCTGCCTAGGCAGCTTGCCTGATAGCCGCCAGAACATCTAATTCGCTGTAGGGCTTGCGCAAAACCGTGACATTAGTGGGCATTTCATTTGGCTGAGGCCTGATGCGCCCAGACGCGATGATAATCAGTACAGGCGGCCAGCGGTTGCGCACTGCAAAAGCAAGCTTCAGTCCGTTCATATCTCCTGGCATCTCGATATCGGTGAAGATGACATTGATATCGGAGCGAGTTTCCAACACGATAATCGCTTCATCGGCGTTTTTCGCCTCGACAGCTTCGAAGCCCGCCTTCTCAATTATCGATGCGGCATCCATGCGGGACAATCGCATCATCTTCAACAACCAGCACCACTAGGGTCATGACTCTACTCACGTCAGAGTGAGCCAGAACGCGGGCACCATCAGATAGTTGCACTTCGTCGAGATGAATCGCGCCAAACGGCCTAGTTTAGGTATTTATCGTGCAGATTATCGAAGCCGTACGCAGCTCGGCGGTTCTAGCTGAGTGCCCAATACCGCATCCGCGAGAGGATGAAGCGGGCTCTATGGGACTGTTGCGGGCATTTCGCCTTGCTGTAGAGCAAAAACGATACCGGCCTCCTCGGCGGCCGGGATACCGCAGCGTGATCAAACCATTGCAGCAACAAATGTCGCCCCCTTGGTGGTTCGGTGTGTGATCAGCAGCCGCAATGTCTCGCCATCCTCGCACGTGAGCTGGAGTTGGTGAGCGATGGGTTCAGGGTGAAGCGCCATCAAGTCAGCCAGCAGCATGCCGTGGATTGCACCATCGGAATAGCGGGCGTTCAAGGCGTATGGAAGCGTGTGACGGGTTCCACAAGGGAACTCGATTGTCCCGAGACCGGTCATAAACTTGACCTTCACGGCGCATCCTTTGCCCAATGCGCGGGGGCCGGCAGTTAGTATCAGAGCCAATGAACAGGGGCTGCCAAAATGCCGACCCTGTTCCCGATGCAGTATCGTGCATACGGACTTCCGGAGGCCGAAAGCTGCCTAAACGTAGGTTGATTTGCCTTGAAACCCCAGAGAAATCGGACTGAGGGACCAGCCCAACTCACTCGCAGATGGCATTTGGCTCAGTGTGCTGCAGAGGGTCATTCGGAACAAATGAGAGTGTGGAGGGGTTTGTTGGGAATGACGCAAATGAGTGAGATGAGGGGCCTATGACGGAAGTTTCGAAAAAGGGTAACCCGCTAGCTCGCGGTGAACGTCTCCAAGTCATGCTGGACGATAACGAGCTGGCTGCGGTGGATGATTTTCGCTTTTCGCATCGGATGCCAAGCAGATCCGCTGCAGTGCGTGCACTGCTGAGACAAGGTCTGGAGGCTACGGGCTATCAGATCCAACCAGATGGATTGGGCGCCCTTGATGCAACCTAAGCGAAATAATCAGGCTTCAACATTCGCTCCAACAACTGCCGGCAAATTCACTGCAAGTCATCGCGCGCCATTGCCCCGACCCGTTCCCATGGATGCAACTTGTTTGCCTAGTTGTCGCCTTCGGAACAGCGTTGACCATTTACGCCCTATCTGCTCCCATCGGATTCTAACGGAACACCGCCGGAACCCGCGGTCCCCGGCGCCGATCGGCCTGCGCGGAGCCGATGTCGCCGATCGAAAGGCGACTTGGGCAGCTCCGCCTCAGAAGCGCATTTCGACCCGTCCCTTGGGGGCGTGATCGCGCGAGCGTTCGCCGATGGCGGTGGAGTAGGTCAGGCCGACCGCGGTGGAAGAAGAGATGCGCCAGTCGAGGCCGGCCTCAGCGACGAGCGCCTCGCGGCCGATCGGGGCGGCGAAGACGCGGGCGGGCGTGATGCCGGCAACGAAGGCGGTGCGGGCCTGCGGGGTGAGCTCGCCGAAACCGTGACGCCAGCCGATCAGGCCGNNTCCGATCTGCGCCTCGGCGCGCAGGCCGAGCGTCGTCGTATTACTTAGCTCGATCAAAGAGCTTTACCGCCCCGATCCTGCCGAGCCGGCGGAACTGCCGCCAGATGAGTTTGACCCAGTACCGCCGGCCGAGGAGCTGAACCGGAGCTGCCGGCCGAAGAACTGGCGCCGGAGCTGCTGGCACCGCCGCCAATGCCGACCCCGAGGCCTCCCACATTGGCTCCGATCCCGACTACCTAAGCCGCCGCGGTCGCCGCCGATACCTACGCCGCGCTGATACCACCGCCGAGGGTGGTCGCAGCGCCAAGCCCACCTCCGATGCCTGCATTGCTCACGCCCGCGCCCACGTCCCTATTGACTGAATTGCCGCCGATGTTAGCCCCCGCACCGGCGCCGGCGCTAATACCGCCTCGACCGGCGTTGGCGCTCGCGCCTAGCCCGGCTCCGATGCCTCTGGTGCCGACGCCTGCAACAACACCGACCCCAATACCGCCGGACCCAGTGCCACCTCGGTCGAACCACCGCCAGCGCTGGGAGTGCTGCCGCCATTTCCGCCGCTCCGATGGACCATTGCCGGAGCCGACGCCGCTTTCACTGCCGATGTCGCCCCCGATATTGGCGCCGATAGAGCCCGAGCCACCGCTCACAGAATTGCCCGACCCAGGTCCAAGGTTACTGTATTGAAGCATGAGCGAAGACTTGATCCTGGCGGGGAACCGGATGCAGTCGGTGCGCTCTTTCCCGCGCAAACCGCCACAAACGAGATGGCGCGCCGCTCGCTCAGCGCCATGCGCGTCAGATCGTGTCCATCGAGGTAAAGCAGGTCGAAAGCGAAGAGCATGGCACGCTCGGCCTTGGCCTTGCCGCCGCGACCCCCCAGCGCCTGCTGCAGCAGACCGAAATCGGCCCGACCGGCTCCCATCGAGCACCAGGGCCTCACCGTCGAGAATGAAGCTGTCGGCATCTAGATCCGCCGCTTCGGCGACTATCGAGGGAAAGCGGTGGGTCCAGTCATGAACACCGCGGGTGATGACGCGCACGCCGGTGGCGTCGCGATGAACTGCCAGGCGGTAGCCATCCCATTTCACCTCGAAGGCCTAGTTCGGCCCCGTGGGCGGGTTTGATTGCAGGAGGGCCAGCCATGGTTCAATCCGTGCCGGCATAGGGTCGGTGAAGAGATCGAGTTTGGCAGCGCCGCGTCGCGCTTTGACTGGCTCACTGCGCTGGACCTCGCCACCATGCATAACCTTCAGGGCCCTATGCCGCTGCCGCGCCATACTCACCACCGAACGCAACAGAGCTGGCGACTCAACGCCAACCGCCGCGCGGCGTTCCTGAGCCTAGCAAAGATTTTCGACAGCAGGCGCGCGGGCAGCTGTAAGGGCCTTGCAGATGCAGAGAGGGATACCAAAATCAGTGGCCGCCCTCATTCGAATGGGGCAAATTCCCGGATCCATGTTGCTTTTCGGAGGATATGGCTATGGCAACGATTTACATCGTCACCTCACGCAGGGAGGGCTTCGAGCGATGATGTCAGATCACTTCGAACGTCCTGTCGTCATCCTGGTCGGATTGGGACATCCCGCCGCCATCTCGTCAGTCATGGAAGCCTATATGTTCCTGGTCGATTGGCCGCCGAGCAAGCGCGACCCGGCCCATGGCTTTGCCATCAAATCCTGTCTCGCGGCTTTGCGCGGCGAGGTGGAAGCGGAAACTGTGCGAGCACTATTTGCCACCCTCGCCGAAAAGTACGGCATCGTGGCGCCCGACGACGCAGCTTTCACCGCGAGCTACCGAGAAGGTCCGCAAGGTCGGGCGTAACCATCTGCCCGGCCCCTTGGAGCCGGGCTCTTGTTCTCATTCCACTCACGGCCATGGGAGGAGGCCATGTCACGGAAGCCGGCGCTGCTACTTCGCGTCACCGATATTTGGAGTGTCACGGTGAGCAATGACCCTGCCGAGGGCGCAATCCTTCGGTTCACCATGGAAGGTGACCCGAACGACCTTGATTTGCAGCTTCCAGCCTTGGCAGTCGTCCGATTGCAAACGCTTCTTCTCGAAGCCGATATCCAACAAGCTAGCCTGACTGTACCGCAATAGGCGGCAACGATGCTGCAGCATAGCTGCTTCATCGAAAGCGGAGCGTCCGGCAACGGTCAGGAATCCAGGCGGTAGTGCTCTTCCGTCAAGGCGAAGGTCACACTAAAGATCGGCATGGTGTTGCGCCTGAGGCGAACGGTCATCAAATACTCACCACCCCGCAAGACTTCCGAGCGCACCCTGTCGGCCAGCATCGATCGCGCCGCTTGCCTGGCGGCGTCCTCATCGTCGAAGCTCGTTCCAACGACATCTACCTTGTCGTTCGCGCCGTCGAAAAGATCGAAGAAATACATGTCCGACGTCCCCATTGCGCTGCCTCAAAGGGCAATGCCCAGCGCCCGATCGAGTTCCAAACCGCGCTTCGTGGACTGGCCCCGGCAGCGAGGCCGAGATACCAACATGCCTTCCGAGGGTTAGTCGGCTTTAAGTTTCCCCAGATTGCCCGGGAGGCCCGACACAAGCAGATCGTCGGGGCTGCGGTTGGTCCCCGGTTCGGGGTTTGCCTCCGGCCCGTGGGCGTTTTCACCCGCGTGAACCTCATCCCATTTTCGGAGAGCGCAGACCAGAGCCGCCAACTCGGCCGCTGCCGGTGAACCTTCCGGTGCGTCGCTGAGGGCATTGGCGCGTTCGGCCGCCGCTTCGTATTCGGCTTTAGTTGAGATGATCATGCTCGTTTTTCTCCGCCACATCGGTGACCAAACAACCACAAACCAGGGAGCGGGTTCAAAAGCCCGCAGGGTTCTTGCGGAGGACGGAACCTTCGTCACCCAGAAGCATTGGGACAACGGCTGGGAAATGTAGTGACGGGGTGAAGCAATGACCCGCGAAAAGCACGGAAAAGACGAGACGGTCGGCCAGCCGCGGCGTTCGACCGATAGCCGGCCAAGGCCCGGATCCGGAACGCCGACAGAAAAGCCGGCTCCCGGTGCTTCTTCAACGAGCCCGGATCGACGCAGCGAACAAGAGCCCTCTTCCTCCCCCAGCCCTCTCGATCCCGGCCGTCCGACCAAGGGCGGTTGAGACCAGCAGAGTGCATGGAGGCTGCGATGTGTACCCAGCCGAAACGGTCCGGGCTAGGCGATAAGGACGTAGGGACTGCTGCCTCAGTTCTCCATGCGTTCTATCGCGAACTCTGCCAGGATGAAGATGGAAACCGTTACTCGGTCGTCGTCTTCCGAACGCACCCGGGCTTTAACATCACCGACTACGAGCTTGAAGACGAAACGCCGGTACGCTTCATTGACGACTGCCTGTTCGAGATTGAGTCGACAGGCAAAGAGCTGACCCGGTGCCCCTAATGCCAGCCATTTTGATTTGGACCACCATCATTGCCGCGATCTTGGGCGCCATTGGGCTGGCCTCGTTTCGATAGAGCTGTTGTAGAATGGGCACCATTGCTACAGTCGCCGCCGTCATCTCAATGCTAGTGGCCTACTTCGTTGTGGTGTTCCGGGTAACGCGAACTGACGACGACAAGTGATCACGACCCTGTTCGGAGTGTCGGCGGCCCCTTTCGACAACCTCGGCCAGGGCTATTACGCGCAGCGCATCCCTCGTCGGCTTCCAGGGCTCGGGCCTCAGCTTCGACAGTACCCGGCCCGACCGCAACGCCGCGCTGATCTCGAGCGGCCTCAACATCCGCTTCTCGCCGGCGGTCAGCCAGCCTCGGCGCGAACTTCGACAGTGAACTCTAGGCACTGTCCTACGCTGGAGCCACTACCCTCAAAGTGAGAGCTTCTGAATTAGCGCAACTGCCTCCCGCCGATGTGCGCTCGGGCGACTGCACCGCCGAGAGGCGCGGCGCCTGGGGAGCGCCAATTTACAGCCAGCTCAAACCGCGCCGTACCGGTATGGCGCGACCGTCTCATTAAGCGGCTCCAGCCGCTCTCGCGATATTCGGCCAGACGGGCGTCGCGGTCGATCGGGTCGCCCCGTCCATGATGGCTTCGACCTCGGCTGCCTGGCTGTCCTCCGCCCGGACGGAAACGCCAGAGCCGCCCCTGCAAACGGTCTCGGCATATGCGCGCTGTCTTCGTCCTCTCCAGCGCTGGTCATTGCGCGGATAATTTACCCGTGGCGCCGCCCGCCGCCGCTCCAGCCAGCGTCGAAGCTAGCCTTGCCGGTAGCGGGCATTAGCAAATGTCAAAATGGGTGGGTCGGAAGCAGACATCCCCGATGTCTTCGATGGCCGATAGCCGAACTTCGCGACCGGCGCCGCAAACGACCTGATCGCGCCACAAGGGACATTGGAGCGCCGCCCGTAAGCGAACGTTGGGCGCCTACTCAGCCAATGTCGGGGCGCGATCTGGACCAAAAAAACGTCCAGAGAGACGCGCCTTACCATTATGATTAACCATTGATCGTCAGCGTATAGAATTGGCAGCGCCGATTCGCTTGCAGCAAAATTCTCCGCATGGGTACAACCTATGCGGGAAATCGACGAACGCACAACGACATCACGCCGGAGCTGAAACGTGCTGAGACGGACCAAAAGCAGCCAGATCAGCTCCGGCTTCCGCCGCCAACCGCTGCTGCTCTCGACGGCTATCGCCGCTCTGCTCTGTGCCGCGGGAATGCAGCCGGCAAGCGCGCAATCGGTCACGGGCAGCGGCGATTTGAATCCAGGCCCCGCCCAATCGCCCAACTGGTCTGTCGGGAGTGACCTCGTGGTCGGTGAGACCGGTATCGGCCAGCTCGATATCACGGCCGGTGGAACCGTGACCAACAATCTCGGCACGATCGGCTCTGGCGCGGGCAGCAATGGCGCGGTCACTGTTTCAGGCGTCGATGGCAGCGGCACCCCGTCAACCTGGACTAATAACGGCGATCTTTATGTCGGCTTCGGTGGAACCGGCACCCTCAATATTATTGCCGGAGGCCGCGTTTCGGATGCAGAAGGTTTGGTCGGCGGTAACATTGGGGGAAGCGGCCAGGTGCTGGTCAGCGGGCAGGGCTCGTCCTGGCAGAACAGCGGGCGGACTTTCATCGGCCTGTTGAGTAGCGGAAGCCTGCGTATTGAAGACGGCGCGACAGTAACGAACACCGCAGGAACTATAGGTAGCTCGGCCCAGGGCGACGTCGTCGTGACGGGCAGAGGCACTACATGGGTCAATTCAGGGCGACTTACCATAGGTAGGCTCAGCACGGGCACCTTGCGCATCGAAGATGGCGCAACCGTCACCAGCAGCCAGGGCTCTATCGGCGCCAGCGGCACCGGCACCGGAACCGTCACGGTCTCGGGGGTTAACAGCAACGGAACCGCCTCAACCTGGACCAACACCGGCGATCTTTTTGTCGGGAACGGCGGAACCGGCACATTGAATATTCTCGCCGGCGGCCGGGTTTCAAACGTCGACGGCAGCATCAGCGGCGGCGGCAATGCATTGGTCAGCGGACCGGGCTCGTCCTGGCAGAACAGCGGGCAGCTGACCGTCGGCTTGTTCAGCGCTGGGACCTTGCGGGTCGAGGGCGGCGCGACGGTTTCGAGCGCCGAGGGCGTCGTCGGCAGCAAAGGCCAGGGCGATGTCGTGCTGACCGGCGCGGGCACGACCTGGACCAATACCGGACAGTTCAACGTCGGCAGCTTCGCTGTGGGCACCTTGCGCATCGAAGCCGGCGCAACCGTCATCAGCAATCAGGGCTATATCGGATCCAACAGCACTGGCACCGTCATCGTAACTGGAACTGGGTCGCGATGGTCGATGTCGCCCTTCGCCCTCACCATCGGCAATATCGGAAACGGCTCGCTCACCGTCGAGAATGGCGGGCTGGTTCGCGCTGAAGGCGGTGTCTTGCTCGGCGTTGACTCAGGGGCCAGTGGGACGCTGCTTCTGCAGGGCCCCACGAACAATCGCGGCGTTCTGGAAACCGGTGGGATTCGGGGCGGCGCGGGGGCCGCGAGCGTCACACTCGATGGCGGCCTGCTGCGCGCGACGCGAAGCAATTCCACCTTCTTCAGCAATTTCGGCACGCGCAACATTGCCATCGGCCCGAATGGCGCTGTCATCGACACGAATGGCTACAATATCGCCATCGCCCCCGCTTTCTCGGGCGCGGGCGCGCTGATCAAGGACGGCGCGGGCAAGCTGGAGCTGACCGGCGACAGCGGAGCGACCTTCACAGGGGCCGGCAGCGTGCTGGCGGGCACACTCGCCGTGAATGGCATCCTCGGCGGGACGATGGACGTTATCAGCGGTCGCCTGCAGGGCATCGGCGCGGTCGGCTCCACGATCAACCAGCTGGGCGGAACGATCGCGCCGGGTAATTCGATCGGCACGCTGACGATCAACGGCAATTACATCGGCAATGGCGGCCGGCTCGAGATCGAAACCGTGCTCGGCGGCGATGCCTCGCCGTCCGACCGCCTCGTCATCACCGGCAGCACGGCGGGATCGACGCTCGTGACGGTGCTGAATCAGGGCGGAACCGGGGCCCCGACCGTCGAAGGCATCAAGGTCGTCGATGTCGGCGGAGCCTCGAACGGTGTCTTCACGCTCCTGGGCAACACCGTCTTCCAGGGGCAGCAGGCCGTCGTCGCCGGCGCCTATGCCTATACCTTGCAGAAGAACGGCATCAGCACGCCGAACGACGGCGACTGGTATCTGCGCTCAGCCTATATGGCGCCGCCCTCTTCTCCCGGATCACCTCCAACCGTCATCGGCCCGATCTACCAGCCCGGAGCGCCCATCTATGAAGCCTACGGCCAGATCCTGCAGAGCCTGAACGAGCTGCAGACCCTGCGTCAGCGCGTCGGCGAGCGCTACGACGGCCGGACGGACGGCACGTCGAACGCGGCGGACCGTGCCATCTGGGCCCGCATCGATGGAGCCCATAGCCGCGTTACGCCGGGCTTCTCGACGACCGGTACGAGCTACATGATCGACAGCTGGCGTCTGCAGACTGGCGCCGACGGGCAGGTTTTCGCGAGCGGTGCCGGCACGCTGGTCGGGGGCGTCTCGCTGCATCATGGCGAGGCTCTGGCCGAGATCTCCTCGGTCTTTGGGCGCGGCAAGATCAAGGCCTCGGGCAGCGGCTTCGACGGGACGATGACGTGGTACGGCGCGACAGGCTTCTATGCCGACGCGCAGACCAAGCTCAGCTGGTTCGACAGCGACCTGTCCTCTACGACGGCCGGGCGTCAGCTCGCCAAGGGAAAGGGCGGCTTCGGCTTTGCGCTGGGGCTCGAAGTCGGGCAGCGCATCGCGCTTTCAGATGTCTGGTCGCTGACGCCACAGGCGCAGCTGACCTATTCGCGAGTCGATGCCGACAGCTTCGTGGACCCGTTCGGCGCCCGCGTCGCACTCGGCGACGGCGACAGCCTGCGCGGACGGCTCGGAATGTCGGTCGATTACCGGCAGAGCTGGCGCGACAGCGCCGGGCAGTCGGTCAATGCCTCGCTCTACGGCATCGCCAACCTGCACTACGAATTCCTCGACGGAACGACGGCGGCCGTCGCGGGAACGCCTTTGACCAGCCGTGGAGATCAGCTCTGGGGTGGGCTCGGTCTCGGCGCAAAATACGAAATGGGTCGCTATGCGCTCTATGGCGAGATCGAGGCCCAGACCAGCCTTGCCCACTTCGCCGACAGCCATAGCATCACCGGCCGTGGAGGGTTGAGGATTCGTTGGTAATAATAGGGTGGCTTGTGCCGAACGGTTCGCACCAGCGTGGTGAGTGGCGGCAGAGCCAAGGCGGGCCAGTCGCTTCGCGGATGATGGCGAAGCGGAAGACTGTGCAGCACCATCATTCGAAGGTTATGTCATGGCTACCGCCGCCCGATTGGGCAGACTAACCGATGAACCTTCGCCTCGTCAGCCTTCTCGCGCAGACCTTTGAACGAGGCGTGGCGCAGCTTCTCGTCGTGTGTCCAGCCGCGATAGGCGACCTCGGCCGCGAGCTTCGGCTTCAGGCCGGACCACGCCCTTGCCGCTGATCCGCGCGCCGGCGGCGACGACCATCTCCTTGGGCTCAAGAAGGCGTTCAAGCGAATTTGCGCCTTAACCAGCGCTAGCCAAGATCAGACGATTGGCCGCTGCCGCTGCCTTCCCGACGCGCTGCGAGCCTCGATTACCGTCCCCTTACCATGGATAGCGGCGGCGCACGCTCGAAAGGCCTCTTCCCATTCGTTGCTGCGCTCCGGCCACTCGACAAGAAGCTTAGCGGCCTGCTCGACAGACGTGACGGCCAGGCATTGCTCGGGCTTGGAAGCTTCAATGCAGACCGGACGGCGAAACCAGTGACGAGGCATGACCGGCACCTCCTATACAAACTCGCGATTCAACCCTGATTGGCCTTGCGGATCAGGGACGACGCATGCTCGACTTGGCATTGTCCCTCTGCGCAAGCTGCCTGGGAGACGATTTGGCCGTGGCATGGGGCACATTGCCATTCTGCTCTGCAGCAATCTCGATAAGCGAAAGCAGCTTGCGCCTGATCTTTTTGCATCGGATTCGAGAGAAACCTCGGAACAGCCTCATACCTTCGGTTGTGTCCGCAAGATAAAACGTCGCAGCACGACCATCGTAAGCACCAAATTCATTTTCAATTTCTTCAAAGAACAGACAGACGCGAACACCAAGCGCATCCGCAATCTGGCGCAGCCGGCTTGAACTGATCCGTGCGCTACCTGCTTCGTATTTTTGGATGAGCTGGAAGCTTACGCCAACTCGGGCGGCAAGTTGTTCCTGACTCATTTCAATTAACAAGCGTTGCGCCCGTATCCGCCTCGCTACAAGTAAATCAGTCCTCTGAACCTGCTTTTTCATGCAACTGACCTAACCCAAACCAGTAAACGCGCACGCTTTTCTAATTCTCAATTTTTCGGCGGCAAGTATTAACAAATGTTAGGATCGATTATGCCATATAAAACCCAGTTTCCGATATTTTTGCTTTACGATCAAAACTGATTGCTTTGCCCTCGACCGCATTAGCGCAGCCTCTGACTCAGTGACGCTGAGGAGACCGTGGTCATGCCGCTCGTCGTCGGAACCGCTCGATAGCGCGTCGGGTCAGATCGTCCTCATCCTCCGCAATCACCACCAAGTGAGCGACGATGTAGGCGAGGCGCACTCGTTCTCGCTCGTCGTATGGATCCGACAGGTTCAACCGGATTTCATTCCACGCTGCGTCGAGCGCTGCGCGTGCCCGGGCAAGCTCAACCGGGTCGTTCAGCGATGAGAATGGCATGTCCCATCCCCTGGACATTAACCGACCTACCGAGAATTTAGGGCGCCTGCGCCCGCCTGCCATATCAAAAGATAAAAAGCCCGGCCCCGCCGAAGCGAGACCGGGCCAGTCTATGGGAGGATCAAGGAGGGCAGCTCTTGCGGAGCCAGGTGATCGCCGGTGTGTTGAACTCAAGCCGGGGAAAGGAAACGGGGTGGCCGGCATCTCACACGCGGAACGCACCTTCGGACCGAGAGTTGAGGTTCGATCAGTAAGGCCGAGTTGGGAGGTCAGCGTGAATAAGGAAACAAGCCGCAGCACCAACGCGCCGAAAGCTAGCTCCAAAAGGAGCACATCGCCGAAGAAGCGACCCAGGAAGGCGCCTGTTGAAGACGCCGATGATCAGCGCGTAAAGCGGGGCGAGTATTCAGACAAGTACTCCTCGGGACGCAAGTTGTCCTGAAACGTCGCTGGCGCAAGTATGAGCATGAGGATCCGAGCGGACGGCCTCTCGCCGGTGCGTGCCGGGGGGCGACTGGACCGGCGAGAGGCATGGCGTGCTGGGAACGCGCCGCCACCAGGCTAACACGATGTAGGGAAGGGAAAAGCCCCCGGCCGGGGCTGAATGAAAGGCTTTTGCCGGCGAGGCCTGGGCAGCTTACCGGCGCCGCTCAAACGAACTGGCTATTCGTCGGCCGGGAACCCGGACTGTTTCCGGCCGCGGCCTTTGAAGTCGAGCGAAGCCTCGTAGATCTCCTCACCGGCCTGATCCTGGACCCGCACCTTGAAGTTGGCGCGATTGCCATTGGGAAGATTATCCTTGGCCATATCCGCTAATGAGCGCTGTGCACCATCGGTCGCGGCTTGTTCGCTGGGATACATTGACTGAGACACGAGGCCCGCCGACTCGTTGCTCGTTACGCGGAACCTCGGCATAGAGCCTCTCCTCTGGCGAGGAATGCGCAAGTGCTACCCGCGGTTCCCCACCTCTTCGGCGAACCGCGCCACAACCTTTTCGATCATGTCGCTTTGATCATGAAGACGGAGGAGGTTGGCGACCTGCTAGGCGAGCCAAGTCCTATCGCGTTCAGGATTTCCGGAACAAAGCCCGCGCGTTTCGATTTCGGTCCAAGCGGCCTCAAGAGCGCGTTTTGCTCGCGCGAGTGTGTCGGGGTCGTGGAACGACGAAAATGGCACGGTCCCGCACGATAGGCGCACTGCCGCCTGGAAAGATGTCATGAGCAGGCTGCCGGGCTTCGGTTGGCTTTACCTCATCGCGCTCGCCGCTGTCGTGATGGCCTGCTGCGTCATCCTGGAGGCCCCGACGCTGGGGCCCTAGTACACAAAAGGCCCCGCCGGCAGGTGCCAACGGGCCAGGTGGTCTCTGGGGTACAATAAGGAACTGTGGGCGGAACGCACGATCCGCATTCCGGCTCCGCCGATCTCAAGGAGGCAATGGCGGTACGCGCACGTCCGGGAGCTCCTGCCAGATCGTTCAGCGCCTGTGGGGCATGCGGTAGTTGATCTGCCCTCGGATCACGAGACCAGCGACTCGGTCGAGATCTATGGGAATGACGACGCAGAGATCGTTGCGGCCCGGCCCAATCGAGCCGCCTACGGGTAGGATCGGACCGTCCGCTTGCCGCCGGATTTCCAGAAATTCGGGATGATCTTCGGCGCGGCTGCTGCCGATTGTGTTACTTTGTCGGCCGAGAGCGCGCGGTGAGCTTGTTTCCGTCCGGATCGCGAAGGTAGGCGACGAACGCTCCGTTCGGGCGCTCGCTGGGTGGGCTCTCGATCGCCGTCCCACCATGCGCTGTGCCCGCGTTATGCCACGCGAGAACATGGTCACGGCTCGCAGCGGCGATACCGATAGTCCCACCGTTGGCCGCGGTCGCTGGATTGCCGTCGATTGGCTTCGTGATCATCAGCCGATCGTCATTGTGGCCATAGATCAACCTGCCCCTGGCATCCAGCTTGCCCGGCTCGCCTCCTAACGCAGCGAACGTGGCGTCGTAGAAAATTCTGGCCCGCTCCAAGTCGTTGCTGCCTAACATGACGTGAGTGAACATACTTTTCTCTCCGATAGGGGCCGGTGCGGACATTCGGCTTGTGTTCCCATGCTCCAGTCGGTCTGGAAGGAGCGTTTCAGACCTTGTGAGGGCACGGGAGGGGGCAGGATCACAGTGCGCTTCCGGCCCTGTCGTCCTTTGAAGCTGGAGCTCGATCATCAGGCGGCAATCGCCTTTTGAACCGGCTCGTATGGCTTGTTGAGGCTCTCGGCGACCTGTGGATTTGTGATTTGGCCTCGGTGCACATTCAGGCCGGCGGCGAGGTGCGGATCTTCTTCAATCGCCTTCAGGCCACGTGCCGCCAATGCCAGACCGAACGGCAGCGTGGCGTTGTTCAAGGCATAACTCGATGTGAGCGGGACAGCTCCGGGCATGTTGGCGACGCAGTAATGAATGATCCCTTCAATCTCGAAGGTGGGTGAAGCATGCGTCGTCGGTCGGGATGTTTCGAAACAGCCTCCTTGATCGATCGCAACATCGACGAGCACCGCTCCGCGTTTCATCCTCGAGAGTTGTTCGCGGGAAACGAGACGGGGGGCTGCGGCCCCCGGAATGAGGACGGCCCCGATCACCACGTCGGCCGCAAGCACCTCTTCCTCGATGGCCTGTTGGGTGGAAAAGCGCGTTTTTACGCGACCACTGAAATGCTCGTCCAGTTGCCTGAGGCGGGCGAGAGACCGATCGAGAATGACAATGTCAGCTCCAAGCCCAGCCGCCATCCGGGCAGCTTGTGTCCCAACCACCCCACCGCCAATGATGGCAACGCGCGCAGGCGCTACGCCCGGCACGCCTCCGATCAGCATCCCTCGGCCACCTGAGTGCCGCTGCAGGCACAATCCCGCTGCTTCGATCGAAAGTCGACCCGCAACTTCACTCATGGGAGCGAGCAGAGGGAGGCCGCCAAAACGATCCGTCACCGTTTCATAGGCGACCGCGGTTACGCCGGAATTCAGCAGACCGGCCGTCTGTTCCGGATCCGGAGCCAAGTGCAGGTACGTGAAGAGAATTTGCCCTTCGCGAAGCTGGGTCCATTCCGAGGGCTGAGGCTCTTTGACCTTTACGATCATCTCAGCCTTGGCAAAAATCTCGGCCGCGGTTGCCACGATGCGTACGCCGGCAGCTTCGTAAGCCTGATCCGAGGCGGAGATTCCAGCACCGGCATTCGTCTCGACAAGCACCTCGTGCCCGGCAGACACATACTCTCGCGCGGCTTCCGGCGTTAGGCCAACCCGGTATTCATGAACTTTGATTTCCTTGGGAACGCCTACGCGCATTTGATCCTCCCGAGTTTGGAGCGGCGATAGTAGCGCAGGAGCTGGAACGAATTTCGACGAAGTGCAGTGGAGTTGTCGCCAGTTTCATCGGATTCGAGCGATAATTGTGGATATGGCGCTGGTATCATGCGTAAAGTGGGCCGTGGTCGCAGGAACACAACATGGCGCTAGATAATCTGTCGCGCATCCTTTTGTCCGAACTCGTGGAAGATGGCCGTGCAAGCCATATCAAGCTCGCCGAGCGCATCGGCTTGTCGGCCACAGCAGTAGCCCGGCGACAACGCGCCTTGGAGGAGGAGGGCGTGATCGTCGGCTATCACGCGCGATTGAGCCAGAAGGTGCTTGGTCTAGGGGTAACCGTCATCATCAGGCTGGCTCTGAACAGCCAGAGTGAAGACGCCCTTTCCGCATTCGAAAAGGCCGTCGCCAAATGCCCCTCGGTTTTGAGGTGCTTCTTAATGTCGGGAGAGGACGATTATTTGCTCACTGTCGTCGCCCGAGACGTCGAGGACTTTGAGCATGTTCACAAGACGCAATTGTCCCGACTGCCGCACGTTGCGCGGATCCAATCAAGCTTTGCGCTCCGTCAGGTCATAGAGAGGCCTGTGCTACCTCCGCTCCAATCAGGAGAGGGGCGTCACGGCCAAGCGGACCGAGAGCGAAGGACGCCCCGGCAGATGACGTGACTTGCCAATAGTCTCAAGCGCAATGGAGCGCCGGACGGCCGGCCTGAAAACTCCCGCTGCAAAGGGTCACGGTCGCGCAGCGCCAGCAGCGGACATTGGCTCATTGCCAGGAAACGGACATGCGCCCCCGCCTAGCTCATTGCTTAGAGCACTCCTCACGACGCCATTTTAGAGAATGTGGGTGTGGCCGTGCAGAAGCCCTGGTCGACGCCAACGCGTGTCCTGCCTGATTGACGAAAGGCCGCGTGCCTTCAGCTGTGCACCAACGGCAGCCGCTCCGAAGCACCTGGGCGGTCCTGTGGAGGATACGCTGGTTATGGACACGGGAGCGATCGTGGAGCGACAGCGGTGGCTCAGCCTTCGACCGCCAAACATCATTCAGCCAAGACAAGCGTCAAATGGATTCGTCCTTTCCACGAGCTCATCCAACCGCGGTCAGATCGTTGAACTCAGACATTGGATCGCAAACGCCGCTCCAGCGTCCGGCTGTAATGCGAGATGAACGAGCAGAACGCGACATAGAGCAAGGCGACAAAGAGGTAGCCTTCGAGCGAAAAGCTGCGCCATTGCGGATCGCCGAGCGCCTGCTTGGTCGCCAGCAGGAGATCGGTCAGGCCGACGATGCCCACCAGAGATGTGTCCTTGAACAGGCCGATGCACAGATTGGCGATCGAGGGAATGGCGAGCCGCAACGCCTGCGGCACGACGATCAGCAGCGATGTCTGCCAGTAGCCGAGCCCGAGCGCCTTGGCCGCCTGCTCCTGTCCGGCCGGGACGGCCTGCAGGCCCCCGCGAATGGCTTCCGCCAGATAGGCCGCGCTGAACAGAGTGATCGCAATGAGCGCGCGCAGCAGCGCATCGACCTGCAGCTTGCCGGGCAGGAAGAGCGGGATCATGAACGAAGCCATGAACAGGACGCTGACCAGCGGCACGCCTCGCACCATCTCGATGAAGACGACGCAGATGCCTCGGATAACGCCGAGCTCGGAGCGCCGGCCGAGTGCCAGCCCGATCGCAAGCGGGAAGGCGCCGATGATGCCGCCAACGGCGAGGAAGACCGTCAGCGGAAGCCCGCCCCACAGATCGGTCGGCACATATCCGAGGCCGAGCACGCCGCCACGCATCAGCACGATCACGGCGAGGATACCCGCCAGCCCGCCGGCGACGACGACGCGCCAGCCGAAGCGCAGCGAACAGCCCGCCAGCACCAGCGCGATGGTCAGCAGCAAGGCCAAGAGAGGGCGCCACTGCTCCTCGAACGGATAACGGCCGAACAGGACCAGTCGGAACTTCTCGTGGATGAAGGCCCAGCAGGCCCCGCCCGCCGCGCGGCAGGCGGCGGGGGACGCTGCCCACCAGGTCGCGTCGAAAACAGCCCAGCGCAACAGCGCGGGCAGATAGACGGCGAACAGGCCGAGCATCGCGATGGTCAGGAGCGTATTGCCCACGCTGCCGAACAGGCGCGCCCGCAGAGAAAGGGCCGCTGCGGTCATGACGCCCCCTTGAGCGCGACGCGGGCATTGTACCAGTTCATGAAGGCCGAGATCGTAAGGCTCAGCGTCAGGTAGATGCTCATCAGGATCGCGATCACCTCGACCGCCTGGCCGGTCTGGTTGATGATCGTGTTCCCGATCGACATCAGGTCGGGATAGCCGATCGCGACGGCGAGCGAGCTGTTCTTGGCCAGGTTGAGATATTGGCTTGCGAGCGGCGGCACCGCGACCTTCATCGCCTGCGGGATCACCACGAGGCGCAAGGCTTGGCCCCGGCTCAAGCCGAGCGCGGCGGCGGCCTCCAGCTGGCCGCGGCCGACCGAGAGGATGCCGGCACGCAGGATCTCGCCGATGAAGGCGGCGTTGTAGAGCGACAGCCCGATCAAAAGCGCCGTCAGCTCAGGCGTGATCATCCCGCCGCCGGAGAAGCCGAAGCGGGTCGGCCGCGGCACGTCGAAGGACGCCGTCACGGCGCGCTCGAGTGCGACGGCGACGATTGGCAGCAGGAGCAGCAGCAGACCGGGCCAGAGCTTCGCCGGCACGCCGCTCCGCTCGGCCCTGCGGCGGGCCCAGAGGCCATGGCAGGCGAAGGCGAGGACGCCGACGAGCGCCGCCAGCAGTAGCGGCCCGGCACCATGCTGCAGCACCGGGAAATGCAAGCCGCTCTTGGCGAGGTAGACACCCGGAAGGAGCTGCGGCGCGGCCGAGGCCGCCGGCAGCATCTGGGTCAGAACCGCATACCAGAGATAGAGCTGCAGCAGCAGCGGCGTGTTGCGGATGAGCTCGACATAGAGCCGTGCCAGGGGGCTGACCAGCGGGTTGCGCGACAGGCTGGCGATGCCGACGACGAAGCCGGCGAGCGTCGACAGCACGATGCCGAGCGAGGCGACCACGAGCGTGTTGAGCAGGCCGACCAATAGCGCCCTGCCGAAGCTCGCGCTCGGGCTCCAGGCGATGAAGCTCTGGCCGATCTCGAAGCCGGCCGCCTGCCAAAGGAAGCCGAAGCCCGTGCGGATCGAGCGCGCTTCGAGATTACCGACGAGGTTCGTCGCCAGGAAGGCGACGGTGCCGGCCAGCACGGCCAGCGCGATCACCTGCGTGGCGAGAGCGCGGAAGCCCGGATCGGACCAGCCTCTCGCCGATCTGGTCGGCAGGAGCGCGGCGGCGCTCATCTCAGCGGACGGGCATGGCGTACATCAGCCCGCCTCGCGTCCACAACGCGTTGGAGTTGCGCTCCATCCGCAGCGGCGTCTTGGGGCCGACATTACGCTCGAAGATCTCGCCGTAATTGCCGACCCGCTTGATCGCGCGATAGGCCCAGCCCGGATCGAGCCCGAGCCTTTGGCCCAGGTCGCCGGCCGTGCCGAGCAACCGCTTGATCTCGGGGTTGGCGCTGTCCTTCATCTGATCGATGTTGGCGGCGGTGATGCCCTTCTCCTCGGCCTCGATCAGCGCCAGCAGCACCCATTTCGCGATGGTGTACCAATCGAGGTCGTTGCGGGCGACGACCGGGCCGAGCGGCTCCTTCGAGATCATTTCCGGCAGGATCTGCCATTCGTCGGGGTTCGGTGCGTCCGAGGCGCGGACCGAGGAGAGATAGGACATGTCGGCCGAGAAGGCCTGGCAGCGGCCGCTGAAGAAGGCGGCGCGCGCCTCGTTCTGGGCTTCGAACACGACCGGCTTGAAAGCCTTGCCGTTGGCGCGGAAGTAATCGGCGAGGTTGAGTTCGCTCGTCGTGCCGGTGGCCGTGCAGATGCTGGCGCCGTCCAGCTCCAGCGCGCTCTTGAGGCCGAGCGATTTCGGCACGAGGAAGCCCTGACCGTCATAGAAATAGACGCCGGCATACAGCAGGCCAAGGGAGGCGTCGCGTGTCAGCGTCCAGGTCGCGACGGTGGTCAGAATGTCGATCTCGCCCGATTGCAGGGCGGTGAAACGCTGCTGCGGGCTGAGCGGGACGAATTTCTCCTTCGCGGCCTCTCCCAGCACCGCCGCCGACACGGCCCGGCAGAAATCCGTGGTCAGCCCGGTCCAGCGGCCGGAGCTGTCGGCGATCGAGAAGCCGCCGATGCCGGTGCTGACGCCGCAGACGACCTCGCCGCGCTTGCGGACGGCGTCGAGCGTCGGCCCGGCCTCAGCCGGGGCGGAAAAGCTTGCGGCGACCGCGAGCGCAGCGGCGGCGAATCCCTGCTTGAATGGAATCCTCATGAGCTCCTCCCCTGGAACACCCGTTCTACGCCACAAGACGCGTTGGGCTTGTGTTTCCCGATCGACGCGGGCTCGGGCTCTTTGCCGCTCGCGCTCTTGTGGTCGGTCCGCCGAGGCGCCGTCAGGTGACGGCGCGGCGCTTCGTGAAGCGTTCGTTGCGCCAGAGTCCCGACGTCATCACATCGTTGAAGGCGTCCGCCGCGGCCTGGGCGTCGGCATAGCCGAGATAGGCGGGCGCGAAGCCGAAGCGCATCATGTCCGGCGCCCGGAAATCGCCGACCACGCCGCGTGCGATCAGGGCCTGGACCACGGCAAAGCCGTGCTCGAAGGTGATCGAGACCTGGCTGCCACGCGCAGCATGATCGCGCGGCGTGACGATGCTCGCGCCATGCATCCGGCAGACCGGTTCGACGAGGTCCATGAACAGATCGGTCAGGGCGAGGCTCTTGGCCCTGAGCGCGCTCATCTCGACATCTTCGATCGCGGCCAGACCGGCATTGACGACGCGCATGGACAAGATCGGCTGTGTGCCGCAGAGCAGGCGCTGGATGCCGCCCGCCGGCCGATAGCCGCGCTCGAAGGCGAAAGGCGCGGCATGGCCCCACCAGCCGGAGAGTGGCTGCGACAAGGCCTCATGGTGGCGCGAGGCCGCATAGATGAAAGCCGGCGCGCCCGGGCCGCAGTTCAAGTATTTGTAGGTGCAGCCAATCGCGAGATCGGCGCCCGCCCCGTCGAGATCGACCGGCACGACGCCCGCGCTGTGACAGAGATCCCAGACCGCGATCGCGCCCTTGGCGTGGATCAGCCGGTTGAGCGCTGCCATGTCGCGCAATTCGCCGGTCTTGTAGTCGACATGGTTGACCAGCACGACTGCCGTGCGCTCGTCGATCAGGTCCTCGATCCTGGCGGCATCGACGCCCTCGAGTTTCAGCTCGATGTCGGGCCGGCCGGCCGCCACGCCCTCGGCCACATAGAGATCGGTCGGGAAGCTGCCGCCCTCGGCGACGATCACAGTGCGGCCTGGCCGCAGCCCCAGCGCGGCGTGAAGCGCCTTGTAGACGTTCACCGAGACGGAATCGCAGACCACCGTCTGGTCGGGACCGGCGCCGATCAGGCGGCCAAGGCGATCGCCGAGGGTGCCGACGAGCGCGAACCAGCCGGCATCGTTCCAGCTCCGCACCAGCCCTTCCGCCCATTCGCGGCGCAGCGCGGTTTCCATGTCGCCGAAGGCTGCGACCGGCGCCGGACCGAGCGAATTGCCGGCGAGATAGATCGTGCTCTCCGGCAGATGGAAGCGCGCCCGCAGATGCCGCAGCGGATCGGCCGCGTCGCGGCGCGCCCCTTCCGACATGCCGCCCGCACTGCCCAGCGATGCCAAGCTCATCTTGCCTCCACCCATGATTTTTATGGCCGTCCTGCGGCTAGTCGGGTGGGATCATTTCGACGATTATCGAAGGTGTCAATAGATATATATAATTTTGCCTACAGCATCATATTATATATAATGAAGCGAACCGCGCGAGGACCCCATGGACGAAGCTGACGTCGCCACGAAGAGCGAGTTCGCCTATCGAACATTGCGCCAGGACATTCTGGAGACCCGGCTGCGGCCCGGTGCACCGCTCAAGCTCGGCGCGATGCGGGAGGCCTATGGCATAGGCTGGACGCCGTTACGCGAGGCGCTCTCCCGCCTCGAAGCCGAGCGGCTTGTCATCCTGAGCGCCAACAAGGGCTATGCCGTCGCACCGGTCTCGCTGGAGGAGCTCAGCGACCTGACCCGGGCGCGGCGCCTGGTCGAATTGCCGATGCTGGCGGAAACGATCGCAAAGGGGGACGAAGCCTGGGAGACGGCGCTCGTCGCCGCCCATTACCGGCTGTCGCGCTGCACGCCACCGGTGGAGAACCCGGAGGAGCTCGCCCTGACCGACTGGGAAGAGCGGCACGAAGCTTTCCACACCGCTCTGCTCGCCGCCAACACCTCGCCCTGGCTGATGCGCTTCTATGTCCAGATCAAGGACCAGCTGCGGCGCCACCACCGCGTGCTCTCGATCGCGCCGGCCCTGTCGCATGCGCGTTCCGGTGCGAGATGGCAGGACAGCCCAGGTTTCGCAGCACTGCGCGATGCGCTGGCGCTCGAACCGCATACCGCCCTGATGAACGCTGCGCTGGATCGCGATGCCGACCGCGCCGTCAGGCTGCTGGGCGAGCATATCGAGTTCACCCGTAAGGTCTTCCTCGCCACCGATCTCGATGGGGCGCCCAGCAGGACGGCCTGATCTACCGCTCGTCCCCGATACTTCCGAAGGCCGCTCGCTACGGCCGCGATCCGCAAGCTGATGAGGACTTCCCATGCCTTCCGCCTTTTCCGATGCCGGTCCCTCGCTCACGCTGGTCAACGGAAAGGTTCTCGGCGAGCACGGGATCTGCGAGGCGCTGGCGATATCCGGCAACCACATCGCCGCCCTCGGCTCATCGGCGGAGATCGCCGCTCGCGCCCCCACCGGATGCGAGATCGTCGATCTCGCCGGCCGGACTGTCATTCCCGGGCTGATCGATGGCCATGCCCATCTCGATCGCGAAGGTCTCAAGAGCGTGCTGCCCTCGCTCGCCGATTGTCGCTCGATCGACGACATCGTCGCGCGCATCGCCGCGATCGCCCGCACCAAGAAGCCGGGCGAATGGATCATCACCATGCCGATCGGCATTCCGCCGAGCTATGAGGACGTGCTCGCCGGCATCGCCGAGCACCGTTTCCCGGACCGCCACGACCTCGATCGCGCCGCCCCCGACAACCCGGTCTATATCCGCTCGATCTGGGGCTATTGGCGCTCGAGCCTGCCGCTGGTCTCGATTGCCAACAGCCGGGCCCTGCGCCTGGCGGGGATCGACGCGTCGACGGTGCCGCCAGCCCCCTCGATCGAGATCTGCCGCGCCGCCAATGGCGAGCCGAATGGGATCTTCGTCGAGACCAACAAGATGCCGGTGGTCGAGCACAGCCTGATGCGCCGGGCGCCGCATTTCTCCGCTAGCGAGCGGGCCGGCGCGCTCGCCGCCTCGATGCAGCTCTACAACCGCGCTGGCACGACAAGCGTGTTCGAAGGCCACGGCATCGCCGCCGAGGTGCTGGACGCCTATCGGCAGGTTCGATCCGAGGGTCGCCAGACCGTCCGCGCTTCGATGATCTTCAGCCCGGCCTGGCCCTCGACCTCGGCGCAGGATTGCCGCGCCCTGCTCAATTCCTGGGGGCATTGGCTCGCGGGCAAAGGCATCGGCGACGCCTGGCTCGGGATGGCCGGCATCTATGGCGAGATCGACGATTCCATCGAGCGGGACTTGCGCAGCACCGCCTTTCCGCAGACGGGCTGGGCCGGCTTCCACTACAATTCGTCGCTGCCGCGCGAGGCTTTGAAGGACGTTCTGGTCGAGGCCGCGCGCAACGGCATCCGCGCGGTCGGCATCCTCCCGAACATGCTCGATCTCTTCGCCGAGGTGGACAAGATCGCCCCGATCGCGGGCCAGCGCTGGGTTCTCGGCCATGTCGTCAGCCTGACGCCGGATCAGGTGAAGCAGGTTGCCGATCTCGGTCTGGCGGTCACCACCCACCTGACCGCCTATATTTACAAGCGCGGCAGCGAGCTGGTCGACAAGCTCGGACGCGAACGGGCCGGCGAGATCGTGCCGCTGCGCTCGCTGCGCGAGGCCGGCGTGCCGATCTCCTTCGGCAGCGACAACGCGCCGCTCAGCCTGTTCCAGTCGCTCTCCCTTGCGGTCCACCGGCGCGACCGCAAGGGCGCGGTCATCTCGCCGGAGCAGGCCCTGACGCGCGAGGAAGCGCTCGAATGCGCCACGCTCGGCGGAGCGAAGCTGACCTTCGAGGATGGCAAGAAGGGCAGTATCGGCGTCGGCAAGCTCGCTGACCTCGCCGTGCTCTCGGCCGATCCGCTGTCCTGCGCGCCCGACGAACTGGCCCGGATAGAGGCCGAGCTCACCATCGTCGACGGGCGCGTCGTCTATCGGTTGGAAGATGGAGGCCGGCGATGACGAAGAACGCCGTCTATCTCGACTACGACCAGACGCGGCTCGACCTGAACTACAATCAAGCTGCCTGGGCGCCCAATGCCCAGGAGATCATTGCCTGGTACCGCGACGCCAGCCTGGAGGCGCATCGGAGGCTCGCCTGCCGCCATCTCGCCTATGGCGGGGGCCCGGCCGAGCGGATCGATCTGTTTCCGGCGGCCGCCCCCCGGGCTCCCCTCGTCGTGTATGTCCACGGTGGCGCATGGCGCATGCTTAACCGGATGGACAGCGCCTTCGCGGCGGAAGCCTTCGTCGGCGCCAGCCTGAACTTCGCCGTGCTGGATTTCGCCAGCATTCCTGCCGCCCGGCTGCCCGAGATGGTGATGCAGGTCCAGCGCGGCATCGGCTGGCTCGCCCGCCATGCCGATGAGCTCGGCTTCGATTCCGACCGCCTGTTCGTGATCGGCCACTCCTCGGGCGCCCATCTCGTTTCGGCGGCACTCACGGCCGACACGCCGCATCGGATAGAGGCCGGCATGGTGGCGGGCGCCCTCTGCGCGAGCGGCGCATATGACCTCGAGGGGCCGATGCTCAGCGCGCGAGGGGCTTATCTCAGCCTGACCGCGACCGAGATAGACGCCTTCAGTCCCATTCGACATGCCGCAAGGTGCGATTGCCCCGTCCTCATCGCTTATGGCGAGGCCGAGACCGACGAGTATCGGCGCCACGCCAGCACCTTCCACGAAGCACTGCGGAAGGTCGGAAAGTCGAGCGCCCTACTGCTCGCACCGAGACAGAACCATTTCGAGGTGAGCCGCATGCTCGCCGCGCGCAATAGCGTGCTCTTCGAAGAGCTTGCGAAGACCATGACGCTCTCGTCGGGTTAGATCGCCGCACTGATCCGAGCCCGTGTGCTGGACCGACGGAAGTTGGAGTTTTTGCCGGCTAGGGTGATGAGCGGCCGAAATGTCGATTGAGAGGCAGGCCAATCCTAAGGCTAGGGCTGTTTACAGTCGAAACTTGGTAGAAACGCGCCAATAGCCGACTCTTGGCGATCGCCCGGAAGTAGACATTCAGGGCACGCACTGACAGTACGGCGCCGCCCCTGAAGCGGCACCAGGGCTTGGCCCGGGAAACACCGGACCAACTTACTTCAACGCGTTGCTGCCAATCGCCGCTGCGGCATAACCAAGGCCGAAACCCGCTTAGCAAGAGCCCCGAAACTGTTCAGATCAACCGAGTCAGCTTTCAACGCACCCCGCTCACCACCTGCACGCGCCCTCCAAAATTTGAGCGAAACAGGGCCTCATGCGCGTCCTGGTCAGGATCGTAGCAGCAGTCTTCCACCAGGCGCACATCGTAATCCGCATCGCAGGCCCAGGCGACACTCGAAAGAACGACGCCGGTCGTGCTTATCCCGGCCATGACGAGGGTGCTTACTCCCCGCGTCCTGAGATCGGCGTCGAGTGACGTGCCATGAAAGACGCTGGCGCGCGGACATGCGTAGAAGAGATCTCCTGTCTCCACGGCCAACCCTGTGACAGGCAGCCCGGTCCGAAATCGCCCGCTCGGGAGATAAGGTGTGATCTGGCGGTTGCTCGCCGGCGGCGCATGCTCATAGCCTTCGCCCAACGAGAAATTCGGGAAGAGCACCGGCCGGCCGGTGGAGCGCCAACGCCGGATCAAGGCGTTGCAGCGATCCAGCAACGGCGATGGTTGCTCGCCGAACAGAATGTCGAACACATCGACCTGATAGTGCATGACGACGAGGGCCGCCCTCTCGACGAAGCTGCCTTCGAACTCGACCGTCATCGGAATCACCTCGCGTTAGAAAGGACCAGGCCTTGTGGTTCGTACGCGAACTTCGACCTGGGCTCAGGAAGCGCTCGCTGACGCGAGACTGCGACGCCATGCGGTCAGCTGCTCCGCGGTCGCTATCGCCCCGCCGCAGACGATGAGCAGGATGTTCTGGAAATCGGCGAGTTCCGCCACCTGCTCGTAGATCGTGGCGATGCTCGCCCCACAGGCTGGCTCGACCAGAATTCGATGATCGTCGAGGAAGCGCAGGCAAGCGTTGACTGCCTGAAGATCCGACACCACGGCGCAGCCGATGCGATGCTTCGACAACAGAGCGAAAGCATGCTCCGCCACCTGGCGGGCGCCGAGCGAGGTGGCGATGCTGTCGATCGCCGGCAGGACGATGCGTTCGTTCCGGGCAGCCGATTGCGCAAGGCAGGAGGCACCCGTCGTCCCCACAGCAAGAACAGGTATCGCCAGATTGTGACGCCGCAAGCCTTCGACGACGCCGCTGAGCAACCCCCCTCCGCCGACGGACAGGACGACGAGGTCGGGCTGCAATCCCGCCTCGACCACCTCGTCGATGATCGTCGAATGTCCGTTCCAGACCACTGGATCGTCGAAAGGGTGGATGAACGCATCGCTGCCCGTCAGCATCGCAAGTGCGTGCTCGTTCGCCTCGTGCCAGGACGCGCCGTGGATCAGGATGTCGGCACCCATATCGGAGATAAGGCGACGCGCCCTTGCCGGTGTCGTCTCGGGGACGACCACCGTCACCGGGATGCCAAGCTCACGCCCGACATAGGCGGCGGCGATCCCGGCGTTGCCGCCGGATGAGCTGACGAAACGCTCGGCGCCGCTCCGTGCATAGTGCTGGCACGCAAGGCCGATGCCGCGGAGCTTGAACGATCCCGTCGGCTGGAGAGATTCGAGCTTCAGCCAGACCTTGCACCGGCTCGCGCGGGAGAGAGCCGATGAGTAATAGGCAGGCGTTCTGACATGGAGGGACATCATGGCCTTCCCATCATGAGCGATCGAAGTTCAGGCACGGTCCCGGCTGCCCAAGCCGTGCCCGTCACCCTTGTTCAAAGGTGCGGTGGAACGCCGGATCTTGAGCTGCATCCCGACAGTTAGGCGCTCCGGCGCGATCTCGGGCTGCTTGTCGGACATTTTCTTCAGCAGAAGATTGGCCGCGAGCTGGGCCACTTTCGTGCCATTACCGCGCACGGCCGTGATCGAAGGTGTCATGACCTCCAGAATGCTGGCGTCACCGATCGAAACGATCGACAGGTCGCGCGGCAGAACCAGGCCGCGCTTCGCGCAGAAGCGCAGGATGCCAGGAATTTCGTCGATATTGGCGATGATGGCCGTGATCGGCCGTTCCCGGCGGCATAACGCCTCCAGCTCGCGCGCCTTGAACGCGCCAACCTCGAAGACGAGACCTGCCGCCTGCTCCAGCCCGCGGTGTGCGAACGCGGCATCAAGGCCCGCCTTCTGCTCCCGGCCGACCCAGGTGTCGAGGTGACCGGCAACGAGCGCTATCTCACGGTGCCCAAGTTCCAGCAGATGTGCGGCCGCACTACGGGCGCCGTGCCGATGCTCGGTCAGAACGGTGTCGAAGGCCCCGCCCGGGCTGCGTTCCCACAGCACCATGGGGATGTTGATCGCGGCGAGCAGTTGCGTGACGCCCGGGTCGTTGTCGCGATTGACCGTCAGGAGCATGCCGTCGACGACGCGGTTCTGCATCAACGACAGAAGCTCGGCCTCTCGGCGATTGTCGAAATGGGTGCTCGCGACGATCAGCGTGTAGCCGGCCCGGCCGAGCGTCGTCTCCGCCGCGGCGATCATTTCGGCCGCAATCGGCTGCCTGATATCGGTGACGAGGCAGCCGACGGCGTGGCTCTTGCCGAGCCGCATGGATCGCGCGACCGAATTGGGATGATAGCCGAGCTCCTGAACGGCTCTGAAGACCTGGTCGCGCAACTGCGGCGCGACATTCTCGTTTCCGTTGAGTACGCGCGAAACGGTACCGAGGCCGACACCTGCCCGGCTGGCGACATCCTTGATCGTGACAGCCTTGGCCTCGCTGGTCGCTTGCCCCGTCCTTTCCTCACTCACACGAACCGCCCTCTTCCTGCGCCTGGCCGACATACACATGCGGCAGGCACCGTGCGAGCCGGGGAACCAACTCGATGACGGGAATGCCGATCGCCCTGGCGAGATCGTGGATCGAGATCTCGTCGCTTCCCTGGGAGCCGAGGACGACGACCTCGTCGCCCAGCACGACATCGCCCAGCGCGGTCACATCGATAACTGAATGCTGGAAGGTCCGGCGTCCGAGCACAGGGCAGCGCCGGCCGCGGATCAGGACTTCGCCCAGCGGCGGGATGTGGTTCAGCCCGTCCCAGAAGCCGATCGGCGCGACCGCTGTGCGCATGCCGTGTGCGATGGCGATCGGCGCGCCATAGCCGATTCCCAGCACGGTGCCGGGAGGATGCTCCTGGATCTGGATGATCCGGGACTTCACGGCCTTGAGCAAAGGCGAGAGGGCACCGATCTCCATCCAGTTCTCGTCGAGCCCTCCGCCATAGATCAGCCGCCCGGGATCGACCGCGTTGAAGAGCATGTCGGGATAGGCCAACACCACGCGGCTCGATGCCAGTATAAGGGTGAGGTCGGCATGTCCGGCCGCGGCAGCATCGGCTGCCGCTTGTCGGAAGAGTGCGGCCTGATCCTGACTCGTTGCAGGATCGTCCGGCGTGCTCAAATGCGAATACAGGCCCCGAACCGTGACGTGACCAGCGGCACGAAGGCGCTGCAGCACGCCGGGCCATTGCTCACGACGCAAGCCATAGCGGCCGAGACCGCAATCGACCTCGACGAAGACCTCGATCGCCTCGCCCGCGGCGATCACCGCCTCCGCATCGGCGATGCTCTGCACCGTCACCGTGGCACCGAGCCGCGCGGCAGCCGGCAGGTCGGCCGGGATGGTGGAGGCGAACAGCAGGACCGGGAGCGTCGTGCCGGTGCTGCGGATCGAAACGACCTCATCCGGGCTGCCGGCGCAGAAGCCATTGACGCCCGCCCGTTCCGCGGCCTTCGCGACCGCAGCCGCTCCGAAGCCGAAACCATCGCCCTTGCAGACGAAATAGATGCGGACATCCGGGCCGACGCGTTTGCGCGTTGCTGCGACATTCCGGCTCAGTGCGCCGAAATCGAGCTCCGCCCAGCTTGGACGCAGCAAGCGAGCGCGATCATGCCGCCGGCAATCAGTCCGCGCGAGGCTCGAAGTGAGATCAGGAACCGCTGCGTGCGCCGTCATGCCGCTTCTCCTTCGCATTCCGCGCTCAGCGCCCAGCCGCGATTGCGCGCCATGAAAAGACGAAGCTGGGCGGCGGCCAGCCCGGAGGGATCGGTCGCCAGGCGCTCGCGGCGGGCCTTCGTTGCGGTGGGATCCGCGTGACCATCCGCGTCGATCACCACCCCATAGACGTCGCGCGCAAACACCTCGGTGAAGCGCCCATCACGTACATCGGCCGCCACCTGCATCGGATCGCGCTCCAGCGGATCGCCATTGCCTCCGCCGCCGGGAGCGACATGCGTGAAGAGATCGCCCTCGTGAAGCGCAAGCGTTCGCATCGGCATTACCGGCAGAAGCTCGGCCTTGCCGTCGTGATCGAGAATATTGAGAGACGGCGACCCCGGGCACCCGCCGAACAGCCCCGGCGGCAGATGCGCGCGGCGGTCCGAACGGACGGTGAGGGCAGCAGTTTTCCCAAGGATACGATACGAGCGCGTGATCGCCATGCCGCCGCGGCGCCGCCCCGCACCTCCTGAATTGGCAACCAGGCCGTAGCTCTCGATCCGTAGCGGATAGCGCGCCTCGATCAGCTCCACGGGCATGTTCGAGAGGTTGGCGCCGGGGTTGGCGATCCCGTCGACGCCGTCCTTGGTGGCACGGCCGCCCCAGCTTCCAAGAATTCCGTCCGTGATCAGCCAGGCCTTGCCATCATGAACGCCGCTCAACGAAATGGCGGAAGGGCCTCCCTCGCCGGCAGCCGGCATCCGGTCGGGCACGATCTGGGCGAATGCGTTGAACAGCACATCGAGCATCCGATAAGCCATGACGCCGCGCGCAGCGCAGGCAGCCGGCGGACGCGGATTGACGATGGTGCCGAGCGGCGCCACGACCCGGACCGGGCGGGCATAGCCCTCGAAGTTCGGCACAGCCGCCTGAACGGCACAACGCAACGCGGCATAGGCGACCGAATAGGTGATCGCGACGGGCCCGTTGATCGCGCCCGGCACCTCCCCGCTCGTTCCAGTCCAGTCGATCTCGATCTCGTCGCCGGCGACAGTGATCGCGACCTTGAAGCGGATCGGCCCACCAACCTCGCCGAGGCCATCGATGAAATCCTCGGCCTCATAGACGCCGTCTGGCATGGCGCGGATTTCATCGCGGACGAGCCGCTCCGCATAGTCGTGCAGTTCGGCCAGCATGCCGCGCATCGCCATCGCGCCATATTTCGCGAGCACCTTGCCGAAGCCACGCTCCGCCGCGGCGCAAGCGGCGACCTGAGCCCGGAGATCGCCGAGAACCTGCTCCGGCATGCGCGAATTTACCTCCAGAAAGGCAAGCAGGTTCTCGTCCATCCGGTCGTCATGCATGGCCTTGATCAGCGGAATCCGCAGACCTTCCTGGAAGATTTCCGTCGCATGGAGCGCCATGCTGCCGGGGGCCATGCCACCGAGGTCGGTGTGATGGACGAGGCTGGCGACGAAGCCCTCGACCTGGCCGTCATGGAAGACCGGTTTGACCAGGTAGACATCCGGCAGATGCATGCCGCCGGCGCCATAGGGGTCATTGGTGATATAGCCGTCGCCCGGCTGCATCTTCCCGCCGAAGCGCTTGAGAATATTTGCCATCACGCTGGGAAACGAGCCGAGATGCACGGGATTGGTGAGGCCCTGTGCGATGATGAGTCCGTCCCGGTCGCAAAGCGCCGTCGAATAATCCATCGAGTCCCGGACGATCGGCGAATAGGCGCTGCGCAGGATCACGAGCGCCATCTCGTCGGCGATCGAAGCAAGGGCGTTCTTGACGATCTCCAGTGTCACCGGATCGGAGCGCGTCCGATCGGGAACAGAATTCGTGGCAAGCATGGCGTTACCTTTCGGAGGCTGTGAGCACGAGGTTGCCCAATTCGTCCAAGCCCGCGGTCCAGCCGGGCGGCACGACGCAGGTAGCGTCGTATTCCTCGACGATCAGCGGACTTTCCCGGTCGCCGGCCGCGAGGTCCCAGCGCGTGATGACCGGTGTCGGCAAGTGGCCCCATTCCGCGCCGAACCAGCAGATCCGCGCCGGTTGCGTACCGGACGATGCCGTCTGCGCCTGAGGGGCCGATGGCCGGTAGGCCGTGGCACTCTCGCTATGAGAGCGTCCGGTGATGCGGATGTTGACGATTTCGAGTGGATCGTTCGCCGAGGCATGGCCATAGGTCAGCTCGTGCTCGCGATGGAATGCCTCGCTCGTGGCCTCGATGTCCATCGTGCCGTCCGGATGACGGGCGACTCCGATCGTCAGCTCATAGGCCTGCCCGGCGTAACGCAGGTCTGCGAGCCGATCGATCTCGACGTCTTCCTTCGCGAACCCGTCCATCTCCAGGCCGTTGACCATACTCGTCTCGAGCTTGCGGTAGGCAATGTCGAGATCGTCGGAGTCGACGTCGTCCAGAGCGCAGAAATAGGTTTGCATCAGGTCGCGCTCAGTCGTCGAATAGAGCAGCCCGAGCGCGCTGAAGACACCGGGATGGGACGGGACGACGACGCGCTTCATGTCGAGGAGGCGCGCAATCTCGGCCGCCACGGCCGGACCGTTGCCGCCGAATGCAAATAGAGTGAAGTCGCGCGGGTCGCGTCCGCGATAGGTCGAAACGGCCTTGACGGCGCGCATCATCGTCGATGCCGCGATGGCGTAGACGCCATGCGCCGCAGCCTGGAGGTCTAGGCCGGTCGGCGCACAGACCTGCTCGCTGAGCGCTCGCCGGGAGCGCTCAGCGTCGAGGCGTACGGCGCCGCCGGCGATGTATTCCGGATTGATATAGCCCAGCATGACGAGCGCGTCGGTCAGCGTAGGCCGAGATCCGCCCGTGCCATAGCAGGCCGGGCCCGGAACGGCGCCGGCGCTGTCTGGGCCGACCTGGATCAGGCCGCCGGCATCGACCCTGATGATGCTACCGCCGCCGGCCCCGATCTCGGAGACGTCGATGAACGGCAGCTTCACAGCATGTCCGCCGCCCTTGACCAGCTTGCTCGAAATGTTGATCCCGGCCCCGACCTCGTACTCCGTGGTGCGTGCGGGCTGGCCCTGCTCGATGATCGCGGCCTTGGCGGTGGTGCCGCCCATGTCGATGGTGATGATGTCGCTGGAGCTGCCGGCCGCGCCGATGCGAGCCGCCGCGATGACCCCGGCCGCGGGACCGGACTCGATGATGCAAGCCGGCTTCTCGCTCGCCGCCAGCGCGCTCATCACGCCGCCGCTCGACTGCATAACCTGCAGCGGGGCGTGAATGCCGGCCTCGCGCAGCCGGGTCGTCAACGCCCGCAGATATGAGCGCACGACCGGCCCGAGATAGGCGTTGACCACCACCGTGCTGGTTCGCTCGTATTCGCGGATCTCCGGCAGGACATCGCTGGAGCAGCAGACGAAGACATCCGGGCCGAGGATCTCGGTCAGGATCTCGCAGGTCCGCCGCTCGTGCTGCGGACTGGCATAGGCGTGCAGGAAACTCACCGCGACTGCGCGCGTGTCGTCGGCAGCGATGCGGCGCGCCACCTCGGCCACCGCCTTCTCGTCCAGCGGCAAGACGACCTCGCCGTGCGCACCGATGCGCTCGGGGATTTCGTAGCGCCTGTGGCGTGGCACGAGCGGCGTCGGTTTCTCGTAGTTGAGGTTGTAGAGCTCGGGCATGCGCAGCCGGCCGAGCTCGAGGACGTCCCGGAACCCGCGTGTCGTCAGCAGCGCAGTCTTGGCGCCCTTGCCTTCCAGGATGGCGTTGGTCGCCACGGTCGTGGCGTGCACGACCTCCTCGATTTCGCTCGCCTTGCCGCCGATGCGTTCGAGCAGCGCCAGGATGCCGTCGACGATCCCGCGGCTGTAGTCGTCCGGCGTCGACGGGTGCTTGAAGGAGTGAACCGTTTCCCCGTTTTCCAGGAATGTGATGTCGGTGAACGTGCCGCCGATATCGGCGCCCACGCGAAACGAGCGCGTTGTCATGAGTTGGTCTCCGCGATGATGGCCCGAGATGGCGCGAGGTGGCAGGCGACGAGCCGGTCGCCGAGGAGGATCTCGGGCGGTTCATCTTGCGCGCAGATCGGAATCCGGTTGCTGCAACGGGGTTCGAAAGGACAGCCGCCATGACGGGCGGCCTCGGAGAGCGGCGGATCGGCCGGGCGATTGCGGCCGGCGAGCCCCCGCGGAATGGCTGCCACCAGGCGCTCGGTATAGGGGTGCGTCGGTTCCGCCAGAATCTGCGCGGCAGGCCCAGTCTCGACGATGCGTCCGGCATACATGACCAGCACGCGGTCGCAGAAAGCCCCGACGAGACCGAGATCGTGGCTGATGATCACCAGCGTCAGCCGCCGTTCGCGATGCAGCTGTTGAAGCAGCGCTATGATCTCGCTCTGCACCGAGACATCGAGAGCCGATGTCGGCTCGTCAGCGATCAACACCTCAGGCTGCCGGGCCAAGGCGCGGGCGATCCCGATCCGCTGCTTCTGTCCGCCTGACAATTGATGCGGCAGCCGGTCGAGCAGTTCCGGCCCGAGGCTGACCTGCGCCAGCAAGGCATTGAGCGCGCCGGGCGTAGGCTGCGCCGGAAAGGCTTCGCTCAAGCTGCACGCCACGGTTTTGCGAGGGTTCAGCGCCGTGTGCGCCCCCTGAAAGACGAACTGGACGCGGTTTCGGAAACGCTGCCAGTCCGCGGCCGTGAACGAGGACAGATCGCGCCCCTCGAACAGAACACGGCCACTGCTCGGGCGGTCTAGACCCACAAGGAGCCGCGCGAGCGTCGACTTGCCACTGCCACTCTCGCCGACGATCCCGAGGACATCGCCAGCCTGGACCTCCAAGCTCGCTCCCAGCAAGGCAGGCGTCGTGCGCCGGTCGAACAGGCGCGCCAACGGCGAATGCGCAAGCGGATAACGTCGGCCGGCGCTCACGGTGGCCAGAAGTGTTGCTGCGGATCCCTGTGCGTGCGTCATGTCAGGCTCCGCCAGCAGGCGCTCAAATGCGTCCCCGCGCCCCGCAGGGCAGGCCGCACATGGCAATCCACGTCCGCCAGACGACAGCGGGAGAAGTAGTCGCAGGCGCCCTCCCCTGGGCTCTCGGCCAGGGGGGCCGGGGCAGCCGCTCGCAAGGGACGGCCGGGTCGCGGCACGGCGTCCAGCAGCAGGCGTGTATAGGGATGGCGCGGCGCGCCGAAGATCGCCTCGGCGCTGCCGGATTCGACGATCCGGCCGCGATACATCACCGCGATCCGGTCGCAGAACTCCGCGACGAGATCGAGATTATGCGAGATGAACAGCAGGGCGATCCCGGAGCTGGCGCAGATATCGCGCAACAGCGCGACCACCTGTGCCTGAACGGTGACGTCGAGCGCCGTCGTGGGCTCGTCCGCGATCAGCAGTCGTGGCCGGCAGGCGATGGCCATCGCGATCAGGACACGCTGGCGCATGCCGCCGCTGAGTTCGTGGGGATATTGGCCGCTGCGCCGGCGTGGGTCGTCTATGCCGACCTTGGCGAGGAGTTCTTCGGCTTGCTGTTGTGCCGCCTTGCGGCCGGGGTCGTCATGGCTGCGGATGGCGTCCACGAGTTGTCGCCCGACTGTGAAGGCGGGATTGAGGGCGGTCATCGGGTCTTGGAAGATCATCGCCACCTTGCGGCCGCGCAGCTCGCGGCAGGCGCTTTCGGGCAGGCTGGTGATGTCCTGGCCGTCGAGGCGCATCGCGCCGCCCACGATGCGACCGGCGCGTCCGAGCTGGTGCATGACGGCGAGCGCCGTGACGCTCTTGCCCGAACCGGACTCGCCGACGATCGCCAGCTTCTCGCCGGCCATGACATGAAGCGTCACTCCGTGGACGACCTTCCGGGCCGCGATCTCGGGACCGAAGGCGATCGAGAGGTCGGTGAGGGACAGTGCGGGAGCGGTCATAGCGCCGGCCCTCCGTCGCGCCGCCGAGGATCGAGCACCGTGCGGAGCGCATCGCCGACCAGATTGAAGCCGATCACGGCCAGGAAGATGGCCAGGCCCGGCCAGGTCGCGACCCACCATTCGTCCGAGAAGGCGAGCGAGCGCGCATCAGCCAGCATCCCGCCCCAGCTCGGTGTCGGCGGCTGCACGCCGAGGCCGATGAAGCTCAGCGACGCCTCGATGATGATGCCGATGCCGATCAGCACACTCGCCTGCACGAAGATCGGCGAGAGGATGTTGGGCAGGATGTCGCTGGCCATGATCGACCACGCCCCGGCGCCCTGCAGGCGCCGCGCCGCGACATAGTCCGCCTTGGCCTCAACCAGGGCCAGGCCGTGGGCGACGCGCGCCAGTCCGGGAATGAAGAGTAGCCCGACGAGCAGGACGATCTTGGCTTCATTCGGGAGCAGGAGCGGACCCAGTTGCACCGGCCCGGTGCCGAAGATGCCGACGATCGCAATCGCCCAGACCAGCAGCGGAATCGCCGCGAAGATGTCCATGAGGCCGAGCAGGACACTCTCGACCAGCGTCCCGCTGTAATAGCCGGACAGGGTTCCGACCAGGAGGCCGCCCGAGAGCCCGATGGCGACGGTCAGCACGCCGATCATCAGGGAGCCTCGCGCGCCCCATACGAGCCTGGCGAAGATGTCGCGCCCCATCTCGTCCGTGCCCAGGAGGAACGACGCGCCCGGAGGCTCCAGCCGATGCTCCATCATCAGGTCGAGCGGATCGTGCAGCGGGAGCCAGGGCGCCGACAACGCCGCCAGGCAGAGCAAGCCGACGATCACCAGGCCCACCAGGCCGATCCGGGTTCCGGCAAGGCGGCGCATGAGGCTGGCAAGCCCGGAGAGCGGACGTGCACGCCTGGCTCCGGGAGCCTTGGCCGCGGGCGCGGTTTCCGTGGAGCGCACGACGTCAAGCATGTCGCAGCCTCGGGTTGATCAGCCTCTGGATGAGATCGGCGACGAGGTTCGAGACGATGAACATCGCCGTGACGACCAGGACGGTGGCCTGGATCATCGGGTAGTCGCGCTGCGTGATCGCCGTCAGCAGGGCCCGCGATAGGCCGGGTATGTTGAAGACCAGCTCGATGATGATCGCCCAGCCGAACATGTAGCCGAACGACATGCCGGCGACGCTGACGAAGGGCGGCAGCGCATTCTTGATCACGTAGCGGGCCACCAGGCCCCGGCTCAAGCCGAGCGAATGCGCGGTACGGACATAGTCCTGCCCCAGGACTTCGATGACGGCGGCGCGCATCAGGCGGCTCAGCGCACCGATATAGTAGAGAGCGATCGACAGGGCGGGCAGCAGCAGGGAGGCGAGATGGGCGTGCCAGCCCTCGGCGAGCGGCGTGATCCCGATAGGTGGCACCCAGCCCAGCTTGACGGCGAAGATGCGGACCAGGATCAGGGCAAGCCAGAATCCCGGAACCGACACGGCCATCAGGGACAGCATGCGGATCAGATGATCCGGCCAGCGGTCTTCGGTCAGCGCAGCGATGAGGCCGAGCGGAATCGCGCCGGCGAGCGTCAGCAGAAAGGTGACCACCACCAGCTCAACCGTCACGGGCAGGCTCTCCAGGAGCTCGAGATCGATGGAGCGGCCGGTGATGTAGGACTGCCCGAACCCTGACCGGGGAAGCTGCGCAACCCAGGCCGAATACTGCGCCGGCAGGCTGCGATCGAGACCGCGATCATGCTCGAATGCCTGGATCTGCTCGGCCGTGGCATCGGCGCCGAGCACGATCCGCGCCGGCGACAACGGGGTCAGCCGCGTCAGCGCGAAAAGCACCGCGCTGACCACGATGAGCACCCCAAGGCTGCTGGCTATCCGACCTGCAAACCACATGGTCCTTGCCTCAGCGCGCGTCGATCGGGGCGACGTCGGTCAGGCGAAGCGTGATCCCGGTATTGGGCTCGAACCCCTGCACATTGGTCCGCCAGAGGTTGAAGCTGTGGATCGCGCCGATCCAGGTCGAGGGCGAATCCTCTGCCAGGATCGCCTGCATGTCGGCGAGGATCGGTCCGAGCGATGGCTCGTCGTCGACGCGGAAGCTGTCGGCCAGGAGGGTGTTGAGCCGCTCGCTGCTGTAGCCGGAGCTGCGCGTCATCACCTGGTTCGGCGTGTAGATGCCCTGGATGATGAAGGTCGGGTCGGATGGGCCGATCACCGCCATGAGCACCGAGGTCTGGTTGCCGGCAAAGACCTGCTCGATGAGCTGACCGGTCTCGAGCGGCTGGAGCTTCACCTTGATCCCCAGCCGCGCCAGCGAGGCCTGGATGAACAAGGCCGCATCGCCGACATCCAGCAGATAGCCTTGCGAGGAATAGAGCAGCTCGAACTCGGCGCCGGAGGCGTAGCGGGATTTGGCGAGATAGGCCTTTGCCTGGTCGAGATTGAAAGCCAGCCCTTCGGCCGCCTTGGCGTTGTACCACCAGGCCGAGGCCGGTGCCGGCACCGCCGAAGGCTCGACCAGGCCGTTGAAGATCTTCTCGGCGATGGTCTTGCGATCGGTCGCCAGCGAGACCGCCTTGCGGAAATTGGGGTCGTCGAACGGCGGCTTGCGGGTGTTGTGGATCATCAGCATCAGGCTGCCGAGCGCCGGGCGGCTGCCCCCGGTGATGCCCTGCGCCTTGGCCTGCCGCAGGCGGACATAATCCCGGACCGGCGGCGCGCCGATGATGTGCACTGACTTCGACAGCAGCGCAGCGATCCGGGCAGCCTCCTCGGAGACGATCCGCACGCGCAGCCGGTCCCAGGCCATACTGTCCTTGCGCCAGTAATTCGGATTACGGCGGAACTCGACGACATCGTTGGAACGCGCCGAGACGAAGATGCCGGGCCCCGTTCCAAGCCCCTCGGGCTTCTGCTGGAAAACCTCGTTACCGTATTTCTCGCGGCTCCCTGCCGGAAATATCCCCATATACTTGGTCATGTAGTCAAGGAAGGGCCGGAAAGGCGTCTTCAGCTTGAAGCGTACCTTGTAACGATCCAGGACATCGACGGATTCGATGTTCGTCCAGACCGAGCGCCGCAGCGCTTTATGAGCCGGATCGAGCATATAGTCGTAGCTGTACTTCACGTCCTCGGCAGAGAACGGCTGGCCGTTCTGGAAGGTGACGTCGTCGCGTAGCTCGAAGACATATTCGGTCCGGTCGGCGGAGATCGTCGGCATTGCCTTGGCGAGCATGGGCCGACGGTGACCTTCGCCATCGATCTCGATCAGGTTCTCGAAAATCAACTGATTGACCACCATGGCATCGTGATTGCCCTGGTTGATCGGGTCGAAGGTTGAGGGGTTCGACGGGATCGCTACGACCAGGGAGCGCTCATCGGCCGCTCGCGCCGCGACCGAATGACCGAGCCCTCCGATGGTGACTGCTCCAGCCTGGAGAAAAACACGACGATTGAGAGAGGCAGAAGCCATGGCGATCTCCCTTGTGGAAACGTTTCCTTTGTCTCTGGAAACGTTTCACCATGTGATTTCGTTGTCAAGTGGTCCGGGTCACCGATTTTAGCTGGCGGCCAGCCGCGATGAACCAAAGTTCGCCATGCAGTGGGTAGCCTCAGACCGGACGCGAGAAAACGGGGTCATCCGAGGCCAACCGCGATGAGAGGAAAGGCCAACCCAACCCTCAGTCCGCGATACGGCAAATTTTGTGGGCGCCGAGCAGGGACGGACTGGAAGCCTAAGTCAGCAACGTTCGAATCTGCATCGCGCCACGTCCGGACATCGGCCTGTGGTCGCGAACCGGACATTCAGCGGGGTCGTCCCTACGCGCGGGACCAGCTCCAGCTCCCGCGGACCTTGACGGCGGGTCAACGCGTGAACTTTGCTGTGTGCAAAGGTTGCCGTCTTGAAGCGCCTCGTCCGCGACTACGAACAGCGCCTCGACGTCTCCGAAGCCATGATCCACGTCGCCCTCGGAAGCCTCATGCTTCGGCGTATCGTCCATCCGTGAGCATTCTCAAACGGACTAAGCCGTCGGCCGTGCGGGCCATCCGCTCGCCTTGCTAGCGTACGACGAGCGGCGCCGTGGCTTCGACCACGCCCGGCACGGCCCGCAGCCTCTCCATCAGGTCTAGGACCTCGTTCGGCTGCAGCGTCGCCGCATCCTTGCCTATGCTCGGAGCAGCCTTGGGCCAGCGCTAACGCAGCGCCCCCGGCAGCTCGGCATCCGTTCCGAAGCAGGCGGACAGGTTCTCGAAGGCAGCGTCGAGCACGATGTCGTTCAGCCCGAAATCGTAAGGATAGGACTGGCCGCCGGCGCGCAGCACGCTCCGGCCCTCCTCGCCCCGGACCGGCAGCACCACGGAGGCGGTGCCGTCCGGTGCCAGCACCCAGCAGGAGAGCCGCGTCCCGGCCTTGCCCTCGATGCGGATATCGAGCCGCCTTCCCTCGCGAAGGGCGAGGCCGCTGGCAGCAAGGCGAGGAGCGCCCTGTCCGAGCCGGCCGTGGCGGCGACGTGTTCGAGGAAGGGCCGGACAGCCGGGTCACAGTCCAGCCTCTCGACCGGAATGCGGTTACGCCCCGTTGTCGCCAGCACGGCATCGCCGCGGCGGAATTCGAGCTCCATCCAGCTCTGGCCCTCACGATCTCTGGCTAAGCGGCCGCGAGTCGTTACCTCGGTGCCAACGGCTGCGCATTGCCCGGGCGGGCCTGCGGATCTCCAAAGGCCGCGCGCGCAAAACGCGATCGTCCGAGCGGGACTCGGCATCGAGCGCAAGCAGCAGCCGCTCACCGAGCGCGGCACTGCAGGCGCTGTAACCGCTCGCCGCGGCGAAGGGGCAGATGTCGACGCGCCGCGGTTCGGGCGCAGCGCGTACGAGGTTTTCGACCGCCTTGCCGGACATCCTAGACGCTGAAGTCGGCGACGAGGTGGTTCTGCTCGGACGGTCAGGCGATGTCGAAATCAGCCTTGCGGGACCGGCGGAGCAGTGGGGCGTATCGACGTACGACCTTTCTCCTGCGGTTGGAAAGACGCTGCCGCATCGAAACATCTGATCGGGATCGCTTTGAGCTGCCCAGGCCGATCGCTATCTGACGCCGAAAGGCCTGAAGTTCCTGCGGAGAGGCTGAGGCAGTCTAAGGCGTTGCGTCCGTGGGATATTCGGTGAATCTACGCCCCAATCATAGCGAATTCAGAAATATTCTCTCCTGAAGCTATCTCTAACAATATTCAGATACTTCAGTGCCTTCTCATTCTCATGTCTTGAGAATACGACATATCGATAAGTGGCCCCTGGGAGAAATGGGATAAAGGCAAGGTCCAGTTCTAGCGTCGCGTACTGCTTCGCAGTGAATTCGTTATCGACCGATACGCAGAGACCATTTGCGATATACATCGCGCCTAACCCGACAGAATCGAAATAAATATTGGCCGAAAAGGCGTTTCGTCGCCGATTTGAAACGCTCGACCCCAGAGGGTTGGCTGCATATTCGCGCTACGCCACAACCGGACTCTGGTTCTTTGGCTGAAAGCGGACCTTGAGACCGCGGCGGCAGGATGACCGAAGCCGACCCACAGCTGAGATTCCGAAGGCCTCCTTAGAGCGCTGCCACCCGCCTGCTCCAAATCGTTCGGCTCTGGTTCATGTCGACTTCCGACACTTGACTTCGTGCGCCACCCCGGCGGCAAGAGATTGTAAATGAACCAGGCGCAGAGGCGCGGACTAGCCCGACTCATGCTCCGCTGGCCGCAGCGTCGGACGGAACTCAGAGCCAGATGCGGCCAGGATACGCGATTCCTCGAACTATCCGAAGCGTACGAGACCGCTTGCGAGGCAGCTGACTACTGGGCGAAATCGAGTTCGCCAGAAGCTCGGGCGCGTGCGGAAGAGTACCGCGCGCTCTCCTCTGAGATCGAACGCGACATTGATGAGCTCTTTTAGCCTCGGCATTGCTTTGCGGATCAAGCGTCAAGGGCTGAACGTCATGCTTTTTCCCTAGTAGTCACCGCTGCCCAAGGCGTTCCAGAGCCAGCCTTAGTGGTGTGTCTGAAACTCGGATAAAGCCAAGATGGGGGTGGTCCATATCGATGATCAGCACCAACGCTCCCGTAACCGAGAGCGCACAAACGAACAGTGTTCCAACGACTGTTGCATTGCCTGGCGCCAATAGTCCGAAGGACGCGAAGAGCAGAGCAAGCCAGAACACAAGAATCGCAAGGAACGCGCCAGGAAATCCTCCCGCTTCGGTTTCAGTTCGCAACCACCGTGCTTCCGCGATTTGGCCGCTGATCTGAAGGGCTCGCGACTGAAGCCCGCGCTGGGCGTCACTTTGCGGCGACAGGCTTCGCAGTTCATCTTGCACCGGCTCCACACTCAGGCCGTTGTCAAGCGCCCGTTCGCCGCTGTCGTTGCCGCCGGCCTCGCTCAGTCTTACTTCGATGAGCTTGCGCAGCGTCCCGCGCATCACCGTGGTCTCTGGGCCATAATGAGCCATGACCCGATCGAGCAGAACAACTCGTCCCGCTAAAGCCCTCGATTCCGTGCCGGCGTCGTCGAAGGATTTCTTTGCTGAGGCAACCAGGAGGCCAAGTGCGAGCGCCGAAAGCGTGCCGACGACAGCCGTGGCAAGCTTAATAGCGTCTTTGGACTCGGGACTTAAATGGTGCCCCGGCAGACGCGACCGCAAGAACATCCCCGTCAAAGCAGCTCCGAATACGCAAAGGAACGCCGTGCCGCCGATTGCGAAAGAGCTCATGGCCGACGCCTGATGATTGCATGTTCCGCGCGATAATCTGTTTGATTGTCAAACCGCATGCCGACGAGAGTTGCGCGGCACTCACCGGTCGCATTTTGATAATCTGTCATTCTCGACGGCTCCCGCTTCAATGCGCGGCCGCGCCGGCCAAATCGGCGGCGCCTGCGCCCACCTGCCGAAGATGGTGGCCAAAGTTCTCCCGCGTGTGCGGATCCACGATCATGATCGGCGCGGACAGGACGAGGCCGGCAGCCGATCCAACGGTTGCGGCCACGCCCGTCGCGGCGCCGCCGATGTGCTCGCCCAGCCCGACACGCGGGTCGGACATGGCTTGGCCGCTTGCCAGGCGCGCCCCGATCATTCGGACGACCTCCGGGCTCGCGGCGAACTTGCCATGATGAAGGCTGTCGCCGGCGTTCAGCTTCGTCAGATCGATGACACTGATCCGATCAGCCGCCAGATCCGTCTTGTAGGGCTCGCTCGTCGGATCGATGGCGCCAAGCCGCGCGACGTCGCCCCAGACCCGCCGCGAGACCGCGAGCGCGCGGTCATCCTGCGACACGAACAGGGTCACATGGGGCCCACCAGCACGTGAGGTCGCCGCGATCTGGCTTCGGAAGACGTTCACGTCGACGTCCGGTGCCGCGAGCATGATGGCCTTTATCTTGTGGCTGACGCGGCCGTTGCGGATCGACATCTGCCGCAGGGCTTCAAGCGCCAGCCAATTGCCCATTGAATGCGCCAAGATGGAGATTTCGCCGACGGCCGGGTCCTTGGCGAGAGCTTGAAGCAACTCTTCCAAGGCGTCTCGTGAATAGTTCGTGCTCTCGCGGTCGTAGCCATAGGCCCAGAGGCTGCCGCGTGATGGCCAGGAAAACAAAACGGGCACGGCCTTCACGCCAGAATCGCGGACGATCTGGGCAAAGCGATAGACCGCGTCGTCGAAGCGATTATTGAAGCCGTGCACGAACAGCAGGACCCGACGATGCGGCGTCTTGGCGGTCCGTTCGTGCAGGCGTGCGCGAGCCTTCTCAACTGTCAGCTCGGTTGCGATCAGCGTGACGAATTCGGTCGTGGGGTTGCCGGGTAGACTCGCGGGCCATTGCACCTCGCCGACCTTGCGCCTCGCGTCAGCCGGAATAGAGATCTGCATTTCAGCAAATGCAGGCGCAGGGCCACGCTCTCCGCCGAACATAATGCCGGCATCAGCCGATTTCAGCCGCGTGGTCGCGACCAGCATGTCGATGCGCGTGGCGTCCGGCGCTGCCGCGGCGACCGGTGCGAGCACGCCAGTAGGCCGACCTGCGCAGGCTGCCAATCCAGCCATGGCGACAGCGACAAGGGCCCACCGTGTGATCAGGTTCACCTCCGCCCTCACGATGTCATCGGCAAACGCGCACGCCGTTGACGAATGCGCATCTCGGAAAATTGCGTCAGCCGCAAACCCTCGGCGGCGAAGCGATCGATGCGCGGTGTCGGCGCGCCGCGCAACTCGCCGCCGCCGTAAACCCCGATGTCGCCGTAACCCATATTGTCGGCAAGTATGAAGAGAACGTTCGGCTTCGGTTGTTGTGCCTGCACCGAGGAGACACCTAGCGGCTGCACAATGAGGGAAAAGCCGATCGCGAGTGCGCCCATGACGCTGCGCGACGATTGCGACAATCGTGGCATGATCCCCTCCATACTCACACGCGTCAGGCTGAGCGCCTGTCGTCCAGCGATCGAGCCATGCCCGCCGCTTATGGCGCGGAACTCCCGCCCCTATTCCTGGAACGGAAAGACCTTCTTCCAATCTCTCTTCATGTCGACCACCGTCCACTTATTCACCGCCGCGGCGTCGAGCGCCTTGTCGAGCTTGCCGAAATGGGCCTGACGGTCATAGGCGAACTCACGTTCGGCATCGGTGTGCTGAACGATGAGACCGAAGCGCACCCCACCCGACATCGTCGTCCATTGCAGCATTTCGAGATCACCATCTGAATTGCCGAAGGCGGCGATCGGCCGGCGCCCGATCTGCTGATTGATGCCAATGGGCTTGCCGGCTTTGTCGTCGATGAAGTTGATCTGCTGCAGACGAACGATGCTGGGCCTGCCGTCCCGCATTTCAAATTTGGTTTTGATGGAGGAGCCGAGGATCTGCTCTGGTGGGATGCCGTAGACCCTTTCGGTCCAGGGTCGCATGAACTCGACGCCGCCGCCGGAGGCAATAAAGGTCTTGAAGCCACTGGCCCGGAGGTAGGCGAGCAGCTCCAGCATCGGCTGATAGACCAGCTCGGTATAAGGGCGCTTGAAACGCGGGTGGCGAGCCGTGGCAAGCCAGTCGGTCGCGATCTTGGCAAATTCGTCTGACGTCATCCCCCCGTGGGTGGTTGCGATGAGCTGCATCAAGCCCTGCTCGCCCGAGGCAGCCAGCGCCCGCATGTCGCCGTCGAGCACGGCCTTGAAGGGCTGTTTTGTTTTCCAGCTCGGGTTCTGCGGGGCAAGCGCTTTAACGCGGTCAAGTATGAACGCGAGCTGGACATACATCGGCTGCTCGGACCACAGGGTCCCGTCGTTGTCGAACACCGCGATGCGCTCTGCCGGCGCCACGTAATCCGGTTCCCCTTGAGCGGTGACGCGCGCGACGAAACGGGTGATCGAAGTCTTGGCCGGACCATCATTCCAGGATGGCAGCGGGTCGGTCTGGGCGTAAGCCGACGAAGATATGAGAGATAGGGGTACCAAGAGAGTCGGCAGAGCGGCCAGCGTGTTGAGCAGGACGCGTCGGCTGAGATCGCCCGAGGTGCTGATTGGCTTCATGGTTGCCTCGCTCCGATGTCCTTGGGCCAAGAAGGTCGCTCAGGTGGCGCTGCTATGCGCCTTGCAGAATCAGAATTTGTAGAGCAACTGCCCGACGACCTGATTGGTGCTCAGTTGCTGCTTGAACCCGACCATCCCGAGCCCGCCGACGCCGACCGGGTAGGTGTAGGTATTTTCCTCGACCTGTGAGTAGCGATATTCTAGGCCAGCGATTACGCGCTCAGCGACCGGTAGCGGGAGAGGCTCAGTCGCCGGTCGGGGCACCGAGCGCATAGTCCTTTTGCAGCTGCCGGTCCGTGGACGGGTAAAGCGACTGGCATTCTGACCAGTAGAAAGTATTGGGCTGCCGGTTGGCCGGATCAGCACAGATCGTGGCAAGTTGCGCCTGTCTGGCTTGCGGTGTCTGGCAGGCTGACAGGGTCAGTCCGAGCGAGGCAGCGAGTCCGGCTACGACGAATGTGTTCATAGCTCCATGATACCCTATCTGGCTGGCGTAGATCCCGAGTGACGGACGGCCGCGTTAGGCCGCCCGCCCTGACGATAGTCACAATTAGGGCGATCTACTTGCCCATCGCCGTCCGTGCTGCCTCGATCTTCGCCTTCACGGCATCGAGATTGAAGCTGGCGCCTTTCTGCATGGGTGGGAACTCGACCGCGGTCATGGCGAGTTTCTCGACCTGCTGCTGGACAAACACGAAGCGCCAAAACTCGTATTGGAACCAGGAAAAGTAGTTCTGCGATCCGGCCTTGGTGCCACTCTCCGGCCAGCCCGTGCGCTCGAACGGATCGAGGCGAAGATTGGTCAGATAAGGCACGTCGACCTTGGTCTTGTCGCCCAGCCAGCCGCCGGGCTGGTCGATGAACCGATACTTGTAGTCGCCGACGCGCACAGCGCCGAGTTCGCTTTCACCGAAGTACCAGATCTCGTTTCGGTTCGACGGGCCTTTGCCGGTGATCATGTTCGTCTGGTCGTAGCCGTCCAGATACACCTTGTAGGTCCGATCGCCGATCTGCTTACCCTTCTTCAGCTCTTCGGTGATGTTGGGGTTGCCGGCGGCGGCCAGCAGAGTGGGGAACCAGTCCAGCCCGGATATGATGCCGTTCTCGACCTTTCCAGCCGGCACTCTCCCCGGCCAGCGGATCATCGCCGGCGCGCGGAATCCGCCTTCCATCACCGTGCCCTTGCTCTGCGCAAACGGCGTCTGTCCACCGTCGGGCCAAGTGAAGACCTCTGTGCCGTTGTCGGTGGTGAAGATGACGATGGTGTTTTCGTCCACGCCCATGTCCTTGAGCTTCTTCATCACGATGCCGATGTCGTCGTCGAGCTGGGCCATGCCGGCTTCGTGGATCGACCAGCCATTTTTGGAGTCGCGCATGCCCTGATATTTGGGCGACAGATGCGTAACGATGTGCATGCGGGTCGGATTGAGCCACAGGAAGAACGGCTTGTTGTCGGCCTTGGCCTTGTCCAGAAACTTGAGCGCATTATCGCGGATTTCGTCGTCCACGGTCTCCATGCGCTTCGGGCACAACTCGCCCGCGTCCCTGATAGTCTGCTTGCCGATCTTGCCCCAGCGCGGGTCGACTGTGGCGTCGTCGACATTTGCCGCCAGCGAGTGGACCATGTTGCGCGGCCCGACCTGCGCCCTGAGATCTTGCGGATAATTCGGATGGCAAGGGTCTTCCATCGCATCAAGATGATAAAGATAGCCGAAGAACTCGTCGAACCCGTGCACCGTCGGCAGGAATTCGTTCTTGTCGCCGAGATGGTTCTTGCCGAACTGGCCGGTGGCGTAGCCCATCCCCTTGAGCGCGGTAGCGATCGTGACGGCGTCGGCAGGCAGACCGGTGGGTGCGCCGGCCTGGCCAACTGTGGTCATGCCAGTGCGGATCGGCAGTTCGCCCGTGATGAAGTTGGCACGGCCCGCCGTACAACTCGCCTCGGCATAGTAATCGGTGAACAGCATGCCCTCGGCGGCAATCTTGTCGAGGTTCGGCGTCCGCCCGGCCATCATCCCGCGATGGTAAGCGCCGATATTCCAGATGCCGATATCGTCGCCCATGATCACGACGATGTTCGGACGCTGCTGCGCCGGCGCGGGCTGCGCCATTGACGGGGCGGCCAGAGACAGCGAGATCAGCGCCGTAGCGCCGACCAGCGCAGCGCGGGAGCGAGCATGCCACTGCGCGAGTGTCTGTCGCAAGCCAGCACCGGTTCGCGGTGTTCTTTCCGGTATACAATCAAACATGACGTTCCCTCCTGCTACAAAAATCCGCTAGAGGTTCCGAGCGCGGTGCACGGAACCTCTGATGCCATTGATGCTGATCGGATCAGTTGCCGGTTGGCATAGGCAGGCTGATACCTTCCTTCGAGAGCATCTCGCGCACCGATTGCAGCCGCTCGTAGTCGGAAAGCGTGATCGGTCCCGTGTACCCGTAGCTTTGCACCTTGCGCGGGGGGTATTTTACGTAAGTTTCCATTATCTTTTTGACTTCCTGCTCCATGACAACGCCCATCCAGGTGCGTTCAGTGAAGTTGTTCATGAAGATGTCGTAGCGTTCCTGGGGATCCTGCCAGAGATCGAACACTTGCGGGACTGTGGCGACGTACTTTTGAGCCCCCTTCCATCCCAGATTGGTGTCGACGGCGAGACCGCCCGTGGCGGCACCGTCATCGCCGCGTATGTTGAATAGAAACTTGTAGTTGTTGACGCGGACAGCACCGGGCGAGAGCTCGTTTTCGGTAAAGTAGAACCATGACTTCCGAGGCGAAGGGCCGGTGCCGAACAGCACCGGCGACATATCAAAGCTGTCGAAGATGATCGGCTGGTTGGCGCGATCCTGCGTCGGCAGCGGCGTGCGACCCACGGAAGCAAAGGTCGCCATCAGATCGAGACCACCGACGATTTCGTGATTTTTGCTATTCGGAGCGATCTTGCCGGGCATCCAGGCAATGGCAGGAACGCGGTTGCCGCCCTCGCGAAGCGTGCCCTTGGTACCGCGGAACGGGGTATAGCCGGCGTCGGGATAGACATCCTGCCAGGCGCCATTGTCGGTGGTGTAGAAGACCAGCGTATTTGCGGCCAGCTTCGGATTGGAGCGGACCTTGTCCATGATGCGGCCGATGCGCGAGTCGAGCTCATGCACCGAGTCGGCATATTTGCTCTTGGACAGCGACTTATGGATGTAGTCGGGGTGCGGCATATTGGGCTGGTGCACCTTCATGAAATTGATGCTCATAAAGATCGGCTCGGCCGAGTTCGCACTGCGATCGAGGTAGTCAATTGCGGCCTTCTCGACATAGCCGTCGAAGAACGGGATTCCGACGACGCCTTCACGCCCATTGATGACAGGCGTATCGACATACTGACCGTTGACCTTGAATTCCTCGCGTGCCGGCTGCCCGGCATTGCCCGAGAGCGCGCCCTTCGTCACGCGCTGGAACATTTCACGCAGATCAGTAGGCATGTCCGGGAACCAGGTCGGATCTGCGTAGGTGTAGGCATTGAGATGATAGAGGCCACAATACTTCATCTCGTCGTAGCCTTGCGCGTTCGGCAGCGCGTAGTCGGCTTCGCCCAGATGCCATTTACCAGTGAAGAAGGTCTTGTAGCCGCCGGTCTTCAGCACCGAGGCGAGCGTCCATTCGGCTGCCGGAAGGCCGCCGCCCTGGCCCTGGAAGGACACAGTGGTCATGCCGCTGCGGTTCGGAATGCGTCCCGTTTGCATGGCCGCGCGCCCGGGCGTGCAACTCGGCTGGGCGTAGAAGGAGAAGAACGTCATACCCTCCGCCGCCAGCTTGTCGATGTTGGGGGTCGGCATGCCGCGACCAATGCCCCCTCCATAGGGCCCGAGATCGCCATAGCCCGTGTCGTCCGACACGATCATGATGATGTTGGGTCGTTGCTGGGTCGGCGCAGGCTGAGCCTGCGCTTGCGCAGTGCCGGTCAGTCCGAGCAACGTCAGCGTCGTCGCCCCGATAAAGGCGGCGCAGGATCTCGAACGCCGGCCACCGAACGTCTGCCTCACGCTTTCGGCGGAACCGGGCGTTGCTTCCTTCAATAAGCAGTCAAACATAACGTTCTCCTCCTGCTAGAAAGATGCGTCAGAGCTTCCGCGCGTGATGCATCGGAACCCGAGATGGCTCGTGGACGTGTCGACTGGTTCGGCATGGCGCGCGGCAGGGCGGTAACGGCGGCAATAGTTCGGCGCGCAAAGATGGGAGCCGCCCTTGATGACCTTGCGTGGAATTCTGATGTCTGGCAGCGCCGGATCGAAGCTCTCGGATTCGCGCCCGCCGCGCGGGTTCACCGGGATGCAACAAGCCTTTGGAGCATCGGCGGCATGTCTTGATGAGTACCAGTCGGTGGTCCATTCCCAGACATTGCCGATCATATCCTGCAGGCCGTAGCCGTTTGGCGGGAACGCGGTCACCGGTGAAGTGCGGTTAAAGCCGTCGGCCGTCAGGTTCTGCTGCGGAAATTCGCCCTGCCAGGTGTTGGCAAGGTGCTTGCCTCCAGGCGCCAGTTCGTCACCCCAGGCGTATTCAGCGCGATCCAGCCCGCCGCGCGCTGCAAACTCCCATTCCGCTTCGGTCGGCAGGTCCTTGCCAGCCCACTGCGCGAAGGCGAGTGCATCTGCGAAGGTCACATGCACGACGGGGTGATTGTCGAGCGCGTTGATGTTGCTCCTGGGACCGTATGGATGTCGCCAATTCGCGCCTTTGAGCAGCGTCCACCATTCCCGCAGGTTGCGTAAATCGACCGGAGGTGACGGCTGCACAAAAGTGAGCGAACCGGCGAACAGCATCCCCGGCAATGCGCTTGGGTAGTTGCTGGGATCGGGCTCAGTTTGGGCAAAGGTAACGTACCCCGTCGCACGGACGAAGTGTTTGAACTGGCGGTTGGTCACCGGCGTGCGGTCCATCCAGAAGCTGTCGACGGTGACGCGGTGGACCGGCGCCTCTTCCGGATAATGCGCGTCGGACCCCATGTGAAAGCTGCCGCCCGCGATGAAGACCATCGGCGCCGCGACCCCGACGGCCCCTGTAGCTGCAGCAGAAGCGCGCATCGCCAGTGCCATATCAGGGGGCTCCTTTCGGCCACGCCGCGCCTATCGTCCCTTCTTCTCCTCCTTCAAAACGAAGTCGATTGCCTGGATGACCCGCTTGGTCGGGTTCGCCTTGCAGTGCACGATGACCTGATGGATGCCTTCTTTGGCGCGAGGCATGTTGATGGCGTGCTTCTTGGCGAGGCCATTATACCAGCCGCTGTACCAAACCCCGAGGAAATCGGCGTCTTCCTGGAACGTCCCGGCGAGCTGGGCGCAGGTCAGCTTTTGAACATCGATAAAGCCTTTGGCGTCGGCATAGGTGTTCAATCCGACCTGCGCCTGCGCAGCCGAAACGGAGCCGATGAAAGCGGCCGTGATAGTAAAAAGACTGCGCATTGGACGTTTCCTTCGTTTGCCGCCACTCAGCCACCGACGAATTCCATCTCGCAGCATTCCGTTACGGCGCTTTCGAGTTCGCTTAGCTGTGCTGGCGATCAAGGGGGTTGTACCGGGGCAGTCGGCAGCCCTCTACTGGACCATGGCCCAGTATCCAGATGATCCGACGTGGCTGGCACGCGCCCTAAAATGCGCTGGCTCAAAAGCGCTACGAGGGTCATAAATCGTGCGTCGGCAAGACAGCTCAGCTGTCGGCAGGGTTGCGATCCGTAAACATGGAAGCTTTCGGTTGTCTCGTTGTATCTGTCGTGGCGCGCACCTTCAGGGCGTGCTGCGGCCTGGTGCTTTTGCTTCTGATTGCGTTCGTTTCGTTCGCCGCTGCCGCAGAGGAAAGTACGCGGCGCATCCTCATGCTGCATGCGTTCAACTACACATTCCCAGCTACGACAATTGTCGGAGACGCCGCGCGAAAACGACTGCTCGAACGCTCGTCGCACAAAATCGACATCGATGGGGAGTTTCTCGACCTGGCGCGGCCTTCGGACTCTGGGCATGAGGATCGCCTGGTCGCCTTCCTCCGCGAGAAATATGCCCATTCACCGCCCGACGTGGTGATGACGCTGGGCAGCCTGGCCTTGCCGTTCATTGTCAGGCATCGCGATGCGATCGCGCCCTCGGCTCCCGTGGTATTTACAGGCATCTCGCCGGCGACATATTCGGCTTCGCGCCCGCCTCCCGACGTAACGGGCATCATTACCGAATTTAATCTCGATAAGACGCTCGCTCTCGCGGAAGCGCTTCAGCCCGACGCGCGGCGAGTCATCGTGATTGCGGGGAGCGGTCTCACTGACCGCCGCTGGCAAGTTGAGGCGCGAAGAACGATGGAAGGCCGGGGCAGGAAATTCGAGACGACCTACCTGTTCGAACTTTCCTATGACGCGCTCATCGCCGAGTTGGCGCGCGTTCCTCCCGACGCGATTGTGATCATTCTGACGGTCTTCGCGGATGGCACCGGCAAGACTTTCGTTCCGGCGGAAGTGGCCACCACATTGACCGCGCTTTCCCCGGCTCCGGTCTATTCGCCTTACGACACCTATCTCGGCAACGGCCCTGTAGGTGGATTCATCGAGACGTTCGAATCTGTTGGCGTAGCCGCAGCCGACCTCGCGCTTGAAATCATAGCTGGTAAGGATCCGGCGGCGCTCGCGCCGCGAACCAATCCTGGGCAAGCGTACCGGGTCGATTTCAGGGCCATGCAGCGTTGGAATCTGCGAGAAGGCGACCTTCCAGCCGGCACCGTCGTCTTGTTTAAGAAGCCGACGCTCTGGGACGAGCATCGCAATCTTGTGCTGGCCGCGATCTTCATCTTCGCGTTGCAGACGGTCGTCGCCGGCACCCTGCTGATCCAAAGGCGCAGGAGGCAGCGTACCGAGCTTCTGCTCAAGGAGAGTGAAGAGCGAATGACCTTTACAGCTGCGTCCGTCAATCTGGGGCTCTGGCAGTTCGACCGCGAAACCAACGAACTCTGGGCGACCCAGCATTCCAGAGCGCTGTTCGGCCTGGGGGAGGACGTTCCGCTCACGCTCGAGGCCTTCCTGGCCGCCATCCATCCGGAAGACCGTGAAACGGCGATTATGTCACTACGCAATGCCTCGACCTCGGATAAGCCGGCCGTAACGGATGTGCGCGTCGTGCTGCAGGGCGAACAACGCTGGATCCGCATCCGGGCTCGCTTCCATCCCGACGACCGAGGCGCTCCCAGCCAGGTAAGCGGAATATTTGTCGACCTCACCGATCAGAAGACAGCTGAGATCGAAGCCTCCTTGCAACGTCAGGAAATCACCCATCTCATGCGCGTTTCAGTGCTCGGCGAGCTTTCCGGGGCGATTGCGCATGAAATCAACCAGCCGCTGACGGCGATCCAGTCGAATGCGGAAACGGGATTGGACCTGATCGCGGCTGACTCGCCAGACCTGGTCGAGATCCGAGAGGTCTTCCAAGATATCGTCGACGACAACCGGCGAGCCAGCGAGGTGATCCAGCGCCTCCGCAACCTGCTGAAAAAGGGCGAGACGACGCTAGCGTCAGTCGACGTCAATGAGCTGGTCACCTCGACTCTTGGATTGCTGAACAATGAATTGATCAGCCGCAGGATCAGCGTCAAACTTGATCTGACAAGTGGCTTGCCCGCGACGATCGGGGACCCCGTCCAGTTGCAGCAGGTCCTGCTCAACCTTGTGATGAATGCGATGGATGCGATGGCTTCAACGCCAACGGCTCAACGGCTCATTTCGGTATCAACCCTTATTACGCGAGCTAGTGTGATTGAGGCACGGGTGAAAGATTGCGGCATCGGTTTCCAGCCCACTGAAGAATGCCGCGCCTTCGAGCCGTTCTACACGACGAAGCCCAACGGCCTCGGCCTCGGTTTGGCGATCTGCTCGACGATCATCGAGGCGCATGGAGGCAAAATCAGACTTGCGAACGACGATCGCGGCGGCGCGGTCGCCAAGATTACACTTCCGATACGATCCACGCTGCTCGCGGCCCAGTGATAGGCGATGTTCACGGTCTTCCTCGTCGATGACGATGCCAGGGTGATCAAGGCATTGTCGCGGCTCGTGCGAGTGAAAGGCTACAACGCCGAGCCGTATACCTCGCCGCAGGAATTCCTGGACCGTCATGACGCGGCAGTTCCGGGCTGCGCCGTTTTCGATGTCTCCATGCCGGGGCTCGACGGTCTCGAACTCCAGCAGGCGCTGTCGGCGAATGGGGCGAGCCGGCCCATTATTTTTCTGACCGGCAAAGGCGACATTCCGACGACCGTGCGAGCCATGAGGGCGGGTGCCGTCGATTTCCTCACCAAGCCGGTTAGCGTCCGCGACCTGATCGGCGCGATACAGCGAGCGGAGGAATTGGACGCCCGCTCGCGCCAGGCTCAAGCCCAATTGACGTCGATTGAAGCTAGGATCGCGACCTTGACCCCGCGCGAGCGGGAGGTTCTTACTCATGTCGTCGCGGGGCGCCTCAATAAGCAGATCGCCTACGATCTCGGGACCGTCGAGAAGACCATCAAGTTCCACCGCAGCTCGATCATGAAAAAGCTAGATGTCCGCATGGTCGCCGATCTCGTGCGGATGGCGGAGAAGGCCGGCATTTCCAAATAAGCAGCGGTACTGGGCCAACGGTCAGGTCGACAACCGGCAACAACGGCCACACCTTCTGAATCATGTCGGAAGGTCATCCCTGGATCGCTCTCGTGGACGATGATCCGTCCGTACTGAAGTCCCTGACCCGGACATTGCGCGTTCATGCGTTTCAAACCAAGGCCTATGGATCGGCTCGAGACTTCCTCGCATCACTTGCAGATGACAAGCCCGCATGCCTGATCGTCGACGTGCAGATGCCCGGCATGAGCGGCCTGGAACTGATCCAGCATTTGACGAGCGTTGGAATCCACATCCCGACGATCGTGATCACGGCTCATAGCGACATCAGGCTACGGGAACGCCCTGAGCCGGGTAACGTCATCGCCGTTCTGTCGAAGCCCTTGCGCAACGCGGCGCTGTTCAGTGCCATCAACGCGGCGATCGGAGACGCGTAAGCTCATGGATCCGGGCAGGCGACCCACACGACGAGGGTTTATCCTGATCGGGGTGCGGCTCTGCAACCACACCGGCGCTTAAAGCATATGACTCCAATCGGGAGCGCGGGAATTTCAGATTAGCGGCTAGCTGAACGATCTTCGAAATGCAGAATGCTTGGACAATTTGGGGGAAGCTATGCGCCGCACGCCGTTTTTATTCGCGCTCTGCATGTTGGCCTTGGCGAATCGATCGCAAGCAGCCGACCTTGCGCCCGTCCCACCGCCATCCATCGTTGCGCCGGTCCCCGACACCGAACTCCGGATCACGCCGTTCTTCTGGGCTTCGGGCATCAGGGGCGACGTACGTACACGAGCTTTTCTTCCGACGGTCAGTGTCGACGTGCCGTTCAAGGACATTCTTCAGAATCTCGACTTCGCGGCCATGCTGGCGGGTGAATATCGCAGCGGACGCTGGGGTGTCCTCGCGGATCTGGCTTATGTCGCCGTATCGGTCGAGGCACAGCGCAATTTCATCGCGCGCGCCCCCGGTTTCAGCAGCGCCGAGGTCAAATCCAGAACTCTGAATGCGACAGTCACCGGCTTTTTTCGATTTTACGAGAACAGCGGGTTCAGCGCCGACATCCTCGCGGGTGGGCGGGTCTGGTCGGCCTCGACCGATGTCGATCTCGCAATCGCTGGCGTCGTATCGCTCTCCGGCGGCACGGAGCGTACGTGGGTCGACCCCGTGGCCGGCTTACGCCTGCGTGCAAACCTGGGCAATGGCTTCGGCCTGAGTGCCTATGGCGATATCGGCGCCGGCAGTTCGCGGCTGACCTGGCAGCTACGCGGAACGATCGACTATAGCTTCAATGAGAACTGGTCCGTCTCGGTCGGCTACCGCCATCTAGCCGTTGACTATCGCAGCGGCAGTTACGTTTTCGATACCGCATTGAGTGGACCGATCATGGGCGTCTCGTACAGATTCTGATGGTGGGAGCAAAGAAGGGCTCCAGAGATCCGTGACGGGCTATCGCCGGAAACAGTTACGTGTCGCCTGATAAAAAACGATTGATAATCTTGCCCTACCGCTCGTTCTTGTCCGGCGTTGTGCCGTCTTGGCGCATTTGGTGCTTCCGATCTGACTGTTTATTCTGAGCCGCAACAGCTAACTCCCGCAACAACTGCTCGCGCCGCGTTTCCGGCTCAGGCATCCTCGCCACAAATTCCCGCACCCTCATCGCCAAAGCCCGATCACTCCCCTTCCCGGTCCGCTCGAGTTCCTTGGCGTGAGCCAGATACTGGGCTCGGATCTTTGTCTGGCGGTCGCGGGCCTTCGCCTCCCAAGGCCGGATACCAATGACGCCGGCCTTCACCGCGCGAACGACGTCGTCCCGCGCGCCCTTGTCGGTATCGGGAACGACGCCCCGACGGCGCAGCGCCACCACTGTCCCCTTGTCATGCTTGCGCACCTTCCCTCTCGTCCGCCGTGGCGTCGCCTCGGCGGCGACGCCACGTAATCGAAGCTCGCCAGCAAACCGCTCACGCCAGGTCGCCAGATCGGCCTTCCGGGGGTTCAAGCGCTTCCCGTTATAGTCCTGCGAGCGCACCGTCAGATGGACATGCGGATGCTTGTCATCGAGATGCTGGACGAAGACGTAGTCGTGGTTGGCCTCGAACGTCTCGATCGCGAACGCCCGCACGGCGTCCTTGACCGGGATCGGATCGGTTCCGGGCGGCATCGACAGGATGATATTGACCGAGATCGTCCCATCGCGCCGGCGCTTGTCGTCGAGTACCGTATCCTCGGTCCAGCGCGACTGGAGATCCTTGAGACCCTCCCTGCCGCGCATGAGCGAGCCCTGCTCCGTCTCTGCCGTCAGCTCGCCATTGCGCATGATGTATTCGAGATGGGATTTCAGATGCCCGGCGTCTTTCGTCCGCCCCGTGATCTTGACCATCACCTCCGGCGCCCGACCGACGATCCGCTCGAGCCGCGCGCGCATCGCCGGGGTGACCCGCTGCGGAGCTACCGGATCGGGAATGTCAGCCTCAGAAACACGCGGCCGTCGCACCGGCGTCCGCCAGACATAGGAGATCGGCGGCAGGTCATCGAGCAGCTCTTGCGCACGTTTCCCGCTCATCAGCGGCCTTCCCAGTAGGTGCTGGTTCGATCTACAACTTCCTTCAGCTCGCCTTGAAGAGCCGCGATCTGGTCGCGAGCCTCACCGATCACTTTCCAGCTCTCCGGATCGAGCCCAATCTCCGCGCGATGTGCAGCCCGAGCGATCTGGTTGATGTTGCCCCCAATCCTGTTGAGCTCGCGTGCGATGGCTCGCAGCGCCTCGCGCTCGCCCTCCGACTGCTGCGCCGGAGCGCCCAGCCGTGACCGCACCAGCGACGTGATCCATTGCGTACGCGTCATCCCGCGCGCCGCGGCCAGCTCGCCGAGCTGACCCAGTTCGCTCTCCCGGAACCGCACCGTCACCTTCTGCGGCGCCCCCACCGCGACCGGCGCGCGCTTCGACTCCGGAGCGCCAACCGCGGTCTCTAGCAGCCGGCGGATCAACGCCGATTTTCCGCCTTCAGTAGCTGCGAGAGCCGCGAACTGCAGCGCCAACTCATCCGAGACCCGCAACGTTAAAGTCGGCATCGAGGCCTCCTCTTCGCAAGTACGAGCCGGCCCGTTGGCGGCGCGCCTGCTCCAACGCCAGCGGGCGTAATAATTCGCTGGCGGCAAGCCTATCCTGCACTAGCAAGAGTCTCGACGACTCTCAACCATCCACCGCGGCTACCGATTCGAGAAGGGGGGCACGTCGACAAAGCGGAGACAGCACACAGCAATCCGCAAAACACGCGAGGCCGGGCAAGAAACAAGGGAGCGTGCAGTCAAACGCCTTGTGGGTTGAACCACAAGATCAGGGTCGTGATCATCGCGGGCGAAGTTGCTCTCAGCCGACCGACACGGCCTCGATGCGCAAGGCGCCGACAGCAACATCCTCGATGGCACCGTCATCGAAGACGACGCGGGCAGAGCCCTCGCCTGTTGTCGCGGTAGCATCGAGAACCAAAGAGCCGCGTCGCTGGCCGCTTCGTACCCGCACGGTCACCAACGCCCTGACGCGCGCCCCTGCCTGCTGCTGCAACGAGGCAGGCGCCTGCTCCCTGGGAAAGACACCGCGATACGGCTCCACCGTTGGCACCGGGGCAGAAACGCAACGCTGCAGACCACTGGCCTCAACGTTTGCCGACGCGTCACCAGGCGATCGGACGGTTGAGGAAAATGCTCTCGCCTCCGCGTCGGTGAAGCCGTCCCGACTGACGACCGCCCGCTCGACGGCCGCCGGCTCCTGACGCCAGGCCTGGTAGAGCTCATAGACTGCGCGAATCGAGCTGCTGGCGAGCATCTCCTGCAGGAATGGCGGCATCCTCGGCACGGCGCCGTAGCGCGAGACCCAGTCGCGGGGTTTGCCTAGGCGCCGCGCTATCTCCGTCTGCTTCTCGCCCGCCGCCAGCCGAGCCACGATGAAGCGCGCGATTTCGCTCGCCTTCAGATCATCGCGCTGGATGTTCTCGACCATCTGCGCGTAGGGATTGGCCTCAGCGGCGTCCTGAACGACGATCGGCGCCTCGACAAGCTCTGCCAGCTTGGCGGCGCGGTAGCGCCTCGCACCCATCACGATGATGAAGCGGCCAGCCTGTGGCGACCGCCGAACCACGATAGGTTGGAGAATGCCCTCGACCCGGATCGATGCCGCAAGGTGCTCGAGTTCCTCCTTGGGAAACTCCCGTCGCGGCTGATCGGGATCCTCGTCGATCAGCTCCAGCGCGATCCTGAGAGGCCGGCCATCGAAGCCGCCAGCGGCAACATCCGCCAGTTCCTTGAAGCTCAGATCCAATGCCATACGATCCTCACGCCATCTGCTCGACGATGCGCGACAGCACGGTGCGGATTTCGCGGCCGGCCTCTTGCGCCGAGCGCTTCTTCAGCTTCCAAACGGGCTTCCCTTCCGCGACAGCTTCGGCATAGCCGTCCCGCGCGACGATATGGCCTGGAAAGACGTACTTGCCGGCCTCGCGCAAGAGCTGATCGAGATGGGCGCGTTGGCGCGGCGACTTCGTGTTGAAATTTGACGGCAACAGCCCAAGAAACTTCATGTCGAAGCGGCCATAGCGCTGCTGTACTCCGATGACGGTCTGGAGCAGGCCTTTCACCCCCTTCACCGAATAATCCTCGAGATAGATCGGCGACAGCACATGGGTGGCGGCAACCAAAGCAGCCACGCTGCGCAAACCCAGCGACGGCGGCGTATCGATGACGCAGACATCGAACTCGGCGCTGCCGGCCTGCAAATTGTCGCGGAACTGCTGGATGCCGGCCGCGACTCCGCGATCGACATCTGTGAGAGAGCTGTCCGAGGCCGCGAGCGTGATGCCCTCGGTGCCGGAGGCTAGAGGCACCCTACCAGACCGAAACAACTCGGCAGCGGCGACCTCGCCGCGATGTCGCTTCATCGTGTCGGTCGCGTTGCCTTGTGCATCAGCGTCGATCAGCAGGACGCGACCACCGGTCTCGGCCATGTACCAGGCCAGATGCACGGCCAGCGTTGTCTTGCCAACCCCGCCCTTCTGGTTGTTGATCACGATGGTCTTCATCAAAAATCCGACATGCAGATAATCAGAGTGGCGCAATCTATGCGGGCACCTTCTGACCGCCGATCGCGGCGACGAGATGACGGTGTGGTTCAAACCACACCGGCTCAACCATCAACTTCGGCAACTCTGGCCTGCGCGCGCACAGCCCAGCTGCACATGCGAAGAGCCGGCCCGACGCGCGTGGCGTCAGACCGACAGTTTCAGATCGCGATGTTCAGAACGGTAGTGCGGCCAGCTCGGCGGCGTGAACCGCAGCGCAGATCTCGGCGTCGGCGAAGTAGGCCGCCTCAGTCTCGCTGCGATCTCCCTCGGTGAGCAATTCCAGCTCGCGCTTCGCATCGCGCCGCTCCCGCGGCGTCAGGCACGCATTGTTCAGTTCGGCCTTGAGCTCGGCGATCTGCTGATCGATCGGCATGGTCATGAGAACCTCCTTCGTCTCGAATGGACAAAGGCGCGCCACGCGTCGGGGGAGACCGGGTCAAGGATCGGCGCCAGCCGACCGCCGCAGGCGGCGCGTGGGGGAGCCGAAATGCGTCAGCATTTTGGGGGCACCGCGCGTCCTTGAGGCGGGCTCCACCGGCCGTACCATGGGCCGACCAGAGAGCCCCTCCAGTTCGCGCGGGAAGCACCCACGAAAGACCTGCCCGGCGCCAAGCTCGCAGGCTGGCCGTTGCTGATGCCGCGCTGCGAGAGGATCGTCACCCGAACCGGCCGAAACCGCGAAGCGGGTTTGGTGAGCGCAGCGGCAGCGGAGCGAGTAGAGCCGTGCGCCGCACGCGTCTCGCCTGGCTCGTTGCTTCTGCAAGAAGGTGCCGTTCATCGCGCCAGATTGCGAGCTGTGGAACACCGGCCTGTTCTCCCTCGGCGGCGCATCGGTCATACGCAACTGGGGCGGGATCGGCACAGGCGGCCAGTCGATGGTGGAAACCTTCGATCAGTCTAATGAGCTGACACGGAACTGAGCCAGCTCGAGCAAAGCAAGAGGCGCCGGGGCTATTTCGATTGGCTTTAGGGCTAAGCAACGGGCCTATCGGTTGAGCGCTGGCTGGATCCGCGCCGGTTTCCAGTGGATTGTCCACCGCATCGCCGTTTCCTGTCTTTCCTGCTGGCCCGTTCGTGTTGTGATGGACAAGCAGAACAGAACAACAGGGGAGTGTCTTTCATGGCTACAGCAAGCGAGATCGCCGACAAGATCGCCGGCGAGCAGGGTCTGACCAAAGCGCAGGCGAAGATGATCCTTGACAGCGTGTTCAAGCTGATCGCCGATGCCGCCGCCACCGGCGGCGAGACGAACATCGCCGGCTTCGGCAAGTTCAAGGTGAAGGACAAGCCGCAGCGCGAGGCCCGCAACCCCGCGACGGGCGCCATCATCAAGGTTGCGGCTTCGAAGAAGCTGACCTTCGTGCCGGCCAAGGCGGTCAGGGACGCACTCAACGGCTGAGATGAAAGCGAAGGCCCCGCCTCGCGGCGGGGCCCTCTCGTCGAAGGCGTCAGTCCCGGCTCGGGCGGGACCAGATCAGCTGCAGACCCTCCTCGCCTTCCACCTCGACCAGGGTGGCGTAGATTGGAGCGGGGAAGCTCGGATCGTCCAGCTTGACCGAGAGGTAATCGCGCCCCTCGCCGGAGACCTTCTGCCAAGCGGCGCCGAGCTCGACGTTCGCGGCGGCGAAGACCCGGAAGTGGGGACCCTTATCCGAGGGGTTCTCGATGCGGACCAGCCGGGCCTTCACGTTGAGAGCAAGCGTGCGGATCGAGCCGGTGAAGCCGTTGCCGTTGGTGGTGAAGCTGCCGATGTTGGCCATTGTCTCATTCCTTTGGTTCCGGGCCGCGCCCATCGCGACCCGATGGCGGTCGTGAGGCCGGGGGCGATCGACCCGCACCCATTCGGGGCTGGAACGAAGTGGAAGGCGGCCGGAGACGGCATTTTTGCTTCGCGATGCAAAGCCGGCCGGGGTCCCCTCCGGGGTGGCGGGCGGTGGAAAAAAGCCGGCGCCGGCCGTTGCGGGGACAAGATCGAGAGCGCCCAGCGCTCGTCCCTCGGTCAGACCAGACACATCGGGTCGCGATGGGGTGGCTTTCGCAGCCTCGGGGGAATGACGACAGGTGCCGACGATCAAGCTCGATCCACGCAGACCGTCCTCTCCGTGAGACTGCTGCCCATCTCCGGCATCATCGAGGCCACGTGCAGCGCGGACAGCTTGGGCGGAAGCCCCCCAGGATTTGCTCCTGCCTGAGGTCGAACCGGGCTTCGCCATGCGGTCGATGCAGATCCCGGCGTTATCACGAAGGCTCACCGCACGATCCGAGCCTCCGCTGTCCGCCGCGGCCACCAGCTTGAGCAGGACGGCGCGGTCATAGCAGCCTGTCGGCGCCGGGCACGGTCACGTCGGCGAAAGGGCCCCGCCGCGAGGCGGGGCCACAACCCGTGGGCACGGCCCTTGTCCTGGCCCAATGCCGCCGCCGGGCTCCTCACCGCCTCCGGGACCGGAGGAAGGGAGGGCTCTGGCCCCTCCCTTCCAAATGCGAATGGAGACGAGATCAGGCGGCCTCTCGCTCCGCTTCGGGTTCCTGCTGCAATCCGTGCAGATAGGTAACTGCGCGCTGCGCATGCGCGGCTGCCTTGAAGATCGCTCGCTTGTCGTCGGCGAGGGCCTTCAGCCAGCTTGCGATATAGGCGGCATGATCGGGCCGCGGTTCGAGTTCCGGAACGATGCCGAGATCGGCGCAGACCAGCGCCGAACCAATCTCAGCGACCAGCTCCTCCCGAGCCCGTTCGGTACGATCTTTGCCGTAGCGGCTGAGATCTCGGCCTACGCGGCGGGAATCCGCCGTCCAATGCACGATCTCGTGGCTGAGGACAGCGACGTAACCGGCGGCGTCGCGGAATGTCTCGAAGGGCGGCATCTGGATGTGATCGGCCGACGGCGAATAGAACGCCTGCGCCCCTCCATGCCGAATAACCGCGCCGGTATTTGCGAAGAAGCGGTCGGCGCGCCCGATCCGCTCGTCCGGATCGAGGTGCGGTGCCGGCCCCTGATAATAGTGCTCCGGCAAGCCCTCGATTTGCTCGACGTTGAAGACGCCATAAGCCTTGAGGAACGGAATCTCCTTCTCGACCTCGTCACCGCGTGCGTCGGTCTCGGTTCGGGTGAACCGGCTCGCATAGATCACGGTAGCGTTGGCTTCGCCCTTGCGGACGTGTGCGCCCAGTTCGCGCGCCTGCCGGAAGGTCATCCAGATCGGGGCCAAATATCCCCGCGCCATGGCCTCTGACCAGAGCAGCAGCACGTTCATTCCGGTGTAAGGTTCGCCATTGTGGCGCAGGGGGCGGGTGACCCGCCCGGTCGCGTTTCCAGCACTCCACGGCTGAACCCAGGGGCGCACCCCTTTCTCCAGCTCGGTGACGATGCGCTGGGTGATGCGTGCATAGATATCCGCACGCGGTTCTTCTTCTGTCTTTCCCATGGTCCTGAACCTCCGTTTCGGAGGCCGCGCCCATCGCGGCCGTCACGGCGGTCCAGCGCCGGGGAAATCAGGGGGGCGGCGCACCCACCGGGCCGAAACGAAGTGAAGGGCGGCAACGCCGCTGCGCCGGCCACCGGCCCCGGCAGGAGCGACAGCCGAGACGGCCGCGATGGGCGCAGGTCCGTTCCTCCCCTTTGTCGGCCTCTCCCGGCGGAGGGTGAGACATGCGAGCAGGCCGGTCCCTGATGCGGTCAGCCGGCTCGATATGCGGTGGTGGAGAGGGGCAAGGCCAAGGCCTCGCCCGAGGCGGCTCAACCGAGAGCCGCCATCTGGAGGTCGGCCGCCTTTCGGTCGACACTTCGCCCGGAGTTCTCGACCGGTCGCTCGAAGGGCTTCCAGCGCTCGCCGACGACCTGCTCGTAGGCGGCGACGGCACCCTCGGCTGCCATGAGGAGCGCGTGGGACTGGATCGCCATGTCCGCGGCGAACTCGCGCTTGCGCTGGGCGGCGCCGTCAAAGCCGACCGGGCCGTCGAGATCCTCGTCGCGGGCATCGCAGGCGGCTTTCGCCGTGGCGTCGCGGGCCTCCGAGACCGCGCGGCTGTAAAACTGGCCCGCGCCGTGGGCGGAACCGACATAGGCGCCGACGATGCGCTGGAGATGGATCTGCATCGCGCGTTCGCCAAGGCCTTCACCGAGCGCATCGGCGGTCTGGACGATCAGCTTCTCGTGGAGGTCGCGGATGGCGTCACCGTCGACGGTGGTCAGGCCGAAGCTCTCGGAGATGAGCGTGGCCTGGCCGGCATCGGGGCAGCAGAGCCGAGCCATGTCGAGGCTGGTGCCCTTCCGGAGCGGGACGACGCGCGCGGTCTGGCGGGGAGCGGCAGCGGTCTTGGCCATGTGAGGATCCTTTCCTGGCGTTTCTCTCGAGGGCTAAGGCCGATTTCTGCCGGCCCTCCCTCGGGCGCGGTCAGGGAAACCCGGCGACAGGCGGACGCTTCAGGGTCCGGGGCCGCCGGAGCGAGCGGGGCGGAGCGTGCGGACAAGCAGGGCGGGTAAGCCCTCGCGCAGAACGCAGGCCCACCCCGCCGAGCCTGGCGGTTTCGGCCGCCTCGCGGCGCGGAACGCGGCCTTGAAGCGGCCGGCCGCCGGTTTACGACCGTAGCCAGACCCGAGAGGGACCGGCAGGATCGGCTCCCCCCNGAGGCGCTCAGGGAAAGGGCCGCATGTGTCTGCTCCGCGCCTCCTCCATCCGGCGGAGGTGGGAGCAACGTTCGGGAGAAGGCGTCACGATGCTGTCCTCCGCGCCAGGCAACGAAGCTTGACGGGCCCGCATAGACGCGGTGGCGAAGGTCATCGACGACGAAGCCGAAGCGGCCGATCGTGTACTCGGCCGAGGGCACGAGGAAGCGCCGCTCCTCGGTCCCAGCCCCTTGCCGGCCGCCAGGCGTGGCCACAACCTCGACAAAGCCGGGCTTGTGATCGCAGGTTATCGCCAAGATCACGATCCAGTTGCCAGCGTGCTCCTGCTCGAAGGACCGGCGATCTTTCTCATAGGATTCGCCCGGGGCGAGCGCGCGGCCGAAAATGCTTTCACAGGCATCCGGCCAACCGTTCTTGGCGTGTCCGCGGTCGAGCGGATCTCCCGGCGACCGAGCGCGCGCTTCTCGCGTTGGTGCTCCGCATTCTCGACGACCTCTGCCCGGAAGGCCGCCTCGTCGGCGAGCTCGCCCGCGTGGCCGTAGAAATCCGATCGGGTCCACTCCTCGATCGGGCGGCGGATGCGCCACCCGGTCGCAAGATAGAGCCGATTGTCTTGGGCCGACACCACGGCGAAGGCCGTATCGCCCACGCGGGCGACGAGGAAGCCATCGGCACTGCGCCCATACTCCACCTGCGGAATCCCGGAGGTGAGGTCGATGATGGAAGGAGCGGGCATCGTCATGCGGCCCTCCCCTCGATCACATCAGACCCGACCTCGTCGGCCGTGACCTCCTCCAGCACGGCGATGGGATAACCGTGCCGCGTCAGCCATTCCAGCGCATCCGCACGATGGCAGGCGAGATAGACCAGCACGGCGTCCTCGCCGCTCCGGTCGAGCACGCGGATCGAGCCGACCTTCGGACGTTCGGTCACGACGAATTTCAGCGCGCTGTCGACCGAGAAAGTCCGGTGGACGCGAAGCACGATGACGCCCCCGCCGCCATAGTCGCCGGCATGCAGCGTGCAGCGTGCACCGATCAGCATGTTGCCGATACGGGCCTCGGCCTGCTTGCGAATGAGCCGGCCACTGCTGTTACGCTCCTCCCAGGCCGAGAGTTTCTTGCGGTGACGCACGGGCGGACGCGGGGTGCCATCTGAATAGCGGACGATCGAGCCGAGCGGCGCGAGGTCGAAGATCAATTGCGCGGACATCATGTCCTCCTGTCGGGAATGCGGAAACGAAGCCGCCGCCGGGATGGGCCGGCGGCGGGGTGTCGTTCGGAAGGATGATTGGCGGGACGGCTACGCCGCGTCGCGGAGAGCTTCAGCCTCCTCGCCGGCGAACTGATCGCCGTCCTCGCCATCCTGACCCTCGAGCTGGTCGACGGCGTCCGCGTCCTCCGCGACGGCGTTCCTGGACAGCCAGTCCGTCAGCTTCGCCTTGTCCGGCAAAAACCGTGCGGCCGGATGCACGAAACTGCGCTCCTTGAAATGCTCGACCAGGGCAGCCCGGGTATCCTTCACCCGCTGACGCGGCAGCACGGGCGTATCCCTGCACGAGCCCTCGAGCGCCTGCCGGGAGAGGCAGGAGAGGAATTCGTCCGTTCCCATGTTCGGTAGGAAGCCATCGGCTCCGATCGCATCTCCGGCGATGCGCGCGACGATGCCGGAGTCGGAGCGGTTCTCCCGGCAGGAAAGCGCATCGATCAGCACGGCGCGCGCCACCTGCTGCAAGGTCTCGTGGTCGAAGCCGAGCTTGCCGTCCTCGCCGATAAGACGCACGGCGTGGCGTTCCATCCGGGCGAAGCCGTAGACATTACTGGCGGCGCCAGAGGCGATGGAGATGTTGCGGCCAGCAAAGGCGAGGACCAGCAACGCCAGGAGCATGTCGTCCTCGATTGGCGCCCGGGCGAGGGCCTCGTGCAATGCGTCGGTGCGCAGGTCCCCGATCATCGCCTGGCCGATCCGCGTCACGTCCGGACGGGGCTTCGCCATCGCAGGCTCGGTGGAACCTGCGGTCGCATGCCCCTTGTCCTTCGGCTTCTGGACCTCGGGCATCCGGTAAACGACGTTTTGAACTCGCCCCTCGCGATCGAGATACAACGCCGTGTGGTCGGACTTGCCGGGCTTGCCGTGAACCCTTTCAGCTTTCGGAGGCAATTTCGGATCGCCCCATTGTCCAGTCTCGACGATTACGCCGCGCTTGGGCAGATGAGTGGACATCCATTCCTGCTGCGCCCCGAGGAAGGCCTCCACATCGGTGGTGTAGCGGCCGTCCTGGTCCGCCGGGGCGAACAGATCCTCGACCCAGGCGATGCCATAGGCCTGGGCGAGCTCGTCGCCGAAGCTCGCATCCGTGGCGTACATCCGCTTCTTTTCGAGTGCATGGGCCACCTGATGCCATGACACCCGAGGGTTGGCCTTGCCCGGCTTGTATTTCTTCCAGACCTCCTTTTGCTCGTCTGTACTCGCAGCGGCGATCGTACGGAGGTAGCGCTCTTCGGGCATGTCGCCAGTCGCGAGATGGTCGAGCATCGCGGGGAGAAGATTGGCGAGGAGCCGCAGCTTGCGGATCTGTCGCGGGGTCTGCGCGAGGGCGACCGCAATGGCCTCTTCCGTCCAGGTCGGCGCGATGAGTCGTTCGATCGCGCGCCACAGATCGACCGGATTGAGCGGTGCGTGACTGATAGTCTCGACCAGCGCCTTGAGCGCATCCTTGTCGACGTCGGGATCGGCGACGATGGCGCGAATTTCGGCCAGGTCGGCGTTGATCGCCTGCTCGACCCGGCGATGGCCGAGCTGAATAATATAGCCATTGCCACCCCCGGGCTGTGGCAAGATGATCGGCGGCACGACGACGCCAACTGCTCTTATCGTCGCAAGCAGAAGGGCGTCCGCCTGCGGCGTAGCCTTGGTGCGGCGCAGCGGATCGGGATTTGGAGCCAGCGCACGCGGGTCTATCGTGATGAGTTGCATGGTAATTCTCCTGTCAGGGGCCGGACCACGCCGTTCGCGGGTCCCTTTTTCGTCTTCTTTCCGAAGACACCCCCCGGCCCGTGGAGCGATGGGCCGGTGCAACTGCGGGCGAGCACCCTGCCCGGTCGGCCAAGCGGGGCTGCCAAGCCCTGCGCGGGACGCCGCGGCCGGGACTGCGCCGCCGGCGGTTGAGCGTCAGCGTCACCGGCTCGGACGATCCGCGAACCGGGTTCTTTCCCCTTCCTCCCTTTTCTCCCTGCGATTCCGTCTTCGCTGTTTCGCGCACTGAACCCGATTTTTGCGCGCGAACCGCTTTCAGTGCGTGGCGCCCAATTATACGGCGGCCGGTTTGAACCGAAGGGCGCGCCGGCGTTCTACACCTCCCTGACCATCATGACCGCCCTGAGGGAAGCCAACCAGGCCGGTAACTCCAGCCAACGACGCTCGTCGCCTACGAGGCCGACATCGAGAATATCTTCGATTGTCGCGACGAAGCAACGCTTGCGGCCGAGGGGATGAGGGCGTCCGGCAGGCCGCGCTCGTCGCGCAGATTGCGCCAGACCATCGAACCGAGCCAGGGCTTACGGCGCCGCGACCATCGCTCGGCGATGGACAGAACCCGCCCAGAAGCGCGCGGCGGGCGAGGCCAGGCCGGATCTTTCGGCGTGTAGCCGACCAGGGAAGCAGCACGGTCGAGGCCTTCGACGAAGGAAACGCCATCAAGGTGCTCCACCAGGCCGAACACATCGCCCTTGGCTTCGGACAGGGCATCGCACCAACCCCGGCCGGCATGGATCACGATGACGATCGCGTCGCCGCGGCGGTACTTGACCGCCTTGCGGGTGCTTTGCTGTAGGTCGATGGCAAATCCCGCTTTCTCGAGCACCGCCGCGCACGGCACGCGCTCCCGCAATGCCTCCAGTTCTGTCCGTTCCATGGGTCTGCCGGCACGCGCTCGCGTCCCGCCTTCCTTGCCTGTTTTCCCTTATCCCCGCACTTCGCGGAGCGACCTCCGGACGCCGCAAAGAGCCAAGGCGGCGAGGGCGCCACAGCGGCGTAAGCCTCCCTTGCCGCCGCAGCTCGCAAGCGGCATTTCCGGAAGGAGAAGGGCCGGCTCAACGAGCCGGCCGGCTTTCGAAGGGATCGAATTCGGCGATGGTCTCAACCTCGCCGTCGGCGAGTTCGGCGGAAGGCAGGACGCCGAACGCCCCGTTCGACTGGAAGACAGTGACCGGAACCATGAGGGTCTGAGCGAGCTGGAAGGCGTGGTTCTGGGCGAGCGTCAGATCGTGCGACATCATGAAGGCTCCATCGGGGAGCGGGCCCATTCCCGCTCGATGGCTCCGTCAGTGTCCGGCCCCGGACGCGATCACCGCGCAGGGCAAAGCCCAAGCGGCCGCAGCTTGCTAGCGGACCCCTCGGGGTTGATCGTGGAAGTCCGGGGCTGGACCAGGACGCCATCCCAGACGAGCGGGAGTGGGTTGCTCCTGGATCGCCCGCCTTCATCTGGACGATCCGACGCGGCCCCGGCTGTCCTTTCGACGCTTCAGGACGAGGCTGGTCGTGCGACGCGTTCAACCAGTGGGTTCGTACGGCCCGCGGTTGCGTCGCAACTCCTCATCGACGATCGCCTGGACCACCGCGAGATTCATCTCCGCGCGCGGCGAGATCCGGGCGACCCGCTCTCCGCCCTGCGCCAGGGATCGAAGCACGCATGGGTGAAGACCCGCAGAGGCTTCAGTTTAGCCGACAGCCCGGCCCGAAGGGAGACGCCAGACGCTTCCCAAACTCTGTTTGCACCACTCTTGAAATTTCCGATCAAGCGCCAATACTTGGGCTGTGTCATGCTGGACCGGTCGACCCATTCGAAGATGGTGTCGCGGGCTTCGCCTAGGGTCCAGACTCACAACCAGTAGCTGACGGTCGCGGCGATGCAGACGGCTGCGAGGAAGTT